>CAWBOS010000020.1:0-3242 GCA_963790475.1 uncultured delta proteobacterium | reverse complement strand
GGGGAAATTGGAATCTTCATCCCCTGCAGAAGGCCTTTATGGAGGAACATGCCCTCCAGTGCGGCTTTTGTGTCTCGGGCATGATCATGGCCGCCAAGGCCCTGCTGGATCGAAATCCCGATCTGGGCGATGCCGTGATCAAGGCCGGGGTAGCCAACAATCTATGCCGCTGCGGTATTTATGACCGGATCCTTCGGGCTGTCAAACGAGCGGCCGGGCATCCCCTTGATCCCCTTTCGTTTCGGAAAGGATTAAATCAAATCCCGGATTTTTCTTGGGAACAGGATGGTCCGGCTCCGGCAGATGGCTTGGCCGGTTCCCTCATGCATACGCCGGATCTGGATTCCTGGGTGCGCATCAACAGGGATGAGACTGTGACCATCTTTACCGGAAAAGCGGAACTCGGTCAGGACATCAAGAACCTCGGTGGCCATGATCGGGGCCGAGGAGCTGGGCCTCTCTCTGGACCGCATCCGGGTGGTGACGGCCGACACGGCCCAGTCCCCCAACGAGGGGACCACTGCCAGCAGTTTGTCCCTGGAGACCTCGGGCAACGCTATTCGCAATGCGGCGGCTGAGGCCAGGCAGATCCTGCTGGAGGCGGCCGGAGAGCAATTGGATGCGCCTATGGAACGTCTCACGGTGGTGAACGGCCTCATCACCGATCCGGCCACCGGACGCCAAGTAACCTATTGGGGGCTTTTTGGAGGGAAGAAATTCAATACCAAGGTCATGGGGTTCGGCTTTCTCAAATCGCCGGAAGACTATCATATTGTGGGACGGTCCATCCATCGGCTCGATTTGCTGAACAAGGTGATCGGCCGGGCCAGGTTTGTCCAGGATCTGGACCTGCCGAAAATGGTTCACGGCCGGGTGGTCCGGCCGCCGAATTACAGAGCCAAATTAGTTTCCATGCACGATGAGGCCGTACGTTCAATGCCGGGTGTCCTTGAAGTGGTCAGAGACGGCAATTTTTTGGCCGTAATCGCCGAGCGCGAAGAACAGGCCGTTCAGGCCATGACGGCCCTCAGCCAAAGCGTTATCTGGGAAACCGAAGGGTCCCTGCCCACCCATGAAACCTTGTTCGATCATATGTTGAACCAAACGGATCAGGCCTTCCTGGTAGTGGACGGGACCCCGGGGGACGACCGGCGCCCTTTAAAAAGATCCGGTGAATAAAGGGCTGGAGGCTGCCATTGATGAATTCGTAAAAAGTCCCCGAAAGCCCATTTTCGTCATTAGATGAAAGAGAAAATCCGGAATTCTCAATTATTAAAATTCCCCTGGACCCCGGCTTTCGCCGGGGTGACGACTTTTTACATATCCATCACCATTGATAAAGGGAAAAAGAGGAAAAATCCTCTGGGTGAAACTAATTAAGAATTCAGGCATTGCTTCAAGCATCGGGCAATAGGCTGAAAATCCTCCTTCTGCAGCGTGCGGACGTCCAGAAGGAAACGTTCTTTCTCGATCCGTCCGATAATGGGGGGGGAAAAGGAGCGAAACTTATTTTCCAGTGCAGAAATGGATTCTCCTCCAGAAGAGAAGGACAAGGCATAAGAATTCATATAAGATAAGGGGAGCGCCCCGCCTCCCACCTGGGAGGTTGTGGGAATGATTGTTATGCTCATTCCTGAAACGAGATTTTTTTTAAGGAGACGATGGAGGCTTTTGGCCCGTTCATGAAGTTCGCGCAGGGAAATACTCAATCGAGCCAGTGTAGGTATGTCTCGTAAGGCTTGTTCTTCGTTTCGATATAATTTTAACGTGGCTTCCAGGGCCGCCAGGGTCAGTTTGTCGATTCGCAAGGCCCGGTTCAAGGGGTTGCTGCGCAAGGCCTGAATATAATTCTTCCGGCCGACAATAATACCGGCCTGGGGTCCGCCTAAAAGTTTGTCTCCACTGAAGGTAACCACATCGGCACCAGCCCGGACCACTTCAAGAACGGTGGGTTCCTTTTCCAGACCGAACCTGGAGACATCGACAAAACTCCCGCTGCCTAAATCTTCCATGACGGGTATGTTGTGACGTTGTCCCAGGGCCACCAGGTCTTCCAGCGGGACCTCGGCCGTGAAGCCCACGATTCGATAGTTACTGGTATGGACCTTGAGCAACAGGGCGGTCTGTTCCGATAAAACGGCTTCATAATCCCGCAGATGGGTCTTATTGGTCGTTCCCACTTCCCGCAAGAAGGCTCCACTGCGGGCCATGACCTCGGGAATACGGAAAGATCCTCCAATTTCCACTAATTGCCCGCGGGAGACAATAACCTCTTTTCCCTTAGCGAGAGTGTCCAAGGATAATAAAACGGCGGCCGCGTTATTATTGACCACCAGGGCGGCCTCGGCCCCGGTGAGTTCGATCAGAAGATCTTCCACGTGACTGTAACGGCTGCCCCGTTGACCGGCTTCCAGGTCGAATTCCAGATTGGAATAAAATTGAGCCGTCATTTGGATCTGCTCCAGGGCTTGAGCGGCCAGCAACGACCGTCCCAGATTGGTATGAATAACAACTCCGGTTCCATTGATTACCCGGCGCAGGTGATAGGCGCCCTTGGCCTCTAATTTGATCTCGACTTCTCTCCACAGGGTAGGCAGGTCGAGATCCGGTTCATGACCCAGAAGGATTAATTTTCTTTTTTCCCCCAAGACCTCGCGAATCACTTCCACCAGGTACTTTCGGGAAGCCTGGGACAGCAATTTTTCAAACTCCGGTTCTTCCACAAGCAGGGTCATTGAAGGTATTTTTTTGAGTATTGAGGAATGATCGGAGTTCATGGCGTCCCCTCTTTTAGATTTCTGCAATTTGTTGCCTGAGGTTTTTGCTCTAACATTTTATGCAAGGGGCATAGGGGTTGACAATCTCCCCAAGCAAGGCCCTTTAAGACCATCCCTAAATTCGGATATCTTTAAGTCAGAGTCGGAAAAAAAATTATATTGTATTTAAAATGAGTTGACAATGAAAAAACAATTCTCTCTTGAACCTCCAGGAAAGCTGAAGTAAGGTAGGTCCATGGAATGGAACGTTATCCCTTTTGATTCCCATCATGCCGAACCTTTAGCCAAGGCACTAAACCTCCCTTTAATAGTGGCCCAGCTTTTGATCAACCGGGGTTTGTATCTGACCGATCAGGCCAGGGATTTCCTCTCTCCGGCTTTACTGCACCTTCCTGATCCGGCCCTGATGAAAGATATGAATAAGGCCGTTAATCGTATTCTGAAAGCCATCCAGCGGCGGGAACA
>CAWBOS010000019.1:0-31906 GCA_963790475.1 uncultured delta proteobacterium | reverse complement strand
GAAAAAGCTGGTTGAGAAGGGCTGGTATGTTCAGCATTGGCCGAAGGAATACGGCGGAAGAGATGCGCCCCTGATCGAGCAGCTGATCTTCAATGAATCGATGGGCTATTTTGGTGTACCGGCCATCGACGGTTTTGGGGTGGGGATGTTCGGTCCGACCATTCTTCTGCATGGTACGGAAGAACAGAAAAAAAGAATCCTTCTTCCCATTGCCCGCGGTGAAGTTCAATATTCCCAGGGCTGGAGTGAACCGAATGCCGGTTCCGACCTGGCCTCACTCAGGACGACGGCGATCAAGGATGGGGAGTATTACATTGTTAACGGACAAAAAACATGGACCACCGGGGCCCACAAGGCCGATCATATGTTTCTGTTGGCCCGGACCAATCCGGCCGAAAAAAGGGGAAGAGGATTGTCGGTCTTTAACGTCGATTTTTCCTGGCCGGGCATTGAAGTAAGGCCCATCAAATATATGGACGGTGCTCATATTTATAACGAGGTCTGGTTTACCGATGTGAAGATCCATGAATCCGAGCGGATCGGGGCCGAGAATCAGGGGTGGAGCATAACCCGGGACACCATGAATTTTGAAAGATCGGGAATAGGCACTTTTTCCAGGATCAGAAGACATTTAGAGCAGATTATCGAATATGTCAAAACAACCAAACGGAACGGCAAATATCTTTATGAAGATCCTCTGGTTCGTCAGAAAATTGGAAGGATCTACGCCGATATGGAAGCCGGACGGGCCCAGGCCTACCGGATTGCCTGGCTTCAGGAGAAAGGCAATCTGCGTTTTTCACCGGCCGCGGCCTCGGAGTCCAAGGTATTCGGCACGGAACTGACTCAACGCACGGCTGATTTTGCACTGGAAATCATGGGACTGCCCGGTAACCTGGAAGAGTTCAAGTTGGGCTCCATTGCACGGCAGCATGATCACCATGTATCAATCCATCATCGGCAGCATTATTTGCGCCGGTTCCAATGAAATTCAACGTAATATCATTGCCTGGGTCGGCTGCGGCCTGCCAAGGTTAAAAGGACAAGGATGAGGGGGGGTATAGAATATGGATCTTGATTTCACTTCAGAACAAACGATGCTCAGGGACTCGGCGGCGAAATTTTTCATTAATGAATGTAATTTTGAAAAGGTCAAACACATCGAAGAGACCGAAGAGGGGTACTCACCGGAGTTGTGGCAGAAGGTGGCCGAGCTGGGTTGGACGGGTATGTACTTCCCTGAAGAATACGGCGGGTATGGCGGGACTTTCATGGATCTGACCATTATCCAGGAGGAAATCGGCAAGGCCGTTTTCCCGAGCCCTTTTTTCTCCACCGTTATTCAATGCTGGACTGCTGGTATTGGAAGGCGGCAGCGAAGAGCAAAAAACGGATTTATTGGGCCGTATCGCCGAAGGCAGCCTTATCATGGCCCTGGCCCAATATGAACCGGAAACCGACTATAGTTTTGAAAGTATCCAGATGAAGGCCGAACCCCAGGGCGATAATTTTATATTGAACGGGACCAAGCTGTTCGTCATGGATGCCAATATCGCCGAGAAATTGATTGTGGCCGCTCAGGCCGGTAATGCCGGTCTCAGTCTGTTTCTGGTAGATGCCAAGACTCCAGGGGTCAAGATTACCAAACTGCCCTATGTGTCGTCGGAAAATGCCTGCGAGGTCATTTTTAAGGACGTCAAGGTGGCCAAGACGGATATGCTCGGGGCCCCGGGCGACGGAGCGGCCCTGCTGGAAAAAATGTATGCCAAAGCGACCGTGGCCAAGGCGGCCGAGATGTCCGGCGGCTGCCGGGCGGCTATCGACATGACCGCTAAATATGCCCGGGAACGTGAGCAATACGGGAATCCTATCGGGGGCTATCAGGCCATTCAGCATTTCATGGCCAATATGTTATTGGCCTACGATACCTGTAACAATTATCTGTATCGGGTGACCTGCATGATCGATGAAGGGGGGAACTTCATGCGAGATGCATCAGCCCTGAAGGCCATTGCCAATGAGGCTTACCGCTTCGTAACGGAAAGGGCCGTCAAGATATATGGCGCGATTGGAACCACCAGAGAGGCCGATGTCGCCCTTTACTATCGAAGGGCGCATCCCTTCTCCATGATTTGCGGAAGCACCACCTATCATTATGAGAAAGTAGCCCAATCCTTACTGACCAAAGGAATGGAAGCTTTTTAAAAACCCCAATAATCCTGTTCCCGGAGTTCGGATAGTCTTCCGGGAACAGGATTATATTTCTACAAAACCTTTCCCCTTTTTTTCGTTCTCAAGAGAAGTTCCAACGATGTCCGAAATAACCATACTGGATCAAATCGCCAAGGTGCGTTCTTTTGAAAAAGGCCACCGGGCGACTCAGGTCATCAATACCGGCTTCCGGTTCGGAATGCTGGATGCCCTGGCCGAATCCCTTGAGGGTCTCACGGTGCCTGATCTGGCCCTAAAGCTGATGCTCTATGAACCTTTTTTGAAGATCTGGTGCCAAACAGCCTATCATTTTGAAATTCTCGACTGTGATGAGCGAGGCCGATTCAGACTGCAACCCTTTCTGGAAGAGGTCCTGGGGCTTGATATGTCCTTTCGGCCGAATCCCCAAAGGGAAGACCGGCCCACCGGCAATACCCAATTCGATGGAATCAATGATCCGTTCTTTGAATATATCCGAACCGGCAGACCGACTTATACGGTTAAATCACCTTTGACTTCATTTGTCGCCGGCCGGGGAACAAGAAGTATCTCGACGGTTTTTCTGTCTATGATTTTCCCGGTCAACGATCATCTTAAGAACCCAACTGGAAAAGGGTTGCGCTTTTTTGGATGTGGGTTGCGGGAGTGGTCATTTGATCCTGGAGTTCGCTCAGGTTTTTAAGAAGAGCGTCTTTACCGGTATCGATCCTGATATTTACGGCATTGAGAATGCCGAGCGATCGATTTCCGAACTCGGATTGGAAGACCGGGTGACCGTGGAAAACATAAGCGGCTGAGGAAATCAATTTTCATGAGGCCTTCGACCTGGCCGGGATGATCCTGACCCTCCACGAAATCCTGCCGGAAGTCCGCCGGGAAGCACTGTCTAAGACCTTTCAGGCCTTGAAAAAAGGGGGGCGGCTTTTGATCCTGGATTATCCCTATCCCGGCCGGTTGGAGGATTTTAGAAACCCGAGATTCGATTACGGGATCATTGAGCAGTATTTTGAGGCCTTGGGCGGCATCGTCCATATCGCCCAAGAAGAACAGGATGAACTGCTGTCCAGGGCCGGTTTTAAAACCATTGAGCGCCTGCCGGTAGGCGAGGGCGGCATGCTGGATTTTATCACCGCCACGAAATGACCGGGGTAGGGGTGCCAATTCCCTCCTGTTTTTCAGGCAATCCCGAACGATTAAAGGCCAGATTCAACGACGATATTTTTTAACAGATCTTGGTGAAGCAAGAAAATTCCGAAGGTGATTAGTGCATTTAAAAAAAATAAGTATCCACAGCGAACGATTCCCGATAACAGATTGTTATCCCTTCAACCTGGAAATTTTTCAAAAAACAGAAGCCTTGAATTTAACCCAGCCCCTGACCTTTTTTATCGGGGAAAACGGAACGGGCAAATCCACCCTGTTGAAAGCCATTGCCCTCAGATGCTCCATCCATATCTGGCGGGATGAAGAGGGCTATGAAAGAAGGGTTTTTTATCAGAATAAATATGCCGAAGAGCTCTATAAATATATCGAGGTGGAATGGAACGACGGCGCCGTTCCGGGTTCGTACTTTGATTCTGAAATATTCCGATATCTGGCCGAATGCATCGATTCCTGGGCCAAACCCAGTCCCAAGCTATTTGATTATTTCGGTGGAGACTCGCTCATTTCCCGCTCCCACGGCCAAAGGCATATCCAATATTTCGACAGCACCTACCGAAGAAAAGGACTGTATTTTCTCGATGAACCGGAAAACGCCCTTTCACCCAAAAAACAGATCGAATTGCTGAGAATCCTGAAAGAAACCAGTGAGACCGGTTTGGCGCAGTTTATCATCGTCACCCATTCCCCCATTTTGCTGTCCTACCCTAAAGCGACGATCTACAACTTCGATACCATCCCCATTACCGAAACCCGTTATGAAGACACCGACTATTACAAAATTTATAAGGATTTTTTAACCGATCGGGGCAAATACCTGTGGTCCTGATAGTTCGACAAGATCAGCCTTATCATCAAACCTTTAAGCCCCGCAAGGTCGCCGCGAATCATGAAAAGGACCCGTAGGGGCGGGTTTCAACCCGCCCTACAAGGCCCCAATTGAGGTTAAGGGCGTTGAAAACCCTATTTTCGCATTAAATCCCTTCCACCCGACAGCGGATAAAACGATGCAAGGGCGTACCGGCGATCCGGTCCCGATGGGTATTTTTAGCCAAACGGTTGGCGTTGGCCCCATAGGTTTTCCCCTGGTGCACCAAACCGAATCCATGGGGCATAACCGCATAACCCGGCCGGGTCATTTCCGTTACCTCCAACTCAATGATCTCTTCTCCTGCCTCCGTAATCACCTTGACCATCTGGCCATCGTGAAGGCCGAACTTTTCCGCATCCTTGGGGTGCATGGTCAAGGTACAGGCCCGCTTCCCTTTGTTCCAATCGGGATCACGCATCTGCGTATTGGCGTTCACATCCCAGTGACGACCCGAGGACATGATAAGGGGGAAGATATTCTCGTCCTGTCTAAGCCGTTTCTCCTCGGCCCCCGGATCGATTTCTTTCAGCCAATCGGCCATCTCCGGGACATCCAGGTTGATCCGTCTATCCTCCGTAGCTACGAGCTGGAATTGATCCCAGGTTTCAGGATCGCACTCACCGGTGTAAACCCCTTGGGGATGATCGATGACGGCCTGAAAGACGGCATCCCCCAACCCCGGTCCGGAGATAAATCCGGCTCTAACAGCCCGTTCCTGAGCCGGTGCCGGAAGGGTTTGCAGTCTTCCCCAGAGAGAGGCTAGATTTCCGGAACCCAGCTTTTTCCCAAGGGTTTTAGAAAGGATATAAGGCATTCGTCTGCCTGCTTCGGGGTGATCCTTCAGGAAGACCATCAACGCCCCGCCGAATTGCAGCCGGTTTCCTCCTTCCGCCGCTTCATAAAGGGAGGCGGGAATGGGAGGAATGAACCCCAGACGATCGGCCAGCCGAGTAAAAATCTCTCCGGCCTCGATTTGTTCTCCTTCAGGCTCCACCACCGGCCTTCGGAATTGCATGAAAGTTTTGGGGAACCCGGTGGCGCCACCCCCGTCCCAGGATTCATAGGCCGAGAGGGCGGGCAGGACGTAATGAGAAAGAGAAGCCGTCTCGGTCATGGCGATATCCACGGTGACCAGAAGATCCAACTGCTTAAAGGCCTTTTCGTAGGCCGAGGTGTCGGCGAAGGACCGGAGGGGATTGGCTGCGCTGACCATAACAGCCCGCAGACGGTCCGGATGATCGTTAAGTATTTCCTCCGGCATGACATTGGGGGGATAAAGGTTGGTGATGGGGGGAAAGTCGGTGGCCACCGTCCGCCAGGCCCGTCCTTCCTGTTCCTGACCGGGCACCTTTATTCTGGGGACGCCTCTAAGCCCCGGGTCGAAAATATTGCCGCCCTTGGCCCCGATTCGGCCGCAAATTGTGAGAAAGACGTTTTCAAGATATGAAATCAGAGTGCTGTGGCGGTTCATGAGCACGCCCAGATCGCTCCGATAACTGGACCGGCGGGATGCAAATTGGCGGCCTACTTCCCGGACCTGATCATAGTCCAGTTCGCAGACCTTCAGGGCCTCTCTGGCGTCGAAGTTGGAAAACAACGGCTTAATTTGTTCATAACCCCTGACATGTTCTTCAATATATCCCCGGTTTTCCCAACCCTCATTGACTATGATTGAAATCATGGCCCGAAACAGGAGTGCGTCCGTTCCCGGACGTATCGGTAGATGAATATCGGCGATCTTGGCGGTTTCCGAACGCCTCGGATCAACAACAACTAACATCTTGTTGGGGTCCTTGCTGAATTGGGTAAGCACCCGCCGGGCTTGAGGGGTGTGGTGGCTCATGATCGGGTTCCATCCCACGGTCAGAAGCATGTCGGTTTTTTCCAGGTCCGGATGGGTATGGAGGTTCTGATCCCCGAAGCTCTTGCCGTCCGCCCAATATCGGCCGGTCAGTTCCTGAGCCAGGGCATTGTAAAAATACTGGGACCCCATGGCCCGGAGCAGACCTACGGCAAAGGGGCCTTGTGAAGGGCAGCCGATGGTTCCGCCGCCCATGAGGGCCAAGGCGCGCGGTCCGTGATCTTTGACGATTGTGGAAAGTTTTTGGGATACTTCCTCGATGGCCTGGTCCCAGGAAATCCTGGTGAAAGTCTCTCCTGCCTTCTTCAGCGGGTATTTAAGCCGGTCGGCATGATGCTGGTGAAAAGGAATATTTAAACCCTTTCGACAGACATAACCTTCACTCCGGGGATTGTCCTTGTCTCCGCGGACCTTTACAATCCGGTTATTTTCCACCCGGACTTCCAGGCCGCAAAGATTACCGCACAATACACAAGTCGTTTTTTTCCATTCTTCCATGGCGAGCTCCCTTAATTTTGGTTTTGGTTTTACAATAATATTTCCAAGAGAAGCTTTTTTAATAATACCTTCTCATCTTTGTTGAAACCGGCCAAAAGCTCTTCATTGGCCTTTTCCCGTTCCTTGATCAGCTTCTTCTTCAAGGTCCGGGCCTTTTCGGACGGAAACAGCCGGATTATTCTTTTATCCCTTTCTCCCGGACTTTTAATCACCCACCCGCCGTGAACCATTCGGTCCAATATCCCGGACAAGGTGGCCTTGTCGATGATCAGCCGCCTGCCCAGTTCCACCGCCGTGAGACCATCCTGATTCCAGAGCATTTCCAGTACCACATATTGGATGTTGGTGATCTCATAAGGTTCCAGACGCTTTTGAACCAGTTGATGGCCTTTCTGGCTGGCCCTGGAAAGGAGAAAAATATAACAATCCGAATTTATTTTATGTTTTTTAGCCATGATTAACCGTTCGTATACGAACTTAATTGAGACGGGCTTATTTGTCAAATATTATTTAAAGCCGTCCTGTGTAGGCAAGTCCGTTCGCTTCCTATCAGGATTATTTTTATATACTTACATCCCATTGCGATAAAAATAAGTGCCTATCTCGTCATTCCGGCGAAAGCCGGAATCCAGTTCTTAAAAGTCCCTGGATGCCCCCGTATCAAGTACGGGGCAGGCTTATCAGGTCCGGCATGACGGGAAATAGGTATTCGATTGTAGTAAAAAATTATGTCGTCCAATATAATAGGGCAAACAGGCGGAATGGCCGATCAAGAAAATGTTTTATCTTGCCATGGATCAAAGGAATCGCTAAAATAGCCCCATTTCATTATTAGATTATAATCTTATAACTATTTAGGAGGATGGGAATGGAAAACCGCAACACCAAGGGCAATCGTCTTATCCAAATTAATAACGGGGTGATCGGACCGGTGAAGCCCCGTCCGGTGGCCATCAGAGAACGCTCGCCGGAGGACTATCCCGGCCTTCCGAAAGTCTATTTGGAAGTGGCCGAGATGTGGGGGCCGCGGTTCGGCGGTCCCCCTCTCTGCGACCAGTATGTCGCGGTGCTGAAGCACCTGCTGACCGAGGAAGAAGCCGGGTTCGTTAGGCATCTGAAAGGGGCTAAGACCGGTAAGACAGCCCGGGAGATCGCAGAAGCCGAACACCGAACTCCGGAAGAGGTAAGCCGCATCATGGATAGTCTGGCCGATGAAAAACGGATCATCCTGGCTTCGAAGAAAAGTGACAACCGGAAATATTTTCTCCAGCCCCTGATCCCGGGGGCCTGGGAAACCATTCTGGTAAGAACTTCCCTGGATACTCTGACGGATTGGCACAAAAAATTTGTGGAACTCTTTCTGCCCCTCTATGAAACCGGGTTTACCACCCTTAATGTGGGGAAACGCCCGCCCGGGATCCGCTATCTACCAGTGGGCCAAAGCCTGGAGTATAATCCCATGGCCTTGCCAACGGATCAATTGGGGGAGATCTTCGACCAGTATCAGGATTTTGCCGTAGGACTTTGCCAGTGCCGGATGGGCGCCCAGATCATCGGTCAATATTGCGGCCGGCCCATGGAAAACTGCGTTACCATGGGACCTTTGGCAGTGCGGGAAAGCGAAGCCGGACTTATGCGGCGTATCACCCTAAGAGACGCCCTGGAAATAAAGGCCGAAGCCGAGGCCAGCGGGCTGGTGAGCTGGACCATGGGATATGAAATCGCCGGATCCAATACGAGCTGTTCCTGCTGTGGATGCTGCTGCATGATGATGCGGTCCATCAGCGAATTCAATGCACCGGGACGTATAGCTCCTCCCCATTTCATGCCGGAAGTGGATGCCGCCAAATGCTCCTATTGCGGAAAATGCGCCAAGGCCTG
The DNA here is from genome assembly GCA_963790475.1 of uncultured delta proteobacterium. Taxonomy (GTDB): domain Bacteria; phylum Desulfobacterota; class RBG-13-43-22; order RBG-13-43-22; family RBG-13-43-22; genus RBG-13-43-22. The sequence continues at coordinate 23,423 of CAWBOS010000019.1, read as the reverse complement.
CCCCATGGGGGCCTGGACCGTGGATACCAAAAATAAAACCCGGGCTTTTGAACCGATACGCTGCATAGGCTGCGGCCTTTGCTATGTGGCTTGCGATAAAGACAAGGCCATTACCCTGAAACCTGTGCCGGAATATGTGATCCCAACGGTAAAAAAGCTGGAAAGGGCCAGTCATCCATTGGAAAGTATTTCGGGGGTGAAAGAATAGCTGGGGAATGAGGTAAGACCGGAGACAACAAATTATTGGCTGATCTGAAAAAAAAATTAAGAATGCGTAAGATACTGGTCTGTTGGCCGACTACCGAAGCTACAAGCTTTGAATACCCCATTTTTTGAGGAACAAGGCAATGCGATCAGTATCCCCACCGGGTTGCACATGGGCAAGATAAACGGAATCGGCCAGGGCGGCCACTATCTCATTGCGGTATAGGGCGGAGTCACGGTCCACTCGCCTCGGTTTTTCAACAAATGGGGAGAGGTATAGAATCCTTCCAGCATCGAAGGCCGGACGACATTCAGCGGGGATACGCATTCCTTCAATGGCCCGAGCGGGGCAGATGATGATGGGCTGCTTGCCGCGGAGGAGTATACTCAGGCATTCTTTTTCGATAGGGGAATGAAAGCCGCTGATGACTGTTGTTCCCTCATCGCGCAGGCGCCGGGCCATATCATGGGCCCGCAGGATGGCCTCTCCCGGTGTTTGGGCCGAACAAAATAGGGCCGTTTTTCGGTTGGCAAGGTGCTCGATAGGACCGATGGCCGCCAATTTCTCCGGTGCCTTTTCCTTAAAGCGGTCAAGGAGGTTGGCCGGATAGGCACAATGGCTTAGGGTAAGAAGCAATGCCATGTGAGGCTGGTTCGTTCTTTTATCCATATTCGGAGATTTCCCTTTCAGATTTGGTTATTATTGATTGTCAAATCTCGGGATATACGATATAAAATTGCTGGTGGAGCCTCCTGGCGGGTTTACTCAGAATTTGTTACTCCTCCTCTGAAAGTGCTAAATATTTCATCTATCACGAAAATATTTTTTTCAAGATAGATTTCAATTCGAATATTTCGGCATTTCCTAATGTTCCCAACTCCCTCAATATAAATCGTTTTTCAATGGTTGCTTGTTTGCTCAATCTAACAGTCGAGGCTGCAAGCAATCCACATTTTTCCCAATCGGATATTTTATAATCCGTTTCAGAATTATAGTCCTGCGTTGTTACCCTGGCGACAAGGACGTCCTGGTCCCCGGAATCATATAGAACTACTGCCGGTCTTTTGGTTATACCTTCCAAGTCTGAATGAGGAAATCCAACAAAAATTATATCTCCAAAATTATAGGTCGTCATAGATGACGTCCTTCTCCGAATACCCCTTTAAGAACTGGGACATCGTAAAATTATTCCAATCTGATTCTTGATCCCCAATCAAAATCATGACTTTCACTTTGGTCTTTTTGCGCAATTTTTCTTTTAACTTCTCCGGGACAGAAAGATGTCCATCAGATAAAACTTCAGCCACATATTCATAAGTTTCCATTTAAACCTCCTTTCCGACCTTGGCATGCGAATTAGTTTATAAATCAAAGAATATCATTGGCCGTTATCCTGCATTTTCCGGGCGGAGAAGGCTTCGGCCTGTATCTCCTCTTCCGAAGAAACCCCCATTTTTATCGGAATCCCTCTGGATAAAAAAAGCTCTCTCAATTTTACGGGATGAATGTTTAATAACTCCGCGGTCTTGCCGAAATTAATGTCACCGTCCATGTAGGCGCCGATAATCAGCTTTTCTTTCAGGGCAATTTCCCTTTCTAAAAGCATTTGAATGGCTCCATCAACGACATCGGGTTCAATCTCCCGCAGTTTTTCAAGTTGTTTTAACTGCCACATAATAGCCCTCCTTTTTAAAAAGCCCTTTTTTATTATTATACGATCGAAGTCGATGCTCGTCAATCCAAAGGAATTTTATGGGGTTTGAATCCGAATTCTCCCCCATAATGCCTTCGAGAAATACCTTGGCTTTTTATTCATCTTCCTCTTTTTCAGCCTCCCGCCCCATACGGTATTTGATGTCGTAATTGATGATGAAGTCCAGTTCCTCCTCGGTGAAACCGTAGTACCGGGCGAGGACGCAATACAGTTCAATGTGCCTCTTAATGGACCGTATCCTTTGAGTTAATTTCCTTCTTTATTTCCCGGTAGAGATCCTTGGCCTCTTTATAAACTTGGGAAGATTCGATACCCTGAACATTGGGCAGGGTGGATAACAGCCTTTCTAAAACTTGGAGGCTTTCCTCCGGATGGCCGGCCATCCGGTAAAGAAGGGCCAAGCCAAAGTAGGTATGAGGATAACCGGCATTCAATTTCAAAGACTTCTTGAAATTTTCCTCCGCCTTGGCGAAATTGCCCTTCTCCATCATCAGGTTGGCATAATTGTTCAGTACCATTGCGTCATCCGGATTGATCTCAATGCCTTTTTCATAATAAAACTCGGCCACGTCCAGGTTGCGTTCGTTCCGGGCATAGATATTCCCCAGCATGATATAGGACCAGAAATCCTTGGGATTTATTTGAATGCATTCGTTCAAATGTTTCTTGGCCTTATCCAAATTTCCCAACTCCAGGTACGTCTTGGCCAGATTCCGTCTGGCGTCTACGTGCTCGGGGATAACGGCCAGAACCTCCTGGAACAATTTCAGGGCCTTCAGGAGTCTGCCCTCTTGCCCTTCCTTGACCGCCTTCTTCAATTTGGCCAGGGCTTCATTGATCTTCTCCGGAGTGGCGTCTTTGAATTTAATCCGGACCAAACCGTCCTGAACGGATATCTCCATCGCTTCAGCGATGAAGCCATAGGTCTTTTTGATTAAGGCGACAACCTCTTCTTCGGAACCGGCAGATACATCAAGCCGTTTCCCTGGCTCTATTACGATGTCTTTTAGTGGTATTAAAAATTCCATAAAATGCTCTCGAACGTTTTTGGGTTTCTTTATTTAAATCATGTCAGATTTATTTTCTCTCAGCCACTGCCGTTCTACCGGGGGATTTTGGAAAATTTTGGTTTTTAGACTTAACATCTTAAGACGCATTGGGCATTTTAAATAATTTTCTGTGTGCTTTCTCAGGAGTCAAATCCAAAACAATATAAAAGCCTATTTTATCGAAAAAGCGGCCAAATCGGTCTCCGGACTCAATTTCTACAACTACCCAACATGGATTCATCGAAGGATTATCCTTATTAATTTCTGGTAGCGCTGGGTCAAGATATTTAATCCGTTGATTTCCTATCTTTGTTTCCAGGTCCTGCAGAGACACCTTATAACCAGGACCGGAGTTTCCTGGACGTGGCCCGTCTTTGAAATAATAAATCATTGCCATGGCTAGCATTTCTCCTATTTTTTGAATTGAAGTGATGAGAAAATTGATTCATATTCCCAACATTCAAATCGGTCCGAGCGTTGGATCCATTGTATAGTTAACTATTTCATATTCCGACGGTTCCTTACCTTCTTTACCCAAATAGATCAAATTGACACCATCGACAATCTTTTTACCGGCATCTTCAACTATATTTTGACTTTTTCTTATTGGTTCACCTTCAGCAAGATCCTTAAAAATAACAGCCTCAAATATTGCTTTTTTACATGCCGATCTTGCCTCATGCCCGAGATATAAACAGTTTTCATCCCACCAGTTTTCACATTCTATGATTGCAGGTATGATCTTTTCTTTATGGTTTAAGCTAAAAAGTAATTTTCTCCAAAGTGAATATGCCTCCTGATGTTTTTGGAGCCGTTTATCAAGTGCGGCTAATTTTAGTTGATTTGATAGTTGAAGGGATGCCTTTAAGAATTCGATTTGTGCATTGTATCCCGACCGGATTTCTTCAATTTTTTTAGTTATATCCTCTATGTCCTCTTTGGTGGCTAAATTTTCAGCTTTTTTTTTCAAGTATGAGCCCAAGAACGAACCCGAAGCTGCTATTACAAGGATTAAAAGATAAAGCCACCACTTAAATTGACCTGCATTTTTGACCGCCTCTTCTACAATACTTTTTATTTGCACATAATCCATGGTTTTTTAACCTCTTGAATTTCACATTTTAACGTTTTGCTTTGTGGCCGCCAACTTAAAATCTTTTTTGTTTCCGATAGGGATAAGTTGTGCAGGGAAAATTATCTTGAGTCGAACTATTTGAAATTCAAGCATATGTCATTCCTCCTCGTCTGTCTCCCGCCTCATGCGATACTTGATGTCGTAGTTAATAATGAAGTCCAGTTCCTCCTCGGTAAAGCCATAGTGCCGGGCAAGGACGCGGTCAATTTCGTCGATGATGGACTTGGAGACGGATGGCGTCAAGGATTCCACCTCAACAAGGCCCGTCAACTTGTTGTGCATTTTCAGGATTTTCGCCTTAGAAGTGTAATCCTTTTCGACTGCTTGGCTAAGCTCCTTGAGTTCCTTTATGCTCGATGACCAATCGGGTTCTGGAGCAAAATAGATGTCAGAAGGATTGAGGTCCCGGCAATTCGAGGTAGCTTGATAGTAAAAGAAGAACGTGCTGCTGATAAGAAAGCAATGCATTGGATGCATTTGTTCTGGCTTTAGATCGAGGATGGTTTCCCGTGAGCTTGACGTCGGCGTGTTATTAATCCAACATTTCGGTGGGCGTAGAGTCACTGTATTGAAGTTCCTAATACCCGTATTCTTGTAGTACAACTTGGCTCCTATACCAAGAACGTCAGAGTCAATTTTTTTATTGTGAAGCATTTTTTGAAAAATGCGTCGCTCAAATTGTCCATTGACTTTGGGCCAGAGGGATTTCCTTTTGGCCAAAGGCTCCAAGCAAGTATAGTGGACCAAGGCGAAGAGATACGGCCTTTCTTCTTTCGTCCATTTTAAGTAGCCTCCTGAGTAGACTGTGGGGTTTTGGGCTGGAGATTGTATGTATATGGTGAGGCGTTGCTCAGCGCCTTCAAATAGCTTTGAAGGACGGGTGCTGAAGCTCACATGATGAATTTTATGACCTTTAGAGATGATTTCCCGCAGGTCGTGCATTCGATCTGTACTCCCAAGGGAAACCGGCACGATAAAGGATAGGTAGCCTGATGGCTTCTTCAGAAGATGCCCGCGGTAGGAGCAGGCTGAATACAGGTTAGCGCAATATTTATCGAATTCAGAAGGCAAAGTATACTGCTTTACGACTTTACGGTACTCAACATACGGTGGATTCCCGATAATGACATCAAATCCACCACGCCCTTGGATTATACCGTAAATCTCCACAAACCAATGGAAGGGCTGGTGGGATTTGAGCCATTTTGCGTAGGCGTCCTGGTATTTTTTCTTGTTCGTAATATTTTCTTTACTGATTCCATACTCGCCAGCAAGATAGCGGTTAAGTTCTTCGTTCAGGGCGGCAAGTCTTTTGCGGAGTTCCTGCTTGTGCTCGTGGGGCACGGAGCCGTCTCCTTCCACCTGTCGGGCACGGAAGGAGTCAAAGGTTTGTTGAAGATCGGCGGCGGCGACCTTGACCTGTTCGATTTCATTGAGCCGGACCCAATCCCCTTCGGCGCTTTTGAGTACGTCTTCATAACGGGCGTAACCCACCAGGGTATTTCCGGCCCGGATGTTGAAGTCGATATCCGGCAGGGGCTCTATTCCAAGATTGGGTTTGGCAGGGTCAGGATCAACCTGTGCGGCCAGCTTCAAGAAGAGGCGGAGCTTACAGATTTCCACGGCCTCTTCCATGATATCCACACCGTAAAGGTTGTTCAGGATGATGCTCTTGAAAATAAAGTAGGGGCGGTTGGGATGTGCGGCGACTTTGGCCAATAATTTCCGGAAATCGGAAAACTTTTCCGGCCGATGCTTTTCTCCGGAACGCTCAAGGTCTTCGATGAAGGCCTCCATCCTACATAAGCAAGCTTCATAAAGCGGCTCCAGGATGTTGAGAGCGGCGAATAGAAACGCCCCTGATCCGCAGGTCGGGTCCAGGATGGAGATTTTTTCGAGGGACTGCCAGATGGCGCGAAGCAGGTCCGGACCTTCGCAGTTTTCAATCACGTCCTGGGCGAACTGGCGGATATCCAGGTTATAGGTGATGTGGTCATCGATTTCATGCACCTCTCCGGCGGCAAGTTTGGTTTTTATTTCATCGTACCGCTTGCGCCGGGCAATGACTTCGCGCCAGGTCTCGGTGGGCAGGGCATATTCAGGCGGGGCCGCCTTGTTCCAGTTTTTCCGCAGCCGGATGGTTTCAATGTCGTTAACCGAAGCTACCTCTCCGACAGGTTGGTGCAAAGTGGATGGGTTTAAGCCTGTGGCGATGTCTTCCGGCAATTCGTAGGGCTGGTCCAGCGGCGCACCCTGGTTGGGATGATTGGGCTGATAGTTCCAGGTTAGGCCGTGACGAATGGCCTTATAGATGTAGCGATCGGGGTCAGCCCGGAGCAGGTCCCAGACTGTTGGATTCTCAGTCGAGGCGGCTGAGCCACTTTTTTCGAAAGCGACCTTACACTTGGCCCGGGCCGTATCAAAAAGGAATGGGATCACCGTATTCTTGCTGATATACCCGGTGATGTCCTCCTTAGTGTAATAAGCCCCCATCTGTTTCTGGTTAATGTATTTTTCAAAGATGTAGCCGAGGACGTCCGGATTGATTTCATTGTCCGCTCGCAGCGGGCGTTCGTCTAAGTGCCACTGATATTGGTCGAAGAAATCGAAGATGTGCTCAAAGGCCTCGTCGGGGATGTGAATATCTTTTCCGTAGCGATCCGGTCGTTCCAGTTCGTGAATGTCAAAAATACCCCCGTCAAGATAAGGTATTTTACCGATCAGTTTCTCCAGTTCCTTTGACCTGGAGCGCCCGCCTAGACCTTCATGGAACAGCCGCAAAAGAAAGTAGCGATAGAATGAATAAAACTTGCCCTCCCCATGTTCAGCCCGCATCCGATTCAGCCGGTTGCGGAGATAATCGGGATCGCCGTCCAGGAAGCCCTTGCGCTGAATGAAATAGACGAACATTAAACGGTTGAGCATGACCGAGGCATACCACTCATGATCCTCCTGATCGGTGATGCCCGTGATGAATTTAAAAAACTGCGCATGCTCTTTTTGAAACCGGTCGTAAAAACGCTTGGTGACCCGCTCCACGTCGAAAGCAGCACGGGCGCGGCCGGTCACGTCAGGAAGCGTCAACCGTTCTTCCTCATCCAGGGTAAAGGTGATGGATTCAAGTTTCTGAATCAGGGCATCACCGGATTGATTTCGATGAAAGGTATGTTCGCGGCAGGAGGCGGGTTTTCCGGGCTCACGTTTCACCCATTGCCAGATTTGGATGGACCTTATGATATCGATAAAGATAATGAGATGTTCATGAATCGACTTGGCAAGTTTAGTCTCGATTTTCCGCCGGGTCGGGTAATTGGGAAAAGGAAGATCAGAAGGGAGAGTTAATACAAAGACCGCCAGTCCCCGTTTTTGGGCAATACCTTCCAAAGGAAAGGTTTTCCCCTCCACAGGGACATCGATGGAGGAGTGAAAATAATCCCAGCCCAGCTCTTCTATGAAAAGAGGTTGAAAGTCATATCCTTTTAGAAGGGAACGGAGTCGATCTTTATTGAGATTCAAATAAGTTATAATACCCTTCGTTTTAATTTTTCGTAAAAGGTTTCCCTGTTGCCAATCATGGTAATGACCACAAGCCGGTCTTCCTCAAAAAGCTCATAAACAATACGATAATTCGTTCCTTTATGTGAAAAGATCTTTTGGACTTAAAAGGGTTCCCTTTTTCAGTTCCAGATAGACATCCTTTCTTCTTTTTAATAATTCCCCCGATAATTTTTTATCGGCCAGAATGGCCAGGGTTTCTTTTTCGTCTTCAGAAAGACATTCCACTGCCCTGATGATCTTAAGAGCCGATAGGTTTTTTGCGGTTAGGCTCATGGCCGGACCTCCTGAATTGGTAAATTTTTGAAATTTTATCATAATGGTCTTGAACCGGAAGGGAAATTTTGTGGTATTATTTTTCTGCCAGCCCCAAAGAACAGATAATCTGCGGCTCGCTTGGTCTTTCTTCTTCATGAACAATGCAGAGCCGGTCCTCGTCGCGCAAGGCCATGACCAGCCCGGCGAGTTTCTCGTCGGACACCCCTGCCCGAAGCTGCCGGTTAAGGGTATCAACGGCCGACTGCCGCAAAGGGAAGCGGTAGATATCTTCGATACTTTTCGCCAGCTCCGGCAAGTCAAAGAGAGTACCCCTGACTTGTTCAGCGTAACGCTTTAAGCGCTCGTAGGTGCGAAAGCGAGCGCCCGAAGGTCGTCCTAATTGACCACCTATTGATCTTTCTTCGGCGGCAATCAACTCCACCCCCTTACGGACCAGTTCATGGTGATTCTCCTGCCGCGAAAGAGCAGGAGTATCCGGCAGGCATTCGGCCGCTTTGAGGATTTCGAACTGCGATTCGGTTACCGGATTGCCCTCCTTATCCATCCAGGCTAAAGCGTCGTTTCCCTCGGCGGTTCGCAGATACACCAAGACACCATGAGGTTTTTTTTCTGTGGCCTGATGGGGTCGGGTCGAAAAGACGACCGGCGGCAGGGCCGGGATAATTTGCTGCAGTTTTGGGTCAAGATCGATGGCGTTTTTCCATATTTGGTAGGCATAGGAAGAAAGGTCCACTTCCGACTCTTCGTCCCCATCCAGGATGCCCGCTTTCTCATCATAAAGGTTATAAAGGGTTTCCCGTTCCTGCTCATCTTCAAAAAAAGCCTCATCGGTGCCGATCACTTCCGCATTTTCATTCAGCCGCTGGCGAACCCGAGCCCGCAGCCGGATCAGGTTTTCAACACCATCTGCCGGCAGGAAGGAATAGCAGAGAATCCTTTCGGACTTCTGCCCGATACGGTCCACCCGTCCGGCACGCTGGACCAGGCGGATAATGGCCCAAGGCAGGTCGAAATTGACGATAATGGGGCAATCCTGAAGGTTCTGTCCTTCGGAGAGGACATCGGTGGCGATCAATACGCGAAGTTCATCCCCCGGTTGAATCCGATCCCGTTTGGCATTGGATTCCGGGCTGAAGCGCCAGGCGTAACCGGTTGGGTCTTCATCCTCCCCGGTGACCTTGGCCAGTTTTCCTACACTACGAGTACGTAATTGGTACTCCAGGTAACGGGCCGTATCGGCAAACTGGGTAAAAACCAGGACTTTCTCTTTCGGATGGCGCTTGGTAAGAAGTTCATGGAGGGCCTCAACCTTGGCATCCTTTTTCGGGTCCCAATCCCCGCAACGCAACAGCAAATTGATCAAACTCAAGGCATCTTCGGCCAGGTCTTTGGCCAACGCTTTGACGAAAAGGTCGGACCGGAGCCATTTGAAGCGATTTTTGAGCTGGGTGGCATAGGTATCGTAAACTTCAGCGGCGCGGGTTTTGAAATCGGTTACAGCACGAAAGTGTAATGGCCCCTGTCTTTTTTGGGGCTCCTCGTCGTTTTGTTCGAAAAGTTCAGCATTGGCCGTAATATCATCCACGTCTTCGTCGTAGTTGCCGCTGTCCAGCAGGCCCGAATCCTGGGTGCCCAGCGGCAGAGGCAGGCCGTTTTCGATGGCATGAAGGAAAACGTGGTTCCGGAGGATATGCCGCTCTATAGATTGCTGGAAGGCATCACCACTACTTTCCAAACGCTTGAAGAGATTGGTCCGACAAAAACCCATCAAACGCTTACCCGCCCTGGAAAGATCCTGGAGTTGTCTGGCCTCGATCGGCGTGGGTGGTTTGTGGGGGGTAGCGGCGATATAGTTCCCCAGCCCATAACGAGGAAGTTTGAGACGGTTGATAGCCTCCACCACATCCGGTGCGTAAAGGCGGGCATATTGGTCCGAAGGGTCTTTTTCATCAACCTTGAATTTTATTGTCTTGGGGATCCGTTCGGGAAAAAAGGATCGGGTCCCATCTTCGAAAGTCAGGTATTTTCGTTTTGTGGCTGGATCGGTGTCGGCATAGTTGTCTTGAATGAAACTGCGTGTCCGCCTGACCATGTAGATCCGCATCAGCTCCCGCCAGTCGTCGGCGTATTCGCTCTTTTCGAAAGCGGCAATGGAGCGGACCGGACACTGGTGGCGGCGGATAAACTCGGTTTCCCCCAAATCCCGGAGCAGCCTTTCAGGACGAATCCCCAGGTCCTGGTCCTCTGACACAAACAAACGAAGTTGACTGGAAAGATCGAGATAGGTTTTGTTGTACGGCGTAGCCGAAAGCAAAATACATTTGCTCTCGTTTTCCTGAATGTATTCCTGAATCGCCCGATAGCGTTTCCCTTCCCGGTTGCGGAGATTCTGGCTCTCATCAATGAGGACCACCCGGTAACGCCTAAGGTCAGGCAGTTCGCGGACCGCCCTGGTTAAAGAAAGCACTTTGGCCAGCAAGCGGTATTCAGCCACATAGTCTTCCCACATCTTCACCAAATTTCTTGGACAGAGGATGAGGGTTTCGGTGTAGTGGTCTTCCTGGAAGATTTTGGCCAGAGCGGTGGCCATCAGGGTCTTCCCCAGGCCGACAACGTCACCAATAAGCACCCCGCCCCGTTTGTTAAGATGATGCGCAGCGATCTTTACCGCCGCTACCTGATAATCGAAAAGGCGGCGACCGAACTCTGAAGGAATCCGAAACTCCGTCAACCCGGCCCGGGCTTCCTGGGCCAGATGATAGGCCATTTTTATGAAGATTTGATAGGGAGGGATGGGCTCTTCCCGAGCCCAGCTTTCGTCTATGGACCGGATTAAGTCCTGCGTGATATCCACACACCAGCGGTCGTTCCAGCGATCTTCAAACCAGTTTCCCAGCTTAATGGCGGCATCGTGGTCGAGGACATCAACATTGAGTTCTCCCTGATGGGAAAGTCCTGACAGGGTTAGATTACTACTGCCCAAATAACCGATGACCGGATTGATGGGATCAGAGCGGAACAAAAGATAAAGCTTGGCATGAAGGGGATGGCGCAGAAACAGTTTAACGACGACCTTGCCCGCCTTGAGCTGGGCGGATAATCGCCGTAAGCCCGCTTCGTCGGCATTGGTCGGCACCCCGAGGATTAACTGGTTTCGGAATTCTTCGGCCAAGGTCTTCTTCAGACGTATGACAGTATGATTGTCAAGCTCATCAGGACCGTTAACCCGACTCAGTGCTTTGCGCAGCTCTTCTTGGGGCAGGCGCTGCATTCCCACCAGCAGCCGGCATTGTTTCTCGGGGCCTCCTGGCCATTTTTCAATAAGGTCATCGATGGCTTTCCAGCCCCGCAGGTTGAAGTAACCGACACAGAAGTCGGAGCGGTCGGAAAGCGTTAGTGTTCCCCGAAGGGCCGGGAGCAGATCAAGTTCGATGTTGTCGAATATGCGGGGCATTTTTCTTTCCTTTTGAGTGAAAGATCAATAATCCCTGTTTGGTGAAGGTTAAATAGGCTTACTTGTTAAATTTGATCAATGGCAGAGCAAACGACACACTAGCTTTATTAAGACAAATAACATCAAAAATCAATAAATTAAATAAAGCAGGTTAATAATAGGTGGGATTTACTTCTGTCCCTTATTAGGCATTCACCCACCAAAGTGGATGAAAATGAGAAAGGAGAGTATCTATTGATTTCACCCTATCTTTGGGAAAAAGGTAACCGGGCATTGATCTGGAAAGCGACCTCCTCCGGCAGTTTCATTTTCTTAATCATCTTCAGACTCGGCTGCCATTGATATCGTTTCAGGTCAAGGGTTCCATCCTCCTTAAAGGAAACGCCCTCGTTTTCCAGTAAGGCCCGTTGCTGTTCCCCGCTGCCGACCTTGTAGGTCGAAAGCCCCCCGTAATGATTAATCACCCGCTGCCAGGGCACGGTTCGTCCGGAAGAGTAGAGGATACGTCCCACCTGCCGCGCGGCCCGCGGGGTATCGGCCAAGGCCGCCACCTGCCCATAGGTCAATACGTGACCGCGCGGTATGGCCCGCACTATCTCCAAGACCCGTTGTTGAAAAAAATTAATCAGTTTCCTCTTAGGATTTGTCTTCAGGGAACTTCGGACCCGACCATTTTCTCTAGTTAGTGACGTGGCAATCTTTTTCATAGAAGGTAAATTATACAAAGGCCCGGCCTGTATGTCAAAAGACTTCGCTCCGGAGATCGATAGGACAATTTTCAGATGTCCGTTAAAAGGTCAGGGCAGAAACTTGTCGGAGGTCAGGGATGGAGGGCTCTTTTGCCGACCCCGGGATTAGACCAGGATGGTATTTGCAGATAAGAAGTGTTAAATTGGCTTATTGAATTTAAAATTCACAACAGTTAAGGAGAAGCCATGCCGTTTGAACAAATCAGGTACGAAAAAGAAAAAGGAATCGGGCTCATCACCTTGAACAGACCGGATAAACTGAACGCTTTTACAGCACAGATGGGCCGGGAATTAATTCGGGCCCTTGATCAGGCCGAGGAAGACGACGAGGTCAGGGTGTTGATTTTCACCGGAGCCGGACGCGGCTTTTGCGCCGGGGCGGATCTGAGTGCCGGTGGGGGATCGGCCTTTAGTTATAGGGCGGAGACAATCGATGAATTCCGGGACGGGGGTGGGGTATTAAACCTCCGTATTTTCGAGATGAAAAAACCGGTGATTGCCGCCATCAATGGGCCGGCGGTGGGCATAGGCGCCACCATGACCCTGCCCATGGATATCCGGCTGGCGGCGGATACGGCCAGGATGGGTTTTGTGTTTACCCGAAGGGCCATCGCTCCGGATGGCTGCTGCACCTGGTTTCTGCCCCGCGTGGTGGGAATAGGGCAGGCAGCGGAATGGCTGATATCCGGCCGTGTTTTTTCCGCCCAGGAAGCCTTGCAAACCGGACTATTGCATCGGGTGCTGCCCGCGGAAGACCTTTTGCCGGCAGCCATGGAAAAAGCCCGTGAAATAATCGAGAACACCTCTTCCATTTCCGTGGCCCTGACTAAACAACTGGTCTGGAGAATGCTCGGCGCCGAACATCCCATGGATGCCCATCGTGTCGAGTCCAAGGCCGTGTTTTTCATGGGCCGTTCAGAGGACTGCCGGGAAGGTGTTAACGCTTTCTTAGAAAAGCGAAAGCCTAACTTTCCCATGAAATTGAGCCGAGACCTGCCGGATTTTTATCCCTGGTGGCCGGAGTTCCCCTTCAAGAAAACTAGCTGAGAATTTAAGAAAGGTTTGTCTTCTCCATCATCGGCCGTATAACAGCATCCCGGCCACGGCGGCTGCGGCGATCAATAAGGGTTCGTGGATTTTGAAGAGCCAGAGAATGATTAAACTCGCCAGTCCTATAAGGGCGGTCGGGACAGGTTTTCGGTCTCCTGGTCATCTGTTCTTTCTTTTCATCACGGATCAAGGGCATAAATGTGCACCCGCGCTGGTTGTTTACCATGATCCGGTATGGCCAGATAGAGACGCCTTTGTTCAGGGACAAACAGCGAAGTCCGGGCCCCTTTTGCCGTGGAGATTTTTGCCAGGAGGATGTACTGATCGGCAGCGTTCTGTTGAATGATGTTGAGGAGTCCTCCCCCGCCGGAAGCATAGATACGTTTTAGAGCCGGGTCATAAAAGATATCGTCCACATCCCCGGCGATCTCTAATCGGGTTACCTCGTGGTGTGACTCACTGTCGAAGACCAGGATTATGGGGGGCTGTCGGCAGCCGATAAAGAGACGATGACTGGTTTCATCCAAGGCCATTGGGAAATTCGACCTGGCCCCTACCACTGGCCAGGTGGTCACCAGGGCCAGTCTACTTCGATCGACGACGGCAACTTGATCCGCCGAAGGTATATTTATAAAGATGCGGGATCCTCTCTCTTCTAATACAAACGATTCCGGGTGGCCGGCCAGCCCGACATCACCGATACGCTTTCCATTACTGGCCTCGATTGCGCCCAAAGCGCCACGGCCATAACCCACATAAATCTGCCTTGTCCCTGGATCATAACGGATATTGTCAGCATCTTCAGAAAATTTTACTTTACCAATAAGCCGAAACGAATCGCCTTCATAGATATGGCAAGACCCATCCCCTCCGTTGGTCACAAAAAGCCTGTTCAACCCGGAAACGTACACAACACCCTGCGGCTCTTTTAACCCACTGATTCTTTTGAGATGCCTGCCTGTCGGAAGGTCAAGAACTTCAAGGGAGTTGTTGCCGACGGCAGCCAGGAAAAGACGCCCCCCTTTGAGGTCTATGGCCATATGGTCGATGCGCCCGCTGACCCCCGGCAGTGGTATCGTCTGTATCAGCCGGAGGGGTGCGGCGCCTTGAGTCCGGGTTTCGCTCCCCCACAGAAAGGCCAAGGTAAGGACCAGATACAACCAGACCTCAATGTTTTTTCGATTGGGCTTTACCATTTGCAGACCTTCTTTTTCAAGTCATCAAAAAGACTCCGTGCTTCGCCTTGGTCCACAGACCAATTTTGCCTGATTCCTGAAAGGTCGAGTCCTTCGCTTGCACATACTTCTTACCATCATAAAAGCGTTGAATCCGGTCGCCTTCCATGGTCACACGCAAGGTGTGCCGGCCCTCGCTCTAAAGCTGAATCCGTCTTCTCGACTTTGATATTTGACCTCCACCGGCGACCTCCCCATTGACATTGACCGGACCGATCTTCCGTTCAATCTCCAAAGGGAGGATGTATTTGGGGCCTTTATCCACCAGGCCCTTGTCCACCGAGGAGTTGGAGGTATTGAATTCAACCTGGGGATAGGTAGATATGGCGATTCCCTGGCGCTCTTCATCAAAAAACCGCCATTTTATCCCTAAGACCGAATTGCCGATGCCGTCCTTGGTTTCTTCTCCCTCGGGTCTGGAAAAGATCCAGGGCAGCTCATATTTGAGTTGTATCCTTTCTCCAAGTCCGTAATTGAGGTCCAGGGCCTGAACGGCCCATTGGAAATGAGTAGAGGTCTTTTCCCCGGATAAACCGACATTGATCTCCCAATGCCGATCTCCCGGGGTGCCGGTGTCGCTGGTCAATAGAGGAGGACCAGCCTGGGCCAGACTTGAAAAGATCAGTAGACAAAAGAAGAAACCAAAAAGGGTTTTCATATTGTTTATTAGCCTTCACGGCCAGGGACAAGGAGGCCCGGTTAATCTTGGACCTCATAATTTTAATTCTTTATGACTGATTAATTTTTATTGTTTAACGATTTCCCATCATTTCCTATTTCTTCTGCGTATCTAAAGCCGCTTTTAATCCTTTGGCCAAATCGGTCGTAGAGCCGACGCCCCAATAATGAAGGAAAATCATTCTGGGAGATTCCATCAACATATGGTTATGGAGGGCCACGATGTTGATCCCCGCGCGACGCAAGGTCTTCAACACCGACTGGACTTCGGACTCAAGCATCACAAAATCGCCGTCAGCCACCGCTTTTTCATCGCTTCCGGCAAAGGCCGCCCAGGTATTTATCCCCATAGCGTTGCCGGCTTCGTGGCCGTGCATGCTTGTCGTTCTGCCGATGGTAATTTTATAAACGCCTGCGGCCATCTGGCCCTTTACCCCCAGGATAGCATCTATTTTAGTAGGATCAAGAGTGGTTTTTGCCGGATCTATGTCGGCAAAGGGTTTTTGGCCTTTTCCGCCGGCGGTCTCCTTGATTTTAGCAAAAACCTTACCTACCCCGGCGGCTAATTTTTCCACATCCCCTGAACCTCCGATATGCATAAACATGATTTTAGGAGAATCCCAAAAAAAATGATTGTGTATGGCGGTAACTTCCAAACCGTTGTTCAGGGCCGCGTCCAGGACAGGATTAACCTGATCTTCCGTTAAAACAGTATCTCCCATTACCATGGCCTTGCCACCGGTGATTTTGAAACCAGCCCAGACACCGAGGCCCAGGGCCGGAACCATTTTAGTGCCTGAAATTTCCACCTTAAGGTCGGAACGCGGGAAACCGACTTTGTAAACGCCTTCTTTGGACACGTACTCTCCTTTGGCACCGGTCAATTGTTCGGTTTTTTTCAATAGTCCTTGTTCCGGTGATTTACTTTCCGTCGCCGGGTTTCCCTGAGCGACCGATAAAGACAGTTGAAAAACCCATGAACCCAAAAACCCGAATACTAAAGCCGCTAAGATGATTCTCTTCTTCATAACATCCTCCTTTTTTTCAACGGTACAAAGGATATGGTTTTTAAAAGTCCCCTTAACCCTTGTAACCCATAGACCTTGAATGGAAATCCTCTCGAAGATATGAGGCCTAAAAGAGAGGCCAGGGACTGAAAGGGCCAAGAATTCAAGTCAAAGGCGTCGAAATTATACCTCTTGAACCCTTCCCTGGAATCCTTGAACGGCATTTTCGTACTACACATACCTGATGGCAACGGCAATGATGACTCGTCCGTATACAGGGTATATCTGACGGTCCCACCAGGGACCTGTCACGTACCCGCCCATAATCCTGGTTGTGTCTGCCACGATGACCACGGCATCCGCACCCATTTGCGCACCGGCTTCCTTCAACCTTGCCTCCATTTCGGCCGTCGGCGGATTTCCCTCCGGCTCAAGACTGATCTCGCCCAAGCGTTCATGGGGACGCGATGGCTCCCCGCGAAGTATTTGGACACTAGCCGGATCCGTTGGGGGATATACCGGCACACCCAAATAGGGTTTTGAATTAACGGTAACGAAGCTACACCCTGATAGGGCATTAAAAGTGGCCAGCATTAGGCAAATGGCGGATACGATCGATAGTTGACGCATAATAGACTCCTTTGCCTCTTTTTCCGGGGATGAATTCTCATCCCGCAGAAGGTCTGAAATTTCTTTTTAACCCGGTAGGACCATTTTCACGACAACTTATCCGGAATCGGTATCTTGGGCAGATAAATGCTTTATTTTATTATGAACAAAAGAGAGGGAAATGGAAATAATGGTTGAACAGTATATTTTCGTGGTTGAAGTGGTATTTTATCAATAAAGGAATGCATTTTCGGCCCGGATTGGGGGGCATGCGCCTTAACTGGGGGCTTTATCAGCCTCGCCCATCTTCAGTTGAAAGAAAACTTCACCGGCCTTTTCAAGGAGAAAAAACCGAAGGACGACCTCTCATCGCCGACCTTGATTTCTTTCATAAATCTTCCTTCTAATAATTTTGCCTATGGGGAGACTTAACTCCCGCCCAAAAGACAAGGGCCACGGCTGTTAAAACAACCGAGGCGTTTATGAAAGACAGGGTAAAACCCAAATATTTGGCGACGATCCCGGAGACCAGCGGGCCGGTAGTATGGCCGATATCCATAATGGAACCGAGTATGCCCATAGCCGAACCGTAAGTTTCTTTCCGGCTGAAATCGGCTACCAAGGCCGAGGTGGCCGAGGTAACAACCGATAAGCTTAATCCAAATAATATACTTAGAAGGAGCAAGGGAAAAAAGGATTTGAAAATCGACAGGCTCCCTATGCACAGGGCCCCCATCATGGCCCCGACCAGAATCTGGGGTTTCCGTCCATGGCGGTCTGAAAAGCGGCCCAAAATAGGCTTGGTCAAGGCCAGGGTAATCACCTGTGCGGACAGGAAGACCCCCACCTCATAGGCACTGAGCCCTATTTTTATGGAATAGATGGGCAGGAAGGTTTCAAAAGTCCCATAGGCAAAAAGGATGGCCGCTTCCATACCGCTGGTCAGGGAAATTCCGGGGTTGGCCATGACTTTTTTGAGGATCTTTAAAGTCTCCCCTAAAGGCTCCCTCTCTTTTTTCAAAGGGGACGGATAGGGGAGTTTAAAGACCATAAGAAGGGCCAGGATGCCCGCTAAGCCGCAGACCAGATAAACGGCCTTAAACCCCAAAGAAGGATTGAAGGCCAAAAAGCCGATCAGGCTCCCTCCGATGATCGGGGCCATAAACCGGCCGAGTAAAGTGGAGGTGGAAAACCAGCCCAATTTTTCCCCCCTTCCCTGCTGGAAGAGGTCGGAGACCATGGCCATGGCCACAGGGATGAAGATGGCCGTGGCCAGCCCATGATAAAAGCGGACTAAGGCGAGTTGCCACAGGTGGGCAACGGCCAGATATAAAAAGGGAGCAGTCGAAAAAACCAAGGCGGAAAACAGAAGCATCCTTTTCCGGCCCCAGCGGTCGGAGAGCAGTCCGGCCGGAATGCTGACCACAATCCCGGTAAAGGCGGATATGGCCGCAACGAAACCTATACCGGCCGGATCGGCCCCCAGGTGAGAGGCAAAAAGAGGCAGGACAGGGCTTTTGGAAATGGTGGAGCTGAAGATGGCCAGCCCCCCCGTGAAACAGAGAAGTAAGAACGGCGATGATATATCCTTCATATTTTATCAGCCCAAATCCTGAGGAAAAACGAACGCCCGATGAAAATTAGGTCCTTCCAGGAATCTACCACTTTCCCATGACCTCCGGAAGACCTTCATTGAGCCTGTCAGTGATACCCCCCCGTTGGCATGGCCGGCCTCATTTGGGGGATTAAGCGATTCCCTGCCTCCAACTATTTATCACTTCCCCAACGCAGGGGCTTTTCGGCCTTCCCCGATTTCACCTGAATCCCTTGATTCTTTATCCAATCCCGGCCCGCTTGGGCCAGGGCCGGATTGCCGCACCGGGAAAAGTTTTCAGCCATTCGGATATAGCCATATTCCTGCAGGGACCGGATCAAAAGGGTCCCGCTCCCCTTTTCCCCCCGACGGATGAAAAAGGCGTGGGCGCCGGCGATGATCTCCAGATTTTCATTTTTGAGGGCCAGGTTTAAAAACGAATCCACCCTGGGGTCCTGGATTTCTCCCAGGGCCACCGCCACCCGTCGCCGAACGGTGGTGGATTTCTCATCATTAAACGAGGCGATCAGCGGTTCCACGGCCCGTGGGTCTTTGAACTTCCCCAAGGCGATGGCCGCGGTACGGCGGACCTCTTCCTTTTCATCCTGCAGGGCCGGGATCAATTTTTCCACGGCCCGCGGATCGTTGATTTTGCCCAGCGAACGGACGGCCTCGGCCCGGACTTCGGATTCCTTGTCCCTCAGGGCCTTAACGAGTGGTTCCACGGCCCGTGAATCATTGAATTTACCCAGGGCGGCGGCGGCCTTGCGCCGGACATAGCTCTCCGGGTCTGGCAAGGCATGAATCAGCGGTTCGACAGCCCGCGGGTCTTTGATCTCCCCCAGGGCGCTGGCGGCTCGCCGGCGGACGTAGCCTTTCGGATCCTGAAGGGCCTTGATCAAGGCCGGGACAGCCTGGGGATCTTTAATCTTTCCCAGAGCGGAGGCCGCCTGGCTCCGAACCGTCCAATCCGAATTCCCCAGATCCCGGATCAACGGATCAAGGTCCCTGGCGGGCGGCTGGGCCATCGCCGACTTCCATCCCGGTGATGTGAGGAACAGCGTCAAAAAGGCAATCCAAAAAAATGTATAAGCCGTCTTTTTGTCAATCCGATCAGCCATGGTCCTTCCTCACTGTTTAGAAGATACCGGTTTCAATATCTTCCGGTCTGAGGGTTCTTTGGGGATCACCATTTGATAACGGACGATTCCTTGGTCCGATAGTATCTGAACGATCATTTCATCCTTCTTGATCCAAAGGTAGGCAAAGCCCGGCTCCGGCAGATTGAAAAGGGCCCGGGGCCCGGTTTCCTCCTCGGGTCGCAGTTTACCCGCCGACCCGGAAACGACCAGCGGCAGGCCGCAGTCGGCCTTCAAAACCTGTTGTTTGTGCTCATGGGCGGAAAGGTAGAGGTCGACCTTGTCACAGAGCAGGGGGAGGACATCCTGAATGAGAAAGTCGGTGTCACCATGATAACCATAGGAAAATATAGGTTTGTGCCCCATGACCACGTTCCACCGGGCCAGGGAATCTTCCAGTTCCTTCTTCAGCCAACTCTTCTGTACTTTGGAAACCGGGAAGGAATTGGTATTCAGGGCTATGATTTTTATATCGCCGATGGTCAGGGAGTAGACGTCTGAAGGCATACGCCAGTACTTGGATTTTTTGGTATAGTCGATCTGGGCCCGCCAATTGTACATATTTCCTTTTCGCCCCCAGTCGTGTTCCCCCAGGATGGTGAATACCGGTAAATTCAGGGTAGCGTAGGGTTTTTCGAATTTTTCGATGAACTGCGGGTCGTTGATCGACATTACCCCGGTAGGGTGAATATTATCTCCCAGCATGAGGGCCAGGTGGCACCCCTGTCGAGCGCAAAAATTCTGCATGGCCCGGGCGACTTTGAACTGAATCTCATCCCCGGTGCCGCTGTCCCCGAAAACCAGGATTTTAAGTCCTTCGTCCCGGATAGTCTGCTCGGATACCGGAAGAGGAAAGTCGCGGAGAAGGACTACGTCCAGAGGGTGCTCTTCGACCGGTTTTTCGGGGAGGGTGACCAAGGCCTGAGAGGCAGGGATCAGGAAAATTTGAATAAGCAGGATAAGTGAAGGGATAAAAATTCGTTTCATTCTTTGACTCCAGCGAGCGGAATAATAATATTTGAAAGAATCTTTATATTATATTAGCTTTATTCTCAAGAATTTTTATTGTTAACTGTAATAGCTCTACAGTAGATACAATTTCGGGAAACCGGAATATGGGTTTCTCCTGGTCCAGGTCAGACCCCGGGAAATCACTCACCGCTGGGTGCCTTTAGACTGATCCTTCACTCCAGGAAACCTTTCGTCCTTTGCCAACCCCGAGCCACCGACTTGTTGCGACAGGCTAAAACAATACCAAATCCTCCCTCAGATCCGGGGGCGGGTATTTGCCGCCCATCCTTAAACCATAACCAACCGTAAATGAAGTTGATCAAAAATTCATTGGTCCGGATGATTTATTTCGGGCGTTCATCTTCCTGTAATCTTCCCTTCTTATAATGGGCCTGTAAGTTGAGATCAAACGAAGGCTTGCAGTACACAGCGTTATAAAAGAAAGGAGGTGATCACTATGAAAAAGATAATAACAATTATGGGAGGAATCGCTCTGGTGTCCCTTTTCGCCATTGTCGGAGTTTACGCGCTTCAGGAAAAGCCTGCGGGCAGCCTGTCAATAAAAGGCGATGACGAAGCCGGATTTGCCGAGATGGCCAAAATTTCCTTCGATTCGGCCATGAACGAGGCCCTTAAGGCGGTACCGGGAAAGGTGATCAAGGCGGAACTCGAAAATGAGGACGGCTATCTTGTCTACGGGGTTGAGGTCGCCAAGGCCGACCGGCAGATAGCGGATGTAAAGGTAGATGCCGGAAACGGAGAGGTTCTCAAGATCGAAACCGACCGGAAAGACCATGAAGACCATGAAAGAGAAGATTCCGACAATGGCCATAAAGAAAACGAAAAGTAATAACCATCGGGACGGAACTGTTTCCGCCCCCTCCCCCCTAAAATAGGGAGGGAGTTCCAAGCCGGATTGTAATCCCTTGTAACCGTGAGGCAATTATAATGAAATAAGGAGGGCAGCCATGATTATTAGTGTAGAGGGGCTGGTTAAAAAATATGAGTCCCACACGGCCCTGGACGGCCTTGATTTCGAGGTAGGAGAAGGTGACATTTTCGGATTCCTGGGTCCGAATGGGGCGGGGAAGACCACGACCATCCGCAGCCCGGTGAGCAAGATGGAAATTGCCCTGGGGAAGCTGGGAGCGGCCTTAACCAACTGGGGAATTATTTTGGTCATTTCCCTGCCTTATCTTTTTGTCGTCGGGAAAGGGGGACAGAACGTGACTATCGGAATCATTTATCTGGCCGTCCTCGGAACGCTTCTGGCCGTTATTTTTTCCGCCTTTTCTCTGGGGCTTTCAGCCAGGATAAAGTCCATAAAAAACTCCCTGATTCTCTCCTTCTTTATCTTTCTGCTGGCCGGGTTCCCTATTTTCATCTCGGCCGCTTTGCGGGGGACATGGTTCGGGCTGGCCCTCGATTTTATAAATCCCCTGGCCGATGCCCTCAATACCTTTGACAGCGTGGTCATCGACAGCCAGGGCTTCAGTTTTCAGGCCGGTCGGGTGGCCATTATCTGCGGCTACACCGTTCTTTCCTTGTGGTTTTTGAAAAGAAGTGTATCCAGACTGGAAATGTGAGGTAATAAAATGAAACGCACCCTATTATTTTTATCAACCAGTTTTCTGGCCATAATGGTATATTATTCCAATACCCTGGCGGCAAGCCGTATCTCGGTCTTCATTAATCCGCCTTCCCTCCAGGCTAATATGGGGGACAAAATAACCTATACGGGGACAATAACCAATAATTCCGACCAAGCTGTTAACAATATTATCGCTTACATTTCACTAGCCAATGTGACCCGAGGAAAAGAATCGCCCATGGATCTTGAGGACTGGAGCGCCAACAAGGCCATCAAAGTAGAGACCATTCCGCCCCGGGGGACCTATGAAGGGCGATGGCCCATGCGTCTGATCGATTCCGGAAGTTATGTGGCCTATATAACAGTGGTGGATAAAAATAATGATACCCCAATAAGCAGTGTCATGTCCCATCTTGAGGTCAAACGCATACTCAGGTTGAACCCGAACAACGTCCTTCCTGTAGCCGTGGGAGAACCCATTGTTCTGGGAACTGTATTTATGCTTATCGCCTTCAGGAGAAAAAAGGGGGCCGCAAAATTTTGAAAAAGTCTTTTCTGATTTTCCTGCTGATTTTTGCGGGTCTGGGCGGTTGTGCCCATTATAAGCCCAAACCACTCAATTTTCAGCCGACCTTGCTGGACCGGGTGCCGCATTTAGTTATCCAGCCTCAAAAAATGCCCTGGCCGGAATTGGCCGCCCATCCCTTCAATCCCGATGACGGTTTGGATATGACTGAAGTTGCTATATTGGCAGTCCTAACAATCCTGATCTGAAAACGGCCCGGGATGAGCAAGGGATAGCCAGGGCCCAATTGATGGCCGCCGGGATTTTGCCTAATCCGCAATTGACCGGTGGACTGGATTTTCCCATCAATGGCGATCCGGCCCTGGTGAATGCCTTTAATATGGGACTGAATTACGACCTTAATGCCTTGATAACCCGAAATGCCGCCATCGACGCCGCCCGGGCCGATAGTCTTAAGGTCGATTTGACCGTCTTGTGGCAGGAATGGCAGGTGGTCCAGCAGGCGCGGCTTTTATTTGTGAAAAGCCGGGCCGAAGAAAAAATGAGACCTATCCTGCAATCGTACCAGGCCTTTTTTGCGGACCAGTATCAGCGAACCCAAAAGGCCTTGAACCAAGGGGATCTTACCCTGGAAACATCCAGCGCCGATCTAATAGCCTGGCAGGAGGCTACCTCACGTCTGAATGACCTCGAACGGCAAATCAGTAAAACCAGTCATGACCTAAAGGCCTTGTTGGGCCTGGCACCGACCGTCCGACCTGACCTGACCGGGGCAATGGACCTCCCGGAGCCGGACCCGTCAAAGATCGAAACCCTTCTTTCCCGCTTGCCCCTGCGCCGGCC
>CAWBOS010000018.1:0-10244 GCA_963790475.1 uncultured delta proteobacterium | reverse complement strand
ACACTTGTTGATTCTATACTCGCGGTTTTGCTGGGCGATAACCATAGAAAAATCAAGACCAGCAAAAAAATGACCAGACCCCCAATCCCCCCAAAGGCCAGACGATGGAAGAAAGTTGCCCTAAAAAAAGAAAATGAATTTCCCCTCCCCTCAAGACTTTCTATGGCCTTTCGGACATGGGCCGTGGTTACCCGCATCTTCTGCTCCAGATAAAGGACCAACAGGATTCGGTCACAAAGCAGATTAATCAAGCGGGGGATTCCTCGGGAGACCCTGAAAATCAAACTCAGGGCCCTGCTCGAAAAAGCTATCTCACCCCGGAAACCGGCAATAGCCAACCGATGGGAAATATACTCCTTCATCTCCTTCAGGGATAATGGCTCCAGACGAAAATTGACCGAGATCCGCTGCTTGAGTTGTCTAAGGTTGGGGTCGTTCAGTTTGTTCCATAATTCAAGTTGCCCGACCAGAATTATCTGAAGAAGTTTTTCCTGATCTGTTTCCAAGTTGGAAAGGGACCGGAGTTCTTCCAGTAGATCGGGGGACAGGTTTTGAGATTCGTCAACGATAACTACTGCCTTCCCCCCTTCCTGGTTAAGGGAGAGCAGAAAGGAATTTAACTGATCGATCAACTCCTTTTTTGAATTCCCTTTAGGGGAAAGGCCGAAATCCTCCAGGATGGATTTTAACAGCTCGTCAATCTCCAGCAAAGGATTGAGGATGATGGCCGTTTTTATCTTGGAGTCATCCAACCGCTCCAACAGGGAACGAATGATCATCGTTTTTCCTGTACCTACATCCCCGCTGATGACCATAAATCCTTCGCCCTGGCTGATCCCATAGATTAAATGATCCAGGGCCTCGGCGTGTTTTTCACTGAGATACAGGAAACGGGGATCCGGGGTTATCCGGAAGGGTTTTTCTTTTAATCCGAAATACCGTTGGTACATAGGATCACTTCACCAGGTCATAACGCCCGGGCGCAGGCTGGGAGCGGTAGTCCTGGATGGTTTGGTTCCCCTGCCTGGTAAAATCAATGATCTTTCGACCGGTATATAAATTGGGGGTGATTAAGATCACGATCTCCGACTTGGTTTTATCTCTCCGGGTTTGACGGAAGGCTTGCCCGGCTACCGGTATGTTCATCAAACAGGGAAGGCCGTTCAATTGTTCCGATTCTTTGGACTGCATCAGCCCGGCAATCAATATCGTTTGTCCATCCCGAACCCGGACAATGGTCTGGGTCTCCCGAACACTGATGATCGGGGCCTGCTGACCGGTATCCTTAAAGGTGGCGGTACTGACCCGTTCGGTGACACTGGGGTGGATATCCATGATGATCGTCCCGTCGGCATCGATCTGAGGGGTGACATCCAGAATCACCCCGATGGTGATATATTTTGGTGTGGCGGTGGTGATGGGTGGGGTACCGGCGGCAACAGTGACATCGAAATAAACATCTTCGATCGCGGCCTTGACAATGGCCTTCTGGTTGTTCAAGGTGGAAACCCTGGGGCTGGAAAGGACCTCCACCTTTCCCTGGGTGGACAGGGCATCCACCAGGGCATTGAAATCGGTATTGGCCACCCCGACCTGGATCGCGTTGGTGGCCGGGAAATTCGTGGTCCCGGTTAGGCTCTGGCGGACAAACCCCCCGACACCCATATTCATAATATTGGGGATTAGACGCCAATCGACCCCCAATTGAAAATTGTCATTGAGGGAAACCTCAACTATTTTGGCTTCAATAAAAACTTGCCTTTGAACCGTCTCTTCCACCCTGGCCAGAAATTTTTCCACTTCCCGAAGCCGGCTGGGATAATCGGTCACGATCACCATACCGGCCATTTTATTGATCAGGACTTTCCCATCTCCTTCGGCCTCAATTTCCTCCACATAGGAAGCGCCGGTTTTTTCTCCGCCGGCCGTTTTATCAGTCTCTTTGCTTAGAATCTCGCCTTCCCTCTTTAAAACCCTTTTCCCCATTTTTTTGGTGATAATATTCTTAAGGCCTTCTTTGATTTCCTCCCAAAGATCGGAGTGATCCTCGGTGATAACCTGACTTAAGACCGATCCGCCGTATGTCTTAGAACTGCTGGCCGCAGAGGATCCGCCGATACCGGATACCGATCCGGAACCTTTACGAATGGTCGTCAGATAATTTAAAATGAAGGTGCGGGTTTCCATCTTCGGCCGGGTGACCCGGATCAGGTTCCCTTCCTGTTGATAGTCCAGATCAAGGGGTTTAAGCAAGGCATCCAGGGCCGCTGCCATGGTAACCTTTTTAAGATCCACGGTGACCTTTCCAAAGACATCCGGATCGACAATAATATTGACCCCGTTATCTTTGGAAAAGGCGAAGAGGACCTCCTTTAAGTCGGCATCCCGGACCGAGAGGGAATACAATTTTTCTTCAGGGATCTGCCCCTCCTCCAAAGGTTTAACCCCCTCCAGGGAAGGCAAGGTCAGATCTTTCCCCTGGAGCTCGGCCCCAAAAACACCCCCGGCCAATACCCCTAAGAAAACCAAAGTAATTGCCGCTTGATAATAGATTTTCATTTTGAAAATCCCATAGTTTGATTTTTTGAATTCAATTTTTTAAAGGAATACCCGGCCTCCGCATCTATTTTCAGCACCAGTTTTTCCTTTCCCCGAGACAAGGTAACTTGTTTTTCTTCGATCTCCATGATTCGGTAACCGTCAACCTTTTCCCCTTTTTGTCTCAGAACCCCGTTGATACCCGCTACTTTGGTCCGGCCGCTAACCAGGATTGTGGTCACTCGAAACCCCGGTGTCGATTCTTGCCCGGTCTTTGCCGGACCGGCTCCTTCTTTTTTTTGCATGGTCCGGCCCTTTTGGACCCCCGCCGGCAAGGCAAAGGGATCTCGTTCCCCGGAAGCCCCTTCCGCGTGGAAAATCCAACCGTTTAAAAAGAAGACAGAGAAAATAACCCAAAATACACGGTTAAATTTATTAAGGCGTTGTCCGGATATTTTGACCATCTCCCTCACCACGGGATTCCTTCTTTGGAGAAGAAATATACAAATTCTGCTGTACCGTCACCTGCAATTTAGGAAATATTTCTTCCTTTCGCTTGATGTCGACTTTTTCGAACTCCGAGAAAATGGGCAGGGATAGCATATTCTCCAAAGAGGGACCGATATTCCCAAAAGCGGCATTCATCTCTATATCCATCACCACCTTCTTAAAGGATCCGGATTGGGCCCCGCCTTTATCTTCTGCCGGACCCCCGGCAGGTTGATCGTTTATATTCAATTGAATCAAATCGATTTGTTTAGTGTGGCTTTCTTTTCCCAACTGGTCCAGAACAATTTCCAGTTGCCGGTCATCAGGGACCCTGCCGGACAAGGCTTCCTTCTCTTTTCTTTTTTCTTCCACCCTTTTTCTGATCTGATTAAGTCCGACTAAAGACCCGGTAACCGCAGCCAGCTTTTCATTGGATTCCTGAACTTGTTTTTGAAGGGCCAATACCTCCTTTTTCTTAGGTTGAGTGAGAAATTGATCAAAACCCATGACCACCCCAACCAATACAGCCACCCCGATCATAATTTTTTCCCGAGTCTTTAAGACCATCAGGAAGACCCTCCCAATGACGGACCAGCCCCTTCCCTGAGCTTAGTCAGGATTTTAAATTCTGCGGCCCCCTTCGAATACTCGGTGCTTTTTAAAGTGGTTTGCACCTTAGCCTCTTTAAAAAAAGAAGACCGGTTCAGAGCCTTGGCAAATCCGGACAAGGTGGCAATAATTTCCTGGTCTGAGCCGAAAATCAAGCCTTGAATCGTCAATTGGAACTCCCGCTTCCCCGTTTCGGTATTGGTTACGGCCTTGACCTCCATAGACTTTCCATCAGCCCCTCCCGCCTTGGGAGCATCGGCCGCAACCTCCGGTGGTTTCCGGGCCTCCTGGGCCCTGGAAAATTCAAAGTGGGTTAAGGTCATCTGGGAAGGCACCATCCGGCCCAGTTCCCGGAATAAATTGTTTAACGGGAGTTTTCTGATTTCGACCTTGGGAAATCCCTCCAGATCTCTATTCAACCCGGCTTCTTCCTGTTCCAGACGGGCCATTTCCTCGACTGGTTTGCCCACTCGGGCCAGTTGTTCTTTTTTTCCGTTTATCTCCTTCTGGAGCTGGGTCACCTGCCGGCTGGCGGTCCAGTATTGGGAGCCGAAGAAAAAAATCACTCCCAGGGGCAAGGCACTGGCCAGGATGGGTTTTAAATAATTTCCATAGGAAATTTTTTTAACTTGCGGGACTGAATATTGGGAACTCAGATTGATGAAAGGTTGAGTCTGGGTAACCATACCCAACAAAGTAGTCAGGAAGGGCAGATTCCTTAAGAAAAGGTCTTCGTTGATTTTTTTCTTAAGGGTCAACGAACCGGCTGTTTCGAAAAAATGGACCGGGATTTCCAAATTTTTTTCCAGGGCCTCTGGAAGACCTTTTAAAAGACTACCTCCCCCGGTTAAAAAGACCCTCTGTATCTCGTAGTCTTTAAACTGATTTTTATAATAGTTTAATGATCTTTCAACTTCGAGCTGAAGCCGGTCCATAACCGAACTGAGCCGTTTTTGCACCTGATCCCAGGGAACCCCCTCAATGATCGGATCAGCCCCTTCCTCTTCTGACAGACCGGTCTTGAGCTTGATCCTTTCGGCAACAGCTTCGTCTATCTCCTCCCTCTGACCGTTGATCTCATACACTCCGGTCAGCGAATTAGTAAAAAGATCCCCGGCCACGGCAATTTCCCGGGAGAATTTCAGTTTCCCCTCTTTCAGGACAATGATCTGGGTGCTTTTGTTTCCCAAATCAATGACGGCTGCGGTCTCAGACCAGGGAGAAGGCTGGGTGACGCGGTAGGCCTGCATTAAACTGAATGAAGGGATGGAAAGGAAAAGAGACTTCAACCCTGCTTCTTTTAAGAGGGCCACTTGTTGCTCGACTACTTCCCGGGTGGCAACGGCGGAGACAATTTCGGCTTCGGACTCCCCTTCTGCTTGTTTTGAGACCTCCAATTTATAAAAATCAATTATGGCCTCATCCAAGGCAAAAGGGAAATCGGCCTTGGAACCCCAGCGGATCGCTTCTCTCATTTCTTCATCGGCCAGATCGGTCATAAAAAGGTGCCGGGCTACCGTCCAGGGACCGGTGACTTCCGAGACGGTGTCCGACGTCTTGATGCCCAATCTTTTCAGTGTCTCTCGGATAAATGAGGAGATTTCCTGAGAGGATAAGACCTGATCGGATCCCAACCCTTCCGGCAGGCGAATAATTTCATAATTAACCAGGGTGACCTTGCTTCCGGCACGTTGGCATTCGGCGATTTTCAGGGAATGAGTCCCGATATCGATTCCTATAAAATTTTTGGTTAGTTGAAATGAATACACGGTTTTCCTTTGTCAATGAAGACTTTTCGGCTTAAATATTGTGTACTTTCAAAAAAGAGAAAAGTCAAGAAAAAACTCCATATCTGGTATAATTTTAAAATCATTATACAAGATATGGAATAAGGCCGGGAGAGGG
This sequence comes from uncultured delta proteobacterium, assembly GCA_963790475.1. Lineage (GTDB taxonomy): Bacteria > Desulfobacterota > RBG-13-43-22 > RBG-13-43-22 > RBG-13-43-22 > RBG-13-43-22. The sequence goes on along the minus strand of CAWBOS010000018.1, from coordinate 4,703 downwards.
GAAAAGAGAATATGAAACCCTGGTTTTGCCTTATAAATGGCTGATGCCGGTGGCAAAGGTCAGAATGGCTGCCGATTGGTTTTTTTATCAAGGCTTCATTGTTGACAAGTTCGCAAAAAGTGGCAGAAAGCCCATTTGCGTCATTCCCGTGAAAACGGGAATCCAGTATTTTATTTGATTATGCAGGGCCTGGATTCCCGCCTGCGGGGAATGACGACTTCTTATGAGTCCATCATTGTTGATTTTTTTAAAAATGGAGCAAGGCCGCTATTTCGAGCACACCGTTTAATAACTACTTCTGCCCGGCTTTGCCGGCGGGGGGACGGCCTTCGCCCGACTGATGGACCTGGATTTTGACAGGCACCTGCGGTTGAACTTTTTCGGTTACCTTGGTTTTCTGCTTGTTTTGCATTTTCAGCCTCTCGTAATGCTCCGGGGATATCAAGGCCTGCCCGCCACTGGCCCACAAGAACAAAAACCCTCCCAGAAGAATCCCGGTTATTTTTAATTTTAAAAAATTCATCGTTCACCTCACCAGGGTAAATACCCTTTTTATTTATTCCGCTTCTAACCCCGGAATTGAGAATTCCGTGAAATACTCCTTCTTATCGGCCCAAAATTTGAACGGCGAAATCATCAAAGGCCACCACCTTGTCAGATGCATTTAAATTTCCCATGGCAACGAGACCGACCTCCTGGTTCCAATCGGGAAAGGCGTTCAGGGCAAACTTGTAGGTGCGCAGCGTGGCCTTATCAGGCAGCAGCGTCACCAGATCGGTGTTACTGGGAGGGCTGCTGGTATCGGACCGGGTATCGGCGTAAGAGGGGTTGAGGATCAATTTCACCGGAGTCGCTATCGGCGTGGTCGCAGGCAACTGCGGCCCGATATAGTTCGACCCGCTGACCAGGGTGAAATAATCGTAGTAGGTCGGGTCGGTCGTCGTCACATAATCCGGAACCCAGAAGTTATAGATGGAATAGGGAGTTCCGCTGTCGGTATAATTGAACCAGTCGAATTTATTGGAAGGCCAGGTGGGAAAGAGAGTCGGGGCGACCCATTGCGGCGACATCCGTTTCCGGGTGATATCGGTGGCCACTGAATTGGGGGTCCGCAGACCATCATAATTGTCTGCGTAAAAGATCATGATCTCATTGACCCGCTGGCCCGCCACCCAGTTATCTTTGACCCGGACCTGGACCAGGGAATCATCACTCACCAGACCGTCCGTCCAATTCTGAGCCCCGAGAACCTTCACATCATTGCCGCTGGGGGTGCCGGCGCCCCAGAGTGCCGGGGTGCCCAGATCGGCATAGGCCAGCCAGCGCCGCTTTTCCACCCCGCCTACCACCCGCTGCTCCCATAAGACCAGGAGCAGCTCATAGGCCCGTCCTGGGGGCTTGATGCTGTTGGGGATATAGTCATACTCGGACCCGCAGTCGGGGGCGCTGCCGGAAGGGTTGTAGGTATAGCGCATGAAAGCCAGGCCGTAGCCCTGAAACAGGCCGGAGTTGTGGGCCGTTTCGGTCCAGCGGAAAGTGATCCCGGAGACGGCCGCCTGAAGGCCCACATACCAGCCGACCTTGGTCTGGGTGTCGTAATTGACATAGCCGTTGTCTGTCCAGGATTTGTCGAGTTTATTGGCGGCATTATTGTTGATTCGGGCCACATGAAAACCCATGGTGCAGCCTGGGTTGTCCCAGTCGGTGACCGGATAGGTTCCCGGATAGGCTCCCGTGTTGGTAAAGGCGGCCCAGTACATATGCGTGCCGCTGGTGGAAATGTAACCCTGAATGCTGACCATGGTGTTGTTATGGGCATCCTTAAGGTCTTGGCTTACGAAACCGCTGGTATCGTTCATGGTATCGGACAGGATGATGACATTGTTCGGAGGCCCAGAGGAAAAATAATTGGGCGTACCGGGCTTGCTGCTGGACCGGACCTGGGCCCGGGCCAGAAGTAACCCATCGTTACCATTTACGGTCCCGATGGATGTGACATCATAGTAGGGGATTAAGGAGCCGGTAACCAGGTTGACGGTATAAGTGATCTGGCCCCGGTTATTGGCCAGGGTATAGGTCTTGGTTCGGAATTGGGTACTGGCTAAATCGACCCCGGCGGCGTATTCCTCCGCGGCGTAATTCATCCCCGCTACGGCCAACTGGTAGGCGCGGTTTCGATTATTTTCCGCCAATTCCGTATAAGAGGTACTGGTGGTGAAGGAATAAATGGCGGCCCCTATGGCGGCCAGGACCAACATGATAACGATAAGATAGATGAGGGAAAACCCTTTGGGGTTGTTGGGTGCGATCATAGTTTGCCATCTCCTGTTTTCTAACATAGCTTATTGCTGCAACGCTACCCGGGCGTTAAACGTTCGGGTCGCAGTGGAAGTCACCTGGACGGTTAAAGCAATTCCGATCAGGTGCATGTCCGTACTGGTGGCTGCCACCGAATTGCCGTTGCCGTCAAAATAGGTGAATTGCAGCCCGTTGGTTATCACCCCGTCAATAAGCGGTTTTGTGTCATCGGTATCCAGCCGGACTAGGTTCGCATTTTGATCGATGGAGTGGCGGGGGGGGGGGTCCGTCACATCGAAGTTAGAGGTATAGGTAATACTGTTCCCGGTCCCGGCCAAAATGTTATAACCTGCACCTGCCAAGCTGGTGATATGGGACAGTTCGATGGTGATGCGATCCAGGGCGATTTGGGCCTTTTGCGTGGATGTGGCGCTGGCCCGGGCCAGATTATAGCCGTCCATAGCCCGTTGGAGCCCGAAGAGTCCAACCGACATCAGTATCCCCAGGACGACCATGACCACGATGAGCTCGATAAGGGTGAAACCTTTTTGCTCTGGAAGTAAGGTCATGAACCCTCGATCAATGGAGGACCTGCACGGTAAAAAGCTGGGTTAATTGATGGCCGGGGGTGGACGGGCTGCAGATGGTTACTTTTAAAATAAGCGTGCCCCCTGCTTGTTCGTTCCCGTTATTCTGAAAAGTGATAAAACTGTTTTCCAAAACGGTATAGGCGCCGAACTGGTTGTTAGGCGAAGACCCGGCTGAACCGATAGCAGCAGAAAGAGTATTCAGAGATGCTGTGTCCTTGAGGCCCTTTCCATAGGCCCCGTTTATGCTTTCCATGACCCGTTGAAGGGTCACTGCGTCCTGAAGCCGCTGGGCGGGCAGGTGGCTGGTGGTAATGCCGGATTGGAAAAAGGGCATAATCATCATCATGACAATCCCGGCCAGGGCTATGGTGATGACCAGTTCGATGAGGGTGAAGCCCCAAGTTTGGTTTAGACCACACTTATTCATGGAACAAATCCCGTCTCCCGGGTGACGGTGACCTGGGGGGCGCTATTGACTGTAATAGTATAATTGGCCGCCAGGGGGCTTCCCGAGGCATCGACCGGCTGCCCCCGGAAATTGAACCGGATCAGTCCGGTCCCAGAGGTGATCGTCTGGCCGGTGGGCAGGGTGTAGGTCCCTGAATTCGAGCCGGGAAGGTTGACCGGGGGATTGGGCACCCCTCCATTTCGCTGAATCGTATAATCGGACGAAGTGATATTCAAGCCCCAGGTATTTCCCGGCAGATCACTCATGGCTTTGGATTGGGTAAACCTCAGGTTGGCCTTCAGGGCCTCCGCTTCGGCAATGGCTTGAGACCCCCGAGGGTTTCCGATAGAAACGATGGCAATTACCGCTAAAATGCCTATCACGGCAATAACAACAATCAGCTCAATAATAGTAAAACCGGAATTGTTTTTTATGGCCATAATCGAGTTGGATACCTCGTCATTCAGCTCTTTAAGAATGAGCGGTCGCCGGGATAGAATTTATCTTATTCTTCATTCATTCTTCATCGAAAGATCCCAAGAGAACTTTAATATTCTTTAATGGTTAACCTGAATTTCCTTCTTTAATAAAAAGTATAAGGAAAGAAAAAGACACGGTCAAGGAGAAAAATAGAGCCAATCATCCGAGGTCAGGCGCATCTGCCCCAAAAGGGAGGATAGCTCTATTCATTTCTTAGCTCACCTGCTCAACTCTAAAGATCCTGAGAACGACTCATTTCTTGTTCAAAATAATACAAAATTTGTCCGATTATCTTCATTATGATCTGTTTCTGAAAATATTCACAACCCTCACAGACTTCACCTATACCTTAACCCCCCAAAATAACATTAATTTCACCATTTAAACCTTTAATGGCCTAATTGTTGCTATAAAGACAAGAGAAAGTAACTGGGAAAATGGGCTTTCCGGGCCTTTACCAGAAAAAGGAATTTTTATGAGACATTTTAAAGATGAAGTTCTCAAAGCGGATGAAGTATCGAGATGGTTGAGAATCCCTAAGTCGATCATTTATAAACTTTGCCGCGAAGGTCAGATCCCCGGGACAAAAATCGGCAGGCATTGGCGGTTTGACCGTAACGATATTGAGATTTGGTTTAAGAATAGAATTAAAAATGGAAACCAGGAGGATAGCCGATGACCACCTGTCGTTCATATGGGTTTCTCCGGTGGCCGATAAAAAAACGATCAATCCTGTCCGAAAGCCTACTGGAAATTGGAAAAGTAAAAGATGAAATCTGAGATTCCCACTGAAGAACAACTGATCCAGAAACCGGAACATCTTCGCCGGAGGACTGCTGAACTCGAAAAGTCAGAAAATGATCGCCCGCGGGCGAAGGAGGCGCTCA
>CAWBOS010000017.1:0-6168 GCA_963790475.1 uncultured delta proteobacterium | reverse complement strand
AAACACACTTCCAATGATAGATCGGCGAAAGCACCCGGAGATGAAACCGGTTATCCAGGCGGACAAAACAAATCCGAAAAGATAACCGCCCGTAGGTCCGAAGAGATGGGCCAGTCCTCCCCTGCCCCCGGAGAAGACCGGCAAACCAATGGCCCCCACCAATAGATAGAGAGCCGTACTGGAGGCCCCCCAAAGGGCTCCCAGGAGGAGTCCGGCAAGGAGGACGAAGAGGTTGGTCAGGACAATGGGGACCGGCCCGATGGGAACCTGGATAAAAGCGCCGGCGGCCATCAGGCCGGCCATGAGGGAACAAAGCACCACGGATCTCATTTTTTCAACAGACATGGGACCTCTTTTAATTGTTAACCATTTATTTGTTGAAGGTTAACAAATTAAGTTGGACCTGTCAATCTCAATCCTTGTTAATTATTAATGTCTTGTCACCTGGAAGCCGGCAGGAAAGGAAGACGGTTCGAGTTTAATGGTCTCCAGTTCCGTCCACCTACATACTCTGGGATTAAAAAATACAGTAAGGTGATTATTTACTTGATCCTCATTTGGTTTACACTATCTCATAATCATTATTGGAATTTCCTTGTTGATGCCAACAGGGTTATCCAACTCTGCAATAAAAACCAAGGAGGAAAATTTTATGGCGACTTCAGTTAAACCGATTCCGGAAGGGTATCATACCGTTAATACCTACTTGACCGTCCATGACGGCCGAAAAGCAATTGAGTTTTACAAAAGGGCCTTCGGGGCCCAGGAAATGTTTCTCATGGAGGGTCCTCCGGGAAAGATCGGACAACGCTGAACTCAAGGTCGGTGACTCGAGGATTATGCTGTCCGACGAGACGCCGGGGGGTATCTGCCGTTCTCCACAATCTTTGGGGGGTACGACCATCACCCTGTTTTTGTATATCGTAGACGTCGATCGGACCTTCAACCAGGCTGTTGCTGCGGGTGCCCAAGTGGTCAGGCCTGTTGAAGATATGTTTTGGGGGGATCGTTATGGAGAGGTTAAGGACCCCTTTGGTCATGCCTGGGGGCTAGCCACCCATAAAGAAGATCTGAATCCCGAAGAACTTCAAGAAAGGGCCAAGAAGGCCATGGCCGAAATGGGCCTGGGATAAAGAGTAGGTCGGATTGTATGCCCCTCAGAATCTTTCGAATGAGGAGGATTGGAAATCCTTGTATCAAAAGGAGGTTCGAAATGGCCGTGTCAGGTAAATATGGTCAGGTGAATATACCCAAGGTTGGGTTGAAAGAGCCCGTTTTTATTCTCCGCGCGCAGGACAAACTGGCGGTGGCGGCATTGGAAATGTACCGCTCCTTGGTCCAGTCTCACGGGTCCCCTATGGCCGCTAAAATTAAAAAAGAAATCGATCGCTTTGAAAGATGGGAAGGCCCCAAAAAGATACCTGACTAAATCCCGCTACTTAAACGGTGCAAAGGGACTTCCGGACAATTGAACGGAATCGTCTTTCGTTTAGGGCTCTTCAATTTTTGAGGGAAAACTATCGGAGGTGAAATTCAATGGAACACTTAAAAATATTTGAAACTATAAATTCACCATTAACGGATCCGGAGGAAATAAATTTTGTTCTATTGGGGCCACCCAGGGATGAAATTTTTTCCCCTCATCAAAAACGGGGTACCGGATCCGAGTATGATCCGACCGGAACCCTTCTATTGCCCTTTATACAAACTGGAAATAGATGAAGGGGTACCGATATATTTTTCTTCGAAAATGACCTTAGCCTCATCGATTTTTTGAAATAGGGGCCTCTCGAACAGAAAAAACCCGGATCAGGTTACCTCATTTCTCGATCAGTCCCTTCTCTATGGCATAGGTAGTCAGCGCCGAAGCCGAGTGCAGGTTTAATTTCTCCATGAGATTGGAACGGTGCTTTTCGACGGTATTAGGACTGATGAACAGGTAATCGGCTATCTCCTTATTTTTATACCCTTCCCCGATTAATTTAAGTATCTCCCGTTCCCGGTGGGTTAAGGTGTCCCAGGGCGACAGTGGTTGCTGTATTTTTTTCCCTTCCAGATAGCCCTCAATCACCTTTTCCGAAACACTTGGACTAAGGACCCGTTTTCCGGAGAGAATATTCCTGATGGCTTGAAGCAGTTCCGCATGGGTAGAATCCTTTAAGATATAACCATCCGCGCCGGCCTTCAGAGCAGCTAAGATGTATTCCTCACTATCGTTCACGGTCAAGACCAGAATTTTATTTTTCGGCTGTCTTTTTTTAATCTCGCGGATCGCTTCTATCCCGCCCATCCGGGGCATGGAAAGATCCATCAGTATCAGGTCGGGAAGCAGTTTTTCGGCGATCCGGACGGCTTCCATACCGTTATCGGCCTCACCAGCGACCTCCAGGTCCTGATGGGAGGAAAGGAGAGATCGCAAGCCCTCCCTGAGAATCGTATGGTCTTCGACGATAAGAATACGTTGTTTTGCAGCCATGGCACCGATCTCCTTAAGCTTTTTTATTTTTGCCGAGAATTAGAAAAACTCCCTCCGGTTCGACCTGGGCCTTTCTTAAAGCCGGGGAAATTTAATAATTATTTTTTTCTTTTTATGCAGGTTTCATTCTCCCGTCCAAAATCAAATGGGCCAGGAATCCTTGATGGCTATTCTCTCTTATACCCCGGGGCGGGGTCAAGTCCTTTTTTTCACGTCCTTATTGAAGCCCCGGCAGTCTGCCCCGGTAGACAGAGAAGTATCGGGGGAGACTGTTTCCAAAAAACCGCCTTGAATTCCTTAAATAAGCTTGTGGTGCCTTTGTAAAATGATTAGCCTTGGTGACTTAGGGTTTGAAGAAAATATTCGATCGCTTGGTTGACCTCCTGGGGTTTTTCGGCGAATACCATATGGGTGCCTCCCTTAATGATAACCACCTTGGCATCAGGCATGTGGTCGGCCAGATATTGAGAATATTTAGGCGGGGTCATTACATCCTGATCCCCGCACAGGGCCAGGGTGGGAACATTGATTTGAGCAATTTGGCCCATGATGTCGAATCGATCGCAGGCCTTCATATCGTTGAGCGCTGCGGCCGGTCCGTTTTCCGCCAACCGGCGTTTGAGAACCGAGGCCAATTCAGGGTCGATATAGTCAAAGGCGGTATTCATTGGGTTTTCAGACCCGGAATCTTTAGTTGCCTTTTCAAGCGCTTCCAGGAACAGGGGATGGACCCGGAGCCGCCCCCCGCTGCCTACGGTTATTATACCCGCCAAATCCTGCGGATACTTTAAGGCATACAACAAGGCGATCCCTCCGCCTAGGGAATGTCCCACCAGGACGACCTGCCGAGATCCGGCCTCCTGAACAGTCTTATGAAGCCACTCGACATAGCCTTCTATGGTCGGGTATAATTTTCCAAGGGGATGGCCCGGAAGGTCCAGGGCAATGCTGCCCTTGAAGTATCGAGTCTGGTAAAACCATGATTCTTTACTGCCACCCCCACCATGAATAAATATCAGTTGCATAAAAATTCTCTCCTGTTTTTCTCACCCTTCGGCTTTCATCGACCTGAGATTATTATGGCTATTCCCACCTGACCTTGATCGGTTGCCGAGGCACGGTTTTCAGGAATTTAAACTTGGGGTAACCCAGGATCAGGGTATCAAAGACCTTATGATCGGGCGGAAGATTAAGTTCCTCCCTTAAGGGGGGATAATATTCTGCGGCCACTTCCAGCAACCCTATGTAGCAGGATTCCAAGCCCATGGTTCGGGCGGTCAGGGCCATGGTGTGAGCGACCAAGACCGCGTTGTCTTTAGGGGCGCTGGTAGGGGCAATGGAATGAAAGATCATCAGGACGGGCGCTTTATGAAATATCGGGTCCCGTCCCGATTCTTTGTCTTTAGTCATCCTTTCACCAAGACCGAGAGAACGATAGGTCATCTGATAATCCAGGGTATCCTGCTTTCCTTCCGACTCCAGCCTGGAGATTTTATTCTTTACCCGTTCCCCGATCCAGATAAAATAACCGATGGCCAAATCCGATAATTTCGAGATTTTCACCGGGTCAGTGTAAACGAAGACCTCCACATTCTGGACATTGCTACCCGTCGGCGCCCAGCGGCCGGCTTCCATCAGAAGTTCGAGGTCTTTTCGGGGGACCTTTTTATCCAGAAAATGCCTGTGGCTTCGACGTTCCTTCAAAAAGTCTATAAACGTCGCTGTTTCAAAATTAACCCCCCGGTCGATTTCCACAAAATCATTGCTCTTCAATTTCAAATGGGTGATGGCCCCGGTCGGGCAAAGGGAGACGCAGTGGCCGCAGAGGATGCATTTCTCCTCATTGGAATCGGTCAGGATTTCCCCTTCATGGTCGGAGAAACACCTGGGACATCGGGTGGCGCAGATGGCGCATCCCGTACATTTTTCTTCATCGATCATAACCCAGCTCATATCTGCTCCCCATTAGCAATTTATTTTTTTCAATATTGACAAAAGAGCCAAGAACTCAGACGAGTTAGACGGTACAAGGTCTAAGGTGCACGGCATATGGTTTTTTCTTGAACCTTAAACCCTTATCCCAACCCAATCTCCTCGGCCACTTCCCGCATGCCCAGAATCACATCCTGAATGAGTTCCTCCAAACCAACCCCCAGCATTTGCAGGCCTTTTTCGATGACTTCCCGGTTGACCCCGGCGGCGAAATTTTTCTGTTTCCATTTCTTCAAAACCGATTTGGCCTCCAGATCCAGCACACTTCTGGAAGGACGGACCAAAGCGGCGGCCGTTACCAGTCCGGTTAATTCATCAATAGTATACAAATATTTCTCCAATTCCGTTTTCGGTTCCACATCGTTGCATAAGCCCCACCCATGAGAGGTCACCGCCCGGATATAATCTTCCGGCCAGCCCTGTTCCTCCAGAATGGTTTTGGTTTTATGACAATGTTGTTCGGGAAATTTTTCGTAATCCAGATCGTGGATCAGGCCGATGATCCCCCAGAGCTCTTCATCTGCGCCCCTTTTGCGGGCCAAAAAACGCATGACCGCTTCCACGGCCAGGGCATGATGGATCAAGGCCTCATTTTGGTTGTATTGTCCGAGTAGAGCCAGGGCCTCATCCCTGGTAGGGGAGTTAGGATTCATCCTTTCGGTCCTTTCGTGCGAAAACATAAATATCGAACGTTAAACATAAGGTGGTAATGTCCAATACCTTCAGGCCCTGAAGGGGTCCGGCCATTAGCAACACTCCTTTTTTCTTTCAAAAAAGCTTATATGGAAATCCCGAATTTCTTTTCCAGGCGACTCAGGTTTCCCCGGTCTCCCAGGGCGACCAGTATGTCCCCCACCTGAATCTTGGCCTGAGGAGAAGGATTAAAAATCATCTCCCCGGTTCCTTTTTTGATGGCCACCACAATCAGGTCAAAATCTTTACGAATGGCCGATTCCATCAGGGTGAGGTCTTTGATTTCCGATTGTTTCCCAACCATCAATTCTTCCATCTGCAGATCAAGACTGCGATTTTGCATGGCCAGTTCAATGAAGTCAATGACGGTCGGCCGCAGGATGGTGTTGGCCATATTGCGGGCCCCGATGTTATAAGGGGAGACGACCTTGTCGGCCCCGGCCCGGGTCAATTTTATAATCGAAGATTCTTCCCCAGCCCGGGCCAAAATAAACAATCCGGGGTTCAACCCCCGGGCCGTCAAGGTAATATAAACATTATCCGCATCCGACGAGGCTGCCGCCACCAGCCCCTTGGCCCTTAGAATACCCGCCTTGAGCAGAAATTCTTCCGAGGTGGCCTCTCCCAGGACATATAGAATATTTTTTTCCTGAAAAAGGGGGATGCATCCGGGGTCTTTTTCAATAACAACCACTGCTATAGGTTTCTCCCTCAGGAGCTGGGTTACGGTCCGCCCTATACGGCCGAAGCCGCACACAATGTAGTGCCCTTCGATTTGGTTGATCTTTTTTTCCAACTTCCTCCTCCCAAAGACATCTTTAAGAGTTCCCTCGATCATCATCCCGGTAATACTGCTTAGGAAATATAAGATAAATCCCACTCCGAAGACGATCAGGAACATGGTAAAAATTTTTCCGGCTCGGCTTAAGGGGTGGACTTCCTGAAACCCCACCGTAGTAACGGTTATGACCGTCATATACAAGGACTCCAATATGTCCCAGCCCTCA
>CAWBOS010000016.1:0-7222 GCA_963790475.1 uncultured delta proteobacterium | reverse complement strand
TTTAGGTTCGGTATAAGGTTTAAGGTTTGAGGCCGGAGCATGAAATTCGGATTCGCCTCACGCCTTACGCCTCAGGGTATTTTCCTCCTAAGCCTTCCTGCCCGATGGGGCGCCTTGAAACATGAAAATGGTTTTTTTTCGAACTTTTAACTTTGAACCTTGAACCTTGAACTTTGAACTTTGAGCTTATTTTAATGCTAAGCCCCCTTCGCGGATTTGGATCTAAGGCCATGAACGATAATCCGCTGGCCGTATTGAAGGGAAATCCCTTTCAACAGGGTCTGGTTGGGCCGTCTTTCCAGTTCGGCCCAAACCCTCTCCAGACGCTTGATCCGCTCCGGAATTTCTTCTTTCCCAAGGGTGATCCGGATTCCTCTCTCTATGGTAAATAATGAAAAACCACAATCGGGATCGTAATGAATTTCCGAAAGTTTATTAGGATAAACGGATCCCTCCCTTGGCTTAAAACCCTCTCAAGAGACAGCAGTTCTTGAAGAATAGAGGGCTTAAGTTGACCTGTCGGCGTCCAATCCTTTTTCTCCAGACCGGTCAAAAGTGGAATCGAGGCCCCATCTTTGTTTTCGGATTTTTGAAAAAGGAGACCCTCATCATTTAAATAATACAGATCCTGCTGGACCAGGACCAGGAAGATCGGCTGCTGTTCGGTAACCACCACCTGGAGTTTATTGGGAAGTTCCCGATGAAGAAAAACGTTCTTAACCCAAGGGGTGGCTTCCATATTTTTTTTAACTTCGCTCAAATTCAAAGCCAGAAGATTGACTCCGTTGTCCAGCCCGCCTTTTTGAAGCAATTGCGCCTGAGAAACCCGTTTTATCCCCTTGAAACTGACATCTTCCAGTTTAAATATCGGGGTGGACAAAGCGACCAGGTATCCAATCAGCAGGACGACGCTTACCCCGACAATAATCATCATAATCAAAGACCCGATCCAGAAATGGTGCATCAACTTTTCCATCCAGGATAACCCGGCGTATTCCAGCGAACCCCGGTAATAATTACGTTCCAAATTTCCCAGCCTGGTTTTTCCTAAGTACATGACAACCTCTCCTGTAGCTCATAGGCAAAATATTATTCTTCCCTTTCAGCTATGAGCGGTGAGCTATCAGCTATATTTCTTTTAGACTACAGCCCCACAATCGAACCTCGGGTTCGAGGAGGATCCCGAACTGTTGCCTGACCCGGGCCCGCATCAGGTTCATCAGATACAAAACATCCTTCGCCCGGGCCTGCCCCTGGTTAATAATAAAATTGGCATGCCGGGTGGAAATCTGCGCCCCGCCCCTTTGGACCCCTTTCAATCCGGTTTCTTCTATCAGCCGTCCGGCAAAGTCCCCCGGGGGATTTTTAAATACTGACCCACAGCTCGGTCGGGTTAGGGGTTGGACGGCCCTCCTTTGAGACCAAAGTCTCCGGGTTTCTTTTTGAATATTCTCAGCAACCCCGGGAGACAATTTAATACCCCCGGAAACGATGACTTCTCCCGGTTCCAATTTAAGTGTTCGATAGCCGAAGACCAGTTGTTTTTTCCCCTTCCGAATCACGCGTCCATCGGAGGAAACCGTTTTTAAGTAGGCCGTTATCTCCTTTATTTCTTTTCCATAGCTGCCGGCATTCATAGCCCAGGCCCCCCCGATCGATCCCGGGATGCCGGCCAGGAATTCAAGGTCGCTTAACCGGTTATTGATCGCGAAACGAACCAGCCGGGAAAGGGTAAATCCGGCTTCCACCTCCAGCAGGATTTGGGCGTTTTTAAATCGCTTAAGGGTTATCGGCGGTCTGGGAGATGATAAATGGCAGACCAATCCCCGAATTCCCTGATCGGATACCAGCAGATTACTGCCCCGCCCCAGAACAAACCAGGGGATATTCTCAGTCTTTACCATTTTCAATAATTGTCTCATTTCCGAAATGTTATTTGGTTGTATAAACCAATCCGCCTTTCCCCCTATCCCGATGGTGGTGTAAGGGCTTAAGGACTCTCTTTGTTTAACCCGTCCCGGGCAGATCCCCTCCAAAAGATCTTTAAGCCCCTGTTTGCGATACAAGGTCTTGACCTATTTTCCAGACATCTCCGGCCCCTAAGGTTATCAGCACATCTCCAGGCCGGAGTATCTCCTTGAGAGAGGGGATCACATCAGCACGATTGGAAATCAATCGTACTTCCCGGTGTCCTTTTTCCTTGATCCCTTCCATCAGGTGGATGGAATCAATCCCCTCTATCGGATCTTCACTGGCGGCATAAATCGGCAGCAACAACAAACTGTCGGCCTGATAAAAAGCAGTGGTAAACTCTTCAAAAAGGGCCTTGGTCCGGCTGAACCGATGAGGTTGAAAAACAACCACAATCCGACGATCCGGCCAGCATCCCCGGGCGGCATTCAGGGTGGCCCGTATCTCCGTCGGGTGATGCCCGTAATCATCCAGGATGGTAATCCCTTGAAATTCCCCTCTGATTTGAAACCGCCGCTGGACCCCTTCCAAACAGTCAAAGGCTTCCTGTATCCGGTCAAAAGGGACCTCTAATTCGAAGCCCACGGCAATGGCCGCCAATGAATTATAAACATTATGGATTCCCGGTATTTTAAACCGAATCTCCCCCCAATCCTTTCCGGCGCTGAAAAGCCGATATCGGGTGGACAAGCCGCTCTGAATGACGTCTCTGGCCTGAATATCGGCTTGGGCTGTCAGGCCATACGTTCTATACCTTTTTTTGAGTTTGGGAATTAAAGAAGGTAAATGGGGATCATCCAGGCAAAGGATCGCCAACCCGTAAAAGGGGAGCCTGCTTAAGAAATCCAAAAAGGTATTCTGGATATGGTCCATGTCTTTGTAAAAATCCAGATGCTCCAGATCGATATTGGTGACGACGGCAATACTTGGGGACAGGTGCAGAAAAGACCCGTCGCTCTCATCGGCCTCAGCCACCAGAAACGTCCCTTGGCCCAGCCGGGCATTACTCCCCCATTTATCCAGCCGACCTCCGATAATTACCGTGGGGTCCAATCCGCCGTAGGCCAGGACATTGGCGACCATGGAAGTGGTAGTGGTTTTCCCGTGGGACCCGGCAACCGCTACACCATATTTCAAGCGCATCAACTCAGCCAGCATCTCCGCCCTGGGGATAACCGGCAAGAGGGCCGCCCTGGCCGCCAGGACTTCAGGATTATCAGGCCGAACCGCCGAAGAGGTTACTATCACCTCGGCCCCCAGTATATGTTCTGCCTTATGTCCATAGGCAATTCCCCCGCCCAGCGCTTGTAAGCGGCGAGTGATCTCGGTTTCTTTCAGGTCCGATCCACTGACCTGATAACCAAGATTCAATAAGACCTCGGCAATACCGCTCATGCCGATCCCGCCGATCCCGATAAAATGAATATGTTGAAAACGAGGATACAATTTATTTCCTTGTTGACTATGGTCCAGAATTTAGGAGCTCAATGGTTCAAAGTAGCTTTCAGCAAACGGTATTAAGGTGTACGGTTTACGGTTTTCCCCTGAACCTTAAACCTCATTTACTTATTTCCTCGATCTCTTTTTTTCTTCAACCAATTGGTAGCATGCTTCCACAATTTCCTCAGCAGCCTGCCTTCGCCCCAGCGTCCCGGCCTTTTTTCCCATGGCCGTCAATTTGTCCTTATTAGTCAGCCAATTCCTTATGTGTTCAGCCAGGAGGCCGGGTTTTATTTCTTTCTCTAAGATCATTTCCGCTGCCCCGGCCTTGACCAGGGCCTGGGCATTGTGTTCCTGATGATTATTGGCGGCAAAAGGAAATGGGATCAATAAACTGGGTTTGCCCAGGGCCGTTATCTCACTTAAGGTCGTGGCCCCAGCCCGTCCGATGATCATATCCGCCTTTTGGTAAGCTCCCGCCATATCAGAAATAAAGACCCTGACCTGGTGGTGGAACCCCTTTTCCTGATAGGCCAGGTTCATTTCCTTTTCATCTTTTTCCCCGGTCTGATGAATAAAATAAAGGTCATCTTTCAAAGACCCCAGTTCATCCAGATCGTTCAAAACCGCCTGATTGATCCGATGGGCCCCCTGGCTGCCCCCGAGGATCATTATGGTCAGAGGGCCTGAATTGGAAACCAGGTGACCGGAGGCCGCTATCAATCCCTTTCGAATAGGGTTGCCGGTCAGGCGGCTTTTTTTTTTCGAAAAATAGGACCCCTGATCGTCAAAGGTCAGAAATATCCGGTCGGCCACCTTCCCCAACATGCGGTTGGTCATCCCGGGGATCGAGTTTTGTTCTTGTATGGCACAGGGAATACCCTTCCACCGGGCAGCCAAAACCATGGGACCGGTCACATATCCGCCAACCCCCAAGACGACTTCCGGCCGGATCTCTTCAATCATTTTCAAAGATTCTTTAAGGGCCCGGGGAAGAAGGGCCATCGACCGTATCTTCCCCGCTGCTCCCTTGCCTTTTATCCCCTCCACATTCAGCACCTTGAAAGAAAATCCCCTTTCCCCCAATACCTGCGCATCTAAGGGCCGCCGGGTGACGACAAACCGGATCTGATTTTCCGGGTCCTTTTTTATAAAAGCTTCGGCCAACGCTATGGCTGGGAACAAATGTCCTCCCGTGCCCCCACCGACAATCAGGATGCGCACCCCTTTTCCTCCTGATTCTGGGCGGTAATATTCATCAGGATCCCGATACAAATCATATTCAATAGAAGAGAAGACCCGCCATAACTGAGAAAGGGCAGGGTCAAACCCTTGGTCGGGAGAAGTCCCATAACCACCAACATATTGATCAAGGCCTGAAACCCGATCATTACCGTGATTCCTACTGCCAGGTGCATTCCAAAGAGGTCTTTCACCTTGAGGGCCAGCTGGAGGCATTTGATAATCAGAACCAAATATAGGGCCGCGATGATAAAAACCCCGACAAAGCCGAACTCTTCACCAATAATTGAAAAGATGAAATCCGTATGAGGTTCGGGTAAATAAAAGAGTTTTTGCTGGCTCCCGGTAAGACCACGTCCGGCAAAGCCGCCGGAGCCGAAGGCCAGGAAAGAGTGTTTGAGATGGAATCCCGAACCCAAGGGGTCCTTCCAGGGATCTAGATACGACAAGACCCTCATCCGGCGGTAAGGGACCCTCCAGACCAGTAAATAGGCTAAAGGGATCATGGGTATGATGGAAAGAATTAAATGTTTGATCCGCACTCCGCCCACGAAGAGCATGATCCCGGTGATCAGGACCAGGGTAATGACCATCCCCAGATCGGGTTCGAGGAGAATCAAAACAATAAATACACCGACCACACCCCAATGAAAAACAAAGCCCTTAAATAAGTCTTGCATCTGATCATGGTTCCGCATCATGGATCCGGCTAAAAAAATGACCAGGACCAATTTGGAAAATTCCGCCGGCTGAAACGATACTCCGCCCAATCGAAACCATCTGGAAGCCCCGCCCATGCGGGAGCCGATCCCAGGGATCAGGACCAGAATTAGACTTAATAAAGTTCCCAGCATGAGCCAGAAACCCCATTTTTGAAACTTTTGGTAAGGGATGAACCGGAAGGCGATCATGACCAAAAACCCGAAGAAAGCGAAAACCATTTGTTTCTGGGCGAAATAAAAGCTATTGTGATACCGCTTGGCGGCCAACTCGGAACTGGCACTGTAAATCATGACGATCCCGAAGATGACCAGGGTCATAGTTACCCCTAACCAGACCAAATCGATTTTCCGATCGGTCCTGTCCCCATCACCTCCGAAGTTTTCCTGAAAATCCGGCATTGGTCTTTCTGTAAATAAGGAAGCCATTATTTCCCAACCCCGCCCAATTCCCTGACCGTCTTTTGAAATATATCCCCCCGCTGGGCATAATCCCGGAACATATCAAAACTGGAACAGGCCGGAGACAAAAGGACTATGTCCCCTGGTCGGCCTTCTTGAAAGGCACGAAGGACCGCTTCTTCGAGGGTGCCGGCGTATTCAGTCTTGGTCAACCCCCCCAGTTGTTTCATCATGATTTCCCGGGCCTCGCCGATCAAAATTAAATTCTTTACCTTGCGTTGAATCAATTCCCGGAGAGGATAATAATTTCCCCCTTTGTCACGGCCTCCGGCAATCAGGATAGTCGGTTTTATAAAACCCTCCAGGGCCTTGACTACAGCCCCTACATTGGTGGCCTTGGAATCATCATAAAACTCTATTCCCTTAACCGCACCGACATATTCCAATCGATGGCCGAATCCCTTAAAAGTCAAAAGGGTTTTTTGAACAGCCGAGGGATCGGCCCCCATCAGGCGGGCTCCCAGGATGGCCGCCAGGGCATTTTCCTGGTTGTGAATTCCAGGCAGAGCAAATCCGTTCAAATCATAGGACTCTCCGGTTCCTCCCAAAAAAACCAGGGCCTGGTTCCGGTCCAGATAAGCCCCTTGGGGAACTTTTCTCTCCCGGCTGAAAAAAAAGACCGGTCCGGAAAGACCTTCTCCAATCGAACGGCAGATCGGGTCGTCCCAATTGATCACCGCCGCATCAATTTCCCCCTGGTTGCGAAAAAGGGAAGCCTTGGAGGCCGTATAGGCCTTGAAGTCGGGATAGCGGTCCAGATGATCTTCGGTGATATTCAATAGGAGCCCGACCTTGGGAGAAAAGTGGGTAGTGGTATCCAACTGAAAACTGCTGATTTCAGCGACTACGATGTCTTTGTTCTGTCCATTCAGGATATAGTCCATCAGAGGCCGTCCGATATTTCCGCCCAAATATGTTGTTTTCCCGGAATTGACCAGCATTTCGTTCAATAACGCCGTAGTGGTGGTTTTGCCGTTGGTTCCGGTCACGGCTACCACCGGAGCAGTTGAACGGTCGGCAAACACTTCAATTTCACCAAGGATCGGGGTTCCGATTTCCCGGACGGCCTTCAGGGCCGGAATGTCCAGGGGGATCCCGGGGCTGACTAAAACCATCTCCGCCGTCAAGAAAAAATCCGTACGGTGACCTCCCCCCTCAAGAACTAAAGAAGGACCGGACCCATTAAAGGCGGATACCATCTCTTTAAGTTCAGATAATTCCCGGTAGTCGGAAACCATCACCTGGGCCCCTTCTTTCAATAAGAAGGATACCAGGGCCATCCCCGTTTTCCCCAGACCGACCACCAGGGTTTTTTTACCATGAAAGTTCAAATAAGGTCCTTATACCTAACGCAGTTTCAAGGTACTCAAAGATATTAAACTTAAAAT
>CAWBOS010000015.1:0-642368 GCA_963790475.1 uncultured delta proteobacterium | reverse complement strand
TGAGAACGGCTTTTTCAGATTGGCTCCCCCTCGCGGGATTGCAACCGTTTGTACCGCCCATTGTAGCACGTGTGTAGCCCTGGGCATAAAGGCCATGAGGACTTGACGTCATCCCCACCTTCCTCCCCGTTAACCGAGGCAGTATCTTTAGAGTGCCCAACTGAATACTGGCAACTAAAGATGAGGGTTGCGCTCGTTGCGGGACTTAACCCAACATCTCACGACACGAGCTGACGACAGCCATGCAGCACCTGTCTCCTTGTTTCCGAAGAAAAGATCTACTTTCATAGACTGTCAAGGGATGTCAAGCCCAGGTAAGGTTCTTCGCGTTGCGTCGAATTAAACCACATGCTCCACCGCTTGTGCGGGCCCCCGTCAATTCCTTTGAGTTTTAACCTTGCGGTCGTACTCCCCAGGCGGGGCACTTAATGCGTTAGCTTCGGCACAGCAGGGGTCAATACCCGCTACACCTAGTGCCCATCGTTTACGGCGTGGACTACCAGGGTATCTAATCCTGTTTGCTCCCCACGCTTTCGCGTCTCAGTGTCAGTATCGGTCCAGGAAGTCGCCTTCGCCACCGGTATTCCTCCTGATATCTACGAATTTCACCTCTACACCAGGAATTCCACTTCCCCCTCCCGTACTCAAGTCTGATAGTTTCAAATGCACTTCCCTGGTTGAGCCAGGGGCTTTCACACCTGACTTATCAGACCACCTACACGCCCTTTACGCCCAATAAATCCGAATAACGCTTGCACCCTCCGTATTACCGCGGCTGCTGGCACGGAGTTAGCCGGTGCTTCCTTCAGCGGTACCGTCAGTTTCTCGGCTTATTCAGCCGAAAAAGGTTCTTCCCACTTGACAGAGCTTTACAACCCGAAGGCCTTCTTCACTCACGCGGCGTTGCTGCGTCAGGGTTTCCCCCATTGCGCAAAATTCCTCACTGCTGCCTCCCGTAGGAGTCTGGACCGTGTTTCAGTTCCAGTGTGGCTGGCCATCCTCTCAGACCAGCTAACCATCGTTGCCTTGGTAGGCCATTACCCCACCAACAAGCTAATGGTACGCGGGCTCATCCTCAAACGACAGCTTGCAAGCAGAGGCCATCTTTGACCGCAACCCCCGTAGAGGTCGTGGTCTTATTCGGTATTAGCATAC
The DNA here is from genome assembly GCA_963790475.1 of uncultured delta proteobacterium. Lineage (GTDB taxonomy): Bacteria > Desulfobacterota > RBG-13-43-22 > RBG-13-43-22 > RBG-13-43-22 > RBG-13-43-22. Next base: position 641,213 of record CAWBOS010000015.1, on the reverse strand, counting down.
CTTTCGGTGTGTTATCCCCAATTCGAGGGTAGATTACCCACGCGTTACTCACCCGTGCGCCACTTTACTCCCCCGGCAAGCCGGGGTTTCTCGTACGACTTGCATGTGTTAAGCACGCCGCCAGCGTTCATTCTGAGCCAGGATCAAACTCTCCAATTAAACTGGAAAGCTTATTCATTTACAAATTAAAAAAGGGACCACAAAACGGCTCACTATTTAGTTTTCAAAGATCAAGTAAAAAAGATAACCTACTTTTCTTATTTTGTCAAGAGCTATTATCCCCCAGGCAAAGTAAAAATAGTACCATAACCAGTTAGAAATAATATGTCAAGAAAAAAGATCACGAGAAAATGATTTTATGGAATCTTTTCTTGCCAATCTTCAACAGCAGGGTATGATCCTTAACCTGGTGCGCCGAAATCTTAAAATCAAAGGAAGGGATTCGTTGATCATTCAAAGCCACTCCGCCCTGGGCTATCAGCCTTCTGGCCTCACTGCGGGTTTGACAAATACCGGATTCCACAAGCAAGAGATAAGCCTCAAGCCCCTGTTCCAGTTTTCCCTCGGCTATGATAGAAGTCGGGACCGACTCCAGGTCTGAACCCTGTCCGGAAAAAAGGGTCCGGGAGGTTTCGCGAGCTTTTTCCGCTTCATCCCGGCCATGGGTAATCGCAGTGGCCTCCATAGCCAATATCTCTTTGACTTCCCGTAAATCCGCGCCCTGTTTTTGAGACAACTCCCGGACTTTATTCATGGGCAAAAAGGTAAAGAGGGCCAAAAATCGTCCAACATCCTGATCCTCAGTATTGATCCAAAATTGGTAATACTCGTAAGGACTGGTTCGCTCAGGGTCAAGCCACACCGCTCCCTTGGCCGTCTTACCCATCTTTTCGCCGGAACTGGTCACAATCAAAGGAAAGGTCAGGCCATAGGCTTTGCCCCCTTTCATTCTTCGTATCAGGTCGGTCCCGGCCACAATGTTTCCCCATTGATCCGATCCCCCCATTTGGAGCAAACAACCCTCATGGCAATAAAGATGAAAAAAATCATAGGCCTGAAGCAATTGATAGTTGAATTCTATAAAGGATAAACCTGTTTCCAGACGCTGCTTAACCGATTCAGCGGCCAGCATTCGGTTGATGCTGAAATGACGGCCGATATCCCTTAAAAATTCAATGTAATTCAGAGGGGCCAGCCAATCCATATTATTTGCCAATTGACCCTGGTGACCATCCAAGGTCATATAACGGGCCAATTGCTGCTTCAATCCTTCGGCATTATCACGAATCTCTCTGTGACTTAATACCGGACGCATCTCAGTTTTGCCGCTTGGGTCTCCAATTAAAGCGGTGCCGCCGCCTACCAGGGCAATTGGACGATGTCCATGCTGTTGCAGGTGGGACAGGGCCATGATGGGAATCAGACTCCCGACATGCAGACTCTTGGCCGTGGGATCAAAACCGATGTACGCCGAAATGGTCTTTGTCTCGAAAAGTGCTTCCAACTCTTCAGGGTCGGTCGCCTGTTCGAGAAACCCGCGTTCCTCTAAGGTGAGATAAAAGTTCTTCAATTAGAATACTCCCCTTTTAAAATTCAGAGATAGCAGTTCTGAGTGATGAGTTCGGAGTAAAGGCATCTTCGTCTCCGAACTCCGAACTGATCACTCAGAACTTCTTTCCCTGATCCGGGTTATCCCCGTCGCTCGCCCCGTTTCCGGATCAATAGAAACTACCGCCCCCTCCAGGACCAACGCTCTTTTGGCCACTTCGAATTTATGGGGCATCTGAGTCAGAAACCGATCAATCGCCAATGCTTTCTCCACCCCGATCACCGAATCCGTTGGTCCGGTCATCCCCACATCGGTCATATAAGCCGTCCCCTGGGGTAAGACCTTTTCATCGGAGGTTTGAATATGGGTATGAGTTCCTAAAACCGCACTGACCTTGCCATCCAAAAACCAACCCAAAGCGACCTTCTCTGAAGTCGCCTCGGCATGAATGTCCACCAGAATTATCGGGGTTTCATCAATCAACCGAGCCCTTTCCTCCAAACTTCTCCTAAAGGGGCAGTCTAAGGCCTCCATAAAGGTCCTGCCTAATAAATTAACAACGGCCACCTTATATCCGGAACGGATTTCTTTGATCACCGAACCTTTGCCCGGCGTTCCGGCAGGATAATTGGCCGGCCGGATCAAGTCCGGGTTCTGTTGAATATAGGTCAGGATCTCCTTTTTTTTCCAAATATGATTTCCTGAAGTCAGCACATGGATACCACCGGATAACAATTCATCAGCCCCTTTTATCGAAATCCCAATGCCTCCGGAGGCATTTTCTCCGTTGGCCACCACCAGGTCGACCTGGAATCGATCCATCAAAGGGGGCAATAATTCTCTTACCGCTTTACGGCCTGGTTTTCCAATGATATCACCTATGAATAGGATATTAACGGGCAAGTTAAATTCCTTTGGTTGACGAACCGGAGAAGGGGAGAGAGGGAGAAACGGGGATAACCTTGAGTCCCGCTTCTCCCGTTCCCCGATTCACCGTTTCTTTCTAATTATTTGGCGTATTCCACGGCCCGAATTTCTCTGATTACCGTGACCTTGATTTGACCGGGGTAGGTTAGGCACTCTTCAATTTTTTTTGCAATGTCTTTCGATAGAACATAAATATCATTATCGGTAACTTTTTCGCTCTCTACGATAATTCGAATTTCCCGACCGGCCTGAAGGGCAAAGGTCTTCCCAATCCCTTCAAAAGACTGGGCAATCTTTTCTAGGTCTTCGAGACGTTTGACATAGGTTTCCAGCATTTCTTTCCTGGCCCCTGGCCGGGCCCCGGAAAGGGTATCCGCCGCCTGAACCAGGACATCCAGGATGGATTCCAGAGGAATATCCTCGTGATGGGAAGCAATGGAATGAATAACACGGTTAGACTCTCCATACCTTTTGGCCAAGTCCGCCCCGATAACGGCATGGGATCCTTCCACCTCATGGTCAACTGCTTTGCCGATATCATGAAGTAAACCGGCCCTTTTAGCCTGTTTGATATTCAAACCCAATTCTGCGGCCATGATCCCGCAAAGGAAGGCCACCTCCAGAGAGTGTTGAAGCACATTTTGTCCGTAACTGGATCGGTATTTCAATTTTCCGACCAGCTTGATCATTTCCGGATGGATCCCATGGACCCCTACATCGAAAGTGGCTGCCTCGCCGGCCTCCCGGACAGCTACCTCCACTTCCTGAGAAACTTTCTTGACCACTTCTTCAATACGGGCCGGATGAATACGGCCATCGCTGATCAGTCTCTCCAGGGAAAGCCGGGCCACTTCCCTTCGAACCGAATTAAAACCGGAAAGAATAACGGCCTCCGGGGTATCATCAATAATCAGGTCAATACCCGTGGCCGCCTCGATGGCCCTGATATTCCTTCCTTCCCGTCCAATGATCCGACCTTTCATTTCTTCATTAGGCAGGTTGACATAGGATACTGTTTTTTCAGCCACATAATCCCCGGCATACCGCTTTATGGCTAGGGAAATAATTTCTTTCGCCTTTTTATCGGCAATTTCTTTGGCCTCATTTTCCAAACGGCGAATGGTCTTGGCCGCTTCGTGTTTGGCCTCATTTTCCATGGCCTGAAGTAACAATTCCTTGGCTTCCTGGGAAGATATGCCAGCCAGATATTCCAACTGTTTCTTCTGTTCGCTGATCAATAAGTCATACTTTTCTTTTAATTCCTGGGTATCCTTCTCTTTTTGGATCTGAAGTCGGTCTTTTTTTTCAAATTCCAACTCCCTTTTTTCGATGACTTCAATCTTTCGATCCAGATTCTGCTCTTTGTTCAAGATTCTTTTTTCCTGATCTTGAATTTCCTGCTTTCGTTCCTTGGTCTCCTTTTCGAATTCCATTTTCATCTGATAGAGGCTGTCCTTAGCTTGTAACATAGCTTCTTTTTTAACGGTTTCGGCCTCTTTTTTGGCTTCTTCGACAATCTTTTTGGAAAGGGCCTCGATGGATTCTACCCTGCTCTCGGTAAATTTCTTTCGGATAAAAAAACCGATCAGGATTCCCAGAAAGAGGGCGAGGAGAATTCCGCTGACCAGACTTATCAATTGTGTTGAGATCGCCATGAGTTCCTTTTGATAAAACGAATGGTTTTTTTAGATTACAAATGCATATTATTCTGGAATTAACTTATGAACAAGCGGCGAAGGAATAACCGGGGGGTTTAACCGGAGCGGAGAGCTAAATCAAAAGATGGGTTTCAGGGTTTATAGGGAAAATTTATTAAAAGATCATATTGGTTACTATATCGTTGACCCAAACCTTTTGAGGATAGCAGGCTCATTATTTCTTCTTGCTCATTCAATATATATGATAAAACCTCATTTATTTAATTGAGGTGGTGAATCTAACTTTGTTATCCATTGCCGGCTTTTGGCTTCCACCATCTTTTCCATCTGATCCAGGGTTTCTTTGGTTAGAAGGTAGTCATAGGCTATGTTCAAAGCGGTCAATATGACCAGATGGACCTTGTTGGCGGAAGGCATCGAGGCCTGGACTTCTTTAATCCTTTCATTGAGTAAAGCAGATACCTTTTCCAATAGCCCGGGGTCTAAATCCCCTCTCAGGGTATACTCATTTCCTAATATGTCAACTTTAAATAAATCAGACACGTTCTATATAATTATCCTAATACCCGGTTTATTTTTTGTAATATCCCGTCGATCTTACCTTTAATAAGCTCTTTTTCTTCCTCCAGAGCATCCAGATGCCTTTGGGCGTCTTGCATAATACTCTCTTTTTCCTGAATTTTCCGTTTTAGTTCCAGGTTTTCCAAAGATAGAGCTTCCATCTTCTTCATGGCCTGATCAATTTTTTCCTCTAATATTTCAAACACTTGCCTCTCCATAGGGCTCTCATATAATTTTTCCAATTTTAAAATAATATCTTGCTTTAGAAAGAAAAGTCAAGAATTAATTGATTTTTTTCTTCTTGCCAACCACTCCTGGTTATGATACGTTTTTCCCATAAAATATAATAATTTTCTTTATTAACTCGCATTCGGCAAAGCCTTTCAAAAGAATGCGCCTAATCCAATCTGTGGAGAGAAATAGACTTTCTATTTTAGACACAGAAAGGAGGTGATTGTATGGCCGCCCGAGTTGCCAGAGTAACAGAGATTATCGCTGCTTCACCAAAGAGTTTTGAAGATGCGATTTCCCAGGGTTTCAAAAGGGCTTCCAAGACCTTGCGGGGGATCACCGGCATTAAAATTATTGAACAACGAGTCGCTGTGGAAAACAACAAGATAATTGAATATCGGGTCCGGATGGAAGTAATTTTTCTTTTAGAACCTTAATAGGGGTTGGCATAGAAATGCGAAAAGGCCCCGAAGGGGGCCTTTTTTTTGGTTCAATCCTTTCATTTTCCTTTAACATATTTAACAATTAAGATGCCCACCTATTCTTATAAAGACATTTCCAAGATCCTGGAACAAGCAGAGAAAGGCCGGCCTGCTCCCATCTATCTTATCGCCGGCGACTCCTACCTCTCTAATGATGTCCACGAGCAACTGATTGGCCGGTTGATCCCTCAAGAACAGCGATCTTTTAACCTGGAAATCGTTGACGGAGAAAAAGAAGATATCCGATCCATCCTGGAACGACTCCAAACCTTTCCTTTTTTTCCGGGACGTAAAGTGGTCTCGGTCAAAAATCCGATGCAGATTTTTTCTGCCGGCAGCGAGGATCGGCTTTTAAAAAAGGCGGAAGAAGCCTGGCAAAAAGGGCAGTCGGGACGCTGCACCCGCTTACTCCGAACCTTGTTACAAAACGGCGGGATTTCCCTGGATTTAATTGAAAAGGGAAATGCGCTAGAGGAAGTCCTAAAAGAAAAATTTTTCCCGGAAATGGAGGGTCCTATACCCGGCTGGTGCAAAGAAGCCCTCCTCTACCTGAGTAATCAAATTCCTGAAGAATCCGTAACCCTGAATCCCGATGATCTCCTGGAATCGGCCATTCGGCTGGGGTTCCCTAAAGGTCATATCCTGGTCCTGACCTTGGAAGGCCCTCCCGGTTCAAAAAAAATCATTAAATCCATAGCTGAACACGGCGTGGTCATTAATCTGGCATTAAGACAGGGGAAAAAAGGGGAACAGACAACCACCTTGAAAGGTTTCTTGAGAACACGGCTTGGGCGAGAGGGGAAAACCATTCTTCCTCAGGCTGAAGCTCTATTATTGGAGCGAGTCGGTCCCGAGACCTATCTTTTGGAAATGGAAATTCAAAAATTGGTCGCCTATACCGGGGATCGAAAACAGATCCTGCCTAAGGATATTGCCGAAGTCGTGGGGGCTTTTCGCGAGGAACCTCTGTATGAATTGACTACCGTCATGGGGGAACGGAAGTTAGCGGAAGCCCTTCGAAAACTCAACCAACTCTGGGAACAAGGATATAATCCTTTACAAATCCTGGCCGGCATTACCAATACCTTACGCCGGTTGTTAGTAGCCCGAGAATTCTTGGAGGCAATCTCAGGGGTTTCTGCCCGGAGTTGGCACGACTTTGGAGCATTTTCGGCCAAAGTCCTGCCCCAATTAAAACAGGGCCCTCTGCCGGAAACTTTGTCGAAGGTCCACCCCTTCGTCTTATTCAACACTCTAAAGACGTCCCAAAACTTTTCCCTGTCACGTCTGGTTCTAGCCTTGGAAACCCTTCATGAGGCCGATCGAAAGCTCAAAACAAGCGGGGCCACCCCATCATTTCTCCTGGAAGATTTCATTATTTCCTTTTGTAAAAGTGAAACCCGGAATTTGGACCGTTAGAACCCTGATTTTTGCTCTGTCTTTATAGAAATTTTATGTGCAAACCAAAATCCTCATGAATAAGAGGATTCCCCAATTTATTTTATGCCCTTTTTGAAAAGTTGTTCTCAATTATTGATTGATAAAAAGGGAGAGATTTCAAGGATGGTTTCATGTTATAATGAATTTTGAATTCATCGTATCCTGGGGGGAAATCCAAAAATGAAAAAAATAAAAACAGGGAAGTTTATGACCCTCAACGAAAAAGTGGTTCATATCCTTAAAGGCCTCAGCCAAGCCTATCCGCAGGCGCATACGGCCCTGTATTTTCAAAATTCTTTGGAAATCCTTATCGCCACCATCCTTTCGGCCCAATGTACGGACAAGCGGGTCAATGAGGTGACCAAGACCCTTTTCAAAAAATATAAAACCCCTCAGGATTATGCCCAGGCCCCCCTGGCCGAGCTTGAAGAAGATATCCGACCTACGGGCTTTTTCCATAACAAGGCCAAAAGTATTCAAGGGTGTTGCCGAGAGTTGATCAAACGACATTCGGGGAAGGTCCCGCAGACCATGGAAGAACTGGTGGCCCTGCCGGGCATCGGCCGTAAAACCGCCAATGTGGTCCTGGGCAATGCTTTCGGTATCCCGGGCATCGTGGTCGATACCCATGTGAGCCGAATTGCCCAACGCCTGGGTCTGACCCACGAAAAGGATCCGGTCAAAATCGAATTCGCTTTGATGCCTTTGATTCCCGAAAACCAATGGACTAATTTTTCCCACCAGATGATCGAACACGGCCGAAGTCTTTGTACGGCCCGGTCTCCGAAATGCCCTTCCTGTTTCCTGCGGCCTTATTGCGATTTCGGAAGCTTGGAAGCGAACTCTCAGAAAGTTGTAAGGTCATGAATCAACAGGACGCTGATGGTCATCCACTGGTTGAGATAAAAAACCTTTTCAAATCCTATTATCGGGGTAATCAGCAAATTCCGGTCTTGCAGGACATTTCCCTGGATATCCCGGAAGGGGAATTTATCGCCCTGATGGGACCTTCCGGTTCCGGGAAAACAACCCTGCTTAATTTGATCGCCGGAATCGACCAGGCCGATCAAGGGACGATTCGTATTGCCGGGACTGATATTGCCGCTCTAAAGGAAATGGATCTGGCCCGCTGGCGGTCCGGCAACATCGGTTTTATCTTTCAGTTCTATAACCTCCTGCCGGTATTGACGGCTTATGAAAATATAGAACTCCCTTTGCTGTTGACCTCTTTATCCCGGCAGGAACGCCGCCGGCATGTGGAAACGGCCTTAAAGGTAGTCGGACTGGCCGATCGGATGGACCACTATCCCAAAGAGCTCTCCGGAGGACAGCAGCAGCGGGTAGCCATAGCCAGGGCGGTCATCACCGACCCGACGATCATCGTCGCCGATGAACCGACCGGAGATCTGGATAAAAACTCGGCCAGGGAAATTTTGGGTTTAATGGAAGGATTGAATCAGGAGTTTGGGAAGACCATCATCATGGTCACCCATGATCCCCGGGCCGCCCAAACCGCCCGCAAATTGATTTATTTGGACAAAGGGGTGTTATCCCAAAACGATTCTTCCTGAAGAAGGACAATCCGGATAGTATCAAAATTGACGGATTCTTAAAAAGTCGCCAAAACTCAAATCACGTCATTCCGGCGAAAGCCGGAATCTAGTCTTTTAAAGTAGTTTAAAGTAGTTATAATTTTCCCTGGACCCCGGCTTTCGCCGGGGTGACGACTTTTTATAGGTTCCTCAATATTAATTAAATGATAAATATTGGCCGGTCTTCAGCTCTTATGAATTTATTATAATTGCTCCACCAGAGCCACCATCTCGCGCACGGCTTGATCCAGCCCTACATAAACGGCCCGAGCGATGATACTATGCCCGATGCTGTACTCCTCGATTTCTTCCAGCCCCTGAAACCTTTTGATATTGATGTAATTGAGCCCGTGACCGGCGCTGACTTTCAAACCCAGTTGGATGCCCAGTTGTGCTCCGGTTACAATGCGTTCAAAGAGTTGCAAGGCCTCTTTTTCGTTTTTGGCATCGGCATAATGGCCGGTGTGTAATTCGATGATATCGGCTCCCGCTTCCTTGGCCGCCCGGATCTGCCCCGGATCCGCATCCACGAACAGGCTGACGGCCATCTTGCCTTTGTGCAATCGTTTAATTGTTTCCCTTAGCCCTTTTTGCTGCTTCCGGACATCAAGCCCCCCTTCGGTAGTCAATTCCTGCCTGTTCTCGGGTACCAGGGTGACCAGGTGGGGGCGGACTCTAAGGGCAATCCGAATGATTTCTTCCGCTGCGGCCATTTCCAGGTTTAATTTGGTTTTTATAGTCTCTTTCAATATAAAAAGATCGCGATCTTGAATATGCCTTCGATCTTCACGCAGGTGGATGATGATCCCTTCGGCTCCGGCCAGTTCGGCCAGACCGGCGGCAATCACGGGATCGGGCTCATTGATCTTTCTGGCCTGGCGAACAGTGGCAATGTGATCCACATTAACGGCCAAACGCGGTATCTGCATCCTTCTTTCCTCCTTTTTATCGGCTTCAATACGGGCCATGATTTCTTCAGTCTTGATTTCCATTCGCCGGGCCTCCGATTCCGAGACTTCATGGTCATAGCCGGTTAAATGTAATAATCCATGAATCAGCAAGAATTGAAATCGTTCGCCGGGCGTTATCCCCGCCTCCCGGGCCTCTCGGCCGGCGGTTTCCGTGGAAATAACCACGTCCCCCCAAAGATGGGGATTGATTTCCGAAAACAGGCCTTCTCGCATGGGGAAGGCCAGGACATTGGTCGGACCCTTCCGACCGAGATAGTCCCTGTTATACCCGGCCATCTCCCGGTCCTCGACGGCCAGCAGGCTGACTTCCCCTTTAGAAATTTCCCAGGACTTCGCTGTCCGCAGGCAGATTTCCCGAATTTCGGCCGGGTCTATCAGGTTCTGCCGATTGTTTATCTGAATCTCCATTGGTCTTTTTCCTACCCGTCCCCCCTTTTGGGTTGGTCTCAGGATATTCGATCCGGTGGTGGAAGATCCCGGTAAGAACTTTTGTGAAACTGGTTGAGATTAAGGACAGATCTTTCAGGGTCAAATCACATTCATCCAATTGGCCGTCGGAAAAGGCATTCTGGATAATTCTTTGTACCAGACCCTGGATCCGGGCCGGAGTGGGATCGACCAGGGTTCTCGAGGCGGCCTCTATGGAATCGGCCAACAAAACCAGCCCGGCTTCCCGGGTCTGGGGTTTTGGTCCGGGATACCGGAAATCCTCCATCGATACTTGGCTCGCATCCCCTCCTTTTATTTCCAGGGCTTTTTGATAAAAGAAGGAGATGAGACTCGTCCCGTGATGCTGGCTTATAATTTCTACAATGGGGGCCTCTAGTTTCTCTTGGAGGGCCATTTCCACTCCATCTTTGACGTGGGCGATCAGGATCAAACTGCTCATGGAAGGGGCCAGCTTCTCATGTTTGTTCTCGTAACCCATCTGGTTTTCGATAAAATAAAGAGGTTTTTGGATTTTGCCGATATCATGATAGTAGGCGCTCACCCGGGCCAGTAGGGCATTGGCCCCGATCGCTTCGGCAGCCGCTTCCACCATGTTTCCGACAATGATGCTGTGATGATAAGTGCCCGGCGCCTGGACCATGAGTTCCCGTAACAGGGGCTGGTCCATATTGGCCCTTTCCAGAAGTTTCATGTCGGTCGTGAAGCCGAATATTTTTTCAATCAGGGGGCTGAATCCGGTGACAATTATCCCGGCAAAAATCCCCCCCAGAAAACCGAAAAATAAGTTTAGCGGGCTCTCCCAATGGATCAACCTTCCTTGCATCATCTGAAAGGCCAGTATGGTGGCCATATTGATAAGCCCAAGGGAAAAACCCATCCGAAACAAATCCCAGCGATTATGACAGGTCCTCCCCGCCATGGAAGAGAACAGCCCGGCAATGGCAAAATAAAGGGCCAGTTCAGGATTTCCTTCCCAGATGGTGACCGCTAAAAAGGCCTGAACCAAACCGAACAGGAGTGCCGGCAGAGGTCCCAAGACCATACTGATCATCATCGGAGCGGCCGCAATCGGTAAGATCAGGAGGATACTCTGGGGCTGGATCCTGGATAGGTCAGAGGCTAAAATCTGAGCCAGATAATCGGCGGATCGGAGGGTGAGAAGTGAAAGGGCCAAAAGGGAGGATAAAAAGATCAGATTCCGCAGATTGCCGCTTAAGAAGAATCCCCTTCTTATGGCTGTCTGATAGAGCATATAAACGAACAAACCCCAGATCAAGGCCAATCCCAAGGAATTCCAAAGGACCTCCGCCCCCTTTTTACTTTGAGTAGCCAACCTAATTTTACTCAGATTGGCTTCGGTAATCATTTCTCCCTCTCGAACGAGAACCTCTCCTTTTCTTATCTGAAAAAGGACGGGCCGGACCTCCTGAACGACTTTGTTAATTCGATTTTCAGTTTCGGTTTCGTTGAAAGACAAATTGGGAACGATTAATTTCTGGGCCAACCCAACCGCGAGAGGACGAAACTCCCTGTTCTTGCCGACCAGGAGATAGGCCGATCTTTTTTCAAGTCGATCCCGGGCCTCATCGAGGTCGGGATATCTTTCGACCTCTCGGATTTGAAATTCCTGGTTCGAAGGTATTTTCCGAACTACAATCCCTTTGCCTTGTTCATTCATAAGGGTCAGTTTGCTGTTGACTATCCCAAGGGTCATAACGGACTGAATCAGTTGAACCAGACTGTTTTCAATGGATTCGGAAAACCGGTCCCGGGTCAAAGAGAGGAATTCAGCCGGGGTTATTTCAATTCCCCATATTTTTTTTAAGGTTAAGTGTTCTTCGCCGGCCTTTTCACCGCGATTGAAAGATGGTTTCTTTAAATCCTCCCTCATGGTTTGAAATCCAAGCTGGATTCTTTTTTGCACATCCTGGTTGATCCTATCGTCAAAATCATAAACGGATAAGACCGAGGCCCTCGCCTCCTGTCTTTTTTCTTCCGTGACTGCCGGGTCTTCAACTAAAATATCATGAGAGGCCTTGATCGGATAGGACGGCACCTCGCCCACCCGGTAGGTTATGTCGGGAATCAAGAGGCTGGGGGCATTGACCAGGGTGATGAACAGGCTAAGTAGAAATAAAAGAAAAAATTTCCCCCCGAGAAGTGAAAAAAAATGTTGCCAGGTATTATGGAGATGCTCTTTTATGGAAACCTTTTTGGTTTCCCCTAAACGGGATAATTTCGAGATCTTTTTTTTAATCTCTTTTTCTGATTTTTCCATGCGGTCTTTCTTGCCTAGGTGCGTTCCTTCAGGGTCCGTCTTTTTTCTTCCGATTCCTCATAAGCCTCGATGATTTTTTGGACCAGGGGATGACGAATGACATCTTGCTTGCCGAAATGGATAAAAGCGATATCCTCGACCCCTTCCAGGAGTTCTCGGGCTTCTACCAGTCCGGATGTTTTGCCTTCCGGCAGATCAATCTGAGTGATGTCTCCCGTGATTACGGCCTTGGAGCTGAAACCCAAACGGGTCAGAAACATCTTCATCTGCTCGGAGGTAGTATTTTGGGCTTCATCCAAAATAACAAAGGAATCGTTAAGGGTCCGGCCGCGCATAAAAGCCAGGGGGGCCACCTCAATAACCCCCCGTTGGATCAGTTTGGTAGCCTTTTCAAAATTCATCATGTCGTGTAAGGCATCATACAAAGGGCGAAGATAGGGATTCACTTTTTCATTAAGATCTCCGGGGAGGAAGCCTAGCTTTTCCCCGGCCTCTACGGCCGGCCGGGCCAGGACAATACGGATCACCTCGTTTTTCATCAAGGCTGAAATGGCCATGGACATGGCCAAATAGGTTTTTCCGGTTCCGGCCGGCCCGATCCCGAAAACAATATCGAATTTGCGGATGGCCTCAATATAGTCTTTCTGGTTTTGGGTCTTGGGGGTAATGATCCGCTTTTGAGAGGTGACATAGACGGCATCCAAAAAGACTTCCTGGAGGCCGGCTTCCGGGTTCTCCTTGAGAAAGCGCAAGGCAAAATCAATATCATGGTCATAAAGGGGGTAATCTTTTTTTAAGAGCCCATACAATTCCGTAAATAATCTCCGGGCCAAATAGACGTCAGATTCTTCCCCCCGGACCTGGAGGGTATTCCCTTTAGTGGAGATCTTTAGACCAAGCCTTTGTTCCACCAAACGGATGTGTTGATTATGTTCTCCAAACAAACTTTGAGCCAACAGATTATTCTCGAAGCTCATACGCTCCGTGGTTTGTGTTTCTTCCAATTCTGCTCCAAGGCCTTTCTATATTCTTAAAATTCGAGCCTCTTGCAAAGTTCCATTTTTTTAAATAGGGCAGTCCCGATGGCGGGATTACCTGACAATAGGTTGAAAACAATAGAAGTCAGTTGAGACGGCTGACCGGTTAAACGAAAAATTCTAATATCTTAAGTTTTGCAAGAGCCTTGTTTGGATATACAAATTTTATAATTATATCATATTTCTCCTGAAGGTCTATTTTTTTCCTGTTTGGGTCCTGTCCTGATTTGATGGTGCACTACCCCTGTTTCTATTCACTTGACTATTTCACGGCCCTCTGTTACCAAAACAATATGAATCTCTTGGATATTGCCATTTTGATCATTGTCGCCCTGATGACTGTCCGGGGTTTTTTCCGGGGAATCGTTCAAGAGGCGGCTACCCTTTTGGGTTTGATAGCCAGCTTCTTTTTGGCGGCTTTATATTATAAGAACCTGGCCTTCTGGCTGGAACGCTATTTCCCCGACCATGAAATTGTCTTAAGTTTTTTTTGTTTTGCTTTTCTTTTTATCCTCTGCATTTTTTTATTCAATTTTTTTGCCATATTAGCCAGAGGGGCGATCCGCCTGGCCTTGTTGGGGTGGCTGGATCGGACATTGGGCGGTCTGTTCGGCCTGATCAAGGCAGCGGTCGTCCTTTTTGTTTTAGTTACCATCCTGACGGTTTCTTATCCCAAAAGTGGTCCGGTGGTTGAAAATTCACGGTTTTTCCCATCTATTCTAACCATTACCGAAAAATTGGCCTCCTTCGTTCCCCTTAAGATTAAGAACGATTTTCTCGACAAGAAAAAAGAACTGCAAAATTTTTGGGACGAAAGGAAACGAAATATAAGAAAATTACAAAGGCTTCCAGAAGATGAACAATAACCCTGACGATCGGACTACCCTGGATGATCTGCGGGATTTGATTGCCCGACTAAGGGGAGAACGAGGTTGCCCCTGGGACCGGAAACAGACCCTTGACAGCCTTAAAATCTATCTGTTGGAAGAAGCCCATGAGTTGGCCGAAGCACTGGACCGAAAGGCCGGCGAAGAGGTGAAAGAAGAATTGGGCGACCTTCTCTTTCAAATTGTTTTTCTCAGCCAACTCTATGAGGAACAGGGGGTCTTTGATCTAACCCAGGTGATGAACACCATCTATCGGAAAATGATCCGCCGTCATCCTCATGTTTTTGGCAACAAAAATTGGGAAAATGCCGAGCAGGTGGTTCAGGGCTGGCAGGATATCAAGGCTGAGGAGAAAAAAGGGCGGGATCCCTTTGATTCTATCCCAGTGAATTTGCCGGCTCTGCTGAAGGCCCATCGGATATCACAAAGGGCAGCCGGCCTGGGATTTGATTGGCCGGATATGAAAGGGGTCTTGGAAAAAGTCCGGGAGGAATTCAGGGAATTGGAAGAAGCCATCCAGGAAAATAATCTGCCGTCGGCCAGGGAAGAATTGGGGGATCTGTTGTTTGCCCTGGTGAATCTGGGACGGTTTTTGGAAATCCCGGCCGAAAATGCCCTGCGCAAGACCATCCAGAAGTTTCTAAAACGTTTTCGACTGATGACCGACGATCCCCGGTTTAAAGATTCTGGGGTCCCTTTTTTGCCGATTGAGGAATGGGAAAAATTGTGGGTCCGATCCAAGGAATCTGAATAACCCGTTTTCTGTTTTTTATTTAGTATGAAACTGACCCTCCTCGTTCAATCCCTTCTACAATTGCCTGCCCTCTTTGCTACTCTCCGAAACCTATCTATCCGAATTTCTCCTTGACCTCCTCGAAGGCTTTCCGGGTGACTGTCAGGGTTTGTTCAATCTCTTCCTCCCCATGGGCAGCGGAGATGAACCAATTATGGATAGGATGAAAGAAAACACCTTCTTGAAAAGCCCGGGCACAGAAGATCCTGGCCTTGTTGAAGGATGGATCGTCTGCAAAGGTCATGAAAGGCAGGGTGACCGGCCCGGTGTAATGGATCTCCAGTTTTAACGCTTCAGCCTGTTGGAGAATACCCTGCTTCAATTTCTCCCCCACCTGGAACATATGCTCGACGGCCTTGGCAGCCGCCATCTCTTTTAGAGTGGCCAAGGCCGCGGCCATGGGCACCCCGCTCATGAAAAACGACCCCGTAAAGTAAACCTTCCTGGCCGATTGCCTGAGTTCTTCGGCGCCCAGGCAGGCCGAAATGGGGTAGCCGTTTCCCAAGGCCTTGGAAAAGCAATTCAACTGAGGGGATAGATCAAAGTAGGCAGCGGAACCGCGCAGGTCGAGCCGAAATCCGGCCCGGACGTCATCGATGATCAACACCGGCCCCTCCAGGTTGCAGAGTTCGCGAAGACCTTGCAGAAAAGGCTCTGTGGGCATTTCCTGATCGTGAAAGGCATCATGACGAAAGGGCGAGAGAATCAATCCGGCCACATCGTCCCTGTTGGCTTTCACCAAATCCCGGAGGGCCTGAAGGTCGTTATAAGGAAAGGTGAGGACGTTAACCCTATCTTCCTCACAGATCCCGGTGGTGTTGGGGTTGCACCAGGCCCCGATTCCGTGATAGGCCCCCTCAGCCATAATGATCTTTTTCCGGCCCGTGTGGGCCCTGGCCACCTGACAGGCATAATTGGTGGCATCAGAGCCGTTTTTCCCGAAAACAGCCCAATCGGCCGATGGTATCAACTCCACCAGATATTCCGCGAGCTCGACCAACAAAGGAGATGGGAGGTTGAAACAATTCCCTTTGAGCCTCTGTTCTTGAACGGCCTCTTCCACCTTTGGGTGATTGTAACCGAGGACCATGGGACCATAAGCGCACATATAATCGATATACACATTCCCGTCCACATCCCAGAACCGGCATCCCTCCGCCTTTTCTATAAAACAGGGGCTTTGTTCGCGAACCAGCAAAGCCGGGGTCTGGTGCCCGGGAATACCTCCGGGGATTACTATCCTGGCCCTCTGAAATAGGGCTTGAGATTTTTCAAAACTTGCCATCCTGCACCTCTCTTTTTTCCCTCTCTATAAAGAGTTTGTTCCTGAACTTCACGTTCAAAAGGAATGGATCCCCTCCGTTATTTCTTTGGCGAGACGGGGCCTGTAACCGCTGGCCATGTTTACCTCGATTATTTCTTCACAACTTCGAGGCTCAAAGCCGGAGGACTTCACCGGCATTGATGGATGAATCCACGCGGCCGTCCTTCATCACCTGTCGGCCATTGATGAATACAGCCTCGATTCCGCTTGGGGCCTGGTCGGTTTTGGTCACCGTGTTATGATCCTTGATTTTCTGCCAATCGAAAACAGTGATATCCGCGGCATAACCCTCCTTTAAAAAACCCCGTTCCTTCAGCTTGAAACGTTCGGCCGTGGCCCCCGTCATCCGGCGTACGGCCTCTTCCAGGGAAACGAGCTTTCGGTCCCGGGCATACTGAAGAACAAGCGGAAAGGACCCGAAGGAGGCCGGATTCTGAAGGCCGGCCACGGAAACTGTGGAGTCAGTCATGAACAGGCAGGAGGGATGACTGATCAGGGCATCGATGATCTTCAGGTCACTGTATTGGTGATTGAGTATGTGAGTCCGGCCTTTGGTCTTTTCTGAAAGAAAAAGGGCGGTCTTCGGCGGACTGATCCCGAGGTCCCCGGCAATGTCACTGAGAAACCAGCCGTCATATTTTCCCAGCTCGGGATGATCGGCGTTCATGATCTGAATATCCCCGAAGCCGAACCCGTTAAAATCGGGCATGCGCTCCAGCCCGCGTTCCACCCTTTCCCTGGCTTCCCGGTCGTGGTAGTTGGCCGGGATGTTGGCCAGGAACCAGCCGGGCAGGATCACATTGATAACCGAGTATCCGCAATGATAGGGATAGGAGTCTGTCATGACGTCCCCTCCGTCGGAGACGGTCTTATCCAGGATATCGAGGCATTGTTCGTAGGTAGGAAAAGATTTGAAGCCGGCGAACATAAGGTGCGAATACTGGAGACGCACACCGGTTTCCCGGGCCACATCGATCATTTCCATTAATGCCAGGACATTGTGCGGGGTTCCCCCCCTCTCCCGAAAGGCACCCGACACCTTGGAATAAGCACGGCCATGAACGGTCAGGATTTTATTCTTCCGCTTCAACAAACGGCCGACTTCCCTGATCTGTTCCGGCGGACAAAAAATATCCGGCTCATACTGGAGTCCAAAGGATACGCCGGCCGCTCCCTGGTCCAGGGCTTCTTCCAGTCTACGGAAAATCGATTGCTTCTCTTCGGGGGAAAAAGGGTTAGGATTGCGGCCCCGCAGAGTAGCCCATTCCGTGCCATGCCCGGCCAGTTGGACCAGGTTGTGGCTTAACCCGATTCGTTCCAGGTGGGTGAAATACCCTTCCATGGAATCCCAGTCTACGGGCTGGGGAAATTTTTCGAAGAGGGTAATCTGACTGACATACCGGTTATCACGGCGAAGACTTCCCGCGCTGCTTCCGCAGTTGCCGGCAATGAAGGTAGTGCAGCCCTGGGCGGTGAAAGGGGTTTTAAGGTCCTCCTGCCCTTGGTAGGCCAGAGTCCGGTCCATATGGGAATGGGCATCAATGAAACCCGGGGCAATGACCAGTCCGGTGCAGTCGATGGAGGCACAATCCTTCAGTTCAATCGGTTTTTCGGAAACTTGCTCAATGCGGGACCCCTTGATAAGCAGATCGCCCCGATACCCTTTTCGCCCGGAGCCGTCCACGATCAGACCATTCTTGAGCAGCATCCGCGGTCCCGATTCCACAGAACCTGTGTTTTCGTTTTCTTTCATTATTTCTCCTCAAAGACCAGTGACGGTCAAAACCGGGTTGCTCCTATTTTTAATCTTCCGGTGGTTTTGGCCGAAAAAAAATCGTAAGGGCGGTTCACCTCAAAAAAGCATTTTCTTAAGGCTTTTGGTTCACACCTGTACGTAATAAACAGGATTTTTTGATAAGGGTTTTCTTTTTTGAAAAAGTATAGGATAGGCCGGGTAAGGGGTCAAGGAGAAAAAGCGGGAAGGCGATCATTTGGAATTGGGCTTGAACCGTTTACCGGGAAAGGAAATAAAAATTATTTTATTTTGTGCCGTTTCCGGCATAACCCTTTTCCAAAACTAAATCAATAAGGCCCGCTCCTGTTTGCCAAAAGAGCAGGTTCTGCCTCTTTTTCGGATCAGCTCCTTCGAAAGGCATGGGCGGCAGAGATTGCCGTCCGGATGTTTAACCAGGGGATTTCACCCGGCAGCGTACAATCGGCCCCAAGAACGAAAGGGTGAGAGACCTCACTCAGTTCTTCATTTACCTTTTTTTCTATCTCTTCCTTAGAACCGGACACAATAATCCCCTGCCTGTCCAGTCCCCCCATGCAAGGTCGTTTGAACAGTCGGGCAATTTCCTTCCAGGCCAATTGCCCTGTGCTGAGCAACGGATTGCAGTTGACCACGTGTCCTGGATAGTCGAGAAATGGACCGAAATCATCATAGGGCCCGTGGTAATCGCAGACATGCAGGATGTTGAAGATGCAGGCCCGGTTCATTTCGTTCATGAGGACCAGGTCATGGGGCTTGATATAATTTTTAAATATTTGGGAATCCTGGAATCGGCCGACTTCTCCCCCTTGGGTGGAGGCGTAGAACCCATCCACTCCCAGCCGGATGCATTCTTTGACAAACAACATCAGGCTCTCGGTGATAACTTCCAGCCCTTTCTTTACGGCCTCGGGGTTTTTCTGGAGATGGGCCGTGAGCAAACGAGAAGTAGCAGTATGGCCGGCACACATGAAAGGGGAATATAAGGTCACAATGACCAGAGCCTCCTTTTGTGCCTTCTTGACCAATCCGTTGACCACCTCCAATTGGGGCTGATAAAAATCCAATTTATAAAAAGGCATCTTTGCCCAATCTTCCGGTTTCTTTATCTCGGCAATCGGTGGAAAGGTCCTTTCATACTGAATCTTCACCAAGTCCATGCCGGTATAGCGGAAATACTCCAGATGCTTTTCCACCGCGGCCGATCCTAAGCGAAAGGATTTTTCAAAGTGAATAAAAAAAGCGGCCGGGATATATTCCTGGGGCGAGTTCTTTTTCAATAATCCAAGCAGGGCATCCCGTTTGCTGGTTTTGACAACCATGGTATACCTCTCTATAATAAGACTTATTAGACCATCCCTTTCGGTATCTTTGTTAAGAAATCAGGAAATTTCTAAAAGAATTGATATCGGCAGGATCAAAAAGAAGGGAAGGTCCCGGCGAAGGGATCAGGAGGGTTTGTCGGTGTTTTCCTTATTGATTTCTTTCGGTTTGGCCGGGTCTTCCTTTTCCTCTTCTCCACTGACACTGCTTTTAAATTCCCGGATGCTTTTGCCCAGGCCTTTGCCGATTTCAGGTAGTTTTTTTGCCCCAAAAATAAACAGGGCAATACCGAGAATAATGATTAATTCCTGTGTCCCAAGTCCAAACATCGGATCTCCTTAGGTTTCAAAAAATGGTTAATCGTGCGCGGCTTTTAATTGACCGCCTGGTCCTCAGGACCACGACAATCAATGTCACCCCGAGTACGGCCAGAACCAGGTAAGTCAGGCCAAGAAAAAAAACATGTCCTACATCCCAGGGCACTTCCCAGGGGAGAATACTCCAAACGCTGTGAGTACTTGATGAAACCGTAATCTTGTACCCCCTTTGAAGGTCAAAAACTATTAAATTTATTTCTTTTTATCAAAATAATCAGGTTGTGTCAACTTTTTCTTGACAGAACAATAACGTTTGATTATATGAAATGATTCTATGAGATAGATAGAAAACAAATTATCGGCTAACTTACAATTTAAGGAGGGGAGGTGAGTGTTAAGATGAAAAAAGGCTTGGCAATTATCATCATAATTGCGGCATTTCTCTTTTCCTTAGGGTTGATGGCCTGGGTTTATGCCGCCGATAAGGCCCCGGATACCATCAAAATTGATAATGATAAATCTTTTTTTAAGGATGGAAAACGGACCAAACCGCCGGTGGAATTTACCCACTTGAAGCACGAAAAAGAACACAAGGTCGCCTGTACCGAATGTCATCATCTCTACAAAGACGGGAAAAACACGTGGAAACAAGGGGTGACGAAGGTTCAAAAATGTAATGAATGCCACAAGGCAGCCGATCAAGGCAAGATTTTATCGCTCAATAATGCCTATCATAAAAATTGCAGGGACTGCCACAACAAATTGAAAGCTGAAGGCAAGAAATCAGGGCCTACGCTGTGCGCGCAGTGTCACGTGGTGGCCAAGAAGTAAAACCTTTCAGGTTGGGAAACAAAAAGGTCTGCCTGGAATCCTCCGGGCAGACCTTTGTTACTTAAACCTCAGTTACTGTGATCGCTTCCTCTTCACAAACCTCAATACAGCTTTCACAGCCCAAGCATTCTTCTGCCCGAACGGGGACGGCCTTGCCGTCTTGAAGCTCGAATACATCCACTGGGCAGACCTCCACGCATTCTTCATCCCCCACACACTTATCCGGGTCTACTTCGACCTTGAACATAACGATTCTCTTTTCTGGAATAAAATTTTTGATTATAATTTATGGAAATCAGCAAATGTTGTCAAGTGAAAAGCCAACATTTCGATATGTTGTTTATTCCTCTGCTTTTTCAACCTTGGGGTTTATTTCGGTGGAGTGGGCGGTGAGGGGATCGAGGGGGCTTGAATGGTCCCCATGGCCCATTGTAAATTTGTCTGAGCTGCCAGATGGTCCCTTCGGGCCTTGGCCAGGTTGCTTTGGGCCAGCTGGAGGTTCAATTGGGCATCGTCCACATCCAGCCTGGTCTTGACCCCGAATTCATATCCTTTTTCGGCCATGGTCAGAAGACGTTGGGCCTGGGACACCGTGCCGGTAAGGCCTTTAAGGATTTCTCCGGATTCAGAAACGGCATTGATGGCTTCATGGATCTGCAAGACGATGGAATCAATCAGTTTAGCCTCTTCTATTTTCAATGTAGCTAAGTCACTTTTAGCCTGGGCTACCTTACCCTGAGTCCGCAGACCGTCAAAAAAAGGAAAGGTTAGATAAACCCCGGCCATCCAAGCCTGACCCTCGGCTTCGCCGAAAAGAGGCGGGCTTTGCAGATCCAAGCTTTTCCACCCATAACTGGCTCTTAAATCCAGATGCGGTTTGTTCCCGGCCTTGTAAATGGTCACCAACTCTTCGGCTATACCGATTCGGTTTTTATAACCGGACAATTCCGGCCGATTTTTCCAGGCAATAGCCAGGCTGTCTTCATAGGAGGGAGGGATTATCGTGGGGGATAAAAGAGTTCCTACGGTGTCGACCTCCTGACCTTCCAAACCCAAAAGAAAGCGCAACCTGTCCCTGGTAATCCGGATAAGATTTTCGGTTCGAATAACATCGGGCCGGGCGTTTTTCACGGCCACCTCTGCGGCTAAGACGTCGTAATCGGTAGCCGTACCGGCCGCATATTTTTTAAGGGCCTCTTCCAGATGACGGGTCCTTTGTTCCAGGTTCTGTCGAGCCAGGGCATCCAATTCCCTGGAGAGCAGGGCATCGTAAAAGGCCGATGATACGTCTTTTAAGGCTGCCTGCTGATAAAGAAGCAATTGGTCGTCAGCGGTTTTAAGGCCGACCTTGGCAGCGCGAATGGCGGCACTCACCTGACCAAAGGAATAGAGGACTTGAGAAATACCGATCCCCAAGGAACGGTATTCCGCGTTCACAGGATAGATACTGCCAAGGGCCTTTTGACTTTCGTCTCTGCCTCGTTCAAAACTACCTTGGATCGCAAATCGGGGCAGGGCCGCGGCCCGTTCTTCTACATAACGCCCTTCCACCTGATTACGATATTCCCTGGCCTTCTGAATATCCTTGTTTTTCTCCATGGCTATCTGCAAGGCCTGATCCAACGACAATACCATGACATTTTTCTTTGCCTCAGAAGCCTGAGCCGGGAGAAGCGTTCCCAAGACTATTGCGAAAACAGCCAGGAGAAGTTGTATTTTCATCATCATACGCGAATTCATGAAAGGACCTCCTTTTTTTGTGCCCGCTTCCGACGGAAATGTTCACTGACATCATCAAGCAGGGAGTAAACCACCGGGACCACCAGCAAGGTCAGAAAAGTGGAAGTGATCAGCCCTCCGATAACGGCCCGGGCCATGGGGGCCCGCATCTCCGCCCCGGAACCCAGGGCCAGGGCCAGGGGCAGCATGCCGAAGATCATGGCCAGGGTGGTCATCATGATGGGCCGCAGCCTGGTCCGACCGGCGGTGATAATGGCCTCTTTTCGTTCCAGCCCCCGGGAACGAAGGACCTTGGTGTAATCCACCAGCAAAATGGCATTTTTGGTCACCAGACCCATCAGCATGATGAGACCGATAAGAGACATCATATTGATCGTGTCGCCGGTCAGATAAAGCATCCCGGCCATACCCACCAGGGAAAGAGGCAAAGACAGCATAATGGCCAACGGATCGATAAAGGACTCGAACTGGGAGGCCAGTATCAGATAGACAAAAAGAATCGCCAGGATCAAGGCCTCGGCCATATAACCAAAGGATTCCACCATATCCTCCCCTTCACCGGAGAAAACCACTTTATACCCGGGGGCCATTTTCAAGTTTTTTATGACCTCCTTGATCTTGGCCATGGCCGAGCCGAGAGGCAGTTTGTCCAGGTTGGCTGAGAGGACCACTTCCCGGGAAAGGTCCTGACGGTTAATCTCCGAGGGGGTGGTTTTCCTTTGGTAGGAAACCAGGTCGCCGAGGGGAACCAAGGCGGGAGGCTGACCCAATTTCTGAACGGATAATCGCAACTGTTTCACCTGATCCGGGTCCTGCCGTAAGGTCCTGCGGGAGCCGCACCCGCAGGTCGACGGCGTCACCATCCTCATCTTCATAAGTGGACACGGCCTTCCCTCCCACCAGGGCCCCCACGGTGCGGACAATATTGGCGGTCATCAAGCCGGTGTCCACGGCTCTCTCCCGATCGACGGTCAGGCGGTATTCAGGGACGTCCTGTTCCAGAGTGACATCAAGATCGACGATACCTTTGATGGGACGGACCATCGCTTTGAGCTGGGCGGCATATTTTTTAAGCTCGGTAATATCATCCCCTCGGATACTGACGAGCAACGGTTTTCGGCTGTCCATCCGGCCGGCTTCCATGATCGAAGGCAAAATACCCGGAATCTCCATGATCCTGCGCCGCACTTCTTCCTGTAGCTGGGTTTGACTTCGGGACCGCTCGCTGCGCTCTTTTAATTTAATAAACATACGCACATCCCGGACAGTTCCGGTGTCTCCGGCCCCGATGGTCGTGTAGGTATGTTTGATCTCGGGGAGTTGCTTCAGGGTCGACAGGACGGCAGCCACCCGTCCCCGGGTTTCCTCTATGGAGGACCCCGGTGCGGTGGTAAAGTTCAATTGGAATTCACTGGCGTCGAAGGAAGGGAAAAAGGCATTGGGGAGGTTGATAAATATAGACAAGCCGGCCAAAAAGGCCAGGGTGGTGATCACCATCACCGACTTGCGATGATCCAAAGCCCAAGCAACAACCAATCGGTATCGATCGGCCATCCAGTCAAACCAATGATTGAAATAATCCAGCATTCGGGCCAGAAAATGCCGTTTCCCCTTTTCTTTCAATATCCGGGTCGAACCAGCGTGAGGAGAGCATGGGATCAAGGGTGAAGGAGACAAACAGGGAAATGATAACCGCAAAGGTCACCGTAATCCCGAATTGGAAGAAAAAACGCCCCACAATTCCCTTCATAAAGGCCACCGGGACAAAAACGGCCACAATCGAAAAGGAGGTGGCCAAAACGGCCAGCCCAATCTCGCTGGTCCCATCCTGGGCGGCGGTGATATGATCCTGACCCCGTTCCAGATGGCGGACGATGTTTTCCCGGACGACTATGGCATCATCGATCAATAAGCCGATGGCCAACGACAAGGCCATTAAGGTCATGACGTTGATGGTCATACCTACAAAGTTCATGACGATAAAAGAAGAGATGACCGAAATAGGCAGAGTCAGGCCGGTGATTACCGTGGAACGCCAGGAATTGAGAAAGCAAAAAACGATCAGGATGGTTAAAATACCGCCCAGAATCATGGTCTCCTGGACGTCACGAACCGAATCCCGGATGACGATGGAAGAATCCTGGACGATATCGATGATGGTCCCGGCAGGAAGTTCTTTCTGAAGCCTGGCGATGGTTTTTTTGACGTTATTCACCACCTCCACCGTATTGGCCCCGGTTTGTTTAAGGATATTGAGCGACACGGCCGGTATGCCATTGATCATGGCCAGGGAACGTTGTTCTTCCATGCCGTCCCGGACATCGGCCACCTCGCTTAAGAGGATCGGGCGGCCTCCTCGTTGACCGATGACCATGGTCTTGAACTGTTCCACTTCCTCTGGTTTTCCGGACACCCGAAGGGGAAATTCGGAACCGTTGCGGTTCAATCGGCCCAGAGGGATATTGACATTTTCCGATTGCAGACCGGCTATGACCTCGTCCACGCCTAAATTTAAGGCCTGCAGGCGAAAGGGATCAATCCAGATGTTGACCTCCCGTTTGGAAGACCCGACCAATTCCACCTTGCCGACACCGGAGATGTTTTCAAAACTGCGTTTGACCTTTTTTTCCACCAGGGTGGTCAGATCTCTCGGGGATAAGGCTTTCGGACCGTACCGCCAGAGAGACGGCCGGCATGCCGGAAATATCAATTTTTTGAATGACCGGTTCTTCGATATCCTGGGGAAGATCCTTGCGGATGGTGTTGATCTTGGCCCGGGCATCCTGTGAGGCCTCGTTGATCTTTACTTCCAGTTGAAACTCAACCACCACCTGGGAGACACTTTCCCGGGAGATGGAGATGACGTGTTTGGCCCCGGAAATGCGGTTGACCACCTCTTCGATCCGTTTGGTCACTTCCCGTTCCACCGTCTCCGGAGAGGCTCCGGGAAAAATGGTGACGATGGAAAGGACCGGGATTTCCACATCCGGATACATATCTACGGCCAGCCGGCGATAGGAAAAAATCCCCAGAATGACCAGGGCCAGCATCATCATGGTGGCGAATATCGGTCTTTTAATGGAAAGATTGGAAAGGAACATGAATTAATTTCCCCCGTTCATCCGGGATGATTTTGACCCGATCGCCGTTTTTGACATTGAACCCCCCACGGGTGATGATGGGTACCCCCGGTTGTAATCCGGAGACCACCTCCACCCAATCACCGGAGACACTTCCGGTCTGAATGGTTTTGCGCTGAGCCAGATCCCGGTCAACTACAAAGACCTCGCCTTTCTTGGCCCCTACATCCCAGGAAAGCAGGGCTGATCGGGGGATTTGCAATATCTTCCGGCGCTCTCCGGTAATGATCCGGCCTTTGACAAAAAGCCCGGCTTTAAGGGTTTCGTCGCTATTCGGGACCTCGGCTATGACCTTGACCGACCGGTCGGCTTCGTTTACCGTAGGATTGATGTATTTTATCCGGCCGGAAAAAGGTTTTTCCGGGAAGGCATCGGTTACAAAGGTCAAGCGGCTGATTCAGGCGCAGATGTCCCATTTCTGTGGAGGGAACCGTGACCGTCAGTTCCAGTTGGCGGTTATCGACCATCTGAAATAAAATGCGGGTTGATCCCGGGTTCCCCCACTAAATCTCCGACATTGATGTTGCGTGAAGAGACCACCCCATCCAGGGGGGATTGAATAACAGCTTTGGCCAACCGGGTCTGCGCCTGGTGAGAGATCTTTTTCGGCAGCCAGGGCCTGGGCCTTGGCCGCGGCGATACGGGCCATGGAGGCCGCCTTTTCCGTTCGGACATCATCCAGATTCTGCTGGGTGATCAAACCCTCTGCTTTGAGGTTTTGGGCCCGGGTCAACTCCCGTTCGGCCCGATTACCGCCGACTTCAGCCTGTAAAAGATTGGCCTTTCCAACCTCAACGGCGGCCTGGGCCTTTTGGACAATGGCCTCTATTTCACGAGTGTCCAACTTGGCCAGGGGGGTTCCTTTTTTCACCCGCACCCATTCGGTGACATAAACTTCGGTGACGATCCCGGAATATTCAGCTTTGAGTCTGGCCTCGAGCTTGGGCGTTAATGATCCCACGACCTCAATCCCCTCGATGAGATCTCTGGCCTGGGCCTGTGAGGCCTCAACGGCTACAGGGGGTAAGGTCCCGGTATTTTCAACTCCTTTGCTGGCTTCATTCGTTTTTGAACACCCCCACGCTCCAATCCACAGGGCAGCCAAGACGGCCCCGAATATTAACCCCCGTTTCATGCTAACTCCCCTTTCTCTTTCTTTCGCTGGATATTCCTTCAAATATCAATTTAAGAACCCTGACCAATCCCTTACGGCCTGTCGATTGTTCCGGATGCCAGAGTTGGACTTCTATGGCCACATTGATTGCTCCGAGAATAGCCCAGGTCATGTCCATCACATTTCCTTTTCGAAACTCACCTTTCCGAATCCCTTCCCGTATCAATCTTTCGAATGAATTCCTGGAACTTGAGATGAAAGGCTTCAAAATCAAAGAAAGGCGTCCCCTGGGCCGGCCCATAATGAATGGAAATCCCAACTCGGGCTACTTCAATCTGGTCCAAAAAAAGCTGAAAAACTTGCTCTGAAAAACGCAGTACCCTTTTTTTGACTGTCCCGATTTCTTTTCGGGCACTGCGCAAGAGGATCTCAAATCGTGATTCGGCCTCCCTCATCAACTCCAGATAAATTTCCTCTTTATTCTGGAAATAATAATAAAGGGCCGGTTTGGTAACCTTTGCCGCCTCAACAATCTCTCGGACCGTAGTTGAGGCATACCCTTTACGGGCGAATAATTCGGCTGAACTGGCCAAAAGACGCTGACGAACCGTCAAGTCGTTCATGAATTCCTCCCCGCTTTTTTTCAACAGCGCTCTCTCTTTTTTTGGGTTTGAAGATCTTCCCGAAAAACTTACCTACCGGTAAGTAAAGGTTTAGGGGGGATTTGTCAAGAAAGAAATGCCCTTCCTGCTTGAAAAAAATAAGTGGACATTCTGTTTGATTCTGTTAAATTTAAGCAACGCAGGAAGGTATTTTCTTAAAAAGGCAAAGAAATTTCCATGGCAAACGAGGATAATTCCACTGAGGATTTAGGCAAGGAAGTAGCAGAACTCCGTCAACGGATTGCTGAATTGGAGGCCTTGGAGGATCGTCGCAGACAGGCGGAGGCGTCATTAAGAGAATCAGAGGAAAAGGCCCGGGCCATCCTGGAGAATATTGAAGACGGTTATTATGAAGTGGATTTAACGGGGAAATATCTATTCTGTAATGAAGCCTACACTAAAATATATGGATTGGCCAAAGAAGAATTGATCGGTATTAGTTATAAAGGGATTTCCCAGGACCCCCCTAAAACCTATAAAACCTTCAATACCGTTTTTCGGACGGGGATGCCGACTAAATCCGTTCATAGAAAAATTTATAGAAAAGACGGCTCCCAAAGAGAGGTGGAATCCTCTGTTTCTCTCATCAAAGATGAAAATGGAAAACCTATTGGATTTAGAGGTATAACTCGCGACGTTACCGAGAGAAACCGAACGGAAGCTGAACTCAAAAATTTGGTTTCTCTTCTTGAAGCCACGATTGAATCGACCACAGACGGGATCTTGGTGGTAAACACCCAGGGACAGATCATCAGGTTTAATAATAAATTTGTTGAACTTTGGGGGATACCCGATTCGGTATTAGAAACCAAAGATGACTATCAGGCCTTATCCTTTGTTCTGGCTAAGCTCAAAGATCCTGAGGGATTCATAAACAAAGTTAATGAATTGTATGCCCACCCGGATGATGAAAGTTTTGATACCTTGGAATTTAATAACGGAAGAATTTTTGAACGTTATTCAACACCCCAACGGGTTGATGGAAAAAGTGTCGGGCGGGTTTGGAATTTTCGGGATGTAACCCAACGAAAACAAGGGGAGGAAACATTACGAACCTTGAGTCTGGTGGACGATTTGACCGGTCTCTATAATCGGCGGGGATTCCTGACCTTGGCCGAACAGGAGTTGAAGCTGGCCCACAGGTTGAAGCGGGGTATGTTTCTGCTTTTTGCCGATCTGGATGACCTGAAGGGTATTAATGATCATTATGGCCACCAGGAAGGCGACCGGGCATTAATCGCTGTGGCCAACATCACTAAAGAGACCTATCGCGATCCGGATATCATCGCCCGGATCGGGGGGGATGAGTTTGTTATCCTGGCCATAGAAGGGACTTCAGAGTCCAGTGCCGAAAACCTGAGAATCCGGTTAAACCGCAATCTGGGCCTGGTTAATGCGAGAAGCCAACCTCCTTACAAGCTCTCACTTTCCATGGGCGTGGTGCGTTACGATCCCGACCAACCGGCCTCTGTGGAAGAATTGATTGCCGAGGCGGACAAACGGATGTATGAGGAAAAAAGCTGGAAAAGGATTCATCCGGCTTAGTCAAAATAAAAACAAGAAGGACCCCCAAAAGGAGGACCGGAAAGAGGCCCTCGGACCTTTTGATTCAGGATTTCCTTCCAGACGGCTTTTAAGCCGCTTATGCCTCAAATGAAGCGCTCCTCAAATCCGGCTTGTCCGGGCGATCCTTTAATAACATGAGAGCCTTGAAAATATCCAATTCTGTTCAAGATCGAAGAAGACGAGAATTTTAACCAAGATATACATTTTGTATTTTGGGGTTTAGGATTTGAGTCTGACGCAGAGATTGGGCAAAAGGAGATGTTTTTCAAAACTCTAAATAGGTAGACGTTGAAAAGGCTAATTCCAATGCTTAAACAACTCAGTCTAAGGGCACGAATCATCATCCTTCTGATCGCCTTGGTTTTAACCACGATCGGAGGGGGGCTGGCCACCATCTGGTATGCGGATACCATCGGTTCCCTTTTCACTTCGATACTGGACCGGGATATCCTCTCTTTCCAGGTGGCCGAAGAAATGGAAACCGCTCTGGTCATGCAGAAAGGATTTATCACCTATTACTTCCAGGACGGCAACCCGGATTGGTTGAAACAATTGGAAACGTACCAGAAGGCCTTTGAAGAAAAACTTTTTAAAGCCAGAGAATACGCACGAATGGAAACCGCCTGGAGTCTTTTGGGTAAAATCGAATCAGAATACCTCCACTATAAAAGCAGCCGGCAGGAAGTCATTCATCTTTATCAAAACGGTGAGGAGGAATCAGGGACTAAACTCCATCTCCGGGCCCGCCCTCAGTTCCTGTCTATTGTGAACCTCTGCGAGCAGTATAAGGATATCCACCTAAAAAATATTGGCCAGGCCAGAAAAAATGCCCAGGTCCGCACGCGATATATCAGTACGGCGGCCTTGATCGCTATTCAATTGGCGGCTATGATGGGTGTCCTGCTGGCCTATATTCTTTTCAAGCAGATCCTGGAGCCTATTCGCCGCTTGACCAAGGCCACAGGTCCTGATGACAGCCAACCCCCGCTGTCCAACGAAGTCAATGTCCTCAGCCATCGGGTGCACAGTTTGATTGAGGATGTCGACCAGACTCAGAACAAGCTGGCCCGCAGTCAGGAACATCTGGTCCAATCGGAGAAATGGGCCTTGACCGGTAAATTGGCGGCCGGCGTAGCCCATAGCATTAGAAATCCATTGACCTCAGTGAAAATCCGTCTCTTTTCCATGGGCCGCACTCCGGACTTATCCCCTACTCAGAAAGAAGACCTGGAGGTTATTTCAGAGGAAATCCGTCATATTGAATCCATTGTCCGGAGTTTTCTTGAATTTTCCCGGCCGCCCAAACTGACCATGCAAAAGGTCAGTCCTTCCGAAGTGGTCGATATGACCCTCCGACTTATGAAACACCGGTTGGAATCCAACGGGGTCCAGGTTGAATTGATCCGGGAAAATCCCTTGCCCGAAATCTGGGCCGATCCGGATCAATTAAAGGAGGTTTTGGTGAATCTGCTGGTCAATGCCTGTGAAGTCATGGTTAAGGGCGGGTGGATCCGTATTTTGGAAAAGGAGGAAACTGTGGAGACCGGGAAAAAGGTTGCCACCATAACCGTAAGCGACAACGGTCCGGGCATACCCGAATCGATTCAGGAAAACATCTTTCAACCCTTCTTCAGCACTAAAGAAGAGGGTACCGGATTGGGATTGAGTATCGCCTCGCGGATCGTGGAAAAACATGGCGGAAGCATAGGCCTCCGCTCTCAGGAGGGGGAGGGAACCGCCTTTGTGATCACTCTTCCTTACCGAGAAAATATTTCGGAGCTCGGGGTTCTGGGTTCGGAGTAAATGAGAAAAACAGTCCAGGACGATAGAGCCTGGGAAAGGACCTATGGGCGTCATTCTGATTATTGATGATGATTATCAAATCCGGGAGAGCTTCGAGAAGCTCCTGACCGAAGAGGGTCATGAAGTATTGACCGCTGCCAGCGGTGAGACCGGCCTGGACGTCCTGCGTTCGGTTTTGCCGGATCTGGTTCTGTTGGATTTGCGCCTTCCGGGGATGAGCGGACTGGAGACCTTTCTCGCTATACGGGAGATCGAGTCCAAACTTCCGGTGATCATCATGACCGCCTTCGGGACCACCGAAACGGCCATCGAGGCCACAAAATTAGGGGCCTTTGATTATATTCTCAAACCTTTCGATATTCCGGATATTTTGAAACTAATCACTCAGGCCCTGGAGGCCAGCCGGTTTATGCGTTCCCAGGTGGAAATCGATATCCTTCCTAAAACCCCTTCCAGTGAGGTCATTATCGGACAAAGCAAGCCGATGCAGGAGATCTATAAAGCCATTGGGCGGGTCGCCCCGACCGAGGCTACGGTCCTGGTGCGCGGCGAATCAGGCACAGGCAAGGAACTGGTAGCCCGGGCTGTTTATCAACACAGCCAGCGGGCCGGCAAACCATTTCTGGTCATCAACTGTGTGGCCATCCCGGAAACATTGCTGGAAAGCGAACTGTTCGGGTATGAGAAAGGGGCCTTTACCGGAGCCGTCAGCCGGCGGATGGGAAGGATTGAGCAGGCCAACGGCGGGACCATCTTTCTCGATGAAATCGGCGATATGCCCTTCAGCATCCAGTCTAAAATATTACGCCTGCTTCAGGAAAAAAGTATCGAGCGTTTGGGAGGCCGCGAGCCCATCCCTGTGGATGTGCGGATTATCGCCGCCACCAACCGGGATCTGGAGGCCGGTCTGGCCGAGGGAAGATTCCGTGAGGATCTTTATTATCGACTCAAGGTGGTGACGATCTGGCTCCCTCCTTTACGCGAGCGTCTCCAGGATATTTCCAGACTGGCCGAATATTTTTTAGATCGGTTCGCCAAATCGATGGATATCGACAACCCGGGTATGACCGATGAAACCAGAGGGGTGCTGAAAAATTATCACTGGCCCGGCAACGTCCGGGAATTGGCCAATACCATCCAAAAAGCCCTGATTTTCAGCCGGGGATATCCCATCCGTCCCGAGGACATCTCTCAACTCATTCAAGGGGAAGCCCTCGTCAGGGCCGATGGGCCACCGGGTGATGGTTCAATCAGGCAGTGGGCTCGAAAGGCCTTGATGAACGAGCCGGGTATGGATAAATTTGACAATCTGATCGACCACGTTGCCAGCGCACTGATCAGCGAGGCCCTGGATATCACCGGCGGTAACCGAAGTCGGGCAGCCAAGATTCTCGGTGTTTCCCGACCGACGCTCCAATCCAAGATAGAAAAATATGGGATTACCATGGAAACCTCGGTAAAGAGCGAAGGGGATTAGAATATAAGGGATTTTTTGCAAGTCCATCAATTAGGACAGATTTGTAAAAAGTCGCCAAAACCCAAATAAAGTCATTCCGGCGAAAGCCGGAATCCAGTATTTTAAAGCAGTTAGAATTCTCCTGGATCCCGGCTTTCGCCGGGGTGACGACTTTTTGCATGTTTTTCAATCCAGTCCGGTGATTAAAATCATATTGACATTTTCTTCCCTTTTAGGGTATAAAGTAAGATTTTGTATAGGAGTATCGAATGAAATTCTGGAGACTGCCGCTGGATGCCGCTTCCCATTCCATACCGATCGGGGAGCTGCATATTATCAAAGACCGCTGCAAGGGCTGCGGGTTTTGCGTTGAGTTTTGTCCTAACCAGGTCCTTAAGGAAGCCCCGGAATTCAACAAAAAAGGCTATCATCCCCCTTTGGTCTCCAAGCAGGGGGAATGCGTCAATTGCAATCTGTGTGAGATCATTTGCCCGGAATTCGCTATTTACAGCGTCCTTAAAGAACACAAAGAGTTGACGGCCGAAGATATTGTCGGCGGTTCAAGATAGGAAGAATAAACCAGTATGTCTGATTCAGGAATTTTGACCGGCGAATATTTCATTAATGGTGACGAAGCCTGTGCGGAAGGGGCCATTGCCGCCGGCTGCCGGTTTTTTGCCGGCTATCCCATTACACCGGCCACGGAAATCGCCGAACGGATGGCCAGACGTATGCCCCAGGTTCAGGGAATCTGTATCCAGATGGAAGACGAAATCGCTTCGGTGGCCGCCATCCTGGGGGCCTCCTGGGGCGGAATCAAATCCATGACCGCCACTTCCGGGCCGGGGTTTTCTTTAATGATGGAAAACATCGGTCTGGGCATGATGACCGAGACCCCTTGCGTTATCGTCAATATCATGCGTGGCGGGCCTTCCACCGGACTGCCTACCTTGGTCGGACAGGCCGATGTTATGCAGGCCCGCTGGGGCTCCCATGGGGACTACGAGGTCATCGCCCTTTCCCCATCTTCCCCCCAGGAGATGTTTGACCTGACCATCGAGGCCTTTAATTTGTCCGAGACCTACCGACTGCCGGTATTTGTCCTGGGAGATGAACTGGTCGGA
The DNA here is from genome assembly GCA_963790475.1 of uncultured delta proteobacterium. GTDB lineage: Bacteria > Desulfobacterota > RBG-13-43-22 > RBG-13-43-22 > RBG-13-43-22 > RBG-13-43-22. The sequence continues at coordinate 608,186 of CAWBOS010000015.1, read as the reverse complement.
CACATGTCCGAAAAAGTGATTATCCCGCCTCCGGATCAAATTCATCGGGTTTCCAGGGTCCGACCGAGTCAATCTCCGGATGCCTATTTGCCGTTTATGGCCGGGGCCGATCTCGTCCCCGCAATGGCCTGTGCCGGGGAAGGGTATCATGTTCATGTCTCCGGCTTGACCCATGATGAGCAAGGTTATCCCCAAACCGTTGCCCAGGTCCATGAGCGGACGGTTCGACGGCTGGTGGATAAAATCCGTCTCAACGCCTCCAAAATCATTCAGGTGGAAGAATTCGAAACCAGGAATTCGGAAGTGGTAGTCGTGGCCTATGGCTGCACCTCTCGGACGGCCCGGGAGGCTGTCCAACTTCTTCGTTCCCAAGGCAAGAAAGTGGGGCTTCTGCGTCTGATTACGCTTTGGCCTTTCCCCGAGGAAAAGATCCGTCAGTTGGCTAAAGGGATCAAGGCTTTCATCGTTCCTGAAATCAATTACGGCCAAATGGCTTATGAAGTGGAACGTTGTGCCCAGGGTCAGGCCGAGACGGTCCTTCTGCCTTTAATGGGCGGAGCCATCCATACTCCGGAAGACATTATGGAAGCGGTCAAGGAATATCTGCCATGAAGATACGGTATCAACCTGTCGTCCCTTTTGATCAGGAAGCATTCCTTCGCCTCATCGATGAACAACATGGCCTTCATCCTGATGACCAGTATCTGAAACCGGGCAGAATTCCTCATATCTGGTGCCCGGGCTGTGGATTGGGTGTGGTCTTGAACACCTATATTAACGGTTTGAAGATGACCGGTGTCCCGCTTGACAAAACGGTTGTTGTTTCCGGCATCGGCTGTACAGGCCGGGTGGCCGGTTACCTGAATATGGACACTTACCACACTACGCACGGCCGGGCCATCCCTTTTGCCACCGGATTGTCCTTGACCCGTCCCGACCTGTCAGTGACTGTATTCAGCGGTGACGGCGATCTCTTTGCCATCGGGGGAAATCACTTCATTCATGCCGCCCGGAGAAATGTCAACCTCAAGGTCATCTGTGTCAATAATTTTAATTATGGGATGACCGGGGGCCAGGTGGCCCCGACCACACCGGTTACGGCCAGGACGACAACGACGCCCTACGGTAATTCAGAGGCCTCGTTCAATCTGCCTTATCTGGCCCATGCCTGTGGAGCGGTTTATGTGGCCCGCTGGACTACTTTCCATGCCCGGCAATTGGTTAATTCCATTGCCGAGACTTTTGCCATCGATGGATTTACCTTTATAGAAGTCATCGCCCCCTGTCCTATAGGGTATGGACGTCCCAATAAAATCGGCAGCGGTTTGGATGAGATGATCTATTACAAAGAAAACAGTATAGTCCAGAATGGGGCCGATCCCAGGGACGTGGATATTTCCCTGAGAGGAAAGATCGTAGTGGGGAAATTTTCCGAGGAAAAACGACCCACCTTTTTGGGAGAATATGAGGAAAAAATCCTGAAAAAATTCAGGAGAACGGGAAATAAATCAGACTGAAGACGATTAGGCTGAAGACTGAAGGTAAAAAAATGAGTTTAATTCATTAGACCTTCAGCCTTCAGTCTAACAGCCTTCGGCCTGACCCCCGAAAGACTGATAAGTTAATTTTAGGCTTTTACCCTAAAGACAAGTAAATATCAGATGAGCACAAACGAAAAAACCGAGATCAGACTGGCCGGGTTCGGGGGCCAGGGAATCATCCTGGCCGGAAATATTCTGGGCAAGGCAGCTTCCCTTTATGAACAGCTTCAAGCCGTTTTCACCCAAAGCTACGGGCCTGAGGCCCGCGGCGGGGCTTGCAGTGCCGATGTGATTATTTCCGGCAGGGCCATTTATTATCCCCGGGTTTCCCTGCCTAAAATCCTGGTCCTGATGTCCGAAGAGGCCAAAAGCACCTATGGCCGGCAAATGTCCGATCAGGCCATGGTCCTGATTGATGAGGACCTGGTACAGATGGATACTGTTCCAAAAGGGTGCCTCCTTTTTAAAATACCGGCCACCCGGCTGGCGGAAAAGCTGGGCCGAAAGATCGTCGCCAATATCGTCATGCTCGGGTTTATTACCGCGGTTACCGAAGTGGTTGGGTATGAGGCCATGAAAAAGGCCCTTTTTGATTCCATCCCCAGCGGGACCGAAGAGTTGAATCTCAAAGCTTTTGAAAAGGGCTTTGAGTACGGGAAACAAACAGAAGTCAGGAGCCAGTAGTCAGGAGACAGAAGTCAGGAGATTAGAATCTCGGGTTGTTTTTATTCTTGATTCTTAATTCTGACTCCTCAATACTGTTTGTAAAAAAGGAGTAATGGGTTGACCCCCAAAAAAGTACAACGAAAAGAAAAAGAAGAACCCCGGATCGGGGTCTATGTCTGTCATTGCGGATTGAATATCGGCGGTGTGGTGGATTGTGCCCAAGTGGCCGAGTTTGCCGCCGGCCTTCCCGGGGTGGTCCTGTCCAAACATAATCTTTATACCTGTTCCGAACCGGGGCAGGAACTGATCAAAGCCGATATTAAAGAACAGCGGTTGAACCGGGTGGTGGTGGCCTCCTGCACCCCCCGCCTGCATGAGCCGACCTTCCGTGCCGCCTGTCAGGATGCCGGGTTAAACCCCTATCTCTTTGAGATGGCCAATATCCGGGAACACTGTTCCTGGGTCCATCTTCACGACAAAGCCGCTGCCACCGAAAAAGCGCAGGACCTGGTCCGAATGGCTGTGGCCCGATCCCGATATCTGGCCGCCCAGGAAATCTTCGAAGTCCCGGTCACTCGAAAGGCCCTGGTCGTCGGCGGCGGGGTGGCCGGCATTCAGGCCGCTCTGGATCTGGCGGACAGCGGCTACAAGGTTTATCTGGTTGAAAAAGACCCCAGTATAGGCGGACGAATGGCCCAGATCGATAAGACCTTCCCGACCATGGACTGCTCCATCTGCATCCTGGCCCCCAAGATGTCCGAGGCCGGGCGGCATCCCAATATTGAATTGTTGACCATGAGCGAGATCGAGAAGGTTGAAGGATATGTGGGCAATTTTACCGTCCAGGTCCGCAAGAAGGCCCGCTTTGTCACCGATTCTTGTACCGCCTGCGGCGATTGCGCCAAGGTCTGCCCGCAAGTGGCCCCTGATGAATTCAATGCCGGACTTTCCATGCGCCGGGCTATCTATATGTCCTTTGCCCAGGCTGTCCCTTCCACTTACCAGATTGACATGGATCTATGTTTAAATAAACAGGGCATTGTGGCCTGCGATAAATGTTTTCAGGCCTGTCAACGACAATGTGTGGATTATTCCCAGAACGATCAAATTCTGACCCTGGATGTCGGGACCATTATTGTGGCTACCGGGGTGGATGTCTATGACCCGACGCCCTTGACCGAATTCGGATACCGCAAGTTTCCCAATGTCATTACCAGCCTGGAATTCGAACGCCTGATCAATGCCGGCGGACCTTCAGGCGGAAATCTGATCCGGCCGTCGGATCAGCAGATCCCCAAAACCGTGGCCTTTCTCCAATGTATCGGGTCCCGTTCCAAACGCTCCAATATATACTGCAGCAACATCTGCTGTATGAATACCATTAAAGATGCCCTGCTGATCAAGGAACACTGGCCGGAGACCAAAATTCTGGTGTTTTATATCGATATCCGGGCCTTTGGAAAAGGCTTTGAAGACCTGTTCCAGCGGGCCAGACGGGAAGGGGTCTCCTTTATCCGGGGGGTCCCGGGAGAGATCATCGAAGACCCGGAGACCAACAATCTGACCTTGATCGGTGAAGACTCCCTCCTTTCCCAACTCTATCGCTATGAAGTCGATATGGCCATCCTTTCCGTGGGGATCGAACCCAGGAAGGACAGTCCGGCCATCCAGCGTCTCCTGAACCTCTCTTGTGCCTCAGATGGTTTTTTCCTGGAGGCTCATCCCAAACTCCGCCCGGTCGACACCCCCACCGGCGGGATCTTTCTGGCCGGCTGTGCCGAAGGTCCGAAGGACATCAAAGATTCGGTAACCCAAGCCAGTGCCGCCGCTTCCCGGGCCAATATCCTGATGGCTCAGGGAAAGGTCAACGTGGAGGCCATTACCGCTGTCATTGACGAAACCCTCTGTCAGGGATGTGGGATGTGTGTCAAGGTCTGTCCTTACTCGTCCATTCGGCAGGACCCGGAAACCCAGATCGCCCAGGTGACCCAGGCCTCTTGCGCCGGGTGCGGAACCTGTGTGGCCGAGTGCCCGTTTTCGGCCATTACCCAGAGACATTTCACCGATCAGCAGATTTATGCCCAGATCGATGCCATCACCGAAGAAGCCCCGGAGACCAAGGCCGTGGCCTTTTGCTGCAACTGGTGTTCTTACGCCGGGGCTGACTTTGCCGGTGTCAGCCGGATGCAATACCCGGCCCCCATACGGATCATCCGCACCATGTGCTCCGGCCGGATCAGTACCGAATTTATCGAATATGCCTTCCGGCGGGGTGCGGCGGCTGTCCTGGTTTCCGGTTGCCATATCGGAGACTGCCACTATATCAATGCCAATCACCAGACCGAAAAAAGGGTTAAAAAAGTCTGGAAAAAAATGGAACGCCTCGGGTTGGATAAAAACCGTCTCCAGTTGGCCTGGATCAGTGCGGCGGAAGGCAACATCTTCGCCAGGAAGATGAAGGAAATGGATGAGATTATCAAAGCGGTAACCCCGGAGGAGATTGAAAAGGCCAGGAAGGCCCTGGTGCCGAAGAAAAAGGGGAAAGGCGAGAGTACCGAACCGAAAGAATAAGCTTTAAATTAGGTTGGAGGATCTTAAGGGAGTCATTCCGGCGAAAGCCGGAATGACGGAAATCGGCTAGTGATGACTTTTTGCAACTCCGTCAGGAATAAATAGATATGATCACCAGCATCTGGGAACTTTTTAATAAAGAAGATCTTTTCGAATGTTATCAGTGTGCTCGCTGCACAGGAAGCTGCCCGGCGGCCATGGTAATGAAATGCTATGGCCCGCGGGAAATTTTGCTTCGCTGTCTGAATTTAGGGCAGGAAGCGGTCATTAACGACGAACGGGTCTGGTACTGCACCACCTGTCATGTCTGTGAAGACCGCTGCCCCCAGGAAATTAATATTTCCGAATTATTGACCGCCATTTTCAACCTGGCGGCCCAACGGGGCAACCTTCCCGAAAAAATTAAATTCGGGGTGGATATGATTGCCAAGACGGGGCGCAGCCTGATCGTCAATGAAAAGGTCCTGAAGGACCGGCAAAAACTTTCTCTGCCTGCCCTTGATCCTTTGAATATCGATGAAATAGAAGGGATCTTGAAGAAAACGGGATTGAACGAAGTAATTGAACTGAGTTAGAATTTGGAATTCAGAATGCAGGAGTCAGAAGTCAGAATAGGAAAGTAGAATTTCTCACTCAAAAATGAGATTGAGGGACGTATAAAAAAAGTCCCTGAAACTCGGATAAGTCATTCCGGCGAAAGCCGGAATCCAGTGTTTTTTAGTATAATTACCTGGACCCCGGCTTTCGCCGGGGTGAGGTCTTTTTACGAACTTGTCAATATTAATACTGATGATTGGTATTTAATTCATGAAATATGCATTTTTTTTAGGATGTGTCATCCCGGTCAAATATCCGGGATTTGAAAAGGCCACCCGGGAAGTGATGAAGGCCCTGGACATTGAACTGGTGGACCTTCCCTTTTCCTGCTGTCCGGCCCCAACCAATATGAAGCTGGCCCACTACGATACCTGGCTGGCCCTGGCGGCCCGTAATCTCTGCCTGGCCGAAGAGGCCGGACTGCCTATCCTGGCCATGTGCAACGGCTGCATCAACACCCTTAAAGAAGTCAACCTGATCCTGAAAGAGGACCTCCAAAGGCGAAATCAGGTCAATCAGGCCCTGGAAGGGTCCGGTCATGTTTTCAAAGGAGCCATTGAGGTTAAACACCTTCTGGATGTCCTTTATAAAGAAGTCGGTTTGGAGCGCATGGCCGAGAAGGTCCGCTACCCTTTGGACGGGATAAGGATCGGGTGTCATTACGGTTGTCACCTCTACCGGCCTCCACGGCTCATGTATCCCGACGAGCTGTCGGAAGCGGCCAGTTATGTGCCGGTCAGTATGGATCATATCCTGGAGGTGCTGGGTGCCCAGCCGACCCAATATTCCAGGAAATTCCTCTGCTGCGGTTCGGCCCTGGGAACCAATATTGATGCCCAGGCGGCCAATGAAATCACTCGGGAAAAACTGCAACATATGAAAAAGCACCACATTGAGGCCGTGGCTGTGGCCTGCCCATCCTGCTTCTCCCAGTTCGACCGGGGTCAGATGATGCTGGAGAGGAAGCATCATGACGGATTCGGATTACCGACTCTCTTTATTTCCCAGCTCATTGGCCTGGCCTTCGGCCTGGACCGGGCCAATCTCGGACTGGGAGACCATCGCATCAGCCTCCAACCGGTTCTGGAGAGGATCGGTAGGCCTTCTTGACAAAAGGAGATCAAATACCTATAGTTAAATTTACCGGCTATGGTTTCAAAGGGAAAATACGGAGGGTAATAAATTTATTTTAGAAAGGAAACATCATGTTAACAGTTACCGAAGCAGCTCAAACAGCACTTAAAGAACATTTTGAAAAACAAAATCTCAAATCCCCCATAAGGGTTTTCTTAAGTCAAGGCGGGTGATCAGGGCCCTCTCTGGCCTTGGCTCTGGATGAGTCAAAAGAGTCCGATAACGTATTTGATATCAATGGAATTACTTATCTGATCGATAAAGCGTTATCCGAACAGGCTAAAGAAGTGAAGGTGGATTTCGTCGATTATAACGGACGGTCTGGCTTTTCGGTGTCTTCCGCATTGAATTTAGGCGGGGGTTCTTGCGGGACTTCCTGCAGTTGTTAATTGAAATTCGACAAATATTCTGTGAGGGGCGGATTTATAATCCGCCCTTTTTTTCCAAACTTGGTGAAACTCTAAAGAATCGCCTAACCCCGCAATAAGTCATTCCGGCGAAAGCCGGAATCCAGTCTTTTCGATGAATTGTTTATCTCCTGGACCCCGGCTTTCGCCGGGGAGACGACTTTTATCAAATTCATCAAAGCTTATGGAACACAATTCTTCGATACTATCGGGTTTATGGTAGTTACTGCATTCCTCGTCTCCCGACCTCTTTTCCATTACAATTCCAGAGGCCAGGCCTGGGTCACCGAGGGCAGGGAAGTCAGTTCCTTGAGTGCCGCTTCTGAAACGGCCCGATCCGTAGTTAACAGGATAACATTGCCTCCCTTATCTTTTTCCTGACCCACCTGCATCCGTTCAATATTGATCCGATGTTTTCCCAGGGTCATTCCGATCGTCCCGATCACCCCGGGTTTGTCTTCATTATAGATCAAGAGCATATGTCCCTCGGGAATGGCCTCCAGACGAAATTTGTTCAGGCGAACAATTCGGGGTTCATATTTGCCGAAAAGGGTCCCGGAGATGGAACTCTCCATCCCCTGGGTCTTTACCCGCAAGGTAATCAGATTTAAAAAATCATCTACCGTATCGGTTTTCGATTCGATCACCCGTATTCCCCGATCTTTGGCCAGAATAGGGGCATTGACGAAATTGACGACGTCCTTCATGCTCGGGGTCAAGAGTCCTTTAAGCACTGAGACTGTCATCGGCTTGGTGTCGAACCCGGCCACATCTCCCAGATATTCTATTGACACCTCGGTCATTCCGCCCTCAAGGATCTGAGACTGGAAAGCCCCCAATCGTTCCGCCAACACCAGATAGGGTCTGACCCGTTCCAGGAGGTTGGCGCTGACCGAGGGGACGTTGACGGCATTTTTAATAACCCCATGTTGGAGGTAATCGACCATCTGTTCGGCCACGGCCACAGCCACATTTTCCTGGGCCTCAGCGGTTGAGGCCCCCAGGTGGGGGGTACAGATAAAGTTGTCCAGAGCAAGCAAAGGACTTGCTCCGGGGGGTTCGGTCTCAAAGACATCCAAGGCCGCTCCCGCGACCTTGCCGCTCTTTAATCCCTCGAAGAGGGCCTTTTCATCAATAATCCCGCCTCGGGAGCAATTGACGATCATTACCCCGTCCTTCATCCTGGAAATAGCCTGGTCATTGATCAGGTCTGAAGTATCTTTCGTCTTTGGAGTATGAATGGTGATGAAGTCCGCCCGCTGGTAGAGTTCTTCCAGAGAAACCGGTTCAATCCCCTGTTTCAAAAGAATTTCCGGCTGAATAAAGGGATCATAGGTGATAACCTGCATTTTCAAGCCCTTGGCCCTGTCGGCGACGATACTGCCGATTTTTCCCAGGCCGATGATCCCCAGGGTCTTGTTATAAATCTCCTTGCCCTGAAATTTTTTCTTTTCCCATTTTTGATCTTTTAAGGAGGCCGTGGCCTGGGGAATATTTCGGGCCAGGGACAGAAGCAGAGAAATGGTATGTTCGGCCGTAGTTATCGTATTGCCTTCCGGGGTGTTCATCACCACGATGCCCCGTTGGGAAGCGGCCGGGATGTCCACATTATCGAGCCCGATGCCGGCCCTCCCTACCACTTTGAGGTTGTCGGCCGCACTTATAACGTCAGCCGTAACCTTGGTGGCACTGCGAATAACCAACCCGTCATAGTCTTTGATGATGGACTTCAATTCATCCGGGGTCAGGCCGGTTTTGACGTCCACCTGGATGCCCTCGGCCTTTTTAAAAATTTCCACCCCTGTTTCCGACAAATTATCACTGACCAATATTTTCATTATTGTTTCCCCCGATACAATTTCTTCAAAGCCACCTTCCAGCTTCGATTCCGTTTTTTTGTATTCTTCTTCTCTTGATGACCTGCTTATTGTTTTCGTATTTTTTACCAGTTTTTCGTTCTACTGTCAACTGGTTAAGGGGGAAAATAGCGTGATTTCAGTAAAGTTGATTAAGCGGACCGATTCATCACGGGCGGTCTCTACAAAAATTTGATCAAAAAAAACCCCGGAGAGAAAATCGTCCGGGGTTTTCGGTTATTTCTTTAGGATAGATTAAAAGGCGAAGCGGAAATGAACGCCAGCCAACCACTCTGTGCCTAAAGCTGGTTTGCCTGGTACCCCAGCTAGGTTTCCATAATCATAAAAGGCAACTTCAGGAATAATTTGAAAGTTGCCTATCGTGTAATAGAGATTGATCCCGTACGACGTCCTTTGATAGTAATCGTTGGCATTAAAAATATTCTTCCAGTGGTCATTTTGGGCATAGTCCATACCGAAAAAGATATGCGGTTTCGCCGGACCAAAGGCATAGGACAGATCAATAAAGCCAGACCAATCGGAGGTATCTTGGATGTTGCCGGCGGCATCCCTTAGATAACCGGTATTGGAATTTTCCCCTCGCAGCAGGACGTTTCCAGAGGTCACACCACCTACGTTCTTTCCATAAGTTACCTGCGCTGCGGCCACGAAAGGACCAACGGCGACCCTTACCGGTAATGTCCCCGCCCAGGCGGTCATATTGTCTTGCATCCCAGGTGTCAATGCATCCCATTTAACCTGCTGGTAGACAGCGGCCGGATAAAGGGCCACCGGACCGAAGTTCAACAGGATCTTGGCGGCAATGCCCGGATATTGAGCATAGGACAGCCTGGTTGCCGCGCCGACAGTTTCAGCATAGGTGCCGGTATCAACCAGGGCGATTTGGTAGCCGAAGGTCTTGGTGACGTTGTGGAGGAACCTGAGATTGGCGTTCTTGCCGTCATACGCCCAGCCCCAGCCGATCAAGGCTACGTGGGTAGTGTTGGCCGTAGAATAACCAAGGGCCGATGACGGAGCGACCCCATAAGCATCGGAGTCAAACCAACCATTATCCTTTCCTGCCCTTATTGACATATCTCCGAATTGATAATTCCCGTACCATCGACCGTTTAAGATGAAGTCGGCATCGTTTTGGAAGCTGGTGGTGGGAACCTGGAGATTAGAAGACTCACGGGTTATCTGGGTAGCAATATCCGCATAGCCGGAGAAACCCCCCTGCCTAACCAGTATATACAGGTAGCTCCAAAAGGGGACATCCATGATGAACTGGGTTTTATCCTTCCCCCCGCCGGTCGGAACATTGATAAAGGTATTGAAATTTTTGTCCGTGATTTTGTAGTTCGCATCAAGGGTAAACAAACCGCCTATAGTTACGGAAAATTCTTTTTCACCGGCAATGGTGCCAGCGTAGGCCGGCAGGGAAAAGGCGACTGCCAGGGCCATAACAAAAGCAAACATGCCTAATTTTTTCATCATCTCTTTTTCTCCTTGTTGTGGGTGCAGTTTAAAAAATAGCTTCATAATTCAAGAAAACAAAATCTCTTAACTTGCTTTATTCACTTAAAAATATGCAGACCACCCCCTTTTCGTTTTCTTTTTATAACAGATTCCTTTTTTCATAACAGGTTGGATTTTCGATGTCAAGCGTTTTTTTTGCTGGAAATTCAATTTTTTTCAATCTTATGTCTTTAAATTAACTTGACAAAAAGTTGAAATAGATTGATAAAAGAAGTTAAAGGGCTTCGGGGAGAGGATGAGCTGACCGAATAGAAAGGGAAATATTATCTTTGAAACCCTTGCCCCCCACATTATGAGAGCCTTGAAAAATGTTTAATTTTGGTCGAGATCAAGGAAGGCGAAAATTTCAACCGCAGGAATATATAGAATATTTCGAGGATTGAAATTTGAGCCTGACACAGAGATTGGGCAAAAGGGAACGTTTTTCAAAGCTCTCATTATAGAATCATAGTAGAATCCTTCTTTTTTAAGCTAAGGAGCGGGGAATGACCTATACCAAAATTTTTCTTTGTTGTCTGATGTTTTGTGTTCTGGGGATCGTCAGCTGTTCATCCAATACAACCACTAACAGCGGCTTCGGCTCGGGCAGCGGTTATACCATAGATCTCAGGACCACCAACAGTATCCTCCCCCAGGGAGGGCAAGCCACGCTGATCGCCTCGGTAAAAGATGCCCAGGGAAATCCGGTCAATGATTCACTCCGGGGAGTTACCTTTACCTCCACCCAGGGGGCGACATTTAGTACAAATAATACGATTAACCTCGGGGTCTGTTCTGTCACTTATACGGCCCCGGCAGCCGCAACACAACCCACAACAGTGGTTGATCAAATCACTGCTTCCTATCAGGGGGCCTTTGCCTATATCAGTATTCAAGTCTATAAACCATAATGATGTACTTATTGCGAAAAGAGGCTATAAATGCATGGCTCATAACGCATTGCTTCTTTCGCGGAATTTAAAGGGAATTTCTTTCAGTGTCCAACCTAACATTCAAAGCCTGTTTTTATCTTAAACAAATCTCCGAAACCCATTTTCGTCATCTCCTTGAAACTTGTCCTCAACCTGATCGGGGGAACGGGGAGCCCGCCCTGCAATTTAACTACTTCAAATTCAAAGGTCTGACTGTACATGACACGAAGGAAGGAAAGGATTGGGGGGAAATTTTTCGGACTTAATAAAAGTGTTAGGTATTCTGACGGGAGATGAAAATTGAGAATTATAATATTTCTTTAGCTGTGGAATTCTCTCCCAGACGAGGCTGGCCTATTTTGATAATATCAAGACTTTTGCTGAGCTTAAAAAGGCCGGATTATGGTACCACTTCAATCGTGGTTGAGCCAAAAGCCCCCATGGAAGAAGATTGAATTGTGTCTAACCCTGAGCTAATAGGGACTTGTTGAGTGGTACAAGTTTCTATTAGAGTAACTGGATTAACTTTACAGACTTGTCCCATAACTGCAGGGATGTAGGTTAACAATACCTGTCCAATATCATTTGCGGTTGATTCACATTTAGAAGAAACAAGTGTTGTGCCATTGACTAAGAATCCACCCCTCGAGACTGTATCACAAACTTGTGTCCCATTAGGCGCAGGTGCTCCCGAACGATCTTTAATATTGACGATAACACCGACAAGCTCGAGCCCTGAAGCTGAGGCAGAATTTTTAAAAGTTCTAACCGAGATCGTCCAACCTGTCCCTGTGCCTGCAGTACCGCCGGAACTGGCGGTACTGTTGGTGCCGGAATTACTACAAGAGAGAAGGCCAAAAAAAGACAGACAGGTAATAAACAGAATAAGTCTTTTCAGCAGGATCATGTCCCTGCCTTTTCTCTTTTGTAGAGCCATAGTCCCTCCTTTTAATTTAATCGTAAAAAATTGTCATTCCGGCGAAAGCCGGAATCCAGTGTTTTAAGTAAGTTATAATTATTCTGGATCCCGGCGCCTGCCCCGGACCCGATCCGGGGTTCGCTGGGATGACAACTTTATGACCTAATCAGTATTTGGCTAAACCCATTTTCATTCTTTTGGGTTTGCCGGTTTAGACAACGAACGTAGTTTATTTCGACTTAATATACTCCTCATAGGCGGCCTTGTCCATTAATTCATCCAGTTCCGTTGGTTTTTTTAAAATAACCTTAATCAACCAGCCGTCTTCATAGGGAGAAGAATTGATCCTTTGGGGTTCTTCATCCAGTGCCCCATTCGTTTCTATGACCGTACCGCTGACCGGGGCAATCACGTCGGTCGCCACCTTGCTGGATTCCAAGGCACACAAGGGCTCACCCGGTTTGATTTCAGTATCGATATCCGGCAGGTCCACGTAGATGATTTCTCCCAATTGCTGCTGGGCATATTCCGAGATACCGATGATCCCATGATGTCCATTCACCAATATCCAGGCATGTTCCGGATGAAATTTAAGATTCTTCATGATTATTCCCCTCAATTGCATTATAATGAGAGTCTCAGAAACGTTCAATTGTCCTTTCTTCTAATCCTACCACAAATCCAGATTTGGTCAATAACCTTGGATCACTTTGTTTATTAAATCTAAAAATATTCATTACGGACCCCCGATCTCCGATCAGGTCGCAGACAAGCTTAGCGAGGGTGACGGGCATTCCGGAATTTTGTAATAGGCACCTAAGTCAATAAAAATATTGGATGATGTAGCCCAGGGCCAAGGAGGTGATGATAAGACCCAGCATCATTTTGATGAATTTTTGCGGGACATATTTTTGAGTTCGGGCACCCAGATACATCCCGGCAAAGCCGCCGGCCCCGAAGAGAAAACCCAAAAGCCAGTCCGGGGCCGTGGCCATTCCCGCTTTGGCCGGGATGATGCTGTAGAAAAAGACCCCGGCAATGGAGGTCAAAAAAGTTCCCAGCAGGGCGGCCCCGGCAACCGTATGAACCGGCAAATGAAATATGGTCACGCAAAATGGGGCGATGATGGCCCCGCCCCCGATGCCGTAGGTCCCGCCGATCACCCCAACCACGCAGGCCAAGAAAAACATGGCCGCGGTGCTGAAAGAAAACCGTTCCCCCCAGAACTCATATTCCACCCGGGAAAGAGAAAAGCGGACCGTTTTTACTACTGCTTCGGCCGGCAGGGCGGAGGTCGTGAGCCCGGCCTGATTTTCCCTAAGTTCTTTGGCGCGCCGATCAAATTTATCTTCCAGGACCTTCAGTCCCCTTTTCCCTTTTTGAGATCGGGAGGTCATTTCATATAATAAACGGAGGCCCAGATAGAGTAAAACGACGCCGACAAAAAATTTGAAAGCCTTGGGATCGGGAAGATAAAGAACCCGCAGATAGTAGCCGATAAAGACCCCGGGCAAAGTCCCGGCAATAACCACCCAGGTCAAAGGCCAGGCCATGCGGCCTTCTTTGAGGTAACGATAGACCCCGCTGGGGATAGCGACGATGTTATAAACAAAATTCGTGGCACTGACGGCCGGGGTGGTAAAATTTAAAAAACTGACTTGAAAAGGCAAGAGCAGAAAGGCCCCGGAAACACCGCCCATGGAAGTGAAAAAAGAAACAACGAAGGCCACTAAAGGCGGGATAAAAAAAAAGGTCTTTACCCCTGAGACCGGAAAGAGCCAGTAAAAACCACCCATGAAGTCCCCTTTGGAATCTCTTGTTTGTTTTTTTGTTCAAATGAGGTAAATATTATATACAATTCTTGTGTGGGGAAAACAAGTATTTCTGATCTGGGTTCCTGTTTACAGTTTTATTTTCAGGAGAGGGCCTTTATGCATTATTATCAAGATAAAAATTTATCTTCTTTTCTGTTTTGGCTTTTTCTGATTTTGTTTATTTTTCTCCCAGGCCATTCCTGGGCGGACAAAAAAATCGTCAAATTTGGATTCGTAGCCGATGTGACCGGCTCGGGATTCTTGATCGCCCTATCGCAGAAACAGGCCCTGGAAATCGGCCTGGAAGAGATCAATTCCTCCGGAGGTCTTCTGGGCCGCAAGGTGGAGCTGATCGTCCGCGATTCCCAGTTGAATCCCGAATTGGGGTCGGCCTTGGCCCGGGATTTGATTTGGAAAGATAAAGTTGATTTTTTGGTCGGTCCTACCAGCCCTTCCGTTGCCCTGGCCGTTTCCCAGGTATGCCGGGAAAATAAAAAATTGATATTTTTTCATGCCGCCAACAATGAAAAGATAACGGCCGAATACGGCCACCGTTATTTGTTTCAGGTTACCCCCAATACCTATATGGAAGGCCGGGCTGTGGCCGCCTTCCTCTCCAAGAAATCCTTTAGAAAAATCGCCATCATCGGTCCGGATACTGAGTACGGACAAAGCCAGTCCGCAGCCTTTAAAAAAAGGTTGTCCGAACTCAGTCCCTCAGCCCAGGTGATCAAAGAACTCTGGGCAAAATTGGGGGAACAGGATTACAGCCCTTATATCAATACCTTGATTTCCAGCAAACCGGAGGTTATTTACTCCATCTTGTGGGGCGGCGATCTGTCCGGATTTATCCGAAAAGGCCGGGCCATGGGGCTGTTTCCCGGTGTACGTTTAATCGGTCTTTTTGATTATGACCTTTTTAAAGGGTTGGGCGAGGATATGATACCTAATCTCTACGGTTTTGACCGGGCCCCTTTTTATGCCCTGAACAATCCCCGGATGAAGGCCTTTGTGAATAAGTATTGGACGAGGACCGGGGAGTATCCATCAGCCTGGGCCATTACCATCTATGACGGTCTGATGGTTTTAAAAAAAGCGGTGGAAAAGGCCAAATCTATAGAAACCGAAAAAGTGATTGGTGCCCTGGAAGGGATTCAATGGGATTCGTTGCGGGGTCCTCTCTATATCCGGCCCTTTGACCACATGGCCAACTGCGGGACCTATTTTGGGATAACCTCTAAAGACCCCAAATATTCCTTTTATACCATGAAACAGGTTACCTATATCCCGGGACAGGAACTCTGGCATTCAGTGGATGAAATCAAGGCGATTCGAAGATGGGAACAACACTCCCCCCCTCCCATTAGTCTCTCGAACACACAAAGATCACATAAAAAAGATTTTCTGATTTCGGTTGAGAAGACCGCAATGTAACCCAAGATTAGATTTTTTTTGAAGGACTATCTTCCCGGTGACAGCCGAATGAGCGGTCTTGGCCCGAAGCGGCCTCTCACCCGGCCAAACTCAGTGCACTCCGGGCCGGACAAGCTTGGCTGCACTTTTTGGAACTGCCCTAAGGTGAATCTCCTGGCGAAACCAGCGATCAGGGTTTAAATCCGGAGCCGTTCTCATCGGCTGAATCGTCGGGTTTAGGTTCAAGTTCGGCGATGACCTGGGCTCCCAACAAAAGGATGATCGCCAAAGCCTCTATGCTCAGAAGCGCCACCACGGCCGTGGCCAGGGAACCATAAATCAAATTGACCATGGAAAGGACCGAATAATACCAGACCAGGATCCGGCGGGTGATTTCCCATAAACCCGTAGCTGTTATCCCGCCCATCAGGGCGTGTCGGGGGGTTACGCGCACCAGGGGCATAACCAGATAGATGGATGTGAGCATAAAGACTTCACCGATGATCCCCAGAATCGACAAGGCCAGCCTGGAGGTGCCTTCAATACTTAAGGTCCATCCAACAATCAGGAATTCCGCTTTTTCCAGGGTCTCCAAGATTCCAGCGATAAAAGAAACCATCAGGAGGCCCAGGCCCATTGAAAGATATAGACATAATAAAAGAGACCAAGAAAGAGCGGCGGGGAACCCTGACCCGGTGAAGAAAGATCACCCACATAGCCCTTTCGGGCACGGTAAAGGCGGTGGAGCTAAAAAACAACATGACCAGGAACCCGACGATGCCGACCACTTTCCGATTCTCAAGAAATATCCGAACCTGGTCATTCAAAGTCGCGGCATAGCCGGGAATGACCATCCCGATATAAGTCGATAACATTTGGAATAGCTGGGCCTCTTCGATGAAATGGGACAGAACGATTAAGGATAGGATGGACAGGGGCACGATCGACAACAGGGTATAATAGGCCAAGGCCCCGGATAAGAGCAGCCCCTGGGAGCCTCAACTCAGATTTCGGACGATTCATTTGACCGGCCGGGACAAGATAATTCGGTGCTTTGGGGGCCTCAATCCGGGCCTGCCGGTTGGGTCTGCCCTCAAGACACCCTTCCGGGCCACCAAAAAAATCCCTTAGCGTTCAAAAGAATCCATAAAGCCAAAAAGGGGAAATGCGAATTTGTTCCCCAGTTGACCGGACCGCCACTGGAAATTATCCGCCTCCCCCGATCTAATTTCAGAATGTTCTATGGAATCAAGAGGGTGGGGCGGTCGGATAGTTCGGCTATGCGGTGGGAAACGCTCCCGAGAAAAAAATCGCCTATGCGGTCTTTCCCGGTCGTGCCAATGATGATCATGGTTGATTTCAGTTCACTCGAAAGCCGGAGAATTTCTTCTTCCGTTCTTCCGGCAGCCAAGTGGGTCTCGGCCTCGATCCCGGTGTTTCGCAGGTAGGCAGCGTAAGCCGCAAGTCTCTCCTTGCTTTCTCTTTCCAAACGTTTCAATTCCGTCCTGCTTACACCTTTTGATATCTTGCTCCCAATCACATGAACGACGTCCACCCGGTCAATCGCATCTTTAAAAGAGGCTATAAAACGCAGAGATTTGTTTGCTAGTTTAGACCAGTCGGTGGCCAACAAGGGTCTGCGGAAAGGATGATCGTTTTGTTGCAAGATCCCCTGACCGCCCGGATCACATTCGATCGGGGGTTTGTTTATGAGTATCGGAATAACTTTGCTCCAACGCAGCAGCTCAAGGGTATGGGAACCGATAATAATTTTTCCCAGGGTGGTCCGCTTTTTGTGACCGGCCGCAATCAATTTGCATTTTTCCATCTCGGCGATTTCCACGATCTTCGGTATCGGGTTACCGACCTCAATATGAATTTTACTTTTAATCCCTGCCCGGGAGATGGTTTTCTCCCAGTCTTCAAAACGAATTCTCGCCTCTTCCCGTAATCGTTCTTCCTCGTCTTTCATGTATCCCCCATAAGGAACGTAGGCCACTTCGTCCCGAGGAATGATATGGGTCAGGATGATCTCTCCCAGCCCCACCTTTTTTAAAGGTAAGAGAGAAACTAAGGAATCAAAGGCCGATTCTCCGAACTTAGTCGCGAACAAGACCTTGAAAGGTTTCACGGGATCCTCCTGAAAAAAATAAAGGTCATGATCAGGAAAAGAGGGCAGAGGATGGGCAGGGAATATTTTAAAATATAGGTGATAAAATTGGGCATAGGGACACCGGCTTCCTCGGCAATCGATCGTACCATAAAATTAGGGGCGTTTCCAATGTAGGTGTTGGCACCCATAAAAACGGCACCGCAGGATATGGCCTTCAGAAAAGCGGCATTTTCACTGATCAGTCTTGGTACGGATAGGGACTCCGGCATGGCCGGGTAAAAGCTGCCCAGGGCCGAGCTTAAAAAAGACAGGTAAGTGGGGGCGTTATCCAGAAAACTCGACAGGGTTCCCGAGGCCCAGAAATAATGGGCCGGGGTCTTGAGGGAGGAGGTGACAAAGGCCAGGGCCCCTTTATCCCCGGCCTTTAAAATAAGAAGACAGGGGGCCATGGCAATAAATAATCCAAAAAAGATATAACCCACTTCCAGGATGGGGGCCCAGGTAAATTCGTTTTCCTCCCGGAAAATTCGCGGAGTGGTCAGTAAGGAAAATAGACCCATGAGAATCAGCAGACCGTCGCGTGTCCAGTCTATGATCCGGAAGGAGACACCCCAGAAATGGACTGCCCCCAGGTCAAGGCAGCCGCTCAGTATGACCGATCCGATAACCCCGGCCAGAAAGATCAAATTGTACGAACCCTTAACGCCAAGCCGCTGAGAAGCCGATTTCCCTTTTGTTAATTGATGGGTTTCTTTCCTATAAAAATAATGATCCAGACAAAAGTAAATGGTCAGCAGGACAATCACCAAAAAAAGTATCTGGGGAAATAGGCGGAAGGTCCAGGTAAAGGGGACCCCATGAAGGAATCCAAGGAACAAGGGGGGATCTCCCAAAGGCGTCAAGCCCCCCCCTATATTGGCTACCAGAAATATAAAAAAAACAACCATGAAGCCCTTGTTCCGGCGATGCTTATTGGACTTCAGAAAAAAACGGATCAAAAGCAGGGAGGCTCCGGTGGTGCCTATCCAGGAGGCCAGGACTGTTCCTGAAAGAAGGATCATGGTATTGGTGAGGGGGGTCCCCATCAGATTGCCGTGGATGACAATTCCGCCCGATACCGTATAAAGGGACCAAAGAAGTATGATGAAGGGAATATAATCTACCACTAAGACATGGATAAATTGATTTACGGCCAGGCCCTGATAGGCAATGATAATGGGAACAGCGGTCAGGGCTGCCCAAAAGGCGGCAACCTTACCAAAATGGTCATGCCAGAATTTGGTCAGGAAAAGAGGACATAAGGCTATAGATAACAACAGACCCAGGAAGGGCACTATGCTGTAAAGAGGCAGGACCTCACCTAATTGAATTTCTCACCTCCAGGTGGCATGCGAAACTAATATCCAAGAATTAATAAACAATGGCCTTTCTAATAATCAAAATTTTATAGGCCATCGGCAGCCGAACACCGTTTCCGTCTAATTCCTTTTATTGAAGACTACCGATATTAATTTAAAAGGGGGAAGAATGAAAGGGAAAATGTGTGGTAGAAGATGGTCGCTAAAATCGAATCGTTCTTATTCGATCAGCATACAATTCTTGCTATTTTCTTCCTGGCTTTTTATAATGCCCGGAAAATTAAAACTTTTTCGGTTTGCAGATAAAAATGAATTTTTTCCGTCTTTTTAGGAAGGAAGATCAACTCAAAAATCCCAAGGGGTCAGAATCCTTAGAAAAGATCTTCGGATATTTTACTGAACTGCTCAAAGAAAATAATGAAACACTGGAATTGATGGCCGACTTGGAGGAAAAACAGGGAGGGCACTTCCTCTTTGATATGAGTTACCTTCGGTCCACCGCCAGTCGCATTGCGGAAAAAGTGGGACTCATTGTTGCCTATCTTATCAATATCAGCCCTAATCGTTATGAAGAGCTGAAGGAAATTCATCAACGGATCCATCTTGAGGTTCAAAAGGCCCTGGAGAAAAAAAAAGAGATTCCCCGGACCGATTTCACCATCAACCTGAACCGGGTTACGGTTGACTCTTTTCACCAGACCGGAGGGAAAAATGCCCATTTGGGGGAGGTAAAAAATGTCTTGGGTCTCCCCACCCCGGAAGGCTTTGCCGTAACTACGTTTGGATATATTCATTTTTTATCCCATAATAACCTTCAGGACGGGATCGTCTCCCTGCTTAACCATTCCTCTATCATCGATCAAAAAACCCTTCAAGAGACGGGAGAAGCCATTAAGAGCCTGATCCTTCAAGCCAGGATTCCTCCGGATATGGAAAAAATCCTGGTGGATTCCGCCACTAAAATTCAGGCCGAAGGAAACCATGGGCGGGGACTGGCCTTGCGAAGCAGTGCCCTTCTTGAAGATACTCATTTCAGTTTTGCCGGTCAGTATGCCACATTTTTAAATATTACTCCTCAAGAGGTCCCCGATAAATATAAGGAAATTGTCGCCAGCCAATTTAACGCCCGGTCTCTTTTCTATATGAAGAGTAAAGGCCTTCTGGAAGAGGAAATGGCCATGGCCGTCGCCTGTCAGAATTTGATCCCGGCCAAGGCCAGCGGCGTCCTGTTCACCAGCCACGTAGATCCTGAATACGGAGAGGTGGTCCTGATCAATGCCTTGTGGGGGTTGGGGAAATGGGTAGTGGACGGGATGGCCAGCCCGGACCTGTATTTGCTCTACAAAAAGACCGGCGAGATTAAAGGGCAAAAAATTCCTCGAAAACCCAAACAGTTAATCGCCGTCCCAGGGGGGGGACTGCAGGAGGAAGCCGTCCCTGAACCCATTCAGGAGAGCCCTTGTTTGAATCCGGACCAGCTGAACACCCTGTGGAAATGGGCTTGTTTGTTGGAAACCCATTTCGGCCATCCTCAAGACGTGGAGTGGACCCTTGACCCGGAAGACCATCTGTTTGTCCTTCAAACGCGGAATTTAAGAGCCTACGAGAAAATAGAAAAGAAAAAAATCCTCGAGCGGATCTCGCAGGAATATCCGATTCTCCTGGAAGGAGGGACGGTCGGGGCCTTCGGTATTGGGGCCGGGCCGGTCTTTAAGATCAGGCCCAACGAGGACTTGACTGATTTTCCCAAAGGGGCAGTCCTGGTAGCGCCCCACACTTCCTCCCGGTTTGTCTCGGTTATGGATAAGGCTGCGGCCATCGTCACCGACATAGGGAGTGCCACCGGTCATATGGCCATCCTGGCTCGTGAATTTCGAGTCCCTACTCTGGTGGACACCGGGAAGGCCACGGCCTGTTTGGAAACCGGGCAGGAGGTGACGGTGGATACTTTCAATGCCCGAGTTTATGCCGGCTGCGTAGAGCCTCTTTTAAAGGAATTATCCAAAGAGAACCCTCTTTTCTTAAATACCCCGGTCTATGAACGGCTTCAGGAGATCATCCGTTATATTGTTCCCTTAAATCTGGTAGACCCCAAACTCGAGAATTTCAACCCCCGATCTTGCCAGACTTTTCATGATATTATCCGTTTTGCCCATGAAAAAAGTATTGAAGAAATGTTCAAGCTCTCCGAGAGGGAAGACCTTCATAAGATATTTCCCATTCGAATCAAGACTTCTTTGCCCCTCAATCTCCATCTTTTGGATTTGGGGGGTGGAATTAAAAAGGCCGGGGGTCATCGTGTTCTACCGCCGGAAAATGTCATCTCCGTGCCTTTCATGGCCCTGTGGAAAGGGATCACTTGGCCTGGAATCCGCTGGGCCGGGCCAATAGGTTTGGACGTTAAAGGGTTGCTCTCGGTCATGGCCCAATCGGCCACCCAGCCTTCCGATGATTTTTGGGACCGGACCCTGGCCCTCGTTTCTTTGAATTATCTTAACTTCAGCTCCCGGTTAGGATATCATTTTGCCACCGTGGATTCCTTTTGCGGAAAGATTCGCAATAACAATTACATTACCTTTGTGTTCAAGGGGGGGGCGGCGGATATCCTGAGGCGCGGCAGACGGGCCCGGTTTCTGGGGATCGTGTTGGAAGAATTGGGTTTTGAGGTCATGGTCAAGGAAGATCTGGTCAAGGCCGATTATCGAAAATATCCGGAGCCGATGACCGAAGAAAAACTTGAAGATTTGGGCCGTTTGATGGGGTGTGCCAGGCAAACCGATATGACCATGGCCGACGAAAATATGGTAGCCTGGCATGCGGAGGCCTTCCTGTCCGGGAATTATGAATTTAAAAGATAATAACGAAGGCTGCGAGTTGCGAGTTGCGGGTTTTAAGAATATAGGCGGATTGTCCTTAACCCGTAACCTGTGATGGATTCGCAAAAAGTCGTCACCCCGGCGAAAGCCGGGGTCCAGGAGATTAAAACTACTTAAAATCACTGGATTCCGGCTTTCGCCGGAATGACTAATGCGGGCTTCGGTGACTTTTTGCGAGTTCATCACCTGTAACTCGCAACTCGTACATTATCTTTGGAAAGGTTTTTCATGTTCATCAAAACAAAAAAATTCATTCTGGGTATCGGGATATTTACGGTCTCCTTATTGATCGCCGGTCTGATCGTCGGGTTTTATTCGCTCCGGTATATGAAAGAGATCGTCGGTGATCAGTTCAATCAGCAGCAGTTGGAACTGGCGACCCATGCGGCCCGTCAGCTTGAAAACAAATTTTCCAATATCATTCAAGAGCTGAAAATGCTGAACCAATCCCCTTCCGTGCAATATCTGGAGAAGGTCTCCTGGGCCAACCGGATAAAAATCACCTTATCCACCATGCAAGAAACCGGGGTGCTGGAGATCGGACGGGTCTCCTCTTCCGGTAAATCCCTCTTTGTGGTTACGGATAAACAGGAAATTCGCATGGCCTCCGTTTCTGAAGCCGACCGGGACCCTTTTCTTTGGTCTAAAAGACTGGAAAATAAAAACAGAGTATCCCTGATACCGGCCTACAAACAAAACGGTACTGCGGTCAGGCCGGTCATGAAAATCGTTATTCCGACTTATCTGGAAGCGGTCGATGATGCCCATCCGATTTCCAGTTTTCAGTATGCCGGTTATTTATATCTCACGCTCGATAAGGAATATTTTGTAACCCAGATGCTCAAGGACATCCGCTCCGGAAAAACCGGCTATGCCTGGGCCATTGATGATGATGGGAATTTTATTTATCACCCGGTTCCGGAATTTATCGGAAAAAATGCCTTTGCCGTCAGGGGCCAGCGGGCGGCCAAGATCTCTTTTGATCAGATCAATCGAATACAGAAGGAAAAGATGCTCGCCGGCCAGCAGGGCACCTCCTGGTATGTTTCGGGATGGCACCGCGGGGAGCGGGGAAATATCAACAAATTGATCGCCTATGCCCCGGTCCGCCTTCATGGAACTTCTCCATCGGTTAATTGGGCAGTGGCTGTGGTAGCCCCGGCCACGGAAATCGATGAGGTGATTCACAGGCCCTATCTCTGGCAATTTATTATGCAGGGGTTCATCATCTTCGCCATCATCCTGGGGAGTCTGACGATCATCGGGTTCGAATGGCAATACACCAAGACCCTGAAAACCGAAGTGGAGAACAAGACCAAAGACCTGCAACACTCGGAAGAGCGGTATAAAAAATTGGTGGAAGGGGCCCAGGATATCATTTTCTCTGCCGACCGGGAGGGAAGATTTATATCGTTGAATCAGTATGGGGCCATTTTTCTGAGAGGGGCACTGGTCAATCCTGAATCAGAAAAAGGCTCTAAGCTCCCCTATGAAGAACAATCGGAAAATTTTATCGGCAGAAAACTGGTTGAATTTTTCCCCTCCGACGGCTTTTTTCACCCGCAGTTATTTGATGAGATTTGGCAAACGGGCCGACCCAAGACCATAGAACACAGCCTGAAGATTGGAGCCAATGATGTTTGGTTGCACACCCAACTGATCGCCATCAAAGATGATGAGGGTCAGGTTCAGGGCCTGCTGGGGATCTCCCGGGATATTACGGAGAAAAAAAATATAGAAAAGCAAATGATCAATACTGAGAAACTGGCCTCCCTGGGGCTGTTGGCCGCCGGTGTCGCTCATGAGATCAACAATCCCCTGGGGGTTATCCTGGGGTACTGTGATTATATGCTGGATAAGATACCGGCGGATGATAAGACCCACAAAGTCCTGGAAAAGATAGAGCGCCAAGGCAATCACTGTAAAAAAGTCGTTGAAAATCTGCTCAGTTTTTCCCGATACACCGAACATTCCGATACTATCAGCGATATCAATCTCAATTTGGAAACAGTCTTGGCCGTGGTCGAAAACAATTTGATGATTAAAAAAGTCCAGTTAAAGAAAGAATTGGAACCGAACCTGCCCAGGGTCAAGGCCGACCCGGTCCAATTACAACAGGTTTTTCTGAATTTAATGAACAATGCCGTCGCCGCCATGCCCAAGGGCGGCCTGCTGACCGTCATATCCCACTGGCAGATCTATTCCGATAAGGTGGAAGTCAGTCATTGCCGACAGCGGAACGGGCATCAGGAAAGAGCATAGAGAAAAGATCTATGATCCTTTCTTTACCACCAAAAAGGTGGGAGAAGGCACAGGCTTGGGATTGACCGTCACCTATGGAATCGTCAATCATTATCAGGGGACTATCCATCTGGAAACCAAAACCGAAGAAGAGGACCCGATAAACCATGGGACCAGCTTTACGGTAACCCTTCCCGTCTATCACTCCAAACGGGAAGCGGAAAAGAAGGGAGCGTAAGATGGCTGAAAGGATTCTCATCGTTGATGATGAAATCGACATGCTGGAACTGCTGGAATTGATTATCACCGATCGGACGGAATACGAAGTGATCACCACCAATTCACCTCTGGAAGTGCCGGATTTGTTGAAGAAGCAGCCCGTTGATTTAATGATTACCGACCTTCGGATGCCCGATATCGACGGTATCGAATTGATCGAGATGGTCAAACAGGTTGACGATCAACTCCCTTTTATCATTATTACGGCCTATGGAACCATCGAGTCGGCAGTGGAAGCCATGCGTAAAGGGGCCTTCGACTACATCACCAAGCCTTTCCGCCAGGAACAGATTCTGCTGACTATTGAAAAAGTCATGAAATGGAGACGGCTTCAAAAAGAGAATATTGCCCTTAAGGCCGAACTGGAAAAGTTTAAAAAGGGTTCCGCCGGGTAGCCCCAGAGGTTTTTTGATAAAAATAAAAGGGGGATGCTATGGGAGGAAAAATCCTGATTGTGGATGACGAGCCGGATATTCTGGAACTGTTAGAGATGATCATTGTCGAAAGGACGCCCCACCAGGTAGTGACCACCAATAATCCTCTGGAGGTCCCCCCTTTGCTGAAGGGGGAGCCTTTCGACCTGTTGATCACCGATCTTCGCATGCCGGGATTGAATGGGATTGATCTGATACGAGAGACCAAAAAAATCGATCCGGATATCCCGGTCATTGTCATAACCGCTTACGGCTCATCTCAATCGGCGGAAGAATCGATTACCGAAGGGGCTTATGATTATATAACCAAACCTTTTCGAAAAGATCAGATCATTATCACCATCAATCGGGCTATGGAATGGGAGGCCATGAAAAAGGAAATAAAGAACCTTAAAGCCCAATTAAACCCAGGGTCGAAATAAAATCCAACCCAACAATCAATCCTCCAGTGATAAATCTGCGAGCGATTATTCCCAACGGCCAAGAAGATATAAATTGAATTATGATAAATTTTTCTAACTTCCTATCCCGCAACAGATATTTAAGAAAGAACCAGGAGAAGGTTCCCTCCCTCCAGGAAAGGTTCCGGGCCTTCCAGTCCCTTCTTCAAGCCAACAATGAGGCCCTGGAGGTTATGGGGGATATGGAGGAAAAATATTCCAGCGGGGAATATATATTCGACCGTCAGTATATTCGGGCCGGTTATGCCCGGTTAAGAGACCGGGTCTTCGAAATGGTGGAGGCCTTGAACCGGATGGCTCCCAAAAGGTTCGGCCTCCTTTATGATGTTTTTGACCAAGTTGATCAAACCGTTAAACAAACGGTCTTCGGCAGGAAAGAGATCCCATTCTCCTCCTTTACCCTTTCCCTTAACAAGATCACCCGGGATATGATGGACCAGGTAGGGGGTAAAAATGCCAATCTCGGGGAAATGAGAAACCGGGTCGGGCTGCCGGTTCCCGATGGGTTTGCCATCACCTCCTATGCCTACAAGATCTTTATCGGGGAAAACGACCTGGAAAAGCAAATCCGAAAACAATTGGATTCATTAGACGGAAGCGACTTGGAAGCCATTGCCCTGGCCGGTAAAAAAATCCAACAATCCATCCTCCTGGCCAAAATACCTCCAACCCTGGAAAAGGCCATACTGGACTCTTACGAGCAGCTCATGGCCAAGGCCGGGGGGAAAATCCCTATCTCCATCCGAAGCAGCGCGGTCGGGGAGGACAGTGAGATGACTTTTGCCGGGCAATATGCCACAGCCCTGAATGTCCATCGCGACAATCTCCTGCAAACCTATAAGGAAATCGTGGCCAGTAAGTTCACCCCCCGGGCCATCTTCTACTGGAAAGATAAAGGATTTAACGAGGAAGACATCGCCATGAGCGTGGGGTGTCTGTCCATGATTTCCGCCAGAACCAGCGGGATTATGTATACCCAGGATCCGAACAACCTTGCTCAAAGCACGGTCATTATCAGCGCCGTCTGGGGATTAGGCCAATATGCGGTAAGCGGTCAGGTCAGTCCCAATGTCTATGTCATATCCAAAGAAAACGGTCGGATTCTGGAAAAAAGGATCCCCAGACAAGAGGTTATGCTGGTCAGTCATCCATTGGCCGGGGTTATGGAAACCCATGTCCCGGAAGAAGACCAGGGGAAACCCTGTCTGAATGATGAGACCCTTCAGCAATTATTTGAATACGGTCTTAAATTGGAAAACCACTATCAGAAACCCCAGGATATTGAATGGGCTATTGATGAGGCGGGGGAACTTTTTCTCCTCCAGACCCGTCCCTTGAAAATATCTTCATCGAAGATCGGGGCAGAAGAAACCGCTCTTCCGGAGATTGGCCCTGATCAGGTCCTGATCGATTGGGGCGTGGTGGCCTCTCCCGGGATCGGGGCTGGCCCGGTGGTCCTGGTTAGACAGGATCAGGATCTGATCCAGTTTCCTGAAGGAGGGGTCCTGGTCGTTAAACATACGGCCCCCAAATATGTGACGGTCATGAATCGGGCTGCGGCTATCATAACCGATATCGGGAATGTCACCGGTCATATGGCTTCTCTGGCCAGAGAATTTCAAATCCCGACCATTGTCGATACCCGGGAAGCCACCCAACTGCTTAAAACAGGGCAATTAGTAACCGTGGATGCCATCAGGAATAAAATCTATCAGGGGGTCATTGAGGAATTAATCGAAAAAGAAAAAGGGAAAGTGGAAAGCAATCTCAAGCAGACGGCGATCCTGAAAAAACTGGAAGAGGTCCTTTCGGTCATCGTTCCTTTAAAGTTAGTCGATCCCCGGGATGCATCTTTTCAATCACAAAACTGCCGCACCTTCCATGATATCACCCGCTACATCCATGAGATTTCCATCCAGGAGATGTTCCGGTTTAATGAAGTGGAAAAAGCCTCTAAAAAAGAGCAAGCCAAGAGATTGATCTCCGACATCCCGATCAATCTCTATATGATTGATCTAGAGGGTGGTCTGACCCCATCGAATAGGCCGCGGAAGAATGTCCAGCCGGAAGAAATCATCTCCATACCCATGAAGGCCCTCTGGCGGGGATTGACCCATCCGGGAGTGAGCTGGACCGGTATGGTGGAAGTCGATTTGAAGGGGTTTGCCTCGGTCATGCTGAACACTCTTTCGGATTCCGCTCGCTATGGCCAGACCATGGGGGACCGCAGTTATGCCCTGATCTCAAAAAACTACATGAATTTTAGTTCCCGTTTGGCCTATCATTTCAGCACGGTCGATACCTATTGCTCAGAAACCAAAAATAACAATTATATCACTTTTCATTTTATGGGCGGAGGCTCCAGCTCCGAACGCAGGGCGCGGCGGGCCCGGTTTATCAGTGGGGTTTTGAAAAACCTGGATTTTGAAGTGGAGTTGAAGGGGGATTGGCTCATGGCCAAGCTGATGAAATACACCGGGCGGGTTACGGAAGAAAAATTAGATTACCTGGGCCGCCTGATGTGCTGTTCCCGGCAACTGGACATGGTCATGTATAGCGATGGGGTGGTGGAATGGTATGTCCGGGCCTTTATGGACGGGAATTATTCCTTTAAAAAAGATGGACAAACTTCTCTATCAGAAAACGACTTTGAGAGCAGACGACGCAATGAGGGGGAGACACGATGAAAAGAGACTCGGCGATGGAGGGAGGCGGAGAAAAGGCTTCTCCGTGTCTCCGTTTCTCCCTGTCTCTTAGTGCCCCCCCCCTTTTTTAAATACCAACCCGACCAGGAGTCCAACCGCAATAGCTATCAGCGCGGCCATGAATCCATAGACCACCGCATTAGAACCGGCCTGATGGGTAAGCCACTCAGCCAAGCCGATTTGTTTGACCTGGAATTTTTCTTGTGACTGGAGAACAACGTTGCCCTCTTTAACGGCATAACAAAAAACCTGGTATTCTCCCAAGGGGGCATCGGCCGGCTGTTTGATCCGGGCGGTAAATTGATTCCCGGATAATTGTACAGCCGCCTCTTTCACCTGATAAAGTCCGCCCTGCTCCATAATTTTAATCAGCCCGGCGATATATTCTTTTTTTAATGCGGCGACCTCGGCTTCTTTGGGGGGGTCTTTAAAATGGATTTCAGCCTGGGTATAGATTTCCTGGTAATCCGGAGAAAGACCATTGGCCTTTTGTTGCTCGGGAGAGAGCATTCCCGATATTTTGCTGGAGCTGAGCAGGGCCACCATGCCGGGAAGTTTTTTGACTTCGGCGTGGCTGATGGGCAGCCAGACGAATCCCAGCCCTTTACCGGACTTGTTTAAATTGAAGGTCTTCGTTGGGGAAATGATTTTGAGAATGACCTGAGCCCCTTCAGGGACCGGACCGCTGATCGTCAGGTCCTGGAACCGTTTGGAAAAGAGGGTTCTTTCCAAAGAAGCGGGCTGGAAACTCAGGGTCCCTGCCAGTCCATAGTGACTGGTTACCAGGAGGACTATTAAAACGATACCCATAAAAGCCAGCATCTTATGTCCTCTTATTAATGGGACGCCGTCAAACATCGAATTGGATTTTTCAAAACCTTGAACCTTGAACCTTGAACCTTGAACCTCCTTTCGTTCCATCAGTGGCCACCCCCTCCCCTGGCCAGGCTGATCAGGTTATCGGGTGTCACCAATAAATCAATCAACATTTTGACCATGACGATTAAGACAATGACGGCCAGAAGGATACGTAATTGCTCCCCCCGCAAATGCCGGCTGACCCTCGCTCCGACTTGAGCCCCGATCGTGGATCCGATAAAGAGAAGGATCACCAGGATCAGGTCCACCGTATGGTTTCGGATGGCCTGTTGGACGGTGACGTTGATACAGGTCAACACGATCTGAAACAGATCGGTCCCGATAGCCACGATGGTCGGCATACCGAGGATATAAATCATGGAAGGCACCATAATGAATCCCCCGCCTACCCCCATGATGGCGGCCAGGATGCCCACCGCGGTCCCTAAAACAAAAGGGAAAATGGCCGAGGTGGACATGCGGGATTTCTCAAAGTGCATCTGCAAAGGGAGTTTGGCCGCCAGTTTCCGGACCGATGATTCTTTCGGTTCGTGCGGATGGGCGTCTTCTCCCACCTGGACTTTACTCCGTCTCAAGGCATTGAGGCTTTCAATAAACATAAAGGACCCGATGGACCCCAGCATGATGACATAAATCAGTTTGATAACAAAGTCCACATTCCCCATGACCCTAAGGACCTTGATGATCTGGACCCCGATAGATCCGCCGACGATCCCTCCCACCAGGATGATGATACCCATTTTCAAATCCACATTTCCCATGCGGCTGTGGGCATAAGCCCCGGAAGAGGCGGCAGCTACGATCTGATTGGAATCACTGGCTGCGGCAACGGTAGGGGGGATACCTGAAAAAATCAGGAGAGGTGTGAGCAGAAAACCTCCGCCCACCCCGAACAACCCGGATAAAAACCCGACTAACCCGCCCAGACCTATGAGCAAAAAGATATTGATGCTCATGCTGGCGATGGGCAAATAAATATCCATGCTTCTTTCTCCTTTTACCGTTTTTTGACCCTAAATAAGGCCGGTTTGTAACAGAATGAAACGGTAAAGTCAAGCCATAATCGCTAAGATGAATCCTATCTTATTCATGGTGAATCAAAAAGTTTCAGTTTGTAAACTAAAGTAAATTTAAACTATTAGAATATTATTTTTCAAAAAAATGCTGATGTGTCACTTGACAGGATACAACTACCTGGCCGATAGCCGGTCTTCAAAAAGCTTTGAAGATAATTCCGGGGCCGGGATAGTAGTAACGGGAAGAATGATGGTAAAAGTGGTCCCGATACCTTCCTTGCTGGAAACCCGGATTTGCCCGCCATGTCGGGCTATTATTCCCTGGGAAACGGATAGGCCCAATCCCGTGCCCTTTCCTCGAGTTTTGGTGGTAAAGAAAGGATCAAAAATATTAGGGAGAATATGTTCAGGAATCCCCGGCCCGTTGTCGGTGATCTTGGCGGCTACAAAGTTGGGGTCTTCATGGGCTACGGAGACTTGAATCCTTCCCCCTTTGGGAATCACATCAAGGGCGTTTAAGAGAATATTCAGAAAAACCTGGCTCAATTGCTGATGATCGCCATGAATACGGGGAAGATTGGGCAGGATACTGACATCCAGATGAACCCCGGCCAGCTTGATTTGATTACCGGCCAATTTGACGGTTTCCTGGATCAAGGCGCCTAAATCGAGAGATTCTATCTTTGATTCACTTTCCCGGGCAAAATCCAATAGGTTGCGGACGATGGATTGGGAACGATCGGCCTGGCTGATGAGATCGAGGATCATTTCCCGGCGTTCTTCATCGGAAATTTCCTGGTATTCTTCCAACAGCATGTGGGCGGTAAGGGTGATGTTGTTAATGGGATTGTTCAATTCATGGGCCACGCCGGCGGTTAGGGTCCCTACCGCCCGAAGCTTATGGGACTGGATCAATATTTCCTGATGATGGGCCAATTCCTCCAGCATCCGGTTGATGGCCGACAGCAAATCAGAGAATTCATCGCGATAAGAGCGGGAAGGGACTTCGGGGGTAAAATCTCCCTTGGCGATACGCTGCGTATATTTCAGAATTTTATTTAAAGGGGCCAATATTTGCCGGGAAAGGAGATGGGCCAGGTAAATCATCAGGAAAAAAAGAAAGATCAAAAAAAAGATCGGCACCCGCCGGGACCATTGCAGCATTTCTTCAACCGTCTGGCGCTCTTTTTGAACCAGGCTGAAGGCCAGAGAAATCATCTCGCTCCCATGAATCCGCAGGTCGGATTCCAGTTTCCCTTTTTGAGCAGCCAGGGCCTTCTTTCTGTTTTTATCCAGGGTTTGAAGGTTTTCCAGGAGTTTTTGATAAGTCTCGGTGTGGTTAATTAAGGCGTCATAATTGGGTTTTCCGATCACCCCTTTGAGTTGAAGGACATTGGTTTGGAGGAGGGTAAGGGCGGTATTGACATGGTTGGCCGCCTCCGGCAGATTAGTTCCGTAAAGAAAATAATTCTTTTCGAATCTTCGGGCCTGTTGAATCTCAACGGAAAAATTATCGGCCACCTGAAGAAAATGCAGCTTTTCTTTCAAAAGGACGACCACATAAAGCGATATCAAGGTAATGCCCAAGGCCATCAGAAAGCAGATAAAGAAACCCAAGGTGATACGGGTCCGTATTCCCAGGAGGGGTCTGCCGGATGAAGAAGAAAGGGAATCCTTTGGGGAAGTTGCTGGAATTCCCTGAGGGTCAGAGGGGTTTTCCGGTGTCATAATTGATCTCCTGCCATACCCTGGGCCGGTTTCGGTTTAGGGTTGTAAACCGTTGCCATAAATTATATATAAAGATCGGACAGGAAACAAGGACAATCCCATGACCGAAAAAATACGTATGGCCGTCATTGACGATGAACCCCTGGTTTGTCAGAGACTCAGACAAGTTTTCCGACGAAGCGGTTTTGATATCGAAACTTTCGGGGCGGGAAGGCCGGCCTTGGAACGGATGGCCCAACACCCTTTCCACTTGGTCCTGACGGATATTTGCCTGCCGGATATTGACGGCCTGGAAATATTGAACCGGATCAAAAACGAATACCCCGGGACAGAAGTCATCCTCATTACCGGTTATGCCACCCTGGATCAGGCCGTGGAGGCGGTCAAAAAAGGGGCTTTCTATTACCTGTCCAAACCCTTTACCCCGGATCAGGTTCGGGCTGTGGTGAAACGGGCCCAGGATCATATCCAGATATCTTCCGAGAACAAAAAACTGCGGGAGGAAGTCAATCAAAAGATTCAATACCAAGGGATCGTTGGGATCAGCCCCAAGATCAAGGAAATGTTGTCGGCTATCGACAAGGTTTCTCAGATTGATTGTAATGTGGTTATCCAGGGGGAAAGCGGGACCGGAAAAGAACTGGTGGCCCGGGCTATTCATTTCAACAGTGCCCGGTTATCCTCCCCTTTTGTGGTTTTTAATTGCGGGGGATTTTCAGAAGCCCTGATCGCCAATGAACTCTTCGGTCATGAAAAAGGGGCCTTTACCGGGGCCGATTCCACCAAAATAGGACTTATGGAGGCGGCCCAGAGGGGGACCCTTTTCATGGATGAAATCGGTGAAATGCCCCCGACCATGCAGGTAAAACTCCTGCGGGTGATTCAGGAGAAAAAATTACTTCGCCTGGGCAGTACCAAACCGATTGATCTGGATATCCGGATCATCAGTGCCACCAACCGGGAATTGGAAAAGGAGGTGGAGTTGGGCCGCTTCCGTCAGGACCTTTTCTACCGATTGAAGGTGGTTCTTATAAAGGTCCCCCCTTTAAGGGAACGCAAAGAAGATATCCCCCTGTTGCTGAATCATTTTCTGCTCAAATACAATCGCGCTTACAAAAAAAAGGTCCAGGGGTTTGCCCGGGAAACCCTGGAAACCTTAATGAAGTACTCCTTCCCGGGCAATGTCCGCGAATTGGAAAATATTGTGGCCAGCGCCGTGGCCTTGTCGGAAGGAGTGCTCATCGGCCCTGCGGATCTTCCTGAAGACTTGAGGCAGTTTGATGTGGAAACCTATGGATCCATCCAATGGCTGTCCTGGGAGGAAAATGAAAAAGAATATATCCGGAAATTATTGGAGACCACGCAATATAATAAAATGGAAACCGCCCGCATCCTAAAAATGTCTCGCACCACCTTATGGAGGAAGATTTTGCGCTACGGGCTGGATAAAGAGTAAGTGATCCCTGCACCGAACCTCTATCGATTTTTTTCAGAACCATTTGTTCCATTTTGAAAATTTCCCCTCGACGATAGTTTCCTTAAATTAAACTATTATAATTATTAATTTATTTGAAATGTATTCGGAAGACACCCTGTATTTGCCCTTCTTTAGCGTTTCATTTTGAACCAATTTATCGGCCTCCTATCTATTCCTTCCCTCTCCAGCTTTTATAACCATTGGATTTTATTTATGTCCGATAAACGGCATGGAATTTGTAGTCCCCTTCGGATGAGGACTCCCTATGAACAAAATCTTAGTGCCTATTAAAGACTTTTCCTGGCTTTCTTTATCGGCCGCTTATTTTGCCGTCGAATTTTCCAAACGAAATCCCACCAAAATTCTGTTTTTAATATTTTCTCCTTCCGGGGAAGGTGAACCAGTTCCGGGTAAGAATTCTAAACCCTGGCCGAAATCCTTTGATGACCTTATTCAGCAGGCCAGGGCTGAAAAGATCAACATAGATCTGTTTTTTTCTAACGAAGGATACCTGGACACCATACCCCGTTTTGCCCGGGACCATCATATTTCGGAGATTATCATTGCCGTCCCACCGGCTCAGGAACCGATTTATAACACCTTGAACCAGCAGATCGAATCTTTGCGAAGCAGTGTGGAAAGCCAAATCGTTATTGTCAGGCCCAAGGAGGATAGGAGTATGACCGGGGATAGGAAGAGAAATAAAGATGGAAACATCGACCCTGTGAGTTTAAAGAATATCACTGACAAGGAAGGAATATAACTATGGCCATTGTCATCATTTCAAGTACTTCGGCCGCTCTTAGAAAGGAAGTGGCTGAAAACCTGGCCGGGAAATTAGGATATCCCTGTCTGGGCCGGGAAGAGCTGGTCGATCAGGCGACGGAAGCGGGGATACCGGTCGGAAAATTGGAAATGTCGGTTATCAAGAGCCCGGCTCAGTCCGAAGGTCTGGCTCGTCTGAAGGAAAGATATCTGGCCTTTATCACCGCCGGGATTTGTGAACGGGCCGGCGGAGGAAACCTGGTTTATCACGGCCGGGGAGGTCATTTGCTCCTGCCGAATGTTTCCCATGTATTTCGGGTTCGCCTGGTACCCAATCGCGAATACCAGATACAGAGCAATATGCAGAAGCTCCGCATGGATCGGCCCAAGGCCGAGAAATATGACCAACAGGTTAACGAGGATATCGAACGGTGGGTCCATGTCATCCATAGCCAGGACATGAATGATCCCAAACAATACGATATGGTTCTGAATCTTGAAAACATGGGTATTGCCAATACCGGCGCGGCCCTGTGCTCTATGGTGGACCTTCCTGATTTTCGGCCCACCCCGGCCTCCCTGGCCGTTATGGGTAACTATTGTCTGGCCGCCCGGGCCAGGATGCGATTGGCCCTGGATGAGCGAACCTCCTGGGCCGACTTGACCGTCTCGGCTAACCAGGGAGTCATCACTGTCACCTACATGCCCAGGCAAGTCCAAGTAGCCCAATCCATCCCGGAGGTCGTATCCGGATTAAAGGGGGTCAAGGAAGTCCTGGCCACCATGGCCGAAACCAATATCCTTTGGATCCAGGAGATCTTCAATCCTCAATCGGAGACCTTCACTCAAATCAATCAGATCGCCCAGCGTTGGGGGGCCGCCATCGAATTGCTGCGCTTTACCCCTTCCGATCAACTGATTGTCGGAGAGGAGGAAGAAGGCCTTTCGGCCACGCCTCCACCGCCCAGGGGAAAAGCCTCCTATAACGGCGGTATTGAAGAGGATACCCCCGAAACCTCGGGCATTGATGATGGAGGATTGAATAAAACCCTGGATGAACTCATCCGGCAGGGACGTTCCGGAGGGGGACACCTCTTGCAGGGGACCTTTCCCAGCCTTTCCAAGACCATCAGTCGAAACGTAAACTACAGCTTAGTGGTCATCGGCGATCTTTTCCAGACCAGGTCCAGGGCCGTTCAAATCCGCATGCTTAATGATTTAAAGGTCTTCCTGGGAGAACACATCCGCATTCCGGTGATTTCGGCGGACGAACTTCAAAAGAAATATTTTTTAGGCGGCAAACAATTGGTCAAGTTTTTTGTCTTTATTCTCCTGGTTCTCGGAATTTATTGGGGCCTTTTTACCAACCAGGAGAGCATCTTGTCTTTTTTACAACAATACAAAGGGTCGAAGTTTCTCGCCGTAGTCGCAGTCGGCCTCTTGGCCCCTGTGTTTGCTTATCTTTATGGGACCATCGCTCATGTGATTCTGAAGTTAATCAAGCTGGATTGAACGGGGAAACTGCCATTCGGCGTTCAGCGAAATCCGTTTTGCCGGATGTAATAGTTAAAAAAGATGGACAGGTAAAAAGCGTCACCCCGGCGAAAGCCGGGGTCCAGGAGAATATAACTAATTAAAAACACTGGATTACGGCTGGAGTCTATCCCGTACTTGATACGGGACCGGAATGACTAAATACGTCTTTTGGCGACTTTTTACGAGTTCATCAAAAATGAAAAAGGAGCGTTCCTATGACCAACGAAATAGCGAGTATGTTTATTTCTCTAGATCTCTCTTCTGCCTTACAGGTAATCGTTCTGGGGTTTATCGGTGGGGTATTAAGCGGGTTTATCGGGAGCGGGGGGGCCTTTTTTATGACCCCGGGGATGATGAACCTGGGGGTCAACGGCGTGGTGGCCGTAGCCAGCAATATAACTCACAAATTCGGCAAGGCCATGATGGGGTCCAAGAAACATGGAGAAATGGGAAATGTCGACAAAAGGTTGGGCATGTTCCTGCTCGTCACCAGCTTGCTCGGTATCCGTCTGGCCGTCTGGATCAACAGTCTGTTATTTCATGGAGGAGGAGATGGGCACGGGGCCGCTTCCGGAGCCGGGGCCAATTTATATATCAGCGCTGTTTTCATCGGCATCTTGACCCTGGTGGCCATCTCCATGCTTCGGGACCTGATGAAAAATACGGAAGAAGGGACGGGACCTTCCAAGAAAATTTCCGAATCCCTGGCCCGGATGAAGATTCCTCCCTTTATCCATTTTAAAGTGGCCGATGTCAAGGTTTCCTTATGGTTCTTACTGCCGGTCGGTCTGGCTACCGGTTATCTGGCCGGCACGATCGGGGTTGGGGGGTTTGTCGGAGTACCGGCTATGATTTATGTTTTCGGCGTTCCTACCGCCGTGGCCGCCGGGACGGAGTTGTATTTGGCTATGTTTATGGGGGCCTGGGGGGCCTTGAACTATGCCTGGGAAGGGTTTGTTGATATTCGACTGACCGTTTTATTGATGACCGGGTCTTTAATAGGGGTTTATCTCGGGGCCTATGGCGTGAAAGTAGTCGGTGAGCGGTACATTCGAATGGTCACCTGTCTGATCATCCTGTTCTGCGTTATAAGCCGGGCTATTGCCGTTCCCATGTATCTTCGTCAATTGGGGTTCCTGGATATCAGCCCCTCGCTGGATCCCTGGTTCAACAATGGAAGCAAGTATCTGCTTTTTGCCAGCGGTATCACCGGGGTGGTAATGATCCTTTACAATGTTATCCGGGCCTACCGGGCTCGCAAGAAAATCCACCTGACTTTGTCCTATGGCCGGGCAAATCCCTAAAGTCTTTGGCGCTAAGAAAAGGGGCGGAGCATGTCCTGGTTTCAGAAATTTCTGGGTGTGGGCAAAAAGGGAGATACGGTCCTTTCCCTTAAAATCCGTCTGAATCGCTGGCGGCATTTTTTAAAAACCGAATGGGCCTGCGACCGGCTTTTGTCTGATTTGAAGGAAAAGGTCCAGGGGGAATATATTTTCGACCGCCAGTATGTCTTCTCAACCGTGGGTCAGCTTTTTCAAAAGACCTATCAAATGACCTATGACGGAATGATTCTGAGGGAAGAAGCGGAAACGGGTCTTTACCTGAAGTTGGATCAAATGAAAGAAAACGCTCAGGCCTATCTGTCCGGTTTTAGCAAAGGCGGGGGAACCCCTGCTGTTTCTCCGGTCTCCAAACCTACAGAGACAGGAGGGCTCCAGCAAGCAAGTGAAGATCTGGAACAGGAACCTGAATTCCAAATGCTTAAAGGGGTGATTGAGCTGCTGGACCCTTCAGGACCGAACACCGGAAACCCCTGGCCGGAAAAAATTGAAGAGGTTCTAAATCTTCGGATGGCCCTGCACTTCGCTCACGAACAAGTCCTGGGGCAATTTTTTGAGCCGGAGTCTTGGCAACACTGGATCACAACAGGCCTGGCCCTTCCTATTACCGTAGCCGAGGATTTTCCTTGGTATGTGGTTGGTCTGGGGGGAAGGTCGAGTTTGAACAAAAATAATCTCAGGGAGCCCAACCTACTCGAAGAAAGTTTGGCGTCTTACAAACCATGGACCCTGTTTCATAAGGGTGTTTCCGATTCCTTAATCACCTACCATGAAAAACAGAGAAAGGAAGATCCTCCTTTGTTTTTGATAGTCTCCGAGAATTCGCTTTTTTTATATGGGGTTTCCCTAGAGGGCACACTCATCCTGGATATGGTTTTGACCAATGTCCGTGAATTAAATCATTTCTTTTTTCGTTGGCAGGCGGGCCCCGTCGATTCCCTTTTTATCCGGAATCTCTCCACGCTTTGGGATTGGACCGGTCAACAGGGCCAAAAGGTTTACGAACTGGCTGCCTTCCAAAGGCCGCCGATGGAGATTGAAAAATATCTGACCCAACTCGGGCAGGGATTGGCTCTCTGGTAAGGCGCGAGTCCTGAGGGCACCCCTGCAGTATGAAAATGGTTCGACCATGGTATTTTGGTAATAACGGATTGGAGGTAAATCATGGAGCAAAAAATGCAGGTCCTTATTCTGGATGACGAACCGATTGTCGGCAAGCGATTAGGTCCGGCTTTGATGAAGATGGGTTGTGAGGTGGAATCCTTTGAGGATCCTAAAAAGGCCTTGCAGCGGATTGAGGAAAAGACCTTTGATGTCGTGGTGACCGATATTCGCATGGAAGATATTGACGGGATCGAGATCCTGGAAAAAGTAAAGGCCAGGTCTGACCATACCAAGGTCATCATGATCACCGGCTATGCCACGGTTGAGGTGGCCCGGGAGGCCTTGGGCAAAGGCGCCTTTGATTTTATCGCCAAGCCCTTTAAACCGAACGATTTACGAGAGGTTGTTTACCGGGCGGCTGAGGCCTTGGGGTTCAAAGGACTTTCAAGGGTCAATGCCGGCGAATGAGGGATTGAGCGCAAAATTGGGATTAGGGTTGCCGAGTTTCACATTGGCAATTTCAGGGACTTCCATTTTCATTTTGGTGGAGCTTTAAGGGGCATGAATGTTTATATTCGCCAGGGGATAAAGAAATGAACATGAACAACCAACCGGCGACTTCGGGGATCATCCGCCAAAAATACCAGGGGCTTCAGTCCCTCTTAGGAGAAAACAGCCGTCTATTGGAGGTCATGGCCGACCTGGAGGCCGATCTCCGTTTTTTGCCCCTCGGGTCAGCCTCTTTGGAACATCAAATCCGAAGTCTCTTAGAGGGGACCCTGTTAATGATTGAAGACCTGAACCAAATTGCCGAAAGCCATTATCAGGGATTGTATTCGGCTTTTGTCAAAATCGAAGAGCAGATCATGCAACAGTTGAGAAGGCCCTCAGCCAAGTCCCCGAAGGTGCAGTTGATCCCCATTTCCGAAATGGATTTGACCCAAGAGCGATTGGTGGGGGGTAAGGCGGCCCGCCTGGGTGAACTGAAAAAGAGATTTCCGGACCTGGTCCCTGATGGATTTGCGGTAACTATCGGCGCCTATGAAAACTGGGTTTCCGAACCGCGTCTGGCCTCGGAAATTCGTATCCTTCTGGATACCCTGGAGGTCAGTAGCGATCCGGAACGGTTTCGAGAAAAGGCCGGCCGAATCCGAGAAATGATTGAGCATTCTTCCCTGCCCCAAGTTATTGAGGAGACCATCCGGACATTTGTTCAAGGCCGATGGCCGCAAGAGCAACATTGGGCGGTCCGATCCAGTGCCGTCGGGGAGGACACCTCCCTGACCTTTGCCGGACAATTTGCCAGCTTTTTGAATATCCCCAGCGAATTTCTGGCTAAGACCTATCAGAAAGTCGTGGCCAGCCGGTTTAGTGACCGGGCTATCGCTTATCGGCTGTCCAGTGGAATAACTGAGGTGGAAACACCCATGGCTGTTTTGTTCCTCCCTCTTATTCAGGCCCGGAGCTCCGGAGTCCTTTATACCCAGGACCCGGGGCAACCGGCCAATAAGGATATCCTGATCAGCTCCACCTGGGGACTGGCAGCAGATTTGGTTGGGGGACAAGCCCCAGCCGATTTCTTCCGAATGGATTACCGGAACCCCGGTCAGGCCAAAGAGAGCCGGATCGCCTTCAAAAAGGAGCGACTGATTCAGGGACAACCGGGTCAAATGGAAAGGCAGGCCAATACGCCGGAGGTGCAGGCTGCCCCCTCGATATCGGATGAAGAGAGGTCTCTTCTGGCCGGATGGGCGGTCAAGATAGAAAAACAATTTGGGGCGCCCCAGGATATCGAATGGGCTATTGACCAGACAGGAAAAATCTGGATCCTCCAATGCCGCCCCCTGCGTTTAATCGAACCCCAGGAATCTGGAAGTACCTCTCCCGGAGAACGCCCTCTTCTTTCCGGAGGGATTACGATTTTTCCAGGTCGGGCGGTGGCCCCGGTTCAAATCGTTACCCCGGGGCAAGGACTGTCATCCCTTCCTCACGGGGTGATCCTGGTTGTTCCTCAGGCTGTTCCTGAAATAGGGACCGTCCTGCCTCATTTGGCCGGTTGTATTGCCGAACAGGGCCAGCCTACCGGGCATGCCGCCACCCTGCTCCGGGAATTTGCGGTCCCCTCCATATTTGATGTTCCGGCGGCGACAGTAAAACTCCGGTCCGGCGATCTGATAGGATTGGACGCCACGCATCGTCAAATTTTTGAAGGGAATCCCTGGCCGGACGTACGGGAAAGGACCATGGCCCGTTTGGTCAAACCCAAGATCAAACCGGAGGCCGGACCCTTACATGATCTGATCCTCAAACTAAAACTGACCGATCCTCAGGCCCGCAATTTCCGGCCTGAAGCGGCCGAATCCATTCATGACCTGATTCGTTTTGTTCACGAAAAAGGAATCGCCTCTCTATTTGCAGTAGGGGATAAGGAGACCCGAAAAAAAGGAATTTCCTCCCGCCGGTTATCCTCACCGATCCCCCTGTACCTCTTTGTCCTGGATTTAGGGGGGGCGTTTCACAACGGGGGACCGACTCAAAAAGAGGTCGCCCCGGAACAGATTCGTTCCACACCCTTCCAGGCCTTGTGGAAGGGCATGATGGATCCCCGGGTCAGTTGGGCCGGCAGAACGGAGATCGATCTCAAGGGTTTCGCTTCGGTCATGTCCTCTTCTTTGAGTCAGGATATGGGGGCCATGAGAAAAATGGGAGACCCTAATTATTTGTTGGTGGCCCCGGATTATATGAGTTTAAATATCCGGCTGGCCTACCATTACGCTATGGTCGACAGTCTGATCAGCCCGGTTACCGAAAATAATTATGTCAATTTTCGTTTTCGCGGCGGTGGCGGGAGCCTTCAGCGCCGCGACCTGCGGGCCAGGTTTTTGAAGGAGGTTTTACTATCCTCCCGGTTCAGTGTGGACCAGCGGGGAGACCTGGTCACGGCCTGGCTTCGGGGTTATCCCGAAGCCTCTTCGGAGGCAGGGCTGGAACTTTTGGGAAAACTCATGGGCTGTGCTCGTCAAATGGACATGTTGATGGAAAATGAAGCGACCGTGCGACATTATGTGGACCGGTTTCTCGCCAGTGATTATGAGGCCTTTGCATGACCATGGATCATAAAGAGGATGCCTTTCCGGAAGAGGGCCTGATGAAGGGTGTTCCCGATCGGTCGACCCCGGGGCTGGTTCTGGATGAAGCCGCCCTGAAAGAAGCCCAAAAAGGTTTGGTGGAAAGACCCACCATGAATATCAGGACCAAAATCATCATGGGCTTTTCCCTGTTGTTCGTCTTATGCGCCGCAGCCAGTATCACCTATATCATCATGGGGGGGCAGGTGGATAAAAAAGTAAGATTTATGGAAACCCTCAACAATTACTCCTTTGAAATTCAACAAGCCCGCCGTTATGAGAAAAACTTTTTTCTTTATAAAACCAATCTGCCCGATGCTTTGGAAACCACGCAAAACGCCCGGGAAATTCTCAAGAAGGAAGGAAAGAATATCACTGCGGTTATCAGTCAGGAAAAATTGAATCTTATGCTGTCCCATCTCAGCCGTTACGAAAACCTCTTGGGCAGCTTAAGAGAGCTAATGCCGGGATCGGCGGAAAATCCAGTGGTCCTGGGTAAGATCGAGGGAGAACTGAGGCAGCATGGGGCTGAAATGATCTTTATGGCCGCCAATCTGGTAGAAAAAGAACGGAAAGATGTAGAGGCCATGACCCAATGGTCCCGTCAAGTCCCACTGATTTTTCTGGCTATCCTCCTTTTGGTCATGGCCTACCTGACCCGGTTTTTAGCCCAACAGATTGTCCTGCCCTTAAACCGATTTGTCGACTATACCTTGAGAATCGCCCAGGGAGATTATACCCCCATTACCCCGGCCAAAAAATATAAGGATGAATTTTCCCGGCTGGCCATAGCCATTAATTTAATGATGGATCAACTGCAAAAAAATCAGGAACAATACCTCCAAACCCGGAAAATGGCTTCCATAGGGACCCTGACTTCCGGTATCGCCCATGAGCTGAACAATCCCTTAAATAATATCTGTATTACCACCGAATCCCTGATCGATGAATTGGAAAACATCACCGATGAAGAAAAAAGAAAACGCCTTCAGGATATCTATACCCAGGCGGAGCGGGCCAGCGGCACGGTTCGGAATCTATTGGATTTCACCCGTATGGGACCGCCGGCCTTTGTGCCGGTTTCAACTCGGGAATTGATAGGCTCCACGATAAAACTGGCCCGGCATGAAATGGAATTGAACAACATCAAATTGCAGTATACCCCTGAAACCCAAGATTCAAAGATTCTGGGGGATTTCAGCCAGCTCCAACAGGTCTTTCTCAATCTCCTGATCAACGCCATCCAGGCCATGCCCCAGGCCGGGATATTGAGCCTTCGGGTGAATGATGAAGACGAACAATTTACCCGGATAGAGGTGACCGATACCGGGGTGGGCATACCGCAAGCCGTCATCGCCCAGATATTCGATCCCTTTTTCACCACCAAAGAAAATGGGACCGGACTGGGTCTCTCCACCAGTTACAGTATCGTTAAAAAGCATGGTGGAAAAATTTTAGTCGCCAGCCAAATCAATCAAGGCTCCACTTTTTCGGTTTATCTTCCAAAAGCTAAGGAGAGATAGGATATGAATTTTTCCATTTATTTGCCCATCGCCGCCAACAGCATTAACGTTTTCCTTTTATTGGGTTTAGGCGGCCTGGTTGGTTTTTTGTCGGGACTCTTCGGGGTCGGGGGAGGATTTCTGCTGACCCCCTTATTAATTATGTTCGGCATCCCGCCCACCGTAGCAGCGGCTTCGGACTCCAACCAAATCGTGGCCGCCTCGGCCTCCGGGACCTATGCTCATTATCGCCTGGGCAATGTGGATTTTAAAATGGGGGTTGTCCTGCTCATTGGTGGTGTGATCGGGGGAACCCTGGGGGTTCAATTGGTCAAAATACTCAGGGCCTCGGGCAATGCCGATTTTGTCATCAAAATAACTTATGTGGCCATGTTGGGGATTATCGGCGGCTACATGTTTATGGAGAGTCTGCAAAGCCTGAAGAAAGCCCCCCTGGCTGAAGAAATTTCCACCTCCGTTCAAAAACCTCCTTCCTTTTATGCTCGCTTGATAACCGGTTTACCGTTCAAGATGAATTTTGATAAATCCGGGATCCATATTTCTTTTATTATCCCCCTTCTGTTAGGAACCCTGGTTGGCGTATTGGCGGCCATTATGGGTGTCGGGGGCGGCTTTATTATGGTCCCCATCATGGTCTACATGCTCCGGATGCCGATGCATGTGGTGGTTGGGACCAGTCTATTTCAGATTTTTTTTACCTGTGTCAATGTGACCGTCATGCAAGCCACGTTCAATCATACGGTGGACTTTATCCTGGCCCTCATCCTCCTGGTAGGATCTTCCTGCGGGGCCCAAATCGGGGCGCGTATCAGTAAACGGCTGAAAGGCGATCAAATAAAAATTCTGCTGGCCGTCATTATCCTGGTGGTCATGGTTCAGATGTTATTAGGGCTTGTCCTAAATCCCAAGCTACTGTTATCCTATAAAGGAGGCCATTAATCATGAACCGGCATAGGCTCAAGGGATTCGGCTATCCATTTATCCTGGGGGTCTTTATTTTGGTTTTTTTCA
Source organism: uncultured delta proteobacterium (assembly GCA_963790475.1). Taxonomy (GTDB): domain Bacteria; phylum Desulfobacterota; class RBG-13-43-22; order RBG-13-43-22; family RBG-13-43-22; genus RBG-13-43-22. Next base: position 564,844 of record CAWBOS010000015.1, on the reverse strand, counting down.
TATCCGGAGTTTATGGGGCGACTTCCCCGATCGGTATTGATGTCATTCAACCCCATACTATCCGGATCGGCAGTTTTTTCCCCGGAGGAAAAGTAACCGTCAGGGCGGTGGTGCCTTCCGGAGATCACATCGCCTTCAGGATCCTTGGACCCCGGGAAGAGTTGGCCCTGATGCGCAAGGGCCGGGTGGGCGGCTTATGGATGAATGTCCAAGAGATCCATTTTAAAAATTTGCCCAAGGTCTATCTTCTGTGGACTTCCGAAAAATTGGCTTCCATGGAAGAGGGAGGGGCGCCCCAGGCGATGAAGCTGAATTACCTGTCAGCCCTCTCCGGCAGCCTGAATACTAAAAATCAGGAAGAGGAATCCCTCCTGCTCAAGGAATTGATTAAGTTAAAAGAGAAGGATAATCTCTACCATATCTTTGAAGGAACGGTCCGGATAAAACCCCTGGAGAAAGGGGTCTGGGATCAAGCGGATGCCGTGCTGGAGCTGCCGCCTAAAATATATCCGGGTTCCTATGTGCTTGAACTGCTGGCTTTTAAGGAGGGAAATGGCCGGTTGCTCCATTCCAGTCATCTTGAGGTGCAATTGGTGGGATTTCCGGCCTTGATATCCGGGTTGGCCACGCGGAAAGGATTGTGGTATGGGATCCTGTCCGTTCTCATTGCCATGGTCAGCGGCTTGTTCATAGGGATCGTTTTCAGCTCTAAAGGCGGGCATTAGACTCCGGTAATCCATGATATTTAGAATTCTGACACCTGAATTCTAAATTCAAGATTTCAAAAATCTTTGGTAATTCGTATCGTTTGTAAAAAGAGAAAGATGTTCCATGTTAAACCCCATTAAATATTTTTTGGGACGTAAAAAAAATGAGGAAGAGCTATCCCTCCAGTTCCTTTTTCAGACCTTCAGGGAGCTCTTGGATTACAATAACCAGGCCTTGGACCTCATGGCCGATATGGGCGAAAAACTCGGGGGCGATTATCTTTTCGACAAACAATATATTGAAACCGTGACCAATCAGTTGGAGGAGGTGGTCTACAAGGTCGTCTATGACCTCAATTTGATCACCCCTAAAAAATATTTGGACCTTTTTGATGTTTTTGAAAAGGCAAAAATGGAAATCCATGGGGAACTGGATTCCCGGTTTACACTCCCCAAAGGGGAATATGTTTATCCTCTAAGGGAGCTGACCAAAGAAATGTCCGATTATGTGGGGGAAAAAATGGCCACCCTGGGGGAACTCCAAAATCGTTTGGGGCTAAAGGTTCCCGAGGGATTTGTCATATCCACCTATGCCTTTAAACAATTCATTGAGTTTAATAAACTGGAAGAATGGGTGGCCCCTTTAAGCGAAGGAAAGTTTAAGCAAGAGGTCATGGAGGAAAAGGCCAAAGAACTGAAAGAACTGATCCTCAGGGCCAAAACGCCTCCGGAACTCAAAAAGGCCATTCGAAAGGCCCTCTCTTCCTGGAATAATACCCCTCTCGGCGGCTGGGCGGTTCGCAGCAGCGCCCTGGGAGAAGACAGCCAAATCAGTTATGCCGGTCAATATACCACCGTTCTAAATGTTCCTTCCTCTCAAATAGACTCCGGATACAAACAAGTCGTGGCCAGTTTGTTTTCTCCCCAGGTCATGAGTTATAGAAATGAGAGAGGCATCAAACAAAAGGAAATGGCTATGGCCGTGGGATGTTTGCCCATGATCTCCCCCCAGGTCAGCGGGGTTATTTATACCGCTGATCCCAATGGATTGGAGGGGGAGGAGATGATCTTGGCGGCTTCTTGGGGGTTGGGGAAGCTGGTGGTGGATGGCGAAGGGGAAGTAGATCAATATAAGGTTTCTAAAGTCGATCCTTATCCGATTTTATGGCAGCATATTGGGAAAAAAACCAAACAGTACGTCCTGGAGAAAGGAAAGGGGATTTCTCTGGTTTCAGTCCCTCCGGATAAACAGGAAGTGCCTTGCCTGGATGAATCAATCATGCGGGAGATTATCGAAGGGGCCCTCCGGATTGAACAATATATGAAATCCTTTCAAGACATTGAATGGTCTATCGATCAAAAGGGACAGGTCACCTATCTCCAGGCCCGGCCTCTTCAATTTTCAGGAAAACTGAAAATGGATAAAAGCCGGCTGATTACCGCCGCCCAAAAATATCCGGTCCTCTTAAAAAACCAAGGGGTAATTGCCAGCAGGGGAATCGGGGCCGGGGCTGTTTTTCAAGTTCAATCAGAGGAAGAAAGTCAGCTTTTTCCCCGCGGTGCGGTTCTGGTCTTAAAACATACCTCTCCCCGGATGTCCAAACTGGTCCCCCAGGCCAGTGCGGTGGTCACCGATATAGGGGCGGTTACCGGCCATATGGCGACTATCTGCAGGGAATTCCGGGTTCCAACCATCGTGGATACCAATTCGGCCACTCAGGTCTTAAAGTCCGGTATGGAAGTGACCGTTGATGCCGAGGAGAATGTGATTTACCAGGGAATTGTCAAGGAACTTCTAACCGCCCAGCTGATCGAAAAAATACCCTATGAAGAAACCTATGAGTTTAAGCTGCTCCGCAGGTTGCTCAAGAAGATATCCACTTTGAATATTACCGACCCTCAATCCAATGAATTCGATCCGGCCCATTGTAAAACGTTTCATGATATCATCCGATTTGCCCATGAAATGGCCGTTCGAAAAATCGCCCAAGGTATACATCCCAGTCAATTGAGTTTTATTCATTCCTTGACCAAACTTAAACTGCCCATCCCCCTTAATTTGACGGTCCTCGATATTGGCGGAGGTATTAAAAAGGGAATTTCTTCTAATGAAATAATCCTCGATGAAGTCGACTGTCGGCCTCTGTCGATTCTGCTTCGGGCCCTGGTTGCCCCCGGCGTGTGGCAGTCCCAGCCGGTCGATTTGGATCTCAAAGGATTCATGTCCAGCTTTACCCGCAACCCCTCCACGGAGGCCCTTTCCACAGAAAGGCTCAATATAAACCTGGCCATTGTCTCCAAGGAATACCTCAACCTGAATCTGGGTCTGGGATATCATTTTAACCTGATTGACGGGAATATGTCCGAGGACCGGGACAGCAATTATATTTATTTCCGGTTTTTTGGAGGGGTTACCGAGGTTAACCGGCGGACCCGAAGGGTAAAACTGTTGGCCCAGATACTGGAAAAGAATGACTTTGCCGTGGAAAGTAAGGGGGAATTGATCACCGCCAGAATAAAAAAGATCGAACAGTCCCTGATGGAAGACAAATTTCGGTTGATCGGCCGATTAATAGGGTTCACCCGGCAGTTGGATGTCTTGTTGCGCAATGAAAAAGATATTGATTTTTTTGCCGATAAATTTTTGAAAGAAGAACCGTCGCAAAGTACACCGGCATTGTAAAGGCATTTTATTATGCTAAAAGAATGAAAGAGTAAGCGACCGAAGAAGGAGGTTTCGATGAAAAAAAATATTTCAGTTATGGTTCTTGATGACGAACCCATTGTCGGGGAACGGTTACAGCCGGTCCTGGAAAAAGAGGGATACGCGGTGGAAGTTTTCACCGACAGTCAAAAGGCATTAAACCGCCTGGAGGAAAAAAATTTTCAGGTCTTGGTAACCGATCTCAAGATGAGCGGTCCCAGCGGGTTGGACATTTTAAAATTTCTTAAGGATCGGGCTCTGGATACCAAGGCCATCGTGATTACCGGCTATGCCACGATCGAAAGGGCCAGAGAAGCGCAAATACTGGATGCGGAATTTGTTACCAAACCTTTTAAATTGGAACAGATCGTCAAACTGGTGGATAAGGCCGCCAAAAAATTTAAATAACCCGGAAAGGATGTGCTCCTTGAATGGAGGTCCTATGGAAAAAGCCTACAGCGTGATGATTTTGGATGATGAGCCGATCGTTTGTGAAAGGTTGAGGTCCACCCTGGAAAAGGTCAATCTGGATATTGAGACGTTTATCGATCCCAACGAAGCTATTAAACGATTTGCTGAAAAAAAATTTCAGATTTTAATCACCGACCTAAAAATGAAAGAGTTGGATGGTATTGAGGTGTTAAAACTGGTTCAAAAGGTTTCTCCCGAAACCAAAGTGATTATCATCACCGGGTTTGCCACTGTGGAAAAGGCCAGGGAAGCCTTAAAAATAGGGGCCTACGATTTTATTGCCAAACCGTTTAAACTAAGCCAGTTGCGGGATCTGGTCATAAAAGCCCTGGGGCTTTCCGGGTGATTTTGGAGAAGGGATTCGAGGGAAAAGGATGAAATAATTATCTTAGGTAATAAGGAGGAAAGATGGCCATAATAACCATTTCCAGAGGTACGATGAGCGGAGGGGAAGCTTTGGCGAAATGCCTGTCGGGAAGATTAGGCATTCCTGCGGTCAGCCAGGAAATTTTACAGGAAGCTTCGGATCGTTTTGGGATATCCCAATCCCTTCTCCTTCAACAGTTGGAAAAGACCAAAGGATTAATTCGCGGTCCTTCGACGGAACGAAGCCTTTATTTAACGGCCATCCAACTGGCTTTGGCCGAAAGGGCCCAGAGGGGGCCTTTTGCTTATTATGGGCATGCTGGACATCTGCTGATGAAAGGTATCCCCGGGGTTTTAAAGGTCAGGGTCATTGCCCCGTTGACTCGACGCGCCCAGAAGCTTGCCGAAACCCAAAATATGTCTTTAGAAGATGCGAAAAAAACCATTGAAAAGATGGATGAAAGCCGGGTCAAGTGGACACGGTTTTTATACGACGTGGACTGGCGGGATCCCTCTCTATATGACTTAGTCATTAACTTGGATTCCATCGGGATAGAAAGTGCTTGTGAAATGATCGTTTGTACTCTAAATCAAAAAGAATTCGTGGAATCTCCAGAATCTCAAATTATTATTGAAGATTTCCTTTTGGCCAGCAGGGTAAAGGCCGAGTTGGCGGGTCATGACCGTACAAAGGGGTTGGAACTTAAAGTGTCGGCGGAAAAGGGAACGGTTAAAATTTCCGGAACCTTTGAAACGGGAGGAATTTTTCCCAGCGGAAAACATAGAATCAAGAACGATCTGATCGAGGTAGCCCGGCAGGTGGCCGGTGTGAAAGAGGTTCAAATTGGCCTTGAAGATAGACCTGTTGCCTTAGACTAAGCAATGGGATGAAAGGATAAACGAATGAGTGCAGAAACCAATAACGAACAGGGAAGTCCCGTTTTCTTAAAAGAAATCCTCCAAGTCCTGGAAGAAGAAAAGCCGGTCTTTGAGGGCCTCCTCAAGTTTGCTGATCAGGAAAACAAGCTCGAAGAAGAACAAATCGAATTAGCCCGAAGCCGAACTTCCCTGACCTCGGATCTGGTCAAGAATTCGGCCCTCCGTACTGATCTGGCAGCACAAAGCACCGAACTGAACAAACAACTGGTCAAGAATTCCGATCAACGGACCCAGTTAGCCGAAAAACGCACCGAGATGTCGGCCCAGCGCATGGAATTGGACAAACAGTTGGTCAAGAATTCCGATCAACGGACCAACTTAGCCGAAAAACGCACCGAGATGTCGGCCAATCTGGTGGATACTTCCAATAAACGAACCGAGCTGGCCGAACAACGTACAATACAGGCCGATGTGCGTACAAGATTGATGCAGGATCAGACCAAACTATCGCTCAAAAGTACTGAGTTGGCCGAACAACGGACCGCATTAGCTAATAGACGTACCGACCTGGCAGGCCGAAGAACTGATTTGGCGGATAGACGAACCGATTTGGCCGATGAGCGGACCAGTCTCGCTGCCCGACGTACCCAGTTAGCCGACCGGAGAACGATGTTAGCCGATGATCGGACAAAGTTGGCTGGCAGGCGTACCGACTTGGCCGATCAGCGGACTACTTTGGCTTCCAGGCGGACTGAATTAGCGGATAAGCGAACAGTATGGGCTGCCACTCGAACCGAGTATTCGGTGCTGAGAACCCAATTAGCCAAAGACCGGAACCACCTCGCCGTTGCCCGGAATTATTTATCTTCTCATCGAACTGTTTTGGCCAAGGAAAGAACGATGCTTGCTTTCATCCGCACGGGTATAGCTCTCATTGCCTTAGGCATTTCTCTGATACGTTATTTCGGGTTGGGGTTGTGGACGATCATGGACGCCGCGCTTATCCTGACCGGTATGGTCACCATGGGTATCTCGATCAGGGCTTATTTATCCGCCTACCGGGAGGAGAAAGACATTTTACAGATCCTGAATAAAAAACTGCGTCCTATTGAAGACTTTATTCCCCAATAAAGACTCTTATGCTGAATTATCCTGGAGATAGTCGGAAAAGAACAGGTGGTGAGGTGCTTTTATTCGAAATACCCACTTCCTCTTTCATAAGGAGTTCCCTGATGTTTTGATGGGTTAAAGAAAACCAGGTAAATTTTTCTTGACCTGGAGCCTGATCGGCCTTATCTGAATTAAGTGCCATAAAAACTAATAGGAGGTAGCCCTTGAAGCCTAACCGGGGTTTCAATTGGAGGATATATTCATTTATTTTGCTCGCGCCGTTCATATTTTCAGTCGGTTCCCAAGGGGCGATAGCCGAAAAAGTTCAGGAGACGGTTTTATCCAACGGGCTAAAAGTGATTCTTGTTGAAAATCATAAAGTCCCCGAAGTAACCTTTCAGGTCTGGTATCGGGTCGGGTCCAGGAATGAAACCTGGGGAAAGACCGGTCTTTCCCATATGCTGGAACATATGATGTTCAAGGGGACCAAGAAAGTCAAAGGGGAGGAGTTCACCCGGGCCGTTGAGGAGATCGGCGGTAATGACAATGCCTTTACCTCCAGCGACTTTACCGCCTATTTTGAAAATGTCAGCTCCGGCCGGGTTCAGGTACCCATCGACCTGGAAGCGGACCGTATGGAGAATCTCCAACTTAAGGAGGAAGATTTCCGGACGGAACGGATGGTGGTCCTGGAGGAGCGGAGGATGCGCACCGAGGACAGTCCCCAAGCCTATCTGGCCGAACAGGTCGAAGCTACGGCCTTTCAAACCTCTCCTTATCACTGGCCGACCATCGGCTGGTATGAAGATATCGAGCGCTTTACTCTGGAGGATCTCAAAATATACTGCAAAATCCATTATAATCCGGCCAACGCCGTACTCGTGATCGTGGGAGACTTCAAAAAGGATGACCTTTTACCCCGTCTGGAAAAGGCCTTCGGATCAATCATAAAAAGAGATGTTGCTGAAGAGAAAATGGGGATTGATCCACCGCAGACGGGTGAAAGAAGAATTACGGTCACCCGGGAAGCTGAGCTGCCTTATATTATTATGGGATATCATGTGCCGAACTTGCGTCATCAAGACAGCTATGCCTTGGAGGTCATTGCGGCTATTCTATCCGGCGGGAGAAGTTCAAGGTTTTACCAAAATCTGGTCAGAGAGAAGCAACTGGCCCTGAGTGCCGAGGCCGACAATGCCCTGGTCTCCAAGGATCCCAACCTTTTTACGATTTCGGCTCAACCCTTTCCCGGAAAAGAAGTCGGCGAATTGGAGAAAGCCCTGGATTTGGAAATAGAACATCTCCAGAAAGAAGGGGTGGGGTTCCCCGAACTGCAGAAAGCCAAGAATCAATTGGAAGCCTCTTTTATTTATGGCCAGGATTCTCTATTCTATCAAGGTATGATCCTGGCTCAATATGAGATGGTCGGAAATTGGAAAATGGTTGAGGACTATATCCCATCCATCAGGAAGGTCACCCCGGAGGATATTCAACGGGTGGCCAAGAAATATCTTCTTCCCGAAAACCGGACCGTGGGCGTTCTTATTCCGCTCCCTCCCAAGGAGGGTGGGCCGGTTAAAGACATCCCTTCCGGACCGGGGCGCATTATCAGATGAGGAGGATAACTCGTTATGGCCGGCATACCGATTAGACTGATTTCAACCGCCCTCTTGGTCTTTACCTTTTGGAGCTGGTCGAGTGGGCCTGCAGCTGCGATACCACCGATTAACCGATTATCCTTACCCAATCAGATGGTTTTACTCCTTACCGAGGAACATTCCCTCCCCTTTGTAACCATTCAGGTAGTCATTGACGCGGGATCACGACAGGACTCCAAGGGAAAAGAAGGGTTAGCCTTTCTAACCGCCAAGGGCTTGCTCCTGGGGACATCAAAGCAGACGTTGATCTCTATAAACGAGGCCCTTGATTTCATGGGGGCTTCTCTTAATGTCTCGGCCAACAAAGATTATGCCACAATCAGTCTCCGCGTTCTGAAAAAAGATCTGGAAAAAGGGCTTGGTCTTTTGGCGGAAACGATCACCCAGCCGATTTTTCCCGAGGAAGAGCTGCGAAAAGAAGCCCATAAAATTCTCGGGGCCATTAAATCCGCCGAAGAGGACCCCGGTGAAGTGGCCGAGAAGGCTTTTAATCGGATTGTTTTCCAGGACAGTCCCTACAGTCATCCGGTAGAAGGGACGAAGGAGTCTGTCCCGAAACTGACCCGGGAGGATGTCGTCCGTTTTTATAAAACCTTTTACCACCCTAATAATGCCCTGTTGTCGATCGCCGGGGATATTACCCAAGAAGAGGTGAAAACCAAAATCATTCCCCTTTTCGCCGAATGGCCTGCAGGCCCAATTCCAAAATCAGACCTTAGCCCGGGGGGTGCCAAGAAGGGCGAGATCGTCAAAATCAATCGTGACTTGGCCCAGGCCAATATCATTATCGGGGGGATCGGCGTGGCCAGGTCCAATCCGGATTATTATGCCTTAACGGTCATGAACTATATTCTAGGTGGCGGGGGGTTTGGTTCGAGGTTAATGGATGAGATTCGCGTTAAGCGAGGCCTGGCCTATTCGGTAGGTAGCTTCTTCGATCCCAAGAAATTTCAAGGGACTTTTCAGGTGGTCTTACAGACCAAGAATGCCTCGGCTTTAGAGGCGATATCTCTGGCCATGAAACAAATAGAACGGATCCGCAAAGAAACCGTCTCCGCGGAAGCCCTTCAGCGGGCCAAAAATTATCTGATCGGCAGTTTCCCAATGCGATTCGATACCCAGGGGAAACTGGTCAATTTTCTTTCCCAGGTGGAATATTTCGGACTCGGTCTTGATTATCCGGAAAAGTATCCTGCCCTTATCAAATCGGTCAGTCGGGAAGATGTGCTTCGAGTGGCTCAAGAATATCTCCATCCGGAGCAGTCCCTCCAGGTTATCGTGGGAAATCTGAAAGAAGCAGGACTGCTGACCCCGGATCATTAGTCGCTCCCTTGCTTTTATTGAACGGGAACCCCGTCCCGGAGGACTTATTGACCTACAGTAGGCCACAAGCCTATCACCGTCCGTGCAAAATAAATGGACCTCTTAAATTTAGACCTAGTGTTGTGTAACACTCCAAATCAGACAAAGGCACTTTTTCCAGTCTACCTCTCTTATTCAGATTTTTTTCCCAAAAACACGTTCGGGTGGACTCTTTATCTCCGGTCCCCGATCTCCAACCTATTGACAAACGAATTAGAAGTCGCTAAAAGCGTCCTTGGTGGCCTGATTAATACTGGATGAGTTAATGCCCACGATCAATGGTACAACGCTGTAAAGGAGGACTCGTGCAGTTCAAATATGGTCTTGACGATAAACTTCCTGTTGCAGAAAATTGGCTTTTGGGCCTTCAATGGCTTTTTATCGCCCTCCCTTCCATTCTCATTATTGGGAAGATCGTCGGCGGGGTCCACTTCACCAGTCCTCTGGATCAGGTCATTTATCTGCAAAAAATGTCTTTTGTCATGGCCCTGACCATCTTCTTCCAGGTTCTTTGGGGCCATCGACTGCCCCTCATCGCCGGACCTTCGACCGTCTTGCTCATCGGCGTTATCGCCAGCAGAGGTTTTGCCTTTGAGGCCGTTTACACCTCCATGATGATCGGGGGTTTGGTCCTGGCCCTTTGCAGCGCAACCGGGCTTTTCGGTCATCTTCGGAAGCTTTTCACCCCTCGGGTCGTGGCCGTTGTCCTTTTGCTTATCGGCTTCACCTTACTGCCCACGGTCATGAATCTGATCACCAGATCAAGTGGCCGGTCCGCACCATCGGCCACCCTCTTTTTTGCCTTCGGGCTTACTCTGGGAATGATTGTTCTTCAAAAAAAACTGGAAGGAATCTGGAAGTCGACCCTTATTATCTGGGCCATGTTTTTTGGCAGCATTGCTTATTTTCTCATCTTCCCCGAGGAATGGACCATCGGAAACATTGCCGGCTTAGCCCCTGTTTCCTTCTTCGGCCAACATCTCGTCACAAACCTTTCTTTCGAGCCGGGGGTCCTTATTTCGGTCCTCTTTTGTTTCCTGGCCCTTTCGATCAATGACCTGGGTTCGATTGAATCGCTGGAAGATATTCTGAATCCCTCCCTCATGCCGCAAAGAATAAATCGAGGGATCACCTTTACCGGGATAGCTAATATCCTGGCCGGTTTTTTCGGGGTTATCGGACCGGTTAATTTTTCCATGAGCCCCGGAGTGATTTTGTCTACCCATTGTGCTTCCAGGTATACCCTTATCCCGACCTCCATCTTGCTTTTTCTGTTATCTTTTTCACCAGCGGCAATAGGGGTGATCGGAATCGTCCCTCCGGTGATCATCGGAAGCGTTCTGCTCTACATCCTCTGTTTTCAGGTTGGAGCCGGAATAGTCCTGGTGTCGAAATCGGAAGGCGGGTCTCAGGTTGAGACAGGACTGGTCATCGGCCTGCCCCTTCTTCTGGGAACGATTGTGGCCTTTTTGCCGGTCGGAATCATCGACACCTTCCCTGTGACTTTGCGACCCCTTTTGGGAAACGGGTTTGTCACCGGTATCTTCACCGCCTTCTTTCTGGAAGGAGTGGTCTTCAGGAAAAACAATATAAAACATATCCAACAGGTTAAGTCCAAAGGGCTGATGGGCTAAATCAAGAATTATTTGCTTTCTCCTTGACTTATCCCTCTGTTATGATAAGGAAAAGCAAGAGACATTTTACTGGAGGCTGTATGGAATACAAAGAAACCTTAAATCTGCCAAAAACCAATTTTCCCATGAAAGCCAACCTGGCCCAAAAGGAGCCGGAATGGCTGAAGCATTGGGAAGGTATGCAGTTATATCGGAAAATCCGGGAATCTTCCGAAGGCCGGAAAAAATTCATCCTTCATGACGGTCCCCCCTATGCCAACGGCCATATCCATATGGGCACGGCCCTCAACAAAATATTAAAAGATATCATTATTAAATCCAAACAGATGTCGGGCTTTGACGCCCCTTATGTGCCGGGCTGGGACTGTCATGGTCTGCCCATTGAACATAAGGTGGACAAAGAATTGGGGCCGAAAAGAAAGACCCTTTCCCAAACGGAAATCCGGCAGCGTTGCCGGGCCTATGCCGAGAAATTCATCGACATCCAGCGGGAGGAATTTAAAAGGCTAGGGGTTTTGGGGGAATGGGACAACCCCTATCTGACCATGAACTATGCTTATGAGGCGGTTATCATCCGTGAGTTCGGACGCTTTGCCTTGCAGGGAAGTATCTACAAAAGTAAAAAACCCATCTATTGGTGTACCTCCTGCAGAACGGCCCTGGCCGAGGCGGAAGTGGAATACGAATCCCATACATCACCATCGATCTTTGTCGCTTTTCCTCTGCTCTCCGATTTGACCGGGACTTATCCGGTCTTAAAGAACAAAAAGGTCTCGGTCCTGATCTGGACCACGACCCCCTGGACCATTCCGGCCAACCTGGCCCTGGCCTTCCATCCTGACATTGAGTACGTGGCCGTTCAGGAAGGTGACGAGGTCTATATCCTGGCCAGGGAGCTTTTAGAAAGGGTGGGGCCTAAGCTTTCCTGGAAAAATCCCCAGATTTTGACCGGACTGGAACCACGGGTTTTAGAGGGCAAAAAAGCCCGGCACCCCCTTTATGACCGGGAGTCCCTGATGATCCTGGCCCCTTATGTGACCCTGGAAGAAGGCACCGGGATCGTCCATACCGCCCCCGGTCACGGTCAGGAAGACTACGAAAGTGGGCTGCGCTATCATCTGGACGTCTATTCTCCGTTAGACGATGGAGGCCGGTTTTTGCCCGAGGTCGGATTTTTCGCCGGCCAATTCGTCTTCGAGGCTAATGACACGGTAAAAGAAAAACTGCGGGAAGTCGGTTCACTAAAGGGTGAAGAAACCATCACCCACAGCTATCCCCATTGCTGGCGTTGTAAAAGGCCGGTGATCTTTCGGGCCACCGAACAATGGTTTCTTTCCATGGAAACCAACGATCTTAGAAAAAAGGCTTTGGCCGAGATCGATCGGGTGACCTGGATGCCGGCCTGGGGTCGTAACCGGATTTACAGCATGATGGAAAACCGCCCGGACTGGTGCCTGTCCCGCCAGCGGTCCTGGGGGGTCCCTATTCCGGTCTTTTATTGCCAAGACTGCAACAACTGGATCATCACCAGAGAGATCCTCAACCACCTGGAGGCCCAGGTCTTGAAGCATGGAACCGATATCTGGTTTTCTGCCTCGGAAGAACAACTCCTCCCGGCCGGGACCATTTGCCCCCATTGTCAGGGTACCCGGTTTCGAAAAGAAACCGATATCCTGGATGTCTGGTTCGATTCCGGGGTTAGTTATGCCGCGGTCCTCGAGGCACGTCCCTACCTGGGTGCACCGGCCGATCTATATCTGGAAGGGAGCGATCAACACCGGGGCTGGTTTCACAGTTCCCTGCTGGCTGCAGTGGGGACCCGGGGCGAAGCCCCCTATGAGGCGGTGTTGACCCACGGTTTTTTGGTGGACGTCCAGGGCAAGAAAGAATCCAAATCTCTGGGCAATGTCACCCATCCCGAGGAAGTCATTAAAAAATACGGGGCGGAAATAATACGACTTTGGGTTTCCTCCGAAGATTATCGGGATGACATCCGCATTTCCCAGAATATCCTCCAGCAACTGACCGAGGCCTATCGCCGTATCCGTAACACCTGCCGCTTTCTTTTGGGAAATATTTCCGATTTTCAATCTTCCCGGGACCAGGTGCTCATCAAAGACATGGAAGAGCTGGATCGATGGGCCTTGCTTCAATTGCAGAAAGTGACCACCCGGGTCAGACGGGCCTATGAGCACTATGATTTTCATGTGGTCTATCACACCCTCTATCAATTCTGTACCAATGAACTAAGCGCCTTTTATCTGGATATTCTCAAAGACCGTCTCTATACTTCGGCCCCCAAGTCCCGGGAACGAAGGTCGGCCCAAACGGCCCTGCTGATCATCCTTAAGGCCTTAGTACGATTGATGGCCCCTGTCTTATCCTTTACTGCCGAGGAGGTCTGGTCCTGTCTTCCTGAGGCCGATAAAGAGGCCGAAAGTGTCCATCTGACTCAGTTCCCGGATTTTAACCTGACTCTGGGAGATGAAGAATTGGATCAACGATGGTCGGTCCTGCTTGCCGTGCGGGCCGAGGTGACCAAGGCCCTGGAACAAGCCCGTCGTTCCCAGCTCATCGGCAATCCCCTGGATGCCCGAGTGATTCTTCTCCTGCCGGATTCCCTGAAACCGGCCCTCAAGCCTTATGCCGAGTTTCTGCCGACTCTTTTTATTGTCTCTCAAGTCGAGATCCATTCTCAATCTGTGCTGTTGGAAGGGTTCTCCAGTTCGGAATTGCCCGGTCTAATCATCCGGATCGAAAAGGCCAGTGGAGAAAAATGCGAACGATGCTGGAATTTTCGAACCGAGGTCGGCAGTTTTCCGGAACATCCGACCATCTGTTCCCGGTGTCATAAGGCCATTAACAGCTAGCGGCCATTTATAATTTATGTTTTTAAATCCGGAGTAAATTACATTAGCCCAATTAGATTGGAGTATTGGAGTACTGGAATAATGGCTTGGAAAAATCCAATACTCCATCACTCCAATTGAAAAAGTTGGAAACGAATTCTCTGCATCGAAAATAAAGGAATATTCTAAGGAGATCAAAGGATCCTCATGGGCATAAAAAAGTACTGGTTTTTAGGCCTTTCTTTTCTCGGAGTGCTTATCCTGGATATACTGACTAAGGGATATATCATCACCCATATTCCCTTATATTCCTCCCGACCCGTAATCCCCGGCCTGTTCAATTTAATCCATATTCAAAACAAAGGTGTGGCTTTTGGAATCTTGGGGGGGGCGGCCCCGGTCTGGAGAGATATCTTATTGCTGCTGTTCCCTATCGTCGCCATGTCCGGTATCCTGATCTTCACTTTTAGTTATCCTCAAAAAAAAGCCGGAATTTTGTTATCTTTAGGCGGGATCCTGGGAGGCGCCCTGGGAAATTTGATCGACCGTCTCCGGTTTCGAGGGGTAATCGACTTCTTAGATATCTACTGGGGGAATTATCACTGGCCGGCCTTTAACGTGGCCGACTCAGCCATCACCCTGGGAGTTCTTTTCCTGGCCTTTGGTTATTTGTTTATGAAAGAGGGGTGATAGTGTTCCCGGTTCTCTTTCATGTCGGGGCGTTACCGTTCACAGTTATGCCCTTTTTATTGCTGTCAGCTTTCTGCAGGAGCTGGACGTCAAAGAAGTCCGCCGAAAAGGGATTCCAGCCGAGAGTCCGGGACCTTTTATATCATCCTTTCGGCCATCGTCGGGTCTCGACTCCTTTTTGTAATAACCAATTATCCCCATTATCTTGACACCCCCTAAATTTTTTCAAGGTTTGAGGAGGAAGTTTGGATTTCTAAATGATCTTCCTTTTCTAACTTTTTTTATACGGCATAGGTCTTTGGGTCTTGGAATTCCACAGAGGAGACAACCGGGGAATCTATTAGGCAGTAGGTCAGTATTTTCCTGGTCTTTTTTCCAATAATTCTGACTTGTTATTTAAATAACAGAAAAATCCGTCACAGCTAAAAAAAAACTTGCTAATTTTACTTGGTTATATTAGACCTCAGTTTAAAAAGAAAAAATGTTTGTCTTTAGGTCCCGTTAAATGGGATTCGGCGAAAACCCTATCATTTTTCGTTTGGACCGTTCATCAGTCGGACAGGATAAGGTTTGATAATAAATAAGAATTAAATTCTCGGAGTTAAGCGATGGAAAGAATTTAATCCACGTAAAGAAGGGGGAACATTTTGGTTATCTTAGAAGAGCTAAGATACAGTAAGGATCATGCCTGGGCTCGCTTGGATGACGACAACCGCATCACCATCGGAATCAGTGATTTTGCCCAGGAAGAGCTGGGGGATATTTCTGGGATTAACCTCCCCGAAGAAGGGGATGAGGTGGTCAAAGATGAGTCTTTTGGTTCCTTAGAATCCCAGGGAGAGGTGACGGACCTCTTTTCTCCTCTGAACGGAGAAATTGTCGAGATTAACCAGGAACTCCTGGATTCTCCGGAAATCATTAATGAAGACCCTTATCAGGACGGTTGGATCCTCCGTATTGACGTATCGGCCACCACGGATTATTATGAAATGCTGACGGCCGAAGAATATGGTGAATACCTCAAGGAAATTGTTGGAGAGGAGCCGATAGAAGTAGAAATGGAAGAGGAGGAGGAAGAGGAGTAATAACGTGTTTGGACTTCAGGGAAAATCTTGGAACCTGGAGGTCCCTTTTTTTAGGACTCGTCTTCTACCGGGGACCCTATCCGATGATCAATTGAAGGCTTTGAAAAGGTTCAATTTTATTCAAGGTTCATTTTAAGGTCGTGCTTTGGATCTCAAAGGACTTGAAAATTTTTATTCACTCTTTATTTAACTTCTACTAGGCCGCTATCGACTAAATGTATTTAAGAATAACGGTAAGATGTTCGATCTGATTTCCAGAAAGTGAATCCATGTTTTCTATCGTTAGTCAAAATGAAATTTTTTCCATGGTCTGGAACGCCGGACCCATAGTCAAGCTGGTCCTTTTTTTACTGCTGGCTTTTTCCATCATCTCCTGGTCCATTATCTTTATGAAATACCGGGTCGTCCACCGGGCCAGGAGGGAGACCAATCTCTTTCAGGATATTTTTTGGAAAAGCAAAAGTCTGGCCGTAGCCTATACCGAGTCCAAGGATCTCCAATACAGTCCTGTCGCTGAAGTTTTTCGGGTCGGGTATCAGGAATTGGGGAGATTGTATAAGATGCAGCAGGAAACCGGGGAGAACTCCCAAAGGGAGTCCCCGGATATTCTGTCCACCAGTTTGATTCGCTTTGAAAATATTCCCCGGGCCATGCGGGCGGCCATGAATTCTCAGGTCACCCGTCTGGGTTACGCCCTGACTTTTCTGGCCACTACCGGAAATACCGCCCCTTTCATCGGGCTCTTCGGTACGGTGTGGGGGATCATGAATTCCTTCCATAGCATCGGTCTCCGGGGAGGGGCCAACCTGGCTGTGGTCGCCCCGGGGATCTCCGAGGCCCTGATCGCCACAGCCGCCGGGTTAGCGGCCGCCATACCATCGGTAATCGCCTATAACTATTTTTCCAACCAGGTAAGGGTCCTGGAATCGGAAATGAATAATTTTTCCTCCGATTTTTTAAACATTATTGAGAGGGACCAATACAAAAAGGCCGGGTTAAAGAAATAAGGTTGACTTATGGATGTCGGCGGCGGAGATAAAAAATTGATGTCGGAAATCAACGTAACGCCCTTGGTAGACGTTATGTTGGTCCTGCTGATCATCTTTATGGTGGCGGCACCCATGATGATGCAGGGCATGGATGTCCAACTCCCCCAAACCAAGGCCAAGGCGATCTCCTCCCGGGATGAACGTCTGGTGGTCTCCTTGAATAAAAATCAGGAGATATTTATCAATGAATATCGGGTCAACCGCAGTGAACTGCAGGAAAAATTAAAAATCCTTTACCAAAACAAAAAGGAAGGAGAGGTTTTTTTGCGGGCCGACCGATCCCTTCCCTACGGTTTTGTTATTCAAATTATGAGCGATATCAAAAATGCAGGAATTGAAAAATTGGGAATGGTAACTGAACCGGGTGAAGAAAAAAAATGACCCCCAAAACATTTTCCTCCTGGAAAGCCCCTTCCTGGGAAAACCAATGGATGAAAATGGTCTTTATTTCTCTTGGACTGCATCTTTTGATCCTGGGACTTTTTCTGAACGTTTTTCCAAAAGGCGGGGCGGGAAAAAAGCTGGAACCGGCCTATTACGTCGATCTGGTCTCCTTGCCCGCCGGCGGAGCGATCGGCAATAACTCAAAGATAAAAGAAGCTGTCGCCGCCCCTTCCCCTCCGCCCCCTCGATCGGAACCCAAACCTATTCCTATACCCAAACCGGTTCCGGAAAAGCCCCTCCCGGTTGAAGACCGATCTAAGACTTTGGATCAGGCCATGGAAAAATTAAAACAAAAGGTGCAGAAGGAAAGATCCCTGGAAAAAAATATAAATCGTCTGGAAAACAAAGTAAAAGATGAACTGAACCTTGACAAGGCCCTGGCTCAACTTGAGAAAAAAAGGCAGTCGTCTTCCGCAACCGGGACAGGAACCGGCTCTGGGGGGCCGGGGAACGTCACTTCTTCCGTGCCGGGAGGATCGGACAGTTTGGGAATTCAATTCCAACTGTATCAAGCCTCAATGGTCAGCCGGATTAAAAGAAACTGGGGCTTGCCTGAGGGGCTCCGAAAAGGAAATGATATCTCTGCCGATCTTATGGTTCGAGTCAACCGGAACGGCCAGATAGAAGATTTCCGGTTCGAGCGAAAATCCGGGATAGAGGTTTTTGACCAGGAAGTGCTGCGCACTTTAAAGAAATCCTCTCCCTTACCTCCATTACCGGAAGGATATCCAAAAAATAGTTACGAGTTTTTTTTAACTTTTCACTCCAAAGACTTGTCTGGAAAATAAATGTGCAAATTATTGTTTAAATTTTACCTGTTCCTGGGGATGCTGATTATAAGCGGACTGGTTTCTTGGGCCTTCCCTTATCCCCTTTTCGCCAAGGTTTATATTGACATCGATTCTCCCACCGCCAAAAAGATCCCGATCGTTATCCCGGGTTTGATAAATCAGGGAGCCCCTGATGCCGCCCTGGGGAATACGGCAGCGAACCTCTTAATGAAGGATCTTGATTTTACCGGCTATTTCCAAATGATAGACCCCAAAGGGTTTTTGGGCCGTTCCGAAGAACCGGGATCGGTCGATTTCAATGCCTGGACCATGACCGGCGCCGATTTGTTGGTCAAAGGGACTTACCGTCAGGAAGGGTCCCAACTAAAGATGGAGATGCGTCTTTACGATCTTCTTCAGGGCAAATCAATTCTGGGAAAAGAATTTATGGTTGCAACCCAGGAATACCCCAGAGCGATCCATCGCTTTGCCGACGAGATCCTTTTCCTGCTGACCGGAGAACACGGCCCTTTCCAAACCCGGATCGCCTTTGTCTCCACCATCGCGGGAAAGAAAGAAATCTATTCCGCTGATTTTGATGGCAGTAATTCCAAAAGATTGACGCATCACAATTCCATTACCCTTACCCCACGCTGGTCTCCTCGAGGGGATGAAATCGCTTATACTTCTTATAAAGACGGGACCCCGGCCGTATATCTGCTCCGTCTTCCAGGGTTGCAATCCAGCAGGATCTCCAGTCGTCCCGGGGTCAATATCACCCCAGCCTGGTATCCGGACGGGGAATCTCTGGCGGTGGCTTTGAACTATAAAGGCAATTCCCAGATCCTCCAGTTGAGCCGCAATGGAACTTCGATCCGCCAATTGATCCAGAGTTGGGGAATCGACGTCTCTCCCTCCTGGTCTCCGGACGGGAAACAATTGGCCTTTGTCTCCAATCGCTCCGGAAGTCCACAGATTTATATTTTGAATGTCGGCACCCGAGAAGTGAGACGACTGACGTTTCAGGGTAATTATAATGTTGGCCCGGTCTGGTCACCTAAAGGCAACCTGATCGCCTATGCCGGAAGGGTTGGAAACCACTTCCAAATTTTCACCATTTCCGCTTCCGGGGGGGATCTCCAACAGTTGACCGCTTCAGGAAATAATGAGTCTCCCGATTTCTCCCCGGAAGGAGGGATGATTGTCTTTAGTTCCAATAGACACGGCAAGTCTGCTGTTTATGTCATGAATTCCAATGGGGCCAATCAAAAAAGGATTACCTTTTTACCCGGGGAACAGTTCAGTCCTTCCTGGTGTCCCAAGAAATTTGATGAGTAAGTTTTTTGTTTTTTTTTACTTTTTTCTATAATTCCCTTAGAAAATAAGATACAATAAGACGATTTCTAAAAAGATAAAAAAACAACCATCTCCGCCAAGGTGGGTTCCGGGTCGATTAACACTGCTTGAACTGCCGGATTCCCTTTCCCCGATCCGGTCGGGGCCCAAGCTTTCGGGAATGACGCTTTGGTATTATTCAGAGATAGTATAAACTCATTCATAATAAAATAAAGAGAGCCTATTTTTATTTCAAAGAGGAGGATAGTGCTGTGAAAGCAAAACAAGCCGGTTTCGGACTATTGATTATCCTATTTCTTGTTTCCAGTCTTTTTCTTTTTTCCTGCGGCAAAAAGGCAATTAAAAGTGAAGGGATTGTTTCCAAACCCCCGAGCGCCACGGAGGACGAGGCGGAAAAAACCAAAAAGCGTGTCCGCATTAAAGAACAGGAGGCCTCCGAACAGGCCTTAAGGGAAAAGGCCTTGAGGGAAGAAGAGGCCCGGCGTTTGAAGGAAGCTTCCGATAAGTCTCACTTTGAATCCGAGGACATCTATTTCGAATTTGACCAATATATTCTTTCCGATACGGCCAAACAAAATCTGAATAAAAAAGCCCAATGGTTAAAGAACTTCCCGGCAGCCAAGGCCCTGATTGAAGGCCATTGTGACGAAAGGGGAAGCGCCGAATACAACCTGGCCCTGGGGCAGAAAAGGGCCGATGCCGCTATGCAATACCTGGTTTCTCTGGGGATCAGCGCCGACCGGATTTCAACGGTCAGTTACGGCAAAGAAAAACCATTAGATACGGGATCCAACGAGGCCGCCTGGGCCAAAAACCGCCGGGCGCATTTTGTCCTGAAATAGAACGATAAAAGAGAGGCCTCTGACAAAGGATCAGAAAAAGTTCAATTTCTAAGGAGAATCGCAAACCTTAATACTGTGCATCAAACTATTAACTTTCTGGGATCCTTAAACCCTGTTTTTATTTTAAAACCGAAATGATCTTTTTAGGCGCGCAGCGTGGGGTTCTCCGAACGCCGAACGATCAACGACGAACGGATTTTTCCCCAGGGAGGTTGGAGAGTGAAAATAAAAAAAAATTGGATATTGGTGGGGTTCCTTTTCATGGTTCTCTCCGGTTGTGCTACCAGGGAGGATGCCATCATTCTGGCCAACAGGACCTCTTCCTTGGAACGGTCCCTGGCTCAGGTTAGAGATTCCCAAGAAGAAAACAAGGCCGTTTTGTCCAAAAAGATAGACCAAACTGAAAGAAAGTTGGATTCCCAATTCCAGCCCATCCTTCAGAATCAAGCCGATGCTACTGTCCAAGGGGAGTCCATCAGAAGTCAGATTGAAACCTTACAAGGCCGAATCGAAGCCCTGGAACATAACCAAAAAAAAGAGCAGACCTATCTTAGCGACTCCTTGGCCAAGGAGATGAAGGACCTCCAGGCCCGCCTGCAGCGGCTGGAAAAACCCTCTCCGCCGCCGCCTCCCCCCCTTCTACGCCAACCGATTCGGGGCCTAAACCGGAAAAGGCCAAAGAAATAACGCGCGAACCCAAAGAGGATCAGAAAGAAGTTAAAGAACCGGTCAAAGAAAAAGAGAAGGCCAAGCCAACAGCGGATGAAATTTACAAGGAAGCCGATGCCCTGTTAGCTAAACAGGCCTACGAAGGGGCCAGAAAAAAATATGAAGAATATCTAAAGACAGCTCCGAAAGGAAAATATGTTGAAGAAGCCCGATTCGGATTAGCCGAATCCATTTACGGGACAAAAGATTATGAAGAAGCCATCCTGACTTACCAGAATTTGATCAAGTCCTATCCCAAAAGCAGACATATCCCCGAAGCCCTTTATAAACAGGCCCTATCATTCCTCAGCCTGAAGGACACCAGCGGCAGTGCCCGGCTCCTTCTGGAAAAAATCGTCAAGGATTTCCCTAAATCCAGCCAGGCCAAAATAGCCCGGAAAAAATTGAAATCTTTATAAAGAAACTTTTTTCTTTTGCTTGATTTGAACAAAAAAAGCCGCCCGTTACCAGGCGGCTTTTTTATTCTTTCCGGATTTCGCTCCGACCCCATTCAACGGCCTGCAGGCATTGCGACCGAAGGCTTTAATCCATTCGATTCCGAATTCCGTAGTCAGAAATCAGACTTCGGGTCTGGGAAGCAATCCGGCCATCTCGACGATCTCGGGAACCCGTTCTTCCCATTCAATGGCCATGATATGGACCCCGGCAATACCTTTCATGGCCTTCAGGCGCTGGATGGTCTCAATGGCTATGGCGATCCCCTCTTTGGTCTGGTCTTTTTTGGCCACGCCTTTCATCCGGTTGATAACCTCCTCCGGCACATCCATGCCGGGCACCAGGTTCTTCATGTAGTTGGCCATACCAACCGATTTCATAGGGGTTACACCGCCCAGGATATAAACTTTTTCATCAATTCCCATATCCCGAACCTGCTGCATGAATTTTTCAAAGCGGTCTAAATTATAGATACATTGGGTCTGGACGAAATCCACCCCGGCGGCCACTTTTTTCCCCAGGCGGACCGCCCGGAATTCTGCCGGGTCGGCAAAGGGATTGGCCGCGGCGCCGATAAACATCTTGGGAGGATATTCAATAGCCTGATCGTTTATGAATTTTCCTTCGTCCCGCATTTTCTTGACGGTCTGAATAAGCTGCATCGAATCCAAATCAAAGACGTTTTTGGACGAGGGATGGTCCCCGAATTTCTGATGATCTCCGGAGAGGCAGAGCATATTACGAACCCCTAAGGCATAGGCTCCTAAAATGTCGCTTTGAAGGGCAATCCGGTTCCGGTCCCGGACCACCATCTGTAAATTAGGTTCCAACCCTTCCTGTATCAAAATCAAACAGCCGGCCAGACTGGACATGCGAACTACGGCCGTTTGATTATCGGTCACATTGACGGAATCGACCATACCTTTCAGGTGAGCCGCTTTTTGCCGGACTACATCCGGATTGGCATTCCTCGGAGGACCGCATTCACCGGTTACGGCGAAGTGACCGCCGGATAATATCTTTTCTAATCTGCTTCCCGATTTCATAGCCTTAAATCCTCCCTGATCATTTTCCTGGGGCCGCCGTCCCGGCTGGTCGTCCAATCCTTGCAGGGGACAACCTGGGTCATCTGATCCAGTTGTCCTAAGCCTTTGAGACGGTCATAGATGAGTTGCCAGACGCAATCCACCTCTTTGCTGATCTCGCACTTTCCGTTGGCTGATCCACCGCAAGGGCCGTTTAACAGACTTTTGGAGCATCGGGTTATGGGGCAGAGGGTCCCAAAATTATGGATGATACAGGAGCCGCAGGCCTGGCAAAATTCGGCAAAGACCCCATGTTCCCGGGAACCCCCAATGAAGGTTGTATTGAGACCGGGAAAGACCATCTTATCCATATACCGGGCGGCAATATACTGGGGCCCTACCGTGCAGGCTATGGAAATAACGGCGTCACGATCCTTGATCATAGTTTCCAATTCATCGATATATTCAGGGTCACATTGGCGTTCCAGGGTAATTTCCTGAACATCGGCTTCCTGTCCGTCCTTTTTCCGGGAGATTCGAATTTCCGAGGCCAGTATTTCGACCTCCTTTTTCCCGCCGGTAGTGCAAACGGTAACGCACCCCTTACACCCGGCGACCAGGATCTTTTTGTAAGGCTGGAGCATGGCCAGAATTTCGCTTAAGGGTTTTCTTTCCGCTACAACCATGGTAGTCCTCCCAAAATTGATTATTAGCTTTGTATTTTAAAAACAAAAATAAAGTTCGGAGTTTAGAGTTCGGAGTAAGTATTTTGAGACAGTATTATTAAAACGCCGACTATAAACTCCCAACGCCACACTCCGAACTAATTACTCCAAACCTAAAAGCTTCTTAGGCCGCCTTTCCCATGGTCCTAATCGGACTGGGCCCCAGGGCCCTGATCTTCTCGGTCATTTCCCGGGCGATCTCCGCAAAACGGGGGCCCTGGGCGGCTGACAGGTTATACATCTCTACCCGTTCCGGTTCCAGACCCAATTCAGTCAATATCTTTTTAACCTGTCCGACCCTTTTTCGTGCCTTGAGATTTCCACTGATATAGTGGCAGTCCCCTTCCAGACAACCGGCCACATAGACGCCGTCCGCCCCTTCCTCAATGGCATTGAGGAGGTGGATCACGTCAACCCGTCCGGTGCAGGGGACCATGATCACCCGAATATTGGTTGGATATTGCAGCCTCATCGAACCTGCCAGGTCCGCCGCGCTGTAAGCTCAATACTGGCAGCAGAAGGCCACAATTCTGGGTTCAAATGGTTGGGTCATTGAAAACTCCTTTTAATATAAGAATTAATGGTACAAGGTTCAAGGTGTGCGGTATAAGGTTCAGGGTAAAAAAGGCTTTCCTTATACCTCGGACCTCAGGCCTTGACCTGTTTTTTTTATGCCGCCAAGGCGTGGACTTTAGCCAGGACCTGCTTATCGGTAAAGTGTTGCAGGCTGATGGCCTTAGCCGGACACTCGGAAACACAAACTCCGCAGCCCTGACACTTGGTGACATCGATTTCCGCCGCCCCCCGTTCTCCGATAACCGGGACCCGGAAAGGGCAGACCCGGACACAGGTCAGGCAAACGGCGCAGAGTTCCTCTTGCACCACGGCCACCACGCCGCCAACCTTGATAGAATCCTTGGCCATAAGGGTCAAGGCCCGGCCGGCCGCAGCCTGGGCCTGGGCGATGCTTTCATCAATAGGTTTAGGGTAATGGGCCAGACCACAGAGATATATCCCGTCGGTGGCGAAATCAACCGGCCGCAGTTTCATGTGGGCTTCCAGAAGGAAACCTTCATTATTCAAAGAAACCTTGAAGACTTCGGTCAAGTCTTTCACCGGGTTGGGAATAATCGCCGCGGCCAGGGTCACCAGGTCGGCGGCCAGGGCGATGGGCCGGCCCAGCACGTGATCGATAACATTTACGGTCACCTGGCCATTCTCTACCTGGACCTGGGGTTTGCTTTCCAGGTCAAAACGGATAAAAATGACCCCTTGATTCCTGGCTTCCCGGTAAAGGTCCTCCCGGACCCCAAAGGTCCTCATATCCCGATAGAGGATAAAGACGTCCATCTCGGGGTTGAGCTTCTTTAAGGTCAGGGCGCTTTCTACGCTGTGGGTGCAACAGAGCCGGCTGCAATAAGGACGCTGAGGTTCCCTTGAGCCCACACACTGGATAAAAACGGCGGTCTGGGCCTTGGAAACCCTTTCCTCCTTCCCAATGATGGCCTGGTCCAATTCCAGGGCGGTCATGATCCGGGGGTCCTGTCCGTAGGCGTAGACGTCCGGAGTCCATTCGTGGCCGCCGGTAGCTAAGACAACCGCCCCATGGGCGATTTCCAGGTCCTGTCCGCCCTGGTTCAGGGTGGTGGTATAATTACCGATAAAGCCCGAAGAACGGGCTACTTCAGTATTATAGTAGACCTGGATCAGGGAATGACCGGAGACCGAAGAAGCCAGGGTCTTGACATAAGCCGGGATATCCTCCCCCCGCCAGGTATGCCGAAGTTTAAGGGCATTTCCTCCCAGGACATCGCTTTTTTCCACCAGATGGACGGGGAATCCCTGCTGGGCCAGGTTCAGGGCGGCCGTCATGCCGGCTACTCCGCCACCGATGACCATGACAGACTTGGTCAAACCAAAAGAGATCTTATGTAAAGGTTCGAGTAAAGAGACCCGGGCTACGGCCATACGCACCAAATCCTTGGCCTTGGCCGTGGCCGCTTCATGGTCCCCTTGATGGACCCAAGTGTCCTGATCCCGGATATTGGCCATGTCAAAAAGATATTGATTTAAGCCGGCCTCGCGGATGGTCTGCTGAAAAAGTGGTTCATGAGTCCGGGGCGAACAGGAGGCGACGACTACCCGGTTAATCCCTTTTTCTTTGATGGCCGCCTTCATCTTTTCCTGGGTGTCCTGGGAACAGGTAAAGAGGTTATCCTCCACGTGAACTACATTGGGCAAAGATCTGGCATATTCCCGGACAGCCGGGACATCGGCTACCCCCCCGATATTGATACCGCAATTACAGACAAACACGCCCACCCGGGCGTCCTGTCCGAGTACATCGATTTCCGGCGGGAGTTCCTGATGGCGGATGAGCTGTCCCCGGGCATCGGCCAGGGATTCGGTGGCCGCACAGGCCGCTGCCGAGGCTTCCATGACCGCCTGGGGAATATCCTTAGGCCCGTCAAAGGCCCCGCAGGCATAAATTCCCGGCGTTTCCGTGGTCACCGGTGAAAAGCTGCTGACCTTGGCGAAGCGGTTATGGTCCAGGGGGACCCCGAGCTTCTCGGCCAGGGCAATGGCCTCCGGTGAAGTCTCCAGACCCACGGAAAGGACCACCATATCAAATTCTTCAGTCAAGACTTCTCCGGATTCAGAGACGTACTGAATCACGAGGTTGTTGGTTTCCGGAATCGGGTCGATTGAATGGATCCGGGAACGGACAAAGCGGACCCCCCGTTCGTCCTTGGCCCGATTATAATATTTTTCAAACTCTTTCCCATGGGTCCGCATATCCATAAAGAATATGGCCGTATCCAGGGGGGCAGGGCTGTGTTCCTTGGCAATGACCGCTTCTTTTATAGCGTACATGCAGCAAACGGCCGAACAGTAACCATGATCGCAGTGGTTGATGTCCCGAGATCCCACACACTGAAGCCAGGCGATTTTTTTCGGCTCCTGATGATCCGAAGGACGGACCAAGTGCCCTTCAAAAGGACCCGAGGCCGACAGAATGCGCTCAAATTCCATGCTGGTGACCACGTTGGGATAATTGATATAGCCATAGGCTTCATAGAGGGAAGGATCAAAAGGCTGAAAGCCCGGGGCCATGACCACTGAACCGACTTCGATAGTCCTTTCAAAGGGCTTCATCTCATGATCGATGGCCTTGGCGAGACAGGCCTCGACGCACTGATAACATTCGGAACAGATCCCGCACTTTAGGCAGCGTTCGGCCTCTCTCCTGGCTCGCTCCTCGGTGAACCCCAGGGCCATCTCTTGATAGGTCCCGCGGCGCTCGGATAGATCCCGGGTTGGCATGGACTGCCGGGGCTTAAGGTTCTCCCCCTCCGTTTCCGGCTTGGTAAAGGACCAGTCTTTTTGCCGATCGGCCTTAAGGTCCAGGTTGTTGAGGTAGCGGTGGATACTTTCGGCCGCCTCTTTGCCGCAGGCCACGGCCTCGACCACCGATTTCGGCCCATAGAAAAAATCACCGCCGGTAAAGACACCAGGGAGGTTGGTCTCCAAGGTCAGGGTATCGGCCTCAAAAGACCCCCTGGGAGTGATTTTCAATCCTTGTGAGGATAGGCCCTCGAGGTCTGACTGCTGGCCGATGGCTACAATGGCCGTATCCGCCTCCCAGGAAGTGGTTATCTTCTCATCATAACTGGGGTTGAACCGTTTCTGATCGTCAAAGACGGATACACATTTCTTAAAGGAAATCGTGGATAAATTCCCTCCCTTTTCGGAAAACTGCAAGGGCCCCCAGCCGTTTTCGATGATGACTCCCTCAGATAAGGCCTCTTCAATTTCATACTCCCAGGCCGGCATTTCATCGCGTTGTTCCAGGCAGACCAGCCGTACTTCCTCAGCCCCTTGCCTGAGGGCGGTAAGGGCCACGTCGATGGCCACGTTGCCTCCACCGATGACCAGAGTTCTTTTCCCGACCCGGATATCCTCCCCCAGGGCGGCCGAGCGGAGAAAGTTCACCCCTTGCAAGACATTGGGCAAATCCTCTCCGGGGACCCCGAGCCGGCGGCTCTTATGGAGACCAAGGGCCAGATAGATGGATTGAAAGCCCTGGTTTTTCAAGTCATCCAGGTTGAAATCCTGACCGAAGGCCAGGCCGGTTTTCATCTCCACGCCCAGATCTTTGATGACCTGGACTTCAGCCTGCAAGGTTTCACGGGGCAGACGGTAGGCTGGGATCCCTACGGCCATCATGCCACCCAGGACAGGCAGCTTTTCAAAGATGGTAACCGGATACCCCTTCTGGGCCAGATAATAGGCAGCTGTTAACCCCGAGGGCCCTCCGCCCACTATGGCGACCTTTTCCGGCCTCGGGGGGGCAACCAAAGGGACATAGCGTTCGCTGTCCTTAAGATCTTTGTCAGCCACAAACCGTTTCAAATATTCGATGGCCAAGGGCTCGTCCACCTGACCGCGGGTACATTGGGCCTCACAAGGGTGATGACAGACCCGTCCACAAATGGCCGGGAAGGGCATTTCCTGTTTTATCAGTTTTAAGGCTTCCTTGTCCTTTCCTTGGGCGATGAGGGCGATAAATCCCTGAATGCTGATATGGGCCGGACAGGTGGCTTTACAGGGGGCGGTACCCCTTTTTTCAATGGCAAAGGCTCCGGGCATGGCCTGGGGATAGAGTTTGTAGGCCGCCTTACGGGCACGTAACTCTTCGTCAAATTGGTTAGGCACATCAATCGGGCAGACCTTGGTACATTCACCGCAGGACGTGCATTTCGCGGGGTCCACAAAGCGGGGATTTTGTCGGACCTTGATTTGAAACCGCCCCGGTCCTCCGGAAACCTCCTCGATCTCGCTCAGAGTCAAAAGTTCGATGTTCAAGTGCCGGCCACATTCCACCAACTTGGGGGAGATGATGCACATGGAACAGTCGTTGGTCGGAAAGGTCTTGTCCAATTGGGCCATGACCCCGCCGATAGCCGATTTCTTTTCCACTAAATAAACATAATATCCGGATTCGGCCAGGTCCAAGGAGGCTTGAATACCGGCGATCCCTCCCCCGACGACCATGACCGCTCCGACTTTTTCTTGTTCTGTTCCTGCCATTGATTTATATCCTTCTCCTCAAATAGATTATATAAAAAACGCCTTCCCTTAGCATTTCGCGGGAAGGCGAGAGGGAAAACAAAATAAACAAAAACCCAGGAATAACATATCTGGACTTTTAATTCGTTGGTTAGAATAATCCTTTGGTCTTGCCGGTTTTGACATCCACGTCGATGCGGCGGAAGGCCGGATCGGAGGATGTTCCAGGCATGAGGGTGATGGCCCCGGCCACCGGGCAGAGGAATTTAGCCCCGGAATAGATCAAGACATCCCGAACCGGAAGCTTCCAACTCTTAGGCACTCCCTTCAAGGTCGGATCATGGGTAAGGCTCAAATGGGTCTTGACCATCATAGTGGCATAATCATCATATTTAGGGTCTCCCTCGAGCATCTTGGCCTTGGCCTCGGCCTCCGCTGTCCAGGAAACCCCATCGGCCCCATAGACTTCCTTGGCAATTTTGGCCACCCGGTCCCGGAGCTTCATTTCCAGGGGATATAAAAACTTGAACTTAGATTTTTCTTTACAGGCGTCAATAACCGCATCAGCCAGTTCCAGGGCCCCTTCACCGCCGTCGGCCCAATGGGTCGATAGGGCGCAGCGGGCTCCAGCCTTTTCAGCAGCCTTACGCACCGCGGCGATTTCATCCTTGGTATCGGTATGGAAGGCATTGATGCAGACCACCGGGTTCATGCCGGATTTTCGGATGATTTCGATACAATGGACCATGTTGGCTACGCCTTTTTCCACCAGGCCTACGTTTTCCTTGGTGTACTCCTCGGGCAAGGCCAATCCGGCAACGACTTTTGGTCCGCCGCCGTGCATCTTCAAGGCCCGGATGGTGGTGGTCAAAACCGAAACGTGGGGCTTCAGTCCGCTGTAACGTGATTTTACATTCCAGAATTTTTCAAAACCGATATCAGCCGCAAAACCGCTTTCGGTCACATGATAATCAAATAATTTCAAGCCGACCCGGTCGGCAATGATGGAGGACTGGCCCACGGCGATATTGGCGAAGGGACCGGCGTGGACCATGCAGGGCTGGTACTCGGCCGTACACAACAGCGTGGGGTTGATGGATTGAACCATAAAAGCGGTCATAGCCCCACCTACTTCCAGGTCTCCGGTGGTTACGGGATTCCCTTTTTTGTCAAAGGCCACGGTGATTTCATCCAATCGTTTGCGCATATCGGCCAGGTCATTAACGATGGATAAAATGGCCATGACCTCGGAGGAGACGGCGATCCCGAATTTGGATTGCATCATATATCCGTCCATACGACCGCCGATACCGATAATGATATTGCGCATGGCCTGGGCGCAGAAATCCATAATCCAGCCCATCTCCACCCGGGTGGGATCGATATCCAGCCGTCGCATCTTGGTCAACCTTTTCAACTGTTCATCATTGTAATTCCGTTCATGCTGCATCCGGGCCGTCATGGCCACCATGGCCAAGTTGTGGGCGTTCATGATGTTGTTAATATCACCAGTGAGACCCATAGAGAATTCGGTCATGGGGATTAACAGGGCATTTCCGCCCCCGGCAGCCGTCCCTTTGATGTTCATGGTCGGTCCGCCGGAAGGCTGACGCAGGGCACCCCCCACGCTGACCCCCCGTTTTCCCAAGCCTTCCATAAGACCGCAGGAGGTAGTACTTTTCCCTTCCCCTAAGGGAGTAGGGGTGATGGCCGTAACTTCAATATATTTTCCGTCCGGTTTGTCCTTGAGCCGTTCCGTGATTTTCATGAAGTCGAGCCGGGCCAGCCGGCCAAAAGGGATCACCTCGTCTTTCTGGAGCCCTAATTTGTCCCGCCATTGATCGGGGCTGGGCATGTTTTTTTCCGAAGCTTCAGAAATCTGCCAGTCTTTCATTTTTACTGCATTATACGCCATACAAACATCCTCCTTTAAGGTATTTTGAACCCGTTGGGTCTCGTCTATATTATATAGGCTTAATTGTAACTTACAATTAAACTTGTGTTATTTATCACAACGATTAATTACCGTCAAGCTTTTAAACATGACTAATAGTTCTTTTTTATGGATTAACAATAAGTGGAAAAAAGAAATCATAGATATCCCATCTCCATGCTAAGAGAGGCGTGAAATCTTGACGAAGTCCGGTTTTATTAAAAAGTTTCAGGCCTCTTCGACCGTTCCAGAATTGACTCACGTCTGCCCTGGATGATGCTTCAAGGGGATTCTTCCGTCATAATCCTTTTTTATTTTTTTTGACAGAACGAGACAACTATGCTAACAATCACAAGTTATTAAAAAAATGAAGCGATAGACGAAAGAAAAGAGGCTTTTAAAACTAAAAAGCTCTTTTTGATATCGGACCATTGAATCTATTTTTTCCCTTTAGTTTTCCTAAGGGATTTGATCGTTTAATCAGCAAGAAGGAGACTTGGCGTGTTTGAGATAATAGAGAAAGCAGAATTGGCCCAAGGTACCGTAATTAGTAACGTAATCAAAGCCCCCCTGATAGCCCGGAAGGCCAAGCCCGGTCAGTTTGTCATACTCCGGGTTAATGAAACTGGCGAACGGATCCCGCTGACCATGGCCGATACGGATCCCCAGGCGGGAACGATTACCCTTATTTACCAAGTGGTAGGAAAATCAACTGCCTTGATGAAGTCCCTCAATGTGGGAGATGTTCTCCAGGACATCTGCGGACCCTTAGGCCTGCCGACCCATATCGAGAAGTTAGGGGGGACCGTTATTTGCGTCGGCGGGGGCACTGGAGTGGCGGTCTTACATCCTATCACCAAAGGCATGAAGGAGGCCGGCAATCATGTTGTGGCCATTATCGGTGCCCGGACCAGGGATCTGCTTATACTGGAAGACAAGATGGCCCAGGCTTCCAATGAGCTTCGGGTCTGTACAGACGATGGATCCTACGGGCATCATGGATTTGTCACTGAGGTCCTAAAGGAATACTTAGACAAAAAAGAACCCATTGTCCTGATTGTGGCCATAGGTCCGGTCCCGATGATGAAATTCACCTGCAAGCTGACTGAAGGATATGGAGTCAAAACTATGGTCAGCTTGAATCCCATTATGGTGGACGGCACCGGAATGTGTGGCTGCT
Source organism: uncultured delta proteobacterium (assembly GCA_963790475.1). Taxonomy (GTDB): domain Bacteria; phylum Desulfobacterota; class RBG-13-43-22; order RBG-13-43-22; family RBG-13-43-22; genus RBG-13-43-22. Next base: position 533,771 of record CAWBOS010000015.1, on the reverse strand, counting down.
GCCGGGTGACAGTCGATGGGACGACTCGGTTTGCCTGCGTGGAAGGCCCTGAATTTGACGGCCATCAGGTTAATTTTGATGAACTGATCCAGAGGCAGCGGGCCTACCTGGAACAGGAAAAACAGTCCCTGGACCGGTTTCAGGGGTCAGGGTGTCAATGTAAGAGATACGTTCGGAGTTAAGAGTTCAGAGTGAGGCTTCTGATTCATAATTTTTACTCCGAACTAAAAAACTCCGAACGCCGAACTATATAGTGGAGGAATAAACGTGGCCGAGGAAATCAAAAAAAAAGAAAAAATAACCAGGCAGACGATGCCTGAGCAGGACCCAAAGGTCCGGGCCAGGAATTTTGATGAAGTTCCCCTGGGGTATTCTCCAGACACCGCGCAGTTGGAAGCGAGCCGTTGTCTTCAATGTAAAAAACCATCCTGTGTGGAAGGATGTCCTGTACAAATTGACATCCCGGGATTCATCAGACACATCAAAGAAGGGGATTTTTCCGGGGCGATTATGAAGCTTTGGGAAAAGACCAGTCTGCCTGCCGTATGCGGCCGGGTCTGTCCCCAGGAGGCCCAATGTGAAGCTCTGTGTATCTTAGGTAAGAAAGAAGAACCGGTAGCGGTTGGTCGTTTGGAACGTTTTGCCGCCGACCGGCAACGGACTCAGGGGGAATTTAAACTCCCTCAAAAAGCCGCCCCAACCGGCAAAAAAGTGGCCGTAGTGGGTTCCGGCCCATCCGGTCTTACGGTGGCCGGGGACCTGATCCTTAAAGGTCACGAGGTCACCATCTTCGAAGCCTTCCACAAGACCGGAGGGGTATTAATTTATGGGATCCCGGAGTTTCGACTGCCCAAGGCCATTGTTCAGGCCGAGGTGGATATCCTGGAAAAGCTGGGGGCCAAGATCGTCTGTAATGCCGTTATCGGCCGAACCTCTACCATTGACGAACTTTTTGATGAGGGGTTCGATGCCGTTTATATCGGAGTCGGAGCCGGACTTCCGATATTTATGAATATCCCCGGAGAGAACCTGATAGGCATCTATTCAGCCAATGAATACCTGACCCGTTCCAATTTGATGAAGGCCTATAAATTTCCCGAGTACGACACCCCTATTGTTTTGGGGAAAAATGTGGTGGTCCTGGGGGCTGGTAATGTGGCCATGGACTCGGCCCGGACTGCCTTACGTTTGGGTGCGGACAGCGTAAAGATCGTTTACCGCCGTTCCCGGGATGAAATGCCGGCCCGGGGGGAAGAAATACACCATGCCGAACAGGAAGGGGTGGAGATGCACCTGCTGACCAACCCCACCCGCTTTATCGGAGATGACCAGGGCCGCGTGACAGCCATGGAGTGTATTAAAATGGAACTGGGTGAACCCGATTCCTCCGGTCGAAGGAGACCCATTCCGATAGAGGGTTCGGAATTCACTATGGAGACCGATCTGGTAGTCATTTCCATCGGTGCCGGGGCCAATCCTCTGATCACAGCAACCACCCCTGGCTTGCAGACCAACCGGAGGGGCTACATCATGGCTGATCCTAAGACCGGAAAAACATTTAAGAAGGGGGTCTGGGCCGGCGGGGACATCGTCACCGGTTCGGCTACAGTCATCCTGGCCATGGGAGCCGGACGTATCGCCGCCAACTCCATGCATGAATATTTGACGATAGGATGGTGAAAAAACCAGTTACGGGTTCCGGGTTACGGGTTACGGGTTGAAATTTCTTTGACGCGTAACGCGCAACTCGCAACTTGCAACTCGCAACTCTTATGATTGACGTTCAAAGCCAAAAAGATAATCGACAGATTCCGATCGACAAGGTAGGGGTCAAAAACATTCGTTACCCCATTACGGTTCGGGACAAGGAAAACGGCTTTCAGCAGACTGTGGCCAGCATCAATATGTATGTTGACCTGCCCCATGATCATAAAGGGACTCATATGAGCCGCTTTATAGAAGTCTTGAGCGAATACCGCCGTCAGGTCACCATGGAAAATCTAAATACCATTCTGGATGAACTTAAAAAACGTCTGGATGCCGAATCCGCCCATTTAGAGGTCACTTTCCCCTACTTTATCACCAAAAAGGCCCCGATAACCCAGGTCGAAGGTCTGATGGAATATATTTGTACCTTTAAGGCATCGTCCAAAAGCACCAAGGGCAGGGATCTGTTGATTGAACTCAAGGTTCCCATAACCACGGTGTGTCCCTGTTCCAAGGAAATCAGTGAATATGGGGCTCATAATCAAAGGGGAGAGGTCCGGGTAAGCTTTCGGTTCAAGAAATTCATCTGGATTGAGGATATCATCCGTCTGGTGGAAGAGTCCGGATCGGCTGAGGTCTTTTCCGTTTTAAAGCGGGAAGATGAAAAATATGTAACCGAGAGGAGTTTTGAAAATCCTATGTTCGTCGAGGATGTGGTCCGCGAAGTAGCCAGAAAACTGGAAGCCGACCCCAATATCACCTGGTTTTCCGTGGATTCGGAGAATTTCGAATCCATTCACAATCACAGCGCCTACGCCTATATTGAAAGAGATAAGGCACGAGACGAGAGGCACGAGGCATGAGTTTGTCTAGTGTTCTCTTGTCTCGCAACTCACGCCTAATGCCTCACCCCTCACGCCTGGAGTTTTTATGGATGATCTAAAAAAAAAGTACCGCACGGTCATGGCCGATCATTTTCCACCAACCTTGACCATCACCTTAGGGGATCAATCCCTGATTTATCGGAAGAGGACCTGGAAACTTCCCCAGGCCGATGGGGTCTTGGAAGAAAAGGGCCTCCGTTACGGGGAAAACCCGGGACAGGAAGCGGCCTTATATGAATTGATCAACGGCAATCTTGTTTTGGGGGAATGTCAATTCATTCGGCCAGGCCAGGGCATGGTTTCGGCCATCACCGAGGCCGAGATGATTCAAGAGGGAAAGCATCCCGGCAAGACCAATCTGACCGATGTGGATAATGCCCTGAACATTCTGAAATTTCTTTTGGCCAAGCCGGCGGCAGTCATCGTCAAACATAATAACCCTTGCGGGGTAGCCTATGGGACTAGCTTATCGGAGGCCTACTTTCGAGCCAACCGGGCCGACCGAATCGCCGCTTTCGGCGGAGCTGCTGTTTTCAACCGCCCTTTAGACAAAGCCACAGCTGAATTGATCGCCTCAAATTATCTCGAGGTCGTAGCCGCACCGGATTTTGAGGAGGGTGCTGTGCCCATTTTGGCCAAACGGGGGAATTTGAGGATTTTAAAGGTGCCCCGCATGGATCATTTGGAAGGCCTTCGCCAGGTCCGGTTTCTGGATTTTAAGGGATTGCAGGACGGTGGCTTGGTCCTTCAGCAATCTCCTGTCAATGTCATTCAGAATAAAAAAGATTTCTTGCCAGCGGTTTCCACCTATCAGAATCGCGAGTACCGGATTTTACGGCAACCGACGGAAAAGGAATTAGACGACCTGTACTTCGGTTGGTCCGTGGAACAGGGAGTGACCTCCAACTCTGTCCTCTATGTTAAAGATCAATGTACCGTGGGAATCGGCACCGGCGAACAGGACCGGGTGGGTGTGGCTGAGATCGCCGTTTATAAGGCCTATACCAAATATGCCGATGCCCTGTGCTTCGACCGTTTCGGACTTCCCTATAAAGATTTGGAACTGGAAATCGAGCAGGGCAAACGCAAAGTTAAGGGCAAGGAAGAGATTGACCAAAAGACCAAAGAGGACAAAGCCGGTCTGCCAGGATCGGCCATGATTTCCGATGCCTTTTTCCCTTTCCGCGACGGGGTGGATGTAGGTTTGAAACAGGGAATCACCTCTGTGGTGCAACCTGGAGGGTCCTTAAGGGATTACGAGGTGATCGAAGCCTGCAATCAGGCTAATCCTCCGGCCGCTATGGTCTTCACCGGTCAAAGGGCGTTTAAACATTAAAAAGAGCTTTCAGAATACAGTGTCAGAATTCAGAAAGAAACAATTTTAATATCCCCTTTTCGATATCGGCAAAAGCCGGAATTATTAAATATTAGATTTGTTATGGGCTCCCTTTTCCACCAGGGTGACAATTTGGATCTTGCCACTAAGAACCCAAACTGAAATCAACTGATGCGCATAGCCTCCTTTGGCGATCTCCATCTTGGCCATATCCCGGTTTTGGATAAATTCCAGGGGAAAGAAGAGGGTCTGCTCCGGTTTGACGATCATCTCTCCCGGACCCATGACCGGATCATTCTGATGGGGGATATTTACCAAACCGATTATGGGCCTTTTCCAGGCTCCCGGTCGGATGTCCTTGAGGCCATTTTGAAACGCTATTCCCGAGTAGTCCGGCGCTGGAAATCTGCACGCTACGAAAGTATTTTTGGGAATCACGATCAAATCACCCAAAAACTTATGGGAACTTTAAAACAGATCCGGCTGAAAAAAGACGGCTGGCGAATATGGCTGATCCATGGTCATCAATTCGATCCTTTCATCGGTGAAAAAGGGCGGCTGCCTTATTTCATCACCTGGGTCATCGGTGGAATGAGGCGAAAGGGTCTAGGCCGGCTGGCCGATTTTTTAGAAGGACCGTTTTATGACTTCGGACAACGACTTTTTGAAAGGCTGGATATGGCCGCCCGACAGTCCTTGATCCTTGGGAAAAATAATATTATTGTGATGGGTCATTCCCACCGGATGACCTGCCGTCCCTTCGGAAAAGGGATCTATGTCAATTCGGGGGCCTGTTCTCGTGATTATATGCGTTACGTTTCTATCGATACGGAAACGAGGGTCGTCGAAGTGCGGGCCTTTAAGCCCCCCAATGAATGTGTCCTCTTTTTAAGATGGCGGGATGTCCTTATTTCTCCAAAACACGTCTGATCGCAAGGGTGACATCCTCCATTGCTTTTGTCCCTCCCAGACGGAAGGCCATCCGTTGCAACCAGCTTTTCCCGGAAACAGTCAGGGTGTAGGTATGCAGGGTGTAATTGGGGTTCCCGGGGAAAGGCTCAAACTGGTGTGACCCCAGATCGACCGCCAGGTCGTTCCGGCAGGACTTTTCCCCCCTATCGAGGCAGGCCGGCAGTTGATCCGGGTGGTCCACCAAAGTCCAGTAGCTGCGAAATCGTTGCTTATCGGACTCCGTGAGATGGACGATACGGAGCAGATAACGGGTGTTAAAACCAAGAACCCTTATCCGGGTCCAAAAGTCAACTGCCTCGGCGCCGGCATTCTCTCCTTCCAAATGAAACGACCGGATCACCTTACTTTCTACCGTACAGGGCATCAGATTGATATATTGATTATAGTTCCGGACTACTTTAAAACAGTCTTCAGCCTTCGCCTTGATTAGGCCGATGGTCTGGGCCAATACAGTATCACTCCCTGTTTTTCTTATTTCGCAAAGAATTTCTCCCCGTTCAAGCTTGCCTCTATCAGGGGTGGGGATGAGCCTAAAAAAAGCCTGATCCCACCGAACCGGCATACCATTGGTAGACCCGTCGGCTTTTAAAGGAACCTTGTCAGCCCCGAACCCGGAGGCGGGCAGAATGATCCATCCCAAGGCCAAGAGGGTGGCGAATATCCAAATTTTCAGAAATTTCCTCAAGAATTTTTCCTTTAAAGCTTATTGTTTAAATGAGAGCTTTGAAAAATATCCAATTTTGTTCAAGGTCAAGGAAGAGGATAATTTTAACCACAGGAATACATTTAGTATTTTGAGGATTAAAATTTGAGTCTGACGCAGAGATTGAGCAAAAGGGAACATTTTCCAAAGCTCTCGCAGCGGGCCGTTAACTCAGGAGGTAGAGTATCTGCCTTTTAAGCAGAGAGTCGCTGGTTCAAGTCCAGCACGGCCCACCACTTCAAGTCCCCATCGTCTAGCCTGGCCCAGGACACCGGCCTTTCACGCCGGCAACACGGGTTCAAATCCCGTTGGGGACGCCATAAAACATTCTATTATATATCCTGGACACAAATTCGGACACAAAAACCTCAGAAATAATCCTTCTGAGGTTTTTTTATGCCACACTCTCCTTGTTGAATTCAATCACTTGACCAGGTTCTTTAAGACCTTCTTCAAGCGCCCTTCTTGTTTCTTCCAATCCAAGACTATGTATGTAACGGGCTGTTGTATTCGGACTCGCATGTCTCAATATGGTCTGAATAACTGATAAGGGGTATCCTTTCTGATAGAGTATCGAAACAGTCAAATGCCTAATTCCATGGAACCCAAAAGGTTTGACCTTCTTTCCAGCCTCCCAGAAATATATCGATATCCGGAAATGGCCACCATAAATCCCCAAACCCTATGGCCCTGTTTAAACTCAAACATCAAGGAAGAGAAACCCAAGTCTTCTAGGAAATGTCTGCTTCAACAACTGGTTTAAATTTCGTTTAAATCTCATGTCGCAACAAGGCCAAAAGCACGATGATGGAAACTTGCAGTTTAATCTGATCTCGACGCAGATCTAAAGGTCTCCAGGGGAATATTTTTTTGGGATCGACTGCAGTTAATAAGAGAGGATATAAAAAGCAGGAGAGATGTCACATCTGACCACCTTAAAGACAGAGATTAGAGACCAGGATATTTTGATTGAAACCCTACAAGGGGTTAAACATTCCGATTATCAAAGGGGGTTATATTAAATCGCTGGGGTCCTCAAAGCCTGTCGATTTAGATATAACCTGGAAGGGAGGGCTTAAGCTGGGATTCAGAAAGACTTCTCCCGCAGCGGCTTATGAGATTCTTGGTATGTGGGAAAGCCTTGAAAAAAAGGAAACAAAAAACCTGATTGATAAAATCTATCAGGATATGCCCGTCGCAAGGTTCTTCTGGAGGCGCAAAAAAAGGCTTTTCCCTGATATTTCAACGGAGGACCGAGAGAGGGGATATTCGTTTGGTTCTAAAAAAACTGACCATTGGAGACCTATAGGAGGACTGTTTATGTCGGAGGAAGTAGAAGTAACCATTCAAACAAAGGGTAAAGTCGCTTTCAGGGTCAAAGGAGTCAAGGGAAAGGAATGCCTTAACCTAACTCATGAGCTTGAAAAAGTCTTGGGGCAACTTAAAGAAGGGAAACTCTCTTCGGAATATTTTCAGACCCCAATCGGGGGAAAAATAAAAACAAATATTTCCCGAGATGTTGAAGATTAAGCTGGGCAAGATTTGGATAAATGTCCTCTTGTTAATGATCGGGAGACCAAAGTGGTTTATCCTGTAGAGGCTAAGGTATTCGTTATCAAGTCGGTTGAAATTTTAATCCTCGTTATTTTCTTGATCTTGTGAGAAACGAAAGAGTTAAAAAGGGGAATAAAATTCCCCTACAAAAGAAGAAATTCATTAGCAATAAATAGAAAATCTTTTCTACTTTATGGTAGGACCCCAATCGCCCCCAATAATTATCAAAGTAATACAAGATGTTATAAAATATTAAAAGTTGGCATAAAAACTGCAAAAATTGTTTAATGATTAATATTTCTTAGAAACCTTATTATTACATAACTTTTTAATTAAAAAGGAAATTCTATCAAAAACTCTTTGAGGTCTATTGCCTTAATCTTTTTTCCCTTGACTATCTATTTTCCCTGCTATAATTTGCTGATAATCAAGGAAGTTCTTTCCAAATTCTTGTCAAATGAAGAACGAAAGTGAGTTGCAAGTATATGATGACGATGAACCTCCCATTTAAGGGACTCAGCGTTATTCTTACGTTTATCTTGTTTTCGTTACTGCCCGCCTGCACAGATAGTCCTTTGTCAAGGACGGATAAAATTACTGACATTCTTGCTTCACCTACCCAATATGGAGACCGATTAGTGCACGTCAAAGGTAATGTTACAAAGTCGTTCATCGTTTTTGGGCATGGCTATTTCATGATCGCGGATGAAACCGGGGCAATTGCAGTTATCCCATCGAAGACCTTTCCCAAAACGGGGGAAGAGGTGACCATAAGAGGTGAGGTTAAGAATGCGTTTGCCATTGGAGATAAGAGCTTGACCGTGATTATTGAGAATTCACAATGATAAAGATTAAAACGGAAAGAACCCTCCGCCCACTAACTTGTTAAGAAATATGAATCACAAAGCAGGGGAGTGGTCGCAAATAAGTACTCAATCACTCTTGAAAAACTTTATCTTTTTCTGAAAAAACATAGTGTTTCCTGAGCAACATGAAACCTGACACGCTGTATTATTGAGTTGTTATTCAGGAAAATGGGCACATATATGGAGTAGTAGCCAAGATAACTGAAAACGACATAAAATTGAAGTTCAAGTGTGATTTAATTTCTTGAGATGTACTAATCATTGTGATGACACTGTCAATATTTTGTGTGAAATTTTTAAAGAAGGGGAGGTTGTTGAGCACCCTCCCAACCTGATTTGATCTCCAGTGTAAGTCCATTTTTAAGGAGATGAAAGCCAGGAGGCGATAACAGGAAGCCTCCCTGGTGACAATCTCCATAGGTTTGGAGGAAAACAAAATGTTGTGGCCGTTTAAAGATTCATCTTGGGAGCAAGATGAGAACTCTAAAACATTCAAAATTCAAAGCATCTTCGGGCAAAAGTGCGAGGCAGCGCCGGTTGCACCGCTTTGTATGTTGATTGGGGCGAAAAGTCATCCTATCTCGGGGGTACCCTGTGACCAGAGTGTGTTCCCATCTCAATTTAAGAACTGTCCTTATTGTGGCTCTATTTTGTTGGATGCAAATGACAGTGTAGCTGACTTATGGCTTCCTCCTTATGGTACAGGGAACGGTTTGAAATTGTTTCCAATAAGATCGATACACAATAATAAGCCGGGAACGTATAATGAACAGGCTAGTCCGTTCCCATTGCCTTCTCGAGATGGTCGCTTTGCATTTTGTTCAGCTAAATTAGGGGGTCAACGACGTTTGCTGGTAGCGGTGCAGAGAGACAGTGGGCAATTGTGGATATTTCGTCCGGGTGAAACCAAAAAATGGGAAGTGCTAATCGGGAACGCGGGAGAAGATACACTTCCCGCTTGGTCGTGGTCTCTGGCGGGCGATTCTTCAGAATCTGGCTTGTGTCTCCCTACTGACCAAGGCCCTGTGTGGATAACTGTTAATTGGGCCTCCAGTAGCATTAATGTTGACCAAGCTGTAGGGCGCTCGGTCGGTGGCGCCATACGCGTTGGGAAATATCTGTTGGCGCCAGTATTGCGCGGAGATAATTTCGCGATGGTCAGCAGGAAAGAGGGCGATATAACCTGGTCTGAATGTTGTTCAGTCTGTGATCCTTCGTGTGTGTTTCCACAGTTACGTGGGAGTTCTGGCTACGATGCCTACTTCGGCATTCCTATCATTGATGAAAACAAGCAGATTGTGTATTGGCCTGGCCGTGGTGGATATGTCCGGGTTTTTGGCGCTAATTCGGCAGCCGGCTTGAGTTGGGAATTCAGGCCGTGGGAAACCGATGAGCATCCTGCAATTGCGCTCATTGAATTGGGTCCACCCTATCACAGAACCGGTTCTTATTCTGGATTCTGGCAACTCTGTGAGGATCGCGACTATTCGGTACGAGATGGAATAGTCAATAAAATCATCAAGCTGGATGGGGACTCAAGAATTGATGCTGAGAATGTTGATTGTGGCCAGTTTGTGACGACTGGCAGAGCGAGTTTTTCCTGGAGTGATGATTACTGGGATGATATTCACAAACGCAATCCAAGAATAAGTGAACATAGAGAATTGCGTTTTCCGCTTCTTCAGTTCGGTGAAAAGGGCTTGGCATTGATCGCCAAAGTGAGCCCTTGGGAGGGACGTGATGAATTGGGATTGTTCTCAGATATCTTCTTCAAACGTGATTTAAGAATTACTACTTTCGTGCGATTTGTCGTTGAAGGTTCTGGTGTTTCAGAAAAAGCCTTGTATGCAGATGGAGTGGATGGGGTTCATGGTGGGATTGGCGGCAGTTTGTTCCGTGTTGGGCTATCACAATTGCCTGAACTTTCGGCCTTTGTTTATGGCGACTCATTGTATGTATATTTTCCAGAAAGAAACGACTGTTTCTGCTGGCCACTTGAATTGATGGAGGGGTAATGTCCGGAATTTATACGGCCTTTCGATCTTTTGTTTTTGTGGTAATCACCTTGCTGTGCAGTAGTGCGCCGCTGTGGGCTGCATCATCTGTCCCACAAGTATTTCTGGTGCAGAATTCGGGTTGGATGCTGCCCTTCTATGATGATCCGGGTTCGCGGCTGAAAGACATCGTTGCAGAACTTTCTGATCGCGTCCGTAAATATGGTGGTGAACAGCAGGTAGTTGCAAGTTTCAACCAAACTTGGGGGGAAAACAAGTCCCCCCGTTTGTACTATAAGGGAAACGACCAGAACAAGATCAACGAGGCAATACGGGCCATTGAGCCGGCGCACAAGCCGGGCAGGACAACCTATGCGGATACTGATTTTAAGGAGGCGATTATTGGAGCAATTAGCAATTTCTCTCCCGGGAAGTCTTGCTTGCTATGGATTGTGACTAATAACAAGAACAGCCCCGACAATAGTCCCGAAACGGTTGAAAAGAATAAGGAGTTTTATCACTTCCTCCAGGACTCAGCCGAAATTAAGCGCATTGTTGCCTTTCCTTACCCCTCGAAGGTCCAGAGCCGCTCCCAGTTAAATTTTCATGCTAATGGGTTGATGATATATGCGTTGGCCTATGGTGACGCGGCAGATCAGCTTCTTCAGCAGATGATTTCCGTCAATGCGCCGTTTGGCAAGAAAGCCGCGAGGCTTAAACCACTGAATGCTGAGGCACTGACTTTTATTCCCAAAGGTGTCAAGGGAAGCAACAACGTCAAAGCAAGCGTGCCTGACCACAAGACACTGGTGTTGAGCTTTGACGCCGCAAGCAAGCCGGAGGTCGCGGAAATCATCGGGCAGTTTCGCAATGATTTCTTTCCTTATGATATTCGTTCGGCTAGCGTCGCAATGACTTCCGGGTTCCGAGGAGGCAAAGAAGGAATTACCTCACAACTTTCCACTGACAAAATCTCCAATATTCCTGCTGCCGGTCTGTCTTCAGATATCCTGGTAAAAATTAGCGTGCCGCCAATTCCATCTCCCTGGAGTCCGGAGGTTATTTTTGGCGCGGGGTATCGGGCAAATGGGATAATCCGATTCGAACTGAAGGATCAACACCTGGAAATTTCCAGGGACTTCGTCAGGGCAATGTCTGACCTTTTTCCAAATGATCCTTTGCCTGATTTATTTGTCCCGGGAGTGTCCGCTAAAAATTCTGTGACGATGCAACCCTTGCTTATTCAGGTCGTGTATCCAAGTTGGCCAGCCATTGTAATTGGCGTATTATTTCTTTTGATTATTGGAACAGCCATTACTGGGATAGTCGTTCTGCGTCGTGAAAAAATCTACCGTGTATCAGTTGATGGTACACAGAAATCCTATGGGTTAAGGCCATTTGCTGACGCAGTGATAAAAAATTCGCAGGGTGAACGAGTTGGCGTGCTCAAGCGTGGATTCGGAAAACCTGTCCCTATATTGGATAAAGGAAAGAATTGTAGTGTGCGAGTGATGTAAAACATTAAGAGTTGAAGATCGTAAATATAATAGAAAAATCAAAGGAGAATTGACCATGGCTGATCAAAACAGTCCTGCATTGCCCCCCATTTCTTCACCGGAAACACCTCAACAAGGTAGTAGTCAAATCCAACAAATACCGACCGGCCCTGAGATAGTGGTTGGCCCCACGTCTAAAGATATAATGATTGGGGGCGGTGCATTGTTGGTATTGGCGATAGTGTTCTTTTTTATTCGTATTTCCTTTGTAAATTATCTAACCGGCTCAAGTATGAAGCGATCACCGAACAATGCCGGAATGGCTGGATGGGGCCTTTTTGGAGGCCTGTTCTTCGGCGGGGCTATTGGTTGCACAGCCTTGGTTAGCAAGACTTATATGACGATGCCACTGATTATAGCGCTGTCAGTTCTTTCGCTCATTTGCTTTGTAATAGCTTTTGTGGTGGCATCCAAGAAATAGTTGAGCGCGGCAAACCTTATAGGAGGTTGAAATATGGCAGAAGAATCAAAAGAAGGGAAGAAAACCGAAGTTATACTTACGGAGGTGGTGCCTACATTGTTTATCGCTTTAGGGGGAACCGGAGCTCAGGTTCTTTGGAGGATTCGGAGACGAATTCTGAACACTTTGTGGGGCGCCGGAACAGGAAATTCGGTACGACTTGAAAGCCTTACCGAGTTCCCATTTGCTGAGTTCCTCTATATTGATTTGAGTACCTTTGAAACTGAACAGGGGATTGCTCAAAAAAGTGACATATTAGCTAACAAGGTACAGTTTAAGGAATCGGAAAAGCTTGTCAAAAAGCTGGATCTTAACAAATACACAAAAAGCGATGAGGATCTTGATCGTTATCCACTGATTAAAGAGTGGTTCCCGCTGTCCCGGAAAACTATAAATGAGCTTAACATTGATCCAGAGAAAGGCGCGGGGCAGATCCGCGCTATTTCCAGACTCTATTTTTTTGATAAATACCAGGAAATAAAGAGCGCCATTCGTTCAAAAGCCGACTCTTTGTTGGATAACGTTCAATCAGATCTGGCACAAAAACGTTTAGGCTTCAGAGTACAGATAGGCGCACTCAAAATTGTTGTGGTTGCCTCGACAGCCGGTGGTACCGGATCTGGAAGCTTTTTGGATTTAGGGTATCTTTCCGGATGGCTTGGTAGGGATGCTGCCAATCAAGGCGTGACGACCAATCTGGTACTCATGCTGCCGTCGGGTTACAAAGGGGCGGGTTTAACGCGTACGGAAGCGAATACTTATGCCGCTTTGATGGAATTAGAGACCTGCATGCGCCAAGGGTCGTCTTACATTAAACAGTGGACCGCAGGCGAAATACCACGCGATATGTCAAATTCTCCATACAGTGATGTCTATCTTCTCGACACGGCCAACCTCGCCGGTGCCAAAACTGGTGATATAAAAGACCTGTACGACATGATTGCCGATTCCCTGTTTGAGGATTTCTCGACGGCGGATTTCGCAAACAGAAAGCGCTCGATTTCGGTCAATCAGAATCAATACAAGATTGTCCCTTACGAGATGCCATTGCCGAAGGAAACTTACGGTGATATGAGTCTTACCTTTTCCCGTGCATTCTCATCGTTCGCTCAAGCGACCATAGACACTCACCTGGAGCAGAAAAAAAACGTTCTGTTGTTCCGTCAAGTCAATGGGATGCTAAAGGCTTTTTTTGGTGTAGCATCCGACGATCCCAAAAGCAATATCCCAACGGAGGGTGAGCGAGATGATATCCTGGCTAACCGAATGCATCTTGGCGTGGATAATGAAATTATCGATTACGATTTCGTTGTCAAAAACGATCTCTACAAAAAGGGCGCTGAACGCACCACATATCCCTTGGCCATGGAACTTCTGAGGGTAAATGGCATCTCCAAATTGGACGATGTGGAGAAACGGATAGTTGATCGTTTTGAAGAAATTCGAACCGGCGGTAACTACAAGGAGTGGCCTTCGAAAGTAGCAGAAGCTCTCACTAATATTAATCATGATACTTTTAAAGCTGTGGAATCAGGCAGTGGTCTTCATGAGGATGCAATTCGTAAGCGTCGCACAGAGATGCTTATGGAATTACTTGATCCCACTCCAGACCATGGTTTGCTAAGGGCACTATGGATGAGAGTGGACAATAAAGAACGAGGAGGCCTTGACTATACGATAGAGCTTATCCAGCGTATTAAGGACAGGCTGGAAAACGCAAACACTGGGATTGTTAAGGCTCTTGAAGAAAACGCAAAATGGTTCTCTGATCTATCGGGCTTGCTACGCAATGAGGAAACAGCAAGACTGCAAGAACACCTGCTGCAAGCCACCGGCAAATGGACATCCGCGCAAACACAGTCTGAGATGAAGCTCAAGCAGATATCCGAAGCGGTCAAATTGTATGTGCGCTACCACCTGTATGCCGCAGCAAGCCGTGAGGCAGCAGTGCTTGTGCATGCCCTATCGGAAGCTTTGGGCAAGCAACAAGGGACTGATGCCGATGGCAACCCTATCTGGGGCGGGTTTATTGGTGAGATGGAAACAGGGCGGAGCTTGGTACGCGCAATCATTAACGATGCGGAGGATCAGATTGCCCGCACCAATGAGGCGATGAAACAGGGTCATGCCATGTACTTTGTCTTGCCAGCGCCGAAAAGCCGACTTGATGGACTGGAACTATTGCCGCGAGACCAGGCACGCCGATGGGCTGAAGAAGCCTTCCAGGATTTTGGAGGAACTCAACAACTCTTTTCGTTGTTGAAGGAGGACGATGGCCGGTCCGAGCTTCTGAGCAAGCTTCGCAACCGTGCGCTTAGCCTAATTGGGGGGGATGCGGAGACTGATGAAGAGAACCCTCTGTTCGCTGCTTTGGATGAGTATGCAAATCATGCAAGTCTGTCACAATTGTTTACCGACTTTCTGCAGCGTGCCATGCCGTGGGTGGGAGCAAAGGTTGAGGGCTACCTTAAACCGCAGAACCCTAAAGATCAATATAAGTGCCTTATCGGTGTGAAGGACGCCAAAAAATTTGAGGACAAGTATGGAAAATTGCTATTGAATCGTTTGCCTCCAATGACCATGATGACTGCTAAGGAAGTCGGATTTGTCGATATAGACACGCCAGGTAAGGTGGTTTGCTATACGGAACTATCCGGATTACCGTTACCATCCCTAAAGTCATTAGATCAGTGGTATGTCAGCTATCGTAGCGAGGATAAAATTCCGGTTCATACCCATCGCTCAACCAGTACATTTGTGCATGCCCGTGAATTGACTCTCGATGAATTGTCCTCCCGCGCCGAGGACTTTAAATTATTCGTACAGGCGGTCGCTTTGGGTGTGCTTAAACGCACAGAGAGAGGGGAGGATGCGGGTCTTTACAGTGTGACGAAGCGTGGCAGAACCCAATCAATTGGTGATGAGAAAAAACTCCGGCTTATCGGAATACCGGAGGTGTATCGGCCCATTATACAGGAACAGGTTGATGAAGATCTGGAAAAATTAAATTCACCGGACCAACTTGCGATGTGGATTGCATTACTTGAGTACTATGCATCGTCGGTTTACCCCATAGCGACATTCCGGAGTGATGGAGTAGACGTGGATCGGAAATCACTCCCAACCTTGATGTGCGAGAAGTTGGTGGAGGATTGGACCAGGAGATTGGAGCTGAAGTTAGGGCAGGGAACAGCTGAACGTTTGTTGCGGACAGCTAGTGATTTGGTGCACGATTGGACGATCGAGATCCCCAAGTCAGCTTCGGATGTTTATCAATATGAGGTCAATATGCGTAATATCCAGACCAAGAGAGTGTTACTTAATGCAGTATTACAACCGGGCTGGAAACTACCGCAGGCTGTGGTGGCTGAGCAACAGCCAAAGGTGCAGGCGGGCACTTTGCCGGGTGGGCCTCCGCCGCTTCCGCAGCAGCAAATCCAGGTATTTGTGGCAGTGAATGGTCAACAAGCTGGCCCTTTCGATATGCCCATCCTACGTCAAATGGTATACTCAGGTCAGTTGACGAAAGATTCATTGGTCTGGATGGATGGGATGGTTTCGTGGGCGGCTGCATCAACTGTGGCCGGGATAGCATCTGTATTCGGAGTGGTTCCACCACCGCTTCCAACGGTATAGTGACGCAGGAATGGTTCGCGTAGATCAGCATGGACGTTTATAATACCAAGCTACTGATTCCAGGAGGCAATTATGGGCAGAAAAGGCTTTAATCGGGACATAAAACTCCTAACTTTTATATCCTGTATGGTAATCGGGTTGATCTTCCCAATGTCGGAAATTGCTTACTGCAAGGGAGAGACAAAAACCGGAAAAGAGAACTTGAAACAGAATAAAGTCGAAATGAAAAAAGCGGAAACAAGGAATAGCGGAAGATGGCGGCCGTTTACAAGGGCTACCAATCCTGGAGAAAATATAAGCAAAAAAGGAATAAAAAAAGGTAAGTATTTGTTTTCCGGGCACTTGAAAGGCCCGACGCCAAGTGAGAATACATATAAAAAGAATATGGGAATTCCACAAAAACATACGAAAAAAGAGTTGGTTAGTGGCTTTTATAAACCAGACCAATACAAACAATCTGACATCAAGGGAGATGGCACAAAACGTCGCGCTAAACAGGAAATATCTATGAAAAATGTGCCCTCTAACAAAGTCAGGATTACCAGGAAAACCGCATTTAAGTAAATGAGCATGAGAACACGATGAGAAGAACCCAGGCAAATATTTTTATTGCTCAAGACGGCATGGGTAGGAATATCGGCCTTAGGTCTATAAAGGACATAATCCCTCATGCTTGAGCAATCTTACCCCGTTTCATGCCGAGCTTGCGGTAAGTTTCTGTATGGACCGGTAACATATTGCCCTTACTGCGGTATTCTGATAGTGGTCGTTCCAGTCATAAAAGCGACTGGCGAGTTGCGCGATACCGGGCAAACTCGGGAACAGGTCTTGGAGGAAGCCAGTGTTGGGATGGCTAGCCCTGGAAGCCCTTCACTAGAGAATCAGCCTTCCAAAAAGCATGTTGAACCTCCAAACGATACACCGAATACAGATACGGAGAAAATACTCTCAGAGGAGAATAAATCGGCAGGATCACATGCTGAACCTATACCCGCAACGACAAAACTCAAGGATGGATCTTTACCGATAGATAGCCCTATATCTAAGGGTAATGCAATTTGGGGAAAATGGAAATGGGCGGCGGTTGCTATCCTATTGTTAGTTGTTATTGTTGTCTATTTTGGCATCCGTGATAAACCCAAGCCCCCCCCAGAGGGGTATGCCCCTGGAACAGGTGGAACTGAAAAAGCTCCTTCTCCCCCTCCGACTCCACCCGTACCGACTACACAAGGAGATTCTAAACGTGAGACTGCCCGCATTTTAGCGTTGGAGGCGCTACGCCAGGGTACTAATCTTTCAGTTACGATTTGCAATCTGCCTAAGTTCGAGAAGGTGCTTCAAGCCGCAAAACAATTGCAGGCGATTTCCCCCCGCTATCAGGACCAGGTGGTATCTGCAGAAAGTACGATTAGCAATGCACGAAACGCAAGAGATCAAAGCCTGATGGCCTATGTCAACAAAGTCCTTGAACTTGGTCGTTATACGCCTGAACAGGTCTCCTATGCAATGGATACAATCAAGAACGGAGACCCAGCACCTCGTGAAAAGATTGTTGCCGAGTTGCTTGCCAGTCATGTGAATGACTTGCGCAACAACCCTAAACCTGATCCAGTAAAAATGCTCTCGAATTTCACACATCGTTTTAACAATTTTGTTGACTGATTTTATACCATACCAACAAAGGAGCTTGACGTCATGATGCGGATATTGAATAAACTGATAGCCATGGGTATTGTATTAGCAATGTTTTCAGGATGTGCTAACATAAGCAATGATGCAACCCGAACCAAAACGGAGGGAACATTGCTAGGCGCAGGAGTTGGAGCTGCAGCAGGCGCCGTCGCCGGCGCCCTTCTGGGTGGTAAACAGGGGGCAGCCATAGGAGCGGGCATCGGCGGGCTTCTAGGTGCTGGTACAGGTTATGCAATAGGAAGTACGGTCGCAGATCGGAAGCAGAAATATGCCAATGAGGAGGATCGTCTGAATGGCGAGATCCAAGTTGTCATGCAATATAACAAACAATTGGAAGAATATAATGTGGCAACAACCAATCGGATCAATACCCTGGACAAAGAAATTTCTAACCTCAAATCCCTCTATAAGGCAAGAAGGGTTACGGAGATTGCCTTGAAAAATAAACAAGGTCAAATTATTAAGTTGATTAGAGATGCTGATAAAATCAAAGACGATAAAAGCAAGGAATTGATTGCACTGACCGAGTATCAGAAAAGCATCAGCGAAACGCAGAGCCAGTCGAATGTAGCAAAACTCGATCAGGAAGTCAGTGCATTAAGAAATAATATTGCACTGCTCGATAGTAACAATAAACAAATGGCGCAACTGGTTGAATCGCTTAAAGTGAGGAGATAGTTATGTGTAGATGGTTTGTGATCACTCTCTTACTCTCAATTACCTTGACAGCCTGTGCAGTAAGCAACGACCCCAGAAAGGGCGGACTGTTTGGAGGCTTGCATGGTCTTAGTACAGGTGCCTATGACTCCCGTATTCACCAGCGGCAGGAAGAATTGTCAGGTCAGCAGCGCCTCAACCAAGATTTAAATGAACAGTCCCAGACTTTGCAAAGCACCGCTCAGGATCGTGACCTTGCGCTCGCATCGGAACAGGAACATATGGCCAAGATGGAGGCGGATCTTTCCAGTCTGGAGTCTGACATAAAACAGCTTAATGCTAAATCTGATAAGCAGAAATCTGAAATAGCCATACTAAACCGTAAGATTGAAGATCATCGACTTCGATTAAAATCACAGCAATACGCTCTTGCCGAATTGGATCGCGCTGGTGGTAGTGCTGCTGACCCTGGTCGCTACCAAATGCTCAAGAGGGAAAGAGATCGCCTTGCTGAAGAGTACAGGAGGTTGGTCAAATATTTGCAAGCCCTTTCCGATGCGTCACGTTAATATTGGTTTGTGTTCAAAGTCATGGGCAATTTTGCTTCTATTGTCCACAATTGACTTGACGCTTATTGTGTCAGTAGCACAGCCAGCTCCCTCCATTGTTGAACTACGTTCAATCATTGCTAAAAAGTCCTTGCGGCCACCGTCCGCCAAATTACTGGCAGCACTGGACACCAACCATTTAGCGACAGGTTTGCTTGCGATCGATCCATACGCCCGCTATGTTCCACCACCCTTCTACCCAGGAAATTCATCTTCCTCCTTTCATTTGGGAATGGAAGTTTTTGCTTATAAATCCAGATTATGGATACGATCGGACCCCAACGGACCTGCAGACCAGGCCGGGATTCCTGAAATTGGCCTATTGCTGGCAATCAATAACATAAATGTCGAAAATGATAATTTATCCAGGATTTCATCCTTACTTGATAGAGCAGTACAAGAGGAGCGAGTGATACTTACCGTTTCCACCTCCCCGGAAAGCAAAGGGAAAAATTACAAGATTATGCCTGTTCCATATCGGCCATCTTCGATAACATGGAACCGCATAGGCACTGATATTATTGTGCGCATAAGGAATTTTGTTTCCCATGACACAGCGCCCAGCCTGTCTGCCCTGTGCACAACGCTGGTCCGACCTGGCACTCGGGTTGTGATTGATCTCCGCGGATGCTCCGGGGGCGATTTTTATGAATCCCTGGATGTTGCAGGGTTGTTTGTTCCCGCAGGCCGTCGTTTAGCCAGTACGTATAATCGCACTGGAGTAGTTAAAACATATCGGGCGCCACAAGGGAAAAAACTTTCCAATCCTGTATGGTTGCTCATCGATAGTCGTACCGCTAGCGCCGCAGAAATTATCGTCGGAATTTTACAATACTACAAACTAGCTCACGTGGCAGGGGAACAGAGTTTTGGTAAATTCGTATCACAGACGATTTTTCCCCTTTCCGAGGGAGGGGAACTCTGGTTGACCACCCTTGCCATCCGTCTCCCTGACAATATTTCCCGTGTAGGAAAAGGCATTAAGCCAGATATCTATTATCCTGATATTTCTGTAACTAAAGTGTCTGATATTATTAAGACAATATCAAATGATTTTAGTATCCCACATTAACCAACCAGATAGGATATTTTTGAGAAGTAGGATATTTTATGAAGAATCCTGGGGTAGCTGCGGTTCTTTCTTTTTTCGGGGCTCCCGGGTTTTTCATGGGTGCCCCCAACATGTTGTGGTACAATGGAAGACGACTGCTCCGACGAGCCGTTTAGGGGCCCATTCTCGCAGCCGCTTTTTTATTAAAAAATAAAACATAAAGACTTTAGCAAAGAAAGAGGGATGGACGACAAGACCTTTTTTTACAAACTGCTGGGACTGCATCCCCCCTGGATGATCACCAGGGTGATTCTTAATGAAGCGGAGCAACGGGTGGACATCTATCTTGATCATGAAAAGGACATACAAGTAAGATGCCCGGAGTGTGATCAGTTTTATGGGGTTTATGATCATAGTCCGGAAAGAATTTATCGGCATCTGGACACCTGCCAGATGGCCACCTATATTCATGTTCGGACGCCTCGGGTTAATTGTCCTGATCATGGAGTTAAACAGATTACTTCTGAACTCGGAGAAAATGGTTCGGAAATGACCTATGCCTTTGAAAGCCTTGTTATTCGAATAGCCCGAGAATGCAGTATTGAGGCTACCGGCAGGCTGTGCAGTCTGAGCTGGGATCAGAGCTGGAATACATTGGAACGAGCTGTTATCAGGGGATTGTCCCGGAAAGAGCATCGCATACCGTCCCGTATTGGGGTGGATGAAAAGGCTATTGCCCGAGGACATAAATATGAATCCTTGGTATATGACCTGGACAACGGAACGGTTGAGTACGTTATTGATGATCGGAAACAGGAAAGTCTGGAAAGCTATTATCAGCAGTTTAGCCATGAGGAGTTGGCCGGAGTCCAGGCCGTGGCTATGGACATGTGGGATCCCTATATTGCGGCCACCAAGGCCTATATTCCTGGAGCGGAAAAAAAGATCGTCTTTGATCGTTTTCACATCATGAAGTACGTTCTGGAAGCCGTGGATAAAGTGAGAAAGAATGAACATCGATTGCTTTCCGAGCAAGGAGAGGCCGTGCTGAAGGGGACCAAGTATCTGTGGTTGTGGAGTCAAGAGAATATTCCGGAATGGAGAAGAGAAGAATTTGAAACGCTTCGGATGAAAGATCTGCGCGTTTGCCGAGCTTGGGCTATTAAAGAAAACATTCGACATTTGTGGGATTACCGTTATGAGGCGCATATGCGTCATTATTTTCAGCGATGGTATTTTTGGGCAACCCATTCACGGTTAGCCCCGGTCATCAAAGCAGCCAATACTCTAAAAACTCATATCGACAATATCGTCACTTATGCCAGACATCGAATCACCAATGCTCTGGGAGAAAGTATCAATGCTAAAATAGAAAAGGTCAAGCGATTGGCCTGTGGATTTCGAAATCGATCCCACTACCGAACAGCAATATATTTTCATTGTGGTGGATTGAAGTTATTTCCCCTACAGCCAACTTGTCCAACATTAAGATTCAAACCTCAATAAACACAACATATTGGGGATACCCATGAAAAAGCCGGATGCGGCCTTTTTTCTATTGTGGTCTTAGACAGATTTATAACGGACAAATACTCAAAGGCATTTTGATGTTTGTAACCTACAGTATTTCTATCCTGCTTATGTATGTCCTGGTAGGTTTTATAACGACTCCGATTTTGTGGATTTGGGGAATGTATGATGCCTACAGGACCGCTGATAAAATGAATTTTAAAAAAAATTAGTCAAGAAGAATGGGTCACCGAAATTAGGCCAACGGATCTTTGAAATTCCAAAAAAAAAGACACATCAGGTTTGCATTGCTATGCTCTGATTTTTCAAAATAACTCCTCCTCCACTGGATAGAACCGGCTTGTTGCCTATCAATTTACAATGGACACTAAAGGTCCAGGCAAAAAAAAGAAATAATGAAGACGATAGTGATCATAACGGTATTAGTCTTATTAATCGGATGTCTTGCGCCAACTAATGGCGAGGGTCGAATTTCGGATAAAATTAAGTGGCCTAAAAGTTGTGAGGTTATGCTAAACAGCAATTCCACACAAGCCTATTTCGTCTCTATAGATTACGAAGACGCTAACAGACTAAGTCGTACACAAGTCATTAAGGTTCCACCTGGAGGAGACTTTCAAGAGCAGCTGTCAGGGGGTGGAGGAGGGTGTCAGCCGAGAGCCCTTAAGCTATATAAAGGCGCAGATACAGAAACTTCAACTCCATTATGTGGTATCCAAATCCATGTGAGGTGCCCTGCGGGGCCTTTTATTGATGCATTAGCCCGAGATTTTTGCCCAATTCAAGGCATCAATATCAAGGTAAACCATCGCACTACTATAAATGAGGTACAATTAACAGTCGAAATATACGGCAGTCGTCGAGGTTTTATTGTCGAGAGGCAGGGATGCCAAGCACCTAGTCCATAATGGCAAACACTTCCGACTGAGGCTCCAGTCAAGCAACATGACAATCAATCCGATTCGTCATTAACCCGTTAGGCCATTTGTTATTTTGTGAAGGGTGATAACCCTATTTAAGCCAATTCGGGTAATGCTCTCCTTTAATTATTGACATACCTGATTTAAGTATTTTTCCAACAAACCCAGATCGATCAGACTTTTTTATATCCATTGATCAGGAAAACTAAGATTCGATTTAGGTTATCAGATTAACAGATTAATGAGTTTCATAATCTTGCCCCCCTTCACTTTTAGATAAGGGGAAGGGAGAGAAAAGGTGGGAAGAAGAAAAGGACGAAAGGGAGAAGAAAGGAGGAAGGCCCAAAGGAGAGGATTTAAAGGGAAGTCGGTTAAATTATTAAGAACAGAAGGGGGATGAGCCCCTGGCGAAGGAAGGATACGGAACGAGAGAAAGAGCTATCCCCTGAATTTTTAAAAAATAAAGGCAGCGATCAACCCTTTGCCAGTTGAACGTTGTTTCACTTTTTTTCATCTTATATAAATAAAAGGCGATAATTCCGTCAAAAGGAGGTCTCCATGAGAAAGATATTTGCAATAGAATTAGTCATAATCATGACCTTTGGAATCCTGGCAACTGGAATTGGTGAAGCCCAAGCCATGAGAACCAGAGACGTTATCTTGTTGGGTGGGGTCATAGCTGTATTAGCCTCACCAGTTATTCGCGCTATTGCGAGGGAGATCTATTGTCCTCCGGTTTATCCGCCTTCCCAAGTTATTTATACCCCCGCACCAGCTTATATTCCAAGGACGGCCTATGAGCGAGGCATGGTAGATGAGCAGTTAAGAATTGAGAGGGAATTGGACCGGTATGAGGATCAAAGAGGTTGACAGGATGCCAGACGATATTATTTTGAGGAATAATAGTTCACCTTTTCGGAAAGGGCGGACCCTGGTCATCGGACAGCCTGAGACTGGAAATAAGCTCTGAGTTTGAAGAGTACTAATGGGTCAGCTTATCTAGGGTGTTTATACAAATCATCATGGTCAAGGATACGTAGAAGCGATAGAGGGGCCGACCAGTCTGGATTACCGGCCGGCAAAAACTGTTGCGGATCGAAAGAAAGGCGAAGGCGCCGATCAATCCTTGCCGACCAGGCTGTAGGGTCATTGATAATCCGTTCCAAATGAAGCCCGGGGTGCGATGGGTATGTCCCCAGTAAGCTTAGGGAGTTGCCAAATTTTTCCTTTAAAGCGTATAAATTTGTTAAAAAATAACCTTGTAGTTTTTTATTGACAAGGGCCAATGTGATATATACGATTGTATATCACATTTTAAGAGGGATTTTTATGGGAACCAGCAGAACGATTATTACCATATCTGATGAAGAGAAACGATGGCTTAAGACTTTCAGCCGAGCACAAAGGATTTCCTTGGCCGAGGGAGTCCGAAGGGGAATTTCCTGTCTTAAAGCTTCCGAAGGTCAAAAGATCTATCAAAAAATCATTCAAGAAACACAGGGCATTTGGAAAAAAGGAGAGGGATTGACCTACCAGGAACAATTGCGGTCTGAATGGGACTCCCGCTGATGTTGGAAAGGTTGCTGGATTCGGTCATCCTGATCGATCATTTTAATGGGCACCCGAAAGCCAGTGGATTTTTAGCGGGGCTAAATCCGGATTCCACGGCAATTTCCGTCATCACGTTAGCGGAAATCTTGGTTGGTTTTGAAAAAGAAGCCGAAAGGACGGCTAAATTATTATTGAATCAATTTAAAGTATTATCCATTGATGTCCCTGTTGCTGAAAAAGCGGCTTCCCTTCGACGCCAATATGGTTGGAAACTTCCGGATGCCTTTCAGGCCGCTCTGGCGATACATTATCAGATTATCCTGTCAACCAGAAATACCAAAGATTTTGATCCCCGGAAACACCCCTTTGTTCAAATTCCTTACAAACTCTGAAATGCCCTTCCTCTAAATCAATGGATGATTATTTTTTAATGTCCCTCATTCCTGCCTAAGAGGAATCCCCTGCTCACCGAAAAGAGAAAATTTTAACCACCGCAGAGCTAAATTAAGAAGTTCCTCGTCGTCCGTTTTCATCCTGGAAATCGTCTCTTTCGGGACATCAAAACGTCGTAAAAAGGTGCTTTCAAAAACAAATCTTCGGAATTGGTCCAGATTGTAACAGGCCATAAAAAACATCTGCATTTTTTTGAGGATCATTTCCTCCGGTCCCAGAGAGCCCTTGTGGGTGATGATTTCCGTCCATTTATCATTAAAAAAACTATAAGGTTGAAGCCCCTGATCCTGGGACCAGTGTTCAACGGTCCATTGTTTTGTTTCATTAAAACCCAGGCAGTGTGCTTCTTTGACGACAAAATGGAATTCCCTGGCCTTGTCTTGACCATGGGTCCGGGAAGAAGCCCGGCCAATAGGATAAATCCGGCAAGCCCCCGGACGGTCTTCATAAATTCGGCAACCGGAAGGGGTGACAAAGGGGCAAGTCCGGCGTTCGTTTTCCTGCATTTTTAAGAAAACAGCGGGGAAACCGTTATGTTCTCCGGGCTTATTGACCGTGAATTGATCTAAAAAATCGTTTGCAGCCAGGCCCAGGCGATTCTTAAGCCGTAGGATATCATAAGGGGTCAGGGCCAATCTAAGATCGCGGCAGCATTCGGTAAAGCAGGACAAGCCCGGATGACAGGCAAAGGAAAAAGAATTGTCTTCCAGATATTCAAACGGTTCGGTATAGCTCATGGTTCTTGAAACTCAGATCCTTTTATTTGGCGGGTTTGATTTCAGGATTCTTCCAAAGACCGTCATCCTTGGGCAGGGTGATTCCCAACTCTTTTTCCTTGGCTTTAATCACCTCTTCCCGAATGGGGAGGGTTGACTTTCCAAGGAGTCCGAATTGCAGCCATTTGAATCCGAGTTTTAACAACTCCAGGTCATCGATTTTGAGGAGTTCGATTTGCTCCGGGGACAAGTCGAACAGTTTCAAAAAATTGCTTTCAAAAACAAATTTTCTGAAACGTTCGGTGTTGTAACAAGCCAGCAGGACCATGCCCTGGACTTTGCCTTCCAATTTGTGATCCCCCCAGATCCGTTGAGCCGAGGTGATTTGATTAAATAGCTCTTCGACGTCCTTATATACATCCAGCCCTTGACCTTTCTCCCATTCTTCCGCCGTCTGAGGATGGGTTTCTAAAAGGCCCAGACATTGTTTGGGATCGGCCGTAACGAAATATTCTTCCTCCCCTTCCTCCCCGTCTCGGGTATCTAAAGGATACATCCGGCAGGCCCAGGGACGCTCCGCATAGACGGAACACCCCTTATCGGAACTGACAAAGGGACATCTTTTTTCCGGGCCTTCTCCCATTTTGAGGACAAAAACCGGAAGACCATAATCCGCTTTGGTCAGGGGCAGGGTATATTGATCGATAAAGTCCTCAGAGGCAATCCCCAGCCGATTCTTCAGACGCAGGATATCATAAGGGGTCAAAACAATGGTCACATCGCCGCAGCACCGGGTATAACACCCGACTCCAGGACCACATTTAAAGTTGAAGGTACCGTGGATGGGCATGATGCCCTCCCCCCGGGCAGCGGGTTTAATGGTGGGTTCGGTTTCTTCCATAACAACACTTCCTTTCTAAACGCTTAGACCTGCCTAAGACAGGCAACAAATGGGTCTGAAAATTAATCTATGAGTGCTTGGCACAAGGGATAAAGCGCCCGGAAAATAACTTTCTTTTGACCTTAAACCTTACCCCTTGTAAATCGTGGTCATTTGGGGGCGACAAAAACCCTGAGTTTTTTGAACGGAGGGTGATCCTGAATAAACCGGAAAGTGGTTTCATCGGCACAAACGACATCGGTGCAACGGCATTGGCGCCGGCATTTTTCACAAAAATAATCCTCCGCCAGGGGATTGCCGCATAGACAAAAGGGCTTCATGACCAGTTCCCCCTCTTCCATTTCGGCGAAAAAATAATCCCCTTTTTCATTGGGTTGGGGGTTATCATGATCAGGCATAAACGGGTTCTCCTTGAATTAAAGAATAAGGCCTTCTATCGTTTTGCAAGAGGCTCCTTGGATAAAGTTCTTTTTCCCAGGATCTTGAACAAAATGGAACATTACAAAGCTCCAAACAAGATGAACTCATAAAAAGTCGCCGAAACCCACATTAAGTCATTCCGGTCCCGCATCAAGTGCGGGATAGACTCCAGCCGGAATCCAGTGTTTTTTAGGTAAGAATCATCTGGACCCCGGCGCCTGTCCCGGACCTGATCCGGGATTCGCCAGGGTGACGACTTTTTACAGGACTCTCTCTATAGATATATAGCATTAGGGAAGATATTTCAACCCTTGAAGTTCTACGGGAAAGGGGGCCTCTTCCAATTGGCAGGATTTTATACTGATTTGGAATATTGAACTACAGGCCTGGTTGGAGGGTTCGGGTCAATATTCTAAATTTAAACCTCTCGGTCCCGATCTGAATGCACTTTGAATTTTCCCGGCTAAAGCCGGGAGGCAGAATTTGCAAGCTGTTTTCCATGGCTTGGAATCCCGGACCTGACCTGGGATTCCAAGAGGCGATGGGATGAGACTTCGACGTCCACCACTCAAAATTAAAACGGTACCGTGCTGTCTAATTTTTCCCAAATAGATTTTATCTCATCCGGGTCCACATCAAA
Organism: uncultured delta proteobacterium; assembly: GCA_963790475.1. GTDB lineage: Bacteria > Desulfobacterota > RBG-13-43-22 > RBG-13-43-22 > RBG-13-43-22 > RBG-13-43-22. Next base: position 506,964 of record CAWBOS010000015.1, on the reverse strand, counting down.
GACGTTCCCTATGGGGGCCGAACGTTCGGTTTTCAGGAATTCCGGGTCGGGATCGTGTACCTTATGAAACTCAGTCCCCCGGTTAAATTCAAGTTCGACTTTCAAGGTCTCTCGGCCGATTCTGACCAGATCTTCGATCTCCAGTCCCAGTCCGAATCGCGCATTCAAGAGGTCCTTTATAAAACTCAGAAGAACCTGGCCATCTCCAATCCTGGCCAGAGAACAGTACCCGAACGTATCTAAAGCGGCCGCCATAATCTGGGCCTTCAGGGACCTTTCAACCTGGCCATCCTTGGACTTGAATTTCTCATAGGTGATGCCGGCCGTATGATCCGCACCCATAGGACTGGTCGCATAAGTAACCCCGGCGGCCTTGGCCACGCGGGGATCATGGGCTGGAATGGCCTGGCCCTTGTAAGCCGGAATTCTGGTGACCCCTAAGGCCTTGCATGTGGAAACGACGCCGTTGCCCAGGATATTCCCGAACTCCGACCCCTTTTCCAATTCATCAAAAAGAGCCAGTACAGAACCGGCGTCACCAAAGTTCATTTTCCCCGCGCTGGCTGCCACACCCAGGGCGCTGCCGATTTCGATGGTATCAAGGCCCTGATCATCACACAGCCGGTCCAGTTTCGCCACTATATCCGGGTCGGACAGGCCCAGGTTCGTGCCAAGAAGGGCGAGAGTTTCATATTCGAAGCCTGAGGTCAGGTATTTCCCGTCCGGACCATAGTAGGAAGTGGAACAACGGATGAGGCACCCCGGCATACATCCTTTCAAGCCGCCGCCTCTTTCCTGGTTTACCTTCTCAAAGGCCGGGCCGGCAAGATTTTCGAAACCCTCGGTCTGCTCGCTGCTGTAATTCTTGGAAGGGGCCGAACCGATAGACCGCAAGGGAGCGATTCCCGCCGGAGTCCCATACTTCATCATGCCCTGGGCCTGGGGATCTGCTTTTAACACTTCAGCCCAATTTTTTATAGTTTCTCTGAAGGACTCTTTGGCGGCAATATCCACGGCCGCCGCCCCCTGATCGTCAATAATAATGGCCTTAAGGCCTTTGGCCCCCATCACCGCCCCTAGACCGCCTCGGGCAGCATGTCGGGCAGGGTGTCCTTCCGTATCGGTAAAACCCACGCTGGATGATTTCCAGAGTCGTTCCCCGCCGATTCCGATGGATATGATCGAGGACTTTTTGTCAAATTTCTTGTACAGCGCGTCCGCAAGTTCGTAATTTTTCATTCCTCGATACTGGTCGGCCGGCTCGATCGCTGCGCCATCCTTAGAGATGTTCAGGAGATAGATTTTATCCTTTGCAGGCGAACCTTCAACGACGATGGCCCTGATCCCCAATTTATCCATCTTCTGGCCCACTGGGCCTCCTGAATTGGCTTCTTTGATTCCCAGGGTGAGAGGGCTCTTGGCCCCCACGGAGATCCGGCCGCAGGACGGGGCCAGGGTCCCGGCCAGTGGGCCTGTGGCGATTATCAATTTCGCCTCCGGGCCGAGGGGATCACATTGGGGTGGAACTTCAGCCTTCAAGATTCGGTCGCAAAGGCCGCGGCCTCCGACAATCATCCAATCCTGAGGTAGGTCTTCAAGAACTGCTTCCGGTTTCGTCATATTAACCCGCAGTATTCGCATCCTTATTTCCTCCTTTGTTTATAAATAGCAGAAAGATGATCTTTGAGATCGTGTCAAAGTTACATCCTACTAATTTGATAATTAAGCATTTTGAGAAGAATAAATCAATAATCTTTGTTGAGCTTGTTCAATTATTTATTTAGTCATTCTTTCATAAAAGGAAACATCTTGGTTACAAGAAGGCCTTTTTCCCCTAAAGAAGGAATAAAAATTTCTACGGCATCCGCTTTTTAACACATTCACTTGATAAACAATGAAGTTGATTTCCTGGCATGATCGACGGCGGCCGGTGTTGCTGGCCGAAGTGAAAACCGGAGACAACACTTTTGCTAGGGCTTTTGGGGCTTCGGCCGGTATTTTTCAAAAACGCCGAAGGTGCAGGTTGTCCGCGCACTGAGCGGAAAGGATGGTGTCAATCAGGATTTCCAAAGGGTTTTGATAATGCAGGGGCATATGCGCTTGCGGATAGGCTTGGCTGAGGCCTTTAAGGATATGAATCACTTTTTCGTTAAAGGTCATAACCTTCCCTGTTTTTATTTTTTGTTTTCTACCAGAATCGAACTATGGTAAACTTAACCTTAACATTACACGAAACCTTCCTTTACGAAAAATATAAAACAAGTGGAAAAGAATTATTGAAATTGGAAATATTATTATTACCAACGGTCGACAAAACCTTTTCGCCTTTGAAATATCGCCACCGTCTTGAAAGAACCAAGGGATTATTTGGTAATACCTGCACTGTGAAAGAAGGAAAAGGAGGGCAGGGGATGAAACCACCAGGGAGGGCACATGAAACTGAAACAGATTTCCATATTTATCGAGAATTCCCCCGGCCGGCTGTATGAAGTGACTCAGGCCTTGGGGGCCGCCGGAATAAATTTGAGGGCCCTCAGCCTGGCCGATATCGGCGACTACGGCGTCCTGCGGCTCCTGGTCTCCGATGTGGCCACAGCCAGGCGGATTTTCATGAAAAAAAATTTCCCAGCCAGAGTGGACGAGGTGGTCGCTGCTGAGATCGCCGATTATCCCGGAAGCCTGGCCGAAGTATTAAAACCTCTATTAGAGGCCAATGTCAATATTACCTACATGTATTCATCTATAGGCTTTTCTTCAGGCAAGGCCATGGTCATATTTCGATTCAGTGACAACGACAAGGCCATTCCCGTTCTGCAGCAAATGGGCATTCGGCTGTTGGATGCCCAAGCCTTTGGAATCTCGGAAAAGACTGTCGGGAAACCAAAATAACCTCTATAAGGCGGAATCATGAATTCAATTTTTTCCCCTCATTCATTTGCCGTGGTCGGCGCAGGACCGGTGGGGTCCATCGTGGCCGCCTTCCTGGCCCGGGCCGGCTATCAGGTGACCCTCTGTGATGTTTTTACCGCGTTGACCGAGCCAGCCCGCCATCCCGGGATTGTTATTGAAGGGGCTGAGCACCTGCAACAGAAAATACCGAATACCTGTTCCCATGTCGATGAACTTTCCAAAGATCCACCAGAGGTCATTATCCTGACCGTGAAAGCCAATGCCCTGCCTCTTATCGCCTCGGCCATTGAGACTTTTTATCACCCGGGATTGTATGTAGTCAGCTGGCAAAACGGCATCGATACCGAGTTGGTGCTGAGCGAGGTATTGGGAAAAAAAGCGGTGATGCGGGCCGTGGTCAATTTCGGGTGCCATCTGATAAAGCCGGGACAAGTGCACATGGCCTTTCATCATCCCCCCCATTTCATTCAGGAGTTGGACAGGGATTCCCGGCCGGCCGCCATAGCCATTGCCGAGGCCTTCACCCGGAGCGGTTTGATCACCCAGCATACCGAACAGATCGTATCCATGGTCTGGCGAAAGGCTATTCTAAATGCCTGTATGAATCCCGTGTGCGCGGTTACCGGTCTTACCATGGCCCAGGCCATGAGTGATCCCATCGTTTTCCAGATCGTCGATGCCTTAATCAAAGAGTGCGTCACCGTGGCCAGGGCCAATGAAATCACCTTAGGATGGGATTTTTACCCCTACGCACTGGAATATATGAAATCGGCCGGTGATCATAAGCCGTCCATGCTTATTGATATCGAAATGAAACGCAGGACCGAGATCGATTTTATGAACGGAAAGTTCGTGGAATACGGAGAGCGCACAGAAACAAAAACACCTTATAATAAGACCCTCAGGGCCTTGGTCAAGGCCCTGGAGCCCAAGTAATCGGGTATTGAACCTTGAAGCAGATTTCGTTTATCTGGTTCATTTATTAACGGCCGGCCGGTGTGTTGCCGGCCGAAGTGAAAACCGGAGACGACACCAATACAAGGCTTACCTGCTCAATAATTCGACTATTCAAACAAGTCTGAATGAGATCCGGTTCTCACCAAGCAAAGCGCACTACCATCAATGCGGTAGATCAATAACCAGTCCCCCTCAATATGACACTCCCGACAATCCTTGACTGTTCCCTTAAGGGGATGATCTTTGTTGCGAGCCGGCAACTCCTCGGCCGCGACCAGAGATTCAATAATCGATTTTAGTTTATCGAGGTTTTTACCGCGCTTAAGCTGTGGCTTGACATCTTTCTTGAATTGGGCCTCCCGTCTGATGGAGCGCATGACCTCAGATACCCAGGTCTTTAAAAAGTTTTTCCGTGGTCGAAAACTTGCGACCCTTTCCTTTTCGAGAGTCCCGGAGGGCCTTCATGGTTTTTTTGTTTGGCACCTGCAATTCAAAAGGCAAGCCCCTTTGAGCCACCACTTGCCGGTAAAACAGTTCCACTGAATTGGAAATCGAAAGTCCCAATTCCTTAAGTATGGATTCCGCCTCCCTTTTAACTTCTGGATCGATCAAGGCCCGGGCGGTAGCTGTTTTGGTTGTTCCCATGATCTTACCTCCTCTCCTTAGCGCAACAGAAATGGTCCACCCGAGATTGAACAAAAACGGTCGGACCGGTTTGAGAATCTTTTATAGCATATTATATGCCATTGCCACCATCTGTCAAGGACATAGATTCATAGTCCATTCGGTTTGCTTATCAAAATCAGTCCCAATCTTTACAGATCCGAGGCATTAAGGACGAAGAGGTGGATTAAGATTTTAATAATTTGATGATAATAGTTGCCTTCGGGATGAATGAAGCCATGACTGAATTCTCCACCCCTGGGACGAGAATGATTTTGCCGGAAATAATCTTAAGTACATTTAAGATTTGACACCCGATACGCTCGACATGCGGCATGGCTTGCAGCTTGCGAGGCCGAAGGCCCGTGCAAGCAAGTGACTTCGCTGTCCAATGGCCTCGTGGCGCCTCCTGCGGCGGCGCCGACCGGGACATGGACGCGAATAGGGGCAACGCCCCTGCTAAGTTACCATGCGGATGAGATCATGATCACCTCGGGATTTGCGAAAACCTATTCTATCTTCGAGAATCCCCCTGAGGGCGGGATCAGGGAAAGTGAGTGGTTCGGCGGCTTTTCACTGCTATTATGCCTGCCCTGAGGCGACTTCACGCCAAAAATCATCATGCTTTTGACATTTACCTTCTCGAATTTGTTGCTCTGCTTTTTTCAATAACCTCTGAAACTTCGGCGAGTACGCCAATATCAACCTTTCGATTTCTTCCTCGTCCGTTACAGACAATAGCATCGCTATAGGTTTACCGTTTTTTGTAACCACCACCGGCCCTTGCCGGCTTTCTTTTATATATCCGCTGAACTTTGCCTTAACGTCGGCTATGGGTGCTATTCTCATATCTCATACTCCTGTCCACCGACATTTAGCCGGTTTCCCCTTTTGATACCAATTGCTAATATTTCAACCTGATACTCTTCCCGGTTCACTTTATAAAACACTCGAAATAAGTTCCCTGGCGATTCTCAAGCTCTGTTTCTAAATAATGTTCCAACTAACTTAGCGCCTTAATTGGTTCAAAGGTAATCAACCATCAAGGTTATGTGCTTGCCTATCAAAACCTCGGTGCTGAGCCGAGGCCAAATTTGTTGGACACGCAGACATCACACGGAGCCTGTTTTTTCGGCGGTCGGGTGCATGGCCTTGTTATGCCATTCTTGAATGGATACTTTTCCCTCGTTAAATTTGTGAATTAACATAGAGATGAGGGATTGATAGGGGAGACCTTCCTCAATCGCCTTTGCCTGGATTTTCTTCAGGTCCCGCTCTGTCATCCTGATGTTGATCCTTTTTTGCTTTGTCAAGCTGTTGCGGGAATATTCCTCATACCGTTTCTTCTCTCTCTTGGAAAGATCAGAAATCCAATCTTCGGTTTCGAGTGATCTTGCAAGTTCCATTTCTTCTTTATCGATGTATTGCGCTCTTTTCATCTCATGCCTCCCAAATACTTCTTTGTTGCTTTGCCGTTTGGTATTATTGTTTTTAGGAATATTTTCTCCTCGTCTTCGACATACGGTACCGAGTATATATAATCCTCGATCTTCACCAAGAATATTCTCTGATTTGGGTATTTTTCCGGGTTTGGATGTTTTACGCGGTCAACCAAGTCTCCGGAAACAATTGCCAAGACCACTTGCTCAAACGACACCCCTCGCAAATTCTTGAGAAGCTCATTTTTGTCATCATTCCAATCATAATATTTCATAAAGGTGTGCCTATTGTATTCTTATCACAGAATAACTATATTCAATGATATTGTCAATGATATTGTAGGCATAACATTTGCTAAACTTGCAACGCGTAGCGTTGTGAAGTTTAAGCAGTTGTTAGCCTAATTTATCTTAATTTCCATTTGCTCCTTAATTTCATTGAAACCCATTTTTTTATATAAAGGGTATCTGTTTTCGGTAGCGCTTAATTCAAGTTTATAAAAACTAAGGGGGTTAAGCAGGGTTGGACTAATTCGCCTAATGAGACAGGGGCCGGGTTGAAGTATTTTTCAATTTGAGTAAATAAGTCTGCGCTTGATGGACATCCAGGCAATTAAAGACATCTTCCTTACTTAGCCAGCCCTTGCGGGCAATGCCCACCCCATAGGCGATATCCGCCAACCCGTCTAAGTGATGGGCATCGGGGTTAATGGCGATTTTCAGCCCCAGTTCTTTGGCCTTTTTCATCAAACGCCAGTCCAGATCCAGGCGATGGGGGTTGGCGTTCAATTCGATGATGACTCCCTTGCGGGCTGCAGCTTCCAGAACCTGGTTCATATCCACGGGATAAGGGTCACGGGCCAGGAGAAGCCGGCCGGTCGGGTGTCCCAACATGGTGGTATGGGAATTCTCTATGGCCCGGATGATACGGTGGGTCATCTCCGCCTCTGTCATATTAAAACGGGAATGAACCGAGGCGATGACAAAATCAAACCGGGCCAATTCTTGATCAGAATAATCCAGTGATCCGTCGGGCAGGATATCGGATTCGATCCCCCAAAACAGATGGACCTTTTTTTGTTTCTGATTTAAGGCGGCTATTTCCGCCCCTTGTTTTTCCAGCTGATCCATTTTTAATCCTCCGGCATAAGCGGCCGACTGACTGTGGTCGGAAATGCCCAGATATTTTAAACCCGCCTGGTCGGCGGCCTGCACCCATTGAGATAAGGAAGGGGTGCCGTCGCTGGATTGGGTGTGGAAATGAAAGGCCCCCCGGATATCTTTATCTTCCACCAGAACCGGCAGGATATGATTTTCCGCGGCCTCGATTTCCCCCCAGCCCTCCCGGAGTTCCGGTGGAATATAATCGAGTTTCAAGATGCGGTAGATATCCTCTTCATTTTTACAGGGAAGAATATCCTCTCCCTTAAATAAACCATATTCATTGAGTTTATAGCCCAGTTCCTTGGCCCTGGGCCGCAAGATCATATGGTGCTCTTTACTGCCGGTAAAGTGATGCAAGGCATAGGGAAACTGTTTGGGTCCCACGATCCTCAAGTCGGCCTGGATTCCTGATTTGGTCAGAATCGAGGACTTGGTCGGGCCGTGGTTTATAATTTGATCGACCAGCGGTAAGGTGGTGAAAAACTCCATCACTTCTTCGGGATGTGCGCTTTCGGCCACCAGGTCCATATCCTTAACGATTTCTTTTCTCCGCCGCAGGCTTCCACCCAGAGAAGCCTGGAGGGTTTGGGGATGATTACCTATTTCCTCCAAGAGGGTGGCGGCCAGCGGATAGACCTCTCCAAAAAGAAAACGACCTTGAAATCGCTTGAATTGTTCGATGCCCAGGAGGATCTTTTCCTGGGATTTAGGGCCGAAACCCGGCAGGGTGATCAGCCGGTTTTCATGGCAGGCATATTCCAGTTCACCGATGGATTTGATCCCCAGCTTTTCAAACAGGTCTTTGACTTTTTTGGGACCAAGGCCCGGGACCTGGAGCATCTCCCGGACTCCTTCCGGAAAAGCGGCCTTGAGCTCTTGATGCAAGGAAATGAAACCTTCTTGGATCAGTTGGGTGATCTGAAGGGAAAGGGTCTTGCCGATGCCCTTGATCTGAGAGAGCGTTCCGGAACGAATCAGTTCCGAGACGGGTGTGTCCTGGGCTTCGATGATCCGGGCCCCTTCGGCATAGGCCCTGATCTTGAAGGAATTTTCTCCGGAAAGTTCCAGGAGGACGGCGATCTCGTTGAGGATATGAGCTACTTCCTTATTGTCCATTTTTCCTCGAAAGCCTCGCCACTTGGACATTTCAAAGGATGATTATTCTTTTAATGGCCCTTACAACCTCTTCCGGTTCATCGATGACCTGGATGATATCCATGTCCTCCAGCGAGATCATACATTCCGAGCAAACCATCTTGCGCATCCAATCCAACAATCCCTTCCAATAACTCCGATTGACCAAAATAACCGGGAAGGGCTTAATTCTATGGGTTTGAATGAGGGTAATGGCCTCCGAGAATTCATCGAGGGTCCCGAACCCGCCCGGAAGGATGACATAGGCCACGGAATATTTAACAAACATGACCTTGCGGATAAAGAAATAGCGGAAGTCAAGCCGGACATTGGCAAATGGGTTAGGTTTTTGTTCGTAAGGGAGTTTGATATTCAGGCCGATGGATTTTCCTCCGGCTTCCGCCGCCCCCTTATTGGCCGCTTCCATGATTCCGGGGCCGCCCCCGGAAATGACATTGAACCCATTCTTGACCAAAAGACCGGCGATTTCCACCGCCTGTTCGTAGTAGGGCTCCCCGGGTTTTACCCGGGCCGAGCCGAACAGGGAAACCGCCGGGTAAATTTGGGACAAGGTATCAAAGCCGTCTACGAACTCACCCAGGATTCGGAACATCCGCCAGGATTCCTTGATAGTCAGATCGTCAATGACATATTGAAGTTCGTGATGTTCGGGTTTTAAATCCTTAGCCATAGGCCTAATCCTCGCTTAGGAAAGATTTACTTTTTCATTGAATTCTTACTCATCTGCTTATATTATTTGATCTGGACTGTCAAGACCCTAGGTTCCTTAAAGGGTTCAAGGTTTAAGAGCAAATTGTTTTCCAGACCACTTTTACCCGAACCTCCTTTAATACCTCAAATCCATAAACCCTTTTGTTAATAAATCGGAAAGGTCTTTTTACCATGCAAGTCACTTTTTGGGGGGGGACCAGAACCGTAACCGGTTCCTGTTTTTTATTAGAACACGGCAGCAGCCGATTTCTGGTCGATTGCGGTATGTTTCAAGGGGGAAAAGACATCGAGAAGAGAAACCGTTTAATATCCAAGTATCACCCCGAAACACTCCAGTATATCCTGCTGACTCATGCCCATATGGACCATTCAGGATTGATCCCCAAGGTGGTCAAGGAGGGATTCAAAGGCAAGATCATCTGCACCATGGCCACTTTCGAACTCTGCCGAATCATGCTCCGGGATAGCGCCCATATCCAGGAAATGGAAGCGGAATGGCAAAACCGAAAGAATGCCCGCTCCGGCCAGAAACCGGTGGAACCCCTTTACACCATCAAAGAGGCGGAACGCAGTCTGAATTTTTTCCAGCCGGTCGATGCGGACGAGTGTCTGCTGATCAGCCCTGATATGGAAATCTGTTTTCATACGGCCGGTCATATCCTGGGGGCCTCTTTCCTGGACATCCGTTATAAAGAACCGGGAGGCACAAAAGGCCGGGCTGTTTTTTCCGGGGATATCGGACGCCAGGAATCATTAATCGTCCCCGACCCGGATATCATCGAGGAGGCCGATTTCCTATTTGTGGAATCCACCTATGGCAACCGGCAGCACAAATCCCTGGAAGAAAGCAAAGCCGAGCTCCTGTCGGCCATCCTGGAAGGAATCAAAAATCAAGAGAAAATCATTATCCCGGCTTTTGCCATAGAGCGGACCCAGGAAATCCTCTATATCCTCCACGAATTTCGAAAAAACGGACAGTACCCTTCCATCCCGGTCTATTTGGACAGCCCTCTGGCCATTTCGGCCACCGAGATTTTCAAAAAATTTCCGGAATATTTTGATGAGGAGATGACCCGTCTCCTGGACCAGGGGGAAACCCCTTTGGCCATGGCCGATCTGAGATATTCCCGGACCGCCGAAGAGTCCATGGCCATCAACCAGCAAAAAGGGGCGGCCATTATCATTGCCGCCAGCGGCATGTGTAACGCGGGGAGAATCAAGCATCATCTGAAACACAATTTATGGCGTCCCGGGGCCCAGATCATCATTACCGGCTTCCAGGCCGAAGGGACCCTGGGCAGGTCTATCGTTGAGGGAGCCAAGAAAGTCCGGATCTTTCAGGAAGAGGTGGCGGTCCGGGCCCAGGTGCACACCATCAGCGGCTTTTCCGCCCATGCCGACCAGAATGAATTATTATCCTGGATCAGGAATTTTAAAAATCCGCAACTGACGGTTTTTGTCATTCACGGTGAGGAATCTACCAGTCTGGCTTTTGCCCAGGTGATTCGGGAATCTTTTCCTTTTCAGGTGATCGTCCCGGAATGGCAGGAAACCATTCCCTTGCTGCCCCTCAAGGAAAAGGCCGCCGAAAAATCTCCTGAGCCCGAAAAAACTCCTGAGACTGAAGAACTCCTGACCCTTCTGGCTTCGTTAAAAGGCCGGTTGCAGGCCTTCGATGGGCAGTTAGGCGAACCAGGCAACCTGGAAAAAGAAAAGATACAGGAGATTAAGACCTTCCTGAAAAATACAGAAATGAAATTAGAAGGGTTGATGAAATAACTTTTTTTAGCAAGGCCCGAAACCAAGAGGTCAGAATTCATAAGAAAGCCTTAATTTATAAGTTTCTTTCAAATCTCCCAAGTTCCGTCTCACCGGCGAAAGCCGGTGTCCAGATTGCATTGAAAAGACTGGATTCCGGCTGGAGTCTATCCCGCAGGGAAGGCGGGACCGGAATGACGTAAACGAACTTTTGCAGAAGCCTCTTATTTAATGTTTCATTCCCTTTCGGGCCCCGGGCTTCTGGCTCCTATCCTTTTTTAGTTTAGGATTAATGATGAACCATCCGTTGGAAAAATATCTGGGCCGGGTCCGCCGGCCCAGTCGTTATTTGGGGAAGGAACTTTTTTCGGTTGTTAAAGAACCGGACACGGTCAAGCTTCATTTTGCCCTGGCCTTCCCCGACTTGTACGAAGTGGGCATGTCTTATCTGGGGATGAAGATCTTGTATCATATCTTGAATCAGCTCCCCGAAGTCTGGGCCGAGCGGGTCTTTACCCCGGCCCCGGATATGGCCCAGTTACTTAAAGAACATTCTTTTCTGCTGCCCTCTCTGGAATCAGGCCGGCCTTTAAAGGAATTCGACCTGGTCGGCTTCAGCCTGCCTTATGAACTGGGTTATACCAATGTCCTGCAGATGCTTTCGCTGGGCGGGATCCCGGTCTGGAGCCGGGATCGAAACGATGGAGACCCAGTGGTGATCGCCGGAGGACCTTGCACTTTTAATCCGGAACCGATGTCCGGATTCTTTGATGCCCTGGTTATCGGGGATGGAGAGGAAGTCATTCAGGAGATCTGTGACCTCAGTTTGAAATGGAAAAATACCGCTGAAAGCAGACCGGCCTTATTGGCTTCGCTGGCCGAATTGTCCGGGGTTTATGTCCCGTCCCTTCATTCAAAAAATATAGGAGGTACCGATGAAATCAAGGACATTCAAAAAAGGATTATCCCGGACTTGAATCTGGCCGGCTATCCGGATGTTTCCCCCCTGCCCTTTCAACAAGTCATCCATGATCGTTTAAGCGTGGAGATCGCCCGGGGCTGCACCCGGGGCTGCCGCTTCTGCCAGGCCGGAATCATTTATCGCCCGGTCCGCGAAAGAGACCCGCAAAAGGTCTATGCCCTGCTTGAAGAAGGTTTAAGCCGAAGCGGATATGCCGAAGCCACCCTGCTCTCTCTAAGCAGTGGCGATTATACCTGTTTAGACCGGCTTTTGCCGGCTTTGATGGAACGCTGGGAGAGGGAAAAGGTGGCCATTTCTTTGCCTTCCCTCCGGGTGGATACCTTGAAGGCCGAGGTCATGGAGCAGATCCTGCGGGTTCGGAAAACCGGCTTCACCATTGCCCCGGAAGCCGGTACCCAGCGGTTAAGGGATGTGATCAACAAAAACGTCACCGAAGAAGAAATCCTTCAAACCGCCCAGACAGTTTTTTCTCTGGGCTGGAGGGTGTTGAAACTCTACTTTATGATCGGTTTGCCTACCGAAACCCAGGAGGACCTGGAAGGACTGGTCCTCCTGGTTAAAAAGATCGAAAAAACAGTCCGCAGAAAAGGGGGGCGTCTTGATATCCATGTGGCCCTTTCCCCCTTCATTCCCAAACCGCATACCCCTTTTCAGTGGGCGTCTCAACTGTCTATGGGAGAGTCTTTGAATCGGCTCAATTTCCTACGCTCGGCCTTGAACAGTAAACGCATCCAGGTCAAATGGAATGATACCCGTCAGAGTTTCCTGGAGGGAATTCTGTCGCGTGGGGATCGAAGCCTGGGACGGGTTATTTTTAATGCCTTCCGAAAAGGGGTTTTTCTCGACGCCTGGGGAGAACATTTTTCCTGGGAACTCTGGCAGAAGGCCCTGGAAGAGGAAGGGGTGGAGCCGCAAAAAGTGCTTCAGGCCCAGGACCGGGAGCATCTTTTTCCCTGGGATTTTATCCGAACCGGTGTGGACAAGGATTATCTCTGGAATGAATATCAAAAAGCCCTGACCGGACAAGCCACCCCCGATTGCCGTCAGGGGGAATGCCAGCAGTGCGGAGTCTGCCCATCTTTAGAGGTCGAGCCCCAGGTCTTTAGAGAATTTACCCTCGCTTCGGACCATTCCTATGTAGTTTATCCAAAGGAATCCGTCAAAAAGTTCCGTCTGCTTTTAAACAAAACCGGCCCATCCCGCTTTTTAGGTCACCTGGAATGGAAAGAGGCCATCATCCGCTCTTTGCGACGGGTTAAACTCCCCTTGGCCTTTTCTCAGGGGTTTCATCCCATGCCCCGTCTTTCTTTCGGACAGGCACTGCCGGTGGGATTAAGCAGTATGGGGGAATGGATCGATGTCCAGATTTTGGATTGGATGAATGCCGAGCAAATCAGGAACCAGCTGCCGGAGGAGTTGTTTCCCGGGACCCGGATTCTATCGATAACCGAAGTTCCCCTGAACAGCCCCATGCCCCAAAACCAGATTCATCACTATCAGGTGGAAATGGATAATACACTTCCAGATCAGGAAAAGGTGGAGGCCTTTCTATCTTCCAGCCAATGGCTGGTGGATAAGCCGGGTAAAAAAGCAGAGTCTTTGGATCTGAGGGCCTTGATCCGGGATTTGTCGTTATGCACGGAAACGAACGGGTCGTTAAGGGCAACCTGGACCCTGGAGTCCCGTCCGGAAGGTGAAATCCGGCCGGAACTAGTTTTAAGGTCAATTTTTAATTTGCCTGACTCGGTTATTCATAGTTTATCTGTGGTCAAGTCTTTACCTGTTTCTAAATAAGGAGGAATCGATGAGCCAATCCATTCGTGTTGACCGGGATATTCCCATGAAAATGAGGGATGGTATAACATTAAAGGCGGATGTTTACCGACCGGATGATAGAGAAAGACATCCCGCTATTGTCGTTCGAACCCCTTACAATAAGATCCCTTCCGCTCCCAGTGATTTTCTATCCCCGGTGGAAGCGGCCTTTGCCGGATACGCCATGATTATTCAAGATACCCGGGGGAGATTTGCCTCGGAAGGTGAATTTTTTATCGGCAGGTCGGAGGGACAAGACGGGTATGACACTGTAGAAAATATTGCCGCCGAGCCCTGGTGTGATGGGAACGTGGGTATGGTCGGAGCCTCCTATCTCGGCCGGAACCAGTGGGACGCGGCCATGGAAGCGCCTCCTCATTTAAAGGCCATCGCGCCCCATGTCATCGGGGCGGGCTGGGTGAGCGAATCGGGAATGAGCGGGGTCAAGGAGCTGGAAACGGGCATAAGCTGGTTCGCCACCATGGCCTTGGATATGATCGGCAAGATGGCCGGACAGGGGAAAGACGTTTCCAAGATGCTGGAGAATGTCAGATACGCCATGAGTCATTTTGAAGAGGTCTGCAACTTCCTGCCCCTGAAAGATATACCCTACTTCAAGTTTGAAGGTCTGCAGGAAGGATTCCTGCGGCGATTCAGCGATGATTTTCTGAAAGGGAAAAAATCCGAAGAGGAACTCCTCTGGGCCTATGAGCAAATAAAAGTCCCCTGCCTGCAGTCCGCCGGCTGGTATGATATGAGTGTGGCCCACATCTTCCTCAATTTTTTCAAGATGAAGAAAAAAGGAGGCTCGCCCCTGGCCCGGGAAGGACAGCATATGATCATGGGCCCCTGGGTCCATGGATCGAGGCTTCGGAATTTTATCGGGGCGCTCAATTTCGGTGCCTACGGCTCCGGCGCGGGGGCCTTTATGATCGAACGGCATATCGCCTTTTTCGATAAATACTTAAAGGGCATTGACAGCAAATATCTGGTCCCCATCCGCTATTTTGTCATGGGGAGGAACAGGTGGAAAAATGCCGAAACCTGGCCCTTACCGGAAACCCAGTGGCAGCGTTTTTTTCTTCACAGCCGCGGCCATGCCAACACCGCCGCTGGTGACGGGGTTTTAAGCCGGGAAGAACCGGGCCGGGAATCCCCGGACATTTTTGTCTATAATCCCCTTGATCCGGTACCGACCCGGGGCGGCCGGTTGAACCCGGACCTCAACCAGGCCGCAGGGCCGCAGGACCAAACCATTGTCGAGAAACGAAACGATGTGTTGTGCTACACCACACCGGAGTTAAACGAGGAACTGGAGATCACCGGGCCGTTAAAGCTTCACCTTTTTGCCTCCACCTCAACGGTGGACACGGATTTTTTTGTAAAACTGGTGGATGTGTATCCCAACGGGCTGGCCGTCAATGTGGCCGAAGGGGCTATTCGGGCCAGGTACCGAAAATCCATTCTCAATCCTCAACCGCTGATCCCGGGTGAAGTTAATGAATATAAAATTGATCTGGCCTCCACCAGCAATGTCTTCGCCAGGGGACATCGCCTCCGGATCGATATTACCAGCAGCAACTTCCCCAGGTTCGACCGCAATATGAATACCGGAAATCCGTTCGGAGAAGATGCCTTCGGTATACCGGCTATGCAGACCATATTTCATCAACCGGGGCAGGCCTCCTATATTGATTTACCGGTAATACCCGGGAAGGGATAAAGAGACGGGGTTTCGCAGAATCAAAGGTTTAAAGAAGTTATTGGTATTAGGGGCAGGGAGTCCCAGTTCATTTTTAAGCTGACATCCTCGCCCCCAAAGGCACTTCCTTGAATAAGTGTTTCTATTACTCTTGTTCTGGAATGATTCGGAAATTTAAGGATTTCGGTTCGTAATGTGCATAAAAAAAGCAGGGCCATTTCTGAACCCTGCCTTCCTCTCTCATGGTAAGAACCACGGTTTTAGAAACCCGTTAAGCCGGGTTTATTTCTTAAACTTTCTCCTAACCCCAGCCAACCCAACAAGGCCAAGGCCAAGAAGGAGCATGGTGGCCGGTTCGGGAACCTGGGTTCCGGTCACCGTGATGTTCGAGAGCGCCACGCTGCCACCCTCATAATTGCTCGCAAGCCCCGCAAACACTTGCATCTGCGCCATGTCGCCCTTGAAGCTCAAACCGGCTGGATAAATCTCCGGCGGGGCGTTCTTCCAACCTGCGGTGTAGAACCCGGTCGGAACGCCATTCACCGTGGCAAACATTGTGCCCAGGCCGGCGTTAATGGCGTGATAGGAGATCACGATATCGTAGATGCCCCCGGTGTTGTATGTCCCTTTGTCGATCGAACCCCAGTATGTTACCTGCCACTGGTCCATCCCGTCCCGGTCGAACCACATACCATAGTTGTTCGTAGTGCCAAAAGGCGTGACAACGGCGTTGGGAACCAAAGCGTCATAGTCATTCTGGTCGCGGCCGCCTGATGCTTGTAAGCCATTGCTGTCATTATCGTTTAAAAGTGCATTGTTCGACGTGACGCTATCGACGTGCGACACCATCCACCCTCCTGCACCACCCTGGTAAGTGTTGAAAGGTCCCGGGTTAAAGTCGCCTGCCCCAACTTCACGCAGGCCAACCTCGGTCCAGTTGCTCCATCCTTGTAGTGCTGACGCCTGGATCCCAGTGAGATCGATCCTGTAGGACAGGGTGAGGTCACCCCCCATCAAGTTCCAGACGTCATTGAAGTGGCTCGCGGTGAAATCTGTCGAGAGCGTCTGGTTCCCGTAGTTGATCGTCACAGCGCCCGCAAGGGATGGAATGACCAGGGCACACACGAACATAACAACGAAACACATCTTCTTCATAGCAATACCTCCAATAAAATATAATTTAATTCAATTTAATGCATTCTTCATTCTAATCGTTTAACCCGTTGGGCCGGGTTTATTTCTTAAACTTTCTCCTAACCCCTGCCAACCCAACACCTCCTCCTATATTTTTATTTTTTCTTTTTGCTAAATTTTTAATACCAACATCGTTTCCTGGGTAAAAAATCCTTTCCCCTAGCGGTCATAGTCACTAACCCAACTGTCCATTATTTTATGCATTTACCAGACCAATACCAGACCAAAAACACAACTACTAGTAAATATTATATAATTATAAATATAGGCATAATAAAAAGTTCTGAATCTGTAAAGTAATCCGACAACAAAACTGGACATTACAAGGCAAAGGAATAGTCACACAAGAAAATATCGTGTGATTTCGCTGTGGAACAAAGGATTGTGGGCAGAATTTGGGGGAGTTTTGATTATGTAAAAAATTCCGACGATTATACTGGTTTAAATGAAATTCATGTTCAGAGGAGCTCTAGGACGGGGTTTGCCTGAAAATAATATTAACAAATTATTACCATAATAATATCAGTAAATAACTGATATTATGAAAGGGACATCAGGTGAGATTTGAGGTTGATCTTCTTGGAAATGATACCCAGTTTTCTCCGGATGTTATTCCGGTAAAGGTTGATGGCACTCCGGGAGACCCCCATGTATTCGGCGATCTCCTTGGTGGATTTCTCCTGTCTGATGAGATTGGCGACCTGTATCTCTCGGGGGGTAAACCCCGAGTACTTGGAGGATAGCCTATGTGTGAAGGGGGAGACGATATTCTTCAGATTTGTTTCAAGAATGCTGACCTGCACTTTACTCTTGGAATCCAGTCGGCCTTTGTTCAGTTCCTCCAGATAGGGCAGAAGAAGTTCCTTGACGTTTGCCATGACCTTCTCTTCCAATTCCCTCTTGTCTTCCTCCCGTTGCTTCAAGAGCACCTTTAGTGTGGTGTTGAGTTCATGGAGCTTAATCGAATGCAGCTGCAGTGCCTTTGTCTTTTTTCTCAATAATGCTTCGGCCTTTTTTCGCTCTGTGATGTCACGACCGATACCCAGGATCGCATAGGGTTTGTTATCCCTGTAAATAACGGAGGCTTTTGTTTCCATATAGACCTGTTTGCCGTCTTTGCATCTTAATTGATATTCAGTCAACGGTCGTTGAGAACCTGTCTGCTTTAGCTCTTTAATGACTTTAAGCGCCTTTTCGCGCTGTTTCTTGTCGATTAGAGCTCCAAGATTCATGGAAGCCGCCTCTTCCCTTTTATATTCCAGAAGATCTAGGAGGGCAGGATTGGCGTCCAATAGATGACCGTTAAAATCATGGATATATACGCAGTCAAACGAGCGGTTGAACAGGGCATTGAAGCGTTCTTCTTTCTCCTTGGACTCCTCTTCCGCCCGCTTGCGTTCGGTAATATCTATCCCAAAGGAGAGATAGGTCGTCCCAATAGAAACCGTCCGGAATTCAATGTGTTTCTGAGAGCCGTCTTTGCAGGTAACAACCCTTTCAACCGGCTTATATTCAAATTGGGTAATCGATACTTCTTTAAACTTTCTATTCCACGCCGCCCTAACCTCTTTACGATAGGCAGGATCGGGAAAGGCCAGTGACCACCAGTGGTCAATATCAGGAATATCATCAGCGGAATATCCAAAAAGCCTGGCAAACCTAGTGTTGGTATATTTAATTTGTGGAGGAACGCCATCCAGCAACAGCATGGCGATCGGAGATGACTCCACAAACTTGTTAAACAGTAATTCCTTTTGCTTCAGGGTTTCTTCGGCTTGCTTAAGTTTTTCTGTGGATTTTTCAATTTTGGCGATCTGCTTGCGTGATGAAATAGGCTCATCAACAATCTGTTTATTTGTTTTTCCCTCATCTTTCATGGAAAAACTCCTCTTCGTTTAAATAAATGGGGTATTAGCGAAGGGGTCAGGCTTGTCCTTGACCCTCTCTCCCTTTTATTTTCTTTAAAGCAGATTTCTTATTAAAAAAAATAAGGACTGGTTATTTAACCATTCAGAAAAAGGAATATCTGCTCAGCTATCACTTCGACCAGCCTTTTGGCCAGGCAACTTACTTCAAAATGTAAGGAAATGTTAACTTCACAAATAACGAAGAAAGGCAAAATATTAGTTATATGGAAAGAGAGTTAATGTTCACTACAAGGTGCAAAGGTCGCTGAGAAAATCTTTTTGTTCAATCCCGTGAGATATTGAACTTTCTTTTCAATGGAACGAGTATAAGACAAGAAAAAGACAGAATCAAGGCGAAAAACAGGGCGAAGGACAAGGAGATTAAGGGGGTCTTCTGAAGAAAAAGGGATTTTTCGGGTCTGGACTATAAAAATTGATTATCGTTTGTAATGTTGTATAAAGAGCCAAAATTGAAAAACAACATTACAGTTAATATACCTTTTGCTCTTAGATCGGGGCAAATTCTATCAACGGCCTATAAAGCATAGGTTTCCCCTTTCCCCTTGCCCCTTTCATCTTGTCCCAAGGACATTTTATCAATCGGACAGGCTTCCTTTATCGATTTCCCGGTAATACCGATTTAGAAATAAGCAGGCCTTGAGGAAATCATCCCGACCTGAGATCATCACCTCACAAATGGGAATCGAACCAGGCCAGTAAATCCCGATGCACCTCATCGCGGTTGGTTTCATTGAGGATCTCATGACGCGCCCCCGGATACAGCTGGGCCGTTAAGTCCTTAAGGCCCAAGGCCTTATAACGATCGATCAGCAACTTTAAATTAGCCGCGTTCTCTCCCGCCGCCGGATCATCGTCACCGGAAATAATAGAAACCGGCAGATCCCTGGGGATGAGGGCTTCGTTTTCCGGCTTCCAGCCTTCCACTATTCCTTTGAGTAAATCCAATGAAAAGCCAAAGGTGAACGGAAAGCCGCACCAGGGATCATCCACGTATTTCTGCACTTCGGCCTCATCCCGGCTGAGCCATTCAAAGCCGGTCCGGCCCGGCTCGAAGCGCTTGTTAACATCCCTGAACATGGCTTTGGAGATATCTTCCCGGGGCAGCTTCTCTAAGGATGATATATTCTTCTCCAAATCCGGGCGCGCCCCCGAAGAGCCGCACAGCACAACACCCTTAAGCCCGCTTCCCCAGCGCTGGATATAATGCTGAGAAAGCAAAGAGCCCATGCTGTGGCCGAACAAAAAGACGGGTAGTCCCGGATTTTCCTTCTTGATGATGTCGGTCAGTTGTTTGGCGTCTCTAACGATTCCGTTCCAACCGTCGATGCCGGCTATGCCGGCCTGATCCAGGGAACCGGCCGTTTTCCAATGGCCGCGGTGGTCATTGGCATAGACCAGGTACCCAGCGTTATTAAGGAACTTTCCCACCCGTTCATACCGCAGGCTGTGTTCAGCCGCGCCGTGGGCGATCTGGACTACGGCCTTGGGGTTTAAACCGACAGGCGGCACCCATTGACGAACAAAGACCTGGAATCCGTCAGGATCGGTAAAATGGAAGGTAGTATCCTGCATCAGTTTGGACATGGATGAACCTCCTTTGAAATATTACTCCGGCAAATAAAGTTTTAAGTAAGCTCGGATCGAAACTTAAGAAAGTTTAATTTCGGGATAGCGTTGTTACTGATAATCTCGTAATATGCCATGGAATATGTTAGCAAATTGGATTTCTCTGGTCAATCGATTTACGTCCTTTCGGCGGAATTCCCAATTAAGAGCCGTACTGATCGAAGCGGCCTGGGTGGCCGCCCGCAAAGATCCGGTACTGCTCCTGGCCTTTAATGAATATGGCCAACGGATGCGTGAAACAAAAGCCATCGTTAAGATCGCTCGAAGGCTCCTGAACCGCATTCGCTATGTGTTAAAGAACCAAGCGGAATATGTTCCGGGCGTAGTTCAATGATAACCGGACTGAGGGGCAACCAATCCGATAAATCGGGTTCGTGGGCAAACGGTGTGTCATTCCTGCAGCGCATTGTCAGATGATGTCTGCTCTTCGCCAGACTCCGTGCCCACGTTTTAAAATATAATCAAGGTACTGCAGCTATCCGTTAGGACATGTCTGCTGATAGAAGATTGATTTTAAAAATTGGCTCAACTCTAAAAAATTGTTCTAAATTATTCGACGGATCGACTTTCACGCCCTCTCCTTCGGTAAGAGGGAAGATTGCGAGAATTGGCCTTGGTATGGATGACTGCCGGTGTGGACTCTTGCGGATACTCAAATTGGCAGAGAAATACACAGGCAGTCATCCATACCAAGGTTTCTCTTTGAAAAACTAAAAACCATAAAACTTATCCTCTATAAAAAAGACTTGCTTTTCAACATAGAAGAGGAATGACGGAAATAGGCTTTCCTTTATTTTTTCGAGATCATTTTTGATCGATTCCGTTATTCTAAGAATTACAATTCTTATATATTTTACTGCCCTTGTAATAGTAACTTAAATGTTTTTAGATTACATGAGACAGCTCGCCTCGCCGACCATGATCTTGACGCCCTCCTGGTTTTCCATCAACAGGTCCAGCGTAACCCGGTCACCAGCTTCCTGGGTTTCAATCAATTTTACTTTCCCATGAACGGTTACCTGATCTCCGTTTAAAGCCCCTCCTCCGACAAAGGAGATCTTGATCTTTCCGAAGACCAGCCATTTTTCTTCAAAAGCGTTGTAAAGCATCTCCAGCATATAACTGAGCAGGGTAGACCCGGGAACCAGCGCCCCCCGCATCCCGTGTTTCCGGGCGTATTCATCGGTATGGATCGGATTGCGCGCGTCTTCTTCGATCGGCGTGAAAGCGGTTTTGGATAGACCGGGAATCTCTTGTCCGGTTTGTATATTTTCTTTATTCATCACTTTTCTCCCCAAATAGCATGGAAAAATGTTCAATTTTGGTTAAGATCCAGGAAGGCGAAAATTTCAACCGGAGGAATATATGAAATATTTCGAGGATTGAAATTTGAGTCTGACGCAGAGATTGAGCAAAAGGGGACATTTTTCAACGGTCTCAATTATTCGACATTAATGCCCGTCTCCCGGCTTCTCATTAAAACCTGGCCGTTTTCATCCAGGGTCTCAAACTCAGCTACTTTGTAGAACCGTCCCCGCTTGACAAACTTATCGACTATCCTGCCTCGAATGCTGATCCTGGTACCGATCTTAAAAGGTTTTAGAAATTCATGCTCGCTCTTGGCCCAAATGGCCGAACGTAAAAAAGTAAACTTGGCGAATTGCATCCGCGGGTGTATTCCGATGGAAATCCCCGGCGGGGCACAATGCAGTTTATCGATAACCTCCCGGGACTGCCATTGCATAAGATCCGCATGGCCATTGACCGTCTTCTCGTCCAGGATCATTTCCCATTCTCCCAGATCGAATCCGATCGGGATGGACTCAAAATCCGATTCCAGACTCATTTCAATTTTACCCCCTCCGGTAGTTCTGCTGAAAAAAGCTTCAAGGATTCAAGGATCAAGCCCGCCCGGAGCGGACTCTAACCCTCCAATACTTCTATCATCACCAGTTCTTGAAAAAGAGCCAATCACGATTTCCTTATGGGCAGGAGAAGTATAGGAAGATCTGTAAGGGGCGTCAACTCTTTTCCATCTGCTTTTCCCCTTGACTCTCATTTCTTCTCCATCCTATACTCTTTTCCTATCAAAAAATTCTAGGTCTTGAATAAAATAATCCCTGGAGGAGACGATGAAACTGAAGGAAAAAGTGGCTATCATCACCGGCGGCGGCAGGGGCATCGGCCGGGCGATGGCCTTAGCCTATGCCCAAGAGGGGGCTCGACTTATTGTGACTGCCGCCCGGGAATGGAATGAGATTCAAGAGGTCGCCTCCCTGACCGGTGGTACTGCCGTTCAGGCCGATGTCACCAAAATAGAGGATGTGTCCAACGTGGTCAAGACCACCCTGTCTAAGTACGGAAGGATTGATATTCTGGTCAATAATGCGGCCCGAGGCATGAAATATGTCAGTGAGGATTTTACAACGACTCCGGCCTTTTTTTGGAAAACGGATCCCGAGATATGGAGGATGATCATCGACACTAATATCAATGGCGTTTTTCTAATGACCCGGGCCGTAGTTCCCATTATGTTAGAACAAAAATGGGGTCGTATTATTAATATTTCTGTTCATGAACGGACTATGAGGCGGAAGGGCTTCAGTCCTTATGGTCCTTCCAAGGCGGCCCTGGAATCCATGAGCACCATCTGGTCTAAAGAATTGGAAGGGACCGGGGTCACTTTAAATATGCTCCTGCCGGGCGGTGCGACCCTTACCGGGATGGTCCCGGCAAAAATTTCCAAAGAACAGCTCTCCGGGCTTTTAAAACCGGAGGTCATGGCCCCGGCCGCCATTTATCTGGCCTCTGACGAAGCGGCGCAGGTTAACGGAAATAGAATTGTGGCCGTTGAATGGAATAAAGAACATTAGCCAAACCCGTTTGAAATTTTAGATGCATAAAATGATATAGGAAAATTCTTGGTTGATCCTAATAAGATTCTACGCCTCGTCCGGGAGTTCCCCGGAAGAGGTGGCCCCTAACAGGGCAGTTGACTTAAAAGCCCGGAGTCTTTAATCTGGTCTTTCCCTTAAGGGGTAGCCCCGATATTAGCTGTAAAAGAACCTCTAATTGAGGCGGCTGCTCCGACGAGCCGCTCAGGGGCCCATTCTCGCAGCCGCCGAGAAGGGGCCCCGGCAATGACTGGGGAGCCCTCCATATCAAAAGATCGACCAGGGAAAGACCGATGATCATGGCAGATGAATTTTGCAAGCAATATCAAGACTACCTTGACGGCATTTATGATTGTATTGATCGTATTGTGCTCAATGCCTATTTCATTTTTGGCCAGTCCCCTGGAGGATTTAGAACCTGGTGGCGGGCCTTGAAGGGAACAGATAACGATCTGAATGATACCAACCTGATGCGTTTTGCCGGACGACTCAGCCGACGGATTCATGCCTATGCTAAGAAAGAAGGTATTCCCTTGATCCATTGCCAGCGCGGTGAACGAAAGCACGAGGTGGCCGAGCAATATATTCCCGGGGATCCGAACTTTCGGGGTGTATTTTGTATTCTGGCCGGGATTGCTCCGGCACCCCTTTTCCACATTCAGCGATCTAAAAGCGGGGGGATCAGTAACATTTCCACCAAGACCCCTTACCCCTATGTCAACCATTATTCGTTCCACATAATGGATCCGGAATGGGGACATCTGACCATCAAACTCTGTCCCCATCCTCCTTTTAATGCCCAGATCATCCTGAACGGACATGAATATCTATCCCGTCAGGCCATGAAACAAGGGCTTGTCTTTACTAAAGAAGGTAACTGCTTTACGGCAGTGACCGATAGCGCAGGTCTGGACCACATCGCGGATACCATGAGGGCCTCGTGCTCTGTAGGGCGTCTGGTTCGGACCTGCGATCAATGGATTTATTCGGCCTGTCTTTGTTTTGCCTTGGATCTTTCGGAGCAGAAAGCCAGTGGCTTCCATTACAGTTATTCTGTTTATCAGATGGAGTATAGCCGCAATCTGCTTTTTAACCGAGGCCGAACTTTGGATCAGGTGTTCCAGGGCTTGATCGATCGAACCAGAGCCCCTTTGAATCTCAAGACGGTTCGAACTATTTTTGGCTATCGACACCGGCCATTCAGTCATCACGGCAAGAAACCGTTGCCTCGATTCGAGATCACGGTCGAGAGACCTGTCTATGATCTGACGATCTTCAAAATCCATTTTGGAAAAATGACGGTCAAGATGTATAGCAAAGGCGAAAGGGTTCTCCGAACCGAGGTTATTATTCACAATACGAGTCAGTTGCGTTGCGGAAAACGGATCGATCGTTTCCCACAGATCTGCGAATCCCTTAAAGAAGTCCTGGAAAGATTCCTCACCGTTCTGAACGGGGTCGATGTTTCTTTTATTGATAACGGTACCTTGGAGAAGTGGCCTCTGCCCTCTAAGGTTGGAGCCACCTCCGTGGGAGGGGTCGATATCAATCGGCCTCGTATCCGGGCGGTCATGGAAGCTGTTATTGCTCTTTCTATCCATCCCCGTGGATTTACGGCTGCGAATCTGGCAGAAAAAGTCCGGGAAATTCTCAGAATCCCGCAGAGCCGGTATCAGGCTCGGCAGGCTTCTTATGACTTGAAAAAGTTTAGAGGTAAAGATCTGGTTCAAATGATCGGCCATTCGCGCTGTTATATGGCCACCCCGGTGGGCTTGCGTTCGATGACGGCTGTCCTTGTTCTGCGGGAAAAAATATTGATTCCTCTGCTCGCTGGCGCTGAAAAGCATCATCCCGGACCAAAACCTGGAAACTTCTCTACTATCGATATTCATTACAAAAATATCCAACATGAGATGCAACAAATTTTTGAAATTTATAAAATGGCAGCATAATATTATCGACAAAATTTTGTCGATGTTGATTCACTAAGCGCCTATGATGAAAAAGGGAGTTCGGCATGAAAGTCGATTTCGATAAATTGCATCGAGCCTTTAATCCACGGGTGGTGGCCGTGGTCGGGGACAGCAAAAGTAATAACTTCAACTGGCTGAAAGCTCACCAATCGTTTAAGGGAAAACTTTATTCCGTCCATCTCAATCCCAAATCTTTTGAGGATATCAAGGCGCTGGGGATCGAAAATTACCCCAGCCTGGTCGATATTCCCGAACCTGTGGACCTGGCTATTGTCGCTGTACCCAGAAATGTGACTGTCGGAGTTCTGGATGACTGCATTCGCAAGGATGTGGCTGCGGCCCATTTCTTCAGTGCCGGTTTTTCTGAAACCAATACCGAAGAAGGAATGATCCTGGAACGACGGCTGGTGAAAAAGGCGGAAAAGGCCGGGTTTCATCTCATCGGTCCCAATTGCATGGGGCTGTTCAATCCCCGGGTGGGGATAAAACAGAGCGCCGAGCAATATACTGGTGCTTCCGGTCCCCTGGGCTTTATTTCTCAGAGCGGGAGCATTGCCATTGCCTTCAGCCTGGACGGTCATGATCAGGGGTTGGACATCAACAAATCGGTGAGCTTCGGCAATGGAGTAGTGGTGGATTCACCGGATTTCCTGGAGTATTTCGGCCAGGACCCGGAAATCAAGGGCATCGGCATGTATCTGGAAGGGGTGAAGAACGGCCGTCATTTTCTTTCCGTATTGAAGGAGGTGGCCGCTCGAAAACCGGTGGTCCTCTGGAAGGGCGGACGAACGGAGGAAGGCGGGCGGGCCACGGCCTCCCACACCGGGTCCCTGGCCTCGTCCAGGGACATCTGGGATTCGGCAATCAATCAATGTGGAGCCCTGCAGGTGACCAGCCTGGAGGAACTGATCGATACCCTGAAGGCCTTACTCTTTCTTCCCGCTATTCAAGGAAAAAGGGTGGCCATTGCCGGAGGGCCGGGAGGCCACTCCGTGACCGCCACCGACATTTTTGCCGAATCCGGGCTGAATGTGCCCCAGCTTACCCAGGAATCCTATGATGAACTGGAGACCTTCTTCGGACCCGTGGGAGGCAGTTACCGTAATCCCATCGATTCCGCCGGACCGGTTCGAAGGGATATGAAACGGGTTATGGATATCGTCGCCCAGGATCCCCATATTGACAATCTGGTTTATTTTGTTTCCACGAAACCGGGGTGGCATTTCACACCCGAACAAATGAAAGGGGCCAGGGACCTATTGGACAGTGTCAAGAAAAGAAACTCCAAACCCCTGATGGTTGTGTCCATGCTCTATAATCCCGATGCCGAAAAGGAAATAAAAGATATCATGTTCAACTTGCAGGGTATGGGCATCCCGGTTTTTCTTTCCTTCGAGCGGTGCGCCCAGGCCTTGAGAAATGCCCTTCAATACTACAAATACCTCCGCCGCCGAACCGGATAATCCTTATAGGGGAATGAGAGTTTTAGAGGAGGATGACAATGACACCAGAGGAAAGACGTTATTACAGCAGCCATAGCATCGAGTCTGATCCCGGAGACCTGCGCCAACTTCTCGATCCCTTGCCGAAAGATCCTAAGGGTGTTCTGGATGCCGTCGGCGGGCTGGTATTGCACAAGGCCTTTGTCGAACCGGCCGGTATCGTTAGCCCGCCTGAGAGCGTTGATGACGCCGAAAGCAGGCATTTGCCTGAGATGTTAAGGCGTATCCTGTCGCGGGACTCCGGATCGCTGGACAAGAAACGAATCCCGGAGAAGCGGCTCATCGGTGTTTGCCGTCATTACGCGCTCCTGGCCTGCAGCAACTTTCGTCACCAAGGGATACCTGCCCGTTTAAGGGTCGGATTCGCCGACTATTTCGATCCGGGTTTCTATGACGACCACTGGGTCACTGAGTACTGGCACGGGACTGGCTGGCGGTTGATGGATCCGGAGCTGACTTCAAGTGTGCGCAGGCACTTCGGCGTTCCCTTCGATCCCTGCGATGTACCGCGGGATCGATTTCTTACCGCGGATTCGGCCTGGCTCGGCATAAGATCCGGGCACACAGATCCCGCCAAATGCGGGGTGTCGTCAGTTGGCATCACCGGCGAGTGGTTTGTGGCCTCAAGCGTGGTACGCGATCTGGCCGCCCTCAACAAACGCGAAATGCTGCCCTGGGACTACTGGGGGATCGCTCGGGATATGGGGCCAGGGATCAGCCTCTCAGAGAAAAGAATTGTGCGAATTGATTCTCTCGCCAAACTGATCGCCGACCCGGATCTTGACTGGAAGACGCTGCGGGAGACCTATGACCACAACGATGAACTCCAAGTCCCGGCCGTCATCTTGAGCTTTCCGCAAGGGGTGCCGATTGAAGTGGCGGTCGAGGGCTAAGCCCTGTCAATAAGAAGGTCCGGTCGACCTCGCCCTTGACTACACTCCCTGTCGGGTAGTTTTGATTGCCAAAGTGACGTCTTTGTGATATATTTAAACATGATAGACTCGAAAAGGTTGTTCGGTCGGCATTTCGCAGGATTGCGATTTACCTTTCTTCACTGCGGCCTATGTTCTGAATAAATCTTTTTGTTAAAGATTTATTCGCGCGCCCAACAACGTTCAGCCTCACTTAGAGCGAGGCCAAGAGCTCGCCGTAGTCTTGTCGTAGGAAGCTTCAATTTAATTATGGATGAGAAAACCGAAATCAGAGAAACCCTCGCTAAAAGCCACTTGTTCGGGAGCTTAAGTCAGGAAGCCCTCGAGGCCATTGCCGAAGTTTCCCTTACCATGACGATCCCCAAGGACACTACCCTTGCTAAAATGGGAGACATAGGCAAAGTTTGCTGTATTATCATCTCCGGAAAAGTAAAGCTATCCAGACCCGGTAAGGGAGGTCTTGAATATGAGCTGGGGCAATTAGGTCCGGGCGAGAGTTTCGGTGAATTCAACCTCCTCTCCAGCGAACCGGTCCCAGCTTCGGTAAAGACCCTTGAGGAAACCCGTTTGATCATGATTTCCAGGGATCGGTTTGAACCCATTATGAAAGATTATCCTGAGGTGACGGCGGCGCTCGGCAAAGGGTTTTCTCACTGGCTTCAGAGGGCCGGTTCCTTAATCGAAAAGCAGACCAAATTGCAACTTGAACGTCCCCGCTTCAGATGGATTGACTACATTCCTATTGTTTTCATCAGCGTATTAATGGCTTTTGTTTTTAATGCCTCCAACCCCACGGGTATCCCTCTTTTTCAAAAAAGTTTTGCGGATCCGGCCATTTCCTTCACGAATCCTTCGGATATTTATGAAAAATACCAACAAGGAGAGCTCCTCATGGTAGATGCCACACCCGCCATTTTTTTTGAACAGGAACACATCAAGAACGCACTGAATCTTCCTTTGTCCACATTCGATTTTATGTATGATTTGAGACTGGAAAAGACGGACAAGTCCAAAGAAATCATTGTCTATGGAAGAACCATCAGCGAGCATTATGACGAAAAAGTGGCCGAAAAACTGGTTATCCGAGGCTTCACCAACGTGAAAATTCTGAGGGACGGATTGACGGCCTGGAAGGAAAAAAATTACCCGGTGGAATCGTGAAGAGCCTGTTAAAATTTATAAACAAAATTGTAACCAGTGAATATCTGTCCCTGATTCTTAGAATTTATATCGGATGGGTATTTATCGATGCCAGCCTGAGCAAGATACCTGATCCGGCCCTGTTTGCGGAAAACGTGGCCAACTATCGGCTCATTCCCTATTATGCACTTAACCTGGTAGCCATCGTTTTGCCCTGGATGGAACTGATTAGCGGCTTTTATCTGATCATCGGCATAAGGACCAAAGCGGCGTCTTCCTTGGTCGGCGGATTACTCTTTCTGTTTACTGTTTTCGTCATCATCAACATATTCAGGGGCGCGAATATGAATTGCGGATGCTTTGACACCGTAGGGGAACCGATCGGCTGGAAAAAAGTCGCCACCAATTTGGGTTGGCTGACCATGACCATTCAAATTTTTTTCTTTGATAAGGTTTCTTTTTTCAGAGGGAGCGGGTTCATATTTAAAAAGCGTTCCTAACCTGGAGGGATATTTTGAGATTACGGATAACCCCTAAATATTTTATCATCCTGGCAGTTGTTTTGGTGATATTTACCTTCGCCTGTTCCAGAGAGGAGCAATTCATAGGGACTTACCAGGCCGTCCCCGGGACTCCTCCCGAATTCGCTGACTTATCTTTGGAGTTGAAGACAGGGGGAGAGGGCGTCCGCCGAATTCATGGAAATGATGTGCCCTTTCAATGGGTGGTTAGAGGTCACCGCATAAGGATCCATACCAGCTCGGGGGGGACTATTGTGGCCCACGCCTGGGGCGGCCGGCTTCTGGTGAGACTCCCCGGGCCTCTATACCTTTATTTGAAAAAGATCGACTGAACGGATCGAAAAGACAGCTCCGGGAAGGATGATGGATTTTTTTAAAGGTCCCTGCGCCGGGAACACCAGGGACAGCAGTCCCGATTATTATCCTGTTGCTACCGAATATCCGCCTCTTTCCATCTCCGGGTAATCATGGTTAAAAAACAGATTAAAGGTGTCCTGATGACCTTGTTAGCGGTATCGATCAGCCTGGGTTTATCCGGATTTTTATTTGCTCAACAGTCAACCGGCTTATCCGCTCTGGATAGCCAGGTCTCCCGCTTTCTGGATGAGGCCCGGAACTCCTGGTCTGATTTGAACGTCCCTTTTGAGGATGGAAAGATCTTGTATTCCCTCATTCTCCAGGGTCGATTCAAAAATATCCTGGAGATCGGCACCTCAACCGGGCATTCGACGATTTGGCTGGCCTGGGCGGCCTCAAAAACCGGTGGCCGGGTGACGACCGTTGAAATCAATCGGGAACGTTATGAAAAAGCCTTGGCCAATTTCAAAAAAGCCGGTGTGGCCTCTTATATCGATGCCGGACTGGCCAACGCCCACCGGCTTGTCCGTCGTCTCAACGCCTCCTATGATTTTATCTTTTGTGATGCCGACAAAGACTGGTACCTGCAATATTTCCTCAACCTGGAAGCCAAGATAAGTCCCCCGGGATGCTTTACCGCCCATAACGTGTTGTGGCGGTTTGATCCGCACATCAAAAAGTTCCTTGACTATGTCAAAGGGGATCACGCATTCCAAACCCGTATTGAAAAGGGCAGCGGAGAGGGCATCTCCGTCAGTTGCCGGGTCGAAAAATAAGGAAGGAGAAGGAAGCTAACTGATATATTGTGGTCTGATATTGCTTTTGACCGCATTATGATATTGGAAAGATGAAAGGGATATCACCGATGCTTGCTCTGACCGGTACGAATGAAAGGCTCAACAGGAAGGTCGTTGAACGCCGGCAGGCCGAAGAGGCGCTGCGTAGAACCAAGGAAGAATTGGAATTGCGCGAGGAGGTGCTGCGGGAGAGCGAGGAGAAATACAGAAACCTGCTGAAATATGCCCCGGCCGCTATCTATGAGATGGATCTGCAGGGCACGAAGTTCTTTAGTGTAAACGAGGCCATGTGCGACATCCTCGGGTATTCGAGGGAGGAACTGCTTTCCCTGAAGCCTACCGATCTTCTGGACCGGGAGGGCCGATTCCTTTTTAAGGAAAGGACCAGGAAAAAACTGGCCGGAGAAAAAATAGATGAAACGATCGAATACCGTATAAAGAGGAAAGATGGCCAATGGATATATACGTCTTTCAACATGGGAGCATACACCTACCCGAATGAAAAACCCTCCCGGGTTATGGCTATCGGATACGACATCACCGAACGCAAGCGGGCCGAGGAAGTATTACGTGAGGCCCACGATGAGTTAGAGCGCCGTGTGCAGGAAAGAACCTTCCAGTTGACCGAGGCTTACGAAACCCTCCAGAAAGAAGTGGAGGAGCGCAAACAGGCCGAGGAACATCTCATCCGGATTCAGAAGTTGGAAGCCTTAGGCACACTTGCCGGTGGCGTGGCCCACGACTTCAATAATATCCTGGCCGGCATTATCGGGTTTACCGAGATGGTGATGGAAGATATAACTCCGGACGGCCCCGAGCATAGGAGACTGGAACTGGTGCTGAAAGGCGCCCGCAGGGGGCGCGATCTTGTAAAGCAGATTCTTACTTTCAGCCGTCAGACTGAACAGGATCGAAGACCCTTGGCCTTAAACCAGACCGTCGAAGAAGGACTCAAATTCCTGAGAGCGACACTCCCATCCACGATTCAAATCATATCGCGGTCTTCAACGGATGACGACCTGATCTTTGCTGATCCCGCGAAAATATACCAGGTCCTGATGAACCTCTGCACGAATGCGGCCCATGCCATGCACGAGAAAGGTGGGGTCCTGGACATAAGCGTCTCTAAAACCTCTTTTGCGGAAGGTGACCCCGCGCCTGTCCCCGAAATGATGCCGGGGGAATATGTTGTTCTGGAAGTGCGCGACGCCGGCCCGGGAATAAATCCCGAAACCCTGGAACGGATATTTGATCCTTTTTTTACCACCAAGAAGCCGGGGGAAGGCACAGGTTTGGGGCTTTCGGTCGTTCATGGTATTGTAACCAGTTATGGCGGTTGCATTGCCGTTGAGAGCGAACCGGGAAAGGGGACCGTCTTTCGCCTCTATTTACCCAAGATCATGGAGCAACCAGGCCCCGAAGACCAAGAGGCCCTTCCCCTGGCCGGAGGAAAAGAGTGCCTGCTTCTCGTAGATGATGAGGAGGTCCTGGTTGAGTTAAACAAACAGAGATTGGGCAGGCTTGGCTATGAGGTTGTTGCCACCACGAGCAGTTTAGACGCCCTGGACATCTTCCGGAAAGAGCCCGATAAATTCGCTTTGGTTATTACCGACCAGACCATGCCAGATCTGACCGGGATGAATCTGGCCGCGGAACTGTCGAAAGTGAAAGCCCATATTCCGATCATTCTCTGCACCGGTAACAGCGATAGTGTCTCTCCGGAAGAGGCACGGGAAGCAGGGATCAAAGCCTTGCTCCTGAAGCCCGTAGCCAAACGTGAGATGGCCGAGGCGATCCGCCGCGTGCTGCCTGGAAGCCGGGATAAACTCCCGAGGAGGCTTTACCGCCCATAAGGCTTTGGACTCAGCCGATACTCCGAAGTTCCCTCCGCAGAATTTTACCGAGCGCACTCTTCGGCAGTTCGTCCATAAACTGTATCGTTTTCGGTCTCTTGTAGGTGGGTAATTTTTCCTTGCAAAATCCTATCAGGTCTTCCTCACAGACTGCTCCGGCCGTTTTGAGAACGATAAAGGCCTTGACCACTTCACCATAAACAGGATCGGGCACGCCGATGACCCCCGCTTCCAACACCTGAGGATGCATATGGAGGACATTCTCAATTTCCTTGGGATAAATGTTCTCTCCCCCGCGCATGATCAGGTCCTTCTTCCGGTCCGTTAAATAAAGGTAGCCCTCTTCGTCCGTATATCCGATATCACCGGTGTGGAGCCAGCCGTTGCGGATGGCTGCCGCCGTTTCCACGGGTTTATTCCAGTACCCCTTCATCACTGCCGGCCCTTTGATGACGATTTCTCCCAACTGCCCGGGAGGGACCTCACGGTCATGGTCATCGAATATTCTGATGGTATTGGCTTTTTGGTAACACTTACCGATGGAGCCGTATTTAGGCGGCCTCCGTTCGGCTACGTTTCCACAGTTTACGGTGGTCGCTTCGCTGAGTCCATACCCTTCCCAGATATCAAGGCCGTATTTTTCCTTCCAGTTACGGGCCACCTCCAGAGGCATCGGGGCCGAACCGCAGATGCAGGTCTTCAGAGAACTCAAATCATATTTTGAGGCGGCGGGGTGGTTCAGCAACTGAATATACATGGTCGGCACACCGCGAAATTCCGTGATCTGGTATTGCTCAATACGTTTCATGGCTTCTTCCGTATCCCATCGTCTGAGCAGGATCAGCTTTCCTCCGGTCAGGAACTCCAGACTCAAGGCGAATACCCCGTATCCATGGAACAAGGGGAGGGTGATTAAAGAGATCCGGTTCCGGGTAACGCCGTACACCTCTTCCGTTTTAGTCGCCGTTTTGAACGCGGTTTGTTTTTTTCCGCCATCCCTTTCCCGGACCGGTCCCTGGGCCGAAACGCCCCAGGAGTCCAGCAGAACCAGATCATAATATCCGGTGACATGGGTGTACCAGTTATAATGGGTGAGCATCACCCCTTTCGGACTTCCCGTTGTCCCGGCGGTATAGATCATGACCGCCGTATCGTCGTTTGTCCGTTTCTTCGAGGGTCAGCTCTGTCGGCTGGTTTTGGATTAAGGTATTGTAGGAAAGGACACCCCGGGGGACCGTCTCTTCGATCAGGATAACCTGTTGGAGCTCTTTGGCCTCCTGTCGCGCCTCTTTGATATTGTCCAGGTAATCCAGACCGCTGATCAGGACGGTCATCCCGGCATCCTGATACAGATAGGTAAGGTCATGGACACGCAGGGACGGATTCACCGGAACCAGGATCGCTCCGATTTTAAAAATAGCGAAAAAAGCCACCATGAGTTGGGGACAGTTCAACAACTGAACCCCTACCCGGTCGCCTTTTTCGACTCCCAGGCTTTTTAAAGCGTTGCCCAGCCGGTTGGCATTTCGGTTTATCTGAACGTTGGTATGCCATTGCCCTTCGAAATTGACCAGTTCGTATTCATTAAATCTTTTAATATTATCTTCCGCCAGTCTTCCGATATTCATTGCCGTAATTCCTTTCTCAAGAAGATATTAGGAGGAGCAGATAGTAGATTGCTTTCACCGCAGAGACCCCGAGAGCGCAAAGAAGAACTTTTTTGCTTTCCGGTGAGAGGACGGAAAGCAAAAAGAGCCCTTTTCATTTGCCGCCTCTCACCGGCAAATGAAAATCTTATCTCAGTGTTCTCCGCGTCTCGAACGAGTCTCGTTTTTATCGTGACGAGTGGGTGGTGAAAAAATGTTTTATGATGTAATCTATTTTATGCTCTCGTCAATAAGATCGAATGAATTGATATAATCCGCTTCGTTTCGCTGAAGTATATGAAGATGGCATCCATTAGTCAAGAACCTCCACTCAAATTTGTCCGTCCTGCTGAACGTCCCACCAGACGATTGAGTAGAAGTCGTCGAGGCCTAACCCCCGGGGAGCACGGATAAAACTAAAATTATCAGGGCACATTTGGAATAAAAGGAGAGCAGGGTCATTTTTTCTCTTGACATATTATTAAAAAGTATTATATTTCGACATATGTCGAAGTATCGAGATGAAAATATATCGAAATATGCCGAGATGTTCAAGGCCTTGTCCAATCCTAACCGGCTGAGGATTTTCTTGCGTCTTATATCCTGTTGCCCTCCGGGAACCGTATGGAGTATTCCGGAAAAATTGACTTCCGATTTGGCAGGGTGTGCCTGTGTCGGTGATCTCGGCCAGGACCTTGACATTGTTCCCTCTACATTGTCTCATCATATCAAGGAATTGCGCCATGCTGGGTTGGTCCGCATGAAGCGAAAAGGGCAAAAAATCGAATATGCCGTCGATCCCGATGCCGTGGCGGCGCTGAAGAATTTTTTTTAATATAACCGATGTAAATTTCTAAAAAAATTGTATCTGTTTAGTTCTTTGAAATCCAAAAGCTTTTTTAGACAGGATTTGCAGGATCACAGGGGTTTTTTTTGCCTTTCCGGAAGAAAGGCACAAACCGTTTCATCCTGCGGAAAGAAGCGCAGGGTTCCGCCGGAAGCGGATCAAGGTTGCTCAGGACCTAACTGGGCCTGAGCAAAGTTCATGTAAATCCTGTTAATCCTGTCAAATAATCTTTTTCAGAAGTCTAAATTGTCACAAAAAATTATATGTATTAACCGTTATCAAAACAATCTGGAGGTATTAAATGGAAACAATGGACAAAGAAAAAATCAGGGAAACCGTACGTGAAAGGTATGGCAGTATCGCCAAGAGGGGAAGCGTTTTGCCGGAAACAACCCCTGCGGCCTCATGCTGCTCGCCAACCGCGATTCCAAAGCAAACCCTTCCCATGGCGTCATGTTGTGCGCCTGTGGATACCACCGCCAAAGCAGAAGCGTCCTCCTGCTGCGGCACCGAGGATTTTTCTACTGAAAAAATGGCGGCTTATATGGGCAAGCTCGGATACTCAAAGGAAGATTTAGCCGGCGTTCCCGATGGAGCGAATATGATGCTCGGCTGCGGCAACCCCCTGGCTCTCGCTTCCGTTAAACCCGGGGAGACGGTTGTTGATCTGGGCTGCGGTGGGGGGTTTGACTGCTTCCTGGCGGCGAAAGAGGTAGGCGAGACCGGAAGTGTCATCGGTGTGGACATGACCTCGGACATGATTACCAAGGCCAGAAGAAATGTTGAAAAAATTCAAACCAGGAATGTGGAGTTCCGCCTGGGTGAGATAGAACACCTGCCGATTGCCGATAATACCGCCGATATTATCATGTCTAATTGTGTGATCAATCTATCCCCGGATAAAATGAGCGTTTACCGTGATGCCTATCGGGTGTTAAAGCCGGGAGGGAGACTGGCCATCTCCGACGTTGTGGCCACGGCCCCTCTGCCGGACGACATCAAGAATAACCTCGCCTTGCTTAGCGCCTGTATCGGCGGCGCGGCCACGATCAAAGATACGGAGGGGATGCTGACGGCCGCCGGGTTCGAGGAAATCAGGGTCACACCCAACGACAAGAGCAGGGCGATCATTCGGGAATGGGACCCGGGAAAAACAAAAAAAGCGGCGGATTATATCGTTTCGGCCTATATCGAGGGCAAAAAACCTTTTTAAAGGACCCTATCACCTACGTCCATAGTTCAGGGAATCGAAGCTTATTAAGAGGAGCAGATAATAGATTGCTTTCACCGCAGAGGCTCAGAGGTCGCAGAGAAGAATATTTTTTGCTTTCCGTTGAGGGGACGGAAAGCAAAAAGACCTTTTTTCATTTGCCTGCATGTTGCCGGCAAATGAAAATCTTTTCTCAGCGTTCTTCGCGTCTCGAACGAGTCCCTCTTTTATCGGGACGAGTGGGCGGTGAAAAATTATTTCTGTGATGTAACCTTTTTTATGCTCTCGGTAATAAAGAAAGGCAGACGAGGCCGGGGTGCGTCGCTTGCCTTAATTTCTCGAAACAAGGATGATCGGGCTTAAACCTTTTTCATCTTTTTTCCGCAGGTGCAGTTGCCGGGATTCTGACTGATAGTGTTGCACTTGCAATCAGGACCGCAATCGCACTTATACTTGGCGGCAGTTGGAAAGGCCCTTTCCTTGTCCCAACCGGCTGCCTTGAACATGGCCTTCCCTTTTTCAACTTTGGTCACCTTGGCCTTGACCATGTCCTTGCCACAGGTGCACTTGCCTGCATTCATCGAGATGGTTTTACAGGGGCATGAATCACCGCAGTTGCAAACATACTTCTCATCCCCGACTTTGAATTCCATCTTCTGTTGCTCAGCGGCAAAAGCAAATGCGACCAGGAGGAATAAAACAACGGGTAATACGAATAGCACCTTCTTCACTTGATCCCACCTCCTTTAGCTTTATCAAAGATAATAGTATAAAATTCCCAAAAAGGAAGTCAACCTTTTATTGGCAGGAGCTTATCCCCATTATCTTTGAGCTTATTTCCAGGCAGCAAAAACGGTTTAGGTCCTCTCATTTACTGAAGAGAAGTGCCGAACAACCGAGGAGGGTGTCTCCTTTTTCAGTTAACTAATGAGCTCTTGTTCAATCCGTTCTACCAAGAACATCTTCAACAGAGACTGGTAGGGAACATCACGTTTGTTGGCGATCAGTTTCAACTCTTCTAATACTGATTCGGGGAGGCGAAGCGAAATCGTTTTTATTGAGGGTTTGAGTTTCGGCAACACCATTCTTTTGGCCTTTTTCCAATCAACATATTCAGTTGAATCATGGGACAGCCAAAACTGTCTTTCTTCCTCTTCATTTTTGAATCGAGGTATTTTCTTTTTCATGGGCCCGATAAACCTCCCTTTCTTTTCTATTCATGTCTTGTGCCGAGATGACTCTGATTCTATCGATTCGAACAGTAAAAACAAGAAAAACCAGCCTGCGGGTGTCGGTTTTACCGAGTGCAAAAAAGCGATTTTCTTTCTCCGAATGTTTCGAATCATCCCCAATTACAAAAGGCAAATTAAAAAATATCTGTTCGCACTCAGTTGGGGCAACATCGTGCCTCGCTCTGATCTTTTCAGTATTGTGGTCATCCCATTCAAACCCGGTACATTTAAATAGAATATTGTTCATTAGTGAATAAGTATATTTCAATCATATACAATTGTCAATAAGATTGGAATCCTTTCCCCCTTCTGTTCATTGGGCTGATCCTTTTACTTCTATGATCCAAGGGAAATTCCGTTTGAACAATTTTTTTTGGGAAAAGCCGCTTAGTCCACTCCTCCCGGGAAGCCTTAAATATTTCTTTGCAAATTAGCTGGTTATATTCTACAATCCCCCTCAGCATTAACAGGATGCTGAAAAACTGATTCTTACAGGTTGGTCAAAAAGGTTCAGATAGAACGCGCCCAAAACCGAGAACCGCCTCGAAAGGGTGGGACTGAGCGTTGCCCTTTACGCGAAGAAATCCCGAGGAATAAGGACAATCCCGCCGTTGAGGCTGTGTCGCAATTACTGGAAGTGCCATCAAAGGCGTCATACCGGCGAAAGCCGGTATCCAGAACTTATTGGAAATACTGGATTCCGTGTCTCGCTTCGCTTGCACGGAATGACATAAATACAATTGTGGCACAGCCTCGTTGGCGGGATAGATGAGCCTTTTTCAGCAACCTGTTAATCTTTCAAATACCCTTCCTGAAGATCTTGAGGAGATTCATGGCCCAGATCCATATCCCAAAAGATCCATCCAATAAAACATTCATTTCCTCCGGCAGGATGTCACCCACCACAAATAATTCGATACAAAGGATTGTTTGAATGAACCTCTTCAGCTACCTATTCCGTTATCTGAACTCTTTTATTCTATTAATTCTTATGTATTCAATTGCAATACCAGTAGGACTTATAAGCCGATCTGCTGCATGGGTGATCATTGTCACCTGGGGTCGGATTTTTTTAAAAATGTTTGGAGTTGGAGTAATTGTCGAATATGAAGACCAAAACTTTGACCTATCTTCAGGAGGTGTTGTGGTCGGACTTACGCAACAAAGCCTGATAGATCCAATAATCGGCCAGATAATAGCACCAAGGGTATTTATGTCAATTTGGAACATTGAATACGCTCTAATCCCTTTTATGGGTTGGATATCATGGATTTTTGGTTGGGTGATTATTCGGCAACTCCCAAAGCAATCCAAGAGAAAATTTAAGAAGGCAGAGTCTTATCTTCGAAAAGGCGGGCTGTTTATCTTTCGATTGAAGGCAAACGATCTGTTAATGGGTCATTGATCCCATACAAAAAGGGACCGGCTGTTCTCGCAATTCAAGCAAACGCTAAAATTTTTCCCGTAATGTTCCATGGTTCTAATAATTGTTTACCCTATGGAGAATGGAAAATAAGACCAGGAAAAGTTACGGTGAAGTTTTTAAATGAGATCGCTACTGTTGGAATGAAATATGAAAATAGGGAGTTATTAGTAGGCAATCTCCGAAAACTTGCTGAACATGAATTACTATTATGGGATTCAATCAAAAATGAATGAACTATTTCTTCCATTTATTTGGCATCATTAGAAGAGGCATTGATGAAGAATCTGATGAAAGCGGCTCAGAGCCAACAGAGCTATGTAGTGGAGATACGTCGCGAGTTCCACCGCCATCCTGAAATCCGGTATGAGACGGTTCTCACCCGCCGGCGCATTCTGGATGAGGTGATCTCCCTGGCTGACCGGAACTATGGGAATGTGGCCATTCAGCCCCCGCTCAAATTGAGGGGCGGTATCATGGTCGATATTGACATCGAAGGAAGTCATGACCGCCTTCTATTCCGGGCCGATTTTGACGCTCTACCGGTGCCCGAAAAGACTGGACTTGAGTATT
This sequence comes from uncultured delta proteobacterium, assembly GCA_963790475.1. Lineage (GTDB taxonomy): Bacteria > Desulfobacterota > RBG-13-43-22 > RBG-13-43-22 > RBG-13-43-22 > RBG-13-43-22. The sequence goes on along the minus strand of CAWBOS010000015.1, from coordinate 468,060 downwards.
CCTCGCAGACGGAGGGAATCTCACATGCCTGCGGCCATGATACGCATACCGCGATGCTCCTGGGATTTCTCAGGTGTGTTTCCGAGGGAAGCGTTTTGCCAAATCATCACCTTCGTTTAGTCTTCCAGGACGCCGAGGAGAACCCGGGGACATCTCCGGAGCCTGTCTCGGGGGGCTACCTCCTCGTCAAGGAGGGTGTGCTGCATAGTATAAGCTCGGCCTATGCCCTCCACATCGGGGCCGGAGAGGAGGGAACTCACGGTGTGTTCCTGTCTCGCGCAGGGGCCATGCTCGGCAATTCGGGCCGCGTTCGTTTTCTCTTGACTGCATCGGGAGGCCACGCCGGCGAACCCAGCCTGGGAGTGAATGCGCTTCGGGTGGCTCACGCGGTGATGAGTCGCCTGGACACGTTTGCCGCCCGCTATTTCAGACCCACAGACCCGGTCGCTCTCGAGCCAGTCATCTTGAACACGGGTAAAGGTAGTAACGTGATGCCGGCCCAGGCCGAGTTGTGGTATGGATTTCGGACACTTTTTCCAAGCGAGCGGCACAAGGAGATGACCGGTAAGCTCATCGCCGAGGTCAAGGCAGTGGCCGACAGCATGGGGGCTGAACTTGAAGCTACGCCCTTTTATGGGCATCCCGCGCTCCATAACGACCCTGAGATTTTCAACCGCGTTTTCGCCCTGCTTAGACGGAACGGTCAGGAGGTGAGAGAAATTCCTCCCTTACTGGGGGGTGAAGACTTCGCTCACTACCTTTATGGCGTCCCTGGCGCGATGTTCCTGATTGATGCCTACACACCGGGGTCGGGCGGGCAGCATTCACCCACGTTCAACCCGGACGAAGGCGTGTTCTGGAAGGGGGTCCTTTTCTGGGCGCTTTTAGCCATAAATTGAGCAAAAAGGGTAAGGGGGGGAAAATGAAAATCAAAATTTCCAAAATATTCCAGTTATATTAGCAGCTATTTTTCTCTTTGCCTGTTCTGGCACCATACCCAATGTCAATAAATCTGATAATTCTTTTACTAAGACAGTAAGCCAATCAGCTATTCAGGGGGATTATTGGCCTACTGACGCCTGGAAAATTTCTACGCCCGAAGAACAGGGAATGGATTCTGAGATGTTGCTTAAGATGTTTAAGGCTATCATCGATCAAAATGAGGATATTCACAGTGTTTTGATTGTCCGCCACGGGTACCTGGTTACGGAAGCCTATTTTAATCCTTATGATGAAGCCTATTTTCATCATCTCTCCTGCACCAAAAGCTTTACTTCCACATTGATCGGGATTGCTAAAGGTGAGGGATTGATTGAATCGGTTGAACAGAGGGTCTTTGATTTCTTTCTTGAATATAAATTAACCAACCTTGATGATAGAAAAAAATCGGTGACCTTGAAAAACCTCTTAACCATGACCAGCGGTCTGGAATGGAAAGAGCGCACTTATGATATAACTGATCCGATATTTATAATGGCCAGAAGTAGCGACTGGGTCGGATTCGTTCTTAATCAACCCATGATCAGCAACCCTGGAGATACTTTCAATTATAATAGCGGAGTGTCTCATCTCCTATCCGCGATTGTAAAAAAGACCACGGGTTATAATCCTTCGGGTTATGCCAGAAAGAAACTATTTAAACCCATTGGCATTTCTGATTTTTGGTTATCAGATAGCCAAAATTTAACCATCGGCGGCTGGGGCCTTTATTTAACACCACGGGATATGGAGAAATTCGGCTTTCTTTTTTTGAATCATGGTGTTTGGGAGGACAAGCAGGTTGTTCCCGCGGATTGGGTGGAAGAAGCCACAAAAAAGCAAGTAGATTTCAATGATTCCAGCGGCTATGGTTATGGTTACCAGTGGTGGGTGATGGGGGGGCCTGGATTTACTAACAAAAGATTTGAGGCAGAGGGACGATTTGGGCAAACCATTTGTATAATGCCGGATTTGGATTTAGTGGCTGTATTTACAGCAGGGGTGAAACAGGGACGAACGATGATACCGTCTTATGTCAATGATTATTTGGCGCCTGCGGTCAAATCATCGGTTTCGCTTAAACCCAATCCGGAAAAGAATAAATCATTACAGTCCCTTCTCCTGGCTCTAAAACATCCGGCAGCAAAAACCGATATTCAGTTCCCGGTCACCGCTGCCAGAATTTCCGGTAAGACTTTTGTTATGGATAGAAATTCCAACTCTTTCTTAAAAAGCGCCACATTAACCTTCAATAAGAAGGATGAATGCCGGATAAAAATAGTGTATGCCCAGGAGGCTCTAAATCTATTAATTTAGTTAAGGAAAAGGCCTTTAATCTCATTCTTTTTAGTCCTCTTTTTGCCGACCCTGGGAGGTTTCTCCTTCAGGTTAAAGCTTATTTTTTCGCTCCGGGAATCCCGGCGGATTTGAGATTTAATTCTCGGGTCGTAGTACCGAAGGAAACAAGTTCGGGTCGGTGTGGGGGATGAAGCGGGCGGCACTGAAACGGTTCATAAAATCCTGGTTGACGTTCATTTCCAGGTAGGTAATCTTATCGGCGATTTTATTTACCTCTTCCATGGCCTGATAATTCAGCAGCACATCGGCTCCCCCCTTGAGCGAGGTATTTCCCAAAGGAATATAGCGTTCCAAAGGCAGGTCCGGGAGCAAGCCCAGGATGACGGCCCTTCGGGGATCGATATGGTTGCCAAAGGCGCCGGCGACAAAAAATTGTTCGATATCGTTCAACTCATATCCAACCGACTGTACCAGGGTGGTCAGTATGGTGTACATGGCCGCCTTGGACCGGAGCAGAATATCCAGATCCACCTGGGTGAGGACGATGGGGAGATGATTGGCAGTTTCCTCGGCCGGGACCAATAAATAAGCCGGTTGGTCGTCAATTTTTATCCAGCGATCCGTGGGTTCTTTTAAATTAAATTTTCCTCTAATATCCAGAAGGCCGGCCATAAATAATTCGGCAGTCAAGTCGACCAGGCCGGAGCCGCAAATCCCTCTCGGGAGACCCTGGCCGATCAAGGAATAACTTAATTCTTTGGTTTTCGGATCGATCCGGACTTTTTCAATGGCCCCGTCGTCGGCCACCATGCCCATCTGGGCCACTCCACCTTCCAAGGCCGGACCGGCGGCACCGGCACAGCCGATCAGCCACTCGGAATTGCCGAAGACCACTTCGGCATTGGTCCCGACATCGACCAATATGGAAAGGGCCTCCTGTTGATGGAGTCTCGAATTTAGAATCCCGGCCAATAAATCTCCGCCAAGATAACTGCCCACATTGGGAAAGCAATAAACCACGGCCCGAGGATGGAGGTTCAATCCTAAGTCCTGAGCAGTCAGGGGTTCAACGGTATTGAGGATGGGGATATAAGGTTCCCGGCAAATAGAGGCCGGGTTGAGCCCGAGAAAAAGATGAGTCATGGTGGTGTTGCCGGCCAGGGTCAGGGCAAAAATTTCCTGAGAAGAGAGATGGTATTCCCTGATGAAGTTTGAAAGAACAGCATTGATTTCGGAAATCACACGTGCCTGTAATTCTTTCAGGCGGTCCGGATGGTCGGCATAATGAATCCGGGTCAGGATATCGGCCCCGAATCGGGTCTGAGGATTTTCACTCGAGGTTTCTACTAATAATTTCCCCTGAGCCAGATCCCAGAGCTGATAGGCCATTCGGGTGGTTCCCAGATCCACGGCCAGACCGAAATTTCTCCGGGTTGTATCGCCCGGTTCCAGATGTATGATAGGACATAATGGTGGGGTCATCGTTATTGTGGCCGTTACTTGATATCCAGCGTCCCGGATGATTGAAACCCATTCAGAAATGCGAGCAAAGGGCACGGATAGAGATTCGATCCCCAATACATTTTTGACTTGTTTATTGAGGCGATCGATCTCCGCCGTGTTATCCTTTAGACTGGGGGGAGACAGCTTGAGAAATATTTTTTTGACCAAAGGAGTTTTAGTTTTCATTCAGCTAACAATCAGTGCGGCGGTTTCCTGAATTTTTTTCCAGGCCTGGACCACGTGGCGTTCCTCAGTATTAGTCTGGGCGACGCAAAAACGAAGGGTATATCGACCATTGAGTGCGGTATGAGATATATAAAGGACCCCGCTTTGATTCAATTTTTCCAACAATTGTTGGTTCTGTTCATCGCTGCCTTTAACTCGAAAACAAACCAGATTCAACGGCGCCGGCGCGGCCAATTCAAACCGGTCGTCTCCTTGAACCCACTGGGCAAAGGCTTGGGCCAGTTTGATGTGCTGCCTTACATGATACTGCAAGCCCTCGATTCCATAGTAGCGAAGGACGAACCACAATTTTAAAGCACGAAAACGTCTTCCCAATTGGATATGCCAATCCCGATAATCAAAAACAGCTCCTGATTCGGAGGCCTTATTCCGTAAATATTCAGGGAGGATACTGAAGGTGTTGATCAGGGTCTCCCGGTCAGCCACAAAGAAACAGTCGCAATCGAAATTGGTAAACATCCATTTGTGGGGATTGAAACAGAAGCTATCGGCTGTTTCCAATCCATTAAGGATAAATCGATATTCAGGGCAGAGGGCGGCGGTTCCGGACATGGCCCCATCCACATGAAACCACAATCCTTCCTTTTTGCAGATCCTGCCGATTTCAGGCAAAGGGTCCAGGGCATTCGAAGACGTCGTTCCTACGGTAGCGGATACAAAACAGGGGATCAAACCGGTCTGACGATCCAACCCGATTTGCCGGGCCAGGGCTTCGGGTTGCATGGCAAATCCGTGATCCACCTCGATGAGCCGGAGGTTCTTCACCCCCAGTCCGGCAATCTTGACTGCCTTCTCAATGGAGGAATGGGCCTGGGTTGAGGTGTAAGCCACCAGCCGGCCGTCGCAGCCTTTCTCGTTGGTCTGAAAACCAGTGGCCCGTTCACGGGCAGCCAGCAGGGCACTTAGTGAGGCACTGGAAGCCGTGTCCTGGATCACTCCGCCCCCTTTTCCGAGGGAGTTGAATTTTTTCGGCAGACCCAGCATTTCTACCAGCCAGTCCAAGACATGGGTTTCCAACTCGGTACTGGCCGGACTGGTAGCCCACAACATGCCCTGGACCCCCAGTCCGGCGGAAAGCAGCTCTCCTAAAACTGAAGGTCCGGAGGCATTGGCCGGGAAAAAAGCAAAGAAGTTAGGAGACTGCCAGTGGGTGATCCCGGGCAGGATCAGTCGGGTCACATCGGCAAGGATTTCCTCAAAACTCTCACCCTGTAAGGGCGGGTCCTTAGGGAGAGAAGCGCGAATCTGCCCGGGTTGAACCTGAGACAGGACCGGAAACGATTCGATGTTCTGATAGTAATCGGCGATCCAATCCACAACGGCCCGTCCATGGCGGCGAAATTCGTCGGCGGTCATATGGAACCCGGTCTTTTTATCCATAGTCATTGCCTCCAGTAGTTTTTTTTCCTTTGAATCATTGGCCGGAATCAATCCGTCTCATCGTAACGTATAATAAAAGGGTTAGAAAAGAATAATTTTTTTAACTTAATTTTTGGTCCCGGATTTTATGAAGAGGTTTTAGGGGAGGCGGAATATCCGGTATAGGCATTCAGCCCTATTAGTAAAGGAAAGAAAGCATTCAAGGATCAAGGCCCTTGGAACGTAATTTTCTCTGGATATCGAGTAGTTTCCCTCCCAGGACCCGGTCCAGTTCCAGATTCCGGTCACAAAATTGAAGGCTTATAAATACTAATTCACGACTCCATTTTTGAATGTCCGGAAAAGATATTCTTTTGATTTGTGTTTCAACGTTAAAGTGTTGTTCGTCGAGGGCCAGGGTAACCCTAATGGTTTTACCCGTCACAAACTTGAATTCCCGATTTTGGCTGAGCGTGGCGCTTATTGTAGCTCCTCCGATTGATATATCAACAATACCCATCGGCTGGCCGTCAATGGATATCTGCAGACCAAAATTGCTCGGGGGGTGAATGCGGTAAAACATTCGAAGATTATAGCGCTCGGGGAGTGTTTTTTGCAGAACAACGACGGCCGGAGCCGTTTGGGATGAAGACAATCGGTATTCTTTGATGAATTCTACAACCTTAGCATGAAACCCGTAACGAACAGGATTTTCCTTTTCTTCAGTCAAAAAAGAAATAATAATGCTTTTATTTAAATGGGTGGTTGAGAGAGGGGGATCGGTCTGGGCCAGGATAAGTTTTCCCCCCGAAATATCATGAAGAGTTGTCGCGCGAATGTCATTAATTTCCCTAATAATATTGGTATTGACCACAAGATTGAGGGATATCCCTGGTTTCATCAGAGCCATAGGTTCTTTGGAAGATGGTTTTTTATCAGCACTTGGAAGTTCTGGCAAATCTCAAAACTCCCTCACCCTGGCAGTTCCCGTTTCAGGTCAGGGACAGGCGGCGGGAACCTTGATGCGTCGCAAAATCTGATCCCAGCTAACGCCGGAATGATGGTTCGGGATCTTTGGAATTAGATGCTTTTTTTATATATATGAGGAAGGCCGGCAGATCAAGAAGAAAAACCGAAGAGGGCAGGTTACTCCATAAGGGAAAATTTAAATGAGCCCCTTATTTACTTGAAAAAATGTGAGACTTTTTTTATAGCTTATTCTAACGATAAGTACCCCGGATTCTAACGGGGTTTGAAGACCGTTTGACCGGAGGATAACCTGGGAAGATAGGCGATTTCAAAGACGGCTTTAAGTCTTTTTTTGCAGACCCCTCCCAGAACAAGCCTCTTTGGGAACGACTTCATGGAATTCATAAATAAACAAAGGAGAAAAGATGCCCCTGATTATTTCCATTGTTGGATATTCCAACAGCGGGAAAACCCGTCTGTTGGAGAAAATGATCCCTATCCTGAAGGCCAAGGGGTATACCGTTGGGATGATAAAACACACCGGACATGATTTCTCCCTGGATCAACCCGGGAAAGATACGCATAAGTTCGGACAGGCCGGGGCTGATGGCGTGGTCCTGGTCGGTTCCGGACAGATCGGTTTTTGGGGAAAAATGGAAGAAAGGGATGCCCTGGCCCTGGACCGGATTGAACAATCCTTTTTCTCCGAACGGGATATAATCCTGACCGAGGGTTTTAAAAAAGGGGATAAACCCAAAATTGCGGTGTTGACCAAAGGACAGGAAGAAAAACTTCTAAAGGAAATTAAGGGCAGTATAGTGGCCACTGTAGGAGAAGTCCCCCTCCGACCGGACTTGCCTCATTTCAAGCCGGAAGATTCCGAGGGACTCGTTCAATTGGTGGAAGACCGCTTTTTAAAAAATCGGAACAAGCCCTCTATCAGGGTCATCTTGGATGGGAAAAATATCCCTTTGAATAATTTTGTTCAGGATATTGCCCGGAGTGGGATTGTTGGGATGCTATCCCCTTTAAAAGGATTTAAAGAATCCCACAACATTGAGATAAAAATCTATCTTCCGGAAAAGGATCAATCAAAATGAAGAAACTCAGGGTAGCCTTGCTGATAGGAGGCATTTCCAATGAACGGGAGATTTCCCTTAAAAGCGGGGGTGAAGTTCAAAAGGCCTTAAGTCCTGAAAGGTATCAGGTTTCTGTCTATGATCTGAGAGAGGGTTTGGCCCCTCTGGTGGCCGATGCCCTCCGGATAGATGTGGCCTTGATCATTCTCCACGGCCGGTTTGGGGAGGACGGGACGGTTCAAGGCTTATTGGAATTGCTGGGTATCCCCTATCAAGGTTCCGGGGTTTTAGGAAGCGCTATGGCCATTAACAAACGGTTGACCAAGGCGTTATATCGACTGGAAGGACTGCCGGTTGGCCGGGATCGGATTGCCCGCCAAGGTGACCATTTGGATTTGAATTCAGTGGCTGGGGAACTCGGCTGGCCGATCGTGGTTAAACCCAACTGTGAAGGGTCGAGTATTGGAGTTAAAATAGCCAAAGATATTAAAGAATTATCAGAAATAATCGATCAAACATTTTCTCTAGATCAGGAGATACTGCTTGAAGAATATATCAGGGGCCGGGAAATTACCGCCGGGGTACTGGGAAACCGATCCCTTCAAGCCTTGCCTATTGTAGAGATTATTCCCTCAGAACATCATCAATTTTTTAATTATGAAGCAAAATATAGAGAGAACGCCTCTCGGGAAATATGCCCGGCCGAATTGCCGGAATCTATGGCCAGACTTGCTCAAGAATACGCTATGCGGGCCCATACCGCCTTGAATCTAAGAGGTTACAGTCGAACCGATATGATTATTCGAGAAGAAAAAATAATCTTATTGGAAACCAATACCATTCCAGGCATGACTCAAACCAGCCTTTTGCCTCTAGCTGCCAGGGCGGCCGGGATTGATTTTTCGGGTTTATTGGATCGATTAATTGAACTGGCCCTGGAAAATCGCCGTTGCTCTGATTAAAAAGCACACCTGCTTAAAGCAGGGGTCAACCATCAGAAATATAATTCTCAGAATTTCAGATTGGCTTAAGATTATTATTTAAATATAATTAGTTATATTTAATTTTTAACTACCTTAATTTCTGAGTACAAATTTCCCTTGAAACCCCAGTTAAAGAAAGTTTTCACTTGACAGGGCAATAAAAAACATGATATACGCAACTTTTGTTCGTCTTTTCACAAATTCTATTTTATTTAAGGAGGATACAATCTTATGTCAAACTTGATCCCCCCACACGGAAAAGAGGGGAAATTAAAACCGTTATTGTTGGAAGGCGAGGCTTTAAAGGCCGCCAAGGAAAAGGCAAAAGGTCTGAAACAGGTCAAAATGACCACCCGTGAGACCTCGGACCTGATTATGTTGGGGATCGGGGCTTTTACCCCTTTGGAAGGATTCATGGGGAAGGCAGACTGGAAGGGAGTTTGTGAAAAATACTTGATGATCGACGGGACTTTCTGGCCCATTCCGATTACCTTGTCCGCCAGCAAGGCCGTGGCAGATGGGATCAAGGAAGGTGAGGAGATCGCCCTGATTGATGATGAGACTGGGGAATTAATGGGCTCCATGAAGGTCAAGGAAAAATATACTATTGATAAGGAATATGAGTGCAAACAGATATTCTGGACCACGGATCCCGCCCACCCGGGAGTCCAAAAGGTTATGGAACAACCGGAGATCAATCTGGCCGGTCCGGTGAAGGTGTTCAGCGAAAGTTACTATCCGGAGAGGTATAAGGGACTTTATGCCCGTCCGGCGGAAACCCGCAAGATTTTTGAAGAAAAAGGCTGGAAAAAGATCGCCGCCTTACAGCTTCGTAACCCCATGCATCGTTCCCATGAATACCTGGCCAAGATAGCCCTGGAAGTGTCCGACGGGGTCTTTATTCACCAGTTAGTGGGGAAGTTGAAGGAAGGGGACATCCCGGCTGAGGTTCGAGTAAAATGTATCGATGTCCTGGTGGAATTATACTTCCCCAAAGACCGGGCCATTCAAAAGGGCTATCCTATGGAAATGCGTTACGCCGGACCGAGAGAGGCCTTGTTGCACGCTGTCTTCCGTCAGAACTTTGGGGCCACGGATATGATTATCGGCCGTGACCATGCCGGGGTTGGGGATTATTACGGTCCCTTTGATGCCCAGGATATTTTCGAGAAGATCCCGGAAGGGGCCTTATTGATTAAACCCCTGAAAATCGACTGGACCTTCTATTGTTACAAGTGCGGCGGTATGGCCTCTATGAAGACCTGCCCCCACGGAAAAGATGATCGCCTCCTGTTGAGCGGCACTAAACTCCGGAAGATGCTTTCTGAAGGGGAAGAGGTACCCAAGGAATTCAGCCGTCCTGAGGTCTTGGTTATTTTACAGGATTATTACAAGAATTTGGAACACAAGGTTGAAATAAAACTGCACAGCCATTCCGGTTAATTTTAGAAAAGGGGTCTTGAAAAACAAGGCCCCCTTTTTTTGATTTTTCATTTTTTTTTCAGCTTTTAATATCAAAAAGGGATTTCCCTGATTCCAAGAACAATCAATAGAAAGGAGGTCACCACAAGTCACCAAGCTTATTATGTAAGGTCCTAATTTATAAAAGAAATGATGAATGCACTTTAGGTTAATAAAGTAAAATAAGGAGGAAATTATGCCAAGTTTTGTAATGTTAGAAAAATGTGATGGATGCAAAGGGCAGGACAAAACCGCCTGTATGTACATTTGCCCTGTTGACCTGATGTTCCTGGACAAGGACGGCTCCCTGGGTTACGGCGAGATGAAGGCCTTTAACCGGGACCCCTCCCTTTGTTGGGAATGTTATAACTGCGTCAAGATCTGCCCCCAACAGGCTATTGACGTCCGGGGTTATGCCGACTTCGTGCCCATGGGTGCCAGTGTCACCCCTCTTCGGGGTACCGAGGACATTATGTGGACCGTCAAATTCCGGAATGGATCTCTGAAACGGTTTAAGTTCCCCATCCGCACCACGGCTGAAGGCAGCGCGGTTCCGGGCGGCGGATTTGATGAAGGTTCCGGCGATCTGAAGAGCCCTTACCTGTTCACAGAGCCTGCTTCTTTGAAAGTGGCGGCTATACCCACACCAAAAAAGTAACGAAGGAGGGAAATGATTATGGCAGATTATCCAACTGTAGAAGTAACCACCGATCTGTTGATTGTCGGTGGAGGAATGGCCGCCACTGGGGCTGCTGTTGAAGCCGCCTACTGGGCCAAGAAAAATGGTGTTAAAGTTACGGCTGTCGATAAGGCCGCCTATACACGTTCCGGGGCCGTGGCCATGGGCCTTTCGGCTATCAACCAATATATCGGCATTGCCGACGGCCAGAACACCTGTGAAGATTACGTGCATTACGTCCGTCAGGACCTGATGGGGATTTCGCGGGAAGACCTGGTTTTCAATATCGCACGGCACGTAGATTCTTCAGTCCACCTTTTTGAAAAATGGGGCTTGCCCATCTGGCTGGATGAAAACGGCAAGTATGTCCATGAAGGCCGGTGGCAGCTCATGATCAACGGCGAATCCTATAAGGTGATCGTGGCCGAGGCCGCTAAAAACGCCATGGATGCCGGCGGTTTCGAGATCTATGAGCGGGTTTTCATCGTGGCTCCTCTTATGGACGGAGACCGGATCGCCGGGGCCGTCGGTTTCGGGACCCGTGATGAGAAATTTTATGTCTTTAAAGCCAAGGCCGTAATCTGCGCCATGGGTGGAGCGGTTCACGTTTTCCGTCCCCGGTCCACAGGTGAAGGTCAAGGCCGATCCTGGTATCCGCCTTTCAATACCGGGTCCAGCGCCTTTTTCACCCTTAAGGCCGGTGCTGAAATGACCTGTCAGGAAGTCCGTTTCATTCCGGTTCGGTTCAAGGATGCCTATGGACCGGTCGGGGCCTGGTTCCTGCTTTTCAAATCCCGGGCCACCAGTGCCACCGGTGGTGAATATATGGTCGTCCGTAAGGATGAGCTCAATAACTGGGCCCCCTATGGTCTGGCCAAACCGATTCCGGCCAACCTGCGGAACTACCTGGGCATGCTGGACGTGGAAGCCGGTTTAGGGCCTCTCTACATGGAGACCGCCGAGGCCATTCAGAATATCGCCAAAGGCACTCCTGATGAAAAGGCCTTCAAGAAAAAGATGAAGGAACTGGAATCCGAGGCCTGGGAAGACTTCCTGGATATGACCATTTCCCAAGCCATCCTCTGGGCAGCCAGCAACATCATGCCCGAGGCCAGCCGTTCCGAGATCGCCGCTTGTGAGCCCTACTTTATCGGTTCTCACTCCGGTGCCTCCGGTGCCTGGGTCAGCGGTCCTGAAGACCTGGATACCCCCTATAAATGGGGTTACGGCAACATGTGTACCGTAAAAGGCTTGTTTGCCTGCGGTGACGCCTCCGGCGCCTCCAGCCACAAGTTCTCCTCCGGCTCCCATGCCGAAGGCCGTTTCACCGGTAAGGAAGCGGTGCGGTACTGTGTGGAGAATAAGGCCATGCCCAATGTCGATGCCGCTCAGGTTGCGGCCCTGAAAAAAGAAATCCTGGCTCCGCTTGAACCTGTATGAACAGTTCTGCAAGCTTTCCTCGGATCCGGATATCAACCCCAACTACGTCAAACCCATGTCCTATATGCATCGTCTCCAGAAGATGATGGATGAATATGCCGGTGGTTGGGGATCGGGCTTCAAGACCAGCAAATCGCTGATCGAAAGAGGTCTGGAACTCATGGCCATGCTGCAGGAAGACTCGGCCAAACTGGGTGCCAAGAACGTCTATGAGCTGGAACGCTGCTGGGAAAACGTGCAAAGGACCTGGCAGGCCGAAGCCCATATGCGGACCATCCTGTTCCGGGAGGAGACCCGCTGGCCGGGTTATTACTTCCGGGCCGACAAACCGACCATGGATGAGAAAAACTGGCATGTCTTTGCCAATTGTAAGTATGATCCCAAAACCGGTGAGTGGACCATGATCAAAAGAGACGTGGTTCCCCTTATCCCGTAATTGAAAATAATTTCATAACCTCCAGGCGCCCAAGGGCGCCTGGAGTTTTTTTTGATCAAAAAGCGGTTTATTAAAAGAGAGGAAAACCGAGTCTGCATCTTTCAGGGACTCGATCTTTCTGAAAATTCCTCTCTTTCAATAAGCGGCCGGTGTAACCCCTATGTGTTTCAGCCCGTTCCTTTTTATAATGAGACCTATGAAAAATGTCCCCTTTTGTCCAATCCCTGTGTCAGGCTCAAATTTCAATCCTCGAAATATTTACATATATTCCTACGGTTGAAATTTTCGCCTTCCTTGATCTTGACCAAAATTGAACAATTTTCAAAGGTCTCATCATAATCCAGAAAAAAGTTTTTTCCGAAAACCATAAAATAAAATCCTGGAGGAGTCTATGGGAGATAAAAAAAGTATTTTAATTGTCGGCGGCGGCATGAGCGGACTGACTTCCGCCATCGAGGCCGCAGAAGTCGGCTACGAGGTGGTGATTGTGGAGAAAAATCCCTATCTGGGCGGCAGGGTGGCTCAACTCTATCAGTATTTTCCCAAACTGTGCCCCCCCAATTGCGGCCTGGAGATTAATTTTAAAAGGACCAAGAATAATTCCCGAATTACCTTTTATACCTTGGCGGAGGTGGAAACCATTTCCGGGGAAGAAGGGAATTATCAGGTGACCATAAAAACCACCCCCCGCCTGGTCAATGAGCGCTGTACCGGCTGTAATAAATGCGCCGAAGCCTGTCCGGTGGAGCGGGCCAATGATTTTAATTACGGCCTGGATAAAAACAAGGCCGCCTATCTGCCCTATGCCATGGCCTTTCCCATGCAGTATGTGATCGATGGCTCGGTTTGCCTGGGACAAGCTTGCGCCAAATGTGTTGAGGCTTGCAAGTATGATGCTATCGAATTGGATATGAAACCCCAAACCTTTACCCTGAACGTCGGAGCCATCGTCTGGGCCGCCGGTTGGAACCCCTATGATGCCAAAAAACTGGAAAATTACGGGTTTGGCCAATATCCTAATGTCATCACCAATGTCATGATGGAAAGGCTTTGCGCGGACAACGGTCCGACCCAGGGAAAAATCCTTCGGCCATCGGATCAAAAAGAAGTGGAGAAGGTAGCCTTTATTCAATGTGCCGGATCACGGGATGAAAATCACCTGGCCTATTGCTCGGGTGTCTGCTGTCTGGCCTCCTTGAAACAGTCCACTTATCTCCGGGAAAAAAATCCCAATGCCCAGGCCTTTATCTATTTCATCGATATTCGGGCCCAGGGCAAACTGGAAGATTTTTTTGTCAAGGTGAAACAGGACGAAAAGTTGTCGCTGATCAAATCCAAGATCGCCCTGATCACCGAGGACCCGGTCACCAAAAACCTGATCCTGGAGGGGGAGGACACCATGTCCGGAGAGCGGATCCGGGAAACCGTCGATATGGTGGTCCTGGCCACCGGTATGGAACCGGCCACGGCAACCGTCAAGGTCCCGGCTCCGGTCACCTACGACGACTATGGCTTTATCGTCTCCGATCAGGAGCAAAAGGGTATTTATGGCGCCGGCTGTATCAAACGGCCGGCGGATGTGGCCGGCGTGGTCCAGGATGCCACCGGGGCGGCGCTCCGGGCTATTCAATCTGTGGTGAGGAGGTAAATTCGAATGGATAAGAAACTGGGCGTATATATTTGTACCGGATGCGGGATCGGAGATTCCCTGGATATAGAGGCGTTAAAAAAGGTGGCCACCAAGGAGTTTAAGGCCCCGGTATGCAAGACCCATCCCTGGCTCTGCAGCGTCGAAGGGGTGGAAATGATCAAGTCCGATATGGCCAATGAAGGGGTCAACACCCTTTCCATCGTGGCCTGTTCCCCTCGGGTTAAATACGATGTCTTCGATTTCGGTCCTGGTTTGCAGGACCGGGTCAATGTTCGGGAACAGGTGGCCTGGGTTTTACCGGCCAATGACGAAGATACCCAGATGATGGCCGAGGACAATATGCGCATGGGGCTGGTTAAATTGAACAAGAGCACCCCCCCGGAACCCTACCAGGCCGAGAACATGAGCAAGACCGTGCTGGTGGTGGGCGGCGGGTTTGCCGGCATGAATGCCGCTGTCGGTGCAGCCCAGGCCGGTTATCCGGTCCTGTTGGTGGAGAAGGAGCCGGTCCTGGGCGGGTTCATGAACAAGATGAATAAACGCATCCGTCCCCCTTATAAGGAACTACAATCCGTGGATCTGGAAAACCAGATCAAGAAAGTGGAAGCCGAACCCAATATCAAAGTCTTCACCTCCGCCCAAATCGAAAAGATCGCCGGCGGCCCGGGGGTCTTTGATGTGACTATCTCCCACAATGGCTCTTCCACCACCGAACGGGTCGGTTCGGTGGTCCAGGCCACCGGCTGGAAGCCTTATGATGCCAACAAATTAGAACACCTGGGCTACGGCAAATTCCCCAATGTGATTACCAACGTCCAGATGGAGGAAATGGCCAAGAGCGGGAAGATCACCCGGCCTTCCGACGGCAAAGAGGCCAAAAACGTCCTCTTTATTCAGTGTGCCGGTTCCCGGGATGAAAATCATCTGCCTTATTGTTCCTCGGTCTGTTGTCTGGTTTCTTTGAAGCAGGCCACCTACGTGAAAGAGCAGGACCCGGAAGCGGTAGTTTACATCCTATATAAGGATATACGGACGCCTCACCAGAGTGAGGATTTTTACCGCAAGGTACAAAGGGACGGCGGAATTTTTATCCGTGGTGAATTGAACTCCATTTCCGAGGATGGCAACAAGAACCTGATCGTGGAAGCCAATGATGCCCTGCTGAACGAGACCATTCAACTGGAAGAGCTGGACCTGGTGGTCCTGGCTGTGGGTCTGGTGCCGACCTCGATTGATGAAACGGCCCTCAATCTCGATTACCGGCAGGGACCGGGCTTGCCCGTCAATAAGTATGGATTCCCGGATTCCAATTTTATTTGTTTTCCGTATGAAACCCAGAGGACCGGCATTTATACGGCAGGATGTGTACGCAGTCCTATGGAAACGGCCCTTGCTGCCGAGGATGCGACCGGAGCGGCCCTTAAGGCTATTCAGTGTATCGAATCCACAGCCATAGGGTCTTCGACCTTCCCCAGGTCCGGGGATATGACCTACCCCGAATTTATGATGTCCCGGTGTACTCAATGTAAACGGTGTACCGAAGAATGTCCTTTCGGGGCCATCAATGAAGATGAAAAGGCCAACCCATTGCCCAATACCACCCGCTGCCGGCGCTGCGGGACCTGTATGGGGGCCTGTCCGGAACGGATTATTTCCTTTAAGAATTACTCAGTGGATATGATTGGCTCCATGATCAAAGGTATCGAGGTGCCTGACGCGGATGATGAGAAACCGAGGGTCATTGCCCTGATCTGCGAAAACGACGCCTACCCGGCCCTGGATATGGCCGGGATCAATCGGATTCCCATTGATCCTTTCTACCGGTTTATCCCGGTTCGCTGTTTGGGATCGGTGAACCTGGTCTGGATCGCCGACGCCCTGGCCAAGGGGATCGATGGGGTTATCCTGCTGGGCTGCCGCAAGGGCGATGACTATCAATGCCACTTCATTAAAGGCAGTGAACTGGCCAATACCCGGATGGAGAAAATTTCTGAAACTCTGGGTCGTCTGGCCCTGGAACCGGAACGAGTCCGGGTAGAGGAAATCTCCGTAAATGACTATGACCGGCTGCCGGTCATCCTGAATGATTTTATGGCCAGGATTAAGGAACTGGAACCGAATCCGTATAAGGGGTTCTAATAAAATAGAAGTTAGAATACAGGAGGCAGGGGTCAGAATAAAAAAGGGTTCGAAGATTCAGTGGGTTGATTTTTATGTTCCTTGGCTTTTTACTTGAATCCGTCCCTTTGGCTCCTTGAATCCTAAGAATAAACAGAGAAGGATCAAAAAAATGGAACAGGTAGTGGGACCTAAATCTGGTTCAAGAGGTGGTTCGGGAAAAGCTTACGACCAGTCCTTTGCCCGCGAGGTCTATAAAAAAGTGGACTCGGGGG
Source organism: uncultured delta proteobacterium (assembly GCA_963790475.1). Lineage (GTDB taxonomy): Bacteria > Desulfobacterota > RBG-13-43-22 > RBG-13-43-22 > RBG-13-43-22 > RBG-13-43-22. Next base: position 451,584 of record CAWBOS010000015.1, on the reverse strand, counting down.
ATGAAATCAAGATGTGCATGCAGTGCGGGGTTTGTGCCGCCTCCTGCCCCTTGAGGGAAAAAATGGATTTTTCTCCCAGAAAGATTTTTACCCTGATCCGGGCCGGACAACGTGAAAAAGTCCTGAGCAGCCGGGCCATCATGTTGTGTACCTCCTGCTATTCCTGTAAAGTGCGCTGCCCCCGGAAGGTGCCGGTGGTGGACGTCATGCATGGGCTGGCCCATTATGCTCTTCGTCTGGGATATAAGCCCAGAGCAGAAACCGCCCTCTTTGGACAAAAATTCTGGGGTAATATTTATCGACTGGGGCGGATTGATGAAAAGGACGTGGCCCAGCGGTATTTTCTGGGTCATGGACTGGGGCCGGGCATAAAGCTGATGCTGGAGAATAAGAATATGGGCCTGGGTATGCTTCTCCATAAACGAATGAAGGTCCTGCCCGAAAGACCCATAAAAAATGTCAAATCTTTAAGGAAGATGCTGGATAAAGCCAAGACCATGGGAAAGGGGGGTGCCGTCTGATGAATTATTTCCTTTATCAAGGGTGTTCTCTGGAAGCCGGCGGAATCCATTATATGGTTTCATTAAAGGCCGTGGCCAAGGTATTAGGCCTGTCCTTAAAAGAAATCGAGGATTGGAACTGCTGCGGAGCCAGTATTTCTTATGTGGGAGGGAACGAACTTTCGGTGGATGTGCTGGCGGCTCGCAATCTGGCTTTGGCCGAGGCCCAAGGCGGGATGGATATCGTCGCCCCTTGCAGTTCCTGCTATATCGTCTTGAATAAGGTTAATCATAAATTGCAGGAAAAGCCTGGACTCCTGGCCGAGGTCAATGAAGTTCTGGCCGAGGGAAACCTGAAATACAGCGGAAAAATTCGGGTGCGGCATCTATTGGATGTCCTGTTCAATGATGTGGGCCTGGATAAAATCAGAGCTGCGGTCAAAAAGCCCCTGAATGGGGTTCAGGTGGCCGGGTATGTGGGCTGCCAGACCGTTAGGCCTTTCGGGGAATACGACAGTGTGGAAAAGCCGGTGATCCAGGATCTAATTATTGAGGCCCTGGGAGCCAAGGCGGTGCCCTTTCCCAATAAGATGCGCTGCTGCGGTTCAGGATTGTTCCTGACCGAGTTGGAGGCTTGTTATGAACTGGCCAGGGATATTCTGGGAGATGCCCAGGCCCATGGCGGCCAGATTATTTCCACGGCCTGCCCGATGTGCCAGATGAACCTGGAGGCTTATCAAAAGCGGATGAACAAGGCCATAGGGACCAACTTTAATATCCCGGTGGTTTTTATCACCCAGTTGATGGCCGTGGCTTTCGGCCTTTCCAGAAGAGAAGCCGCCCTGGACCGCCTGCTTATCTCCGCCGATCCTTATCTTAAAGCCGCATGAGAGTTTTTACAACTATCTTGATAAATAGGCCCTTTCCACCTCGAGGGAAAGGGCTTTTGTGTTTATATTCCCCTTCCCCCCTGACCTCTTAAGATTTTGATTTTTTCTTGACAAATAACCGTCGAATATATTATTAGAAAATAGCGTAATAGTATCAAATCTTGCCCAAAAAGGCGGGAACTTCTTGAGAACCGTTTTTTCAACCAAAAACATAGAAAAAACGAAACGTTTTGCTGCCTGGCAAGAAGCTTTATGTGAGCACTACTTAAGAGTGGATGTCCGCACCCAAAACCCTGCTGACTATGAAGGTTTTTTGACTAAATCAGTCCTGGGTCCAACTGTTTTGTCTGAGGTTTTTGGCTGTTCCCAGGATATTGTCCGAAATCATCGGCACATTGCCCGGCTGGATAAGGATTGCTATTATATCATGTTCGTACGCAGTAACAACTGTTTACACTTACGGGTTAAAGTCCCGTCCGGGGAGTTGTCCGTTCACCCCGGTAGATCAAGGGAGCGGCGTTCGGGTAACCGGGGGTCGTAAGTTCCCAATTGGCAAAGCCACAGGCCGTAATGGAAATGAACCAATAGGTAGCCTCGTAAATATAAAGTGAAGATGCCGACCCAGTGGACATATGGGGAAGGCCGATGTTAAGGGCTTGGAAAACGGAAGCAGCCTTTGAGATCTTCCGGGGTAGCAAGGACGGCATGCGGTGGAAGATAAACAGTCCAGTGCTGGAGACCCGATGAGGTGATGGAAGAGGAACATCAACCGATACGTATAAGGAGACGAAATCGTATTGGGCCGTATCGGGAGTCGGAGGGGTTCATAGTACCGCTTGAGGGCAAGGGACAACAAAACCCGGCCCGAGGGAAGGGACCCTGCTTTGTTCAAGTAACCGAAGAGTGGAGGGAGAGGGGATTGCAGCGATGCTAACAACCCCGGAAAGTATCAGGACACTACAGAGGAAGCTCTACCGGAAGGCCAAGCAGGAGAAAGCCTATCGTTTCTACGCCTTATATGACAAGGTGTACCGGGCGGACATTCTCAGTCATGCCTACAGTCTTGTCCGGGCCAATAAAGGGAGCGCCGGAATAGACGGAGTTACCTTTGAGGCTATCGAGACGGAAGAAGGGATAACCGCCTTTATGGCGGAGTTGGAAGAAGCACTGAAGAGCAAGACTTATCGACCGGACCCGGTAAAGCGGGTGATGATACCCAAGGCCAACGGTGACAAAAGGCCATTGGGTATACCGACGATACGGGACCGGGTAGCCCAGATGGCCGTAAAAGCTGGTCATCGAACCGATCTTTGAAGCAGACTTTTGCGACAGCTCATACGGGTTTAGGCCCAGGAAGTCAGCCCACGACGCCGTTGATGATGTAGCCTCGGCCATGCATAGAGGGTACACGGAGATCATCGACGCCGATCTGAGCAAATACTTCGATACCATTCCCCACGCCAACCTCCTGGCTGTAGTTGCCGAGCGGATCAGTGATGGTGAGATATTGCGCATCATCAAGATGTGGCTCAAAGCCCCGGTCATGGAAGTGGACCAGGATGGAAAGAAAAAGAACATCGGCGGTGGCAAGGAAAACCGTCAAGGCACCCCGCAAGGGGGGGTAATCTCACCAATATTGGCGAACCTGTACCTGCATCTAATGGACAGGATATGGGAACGGCATCAGTTGGAGAAGAAACTCGGGGCACGGATCGTGCGCTATGCGGACGATATTGTTGTCCTCTGCCGGTGCGGAACCGAACGCCCGATGCAGATGCTGCGACGGATACTGGCGAAACTGGGGCTTACCCTGAACGAGGCCAAGACGAAGACCGTCAATGCCTACAAAGGGAGTTACAACTTCCTTGGATATACGATCCGGATGGGACGGAGCAATAGAACGGGGAAGTACTACCCTCACGTCCAACCTTCAAAGAAAGCCATACAATCTATCAAAGACCGAGTGACGGCAATTACGGATCGATCCCGAACCATTATGCCTATCGAGTGGGTGGTGAATGAAGTTAACGCCACCGTGCGGGGATGGGTCGGCTACTTTCATTACCGCAATTGCAGTACCACACTGGCTCGGATACGGGGGCATGTGGAAGAGCGGTTGATCACACACCTGCGAAAGCGGCACAAGGTCAGAGATAGAAAGATGGGGTATCTCAGGTTCAAACGAAGGGCGCTATACGAGAAGTACGGTCTCTACAAGGTGCCGACTTCGGCGGGCTGGACAAAGCGCATGCCCTGCGGTGAAGGACATCGGAAAGCCGTGTGCGGGAAAACCGCATGCACGGTTTGATGAGGGAGGGCTGGCCCCGGCTGACCACTATAGCTCGTAGTAGATGCGTGCATCGGAAAGACCAAAAGTGGCACCAGTCAGGTTCCAGCTCTCTACTCTACCCTTCTAAAGGATCGCTTCTTGTAGAGCAGGCCGGGAAGCAGCAGGTTTCCACGCCAGGGACGGCGGTGTTATTTGATGCCGCAGTGCCCTATCGATTGCGTTGCCGCGATAATACTCAGTCGATGTATGTTGAAATGCCACGGTCGATTTTAATCGATAGATGTCCGATCGACAAGCTCGAGAGTGTCCCCGCTTTGAATTTTGCCGATGGGTTGGGGTGGGCTGTAGCCGAATTCTGTAAGTTAGTCGCCTTCGAAGCGGAGTCGATAGGGAACGACCTATCCCCGAAAGTGGCTATGGAAATTGCAGATCTTTTAGCTCTATGTATTAATGCTGAACTTGACCACAAACCTGCCGGCGAAAGCCTGTCCAATAAATTCCGTCTTCAATCGTTGAAATCATATATTGAGAGTAGGCTTGATGATCCGGATCTATCTCCTGAGATGATCGCCAAAGATAACAGGATTTCCGTGCGCTATCTGCATTACCTGTTCAAGGGTACCGGTAAGTCGGTATCTGAATGGGTTCGCGAACAGAGACTAGAAAAATGTCACCAGAAGCTCACCAGCGCCAAGTTCGATGAGGATTCAATCACCGACATAGCCTTCTCCTTGGGATTCAATAGCTCTTCTCATTTCACCCATCTATTCAAACAAAAATTTGGTAGGCCACCTCGATATATTCGGCAAAAAGCCAAGCAGGTTGACTGAGGCCATTAAAAACAATGGCTATGGCTTAACTGCCGGACAGGCCTATTTCATAAACGGTTAAAGTAGAGTTTCAGTCTCACCAATAGACCGTTCCTCAATGTTTTAACGACCTTAAGCAACCCGATGATTGCCACCGTTCAAGGGGCAAAAGCCGGAACCGGCCCCCCCTTTTAAGGCCACTTCCCCACTTCGATGTCGTCAAGGAAATAGGTCCCATTGCCCAACTCCACAAATCCACTTTGCCTTCTCTTATAGGGTAACGGATTTTAGGTCCTCCGTTTTATCCCTTGCATTGCGCTAAATAACAAAAAAATATGCACTGAGAGGCAAGAATGGTGTTCAAATTTGATATAAAATTACATTTTAACTAATTTATTCAAAGATCTCAAAAGAGCAAATGCTTTTTAATAACTTAATAAAATAATTCTTTTTCGTTAAAGAGGTAACATGAAGATATCCCGTTCTTATCTTAACCAAAGTATGGTGTTTCAGTAAAATCTGGACAGAAAGGGGGGTCAAAAAGGTGTTAGTTGGGATGCTCAAAAAATGATAAAATTTAAAGGAGGGACGAAAAATGAGGAACTCAATTAAAATTATAGTAATCACCCTAGTCACAACAATAATGTTTATGGGTTTCCTATCCCCTCGCCTTACCTCGGCAGAAGAGCCAAAGATCTGGGTCTATGCCAAGCTACCGGCCGCCCCGGAGAGTGTCTGTATCGACTCTAACAAGAAACTTTATACCACCCTGCATAACACGGGTGAAGTTGTAATGCTGAAGGACGATGGTTCTTTTGAGCACGTGGCTTGGGTGCCCTCTAAGGCAGAGGGGGACGCCCGTCAGGGAGAAATTTATGGAATCAAAGCAGACAAGGATGACAACCTTTACGTTGCCTATCTCCAACATTCTAAGTACCTTGATATTCACAAAGATATACCGAACGTTAATCATCCAGCTTGCCACGATGTAAGGGTTACACGGAGCGGAGTCTATAAAATTGACGCCAAGACCCGTCAAGTGACGGCCGTAGCCACCAGGGGGGATGGATGGCCCTTTTGTTTTCCAGACGACGTTGCGATCGATAATGCTGGGAATATTTACCTCACTGATCTGACCTACCCCGGCATTTGGAAGATTTCACCGGATGGTAAAAAAGTCACGATGTGGTCCGATGATCCCCTTTTGGGCTGGCAGTCGGATCCTACCTTACCTTTGGGTGTAAATGCTATCACCATTGATAAAGACCAGAAAAACATTTACTGCGACACTACCACCCTGGATGGAAAGATCGTCAAAATTCCAATCAAAGCTGACGGGAGCGCTGATAAAGCACAACCTTACTCGCGGGGACATACCTGGTTCGATGGTATATCGATTGATGATGAGGGTTACGTCTATGGTTCCATGCCCGGAGCAAACGAGATCGTTATTATTCCCCCATCGGGATACCCAAACCGAATAACTATTGACAGCTCCTTGTTCCAGGGTCCCACTGGCTCCGCGTTTAGGGATGGTATCCTTTATGTTGCGAATTTGGCGTATGGGTTACCATATGAGCAAAGGTTAAAGACAGTTGTGGCCATTAGAATTAAGGACTTTGTGCCAGGGAAGAAATAAGACTCAGTACCTAAAGATTTCCCTTGAAGGTATCTTTTGCCGGCCATTATTGTTTTGCCACTATGATTTGCCTTTGAATAGTAGGTATAAGCTATTATACAGCCTAGCACGCTGTCTTTGGATTTTACACTGATTATCTCACAGAAAGGAGTAATTGAAATGGCGGACGAGAACAAATTTTCCAGAAGAGATTTTATCAAGGATGCGGCCATCGGCGCGGCCGCCATCGCCGGCGTCGGGATGGTTTCCTCTCCCCTCCAAGCCAAGAGTGCTAAAGGGCCGGTCCCGACCAAGTGGGATGAAGAGGCCGATGTGGTAATCGCGGGCTATGGCAGCACGGGTCTGCCCGCTGCCATTGAAGCCCACGATGCCGGGGCCAAGGTGCTGATCATCGACAAGAATGATTGGGCGGGTGGTGACATGCGCCGGTGCGGTGGCGCCATTGCTCAGGCGGGGAGTATCGTCCAGAAAACCCTTGGAATCCAGGACAGCCAACAGGCCTTTTTCGATTATATGATGGCCTGCGGTGAAGGCTATGTCGATCCGGACCTCCTACTCCCCTTTTCCAAGAACGACAATGTTGATTGGGTGATCCAACACCTTGGCGGACAAGCCGTCTCCGAGTGGAATCTCGCCCCAAAGGAGATGCACCCCGGGCCGGGCCTGAATGTCAGCGGAACACCGGTCTTTTTCGACAAATACAAAATGCCCAAGGCTGTTCGGAGCCACTGGTTCACTGGAACCCAGAAGGAGGTTTTTCGGGATGGCTGGCCCAGTCCTGGTGGGACCGGTGTCTTCAAGACCTTCGACGACAACATCAAGAAACGCAACATCAAGACCTTAATGCAGACCGGCCTGAGCGAACTGATCGTTAATGCCAATCGAGAAGTGGTGGGTCTTAAAGCCCTGCGCGGAGACAAGACGCTGCTGATCAAAGCCAAGCGCGGCGTGGTGATCGGGACAGGCCACTGGTTGACTAACGTCAATATGGTCCGGAACCATTTGCTCCAGAACATCAAGGACCCCAATTTTTTCGGCGGCTGGGGCGGCTTCTTTACCAACAAACTTTCGGCCCCGAGTCAAGGCGACGGAATAATAGCGGCCCAGGCCTTGGGTGGTGATTTGGCCTTCATGGCCGCGGGGTACAACGAAGGGCTAAAGATCAATCCCAAGGCTCAGGTGCTCGATGTCTATGGCAAGCCGATACCCCGGCTGTACGCAGGGGGTCGGGCCACTGGCGGTATCGTGAACGCGCAGTATCCGCACTGCGGAATCTACCTCAGTTCTGCGATATTTTTCGGACGCGCTGCCGGCCGGAATGCTGCGGCAGAAAAGCCGTGGAAGATTGTTTAGGTTCATCAGATGTCATTCTTTACCTTTGACCTCACGTTTTTGTTTCATAGAGCACCATGGAAGTTGAGAGAGTGCATGGGCGGACGGGTTTAGCATAACGTCCGCCCCACGAAAACCAAGCTCTCATCACAGATAAAAACCTTGAAATTATGAAGCCAAAACAAAAAAGGATGACCTTGTTAGGATTTCTTCTTTTAACCCCGATAATGGCTTTTTATCTGTTTGATGCCGCAAAAGTGGCTGTTGCCGTGGACAAGGAGCCACAAGGATCTGCCCTTTGCCTATCCTGCCACGAGGGATCGTTTGATAAACTGGTAGATAAAAAGCCGAGCTTCAAAACCGAAAGCGGACTTCTTGTTAATCCGCACCAGTTCATACCGCATAATGAAAAGAAGGCCGAGAATGTGCCTAACTGTCTCGACTGCCACACCACACATCCGAATCCGCCCCAGGAAAAAGTCGATCTGTCCAAGGTAGAGGTGGAAAACTGTTATGTTTCCTGTCATCACCTTCGAACCTTTAATAAATGTGGCAACTGCCATCCTAATCGTAAAAAATAAAAAGGAGAATTCGGGGGACAGTATGCTTATTTATTTTTTCTGATTTAAAGAATTAAGTATACTGTCCCCGTAATTTCCGACCAACATCAGGGCAACGGACAGCAATGCCCGGGTTATCGAGTTGTCCGGGGGTAATCAGCAGAGGGTAGTGATTGGCGCTGGCTCAACGTCCCAAGCTGATCATTTTCGATGAACCTACTCGCGGAGTAGACGTCGGAGCCATAGCTGAAATTCACCAAATTATCAACAAACTGGCCGATGATGGTCTTCCAGTGGTAGTCATCTCTTCCTATTTGCCGGAAATTCTACATTTATCGGACCGCATTCTCGTTTCCCGTCAGGGGCGTATCGTTGAGGAATTCAAGGCGGCTGAGGCAACCGAGACAATGATACTGTATGCCGCGGTCCATTAAAAATGAGTGCTCCTGTTATACCAATATAAAATATTTAAGATCGAAGGATCAGGATGAGAACAACGAGGTACACTATACCAATTAGAGACCTTAATGATATTGAATCCCTTGAGAAGCAGCCCTGGACCGCCTGCTCATTTCCGCCGATCCCGTTCTAAAAGCCGCCTGAGCCTTCAATATAATAGGCCCTTCATTTAAAATAAAAGCCCATTCATTTTTTACGAAAATGGGGTTCATAGGTTCAACGGGTTAAGGGATATACCTTCCATGCCTTTCACTTAAATCCTTGGTCCTTGGACCCCTGACCCTTTTTCATGTTTTTTGGTGATTGCTTCTTCTTTTTTTTCTCCTTGATCTTCATTTTCCCTTATTCTATATTCTTTTCATTCAATCGCCAAGCGTATCAACCTTCACCTCCCTTTTGGCTCGAGGCCAGCCCCTCTCCATTGGATTCCGGGGACTTGCCTAACGCTGAGGTCATCTTTCTTTTAGGATAAAAAATTTATGGCAGAAGGCAACGATGCTTCAGAAAAAGTCCGGAAGGGCGAGGAACTGGATACAGCGAGATTGGAAGAATTCCTGAAGGATAGCCTTCCCGGGATCGAGGGAAAACTGACCCTCATGCAGTTCCCGGGGGGACATTCAAACCTCACCTATTTACTGACCTTCAGCAACCGGGAAATGGTATTGAGGCGCCCCCCCTTGGGAAGCAAGGTCAAGGGGGCCCACGATATGAAGCGGGAATACACCGTACTCAAAGCCCTCATTCCGGTATTTCCCTACGTCCCCAGACCGCTTACCTATACCGAAGACACCGCCATCATCGGTTGTCCCTTTTATGTGATGGAGCGATTGCCGGGTAAGATCATTCGGCAGCACCTGCCGTCGGGAGTCAGTCTGTCCCCCGCTGCAGCACGCCACTTAGGTCGTAACCTCATGAAGGTATTATCCCAGCTGCACTCTTTGGATTACCGAAAAATCGGCCTGGAGGATTTCGGGAAACCTCAGGGCTATATCAAGCGGCAGGTTCAGGGGTGGATCGGTCGGTATCGGGACGCCCGTACACCGGATGTTCCGGATGGCGAGGATGTCATGGCCTGGCTGGAAGCCAAAAGGCCCCCGGACGTGGACTATCCGGCTATTGTGCACGGAGACTGGAAACCGGACAATATTGTACTGGATTATGAAGATCCCACAAAAATCATCGGGGTGCTGGACTGGGAAATGGCCACGATTGGAGACCCTATCATGGATGCAACCTACACCATGATCTATTTCAATGAAAAAGCGGAACAGGATACCCTGGGAATCTCAGCTATCCTGCCGGCCATCCTAAGAGAGTCCATCAGCCGGGAAGATCTTCTCGAGGATTACCAGAAATTTTCGGGATCTTCCATTCCAAATCCGGACTATTATTATGTGTTAAATATGTTCCGGCTGGCCGGACTGCTGCAACAGATTTACTACCGCTATTACTATGGGTTCTCGAAAGATCAGAGGTTTGAAATGTTTAAATCCACCTCTCATTTGCTGATCGGTTCGGCGCAAAAGGTCATGGTCAGATCCGGCCGCTAAGAACCTTGCATTTTACCTATCAAGGGAAACCTGAGGAGAAAGATTCGATGGATAAAAACGATGAATTCATGCATCCAGCAGGAGAAGAAAGGGCCTGGAGCGAAAGCTATTATTTCAATTTTGTTGATCCGGATAAAAAAATAGGCCTGTTCACCCGCATGGGCTTCCGGGCTAATGAAGGTTGGGCCGACGGGCTCCATGTTCTGTTCCTGGGCGGGGATCGCCTGGCCTTTACCTACGGCCGGCGCGAACTGAAACGGGGAGACGAACTCCTGCAGGTCGCTGGGCTGGGGCTCGAATGCCTGAAACCTTTTAAACACTGGATGGTCCGCTACAAAGGGTTGGCCCAGGACATTCCCGACGGCTCCATCCTTATGATCCGTAGTAAAGAGAGGCCGGAGGGCTGGTATCATCCGGCAGAGCTGGACATGCAGCTGGAATTCCAATCTCGGACCGATCCGTTTTACGATTTCACTGGCCCAAGGGGACACTTCGAGCAGACTGGGAATGCCTCAGGGAAAATCCGTCTGGGATCCGAGAACTGGACCGTCATGGGTTGGGGTGTCCGGGACAAATCCTGGGGTCCAAGGGATTGGAAACCGGGGATGATCCCGGCTATGGCCGGTCCTCAAGAGGGTGACCACCTGCCGGCGCCTTTCGTCACCTGGTTTTCTGGTAACTTCGGACGGGATAGGGCCTTTGGATGTTCGTGCTTCCGGCAGTCCGACGGAACCATGAGAGGCTCTGGATGGCTTCAGTTCGAGGGGAAGAATCAGCCCTTAGGGGACATAATCGTTGAAAGCGAATACAGGAGCGGTTCGATCCTCCACCGCGCCATGCAACTGACCTGGACAACCGAGGACGGAAAGAGGCGGAGTGTCATCGGCCGGGTTCTGGGGATTTGTCCGACGAAGATCGCCATGCCGGCCGGGGCCACCTTTATCAATGAGGGCTTTGCCCAGTTCAACCTGGACGGGCAAGAAGGGTATGGCATCGCCGAGTATTGGCACTCGGTAACCAAGTAAGCCTACCTTTGGTGGAACTTGCCAGGCGATTGAATGTAACGACTCCAGGAGTTGTGTATGCTGTCCGAAGAGGCGAAACTATCTCTAAAGAGTTTAATTATAGTCTATTGGATTGAATTAATTACTTATTGATTCCTGAGAAGTAACTCTTGTTATCAACTACGGACCATGCTAAAGATAATCATGTATAAGAAAACATCCCCTTAACAAAAATTGTTCGGTGTAGGAACTCAGTTATCCCCTTCATTACGCAGCCGTATAGAATCTTCCTGGGCGCATTTGTTTAAATCCGAAGTTCTTCCCGTACTGTTTAAAAACGAAGATCAATTTGGGATGCTTTATGGCAAATTGTATATGGAAGTTGATTTTTTGGGATAAGTGTAGGACAGGAAAAATACAGGGTCAAGGAGAAAAAAAGCGTTTTGTCTTTCATTGTCTGGAAAAGGGCGGGTAAGAAGGGTGATAACCTCAGGGAGAAATTATTTGTGGACGAATGTTGACAAAAAAATCAATACGTGATGAAAATTAGAGTCAACTTAAAAAGAAAAATTATTAAGCCCCTTTCGTTAAATTAATCGTTAACCCGCATCAAAAGGAGAACCATGACTGATAAACCAACAGAAGGAAGCAAAACTGATAAGGTAAAAGCTCAACAAATCTTAGCCGGACAGGAAGTTGTTTTTTCCGATCCGTTGCCCGATGTTCACGTGGCCTCTTTGCCCATTGCCGGATGCGCCTGGATCGATACCGAAGAAGGTGTGGTGTTGATCGATACTCTGATCAGCTACCAGGCGGCAATCCAGACTGCGGAAAGGATCAAAGGGCAGATAAAATACATCATCTATACCCACGGTCATTCGGATCATGTTTCGGGGACCGCTGCCTTTATCAAAGATAATCCGATCATCATCGCCAATCAGTATCTATCCGACCGGTTGGACCGTTATAAAATGCTATATCGGCATCGGGCGCGCATCAGCGCCCAACAGTTCAATATTCCGGATAGACCGGAAAAAACCCTTGAGAGTCTGGAAAGGACGGTTTATCCGACCCAGACCTTTCAGGGAGACCTGACCATTCAATTGGGTGGCAAGACCTTTGAACTGCATACGGCCCGGGCGGAGACCGATGACGCCTGCTGGGTCTGGGTCCCGGAAATTAGTTCAGCTTTCATCGGGGACCTGATGATCGGGTCGTTTCCCAATATCGGCAATCCCTGGAAGCCGACTCGTTTTGCCCTGGACTGGGCCAAAACCCTGGAAAAAGTCCGCGCCCTTAATCCGGAATATCTCTTCTGCAACGGAGCCGGAACCCTCTATCAAGGGCATCAAGCCAGGGAAGCGTTAGATGACCATATCGAAGTCATCCGGAATCTTCATGATAAGGTAGTGGATGGCATCAACCGAAAAAAGCATATCACCGAGATGATTCATGAGGTCAAAATCCCCGATCATTTGAAGGACAGCCCCTATCTCCTCTCATCCTATTCCAGGACGGAGTTTTTTGTTTATAACGTCTATCATTGGTATCACGGATATTTTGACGGCAACCCCGCCAATCTACTCCCCAGACCGGAAAAAGAAGTGAAGGCTGCCCTGCTGGAACTGATCGGTGATCCGGAAAGGGTATTGGACAAAACCCGGGAATTGAAACAACAGGGAAAAGCCCAACTGGGGCTGCAAGTGCTCGATGTGCTGATCGGCGCTGATCCCGAGAATCTCGAAGCCCGGAAGTTGAGGATCGAGCTGCTGGAAATCCTGGGCGAAGAAGACTCCTGCCTGATGTCAAGGAACTCCTGGGTCTATTTTATTGATAAAGACAAGGAGTTTCTGAAATCGAAGGGGGTCAACATTTATTAATGGTCTCATAATAGTCTGAAATGAAGGGGACCGATGGGGCCATATTTTTGGGCGTTGTCCACCCTGAACCTGGAAGCTTCTTTGTCGGGAAAATTATTTAATCCCGCCAAGGCGGGACTGGACTGGCCGGGATTGGGCGATAAGTTACCATTTGGACAATCCCCAAAAAATATGACCCCATCGGTCCTTTTATTCAAGATTATGAGACCCCTATTAACTTAAATTCCGAACCGGCATCTTTTATTTGATATTTAGTTTTTTTTAATAGATAATCCTCTTCAGGAAACGAAGTGGGTTAGTAGGCAGTCTCAAAAAAAATTAAAAAAATAAAGGGGGAAATGTATGCTGCAAACGAAAATGACGGAAATATTGGGGATCAAGTATCCTATCCAGTGCGGGACCATGCAGGCTATTTCGATGGCCGCGCTGGTGGCGCCGGTGGCCAATGCCGGCGGTTTTTGTTGCCTGCCTGCCGCCGCCTTTCAAACCAAACAGGCCTTTATGGATGAGGTCAAAAAGACCAGGGACATGACCGATAAGCCTTTTGGGGTCAACGTGGGCCTGTTTCCCGAAATGACGGCCACCGTTACCGCGGAAGAAAGGATCGGCTGGGTGATAGAATCGGGCGTGAAAATACTGGAAACCGCCGGGCGCAGTCCGGCACCTCACCGAGAACAGATTGTTAAAGGAGGACTGATTCACATCCACAAATGCGCCCGTGTGCGCGATGCGGTCAAAGTGGATGGTCTGGGTGTGGATATGGTTTCCATCGTGGGAACGGAATGCGGCGGGCATCCGAGCATGGAAGAAGTAACGACCCTTGTTTTAATACCCGCGACACTCGACAGGATCAAGAAACCTTTGATAGCCGGCGGAGGCTTTGCCGACGGCAAAGGGCTGATGGCCGCTTTGGCCTTCGGCGCAGCCGGTGTGAACATGGGCACGCGCTTTATGGCCACCCAGGAGTGCCCGATCCATCCTGATTTTAAAAAGAAACTGATCGAAACTCAGGAGACGGAAACCGTTCTGGTGATGAAGACCTTAATGAATCCCAGCCGCGTCTTGAAGACACCGGGCTCGGAAAAAATTCTGGAATTGGAGGCCAAAGGGGCCTCACTGCAAGAACTCGCTCCCTATATCAGCGGAAGAACCTCGGCCGGAGGTTGGAAGGAGGGGACATTCGATAAGGGGATGTATCCCGGTGGACAGGTTGTCGGCCGCATCCATGATATTCCGACCGTAGCCGAGTTGATGCAGCGGATCATTGATGAGGCTGTGGAAGTGAAAAAGAGGATGGACAGCCTTTTTAAATAATCCATAGGCATTCAAACAGGGTCAGGTTTATTTCTGTAAATATTTTTTATCCGGATTCTCAAAGCCGAGCGAATAAACCTGACCCCCGGACCTCGGGCTTCGATACATCTTAGACCCAATATCTCCTTTTCCTGTTGAAGCCAAAAGTAATCATAAAAAAATGAAAAATATCGATGTACTGGTCATCGGGCGCAGTTGCTTGGATTACATTGCTGTTGTGGACCGCTTTCCCAAGGAAAACCAGAAAACCACCTTGGAGTTCCGGTTGACGGAAGGCGGCGGACAGGGCGGTACAGCCTCTTGCTGCATTTCAATATTGGGTGGGCAAGTGGCCTATGTCGGGAAACTCGGTGATGACCCGGAAGGCCGGTTTTGCCTGAAGCGCTTGCAGGATTTTGGTGTGAGCACCAAATTTATCGAGATCATACCGGGCGGAAAAACAGCGGTTGCCTTCATTTTTGTCACAAAACGCAACGGTTATCGGACGATCATTTACGAAGGCAGCACCCTCCCTAAAATTCAAAAGTACCCGGCCATCGACACGCTCTTGCATCGATCAGCGGTACTATTGCTGGATCCCGAGGCGACCTATTTCGGGAAAGTATTGAAAAAGCAAACGGATCGAAAAATTAAAATCGTATATGACTGCGAGCGCTGGCAGGAAGGGATTGAAGATATTATGGCCATAGCGGATTATTTTATCCCTTCATCGGATTTTTTTAAATCAGAAGAATTACATTTCGACGGCTTATCGTTGAAGGAACGAATTTTTCGATTAAAGGGTATGGTCGGGGGTGATCTGGTCGTGACCGATGGGGAAAACGGGGCCTACTATATCATGAACAACAAGCTTTGTCAGGTTTTGCCGCCGCTGATAAATATTGTCGATACCATCGGAGCCGGCGACAATTTTCATGCTGCTTTTGCTCTGGCACTCAGTAAAGGTTTTGATCTGCTTCGGGCTGTTAAATTTTCCGTAGCGGTGGCTTCTTTATCCTGCAGAGAATATGGCGGGAGAAAGGGGATTCCGAGTTGGAATGAAGCGATTGAAACCGCCGAAAGCCTAAAATCCATCCGGTTGTAGCCTGTTTATTCACAAAGATGTTTGATTAATTTCCCGTTGTATGTGGACCAGTGTCTCATCTTACATCTTAGTAGTTAAAATGAAAGCCTGATACGATATCCGGCGTCAAAAGTTTTCATTAACGCTTATCAGAAAACGATGGCCCCGGTAAAGCAACACTGTTCCGTCAGGATTGATTTCTACCACCCGGAGACCTTCGCTGAGGGCCTCTCCTTCATGGAGGGTCCGGTCGTTGATCGTCGCAAAGCGGGCCTGTTTGTCCGGGCTGTAATAGTGAACAGACATTTTCAAAACAGGGAGGCTTTTTTTGATCTCGGCCGGCAGGTCGCTTAGTTTTACAGTGCGCCCTTCCGGCACAACTTTACTTATTACCGAGGACTGGGATTCGGCGGTTTTTTTAGGCGGCGGGGTTTTTTCCGCTACCGGAGCCGAGATCTTTTTTGTTTTTTCCACAGCCGGGCTCTTAGGGAGTTCGTTGACCATTTTGGGGGGCGGGAGTTCCCCCCTCAGGACCGGCGGGTGCTGTTTCATCTTTTCAACCGGAATTGAGGTGGCCGCCTTTGCCGTAGGGCCAGGGACTGTCGGATGCGGCCGGGCGGAGCGTTCCCATGAATGCCAGGGACCGATCCACCAGATGATGGTTCCGACATTGAGAAACAGAGCGAGAAAGATGAGGAAAGGCCATAGGTTCGGTCTTTCAGAGTGGGGTGTTTTTTCTTCCTCGAAAGTCAGGAGACCGGGTGCTCTCTCTTCCTGTCTGCGTTTCTGCTCGAGTTTCTTTAAACCCTCAAGAATGTAGGACATCCTAATGGTCTCTTTTCTTACTGGTGAGGGTCGGTCCCCCGCTGTTTGTTGCATTGGCCAGGCAGATGATGGTCTTGGGGCCTATGATGCCATCCGGCACAAGACCGGTGGTTATCTGAAATGCTCTGATCTCTTTTTTCATCGGTTCATTGTAGGTTGGTTTTTCATCAGGTTTGACGCCCCGTCTTTGAACGATCGATAATTGCTGATCAATCCAGGCCACAAGGGGGCCGCGGCTTCCCTGATCCGGTTTTCCTTTATAACTGGAGGGTGCTTTCCAGAAGAGCGTGAACTCACCCAACCACCAGGAGGCTATTCTGTTGATATTGACTTTTCTGGTCTCATTGCCGATAGCGAAGGTGGCGGTCTGGTCCTGTATCGATAGTATGGCCGCGAAATATTCATCGCCTTTTTCATCAACCAAGGTGAGTACCGCCGGCTTGTTCAGACGTTGAAGGTCACGGAGCCCCCCTTTTTCATTAAGACACTGCAAACCTTTTTCTGAGGCCTGTTGACAGGGGGCTCTCTTGTTTTTCGGGTTTACCGGGATCCCCCATTGGCCGAAAAGCGCCTGGTAGGCTAAATCCCTTGCGCCGGCCCGAGTGCCGCCATCGGGCTTTTCGAGGTCTGCAGAAGGGCGTTTCTGGATGGGTGTGACCGCAACCTGTTTTTGAGATATGGCCTTTGGCACAGAAATCAAAATGGGTTGGGTTCCCCAGTTATAATAACCCGCCGTGAGGGCTGCAAAAAATATAAGGATAGCGAAGGCCCATAGTCCCGGATGCGCTGTTTTAATCATCGAATGACGGTCTTTCTTGCCGGATACTTCACGTGTGGCCGTCATCAGCGTATTCCGGTCTACCTGGTCTTTACCCTGGACATAAGCTCCGAGCATTGCCCGGTCACATATCACGTTGATCCGTCTGGGTATGCCTCCGGTTAACCGATAGAGAAGTTTCAGTGTTCCTTTGGAAAACAACTTTCTTTGGGGGAGTCCGGCTACCGATAAACGGTGATTGACGTAGGCGGACGTCTCATCTTTCGACAGCGGACCGAGGTGATATCTTGCAGTAACTCTCTGTGAGAGTTGCCGAAATTGAGGTTGGGCCAACATCTCCCGGAGTTCCGGTTGGCCGAGGAGGATAATCTGGAGGAGCTTCCGTTGGCTTGTCTCGAGATTTGTTAAAAGCCGTACCTGTTCCAGTACTTCCATGCTAAGGAGCTGCGCCTCTTCAATAATCAGAATGGCCCGGCGTCCTTTTTCCGGAATATGGAGAAGGTATTCATAGATGGCCGAGACCAAGACCTTGTTACTTCTGTTTCCTTCGGGGTAGCCGATACCGAATTCATCGCAAACCGTAGCCAGCAGTTCCTCGACAGTCAATTTGGGGTTGAGGATAAAGGCAATCTCCGTATTCTCGGGCAATTGTTCAAGAAGACAGCGGCAGACCGTTGTTTTACCGGTTCCAACCTCGCCGGTGAGCAAGACAAAGCCGCCCTCGCTATTAATGCCATAAACAAGGTGGGCAAGTGCTTCCCGATGGCCCTCGCTCAGGTAAAAATAATGAGGATCGGGCGCAATTGAAAAGGGGTTTTCTCTAAGACCGAAATATTCTTTGTACATAATTTTGTACATAATAATGAACCGGTCAGCCAGCGTAAGGACCGGCGATTAGGGCGGAGGCTGAGCTGTTCGAAAGTAGGTTTTGTTCCTGACTAGCCAGGTTACAAATTTTAGTTTACATTATACCTAAAATAGGGGACATAGGAAAGCAACAAAATTGGAGTCCCTCTATTCAACGGTAATTTAAATATGGGGGACTCCATTTCAGAAGGTCTCGATGGACACCTTGGATCCAAAGGTTCCTTCCCCTTATATCTTTTGTTTTGTGATCGATGATAAAAGGGAGTATATTAACCGTATTGAATCAAAAGCAATCGGGCCTGTGCCTCCGGGCCCTGGCGATGAAAAGATGAATGACAACAGGGAAAGGAGATACCCAATGGGAGACAAAGGCAAGAAGGATAAGGACAAGGGTCAGAAACAGAAGACCAACAAACAGGACCAAAAAGCAAAAAATAAGCTGGCCAAGCAGCCGAAAAGAAAACCTTGAACGGTAGTTGAATCCTAACCAAACCTGTTTGAAAATTTAGGATGGCCATGGGGTGCTTATTGTTGGGGATTGTCCCCAAAGGGTAAGTAGATGTTCCCAACCGTCCGAGTCCTGCCTCTGGTGGGATGAAGGTCTTTCTCCGAAATAGATTAAGTACTTGGTCCGGCATGGTCCCGCCCACGGCGGGATGGGGTGGACAACCCCCGGAGACAAGACCCTCTACGACCTGTAGATAAAATGTTAGAGATAAATTCTCAGATGATCTAATGTAAGAATCCGATAATACTTGTAAAGGGGAAAAAATGGGGAAGGTATTTGTTGATGGTACGAAGAAAGCAAAAACATTCGATGGGGAAAGGAGGGCAAGAATTTTTGCCATTAAGAAAACGGCCAAATTAGGGACTCAAAAAAATCCGGCTGTAGTACATGTCCAAACTGATGAAAGAATGAAAGAAGTGGCAACCCTATTTGAAGAAAACAATTGGAAATATACCATTGGATTGGAACCGGATCAGCCAGAGGATATTGCCGATTTAGAAAGATTGCTGACCCCCTTAAAGCCGTTGATTGCCGGGAAAAAATTTGGGCGCAACGAGCCCTGTCCCTGTGGAAGCGGGAATAAATATAAAAAATGTTGTGGCAAATAAGGCGTTCAAGGTCATAACAAGGCAAAATATCGATGGCTTCTAAAAAGCTTCGGATAGGAGACGTTTTCACTTGTCAACATTCCCCTTGGGAACCAAGGTGCCTTTCTATTCGTCATAACTATGAGGAGGCGGAATATGAAGTTATTCAATAAAATCATTTTGGTTGTTTTGGGGATCTTTCTAATCAACCCCATAGCCCAGGCCTTGGAGATCGGTGAAGTTCCCCCCAAAGTGGAGTTGAAGGAAAAGTTAGGGGGAAGGCTGGATGGAAAGCCCTGGAGTAGTGAGGAATTACGGGGGAAGGTCCATGTCCTTTTTTATGTCGATCCCGACGAAAAGGATACCAATAATCCGGCAAGCGATGCCATAGACAAGGAAAAGTTCCCCGAAGATAAATTTCATTCTTACGGAATCATCAACATGGCGGCAACCTGGATGCCCAATTTCGCTCTTAATATGGCCCTTAAAGAAAAACAGGACCGGTATCCCAAGGTCACTTATGTGCGGGACTACAAGAAAGTACTGGTAAAAACCTGGAAAATTGCCGATGACAATAGTGATGTGCTTGTCTTTGATAAAAAAGGGAACCTAATTTTCAAAAAAGAGGGAAAATTAAGCCCTGTGGAGATTCAAAGGCTGATTAAGACCATTCGGGATAATTTGTAATTTATTGAATTCAAGAAGCTCCCGGTACCCAGGACCAATTCCGCCAACGGCTGGATTGCATCCTCGAGCATTCAATCCCTTACCTTCTTTCTCCCACCTATTAATCAAAAGCCACCACACCAATTTAATCTTTTCCTGTTACATCAGCTCTCCTCTGATGCTTATCACCTTCTCCTCCAGAGGGATCTTTTTTCCGGAAGCTGCCAGGGCCTTTTTGACGATGAAGGGCAGCCCGGAACAACAGGGCACTTCCATCACCGCCGTGGTGATGCTCTTGATTCCCGCTGTCTTGAAAATATCGGTGAACTTGGCGATATATTCCTGGACATCGTCAAATTTGGGACAACCCATCATGACCACCTTGCCTTTCAAGAGATCCCGATGAAAATTGGGATAGGCCAGGGGGGTGCAGTCGGCCACCACCAGCAGATCGGCCCCTTTTAGAAATGGGGCTGTCGGGGGAACCAGTTTGATCTGGACCGGCCAATGACCAAGGGCCGATGTCTGTCCGACCTGCATTTGAGGCTGATTGGCCTGCCGGCAGGAATCGGCCGGGGAAAGACTCTGCAGTTGGGTGGATGGACAACCGCAAGGCAAAACGGATCCTGACGAACCGGTTTTTTCTTCCGTTCCCTTGAGGTGCTCTTCCACGGCCGCTTCGTCAAAATCTTCGGCCTCCCGCTCGATAATCCGGAGGGCATCGTTGGGGCATTCTCCCAGACAGGCCCCCAATCCATCGCAATATTTTTCGGCCGCCAATCGGGCCTTGCCATCAATCACCTGAATGGCCCCTTCGGCACAGGACGGTACGCATAACCCGCAGCCATCACAACGGTCCGGATCGATTTTGATTATTTTTCGATTTATTTTCATGTCATTCTCCTTTTATGGGCATGGGGCAAAGGGCATAGCGCGTAGAGTTTGAGATAAGACATGGTGGAAAATGAGGAAATGACTTCCGATACTCTTGTCGCTGTGTTCTGTGCGCTTTGCTTTTTACTCTTGGCCCTTTGCTCCTCGCGCTATGCGTTTGTTATGGTCTTAAAACTTCCCGGGCCAGTTTCCTGCCGCTTTCGGTCAAAAAGGATTTTCCTATGATTTCTTCCATCCGCTCCGGTGTGGAAGGTTTTTCCTTATGAGCCTCTTCCAGGTTGACGATCAGGTCGGCATCATATAAGAGCCTTAAAATTGAGCGTTTCCTCATCCCGGGGATGATGGTGATGGCCGACGATATCGCAGACCTCTTCGATCAATTCTTCCCGGGCGCCCAATTTGACCAGGATATCCCGGGCGATGGGCGGACCTAATTCCTCCTGATAGCGGGCAGCCGTGCTCTGGTACCTTCTTTCCGCCTCCTGGATGCCGATATCGTGGAGATAGGACACCGGCAGGATCACGGCCAGATTGCCTTTTTCCTCTTTCCCGATCTGTTCGGCATAGCGGGCCACCTTGGTGGCGTGTCCGATGCGGCGGAAATCTTTTCCGAAATACTTTTTCATCTCGATGGCCACCCGGTCTTTTAACAGGTCTTCTTTCTGGGCTATCAACTCCGGGGGTAAATCCCCAAGACATTGTTCGGCATATTGACAATATGAGGCGCAGCCGAAATCCATTTTAGGGTTCAGGAGGCGATGCCCGCAACTTTTACAGCGGCGGGTGGTATCGTCTTTAAAGAACTCCATCTCCTGTCCGCATTGGGGACAATTGGCCTCAAAGATGGAACCGGGTTTCCAATAACGGCTGTCTTGACCGGGGCATTTCATAACAAAACTCCCTTCGGGGGTATAAGGTATAAGGTGTAAGGTTATTTCAAGGAAATGGTGTAGGTTTATCGCTTTTCCTTACACCCTACACCTTGGACCTTAGACCAGTTTTTAACCTAATATCGCCTTCAAATCCGCCTCCGGGGTGCTGATGGGCATGATGTTGAAATTCTTGACCAGAAAATCCAGCACGTTAGGGGTGATGAAAGCCGGCAGAGATGGCCCCAGGCGGATATTTTTAATCCCCAGGTAAAGCAGGGTCAGGAGAATAGCCACGGCCTTCTGTTCATACCAGGACAGGATCATGGATAAAGGCAGATCGTTTACCCCCACATTAAAGGCCTTGGACAGGGCCACGGCGATCTGGACCGCCGAATAGGCGTCATTGCATTGACCTACATCCAACAGACGGGGGATACCGCCGATATCTCCCAATTCCTTGTCAAAGAACCGGAACTTGCCGCAGGCCAGGGTGAGGATGACCGTATCCTTCGGCGCCTTTTCCACAAACTCGGTATAATAATTGCGGCCCGGTTTGGCCCCGTCACAGCCGGCCACCAGGAAGAAATGACGGATGGCCTTGTTCTTGACCGCCTCGATGACCGTTCCGGCCACGCCCATCACGGTATTCCGGCCAAAACCGCACGGTAACCGTTTTCCCGTCGCTGTCTTCAGCAAAACCGGGCAGGGCCAGGGCCTTTTCAATGGCCGGAGTAAAATTTTTATCGGCAATGTGGGTGACCCCGGGCCAGCCGACCAGACCGGTAGTGAAGATATTGGCCTGATAGGACTCCTTCGGTTTCTGGATGCAGTTGGTGGTCATGAGGATGGCCCCGGGGAATTCGGCGAATTCCTTTGCCCTGGTTCTGCCAGGCGGTTCCGTAATGACCGTAAAAATGGGCATATTTCTTCAGTTCGGGATAGCCGTGCAGCGGGCAGCATCTCCCCGTGGGTATAGACGGTAATCCCTTTCCCCTCGGTCTGCTTCAGGATCAGTTCCATATCCTTCAGGT
Source organism: uncultured delta proteobacterium (assembly GCA_963790475.1). Lineage (GTDB taxonomy): Bacteria > Desulfobacterota > RBG-13-43-22 > RBG-13-43-22 > RBG-13-43-22 > RBG-13-43-22. Next base: position 429,266 of record CAWBOS010000015.1, on the reverse strand, counting down.
CGTGGCCGGAAACCAGGATGGCCTTGCCTTTTTTATGGCCCAAGGGGACCTTGGTAGGTACGGGATGGCCATAAGTTTCGGTGTTGGCGGCGTCCAGGATTTCCATGGTCCTCAGATTGATCTCGCCGCTTTCATGGTCAGGCCGATCCAGTCGTTCAGGGTCAGGTCCTTGTTCAAGGTGGCCGCCAGTCCCTCATGCATGAAGGCGTAAATGGCCTCGTCTTCCTGACCGAGGATCCGGGCATGATCGGCGTAGGCGGCAATTCCTTTAATGCCGAAGGTAACGGTCCAGATCAGGGCATGAATGTCTCTATCCGTTGTAGTATCTGCTTTGATACCGACCTTTTCTCCCTGGGCGGTCAGTCCTTCCAGACTGTCGGCCAGGGCCAAATTGGCCGGCCCTTCCGGAAAATCGACCTTGCCCCCGGCGGCTTTGACTTTGGCCTTCAGCTTTTCCCTTAAGCCGACGATTTTTTGAAGAATGGGTCTGAACCGTTCGGGTCAAAATCCACGTTGGTCAAGGTGGAAAACATGGCTTCCGCAGTGAAAGCATTTACCTCTGGGTCGCTGATACCTACTTTCCGGCCCTCTACTGCCACCTGGGATAACCCCCTCATGGTGTAAACCACCAGATCCTGCAGGGCCGCGACCTCCGGCTGCTTTCCGCAGACCCCGATTTTAGTACAACCTTCTCCTTTGGCGGTTTGTTCACATTGATAACAAAACATATTATTCTCCTTTCTAATAATTGAATATTTTCGTTAGATCAGCTTGCTGAGATACAATATAATCACTTTGGCCGGAAATTCCATTGACTTAAGTCAAGATTTAAATTTTTTTATTAAAATAAGTAAAAAAAGTCCCCTCCCCTCTGATTGAAGTTGAAACGGCTGAACAGGTTAAAAATGAAGGGGGGAAAGCCTTTTTTCTTTCTTGACCCTGTCTGTGCCATATTTTATACTCACCCCATCCACCAAACAAGGTTAGAATATGCCCGTTTTACAGAAGAATAGAATCCTCCTCGTCCATCCCCTGGGTTACAAGGTGGAAAGGTCGGGGCAGGATGTTTCGCGTATAGCCAATATCATGCCCCCCCTGGGCCTGGCCAGCATGGCAGCCTATCTGGAAAAGGAGAATATTCAAGCTGATATCGTCGATTATTTTGCCAAGCCTTTTTCCGATGGTTTCATCAAGGATTATCTGATCGAAAAGAAGCCGGCTTTCATCGGCTTCAGTTGCACCACGTCGAGCTTTCTGGATGGAGTCCGCATCGCCAGGATGGCAAAAAAGGATTTGCCGGGCATACAAACGGTTTTTGGGGGCCCTCATGTCTCGGCCCTGAAAACCAAGAGCCTGGCCGATTTTCCGGAGGTTGATTTTGCCGTGGTCGGTGAGGGCGAACAGACCCTGGCCGAGCTTGTGTCCTGCAATGGAGAAATTAATGCGGCGTCCCCGATTCCCGGCGTAGTCTGGCGCGGCCCGGAAGGGATCCCGCATTTTATCGGCTACCGGGCCAAAGGCATCGATCTCGACAGTCTGCCTTTTCCCGCCTATGAAAAATTGGACGGTTATCCTCAAACCTACAAGCTGCCCATTTTCAATTATCCGACGGTCCCCAATACCAGCTGCATATCCAGCCGGGGATGCCCCTATGCCTGCAGTTACTGTGACCGTTCCGTGTTCGGGAGCAGTTTCCGGTACAATTCCGCCGACTACCTTTATGAACATCTGAAATATCTCAACGATCGTTTTCATATCCGGCACATCAACTTCTATGATGACCAGTTCACTTTTAATCGTAAAAGGGTCGAGGCCTTCGCCCGGATGATGATTGATAAGCCGCTGGGGATGACCTTTAACTGTGCCGTCCGGGCCGAGCATATTGATCTCGCTCTGGCCCGGATGATGAAAGAGGCCGGATGCTGGATGATCAGTCTTGGTGTGGAAACCGGGGATGAGGACCTTCTGGCCCAGCACCGCAAAAACCCCAACCTGGAGATGCTGGCCGAAAAAATACATCTGATCCATAAAGTCGGTATCCGGGTCAAGGGACTGCTCATGGTAGGTTTGCCCGGTGAAACCGAATCGAGTATCCAAAAAAGCATGGATTATGTCTTTTCTTTGCCCATTGATGACATCAATGTCTCCAAATTTACCCCCTTCCCGGGTACGCCCCTCTATGAAAAGGCCCACGAGCTGGGGACCTTTGAAGAAGACTGGGAAAAAATGGACTGTATGCATTTCCTCTTCGTTCCCCGGGGGATGACGGCCGAGCTTCTGGAAAAACTTTTCATCAGGTTCTACCGGAAACACTTTATGCGGCCCAAAATGCTCCTCGGCTACCTGACCATGATCTGGCGCTCCCCCGACAGTTGGAAGAGGTTCCTGTCCAATCTCGGAGGGTTCCTCCGTTTTGTCAGGACCGACAGTCGGATTGCAGACCCTGGAAAGGAACCAGGGGCAGCGGAGGATTAGTTGGGGACCTTATTGTTATTGGGGCTGTCAACTTATATTGCCGCCTCGATCAATTTTTCCATTATCCTGTTTAAAATACTTGGCCAGGGTGACCCGAGGGACCGTTTCAGCGGCAATGCCGGGACTACTAACGTCTCCAGGCAGCTCGGCAAATTCTGGGGGGCGGTGGTCCTCTTGCTGGACCTGGGTCGTGCCGTAGTCATCGCCCAAGTCGGGGTTTGGTTTTTGCCTGCTCCATTGGTACCTGTCTTGGGGCTGGTCCTGGTGATCGGGAATCAAAAACCGCTGTTTCATGGGTTCCGAGGGGGTAAAGGCGTAGCCGGTTATCTGGGGTTCACTGCTTTTTTGTCTCCGGTCGTGGCCGGGATTTCCTGCCTGGCCTGGGTTCTGGCTTACGGGGTGTTTCGTATACCCTTTGTCGGGTCTTTTTTTATGATCGCTTTTTTGGGAGTGGGGACCATGATCCGTTATGCCCGGGATTGGCCGGTGATTATAGCGGTGGCTTTGACTATGGCTCTGATCTTTTGGGCCCATAAATCCAATATTGCGGCTTATAAAAAGAAATCCGAAAAAATAATTCCAACTTCTCAGAATTGAAGAATCGATAATAGTCGTCACCCCGGAGAAAACCGGGGTCCAGGATAATTTTTTCCACTTTAGAATACTGGACTCAGGCTTCCGAGGCGGTTTCGTAATTACTTAAAGCGCCATCAAAGTCGTCATACCGGCGAAAGCCGGTATCCAGAACTTATCGGAAAAACTGGATTCCGTGTCGCGCTTTGCTTGCACGGAATGACATAAATGTAATCGTGACACAGTCTCTCCGACGGAATGACTTTAACGATCTTCAATGATTTTTTCGAACTCGTTAATCTTATTGGTCCTGTTTTTTATTCTTAGACAACTTTGGTAGTTAGTCTGTGCTTTACTTGACTGGCTCTAAATAATTGACCTTCCTTGTCAGGTATGATATTTTTTCCTCATGAAATTTAAACTCATCTATCCCAAGTGGAAAAAGCTCAAAGGCCAGACCGAGTTCCATCTCCCCCCGCATGGCCCCGTTGTCTTCGCCGCCGCCCTGCCCCAAGATGTGGAAATAGATTTCGTCGATGAAAATCTGGAGACCATTGATTTCGATGACCAAGCGGACTTGGTGGGGATCTCCATGATGCTGACCAGCCAGGTGAAAAGGGGCTGGGAAATTGCCGATGAATACCGGAGGAGAGGTCTGCCGGTCATCTGCGGCGGCATTGCCACTATGCTCCATGCCGAAGAGACTTCCCTTCATGCCGACGCGGTCTTCCTGGGGGAAGCGGAAGGACGTATGGAGCAGGTTTTGGATGATTTCCAGAATAACCGGCTTCAAAACGTCTACGACTACCTGACCGATTTTCCACCCATCGCCTCGGTCGGCACGGCCCGACGGGACCTCCTTAAACGGGAGCTTTACAACTACAAGGGCGTCCAGATGGTCGATCTTTTCCACGCCTCGCGGGGATGCCGATTTAACTGCTATCCCTGCTGTGTCAGTTTTCTGGGGGGACGTCAGTTCCGGCCCCGCCCCATGGACAAGGTTGTGGAGGAACTGGCCGCCATAGAAAATAATCGTCTTTTCATTGTGGACAATTCCTTGGCCCAGGACAAGGCCTGGGAAAAGCAACTATTCCGGGAGATGATTCCTCTGAAAAAAAAGTGGTGCTCCCACCCTATCGAGGATGATGAAGAGGTGCTGGATCTGGCGGCCCAGGCCGGGGCCTGGTATGTCTATCAGGCGGTTTTCGATACCTCGGACTTAATCCGCAACCGGATCAAACACTACCATGATTTTGGGATCGGGGTCGAGGGGACCATCCTCCTCGGTCTCGACCACCACACCGAAGATTATATCCGCCGCCTCTTCGATTTTCTCCTGGAGGTCGAACTGGATCTGGCGGAATTCACCGTCCTGACCCCCTTTCCCCACACGCGGGCCTTCACCGACCTGCAACAGGAAGGGCGGATTCTGTCCTACGATTGGAATGACTATACCTGCGACAAAGTCATCTTCCAGCCGAAACACATGAGTGTGGAGCGTCTTCAGGAATTATACGACGAGTCCTGGGAAACCTTCTACCGCGAAAAGCCACAATCCTACCGGATGTTCGAACTTTTCAAAAGAGTTATCGCCAAGGAAATGGCCGACGGCACCTTCCGCCGATGGCAGACCAAGGCCGACCGGAAGTTCGGCCGGGTGGGGATGTAAAGGAATTATTTTTCACCGCCAGACGCAAAGGACGCTGAGAGAATCTTTTTTTCAATCCCGTGAGGGGCTGGATTGAATCCCTCCAAGGCGGGACTCTGGCCTTTGGCCAAATAATTACCTGAAGAGTGGCAACGCCTTGTGTTTGTCCCCCTTTCCTTACGGGGTAAATATGTTGTGGAGCGCAGACAGGGATTTTAGCCGTTTTCCCGGACTGACGGTTCGAAACCATTTGGTCAGGTGATACAACTTTCCTCAATTCGTCATTTCGAGTAAAACGGGAGAGTTCATATTCATCAACTCCTCGCAATGCCTGACCAGAACCGAAATTCCCGTCTGCTGAACTTAAAGGTTGAAGTGAATTTTCAGGTTATCAAGCCGGTCGCAACTCCTTGATCCATAATGGCGGGCGGAGGCGGCCCTGGGATACATCCTGCATTTGAATACTTCGGATTTCTTCACAGACCGTCCCTTGAGAATCAAAAATCAGGGCATCAAATAAAAATGGGTTCTGTCCAATGGCCACTGGCGTGATACGGCCAAGATAGATTCCGCCTTTTTTTGTTTTTTGGTGAATGATCCTTTTTTCAAAACCAACCGGAAAGAGAATATACTCGGTAAAACGTTGCCCCCAGACACAAGCCACTTGAATAGCGGCATCAAAGGGGAAGGGGGAGCCGAGCCAATCATCCTCTGTTCCCTGGTCCGCGCCTGAGAGAGAAGCCGCTGCCCCTCCGGGCCAAAGAGAGACCGGGCTGATGATATTTTGAAAGGCCCTCCCGAAAGGGATCAATCCAGGGTAAATCGATTCAGCCGGTACTATGATGCCCGATTCTTCAGGATTATCTGCGTCAGCTAAGGGAGGGAAAGAATTTGGAGGAGAATCGGCCAAGGAAAATTCTACCCGGGCATGCTCCAAGTTGCGGCCTATGCCTCCGGTTTTTGATCTGACCGAGGTCATCAGCAGAGCGGAAATAGCCCCGTCTGGTGTTTCCTCTACTTCTACTAAGACCGGGAGACGGTGTGTTCCCGGGGGAATAACTAAAAAGCGGGGGAAGCGGGCCTTATTCAAACAACACACATCCACGTTGGGAAAATGGTCTTGAACGGCCTTGGCCAGGATGATCAGTGCTTCAACGGCTGGTAACACAAACCGGCCTTCGAAGTGATGATCATAGAGATAATCACTGACTTCGATTTCCAAAGGGTAACGCATTGGTTGATCTAACCGGGGAACGATTTCCAGAGCTCAACCGTTTTGGGATCGACGGCCACGGGAAGGCTCTTGGCATTCAAGGCGCAATGTTTGGTAAAACCGACGCAGACGATCCTACCGTTCTCAGCCTGGGTGATCAGGTAGTCGAACTGCAAACGCACCCGCTCCAGGTGGGTCGGCCGGGTATGGATATACATCAAATCATCATAATACAACGGGGAATAAAAACCGATCTTCAAATCAATGATAGGATAGACAAAACCGCTGGCTTCTATTTCCTTGTAGGGGTAACCAAAATCGCGCATCAAGGAGGTTCGCCCGAATTCGAAAAAACGCAGGTAGTTGGCATGATAGACCACTTCCGAGCGGTCCGTGTCGGCATATAAGGTTCTATAGGTGGAACGATGCCAGATCAATCCCGTCGAGCGATCGCGGACGAATTTTTGATCGTTATTGAATACCTCAGGCCGAAATGGTTTGGGCCGCATATTTACACCCCCCTAAAAATGATACAGCAGTTCGTTCCGCCAAAACCGAAGGCATTGGAAAGCGCAATTTCATAATTTTTTTTGCGGACCACATTGGCCACGACATCGATATCGGGAAAATCGGGATCGGGAAGATGATTAATGGTCGGCAAAATAAGCCCCCTACCCATGGCCTCAATGGTCAAAGCGGCCTCAATGGCCGCGGTCGCGCCCAGGGTATGTCCCAACTGGGACTTGTTTGAAGATACCGGAATACGTTCTATTGTTTTCCCAAAAACTTCTCGCAGACATTTTACTTCCGTCCGGTCGCCCTTGGGTGTGGACGTTCCATGGGCATTGATGTATTCAATGTCCGCCGGTTTCAGACCGGCATCCTCAATGGTTTCCCTGATGGCCCGGATAATGGTGGTGGGGTTGGGGCTGGTGTAATGATAAGCATCCGAAGTCCATCCAACCCCTAAAACCTCAGCCCTGGCCTTAAGACCATAGGCCTTTATCAGCTCTTCCGCCGCCAGGACGACTACTCCTGCCCCTTCCGAAAGGACAAATCCTTTGCGGTCGAAACTGAAAGGACGGGAAGCCTGAGCCGGATCGGAATAAGCGCGATCCTCGGGATGGACCTTGATGGTGGCATTCATATTGGCAAAGCCGTGAATCAATTCCGGCAGGATGGGGGCATCGGCCCCGCCGGCCAGTACGAAATCGCAATCCCCATCCCGGATCATTCTGGCCCCCAGGCCGATGGCATGGTTGCCCGAGGCGCAGGCCCCCTGGGGGAAAAGATAGGACCGGTAAATTTCAGAAGCATACCGGCTTTCCCGGCCGGGACATTGGCGCACAAATTGGGCAGTAAATAAGGGCTTACCCGGAGCGGGCCGCGGTGTTCCAAATCCTGCATCGCTACTCGGAAGGCATCCGGCCCATTCAGGGCCGAACCGATCAGACAGGCCATGCGCGGGGCAATCCGGTCATCCATGGTAATCCCGGCATTTTCCAGGGCCTCCCGGCAGACGGCCATAGTCAGGATAACAAAAGCGGCATTCCAGTTGTACATTTCTTTGGCATCGATAAAATCAAGATCCAGAGGATTCCAGTCCGGGATCTCACCGACAATGTTGCAAGCGGATTCCACCTGACAGCGGGTCACTTTCCGGAAACCGGCTTCCCCTTTAACGGCGCGCTTCCAGGTCTTTTCAAAGGTACTCCCCAGGGGGGTAGCCGTCCCGTAACCGACGACAAATACTTTTCTGTTTTTAGGTGCCTTCATGGCTTACCGCACATCCTTTGTAATCTTAACCTTCCATTCTAATATTGATCCGATGGGGTGTTTCGACTAAATTAGCCGGCGTAGAATCAGACAGGAATTGCATCCGCCAAACCCCAGGGCATTTTTCAGCACAAATTCCCCTTTGAATTTTCTGGCCCCCTCAGCCACGCAATCCAACTCAATCTCCGGATCAGGGAGATAATTAATCGTGGGAAGCAAGGTCTCTTTAAGCAAGCCATCCATGGCCAAAATGGCCTCGATGGCGCTGGAGGCCCCCATGGCATGACCCAATTGCGATTTATTGGCCGTTACCGGGGGGAGATTTGTGCCGAAGATATTATGCAGCGCATCGGCTTCCACTTTGTCTCCCACTTTTGTGGAAGTGGCGTGGGCATTCACGGCATGGATATCCGAAGGCTGCAGGCCCGCGTCGGCAATAGCCTGACTGATGCATCTTTGAACCGTTTCCAGATTGGGGGCAACAAAGTGGGTGGCATCTGAGGTCATTCCATAGCCGGCCAGTTCAATAGGCGCCTGGAGCCCGTGGGCTTTGGCAAAATCCGCCGTGGTCAAAATAATGCAGCCGGCCCCTTCGGAAACCACAAACCCCCTGCGGTTGGCTGAAAAAGGCCGGCTGGTTTTTTCCGGCGGCACCAGAGGTTGACCTTCCTTGGGACGATAGGCCCCATTCATAGTGGCAAATCCGGCTACGATCGGTTCGACCAATGGAAAATCGACGGCGCCGCCGATGACTACATCGGCCAGGCCGCGCTGCAGGAGCAGCTCACCCATGATCAAGGAAGTGACTCCGGTGGCGCAGGCCGTTATGGTTGAACAGATAGGCCCGCTGGCCCCGGTGAATACAGAAACCCGGCCGCCGACCATGTTGATACAGGAATTGGGATTGGTAAAGGGAGGAGGCATCTTTTGTTGAGATACCATCAGACGATCGGCCTCTAAAACCGCATCCAATCCGCCGACGGCGGTGCTGAAAGTGACCGCCACGCGGGGGGCGATCTCGGGCGTAATCACCAGCCCACTTTTTAACAGCGCGCGGTGCACAACCAAAAGGGCGTATTTAAAAATGGGCGAGGTCCAATGGGCCATCTCCCGAGGCTGTAAAAAAGAAAAGGGACGGGGGTCGAAAGGGGGAACTTCACCGGCTACCCGAACCGGAAATTCGGCGCTCAACGGGAACCGGGTTAAAGGTCCTATGCCCGAATCCCCGCGAACGGCACGTTCCCATTGGGTTTCCCAATCCGTGCCTAAGGGAGAAACAGCATCATACCCTAAAATGACTGCTTTTCTTGAAACCATAGTGGATAATAGTCCGCTTTAATATTAATCCTGATGACGCCAAAGCCGGGAATGCTGGAGGTCCGAGACTTTTGCAGCAGGGACGTTGACTTTATCGTAGAAGCCGATGAAGTGCCGGCAAAGGCTGGTTGCCTGAGGGCCGCCTGGGGTTACCAGGGGATAAAGCGATAGAGCTTGGCAAACATTTCATAGACTTCGATCCAGTTTTGTAAATCTTCGGTTGTCCGGATATGCTCCCGCTTATTGACCATAGCCCAGCTCATGTGGGCCGCGCCGTCCTTGCAGGTGGAGCAATCCCGTGTGGCCGAAGTACAACAGCGATGGACCGTCTTTAAATCGGAAGCCCAGCGGATAAAATGGATCAGGCGGCGGGGCTGGGGGTCCCGGTCATCTAAGGACTCGGTAACCGATGGACATTCGTTCCAGCCGAAGGGACGGCCCATCATGATTCCGGTGGTGATGATCTGATGGTAATATTTACTGGAGATGACCGTCTGGGGATACCGGTCCAGCATGGCATCCATTTCACTACACAAGTCTTTCAGTTCGTTCTCCTGCCAGGAAAAGCCGTCCACATGTTCGTCATTTGACAAAAGCTGAAGATGGACCTTCAATCCCACATCCGCAATTCTTTGAATGACCGGCTCGATCTTTCCCACCTGCCGCGGGGTGATGGTGAACAAATAATAGGTAAAAGGATCGCCGGCATAACTCTTACTGGAGATGGCAAAGGTGTCCCGTCCCCGGAGGACTTTTTCGTCTTCGGGACTGCCCCAGAGCGAGATCCCGACCATCATGTCGGGAAAGCGGTCCCGCGGAATTTTAATTAACCCGTTGGTCGCGCAATAGGACGGCAGACGCCGGTAAAAGGCCTCGACCCGATCCAGGTAAAGAGTCGGCTCGCCGCCGATCAATATGGCCAGATTGACCCCTCGTTCTTTTTCCCGGTCGATAAACGCTTCCCACTTTTGGAGATCCATTTCTTCCCGGGCCGCCTGGTGTTCGTTGGAAGAAAAGAAGAAACAACCCTTGCAGCGTAAATTGCACTGGTTGGTGACGTCATAAATGGAACTGCGGATATTCAGATTGGATATCCGTTTGTAGCGTTCGTACCAAGGTTGATCCAGTAATGAACTAACGGTGATCATGAAGCCGATCCTTTGAGACCCATATGATTATCTGTTTCCCGTTCGACTATTAAGCCAGTGGGGGGTTGACCGGAGTCGAGCAAAGATTCTCCCCTTTGGGATACCCCATCACCCAAACCGCCAAATAGGTGTCCACGTAATCCAACCAGGCCTGAAAGGTTTCCAACTTATCGGCATGGCGAAAAAGGCGAGCGGTGACAATAGCCGAACCCGATGCGTAATGTCGGCAGTCGGCGCAGTCGGTGTCTGGCACACAGCAGGCCGCTGATCGATCCCATTTCAAGTCGGTCCGGTATTGGCGAAAAGACCGCCCCAGGCCAAGATCCTGGGAAGGGTTTTGCCGGGGATACAAGCAGGAGAAAAGATCGTGCAAACTGCCTTGATGGGTATGAGCCACGGCATTATAAACCGAAAAAAGGACATGTTTTGGATATTTCTCCAAGAGCTCAATCATGGAGGTTCGAGCCCTCGCCAACGACTCCCTATCGTGGCGCAACGCTCCATTATATCCTAACGGAGAAGAAAAGACATTAAAAGTCAGTTTACAGTTTTCGGAAACGAGCCGCTTGGCCACTTCAGAGACTTCTTCCATATTTTCCCGGGTAAAGGTATAGACAAAAACGGCCCGTGGATCATTGCGATAATTTTCAATTTGTTTTTTTAAGAGATCTTTGGCCTTCCGTATTCGGAGGCTGGTTTCATCATTCCCCCAAACGGAAATATGGATTTTATAACCCACCGATTCCGGTATTTTTTTAAAACCGTTGGTCGCTATGCTGCCCAGCGGCAGTTCTTGAAAACAAACCTCCAACAGCTCGGGGACGAGCGAAGGCTCGGCCCCGGCCAGAACCACATAGGTGATGCCCCGTTTTTTTTCGGATTGCATAAGCTCGCGCCAAGCTTCCACTTGGGTATTTTCCACGGCAAACTGCTTTTCGCCTTCAAAATAATAACAGCCGTCGCAGCGGAGGTTGCAACGGTTGCTCATGTCGTAGGTGGATTCCCGCAGAAAAAAATATTTCTTGACTTTTTCCCAGCGTTGCCTGACTTCCGGATGGGCGAGGAGATCGGAAAACTTCGGTTTTTCCGGTTCCAGGGATGCCTGATGGTTGATGGTCATAGCCAATGTGTTCCTCTTAAGTTGATTGTTCCCAATACCGGGATTGAGCTGCAGGAATATTAACCCCGGGCTGAAATTTTTTCCCCGACATATTCCGCGATCAGTCGAATGGTCTTTAATTTGGGATAATCGTCTTCGTCAATCATAATCTTGTATTCGTCCTGCAAAACCAAAGCGATAGTAGCCAAATCCATACTGTCAATTCCCAGTTCATCAATCAGATCCAAATCAGGATTGAACGTCTCAAGCGTAACGTCTTCCAGCTTGAGTTCAGAAATGATGATTTGGGCTACCTTTTCAATAATGCCTTTAATATCATGGCCTTTAGGCATCATTATCCTCCTTGTTGACTTAAGTATTTGTTCTTCGGGGTTCTTTAAGAAAAGAGTGCAGGAAAATTAGTTTCTCAAAGAAAATCATCTTTATCAGGACCTTTTAAATTATTCTAATAATTATAAATGGAAAAAGGAACCGGGGTCAAGGAAAATTATGGGAAACATTTATTTGATATTGACATTAACCCTTGTTATGTTAGAAAAACAAAGGCGTTTTTTCCCCGGCAATCTCTACGCCTAAAATCTTAAAGTCCTCTATTTCTCTAATAAAAGGGGATAGGAAAATGATGGGGAATTTGAAGCAGAAAGCAAAAAACTTCCGGATAGAGGGCGCTCAATATGGGATCAACTATGAAACAACTCCTGCAAGAATTAAAAGAAAAAATCGTAGAAGAACTCCAACTCGAAGATATGGACCCCAATGAATTGGCAGACGACACCCCTTTCTTTGATGGAGGCCTCGGTCTGGCTTCCGTGGACCTTTTGGTCCTGGTAGTCCTGGTAGAAAGAGATTACGGGGTGGAGATCTTCAGTAAGGATCTGGGCGAGAAAGTCTTTATTACCCTTTCCTCCCTGGCGGACTATATTGAGGCCAACCGGAAAAATGGGTAGAAGGGCCACGGGCGTTTTTGAACTTTTTCATTGTTATTCGGAAAACAGGTTTCAAAATATTGGAGAGTCGATGAAAGAAAAACCGTGGCTCAAGCACTATGAGGGACATGTTCCCCATTCCCTAACTTATCCGCCGATTCCCCTCCAACGTTTCCTGACGGACACGGCGACCAACCACCCGGACTATACCGCCCTCTCCTTTAATGAAACCCACCTGACCTACCGGGAACTGAATGAGAGAGTAAACCGGTTCGCCCAGGCCCTTCGGGAGCAGGGGGTTGAAAAAGGGAGACCGGATCGCTTTTATTCTAGTTAACTCCCCGACCTATGTGATCGCCTTTTTTGCCGTTATGAAACTCGGGGCCATTGTGGTCAATATAAGTGTGGGGATTCAGGGAGAAGAACTGGCCCGCTGCCTCAACGACTCCGGGGCCGGGATGGTTATCACCCTGGATCTGTTTGCCCAGAATATCTATCAGGTGATTAAAAAAACCGGGGTGAAAACCGTTATCCTTCACTCCATATTCGGGTTGGAAAAGAAAATTCCTTTGGAAGCAGGAGACCCGCAACCTCAAATATTCCAGGAAGTAACCGCCTCGGCCTCAAGTGCGGAAGAACCGCCGGTTCAGGTCTCTCCCGAAGATGTGGCCGTGCTTGCAGTTTACAAGCGGTTCCACCGGGATCCCCAAGGCCGCTGTCCTGACCCACGCCAATCTTATTGCCAGTGTGCTCCAGTCCGATGCCTGGATGGGAGAACAGAATGCCGGCAATGCCGCGGCTCTGTGCGTGATTCCTTTTTTCCATGTTTTCGGGTTATCGGCTTGTCTTCTTGTTTCCGTACTAAAGGGATACCGGATGGTCCTCCTGCCCAGGATCGACCCCCTGGATATCCTTTCCTTGCTGAAAATCAATGAGACTTACCGGCCGATTTCCTTCCCGGTCGTACCCAGCCTGTGGGCGGCCATCCTGTCCCTTCCGGCCGAGATTGCCGGACCCCAACTCTCTTCCGTTCAGGTGGCCACCAGCGGAGGGGCACCCCTGCCTGCCTGGGCTCATGAACGTTACGAAGAACTCACCGGCCGGAAGATTATCGAGGCCTACGGGCTTTCCGAGGCCTCCGGGGCCACCCATTTCTTACCTTCCCCCCACGGAGGACCCCGAGGCTCCATCGGCCTTCCCTCACCGGACACGGATGTCCGAATCATGGACATGGAAACCGGTCGGGAAGAATGTGCCCCGGGTGAGATCGGCGAAATGGTGGTGAAAGGGCCTCAGATCATGCAAGGCTATTGGAATAATCCGGAACTCACCTTGTCGGCTTTGCGAGACGGTTGGCTTTACACCAAGGACCTGGCCCGAATGGACGAAGAAGGCTATTTTTACCTGGTGGACCGCAAAGACGATCTGATCCTCTCCAGTGGTTTCAACATCTACCCCAGCCAAATCGAGGCCGTCCTGGAAAAGCACCCCAAGATCAAGGATGTTGCCGTGATCGGTATCCCTGACCGGATAAAGGGCCAGGCCGTTGTAGCGGTGATCTCTCTGAAAGAAGGCCTGAAAGGGAGTCGAGAGGAGATTCTCAAATACTGCCGAGAAAACATGCCCGATTATCGGGTTCCCAAGGCCATCCTTTTCCGCCGGGAGATCCCCAGGAACCCGGCCGGGAAGATCCAGAAGAAGGTCTTGAGGCAGGAGGTCCAGGCCGAATAAGAGAGCATGACTAAGGCTTCCTTTATAAAGAAGGCTTCCCAGGGTTTCTTTTTTCTGGGCTCCTGGCCCATCCGTTTTTTTTCCTGGTGGGTGTCCACCGGATATTTCTTTTTTCTTCCCGCCAGGAGGAGAAATAGTGTCCGACTCTATCAGGTCATCTTTCCTGATCGCCGGGGATGGTATCATCTCTATTGCGCTTGGCGTCAGTTTCATTCCTTCGCAGCTACCTTCGGCGACCGGATCGACGTGGAGAGAAAGAAGGGGGAACTCGCAACTACACAAGGGAAGGAAGGGATATTAGAGGCCAATGAAAAAGGGACCGGTGGAATCCTCCTCATGTCCCATTTGGGCAGTTACGAGGTTGCGGCCCGCGCCTTTCAAAAATATGGACTTAAATTTTTACTGATGATGGGTGAAAAGGAGGCCAGGCTGGTGGCCCGCGATCAGCGGGAGACCCTCCAGGAGCGGGGAATCACCATTCAGGTGGCCATGGGAGAAAAAGATTCTCTCTGGGGCGGGTTGGAGGCGATCAAGTTTATCCGGGAAGGGGGATTCGTCTCCATAGCCGGGGATTTGGTCTGGACCGAACAGCGCTCTCTTTTGCCGGTAACATTCTTTGGCCGGGAGGTGGCCCTGGCCTCAGGTCCCTATCTTCTGGCCCTGATCACCGGAGCGCCTCTCTTCATTCTTTTTACCTTTCGGATAAAAAGAGGAAGACACCAGGTCATTGTCCTCCCTCCCAGACAGGTGAAGACCTCTTCCCGTTCCGGAAGGGACAAGGCCCTTCAGGAAAGCGCCCAGGGCTACGCAGAAGCCCTGGAGGAGATGGTACGCCGATATCCTTTTCAGTGGTACATCTTTGAGCCTTTTTTTCAATCCGAGCCGGCAGGTACAGGAAAGGCCGCTTCCCGCCTTTCGATATCGAATTCCGGAGGAGACAGGAGTTAACGAGTTGATCATGTCGGATAATTTTCTAATGAAGGCCCTGGCTGCCGGCTATGAAAAGATTGTGGCCTGGGCTGATACCCTGGACCGGATCAATGTCTACCCAGTGCCCGATGGTGATACGGGTCGTAATATGGTAATCACCCTGGGCCCCTTACGGAATAATCCCTCTTCTCCTGATCTGATAATCCATGAAATCCTGCTTTCGGCCAGAGGCAATTCCGGAAACATCGCCGCTCGATTCCTGGCCGGTTTTCTCCAAACTAACGACCTTGGTTCCCTGGGCGCGGCAGCCGAGACTGGCCGTGATATGGCCTACCAAGCTGTTTCCCATCCTCAACCGGGGACCATGCTCTCTCTTTTTGACACCCTGGTGACCTCCTTGAAGAAAACCCCTCCTGAAGATTCAGGCGTCTGGGTGAGAGGGGTCGTTTCCGATTTGGAAGAGACAGTAAGAGCCACCACCGAACAATTGCCCGAACTTAAGGAAGCCGGGGTGGTTGATGCCGGGGCCCTGGGCATGCTGGTTTTCCTCGATCCCTTACTCAATACCCTGGCCGGCCGGCCGGTAGAGCACTCCCTTTTCATTGACGAACTGAAGGATGCCGTCGATTTTTCTTCCACCTGGCAGGAACGGCCCTACCAGGGCTACTGTCTGGATGTGGTGCTCAAGGTTGAAGGGGAGGACCAAGAGGTAATGAAGCAAATGTCGGAGGTGGGTGAATCATTGGTGGCCCTGCCCGGAGGGGATTGGCTAAAAATACATCTCCACGCCTCAGATCGCGAAAGGGCCAGACAGGAACTGGCCGCCCTGGGGTCCATCGTCAGCTGGTCCGAGGACGATCTATCCCAACAGACCTTGCGGTTCATTGAACCCCGGAAGGACCAGTGCATCCACATCATGACCGATGCCGCCGGTTCCCTAACCCGGGACCTGGCCCAAGACCTGGGAATCACGCTCCTTAATAGTTACATCACCATGGATCTTCTCTGCCTCCCTGAAACCTATGTGGATTCATCCCAGCTCTTTATGGCCATGAGGGGCGGTGCTAAGGTTTCCACAAGCCAGGCCTCGGACGCGGAGCGGAGGGAATGCTATCATAAGGTCATGAAAGTCCACAACCGGGTCCTTTATCTTTGTGTAGGCTCCTTTTATACCGGGAATTATGAGGCGGTCACGAAATGGAAGTCCGAGAATGACCCCGAAGACCGGATGACGGTGATTGATACGGGGGTGGCCTCGGGGAAACTCGGACTGGTCGCCAAAGCCGCAGCTGAAATGGCCCTGGTGGTCAATGACCCTGAGGAAGTTGTCGCTTTTGCCAAAAACGCTATTCAACAGGTGCAGGAATACATCTTCCTGGACAAGTTGCATTTCCTGGCCGCCGGCGGACGCATGTCCAAGACCGGGGCCTTCTTTGGGGATGTACTGAACATCAAACCGATTATCAGCCCCTTTCCGGATGGGGCGCGAAAGTTGGGAGTGGTGAGAAGCCTCCAGGATCAGGTGAAATTCGCCCTTCGGTCTCTGGAAAAGGAGCTTCCCAAAGATCGGAAATCCACCCTGCTTCTCGAATACTCGGACAATCGTGACTGGCTGGAAAAGGAGATCAAACCGGAGATTCAGCGCCGGTTTCCTCTGGCGGAAATCTCTTTGCAACTCCTCTCTCTCACCTCTGCGGCCCACATGGGTCCGGGTTCCTGGGGCATAGCTTTTCTTCCTTCAAGCCCCCAAGCCTTTGATTCGAATGGCTGAGTCGATTCTCAAAGGTCATCACAGGTGACCAGAGCGATCACCTGGCCATCTCCCTGGCTATACCTGGCCAGGTAAGTTTTTTCTTGGACCCTTATTGAACTTTCTTCTTTTTTAATTTTGACTACCTTCACCTCACGGACAGCCTGAAAAAGATGGAGTCCCAAGGCCTTGGCCGCTGCCTCCTTGGTTGACCAGACCCGGGTCGCGGCGAGTTGAAAATCAAGACCTGATCGTAAAAGCAATTGCTTTTCCCCGGGGGATAGAAAAATATGCTGAATCCTTTGGATCCTGTCGGAAACCCCCTCGATATCCACACCAACCGGATGCTGGTGGGCGACCGCTACAACGAATCGGGAATTATGGGAGACCGAGCAGTTTAACCCGCTGTCTACCAGACAGGGCCTCTGCCCATCAGGGCCAAGAGTTTCAATGGTGCGGTCTAGCCTGTTGTCTTCGACCAGACCAAGGAGGCGGGAAAGATTCTTTAGGGATATTCTGGAGGCGGTGAAACTCCTCTGTCTTCGCGGTCCCATCTTTAAGAATTTTTCCAATTCACGGGGGGTGAATAAATGGCCTTCGCTGTGGGAGAGGGCTCCTATCTCGAGAATCACAATACCCAGACAAGTTTCTTGAAGCGGCTCGATCCCTATCCAGGAGACGGAGGTTTTGTTCAGGATAACATGAGAATTTGAAAGAATTAAGGACAAAGGACTTGGCTTTCCTGGTGAAAATATTCATAATAATATCGAAGGACAAGGCGATAGTCAATCCCAACATAATCCTCGACATTGAAGAAGTCTATGGCTGGAAGGTGGACATCCTCCGAAAAACCACTCCCGGCCTCATCTGGTGCAAGTCCTTAATTTGCCTGACAAGACGTTTATTAAACCCTTAATGGCGTAAGCTTTGATCAACCGGTAGGCTCCAGGCCTTTGCCTTGCAACACCCCGCCGTCGATAACAATTTCAGTCCCGGTAGTGTAGCTGGAAGCATCGGAAGCCAGGTAAACCGCCGCTCCGACTATTTCGTCCGGTTGGCCGATACGTCCCATGGGGGTCATCCTGGCCATGGCCTCCTGCCCCTTTTTGGCCTCTTCCGGGGGGAGGTGGAACCAATGGGAATTTAACATCTTGGTGCTGATCGGTCCGGGAGCGATGGCATTCACCTGGATATTAAAGGGGGCCAATTCCAAGGCAAAGGCCTTGGTTATCATGCGGACGCCCGCTTTGGAAATACTATAAACGCTCACATTGCGTTCCGGGCTGAAGCCGTCGATGGAAGCGAAGTTGATGATTTTTCCACCCCCTTGTTTCTTCATGACCCTGGCCACCGCCTGGCTGGTGAAATAAAGACCTTTCATGTTCAGGTTCATGATGGTGTCCCAGAGGCGCTCATCAGATTCCAGCACACTACCCATGGCCGGGCTGGCCCCGGCATTGTTGACCAGGATATCGATTCTTCCGAACTTACCCATCACGGTGTCGACCATTTTATTGATTTCTTCTATCTTGCCCAGATGGGCCTGAATGGGGAAGGCCTCTCCTCCAAAGGCCTTAATTTCCGCAGCGGTCGTTTCCAGATCGTTAATCTTACGGCTGGTGACGGCAACCCTGGCCCCGGCCTTGGCAAACCCCTGGGCAATGGCTTTGCCGATGCCGCGACTGCCGCCGGTCACAATCGCCGTTTTACCTGTTAGTGAAAACCTGGATAGATCAAACATGGTCAAACCTCCAAAGATTTTTTTATTTTATCCGAATTCTATGTCCTGAGAATAAATTAGCAAGAAAAAAATGTTTAAAAAAAATTCCTTCCAAAAAAGTTGTCTGGAGTCTGAGGGTTGGCAACTCGTAAGAAGTTCCTCTTGGTTTTGATAGCAGGAGAAAAGTGAAGGGGCCAGTTCTTTTATTCTCCTTGACCCCTGTTTCTTTTTTGTTTTATACTCCTTTCTTTTAAAAAGGGAAATTCCTTCAAGGGAGGTAAGAAAAATGGATTTTTCATTGAAGAATAAAGTTGCCCTGGTCACCGGTGCCGGCCGGGGAATCGGCAAAGCGATTGCCCTGGGATTGGCCGAGGCCGGGGCCGACCTGGCCATCGCCAGCCGGAAACTTCCTGATCTGGAAAAAGCGGCCGAGGAGATCAGAAAAACAGGACGAAAATGCCTTCCGACTGCAGCTCATGTAGGCCGGATTGAGGAAATCAACAATCTGGTCAAAAGGGTCCAGGAAGAGTTTGGGAAGATTGATATCCTGGTGAACAATGCCGCCACGAATCCCACCATGGCTTCTGCCCTGGACGTAGATGACCGGGCCTGGGATTCGGTTATGAATCTGAATCTTAAGGGTTTGTTTTTCCTTAGCCAGGCAGTGGCCAGGGTAATGAAGGAAAAGGGTGGGGGCAAAATCATCAATATTGCCTCCATTGCCGGAATCAGCCCTGATATATTGCCGATATACTCCATCAGTAAGGCCGGGGTGATCATGGCCACCAAGGTCATGGCTCAGCAATGGGCTCCCTATAATATCCGGGCCAACGTCGTAGCCCCGGGCATGACCAAAACCGGCTTCAGCCAACCCCTTTGGAGTAATCCGGAAATCCTGAAGGCGGTGACCGGCAGAAATCCGATGGGACGGATAGCCGATCCGGAAGAAATGGTGGGGGCCGTTATTTTCCTGGCCTCGGATGCTTCCAGTTATGTCACCGGCCAGGTCCTGGCCGTTGATGGAGGGTCAACCATATAATCCCCAGGGCCCGGAAAAAGCCCTACTAGAAAAACGGCCGGGAGCCTCCTAATTCCCCTATTTTTAATCCGTTTGGCTTGACAAAGGCTCAAGCGGTAATTAGATTTAGGTTACACTTTTACCTCAATAATTGAATAATTTTCAGGGATAATACCTGTTTATATATGAGCATAGTCCTGAACCAAAGAAACCGGACTATTTTGGATGCCATTGTCAGGGATTATATAGAAACAGCCGAACCGGTTGGGTCCCGGGCGATATCCAAAAGAAGCGATATCCATCTAAGTCCGGCCACTATAAGAAATATTATGTCCGATCTGGAAGACATTGGGTTGATCACTCAACCCCATGTATCAGCCGGCAGAGTGCCGACGGAGAATGGACTGCGCTTTTATGTCAACTCTATCCTGGAGTTGCGTCCTTTAGCCGATTCGGAAAAGCGAAGGATCGAAAATTACTTATTGGAAAGCAGCCAAGAAGTGGAGGAACTGTTAAAAACCACTTCCCGGATGCTGGCCGTGGTCACCGAACAGGCGGCGATTGTTTCCCGGCCCAAGTCCTCGGTTACGATTTTTAAACATATAGAATTCATTCGATTGAGGGAAAATCTGGTTTTAATGGTCCTGGTTACCCAGGCAGGACTGGTTCAGAATAAACTCATTGAAATCGAAGACAACCTTTCTCAGGTTGAACTGGACCGGCTGACCCAGTATCTCAATGAATTACTTTGTGACCTGACCCTGGATCAGCTCAAACAAAAGGTCCTGGAGGAAATGAAAAAAGACAAGGATGACTTTGATGCCTTGTTGTCCAGGGCCCTGGAAATTTCCAACCAGGCCTTCCAAGAAGAATCGATTGGGGAAGTGTATATCGAAGGCCGGACCAACCTGATGCAGTATCCGGAATTCAGTCAGATCAAAATATTACGGGACCTTTTCAGGGCCTTTGAAGAGAAAAATATATTAATACGCTTATTGGAAAAAAGCATCAACGCCATCGGAATTCAGATTTTTATCGGCTCGGAAACCCAGATCAATGAAATGGAGGGGTGCAGCGTGATTACCTCTGCCTACACCAAAGGGGAATATCCTATCGGCACTCTGGGCGTGATCGGTCCGACCCGGATGAACTACGATCGGGTGATACCGATCGTAGACTATACGGCCAGGGTCATCAGCCGGATCCTGGAAAACAAGATTTGATTATTAACAGCGAATTCCGCGAATGATTAGGCTGCTTAAATTAGGAAAATATTTATAGTAGAGAGGTAAACCATTTGACCCATATTAAAGTGACAGAAGAACATTCCCGGCCCAAATCTTCAGGGGCCGATGAGGAAATAAAACCCAAGGCCGGAAAAGAAGAAAAAACCGATTGGGAAGCCAGGTTTAAGGAAAAAGAAAAAGAAGCCCAGGAAAATTATGACCGCTATCTTCGACTTTCCGCCGAGTTGGAAAATTATAAAAAGAGGGTGGAAAAAGAAAAAGGTGAGACTTACAAATTCGCCAATGAAAATATATTGAAAGACCTGCTGCCGGTGCTGGACAATCTGGAACGGGCTCTGGAGCACGGCCGGGAATCCGGGAACCTCAAGGCCCTTCTCGATGGGGTCGAATTGACCCACAAATCATTTTGGACGGTCCTGGAAAAATACGGAATCACCCGCATCGAGGCTATGGGGGAAGAATTTGACCCCAACCATCATGAGGCGGTCATGGTTCAGGAGGATGCCCAAAAACCGGCCGGCCAGGTTATTTCTCAGTTGCAAATCGGTTACCGTTTACATAACCGTTTAGTTCGTCCGGCTATGGTGGTTGTTTCCAAAAAACCGGAACTGAACCCTGATGAAGATCCCGAATCCTGATCTTAAAAAAGAGGTCGGGCCTGACCGGGTATAAAAAAGGCAAAACATACAGGATGATTGAAAAACAACAGATTTTTGTCTCCCTGTTTAGATATTTAGTAGATTGATAAAATTATAAGGAGGAGATTATGAGTAAAATTATTGGAATTGATTTGGGGACCACCAATTCGTGTGTGGCTATCATGGAGGGTGGAGACCCGAAGGTAATTGCGAACGTGGAAGGGAGCCGCACAACCCCTTCGGTGGTTTCCGTAACGGACAACAACGAACGGCTGGTCGGTCAGGTCGCCAAACGGCAGGCCATAACCAATCCGACCAACACGGTCTATGCCGTTAAGCGGCTGATCGGGCGTAAATATGATACCCCGGAAGTCCAGGGCGATATCCATATCCTTCCCTACAAGATCGTTAAGGCCGCCAACGGCGATGCCCACATCATGATTCAAGGCAAGGAATACAGCCCGGCCGAGATTTCTTCCATGATCCTGGTCAAGATGAAGCAAACGGCGGAAGAATATCTGGGTGAAAAGGTCACCGACGCTGTAATCACCGTGCCGGCCTATTTTAATGACAGCCAGCGGCAGGCCACCAAGGACGCCGGCCGCATTGCCGGATTGAATGTCCAGCGGATCATTAACGAACCGACGGCGGCCGCCCTGGCTTATGGCCTGGATAAAAAGAAGGACGAGAAGATCGCCGTCTTTGATTTGGGCGGCGGAACTTTTGATATTTCCATTCTTGAAATCGGAGAAGGGGTTTTTGAAGTCAAATCCACCAATGGGGATACCCACCTGGGTGGGGAAGATTTCGACTTGCGGGTCATTGATTATCTGGCGGCGGAGTTCCGCAAGGACCAGGGCATCGATTTGCGGAGCGACAAAATGGCCCTCCAGCGCCTGAAAGAGGCAGCGGAAAAGGCCAAGATGGAGCTGTCCACGGCCATGGAAACAGATATCAACCTGCCCTTTATCACCGCCGATGCCAGCGGTCCCAAGCATCTGAACATCAAGCTGTCCCGGGCCAAGCTGGAAATGCTGGTGGAAGACCTGGTGGAAAAAGTGGCCGGTCCCTGCCGAATGGCTTTAAAAGACGCCGGATTGTCGATTGATCAGATCCAGGAAGTCATCCTGGTAGGCGGAATGACCCGGATGCCGAAGGTCCAACAAAAGGTCAAGGAGCTCTTCGGACGTGAACCGCACAAGGGCGTGAATCCCGATGAAGTGGTGGCCATCGGGGCCGGTATTCAGGCCGGGGTATTAAAAGGGGACGTGAAAGACGTTCTGCTTTTGGACGTGACCCCCTTGTCTCTGGGGATCGAGACCCTGGGCGGTGTTCATACCAAACTGATTGAGAAGAACACCACCATCCCGACCCGGAAAAGCCAGACCTTTTCCACAGCCGCCGATAATCAGCCGGCCGTTTCCATCCATGTCCTCCAGGGCGAACGGGAAATGGCGGCCGACAACAAGACCCTCGGCCGCTTCGAATTGACCGGTATTCCGCCGGCCCCCCGGGGCCTGCCGCAGATCGAGGTTACTTTTGATATCGATGCCAACGGGATCGTCCATGTTTCGGCCAAGGATCTGGGGACCGGCAAGGAGCAGTCCATCAAGATCACGGCCTCCAGCGGCTTGAGCGAAGAAGAGATCAAACGTCTGGTCAAGGATGCCGAGATGCACTCGGAAGAAGATAAAAAGAAAAAGGAACTGGCTGAAGCCCGAAACCATGCCGATACCCTGATCTATTCGACGGAAAAAACCGTCAAGGATCTGGGGGACAAGGTGGAGAGTTCCCTGAAATCGGATATCGACTCAGTCATTGAGCGCTTGAAGAAAGCCATGGAAGGCAGCGATGCCGGAGAGATCCAGAGGCTGACCGATGAACTGACCCAGACCTCGCACAAGCTGGCCGAAAAGATGTATTCCCAGGCCAGTCAGCAAGGACCTGGCGCCGGTCCGGGGCCCGAAGCCGGTCCATCCGGCGGAAAGAAGCCTGATGACGACGTGGTCGATGCTGACTTTGAAGAAGTGAAATAAATAATTCTGAGTAACCGTTAATCAGTTAAATCCCCTGTCCCTCCGATTTTGGAGAGACAGGGGATTTTTTTTGCCAAGATGGATTGATCTCATACCCAACCCAACATAAGCTAACCTGATATAACTCCTACAGTTTATTATCTTTTAAGCCAAATCAAAATAAATATAAGTCTAAATTGTTTTACAACAATATTGTTTTATTTTTTTTATTGACATAAATTTCCTGTTAATTATAATACTGTTAAGTTGTACAACAAATAAGTTTTATAAATAAGGAGGGCTCCATGGCTGATTTCATTGTTGGAAGCGTTGCCAGGGAAGGGGATTTCTTATTTCGAAGGGAACTACTTGAAAATTTATGGAGCTCATTAAAAAAACACAATGTTCTCTTGTTAGCCCCCCGGAGGATAGGAAAGACCAGTGTGATGTACAGGATGTTGGACTGCCCCAAAAAGGGATGGCTGGTTGTTCACCTCAACGTGGAGGACCTTAAAACACCCGGTGATTTTTTCATCACCTTAGTAGACGCTATACAGGAACATCAACCGGAATACTTGCGGGATACTCTAGCAAAAGGCTGGGATTATCTCTCTAGGGTTTTTTCAAAAATCCAAAAAATTGAAGTATCCGATTTTAAAATTGAACTGCGCAAGAGTGAAGATCTGAATGAAAAATGGAAGGAACGGGCCACCCAATTGGTAGACCGGGTCATCGATTCAAACCGCAAGATCCTGTTCATTATCGATGAACTCCCCGATATGCTCTCTGGTATGCTGGCTCATTCCGCCGCGGAATATGAAACTTTTCTGCACTGGTTCAGGAAAATCAGAGAAAGGTCTTTAGAAGCCAATGTCCGCTGGCTTATCGGCGGATCCGTTAATCTAACAGCCTCCCTTGACCAACAGGGAAAGGTGAAGCTGATCAATGATCTCAAAATCGAACCTCTCTTGCCGTTCAGCCCGATTGAAGTGGAAAAATTTGTTACCGGCATGTTCAAGAAAAACAAGGTTCGGTTTGATGAAACGGTGGTGCCTCGCATTATCGAATTACTCGGTTCCCCGATTCCTCTCTTTCTGCAAATGCTTACCCAGGAGTTATACCGCCAATGGAAACGAAACCGGTCTGAGCCGATTTCAATGGGCACCGTAACGGATGTTTTCAACAAGACCCTGCTCGGCGAGATGGCCAGGGACAAACTCCAGCATTACCGTTCACGCATAGACTGCCATTATCCGCCTGAAGACCGAGAAGCGGCCTGTTATCTATTAAATAGACTTTCTTTAAGTGCTGACGGCATTTCCCGGGAGACGCTCAGAGACCTCTATCGGCAGGTGGAGGAAAAAAAATCAGGGGGACGAACGGGCCATTTCCTGAATCAGGCCTTTCAGCGTCTTATCTTGTACCTTCAAAGTGATTTCTATATCGAAGAGGTCAAGGAAGGCCAATACGATTTTTCCAGCCGTTTGCTGAAAACCTGGTGGAAGAAATATTATGGTTACGAAAACGGAGGTCAATAACATGGATTCGCCTGTAGGTTTATTCAGGGCTAATATCACCCCCCTTGACCGGGTGTTGGAAATCACGGTTGGTAGAAAAGAGATGTTGGAGGATCTGGTCGAAAAGCTTGAACGACAGGCCGGGAAAAAAGGGGGGCAGCATTATTTATTTATCGGCCCCAGGGGGATCGGGAAAACCCATTTTCTAACCCTAATCGAAAATGCAGTGAACACGAAAAAGAATCTGAAAAAACGTTACACTGTCATTAGGTTTCCGGAAGAGAACAATCGGCTGCTCTCTTTTGCAGATATACTCCTGGGTATCACCGAGATTCTCGGGGAGGTAACCGATGATGGAAGTTGGCGCCAGCTTCATCAATCCGCTTCCGAGAATGAAAGGGACGATGATATTATTGATACTATCGTTCCCAGATTGAAAAGCTACCATAAGAAAACCGGCAAAACCCTTCTGATTTTTCTTGAGAATCTCGATACCCTGTTAACGGAACAGATTAAACAAGAACAGGATATCCATCGCCTGAGAAGTTTTCTAATGGATTCCCCCTGTGCCACCCTGATAGGGACCTCGCCGGTTTATTTCCCTTCCCTCTATAATCAAAAAAGCCCGCTCTATGAATTTTTTGACACTCAGGTATTGGAAGACCTGACCGAAGAACAGACCCTGGAAATGATCCGAAAAAATCTGGAATGGGAGCAGTGCTACCCTATTCTGGAGAACCTTGAATCTTTAACGCCAAAAATTCAGGCCATCCATACTATGACCGGAGGAAACCCGCGACTTATTATGATGCTTTATGAATTAATCGCTCACGACAATCTACAGGATGTTAAAATGCAGCTTCAGAAGTTGCTGGATCAGATCTCCCCCTTTTATCAGGATCGCCTTAAAGATCTTCCCCCCCAGGAAAGGGCCTTGTTGGAGATTATTGCCCTTCAACGCTCCGAACCTCGGACCCCGGCCAATATCGCCAAGCATCTCAGAAAATCCCCGCAACAGATTTCTTCCTTGTTGCAGCGCATGACCAAGGCCGGTTACTTAACTGCTTCCGATAATCCTCAGGACAAACGGTCCAGAATCTACCGCATCAAAGAGGGATTTTTTGATCTCTGGCTGGCCATGAGCGAGTCTCGGATACAAAGAAAACGTCTGGTTTATCTGGTTGAGTTTTTCGAGGTCTATTTTAGCGACCGGGGTGAAAGAGAAAGAAAAAGAAAAGAGTTATGGCAAAAACTTGAAACAGAAAAAGAAGCATTCAAAGAGAAAAAAAATAATACGGAGCTGTTGGAATATCTTTCCGACCTGGGTGACAATAAAGAACGAAGTCAGACCAAGTTAGAGTTGGCCGTTCATAAGCTGAAAGAAGGGCAGGCCCCGGAAGCGAGCGCATTTCTGAAAGAAGCCGAATCGATTGCCTCGAAGAACCTGACC
Organism: uncultured delta proteobacterium; assembly: GCA_963790475.1. Classification (GTDB taxonomy): domain Bacteria; phylum Desulfobacterota; class RBG-13-43-22; order RBG-13-43-22; family RBG-13-43-22; genus RBG-13-43-22. Next base: position 403,054 of record CAWBOS010000015.1, on the reverse strand, counting down.
TTCATATGGATGAGGGAACAGGCCGACCGATGGGCTAAAGATAACCTCGAATTGAATGTTCGGCAATGGCTGGATGAGATGATCGATTATTGGAGGACCCAGAGGTCAGGTGATTTTGAAAAGGCGGTGGAGATTGCCCACAAGCTGGGGCAGGATCTCTCCGGACGAGGACTCCACAAAATCCGGATCGAGCTGCTCACCGATGCCTTAGACCACAGCACGAATCCTCAACAAAAATGCAGTCTTCTATTCGATATGGCCAGAAGCCTACAAATGGACGGCCAGCTCGATGTGGCACGAGTTTCCTTAGAACAGGCCCTTAAAATCTATCGGGAGATCGGCAACCGGAAAGGCGAAGGTGCTACACTCAACAACATCAGCCATATCTACAAAGCCCGTGGGGATTACGCTACGGCCCTTGAATACCTCCAGAAGAGCCTGGAGATCCATCTGGAGATCGGCAACCGGGAAGGCGAAGGTACTACACTCAACAACATGAGCCAGATCTACTCTGCTCGAGGGGACTACCCCACGGCCCTCGACTACCTTCAGAAGAGCCTGGAGATCAGTCGGGGGATCGGCAACCGGGAAGGCGAAGGTGCTACACTAAACAACATGAGCCAAATCTATTCTGCCCGAGGGGACTACGCCACGGCCCTCGATTACCTCCAAAAAAGCCAGGAGATCTATCTGGAGATTGACAACCGGGAAGGTGAAGGCATAACCCTCAACAACATCAGCCAGATCTGCGATGCCCGAGGGGATTATGTGACGGCCCTCGAATACCTCCAGAAGAGCCTGGAGATCAGACGGGAGATCGGTGACCGGGCGGGCGAAGGTACTACACTCAACAACATCAGCCATATCTACAAAGCCCGTGGGGATTACGCTACGGCCCTTGAATACCTCCAGAAGAGCCTGGAGATCCATCTGGAGATCGGCAACCGGGAAGGCGAAGGTACTACAGTCAACAACATGAGCCAGATCTACGATGCCCAAGGGGACTATGTGACGGCCCTCGACTACCTCCAGAAGAGCCTCGAGATCTATCGGGAGATCGGCGTCCGGGTAGGCGAAGGCACAACCCTCAACAACATGAGCCAGATCTACGATGCCCAAGGGGACTATGTGACGGCCCTCGACTACCTCCAGAAGAGCCTTGAGATCAGTCGAGAGATTGGCAACCGGGCGGGCATGATAGCAACCTTACACAATATGGCCCACATCCATTTACAGAATGGACAGGTCAAGGAGGCCCTTGAGGGATTCACCGAGGCCCTCCAACTGGCCAGGGAAACGAACAGCGGAGCAGGGCTTTTTAATATAGGTCGCGATTTCGGCCTGTTGCTCTGCCGAGAGGGCAAAAAAGAGGAGGGAATACCCCTCCTGAGACAAGCCCTCGATGTGGGGAAGGCTATGGGCGACCCTAGTATTTCTGAACTAGAGAAACTTTTGGAGGAATACGAGTAGTTGCAAAATTATTCATAAGCAGGGCCAATTCTCAACAGGCTGAATGGGGGACCGAAGGGAGAAAAAAATAGTGACTTTTCAATATTTTTTTCTTTTTTCTATCCTTGAGTTTCCAGACACTCATATACTTTATTTCCTATAAGCCGGAAACGTTCCCAGGCGGTATTCATGTCCGTCATCTGGTTGGTCAGGAAGGCCACGGATAGCTTTTCGTCCGGGTCCGCCCAGGCGATGCAGGCACTGCCTCCGGCGTGTCCCACTACACGCGGGTTTAGGCGATCTCCATAAATGCGGGGGGTCGATCCCAACATGAAGCCCAGTCCCCAGCGGATGGGAAGTTGCAGGCGACGGTCGATCGTGTCCTGTTGATTAAGGGGCCGGGTGGCTTTCTCCTGGGTCTGTTTACTGAAGAATGTGGTGGAAGCGAAAGTTCCCTCATAGGCCAGGATATTCATCAAGCAGGCCAGGTCCCTGGCATTAGCCACCCCTCCCACCCAGGCCAGAGGCAGGCTCATGCCCGCTGGTGTATTCAGAAAATCGCTGAAACGGGCCCGGGTATCCTGCCGTTCACGAACGCCTTCCTGAACGAACATCCTGGCCATCCTTGGAAATTCGCGGGGCGGCAGTCCGATAAAGATATTCTTCAGACCAAGCGTTTTTATGACCTCCTCGTCCATAAACCGGCTTATGTTTCGCCCCTCCCAGCGATGAACAAGCTCATCCAGGATCCATCCGAAAGTAGCCGAGTGGTATCCGTTGGCTGTTCCGGGTGTCCAGATCGGTTCCATGGCCTCAACTGCCTCGGCGACAGCGCCACGGTCCTCCATTTTATCAGGCGGGATCAGGGGGCCGTCCGGGATTCCCGCACTATGGCTCATAACCTGAGCGATGGTAATGGATTGTTTCCCCTTGGTTCCGAATTCGGGCCAATGTTTGGCCACCGGGTCTTCGAAGGCAAAGCGATGCTTTTCATAAAGCATGAGCATGGCGATTGTGGCCAGGGCCTTGGTCGTTGAGCGTATCTGGTAAAGGGTTTGGGTGGTCACCGGCCGCCCGGAAGGTGAGTCCAGGCCCCCGGCCAATTCAATCATCGGTTCACCCCGGTGATAGACGAATAACTGGGCACCGGGATGAAGACCGTCTTTGATCATCTTCTCAAACAAAAGAGTAAGCTCATTTATCTTCGCAGGATTAATTTTTTCCCCTGACTTTTTCTTTTGATTGGTGGTTGGGGATATCTCCTGTTTTTGCTTTAACGAAGAATTGTCCAACCCCAGGCAACTGCCGGCAGGAAATCCCAAAGCCAGAATACCCGAGGCTATCCCTAAGTTTAGAAAATGACGTCTGGATAGATCGTCCATGGTCCTTTTCCTAGATTGGATTTCTTAAAATTTGTGAACAATTATACGGATCGAATCCGTTTTTTACAATCACCTAATAAGGGGGTTAAAATGTGTGATAATAATTTCTTACCGAAGACTATTGCCGTTATTCACCCCTATCCGAAAATTATTTTAAGAACATAAAATATTATCCTCTTGTTGATGTCCCATGCGATGGTGTAAACTCGTTTTATTGAAATCTTTTTTGATTCCATTTGGCGCAGGACCATCTCGATTTAAATTTATTCCTTAGGCTTGCAAATATAATCCCGATATTCCAGAAATAGGGGCGGTAAAGTAAAAACCAAAAAGAATGAAATTAGGTGAATTATGAAAATAGTGAAGATAGAAACCGTACCTTATGAGGCTGACCGGTTATCTCAGTTATTGGTCAGGATCGTTACCGACGAAGGATTGACCGGGATAGGGGAATCCTGGTATGGGCTTCCCATAAAACCTGTTCAAAGCGCGATAGAGGATGTTCTGGCGCCACTTCTGTTAAATGAGGACAGTTCCCGGATCGAATTCCTTTGGAACAAGATGCACCGTTACGCCTATCGCTACGGTACTGAAGGGGTGATCTTGTGCGGCCTCAGCGGTCTTGACCTGGCCTTGTGGGACCTCATGGGTAAACGCTTGAACAGTCCGGTGGTCCAGCTATTGGGGGGAGTGGTTCGAGATAGAATAAAAGCCTACGCCAGTTTTCCGCCTTTTCACAATCAAAAACCGCTTCTCCGGGAAGTTAAGCGAGCTATCGATTTAGGATTCGCCGGCATCAAACTTCATGAGGTGGACCTTTCTCTGGTTGCCGCTGCCCGGGATACCGCAGGGGACGATTATCCGATTATGCTCGATGTCAATGGGCAGTGGAGTGTTTTGGAGGCGGAGGAGAATGCCCGCCGCCTGGAGGATTGGAACATTCTCTGGCTGGAAGAACCTCTCTGGCCCATGCAAGACCAAGAAGCCATGGCCAGGGTGCGCCGGCGGGTGAAATTGCCTTTTGCCTCCGGTGAAAACGAATATACCCTAAAGGCCTTTGATCGTTTGATGAAATGTGGGGCGATCGATTTTGTCCAACCGGAAATCACCAAGATAGGAGGGATGACCATGGCCAGGAAGATCTCGGTCCTGGCCGAGCTTTATAACCTCCCGGTTTGCCCTCATTCTTTCAGGATCGGTCCGGGCGCCTATGCCAATGTTCATTGGGCCTTGTCGCAGCATAATATGGACTGGATGGAAGTCCCGTTGTTGCCGGAGGGTATTTCATTCCCGGCCAATTTTAAACCGCTGAAGATAATCGAGGGTCAGGTCCTTTTGCCGGAAGGTCCGGGATTTGGACTTTCTGAAGTCTAACCAAAATTCTCCATCGTTTTCAAATCACATTTTTTTCTTCCAGGGCATCGATCTCTTCCGCAGAAAGCCCTAAAAAATCGCTATAAATTTCCCGGTTGTGTTCACCCAGCCGGGCGCCGAGAAATTCCACCCGTCCCGGTGACTTGGCCAGCTTGGGAAAAATTCCCGGGATCAGCACTTTTCCTTTTTCCGGGTCCTGGAAGGCCAGGACCGCCTCCCGCTCCAGCATGTGGGGGTCCTGAGCCAGTTCAGCGATATTCCGCACCAGGTCCGCCGGAACCCCCGCCTCATCAAGAAGATTAAGCCCCTCAACGGCCGTTATCCCCTTTACCCATTCGGCGATGATTCCATAAAGTTTTTTCTGATTCACAATTCTGGCGAAGCGTGTTGAAAAAAGGGGGTCCTGAAGGAGCTCCGGTTTACCCATAACCTGGACCAGCTTTTCAAAAAGGGGGTCCGTGCCGGCATTGATCACCAGGATCTTTCCATCCCGCGTTTCAAAATCTTCTGCCGGTACAAATCCGGCGTTACGATTGCCGGAACGTTCCCTTATTTTTCCGGTCAGACTATAATCCGTAAGAGCAGACTCAGAAGATCGGAAGGCGGCTTCAGCCAGGCTGACATCAATCACCTCCCCGCCGCTGTTGTTCACTTCTCGGTTATAGAGGGCCATCATGATCCCGAAGGCATTCAAATAGGCGGTCATGTAATCGACCATGGCGTAACCGGAACGGACCGGAGGCTGTTCCGGGTAGCCGGTGACATAAGTCATTCCGGCGAAGGCACTGGCTGTGCGGTCGAATCCCCCTTTGGCACGGTAGGTTCCGGTTTGCCCATAGGCCGACACCAGGGAGATTATCAGATTCGGGTTGGTTCGGTGGAAGTCTTCGGGACCGATTCCCAAGGCCTCGGCCTTTCCGGGCCGAAAATTCAGGAGGACCACATCGGCCTTTTCCGCCAGTTTATGGGCCAGTGTTACACCCTCGGGCATCTTCAGGTTCAGGGTCATGGTTTTTTTATTGCGGCCTTCGTTAAGCCATCCGGGAGATCTTCCATCTTCGATAAACGGCAGTCCCCTCGTGGGATCACCGACCTGGGGTTGCTCCACCTTGATCACATAAGCCCCGAAATCACCCAAAAACGTTGCGGCTACGGGGGCGGCCAATATGGTGGCGAAATCAATGACTGCAATACCGTCTAAGGGGGGTTTGGACATAGCTTCTCCTATCCGTTTAATTCAAAAAGGGATCAAGGGATTGAAGGTCCAAGGTCTAAGGTCCGCGGTTCAAAAAAAGGAAAACCTTATACCCTACACCTCATACCAGCTTTTTCGACCATTGGGTCCTGGAATCCTATTTTTGCATTAAATAAAAGGAAGACCCGAGTGAAAATATCATGACGTCTTCTGCGCCTTGGCCATGGGGTTTCTGTCCATGCAGGGAACCTTGAACTGACAGAAGGCGCAGCCCACCGGGTGAGATACAATAACCGTACCTTCGACATTGCGTTCATGAGGTTTCAGCAAGGGACCGAACTTCTTGTTCATCTCTTTAGATACTTTCACCCCGTATTGTCTGCATTTGAGCTTGTCATGCCCTTCGGCCGTGATGGCTTCTCCGGGACAGCGCTTCTCGCACTCACGGCATTCCCCCTTTGCATAATAGAGGCAATTGGCATAAGGTTCGTCACTCCTTCGGGGTGTTACGGTCAGGGGGGCATCAGTAATCACCGAGGTAACCCGGATATTACAACCGGCCTCGGTGATCAGCCCCTCATGGAGACTAAAAGTGCCCAAACCGGCGGCAAAGGCCATATGACGTTCGGACCAGAGGGAGTAAAATTGCGGAGGCTTTTCCTGCAGTCGGAGGCGAAAGGCCGGGCTGAGCATTCCGGCGGTGGCCCTGAATCCCTGGTCTCGAAAGAAGGCCATGGTTTTGCGCAGAACATCCTTCATGAATTCATTGGCATAATTTCGTCCCAGGCAATAGATGTCGGCGGGCATGGTCGTGGCCTTCCTGCTCTCATCCCGTATTCGCTTCACGTAAGGAAAGATGATCGAGAGAATACGCAGACGGTCGGCCGTGTCCTCCGGTCTCCTCAGTCCGTCGGAGGTCCACATCTCAAGAGGGGTCAGATGTTCCGGGGCCACCACCTCTTTAAACTTGTTGAAGATGGGGTCATCTCCCCGGGAAACGCCGATCAGGGGAGGATCAAATATCCGATCACCCCCAAACTGTTCGGGCAGCCGATTCAATTCGTTGGTTAGAAATAAGTCGGTTAAAAATTGTTGAACTTTCTCGTTCATAACCAGCCTTCCTTCAAGACCCAATTTTTCAAAGGTCTCATGTTTATGCTACTCTCAAGATGCTGTTATTCTGATGATGCAAATTGCGATCAGAAAATAATCCGGCCGTCATCTTTTTCAAACATATGGGCCAGGTTCATCCGGACGGTAAAATCGGCTACGTCTCCAAGTTTTATATTGACACGGGGATCGACGCGGGCGATCAGTGTATCCTGGCTTTCCGGACGGATATAAACCAGCTTTTCCGAGCCCAGGGGTTCGATGACCCAGACCGATCCTTTGAAGGAGAGCTCGGGATCATATTGATCCACCAGGTCCCTGTGAATAATGTGTTCCGGTCTCAGGCCCAGGGAGACCTCCTGACCCACCCGTTCTTTAATTCGTTCGGTCTTGTCGGCCGGGATCTTTAGTTTCAGGCCTGGAGACACGGCATATAATTCACCGTTATCCAGGCTGATTTGACAATCAACAAAATTCATGGCCGGAGAACCGATGAACCCGGCCACATATTTATTCGCCGGATGATCGTAAACCTTCTGGGGCGGATCCACCTGCTGGATGACCCCGTTGTTCATGACCACGATCCGGTCCCCCATGGTCATGGCTTCCAGTTGGTCATGGGTCACATAGATAGTGGTGGTCTTAAGCCTCTGGTGTAGACCAAGCAACTCGGCCCTCATGCTGATCCTGAGTTTGGCGTCCAGGTTGGAGAGGGGTTCGTCAAACAGGAACACCTTGGGGTTGCGGACAATAGCCCGGCCCAGGGCCACCCTCTGACGCTGGCCGCCGGAAAGCTCATTCGGCTTCCGGTCCAGCAATGGCCGCATCCCCAACAAATCCGCGGTGTGTTCCACGATCTCATTGATTTCCCTTTTGGGGATCTTTCTCAGCTTCAGGGAAAAGGCCATGTTGTTCCGGACGTTCATGTGGGGATACAAGGCGTAATTCTGGAAGACCATGGCGATGTCCCGTTTTTTGGGGGCCACCTTGCTCACCGGTCGGCCATCGATGAAAATCTCGCCCGAGGTGATGGTCTCCAGACCGGCTATGCTTCTTAGAATCGTTGTTTTGCCGCACCCCGAGGGACCAACCAGGATTATGAATTCACCGTCTTGGATATCGAGCGAGAAGTCCTTTACCGCTTCGAATTCGCCAAACAGTTTACTGACGTTTTTTATTTTCACTTCAGACATGGGCTAAACCTACTTCCTGCCTCCCAGGGCTATACCTCGGGAAAAATATTTCTGGTTAATAAGAATAAACAGGATGACCGGAAGGGTGATCAACACCGCGGCAGCGGACAAAGGACCGAAATCCAGACTGTTGTCGTTCAGGAAGTTATAGACGGTCACCGGGAGGGTCTTGGAACGATAGCCCGAGAGGACCAGGGGAAAGATAAAGATATTCCAGGTAAACAAAAAGGCCAGAGTGCTGACGGTGATGACTCCGCCTTTAACCAGGGGGATGACCATACGGATAAAGGCACCGGTGCGGGTACAACCGTCCAGCCAGGCCGCCTCCTCGATTTCCTTAGGCACGTCCTCGAAAAAACCGAGCATCAGCCAGACCGTAAAAGGGACCAGATAGGTCAGGTTGGAAAGGACCAGCCCGATATAGGTGTCGTAAAGCCCCAGGCGTTTGAAGATGATATACCAGGGCAGCAGAAAGACGATCCAGGGGGCCATCTGAGTGAAAAGGATGGTAAAGGAAAGCCATTTCTGCTTCCCCCGGGCGATAATGTAGGCGGCCGGCAGCGATACGATCAGGTTGGCCGCCAGGGTAAACAGGACGACGATGGTGCTGTTTTTGAATGCGTTTATGAAGTCTCCGGCAGCAAATACCTGCTTGTAGTTATCGAAGGTGGGGGAAAAAATAAGCTTGGGGGGCATGGATTGGGCCGCCCCGGGGTCCTTCAGAGACATCATCACCACCCACAAAAAAGGAAAAATAAAAAACAATATGGACAGGAGACAGGCTATCCAAAAAAACGTTTTGGCAGTAATTTTTTTTAGTAGAAATAAGCTCATCAATAGCTCCAACTCCTTTCCCGATATCTGAAAACTGCCAGGCTGATGGCCAGGATGACCAGAAGCAGGAATAGGCCCAGGGCGCAGCCGTAGCCGTAGTTCATAGCGGTGAAGGCCTGGTGATAGATCATCAGATTCAGGGTCTCCGAGGCCCTCATGGGCCCGCCTCCGGAAATGACGAATATCTCATCAAATACTTTGAGGTTTTGGATCAAACGGAGGATGACCACCAAAACAATATAGGGTTGCATCAGCGGCAGGGTGATCTTGAAAAAGACTTGAACCCGAGAAGCGCCGTCGATCATGGCCGCTTCGTAGGGGTCCTTGGGCAGGTTTTTCAGTCCGGCCAAAAGGACCAACATCATAAATGGAGCCCAGTGCCAGATATCGACCATAATCAGGGTGGGCATAACCGCGGTCGGGCTCGAGACCCAATCGCTTGGCGGCAGGCCGACCAAGGAAAGCAAGTAATTCATGATGCCCATCATGGGATTAAGCATCATGGACCAGACCATGGACATAGCCACCGGTGTTGCGATGATGGGGAACAGGAGAAGCATTCTAACCACCGATTCGCCTCTGAACTCCCTGTTCAGCAGCATGGCCAGGGCGAAACCGAGGATAAACTGACCGGACAGACCCGCCAGGGCAAAATAGAGCATCAGCCAGACCGCCTTCCAGAAATGGTCGTCTTCAAAAAAGGCGCGGGCGAAATTGGCCAGGCCGATAAAGGTCCTCGGTTCCTGGGAGATAAGACTCCAGCGGGTCAGGCTGAGATAAAACAACTCAAAAAGGGGATAAACAAAAAGCGCCAGGGCGATGATCAGGGCCGGCAGGGGAAAAAGAAACCGGATATTCCGATCAAAGGTTTCCAGGATTTTGGTGAACAGGGATTCACCCTCCCCGGTTTCCTGGCCCATTATCGATTTGTAGGCAGTGGAATCAGCCATATCCTTCTTTTTCCGGGGAGCTTCAGCAATAAGGCTCCCCGGTCAACTGAGTTTTATTTGGTTTGCCTCATAATCTCTTCAACCCGTTTCACGGTCTCATTAGCCGCCTTCTGGACATCCCCTCCTTCATAGGCGGTGAATATCATCCGCGACAGGTATGGACGGGCCTCGTCAAAGGCGGGGATGGTCAATTCAAAATCAACGATCCCATGCTCGATGCCCTCGTACTGGATCTTGGTCAACTCGGGGTACTTATCCTCCGCCTTGAATTTGGGGTCCAGCCAGGCCGATTTTCTGGAGGTGGGCAACATTTTAAGCTGGTAAGGCAAGGTACGGGCTTTATCGGTCATGAATTGTACGAACAACCAGGCGGCTTCTTTTTTCTGAGAATAGGCACTGATGTGGTAGCAGTTGGTAGGCAGCAGCATGGTCAGATACTGCGGCTTGGCCGGCGGGAAAAAGGCGTAACCGATTTTGCCGGCGACCTTAGATTGCTTGGGATTTTCGAGCACCATGTCGGCAAAAATGGATATTTCCACAGTCATGGCTGCTTTGCCCTGGGCCATGGCCCCGATGACCTCCTGCCATCCGAGGGTGCTGCCCCCCGGAGGTCCATAGGCCTTGAGCAGATGTCCATAAAATTTCAGGGCTTCAACCGCCTTGGGGGAATTGAAGACAGGCTTATTCTTTTTATCAAGCCAACTGGCTCCATTTGACCAAAGGAAATTGGAAAAAGTCGCCGAGTTTTCTTCATTCATCCTGGCAATCCAGCCATAGACGTCCGTTTTCCCATCGCCGTCCGTATCCAGGGTCAGCTTCTTGGCTGCTTCCTCGAGTTCCTTCCAATTGGTAGGCACTTTGACCTTGTACTTCTCAAAGAGGTCCTTTCGATACATCAGGACCTGGGGATTCATGCTGGTGGTAATGCCGATGGTCTTGCCCTCGACAATGGACCGCACCTTGGGGAAAATATCATTATAGTCATAGTCAGGGCTGGTCAAGGCCGGATTTTTCAGGAAATCATCCAAAGGGAACAACCAACCGGCCCGGTAAAACTCCAGGTTGGTCTTCATCATTCCCGCAAAGACATCCAGGTCCTTGTTCTTGGCCGCCAGCTCCATGGTCAGCTTGCGGCGCAATGGTGCGGATCCGTAATTTTCATCGATCACCTTAATGCCGGTCTTTTTTTCAAATTCCTTAATATATTCCTGGCCCATGGGGGTAAAGGCGCTTTTGGATAGGACGACTCTGATCGTTGTGCCTTCATATTTACGCCAGTTGAATTCCGCAGCTTGGGCCAGAGACCCAAAAACAAAAAGCGCCAGCATCAGGATCGGAAACCCTATCCTGAAAAATTTATTTTTGTTCATGTCTTCCTCCTCTAACAAAAAATTCAGGCCGACAAACAGCCTGGTTTAAATTAAGAATCTCTAAATGGTTTCCTGTCATAAAACTTCAAGGGCGAAGCCTCTTAGGGGTCATGGTTCGTTTACGGGACATTTCCATTTTCTGGATATCCGTTCGCATATAAACACTTGCCCCCAGCAAAAGTACCCCTTGCTCGTCCGTAACCAGTCGATTTGCGAACATCAGAGGGCTCCCGGGGGGGATTTTCAGGCGGTCTGCAATTTCACCCACTGCCAGAATGGCCTCATAGGTTTCTTTTACAAAATCAACGGTCCTTCCGGTGATTCGTTCGAGTATTTGATATAAATAAATATCGGTTTGAGGGTTAAACCCGGCAAGGACTTTTTCGGCATCCGGAGGCCTCATGTAACTGTGGACTAAAGTTATGGGTGTTTGTTCGAGCCAGCGGGTCATTTTAACTCGGCTTAAAACCTTTTCCGATTCAAAGGCGGCGAGAATGGGATTCGATCGGTCATTGACCAGGGTTTCGTGGTAAAATATTTCCACATGGATAAGATCCGGATAAGGGTAAGGGAGGCTGATGCCGTCGACGACCCAGATTTCTTTCGCCTGGTAATAATCCACCGCCCAGGTCCCTTTTCCCGCCCTCCGTTCCAGATATCCGTTCCGGGTCAGGTGCTCCAGAGTTTTTCTGACCGTGGAACGGCTCACTGAGAACTGTTCGCAGATTTGGCTCTCGGTCGGGATAATATTCCCCACCTTCCAATACCCGCTCTGAATATATCCTTGGAGTTGATCGGACAGGACTCGATACAGGGCTTTGGATGGTTTCCCTTGGTTGACAGGTCCCTTCTCAAGCATACTTTGGTTCCGGATCCTTCTTATTTATACCTATAATTCATTCTCATAAGAAATATTTGTGCTATTTTTATATCGAATTTAGGTATTGTCAAGAAAAAAATACCTTTTTAATTCAATGTTCTGATATCAAAACCATGATGTTACAAACCGGGGAGGCTTCAGATCCAGGGCCTCAAAGGCGAAGTCCTGCAGGTGGCGGGATACTACGAATTCTTGAAAAATCCTGCCAGCGATAGGCATGGTCGGCAAGATTTCCTTTCTGTACTCGATAGATCCGCATAGTCAATATCCCCCGGACTATGGCCTTAATAACGTCGAGCACCATATGGGTCGGAAATCCGAATCCAATACACTTTGTCCCGAATTTTTTCAGAGAAAATAAATCAGGTGACCTGGATCAACCCTCTTTTAGTATTCCGGTCTATTGAGTATGGTAAAGACGGGTAGCGATGGCCATAGTTTCAATGGTCAATTTGTGTCGTTTAAGAAATCTTTCCCTGGCCTCTGGCGAAGGCTTCCGTGAGGTTTCCCAAACGCTGAGGCCCCGATACCAGGTGAGCAGAAGCATCTTGCCCTGTTCCCGGCTGTGATCCCGTTCGGCAAATAAACCTTGGACCTCGCTGTCGAAATCCCCTTCAAACGAAACCCAGGCCTCATCGGACAGCTTGACAATTTCCTCTACATCGCGGTTGTAGACATCAAACCAGCGGAAGACATAGATGCCGCCCTTGGTGCGTGTGGCGTGCTCAGTCGGTCTTATGGTTGGGGTAAGCAGGTAACTCTCCCGGAGGCTGAAATTATTTTCTGTAATCAGTTTGGATAAAGGGGTGGTTCCATCTGAGGATGGTCCGATATCTTCTCGCGTGGCAATCAGATAAAGCTCGTTGGTGGCCAGGCCAAAAAGACCGAAGAAGATTCCGTAAAGCGAATACCCTGGAGCCTTGGCCTCGGGTAAAATTCGGGTGTTGACTGTTTTAATCATATTGAGGATGCCATTACTATTGGTATCTTTGATTCTCAGAAGTTCATAGGTAATCATTAGAGTTCTCCCCTTAATTGGTGTAGGTTAATGGCTAAGGAATTCATCAGGTTTCTTCTTCAGACATAACGTAGAATTCACTGGAGGCATCAGCGGTCTGGTGGAATAACAGGTTCTGTTCCAATCTATGTTCTTGAAGTCAGGGAACCATTTAAATATTTATGAATAATACTTGAAATAAATGTTTGATATGGAATTCCTTCTTCTATAGCCTTTATCTGAATCTGATGATAATCTTTTTGAGACAAACGAAGATTGATTCGCTTTTCTTTTTTCAGAGTGTTTCGGGCTGCCATAATGGCTTTTTCTTTTTCCTGCTTGATATTTTTAACAGGACTCCATTCGTCCTTGTCTATTGACTCCATCAAATCTCTTTCTTCTTTATCAATCGGTTCAAATGCCTTCCTTTTTATTTTATTCATTATTCCCCCTTTAAGCCATAACGCTTGGTATATTTCTGACTCGGAAAGGCCGTTTTAAGATAAATTTCATTATCATTTTCCACAAAAGGTACAATAACAGCGTAACCCTCAACTTCCAGAATATATATTTTTTGATCCGGTCGTCTTGGATTTTCTTCAATACCGAGCATTTTACCTGACTCGATTAAGAAAGCAATTTCCTCGAAGGAAATCCCTCGCTTAACTTTTAATAATTCGTTTTTATCATAACTCCAATTTAGATATTTCATGTTAACAATATAGGCTAATGTCTGCCTTTTGTCAAAATAAGATTAAGCTTAGGAATAGCGGTAGGAACTCCTATGTCCGGAGTCTGAAAAATCGATGGGTGCTTTTATCTCTGGCGATTAATCCGGCGGTCCTGGCAAAAGTCAGTCACACTCAGACTGCTTAGGGCATCCAATCTACTGGGAGAGATCCCATTCCAGTTTTACTCGATTTCTGGCTGATTATATCTGGGATCATGAGAAACTGGTTAGGGCGGCTGTGGATCGGTTTTTTTACACCCTTAAGATTAAAACCGGCTCGGTTCTTTTTATCCTGGCCGATGATACCCTGTCCCCAAAGACTGGAAAAAAGATCCCCGGGTGCGGATGGCATAAAGACCATGCCCATAACTTGGCCAATATCTTTGGCCATCAATGGGTCCTTTCGGCTCTGCTTTATAAGGACTTCCTCTTTCCCCTTTGGGAAGACGTCTATCATCCGAAAGGGACCAAAGGATGTGGCAGTTTCAAACCAAAACGGCGATGGTCAAAAAGATCTTGGGAAAACTTCAATTCCCCGTACCCTGTAAAGTTTATCTTCTGGCCGATGCCTGGTTTTGGTCTAAAGACTTGGCTAAAGTTTGCCGTCAACAGGGGTGTCATATGATCTCGCAACTTAAATCCAATGCGACGCTCCTGGTAGGGGGAAAATCGATTCAGGCCAAGAAATTAGCCGCCCAACGGTCTTTATACCGCGAATTGACTTTGCCCCTTTATGGGGAAAATACAACCCTGAAAATTAAAAAAGTACTGGGTGAAAAAAAGGGCTTCGGAAAGTGGCCCTGGTTATTGTTCAAGAGAAACGAAAAAACCCTCGATTTTTAATCTCGACTACTATCCATCTTTCTGCTTTGGATGTGCTCTGTTATTATGCCAAACGATGGAAGATCGAACAGATGATCAAAGATCTTAAACACCGATTAGGTTTCGGTGATTTGCTTTCAGGCTATCCTGCGTCACGCCGCTTTATCCCTGATCGCTTATTTCGTTTTGACGGTCCTCAAGGTCTTCCAGTGGCTTGGGGATAAAAAAACACCTTTAAATCTTTCTATCCGTTTACTGGCCTTTCAGGTACGGAAATTCGTTTTGATCGAATTAATCTCGGTTACTTTGAAAAATATGAAAATTTCCTTTAAACAAAATATTCTCGATACTTACCTCGAACAATTATGCGTTTGAAAAATGCAAAACTTCAGTTAATTAAATTAGTTGCCCGAAAACGTTCCCCCAAACCGGATCACATTTAACTCATTATAGAAAACTAATAATCTTTTCATTGACTTTATTTTCAGTCGACTTTATTCCTTACGGATATCATATCATTTTTCAGGATATACAGAAATAGATCGAGGGGACGGGTTCAATCCATTCAGTTCTCTTTTTCGTTTCCATCTTTTGGATTTTGGATAACGGCCCTTCGTTATCACCTGATCCGGCGGATTTTTTATTATTAAGAGTGAAGCAGTTGTGAAGAAAACGGTTTTACCCTTTGCCATTCTTTGGAAGCGTTTTCTGCCTGCCACAAATCGTAATTTTTCTGCAAGTTAAGCCAGAGGTCAGGGGTAGTCCCAAAGGCACGGGATAAACGAAGGGCCATATCAGGAGTAACCGAACCTCTCTCGTTTATAATTTTAGATAATGTCTTTCTCGAAACATCGAGGGTTGAGGCCAATTCATTGATCGTTATGGATAGCGGTTTTAAATAATCTTCTTTGACAATTCTCCCCGGGTGAGTTGGTTTTCTTTCCAGTCTTCTCATGCTTTTTACCCCTTAGTGATATTCATGGCAATCAAACATTTTCTCAATCGCCTCTCATTTCTTTATCGATTTTGTCAAAGAGGTCACAAGCGTCCTTTCGAAGATGGGTCTGGACCTTAATTTCACTGCCGATCTCCAGGCTTTTGTCGGTGGACCGGCTGTAAGCCGGCCATTTGGGCAGGCCAGGTCCATTGGGATTTCCGGTGGCCGCGAAGTTTATCCAGTAGGCTCTCATCCTTTTGGAAATCCGGTGATCGATTTCGGTAAAGGGATTATTGGCACCGATGTCATGTCCAAAGACGAATCGGATTTCGGCGCCATGAAAGGCCCCGAAGTTGTACAGACTCCCGAGTCGGCGGTGGGTAAATTGGTACAGATAGACTTTGGAGCGCACTTTTTCCATGGTCCTGGCCGTGGCCCGGGCGGGTCTGGTCCATACCGCATCCGTGGCGAAACGGTTCAGGGCCATCGGGAACTCTTTATATTCTGTATAGAGTTTGAGGATCTCTTTTCCATGACCGGGGAAGAATTGGGAAACTGAGGAGGCCAGCGTTTTTTCTGGGGTCTGAAAGGCCCGGAGGAACAGGCCGGCCTCATCCTGATTCGACCCGATAATCAGAGGGACATCGGCCTGTTTCCCATTTTCAAACTGGTTAACCGGATCTTCAGGGACTGCCCAACCGTCAATGACCGGGCCGGAGATGAAAATCCCATTGGGTATGGACAAATCGTTGGGCGGAGAGAGCAGGGGAGCTGTGGTTGAATTCAGGGCCTGAATAATCTCTTCAGCCTTCTTCTGACGAAGTTCTTTGAGGGTATTACAGCCCAGTTGTTTGGCAATCCGCAGCCCTTCCTTTTCCATAGGAGGAAGTCCGTCATGGGATTTCTTCAGGTGACCGATTCCACGGTAGAGGGAACCGCTCTGGACAATGGCCCGATGGAAAAGACCTTTGGCCAAAGGGGAAACCATCAAAAAGCAGACACTCCTGGCGCCTCCGGATTCCCCGAAAATGGTGACCCGATTCGGGTCTCCACCAAAGGCGGCGATATTTTCCTTTACCCAACTGAGTGCGGCTATCTGGTCCAGGAGCCCGTAATTACCGGAGACCTGATGTTCGGATTCGCTGGTCAGTTCCGGATGGGCCAAAAAGCCAAAGACGCCGAGCCGATAATTGATGGTGACTACCACCACCCCTTCCCGGGCCAGCACCCTTCCGTCGAAGTCCGGTTGGGAGGCGCTGCCTCCGTAGAATCCTCCACCATGGATCCAGACCATAACCGGACGTCTTTCATCCGGATCCCGCGCTCCGCTCCAGACATTGAGGAAGAGGCAGTCTTCACTGGTTTTCCCATAATCCCGGTCAAAGGGCGGGGGCAGTTTTCTTTGAGGGCAAGGGGGACCATATTGGGTACAGGATCGAACGCCTGCCCAGGGGCCGACCGGCTGAGGGGGTTTCCAGCGAAGCGGTCCAACCGGTGGAGCGGCATAAGGAATGCCTTTATAGACCTGTATGTCCTCCATCTTCTCCACAGATTGGCCGGTAATTAGACCGGAGGTGATCTTAATGGGTTTTGATATTTCAGGGTTCGGAAGGGTCATCTCCTTGCCTCCTGCGTAAACACCGGTGCATAATAAGAGCAGAGATATCCAAGAAAATAGTTTGCCGGATTTCCCAATAAAATACATAACTATTCCTCTGGGATCACCGGTAAATCGACATGAGAAGCTTGAGCCGGTTTCGGGCATATCGCCTTTCATGCGCATGGATTTTGTTTTCATATATTTCTAAGAGGCTCTTTCTGGGTGGTTTCCATTTAAACCCACTTGTGCCTGCGGGCACTACAAAATACGAAAATTGTCTTTCCCACACTCTTCTCTCACAGAGGGGGTTAGGAAGGGGAGAGGGGCAAAGGATAATGATTCAGTGCCAATTCATCGAAGAGTTATTAGGAAAATCTTTTTGGGTTGTCAAGGAAATAAAAAATCGGAGAAGGATTCCCAGTCTCCCTGGAAAAATTTAATGCCCATTACATCTGTTCCTTTTTAACTGAAATATTATCAAGGTTATGATAAAGAAGACCTAAGGTCAAAATTTCAACTGCTATGGACTCGGTTGGGGTGCTTCAATGGCGTCCATCTGTTTTCATAAAATCTTTCCCAAAGAAAAGTTTAAAGGAGGAGCATGATGATAAAAGAATTAGTATTGAAGAATAGGAGTCGGCGCCGTTTTCAGGAAGAGGTAGCCATTGAAAAAGAAACATTAAAGGAATTAGTGGACCTGGCCAGATGTTCGGCCTCGGGGGCCAACCGGCAGCCTCTTAAATACCTCCTTTCCTGGGAAAGGGAAAAGAACGCCAAAATCTTTCCCAACCTTTTCTGGGCGGCGGCTCTTAAAGACTGGGACGGCCCTACCGTAGGGGAGCGGCCATCGTCTTATATCATCATTCTCGGGGACAAAGAGATCAGCGAGACCTTCGGGGTCGACCATGGAATCGCCGCGCAGAGTATCCTGCTCGGCGCCGTTGAAAAAGGCCTTGGCGGATGTATGCTGGGGGCCATTAATGTAAAAGGTCTGCGGGAGGCCATTCAAATTCCGGAAAAATATGCGGTTCTCCTGGTAATCGCTCTGGGCAAGCCGAACGAAGAGGTTGTACTGGAGACCGTCGGTAAGGATAACCAAACCAATTACTGGCGGGACGGCAAGGGAGTGCATCATGTGCCCAAACGTCCATTGGAGGATATCATTGTTGAATAGCGGAAAAGCTCATGATCCGAAATTTGGATGTCCGAGTCATCGTACTTCGCCACTCATTATCTATCAGGAAATTTTTATCTGAGTTTCTCGAACATAGGAGGTCAAAATGACAACCAAACACGACGCTGTTCAACGCACAATCCTGCCCATCCCTCATCGTCCGTACCAGGGGACGGTCCTTTATGATGCCAAGGACCCGGAGGCGAAATTTCCACCCATCGAATCGGTTCGACCACCCGAGGGGGCGCCAAACGTGCTCATCATCCTTCTGGACGATGTCGGCTTTGGCGCTTCGAGTGCCTTCGGCGGACCCTGTCAGACACCGACCGCCGAGAAGTTATCCGACGGCGGCTTGAAGTACAACCGCTTTCATACCACCGCCCTTTGCTCTCCCACCCGTGCCGCGCTGTTGACCGGGCGCAACCACCATAGCGTGGGTATGGCCGGGATAACCGAGATGGCCACCGCACTCCCCGGTTCGACTTCCTCGATTCCCAACACGGCGGCCAGTATCGCCAAGGTCCTCAAGTATAACGGTTACTCGACAGCCCAGTTTGGTAAGTGCCATGAAGTGCCCGTCTGGGAGACCAGCCCGGTCGGCCCCTTTGAACATTGGCCCACAGGCAACGGCTTCGAAAAGTTCTATGGCTTTCTGGCCGGAGAAAATAACCAGTGGTATCCCGAAATATACGATGGGATTACGCCTGTTGCCACTTCCGACGATCCCGAGTACCACTTCATGGCCGACATGACCGATAAAGCCATTCAGTGGGTCAATGCCCAGAAGTCTCTGGCCCCGGACAAACCCTTTTTTATTTACTTTGCACCCGGGGCTACCCATGCCCCTCACCACGTTCCAAAGGAATGGGCTGACAAGTACCGGGGGCAGTTTGATGACGGCTGGGATAAGCTGCGGGAGCGCACCTTTGTCCGGCAGAAAGAGCTGGGGGTGATCCCTGCGGAAGCCCGACTCACCAAACGTCCGATCGAGATCCCGGCCTGGGAGGATATGCCGGAGGAACTCAAACCGGTATTACGCCGTCAGATGGAAGTCTATGCGGGATTTTTTCGAATACACCGACTTCCATATCGGCAGGCTGGTGGAGGCGATCACCGCGCTCGGGGCTTTAGAGAACACCCTGGTCTACTACGTCATCGGCGATAACGGCGCTTCGGCAGAGGGCGGTCTCAACGGCACTTTTTCTGAGATGCTCCACTTCAATAATATGCAGGACATAGAGACCCCGGAGTATTTGATCAAGCGTCTGGAGGATATAGGGGGGCCCGACTCCTACAATCACTACGCTGTAGGCTGGGCCCATGCCATGGACACGCCCTATCAGTGGACCAAACAGATCGCTTCCCATTGGGGCGGCACCCGCAATGGAACGGTGGTGCATTGGCCCAAAGGGATTCAGGCCAAAGGGCAGATACGCGCTCAATTCCATCATGTCATCGATATATTCCCTACCATTTTAGAGGCGGCCGGAATCCCTGAACCGATCTCCGTTGATGGCGTTCAGCAGAAGCCCCTGGAAGGGGTCAGTATGCTCTATTCCTTCGACGAGGGCGAAGCCCCGGACCGACATGAAGTTCAATATTTCGAGATGTTCGGTAACCGGGGGATCTATTACAAAGGCTGGACCGCGGTGACCAGGCATGGTCTGCCCTGGGTTCAAACCAAACCACCGGCTTTCGATGACGATAACTGGGAACTCTACGATACGACGAAAGATTGGACCCAGGCCGAGGACCTGGCCAAGAAATACCCGGAAAAACTTCACCAACTGCAGAGGTTGTGGTTGATAGAGGCCGCCCGCCACAATGTGCTGCCCTTAGACGATCGGCGCGGAGAGCGATTCAGCCCCAGGATATCCGGAAGACCCAGACTGATTCAAGGTCGTTCTCAGCGCCTGTTGCCGGGCAGCGCCTTGAACGTTCACTCGGTGGTCAGTGTTAAGAACCGGACCCATTCGGTCACGGCGGAAGTTGAAGTTCCTGCTGCCGGCGTCCGTGGAGTAATCGTTGCCGAAGGCGCCAATTTTGGCGGATGGGGGCTTTACATGAAGGACGGCAAGCTCACCTATGTCTATAATTGCGCCGGCATGGAGCTCTACACGGTGCAGGACCCGGGGCTGCTGACTCCCGGCAGCCATCTGATCCGGATGGAGTTCGCCTATGACGGTGGTGGAATAGGCAAAGGGGGGATGGTTACGCTTTTCGTCGATGCCAAGAAGGTGGCCGAGGGAAGGATTGAACGGACCGTTCCGGTAGCTTTTGCGGGGGATGCCCGATTGATGGTCGGCAACAAAACCGGGGGACCCATCTGTCCAGATTTTCGGGTGTCAGGCAACCATTTTAGCGGACGGGTAAACTGGGTTCAGATCGACCTGGCGCCGGCCAGGGCGGATCAGGTCATATCCGGGGAACAGCAGATGAAGGTCGCTCTGGCGACTCAATAGTCTGGTAGCAGGCAAACCCGGAAAAAATCTAACCTAAGATAGGTGAATGCCCTGCTAAACGACTTGATATGCGCGGATTTGTGGTGCTGGATCATGCGGAATTTTTTAATGAAGCGCGACGGACAATGGCGGATTGGATCAAGAACAAACAATTGGTTGTTCGCGAGCACATTGTTGAAGGTTTAGCAAACGCCCCCCGGGCTTTTTGCGGTCTGTTCCGGGGGGAGAATTTCGGGCGTGGTCTGGTTCATGTGGCTGACTCTTCCTATCAAAACGATTAAGAAGCCTGGACATCGGCCAGCAATTTTTTATCCTAATTCTGGTCCTTAGGCCTTTTCCTGCACCAGTTTCCTTTGATAGGCATCTTCGATTTTCAGCATCAGTTCATTGATGTCACAGGGTTTCATGAGGTAATCAAAGGCCCCCAGACGCATCCCTTCAATCCCCGATTCCACTGAGGCGTGACCGGTCAGCAAGATCACTTCGATCAATGGATTGATCTGCTTGATCTGCTTCAAAGTCTCCAGTCCATCCATTCCCGGCATCTTGACATCGACCACCGCGACATCGATCGGCTTTGATTTCACAACTTCGACCGCCTTATAACCGTCTTCCACATCCACGACTTCCAACCTTCTTTTTCTCAGACGGCTGGTCAAGGTCGTTCGAAAATCTTCCTCGTCGTCGGCGAGTAATAACCGGATTCCTTCCATTGAACACCTCCCTATTTAGCTGACAGCTCGTAGCTGATAGCTCATGGCAAAGGCTTTTCCTTTGCGCAATGAGCAATGAACTGTGAGCTCTTATCTTAAGCTGGAATATTTACAAACGTACTTATTTCTGCGAGCATTTTTTCAATGTACTGATTAACTTTTCCGGGATTGGAAAGGACCATATCCAACTGCCGGGTGTGGAGGATCAAATAGCCCAGGACCTTTAATCGGTCTGCTAAAATTTCTTTTTCTTGCCGTTCCAACCGTGCCGAAATCAAATCTCCTTTCGTTTGCACCCAAAAATGGAATCCTTCCAGGATAATCTGGATTAGACGGCTCCTCTGTTCCTTGCGAACCCGATCGGCTGCCCCTCCTTTAAAATAGAACCAGACATAGTTTTCTGCGGCTTGATCCCCCAGATAGGCTTCCACCGTCGAGAAATGAAATCCCAGCCGGGTACTTAAATGACAAAAATTCTCAGAAATGATGGCAAAGTTTTTGGCTGACATTTCTGAATCTTGTCCGTATTCCAGAGAGGGGTCCATAGTGGATTCGGCCAGGATGGAAAGAAAGCCGCGAGCGTCCACCGGTGGCGGGCCTTTCCAGGGAACAGCCGCCAGCCCTTTCCACAAAGCCAATAAGGGAACCGAGTGGATATCTTCCAGTTGAAGGGTAGGGCCGTCAATTCCTTCCCGGACTCCTCCGTCCAAATCAATCACCCACCATTCCATGGGGATCTCGGAAACCAGCTTTTTGGCCACTTTTTCAGAGATAGATATTTCTTTCCGGTCATCAAAAAGCGCTCTCAGGGACATTTCATGGGCATATCGTATGATGTCATGAAGGGTTTGACAAGCCTCCGGGGTGAAAGTTCCGCCTTCGGGATCGGTCAGGTTCAGAGGAGCGATATACTTAAGGATTTTTTCCAAGGAACGATAAACCGGGCTGTCTTTCATGGGGCTTGATTTTTTTATTGATCCGGCGAGAAGGGCATCCACTCTTCCGGCATAGATCTTATGACCCGTGGCATCGACAGTAATCAAATCTCCCCGCTGAATCGTTTGAAAGGCCTTCTGTGTACCCATCAGGGCTGGAACCTTGAATTCCCGGGCAACGGCCGCCAGGTGACCGGTCAGTGCCCCCTGATCGGTTACCACGGCTGCGGAATGGGTTAAAAGGGCTGCCCATTGGGGCAAGGGGTTTCTGGCCACCAGCACCGCACCGGAAGGAAACTGCAGCATGTCAACGGTTGTTTCAATTAAAAAGGCCGGGCCGCTGGCCGCACCGGGACTGGCCGTTATCCCCCCTTCCAGGATCAGCGGCTGTTCTATCGGGGGCGTCGAAACCGCTTCTGCCGGAGGGGTTTCTTTCCCAAGGATCAAAAGGGGTCGGGCCTGGAGAATCTGAAAAGACCCGTCGGTTTGAATAGCCCATTCGATATCCTGGGGGCAGTTGAAATGGGATTCCAGACGGAGGGCCATTTCGGCCAAACTCCCGGCCTGTTCATCGGTGATGGCCGGGTGCTGTTCTCCGGTTTCAACCAGAGTTTCCAGGCAGACCCCCTCTTCCGGATCACAGATAAATTTCTTTGTTTTCTTCTGTATTTCTTTTTTGGTCAGGTGATGGGTATTTTTTCTGTCAACGATAAACAGGTCGGGTATCAGGCTTCCATCGACCACGGATTTGCCCAGTCCTAAGACGGCGTTGATGATGATCCCTTGTTTCTGTCTGTCCCCCGGGTCGGCGGAATACATTACCCCCGCAGCCTCGGCCTGGATCATAGCCATACACCCGACACACATAACGATGTCTTCATCCAGGAATCCTTTGTTGAGGCGGTAGGCTATAGCGGGAACCGAATATTTGCTGGCCAGAATTTCTTTGTAAGACAGGATCAGGTAGTCCGGGCTTACATTGAGGAGGGAACGATACTGACCGGCAAAAGAGGCCTCCTGGGCGTCTTCTCCCAAGGCGCTGCTGCGCATGGAAACACGCGTCCCCTGGTCAGTATTTTTTATTAAGTCCTGATAGGCGGACATAATGGCTTCTTCCAATTCGGGAGGGAGGACGGCATTGGTGATTAATTTCTGGATTTCCGAACTGGTTTCATGGAGCTGGGCAATATCGGAAGGTTCCAGAAATTGAATCCGCCGGTTGATCTCATCCTGCAAAAGGTTTTTCTCCAGAAAAAAATCATAAGCCGAGGCTGTAATTACAAATCCCTCGGGAACAGGCAGGCCCACCTGATTCTTTACCTCCCCAAGATTAGCCATTTTATTCCCTGTTTGGTCGGCCATGGTTTTGTTCACTGCTTTCAGGGGAAGGATCCACTCTCCCTGGGTCGAGGTTTTTTTCCTTTTCAATTCCTGATCGATTTTGGCCCAGATCCCATCGAAGACCGGGAAGAGGATCTTGTTTCTACTATCAGTAATGGCATTGAGGCTTTGAATTATCTTAAACAGGTTAACCGAAAGGGCGGTGCAATGGGCTCGGACAAAGGCCATTCCAAAGCCCTGATCACTTTCCAGGGCCTGTTCCATTTCATTGATGATCTCTAAAACTTTGTCATTAAGGCTGAGGAGGGTTTTAAAATTCAAATACCGCTGGGTAAAGGACAGACGAATTTGGTCCCGGGCCTTCTCGGCCTTCCGGATTTTTCCTTCCTGTCGTCTTTTCAAAAATCCTTTTAAATCCAACATGCGATAGTCCTGACCATGCCCTGTAGACTAAGACCTCATTACGGATTGCGGGTTTCAAGGCATGATTCATAAGAGAACATTTGATTAACTAACCCGCAACTCGAAACAAAAAAAAAATTCTTTGGTTTCGACATCTGAATTAATTATAATTATATAATCAGTTTGACTACCAGCAAAATTACAACCGCGAAGGCGATAAAGGCGAAAATCTGCCGCAGGTTGGGATTAGTGAGCCTTTTAGCTAAAACCGCGCCTATCTGATTTCCCAGGCTGCCGGTGATTAGAAGAATGACCACCAGGATCAGATCTATATTGCCTTTTAAGGAGTGGGTTATGGTCCCATAGCCCAGAGAAAAAATACTTTCCAAGAGGTCCGTTCCGATAGCTACCACCATGGGACATCCGATGACGTAAATCAAGGCCGGCATGCGGATAAATCCGCCCCCGGCCCCTAAAAAGCCGACCAGCAAGCCGGTGGTCATACCGACGCCGAGGATCACCCAGAGAGAAATGGCCTCTATCCCGGATACCGGAAGCGATATCATCGGAGCCAAATGCATATGTTGAAGTTTGGCGGTCATGGCCGGTTGAAGGGGGGCAA
Source organism: uncultured delta proteobacterium (assembly GCA_963790475.1). Classification (GTDB taxonomy): domain Bacteria; phylum Desulfobacterota; class RBG-13-43-22; order RBG-13-43-22; family RBG-13-43-22; genus RBG-13-43-22. The sequence continues at coordinate 378,582 of CAWBOS010000015.1, read as the reverse complement.
TCAGTCCCTCAGCCGCTTCTTCCTTCTCAGCCGCCCTGGCTTCCCGATAGATGATCATTCCAATCCAGAGCAGCAGGGCACTGTAAACCAAACTCATAACCAGAGGCAGATAAGCGATGGATGTTCCCCTGAGGCTGAACTTCCCGGCCTGTTTCAGGATTTCCAGAAGTCTTGTTCCCCCTTCCACACCGATGATCGTTCCGGCCAGCATCCAGCCTCCCAGCGTATAATCGATACGGCTCATTCTTTTAAACCGGAGGATATTCAAGGTCGAGGTGCCCAGCATCTGACAGAGGTCGCTGCCTACGGCTACATTATAGGGAATATTAAACAGGGCATTTAGCAAAGGCGAGGTTAACAATCTGCCCCCAACGCCGAAAAAGCCGGTTATCCCTCCGACAAGAAAACCAAGAACGATCAGGCCTGTCAGATTCGGATGAATTTGAAGGCCCTGGATCTGAGCCCAGTAAGAGGCTATCGGGAAAAAAGAAAAGGGGGTGTCCATGATCAGCGTTTCTCGCCCAGCAGGCGGAGCAAGCCTTTTTCCATAACCCGGGTTATCCAGGCCAGAACAATCCCCAGCAAAATGGGAAGGGCCAGATTAATGAGAATATAAAGGGTCCGGGTTTGAAATCCGGGACGTTGCGGGGCGGCATCAACGGCCATTTTAATCAGGTATTCCAGGACTCCCATGAAAACTCCTCTTTTTATCTTGAAGATGAAAGGATAATAAAGTAAAAAAGGATATTCATCAAGCTTGAAAAAAAGTTGCTGGCCATTGGCATGAAAACCTGGTTAAAAAAACTGATCCATCCGGATTCCAAATCAAAAAATTCCCTGCTTGAAAATTTTCAGGCCATTTACAACCATTTTCGAGCCCTGATGGAGGCCAGGGCCAAGGCCCTGGAAATAATCCGGGGGCAAGATCCTGAAATGTCCCAGGACCTTTCCCAAACGATTGGGACGATTATCGGGTCATTGAACATGATCTCCAATCAATGCTCCCTGGACCAGGTGAAAAAATTTCAGGACATTCAAGATGGGCTTTGTCAAAACCCCTGGAGAGGATCAGACAGCCTTTATCTTTCTATGTTTCAGAATCAAATCAGGCCCAATCCAGGACCTTTTCCGGTCAAAGAATTGCATGGTCTGGAGGACCTTCTGGACTATACCCATGAACTGGCGGTTGAAGAAATGTTTGACCTTTTGGATCGCTTTGATCCGAGCTGGTCCAAGGCCATAAGGGTTCAAACCGGGCTGCCGATCAATCTTCACGTCATTGACCTGGGTGGGGGGCTGTTTTCGGGCACAGAAAAGAAGTTGGTTCGCAAGGAGGAAATCCTTTCCGAACCCATGCTGGCCATGTTCAAGGGTATGTATTGCCAGGGAATATCCTGGTCCGGACCGATTGGAGTCAATTTAAAAGGTCTGATGGTGATCATGGCCCAGAGTACCAGCCGCCCGGAAGAAGATTTCTGGGATAAGACCTATGCCTTGCTGACTGGAGAATATATGAATTACAATTCCCGTCTGGGCTACCATTACACCTCGGTGGATTCCTATATCTCTGACAACCGGGATAATAATCATATCCGGTTTATGTTCAAAGGCGGAGCGGCCGACGATGTGCGCCGGGCCCGTAGGGCCCGATTTATCGGGGCTGTCTTGGAAAAACTTGACTTTGAAGTGGTCGTCCAAAAGGATTGGGTTAACGCCCGGCTCCTGCACCGGGATCGTGCTTGTACGGAAAAAAATCTGGATCTGATCGGAAGATTAATGGGCTGCTCCCGTCAACGAGACATGGTCATGAATGATGAATCAATTGTTTCCTGGCACGTCGAAGCTTTCCTGCGGGGGAATTACGAATTCGATCCGTCCAAATAAAAGACGCGGGGACACGGTGATACGGTGACGCGGAGAATAAGCGAGAGGAGTTTGTTATATTATTCCCCCATTTCCCCGAGTCTCCGTATCGCCCCCTCCCCTTGTCATTCTTTATTCCGCCTTGGCTACTAGCACAGAACAAGGGGCCTGACTGATTATTTTCATAGCCGTTCCCCCCAGACTGAAACGCCCGGTGGCCCCTAGGCCCCGGCTGCCGATAACAATCAGATCCATTTTATCCTGTTCCGCCATGGTGATGATCTCATCGGCAATTGCCCCCGAACTGACCAATATGGCTTTGGGGGTAATGCCTTCCGACTGGAATAAATCTTTCGCCTTGCCTAAGTCCAACTCGGCCTGAGCGCTCAACTTGTTGTCCAGGGAATCTCGGGCCCGGGCCGTGATCTCCAGATCAATACCCGGATAAACGGGGATTACCGCCAAAAGCGTTACCTCAGCCCCCTGGGCTTTGGCTATATTCAGGGCCAACTCAGAACCTTTCCCGGAATCCTTCGAACCATCTATGGCCACCAGTATTTTCATTGTTACCCCCATCGTTTGATTGCGGATTTCCGATTTCGGATTGCGGAATAAAAAACAGAATTACAGAAAAACAAGATGCAGGGTTGTCCACCCTTGAGAACAACTCGCAACTCGCAACTTTTTTTAAACTTCTTTCTTGATCTTGGCCTTTTTCATGGTCAGCCCGACGCCGTCAAAAATATAAAAGATGCCATAACCCCACCAAATGGTATAGAATAAATAAAAAACCAGCAAAAAAGTCATCAGGCCGGCCCGATCGATCACCCGCTGAGGTTCAATCTTGTAAAAATTATAGGCCGGTTCGATCCCTTTTTTGCTTATTTCCGAAATATGATTGGCTTCCTCGATCTTGAAGTTCTTTTTAAAGAATTTTTCCATCTTGGATAAGGCGGTCCACCAACCTTTCATCACTTCTTTTTCATCAAAACCGTAGGCGGTCATCAACTCTTTTCCCTGATTATGAAACATCAGGTCGGAATCCTTTAAAACCAGGTCTATGGTTTTACCAAAGTCCCCTTCAATCTTTAAATTGGTGCCCTGGACATCAACTTTAGCCCCGGCAGCTACAAACAGTTTGCTGATCTGCTCCGCTTCCTTGGGTTTTTCCAGGGTGATACTTACCGCAAAAGATTTTCCCTGGAATTCTTTATTGGCTTCCTTTAAATCAGGAATAAAATAGGAGGAACCCTTGGATAACTTATTAAAAAGGTCATCGGCAAAATCGAGACCGTTCATGCCTCCCCCGTAAATCGGAGAAAAAATAAGAATCCAGACCCCAATAAAGGAAATGGCCAAAAACAACCCCATGATAAAAGGTCCTTTATTACGAATCACCATGGCTTATCCCTCCCTCAATACTTTTAAATTTCCAAAGAACTTGCTAAAGACCCAGAGGCCGAAAAAACCCACCACGACCCAGAAGATGATCGCCCCGGCAAAATCGATAGGCCCGCTTATTGATTTGGGAATATTGATCACTTCCATTTCAGTAAACTTCTTAGGCAGGGTCGCTACCCGATTGATAAAGCCGGCCAGGATGGAAACTGCATAAAATCCCCGGATATGAATCCCCTTGACCACCTTAGTGGTTAAGGCGCCCACTTGGATTCCAACTAAGGAGCCGATCAACATGCCCATGGCCAGCGAATAGAAAACATAACCGTAAATGGCATACTGGGCTATAGCTGCCAATCCTGCGGTAAAGATGATCTGTAAGATGTCAGTACCCACGGTAGTCATGGAAGAAACACCGAAGATATAGACAAACATGGGAAAGGTAACGAATCCGCCTCCCACCCCCATCAGAGCCGCCAGCAAACCAACCACAACCCCCCCCAGGGCCACGATCACCCCGGAGATTTTTCGTCCACCCAGGTCTTCATCAAAACCGATCATGGGAGGAAGGTTCAAATTCTGCACTTTAACGGCCACACCGGTTACCCCGGCGGGTCCCCCATGGGCATCATGGCCTCCTCCGGAGGAAGCAGACGATTCCTCTCTGGATGATTTGATAAAATCGAACAGGGCATAAAAACCCAGGAATCCCAGGAGGACGGCATAAATGACACTGATAAAAGTGTCGCTGAGCAGAGGATCGATATTATAGAGGGCCTTGTTGATGTAGCCTCCGATAAACGTTCCCACACCGGAACCGGCCAGAAAGGCAATGGCCAGCTTAACGGAAACGTTGCCCAATTTCTTGTGGACCGCGGTGCCCATAATCGCCTTGGCGAAAATATGGAAGAGATCGGTCCCCACGGCCAGGATCCCCTTCACCCCCGCGGCCATCAAGGCCGGGGTGACGATAAACCCCCCTCCAGCCCCGATACACCCGGTGATTAAACCGGCGCAAAGCCCGATGGCAACGGAAGCCAGAAAGATGGTGGTAGTATAGTGAGACGGGGCATAAGCGTCCTTGCCTCCCAAAATATTAGCCCCTTCACAAATAGCCACCGCAAAAATGGGCAGCAACATACATAGGAGAATCAGAAGCTTTTTCCTGTCCCTCAAAATGCTCAAGGAGACCTCGATGTCCCATTGGGCATGGGCTATGGCCCCGGCCTTTAAAAATTCAAAGACTTGTCTGCCTACGCTCATAACTTAAGCCTCCTTCTTTATTGAAAATGGCATACATTTAATAAGAGAGCACCTTGTTAAAGTCTTTTGTCCTCATCCCGCCTCCTTATTCTTTCCTGGAGAGCGCTTTGAAAAACGTTCCTTTTTGCCGAACCTCGGCGTCAGCTGCCCCGGACTTAACCGGAATATTCCGGGGAGACCGAATTTGTGAGTAAGACAAGAGACTCAATCGTAAACAGTTTTATGAATTCAAATAATGTGCCAATGGTTCAATGGTTGCAATTAGGTATTTTTAAAAAGTTTTTTCGCCTAAATTCTTTACCTGGATCAGGTTTAGATGCTTTTCAAGATACAGGATGTCACCTATTTTATACATAAAGACCTCAGAGTCAATTGTTAAGAAAATTCTAACCGGAATGACGATAGGTTTTAGATTTGATATCGTTGTCCCGCATCAGGCGGTGGAGATAAGGCCGTTTAAGACCACATTCCTTAGCTGCCAGGGAAACGTTCCCGCCGTGTTTAGCCAGGACCCTGCGGATATATTCGATATGAAAATTATTGATAATATTTTCCTTGGCCTCTTTAAAAGGGGACATGAAGATATTTTCCTGAATCCTGAATGGAAAAGATGCCGGCTGATTCTCCGGAAACAAGTCGGATACCTGGAGGAGATCGGTCCTGGTTAAAATAACCCCTCGTTCGAGGACATTCTCTAATTCTCTGATATTTCCGGGCCAGTCCCGGGTCATCAGCACCTCCAGGGCTTCAGATTCAATTCCCTTGATTTCTTTTTGATTGAGTCGGCTATATTTTTCGAGGAAATGCCGGGCCAGGATCGGGATATCCTCTTTACGATCTCTTAAGGGGGGTAACAGAATCTGAATCACATTCAATCGATAAAACAAATCCTCCCGAAATTCTTTCTTATGGATTTTTCCCATTAAATCCTGGTTGGTGGCGGCGACAAACCTAAGATCGGCGATTAAAGTTTTGGAACTTCCGACCGGTTTATATTCCCCTTCCTGAAGCAGACGCAGCAATTTGGTCTGCATGATCAGGTTCAAGTCCCCGATTTCGTCAAGGAACAAGGTCCCGCGATCCGCTTCGTCCACCAGTCCTTTTTTATCCCGGATGGCTCCGGTAAAGGAACCTTTTAAATGACCGAATAATTCGCTTTCAATGAGGGTCTCCGGGATGGCCGAACAATTGACGGCCACAAAATTTCTTTCTTTTCTCTGGCTGTGAAAGTGGAGGGTTTTGGCCGCCAATTCTTTCCCGGTCCCTGATTCGCCGGTGATCAGAATCGTCGCTGAAGTCCTGGCCACCTGTATAATGCGCTGGTAGACCTTCTCCATGAGAGGGCTTTTGCCGATCAGAAAGGGAAATTTCAGTTTTTCTTCCAGCTCATTTCTCAGGCTGATATTCTCTTTGGTCAAGCGTTGAAAGTTAAATGCCTTATCAATGGTTAAAAGGATTTCTTCTTTTTTAAAAGGCTTGGTGATAAAACTGAAAGCCCCTTTTTGCATGGCCTCCACGGCCGATTCAATGGTTCCATAGGCGGTCAGGATGACGATCGGGATTTGATCATCTTTTTCCCGGATGATTTCGAGCAGCTCCAGACCGCTTTGGGCAGGCATCCGCAAATCGGTAATTACCAGGTCAAAAATATTTTCTTCAAGAATCTGGGGGACCGCCAGGGGGTCAGGGGTGATAACCACCTGATAATTAGTTTTATCTTCAATAATCCGCTTGAGTAATTCAAGCATGTCGATTTCATCGTCCACGATCAATATTCTTTCGGCCATATTGCTTCCTTGTCGAACCTATTTTTTATTAAATTATAATGGATATGGGGCACTGATGAGGCCGCAAATTGACTCCCCGCAACGCCGAAGCTCTTAACTGATGCCGTGGGAACGGAAATGATGAAGGTTGTACCTTTGGGGCGGCCGGGTGCATCCTTGGTTTCACTCTCGCAGCTTATGGTCCCTCCATAATTAATAATAATACCATAAGTGACGGAAAGTCCCAAACCAATTCCACGCCCTTCGTTTTTCGTGGTGAAAAAGGGTTCGAATATCCTCTTTAGGTTTTTGGGGGGGATACCATTTCCTGAATCTTGAATGCCAATTTCTATGGTTTTGGGGTGGTGTTGACTCGAGGCCCAGATCTTAAGACTCCCCCCACCAGGCATGGCCGTTTTAGCATTATTGACTAGGTTTAAAATCACCTGCTGCCATTTTTGAACATTTCCACGGGCCGGAGGCAATTGGGAAGAAAAAGAACACTCACAAATTATACCCTGGGCCTTCAACCCCGGTCCAACAACGGTCATTATTTTTTCGATGATTTCCTTAAGGTTGACCTTGTCATCGGGGTTTCCGCCCAACCTGGTAAAATTCAATAAATTGTCAACCACAAGTTTGCAGTTCAGGCCCTGGCGTTCAATGGTTTTCAGGTCGTTATAGAGCTGCGTTTCCGGTTCAATTTTTTCTAAGAGCAACCCACAATAGCCTAATATAATTCCCAAGGGATTATTAATCTCATGAGCAATCCCGGCCGACACCAGCCCCAGGGAAGCCAGTTTTTCGGCTTGGATTTCTTCGGCCATGGAGCTTATTTCAACCATCTTATTGATGTGTTCCCTGGAAAAAACCGTTTGCAAATAGAAAAAAAGGAAGAATAAAAAGAGAATATAGACCACTCCAAAAAGTAAAACCCAAGAAAGATTTTCCTGAGGCGGCTTGGTATACCCTATCAGAAAAAAAAGGGGGGCCGACCCGGCCACAAAAAGGAATATTCTCCAGAAAAGGGATCTAAGTTTGTCCGTTTTTAATGGGAAAGCCATCGGTTATTTAATCCGGGATGCTGTGAGATACACCCAAGCTTTAATCAGGTCGATCAGGTGCAACAATTAATGTTCTTCAAATAGTATGCCAAAATATTAAAGAATTTGAAAAGGAGCTGCTGTTCTTTAAATTAATTAATATCATAAGGTTATATTAAAGAAATGACCATGATTCAGAAAGAAAACCCCAAAAGAGAAGCTTTAAGATGACACTGGAGTCGCCTGAAAGGACTTATCTGTAGTAATGGCCTAAAGTAGAACCAGACCTTCCCGGTCGATTGCCCAGGGTAGGAGAGGTGCGGAAGGGGGCCTCTAACAAAATCAGATTGACGTCCGGACCCAAAAAAAGTAAATTGGAACAACATCCAGGGGATTTTTTTATATAGGGATGGACAATATTTAGGGAGAATCCTCTATAAATCGAACTCGTCGGATCTTTTTCTGCCTTCTATCAGAAAGGGAATCCCGAAGACCGTCCATAACGCCAGGGATTAGGATAACATCCTGTCGATTAATGATTATACTATGTCCACAGCCTTCCCATTGACCACCGTTCAAGTCATAGAAGTAATGGAACTGGAGAGACAAGGAGTTATTAGAGGTTCTCTCTGGCAGAAAAGGAATCTGCTTTTTAGGAACGAAGAGGTAGGGCAAAAGGTAAGTCTTCAACTCTCCAATTGGGCTAAAGCGACAGATTCCGGGGGAAGGACCTTTCTCCTCTGGGAAGCGAAAAATCCTTCTTTTCAATGTTTGGTCCTTCAGCCATTCGACAGTTATTACTGTTTCGAGGTTTTTCCATTTGAAGAGTCCGGTAAGTAAATAGGTAAAACGAGAGAAAAGGCCGATCCCTTTCCGGGACCTGATACCCATTTCAAGATGCCTCGATGTTCGTTGACGATTTTTTGGGTTACCGGGAGCCCAAGTCCGGTTCCTCCGGAATCCTTGGTGCTGTAAAACCGTTTAAATAACTGGCCTTGTACTTCGGCATCCATCCCCGTTCCATTGTCCCGGACAATAAACTGGACCTCATTATCCCCCCGGTCCACCGTAACTTCTACCCGAGGTTTTTCATTGTCTAAATAGTCCTTCTCCCGGCAGGCATCGATGGCATTATCGATTAAATTCATCAGGGCTCTTCCTATTTGCGTTGAATCCAAAAGCACGAGTGGTCCTTCCTGACCGTTGAGGTTGACCTCAATCCCCTCCAGAAGAGCAGCTTGAAAAACCATATCTGTGGCTTCTTTGGCCAATAGAAAGGGGTCGACCGGTTGTAAATCCGGTTTCCGGTCGTGAGAATAATTGAGCATATCCAAGCTCAGACGGCTGATCCGGGAAATCCCTTTTTGTACGGTTTGCCAACCTTCAGCAACCAACCCGTTTTCCTTTCGCTTGAGCCCAACATTGATCAGGTAAGACCCTCCCTTCAGGCCGTTTAAAATATTCTTAATACAATGGGCCAATTCGGCTACGGTCTGCCCAATGGCCGCCAATCGTTCATTTTCAATTAATTGACGCCGAAGACGGTTTTCCTCGGTCACGTCCTTACTGATGCCAACGGTCCCAATAACCTGGCCGGTATTGTCCCTTAAAAGGGATAAGGAAAGGCTGATGTCAACCCCTTGCCCGTTTTTGGCCATCAAGGTGGTGGGAAAATTGTCAACTGCTCCCTGGGAGAAAACCAAGGAAAGCAGCCGTTCCCTTTCTTCCGGATTGACCCAAATGTCTTCCACCTTTTTGCCCCGCATCTCCACCGGAGAATAACCCAACATCCGTTGTCCGGCGGGATTAAAAGTGACGATATTCCGCTCCAAATCGGTGGTGATAATCATATCTGAGGAGTTGATAACTATGTTTTCCAAATACTCTTTGTGCCGTCGCACTTCTTCCTGAAGGGCGATCTCCCCCAACTGTAATTGGTATTTCTCGGTATTGATTTGCAGGAGGTCCCATAACAGGCGGGAGCTGCGGTGGTCCATAAAGCTGATTTCAAAAGGTTTGGTTTCAATGACCTGTTTCCGAACCGCGTTGGAACCTGTCAGTTCGATTAGAAAGTTGAGACCGGGGAGATTGTATAATTGTTGAAAATCCGGCGTGGTATAAATTGACAAGCGGCGGGCATGAATCAAACCCGGGGCCTCGGGATTAGGGTCGGACACCCCTAAAATTTCAATATTCAGGGGGCTTACATGCTCCTCGACAAGAAGTGTCAGAAGGTCGTCACAAGCCTTCCCTCCTCCGATAATCCCCATTTTAAGTGGGAGCCGGGCTTGAGTGCCGCGGCGGATCACCGGACCTGCTGAACTTTCGACGGCCGAATGATTCGCGGCAGATTTTTTCCCCTGATTATAATCCTCTGGCGGCATTAAAGCGGAACTCCTCTCAATCTACTTTGAAAAGTAGATTTTAAGGCTAAGAGAAAGAACTCCAAATTGATCACCTGACTCCTTGACCTGTCGGTCTGCCCAACGGCCGAATGAGGTCCCGGGTATCCTTTTCATCCCTTGGATAGAACCTTCCGAACCGTTTCCATAAAGGCTTCCGGTTCTATAGGTTTTTCCAGAAAGGCTTGCGGACGATCATCAATTAATCGGGCCAAGGCTTCTTCAGCCGGTTTATCCAACTTGACTTCATCCCCTTCGTGGAAGGTGCGCAAGGCATGCAGGCGTTTTAAAAATTCCCCTTCTCCGGTCAAAACGATAATCGGGATATCCTTAAACCTCGAAACCGTTTTCAAATCATTAAACATCTGGATACCGCTTTTCCTGGGCATGCGGATATCAAGCACGATCAGACCGGGGTTTACGGCCTCCACCTGTTTAAGACCCTCCTCGCCATTGGCTGCACTGAAAATGTTTTTAAAACCGTTTTCCTCAAGGATGGTGGTCAAATAGCGAATATTCTCCCGTTCGTCATCCACAAGAAGAACTTTAGTCTGGATCATAGTCCCTCCTTCCTAAGAAAAAATGTCAGTCAATTTTTATCTTTTTTTATATCTTGCCGCTGTCCAGAAAAATTTCTGTCAGGGTTAAAAATCTCCACCGGAAGAGAGATGGTTGGTGGACTAGTTTTGTATACTTTAAGAAGAATTAAACCACAAATCAAGCCCCCATCGCAAGAAAAATTATTCTCAGGGGGATTTTTTTATAATTTTGGGGTCAATAATCTCTATTGCATCATCGTTGTCGGTGGATCGGCAATTTTTATTTCTCCGAAATTTTGTTCAAATTTATCGAGATTTTCCTGGAGGGCCTTTACAATCCGTTTCATATGGCTGGGAGAAACTATGATCCGCGATACCAGATGCGCCCCGTTGGGCGAATGAAGCAACCAATCTATCATGAACTCCTCCGGCCCGTGGGTGACCAGCATGGTATTGCTGTACCGGCCCCTGGACAGCTCGTCGCCGGTATTTATTTGAACCGGTTGCGGTTCATTTTTTGTGTTTTCCATTTATTTCTCCATTTCTGTCGTTATTAGGAAAAGGGAAGCAACTCAGGGAGAGCCCCTTCGAAAATATTATAAGCAGGGTCTGATCTTCCAGGCAACAACAATTTCTCGGGGAAGATTCAGGGGTCTTCGGTCCACACCTATTGACCTAATCGTTTTCTTGATATGCTTACCGGATTATTGTATAAATTATCAAAAAGATGAACATCAACCGTAGGAAAGGTGTAGCCCATGAAAACATCTAAAGATAAAGAAAGAGGGGCGGCAGTCGATAGCTCCCGACCCGATGATAAAGAGAAGGGCATTCATCCCCTGCGCCCTGAACTGGCCGAGGTGATCCATCGGCATTCTTTTGGTTTGGACGAGAATCGCCCGGAGGCGGTGGCACGACGGCAGAAAAAAAACCAGCGCACGACCCGGGCCAACGTTATGGATCTCTGCGACCCCGGCCGCTTCATTGAATACGGAGCCCTAACCCTGGCCGCCCAACGCAAGCGTCGTTCCCTGGATGATCTCATCAGCAAGACCCCCGGCGATGGAATGATTGCCGGTATCGGCTCGGTCAACGGCTCGCTTTTCGGAGACGACAAAGGACGCTGCATGATTTTGGCTTATGATTATACCGTTCTGGCCGGCACTCAGGGTTTTTTTAATCACAAGAAGAAGGATCGCATGCTGAAATTGGCTTATGAGGAACGCCTGCCCCTGATTTTCTTCGGAGAAGGCGGCGGGGGAAGGCCGGGTGATGTAGATGCTGAAGGGAGTGTTATGGTGGCGGGTCTGGATTTGTCTACCTTTGCTTCCTTCGCCAGACTCAGCGGCCGGGTCCCGGTGGTCGGCCTGGTTTCGGGTTATTGCTTTGCAGGCAATGCCGCCCTACTGGGCTGCTGCGATGTCATCATCGCCGCCAAGAATTCCAACATCGGCATGGGCGGGCCGGTGATGATCGAAGGCGGCGGTCTCGGTGTCTTCAAACCGGAGGAGGTCGGCCCGATGGATGTGCAGACTAAAAACGGCGTCGTCGATATTGCCGTAGCGGATGATATGGAGATGGTCGCTGTGGCCAAACAATATCTTGGCTACTTTCAGGGAACGACTTCTGAATGGGAGGCCGCCGACCAGCGCTTGTTGCGCGATTTGATTCCGGAAAACCGGCGCCGTGTTTATGACGTGCGAAAGGTGATTAAAACACTGGCCGATAAAGGCTCCTTTCTTGAGCTTCGGCCCCAATTCGGCCCCGGTATGGTTACGGGCCTGGTCCGCATCGAAGGAAGACCTTTCGGTCTTATCGCCAACAACTGCATGCACACGGCCGGGGCTATTGAAGCGGAAGATGCGGACAAGGCCGCGAGGCTGATGCAACTGTGCGACGCCCATGGTCTGCCGATTCTATCTCTGTGCGATACCCCGGGGTTCATGGTGGGGCCGGAGATCGAAAAACGCGCCCAGGTCCGCCATGTCTGCCGGATGTTTGTAGTCGGTGCTCATATAACGGTACCTTATTTTACGGTCATATTGCGAAGAGCCTATGGTCTCGGGGTCATGGCCATGAGCAAGGGCGGATTCCATGAATCTTTCTTTACGGCTTCCTGGCCGACGGGAGAATTCGGAGGAATGGGGCTGGAAGGGGCGGTCAAGGCCGGATTTAAAAAGGAGCTGGAGGCCGTTAAAGATACGCAGGGGCGTGAAGCCCTCTACAATAAATTGGTCGCTCTTTCCTATGAAAGGGGAAAGGCCATCAATGTGGCTTCATACCTGGAAATTGATTCGGTCATCGATCCAGCGGATACCCGCCAATGGATTATGCAGGGCTTTAGATCTGTTCCGGTTGAACGAACATCGGGAGAAGGGCACGCCTTTGTCGACCCCTGGTAGAGAAGAGATCAACATTTACCGGAATAATCAAGATAAGGTCTCTCCAGTAAGGGGAGGAAATTCCTGGAAAGAAAATTTTGGGGGATGGTGACCTGGAATAATTCAAAAAAGGGGGGAGAAAATGACTTTACTTGACGAAATAAAAAATTATGCCTCAACGATCCAGGCGGAAATAACAGAGAAGAAAGGGGTCTTGGGTCTTTCATTAGTCATAGCCGAAAGAAAAGCCTTTCTAACCAAAAAGAAGCTCCAGTACACAGCTAAACTTCGAGTTGATGATCAGCTAAAGGAGATAAAATTCACCGAAATGCTGAAAGAATCAGGGGCTGGGCTTTCGGCCGGGGGGGGATTTGACGGAGAGATATCCTCAGGGTTTGGTTTTAAAAAAGAAGTTTACAAAAGTGGCACCGGAGGACGAGAGGGGACCATAGAAGAACAATCCCGTCTCCTCGGGAAAGACTATTCTTATAAGTTTGATTTTCAGGAAATAAGGAAAAGGATAGAAGCCTTGTCCAATTCATTCGGCTATGAGTTTAAATACCAAATCACTCCTATAGGTCTCTAAGGGTTTTCTTGTTGACTGAAAATGAAGGGGGTTTTCAAGCCCTCACCGGTCGCCAGATTCCCTGATCCAGCCAGAGACGAGAGAAGGGTTCGCCGGCAGGGATCACCTTCCGGGGCAGGCCCTCCGGATCGATTTCAATCGGTTTTCCATAATGAAGGTCCCAAGGTTGCACAATGACAACCCCCCTATCCAATCTTATTTGGATCGGCTGGCGCGGCTCCCCCCAGGATAGGGATCGATTAGTCTGGGTAAGGCTTGCCAACGTTCCAAACTTCAACAACTCGTGTAGGGTGACCAAGGTTGGGGGACTGAGAGGAATCTCCCCCCGTATATTTCCCTGGAGGCCCTTAATCGGGCTGACCCAAAGCCCATGAACGGTTTCATGGTTATCCGGGACACACTCCTGGCCTTCAGGCATGAGGGCTGCAAAAAAACGGGTATCAAATCGTTTGGGCATGGGCTCGGGAGTAATCCAGCGGGACCAGGGGAAAAGGTTCGAAAAGGAAAGACTCCAGCCTTCCTCTGAGACTTTCCTGCGAAACCATCGCTCATCGAGCTTTTCGGCGGAAGGTCTCTCGCTGATGCTTCCCCCAAACTCATTTCTATCTGCCTTTTTTCGGGCCAAAAAAACCCCGGCCTCTTCAAAGGTCTCTCGTATGGCGGCCAGCCCGTAGGCAATGATTTCTGCCATATTCTGTCCGGGACCAAAAACCTTTAGGAGATCTTCTGATGACAAATCGATATGCGGTTGCCAGAATTCGGAATCTCCATCATCCGGATTCAGGGCGCCTCCGGGAAAGACATAACTGCCAGGGAAAAACCCACTCCCCGTGCTTCGTTTGAGCAAGTAGACTTGGAGTTCCTGGTCATGATCCCGGACAAGAACAACGGTTGAGGCCGGTTTTGTCCGGACAGGGGATTCTTTTTTTATATCCACGATTTTTAACATAACCCACCCGACTTCTTTTTAAGCGTCTTTGCCTTACCGCCGATGTACTCCTTAAACTCCTCTTGGGTCATTTTTAAATGGGGTTCGTCATCCGTTGAAAGGACTTCATTATAAGGAGAGGCCTTGGCGAAAAACAAAAAAGAACCTGAAAGATATCGAAATACGATTCTTGCCGTGCCGGGCAAGGGTAGTTCCCTACCGGTTTCATCAAATTCGTAATAGCCCGCATCCCAATAGGATCGATGAATATATTCTCCGGGGCGGAGTTCAGTCAGCTCCTCCTTTATTCCCGTCAAATTCTCATACCAACCACTGGGATCAAGACCTTTGGTTTCCAATCGAAAATAGGCCCATTCGTAAGGCTTATCGAAAGATTGAAAGATCAAAACCTTAGGTTTTACAATACCTGGCGGGTTTTCAACAAAATGAAGTGCGATGCAATCCGGCTCAGCCGAGTCGGCAGCCCCCTTTAAATCAAGGCCGCCTCCGTCAGGGAAAAATACCCGACTAAGGTTTGGCTTACCGCCTAATAATTGAAGGGTCTTCATAATATCTTTTTTTTCTGTCCAGGAGCGGCTTTCAGGAATCCGGCCTTGGAATAGATTGATCAAAAGGGCATCCCATTCTTCGAGATTATTTTTTCTGACCTGATCGCTCATATTCATTCTTCCTTATCTGAAAGTATTACTAAAGAATCTATTCATCTTAATAGAGTAAGGTCAAGCTACCGTTTCTGAAAAGAATTGTCAAATACGGATTCCGCCGGGCCTAGAATCCTTTGCCCCCCTTATTCACGCCCCTTTCCTCCGGTTTGCCCCTATTGTATTTTTCTCCTTGATCCCTCATTATGCCTATCTTATACTCTTTCCATCCCCAAAGGAAATCCGATATTAAAAATGAGGAGGAGGTTATGAAAATGGGACTGGGACTGTTCATTGGAATTTTAATTATTCTTTTAGGTTTGGGAATCATTGTCAATGTTATTTTCAATATCCACATTCCGATATTCAAGGTCCTTTTCGGTTTGATTCTCATTTTTATCGGTCTGAAAATTATTTTTGGTAGTTGTATTTCTTTCCCTTCCTGTCAGGGAAAAGCCGGAAATGTCCTATTTCAGGAGAGGACTTACCGAGGCCTCTCCGGAGATTCAAAAGAGTATAATGCCTTATTCGGGAAGGCCTTTATTGATTTGAGAGGTGTCGAACTTAAGGAAAGAGTTACCCCAATAAAGATCAAGGTCGTCTTTGGTGGCGCGGAGGTCATTTTAAGTGAAACAACACCCGTTCGCATTAAAGCGGAGGCTGTTTTTGGCGGGGTACAATTACCGGAGAATGTTACCGGCGCTTTTGGAACCTCTACTTATCAAAGCAAAAATTTCGATGAGAACCAGAATTATTTGTTAATTGAAGCCACAAGTGTGTTTGGTGGGATTGTGATCCGTTATCAATAAAACCGGAGTAGAAATCCGGTCAAAGGTTATTCGTTTGCGAATTTTCTTGTTATCGATAGGCGATTTAGCTCATGTTTTATGAAAAAAAAAGAATCGACCCTTAGTGTAGTTTCTTAGTAATGGGTTTACAATAGTCTTAATCCGTCATTCCTGCGAAAGCCGGAATCCGATATGGCTGACAGTTGTCAAGAGGAAAAGATTTTTCCTGGCCCTAGTAGAGGGTTAGACTGTCAGTTTAATCCAGGGCACAAGCAGAGACGGGACCGATTTAGCGACGTTTGATCATTCTGATATTCGCGTATTTTGAACGCCTGACTTGACTTCGTCACAGGAGCTGCCTCGCTCTAGGATCGGAAATTCGGATGACCTTATTCCTTGGATTCCTCGAGGATTCTCCCAACGGGGTCGCGTCTCTGCTGGTCCCCTGGATAGGATATAATGGGTGGTCTCTATACTCCTTTAAGAAGGTTTGTTTTTTGACCTAGGCTACACGTTTCGTAACTGAACTTCCCTGGCAATCGCCCATATGAAGCCGGAGAGCTCGCGGGCGATGGCGGTTACCACTTTGGTTTTCATTTTTCCTTGGGCCATAAGCCTACGGAACCGGCCGCAGAGTCTAACCTGGGCCTTCCAGGCGATCTCCCGGATGGGCTGCGGCAGTCCCTGTTGTCGTTTGAGCAGAAACCTGCTTATCCGGGCCGGATAGCTATAAGCATGCGCCGCTTCAACGAGAACGCGCCTTACGTGGCCATTGCCGGTTTTGGTGATGCTGCCCCGTTTGACGGACTGGCCGCTGGAGTGTTCCGAGGGAACCAGACCCAGATAGGCCATGAACTGCCGGGGGTTCTCAAAACGAGTGATATCGCCGATCTCAGAGACGGTGGTTATAGCCACAATAGGAGCCACCCCTCTGAGGGCCTGGAGGGCTTCAACCACTGGGGCCAGGCTCCATTGGGGCAACAGCTTCAGACTCTGGTCAACTAAACGACCGACTCGCAGGGTGCCCTCGTTTACCGTGTGGATATATTCCTGAAGGGTAATCTGCTGGGCGGGGTGGGGCATGGTGACGTCCGATAGCCAACGCCTATGAGCAGGCGTCCAGGATGTTTTACCGGGGTACCTATGGCCATACCGAAGCAGAAAAGCCCCTAAGTGTTGACGAGCAGTGCGCAAGGCCTTGACCGCATCTTCCCGGGCGCGGGTCAAATCTCTCATGGCTTCGTCGTCCGGTCGAGGGACATAGACCGGGGTTAACTCCCCGGCCCGATAAAGCCGGGCCAGTGTCTGGGCATCGCGATGGTCGTTCTTGACTCGGTCGCCGCTCCGTCTGGGAGTCTTCGAGGGGGCAACGACCACACAAGTAAACCCCTGCGAGGATAGGTGACGGTAAATCTCATAGCCGCATGGCCCAGCTTCATAGACAAAGTGCAGTTCCCTACTGGTGCTTTTGAGTTTTCTGACTGCTTTGTCCAATGAGGCCATGTCGCCGTTAATTTTTCCGTAATGCCGAACTTCTTCAGTTCCCGTGGTTTCGGCGATTACAATCTCTATGGAATCTTTGTGTACATCCATACCGACAACTGTGATAAAATGTTTCATGACCTGCCTCCTTATTCTTGGCTCTGTATTGGGATCACTCCCTAATATAACCCACGACGATAAGGGGCAGGTCGCTTTTTTAATTGTCAGCCATTATGTCTAGGTTGAAAAGACTGGATTCCGGATCAAGTCCGGAATGACAACCATGGAAAACGATTACTTTTACAATAAACTAAGTCCCCTTAGTCTCGCAGGATGAGGCCCCAGGGGTGATGCCGGTCTCCTCCATTTTAGACGTGCAGCTTAGAACGAATGTTTCCTTCCAGGAAAAGGCTAACGATCAACTCCAAGCCCGACCGGACTTATCCCTATCTCCTTCTATAAAAGTCCCTATCCGCTTTGGCCCGCTTGAAGCGGACAGGGTTAATTAGGGGGATTATCGTGACCTTTAAGAGGGAAGGGCGACCCCCAGACCTTGGAGAATCTCCTTCATGTGGTTGAGATGATCACCCATGTGATATCCGGCTAAGGCCTGAACAAACACCATCAGGGTCGGATATTCTCCTATTGGTAAATCCTTGAATAAGGGGACATGGGCCTTCCGGGCCAACTGCTCATCGGATAAAGATTCGACCACGTCCGCCATTCGGCCGTATTCTCTTTGAAGCTCGGATAAAAGTTCAGAAAATTTCATTTGGGGGCGCTTCCCCGTATAATAGGGGTTGGCAGCTTCAATCTCTATTAGGGGAGTATCCTGCTTCAGGATGGCCTGGAGGGCCGGCCCATAACCGATGCCTTCAGGACCGGACAGATGGGAGATGATCTCCTTGGGAGTCCATCTTCCCTCGGGAGCCCGGGAGGCCGTGCCCTCGTCCAATCCCTTACAAAGCCGGTTCATTTCTGCCACCTTCTCCCGAATCAATTGCGCCAATTTCGCGCCTTCTGGAGATGCCATGTTTCGTTCCTCCTTTTGAAAAAATTAACCTTTAAAAAGATTTGTTTCCTATTTGTTGGCTGATCTGCCTAATTCATTGTTTACAGCGGGTAATTTTAAAAAGAGTTTGGATAAAGCTGATAAGAAATTTCTGCTTTCTTTTAAAATTATAAGAACGAGGAACCTGAGTGTCAAGGGGGGTTTTGGGCTTCGATACGGTACCTTGAAATTCAAAACTCGGTCTAAAAAGATTATTGACATTTATAATAAGGCCACAGATAATTAGTGGACTAATCAAATAGCCCAGGAGTGAAGGCCGATGTTTCTATTGCGAGATATCCCAACGTTGAACACACTATCCTTATTGAAGGACCGCTATCCGACTCTTAAACCATCGGCCATGAGGTCTTGTCTCATGTTGCTTCGCACCGGCAGTGACCTGCTGGTCATGGCGGATAAACTTTTCAGGAAGGCCGGTTTGTCTCAAGGCGGATTTTTGATCATTGCGGTACTTAATCGCGATCCGGAGGAAGAGGTTACCCCCTCCGGGTTATCCGAAAAAATAGGGGTAACCCGGGCGACGATGACCGGGTTATTGGATACCCTGGCCAAGGATGGACATATACAACGTCTTCAACATAAAGGGGATCGTCGAAAGTTGGTGGTTCGACTGACGGATAAAGGTCGTAAACGATTAGACGCTTTTTTGCCTTATTATACGGGTGAGCTTGGGCTTTTGGTGCCGAATCTGACTGAAAAAGAACAACTGGTTTTGATCAAGCTTCTGGAAAAGGTAAGCCGCGGACTCCAGGCAAAAACGATTAGAAAGGTTTCCTTGCGCTTGTAAGAATCTATCCTCGGTATAAAGGAGAAACAGGTTATGTTTTATCAACTCATCGTTGAAAAGGATGTATCCATCAAAATCCGGGACGGCGCTAACCTCATTGCCAACGTCTTTCGTCCGGCGGATTCAAGCAAATTTCCGGTTATCATGACCCTGGGCCCTTATCCCAAGGATATTCATTTCAGCAAATGGGTCCCCGACGCCTATGCCAACCTAAAGGAAAAAGGCCCCTACATGCACTGGGAAACGGTGAATCCGGAATGGTGGGTGCCCCAGGGATATGTGGTCATTCGCATCGATGCCCGGGGTTCCGGAAAATCACCCGGAAGGCTTAGCGTGCTTTCCCGTCAGGAGGCCGAGGACTTCTATGATGCTGTGGAATGGGCCGGGACCCGGGAGTGGAGCAACGGAAAAGTGGCGGTGATGGGGGTTTCCTATTTCGCCATGAATTCCTGGCGAGTGGCGGCTCTGCAGCCGCCTCACCTGGCGGCCATTGTCCCCTGGGAGGGGGCGGCTGACGGTTACCGCGACGCCAATCGCCATGGAGGTATATACTCCAGCGGTTTCACTCAAGCCTGGGCAAAAAATGTCAGTAAATATCGGTCCGATAAAGGCAAAGAGCCTGTCGACGAGCCCATTAGGCAGGACCTGCCCCCCATTTATCCTGAGCTTTTAACCCCGGCCCTGGAGCAGAATAACCCTAATATTGCCGATATTCAGGTGCCGCTGTTATCTGCCGGCAACTGGGGGGGGCCGGCCTTCACTTGAGAGGGAATGTCGAGGGTTATGTCGGGGCCGGTTCAAAAAACAAATATCTGCAAATCCATGTCGGCGACCATGTCGGCCCTTTCTATTCGCTCGAAGGGCGTTTGACGCAAAAGAGATTCCTGGAGCAATGGCTGAAAAGTACCGATACTGGCATTACCCGGGAGCCTCCGGTCAAGCTGGCCATCCGCTACGGCCATGACCGCTATGTGTGGCGTTACGAAAACGAGTGGCCTATTGCCAGGACCCATTGGACGGAATATTATCTCGATGCCTCCAAAAGTTCTCTGGTAACCAAGCAGCCCAAAGAGGAAAACTCGGTCAACTTTGAAGGGGACCCGGATGCCGCGAAAACGCGGGTCACCTTTTCAACGGCCCCTTTTGAGCAAGATACCGAGATCACCGGCCCCATCAATCTCCACCTTTGGGTGTCTTCAAGCATTGATGACGCCGACCTGTTCGTTATCCTTCGCAAATTCGGACCTGACGGGAAAGAAGTGACTTTTGTAGGGCCGAGCCCTACGGGGAGTGTGGTGGCTGCCGCTTATGGCTGGTTGCGGGTTTCTCATCGAAAACTGGACCCCCAGCGTTCAAAACCTTATCGCCCCTACCATACTCACGATGAACTTCAGAAAGTAAAGTCCGGGGAGGTTCTTACGGTTGAGATTGAGATTTGGCCCACCAGCATTGTGTTTGAACCGGGGGATCGGCTGGTACTTGAAGTCGGATCGAAGGATGATGATTCCACGGGATTTTACTTTATTCACGCGGACCCCAGAGATCGCATTCGGAGCGGTACCAACTCGATCCACACCGGAGGATCGTTCAACTCACATTTGCTGCTGCCGGTTATTCCCAGGACATAAAGATTACCGGGAGGCAAAATTAGTCTATAATATTTATGTTGCCATGGCTATGATACCTTAGCTATTGTTATGACAGGTTGAGAACGATAAAAGGGATTATCACCCCTATCCATCCGTCGATGGCATCTGCCGTTTAGCACTTAACAGTAACACAGGAAAAGGAGTTAAAAAAATGAAATACCGAAAATTCGGAAATACCGGAGCAAGAGTTTCCATTCTGGGATTCGGGGCCATGCGGCTGCCCATGATGGGTGAGGGTGAAAACCAGCAGGTGGATCTGGACAAAAGTGTCCCCATGATTCAGAAAGGACTGGATTCCGGTATAAATTATGTCGACACGGCCTGGGCTTATCTGAATGAAACCAGCGAGAGGGCTGTTGGAGAAGCCATTACAGGAAGAGATCGGAGCGGGCTCTATGTCTCCACCAAAAACCCTATGAATACAGAGCCGGCGGAATATCGAAAAAGACTGGATCTTCAGCTTAAAAAACTCAAGACCGACTATATTGATTTCTATCACATCCACGGGCTGAACTGGAACGTTTATCAGCATAAGGCCGAGCCCAAAGGCTATATGGACGACTTGCGAAAGGCCAAAAAAGAAGGGCTGATCCGGCATATCAGCTTTTCATGCCACGACACTCCTGCCAATATCATGAAAATCATCGATACCGGTGAATTTGAATCCATGCTGGTTCAGTATAATCTTCTGCACCGGTACAACGAATCCGCCATCGCCAGGGCTGTGGAAAAAGGAATGGGGGTCACCGTCATGGGACCGGTGGGCGGAGGCCGGATCACCTTCTTGAGTCAACTCAAACCCAGGGAAGGAAGAAGTCTGGCCGACCTTTGTTTAAGATTCGTTTTTTCAAATCCCAATGTGGGGGCTGCCCTGTCCGGCATGAACACCATGGAAATGATCGAGGAAAACGTAAGGATTGCTGATCATGACGAGCCCCTGTCTCAGATCGAAGGTGAAGATATAAACGCCATGCTGGGCCAGATTAAAGGTCTTGAAGATCTGTACTGCACCGGCTGCAGCTACTGCATGCCCTGTCCCAGCAAGGTGGATATTCCCACCAATTTGCTGCTCCTGAACTACATCCGGATTTACGGGTCGCAGCAGAATTTCAAGGACGGTTTTGTCCAGCTCTACCACAAACGCCTGGTCCCCGATGAAGAGGCGGCGGAATTTTGCATAGAATGCGGCGAATGTCTGGATAAATGCCCCCAGAAGATTGAAATTCCGGAGCGCATGAAAGATGTGGCCGCTGAACTGGCCAAGTTCAAATGACCGATTTTTTATGATTAACTACTTGAAAGGTTTTTGAAATTGGTTTAGTTTCAAAAACCTTTCCTATCTTTCATTTCTCATTCATCGGAGACGACCAAGCTTTTGCTAAGGCAGTGAAGGGTGCGGCCTCCAATTATTAAGGGTCTCAAAGTAATATCGACTAAAAAGGACCGAGGGGTTTTATTTTTGGGGTTTGTCCAAAAGGTAACTTATCGCCCTATCCCGGCCAGTCCAGCGAAGTTTAATTTGAGGCAGGGCATACACAGCAGCCTGTTTTGTGCACTGGTGAAGGCCTGTCCCGCCAACGGGATTAAATAATTGGCCCGTCAAAGAAGGCTCCAGGTTCAAGGTGGACAACCCCAAAAATAAAACCCCTCGGTCCTTAAGCTAATGCGAACTAAAACGTTTCATGTCAAAACTACTATGAGACCATTAATAACTGCGGGATTGCCTCTTGACACTTCGATCCAGGGATCTCCTGCCTTCCGCAAAAACGCTTTTCAAATACAGACTTTTCTCCATAAAAATACCTTCTTTCCCCTATTCCCAATAGGTATTCATTGCTAATAAAATAAAAAATCAAATAAAAGCCTAAAAGTCAATAGCCTGATTATAGAAAATGCTATTCAGTGTTCAAAGTTCAACGTTCGCCGTCAGTCCATTTTCATCCTTCGTTGGCGCCCTATCGAGGGCCTGAGGGGTTAAAATAAAAAGATTGGAGGGAATCCGAAATGTTTTATCAAAAAGTTAAATGGTTAGGATTTAATGATGAAGTCGAAGATGGTGCGATGAAAAAAATATTGATTATCACCACCGTTTTCTTTGTTTTCTTTTTGTTGTTAGGAATCATAGGGCAAGCCGTGGCCCAGCCTAAAATCGAAGGGTCGAATGTCCGCTACACCGCCGGTGGTGTGGAGATGATCGGTTATCTGGCCTATGATAAGAACATCCAAGGACGGCGACCGGCCGTGCTAGTGGTCCATGAGTGGTGGGGGCTCAATGATTATGTGCGGATGCGGGCCCGCATGCTGGCCGAACTGGGATATACGGCGCTGGCCCTGGATATGTATGGGGGGGACCGGGTGGCGGCCCATCCTGAGGACGCTCAAAAATTTTCATCGGCCTTGATGAAGAATTTCGACCTGGCCAAGGCGCGTTTTCTGGCCGGGATGGATTTCCTTAAAAAGCAGCCCACGGTCGATACCATCCGGATGGCGGCAATCGGCTATTGTTTCGGAGGCGGCATTGTCCTCAATATGGCCCGGCAAGGGGTTAATCTAAGAGGAGTGGCCAGCTTTCACGGAAATTTAAGCGCTGTTAAGCCGGCTCAACCGGGCTCAATCAAAGCCAGGATCCTGGTCCTCCATGGCGGAGACGATAAGTTTTCCACCCCGGAACAGATTGAGGCCTTTAAGAAAGAAATGGCCGCTGCCGGTGCCGATTTCCAGTTTATCACCTATCCGGGGGCCTTACACAGCTTTACCAATCCTGAAGCCGATGCCTTAGCGAAAAAGTTTAACATGCCCATCGGATACAACGCCCAGGCCGACAAACAATCCTGGGATGAGCTTAAGAAATTTCTGAAAGAGATCTTGGGAAAATAGCCGGAGATTTCCTTACCGGGAGGGGCCGAATACTGCTAAAGGGTACGTTGGATAGTCTGTTTCCCCCGATACGCAAATTCGTCAAAAGTTTTTAATATGGTTAACAGCCTATGGGTCAATTTAAAAGTCCCACAGTATAGACTCCCCTCCTGCGGAAACCTGTTTGATGGCCCGGACCATTTTTATTGGAAATGGTCCGGGCCATCCGGTCCAACCTGCAATCTACTATTCAAAACAATCAGGCCTGCAACTTGCGGCCGATGGTCATAATTTCCGCTTCTTTGGTCCCTTCGTAAATCTCCAGAATCTTGGCGTCGCGATACCATTTTTGAACGGGATATTCCTCGATATAGCCATACCCGCCATGAAGCTCTACGGCGTAATTAGCACAAAAGACCGCGGTTTGACCGCTGAAAAATTTGGCCATGGCCGCCAGATGATAATCGGGGCGACCCACATCAATCAACCAGGCCGCCTTGTAAGCCAAACCCCGCAGGGCTTCGATCATGATGGCCATTTCCGTCAATTTCTTTTGGGTAAGTTGAAAGGTCCCCAAAGGAGCCCCAAAAACAGTCCTCTCCTTGACATAGCGGATGCTTGCTTCCAGACAGGCCTCGCTGAGTCCCAGACCCTGGGCGGCTATCATAACCCGTGTGGTATCAAAAAAGTGCATCAGCTCCATAAAACCCCGTCCTTCTATGCCCAAAAGGTTGATCTGAGGAACCCGAACGTCTTCAAAGGCGATCTCGGCCGTATCACTGGAGCGAATCCCCATTTTCCCTTTGATCTTATTTCGGCTTATCCCTTTGGCATCGGCCGGAACAATGATGAGGCTGAAGCTGTTGTGTTTCTTCTCCTGTGGATTGGTGATGCACTGGGCCACCATGAAATCACAGACCGATCCGTTGGTGATGAACATCTTGTTCCCATTGATGATATAATCCCCGCCGTCTTTAACCGCCTTGGTCTTGTACCCCGCCACATCGGTGCCGGCATTGGGCTCGGTATAGGCCCCGGCAGAGACTTTTTCGCCCGAGCAGACCAGGGGCAGATAGGTCTTTTTTTGTTCTTCCGTTCCATAGTGCAAGATGGATTCACAGCCGAAACTGGCAGCCACGATATTCAGCCCTATGCCCATGTCGATCTTGGAGAATTCTTCAGTGATGATAGCATTGCCCAGGATACCGGCCCCGGCCCCCCCATACTCTTCCGGGATCCAAGAGCCGACCAGCCCGTTTTCCCCGGCCTTTTTCCGGATCTCCGGTGTGTACTTTTCCTTTTCATCGCATTCCTGTGAAACGGGTTTGAATTCGGTGAGGGCAAATTTGTAAGCCATTTCTTTTAACATTCTTAGTTCTTCGGTCAATTCAAAGTCCATTTTTTCGCTCCTTTCATATTGGGGACAACCTGTGTTGACAAAAAGCTTATTCAATATTATTATATCTTTATTATATTTTTGTAAAGAGATTGGCGTCAATGATCAGAGGAAAAAGGGAAGGAATTCTATTTTTAATTTTTGTCCTGTTTTGCATTCTGGCTACAGGTTTTTATGATCGGGCGTTCGATGACAATAATTTTTCCGAACTCTAAGATTAATAACTGGTTTTTATTTTGATGAAATTTTTGAAAAAGCGCCCTTTGAAATTTCTTCATTTTTGTCATTTTTTAGCTACCGGGCTCCCCCATTAAAATTTTGATCCAATCCATCCGATTTTCGCCTTAAGAACCGCCGGCGTTGAAGTTGGGAAAATTACAGGAAAGCCTTCCCATATACGGCGACGGGATTTAATAGAAAATCAAACCCTGTTTGCACCGACGACCTTTGAGTTAAACTTTTGGCAACGCAGGGAAAGAGTCAAAACGTGTTCTTTTTCAAAAGGGGGGAAGCAATGAAAGAAAAAATGTTCAAAAAGGTTTTATTCCCTACGGACTTTTCCACCGTATCCATGAAGGCTCTGGAATATGTAAAAGAATTAAAAGAGCTGGGTACTGAAGAAATTATCCTGTTAAACGTCATTAAAGACGAATATTACTATGATTCTTCCTTGATAGAAGGTCCTAAAGAATTAGCGGAAACAGAGAGCAGGGTGCCTTGGGGAAGTCTGCATGGCATCAAATTAAACGGGAATGCCGGAGTTTGAGTC
This sequence comes from uncultured delta proteobacterium, assembly GCA_963790475.1. Classification (GTDB taxonomy): domain Bacteria; phylum Desulfobacterota; class RBG-13-43-22; order RBG-13-43-22; family RBG-13-43-22; genus RBG-13-43-22. The sequence continues at coordinate 352,952 of CAWBOS010000015.1, read as the reverse complement.
CCGGTCAAAACCTTTCGGTGTTCGGCTTTTACAAAAGGTCTGATTTGAAAAAAATTAAATAAAAGTGATTGAGAGGGTATTAAACGTGAAGCCAAAGTTGTTTTATGGCTGGTATATAGTCATTTCAGGCGCGGTGCTGAGTTTTGTTTTCAGTTCGATCGTCGGCTACGGATGGACCGCTTTCGTCGGTCCGATGATCGCCACCTTTGGCTGGAGCATGGCTCAAGTATCCCTGGCTTCTTCCCTTCGCAGTCTTGAGATAGGGGTATTCAATCCCCTCTGGGGGCCTGCGGTTGACCGCTACTCTCCCAAAAGTCTCATGAGAATCGGTGTGGTTTGTGCTTCCCTGGGACTATTTATCCTGAGCCAAATGCACCATTTAGCGATGTACTATCTCGGGTTCCTTTTAGCCGGCGTGGGCAGTTCCCTTGTTACCGGGATGCTCCCTCTGGTGGTGATATCCAGGTGGTTCAGGAAGGATATCGGCAAGGCCAATGGACTGTTCTTTATGGGGACGGGAGTAGGTGGGGTGGCAGTTCCTTTAGTGGTAACCCTGATTGACAAATTAAGCTGGCGGACCACTCTTCTATATACGGCCATTGGTTTTTTGGTACTTGGCCTGTCGCTGTCATTTATCTTCCGAAGTCGTCCCGCTGATTATGGATTAGAGCCGGATGGAAAGACTCCCAATAAACCCGACAAGTCTGAATCCCCCCCCGCTGCTGATTTCGGCACCAGTGTCAAAGAAGCGCTTAAGATGCGGGCTTTCTGGCATTTGGCCGTGGTGACTTTATTCCAAAATGCCACCCTGAGCACCGTCATGCTGTACGCCATACCCTACCTGACCAACCTGGGCATGACCAGAAAGACCGCCGGCACCACCATAATGCTGTACACTTTTTTCAGCCTTTTTGGACGTGTACCCTTCGGCATGTTGGCTGACATTTTCAGAAAGAGCTATGTGATTGCCTTCTCTATCGTCTTGCTGATTATCGGCCTGCTCTTTTATAATCAAATGAACGGGGCGAGTCCGCTCTGGTTCATATTGTTATTTGCTATCCCCTATGGTTTCGGAGTAAGCGGGGTCATGCCTCTCAGGGCCCCAATCTTAGCGGAGTATTTTGGCATCAAAAACTTCGGGACCATATTCGGCCTGACGAGTGTTTTTATTGCCGCAGGAAACATTATCTCCCCGCCCCTGGCCGGATGGATTTTTGACACCTATCATACTTATAAAGCCTGGTGGGCTGTTTTAGTCGCCTTGGGGATATTAGCCTTAGCCGCCATATTGACTATGCCCCAAGTCCAAGAGAGAACGGAACCGGAGCCAGTCCGATCTCCCTCTCCTGTCTCTGAAGTTCTTGCGGAAGAGTAATTGGAATTTATGCATTGTGGGGGGGTAAATTTTGATGGCCTGAAAGGGCCGTTTGTCTTTCCGTCAAAATCAAAAAGGATAACGCCCGTCGGATCCAATTTCTCAGAAAGAGTCAACAGCAGACTCGCTCCGTTTTTTGTGTCCCCCCCAAATCCTAACTAGTTTTCATCCGGAAATACCGGATGTAAAACTAGGCGTTTCCAATTCGGAAACGAGGAATTTTTTGTCATGGCTAGGAAATCAAGGGATTGCGCGGAGGCGTACAGGAGTACGCCGCACAAGAGATCCCGCGTATTGACACCGCCAGGGGAAAAAAGAACCGTTTCCGGATGGAAACTAACTAAAAGTCCAACTGCATAGACCTGACCCTGGCCCTATGCTCTATTGTTTGAAAAAGATTAATGGGAATTTATATACAAAGGGAAAGGAGAGGCCGATAGGAGCTGTCTTTTCTCTTTTTATCAGGGGAATGTTGAGTAACTTGGACGATTTTCATCGTAACATGGATTGAACAGCCGTGAATATGTTCTCCTTAGTTAATGTATCTTTTGAAAAGAAATAATCAGCGTACTGTTTTGAAAATTCTCGGTATTCTGGTAAATCATAACCTGTAAGGATAACAACAATTATATTCGGATATTGGGCTTTTATCTTTTTTGTCAACTCAAGACCGTTTTCTCCGGGCAATCTAATGTCCATAAAGACAAGATCAGGGAGTGAAGTCTCAATTTCTTGAACTGCCTTTTCCCCATCACCCGCTTCGAGAATTTCGATTGATGGGAATCGATCCTGCAACGCCCCTTTGAGCAATTGCCGAAAAAGAGTACTATCCTCGACAATCAGTATCTTGGGACAGCTTCTCCGCATGATTCTTTCCATCTCAGCTCTAATCTCAACTACGGAGGTCTCGAAGTGCTTCGGGCATAAACCATGCGTTTCTGTCTTGTCTGTTAAAGGCTCTTTTTCACCATAAACAACTCCACAACCTTTGTAACAACAAACCTGAATCATTTTCTTTCACCTCCTTTGGAACAGTTCTAAAATTTGAGCAACAGAATAAATTGGACCGTGTTCTTCAATCCCCCTAACTAACTTGGCTTTGATCGTGGGGACCTTATTTTCTGGCGCTTTCATTTTAGAAAGAAACAAATTTTTTGTTTTCAGTCTATCAACATGATTTGAGAGGTAAATAAGGTGAATATTCTATTTTACGAAGAAAAAGTCTGTATTTTGGTGTCAACGTGCTGAATGGATAGGTTTTTTTTATTTTGTCTTCCGTTGAAAACGAAGAAGATAACGCTTATTGGGTCCAATTTTTCAAAAAGGGTCAAGAGTAGATTTAAACCAAAAATCGACTCGCCGGGGGGAAAAGAGTTGCTTGGAATCAACCGTCCCGGACTATAGATAAGTCAAACGGCGACTTGACCTCTTTACTATTGCGGCAAGAAACACTATATCCCCGCCCCTGGCCGGATGGATTTTTGACGCCTATCATACTTATAAAGCCTGGTGGGCTGCTTTAGTCGCCTTGGGGATATTAGCTTTGGCCGCCGTATTGACCATGCTCCAAGTTCAAGAGAGAACGGAACGGGAGGCAGTCCGATCTTCCTCTCCCGTCGCTGAAATTTTTGCAGAAGAGTAATCGGAATTTATGCATCTTGGAGACGGTAAATTCTGATGGCTTGAAGGGCCGTTTGTCTTTCCGTCGAAATCAAAATGGATAACGCCCTTTGGGGCCTACCTTTCAAAAAGAGTCAAAAGCAGACTTGGCCCGTTTTGTTTGTACCCCCCAATGCCGTCATCAAAAGTCCAACAGTATAGACCTGACCCTGGTCCTTTTAACTGAGGTTTCTTCATCTTCCTAAATTTTTAAAAACGTTGTATATTATTTTTCCTGGTGGCCATGGATTTATTTTTTCTTCAGCTCGTTTTCTAAATGACCGAGGAAAATTTTTATCTCCTTAATAAACCTTTTAGCCACCAAATCAAATTTTTTAGCCAGATAGCTGATTCTTTCCCCTTTGAGTTCAAAGCCATAAATATTTCTGAAAAGGTCCCGGAAGGCGAGATATTCGTCCATTTCCGCAGCCAATTCCTCGGACAAGACCACCGGTCTGAGGCCTCTAACCGCTATGGTCATCTTAAAAAGCAAGGCCTTATGCCATTTCTCGGAATCTTCATATCCCCCATTGATATCCACGGCAATCTTTTTAAATATCCTTTCAGCCCCGTTATAAAAATCGTGCAGGATTGACCCGGTGGAGCGCCGCATGATTATGGATTCCTGAAAGTGGATCTCCTTCATTTCTTTTCTAAGTTCTTCCAGGTTTTCCAATTCCCTTTCAATCTCAGCAACGATACTCCTTAAAATATTTTTATCCAATCCTCATTCCTCCTTCAAAAATTTTCTTTTGAAAATCAGGAGTAAGATCCTCGAAGGGTTTGAAATCAATAGGGCGGCGGCTTTCTTTCAGAAGCAGGGCATAAGCCTTGAAAAAATCTTTTATGCTCATCCCTTTAATAATCAGATCGAGGTCGGAATGCCCGTGGAAAGTATCATTTGTGAGAGAACCGGCAAGGTAGAGGGATTCAAAGCGAAACTTTTTCCTTAAAAGGGAAGCGAGTCGTTGAACTTCATCAACCGCTTCCTTTTTTGAGATCTTCTGTTTCTTTTTTCTTTTTTCCAATAAAGATAAAAAAGCAGTGGGCATATTAGTATGATCCCGTATGTTTTTTAAATTATATGAAACAGCAGTCTTTTTCGTCAAGGAGAAAAAGATTAAAGAAAATGGGTTGAGGCATGAGGCATGAGGCTAAAAGAAAGTTGGCAGTTGGGATTTCGGAGTTCGGAGAAAAAAAGCTCAAAGCTCATAGCCTATACGAAAGGTGGCGGAAAAATAAAGGAAGGACTAAATTCCGCTGTGGCCGAAGCCGCCGGCGGCCCGGTTGGTGTTATCCAGATCGTCGACCACCTGAATAGCGGCTTGATAGACTTTTTGGATTACCAGTTGGGCCAGGCGGTCTCCCCGGCGTATGGTATAGGGGTTTTGTCCCTGATTAATGATCGCCAATCCGAGCTCTCCCCGGTAATCGGAGTCGATGGTGCCCGGGCTGTTGATCAGGCTGATCCCATGCTTTAAGGCCAGGCCGCTTCGGGGTCGGACCTGCCCTTCAAATCCAGGCGGTATGGCCAGGGCCAGACCGGTAGGGATCAGTCGGATTTCACCGGGGGCCAGGGTGATTTCACTCTCAATGGCCGCCGGTAGATCCAGACCCGAGGCCCCGGGACTCATATATTCGGGGACGGGAAGGTCCCGGTCTCTTTGCGGGTTCAAGCGGCGGATTTGAAGGATCAAAGATTCCGTCATAAGGCAATGGCCGGATGGGGAAGGTCTTCTTCGCCGACCGGCCCCAGGGAGACTAAGGAAAATTGATCGGGCTGAAGGATTTCTTCGGCCAAAGCGACAATCTCGCGGCCGGTGACCTTGTTCAGGTCTTCCAGGACTTCTTCAAAGGGAACGTCGCGGCCGAAGGTTATCTCATTTTTAGCAATGCGGGTCATGCGGTTATCGCTGCTTTCAGCGCCCAGGAGAATCCCGCCCTTGACAAATTCCTTAGCGGCTTCCAGTTCAGAGGCGGGAAATTCCACCTGCTTTAATTTCCGGAGCTCCTGTCCGATCACTTCCAGGGTCTGGGTCAGGGTCTCCTTGGCCACGGCGGTATAAATCCCCCACATCCCGGAATCCCGGTAAGCGGAGAGAAAGGAATAGATGGAATAGGCCAGTCCCCTCTTTTCCCGGACCTCTTGAAACAAACGGGAGCTCATGTTTCCACCCATGATGACATTCAGCAGGGTGCTGACATATCTTTTGGGGTCATCGGCGTTCGGGGCCTTGGTAGCCCAGGCCACGTGGACCTGTTCCAGATCCTTGGTAACTACCTTTGATTTTGAACACAGGACCGGACCCTTCCGGTTATTTTCCGGAGTAATCGGCTGGATCTTATTTAATTCCGGGGCTACCAGATTGACAAAGGCCTCGTGCTCTACTTTTCCGGCAGCGGCCACTACAATTTTTTCCGGACCATAAGTCCGTTTGAGGTAATTCAGTATTTTATCCTGATTGATGGCCTGGACGGTTTCCGGGGTCCCCAGGATCGGCTGGGCCAGGGAGTTTCCCTGATAGGCCGTTTCGCCCAGAAGGACATGGGTGAACTCGTCCGGGGTGTCTTCGACCATGCCGATTTCCTGAAGGACCACCAGCCGTTCCCGTTCCAATTCTTCGGGATCGAACAGGGAGTTCAGAAAGATATCCAAAAGGATCGCCACCCCCTGTTCCAGATGATTGTCCAGGACCCGGGTATAAAAACAGGTCTGTTCTTTGGAGGTGAAGGCATTGGACATGCCGCCGATGGCATCCATCTCCTTGGCAATGTCCAGGGCGGTCCGCTTGTGGGTGCCCTTGAAGATCATGTGTTCGATAAAATGGGAGATCCCGTTTTCCTCGGGGTTTTCATCACGGGAACCGATGTCCACCCAGATACCCACCGAGACCGAATACAAATAAGGCAGGGTCTCGGTGACGATCCGGAGTCCATTGGGCAATATGGTTTTGTTGATCATGGTCATCACCTGGGGGGAAGGCTCTGACCCAGGGCGGCCTTGCGGCTCAACCTGATCTTGCCCTGGCGGTCCACTTCCAGGACCTTGACCAGGACCTCATCGCCTTCTTTGAGCACATCGGTGACTTTCTTGACATGCTGGTTATCCAACTGGGAAATATGGACCAGTCCTTCGGTGCCGGGTAAGATCTCGACAAAGGCCCCGAAGTCCATGATCTTGATCACCTTGCCCATATAAAGCTGACCGATCTCCACCTCCTGAACGATCTCTTTGATCATGGCGATGGCCCGATCCACGCTCTTGCTGTCGGAGGAGGCGATGATTACCTTTCCCGAATCCTCCACCTCGATCTTGGCCCCGGTTTCAGCGACGATGGAACGAATCACCTTGCCGCCCGGGCCGATCACCTCCCGGATTTTTTCCGGATTGATTTCGATGGTAACGATCTTGGGGGCATATTCGGAGATGCTGGTCCGCGGCTCCCGGATGGTTTGATCCATCAGTTGGAGGATGGACAATCGTCCCTCCCGGGCCTGGCGAAGGGCCTGGCCCATGATTTCCTGGGTCACCCCTTGGATCTTGATGTCCATTTGCAGGGCCGTAACCCCGTTTCCCGTGCCGGTGACCTTGAAATCCATATCCCCGCAGTGATCTTCATCCCCCAGGATATCGGTCAGGACGGCCACCTGGCCTTGTTCCATAATCAGGCCCATGGCTACGCCGGCCACATGGGATTTGATGGGCACGCCGGCATCCATCAGGGAAAGGCTCGCCCCGCAGACCGTGGCCATAGAGGATGAGCCGTTGGATTCCAGGATTTCGGAAACGATGCGGATCGTATAGGGAAAATCCTCACTGGAAGGCAGCAACGGTTTCAAGGCCCTTTCGGCCAGGGCCCCGTGTCCGATTTCACGCCGGCCGGGACCGCGCAGCATCCGGGCCTCTCCCACCGAAAAGGGTGGAAAGTTATAGTGAAGCATAAAGGACTTGAAGGATTCCCCGTTCAATGAATCGATCCGTTGTTCGTCCGAAGACGTCCCCAGAGTGGTCACGGCCAGGGCCTGGGTTTCCCCCCGGGTAAAAAGGGCCGATCCGTGGGTCCTCGGCAATATGGCTATATCACAGGAAATAGGCCGGACCTCATTATAGGCCCTTCCCCCGATCCTGGTTTTTTCTTTGACGATCATGTCGCGTATCAGTTGTCGTTCCAGGTCCTCTAAAAACTTTAGGGTTCCTTTTTTCAGGTCCGGGTTATCCGCAGTCAACTTTTGGACCAGATCCTCCTGGATGGCATGGATCCGATTCTGGCGTTCTATTTTCGCGTTGAGAGCTAAAGCCTCCAGGAAAGGTGTCCGGGCCAGATCGAAGACCCGGGCCTTTAAGGCCTCATCTTCTACCGGGACAGGAAAGGTCTTTTTGGTGTTCCCAACGGCCTGGCCCAGCTTTTTCTGGAGATCCAGGATTTCCTGAATCCCTTGATGGCCATAAAAAACAGCCTGCACCAGATCTTCTTCGGAAGCCTCTTTGGCCCCGCCTTCCACCATGACCACGGCCTCCCGTGAACCGGCCACGATCAGGTTGATATCGCTGTCCATCAACTGGGTACTGGTGGGGTTTAATATCAATTCTCCGTTCACCCGGCCGACCCGGATCCCGGCGATCGGTCCGTTAAAGGGGATATCCGAGACTTCCAGGGCGGCCGAAGCCCCAACCATGGCCAGGACATCGGGATCGTTCTCCTGATCCACGGAAAGGACTGTGGCGATGACCTGAGTTTCATTGCGATACCCTTTGGGAAAAAGGGGCCGCAAGGGTCGGTCGATCAAACGGGAGGTCAGGGTTTCTTTTTCGCTCGGCCGGCCGATTTCCCGCCTGAAAAAACTGCCCGGAATTTTTCCGGCAGCATAAGCCATCTCCTGATAATCCACGGTCAAAGGCAGAAAATCGATCCCCTCGCGTATTTCATTGGAGGACACCACCGTAACCAAGACGATGGTCTCACCGTATTGCACCAGAACTGCACCGCCGGCCTGTTTGGCCACCCGTCCGGTTTCAATACTTAAGGTCCTCCCGTTTATTTCGGTTGTCACTACTTGAACCATTACTGTATGCTCCTTATATTGGGAAGGCGCTAAGCCCTATTTACGAATTCCCAACTCTTGTATGAGGGTTCGATACCGTTCGGCATCTTTCTTTTTTAAATAACTCAGCATCCGTTTACGCTGGCCCACCAGTTTGAGCAGCCCCCGTCGGGAGTGGTGATCCTTCTGGTGGGTTTTGAAGTGTTCAGTCAGATATTTGATCCGTTCACTTAACAAGGCGATTTGAATCTCTGGGGAACCGGTGTCTGTGGGGTGTACCCCGAATTTACCCAGAATTTCCTTTTTTTGTTCCGCATATAATCCCACGATATACCTCCTTTAAATAAATATTCATACCCATATAGGGCATGTATAATGTTATCAAATAATTACCCGAATGGGTTTAAAAGTCAGTTTGGGATTCTCTTCTCTTTGATAAATGGCCCATAATTCATCTTTGGGGCCTTTCACACAAACCGGCACCCCGGGTTCAACTTGAGGCCAGGGGGAAATACCCGGGGCCTGATTCAGAAATCTTCCTTGCTTGATCTTGTCTTTCCATTGCCCTTCCACCCAGATCTGAGGCAGATGATGGAGGATCTTCTCCACCGGAATTTTAAGGGTTCCGATTTCTCCCCGGTTGGAAGCTTCCTGGATTCTTTCCAGGGTCAGGGCTTGAGAAAGGATAAAAGGTCCGCTTTGAATCCTTTTAAGTTCCTCCAAATAGGCACCGCAGCCCAGGCGGTCTCCAACATCGTTGCAAATCGTCCGGACATAGGTCCCCGGAGAACAAAACACTTCAAAAGTCACCCGTTCCCCTTCCATGCTCAGGACCTCAATCGAATCAATAGTAATACGCCTCGGCGGTTTGACAATCGCTATGCCCCGTCTGGCCCAGTGATACAAGGGTTTGCCTTTATATTTCAGGGCCGAAAAAGAAGGGGGGACCTGTTCCTGAAGACCGATAAATTCCTTAAAAACCTCCTCAATCCGTTTACGATCAGGGAGAGGGCCCTGGAAAGTGCTGATCACCTGACCGGTAACATCCTGGGTGTCCGTTTTCCCCCCCAAAAGCATGACCGCCCGATATCCCTTGGGATGGTCGGGAATAAAAGGGATGATCTTGGTCGCCCACCCGATACAAACGGGCAAAACCCCGGTAGCGATCGGGTCCAGCGTGCCCAGGTAGCCCATTTTTTGAATAGCGGCGGTCTTCCGAAGGCATTGGATTACCCGGTTGGAGGTCATTCCAGCCGATTTGTTCACCACTAAAATTCCCTCCCAGTCCGATGGTTCGGAAAAACCAGAAGGGGCTATCTTAGAATGTATGGCTCTCATGATTCCTCAGGTTCTTTGACTGGGAACAAATCTTTTAATAAGGATTCGATCCGGTCTCCGTATTCAAAAGAGGTATCGTGGGCAAATTCCAAATCAGGGACACGGCGCAGTTTCAGGCGCTGCCCCAATTCCCGTTTGATGAATCCAGTAGCACTTTGTAAGCCTTCCAGGCCCCGCCGGACCTCTTCAGGATCCCCAAACCGGCTGAAATAGACCCGGGCCAACTTCAGGTCGGGTGAGACCTCGACGCCGGTGATGGTCACCAATTCCAGTCGGGGGTCTTTTATTTTCCTCACTAACAGCTCCGAGATTTCCTGCTGGATCAATCCCCCGACTTGAATAGTCCTTTTCGGTTTAGATGGTGTAGCGTGCATTATCATTTTCTTGGGATCTGAGAATCATTAAAATGCAGTTTCGAGTTCGGAGTTCGGAGTTGAGAGATTTTACTCCGAACTATTAACTCCGAACTAAAATTTCCTCATTCAGTCCTCGTCAGTTAATAGTCTAACAATTCTATCTGGGTATCAATATCAACCGCAAGCTGCAGCCTTTCAATGAAATTGATGACCACATCCAGGCGGCCATTGACCTGGCTTCGATCGTTTCCCAGACTGCAAATCCCCAAATGGGCCTTTTGCCACAGATCGAGGTCGTCGATCTCGGCAATGGCCACGTTAAACCGGTTGTGGACTTTGTCCTTTATGCTTTTGACGACCTGGCGCTTTTCCTTCAGAGAATGAGATTCCGGCAGATAAAGAATCATTTCCAGGATACCGATGACCATCATAATTCCTAAAATAAAGGCGCAAAGGATAAGGCCTGCGCCTGCAGGCCCGCAGGGGCAGGAGGTTCAAGGCAAATCCTAAATAAAAATCAAAAACCCCGGAAAACCGAGCACCTTATGCCGTTAACCTTGTACCCTCTGTATACCTTGTATCGTTTATCAAAGTTCCGGCTTAACTTCTTCGAGGATATACGATTCCACTACATCCCCCACCTTGAGATCATTATAATCTTCCAGCCGGATACCGCATTCATAACCGGCAGCCACCTCTTTAACATCGTCTTTGAGTCGCCGCAGAGAAGCTATTCGACCATCATAGATCACCACATGGTCCCTCAGAAGACGGGCCTTGGCATTTCTTTCAATGGTCCCATCGATCACAAAACTTCCGGCGATGGCACCGACCTTGGGGACATGAAAAATCTCCCTGATTTCGGCGTGCCCGTGAACCACCTCTTTATGAACAGGCTCCAGCATCCCCACCATGGCATCTTTGACATCGGAAACCAGTTGATAGATGATATCGTAAAACCGAACGTCGACCAGCTCCTGTTCTGCCATTTCCTGCACTTTATGGTTTGGCCGGACGTTGAATCCGATGATAATGGCTTTGGAGGCCGAGGCCAGCATGATGTCGGTCTCGGTGATCGCCCCCGGGGAGCTATGGATGACATTGACCTTGATGACCGGAGTGCTCAACTTATTCAGGGCTTCGCTAATGGCTTCAATGGACCCCTGGACATCAGCCTTAAGAATGATGTTGAGTTCCTTGACCTGTCCTTCCTGGATTTGTTCATAGAGCTTTTCCAGGGTGACTTTGCTGGTTTTGGAAAGTTCGGCCTCCCGCTTTTTCTGGAGGCGGAATACCCCGATCTGTCTGGCGGTTTTTTCATCTTCAACCACGACAAATTCATCTCCAGCCTGGGGAACACCGTTAAACCCATGAACTTCGACCGGGATGGAGGGCAGGGCCTGATTCACTTTCTGACCCCAATCGTTATAAAGGGCCCGGACCTTTCCAAAATGGATCCCGCAGATAAAGGGGTCTCCTGTTTTTAACACGCCCCCGGAAATAAGCACGGTGGCAATAGGCCCCCGGCCTTTATCCAGCCGGGCTTCGACGATCCTTCCTGTCGCTAATTTATTGGGATTGGCCTTTAACTCCAGGACCTCGGACTGCAAGAGGATTAATTCCAGAAGGGCATCGACTCCAGCGCCCGTCTTGGCCGACACCTCGGCAAAAATGGTGTCTCCCCCCCATTCCTCAGGGGACAACCCGTATTCGGCCAATTGCCTTTTGACCCGTTCCGGATTGGCATTGGGTTTGTCTATTTTGTTAATGGCAACGATGATGGGGACCCCGGCCGCCCGGGCATGATCAATGGCCTCTTTGGTTTGTGGCATCATCCCATCGTCGGCGGCCACCACCAGGATGACGATATCCGTTATCTGAGCCCCTCTGGCCCTCATGGCCGTAAAGGCCTCATGACCGGGGGTATCCAGGAAAACAATCTCCCCCTTATCCAGATGGACATGATAGGCCCCGATGTGCTGGGTGATTCCTCCGGCCTCGCCGGCGGTGACGTTGGTTTTTCGAATAACATCCAATAAAGAGGTCTTGCCGTGGTCCACATGTCCCATGATGGTGACCACCGGAGGCCGGGTCTGGAGTTCTTCCTGAAGATCGGTATGAAGGTTTAATATTTGCTCTTCCTCAAGGTGAACTTTTTCCACCTCGAAGCCGAATTCGGAAGCCGCCAAAGCGGCCGTATCAAAATCAACCGATTGATTTAATGTGACCATAAGTCCTAAGGCGATCATCTTTTTGATGAGTTCCCCCGATTTGATGCCCATTCTCTTGGCCAGTTCACTGACATTAATAAACTCGGAGACCTTTAATCGGCGTTTGATCGCCTTAGGGGTGGTGATTTCCGTCTTTTTGAATTTCTTGACCGGTAATTTTCCCCCCTTACCGGCCCGGTAAGCCCTGGCCTCTTTCCCCGAATCATCATATAAATCCGCACGCTCTAAGATCTCCCTTTTCTTTTTGAATATTTTGGCCTTGGCGGCTTCTTCCTCGGCCGCGGTCTTACCTGCTTTCGGCTTCTTTCTGGAAGATATTTTATCCTTGGGGGCCTCTTTTTCTAACTTGTCGGGCTTTTTTTCTTCCGGTTTGACCTGGGGGGTGGGCGGCCTGATAGGTTGAACCAATTTAACAATCGGTTCTGCCGGTCGGATCACTCGGGCCGGTGCCTCCGCTCGTCGAATCACCTTAGCCGGGACTTCTTTCGCCGGCTTAAGAGGCTTACCCGGAAGAGGTTTGGGAAGTGGTGCGGGTTGGGCGATCTCCGTTTCTCCTTCCTTTTTTTCTTCTTCCCCCGGTGCGGCTTGCGCCTCAACAATTGTCTCGGTAATTGGTTCCGCTGAGGGTTCCTTTTCAACTACCGTTATCTTGGGCCGTTTTGGTTCAGGAACAGCAGGAGTTTCCTCCTTGATTTCGGGTTCCGGCTGTGTTTCCAGGATCGGTTCTTCTGCAGGGGGTTCAATGACCGGTTCGACCTCCACGATCTTTTTTCGCCGCCGGATGACTGTGGATTTAATCCGCTGTTCTTCAACGACTAAGGATTTAGTCCCTTTCAAATGACCTTTGATCAAAGAAATCTGTTCTTCAGTCAGGGACGAGGAATGACTTTTGATTTCAATCCCCAGTTCACGAATAAGATCCACCAGGACCTTATTTTCCATTTGCAGTTCTTTGGCTAATTCATAGACTCTAATTTTGGCCATGTACCCCCCCTGCCGGCGGAATCATCATTAAGTTGTTCAACCCCGGACCGATCTCAAAATCACGGCCAAAGGACTTATGCCGGCTTTTTGCGGCCTTCAGACAAAACAGGCAGGTCTCTTCCGGACACAGATACCACCCTCTCCCAGGCATGATTTGCCCGGGATCAACCTCTAAAGTTTTTTTATCCAAAAATATCAGCCTCAATAATTCTTTCTTGTCTTTTTTTTTTCGGCAGGCGCGACAAGTCCTTTGCCTTATCATTCAGCGGGAGCCTCTTTTTCCATTAAGGGGGTCTCCCCCAAACCCTCATCTTGGGCTGTTTTTTCTTTTTCAGTTTCCTGATTTTCAGCCAGGGGATCCTTAGGTTGAGTAATTTTTAAAAATTCGTTGGCGGCATCCAGCAATTTCTCTGCCTTTTTGGAGGTAATTCCGGAAATCTGCATCAATTCATTGATGTTGGATTCGGCCACCTCTTTGGCTGAACCAAAACCTCCTTTGTATAAGGAGTCAGCCGTGGCTTCCCCTACCCCGGTTATCTGAAGTAAGGATTGGTATCCGTCCCGCATGGATTTGGTATATTTCGATTCACTTTTGACATCAATTTTCCATCCAGTCAAACGGGAAGCCAGGCGGACATTCTGCCCTCTCTTCCCTATGGCCAAAGACAATTGTTCATCGGGCACTACTACTTCCATGGAACGATTAACTTCATCAATGATCACCCGAATGATCTCAGCCGGGGCCAGGGCATTACAGATAAACTTGGCCGGATCCGGATTCCAGGAGATGATATCGATCTTTTCACCCCTAAGCTCCTGAACGACATATTGAACGCGGTTTCCTTTCATCCCCACACAGGCTCCGACCGGATCGACATCTTTATCTTCACTGACGACGGCGATTTTAGATCGTCCTCCCGGTTCCCGAACCACATTGACAATTCGGACGATTTTTTGTGAAATTTCCGGAACCTCCATTTCAAAAAGGGCGGCCAGAAACTGGGGATGGGTTCTGGAAAGGATGATCTGAGGGCCTTTGCTGATTTTTTTCACCTCCAGCACATACGCCCGGACCCGATCCCCCTGCTTGTAAGTTTCTGTGGGAATCTGTTCGGGGATCGGCAGGATCGCTTCTGTTCGGCCCAGGTTGATAATGGCCGCCCCTTTGTCAAACCGTTGAATGATCCCATTGATCACCTCTCCCTTTCGATCTTTAAAATCTTCAAAGACAATATCCCGTTCCACGTCCTTCATCCGTTGAATGATGACCTGTTTAGCTGATTGGGCGGCAATCCGACCGAAAGAGCTGGTCTCCATCTTAATCCCGAGGCTGTCTCCAACCTCGCATTCGGGATCCATCCTTTTCCCCTCCTCGAGAGAAATCTGCGTGTTGGGGTCCTTGACTTTGTCGGCCACTTCCTTGAATTCAAAAACCTCGATCTCTCCCAGGTCTTCGTTGTAATTGACCTCGATCTCAGTTTTCAGGCCTAATTTTTTCTTGGCGGCCGATGCTATGGCTTCCACCAGGGTGGAGATCAGGACCTCTTTATTAATTCCTTTGTCCCTGCTGACTTGATCAATAACTCTCTTCAGTTCCAAGGGAGGAATTCCAGCTAACTCTTTTTCTTTTTTCTGAATCAAAGCCATCGTTTTGACTCCTTTAAGATAATACTACTACTAATAAGATCGCGTACGGCGTTAAGTCGCTCAAGCCCGGGCTAGGCGGGTTTTGTCCTGAATACCCATTCGATAGCCTGAAAATTTATATCCTGATGCAAAAAACAGCTTCAACCCTCAAAAACCAATCGGGCTTTGGAAATTAGTCCAGCCGGGATCTCCCAGGTTTTTTTAGTTTCGGCCAGACGCAGACTACCAAAAGCCTGAAAATCCAAAAGGATTCCTTTGAAAAAGGTCTGCCCCTCCAGAGGGGCGCTTGTTGAAAGTTGAATCAATTTTCCAATACTGCCAAGAAAATCTTTTTCTTTTTTTAAAGGACGATCCAATCCGGGGGAAGAGACTTCCAACGTATAAGAATGAGGTATCAACTCGTTGACCTCGATCTGATCACCAATTTCCCGGCTTATTTCCGAACAATCGTCCAGGGTCACCCCCCCCGGTTTATCCATAAAAATTCGAAGCACCCATCCCCGAGCTTCTTTACGAAACTCCAGATCAACCAGTTCCAGCCCTTCGGCTTTCAGAAGGGACTCGACCATTGGTTCCATTCGATCCAGTTCTACTCTAGAGAAGGTACTCATATAAGCCAAAAAAAAATGGGCCGAGGCCCACTTCGTAACGCAGAACAGTAATTGATATTGGTGTTGCAAAAAATTTAAAAAATATCAACTCATCCGCTATTCGAAGACATGGCCTACCCTGAATCGACTAAGGGCCAAGACCCACCTCAAAAAGGGAACTACCGCTCCAACCAAGTTGGAGCGGGCAACGGGATTCGAACCCGCGACACCAAGCTTGGGAAGCTTGTACTCTACCAGCTGAGCTATGCCCGCTTAAAAAATAATATTATAATGAAAACAGGAGATAATGTCAATCTAAATTTTTTCAGGGCGGTATCTTCTTTAGAAAGCGGCGGGATAGAAGCCTGGCCTTTGGACGAGAGTTAATCCTGTTTAGTCATAATATACACCTATTTTTAAATAGTTAAGAAAATAGAGTCTGATTCAAGAAAATAAACCCTGGAAGTTATTTTTTTTTGCATTACAATGGGAAAAACATGAAAACCGACAAATCAATATATGCCTGCCAATCCTGCGGGTTTCAAAGTCCTAAATGGCTGGGACGTTGTCCGGATTGCGGAACCTGGAACAGTCTTCTCGAAGAATCATTTTCCACACCGCTGAAGGCCCATCCCTGGGAGGAGAGGCCCCGTCCGGAAGTCTCTCCCCCAACCTCTGAAAGAAATTTCCAATCAAGGGGAGCAGAGGCACCTGATCGGGATCGATGAACTGGACCGGGTGCTCGGGGGCGGGGTGGTTCCAGGATCGGCTGTCCTGGTCGGCGGTGATCCCGGGATCGGGAAATCCACCCTGATCCTCCAGGTCCTGGACCGGTTGGCCGCCTTGGGTCATAAATCCATGGTTATTTCCGGGGAGGAATCGGTTCAGCAGATCAAGATGAGGGGCGAACGGCTGGGGGCCGGGCAACAGTCAGGTCCTGGTTGTTTCCGAAACCTCCCTGGAAGCCATCTTTAAAATCCTGAAGGACTTCCAGCCCCGATTTGTGGCCATAGATTCCATCCAGACCATTTATTCAGGAGAGATGAGCTCCGCCCCCGGCAGTGTCTCCCAGGTTCGGGAGGTAGCCGGTCGATTGATGGTCTGGGCCAAAAAGTCGGACACCTCCTTGTTTCTGATCGGCCATGTCACCAAAGAAGGGATCATCGCCGGCCCCCGGGTACTGGAACATATGGTCGATACGGTTTTATATTTTGAGGGGGAACGGGGTCATGCCTACCGCATCCTCCGGGCGGTTAAAAACCGCTTCGGGTCGACCAATGAAATCGGAGTCTTCGAAATGAAAGATTCGGGATTGGCAGAGGTCAAAGACCCCTCCCAGCTCTTTCTCTCCGAACGCCCCCTGAATGTCCCCGGGTCGGTGGTCGTGCCCAGCCTGGAAGGGTCCCGGCCTATCCTGGTGGAACTCCAGGCCCTGGTCAGCCAGACCAATTTCGGGGTGCCCCGGCGGACGGCTATGGGGGTGGATCACAACCGGGTTTCCCTCCTGGTGGCTGTTCTGGAAAAAAAGGCCGGACTCAATCTTTTAAATCAGGATATCTTTCTGAATGTGGCCGGAGGCATACGGATTGATGAACCGGCCGTCGATCTGGGTATCGCCGCCTCCCTGGCCGGCAGTTTCCTGGATCGTCCGATATCGGCCCAGACGGTCTTATTCGGTGAAGTGGGATTGACCGGGGAAATCCGGGCCGTCAGTCAATCGTTGCTGCGGGTCAAGGAGGCCCAGAAGCTGGGTTTCACCCGTTGCCTGCTGCCGAAAAACAATCTTGAACAAACCGTTAAGACTCCTTCTATGGAATTGATCGGAATCGGGTCCCTTCAGGAATGCCTGGGGATATTGTTTTAATTTTGTTTTAATTGTTGCCAGGCCCTTTTTTCCCTCCCAACCATCCTTACATTTTCCTTTTGACGAAGTCCGGATGAAACGGTACTATAGTAATCAAAAAAGTCGATTAGGCTTCGGGATCGGTCCCGGAGGGTGTAAATAGGGCAATTTAGAATACCTTGAATTAATGAAGGGAGAAGAAACACTGTGAATAAAAGTCAAACCTTAGGTGAATTGCGTGCCTCCGGGTGGTGTTATCGCTCGGTCAAGCAAGAACTAATGGAAAATATGGTCGAGAGGATGAAGGCAGGAAAACCTCTCTTTCCCGGCATCCTCGGGTATGATGAGACCGTGATCCCGGAAATGGAGAACGCTATCCTTTCGGGCCATGATATTCTCATCCTGGGCGAGCGGGGTCAGGCCAAAAGCCGGCTGATCCGGACTCTGGTCCAGCTCCTGGACGAGTGGATGCCGGCAGTAGCCGGTTGTGAAATCCTGGATAATCCTTTTGCCCCCATCTGTCACGAATGCCGGATCCGGGCCGTCGAAATGGGTGACCGTCTTCCCATTGTTTGGGTCCCGCGGGAAGAGCGCTTCGGTGAGAAACTGGCCACGCCCGATGTCTCGGTCTCGGACCTGATCGGGGATGTGGATCCGATCAAGGTGGCCGAGGGACGATATCTCTCCGACGAACGCGTTATCCACTTCGGGATTTTGCCCCGAACCAACCGGGGAATTTTTGCTATCAATGAATTGCCCGACCTTTCCGAAAAAGTCCAGGTCAGCCTGTTCAACATCCTTGAAGAAGGCGATGTGCAGATTAAGGGTTTCAAGGTGCGCCTGCCCCTGGATATGTTGATTGTGGCCACGGCCAACCCGGAAGATTACACCCACCGGGGGCGCATCATTACCCCCCTCAAGGACCGTTATTCCTCCCAGGTGCGCACCCACTATCCTATGAAACGGGAGATCGAAATGGCTATCGTCGAGCAGGAGGCCCAAGTGAAGGTCGCCCCTGATCGCCGGGTTCTAGTGCCGGATTATGTTAAAGAGATTATTGCCGGGTTGACCTTTGAGGCCCGGCAGTGCCCGGAAATCAATCAATCCTCCGGTGTCTCGGTACGTATGAGCATTTCGAACTTTGAAAGCGTGTTGGCCAGCGCCCATAAGCGGGCGATTCGCCTGGGTGAACCGGAGGTGGTACCGCGTATTTCCGATTTGCCGGCCGTTTTTGCCAGCTCACGGGGCAAGATTGAGATCGAATATGCCGGTGAGGATCAGACCGAAGTGGAGATCGTGGATCGCCTGCTCCGCCGCGCGATCCGGGGTATTTTTGACCAACATTTCCGGGTTGAAGATCTGGAGCCGGTGACGCGGATTTTTGAGGCCGGGGCCTCCATGGAAGTTTCAGCCGACTCCCCGTCAGCGCAATACAAGGATTTTTTTAAACAGGTGCCGGTCCTGCGGGAGGCACTGAAAACGCTGGGCTTAAGCGATTCTCCGGCACAACTGGCCTCGGCCGCGGAGTTTGTCCTGGAAGGGCTGCATCTGAACCAGAAACTGAACAAGGAACTGCGCAAGGACAAGACGGTCTATAAAATATCACCTCAGGCGCCCAAACCCAAGCCGACCATTAAGCGTGAGCGGGGGGAAGGATTTCATTAAAAAAGAAAGGTTTAAGGTCCGAGGCCTGCGGGCAGGCAGGAAGGTCCGAGGAAACCGTAGACCTTACACCTTGAACCGATGAATTCATTGGACCTCGAATCTTGGAACTCTTGATACTTATTTTTAGAAGAAAGATTTAGGAAAGAAACCTATGTCTAAAGTATTTCGTTATAGCCGATGGGACGGCAGCCAGGTCGTCGACTTGGAGTTCAAGGCCATGACCGACGACTTTCTTGAAAAATTCCTCGAGACGGGGGACGCCGCTTTTGCCCTGGAATGGATGCTGCGTGAGGGACTTTCCTTCGATTCCCAGAACTTTCGACTTGAAGGTTTGGACCGACTGGCCAAACGATTAAGTGAGCAGCGGGGGCAAATGCTTAAACAGTTCAACCCCAAGGGCTTAAGCGAAGAGCTCCGAAAACGACTGGACCAGATCGTGCAAAAAGAACTGAAAGCGGTCCAACAGGCGGAAGAGCGGGCCAGCCAGGAGCTTTCCGTTACCGGATCGGGGCAGGCCCGGAAAAAAATCGAGGAATTATTTCAACGCGAGGCAGGATTACACGGGCTGCCCCAGAATCTCGGTGAGGCAGTAAAGCAGCTGAGAAATTATGATTTTCTGGACAAGGAAGCCGAGGCGGAGTTTCAGGAGTTTCTTAAAACCCTGAGTCAACTCCAACAAATGGCGGCCCAAAATTTGTCCCAAGGCGGCCAGTCCATGACCCTGGAACAGGCCATGGCCTTGGCCGAGCAGCTGCGACGTTTGGACGAGCTGATCCAGGCCCTCGAGCGCGGAGATTTGCAGGGCATGAATCTTGAAGACCTGGCCCGGTACCTGGGGGAAGAGGCCAGCCGCTCAATCCAGACTTTTTTGCAGTTCATGAACTTTCTGCGTGAGTCCGGTTTTGTGGCTGCTGAGGAAGGCCGGCTGGTGCTAACACCCAAGGCCATGCGCCTGATTGCCCAGAAAGCCCTCCGTGATATTTATTCCATGGTCGGCCGCGGTGCCTTCGGGGCCCACAGTACGTCCTTTCATGGACCGGGCGAGGCCCTGCCGGACGAGAGCCGGCCTTTTGCTTTCGGAGATCCTTTCCAGTTGCATTTGCCGAAGACCTTATCCAACGCGGTCTTTCGAGAAGCCGGCAGCGGTCTGAAGGCCGAAGCCTTACGCTCGGGAAAGAGCAGGGTTCGGCTGAAACCGGAAGACTTCGAAGTCTTTAAAACCGAGTTCAATACCTCTACTGCCACCGTTCTCATGCTGGACATGAGTTACAGCATGTTCCAGAATGACCGCTTCACTGCTGCAAAAAAAGTGGCCCTGGCCCTGGAACATTTGATTCGTACCCGCTACCCGACCGATAAGTTTTATATGGTCGGATTCGCCACCCAGGCGCACCGGCTCAACCGTAAACAGCTTCTGGAAGCCGTGGGCAGTTTCGGGGACGACGTCTTTACCAATATTCAGGATGGGTTGCGTATGGCCCACCGCTTGCTCGGTCAGCACCCGGATGCCCGGCACCAAGTCATCATGATTACCGACGGTCAACCGACCGCCTTTACCATGAACGGCCAATTACATATTGAATGGCCCACCTTCGGGATCAGCCCCACGGCCATCCGGGAAACCCTCAAAGAGGTCCGGGCCTTCACCCGCTCCGGAGCGACCATAAACACTTTCATGCTTGACCGTTCGCCTATGCTGGTGAGCTTCGTGAATGAGGTTACCAAGATCAACAAGGGCCGGGCCTTCTTCACCGCTCCGAACCAGCTTGGCAAATATCTGCTGGTGGATTATCTAAGCCGCAAAAAACGGAGTGTGCATTGACCTTTTCCCTCAAATCCAGAAAAGGTCACGGGTGCAGAAGGGTTTGTTGGGCTATTTAAGGATAAGAGATAAAAGTTCGGAGTTACGAGTTCGGAGAAAAACCTTCTAACTCCCGACTCCCGACTCCGAACTCCGAACTCCGAATTCCAAACTGAAGTCTTTCGAATTGAAGGAAGAACCATTAAGGACATGGCGGGGTCATTGGCATGACGGATTCTTGGCGGGACAAAATAGGCACCCCGGAAAAGGTTTTGGAAAAAATAGAACCGGGCATGAGCATCTTTGTGGGGACCGGAGCGGCCGAACCCAGGACTCTAATAAAATATCTCCTTTCCTCCGATTTACCCAATCTGAGAGATCTGGAGGTCCTTCAACTCATCAGTCTGGGAGACACAATCCCCCTGGAAGAGCGGTATGTCAGAAAATATCGCCTTAAAACCTTTTACTCGGGCTGGGTGGCCAGTGAGGCCGTCCGGATGGGGCATGTGGACCTGATCCCCTGCCGGTTCACCCGGATTCCCGGTCTGATAGAATCCGGCGCCATCAGGATCAATGTGGCTTTTATTCAAATCACCGAGCCCGATGAAAATGGCTGGGCCACCCTGGGTGTGACCGTGGACGTCGCCAGACAGGCTATGGAACAGGCTTCTGTGGTGGTCGGGGAGATTAATTCCCAGGTGCCTCGGACCCTTGGGGATACCCTGATCAATGCCCGGGAGTTTGATTATCTGGTTGCCGCCGAACTGCCTCCCATCACCTTCGACCGCTGGCCCACAGATCCGGTTATGGACAAAGTAGCGGCGAATGTGGCGCTTCTGGTGGAAAACGGATGCTGCCTGTCCTTTGCCACCGGAAGCTTGTTCGAGGCCTTGGCCCCCCACTTGAGAAAGAAAAAAAATCTAAGTGTGCATTCCCTTTTTATCACCGATCCTCTCATGGACCTTATTCGTTGCGGCGCAGTCACCAATAAATTCAAGACCATTTACCGGGGGAAAAGCGTGGTCTCTTACGCCCTGGGAACGGCAGAACTTATGCACTGGCTGGATCGAAATCCGATGATCGAGTTTCAGGGGATTGACGTGGTGGGAGATCCCAGGATCATAGGGTCCCATGACCGGTTCACCCTGATTATCCCGGCCCGGAAGGTGGATCTGACCGGTGGAGTGGCCATGCATATAGGGCTGAGCAACGTAGCCTACAGCATGGGAGAGGCCCAGGGTTTCCTGACCGGTGTTGAACTTTCTAAAGGCGGCCGGACCATCTGTGCCCTGCCCAGCCGAAATCTGAAGCAGCAATCAAATATTAAGATCTCCATCGAGGAATACCCGAATCAGTTCAGTGTCCGAGAGGTGCTGGACATGGTGGTCACCGAATACGGGATTGCTTATCTCAAAGGCATTAGTGTGCGCGAGCGGGCCTTGGCCCTGATCGACATTGCCCATCCCGATGATAGGTCTGAACTGGTCCGGCAGGCCAAAGAGGCCAACATGATCTATCCCGACCAGATATCCCTTCCTGAGGCGGGTCATTTCTATCCGGGAGACCTGGAACATTCCCATTCTTTTAAGGATAAGTTAAGTCTCCGTTTTCGGGCCATAAAGCCTTCGGATGAAGACCAGATGCGCAAGCTGTTCTATCGTTTCTCCGATGAGGATGTTTACTACCGCTATTTCAGTCCCGTCCAGACCATGCCTCATAACAAAATGCAATCCTATGTTAATATCGATTACCGGAATACCATGTCCATTGTGGGGATGGTAGGGACTAAGGGCGAAACCCGGATTGTGGCTGAGGCCAGATATGTACGCGAACAGGGGAAATTCGCCGATGTGGCCTTTATCGTAGATGAAGAATACCAGGGCAAAGGGATCGCTTCTTATTTGTACCAAATGCTTATTGATGTGGCCAGGAAAAACGGGATAGAGGGATTTACCGCTGATGTGCTGCCCACCAATACCGGAATGCTCCGGGTATTTAAAAAAGGCCCATACCCCTTCACCTCCAACCTGAACTCCGGTGTTTATCACCTGGTCATCCCCTTCACCGATTCTCCGGAGCCGGAGAAGGCGGCCGGTTAAGCGGAATAAATTTTGGCCGCGGAAACAGGCGGACGATTACGGACTTTTTGTCAGGTCTCTCCAGCTATCGGCTTTTTGTTTTCAGTAGAATCCTTTGATGATTCTGCCTTAGCTATCGGCTCACCGCGGCTGCTGAGAGATTATCGCAAATCTTGAATTTCCGGATGAAAGCTACTTGATAACCTCGCAAACCTCCTGGACGGGTTTTCTGACTCGAAGGGCCGGGGTTTCCGCCGGATAACCGACCGGGATATAGGCGATCAGATCCATTTCCGCCGGGACTTTGAGGATCTTTTCTATGGCCCCCTTGGCCTGCATTGGGCCGGTCATCCATACCGCACCCAGTCCCATTTGATGCAATATTAAGAGCAGACAGCCAATGGCTGAGGCAGCCGATTGAATCCTGGCATTGGAGGTATTACGCCACTGGCGCATCTGGGTGACCCTGGTATCGTTAGGATCACTTTTTTCCCTAACCGACAAGATGGTATCTACCGGAGATTGGTATTGGCTGCAGGCCACGGCGATGCCGGCCGGCGCATTACGAAAGAAAGCGGCCCCTTTTATCATTCTGAGGGCCGTTTCATTGAAGCCTGCCGCCTCAGGCAAAGAGGCCACGTAATCGGCACTATCTTGTACGGCATCGGCGATCGACAAAATCGTCTTTTTGTTTAAGATGAGGTAAAAATGCCAGTTTTGCTGGTTCCCGGCGTTCGGGGCATAGGTAGCCACTTCGATGGCCTTCAGGAGTTGGTCTTCCGGAACCGGCTTATCCTGCCACAAACGAATGGACCGGCGGCCTTTGATCAAAGTTACCAAATCGGTTGTTTCCATGATTCCCTCCTTCTTTTCCAATGATGAATAGTCAATCGTCTATGAAGAGAATTTTAAGCGGGCGGGAAATGCGAGTCAAGGGGAAAAGCAACCTTGCCCCCCTCACTTTAGACAAATTCAATTGCCAGATCTGTTTTGTCAGGGGCGAGAGCGCTTTTTTTAGAATTGTCCAAAAGGTCACCTGCCGCCAAATACCGGCCCTAATGTTTATGTCGATCTGAAAAAAGATTATTATCCCTGCCGGTTGGGAGTTTTTCTATCGGCCTGCTATTTAATAATTTTTCAAAATTTATCTTCGGAAAATTGCAAGGAGTCCGGAAGTTGGCAACCCTGAAAAAAGCCCTCTCGCCCCTGACCTTGAAAGTGGGTAAAAAAAAATAGTTGGCGCGGATGAAGGGAGCAAGGAAAAACAGGTTAGCAGTAAAGTTTGGGAGATCAATGGGCCCCCGATTCTTTTAAAAGAAAGGTAAAACCCCCTTGTAGTTACCTGTAAGCTGTTTTAACTTAAATTAAATAATCCCAAAAGACCCTTGGGGTTTTAGGAGGCCCCAGGCTTTAGGTTAATAACCCCAAAAAAGGTGGAAAAATGCCCAATCATTTAATCGCCGAAAAAAGTCCCTATCTCCTCCAACATGCCCATAATCCTGTAGACTGGTATCCCTGGGGCCGGGAAGCTTTTGAAAAAGCCAAGAAAGAAAACAAACCTATTTTTCTTTCCGTCGGTTATGCCACCTGTCACTGGTGCCATGTCATGGCCCATGAATCCTTTGAGGATGAAACAGTGGCCCGACAACTAAACCAATCCTTTGTGTCCATCAAAGTGGATCGGGAAGAACGGCCGGACATTGATCAGGTTTATATGTCGGTCTGCCAGGCCTTGACCGGCCGGGGAGGCTGGCCGTTATCCATTTTTATGACCCCGGAGGCAAAACCCTTCTTTGCCGGATCTTATTTTCCTAAAACAAGCCGTCTGGGGATGTCCGGATTTACTGAATTGTTAACCCAGATTGCCGCTCTTTGGCGGCGCGATCGGGAGCGCATTTTATCGGCTGCAGAGCAAACCATTCAGGGGATTCAGCCAAAGACCACACCTGTTCCGGACGGGATAACCTTGAACGATCAGACCCTAAATCTTGGACAGGAGCAGCTCCAAAAAGCCTTTGATATCACATGGGGCGGGTTCGGAGCCGCTCCCAAATTCCCAACACCTCATCATCTGACCTTCCTATTACGAAACTTTAGAAGACACCCGGCCTCGCAGGACCATACGATCATCGAAAAGACCCTTCAGGCCATGCGTTTCGGTGGTATTTTTGACCACATCGGTTGGGGTTTCCACCGCTATTCGGTGGATGAAAAGTGGCTGGTTCCCCATTTTGAAAAGATGCTTTACGATCAGGCCCTGCTGGCTATGGCCTACACCGAAGCCTATCAGGCCCTGAAAAATCCCTTTCATGCTCAGGTGAGCCGGGAGATTTTTAAATATGTTTTAAGGGACATGACTTCACCGGAGGGGGGTTTTTATTCCGCCGAAGATGCCGACAGCGAGGGTGAAGAAGGGCTTTTTTATCTCTGGACCTATCAGCAGGTCAAGGACGTTTTGGGTCGGGATTCGGCCGATCTTTTTTGTCGTTTCTATAACATCACCCCGACCGGCAATTTTGAAGAGGGGAAAAATATCCCACATATTTCCGTTTCAGCGGAGGAGTTTGCCCAAAAAGAAAAGATGGGGCTTGGGGAACTGGAAACCCGATTAAGTAATGCGCGCGAGATGCTTTTTTCGGTCCGGGAGAAACGGGTTCATCCCCTAAAGGATGATAAAATTTTGACCTCCTGGAATGGATTGATGATCGCCAGTTTGGCCAAAGGGACTCAGGCCCTGGGTGATCCGGTCTATGCCCAGGCGGCGGGAAAGGCGGCCCGGTTTATTCTGGAAAACATGCGCACTGCCGAAGGCGGACTCTATCGCCGATTCCGGGAAGGGCAGGTGGCCTATCCGGGTTTCCTGGACGATTATGCCTTTTTCATCTGGGGATTGATTGAATTGTATGAAACCCTTTTTGATATCCGTTTCCTGGAGGAAGCCGTTGCCTTGAATGAGCGTTTGATCGATTTGTTCTGGGACCAGGACAAGGGCGGCTGTTATTTTACGGCCGCAGAAGGAGAAAAACTAATTTTCCGGGAAAAAGACCTTTATGACGGGGCGACTCCATCCGGAAATTCGGTTACGGCCCTTAATTTTTTACGACTGGGCCGAATGACCGGCAACACCGATTTAGAGCAAAAAGCCGATCAACTGTTCCATCATTTTTCCGGAGCTGTGGCCGCTTATCCGATGGGCTATACCCAGTTCCTCAATGCCTTGGACTTCGGATTCGGACCCGGTCAGGAGATCGTGGTGGCAGGCGACCCGGCTGAGGGCACTACCAGGGAAATGGTTTCGATAATTCAAAGGAGTTTTTTACCCAATAAAGTCTTGTTGTTGCGGCCACAAGAAGAAAGAGAAGCACAAAAATACTTTCAGCTTTCCCGTTTCTTAGAACCTCTACGCCCTGTGAATAACCGGCCAACGGTTTTCCTTTGCAGCCAATACGCCTGCCAATCGCCCATAACGGATGTGGAGGAGTTGAAAAGGGCCTTGGAGGTATAGAACTTTCATCCTTTAGGGCACGACCTCCAGGGTGAGGCAGTAGTCCTTGTAGCCCAAGGAGCGCCAATGTGCTTGGCACTATATTATGGACCGTCCCCGGCTTTTTTATTAGGATTTCAAAAATTTCCCCTGTTTAACAATCCTGCGCATGGCTGAGTGGATTTTCCCGTTGCTGGCCAGGATGTGCTTCCCGCTCAGATTAAGAGGCTTACCCAAAAAATCGGTTACCTTGCCCCCGGCTTCAGTAACTATCAGGCTTCCGGCGGCTATATCCCAGGGACCGAGCTTCATTTCCCAGAACCCGTCCAAGCGCCCCGCTGCAACATAACAAAGATCGAGCGCCGCCGAACCGCCGCGGCGCACGCCCTGAGCCCGGAGGGCAAAATTGCGAAAGTGGTCAAAGTTGTTGACATTGGTTTCCCTTAGATCGTACGGAAAACCCGTGGTCAGAAGACTGCGGGAAAGGTTGGATTCTGAGGAGACCTGGATTTTGCGATCGTTGAGTCCGGCCCCCTTTCCTCTCTCGGCAGTGAAGAGTTCGTCGCGGGTGGGATCATAAACCACTCCAAGAACGATCTCCCTGTCTTTTGCCAAAGCAATGGATACGGAAAAGATGGGATACCCATGGGCATAATTGGTAGTACCGTCGAGGGGGTCGATAATCCACAGGAACCGGGAAGATTTTTCTACCGCAGGTCGCTCCTCGGCCAGGATGGCATGCTTGGGGAAATGTCTTTCGATCTCATCGACAATGATTTTTTCGGAGAGGATGTCCATTTCGGTAACGAGGTTGATAGCCCCTTTAAACCCTATCGTTCTTTTGAATCCCATTTTTTTCTTCAAGACCGCGCCGGCTTTCCTGGCCACTTCAATCGCTATTGATTTGTAAGGATTCATGATTTTGCCTTCTTTCTAGTTCTCCGCCTGCTTATGGAAAAGGGGACGGCTATTCAAAAAAAAACTTGCCGGGAAAGATAACTCTGATGATTTTTCTATTTCAAAATCACCTGATTCCCTGCGACCTTTTATAAAAGATAAATAATTTCCTGGCAAATCTTTTTTGGCGACCTGAATAAACAGTTGAGCTATTCATCTTAAGATATGACATCCAGCGGAAGGGATTGTTTGTGCATCTTTGAATACCTCGAATACCGCCTTTGCACTTGACTCCCATTCGTGCCCTAATTATAGTCGGCCATATTAAATTTCCACAATCCGAGGTTGTTGCCTATCCCTCGAACCAGGTCATAAATGTTGGGGAGGAGATTACAATGGACCAATTCGTCAGCCTGCGAAATTTAAAATTTCTACTCTATGAGGTCTTTCAGATAGAAGACCTCTGTCAATATCCTTATTTCCAGGAACACGGCCGGGAGATTTTCGATCTGACCCTGGAGACGGCCTTGAAGATGGGGCAGGATCTCCTGCGCCCGGCCTTGAAGGAGATGGATCAGACCCCTCCGGCCCTTGTTGGGGGAGAAGTCAAGGTCCATCCCCTGGTCAGGACCTTTATGAAGTTGTCCGGAGAAGGGGGGTGGATTTCCGCCCTCTTTCCTTTCGACTGGGGAGGACAGCAGCTTCCCCAATTGGTGGCCTCAGCAGGCCAGTTTATTTTCTCAGCCGCCAATTACTCGGCCAGTGTCTACCCTCAACTGACCACCGGGGCGGCCAATCTGATTTTATCCTTCGGCTCCGAAGAGCTTAAGGAACAATACCTCCCCAAGATGTTTTCCGGCGATTGGCAGGGGACCATGGCCTTAACCGAACCCCAGGCCGGCAGCTCCTTGTCGGATATCCTCACTGTAGCCCTGCCCACTGATGAGGGATTTTATCAGATCAGGGGTCAAAAGATTTTTATATCCGCCGGAGATCATGACGGGGTGGATAATATCGTCCATTTAATGCTGGCTAAGATCAAGGGAGCACCACCGGGAGCTAAGGGCATTTCCCTCTTTGTAGTTCCAAAAAAAAGGGTCGAAGCCGGTCAACTCATTTTCAACGATCTCCAGGTGGCCGGTGTCTATCATAAACTCGGCTACCGGGGAGCCCCGATTACCCAATTGAGCATGGGAGAAAATAACGATTGTCGGGGATACCTCGTCGGCCAACCGCATCAGGGCCTGCCTTACATGTTTCAGATGATGAATGAAGAAAGGATCAATGTCGGCCTGGGAGCAGCCGGAATCGCCTCGGCCGCCTATTATACCTCTTTGGAGTATTCTCGTGAACGTTTACAGGGAAGAAAAATTAATGCCAAAGACCCGGCCACCCCTCAAATCCCGATCATCGAACACGCCGATGTGAAACGGATGCTTCTTTTTCAAAGGGCAGTGGTCGAAGGCTCCTTGTCCCTCCTGATGCAATGCTCGGAGTACGTGGACCAATCGAAAATTAAGGAAGGGGAGGAGAAAGAGCGGTATGAACTACTGCTGGATTTGCTGACTCCGGTGGCCAAGACCTACCCTTCGGAAATGGGAATCCTGTCCATCAGCCAGGGGCTTCAGTGCCTGGGAGGGTACGGTTATTGTGATGAATTCCTCCTGGAACTATTCTACCGGGATGCCCGGATACACCCGATTCATGAAGGGACGACCGGGATCCAGGGCCTGGATCTTTTGGGACGAAAAGTAATAATGAAAGATGGAAAAGCCTTTACCTTCTTTACGGATGAGGTTAAAAAGACAATCCTCGAGGCCGAAACTATTCCAGCGCTGGTGCCTTATGGCCGAACCTTGAGTGAAGCCCTGGCCTCTTTAAAAGAGATCACCGCCCACCTGGCCGCATTGGCCCTGGAGGGAAAAATTGAAGTTTTCCTGGCCGATTCGACTTTATATCTGGAACTTTTTGGAATAATCACCGTGGCCTGGCAATGGCTCCTCCAGGGACTGGCTATACAAAAAGCATTTAGTTCCGACCTCTCCGAACTGGAAAAACAATTTTATCAGGGGAAGTTCTATACCCTTCGCTTTTTCTTTCATTATGAGTTGCCCAAGATCAAAGGATTGCTCCAGCGGTTGAAAGAAAGCGATGGGCTGACGGCTTTCATGGATAAATCTCTATTTAGCGATTGATCAGGGATTAACGTCCTGTGCCGGGAAAGTTGAAAATTTCTTGAATGACGTCCTTTTTACCATTAATAAATGCAATATGGCTCTTTCTTAAGGCAAGGATTTGCAAAGACAGGGCCGTATGACAGGAGATACCGATTAAAGAAGGTTCTGAATGAAACGGAGGATTGAAAAAACAATAAAAAAATCTGTCCTCTTTTTCCCAAGGATCATTCAACGAGCTTTCAGCCTAAGTAATCACGGTTGATACGCCAGCCAACGTAGACCCCAACCATGCTGCCGATGCTGCTAACCAAGAAAGCAGTCATGAATCCAATGGTGTCGCCTATCCACCACCCAATCCAACCAAAAACTGTCATGCCAATAAAAATACAGAGTTTGTTCATAGCCTACCCCAGTTGAACACGAAGTTCACCGGAAGCGTAAGCGATCCGGTGGAACGATTGATTAGGTAATCCCTATACTCTTTAGATAATCCTTCAGTGCAAAAGGATAAGGGGGGCATCCCTTAATTGTTTTATCAAAGTTTATCTTGCCGGGACAACAATTCCCAAAGGCTATTTTGATCCCTTCCGCAGAATCTGGCTCCTCTATCAGTTCTCCCATGTATATCTCAATTCTCCGGAAAGGCGTTCGCTCAAGAAGCTGGCAAGACAGGAGGAAAGCGTTCTCACAAGAACTGCAGGCCTTCTTGTTATGGACTCGAAATGTCTGCGGCAGAATCTTCGACAGATTCACTTTCTTGAAAGGGTAACGCACCTTCTCTATCGGCTCCCCAGCAACCTCCACCTGATCTAGATCAACCTGATTGTTTGCAAGATACAGCTCCAGATGTCTTACTTCAGAGAGGGCATATCCCATGATGAGACTACCAGCATAATCCACCTCCGCTGCCACGCCACCAGCGAGAATCAGACCCAAGTTCACCATATCTCCACCCCGCGGTCCCATTCCTTCCATGCACACGATTCCGTCCACTATGTTGAGACAAGGCTTGATGGTATTGTTCAAGTCTACTATGGCTTTGTCCAATCCCACTTCGTGAAAACGCTTCTTCTCATTGCCCGCCACAATGCCTTTCATATTTTTCAGGGATAGAGTAATTCCGGTTGCATAGTGAACTTTCATATTGGGCAGATTGATGATCCTATCGGCCTCATAGGCCTCTTCGGCAATATGTAACGTCTCCAACACAAGAGGGTGTTCTACTTTTACCTCGACGACTCTTGAGCGGTTCAGATTAATTAACTCAATACCCTGTTCACGGGCGAGATCAGAGAAGCCGGTTTTATCGAAGAACGTGTCGGTGACTCGTTCATCTCCGAAAGTAGACTCGGCTATAAAAACCATTACTGTCATAATCATTTCCTTTCAAAACGCCCAACTTACCATTCGAACATTCTATAACCCATAGGGCAAGACTCTGGGCATAACCGTCATACCCTTTTGTGGACACGCTTTGTTTTTTTCTATTCTGAAAAACCCAGTTTCTACTTTCTTCACTTGTTACGACATATCTGACCCATACATTAATCCCATTGGATTCAGAACGTACACTTTCCGAATCATAGTAGTAGGCATAGGGGCCAAACACACCGAAACTCCGCCAGTCAGCACTGAACAGCACCTTCACGTGCCTTAAGGAATATCCAGTTGGATCTTGATGGCTTTTTCCACTTTTCGCATATCACTTTGAGATAAAGTGCCCGCCCGCAAAAAAAGTCTCTCTTTGCTGACCGTCGCCAACTGGTCAGCCATAGCTTTACTTTCTTTACCTTCAAAAACTACTGCCGCCTCACTGGGATAAAGCTTATCCATGTTGCTGGTAAGGGGAACCACCTGTACCCGATTAAGGAATCGGTTTGAAGCATCATTACTGACGATGACGGCCGGACGCTTTTTTCTTATCTCCCCGCCTATTGAGGGATCAAAGTTAACCCACCAAACTTCACGCCGTTTCATGAGCCTGGTCCTGAAAGGTTATTTCGGCCCACTTGGCGGCTTCCTTCTCCCGTTTTTCATCTTTCGCCATTTCTGCGTAGGCCGCTTCCAGATTAGGTCTGACAACATGGGGTCGGACTATCTCTTGAACGAATCTACTAATTTTACGAGGTCCGATTGTTTTGCGAAGACCGTTATATACTTCTTCGTCAACGGTTATTGTTAATTTCTTTTGCATGACACACCTCCTATACGTATATTATACGTGTAGTTCGGGATTGTCAAGGGTTTGTAGATTTTAGGGATAAAATGCTATGATAAGTCTGGCCATTTGGGTTAGGAATCTGTTATGATGAAATCATTAAATAATCAAAGGGGTGCCGATCATGGATAAAAAGATAACTGAGGGCATGAAGGATTTTTTTGAGCGGCTGGGGTTGCCGGAAGAACCTTTTGGGATGTTTTATACCGATCAGGAACCAGTAAAAGGGTATTCTCCCAATCCGGGTAATCTGCCGACCAGCGAGATGGAGAAAAGAGGAGAAATCAACTGGGGTTCTATTTGGGGAGACTTTTCCTGTGTTATGGGCAATATCTGGCGGGCCAGGAGAATGAAGACTGCGGCCTATTTTGACCGGGAAAGGTTTGGTTGCCTGGGCGGGGCCTTTTATCTGGGTTTCTTAAAACCGCAACTGGAGTTCATTGCTCATTATATCTCCTCCGGTATCCCCAATCAAATCCAGGGTGAACATTATCTGGAATCAGCCGATGTATCCCGGAGATTCTTTCAGGAGGTGGACCCCAGACCGGCGCCGGCCCGTTATTGTGTTTTTAAACCCTTAAGTCAATTTGCTTCTTCGGAAGAGCCTGAACTGGTCATCTTTTTTGCCCGCGGAGAAATCATTTGCGGATTTAATCAATTGGCCGTCTTTGTCACCAATGATTTCGAAGCGGTTTCTTCCCCGTTTGGGGCCGGATGTACCAATATTGTGACCTGGCCCTTGAAGTATCAGGCGGAAGGAAAACTTAAAGCGGTTTTGGGAGGATGGGACCCTTCGGATCGTAAGTTCATGAAACCGGATGAAATTTCCTTCACGGTCCCCTTTGAAATGTTTCGCCGGATGGTTTCGCGCTGGACGGAATCATTTCTGAAAACACCTACCTGGGATATTGTCAGAAAAAAAATCGATCGCAGCCGGCGTGTCTGGGGGGAAAAATAATCGAGCTTTAATTTTTTTATTGAAGTTTGAGGAAAAAGATATATAATAATTAATTTACAAGCCGGAAAAATATACCCATTCAATCACTAACCTGCCGAATTTAATAAATAAATAAATTTATAGGGGTTCGGTTTCTGTTTTTTCCTGCTTTATGTGAAAACGAGATTTTTTATCAGGAAAACACCGAAAAAAAATTTGTTGAATATCATTTTCAATAAGTTACAATAAAAAGCTTAACTTCAGGCTATTCGGCCAGCGTAGCTCAGTCCGGTAGAGCGACTGATTTGTAATCAGTTGGTCGGGGGTTCGAATCCCTTCGCTGGCTCCAGGAAGGGTGTTTCGGTAACAAAAGCATACAGGTTGATATTTTTTTTCTGTAACACATTTTTAGTTGATAACCTCGTAAAAAGTCAGAAAACGACTTTTCACGAGGCGGGAAAGGGCTTCCCCTCTCCCGCCACTTGAAGTGAATTCAAGTGGTTCCACCTTCACCCCAGGCCTGACTTATTCGTCCTCGGCCTGTTGATGGACTTTTTACGAGTCCATCTTATTTGAATCCACATTGGGAGGGGTTCCCGAGCGGTCAAAGGGAACAGACTGTAAATCTGTCGGCCATGCCTTCGGAGGTTCGAATCCTCCCCCCTCCACCAGCCAAGAAAGGGTATGGTATCCATTGACGGGAGGCCCGGCAATGGGAAAGGGTGTAGGAGATAGGGTAAGTAGAGCCGTATTGTTAAAACTACAGCCATAGGTTCTCTTTTCCTCAACCACAAAAAGCGGGAGTAGCTCAGTTGGCTAGAGCGTCAGCCTTCCAAGCTGAGGGTCGCGGGTTCGAATCCCGTTTCCCGCTCCAAAAAAATTAAAGGCGTTGTCGAATCCAAAAGGATAAATAGGCCAATAAAGAACAGGGCCCATGTAGCTCAGTTGGTAGAGCGCATCCTTGGTAAGGATGAGGTTCACCGGTTCAATCCCGGTCGTGGGCTCCAAAATAATTTTTTGATATTCAGTTGAAGCGCTGACAACGATAAAAACGAAGGCAAAATTATCACACAAAAGGTCAGCCCGCCCAGGCGGAGCCGGCCATCCAATAATTTCAACCTAGAGGATTAAATTTTTAACCAAAGGGAGGCGGGGAGATGTCGAAGAAGAAATTTGAGCGGACGAAGCCGCATGTGAATGTAGGGACGATAGGGCATATAGATCATGGGAAGACGACGTTAACGGCGGCGATCACCTTATGTTTATCGAAGAGCGGGATGGCGAGTTATGTCCCGTTTGACCAGATCGACAAGGCACCGGAAGAGAAAGAGCGAGGGATCACGATAGCGACGGCGCATGTGGAGTACGAGACGAAGAGCCGACATTATGCGCATGTGGATTGTCCGGGGCATGCGGATTATATCAAGAACATGATCACCGGAGCGGCCCAGATGGACGGGGCGATACTGGTGGTGGGGGCCGATGACGGGCCGATGCCGCAGACGAGGGAGCATATATTATTGGCGCGGCAGGTAGGAGTGCCCTATATTGTGGTATTTTTGAACAAGGTGGACATGGTCGATGATCCGGAATTGATAGAGCTGGTGGAGTTGGAGCTGCGGGAGTTACTGACCAAGTATGAATTTCCGGGGGACGAGATACCGATTGTGAAAGGGTCGGCGTTAAAGGCCCTGGAATGCGGCTGCGGGAAAGAGGAATGTAATAATTGCAAGCCGATATTGGAGCTGATGGATGCGGTGGACAAGTTTGTACCGGAACCGGTGCGGGATATTGAGAAGCCGTTTTTGATGCCGGTGGAGGATGTATTCAGCATCTCGGGCCGGGGAACGGTGGTCACGGGCCGGGTGGAACGGGGACAGGTGAAGGTCGGGGACGAAGTGGAGATAATCGGTATCCGGCCGACGGTGAAGACGATCTGCACCGGGGTGGAAATGTTCCGGAAGACCCTGGACCATGGGCAGGCGGGAGACAATTTAGGGTTATTGCTTCGGGGGACGAAGCGCGACGATGTAGAGCGGGGGCAGGTAGTGGCCAAGCCGGGGAGCATCACACCGCACACCAAGTTTAAGGCCGAGGCCTATATCCTGGCCAAGGAAGAAGGAGGCCGGCACACGCCGTTTTTCAACGGGTATCGGCCGCAGTTTTATTTTCGAACGACGGACGTGACCGGGGTGGTGACGCTGCCGGAAGGAGTGGAGATGGTGATGCCGGGAGACAATGTATCGGTGGATATATCGTTGATTACCCCGATTGCCATGGAGAAGGAGCTTCGTTTTGCCATCCGGGAAGGGGGCCGCACCGTCGGCGCCGGTGTCATCTCGGAGATTATTGAATAGGAAAAATCGGTCTGAAGGCAATTAGACCGAAGGTCGAAAAGGATTAAAAAGATTTACCTTCAGCCTTCAGCCTAAATACCTTCAGTCTGTTTATATAAAGGATCAATCATGCGAGATATAGTCATTTTGTCATGTACCGGATGTAAAAGAAAGAACTACACCACTACCAAGAATAAAAAGAAAACCCCGGATAAGTTAGAGTTCAAAAAATATTGTCCTTCTTGCCAGACCCATACTGCGCACAAGGAAACCAAATAGGTCCAAGGGGTGATTATCTGGTCTTACAGGCCAGTAGCTCTAATGGTTAGAGCACCGGACTCCAAATCCGGGTGTTGGGGGTTCGAATCCCTCCTGGCCTGCCAATACTATCTGGAATTTAAAATCTAAGAGGCCCTGGTATTGTATGAAGAAGGTCAAGACGAAAAAGAAGCAGGGAATGATCGAACCCGAAACCAAGTCCCTGAATAAGGTGGACGGACCGGGAAAAGAAAATGAAGTTTCGATTGTGCCCAAAGGGAACGATAAGGGAAATCTTAAAAAACCGGCCCTTAAAGAAGGACCGGAAGAAGGGTTGGCCACCAAATGGGTTGGAAAAATCCAATGGATAGGTCAGGTCAAAGATTTCTTGCGCGAGGTTCGCGTTGAACTCAAAAAGGTAACCTGGCCTTCCAGAAAAGAAACCATCGCGGCAACCGGCATGGTGATTATTTTATCCGTTCTGGTCGCTTTTTTTCTGGGATTATTGGATATAGGGCTGTCCAAGGCAGTCGCGATAATCTTAAAAAGATAATAATATAAAAAGGCGGGCCTGTGGAACACAAATGGTATATCGTTCATACCTATTCCGGTTTTGAACACAAGGTTAAGATGGCCTTGGAAGAGCATATCAAATCCTTGGGGAAAGAAGATTTGTTTTCCAATATCCTGGTTCCCACTGAAAAGGTGGTGGAATTGGTCAAGGGGGAACGCAAGACTTCCTCCCGAAAATTTTATCCGGGTTATATCCTGGTCCGCATGGAACTCAATGATGAGACCTGGCATTTGGTCAAAGATACTCCTAAAGTAACCGGATTTATTGGAGAAAAAAACAGGCCGGTTCCTATACCCGATGATGAGGCAATGAAGGTCATCGAACAAATGGCCGAAGGGGCCATTAAACCAAAACCCAAATTCTTTTTTGAAGAGGGTGACGAAGTGCGGGTGATCGATGGACCTTTTTCTAATTTTAACGGAGTGGTTGAAGAGGTCAAACCGGATAAGGGGAAAATCAAGGTCTTAATCAGTATCTTCGGCCGGGCCACCCCTGTTGAACTCGACTTTGTTCAAGTGGCGAAGATGTAAAGCAGGATCAGAATTCAGGAGTCAGAAGCCAGAATAAGGGGTTGTTTCTATCAAGATTTTATTCTGACTTCTGGCTCCTGACTTCTGAATTCTTTTTTGATAAACGAAGGAGAACATAAATAATGGCTAAGAAAATCGTCGGCTATATTAAACTTCAGGTACCAGCGGCCCAAGCCAATCCCTCTCCGCCGATAGGTCCGGCCCTGGGTCAGCACGGAGTTAATATCATGGAGTTTTGTAAGGCTTTTAATGCCCGAACCCAAGGCCAGGAAGGCATGATTATCCCGGTGGTGATCACTGTTTTTTCCGATCGGTCCTTTACCTTTATCACCAAAACCCCGCCGGCATCGATATTGTTAAAAAAGGCCGCGCAGATAGCCAAGGGTTCCAAAATACCAAATCGGGATAAAGTCGGCAAAGTCACTCCAACCCAAATCGAAGAAATCGCAAAACTAAAAATGCCTGATTTAAATGCCAATACCCTGGACGCTGCCAAAAAGATCATTGAAGGGACAGCGCTCAGCATGGGGATTGAGATTGGATAAGATTCTTAGAGAGGTAGGTTAGAACATTATGTCAGATAGAGGGAAAAAATATAAAAAAGCCGTTGACCAGGTGGATCGAACCAAACGCTACCCCCTGGAAGAAGCGATTCAGTTGGCCTTATCCTCTTCTTTTACCCGCTTCGATGAAACCGTGGACCTGGCGGTTCGATTGGGGGTCGACCCTCGACATGCCGATCAAATGGTGCGGGGGGCCGTCGTCTTACCCAACGGGACGGGAAAGACCACCCGGGTTCTGGTCTTTGCCAAAGGGGAAAAGGAGAGGGAAGCCCTGGAGGCCGGGGCCGATTTCGTAGGGGCGGAAGAGATTGTTGAAAAAATCAAGGCCGGCTGGACAGATTTTGACAAGGCCGTGGCCACCCCGGATTTGATGGGTACAGTGGGAAAGATCGGGAAGATCTTAGGTCCCAGGGGGTTGATGCCCAATGCCAAGACCGGGACCGTAACCTTTGATGTGGCCAAGGCGGTTAAGGAGATCAAGGCCGGAAAGATTGAGTTTCGGGCCGAAAAAAATGGGATTGTTCATGCCCCGGTCGGGCGGGTTTCTTTCGGCGCGGAAAAACTGATCCCTAATATCATGTCCTTGTTTGATACCCTGGTGCGACTCAAACCTTCCAGCGCCAAAGGGACCTATCTGAAGAACGTAACCATTTCTACCACTATGGGGCCAGGGATCAAAATAGATACGGCGTTTGTTAAAGATATTGGCAAAATAGTAATTAGCTCATAGGTCATAGCTCACAGCTCATAGTTTTTGGAATTTTTCCCATTTTTTCCTATAAGCCTAAGAGCTACAAGCTATGAGCTATCACAATATGGTTTTAGGGTCGAAGACCGCAGGTGCCTTTAAAAGCCTAAATGAACCTTTCAGCCTGCCGAGACTCTGGGGGAAATGGACTCAGCCGTCGTCGTCACGGACTTTAAAACCTTGATAAAAACCTAAAAAGAAAGGAGGGACCAATCGTTGAAACGGGCTGAGAAGGAAAAGATCGTGACCGACCTCCATCAACGTTTAACCCAGGCCAAGGCCGTTTTTATTACCGACTTCCGGGGGTTGAATGTCGGGTCGTTGAGCCGCTTGCGCCGCGACCTGCGGCAGGGTGGCGATGAGTATCAGGTAGTAAAAAATACCTTGTTTAATCGGGCTGCTCAAGAAACCCCGATGACCTCACTGAAAGATCTCTTTGTCGGTCCTTGCGGGATCACCTTGAGTTACCAGGATCCGGTGGCCGCCGCAAAGATCCTGGCGGATTTTTCTAAGGACCGGGAGACCTTTGTCTTCAAGGGCGGGGTATTGGAAGGGAAGCCCATTTCCGGGGAAGCGATCCGTCAATTATCTAAAATGCCTCCCCGAGAAGTGTTATTGGGACAGGTACTATCTTCACTCATTGCCGTGCCGACGGGTTTTGTATCCACCCTGGCCGGAATTATACAGAAATTTATGGGGACCTTAAAGGCTATTGAAGAACAAAAAGCCGAGGCCTAACAGAAAGAAGAAGGAGGATTTATTAAGATGGCTGAGAAAATAACCAAAGAAGATGTGATAGAGTTTATTTCCAATATGACGGTTTTGGAACTGTCGGAATTGGTAAAAGAGTTGGAAGATAAGTTCGGCGTTAAGGCCTCGGCTCCGGTCATGGCCATGGCCGGCATGGGGCAAGCTCCCGCTGAAGCGCAGGCCGTTGAGGAACAGACGGAATTTTCAGTGATCATCACCGGAGTGGGTGAGAAAAAGATCCAGGTGATTAAAGAGGTTCGGGCCATTACCAGCCTGGGACTCAAGGAGGCCAAGGATGCGGTAGAGAGCCTGCCGAACACCATTAAAGAAGGGGATCTCCAAAGAAGAAGCCGAAAAGGTAAAAAAACAACTGGAAGAGGCCGGCGCGACGGTAGAAATTAAATAATTTCGTTTTTTAGGAAACTTTGAATCCTCACTTTTCCCTCTTTTTTCTCCGTTACCCGGGTAAAAAAAGGGAAGGTGAGGATTCTACGTCAAGGTGAGTCTTCCAATAGGTCATCATATAAGGGTTAGCGGTATAACAATTCCTTAGATACCGAAAGAAGGAGCAAGAATGAAGGAACGGTCTATCCATAACGTTCGATTTCGTAAAAATTTCGGGCGTATCGAAAAAATCATCGATATTCCCAATTTAATTGATATGCAGAAACAGTCCTACGAACGATTCCTGCAAAAGCAGACGGACCCCGAACAACGGGAAAAAGTGGGACTTCAAGGGGTATTTAAAAGTGTTTTTCCGATAAGGGATTTCAGCGGCATGTCTTCCCTGGAGTTCGTCCGTTATTCTTTTGGAGAGGTTAAATATGAGGTGGGGGAATGTCTTCAGAGAGGTATGACCTACGAAGTGCCGATGAAAATCACTGTCCGCCTCATTGTCTACGATCTGGACAAAGATACCGGAAGTCAGACTATCCGGGATATCAAGGAACAGGACATCTATTTTGGGACCATCCCTTTGATGACCGACAAGGGGACGTTTATCATCAACGGGACGGAACGCGTGGTGGTCAGCCAGCTTCATCGTTCCCCGGGAATATTCTTTGATCACGATAAAGGGAAGACCCACAGCAGCGGACGTTTATTGTATTCGGCCCGGATTATTCCCTTAAGGGGATCCTGGATCGATCTGGAATTTGATGCCAAAAATATCGTCTATGTCCGAATCGACCGTCGTCGCAAATTTCCAATCACCATATTATTAAAGGCCCTGGGATATTCCAACCAGGATTTGCTGAACTTCTTTTATGAACGAGAACGGATCACGATTGAAGACGGGAAGCTTAAAAGGGAAGTCAATCCCGATTTTTTATTGGGTAAAAAGGCGCCTCGTGACATTGTCCATCCCTTGACCGGTGAAGTCATTGCCAGAAAAAACAAAAAAATAAATAAACGGATCATCAAGATGCTTCAAGAGGCCAAGATTTCCTCTTTGGCTGCCAAAAATGAAGACCTGGAAGGGTTTTTCCTGGCTCAGGATTTGATTGATCCGGCAACAGGCGAAATCATTGCCGCCGGTAATGAGGCCCTGACCAAAGAAAAACTGGATCAGATAATTCAAAAAAAGATTCCCTATTTTGATCTGCTTTTCATTGACGGGATTAACGTCAGTTCATCGCTTCGGGATACCCTGGTCATGGACAAAATTTCCAGCAGCGAAGAGGCCATTATCGAGATTTATAAAAAATTGCGCCCCAGTAATCCCCCGACCCTGGAAGTGGCCAATAATTTTTTCCAAAATCTTTTTTTCAATTCCGAAAACTATGACCTTTCCTCCGTGGGGCGTCTTAAACTGAACCGGAGATTGGAGCTGGATATCCCTTTAACGGAGCGGACCTTACGCAAGGAAGATATCCTGTTGACCGTCAAGAAGCTGATCGAACTGAAAGACGCCAATGGTCCGGTGGATGATATCGACCACCTGGGAAACCGGCGGGTTCGGGCCGTAGGAGAACTGTTGGAAAACCAATATCGCATCGGCCTGGTTCGTATGGAACGGACGATCAAAGAACGGATGACTTTACAGGAAATTGAAACCCTCATGCCCCATGATTTGATCAATCCCAAGCCGGTGGCGGCCGTGGTCAAGGAATTTTTCGGGACCAGCCAGCTCTCTCAATTCATGGACCAGACCAATCCGCTTTCGGAAATTACTCACAAAAGACGGCTAAGTGCCCTGGGACCAGGCGGTTTGACCCGGGAACGGGCCGGGTTTGAGGTTCGGGATGTGCATCCTACCCATTACGGCCGGATTTGTCCCATTGAGACCCCTGAAGGTCCCAATATCGGTTTGATCGTTTCTTTGAGTACCTATGCCCGGGTCAATGAATTCGGTTTCATTGAGACCCCTTATCTGCTGGTTAAGGACGGGACCGTTTCCCGGGAGGTCAATTTTTTAAGTGCCATGGATGAGAAGGATCTCAATATCGCCCAGGCCAATGTGTCGGTGGATAAATCGGGAAAGATCATGGATGCCACGGTTTCCGCCCGGAGGGACGGGGAATTCGTCATGGTCAATCAGGAGGAAGAACCGATTCACATGATGGACGTTTCGCCCAACCAATTGGTCAGCGTTGCCGCATCCCTGATCCCCTTTCTGGAAAACGATGATGCCAACCGGGCCTTGATGGGATCGAATATGCAGCGCCAGGCTGTTCCTCTTTTGTCCTGCCGGGCCCCGATTATCGGGACCGGTATAGAAGAGGTGGTCGCCCGGGATTCGGGGGTAACCGTGTTGGCTAAAAGGGACGGGATTGTTGAGGATGTGGATGCCGACCGCATCGTCGTTCGTTATCTCTCGGGCAAAGAATCGGAAAAGGCCCTGGGGGCCGATGTGGAAATTTACAAACTGACAAAATTTCAGCGATCAAATCAAAATACCTGTTTTAATCAGAAACCGATCGTTCGTAAGGGGGACTTGGTCGGTAAGAGCCAGGTCATCGCCGACGGGCCGTCAACCGAACGAGGGGAACTGGCGCTGGGACGGAATGTCCTGGTGGCCTTTATGTCCTGGGGGGGGTATAATTTTGAAGATTCAATTTTGGTGGGCGAGCATTTGGTTAAAGATGATGCCTTTACTTCCATCCACATTGAAGAATTTGAACTGATCGCCCGGGACACCAAGCTGGGAAGGGAAGAAATCACCCGGGATATCCCCAATCTCGGGGACGAATCCTTAAAGAATTTGGACGAAAGCGGGATTATCAGTATCGGGGCGGAAGTAACCCCCGGCGATATTCTGGTGGGGAAGATCACCCCCAAAGGAGAAACCCAGCTTTCTCCGGAAGAAAAGCTGCTCCGGGCCATCTTTGGGGAGAAAGCCGGTGATGTCAAGGATACCTCCTTGAGAGTCCCTCCGGGGATCGAAGGGATCGTTATCGGCGCCAATGTTTTTTCTCGTAAAGGTGTGGAACGGGACGCCCGGTCCAGGGCCATAGAAGAGGAAGAGATCTCCCGGATCATGAAGGACCAGAATGATGAAATCCAGATCGTACAGCGCGAAGCCTTGCTTCGTCTGAAAAAAGTATTGACCGGAAAAATATCGGCCGGAACCGTTAAAGAAGACCGGAGCGGGAAGGTCATCATTTCCCGAGGTGAAAAATTTACCGCCGAGCGGCTAAGCCGGATCCCGGTAAAAAAATGGAAGGAACTCTCGGTCGCCAAGGGAAAAGAACTGAAAGAGGAAGTAGATAAAATAATTAAAGATTATCAGGAGCAGGTGGTACTGATCAAAGAGAGCTTCGAGGGGAAGATAGCCAAACTGAAAAGAGGGGACGAACTGCCTCCGGGCGTGGTCAAAATGGTCAAGGTTTATGTGGCCGTCAAACGCAAACTTTCAGTAGGTGATAAAATGGCCGGGCGTCATGGAAATAAAGGGGTGGTTTCCAGGATCCTTCCCACCGAAGACATGCCTTGTTTCGCTGACGGAACCCCGGTAGATATCGTCCTTAATCCCTTGGGGGTCCCTTCGAGGATGAATGTAGGACAGGTTATGGAAACTCATTTGGGCTGGGTTTCGAGAGAACTCGGGAAAAAAGTGGCTGATCTGCTGACCACATTGGGGAGGGACGGGGAAACCCGGCGTTTGATACGAAAAATCTACGAGTCTAAAAAAGTGGAAGAATACGTCGAAAATCTTTCCGAAGATTATCTTCCTGTCCTGGCCAGTCAGTTTCAAGAAGGGATTCATATGGCCACCCCGGTCTTTGATGGGGCCAAAGAAGAAGATATTGAGAGACTACTTAAGTTGGCCGGGCTGAAGGAAACAGGTCAGGCAGTCCTCTATGACGGCCGGACCGGCGAACGCTTTGATCGCGAAGTAACCGTTGGGGTCATGTATATGATGAAATTGCATCATTTGGTTGATGATAAGATTCATGCCCGGTCCATAGGACCTTATTCCTTAGTTACTCAACAGCCCTTGGGGGGAAAGGCCCAGTTCGGCGGGCAGCGTCTGGGAGAAATGGAGGTCTGGGCCATGGAGGCCTATGGAGCGGCCTTCACCTTGCAGGAATTTTTGACCGTCAAATCGGACGATGTAGTCGGCCGGACTCGGATGTATGAAAAAATCGTCAAGGGGGACAATGTGCTGGAGGCCGGGTTGCCGGAATCCTTCAATGTCCTGGTTAAGGAATTACAGAGTCTGGGGCTTAATGTGGAACTCCTTGAAGGAGAACCCAAAGCGGAACCAAGCTAACATCATAAAAACAGGGCTCAGGGAAGCCTGTTAGTTACTGTTAGTTATTAGTTCGGAGTTGGGAGTGATGAGTAAATAACTCCCAACTCCGAACTCCGAGCTTTCTTTTAAACCTATTTGTCCGTTAACACATATTTTTAAGGAGTACATCTTGGAAGATCTATTCAGCTACTTTGCCAAACCCAAAGACCCGTTGAATTTTTATGCCGTAAAAATTTCTCTGGCCTCTCCGGAGAAGATCCGGGAATGGTCCCATGGTGAGGTGAAAAAGCCGGAGACCATTAACTATCGGACCTTCAAACCGGAACGGGACGGTCTTTTTTGTGCCAAGATATTCGGCCCGACCAAAGATTATGAGTGCAATTGCGGAAAATATAAGCGCATGAAACACCGGGGAGTGGTCTGTGAAAAATGCGGGGTGGAGGTCATCCAGTCCAAAGTCCGTCGCGAACGGATGGGACATATTGAACTGGCCAGCCCTGTAGCCCATATCTGGTTCCTGAAAAGTCTCCCCAGTAAAATAGGCACCCTTTTGGATCTGACCCTCAAAGAACTGGAAAAAGTCCTTTATTTCGAAGCCTATATTGTCTTGGAGTCCAAGGAGCCCTCCCTGCCGGTTCGGAGCCTGTTCTCCGAGGAGCGTTACCGCCAGATCAAAGAAGAATTCGGAGACCGGGTGGTGGCCGGTATTGGGGCCGAAGCCATCCAGAGCCTTTTGAAAAACTTGGACCTGGCAGCCGAATCCATAGCCTTGCGGGAAGAAATCCAGACGACTCATTCGGAAGCCAAAAAGAAGAAAACCATCAAAAGGCTTAAGGTTGTTGATGCCTTCAAGGATTCGGGAAACCGCCCTGAATGGATGGTCATGACCGTCATACCGATTTTACCACCCGATCTCAGACCCCTGGTCCCTTTAGACGGCGGACGATTTGCCACTTCCGATCTGAATGATCTTTACCGCCGGGTCATCAACCGGAACAATCGTTTGAAACGGCTTTTGGAACTCAATGCCCCGGATATCATTATTCGAAATGAAAAAAGGATGCTTCAGGAGGCTGTTGATGTCCTTTTTGATAACGGCCGACGGGGTAAGGTGATCACCGGGACCAATAAGCGCCCTCTGAAGTCCTTAAGCGATATGCTGAAGGGCAAGCAGGGTCGATTCCGGCAAAACCTGTTGGGAAAACGTGTCGATTATTCCGGCCGGTCGGTGATTGTTGTCGGACCTAATTTGCGCTTGCACCAGTGTGGTTTACCTAAAAAGATGGCCCTGGAGCTTTTCAAGCCTTTTATTTATCACCGGTTGGAAGAAAAAGGTTATGTGTCTACCATTAAAACAGCCAAAAAGATGGTGGAAAAGGAGACCCCGGAGGTTTGGGATACCTTAGATGAAGTGGTCCGTGAATATCCGGTGCTGCTCAATCGTGCCCCAACCCTGCACCGATTAGGGATTCAGGCCTTTGAACCGATTTTGGTCGAGGGAAAGGCCATTCAACTGCATCCCTTAGTCTGTACGGCCTTTAATGCCGATTTTGACGGAGACCAGATGGCCGTTCATGTGCCCTTATCCATCCAGGCCCAAATCGAAGCCCGGGTCCTGATGATGTCCACCAACAATATCCTTTCACCGGCCAATGGGGAACCGATCATTGTCCCCTCGCAGGATATTATTTTGGGTTTATATTATATGACCCGAGACCGGATGTTTGCCAAAGGGGAAGGGAAGGTCTTTTATGGACCGGAAGAGGTCCG
Organism: uncultured delta proteobacterium; assembly: GCA_963790475.1. GTDB lineage: Bacteria > Desulfobacterota > RBG-13-43-22 > RBG-13-43-22 > RBG-13-43-22 > RBG-13-43-22. The sequence goes on along the minus strand of CAWBOS010000015.1, from coordinate 308,404 downwards.
GATCGCCTATGATGCCGGACAGGTGGACCTCCAAGCCAAAATCAAAGTCCGTTTTGACGGTCGATTGGTCGATACCACGGTCGGACGGGTGCTCTTAGGGGAAGTGCTGCCCTCCATGCTTCCCTTTGAACGTATCAACCGGGTCATGACCAAAAAAGAGGTTCGGAAACTGATTGATGACTGTTACCGGAAAGCCGGCATCAAAGAGACCGTTCTTTTAGCCGACCGGTTAAAAGATATCGGATACCACTATGCAACTCTATCGGGAATTTCTATTTCCGTCTCGGACATGAAGATTCCTCCTCAAAAGAAGGAGATCTTGAAAAAGGCCGAAGAAGAGGTCCGGAGAGTTGAGAAGCAATACACCGACGGGCTGATTACCGACGGTGAAAAATATAATAAACTAGTCGATATCTGGGCCAAGGCCAGTGAAGATGTGGCCCAGAAGATGATGCAGGTCATGGGCTCAGAAGTGTCCACCGGCCCGGATCATAAGGATTTTCAGGTTGCCAGTTTTAACCCCATCTTTATGATGACCGATTCCGGGGCCCGGGGGAGTAAAGACCAGATGAGACAATTGGCCGGGATGCGTGGTCTGATGGCCAAACCATCGGGGGAGATTATCAACACCCCGATCCGGGCTAATTTCCGGGAAGGGTTGAGTGTGTTGGAGTATTTTATTTCCACCCACGGGGCCCGGAAAGGGTTGGCCGATACGGCTCTTAAAACGGCCAATTCAGGGTATCTGACCCGGCGGCTGGTGGATGTGTCTCAGGATGTGATCATTAATGAAATAGATTGCGGGACCATCGATGGGATTTTTGTCGAATCCCTCCGGGAAGCGGGGGAAGTGATTCAACCCATCGGGGAGCGTGTCTTGGGTCGAGTCACCCTGGAAGATATCAAAGATCCTTTTACCGAAGAGGTGCTGGTTGCCGCCGGCAGTGAAATCGATGAGGCGGCTGTGGACCGGATTGAAGACGCGGGCATAGAGAAAATCATGATTCGATCGGTGTTGACCTGTCAAAGTGCCCGAGGGGTTTGTGCCAAATGTTATGGCCGGGATCTGGCTTATGGAAAACAGGTCGATATCGGGGAGGCCATCGGCATTACTGCGGCTCAGTCCATCGGAGAACCCGGGACCCAGTTGACCATGCGGACCTTCCATATCGGCGGGGTGGCCAGCAAACGGGGGGAACAGACCTCCCTTCAATCCAGGACCGAAGGAAAGGTTCAATTTGTCCAGCTTCATACCGTGCAAAACCGGGATGGAGACCTGGTAGTCATGAACCGGAACGGCCAGATCTGTGTTTTGGATGAAAAAAATCGGGAAAGAGAAAGATACCCCCTTATCTACGGGACCTTGCTTAAGGTCAAGGACAAACAAAAGGTTTCGGCCGGTTCCCTTCTGGCCAACTGGGACCCCTTTACTATCCCGATTATAACCGCGGTTTCCGGCCGGGTAAAGTTCGGGGATCTGACCGAAGGGGCCACCCTGGAGGAACGGCGGGACGTAGTGACGGGTAAATCCAGCAAGGTCATTGTCGAATATCGGGATGCTGAAGTCCGGCCGAGAATTTCCATCAAAGACGAGGGTGGAAAAACGGCCCGTCTTCCGGATACCAATTCCTTTGCCCGCTATCTCTTGCCTATCGGGGCCATCGTCATGGTCTCCGAGGGGGACCCGGTTTTGGCCGGCGACGTGATTGCTAAAATCCCCAGGGAGACCACCAAGACCAAGGATATCACCGGGGGGCTCCCCCGCGTGGCCGAACTTTTTGAGGTGCGTAAGCCCAAAGAACACGCTGTGATTACCGAAATCGACGGGGTGGTCACCTTTGGTAAGCACACCAAGGGAAAACGGAAGGTCATCGTTACCCCGGAGGTAGGCGAGGCCAAAGAATATCTAATCCCCAAGGGGAAGCATGTCAGCGTGCAGGAAGGGGATGTCATCCTGGCCGGGGAACCCCTGATGGATGGTTCGGCCAATCCTCACGATATCTTAAGTGTCAGTGGAATCAAAGAACTGGCAAAATATCTGGTCAATGAAGTCCAGGAGGTCTATCGTCTTCAAGGGGTTAAGATCAACGACAAGCACATTGAAGTCATCGTTCGGCAGATGCTTCGCAAGGTCAAGATCAAAGACCCCGGAGATACGGACTATCTGGTAGGGGACCAGGTGGAAAGGCAGGTGTTTACCCAGAAAAACCAGGAGGTCCTGACCAAAGGGGGCAAACCGGCCCAAGCCGAACCCTTGCTCCAGGGAATCACCAAGGCCTCTCTTTCCACTGATAGTTTTATCTCAGCCGCCTCTTTTCAGGAGACCACCAAGGTTTTAACGGACACCTGTATTGCCGGCGAAAAGGATTACCTGAGGGGATTGAAGGAAAACGTGATTATGGGACGATTGATTCCGGCCGGATCGGGAATGCCGGTTTATCGTAAAATCATCTTGCCGCAATTATTAGAGGAAGTGACCGAAAAAAAGATTGACAATTAGGGCGATCCGGTTTATATATTTTGATTTTCAGCTTTCAGGCAGTTAGACCATCCAATAGAGGGAAAAGCAGGATTTTATGGCTACTATCAATCAATTGATTCGTCAGGGCCGGGAACAAGTTAAAGGGAAAAATACGGCGCCGGCCTTAAAAGGATGTCCTCAAAAACGCGGGGTATGTATTCGTGTTTATACGTCGACCCCTAAAAAGCCCAACTCGGCCCTCCGTAAAGTCGCCCGAGTGCGCTTAACCAATGGTATGGAAGTGACCACCTATATCCCGGGGATCGGACATAATCTGCAGGAGCACTCCGTGGTTCTGATTCGAGGGGGCCGGGTCAAGGATCTGCCGGGGGTTCGCTATCATATTATTCGAGGGACTTTGGACTCCATCGGCGTGGCCGATCGAAAAAACAGCCGATCCAAATATGGGGCTAAAAGACCTAAATAACCGTTTCGGATTTTGGAACCTGCGATCAGCAGGGGATTGCGGAATCAAATAGTATCGAATAAAAAATAATATCTTATTTACTATTTTTGAAAAGTCAAAGAGGTCGGAATGCCGAGGAAAAGAGAAGTCATTCACAGGGGGATCTTACCCGATCCCAAATATCACAGTTTGCTGGTGGCCAGGTTCGTCAATTCTCTGATGCGCCAGGGGAAAAAGAGTACGGCCGAGTCGATCCTCTACCGATCTTTGGATTTGATCAGCAAGAAGAGCGAAGAGGAACCGATTAAGGTGTTTGAAAAGGCCATCGAAAACATTAAGCCGGTGATTGAGGTTAAATCCAGAAGAGTCGGAGGATCCACCTACCAGGTCCCGGTTGAAGTGAAATCGAGCCGGAGGCTTTCTTTGAGTATACGCTGGGTCATCAATTATGCCAAGGCCCGTTCCGAAAAAACCATGGAAGGAAAATTGGCCGGGGAGTTGCTGGATGCGGCGAATAACCGCGGGGCGGCCATCAAAAAGAAAGAAGACACTCATAAAATGGCAGAGGCCAACAAGGCCTTTGCCCACTACCGCTGGTAGCCGATGACCAAGGGCATGTTTGGAACGGGAAATGGAGTCATTGTTTGTCTGAGCAGGTTTTATTATCACAGATTCGGAATATAGGGATCATGGCCCATATTGACGCCGGAAAAACCACTACCACCGAAAGGATCTTATACTATACCGGGGTATCGTACAAGATGGGGGAGGTTCATGATGGGTCGGCGGTGATGGATTGGATGGAACAGGAGCAGGAACGGGGGATTACCATTACCTCGGCAGCCACCACTTGTACCTGGAAAGACCATCGGATCAATATCATCGATACCCCCGGGCATGTGGATTTCACTATCGAGGTCGAGCGGAGTCTGCGGGTCCTTGATGGAGCGATAGCGGTTTTCGATGCCGTGGCCGGAGTGGAACCTCAATCGGAGACGGTCTGGCGGCAAGCGGACCGCTATCATATCCCGAGGCTGGCCTTCATTAACAAGATGGATCGGGTTGGTGCCGATCACGAACGGTGTCTGAAAATGATGGAAGAACGGCTGGGGGCCAATCCGGTGTTTGTTCAATGGCCTTTGGGGAAGGAGGAATCCTTCCAGGGGATCATTGACCTGATTACCCTTAAGGCCTATTCTTTTGATCAGGCTACCCTGGGACGAACCTTAGAAGCCGAGCCGATCCCGGAGGACTTAAAGGAGACTGTGGCCTTGTATCGGCGGAAATTAATCGAGGCTCTGGCTGATACCGACGATGCCATCATGGAGTCCTACTTGGAAGGCCGAGACCTGCCGGAAGAAACGATCATTCAGGCCCTGCGACAGGCCACATTACAACGGAAGGTGGTTCCAGTGCTCTGTGGGTCGGCCTTTAAAAATAAAGGGGTCCAGCCTTTACTCGATGCTATTGTCCGTTACCTACCCGCCCCGACCGATGTCCCTCCCATTGCAGGAAAAAATGCTTCAGGTGAAACGGAAGAACGCAGTGCCCGGGAAGATGCCCCTTTTACCGCCCTGGCTTTCAAATTAATGTCTGATCCTTATGTGGGGCATCTGACTTTTTTACGGGTTTATTCCGGGTGCCTGTCTTCCGGAGAGGCGGTTCTCAATGTCAACAAAGGGCGAAAAGAGAAGATCGGCCGTCTGCTCAAAATGCATGCCAATCAGAGGGAAGAGATCAAAGAGATGAGGGCCGGAGACATTGTGGCGGTGGTAGGACTGAAAAATACCACTACCGGCGACAGTCTCTGTGATCCGAAGGCCCCTCTTCTGCTGGAATCGCTGGACATTCCGGTGCCGGTTATCTCGATTGCCATTGAACCCAAGAGTAAGGCCGATCTGGATAAATTGGGCCTTTCCCTGCAGCGGATCGCGGCTGAAGACCCTTCCTTCAAGGTCCATACCGAGGAAGACACCGGCCAGACCATCATCTCCGGGATGGGGGAGCTGCACCTGGAAATTATAGTCGATCGCCTTACCCGGGAGTTTAATGTGGCCGCACATATCGGGAAACCGCAGGTGGCTTATAAAGAAACGATTACCCGGGAGATCAAGGCCGAAGGAAAATATATCCGGCAAAGCGGAGGGCGCGGGCAATACGGCCACGTCTGGCTGGAGATATATCCCCGGGAAGCCGGCGCCGGATTTTTGTTCGAAAATAAGATTGTCGGGGGTGTGATTCCCAAGGAATATATCCCGGCCGTGGAAAAAGGGGTCATCGAGGCCATGGAAGGTGGGGGACTGGCCGGATACCCCATGGTCGATGTCGGAGTCAGGCTGGTAGACGGCTCTTTTCATGAAGTGGATTCTTCGGAGCGGGCTTTTCTTTTTGCAGGATCTATCGCCTTTAAGGAAGCGGCGGCCAAGGCCCAGGCCATTCTTCTGGAACCGATTATGGAAGTGGAAATCGTGACCCCTGAAGAATTTATCGGGGAAGTCATGGGGGATTTGAATTCCCGAAGGGGAAAAATTCAGGGCTTGGAGAGCCGGGGTAAGGCCCGAATCGTTCGCGGTCAGGCCCCTATGGCCGAAATGTTCGGCTATTCAACCAGCATTCGATCCTTAACCCAAGGTCGAGCTACTTTTACCCTCCAATTTTCCCATTATCAAAAGGTTCCTCAATCCGTATTCGAATCTCTTATCAAAGATAGAAAAAGTGGTTAATCCATAAGCAACCTGTTTTTATGGGAGAGGGAAGGAATTAATTTAACCAAAGGGAGGCGGGGAGATGTCGAAGAAGAAATTTGAGCGGACGAAGCCGCATGTGAATGTAGGGACGATAGGGCATATAGATCATGGGAAGACGACGTTAACGGCGGCGATCACCTTATGTTTATCGAAGAGCGGGATGGCGAGTTATGTCCCGTTTGACCAGATCGACAAGGCACCGGAAGAGAAAGAGCGAGGGATCACGATAGCGACGGCGCATGTGGAGTACGAGACGAAGAGCCGACATTATGCGCATGTGGATTGTCCGGGGCATGCGGATTATATCAAGAACATGATCACCGGAGCGGCCCAGATGGACGGGGCGATACTGGTGGTGGGGGCCGATGACGGGCCGATGCCGCAGACGAGGGAGCATATATTATTGGCGCGGCAGGTAGGAGTGCCCTATATTGTGGTATTTTTGAACAAGGTGGACATGGTCGATGATCCGGAATTGATAGAGCTGGTGGAGTTGGAGCTGCGGGAGTTACTGACCAAGTATGAATTTCCGGGGGATGAGATACCGATTGTGAAAGGGTCGGCGTTAAAGGCCCTGGAATGCGGCTGCGGGAAAGAGGAATGTAATAATTGCAAGCCGATATTGGAGCTGATGGATGCGGTGGACAAGTTTGTACCGGAACCGGTGCGGGATATTGAGAAGCCGTTTTTGATGCCGGTGGAGGATGTATTCAGCATCTCGGGCCGGGGAACGGTGGTCACGGGCCGGGTAGAACGGGGACAGGTGAAGGTCGGGGACGAAGTGGAGATAATCGGTATCCGGCCGACGGTGAAGACGATCTGCACCGGGGTGGAAATGTTCCGGAAGACCCTGGACCATGGGCAGGCGGGAGACAATTTAGGGTTATTGCTTCGGGGGACGAAGCGCGACGATGTAGAGCGGGGGCAGGTAGTGGCCAAGCCGGGGAGCATCACACCGCACACCAAGTTTAAGGCCGAGGCCTATATCCTGGCCAAGGAAGAAGGAGGCCGGCACACGCCGTTTTTCAACGGGTATCGGCCGCAGTTTTATTTTCGAACGACGGACGTGACCGGGGTGGTGACGCTGCCGGAAGGAGTGGAGATGGTGATGCCGGGAGACAATGTATCGGTGGATATATCGTTGATTACCCCGATTGCCATGGAGAAGGAGCTTCGTTTTGCCATCCGGGAAGGGGGCCGCACCGTCGGCGCCGGTGTCATCTCGGAGATTATTGAATAGGAAAAATCGGTCTGAAGGCAATTAGACCGAAGGCTGAAGGTAAAAAACCTTATTCGACCTTCAGCCTAACAGTCTTCAGTCTTCAGCCTAAAAGGAATTTTTAATATGATGACCAGTCAAAAAATTCGGATTCAACTCAAAGCCTTTGACCATAAACTGCTGGATCAGTCGGCCGCTGAGATCGTGGAAACAGCTCGGAGGACCGGGGCACGGGTGGCCGGGCCGATACCCTTGCCGACGATGATCAAAAAGTTCTGTGTTTTGAGATCTCCCCATGTGGATAAAAAATCCCGGGAGCAGTTTGAAGTCCGGACGCATAAAAGATTATTGGATATCCTGGAACCGACCCAGGCCACGGTGGATGCCCTTATGAAATTGGATTTATCAGCCGGGGTGGACGTCGAGATAAAACTGTAAGGGGATGTTTTTTAAAAACAGTTTCTTCAGAGAAAGATGATCATGCAAGGAATTTTAGGAAAAAAGCTGGGAATGACCCGCATATTTATAGAAGAGGGGAAATCTGTGGCCGTAACGGTCATTGAGGCCGGCCCTTGTGTAGTAGTCCAGAAAAAAGGGGAACAAAGCCAGGGAGCAGTCTATCAACTGGGATTTATGCCGGCGAAACCCAAAGCGGTTAATAAACCGATTCAGGGGCATTTTGCGAAAAAAGGGATTCCCCCCATGGTCCATCTAAAAGAATTTCCGGCCTCGGGAGACCTGTCTTATAAAGTGGGCGATGAAGTCCGGGTCGACATTTTTCAGGTCGGGGACAAGGTGAAAGTCCGGGGGACCAGCAAAGGGAAAGGCTTCGCCGGAGTAGTCAAGCGTTGGAATTTTTCCGGTGGAAAAGATACCCATGGGTGCACATCCCATCGGGTCCCCGGTTCCATCGGGTCCAGTGCCTACCCCTCCCGGGTCATAAAAGGCAAAAAACTCCCCGGGCATATGGGAAATCGCCAGGTGAGCGTCATTCACCTGTCGATCGTGGATATCAGGCCAGAAAGTAATTTGCTGCTGGTCAAAGGGGCTGTACCCGGGAGCCGTAATAATCTCCTGGCTATTTATAAATAGTGAAAACATAGAAGTCAGAATCCAGAAGTCAGAATCCAGAAGGCCCTACCGAGTATTTTTTCGATACTGAAGAGAAGTTATTCTGAATTTTGAGACCTGACTCCTGGATTTCAAAGAGGAAAAAAATGCCAACGGTAACTGTCTATAACCTCACTGGAGAAAAGGTTGAAGAACTTTTCCTGAAAGATGATATTTTTAACCGGGAGGTTAATCCCCATATACTCCATCAGATGGTCTTAAGCTTTCAGGCTAAGCAGAGGTCCGGGACCTCCTCTACCAAGGATCGATCCGAAGTTCGCGGCGGCGGTAAAAAACCTTTTCGTCAAAAAGGAACCGGCCGGGCGAGGCAGGGTACCAGGACCTCCCCCTTGATGCGCGGTGGGGGGATTATTTTTGGGCCCTCTCCCAGGACCTACGAACCCAAAGTCAACAAAAAGGTTAAGAAATTGGCCATGAAGATGGCTTTGTCTTCCAGGTGGCAGGGGGACCAATTGATGGTCCTGGATAATTTTAATCTGGATGAGATCAAGACCAAAAATTTTTCCCAGGTCATGGACCGTTTGCAATTGAAAAAAACCTTGATTGTCACCGATCAGGAAAACACGAACCTGGAAAAATCAGCCCGTAATGTGAATGGGGTAAAAGTCCTCCGGGCTGACGGGTTGAATGTCTATGATGTCTTGAGATATGAGCGCCTGGTTCTGCTTAAACCCAGCATTCCGATTATTGAGGAGGCCTTAGGCCAATGAAAGATATTTTTCAAATTATAAAAAGGCCCTTGCTAACGGAAAAATCGACTCGGAAGAAGGAAGAAATCAATGAAGTGGCTTTCGAAGTTGACCGAAGGGCCAACCGTTCCGAGGTGAAGATGGCTGTCCAGACCCTGTTCAAGGTAAAGGTACAACGGGTCAACCTCATGCAGATGGAGGGGAAGAAGAAGCGAGTAGGAAAGAAGGCTGGAAGAACTGCAGATTGGAAGAAGGCCCTGGTCAGGCTGGCTCCGGGTGAAGCGATTGAAAATCTATAAGGAAGGGACCTTGGTAAGGGAGAAGCAATATGGCCATTAGAACATGTACACCAACTTCACCGGGAAGACGGTTTCAAACCTTTGATACCTACGATGAAATAACGGGCAAAGAACTGGTTCGGGGTCTGGTAGAACCATTACCCCGGACAGGGGGGCGTAATAATTATGGCCGTATCACCAGCCGTTATAAAGGGGGCGGTCATAAACGGCAGTATCGAAGAATCGATTTTAAGCGGGAGAAAATAGACATTCCCGCTAAGGTGGCCGTAATAGAATACGACCCCAATCGTTCTACCCGGATCGCCTTGCTTCACTATGCCGATGGGGAAAAACGCTATATTCTGGCCCCTCATCAACTCAAGGTGGGAGATCTGGTGATCAGCAGCGGACGGGCTGACATTAAACCGGGAAACAGTCTGCCCATCAGCAACATTCCTCTGGGTACCAATATCCATAACATCGAATTAAGACCGGGATGCGGCGGGCAACTGGCTCGCAGTGCCGGGACATATGCCCAACTCATGGCCAAAGAAGACAAATATGGACAGATTAAACTGCCTTCAGGAGAGGTCCGCAAAGTCTTATTGACCTGTCGGGCCACCATCGGGCAGTGCGGGCATCTCTTGCATGAGAGGGTCTCGTTAGGCAAAGCCGGCCGAAGCCGGTGGTTGGGGCAAAGACCCAAGGTGCGAGGTGTGGCCATGAATCCGGTGGATCATCCCCATGGTGGAGGAGAGGGAAAGTCCTCCGGGGGCCGTCATCCGGTAACCCCTTGGGGAGTCCCGACCAAAGGATTCAAAACCCGGAAGAAAAAGGCCAGCGATCGATTGATCGTTAAAAAAAGAAAAACACAATAGGAATGCGGATTTCGGAATAAGAAAGATTTAATTCAATCTGAAATAAGAATTTCGGATTGAGGGATGAAACAGCACCTTATTATTCCGCAATCCGGAATTGAAATGGGGGGAGTTGTGGCACGTTCATTAAAGAAAGGTCCTTTTGTTGATGAACCTTTGTTGAAGAAAGTACAAGAATCCCAGGAAACCAAGAGCCGGAAAGTCATAAAAACCTGGTCGCGTCGTTCAACCGTCCTGCCTGAATTTGTAGGGATGACTTTTGCGGTCCATAACGGTAAAAAGTTCATTCCGGTCTATGTGACGGAAAATATGGTCGGTCACAAATTGGGAGAATTTTCTCCCACCCGAACTTTTTATTCCCATTCCGGGGATCGAAAAACCGCCGTAAAAGGAAAGGCCAAGTAAGAAAGGGTAAATTTATGGAAACAAAAGCCCAGGCCAAATATATCCGGATAGCGCCCCGAAAAGTCCAGGTGATCATACCGGCCATCAAAGGGAGAAAAGTGGAGGACGCCATTTCCATTCTGCAGTTCATGCCGAGGAAGGGGGCCCGAATACTTCAGAAGGTTCTGCATTCAGCGGTTGCCAATGCCGAACAGAATAAGGTGGATATCGACACCCTGGTGGTCAAGACCGTGTTGATCGATGGCGGCCCTACCTTAAAGCGTTTTATGCCCCGAGCTATGGGCCGGGCCTATCCCATATTAAAAAGGACCAGTCATATCACAGTGTTTTTAGAAGAAGCTTAAAGAAAAGGAGATCGGTTTGGGACAGAAGACACATCCAAAAGGATTCCGACTGGTAGTCAACAAGGATTGGAATTCGCGGTGGTTTGCGGGCAAGGATTTCGCGCAACTTATTCAGGAAGACAAAAAGATCCGCGATTTTCTTAAAAAAAGATTGTTTGATGCCGGTATTGCCCGGATTGAAATTGAAAGGGCAGCCAATAAAGCCAAGATTATCATTTATACCGCCAGGCCCGGGATTGTCATCGGTAAAAAAGGGGCCCAGATTGAAAGTCTGAAAAAGGACCTGGAAAAACAGATTAAGCGGGAAGTCATTTTGGATATCCAGGAAGTTCGAAAACCGGAAGTGGAAGCCCAGTTGGTGGCTGAAAATGTGGCCTCGCAATTAGAGCGCCGGGTGGCCTTCCGGAGGGCTATGAAAAAAGCGGTCAGCGCAGCCAGAAAATTCGGGGCCGGAGGGATCAAGATCGCCTGTGCCGGGCGTTTGGGCGGGGCGGAAATGGCCCGGACCGAATGGTATCGGGAAGGCCGGGTGCCTCTTCATACTCTGCGGGCCATTATCGATTACGGATTCGCCGAAGCGGCGACGACTTACGGGCTCATCGGGATCAAGGTCCTTATCTTTAAAGGGGAAAAATTAGCGGAAAAGGAAATACCGGTTTCTTAAGGTAGAGGGATTTTTGTCATGCTCAGTCCAAAGAAAGTTAAATATCGTAAACAGCAAAAAGGCCGGATGCGGGGAGCCGCTTTTCGCGGGTCGGAACTGGAGTTCGGTGACTTCGGTCTTCAGGCCCTGGAATGCGGCCGATTAACCGCTCAACAGATCGAGGCGGCCCGTATTGCCATGACCCGGTCCATAAAACGGGGCGGGAAGATCTGGATACGCATATTCCCCGATAAACCGATTACCAAGAAGCCGGCTGAAACCCGGATGGGAAAGGGAAAAGGGGCACCTGAGGCCTGGGTGGCAGTAATTCACCCGGGACGAATTATTTATGAGATGGAAGGCGTTTCCAAGGAAGTGGCCGATGAAGCCTTGCGTTTGGCCGCCCATAAACTTCCCATCAAGACCAAAATTGTGCTTAGGAGCCTGTTGTGAAAGCCAGCGAATTAAAAGATTTGACCATCGAGGAGTTACGGTCCAAGGAAAAAGAGATACAGGAGACCCTGTTTAATCTAAGATTTCAACATGCCACAGGGCTGCTGGAAAATACCATGCGTATTCCGATGACCAAAAAGGATCTGGCCCGGATCAAGACCGTTATTCGTGCCAAGATGGCCGCTTAATCAAGAAAACCAAAGGGGTTTAAGATATGGAAAAGAGGGGCAGTCAAAAGACCTTAACCGGAACGGTGGTCAGCAATAAGATGGAAAAATCCGTGGTGGTCTCGGTTGAACGATTGGTGAAACATCCCGTTTACCAGAAATACATTCGCCGGAAGGCCAAATTTATGGCCCACGATGAAAGAAATGAATGCCGAATCGGGGATCGGGTCTTACTGACGGAAACGCGTCCTCTGAGCAAGCAGAAGCGATTTAAGGTCAGCAAAGTTTTAGAGAAAATGGAGTAGAAGGTAAGGTGATCCCTGATGATACAGACACAAACTAAATTAGATGTGGCCGATAATTCCGGAGCCAAGAAATTATTTTGTATCCGGGTTCTGGGTGGAACTCGCCGCCGGTATGCCCGGATCGGGGATATAATCGTGGTATCCGTTAAAGAGGCTATTCCTAATGCCAAAGTCAAAAAAGGGGATGTGATGAAGGCGGTGGTGGTTCGGACCAAAAAAGAGATCTCCCGCCCTGACGGTTCTTATATTAAATTTGATGATAATTCGGCGGTTTTGATCAATCAACAGCGGGAGCCGGTCGGGACTCGAATTTTCGGCCCGGTGGCCCGGGAACTCAGGGCCAAGAATTTCATGAAAATTATATCACTGGCGCCAGAAGTGCTTTGACAAGTTGATGAAAAACGCCCACCTGATCCCGCTGATAGCGGGATTTCCCTTATCCCTCGTCATTACGACGTACATCAAGTACGCCTTCATGCCGAGGAATTTCGGGCGCCTTGCATCTGGGCATTTTTGATCAACTTGTTAACGATGAGTGAAGCAAGAAAATAGGATTTATTCAAGATAGGGCAAAAAAATGAGACTGAAAAAAAACGACAAGGTCATGGTTATTTCGGGGAAAGAAAAAGGCAAGACCGGTAAAATACTTAAAATTTATTCCGAAAAAAACCGGGTGATCGTCGAGAAAGTGAATTACATCAAGCGGCATACGCGTCCCGGAGGAAAGGTCAGCAAAGGGGGCATCATTGAAAAGGAAGCCTCTCTTCATGTCTCCAATGTGATGCTCATCTGTGGAAAATGCACTGACCCGGTTCGGGTTGGTTCTCAGAAGCAGCCGGATGGGAAAACGGTCCGCATTTGTAAAAAATGCGGGGAGATTCTGGAGAATAAATAGCCGGGAAAGGATGAAACAAGGCATGTCCAGATTAAAAACGCTTTATGAAAACGAGATTAGACCCCAGTTGACTCAGGAGTTTAATTATCGGAATATCATGGAGGTCCCCCGGCTGCAAAGTGTAGTACTCAATATGGGTCTGGGAGAGGCCATTCAAAATATCAAGATCCTGGATAATGCGGTGGAAGAATTGGCCCTGATCGCCGGGCAAAAACCGGTGATTACCCGGGCTAAAAAGTCCATTGCGTCTTTTAAATTGCGGGAAAATATGCCTATCGGCTGCATGGTGACTTTACGCCGAGACCGGATGTTTGATTTTCTGGATAAATTGATTCACGTCGCTTTGCCTCGGGTCCGTGATTTTCGGGGTGTTTCCCCGAAATCATTTGACGGCCGCGGCAATTATACCTTGGGAATTCGGGAACACATTATTTTTCCGGAGATCAATTACGACAAGATAGATAAGATCAAAGGTATGAATATTACTATCGTAACCAGCTCTGGAACCGATGAGGAAGGCCGGCTCTTGTTGAAATTATTGGGAATGCCTTTTCGCAATTAGAATGAAACCAAGTGCTTTTATTAAAGAAAGGCACTTATGAAGAATTCAAATATCACTGGAACTTTATTAGTTCCGAGTCATTAGTTCGGAGTTTAAACTCCGAACACCGAACTCGAACCTATTAGCCGGAGTTGATAAAATCATCGAAGAGTCAAGGTCTATTAAGAATCAAACCGGGAAAAAGAAGGAGAAGACACATTGGCAAAAACGTCTTTAAGGATTAAGGCCGGCCGGACACCCAAATTCAAGGTCAGGTCCTATAACCGATGTCCCCTATGCGGGCGACCACGAGGGTATATACGGAAATTCGGGTTATGTCGCATCTGTTTCCGGCTGATGGCCCTCAAAGGGGATATCCCCGGTGTAGTTAAATCCAGTTGGTAGTGGCAAAACATTTTTAAAGGAATCGAAAAAGGAGTTAATATTTATGGGCATGACCGATCCCATCGCCGATATGCTGACCCAGATTAGAAACGGCAGTTCAGCCAAATTCAGCAAGGTGGATATCCCTTCTTCCAAGATTAAGATTCATATAGCCCGGATATTGAAAGATGAGGGATATATTAAAAATTTTAAGGTCATTAAGGACAATCGCCAAGGGTTGCTTCGCCTTTATCTGAAGTATGATGAAAAAAACCAGCAAGTCCTTTCCAATATCCGCAGGGTCAGCCGCCCCAGCAGACGTTCTTATGCCAAGAAAGATAATATCCCTAAGGTTTTGAATGGGATGGGTTTATCCATCTTATCTACTTCCAAAGGAGTAATGACCGAGCGGGAAGCGCGAAAACACGGGGTGGGCGGCGAGATTATCTGTACGGTCTGGTAAACTGATAAGAGGCTATTAAGGAGGAAGTTATGTCACGGGTTGGAAAAAAACCCATTCCGATACCTAAAGAAGTGAAGGTTGTGCTGACCGAAGGAGGGTTGACGGTTAAAGGCCCTAAAGGGGAGTTAAGCCGAAATATGCCTCCCCAATTATCCTTACAGCTTGAAGGAAACCAGGTCCTCATTCGCCCTCAGGATGACAGCCAAAAGGTCAGGGCCTTGTTCGGATTATTTCGGACCCTGGTGGCCAATATGGTCAAAGGAGTGGCCGAAGGGTTCGAACGGGTTTTAGAGATTCAAGGCGTGGGTTATCGGGCGGAAATCCAGGGCAGTCAATTGGTATTGAATCTCGGGTATTCTCATCCCGTTCCCTTTCAACTGCCCGAAGGGATTTCTGCCCAGGTGGAAAGACAAACCCGTGTGGTCCTCAAGGGCATCGACCGCGATCTTCTGGGACTGACAGCGGCTCGGATTCGAAAATTCAGACCCCCGGAACCCTATAAGGGCAAGGGAATAAAATATCAGGAAGAAAAGATCCGCAGGAAGGTCGGGAAAACAGGTTCAAAATAATAAAAGAGGAAATTATGGAATCCTTAAAGAAGAAAAAAATGGCCCATCTGAAAAGAAAAAGACGGGTTAGGAAAAAAATCTGGAGCGATGAAACAAGACCCCGGCTTTCTGTTTTCCGCAGTGCCCGAAATATCTATGCCCAGATTATTGTCGATACGACCGGACAAACTCTGGTCCAGGTATCCAGTTTGAGTCCGGAAATCAGGGAGGTCAAGGTTCCCGGGAAGGTGGCGGTGGCCCAGAAGGTCGGGGCCTTACTAGCGCGGAAGGCCTTGGAAAAAGGGATTAAAAAGGTGGTTTTTGATCGAAACGGTTTTTTGTATCACGGCCGGGTAAAAGCCGTGTCGATAGCCGCCCGGGAAGCCGGGTTGGAATTCTAAGAGGGGGGCGATATTGATAGACTACAACTCAACGGATAAGCAATTAATCAATAAGGTGGTTCATATCAGCCGGGTGGCCAAAGTGGTTAAGGGGGGGCGGCGTTTCAGTTTCAGTGCCCTGGCCGTAGTCGGAGATGGAAACGGAAAAGTGGGGGCCGGCCTTGGCAAGGCCAATGAAGTCCCCGAAGCCATCCGCAAGGCCATGGAAAAGGCCAAAAGAGAGATGAAGGAATTTCCCCTGATGGAGCAATCCATTCCCCATGAAGTCATCGGCTGTTTCGGCGCCGGGCGGGTTTTGCTTAAACCGGCTTCCAAAGGGACAGGCATTATCGCCGGCGGGGCCGTTCGGGCGGTTATGGAGGCCGTGGGGGTGCAGAACATTTTGACCAAATGTTTGGGCTCTAATAATCCCCACAATGTGATCCGGGCAACGATTCAGGGATTACGAAATCTACACAGCCCGGAAATGATCGCCCAAAAAAGAGGCAAAACCGTTGCAGAAATCAGGTGAGCTCCTATGAATGAGAAGATGATCCAAATTACCTTACGAAGAAGTGGAATAGGCCGACCTCCCAAGCATCGTCGAACCCTCGATAGTATGAGGTTGACCAAAATGAATAAGACGATAATCCGAAAAGATACACCGGAACTAAGAGGGATGATTCGACAAATATCCCATCTGGTGGAAGTAAAAGAATGAGAATGGAGTTGTAGGGATGGATTCAAAGCCAAAAGGCACGAAATATCATTTGGGAAATTTGTCGCCGGCCCCCGGTTCCAGAACAAAGCCTAAACGGGTAGGGCGAGGAATAGGCTCCGGGCATGGGAAAACCGCCACCCGGGGCATGAAGGGGCAGAATTCGAGGTCCGGAGGAGGGGTTCGGCCAGGGTTTGAGGGGGGCCAGATGCCCATCCAAAGAAGGCTGCCCAAGAGAGGTTTTACTCCCATCAGCAGAGTCCGTTATACGCTGATTAATATCCGGGATCTCAAACCGTTTTCAGGCGGGTCCACCGTAGATGTGCCGGCCCTGATCCAGATGGGGGTCATTCGGCATTTGAAGGACGCCGTCAAACTTTTAGGACACGGAGAGATTCAATTCCCTTTGTTTGTTAAGGTGAACAAATGCAGCCAAGGGGCGAAGCAAAAAATTGAAGCCGCCGGAGGGACGGTGGAAGTTATTTAGATTGTGGATTTCGGAATGCGGAATTCCTTAATCCAAAAGGCGGAAATAAAGCTCCCTAAATTTTATAATTAAGAACAGAAGAAGAAACAATGATCGGCGGCATCCAAAATATCACCAAGATTCCCGAGCTGAAAAAGAAGATCTGGTTTACCCTGGCCATGCTGGCGGTATATCGGGTGGGGGTGCATATCCCCTCTCCGGGTATTGATACCATAGCCATGGCGGCCTTTTTCAAAAGGGCTCAGGGTACCTTGTTCGGCCTTTTTGACATGTTCTCCGGTGGTGCCTTTGAGCATATGTCCGTCTTTGCCCTGGGGATCATGCCCTATATCAGTTCTTCGATTATCCTGGATCTCTTAACCGTGGTCATCCCTTACCTGGATAAATTAAAAAAAGAAGGGGAGGCCGGGCGGAAAAAGATTACCCAATATGCCCGATATGGAACCGTGGTCCTTTCCCTGTTTCAGGGGTTTGGGATTGCCGTGGGGATGGAAAATATGGCCGGTCCGGGCGGGGCCTCCGTGGTCATTCATGCCGGCTGGGCTTTCCGATTGATGACCATGATCACCCTGACTTCCGGTACGGCCTTTATCATGTGGCTGGGGGAACAGATCACCGAACGGGGTATCGGAAACGGCATTTCTCTGATCATCTTTGCCGGGATCGTGGCCCGTATGCCGAGCGCCGTGTCCAGCGTCTTTCAATTAGTGCGGACCGGTGAGATGAATTTTGTCTTTAGTTTGTTGTTAATCGTTTTGATGGTCGGTGTGGTCGGATTTATCGTTTTTGTGGAGCGGGGTCAACGCCGGATTCCGGTTCAATATGCCAAACGCGTGGTGGGGCGGAAGATTTATGGGGGGCAAAGCACCCATTTACCGTTGAAGATCAATACCTCGGGGGTCATACCGCCCATTTTTGCCTCTTCCATTCTTATGTTTCCGGCGACGATCACCCAGTTCGTCCAGATCCAGTGGCTGAGTGCTTTTTTCAAGAATTATATGAACGCGGGCAGCCTGCTCTATTATCTGATTTATGTGGGATTTAGTTTTTTTCTTTTGTTATTTTTACACCGCGGTGACCTTCAATCCGGTCGATGTGGCTGATAATATGAAGAAGTACGGAGGGTATATTCCGGGGATCCGTCCTGGAAAGCGAACCGCGGATTATATCGACCGGATATTGACCCGCATCACTTTCGGCGGGGCCTTATATGTATCGGCCGTTTGTGTCCTGCCCACCATACTGATCTACTCGTTTCAAGGTCCCTTTTTATTTCGGGGGAACGGCCTTGTTGATTGTGGTCGGGGTGGCTATTGACACCATGGCCCAAATTGAATCGCACATGTTGACCCGCCATTATGAAGGTTTTATGAAAAAAGGGTTAGGTCGAGTCAGAAGATAGTCTTTAAGGATCAAGGAGGGAATCAATGAATTTAATTCTATTGGGCCCGCCGGGGGCCGGAAAAGGGACCCAGGCCAAAATGATGATTGACCGTTATCGGATCCCTCAAATTTCAACCGGTGATATTTTAAGAGCGGCCTTAAAGGAGCGAACTCCGTTGGGTTTGAAGGCCAAGGAATATATGGATAAGGGGCTTTTGGTTCCGGATGAAGTGGTAATCGATATTATTCAGGCCCGGCTTAAAGAAGCCGATTGCCGGGATGGATATATCCTGGACGGCTTTCCACGGACCGTGGCCCAGGCCCAGGCTTTGGACAAGGTCCTGTCGGCCATGAATTCGGGGATCGATCATGTTATTTCCATTGATGTGGATAAGGGAGAATTAATCAAACGCCTGACCGGGCGACGGACGTGTCGTCAGTGCGGCCGGGGCTATCATGCTATTTTTGATCCTCCGCTCAACAAAGGCCTGTGCGATAAATGCCAGGGAGAACTCTATCAGCGGGATGATGACAATGAAGATACGGTCCGGAATCGTTTGGAGGTTTATGATTCACAGACCTTTCCTCTCATCCAGTACTATAAAGAGAAAAACTTGGTCCGATCGATTGACGGGCAGGGCGGTATTCAGCAAATATTCGACAGGATTGTCCAGGTTCTTAAGTAAAGGGAAACGATGATCTTGTTAAAATCCCCGGAAGAGATCGAAAAAATGAGCGCTTCGGGGAGATTAGTTGCAGAAATTCTTTCTGAAATTCGTAGCCGGATCAAACCGGGGGTAACGACCCAGGAACTTGGATCTTTTGGCCTACCGTCTTTCTTTAAAAAAAAAGGCCCGCCCGGCTTTCAAAGGATACCTCGGCTATCCTTTCAGTTTGTGTGTTTCTGTAAATGAAGAAGTCGTCCATGGTTTTCCCTCCGGACGGAGGTTAGTGGACGGCGATATCGTCAGCTTGGATTTTGGTGTTTGCTTAGAAGGTTATTATGGTGATGCGGCCCTGACCCAGGCCGTGGGACGGATATCCCCTCAAGCTGAACAGTTGATTAAGGTTACCCGAGAATCGCTGTTCAAAGGTTTGGAACAGGTCCGGGCCGGAAGGCGGTTGGGAGATGTCTCCTTTGCCGTTCAGCACCATGTCGAAAGCCATCGGTTTTCGGTAGTGCGCCAGTTTGTGGGCCACGGCATAGGAAAGGCTCTTCACGAAGACCCCCAGGTTCCTAATTTTGGAGAATCAGGCCGAGGGCTCCTTTTGAAGCCCGGGATGGTTTTAGCTATAGAACCTATGGTCAATGCCGGAGGCAGTGAAGTGGAAATAATGGCCGACGGCTGGACGGCGGTTACCAAAGATAGAAGTTTGTCGGCCCACTTTGAGCATACGATAGCCATTACGGAGAACGGCTGCCGGATTTTAACTCAGGCCTGCCAAGGGACAGACCTTTTTTAGGAATTATGCCCAAAGAAGACGCAATTGAAGTGGAAGGCACGGTTGTTGAAACCTTGCCGAATGCCATGTTCAGGGTTAAACTGGATAATGGACACCGGGTCCTGGCCCACATCTCCGGAAAGATGCGCTTGCATTTTATAAAAATTTTGCCAGGAGACCGGGTAACAGTTGAGCTGTCACCTTATGATTTCAATCGGGGTCGGATTACCTATCGGTCGAAATAACTAAAAGACGGTCAAAGGGTTACGGTATACGGTTTTCCTTGAAACTTCAACCTTGATCCTTGGACCTTGTGGGGTATTATGAAAGTAAAGGCATCCGTAAAAAAAATTTGCAGTAAATGTAAAATAATTCGGCGCAAAGGGGTTGTCCGGGTTTTGTGCGAAAACCCCAAACATAAACAGCGCCAGGGATAAGAAGGGGAGGACCGGTTTGGCCAGAATAGCGGGAATTGATTTACCGAAAAATAAACGGATTGAAGTGGGATTGACTTATATCTATGGAATCGGTCGGGCTACTTCTAAAAAGATTTTAGAGGAAGCCCAAATTCCTTTGGACCTCAAGACCGATCAGTTAACGGAAATCCAGATCGCCCAAATCCGAAAGGTGGTTGATGGTACCTGCCGGGTGGAAGGGGATCTGAGACGAGAGATTTCCATGGATATTAAGCGGCTGATGGATTTGGGGACTTACCGGGGGCTTAGACATCGAAAATCACTTCCGGCCCGCGGACAACGTACCCATACCAATGCCCGAACCCGAAAAGGTCCGCGTCGAACGCTGGCCGGCAAAAAGAAAAAATAACTTTCTGGGGGAATCATGGCCAAAGAGGTAAAGAAGACCGTTAAAAAAAAGAAGGAAAAGAAAAATATCCCCATCGGGATAGCCCATATTCAGTCCACGTTCAATAATACCATCATCACGATTACGGACCCTATTGGGAACGTGGTTTCCTGGGCCAGTGCGGGCACTCAAGGTTTTAAGGGGTCTCGAAAGAGCACCCCGTTTGCCGCCCAATTGGCCGCTGAAGAGGCTGCCAAAAAGGCCATGGAAAACGGGATGCGTTCGGTGGACGTTTTCATAAAAGGCCCGGGAGCAGGCCGGGAAGCGGCTCTGAGGGCCCTGCAGGCGACAGGTTTTCAGGTCAAATTGATCCGGGATGTCACCCCCATCCCTCATAATGGGTGTCGTCCTCCCAAAAAGCGACGGGTTTAATCCCTTAATCATCCATTCATAGGAGGAAAAGGTTGGCTAGATATAGAGATTCGGTCTGCCGATTGTGCCGGCGGGAAAATTTGAAGATGTTTCTTAAAGGGGATCGGTGTTATTCCGACAAGTGTGCCTTCGAACGTCGAAGTTATGCGCCGGGGCAACATGGTCAGGGCCGCGGCAAGCGTTCAGAATACGGAATTCAGCTTCGGGAAAAACAAAAAGTTAAATGGATGTACGGGTTGCTCGAATCTCAATTCCGGGGAACCTTTGCCCGGGCTGACCGTCTAAAGGGGATTACCGGAACCAATCTTTTAACCCTTTTAGAGAGAAGGTTGGACAACGTGGTTTATCGGTTGGGTTTTTCAAATTCCAGAAATCAGGCTCGACAGTTAGTTCGACATAATCATTTTCTGGTGAACGGGCGACGGGTCAATATCCCTTCCTTCCTTTTAAAAAAGGGGGATACGGTGTCCGTCAAAGAGAAGAGCCAGAAAATTGCGTCAATTATCGAATCCATGGAGGCGGTTGCCCGAAGAGGAATTCCACAATGGTTAGAACTCGAAAAAACATACTGTTCAGGAGTCATTAAATCTATACCGGTTCGGGAAGATTTAACCATGCCTATTCAAGAACAGCTTATTGTCGAACTCTATTCCAAGTAAATTTACACCTCTTTTTGGAAAAGATTAAGGAGAGATTATGTATCGGAACTGGCGAGAACTGATAAAGCCCAAAAGGCTGGAAGTGGATCCGGAAGACCACAGTCGTTTCTACGGGAAATTCATCTGCGAACCCTTGGAACGAGGCTTTGGGATTACCTTGGGAAATGCCCTGCGAAGGGTCCTTATTTCTTCACTTCAAGGGGCGGCGATTGTCTCCGTTAAATTCGACGGGGCCCTCCATGAATTTTCCACGCTCCCCGGTGTGGTGGAAGATGTCACCGATATCATTTTGAATCTTAAGGCGGTTCGTTTAAAAATGCATGGGGATGAGCCGCGGACCATTAAGCTCAATGCCGCTAAGGAAGGGCTGGTCCGGGGCAAGGATCTTATTTGTGACCCCCAGGTGGAGATTCTTAACCCCGATCTTCCTATCGCTACACTTTCCGCAGACGGTCGATTAAAAGCGGAAATGATGGTTAAAATGGGGAAGGGGTATGTTCCCTCGGAGAGGAATAAAATGGAAAACGTCCCCATAGGGACGATCTTTTTAGACAGTGCCTTTTCTCCGATAAAAAAGGTTACCTACATTGTGGGGACCGCCAGGGTCGGTCAAATCACGGATTATGACAAACTGACCTTGGAAATCTGGACTGACGGCAGCATTACTCCGGAAGATTCGATAGCCATAGCGGCCAAAATTTTGAAGGAGCAGTTAACCCCATTCATTAATTTTGAAGAGGTGGTCGAAGAGCCGGAGCGGATGGAGGTCATTCATCCGGAAGAACAAATTAATCAGAATTTATATAAGAGTGTAGAGGAACTTGAGCTTTCCGTCCGATCGGCCAATTGTCTCAAAAATGCCAATATCCGGCATATTTGGGAACTGGTCCAGAGAACAGAACCGGAAATGTTGAAAACAAAAAACTTTGGTCGAAAATCGCTGAATGAGATCAAAGCCATATTGGAAGAAATGGGGTTGCATTTGGGGATGAAGCTGGAGGGTTTTGATGCTCCTCCCCCGTTAGAAGAAAATAAGGAAAACGATAATGAGACATAATTGCGCTGGAAGAAAATTGAGTCGTACTGCCAGTCACCGCAACGCTTTAATGCGTAACATGGTCACTTCCCTTATTGAGCATGAACGCATTGAAACCACTCTGGCCAAGGCCAAAGAGCTCCGGATCGAAGCCGACCGGATGGTTACCCTGGCCAAGAAGGGGGATCTTCATGCCCGCCGGCAGGCCCTGGCATATATACAGGACACGCAGATGGTCCATAAACTGTTTGCCGAAATCAAGGACCGCTTTTTAGAACGAAACGGAGGTTATACCAAGATCACCAAACTCCGTTATCGAAAAGGAGACGGCGCTCCGGTGTCGGTGATTGAATTGGTAGGACGTCCAGAGGCCAAAAAAACCAAAAAGAAAAAGAGCAGGGCCGGAGAAGCCCTGGACAAAGTGAAAGGCATGATGCCGGGGCAGGGGAAAAAGGAAGAGGCCAGCGAAAAATAATTGGCAATTCAGAAAAGGATTGACACTTCTAATAAATTTATGTTATAAATAAAATTTAAGGCTGTCGCGGGGTGGAGCAGTCCGGTAGCTCGTCGGGCTCATAACCCGAAGGCCGCAGGTTCAAATCCTGCCCCCGCTACCAAAAACACACACAGGGTTAGAGGTTTCCTCTAACCCTTTTTTTATCTCGTCCGGCAAAAGGGGTTGAAGGAAGCCGGTCCTTTCTCAATAAAAATAATTCTTGACATGAAAGTCAATTTTACTTACATTTCATGCAGTAAAAGGAAATTTTATTTAACGATGTATTGGGGCACGAGAATAAAGAGTAAGCCCTGATAGGTGATAAGCGTTCCGAGGGTATGCTCGTCATCCATCAGGGCTTTTTTGTTGATCCAAGATCTTCAAGAATACTCGATGCGGGAAATTTTTCGAGAAATATTTTTCTATTTTTTGGGGTGGTAGTGGAAGATCGTCTTAGTTCAAAGAATCGTCTGATAAAGACCCAGGCGCTCATCATCGGGGGAGGGGCTACCGGTACCGGTCTGGCGAGGGACCTGGCCCTGCGCGGTGTTCAGTGCCTTGTGGTTGAAAAAAAAGACATCAATGCCGGTGCTTCAGGGGGAAACCATGGACTTTTGCATAGCGGAGCCCGCTATGCCTTCTCCGATCCTGAGGCGGCCAGGGAGTGCCGGGAAGAAGGAAAGTTGTTGAAAAACCTTACCGCCCAATGTGTCGAAGATACCGGTGGTTTGTTCGTGGCCGTTCAGGGAGATGACGAGCATTTTGTCGCCGATTTTCCGGGAATGTGCGACCGTTCCGGTGTTCCCGTTCAAGCGCTTGATTTGAAAGAAGCCCGTCAATTGGAGCCGGTCCTTTCAGAACTGATCGTCGCCGCTTATAAGGTCCAGGATGCCGCCATCGATCCCTTTAGATTATCTCTGGACAATATGGCCCAGGCTCAGCAGCTTGGCTCCCGCCTGTTAAGTCACACCGAGGTTCGAGCTTTTGATATCGGCGCATCCAAAATAAAGTCTGTTCAATTACAAAACACCCGAACGGAGGAGAAGATTCTGGTCGAGGCCGACGTGGTCATTAATGCCGCCGGTGCCTGGGCCGGTCTGGTGGCCGGTCTGGCAGGAATTCCCATTCCGGTTCTCTTTTCCAAAGGGAGTCTGTTAATTACCCATGATCGATTGGCCCGAAAGGTTATAAACCGTTTACGACCTCCTTCTAATGCCGACATATTGGTTCCGGGGGGGACGGTTTCCATTTTGGGCACCACCTCTATTCGAATAAAAAGTCCGGAAAAGGCCTATCCGACTGTTGAAGAAATCGATTTGATGGTGGAAGATGCCGGGGCCATGATCCCGGCCTTGGAGACAACCCGTTATATTCGGGCTTATTGCGGTGTGCGGCCGTTAATTGGTTTACCGGGAGAGGGGGATGATCGCAAAGTCAGCCGTGGTTTTACCCTCATGGATCACGGCCCACAGGGTGTCGAGAACTTTATCACCATCAGCGGGGGAAAGCTGACCACTTATCGACTAATGGCCGAAAAGACAGCCGACCTGGTTTGTCAACACCTGGGAATCTCAAAACCCTGTCTTACCCGAACCGAACCGTTACCGGCATCCCAGCCCGGCCGGTGGACTGAACCCGCCTCGGCTCCCAAGATATGGATGAAAGGGCATGATCCGGAGGATATTATTCTCTGTGAGTGTGAGATGGTTCCCAGGAGTGCCGTTGATTCGATTGCCGGTTCCATCCGTAACCAGGGGGAAAAAGCAGACCTTCAGGGAATCGGATTGCGCAGCCGAATCGGCAAGGGCCCTTGCCAGGGTGCTTTTTGCGGGCCCCGTCTGACCGCCTACCTGTTTGATCGGGGGGAGTCTGATGTCGGACAGTCCTTGGACAGCCTCAGGGAATTTGTCCGCAGCCGGTGGAAAGGGCTGCGTCCAATCCTCTGGGGCCAACAGCTTCAACAGGCCGAACTGTTGGAGGCCATGCACTGCGGGTTGTTCGGATTAGAATTGGAGGAGTGAAATTATAGAATACAGAATCCAGGAGTCAGAATTCAGATTAGAGGCCATAGCCTTGAATGCTCTATTTTCAAACTGAAGATAAATGCTAGAAATTTTCATAAGATGTCCGAAGCAGAACATATAAAAGTCGATTTAACCATCATCGGAGCCGGTATGGCCGGTATGGCGGCTACTCTCTTCGCCGCTAACAGGGGTCTTTCAGTGGCCCAGGTGGGCCACACCAGTGAAATCGGATTAGCCAGCGGTTTTTTTGATTTATTCAGCGTTCATCCGATAAGAGAAGGGAAGCAAGGGGATGATCCCTGGGCCGGAATTGAAACCTTGGCCAGGGATGTACCCGGACACCCCTATGCCCGGACACCAAAAAAAGAAATTCAAGAAGCCCTTGACGAATTATTGGATTTTTTGGACGGGGTAGGGCTTCCCTATTCCAGGAATCCCGCTGGCAATGTCCGAATCGTTACCCCTTTGGGAACGGTCAAGACAACCTATTGCCTGCCTCGGACTATGTGGGCAGGGGTGGAGGCCTTGGCGCAGAAGCGCCCCTGCCTGATCGTCGAATTCAAAGGACTCAAAGGGTTCAGTGCCGGTTTGATTGCTGAAAATTTGAAGGACCGATGGCCGGGGTTGCGAACTGCCCGGGTTATGTTTCCTGGAAAAGGACACCGGGAGGAAGTATTGCCGGAACATATGGCCAATGCCCTGGTTCTGGGGGGCAATCGGGAGAAGCTGGCCCGAGTGATACGGCCGGAGATTAAAGGAGCAAAATGCGTCGGACTTCCTGCCGTTTTAGGATTGTATCAATCCTCAAAGGTGATTTCTGATTTAACGGAGTTGCTCGGCGTTCCGGTCTTTGAAATTCCGACCATGCCCCCTTCTATTCCCGGGCTTCGTCTGAAAGAGGCCTTTGAACGGGGGCTGCGTGAAATAAGGCCCTGCTATTTTTCCCAAGAAAAAGTGGTTGAAGCCCGACAGGGATCGGGTGGAGCATTTGAGCTCGGAATCGACAGGACCACCGGAAAGCAGACGATTATTTCCTCTGGGGTCATCCTGGCCACGGGCCGATTTTTCGGCGGAGGGTTGGCCGCTGATCGAAAATTTATTCGGGAAACGATATTCAATCTCCATGTTTACCAACCCGAGAGCAGAAAAATGTGGCACCGGGATGATTTTTTTGACCGACAGGGACATCCGATAAACCAGGCCGGAGTGGAGATCGACGAACATTTCCGTCCGCTGAATCGTCATGGAACACCGGCCTTTTCTGCCCTGTTTGCAGCCGGTTCCATTCTGGCTCATCAGGATTGGAAAAGGGAGAAATGCGGCACCGGGCTGGCTGTGGCCACGGCCTTGGGGGCGGTCAAGGCTTTTATCGAAATTGTGAAAAGAGAGAACCATTAATATATTTTTTAAGAAGTATTTTTTTGACACGGACCCACACATAATTTTGCTGGACGACAATTGTCCGGCAAAAATCGGTCGTTTGGTCTGCATTCGCCGGTCTCGTCGCGGCAAAAATTATGTTTATGATTTATTAATTAAATAACATGGAATCAGTATGGTGCAGGAAACCTTATCGCCAGATTATCGATTATTAGAAACCTTGGAAAAAGAAGGGCCGTTTCAAGCCGGGGCCTGCTTCCAATGCCGTAAGTGTACCAACGGCTGTCCGGTGGCTTTTGCCATGGACTTATTTCCCGATGAAGTTATCCGCCTGGTGATCCTGGGTCAGCGGGAAAGAGTGCTGAACTGCAAAACCATCTGGGTGTGCGCGGCTTGTGAAACCTGTACCACCCGCTGTCCTAATGAGGTTCGGATCGCCGAACTCATGGATCAACTCAAGGAAATAGCCGTTCGGGAAAATATTCCCTGCCCGGAGCCTCAGGTTTTACAATGGCATCAAAGCTTTTTAAAACAAATCAAGAAACAGGGCCGGGTGTTTGAAACTACCCTCCTGCCGACCTATCTGCTGAAAAGCGGTCAGCTCCTCGGTAAGTGGAAAGACCGCACCCTGGTGGCGGAACTTGGATTGGGATGGAAGTTGTTTTCCAAAGGCCGAATGCCCTTTCGGCCTTCAAAGAACAAAAACAAAAAAGAGATAAACCGAATTTTTAGTAAAAGCAGTCCGGGGAAATAAATCTGATGAAATTTACTTATTATCCGGGATGTTCTCTCAAAGGAACGGCCAAAGATTATGCCGAATCCGTCGCCGGTCTTTGCGATTTTCTGGACATTGAACTGGATGAAATTCCGGATTGGAACTGCTGCGGGGCCACTGCAGCCCACAGCCTTGATCGCCGGGTCAGCGTTGCCCTGGCCGCCAGGACCTTGACCTTGGCAGCGGAAATGCCCCATTCAGAAATGCTGGTTCCCTGTCCCATGTGTTTCAATCGTTTGAAGAGGGCCTCTTACACCTTACAGCAGGATCAAAATAATCGCTTGGGAATAACGTTGCCGCATTCGGTTCCTGCCATCTGGGATCTGGCCAATTTTTTTGCCACGGAAAAGATGTTGGAAGCCGTGGCCAAAAAAATCCGGAAGCCCCTCGAGGGGTTAAAGGTAGTCTGTTATTACGGTTGCATGGCCAACCGGCCGCCGGAGATCACCGGGGCTACAGATTACGAAGATCCCCAAGCCCTGGACCGCATTGTCGCCAATCTGGGGGCGACGCCAATCCCCTGGCCCTATAAAACGGATTGCTGCGGTGCCTCACAGGCCCTTTCTTTGAGGCGTGTTGAGCTGAGTCTAGTGGAAAAAATTTTGGATATGGCTCGGCGGGTCGGCGCCCAGGGAGTTATGGTTTCCTGCCAGATGTGTCAGGCCAATCTGGATATGCACCTTGAAAGGGCGGGAAGTGCTTCGAGAGAAGAATCACCCCTTCCTATTTATTATTTTACCGAGTTGATCGGATTGGCCTTAGGGGTGGAGGGCGTGAAAAAAGGGCTTTCCAAGCATATTACCGATCCATTGCCCCTCTTGCGTGAATTGGGGCTGTTAGGTCCTTCATGAAAAAAATTTTATCTCTCACAGAGCGCCCAGAGTACACAGAGTTAGAACGGAAGCGGGGAGAGGCCGCTTCTGTTCAAGACGTCTCATTCGGCTATAGCCGAAAAGATGTTTTCTCCAAAGAAGACTGGCCGGAATTTCAGGTGCCATAGGCCGAGAATGGTGGTCTGATTTCCCCTCTCAGGAAATCAGACCAGATAGGAAGGTTTTCTTTGCGATCTCTGTGTGCTCAAGTGACCGAGGGGAGCGGGCGAGAGGACGGTTTGATTCAGCTTTCATTAGCTTCGACTTTTTCGGATCAGGTAAAAAGGTATTTAAAAGAGGACTGGTTTGAATAAGGATTCCAAAAAAATCGGCTCCATCACTGTCATCGGCGGGGGCATCGCCGGTATTCAAGCGACCCTGGATGCCGCCAACTCGGGTTTTAAAGTCCATCTGGTGGAGGAGAAGCCCAATGTGGGCGGCATCATGGCCCAACTGGACAAGACCTTTCCTACCGATGATTGTGCGGCCTGCATGATGGGTCCTAAACTGGTTGAGCTGACCCAAAATCCCAATATTGAAATTCTGGCCTTTACCGAGGTGCTTGGGTTGGAAGGCCATGCCGGGCGATTTCAGTTATCCCTTAAAAAAAAGGCCCGGGCCGTCGATCCTGAAAAATGTATCGGCTGCGGCCTTTGTGCGGAAAAGTGCCCGATGAAAGTCCCCGATTCTTTCAATCTGGGCTTGAATCATCGCCGGGCCATTTCCATTCCCTATCCCCAGGCGGTCCCCCTGGTTTATACCATTGATAAGCGGTTTTGCCGCTACTTCACCGAAGGTCAATGCCGTATCTGTGAAAAAATATGTCCAACCAAAGCTGTTGATTTTGAACAGGAGGATGAAACCATCCTTTTGAAAACCGGGGCCATTATTCTGGCCGGGGGCGTAGAACCCTTTGATGCCCGGCGCAAAGCGGAATACGGTTATGGCCGCTGGCCCAATGTGATTACCAGTCTCGAATATGAAAGAATACTATCCGCCGCCGGTCCCTACGGCGGTCGTATTCAACGGATTTCCGATGGAAAGAAACCCCGGCGAATGGCCTGGATTCAATGCGTGGGCTCCAGAGACAGCCATATCGGACAAGACTATTGTTCTTCGGTATGCTGCATGTCGGCGGTAAAACAGGCCTTGATCACCAAGGAACAGGAGTCCGGGACCGAAACCACTATTTTCTATAACGACCTTCGGGCCTACGGAAAAGGATTTGATCGTTTCTATGAGAGATCGGAGACCGAACATAAAGTGCGATTTGTCCGGTCGATGATCTCTCGTATTGTCCCTAATCCGGAAGAGGACACCTTGAACCTGACTTACGTAGATTCCAGCCGTCTTATTCAGGAAGAGACTTATGATATGGTTGTCCTTTCGGTCGGCCTCTGTGCCCATCCCTCGGCAAAAAGCCTGGCGCTTAAGATGGGCCTGGAACTCGATGACCACGGCTTTTGTGTTTCCGATCCCCTGGATATGGTCAATACCTCCCGGGAAGGGATTTATGTTTGCGGGAGTTTACAGGGTCCTAAAGACATTCCCGATTCGGTGCAGCAGGGGAGCGCTGCGGCGGCCAAGGCGATGACCCTGCTTTCCGAGGTCAGAGGCAAAATGATGATTGAAGCCGGCCCTCTACCGAAGGAAAGAGATGTGTCCCATGAAAAACCGCGAATTGGTGTCTTTATCTGCCACTGCGGAATCAACATTGCCGGTGTGGTGGATGTCAAAGCGGTGGCTGAGTATGCCCGAGGTCTTCCTGATGTCGTCTATGCCGCGGATTGCATGTTCGCCTGTTCCACCGATCAACAGAACGAAATCAGGAAAGCCATCGCCGAACACGGGCTTAATCGTATCGTGGCCGCGGCCTGCACGCCGCGGACCCATGAACCGCTTTTTCAGAGCACCTTGAGGCAGGCGGGACTCAATCCCTATCTTTTCGACCTGGCCAATATTCGCGAACATGATTCCTGGGTACATCGTTTGGATCCGAAGGCTGCCACTCAAAAGGCCAAAGATCTGGTGCGGATGTCCATCGCCCGGTCCCGACTGTTGAACCCCTTGCCGGAAACGACCTATCCGGTCGTTCAAAGGGCTTTGATAGTCGGTGGGGGTCTGGCCGGGCTGACCGCCGCCTTAACCATCGCCGAACAGGGATACGAGGCGGTGTTAGTGGAGAGGACCGATGAGTTAGGGGGGAATGCACGTGACCTTTATTTCACCGAAGATGGGGCCAATCCGGCCGAGTATGTGGAACTCCTGATCAGTAAAGTTGACAAGGAACCTTTGATTACTGTTTTCACCAATGCCCAGGTGGTCGAGACCAAGGGCGCCTGCGGTCATTTTACAACGACGATATTGGCCGGGGATGAATCCAGGGAAATCGTTCATGGGGTGACCATAGTCGCCGTCGGCGGCCGGGAATATGAACCGGATGAATATCATTACGGAAGTCACCCGCGGGTCATCACCCGCAAGACTTTTGAATCCCTTCTGGCCTTGAGACCGGAGGAAATTAAAAAATATTCGCGGGTGGTGATGATTCAGTGTGTGGGCTCCCGGGAACCGGATCATCTTTATTGCAGCCGTGTGTGCTGCACCGGGGCAGTGAAGAACAGCTTGAAACTGAAATCATTGAATCCGGGGGTGCAGGTTTCTATTTTATATCGTGACCTGCGCACCTTCGGCCTTCGCGAGTCCTATTATCGACAGGCCCGGATCAAGGGGGTCCGCTTTTTCCAGTATGTGAGAGATCAAAAACCGGAAGTGAGCATCGAAGAGGAAAGGCTAAGCTTGACCGTTTTTGACCAACAACTTCGGATGCCTGTCCGGTTGGAAGCGGACCTTTTGGTTTTGAACTCAGCTATTCGTCCAAACCCTGAAGGTCAGAAGCTGGCGGAAACTATGCGGCTCCCCCTGGATCAGGATGGTTTTTTCATGGAGGCCCATCCGAAACTCAGGCCCCTTGATTTCATCAAACCGGGTTTTTATTTGTGTGGTCTGGCTCAAGGTCCCAAATTCGCCTCTGAATCGATCACCCAGGCCCGAGGGGCCGTCTCCAGGGCCATGACGGTTCTGTCCAAAAAAATGATGACTGCCGAGGGGATGATTGCCCAGGTGGATATGGATCTCTGCCGGGCCTGCGGAGAATGCGAGAAGACCTGTTTGTTTGAGGCCATAAAAGTCCAAGACAGATGAGGAGGGACGGAAAAGGGCTGTGGTCAATGAAAGTTTGTGCACGGGGTGCGGGGCCTGTAATGTGGTCTGCCCCACGGGCGCGGTCTCCCCGGCTCATTTTCAGGACGATCAGATTGAGGGCATGATCAGGGCCTTTCGTTCGTGATTGAGAAGAGTTTTTCACCGCAGACGCAAAGAACGCAGAGAAAACCATCTATATTGTTCAATCCCGTGAGAGGCGGCATTGAATCCCGCCAAGGCGGGACATCGGCCCCCGGCCAAATAATTACCGGAAGGTGCAGGCGAAGCTTATTGATTGCCGGCCCCTTACCGGCAATCAATAATAATCCTTCTTTGCGTCCTTCGCGCCTTTGCGGTGAATAAGGTTGTTAAAGTTTTCAATTTCGATTCGTTCGGAAAAGAAAAATTAAGAATGAATTTTGGAGCCATGCATGCCTTTAACCGATCCGCCTGAAATTCTCGCCTTTGTCTGTCACTGGTGCGCCTATGCCGGGGCCGATCTGGCGGGGATTTCACGAATCCAGTATCCACCGAATGTGCGCTTGATTCGATTGATGTGCACGGGAAGGATTCATTCCGGCTTCCTTCTGAAGGCCTTTGCCGAAGGTGCCCAGGGCGTCCTGGTCGCCGGCTGACACATCGGCGATTGCCATTACCTGGAAGGTAATGTGAAATGCCAACGGGTGATCGAAGAAACCCAGGGGTATCTGCGGCTTTTGGGAATTGAAGAACGTCGGCTCAGGGTCAAATGGATTTCCGCCTCGGAAGGGGCCGAGTTCGCCAGGGAGATCCAGGATTTTACTCAATTTCTCCAAGGGCTGAAAGAAAAACCCCTTCAAGATTATAGAAAATGGGATCTCTCCGGGGTAGTGCCTCCGGATTACCAGGTGTTTGAAAACGGGCCGCCCCAACTGAGCAAAGAGCAGATTGCCGCTTGTATGGAATGCAGCAGTTGTAACGCGACTTGTCCGGTGAACCGTGAAAATCCCCGCTTCTCCCCCAAGCGGATCATTAATCAAACCGCTATGGGGCTCGATGACGAGATTCTGCAGAGCCGCGAGGTCTGGTCCTGTCTGGGGTGTGGCCAATGCAATACGCGCTGTCCGGCCCGGATCGATATCGCGGAATTCAACCGTACTTTTCGAAACCGGGCTCGGAAAACCGGGAATGTCCCCATGGAAAGCCATCATGGGATTCAACAGGTCATTGCCCGTCTGCATAGACATCCCCTTTCGCAGAAAAGAACAACCTGGGCGGAAAAGGCAGGTCATTTCAAATCAAAGGGGGACTATTTCTTTTTTGTCGGCTGCCTGCCGTATTTCGATATCACCTTTCGCTATTTGAATATTTTACCTTTAGACAGCGCCCGGAGTGCACTGACCTTGCTGAACCGAATTGGAATAGAGCCGGTCATCAGCAATGACGAAAGGTGCTGCGGACACGATGCCCTCTGGTGCGGGGAAGAGGATACCTTCCGCGAGTTGGCCTTATGGAATCTGGAGGTCATTAAAGCCTCCGGAGCCAAAACCGTTTTGTTCAGTTGCCCGGAGGGGTACGCGACTTTTAAGTATTCTTACCCTAAATACTTTGGGAAACTGCCCTTTGAAGTGGTTCATCTGACCGAATTTTTCGCTCGAGAAATACCGAAAGCCGGATTGGAGCTGCGACCGTCTTCCGGGGGGGTAATCACCTATCAGGACTCCTGCCGACTGGGACGGGGGGCCGGGATTTATGAACCGCCAAGGCAATTATTAAAACTTGTTCCCGGAACAGAACTCATAGAGATGGAGCGGAACCGGGAAAATGCCCTTTGCTGCGGGACAAGCGCCTGGACGGAATGCTCCAGTTGTTCCAAGGCCATCCAGACCGAACGTCTATTAGAAGCGCAGCAAACCGGCGCCAAAGAACTGATTACCGCCTGTCCCAAATGCCGGATTCATCTGAGTTGTGCTAAACTGGGAGAAGATATTGATATGAGCGTAAAGGATATCTATACCTATCTGGCGGAGCATCTTCAAAATCAGTAAATGCGAGTTCGGTGTTCGGAGTTCAGAGTCATTAGGTTTTGCTCCGAACTATTTACTCCGAACTCATAACTCCAGACTATATTTTTTTTTTAGGAGAGCAAACCATGGCCAAATACATCGGTGCAGTGGATCTGGGAACGACCAGCAACCGGTTCATCCTCTTTGATCACAGCGGCCGGGTCGCCGGGTTGGCGCAGAAAGAGCACCGGCAGATATTTCCTCAACCGGGCTGGGTGGAACACGATCCCCTGGAGATATGGAACAACACCCGGGAAGTGATCCGCGAAGCCTTGACAAAAATCGGTGTCTCCCTCAGCGATATTGCGGCCGTCGGGGTGACCAACCAGCGTGAAACAACGGTGGTCTGGGAGAAGTCTACCGGCGTTCCGGTTTATAATGCCATTGTCTGGCAGGACACCCGCACCGACCTCATCTGCCAGGAGCTGGCCAGGCATGGCGGCCAGGACCGTCTGCGTGGCAAAACCGGCCTGCCGTTGGCCACCTATTTCTCCGGGCCTAAAATAAAATGGATCCTGGACCATGTCCCGGGTGCCCAAAAAAAGGCCGAGAACGGCGAATTGCTTTTCGGAAATATTGATACCTGGTTTATCTGGAATCTGACCGGCGTTCACATCACCGATGTAACTAATGCCTCGCGCACTCTGCTGATGAACTTGAACAGTCTTGACTGGGATGAAGAAATCCTGCAGTTGCTGAATATTCCCCGGGCCATGCTTCCGAAGATTCGTTCATCGTCGGAAGTCTATGGGGAGGCGAAGGATATTCTTCGGGGCGTGCCGGTGGGGGGTGATCTGGGCGACCAGCAAGCGGCCCTATTCGGGCAGACCTGTTTTAATCCCGGCGAGGCCAAGAACACTTATGGGACCGGCTGTTTCATGCTGTTAAACATGGGCGAACTCCCGGTGCCCAGCAACAGCGGACTGCTGACCACTGTCGGTTACAAGATCGGTCCTCAGAAGGCCGTCTATGCCCTGGAAGGATCAATCGCGATTGCCGGGGCCCTGGTCCAGTGGTTGCGCGACAACCTGGGCCTGGTTGCCAAATCCGCCGACGTTGAAGCGTTGGCCGGTACGGTGGAAGACAACGGCGGAATTTATTTCGTCCCGGCCTTTTCCGGACTGTTCGCTCCTTACTGGAGATCGGACGCCCGGGGGGTTATCGTAGGCCTGACCCGCTATATCAACAAGGGGCACATTGCGCGGGCCGTGCTGGAAGCCACCGCCTACCAGACCCGAGAAGTACTTGACGCCATGGAAAAGGATTCCGGCGTCCGGCTGAAGGCCCTCAAGGTGGACGGTGGTATGGTCTTCAACGAACTGTTGATGCAATTTCAGGCGGATATGCTGAACGTGCCGGTTATCCGTCCCCAGGTGGCGGAAACCACGGCCTTGGGCGCCGCTTATGCCGCCGGGCTGGCCGTTGGCTTTTGGAAAAATTTGGATGAATTGCGTCTCAACTGGGGCAGAGACAAAGAATGGAACCCCCAAATGGAGGCCTCGAAACGGGAAGGACTCTATGGCGGATGGAAAAAGGCCGTCTCGCGGACTTTCGACTGGATAGAAT
This sequence comes from uncultured delta proteobacterium, assembly GCA_963790475.1. Lineage (GTDB taxonomy): Bacteria > Desulfobacterota > RBG-13-43-22 > RBG-13-43-22 > RBG-13-43-22 > RBG-13-43-22. Next base: position 273,683 of record CAWBOS010000015.1, on the reverse strand, counting down.
GAAGGATACCGCCAGTAAAGGACAACAAAGAGCAACAATAGTTGTTAAGCTTTAATACGGAAGCCGCTTTAGCGGTGAAAGTAAGGACACCTCCTAACGATCTGATATGGAGCATCAAAAATACTGGAAGGGAGATTGCCTATGGATTTTTTGTCGGCTCTGAAAAGCAGACCGGTGATAGCAGCCATCAGGGACATTGAAAATCTTCGATTTCAAAGTTTGGAACACACCAATGTTCTTTTTATCCTGGGTGGAACCATTTTCGATCTCCCAAAAATCGTGCGACAGGCAAAACTCCATCAGAAGCTGGTTTTGGTCGATATTGATCTCATAAAGGGAATCGGGAAAGATGCTCCGGGGATCCGATTTCTGGCTAAAGAAAGTCAAATAAACGGAATCATCACCACCCGCGGCAATCTCATCAAAAGTGCCCAAAAAGAAGGGCTTTTTGCTATTCAAAGGGTATTTGTTTTAGATTCGGAATCTCTGGTGGGCGGGCTTGGCACTGTGGAGAAGTCAAAACCTGACGCTGTAGAGATCCTTCCCGGTTTGATCCTCCCCAAGATTATGAAAAAAATAAGGATGCTCACTTCAATCCCGATCATCGCCGGAGGGTTGATCACCGAGAAGGAAGAGATCCGGGAGATCCTGACTTCCGGGGCAGTCGGGGTTTCCACTACCGCATCCCATCTCTTTGATCTTTAGGAAAAGGAGTAAAATCTGGCTTGACGCCGATACGGTAAAGAGAAAAAGCTGTCAATTCGAAAAAGTTTTCTTCAAAAAAAAGCCTTGACTTGTACGGCTATTCTATATAACAGTTCTCTTTAAAAGAAAATTTCATTATTCGAACTTTCGGGGTGAGAGAATAAAGAGAAAGCCCTGATAGTAAATGAACACTTAAAGGCAGTGGTCGTTTCTATCCGGGCTTTTTCTTTTGGATAATAAAATCGAGTCCCAAGAGAAAGGAGGTTAAAACACAACCACTTATTACAATTTAATATTAAGGAGGCATCATGAACGAAACAGCTAAGAAGAAGCCGTTGACCAGTTTATTGATTTTAGCCTTAGTATTTATCCTGGGTGGAGGTTTGCTCGCTTATTTCATCCAGACCAGTGGTGGGATTCAGGTCAGGGATCTACGGTTTATGGGGGGTGACGGTAAGTTAGTCAGTGCCTTGCTTTATGTGCCAAAAGGGGTGAGCAAAAAGAATCCGGCTCCCGGAATCGTCGCTACCCATGGATATATCAACTCCCGAGAAACCCAAGACGGTTTTGCCATAGAATTTGCCAGACGCGGTTATGTCGTTCTGGCCCCTGATCAACCGGGACACGGTTTTTCCGATCCCCCGGCCTTTGCCAACGGTTTCGGCGGTCTGGATAGCCTGAAGTATTTGCGGACCCTGGACATCGTTGATCTCAATAATATCGGTCTGGAAGGTCATTCCATGGGTGGCTGGGCATCGGTGATAGCCGCCGCTGCCAATAAAGACGGATATAAATCCCTGATCCTGGCCAGTTCATCAACCGGGACTTTAGGGGCTCCGGATGGAACCGCGGATTTTCCGCGCAACATGGCCCTTATCTTCTCCAAATATGATGAGTTTTCCGGTCTTATGTGGGGCTCGCCGGTTCCGGTTAATATCGTCAATACCGACAAACTCAAAAAGGTTTTTGGAACTACCGAGCCGGTGGTGGTCGGTAAGCTCTACGGTTCGATCGAGAACGGTACGGCCAGAAAACTTTATCAGCCGAGCACGATCCATCCCCGGGTTCATTTTTCAAGGCAGGCCATCGGGAATGCCATTGAATGGATGCAAACCACCTTAAAAGGTGGGAATAACTTGCCGCCATCCAACCAGATCTGGTATTGGAAAGAATTTGGGACCTTGATTGCTTTGATCGGAATGGTCCTCCTCCTCTTCCCTGTGGGCCGGTGTCTAATGCGAACCCCATTTTTCGATGAATTAAACGAAACCCCTGCCGAACGAAAACCAACCTCCGGCTGGGGCTGGTGGGTGGGAGCAGTGATCACTATTCTTCTTCCCCTACCCCTGTATGTCCTGGCCTGGGCTTTTAACGGGAAGGGCATTGCCAAGAAAAGTTGGCTCTGGAGGCAGGAGATAACCACTACTATAATGTTCTGGGCCGTGGCGGTCGGCGCGATCTCACTGGTTTTGTTTCTCCTCTGGCATTTCATCGCGAACAAGAAAAAGGGAGGAGGCTTGGTCAATTACGGCTTCGCTTGGAAAGAACATGCCGGACGCAAGCTCTGGAAATCTATTCTGTTGGCGATCGTGGTTGTTTTTTGGGCTTATCTGTCCCTGGCTTTTTCTGATTGGGCCTTCAAAACGGATTTCCGCATCTGGGTCTTTGCCGTGAAACCGATGTCGGTCCTTCATTTTAAGATGTTTTTAACTTACCTTATCCCCTTTGCTTTTTATTTTCTGATTTCCGGTCTGGTGCTCCACGGTGAATTGCGGCGCGGTCGGAGAGACGGAAGCGATTTGACCGGTTGGAGGGAGATGCTGATCAACATCGTACTCATGATCGGCGGTTACTTCCTATTTCTTTTCATCATGTATATGCCCCTCTTTAATGGGGGAACTCTGGCCATTCCGGATTTGCATCTGGCCTCCATTGTGATGTTCCAGTTTCTTCCGATCTTTACTATTGTAGCCCTGGTTTCGACCTATTTCTTTCGTCAAACCGGACATGTGTTTGTGGGTTCATTTATAAATGCGTTTTTGGTCACCTGGATCATCGTGGCCGGTCAGGCCACCCATTTTGCCCGTTGAATAAATCTTCAGGGTCGGTCCTTGATGTATAATGGTCTTGGTCTGCTAGGCCAAAGCCCGATAAATACCAAAAGTCAAAGACCGACCCTGATCCCTCCTCTCACTATTGATTGATTTTTCTTCCGCCCACGGGTAAAATATTAACAATAAAACAATGAAGCTTTCTTATTGGCACCCCTTAGCTGGAGATGATACTATCGAAATCGCAGACTGGGGGAAAGCCTACATCGATGAAGTCGCCGAGTTTGAGGACGGAGTTTGGCAACTAAAGGCTCCGTCATGCCCGCCGCGAGCTGCGAAGAAAATAGCCGCCGAAAAAAGATTCACTCGAGGGGGTATTCATCCGATTGGCATTGTTAAACAGTGGGCAATTTTACGAGGTGAGTCACCGGGAGCCTGATTTATCTACGATCCACGTAGCAAGGGGCCATCCAAAACCAGGGATGGCCCCAGTTTTTATAGGCTTCCTGCGTGAAAATGTCTTAATCTCGATTAATAAGATAAATGAATCTTGAAATAAAAGGGTTGGGAATGAGAAAACAAAAAGAAAAAAATGCGGATATTTTCTATGGTCTCTGGAATTGACCCCGACGGCCGCGGCCGTGGCTATTTTCCCGAATTGTAGAAATTTCCCGGTTCGATTTAAACTTTTCTATATAAGACTTCGTCCCGGTATGGAGAATTATCAAATTTATTGAAAAAAAGAATTTTTGGAGTATATTCTAAAGCATCAAACCATTCACAGGGAGAAGGAATATGGCTATTGAGAAATTTCCAGTCGAAGCAAGCCACATTATGATGTTCGCCAGGGCCATTGGTGATGGCAACCCGATTTATTACGATGAGAAATTTGCCAAGACCGCGGAACCGGGCGGTATCATAGCCCCACCAACCTTTATTCAGGCGAGTGCCCAATTTGACCCTGATTATTTCCTGCGTCCCAAGATCGGTCAGCCCTGGTTCGGATCCGGAAAAGAGCCGACCGGGATAAAAGCGGGATCAAGCGGTGATACCGGAGGCGGGGGACGTGGCCTTCATGCGGAGCAACATTACGAGTACCACCGCCATTTGCGGCCGGGTGATGTACTCACGGCAACCATTAAACCGGGTAAAAAGTGGGAGAAAGAGGGACGTCGATCCGGAAAACTGGTCTTCTCCGAAACCATTATCGAATTCCGGGATCAAAAAGGGGAATTGGTTGTTACGGCACGCGGGGTAGGTGTCCAAACCGAACGAGCAGTTGAACAACAATAATTACCTCGTGAAAAGTCGAAAGGCAACTTTTCACGAGGCGGGCAAGGGCTTCCCTCTCCCGCCACTTGAAGTAAATTCAAGCGGTTCCACCTTCACCCCAGGCCGGGACTTAATCGTCCTCGGCCTGTTGATGGACGCTTTACATGTCCATCAATAATAATGAGGACCTAAGTTATGGCACTAAAAGCAAGCAAGCTAAAAGTTGGGGATGTCCATACCGAACGCATTGTCGAAGACTTGAAACGCACCCAGATCGTCCAGTATGCAGGCGCTTCCGGGGATTATAATCCGATTCATACGGATGAGGTTTTTGCGGTAAAGGTGGCCGGGTATCCATCGGTGTTCGCTCATGGGATGCTGACCATGGGCATGACGGGCAAGATGCTCACCAATTATGTGGGAGACGGCCGGCTGACTAAGTATGGAGTCCGTTTCACCAATCAGGTCTGGCCGGGGGATGACTTGGAGGCCAAAGCCACCATAGAGGCCATCCGGGAAGAAAAGGGGAAATATTTTGTTGATCTTAAAGTGGAGACGATCAATCAAAACGGCGTTGTCGTGTTGAGCGGCAGTGCTTCAGCCCGGATCGATCCCTGAGGATTATCTATTGCTGTCCTGCCGAGACTGAGACAGCGTGTGTTTTTACTAAAGTTACAGAGAGGATCAGGTGCCGCCATAACGGTTGATGATAACTTCCGTCCCTTGAGGTTTGCCCTAAGAAAAAACCTGCGGATTTATTTTTCTGCCATTAGCTCATCGCTGATCCTGGCACTTTCGGCCGAATAGAATCTTGTCATAATCAGGCTGGCAACTATGGATAGAGCGGCTATAGGCAAGGTAGAAATCAGGCCCCATTGTAGTCCATACACTCCACCCCCCAAGTTTATCAGAAACGGTACCTACAAAAATGGTTCCTCCGGTTGAACCAATTATTTGAGCAATAAAGTTGTAAAGGCCTACCGCGGTCGAGCGCAAACCCGGTGTTATCACATCATTCGTTATGGTTCGACTCCGATTAACGTGTCGGCGGGATGTTCCTCCTTCAGAAACCGGGCTCATCAAATTCCTCAACGTTCCCGCCTCTCACCAGTGTAAAGTGGCAAAACTGGAGACATGTTAACTTACTAACTTGGTTATTGAATGAACCACATTATAAATGATTTGGGAATAGTAATAGTAGATTTTTTTTGGAACGGGACCAGTAAATAGGAAACGTTGGTAAACGATTAGCATTTAAGATATTTTATTTTTTTAAAAACATAATTTAGGGATTTCAGGAAGCTATTTTTTCATTTAACCTTCCGGTCCCGTAAACCAATTATTCATTGACCTAAATAACTTCAAGCCACAATTATTGGTATGAACCCTATCAACGAACGAAGTAGCCATCCCGAAGATTCGACTATAGAGTCTGTTCATATATTAAACCTTTAACAGGAAAATAAACCAATTCCTGTTACAGCCGATTAAATTGCCAATGTTTCCTTGACCAGGCCGATCAAAATAATTAATACGGGTAGAATTAGCCCATCTTCCGCAGTTTGGAGAAAAAATCAAGAAAAACGTGATGAATTGTTAGGAATTGTTAAATGATTTCAAGTCCTGATCTTTGAAAATTGGATGTAGTGAAGACCACCCCCTTGCCAGGTGCTGTGGGAACGGAGATAATGGGGTTATGTATCTCCGGCGTGCGACCAAAAAGAAAGGTGGAGCGGAGTACGAGAGCTGGCTTTTAGTTGAGTCGGTCCGTACTGCCCGAGGGCCCCGTCAGCGAGTAGTGGCGACGATAGGGAAACTTCCTGGCCTTGATCGGGAAGAGCGGATAGGTTGGGAGGAGATCGGACGGATTCTTTCCGGAAAGCCTCTACCTGGACCTGAACTGTTTGAGCAGGGGGAAGACCCCCCATCTTGGGCCACGGTCAATATCCATGGCGTAAGCGTCGAGCGACTCAGAGGCTTCGGCGATGTCTATTTGGGGTTGTTTTTGTGGAACAAACTGGGGCTTGCCAGGTTCTGCCGAGATCATATTCCTTCCAACCGGGAAGAGATTCCTTGGTCGATCATGGCGTCTATTTTAGTTCTTGGACGCTTTTGCGCCCCATCGTCGGAATTACAGATGGCCGAGTTTTGGTATGGCCAGACGGCCTTAGACGATCTGCTGGGAGTGGCCGACTATAAGATCAATGAGGATCGGCTTTATCGTGCCCTGGATGCCTTGCTTCCCCACAAGGATGCCTTAAGCCGTCACCTTCAGGAGCGTTATGGGGAACTGTTCGGCAGTAGCTTTGATTTTTTGTTTTATGACATAACCTCCACCTATTTTGAGGGGACCGCCAAGGGCAATGCCCAGGCCAAGAGGGGTTACAGCCGGGACAGTCGTCCAGATTGTCCCCAGGTCTGCATCGGCCTGGTGGCCACCCGAGAGGGCTTTCCCATAGCCTTTGAGGTTTTTGACGGCAATCGACCGGATGTCACGACGACCCAAGAGATGGTTCAGATGATGGAGGCCAAATACGGCCAAGCCAACCGGATCTGGGTTATGGATCGCGGCATGGTGAGTGAGGAGAATCTGGAGTTTATGCGCAAAGTCGGTGCCCGCTATTTGGTCGGCACCCCAAAAGTGATGCTGAAGAAGTTTGAGCAGCAGCTTTTCGAACAGAACTGGGAAGCGGTCCAACCTGGTGTTGAGGTCAAGCTCTGTTGCTCGCCGGAAGGAACGGATGAAATCTTTGTCCTGTGCCGGTCTCAAGGCCGGAAGGAGAAAGAAAACGCCATTCTAAACCACTTTTTGACCCGACTGGAAAGCCAACTGGATCACCTGGCCCGCCAGGCCGAAACCGGCAAGCTCCGAGACAAGCAGAAAGTCGAGCGGAGAATAGGGCGACTGCTGGAACAAAATAAACGTGCGGCCTCGTTGTTCAATATTACAGTCATAGAGACCGGTACCGGAAAAGACGCACCGCTTTCCCTAGAAGTCAAGAAGAACGAACAACGGCAACAGTGGGCCTTGGAGACCGGCGGTAGCTACATCCTGCGCACCAACTGGACCGAAAGTGACCCGAAAGTCCTATGGAATACCTACATCCAACTGACGGAAGTGGAAGATTCATTCCGTACCGAGAAACATGATCTGGGAATGCGACCGATCTTCCATCAAAAACAGGAACGGACCCAGGCTCATATCCTGGTCTGCTTCTTGGCGCTGACTATGTGGCGAACGCTCCAGCAATGGATGAAAGCCTCGGGACTCGGTACCGCCCCAAGAAAGCTGTTGGAGGAGTTGCGGGAATTGAAATCTTTGGATGTGCTACTACCGGCGCGGGAGAGAACCCTCCGGCTCAGAATGGTGGCTACTCCCTCAAAGGAACTCAAAGTGCTGCTTCAGAGATTGAAAATTCTGCTCCCCAACAAACCAAAAATTATTGAAAATGTAGTGAAGAAAATGCCCTAATTCTTGTCGTAACTATTTGATATCGCGTCTTCCATGCTTTCTAACTGCGGAAGATGGGCTAGAGCCGCCGTACCTTGAGCCAAGGTTCCTTAGCAAATGAAATGAAAAAGATATTACTGATGGCAAAGCCGCCGGCATAGATCATCCAAGTTCCCCAGCCGGCCCGGGCTACTACCTGCGGCAAAATCAAGGCCAGAATCAGACCGGTGAGAAAAGTCAGGGCACCGGCCAGACCAAAGGCCCGGCCAACACTGAAGGGATTGATGTCTTCTGTGTTTTCCGAAAGAATGGCACACCAGGAGGGATAGATGAATCCGGCGATAGCGGCCACACAAAGCCACATGATAACTAAAGTTGGATAACTGGTATTCCTGGGAAGCGTAGCTCCGACTATGACCAGTAAGCCAGTAATCAATGAACCCACCGACAGAGTGAGTTTGCGAAGGCCAGTTTTGTCCGAGATATAACCGGACAGGAAAATACTGAATCCGGCCAGCAACCAAAACCAAGTGGCCAAGGCCGCTGCCTTGGCCGGATGAACACCATGCCATTGAGTAAGATAAGTTGGTAAAAAGGCCGTAAAAGTGGTGTAGGTAGTCCCCCAGGTCATAAGGATTGCGGCGATCATCCAGATATGAAATTTTTTGTAAATGATCGATCCAGAGTTTCTGAGGGCCTCAATATCTTTGATGCCGTGGGCCTCCAGTCCGGCTTTTATGGCCCCCAGTTGATCGTCGACAATCTGACCCCTTATCCTCATGGATATATCTCGATAATATATATAGACCAATGCAGTCAATAATAGTGAAATGACCAGCCCGATCCAGTGTTGTGGCCTCCATCCGGGCCAGATGGGGGTTGTGACCGCCGCTACACCTTGAGTCATAAAAGCCCCCAAAGTCCAGGCCAGACTGATGAAGGCAAAGGCCACACCTCTTCCTGTCCGGGGGATGATATCCCGAATGGCCGCATTAACTGAGGCAGACGTGCCCATAATCAAAAAAGCCCCAATAGTAGATAGACTGACATATAACCAAATATTGGGGGCCGAGGCCAGACCGGCCAGAATGACGAGATAAATTAGCATGGGCCAGACAATGGCATGCCGCCTTCCGTATCGGTCGGCGATGGTGCCAAGGGTATAGGCTCCTACGGACGAAGCAATGATGGCCAGCAGATTCATCAGACCGAAGAATTTTAAGGTTATGTTGAAATCTTTTAGAAAATAGACTAGAACCGGTGAAAGCCGGGATCTCTCAAATTGTTCCGTGGCCCAGGCAATGGTAATAATGGCCACTAACCACCATCTCAAAGACCCTGAAGGGAAAAAATCCAGTTCCTTTTGCTTTAAATAAGACCAGAAATCTTTAGGTTGCTCGCCTATTCCGCTCTTGTTTTCATCCAGACCATTCATAATTTCATCCCCCGCAGGCTAAGTGTTAACACTATGATATCCGAAAAGAAGTTTTTATTTCTCAACGATTAGTTAAAAAGTGAGCGCTGGGGTAAACCAATCTATCTTTTCCATGTTTCCTATTTTATTTTTGCTCAAAAAAAACCCATTTCTTTTTTTAAAGAAATGGGCTCTCGTTCTTCCATGGACACTCCTTTGGTTAAAGGTTGTCAGCAAGAAAAAGTTTAGACTTTCACGGTTTATCATCTTCCAGCCATTGGAATTGTTAATAACGAGATTTTACTCAAAGTGGAGGGTTCTTGGATAAGCGCGTTTCTCACAAAAGTCCCGCTTCACATCACCATAGCCGCAGCCTCGTTCGGAACATATGAAGCGACGAATCTGGTGGTTTTCGCCGGGCTTGGCTGGAGTGCCGGACTTGCTCTGTCACTGACCATCATCCGCCGCGCGCTGTCGCTTTTCTGGGCGGGAGTCGGACTCATTCTCATAGCCGTGAAACACGTTCGTCTGGAGCCTCCTCCAAGGGTTGAGACGTCAGGAATAACTCCGGACGGCCGGGAATAGAATTCGATAAGCATGTCTTGTAATCTTATATTAGCCCCCGTTTTTATAAAGGTTCAGAGGCGATCAGGCCGCTATCTTCCCGTTGGTGGTGGCTTCCGCTCCTTGGTGATGTTCCCAATCTTCGAAGTGCAGAGATAGGAATAAATGCCATTTTCATCAGAAGGAATGGGTTATCATCTAAGCCCGTTCCCTACGTCCGGCCTGCCTCATATCGGTAATATGTTCTCCGATTCCTGTGCAGGAACGTCCCGCTTCACGTCGAATAGTTAGTAGTCATTAAAATATGGGGAGTGTCCCTTGGTTTGTTTATTGGCAGAGAACATCAACACGATTGCATTTCCTGTTGTCAGAATGAGTTCAGGAAAAGTGTTGTCATTCGTATTGACAGGCCGGATTTTTTTCTTTATATTATTTGCTATAAAAATTAATTGGTTATCCATGCAATGTCCTGTGGTCGAATAGAGCTTTCATGAAATATCTCGGACATCTTCCCAAGCAAGATCCCCTTTATGGGTATCTTCGCTATGACATCCTGGCGCAGCTCGGTGTCGACGGGTTCTCCCCCGACTTCCGGGTGTATGGGATTCAGGCATCCAACCATGTTTACCTCTACGAAGATATAAGAACCCGGACGCGCATTGTCGGTAAGTTTTTTGCCGGTATCACAGGCCGCTCGCCGGAAACAGCCTGCCATCACATGGAGCGGGAATTCAAGAATCTCCATTATCTGCGAAGTATCGGCTTTACCGGATACCCCCATTACATAACCCGTCCTCTCGGTCGCAATGCTGAGCTCGACTGTGTCCTGATTGAGGAGTTCTGCTACGGGACGCCGCTTGACACCTTTATCGTTAAGGCGATCCGGCAAGGCGCGAGGAAGGCCCTCTTTGAGAAGCTCACCAGCCTGGCCTACTTTCTCGCCACTCTGCACAACAGGACTGCTACCGGGGACCGGGTGGACGTCAACCGGGACTGCTTCTACTTCGACCGGATTATGGATCAATTAAAATACTGGGGTCACATCGGCTGGGATGAGGCTGAGGATTTCCACCGTCTGAAGGAACGGTGGCGGGCAAAGGGATTTATGTGGGAGGACAACCAGGTCCTTGTCCACGGCGACGTGACTCCCTCCAATATCCTCTTCGGCGATAGCCCATGGGTGATCGCCATAGACCTGGAGCGCATGAAAATGGCTGACCGGGCCTTCGACCTGGGACGGGTAGCCGCCGAGATCAAGCATTTTTTTATGCAATATACTGGCGACAAATGGCCGGCGGAACCCTATATCGGTCACTTTCTCTGGGAGTATGCCGGTCACTTTCCCGACCGGGAGAGCGCCTTCCGATCCATCACCCGCCGCGTTCCGTTTCACATGGGGATAACCCTGCTTCGCATCGCGCGTAATTCATGGATTACCAATCATTACCGACGACAGTTGTTGGATGAAGCAAGGACAACATTGAGGTAAATATATGAAGGCCATCAAGGGAATTCTGTTTGATCTTTATGGGACCTTAATCGATATCGAGACCGACGAGTCCAGGGATGACATATACCGCGGAATCTCCCATTATCTGACCTACCATGGGGTATATCGGCATCGGTGGGAGGTGCGGGAGCGATACTACCAGATCATGAAGCAACAAAAAGAAATACGCGGTGAGGAATACCCGGAAATAGACGTAGAGGCCATTTGGAATACTTTCCTCGAGCAGGAAGGCATAAAAGTAGCCCATGAACGTCGTAAACTAGCCTTGATTCTTGCCCAAATCTACCGGGGCATATCCCGGAATCGTCTCCAGCTTTATCCCGACGTGAAGAAGGTGCTTGACGAGCTAAGCCCTGCCTACCGCCTGGCCCTCGTTTCCGATGCCCAGTCCTGTTACGCCCTGCCGGAGATAAAGGCCGTAGGACTGGACGGCTATTTCGACCCTATTATCATCTCCTCGCACTTCGGATTCAGGAAACCGGATACCAGGCTTATGGGGAAAGCCCTCGACGGATTGAAGCTCGGGCCGACCGAGGTGATTTGCGTGGGCAACGACATGTACCGGGATATTTACGGGGCTAGCCGGCTCGGCATCAAGGCCATCTACATCAACTCCAACCAGGGAGCCAAATCCCATGAAAATGTGACCCCCGACTACTTCGCTTATCGCTTTGTGGATGTCCTCAGTGGATTGGAAACATTACGATTTTAGATTCGCATCTTCCAAACCTTCTATCGCAACTCTGTCCGCCCCATCTTCTGCCCCCTTGGTGATGTTCCCAATCTTCAAATCGCAGAGATTGTTCAGAACGACCTTTTCATCAGAAGTGAGCCATTCGACACATAAAAAGAGCGGGAAAAAAGTGAGAACGATCAATTGCTTTCCTCTGCCTTCCTTGTTCAAAGGAAAAGTGGCGCGATCCACGAGCGCTTATGGGCGGGAGATTTCTGAGCCTTTGACTATAGGATGATAAAGATCTAAACAAGCGATTGACTCCATGGGAAAATTATAATAACTTTAATCGGCCTCGAGGAGTCTATAAAGAACTCCCTCTGAGGATTTTAGATCCTTCCTTAATAATTCAAAAAATATTTCTGCGAAGGTCTAAATTTCAACAGCAAAGAAAAAAGACATTTCCCCGATTGTTGTGGGATCGCGCAGTCGTATCAGGAAGATGCCAGCCGGTTCCATCGCAACGTCGGGGGACAAGAAATTTAAATACATGGTTGAATGATCATCTTATGAAATCTGGATGAACATTGAACGGCCATTGAATCGAAGATGCCTTTCAGCCATTCTTATTATTTGGAGTTAATGAATTAAATGCTCAAAAAAATGCAAAGTCTCTTTTACGGCTGGTGGATAGTCCTGGCCTCTTTCGTATTGCTGGTCATAACCGGGGGAACGGCCCTCTATGGCTTTACGGCTTTTTTTAATCCTATATCTTCAGAAATGAAATGGGGTAGCGCGGCCATATCTTTCGCCTTCTCTCTGAGGAGTATCGAGGGTGGAGTTTTTCAGCCCCTCATAGGTATTTTCGTCGATCGCACCGGCGTCAGGAAATGTATCTTCGTCGGCCTAATCCTTATGGGGCTTTCCCTGTTCCTTCTCAGTCGAATGACTACGCTTACGACTTTTTATGTTGGTTTTGTGCTTTTATCGTTAGGATTCACGATGGCTGCGGGTATCGCTCAATATACGGCCGTAGCCAATTGGTTCAAGAAACGGCGGTCCTTAGCCCTTGGCTTACTGACTACCGGATGGGGCGTCTCCGGCCTGATGACGCCTATCATAGCCATGATGATAAGATCTGTCGGATGGCGTGAGACCATGTTTCTGCTGTGCCCCTTTATCTTGGTGATTGGCATTCCCTTGTCTTTTTTCATAAGAGACCGGCCTCAATCTTATGGAATGCAGCCGGATGGGATCATACTGGAAGGGAATCCTACGGATTCCGCTAACTTTCAAGAAGGGGAACCGGGATTTACACTGAAGGAAGCCCTGAAAACAAGGGCTTTCTGGATGTTTTTTCTTTTTGCCTTCTGCGTTCAATTCGCCTTCAGTACAATTCCCGTGCAGGAAATGCCTCACCTGATCAATGCCGGCATATCGGAAAAACTGGCGGCCCTCGCCATGGCCGGCTATGCTTTGGTGAGCCTCGTTGGCAGACTCTTTATTTCGTGGCTGGGGGATACTTACAGTAAGAAACGTCTTCTGATGATCTCGGCAGCCATGCAGGCGGTCGGTTTTTTCATTTATGCCAATATAAGCAGCCCCTGGATGATTATCCCCTTTGTCCTCCTCTACGGACCCGGCTTCGGCGCTACGGTTCCCCTTCTCCCTGGGATTCAGGCCGACTATTTCGGGGTCCGATCCTTCGCCTCTATTCGGGGTATGATGGCCATAGCTTTTTCTATTCCAGGCATTATTGCTCCGGTTTTCGCGGGCTGGATATTTGATATGTATCACAGTTACACGATGGCCTTTCAACTCTATGCCATATTGGCGGGACTTTCTATTCTATTCCTGATGATGATACCTAACAGAAAGATTTGATTCCGAACAGGTTTGGACTTTCCTCAGGAGATATTCGCGTTTGTGAAGGTTTTGAGGCGTTGGTGAAAGCTTCCGCCCCCTTGGTGATGCTCTTGATCTTTAAACTGCGGAGATGATTAAAACGTAATTTTCGCCAGGATCGACGGGTTGTCTGCGAAGCACGTTCTGCACGAACGGCTCGCTATATTATGTGCAAAGTCTCTTCACTATATCCATATAAACTTCAGTTCCCTTAATCATATTATCGACAGATATCTTTTCATCCACTCCATGAATCATATTTAAATGCTCTACAGGAATAGAAATAGGACAAAAGCCATAAGCCGTGATTCCTTTTTCCCTGAAAAATCGAGAATCGGTTATTCCCGACATGAGATAGAAGAGCATTATGGAATTTTTAAAATGTTCATTAACCGCATTCTGAATAATTATAAAATCATCATTGTTGGTATCAGACTCATTTCCTCCGGAGGCTAATAGTATTTCTATTTTCAGGTCATCATCGGCAAGTTTTTCTTTTACAAAGGCAACGAACTCATTAATGTCCTGACCCGGCAACAATCTGATATCCAGTTGTGCTTCGGCGTAATCGGGAATGACATTGATCTTATTTCCTGCATTTAAGATATTAAGGCTAATCGTGTTTCTTACCATGGCATTTATCTGGGGCACTTTGAGCATTCCGCTTTTCTTCAGCACCCGGGCTAACGTTTTATGCTGGCCATCCTTTTTAAATGGACCCAGGAATGACCATTCCGATGAAAGCCTTTTGAAATATTCGTGCACTATCGGGGTAATAATGACCGGCAATTCTGCTGAAAGAAGTCTGGCCAGGGCCTGAGTCATTTTCACCAAGGCATTCCGGGCATGCGGCGTAGAGCCATGACCGGAAGGTCCTTTACAGCTTAGCTTAAGCCAGCAGGGTCCCTTTTCTCCAGTGGCAAGAAGTATGACCGTTTTATCCGGAACCATATTGGAAAGTCCGTGCGCCCCTTCATTTAAAACCAGGGCGGCATTAAAATCATCCGGGTAATTCTCCATCAGGTACTTGACCCCTAACGACCCTCCGGTCTCTTCATCGGCAGCCGCAAGAAATACCAGGTCACGATTAAGGGACACCTCCTCCCGTCTCATGGCCAAAATGGCCATAAGCTGCATGACACCAATGCTCTTCATGTCCAGCGCCCCGCGCCCGCATATATATCCGTCTATTATTTTCCCGCCGAAAGGATCGAAAGTATATTCGTTGAGAGTTTGCCAAGACCACATCCATATGGTTAAGGAGAATAATCGGCCCTTTTTTGCCGGAGCCGGTCAGGTTGGCTTTTATGGAAACCCTTCCCGGTTTAGACTCATAGGTCTGGTAGGGTATTTTTTCCTGGTCGAATATTTCCGCAAAGAACCGTACGGCTTTAGCCTCATTGCCGGGGGGATTTGTGGTATTGATCTGCAGGTATTCGGAAAGGATTTCAACCGTTTCATTTATCATAATGAAAACTCCCAAAACTAAGGGCAAGGCCCGTTTTTAGTCCAAGGTAACAAACAGAGATTTCCTCGGCTTGCCGCCGACAGCACGGCTTTTGTGCCCTTGACCGGTGGTGTCTTCGGCCAGAAGGATGTCACCGGAATGGAGGATCCGTTTCGTCCCGTCGCCGATTTCGATCTCTACTTCGCCCTCCAGATTTACTACATACTGACGCCGGGGTGCATTGTGAAAATCATAATTATACGAGCCGTCGGTTTCCCGAAAGATAACCCCGGTGGCCTTCATTAATTCGGACATAAAGCCGCCTTTTCCACCGTTTTTCAGGTAGATATCAATATTTTCAAAATGTGATTGATTGTCTTTCCCCGTGTAGATGCGTGTAATTTTCATTTTTAGTCCTTGGTCTGATGGATTTCAGTTCAAAGTATAAAAAAAAGGGACGATGCCTGTTTCTATAAAGGTTCAAAGGTAATCAGGCTGCTATATTTTGAAATTTGCCGGAAGCTTTGCCGAAACCGACCGACAGGGCCTATTTGGCCTTGCCGCCACCAGGCCGGTAGAAGACGTGCTCGCCGACCTCAGCCGTTTTGACATATTCGTTTGACCAATCTGGGGTTACTTTGCGATTGTGGAAATACAAAGCTCCACCGCTTCGGTCCTTGAGTTGCCGGTTGAGGGCCTTGCGGGCGATTTCCTTGGCGTGCGAGTAGGCTTCATCCTCCTTTGCATCATCCGAACGGCCATCGCACCACCACGAGAACTGGCAGGTACCCTGTTCGTGGCCTTGCTTGACAATTCCGCAGATGGTGATTGGGAAGCCCTTATGACCGAGCCGGTTCATAACGACATTGGCGATGGCTTCCATTTCGGCATCATCCTTGCGATTGGCCTCCCAGTAGATGGTGCGGGCAAGACAGGTGATCGCATCATCCAATGGTTCTTCGCCGATCGGATCGACCGACTGCGCTTGGGGCTTAGTGATGATCTGGGCCGGAGTAGGTAGCTTCTTGCTTCCCTCGGGCGTGGCCTTCTCCTCTAATACTTTCGCTTTGCCCTTGGCGGCATCCTCCTTCTGAGCTTGGTCAGCCGCGTTCGCCAAGGCCACCAGAAGGAAGGTCGTAAGACAAATCGCAGCCCATATCTGTCGCAAAATCGAACCTCCTGCTTTTGTGGTCTTTAGCAAGTTCAGGTGACCCTAGAGATAGTTAATAACGACCTTTTCATAATAGATCACTGCTTTACCACCAGGGCAGGGATTTTTGTGTCGTTGTGGATTACACCATAGGCAACACTGCCGAGGACCGCAGCGGCTAAAGCGCTTCTTCCATGAGAACCTATGATAATGAGATCTGCCTTTGACTTCTTGGCCTCTTTGACAATCTCTTCGACAGGATGCCCTATAGTTATGACGGTCTTTGATTGGACACCGTTTTTGTCGCACAACTTCTTTATCTCTCCGGCATAACCTTTAGCCGCCTCCCGCAGATAATCCTCGATAGGCTGTATAACCTGCATTGCTGTCTCCGCGGCAACAACGGTCTGGCTTACCAATGAACGGTTATCGATAACGCTCAGGATAATTACGGAGGCCTTTAACTGTGTTGCAAGGTTAACTGCATACCGGGCTGCCTTTTGAGCTGCCTTGGAACCGTCTGTCGGTAGAAGAATCTTTGAAATCATAAGTCCTCCCTTTAATATTCTTCGAATTTAAACTGCGAATTTCCGAGTCATTATACCAAATATTTCATAAAGCTTAAATAACCTATTGGGTAAAGGGCAGATCAGACTGCACCGTTACCGTTGGTAATAGCTTCCGTTTCCTTGGTGATGTTCCTAATCTTCGAACCGCAACGATATTTAATAACGTCATTTTCGTCAGAAGTGATGGGTTGTTGGCTAACGATGTTTTGAATAAAATGTCCGCGAGTTATCACATAAGCTTTCCCAGATGTTGACCGCCGTCGAAAAGCAGTGTTTCCCCGGTGACCAGATCGGCCCCGCGTATAAATAGGAAGATGGCTTCGGCCACCTTCTCAGGCGTACAGGTGGCGCGTAACGGTAAGGTGGTCTCCAGGTGATTCTTCACCGCGTCATAAAGCTCCTGGCCCATGCCGTCCCTCAGCCATTCGCCCTGAATGAAACCCGGACAGACGGCGTTGATGCGGATTTCCGGGCCGAGGGCCCGGGCCAGGGCTTTCGTGATGCCAATCAGCGCTGCCTTCGAGGCGATATAGGCCACCGAGCTTCCGATGGCCATTACCCCAGCAATGGAGGCAACATTGACGACGACTCCTTTCCCCTGCTCTTTCATGTGCGGGGCTACTGCCCTTATCATCTGATACGGGCCCACCAGATTGACTCCGTAAATATCGAGAAAATCCTCTTTGCTGAGGCCTTCGAGATTATCCGCGGCGCAGAATTTCGTAGTCCCGGCGTTGTTCACCAGGGCATCGACGCGTCCCCACTTTTTGACCGCTTCCGCGACCATCCGGCGACAATCAGCGTCCTGCGCGACATCGGCCTGGTAGAGCAGGGTCTCGGCCCCCAGGGCTTCGCAGGCAGCAGCTATTTTTTTCGCTTCTTCTTGGCTCTTCGAGAAATTTACGACGACATTAAAGCCTTCCCTGGCCAGCAATTTTGCCGTTGCCGCACCAACACCCCTTGATGATCCGGTTACGATGGCAACCCCTCGTGATTCACTCATGGCAATCCTCCTTCTTAAGTATTTAGAAAACTAGGGCCAGCCTCCGGTTCTTTGAAGATTTGTGATAACTATATCCCTTGATGGATAGGTTTTATTTGTATCCCGATATAGCTGTCTTTGATTTTTATAAAAAAGTCCACTTTAAAAAGCCTGTCCCATTGGTGGGGGGGCAGGTTCAATCTTAACCTGGAATTACTTTTCTAACTGTCCCTAGATGGTCTCGATTTGGGTTATGTACCCATCAAATGTGCGGTCAATGACCAACTAACCCAATTATAGTCTATTAAGTCTTGCTCCGTGATTTGCTCCATTCGGCCCGGATTATTTCGGTTATTTTGATATAGAGTTCCCTACCTAACTCTTCCAGAAGTTCTTTGGGTCGGACATTCAGGAATTAATACTCCCACCATCCTTCTGTCAGTTGGTTTCACATTATAAGGTCCAAGAATTTACTTCTAGACAAATTCTCCGCCTTTTGCTAGTTCATATAATATGAGGCATTATATTGTCACAACAACTAAGTTCGCAGAAGACTGTATTAAGTTTTTAACATATGGGTCAACCCAATCCAATTGGTTAGCCAATGTAAACGCAGGTGATATAATTTATCTTTCTCAATTCAACTATAAATCGCAAACCCTTTTCGGCCCATTTACAGTATTAAAAGAACTTTTTCATAATAAAACTATCATTTATCCACAACAGAGTTATTTCTACCGTATTCGACTGAAGCCAATCGAAAAAATAAAACAAATTGAAGAAACAGATTTATATATAAACGGAATCGAATCAAAAAATGAAAGATTTTATTTTGGATTAATAAATCTGATCCAACAAAATAAGCATTTGCATTGTATATGTTTAACCCAAGAAGAAGGTGAGGCAATATTTGAAACTTTTAAACATTTTGGTCTAGATCATAACCATTGGGCATACTCGGAATTACCCGGTAGTATAATCGATGTTAATTGTAAATACTTATGGGATAAAAATAAATTGGATAAAAAACACTTTTTTTCTTCAGAAAGTGACCTAGAATCCTATATAATTTTAAGTCTCAAAAGAATCGATAGCGAAGCATATAAAAACATCGACAAATTGTTAGGAAAATACAGAAATAATCAGATACGATCATCGAATGTCCACAATCAATTTATTTTTGGGAATGCTTACCCTTCAGATATTGCAATTCTAAATAAAAACAATATAAATGTTCTTGAATTAAAAAAGGATAAATTGTCAAATAGCATTATCCTCCAGATTGAAAAGGAAATTAGAAAGCATTTATGCTATTCCTTGTTTTCAGATCGAATCGAATCAAAGAACATAGAGAGATTTAATTTTTATTTAATCTTTTTAAGGGATAAAGATAATAGCAAATTTAGACAAATAATTTTTGAAAATTACAATAATCTATGTAAACAACTTGACGCCTTGAGGGAAAATAATATTATTTTTGTAGAGTATTATGTAAGAGATAGCATTTTGTATTTAGAAGAAGTTTAACTTTAACCAATTCAAACTTCTATTTCTTTCGGATAATATTTTGACATCCCGCAGAAGGGACAGAATTCTATAATTGGATCTGTCTCCTTTTCAGTATCTTCTAATATAGTTATTTGAACTATTCCTTTACAATGTTCGCATTTATATTCTTCCATATATTAAATTTCCTTTTTTTATATTCAAATTAATCGCATATCAGGATTTCATTTCAAGATTAGGGAAAACTTCCCATGATGGTCGCGCCGCCGGTCGTGTTAGTTGTTGTAATTTTTTGCCAGATTATCGCTCCCATGTAGTCAAAACCGATCGTCTCACAGAACTTGATAATTTCGGTTCTGATGGGGATCACTTTGTATCGTCCATAGTAAACTGAACGAGCAAATTGATCGCCAATGTTTATGCAGAGACGACAACCAGGTTGTAAAACTCTATGACATTCGTTCCAGACAAGGCTCAGATTATTTATGTAGCTCTCATAAGTTTCATGGTAGCCGATTTGATCGTTTGTTCCATAATCTTTAAGTTGCCAATATGGAGGAGAAGTGATAATCAGATGAACCGATTCATCGGCCACAAGGTTCATCTGCCTGCAATCGCCGTGAATTATTTTGTGGATGGTCTTCATTTTTGATGTAATTACCTGAGGTTAAATCGGTTGAACCTGTTAATTTATTTTTTACTATCAAATTTTAAAACATTTTAACAGAAGTATTATCTGATGACAAGGGCTAACCCCGAAATACTAAGGACAAGGGATGACTCTGCCAGCTTTTAAAAAGAGAAAGGTATACAGCAGTAATTCTGATTGACACCAAAAGGTACTTTCCCTACCATAGACTAAATCGTGAGTATTGATTCCTTTTGTTTGTTTCTAATCCAGACAGATGGTCATCAAAAAAAGGAGTGAAAAACTATGGGAAAAATTAAATTAGATACTGGTGCGGCGTTTTTATATCCCATGCCAATGGTTTTGGTGGGTACTGTTTTTAAGGGGAAAGTCAATTTTATGGCTGTGGGTTGGATTTCAAGGGTTAATAATAGGCCCCCTTTAATGGCCATAGCCATAGGAGCGCATCATACCAATAAAGGGATCGATGAAAACAAAGAATTCAGCATCAATATTCCCGATGTTTCGTTAATTGAAAAGACCGATTATTGCGGGTTGGTTTCGGGTAGCAAAACCGACAAATCGGTGGTCTTTGATGTTTTTTATGGTGAAAATAAAAATGCCCCATTGATAAAAGAATGCCCGATTGGGATGTCTTGCATTTTGTATCAGGCTGTTAAGTTGCCGACTAATACGATTTACATTGGGGAGCCGAAAGAAGTTTTCACAGAAGAAAAATTCATGACCGACAGTAAGCTGGATATAAAAAAAATAAAGCCGTTTACCTTAACCATGCCGGACAATCAGTATTGGTCTATTGGCGAAAATCTTGGCCGGGCCTGGAGCATTGGTAAGGGTTTAAAGAAATAGTTTTCTTTCTTGAGGCCTTCGCCTGTCTTTGAATAAAGGAAGCTAAGAACCCTGCAGGAAAATTCATGAGCTTGGCTACCCCTATTACTCCATGAGCGATCTGTATATAACCAATGCCTCAATTGTCACCATGGACCCTGATTTTCCCAGGGCCGATACGCTGGCTATAAAAGACGGACGTATCTTGGCTGTGGGAGCCAGGGACAAACTTGAAGGGCTTTTAAATATCCGCACTGGAGTTGTCGATCTAAACGGAAAAACCGTTCTGCCTGGGTTCATCGACGCCCACCTTCATCTTCGTGCTTTGGCCGAAAGCCTGGTCACTTTGAACATCAGCCCGGGAAACGGCGTCTCTTCTATTGCCCATATTCAGGAAAGAATTCATCGGGAATCTTTCAGGCACCCGCCGGGGACGTGGATCCGGGCCGGCGGTTATGACGAGACCTTTCTCGAGGAACAACGAGATCCCAACCGTAGGGACCTTGATGCGGCTGCCCCCGATCACCCGGTGAAACTCACCCATCGTTCCGGACATGCCCAGGTTATAAATACCCGGGCCTTAACATTGCTGAACATCACTATAGAGACCCCGGATCCCTCAGGTGGGTTAATGGAACGGGACTTGGAAACAGGAGAACCAACCGGTGTTTTTTTCGGACAGGGTGATTTCCTCTCATCTTTAATCCCGCCTTTGGCTAAAGGGCAACTCGATCAGGGGGTGAAGCTGGCCAATCAGGTATTGATTAAGGCAGGCATCACCAGTTTTCAAGACGCCTCTTCCAGAAACGATGTGGAGCGTTGGCGGTCTTTTGAAGGATGGAAGGCCGATGGTTTTTTGGACAGTCGGGTGGTGATTATGCTCGGCTGGAAAGGTTTTGAGGAATATCAGTCCAGTCAGTTCCCAATGACAAAAGACAAAAACCAGCTTAAGCCCGGAGGGGTAAAAATCGTCCTCGATGAAACCACCGGCAAACTTTTTCCAACTCAAGAGGAGCTGAACGAAGTCGTACTCTCCATACACAAGGCAGGTCAGCAGGCGGCCATCCATGCCCTTGAAGAAACAGCTATTGAAGCTGCCTGCAACGCTATTGAACAAGCTCAGAGAATTTATCCCCGCAAGGATCTCCGGCATCGGATCGAGCATTGTTCGGTGTGTCCGCCTGACTTGGCTGAACGAATCGCTTCATCCGGGATCATGGTTGTTTCCAATCCCGCTTTTATCTATTTCAGCGGCGAGAGGTATCTTAAATCTGTTAATCCTTCTCAGCTAAAAAATTTGTATCCCTTCGGCACCCTGATGAAAAACGGCGTCTCCCTGGCCGCTGGTTCGGACGCCCCGATTGCCCCGGTCAACCCTCTGGCCGGGATCTATGGGGCGATTACCCGGAAGTCGAAAAGCGGCGGGATTGTTTTGGAAAAAGAAAAGATAAGTGTCTATGAGGCCCTGGCCATGGTTACTGGTATGGCTGCCCGAAGTTCTTTTGACGAACAGCAAAAAGGTATGATCGCACCGGGGAAACTGGCCGACCTGGTGGTCCTGCGCGATAATCCCTTTACGGTTCCTGAAGAAGCGATCAAGGATATCAAAGTGGAGATGACCATTATCGGCGGGAAAATCGTTTTCAGGCGGTAGTGTATATATTTTTCGTGCTCATCACTCCACGCGCATCACAGGTGGTGGTGCCCATTTTCCGCTGAGTACATCCCCTTTCGGTCCGTAGATCCGCATGGACAAATAGAAAGGTCCCTTGGGGGCCGGCAGCCAGTTGCCGGCCTGGTCCTCCCCGGGTGAATCGTGCCGAAGGACGATGGTCAGGGAGCCATCCGCCCCATACTTCAGGCCGGGGGTCCGGTTGCTGATCGAATAACGGTTAATAGGATTCTCCACCAACTGTCCTTCCTTGGGATCATACATGGTCACGGACCAGAAGTATTTGGGCATGGACATGTCTTCTTTGGACAGGCGCAAGACGTAACGATGTTTGGCGGCGTCCAAGGGCTGTCCACCGCCGTCAACATAAGCTCGGGTATATCGGGCTTCTTCTTTGTCGTTTCCATAAGGCCCCTTGGCAAAAACGACCGCCCGCATAAGATAGTCGCCCCCAAAAGAATTTCCTGCGTTGGGAGGTTGTAACCAACCGTTGACCAGTCGCCTGGGTGTCTTCAGATCGCCGATCTTGGGACCGTTGATCTTGGCCAGGCCCGCCCGCAGGCCTTCCTCCATCGCCCGGCGTGTAGGCTCGTCGAGTAAAGCCGGGTCGAAGGGCTTGCCGGGGGCGATGCCGATAACGGTGAATTTCCTAAGCAGGGCCTGCTCATCGGGGCCAAAATTTTGAAACTGGATAAGGAGATTCAGGTAATTGAAGAAGTCGAGGGTCCTGACTTTCTGCGCATCATAGGGAATAATATCCGGCGTCGGAAGCTTCGGGGCCGGAGTCCCGGTCAGCCTGCTTAAGGGCATAAGCTCATATTGGTCCTGGATCTTTACCACATTCGGCAGGTCGCTCTCTCCGTTCACCAGGGTGCGCCCGAGGACCAGGACAAAGCGGCTAGGGCAAGGGATCGCCTTGAGGATTTTTGAGGGGAGCTGTCCGTGCCAATTGGGTCCGGTGGCCGCCATACCACCCTTCCTGGTTCCCGGTAGCCCTGGTGCCGATGTAGCCGATGTTGGTGGCCTCCAGGTCAATAAATTGAAAAGCATAGTAGCGCCCGCCCATGTCCGGCACATGGAAGACCATCGGTTCGGATCCCAGATCCAGGATGGCAATACTATAGACCGTATCGTTGTTAGGGCCCACGACCGTTCTGTCTTTGGCCGTGTTCAGAGACCTGCGGTGACGGAGGATATTGAAACGCCCGTACAGGGGTGATCTTGGGTCGAAGACCATGGAAAGTAACTTGTAATTGGCCACGATCGGGAAGCCCCAGATGGTGGCCTCTTCTGTGATGGCGCGGATTTCTGTCGGCGTAAGGGCAGATGCCCCGACTGACCAGGATCCGCCGCTTAAAAAAAGTATACCGGCAATGACAGCGATAAGAATGGTGTTGCTTGTTTTCATAATCTTTTCTCTTTCATTATTTCATATCCCATTTCAAAAAAGCATGGGGCGCGAATTTCAAGGGATCGACTTCAGTCAGGATCTTTCCCTCCAGCATGGAATTGTCTCCCACCAGGTAAACGGCTCCAAGCATTTTCACAACCTCCGCCTCGGCCCAGGGGTCATAGTCGGATGGTCTGAGAATTATTTTCCCTTCACCCATCTGGATCACTTTAGGTCTGAAAACCGTTTCCTGCCTGATAAGTCTCGGATTGAAATCGAACCCATCCCCCTCGGGGGCCGGAAAGTGTTTAAATAGAAAAGAAGTCCTTTTGATGGAACCGTCGCTGTTGATATTCCCCATCAGAAAATCCTGAGACTGGGGATCATTGAACTTTCCGGTCAGTTTAGCTTGAATTTCCATGAATCTAATCCCGCGTCGTTCGGTCCACCCTTTAATTAATTCTCCGTCTTTGGAGAAATGGATATCCGCCATTTTCTAGACTACATCAAAATTGGTACGGGGATAATTGGCCACAAAGGCTGAGACCAAGGGATACTCGGCCGGTGTCAAGGGCCAGGGAAGAAGTCCGGCAATGATCTCGGGTTTTGTTTCCCAAAGAACCAGCAGCATTTCGGCATCATAAAACTCGGCTGTTTTACTTCTAAAAGCTTGTATCTCTTCCAATGACTTCACGAATTTCATAGGATTCCCTTCTTAACCTTAGACGTTCCTGGAACTCATTTCGAATAAAGTTGGTTCAACTTAGACCATTCTTAAAATTATTTCTTGTCCATAATTTCTTTTTTAATTTACTTCCTTCATTTCAAATTGGCCTTGCCGGTGGATTTCCCAAATGAGAATCAGCGAAAGAACCGGGAGGCGGCGATTGAGCTCAGGATTACCAGGAGGAGGACGAGGGAAAGGAGCAAGAGGGTCCCGGAGGTGAAGGCGGCGGAAAAGGAACCGGCCCGGACAATGGAATCGGCGGCGTAGGAGGTAACGGCGATACAGGGTATAACACCCAGGGCCGAGCCCAAGATATAATGCCGAAAGCGCACCCGTGTCACCCCGATGGCCCAGTTAAGCGGCGGGGCCATGAAAAGCATAAGACGAAGGGCCAGCACGGTCTGGAAGCCCCGGCGTTCCAGACGCTCGTCCAGGGCCTGGATGCGCTTAAACCGGGAGGACACGGCCCGCTGCAAGGCCTCCCGCAGGAAATAGCGGGCCAGCAGAAAGGAGCAGGTCGAACCGGCGGTCGAGCCTATCCAGCCCAGGGCAAACCCTCCCGTCCCGCCGAACAAGACACCGCCGATGGCAATAAAGACAACCTCCGGTAAATGGAAGAGTACCGCAGCTATGCACAGGCCGATAAAAACCAGGGGGCCATAAGGACCCAGGGATTGCACTATAGAGCGGATGGTCTCAAGATTGAAGTAATGGGCAAGGATATAATACTTGATCGTCCAGGTTAATACCACCAGGACCAAGAGACCAGCTATGGGTTTTAGGAATCTTTTCATGAACATGCTTGTATCTGCGGCATCCCTGGCTTTTGCGGCATCGGGGGGTATAAGGAACGTATTTTGTAATATAGACGATTTCTAAAAGTAATTCTTGTCGATTGTTGCTTTTTTTGTTTCCCGTTCTTGTTTTTAGGACGCCAGGCGGGTAGTCTTGGTTAAAAATCTTGCGATTTGTATTCGGAGTACAGATCGTTTCAAGGAAATATCTATGAGAAAATTACTTGAGTTATCAGCTCACAAGGGCTTTATCGGCAGGCAGAGATCGACAATCCAGGGTTTTAAAGGAGGAGGTCCACCATCATGATATAAAACATAAGAAGGACGGTCATCCGGTTGATAATCACTGGACAGCAGCCAAAGAGAAATCAAGCGCATCCAGGCCTCAGGAAAATCCTGGGGTCCGATCTGACAACGATAGACCGCAAACTTCCCTCCCGGTAAAGATTGAATATTAATCCCTTCTGTGAATCTCAGGGATTCAGGGACCATGATGCAGGCATCACAGATGCATTTATCTTCGGGAGTTATCCGAGGATTATTCCACACCGTCCCTATCAGAATGGAATTTCCATTCCATAACCCTCTGGAGGCCGCCCATTGCAACAGTCGGGAAAAAACCGGGGTCATCCTTTCCGGCTGATAAGGGCCGATCCTCCGGATATAGGCTACCTGGTAAGAGGGGATATCCGAGATTCTTACCGAAATGGTCTCTGATTCCACCCTGTTTTTTATCACCCATCGGGATTGAATCATGGATCTCTGGAGAGCTTCCCTGTTTTCCTCCTTATTTTCGATAATTTTCCAGCAAAATTTTTTCCGAATAAAAGTGGAATTGACGCCAAAATAGGACTTGAAGGCCTTGGCAAAATTCTGCGAACTCGAAAATCCGCAATCGAGAGCGATGTCAGTTATGGACTTGTGTTTTTCCAATATGAGTTTGTGGACCGCTTTTTCCAGACGGAAACGTCGCACAAAGCCGCTGAGTGTTTCACCCACTATTGCTCTGAATAGGCGATGGAAATGATATTTTGAAAAACAGGCGATCTCGGCCAGTTTTGTCAGGTTCAAATTTTCGTCATAGTGCTTTTGGATATAATCGATGGCCCGATTCAATCGAAACAGGTATTCATATTGTCCTGTTTCATCGGAGAATGAGGAGTTATCTGTAGGGGCCAAATCTTTCATCGAATCAAATCCGAAGAATTCACCTAAGCCTATCTGACGATCAATGCTTCCCCGGGACAATCCAGGACAGTCGTATCCGCATCTCTGATTATTTCCGTTGTTAAATACACATTGGGCAGGATGTTGTTCAGAAAATAACGGGCCGAGGCGATTTTTCCCTGGTAGAAGGTAGCCTCAACGCCTTCAGCTCGAACCAGCTTTTCTTTGGCGATCAGAGCATGCTCCATAAGGCATTTGGCTACTTTCACCTGGGCGCAGACGAATAAGGCCCGTACGGCATAAAGCGGTATGAGAGGACGTTTAACTTCCAGGTTGTTGTACCAGGAATCGTAGATGGCCACCACCTCAGCCAGACACTGGTAACCCCGGGCGAGCTTGTCCATTTCTTTCTCGAACCCCTCGGCCTTGGCATTGGAATCAATAAAGGCCTTGATGCCGGCCATCCAGTCCTTGAAGGGTTTCCCGCCGTCCATTCGCATTTTGCGGTTGATGAGGTCCTGAGCATGAATGTAGGTGGTCCCTTCCCAGATGGTCAGAATCTTCGAGTCCCGCAGGTATTGTTCCACGGGATATTCCTGGGTGTAGCCCACGCCGCCGAAAACCTGCATGGCCTGGGCAATAACCCCCAGGGAGGCTTCGCTGCCGTACCCCTTAACCAGAGGGGTTAATATTTCAGCAAACTGGCCGCACTGTTTGGCTTTGGCTTGATCGCTGCTGTTGGCCTGGATATCGAGATAATAAAAACCCTTGAAGGTCATGGCCCGGATTCCTTCCACATGGGCCTTCATGTCCAGGAGCATCCTGCGGATGTCCTCGTGTTGGATGATAGGAACCCGTTCGGCGTCCCGGATGCCGAAAGGGCCGGCCTTGAATCCGCTCCGTGGCGTACTGGGAAGCGTAATAGTAAGATGCGGCCGCCTGGGAATTCGAGTTGTGGCCTGTACCGATCCTGGATTCATTCATCATGTGAAACATCATGGACAATCCCTTGGACACACCCTTCTCGTCCGGAGGAGTCGCCGACCAGGATACCGTAACACCGGTCGTTTTCACCGAAATTGAGCAGGGCCGTGGCCTGACCTTTGAGACCCATTTTATGTTCCAGGCCGATGGTGGTCACATCATTGGGTTCTCCCAAAGAACCGTCCTCGTTAACCCATATCTTGGGAACGATGTAAAGCCCGATACCGGCCGAACCCGGAGCCCCTCCCTGGGTCCTGGCCAGGACCATATGAATCGTGTTTTCACACTGGCCCTGGTCGCCGCAGGTAATAAACATCTTGGTGCCTTTGATCTTAAACAGGTGCGGATCATCCGTAGGAAAGGATCTGGAAATCATGTCTCCGGCGTCGGAGCCGTAGTTCGGCTCGGTGATGCACATGGTTCCCTGCCATTCGCCGGAGAACAACTTGGGAAGGAAGAGGTACTTGTCCTTTTGCTCTCCCGAAGCGGAGCAGAAGGTTGGATACCCCGCTGGTCAGCTTGATCGCCGACATGAGGGATGTGCAGGCGGCGGTGTTCATTTCGAAGATGGCTTTGTATATGATCAAGGGCATTCCCGTTTCCACCATGATGCACTCACTGCTGGTGCCCCAACCGTTCTGTTGTAAGAATTGGTAGGCCTCTTTGAATCCCGGCGGAGGGATGGATTGGCCGTTTTCGAATTTGACCCCGATCTTATCCCCCGGGGCGTTGATCGGATTAATGATTTCCCGGGCCACCTTATAACCTTCGGTTAAAAGCATATCCACATCGTCGACACTGAAGGTCTCTTTGAATCGATCACAGGCGGTCACTTCATCCGTGGGCAGCCATTCTTTTAGAATAAACTTTAAATCTCTTACATCATATTTAAATTCCATGAAACTCTCTCTCCTTAATTATCTGCCGTTCTCATAATTGAAATGATATTCCGCCTTATCTGAGAAATGTTTAATTCCCGGACTCCGGCTTTCAATGACGACCAGGTAATGATAATGAACCTTAACAGTCATTCGTTTCTTCTTATGAACCTGATAGTATTTCTGAGCCGAGTATAGGGATAGGGCTCTTATATGTCAAGCAAATATGAATACAAGAGTAGTGGTTAATGTATAAAATTCAATCGGTTATAGCAGACAAATTTTCTTGGAGGCTTCTTCCTTTACCTTAATCCCCTTTTGTTAGCAAATTCCAGAACTACATTTTCCTCCTAAGACCCCCGCCTCCTTGCCTTCCCATTTCTTCTCATTGACTTGCAGTTGATATTTCCCTTATACTATCCATAAAACAAAACGAACGCTGGCGAGGAAATCCTTCAAGGGTATCATGATCTCAAGACGTAAGTTTCTAACTCTGGCAGCCAAGCTGGCCTCGATAACCGGCGGGGCCGGTATGGTTCTGTCCGATCCGCTTTGGAAGGCGTTTTTGTTTGGCGATGGCTCAGGCGCGGCCCTGGCGCGTAATCAGATAGATGAAATCATCGCCTCCGCTCCCGTAGCACGTTACTGGGTTTCGGTAGCCTCGGCGAAAGCCGATTGTTCAGCCTGCCACAATAATCCGGAAAGTCTTAAGGGAAAGTCCTATCGCCATCAGGCCAACATCGTTAAATGTCTCTTGTGCGCTCACGGATGCGTTATCGAAAGCGGACAGAGGGGTAAATGCCGCGCTCGAATAAACATAAAAGGAGAGCTGCGCAGCCTCGTCTATGGCCGTCCCATATCCATCCATATCGATCCAATAGAAAAAAAGCCTTTCTATCATTTCCTGCCGGGGGCCGCAGCCTACTCTCTGGCGACCTCCGGTTGCCCGCTTCAGTGTAAGTTCTGCCAGAACTGGGAAATCTCCCAGGCCTCGCCGGAAGATTATAAGGTTCCCTATACGGCGCCGGCGCAGATCAGCAGGGCTGCTTCCGACAGTAAGGCAACCGTCATTGCCTTTACCTACAATGAACCGACCGTCTTTACGGAATACCTGACGGACATCGCCCGAGAGGCGAAAAAGCAGAAGCTGCGGTCTGTTTTGATCAGTTGCGGTTTCATGAATGAGGCGCCTCTGGCTGAAATGTGCGAAGTGCTTGACGCCATTAAGATTGACCTTAAGGGTTACAGCGATCAATTTTATCGTTCTGTCTGTGGAGCGGAACTGAGGCCGGTGCTGAAAAGCATCAAAAAGATAGCCAAAAGCCGCATCCATCTGGAAATCGTTAATCTGGTCGTTCCGACATTAAATGATTCCGATAAAATGCTCCTGGAGTTGATCAACTGGATATTGGGGGAAGTCGGTCCAGACGTCCCGATCCACTTCACCCGTTTTCATCCCGACTATCAACTGCTCAGTCTCCCGCCCACACCCGTTGCCACCCTGGAACGTGCCCGTGACACGGCCCTTAACAGAGGCCTTCATTATCCTTATGTCGGAAATGTACCGGGTCATCCGGGTAATCACACCTACTGTCCGAATTGCAAAAAAATCGTCGTGGAAAGACAGAATTTCTTCATTCTGGAGATGAATGTGAAGGGCGGTCACTGTAAGTTCTGCAACCATAAGATTGCCGGTGTCTGGATGTGAAGGTGAGGAGGTGGCTGGAAATGAGAATCATGCCCTGGTGTCTGATACTGATCGTCATTGGTCTCGGCTTTGCGTCGGCCTGTCAGGCAGAGAAGGCTTCTGATGCCGAAGTTCGCGCCCCGGTCGTTGCCGGAAAGTTCTATTCCGATTCCCCCTCCAGGTTGAAACTCGCTATCGAAAAATTCCTTCAGGATGCGATTCCTGTCAAAGTTAAAAGCCCTGTGGCCATTATTGTTCCCCACGCCGGATATATCTTTTCCGGTCAAATTTGTGCTGACGGATTCCAGCAGGTTAGCAATCAAAAATATGACGTGGTCATTATCTTAGGAACAAACCACACCAGCCCTTCGTTCCAAAAAGTGTCTCTCTACCCGGGAAAAGGCTTCCGTACGCCTCTGGGAACCGCAGCGATCGATCGAGAGGTCGTCTCTGCGCTTATGGAGGCGGATCCTGCCGATTGCACCTTGGATAAATCGCTTCACGAACAGGAGCATTCCGTTGAAGTTATCGTGCCTTTTATCCAGGTTCTCTTTCCGAAGGCCCGCATTGTTCCCGCGGTGGTTGGCTCACCTTCAATACCTCTGTGCACCCGTTTCGGTCAGGCCCTGGCCAAAACCATAAAGAACAAACGGGCCCTGATCGTTGCCAGTTCCGATCTTTCGCACTACCCGAATGCAAAAGATGCCTCTGCCGTTGATAAGAAAACCCTCGAGATCATGACCAAGTTGGACCCGGCTTTATTGCAGGCGACTATCCAGGCCCAAATGGATCGGCGTATTGCCCAACTCGTTACCTGCGCCTGCGGAGAGGCGCCCATCATGGCCGCCATGGCGGCCGCTAAATGGCTCGGCGCCGTACGTGGGGTTGTCGTTAGCTATGCGAACTCAGGAGATTCATCCGTCATGTCCGATCGATCGCGTGTGGTCGGATATGGCGCTGTTGTCTTGACCAGGGAAGAGGGTAAAATAAGGGGTGACACCCAAAGTCGATTATCTACGGCTCCCGCAACGGGCGAGCTTCGGCCTGCCGATAAGAAGGCCCTGCTTCACTTGGCCAGGGAAACCCTATCCCGACTCCTTTTAACGGATACGGTTCCTTTGGCCAGAGGTTTTCCTCCCCATCTGCAGAATCCGCAAGGGGTTTTCGTCACACTCAGGAAAAAGGGCGAACTGCGCGGGTGTATCGGCAGAATCATCGGTGATGAGCCCCTCTGTAAACTGGTCGGGACCATGGCCGTCCAGTCAGCACTGAACGATAGACGTTTCAGCCCTCTATCCGCCGATGAACTCAATGAAATTGATATTGAAATATCGGTTCTGACCCCCTTGAGGCCAGTATCCGGCGCCGGAGATATCGTTGTCGGGCGGGATGGTGTTCTCCTGAGCAAAGACGAGCATTCCACCGTCTTCCTTCCCCAGGTGGCCTCAGAACAGGGCTGGAAGCGTGAAGAATTGCTCGATAATCTCTGCCTCAAGGCCGGCCTGATTACGGGATGCTGGAAACAACACGCCCAACTGTCAACATTTCAGGCCGTAGTATTTAGTGAATCTGAATTCAAATAGCGTCTATGATCATCCCACTCCTCTCCGTAGGGCTGATTTCCATTCTCGGTCAGGTTGTTCTGATGCGGGAATTGAACGTTGCCTTCTATGGGGTTGAGCTGATTTACCTTTTTTCCCTTGGCCTGTGGTTGTTCTGGACTGCCTCGGGTGCCCTGATCGGCCGCCGGAATTATTTTCCATCCCTTCATCACCTTGCTTTTCTTTTTATGATCTTCGCTGTCACCCTTCCTCTGGAGGTGATATTCATCCGTGCCAGCCGAATCCTGGTCGGCGGTGTGCCCGGCGCTTATCTTTCACTTCTTCAACAATTGATGATTGTAGTCCTATCTCTCCTCCCTACGGGACTGTTGTCCGGCCTTTTATTCCAGTGGTCGGCTAAAAGATACGTATCAAGCGACAAAACGCTGGCCGTGGCTTACGCCATTGAAAGCGCCGGGGGACTGATCGGCGGTTTGTTTGCCACTCTATTCCTCAAATGGGGGGTACAGAATTTCACGATTGCCTTAGTGTGTGGCCTGGCCCTGGCTATCGTTCCCCTATTCTTTTTGAGAGGGGCCGGAATATCCCCCCGGCGATGGACAGGGGGCCTATTGGCCGGTATTTTCTTGATGCTTCTATGGATCGCACCTTTCCTCGACCGGCAGATGACCCTCTGGAACCACCCCAACCTGGTGGAAAGCAGGGATACTCCCTACGGCAGAGTTTCCGTCAGCAGGCTCTATGATCAGATATCTGTTTTTGAAAATGATGCCCTGGCCTTTGAGACGGAAGGAACAGAGGCCGAATATTTTGTCCATCTCGCCGCCCTCCAGCATCAGAATCCGCGGCAGGTCCTGATCCTCGGCGGGGGGATTGAAGGAACCGTAAGAGAAATGCTTCAGCATGGTCCGGAAAAAATCGACTACGTCGAACTGAATCCGGCGATGCTGGAGCTCATTTCCAGGCATCTCCCCGACGACATTCAAAAATCGCTCGAGGATCCACGGGTCCGCATCATCTTTGCCGACCCCCGATTGTTTCTTAAAGAAAGCGGAACATACGATCTTATATTGGTCGGTATGCCGGAACCGCAATCGGGACAAACAAACCGATTCTACACCAGGGAATTTTTTGAACAGTGCGCGGCAAAACTGAATTCCGGGGGTATCCAGGCCTTCAGGCTCCGCTCGGCCGAGAATCTGTGGAGTCCTCAGTTACTGTGGCGTACGGCAAGTATTTACCGCGCTCTCACATCGGTTTTTACCAATGTGCTTTTTCTGCCGGGAACGACGAATGTCGTGACTGCTTCCCGCAATCCTCTGTCAGGCCTGCCGGAGGCAATGTCCCGCCGCCTCCAGGAAAGGAGGCTCAGGACCAGATTAATTTCTGCCAACTATATTAAATATCTCTTTAATAACGATCGGTTCTTTGAAATCGGGAATTTGTTGCGGAGAGAAACGGCGCAGCCGAATACAGACTTGAGACCGGCATGCTACCGGTATGCTTTCATGATCTGGCTTTCTAAGTTCTTCCCCCGCATCTCTTGGTCGGATTTTTCTTCCTTCATTGACAAAGGGACGGTAAGGTCTTCATTTCGATATGTGGTGACTATTTGTTTTCCCATCGCTTTTCTGCTCAGCCGACTCCGGCCGTCTTTGCGTCGTGTTTTGCTGGTGGCTGTTGCCGGCTTCATAGGAATGGTGCTGGAAACGATTCTCATTCTATACTATCAGGCGAAACATGGCGTGCTCTACCAGGACCTAGGGATTCTGCTGATGAGTTTCATGGCCGGGCTCGCCCTGGGGTCAATGGCCATCAATCAATCCATAGTCCGTTTAAGGAATCGGCGAAAACGGGCAAGATGGTATGGGGTTGGCCTGCTGGTTGGATTCGTGCTACTTTCCCTTATCATAACCATGAAAATAACGCTGAGCGCTTCATCCGGTTTAGCCCTGACTGCATTGCTCCTGGCCGTAGTAGGAATTTTAGTGGCGGGTATCTTCGCCTATGTCAGCATTTATGAAATTCAAGATCAAAAGAGCGTGATTTCATCCTTGTATTCGGCGGACCTCCTCGGCGGGTGTGCAGGTTCACTCCTCGCCGGATTGATATTAATCCCCGTGGCAGGCATCGATATAACGACAAAAGCGATGTTGGCGCTCGCCGTATTTTCAATTCTTTTGGTTTGATTTAAATAGTGGTTTGGAGGTTGCATCCCCCATAGACGGACAGGACCGGGTGGACAATTGGTGGGGGTATCGAGTACGGCTTCGCTCCTAACTGGAGTGCTTTCGTCGAATATCGGTACAACAACACACCTGACTACACTGTCACTTTCCCTATTGCACAGAGGTCATCCGACATAAACGCACAATCGAACGGAATAGTGGTTGGTGTGAACTACAAATTCAATTGGGGCTCAACCCTCATTCAGTAGGACCAATCAGGTTTTTCAACTTGGAATCGACCAAAAGCCCCAAGAATGGCTTGGGGCTTTGGTCTCTTTGAAATTGTTCGAACGGGTGGGTAATGAAGGCGACTGATATGTCTCCGTCATTACAACATAGAAAACTATTCACAAGTCCCATTTTCTTGAGAAGACCCCTTCAGTCACTTATCCCGTTTTCCCAATTTTTCTTCTTGATCCTGTATTTGTCTCATTTTATACTGTTCCCATCAAAAATAAGTTCTTATCTATAACCATCCTTAATCGGAGGTATCATGGGAACCGGTAACCATAAGGCTCTTGATCTCTCGATCGACGTTCTCGTCGTCGGAGGCGGGGGGGCGGGATTTAGGGCCGCCATTTGCGCCGTCGAGCGTGGCGCGGGGGTGATCCTCCTCTCCAAGGGGCCACTCGCCCGTTCCGGGGCCTCCCCGATGGCGGGGGCCGATTTTACGCTGGACGGGAGGAGCATGAGCGAAATTGAAGGTTTGACCGGAGATCCCAACGACAGCCGCGAAAAGGTATACAACGACATCGTCACCCAAGGGTGGCACCTCAACAACCGACGTCTTGTCGATCAGTACATCGCCGCCGCCCCCGGCTGCTTGAAAGAGCTCATCGAATGGGGTATCGATATCAAGACCTCCGACCAGAGGATGATTTTTACCTCCGGTACCAAGATTATGGATGTCCTCCTGAAACGGGCGCGAAGGTTGGGCGTCACGCTCATCGAAAACGTGGCCCTCCTTGACCTGGTAGTGGAGGACGGCCGGGTTGTCGGGGGGGTTGCGCTGGACATCATGACGGGCGATTTTTTACGAATTCGGGCCAGGTCCGTGGTGATGGCCACCGGGGGTTGGCACAAGGCGTTTGAGCCTACCACCGGCATGAGGGATCTCTCCGGTGAGGGGATCGCTATCGCCCACAAGGCGGGTGCGGACATCGGCAATATGGAGTTCATCACTTTCTGCTGCAATGTCTTCTACGATCCGCCAATGTGGCGGGGCAGCATCGCCCCCTATATGCTATCTCTGATTGCCGGGGGACGCCTCACTAACAACCGGGGAGAAGACATCCTCGCCGGATACGACCCCGATGTCGTCAGGATCGGCACTACCACCGAATGGAACAAGAGCTTCCTGTCCCACGTCTCGGCCAAAGAGGCCGCGGCCGGGCGGGGCTTTAAGAACGGCGGCGTCCACTACAGCAGGGGTGATGTTCCCTGGGATACCATGAAGGCGATCGGCGGTTTTATCTTCCCCAACTGGAAGTACAAGGCCCTTGACCTCACCCGATGGACGCTGATGCTCGAACAAAACGAGCCGGTCGAGGTAGGTCCCGCGGTGGAATATTTTGACGGTGGGATCGTGGTCAACGAACGCTTCGAGACAACCATCCAGGGGCTTTTTGCCGCAGGAGAGTGCTGCTTGGGCGCCTTCGGGGCAAACCGGGTCTTTTCAGCGATCACCGAGATGCTTGTTCAGGGGAGGGATGCCGGTAGGAACGCTGCCGACTACGCCGCGAAAATCGCAACCTCAAAGCATTCTACCGATACCTTTGCCCGTCATGAGTCCGGGATTTCAGCCCCCCTGAAGAGAAAAACGGGACGGAGACCCGGCGCCCTCCGGCGCAGAGTACAGGAGGCCGCCCACAGGCACCTCGGCCCCATCCGCACCGAAAAAGAGCTCAGGGACTTCATTGCCCTCCTTGAGGGAGTAAAGAATGACGAGCTTCCCTTTTTGGCCGTGACCGGGAAGACGCGCGCCTACAATAAGGAATGGCTTGACGCCTTGGAGTTACCAAACATTGTCCACCTGCTCTTGGCGGCAGCCAGGAGTGCACTGGAGCGCACCGAGAGCCGGGGTGTCCACTTCCGTCAGGATTACCCGAAAACCGACAATGACACTTGGCTTAAAGAATCAATCGTGACCTTTCGGGACGGTTTATTTGCCGTCACAACGCGTCCGGTTACCGCCGGTGCCGACACCCCGCCGGCCGGAAGCGCCGATTATCTGGAAATGATGAAACGCCTCATGCTCTCCCACTCGGACACGGGCGGGAAGCACTAATCGATATGATGGGGAAGGCCATTATGAAACAGAGCTTGATCACGGTACACCTCTTTCGGTTTGATCCGCATACGGACAAGACCCCTTCGTATCGGGACTATGCCGTTCCCCTCGATACGGGGATGAGCGTCATGAACGCACTGGACTACATCTACCATCACCTCGATCCGACTATCGCTTATTTCGACCATGCAGCCTGCACCCTCGGGGTCTGCGGCCGGTGCACAGGCAGGATCAATGGAAAGGCGGGACTCCTATGCCAAACGGAGCTGAAGGGGGATGTGACTATCGAGCCCATCAGCCCTGACCGGGTCGTCAAAGATCTGGTCGTGAGAAAACCATAAAGGAGGACTTCCATGGACGAGATTCAAAAAGAAAAGAGTGAGGGCCTTTCCTGGGACTACCTGGCAGAGGCGATGAAGGAAAGGGCAGAGCTCTCCGGCCGGACTATTACCCCGATGCCGGCCTTGATGGGTCAGATGTTTGCGGTCTTGGCCAAGACCGTGATCGACGAGGTGGGCATCGGGAAGGGGGAGGCGATCATCAAAAAAGCCGTGGAGGATTTCGGGTGGAGGAGGGGCAAACGGATCGCCGAAAAAGTGAAGGCCCGGGGGCTGGCCCTCTCCTTCAAGAACTTCCTGGTTCATATGGACCTGGATACCTCGGCGGCGAACACGTCCGTCCCGAACATCGAGGGGAAGGACCTCACCCTGACAATCAATCGATGCTTCATCCGGGACGGGGCCTGTGACCTGGGCCTGGAACCTTATTTCCACTACTATTGCAAATGGATCGACCGGGCGATTCTTTTTGGCTATAATCCCGATCTTACCATCGAGATCACCAAGTTCCTCTCCGGGGGCGACGACGCCTGCTTCTTCAGATATATCGTTTCAAAATAACCGTCCAGGCGGGCCGCGGCCGAAGTCCGAGGCCAGGTTTCATCCTCAAAATTCTATGGAAATTTCTCTGAGGAATGGTATTAATTTTCATCCAAAATAAGACTTCGAGAAAACATCCCAACTCAACCTTTCCCTTTTAGCCCATCTT
Organism: uncultured delta proteobacterium; assembly: GCA_963790475.1. GTDB lineage: Bacteria > Desulfobacterota > RBG-13-43-22 > RBG-13-43-22 > RBG-13-43-22 > RBG-13-43-22. Next base: position 236,581 of record CAWBOS010000015.1, on the reverse strand, counting down.
CCGCAGTTAGAAAGCATGGAAGACGCGATATCAAATAGTTACGACAAGAATTAGGGCATTTTCTTCACTACATTTTCAATAATTTTTGGTTTGTTGGGGAGCAGAATTTTCAATCTCTGAAGCAGCACTTTGAGTTCCTTTGAGGGAGTAGCCACCATTCTGAGCCGGAGGGTTCTCTCCCGCGCCGGTAGTAGCACATCCAAAGATTTCAATTCCCGCAACTCCTCCAACAGCTTTCTTGGGGCGGTACCGAGTCCCGAGGCTTTCATCCATTGCTGGAGCGTTCGCCACATAGTCAGCGCCAAGAAGCAGACCAGGATATGAGCCTGGGTCCGTTCCTGTTTTTGATGGAAGATCGGTCGCATTCCCAGATCATGTTTCTCGGTACGGAATGAATCTTCCACTTCCGTCAGTTGGATGTAGGTATTCCATAGGACTTTCGGGTCACTTTCGGTCCAGTTGGTGCGCAGGATGTAGCTACCGCCGGTCTCCAAGGCCCACTGTTGCCGTTGTTCGTTCTTCTTGACTTCTAGGGAAAGCGGTGCGTCTTTTCCGGTACCGGTCTCTATGACTGTAATATTGAACAACGAGGCCGCACGTTTATTTTGTTCCAGCAGTCGCCCTATTCTCCGCTCGACTTTCTGCTTGTCTCGGAGCTTGCCGGTTTCGGCCTGGCGGGCCAGGTGATCCAGTTGGCTTTCCAGTCGGGTCAAAAAGTGGTTTAGAATGGCGTTTTCTTTCTCCTTCCGGCCTTGAGACCGGCACAGGACAAAGATTTCATCCGTTCCTTCCGGCGAGCAACAGAGCTTGACCTCAACACCAGGTTGGACCGCTTCCCAGTTCTGTTCGAAAAGCTGCTGCTCAAACTTCTTCAGCATCACTTTTGGGGTGCCGACCAAATAGCGGGCACCGACTTTGCGCATAAACTCCAGATTCTCCTCACTCACCATGCCGCGATCCATAACCCAGATCCGGTTGGCTTGGCCGTATTTGGCCTCCATCATCTGAACCATCTCTTGGGTCGTCGTAACATCCGGTCGATTGCCGTCAAAAACCTCAAAGGCTATGGGAAAGCCCTCTCGGGTGGCCACCAGGCCGATGCAGACCTGGGGACAATCTGGACGACTGTCCCGGCTGTAACCCCTCTTGGCCTGGGCATTGCCCTTGGCGGTCCCCTCAAAATAGGTGGAGGTTATGTCATAAAACAAAAAATCAAAGCTACTGCCGAACAGTTCCCCATAACGCTCCTGAAGGTGACGGCTTAAGGCATCCTTGTGGGGAAGCAAGGCATCCAGGGCACGATAAAGCCGATCCTCATTGATCTTATAGTCGGCCACTCCCAGCAGATCGTCTAAGGCCGTCTGGCCATACCAAAACTCGGCCATCTGTAATTCCGACGATGGGGCGCAAAAGCGTCCAAGAACTAAAATAGACGCCATGATCGACCAAGGAATCTCTTCCCGGTTGGAAGGAATATGATCTCGGCAGAACCTGGCAAGCCCCAGTTTGTTCCACAAAAGCAACCCCAAATAGACATCGCCGAAGCCTCTGAGTCGCTCGACGCTTACGCCATGGATATTGACCGTGGCCCAAGATGGGGGGTCTTCCCCCTGCTCAAACAGTTCAGGTCCAGGTAGAGGCTTTCCGGAAAGAATCCGTCCGATCTCCTCCCAACCTATCCGCTCTTCCCGATCAAGGCCAGGAAGTTTCCCTATCGTCGCCACTACTCGCTGACGGGGCCCTCGGGCAGTACGGACCGACTCAACTAAAAGCCAGCTCTCGTACTCCGCTCCACCTTTCTTTTTGGTCGCACGCCGGAGATACATAACCCCATTATCTCCGTTCCCACAGCACCTGGCAAGGGGGTGGTCTTCACTACATCCAATTTTCAAAGATCAGGACTTGAAATCATTTAACAATTCCTGAAAATTCATCACGTTTTTCTTGATTTTTTCTCCAAACTGCGGAAGATGGGCTAGGTCATCGAGGGGGTCGGCTCTCCCTTTTTGCCATATTTCCTTTTGTAATCGTTTAATTTTCAAGACCCTGATTCTGCGTAGTAGTAGATATTCGATTAGAGTCGAAATATCATTAAGAATTAATATATTAAGTGAAAGCCACCGAAGCCATTTTAGCTGCCACAACGAGAATTTTTCCGAATTCCGTAAAGAAGAGGAAGAAATTTTGATCTGTTGGTTGGAGTTTTAAGTCCGATGATCATAAAGACCGGCCCCAGCGATGACGATTGGATTTACAAGCCGAATTTTCTGAACAGATAGTATTTGGGAAAATCAATCCCGAGCGTGAAGAGGACGGAGAACCCCAGAACAGCAAAGACCTGTGGCAGGCTGACGGATGGAACAAGGATACCATAGAGGCCCAACAGGGCAAAGCCGATTAGGGTTGCTGAACTCAGGAGCAGCAATTCCCGGCCCGGAAGTGAGGACCAGAAGTGTCTCCGCTCTCTGACAATAAGTACCCGGAACTGGCTATTGAACACCAGATTCAGCATGACCAGGGTGCGCAACTTTTCCCCTTCCAGATGAAAATAGTTCGAACCCATCAGGATTACCAGCAGGCCTTCCAGGACCAGGAGCATACCCGGAACGACCGAAGCCAGAGTAATATTCCTGACATTCCACCGGTTAGGACTGGGCGTATACTTTACATGATCGGTTGCCAGGGACATGGTTACAAAATCATTGGCAAATACCAGCAGCGCCATGCCAAGAAGAGAGAGTACAATTTCATGGAGCCAGAAGAAACCCAAGGTCAGTAAACCGACAAATTCAATAACCTTAGTGACCTTGTTTAAAACCCAGGTGAGCATGCGTTGATAAGTCTGCCTGCTTATGGTTATGGTATCAATAATGACGCCGATTCCCGGTTCGGTCAAAACCACGCTGGCTGAGGCCTTGGCCACATCGGTTGAATTGCTCACGGCTACTCCCATCTCGGCCTGTTTCAAGGCCGGTGCATCGTTGACCCCGTCACCGGTCATCCCGACCATGTGGCCCCGGGATTGGAGAAGTTTGACGATTTTGTACTTATCCTCAGGGTATATCTCGGCAAAACCATCGCTATCTCCGACCAACTTGATCCGCTTATCTTCGCTCAAACCCTCGATATCCACCATCCGGATAATATTACTGCCGATGCCAGCCTGAAGGGCGATCTCTCTGGCAATGGCGATATTATCACCGGTAAGCATCATCGGCTTTATCCCCAGTCTTCTTGCTTCCTCGATGACACGCTTCGATTCGGGTCTGGGCGGATCTGCCAAAGGCAGCAAGCCCACCAGCTTGAGATCATTCAGGTCATCCCCTTCCGATCGGGCCACGGCTAAGGTTCTGAATCCTTTCCGGGACAAAGCTTCCGTCATCCGGTCTGCCTTCTTCCGCACCTCCTGGTCTATTCCCCGGCATAAGGGAAGGACTATCTGGACTGCGCCTTTAACCACCCGAAAGCGCCGGCCTGCTGCTTCGATTATCGCCTCTGTTCTTTTAACGGTTGGGTTGAAAGGGGTGTATTCGGTCTGCCGGTAATTGCTAAAATCAATTTTATTTTTTTGTGCATATTCCATAACCGCAAGATCTATGATGTCCATGCCTTCCTCCCGAGAGGCCAATGCGGCCAGGGCGATAACATCATCCGATTTATATCCGGGAAAAGGAAGGCTGTCGGTGACCGATAATCGGTTCTGGGTTATAGTACCAGTCTTGTCGAGACAAAGAACATCAATGGAGGCCGCATCCTCGATCGAAGCCAGTCTGGTCACCAGCGCCCCCCTTTTAGCCAACTCCATGGCCCCAACGGACTGGACTATGGTCAGAACGGCCGGAAGGGCCACAGGGACCGCCCCCATCAGGAAGATCGCAACGAAGGTTAGTATTAACAGAAAACCAGTATGGATCACCAGGGCAAAGGCGGAAACTAAGAGGGAGGCGGCTATGCCCAGAACCATCATATTTTTGACTATGGCCATCATCACTTCGTCCTGATGGGATTTGGGCCTTGCTATCTTGACCAATTCCGTTGTTTTTCCGAAATAGGTATTGGCGCCGATATTGACCACCAGAGCGCTGGCCTCGCCTCGTCCCACGACAGAGCCGGAATAGAGGATATCTGAGGGGTGGGTCTTCACCGGCAGGGATTCTCCGGTCAGGGCCGATTGATCAACGGAAAGTTCTCCGCTGAGCATCACCGCATCCGCCGGAACGATATCACCCAGTCCGACCTCGATAACATCTCCCGGTGCGATCTCTCTGGCCTCCTTTACCACCCATTTCCCGTCCCTCATGACTTTTGCCTGAATGGCCAGCTTTTTTTTGAGAAGCTCGACGGCCCTTTGTGAACCCTGGGAGTGCAGATGGCCTATGACAGCATTGACCGTGAGAAGTACAAAAATAATTATTCCTTCAAGGTCATGTTTCAAGACAAAGGAAAGCACCATGGCCAGTTCCAACAGCCAGGGCATTGGTCCCCAGTAACGCAACAGAAAATCCAGAAAAGGATTTTTCTTTTTCTCAACGATTTCGTTATAACCGAATTGCTCCAGACGGCTTTCGACTTCGGATTCCGCCAGCCCAACCATGGAGGTCTTCAAAGAGTTAAGAATCGTCCCCAGAGGAAGGTCTCTATATTCTTTGGTGTTCTTAATAGGATAATCCATACGGACCTTTATTGCCCTCTTATCCATTTTTCAACCTATCACCTTCATGGTCAACCGTTCTCTTTCAGAGACTTGTTTCTTAAATCTTCGGAAATATATTGACCGGCTTTGCCGGAAACGTAGGCCGTGGCTCCTCATAATCCGTGGTTGGCTGCTCCCGAACGTATCCGGGTCAATTCACTCTTCTTCCTTGTATCTATTAAAAAATGTCTTTTAGGGGAGGGTCTCCGAATGACTGTTATAGCCCCGATTTCAGGTAATCAAGAATCCGCTGGATTATCCCTAACCAACCCCGTTCCACCTTGCCGTGGGCAATAAGGGATCTGGCCACATATCGGGCCATATTGCTTGGGATAGTGAAGCCAATCCCTTCAAAACCGCCCGATTCGGTGGCGATGGCCGCGTTTACCCCAATGACCTGTCCGTAGAGGTTAAGAAGAGGCCCCCCGCTATTTCCAGGATTAATGGCAGCATCTATTTGAAGGAAGTCCTCGTAACCTGTCGGATCCATTATGCCGCGCCGATGTTTGGCGCTAATTATTCCATGGGTCACCGATTGGGACAAGGCCCTGGGGGCCCCAATGGCCACTACCCACTCCCCAACCTCTACCTGGTCGGAATCCCCAAAGGTGACGTATGGAAGACTTTCCCTGGCGGAGATATGGATTACTGCCAAATCGGTTTTGGAATCACCTCCCACCAGAAGGGCAGGGTATTTATTGCCATCAGCCAAGGTAACTTCCATTTTTGTAGCTCCTCCGGCCACATGATAGTTAGTTAAAATGTAACCTCGGGCATCGATGATAATCCCAGAGCCCAGTCCTTTGATTTCTTGTTTAAACTTCCTGGGCACTTGTGGAACGCCAAAGAAATGCTGAAAAAATGGATCGTTCTGGAAAGGCAGCATAGGATTCGCCACTTCCCGGCTTTCAATAACTTCAACATAGACTACTTTGGAGAGGTTTTCTTTGGCTGCCTGGATGATGGCGGTTCTTAAATCAATGGGGTTTTGTGTCGCCCAGACCGATGCAATTGCTGCCGCATTAAAAAGTATGACCATGATCACAATAAAGAGGAAATGTTTCCGGCGGTCCAACATAAATTCCTTTTCCTATCCATAAGGTAAGACTACAGCTCTGGATATGTCTAATAAGTAACTCAATTCTTAACGTGTTGTAGAAATGCTTAACCTGTCTGGAGCCTGAAGACCTGCACCATTTGTTAATACCGAAAAAATGATCATAAAAGCACCGATATCAATAATTGTTCATCCGGCCCCCGTGGCTTATTGAAGAGGATTTATATGGTTGGTAATTGAGTCCGAGGACCTCCTTCAAGATAAATATTGCCCGAGTCGTTCTTGTTCCGGATCTTCTAAAAATAATCTCGGAGAATTCTACCCACAACCCAACCAGTAATTGGTTTTTTATCTCTGCCTAAAACTTTTTCAGAAGTTCTTTTGCGGTATTTTCCCATCATTGAGGCAGGTCTTGCATCGTAAAAGGCCTTGTCCTACAGTATAAAGAAAAAAAAGATCGGCCTGGCTGAGCGTTTCCAGAGTCGTCTTTTCAGAACTGATACCTTTTCGGACAGGGACTCTTTGATATTTTAAGATTTCCAGGCTGATGGGGACAGTCAATTAATTCCATCTTCGAATATAACCAGTTATCCGCAGCATTAATAGCTTGTCTCATTATTTTATTTCCCTCCTCGACCGAGTATTGAGAAATAGGGTTTAACCTCGGACCGTTTAAGTGATCTATTATTTTTGATTTTGTTATTACTTGGACAATTTTAATGATCCTTTTGAGAGAATAAATAAGGTCAATGTTGTATAATGAGATATAATAGCTGGTATTTTTTTGAATTTTTCAGGTAAACCAGGTCAATAATCAACAGAACCCAAAGGGACTGGTTTTAACTGGCTCTCCATAGGGGAGGCACCCTTTTGGCAGATAAACGTTAAAAATCCTTGGAAATTGGTCAGTTGTCCAAATTAATGGCCGAGCAGATCATTCGTTTTGAATCATTCAATAATAGTCAAAATTCGCCCTTTCCCTTTATTTCCGAGAAAACCAGAATCCAGGTTTCCTAAGGGGGCAGGGATTTTTTCTGCTCATCGGGGAGGTCCTTCGGTTATTTCGACCAGATCCTCCGGGCGGAGCCACGTGGAAAAAGCCGTCTGGACCTGCTCAGCGGTGATCTGCACGTAATGATGGGCGGCCACCGTGGGTTCATCGAGGGGGAGATCGTGAGTGGCCCGGTAAATGAGTCCGGCGGCGATGCTGTCTGTGCTGGCTTCAGAGAGAGGGATTTCCCTGAGCAGGAGCGCTTTGGCCTGGTGCAATTCCTGCGGAGAGACAGGCAAGGCCTGCATTGCCTTGAGATTACGCTCCACAATTGCCCTGGCCCTGGGTACGTTTTTCGGATCGCAACCGTAGTTGACCTGGTACAAAGAGCGGGTTTGTCCCACATCGAAAGAGGAAGAGACATAATAGACCAGGCCCGTCTCTTCACGGAGGTCCCGGTATAGACGGGTGGCGTAAAAAGCACCGCCAAGGACATGATTACCCAATTCCAAGGCATAGCGGTCGGTATTGGACAGGGTTAGGCCGATGGTCTCGGCCAAGGTAACAGAATCCTGAATTCGACTGGCATCGGGTACCCCGGCCACCGAAGGTTTGTTGGGAGGCACTGAGGGCAGGAGTATTTCAGGCTTGGGCCCGGTCGCCTTCCAGGAGCCGAAGTATTTTTCCATAACCGCCCCGGCTCTTTCAGGGGTTACCCGGCCGATGACCACTATGGCGGTTAAATCAGGACGAAAAACTTTTTGATAGTATTCCGATACATCAGAAAGGGTGAGTGCGGAAACAGAAGCCGGCGTGGCCTGTCTCAAGGTCGGATCGGTCTTGGGAAAGAGGGCGGAGGCCAGGGCCCGAGTGGTCAGGTAATCGGGACTTTGAAGCAGGCCGGCCACAATGGCACCCACCTGTTGGCGAACGACTTTGAAGGCCTTTTCAGGCAAAGCGGGGTGGAGCTGATTGTCGGCCAGAAGCTCGACGCCCCGTTCAAAATGGTCGGCCAATACCTGGAGGCCGAAATCCGTCCCTGCTGACTCGCTGGCTCCGATTTCATCCAGGGCTTTCTGAAAGGAGATGCGGTCAAGAGAAGTCGATCCGTAGGGAAAAAGTTGGCTCAAGACCTGATTGACGCCTTCCTTGTCCGGGGGAGTTTCCAGATCGGCCTTGTTCCTGATATGTCCGTAGACACTTATGGTGTTACTTACTGATTCGGGCTGAACGATTAATTGCAAGCCATTGGGCAGGAAGGTAACCACCGGATGAACTGTGGAAGGCGGTATGGCAAGCCTTTTGAGGCCTTTTTCGGCCCAATCGGGCAGCTTGACCGGTCTGACTTTTTTGGGGGCGAAGGATTCCAGGTGGTTCCGGGATTTAGAAAAAGCAGGCTTTCCGGAGACCTCAGGAGTAAGGACGGCCACGATAGCCCGGTCCAACCTCAGATATTTTTTGGCTACACGGTTTACATCGGCCAGGGAAACATCCTGGATGGCCTTTATCCTATCTTGTGGAGATTGGAGCCCCTGTACGGCCAGTGCCTTGGACCAAGCCATGGCTAACCCGGAAATCGAATTCTTCTGCAATTCGGATGCGGTCAATCTGGTTCGTTTGGCGGCCTCCAACAAATCGACGGGAAACCCTTTTTTGGCATAGACGGTCAAGATGTTCCGCATCTCTCCGACCAGGACCGAGGCCTTCGCTCCCTTTGGAAAAGCCCCCACCGCATATCCCAACCCGGCCCCGGGAAGCGTGTCCAGACTGAAATTGGTGAAAAGGGCTTTGCCTTCAGGAACCAAGGCGAAGAGATTACCGCGTTGATTGCTCAGGATATCGGCCAGCACCTGAGTAGCAGGATAGTCCCGGTTACCGTAACCGGGCAGACGGAAAGAGATCATAACCAACCCATAGGATTGGTCAGTCTTGAAATGAAGTGTCTCAGGCCTTACGGGTGTGAGACGAATTACGGGGCGCCGGGGAGTTTTTTTGGCCGGAATGGAGCCGAAGATATTTTTAACCTGAGCCAAGGCCTTTTGGGGATCCAGATCTCCGACAATCACCAGGATGGCATGGTTCGGGGCATACCAGGTATCGTAAAATTTCTTAAGCATTACCCCGCTGGTTTTGTTGAAAGAGGAAACAGTTCCCAGCGGGGTATGGGCATAGGGAGTCCCTTTGAATAAACGAGAGAGCACTTTGGTATAAAACACATACTCGGGGTCGGACAGGTCTTGGGTTACTTCCTGTTCAATGGCCCCTCTTTCCCGGGCCCAGAGTCTCTCGCTGTCCAGAACGCCCCGCATCCGAATAGCTTCTATGTGCAGGGCGACATCCAGGTCTTCGGCCGGAACCGTAAGGTAATATTGAGTCACGGTCTGCTGGGTGTCTGCATCGAACCTACCGCCCGTGGCGGCGATAATGTTGGCCAGTTGATCGGCCGAAAGACCCGGACTTCCTCTGAACATCATATGCTCCTGGGCATGGGCCATTCCCGGAAACCCTTCGAGAACTTCATTGGAACCGACCTGATAATTGACCACGGTGGTGATCACCGGGGTCAAGGCATTCCGCACAATGACGATCTTGAGCCCGTTGGCCAGGGTCGCCCGCAGGACATTTTCCTCAGCCTGAACATTACCGAGGGGGGAAATGGTCCCTAAAAACAGGAAGGCCACCAGTCTGATCAAAGGAGGTCTTAGAAAAAACGGGCCCCGTCTTTTTTCGCTCCCCTTCATTTCTCTTCTCAATCCTCTAATCGGACGGTAATGAAATAACATAGGTTCACTCCCCTTTTGATCGCAGATAAAAGCTGAAGGTCTCCCCCTCATCCCCCCGGCCAAGGCGCCGGTCCGAAGATTTGATTCCTGTTCATCCGGAAAAGAAATTTTTAGGATTCCCAAGAACTCATTCAGCAACCTTCTCTTCATCTTCAAGGTCCGCTAGTGCACTGATAATTTAAGTTCTTTTATAGATAATACGGTCTTCCCAGAGTTTCCTTATAGAACCAGAATAACATTTAAACAATTATTTTCATTATACACTCCAATTGGTGATTTAAATGTACAAAAAATTACAACCCTCATTGTAAACTTCCATTTTCGTATCATAAATAAGGGATCATCTTGGTCTGGTGGTTGGCATTATTGTTCTTCGGGCGGTTTGATGTTTTTGAAAAAAAGACTGAATAAAACTGGCATTAACCGCCAGGGCAGCGGTTACCAACCATATAGGGGCCACCTCCGATATGCTGTGCATCAGGTGGGAGGCAATAGTCGGTACGACCATACCGATGGCCTGGGCTGGCAGACTGCCAATAGCCGCTACCTTAGAGCGGCCTCGTTCTGCGGCAACGCCCATGACAAACGATTGCCGGATCGGCATGCTAATTGAGTTCACCATGACCCGGATGGTATAGGCCAGAGAGGCCAGGAAAAAGGTTGAGGGCCAGGGCCATTCCCGCCATGAGTACCACCGTCCCTAGACGCGTCCAAACAATGGCATTAACCGATCCAAGCCGTTTAGCAATACCCGGAGCCGATAAATAAGATATGGCGGTCAGCAGATTGGCCACGGTGTAGAGCGTAGCTATTTCCATGGACCGCACCCCGTAACGCACGGCAAACCAGTAGGTCAGGAAAGGCCCGACAATGCCGATAACAAAACCATTTATGCCGTTGGTGAGCCACAAGCGGGCGATTAAATTACCGGTTGAGATTTTGTTTTCTTCGATTTTAGGCTTGGTAGAAGGAAGTTGAGGCCTTTCCCGAATAGGGAGGGTTAGAAAAAATACCGTCAGACTCGCCAAGGCAGCAATCCAAAAGACTGGGTGATAGGAGTTGATGATACTTGTTTCAAAGTGCCCCTGAAGAATGCCGGGCAGTACCGCCACCGCGGAGCCTGCAGCACCCGCCAGCACGCTGACCAGCGATAAAGAGGAAAAGATGGTATTACGGTTTTCGTCCGAGCCGCTGCTGGCGATTAAAGCTTGCTCGGCGGGGTAGAACGGTCCAAATCCCCCGCCGCTCCCTGCTCCGCCACCGCGCACAGAGGCCATGGCCGCCATAAGGGCTAAGACCCAGAACCGGGTAGTCAGTGCGCAGACCGCCGACCCTATTGCCGCCATTAAGGCGATTATAGTGAGGAGAGGCTTGCGCCCATACTTGTCGGAAAAAATACCAACAAGGAGGGTCATTCCGGCTGAACCCGCCAAGGCAAAGGAAAGCAGATATCCTACCTGTAAAGTGGAATAACCGGCAGCGGAAATATACAGCGGAAAAGCAATGACCAGCATGGCCTGTGAAAAGCTTCGTACAATTCGAGTGGCAAAAAGCCAGGGTACACTGCCTATAAACCATGCTGGGCGATCGAAAGTCATTTCATCTCCAAAAAAATTACCTTACCGTGAGACGGTTTCCCTAAAACAAAATTCCAGCCTGAATCTACTGGTCTCCATCTCCCCTCGCCAAACTTGAAAAATATCGACTCAACCTTGCTTCCCCATCGAAAAGACACTCACTCAGGGCTGCCGCCAAAACTTTCTAAGCAAGGCTGCCTTGACAAGGTCCTTCACCAGAAAAACGGCACACAGGGAGAGTATGGGGATGGAGACGGCCACTTTCAGGGGGAGCCGGGAGACCCCGGGAAGACCGAATGTCGCATTGAAAGATACCAGCACCAAATCGGTGCCCACAGTCAGGATGAGCGCCCTGCAATCCTCATTCCATGAATATCTACAAATGTTGGCCATTAGCATGTGTTCGCATTAGCAAGTATGAATTGAAATTTGCACAAAAAAGGCAGAGCCAATGGACCCTGCCTTTTTGATTTGAGGTTAGGATTTTACTATTTGATTGTTACTTCCTTAATGGAAGTTACTTTGATCATATCTTTACCTTAAGGGCAGCCCATTTTTCATAAGGCTTTTAAAGGATTTCTTTGCAACCATGAATGATCAGTCTGAATTCTACCAGGGATAATCCCAATCCTCCGACCAGTCATCATCCCAATCCCCCAACAAGGGATTATATAACCAGCCTGGCATATATGGATAATAATAATAGGGGTAATTTTCTCTCCACAGGAAAACTCGCTTAGCCAGAAGATAAGGATAGTGGTACTCCACCTCACCCCGAAGTTTGGTTTTTTCTCCGATAATCTTCCCGGCTACCGTAATTTCCTTGCCCCTCCGATAAATAAAAGGGTCCAAGTATTTTTCAACGAGAACTAAGAATCTGTCCCCGGAAGAACTCTCTTCCTTAGGCTCTTCCTGCCAATCCAATGACCTTTGAGAGATTTCAATGAGAGTAGTTCCTTCCTTCTGATTTATCGTCTGAATGATCTCTCCACCCCAGATGACGATTTCCCCCTTGTAGGCTTCAGGTTTCTGAAAAACTTCTTGAAAAGTAAGATCCAAATCAGCCCGGGTCCTTAAATTTTTGGAAATGACCGGGCCACAGGCCGACAAAAGCGTAAAGAGAAGAAAGATCATGAAAGCGGAACCTATCCGACAGGATTTGAGATCTTTCATAACTATTTACCTCCTTAACAAATTTCCAATAAAGGACTTTTTCGGCCCTTCACCTTGAGGGTTTGGATTCATCCGGAATTACCTTATCGAAGAATCCAGCCACATCGGCGGAAAGTTTTTTGAGAGATGGCAAATGAGTATACATCTGGTGTCCTGCTTCATAATACTCGACGATAATGTTATCTCGTAAATTCGCTGGAAGTCCTAAATGACTGACGGTATATCTTGTGGCAAAATAGGGTGTATCCAAATCATAATAACCGCTGGCTATAAAAACCTTCAAGAATTTGTTCTCATTTATAGCCTGCCGTAAAGTCTTGGCGACATCTACATAACCCGGTCCTTTTGAAGCGGGGGGGCTCCAATCCCATGACTCATTCACCTTTTCGGACAGAATCATATAGGGTATTTCCGACTCATACTTTAATTCATTCCTCACGTAGTCATTCCAGGTAGCCACTAACGGGCCGATCACTAAAAAAACGCTGGGGTCCTCCACAAAGTCATGGACTCGATAGTTTCCGCTAATTCTCGAATCCAAAACACCGATAATCCTATTCTCATCTCGAAGCAGTTCTCTAACGAAGACATCATTACTGATACGTAAGTTGGAATTCTGTAAAAATTTTTTCGGGAGGCCGGTAAAATTTGACATTCGGTCAATCACCTCGGCCTTCTCTTCATCCGAGAGTCCATCTCCTTTAGCCAAGGCCAACAAGTATTCTCTCTGGGCATACCTTTCCACTTCTTCTCGGAATTTTACTAAATCGGTCGGCAAGACAAGAGAAGATTTTCTATAATAGAGCGCGGTCAGTGCGTACGAAGGAAGGTATAAGATATAAGGCAGGTCATTTCCAGGAGTGAAAGCGATCGTTTGAAAGTTCAGGACTTCTGAAATGAGGATAAGGCCATTGAGATTCATACCTACTTTATTCTGGAGATAGCCGGACAGGCCGGCTGCTCTCGTTGTGCCATAACTTTCCCCGGCAATAAATTTCGGCGACAACCACCGTTTATATCTTGTCACATAAATCCGGATAACTTCCCCAACCGATTGAATATCTCCCTTCAGTCCATAAAATTCCTTTGGGTCAACCCCCGAGGCGGCTCGGCTATAACCAGTACCCACAGGATCAATAAATACAAGATCGGTAAAAGTCAGCCAGGTGTATTCATTCGGCACCAATCGGTAAGGTGGCGGCAGGGCCTCATCATCTCCCAGGAGGACACGTTTGGGGCCCAAAGCACCAAGATGCAGAAAGACCGAAGCCGCCCCCGGCCCTCCGTTAAAAGCAAAGGTAATAGGCCTCCCGGATTTGATTTGTTCTCCATCCTTTACATAAGCAATAAAAAAGAGCTGTGCTTTGACCTTTCCGGCCTCATCCTTTAACTGGATGGAACCTGTGGTGGTCGTGTAACTCAGAGGTTTGCCGTTAACCTCCATGAAGTGATGAGTAATCGAAAGTTTCGGCTCAGGAGGAAGTTCCGGAGTCGCCTTTTTTCCCATCGGTTTTTCAGACGGGCGTGACCTCTCCTTTGGTTTGTCTTGGCCATTAATTGTTTTTACCACGATCGGAGAGAGGCCCAGAATAAAGAAAGCCAGAAAAAAGCTTATTATCTTTTTTAGATACACGAGTTCTCTCCTGATGCTTCAATACCCCTGCCTTATTTCGGAATGGGCGATCTCCCGAACATTGCCTGTAACAAAACCTATCACCTAACGGTAACCTGAACCTCACCCGTATTGCCGGTCCGGTGATCAAGACCGAGGATGGATATTTTCGCTTTTGGTTTTAAAAGACTTACCAAATCAACAAAGCCCTCCAGGTTGTGAATGGGTTGATTTTCTATGGCCAGGATTATGTCCCCCGTCTCAAAACCGGCCTCTTTAAGGGGGCTTTTCGGATCAACCTTAATAATGACAACCCCTTGATTTTCATTCAGGCCGTATTTGGTTACCTCCGAGGAATGGGGAGATCTGACCTCTATACCTAAACGCTCTTCGACCGAGATAGAGAGGAGCTTTGTGGACTCCTCCAGACTTCCGATTCTTACCGTTAATTCTTCTTTTCTTCCGTCCCTGAGAACCGTAATCTTGGCTTCCGTACCGATGGGAGTCTCGGCCACCTTATTTCGGAATTCATTGACGCCGGTTACCTCTTTCCCACGATAGGCAATGATCACATCGTTCTTTTTTATCCCTGCCTTATCCGCCGGTCCCCCTTTGGTCGCTTCCACTACCAGCGCCCCTGTCAGGCCCTTGGCTTGAACAGACTTGGCCAATTCCGGAGTCAGAGTACGGATGGATACCCCCAGCCAACCTCGTTCCACTTTTCCGTGGGCTATAATAGTTCTGGCAACGTATTGAGCCATATTACCTGGAATGGTGAAGCCGATTCCTTCAAAACCACCCGACTCGGTGGCTATGGCGGCGTTCACCCCGATGACCTGACCATTTAGATTGAGAAGGGGTCCGCCACTGTTGCCCGGGTTGATGGGGGCATCGGTTTGGAGAAAGTCCTCATAACTGGTCGGATCCGATATTCCAGTCCGATGTTTGGCGCTGATAATCCCCTGGGTTACCGATTTCTCCAAGGCCCGAGGGGCGCCGATGGCCACCACCCATTCGCCTACTTCCATCTGGTCCGAATCCCCAAAAGTGACATAGGGGAGATTTTCCTTGGGTGAGATATGGATTACCGCCAGGTCGGTCTTCGGATCCCCTCCCACCAAACGGGCCGGGTACTTACTGCCATCGGCCAGGGTAACTTCGATTTTTGTCGCCCCTCCGGCCACATGGTAGTTGGTTAGAATGTTGCCTTTGGAATCGATGATCATCCCCGATCCCAGCCCCTTGGTTTCCTGTTTGAACTTCTTAGGCATTCTGGGAACGCCAAAGAAGTGACGAAAGAAGGGGTCATTTTGGAAAGGCAGCATAGGATTCGTTACTTCCCTGCTTTCACTCACTTCAACATAGACAACCTTAGAAAGATTTTCTTTGGCTACCTGGATAATGGCGGTGCTTAAATCAACGGGTTTTTGTGCGGTCCAGGCCGGGGTGATCGAGGTTGCCCCAAAAAGAACAACCATGATCAAAATAGAGTAATAATATTTGCGGTTGATCAAGATAACTTTCTCCTATTTTTGGGTTTAATAATGGGAAAAATACGAAACCGTTGTTCTCTGAATCCAGCGCTAGTCTTGATTTTTCAAATGAGCCCCGAAACCTTGCCCTTCGAAAATATTCCTATTATCTCAATTTCAAAAAGATAAAAAAATAAGGCCATTCCTGTATTTTATAATGAAACTTATAGTATTTTATCGAATTTTGATTTAGGGTCGGACCAGGCAACTAGTTGGAACGCTAAAATAATGATATTAAGAATTTTTATTTTCGACTTAGAATGCGTTTCAGCCCTTGATAAAACATATCCGGAACTCGACCGGGTATGGAGAGAAACCCGAGTGTATATCTTCAATCCTATCAATTTCCGATTGAAATCCGGAATGCGGGAACCTGTCGTCCCGATGATAAGGGAGAAATTCAAGTGGAGGAAACCATGAGAATGACAGTACCGACGCGGGGCACAGGGACGACCAACTCGTAGTAGTGTTGAAGTCTCTGTAATAGGAATGGAGCGAAGGGGTTGGATCATCGGTCCTTGCCTTTTGGTCAACCAGAGATGGGAGGAGCCAGGAAGCAAGCTAAAGTTGCTTTAAAAGGCAACTGGATGATAGGAGCCGGATGACGGGAGACTGTCACGTCCGGATCTGTGAGTGCCTGGGGGTGAAATTTCCCCGGGCTACTCGACTCAATAAAAGGGACTTGAAATTATTTGGCTATTAAACTACCCACCGACCTTGTCGGTGGATTAGTTTAAGATTTAACCTTCTTGTGCCGGCTTTGGTTTATCTCCTCCGTTTTCCTGTCGACATCGCTGCGGCCACCCCTCATTTCATCCTGGCCAATATGGCCCTGACCGGAATTTTGACGTATGGGATACACCAGACGAACTTTTTGGCCATTGGCGTCATGGTCGGCTCCCAATTGGGGCTCGTCTTTCGAACCGGATTCAGGGAACCCGTATTTTACGAAGCCTGGCAGTGGCCCTGGGTAGGCTGAAAATGGGCGAGTTTCTTTTTTGACCCTGGACCACTGCAGCAAAGATTTTCGGGTCTATTTGTTTTCACCATTGTAAGTGAAGCTATCTATTCCTCTGGGCAGTAAAAATGGCCTCCCTCTTTAGCCTCATGGATTAAGGTTGGCGCTATTCAACTTTTTCTGGCAAACTCAGCGTTTCTCGTTTAAGAAGAGAGGGGACATAGACCAGGTTGACTTGCACCTTTCCAAGGGCCTTTTCCTTGGCAGCTTTTCTTGGGATGGTAGCGTCCAAAGACCCTTCGGTAGCTTCTCCAGGCTGAAGGGCCTTCCAAAACGGATTAACTGTCGCTATTTTCTCTCCAGAACCAAAAGGAATGACCTTTCCGGCTTCATCCAGATATTCGAGAGTAAGCGCCTGGATGTCCAAAACATTTTCTGATTTATTGGTGATCTTGATATGACCCCCGAGCTTCGGGGTCTCGACGACTTCTTTAGAATTGGTGTCTACGGTCATAGTGACTGCAAGATCAGTGATTTCCACCCCAAATATCGGTCCCTTAATTTCCACCTTAGGTGGAACCAGGTTCTTAATAATCTGTTGCTGTTTAGGTGCCTCACTCTTCTGATTCTTCGTACAACCCCAAAAACTAATGGCCAGACTTAAAGTTAAGAAGATGAAGATCTTTGTGAAACGCATAGACTGCCTCTCTTTCGTTGTTAGTGGTTAATAGCAAAACAAGCCTATCAATGTCGTCAGGCCAAAATGGACAAATTTCTCTAGGCTGAGTTTGCAACCTGACGCTGATCCGGGCTATTGTTGCCTGGGTTGAAATTGTATCGCTTCCTACGTTCCAAGGTCAATCGTTTTTTCTCTTTTCTCCGTTGTAAGATCGCCTCCTTTCTCCCCGCATACACTGCATACACTGACACATAAAGTCTCCCGGTGGCTTCATTAAAAAGAAATTAGAATACTATGATTCTTTAACCGTTAATGGAGATACTCACCGATTGCTTAAAGCCTCATTTCAAAAAGTTTGAAAATGGTGTATACTACATACGTAATCAATGTTGAGTGCAAAGCCATATAGGTATACTTATTCGAAGATAAACAAGAAGTTATATTAATCTTTTTTTCATAAAGTAGGTCAGAAAAGGCAGGTATTTATGCTTGGTCTGGATCAGGATCTATTAGTTGTTTTGATCATAGCCGCTCTTGTCTTTGGGTCCAAAAAATTGCCAGAAATTGGCAAAAGTCTGGGACAAGGAATAAAGGAACTTAAAGATGGGTTAAGTGGTCATGAAAAGGAATTACCATCTGAACCCAAAGAAATTGAAAAGGACAAGACTGATAAAAAAGAATAAAATAGCGTTTATCCGGGTTTTCTAATGGCCATAAAAAAAACGATGGTTCCTATATAATCAAGATGTTCTTAAATTTCAAAGAATGGGAGGTGTTCTTGTGCCCGGAAAAAATCTGCATAGAGAAATCGCCAAGGTAGCTTATGACATTTTTATGAAGAGCGGCTATTCCCACGGCCATGATCTTGACCATTGGCTTGAGGCGGAAAGAATTGTCCTATCATATCAATCAGTTAATGTAATAAAGAAAGATAAAATGACCAAGACAGCGAAAACAGACCCAGCAAAAAATGTAATAGAGACCACTGTTAAAGAAACGAGCCAGAAAAAGAAACCGGTCAAAAAGAAAAAGGTAGTAAAGAAGGCAAAAAAAGCTGGCCCCAAGAAAGAAGAAGCTCCTGCGGCTCCGGCGGAAAAGAAATAATATTTCCCCCTGAGAAAACAAGAGGGGGGATTTTGAGCTAATCCCCCTCTTTCATCTTTTCAACCATTAAACGTTATCGTCCATGCCTTCACTACCCCGTTTCGGTCAGAAGACCCTTTATGTCCCCTTACCCTTCGTCACTGTTTTTCTTCTTGATATTGTCTTTTCCTTGTTTTATAATTTTTTCTATCAAATTCCAATTTCTGATCAAATAAGCTTATCCTACTTCCGTCCGAAGAAAATTCCTTAAAAACAAATTACTTAGGATACACGCAGCGGTTTAAAGGCGGTGGGATTTCGAGGACAACTCGACAATGTCGTGTCGGGTTAGGAGGTGTTATATGAGTCATGACATCGAACAAACTATGGAGCCTGAGGAATGCATGAGCAAGATCTTTGAGATCAGCGGGGCAAAATTTGAGCCAGAGCTGGCTTTCGATCTGTGGCCGAAGATCTTGCAGCATAAATGGCTCCTTTCTGAAAAACTTGGGCGCGATGTGGGTTTGCGCGTTGCCTGCATCGACTTTCTGGAAAACAAGGAACAGGCACTCAATGAATTCATGAACTACAAACGAATGGACCTGCTGAAAGAAATGGGTGGACTGACTATCAGTCGGGAAATATGGGACACCATCTCCGATTCGCAACCGCCCAAACAACTTGTCCAGAGGAGGATTATCCTCCCTCTTACCCAGAGTGACCTTTCGAAAAAACATGGTGTCGTTCCACCCAAGACCATTATATTCTTCGGTCCTCCGGGCACGGGGAAGACTCATTTCGTCAAAGCCATAGCCGGTATCCTGTCCTGGTGGTATATAGAAGTTGTGCCCAGCATGCTTATGGTCCAGGGAGTGGAAAAAGTGGGTGCAAATTTGAGAATGATTATGGAGAAGGCCAGAGATCTGGAGGAAGCCGTGATTTTCATTGACGAATTCGAAGAGATTGCCGGTAGCAGGGATAATGCAGACCGAATTGACAAATCCATAACCAATGAACTATTGAAACAAGTGGCGCTCTTTAAAAACGGAGCGAACAAGGCTTTGCTGGTATGTGCCACTAATTACATTCGAGACTTGGATCCGGCACTCCTTCGTCCCGGAAGATTCGATTGCATCATTCCGGTGGGGGGGATGACCGAGGATGAGAGAAAAACCGTCCTCCAATATTATCTCTCCAGAGTGAATCAGGGCGATGTTGATGTGGATCAGATTAACAGACAAATCGCCCGCTTTACACCGGCAGACATCCAATATCTTTTTGAGCGAGTCGCTCAGTTTGCTTTTGAACAGGAGCTGACCAACAAGCAGGAATACTTCGTTACCACGGAAACCGTTAGGCGTATCTTGGAGGAAGTTCGTCCGAGCTTATCCGATGAGGTTATTGAGGCGTTCGATAAGGACTCTGGCATCTATTCCAGGAGTTGAGGTACTTTTTTGATTTAACCTTTCTAATTTATTCGCCTCTTACATCAATAAACGAAAACAATGGTCATCGATTCCCTTAAAGGACGGAGGGGATTCCCTATGATCCTTTCGTCTCCTCCTATTTTCCTGGTAGGAAGATTAAGAAATTACCAGGCATCCGTTCCTTTCCCAGAGGCTTATTAGGTGGACAATAAAACAAAAGGAAATTTTGCATTTTTTGTGGATTACTTTGATTCTTGTTGTTTTCTACCAGTATTAGGAGGAGTGCGCCCATGAAACGGGCTATGCGATTTGTGGTCCAGGTTACTCAAAAAAACCAATCGACTATTTGCATACTCATCGCTCTGGTCACATTGTTTGTTGACTTTACCACAGGGCGAGATATCCACTTTCCTCTCCTGTATTTGGTTCCGATCGGACTGGCGTCTTGGATGGAAAGAAAAATTCTGGCCTATGCCTTATCCGCTCTGCTTCCAACGCTGAGAATCTCTTTTGAAATTCTTTGGCATGTACATGAATTGCTTTCCACTGAGAGCATCAATGCCGCAATCGAAGTACTCGCTTTAGCCTTGTATGTATACCTGATAGGCCGAAAGGCTACTGAGGCTCGACAGATGAAGAAGGCCATTACGACAAAGGACGAAGAGATGCAGTACCTCCGGGCCTTCACCCGATTGGTGGGCACGACACTGCAAGGCAGGGGAATTTCCCCTGGCCTAGCGGACGGAGTGGCCTTTGTCCACCAATCCGGGCATGAATCCGCAGTTGGGGAGCCAAGCATCTCTCAGGAGGATGTGGACTCAGAAGTGGCCCGGTTTGACCGAGCTTTGGCGGCGTCAATCCAAGAATTGAATAATATCCGGGAGCGGTTTGTGCCTCAAGAGGATGACGTTGAGATCGGTCTGCTGGAAATGCGTTTGGCTATGCTCAATGATTCCTCCTTTCAGAAAAAATGCAAACGGCGCGTGGGAGAGGATCTGGTCAGGGTCGAACATGCGGTTCTGGCAGAGGTCCGAGAAATGGAAATGCGCCTCAAGGGGTTGAAACAGGAATTTATGCGGGAGCGCGGTGCCGACATGCAGGACCTTGGTCATCAGGTTCTGCGCAACCTTAGAACCTCAGGGGAAGGGACCTCGAGCCGATTGACCGACCTCCCGCCCAGAACCATTCTGGTCGCCGAGGAACTTCTTTTATCCGATGCCTTACTGATTAATTCGGTCAATGTAACCGCCATTGTCACGGAGAGGACGGGTCCCGCGTCACATGTCGCGATCCTGGCCCGGGCCAGAAACATTCCGGCCGTCTGCGACATCGAGGACGCAACCAGGCTGCTGGCTTCTGGAGATCGTTTGCTGGTGGATGCGGAAACGGGGACTGTCACAGTGGCTCCGTCCGTAGCCCAGGCGACACATTTTGCGACGCGCAAGATGCAATCCGCCCTGATTGCCTCTGCAGAGGGGCGGAAGCAGGCTCTGCCCTGTATAACGATGGATGGAGTAAATATCGGGTTGCACGCGAATATCGGCCGCTCGGATGAGGCGGGCATAGTTCTGGAGTATAACCTGGACGGGATAGGCCTGTTTCGCTCAGAATTTCTGTTTCTGGAGGCCGAACAGCCGCCGAATCTGGAAGCTCAAACTGCTGCCTATTCCGAGGTGGCAGCCATGCTTGATCCGCTGCCGGTTGTCATCCGGACGATGGATCTCGGCGGGGACAAGATACCGCGTTTTGACCGTGCTGCAAAAAATATGGCCTGGCGCCCAATCCTGCGCGGTCTGGCCTACTCTCTTTCTGAGAAAACGATGTTCCGCACCCAGATCCTGGCAATCCTCCGAGCTGCCCAAGGGGGAAATGTGAAAATCATGTTCCCCATGGTCATGGGCGTGGCCGACCTAAGTGAGGCGCGCTGCTTGGTTGAAGAAATGTTACAAAGCGATCAATTCCCCAAGCGCCCGCCAATCGGGGCCATGATCGAGACCCCTGCAGCGGCCTTTGATATCCATGGAATTCTGCAAATCGTGGATTTTGTCTGCATTGGGACTAACGATCTCACCCTCTCCATTTTGGCCATGGACCGTGGATCCCATTGGCAGCCCGGGGTTCTTTCATTTTTTCATCCATCCGTGCTAAGGGCAACAGAGCAGATAGTCCGAGCAGCGGTGAACCAAGGGGTGGCGGTATCCGTCTGCGGGGAAACCGCAAGCGATCCGGCGGTAGCCTGCCTGTTGGTAGGAATGGGCGTCAGGGCCCTTAGTATGAATCCATTTCAAGTTGCCGGCGTGCGTCACGCCATCCGGCAGATCACAATAGATCAGGCGGAAGCCCTGGCCAAGGAGGCCCTCAGTGCCACTACTCCGAAGGAAATCCAGGAGATCGTTGCCTCCGTGCTTTACAAAACAGCCGCTTAGCCCGAGAAATGACTCTGCGTGTAATTCAGCCTTAAAGATTGCCGGCTAAACTTCATATATTGGCAGCGGGAGCCTCCACGTCAACTGAGCATCTTTGTGGCGCGATTTCAACGGTAATCTTTGTTTTGTGTGGCTATGTTTTCGGAAGATTTGTAGGTTTTAGAGGATTCAGATCGCTATTGATTTTGGAACTTTCTGTCAGAAAAAGTATATAGGTCAGGACCGGCCTGATCAGTATTTCATGTAATAGAACTAATGGAATGGCTCAATGGCTGATAAGGCGTCCGATCCAGCGTCTGGAATCCGTTCTTTTCCAATAATTTTTCTGTCTTGTCAATCTCCTCAACTTCCACGACAAAGACGGCCTTTTCTGCGGATTCCAG
This sequence comes from uncultured delta proteobacterium, assembly GCA_963790475.1. Classification (GTDB taxonomy): domain Bacteria; phylum Desulfobacterota; class RBG-13-43-22; order RBG-13-43-22; family RBG-13-43-22; genus RBG-13-43-22. The sequence goes on along the minus strand of CAWBOS010000015.1, from coordinate 214,207 downwards.
AACAAAGCCATAGGCATTGTTGATATTGATGCCCTCGTGATAAAGCAACTGCGCCAAATTATCCAGACCGCCTGGCCGGTCGGGGATGAGAACGGCCAGCACGTTGCGCAAATGCACGGTTATTCCAGCTTCGGTCAGCACGGCTTTCCCTCTTTGGGGATCATCCACAATCAGGTTGATGACCCCAAAGGTGTCGGAAGTCGATATCGTCGTCGCCCGAATGCTGATCTTGGCTTTGGCCAAAACGCCGGTTATCCGGGCCAGCACCCCTGGTTTATTCTCCGCAAAAATGGAAAGTTGATAGGCAATCATAGGCGAGAGCTTTGAAAAACATCCCCTTTTTCCCAATCTCATCGTCAGATTCAAATTTTAATCCTCGAAATACTAGATGTATTCCTGGGGTTAAAATTTTCTTCTTCCTTGATATTGAACAAAACTAAACATTTTTCAGAGCTCTCGAGGGGATAGAGGTCAGGATGATTTTCTGGAGATAATAATCAAGCGACAGTTGTCCCGGCCAATCAATTTCAGCCGACGGTTTCGGTGGGCTTCCAGGGGGGCGGTGTTTTCAGGTTCTAATTTCTCTTTTTGAATCCTTCAAAATAGGGGGACAACCCCTGCTCTTTTAACTTGCGAATTACTTCCAGTCCTTCTTCCCGGCTGTTAAATTTGCCGGCCGTTGCCCGGTACAAGGTCCGCCCGGAGGGGGTCTTCCAGGGATTAATTTCAATCTCCTTTCCTTGTAAAGCTGGGTGCCTTTTTAAAAAAGAGGCGAATTCGGGTTTCATGAAGGTTCCTAGTCGAACTCTAACCGAAGCATCTGAGGATTGGATGACCAGGGATTCCTCGGTAATTTCCGGCAGCCTGATTTTCTGGTTGGCCGGCAAAAGGTCGGGATTGGCTATATTAGGATTCAATTCCATTATCCGGTCCACCACCGAGGTATTGGACACCTTATAGTGTTCCTCGGCGATGGTATAGATAGAATCCCCGGCTTTCACCATCACGGTTTTTTTGTCGGCTTGTTGAACGCTGTTCTTTGACTCGGAATTTTTTAAATCCGGGGGAGTAGGTTTGGTATTTTTAGCCGACTCCTTGGGCCTGGTCTCTTTCTTAACCTCTTTGGCCTGAGGCTCTTTTTTAATCTCCTTAGGCGGGGGGGCGACGACGGCTTTGGTTTCGGGCATCGGAGCAGGAGGGGGCGGCTTCTTTTCGATGGGTGGAGGTGGACCCGTCGGTTTGGGCTCCGTGTTGGTAGAAAGGACGGCCGATAACCGACGTTCGGAATCCTCAGCCGGCCCGGAGGGGGGCGGCTCGGTTTTGTTTGCCAAGTCCTGATCTTTCAGAAAATCGGGTTTTTCCTCTAAAAGGGAAGAAGGTTTTCCTGTTTCCTGCCGGGTGGGCGATTGAACTGGAAATTTGGCAGCCGGCTGTTCCTCAGAGGTCCCCCAATAAAACCGGACCAGGAGGATGATTACCCCGATTCCTATCAACACCATCAGGGAAAAAACAATTTTCCGGAAAAGAAAATAGAGATACATGGGCGTTGACAGGGAGTATAAAACGGGAAAGGAGGGAAGGTCAAGGGGAAAAATGTCCTTGCCCCCCTTCACTTTTAGATAAGGGCTTATTTTTCAAGAATAATTAATGTATGTTATTATTTAGTTGACATACATATATATTCATGGTAGGCTCTGGCTCAATTGAACTCAGGAGGGTGCCCATGGAAAATAAACTGCCCGAAGAATTCCTTTCCTTTTTTGAGTCCATATTGTCAGCCCAACTTCGTGTAGTTCGCCAATTCAAGAATCCAAAATCCGGAAAGACTAAGCTCAACCAGGGGCAAGGTATGTCTAATATCTATATGGCCATAGACATACTTCAAAAGGCCAAACAACCTCTTCATATCTCCGAAATCATTAATCAGGTTAAAGCCAAACACGGCGTAACGCTGGATCGTGAATCTTTGGTCAGCGCTTTGGTTAAAAAAGTCCACCAGAACCAGGGGTTGATACGTACGGCCCCCAACACCTTTCAGGTATCGAGTAAGTGATCCATAAAGCCTCTAATCGGGAACGTATTGTCCACGATGAGTTGCTCCTGAAACTCTGTACCCTTCTATTGACCTATCAAGGGATTATTCGGATCTCTATTCTTAAAAATATTGCCTTGGTTACCTATGCGATCTTGACCCTTTTTAGCGGGGCACGAGGTTCTAATGGCTGGCTTTCCAAAGCCGCTTTAGCCCGATGCTTACCCTTAGACCTGGGCCCCAAAACCCGAGAGCAGCGACTCTACCGATTTTTAGCCAATCCGAGATTTACTCCGGAAGTCATGATCCCCCTGTTGGTGGCCTTGGCCAATGGAACCCATCTCCCCGGACCGATCCCTCTCATCCTGGATCAGACCTCTATCCGGGGCATTCCCACCTTGCTGATCGGTTTGGTCTTTGAGGGGCGGGTGATACCCGTAGCTTTTTCTTGCTTCACTTATTCTCGTATTCAAAAAAGCCAAAACATCTTGGAACACGCCTTGATCTTAGCGGTTATGAGCTGTTTCCCGGCTAAGCAGCGCCCCTGGCTGATTATGGACCGGGGCTACGCTCGCATTGGTCTCTTAATGAAACTGGGCTTGGAGGGAATCCCTTTCCTGGTTCGAGCCCAAAAAAATGTCCTGGTTTACCGAAAAGGGGAACCTATCGCCCTCGGGCGGCTCTCGGTCAAACCCGGTCAGATCCAACGCTACTCGATCCGCTATCATTCTAAAGAAAAGGAACCGCTGGATCTAATCATCTTTTATGGGAAAGGCTATCAAGAACCTTGGTATCTCCTGGTTCCGGCCAATACGCCCGAGTCTGCGGAAGAAATCGTCGCCCTCTACGCCAAACGCATGTCTATTGAACAAGGCTTCCGGGATTGGAAAACCCACCTGGGTATCCGGGGCATGGTTTTTGTTCATGATAATCCCGCTCCGCGCCTTACTCGTTTACTCTTGGCCTTCTCTCTCAGTTATTTGCTTTGTCTGGCTTTGGGTAGTACCGCCGACAGCCAACTCGTAAGGGCTTTTGTGGAAATCCCCAGGCGAACGGCTCGGCATGGCACCACTCGAACACTCTCCGTCCTTTCTATTGGCATCTTAAAACTTTCCTTGCCTAAGTTCGCCTCCCAGGCCCGCTTACAAGTCTTAGCCGTTATTCAACAGCTTCTTTCTGGCCAAGGGTTGATCGCTGCCATCGTATCTCCCCCTTAAACCTTTCCCCCTATGGTTACCCCGATTCATCTTCCTAATTTTCTTAAAACCTCAGGGGATAGCTTTTTCTCTCGGTCTGGTATTCTCCCTAATACAGGTTCTCATTCCCCCTCCCTCGTCTTCCCGTTCTTAATAAATTAACCGACTTCCCTTTAAATCCTCTCCTTTGGGCCTTCCTCCTTTCTTCTCGCTTTCGTCCTTTTCATCTTCCCACCTCTTCTCTCCCTTCCCCTTATCTAAAAGTGAAGGGGGGCAAGGAAAAATGTCCTCTTCGCTCCTGAGAAAACAGATCCGGCCGTAGGGTTTGTTTCAATGGAAAGGGCCAAAGAAAAAGGGGGGTTATCCTCGAGGTGACATTAAAGTTGATCTATCTGTTAGTAAAATTTACCTTCACCTCGTGTGAGTTTTGGCACCGATTCTGAATTCATCAAAATAAACTGTTTTTTATTGGTAATATTTCATAGATCAATTTTTATGCAACTTCGAGGTTATCACTCCTTGAGAAACAGCCGGTGATATTCTTTTTCTTTCAAATGGGTTCTCAGGAGGCGGGATATGATTTCTAAAATTTCCTGGATTTCTTCATCCTTCAGTCGGGGAATCAGGGTCTTCAAAAATTCATCATCAGAGAATTTTTGCAGGTAAACCATCAGGGATTTTTCGTCGGTTTCCCGGTCCAGGCCGAAGCCGACCAGCCCTTGATATTGATTGACAAAATCGTGGGTATGATTTCCCGGATTCATGGAAGGGTTCCTTTCTTGTAGGACACAAATAAGATTGGCTCGATTTTTTTTGCCGGAGGATTAGTGCGTTTCTTTTCTTGAAAGCTGATATCGGGCAACCGCCCGGTTGTGATCCTTCAGATTTTTTGAAAAATAATGGCTGCCGTCATTCTTGGAGACAAAATAAAAATATTCACTTTTGGCCGGTGATAGAACTGCCCGCAGGGAATCCTTGCCCGGGTTGGCAATAGGCCCGGGGGGTAAACCGGGTTGGAGGTAAGTATTGTAGACTGTTCGCGTCTGCAGATTTTTTTTGGTCAGGTCGCCGTTAAAATCTTTGATGCCGTAAATAACCGTGGGATCACTTTGCAGGGCCATTCCATTCTTAAGCCGGTTATAAAAGACCGAGGCGATTAAAGGCCTTTCGCTTTGAAGCCCGCTTTCTTTTTCCACGATGGAGGCCAGGATAACCGCCTTTTTCATATCCTTCGGGCTTGAAAAACCCTCCCGGTCTTGAAGTTCAGTAAAAACTTCTTTGAACCTATGGACCATCTTTTTCTGGATGGTCTGGGCACTCATCCCACGCTTAAAAATATAGGTATCCGGGAAAAGATAACCTTCCAGGGATTGCCCGTCAATGCCCAGCTCCTCCAAAAATCGGGGGTCATGGGCTGAAGCCAAAAAGGTCTTTTCTTCCACCAGATTTTCTTCCGAAATACGCTTGGCGATTTGCTGCAGGGTAAATCCTTCCGGGATCGTTACCCGTTTCAACATGGTTTTGCCGGTGGTTAAATAATATAAGAGAAGCCTGGGGGGTATCCCGGGATAAAATTCAAAATCTCCCCATTGGATTTTCTTACCCTGACCTTTGATCCAGGCCAGGACCATGAATTTATAGGGGTCCTGAATAATCCCTTCCCGATTCAGATGAAGGGCGATGGCTTGAAGGCTCATTCCGGGCAGGATTCGAATGGTCTGAACCGCGGGGCTTTTTACCGGCGGGGGAGATAAGAATCGGGAAAAACTGTCCCACAAGAGAGTCCCCGAAACGAGGAAAACCAGAAGAAAAAGGACCCCGTACCTTTTCAAAGGGGCCGTCCATTTTCCCGGGGCCGGCTGTCCAGATAACCCTGGAGAATGATGGCGGCCGATAGCCGGTCGATCACCTTGCGTCGCTTTTTCCGGCTGAGGTCTCCTTCCAGGAGGATCCGTTCCGCGGCCACGGTAGAAAGGCGTTCATCCCAGGGGATGATCCTGATGGGGAGGGTTTCCCGGAGTTTGTCGATGAACGATTCGGCCTTGCGGGCCGATTCGCCGCTACTTCCGTCCATATTGATCGGCAGGCCGACCACCATCTCCTCCACCCCATATTCGTCCACCAGGCTCACAATAACCGCCAGGTCTTTTTCCAGAGTGGTCCTTTTGATAGAAGTCAACACCTGGGCGGTGAGGAACAGATCGTCACTGATGGCCACCCCGATGGTCTTGCTCCCCAAATCCAAACCAAGAATTTTCATCATAATATTAACTCAATTAGGTCCGATAAGCTCAAATACTGTCAGATTAAATATAACTTGGTTTCAAAGAATTGGCAACCAAGAATTGGCGTCTTCTCTCCAAGAACCATTTCCTTATAGCATTAAGGAGGCAGGTCTGCTCTTGAATCTTATTCCAATTTATTATTGTGGCAGAAATGGAAATAACCTATGAGCAGGCTTTGGATATCGTCCGGAAAGTAAGGCGAGAGAAGGCGGTCAACTGATACGGGCTGGAGACTCTACAAACGTTGAAGGCCCATCGAACCTTTTACCCTGGGGTCTGTTGAGGTAAGTTTTGATGCCGATAATCCAGGGATTGAGGATTTATCTTATTTTGTTTCCTCGTCGGTATGTCCCTCCCTTGCTCCTTTTTCTATCCTTTCTTTCCCTTCCATTTTTTGATTCTTTCCTGAAACGATTCCATGTAAAGATAAAAAACCGGGGTGATGTAGAGGGTCAAAAGTTGGGAGAACACCAAGCCCCCAACCACCGCCAGGCCGAGAGGACGTCGGGATTCGGCCCCGGCCCCGAAGCCGAGAGCAATCGGCAGGGTGCCCATAAAGGCGGCCATAGAGGTCATCATGATGGGACGAAAACGGATCAGACAACCCTGATAAATGGCCTCGGCCGGGCTCTTTCTTTCCGATCGCTGGGCTTCAAGGGCGAAATCGATCATCATGATGGCATTCTTTTTGACGATACCGATGAGCATGATGATCCCGACAAAGGCATAGATGCTCAACTCGGTCTTAAAGATGAGCAGGGTCAGTAAGGCCCCGAAGGCCGCTGAAGGCAGGCCGGAAAGAATAGTTATGGGATGGAAAAAATTTTCATAGAGGATCCCCAAAACGATATAGATGACCAGAATGGCCAGAATCAGCAGGAGCCATAATCCTTTCAGGGAAGATTGAAAGGCCTGGGCCGATCCCTGAAAACTGGTGGTGATGACCGAGGGCACGACGTTACGGGCCAATTTTTCAACTTTGTCTACGATGTCACCTATAGCCACCCCGGGTTTCAGGTTAAAGGAGATGGTCACCGAAGGATGCTGTCCCGAATGGTTGACCACCAATGGACCCACACTGCGGCTTATCCGGGCCACAGAATCCAGTTGAACGAGTTGACCGGTATTAGAGCGGACATTAAGCAGAGACAGGGCCGCCGGATCCATCTGGTACTGTGGCTCCAGCTCCATGATGACCATGTATTGATTATTGGGGGCATAGATCGTGGAAACCTGCCTGTCGCCATAGGCCGAATACAGGGCATCTTCAATCTGGGCCACGGTAACCCCCAGGGCCGTGGCCTTATCCCGGTCTATGTCCATATTGATCTGAGGGTTTTTGATCTGCAGGTCACTGGACACATCCTGGAGTTCAGTCAGGGTTCGCATCCTGGATTCCAGAAGCACGGCTGAGCGGTAGAGTTCCTGGGTATTCGGAGACTGCAGAGTGAATTCATACATCCCTTTGGTCAAGCGCCCGCCGATCCGAATCAAGGGAGGGTTTTGAAGAAAAATCTGTATCCCGGGAACACCCGCCAATTTGGCCCGCAAGGATTGAATCACCTCATCGGCGTTCAAGAGACGCTTCGCCCTTGGTTTCAGACGAATGAACATTCGGCCGGCATTCCCGGTGGCGCTGGGGCCGCCGGCCCCGGCGGAAGAAGTGAAGGAGGCCACATTGGGGTCTTTTTGAACGATATCGGCCAGGGCTTTTTGATGAAGGACCATGCTATCAAAGGAAATCCCCTGGGCGGCCTCGGTAATCCCGCTGATCTGGCCGGTGTCTTCGCTGGGGATAAACCCTTTGGGAGAAACTGAAAATAGATAAATGGTGGCCAGGAGCAAAAGAGCGGTTACGATCATGGTGGCCCGGCGATGATTCAAGACCTTTTTGAGACTCCAATCATAGACCTTGAGCATACCGGCAAAGAAACGTTCTGAGGCCCAATAAATCCGGTTATGATGCTGGCTTTGGGGAGGACGCAGGAAACGGCTGCAGAGCATGGGGGTCAGGCTTAAGGAAACAACACCGGAGACCAGTATGGCCGCCATGATCGTGACGGCGAATTCCCGGAATAACCGGCCCAGGATACCGCTCATAAAAAGGACCGGAATAAACACCGCGGCCAGAGAAAGGGTCATGGAAAGGATGGTGAAACTGATCTCCTTGGATCCGGTCAGAGAGGCCTCATGGGGAGGTTCCCCTCCTTCCATGTGGCGGACGATATTTTCGAGCATGACAATCGCATCATCGACCACGAACCCGACACACAGAATCAGGGCCATCAGGGACAGGTTATTCAAACTGAAGTTCATAAAATACATCACGGAGAAAGTCCCGACGATGGACATGGGTAGGGCCAGACTGGGGATAATCGTGGCCGACAGATTGCGCAGAAAGAAAAAAATCACAAAGACGACGAGGAAAATGGTCAGGATCAAGGTCAACTTGACATCATTGACCGAGTCACGGATGGATTCCGATCGGTCAAACATGGTGATCAGCTCCACCGAGGCCGGCAACTGGGACCGGAAAGAGGGTAGAAGTTTTTTGATATTGTCCACCACTTCAATAGTATTGGTCCCGGGCTGACGCTGGATGGCCAGGCCGATGGAGCGCTGATCAATATACCAGCCGGCCACCTTGTCGTTTTCGACGCTGTTGAGGACCCGGCCTATCTGATCCAGACGGACCGGGGCGCCCTGGCGATAGGCCACGATCATGGGCCGGTAGGCCTCGGCATCGTAGAGCTGGCCGGAGGCCAGTATGGTCAGGGCCTGGTGCTTGCCGGAAAGGGCTCCTGTAGGCAGGTTGACATTTCCGTTAATAATAGCATTGGACACCTCATCAATGCCAAGGCCCCGGGAGGCCAGGGCCTTGGGGTCGAGCTGGATGCGGACCGCATATTTTTGGGAGCCGTAAACCGTAACCTGGGCCACACCGCTGATCATGGAAATCCGTTGGGCAACGACGGTCTGGGCGTACTCATCAACCACCGAAAGAGGAACCAGGGAAGACTTTAAATTCAAAAACAACACCGGCTGATCGGCCGGATTCACCTTTCGAAACCAGGGCGGGACGGGCATACCAGGAGGAAGTTGTCGGGCGGCCTTGGCCATGGCCGACTGGACATCCTGGGCCGCCGCATCGATATTTCTTTCCAAATTGAATTGCAGGGTGATTTGGGAAACGCCCTGGCCATTGCTGGAGGACATGGAATCCAGACCGGCAATGGTTGAAAATTCCTTTTCCAGGGGGGTGGCAACGGCTGCGGCCATGGTCTCCGGACTGGCTCCGGGCAGGCCGGCATAGACCAGGATGGTCGGAAAATCCACATTGGGCAGATCGTTTACCGGCAGCAACCGATAGCTCATAATCCCGAAAATCAAGATCCCCATCATGACCAGGGTGGTCATGACCGGGCGGCGTATAAAAGTTTCGGCGATATTCATGGACGGGCCGCCCCTTTTTGATCCAGTCCCTTTTTGATCTGGACCTTGGTTCCGGAAACCAATTGGAATTGACCGTCGGTCACCACCATCTCTCCGGCTTTCAGCCCTTTTTCAATGACCATAAAGCCGTCCAGGCTTCGTCCGACAGTCACCGGACGATTTTCGGCTTTCAGGTCCGGTTTGATCACAAAGACGTATTGTCCGTCCATTCCCGTCTGGACCGACTGGGAAGGAACGACCAGGGTATTGGGTTGGGAGGTCAGGCCCAGAATTAGATTGACGAATTGCCCTGGCCACAATCTTTTTTCCTTATTGGGGAAGGTCCCCCGCAAGCGGATGGTACCGGTTGTCTTATCCACAGTATTATCGATGAAAGTCAGCAGGCCTTCTTCGGGTTGCTCTTCCTTGGAAAGAAGGGCTTTTATTTTCAGCTTTCCGCCGACCGAATATTTCTTAATTTCTGATAGGGCCTGTTCCGGTAGGGAAAAAGTAACATAGACCGGCTGCACCTGATTAATGACGACCAGATTCTTGGTGTCATCATTGGCCTTAACTTGATTCCCTTGGTTGACCAACAAGGCACCGGTGCGGCCGGATATGGGGGCCTGAATGGAACAGTAACTGACTTGCAGACGGGCAGTCTCCACTGTCGCCTGGTCGGCCTTGATCTGGGCCTTCAGGGCGTCCAGATTGGTGGCCACCTGATCATATTGTTCCTGACTGACATATTCTTTCTTAACGAGATCCGCATAGCGCCGGAGATCCTCTTCGGCCTTTTTGGCCAAGGCTATATTTCGAGCCAAATTGGCCTGAGCCTTTCTTAGATCGGCTACAAAAGGCTCGGAATCGATAGTAAAGAGCAAGGCCCCGCGGATCACGTCCTGGCCTTCTTGAAAATGGACCTTCTTCAGCTCCCCGGTGACCCGAGATTTGATGGCCACCGTTGAATAGGCCTCCACATTGCCGATAGCCGTGAGCTGTACCGGAACTGTTTTCTCTTCTACGGTGGTTACCATAACCGGCACCACCCTTTCTTTTCTGGCTTTGGAAGCCTCGTTGTTCTTGTCGGAACAAGCCTGGAGACCCAAGGTAGAGAGAACCATAAGGGCCAGGAAACTACCTTTGAGCATTTTATTAAGGTTCCCGGATTTTTCTTGACAAACAATAAACATAAAGGCTCCTTTATATATGGAAGGGAAGCTCAAATTATTTTTATATTGAAGTAATATTTATTAATAGATTAGGATAGAGATTGTCAAAAGATATTTTCATGGGCTGTTTTTTGAAATAGGTCTGTCGGGCAAGGTCAGGTTAACTGTTTTCTCTTTCAGGAATAAGCCTTTTTTGAATGATTGGCCTTATTCCCGACAGGCCGTTTAAGGTCCGGTACAGGTTCGAGATTGTTAATGGCCTGAATCCGCAGATAGACGATGAATAGACAACCGACCGTCAAAATTACCGAAGGGCTTTCTATCCCCGAAGACGAACTATATTTTACCGCTTCCCGAAGCAGCGGGGCCGGGGGGCAGAACGTCAACAAGGTCAGTACCCGGATCACCCTCTGGTTTGATATCCTTAACTCCCCCAGTCTTTCAGAAGAAGAGAAACAGCAGATCCTTAAGAAACTGTCCACCCGCATTAATAAAGCGGGTGTCCTTTGGGTCAACGCTCAACAAACCAGGAGTCAGGCCGTCAATCGGGAATTGGCCTTACAACGTTTTGTCGAATTGCTGGCCCAATCATTGATCAAACCACGGTTTAGAAAAAAGACCCGGATTCCCCGAAGGGTTCAGGAAGAAAGAATCGCTGAAAAGAAAAGGCGAGGTCGGGTGAAGGAGAATCGGTCCCTGGGATCCAGGGAATTAAAGTATTGAAGGAGAGTGAAGGTGGCTGAATTATCCAGGTTTAAAGATATTTCGATTGACTGGGACATGGGGCCGGCCGATGCCGTGGCCTGCTATCTGGAATGGGGGAACACCGGATATTCGGGAAGGTACGGCGATCCGGAAAAGGAAACTTATTATTTTTCGATTGATACCTGGCAGGAACCTTATAAGGTCCGTTTGCAAAAGATGACCAAAGACGGGGCGGAAAACCTTTATGAGCTTGAACTCCCCCGGCAATTCTGGGTCTGCTGCAATCACGCCAAAGGTGTTTATCCTTTGACGCCCGAAGTGAAACAATGGCTCCAGACTTTATTTTGATCAGCGAAAACGGATCATCTGGCCAAAGTTCAGCCAAATCGAATTCCTCATTTAACAGGTCAGTCCCGCCCGGGGCCTGACTGACCTCAACTGATTTCAAGCTAAGGCAATCCCGCCAGGCGGGACTGACCTGTTAAGAAAAAAAGGACTCTCAACTGGCTCAATAGAGAGTCCATTACCTTAAGAGATCGCCCTGAAGGTTTTCCTTGACATTATCCATCATCACCCATTATTTTTATAATTATTCTAAGGGCTAAAAGAAGGAGGAAGAAAAAATGAGAACCAAGGAACTGTATTTCCAAGGCTTGAGCAAGCTGAAACGAAATATCTATTGCGACGGCGAATTGATCGACCGGCTGGATGAGAAGCAGCAGGACTGTCTCAATACCATCGGCACCACTTTTGATGAGACATTAAAGCCTGAAAACCAGGATTTGTTGACCGCCGTCTCTCATCTGACAGGGGAGCGGATCAGCCGATTTACCCACATCCATCAGAATACCGATGACCTGCACAAGAAACAGGATATGACCCGTTTGCTTTGCGGCAAGGTGGGAGGGTGCATCCAACGCTGCATGGGCATTGATGCCACTAATTCGATTTACAATGTCTCCTATGAGGCGGACAAACAAAACAACGGCGCCACCCAATATCATGAGAATTTCAAAAAATGGTTGACCCGCTTCCAGACCGAAGATTTGGTAGGTTGCTGCGCCCAGACGGACGTCAAGGGCGACCGGTTGGCCAGGCCTGCCGATCAGGAGAACAAAGAAGCCTATCTGCGGATCATGGAAAAACGGAGAGACGGGATCGTGGTCAGCGGATGCAAGCTGCACATTTCAGAGGCTTCAGTGGCTGATGAAGTACTGGTGGTTCCCACCCGAGCCTTACGCCCCGAAGATAAGGACTATGCCGTTTCCTTCGCCGTTCCCGCTGACTGGGATGGAATGAAACAAGTCGTCACCGTCCGCAACTTCAGGAAGAGGGATAATTTCCCCCGCGGCTTTTCCCAGGGAGCCACCGATTCCTATCTGATCTTTGACAATTGCTTTGTGCCCTGGGAAAGGGTATTTTTAGCCGGAGAATGGCAGCATGGAGGTACGATGGCCCTGTTGTTTGCCTTGTTCCATCGGCATTCCTATTCGGGCTGCAAACCGGGTCTCGGTGATATCCTGTTGGGGACCGCGGCCCTGGCGGCCGAGGTGAACAACATTCATAAGGCCTCCCATGTCCGGGAAAAGCTGGCCGAGGTGATCATGATCACCGAATTGGGCTACGCTGCCGGATATACGGCTTCCAGTATGGGAAAAGCCGAGGTTTACATGCCCGGCGTAGGATTTGTTCCCTACGGTCCCGGTTCCTACATTCCCCATTCGATTTATTGTAATGTCGGCCGCTGTCTGACGGGAGAGGCGGTATTCCGTGAAGCGGAAATCCTTTGCGATCTCTCCGGCGGTGTGGTAGCCACCTTCCCCCATGAAAAGGATTTCATGAATAAAGATATTAAAGATCTGCTTCTTAAATACACCAAAAGGAATCCGAAGATGCCGGTGGAGGACCAGGCTCAGTTCTGGCGGTACCTGGGTGATGTACTGTGCTCATCGGCCGGCGGAGTGCAAAGAATGGGGGCCTACCATGGCGGCGGCTCTCCGATCATGGAACAGATTGCCATTACCACCCAATATGACATTGAATCCCGTAAGAAACTGGTCAAGTACATTGCCGGGATGAGCGGCGGGGACCGCGAGGCCTTAAGCAAACCGGCGAAAAAATAAACCCCAGATACTCTTTATAAACAACGGATATATGGAAGTGAATTCCGTATGGTTCGTAATGCCCTTCGCGGTTATCAGGAATATTTGTTTTGGCCCCCCATCTTGAGACCCGGGAGACTGTTCTAATAAAAGGGTTGTATCGGAAAACAAAATATGGTATAAATAAGGTAAAAATTTACCCCGCCTTTAAAGAGTTCCCGGCCATGAAGCTTAAGACCTCTTTAAGGGACATAAACCTTTAAGGAGGTCCCATGTCCAACAAATTGTATGTAGGTAGTCTCCCTTATTCTGTGAACGATGAAATCCTTTCCCAGATTTTTACACCTTACGGAACGGTTGAATCCGCCAAGGTGATAACCGATCGGGAAACCGGTCTCAGCAAAGGATTCGGGTTCGTGGAAATGGCCAGTGAACAAGAAGCGAACGAAGCCATAAAAAACTTGAATGGCAGCGGATACGAAGGGCGTACCCTAACCGTTTCCAAGGCCCGTCCCCAAGTGCCTCGTGAAGGCGGAGGAGGTTTCCGCGGGGGTCCGGGTGGCGGTGGTGGTAAAGGCAAGGGTGGCCGCGGCGGAGGAGGGGGCCGTAGCGGCGGTTCGCAAGGCCGAAGCCGCTGGTAGTCCTTTCTTGTCTTGAAAAACACTGTTAAAAATCTGCAATTAGCCTGCTAACCGGCTAACCGGTTGCAGGCTTTTTGCATTCTAACCGAGTATAAACCTGATATTTTGTAAAAAATAAAAAAACGATTTTTTACGAAACAGGACCGGGACCCTGTTGATGGCCTTTTTATAAGTCCATCAAATATCTGGGTTCAACAAAGGAGTTGGAATTATTGTCTAAAGACGACCTAGCCAAATTCGAAGGCAAAGTCAGTAAAGCCACCGGGGGGGGAAACTACTTGATAACCTTGGAAAACGGAACCACCATCACCGCCAAACTCTGCGGCACGATGAAGCGTTTTAAAATCCGGGTGATCGAGGGGGATAAAGTGACTGTGGGTGTTTCTTTATATGACCTTTCTCATGGACTGATTGTCTTCCGCCACAAATCCTAATCCATTCATCTTTCTCCTCCCGGTTCCGGGGGCATTCCACTCCTGCAACCGGGGTTGGTATTGGTCTTTTTAAAATCCATTAATGACAGGACCTGGAAAGTTGATAAAAGGAGAGGAATCGCCTATGGAAAAAGAACCTGTTGTTGAAACTTCAAACGGTAAAGTTCGGGGTTACGGTCGAAGAGGCATCATCAAATTTAAAGGAATTCCCTACGCCGCACCCCCGGTTAGACATCTCCGTTTCAACCCTCCGGCTCCCGTGGTACCCTGGACCGGTGTGCGGGATGCCTTGGAATACGGCTCGATAGCGCCGCAAGCCCCTTCTAATCTGGAAGCCTTGTTCGGAGGGCAGAGGGCCCAAAACGAGGCGGAATGCCTGACCCTGAATATCTGGACCCCTGCTGTTGACTCCTCAAAACGCCCGGTTCTATTTTTCATTCACGGCGGGGCATTTGTTACCGGTACGGGAGCTTCCCTTGACGGTTCCCGGTTGGCCTTGAGAGGGGACGTGGTGGTGGTAAGCATCAACTATCGGCTGGGGGTCCTTGGGTTTCTATATTGGCCCGACGAGCCGGAAGCGAGTTCAAACGTTGGATTGTTGGATATGGCGGCCGCCCTTCGGTTCGTGAAAAAGAACATTTTTCATTTTGGAGGAGACCCGGATAACATTACCATCTTTGGGGAATCGGCCGGTGGATTTGCCATAGCTGCCCTGCTGGCCATGCCTTCGGCCAAAGGTTTATTCCACCGGGCTATTTTGCAATCGGGAGCGGCTCATCCCCTGGGGATGAATCCGGAGGCGGCGATGCGGGCCCATGAAAATCTGATCAAAATCTTAGCCCTCCGAAAAGGGGATCTCAAGACCCTGCGACGGATTTCCGTTGATGCATTACTGAAAGCCCAGACAGCCATTATGCCTGCTTCGGGGGGATTTACAGAAGACCGGCCGTTACGCTTAGGGCCGGTTGTTGATAAACAAGTATTACCGGATCATCCTTTAGAGGTCCTAAGAAAAGGGTATGCCAAAGAGATCTCCGTTTTCGCCGGGTCCAATCTCAACGAAACGAAACTTTGGAATTTGTTAAATCCCGAAGCTGAAAAAATGGATGAAGCCGGTCTGAGGAAAGGCCTAAAAGAACTGGTTACTTTGATTGGGAAAGAGGAGCAATGGAATGAAAAGCTCCTTGAAATTTACCGGGGCAATAAAGAAACCTCCAGAGAGATTATGGACGCCATCACCACTGATTACACCTTTCGAATCCCCTCCGTCCGTCTTGCTGAGGCCCAAAGCCAGCATCAAAAAAATACCTATATGTATCTGTTTACCTGGCAAAGCCCATTCAGGGGGGGTAAATACGGGGCCATGCACGCCCTGGAACTGGGGTTTGTTTTCGGTGTCCTATTGAATACCGAAGTGGGAATCTTTCCCAAACGGGACGCGGAAACTGAAACTCTCAGCGGGGCCATGATGGATACCTGGATCGCTTTTGCCAGAACCGGAAATCCAAACAATCCGGCTATTCCGGCCTTGTCCCCTTACTCAGTTAACAAAAGGGCGACTGTCATTTTCGATAAAGAGATTACAGTGAATGATGATCCTTACGGCCAGGAGAGGGCGGTCTGGGAAGGGTTGATGTAAAAAAAGCAGGGGTCAAGGGTTCAAGGATTCGAGGGTTCAAGGGTTTTATTTCTACGCCTTTCACTTGACCCCTTGTCTCCTTGAACCCTTTTTAAAGGGAGATAGTATGGAACTCATATTAATTCGTCATGCCTTACCCTTAAGGGTCGAAAAACAGGACGGCAGCCCAG
The DNA here is from genome assembly GCA_963790475.1 of uncultured delta proteobacterium. Classification (GTDB taxonomy): domain Bacteria; phylum Desulfobacterota; class RBG-13-43-22; order RBG-13-43-22; family RBG-13-43-22; genus RBG-13-43-22. The sequence goes on along the minus strand of CAWBOS010000015.1, from coordinate 198,399 downwards.
CCGATCCGGGATTAAGCGAAACAGGAATCGAACAGGCCCGGAAACTGGCGCGTTGGATGGAATCGGAACACCTGGATGTCCTTTACAGCAGTCCCTTGAATCGGGCCAAAATGACTGCCCAGGCCCTGGCCAATGTCAAAGGAATCGAAATCCGCATCGAACCGGGGGTTATGGAATTCGACAATCGATCCTCGGTCTATATCCCTCTGGAAGAACTAAGATCCAAAGATTATGAAAGCTGGCGGAAATTGGTGGATGGTGGTTTCGGAGCCCTATATGACCTGAAAGACTTTCAAAAAAAAGTGGTGGCCAGCCTTGAACAAATCATTTCTCAAAACAGCGGAAATCGGGTGGCTGTAGTTTGCCACGGCGGGGTTATCAATCTGTGGGCCGCCCATGTCCTCGGCCTTAGTAGACCTAACTTGTTTTTCGCCCCGGAATATACCAGCATCAATCGGTTTTTGGCTTCCGGAAAAGGGCAGCGTTCGGTGGCCAGCCTGAACGAAACGGCCCATCTGCGGGACAACCTTGCTGTGGGCTAAAGGACTCCCCGTTATTCTTTTTTTCTCTTATTTATTCCGCCATGATTGTTTTCTAAATGTCACAATTATATGTTGTTTAGCTTTCTAATCATTTCCAAAAGAACCTGTTTTTCATCCTCCCCCAGAATCAAAATTATCCTCCTTTGGGTTTACGACGTCGCCGGAACAAAACCCCAAACTTCTTATAGCCGTCTCCCCGGCGGAAGCCGGGGTCCAGGCTCATCGTCCCGCAGTTAATAGTATTTAATTAATTTTTATCCTCATGAGTCTATCCGGATCTTTTTGAAAGCCAAACTTTTCATATAGCCGATGAGCATCCAAAGTCCCCAGAAAGCCTGTCAGGTTCTTAAATTCCTCTTGATTTACGATTGTTTCTATCAGTTTTTTCCCTAATCCCTGTTTTCTGTGGTTTTCATCTATAAACACATCACATAACCAATACATAACGGAATAGTCGGTAACAATCCGGGCAAATCCCACCTGGTCATTTTTGAGATATATTCCAAAACATTCTGAATTTTTGATTGATTCTGCAATTTCTTTTTTGATCTTTGACCGGCCCAGTATGAGCGCGATAAAAACTCATGAATTCTTTCGAGCGATAACAAATTTTTATTATTGCTGATCAGATAGCCTTTATAATTTATTTCTTCCGGTTTCATGAGGATAAATCCTTCTTATAAAAATTCTTACAAACTCACTTATTGTCAAATACATCTAACGGAAAGCTAAAGGGGCAGCGCTTTTTAACCGGTATCTTGAGCACTTTATTAGGAATTCATATCGTTCTTCTATAGGGCTTGGTCCCTATTTCACTCAAGTCTCCTCTTGAATTTGATGGTTTATTAGGCGTCCTTCACGTCTTCCCGGCCGTCACCACAGAACATCATGGTTTTGCATCCCCACAGGCTGATAACAATCCCGGCGGTTAAGGCAATAATTATCGTGTTGGCCGCAAATGTGCTCGACGGTATCGGTTGGCCATCTTGCTGAATGATTCCATAGGTTGAATTGAACATGAAATGCATGAAGACCGCCGATAAGATGCTGCGATGCGTATTAGAAAATAACAGCGTACCACCTTAACCCAATTAACTTGAAGCTGACAACGCGTTTCCAGGAATCAACTCTACCGGCGCTGTCAGAAGTTAAATAGGTTAGTAGAATTCCTACCAGGCTCGGTACGGAGCAGGCAATAATCAGAGAAGGAACCGGACTGTTTACTGTTTTGCCGGATAGTATGAAGGGAACCCAAATAGGCCAAGAAAGTCCATAAGTCAGTCCCAAGAAAAGCCATGGAAATCTTTCGCCCGTATGGGTTAATTGTCGATCGGCCAAATCTTAGAGCCTCCGTATTCGGACCAATCTGTGTCAGCGCCTTGTTGGCCGCTCCTGGTCAGATATTGAGGGCAAAGCGGATTGCACGGCCGACATCAGCCATTTTCCCGGGCGTTAAGGTAGTGATCAATGCCCCAATTTTCCCCTTCGAAATTGTTTGCAAGTGGTCACAATTGACAGCGCATTCTTGAAGCATGCCCTCGGCTTTTGAGAGAAACACTTCAGACGGTATATTACGGATTGTAGTTGTAATGGGGGCGATAGTCACCTCACCAAGATATTCTATAACGGAATCTCGTGTTAGGATGAGAGCCGGCCTTTTCTTATCCGGAGATATAAATTTGTACCACCGTATTTCACCGTGTTTCATTCATCACCCCAAGCTTGCTCACTCTCCCAAACAGAGAACTCATCGGCAGTAACCGGGTACCGTTCATACCCCCGACGATGTTTACGTTCCAGTTGGTCACGACTATAACGGGCAAGCGCGTCACGAAGCGCCTTTCTGGCGAAGGCAGAGCGGCTGGTGCGGAGTTCCTTTGAAACGCGGTCGACCGCTTTGACAAGATCATCGTCAAGGGTCATCTGAATGGTTCTCATAGGGCACCTCTATAATAATGTGGGTTTTTATAGCTATTCTAATCCACATCACTATGTAAGTCAAATCGATTTGCTCGGCTAACAGAAAGACAAGGGGCGCGGCGGCCTTTTGCCCCTCCTTTTTGAATTTCTTGTCAGACAAGTTCCATTAAAAAGCCCCATCATGAAAAGTTCAAGGGAAAAACAATACTTGGAGAAAATTAATTCTTTCGTTTTTCACCTATTTGTAGTATCTTACTTCCAAGCGGCTGTTCCTTCTGAGTTCATCCCCGATTTTAATCTTTAAGGTAATTAAACTTGAAATATTCACAGGCCAAACAAGGACGCATTTTTGTCATTCGGCTGGAAGACGGGGAAATACTCCACGAAACTCTTGAACACTTTGCCGCCGGTCAGGGAATCAAGGCCGCATTTATGATCGTTCTCGGCGGGGCCGACAGGCAAAGCCGCCTAGTGGTCGGCCCGGAAGACGGGCGGGCCACACCGGTGAATCCCATGACCTATGAACTGAATGATGTTCATGAGATCGTCGGGACCGGGACCCTGTTTCCGGATGACGAGGGAAAACCGATGCTGCATATGCATGTGGCCGGAGGCCGGAAAGATGTCACCATAACCGGTTGTGTCCGAACCGGGGTAAAGGTCTGGCAGATAGCCGAAGTTGTGCTTATAGAACTGTTGGAGACCACGGCCCTGCGTAAATTGGAATCGGACCTGGGATTCAAACTTTTAAACCCTTAAATTCAGGGGTCATGGGGTCGAGGTTTCAAGGACCGCAAGGCGGAGTGAAAAGAAATCAAAAAAACTTGAACCCCTGACCCCTCGAATCCTCGAACCCTTTTCAACCTTATGAAACAGATACGTAATTTCAGCATTATCGCCCATATCGATCACGGTAAGTCCACCCTGGCCGACCGTTTGATTCAATACGCCGGTCTGGTGGATCAGCGGGGGTTCCGCGACCAGATCCTGGATACCATGGACATCGAACGGGAACGGGGCATCACCATCAAGAGCAACACCGTTACCCTTCCCTATATCAACAAAAAAGGGGAAGAATTCGATCTGAACCTGATCGACACACCGGGGCATGTGGATTTTTCCTATGAGGTTTCCAGGGCCCTGGCCTCCTGCGAAGGGGTGCTGCTGTTAATCGATGCCGCCCAGGGGGTGCAGGCCCAGACCCTGGCCAATATGTATGCCGCCGTGGAACAGGACCTGACCATCATTCCGGTAATAAATAAGATCGATCTGCCTTCGGCGGATATCGAACGGGTCAAGGAAGAGATTGAAATCGATCTGGGCCTGGATTCCGATTCGGCCCTTCTGTGTTCGGCCAAGGAAGGGATCGGGATCGAGGAGATCCTGGAAGCCATCACTGAGCGGATTCCCCCGCCCACAGGGGACCCCGATGTCCCCTTGACTGCCCTGATCTTTGATGCCCATTATGACCCCTTCCGCGGGACTATAGTCAGTTGCCGGATATTCAATGGATCAGTCCATCCGGGGGACACCATCCGCTTGATGTTTTTTGGAGCCACCTACCTGGTGGAAGAGGTGGGGCTTTTCCGATTGGTTCGCGAACCGAGGAAGGCGCTTTCCGCCGGCGAGGTGGGGTATCTAATCGCCGGCATTAAAACCGTCAGCGACACCCGGATCGGCGACACCATTACCCTGGACAATAATCCGGCCCCAGCCCCTTTACACGGGTTCAAAGAAGTCAAACCGGTGGTCTTTTCCTCCATCTATCCTATTTCCTCCGAGGATTATCAATCGCTGACTGAGGCCCTGGAAAAATATAAGCTCAATGATGCGGCCCTGATCTATCAAAAGGATTCTTCCGCTGCCCTGGGGCAGGGATTTCGCTGCGGTTTCCTCGGGCTGCTCCATCTGGAAATCGTCCAGGAGCGTCTGGAACGGGAATATAACCAGTCTATCATTATGACCGTGCCCAGTGTCCAGTACCGCTATCACCTCAAGGACGGGGAAACGGTCATTGTCGACAACCCCCAATACTATCCCGACCCCATGACCATCGACTACTCCGAAGAACCTTTTATCCGGGCCACCATTATGATCCCCGATACCTATCTGGGCAATATCATGAGCCTGTGCCGGGAACGCCGGGGGACCAACCCCCAGATGCACTATCCCACACCGGGCCGGGTGGAACTCAAATACGACCTGCCCCTGGCCGAAGTCATTTATGATTTTTACGACAAATTGAAAAGTCTGACCCGGGGATACGGCTCTTTTGATTACGAGCTGATCGGATATCGGACCAGCGATCTGGTGAAACTGGATATCTTAGTCAACGGCGAGAAAGTGGATGCCCTATCATTGATGGTCCACCGAGACCGGGCCCGGACCCGGGCGGTGCAGATCTGCGACCGGCTGAAGGATGAAATTCCCCGGCAGATGTTCAAGATCCCCATTCAGGGGGCCATCGGCGGGACCATCATCGCCCGTTCAACCATCTCCGCCTTTCGGAAAGACGTCACTGCCAAATGTTACGGCGGGGATATCACCCGAAAGCGAAAGCTCCTCGAAAAACAGAAAAAAGGTAAACAGCGGATGAAGATGGTCGGCTCGGTGGAAATCCCCCAGGGCGCCTTTGTAGCCGTCTTAAAATCGGATACGGATTGATGTATTATTGTTATCGTAATGTTGTACCTTTAAGGCTTGGTCGCTGTTGCCCGAGTGCCTCCTTAGGGAAACGTTATACGAAAACTTTTAAGTAAAATTTATCACCATATGTCAGACTCAAAACACAGACCGAGAGTTGGAATAGGCGTTATTATCGTAAACCACGACGGAAAGGTCCTGACAGGCAAAAGAAAAGGCAGCCACGCACCCTACTATTCCATCCCAGGTGGAAATCTTGACATGGGTGAAACATTCGAGGCCGGAGCGAAAAGAGAAATCAAGGAAGAAACGGATCTTGATATTAAAAATCCGAAAGTAATCACGGTCACTAATAATTTGGAGACTTATCGCAACGAGGGGTTACATTATATTTCGATTATATTACTTGTTCAGGAATTTTCCGGTGAGCTAAAAATCATGGAGCCGGAAAAATGTGAAGGGTGGGTGTGGGTGGATCCAACGCACCTGCCAAGCCCGCATTTTGAGGCCAGTCGAATGGCCATTACCTGTTACCTTGAAAAAAGGTTTTACAAAAAATCGAGTAGATTGGTTTAAAAACTTCAGGTTACAAGTTGTCTTGAGACCTTTTTCTGAAACCACAATGACAGGCGATATCCCCTCAGGACTTTACCTTCATGTCCCCTTCTGCCAGAGCAAATGCCCCTATTGTGATTTTTATTCTCATACGGATCATTCTTTGATTCCTCGCTGGCTGGATGCCCTTAAAAAGGAATTTGAAATATATCAAGACCGATTCCGCGTCTTTGATACCCTCTATTTGGGCGGGGGGAGCCCGTCAGGACTTTCCGAACAACAGATCGGGAGCCTCCTAAACCTAATCCGGGAAAGGTATTCTCTTGATCCCGGCTCGGAGATCACCCTCGAAGCCAATCCCAATGATTTGAATCCTTCTAAATTAAAAACGTATCGCGATTTGGGGGTCAACCGGATCAGTCTGGGAGTTCAATCTTTTGACCAACAGGAGTTGTTATTTCTAAGAAGACGACATACCGCAAGTGAGGCAGAAAAAGCAATAGACTGGATTCGGGAAGCTGGTTTTACTAACCTTGGAATAGACCTTATCTACGGTCTTCCGGGACAGGAGAAGGAGGAATGGTTGGCCGGTCTGAATAAGGCCCTGGCTTTTAATCCCGAACACCTGTCCTGTTATCAATTGACCATCGCCAAAGGAACCCTTTTCTGGGGGATGAAAGAAAAAGGAAACCTTAGATCCATCAGCGAGGCGATGGAAGAGACTTTTTTCCTGACCACCGCCCGGTTTCTGGAAGACCGCGGGTATATCCACTATGAAATTTCCAATTTCGCCCGGGACGAAAAATACTTTTCCAGGCACAATCAAAAATATTGGCAGCGGCTCCCCTATCTGGGGTTGGGGCCTTCGGCTCATTCCTTTAAGGAAAACCGTCGCTGGTGGAATGTCCGGTCTATTAATCAATATTGCCGGACCCTGGAAGAAGGACTGGCCCCGATAGAGGGACAGGAAGAGCTTGATGAGGAACAGGTCCTAATGGAATGGATCAGTCTGGGGTTAAGGACACAGTCCGGGTTGGATCTTAATCGGTTAGGTGACAAGCTGAACCTGGGAAAAATTTTGCCAAAATTCCTCAACAATGATTGGGCGACGATAACTGGCAGCCATCTTGTTCCGACATTGAAGGGCTTTCTGGTGGCCGACCGCCTGCCTTTATTATTTGAATAATTATGGTCCAAAACGACCCTATTAAATTACCTATTGACGGTATCCTGGACCTGCACACCTTTCGCCCTAACGAAGTCAAGGACCTCATTCCCGAATACTTAGCGGCCTGTCGAGAGGAAGGTATCCTTCAGGTGCGCATAATTCATGGCAAAGGCAGTGGGACTTTGAGACGAACGGTCCAGGCCATCCTTGAACGAATCCCCGAAGTAAGCTTTTTTCAGTCGGCCGGTGACGAGGCCGGAGGCTGGGGGGCAACCCTGGTTACCTTAAAACCCTGACCAACTAAATTTGTCCAGGCCATTACTTGAGTAGACCGGCAGTGTCATAATAAGCTTGGAAGGGAGGCACATCTGCGAATTCTTTGAATCCGCGGTGGGCCAGGAAAGTTGAAGATTGCTCTTTGAACTCAATATATTGCGCTATCTGAAGATGAGACGCCTCAAAGAGTATTTCCCTGAATGAAAAGGGATTCTAGGCATCCTGAATTTTATTCTATCCCAATTAAAATTGTTTTTCCAAAGGCACATTTGAACTCCGCCGAATGATAGGCTCAATCATTTTTTTCCCCCGGGATTGTCAGGCGCCAAGACCGAGGGAACTCCCTGATAATACCATAAACAACAGTGCCAGCAGCGATGCAACCGAAAATAAAATTACCTCCGAAGAAAAACCATTGAACACCCAGCATTGCTATCTGTGAGCCTAACAAAGGCCCTGGAGAGGGTTTCATTGTCAAGAAGGAGGTTTTCCCCCAACTCTCCCGCGGAAGCTTCACTGTACTTAAGGGGAGGAGGTGATTAGATGATAAATACTGGTTTCACATTATTGCGTTTGATTTCGTTGTAAATAATAATAGCAACAAAGTTGGCAACTGATCTCATTAAAAGGGCAATTCATTCTGCTCGACAGAAAGGAGGACTATGGCTTTAAAGACGGAACCCTTAGTATGGGTAAAGGACAAGGCGGGAAATAGATTTTTCTGTCCCTGGGAGGCACTGCGGGATCCAAATTCATTGAGTGATGAGGAAAAAAAGAATTGTGTGGATGATGCCTCAAGGCTTGTAAATCCCAAAAGTGTGCCCGGTGAAGGGAAACTCAAATTTCCCCAATCGAAAAGTGACACATCTAGATAACTCTTTCCGGCCCGGCTCCCCAGTCGGGCCTTTTTTTTCTACAGCCCTCTTTAATAGGACATCATAGTGAAAATACATAAAAATTAATGCGGACCTATTTAAGGGACTGCTTTATTTTTTGTCCTCGAACAAAAAACCTCAGGTTGATTCGGAGCTTATCCCATTGTCCAGTTCTTGGGGACTACCCTAATGTATTATCCTCTACCTCAAAAATATAACATTTTTTTCCCATAAATAAGGTCCTCCCATTATTTCTTTCTGTCCCCGTTTGAGGCAACCTATTCTAAAAAATTTGTTTCAGATTAGGGGTTGGATAGATATTCAAAAGGCACAATAAAAGCTGTCTGAGAAACAATATCATTAAAAAAGCAGATTCCCCAGGCCATCAATGACTATTATAAAAAAGATTATCATGATCCCTGTAGTAACAATCCAAGGGATCGTAGGAGGAATTCTGTTAAATTTTTCTTGGCATTTTTTTCTGGCCGAAGTAATCGGTTGGAAAGACACCGCCCCAGATTGGTATTTCAACATACAAAATATAATCTTTATGGGTATGTTTCTTTTTGGATTAATTGGATGGATTTTTTTTAGTCTAAGATCAAGTAGAAAACCGTGGACTTCCACCCTTCGACAGGCCTGGAAAGAGTTAAGCGGAGAAGATGCCTCCCCTTAGGTCCCAACCCGGGGACTATCCAAAAACTTTATCTTCGTGAGAGAGCCCCTCGCCCATTTAACTCCTCTAGAATTCGGGGAGTGTTGTTTGCGTTTTTTCTTGGGGGCAACTCCTTCCATTTCGCTGACTTAGAGATTATCACCTTGTCCGGTTTTTGGGACCACCTCAGCTTTGACGGATTTGTAATCGCGCAAAGAAGTGATGTTTGCTCCATGTGGATGCCCCCCCCTCAGCGCTTGGATCATCGGCGCATTCTTTTCCCATCCCTTTTCCTATAATGATCCCTCTTAACAGGTTGTCACAAAATATCATCAGTAGGCCTAGGCCAGAGGGCCTGAATAGCACATCGGTTGGTTTTTTTTAACTTCTTTGTCCTTCGAAAGTCCCATTTAAAAAAAACCAGATTAAACCGGTCTTGACTCGTAATTGTCTATCCCGGTGACCCTTACTTGCGAGTAGGATGGCTGGTTGATCGGGAGATTATGGAAATAGGGTAAAAAGCCAAAGATTTCTATGAAGTGATCCGGACTAAGGTAGATGGGGGCCGCCCCCATGGAAGATGAGAGTTTTCCAACCCAGCAGAGCAGGCAGCTTTAATAAAAAAGGGGCGTGAATTCGCATTCGCGCCCCTTGATTTTTGGTGATTAACTAAAGCTTATAGGATTGTAACATTGACTGCGGCTGGACCTTTTGCGCCCTGCTCAATATCAAAGCTTACCCGCTGGCCTTCTTGCAAGGTTCTAAATCCCGCCATACTGATAGCTGAATGGTGAATAAAAACGTCTTTATCCTGACCGTCTACATCAATAAAGCCAAAACCTTTGTTTTCGTTAAACCACTTTACACTTCCTTCTGCCATGATCTTATCCCTCCTCTTGGATTATTTCTCAAGTTGGGATACGACATGCCTAAAAAAAAAGCATCGAAGATAAATCCTCCGATGCCCGTACTCATCGAATTGTTCACCAACTTCGACCGTCATTCACACCCTACGGGTTCAACAACGGATTTCTTAATACTTAAGATAAGACTTATATTCAGATAAGTCAAGCATTCCTTTTTCCCCCATCCTTCTCTGTTTATTGCTCCTTCCCCCCATTTCCCCCTTATTTAAAAGTTAAAAAGGCAAGTTCTTTTCCACGAGCCTCTTTCGGTTAATAGTGAATGTCAAGCCGGAAGGAACCACCCTCAATCTTTTGGGCCGCTTGTTTCCATATCAGACACCGGAGTTTTTTGGACGACGAGTCTTGTGCAAGCGGATAGTGTTATCCTGGCACTTCCTCCGATTTTTTATCTAAGACCTTATATTTTTTTTGACCCGAAGGAACTAAATAGATCCTTGTAATCCAATCCAAAGGTCACTAATAATTCGGCAGCAGCCTTTAGCAGTATTTCCAGATACTTTTTTTGGTCATAGTCTTCTCCCCCTTCGAGGAAAGGGGCGGGAAGGATTCTTTTATCCTCACCGGAAAGACCACTATCCCGGAGAAGATAAGCCACCATTTGTCCAGGATGGATGGTCAACCCCATTGACTCAAATTGCTCAAGGGCCATAGCCGATGGGGTCTTGACCCGGTATTCTTCCAGGGTTTGGGTAAGACGACGAGTAATAACCAGTTCTTGGGTCTCAACCCGGCCCTCTTTGAGCCGAGCCACAAAATCCCCCAAATGGTCCATGATTTCCGGCACTTTGTTCTCCAGGGATTTTCGATCATGAGCCGTGCCCATAACCCGCAGAAGGTCTGTCTGAGCCTCTCGAATAAAAATGGGAATATCATGACGGCAACAGGCAATCCCGCGGGTTTTGATTGTCCCGTCTTGAAATAGGCCGAAATATCGATTGGCAACCGGACGATTGGCATTGACCTTCGAAGGGAGAAAGATAATCCAGTAGTAGATCCCTTCCAGGTTTATGGGCACTTTGCTTTTGGTTCCAATCTCAGCCAGAAGGGCCTTGATGCTGGACTCGTTGAGTCCAGGCCCTTCAATCCAGAGGCAGTCGGTAAGACCATGAAGTACCCTGAAGCCTCTGTCTTCGGCAAGTTCCTTGGCCAAGAAGAGTTTGTCCCGACCAAAGGCCGTTATGGCCTCATGGGCCTCAATACGACCAAATCGGGCATTCTTATACCCGGTATACCCGAAGCAGGTAACCAGAACCCATTTAAGGGCCTTTTGAAGCGACTGGTAGTTTTCCTTCAGTGGATGGTTGGCCTTGATCCGGGCTTTGAGTTCAGCTCTGAGACCTAAAATTGGTCTCAGGGTTTCCGGGATCAAACCTTCCCTTTTTTGACAGATATTGTATCCCACTTCAGGGACTACCGGCCCCGGACAACAGGAACAGAGCATGGTCTCCGGGGAAATGTTGTGCTGGAGCATAATGTTCGGGTACATGGAGGCAAAGTCGATTTCAGCGACATTTTCCCTGAGTCCTATGGGGGGTTGAAAAACCAGCCCCCCTTTATCGGCCACCAAAAGGTCCCAGGCGGTTTTAAAATCCTCGGGTCTTCCTTTTTTCCAGGGAATGAGGATTCCCTTCCGGACGGCCCGATTTAGCTGCATCGAAGTAATGGCTGTCCCAGGGGTGGACCTGGCCATGGTTTGAACGGGAATTTTAGTCAGACGGGACAAGAAGAATACCCCTTTCAAACCGCACTCCCCATGGCCAAAAAAGAAGGAGTTGCTTTGATCGATATGGAACCTTCCGTATAAGGGGAAGATTGAACTCTGATAGATAATCTGACCATAGCTGAAGTAAGACCTCCACTGGCCGGTAGATCGTCTCAAGGGGGGATGGGGGTCCCGGTCAAGGGCCAGGGGAATTTTTTCTTTTTGAGACCAATTCCAAAGTATGGGCAGGATCCGATCATCCCCCTTTCGAGAGATAATTAAATCCGGATTGAGATCCACCAAATAGGTATTGAGCTTTTCTAAAAGCTCGGCCGTTCTCGACCCGCCCAGTTCAAAAGATCTACCCTCATCAATTACTTCGAGACTGTTTCCCCGATCCAGCGGGATTTGGGGGTCCTGGGTTAAACCAAGTTCAATCGTCTTGAAGGGGGGAAGCAAGGCATCCGGGTTCCAGGGAGAGTCCAGGAGCTTGAAACCGAGAAGCCTTTTTTCTTCCCAATCGAGTTGGCAATAACATAAAGGGAAGAGACCTTTTTGATAGGCGTAATACTGGGGGATAGCCAGATCAATGTTATAAAAACTGATGGCTTCAAGGGAGCGGGAGAGAACCTTTTGGATTTCAAATAATTTCTTAAAGGAAATCGCTTCGAGTTCCAGAACGGAAATGAGCTTTCCAGTCCAAAAGTTCCTGCGTTTAGTCCAGTTTGTCCGGCGGATTAGGTATGAGAGATTTTTTTCAAGAGTGAGTAAGTCCCTTGGGCGACCTTGGGCATAAAAGCAGTATGGGAAAGAATCGGTCAGGCAAAGGAGCGTCCCCGATTGAAGACGGAACCAGAGGACTATGATATCTTCCCGGACATAGAGATCAATAAGCCATCCGCGAGCAGTCATATTGGTAATACTTATTTGCTCAAAGGTTTAAAGGGCGATAAACCCCGATGACTTTCCCCAGGATCGAAAAAGAGGACAGGTCCTGCTTTTTTATAATCAGGGGTTTCATTTCCGGGTTATCCCCCTTCAAAATCACTTGATCATTTTGTCGATAGTAACGCTTGAGGGTAACCTCATTATCCAGGCGGAAAACCCCGACTACTCCTTCAGGGATTCTCTGTTGACGGCGAACGATTACCTGGTCTCCAGGGAGGATAAAGGGGCTCATGCTCTCTCCCCGAACCCGGAGAAGGAAGACCTCTTCTCCTTTAGTCCATCCCTCGGGAAGGGTTACATAGTCCTCCACGTCCTCTTCTATCGAAAGGGGTCCTCCCGCTGAGATGGCCCCATAAAGAGGGATGGTTCGGAGCTGGCCGGAAGACCGGGTCAGACTTACCCCACGGGAGCGGTTGGGCTCTCGCCTTAAATATCCCTTCTTGATCAGGGCCTTGAGATGATCTTGGATTGAATTCGGGTAGACCTTGAAGTGGCCGGCCAGCTCCCGAAGAGAGGGAGGGTAGCCGTGTTTGTTTTGGTACTCTCTGATTAAAGCCAAAATTTCATTCTGTCTGGCTGTGAGAGGTTTCATGATTCTATGGTATACTGTTCATTTGTACAGTGTCAATAAAAAAATTGAACTAAGTCAGAATAATTTTAGTTTTATTAACTTTGTTACTTTACTCCTTCCCTTTTCAGATTTGATTCTTCTTGATAAAGTGTTACAAGCCATTATTAAATATAGTCTTAGTCAGGGCATAATCAGTCTTGTTGATTATTTTTAACTTTTTTGTTCTTCTTAAGTCCTACTTAAAAAAAGCTTGAACCGGTTCTCTGTTCCAGACCGGCCGGGGGGAAGGACATGAAAAAACTCATTGGTTTATTAAGCATCCTTTTTTTGTTAACCCTGTTTGTGCCGTCTAAACAAGCTAAGGCTGCCCGGGGGGGTGGAGGGTTTCATGGATCTGGGGGCCGTGAAGGATTTCGTGGATCTGGAGGGCATGAAAGATTCCGCGGAGATCGAGGACATGAGGGATTTCGAGGAGATCGGGAGCGTGAAAGATTTCGTGGAAGCCGAGAAGGATTTCGAGGGTTTAGAGGGCATAGAGGATTTCGTGGGCATGGCGGACTCTTACCCGGATTATTTATCGGCGGTGTCTTAGGATGGGACCTGGGACCTTACTATTACCCCCCGGAATTTTATTATCCACCTCCGGACGAGGGAAGTCAGGAGCCCCCCGCGGCAAGCCAGGAATCGGAAAACCGGATGTTCATCTACCCCCGCCAGGGTCAAAGCGAAGAGAAACAGGCCATGGATTTTGACGAGTGCCATGACTGGGCTGTTGATCAGACAGGCTTCGATCCGAAAAAACCACCCGAGGGCGCCCCAGATGCTCAGAGAATTGAAAATAGCGCGGACTATGTAAGGGCGCGATCGGTGCCTGCCTTGATGCCAGAGGGTATACCTTAAAATAGCCCAAAATGGCCTTCCCGTGCCCTCCTGAATAAGAAAGCTTCCTTGGAGCGATGGGTTTGTAATCACTATCCCGAGCGCAGGTGTTTTGTCTAAATATTTCCCAATAATTATTTCGCTCCCCCTTACCGACCAATCCAGTTTTCTAATCTTGGTGAAGGAATTTCTCGGCAATCATTTGGGAGATAAGCGGGGCATTTCCCCCGGTTCGATTATTAACCAGGACATTTACTTTGGCCCCTATTTCTAACCCTTTATGCATTAATTGAGCTGTTTCTTCGATCATTTTCGGCTGAAGCATTCCCTCGACCATTTTATCAAAGGGATGAGCTTTTTGGTAGGCAATCTCATAGCGCATATCGATGGGAGTAACCAGCCGGACAATCAGCTCTTGGGCGGTATTAAAAACCTTCCCACCGGCTTTAGCGAACTGTCTTCGAAGGGGGGGGAGCCAGGTCCAATGGGAAAGGACCTGGCCAACTCCATATTTTTCAAGAACCCGGAAGACAGGTGGGGTTAAATAGGATTCGGTACGAAGTTCAATATGGTAACGTTGATCTTTGGGGATGGCCTCAAAAAAAACATCGAGCGATTCGGCCATTTTATTTTCGGAAGGCCGGTCTTTAAGTTTCTGATACTCCTGTTCAAAAATAAAGCCAGTAAGTGATTCTCCCAATACCTCTAAGGCCGGTTTGTAAAATTGGTTGGTGAATATTTCAGGGTTCAGGTAGTCCTCATTGGGGATATATCCTTTGCCCCTATGGAACTTTTGGGCAGATATTATTTGGGGGACCTTCAGAATGAAACGATCCCCATCTTTGATATACTGATGGTATCTCTTTAATAGATGATAGTTTTGGGTTGGGGTTCCATCTTTCTCAGTGAGTGGGCGGTAAAAGGTATAGTCGATTCCCAGAACCCCAAAATGGTCAAAATATTCCTCGACACTGTCTATGGGAAGGACCTCTTCAATAAACTTTTTTCCCCCCAAGACATTTGTCCGGCGATTTATCCTCCCGACATAGCGCTCCCTTGAATAAATCTGGTCGATCCATCCGGCATAACGATCGGAGGTCGTTCCCAGGTAAATGTCAGGGTGAAGGTCTCGGAAATGGAATTGGTTGGGATCTGGGTTTTCCATATAGCGGGCTTGAGCAAAAAAGGGTCACCGTTTTTCTGACCCTCACCTTCAGTCTTTGAGAATGGGGACCAAACTTATTTTTTCCATTTCCTTCTCAGCCCGATTAAACTCGCTAAACCAAGGCTAAAAAACAGCAGGGTCCCCGGTTCGGGGACTCCTTCAGGAGGAGGATCACTTTGGGCGTCGTGAGAAAAAGGAGCAAAAACTTCATTATTATAAAGATCAAAATGAATGGTAACATCACCACTCAAGTTGGTGGTATCAAAATTAAAGGCAGCACAGTATAAACCAGTTCCCGGAAGATAGTCGCTGAATTGACCAGGGTTGTCTTGCGTGTTATAGGAACCTACCTGATTATTGGAATCAAACTTAAATGGATACGACATGAAATAGGTATCGAATACACCATGGTCGGGGATTCCCGGATTGCCATATTCCATGTCTTGGGTACCCTGAAACGTTTTATTAATAATGGGGCTCCAGGGTTTTTCATGGGTACCCCCAACATGTTGTGGTACAATGGAAGACAGCTGCTCCGACGAGCCGTTTAGGGGCCCATTCTCGCAGCCGCTTTTTTATTAAAAAATAAAACATAAAGACTTTAGCAAAGAAAGAGGGATGGACGACAAGACCTTTTTTTACAAACTGCTGGGACTGCATCCCCCCTGGATGATCACCAGGGTGATTCTTAATGAAGCGGAGCAACGGGTGGACATCTATCTTGATCATGAAAAGGACATACAAGTAAGATGCCCGGAGTGTGATCAGTTTTATGGGGTTTATGATCATAGTCCGGAAAGAATTTATCGGCATCTGGACACCTGCCAGATGGCCACCTATATTCATGTTCGGACGCCTCGGGTTAATTGTCCTGATCATGGAGTTAAACAGATTACTTCTGAACTCGGAGAAAATGGTTCGGAAATGACCTATGCCTTTGAAAGCCTTGTTATTCGAATAGCCCGAGAATGCAGTATTGAGGCTACCGGCAGGCTGTGCAGTCTGAGCTGGGATCAGAGCTGGAATACATTGGAACGAGCTGTTATCAGGGGATTGTCCCGGAAAGAGCATCGCATACCGTCCCGTATTGGGGTGGATGAAAAGGCTATTGCCCGAGGACATAAATATGAATCCTTGGTATATGACCTGGACAACGGAACGGTTGAGTACGTTATTGATGATCGGAAACAGGAAAGTCTGGAAAGCTATTATCAGCAGTTTAGCCATGAGGAGTTGGCCGGAGTCCAGGCCGTGGCTATGGACATGTGGGATCCCTATATTGCGGCCACCAAGGCCTATATTCCTGGAGCGGAAAAAAAGATCGTCTTTGATCGTTTTCACATCATGAAGTACGTTCTTGAAGCCGTGGATAAAGTGAGAAAGATTGAACATCGATTGCTTTCTGAGCAAGGAGAGGCCGTCCTGAAGGGGACCAAGTATCTGTGGTTGTGGAGTCAAGAGAATATTCCGGAATGGAGAAGAGAAGAATTTGAAACGCTTCGGACAAAAGATCTGCGCGTTTGCCGAGCTTGGGCTATTAAAGAAAACATTCGACATTTGTGGGATTACCGTTATGAGGCGCATATGCGTCATTATTTTCAGCGATGGTATTTTTGGGCAACCCATTCACGGTTAGCCCCTGTCATCAAAGCAGCCAATACTCTAAAAACTCATATCGACAATATCGTCACTTATGCCAGACATCGAATCACCAATGCTCTGGGAGAAAGTATCAATGCTAAAATAGAAAAGGTCAAGCGATTGGCCTGTGGATTTCGAAATCGATCCCACTACCGAACAGCAATATATTTTCATTGTGGTGGATTGAATTTATTTCCCCTACAGCCAACTTGTCCAACATTAAGATTCAAACCTCAATAACCACAACATATTGGGGATACCCATGAAAATGCCGGATGCGGCTTAATAATAAAAGACCCGAAGTTGGGGTCTGGGGATGCTTTTTCAAGGCCTGGATAAAAGGCCATACTTAAATAATAAGTATCATTTACAGAAGTTTTTTTACCTTCCTTCATAAGGGCATAAAGGGTGAAACTATTTCCAGGAGCTACTATTGTCTCAGGATCATAGCGAGGATTATAACCAGGATCATTAGATGCTGGATTATAATACCCTCCCCCGATGTCCAGTTGTAAAAACGGAACAGCGAAAACAGGCAGACTCCAACCCAACAAAAATAAACCGATCAATGAAAATATTATTTTTTTCATAAGGGTTCCTTTCCGGCCAAGACAGACAGCTTTATCTAAGCCGCCCCCTTTTTTTGTATAACCTTTAACGGGGTCTCCATCTTATTCTTCAAGGGGACCTTTGAAAAAATAGGGTATCCATATCCATTGTTCCGGATGGGTTTCTTCTCTTTGGGCAGACGCAAGGGTATTTCCCTGCCCGCTTGCCTTAATGATTTGGAGGATGCTTCCAGGATGGCCACCACCCTCATTCCGTTATGGCCATCGGTTGGGGGGTACATTTCTGTTTTTATACATTCCAAAAAGGTACCACATTGTTTCCTGAGGGGTTCATATTCGTCAATCCTCGGGCTATAGGTATCTCCTGAGCGATACGAATAATGAAACTCGGCAAAGGTGTCATAATAAGGCGGAATTTCCAATCCCTTATCATATATCTTAATCTTTTCTTGGGCCTCGATATCATCATAGGCCAGCATTTTTCTTGTTCCGACAATGGTTATTTTTCGAATCTTTTTCGGATCAAGCCAACTGTTGTGTATAAAAGCGATCAGGCCGCTCTTAAAATTCAGAGTAGTGGTGGCCACATCCTCAAGCTCTGATTTAAAATGGGCTTTCCCCTGGCAGTTTACCGAAAACGGGAATTCACTCAGGACATAAAGAATAATGGATATATCGTGGGGGGCGAGATCCCAAACCACATTGATGTCATTTTGAAAAAGTCCCAAATTGACCCGGGTACAACTTATATATAGGATTTTCCCCAATTCTCCGCTCTCTACAATTTCTTTGATCTTATGCACTGCAGCCGCATATTCGAAGGTATGCCCTACCATGATGATCCGATTTTTTTCTTCGGCCACTTTAATCAATTCCATGCAGGCCTCCAGGGAATGGGCCAGCGGTTTTTCCACCAAGACATGCTTCCCCTGTTCCAGGAATTCCTTGGCTAAGGGGAAATGACTGTAAACCGGCGTGGCAATAGCCACCCCATCCAGATCCGGCATTTTCAGCAGTTCCCTGTAATCTCTTACTCCTTTGACCGATGGGAAAAGGTTCATTACCCTATCCAGATTCTTCCAGTCTTGGTCGCAACAATATAACTCGTCAACTTTATTTAACTGGGAAAAGTTTCTTATTAAATTGGGACCCCAATAACCGCATCCGATTACGGCAATTTTCACTATATCCTCCTCGATCAGACGGCTTCTTTGGTTTCAACAACCGCCTCGATCTTTTTGAATAAAAAATTTATCAGAGTGCTATAAACCTTGATCTCCAGTATTTGCTTTCAAAAGAATAAAGTATACTCTATAGGATGATTTCGTCCCTGCCTTCCTAGGTGAGGGGTTGCGTCGATTTCTATTTTGAATTCAATCTTCAATGGGCTTCCTGCAAAAAAATTTGAGCCCGTCAGAAGGACCTTGTATGAACAACAGGTTGTCATCGGCTAACCTCCCGGTTTCCATTTTTAATTCTATTCTTGAACCAAATCTCAATATCGTTACGGTCAAACCGCCAGTGCCGGCCGATTTTTGTCCCGGGAATCTGCCCTTCCAGGCAGAGCTTATAAATGGTCGATTTGGGAATCCTCAACCATTCCGATATTTCATCCGCTTTGAGAACACTATCCCTAAATTGTCTCATAGAAATTCCTTTTTCCGGTAAAAACTGAAAAGCTTATATTCCCAGTTAATTCCAGTTATTCTAAACTGCAATTATTAGGCCATTAATTGATCAAGTGGCGAAATTACAATTTCTTTAACAAGTTAAGGCTTAAGAGGGAATCTTTGAGGGTTGCGAATAGAATGAATGGCAGGTTTTAACTTCCATGATTGGACAAAATTTGTCTTGTTTTTACCAATAAAAGGTTTATTTCCGGGATACTTATGATTGGGCAGGTAGACCAAAAAAAGAATAGAGATATCTTTTTATTATACCTATAACGGCTCAACGCCAACTCTAAGATTGATCTTCCTTCGGCTTTCAGGTTTCAGGGCAATCTTAAAATTTTTCAACCAATCCCGATTGAACTTACTAATGCCCCCACTCCTTCCTGTCTTCTTCCGACGTTCCTTAACCCCTGGCCAGGTCCTTCAGGGCTTGGACCGCTTTCCAGGAAAAAGGGTTTAAACAGGGAACCAGAGAATTATTGTGAAAAACCGGATCTTCGGCCAAAGGGAACCTGGAGGACCGGCAGGCCTCAGGCCAGAGCACCGTTCGGGGTAGGGGGGAATATTCGGCCAGTCTGGGGCGGATACCCAGGGTCTTTACCTCCCGGATGGTCTGTTCTATTTCCGGAAGCGTTTGACCCGGCAGACCAATCAGCAAATAGGCCTCGATTTGATTAGGTGCAAACCCGCCTTTTCGTAACGAGGCGATAGCCCGGTCAAGATCCGCTTTATCCATCTTGCCTCCCCAGGCCTTTTGCCGCTCCCAATTGGTCGTTTCCAACCCCAGTCGCAAGTTTTTGAAACCGGCCTTATAAAGGAGACGCGCCCTCTCCAAGGTAATCTCCCGTACATGAACGGCGTTGGGGGTATGAAAGCGGAGGGCCAGGTTTTGCCGAAGAATAGTCTCCAGTACCGGTCCCAGATGATTCTCAAACCCGATCAGCAAGGCATCATCATAGAAGGCAAAATCCAAAATCCCTTTCGTCCGCTTCCAGTAGGCCATTTCATCGGCAACCCCTTCTGCGGAACGACGGCGAAACCCGGGTTGAAGGATTTTAGAGGCGCAATAAGGGCAGGAAAAGGGACAACCCCGGGAAGTCAGCAGGCAGACATAATCCAGACAGGGATACAAATCAAAGGCCGGCAGGGGATAGGCATCCAAGTCTTCAAGACCCGGTTGGTGCGTGGAGTCATGACCTGTTATGGAGTCCAACAACTTTAAAATTGCCCCTTCCCCTGGTCCGGTGATAAGATGATCCGGGCGCACGGTCTTGTGGGCATGATCGGGCATCAAGGAGGCGTAAATACCGCCCAGGATGATCGGGGTCTCAGGAAAAACCGATCGAACCAGTTCCTTGGTCTCAACAAGCCCCTCATACCAATAGGTCATGGAAGAAGTAATCAAAACGGCCCGGGGTGGGGGGAGTTTTTTTAAGGCTTGAAGAAAATAGGACGGAGGGACCCCATAACGATAGTAATATTTGGGGATATCCTGCAAGACCGGAGGCTTGGCCAGACGCTGACGGAAATATTTCCCGGTGCCGAAGGCTTTGCGGGGCGGTAAAGGACCCACAGACCCCGTGCTTTGGAAATGGATATCCAAACAGTCCAACAGATGGACCTGATACCCATTGGCCCGCAGACTCCCGGCCAGATAGAGCAACCCCAGAGGTTTGGCCCAGAGATCATATGCGGTAAAATCCCAGATATAGGGATTGATCAGGAGGATGTCAGGGAAAGGCGTCATAGGGCAAAGTTGAAACTGAAAAATTAGAAATTAAAAGTTCAAAGCTCAAATTAAAGATTAAAACGTAAAGGGCAATAGATGAGGTTCAAAGTTGAAAGCGATCAAATTCATTAAACATCATTAAAAATCCTGCAATTTGAAATTTAACATTTCGAACTTTGACTTTTGATTTTAACTGTATATACCTGAAGCCATGGAAACAGAGCAAATAAAAAAACTGCGCCAGTGGGTGGTCGATCAACCCGAATTCAGCCTGCTCCTTAGAATCTCACAGGAAGTTGGTGCAGAGATTTTCCTGGTCGGCGGCTTGGTACGAGACCGTCTGCTCACCAGGGGCACCCGGGATGTGGATATAACCCTTTCTAAAGAATCTCTGAAAACCGCCCGAATATTTGCCGACAGGACAGGCGGGACTTTTGTTTTACTTCGTAAAGAAGGGGAGATGGCCCGGGTGGTCCTTCAGGGCCGCACCTTCGATTTCGCCGGATTTCGAGGTCCTGACCTGGAAACGGACCTGAGGAGACGGGATTTCACGGTTAATGCCATCGGCCTTCCTTTGGCGCAGGCCTTTGTCCAAAGGGAATGGGTCCCTTATGATCCTTTAAATGGGATACGGGACTTGCAGGACAGGGTTCTGCGCATGGCCGCCCCGGATTGTTTTGAACAAGATCCTTTGCGAATGCTTCGGGCCTTCCGTTTGTCGGCTCAACTGGGTATGACCATTGATCCTGATACCGGGCAGGCCATTCAAAAATCAGCTCCAATCCTGACCCGAAGTGCTCCGGAACGTATTCACCAGGAGTGGTTGGGATTGCTCTCCCAGTCCTCGAGTTTTGTTTCTATTCAAGGAATGGAGCCCTCCGGCCTGTTGGAAGTTCTTTTTCCGGAGATAGGACATTTAAAAGGGATGATTCAGGATCGGTATCATCACCTTGACGTTTACCAGCACAGTCTGCTTACCCTTCGATGTTTGGAAGGTCTGATTCAAAAGGTCATTCCCTTGCCGGAAAACCTGGATGCGGAAATGGTTTCTTATCTGAAAGAAGACAAAAAAGCAGCCTGGCTAAAATGGGCGGCCCTGCTGCACGACCTGGGGAAGGCGGCAACCGGGGCTGAAAGGGCAGGGCATAGGACCTTTTACGGGCATCCCGAGGTTTCTCGGGATCGGTTCGGTTCTATTGCCGAACGATATCGTCTCGGCAACCGTGAAAAAATTTTTATCGATCGGATGATCGGCCGGCACATGCGACCCCTGAGTCTGGTTCAAGAAATGATAAACAAATCCCTGACCCGCCGGGCCGTGATCCGGTTCGTGAGAGAAATCGGAGGCGAACTAAACGGGATATTCTTATTGGCCCTGGCCGACAGCCTGGCCGCCCAGGGTATAGAAAAACCAAAAGACCTGGAAGACCGGCTTAAAGATTTGTGGCGCGACACCCTTTCCGCCAGGGACGAAATCAATCGTCCCCTGGGGGGAATCTCCCCTCTTATTTTCGGAAGAGATCTGATAGAACTGGGCTTTACCCCCGGCCCATTATTCAAAACTTTACTGTCGGAACTCCAGGAAGAACAATTGGAAGGAAAGATTTCAAGTCGGGAAAAGGCCCTGGAATGGGCTAAAAGCAGATTAGGCCTTTGAGGGTCAAGGCCGGATCATGGATAATAGTAATGAGCGGCCGGGGCTCCAAGTCTAAATTCCGAAATCCGAAATTTATGGTTTGATAGGGGGTACATAATTGGGGTTGACCAAATACCCGATGGTGACGATCAGAACAAAGACAATCCAGAAAACAATGGAAATAATCATCCAGTCCTGGGAAGTGTCGGGTTTGATTTTTTGATCTTTGGTTTCCATGGCCTGAAATTTATGTTATTTCGATTTTCCTGTCAAGAAGAAGTTTAGTATAAAGGGAGTGGCGGCGCGGATGGGTATTACTTTTCAGATGAGGGGGTCTTCTTCCGAGCCGATTCCTTATCGCCTTTCACAATTGACAAACGGGCAATAGAAGATATAGTCTCAACAAAAATATCAGTCGTTAAAGGAGGTTTGTTTATGGAGATAAAAAAGATTGGTGTGGTCGGCGCGGGTACCATGGGCAACGGAATCGCCCAGTTAGCGGCCCAGATCGGATGTTCGGTAGTGATGCGCGACCTGGAGGACCGGTTTGTGGAAAAGGGCCTTAAAAACATTACCGGTTTTTTGGGTAAAAGTGTTGAAAAGGGCAAGATGACTGAAGACCAGAAAAAGGAAATTCTGGGGCGGATCAAAGGGACCACCAGTATGTCTGACCTCAAGGATGTGGATTTTGTGATCGAGGCCGTTCTCGAAGACCTCAACTTAAAGAAGGCGGTTTTTAAAGAATTGGACGGCATTTGCCGGCCCGAGGTCATCCTGGCCACCAATACCTCTTCCATGTCGATCACCGAGATCGCCGTAGCCACTCAGCGGCCGGACAGGGTGGTGGGTATGCATTTTTTTAACCCCGTTCCCTTGATGCGCTTGGTGGAGATTATTCGGGCCTATCAGACCAGTGATGAAACCGTTCAGGTTACGACCGGTTTGGCTAAAAAGATGGGCAAGGAAACAATCGAGGTCAAAAAGGATACGCCGGGATTCGTGGTCAACCGGGTAATGATCCCCCATTTTATCGAAGCGGTCAAAATTGTTGAGGAAGGCATTGCTACACCGGAAGACGTGGATAAGGCCGTCAAACTGGGGCTCAACTACCCCATGGGACCTTTTGAACTGATGGACCTGACCGGTCTGGATATCGCCAAAGATGTGGCTGATTATTTTTACAATGAACTGAACAAAGAGAATAAGTGGGTAGTTCCCAATCTGCATAAAACCATGATCCGGGCCAACCGCCTGGGTCGTAAGACCGGGGCCGGCTGGTACAATCACAAGAAATAAGTTCTACCGGGACAATAAGCTATGGACAATGGGTTGATAAATTCTCCGCATTATTTTCGGCGGACAACCCATGGCCCATTGCCCCCAGGGAATGAAATTTAATAACCCGTTTCATTGCTGACAACCCTTAAAGAAGGAGTGTCGAAGGATTAATAAACCCCGTTTCTGTAAAGAGAGCCCATTGGGAAGAAATAGAGTCTAAATCCCGATACAACGAACAGGCCTTGAGGGAGAACGAAGAATGTTTCCGCAGGGTTTTCGAGGAAGGCCCTCTCGGAATGTGTATAGCAAGCCCGGACTTCCGCTTCACCAAGGTCAATGAGGCGTTTTGTCGGATAACCGGATATACCGGGGAAGGGTTATCATCCTTACTTCAAGGATATCATTCACCCATCCGGAACACCTGGTCCAGGACGTAGATAGTCATTACCGGGGTCCAGCCCCGCTCAAGCATTGCCATCAGTATGGTTATCAGGAACCATTGATATGGATGTCAGACGATCAATTTCTACCGGAAAATTTTAGCCAGTCCGTATCGGCCTTTTTGATGTTACCGGGAATATCCCTACTCCATTTTTCATAGGCCGTCGGGCTACAATTCAGGTAAAGCTTTCCGTTAACAATCTTCCATACTTCAGGATCGGCTTGGGCTTTCCGTCCTTCCGACATGGCCCAGGCACAATAACCGTCATATTGCGGAGCGTATTTCTCAGGATTGGTCGTGAACAGATCCTTGTTCTCTTTGGTTGAGAAATACCAGGTCATACCATGCCACTGGAATGAAAAGGACTCGTTGCCCCTTTGTGCTTGGCCGGCCTGGAAATAGGCGACGGTGTCGTACCCCTTTATGGCACCATCATCCAGCGGTGACTTTCCGACTGCCAGGCCGCTTAATCCAGTTAAGAGTATTAATACCAGTGAGAAACTCGGTAGAATCCTAAAGATTGGTTTCTGTGATTTCATATCCGTCTGCCTCCATTCCCTAATTTCCCAAGTTATTTTTTGGACCCCTCCAAGAGGCCCCGGATATCCGGCAGGAGATGAAGGTCACCAAGGTCGAACTGTTTTAAGGGCCTCTATCGTGACCAATATTTTTTCTTTTGTTGTTGCCTGAGAGTCAACAAACAAAACATATTCCCCCCGTATCCGGCAAAGCCCTCCTCGACCGGATGATTCATAACGGATGAACTTGAAATGGCGAATGGTTATTCCCAACTTATACGCCAGGTCTTCAAGTTGACTCAAGAGTAATTCGTCTTTCACAAACGACCTCTTGTTCAGGTTAAGAGGGTGAGGCTAACCTTTCAGGATTGGCGGTATCAATTATATTTCTTCATCTGCCTGATATCAAGCCAGAAGAGATATTCCTGATAAGATCCTTTTTTAATTGAAATATATTATAAGAGAAGGGACTATCCGACTTCTTATTTTAAGTGATTATTGGAAGCAAAGTTTTGTCAGGTAGAATGACCAAAGTTGATGGCCTGGGTACGATTTTCCCTAAGAGACTAGATCCGCACCTCCCGCCGGAATCGCTCTGAACCCACGATATATTTCACAGTGGTGAAAGAACCCAAAATGGTTCCCAAAATTCCTGGGGACAACACACTCTGGCCGGCCAAAAAGAGACCCCGCAACGAGGTGCGATTCAAAAGCGCGGCCGAAAGCATCTGTTCGGCCGAGCGCATCACCCCGTAGGCAGAACCTTCGGGGCTGTTGACCCAATCCCGGATGGTTAAAGGGGTAAAGATGTCGAGGATCTGTAGCCCATGGAAGGGGCCCATAATCTTTTCCGCCCTTCCAATGATCTCCTGGGCCAATTCCATCTTCTTTTTGATGTAATTCGGACCACGCTGGCCGGAGCGGGTCTGCTGCCAGGTCTGCCATATTTCATCATGACCGGAAGTGATCAGTGTCAGCAGGTTTTGCCCCGTTAGGTCGCTGGAACGCAATTGCAGGAAGATCAGGTCTCGAAGCCCGCCGTTGGGATCGGCCTGTATCGCGTAGAGATTATGCAAAATTTCGGGGTGCCTCTCGGCCGGCACCAGGGCATGCACCGCCATCATACCGGGTGTATTTTTTAACCCCATGATCCGCCGACGATAGGAAGCTTTAAGGACGTCAGGCCCCAGTAACTCGATCATCCCTCTGGGATGGATGGTGCCGACAACGAGGGAGGCGTCCAGGGTTTCACCCGAATCCAGGGTTACACCCCGGACGCGGCCATCAGCCGTTCGAATGGCGGTTACCGCCTCTCCGGTACGCAAGCCTCCTCCCAGGGATGTCAGTCGTTGAGCGCAGACGTCGGCCATAGTCGCTCCCGGTCCTTTTAGTCGCCAGGCCGACAACAGGTAGCTGGCCAGGGTCATGGTGTGATAGAACTGGGGACACACCTCGTGTGGCACACCAATCAAGACCGATGGCAGGCCGAAGACCGCCCGCAGACCGGGGGAACAGCCAAGCCGGTCGAAAATCGTCCCCAGCGGCTCGGCTTGATCAAACCAGTGCTCCGTCACCTGTTCGGAATATAGAAAAGACAGCCGGTCTAATTGATCGGCGCTGCGGCGTAACCTGGTCATCAAAGCGGCCACCTGGTTTCTTTGGGCTGGAAAGGCGGCGTTCAGACCCGCTTGGTAAGCTTCAAAGCCGGTGGGCACATCAAAACCGTCGATCCCAAGATGGTTGTCGGCGAAAAGATACCGATCCACTGGCCCGTCGACCCCCATCCGAATAAGTGGAAGCTGATCCGTAATGTCCAGAAAATCGAAACAGCGGCGCAGAATCTGGCCCTGATCCAATCCCCCCAGGTAATGCAGACCGACGTTACACTGCACTCCCCGGCGAGCATAGCTACGCATCAACCCGCCGGGCTGTCGATTCTTCTCGATGACGGTGACCTCAAAACCGAGCTTGGCTAAAATGATGCCCGTGCTCAGGCCGCCGATGCCGGAGCCGATGACCAGGACTTTTTCCTTGCCCTCTTCAGGGGTAAACATTAATTGCTCCCTTTCTATAAAACTTCCCTGGAAGGTCGGGTGTGCATAACCGACCGATTAAACCGTTTTGTTTCCAATGAAGCGATGACCGGGGTTCGATGAGTCAGGCTAGGGGAGGAATCTCCAGCCCCTGGGCCTTAGGTCTCGCTTTGGCGTTCATAGGCTTGCCTGACTTGCTCCATCAGTGTATGAATCGAAAAAGTATCGCCGGTGTATTCCGGATGGAGGCTTAAAATCCGTTTTACTTCAATCGTATTGGGAATACAGGTATTAACCAACAATTTCCCCGGCGCATACAACCTATTCGTATTCTTGACCATCAACACCTGAATCGGAGCCCGACATCGTTTGGCAATGGTAAAGGCTCCCTTGTTCAGGCGCCCAATTTTCCCATCCCGGCTTCTGGTACCTTCCGGAAAGATAAATATATTTCCACCCGATAACAGATAATCGTTCAGGTTCTCAACACCTTCCATGAAAGAGGTGAAAGTCTCATCTGTCGTTGTAAACCAATACCCGGATGTTTTCAACAGCCATCCCAGAATAGGCACCTTCAGAAATGTTCTTTTAACTACTGTTTTTTGTTTTTCAAACAGCGAAAGCAGAAGAATCGGGTCAAAGTAGGAAATATGATTACACACAATAACTGAACAACGGATGGAATAAACGTCATGGTCGATATGTATATTTAAACCGGGAGTGATGATTTGCAGAACCCTAAAAAACGACTTGAAATATCGTTGATTCAATTTTTGGAAAGAATTTTCGCGGTTGTTAGAAAAAAAGAAGGAAAAGAAGTAAAAGGGGGAGAATAAGATAAAATAGCCTAAGGTAAAATAAAACCATAAAGTAAGGGTGACAATAAAATCAATGGAACGTTTAATCCATTTGGGAATGGTCATTTTCTATTTTAGAGGCTTGCACCATTAATCTGAGAATTTATCTCTAACTGTGTATCAAATAGCTTCGGCTGGATTTTTGATAATCAGGCAGGTATTAACTCCCCCAAAGGCAAAATTTTGAATAGCGGCGATTCGGATTTTTCCTTCCTGAAGTTTCAGCGAATGCCGAATCATGGCACATCGGTCATCAACGACCTCCAGATTCAAAGTCGGAGCGATGAATCCTGCTTCCATCATGTAAGTGCAGAGGATCGTTTCAATGGCACCGCAGGACCCCATCGTATGCCCCATATAGCTTTTTAAACCGGTGACCCAGGGTGAATTCCCATAGACCTTATGAATAGCCTGGGCCTCGATAATGTCTCCCATTTTGGTTCCCGTGGCATGAGCGCTCACGAAATCAACCTGATCCGGGGAAATCCTGGCATTCTCCAGGCCAAGGCGAAGGGTCTGGGTGATGCCCTCCAGGTTGGGCAAAATCAAATCTCCGCCGTTATTGTTACAGGCAAACCCAATGACTTCGGCCAGAATATTGCCCCCCCGCTTCCGGGCGTGTTCATATTCTTCCAACAAAACTGCCCCGGCGCCTTCTCCAACTACAAGACCGTCTCTTCTGGAGTCAAAGGGACGGGGGGTGAGATGCGGGGTTTCATTAAAGGCGGTTGAACAGGCCAACAGATTATCGAAAACGGCAACGGTGGTGGTGTCATATTCGTCGGCCCCGCCGCAAAGCATGGCGTCCTGCATCCCGAACTTGATCGATTCATATCCATAACCGAGGGACTGGCTTCCGGTGGTGCAGGCCGTAGAGGAAGAAATGACCCGGCCCGTAATACCAAACATCTTGGTGATATTCACGGCTGTCGTATGGACCATGGACTTCAGGTATTCTACCGCGCCGATTTTTGCATATTCGGAAGAAGAGCCCCCGAAAAAGATTTTATATATTTCCCTCTGAACCGTAGGGCTGCCATGGGTTGATCCAAAGGCCACGCCTAATCGTCCGGAGGTGATAAACTCATTATCTAACCCGGAGGCCTCAATAACTTCCTTGGCCACCTGACAGGCATAATAGGCAACCGGCCCCATCGTCTTGCGATGTATGCGTTTGAAATCATACTCAAGCGGATAATCTACTGTTCCGAAAACTTTGGAATGGATATACTTTGCCAGCAGATCATCCTGACGTAATGGTTTTACTCCGGAAATTCCACTGACCAGGCTATTGACAATTTCTTCTTTGGAATGGCCAATAGGAGTAATTGCGGAACAGGCTGTTATGACGACTCTTCTTTCCATAATGGATTCACATTTCAGGCTCTTGTCTTAGCCAAAGCCTCCACATAATCGCAAATATGATTAATCGTTCGAATATCCATCGCCTGCTTTTTTTCTTCCTGAGTCAGTTCCGTTTTTAATAATTCTTCAATCGCTATCAAAAGCTCTATGGCGTCGACACTGTCAAACTCATACTTCTCTCTTAAATTGTCATCCAAATCTGGATTTTCGATTTCAAATTCTCTGGATAGAATTTTTAATATTTCCTTCTGTAGCTCTTCCCGTGTCATAATAGTGAACCTAGTCTTGTTAATTTTTTTGCTTCCGGCTTTCATTTACCACAATGTTACTCAAATTTCTACCCCTTAATTCATGAACTCAGAATTGATCTCAATTTCGATGGCTTTTGGTCTTGGTGCCGGATTCATTCCCGGACATGGACGAGAAGCAATTTTTAAAACATGCCCCCATTAACCGAGATGACCTGGCCGGTAATATAGGAGGCATCCGCGGAACAGAGAAACCGGACCACTTTGGCCACTTCTTCAGGAAGTCCCACACGGCCCATAGGGACGATCTGTTTAATCAAGTCCCTGGGAACGGCCTGAATCATCTCCGTCTCGATCAGACCGGGGGCCACACAGTTGACCCGGATACCCAGACGGGCCACTTCCGAAGCCAGGGATCGACAGGCCCCTTCGAGTCCGGCCTTGGCGGCCGAATAGTTGGTCTGACCGCGATGGCCGAGTTTGGCCGATACGGAAGAGATGATCACAATGTGGCCATGCTTCCGGGTGACCATCTTTTTGAGGATGGGCTGGGTGACATTGTAAAACCCATTTAAGGAGATGTTAATAACCCTGGTCCATTCTTCGGGGGACATGAGGACAAAAAGACTGTCAGCAGCCGCGCCGGCATTGTTTATCAGGATATCAATGGCTTCGTGGCGGGTTAAAAGGGTCTCCAGGCTTTTTTCGATCTCTTCTTTGTCGGCCACATCGAAA
This sequence comes from uncultured delta proteobacterium, assembly GCA_963790475.1. Lineage (GTDB taxonomy): Bacteria > Desulfobacterota > RBG-13-43-22 > RBG-13-43-22 > RBG-13-43-22 > RBG-13-43-22. The sequence continues at coordinate 168,850 of CAWBOS010000015.1, read as the reverse complement.
CAGACGGTCTCTCCCTTCCCTCCGGCTTGGTGAATCAGGGCCAGGGTCTCTTCAGCCGCCTTGGAGTTGGAGTGATAATTGACAATCACATAATGGCCGTTCCCGGCCAGTTCCAGACAGATGGCCCGTCCGATTCCCCGGCTCCCGCCCGTAACCAGGGCGACCTGCATTGGCAATAAAGGTTTCATGTCTAAATCTCTTTCTCCCTGAGTCAGATCCTCTGTTGTGGCTTAAGAGTGGAAAGGATTTCCTTCCCGGCTTCCATGACCTGGATCGTGGTTTTGCAGAAGAAGTCCGGCTCGGAGCTGACTTGACCTTCATATATGGCATATTCATCGAGATGGTGAAGTTCTGCAATTTGGATAACGAGCCTTTTCCCCACAGGAAAGCTGGAAGAAGAGAAGGTGGCCTCTTTGACCCCAACCAGGAACCCAGGTCGCGCTTCGGCCCCTTTTCCTAAATCCCATGTTCTCAGGGCAGCGATAGCTTGGGTCACAAGTTCGATACTGATCACGGAACTCACTATTCCATCCTGGTGAAGAGGCCAGTCAGGGTTTACAGTGGCTTCTGCCACCAGGGTTTTCTTTATGGGTCTCTTTACCCATTCCAAGAGACTCATGCGACGCCGGTGCGGGATCAGAGGTCCAGCCGGAAAAAATTCGTTCGGGTCCATTTTTTTTCTCCCCCATCAACTCAATCCATATTGTTCAAGAGATGAGGCCAAGCTTATCAGACTTCCCCAGAGGAACCGCCCCCTCGCTGATTGTTTGGGAGAACGGCAAATTTCACCTGGTCTTTGGACCTTCTGACTACCCCTATCTTCCGTGCTCCATCTGAAAAAAGGCTGACAATGATACGACGGGTATCACCAAAAAAGGTTGGTCTTAGGCCCCGGTATCCTATGTTTGAGTCGGATGTCTTTACCGCTCTTTGATCCGGGCTCTGGCAGGTGCGGTCTCATCGCTTCCTGACCGGGAGGCACCTCCTGCCCGGGCTTTCAAGAAACCCTGGACAACGAGTTCGTCCTGACAGGTTATCTTAAAATCCAGTTTAGCTTCAGGATCGCTTGGCATGGCCGCTACGGAAATGTACAATTCTTTACCCGGGAGAACCAAGAGTTTGAACCTAACCCTGGAAAAACCGACAACCTCAAGAAGCCGTCCGTTTTCCAGGCCTTGTCTTTTCACCATTTCGGAGACCAAGGCCAGGAGGGCCACACCGGGCAGCAAGGGGATTTTTTCGAAGTGCCCGGAAAACCACTCCGAATCGGGTTCAAATCGTACCCGGGATTCCCACCGCCCTTCGGGGGTAATCCAGGGTTTCTGAAGAGGTAGCCAATCATCCGGGGAGGTAGACATATGATCTAAAATTCCACATCACCTAGTTTAACAGGTCGGACAGTTCTGATCTCTTTGAAATTTTTTATGCTCCCAGGTGGACCGATCCCGAATTCCGAAGCGGCGAACCATTACCAAGCGTCAACGCTGTCCAAAACAACGTCTTACGATTTGCCGTCGTTATTATTAATACTAAGAGGACCCCCAATTTTTGATTCAGGATATGATTGAAAAAATCCTATCCATAACCATTGACGTTGTCAATATTAAATAAATAATATGCTTATTTTCCCTATTTTTGAACTCAAGCTGGAAGATGTGACGGTAGAGACATTCAATCCCGATTTGGACCTGATTGATGAACTTGGGATTGATAGCATGGACTTGGCCACGGTAGCCTTGGTCTTGCAGGATGAATACAAGATTGCAATCGATGAGGACGATTATCCCAAATTAAAGACCATTCGCCTGATCGCCGAATATGTTGAAGAAAAAATTTCAGCCCGGCGTTAATCTCTCAACAGCTCAAATCCCGGATTTGGCCCTTGGCCAATTAACGGGGAGGAAGGCATCTTGACCATTAGCGGAGCCTTCATTAAGGAATTCTGATAAAACGGCCTTGGAAGCGGTTAAGTAAGAAATCAATTTAATTTTATTTTTTTGGTGGTCCCAACGGGGTTCGAACCCGTGTTACCGGCGTGAGAGGCCGGTGTCCTAGGCCACTAGACGATGGGACCCTGTAGAAAAAGAAGTTCGGGGTTGGGCGTTCGGTGTTCGGCGTCAGAAGTCAAAATCTAAACTCTGACTTTATTGTTTCAATTCAGTTTGACCTCAAAAAAAATGGCTGGGGGACAGGGATTCGAACCCCGATAGGTAGATCCAGAGTCTACAGTCTTGCCGTTAGACGATCCCCCAGTTGTAAAAAAGAGAAAATGTTTGTCGTAAAGTGCCTGCGATGGGCAGGGGCGTTCGGCGAAAAAAATGTCTAGTCAGGGAGCATGACCTAAATTGAACGCCGAGTGCTTTAAGTTAATTTTAAGATAGAATAAGAATCAAAAAAAATCAAGCGCTTTTGTGTTCTCTTACAGACCTTTGATAAAATTAAGTGCCCTGTTTAAACGAGTCAAAGTCCTTTCTTTACCCATGGCGGCCATAACCTCAAAGAGACCGGGGCTGGCTGTCTTACCGGTCAGGGCCAGACGCAGGGGCGGGGCAATCTGTTTCATGGTCGTCCCGGTCCGTTCGAGGATCCGGCTGAAGGCCGATTCCAGGGCAGATTCATTCCAATCGGTCAGATTGGAAAAGGATTCGGTCACTATCTCCATCCAGGGGATGGTTTCAGGAGAAAAGAATTTTTTTGCTGCTTCAGGCTGATAGTTCGCCTCTTCCTTAAGATAAAAATCCGCGGCATCTGCCATTTCTACCAGGGTCTTGGAACGCATTTTCAAGGTTGCGGCACACTTGGCGATATAGTCCAAATCCAGATTCTGGAAGCCTTTTACCTCAAGAAAAGGGGCCAGCAAAACGGCTAGTTCCTGATCGTTGGACTCCTTGATATAATGGCTGTTTAGCCACAGGAGTTTTTCCTGGTTGAAAACCCCGGCTGATTTCCCCACCTGGGCCAGAGAAAATCTATCGATCATTTCTTGCCGGCTGAAGATCTCCTCGTCGCCATGGGCCCAGCCCAGGCGAACCAGATAGTTGATCAAGGCCTGAGGCAGAAAGCCCAGATCCTTATAGGCCAGGACCGATGTGGCCCCATGACGTTTACTGAGACGGGTCTTGTCCGGTCCCAAAATCATGGGCACATGTCCAAAACGGGGCAGAGGCCGGCCCAGGGCCTGATAAATTTGGATTTGCCGTGGCGTATTGTTGAGATGGTCGTCTCCTCGAATGATATGAGTGATTTCCATCGTTATGTCATCAACAACAACGGCCAGATGATAGGTGGGAGAGCCGTCGCTGCGGGCCAGGATCAGATCATCCAATTCCTCATTGGGAAAAACGATGGGTCCCCGGATCAGATCATCAAAACCGGTAGTCCCGGTCTGGGGGTTCTTTAGCCGGACCACTGTCTGGGGGCCTGGACCTAATTTTTTTTCCCGGCAGGTCCCGTCATATTTGGGTTTCTGTCCTGCCGCCCGGGCGATTTCCCTTTTATTTTCCAGCAGTTCCGCGGAACAATTGCAGTAGTAGGCCTTGCCCTGGTTCAGAAGGTCTAAAATAAATTGTCGATATATTTCAGTACGTTGAGACTGAAAAAAAGGACCTTCATCCCAATCGAGCCCCAGCCATTTCAGGCCTTCCAGAATGGCCCGGGTGGCCTCATCGGTGGAGCGGGCCTGGTCGGTATCTTCTATTCGCAGGACAAAAACCCCTCCCTGCTGCCTGGCGAAAAGCCAATTAAATAGGGCGGTTCTGGCCCCGCCGATGTGTAGATAGCCGGTGGGGCTTGGTGGAAAGCGGGTTCTTATTTTGTTCATGGCCGCTATCTATCATAATTCTCTTCCAAAGGCAACCCAAAGGCGAATTTTCTTGACAAAATTATAACTTTTACTATAGTTAATGGTTTATTTTGCTAATGGTAAGGAACCCTTACCTTATAAGAAATGAAACCAATTAAAGTAGATACCATTCCGGTTGAAGGGCTTTCTATCGATTTCCTTTTGGAGCCCGCCTGGTTCAAGGAAATTGCTCAGGAAAGGTCCCTTGGGTTTGCTCCCTCAGGTCCAGCGGAGGTTCAGGGGGAATTGACCAAAACCGGTCAGGGGATTCTGTTTCGAGGGAGGGTCAAGGGGAAGATCAAGCTTCATTGCAGCCGGTGCCTGGAACCGTTCCTGAAAACCCTTGATGAACCCATTGGGTTGGAATGGCGTCTGATTTCGGCCCCTCTGAAGTCTTCGGACAAAGAAAAAGATTCAAGCTTACAAGTCGAAGATCTGGAAACCGGCCTGGTCCAAGAGGGGGTCCTGGACCTGTCCGAAAGGATTTTGGAAGAGATGATCCTGGCCATTCCCATAAAACCTTTATGCCGGGAATCTTGCCTGGGTCTCTGTCCGATCTGCGGGGAGGACAGAAATGTGAATCCCTGCGATTGCAAATCCAAAGAAGAGAACAGCCCTTTTTCAGCCTTGAGAAATTTTAATGTTTGAAAAAAAGGTCAAGTCGTCACCCGGCCGGCTGCAAGCTTGATCCGAGCGGTGCCGGGATGAAGAATGCCGGCTTTCGGTATTTTTCAGGAAGCGGTTAAGCGTGATAAAAATTTTGTTTTTAAGATCCTAAGATAGTAACAAGCTAATTGGAGGAAATTCGATGCCTTTACCAAAGAGAAGACATTCCAGAGCCCGCGCAGGGAAACGAAGGGCTCATGATGCCCTGACAGCCCCTTCGGTTTCCCGTTGTCCGCAATGTCATGAACCTAAGTTGCCCCATTTTGCCTGTCCTTCCTGTGGGACTTATCGGGGTCGCCAGGTCACAATCCTTGAAGAAGAAAAATCCTAGAAATGGCTTCATAAAAAATCCAAAGGCTTTGTTGCGCTGAATTCTTCATTTTTGCAGTGTAGTAGTTAGTACGCTTCACTCCTCAGAATTTGCGCGCCTCGCCTCTGGAGCTTTTTGCAAAGCCGTTTGGATTTTAAGTTTATTTGTTGCAGGGTTAATAAATTTCAATTCTTTAGACAATTTTAGTGGATGGTATCCTTTGAAGTCTATTACGATAGCTGTTGATGCCATGGGTGGCGACTACGCCCCTGCCGCGGTGGTGAATGGGGCGGTTTTGGCTGCCAGGGAATTGGGAATCCCCTTGATCCTGGTGGGAAACCAGGATGTCATCGCCAAGGAACTGACCGGGTTGACCTATAATCCAAACCTGATCACCGTTCGGCATTGCACCGAAGTGGCCGGAATGGGTGAATCCCCCATTGATGTCATCCGCAGGAAAAAGGATGCCTCTATCAGAGTGGCCTTGGAACTGGTCAAGAAGGGAGAGGCCGATGGTGTCGTGAGTGCCGGTAATTCAGGAGCGACCATGGCCTTAGGGGTGGTAGTTTTAGGAAAACTGCACGGCGTGGAAAGACCGGCCCTGGGGGCCATTCTTCCTTCCCAATCCTCTTCAACCCTGGTGATCGATGTGGGGGCCAATGTGGATTGCACGGCCTCCCAGTTGGTCCAGTTCGCTATTATGGCCGAGCCGTTGGCCCGGTACATCATGAAACGTCCTAACCCCAGGGTGGGGATCATGAGTATCGGTGAAGAAGAATCCAAAGGAAATGATCTGGTTCATCAGACGGCGGATATTTTGAAAAAGACCCCCTTGAATTTCATCGGCAATGTGGAAGGAAGGGACATTTTCAGCGGGAAGGTTGATGTTATTGTTTGTGATGGATTTGTCGGTAATATCTGTCTGAAGTTAAGCGAAGGTCTGGCTGAAACCGTAAAGGTTATGTTAAAAGAAGAAATAAGTTCCAGCCTGGGCTCCAAGATCGGGTTCCTCTTCATGAAACCGGCCTTTAAACGCTTTTCGAAAAGGGTGGACTATGCCGAATACGGAGGGGTTCCCCTGTTAGGCGTCGATGGGGTGGTGGTGGTCAGTCATGGGGCTTCCAATCCGAGGGCAATCATGAATGCCATTCGGGTAGCGGGCCAGGCGGTTCAAAACCGGATGACCGAACATGTCCTGGAAGGACTGAAAAATAACGAAGCCTACTATCGCAAACCTCATCGTTTTTGGGATTCCATCAAGAAGAAGATAAGTTCCTGAGCCGGCGGGGCTAAGAACTTATGGCCTCAAGTTCAAAAGGCGAAAGGCAACGTTAAAGATCAAAATAAATGTTTGTTGATCTTTCTTACTATGGAGAACAAAACCTTATATAGGTCAGACCCGGTTCGGTTGATAAAAAAATTATTCAATAGGGAAAGGGCAGGAGATGGACTATTTTCTTACTGAAGAACAGCAGATGATCAAGGAGATTGCTCAGAAGATCGCCGACGAGAAGATCAAACCAGTCCGGGCCGAATTGGACGAAAAAGAAGAATTCCCCCGCGAGTTATTGAAAGTGATTGCCCAATCGGATCTGTTCGGGGTTTGTATCCCGCAGGAATACGGCGGGTTCGGGGGCGGCTCTTTTGAAAACTGTTTGGCCGTGGAAGAATTGAGCAGGGCCTGCCTGGGGGTTTCCACCAGTTTTGCGGCCAGCGGTCTGGGAGCATATCCCATCCTCCTCTATGGAAGTGAAGAACAAAAAAAGAAATACCTGACTGAGATTGCCTCCGGACGAAAATTAGCGGCCTTTGCCTTGACCGAATCAACAGCCGGCAGTGATGCCGGGGGTATCATGACCATGGCCGAGTTGAAAGGTAGCGAATATGTCCTGAATGGGACCAAGCAGTGGATCACTAATGCCGGGGAAGCTGACCTCTACTCGGTCATTGCTATTACCGACCGTAGTAAAGGCCCCCGGGGGGCGAGCGCCTTTATTGTCGAAAAAGGGGACCCGGGTTTCGGTTTCGGCAAAAAAGAAAGTAAGATGGGCATCCGGGCTTCAACCACCGGGGAACTGATTTTCAATCAATGTCGTATCCCCAAAGACCGGATCATCGCCCGGGAGGGGATGGGATTCATTGTAGCCATGAAAACCTTTGATCAGTCACGTCCCGGTGTCGGGGCCCAGGCGGTCGGCCTGGCCCAGGGGGCGTTGGACGAGGCGGTTTCCTTCGCCCGGACCCGGATACAGTTCGGAAAACCGATTATCACTTTTCAGGCTGTTCAACATATGCTGGCCGATATGGCGACATTGACGGAAGCCGCCCGGGCCCTGGTTTATTCGGCGGCCCGCTTTATTGACAGCGGGGCCAAAGATGTCTCCAAGATCTCAGCCATGGCCAAGGTTTTTGCCAGTGATGCGGCGATGAAGGTGACCACTGATGCCGTCCAGGTTTTAGGAGGAACCGGCTACATGAGAGACTATCCGGTGGAGAAAATGATGCGCGACGCCAAGATCCTCCAGATCTATGAAGGCACCAATCAGGTTCAGCGAAATATCATCGGCCAGGAACTCAATAAAGAAGGGGGACGGAAGAAAGGTTAAGGGTTTAAGGTCCAAGGTTTAAGGGTAAAGACTGATCGAACCTCTTTACCCCTTGAAACCTTGGACCCTTTATAAATAATGCACATCATCGTCTGTATCAAACAAGTTCCGGATACCCGGCAGATTCGTCTGGATGAAAAGACCCATACCTTGATCCGGGAAGGGGTGGAAAGTATCATCAATCCTTTCGACATGTATGCCCTGGAGGAAGGATTGCGCCTGAAGGACCGGTTGGGAGGGAAGGTGACAGTCTGTTCCATGGGACCCCCTCAAGCCGAATCCTCTTTGCGAGAGGCCATCTCCTACGGGGCCGATGAGGCGGTTTTACTATCCGATCGGGCCTTTGCCGGGGCTGATACCTGGGCGACCTCTTATACCCTGGCCAAGGGGATTGAAAGGATTGGGACCTTTGACTTAATCCTCTGCGGAAAGCAGGCCGTAGACGGCGATACGGCCCAGGTAGGACCGGGGATTGCCGAAAGATTGTCTATTCCCTATGTGACCTGGGTGCGCAAAATCGAAGAGATCGGAGGCGGACTGATTCGTGTCCAACGTCTGATGGACGACGGTTACGATCGGTTGGAACTGCCCTTGCCGGCTTTGCTCACTGTAGTAAAGGAAATCAATGAACCCCGGGTTCCTTCCCTGAAGGGAAAAATGAGGGCCAAATCCCAAAAGGTCGAAGTCTTTGGAACTAAGGAGTTGGCAGCGGATCCTGACCGGGTGGGTTTGCAGGGGTCGGCCACACAGGTCATTAAAGTTTTTCCTCCACCCAGACTGAAAGAAAGGGAATGGATTGAGGGAACAGCCGGAGAACAGGTGATTCAGATACTGGACAAGTTGAAAATCTTGAAATTGATACCGTGAATAAATAATAAATTCAGAATCCAGAATTCAGAAGCCGGAAGACAGGAAAAATTTTATTCATTTTGGATTCTGACTCCTGAATTCTGAATTCAATATTAAACAGACAGCTTGTAGCAAAGAAGCAAAGGAAGATGCCACTTCAAACCCAGATTGATTTAGAAAAATGTACCGGCTGTGAAGCTTGCGTCTCGGTCTGCCCTTTCGATGCCTTGGAAATGAAGGAGGGAAAGGCCTCGGTCAATGATCAGTGCACTCTATGCGGGGCCTGTGCGGACGGATGTCCGACAGGGGCCATAGTCGTCCCTGTGCTGGAAAAAGGTGAAGGTTCCCGGGACTATTCCGGGGTCATGATTTTTGCCGAACAACGCCTGGGGAAGATAGCTGAAGTGGCTTATGAGTTGCTGCATAAGGGCCGGGAATTGGCGGATACGCTGAAGGTATCTCTATCGGCGGTTTTGCTGGGGAAAGAAGTCTCCGCCTCCGCCAACCGCCTGATTGAACACGGGGCTGATCGGGTATATGTGGTCGATCATCCTTATCTGGAAGGCTTCACCGATGAACTCTATGGAGAATGCCTGACCCGGATCATACGAACTTATCGGCCTGAAATTGTCCTGGCCGGGGCCACCTCCATCGGCCGGTCCTTTATTCCCAAGGTGGCTACCCAGATCGGGACCGGGTTGACGGCCGATTGTACGGACCTGTCCATCGATACCGATACAACGTCTCTTACTCCAGACTCGTCCGGCCTTTGGCGGAAACATTATGGCCACCATAATCTGTCCCCAAAAACGGCCTCAGATGGCTACGGTAAGGTCCAAGGTCATGAAAAAAGGACTACCCCAACCCGGCCGTTCGGGTGAAATTGTCCCGCTGGAATTGGACTGGGCTGAAATAACCCCCAAAACACGGCTGCTGGAGATCGTTGAAGAAATCACCGAGAAGGTGCGTCTGGCCGAGGCTGACGTGATTGTAACCGGAGGCCGGGGATTGCAGGAGGAGAAGCATTTTGCCCTGATCCGGGAATTGGCCGAACTGTTGAATGCCGCAGTCGGGGCTTCCCGGGGGGCTGTGGATGCCGGTTGGATTTCCTATGCCCATCAGGTGGGACAAACCGGAAAGACCGTAGCCCCCAAATTGTATATTGCCATCGGGGTTTCCGGCGCGGTTCAGCATCTGGTCGGTATGCAGTCGGCGGACACCATTGTGGCCATCAATATCGATCCCCATGCCCCTATCTTTGATGTGGCCTCTTATGGTATTGTGGGAGATCTTTTTGAGATCGTACCGGAGATGATCCGGCAGTTAAAAGCCAGGAGAAACTGATACCCGAGCTGAACGCCGGAAGCCTGATGTCTGACATAATGAGATTATCGTTGATATTGAGTATCCGACATAATCGCAAGGAATTAAGGAGTCCACTATGAGTGAAAACCAGCAAGTCATCCTGGTTACCGGCGCCTCTCGAGGTATCGGCCGGGCCATTGCCCTGCGCCAGGCCGGGCCGGAAACGGTTTTGCTGTTGAACCATTATGATCCCGAGCCGGGTATGGCTGAACAGACTTTGCGGGAGGCGGAAGCCAAAGGGGCCAAGGCAAAAATTTGTTATTTTAGTGTGGCTGATTTTCAAGAGGTGCAATCCCAGATTGATGGCCTGCTGAAGGAATGGGGCCGAATCGACGTTTTGATCAACAACGCCGGGATTACCCGTGATACCCTGCTGATGCGAATGAAAGAAGAAGACTGGGACCGGGTCATAGGCATTAATCTGAAAGGGGTCTTCAATTGCACCCAGGCGGTGATCCGGTCTATGATCAGAAATAAATCGGGGAAAATCGTCAATATCGCTTCCGTCTCCGGGGTTATCGGTAATCCCGGCCAGGCTAATTATGCCGCTTCCAAAGCCGGGATCATCGGATTCACCAAATCAGTCGCCAAAGAAGTGGCTGCCCGGGGGATTCAGGTGAATGCCGTTGCCCCGGGATTTATCGATACGGAGATGACCTCCGTGCTTCCGGAAAAGGTCCGCCAGGAATTCTTGCGCTTGATCCCTATGGGCCGGAGCGGGAAACCGGAAGAGGTAGCCGACTTGGTGGCCTTCCTGGTTTCAAAGGCTTCCGACTATATTACCGGCCAGGTCATCCATATCAGCGGGGGGATGTATACATAAAAAATCAACAGAATTCAGAAGTCAGAATCCAGAATGAGGGGATTTCATTTTGGCTGCTGCCTCTTGGATTCCAGCTTCTTTTTTAACTGGACAGATCGTTCATTGCAGTTTATTTATGATTGCCTGGAGGCCGCAGGAAGACAGGCAGAGAAAAGATAATGAAGATAAGACTGAAAGCCCAGGGCCGACAGGTGATATCTAAAACCAAAGTAAATGAGGAAAGGAGGGTAATTACCCATGAATATTGAAGAAAAAGTGAAGGCCATTATTACTGAACAGTTGAGCGTTGCCGAAGAGGACGTGGTTTCCAAGGCATCTTTTGTTGATGATCTGGGGGCCGATTCTTTGGACCTGGTGGAGATGATCATGGCCATGGAGGAGGCCTTTAATATTTCAATAGCCGATGAGGATGCCGAAAATATCAAAACCGTTCAAGATGCGATAGATTATATTAAGGCCCACACTCAATAAAAAAGGGTGAATTCTTTTTTCCAGGAGGCGATGTTTTGAAAAAAAGAGTTGTGGTGACGGGCCTGGGTCTGGTTACTCCGGTGGGGATAGGAGTGAAAGAAACCTGGGAAAATCTGTGCCAAGGCAAGTCGGGGATCGGACCGATTACCCGCTTTGATGCCGGCAAATTTCGCACCCGGATAGCCGGTGAGATCAAAGGGTTTAAAGTTGAGGATTTTGTATCCCCAAAAGTTGATCAGGCGGCTTGACGTCTTTGTTCATTATGCCCTGGGTGCGGCTCGGATGGCCATGGAACAATCAGGCTTGAAGATTACCCCGGAATTGGCCCCTCAAGTCGGGGTAATAACGGGCTGCGGATTGGGGGGACTCCGAACTATTGAAGACACTCATACCGTCCTGCTCTCTCGCGGTCCGGACCGGATCAGTCCTTTTTTTATCCCCATGTTGATCGCCAATATGGCGCCAGGTCAAATCGCCATTGAATATGGGGCCAAAGGACCTAATTTATCGATCGAGACCGCTTGTGCGGCCGGCAACCACGCTATCGGCGACTCCTTTAAACTGATTCAAAGAGGAGCGGCCAAGGCCATGATCTGCGGCGGAGTTGAAGCGGTAATCACCCCTTTAGCCGTGGGTGGATTCAATGCCATGCGGGCGCTTTCCACCCGGAACGAGGAACCGGAAAAGGCCTCCCGACCCTTTGACAAGGACCGGGATGGATTTGTTATCGCTGAAGGCAGCGGCATAATGGTCCTGGAAGAATTGGAGTTTGCTTTGGAACGGGGCGTTCCGATCCTGGGGGAAATCGTGGGTTATGGATTGACCGGGGATGCCTATCACATGACCGCCCCTTCCCCTGATGGAGATGGGGCAATCCGCTGCATGCAGATGGCCCTGGATGACGCCGGGATGAAACCGGAGCAGATTCAATACATCAATGCCCATGGGACCTCAACGGATTTGAATGATAGGGCTGAGACCCTGGCCATCAAAGCTGTTTTCAAGGACCACAGCAGCAACTTGGCCATCAGCTCCACGAAGTCCATGACCGGGCACATGCTGGGAGGTGCCGGAGGAGTGGAAGCGGTTTTTACGGTCATGACTATTAAGGAAAACCTTATCCCGCCAACGATCAATTTAGATAATCCGGATCCCCAGTGCGATCTGGATTATGTACCCCACCAGGCCCGGAAGGCCGCTGTAGGTGCCGCTATGACCAATTCTTTCGGCTTTGGGGGAACCAATGCTGTCCTGGTTTTTAAAAAATATGCCTGAGAGAAAGAAAAAAGTAGATCTCCTGATCGCTGCCGATCATGCCGGGTTTGAATTAAAGGAATTCATCCTTAAAATACTTTCAACCAAAAGGGTCCACTTCAAAGATGTCGGGACCTTTAATGACGAATCGGTGGATTACCCGGATTTTGCTTTCAAAGTGGCCAGGGAAGTCTCGATCGGCCGGGTAAAATCAGGCATCCTGATCTGTGGTACCGGGATCGGCATGTCCATTACGGCCAACAGACTGCCCGGGGTTCGGGCCGCTCTTTGTAATGATCTTTATACGGTTCGGATGGCCCGGGCCCACAATAACGCCAATATCCTGGCTTTGGGGAGCCGGGTGGTAGGAACCGGGTTGGCTCAGGAGATCGTTCTGACTTTTTTGGAAACTCCATTTGAGAAAGGGAGGCATCTGAGAAGGATTAAGAAAATGGATAAGGGCTGTTCATGATCAAGGGAGCCGGAAAGCCAAGCCTTTACTTGAAAGCCGTTGACCCGGAAGTGGCCAAAGCCTTTCAGGGGGAACTGAAACGGCAGACCGAGAAATTAGAACTGATTGCTTCCGAGAATTTTGCCAGCTTGGCGGTTATGGAAGCCCAGGGTTGCATCTTAACCAACAAGTATGCCGAGGGGTATCCTGGGAAACGATATTATGGAGGTTGTGAATACGCGGATCAGGTAGAAACCCTGGCCAGGGAACGGGTCTGTCGGATCTTCAAGACCGACTACGCTAATGTTCAGCCCCATTCCGGTTCCCAGGCCAATATGGCTGTTTTTTTTTCGATCCTTAACCCCGGGGAGAAGATCCTCAGTATGGATTTAGCTCACGGAGGGCATCTGACTCACGGGAGTCCGGTCAGTTTTTCAGGAAGGTTTTATCATATTCATTCTTATGGTGTGGACCGGGAAACCGAAAGAATCGATTATCAACAAGTGGCCGATCTTGCCCAAAAAATTCGTCCCAAGTTGATTATTGCCGGGGCCAGTGCCTATACCCGGATTCTTGATTTTAATGCCTTTTCCCGGATTGCCCGGGAAGTGGGGGCCTATTTGATGGTGGATATGGCCCATATTGCCGGATTGATTGCTGTTGAACTCCATCCATCTCCGGTGCCCGGTGCGGATTTTATCACCTCTACCACCCACAAGACCTTAAGAGGACCCCGTGGCGGTTTAATTCTGGCCAAAGCCGAATACGGTAAGATGATAGACTCTCAGGTTTTCCCCGGCATTCAGGGCGGACCGATGATGCACACCATCGCCGCCAAGGCCGTGGCTTTTAAAGAGGCCTTAAGCCCGGGTTTCAAAACCTATCAGGAACAAGTGGTGCTCAATGCCCGGGTCCTGGCCGACGCATTGATGAAGCCAGGGTTCAAATTGGTATCCAAAGGAACCGATAATCACATGATCCTGATGGACGTCGGCTTCAGCGGATTGACCGGGGTGGAAGCGGAACAGGCCTTGGACCTGGCCGGTATCACGGCCAACAAAAACAGCATCCCCTTTGAGACCAGAGGTCCCCAGATCACCAGCGGGATTCGTTTGGGGACACCAGCGTTAACGACCAGGGGGATGAAAGAACCCGAGATGATTCAAGTGGCCGGTTTTATCACCAGGGTTTTGAATCAAGCTGGAAACAAAGGGATCCTGAAGCAGATTCGCAAAGAAGTCCGGGATTTTTGCCGGGGGTTTCCCCTTTTTCCCGGATAAGGGATGATAAAGCCCAAAAGACCCTCCCACAGTTTTTAAGAGATCATTTATGTCTATTACTACGCGCCCTCCCTGGCCGGTCTATTTTATGGATATTGCGGATCTGGTGGCCCGGCGTTCGACCTGCCTGCGACGACGGGTAGGGGCCGTGGCCGTCAAAGGGAAAAGGATACTGGCCACCGGATACAATGGGGCACCCTCCGGTATTCCCCATTGTCTGGATGTCGGCTGCCTGAGGGAACAGGAAGGGATCCCCTCCGGAGAACGGCACGAATTATGCCGGGGCATTCATGCCGAACAAAATGTGATTATTCAGGCTGCTCATCACGGAGTATCCATTGCGGGGGCGACTTTGTATTGCACCAACCTCCCTTGCGTCATTTGCTCCAAGATGCTGATCAACGCCGGGATACGCGAAATATTTTATCGGGAAGGTTATGCCGATACCCTTTCAGAAGATTTGTTGAAGGTCGCCCAGGTTCCGGTGATCCAATTTTCCGGAAAGGAATGATCCATGAAATGTCCTTATTGTGGTTCCTTTAATAACAAGGTCGTGGATTCGAGACTTAGCCGGGAAGGGATCATGATCCGGAGGCGGAGGGAATGTGATGCCTGTCAGCGCCGGTTTACCACCTATGAGAAAGTAGAAGAAATCCATCCGGTGGTGATCAAAAAAGATGGAAGGCGAGAACCTTTTCAACGGGAAAAAATCGCTGAAGGGATTCAGGTAGCTTGCAAGAAGCGGCCGATCAGTGTCGAGGCCATTGAAGAGTTTATAGATTATTTGGAGCAGTCTTTTCAGGACTCCGGGCGCAAGGAGATTGCTACCACGGAGATCGGCGAGTTGGTCATGGCCAAGCTTCATGAATGGGACGATGTGGCTTATGTGCGTTTCGCCTCTGTGTACCGCCAATTTAAAGACCCGGGTGACTTCGTGCTGGAGTTGAAAGAACTGCTGGAGAGCCGTAAGAAGAAGGAAACGAAGAAAAAGAAAAAGTGACGAGTGACGAGTGACGGGTGACGAGAAATTCGAAAAAGAGTTTGTCACTTGCCACTTGTCACTTGCCACTTGACACTCCTTATGTCCTCGCTTGCTCTAACAGATATCCAATACATGAAAAAGGCCATTAACCTGGCCCGAAAAGGTCTGGGACGGACCTCTCCAAACCCGATGGTCGGGGCGGTGGTGGTCCGAAAAGGGGTTATTGTCGGGCAGGGGGTGCATCAAAAGGCCGGCGGTCTCCATGCCGAACCGATGGCCATCGCTCAAGCGGGGAAAGAAGCCAAGGGGGCGACCCTGTATGTCAACCTGGAGCCCTGCAATCATTTCGGCCGAACCCCTCCCTGCACCCAGGCCATCCTGGCCAGTGGAATAAAAAAGGTGGTTTTCGGAATGTCCGATCCCAACCCCAGCGTAAAAGGAGGCGGGGCTGACCGGCTTCGTTCCCAGGGGATCGAGGTGGTTCAGGGGATTCTGGAGAAAGAATGTCGGCGTCTGAACGAAGTCTATATCAAATGGATTACTACCGGTCTTCCTTTCGTCACTTTGAAAGCGGCTATCAGCCTTGACGGTCGGATTGCCACCAGGACCGGCGATTCAAAATGGATCAGCAACGAACGTTCCCGGCTTTTGGTTCACCGAATACGAAACCAGGTGGATGGGGTTCTGGTGGGTATCGGGACCGTGGTTAAAGATGATCCGTTATTGACCGTAAGGTTAGCTCGGGGAAAGATCAAAGATCCTTTACGGATCGTCCTGGATCCTCGCTTGCGTATTTCTACAGGAGCCCGAATTCTGGCAGGTCCCGGAAGGACCCTGGTGGTCACCGGGCCTCGGGTGCCTATCCGTAAAAAGCGGGAATTGGAAAAGAAAGGGGTGGAAATCCTCTCCCTGCCTGACCGCAAGGGACAGATCTCAGTCAAAGAGCTGTTGATCCGTTTGGGCCGGAGAGGAATTACCAGTCTTTTGATTGAAGGGGGGGCCGAGGTTTACGGTTCTTTCCTATCCAAACGTCAGGCAGATAAACTGGTTGTTTTTATTGCCCCTTGTCTTATCGGCGGCCGAAAGGCCATAGGAATGATCGGTGGGACAGGGATAACCCAAATGACCGAGGCCATCCGGTTTAAAGAGATGAAAGTTAAACCTTGGTCCGGGGATATTTTAGTGGAAGCCTATCCTGAAACGTGAGATAATATAAAAACAGGAGAGAGGCACGAGGCTAGAGGCAAAAAACAAAACAGTGAAGGCTGAAGGCACTTTACCTATTAGATAAAATAGACTCAACATGGCGAAACAGACGAGATAGCCCAGTATGTTTACCGGATTAGTTGAAGGGCAGGGGGAAGTTCTCCGGATTGAAAAGGAAAGGGATAAAGCCCTGTTATCGATCAAGCCGGGATTCCCCTGGGAAGAAAGGAAACTGGGAGAAAGCATTGCGGTGAATGGGGTCTGTTTGACAGTCACGGCCTGGAAGGGAAATTCCTTCTCAGTTGATGCCTCGGAAGAAACCCTGACCCGTTCGGATCTGGGGGGGCTCAAGGTCGGAGACCGAGTCAACCTGGAAAGGGCCTTGCGACTGTCCGACCGGCTGGGCGGACACTGGGTTACCGGTCATATTGATGGAACCGGCAGGATTGTTAAAAAAGATATTCGGGAAGGTTTATTCTTGTTAAAAATATCCTTTTCGGCTTCATTACGACCCCTTATAGTTGAAAAAGGGTCTATTACGGTCGATGGGGTCAGTCTAACCGTTAATAGGGTTGGGGAGAAAGATTTTGACCTGACCATTATTCCCCATACGGGGGCTCAAACCACCCTAGGGGAGAAGAAGATCGGAGACCTGGTTAACCTGGAAACCGATCTGATCGGGAAATATATAGTCCAATTTCTATCCCGCCGAAATGAGGACGGCCCTTCTCCAAAATCAAAGGTGAATGAGGGTTTTTTAAAAGAACACGGATTTTTATAAAAGAATAGCTAAGCATCCAGCAATTAGCCTTCAGCAAAAAGAAAACGAAACTGACCGCTGATTACTAATGGCTGATAGCTTTCGAAGGAGTGGAGTATGCCTATTTCAACGATAGATGAAGCTCTGGAAGATATCCGGGCCGGCAAGATGATCATCCTGGTCGACGATGAAGATCGCGAAAACGAAGGGGATCTGACCATGGCTGCTGAAAAAGTTACGCCGGAAGCCATCAATTTTATGGCCAGGTACGGACGAGGTCTTATTTGCCTTTCCTTGACACCTGAGAAGATTGAAAAGTTACAGTTGCCGATGATGGTCCGTCATAATACTTCAAGCTTTAAAACGGCCTTTACGGTATCCATTGAAGCTCGCAAGGGCGTGACTACCGGGATTTCCGCCGCCGACCGGGCGACGACTGTTCTGGCGGCTATCAACGACAAAGCCCAACCTGAAGACCTGGTCAGCCCGGGTCATATCTTCCCTCTACGGGCTCGAGAAGGAGGGGTTTTGGTACGGACCGGGCAAACCGAAGGTTCCGTGGATCTGTCCCGTCTTGCCGGCCTAAAACCCTATGGCGTCATTTGCGAGATCATGAAGGATGATGGGACCATGGCCCGGATGCCGGACCTGGAGTCTTTTTCCCGGGAGCACGACCTCAAGATAATTACCATCCAGGACCTGATCGAATACCGTTTTCAGAACGAATCCTTTGTGCATCGACGGGCGGAGACTGTTTTGCCTACCCCTTATGGTACTTTTAAAGCTATTGTCTATGAGAACGATGTCGATGAACACCAGCATTTGGCCTTAGTTAAAGGAGAAATAAACCCTAAACAGGAGATCTTAGTCCGGGTCCATTCCGAATGCCTGACCGGAGATGTCTTCGGTTCCTTACGGTGCGATTGTGGGGAACAGCTTAAGGCCGCCCTTGAAAAAGATTGAAAAAGAGGGATGCGGCGTTTTGCTGTACATCCATCAGGAAGGGCGGGGAATCGGTCTGGTCAATAAGCTCAGGGCTTATATGCTTCAGGATCAGGGGAAAGATACGGTTGAGGCCAATGAGGCCCTGGGATTTAAGCCCGATCTTCGGGATTACGGGATCGGGGCTCAGATCTTGGCGGACCTGGGGGTTCGAAAGATGCGTCTAATGACCAATAACCCAAAGAAAATAATCGGATTGGAAGGATACGGCCTCCAGGTAACCGAACGGGTACCCATTGAAATTTTCCCCAAGAAAGAGAATATCAATTACCTGAAAACCAAACGACAAAAAATGGGACACCTGCTTAATCTGAGTACCGATGATGTGGAAGCGGTAAAAAGTTAGTTCTAAGATTCAAGGTTTCAAGCAAGTAAGGGTCCAAGGTCCACGGTATAAGGTATACGGTTTTCCTTTGGACCTCCTGCCCCTGCGGGCGTGCAGGCGCAGGCCTTACACCTTGAACCTTATTTCATTAAAGGAGGAAGGCCGATGCCCAAAATATTTGAAGGAAATTTGCAGGCCGAGGGGATGAAATTCGCCCTGGTGGTAAGCCGTTTCAATGATTTCATTAGCGAACATCTGGTAGGAGGGGCCTTGGATGCCTTGAATCGGAACGGGGCCAAGGATAAAGACCTGGCAATATTTAAAGTGCCGGGGGCCTTCGAAATTCCCTTGGTGGCCAAGCGCTTGGCTTTACAAAAAAAATATGATGCCATCATTTGCCTTGGCGCGGTGATTCGGGGATCGACCCCTCATTTTGATTATGTCAGTGCCGAGATGTCCAAGGGTATCGCCAACGCCTCTCTGGAAACCGGGGTCCCCATGTCTTTCGGGGTGTTGACCACCGATACCCTGGAGCAGGCCATAGAGCGGGCCGGTTCCAAGGCCGGGAATAAAGGCTGGAGTGCTGCCATAGCGGCGATTGAGATGGTGGATTTGCTCAAAAAAATACATGAATAATTCTGTCAAGGCAAGTAAGGAGCAGAAGGAGACATCGGACTTACCACAAACTTCTGATCCGAAGACCCCGTCCAAAGGAAGCCGAAGAAAATCAAGAGAAGCGGCTCTTCAAGCCCTGTTTTTTATAGAGATGAATCCTTTTAACTCTAATGAGGGATCCCTGGCCGTTTTTTCAGAGAACTTTCCGGTAAAAGAAGGATCCCAACCCTATTTTTCCCGTCTTGTCCTTGGGGTAGAGGAACAGAAAGAAGCCATTGATCGTCTCATTAAGAAGTATACCGAAAATTGGCGGATAGAGCGGATGTCCGGGGTAGACCGGAATATTTTGAGAATAGCTGTTTATGAACTGGTCTATTGCAGCGACATCCCACCCCGGGTGGCCATTAATGAAGCCATCGATCTGGGAAAACAATACGGCACGGAAGAGTCGGGGGCTTTTATCAACGGCATTCTGGACAGAATATTTTTGGAGCGATATGGAAAGTCCGAGACCGACGGGAAAAAGCCCGACCCAGCCTAGTCAGGGGCGGTAATAGGTCGGGCCCTTAGATCTTTTCACTTTTCTGACCAAAGTCAGAATCCAGTATCAAAAAAGAGGATCAGTTTAACTTATGAAAGTAAAATATAATCCCCATGCTATTGAGGCCAAATGGCAGGCCCGCTGGGAGCAAGACAAGGCCTTCAGGGTGGTTGAGGATCCGGACCGGAAGAAATATTATCTCCTGGAAATGTTCCCTTATCCTTCAGGAAGGATCCATATGGGCCATGTGCGGAACTACACCATCGGTGATGTGGTGGCTCGATATAAACGGATGAGAGGATTCAACGTCCTGCACCCCATGGGCTGGGACGCCTTCGGCATGCCGGCTGAAAATGCGGCCATTGCCAATAAGGTCCATCCGGCCCGCTGGACCTATGATAATATCGATTATATGAGGACCCAGTTGAAACGATTGGGTTTCAGCTATGACTGGGATCGCGAATTGGCGACCTGTGATCCCACGTATTATAAATGGGAGCAACTTTTTTTCCTGAAGATGTGGGAAAAAGGGCTGGTCTATCGCCGAAGGTCTTTAGTCAATTGGTGCAATCAATGCCAAACGGTTTTAGCCAACGAACAGGTCGTGGGAGAAGGTCAATGCTGGCGTTGCGACCAGCCGGTTCAAGGGAAAGAGTTGGAACAATGGTTTTTCCGGATCACTCAATATGCCGAGGAGCTGCTTTCCTGGTGTGAAAATCTGCCGGGCTGGCCGGAAAAGGTCCTGACCATGCAGCGCAACTGGATCGGGAAGAGTTTTGGAACGGAAATTGATTTTCCCCTGGAAGATGGATCCGGGAAATTGACCGTTTTTACCACCAGGCCGGATACCCTTTACGGGGCCACCTTTATGAGCCTGGCCGTTGAACATCCAATGGTTCAGAAGCTATGCCGGAACACCCCCCAGGAAGATAAGGTCAAGGCCTTCGTGAAAAAAGTTCAAGGGTTGAACCGTCGGCCTGATTCGGATGTCGATCTGGAGAAAGAAGGTGTTTTCACCGGCGCCTTTTGCATTAATCCGCTTACCCAAGAGAAGATGCCTATATTTGTAGCCAATTTTGTCCTGATGGCATACGGGACCGGGGCGGTTATGGCCGTACCTACCCATGACCAGCGGGATTTCGAATTTGCTCACAAATATGATTTGCCGCTCAGGGTGGTTATTCAGCCGGTTGGAGAAGAACCCTTGACCCCGGAAACCATGAAAGAGGCCTATGAGGGGCCCGGGAAACTGGTCAATTCCGGCCTCTTTAACGGACAGGATAATGAGGCGGCCAAAACGGCTGTCACTCGCTATCTAGAAGGAAAAGAGGAGGGCAGGGAAAAAGTCCAATACCGTTTACGGGACTGGGGAGTTTCCAGACAAAGGTACTGGGGGGCGCCAATCCCGATGATTTATTGCGAGCGATGCGGGATAGTCCCGGTAAGGGAAGAAGACTTGCCGGTCCTTCTGCCTCTTGAGGCTGAGATCACCCCGGCCGGAGGATCACCCCTGCCCTTGCTTAAGGAATTTCTCGAAACCACCTGTCCAAAATGTGCTGGTCCGGGCCGCCGGGAAACCGATACGATGGATACCTTTGTGGAATCTTCCTGGTATTTCGATCGCTATGCCTGCCCGGATTATACCCAAGGGCCTCTCGATTCAAAGCGGGTGAACTACTGGATGCCGGTGGATCAATATATAGGCGGGATCGAACACGCGGTCCTTCACTTATTGTACTCCCGTTTTTTTACCAAGGTCCTCCGGGATTTGGGCTGGCTGAAAGTGGATGAACCCTTCCTTAATCTGCTCACCCAGGGGATGGTGATTAAAGACGGGGCCAAAATGTCCAAGTCCAAGGGCAATGTCGTGGATCCCGATGCCTTGATCCAAAAATATGGGGCCGATACTGTGCGGCTTTTTTGCCTTTTTGCCTCTCCGCCGGACAGGGATTTAGAATGGAGTGACCAAGGGGTTGATGGTGCTTTCCGGTTTCTCCATCGGTTCTGGAATTTAGTTTTAGATTGTGGGGATGTAAAACAAGGAGACTCCCTTTCTGAAACAAATATCCCCTTCAAAGGTTCAGGTCGAAGCATATATATCAAATTGAATCAGACCATCAAAAAGGTTACCGAGGACATTGAGGACCGGTTTCATTTCAACACCGCCATCAGTGCGGTTATGGAATTGGTCAATGCCCTTTATTTATTTCAAGCCGAGGTTGGTGATGACCCTGAGAAAATAGCCCTGCTGACCAGGGCGGTGGAAACCGGCCTGATCCTCCTATCGCCTATCGTCCCCCATCTGTGCCAGGAGCTCTGGAAGATCCTGGGTAAAAAGGGGAGCATCCATGACCAACCCTGGCCGGGGTGGGATTCCGATGCCTTGCAGGAAGAAGAACAGGTGGTTGTCATCCAGGTTAACGGCAAGGTCCGGTCAAGGATTATGGTTGGACCTTCAGTAACCGAGGAAGAAATCAAGAAACTGGCTTGGGAACAGCCGAGAATTCAGGAATGGCTTCAAGGAAAAGAATGGGTCAAGACCATTGTGATTCAAAGAAGGTTAGTCAATATTGTCGTTAAATAGGTTGGATAGGTGGATAGACTGAAGGCTGATAGACTTCAACCAGATCGAACTTTAAATCGCAGCGCCAGGGACTGTTTTGAGGGACTTGATTCGTGCTTGATGAGTTGTATTTTGGTCTTCGACCTTCAGTCTTCAGCCTAAACACCTGATCATTAAAAAAGGAGATTATTTGTGGAAAGAACCTATTTGAATGGTCATCGGCTAATTGCCGGATTTTTAGTTTTGATGGTTTTCTCCGGTTGCGGGTATGGTTTACGGGGAACAGTTAACAATCTACCTCCTGATGTCAAGGCCGTATCCATTCCTGTTTTTGTAAATGAAAGCGTCGAAGCGGGGGTAGAGGTAGTTTTTGCCAATGCCTTGATTTATGAATTTAACCGGAGTCGAGTCCTTCAGGTGGTTTCCGAATCGGAGGCCCAGGCCCAAATCATCGGAAAAATTAAATCCATAGCCATAGATCCGGTCATTTATGCCACCTTGACTCAGGCCCTGCAGAGAAGGGTGACCGTTACCCTGGAAATAACATGCCGGCGATCAGATAATCAAAAGGTCCTCTGGCAAAACCAGAATTTGTCGAGATATGAGGTCTATTCGGTAACAACCGACCCAAATCAGACCGAGCGGAATAAACAAGATGCGATCAAAAAAATCGCTCAAGATCTCTCCGAACGGATCCATAACTCGATCCTGGAGAATTTTTAGGCTTGGGCAGCGGGTTGATCGGATATTTTGTTGAGTTTTTTTGAAAGCCTGGAAATCTTTCGTGAGGCCGTTCGCTGATGTAAAATTCCTTTGGAACCGGCTCGATTAATTAAAGAAACAGCCTCAATCAAGGCCGGGGATGCTGATTCTTTGGGTGAAGTCTCCAGGGTTTGAAGATATTGTTTAACCTTTGTTTTTATACTGGATTTCATGCTCGCATTCCGTAAACGGCGAACCTTGTTTTGTTTGGCCCTTTTTAGGGCCGAGGGATGATTAGCCAAAGAAACCTCCTCATTGAAAATAAATAAAAAATGAATTATAGTTTTTTTTTGATGAATTGTCAATTTTTTTTGATATAGTAAAAAGGCAACAAAGATGGGTTCAAGGAGCCCAGTGTTCAAGGGTTATAGTTCCAGGCCTTTCACTGGAATCCCTGAGCCCTCGAACCCTTGGCCCCTGATTTTAGTGGGGATGTAGCTCAGATGGGAGAGCGGTACGTTCGCAATGTACAGGCCGGGGGTTCGATCCCCCCCATCTCCACCAAATAAAAACAGACAATAGGCGAGTCTGACAGGATTAACAGGATATCTTTGTTTTTACTCAGGTTCAATCCTGTCTAATAGAATTTTTCTAATTTCAAAAGCTAATTCGATATCATGATCAACACTAAAAAATCACGAAAAGCCCTTATCGTGCGAGATACCCGGGAGACCCAAATCCGGCTGAAACTGGTGCTGGATGGTAAAGGAATAAGCCGGATACAATCACCGGTCTCTTTCCTGAATCATATGCTGGAGTTGATGAGCCACCACGGTTTATTGGACCTCGATCTGAAGGCCCAGGGAGACATTGAGGTGGGGTTTCATCATACGGTCGAAGATATCGGTATTTGCCTGGGAGACGCCTTCAATCAATGCTGGGGAGATTTTAAAGGGCTTAAGCGATATGGAAGTTCTATTCTGCCCATGGACGAGGCCCTGGTCATGACGGCCGTTGATATCTCCAGGCGACCCCATCTTTCTTACGGCTGGAAACCACGTAAAGTTCGAGTGGAGGGTTTTGATACGGGCTTGATCAAGGAATTTTTCCAGGCCCTGGTCAACCGGGCCGGCCTTACCCTTCATCTGAAGGTTCTGGGCGGAGAAAATATTCATCATATCATTGAAGCTATGTTTAAAGGCTTTGGACGGGCCATCGCGGAAGCCAGTCAGATCCAGGCAGGCCTAAAGGCCGTTCGTTCGACTAAGGGGATCCTTTGATGACGAAAATAATCGAAAGGGTATCTCCTCGTTATTTTTGATCGTCTGCTAAAAAAGACCCCGCTTTATCCCATTTTTTTAATTTCCCTTAAGCCTGTTCTCGACATGACCGGGGAGCGGGAATACAGGTTTGAAAATAGATTGTTTGGGCAGAGTTCCCGTCTGAGTGGGAATGAGGACTTTTCGCGAGTCCGATAATTTTGTGAAATCGTAAAAAGTCGTCACCTCGGTGAATCCCGTATCAGGTCCGGGACAGGCACCGGGGTCCAGGAAAATTCTAACTGCTTTAACATACTGGATTCTGGAGTCTATTCCGCGCTTGATGCGGACCAGAATGACGAAATTTGGCTTTCGGCGACTCATTACGAGTTACTCATCTTTGAACTTTGAACTTTAAATTTTGAGTTTTTATTTATTTTTTAAATGATCATCATCCCCGCTGTGGATATAAAGGGCGGCCGGTGTGTCAGGCTCCGGGAAGGGCGAGCCGATGCCGAGACCGTTTTTTCGGAGCATCCCCAGGAAATGGCCCGGCAATGGGTTGAACAGGGGGCCGAACGCCTTCATATCATCGATCTGGATGGGGCCTTTGAAAAAGGACCCCGGAATAAGTCCATCATCAGGGAGATCGTTGAAGCAACACCCATACCGGTTCAGCTTGGGGGAGGGATCCGGGACCTGAAAACGGTGGATGGTTATCTTTCTCTGGGATTGGCTCAGGTCATATTAGGGACGGCCGCATTAAAACATCCTTCGCTGGTCCAGGAAGCCTGCCGGTTGTTCCCAGAACAGATCATGGTCAGCCTGGATGCCCGGGACAATCGAATCGCCGTGGAAGGCTGGACCGAGCTTTCCGATATCGATCCCATCGATCTGGTCAAGTCCTACGAAAACTGGGGGGTAAAGGCCCTCATTTTCACAGATATCTCCCGGGACGGAACCCAGCAAGGTCCATCCATTTCATCCACCCGCAGACTGGCTCAAGCCACCCGCCTTCCGGTGATTGCCGCCGGAGGCATTGCCAATATGGCCGATGTCCAAAGTCTGGCCCCCCTGGGAGCCGACGGACTGGTGGGGATGATCACCGGCCGGGCGATTTACAGCGGCAGCTTGAACCTTGCGGAAGCCATCGGCTGGCTCAAAAAGAACACCCCCTCTCAGGCCATTATTTTCTCTTGACATTTAACAATTACTACTTATACTTATAAGATTAAACATAATTTACCGGATTTTAGACCATGAGCTTGATTCAGGACATTGAAGAAGGTTTCAAAATAGCCTTAAAGACTCAAGACAAACCGAGACTTTCCGCCCTGCGGATGCTTCGGGCGGCCTTAAAAAATAAAGAAATCGAACGGCGCGGAAAACTGGACGATCAGGAAATCATTTCTGTGATAAAGGGGATGATCCGGCAGGGGAAAGAGGCCGTCGAACAATTTGAAAAAGGCAGGCGAATGGATCTGTCTGAAAAAGAGAAGGCTGAGATAGAAATATTTTCCGGTTTCCTGCCGGTCCAGGCCACCCCTCTGGAGATCGAACAGAGTATCGCTCAAATTATCCTGGAGCTCGAGGCTTCAGGGATAAAGGATATGGGCAAGGTTATGAAAGCGGCTATGGCTCGGCTGGCCGGTCGGGCAGAAGGTCAAACGGTTCAGGCCATTGTCAAACAAAAACTTTCCTCCACCTAGGAGGAAAAATCCTTCCTGAAGCGCCAAGGGACCTCGGTTGCGATTTCCTTATTCGAGCAGAATAGGATGCCTTAGAGCGTTTTGAAAAAAGTTCAATTTTGTTCAAGTTCAAGGAAGACAAGAATCTTAATGACCGGAAGGCCTGCAGAATTTCGAGAATTAAGAGTTGAGTCTATCAACGTCATTGGGCAAAAGGGGACGTTTTTAAAAGCCATCGATCAAGGGGTTGAGTTTTTATGGTCGGATACGATTTAACCCTTCTGGTTTCATTTAGATAAAATGATTCCTCATTGTTGAAGATTCCCTGCCCGCCATCGGCGGCCGGGGAATCTTCATTTTACTGGAAGCCAGCAATGCCTAAGACTTCTTTCTTTCCTGAATCTTTTATTACTCAGATCAAAGATGCCGTCAACTTGGTAAACGTTGTTTCGGAGGTCGTTGCCTTAAAAAAGACGGGTCGAAATTTTCAGGGATTATGCCCTTTTCATCCGGAAAAGACCCCTTCATTCATGGTCAATGAAGAAAAGCAGATTTTCCACTGTTTCGGGTGCGGGCTGGGCGGAAATGTCTTTACCTTTTTCATGCACTATCACCATCTGAGTTTTCCGGAAACGGTTAGCGAACTCGCCGAGCGCCTGAGAATTCCGTTGCCCAAGAGCGCAACCGGATCGTGTTTCCGAGGACGGACAAGGGATTAAAGAGGCCCTGCGAAATCTTCATGTCCGGGCGTCTGAATTTTATCATCATCTTTTAATGAAAGAAAAAATAGGCCAAAAAGGCCGGGAATATCTTAAGTTCCGGAAGATGAACGGCCGGATAGCCGAGGAATTTTATCTGGGATATGCCCCGGAAGGATGGGATAGACTGGTTTCATTTATTGCTCGGGAAAAAGTCCCCCTTCCCCTTTGGGAACAATCGGGTTTGATCATCAAAAAGGAAAAGGGCGGTCATTATGATCGATTCAGAAACCGGCTCATTTTCCCGATCTTTGACGAACAGAAGCGGGTGATCGGATTCGGGGGCCGGGCCTTGGGCCAGGAAACCCCTAAGTATCTCAATTCTCCGGAATCGGCCATCTTCAATAAAGGGCGTGTTCTTTATGGGCTGTCTCAAGCCGCACCGATGATTCGAAAGCTGAACCAGGCGATCATCGTTGAAGGCTATTTCGACTTATTATCTTTACACCTGAAGGGGTTCAAGCAAACCGTGGCCACTCTTGGAACCGCCCTGAGTTCTTTTCAGATTCGGAAACTGAAGGGGATGGCCGAGGATCTGCTCCTCCTTTTTGACGGCGATGCCCCTGGTGTTCAGGCCGCTTTAAGAAGCGTTTCCCTTTTTCAACAGGAAGGGGTAACCGCCAGGATCAAGGTCCTTCCGCCCAATACCGATCCGGACAGTTATCTTTTAGAGGTAGGTCCGGAACGATTCGCCGCCGAAATTGAACAGGCCGAGCCTATGATGACCTTCTTTTTTAATCAACAGATCAAAGAGGTCAGGCCGCAGGTCTTGGATCAGGCCCGAATGGTGGAGCGTTTGGTGCCCCACCTGAAGGCCTTGAATTCGGAGGTGGAACGGGCTTATTATGCCGGTCTGGTGAGCGATAAACTGAAGATCCCTGAATCAGTTCTCTGGAGGTCCTTGAAGGAACCCAAGGGGCCTCGCCGGGGATCCGGTCGAATTCAAAATTCCTTAAAGGAGGAACAGGTCCCCGGTCTGGAGTGGCATATGATCGAGGCGATCATGAGGATACCGCAGGCCGCTTCCATACTCTTGAATGAGGACCGAGGGGACTTTTTCGAGTCGCCGGAAGCCAGAACTATTTATGAAACCATACAGAAAACTTTTCAGCAACAGGGCGAGGTGAACCCCAGCCTTTTGCTCAACTATCTCGATGATCAGGCTTTGAAAAACCGGGTTTCCTCCCTGGCCATCCGGGCTTTCGTGGATCAAAAAGATGAAGAAGCTTTTTTGTTTGACCTGATTAAACGGATTCATTTGAGACAACTGCAACAGCAGGAAAAAGCCCTTTATCGTGAGATCCGGTTGAAAGAAAAGTCCGGGATTACCGAAGAGTTGAAATCCCTGTTAGTTTTGAAAAAAGATTTGCTCCAAAGGAGAAAAGAAATTCTCGTCTCCTCAAAAGGATAAAGGAGAACCCATGGCCAAAGACAACACAATGGATGAACTCAATAAAATGATTTCCCTGACCAAAGAAAAGGAATTTCTCGATCTAGAGGAAACCGAAGAAGCCCTTCCCCCCGAACTGGTCGGGACCGAACCGATCGACGATATGATCTATCTTTTTGACGAAACGGATATTCAAATTCTGGAAGGGGCCCCTCGAGTCAGGGCTAAAGAGAAGATTGATGAGGATCGTATCGAGGAAGAGGAAGAGGAACTGAAATGGGGGCCGGAAATTGGAATTAAAATCAACGATCCGGTCAAGATGTATCTAAAAGAAATGGGGTTTTATTCCCTCTTGACCCGCGAGGGTGAGGTGGAAATCGCCAAAAGGATCGAAGAAGGAAAACATGAGGTTATCGATGCCCTCCTGGATTCCCCGGTAGGGATCAAGGAAATCCTATCGCTGGGGGAGAAGTTCCAGCAAGGCGTGATTAAACTCAGAGAAATAGTTCGAGATATGGATGATGAAGATCCCTTCATAGAAACCGAAGCGCATCGAAAAAAGGTGTTGCAGCTTTTTGCCGAGGTCGCCGAACTATATGAAAAAAACAGAAAGCTCATGGAGAAACTCAATCACGATCTCCCCCTTCCCCGCAGAAAAAAGGCCCGAGATAAGATTGAAGACAATAAATTACTGATTGTCGAACAGCTCAAAGAGCTTCGTCTGGATAAACGGCAGATTGATCGTATTATCAATAAACTGAAAGGATTTGCCGATCGAATCGAAAAAGGAGAACGGGAGATTGAAGACTGTGCCGAGAAGACCAGCTTGGCTCTGCAGGATTTGAAAAAAGCCCTTCGCAAATTAAAGAAGGAAGGTCAGGCCAGATCCCTGACCCGCCAGACCGGCCTTCACAAGGATAATCTTTTAGAAATCGACAAGAAAATCCGCAACGGGGAGCGGAAGATAAGAAGGGTGGAACAGGAATCCAAGATGACCTCCAAGGCCCTTAAGAAGATTATCAAACAGGTTGATGAGGGAGAAATCAAGGCCCGGGATGCCAAGGCCGAATTGATAGAGGCCAATCTGCGACTGGTGGTCAGCATTGCCAAGAAATATACCAACCGTGGGCTTCAATTCCTGGACTTGATCCAGGAGGGGAACATCGGGCTGATGAAGGCCGTGGATAAATTTGAATATCAACGGGGTTATAAATTCAGCACCTACGCCACCTGGTGGGTTCGGCAGGCCATTACCCGGGCTATTGCCGATCAGGCCCGTACGATTCGCATTCCGGTACACATGATCGAAACCATCAACAAATTGATACGGACGGCCCGTTATCTGGTCCAGGAATTGGGGCGGGAACCAACGCCCGAGGAAATCGCCGATCGTATGGAATTCCCTTTAGACAAAGTCCGGAAGGTCTTGAAAATCGCAAAGGAACCTATTTCACTGGAGACCCCGATCGGAGAAGAGGAAGACAGCCATCTTCGGGATTTTATCGAGGACAAAAAGATTTTGTCGCCGTCCGAGGCCGTGATCCGGTTGAATCTATCCGAACAGACCCAACGGGTGTTGTCCACCTTGACCCCGCGTGAAGAAAAGGTGTTGCGCATGCGTTTCGGTATCGGAGAAAGGGCCGACCATACCCTGGAAGAGGTGGGGCGTGATTTCGATGTCACCCGGGAGCGGATCCGTCAGATCGAGGCCAAGGCCTTGCGGAAATTACGTCATCCCAGCCGAAGCAAGAGGTTGAAGTCCTTTGTGGAGTAGGATTTTGATAAAATATTTAATAAGATTTCTGTTGGTATCTGAAAAGAAATAGAAATACTAAGGGCCTATTGACTGAATCTTACCTGGAAAACGAATTCCGTTTATTGTTCTTTATTGACTTCTGTTATAAAATTAAATATGATCATTTTTTTATGTCAAAAAAGGTCAGGGCCCATAGCTCAGTTGGAAGAGCCACCGGCTCATAACCGGAAGGTCCCTGGTTCGAGGCCAGGTGGGCCCACCAGTTCAAATGCTTTGGCAGATTATATGGTCCGTTATTATGGGAGTTAGAAAGTTTCTATCAATCAAACCCTCAGGGGTTCAAAGTGAAAAAAGGGTGCACCCGAAGGGACTGCACCCTTTTTTTGTTGAAAATGCCGGCTAAAATCAGGGAAATCCAACAATGGATGGAAGCCCGATTCCCCCCGAGCTGGGCCGAAACCTGGGATCACATCGGGCTACAATTAGGGGATCCGGAACAACAGGTTGAACGCGTCGGGATCACCCTGGAGGCTACCCCCCGGTCCGTTTCCTGGGCTGTCCAAAACGGTCTGCAGCTGTTAATCTGCCATCACCCCCTTTTTTTTCAAGCGATCGATTCTTTGAAAAGCAATCAAGAACCTGGACGAACCGCTTTAAGTATGGCCAAGGGAGAAATCGCCCTTTTAGTAGCGCATACCAACCTTGATTCCGCCCCCGATGGGGTCTGCGCTGCCCTGGCTCGCCGTCTGGGTTTAATCAACCTCGTACCTCTTGAAAAGCGTTTCCATGACCATGTTAAACTGGTCATTTTCATTCCCATCGGTTACGAAGAAAAAATTCTGGAGGTCTTGGATAAGGCGAAAGCAAACCGGATTGGTTCATACCGCTTATGTACCTTTAAATCCCGAGGGGAAGGGACTTTTGTTCCGGAAGAGGGCAGTCATCCTTTTCTGGGGAAAATCGATCGGATTCAACGCGCATCGGAGTGGCGTTTTGAGATTTTGATCCAAAGGACCAGGACCTTTGAGCTGATCGAGAAGATCCGTGCGGCCCATCCCTATGAAGAAATGGCCTATGATGTCTATCCGGTTGAACACCTTTCGCCCGATGTGGGGCTGGGCCGAGTGGGTCAATTTGATCCTCCCATTTCCTGGGAGACCTTAATTCAACGTCTGAAACAGGATGTGGAAGCTCCTTCGGTGCGGGTCAGCGGAGTGATTCCCCGGATGATCGGAAAGGCGGCGGTTTGCGGAGGATCGGGCAGCAGCTTGATTCCCGAGGCTTTGTCGACCGGGGCGCAGGTTTTTATTTGCGGAGAGATCGGTTATCATCCCATGGTTTCTCAACAGGGACAGACCTTGACCCTGTTGGAGATCGGTCATTACCCATCGGAAAAATGGGTGATACCGGCCTTGGCCGGGATCCTGAGAAAAGCAAGTCAGTTGGATGATTGGGGGATGAAAATCCTGGAAGATATGAATCCCGGTGATCCTTATATAAAATATTTTTAATTTTGGAGATATCATGCAAGAACAATTAAACTTTTTAATTCAATTACAGCAACTAGACAAATCCATTCAGGATCTTCTTTTAACTTCGGAAGAAAACCCCAAGAAGATGCAACAGGTCGATCAGGAAATCCAGGAGGTCCAGGAAACCTTTCAGGCCTTTAACCAGGAGATAGAAGGCCTGAAGAAACAACGAAAAAGTTTGGAGCGGGAAATTGAAGAGAGTGATCAAAAGATCAAAAAAAGTCAGGTTAAGTTGATGGAGGTCAAAACCAACAAAGAATACAAGGCGATGCTGACCGAGACCGATGAATTAAAAAAGAGTAGGGGCGGCAAGGAGGACCTTTTGTTGGAATTGATGGAAAAGTTGGAAGAAGGTATTCAGAAAGAGAAAGCCTTGAAAAAAACCGTTGAAGCCAAGACCGCTGAAGGAAAACTAAAAAAAGATCAGTTGGAGAAAGAACGCCAGGCCTATGAGAAAGAACTCTTGGCTATAAATCAAAAGAGACAGGAACTTACCTCCCGGATCGATTCCCCTCTTTTAAAACAATATGAATTTTTAAAAGACCGTTTAAAAGGGGTGGCTGTAGCCGAAGTCAAGGACGCAACCTGTCTGAGTTGCCACATCCAGATTCCCCCTCAATTGTATAATGAACTGCATCGCAAGGATAAAATTATTCCTTGCCCCAGTTGTCTTCGAATTCTTTATCTGACCGGACCGAGCGGAAGCAAAGAGGCCTGATGATTTCCTGTAGGAGACCCTTTTATCAGACGGAGTTTCCGAATTGCTTTAATCTCTTTTCCAAAGAGAGACAAAATCCCAACCGTTCTCCGGATGGAAGCTTAGGTCTCCTCCGGAGGCAGATTGAGACTGCCCAGGATTCTCCAAGAGCGGTGTAAAACAACCCTTAACTCCTATTTTAATCCTTTCGAACAAAAAATTTTTCCTAAAATTGAACTGACACCAAAGGAGCAAATTTTGCCGATCCAAAAGGACAAAATCAGTCGAACCCCCTGGCAGCTTTTTACTGACGGGGCCTCTAAAGGAAATCCGGGACCGGCCGGGGCCGGGTGGGTGTTGATGAACGATCAAGAGACCACATCGGTGAAGGAGTGTAAATTTTTAGGCCAGGCCACCAATAATGAGGCCGAATATCTGGCCTTGATCCTGGGACTTCAAAGGGCTTTGTCCCGTGGGGTTCAGGAGATAAGGATTAAGATGGATTCGGAGCTTCTGGTTCGGCAATTAAACGGGCTTTACCGGGTCAAGAATCCAAGATTGGCTGTCTTTTTTCATCAAGTTCAAGATCTTTTGCTGAAATTTTCGAAGTATGCTATAATACACATTCCGAGAGAGCAAAACCGGGAAGCGGACCGGATGGCTAATGAAGCTATTAAAAAAAGTGACCAGTAACGACAACAAACAGTGAAGAGTGACAAGTGACAAGAAGAGCGACTTGGGTTTATGTTTTCCGTGTCACAAGTCACCTTTCACTTTTAACAATTCAGAGTGGAAGTGGATTAAATGATCGCTCGCCGAATCAAGCGGGAGGAAAGTCCGAGCTCCACAGGGCAGGATGCTGGGTAACGCCCAGTCTCGGTGACGAGAAGGAAAGTGCCACAGAAAAGATACCGCTACGCCATAGGTGTAGTAAGGGTGAAATGGCGGGGTAAGAGCCCACCGGTACCTCGGGTAACCGGGGTAGCCTGGTAAACCCCATCCGGAGCAAGACCAAATAGGAGGGCGAAAGAGGTGGCCCGCCCCTGACCCTCGGGTTGGTCGCTTGAGGCCGGGAGCAATCCCGATCCTTAGATGAATGATCATTGTCCCTGCTTTTTGGCAGGGGAACAGAACTCGGCTTATAATCCACTTCCACTTTTTTTTAAGTGACCAGAGACCAGTAACGAAGGAACTTTAATAAAAGGATCCCAAGGCTTTTCTTGACACCAGAAACTTGAGACTTCTTACCGGACTTGCTTCAAAAAAAACATGAAAACTATTGCGCTGATCACTGCGGCCGGAAAAGGCCAACGCATGCAATCTGCGATCCCCAAACAATACCTTTCTTTGGGGGGCAAACCCATTTTGGCTCAAACACTCCAGGTTTTTGAAGAATGTATCCGCTATTGACGGAATATATGTCATTGTCCCCCAGGATCAGATGGATATGGTTCAAAGGGAGATTGTTGAAAAGTATCAATTTAAAAAAGTCCTTAAGGTGGTCAGGGGTGGGAAGATACGCCAATATTCGGTTTGGAATGGGCTTAAAGCCATTCGAAGCGGATGTTCAATCGTTGTTGTTCATGACGGGGTCCGTCCCCTTATCAGCCGCCGGCTGATTGCCCAAAGCATCGAAGCGGCCAAGAAAAACGGAGCAGCCGTGGTAGCTGTTTTGGCCCGTGATACGGTCAAAAGAACGGTTGCCGGGAAAAAAGTCCAAACCCTGCCCCGGGAGGAAATCTGGCTGGCCCAGACTCCTCAAACCTTTCAATATCCCTCTGTTGATGAATGCCTATCAAAAGGCCCATCAAGACGATATCCTGGGTACGGACGACGCCTCACTGGTGGAAAGGATCGGACACCCGATTACCTTGATCATGGGCGATTATTCCAATATCAAGATTACCACTCCCGAGGATCTGGTTTTGGCTGAGGCCCTTTTCCCCAGGGAGAAAAAAGGGAAATGAGTCTCGCTTTCCGTATGGGGGTGGGCTATGATGTCCATCGGTTAACTACGGGAAGACCCTTGATTTTAGGTGGGGTTGAGATTCCCTTTCCACAGGGCCTGGCTGGACACTCGGATGCCGATGTTTTAAGCCATGCCCTGGGGGATGCCCTTTTGGGAGCGGCGGGTCTTGGGGACTTGGGCCGTCTTTTCCCGGATTCGGATCCCCAATATAAAGGGATCTCCAGCTTGCGGCTTCTGGAAAGAATCTTTTTTTTAATCCAGCAAAAGGGATATAAAATCGGAAACGTGGATGCCACGATTGTAGCCCAGGAGCCTAAACTGGCTCCCTATAGAGAAAAAATGCAGGCCGCTTTGGCTCCGGTATTGCAGGTTTCTGTTGATCAAATCAGTATAAAAGCCACGACAACAGAAGGACTGGGTTTTGCAGGACGCCAGGAAGGGATCGCGGCTTATGCCGTGGCATTGTTGGTCAAAGAAGAGTAAGAAGGACCAGGTTAATGGATAGAAAGGAAAGGAAACAAAATCGAAATTTGAGTTTCGGATTTTTCTTTTGAGCTTTTTAAAATGTCTCTTCGTATTTATAACTCCCAAACCAAACAAAAAGAAACTTTCACTCCCCTCAATCCTCCACAGGTGGGCATCTATGTCTGCGGGGTTACGGTCTATGACAGCTGTCATATCGGGCACGCCCGATCGATGATCGTCTTTGACGTTATTGTTCGATTCCTGCGTTCCCAAGGTTTTCAGGTTACCTATGTGCGCAACTTTACCGACATCGACGATAAGATCATCACCCGGGCTCAAAAAGAAGGTGTGGAGCCGCAGATGTTGGCCGAAAAGTACATTCAAGAATTTGAAGTTGACATGAAGGACCTTGGAGTTGTCACCCCGGACTATGAGCCCAGGGCCACCTTTCATATTCCGGAAATTATCGGCCTGGTGCAGAAACTCATCGATCAAGATGTGGCCTATGCCGTGGATGGCGATGTTTTTTTTGCCGTGGAAAAATTTCCATCCTATGGGGCCCTTTCCAATCGGACTTTGGAAGAGATGCAAGCCGGAGCCAGGATCGAGGTGGATCCCCGCAAAAAACATCCAATGGACTTTGCCCTGTGGAAGCGGGGAAAACCGGGCGAACCGGTCTGGGACAGCCCTTGGGGACCGGGCCGACCCGGCTGGCACATTGAATGCTCGGCTATGAGTGTCCGTTATCTCGGAGAGACTTTTGATATTCACGGAGGCGGGAAGGATCTCATCTTCCCTCACCACGAAAATGAGCTGGCTCAGTCCATGGCCGTTTCCTCCAAACCCCTGGCCCGCTATTGGGTTCACAACGGGTTTGTGACCATCCAGGGTGAGAAGATGTCCAAGTCCCTGGGAAACTTTTTGACCATTCAGGAAATGACCCGGCGATTCCATCCGGAAGGAATACGGCTCCTGCTGCTTTCCCGCCATTACCGTTCTCCCCTGGATTATTCCGACCAGGCCATGCAGGAAGCCCAAATGGGGCTCCGCCGTCTTTATACCTTGCTGAGGGACTTGGAACACCCGGAAGGACGGCTTCAAACCAAAGGAAATGAATCATTGAGTCAACAACGGATCCAGGAGACCGAAGACGTGATTCGTGGTTTTGAGGATAATTTTCAAAAGGCCATGGAGGATGATTTTAACACCGCCCAGGCCATCGGGCACCTGTATGAAGTGGCCAGACAGCTCAACCGGATCATGGATACGGTGCGTCCCAAAGAAATAAAAGGTCTTGCCGATCAATTTAAACGGGCTGCCGGTCTGTTTAAACAGTACGGCCAAATTCTGGGTATCCTGACCCTGTCGCCTCAGGCCTTTTTAGAAAAGGAGCAAACCAGGCTTTTGGAAAAGAAAGGTTTGTCAGCCGAGGCCATTGAGAAGCTTATTGCCGAACGCAACCGGGCCCGTAAAGAAAAGGATTGGGCCAGAGCCGATATCCTCCGGGACCGCCTGATCGAAATAAAGGTTCTGCTAAAAGACACACCCCGAGGTACGGTCTGGCAGATCGAAGAATGAAAATCAGGCAATAGGCAAAAGGCACGAGGCGATAGGCAAGGATGGAAAAACTCAGCCAAAAACGAATCGGAAAGAGGAAGGGTTGGAATTCTTCTCCCGAAGAAGCCGACCGCTGGTTGAAAACAGTTCATCAATTACGGGGTGGAATGGGGGTCTGCAAAAGGGGTCTTTATAAGTTTAGAACTTTTGAAGAGGCCGACCAATGGATGGGAATGGTGATCCTAAACAGTATTCGAGAATCCCAACCATAGAAGACCTCTGAATGCCCATCAGATCAAGTAGGTAACCTTCCTTACTCATTAAATCCAAATTAGGAATTCGCCCCAAGGATATTCAAGATCGTAATTTTCTGCAAAAGTTGATCGATCAAGGGAAGGACGATTTCAAATAGACCTGCCAATCAACTACCTCCCAGCAAAATACGGAGGAATCAAACATTCTCAGAGGTGTTCGTAAAAGTTTGAAGCTGGCATTACACCTACAAATCTTTTAGGGTGGGGATACAGAAATTTACTGATTACTATTCGAACTGTTCAAAAAACTGTGCCCCTTCTGATGTGATACCAGTTCACTACCAAATTCCCACCGTCGGACTTTAACCGACCAGTCATACGTTTTAGACGGCATACCCTACTACTCTAGTTTTGGAACTTGATTGGAAGCGAATGATTACGGGTTGAAAGTTATTAACGTTGCACATGAGCCGTCGGACTTGATGTGGGAGTTAGGCAACCAGGTGGTGCCGCGACGCTTAACTTACGGGTTCTTTAGGAATCTCAAATAGAAGGCTGCAAACACCAAGACAATGCCGATGTTCACTATCAGCCGTTCCCAGAATCGATTCTTAAAGAAGAGTAAATCTACACTAACGACAACGGCTATCAGCACCACAATGTAAAGCACGACAAACATGCTCTTTGTCATTTCAATCCTCCTTATTT
Organism: uncultured delta proteobacterium; assembly: GCA_963790475.1. Lineage (GTDB taxonomy): Bacteria > Desulfobacterota > RBG-13-43-22 > RBG-13-43-22 > RBG-13-43-22 > RBG-13-43-22. Next base: position 132,205 of record CAWBOS010000015.1, on the reverse strand, counting down.
TGCATGATATACAGAAAGATGACCTTAAGGTTACTGCCCAATTTTGTTTTACTGGATATGACTACTCTTTTTTATAGGTATTAGCTTCAAATATTTGACCCTTACCGCATGCAAACAAAAAACCCCACCTCTCGGTTGAGAAACGGGGTTTCTTAAATTCCTCCATCTGCTTGCCTCCCTTAAGCGTAAAGTGGCGATGATAGAAGACGTATTACCTTACTGATCTAGCCATTGGATAGAATGGATTATGCACGATTTTAAGAATAGTAAATAGAAGGTTTTTCATTGGGCTGAGACCCTCATTTTGGAGGGGATCCTTAAACGAATTCCATTTGTACTCCTCTGATTTTCCAAAAAAGCAATTTGCACGATTTCAGGAAGCTATACGTTTTTTCATTTGTTGATGTCCCAAAAGTCGACTTCTGGCTTTCATAGCCCAAAGCCTAAGCGGTTTCTCTGAGCCTTCAGATTTGAGCTATAACTGATTTTGATATATTAATTCAAGGCTTCCAAATCAAACCTTGAAAGGCGGTCTTTGATGGCGGCAATGTTCCGCTTTTCTTCCATGGCTTTTAATATATTTTTTCTTCCCTCCAGGGTCCCGAAAAGCAAACAACCGACAATAAGATTTTCTTTGATGACCATCTTCCGGTAAGTCCCGGTTTCCTGGTTCTGATCGATAAAGGCTTCCAGTTTGCCGTCGGGATCGAAATCACCGGCGGCCAGCAAATCGATCCCGGCCACTTTGAGCAGATTGGAGGGGGTTGTGCCGGCATAGACGGTCGGTTTTCCGGCCATATTTGAACCGGCCACTTCCCCTTGTTTTTCCGAGGCCGGCCAGATGCCGTAAAGCATCCCCTTATGTTCAATACTGTCTCCTGCGGCATAAATATCCGGGATCCCGGTTTCCAGGTAATCCGAAACCGAAATTCCCTTTCCAATTTTCAGGTTTAATTTTTGGGCCAGTTCCAGGTTGGGCCTGACCCCGGCGGAGATGATTATCAGATCGGTCTCTATTTGGCGGCCGTCCTCCAGTAGTAGTCCTTGGACTCGATTTTCTCCGAGGATTTCTTTGGAAGACACCCCCAGATAAAAATGAAGACCCATCTGCTCCAGACGGGTTTGCAGCAGGGTGGCACATAGCGGATCGGTTTGACGGGGGAGCAGGCGGGGGAAAAACTCAACCACAGAAACCTTCATTCCGGTTTTCCGGAGACTGTTTCCCACTTCCAGGCCCAGGATTCCACCGCCGATCAAAAGGGCTTTAGTTTTTCCCTCAGCAAAGCGTTTGATCTCTTGAGCGTCTTTGATGTTGCGCAAGGTGAAAACCCCTTCTTTCTCCGCCCCTTTGATAGGCGGTACAAAGGAGTGACTGCCGTCGGCCAACAAAAGTTTATCATAACTGTGCCGTTTCCCCGACTGGGTTTGGATGGCCTTACTGGCGACATCAATATCGACCACTTTGCTGTTCAGAAAAAGCTCAATTTTTTGATTGTCATACCAGGAATTGGAGCGGATCTGCAGTTTGGGAAGCTCCACCTCTCCAGCCAGATATTCCATAAGTCGTATGCGGCTGTAAAAGGGATAGGCCTCATCGGTAAAGATTTTGATCTCTCCCTGCGGGTCGTTCTTTCTGATGTTTTCCGCTGCGGTTGTTCCGGCAACCCCGTTTCCGATAATGATGTAGTTCATAAATAGCCTCCTGGAATGTTAAGATGAAAAAAAATCATTTAGAAATTCTGCTCGCTATTATAGTATGTTCTCACAAAAGGACCAACGGAATTAATTTTAAACATGAAACTAGTTCTTGTCCAGCCTCCCATTCAGGATTTTTATGATACCAAGGTAAGGCTTCAGCCTTTAGGCCTGGCCTATTTGAAAGCGGCGGTCAAAAAGCACTTACCTGAGGTCGAGGTAGTCCTCAAGGATTTTCATCAGGGCCGGGGAAGACGGACCATTGTTTTGCCTGAAGGGTTGACCTATCTGAAAGAATACTACCCCTGGCCGGACCAAAGCCCTTTCTCCCTTTTCCATCACTACTATCACTTCGGAGCTTCGTTTGAAACCATTGCCCGGGAAACGGCCCTTGAAAAACCTGACCTGGTGGGGATCTCCTCGCTTTTCTCGCCTTTTTATCGGGAGGTACTGCAGGCGGCCAAGGCCATCAAAGAAAAAACTCATTGCCCTATCGTCCTCGGGGGATCCCATATTTCGGCTGCGCCTGAAATAATGCTTAAGGACCCGGCAGTGGATTGGGTGATCCGGGGGGAGGGGGAGCGGCCCCTGGTGGAATTGATCCGGGCCTGGCAAGGCGGCAAAGGATTGGAGCAGATTCCCGGCCTCGGATATAAGCAGGCAGGCCGTCTGATTTTCAATCCTCAGGCCGATCCTTTCCCCATAGAAGAACTCCCCCTGCCGGATTTTTCGGATTTGGATGGGCGGACCTATCGATATGAAAACCGGCCCTTGTGTTTTATTCTCACCTCCCGAGGTTGTCCCCATCATTGCTCATTTTGTTCGGTTCACAGCACCTTCCCCGGCTATCAAAGAAGATCCGCCCAAGACGTATTCGAAGAAATGGAACGTCGGTATCGGGAAGGCTACCGGGTCTTTGATTTTGAAGACGACAACCTTACCTATGACCAGGAGGAGATGAAAAACCTTTGCCGAAAAATCAGGCAAGGCTTTCCTCCCGGGGAAATTCAATTGCTGGCCATGAACGGCATCTCCTATCAAAGTCTGGATGAGGAATTATTGCGAATGATGAGGGAGGCCGGTTTCACCCATCTGAATCTTTCCCTGGTGACTTCCAATCCGGTGGTCCGGAAGGAAACGCTCCGGTCCCAAAGAATGGGAAAATATCTTCGAGTGGTAGCCGAGGCATCCCATTTGGGATTTAAGATCGTTTCCTACCAGATTTTAGGATTACCGGGAGAATCCCTGACGTCGATGATCAGGACCCTGCGGCTGAACAGCCGGCTTCCTGTTCTCCTGGGGGCCTCGCCTTTTTATTTGACTCCCCGCACGCCCATTGCCCAAAAGTTTCCGGAACAGACTGAAGAGGATATTTTTAAATCCCGGCTTACCGCCCTGGGACTGGAAACCGATGGAGTTAAGCGGGAAGATATCTTTACCCTTTTTGTTGCTACGCGGATCATCAATTTTTTCAAGGGTATCTCTTTCGAGGACCATTCGATTGACCTTGAAGAAGCCCTGACAGATAGCCCGAAGCAAGGGCAAGAGAGCGGCAGTCGGGGCTGAACTTTTCGAAAAGCTGCTGGCGGAAGGCCGTCTTTACGCCGCCACCCGGGAAGGGTTTAAACCGCTTTCACGGTTCAGACCGGAGGTATTCTTTTCTCTTTGGTCCAAAGTGAATTTCATTAACACCCAGGAAGGTAAGATTATCCGGATTAAATAAGATTGCGACTAAAAAAGATTTTGACATCCTTTCTCCAGGTGCTATCATAGATTCAGTCTATTGATAGGAGGGGGTGGATCGGGATGACCAATAAGCTGAACCCTAAGGTCATGGCCAAGGAGGCTGCCTATTGGGGTAAAGTGAAGAAGGTCTTGAATACAAATCCTGGTCAGGTATGCCACAAGTGAGAGAGTTGCAAATCCTGAACGTTGCTTGGATAGCAGCGAAAAAAGAAGGCGGATGGGCAGGCTTTTGATCTAATAAGCTTATCCGCCTTTTCCTCCCCGTAAAAATCTATTCTGAAGGAATCAAAGCCAAACGGTCCAAAGAGAAATTCATTTTTTTCATGATTAAAAACGCTTCTTTTGATTTTTTTGTCCAATGGCACCTGACCGAGCGATGTAATCTTAATTGCCGGCATTGCTATCAAGATGGGACGTTTTCCCGGGAGATGTCCCTGTCTGAAATCGGGCAAGGCATAGAAGAGGTGGGGAAGATGCTTCAGGCTTGGTCGGAGGCTTACGAAATCTCTTTTACTCCAAGTTTTAATGTAACCGGCGGAGAACCCTTATTAAGGACGGATCTCTTTGAGATTTTAGAGATTATGGGTAGGAAAGGGTTTGAGCGGTATTTGCTGTCCAACGGAATATTAATCAGTCGGGAAAGGGCGACCAGACTGGCCGACTTGGGTATGGAAGGGGTTCAAATCAGTTTGGAAGGGCCGGAAGAAATTCATGATTCGATCAGAGGGCAGGGGAGTTTTTCCGGATCACTCCAGGGTATTGCCCATTTGATATCAGTGGGATTACCGGTGACGCTCAACATGACGCTGTCGGACCTCAATGCCGGAAGCATTTCAGAAATGATGGAGTTATCAAAATCACTCGGGGTAAGAGGACTGGGATTCTCCCGGTTGGTGCCTTCGGGAAAGGGGACGGGATTATTATCCCACTCCTTGTCCAGGGAAAGGGTCCGAGATCTCTATCGGCAAATCTTCTCCTGTAAGTCTGACGGTCTTAACATTCTCAGCGGCGATCCTTTGACCTCACAAATGAATACGCTCATCGAAACTGAGGACCTTGGAGATGCGCCTTTGGGAGGGTGTGCGGCCGGGGTGTCGGGGTTTACAATTTTGCCTGACGGGACGATCACTCCCTGTCGAAGACTCCCGGTCCCTATCGGGAATATAAGAAAAGATTCTCTGCGGGAATTATGGGTGACCTCTCCGGTCCTGGAGAGCCTCAGGGATCGAAGTCAATACCAGGGGAAATGCGTTTCTTGTAAACGATGGGCCAATTGCCGTGGCTGCCGGGCCATCGCTTATGCCTATTCCCAATTAAAAGGAGAAGAGAATTTTTTGGACGAAGACCCCCAGTGCTTCCTCGATCCTTCCGGTATTGTTTGACAAAATATTCTAATTCTGATAATATTTTTAAGAAGTTATTAAGGGTCTGACCATAATATTGTCTGAGGAGATTTTCTGATGATCGAACATATCAAAGGCAGTCTGAAAGAGGCCAAAGGAGCCCTCGAAGGACTGATCACCGACGAAAGGACGTTGGCCAAGATTGAATCGGCAGCCGCCATCCTGATCGAAACTTTCGAGAATAAAGGCCGTGTTTTCTCCTGTGGAAACGGTGGCTCCATGTGTGATGCCATGCATTTCGCCGAAGAGCTTACCGGCCGGTATCGAAAAAATCGGCGTGGCTATCCGGCCATTGCCATCAGCGATCCGGGCCACCTGACCTGTGTAGCCAATGATTTCGGTTATGATCAGGTCTTTTCCCGGTTTTTGGAAAGTCATGGGAACCGAGGAGATTGTCTTTTGGCCATCAGCACCAGTGGGAAAAGCCTGAATGTCTTTATGGCGATTGAAACCGCTCGGTCTTTAGGAATCAAGGTGATTGCCTTAACCGGCAAATCCGGATCTGCAATGGAAAATGCGTCCGATGTGTGTATCTGCACCTCAGGGGGGGCATTCGCTGACCGGGTCCAGGAACTGCACATCAAAGTGCTTCATATCTTAATCGAAATGGTGGAGAGACACTTCCATCCTGAAAACTATCAATAATCAAATATCATCCGGATCTGAAATTATGAAACCACGATTTTATTTTGGCTGGTCTCTTTTTATGGCTGTTTCCTTATTGATTTTCCCCACCGTTTTATTTACAGCTACCCTAGGTTCCCAGGCGAGAGAGGTCAGAGATTATCAGGGGAAACATCTGGATGTTTTTGATAGGGCTTATGACAATCCCATTAAAGGATTTATTGGACCGGGCTAAGGTGAAGCCCGGGGTTGCGACGGTCATTTTTTATGCGGCGGACGGCTACTCTTCTTCCCTGTCCTTTAAAGAAATTGAACGGCTTGATCTACTGCTGGCCTCTGAAATAAACGGGCGAACTCTGGATGCCAAACGGGGATTCCCTTTTCAGGTCGTGGCTGAATCCAAGCTGGGCTATAAGTGGGTCAAATGGGTGACCCGGATCGAGCTTTCCGATAAACCTTATCAGGGGTTTTGGGAAAGGCAGGGCTATGACAATCAAGCCAACGTGAAATAACCCTGAGACCTTTGAAAAACGCCCCCTTTTGGCCAATCTCTGCGTCAGACTCAAATTTTAATCCTCGAAATACTAAATGTATTACTGTGGTTAATCCCGCCAGGGCGGGATCGTCTTTCTCGACCTTGGACAAAATTGAACATTTTGCAAAGGTCTCAGCATCTTCCCTATCCGCACCTGCCTTTACCTTTTATTGTTTTTTCCCGCCCCTTCCCAATCACCCCTAGTGTAAAAACTTTCCAAAGAGTTTCAGATAGTGCATAAGGCTTTGTCTGCTTTTGTCCTTCCTGAGCCAAAGCAACAAGGAGGCCTCCTGCACTTCCGGTCTTCTATGCAAAGCAATTAGTTTTTCAGCGTGGTTATCGTCTTTTAAAAAATAGGTATTAAGTTTATTCATAAGAATAAATCTTTTTTGAAAACGGCTTTTCCACATTTTTTTATAATTTCCAACTTTTTCTTCCAGAATCGCCCTGGCGGCCATTTCTCCGGCCTTCAGGGCATAATAAATGCCTTCATAAGAGAGGGGCAATACCTGTCCGGCCGAATCTCCGGCAAAAAGGATCCTGTTTTTGTTGTAGAGCTCTCCTTCCCAGGCCGGGATCGGATATACTTTCCTTTTCCCCTGAGAAACCAGGCCGGCCCGCACCTTGAATTGTTGAAACAGGCCATTGATTTTTTTCGGTTCAAAAACACCCGTTCCGATGGAAAGACCGTTCCCGGCCGGAAACACCCAGGAATAGGAATAAGGCGACCGGGAAGAACCAAACCAGAATTCACAATAATCAAGGTCCGGACCGGGAACCCTTTCCGAGATGGTCAGCAGAGTCGAAAGAGGTTTGATTCCCAGGGAGGTCCTGACTCTGGAATTCACACCATCGGCGGCAATGATATATTCGGAAACGATTTCAACCTTTTCTTTACCGATAAGAGCTTCAACCCTGCATTTCTTATCATCCACAACCCGGAGAAATTTCCCTTCGATGATCCTGGCACCTTGGGCCTCCGCCCCTTGGCGGAGGGCTTTATCAAATTCCCTCCGCTCGACAATGGCCAGGCTATGATCCTTCAGATTAATCTCAACCCTATTCCCCCGGGGAGATACGATTCGGAGGCCGTGGACTTCCCTTTTTATTGAAGTCTTGGAGAGGTTAAATTCGTCGAAGATGTTGAGAGGAATTCCTCCACCGCAAGGTTTGTCATAGGAGAGATTTCCCTCCAGAAGGATAATTTCCTTTCCGCTTCCAGCGAGCAACCGGCCCGCCGTGGCTCCTGCCGGCCCGCCGCCGACTACCAGAACTTTGGTGTCGAGTTTCATGGCCTGGTGGAAACTGATGTATAAAGGGGATCGAAGTTCATTGGTAAAGAAAAGATCTCAACACTAGAATAAAGTTCGGAGTTCACTGTAAATATTTTCATGCTGCCAGGCGCTGCTCAGGGCCGAAATATAAAAAGTATAAATGGGGGGTCAAGAGGGGTCAAGAGAAAACAGGATAAAAAGAGGAAATTTTTTTAGGTTGACCGGAGTAAGCAGGAGGGAGGAGATGTCTCTATTCGGGGTTCGGCCGCTATGGGCACAAGGAATAAGATCCGCCAGGCCTTAATTTTGTGTCTGGGGCAAGGAATTTCTTGATGAGAATTTTTAACGATATGATACAATTCATTCATGGCCCAACCATGGATCGGCTGCAGCGGCTTTAGCTACCGAGATTGGAAGGAAAACTTTTATCCCCGCGATTTACCCCAGCGGAGATGGTTAGAATACTACAGCACCATCTTCTCCACCGTGGAATTGAATGTGACCTTTTATCGGCTGCCTCTGTTAAGTACCTTTATCAAATGGGGTGATCAGACACCCCCGGGATTTGCCTTTTCTCTCAAGGGGAGCCGGTATATCACCCATATCAAAAGACTGACGGAAGTGGAAGAACCTCTTGAGCGGTTTTTTGAAAAATATCCAGTCAGAAATACCCTCGAATTTCGTCACGAAAGCTGGATAAGGGCCGAGGTTATTACCCTCTGTCAAGGACATAATATAAACCTTTGTATGGCCGATTGGCCGGATTTTATCGATGACTTGCCGGTCACCTCTGACTTTGTCTATCTCAGACGCCATGGGGCAGGGGGAAGTTATGCCGCGGACTATTCCCTGAAGGCTTTAAGAAAAGATACCCGGCGGATAAGGGGTTATATCCGGGACGGCAAGGAGGTCTTTATGTATTTCAATAACGACGCTTACGGCTATGCCCCCAAGAATGCCCGGGAATTGATGGAACTCATCAGAGAGAAGGAGCGTCGTCTTTTCAGGACTTAACCGCAAGCCCGGAAACCACCTATCGTTTGCCCTGTCTGGCCTTTCCGGTCCGGCACGATTTGAGCCTCCTGATGAGTGAATCAACATCCAGGGCGTTGAGGACGTCTTTTTTCTCCACCCATCCTCTTCGGGCCACGGACACCCCATAGGTCATAAAATTGTATTGATCGAGTACATGGGTATCGGTGTTGATGGCCAAAGATACGCCGTAGCCCTTGGCCATTTTCAGGTGCAGGTCGTTCAGGTCAAGCCGGAGAGGATAGGCGTTGATCTCCATGGCCACTCCGTAACGGGCCGCTTCTTTAAGCACCGCTTCCAGGTCGATGGCATAGGCGTCGCGCTCGCCGATCAGTCGGCCGGTGGGATGGGCGATGATGCTCACGCAGGGATTGCGGATGGCTGACAGCACCCGCCCGGTAATTTGTTCCCGGGATTGCTTGAAACCCGAGTGGATGGAGGCCACCACGATATCCAGCCCGGACAGGGCTTCATCGGACAAATCGAGACTGCCGTCAGACCTGATGTCCACCTCCGTTCCCTTTAGTATTTTAAAGCCGCTTAATTTCTTATTGGCTTCGTCGATGGCCCTGATCTCCTCGGCCAGCCTTGTTTGATCCAGACCGTGGGCCACACCCAGCCCTTTGGTATGATCGGTGACGGCGATGTATTGGTAGCCTTTTTCCCGGGCACCCTGGATAATGGCCTCCAGGGTGTGGCTTCCGTCGGACCACTTGGTGTGAACGTGGAGGTCTCCTTTGATGTCTTCGATCGACACCAGGTCGGGAAGTTTTCCCTCCAGGGCCGCTTCGATCTCTCCGGTGTCTTCCCGAAGTTCGGCCGGGATGAGAGGCATTTTGAGCGCCCGGTAGACATCCTCTTCCCTTTTCCCGCCGATCTTTTTGTCCCCGGGCTCCTGAAACACTCCGTACTCATTAATCTTGAGTCCCGCCCGGACGGCCATCTCGCGCAGTTTGATGTTGTGCTGTTTACTTCCGGTGAAGTACTGGAGGGCCGCACCATAGGAGGCCTCCTCCACAATCCTCAGGTCCACCTGTATTCCTTCGTCAATTATGACGGAGGATTTAGTTGGCCCGTGCATCAGGACCCGAGCTACTTGAGGGAGTTTGACAAAGAACTCCATGACCTTTTCGGGCTTTTTCGAGGTGGCCAGGATGTCGATGTCATTGACGGTTTCCTTCCGCCGCCTGATGCTCCCGGCCACTATGATCCGGTCCACCGGTGCTTTTCCCCTGACTCGGTCGACGATGTCCTCGGCTAAAGGCAAAACCCTGCCCAGGGGCCGTCGTTCCGTTCCGTGCTTGATCTGCTCGATGCCTTTCAAAATATTCTCTTCGGTTTTTTTTTGAATGCCCGGCAGGCCGGCCAATCGCCCGGCGCGGGTAAGGGCTTCCAATTCGTCAATGTTCTTAATCTTTTTTTCTTCATAGAGCATCATCGACGTCTTCGGCCCCAACCCGGGGATGCGAAGCAGCTCAAGAACTCCGTGGGGAATCTGTTTTTTCAGCTCTTCGTGCTGGGTAATCTTCCCGGTGTCCAGATATTCCTGAATCTTACCGGCCAGGTCTTTGCCTATTCCGGGTATCGATTCCAAATCCTCCCGGGTAAAGGCGGCTACATCCTTGGAAAGACCGTCGATATTTTGGGCCGCCCGGCGGTAGGCCCTTACCCGGAAGACGTTCTCTCCCTTGAGGTCAAGAAGCTCGGCCATTTCATTAAATATTTGGGCGATTGACTGGTTTTTCATAAGGCCTCCCGCAAAAGAGGTTCCGGCTGAAAGGGGAAATTTTTATTTTTCTTATTATACCACAGATAGACCTGGATCGCGAACAAGGCTTCCCCATAGGAAAGTTCTCCGGGAGTCCGAGTGGTCTATGGGAAGTTCGAGGGCTTTAGTTTTTGGCAGGGATTCCGCCTATACAATATCGTGTCGAAGCCTCTTGGAGTCTTGAGCCAGACTGGCAATAAAAATACGGCCTATGGAGCAATAAAATACAATGGTTACCCTATTAAACTTCTAAAGGACTGCTGGTAATTTAATTAGATAAAGGACTTTAAAAACTTTTGATAATACTCTGTTACAAGGAAGGAGGTTGCCATGGCTGGGATCAAGGGAAGAAGTGAAGTGAGCATCAAAGTCCTTTTTATTCTCTCAGTTTTATCCTTTACCGGACTGGCATTAGCCGGTAATAGAAATGAAGCCTTGCTAACCCAGGCCAAACAAATTTTCGGCCCTTTGCCAAAGGCAATGATATCGGAGAAAAATCCTATTACCCCTGAAAAGGTTACTCTCGGAAAAATACTTTTTTATGAAACCCGGATCTCCCTGAACGGAAAAGTCAGCTGTGCGAGTTGCCATCCTATCGGTTTGTATGCGGCTGACGGGTTAAAGAAGTCTATCGGAGCTAATTGCCGGCTAAATCCCAGGAACGCTCCTACCGTTTTCAATGCGGCAGACCAGATTTCAGAGCATTGGATAGGAAATCGTATGGACGTGGAAGACCAGGCCAAACAGGCGGTGATCGGGGAGCCCTCTTTCGGTATGCCGTCTTATGAGGCCGTGGAGAAGAAACTCAAGGAAATAAAAGGATATGCCCGCTTATTCGAGAAGGCCTTCCCGGGAGCAAAGGATCCGGTGAACGTTGATAATTACGCCAAGGCAGTGGGTGCCTTTGAAAGAACACTAGTCACTCCTTCTCCTTTCGACGTATTTGTAAAGGGGAATCAGACCGCACTCACCGCCCCTCAAAAAAGGGGGCTTAGAACGTTCATCGAAACAGGCTGTATCACCTGCCATTCAAGCGTCTATGTGGGCGACAAGATGTACCGGAAGTTTGGTATATTTGAACCCTACTGGCAGTATACCAAAAGCAAAGATGTTGACGATGGAAGATATATGGTTACCAAAAATGAAAGCGACAAGTATGTGTTTAAAGTCCCTGTGTTAAGAAACGTTGAAATGACGTCCCCCTATTTTCATGACGGCTCTGTCGATCGTTTGCCTGACGCCGTCTGGATTATGGGCAAAGTTCAGCTGGCAAAAAATCTCGCAAACCAACAGGTGGAAGATATTGTTTTTTTCTTAAAATCCTTGACCGGACGAATACCTGACGACGCCCTCAAAGTCCCGCTGTTGCCACCAAGTGAATAGGCTCACCCGCCATTTCGCCCTGGTCCGGTTGGGTCCGGCAGGATTGATTTTGAAGATAAAAGGGAGGCAGCTTACCGCGATTGGGGCTTTTGGTAAAGAATCTGTACAATAGAATATTTTATCTAAAGCTCAGGTCTGGTCGGAAATAAGATGAACGGCAGCCGCCTTGAATGAGGCCGCGACTTGTCTTCCAATGGTCAGTTTTAAACCGGGAAATGTTCTCTGTGGCAGGTAAGCAACCAGGGGAAAACCGCAGTCCAGGGTAATTTTAAGAAACGGACCGATGGAGATGATCCCGGTGATTTTTCCCAGGAAAACATTCTCGTAATTTTTTAATTCCTTAATATCGTCGAGATCAATGTCCACGTTTTCCGGTCGGATCCCACAATACACTTTTTCCCCTGGCGGCAGATCTCCAAAGGCCTCTATGTCGCCCCCGTTAACCGAGATAAAGACGGCCCCCTCTCTGTTTTTCAGAACCGTTCCCGGTATGATACTTTCCATTCCCACAAATTCCGCTACAAACCGGTTGACCGGGCGATTCATGATTTCGTCCGGAGAACCGGACTGAACAATCCTTCCTCCATTGAGCACCATGATCCGGTCAGACAGTCTCAAGGCCTCGGATTCGTCATGAGTGACGAGCACGACGGCAGTCCCGGTCTCGCGGATTATTTTTTCCATGTCCTGTATGATGGACTGCCTGGTCGGGGGGTCCAGGGCGGCGAAAGGCTCATCGAGGAATAGGACTTCCGGACCGGTGGCCAGGGCCCGGGCCAGGGAGGTGCGTTGGGCTTCCCCTCCGGATAATTTGCGGGCCGAGCGGCCGGCCAGATGGGCAATGCTGAACCGTTCCAGTCCTTCCATGACCCTGGTTCGGATTTCCTCCCGGGGCATCCCTCTGAATTTCAGACCTGAAGCAACATTGTTGAAAACCGTGGTATCGAACAATAGGGGTTCCTGAAAAACCAGGGCGATCCTGCGCCGGTAATCCAATACTTCCTGGTCAGGACCGATTTCTCGGCCCCGAAAGAGAATCCGGCCGGAGATCGGTTTCAGCAGCCCGTTGAGGGTCAGCAGGAGAGAGGATTTACCGCTCCCGTTGGGTCCGATCAGGGAAAGGATCTCCCGCTCGGCCAGCCTAAAAGATGGGATGTCGAGGACCTCTACCCGCCCCCGAATCACCCGGAGATTATCCGCTTCAATAACTTGGGGAGACTGATTCATCGGGGCCTTTCCCGCTGTTGAATAACGGTAAGGAGGTAGTTCACCAGAAAGGTGAGCAGGAGGAGGATGATCCCCAAGGCGATGGCCATATCAAAATTCCCCATACCGGATTCCATGACCGTTGCCGTGGTCAGGACCCGGGAATATCCTTTGATATTGCCACCGACCATGATGGAAGCCCCGACTTCGGAAATGACCCCGCCGAACCCGGCCATGATGGCCGCCAGGAGGGGAAGTCGCGCTTCCCGCAGGAGAAACCAGACCATCTGTAGCCGTGTGGCCCCGAGGGAAAGGATCTGAAGTCGCAGTTTTGGGGGAAGGTTTTGAATGGCGGCGATGGTCAGGCCCATAACGATCGGCGAGGCGATGGTCGCCTGGGCAATGATCATCGCCGCCGGGGTATAAAGGATCCCCAGGAAACCCAAAGGACCATTGCGCCAGAGGAAGATCATCACAAAGAGCCCGACCACTACCGGGGGCAGGCCCATGCCCGTGTTGACTACACTGACCAAGAACCTTTTCCCTGGGAAATGATTCAAGGCCACAACCGCCCCTATCGAGATGCCGAAGAGGACACTGATGGACGTGGCCGCTCCGGAAACCTCAAGCGAGAGCCAGGTGATCCCCATCACCTCCGGATTGAAGGTGAACAGGAGTTGAAAGGCCTTGAGTATCCCGTCAAGAATCAGTTCCATTACAGACCAAGTGATTCCGGTTTCTTGCCGGCATCAGGGAAGAATAAAGGGGAACCATATTTGTCAACGCCGAACTTGGAAATGATCTCCTGCGTTTTCTTGGAGACCATGAACTGGGCAAAGGCCTTTCCTCCGGTCACGTTAATTTTAGGCGATTTAGCGGGGTTCAATTCTATGACATGATAAATATTCAGCAAGAGCGGTTCCCCTTCTATCAGGATTTCCAAACCCAGGTTTTTCTTCAGAGCCAGGTAGGTGGCCCGGTCGGTCAGAGTATAGCCTTTCTTTTCAGCCGCTACGTTCAGGGTTTGACCCATCCCCAGTCCGGTCTGCTGATACCATTTCTGGCCCTCCGGAACAATCCCGGCCGCCTTCCAGAGGCCCTTTTCCTTGGCATGGGTTCCGGAATTATCGCCCCGGGACAGGAACAAGGCTCCGGCTTGGGCAATCAGCTTCAAGGCATCCTTGGTCGATTTCATGCCTTTGATTTTGGCCGGATCGGCCGGGGGGCCGACGATAATGAAGTCATTATGCATGACCAGCATCCGGTTGATCCCGAATCCTTGGGCCATAAAGGCCTGTTCCGCCTCCGGGGAGTGGACCAGGAGGACATCGGCCTCCCCCTTTTCCCCCATCTTCATGGCCTGACCGGAGCCGACGGAGATCGTTTTGACGAAATAGCCGGTATCCTTTTCAAAAACCGGGATCAGGACATCGAGAAGACCCGAGTCCTGGGTGCTGGTGGTGGTGGCCAGGATAATATTCTTTTCCATCTTCTCCGCCGCCAGGGAAGAAGATAGAAAAAATGCCGGCAATAAAAATATAAGGGTAATCCTTAAACTGAATTTAAGAAAAATATTTTTCATTTTTTCTCCTTTTGATCCGATGGAAGACCATTCGGCTATCAATAGTTTTTGTATCAATAATTACCTGTTCTGGGTGGCTTTCCATTCCTGTGAATCGGGAAAGAACAGGGGGCTTCCGTACTTGTCTTTTCCGAAATCACGCACGATCAACTGCCCCTTATCCGGAGCCGTCAGCCAGGAGACAAAGGCCAAAGCCTCCTGGTAATGCACTTTGGGAAACCTGGCCGGATTTACCGGAATAAGGGAAATGAAATTCAAGAGGGCTTCGTCTTTTTCCACCAGGATCACCAGTTTGATACTCTTCTGGAGGGAGAGGAAAGTGGCCCGGTCGATGAAGGTATAGGCGCCCTGCTGATCGGTGTATTTGAGTGTCGCTGCGTTACCTTCGCTCCCTTTCTCGTAAATCTTATACCAGGGGCCACCCGGTTTAAGGCCGGTTTTCTCCCAGAGTTCCATCTCGGCCAGATGGGTCCCTGATCTGTCCCCGCGGCTAATGAATGGCAGGCCTTGGGCGGCGATCATTCTAAGGGCCTCCCCAGCGCTTTTCAGACCCTTGATCTCGGCCGGGTCGGCGGCCGGTCCGAGGATGACAAAGTCATTGTACATAAAGGGGATGCGTTTTGTCCCATATCCGTCCTTAATAAATCTTTCTTCGAGAGACCTGGCATGGACCATGACTAAATCGACATTTCCCTGTTGGCCGATCTTCAAGGCCGCCCCGGTTCCCGCCCCGACATGGCGAACCCAGATGCCGGTTTCCTTTTCGAATTTATCCTCGAGAACCGTTACGATCCCGGCACCGATGGGGCCGATAGTGCTGGCCATGAAAACAAAAGGACTTTTTTCGGCCGCAAATGTCAGACATGGAATCATAAATAACAGAACCACCAAATTACGGGTAAGAAGTTTTTTCATGCCTATCATTCCATTCCTCGTTCGATAATCCCTTTGGAGATTCCCTGCCCACCTTTGCGGACGGCAGAGAATCTCCAAAGTTTTCTTTTAATATTCTTATCAGATTAAACGGACACGAATTCTAAAATTACCAAACAATCTGGAATCGGACCTGCATGAAATCTTCGTAATCCATGTTTATCCCGCTCACATTGATTTTCTGATCGAAATTGGTGTGGGTATAATTGACCATGAAGCGAACGATCTCGTTGGGATACCAGTTCAGACCGAAATTGTATCCGCTGGCCCTATTGGTAAATTTAGTGGCATCCACGAAACCGTTGGTCAGCAGACCCTTATCCATATCCAACCATTCATAGCGGCCCCCGATCCAAAAGGCGCCGGTCCCGCCTTTGCCGAAGACAAAGGGATGTTTGGGGGTGACGGCCTGGGGGAGGCCGTTTCTCCAGGGTTCATGCTCTCCGGTTAAAAACCAGCCCAAGGACACATAACCCGCATTACCACCGAAGCTTCCGCTTTTGCTGCCGTTGCGCAGGTCGTTTAGCTGGAGGTTCACATATTCCGACTTGAGGGACACAGGTCCGACCAACCAGGCCATCTCTGCCCCCAGACGGGTCCGGGTTCCAGCCTCGGTGACCGTATCCTGGAATTGCAAAAAGGTGGTCCCGGCTCCGCCGGCAGTTTTAAAGCCGTTTTTCCACCAGTCCGTGCTGGGTTTGGTGGTATGTTGAACGCCGGTGGTGAAGGCTCCGCCAATATGAAAATCCTTCAGGAAAGGATTTTCGAGACGGGCGAAGGGGGCTACGGTGATTCGGCCGGCCACATCCTTCTGATCATCTACATCACCAGTCACATTGAGCTTGAGGCCGTTAAAGACACCCACTTGATAGTAGACCAGATCCTTGGCTATGTTCCCGTGGATCATCAGGCCGATATCCCGGGAGGGTGCGAAATTGTCGGCTAAGGATCGTTCGATGAAATCAATCCAGTTATCCGCGTGGAGTTCTTCCATCAGGAAAGGGACCTTGAACTGGCCGAACATCAACTGGGCATAAGGGATATAATGGATGTTCATAAAGGCATCATTCAGCTTGGCGCTGCCCTGGCCGAATTCCGGTTCAACTGAGAAATCGTAATGTTTAGCAAGGGTCCCCATCAAGTCCAGTCTGGCCCGACGAATGTAGAAAGAATCGTTGCTCGGGTTATTGTTTAAATATAGCTTATAATCGGCATGCAGTCTCCCCGACACACGAAGCTTATTTTCTCCATCCGCTGATTCGATGGAAAATCCTCGTTTAAAATCGATCTTGGCCCCTTCGGTAGCCTTCTTCTCGGCCTCGGCTTTTATTTTGGCAACCTCAGCCTCTTCCGCCTCGACCTGCTTCTTGAGCTCCTGGTATTTTTCGGGAGTAACGATTTTGCTTTCTAAGAGAATATCCAGAATCTTTTCATTGACTGTTTTAGCCTGTGAGATGCCGGATCCAAAGATTAAAATAAGGGCTGAAATCATTAACGAAAACAAAACCTGTCGATAAATTATCAAAAATTTCCTCATCCGCTGCCTCCTCATAGATTTTTTGCCAACTATGTCAAAAATGACATAAAAGTCAAGAAAAAATCTGATTGTGCCGATTAGGGGAGTCTATTAGGAAGGATTGAAAAATAACGACTTTACTTCTGCATCCACCGGATTAAGACCGATATTCTCGGGGGGACCGATCTGGGCGATCCTGCCCCGGGAGTAGACGATGATTTTATCCGCCAGGGATAAGGCCTCTGAAAGATCATGGGTTACCAGGAGCAGGGGGATATTAAACTCTCGCCGAACCTCCTTAAGAAATTTTTGCATTTCCATTCGCAACGGTTTATCCAGGGCGGAGAAGGGTTCATCCAGGAGGATGAGATCGGGGCGGCGGATCAGTGCCCGAGCCAGGGCCACTCTCTGCTGTTGTCCACCGGAAATTTCGGAAGGGTAGCGGGATTCCAACCCGACCAGATGAAAGGTTTCCATCATCTTTCGTACCTGTTCATCCTTCGTTTCAGTTCTTATTCCCCCGGCCCCATAGAGGATGTTTCGCTTGATCGTCATGTGAGGAAAGAGGGCCAGGTTTTGAAAAACATAGCCAATGGAACGGGCCTGAGGGGCGAGATTGATGCCCGACCGGCTATCGAATAGGGTTCTGTTTCCCGAATATATCCATCCCTCATCCGGTCGGATCAGTCCGGCGATCAATTGCAGGGTCATCGATTTCCCGGCACCGGAAAATCCAAAAAGAACGGCCAGCTCATTTTTCATGGCCCACTCGACATCGAGTTTAAATCCATTGACCTGCTTGCGAAGTTTGAGGGAGAAGCCCATCAGATGGTTTTCCTGCTGAACCGGTTGGCCAGATAAAGGAATAATCCGGACAGAAGGGTTAAAAAGAGGACCAGGATATGGGCCTTGGACCAGTCTCCGCTTCCGGCCAGGGTGTAGATGGAAAGGGGCAGGGTGTTGGTTTTTCCGGGGATGTTTCCGGCGATCATCAGGGTGGCCCCGAATTCACCCATGGCCCGGGCAAAGGAAAGGACCGTTCCGGCGATGATTCCTCTTTTAGCCAGGGGGAGGATGACTCTCAAAGCGGTCTCCCATTCCGAATGTCCCAGGGTATAGGAGGCATTGATCAGATTACGATCCACCGATTCCATGGCCGCCCGGCAGGTTTTAATCATCAAAGGCAGGGCGACCACAAAGGAGGCCAGAGCGGCTCCATACCAGGTAAACATGACGCTCCATCCTGTCCATTCGTAAAGGAACTTTCCTATGGTCCCTCTCCGGCCGAACAGGATGATCAGATAATATCCGGTAACCGTTGGCGGCAGGACCAGGGGAAGGGTAAAGAGGACATCGATCAACTCTTTTCCTTTAAAATCCCGTTTGGCCAGGAAGTAGGCGACAGGTATCCCAATGATCAGAATAAAACCCGTCGCCGTCAGGGCTACCTGCAACGAAAGGCGAACAGAAAACCAGGTCGATTCATCCATTATTTGCTTTTTCCCTCAGGGATTATAAATCCATACCGCTGTAAAATGTTCCTCCCGTTCCGTGATAAGACCAGGGCGATAAATTCAGCGGCTAAGGCTTCTTTTTTTGTCCCCCGGACAACACCTATGGGATAAAGGATCGGTTGATGGCTTTCTTCCGGGGCGATGGAAATTGTTTTCACTTCATTAACCCGGGTGCGGGCGTCCGTAGAATAGACCAACCCGGCATCGACTTCCCCCCGGGCCACATAATCCAATACCTGTCTTACATTTTCAGCCAGGATTAATTTGCTTTTCAGCATCTCCCAGAGCTGAAGTCTGGTCAATACCTCCTGGGCATATCTTCCTGCCGGGACGGTTTTGGGATTCCCTATGGCTATCCTTTGAATGTGGCTGTCCCGGAGGTCCTGGAAGGACTTGACCGGAATGGGTGAGCGGTTCGGGACGGTCAATACCAAAGTATTTCCGGCAAAATCCGTTTTGGAGCCGGGCCGGATCAGGCCTTGTCGATCCAGGTCATCCATGTCTTTGAGGGCTGCGGAGGCAAATACATCCACCGGAGCACCGGCTTCGATCTGTCTGGCCAGGTCCCCTG
This sequence comes from uncultured delta proteobacterium, assembly GCA_963790475.1. Lineage (GTDB taxonomy): Bacteria > Desulfobacterota > RBG-13-43-22 > RBG-13-43-22 > RBG-13-43-22 > RBG-13-43-22. The sequence continues at coordinate 113,423 of CAWBOS010000015.1, read as the reverse complement.
AGGCCCCAAAGTTAAAAAGCACCTTGATTCCCGGATGGGATTTTTCAAAATGCCTGCCTAGGTCCTCAAATGTATTCTTTAAGCTGATAGCCGCTGAAACGGTCAGCTCTTCTCCGGCAGCCGATTGAAGGGCGGGGAGAAAAAGAAAACCGGTTAGAAAGAGTAAAAAGAAAACGGAAAATAATTTCATAGTCATGAGGTTTTTGGGTTGACTTGGAAGTGGCATGATTTTTCCTCTTATCATTTTTGTTTATAACCTCTTTTTTGCCTATATGCTAAAAAAAAACATAATTATCAAGAAAAGATTCTGATTGCCTAAAGGTTAGGGAGTTTGGTCGGATTATTCCAGAAAAGAATTGATGGTGTACGTGAAAAGGGACATCTTTTGGTACCAAGGAGGGCTGCACATTGAATGAGAAACCCTCCTTGATACCGGGATGAGAGAGAAAAATTTTCTCAGAGTATCCGGCTCTTAATCTTGATTTCCAAATGGTTTCGAATCATTTTTATCAATAGGCCTCCTGATAGAGATTCAGCACCTCCTGCGGATCGGTGACCGGCCGCGCATTGAACAGCGACGCCGCGTCTCCCATGGCGTGGAAGGCGCAAATGGCAAGATTTTCTTCAGGAACTCCTACGCTACGAAGCTGAAGGGGATGCCCGCTTTTTTTCATGAGGGTTTCTATGGCCTCGGCCGCCGCCAGAGCTGCTTGACGATTGTCCAGACCCGTGGTGTTGACGCCCATGGCTTGAGCGACCATGGCCAACTTGTCAGCGGCAAAATCGACATTGAAGCGCATGACTTTGGGCAGCACAATACCGCAAGCCGCCCCGTGAGGAACATTGTGCAGGATGCCGACCGTATGGGCCATGGCATGGGCCAGGCCAACCTGGGCGATGCTGAAGGCCCACCCGGCCATAGTGGCGGCAATCTGCAGGTTGTTGCGGGCTGCTTCATCTTTCGGGTCAGCGACAACCATAGGCAGGTATTTGGTTATTAAACGGATGGCCTGCATAGCCTGGCCGTCGCAGATAGGCTGGGCCATGGTGCTGGTCAGGGCCTCGACGGCGTGGGTCATGGCGTCCATGGCCGTGGTCACCGTCAATCCGGGGGGCAAGGTCATGGTAAAGCGAGGATCCAGAATGGCCACATTGGGCACGATATGGATATCGATGATATAAACCTTTCTTCCCGCCATCTTGCTTTTGATGACGGCCACATTGGTCACTTCGCTTCCGGTGCCCGAGGTAGTGGGAATGACGATATGGGGCGTCTGGGCTTCTTGTAAACGCTGCATGGCGATATGATCGTTGGCCTTTCCGCCGTTTTTCAGGGTGACGCAAACCGCTTTCCCCGTATCAATGACGCTCCCGCCGCCGACGCTGACGATGCAATCGGCTTTGAGGTCCCGGGCCTTAGCCACGGCGGCATCCACGATATCCAAGTCCGTGTCCTGGGCGATGTCGTCGAAGACGCCGACACAGAAATCAACCAGAGCGTCCTGAACCAGTTGGACCAGTCCGGCCTGCCGGACCCCGGGATCGCTGAGGATCAGCGCCCGCCTGCACCCCAGGTCGACAATCGCCTTGTAGATGACGGAAAGGCATCCATGCCCGCCGATGATGTTGGTAGGACAGTTATATTGCAAAACATTGATCTTCGCCTCATCGTTAAGGATGGCCATGCTGAAATTGCTTTCGGCAGCGGCGAAGGCACTCACATGATATCTTTTAATCTGCGTGTATTCAGCCAATCCGCTATGGCCCAGCTCCCGGCCGACACCGGACTGTTTGTAGCCGCCGAAGGGGCAGAAATCGCCGAAGGAATGATAATTGTTGATCCACATGGTACCGGTGCGAACCTGCCTGGCGATTCGCTCGGCCCGCGCCGTGCTGCTGGAAAAAACGCTGCCCCCCAACCCGTATATGGAATCGTTGGCAATAGCCACGGCCTCTTCATCGCTGTCGTATTTGATGACGCAGACTACAGGGCCGAAGATTTCTTCCTGGGCGATGCGCATCTTGTTGTTCACCTTGGTAAAGATGGTGGGGGCATAGTAGAAGCCGCCCTGGATGCCTTCGGCCTCGACGCGCTTGCCGCCGGTGATGAGCTCAGCCCCCTCTTGTTTTCCGATCTGGACATACCGATCAACCGTGGCCAGTTGCTGGGCGCTGACTAAGGGGCCCAGGTGGGTGTTAGGCAGCAATTGATAACCGACCCGGAGAGCCTCGGCACGCTTTTTCAGTTTGTCGATGAACTCATCGTAGATTTTGGCCGGGACCAGTACACGGGTTCCCGATTCGCAGATCTGGCCCTGATGGAAAAAAGTCCCGAAAGCGGCCCCTTCCACCGCAAAATTCATATCGGCATCGTCCAGGATGATATTGGCCGATTTGCCCCCCAACTCCAGGGTCACTTTCTTAACCGTGTCGGAGGCCATCCTCATGATCTCCCGCCCGACCTCGGTGCTGCCGGTGAAGGCGATCTTGTCCACGTCCGGATGGGTGCAGAGTATTCTTCCCAGCTCCCCGCCCGCTCCGGGGAGGACATTAATGACCCCCTTGGGAATGCCCGCCGCCTTGGCGGCCTCGGCGATGATGAGAGCGGTCAGCGGCGTATAGGAGGCCGGTTTCAAGACAATAGAGTTCCCCATGATGATGGCCTGAGCAATCTTCCAGAAAGCCATGCTCGAAGGGAAATTCCAGGGGATGATGCCGACGCAAACCCCAATGGGTTCCCGGCGGATGAAATCACGGCCGGGGCCGAAGACGTTGCCGGAGAAGGGAATCTCTTCTTCCCAGGGGAATCCGTTGGCGGCATAGTAGGCCAGATTGCGCAGTATTCCTGACCCAAGCATGCCCCAATACTTGGCCAGTCCGATAACCTGGCCGGAATCCATGGATTCAGTGAGGGCCAGACGCAGGTTTTGTTGGGTGATCTGATCGGCAAAATCATAACAGCGGTCCGCCCTGGCCGCCGGCATCAGGCGCGGCCACTCCCCCTGATCGAAAGCGCGCCTGGCCGCGGCAATGGCCGCCTCGGCATCGGCTTTTCCGGCCTGGGCCACTGTGGCTATCGGCGTCTCGTTTCCCGGATCGATCGATTCAAAAGTTCTGCCGTCCTGGGCATCAACAAACTCACCATCAATAAAAAGCTTGTACTGATCCATACTGGAACCTCCTTGTTTAATGATTTTAGTTCAGTTGTTATCCCTTATTGCTTATCCGCGAATTGAATTTCGCAGACCCCGAATCCCTCCCATTCACTCAAAGGTTTGCTCGATGTGATCACAAACCCCTTTTTATCCCTATCATCTGCAAAGGCAATGGTCACCTCGCCGACGGTCTGGTGAACATCGGGACTGATCAGGAACTGCAGTCCATCCGACTCCTCGACCAGATCAGCCTGGCGCCGCTGATCCAGAAAAAGGCCCAAAGATGGGTCGCAACAGCCGGTGGACTGTATGTCGATGCGTATGGGGTCTTTGAGTCCTTTTTCTTCTAAGAAAGTTTCAATAGCTCTTTTCGCCTCCGGGGCCAGCTTGACAAAAGACATCGCCCTGTTCTCCTCATGGAAAGATAACTAAGATATTGCGAAAAATTGTCTTAACTACGATTTCAATTTCCCTGATTTGTTTAAGGCGTTTGCTCAAATTTTGATGTAATAAAGATTTTTAAGGAAATCGGGCCAGCCCTCTGTTTAAAAGCTCTATCAGACCTTCCGCTTTTTTACCTAATTCTTCGCTTCGTTCCAACACCTCGAAAAATAATTCTTTGGTGATGGTTTTTAGTTCCTTAATGATTTTACCCTTAACTAAAATACAGAAAATCTCCACGGCCACATTGGTCGTAGGGTCACAGGTGCATAAATATTTGATGTCGTCAATTACACCATCCAGAATATGAACGTATAGATGCAAATAATCGCCGATATTCCCGCAGATGGGTATGTTTTCATTGACCGTATCCAGGAAGAGGGAAGGATTTTCCAGCGAACCGGCCTGCTTAAAACCGGTTTTCAACAGGTTGCGATAATATTTAATGACGGCCTGGTCCATTTTATTCTTTAAACCAGATAGCTCCGTTCCTCAAATATTTCCTGTAAGGTCTCCAGAAATATATGGCACTCTTCGATGGTGTTATAGAAATAAAGGGACAGACGATAGACCATCCGATGTTCCGTCGGCAGACGGGGTTTCGTCCAGCCCTGCCCGAAGGCCTTGTTCAAATAGGAATGGACACAAAAGACAAGAGAGAGCCCCCGGCCATCCAGGTCATCCGGCTTCCGGCTGACGGACCCATGGCCTCAGTGTTTTCGGTATCCCTGGTCTGCAGGCGTACCTTTTCTAAGGGCAGACCCAGTTGATCGGCGGCAATTTGAGTCAGCCTGGATTCATTACCCTCACCCGGGTCGGCCACGGGGGCATAAATCGTGATGCCGTCATCCGGATCAACCTCCAGGGCCAATTTGGCCCGGTCACCCGCCCCGCCGATGCCGAATGAAGAGGCCGCAATTTCAATCCCTCTTTTTAAAGGACCGCCTTGAAGATTGGAAGCCGCCGTATCTTTCAAGGCTTTATCGTAGTAGGGCTTGATGGCCTCACAAAGCCGGGGAAAGGACCATTCTTCGACGACCATACCCGTGGATTTGGCCTGACCCGGCTGGAGTGAATTGATTCGCCTGAATTCCAGTGGGTCCATCTCAATTTTTTCGGCCAGCATGTCCATGGCTGCTTCCAGGGCAAAGATAGTTTGCGGCGGTCCCGCCCCCCGGGCAGCCCCGCCGAACCTGCTGTTGGTATAAACCATTTTCTCCAGGGCTGAAATATTGGGGATATAATAGGAACCGGAAAACATTGACAGGGAACGAAAGACAACTACCGGACCCAATATGGCATAGGCGCCTTTATCAACCAAAAAGTCATTGCAATAGACTGTAAGGCGTCCTTTTTCATCTGCCCCAAGCTTTACCTTCATCTGATAGGGGTGTCTTTTTGAAGTGGTCAGAATCGATTCTTCCAAACTGGGTATATATCGAATGGGGCGTTTAAAATATAGGGCAGCGGCGGCCGTGACGGCCTCGCTAGTAATAGCCGCTTTGATACCGAATTGCCCGCCGGCAAAAGCCTCTTCCACAACGCAGATCCGGCAGGCCTCCTCCGGTTTCAACAAGGGATGTTGACACAGGGTCGGGATGAAAATCCCTTCCTCAGTCGCGGCTTGTAAGATGCTGTTACCCGATTCCGTTTGTACGGATCGTCCATTGATACTCAGGGACACTTTCGACATAGATCATTCCTCCATTGGTTTCGGCGGATTCGTGATGTTGAAACCCGGTGGGCAACAAAGGACCCTGGGCAATGTTCATCACCCTGCTGCCCAATTCGAAATAGAAATCACGATTACAGGGACAGAGTTTGGATTTTAGCAATTCCCGGTCCGAGGGGCCGGCCTTTTGAAGCCATTGGTAAAAATCGGAACTTTCGGATGGCACGATACCGGAAATGAATCCGGTTAATTCGGCAATCTTTATCTTTCGTCGGGTCACCGACTCGAAATATTCTTTTCTGAAATAGCCCGATTTTTCCAACCTCTGGTGAAGGTAGGGCAGCAAGGCCTCCTTCTTAATTTCCAAACAGGTTTCCGTTTTCAGCCATTCAATAACGTCTTGAACGGTTTCCCCGGCAAATCGGAATTGTTCGGTTAAGAGAGGGTGGCGTTTCTTGGCCACTGGCCGATTCTCCCCTCGGATATGAAGCAGGATCAATCTTGGGTTGAACAGAAGGTCTCCCACCAGGGCCAATTCACCGTTATTGGCATAATTTTCAGTACAGAGGAGGGCCAGTTCATTGATACGGGCCAGGGTCAACCAATAGGAAATATCTTTGACATAGACCAGATGATCCAATTGTTCTATGAGATCCTCCAGGGCGCTTTCATTGAGAGAGTAATAATTTGATCGCTTATTTAATAGGTAATTGAAATGCAAAATGAGATCATTCTTAACCTTGATCTTTCTCCATGAATCCATTAATATTTCCTGATGTTCCACGGGTATTCCTTCTAATTTAGGGGTTGTGTCTGTAACTATGTGAATCTCGGATAGATAGGATTGCGATCCATTATTGGTTTTATATGTCAAAAATGACATATCAAAAGCCCGAATAAAAGTCAAACACTGATTTCGGGGGGCCATTTCACTTTTAGGATAGATTTTAAGGTTTGGGAATCAGCAGATCCTGACCCCGGATTCCAGAAAAAGATAACAACTTAAACCAAAGTAATAAAATCGACCGATAGGTCAAAATGTCATCTAATTATCTGATGGTCTTCCTTATTTTTCCTAAACAATACTGATATTTTTCTTAAAAAATACCCTTTTGACTTTATTGACTTTTGCGAGGGTTTATTTTATTCTTTTTTAATAAAATATAAATTTTTCTATAAAATCATGACGATGAATGGAACCCAACCGAGCCTGTCTGAAGACCTTGGAGAGAAGTCGCCCAGTACTTTATTAACCGGGCCGTTCGCGGTCATCGGGAGGGGAGCGATCGGTTGGGTCAACCATTTGGGCGCCGCCTTGATTTTTCTCTTTCTGGCCTTGCTGATGACCTTTCGAGCCAAGCAACTGCCCAAGATCCTTCAACAGATTTATTATATCGGGGCCAGGTCGACGATGATCATCATGCTCGTCGGCCTGTTCACCGGCATGGTCTTGGGTCTCCAATCCTACCATGCCCTGGTTAAAGTCGGTGCGGAAGGGGCGCTTGGCACCCTGGTGACTCTATCGCTAATCAGGGAAATGGGGCCCGTTCTTACCGCCATCATGATTGCGGCCAGGGCCGGCTCAGCGATCTCCGCAGAGATTGGCATCCTACGTATTTCCGAGCAGATTGATGCCCTGGACACCATGAGCATTGATCCGCTCAAATACCTCGTCAGTCCAAGAATCACGGCCTCCATCATCAGCTTTCCCCTGCTCACCGCCCTGTTTGACCTCGTCGGCATTATCGGCGGCTACTTCTCAGGGGTATTGCTCCTGGGTGCGAATGCGGGCACCTATCTCCATCGCGTTCAGGCCAGCACGGAGATGAAAGATGTTACCGATGGATTCATCAAGGCTATTGTTTTTGCGGTGATCGTCTCCACGGTCTGCTGTTATCAAGGTTATTTCGCGCACCTGCGAGCGGATAGCCGTGGGGCCAAGGCCGTCGGCCTGTCCACCACCTCGGCCGTCGTGCTCTCCTGTGTTCTTATTTTGGTCGCGGACTATATTGTGACTTCCCTGCTGATATGAGGATCCATGGATACCCCGTTGATTGAATTCAAGGATGTCACCAAGCGCTTCGGATCCCGAACCGTCTTCGATCGGGTTAACCTGCAGATCTATGAAGGACAGGTCACGACGATTATCGGCCTCAGTGGTTCAGGAAAGAGCGTGCTCCTCAAACATATCATCGGGCTGCTTAAACCCGATGAAGGGACTATTTTCTTCCGGGGTAAGCCCCTCGACCGGATGACCAAAAAAGAAAAGTCCACCCAGCTGGCCCGGATCAGTTACATGTTTCAAGACAACGCCCTCTTCGACTCCATGACCGTCTATGACAATATCGCGCTGCCCCTCCGGGAAACGACAAACCTGAAAAAGAATGAAATAGATCTCAAAGTTATAGCCAGAGTTGAACAGACTGAACTCGAGGATGCGGCCGGCAAGTACCCTTCCGAACTCTCTGGAGGTATGCAGAAACGGGTGGCCCTGGCCCGGGCCCTGGTAACCGATCCCCAGATAGTCCTCTTTGATGAACCCACCTCCGGCCAGGATCCCGTCCGTAAAAACGCCATCCTGAGTATGATTGCTCAGTATCAGAGAAAATTAAATTTTACCGCGATCCTGGTCAGCCATGAGATTCCCGGTGTCTACTTTATCTCCAACCGCATTCTGGCCCTCTATGAACGAGAGATTGTTTTTCAAGGCACGCCGGAGGAACTTGAAAATTTCGACCACCCCTTCAAAGATGAAGTCATCCACAGCCTGGAGGGGTTGCAGGAAGAATTAACAGGCCTGTACTCCAAACGGCAGTTCAAAGTACTATATCATGCTCAGTTGAAGCAGAAGGCCATGGGGGAAACTTATACTGTGGTGGTTTTTATTCTGGAAGGACTGGACATTATAATTTCCGGCTTAGGTCACGAAGCATCAAAGGAGGCCATCCGGCGTATGGGCCTATATATCGATAAACATTTTGGGGCCATAGGGGGTTTTTCCTCCCGCCGCCACATCAATGAATTTGTTACGGTGCTCCCCTATTCGGATCTGACTGAGACCGAGACCATGCTGAAGGATTTTGTTAAGGATTTTCAAGAACAGGGAATTCAAAATTTTTGGTCCGCCGGCTGGCGAGCCCCAACCGGGTTATGCATTGAATTCTCTATCCTGGCCGGAATAGCCCAGGGCCAACCTGGTGCCGAAATGGATCAAGTCATCAATTCTGCCAAACAACAACAGAAAGAAATTGCCCGTATTCGGTGCGACCTGAGGAGGTAGTCAATGAAAAAGTACGCCATGGAGACAACCGTCGGACTCTTTCTCGTTTTCGGTCTGCTCTGTATCGGGTATATGACCTTGAAACTCGGTCATGTTTCCTTGCTGGGCGACAACGCCTACTCTCTCTTCGCCCGATTCACTACGGTGAGCGGCTTGAGAGCCGGCAGCCCCGTGAGTATGTTAGGGATTGAGGTCGGGCGGGTGGAACGACTCACCATGGACCAGAAGAATCAGAGGGCAGTGGTGGAAATAAGGGTTCAAAAAGGGGTCAAGGTCTATGACGATGCCATTGCCTCCATCAAGACCGAGGGGTTGATTGGTGACATGTATCTCAGCATAGATCCCGGGGGCGAAGGAAAACCCCTTGGACCCGGTGGAACCATCATTGAAACGCAGCCGCCCATCGATATCGCCAGCCTGATCGGCAAGTATGCCTTCGGTGAGGTAAAGAAGTAGTAATCAAAGGGCCTAAAAAATCAGAAAGGTGGAAAAATGATGAAACATTTAAAATGGTTGGGTATTTTGTTTTTCTTTCTGGCTGTTCTTCCGGTTTATGCCGGCGCACCGCTTGACCAGATTCAGACCAATGTCAACAAAGTGCTCGATGTGCTTCGCGATCCAAAGCTCAAAGCCGAATCGGCCAAAAAGATCAAAAAAGAGAAACTCGAGGCGATCTATGTACAGATGTTCGATGAAGTCGAACTGTCCAGGCGGACCCTGGGGGTTAATTGGAGCAAACTGAACTCTACCCAGCAACAGGAGTTCACCCAGCTCTATCGACAGGTACTGGAAAAGGCCTACATTGATAAGATCCTTTCTTATACCAACGAGAAAATTGTTTTCGTTAAAGAAAACATGCTGGCCAGCAATCAGGCCGAGGTCCAGACGAAAGTGGTCAGTGCCTCAAAAGAAATCCCTATTTCTTACAGAGTGATCCAGAAGAACGGCGCCTGGAAAGTATATGATGTGGTCATTGAGAATGTCAGCCTGGTCCAGAACTATCGTAGCCAGTTCAACACCATCCTGGCGAAAAATACGCCCAATCAGTTGCTTGAGATTTTGCGAAAAAAGGTGAAGGAGTAATTGGTCGGAAAGAAGTAAAGTGAAGGGCATACACACAATGAAACGTTTTTCATCTCTGGTTTTACTTTTGGCTTTTCTCACCCTGGGCTGTGCTCACCGCCCTTCCCCTGCTCCTTCCTATTCATCTCCATCATCCGATGTGCCTTCTCAGCCCAGGGTGGTCATGGTGGCTTCCGGTTCAGAGCCGCTTAGTCTGAAATCCTCTGAGGTGTCGAGGATGCATGGAAACACCGAGGGCGGGAAGAACCTTACGGAAGGGCTGACGGGGGCAGGAGATGAGGCGGCCCCGATCTCCGATCCGCCCGCCTCCCCGGAGATATCAGCACAACCGGGAACCGAGAGTGCCGATCTCAAGGAAAATCCCGAAGGCGAAGGGGAGAAGAAAGAGCAAACAACGATTCCGGATCCGCTGGAGCCCTTCAACCGGGCCATGTTCCACTTCAACGACAAGCTGTATTTCTGGTTGCTCAAACCCGTGGCCCAGGGATACAACAAAGTCGTTCCCGAGCCCGCGCGGGTAGGCGTGCAGAATTTTTTCTCCAATCTCGGATTCCCGGCTCGCTTCGTCAGTTGCCTGCTCCGGGCAGACTTCAAAGGGGCAGCCGCACAGCTGGGCCGTTTCTTAGTAAACACGGTCTGGGGGGTGGGAGGATTTTTGGATCCTTCATCAAGCGAGCAACTCAAGATCCCGAATCAGGACGCCGACCTGGGTCAAACCCTGGGAATTTATGGAGTGGGACAGGGTTTCTACATAGTCTGGCCGTTTCTTGGTCCATACAGCGCAAGGGACTCCATAAGAATCGTAGGTGATTATTTCCTGTTTCCGGTCAGCTATATTACTCCCTGGTACGACTGGTTAGCCGTCAGGGCCTACGAGGAGGTGAACGATACCTCCTTAAGCATCGGTGACTATGAATCTCTCAAAGAGGCGGCCATTGATCCCTATGTTGCGCTGCGCGATGCCTATACCCAATACCGGCTGAAGAAAGTCGAAGCGGGGAAAGGAAAACCCGAACCCCCCAAACCGGGGGGAGTGAGGTAAGGGTTAAAAGAAGCCACCCGACCAGACGGGCCTTCATTTCGTTGCTCTGATTTTTGTGTTGTGGAAGGGGTGAATCTATGAGGAAAGGGCAATTCCTGATGAAAGGGGTTAAAGTGATTGGGGTATCCGTTTTCATATTCTTTACCCTCCAGGGGATGGCGGGTGCAGAAGGACTATTTGGCCCACCCCAGCCCCTTTCCAAAAAAGAAGGGGGATTGGCTACGGCTATCGGCTATTGGCACTACGAGGGTGAATACCAGAATGGGAAAGAGCAGGTATTCAGACAAAATCAAGGTTATTCCCAGTTAGGTTATGGGAAAAAAAATTGGGAAATTTTTGGGCGAATCGGGGTATCCGATTTGAAAATTTCCGATGCCTTCCGTTCCACCCAGGCTTCGACAGTGACTTCCAAAAATGATTTTGAAGATAGCTGGAATTGGTTCGGTACGATGGGGGCAAAAGGGTTCTATCCTTTCAAGGAGATTTTCGGCATCGGGGCTTTCATACAGGGTTCCACCTATTTCGGGGATTTCACCGATCATGTTTCCGGGACTTCTAACGGCGCCCCCTTTGCAACCGAATTTAAGGTAAGACACTTATGGGATGTGAATTTCGGTCTTGGCTTTCAAGTCACGGTTCCTCCTGGGCTGAAACTCTATGTCGGACCTTATGCCCGCTATTCGGAAGCCACGGTATCTTCGTCCTCAAACATCCCCGGTTTGACTTCTGAACCGGGGGACTTCAGGATTCATAGCGGGACAAACCTGGGGGGATTTGCCGGTATTTACCTGCCACTCGCCCGGGGATTCCATCTGAATGTTGAAGGACAATATTCCGAACGGTTTTCTGTGGGAGCCGCTGTCACCTATTCCTATTAATTGGCTGCCTATGATTAGGGAGTAGACACGGGACCCTTAAGGCCTCGATAACCTCCAACCCTTCGTGACTTGGAAAGGGTTGTAAAAGATTTCCAGGGCGGTGTTCATGCAGACCTCCGATGGTTTTTGCCTTGGCCAATGACCGCGAACCAGTCCTTTAAGAAGCTGGTGGCCATCAAGGCCAAGAAGGGATAGGCTATGAGGGCAGTAACCCTTGGGGGTAAGGCAGGTGTTACGGCCAGAGAGAGGAAAATCGAATTGGTACCGCCGGCAATTCTTCTGAAGGTGTTTTTCGTTAGCGGGTATGATTTCAGTCCGCAGGTCCTCCGAGCCCAGGTTCCTACAATTAAAATATAATAGCCGAAGCCCACCAGAAGATACCAGGCGGGGATTTGCCCATAAAGAAGAGCGAGGATTGTGCCCAGCAACGTTCCCAGAGCATCAAACTGAATATCGAGAAGCTCGCCAAAAAGGGTTGATCTTTTCAACTTGCGGGCCAAATATCCATCGAGACTGTCCCCGCTGATAGCCATCAGGTAGAGTAGACCAGGGGCCCAGCCCAACCATCCCTGCGGCCTGGGGACGGCGATAAATCCTCCGGAACAGGCCAGAAAGAATCCCCGGGTCAAGGTAATGTAATCCGGTGTGCCGAGGGCAAGTCGCTGCCGTTCATGATGGGCATTATTGAGGCGAAAGCGCACGAGATGGACTAGAAGAATTTCAAAGAGAAAAATGGTCGTTGTGACCATGGCCCACCTAAAACCGTAATCCATTGTCCAATTAAGAGACAGGATTTCGGAGGCCCCGGTTACCAACAAGAGAGGCATAAGGTAAAGAGGAAGGAATTCCCGAATAATCCTTTGGTGAAAAAATGCCTCAGATGCCATCCTTGCTGATTCCCCTGCTACAATCTAAGTTGATCTCTGGGCCCAAATCGCGAAGAAGATCGAAGTGGGTGTCACAGTGCCATAGGGTGTTAAGCGACCCGGTTTTTATGGGATTGGAATGTGAAACTCGACCGCTTAGCGGTCAGAGGATCGGTTTCCTAATTGTCTCTGGAGGCCTGATAACCTGTCCCAAAACATCGAGTTGGTGGGCAATATAAATGAGTTCACCCCTGTCGATTTGCTTATGCCTTTTGTCCACCCATTGTAAAAACTGCTGCTGGTCAAGACCGGGGTTTCCGGACAGGGCCTCCTTAACGGTATCCACAATAAAGTGGAGAAAAAAGGATTCCATTCCCTCGTAGCCACCATCACGGGCAAAACATAGCCAGTCCGAACTACCTGAATCGATGATTCGGACCCCGTGATATCTTAAGATCGTCAGCAAGGTTCGGCCGGTGCGGCTCCCCCCGGTGCCGGGGCCGCCCTGGTATCTCTTGTCCATGGTCTCATGGTAGAGCCGTTCGATCTCTTTGTCCAGGGCTCGATCCACGACCGGCTCAAAGACGGTCATTCCATCGAAGTTGAGGGTAAGGTAACACAACCCTCCAGGGCGGACCGAAGAGAGGAGAAGGGGCAAGGTCGTTTCCAGATCGACAAGGTCAAGGAAGGCGTGGGCGATGATGAGATCAAAGGAGCGGGAGTCCCTGTTGATTTTGAGGTAATCAACCAGGTCCATAGCCACGAGTTCGATCACCAGAGAAAAACGCCGGTTCCGAATGGCAATCCTATCGGCTCTTTCGTCGATGACTTCCAGGCTTAATTTTTCTCCATGGCGACGAAGCCTCACGAGCGCCTCGGTCAGGCATTCGGGTGCTGCATCGACGCCAGTATAATGCCCATTGGTTATCAGGTCCCAATCGATCAGCCTTTCTATCATGGTACCGATGCCACATCCCGCTTCGAAGATGGTGATGGGTTTCTGCAATTCTGAAGGGGCGAGGGTCTGACGGAGGGTATCCCAAACCCGCTTGTTAAGGGAGCGGTCATCGACCGACTTTTTCGCAGCAAGATACTGGAGGAAGCGTGTTCGAGAGGGATCAACCAGGGCAGTAGGCTTTGAATTTGTGGAAAAAGTCATCAATCACCTTTCTGCATGGGGTCAGGTCTATACTGTTGCACTTTTCTAAAGAAAAACAGGCCTTCTCTAACCATGCTCATCCCTTCGGTAGGGAATCATAACATGAAAATCCGTTTGTCACCGTCCAGCGTATCTCTTTAAGAAAAGGCCGTTTTCAAATCCGGCCAGAACCACGTTTAAAAAGGAGCCATAGCTAAAATTCTTATTAGATCAGGAAAAATTCATTGGGTGCTCTTGGATTAAGGAGTAAAATAATTTTGAAGGATCGTTATACTCCTTAGAAGTGGGTCGATTGATCCCCTATTTGGGGACTCCGCTCAGCGGGATTCCCAGTGCTTTAGCCACCCCCTTACCATAGACATCGTCAGCCTTCAGGCAGTTGCCGATGTGACGGACCTTGATCTCTTTGGGCGCATCGGCTATGGAGCGAGTGGTGTTTTCAAAGAGGACCTTCTTCTGTGCCGGGCTCATCAGACGGAAGAGCTTGCCGGGCTGGGTGTAGTAGTCATTATCGTCTTCACGGTAATTCCAATGATCCGCCGCCCTCTCCAGTGCATCCGTCGCTCGGGGATCACCTCCCGATCGAAATGGGTGAGTTTCTCAAGATACCAGACATCCTGCAGCAGAACCGGACCACGAGGTCCCGCGGTCATAGTATTCTGGTTGTCCACAACTGGGGCGCCGTTCCCGGTGGTCAGTTTCTTTTTCTTGTCTTTGATGGGCCTGCTCCTTTCGGGTCCAAGGTGATTTTTTCCAAACCCGGGTTATTGGATTTATCGTTAATCGATTTTTTATATCCAAAAATAATACTATTTTCAACATTCAGGGGAGTGGTCGAAAAAACCCAGACGGTGATGGAATAGTCTTGCTTTGAATGGAATCGATCCGTTATCATTTACGGGTCTTTGTGATTCGCAGTCCGATAAATATGAAACACCCTCCCCCTAAGATCATCAGGCTGCTGAGCAACTGGCCCATGGTAAATAATCCCCAAAGGTAACCTACCTGGACATCCGGTTGCCTAAAGAATTCGATCAAGATTCGGAACAGTCCATAGAGGATCAGAAAGTCCGCTGCCAATTCCCCCTGAAAAGATTTTTTGTTTTTCCTCATCCACAAAAGGGAGAAAAGCACAACCCCTTCCAGAATAGCCTCATAGAGTTGAGACGGATGGCGGGGCATTGGACCTCCCTGAGGAAAGACCATGCCCCAGGGGACCGTGGTGATGCGTCCGTAAAGTTCCCCGTTGATAAAGTTGGCCAGCCTTCCCAGCCCCAGGCCGATAGGGGCCGTAATCACCAAGAGGTCCCCCAAGGATAAAAAGGAAATTTTGCTTTTTCGACAGTACCACCAGGCGGCCAGCAGCACCCCCACCATCCCTCCGTGAAAGGACATCCCCCCATGCCAAACGGCTACCAATTCCCAGGGGTGTTGAAGATACTCTTTCAAGTTATAGAAAAGGATATATCCCAACCGGGCTCCCAGGATCAATCCCAGGATTAAATAGAAGTAAAGATCCAGCAATTGCTCATTGGTCAACAGCTTAGTTTTTTGCCGGGCCAGTTGATAATGAACCAGCATATAAGAAAATAAAAATCCCAGTAGATACATTATCCCATACCAGCGGATCTGAAGGGGACCGAAAGCAATCAATACCGGATCGATGTTAGGGTAGGGTAGCATCTGATGTATTCCTTTACCGTAAGATAACACTTGAACATCGGAACGTTTGGTCTATAATAAAACTTTAATACCAGATTTTTTGTGAAAAAAAAGAAAAATCTTATTATAGAATTTGTCAGGAGAAAAATATGGATGCGGTTAAAGAGAAATACCAGAAACAGGTTGCCCGGCAGATTATTACCGAACTGGGGAAAAAACGGATGGCCGGCAGTTTCGCCCCTACTATCAACCAGGCCAAAGAAGAGGTCCTCCAGATGATTCCCAAAGGATCGATCGTCTACCGTTGTGGATCGACTTCCCTGGTGGAGATCGGTCTCTGGGAGGCGGTGAAGGCCCTTCCGGGTGTTACGGTCATCGACCCTTACCTGCCCGAATTGTCCCCGGAAGAAGGACTGGAGCAGCGCCGTAAGGGACTTTCGGCCGACATTATGATCTCCAGCACCAATGCCATCACCTTAAACGGGATACTGGTCAATCTGGACGGAATGGGAAACCGGGTGGCAGCCATGTCCTTCGGCCCCAAAAAAGTTATTTTGGTAGTGGGGATGAATAAAGTGGTCTTCGATCTGGATACGGCCTTTAAACGGGTCAAACACCACGCCGCCCCTTTGAACAATATCCGCTACGGACTGCCCAACCCTTGTGTCGAAAACGGGATCTGCAGCGACTGCCGGACCCCGACCCGTATCTGTAATATGTGGTCCATTATCGAAGGTCAAATGATCAAGGACCGGATCCATGTCAAGCTGGTTGGTGAGCCGATGGGGTATTGACAGAAAAGGATTGAAATGATCGGGCGTTCCATCGATAAACTGATCAAGGCTATGCGAAATGAACCCTGGGCTTTACCGGTTCGGGATGAAGCCTTTTGGGATCACTTGGCGGTCAACCTGAGACAATCCTTCCTGCCCGATTTTCTAGATGAGATTTCCCATAAGGTCGACGAGATTATCGAAATAAGCCCGGACCTGGCCGAGCCTGAGATCCTGACCAAGGTCACTGGGTACATGGTGGAGTTCCTGGGGGCTTTGTCGGCAGCAGTCAGAATTTACGATCCCAATACCGGTCAGATGCTTTCCTACGGGTCGCATCCCTATCAAGAGGCGGCGCGGGCCACCTATATCCCGCTGGAAAACACCATTGCCGGTGAAGTGATCAAGACCAAAAAAACCTGGCTGGTCCCCAGCATTCTGGGGGAACCTCTGTATCAGGATAAAGAGGTTATAACCCGCAGAGGTGCCCACTCTTTGATGGCCGTCCCTTTCCTCATACCGCGCTTCTTCCCTCATGAGAGAGAGACCGTGGGTGTGATTCAGATCTATTATGCCGAAGAAGGTCGGTCCTTCCCGCCTCTCGACATCCAGATGGCGGAACTCATGGCCCGGAGACTCAGTTTTGTTATCGCCCGGAAAAAGATTCTCTCTCTTTACAAGGTCAACGAAAAGAAGGAGACCATTGTCCAGAGGGTTTTTCAGAAAATGGGTTCCCGGGGAGGGGTTAAGATGAAGGAGGTCTTCAACCGGGTGATTCCTGAGATTGCCGATATCATCAATGTCCAGAGCTGTGCCCTATTCTCGGTTTCAGGGGATCACGAGCATGTGGTCCTTGAGGCCGGCTACCCGGAAACATCCGGGTATCATGGAATTGGCAAGAGTTTTTTGGTGAAAAGTGAACCGGCTTTCGAACTCGCCCTGAGAAGGGAGATCCTAACCGAGGAATCCCCCTATGAAGTGGTGACCCCTTCCTATGTCCTGATCATCGATCCGCAGAAAAGTCAAAAAATCTCCAATAACCTGAAGAGGTTCGCGGCCAACCATAATATTAACTCCATTCTTTACGTCCCCCTGAAAGTGGATGAAGAAGTTACCCATTTCATGACCTTTGATGCCTTGGACTTGCGCCAAGGGTATAGCGAGTGGGAGATCGAGATCTTCCTTTTCTTAGGCCGGGAACTTA
This sequence comes from uncultured delta proteobacterium, assembly GCA_963790475.1. Lineage (GTDB taxonomy): Bacteria > Desulfobacterota > RBG-13-43-22 > RBG-13-43-22 > RBG-13-43-22 > RBG-13-43-22. The sequence continues at coordinate 96,208 of CAWBOS010000015.1, read as the reverse complement.
TGAAGGCCCAGAGAATGGAGCAGTTGGATGATACCCTCCATGATTTCAAGAACCCGGCCATCGCCATAGCCGGCTTCGCCAGAAGGCTGAAAACCCTGCTGGCCAAAGAAACCCCGCTGAAAGAAGACTCTTCTGTCAAGAAATATCTGGATATTCTGGTGGAAGAGACCAATCGGATGCAAGAGATGGCTCTAAGCATCCATCAGGCAGGAAAGGAGCAGATTGTCAATCTGACGGAGATCCTTAAAAAGCGATTTGAGATCAACAGAGAAGTCATTAAAGAGATATTTAAGGCTAATGTGACCCTTCAGGAAGGGCCTTTCCAGGACCCCTTACCGGTACGTTGTTATGCCATTCACCTTGAACGTATTTTAGACAACCTGCTCAACAATGCCACCAAGGCCATTCCCAGGCAGGGGGGGACGCTTTCCATAAGCTACCTTTGCCGAGGGACATTGGGCTTGTGCCGAGATTACCAATGCCGGACAGATCTCCGAAGAGGATCGGCTGAAACTCCTGGATGGAGAAAGCCAAGGCCGGGGGATCTATATCACCCATCGTATCGTCCGATTGCTTAAAGGCCAAATCGAAGTCAAAGTCGGGGAAAAATCCACCACCATGATCGTGCGCTTCCCCATGAGTTTGGATTGAGAGGTCGGTGGGAACCGCCGCGGGACTTCAGTAAGTATCTTTACCGGGATTAAGACGGGTAATCAGGTCTTAAAAATATCTAAAAAAAAGGAAAGTTTTCTCTCATGCCCCGGATCCATAGAAATAAATTGGAAACCGGATCCTTTTCCATCCTCTCCTTTATGAACGATCCGGGCTTCTACAGAGATTAATCCAATATCCGGAGGGTCGATCACCAGGGAAAAGGTTTCTCCAACTGGGCCCAAATCGAAAGCAGGGAAAAAACAGCCCATCATTGATAAGTTATTACAGATCAATTTTGTTTGAAGATGGGGAATAAAGATGGTAACCCCCACTGGAATTCGGGGGGACCTTCTTCGGTCCGGATTTCCGAATTGGAAGTCGGGGTTGGCCAAAGACAATCTCTCCAGTAAAACCACTCTATTATTTCACCGCGAAATATAAGATAACGAATTCGTAGTAAGTTTTCCTCTTTCCCGGTTTTTGCATTATTGCGGTTAATCTGAAAGGGCCGCTTTTTCTTCTTCTATAAACCGCTTTAATTCTTTTTCTTCCATCAGGGGATGGGCCTGTTTTCGATCCATTTTGTAATTTAAGCGGTAAACGGCCTCGTTGAGGTCTTCAAAATACAGATATAATTCAGGGTCCCTTTCTTCAGTCCGCAACCACTGGATAAAAGGAACCAAGAAGCTGAAGTATCCCAGGATCGGGGTTCCAAAAGACTGCCACATTTCTTTTTTGGGGAGGGTCCCCTTTTGAACTAAAAATCCGATTCGGTCGAAAAAATTAAGAAGTTCACTGGACCGGGCCTGAAGGGCCTTCATGTCCGTCCGTTCCGTTGTTATCGAACGCAGTCGACATTTCCGAATTTCCGAGGATTGGAAATAGAACTCCAGTTGTCCCAATTCCAAAACCGCCATCGTACTCCCCAGACCTTTTATTCGCCGTAAGATAATCCAGAGAAGAATAAAAAAGATGAGGAAAACCAGGAAGAACCCGGCCTCGGGGACTAAAACCGCATCCAAAAGCATACTGATATCATTCATGTCGATACGTTAAGGGATTTATCTTCTTTTCATTTTCTTTTTGACCTTACTTATTATTTTATACTTTTTGTATCCAAAAGCAAGTTTTTCAAGGTTTTCCAAAAAAAATGAAAAAAATTCTGCCCGCTTTTATCCTTGACCCCTGATCCTTTTCCGTTTTATAATTTCCTGTATCTTCTTGTCTAAGATTCACAAAATATCATTCTGGTCCCGCATTACGTGCGGGAGAAACTCCAGCCGGAATCCAGCCCAGCTACTATCAAGATGGAGACCTGCGCCTGCCCTGGACTCGATCCAAGATTTACCAGCTTCATAGGGGTTGGAAGGTTTGCCGGAAACTCCTCTGAAAAAAGATGGATAAATGATCAACATGTTGGTGGTGAGACTTGGACAATAACCCCTCCAATGCTGGACAGTCCCCTTCCGGGCCAGACTTAAATAACCAACAAACAGCGGAACAACAGCTGACTGATCTCCGGGAAGAAAATCGCGCTCTTTCCGACCTGTTTGAGGAGACCATTGCCCGGGTCAACACGTTGACGATGGAGGTGGAGATCGCCCGTTTGGAATTCGAACAGATATTCAACTCGGTCGGCGATGCCACTTGGGTCATCAACGAACGGTACCGTGTTGTCCGCGTCAACAAGGCCTTTTTAAATCTTCTCGGGCTCAAGGAGAAAGAGGCTGCCCTATCCAGGAAGTGTTTTGACTTGTTTCCCTCCCGGATTTGTCAAACGCCTAAATGCCCGCTGGAACAAATACGGACGAAAAAGCAGCGGGTGGAAATGGATGAGCAACGGGAGATCGGCAACGGCCGGAAGGTACCCTTTCTGTTGACGGCGATGCCTTTGTTCGGATTGGCAGGTGAACTTGTAGGTCTGGTTGAACAATTCAAGGACATTACGGAGCGAAAACGTTACCAGGAAGCCCTGGAGAAGGCCAATAAGGAATTGGAACAACTGGCGGCCATTGATGGATTGACCCAGGTGGCCAACCGGCGCATTTTTGATGAAAGGTTCGAGGAGGAATGGCTGCGGATGAAAAGGGAAAAGCAACCCTTCTCTTTGATCCTTTGCGATATCGATTTTTTTAAACGCTACAACGATCATTATGGACACCAACTGGGAGATGACTGCCTGAAGGCGGTTGCGGCCTGCATCAAGGAAAGTGTGCATCGCCCCGCCGATCTGGTAGCCAGATACGGCGGTGAGGAATTCGGGATCCTTTTACCGAATTCCCCTTTCGAAGGGGCGTATCATTTGGCTGAGAAAATTCGTGAGGCGGTGTTCGAGATGAACTGGGAGCATGCAGCCTCGGAGGTGGGCGATTCAGTCACTCTCAGCCTGGGAGTGGCTACCATTATTCCTTCCGAAGATAGTGACAGCGCTGAAAAGCTTTTGCAGTCGGCGGATAAAGCCTTATATGACTCTAAGGCAGCAGGCCGCAACAGGGTAACCGCAACCATTATCTAATTCTTCAAGGAAGAGACCGATCGGCCAAAAGGGTTGGTTCCCCTGTGGTCTTATTAAGTGGCCGATCGTAATACCTGCATTTTCTTCCCTAAAGTTTTTTCCTTTGACACCAATTAACTAACAATCTAAGATAAAAGGCTATCGAATAAGAATTTTAAAAAAGGAGAACAGTCTATGATATCCATTGTTGCCAAGATCCCGGTTAAAGAAGAAAAACTGAATGAAGCCATCGAAGCCTTCAAAGAATTAATGAAGGAAGTGGCTAAAGAAGAAGGGACCCTGTCCTATACCCTGAACGTTTCCAAAAAAGATCCCTATACCTTAGTCATTCTGGAACGCTATAAAGATAAAGAAAGCTTAGGTATCCATTCCTCAACCCCCCATTTTAAGGCCTTTTCGGCCAAGGCCGCTGAGCTGTTCGCCGGGAAAACGGAAGTAACCATTATGGAGGAATTGGCCTCTGTATAATTAGAAGGAAGAAACCAGGAGAAGGCCGGCAAGGATCATCCCCGCTTAAAAAATGGCCTTCTCCGAAGGGTTACCTCTGGGTATATTCTTGAGCGGATAAAGAAGTCGTGGAAAAACAAGATAGAGGTCAATCGGGCTATGGAGAAGTTTGAAAGTCTGATCAAGTCAGCTTTGGGTTTTGGGGTATCCGATGTTCATATCACCGGGGGCCATCCGGCGGCTTTTCGGATTAACGGTGATTTAAAATTTCAACCGGCCTTTAAATGGAGTCATGAAGAAGTCGATGATTTGGTGAAAGATCTCCTGTCACCGAGACAAATCGATCAGCTCAGAGAGCGCCAGTCCATTGATTGCGCCATGGGTTTGCAGCAGGCCCGATTGAGGATCAATATTTTTTGTACCAATCGGGGATTCAGTCTGGCGATCCGTCTCCTTCCCGGGAACATACCTACGGTCGAACAGTTAAACCTTCACCCTTCCCTGAAGGAAATCAGTAATCTTAAATCCGGGTTGATCCTCATCGGCGGACCCACCGGTGTAGGAAAAACATCGACCATTGCCGCTCTGGTCGATGAAATCAACCGCAACTGTTCCTATCATATCATCACCCTTGAAGACCCTATTGAATATCGGCTGGTCTCCAAGAAATCCTTCGTCGAACAACGGGAATTGGGAGTCCACATGCCGGCCTTCGAGCAGGGGTTGCTGGATGTTTTGAGGGAGGATCCTGATGTGATTGTTGTCGGGGAGATCAGGGACCCGGAAACCATCAAGCTGACCCTGAATATCGCTGAAGCCGGTCACCTGGTCATTGCCACCCTTCATGCCAGCACTTCCGAGGAGGCCCTTCACCGCATTTTGAACGCCTTTCCCATGGAAGCGCAGAGTGATATTCGCAATCGTCTGGCTTCGACCCTGGTCTGGTTGATCATTCAAGACTTGATTTATCTTGAAAAATTCGGATTTCGCGTCCCGCTTCTTTCCATTCTCCGCGGAAATCAGTCGGTCAAAGGGACCATTCGGGAAGACAAACTGCATCAGATCGAAAACATCCTTCAACTGGGGAAAGCGGAAGGCATGTTTACAAGAGATCGGTACTTAAAGGAATATTTATTGTCTCAAAAGAATATGAATCCACCGGTGAATATTTTTCAACCTTCCCAAGAAAACAACGATGAAATCGAATATCGTTCTCCGATCATGGACCCTTCCACCCCCTCCCAAAAACAGACGGCCAAGGAGGTCAAACGAATTTCCGAACCTGCTAACCCCCCCTCGCCGGAAGAGGATCAGGTGGCGACTTTCAACCAGGACGGCCGAACGTTGAAAGATTTTATCCAAGAATTGGATAAGGAGTATAAATAGGTTCAGCGATAACCCCTTATTCTTCAGATTCTTCTTCGCCCTCTTCCTCTTTTTTCTTTTTACCGGTAAATTTAACGATCAGGATACTTCCTTCAAAAAGAGCATACAGAGGAACAGCCAGAAGGATCTGGGAAACGACGTCCGGGGGGGTGATAACAGCGGCAACGATAAAAATGAGTAAAATGGCGATGCGTCTGTTCTTGGCCATCATTCGGGAATTGATGATCCCGGCCCGGCCCAAGAAATAGGCCAGGACCGGAAATTCAAAGACCAGTCCGAAGCCTAGCAGCATTTTTATGCAAAAAGAAAGATACAGTTGAAGGGAAGGCAGGGCGCGAATGTTTTCGGTGGAAAACCCGACCAGGAACCGAAACCCGACCGGGAATACTATGTAATAGCCGAACAAGGCCCCGGCCACAAATAACAGTGTGGAAATGATTACAAAAGGCAAAACGAATCTTTTTTCTTTTTGAAGCAGACCCGGGGCGACAAACATCCACAATTCATAAAAAATAACCGGGGAGGCCAGGACGATACCGGCGATCAAGCTGGCCTTCAAATAAATAAAAAAGGCCTCCGGCAGGGCCGTAAAGACTAATTTGTCTCCCGGAGGCAGGACCTTGATCAAGGGCTGTACCAGCCAGTCAAAAATCTCGGCTGAGAAGGCATAGGCGACCGAGAAACCGATTCCGACGGCGACAAAGCTGATGATCAGCCGTTTTCGAAGCTCCGCCAGATGGGCGGTAAAGGGCATCTTGACGTCAGGCATCGGGGGCTTTCGATGAGGGATCCGTCGGAGTTCCCGGGAAAGCTTTGATCTCGAGCTTTTCCTGGTTGTCGTCCCGATGAGGCGACGTGACTTCAGAATGAGGCGGAGTGACTTCAGATGGGTAGAGAATCTTGGAGGGATCCACCAAATCCTTGAAATCTTTCTGAACGTCTTTAAACTCTTCCCCCACATTCAAATTTTCCTTCAGCTCGTCGGCTGACTTTTTAAATTCCGCTAGGGCCCTTCCTATGGTTCTGGCCAGTTCGGGCAATTTTTTGGGGCCAAAAACCACTAAAGCAACAACCAGGATCAACAAAAATTCCGGCATCCCGATACCAAACATAATAGCAACCTCCAAAAATTGACCTGCCCATGAGGATCATGGCGAGCAGGTCATTAACGAATCAGGCCGTTCCGTAACTGTGCAGCCCTGATAAAATAAAATTGACACCGAAATAGGTGAAAAGCACACAGGCAAATCCGATGATCGAAAGCCAGGCGATTCGGGTCCCATACCAGCCTTTAATCATCCGGGCATGCAATAAGGCGGCATAAAGCAGCCAGGTGATCAAGGACCAGGTTTCTTTGGGGTCCCAGCTCCAATAAGTCCCCCAGGCTGAATGGGCCCAGATCGAACCCGTGGCAATGCCCACCGTCAACAACAAAAATCCGACAATGATCATCTGGTAAATCAAGTCATCCAAGACCGGAATCCCGGGGAAATAAGAAGTAATGCCCTGGGTACCCGTTTTCTTTCCGGACCGGCGTTTTTTGATCAGATACATGATGCTAAGGCTGCAGGAGACGGCAAAAGCGGCATACCCCAAAAAACAGGTGATGACATGGGCAATCAGCCAGTTGCTCTGCAAAGCCGGCATCAAGGGCTGGATGCGGGTAGTTCATATCGGGAGAAAAAGAGGCATAGGCCATAGACAGAAAAGCGAAAGGGGGTGGCAAAGACCCCGATGGTCCTGGATCTGGTTTTCCATTCAATCCAGATATAAATCAGGGCAATGGTCCAGGAAAAAAAGATCAGAGACTCGTACAGGTTGGAAAGCGGAGCATGACCGATCCCCATCTGATACGATTCAACCCAGCGCAAGATGATGGCCCCGGTTTGGATGATAAAAAAAATCCGGATGACCCAGCCGGCTATTCGGCCGACACCCTGTTTTTTAAAAACCAGGGCGATCAGATAAAAAAGGGCTGAAAAAAAGTAGCCGAAGGTCACCCAACTCAGCAAAAAAGAACTGTTCATCTCAACTTCCCTGCACCTTTTCGGTTAAATGTTCCATCTTGCGGACAAACGCCCCTCGGTTTTTGTGGGCCGTTCCGCCTACCAGGATTTCAAATTGGTCCTTTCCCTTGGATTCCTTTCCCTTCCGGATCCAGACCCAGACCTGTTGATGGGAAAAATAAAAAGTAATGATAAATCCAATGAGCATCAGCGACGCCCCGATCCAGATAAACCAGACCCCGGGGTCCCGATTGACCTGCAACCCGGAGACGTACCGGGTTTTGATTTCCTTGACCTTCAGTTGGAATTCTCCCAGCCGGTTGCCGTGGAAATCGGGATGATTGGCCAGTATCCAACCCTGATCGATTTCTTCCTGATCCTTAAACAAGATCACTCCCAAGGCCGGTCCCAGATTACCCATGTTGTTAACGTATCGGACTATCCTGTAAGGAGAAAGGCGTTCCGGGTATCTGGACTCTTTCATCCATCTTGATCTCTAATTCCGATTCCTGTCCGCCTTTTATTAAAGACAGTTTGATTGAGATGGGAAACTGATCCCAGGAGGATTGATAAAAAGTAATTCCTTTATAGGTAAAAGGATCATTAACCCGGACAGAGGCCTTCATTTTTTCCAATCCCTGTTCCCAGACACTCAGATCCGAACGATATTCCTTGGGCATCCCATTGGGGTAAGAGGCCAGGGTAAAGCGATCCAGCCGCACGGAAAACCCCAATTCTTTTTCTTAAGGGGTTGGGGACCCTTGATGAAAATTTGGTCTTTACTCTCCCCTTCCTTAAGTTCCAGAAAGCCTTTAAAGCCGTAAAGGGAACCGATGATGGCCCCCATAAAAATGACCAGGACGCTTAAATGGACCAGATAGACCCCGAATCGGCTGAATCGACCCTTCTCCAGGTAAAAAGCCGATCCCTGGGGAGCCGAAAGAGAGACAGGTTTTCCAAAATGCCGGCCCAACAGGGATTGAACCCAGGCCTCGGGAATCTGCGGGCTGGTCTTGGAAAGAGAATTTCCGGTGGAAATGAAGGGTTTCAAATAAATGATCGGAGACGGAGCGGGAAGGGGCGTTGACCACTTTCCAGGTAGAAGAAAACCGCTTCAGAGAACAGACCAGCAAATTAATGGTCAACAAAAGCAAAACCCATTGAAACCACCAGGAATGATACATATCATAAAGCTGAAAAAAGCGAATCAGTTTGCCGGTTATCGGGCTATAACCCTGATCATAAAAGGCCATGGGTTCCCCTTGGGGTAGAACAGTCCCCAGGATAGAGGTTATGGCCAGAGTAATGAGAAGGACCAGGGCCAGTTTAACCGAGGCGAAAAAAGCGGCAATCTCAGTCAGGATGCCTTTTGAGGGATTCTGTTTTAGGCATTTTGGATAGCTACCATATCTGAAGGGAAGGAACAAGACTTTTTAAATTCTTTCGCTCTAAATTCTCCTTGACCTCCAATCCCTTTCTATTTTAAGTTCTTTATGTTAAAAAACAAGGTCTGTTCAATAAATTAGGAAAAAATTCTAAACAACCAAAAATTTGGGTATTTTGGCAAAGATTAAATGACCAGTGCAAAGCCTGTTTTCGTAGGAGTGGATGTGGGGGCGTCGAGGGCCAAAGCCGTCGTTCTCGGTCCCAACAAAAATTTGCTCGGGTACTCGGTAGAGAAATCAGGTACGGATTTTACTTTAGTGGCCGATCGCTGCCTGGCCGCCTCTCTGGAAATGGCCGGGGTTTCAAGAAACCAAATGGTTAATGCGGTTTCCACTGGATATGGCCGGAAGAATGTCTCTTTTGCCAAGGCCGATAAAACGGAAATCGGATGTCATTCCCGAGGATGTTTTCTTTATTTCCCCAAGCCCATAACCATCATCGATATCGGAGGGCAGGACAATAAGATTATCAAGCTGGATGAAAAAGGACGAAGGATCAATTTCAAAATGAACCGAAAGTGCGCCGCCGGCACCGGCGCTTTTCTGGAAGAAATGTCCCTGCGGCTGAATATCCCCATAGAGGAAATGGACGCTCTGGCCCGCCAATCCCGAGAGATGGTCAAACTGGGCAGTTTTTGTACGGTTTTTTCCGCCACCGAGGTTCTGGAAAATATCCGGCAAGGGGAAAAAGGTAACCGATATCATCAAAGGATTGTTTTTCTCAGTCGTCAAAAGGGTGTTGGAAATGGATTCTTTGACCGAGAACGTGGTCATGACCGGCGGTGTGGTGGCCCACAATCCCTTTCTGGTGACCATGACCGAGGAGATCATTGGAAGAAAGATCCTGGTCCCTGAACATCCCCAATTGACCGGGGCTATTGGGGCCGCCTTGTATGCCATGGAGGGAGACGCTTGAAAAACATCCCCTTTTGCCCGATCTCTGCCTCAGACTCAAATTTTAATCCTCGAAATACTAAATGTATGCCTGTGGTTAATCCCGCCTTTTGCGGGATCGTCTTCCTTGAACTTGGACAAAATTGAATATTTTTCAGAGGTCTCCAAAGAAAAGAGATAAGGAAATGACTATGGAAGAGAAGAAAAAACCGATACGAAAAAAAATCGAAGCCACCGCTGAGATGAACCGGATTATGTCTGAATATTTTTATCAACTGGACCGGGCCTCAAAGACCGGCGAGCAAAAGATTGCCTGGTGTACCAGTGTCGGACCGGCCGAAATTTTAAGGGCCCTGGGCTTTCTGGTCCACTTTCCGGAAAATCACGGGGCCATGCTCGGGTCCACACGTTTGGCCACAGATTTTATCCCCGAGGCCAATGCCATCGGATATTCTCCGGATATCTGTTCTTATCTGACCGCAGATATAGGGGCCTATCTCAAGGGGGTTACGCCCTTGTCCAAAGCCTACCCAGGGATTGAACAAGTCCCCAAACCCGACGTTCTGGTTTTCAATACCAATCAATGCCGGGATGTGCAGGACTGGTTTTCCTGGTATGCCCGAAGGCTCAATGTTCCGCTGCTGGGGATTACCACCCATTGCGGGGTGAATGAGGTGACCGAGGCCCACGTTCAGTCCATTGCCCGACAAATGGAAAAGCTCATAGAACCCTTGTCGGAAATATCGGGTAAAAAATTTGATTTGGACGAGATGAAAGAGGTCCTGGCCTTATCCAGAACCTGTTCCGACCTGTGGAAGGAAGTGCTGGATACGGCCTCGGCCGTTCCCTCTCCGATCACTTTTTTTGACGGGACCATTCATATGGGACCGGCGGTTGTTTTGAGAGGAACCCGGGCGGCAGTCGAATACTACCGGTTATTATTAGCGGAACTCAAGGAGCGGATCAAAAACGGCGTGGGCGCCGTGGAAAATGAAAAATTCAGATTGTATTGGGATGGTATGCCGGTTTGGGGCAGGCTGAGCGCCCACTCCAATCTTTTTTCCGAACTACGAACCAATGTATTGGCCTCCACCTATTGCAACAGTTGGATCTTTACCGCTTTCGAACCGGAGGATCCCTTTAACAGCATGGCCAGGGCTTATACGGAGTTGTTTATCGTTCGCTCCGACCATTTCAAGGAGATCTACATCAAGAAAATGATGGATTTTTTCAAGGTGGATGGGATTATCTTCCATGATGCCAAGACCTGCCCCAACAATTCCAATTGCCGTTACGGTATGCCCCAAAGAATCGAGGAAGCGACCGGGATCCCGAGTCTGACGATCAATGGGGATTTAAACGACCTGCGGCTGGTTTCCGACGAGCAAACCAAGACCAATATTGAGGCTTTTATAGAGCAATTGGAGGAGAATCGCTGAAATGATTGACTGAGATGATTACTTATGGTACTTTTCAAACCCTAAGGAAAAGATTATGCTTGATTTGAAATTGATACGGGAACGATTGGCTTGGGTGCAGGATCGGCTGTCCCTTCGCGGCCAGGATTTGCCCTGGGACGCCTTTGAGTCTCTGGATAAAGAGCGCCGGGAGATTCTCCAGGAAGCCGAGGCCTTGAAGCACCGCCGGAATAGGGTTTCCGACCAGATCGGCCGTTTAAAAAAGGAGAACAAAGAAGACCGGGAGGCCATCGAGGAAATGCGCCAGGTCTCAAAACGGATCAAAGAATTGGATGATTCGCTGACCGGGATTGAAGAAAAGTTTTCGGCCATAATGTTGACCCTGCCCAATATCCCTCATGAGACGGTTCCGGTGGGCTATACCAGCGAGGACAATCCGGTAGTTCGGACCTGGGGAGAAAAGCCGACCTTTTCCTTTACCCCCCGCCCCCACTGGGAGATCGGGGAGGAACTGGACATTCTCGATTTTGAAAGGGCCACTCGGATGACCGGGGCCCGGTTTGTCGTCTACAAAGGCCCGGGGGCCCGTCTGGAACGGGCCTTGATCAATTTTATGCTGGACCTGCACACCACCAAACATGGTTATACCGAAATCCTGCCACCCTTTATGGTCAACAGCCAGAGCCTGATTGGAACCGGTCAATTACCCAAATTCCGAGACGAATTATTTAAATTGGAGGGGTGGGATTATTTTCTGATCCCGACGGCCGAAGTGCCGGTGACCAATCTTTTTCAACAGGAAATCCTGTCCGCCAAAGAGTTGCCCAAATATTTCGTTTCCTACACCCCGTGCTTTCGCTCCGAGGCCGGTTCTTATGGCAAGGATACCAGGGGGCTGATCCGTCAGCATCAGTTTAATAAAGTGGAATTGGTAAAATTCTGTTTTCCCGACGAGTCCTACAGGGAACTGGAAGGCCTGCTGCAAAATGCCGAAGAGGTTCTTAAACTGCTGAACCTGCCTTATCAGGTAGTCAGCCTTTGTACCGGTGACCTCGGGTTTTCTTCAGCCAAGACCTATGATATTGAGGTTTGGCTTCCGGGACAAAATCTTTATAGAGAAATATCTTCCTGCAGCAATTTTGAAGATTTTCAGGCCCGCAGGGCCAACATCCGTTTTCGTTGGGAAGGACGGCCTAAGACCGAATTGGTTCATACCATCAATGGATCGGGGCTGGCCGTAGGCCGAACCCTGGTGGCCCTCCTGGAAAATTACCAGCAGGCCGACGGCAGCGTCTTGATTCCTCCGGCCCTCCAGCCTTACATGAACGGGATCAGCCGGATAACAAAATCATAAATAGCTGATAGCTCAAAGCTCAAAGGAAAGCCAAAAAATTTTCTCTTTTTGCTTGGTAACAATTTAAAAAAAATAATTATTACTATGAGCTTTGAGCTACAAGCTATCAGCTATTTTTATTCCCCCCAATAGGTCGCACAGGCAGAATCCGATTCCCAAACAGAAATTTTGCTCACCTGTGCCCGATCATCGTTGAGGCGGCGGCTTAATTCATGAAAGAGATAGCGGGCTATGTGTTCCGAAGAAGGATTTTCTTCTTTAAAAGGGAAAAGTTCGTTTAAATACTGGTGGTCTAACCCATTCAACACTTCATGAGTAATGGTTTTAATTTCTCCGAAGTCCCGCACCAAACCGGCGGAATCCAACCGGGCGGCCCGGAGAAAGACCTCCACTTTCCAGTTGTGACCATGGAGCTGTTCGCATTTTCCCTGAAAATTGAGTAAGCGATGGGCGGCGGCGAACTGGGTGATGATTTTCAGTTCAAACATCTAATTTTATATCCCCGAAGTTTTTAAAATTTTAAGGCGATTTTGGAATTTCTGGGCCAGGCCTTTTAAATCCACCTGCAAACTGGCCATGTCCTGATGGCGTTTTTCTATCAGGCGTTCCAATTCGGTCAGACTATATTGGACCACCTCAATCTCTTTTTTCAGGAGTTCTTCTTGAACCCGCTGATTGATTTGTTTTAAGAGTCCCGGATCCATGGTCGATAAAATTCCCCTTTATCCTGAAATTAACTCAAGTTATTGCCACGAGAAATAGTATGAAAGAAACCATAAACAAAGTCAAGGACTGGTTTTGCAGCCACGATGCTTAGCCCCCTTCACTTTTAACTGATGCCGCTGTTGCGCTGTTGTCCGCGAGGCCAGGGGGTTTTATTCAGGGTTGTCCAAAAGGTAATCCGCCGCTTTTTTTGCGGCCCTTAGTATTAAATACATTTTGAGGAAAATAACAAGCTTTGGTTCTACTGGAGAATTTTCCCCTTTGGCCTGCCTTAAAGAGTATCTCGAAAGAGGTTTACCATGAAGGTACTCTGAGGAATTGGGTTGGCAACCCAAATAAACCCCCTGGCCTCGTCATTAAAAAGAGAATAAAAAGGACTAGTTTGGGTAAAGTGAAGGGGGGCAAGAGCCACTACAGGGTTGACAGAATCAAAAGGGCGTGCTATTTTCCTTTAAATTAAAGGAGAATTGATTATGAATCAAAATAGTGCGCCTTTTTCCTGCCTCAAAGGTCTATGGGGAATTTTTTTGATCCTCAATTTATTTCTGGCTGCCCCGTCCTGGGCGGGAGAAATAAAACGGGTAGCCGTTTTTCCTTTTGTTATCAACGCCTCGGAACGGATGGACTATTTAAGGGAAGGGGTTCAAGACATGTTCGCCTCCCGTCTGAGCTGGGAAGACAAGGTCGTGGTTTTAGACAACGCCCAAATTCAGAAGGTCAGAGAAAAGATGTCAGGACCAGTGGATGAATCCCGGGCGGTTGAGATGGGAAAACAATTGGGCGCCGATGTAGTCCTTTGGGGCAGTATCAATGTATTGGGGACCAGTGTAAGTCTGGACGTTAACCTGGTGAATATTACCCTTCGTCAACCCGTGAAAAAATTCTATGCCCAAGCCAAGGGGATCGATGAGGTCATTATCCGGGTTGGCGAATTGTCGGACATGATTAATGAGAAAGTGTTTGATCGTGCCCGGACGACCCCGGCCGCGGGGGCAATAGCCACAGCCCCTCAAACCAAGAGTCCGGAGCCCTCCGGTGAAACTCCCCCCGCGGGGAAGGGACCTCTATCACTCAAGGGATACACCATCAATCCCCTTTCACCGCAGATCATTATCAATGCCGGCGGTTTTGATATGGCCGGGGTGTGGCGAAGTACGATCCTGCCCTTCGCCATGATAGATATGGCCTTTGGGGATTTAGACGGTGACGGCAAAATAGAAACGGTCTTGATCAGCAAGAACCGAATCTATATCTATCGTAACCTCCAAGACAAATTCCAGTTGATCAAAGAGATTCCCGGAGGGCTTTGGGATAATTACATCAGTGTTGACGTGGCCGATATTAACGGAACCGGTCATCCTCAGATTTTCGTTACCAATTTTCGAGGATGACGGGTTAAGATCTCTATCCCTTTCCTGGTCTGGGGGAGAATATAAAACAATTGCCCAAAATATCCCCTATTATCTTCGCGTTCATCAATTGCCCGGAAGGGGGCTGGTCCTTTTAGGCCAACAAAAGTATGGCGAGCAACTCTTTGATTCTAAAATTGTTGTCCTTTCCTGGAAAGATGGAAAGTATATTTCGGTTGAACGGTTGAAAGTCCCCGAGGGCTTAACAGTCTTTGATTTTGTTTTTCTGGGAAACGATAAGGACGGTTCTCAGGAAATACTTCACCTGAATTCCTCAAACCGATTGATGGTTTTGTCGGAAAAAGGCAAGGCGAAATATTCCAGCAGCGACTCTTATGGGGGGACCGTCAACCTCGTCCAGGAAACTGACGATCTCAACCCTCTGAAGGAGAGAGATGAAGAAAAAAGCCGGGCCGTTATCCCGTCCCGTTTGGTGGTCACTTCCCTATCAACCCCAGGGAAAAAGGAAATCATCCTGAATAAAAACAAAGGGTCGTTTTTAAACTTTCTGTCCCAATACCGCGCCTATACCAGCGGCGAAATCTTTTCTCTCTCCTGGGATGGGGGAACCATGAAAGAAAACTGGAGGACACCGACGATCAGCGACTATATAGCCAATTACGGCGTTGCTGATTTTAAAAATAACGGCCAGAAACAACTAGTGGTGGGGATTGTCCAATCCACCGGACTGACCTTTATTTCCGATGGCCGGAGTGTATTATATTGTTATGATTTGGGAGAGGTTAAACCCAGCCCCAAATAGGGTCCATGTGGCGGTGTAGCTCAGGTGGTCAGAGCATGCGGCTCATATCCGCAGTGTCCGGGGTTCAACTCCCTGCACCGCCACCATTTGACAGTCCAACACAATCCCAAGAAGTACAAAAACCCGCTTAAATAGCGGGTTTTTTATTGCCTATTGCTTCATAGCGTCCGATAAAATCCATTGACATCCAGGGTATTGGGGGTAGAAATAGAGCTAAAGTACCCCGAAAGCAAAACTGATACCCCCAAATGGAGCTGAGAAGGAAGGAGTTAATGATATCCAGGTGAAATATCCTCTTTCCCTTGGATTTTCATAATACACATAATTTTTCAAGGATTTTTTCAACTATCTTCAGGTCCATCCTATGCATCTCCCCGCGTTCGGGTGACCTCCCGGGCCGCATCCTTTTCTGCTATACCCACCGGTATCTTCGCGGCCCGCGCCTGGCCGGGCCCCATCTTTTTCAACTATAGACACTGGTATGTCCGCAGCCCGGGCCTAAGTAAATCCCCGGGTTCCTGGGCGATGGCCATTGCCAGCCAACTGCCTCGTTATTAAGCCTTCGGAATAATCAGGTAATATCCTACCATGGGGGCTTGTCAGATATGGCCAAAACTTGGGGGGAAAAAATGGGAGATCAATTTTTGGCTTCTATGTGAAGTCCGGAGGCTTTGGTTTAGGGAAGTGATAAATAGACCGTCTATTTGACATCAGAATCAATGATCTTAACTAAGGGGGGGGAGACGGCTTTAGGGGGACAGCAGATTTGGCGGTTAAAGGCCAGATGTATTGGATAATCCATTCGGAAAGGTCTTCCTGTACACTTGTTTTTGGCCTCTTACCTATTTTGAACTATTTCAAATTCAAACCGTTTAAGTATCCCCCCGATTAAGGATTCCATTTATTGGAAAACTTCCTATTTACATTTCCCAAACCCGTGAATAATGTGGTCCATTCAAAGGCCCGCTGCTTTATAACCCGGAAGCTCTGGCCATAATCGAAGATGATGAGTGGTCAAGGTGAGAAAAAAAGAGGATAGGGGATTTAATTTAATCAATCTTAAGAGTGTCTATACCTTTAGGAAAAAATTTCTACGTATTGAAATTCATGAATTAATTATTTTAAGTATTAAGTAGGCGAAACCAATGAAATTATCGAAGTTATTCATAATGTTTTTGTTTTGGGGGGCAATTTTCGTAGCCGGGAACGTCCAAGGAAACGACTTGATTCTCCATACGGGGCTTCCTAAGGACCTTCCCTTTTTTGAGAATCCTGTAGGAAAACTACATCAATTTGACGATTTAACCTTCACTTTTCGCACGATAACCTCCCGTATCCATTTTAATTATGATAGTGCCAAAAACCGAAATGAGTGGAATTCAGGAAACGACGCCAGTTCCCGGATAATGCACGGTGCCAGCATCGATTATAAGATTACCGATTTTTTTTATGTGGCCTCGATGTTTGCTCATTATGAATTGGAAAAATTACCAGGCGGCTATATCACCCAACCTGACAGCAAAAAAGAATGGTTTGGCGGTTTTAGATTCCGATTTGAATTCTAATTTTTTTAAAAATAGTTTATTCAAATTCATTAAAAAAGGTGGGGTTGACATTTTCGATCCCACCTTTTTTGTGACATTACCGATTACTGGGAGCTTAAAAGCCAGCCACCAGATTAAGTATTTCTCGGCAATTCCTTCCTGAAACATAAAAAATTAGATTATTGGAAAAACGACATAGCACAAACGATATTTGTTAACCAACCTTTTTAGGGACCAATACCCAATGCCCTAAAATCTTGTCGATCACTCGTTCGACCTTGAGGCTCTCGATAGGTTCCTGGTCCTCAATAATTATGATGATCTGCATCACCTTCTGGCAGTGGGGGCACATCCGTGGATCAACTTGAATTGTTAAAACAAAAAAGCCCCTATGTTTGACCTAACCATTAATGTCTTGTTTAGTTCAATTGGAAATACTCATTTTTCATGATATGCTCGGTGAAAGACTTGTAGGTGTATTCAATAAAGGTCGAAATATCATTAAGAATTAAGTAGGTTAAGAGAAAGCCGCCAAGATTTTTGCTCACTAAATATTTAATTAATCTCGATATTAAATAAGGAGTACTGAAATAACATGGCACAAGTCAAATCCGGACATTCCCGGGAAGTCAAACTCGGCAGGGCTTTCGGCCTGGGTGGAGGAATAGCCCTTGTCGTGGGCAGTATCATCGGCATGGGTATATATGCATTGCTAGCCCCGATTACAGCCAATGCGGGCAACGCCATGTGGCTGGCGTTCACGATTGCAATCATTATCTCTGCCGTAGGGGTGATTCCGATAATCCAAGGGGCTAGTGCCATACCGCGAGCCGGTTTGGCCTACCTCGCTACCAGCCGACTTTCCAATCCTTATTGGGGAAGCATTACCTCATTATGGGCCATTGTTGGCGGTGCGTGCTCGACATGCTTTGTTTGTATCGGCTTCGCCGGCAATGTGGCAGCTTACTGGGCTTGGGACATCGATAAGGCATTAGAAATTAAGATTCTGTCGCTTATAATCCCCGTCCTGTTTATGGGGCTTTACCTTTTTAAGCTTCAACTTGCCAACTGGGTGCAAATAATCATGGTCATCCTCAAGGTTCTCGCCCTCGTTCTATTTATCGCAGCCGGCCTATTCGTGGTAACCCACCCAATCCAACTATCTTTCTTCTCCCCTAAGGGTATAAGCGGAATGGTGCTGGCGGTGGTCCTGTGTTATAGCGCCTGCATGGGCTTCCAGGTTATTGCCGAAATGGGCGAGGAAATGAAAAACCCGAAACGGAACATACCGCTGGCAATGGTCATTGGCGGAATAATCGTGTTGGTTATCTATATTTTTGTCGGGGTAGTCTTCACAGGTTCAATGCCATATAACTATGAAGCCTTGATGAAAATGAAAGCCCCTCTCCTGGACTCGGCCAGGACATTTTTGCCCGAGGGATTGGTAGCCTTTCTTGGTTTCGGAGCGTTTTTTGCAGCGTTGACCGCCCTCAATGCCGGCGCAATAGCGTTACCGCGTGAAATACTGTCTCAGGCGCGCGATGACCTGCTGCCATCAGGTATCGGTAAGGTCAGCCCAAGGACACTAACACCTTTGCGCGCCATCGGTCTTTACTTCTTAATTGTATTTATCTTGCTTTTTCTTCAATTTATAAATATAGATCTAGATTTCTATGGCGTCATGGCTGCAGTTGGCATCCTTCTCATGACCGTCATAAGCGCATTTGCAGTTATCAACCTGCCCACCAGGTACCTTGCAGAATACAATAGGGCCTACATCCGGATCCCCAGGATCTGGCTTATTATCCTGGCCATAATTACTGCCGTCACCAGCCTTCCTTTTGTCGTGCTAGTAATGCTGGACTATAAGAATACGGCCTTGATACTTGGGCTCCTGATCGGACTCACTCTACTCTATACCATCTATTATTTCCTGCGAGTGAACTGGCTGAAAAAAAAGGGAGTTAACTGGAAAGAACGGACGAGGGAGATAACGGGACATGGAGAGTAGAAATTCCAAATTGGCAGGCTCTCGATGGCCGGGCTCTGAAATCCATCTTGACCATAAACCGCAACAAGCTTGACACCTACTCTACTCCAGGGGGCTTCGTCAAAAATAAAATCAGGAGGACCTCAATCCTTATCCATCTATTGAAATGACGTTCTGAGCCATTTCTTTTTTTGTCGGGATGGTCGAGTAAGTTCAAATAGTAATCAGCAAGCAAAATACTTGCTCAAGCAAAAAACTTGTAAAGACAAATTTTCAAGGAAAATAAAATAGTTCTCTCCTGAAATTTTTCACATTGCTTTTCCGGGAAAACACAAGGCTTCATCGATAATCTTTAGCAGAAGGCGGTCAGAGCTATAGGTCTTGACATTGTTCCAATAAAAATAATATTCTTTCAAATATCGGAGCTTTTTTTGCGTTGGGCCTTTTAAAGAGGTTATCGGATGAAGATTCAAAGAACCCCATTTCTCAGCTGAGTAGTGAGGTTTTTTTATTTTTGGATAACTTTATAGCGGAGAGGGAAGATGAACAAAGGAAGAGAAACAGATACCGAGTTCATTATCGTGGGCTCTGGACCAGGTGGAGCTACAGTCGCCAAAGAATTGACCTTGAGAAAAAAGAAGGTGCTCATTTTAGAGTGGGGGGATAACAATCCCTTAACAGGCAGTTTCTGGTATGGGGCCAAGACTTTACTTTTTCCGGGGAAGGGTATGCTTTTAACCAGACAGTTACTGGGAGTGGTGAGGGGTATCACAACAGGAGGAAGCACCGTTTATTACTATGCAACGTGTTTTCCTGTGCCCTTCGAGATGCTCAAGCGCCATGGTATTGACCTGACAACGGAAGCTGAAGAAATTCGGAATGAACTTCCGGTAGCACCGCTTAAAGACGAAATGATAGGCCCGATGTCGAGACGGATTATGGAGAGCGCTCAGGATCTTGGTTATAGCTGGCGTAAGCTGGATAAATTTATGTACCAGGACCGCTGGAATCGGGATTTTCCCTTTGGCCATTTTGGAGATCCATATGGTGTGAAATGGAGCGCAAGAATGTACATAGACGAGGCCCTCGCTCATGGTGGAGTGTTGATCGAGAGGGCCAAAGTCACAAAAGTGATTTTTGAAGGAAAAAGTGCTGTTGGCGTTGAATATAGAAAAAAGGGAAAGATTTTTAAGGTATTTGCCCCTACTATAGTAATATCTGCCGGAGGCATTGGTTCGCCTGTTATCCTGCGAGCCAGCGGTATCAAAGGAGCGGGTTATAATTTCTTTTTCGACCCCTTGATTGGTGTCCGGGGATCTATTAAAGACCTGGAGGTGCCATTAAGTGAAATCCCGATGTCATGCGGGATTCACCTGGAAGACGAAGGCTACATGATGACGGACATGTCCCATCCCTTTGCAACATCAGCGGCATTGGCAGCCGTTGCCTTCAGACCGGATAAGGTTTTTTCACGGGAAAGAACACTCCAGATCATGATTAAAGCCAAAGATGAGCTGGGAGGCAGTCTAACGGACAGTGGAGGTGTTAGAAAGATCCTGGATAAAAAAGAAAAGCGGAAACTCGATCGAGGATATGAACGAGCCAAAGAGATACTGAAAAATGCGGGAGCGAAAGGGATATTTAAAACAAGTTACCTGGCTTCCCATCCAGGAGGTTCCGCGAAAGTCGGAGATATTGTCGATTCGAATCTAAAAACCGAGTATGATAACCTTTATGTTTGCGATTGCTCCGTTATACCGGAAGCATGGGGATTGCCACCCACAAATACCATCATCGGGCTGGGTAAGCGACTTTCCAAACATCTGGTTGGAGAGAAAAAAGACTGATTATTGGCCGAATTTTTTTATCAATTATGTGATATTAATGGGGAGATACTTTATTATTTCTTAGCCAGAATAGAATTTATTTGAAATAGAGTCCCCTCTTTTCATACAATTCTTCTTTGTACCCGGCAATGGGCTATAAACCAAAAAATGGAAGAGTTTACAGGGTAATTTGGGGAAAACACATTCAAAAGAATGATCCCATTTGAAGCATAAATCCCACTATTTGCTAATCCCAAAAACATGTATAATTTGACCCATACAAAGGCCGGATCAGTATGGTAACCTGTCTTCCAGCATCGCCTGCAGCCAACCTTACCAAGTTGACCGATGCCACGCTGGTCGAGTATAAGAAAAACTCACCGTATGATGCCTGGCAGGATAACCATTAAATATGGCTGATAGGTAATCTACATAATGATGAAATTTCGGGAGTAAGACTCTGAAATTACCTTTGTTTGAAAAGTACGGCGGGCTTGAAAAGCATGTGCCCTGGGTGTCTTTAGCCACCTTGCCTACACCTGTTGCGAGACTGGATAATCTGGGAAAAATTATTGGCCACAACAATCTCTGGATCAAGTGCGACGATAGGTCGTCCGACCTCTACGGCGGTAACAAGGCACGCAAACTGGAATTCATACTGGCGGATGCCCGGCGTCGAAGCTGTAAATGGGTCATTACTTACGGGGGAATCGGCACTAATCACGGACTCGCCACCACCATCCATGCCCGGCGGCTGGGCCTGAAGACGGCCCTGGTGCTCATCCGCCAGCCGTTGACCGACCACGTGCAGGAGAACCTTCTCCTCGATCACCATTTCGGGGCGGAGATACACTATGCGCCGAATAATATTATAGGAGGCCTGCAAACAGCCGGTATTTATCTGAGGCATGGGAACGTGTATTTCATACCTCCCGGCGGCTCGTCGACGTTGGGAAGCCTCGGCTATGTCAATGCCGCGCTCGAGCTAAAGAAGCAAATAGACGATGGACTGCTGCCCGAGCCGGAATATATCTTCTGCCCGCTTGGTTCCAAGGGTACGCTGGCCGGACTTATGCTGGGTACCAGGTTGTCGGGTATGAAGACCAGGGTGTACGGCGTGCGCGTTGCCATGGAATGGGTCACAGATCCACAAAAAACCGTGCGCCTGGCTAATCGCCTAGTATCCCTCATGAGGAAGTATGATAAGGACGTGGCCCCGCTCAAATTCACGATGGATGATCTACTGGTCACCCATGATTTCTTCGGAGAGGAATACGGGGCCATTACCCGGGAAGGGGAGCAGGCCCTGGGCCTGGTGGAACAGACCGAAGGCATCAGGTTGGACCTCACTTATACGGCCAAAACGATGGCGGCCATGCTTGATTTCATAAAAAGGCACCCGGAAATGAAAAGCGCCCCCTTACTGTTCTGGAATACCTATAACGGTGTGGACTTCACGGACCTTATCAAGAAAAGCCATGATTACGCACTGCTGCCGGGAACGCTGCATTGGTGTTTTCAGGACAATCTGATACCGTGTCTGAAGGATACGGAAAATGAATCCCATACGGTATGAAAATACGAGGAGGAAAGTAATGTCTGAATGGATGAAAATGATCGACCCATTGGGGCCACAGAAAATAGTACACGTTTATGATCCCGATACGGGAATGAAGGGTGTTGTTGTCGTTGATACCGTGTCGCTTGCCGGTGCCGGGGGTGGGACACGCATGCTGCCCGATATCACCACCGACGAGATTTTTCGGCTTGCCCGTGCTATGACCCACAAATATGCCATACTGGACTTCCCTGTCGGCGGCGCCAAGGCAGGCATCTGGGCAGACCCTGCCATAAAAGGCCAGAAGCGCAAGGAATTGATGATGTCTTTCGGCAAGGCCATTAAACCCCTGCTCAGCTCAGGGATTATTATGGCCGCCGATATGGGCACTGATAATGACGATGTAGCCCTGTTCTTCGAAGGCGCAGGCATCCCCCAGAGATTTACCGGACTGTCAACTCAAAAAATAAATGGTGAGCCGCTGGAAGATTATGTCACTGGCTACGGCGTCGTGGTCGCGGCACTGACTGCCTGCAAGCTGGCCGGCATTGATATCAAGGGAGCAAGGGTGGCTGTCGAGGGTTTCGGGAAAGTCGGCAGCGGCGTATTGCGCTATATCACTGAAGCAGGGGCTAAGGTTGTGGCTTTATCCACCATCGATGGGACCATTTATAATAGGGATGGCCTGGATGTAAAGGCGCTGCTGAAGTCCCGCAAGACTTCCGGTGACCAAGCGGTCTCCGGCTATAAAGATGCCAAGCACATGAAACCACAGGAAATATACAGCCTTCCGGTGGACGTGCTTATACCCGGCGCCAGGCCGCATCTTATTACCAGGAATAACGTCGAAGCCATCAAGGCCAAAGTAATTTCCAGCATTGCCAATGTCCCAATAACGGACGAGGCGGAGGAAATACTATTCAAGAAAGGTGTGCTGTCCGTGCCTGATTTTATATCAAATGCAGGCGGCGTCATCCTTGGCGTTGTGGATGTGCTGGGTGGTAAATCCGACGATGTCTTTAAGGTTGTGAACAATTACATCGGGCCAATTTCCACGCAGATACTTAACGAGTCCAGGCAGAAGAATGTGAATCCCAGGGCGCTCGCCATCAGTAAAACAACTGCGAAGGTACTGGAAGCGAGGAAGCAACCCGCCGGGGAGATTGACCTTATTAGGTTGATGGACGATATGAGAAAACGACTGGGTATATAGGCCAGGACCTGGAACAATATCGTTGAAGGTTAACCAAGTCCTTGATTTGCATAATCCTGCTTGCGCCGGCTGTGGATGAGGGATTGATAAATGCGTGGATTGTGGTCAAGGGTTTCAGTCAGCCTTCTCCTGCAAGAGCGCGACTTCTGCCCTTTCAACCCTCTCTCGTACGAGCGCTGAGGCCTAAGGAGATATTAAAGGCCCAACGTTCAGGAGGGATATTTTGAGTTGGGGAGTCATATAGAACTTTAGAATAACTTGTCAGGCACCGAAAGGAAACCATGCGAGTCACTGTCTGTGAGTTATCACATCAGCCCGGGCCTCTTGCTGTTTCATGGGCATCCCTCTGCGAGCACACCAGGCAACATCGTTCGGAACTGGTGCTGCTGCCTGAGTTTGCCTTCGTTGAACCAGTTTGGGAAACCGATCGCTTCGACTCCTTACTCTGGGCCACGGCCGAGGCGACGTGCAACACCTGGCTTCGCCGCCTACCTGAGCTCCAGGCATCACACGTCGTAGGCGCTCGACCGGTCTCACTGTAGGCCGGTCAGCACTACAACGAGGGCTTCGTCTGGTCCAACGAGGGAGGCCTTATCCCACTTCGCAGGAAGTACTTCCTGCCCAACGAGCCTGGCGGCTGGGAAGCTCGCTGGTTCGCCCAGGGAGATCGGGAGTTCCCGCAGTTCACTGCTGGAGACTTGTCGTTCGGGTTGAACATCTG
Organism: uncultured delta proteobacterium; assembly: GCA_963790475.1. Taxonomy (GTDB): domain Bacteria; phylum Desulfobacterota; class RBG-13-43-22; order RBG-13-43-22; family RBG-13-43-22; genus RBG-13-43-22. The sequence continues at coordinate 72,342 of CAWBOS010000015.1, read as the reverse complement.
CACCGAGCTGTGGGCGCTGGAAACCTACAGTTCTTATGCCTTGCTGAACATCAACGCCGTCCTGTCCCCGCGGGCCACATCTGCCGCAACAACGAACCAGTGGCTGTCAGTCGGTACGGTTGCAGCAGTTCGTTCGGCGGCCTTCAGTATGTCATCAAACCGCGTACACCCGGACGGTTCGTGCGGCGGCGTCGGCTGGATCATCAGTCCGGACGGCGAAATACTGGCAAAGACTTGCAGCCAGGCACCGTTCCGCACACTGGATATCGACCTTACGGCCACAGTCGCAGCACGGCGAACCTATCCTCGGTATGTGTTTGCCGCCGGTGCCTAACCCTTCTATCAGGCGGACCCACTCCGGCCCGCCTCTGCTGTCCGCTCATCTCAAAGGCTATGCTAACCTTCAGCCTGTAATCATTCTTTTTCATTCCAGTTCCCATTCAAGAGTTGTAGGTGGTACTAACCCCCTTTCTGGTAAAATAATGTCCTAAGGATTTTATTTGACTTTTAGATTGTGAAAAGATAAAAATTCTCAAGTAATATTAAACCGTTTTCTTGCAGGCAACCCTTAAACCAAAGGAGTGTCGATGGAAAAATAGTGGACCCCGTTTTTCAAAAGAAAGGCGGGGTTTTTGGTTTTAATGGAGGTTAGATAAAACAGTTGGGGTTAAACCATTTACAGAATCGGTTCTGCATGTGAATTAGCCTCTATTATACTTTGGCAGCAAATAACCAGAGGAAGAGGGTGATAGTTACGAGATAAGAGAAGAACAAAGCCCAAATACGGATCAAACTCAAAAATTTTATCGGGAGGAAAAAATGGCAGAACAAAAAACTGAAGTTTTGCAACGCAAGGTGGGCCTTTTTGAAGCAGTGGCTATGATCACCGGGCTGGTAGTAGGGGCTTCCATTTTCATACTGGTGCCTACACTGATCGGAATGACCGGCGCGAGCGTGTACCTGTGTTATGCGGCAGCGGCTATCCCCGCTCTTTTCGTGGTCCTCTACCAGATACAGCTGACCGGCACACTGCCGGTTACCGGGGCCAACTATGTGGCGGTGACCAGGGTGTTGAACCCGGCTTGGGGCGCCATCCTTTCCTTTTCGGCGGTGCTGGCCCTGATCGCCTCCAATGTGCTGGTGGCTGTGGGTTTCGGAAAATATGTGGTCACCTTTATTCAATCCTTCAATCCCGGTTTCAATCTGCATCCGCTGATCCTGCCCCTGGCGGTTCTGCTGTTTTTCTCCCTGCTCAACTTCCTGGGCGTGGAAGTCGCCAGTGTGGTTCAGATCATTTTGTTCCTGGCCTTCGTCATCGGCATGATCATCTTCAGCCTTGCAGGTTCGGCCAACTACAACCCGGCCCATATGACTCCCTTATTCTCCGGGGGGGTCATGATGTTCATCGTGGCTACAGTACTGGCCAGCTTCTCCTGGGCCGGCCTGGTGGCTCTGGCCGATATTGGAGGCGATGTTAAAAATCCCCGGCGCAATCTGCCCTTGGCGCTGGTCATCTCCTTCTTGATCATACTGGCACTCTACATCTGGCAGCCCTTTGCCCTGGTGGCCTCCATGGGTGCTCCGGCCGCAGTTAAGGAGGGCGCTTCGGCCATTATGATCGATGCGGACAAACTGATGCCGGGCTGGGGCATCTGGATTATCTTTATCGCGGCCATGGGAGCCATTCTCACCACCATCAATGCCCTGACCTGGTCAGCCGGCAGGGATTTGATGGCCTGGGCCCGTGACGGGCTGTTCCCCAAGGCTGTGGCCAACCTGCACCCCAAATATAAGACACCGGCTCTGGCCATCCTCATTGTCACCATACTGGAGTTTATTGGAGTTCTGACTGCCGCTGAAATCGATAAATATGCCCTGGCCACGGTGCTGGCCTTGATGGTGATCCAGATCATCGGCGCCTATTGCGTGTTGCGCTTTCCCCAGAAACTTCCCGACCTCTACAAGAAATCGATCTTCAGGTTTGGGGGTTTCTGGCGGTGGTTCACCTTTATCGGTGTCTGCGTTACCTCCGGTTTTATCCTGCTCATGGGTATTTTTCTGGACACGATGGACGCCAAAGGCAATCCGACCAAGACCCCCTGGGTAGTTTTGGTCTTCATCGGCTTTCTGATGGTCGGCCTTATTTGGTATTTCGCCCGCAAGTCCTATTTAAAAGGCCAAGGGATCGACCTGGCGGAGAACCTGCAAAAAATCGCCGATGCGACGCTGGCTGAGGCGGAAGAGAAATTATCAGCCTAGACGAAATTCAAGCTCCCGGTTGCTGATGGCCTGAAACTCTTGTTTAACCGGAAAATAATATTTGGATGGGAGGTACCCGAATGGAATCAGCTTTGAGTGGTGTTAAGGTAGTGGAGGTTTCCACATGGTTTGCCGGGCCGACCTGCGGCATGTGGCTGGGGGAGCATGGAGCCGACGTGGTGCGGGCCGAGCCCATTGAGGGTGATCCGCTTCGCGGCATCTTAAGCTCGGGAGCCCTGCCTGCTGAGCTGGCCAATACCTACAACTGGATGTGGGAGATGGCTAATCGAAGCAAAAGGTGCATCGCTCTTGACTTGAAACAGGAAGAGAGCCACAGGATCATGCATAAGATGATCAAGGAAGCGGATGTTTTCCTGGCCAATTTACGCCCGGCTACCCTGAAACGGGCCAAGCTGGATTATGATACCCTGAATCAGATCAACCCCCGGCTGGTTTACTGCAACATCACCGGTTATGGTTCCAAAGGCCCCGGCGCCAACTGGCCGGCTTTCGATGAGACCGCCTTCTGGACGCGCTCAGGGATCATGTCGACCATGGGAGAGCCGGGAACACCGCCCGTTCCCCTGCGCGGCGCGATGGGCGACAACACGACCGGCATGTTCGCCCTGGGCGGTATAACCCTGGCCTTGTTTGCCAGGGAGAGGACCGGAAAGGGCCAGCTGGTGGAGCTTTCTCTTTATGGTAACGGCATGTGGGTCGCCGGCATCGATATTCAGGGCGCCCTGGTCTATAAGATGGAGATGGGCAGGCAGTCGCGCCTTACCCAGGGCAACCCCTTGTACAATACCTATGAGGCCCAGGGGGGCAAGTATTTTATGTTCCAGATGCTGGAGACCGACCGCTTCTGGTCCGGGGTGTGCAAGGCCGTGGACAAACCGGAATGGGAGGCCAAGTATCCGACCCATGTCGATCGATGCCAGGACAGCGCGACGATCATCAGGGAACTGGACGCATTATTCGCCAAACAATCCCGCGAATATTGGGGGCCGCGCTTTGATGAAAACGGCCTGATCTGGGCCCCGGCCCTGACCCCAACGGAAGTTATTAAAGACCCGATAGCCCTGGAAAACGAATACATTATAGAGTACGAGCACTTCAGTTACGGTAAGCTCAAGGGTATCCGCTGCCCGATCCAGTTGAAGGGCACACCCGAGCGTACCCCTTTTGGAGCCCCGGAATTCGGCCAGCATACCGAGGAAGTCCTGCTGGAGATGGGTTATACTTGGGAAGATATAGGCCAATTCAAAGAGAAAAAAGTCATCCTTTAACCGCCGTTACCGCCATAGAAGGCAACGAACTTCGCCAGGTGCGGGAAAGGAGTTCCTCATGTCCATTCTCCTGTATGAGAAGAAAGACCATATAGTCACCATCACCCTCAACCGTCCTCCGCTCAATACCATGAGCAGGGAACTGTCGCTTGAGTTGATCAAGGCGTTGCAGGACTTTGACCGCGACAATGACCTGTACGTTGGGATCGTAACCGGTGCGGGTGAGCGGTCCTTCTGCGCCGGGGCGGATTTGACCGACCCGCAACACCTGATAGATCCGGAAAGATGGGAGGCCGATTATGACTGGCAGTTGGCCAATGTTAAAAAGCCGCTCATCGCCGCCATCAATGGCTATTGCTTAGGCGCCGGGTTCACGCTGGCCCTGTGTTGCGATATCAGGATAGCCGCGGAGAAAGCCTCCCTGGGTACGCCCGACCAGAAGCTGAACACGGTGGACGCCTATGCTTCAATCATGCTTTCCAGGATGATCCCTGCTTCAATAGCCATGGAGATATTGATGACTGGTGATCGGGTCAGCTCCCAGGAAGCCTACCGGATCGGGTTAGTAAGCCGCCTTGTGCCCCCGGCCGAATTGATCCCGGCCGCGGAGGCGATAGCCAAAAAAATCTGCAACAACGGTCCGTTGGCCCTTTGGGCCTGCAAAGAAATAAACAAAAGGGCCAGGTATCTGTCGCTGGAGGACAGCTTGAGTCTCTTTAAGGCCCTGGCTGGTCCTGTTCTTAAGATGAAGGATACCGTAGAGGGCGTGACGGCCTTCTTTGAAAAGAGGCCACCTCAATGGAAGCTCGAGTAATTTAACAGGAGGACCCAACATGACACTGGAAACTGTACTGTATGAAAAGGTTGCGGATATCGCTGTCATCAAATTGAACCGTCCTAAAGTTCTCAACGCCATCAATGTGCAATTGACGCGAGAGGTGCACCTGTCTCTGGCCGAGGCCGCACAGGATACCAAGGTAAAAGGTGTTATCCTCAAGGGCGAAGGACGCGCTTTCTGCGCCGGTGACGATCTCTCTGAAAGCCCGGCGGGCTGGAATGTCGAAGATGTTCTTCGACATGTTGAGGTGCTTCAGGATACCACTCGCCTTATGCTCAATATGGAGAAGCCCGTCATCGCCGCCGTACACGGGTACGCACTTGGCGCTGGTTGTGAGTGGGCGATGAGCGCCGATATTCGCATAGCAGCCGAAGGAACGAAGTTCGGGTTTCCGGAAACCAACGTCGGGGCCGGGATTACCAACTGCGGCACAAAGCTCCTGCCTTTACTGATCGGCATTGGGCGCGCCAAGTGGATGGCATTCACCAATGAACATATCGACGCCGCTAAAGCCGAGCAGTGGGGCCTGGTGAATTTCGTGGTAGCACCGGACCGGCTTGACCAGACGGCCATGGCGATGATAAAGAAGATTACGGCCAACTCATCGCTATCCATTAAACTGACCAAGCGCCAATTGAATTACGGTGTCTATCAGGACTACGAGCAGCAGTTCGAACTCGAAGCGCACGACGTTGTTCTGTGCTTGACAGGTATGGAGGCAAAAATGCGCGCCAAGGCCGCCCTTGAAAGGACCAAGAAAAAATAATAACGGAGGAAAGATAAATGATTATCGATTTTCGTGTGACCGCACCGATCCAGGAATGGACTGATGATGTAGAGGAGGCCAAGCGCCTGTTCCTGAGCAGCTATATGAGGGGGTACGCAGAGTCAGCCTACGAAGTGTCGGCCATGTACAGCGTGACCGCTGAGAGCATGGTCCAGGCGATGGACGATGCGGGTGTTACCTACGGTGTGCTCCAGGCCGAATGGGCCCTGGGCGATTACAGGAGGCTGAACGACGCTGTCTACAAGATAGCTCAGAAGTACCCTAAGAAATTTCCCAGATATTACCTGACGGTTAATGCACTGGAGGATGACGACATGGTTAAAGTAGTGGAAAATGAAGTCAGGGAACGCGGTTTCAGCGGCGTCAATTTCCAGACCTGGGCTCAGCGCATGTATCCGAATGATAAGAGGCTGTACCCTGTTTATGCCAAGTGTCAGGAGCTAGGCATACCGGTAACCATGCATTCGTCTATAAACTTCACGATAGACCGCGCCATCGATTTCAGCCGCCCCATCTACATCGACCATGTTGCCTGCGATTTCCCCGATCTTAAGATTGTAGGTAATCACGGAGGTTGGCCTTGGGTGGCCGAGATGGTAGCCGTGGCCTGGAAGCACAAAAACGTTTATATGGAGATTGGGGCAGTTTCGCCAAAGTATATCGGCATGCCTGGAACGGGATGGGACCCGCTTATGGTCTACGGTAACAGCCTGCTGCAGGACAGGGTCCTCTTTGCCACCGATGACATGATACCCTGGCGACGCTGCATTGATGAACTGAAGGCCTTGCCGCTCAAAGAGGAGGTTAAAAGAAAATGGCTCGGTGGCAACGCCCAAAGACTCCTGGGGCTGCGCTCAGAGTAAACATTGGGTTTAGGCAATCGGTAAGAAAAAAACTTCGATGCCTTAGAGTTGGCCACCATGACCTCCCATATACCAGACCAGAGTGAACCAATGGTTTGTTATTATTGCTTCTGTAGTGACGCCTCCCGGGGACATCGTTAAAAAGGAAATTAATAAGGATGCCCGTACGCAGTAACAACTGTTTACACTTACGGGTTAAAGTCCCGTCCGGGGAGTTGTCCGTTCACCCCGGTAGATCAAGGGAGCGGCGTTCGGGTAACCGGGGGTCGTAAGTTCCCAATTGGCAAAGCCACAGGCCGTAATGGAAATGAACCAATAGGTAGCCTCGTAAATATAAAGTGAAGATGCCGACCCAGTGGACATATGGGGAAGGCCGATGTTAAGGGCTTGGAAAACGGAAGCAGCCTTTGAGATCTTCCGGGGTAGCAAGGACGGCATGCGGTGGAAGATAAACAGTCCAGTGCTGGAGACCCGATGAGGTGATGGAAGAGGAACATCAACCGATACGTATAAGGAGACGAAATCGTATTGGGCCGTATCGGGAGTCGGAGGGGTTCATAGTACCGCTTGAGGGCAAGGGACAACAAAACCCGGCCCGAGGGAAGGGACCCTGCTTTGTTCAAGTAACCGAAGAGTGGAGGGAGAGGGGATTGCAGCGATGCTAACAACCCCGGAAAGTATCAGGACACTACAGAGGAAGCTCTACCGGAAGGCCAAGCAGGAGAAAGCCTATCGTTTCTACGCCTTATATGACAAGGTGTACCGGGCGGACATTCTCAGTCATGCCTACAGTCTTGTCCGGGCCAATAAAGGGAGCGCCGGAATAGACGGAGTTACCTTTGAGGCTATCGAGACGGAAGAAGGGATAACCGCCTTTATGGCGGAGTTGGAAGAAGCACTGAAGAGCAAGACTTATCGACCGGACCCGGTAAAGCGGGTGATGATACCCAAGGCCAACGGTGACAAAAGGCCATTGGGTATACCGACGATACGGGACCGGGTAGCCCAGATGGCCGTAAAGCTGGTCATCGAACCGATCTTTGAAGCAGACTTTTGCGACAGCTCATACGGGTTTAGGCCCAGGAAGTCAGCCCACGACGCCGTTGATGATGTAGCCTCGGCCATGCATAGAGGGTACACGGAGATCATCGACGCCGATCTGAGCAAATACTTCGATACCATTCCCCACGCCAACCTCCTGGCTGTAGTTGCCGAGCGGATCAGTGATGGTGAGATATTGCGCATCATCAAGATGTGGCTCAAAGCCCCGGTCATGGAAGTGGACCAGGATGGAAAGAAAAAGAACATCGGCGGTGGCAAGGAAAACCGTCAAGGCACCCCGCAAGGGGGGGTAATCTCACCAATATTGGCGAACCTGTACCTGCATCTAATGGACAGGATATGGGAACGGCATCAGTTGGAGAAGAAACTCGGGGCACGGATCGTGCGCTATGCGGACGATATTGTTGTCCTCTGCCGGTGCGGAACCGAACGCCCGATGCAGATGCTGCGACGGATACTGGCGAAACTGGGGCTTACCCTGAACGAGGCCAAGACGAAGACCGTCAATGCCTACAAAGGGAGTTACAACTTCCTTGGATATACGATCCGGATGGGACGGAGCAATAGAACGGGGAAGTACTACCCTCACGTCCAACCTTCAAAGAAAGCCATACAATCTATCAAAGACCGAGTGACGGCAATTACGGATCGATCCCGAACCATTATGCCTATCGAGTGGGTGGTGAATGAAGTTAACGCCACCGTGCGGGGATGGGTCGGCTACTTTCATTACCGCAATTGCAGTACCACACTGGCTCGGATACGGGGGCATGTGGAAGAGCGGTTGATCACACACCTGCGAAAGCGGCACAAGGTCAGAGATAGAAAGATGGGGTATCTCAGGTTCAAACGAAGGGCGCTATACGAGAAGTACGGTCTCTACAAGGTGCCGACTTCGGCGGGCTGGACAAAGCGCATGCCCTGCGGTGAAGGACATCGGAAAGCCGTGTGCGGGAAAACCGCATGCACGGTTTGATGAGGGAGGGCTGGCCCCGGCTGACCACTATAGCTCGTAGTAGATGCGTGCATCGGAAAGACCAAAAGTGGCACCAGTCAGGTTCCAGCTCTCTACTCTACCCATTTATAAGGAGAGACACTACTCGTCGCCTCATCTGACATGCAGCGGATTATATAACGCTACTCGTTAACAGCCCCCCGAATAAGGGTTCCAGCTAACGAAAAATCCCCCTATCTACTATTCCTAAAATCGTGTATACTTACCATTTTCCTATCTTACCTTTCGGTTAAGGAGGGGTCTTAGATCGACATGTCGGTGAGAGTGCCCTTGGGTTCGGACCCAAGATCAGTCCATGGATCATCGGTATCGCCGTTATGTCCAGCTCAATCATGGAAGTTTTGGATGTATCGGTGGTTAATGTCAGCTTACCGCATATCGCCGGCTCCGGAAAGGCGACCTCTCAAGCTATTAGAATAAATTCCGACCCAGAAGTCTCTTTGAAGACTCGTTGAAAGGTTTATCCGGGATAGTTTTTTTTGCCTTGGCTCTCACATTGTATTTTTATGATTTAACGATCACCATTTTTTTACTTGACAATTATGAGCATATGCTTATAATTAGTTATAAAAGAGAAATACATTATGGCCAGACCGAGAAATTGTAGGAGAGTTGGGTGTCTTCCTGGGAGTGAGTATTTTAAACCAAGAGGAATCCCCCTTTCGGCCCTTGATGAAATAAATTTGACAGTTGATGAATTTGAGGCCATTCGGTTAGCTGATTTTGAAGGCTTATACCAAGATCAGGCTGCTGGAAAAATGAATGTCTCCCGCCAAACCTTTGGAAGGATTATCGCATCGGGACATAAAAAGGTTGCAGAAGCTTTGGTTAAGGGTAAGGCATTGAAGATTGAAGGGGGTGATTTTAATATGGCCACAATGAGAAATTTTAGATGTTATGAATGCCAACACTCGTGGGAGCTACCTTACGGAACGGGTAGACCAAAGAACTGCCCTTCCTGCAAAGGTGGCAACATATATAGAGCAGATGCAGATAGAGGATTCGAAAAAGGACAAGGCAAATTTTGTCGGGTAACTCAACCAAAACAATAAACAGGGACCGGGAGAGGAAAAAGTCATGAAAGTAGGTTTTGCAGTACAGGGTAATGAAGGAGTTAAGAGTAAGGTTTATGACCATTTTGGTTCGGCCCCGGTGTTTATAATCGTCGATACCGAGGGGAAAGATGTTGCAACAGTGAACAACAGAGACTTACACCATGTCCATGGTGCCTGTAATCCAATTAAGGCCCTTGATGGTAAGAGTGTGGATGCAATGGTTATTGGAGGCATAGGTGCCGGGGCGCTCATGAAGCTGCAGAATGAAGGAATAAGGGTTTTCCGGGCCGTAGAAGGAAACGTCAGCGAAAACCTGGAACTGTTGAAATCCGGTAAATTACCGGAATTTGCCGTAAGTATGACCTGTGCCGGACATAAAGACGGCCATGAATGCGTACATTAGAAGAGAACGTTGAAATGAGACAGAACATCACATCAAATAATAACAACTTATCGAGTATAAGGGAGATGCTTTCAAACTCGGGTTATGGTGAAAAGGCCATTGAGTACTGTCTTACCAAACCCAACCAGGGGGCCGCTTAAAGATGCTGATCAGGTGACCGAGATGACCGGCCCTTGCGGCGATACCATGAAAAGTTATCTAAAAGTCGGCCAGGGGAAAATTCAGGATGTCAAGTTCGATGTTCTGGGCTGTCCCGGCGCTATATCAGCCGCCATGGCTTTGGCTGATCTGGTCAGAGGAAAAGACCTGAGAAGTGCTTTACAAGTCAAAGACGATGACGTGTTCAAAGCCCTGGTTGAGATACCAGACCAGAAACAGCATTGCATTCGGTTGGCGGTAAAGACTCTTGAAAAGGCTATTAAGGAATATCAGGATAAACAACCATTATGATTGACTTGGAAGGAGAATGAGAAATGCCTTTGTATGATTTTCTTTGTCTGGATTGCGGTAAGGTGAGCGAGACCCTTTTGACCAGCTCCAGTGAAACGGCGGAATGTACCAGTTGCGGAAGCACAAACGTCAAACGTATGTTGTCGGCCCCTTCGTCCCTTTCCGGTGCAAGCCGACAGGGACTGCCGGGGCTTGGGGATACGTCCTGCTGCGGCTCGGCTCCGGGAATGGCTGAAGGCTGTTCCGGACCGGGGAGTTGTTGCGGGCACAGCCACTAACCTTCCCACAAGGATTTTTTTTATTCCTATGCATAATTTTTTCAGGCAAGGTTTTTGCAAATCCTCCAACTTCCCTAAGCCCGGCGAACCCCCAACTGCATCGGGGACATTGAACTCACCCTGACCCTGGGTGTCCATGGTACTGGTGAAGTGATTGCGATTATTTGGGAGAAAGAATAATCTCAGCCCTTGTGCTTCATAGGCATCTTGTCCCACCGGGAAATGAAGTGGGAGATTCGGAAAGTACCTATAAGAAGCCTCCAAAGGGGGACACCCCTTTATGGAGGCTTATTTTTTTCTCCTAAATAAGTAGTTACGTTTAGGTGTATTTTCTATTTTATTGAATATGTCGGAACTTTCTGATATTATCAGTTCAATGGCCTGCACCCCAAAAAAAACGGACTAGGGTAAAGGAGTAGGGATTCTTTTCAGAGGCCTTGGGCGTTCATCTCAAGGCCTCTTTTGTTTTAACGATGAAAAAAAAATCTCTTTATCTATCCCCAGGACAGATCGAAAAAAAAATTATGGAGGCCGGACTCGGGCTCAAGGAAGCCCTGTCCATAATAGAAATGACCCGGGAGGATACTCCACGAGGGTCGGTCTCCACCCCATCCGGCCTGCTATTTAGTACCCTGGATCGGCTAACCCACTCTACGGTCAAGGGAAGCCGGATAAAACGATTCGGTTCCCAAGGGCCCAGTCAACCCTTTCAGGTTTTTGAGGTCTACACCGCTGGGGGGGAGGTGTTGGCCTATTTAAATATGCTGTACTTACGCAAGCCATTACCCTGTTGCTATCTGGTTTACGTGGAGGTGGATCCTTCCTTTCGAAGGAAAGGCCTGGGAAACCGGATACTGGAGGCCTTTCGTGATTATGTGGAAGAGAAAGGCGCCCTGGGCCTCTTGGACAATATCATCCCTCCTGAAGACCCGACCTTTGACATTTACAACAAGTTGGGTTGGGTCTCTCTTGAAAAATTGATCGATTTTAGCGAAGACCTGGACCGGAATCATTATATGGTTTACCTCCCTGACGGTCTGAAAAAAAACCATCTTTCCCTCAAGCTTCCCAAGCTGATCTTTAATCTTAAGAAAAAAAGACCGGTTATTGAAATGCAGGATAATGAATTGATGGTTCGAAGAACGATTCAGGAGTTCAATCAAATCTATCAGGCTCTGGAAAAGATTTTTTGCACAGAGAGAGAATGCGGCCGGTTTACCCCTCTTATGTGTTTTATGTTCACTAAGTTTACGACTCGATTGTTAGGTTTTCATAGACGCATCCAGGAATTACTGGGGTATACCGGCGGAGAATCGCTGGAACAGATTACCCTTTCCCGGAAAGTCCGTTCTCTTCCCATTCAAACTTATATCCTCGATCCGGAAATAACGGATGTTCAATCGGTTGGAGACCATTCTTTATGGCTTTCTTTGCCTCAAACCATACGATTAAATCCCACCATGGGCATTGAAGGGCTCCCTTTATATCAGCGGCCTTTTCTTACCCAATGGATGACAGAAAAAAATCGGACCGAACCCCTGAAACTAACGATTGCCGATCTTCTGGATTTGGGGTTCGATCCCACTCGGCTACGGGAAATTGTTATCCGGGACGAGTTGTATATGTTTGAAAGGATCTCTCCGGTTTTGTTGAAAGGTACCGAAAAAAGAAAAGACTTATTGGAAAGGATCGAGAAGAAAACACAAGGGGCCAGAATCTGCCAGGCCCAAGTCAAAATCAATCCCCCTCTTCTATGGATTCAGGATCATGGGAATGGCTATATTTTAAGAAAAAAAATTAATGGCATTCATTGGGAAGAAGCTGTTTTTCAATTGAAACAAAATCCAGGCCTGCGATTCCTCAATCAACACCTTGGCTTGGATGCGAAAGTAACCGGAACGATAAGGGAAGTTATGGAATGGATAAAGGAACATATTAGGGTTCCAGAGCGGGAACGATTGCTGGATCTGGCCTTTTTTATTCCTTGGAATTTGGATAGGAACAGTCCTTTGTTTTCCATTGATCCAGCCAATGTGCCCTATTTGGAACAAATTTGGATGGCCTGATACCCCTTTTCCCTTGACAAGGGGACCGCACTGTTAATACTCTCTTTTCCCTGAAGAAAAAAAGCCGGGAGGTCGTCTTCAATGCCTTGGCCGGGTTCTAAAATACCATTATGGCTTAAACCGATCTGTATCCTGGGGCCTTTCATCTGGAGTGGATCTACTTTCGCTGTGGTCTCTACCCCTTCTATCCAGCTTCCGGTCGCCGATTATTATTTTGGGGAGGCGGAAGAAGGAAGTATCCTCTCCCATGAATACTTAGTCAAGAATACCGGATCAGGAATTCTTGAGATTAATGATGTCCGCCCCGAATGAGGTTGCGCTGTGGCCCACTTTGATCGGGCCATCCTCCCTGGTTCAATTCATGGGAACAAAAGAAAATGATTAAATGTTTTACTACCCATCCCAAAAAACCGGAGATTCAAATCTTGGTCCGTTTCACGCTTGAGGGATAGAGGAGGGCGATGCACATCGTTGCCCTGACCCATCTTTTTTATCCGGCCCGGGGAGGAACGGAAATCTCTCTCCTGGAATGGGCTAAGGGACTGGTTGGAAAAGGACACCGGGTAACCGTAGTTACCTCCAACCAGGGGACTTTGGAGGATTTTGCTCACCCTCAAGCCAATTCTTCCTGGCTGCCAGAGGAGATCAAGGAAGGGATTCGTATTATCCGGGTGCCCCTGACTCTCAAACAGCGGCTTTTTCTGGCCAAGGCAGGGGCCTTGGCCTTGCGGAGTTATATGCCCGGTGGAGATGCCCTCTGGTTCAAAACCCAAGTCCCATACCTGCCCCAGATGATCAAAAGAGCCCGAGAGCTGAAGCCGGACCTGATTTACGCCGTCCCTTTTCCTACCGCCACAATCTATTATGCTTCGGTGGCCGCCAGAAAAACGGGCTGTCCCTGGGTCATTCAACCTCATTTGCATATCAAAGATATAAACACCTCCCTGATGAAAATCCTTCGTTGGATCTTTCCTGGGGCATCTGCAATTCTGACCAATACCAAGGCCGAAAGGGAGTATTTAAAAAGACAGGGAATTCCGGAAGAAAAAATTTACGCCTTAGGGCAGGGGATTGACCTTTCTCTCCTGGAGGGAGGAGACGGCCTCCGGTTTCGGGATGCTTTTGGTCTTTCCGATGAACCGCTGATTCTTTTTATGGGCCGCAAGGTGGAAAACAAAGGGATTGACACCCTGTTGGAAGCCATGCCCTTGATCTGGAGAGAAGAGGCTCGTGCGGTCTTGATCCTGGCCGGGCAATCCAGCCCTTATTTTCAGACCCTATTCAACAGCCACCCCCTGTCCCGGGATCGCCGTATTTTTTCGCTGGATAATTTCCGGGAAGAAGAAAAAGCCGACCTCCTGGCCGCTTGCGACCTCCTGATTTTGCCCTCCCAGGCTGAAAGTTTTGGAGTGGTTTTTCTGGAAGCCTGGGCCAAAGGCAAGCCGGTGATCGGAGCCCGCATACCCGCCATTGAGGAGATGGTTGATGATGGAGAAGATGGACTTCTGGTTCCCTACGGGGATCCGCTCAGTCTATCCTCCGCGGTCAGCAAGCTGATAAAAGATCCTGAGCTTCGAAAGACCATGGGGGAAAAGGGAAGGTTAAAAGTTGTTAATCGGTTTGAGATCAGCCGGTTCGTTGATCGTTTGGAGTCCTTATTTTTAAGCCTGGTTAGACAATGACAGTGCCCCCCAATAAAAGAAGGGATGAGAACAATCCCGCCGCGGCGGGACCGATAGACGTTTTTCAACAAACGACCACGGTTTCGGTTGTCATTTGCACCCTCAACCGGGAAGAACCTTTGATCCATGTCCTGGAACTGTTAAAGGATCAGACCGTATCTCCTCTTGAAATCCTGGTCATAGATCAAAGCCTGGAACACAAGCCGGCCACCTGGAATTATATGAGAGATAACCAGGACCGGGTCCGCCTCATAACCCTTTCTTCTCCATCTACCACTGCCGCCCGCAATAAGGCCCGGAAAGAAGTCAAGGGAGATCTTATTTTATTTTTGGATGATGATGTCCTTTTTTATCCAGACTTGATTCAGCATCATCTGAGAAACTATCAGGACCGGATTCTGGGTGCCGTAACCGGTAAAGTCCTTTATGACGGGAGTGAAGAAAACGATCTGCCCTGGGCAGCCCGAATTACCCGCAGCGGGAAATACCTGCGGAATTTTACCACCAATCAAAGATGTCTGGTTCCCACCCTCTACGGTTGTAATATGTCTATTCGGCGGGATGTCCTTAACGAAGTCGGAGAATTCGATTTGAATTATTGGGGCAACCTTTTATGGGAAGAGGTGGACTATGCCATGCAAATCAGGGCCCATGGTTACGGGATCCTTTATGAGCCCAAGGCCGTCGTCTTTCATGTCATGGCCCGAAAAGGGGGAAGCAGAACCCCCCCTCCCCGGCAATATCTGGAAAGTACGATCTTTAACGACTGGTATTTCTTCTTTAAATACCTCACGGCGGGGTTCTGGCCGTTTTTGTTGTACCGCCAGAAAAGAATTTGGTTTCAATATCTTGTAAGAAGCCGGGGGAATTGTATTCCTCTGTTTAAACAGATCATTCGAGCTTTTCAACAGGCAAGGCCGGGATAGGCCGATCTATTTAATAATTATTAAAAAAACCTTGACTTACCCTGATAGGTCGTTTATACTATTCCGTAATAAATCCGCCATCGACCCAGTAAGGTGTGGATGACGGTCGAAGTTGGTGAACAATTCGACGGGCCTTGGCATCGGAGAATGTATCCTCGGATGCTTTTTTTTTAGGCAGGTCGTATCCCAACTTGAGAAATACTTCAAGAGGAGGGATAAGACTATGCCAGAAGGAAAAGTAAAGTGGTTCAACGAGAACAAAGGTTTTGGCTTTATTGAAGTTGATGGTCAGGATAAGGATGTATTTATTCATCATTCAGCTATCAGTATGCAGGGTTTTCGGACCTTACAAGAAGGCCAGCGGGTTAGCTTTGACATCGAGCAGGGCAAAAAAGGCCCGGCGGCAGTCAATGTAAAAACACTGTAGAAACTCGTTAATCATCAAAAAAAAGGGGGGTTGAATCCATCTTCAACCCCCTTTTTTTGTTTGACGGGCCGAATTGATACTTCTCGCACCTTCAAATCTGACGGCTTATCACTTTCATAAAAACTCCCAGCGTTACCGGTTGCCTGCTGCGTGACCTTTTCTCTAAAAACTCCCAACCCGCAACTCGCAACAAAAGAATTTCCACCTCCCTGAGTTAGAGTTTTATGTGATAAATCTCAAAGGCCTGTTTCATCAGCTCTTCCTTCCAAAGGGGGTCCGCAATGTTGATCAGGGCCTTCATCCGCTGACGGACAGTCTTGCCTTTTAAGGCGGCTATCCCGTGTTCGGTAACCACATAATCCACATCGTTTCTGGAGGTGGTCACGGCCGCCCCGATCTTGAGTGTGGGGACTATCCTGGAAACATCCCTGGCGGTGCTAGGCAGGGCCATGATCGCCTTTCCGCCCTCCGACATCGCGGCCCCTCTGACAAAGTCAAGCTGCCCGCCTACTCCGGCAAATTGTTTTGGACCTAAGGTATCGGCGCAGACCTGGCCGAGGAGGTCAACCTCCAGAGCTGAATTTACGGCAATCATATTTTTGTTTCGGGCGATGACCTGGGGGTTGTTCGTATAATCAACCGGATGCATCTCGATCAGGGGGTTGTCATCGACCCAATCATAGAAGGCCCTCGATCCCATCAGAAAGGTCACAATAATTTTGCCTTTGTGGATCATTTTTCTTCGGCCGGTGATTACGCCTTTCTCCACCAGTATTCTCACGCCGTCGGAAATCATTTCCGAATGCACCCCCAGATCCTTAAATCCGGTGAGATAGATAAGTACGGCGTCCGGAATGCCTCCAATCCCGAGTTGGAGGCAGCTTCCATCATCGATGAGTTCGGCCACGAAACGTCCGATTTTTTTTTCCACCTCCGTCAATTTGCCGTTTTCCAATTCGGCGATCTGTTCCGTTACCTCCACAAAATAATGGATGTCCGAAAGAGGAACAAAGGACTCCCCGTGAGTTCTCGGCATGGTCGGATTGACCTCGGCTATAACCATTGGCGCCGTTTCCAGGGCTTTTTTGGTGTAATCCACCGAGACACCCAGACTGCAAAGTCCATTTTTGTCGGGGGGAGACACGCTGACCATGGCCACATCCGGCGGAAGCACGGACTCAAAGAGTAAGGGGATCTCCCTGAACGCGCAGGGCAGGTAATCAGCTCTGTTATCCCAAATAGCCTCCCGGGTCGCGACTCCCGAAAATAAAGCCACATGGCGGAAGCTTAACGCATATTCCGGACGGCAGTAAAGGGCTTCGCCCATGGGGACCATATGCACAATCTCGACCTTCCGGAGTTCCGCAGCTCTCTTGACCAAAGCCCCGGGTAATACCCGGGGTTCTCCACAGGCGTGGGAAAAGACTACCCGATCACCTGACCGGACCTTTCGGACCGCCTCTTCAGCCGTGCAAAGATGTTCCCGATAATATCCCATCCTATTCTCCTGAACTGAACCAAGGGAATTGTTAAAAGAGATAGTAACTTTTACCGTCGAGTTCGTCAAGCAGGATGCCGATTCACTTCTTCCCCTCGTCCTTTCCTTATTCCGGCCAATCTAAATTCCAAACGGAGATATTTCAAATTTAGGTGGATAGGGGTCTTGCTTATGAAGTTGTCTAACTGATGATTTTTAATTTCCAATCCGGCCGGAATAGCTAAGGTAGGTTGGAAGCGGAGCCTTTATCTAAGCTTCGCTTTGGGAATCGGGGTAGGCTGTTTTCGGAGTGAAGTTCTTGTTTTGGTCCGGCAAAACAGACTACGGCTAAAGACCTGGCCAACAACGTTAAAGATAAATTCTAAGATTATAGGGTGTTATATCGAATTGGACTTGACAATAAAGCGATCCCTGCCTAGCATTAATCAAAATCAGGCCGGAAAACCAGGGATGATACCAAAAGGACGAAAAGGTAAGAAACCATCCCAGACAAAATTCATTCGATCCTCTCGAGAATCAAATGTCTGAAATCATCCAGTTTTTAATCCAAAACGGATATTCGGTTGTCTTTTTTTGGATATTTTTCCAGCAATTGGGTTTACCGATCCCGGGCGCCCTGATCCTGATGGCGGCTGGAATTCTGACCGGGATAGGGATTTTTAATTTTTTCGTTATTCTCGGATTGGCTGCTTTAGCCTCTCTGGTATGCGATTTTTTCTGGTATCAGATCGGCCGCCGGCATGGAAGTAAAGTCTTACCTCTGCTCTGCCGTTTTTCCCTCGATCCCGACTCTTGTGTCAGTAAATCCAAAAATATCTTTGCCCGCCATGGACATAGCTCGCTTCTGATAGCCAAATTCATACCGGGCATGACGCCAATTACTTCCCCGCTGGCCGGCATTTTTCATATGCCTCTACTTCGGTTCTTTATTTATGATGGGTTGGGGGTATTTTTCTGGGTCGTCTTTTACCTGAGTGTCGGTTACCTATTCAGCCAGCAATTGGAACACCTGACACTCAACACATCGAGTATAAGCCTCTCCCTGGGTTTGGTTATTCCCGCAGGGCTGGTTGCCTTTGTCGGCTGGAAGTATTTGCGGCGCCGGCGTTTTATGCATCAAATAACCGCTGCCAGGATCACCCCGGAAGAGGTGAAAGAAAGGCTGGTGGCCAATGAGAACCTGCTGGTTTTGGATATCCGCAGCAACCTCGAACTCGAGTTAGAGCCACAGACTATTCCCGGGGCCTTTCATCTCCCCCTGGACCAGTTAGGAGGAAATGGCAATAGTCTGCCTCGGGACCGGGACATCATTCTATATTGCGCCTGACCCAATGAGGCCTCAAGCGCCCGTGCGGCCCTTCTATTACGACAACAGGGCATTACCCGGGTCAGGCTTTTAGCCGGCGGTATTCAGGCCTGGCAGCGACTGGCCTTCCCCGTTGAGGATAGGGGTGTCATCCGGCCCTGGAGATAGAAAATCTGAAAAAGGCACCAAAAATGGTGACCTTGATGCAAAAATACCCCTCACAGAGTCTTTTTCCTGCCGTCCCTGTCATCACCCCACCATTACTTCTAACCGCTGATCACAACCGGCAATATCTTTGTGGGCTTCCCCGTCTCATAAATTGACAAAGCAAGTAAATATTTGGTATAATAAATTATTTAAAACTGAAACTCTGGGGCCAATTTTCTAAAAATTAAAATTCCCTTTCTGGAAAAAAACAATGGAAAATGAAACAAAAACAGGAAACACTCCCAACCGGAGCCCATTGGAATCGACTTTCAACAAACAACGCTTCCCCCTCTCTTTTTTGGAAATCATATTTGGGGGCCTGATTGTTCTGGGTTTGATTTATATTGGATATATTATTTTCTTTCAGGATAGTTCCGGAACGGGTGCAACTTTGGAAAAGAAGATAAGAAATCTGGAAACCATTTCCCGGGAGCAGGGCGAAAAACTCGATAAGAGGATAAAAGCGATTCAAGACAGTCAGGCCCAAATGGAATCCCGGTTGAAAGCATTGGAAACCGCCAATCAAGGTTTACCGGCTAAACAGGGAAAAATAGAACCACCCCAGACCGGGGATAAAAAGGCGTCTGCGGACAGGCCGGGCAAGAAGAAAATTCTACATAAAGTGAAAAAAGGGGAAACACTGCAGAGTATTGCTGCCAAGTACAAGGTTTCTTCCGGCGATCTGCTCCAATGGAATAAAAGGAATAAGAATAAACCGGTTCGTCCGGGGGAAACTTTGACTATCGTTTCCCGATAGAAAGCATGGGGTAGCTTTTCTCGACCGATGACAGATGAAATGAGAAGAAATAGAAAACTCAGAAGAACCTTTAAATGTCACTGCTGCGGGCACGGGGAAGAGTTTTGCTGGACTTGCCCATGCGGATTTCAAATTTGCCGGCATTGTATGCAAGACAACGCCTGGGGGATGACCTGCAACAGTATTACCTGGATCTGTCCTGATTGCGGCGCCGACCGATCTCTTTAGCCCTCTCTTAGCCCTTAACCGGGTCACACCAACAAAATCTATAACTTTTTTCGTGCCGACCTTGACAAATAAAAAATAATTTTTATGTTAATAATAACTATTATCGGGTTTAATATCTATGCCTCTTTCCCAAAAAAAACTCAGACAAACGGATGCCCGGCGGATCATACTGGAAGAAATAAAAGATCTTACCACTCATCCCTTGAAGGAGATCGACCAAGCCGTTTCCAAACTGGGTGATTGTGAAATCGTTGACTATAAATTAGAACTGGTTGGCGTTTGTCCGGCCTGCCAAGCGGTTAAACCAAAGTCAAGCCAGCCAGCCATTCAAGAATGATGGAATCGAAAGGAGAACCCTCTGATGCAATTGAAAGGATCCAATACCGAAAAAAATATCCTTACCGCCTTTGCCGGGGAATCCCAGGCCAGGAATCGATATACCTACTTTGCCAGCCAGGCCAGGAAAGAAGGATTGGTTCAGATATCGCTTATTTTTGAGGAGACGGCCAATCAGGAGAAAGAACATGCCAAAAGGCTGTTCAAGCTGCTTCAGGGAGACGAAGCACAAATTCAAGCGGTTTTTCCGGCCGGGGTTATCGGCTCCACCGCTGAGAATTTGGCAGCCAGCGCCGGTGGTGAGCACTATGAATGGACTGAAATGTATCCTGGTTTTTCCAAAATCGCCCGGAAGGAAGGTTTTAACGACATAGCCGCAATATTCGATTACATTTCTGTGGCCGAGAAGCAGCATGAAAAAAGATATTTGGGGCTTTTGGCTAATATTCAGGCCGGGAAAGTTTTTAAAAAGGACCGGCCGGTGGTTTGGAGATGCTTGAATTGCGGCTATCTTCATGAAGGGGTCGAAGCACCGGAAGAATGCCCGGCCTGTGATCACCCCAGGGACTTTTATGAATTATTGGCAGAAAACTGGTAAGAAGATCAATAGGCCTGAGGCATGAGGTTTTGGCTACAAACAAAAAAATTATTTCGGCTCTTGGATACCTTCGACCTTCAGCCTAACTCACCTTTAACCTGATTTTATTTATGAAAGGAGAATGGACATGACTGAAAGATTACAGGTTTACAAATGTGAAGTGTGCGGCAACATCGTGGAGGTTCTTCATGAAGGTGTAGGGGAATTGGTTTGCTGCGGCCAACCCATGAAGTTATTCGTCGCCAATACGGTCGATGCCTCCAAGGAAAAACATGTGCCGGTTATTGAAAAAACGGCCACTGGTTTTAAGGTGAAAGTAGGGGCAGTCGCCCATCCTATGGAAGAAAAGCACTATATTGAGTGGATTGAAGTGATTGCCGATGGAAAGGCCTACCGCCAATTTCTTAAACCGGGAGAGGCCCCGGAAGCCACCTTTGAAATCCAGGCCGCTCAGATTACTGCCCGCGAATATTGTAACCTTCATGGGTTATGGAAGGCCTGAAGAAAATGACCGATCCAATTCAATGTTCAATAGACATGCTGGCCACGGCCCTGGAAATGGAAGATAAAGGAAAGGCCTTTTATGAACAGTCGGTAACCACCTGCCGGAACCCCCAGTGTAAGGAGATTTTTTCCGCCCTGATGAAGGACGAGGTCCTTCATCAGGACCGGATTAAACAAATCCATGATACCCTGACCTCCGGAAAATGCTGGACCAGGGATTGGGAATCCATCAAGGGTTTTTCCGAAGATTTGGGATTGCTGTTTCGGAATCTGGCAGCCCGGGAGAGGGAAAGAATCAAACCCGAAACGACGGATTTGGAGGCTGTGGATATCGGATTGGATTTTGAATCAGCCAGTCTGAAATTTTACCAGGAACACCGAGCCAGGACAGCCGATCCCCTGGAGGCTGCTTTTTTGGATCAGATGATCCTGGAAGAAAAAGAGCACTGGAAGGCCCTCAAAGATACCCGCTATTATCTGACTGATCCGGAAGGCTGGTTTATGGAAAAGGAACGGGCCGGATTGGACGGGGCCCCCTAATGGCTGTCGACACCGTAAATATCGTCATCGGGGGTGAAGCGGGACAAGGGTTGGTCACCATCGGACAGTTGCTGGGCAAGGCCCTGGTTCGCAACGGGTACTTTATCCACGTTACTCAGGGGTATCAATCCCGAATTCGGGG
Source organism: uncultured delta proteobacterium (assembly GCA_963790475.1). Lineage (GTDB taxonomy): Bacteria > Desulfobacterota > RBG-13-43-22 > RBG-13-43-22 > RBG-13-43-22 > RBG-13-43-22. Next base: position 50,826 of record CAWBOS010000015.1, on the reverse strand, counting down.
AGGGCACAACACTTTTGCCATTCGAACCGGGCCTGATGAAATTCTGGCTCCCCGGGAAACGATTGACCTGTTGATCGCCCTTGATGATCAGACCGTGGCCCTTCATAGATCTGAACTTTCACCGGGAGGCCTGATGGTGGTTGACCGCGATTGGATGGTGAAAGGGCCGGCCTGTTTAGAGGTCCCCTTTAAGGAATTAGCTGCTGAAAAATTCGTCAATATACTCGCTTTTGGTGTCATTGGTGTCTTGCTTGGGCTTCCGGAAGAAGGCCTCCTTTCGACCATAGGTGATTTTTGGGGTCACAAGGACCCATCTTCATTCGAAGAAAACCACCAGGCCTTGAAAACGGCTTATCAATGGACCGAAGGCCGGTCTCCCGCTTTTCCGAAGTTGCCTCTTATTTCCAACCCCTCCCGGCGCTTGATGATGAATGGACACGAAGCACTCGCCTTGGGGGCCTTATCCGCCGGATTAAAATTCTTCTCGTTCTATCCTATGTCCCCGGCTACCTCTATTGCCCTTTCCCTGGCTGCCGAGGCCGAGACCCTGGGACTGATCGTCGAACAGGCCGAAGATGAAATCGCGGCCGTCAATATGGCTATCGGGGCCTCTTTTGCCGGGGCTCCCAGTATGGTGTCCACCTCAGGAGGAGGATTTGCTTTGATGGTGGAGGGAGTCAGCCTGGCCGGGATGACCGAGACCCCGCTGGTCATCGTCGTGGCCCAGCGTCCCGGACCGGCCACCGGATTGCCGACGCGAACCGAACAGGCGGACCTGGATTTTATTTTACATGCCGGACACGGCGAATTTCCGAGGGCCATCTTTACTCCCGGCGGTGTGGAGGAATGTTTTCATTTGATCCGAAAGGCCTTTGAACTGGCCGAGTCTTCTCAGACCCCGATCTTTCTTATAACCGATCAATTTTTGGCCGACTCCTATCGGGCAGTAAATCCTTTTGAAGTAAAGGACCTTTCCTGGATTCATCCGGGCTCAGATGGGTCTCCTGCACCTCGGCCTTATCTTCGATATGCCCTGACCGAAGACGGTGTGTCCCCCCGTTTCCTTCCGGGAAAAACCGAGAACCTGGTAGTGGCCGACAGTGATGAACATACGGAAGACGGTCATCTGACTGAAGACTTGTCGGTCCGGAAGCAAATGGTGGAAAAAAGGCTAAACAAGATGAAGGGAATGATCAGGCAGACGTTGCCACCGGAATTCAGCGGGGAATCAAAACCGGAACTATTACTGGTTACCTGGGGTTCCACTAAAGGATCGGTCCTGGAAGCCGCCGCCAAATTAAGATTACAGGGGAAAAGGGTGGGGACTCTTTGCTTTTCGCAAGTCTGGCCTCTGGTGCCGGATCAAATTGTCTCTTTCCTGAAAGAGGCGGGAGAGGTGATCGCCGTGGAAGGAAATGCCCTGGGACAGTTTTCGCGGCTTATCCGCAGAGAGACGGGTTTTCATATCACCCGACAGGTGCTGCGTTATGATGGATTGCCGATCACCCCGGAGTATATTTTTAAAAACTTGGGAGCATGAAAAACTGGACGGTATAAGGTGGGGGAAAAAATTTAATGGAGTGATGGTTTCTGTTTAAATAAGGCAGTCCTACAACGGAATTAGCTATGGTCACTTTAGAAGAGTACGGAAATTTTGAAACCGCCTGGTGCCCGGGATGTGGGAATTTTCCCATACTTCAGGCGGTTAAACAGTCCCTGGTCGCCCTGGGCTTAAAACCCCAGGAAGTCCTTTTTGTCTCCGGTATCGGTCAGGCCGCCAAGGCCCCCCATTATTTGAGGGCCAATGTCTTTAATGGACTGCATGGCCGCTCCCTGCCCGTGGCCACGGGGGCCAAACTGGCTAACCCGGAATTGACGGTTATTGTCGAAAGCGGGGACGGGTGCAACTACGGGGAAGGGGGTAATCATTTTTTGGCCGCCATCCGCCGGAACATCAATCTAACCCTGCTGGTTCACAATAATCAAGTTTATGGTCTGACCAAGGGTCAGGCCAGCCCGACCTCCGATGAGGGCCTGGTCACCAAGACCCAGCCTCAGGGGGTGCGATCGAGCCCGTTTAATCCGATAGCCATAGCCGTGGCCATGCAAGCCGGTTTTGTGGCCCGCGGTTTTGCAGGAATGACCGATCATCTAACCCGGTTGATTCAGCAGGCCATAACTCACAAGGGTTTCTCTCTGGTGGACATCCTTCAGCCCTGCGTTTCCTTTAATAAGGTAAACACCTTTGCCTGGTATAACAAGCGCTGTTATGAGCTGCCTCCAGACTATAATCCCAAGGTTTGGGAAACGGCCATGAGGACGGCCTGGGAGTGGGGAGAACGGATTCCAGTGGGCGTCATTTATCAAAATGAACGGCCGACCTTTGAAGAACATTTTCCGGTATTGAAACAAGGTCCCCTGGTCGGTCGGGAAATGGATCAGGAGAGATTGATGAACATCATGGAGGGTTATGCCTAATGGCCGGGAAATTCTATTTATCATTAGAGGAAAGGGAATAGGGGATGAAGAAATATGTCTGTGAAGTTTGCGGGTATGTCTATGACCCGGCGGAAGGGGACCCGGATAATGGGATTGCCCCCGGTACGGCTTTTGAAGATCTTCCGGATGACTGGTTGTGCCCTTTGTGCGGTGTAGGCAAGGATCAATTTACGCCGGAGGAATAGAGAACCCCATTGAACTTTCTTATCACCCTGAGGTCCCTTCTGGAAAAGGAAGCCTATGGCTCCCTGGTTGAGATGGCTGGGGGCCGGGAAGGAAAATGGGCCAGCGGGTTGATCGGCCTCTTGACTGATTCGAACGAAACCGTTAAGTGGCGGGCCGTCAAAGCCCTGGGACAGGTGACCGCCCAATTGTTCTCCAAAGATCCGGAACAGGTCAGAAGGGTTATCCGGCAGTTGATTTGGAATCTAAACGATGAATCCGGCGGAATCGGTTGGGGAATGCCGGAGGCCCTGGGAGAGATTCTGGCTGTTATTCCTGCGCTTACAAAAGGAATATACCGGCTTATTAGTTGCCTATATTGTCGAGGAGGGCTGCTTTCTGGAAAATGAACAATTACAAAAAGGGGTAATCTGGGGACTTGGGCGCTTAAAGACCATCGATGAGGCCCTGAAAGACAAGGTCTTCCCCTTTCTCCTGCGAGCCCTGAAACATTCCGATCCCTCGATGAAAGGGACTGCCGCCTGGACCCTGGGGGAGTTGGGTGCCCGGGAAGCGGTTCCTTTTCTTAAAACCTTGCAAAAGGAAAAACAGATAGATTAATCTGAACGTCAATAATCAATTTCAGGAAAAACCTTTAGGACAATGGGCTGAGGAAGCTATTGAGAAAATCAAAACAGGAGGTGAGATCATGGCTGAGAACGAATGGAAATGCAGTAACTGCGGATATACCTTGAAAGACGGACGCTCCCCCGGATCAATGTCCATCCTGCACACAGAAGTGTGAATTCTTAAACATCACCTGTTATATCCCGGAATGCGAATCGACCGGATCCGATCAAAGACTTAAAGGAGAAAAATAATGTCGAAACGAAAATATACGGTTCGGGCTGAATGCCCGGCCTGTGCCTGCGGTGACGTGAGTTTCTTGGGGCCGGAAAAGCTTCGGGAAAAATTCATCGGCGACGAGAAGGAAATCGATATCCTCTGCCCCCTGTGCGGGACCAAGCATAAGGGCCAGATCGTGGAAGAAGAGGTCCCTTCAAAGTGAAGGTGCTGGGGATTTACGGCAGTCCCCGGAAAGAGGGAAACAGCGATCTTCTGCTTGACAAAGTCCTGGAAGGGGCAAAATCGGCCGGGGCGGAAATCGAGAAAATTTATGTTCGGGAACTGAAAATATCCGGCTGCCAGGAATGCGGGGGGTGCGACAAGACCGGAAAATGTGTGATTTCGGATGAGATGGATAAGGTCTATCCCCTGCTTTGGAACACTCCAATTATTTTTTTATCTTCCTCGATATTTTTTTACGGGCTGCCGTCCCAGGCCAAGATGCTGGTCGATCGTTCCCAGGCCATGTGGTCCAAAAGGATGCTGGAAAAGGCCCCGGATCAGAGAAAGGGGTATAATCACGGAAGAGGCTATCTGATTGCGGTAGGAGCCACCAAAGGAAAAAATCTGTTTGAGGGTATTCAACTTACCGCCAAATATTTTTTTGATGCCTTGGATAAAAATTATGAAGGCGGGCTGTTTTTCCGGGCGGTAGAAGGTAAAGGGAAGATTACCGACCATCCCACTGCCCTGCAGGAGGCCTATGAACTGGGTAATAAGGCGGTTTTGGACTATCCTTTGTCCCGGCCCTAATCCTTAAATATTTTTCAAAAGGAGAAACCAATGACCACACCACAACATTGTCCGGGTTATCAGCAATTTAAGAATCTCAAATCCTTTACCTGTAAATGCCCCAATTGCGGTTATGAAAACGAGATCTTTTCCGACGAATTCGACAGGAGCCATAACTGCAAGAGCTGTAAAGAGGAAATCGACTTCACCCAATGCACATTGGATGAATATGGGTCATCCCCTACGCCATCCTAAATGAAAATTGGAATTTTATCCGATACCCACCTGACCCGGGTAACCCCGGGTTTCAAGCTTCTGGTTAAGACCCATTTTACCGATGTGGATCTGATCCTTCATGCCGGGGACATGGTTGGTCTGCCGGTGTATGAATTTCTCCAACCCCTGGGAGTTGAAGCGGTTCGCGGAAACATGGATGAAGGCAATTTAAGGGCGATCCTTCCGGCCAAAAAAACTTTTACCTTCGGCGGCATTAAGATCGGACTGATCCACGGTTGGGGATCAGCCCATGGATTGGAGGGCCGTATTCTTCCTGGATTTGACCACATTGATTGCCTGGTGTACGGCCACTCGCACAAGCCGGCCAATCACCGGTCCGAGGGGGTCCTATTTTTTAATCCGGGATCGGCCTCCGGGATCGGATTCTTCGGAAAACCGACGATAGGATTCATCCATATCACTGATTCGGAAATAAAGGGAGAGATTCTGGAAATTTAAGGGGAGGAATGATTTAAAATCTTCCTCAATCCTCCTTTTCCAAATTAGTGGAGGTTTTGAAGGTTTGTGCAGGCCTGAATACACAATAAGGGGGGAATCAAAATGGAACTGGTTCAATCCCAAAAGAAAATTAGGAATTGGGGTAAAAGCTTTACCTCGGGTTTCATCCTGGGTGACGCGACCATGGTCATGGCGGTTTTTGAGACCGATCCGAAGGTCGTCAAGAAGGTCCTGCCCCCGCCGCTTCAACCGGCGTCCACTCCCATGGGTATGGCCTACGTTGCTGAATTCCATCGAACCAATTTTGGCGTGACCTATAACGAAGCGGCCTTGTTCCTGGCCGCCCAATACGAGGGTGTGTTGGGGAGATACTGCTTGTCCATGCCGGTCACGAACGACATGGCCATGATCGCTGGAAGGGAGGTTTTCGGTTATCCCAAGAAGATCGCCGAAACGATTGTGGTCAAGAGAAAGGGCAATAAGGTCACGGGAACCTGTGTCCGAAGAGGATTCCCCATATTACAAATAGAGGCAAAACTCACCGGGCCATTCCCCGGCCCGATGCCGCCTCCGGAGCCTCATTATCTTTATAAAGGCTTCATCTCCCCGACATTCAGCGGATTCGATTACAACCCCCGTTTGTTAAAGCAATACAACGACATCGACTGGGGAGAAATTGAGATAGGAGAAGGCAAGGTGACCCTGGGCAAATCGAAGTATGACTTCCTTTACGAAATCCCTATCAAACAGGTCGTCATGGCCGCCTATACCAAAGGGATGGAAATTCGCATGAAAGCCGGGGAAGTCGTCGCCGAGGTCGATGCCGAAACCTATTTGCCCTACACCTTCAACAAATACGATTGGGAAATTTAATACTGGATGGGCGTAAAGCCGGAAGGAGAGAAAGTCATGACCGACATTTATGAGAGGCTCGGAGAAAGACTCGATATGTTTCCCCAGGGGTTCCCAAAGACCAAAAGCGGGGTTGAATTAAAAATTTTGAAAGAACTCTTTTCACCGGATGAGGCGGAAATTATGTGTCGGCGTCATAAAAACGGACAAGAAATTTCGTAATTGGGCGGTGGGGGGGATTTGCCGCCGCTGTTGTTGGCGTGGTGATCATATGGGCCAAAACCCAATCACCATCGTTACCACTGGACATTTTTGTCAATCTCGAACCACCTGCAAATGTGAAAGTGGAGACCTTCGAACTCCAAAGGGGTACTTATGAATATAATGAGCAATCAAGCTCAGGGAAATCCGAGACGCGGTCCGGACCAGTTGAACTGACGGCCGGACAGATCATCGGCTGGTGGACGGCTAAAATTCCTTTTAATGGCATGACCAAAGCTTTCCGGATGACCCTGACGGATAAGAATGGAAATCTGTGGAAGGTGCTTCCCTTTTATCCCAATTATCAACGACAATCATTGATTGCCACCGTCCTCCCTCAAAACCAGGCCGCGAAATCTCTGCTTACCCTGAGCCTGACAAGAAGCGCCTTCGCGGCTGAAAGGAAAATCAAGGTCAGGATCAACAATTATGCCAGAAGCATATCTGCAATTCAGGGCAGGAACTATTACAACTGGCGTGTTTTTGTGGATGAACCTTTTCAAGTCCTCAATCAAATAGCCGAAGTCCAGTATCTATTACGTCCGACGTTTCCCAATCCCTTGCAGGTGCGGTCAAATCCTGACGACCAATTCGCCCTGGAATCATCAGGAAGGGGACAATTCACGATCGAGATAACGATTAAGTATAAGGACCAGTCAACTGAGACCACGAGCTACTATCTTGATTTAACCAGAAGGTGGCCCTGATAATTGGCGGTGAAAAATGTAACCGGGATCAAATACTTTTTCTTTAGTTTCCGGGTATTGGTTGGAAAGAAGTAATTGTTTGATAACTGGCGGCGTATTTTCTGACCTCGGGTGATCTGTATAGGTTCACCGATTCCGTTACAGAATCATTTAGGGTCTGAAGACGATTGGGGATGGAGTTCCAAGTACCTGGACAGCAATTCACGCATCATAGCGGAGGAATCATATTCGGGAGCAAAAACCTCCCGTGCCCCATCCAAAGGATTCATCTTGCCACCATACATTGCCCGGGCTATACGGGTGCATTTGGATATATGCTGCCCAACTTGATGGGACTGTATCCTTTGGGTGTAATCCTGGAAAGATAAGTCATCGGCTTGGAAGGCATCGATAATAGCTTTAGCGGCAACCTCCCCGTAGGCCAGTGAGAGGTGGATACCTCCTCCAAAGGCCGGCTCAACTCCTGCGGCGTCTCCTACCAGGATCACATTGGGCTGTGACAGGATGTCCTCCTCCGAATACCAAGGAATGGGGTGACTGGACCAGGCCTTAGGGTCCTGATGAATATTTCTGCTTTCCAATTCTTGGCCGAATATCTTCTTCATGTCTGCCTTTGGTCTATCAGGCCAAACCCGGAAATCAACTATGCCATGGGCGATGGAAGGGGTCTTATCCTTCAGACAAGGCACGTGCCAAACGTAGCCCTGCAAACCCTTTTTGATGGGCGTGAGATCGACAACCGTCTTTTTTTCCGTGAATTCGTGATCATATCGGGAGTCAGCGGGAGCGAATACCTGAAGTGTACGCGCAAGATGATGTTTCCGGGATGAGATCATCTTCTTGCGAACTAAGCTGAAAGCTCCGTCCGCACCAACGAGGGCTTGCACGGCATATTTCCCTTTATTGGTTGTTACAACCAGCTTGTTCCGGGTCCGAAGAATATCGACAAGTATTTCGTCTTCATGCAGGTCAAGGCCTCGCTTAACCGCGGCTCTTGCCAGGGCCTGATCAAAATCAACACGCTGGACGACTTGGAAATAATTATCCTGGTGAATAAGATCGATCTCTTTCCCAAATCTGAACTCCAGATCAGAAACAGACAAGGATGGTATATCAAGGTCCACCCCCAGGTAGGCCAGCGCATCGGCAACCCAAGAGCATAAACCGCCCCCACACAATTTGTCTCGTGGGAAAATGGCCTTTTCGATGACAAGGGAAAAGCGGGCCAATTGCGGGGCCTCCTTTTGAAGATGCAGCCAGGTGGAAATCCCGGCAGGTCCCGCCCCAACAATCATGATCGGGCAATTCAATAAACCGGCTGTCGTTTTTAATCCTCGCGAAGGCATCACAAATCCTTATGACTAAGCATATCTCTTCCGGTCAAGCCGTGTTGGTGGTCAGCGCCCTTGCCTGGCCAAAATCCTTTTATTAAAATAAAGTTAAAAGCAGGATTTACTTTTCGGGAACGCTCTTAGATACAAGTCATGGAGTGCTGACTAAGGTATAACCTGATTCAAACAATCGAGAAGTTTCATCCCATCCGGGACTCCCCACCCTGTAACCTTATCGAACCCTATCCCCGCCTTGTAGCCATTAGGAGGGGGGTAGTCAGGTGTATTATCACCTTGGGTAATATCCCGGCACGAGACCTGACCAACAACCCGGCCGTCTGGCGGTGGCAGTTTCTGGTAGAGCAGAGGAGTCAGAAATCGCCCTTGCCTATTTTGTGGGAGTTTGGCATTGATTCGTGCGATGAGGGCGGCCCAGACGGGTGCCGAGGCACTTGTCGCCCCGGTCTTCACCGGTAACCCAAGGAAAATCAAGTCATAATATGGTTTTCCGGCCAGAGCAGCAACATCGGGCACCACACGACCGTCAAAGGCTAGCGGATTGAGGGGTTGTTGCCTGAGTGGGGTAACCAGCGGACCATCCTGCCAATTCGGGCGTAGATTTTTCGTACTAACTCCGCCCCCCGTCGTAGATACATAGGAGATGCGGAGTGGATCGGTCCATGTTTCCCACCAAACAACCTCCTGGACACGGATTATCGGATTACCGATTATCGGATTATTTCTAATATTAGCCTTCAGCATGGTTCCGCCAACACTCAACACGAAGGGACTAGAGCTTGGAAAATCGACATGGGCTTGGCCATCCTGGATGTAACCTCTCGAACCGTCGTCCCCTGAGGCGACACAGGTGGTGATACCCAGCAGGCTTAATCTATTTAATTGATCGTTGATTTGGTCCCTTTGATTCTTTGTCCAATAATCCTCAGGCAAACCCCAACTGATTGAAAGCGCGACCGGGATTGGCTTTTGGACGCGATGGGATTGCTTTGCGTCGTTGAAAATCCTGTCGAGGAGACCGATCCATCCACCTTCGTCAAATGTGGAAAAGTAGACTACAATGTTCGCCTTTGGACATAATCCTGCGATTAGTTCGGTGTCCGTCATCACTTCGAAACTATAGCTAATTTGGTTTATTATTTGCTCCGGAATAGGGAGCGAAAGAATCTCCTGAAGTGTGTAGGCTGGAGCATTTACCGAAATTGTTTTAACACCAGGGGTGGGTATATTTTGCCCTTGACTTCTGAAGACTCTAACGAAATAGGCATCCATGTCTTCGGCGAAATAGCCGCCAGCAAACGCCGCGATCGCAATAGTTTCGCCTAAACCATCCCCTGATGGGAAATTATATTGCCTTATGATATCTTTCGGTGTAAACGGGCTTTCTAGCACAGACGATATATTTGTCGGGCCCTTTAGACCCGTCCTCCGATGTGCCATTTGCCGCTGATCGAGTCCGAAAACCCCAGTCACAATACCCTTAAGCTTTTCAGGTATGTAGAGTACTCCCTGTCGACCACGATATCGTGGCTGGCGACATGAGCTCATGACCGCCCAGTCAGGTTTGAAAGCGGCTTCCATGTTTTCTGCCGTTCCGATGAGGCGCATGCTGCGCGTCACCAGTGAGATTTCTAAAACTTTTAGGCCATAATTCTTTAGTGTTTCTGTTACCTTAACAGCATCAGTCTTCTCTACGCTGAATTTCTCGGCTATCTGATCGGGCGTAAAGGTATGGCCGATGTGTTCTCCTGGACCAGGGAGTTTCGGGCCTTTAAGCCCGATGGTGACAATGATCTTTTCTTTGGGGTTGACATCACCAACCCGAAAGGCGGTGGGGTCTTTACTTCGATAGCTACCGGGCAATTGCACGTGCGTTATTTTTGGCATGATTGATCTCCTATTTTGAATGATGGGCTGTATTGAAATCTTTGTGGTCCATATCGAAATAAAACTGTGAAAGATTAAAAACCTCAGTGAACCTTTTCCATTTCTCTTCATCAGACATGAATTCCGCCACCTTAAGCAATATAGCTTTGGCAACCGAGCGAATTATTATACATATACTTTCTCGGGGTGCACTTAGAGTTCCGGATTTAACAAAAGTATCACCGTAGCATGGAGAGCACAGATTCTTGGCCCAACATCCGCGACACTTGGGAAAGCTGTCCTTTGAAGTCTGGCGCATCCGCAGCGCTACCCTTCTGAAGTCCTCGCCGGGGAACTCTTTGTCGTAGACGCTTCCCATATAAAGGCTGTTGCCCATAACGGCGTGGCAGGGAAATACTCTCCCGGTGCAGTCCACTGCAATCCCCCCGTAACCGGCATCGCAGAAATGGGTTTTGCCCTCCCGGGATACGAGCGTTTTTAACATGTCGATCCAATAAGGCATTCTAATCGGAGAGTCGCTCAACCAACTTTCCATAATCTTCTCGGTCGAAGAAACATAGCTTTGTTCCAAATCGGTCAACAAATCCCGATTAATCCATTCGTCCGGTGATCCCCCTATAGGAGGGGTCAGGCTAATTTCCCGGGCACCCAATCTAAGAAGAAACTTGTAGATCGATTCAATGGTCTCTTTATATTCCCTATGGCGGTCCGTGAATACGGCTTCTATTCCGAACTCTAAGCCCGAACTGCAAAGCAGATCAATTTTCTTCTTGACCAAGTCATAAGTGCCTTTTCCTGACGGAAACCGGCGTTGCTTATCATTAATGTGCGGAGGGCCATCCAAACTAATAGTCACCGAGAAATTATGTTCCTTAAAAAATTCGATCATTTCTTGGTTTATCAATGTTCCATTGGTGGTGATAGAAAAAGAGGGCTTCCGAATTTGATGCGCCCCACAGTATTCTTCGCTGGCTTGTACCGCTTTCCTGATGGTAGCAAAACCCATCAAAGGCTCTCCTCCAAAAAAAATAACCTCCGAAACATCCGGTGCGCTTTTGAACACTTTCTCAATCGCGACACAGGCGGTAGTCGGGCTCATAATTTGATCTACAGAATATGGTCCCATGTAAGCTTCGGCAATACAATAAGAGCATTTGATATTACAGGTTTGTGCCACTAATAATAGGAGCCGATTGATTTTCACCGGATTGTCATTGATGTAATCATCCTTAAATGTCTCCGGTAAATGTTCTGAAGTATACTCCTCGTTATCCATAAGAGATTCACCAATCCGAGCCGGCAACGGGTACAAGGTCAATGATTCCGTGCTGAATGCAACAGAATTGAAATCTGACTTGAGGATTTTAATCACAAATAGCCTCTTCTTCTAGGTCGAATCGATTTACAAAGTGAGTCGGTGGGGTTTGAGGAACCCCACCGACAGACCACATTACTACGAGTCATTGCAAGCAACCACTGCCAGGCAAACGAATAGCGCCCTTCGTTTCTCACTCCCGCTCTTTAACTCATCCAAATTCAGACAATTGATCGAAATTCGAGCTCAAGGCAGCTTGGATAAGCGAACAGATATTCACGCCCCAGAGTCTTAGTTACACATTGTTCTCATATTAGTAAATCTTTGCTCCAGGGGGACAGATAGGTCCCCTCCCTCCCCCTCCAATCCAAGATCTCATAGCCTTCAGTATATCTTGGCAATCATTGAAAGGTATGTCTATGTAGTTATTTCTTTTGAAGAAATTGTAAAGTTTTTTAGCCTCTTTTATTTTCAGAAACTCGTCTAGCATTTTTTGGTTTTTTTCAGCATCCATGATGAAGTTAATGAAATCACTTCTTTTTCTATTGGTTGTCATCTTTTCCTCCTTATCTTTTGTGTTGAATGTTTGAAATCATGAGGTTGTCTCCTGCCGAAGATCCTCGTAGAGCCATTTTTCATACCGGGTTCTTTTCGATCTGAAAGCCCTCTTGCTCTTCGCCAAAACCGTTGAGAGTTTTGTTCTCTATTCTTGGCTTTATATATCCCTCCTTTCTTTTAGCGTTTTAGTCAGTGACCGGTTCCGGCTCTTCTTGGTATACGCCTTATCAGCTGATAAGGGTACGCGTCCGCCTAAGTTAGCCCCGAAAATCGGTTGATCCTGTGCAAGACTATCCAATACCCGGCGGCAAAAAGGCGAATCGCCGTAAATGTCTCCGTACCCATGGGGGGGCCGAATCATTCCATTTTCTTCACATATTTGGACATAACTGCACCATGGACAGGTCGTATTATCCGGCGCAACGGTTTTGCGATATTCATCGGAGTCCAGGACTTTTCGAATCATACCGGACGTGTATCGGCCGAGGCTATTTCTGTTGGAGTGCACCACACTGACATGCCTGTTGGCCAGGACAATCAGGCATCCCTCGCGGTAAAGGGGAGGGACCCGAGGGATCCAAGGCATCTCCAGCATCTTGGAAACCACGTTGGCCAAAGGGTTCTTCTTCACAATGGCGCGGAAACCGCCGACATCCAGAAGGGCAACCATTCGCACCAGTCGCACGAAGTCTTCCGGGTTAAGAAGTTCTTCCGACAGGGCAAAGGGGACATTCGTCGTTTTGATAAGCTGGATGAGAATCAAATAGTCAATATTGGGAAATCGCTTGAACAGGTCACCGACGAATAGCGGCAACTCGGGTAATAGCCTTTTTGTAACCGTTGTGAAGATGGTAAGATCAATTCCCCTATTGAGAGCCCTCTCAATGCCCAGCATCGTTTTTTGGTGCGATCCCTTTCCTCGTATGCGGTCATGCAAGGCTTCGGGCCCATCCAGGCTGATCGACATCGAAAAAAAGGTGCTGTAGTCGGCGAGTCTCTTGCTGATCTCTTCCGTTATGAGTGTTCCATTGGTATTCATGAAGATTGTTTCGAATCCGATACCAAGGCCATAGTCCAGGGTCTCGAACAAGCCTTCCCAAAGCAGGGGCTCACCCCCTGTAATATGGAGGTGACGGTATCCGGCATCATATCCCTCGACTATGATCTCTTTGACCAAATCGACAGGGAGGGTAGAGCTTCTGGAGTTATTGGAGCGGGCAAAACAATGCAGGCAGGAGCCGTTGCATCGCGTGGTCACTTCGATAGAGAGTTTTTCTTGCTCCACTCCTCGACAGATTTCATCTGAAGTGGTCCCTTTCATCAGTGATTCTCCCCATTCTTCAATGGTCTCAAAAGACAACGAAGCTCATCAGCGAAGCCTGACATCTTGCAAGAATCCGCCCTGGATGTGGCTGTTTCCAGCTCATCGCATATCCTTTTCCTTATTCTATCGATTATCCCATTTTTCTGGATGTAGTTCAGAATCTGCCTGGCATAGTCGCCATTTCCATCCGCTTTTTCTTCCTTTACGTGGTTCCAAACTTTCCTCATCTTGGCGGGAAGACAAGTATATGGGGAAGAATGGACTCCTTTTATCATGTCTTTTTCAATATCCTGTAGATCATCGAGAAGCCTATAGGCAATGCCGAAAGAGGAATAGGCTGTCTCAATAGAGCGGACAAACTCTTCATTGGAATTGATCTTTTTTGCGATAAGTACAGGAGCAATCAACCATGTCGCCATCTGTTTTCTGAAAAACTTGCAGTAGCTGTCGAGGGATCCCTTTTGGTCAGATGAATCGATACTGGAATAGTAATCGTTGATAAAATCGATTACAATTGATTCTCCATTCCCAACTCCCTTGGCTAATCTTTCAAAGGCCTGGTTCATGATCATCCAGGCGTGGCTTCTCATTAGCAGAGCTAGGTTTGAAACAGGCAATTGACCATCAGTAAGATGGTCGTCGAAGGCATGAAGGAACATGGCCATGGTATGGCCGGTATTTGCATCTTTTAAATATTTTGGGGTCAGTTTCCTGTTATTAGGACAGGATCGATGAAGCCAAAAAAGGATCGACCAGGCCGGGGCGTAGAAGTAGTTGACAAAATTAAGGCCCTCCCTAAAGGAGGCGTGCAGGTATTCCATCAAGAACAGGGCTGCCTTCGTTCGCATAGATTTCGGCAGGCATTGACAGAACGAGAGCATTTCCCGGTTCAGCTCCCCACGGAATTCTTCTTCTTCTCGGGAGAGGTCTACAGGGCCAAAATCGACCCGGGAGCAGAATGACCGTAAATCAGCGATCCTGCGTTCCATCAAAGGCTCCTCATCTCGACAACTCGATCTATTTCTTCCAGGTAGGATTCTATTTTCATTTCTTCAAACAATGCCCTGGCCTTTTCCAGATATTCCTTTCCCTCGAGGCCAGCCAGTTTTGAATATTTACCCTTTTCCTCGATCAGGCACTTGCCTACCTCGAAGTACAGCCGGGCCAGTTGAGGGCGCGCTCCCAGGCGCTGCCCTTCCTGAACCCCTTTCTGCCACCATCCGAGAGCCTTTTCGTGTTTATGGATCATCCAGTAATAGGCTCCGGTAAGCCTGTATGAATCGGTTCGATGATAGGCTACTTTTCGTGCAACCTTTTCGAGTGCCCTGATAGACTTGAGGGTTGCTCTTCGGAATTTATCAATTTCTGTTCGATTTCCGCTCTTAGTTGATTCCCTTAAGTGGTAAAGGTCAAATTCCAATTGAATTTGATAATGCCATGACAATTGCAATGGGGCTGTTTCTGTTTGAACCCTAATTCTGTCGGCCTGCTCAAGGTATTCCTGTGCCTTTTCGATTGTACCCCTCGAGATGTGTATATAGGCTTGGCATAAATGCAATTCCCACCAATAAATTGAATTTGTTTTTTGCCCGAAGGCAACTCCCTTTTCGGATTCAACTTTTGCCTCATCAAGTTTACCGGACTCGATCAGCAGCATGGTACTGACTTCGTATCTAAAAATTTCGGAAAGTACATTCCCATAGACTTCGTAGAGATCATGCAATCTATTCGCAATCTCCTCGGCTTTGTCGAAATAACCTCGGCAGATCGCACCAAGCCCATTCCAGAACAAGTATTGTGAAACATTATAAATTTCCCCAATCCTGCAATTCTGTTCTACCAGTTCACCATCATAGTCCTTTAAATTTTTCCAGTCCCCTCCCAAAAAAAGATACACTGTTTCACAAATCCCAAACATTATCTGGTTTATAGGGTCGTTTTTGTCGACTTTGTTTCTAATGGAATCTAAGACTTTTCTGCTCAAAGCAAATGAAATTCCGGAGTAGGCAAACAAAGCACTGGACATGGAGAAGATTCCATAACCATCTCTGAATTTACGAAGGTTGAAGAGACTGATAAACCTGAACAAGTGGAAATACTCAATGAAAGATCTCTTAGCATCGGTTAATGAGATCGAATTGATCTTCTTAAAAAATAGATCGACGATTTCGATATCCCGCTCTGACGGTGTCTTCTTGAACTTCATGGTTGGCAGGTACAAGGCTAAGAAGAAGTGACTTAACGCCGAAAAGAGTTTGACTGTCACAAAAACCGCACTTTTCGGTAATTTCCGCCAGTAATAATCCAGGGCCTTTTCAAAATGATTAACGGCCTCTTGATGCTGCCCCCGGTTATACAGAGCCAGGGCAATATTCTTCTCCAACATGGCCAGCTTTTCGGGATGGGCGTCTTTGCCGGACTTTTTCAGATAGAGCTGGAGGGCTTCCTCATAATAATGCAGGGCCTCATCTGAGGCGGCTGATCTCAGGGCCTCCTCCCCAGCCTTGATCAGGCACTCCTCGGCCTCCTCCAGACTTTCGGCCTGGCAATAATGATAGGCGAGCATCCCGTAGAATTCATGGAGTCTTTCCTCAAAGACCTTTTCTATGGCTTGGGCTACCGCTAGATGAAGCTCCTTTCTTTTCAGGGGCAGAATGGATTCGTAAGCCACCTCCTGGGCCAGGGCATGCTTGAAGAGGTACTCTAACTCGCCCATTCTCAATCGTTCCCGGAGGAGCTGAATTTCCTGCAGATAGGTGAGCCGGGCATCGATATTTTCGATTTCGGAGGCCACCTTGGCCAGGATGCGATAGAAGAAAGACCTTCCGATTACCGATGCGTCCTTCACCAGGTCACGGGTCTGCTCCTCCAACCGGTCGATCCGGGTCATCAGTAACTCTTCAATAGTGTTGGGAATAGAGATGGTTGCCGCTTTATCGGTCAAATGAAATGCGCCTCCCTTCGGCAAAAGCGCTTGTTCATCGATCAGGGAGCGAACGACTTCTTCAATAAAGAAGGGATTGCCTCCAGTTCTCTCTACGATGCCGGTGACCCAGGCATGTTGAAGCTCTTTGAAGTTCAACATGTTGCCGATGAGGGCTTCACTCATTTTTTCCGGCAGGGGCTCCAGCACTATTTCGACATAGTAGTTCACCTGGCGGTCTTTGAGGGATTCAACTAAGCGGTCTCCGGTTTCCTGGTAGCCGGGCCGAAAAAGATTGATGAAAAGAATCTTGTGTGTCTCTGCCAGGCGAAAAAGGGATTCCATGAGCTCGATGGAACTGGTGTCAGCCCAATGCAAGTCATCGATCACCATCACCAGAGGAGTCAGTTCCGTCGCCTTGACCAACAGATCCCTTACACTTTTTAGAATCAGATTATTCAGGGCTTCGCCCTCTATCCCTTCTGCCCTCTGGGCATGGATTCCGGGCAGCTTCATCCCCATCAGGATGGCCACAAAAGGAAGCACCTCACTATACTCTTCGCGAAAGACCCTTTTTATGGCAGCCTGGAGTTTGTCAAAAGTCTTGGCCTCGCCATCGTCACTCCTGATGCCCGCCCATTGTTTCAAAAGATCAGTAATCGGGTGAAAGCTCAGATTTTTGCCTATGGAAATCGCCCTTCCCTCCATGAGGGTTACCCTTTTCATTACCTCCCGATTTTTCAACTCTGCCAGGAGCCGCGATTTTCCAATACCAGCTTCGCCGATAATATTAACGACTGATCCCTGATCGTTGACCGCTTTCATCACCTGAAGCTCGAGCTTATTCAGCTCGCTGTCCCTTCCGACTATCCGGGAGTAAATCTGCCGCTCAGAACCCAAACGAGGGCGGTACACGTCTTCTTTGGCGGAAAGAACCTTGTAGACGGAAATCGGGTTTTCCTTACCTTTAACTACTTTTTCCCCCACGGGCTGGAAATGAAACAGGCCCTTAGCCAGTCGGTAGGTCTCTTTAGTCAGATAGGTGGTTCCCGGTTCTGCAAGCGCTTCCATCCGGGCGGCCAGGTTTACCGTATCACCGATGACCTGGAACTCCAGACGCAGATCGCTGCCGATGCTGCCCAGAATGACCGGACCGGTATGGATTCCGATCCGCATGCGGATGGCCGGGCTTCGGGATCCCTCAAGGGACCGGTTGTTGAACCGGTTTACCTCCTGGTGGATGGCCAGAGAGGTGCTAACGGCCCGCTGGGCAGTGTTTTCCAGAGCAAGGGGGGCCCCGAAAAGGGCCATAATGCCATCTCCCCGAAACTCCTGGACCGTCCCCTCATATCTGTGGACCTGCTGTGTCAGGATGCCGAAGAGCTCATCGATGAGGGCAAAGGCTTTCTCGTCTCCCAGCTTTTCGGTCTGGGCGGTAGAACCCACCAGATCGCAGAACATCACCGTCACCTGACGGCGCTCGCCCTCGATCCGCCCCCTCTGGGCCAAGATTTTCTCGGTTAGCTCTTGGGGGGGAGGGGAGGGGGTCGGCTGTTTTTCCGAAAGGGATTTTGGGATAGGTGGTTCCGAAGATGCGGACAAGGGATGCCCGCACTCTCGGCAGAATTTGAAGTGGGGAGGACTGGCGGCGTGGCACTGGGGACAAACCCTTTCCAACCGGGCGCCGCATTCGCGGCAGAACTTTGTCCCTTCAGAATTCTCGCTCCTGCATTTCGGACAGTTCATGGTAGATGTCCCCCCCCTAATGACAGGGTTTGGCGGCCACCCCTATAATGGATTTTGTATCAGAGAGAAATTCTTGGTTTCTTTTCCCCTTTATCAGAAATAGGCGAAGCCTCACTCATTGTTAATTTCACATGCTCCGCCATCAGTACTTTTATCTTGATTTCATCCTGTGAGTTTAGGTTGCCTTTCAGGTTTCTACCAAAACGTTTCGAGAAAAGGTGGTGCCGGGTCATCGACATCGATGGGTTGATCAGTGATCCGCACTCGCTCCCCTCTCTTTGGATGCGGCCCTCCAGGTCATCAGTAAAAAAATGCGGTGAATCCGATAAGCCCGGAGTAATTACTGGATTTTCTTAAAGGCCATTTTCTTGGTGCCCGGGATGGTCATCTGAATGGTATCCCCTTCAATGCTGCCGACGATGACCCCGCCCCCTTTGGTGTTGATTCTAAGCTCACCGCCCTTGATATACCAGGAGAAGGGGACTTCTTCGTCGCCTATCTTCCAGGCCCCGTCCCCATTGGGTTTGAGCTCGACCAGGGTTTCGACCTGTTTAGGCGAGTCTTTTCCCTCTGCCTTGTAGACCCCGGCGACCTTGTCTTTTGATCCACAGGAGATTACGAAGATCAAAAGCAGGACGAAGGACAACAGCCGAAAACGGAAAAAGGAATTTGGCTTAATTAACATATAAGACACCTATCGTGAGGCGTTAGAAGGAGGAACAGTGATTTTTGCCGGATCGGTCCGGCCTCCCCGGCGAAACAGGAAAAGTCGGTCAAAAAAGAAGACATGGATAGTAAAGCCCAACAATATGACGTTTTCTATAATTTTCTGCCAGCCGATAGGCTCGCCCACCGCATCGTAACATCCGCAACTGATGGGGGCCCCCCAGTACATGTTGATCCCGACCATGGTATCGAACATGATCAGCAATAAGCCAATAAGGACCGCGGAAGCCCTGGAGGTGAACCCGATGATCAGGAACAGCGCGCAGACAAACTCAATCCACGGTAAAACCAACGATCCTGGATTGAGCATCCAATAGGGCACGAGCTGGTAATTTGCGGTCGCCTCCGCAAACTGAGCCGGATAGGGGATCTTGCTTAGGCTGGCATAGAGGAAAGAACCTCCTACCAATAGCCTGAAGGCAAAGGCCAAATACCTGCTGGTCAGGATTCCTTTGACGTAGGCCCCATTCATTCTTTAACCCTTCCTTCCATCGGGTACCCCTTTCCCTCCCAGGCCGCCAAGCCCCCTTCCAGGATCTTGACTTGCTTGTAACCGCGGAGGAGCAACTTGTCGGCCAGCTCCAAGTCATAAAGTCGGCTGACTGTGCCACCATAGATAATGATTTTTTTCTCCTTGTCTTCTTTGGGGAAGGTCATCAGGTAAACGATGTCGAAAATGTTCAGGGGGATATTGATTGCCCCTTTAATGTGGCGCTTTTGATAAAAATTGGCCGGCCTGGCATCTAAAAAGAGTGTTTGCCCGAGCTGTAATTCTTCAAGGGCAACTGTGGGAACGACCGACGGGACTAAGTTCCTTTTGGGGAATTCAGGAAAAAGACGGATCCCGTTGGGATTGGAGTAATTGAAAATCGTCGCCAGGATAACGCTGACGGCAATAACCAGTAAAAAATCAAACCAGGTCATGCGCTGGGATTTTTGTACTTCCCGGGCCTGGATCTCGAGACGCTTTTCATCGGTAAAAAGCCAGCGCCGCATCTCCCGGGCGAATACCTTGGAGATATCGGGAAAGTCTCTCAGGATTTGATCCAGTTGCTCTTTGGAAAGGACCATCAGGTGAGTCTCTCCCCGCGTCTCGACGTCGGCTGACCTGGGCTCTCCGGTAATGAGTGCCATTTCACCAACGGTCTCACCCGGTCCCTTGATGGAAATGTCAAAATTCATTCCATCTTCGTTTTTCCTGAAGACCCTCACCGACCCTGAACGGATGATGTAGAGGCAATCTCCAGGATCGCCTTCTCGGAAGATGACCGTTTTGTCGGGCACCACCAGAGGTTGAACCACCCCGGCGATGGCCTCCAGTGCATCCCTGGGTAATTCTTTAAAAACCGGGCTTCCGGCCAGGACATCCGCAATGTCTTCGTTTACGGCCATTCTTCTCTCATTACCATCCGCAAGAAATTAGAAATGAGTTTTTTCGTATCCGGTCAAATCACCAAAGTCAGGTTATCGCGCCTGATAGTTTTTTTTGATCTCGCTTACAAAAGCGTCAAAGTCCCCTATTACGCCGCTGTGACTCATGAGGACTTTGCCCTTCTTGTCCAACAGTACGGCAAGAGGAACCGCTTCCACTTTCAACTTTTTTTGAATCTCTTTCTTGGGGTCAATAAATAATGGAAATTCTACTTTAAAGGTCTTTTTATAGGGGGGCATTTCTTCAGGTTGGGTTCCAATTCCTATGGCGATCACTTTAATGTCATTAGCCAGATTTTTGTCTTCTTTGAATAAATTGTATATCCTGTTGACCACAGGGGCGTTTTTTTGGCAAATGGGTCAGTAAACGTCAATGAATTCTACCAATACCAGTTTCGCCTTGATTTGCGATAAATAAAATTGCTTTTCATTATTAACCCCTAAATAAGCTTTTGTTTGGGGTGAATCAGGGCCCTTTATTTGAAAGTCCGGCAGTATTGTGCCCTTTGGGATTTGCTCTGCCGAGTGGATTGTTGAACAGAGCAAACCGGTCATGATGAAGAAAACCAGGCCCAACAAGTAAACCGAAAACTTTTTCAGATGCATTTTAGCGCCTCCATAACCCTGTAAATTTTTATTCTACCAACTATTCGACCGATGATGCACCCTGAATTACCGTCCTCTCAGACCATGGCCAAGAGCGCGTCTTCATTCTTATGCTTTTTATGGTAAAACCAAAGAAAGCCTCCTTGAGTATAATATGGACCCCAGGGGGCTTCCTATCGGAACATATTCAGAATTCCCTTCATATCCCATTCCCTACCGATGGGGTTAAGTTTGAAAGGTTACTCGATATTTTCATATCGTAACGAAATAATTATAGCATTTTCCAGGAAAACTGTCAATAAAATTATGAGGATATTCAGCGTTGTAGTTTCTTAGATTACTGAATTGGGCAATTATACCTAGAAAAAGATTCAAAAGGAAATGTCATTCGAGTCCAGGGCGATCTTTATTCCCTTGACCATCCCTTTTCCTTATTTTATACTCATCCCGTCAAAGAGGAAATTCTGATCAAATCCTAAGAGTTTTTAAAAAGCGTTCTCCAGCCATTCCCACCTATCTTTTCTGGTCCCAGACATAATTGACCGAAGAACGGGTAAAACCGGAGGGGGATCCCTTGACCCTGCGAAAAAAGAACTCCCCGAGAATAAAGGAATCAAGATGCCTGGTACTTTCCGAGCCCTACGCTTTCCCGCTTACCGTTATCTCTGGCTGGGCCAACTCGGGCATTCGGCAACGATGTGGATGGAGCAGGTTGTGCGCCCTCTTCTTATTCTGGAATTGACCGGCTCCGGCCTTCAAGTCGGGTTTGTCGTAGCCGTGAGAATGGTGCCCCAATTTCTTTTCGGACTTCTGGCCGGTGTTATAGCCGACCGGTATAACAAACGGCGGGTACTGATGGTCAGCCAAATAGTCACTATGTTGATGCACCTCATTCTCGCCATCCTTATCCTCTTCGGAAGAATTGAAGTCTGGCATGTCTTCATTACGGCTTTTGTCTCCGGGGGCTCCATGGCTTTTAACCAGCCGGCCAGACAATCCTTGATCCCTCTCCTGGTTCCTTCAGACCTCATACTCAATGCCGTTGCCCTCAACACCGCCGCCATGAATACCATGCGGGTATTGGGAGCCGGTTTGGCCGGAGGGTTGCTTATTTTTCTTGATTATGGAGAGGTCTACCTGTTAAACGCCATTATTTTTATTTATGTTATCTGGACGACCGCCAGGATTACCTTGGTGGGAAATAAGCTATCCTCCGGTTTAACGGTGGAAGAGACCGAAGAGGCTAAAAAGACTTCCATCCTTCATGACCTGCAGGAGGGATTTCGCTATATGGCCGCTCACCGCTGCGTACTCTACCTGGTCGGTATGGCCCTGATCATTTTCGTAATCGGCCTGCCCTATCAACAGGTATTCGTGCCTCTCCTGGCCCTTAATGTCCTGCATATCGGACGTTCCGGTGCCGGGTGGATGCTGGCCCTTACCGGGGTGGGGGCCCTCATCGGCTCTCTTACCATGGCCTCCATCCGACAATTGCCCCGGCGGGGTTTGATCCTAATGAGCTTTATCGTGGTCTTCGGGTTAGCCCTGGTGCTCCTTTCCCAGAGCCGGTGGGTCAGCCTTTCCGCCATTGCCCTCATCATCGCCGGCTGTATGACAACCGCCTATAATTCATTAAACATCTCTCTATTATTCGAACAGTCGCCGCCTAAATTCCACGGACGTGTTTTGAGTCTTATGAGCCTTGATAGGGGTTTTGTTTCGGTCGGGGCTGTTTTAGCCGGCGGCCTTGCCGAATCATTAGGTCCGCAATCAGGTCTGGCGGTTATTGCCCTTACCTGCATTGGCATCACCTTTCTAATTCTTTTCTTTATTCCAGCCCTCCGGAAAATCAAATAGGAGACTCCCAGGGCCGCAAAGACGGGGGTAATTATATTAGAATGATTTTCAGATACTCAGCCTAATGCCCCGTCACGGGATACCCATGAATCCGCTTATCCAAGGATTGTCGAATTGCCTGTCGTCAGTATTTTTCTAAAACTGGCTGCCCCTATTTTTGTGACCCTAAATCGTTCAATACTCAATAAGGCCTCCTCATCCCGGGGCTAACAGTCCCAAAAACACCAACTCTTATCATGCCTTACTTTTTCTCCTTGACCCCCCTTTAGGCTTATTTTATACTCTTTGAAAAAAAGGAAGATCTTGAAAAATTCTCAGGGTTCAAGGAATCCGCCGAAAGCGGGACTGAAGGTTTAGAACGAAAAAAAGGATTGAGAGATGAATGTCTTGTGGGCCCCCTGGCGAATGGATTATATATTAAATAATACCAAACAAAGCGGTTGCATCTTTTGTCCCGGGGAAAAAGAAAATCTGGCGGAACGATTCATCCTTTTTATGGGAAACCAAACCTTGGTCATGATGAATAAATATCCTTATATCAACGGCCATCTGCTGGTAGCCCCCTTAAGGCATGTAAGCGCCCTGGATCAACTGGAAGAGACCGAAAAAGCAGCCTTGATGACCACGGTCGGTCATTCAGTGTCCATATTAAAGAAAAAGATGAAAGCCGAAGGATTCAACGTGGGCCTGAATCTGGGAAAAGTGGCCGGGGCCGGGGTTGAAGATCATCTCCATTTTCATATTGTGCCCCGCTGGAATGGGGACACCAATTTTATGACTGTCTTGGAGGATGTCCGGGTTATCCCCGAACACATGGAACAAACCTACGCCAGACTGCTTCCTTTTTTCCAGGAGGTTAAGGAGGATTGACATGCGAACCATAAAGCTGTGTTTCTATGGTCTCCTTGTTGTGCTTTTTTCCATCTTTATCCTTCAAAATTATTCCACTTTGACCTATAGTGTCGTTCTTCGGTTGAACCTGGGTTTTCTGTCGCTGATGTCAGTCCCCTTGCCCTTATTCTTAGCGGTACCACTCTTCTTCTTCTTGGGACTTTTCCTGGCTACGATTTACGGGTGGGGGAAACGTCGTCGTCTGTCCAGGGAAATAAAACAATTAAAGAGCGCCCGGCCCGAGCCCAAACCGGAATTGAAGAAAGAGTCCAAGCCGGAACCCCAAAAAGAACCCCGGCAAGAGCCAAGGCAGGAGGCCCAACCAAAGAAAAAACCTGACGAGGGGACCATTGTTTCCTCTGTTCCTCTGTTCAAAAAAACGGATTCCCCGCCGGAGAAAAACTCCCCTCAGCATTCCTGATTTTCTCTCTCGTTTATGACTAAAATCACTCCCATGCTGGAACAATATCTGGAGATCAAGGAAAGATACCAGGATTTTGTGCTTTTTTATCAGCTGGGAGATTTTTTTGAGATGTTCTATGAAGACGCCTTATTAGCTTCACGGATCTTAGAGATTACCTTGACCTCCCGCCACAAAGGAGAACTGAAGGACCAGGTCCCCATGTGCGGGGTCCCGATTCACGCCGTTTCCGGATATATTTCCCGTTTAGTGGAAAAAGGCTATAAGGTGGCTCTGTGCGAGCAAGTCGAAGACCCGGCCCAGGCTCAGGGAATCGTGCGCCGTGAAGTGACCCGGCTGATCACCCCGGGACTCTATATCGATGACACCTCCAATAAAAGCAACCGCTACCTGTTAGGCCTTGTCCTATCAGGAAACACGGTTCGGTCTGGCCTCGGTGGATTTATCTACCGGAGAATTCCGGGTAACGGAGGTCACCGACCCGGAAAAGGCCTTGGAGGAGATCGGCCGGATCAACCCCTCGGAAATCCTTCTTTCCCGTGCAGTCAAACAAAACCCTTCCTCCCAATCCATTCTGGGAAAGCTGGCCTCTTATTTTTTGTCCTATGGGGAGGAAGGGACTTTCGAACTGGGCCGGGCCAAAGACCTGCTGATCAAACATTATGAAATCCATTCTCTGGCCGGTTTCGGGGCCGGGACTCTGACCGAAGGGCTGCGGGCCGCCGGGGCTTTGCTTTTTTATCTGATGGAAACCCAGAAGGGGAGTGTATCTCACCTTCAACCCCTGCAGGTTTATCATCTTTCTCAATACATGATCCTGTCCGAAACCACCCAAAGGCATCTGGAACTGACCCAGACCTTATATCGGGGAACCCGTCAAGGGTCTCTGATTTCCATACTCGACCAGACCATGACGGCCATGGGCAGTCGAAAACTTAAATACTGGCTTAACTATCCTCTGCTGGATCTGGAAAAGATCCGCCGGCGTCAGGATCTGGTAGAGGCCTTTTTTGAAGATCCCATCCTGCGCCAGGCCATTCGTTCTCATCTCAAGGAAATCTATGACATTGAACGATTGGTGGCCAAGGTCTGCCTGAACCAGGCCGGCCCACGGGACTTGGTGGCCTTAAAAAATTCCCTGGCCCATTTGCCGGCCATCGGCCGGATCCTGGAGGAGAGTGCCCATCCCCGGTTGAAAGAAATCGGGACAGAAATGGATCCCTTGCCCGAAGTGACCGATCTTATTTCCCGGGCGGTTCTGGATGAACCGTCCTTAAACTGGAAAGATAAAGAGGCCCGGATTATCCGTTTGGGGTATCATGCCCAATTAGACCAGTATTTGACGGTCAGCCGGGAAGGAAAAGAATGGATTGCCACCTTGGAAGCCCAGGAGAGAAAACGGACCGGCATCAATTCCCTGAAGATAGGTTATAACCGGGTCTTCGGTTATTATATCGAGGTCTCACGACCCAATCTCTCCTTCGGTTCCCGCCGACTATCAGCGAAAACAAACCTTGGTTAACGGCGAACGATTCCTGACCCCGGAACTCAAAGAATATGAAATCCTGGTTTTAGAGGCCGAAGAAAAACGGTGGCAACTGGAGGTGGAACTCTTTCATGAGGTCTGCCGTCAGGTGGCCCGGGAAAGCCCCCGATTACAAAAAACAGCCGGACTTTTGTCCGATCTGGATGTCCTTACTTCATTAGCCCAAACCGCCCAGGAAAATAGATATCAGAAACCATTCCTTAATGAAAGCGAAACCATTTCTTTAAAGGAAAGCAGGCATCCGGTTATTGAAAAGAATCTACCGGCCCAGCGTTTTGTCCCCAATTCCATCGATATGGATAATGAAGAACAACAAATGATCATCATTACCGGTCCCAATATGGCCGGAAAATCCACGATCCTTCGCCAGGCGGCCCTGATTTGTCTGATGGCCCAGATGGGTTCCTTTGTCCCGGCAGAAAGGGCGGAGATCGGTCTGATCGATCAGATCTTTACCCGGGTAGGGGCCTCGGACGATCTTTCCTCCGGCCAAAGTACCTTTATGGTTGAAATGCAGGAAACAGCCCAGATCCTTCACCAGGCCACAGAACGCAGCCTGGTCTTGCTGGATGAAATCGGAAGAGGAACCAGTACCTTCGACGGTCTTAGCATTGCCTGGGCCGTGGCCGAATTTCTGCATGATTTAAAAGGAAAAGGGGTTAAAACGCTTTTTGCCACCCATTACCATGAATTGACCGACTTGACCCAGACCAAAAAAAAGGTTAAGAACTATCATGTCTCGGTAAAAGAGTATAACCAGCAGATCATTTTTTTAAGGAAGCTGCAAGAGGGGGGCACGAGTCGAAGCTATGGGATTCAGGTGGCCAGGTTGGCCGGTATTCCCCTCCGGGTTATTGAAAGGGCCCAGGAGGTCCTGAAAAACCTGGAAAAAGGGGAACTGGATTTCTGGGGTTTCCCCGCCCTGGCTTCTTCCAGCCGGGGAAGAGGTTCTCATCCGGCCCAGATGGAACTTTTTTCAGGGGGTGTGCAGAGACTTCAGGAAAGAGTTAAAGCGCTATCCATCGATGAATTAAGTCCTCTGCAAGCCCTTTTGACTTTAAAGGAGTTGAAGGAACTTATTGAAAATCAATAGAGCCTTTGGCAAAAGCCCATTATTTTAAACCCTAATGCCTTTCGGGGTAACTACAAAGTATGATCATTGATTTTGTCGAACACCTGGCAAAGAAAGCCGAACTGTTTTTTCGTTCGAAGCGGTTTCGATTCGATCTGACCCTCATTCTCGTAGGGGCCATTTTGGTTTTTGGGGGAGCGACCAATCAGGTCCGATCCGCTACGCTGGATAATGAAATTGAAACCAAATACAACCAGACGCGGGAGGCCTTCTTCGCCCTCGACAAGTCTCCTCAAAAGACGCAGCGCCAGACATTGGCAGCCCCTGCTCGATGGATTTATGGAGATCTATAAGCAGCATCCTCAGACCATTTGGGGAGAAAAATCCATGTTTATGGAGGGACGGGTTGCCTACGCTCTTTATCAATGGTCAGGGATGGAATCCGATCTGGACCTGGCCCTCGATCATTTTTCACGTTTTGTCAATCATTATCCGCAAAGCACCCTGGCCGACGACGCCCTTTATTTATCAGCCGAAATTTATTTTCTGTATAAGAAAAACTTGGAAAAGGCCCGCGAAACGACCCTTTATTTGATAAAAACCTATCCCAAAGGGGACATGAGAAAGCGGGCCGAAGAATTGTTGCCGAAGCTGGAAAAAAGCAACCCGTTATCCGAAGCGGATAAAACCGATCTGTTCAAAGAAGAGGAATCAAAGGACGAGAAAACGGCCCCGGCCGTGACAGAAAACCCGGGGAAAACCTATCCGCAAGTTACCGGCCTGCGCCATTGGTCGACCCCTCTTTATACCCGCGTCGCGGTGGATGTTGAAGGTAAGGTCTCTTATCGCCAGAGACTGCTTAAGAAAGATCCGACGATCGAAAAACCGGAAAGGTTGTATCTGGACCTCTATCCGGCCCGGTTGGCCTTAGGTACTTCACCTTTGACTATTCAGGACGGGCTTCTAAGGGGCGCCCGGATTGGTCAGTATAACGCTACCACCGTTCGTTTGGTCCTGGATATTGAAAGCATTAAAGGATATAAAATATTTTTCCTGGAAAACCCTTTCCGGTTGATTGTC
This sequence comes from uncultured delta proteobacterium, assembly GCA_963790475.1. Taxonomy (GTDB): domain Bacteria; phylum Desulfobacterota; class RBG-13-43-22; order RBG-13-43-22; family RBG-13-43-22; genus RBG-13-43-22. The sequence goes on along the minus strand of CAWBOS010000015.1, from coordinate 23,240 downwards.
GATGTCTCCGGAAAAGAAAAAACTTTGGCTCAGCCTATTGAACCTCCCGGCAAGGAAAAGAAACTTTCCCTGGCCCAGCAGTTGGGTTTGGGGGTAAGACGGATTGTCATTGATCCCGGTCATGGCGGAAAAGACAAAGGGGCCAGCGGCAAGAACGGTTTACACGAAAAGGATCTAAACCTTAAGATTGGCATAAAATTAGCCCAACGGATTAAACAAGACCTCGACCTGGAGGTTCTATTGACCCGGGATTCGGATCGTTTCATTCCTCTGGAAGAAAGAACAGCCATAGCCAATACCAAGCATGCCGACCTTTTTGTCTCTATCCATATCAACGCCAGCCCCAATCCCCAGGCAGAAGGTTTTGAAACCTATTTCTTAAACCTGACCACTGATGAGGAATCCATGCGGGTGGCGGCCTATGAAAATGCCACCTCAACCAAGCGGATCAGTGATCTGCAAAAAACACTCAAGGACCTGATGCTTAATTCCAAGATCGATGAATCTTCCCGTCTGGCGGGTCATATTCAACAAAGTGTTGTCCAGGCCGTAAGTGAAAAATATTTCCCGGTAAAAAATCTGGGGGTCAAGCAGGCCCCTTTCTACGTCCTGATCGGCGCCCAGATGCCCTCCATTTTGGTTGAAAGCTCTTTTATTTCCAATGACCGGGAAAGGGAACGTTTAGGCCAGGATGAGTACCTGGACCAAATTGTCGAGGGTCTGGTCAAAGGGATTGAATGCTATATCAAAGAGTGCAAACTGGCCGGGATGTGAATGGGAAGGGAATGAAGCCGGATTTTTACGACATTCTTGGTTATTGGTAACACTTTGGGTATTTGAGAAGAGAGTTCTTATTCACCGTAAAGCCGCAAAGATCGCCGAGAGAATTATTTTTGTTCAATCCCATACCGGCTTCCGCCGAACAGAATAAGAAAGAATGAGAATTACTTGGATAATGGTGGTTCAGACGGCAGGGGCTTGAGATTCTCCCCGTCATGTTTCGGGCAATATTCGGTCGGTTGGGTCCCTCCGATATAAAATTCGTCCTGTTTTATCGGGCAATCCTGGTTAGCTAAATAGCCGGTGGTAGGGTCAATCAAAGCCGATACCACCGTGTCCGGTCGAGGAAAATCAATCACCGGTTTATCTGCCAGAGCCGAGCGCATAAAACGGGCCCAGATCGGGGCACAGACCGCCCCTCCGGTAAAACCTTTTCCTCCGGGTCTGGGTTTGTCATAACCCACCCAGACACCGGTTATCACCTGGGGGGTATAGCCGATAAACCAGGCATCCCGATAATCATCCGTCGTCCCTGTTTTACCGGCGGCCGGTCGGTCCTCGCTGAAGGTGTGGATGGATTTGCCCGTACCGTAAATCAGTACATCCTTTAGCATCTGGGTGGTCACGTAGGCGGTGGCCGGAGAAAGGACGGGATTGACTACGGGATTATTTTCAAGCCAGGTATTGTGAATTCGGTCAAAGATGCGGACAATGATTCTGGTTTCGGGTCGCAGGCCGCCGTTGGCCAGGGGGGTGTAAGCTAATATCAGGTCATTTAAAGTCACCTCTTCCGTCCCCAGGGCCAGGGAGAGGTCATTGGGAGAGCGCAAAGAAAGGCCCAGCGAACCGGCAAAGTTGACGAAATAGGGGACACCGATAGTATCCAACAATTTTACGGTAATAATGTTGTTGGAGTAGGCCAGAGCCTGTCTAAGCGTAAGCTCCCCGTAGAGTTTTCTTTCATAGTTTAAGGGCTTCCATAATTCATGATTGCCTTTATTATAAGCTACCGGGTTATCATTCCAAAGGGAGCTGGCAACTATCCCTTTATCCAAAGCGGCGGCATAAATGAGGGGTTTAATGGCCGAGCCGGGCTGCCGCTTGGCAAAATAGGCGCGATTATAGGGGTTCTGTTTAAAATCCACTCCTCCGACGGTGGCCAGGACATCCCCGGTGTTAGGGATCCAGGCACATCAAAGCGCCCTGCAACCCGGGGGAAATTCGTCTAACCCCTTCGCTTAAAACCTTTTCAGCCAGTCTTTGCAAGGGCAGATCCATAGCAGTGGTTACTTCCAGACCGCCCTGTTCGACGACCTCCGGTCCATACCGCTCGATCAGTTTGCTTCGAAGATGGGCCAGGTAATAGGGGGCTTCTCCCGGTTTGATGACCGAAAGGATATGCTTCTTCAATTTTTCTCCCTCTGACGGCGGGATCATTTTGAGTTCCACCATGCGTTGCAGAACCAGGTTTCTCCGGTCACGGATTTTGGCCGGTTCTCCCAAAGGATTATACCGCGTCGGGGCCTTGGGAACTCCGGCCAACAGGGCGCATTCGGCTTCGTTCAATTCCTCCGGGTTTTTATCAAAATAAAGTTGGGCGGCCTGGCCGATGCCCCAGGCCCCGTTTCCGAAAAAGAGTTCATTGAAGTACATTTCCAAGATCTGACTTTTGCTGTACTTGCGTTCGTATTCCATGGCCAGAAGGCCTTCCTTGACCTTCCTCTGAATGGTTTTTTCCCCGGTAAGATATTTATTCTTTATCAACTGTTGGGTAATGGTTGAACCTCCCTGGACCATTTTGCCCTTGACCACGTCTTTAATCAGGGCCCGGGCCAGCCCCCGGATATCGATACCTTTATGCTCATAAAAACGGGCGTCTTCAATAGCCACCAGGGCCTTTTGCAGAAAGAGGGGAATTCGATCGATAGATACCCAATATCTTTTTTCCGGGAGGATCCGGCCCACGAACCTTCCCTGGTTGTCAAAGACCTTGATCGTGATATAATGATGCGGAAGCGGGGGGAAGCGGGCGATTTTTTCCTGGGCCCAGCCCGGAGACCCAAGGGCAACCACTAAAAGCGAACCGGTTATGATGAGAATAAACCATTTGTTTAAAGTTGCGGTTATGTTAGGGAACAAAGTGATCACAAACTCCTTCGGGAAAAATAGAACAACCTGATATAAAAAAATTATAACAAATTCCTTGACAAAACAACTAAAAAAAAATAGTTTTATTATTTTCGTATCGGGCCGTTAACTCAGGAGGTAGAGTATCTGCCTTTTAAGCAGAGAGTCGCTGGTTCGAGTCCAGCACGGCCCACCAATGTAAACCTCGATGTTGCAAAAGCCGAGGATGCTGCAGATCCGCGACGGCAAGGGTGAAGCCGTACTAAGGTACTGCGAACCCTTGCCAACAAAGGAGATGAGGCATCACACGGCTTTCCCGAAGGGTAAAAATTGATCGATATGGTTATTAAATCCAAACTTCACCTGGGGTTACTTTTGGCGCCAGTTCGGAAATGATTAAAACAAAATGTTTTTATTGATAAATTACACCTCATAGATCAATCTTTTATGCAACTATGAGGTTAAAGTCCCCATCGTCTAGCCTGGCCCAGGACACCGGCCTTTCACGCCGGCAACACGGGTTCAAATCCCGTTGGGGACGCCAAGTAAAATCAATGGCTTTGGAAGTTTCCAGAGCCTTTCTTATTTTTAGCCTATTATTTTCCAACCCCATTTCCAACCTTTGTTTCTCAAAACAAGAAAGCCGGTAAGGTTCCACCAACCGGCCTTATTAAATATCAATGATCGGCTTTCTGTGCGGACGATCTCCTAGGTCCTCTAGATATTTACTCAGGAATTATGTCATGTCCCAAAGTGGTTCAATCCTTTTTTCGTTTCTTCCTAAAAATAGTGATCTATAAAATTTCTTCCGGTACAATATTCTAAATTGTAATCGTTTTAAATTGAAGTGAAGTCGTTTATGGCCTTTTGAATGGCGTCGTGAAGCTTTTTAGAGTTATTCCTGTCCTTCCCAAGATAATCCGTCAATCCCCTATAACTGCCGAGATCTATGGATAGCCGCTTCGGGTTCTGTCTTCGTATGAAAATTTTCATTGTATTTAAACCTTGAAGGCAACCTTTCCGGTTTCCTTTATAATTTACTCCAATCAAGCCCGCAGTGCTTTGGGCGAAAATTAGTATAGGGGGATTATGTTTTTCAATCTGCCGAATAATGAAGTGGTTAGGACCTGTATGCCTTATTCTACCAAGACATTTGTACCAAACCTTCTTGCCTTCGTCCAATCTCACGAATCTTTGAAAATCTGTAATTGTGGGACATTTGATCACGTCCACGGCGCAAACACCTCCATTCTGGAAAGTGCATTGTTGGCCGCCCACTATTAGCCCATCTAAAATTTCGATGAAACGATTAAAGAATTGGTGAATATTAACTCCAGGCCGTTGAAAATAAGTGCTGAAATGTTGAAAAATACTTTCAACCTGGGCAGATGAAAGATCTTCTCGTCCGGGCACATTGTAAGAACTAACAAGATGGCCTACGTTCGCGTCGTTTCGATCACCTTTGGGATTTGTCAAAATGAGCCAAATCTTGGATTTTTCGATATCACCAAAATGGGAGACGGGAATCGTTTGACGTGGCCCTTTTACCACAAAATCATGAACACCGTTGGGATGGGTAAACCCCACACAGCATGAACACCGGTAAATCGAATTATAGATCATGGTCTGTATTTCTTTCATGTGAGATTATCAATAGCAGACAACTATGGCCGATTCGATTTTGGTTATGATCGTACACTCTTGTTTTTTATTGTAATATTTTCAGGAACTTTTGTCAAAAAAGAAAACCAGGACGCCCTCATTTCACTCTTTGAACCGCTTCATCTTCTATATTTGCCCCAGGATCAACGATCTCCATAGGTGCCCTGGTCGAATTTCATTGATTTTTCAATATTAGAAGGGTAGGAAATTTAAGATCATTAACCAAATTTTCTTGTTGGCAACCTTTAACCAAGGGATTCTTGAGATACTCCTGAAAGGATTCATCCCGATGGACAACAAAAATGACGGTAACTCCCCGGGAAGGTTCAGGTCAAAAGAGGAATGGGAGGAATACAAGAATAAATTGATTGCCGACGCCCAGGCAATAAAAGAAAAACCGAAGACAGCCGATAAGAAAAACTCCGCCCCTATTATCACTCCTACAGAAAAGAAATGTCGCCATTGTTCAATGATGATTCCAAAAGATGCCAAGGTCTGCCCCCATTGCAGAAAAAAGCAAGGAACTTCATTCGCCGGTAAATTCTTGGGTATAGTTTTAATCTTATTCGTCATAGGGATAGCAGTAAATGCCTTTAAGGAAAACAAGACGGCCACCATCGAAAAAGCACAGAAAAAAAAGAAAATGTTGCCGAAGAAGCAACCCCCTGGATATATGGTCAGTCCAAGGATGAAATGAGTGGTCAAGTGACCAAATACGCCACCAAGGAGAGCGTTAATACTGTCAACTTTGATTTCCCATATCAAGGTATTCAACGTGGAACAATCATGGTACTTGATGATGCAGCGCTCTTCTATGTCAAAAAAGGACAAGTTGTATGTCAAGGAGGAGCCAGGTACGGAACTTGTCAGGTGCGAGTTAAGTTTGATGATGGCAATGAAATGTATTTCGATGCGAGCAAATCCGGGGATGAATCAACAACCATAAGATTTCCAGGGCCTGTCTTTCTTAAACTTTTGAAGGAAAGTAAAAAATTAATGATTCAAGTCGAGGTGTATCACAATGGTTTGCCTATTTTCACTTTTGATGTAGGAGGGCTTAAATCCCCGGCTTCGTAAAATCGATTCTAACGGCTTCTCTTAAAATAACCTATCTTCTAGGAGTCTGTCGGACTTAAATGTTTTATAGTCAAAATTTTATTTAAGAAGAGAAAAATCTCTTGGTTAAATCTAAGTTTTATGGTAGAATATAAAACTAATTCAATAAGTTAAATTAACATTTTTTATAATTTTATGACCACACCAAGAGAGCCACATGAACCCTCCACGATTTAAGTGTTGTGACCGTGACACCCTATACCTTTTGCCTCCCTCTATCCACGATTGGCTTCCGGAAAATCATCTGGCCCGTTTTATTGTGGAGGTAGTAATCAAACTTGATTTAAGGCCTATTGAAAATGCGTACAATGGCCGGGGTTCCGATGCCTATTCTCCTGCTATGATGCTGGCCTTGCTTTTTTACGGTTATGCGACCGGGGTTTTCTCCAGCCGCAAACTGGAATTGGCCACCTATGAGTCGGTAGCTTTTCGTTATATTACCGCCAACCAGCATCCGGATCATGACACCATTGCTGGTTTCCGGAAACGTTTTTTGGAGGAATTAAAGCCGCTATTCACCCAAATCCTGATGATTGCCCAAACTATGGGTATAGTCAAGTTGGGCCAGGTGGCTTTAGACGGAACCAAAATCAAAGCCAATGCCTCCAAACATAAGGCCTTGAGTTGGGATCATGCCTGTAAACTGGAACAACAGATCCGGGCCGAGGTCGATGCGCTCTTACGTCAGGCCGAAGCAGCGGAACGAGAAGAGATTCCTGACGGGATGAACATCCCGGAGGAATTGGGTCGAAGAGAAAAACGCCTTCAGACTATTGACCTGGCCAAGCAAGAGATCGAACGTCGCGCTGCGGAGCGTTATGCCAAAGAACAAGAAATCTACGACCAGAAGAGGGCCGCCCGTAAAGCCAAAGAGCAAGAAAGTGGTAAAAAACCCAAGGGACGTAAACCTGAACCACCCGAGCCCGGTCCTAAAAAAAACGACCAAATGAATCTAACCGATGAAGACTCCCGGATTATGCCTGCTGCCGGAGGAACCTTTGAACAAGCTTACAACGCTCAAGCCGGCGTGGATCTGAATACCATGCTCATCGTAGAAAATCATGTCACTCAACAACCCAATGACAAGCAAGAAATTGAAAATACCTTGGGAAATCTGACTTCCTTACCAAACCAGTTAGGCACGGTTGACACATTAGTAGCCGACTCAGGCTATTTTAGCGAAACCAATCTGAATAAGTGTGAAGCCGAGCAGATCACCCCCTATATTGCTGTAAATCGTGAAGAACACAATATTCCCTTAGAAGAACGTTTTGCCCGGCCTGAACCTTTACCGGAAGATGCTGATGTGCTGACCCGAATGAAGCATCGGCTAAAAACACCCGAGGGCAAAAAGATATACGCCCAGCGGAAAAGCACGGTCGAACCGGTATTTGGCATCATCAAGGCCATCATGGGCTTTCGACAATTTTTCCTTCGAGGGTTAACAGCGGTCAGTGGTGAATGGAACTTAGTCTGCATGGCCTACAATTTAAAAAGAATGCATATCTTAGCCCATTAATAATAATGACCGAGCAATTGCAAGGAAAAATTGTCGAAAAAAGCTTGATATCTTTATTGTTGAACTAAAAACCCCTTTGATCCTCTAAGAAAAAATCCGATCCCTTTTGTATAATAATTATGAGTTTCAAGACCGACAAACTCCTAGTGTCATGTTTTAAACCAGACACGCCAGCAGGCATACGGACGTTCTTTTTCCGGCCTGTTTGGAGGCCTGTTTTGTCTTTTTAGGCTCGATGCCCCCCCATACTTAATAATCTTTTGACAATATGTTTTAGAGAAAAGCTTGCTTTTATCAATCATCAGACTTCGGAGTTTTTAAAATATCTGACCGCTTAATCCTGATAAGCCTTGGCCCAATTCGCACGGCTGGAAAGGCTCCTATTATTATCCATTGACGGATAGTTTGGACCGACACGCCGTAATAATCCGAGGGACTATCTGTTACCGTCATGATATTCCTGTTTTTATTAAAGAGGCCCGGACAGACATTCTGATGGTTATGGAATACGGCGGTTGATCGAAAATGCCTGGAAAGCAAGTTGCCTGAGATCTTGGACCATCTGGGGGATTCTATAACCCGACTTAAAGAGGGCCGGGTCAACACACAGGAATTGGTTATCACCCGACGTCTTACCCGGACCCTTGAAGAATACAAGATCAATAATCCATCGGCTCAGGTCCTTGAACAATTTGAGTCAGTCGGTTTGACCCTGCATCCTGGGCAGAAGGTGAGTTATCTCCTCCGGGGTGCTTCCTGAAACACGCAAAATCCCAACCAGGAAAAAACGGAAGATTACAAACGCAATTTCTTTAAGGGCCTCCCCCGATTTAAGGTTCCCAGCCTGATGAAAAATCCCTATTTACTATTCCAAAAAATGTGTATAATGTGACCCATTCAAAAGCCACATCAATAATATAATCCGTCTTCCAGCATCGCCACTTTACCCTAAAGGGGGGCAAGCCAATGGAGGAATATTTGAAACCCCGTTTCTCAATAGAGAAGTGGGGTTTTTATTTTGGGGACGAGAAGGGGTCAGAACAGGGGTCTATAAAATAGATAAGACTAAAAAATTCCAAGGGAATTAACCTAAATGCCCAGAGAAGTTATTTCTCAGAAAGGATAAATTAAAATGAGCAGCGAAGCATACAGTCGGTTGGCTAATGTACTCGATACTCTGCCCAACGGTTTTCCGCCCACGGAAAGCGGTGTTGAAATCAAACTGTTGAAAAAAGTGTTCGAGTCGGACGAGGCAGAGCTTTTTTGCAGGCTGCGGCTTAGCTATGAAACCGCAGACCAGATAGCTGGGCGGGCAGGTATTCCCTCAGCGGGTTTAAACGAAAAGCTGGAATCGATGTGGAAAAAGGGACAAATCGAAAGTCGTTTGTCTGGGGGAGAGAGGGTTTTTCGCATGTGTCCTTGGGTTGTAGGCATCTACGAGTATCAGCTCAAGCGTATGGACAAAGAGTTCGTGGATTTGTGCGAGCAGCGCGACCAGGAGGTATTGAATGAAGCAATCAAGGCTCGTCGTCCCATGACCAAGCCTCAGATGATGCAAGTTTTGCCTGTAGAGAGGGTCATTTCTGAGAATTATCAGGCTCTCCCCTACGAGAAAGTCTCAAGCATAATTGAGAACGGGAAGTCCTTCGCTGTAAGCGATTGTATTTGTCGAAAAAGGAAAGGGATGGTGGGACAGGAGTGTGATAGGCCATTGGAGATTTGCATGGTAATTGGAGATGAAGCTGGGTTATTTAAAGATCATCCATTCGTGAAAAGAGAAATCACGAAGCAGGAGGCTTACGAACTTCTTCAAAAGGCCGAGGACGCGGCTCTGGTCCACATGACCACCAATGTGGTTAAAGGTCAGTGGTATATCTGCAATTGTTGCAAGTGTTGTGATAGACAATTAATGCTTACCGCCGCAGGTATTCCTGGAATTATCAATTCTCATTTCTATGCCGAGATCGATTCTGAGTTATGCAGCGCCTGCGGGATTTGCGCAGACGAGCGATGCCAGGTTAAAGCCATAGACGAGGCCGATGGCACCTATCGCGTCAACAGGTCCAAATGTATTGGCTGCGGGCTATGCGTTTCGACCTGCCCCACGGAGGCGATCCAACTGTTCCACAAAAAGCCGGAAGAAATAGAATTGCCGGCCGAAGACGAGATTGACTGGTGGGAAAAAAAGGCAAAGGCCCGAGGGGTCGATTACAGCGCCTATAAATGAGAAAAATGATCAATGGGTAGGATCCTTTGGCAAGCCGATAGCTTAGCGTGTTGATAATACCGTCATGATACGAATCGTAATTCTTAATTTTAGGCGCTACCCCTTGAGTGGACTAGTAGGTGCTATACGAGACTTAATTTTGACCCCCCACTTTCCGCCTCATCAAGTTTTGGCTTTCACCTATTGAACTCCTTTCCAAGGTGGAGACTGCTTCTTGTAAATACTCCCGCGAAAGATGGGAATACTTCATGGTCATCCTTAAATCCTTGTGACCAAGGAGCATTTCGACCGTTCTTAAATTAACCCCTGCCATGACCAGATAAGAAGCGAAGGTATGCTTTAGATCATGGAAACGAAAATCTTCAATCCTTGCCCTTTTAGGAGCCCGTTCAAACGCCACGTTACTATGTTTCTGTTCATCAGACATTCTGATGGTTATGGAATACGGCGGTTGATCGAAAATCTCTGGAAAGCAAGTTGCCTGAGACCTTGGACCATCCGGGGGATTCTATAGCCCGACTTAAAGAAGGCCGGGTCAACACACAGGAATTGGTTATCACCCGAGGTCTTACCCGGACCCTTGAAGAATACAAGGTCAATAATCCATCGGCTCAGGTCCTTGAACAATTTGAGTCAGTCGGTTTGACCCTTCATCCTGGGCAGAAGGTGGGTTGTTTCCTCCGGGACAGTGCTCTTTCAATCGGAGAAGGACACATTCTTCCTGCCCCGTTTGTCGAAGGAGGGGAAGACTACGATAAAAAGCAGTATTTAGAAATTCTCCTCAAGGCAGCGCCGGAGTTATTGGTGACCTTTGGGCTGGATTACAAAGAACTGGTCAAAAGATATCAAGCTGTAAAATAGTGCTTCCTGAAATCGTGTAAGTTCCATTTGTGAAGAATCCGAGGAGTTTAAATCGTAATTGTTTAAGGCCCCCCTCTAAATTATGGATTCCAGCCTGATGAAAAACTCCCTATTCCCTTTTCCTAAAATTGTGTATAATCATTTTATTCAATGGCCAGATAAGCAAGTTAACCCGTCTTCGAGCATCGCCACTTAACCCTAATAGAGGGCAAAAACATGGAGGATTTTTGGAAACCCCGTTACTCATTCGAGAGGCGGGGTTTTTGATTTAATGAAGTTAGGATAAATTATTTTAAGTTAATACTTTTAAAGAATAATAATCATATCCAGTTTGGCGTCTTCGAGGTGCGTTTTGAAATAATAACAGAAAAAGGAGGAAAAAAATGTTCCGAAGCCTGAAAAGCGTTATATACAAGGTCAAAAATATTGAGAAAGCTACTGAATGGTACAATGAGCTTCTCGGCACGGAACCAGTTCTTAATACATCTGTCCTTGTTGTCTATATGATCGGAGATGATAGCCTGGGACTTGTTCCAAGAACGGAAGCCACGTCAAAAAGCGATGATAGCACTCTGATATATTGGGAGGTCGATGATGTGGAGACCGCATATAAGCGGATGCTTCGGTTGGGCGCCACCCCGGATACTGAAATCAATATGTCCTTTAATATAAAAAGGGCCACCGTTAGAGATCCATTCGGGAATATCCTAGGGATTAGAACAGTGATTGCAGATGGAAAAGAATCTGTTGAACAACAACCATCACAAACAGCTATAGGTGTTACCGCAGTGCGTGCACTTGCAGCTATTGATGAAAGGGAAGAAATTAGAGGACATGATTATCTTGCAGAAATGTTTCTACCAGAAGAGCAAAAAGCTTTGCTGAAAAATCCGGCATATCGGGAATTGATTGGAAATATAACTCCCGGTATGTACGAGTATATGATCGCAAGGACTGCCTATTTTGATAATATTGTGGAAGGGGCTCTTCATGAAAATATTCCTCAGATAGTGTTCCTTGGAGCAGGATATGATACAAGACCTTATCGGTTTAAAGACCTGATCAAAGATACAAGAATTTTTGAATTGGATATACATACGACGCAGCAGCACAAAATTGAGGTGCTTCGCCAAAAAAATATTCCCATACCAGACCAATTGACTTTTGTTCCGATCAACTTCAATACAGAACCACTTGAAGATGTTCTTTTTAAAGCCGGTTATAAAAAAGGCCAGAAAAATCTTTTTGTCTGGGAGGGAGTTATATATTACCTTTCGCCTGAGGCTGTTGATGATACATTAAAATTCATAATGTCGACTTCTTCTTCCAGGAGTACCGTAAGCTTTGATTATAGTGCACATTGGCCTGAAGTGGCGGATGCATACGGCGTAAGAAAATCAATGGAATTTATGAGAACTTCTCGTCCCGGCGAACCTGGCAAATTCAGCATAGAAAGGGGAAAAATAGGATCTTTTTTATCCGAAAGAGGCTTTACTCTAATTGATCATCTTACAGCAGAAGAAATTGAAAAGAAATACCTAAAACTTAAAGATGGTTCATTAGCCGGAAAGGTTGTAGGTATTTTTTGTCTTGCCCAAGCTGCCTGCTAATATCCTTTAAAAATGGTCGAGGCAAAGACAACAACTTTCAGTTCGTAATCATTTGCTTTCGGTCCCATTTCGGACCTATATTTGTAGGTGTAATTTAAGTATTGCTTATGCTTAATAAATTCGAAATTAAATGAACAACCTTCTGGAGGGAATGGCCCAGATATTGGGCTCGGTCGGAACGGGGTCGGGCCATGTTAACTGACTGATATAATGTAATATGAAATCAAGTTAGGCCTTTAAAATAGGTCTATATTGAGCTTTTTATGGGCAAAAAGAGCAATATAGAAAACTAATGGCTGTGGATTGAGGGATACTTGAATGCCGGGAAACAAACCCGGGAAGATGAATGGACGGGAAGCATTACTGTCGGAAGTAAAATACTTTACTTGGCTGGTCCCCAATTCCATCATCGTTAGGAGTGTGAAAGCGATTATATTTGGCAGGAGGAAATGATATGAGTCTGAATAACGAAGTCCTAAACTGCATTCATGAACGAAGGAGTACGCGTCGATTTACTGACCAACAAATATCATCTGAACAACTGGATGCTCTGCTTGATGCCGCAATATGGGCGCCTAGCGGCGGCAACAATCAAAGTTGGTTGTTTACGGCTATTCAGAAAAAAGATGTGCTTCTCCATTTAAATGAGCTTGTTCGTGAAGGATTTCAACATTGGATTCCCGATGACGATTACCCCGGAAAGCTAGGTATGAAGAAGCTTTCACAAAAGAAAGGCTATAACTTCTATCACAAAGCACCAACGCTCATTATTGCCTCCAATAAACCGAATTACGAAAATGCAATGGCAGATTGCGCCCTGGCGCTCCAGAATATTTTCCTTGCGGCTCAGTCTCTGGGGTTGGGAAGTTGTTATATCAACCAACTTCATTGGCTTCGGGATGATCCGCCTGTCCGCGCGTATCTGCTTGAATTGGGCATCCCAAAGGAGCATACGATCTGCTCTTCCGCGGCTATCGGTTTTATAGGTAAGGAATCGACCGCGCCTATTCGTAAAGAAGGCACGATACACATTATTCGATAAAGTAAAGTCGTATCGGAATGGTGAGAAAAAAAAGAGCTCTCTTTCAATCGGAAATCATCAACTTTTTGTTCAGACTAATCCCCACATTTGTAGGTGCACTCGGCTACAATAAAATATTGATCCTCTCCCTCAAGTCAACTACCCTTCAGGACATATAAACCGGTAAACACCAATCCCAGGCATATAACTCATACTCCCTATTCGGCTTGTCTGGCTTACACCTTAGTGCAGCTTCACCCTTGCCTCTTCGGACCTACGGCGTTTTCGACTTTTGCAACAAACGGGTTTCTTGTCCCGCTGCACCGGTGGTTCAACTCAGATCTTTCTTTTTAGCTTCAAATTCTTCTTTATCAATCTCCCCGCGGGCATACCTTTTTTTGAGGATTTCCAGGGCCGAGTCCGCTTGTGGCGGACTTGAAATTCCGGTATGGCCTGAAGAAACCAGCCGACGGATCAACAGGACGATTAAAGCAACGATCAACAACCAGAAAATAATCATCAGCAGGAAACCGAATCCGCCCATCATGCCGTAACCCATGCCCCATTGGCAATAATTTCTATAATCGGCTAAAGCCTCTTTGGCGACCCCCAAAACCATCATTAAAAAAATACTGGTTCTTAATAAGATCCCTGAGAGTTTCATCCTCGTTCTCCTTTCAAAGATTTTGAACGACCACTATCGATATTTCAGAAATTTATTGGAGTTTATCAAAAAATGCCACATAATTCAATCCTCCTCTCACAGAGCTCTCGGAGTCGCAGAGAAACCTTAATTTATTGATTGTCCCGTTGGCGGGACAATCATAACCAGCCATCGCCTCCACAGGGTAGCGGGGTCAGTCAGGCGATTTACCTGCTAAAGAAGTCCCTCTCTGGGAACTCTGAGATCTCGAGTGACCGGAGTGAACGGGCGAGAGGAAAATTCTTTTATCTCTCACAAAGTGCGCAGAGGTCTCAGAGAAAAACACCTATTATTGATTGCCGGTGAGGGGCCGGCAATCAATAACCATCCGTCGCCTGACGGCGAAAAATGAAACATTATTTCACCGCCCACTCGTCGGGATAAAAACGAGACTTGTTCGAGGCACAGAGAACACCGAGGTAAGATTTTCATTTGCCGGTGAGAAGCGGTAAATGAAAAAAGCTCTTTTTGCTTTCCGTTCCGTCACCGGAAAGCAAAAAATGTTCTTCTCTGAGATCCTTATGGTTTTTTCTCTCTGAGAACTCTGTGGGCTCGAGCGAAGCGGGCGAGAGGAAATATTTGATGCAATTTTTAGTTGTGATCTTCACCAATAAACGTAGTCTAAAAGATGTTGTGGTTTATCGAGGAATTCTTTATATTATAGCATAAATGGTGATAGATTTAATCCTTTCCCTATCCATTAATAAAAAGGAATAACCCATGCCCATCCTTGATCCTTTAAACCCCTTTCTCCGTCCCCAATCGGTGGCCGTCATTGGGGCGACCGAGCGCCCCGGATCTTGGGGTTCATTCATTATGAAAGGTCTGCTTTCCGGACCGTTTCCCGGTCCTGTCTACCCCGTCAATCAACAGGCCGGACAGGTCTTCGGATTACCGGCCTTTAGAAAAGTCGGGGAGATTCCCGGCCCGGTGGAACTGGCCGTTTTTACCATCCCGGAACAGGCCGTGGAGGAGACGGTAAGGGAATGTGGCGAAAAAGGCGTCCGGGGAATCACGATCATCTCGGCCGGCTTCGGCGAAGCGGTGGAGGGCGGAAAACAAAGGGAAAAAGAACTGGTGCGGCTGGCCCGGTCCTACGGCATGCGTCTCCTGGGTCCCAATGTGAGCGGCTCCTTCAATCTGCAGGCCGAGTTCAATGCCTCCGCGGCGCCGGTGGGGTATCTTATCAAAAGTCCCATTGCGGGCATCTGTCAGGGCAGCTACGCCATTTATGATTTGCTGGCTCATGGTTACTCTAAAAGAATGGGTCTGGGCATGTTCGTCCAAACCGGCAATGAGGCCGATCTGACCACCACCGATTTTCTGGAATATGCCGGGGCTGATCCTCAAGTGCAGGGCGTCATGATGTATATCGAAGGGGTTAAAAATGGAAGACGGTTTGCCGATGTGGTCCGCAAAGTGGCCAGGACCAAACCCGTCATCGTCTACAAGGCCGGTAAGACGCCGGATGCCGTTCGGGCCGCTCAAAGCCATACCGGGGCACTGGGAGGCTCTTACCGTATATATGAAGGGGTTTTTGAACAATCCAATATCGTCAATTGCCCCACCATGGAACTTTTGCTTCCGCTGAGCCACGCCCTGGTGGAACGGCCGGCCATGCGCGGAAAACGGGTGGCCATCGTGACCATGGGTGGGTCCTGGGGGGTGGCTTTAAGTGATGCCCTGGAGGCTGAAGGGCTGTCCGTGCCCATACTGAGCCCCGGCTTGCAAACCAAACTGAGGGGACTGGGAATGCCTATACGGGCCTCGGTAAAAAATCCGGTGGATATCGGGGCCTCGGGACTCTTTCAGAACGTGGATACCTTAACGGCCCTGGGGAGGGAGATATTGGCTTCCGGTGAGGCGGATGCCCTGATCCTGCATGGTCTGGGCCGGGCGGGCAGGCTCTCCGAAGGGATTCCCGACGAACTCCGGGTTTATTTGGAAATCAATAAAAGCATTGTGCGGGGGTATGCCGAGATGGAGAAGACTTTCAGTGTCCCGGTTCTAATCGGCACTATCTATTCTCCCGAAGAAAGTCAAGCCGTTTTCGACCTCAATCAGGAAGGTATCCGTACTTATGATCGTCTGGATGAAACCGCCCAGATCCTGTCCCGTATGGCCCGTTATTGGAAGCGGAGGAGAGGCGCGAATAAATAGTGATGTCAGTCTTGCCCGCCGGGATAGGCGTTCAGCGTATAGCGTTCAGTGTTCGGCGAGGAGGATTTTTCATCCTTTCTTCCGGAAAGGCTGGAAAAAATTCTTGGTTATCCTGTTAATCCTGTCCAAAAAAAATGGCCGCTCAATGAATTAATAAGGAGGGAATATGAAAAAGAATATCTTAATTGGCATCATTACTATTTTACTTATTTGCGGTTGCAGCACCAATCGATACCTCAAACCGATATCTACCTGTCAACCTCTGGCTGCTTTTAATACGATTGTAATTACCCCTTTCGACGGGGACTCGGCCTTTGTAGAAGAATCCAAATACAGACACCTGCCCCATAATATCGCCCAGGCCGCTACTGACGGATTGAAAGACCGATTAGAATTTAATTATATTTTCCCCAAAGTGATTCAATCTTCTGTCTGCGAAGATAAGGCTATCAAAATTGATGGTAAGATTTATAATCTGATTCATCAGATGGGAACCTTTCATGTCGGGGTTCGGGGAAGAATTATTGATTGCCAAAATAATAAACCCCTTTACCTATTCGAACATGATGAAGAGAATTCTGAAAGCAGTAGATTGCCAGGCCAGATTGTGGATAAGCTTTATGAGGGCATCAAAGCCAGATTAACCTGTGAGTAAGCTTTAAGGATAATGAAGTCGGACGACGAGAACCAATCAGTTCCATCAACCACATCCGTTAACTTCATTTAGGTAAACCCGCGGCTTTGACGGGGGACTCCCAGAGTTTGACAATTCCGGGAACAGGTCCTCCAAATCAAATATTCAAGCAAGTAAATGCCACCGAAGAGGAGATAGAATTCTGGTGAAACTAAATCCCCCTCATTCCCCCTTTACAAAGGGGGAGGTTTCTCCTCCCTTTGAAAAAGGGAGGTCGGGAGGGATTTAATCAAGGTTTTTTGTTTGCGATCAGGCCCCTTTGAGGGGCCAGCGAACGAGGCCGGCAAACATCAAGCCTCCGGCTCTGCCGGAGGTCAGGTGACTTTGAATTAATCGAACGGCCGGTTTCATATTTTAGGAATTTAAAACGATTGGAGGTTTCCATGCCATCACAACCCCTCTACGGCTATGCGGGCAAACTGCTCCGGGTGGATCTAACCCAAGAAAAACTTATCGAAGAACCCCTGGATATCGAGATCGCCCAAACATTTGTGGGCGGCGCCGGTTTCGGTATTGCCTATCTTTACCGGGAAGTGCCTCCGGAAATCCAATGGTTCGACCCTGAAAACCGGCTTATTTTTGCCAGTGGTCCTTTGGGGGGCACCCGCATTCCGGGGGGAGGCACCTTTTCGGTAACCACCAAAGGGGTCCTGGCCGGTGGAGCGGCCTTCAGCCAGGCCAACGGATTTTGGGGCGCTTTTCTCAAACGTTCTGGTTTTGATGCGGTCATCATTCAAGGGGCGGCGAGTCGACTTGTTTACCTTTATATTCATGACGGCCTGGCTGAGTTGCGAGACGCCCGTCCTTTAGCCGGAATGGATACCTGGGAGATGGACGACCGGATCAAGAAAGAACTGGGATATAGAAAACGGGGATTGAGTATTGCCGGAATCGGACCGGCCGGGGAAAATCAGGTGAAGTTCGCGGCTATCGTAGCCGATAAGGGGCATGTGGCCGGACACAACGGCATCGGTGCCGTGATGGGATCAAAAAACCTCAAGGCCATTGCCGTTGCCCGGGGAACACAGACCATTCCGCTCTATAATCCCGAAAAGGTAGCGGCCTTATCAAAAGTTATCCGCGATGCCGTTAAACAGAATCCCTTTACCCGCAATCTTTACCAATACGGCACCCTGGGCACCTATCGGCTGGTGGAGAAGGTCGGCGCCCTGCCCATCAAGAACTATACGACGAACGTCTATCCGGACCAGGAAAAGCTGGAACAGTTTACCCCGGAATATATCCGGGGCCGTTTTCAGCCCAAACCCAATCCCTGCTGGATGTGTCAGATGCACCATTGTCATGATTCAACCATCACCGAAGGGCCTTACCAGGGGCTGTCGGTTGAAGAACCGGAATTTGAATGCCTTTCGGCCATGGGAGGTCAAATCGGCAATATGGAAGTGGCCTCGGCCATGATGCTCACCAATGTGGTCGATCGCCTGGGTCTGGAAATGAATGAGACCGGCTGGGTGATCGGCCTGGTTATGGAGTGCTATGAAAAAGGCCTGGTATCGAAGGCCGATTTGGATGGCATCGAACTGGGTTGGGGTAATGTGGAAGGTGTGAAATCAATACTCCAGGCCATTGCTCGGCGAAAGGGTTTTGGCGACATCCTGGCCGAGGGGGCTATGCGAGCCGCTCAACGGATCGGGGGGGAAGCGCCGAATTTCGCTATTCATACGAAGAAGGGGAATACCCCTCGGGGGTATGACCATCGGGCCTATTGGACAGAAATGTTTGACAAGCTGACCTCCAACACCGGGACCCTGGAATCCAGACCTCCGACGGTCATGTCTGTGGGACAAGACTTGGAGCCGGAGGCCGTGGTATCCAACACCCTTTCCGGCAAGGGGCGCATGTCCTTCATCGATACTCTGGGAGTATGCTTTTTTTCCACCATGGGTCCGGTGAAAGTCCTGGCCGAAGCCTTAAGCTGCGCCACCGGCTGGAATTTTAATGAAGACCAGGCGGAAATAGTTGGACGTCGTATCGTTAATCTGGCGCGGGTTTATAACTTCAGAGAAGGACATACTCGGGCGATGGAAGCCCCTTCTCCCCGTTATGGATCAACTCCGGTAGACGGACCGTTCGCCGGAAAAACCATCATGCCCAAGCTGGATGAAATGCTGGATGATTACTACCAACGCATGGGCTGGGATAAGGAGACCGGGAAACCGCTTCCCAAAACTTTGGAGGCACTGGGTTTGGGCTTTGCGATAAAGGATATTTGGTAATCTACCTGTTCCAACTGCCCTTGCCCCTTATTTCGTTAGCCCGGACATCGTAAACTGCCTCTGAAACCGGTGATATTCAGCCAGTTTCGAGATGGCAAAGAAGGCCCGGGGAAGACCCTCATAAACGGGGACGCCGGCCTGGAGAAGAATTTGTTCCAATAGGACGCGGGATTGCCTTAGTTCCGGGTCAGGCTGGTATTGCCTCCAGACAACAACCAGGGGCAGGTTGTTGGTATGTTTCCGGGCCTCCACGGCAATATATTGGGCCATTCTTTCAACCTGGTTTTCTGTCCCGTTTTCAGATAACCAGTCCAGATGAAGGGCGATGACAAACATATCAACAGTTGACCCGGTGGACAGAAGATCCAGCGTTTGCCCGAGGAGGTCCAATTCAAGAAAGACGAGATGGGCATCAATCGGATTGCGGATCATGTTTCCGGCAGGAGGTATGAACTTCCGCAGTTTATTTATAATCGCCATGGGCAGTGGCGGCAGATCCAATCCTACTTTTGAACAACTGTCCGCCGCGGAGACACCGACCCCTCCGCCAGTGCCGATGACGGCTACCCGTTTCCCGCGGGATTGACCAAGATTGAGAAAAGCCAGGGTAACATCGGTCATCTCTTCCAGAGAATCGACCTGCACCGCTCCACTCTGTTGGAAAAAGGCCTTCCAGATTTTCTCACCCCCGGCCAGGGAACCGGTGTGAGAGGCCACTGCCCTGGCACCGGATTCGGTCAACCCGCCTTTCATGATGATCACCGGCTTCTTACGGTTAATTTCAGTGACCTGCCGGAAGAGTCTTCGTCCATTCTTGACCCCTTCCAGATACATGGCGATGATCCTGGTCTGATCATCGTGGGATAAGTACTCAAGAAAATCCGTGCTGTCCAGAGTCAAGGCATTCCCGTAACTGAAGACCTTGCTGAAATAAATACCGAACCGGCTGGCCGCATAACTGGTAAAATCTCCGGCATTGCCTCCGCTTTGGCTGACAAAAGCTACCGGTCCCTTCTCCCCGGAAGCCCCCGGCCAGGTCACTATCCTTGACTCCGGAGCATAGATCCCCATACAGTTGGGGCCGAGGACTCGCAGCCCCCCTTCCCGGGCGATCTTTTCTATTTCAGCCTGAAGCCGATTCCCTTCTTTCTCCCCTGTCTCCTTGAAACCGGAGGTGAAGATATGGACGTTTTTATTGCCCGAAGCGATGCAATCCTTCAAGGCCTCCGGGACCATCGGTGCCGGAACGGAAATGATGACCAGGTCGACCGGTTCAGGCAAAGAAACCAGGTTAGGAAAGGCCTTGTAGCCGCCGATTTCCGCAGTCTTCGGGTTGATGGGATATAACCTTCCCGGAAAACCAAAAGAGGCGACGTTCGAGAACATACCGGAAAAACCTCCAACCCGGGGTCGGGTCGCGCCGACCACGGCAATAGATTTGGCGTGGACCATCACTTCCAGAGCCGCATTGATCGCCTCTATCTCTTCCCCGGTCGATTCCTTTGTTGAAAGATCGTCCTCGGCCGATAATTTCTTGGGACTGATAACCACCAGGGCATCCACTGCGGTCACCTCGCCTTTTGGAGTGACAAGCAGGGGATTGATGTCCACCTCCAGGATCTCCGGATGTTCCGTTCCTAATCGGGATAAGCCCGTAAGCACCCGAATCAAGGCCCCCTTATCTACCGCCGACTCACCGCGAAAGTCCTCCAGTAATTCCCGGGATGAAAACTCCTCTATCATTCTCCCGGCCTGGATCTCATCCAGCGGGGCTATCCGAAAAACCACATCCTTGATCGCTTCCGTAAATACACCCCCCAATCCAAACATCACTACCAAACCGAACTGAGGGTCCCGGAATAAACCGGCCACAAACTCCCGCCGACCCGCAACCAGCGGTTGTATTAAACAACCTTCCAGGTCCGCTCCGGCGGATGCCTGAATCTCATGGTAGGCACGACGTACGTCTTCAGCCGACGATAAATTCATCTTAACCAGTCCTCGTTCCGTCTTGTGGGTTAGCTTTGCCCCCAACCCCTTCAGGACCACAGGAAATCCCATTAGCCGGGCCTGAGCAATCGCCGCTTCCTCATTGACAACAATCGCCTCCTTCACGATCGGAACGCCATATTGGTTCAATAATGTCTTGGACTCTGCCTCATTCAAGGATAACCTTCCTTCCTGAAGGGCTTGCCCTATTAACTCAAAGGGTTTTATCATTTTCACCTCTCATAGTATTATTTATAAACAGAGCCTGATCCCTTTCTCTTTCCAGACCAGCACCGAAAAATTCTCGTCTCCGATAAGGCCCACAGCTATAGCGATCATGCCTCTTTAATGGAAAAACCAAAATGGTGGGTAACCAGAAAGCAGGGATTTAATATGGGAATCAGGGCCTCATGATTTTTTTTCTTGGGGTAGAATTCCGGAACAGGTTCTGGAGGGCGATGCCGGGTTTGAACCCACGCCCTTTGGTCCCGGAGAGCCATCCCGTGCATCAGAAGATATAAAGGAATTATGAGAAAAGCAAGGTAATTCAGTGGCTGCGTGGGGTCGAGTCAGGCAGACCTTGCCCCGCATGGCCCGCTACCGGGATCGGACGAGGCATTTGGGCCGATAAGGGATTGGTGCCTTCCCCGACGATAACGGGTCCGATTCTATTGAAAAAGATGCATCGGAAAAAAGAAAATCATTCCACCTTGACCTTGGTCGTCTTCTTCCTGCCCTTTTCTGTTTTTTTCTCCAGATCATCAATCCGATCGTCAACCAAAGACCGGATGGCCTTTAGAAATTCAACGCGAGACTGGTGGAGGTGATCGAAGAAATTTGTTTTGCGCCCACAGGCTTTTTCCAGCTCTGAAAAAATCCGGGCCACCGGGCAACTCATAATTTCCTGATTGGTTTTTTCCTTGGCCATGGTTATGCTCCTTTAAAGGTTATGTTCAGGGTGTCTCCCTCCAATTTGGCCTTGACTGATTTGGAGGCCGCCACCGGCCGGGGCAGAGGGATATGCCGTTTATAGGCGCCGATCCGGACAATCAGTTCTTCCGGCAGGACATTCAGGTCGATATCCTCCCGGGAAATAAAGGGCATTTTAATCTGAAGCTGATAGACCCCGTTCACCTTGTTCAGACGAAAAGGCTCTCCGGTGTAAAAGCGGTCCAAGGGATCTCTGCCGGCATAGAGCTGATCCCCCATTTCCTTGAGCCGATCATATCCGAGGATCTCCCCCCGAAAGAGGGGGATGTTAAAAACGGGAAGGGGGCTGAAATATTCTTCGGCCTTTTTCCGGTAGGCCTTTTGATTTTTTTTCCAGTCCGAAAAATAATGGTCTTTCAGTCCTTCCGGAAGTATGCGGTTCATGATGATTCCATCGATCAGCATGCGGTAGAGGGTGAAATACATATAAGCCCTCTGGGTCTCTTTTAAAACGATTTTTTCGGGATTGGTTACCAAACGAACGGTGGTACAAAGGGGATCGGTGAGGATGCGATCAACCCCCTTGAGCCGTTCGAAAAGTTTCTCCAGGGCATCAAAGTAATCCTCTCCGGGCAGTGGTACACTGTATATCCTTTTGGCCAGGGGCCGAGCCAGCTTGACCAGGGTTTTTTCCATTTTAAAAATTTTGCTCATATACCATTCCAGGGTGGTGGGGATGCTGATGAAGCGCAGGGATTCTCCGGTGGGGGCGCAATCCAGAATAATCACCTCGAATTTCTTTTGGTGGACATAGCGGTTGATATAGAGCAGCAGGCTGACTTCCTCCATTCCCGGAAGGATGGCCAGTTCCTCGGCCAGGATTTCATCCAGACCGGTGGTATTTAACAGCAACGACAGGTACTGATGAATAGCCCCCCAATTTTTTTGTATCTCCTCTTGAATATCCAGTTCCTGAATCCATAAATTGTCGCGGACCTTGATAGGTTTCCCCTGGTTTTGGTCCAGGAGATCACGCCCCAGATCGAAAATATCGATGAGACTATGGGCTATGTCCAGGGACATGATCAGAGTCTTTCGTCCCGATTCGGCGGCCTTGATCCCGGTGGCGGCCGCCACACTGGTTTTGCCCACGCCGCCCTTGCCGGCGAAAAAGATGATACGCAACTTCTTTCTCCTTTTTAACCATCCAAGATATTTAATGATTCTAACTATGAGTGAAAAAGGTGTCAAGTGGAACGTATTTTCTATGATAGCCTCGAACCTTATGAAAATAACCTTTGACGGTTATTTATGATCAATGGTATACTATACCCTATATGAGGTCAAACTTGATCTTTCATCGGAAAAATATCTTGCCTAATGGGGATGTCGTCGAAATGAAAATCTGGACGGTCCCCCAAACCTCGGGGAAACCACATGGTCTTAAATATTCTCTGGTTTATATACAAGAGGAAGAGAGATTGGCTGGATATGATAATGCAGAAGGCAAGGGAGATCATAAACACTTCGGAGGGAAAGAAATCCCTTACCGGTTTAAAGATATAGACACATTGATCCAAGATTTTTATGACGATATTGAAAGA
>CAWBOS010000014.1:0-5957 GCA_963790475.1 uncultured delta proteobacterium | reverse complement strand
CGCCTCCGTCCGGGCAGATGACTACGATCAGTCCTTTTTTTAGATGCTGGGCCTGATGCAGGGCGGCGGCGACGGGCCGCTCCGGAACTCATCCCCACCAGGAGCCCTTCTTCCCTGGCCATCCTGCGGGCGGTTTCAAAGGCTTCCTCATCCTCCACATGGACCACTTCGTCTAAGATACTTTTGTCATAAATCCCCGGCTTATAAGATTCCTTCATGTTTTTGAGCCCCTGGATTTTATGGCCCAAATAAGGTTCCATCCCGATGATCTTTATCGCCGGATTCAATTCTTTCAGCCGCCGGGTCAGGCCCATAAGGGTTCCGGTGGTGCCCATGGTGGCCACGACCATGGTTACCTTGCCCCTGGTCTGTTCCCAAATTTCCGATCCGGTGCCCTGGTAGTGAGCCGCTATATTGGCCGGATTGTTGAATTGATCGAGAAGGCAGTATTGGTCCGGATGCTCCCGGGCCATTTGATAAACCGCTTCAATGGAACCGTCGGTCCCCTGGTGGGCCGGGGTCAATAGGAGCCTGGCCCCATAAGCCTTAAGGATCTTTTGCCGTTCCATACTGGCCGATTCGGGCATAGCCAAAAGGAGAGGATAACCCTTCACGGCCGCTACCATGGCCAGACCTATTCCGGTGTTGCCGGAAGTGGCCTCGATGATGGTTTTGTCTCTGGTCAGGGCCCCGCTTTTTTCCGCCGCCTCGATCATGGACAGGGCGATGCGGTCCTTGACCGATCCGCCGGGATTAAAAGATTCGATTTTTGCCCAGATGGCCACTTTTTTATTGGGATTCAATCGGTTCAAACGGACTAGGGGGGTATGGCCGATTAGTTTTAAGATGTCGGGATAAGCCTGTTTCATACTATTATTTCTTTCTTTGTATAATTGAAAGTGTATTTAAAAATCCCTCCCAACCTCCCTTTGTCAAAGGGAGGGGGAATTCCCCCTTTGGAAAAGGGGGATTGAGGGGGATTTGGGGTTTGACTATAAGGTTATGAACATCATTTTTTTACAACAACTTGTTCCCTTTTTTTGTCTTTCTTTTTATTGATCCGTTCAAACAAGGCAATCTGTTCGGCCATCGAAAGCTTCTTTGGAGGTGTTTTTTTTGAAGAGCGGCACAGGCGGCAGCGGTCCTGAGAACACCCCTGGCAGAAATGACAATCCGGACAAGGGTGTTTTCTTTTAACGTCCGAAGGACATTGGTCTGGAATATTCTTCTTTGGGGTTTTCACTTTCCGGCGTCATTGTTGTCAGCTCATAGCTGATAGCTCATAGTTAAAAGGATTTTTCTCCTATAAGCTATGGCTGGGAGCAGTAAGCTATTTTTACTCCACCACAACACTCTTGGCCAGGTTGCGCGGCTGGTCCACGTCGGTTCCCCGTAATACGGCGACATGATAAGCCAGCAATTGCAAGGGGACCGTATATAGAATCGGGGATAATCCCCAGCCGGCCTTGGGGAGTTGTATCAAATCATTGGCCTTGAGTCCGACTTTCCCTCCCTTTTTTTCATCGGTCAGGGCGATGATAATCCCGCCGCGGGCCCGGACCTCTTCCATGTTGCTGAGCACTTTTTCCTGAATTTCGTTCGCAGGGACCAGAAATACGATAGGCATCTTTTCGTCAATCAAAGCGATTGGGCCATGCTTCATTTCGCCGGCCGGGTATCCTTCGGCATGGATATAAGAAATTTCTTTTAATTTCAAGGCCCCCTCCAGGGCAATGGGGTAATGGATGCCCCGGCCCAGAAATAAGAAATCTTGGGCTTGAAAGTAGCGTTGGGCAATGGCCTGAATCTGTCCTTCCTCCTCCAATATCTGCTCTATTCCGTGAGGGATGCGCAAAAGCTCCTGAATCATGTTCATTCGATCTTTTCGAGTAATCTTCTTTAGAGTTTGACCGATATAGAGGGTCAACAGAAAGAGGGCCGTTAATTGGGTGGTAAAGGCCTTGGTTGAGGCTACCCCGATTTCCGGACCGGCATGAGTATAGATCACCCCGTCGGTCTCCCGGGCGATGCTGCTGCCGACAACATTGCAAATAGCCAAGATACGAGCTTTTTTCTTTTTGCCTTCCCGAAAGGCCGCCAGGGTATCGGCTGTTTCTCCGGATTGAGAAATCAGGATCAACAGGGTCCTGGAATTGACAATGGGATTCCGGTAACGGTATTCCGAGGCATAATCCACAGTCGTTGGGATGCGGCAATATTCTTCCAGAAGAAACTTGCCGACCAGGGCTGCGTGCCAGGAGGTCCCGCAGGCAATAATATGGATCTGATCGATGTCTTTCAATTCCTCGGCGGTCAAGCCGAATTCCGGCAAAAGGACCTCCCCCTTTTCCGGTGAAACCCGGCCGCGAAAGGTATCGATGATGGCCTGGGGCTGTTCGAAGATCTCTTTCTGCATAAAATGCTTATAGCCGGCCTTCTCGGCCATGACCGGGCTCCAGGTTATTTTTTGGACCTCTTTTTTAATTTTGCTCTTTTTTAAGGACATAACCCGGGGAAAGGAAGTTCGAGGACAGCCATTTCCCCATCATCCAGGTAAATAACCCGGCTGGTATGATGAAGAAAAGCCATGACATCGGAGGCGATAAAAAATTCCTTTTCTCCGATTCCCACAATCAAGGGACATTCCTTGCGCACGGCCACGATCCGTTCCGGGTCCTGACTGTCCATGATAACCAAGGCATAGGACCCTCGGATCTTTTCCATGGCCATTTGAACGGCTTTAACCAGAGTGCGGCCTTTTATATATTTGTCGATCAAATGAGCGACGATTTCCGAATCCGTTTCCGATGAAAACTGACAACCTTCGGCTGAGAGTTGTTTTTTTAGATCCAGATAATTTTCGATGATCCCGTTATGGACCAGGGCGATCCGTCCGGCCACGTGGGGATGGGCATTGGTCTCCGAAGGCCGGCCGTGGGTGGCCCAGCGGGTATGGCCGATCCCAATCCGGCCAGAGACAGGTTTTTGGGAAAGAAGCCGGCCCAATTCACTTAGTTTGCCCTGGCTCCGGCGCACCTCGAAGTGCTGGTCTTGGATCAGGGCGATCCCGGCCGAATCGTAGCCCCTGTATTCCAATTTTTTTAACCCTTCGAAAATGACATCCACTGGATTCTGGGGACCCAGGTATCCGATAATGCCGCACATAAGCCGTCTCCTTAGTTAGAAAATAGGGTTCAAGGTTTCAAGGGTTCGAGGGTTTTAAATTCCAAGCCGTTCACTCCGCCCTGCGGACCTTGACCCCTCGGCCCCTTGAAACCTCAGTTATATTTTCATGCTCCGTGATGTTTCCAGAAGCATGAGAGTTTGGTTATGAAATTCTATTGGCTTCAGAGACTAATTGTTCCGTTTTCTTAAAAACCTCTTCATCCATCCTGATATTTATGGGCAAGACCAGCAGGCAGGCCATCCTTTCATCGGTGCGGGACAGGAGGTCCCGGGGATAGTTCAGCTTCCTGACATTATTTTCCACCTGAAAGGGCCAGCCATTGCGGCTGGAGGTCTTCTGCAAAAGCAGATGTTCCCAGTTGCGATAATAATGCCACCCGTTTTCAAAAAAATAAACCAGTCCCAGTCCTGCCTTTTTGGCTAAATTTTTCAGGGTTCGGGTTTTCTCCTGATCGGGCAGGGAAAAAGCCAGGAAGGTGGCGGTGTCCCCTTCAGGATCCACCAGTTCCCGAAAACGAATCCCTTGAATGCCGGCCAGGATTTGTTTCAAGCGGGCTTTATGGGCCATTTGCGTGGAAATCATGGCCTTTAATTTGGACAACTGGGCCAGCCCCAGGGCCCCTTGCAGTTCCATCATGCGATAATTAAATCCGATAAAGCTTCGGCTTTCCAATCCCCGGTCGGGTCCGATATGATCATGGCCGTGATCGTGATATTCCGAGGCTCGGCGGTAGAGTTCCGGATCATCCATGATCAACATGCCCCCCTCACCGGTAGTGAGGGTCTTCACCGAATCAAAAGAGAAGGTGCCGATGGCCCCATAGGAACCCAGGGCCTTCCCTTTGATAAATCCGCCGCAGGCCTGGGCGGTGTCTTCAATCACCGGGATATGGTGTCGATCGGCCACGGCCATAATGGCCTCGATCCGGGCTTGAGCCCCCAGCATATGAACCGGGATAATGGCCTTTGTCCGAGGGGTGATTTTTTTAGAGAGCTCTACGGCGTCCAGGTTTAAGGTATCATCGATCCCCGAAAATACCGGGACGGCCCCGCATTCCAAAACGGACTCCCAAGTGGCCACGAAGGTGAATCCGCTGGTAATGACCTCATCTCCAAAACCCACCCCCAAGGCCGACAGGGCCACTTTTAAAGCCGCGCTTCCGGAGGAAACCGCCAGGGCAAATTTCCTGCCGGTATATTCGGCGAACTTTTTTTCAAATTCTTCAACTTTATAGCGTCCTTTTCGTTGGGCCGGGAATCCGTAGCGAAACAGGACCCCCGTTTCCAGGACCTCCAAGATTTCTTTTTTCTCTTCTTCTCCCAAGACTTCGTAACCGGGCATATTTTTCTCCTTTAAGGTTCAAGGTTTAAGGTTTAAGGGAAAACCGTATACCTTACACCTTACACCGTTAACTTCATAAAATCCGAAATCAATTAAAACATTTTATTATATAATCCAATAATATCCTTAACCGTAATCGGTCGGGGATTATTTTCGATCGGCCGGGCGACCTTGATGGCCGCTTCGGCCATCGATCGAACGGCCTTTTTGGGAATCTTCAATTCCTTCAGGTTCGCCGGAATACCAATGGCCTGTGAGAGACTGATGATTCTTTTGATGCACTTTTTCGCCCCTCCTTCGGTGGAACCTGCTGCTTCTGAACCGCCCAATAAATACTCCATCCGAGCAAACCGTTCCGGACAGGCGACCCGGTTGAATTCCAGGACATAAGGTAAAAGGACCGCGTTGGCCAGCCCGTGGGTAATATTGAACAAGGCCCCGAGGGGATAGGCCATGGCATGGACCGCTCCTACCCCGGCATTGGCCAGGGCCATTCCGGCCAACAAACTTCCCAGGAGCATCCCTTCCCGGGCTTCAAGGTCCTGACCGTTTTTTACCGCCTTTTTCAAGAATTGACCGAACAGAGTAAAGGCCTTTTCGGCCACCATATCACTCAGGGGATTCGCTTTGTTGGAAGTGTAGGCTTCCATGGCGTGGGTCAAGGCGTCCATCCCCGTCTGGGCGGTGGCTTGCGGCGGCAGGCTCAAAGTCAGTTCCGGATCCAGCAAGGCCACCGTGGGATAGAGAAAGCGACTGTTGATCCCGCCTTTGGTTTTAGTGGCCCTATTGGTAAAAACGGCCGTGAAGGTCACCTCACTGCCGGTCCCGGCTGATGTCGGGACCAGAATCGTGGGCAGTCCCGGGCCGGGTACCAGATCTAACCCGACATAGTCACTGACCCTTCCTTTATTTAGGGCCAGCATGGCAGCGGCCTTGGCCGTATCCATAGTGCTCCCCCCGCCGATGCCGATGACCAGCGAACAGGCCTTTCTTTTGGCCAGCCTGGCCCCGGCCTCGGCTGAGGCCGGTGATGGCTCCGGTTCAATCTGGTCAAATAATAAGGGCGTTAATCCCTTGGTTTTTAAGTCATTAAAAATACGAATCTTGAGGGGGCCCCTGGCAAGAAAAGGGTCCATGACCACCAGAACCGGACCTGATTCGTAGCGGATAGCCAGATCAGGCAACTGGTTGATTAATCCGCAACCGAAATGAATTTCTCCGGCCCCTTGAAAAGAAAATACTTTTTTCATTGTTATTCAACCTTTCTTTACAGCGAAAATAAATTTCAAATCCTCCTCACTCCCCCTTTGGAAACGGGGGGGCCGGGGGGATTCTTCCTTTGAACCTTGAACAACTATTTTTTATCTAGTGACTATGGCCTGTCTTTAACTTACCCGAAACCGCCGGGGTTCAATTCCATAACGGTCGA
>CAWBOS010000013.1:0-513729 GCA_963790475.1 uncultured delta proteobacterium | reverse complement strand
ATTCCAAAATGAAAATAAAAAAGATTGATATCGGAATCAAAGGTCTCAAAGAAAGCCTGAATGACTTCGCCGCTACCTGGAAGAAGTTGGAGGCGGGGAAAAAGGTTAAAAAAGAGGAAGGAATATATTTTGAATCGGTTGACGCCATGAGGGCCGTTTTAACCAATAAAAGACTTCTGATCCTCAAGACCATCAAGGAAAAAGAACCGGGCTCGGTTTATGAACTGGCAAAACTTCTCAACAGAGATCAAAAGAATATCAGCCAGGACATTAAACTTCTGGCCGAGGTGGGGCTGGTTACCCTGGAAAAAATTGAAAAGGAAAAAAAACGGATCGTCCCTCATGTGGATTATTCCAAGATTCTTTTGGAAATACCAGTCTAATGAGGGCAATTCTGGGCTTGGATTTTAAGAAGATCATTGTAAGGTTTGTTACTAAATTATTTTAAGGGCATTGAAAAATTAGAACAATATCCCCGGAATTCGCACAGTAGAAAAGCTACCAATAAGTATGAGAGGGCAAGGAAATGAAAAAGTTGATTTTGGATGACGAGGAAAGGGATATTATTGAACCCTCTGAGCCTGGAGAATGGATACCGGGCAAGAACCCGCAAGATGAAAGAATGAAGATTCGAAAGTACGCCAGGAATACCTTGCAAAAAGATAAAAGAATAAATATCCGCATGTCGTCCAAGGACCTGGATCAGGTGCAGGTCCTCGCGGCCCAAGAGGGTATTCCTTATCAGACCCTGGTATCCAGCATCATTCATAAGTATGTATCCGGATATCTCATAGAGAGAAAGAAGGCTTAGCCAATAGCCATACCGGGGGTGGCCAACTAAATCGCCACACCGGTGAGCAGTGTGTTTCTATGAAGAGATTGATCCAGCCGGCATTCAAGGATAATGATCTGACGATATTGAAAAATTGAAGGAATTCCAAAATGAAAATAAAAAAGATTGATATCGGAATCAAAGGTCTCAAAGAAAGCCTGAATGACTTCGCTGCTACCTGGAAGAAGTTGGAGGCTGGGAAAAAGGTTAAAAAAGAGGAAGGAATATATTTTGAATCGGTTGACGCCATGAGGGCCGCTTTAACCAATAAAAGACTCCTGATCCTCAAGACCATCAAGGAAAAAGAACCGGGCTCGGTTTATGAACTGGCAAAACTTCTCAACAGAGATCAAAAGAATATCAGCCAGGACATTAAACTTCTGGCCGAGGTGGGGCTGGTTACCCTGGAAAAAATTGAAAAGGAAAAAAAACGGATCGTCCCTCATGTGGATTATTCCAAGATTCTTTTGGAAATACCAGTCTAATGAGGGCAATTCTGGGCTTGGATTTTAAGAAGATCATTGTAAGGTTTGTTACTAAATTATTTTAAGGGCATTGAAAAATTAGAACAATATCCCCGGAATTCGCACAGTAGAAAAGCTACCAATAAGTATGAGAGGGCAAGGAAATGAAAAAGTTGATTTTGGATGACGAGGAAAGGGATATTATTGAACCCTCTGAGCCTGGAGAATGGATACCGGGCAAGAACCCGCAAGATGAAAGAATGAAGATTCGAAAGTACGCCAGGAATACCTTGCAAAAAGATAAAAGAATAAATATCCGCATGTCGTCCAAGGACCTGGATCAGGTGCAGGTCCTCGCGGCCCAAGAGGGTATTCCTTATCAGACCCTGGTATCCAGCATCATTCATAAGTATGTATCCGGATATCTCATAGAGAGAAAGAAGGCTTAGCCAATAGCCATACCGGGGGTGGCCAACTAAATCGCCACACCGGTGAGCAGTGTGTTTCTATGAAGAGATTGATCCAGCCGGCATTCAAGGATAATGATCTGACGATATTGAAAAATTGAAGGAATTCCAAAATGAAAATAAAAAAGATTGATATCGGAATCAAAGGTCTCAAAGAAAGCCTGAATGACTTCGCTGCTACCTGGAAGAAGTTGGAGGCTGGGAAAAAGGTTAAAAAAGAGGAAGGAATATATTTTGAATCGGTTGACGCCATGAGGGCCGCTTTAACCAATAAAAGACTCCTGATCCTCAAGACCATCAAGGAAAAAGAACCGGGCTCGGTTTATGAACTGGCAAAACTTCTCAACAGAGATCAAAAGAATATCAGCCAGGACATTAAACTTCTGGCCGAGGTAGGGCTGGTTACCCTGGAAAAAATTGAAAAGGAAAAAAAACGAATCGTTCCTCATGTAGATTATTCCAAGATTCTTCTAGAAATACCTGTCTAAAAAGGGACTTGTGCGTTAGGAGATCCAGCGTATACGGGGACGCTCTTGAAATGTTGACACATGACGGCTGCAGAACCTCAGAAAAGTACATGGTGGCCAGCATCAGACAGGAGTCAAAGCAGAACGGCATAAATGAGCGAACGGGGCGGACGAGTGTTCGTCCGTGAATTCAGGCGTTGGACCAACAAACTATGAAGAACGCAGAGCGCGCAGAAAAAATAGCTAGGTTTCGGGATATTTTGACTATGATCGCCGAGAAAGGGCCGAGAGTCTCGGCAGCGGAGGAGTACCGCACTCTTCGCGACGATTTGGTCACTGATGAGGAGGTCATGGAGCTGCTTCCGGACTTTGTGATCGAATGCCGGAACACCCGGGACTTCTGGAACTATATCCAGCGCATCTTTTCGAAGTATGTCGAAAGAAGCCAATTTATTGAGGCACAGCTTCTGCCAATCGAACGGCAGTTTCGACCAGATCGTCAGAAGACGCCTGGTATCCGACCACCGGAAGTTCGAATCGAGTACTCGCCTATCCAACCGGTTGCCTTGGGTGTTCACAAGTTCGTCTCGGAGACACGCATTGCTCAACTGCGAGCGCTCGCCCCTGCTCCCTTCGACCTTCGCAAGCTCATACGCTTATGCGAGGAAATCAACATTGCTTACACCGGAGGTGCCCTTCTGGCCACTGCCATGTTGACGCGAGCAATCCTCGACCACGTGCCACCCATATTCAAAGTGTTAACCTTCTCTCAAGTGGCAAATAATTACAAGGGCGTACGCTCTTTCAAGGAAACCATGGATCGGTTGGACAAGCCTGCTCGCAAGATTGCTGACGGATATTTGCATGGACCGATTCGTGCAAAGGAGACGCTACCAGAGCCGCAGCAAGTGAACTTCGCGGCCGAGATAGATGCCTTACTTGCCGAGATAGTGCGGATACTATCATGAATTGAAGGGGGGGTCGGACTCAATGCCTATAGTAAAGGAACCACTTGAGTTTTGGGATTAGGCAGAAACTTTAGAATAGCTTGTTATGCGTACCAGTAGCCACCGGAGGGTCACATGACCAGAAGGAAACTCGCTTCAATCAAGAGCTTGGCGGATGTCTACCCAGGTTACTGTACAAGACCCTCGGAAAGAAGCAGGCAGGGTCTGTATAGATTGCTAACCGGACGGAATCTCTCGGGTCTCGAGCTTCGGCTGTTCGACCATGACGATTTCGTATCAGAGTCCACTCGGCCTAGCTTCCGGCGATCCGTTCTGCGCGAGGGGGACATCCTCGTATCTACCCTGTTCGACGAGCGGAAGCTATATATCTTTAAGCAGTCAGATCCCCGGGTAGTTGCGGGAGACAGTCTCGCCGTAATTAGGCCACGAGAAGACACCTTTCTACGTGACTATCTGAACACGTCACCGGGGCGTGAACGTTTCCTTCAGGAGGCGGCGCGGAAAACAATGGGCCTTCACATTTCGAGGTTAAGAATCCCAGATCTTCAGGAGATAAGAGTTCCCTTACTTGAACCAAACGAAATTCAGAAACTCGCCGAAACACAGCTCAGTCTAGTCGGGAATGAATTACTTGGTCTAATAGCGCGTGGCGAAAGCGTCAAACAAGAATTCAAGTCTACTCTACGCAGAAACCTTCGAACTAGGGAGAACGACAGTAGAATCGAGGATTCGGTATTAAAGACCATTGCGGCCTTCTGCAATACTGAGGGGGGAGTACTTCTTATCGGCGTTCAAGATAACGGCAACATACTTGGAATCGAATAGGACGGATTCGCGAATGAAGACAGGTTCTTGTTGCATTTGGGTAGCATAGTCCGCGACCAGCTCAAACCAGCTCCTCTGGGAAATGTGAAGCACCGAATCCTAAGATACTCTGGACGGAGCGTGTGCGTTGTTGAATGTGCACCCACAGACCGTGAAGTATGGCTATACCCAAAGAGCGGGCCAGTCCACCCTGAGCTTTGCATACGGGTAGGACCTGCGTCCAAGGCCTTGCAGGGACCGGAGATTACGGACTACTGCAGAAGACATTTCAGGACGTAGTGGGCAATCTGGATGAACTCGTGCTGTGAACCCGCATCGCATCCGCATAACAACGGTATCAAGTCGGGACAGTCTGCCCCAAGGGCATAATGCCGCTTATGCGGAATGTTGTGCGGCGCAATATGAGCATTGCTGAGGTACCATTGTGTTGATTGGATATTTCGACGAAAGCGGCCATTCTTCAGGGACTGACTTCTTTGCATTGGCGGCATTCGTCTCAGATGACTTGGAATGGACACGGTTCGATAAACAATGGCAAAGCGCACTTAAACAAAATGGAGCACCGTACTTACATATGCGCGAATTTGCACACTTTCGTGGACCGTTTGAAGGATGGACTGAAAAGAAACGCCATTCTTTACTCGGCCAGTGCGTGGCTGCGATCAATTCTATCCATGCCATTGCCGTGGGAGCTGCGATGTCAGTAGAGGATTTTAAGACCCTGGATCACAACGGCCAATCGAGACTGCAAGATCCATTCTTCTCTTGTTTTCAGGAAGTCGTCCGGGGTGTTGCCCTTAACGCTAGCTTCGAACCTGAGGGCTACCTGGCAAATTTGATATTCAGCCAACAAGACGAATTCCGTCCTAAGGCGATGAAACTCTGGAATGCGATGCGCCAAGATAGCGACGTTAGGACTCGAATAGGTTCGCTCGTTTTTCGCAACATGCGCGATGTTCCAGCACTACAGGCAGCAGACCTTCTGGCCTATGAGCTTAGGCACTACTATCATCTCCGGAAGACGAAGTCTGGAACTCCACATCGATGGGCTTTCCGCGAGATTGTCCTTCATCAGCGAAATACCCACCAAGCTTTTATGTTGAAATATTTGCCCAAGTGGTATCTCCAAGCACAGGCATCGGGTACTTTTGATGGAATCATGGGACAAAAAAAGGGCGATCCTGATAACTTTATTTCACTTCTGAGCGAGATGACCCCGAATGTCTTGTAGGGGGCGTTTCAAATCATTATTCTTGATAATGTATGCCGTTTTTCTAAGAAAAAAAGATGTTTCTATGAGGAGTGTGAGCCATCCGAAAGTCAAGGAGAAAAATCTGACCCCGATTTTTTTACAAGATATGAGATTTCGGGAAACCCGGGCGGGGCAGACAGAGTGAAATTTCTTTTTATAAAGACCTGAAGGAACCCATTGGGTTGTGGATTTAGGCAGAAACTTAAGAATAATTTGTTGGGCTACACAATGACAATGATCGATTCTCCTGTTGTTGCCTTCGATGAATCTGGAAACACTGGCTCCGATTTGCTGAACCAGAAACGTACGCCGTTCAAAAGTTCTACGGAAAGTGGGGTTTTTTATAATTCTTGTATTAAACAGATAAGCATTTTAATCTTTGTGGCTTCGGGGGGCAAATGAAAACGTTGATTAAGTATCTTATCGTTGGCTGGTCAATAGTCACCATTTCAATTATTATAATTTCATATCAAATAATGAAGGAAGAATTTATTCAAGAAGACTATTTTATATCATTTCCATTGAAAAATCCCGAAAAAATATCAGATAAAATTACATTGATTGCAGAAGGCCTTTTTGGAAGAGACAAGGACGGCTACCCAACCGTGCTAACAAAAAAGGAGTTTGTTGAAAAAATAAAGAAGGCAAAAGGAGTAACAATCGAATCACAAAATAAAGTAAAAAACAAATTAATATTTTTATTCCTGCCTCTCTATTCTTTTACTGTTTGGGCAGTTCCCATACTTATTTTTTCGCTTATAGGAATATTGTTTGGGAAAAATAAGGGAGATACTGCATCAGTATAAAAAATAATGTTAGGTGATAAAGAGATGAATATGAAACTTGCAACAATAATATTTCTTGTCCTTCTCGTCGCAGTTCTGTCGTATCCACCGTTTTATTGGAATAGTTACAACACAAGTATCGACCGCTCTGTGAGAGACCAACTCCCGATCAAAAAACACGCAATGTTTTTTGGGCCATCAATTCAGAAGTTTCAATTGATGCACTTTCCAAAGAATACGGATACTAAGGAGACTCCACAGACAAGCTCCGGACTTCAAGGGCGTCTGAAGAACTATTCAGACGAAGAACTAGAAAAGCATGGTGGGCATTGTCCCGCTGCAGCGATCTCTCGCTTTGGCTGACCTCGCCATCGAAATTATCATCGGGTTTGTCATTTCTGTATTGTTTGGATTGATTCTGGCAAGAAAGAAGTGATAGAACGAGCAAGCCTACACCCAACGAGTAGTTCTAATGGATCGCCCGGAAATCGGGCTCCCGGGGAACTTCATGTTAGAAAGCAAGAATAAATGAACCATAACAATATTGATCAAGATTTTTCACAACTTACTGATCTGGTAAGTCTAATTTGTGATATTAGGGCAAATTGGACGTCAAAGGGATATCCGATGTGTTGGTTTCGCGGTAGCAACACAACCTATGATCTCATACCAGGACAGTACCGCGCTTCTTATAAAAAACTATATGGGGAAGACTCGACTTTTATTGAATTCCAGCAAAGGGCAAGGGGATTTCTAAGCCGGGATGTGAATAGTTGGGAACTATTTTTCTTGATGCAGCATTACCGAATACCGACAAGGCTTCTTGATTGGACTGAAAATGCATTTGTGGCTCTTTACTTTGCTCTAATTGACCAAACAAAAAATGGGGAACCTTGCGTATGGATGTTCAATCCTCTTTTATTCAACGAAAGGAACGCTCCCCAACCAGGTCCCCATATCGTCGTCAATCCCGATTCGATCGATCCCAAGTTGAATTATTGGGTCAATACTTATCACCCACTCAATTTCGATCCTAGTAAAAAAACGTTTACAGATTCTGAAAGGAGGACCGCCGATATTTGTAATCCTGTTGCTATGTTTCCACCAACAATAGACCCCAGAATTGTCGCTCAACGTTCTGTGTTTACTCTTCATGGATCAAGGCGAGACCCTATCGATAAGTGTTGCGAGGGCCATTCCGAGAGAGAATCTTGTTTTATTCGGAAGTTCGTCTTTAAAGGTATAAGGCAAGAAGTGTTGAGAGAATTACGTTGTTTTGGTATCAGCCGTCAAGCGATTTTCCCTGATTTGGAGGGGCTAGGGTTGGAATTGAGAGAGAGGTATACCATTTGAATTTTCTAACATCAGCTTTGAGAAGGATCATTCCGATTCGCTACATTCGCACCTCTCAAGCTGCGGAAATGGGGTTAGGCAATTGTAATAAAGTATTGTCGATTTATAATTCGACAATCTTGGGATGATCGGTTTAATCCATATTCTATAATTGGGGAGTAAAAAAATTAAAAAGAATGTGTAGGAATGAGGGGGGTTTATGATGAAAAGCAAATCCGAAACCAAACCACAAAAAAAGACTCAGAAATCTATGAAAAAGGCGGAAAGTCCCGCAAAAAAGCCGGCTAAATCTGCAAAGAAAACAGAAACCACTCCTTTACAAGCCGAACCCAAGAAGAATGAAAAGAGACTTCTGGGGCAAGAAAAAGGCCTCTATACCTTGGAGGTGTTCCTCGTCGGTGGACCTGTGACTCGGAAATTGCTTAAGAAAAAACCGACAATCTCTCGGACTATACAGATGCGAGGAGATCAAACACTATCAGAGCTCCATGAGACGATTTTCGACGCTTTTGATCGAGAGGACGAGCACATGTATGAATTTCAGATAGGAGGCAATGGTCCTCAAGATCCTGAAGCCAAGCGCTATGGGTTACCTGTGGAGAGGGAGGATGATTTTGGTGAGCCAGAGCCGGCGGGAGATGTGGAAAAGACGACTATAGGCTCTTTAGGATTGAAAGTGGATGAGGCCTTTGGCTACTGGTTCGACTTTGGAGATGATTGGTGGCATCAGATCAATGTGATCTCCATCAAGGAGGAAATTCCCAAAGGGGAGTATCCCAGAGTGACCAAAAGAGTTGGAGCAAGTCCACCGCAGTATTCCGAGGAGGATTGATTCCCGAGAAGCTAGTGTGGTCGTTGGTTTCGCTGAAATCCCGGGCAGGGCAGACAACATGAAATTTCTTTTATACAGTCCTGAAGGAACCCCCTGGATTATGGAGTTATCCAGAAATATTAGAATAACTTGTTCCGCGCAACTGCGCCTCGATTCTGCCTTTAAGACGTCAATGATATAAAATAATAACACTTGACGTATTGACAAATTGTAACTACAATAATATATGAATTTTGAATGGGATGATATAAAGCGCAAATCGAATATTAGGAAGCATGGAATTGATTTCATTAATGCTCCAATGATTTTTGCCGGCTATACTCTTACAATTGAAGATTATCGCTTTAATTATGGAGAAGAGCGTTTTGTTACATTTGGGATTCTGGATGGTAGAGTCGTTGTGGTCGTTCACACAGAAACCGAAAATTCCATAAGAATTATTTCAATACGAAAGGCGACAAAATATGAAGAAAAAGCATATTTCTCCCAAATCCCAGACTGACTGGGAACGAGTTGATAAACTTCAAGATAATGAAATAGATTTTTCTGATAATCCTGAGGTTACTCCCGAAATGTTTGCAAAAGCTATTCTTAGAAAGGGCTGAAACCTGTGGTACGAAAAAGCCAGGTTACCTTACGGATAGATGATGATGTTTTAACATGGTTTAAAAAACAGGGAACAGGTTATCAAACACGAATTAACTCGTTGCTTAAGGCTTACAAAGAAGCACACAAAAATCATTCCGGCAGAACAAGCGCTTGAACTAGCCCGGATAGGCGTTCGCTCTATCAGGAGTTTTTGTTTTTTGAACTTTTGTAAAACTGTCAAACAATTTTTTTTCTTGCCCGTCGGGTTAAGCGCGGCATTCGACATCAAAATTGAGGTAATTGGACACCATGCGTAATCTGCGAAAAAGGCACATTGGATTAAGGCAATAGGCAGAAATTTTAAGAATAATTTGTTGGGCCACAATTATGAAGATAGCAGTCATTTTTGGAGGCAGAAGTGCAGAGCGTGATGTATCCATCGCCAGTGGGGCACAGGTCTTCAGGGCGCTCAAAGAACGAGGACACGAAGTCCTGGCTGTGGATACCGCTCGCGGAATTCTGGGGGCGGAAGACGAGAAACGTTTGCTCGACTCCGAAGTGAAGCCCATACCACCGAAGACCGATGAATTGGCGCTGATCAGGTCCGGCACGACCATGCTGACCGGCTCTCCAAAAGTCGCAGACGCGGACGTTCTCGTTCTGGCGTTGCATGGGGGTATCGGAGAGGACGGAACACTCCAGGCGGTACTGGATTTGGCCGGCATTCCCTATACCGGGAGTTCGCACAGGCCGAGTGTGTATGCTATGGACAAGGATGTGTCCAAACGCATCTTCCAGTCTGTGGGGATTCCCACGCCTGGTTGGGTCATGGCCCCGTGTTCCACCACTGAAGTGAGCGATCAGTTGGGTTTCCCTGTGGTAGTGAAACCTAACAAACAGGGATCCA
Organism: uncultured delta proteobacterium; assembly: GCA_963790475.1. Classification (GTDB taxonomy): domain Bacteria; phylum Desulfobacterota; class RBG-13-43-22; order RBG-13-43-22; family RBG-13-43-22; genus RBG-13-43-22. Next base: position 503,989 of record CAWBOS010000013.1, on the reverse strand, counting down.
CTGTAGGGCTGACGTTCGTGGAGAGGCCCGAGCAACTTCAGTCCGCTATCTTCGAAGCAGCCCGGCACGACGATGAAGTAATGGTCGAAACCTTCGTTGCGGGACGTGAACTTACGGTCGGCATCCTTGAAGACCGGGCCCTGGCGGTCGGCGAGATTTTCCCAAGTCAGGGGAAGATCTTCGATTATCAAAGCAAATACCAGAAAGGAGGCGCTCGAGAGGTTTTCCCGGCCGCCTTAAATTCCGAACAAACAAGGAGGGTACAAGACTTGGGTTTAAGAGCGCATCGCGCACTGAAACTGCAGGACTATAGTCGGGTGGATTTTCGGATGGATGAACAAGGTTGTTTCTGGTGCCTGGAAGTGAACTCCCTCCCGGGACTGACCGCCTCAAGTCTCTTCCCTCAGTCCGCAGCGGCAGTTGGTATTTCCTTTCCCGAACTCTGTGAACGCATTTGCGAACTTGCTATCCAACGTCACCAGGCCAGGAAAATGAGAGCAGAACAGAGGTCGAACCACCACGGGGAACACTACGGCGCGTAACAGCGCCGAGACTCGGGTGTGTCGTACAGCGCAGCTATAGCATAGAGAAAATATTTATGAGAAAATATTTCGTGTTATTTATTCTTTTATTCATCTGTGTTGGTTGTGATCAGGGTACAAAATACGCTGCCAAACATTTCCTGGAAGGGCGGCAGACCCTGAGCTATCCGGGAGATTTTTTCAGGCTGAGTTACACCGAGAATAGCGGGGCCTTTCTAAGTTTGGGTGCCGGCCTGCCGGAAAATATTCGTCAAACAATATTCGTTGTTTTGGTATCTATATTTCTAGTTGGATTTTTGTTTTTTGTGATTCGCAACCAAGAGCTTAAGCTCTTGGCTGTAGCATCAAGCGCGCTAATCATTGGCGGCGGCTTGGGCAATTTAATCGACCGGATCCTGAATCAAGGGGCGGTTATCGATTTCATGAATATGGGTATAGGTCCAATACGGACTGGCGTTTTCAATGTGGCCGATTTGGCCATTCTGGCTGGTATTTTTATTTTTGTAGTCTTTTATGCCAAGAAACGGCATAACCAGGCCAAGGCAACCGATTCTTGAGGCAAGGTCTGCTGTTTATCCTTGCCTCGGCGTTACACCTGATAAGTCCCGGTAAGAATCGCAACCCAAACGGAATCGGATTTTGAATAAAGGCTGATGGAAGGAATTATGGCTCTCCCTTTGGATAAGGTCCTGTTTGTCACCTCGTTTATCCCTGTGGCCACCTTTAAGACCATCGCCCGGGTGGGCCAGGCCACCTGGGAGCAGGCCAAGGCGGCTGTTTTGATCGGCTTCATACTGGCCCTGATCCAATATGTGGCCGCCAGGAGAGTCCTCAAAACCAACACCTATTTGGAAAAGGCCTTTCTGGGTTTCCTTTTGGTCGGGACGTTTTGGGTCTTTCTTCTTCCGTCCAGGCCGGCCCATCTTTTCGTGGATCATTCGGTGTCCATCCTTTATTTCACCCTTTTCCTGATGACCTTTCTGCCCCAGCTTTTCGGATACGATCCTTTTACCTATGCTATGGCCAAACTATGGTCACCCCCTTCGGTCTGGGAAACGGATGATTTTCGCCTTATTAATTTTCACATCACCTATTTGTGGAGCGGTATCTTTTTTGCCTGTTTCCTATCCAGCACCTGGGGGCAGGGGAAACCCCTTTATGCGATCATTATTCCCTTTACCCTCTGTCTGGGGATCGGGCTGGTTTTTTCCAAGAAATATCCTGAATATTATCTAAGGAAGAAATATCCCGTTGACCCGGCAGCGGCGGCTGAGATTCCTGATTCCGCCTCGGAATTGATTGAGGGAATGCCCGGCGCTTTCGATCCGGAAGCCGCTGGAAACCTTCAGGCTTTCATCCAATTTCTTATCTCCGGTGACGATGGAGGACAATGGGTGCTTTCCATTTCCGGAGGGAAATGTGAGGTCAAGCCAGGCCGGATCCCGGACCCCTCTTTGACCATTGAGTCTTCCGCGGAAGTCTGGGTCAAAATGGCTAAGGGGGAAATTGACCGGCCGAAAGCCCTGATGCAGGGTTTGTATAAAGTCCAGGGTGACTTTTCCTTGTTGTCCCGTATGCCCAAACTCTTCGGGGCCGGAAGGAAATCGGGGAAGTAAAGCGGGAATAATTATAATTTTTGTCTCAGTTTAGTTTTTTGAAAAAAACTGTTTTCACCGCAAAGGCGCAAAGAGCGCTAAGAGAATAATTGTGTTTGCCGTCAGAGGCCGGCAAACACATAGCTTCGCTACCCTCCGGGGAATTATTTGGCCGAAGGCCAGAGCGGGTTGTTCAATCCCGCCTCTCATGGGATTGAACAAAAATGATTCTCTCTGCGTCCTTTGCGTCTTTGCGGTGAGAAAATATTTCTTTTCAAACAGCTAAAGTGTTACTAATTTTCTTATTCTAAAAAAAAAAGGAGGAGAAACATGGAGAAAGAAGAAATCTGGAAACGTTTTCAGAAGCACATGGGATACACGGATGAGGAGATGCGTCTCTTTCGTTCCGATCCCAAGAAGGTGAAGATGGTCACTGAGACCCCCGAGTTCGTCAAGACTCGGGTTATTGCCGAAGTGATCGAATCTCAAGGCTGCCATGCCCAACATAAGGTGGGGGACCGGTTCGTCATGACCGCCGGCGGACAGCTTATCGCCGAAGCGAGCCCGAAGCGGATGTGTATGTTCGCTCTGGGACCCGTGTCCAGTCAGCTTCCGGCCATTTATGAGCGGCTGGTCTCAAAATCCGATCCGGAATTTACCAACTTCAATATCGTCCAGTGCACGGATGTCGGCCTGGAAAAGGGAGGATGGGGCAAGATCCTGATGAAGGTTTATGTGGAGAAGCCGAAATATGATCAGAATAATTGACGGAAAGTTATGGCCTTCTGATTTCTAAGATTATGTTGAAAAAATTTTCTAATGGTGTTAGACTGGTCTAACAACTAGTCTAAGGAGACCAAAATGGAAACCGTCGGCGCCTATGAAGCCAAAACCCATTTGCCAAAATTGCTGGAGCGGGTGTTGAAGGGCGAGCATATCACCATCACCAAACACGGAATTCCCGTAGCGGAATTGCGACCCGCCGTCTCCGAGATATCTGCCGATACCAAAGCGGTGATCGCCGAACTTCGGAAATTCCGCAGTGAACACAGCCTCGGCCGGCTTACCATTCGCCGAATGATAGAGGATGGGAGGCGCTAAGTGGGCACATCATTTGTTGTTGACAATTCTATCGTAATGTCATGGTGTTTCAAAGATGAAGCCAATCCTTATTCCGATAAGGTATTGGAACGTCTTTCCGAAGCGACTGCCTTCGTCCCGGCAATCTGGCCGCTCGAGGTGACTAATGTATTATTAGTGGCCGAACGTAAAAAGCGCCTTAGGGAAGCGGATAGTATCCGGTTTCTTACCTTATTGTCTCAACTTCCGATCATCGTGGAACAAGAACGGTCGGAAAGATTTATGACGGATGTCTTAGCTTTAGCCAGGGCGAACAACCTTTCCAGCTACGATGCCTCATATCTCGGTCTATCCATGAGGAAAGGCCTTCCCATAGCTACCCTGGATAGTCGATTGATCAAAGCGGCAAAGATGGCGAATGTTCCAATTTTCATGAGATGAATAAGATCATTAATGGATTAACGAACCAGTCCACACAGGCTGTAAAGGCCCAAGAAAAGTGAAGGAGGGAACATGAAAAAATTGATTGAGAAAGGTGAAAAAGCGAAGCCGTTTGTACTTAAGGATAACCGGGATAAAGAGATCCGATTGTCGGGTTTTAAGGGGAAGAAGGTGCTTCTTTCCTTTCACCCCCTGGCCTGGACCGGTGTCTGTGCCGATCAGATGAAGGCGCTGGAAGCCAACAAGGACCGGTTTGCTCTTCTTAACACGGTCGCCCTGGGGTTGAGTGTTGACACGGTCCCTTCCAAAAACGCCTGGGCCAAAACACTTGGCATTCAACATACTCCGTTGTTGTGCGACTTCTGGCCTCACGGCAAGGTCGCCAAGGCCTATGGCCTCTTCAGGCCAGCCGACGGTTTTTCCGAGAGGGCCAATGTTGTTCTTGACGAAAAGCACCGGGTCCTTTTCGTCAAAGTGTATCCTATCAGTCAGTTGCCGGATATAGAGGAAATATTCAGGGCCCTGGCCTGAATAAAGGGATAAAGGTCTCCCGATAGACAGGACTTTCATTGCCCGAAAATAAGGGGCCTGGTTTCCGGTAGGCTGTTTATCTTTTATAAGCCATCCCGATCAGGGGATAAACGACGGTGCCGGAAAGGACGGCGATGTCCTCGGCTGACAGGTATTTGGAGATGCTGGCATCAAAAAGAAGGTTGCCGTCGGGCGGGAATTCTTCGTCTCCGGCCCAGAGAATCAGACAGACGGGGATTCTGGGGAAAACCTGAAAACACAAGGAGGCATCCCCTTCTTCACGCTTGATTCCGCCCATCTTGGTTCCGAGTTCAGTTAGAAGCCCGGGATTTTGACCAAAGGTCTGAACCAGTGGATCCCTGGCCCTTTTGGTAAAGGCCGAATAATAAAATTCCCCGGAAGGGATTTCGCGGAAGGTGATCCAGGCGTTGGCCAGAGGAGCCCCTGTGGCCTGAATCAGATAATGCAGGATCAGTCCCTGTTCCTGGAGCGAGAGTTCTTTGGTGCCTTCAGGAGTAATCACCTCCCCTTCAGGCCAGGTGATTTTGATCTTCCGGTTGAGAAATGGCAATTCAAGGAAAGCCCCATTGGTTTCAACCTGATAAACCGCCCCGCTGTTCAGTGATATGATCTCGGGGATCTTTTTCTTTGAAGGCCTCCCTGGCAATTTCCAGAGTGTTCTTAAAATCGTCTACTCGGGGCATCGGTCTTCCTTTTGACTGCACTGGGTGCAGATGGTCTTGTCTTTAAGATCGATCAAACGATACCCGCGAGCGCAGATCTGATCCCTGAGCCGATCGGCTTCGACAAACTCTTTCTTCCGGCGGGCCGTTTCCCGGCGATTTAATAAGTTTTGCACTTCCACCGGCAACCCCGTTTCCGGGAAATCCAGAATCTGTAATACTGAATTGACCTTTCGCAGGACCTGATCGATTTCCGTGAATTCCGAGGCCGAGATCCTTTTTCCCACCAGGATGGGATTGATGGCCCGGACCAGTTTGAATAAGGCCGACAGGGCCAGGGCAATGTTCAGATCATCATCCATGGCCTCTTTAAATTTGGTCTTGAAAAGAAAAAGGGCCTCTCCCACTTCGGCGGTTTCCTCCGAGCCGGGCTGAACCGTATAGAGTTTTTGAATAAACTCATCCAGACGTTGTAAGGTCTTCCGTGAAGCCTCCAGGGACTTCAGGGTAAAGGCCAGGGGTTTACGATAGTGGGTGGACAGGAGCCAGTAGCGGACCTCGCGCCCGGTAAAGCCCTGGTCCAGCAGATCGCGCAAGGTCCGGACATTGCCGGCGGCCCGGGACATCTTCTTTCCGTCCACGGTAACCAATTCGCTGTGCAGCCAGTAATTGACGAACTTTTTCCCGCTGGCGGCTTCGCTGATGGCGATTTCATTTTCGTGATGGGGGAAAATCAGATCCACGCCGCTGGTGTGGATGTCGAAGGTCTCCCCCAGGTATTTCTGGGCCATGGCCGAACACTCGATATGCCACCCCGGACGGACATTGCCCCATTCGGTGGCCACATAAATCCCTTTTTTCAATTCCGCCAGGTTGGAGCGTTTGAGCAGGGTGAAGTCCCTGGGGTTGTCTTTCTCATATTCATCCAGGTCCACGGTTTTTCCCACCTGGATCTGTTTTAAATCCACCCGGGAAAGCCGGCCGTAATCCTTAAAGCGGGAGATATCAAAATATAATGAGCGGAGTTTTTCATAGGCAAAGCCCTTGTTCAGTAAGGTCCGGGTCAGGGCCAGCATGTCTTCCACGTGTTCACTGGCCTTGGGGTAATGGGCGGCCCGCTTGATTCGCAGGGTATCGATGTCCTTCAAAAATTCTTCCGCGTAATGACCGGTGAACTCGCTCAGGGGTTGCCCGGCGGCCTCGGCTCCAAAAATGGTCCGATCATGCAAATCGGTAATATTCATGATATGGAAAACTTCCAGGCCCTTGAATTCCAAATAGCGGCGCAAAAGGTCGGCCATGACAAACCGTCGGCAGGGACCGAGATGAATCAGATTGTCCACTGTCGGACCGCAGGAATAGATGGAGACTTTTCCTTCTTTGATGGGCACAAAGGCCTCTTTTTTCCGGGTCAGGGTATTATAAAAGAACAAGCCGGCCTTTTCCTTTTCCGCAAACAGGGTGGTGCTCAGATAGCGTTCGCCTCCGTCCGGGCAGATGACCACGATCAGTCCTTTTTTTAGATGCTGGGCCTGATGCAGGGCGGCGGCGACGGCCGCTCCGGAACTCATCCCCACCAGGAGCCCTTCTTCCCTGGCCATCCTGCGGGCGGTTTCAAAGGCTTCCTCGTCCTCCACATGGACCACTTCGTCTAAGATACTTTTGTCATAAATCCCCGGCTTATAGGATTCCTTCATGTTTTTGAGCCCCTGGATTTTATGGCCCAAATAAGGTTCCATCCCGATGATCTTTATCGCCGGATTCAATTCTTTCAGCCGCCGGGTCAGGCCCATAAGGGTTCCGGTGGTGCCCATGGTGGCCACGACCATGGTCACCTTGCCCCTGGTCTGTTCCCAAATTTCCGATCCGGTGCCCTGGTAGTGAGCCGCTATATTGGCCGGATTGTTGAATTGATCGAGAAGGCAGTATTGGTCCGGATGCTCCCGGGCCATTTGATAAACCGTTTCAATGGAACCGTCGGTCCCCTGGTGGGCCGGGGTCAATAGGAGCCTGGCCCCGTAAGCCTTAAGGATCTTTTGCCGTTCCACACTGGCCGATTCGGGCATAGCCAAAAGGAGGGGATAACCCTTCACGGCCGCCACCATGGCCAGACCGATTCCGGTGTTGCCGGAGGTGGCCTCGATGATGGTCTTGTCTCTGGTCAGGGCCCCGCTTTTTTCCGCCGCCTCGATCATGGACAGGGCGATGCGGTCCTTGACCGATCCGCCGGGATTAAAAGATTCGATTTTTGCCCAGATGGCCACTTTTTTATTGGGATTCAATCGGTTCAAACGGACCAGGGGGGTATGGCCGATTAGTTTTAAGATGTCGGGATAAGCCTGTTTCATACTATTATTTCTTTCTTTGTATAATTGAAAGTGTATTTAAAAATCCCTCCCAACCTCCCTTTGTCAAAGGGAGGGGGAATTCCCCCTTTGGAAAAGGGGGATTGAGGGGGATTTGGGGTTTGACTATAAGGTTATGAACATCATTTTTTTACAACAACTTGTTCCCTTTTTTTGTCTTTCTTTTTATTGATCCGTTCAAACAAGGCAATCTGTTCGGCCATCGAAAGCTTCTTTGGAGGTGTTTTTTTTGGAGACCGGCACAGGCGGCAGCGATCCTGGGAACACCCCTGGCAGAAATGACAATCCGGACAAGGGTGTTTTCTTTTAACGTCCGAAGGACATTGGTTTGAAATATTCATCTTTGGGGTTTTCACTTTCCGGCGTCATTGTTGTCAGCTCATAGCTGATAGCTCATAGTTAAAAGGATTTTTCTCCTATAAGCTATGACCTTGGAGCAGTAAGCTATTTTTACTCCACCATAACACTCTTGGCCAGGTTGCGCGGCTGGTCCACGTCGGTTCCCCGTAATACGGCGACATGATAAGCCAGCAATTGCAAGGGGACGGTATATAGAATCGGGGATAATCCCCAGCCGGCCTTGGGGAGTTGTATCAAATCATTGGCCTTGAGTCCGACTTTCCCTCCCTTTTTTTCCATCGGTCAGGGCGATGATAATCCCGCCGCGGGCCCGGACCTCTTCCATGTTGCTGAGCACTTTTTCCTGAATTTCGTTCGCAGGGACCAGAAATACGGTAGGCATCTTTTCGTCAATCAAAGCGATTGGGCCATGCTTCATTTCACCGGCCGGGTATCCTTCGGCATGGATATAAGAGATTTCTTTTAATTTCAAGGCCCCTTCCAGGGCAATGGGGTAATGGATGCCCCGGCCCAGAAATAAAAAATCCTGGGCCTGAAAATATCTTTGGGCAATGGCCTGAATCTGGCCTTCCTCCTCCAATATCTGCTTCTATTCCATGAGGGATGCGCAAAAGTTCCTGAATCATGGTCAGCCGGTCTTTTCGGGTAATCTTTTTTAAGGTTTGACCGATATAGAGGGTCAACAGAATAAAGGGCCGTTAATTGGGTGGTAAAGGCCTTGGTCGAGGCCACCCCGATTTCCGGACCGGCATGGGTATAGATCACCCCGTCGGCCTCCCGGGCGATGCTGCTGCCGACAACATTGCAAACGGCCAAGACACGGGCCTTTTTCTTTTTGCCTTCCCGAAAGGCCGCCAGGGTGTCGGCCGTTTCTCCGGATTGGGAAATCAGGATCAACAGGGTCCTGGGATTGACAATGGGATTCCGGTAACGGTATTCCGAGGCATAATCCACAGTCGTTGGGATGCGGCAATATTCTTCCAGAAGAAACTTGCCGACCAGGGCTGCGTGCCAGGAGGTCCCGCAGGCAATGATATGGATCTGATCGATGTCTTTCAATTCCTCGGCGGTCAAGCCGATTTCCGGCAAAAGGACCTCCCCTTTTTCCGGTGAAACCCGGCCGCGAAAGGTATCGATGATGGCCTGGGGCTGTTCGAAGATCTCTTTCTGCATGAAATGTTTATAGCCGGCCTTCTCGGCCATGACCGGGCTCCAGGTGATTTTTTGGACCTCTTTTTTAATTTTGCTCTTTTTTGAAGACATAACCTGGGGAAAGGGTTTTTCGAGGACAGCCATTTCCCCATCATCCAGGTAAATAACCCGGTTGGTATGATGAAGAAAGGCCAGGACATCGGAGGCAATAAAAAATTCCTTTTCTCCGATTCCCACAATCAAGGGGCATTCTTTGCGCACGGCCACGATCCGATCCGGGTCCTGACTGTCCAGGATGACCAAGGCATAGGATCCTCGGATCTTTTCCATGGCCATTTGAACGGCTTTAACCAGAGTGCGGCCTTTTATATATTTGTCGATCAAATGGGCGACGATTTCCGAATCCGTTTCCGATGAAAATTGACAACCTTCGGCTGAGAGTTGTTTTTTAAGATCCAGATAATTTTCGATGATCCCGTTATGGACCAGGGCGATCCGTCCGGCCACGTGGGGATGGGCATTGGTCTCCGAAGGCCGGCCGTGGGTGGCCCAGCGGGTATGGCCGATCCCGATCCGGCCGGAAACAGGGTTTTTGGGAAAGAAGCCGGCCCAATTCACTTAGTTTGCCCTGGCTCCGGCGCACCTCGAAGTGTTGGTCCTGGATCAGGGCAATCCCGGCCGAATCGTAGCCCCGGTATTCCAATTTTTTTAACCCTTCGAAAATGACCTCCACCGGATTCTGGGGACCCAGGTATCCGATAATGCCGCACATAAGCCGTCTCCTTGTTAGAAAATAGGGTTCAAGGTTCAAGGGTTCGAGGGTTTTAAATTCCAAGCCGTTCACTCCGCCCTGCGGACCTTGACCCCCCTTGAAACCTCGTATATTTTCATGCTCCGTGATGTTTCCAGAAGCATGAGAGTTTGTTATGAAATTCTTGCTTCAGAACTAATTGTTCCGCTTTCTTAAAAACCTCTTCATCCATCCTGATATTTATGGGCAAGACCAGCAGGCAGGCCATCCTTTCATCGGTGCGGGACAGGAGGTCCCGGGGATAGTTCAGCTTCCTGACGTTATCTTCCACCTGAAAGGGCCAGCCATTGCGGCTGGCGGTCTTCTGCAAAAGCAGATGTTCCCAGTTGCGATAATAATGCCACCCGTTTTCAAAAAAATAGACCAGTCCCAGTCCCACCTTTTTGGCTAAATCTTTCAGGGTTCGGGTCTTCTCCTGATCGGGCAGGGAAAAAGCCAGGAAGGTGGCGGTGTCCCCTTCAGGATCCACCAGTTCCCGAAAACGAATCCCTTGAATGCCGGCCAGGATTTGTTTCAAGCGGGCTTTATGGGCCATTTGCGCGGAAATCATGGCCTTTAATTTGGACAACTGGGCCAGCCCCAGGGCCCCTTGCAGTTCCATCATGCGATAATTAAATCCGATAAAGCTTCGGCTTTCCAATCCCCGGTCGGGTCCGATATGATCATGGCCGTGATCGTGATATTCCGAGGCTCGGCGGTAGAGTTCCGGATCATCCATGATCAACATGCCCCCCTCACCGGTAGTCAGGGTCTTCACCGAATCAAAAGAGAAGGTGCCGATGGCCCCATAGGAACCCAGGGCCTTCCCTTTGATAAATCCGCCGCAGGCCTGGGCGGTGTCTTCAATCACCGGGATATGGTGTCGATCGGCCACGGCCATAATGGCCTCGATCCGGGCTTGAGCCCCCAGCATATGAACCGGGATAATGGCCTTTGTCCGAGGGGTGATTTTTTTTGACAGCTCTTCGGCGTCCAGGTTTAAGGTATCATCGATTCCCGAAAATACCGGGACGGCCCCGCATTCCAAAACGGACTCCCAAGTGGCCACGAAGGTGAATCCGCTGGTAATGACCTCATCTCCAAAACCCACCCCCAAGGCCGCCAGGGCCACTTTTAAGGCCGCGCTTCCGGAGGAAACCGCCAGGGCAAATTTCCTGCCGGTATATTCGGCGAACTTTTTTTCAAATTCTTCAACTTTATAGCGTCCTTTTCGTTGGGCCGGAAATCCGTAGCGAAACAGGACCCCCGTTTCCAGGACCTCCAAGATTTCTTTTTTCTCTTCTTCTCCCAAGACTTCGTAACCGGGCATATTTTTCTCCTTTAAGGTTCAAGGTTTAAGGTTTAAGGGAAAACCGTATACCTTACACCTTACACCGTTAACTTCATAAAATCCGAAATCAATTAAAACATTTTATTATATAATCCAATAATATCCTTAACCGTAATCGGTCGGGGATTATTTTCGATCGGCCGGGCGACCTTGATGGCCGCTTCGGCCATCGATCGAATGGCCTTTTTGGGAATCTTCAATTCCTTCAGGTTCGCCGGGAATACCAATGGCCTGTGAGAGACTGATGATTCTTTTGATGCACTTTTTCGCCCCTCCCTCGGTGGAACCTGCTGCTTCTGAACCGCCCAATAAATACTCCATCCGAGCAAACCGTTCCGGACAGGCGACCCGGTTGAATTCCAGGACATAAGGTAAAAGGACCGCATTGGCCAGTCCGTGGGTAATATTGAACAAGGCCCCGAGGGGATAGGCCATGGCATGGACCGCTCCTACCCCGGCATTGGCCAGGGCCATTCCGGCCAACAAACTTCCCAGGAGCATCCCTTCCCGGGCTTCAAGGTCCTGACCGTTTTTTACCGCCTTTTTCAAGAATTGACCGAACAGAGTAATGGCCTTTTCGGCCACCATATCACTCAGGGGATTCGCTTTGTTGGAAGTGTAGGCTTCCATGGCGTGGGTCAAGGCGTCCATCCCCGTCTGGGCGGTGGCTTGCGGCGGCAGGCTCAAAGTCAGTTCCGGATCCAGCAAGGCCACCGTGGGATAGAGAAAGCGACTGTTGATCCCGCCTTTGGTTTTAGTGGCCCTATTGGTAAAAACGGCCGTGAAGGTCACCTCACTGCCGGTCCCGGCTGAAGTCGGGACCAGAATCGTGGGCAGTCCCGGATTGGGTACCAGATCCAACCCGACATAGTCACTGACCCTTCCTTTATTTAGGGCCAGCATGGCAGCGGCCTTGGCCGTATCCATAGTGCTCCCCCCGCCGATGCCGATGACCAGCGAACAGGCCTTTCTTTTGGCCAGCCTGGCCCCGGCCTCGGCTGAGGCCGGTGACGGCTCCGGTTCAATCTGGTCAAATAATAAGGGCGTTAATCCCTTGGTTTTTAAGTCATTAAAAATACGAATCTTGAGGGGTCCCCTGGCAAGAAAAGGGTCCATGACCACCAGAACCGGACCTGATTCGTAGCGGATAGCCAGATCAGGCAACTGGTTGATTAATCCGCAACCGAAATGAATTTCTCCGGCCCCTTGAAAAGAAAATACTTTTTTCATTGTTATTCAACCTTTCTTTACAGCGAAAATAAATTTCAAATCCTCCTCACTCCCCCTTTGGAAACGGGGGGGCCGGGGGGATTTTTCCTTTGAACCTTGAACAACTATTTTTTATCTAGTGACTATGGCCTGTCTTTAACTTACCCGAAACCGCCGGGGTTCAATTCCATAACGGTCGATTTTATAATTGACGATCCGCTGGGTAATCCCTAAATCCTCTGCCGCCCGGGTCCGGTTTCCATTCGTTTTTTTAAGGGCCTCGATAATCAATTCCTTTTCTACGGCCTCGACCGCCTGGTCAAAAGTAAGTTTGCTTTGCGTATTGGAACTTTCCGCGGTCTGAAGCGTTGGCGGCAGATGATGGGCCTTGATCGCTTCTCCTTCACAGATCAGTACCGCCCGTTCCAGGCAGTTCTGAAGCTCCCGGACATTGCCCGGCCAGTGATACTGCATCAGCATGTCAATAGCCGGGGTGGAGATGCGTATGATATTTTTCTGGTGCTCTTTATTGAATTTTTCCAGAAAATGTTCCGCCAGGAGGAGAATATCCGTCCTCCGATCCCGTAAGGGAGGAAGATAGATGGGAAAGACATTCAACCGGTAATAAAGGTCTTCTCGAAACCTCTTTTCGGCTACGATTTTTTCCAAGTCCTGATGGGTGGCGGCGATGATCCGCACATCGGACTGAATCGGCTGACGGCCTCCCAGCCGGTCAAATTCCTTTTCCTGAATAACCCGGAGTAATTTTGTTTGAATGCTCGGATTCAAATCCCCTATTTCGTCCAGGAAAAGGGTGCCTCCCTGGGCCCTTTCGAAGCGGCCCGGTTTGAGGGAAGTGGCCCCGGTAAAGGCCCCTTTTTCATAACCGAACAACTCGCTTTCCAGTAAGGTTTCCGGTAAAGCGGCACAGTTGACTTTGATAAAGGGTTTGCGGGAACGAAGGCTCTGATAATGGATAGCATTAGCCACTAATTCCTTCCCGGTGCCGCTTTCTCCCCGGAGCAAGACCGTGGCATTGCTTTTAGCCACCTTATGGATCATCTCGTAGACTTCTCTCATCGGGCGGCTGGTGCCGATGATGTTTTCGACCTGATATTTTTCGGCCAATTCTTTTTTAAGCCGGATATTTTCATCTAAAAGCTGTTCCTTTTCCCGGTTCAGGTACTGGACTTTCTTTACCGTTTCGGCAATCAAGGCGGCAATAATGGTCAGAAACCGCAGATCCTCGTCCAGGGAGACCTCGTTGGAAAACAACCGGTCCACACTCAAGGCACCGATGGTGTTCTTCCCGATTTTGATCGGCACGCAGATAAAGGATATATCCTGTTTGTCCAAATCCTTTCGGGTGCGGGTCCGGTTTAAAAACATCGGTTCTTCACTGATCTTGGGGATGATGGCCGGTTCGCCGGTTTGAACCACCCGTCCGGTAACCCCCTCTCCCAAACGGTATTTACCCCGCCGTTTGGCCTCAGGGGAGAGATCGTGGGCCACCTCAATAGATATCTCCGAGGTATCCGGATTCAGGATAGTCAGGGTGGCCCGCCGCATCCCGAGCAATTTGGAAATGATACCCAGAATCTCATGCAAAGATTTGTTCAGGTCCAGGGAAGCATTCAGGGCCTTGGCGATTTCATAAAGACAATACACCTCCCGCACCTGGGGCGAGCTGTCGATCCCTTTGCTTTTCAAAAATGATTCCTTCAAACCCGTTCTCCTTTTTAGATCGAGGTCACCTTAGCACAGCCCTGATGATAAAACAACATTTTTGTAATAATAAAGATGGTAATCATTCAAGGAATGAAGGGGGCTAAAAAAAACAGTTGACCAACTATTTAAATTGAGTACAATATAGTTGTGTACAATCTAAATTAAGGAAATTTATGGAAGCCGACCATTGTATTTTTTTCATGCTGGCCAAGGGCAGTCAGGTTGGGACCAAGTTTTTAAACGCCAAGGTGTCCAGGCTTAATCTGACGCCGGTCCAGGCCCTGGTCATGGCCTTTCTTTTCGATCAGGATCAAATCATGGCCGGCGAACTGGGGAAAAAGATTGAGTTGGACAGCGCCACCCTGACCGGCATTCTCGACCGCCTGGAAACGGCTCAGCTCATCGAACGCAAAGGCAATCCTGACGATCGCCGTTCCGTCAAAATCCATCTGACCAAAAAGGGAAAAGAAATCGGACGGGAAGCGGGTAAGCTTATCGAAAAGGCCAATGAAGAATTCCTGTCGGCCTTTACGGAAAATGAGAGGCAGACCCTGCTTAGTCTGATTAAGAAACTTCGGGACCAATTTAGCCGGTAATTTATTCTTTGATTATTCGGTAGTATTGCGCGTCCAACTTAAGATCATGGGAGGGAATATGGGAACGATTTCTCACACCAGTGGTGTTCTTTGCGATAGGTTCTCTGCCGGGTTGGAGCCTTATGAAAAAGGAATTTGATTTCATTTCCTCTTCATCTTTTGAAGAGTATGTCCGACAGGTGGAGACCTTTCATGGTTATGCAGCGCCCGGTCTCCTGATGGGGGGATTCATGGTCAGCAAAGCCAAAAAACTGATACCTCCAGGCGTCCTGTATGAAGCCCTTTCTGAGACGACGAAATGTTTGCCTGATGCCATTCAAATGCTGACCCCCTGCACCATCGGCAACGGCCGGCTCCGGATTTTATCCTTGGGGCGTTTCGCCCTCAGTCTTTTTAATAAAAATACCGGGGAGGGGATACGGGTTTTTCCGGATCAAGCCAAGCTTGAATCCTGGCCGGAACTGACGGCCTGGTATATGAAGCGGAAATCCAAACAGGATCAGGATGTCCATGAACTTCTCCTTCAGATCAAGCAAGCCGGGGGAGAAATCTTGGCCTGGCAGTCGATCCAGGCCAAACCGGAAATTTTGAGAAAAAACAAGTTGGGACCTGTGGCTCTCTGTCCGGCCTGCGGAGAGACCTACCCGGTGGCCACAGGAAGTCTTTGCCTGGCTTGCCAGGGACAAGATCCCTATGAGACCAAATAAACAAATTATCGAATTACATTCCGAGCCTTGGGGAGGAAAAGACATGAGTCCGAATAAGCGACGAACGGAAAAGCCGCATTCAGCCAAAGCGATCAAAGAGATCTGCCTCAAAGCGGGGGCCGATGATGCCGGGGTGGTGGAGATCGATCGAGAGTCGCTCCAGGCCGAGAGGGAAGGTATTTTGCGGGTCTATCCTCTCACCCGGAGCATCATTTCAATCATCAAAGTCAATAACCGGGAGAACATTCAGAGTTCGGCCCGTTACGTGGCCAACGAAGAATATCATCACACCGGGGATAAAATTTCCAGCGTTTCTCGAGAGATCGTCCATCGCTTGAATGGAATAGGCATCCGGGGTGTAGCTGTCAACAAATCCTGGCCGATGGATTTGGGACGATGGCCGGGCAAGATCTGGGATGTCAGTCATAAGATCGTGGCCGTGGAAGCCGGTCTGGGGCAGATGGGGGTCAACCGGCTGGTCCTGCATCCGAAATACGGGAGTTTTATCCAATTGACCAGTATCCTGATCAATGCTGAAGTGGACGAGTATGATCATCCTCTGGATATCAATCCCTGCATCCAATGTAACCTGTGCGCGGTTGTCTGCCCGACCGGGGCCATCACCAAAGGGAAACCCTTCGATTTCTTGGCCTGCAACACCCACACCTACCGGGACAATATGGTGGGATTTCAAAACTGGGTGGAAGCGATGGTCACTTCAAAGGACCTGGAAGAATACCGATCCCATTTCAATGATCGGGAGACGGCTTTTATGTGGCAGTCCCTGATGTTTAGAATAAGTTACCGGTGCAGCTATTGCATGGCCGTGTGTCCGGCCGGTGAGGAGATCAAACCGGCCTACCTCAAAAACAAGAAAGGACATATTCAAAGGATCTTGAAACCGCTCCAAGAGAGGCAGGAACCGGTCTACGTCACGTCAGGATCCAAAGCCGAATCAAGGGCCAGAAGGAATCCCCACAAAGAGGTCAGGATCGTACCCGGAATGAATCGAACAAAGCCTTAATCGAGCAGGCCGGTCTTCGGAGTGTCCGGGCAAAAGGGTAGGGATGAACAAAGAGCTTTTTCCCAAGCACTCTTGATCGAGATGTGTTATCTTGAACTCAGTTGCAGAATAAAATCATCAAAAAGGAATTGAACATCTGAGATGAAAAGAGTGAAGATTCAAAAGGCCGTCGGCATGGTTCTGGGCCATGATCTGACGCGAATTGTTCCCGGCAGTTTCAAAGGCGCCGCGTTTAAAAAAGGTCATATTATCCAAGAGGAGGACATCCCGATTCTGCTGGATATGGGCAAGGAAACCCTTTTTGTCCTGGACATTCCTCCCGGCCGGCTTCATGAAAACGACGCGGCCGGAAGGCTGGCCCAAGCCCTCAAGGGCGATCATCTTTTACTTCAAGGACCGGTAGAAGGGAAAATAAGTCTGACCGCTCAAATTTCCGGTCTGCTCAAAGTCCGGGTGGCTGATCTCACCCGACTCAATTTAATTCCCAATATCATGGTTTCCACCCTGCATAATCATAGTGTCTGCAAGGTCGGTGATATCGTGGCCGCCACGCGGATTATCCCTTTGACCATCGATGAAAAAAGTATCCTCAAAGCGGAAAAGATCTGTTCCCGTTCGAAGCCATTGGTTTCCATCAAGACCTTTTCCAAAAAAAAGGTCGGGGTGGTCGTGACCGGATCGGAATTTTATACGGGTCGGGTGCCAGACGGTTTTGAAGAATGGGTGGGGAAAAAATTGGAGGCCTATGGGTGTCAAATCATCCGCAAAGAGACCGTCCCGGACAAGGTTTCTATAATCGCCAAGACAATAATAAGCTTGATCGATTCAGAATGCGATCTGATTGTCACCACCGGAGGGATGTCGGTCGATCCCGATGATGTGACCCGAAAGGGGATCAGTCGGGCCGGGGCCAGGATTATATTTTTCGGCACCCCGGTATTGCCCGGGGCCATGTTCCTCTATGCCCGTCTGGGTGGGATCCCGCTCCTGGGATTGCCGGCCTGTGTCTTTTATCATAAGGTCACTCTTTTTGATTTGCTCCTGCCTTTGATCCTGGCCGGGGAGGAACCAACCCGCAAAGAAATCGCCCTCATGGGTCACGGCGGTCTCTGCCGCAACTGCACTGAATGCCGCTTTCCGGTTTGCCCGTTTGGGAAGTGAGGATAATTTTAAGTTTGTTCCCGGGGAAACCCCATTTCTTAGAGCAAGGTAAAGCAGGCCCCATTCATTGATAGGTGGAATCATGATCGGGATGAAGAGATAAAATTCGCATCCAGTCCCCTTCCCGATAAGCCAGCCCCCGAAATCCTTTGCCGATCCGAAAACTGTATAATCTTTCCCCATGGGGCCCGGTGCGGGAGAAAATAACCTCCCATTTCAAGCCTCGATCAGAATAAACCTGGTCCCAATCCATCTTGGCAAGCTTTCGCAATGTCCCAAGCACTTCTCCTTGATCCTGTTTAGATAAATTAAATAATCGCCTTTGAAATACCGGACTATTTAGATCCAGATTGACTGAATCCTTTGTGGAAGGGTTCATTTTTTTAACCGGGACTCGATTGTCTTTAAAGCACTTTTCCGGGGTGGATTTTTTTCTGCCCAAGTGATAGCCTCATCAATTTCGGTCCGGACTTTGGATTGGTGCAACCAATGTTCACTGTTAGGGACAAACTGCCCGACTTTGACAATCCATACCCCCGATTCGATTTGATCTACCAATACCGTCTGACCGGCGAATTTTTTTCCCAAAGAAATTTGTCCGCTTCGGCCGACAGATTTTATGGTTTCCATATTTCTCCTCCACCAATATTTATTGGTGTTTATGATAGCATTACTGCATGAAAAGTAAAGAAAAATAGTCGGGGAGGAACCATATTGATGATTATACTCCTGGAGAATAGGAAGTTTAGTTTGTTGATTATCCTCAGAAATCTGGAGTTTTAGATGGAATTATTTAAGCACCCGGAGGGTTTTTTTGAAAGGGGGCGGGGGTAGTCTGATTTGTAAAGGCATATCCCGCATAGTTCCGTTTTCTTCAGGTGACTTCTTGGTATTTATGCCTTCCACCCAACTTTTCTCCTTGCTCCGGTCTTTTTCTTGTTTTATACTCTTTCCATCAAAATAAAATTTTATTGATTAGTGAATGGCCGGCTTGGACACAAGATTACGCCGGCTGCCACAGACTTGGGGAAAGCGGCCTTGATCGGGTTAACTGTCTAAATCGATTGCGATGCCAGGAGGTTATCCGGATATGGATGATTCAGCCAAACAAGATCAGTGCAAAATGAAGGTGGGGGCGATACGGGAGTATCGTAAAGAAATTCCGACGCTCGTGGATGAACTCCTCAAAACCTGCTATCGGGAAGACTGCTTTGCTCACATCAGTCCGGAACCTCTCCCTTCACTCGATTGCACGGTCGATATCATTGAAAGGGCAAGACGCATCCTCTTCCCGGGTTATTTTATCCTTTCCCGGGTTGACGACCTGAATCTCGAGTATTACTTAGGCGAGGAAGAAACCTCCTTTTTTCAAGTTCTATCCGAGCAAATCACCCTGTGTATCCGGCATGAGTGTCTCCGCTACAATCAACCCTGTACCCACTGTGAAGAGAAAGGGCAGGAATTCGCCGTAGAATTTTTAAAAGAATTGCCCCGGTTGCGCACCATACTTTCTAACGATGTTCGTGCCGCCCTGGAAGGGGATCCTGCCGCCAAAAGCTATGATGAGATTATATTCAGCTATCCCGGTCTTTTTGCCATCACCGTGTACCGCATGGCCCACCAGCTTTTTGAGCAGGGCATCCCTCTTATGCCCCGTATTATGGCGGAGTATGCCCACAGCAAGACGGGGATCGACATCCATCCCGGGGCCAGAATCGGCGAGAGTTTTTTTATCGATCATGGAACAGGCGTGGTGATAGGGGAAACCTCCGTCATTGGAAATCGGGTAAGGATTTATCAGGGGGTAACGCTCGGGGCCCTGTCCGTGCCCAGGGGGGCCACCGAAAAGCTCAGGACACAGAAACGTCATCCCACCATCGAAGATGACGTGATTATTTATTCCGGAGCCACCATTCTAGGCGGAGATACGGTCATTAGCGCGCGCTCAGTGATCGGAGGCAATGTTTGGATAACGGAATCCATACCACCGGATATGCATGTTTTCCTGAAAAGGCCGGAACTTGTTTTTAAGGGAAAATTAATTGATCATGACCCAATAGAGAAGAGGAAAGGGGATTAAAGATGGATGAAATTTTTGGAAATGTTACCCGAACGACGGGGTTGACGCCCTCAGTCCGTCTGAACAAGATCTCCAAAGGGTTGCCGGCAGACCTCATCGCCAAACTGGAGTTTCGGAATCCTTTGGGCAGCGTAAAAGACCGCATCGGAGTGGCGATGATTGAGGCGGCGGAAAGACAGGGGCTTATTCAGGCCGACACCGTGATTGTGGAACCCACCAGCGGAAATACAGGAATCGCCCTGGCCTTTGTCTGTGCGGTCAAAGGTTACCGCTTAATCCTGACCATGCCGGAAACGATGAGCATCGAGAGAAGGAAACTGCTCAAACACCTGGGCGCCGAGCTGATTCTCACCCCGGGGCCGGAGGGGATTAAGGGGGCCATCAACAAGGCCCGTGAGATTGTGTCCGGGACGCCCAAGGCCTATATGCCCGACCAATTCAGCAATCCGGCTAATCCGGAAATCCACCGACGAACAACGGCTGAAGAAATATGGCGTGATACCAAGGGGGGGGTAGACATGCTGGTCGCCGGGGTGGGGACCGGCGGAACCATCACCGGCGTAGCGGAAGTGATCAAAGGACGCAAACCTTCTTTCCGAGCTATCGCAGTGGAACCTGCGGCATCGCCGGTACTCTCCGGAGGGAACCCCGGACCTCACAAAATCCAGGGCATTGGAACCGGTTTTGTGCCCCAGGTCCTGAACCGGGCGATCCTGGACGAAGTCATCGCCGTGACCAATGAACAAGCCTTTGAGATGGCCCGGGAAGCCGCCAGGCTGGAAGGGCTTCTCTGCGGCATTTCGTCCGGTGCGGCGCTGGCCGCGGCACTCGAAATCGCTAAACGGCCGGAAAGCAAGGGGAAACAGATTGTGGTCATTTTACCCAGTACCGGGGAGCGATACCTGAGTACCGAACTTTTCAAGGAATAATCGGGATCATATAATAAGGGCATTACTAATGCCTGATCCGATATGATTTAATAGGAGAGCTTTGATTCCTGATTATGATTTCTGATTGGATTTTTCACTGAGCGACCGTACCTCATCATCATTCACGGAGTGACCGGTAATAGTCTCACCCGTTTGCAGGGCCAGCCACAGTGCCGCCTCGGCAATCTGCTCCGGGCTCTTCATCCTTTTCAAGATGTCGTCTGAAAGATGGTGTTTGGCAAAGACCTTTTTGAACCCATCCGTAGTCACGCCTCCGGTGGGGTAGAGGTCGTTGACGGCTATATTGTACGGCTTTACCTCCTGCGCCAGTCCCCAGGCAAAATACTCGATGCCGACCTTGGTGATGCGGTAGCAGACCTCGCCCGGCGGGGCCTGCCGCTTCGCCGCTATGGAGGTCATAAGGATATCGACCTGACCCCACTCCTCCAATACGCGTTTGGCCATATTTTCAATATCGACATCTACAGTGATGTCAGTCCTGACCGGTATGGCCGTGCCCCCAAGAGCGCGGATTTCCGCTACGGCCTGGTGAATTGTTCCCGGTAATTTACTCGCCCCTTCCTTTTCCGTACGGGCAACTACGGCGATTTTCGCACCGTGCTTGGCAAAGGTCAGAGCAATCTGCTGCCTATCCCACGACTGCTCCCGGTGATAACGGCAACTTTTCCATCCAATTTCATGGTCTTTACTCCTTCCTGAGGTAGAAACGTTTTGAACGTTATCAGCTTGCCCATCGAGCGTCAATCCCTTTATTGAATTCGATTTAAGGCTATTGATAATTGTCCATAAACCAAGTATCCTATGTTGCAAGCTGCCGCTTAAGGATTGTTTTTTTCCTTCCAAGGGGCCATGATCTTAATCCAATAATATGTTTTTAAAAGAGCAATAAGAAAGGGACCCTCATGAAATTATTCGAACCGATTACCATCCGCAGCATGATCGTACCGAACCGCATAGTCTATCCGGCTATTCAATTGAATATGGGCATGAACGGCCGGCGGGCGCGGGCTTTTTACAGTGAGCGCGCCCGGGGAGGTGCCGGTCTCATTTTAACGGCCAATACGGCGATCGATAACTTTGCCTGCGAAGACCTCTGGGGCGGGACCTCAGGCCTGAAGGATTTTCTCAAAAGACTGGGTGTTTTTATCGGTGAGGTCCACACTGCCGGCGGCAAAATCGGGGTTCAGTTATGGCAGGCGAACCGCTTTCCACAGGGAAAGGGGGTACAAGCCGCCGGCAAAGAAATGGATCCAGACAGCGGAGAAAGTATTGCCCCTTCGGCGTCGGGGGATAGGCGGGCTTTGACCCTCCCCGAAATTGACGCCATCATTTACCGCTTTGCCAAGGGCGCCCGCAATGTGCGTGAGGCCGGGTTTGACTGTGTGGAAATCCATGGGGCGCATTCCTACTTGTTGGCCCAATTTTCCAACCCGGCGACCAATCAGCGAACGGACCAGTTCGGCGGTGATTTGGCAGGCAGAATGAAACTTGGACTGGATATCGTCAAAGCCATGCGCGCTTTTGTGGGGCCGGATTTCCCCATTCTGTATCGGCTGGGGGCCTTGGAAGAAATCGGTAAAATACACCAGGATAGTTTGATCTACGCTCAGGAATTGGAGAAAGCCGGTGTGGATTGCCTGGATATATCTACCGGCGGTTGGGGACCGAATCCGGTCTCCCCCAGCAAAAAACAACCGATGGGCACTTTTGTCTATCTCGCTGAGCCTATTAAAAAAGTGGTTAAAATACCGGTGATCGCCGTGGGTAGAATCAACACCCCCGAGGTGGCCGAATCGATTCTGGAAAAAGGACAGGCGGATATGGTGGCCATCGGCCGACAATTGATCACCGACCCTTACTGGCCTTTAAAAGTGAAGGAAAATCGATTTGAAGAAGTAATCGCCTGCGAGTCCTGCAGTATCAACTGTTTCGCCCCGGCCTTTGAGCGTAAATTGCCTCCGGACGCGCCCCTTTGTAAAAACAACCCGCTGGCGGGCAAAGAATGGGAAGAAAAAGTTTAAGAGGCCTCTGAGTTCTGTATCTGATGAAAAAAAATAAGGTCAGCGCTACTTTCCCTGACGCAGGCGCCCTGTACGATTTTATGGGCAAGGCGCCCCTTGCCTATGATGCCCGAACCCATATCTCCCTGGTCAACATGGGATACTGGAAGGGGCTAAACTCTAACGGCAAAAGGAATTTGTTCCGTTCCAATTACGCGCTTTTCCAATTAGTATGTGAAAACGCTCGATTGTCGGAGAGAGATCATCTTGTCGCTGATATTGGTTGCGGGTTCGGAAATGCGGCGCTTCTCTGCGCCACGGATTTTCATTGCCCTAAGGTTATCGGCATAAATATTTCGCAGTATCAGATTGAACAATCCAAAGAGAGAATCGCGCGGCAGAATCTGCAAGGTCGAATTACAATTACAAAAATGTCGGCAACAGATCTGCAATTTGCCGATAATTCCATCGACAAAATGATCAGTACGGAATCGGCTTTTCATTTTGATTCAAGAGAAGATTTCTTCCGGGAGGCCTTTCGAACACTGAAGCCTGGCGGTATCTTGTCGCTGGCGGATATTGTGTATAATCAGCCCCGGAATGCCTTGGAGAAAATTACTTTAGCCCATTTGCAGGATAACTTATATATCCCATCGGCCAACATTCACGGCTTAGCTGACTATATCGGGAAGGTTCGGGAGGCGGGATTTGAAATTATTGACGATAGAAACATTACTGCCTACGTAAAACCTCATTTTCGCCGATGGGTTCTTTCCCATTCGGTCAGTCTTATTATTAACCACAAAATCACCTGGGGAATTTCAAATATAGGTTTTCTGGTTTATCCCTGGGAATATTTATCCCTGGCAGCTATTAAACCAAACCACTAATTATTCGGGTTTCTTCGCCCCACCTAATCTCTTCGGTGGGGCGGACTGTTTATTTTAAATCGAAACCGATAAGGCTAATGATGCTCTGGTGTACAATTCGCAGGGGCACACCCACTATTACTATGGCAGTAAAATATATAAAATTGTAATTCTTAAAATAACGAGAATCCATCAAGGATGATCTAGGGAAAGAAATCATGGGAAGCCTATTTTTGTCATTCTGACGAAAGTCGGAATCCAGAATTGTCAATTAGATATAATCCTGGACCCCGGTTTTCACCAGACCTTATGATTGAAAAAGAAAGGCAAGTCTCGAAGCTTTCGGATATACTTTTTTTAGGGTAAAAAAACAAACCGAAAGGAGACTTGCCGTGGTACAGATTAACAAATTGGATTTTTCGGGTCAATCGATTTACGTGGGACTGGATGTCCACAAGAAGAGTTGGAGCGTGAGCATTTTTTCTAGACAGTGCGAGCATAAGACTTTTACCCAACCTCCAGAAGCAGACAAACTGGTCCATTATCTTCGAAAGAACTTTCCTGGAGCGAGCTATCAGGCGGCCTATGAGGCCGGGTTTAGCGGCTTCTGGGCTCACGATCAGCTTCAGGAAAAAGGGGTGAATTGCATCGTGGTCAACCCGGCCGATGTCCCGACGACCAATAAAGAACGGACCACTAGGCGGGATCGAACCGACAGCCGCAAGCTGGGCAGGAGCCTCCGGAGCGGGGAACTGAAAGGGATTTACGTCCCGAGCCGTCCGAAGCTGGAGGATCGCAGTCTGGTTCGAACCCGCCAAAGTATGGTGAGAAAGCAAACCCGGTGTAAAAATCAAATTAAGGCGCTCCTTTACTTCTATGGGATTACTCTGCCCGAAGAAGTTGTTGACCGCCATTGGTCTCAAAAATTTCTTGGCTGTCTCGAAAATCTTCGTATGGAGCGGACCAGTGGCGATATGGCCCTCAAGGCCCACTTAGACGAACTCCATCATCTGAAACGGATCATCGCTTCTTTAAACCGGTCCATCATTTTGCTGGCCCGGGAAGCAGAATATCGCGAAAGGGTCCGGTTGTTAAAAACGATCCCGGGGATCAGTACCCTGGCGGCCATGATTTTCCTGACCGAGCTGGGTGAGTTGGCCCGCTTTGTCTCCCTCGACAAGTTGGCCAGTTATGTCGGATTAATCCCCGATGTCGAATCCAGTGGGGAGACCGAACATATAAAAAACTTAACCCACCGGCGAAACCCCCAATTAAGGGCTTTGCTCATCGAAGCCGCCTGGGTGGCGGCCCGCAAGGACCCGGTCCTGCTTTTGGCCTTTAATGAATATTGCCAACGGATGAAGAAAACCAGGGCCATTATCAAGATCGCCCGGAAACTGCTCAACCGCATTCGTTATGTGTTAAAGAACCAGGTGGAATATGTGCCTGGTGTAGTTCAATAATAACCCGAAGAGGTGCTTCCAATCCGATAAATCGGCTCGTGGGCATAAACGGTCCGTCACCCCTGCAGCTCATCGGCAGATGATGCCTGCTCTTCACTAGACTCCGTGCCCACGATTTTAACATTATCAAGATTCTGCAGCGATCCATCAAGATATGTCTGCTGATAGAAGGTTGATTTGAAAGATTGGTCCAGCCCTCAAGTTTGGTATCAATTAATCGACGGATCGGCTTCCTTGGCTATCTCCTGCGGTTAAAAAGGAATTGCCAAAAGTGACCTCTTCACGGATGGTCGCCTGTTTCTATCGCAGGTAGTTCAGCCTCCTCAGGAGATCATCCAGGCAGCCGTCCGTGAAGAGGTTTATCTTAAAAACCTTAAAAACCAAAAAAAAGTCATTCTCTAATAAAAAAGACTTGCTTTTCAACATAGAAGGGGTGACGACACATTAGGAGATTATCAGTAACAACGTAATCACGAAATTAAAATTCTCAAAGTTTCGATCCGAACTTATCTAAGACTTTATTTACCGGAGTAATACCATTAATAACCGGTCGGCCAGTCCTGCAATTTTTTCAGGCTCATAAAACCATTTTTGCGGCTGTGCATGATTTCCAGCCGCTCGATTACCCAGGTTCTCAAATCTCTGGGGTCCAAGACTTCATCCAGCCAGCCGTCAGCGGCGGCCTGCCAGGGGGCGCTTCCGTACTGCATTTCTTCGATCAGTCTTTTTCTTTCGGCTTCCGGATCTTCGGCTTCGGCGATTTTTTGAGCCCAAACCACGTTGGCCGCCGCTTCGGGAGACATGAAACTTATTTCAGCCGTTGTCAAGGCGGCGATAAAATCAGTCCCGCAATTCGGACCTCCCATATTGGAAATAGCCATACCGTAGGCCTTGCGAATAATTACGGTAATCTTGGGCACGGTGGCCAGGGCCAGGGCTTCCATCCAGTTCATAATCTTGGAGGGAATTTTTTTGGTTTCGGCTTCCTTGCCGACTAACAAACCGGGGGTGTCTGCCAAATTGATGATCGGGATATTGAAGGAATCGCAAAGGACAATAAAACTGGTCGCCTTTTCACATTCCTGGGCCCCGGCCGCTCCTACGTTATAAAGGACCTGGTTGGCAATAAAGCCCACCACTCGACCGTTCAGGCGGCCCAGACAAGTGATCAGGGCTTTGCCGAAAAAGGGCTTCAGGATAAACATTTTCCCCTCATCCACTATGTCCTTGATGACCCTGGTCATGTCGTAAGCCCTGGTGGACACGTCGGGAATGATATCCATCAATTTATTAGTCTTGCGGTCAGGGAGGTCCTTCGTGGCCATATAGGGCGGCTCCTCGTCGCAGTGGGACGGCATGTAGGATAGGTATTCACGAATGATCCGCATACAGTGTTCGTCATCCTCAGCAAAGGCATCAACCTGTCCGGTCACTTCCGCATGCAATTTCCAACCGCCCAATTCTTCGGGGGAGATCTTTTCGCTGAGGGCTACTTCCAGCACGCGCGGACCGGAAACAGCCATGCAGGTCCCTTTTACCTGCACCACGAAGTCGGATATGGAGGCCTGCCAAGTCGGATCACCAAAACAAAGGCCCATAATACCGGTTACCCGGGGTACGCGTCGCGGATTGAGCAACCTCGTGGCCGGATAGGTTACGGCCAGGACGCCGGTGGACCCCATGACGCTTTGCAGATGCACGCCGCCGCTCTCGCCGAGCCTGATGTAAGGGAAGTTTCTTTCAGGCAGCAAATCCTCGTGAAGCCCCTTCCTCCGCGCCAGTCCTGAAACACTACGGCCCCCGGTTCCTGCCAGAATAGTGCTGTCATCGGTCTGGACAATGACGGTTCGGCCGTTTATTTTGCCGTATCCGTGAATTTTGTTGACATGATATTCCCGGCCGTCGGGTCCGATAAACTGCTCAAGTTCTCCTATCTCCCGCCATGATCCCTCATCCAGCAATTTATCAAGCCGCTCCCTGGCGGTCAGATGTCCTCTTTTTCTATGCCTCTCAATGGCCTTTGGTCCGCCTAAGGCCTGAGTTACTTCCTTTCGCCTCTTCAACTCATGAAGGGCTGCCTGTTTACTCATTATCTTCCTCCTCACACCTAGAATATATTTTGAAAATGGCTTGCGGATGTATTGGCCAATAGGTCGATGGCGCCGCCATAAGGGTCAAGGTCCGCTTCTTTCCTTTGGATTATTTTTGCTGCCAGCCGTAGCCTCCTCTGACCAGAACCGGCTTGAAGATTAATCACTCGACCGCTACCCCCACCAGATCATAGGGATGGGCTTCGGTGATTTTCACCTTAACAATCTCACCGATTTTCGGTTCCCCGTCGGTAATAAAGACCACCCCATCCACCTCCGGCGCCTGGAAGCGGGTCCGACCCTGAATCAACAACTCGCTTTCCGGACTGATGCCGGTTATCAGTACCGGTTCTAAGAAACCGATCCGGCTTTGATTCTTTTTTAAAGAGATTTCTTTCTGCCTGGACATCAAGAGTTCCATCCGACGATGACTGATCTCTTCCGAGACCTGGTCGGGAAAACCGGCAGCCGGGGTCCCTTCTTCAGGGGAATACCTGAAAACGCCCAGGTGATCGAATTCCACTTCCGAAACAAACCGCATCAACTCTTGAAAGTCCTTGTCCTTCTCACCCGGGAAACCCACCATGAGAGTGGTCCGCAGGGCCGCCTGAGGCACAACTTTTTTAATCCTTTGGATCAAATCCCGCAACAACTTTTGGCCGCAGGGACGGTTCATGGCTTTCAAAATTCGGTCACTGACATGCTGGATCGGGATATCGAGATAGGGACATATCCTTTCTTCTCCGGCGATCAAATCCAGGAGATCCGGGGTAATCCTTTCCGGGCGCAAATAGAGCAGACGCAGCCACTCAAAAGAATCGATCTTCAGCAATTGTTGGATCAATTCGATTAAGGAAATCGGTTGTTCAAGGTCGGTCCCGTAAGCCGTGGTATCCTGGCCGATCAAGATGAGCTCACGGACCCTCTGCTCAGATAAGGCCAGGACTTCCCGGATTAAGACCTTTGGGTCCCGGCTGCGAAAAGGTCCCCGAATAAAAGGGATGGTGCAGTAAGCACAGTGATTCGAACACCCTTCGGCGATTTTTAGATAAGCTGTTCCCGGGGTGGTAGTCAGAAGGCGGTGATAAGGTTCTTGCCAGAGTCCGGGTTGAGGATTAACGATCATCCTGGGGATTTTTCCCCCGGACAAGAGGGTGGAAATGTGCTCGGCCAATCCTAAAAAGGATTCAGTCCCCAGGAAAAGGTCCACCTCCGGCATCTGCTCTACTAATAGATTTTTATATCGTTGGGGGAAACATCCGGTAACCGCCAGGACCTGACAGGCCCCTTCCTTTTTTAAACGGGCGGCTTCCAGAATGGTTTCGATGCTCTCCTGGGTGGCCGATTCGATGAAGCTGCAGGTATTGATGACCACTACTTCGGCTTCCTCAGGTTCCTGGGTGATGGAAAACCCTGCGGACGATAGTTGATGAAGCATCACTTCACTGTCCACTTGGTTCTTGGCACAGCCCAGGCTGATAAAATAGACTTTTTTCCCCATAGGACACTCTTTTTCACCACAGAGCCACAGAGATATTTATTTTTTCAAAAATCGGGAGGTGCCGATTTTTGAAAACCTGACTGCCGATGGCACTTTGTGAACCTCTTGTTCGCGAAGCGACAGGTTGGCTTTTCTTTGGCGGTACCTCCCGCCAAAGAAAAAGAGAAATTCTCTGCGTCCTCCGTGTCTCAGTGGTGAATTACTTTTTCCCCTTTTCAAATAGACAGACTGATATCTCCGAGTCCTTTGCTGAGAATAATCCTTTTTCCAAAGTCGTGCGGATTAAGGATCATCCGAAAGATTTGACCGTGTACAAATCAATTGCTGAAAACATGACCCCGTATAAGAACAACCATAAAGGGATGGCCTGCCAGATAAATTTCTGCTTCCCGTCCGATCGGGATTCCAGTAATCGCAGGAAATGGACCATGACAAAACAATCCAGGGCAAAGGGTGGAAATCCGAAAAAGCCCAGGACCGGCATTTCGAAAAGTTTGATTTGTCCCACGAAAGGGACGGCATAGATCCATTTGGACACGGCCCAGAAATTCCAGAATTCCCAAAGCAGTCCGCAGATCATGCCGGACATTAGAAGTTGAAACAGGTTTCCGGACTTCCCCTCTTGCAGATCCCTTAACAGGGATTGTCTCCCGGCGCGATGATTGGAAGGCTCCAGGAGAAAAACAAAACCCACCCACACCAGAGGAAAACAAAATTGCGGTAAAAGCAAAGGGAGTATCAGGCACAAGGACCCGGTAATAATCAAAGGCTTGTACCAGGAGGCCTGAACCGGAATGGGGGTCACTTGACTTTTCTCAAAAATTCCCAAAGCAGATAAAAAGTCTTTCGTTTCCAGGATGGCCGGCAGGACCGTACCAAAGGCTACAAAATATCCCGGCCAGCGGATCATTATCTCTTTCGTCACACCGACATAATGCCAGTTTTTCAAAACCAGATTGAATCCTTCAAAGATCAGCCAAATGGCTACCGACCAGGGGATTAAGAGAAAAAACTTTCTGGTCTGATTGACGATCAGGGAATTCCCGCGGAGACGAAAAACCAACCCGTCGATAACGACAATATAGGACCACCAGATCAGGGAATAAAAATAGGTGGTCACCGGTTCGATCCTGAGAACCAGGGCGGTTTGAAAAATCAACAGGCAGGCGAGACCTATCCAGAGGTGAAATCCTTTTTTCATAGTTTCTAAGGCAATTCCACAACCTATTGAAGGTTATGGAAATTCAAATCCATCCATTAATGTTCAGCTTTGGTCTTACGTGGATGGTAGAGCGATAACTTGATGTGTTTGGCGTAGAGGGAAAAATCTTTATCGGTAGTAAAAATCGGGATCCCGGCGCTCACGCTGGCAGAACATATTAGGAAATCAATCTGTGAGCCTTGGACCCCTGCTTTCCGGCAGGTGTTGTAAAATTCTGCGGCCATTTCATAGGCCTCCCGTTTAAGAGACAAGTCTTCAAAGGCCTGCAACTTTTCTTTTAAAATAGTAAATTGGTTGTAATTAGGAATGCCGGACAGCAACTCTTGCCGAACAGGACCAATGAGGACAACCCGGGTCTCATTGATCAGTTCATAAAATTCATCTACCAGAATTCGATCTTCCGGGGACCGGGAAGCGGATCGTCTCAAAGCCAAGGACCAAACCGGTGTATCAACGAGTACTTTCATTTCCGTGTTCGGGTTTTTTTATAATCGTATTTGGGGTCGTATTCAATTTTCCCAAACAGGGAAGTGAGTTGAAGCTGCTTTCTTCTTTGAATGTACTCCTCCAGGGCTTCGGTAACGGCGGCCTTTTTGGTCTTTGTTCCTCCGATTAATTGGGCCTCTATGATGAGTTTATCGTCAATTGCCAGATTGGTAGCCATGTTGAACCTCCACACAATTCTTAACACAACTGTTAGTGTAGGGTCAATCTTTTTTTACGGTATCAATTTAGCTCTTTGAAAAAAGGGAAAATTTCTTTATTTTGCCACGGACAAGGCAGACAGAAACAGACAGAAGGATAGGTTCTGATTGACGACCCAGGTTAAAGAAAGCTCCAGTTTAAAGGGTTGTCAATCAGTACTTCGTCGGCCTTATGGGCCAGGCAGGGTTTCCCCTGTGAAGGTACGCAGAAGCGGAGGAACCACAAATGGGGTCCCCGATACAATGGTAAATGGAATTATTCTAGCCCCGAAACGGGAGATTTCGATTAGTCCCGGACTGGTCATAGGGGAAGTGATAGGCGGTGGAAAACAGATAACGGTTACTTCTGGAGGTCAGGTAAATAATCCGGCAGAATGACCCCAATAGGACCAATACCTATCCTTATATTTTTTAGATAGGCAGGATATTAATAAAAGCTCTGAAGGGCGGGACTATAGGTCTCGCCCTTTTCTTATTATTGATATTCTTCTTGGTAGATTGGAATGCATACTCCATAATCTGCAATCCGAACTCCGCAATTGAATCAAGATTTTTCTTCAATTAATTTCTTAATCCGGGGCATGGCCTGTTTGGCGGCCTGGATACCGGCATCCATTAAACGCTTCTTTTGGGTAAAATCGGTCATGCCCACGTCCCCCACATTGGGTTCAATGAGCACATCATACCCCCTTGACTTGTAGGTACACAGTTCCCGGCCCATGATATTGATGGACTGCATAATGACATCGATCAAAGTGTTGATTTGAGGGTTCCGGATATTTTTGGAGATATTGACGGCGATGATAATATCGGCCCCTTTGGCCCGGGCCACATCCACCGGCAAATTGTCGGTCACTCCGCCATCCACATACATTTTACCTCCCAATTCGAGCGGTTGGAAAATCCCCGGAATGGAAGAGCTGGCCCGTACGGCTTTGGCCACCGAACCCTTTTCAAAGACCCAGGTGTTTCCTTCGTTGAGATCCGTGGCTACGGCATAAAAAGGAATCTTCATCTGTTCCATGGTTTTCGCTTTGACCTTGGTTTGAACAAATTTCTCCAGCCTTTCGCCCTGCACCGGTCCCATCTTGGAATAAATCACGGAATAATCGAAGATATCCTCTTTTTCTATGGTGAAGGACAACCATTCCAGATTGAAGCTGTTAGGATCGGAGGCATAAAGGGCTCCAATCAGGCTGCCCACACTGGTCCCGACGATCATACTGATGGGAATCTTTTCCTGCTCCAGAGCCCGTATGACTCCCACGTGGGCAAATCCCCGGGCTGCCCCACCCCCCAGGACCAGGGCAATCTTTGGTGGGCCCTTGCGTTCTTTGGCCACCGGAGCCGTCCCACAGCCCCAAACACCAGCGAGAATAATAATCACTGACAAAAAGAAAAATCTACTGAGCTTCATAATGAAGTACCTCTTCTATAATAAAAATATAGTTCGGAGTTCAGAGTTCGGAGTTAGCGATCCTGCACGTTGAGTTTCTACTCCGAACTCCGAACTCCGAACTAATCGCTCTACAAGGTCACCAACTCCAACTCCCCCCAAACCCCGACCTGATCTCCAACAATAATCAAAACCCCCTCGACCTCCGGAATCTGTTGGGCCCATTCCAGGGCCGGTTGGATATCGTTTTTAGTTTGTACCCGGTTGCCCACAGCGGTGGCCACGGCGTCGGAAAGGGTGGCCGACGGAGAAAAAATAGTCACGGCATCGGCCCGGCCAAAGCTCAAGGAATGGCCCACGGTCCCGGAAGAAGTGCACAACCCTACCGGCCTGCCGGAAGGGGCCAACTGAATTCCCAACCTTCCGCTCAAAGATGACTCTCCGGCGTAGATTCCAACGGTCAGGGGCTCGTGGCAGGCGATAAATAAATCCCCACCGTTTTCAATAATAACATCCGGGGAAAAGGCCAGCAGATCCTGCCCGACAAACATGGCGATAGCCCCGGCCACCGCGGCCATGGGACCGACCCCGGCGGTCTTAGCGGCCTGCAGCATGGCTTGCACAATGGGCGGGGCCAGAGAATCTAATTCAAGGGGCTGTAAGGATTCTTTGAATTCGGGGTGTTGTTGAATATAGATTTCCAGGGAATGACGGTACTGAAAAACCCGTTCATAGCCTTCAGCCGAAAGATCTTTCCTGGCCCGCACCCAGAGGTCGCTTTCCTTGACCTGGATGGTAAAAGAGACCCAGTCCGGAGAATTGATTTTGCTGCGGTAGAATCGCTCCTGATATTCTGGCATAATAAATTCAGGTTTGAGGTATAAGGTTTAAGGTTCATGGTCTAAGGTTCAAGGTTCGAGGTTCAGGGTTCAAGGTTCGAGGTTCAGGGTTCAAGGTTCGAGGTTCAGGGTTCAAGGTAAAAGATTAGAAAACCCGTTGTCCATGGGTGACCATTATAACCGGGAGGTATCAAGACCTATAAGACCCTCCACTTTTTCCGCCATTCTTTTCAACCAAAACTCAAAGGTTTTTCCGGACTCCGAACACCAAACTCCGAACTATTACTACCTAAAACCTTGCACCTTGTTTTTATTGTCCCCGCCGCCTCTGATCCCCATTGCCCTCGGCTTTTGCAAAATCGGGGTAAACCACTTCCAGAAAGGGTTTGCAGGAAAGCCCCTTCATTTCGCGTCGCATCCGAACCGAAGGCCGGATAGTCAAAGTTTCCGGAAGACTCAAGACGACCTGGCTTTTATCCGGAAGGCAGGCGCAAATCCGGACCGGGCAGGAGCCGGTATGATTTTTTAAAAAATCCTTCAATTCTGAAAGTTGAGTCCGGGTCAAGCCGTTGACCTGCAATTTGAGAACGGCCTGCAGGGCCATTTTTTCTTCGACCTCAGTCAAAGGGAGTATATCGTTGGCAATGACTTTAATCCCTTTTTCATCTTTGGTCGTGATACCGGTGACCCATAGCGGCCCTTCTTCTTTTAACACCTGGGAACATTTTCGAAAAATATCGGAGAAAATGATAACTTCACAAGAGCCGGTCAGGTCCTCAATCGTGGCAAATGCCATCCGCTCCCCTTTTTTACTGTTAATC
Organism: uncultured delta proteobacterium; assembly: GCA_963790475.1. Classification (GTDB taxonomy): domain Bacteria; phylum Desulfobacterota; class RBG-13-43-22; order RBG-13-43-22; family RBG-13-43-22; genus RBG-13-43-22. The sequence goes on along the minus strand of CAWBOS010000013.1, from coordinate 470,738 downwards.
TCTTTCAGGGCGGCCACCATCCCGGCCAATCGCACATTTTCTTTATCTTCCAGTTCGGACAAGGATTGGATGTCCATGGTTTTCAGGTCTTGCAGGCTTTCCGCGTAGCGGGTCAAGGGATGACCGGTAATATAAAAACCCAATATTTCTTTTTCAAAAGAAAGTTTTTGGCTCTCCCGCCATTCCTCGACCATAGGAGGATCAATATCGGGCCGGGTTAACCCCGAATCTCCTCCCATGGAAAAAAGACTGAACTGGTTTTCAGACTCTTCTTTTTGACGTTGTTGGCCTATGTCCAGGGCTTCGGGCAAAAAGGCCATCAGCCGGGAACGGGCCACCCCCAGGGAATCGAAAGCCCCGCACTTGATCAGACTCTCCGCCACCCTGCGGTTCACCCGGCGCAGATCCACCCGACGACAAAAATCGATCAGAGATTTAAATTCTCCCCTATTATTCCTGGCCTCCAGGATGGACTCTATGGCCCCGGCCCCGACATTTTTTACCGCCGCCAGCCCGAAACGGATTTTGTCTTCCACGACCGTAAAATCCAGGTGACTCAGGTTCACATCCGGGGGCAGGACCACAATCCCTTTTTCCCGGCATTCAGCAATGCACTTGGTCACTTCCGCGGAATTGCCCATTTTACTGGTCATCAGGGCTACCATGAAATCGAGGGGATAATGGGCCTTCAGATAAGCGGTCTGGTAGGTGATCAAGGCATAGGCGGCACTGTGAGACTTGTTAAACCCGTAGCCGCCGAAGGTTTCCATTTTGTCAAAAATGTCGTCGGCCTTCTTCTGGTCGATCCTTTTTTTCTTGGTCCCTTCCAGAAAGCGGGTCCGTTGCTGGGCCATGACCTCGGGAATCTTTTTGCCCATGGCCTTTCGTAAGGTGTCGGCCTCTCCCATGGAATAATCGGCCAATAATGCACCGATCTGCATGACCTGTTCCTGGTAAACAATGATCCCCATGGTTTCTTTCAAGACCCCTTCCAGGAGCGGATGGGGATACTCGACCGGCACTTCCCCGTGTTTTCTCCGGACAAAATCATCGACCATACCACTTTTCAAAGGCCCGGGCCGGTAAAGGGCATTGATGGCAATGAGGTCCTCAAAATTTTGGGGCTTCATCCTGATCAACAATTCTTTCATCCCCGAACTTTCCAATTGAAACACACCGTTGGTATCTCCCCGGCCCAGCAGTTCATAAGTAGCCGGATCATCGAGAGGGATCCGGGTCAAATCAATTAATTGACTGTGAGTCCGTTCAATAGTTCTTAAGGCATACTGAATAATGGTCAGGTTGTTCAGGCCCAGGAGATCAAACTTGATCAACCCCATTTCCTGGACCGATTTCATTTCGTACTGGGTCAGGGTTTCTCCCTTGGGACCTTTATATAAGGGGACGGTATCGGTTATGGGATGTGGGGAAATAATTATGCCTGCGGCGTGGGTGGAGGCATGACGGGGGAGGCCTTCCAGGGCTTCGGCGATGGTCAGCAATTCTTTTATGGTCGGGTCCGACTCTTTCAGTTCCTTGAGCCGGGGTTCCATTTCCAGGGCCTCGCTCAAGGTAATGTTCAATACTGTAGGGATCAGTTTGGCGATCTTATCCACTTCTCCGTAGGGGATGTTCAAAGCCCGGCCCACGTCGCGAATGACGGCCCGGGCCTGCATCTTACCAAAGGTGATGATCTGGGCCACATACTCCTGGCCGTATTTCTCGGCGATATATTTTAAGACCTCATCCCGGCGTTCCACACAGAAATCAACATCGATATCCGGCAGTTCTTTTCGTTCCACATTCAGGAACCGCTCAAAGATCAACCCGTAATCCAGGGGGTCGATATCGGTAATCTTTAAGGCGTAGGCTACCAGACTCCCGGCTCCGGAACCCCGGCCCGGCCCGACCGGGATCCCCTTCTCTTTGGCAAAACGCACATAATCGGAAACCACCAGGAAATACCCGGAAAATCCGGTTGAAGTGATTACCGTCAGTTCCCTTTCCAGACGGTCCTGATATTCTTTGTGCCGGGAAGGAGGGAAGGCCGGATTCAGCTGTTCTTTGACGGCCAGCCGCTCTTCGCAAACCGGCCCGGGCCTCATTTTTGAGACGCCCATCCATGGTTTCTTCCGGAGGCAGGGCGTAACGGGGGAGAAAGGATTGGCCGAAAGTCAATTCCAGATTGCATCGATCGGCGATGCGCACCGTATTTTCCAGGGCCTCGGGCAGGTCGGCAAAGAGCAGGGACATCTCTTCCGGGGACTTGAAATAGAGTTGATTGGTGGAAAAGCGCAGCCGGTTGGGGTCGTCCACCGTCTTTCCGGTCTGGATACAAAGTAAGACATCGTGGGCCTTGGACTCTTCCTGAGTCAGGTAATGGCAATCATTCGTGGCTACAATGGGGAGGCCCAATTGACGATGGATTTCCAGCAGGCCTTTGTTGACGATTTCCTGCTCGGGGATATCGTTCTTTTGGAGTTCCAGGTAAAGCCGATCCTGGTCGAATATCTCGGCCAGCTCCCGCGTGGTTTTCAAGGCCCGGTCAAAATCACCTTGGAGAAGATAATGGGGGATCTCTCCATGCAGGCAAGCGGTCATGGCGATCAGGCCTTTGTGATGTTCCCTCAACAGCTCCCGGTCGATCCGGGGCTTGTAGTAAAAACCTTCAAAATAGGCTTGGGTGACTAATTTGACCAGATTGCGATAGCCTTTTTCGTTCTTGCAAAGCAGGACCAAGTGGAAGGCATTTTCCTGATGGGGATGGGTCTCTTTTTGCAGCCGGCTTCCCGGAGCTACATAGACTTCGCAGCCGATAATGGGTTTCAACCCATGTTTTTGAGCCTGTTTATAAAAATCCACCATACCGAAGAGGTTGCCGTGATCGGTCATGGCAATAGCCGGCAGTTTGAAGGCCTGGGCCTTTTCAAACAACCCTTTAAGGCGAATCTCTCCATCCAGCAGGCTATACTGGGTGTGGAGATGAAGATGTACAAAAGGTGCGTGGGGCATAAAAACCGTTCAAAGTTCAAGGTTCAAAGTTCAAAAAAGTGTTAACCGTTCAACGAAATTAGTTCGGAGTTCGGAGTTCGGAGAGAGATATCTTTAGATTATCTGATTTTCACTACGAACTAATAACTCCGAACTCAGAACTTGTTCTTTTTTCATTCCCACTCAATGGTGCTGGGTGGTTTGGAAGAAATATCAAAGACGACCCGATTGACCCCTTTGACTTCATTGATGATCCGGTTGGACATGTGGCCCAGAAGGTCATAAGGAATACGGCTCCAGTCCGCTGTCATGGCATCCAGGCTGTCCACGATGCGGAGGGCTATGACATTTTCGTAAGTCCGCTCGTCTCCCATGACCCCCACGGTTTTTATAGGCAGCAAAACGGCAAAGGACTGCCAGACCCTGGTATATAAATCGGCCTTCCGCATTTCCTCCCAGACAATGGTATCGGCCTGACGGAGGATGTTTAACCGGACTTCGGTCACCTCGCCCAGGATGCGAATGGCCAACCCGGGACCCGGAAAAGGCTGGCGGCTGACGATCTCCTCGGGCAACCCAAGATTTCGTCCCACTTCCCGGCCTTCATCCTTAAATAATTCCCGCAGAGGTTCTATCAGTTTTAATTTCATTCGGGCCGGAAGGCCGCCCACATTATGGTGGGTCTTGATGGTGGCCGAAGGGCCTTTAAAGGATACCGATTCAATCACGTCGGGGTAGAGGGTCCCCTGGGCCAGGAAACGGACTGGTCCGATCCTTTTAGCTTCGGCATCAAAAATACGGATAAATTCATGACCGATAATAGTCCGTTTTTTTTCCGGGTCAACCACCCCCTTCAGTTTCTTGAGGAAAGATTGAGAGGCATCCACATAAATCAAGGGGATACGGTAATGACCCCGGAAGAGCCGGATCACTTTTTCGGCCTCTCCACTTCGCAACACCCCGTTGTTGACAAAAATGCAGGTCAACTGCTTCCCAATAGCCTGATGGAGCAGTACGGCTACTACCGAGGAATCCACCCCGCCGGAAAGACCACAGATAACTTTCTCCTTTCCTACCTGTTGTTGAACCGAGGCAATGGTCTGCTTGATAAAGGAACTGGGGGTCCATAGCGGTTTCAGTTTACAGACCTTGAACAGGAAATTTTTCAGGATACGATGTCCGGCCGGGGTATGGACTACTTCCGGGTGAAATTGAACTCCGAAAACCGTCCTCTCGGAATTACGCATGGCGGCTACCGGGGCATTGGAGCTTTGAGCGATGGCCGTAAATCCCTTGGGGAGGCGTTCGATCCGGTCCCCATGACTCATCCAGACGATCCGGCCCCGGTTTTTATCCCCTTTGTCGAGCCCGGAAAAAAGATCCTGAAAATCCAGAAACTCGAGTTCCACCCGGCCGTATTCCCTTTTGCCGGAGCGGCCCACCTGACCTTTTAATTGATGGGTTATCCATTGCATCCCATAACAAATCCCCAATACCGGCACCCCTAAATTCAAAATCTTGGGATCCGGAAGCGGGGCCTTGGAATCGTAGACACTGGCGGGACTTCCCGAAAGGATAATCCCCTGGGGATCAAAGGCCTTGATTTTTTCCAGAGACCAGTTAAAGGGATGGATCTCGCAATACACCCTGGCCTCCCGGACCCGCCGGGCAATAAGCTGGGTGGTCTGGGAACCGAAATCCAGGATCAAAACTTTTTGACTGTGGATGTCCACTCGGGGTTCCTCTGTTGCGTACAATTTAAATTTTAGATTTAGAGATTTATCACCGTTACCGAATATAGTTCGGAGTTCAGAGTTCGGAGTAAAACCTTGACCGATTTTCAGATCGGAGTTCGGATTAAGTCCTTTTTTCTGAAATACCTGTTGAATTCAAAGAAATTACTTGATGGATTTTATCAACCCATTTAACATTTTTGAAAGTTCCAGACAATATTTTCTGGACCTATTTTTTTGTTCCTGGGTAATATATTTTTGTCGAAAGGAAACTTCCGTTATAGCCACGCATTCTCTTGCCGACCTTCTGGCAATTTTAAGAAATTGTTTGAATTCTGCTTTGCTCCCGCCACTTCCTTCGGCAATATTGAAACATATAGAGGAAGAGGCTCTTCGAAATTGATCCGTCAAAGAAAAGATTTCGGATTTAGGGAAAATTTTAGTAATCGCATAGACAAAATCAACATATTCCAACCCTTTTTGATAAACAATCAGACCCTCAAAATCAAACTTTTCCCCATCCACTTTCCGATCCCCTCTATAAACTCCCAACTCCAAATATTTTTAATTTTTTTACTCCGAACTCCGAACTCCGAACTAATTACTCCGAACTAATCATTTAATAGTTAATATCGCTGAACGACAAACGATTTACAACGAACGTCTTTTTTATTCTAACCTATAATTCGGTGCCTCTTTGGTGATGATCACATCATGGACATGAGATTCCCTTAAGCCCGCCGGAGTGATGCGGATAAAACGGGCTTGGGTCTTGAGTTCTTTCAGGGTGCGGCAGCCGGCATAGCCCATGCCGGCCTTCAGTCCTCCCACCAACTGGTAAATGGTGTCGGCCAAAGGGCCACGATAGGGAACCCGGCCCACAATCCCCTCGGGAACCAGTTTGGCTTCGGTCTCATAATCATCCTGGCCATAACGGTCGCTGCTGCCCTGTTTCATGGCCTCGATGGATCCCATGCCGCGATAAACTTTATAGGTCCGTCCTTGATAGAGGATGGTTTCTCCCGGGCTCTCTTCGGTCCCGGCAAAGAGGCCGCCGATCATGACCAGATCGGCCCCGGCCGCCAGGGCCTTGGTGATATCCCCGGAAAACTTGATTCCACCATCGGCAATCAGAGGGATATTGTATTTTTTGGCGGCCCGGGCACAGTCCATAATGGCCGTAATCTGGGGGACACCCACACCGGCTACTACCCGGGTGGTACAGATCGAGCCCGGCCCGATTCCGATCTTTATCCCATCGGCCCCGGCCTTGATCAAGGCCTCGGTCCCTTCGGCCGTGCCCACATTGCCGGCAATGACCTGGAGTTCCGGATACTGTTTTTTGGTTTCCCGGACGGCTTCGATCACATTCTTGGTATGCCCGTGGGCCACATCAAAAACAATGACATCTACTTCGGCCCGTCGCAAGACCTCGACCTGCTCCTGGCGATTCGGTCCCACACCCACAGCGGCCCCGACCCTTAATCGGCCCATTTTATCTTTGGAGGCCAGAGGAAATTTTTTGATTTTTTCGATATCTTTAATTGTGATCAGACCGACCAGATTACCCTGATGATCCACGACCAATAATTTTTCAATTCGATTTTTATGAAGCAAGGCTTTGGAATCTTCCAGGGTAATTCCCACCTTGGCCGTTACCAGATTATCTTTGGTCATGACTTCGGAAACTTTTTTCTTGAGATTGGTCTCAAAACGCAGGTCGCGGTTGGTAACGATCCCGACCAGTTTTTGGCCCTTGACAATGGGCACTCCGGAGATACGGTATTTTTCCATAACGGCCAGGACTTCGTGGACCTTTTGATCCGGGCCCATGGTCACCGGATCGACAATCATCCCGCTTTCCGATTTCTTGACCTTTTCCACTTCCGTGGCTTGGTTTTTAACCCCCATGTTTTTATGGATAATACCGATCCCTCCCTGCTGGGCCATACTGATGGCGGTCTGGGCTTCGGTGACCGTGTCCATAGCCGCACTGACAATAGGAATATTCAAGCGGATGGATTGGGTCAATTGGGTTTGAACATCGACCTCCCTCGGCAAAACCATGGAATAGGCCGGTTCAAGCAAAAGATCATCAAAGGTCAATCCGTCCCGGATAGGATTTGCCACTGTAGTCATAAGAACTCCTTCCAAATAAAATCGGGATTTAAAGATTAAAGGGATCAGTAAATAGTTCGGAGTTGTTAGTTCGGAGTAACCCCAACTCCTTTTTACTCCACACTAAAATTAACGGGTATTTAGCTCCGAACTCCGAACTCTTAACTCCAAACTTTTTCATAGGATCAACCCTTCCAAAAGCCCGGCATCGCTGACCAGCAGCGCCTTTTGGGAAAAATGATCCATGATCTCTAAAACCAGAAGAATTCCGGCGCTGATGATATCGGCCCTTCCCGGTTCCAATCCGGTTAATGTTGACCGGCGGTCAAAAGTCACGGCCAAGATTTTTTCAGATAATTCAAGAAGATTTTCAACGGTCAGGACCGTTCCGTTGATCTGATCCGGGTCATATTCAAAAAGGTTTTTTATCATAGCGGCCAAAGTGGTGACCGTACCTGCCGTGCCGATTAATGTAGTCACCTTATCATCGTTTGCCGAATTTTTCCTCAAAATATTTCGACAATGGACTTTAAGTAAATCCAATTCATTGGATTTCGGAGGATCGGTTTGCAAAAATTTTTCGGTGAGTCCCACAACCCCAAGAGGCATACTGACCCTGTCTTCCATCTGCCCATTGTCTATAAAAACAAACTCAGTACTCCCGCCGCCAATATCAAAAATAATGGCTTTTCCATGAGTTGCAGGAAAGAGGGAAAGAACTCCCTTAGCCATTAGGCCGGCTTCTTCGATCCCATTGATAATTTCCACCGAAAGGCCCGTTTCCTCTTTAATTCTCTCTAAAAAAAACAGGACGTTCCGGGACTCTCGAAGCACCCCGGTGCCGACGGCCTGTACTTGGGCTACCTCTTCTTCTTCGGCCTTGATTTTAAATCGTCTCAATACCTTTACAGCGGCTTCCATGGCCGGTGAAGTCAGGAGGCAGTTCGGATAAAAATTCCGTCCCAGCCGGACAATCTCCCGATCCCGGAACAATGGACAAAATCCTGTTTCCCTTCTCTCAGCGATTAATAAACGTAAGGTATTGGAGCCGATATCAATGGAGGCGATTTTTTCCAAGGGCTTGTTCATAACCTTGAGTAGATTTTATTGGTTGGTGAATTTCTAACAGAACCCTTTCTTTAATTCAAGATCAAATAAAAAGTCTTTGTCTGAGAAAACTTAATTCCTTTTCGAATTATCTTCGGTAAAGAATAAGGAAACGATAATCATTTGTCCAATTAATAATTATTATATTATTTATTAGTGATATAAATTAATCAACCTTACTTTAATAAAGGCCCCTAACCGATTGAAAAAATCATTGACAAATAATCGCGAATGTGGTTTTTACATGAAGTATTAAACGGTTAAGTATTTTTTAAAATCTATTCGATTCTTTTCCTCCCTCAACCGAGAACCATTTCTTTAATGACACCAGAGGGAAATTTTGATATTTTTCTAAAAATAACTCTGGGGGAGTAATGGGATGAAATCAGCCGATGACTTAAAAAAGACCTTGTTCCGTATTCACGATAAAGGCTACAAGGCCTATCAGGATATAGAAGGCCTTTATCTCTTTTCCCAGTATGAACTGTCTATCGATCGGGTACAGGCCGACCCCTATGCCCCACCGTCCCGGGTCCGTGCCCTTATCTCCTTAAAGAAATGGAAAATTTTTTCCGATCTCTGGGAAAACAAGACCCGCCGCATCGCCTTTTGCGATTTTCTCGGCCGAAAGGTCCACCAGGCCATTCGAAACCTTTCTTCAAAACCCCGCGGAGCCGGAAATCGAGACCAGATCAACATCGAGGCCGGGGGGCCGGAAATCCTGGAACGGTCGGCGGTGGTGATCCAGGGAGAAACTCTGGAGCTGCGTCTGACGGTTGATCTGCCGGCTGCCGGAAGGACCATTCAGGGGATGGAGGCCGTTTCCATTTTTTTCGAAGACCTGCCTAAGGTCGTCCAGCAGGGCGTTTTTCAATTTCCCAATATGGGTCTTACGGTTAAGCATTTTGTAGATGCCCATGAAGACCAGGAATGGCTGCGGAGGGCCCTGGAAAGCAAAGGATTGGCGGCCTTTGTCCCTGAAGGAGCGGTCCTGCCCAGGGAGAGCGGCATCAGCTCCCGGCCACTGGCCATGGGAAGCGTTCCTTTTTATCCCCCCCAGGAATTATCGGTGTCATTTCAACTCCCCCACAAAGGAACGATTAACGGTCTTGGGCTCCCCAAAGGGGTGACCCTGATCGTCGGTGGAGGTTTTCATGGCAAATCAACCCTTCTCCGGGCCCTGGAATTGGGGGTCTACAGCCACATCCCCGGGGACGGCCGGGAATATGTGGCCACCGATCCGAAAGCGGTCAAAATCAGGGCTGAAGACGGTCGCTTTGTAGAGAAGGTCAATATCAGTCCCTTCATCAAATCCCTTCCTTTGCTTCGGGATACATTGCATTTCAGCACCGACAATGCCAGCGGCAGCACCTCCCAGGCCACCAATATCATGGAAGCCCTGGAAATGGGGGCCGGGGTTTTGCTGATCGATGAAGACACCTCGGCCACCAATTTCATGATCAGGGACCGCCGTATGCAGGAGCTGGTACAAAAGGCCCATGAGCCGATTACTCCGTTCATCGACAAGGTCCGGCAACTTTATCAGGATACGGGAGTTTCAACCATTCTGGTCATGGGAGGGTCCGGGGATTATTTTGAAGAGGCCGACACTGTGATCTGGATGAATAACTACCGTCCCTTTATTGTAACCGGGCAAGCCCGGGAGATTGCCCAGAGATTCCCGGTTCATCGGCTTGCCGAAGGAGGAGAAGGCTTTGGAGAAATTACCGCTCGTCAACCCAAGCCGGACAGCTTTGATCCCAGCCGGGGGAACCGGGAGGTCCGCATCGATGCCAAAGGCCTGGGGACACTCCTTTACGGGGAACAGTCCATTGACCTGTCTTTCCTGGAACAATTAGTGGAAACCGGACAGACCCGGGCCATCGGCCGGTTGATTCACCTCTATGCCACCCGGTATTTAGAAAATAGTTCCTGCCTCACAGAAGGTCTGGAAAAGGCGATGGCTGAAATCGAGGAGAAAGGGTTGGATGTTCTGATGCCTTATAAGGTAGGGAATCTTACCAAGCCCCGGATCTTTGAAATCGCGGGGGCTGTCAATCGTCTGCGGAGTCTGAAGATCAAGCTACAATAACCTAAACTTTGTATAATCACCCTTGCCGCCTCAGATCTGCGGCATTCCCGGCTTTTGCAACATTTAGGATAAGAACCCCTGGAAGTTGGGGGGAGGGGAACACTTTTTTGATTTATACCGAAAACTTATTTTCTTCCTTCCCGGATAAACCTGGCGCCTTCTTCGAGGGCAGTGGTATTGATGGGAATCATTTTATGGTAGCGTTTATCCATAGCCCGTTTAAAGGCCTTGATCACGGCCTCCTGGCTGATGGCCTTTGTTTCTTCAATCACGGCCCCCAGCATAGTCATGTTGGCCAATCGTTGATCCCCGGCTTTGGCGGCTAATTCAATAGTGGGAACCATAATCATTTTGGTTTCCGGATAATCTTCTTCCCGGGCATCGATCAAAGAAGAATTGACAAAAAGCCAACCCCCCGGTTGGACCATCGGCCCGAATCTTAATAGGGACGGCTTATTCATGACCACCGCGGTCACCGGATGATGGATGACCGGGGAACCGATATCCTGATCGGATATGACCACGGTACAGTTGGCGGTTCCGCCGCGCATCTCCACCCCATAAACAGGCATGTAAGTGACATGGCGGCCTTCTTCCATGGCCCCATAAGTTAGAAGATTACCCAGTAACAGGACCCCCTGTCCGCCGAAACCGGCAATGATGATGTCGAAGTACATTATGAAACTCCTATAGCAGTCAGCTTTCAGCGATCAGCTTTTGGCTTTAAATATTAATGTTCCGCTATCGTCTTGTCTTTATAAATCCCCAAGGGAAAATAGGGGATCATTTCGTCGTGGATTCGTTGGTTGGCCTGTTCCACGGTCATCTTCCAGTTGGTGGGACAACTGGACAGAAATTCCACAAAAGAAAAACCCTGATTCCGGATCTGGACCTCAAAGGCTTTTTTCAAGACCTTCTTGGCCTGCATAAGATTCTTGGGTGTATTGACGGCCACCCGGGCGGAAAAGGCCGTTCCCTCGGTCATGGACAGGAGTTCAGCCATCCGGATTGGATATCCTTCCCTCCGGGAATCCCGGCCAAAAGGGGAAGTAGTCGTAGTCTGTCCTAACATCGTGGTCGGGGCCATCTGTCCCCCGGTCATACCATAAACGGTGTTGTTGACAAAGACGATGGTGATGTTTTCTCCGCGGTTGGCAGCATGGATGCCTTCGGCAAGGCCCAGGGCGGCCAAGTCTCCGTCACCCTGGTAAGTAAACACAAAGCATTCCGGCAAGGCCCTTTTTATCCCGGTAGCCACTGCCGCCGCCCGTCCATGGGGGGACTCACAGACATCGATGTCAAAATAGTCATACATAAAGACCGAACAACCCACCGAAGCGGCGCAGACGGTCTTCTCCCGAAGATCATAGGCATCTATACATTCGGCCACCAGCCGATGAATGATCCCATGATGGCATCCGGGACAAAAATGAAAAGGAACATCTTTCAAACTCTTGGGACGCGTAAATACCTGTTTCATACATCCTCACCGGCAAGCTGATCAGCTTGCAGAAAATGGTTTTTCAAAATTTTGCTAATAGACCTTCCCGATCTCGTCAAACAGTTCATTGGGGGTGGGAATCGAGCCGGGAGGCCGGCCGTAAAAATCCACCCTGGCCCCTTTATCGACCGACAACTTCACGTCCTCAACCATCTGGCCGGTATTTAATTCCACCACAAAAAAATGATTTACTTTCTGGGATAGCTGCCTAACCATGTCTTCGGGATAAGGGTATAAGGTTATTGGTCGAAAAAGCCCGATTTTCATCCCCTGATCCCGGGCCATCTTTATGGAAGATTTGATGATCCGGGCCACGGACCCAAACGAAACCACGACCATATCGGCATCTTCAATTTGATAGGTATCATAGGCAATTTCAGCCTTCATTTGTTGATATTTTTGGAATAACTTCCAGTTATGTTGGGTCAGGTCCCCTTCGTTCAAATAGAGGCTTTTTAAAAATCTGGGTTTGCGCCCCTTGGCCCCGGTCAAAGCCCAGGACTTATCGAATTTCATGGGCTTGTAGGGCCGTAAGAGGATGGGTTCCTTCATCTGGCCAAGCAGGGCATCTCCAAGAACCATCACCGGGTTACGATACTTTTCGGCCAGATCAAAGGCGGTTATGGTCAGATCATAATTTTCCTGGATGGAAAAAGGGGCCAGGACGATAGTCCGGTAATCTCCGTGTCCTCCTCCCCGGGTGGCCTGAAAATAATCCCCTTGAGATGGGGAAATGCCTCCTAATCCAGGGCCGCTGCGACTCATGTTGACGATGACTCCGGGAATCTCGCACCCGGCCATATAAGAAATGCCTTCCTGTTTTAAGGAAATTCCGGGACTGGAAGACGAGGTCATGGCCCTGGCCCCGGTAGCTCCGGCTCCCAGGAGCATATTGATAGAGGCTATTTCACTTTCGGCCTGAATAAAGGTCCCCTCCACCTCCGGCATATGTTTGGACAAATATTCGGGGATCTCATTTTGAGGGGTAATGGGATATCCGAAATAAAATTTGCAGCCGGCGGCTAAAGCCCCCCGGGCAATCGCCTCGTTCCCATTCACCAATTCCATTTTGGGTTTTGTCATAACAACTCCTAATATTAGCTCATAGCTTATAGCTTATAGCTGAAAGTAGAAAATGCTTTCTTTTAATCCTTCAACCTTCAGCCTTCAGCCTAAATTCTATTTCCAGACTTCAATAACCACATCCGGGCACATTTCAGCGCAAAGGGCGCAGCTATTACAGCGTTCTTCGTCGGTCATGGAGGCCACGGTAAAACCCTGGTTATTGAGTTTTTCGCTGATAATTATATTTTTTTTTGGACAGGCCAGGACACACAGTCCGCACCCCTTGCACCGTTCTTCCTGGAAGATAACTTTTGTCATAATAAAAATCCCCTATCTATTTCTGATTTCGGAATTTCCGGCTATCGTATCAATTTAGCTTTTTGAAATGACTGATTTCACCGCAAAGGCGCAAAGAGCGCAAAGAAATACTTCGATTTCCCGCCTTGGCCTTGGCGGGATAATCGAAAAGCTTCACAACCCTCCGGGTTTTTATTTGCCGGAGGCCAGAGCAGGTTTATTCAATCCCGCCTCTCACGGGATTGAATAAAAATGATTCTCTCTGCGTCCTTTGCGTCTGGTTTATTGTTGTCAAGAGTTTTTTAAATATTATTAAACAAACTGGTAACTATCTTAGAGTGACACCTTGCCCAACTCTGGTAATTTGAGAGTCTCAACAGAGCTCTAACCTTGCTTTATTGGGGTTAAGGTGCAAGCGGAGAGTTATTTAAGCTCTGCGAGAAGGTCGACTTAGTCGCCTTAGATGCCGCAAACGATAATCTCTCCGCTTACACGCTAAGAAGGTCTAAGCAGCCAGTTTTAACGTTGCTCCTTTTGAATAATTTTCCATATATTCGTTATGATCACGCACCAAGGCAAAAATAACACCGAGAAGCTTCCGGGCAATGGCTACCAGGGCCTTGATCTTGGGCATTCCTTGATCCAGATGCCTTTGATAGGCCGTATGCATCACTCCCCCTTTTCGAACCGTATTGATAGCGGCAAAAAAGAGGATTTTCCTAAGAAGCGACCGGCCTCTTTTGGATATATGACGATTCCCTTGGTGCCTTCCAGAACTGATTTCAAAGAGGTTCAGTCCGGCCAACTTCAGGACTTCAGCCAGCGTATGAAATTTACGAAAATCCCCGACTTCTCCAATCAGTCCGGCGGTGGTAACCTCTCCTATCCCTTTCAAGGACAGAATCGAATGACTATAGGGGATCTCGGGAAGAAGGGCCGCCATCTCCTGTTCCGCCTTCTCAATAAACTGGTCAGAAGATTCAATCTCAGAAAGAAGTTCTCGTATCTCAAAAAGAATCGCCTTGCGGCCTTCTTGAAGACCTACGGAATGGCCAGCGGCCGCATAAAGGGCCGGGGCTCGCTCTTTATCCAGCTTCCCTCGGCTAACCCGTCTCAGCGTGGCCCTCAAGGTCCCAAGACCACATTGGATAATATCTTCCGGGCACGGATAATGCCGCAACAGATATTGGGCACTGCGGGTTTTAATATTCTTCATCACTTGCAGAAACTCGGGGAAGACAATAAAGACCAAATCCTGAATCTGGTTCAAAAGGCCCGTTCGTCTTCGTATGGCTCTCTCCCTGGCATGGGTCAGTCGGCGAAGTTCAGCTGCCGCGCCTTCGGGAATGACCACGGTAAGGGCATGACCCAGCTCAATAATATCCGCAATGACTTTGGGATCTTTCCTATCCGTCTTATTGGGCGAGTTACCCTGGACTTCCTTCAACTTCTTCGTATGCATAGGATTAACCTGAACCAGTGTCACCGGCCGTTTCATCAGAAAATGTTGCAAGGGTTCTCCATAAGACCCGGTGGATTCAAAACCAACCACGATTTCTTCCAAGTGATTGGCCTCTTTGGCCTCAACCATCCGATTCCAAAATTTCGTAAATCCTTGATCATTATTGAAAAACTCAAAAGGTTTGATTTCCGTCCGGTCTGGACAGCGGCCATATCCCATATTGGTCGTTTTGCCTATGTCCACGGTACCGATAAGGGTTTTTTCATTGACCTTCTTAAGTTTTTTTGTTTCAATCTTATTCATGGCTATACTCCTTTCCTTGGTTTGGGTTTAACCAACTTGCAAATTGGACCTCAAATCAAGAAAGAGTATAGCCTTTTTTGTACGGCTTAACTACTTTCTAAAATATAGCAAGCTTTGCGGTGAACAAGAACTTTTCAAACACCTAACGTTTTATCGCTTATCTAATTTTTTTCGGCGGCTAAAAAAGCATCCAAGGATTTCAGGTCTTCCACATTATAGGCCTGATAAGGATAATCCTTGGGCAGGGATTTTCGCACTAAACCGAGCAAAACTTTTTTGGGACCCACCTCGACAAAACGGGATACCCCTTGGGTCATCAGGTTATTAATAACTTCTGTCCAACGAACCGACTGTCCGATTTGTTGACTCATGATTTCTTTTATCTTCAAAGGGTCATTTTCCGGTTTTCCGGTCACATTTAACAATAGGGAACAGATTGGAGAATTAAATTGAACGGAAGCAAGGACTTTC
Organism: uncultured delta proteobacterium; assembly: GCA_963790475.1. Classification (GTDB taxonomy): domain Bacteria; phylum Desulfobacterota; class RBG-13-43-22; order RBG-13-43-22; family RBG-13-43-22; genus RBG-13-43-22. Next base: position 455,598 of record CAWBOS010000013.1, on the reverse strand, counting down.
TTAAAACCTTCCAAGGCTTCCTCCATCAAAGGGCTGTGCCAGGCCCCGCTGACCGCCAGAGGAACGGCCTTGCCGCCGGCCTGGGTCACTTGTTGGGAGGCTTTGTCTATCAGTGCCTTTGTTCCGGAGATGACGGTCTGGTCCGGGGTATTATAATTGGCGGCTCCAATGGCCCCTTCCTGTCCCAGTACCAGAAGAATTTTCTTCAACGTTTCAGGAGCCAGGCCCATAATCGCGGCCATTGCCCCGGGGTTTTTCCGGGCCGCCTGATCCATTAAGGCCCCCCGGGTCTTGACCAGCCTTAAGGTATCCTCCAGGCTAAGCACCCCGGCGGCATATAGGGCCGAATATTCTCCCAGGCTGTGTCCGGCCACCCAACCCGGTTTCACCCCTTTTTCTTCCAGGCAGGCCAGAACCGCCAGATTAACTGTGGTTACGGCCGGTTGTAAGTTGGCGGTCAGCGTTAGATCTTCCATCGGTCCTTCAAAACATAATTTTCTCAAAGGCATTCCGGTCAGGTCTTCCGCTTTGTCAAATATTTCCCGGGCCGAAGGATACAAGTCGTGGATATCTTTTCCCATTCCAACATACTGGGAGGCCTGCCCGGGAAACAAAAAGGCGTAAGAATTCATAGAAATGGTCTCCTTGAAGAGGCTATGTTATTTATGATTGAGATTTAAAAAGTTTTTTGAAAACCTATTTTTTTTCATCCAATCCGATCCCTCGCTCCCGGCAGATAAACCAAACCGTAAGTCAGGCCCAGGCAGCAGGGATAATGGGCAGGTCTAATTTTTACGAGTCCATCATATATAAGGGTAAATTTTTCGCATTTCAAGAAAAAACGATCAGTGATCATTGACTTTTTTAAATCTTTGGACTATGTTTTTTCGAAAAAGGAAGAAAAGCCATGCCATTTCCAGCCAAAAAAGAACGGCTATACTCCCAGAGAGAGATACAGAAAAGGGTCAAAGAACTGGCCGGCTCTATTTCAAAAGATTACGAAAAGGAGGAGTTGATCCTGATCGGGGTTTTGAAAGGGGCCTTTGTGTTCATGGCCGATCTGGCCAGAAATCTCTCCATCCCCGTTAAACTTGATTTTGTCCGTCTGGCCAGCTACGGCAGCCAGAGTAAAAGACAGGGGAAAATTCGCTTTACCAAAGCCATTGAACTCCCGATCAGAGATAAACACATTCTGGTGGTCGAAGACATCGTAGACAGCGGGCTGACCCTGAAGTTCCTTCAAGAATTCCTGAACAAAGAAAATCCCAAATCGGTTCGTATTTGTGCCTTGATTGACAAAACCGAGCGGAGGGAAGTCCCGATCACTGTCGATTATTGCGGGTTTTCGATCCCCAAAGGATTTATTGTCGGTTACGGGTTGGACTTTGATGAACAATATCGACACCTCCCGGGGCTTTATCATCTGCATTTTTAATCTGTGGCTATTTTCAATTAAAGAAGGAGTCCCCCTTGATAATCCGCTGTGAGAATTGTGCTACCACCTATCACTTAGATCAAAAGCACATTGAACCGTTTGGGTCCAAGGTTCGCTGCACCCGTTGCGGCCATGTTTTTTGGGTTGAACCCCCTTCTTTTTCCATTTCAGAAGCCCCCGCCCTCCAGAAATCGATTCCCAACCCTGAGTCATTACTTCCCTTTTCAGAAGAAGTGGAAGAGGCGGCCCTGCAAATGCGGCCGCCCAGAAGAATCCTTTGGACTTTGGTAACCGTTGGAGTGTTAATTCTGATAGCCTTGACCGCCCGTTTTTTCTACGTCCAGTATCGCCACCCTAATTGGAGTATGGCCGATACCTGGTCCAAGGTCTTTTTTCTCCCCGTGGACCCGGAAGGAAACCAAAAAATAAGTCTGATCAACATCAAAAAATATTTTAAAGAGACTGAAAAAATAGGCCAATTTTTGGTCATCGAAGGGGATATCAAAAACGGTTATCCCACCATTCGAGAAAAGATTAAAATTCGCGCCTCGTTAATGAAGGCCGGAAATAAAGTTGCTTTAAATCGTGATGTCTATGCCGGGTGGACTCTGACCTCTGAAGAATTGGATACCCTTTCCATTGAAGAAATCAGTCGGCTTCAAACGGCTCAACCCGACCGGTTTTCAATGAATAACCGAATCTTACCTGGGAAAACGCTTCCCTTTATGATCATTTTTCCGCCGCTGCCCCCTGGTTCAACCCAGGTCTCCATTGAGGTAGTCGGTTCCCAAAAGGTTCAATCTACCGCTTACCGCACCTTATTTTTAGGTTAGATGAGATTCACTACCCATTTTATTCTTGACCTTTTCATTTTTTTCTTAATCCTTATCGGGGGCTGTATCGGGTTTATCGTCATCGAGGGCTGGGATATGCTGGAGGCCTTGTATATGACGGTCATAACCGTCACTACGGTGGGGTTTCAGGAAGTCCACCCCTTAAGCCGGGCCGGAAAAATTTTTACCATGTTCCTGATCGTCTTCGGAGTGGGATTTATCTTATATTTCCTAAGCAGTATCACCGGGATGATGATCGAGGGAACTCTGAAAGATGTCTTTGGGAGGAGGAAGTTGGAAAAAAAGATCAACCAAATCGAAGGGCACTATATTGTTTGCGGCTTCGGCCGTATAGGCCGGACCGTAAGCCAGCTCCTGAGGGAGAAACCGATAGAAGTGGTTGTTATTGAAAAAGACCCCGGATGCATCCCCCTTTTTCAGGAAAAAAATATTCTATATGTCCTGGGAGAGGCCACCTCGGAAGAATTTCTGCTCAAGGCGGGTATTCTAAGGGCCAAGGGGCTGGTGGCGGCAGCCTCGTCTGATGCGGATAATGTTTATATTACCTTGACGGCCCGGGGATTAAACCCCGGATTATTTATTTTGGCCCGGGCTGCGGAAGAATCTTCGATTATAAAATTGACCCGGGCCGGGGCCGACAAGGTCGTCTCCCCTTATGACATCGGGGCCCGCAGTATGGCCAACACCATCCTGCGGCCGACCGTCATTGACTTCATTGAACTGGCCATGCACAATCGCAGTCTTGATCTGCAGATGGAAGAATTGATGGTTGGGAAACAATCGGAAATCAAAGACCTCACCCTGATGGAATCGGCCATTCGTAAAGATTTTGACCTGATTGTGGTGGCCATCAAAAAAGGAACCGGGGAGATGATTTTTAATCCTTCTCCTCAGGCCAAGATTCAGGTGGGGGACATATTGGTCGCCCTGGGAGACCGGGGAAACCTGAGTCGCCTGGAAAAGAAATTCGGGATTTCCATATAAGCTTTTTTGAAAGAAAAAAGGAGTGTTGCTAATGGCCGGACCCCTTCAGGGCCTGAAGGTATTGGACATTACCACCTTATGTTTAACGTTCGATATTTATGTTTTCGCACGAAAGGACCGAAAGGATGAATCCTAACTCCCCTACCAGGGATGAGGCCCTGGCTCTACTCGGACAATACAACCAAAATGAGGCCTTGATCCATCATGCCCTGGCCGTGGAAGCGGTCATGCGTTTTTTGGCCCGCAAAAGGGGCGCAGATGAAGAGCTCTGGGGGATCATCGGCCTGATCCACGATCTGGATTACGAAAAATTTCCCGAACAACATTGTCATAAAACCAAAACCATTCTGGAGGAACAGGGCTGGCCGGAAGATTATATCCGGGCGGTGATCTCTCATGGGTGGGGCTTATGCAACGATGTGGAACCGAAAACGGAATTGGAAAAATATTTGTATACCATTGATGAATTAACCGGACTGGTAACGGCCGCCGCTTTGGTCCGTCCTTCCAGAAGTGTGCTGGATCTGGAGGCCAAATCGGTTTTGAAGAAATGGAAACAGAAAAATTTCGCCGCCGGGGTCAACCGGGAAGTCATTGAAAAAGGCCTGCAAATGCTGGGGGTTGGTTTGGAGGAACTCATTCAGGATGTGATCCTGGGCATGCGGGAAGTGGCCGAGGAGATTGGGTTGGGATAAGGGTTTAAGGTTCAAGAAAAAACCATATGCCGTGCACCTTAGACCTTGTACCGTCTAACTCGTCTGAGTTCTTGGCTCTTTTGTCAATATTGAAAAAAATAAATTGCTAATGGGGAGCAGATATGAGCTGGGTTATGATCGATGAAGAAAAATGTACGGGATGCGCCATCTGCGCCACCCGATGTCCCAGGTGTTTCACCGACCATGAAGGGGAAATCCTGACCGATTCCAATGAGGAGAAATGCATCCTCTGCGGCCACTGCGTCTCCCTTTGCCCGACCGGGGCCATCACCCATTCGAAATTGAAGAGCAATGATTTTGTGGAAATCGACCGGGGGGTTAATTTTGAAACAGCGACGTTTATAGACTTTTCTGAAGGAACGTCGAAGCCACAGGCATTTTCTGGATAAAAAGGTCCCCCGAAAAGACCTCGAACTTCTGATGGAAGCCGGCCGCTGGGCGCCGACGGGAAGCAATGTCCAGAATGTGGAGGTCTTCGTTTACACTGACCCGGTGAAGATCTCGAAATTATCGGATTTGGCCATCGATTATTTTATCTGGATCGGGGAACGGGTAAAGAATAAAATCTCCAGGCTGGAGTCGGAAGGACAAGCAGGATACCCTGGATTATCAGATGACCTATCGTTCGCTCGGTCTTGGTGAAAGGATGACTAAAGACAAAGAATCGGGACGGGACCCGATATTTCATAAAGCGCCCGTCCTGATGATCTTTCATTCCATTGCCCCTACCAGTGCCCCTAAAGACAACGCGGTCTTGGTCGCTCACACCATGGCCCTGACCGCCCGAACCATGGGCTTGGAATCCTGCTACATAGGGTTGCTGGAAGTGGCCGCAGAATATTATCCCCCCTTAAGGGAGGAACTTAATCTTCCGCCCGATCATAAGGTCTTTGATACCCTGATCCTGGGTTACCCCAAGTTTAAATTCCTGAAAACCGTGCCTCGGACAACCGATCAAGGTCAGGTGGGAATAGCCATAATAATCTCAGGCCGATGAAAGCCGAAGGGTGAGAAAAACAGGAGAAAATTTTTATGCAACTGATATTTATTCATGGTGGGGGTGGCAGTAAAGAATCATGGTTTTACCAGACCCGATACTTCAAGGGCAGCATTGCCCTGGACCTTCCGGGCCATCCCCTTGGAAAATTATACCCGACCATAGAAGGCTATGTCGAGTGGCTTCATAAGACTGTTCAGGAGGCGGGATATCGGCAGGTCGTCCTGGTGGGACATTCCCTGGGCGGGGGGATCGCCTTGTTGTATGCCTTAAAGTATCCGCAGGATTTGGCGGGTATAATAACCGTAGGCAGCGGGGGGCGGCTCCGGGTCCATCCCCTGTTCCTGGAAGCGCTTGAAAAGGCAACTAAAGATTCCGGGTCTGAAAACCCAATGAATACCGCCTTTGACTATATCGACCCTGAATTGGCCTCGGTTCTCAAACGCCGGTTGGCGGAAAACGGACCGGCCGCAGCGCTCAACGATATGAAGGCCTGCGATCGATTCGACATCATGGACCAAATTGCTCAAATCAATGTTCCCACCCTGGCCCTGTGCGGGGATCAGGATGTAATGACCCCGCCTAAATATTCTCAATATCTGGCCGACCACATGCCTGATGCCAAGGTGGTTATCATTAAGGGAGGCACCCATATGGTATTCGCCGAAAAACCCCAGGAGGTCAACCAAGCGATCGAATATTTTCTTCAAACCCTAAGTCACCAAGGCTGATCATTTTACAAAGGCACCATAAGCTTATTTAAGGAATTCAAAGCGGTTTTTTGGAAAACAGTCTCCCCCGATACTTTTCTGTCTACCGGGGCAGGCTGCCGGGGCTTCAATAAGGATGTGAAAAAAAGGACTTGACCCGCCCCGGGGTATAAGAGAGAATAGCCATCAAGAACTCCTGGCCCATTTGATTTCGGACCGGAAATTGAAACCTGCATAAAAAGAAAAAGGAGATCGGTGCCATGGCTGCAAAACAACGTATTCTTATCGTCGAAGACCATACGATTCTCAGGGAGGGCTTGCGATCTCTCCTTTCCTCCCATCAGGACCTGGAGGTCGCTGGTGAGGCCGATAACGGTATGGAAGCCGTCCGAATCGCCGAAAAACTCCTTCCCGACCTGATACTGATGGATCTTTCCATGCCTCGGATGGGCGGGATAGAAGCGATCCGCGAGATTAAAAAAAGACAGCCGAAAAATAAAATTCTGGTCTTGACCGTGAACGATAGTGAGGAATACATCTTAGCTGCTCTGAAGGCCGGCGCGGATGGTTATATCTTAAAGGATTCCACCCATGCGGAACTGCTTCAAGCCATCAGGAATATTCTCTCCGGAAAACGGGTACTTAGTCCAAGCGTTTCGGAAAAGGTGATTGAGGGCTATCTGGAAGGGAAAAAAATACAGCAACCACTGTCGCCCTGGGACACCTTAACCCACCGGGAACGGGAGATACTTAAATTAATCGGGGAAGGGTATAAAAATAAGGAAATAGCCGATTACCTGTTCATCAGTCCTAATACCGTCGAAAAGCACCGTTCCAATCTCATGGAGAAATTAAACCTGCACTCGGCTTCGGCGCTGACTACCTATGCCATAGAGAAGGGACTAATCGAGAAATGAGGTAACCTGATCCGGGTTTTTTCTGTTCGAGAGGCCCCTATTTCAAAAAATCGATGAGGCCAAGGTCATTTTCGAAGAAAAATATATCGGTACCCCTTCATCTATTTCCAGTTTGTATAAAGGGCAATAAAAGGGTTCCGTGTCGGATTCATGACTCGGATCCGGTACCCTGTTTTTGATGAGGAGAAAAAATTTCATCCCTGGGTGGCTCCAATAAAATAAAATTGATTTCCTCCGGATTCATTAATGGTGAATTTATAGTTTCAAATATTTTTAGGTGTTCCATTGAATTTCACCTCCGATAGTTTTCCCTCAAAAATTGAAAAGCCCTAAACGCAAGACGATTCCCGTTCAATTGTCCGGAAGTCCCTTTGCACCGTTTAAATAGCGGGATTTAATCAGGTATCTTTTTGGAGCCTTCCCATCTTTCAAAGCGATCGATTTCTTTTTTAATTTTAGCGGCCAAAGGGGACCCGTGGGACTGGACCAAGGCCCGGTACATTTCCAACGCCGCCACCGCCAGCTTGTCCTGCGCGCGGAGAATAAAAATGGGCTCATTCAATCCGACCTTGGGTATATTCACCTGACCATATTTACCTGACACGGCCATTTCGAACCTCCATAATATCTTGATACACGGATTTCCAATCCACTTCCTCGGAAAGATTCTGAGAGGTATGAATTGCCTTATTGTGCGGTTCCGAAAGGATCAAGTCGAGTTTTTCTTTTTTTAGAATCTGTATAGCATGCTGGAGTGAGATGGAGGATTTGATGGTAGCTCCCGGACGAATTAGGAAATAAGTGACGTTAAAATCGGGATCGATATGTAAAATTTTCTTCGAGTTATCCATCATCCTTCCTCGTAGACAACGAATAATCAAATCATTATTGCTCACTCCTCGCTTGATTCTCCCCCTTGTGAGCAAGTAAATTATCTTACCTGAACCCGGAAAGGAATAATAGCGAATCAGTATTTTCAATCGAAAAAGACAGTATTTTGATCTGATCCTCTCCGGGCATACAATCCGACCTACTCTCTATCCCAGGCCCATTTCGGCCATGGCCTTCTTGGCCCTTTCTTGAAGTTCTTCGGGATTCAGATCTTCTTTATGGGTGGCTAGCCCCCAGGCATGACCAAAGGGGTCCTTAACCTCTCCATAACGATCCCCCCAAAACATATCTTCAACCGGCCTGACCACTTGGGCACCCGCAGCAACAGCCTGGTTGAAGGTCCGATCGACGTCTTCGATATACAAAAACAGGGTGATGGTCGTACCCCCCAAAGATTGTGGAGAACGGCAGATGCCCCCCGGCATCTCGTCGGACAGCATAATCCTCGAGTCACCGACCTTGAGTTCAGCGTGTCCGATCTTTCCCGGAGGACCCTCCATGAGAAACATTTCCTGGGCCCCGAAGGCCCTTTTGTAAAACTCAATTGCTTTTCGGCCGTCATGGACGGTCAAGTAGGTATTAACGGTGTGATACCCTTCCGGAATCGGTTTGACTGAAGTCGCCATAAAATTTTCCTCCTTGGTTTTTATTGCAGAATTGGATAACCCTGTTGGCATCAACAAGGAAATTCCAATATTGATTGTGAGATAGTGTAAACGAATTGAGGATCAAGTAAATAATCACCTTACTGTATTTTTTAATCCCAGAGTATGTAGGTGGACGGAACTGGAGACCATCTAAACTCGAACCGTCTTCCTTATCCTGCCGGCTTCCAGGTGACAAGACATTAATAATTAACAAGGATTGAGATTGACAGGTCCAACTTAATTTGTTAACCTTCAACAAATAAATGGTTAACAATTAAAAGAGGTTCCATGTCTGTTGAAAAAATGAGATCCGTGGTGCTTTGTTCCCTCATGGCCGGCCTGATGGCCGCCGGCGCTTTTATCCAGGTTCCCATCGGGCCGGTCCCCATTGTCCTGACCAACCTCTTCGTCCTCCTTGCCGGACTCCTCCTGGGAGCCCTTTGGGGGGCCTCCAGTGCGGCTCTCTATCTATTGGTCGGGGCCATTGGTTTGCCGGTCTTCTCCGGGGGCAGGGGAGGACTGGCCCATCTCTTCGGACCTACGGGCGGTTATCTTTTCGGATTTGTTTTGTCCGCCTGGATAACCGGTTTCATCTCCGGGTGCTTTCGCCGATCTATCATTGGAAGTGTGTTTGGCGTCATTTTCGGATCGCTGGTCATTTATGGGCTGGGGGTCCCCTGGCTGAAGGCCATCACCAATATGACCTGGAATAAAGCCTGGATGGTCGGGATGGTTCCCTTTCTCCCCGGGGATGTTCTGAAAGCGGTCTCCGCGGTTATCCTGTTTCGTTCCCTAAAACCGATGTTGGACCGGCAAAACCTGTCTGTATCCGAATGATCCCCAAGGTGGCTTAAAAACAGAAATGATCCGTATCCAAGACCTTTATCTAAGATATCCTGATGGCACCTGCGCCCTGAAGGGCCTCGGTCTTCATATCTCCCGCGGAGAATTTCTCCTTATTTGCGGACCGAACGGCAGCGGGAAAACCACCTTGCTAAAAACCTTAAGCGGTCTTCTGAAACCCACCTCGGGATCAATTCACATTAACGGCCTGGATTCCATCCGTCATTCTCGGGAAATAAGAACGATGATGGGCATTGTTTTTCAGGATCCGGACAGTCAGATCGTCGGGGAGACGGTCAGGGAGGATGTGGCTTTCGGGCCTGAAAATTTAGGGCTCTCCCCAAGGGAAATCGAGGATCGGGTCAATTGGGTCCTTCATAAAATGGGGATTGAAAACCTGGCTGAAAAACCATGCTATCTGCTTTCCGGAGGGGAGAAAAGGCGGCTGGCCCTGGCCGGAGTGATGGTCATGAAACCCCAGGTGATCCTCTTCGATGAACCCTTTGCCAACCTTGATTACCAGGGGATACGGGAAATATTATCGTATATGATTCAATGGCATCGAGAAGGCCATACCTTGATTGTGACCACTCACGATGTCGAAAAGGTGAGCGCCCATGTGGATAGGATCGCCGTCCTTCAAGACGGAGAGATCAAACTGTCGGGAAATCCCGAGGACCTTTTTAGGGAATTAGCTCGCTTTGGGGTCAGACCCCCGTGCCACGTATTGATGGGAGGTGGAAAACTTTCTTGGCTCGAATAGCTTTTCACTATCTTCCGGGAGACTCCTTGCTTCATGGTTGGGATGCCCGCTGCAAATTTTTCGGACTATTGCTGGTTACCGGCACCCTGATTCAAACCTCGATTTTTTGGTTCCTGATTGATTCGATTCTTATATTGGCTCTCTTTTTTCTTTCCCGCTTGCCTTTCGGATTATTCTTTAAGGATTTAAGATTCTGGGCGATTTTTCTTCTGGCCCTCTTTCTTTTTCAGATTTTTCTGACCCCCGGAGATCGATATTCTTTTTTCCCCTGGCTGCCCGTTAGTAAGAAAGGTCTCCTTCAGGGAGGACTGACCTCCTGGCGAATGGGGCTGATGATCGGTTATGCCGTTCTTTTTACTGCGGTCACCCGCCCGCGAGATTTAGGCGAGGCCTTGGTTTGGATCTTGAAGCCTATTCCTTTTTTGCCTGAGCGCCGAATTGGTCTGATGGTTTCCCTGACCTTAAGATTCTTTTCGCGGATAATGGACCAGGTCGATGAAGTCAGGGCAGCTCACCTGGCGCGCCTGGGGGATCGAAACCACAATCCCTTTCGGAAAGCAAAATTTATGGCCCTGCCTATTCTGCGCCGGTCCATTCTCGATGTGGAAGAGGTGACTTTCGCTCTGGTGGCCAGAGGATATCAGGAGAACCATAACCTGCCTTCCCGCCTATCTAAAATACCCTTTCTTCATTTGATTCCAGTTATTATAATGGCAGGGGTGATGTTATTATCCCTGTGGATAAAATAGGGGGAAATTGGAGAAGTTCCTTCTTGACATCCCCCAATTGTCGTCATGATCGCCCGAAGACTCCTGAACCGCATTCGTTATGTATTAAAGAACCAAACGGAATATGTTCCGGGTGCGGTTCAATAATGACCGGACTGCGGCTGCAACCAATCCGATAAATCGGTTTCGTGGGAAACGCTGGTCACCCCCTGCAGCGTATCGTCAGATGCATGTCTGCTCTTCGCCAGACTTCGTGCCCACGCTTTAAAATATAATCAAAGTAATGCAGCTATCCATTCGGAGATATCGTCTGTTAATAGAAGATTGATTTAAAAAGACTTGCTTTTCAACATAGATGGGGTGACGATTTTTTACAGATCCATCACCATTGATAAAGGGAAAAAGAGGAAAAATCCTCTGGGTGAAACTAATTAAGAATTCAGGCATTGCTTCAAGCATCGGGCGATAGGCTGAAAATCCTCCTTCTGCAGCGTGCGGACGTCCAGAAGGAAACGTTCTTTCTCGATCCGTCCGATAATGGGCGGGGAAAAGGAGCGAAACTTATTTTCCAGTTCAGAAATGGACTCCCCTCCGAAGAGAAGGACAGGGCATAAGAATTCATATAAGATAAGGGGAGCGCCCCGCCTCCCACCTGGGAGGTTGTGGGAATGATTGTTATGCTCATTCCTGAAACGAGATTTTTTTTAAGGAGACGATGGAGGCTTTTGGCCCGTTCATGAAGTTCGCGCAGGGAAATACTCAATCGAGCCAGTGTAGGTATGTCTCGTAAGGCTTGTTCTTCGTTTCGATATAATTTTAACGTGGCTTCCAGGGCCGCCAGGGTCAGTTTGTCGATTCGCAAGGCCCGGTTCAAGGGGTTGCTGCGCAAGGCCTGAATATAATTCTTCCGGCCGACAATAATACCGGCCTGGGGTCCGCCTAAAAGTTTGTCTCCACTGAAGGTAACCACATCGGCACCAGCCCGGACCACTTCAACAACGGTGGGTTCCTTTTCCAGACCGAACCTGGAGACATCGACAAAACTCCCGCTGCCTAAATCTTCCATGACGGGTATGTTGTGACGTTGTCCCAGGGCCACCAGGTCTTCCAGCGGGACCTCGGCCGTGAAGCCCACGATTCGATAGTTACTGGTATGGACCTTGAGCAACAGGGCGGTCTGTTCCGATAAAACGGCTTCATAATCCCGCAGATGGGTCTTATTGGTCGTTCCCACTTCCCGCAAGAAGGCTCCACTGCGGGCTCATGACCTCGGGAATACGGAAAGATCCTCCAATTTCCACTAATTGCCCGCGGGAGACAATAACCTCTTTTCCCTTAGCCGAGAGTGTCCAAGGATAATAAAACGGCGGCCGCGTTATTATTGACCACCAGGGCGGCCTCGGCCCCGGTGAGTTCGATCAGAAGATCTTCCACGTGACTGTAACGGCTGCCCCGTTGACCGGCTTCCAGGTCGAATTCCAGATTGGAATAAAATTGAGCCGTCATTTGGATCTGCTCCAGGGCTTGAGCGGCCAGCAACGACCGTCCCAGATTGGTATGAATAACAACTCCGGTTCCATTGATTACCCGGCGCAGGTGATAGGCGCCCTTGGCCTCTAATTTGATCTCGACTTCTCTCCACAGGGTAGGCAGGTCGAGATCCGGTTCATGACCCGAAAGGATTAATTTTCTTTTTTCCGCCAAGACCTCGCGAATCACTTCCACCAGGTACTTTCGGGAAGCCTGGGACAGCAATTTTTCAAACTCCGGTTCTTCCACAAGCAGGGTCATTGAAGGTATTTTTTTGAGTATTGAGGAATGATCGGAGTTCATGGCGTTCCCTCTTTTAGATTTCTGCAATTTGTTGCCTGAGGTTTTTGCTCTAACATTTTATGCAAGGGGCATAGGGGTTGACAATCTCCCCAAGCAAGGCCCTTTAAGACCATCCCTAAATTCGGATATCTTTAAGTCAGAGTCGGAAAAAAAATTATATTGTATTTAAAATGAGTTGACAATGAAAAATCAATTCTCTCTTGAACCTCCAGGAAAGCTGAAGTAAGGTAGGTCCATGGAATGGAACGTTATCCCTTTTGATTCCCATCATGCCGAACCTTTAGCCAAGGCACTAAACCTCCCTTTAATAGTGGCCCAGCTTTTGATCAACCGGGGTTTGTATCTGACCGATCAGGCCAGGGATTTCCTCTCTCCGGCTTTACTGCACCTTCCTGATCCGGCCCTGATGAAAGATATGAATAAGGCCGTTAATCGTATTCTGAAAGCCATCCAGCGGCGGGAACACATAGCCGTCTTCGGGGATTATGATGCCGATGGGGTGACGGCCACGGCCCTTTTGATCCATTTCTTAAATTCCTTTTTTTCGGAAATTCTTTTCTATATCCCTCACCGCGTCCGCGAAGGATACGGCCTTTCGATCCCCGGGATCACCCGGTTAAAAGAACAAGGGGTTTCCTTGATCATCACCGTGGATTGCGGCATTACCAATCATCAGGAACTGGAATGGGCCAAGAATCAGGGTCTGGATGTCATCGTGACCGATCATCACCAGATTTCTAAGAAAGGAATCCCTTCGGCCGTTGCCGTTCTCAATCCCAAACAGGAAGGCTGCGACTTTCCTTTTAAAGAACTGGCCGGAGTGGGGGTCGCTTTTTATCTGATTATTGCACTGCGCCAGGCGTTGGATTTGCAGGGTTTTTTTCCAAAGGGAAAACCCAACCTGAGGGCTTATCTTGATTTGGTTGCCTTGGGCACAGTGGCCGATGTGGTTCCCTTGCTGGGGGTCAATCGTATTTTGGTTCGAGAGGGTTTGGAGGTCTTGGCCCGAACTCCGCAGGTCGGGTTGACGGCTTTAAAAGAAGTTTGCGGAATTCCACCTGAAAGAAGGCTTTCAGCTTTTGATATCGCCTTTCGCCTGGCCCCGCGAATTAATGCTCTGGGCCGGGTGCTGGAGGCCGAGGGAGGAGTTCGTTTATTGACCACGGATGATGAAACAGTTGCCGGAGAACTGGCCCGGTTAATGAATCAGGAAAACAGCCGTCGTCAGATCATGGAGCAAGGCATGCTCAAGGAGATTGATGAACTCCTGCAGGCCAAAGATGGATTGGAACAAAGAAAAAGTCTGGTGTTGGGGTCAGAGACCTGGCATCGAGGTATCTTGGGATTGGTGGCTTCGAGATTAGTGGAGCGGTTGTCGAAACCGGTTTTTTTATTTTCCATGGAAGGGGAGATCGCTCATGGATCAGGCCGTAGCGTTGAAGGATTCCATTTGTTTAAGGGGCTGGAAGTCTTGGAAGAATATCTCTTAGGCTTCGGGGGTCATGCGGCGGCGGCCGGGGCCTCCTTAATGATTAAGGATCTTAAAGTATTTGAGCAGGTTTTTGAAGACCTGGTTAAAAGTTCGGTATCAGAAATCGCGTTCATTCCAGCACTCACCATTGAAGGAGAGATAGATTTTCCCGATTTGGTAAAAGAAATTGTCCCCTTTCTATCGAAATTGGGGCCATTTGGATCAAAAAATCCTGAACCCCTCCTGGCAACCCGGCAAGTCGGGGTCAAATCCTTCCGACTGGTCGGCAAGGGACATCTTCGGTTAAAGCTGGAGCATAAAGGGATCTTGATTGAAGGCATCGGGTTCGGACTGGGAGATACAAAGCTGAAACCCGGCGACATTATCGACCTGGCCTATACCCCTTTTATATCCGAATATAATTCCACCCCCAGACTTGAATTACGGATCAAAGATATCAAGGTTTCCTCTTCAGTTTCTTCAGGAAAATAAACATCAAAGTAGATCTCCCCTCCGGAGATAACAGAACAAGCCTCTGTTCTATATGACTTAGAGGGCAGGGGAAAGGAGCATAGCCATTAGAGGCCATCCCATGGCCGACCTGTAGGAGGCAACCGACTGATTTATTGACCGTACTGGTTGAATTGACCGATCGGTCTCTCGAACAGAGATTAAAAGGAATGTTAAATAAAGCTTGACAATAAATACAACCTATGGTTTAAATTAAGTTTATCTTCAATTTGAGGGGATGTGGTATTTATGAAAAGAACATTTCAACCCAGCAACCTGAAACGATCCAGGACACACGGGTTCTTAGTCCGAATGAGCACTGCCGGGGGGCGTAAGGTAATTAAAAGAAGGCGGGCCAAGGGAAGAAAAAGGCTATCGGTCTGAGAACCAGGGAAGGCCCCTTTTTTATCAATTCGATGAAACCGTTTCTTTTTCCCAAAGAAGTAAGGATACTGAAACGGAGCGATTTTCTTCGGAGATCCAAAACGGATCGAAAAATTGCTTTTCCCCATTTCGTGGTGATCATAAAACCCAATCATCTTGGACGAACCCGTTTGGGTTTGACGGTCGGGAAAAATACCGGGGGAGCGGTCCGGCGAAACCGCATCAAACGTCTTTTGCGAGAATTTTTTAGACGGTCCCATAATAAGTTTCCTTCTTCCCGGGATATCATTATCATTGCCTTAAAAGGATCAGACCCATTAACATATCGTCAGGTTTTCGAAGAGTTGACCCCCCTGCTGGTTTGATGGGACTCTTGGTCCATGTCCTTCAGGGATTTTTTTTATGCGGGATACGGGTGTATCAAAAAATCCTATCCCCCCTTTTTCCGTCTTCCTGCCGGTTTTACCCCACCTGTTCTGAATACTCTTTCCAGGCTATTCAAACATATGGGTTAATCAAGGGATTATTTCTGTCCTTGAAAAGGATTGGGAGATGCCATCCTTTCTGTTCGGGCGGATTGGATCCATTACCCTAAGGACATTTCTCTCTATTTTTTGGAGTTTTTATGGAAAAAAATGCAATTATAGCTTTTTTACTATCTATGGCGGTTTTTGGCGCCTACTTCCTGTTTTTCAGTCCTAAGGAGCCGATAAGGCCCCCAAAGGATCAGGGCGTTCAAACGGTTCCAGCTCAGAAGGAATCTCCCACGATCCAGCAGCCTTCTTCGGCGACTGAGACACCGGCTACCCCTGCTGAGGTGAAGACGGCTCTCCCTGAAAAAATAGGCAGGGATATCGTTGTTAAGACCAAATGGTTTGAAGCCATTTTTTCAGAAGAAGGCGCCGTTTTAAAAAGCCTCAAATTGACTGCTTACAAAGAAAAATTGGGAGAAAAAGATCCCAAAGAATTGATTCATGCCGATCAACCGGCATCCTCCCCCTTGCAATTGGAGTGGATAAAAAAATCTCAGCCGGAAATCACCCAGGCCCTGTTTGCGGCCAACAAAGACTCGCTGATTCTAAGTCCCGAACAACCTAAAGGCACGTTGTCTTTTCGCTGGACTTCCAAGCAGGGTCTGACCATCATTAAGAATTATACCCTGTCCAACGATTCCTACCGGATCGATTTGGATGTTCAGGTGATCAATAACACCGCTCAGCCTCTGGACGATAATCTGGCCCTGGTGCTGGAAAACCGGTTTCCCCCTTCATCCGACAATTCACGCGCTTTTCATGGGGCTTTGCGGTTCATTGACGATAAATACAAACAAACACCTTTGGGGAAGATCGACAAAGAAGAGGTGCTGACCGGAAAGATCAAATGGGGTGCCCTGGCCGACACTTATTTCATGGGGGCAATAGCTCCCCTGGAAGAGCAACAGATTGTCAGTCTCAAAATTTCCAAACCGGCCCCGGAATTTTTAAAAATGACCTTTGTGGCTCCACCCTGGACTTTGGCTCCCAAAGAACAAAAACGGATTCGGTACGCGGTGTATTTCGGGCCAAGAGACACCCAGATATTGCAACCTTTGGGATTGGATCTGGAAAAAGCGGTCAATTTCGGCTTTTTCGACATTGTCTCCAAGCCGTTATTATGGGTATTACGTTTTTTTAATGGATTTCTGCACAATTACGGCTGGTCAATTATCCTCCTGACCATACTGGTCAAAATTCTATTTTGGCCTTTGACCCATAAAAGCTACAAGTCCATGAAGGACATGCAAAAAATTCAACCGAAAATAGCCAAGCTAAGGGAAAAATATAAAGATAATAAGGAAAAACTGAATCAGGAGACGATGGCCCTTTATAAAACCTACAAGGTCAACCCCCTGGGGGGGTGTCTGCCGATGATCATTCAGATTCCGGTTTTTTTCGCCCTTTATAGTTTATTGGGCTATGCCATTGAACTCCGGCATGCCCCGTTTTTTCTGTGGATAAATGATCTTTCGGCCCCGGACCGCTTATCAATAGGAATCCCAATTCCTTACGTCGGCAATGGAATACCGGTTTTAACTTTACTCATGGGGGCTTCGATGTTTATTCAGCAAAAGATGACCCCGACCACGGGCGATCCGACCCAAGCTAAGATGATGCTTTTTTTGCCGGTTATTTTCACTTTTATGTTTATTAATTTTGCTGCCGGTCTGGTCTTATATTGGTTGGTCAATAATGTCCTTTCTATCGGGCAACAATATTATATCAACAAGTATGTCAACTGATCAAAAGCGGAGGTGATGACTCATGGCATCCCTTGAAACAGAAGGAAAATCCGTCGAAGAGGCGGTTGAGGCAGCCTGTAATCAATTGAATGTTCCCAGAGAAAAATTAGAGATAGAAGTCCTCAATTCCGGCTCCACCGGAATCTTCGGCCTCATGGGTTCCAAAAAGGCCAGGGTTCGGGCCACGATTAAAAAAGATTTGCTGGAGATAGTTCCCGAAACCCAACCCCCCACCCCAATCATGTCTGATTCTTTGTCTGTTTTGCCGTCTGAAGTTGATAGGGTTGAAGAAGCTAAAACCCTGACTCAAGACCTTCTGAAACTGATGGGATTAGAAGCCACCCTTCAGGTCGAAAAAGAAAGGGAAACCATTCACATCAAGATCGAGGGGGAGGCCAGTGGGCTCCTGATCGGTCGAAGAGGGCAAAACCTGGATGCCCTGCAGTATTTAATCACCCGGATCTTGAATCGAAAAGGCCCTGATAAAACAAAAGTCGTTCTGGATAGCGGGGACTACCGGAGCCGCCGGAAGAGCTATCTGGAGGAAGTGGCCCTTAAGATGGCTGCCAAAGCCAAGCTGACCGGCAAACCGGTGGTTATAAGTCCTTTAAATGCCCATGATCGTCGCATCGTTCATTTGACCCTGGAAAAAGATAAGAGTCTCAAAACCATTAGCCGGGGAGAGGGGCAATTGAAAAAAATGGTCATTTTTGCGGTTAAGAAAGATCGTTCCGAAGAACCCATCCCCGAACCGGAAATATAAACGGTATAAGGTCCAAGGTATAGGGTTCAAGATTTCAAATTCAAAATATAAAATTCAAAGTGCAAAACGCAAAGTTTTTCTAATAATCCTGACAATCTTGATATCAGACTTTTTTCCTTAAACCGTAAACCTTTCACCTTATACCTTGAACCTTTGTTTCAAAGATGTCCAATCATGACACCATTGCCGCAATCTCCACCCCGGTGGGAGTAGGGGGTATCGGAATCATCCGGATCAGCGGTCCCCGGGCAGTGGCCATTGTCCAACCCCTTTTCCCCTCTGTCTCTTCCTGGGAGGCCTTTCCGTCTCATCATCTGACTCTGGGGAACATCATCGATCCTGTTAGAGGAACGGTTGTGGATCAAACCCTGGTGACCTATATGAAGGCCCCCCAAACCTACACCCGGGAAGATATAATCGAAATTAACTGCCACAGCGGACCGTTAGTCCTGAAAAAGGTCCTGGAACTGATCTTGGGGCGAGGTGCCCGTCTGGCCGAACCCGGGGAGTTCACCCTGAGGGCTTTCTTAAATGGACGGATCGATCTGACCCAAGCCGAAGGTATCATTGAACTGATTCAGGCCCAAACCGACCAGGCTTTGGAGAAGGCCAACAAGCTTCTCCAGGGAGATTTACGACAACTTTTAAAAGGTGTCCAGGAAGAACTCTTGTCTTTGTTGGCCCAACTGGAGGCGGCAATCGATTTTCCTGAAGAGGAACTGGAAATCTTGGATCGCGAAGAATGGAATCGGCACCTTCAAGACCGGGTCTTAAGGCCGTTAACACAACTTATCCAGGCTTACGAAGATGGACGCCCCTTTCGAGAAGGGCTTTCCCTGGTCATTGTCGGCAAACCTAATGTCGGGAAATCCAGCCTGTTGAATAAACTTCTAAAAGAAGAGCGGGCCATTGTCACACCCATCCCGGGGACCACGCGGGATACCATTGAGGAAACCATCCTTCTCCAGGGCCTGGCATTCCGCCTGGTGGATACCGCCGGGATTCGGCGGGCCAGGGATGAAGTGGAAGAGGCCGGGATCCAGCGGACCAGGGGAAAAGTCAGAGAGGCCCAGATCGTTTTATTTTTGGTTGATACCTCCCGTTTGCTCGAAGAGGAAGACCGGGCCATCTTTCAAGAAATCGGGGATAAACCGTTGTTGGTCGTGCTCAATAAAATGGACCTCCCTTCGGTAGTCTCTTCAGAAGACATCCAGAATAGATTCCCGGGTCGGGAGACGGTTTCCATCTCGGCCCGTTATGGTCAAGGGATCGAAACATTGCAAGAGAAGCTTCATGAACTCTTTCTCCAAACGCATGCCCCTGAGACCTTGCCTGACCTCATGCCCACTCTCAGACAAAAACAAATTTTCGAACAGATGGTGGTTTCCTTATCCAGGGCCTATCAACTGAGTGAACAAAACCTGTCCCCTGAATTTATCGCCCTCGATCTTCAAAAAGCCCTGGAGGAACTAGGTCCATTGATCGGAACAACTACCAGCGAAGATGTGCTGGACCGGGTCTTCAGCCGTTTTTGTATCGGGAAATGATTCAAAAGTCCGCCATCCAAAAAGACATCAGCCCAGAGGAAGCCAAACCTTTGCTGGTACAGGGAGCAGAGGCCTTAGGCTTATCCTTATCCCTTTACCAGGTGGATCAGTTCATGTCTTACCTGACTTTATTGGACAAATGGAACCGGCATATCAATCTGACAGGGCTTAGGTCCTGTCGAGAGATTATTATCAAGCATTTTTTGGATTCCCTTACCCCCATACCCTATTTTTCCGAAAAAACGCGGCTATTAGACCTGGGATCAGGGGCCGGATTCCCGGGCCTGCCGATCAAGATCGTCCGTCCGACTCAACCAGTAACCTTAATCGAGGCCTCGGCCAAAAAAGTCAGTTTTCTAAAAGAAGCGGCCCGTCATTTGGGGCTGAACTCCATTTCTATCTATCAGACCTATCTGGGGCAAGGCCCCCCAAAATTATTGGATAGCGACTCTTTCGAGGTAATCGTTGCCAGGGCTGTCGGGAATTTGGTCGACCTGTTATCCCGGGTGTATCCTTACCTGCCTTACGGGGGGAGGTTATTATTGATGAAAGGCCGGCAAGGGTCTGAAGAGATTTCCCTTTTAAGATCACAGATCCAGGAAAGAGGATTTCGAATAGAAAAACCGATTGTTTTGATGCTGCCTTTTTTGGAGCAGGAAAGGCAATTGATCTTTTTAAGCAAAGTGGAGGAGAAAAAAAGGGACTGGATCTAAATCCTCGGAGATCGGATCTTGGGATGGATTAGCGGTTTCCGATGTTTTTTAAAATAGGCCTCTAATTTCCCCCTGAGCAAGTAGGCGATCAATACTGCAAGAAGCGAAAGTCCAATGAAAATTCCCAAGACCCAATAATTTTTTTCCCGAACTAAATGCCCTTGAAAGGTCAGCATAACGGTCCCTAAAAAACGTCCGGCCGTGGATATGACCAGGAAGGTCCTCAGACCCATGTGTCCCAATCCCAAGATGTAACACAAATAGTCTTTGGGAAAGCCGGGAATTAGAAAAAGTAAAAAGGCGATCCAGGCCCCCTGATGGGCCATCAGATAATCATAGCGCTGGATAGTCTTATAGCTGACTATCCGTTCTACCAGGGGTTGTCCGGCCCAGCGGGCGAAAATAAAAGCCAGCCAGGAACCCACGCCCAACCCGATGGTCGAATACAGGATCCCGAAAAAATTCCCATAAAGAAATCCGCCGATAAATCCGGTGACCTCACCGGGGATGGGAGCAAACAGGACTTGAAAAATTTGGAGGGACACAAAGATTAGGGGTGAAAAACTTCCGTAGGATTTGACAAATTCGGCTAACCGTTTCCGGTCCAAAAAGGTAAGATAGACGTCGCTGTGGAAAACCAGTAGGTAAAGGGCCAGACCAAAAAAGATTAAAAAAAGGACACTGATCCCTATTGTTTTTTTCATAAGAGTTTATACCCCCTTGCCTGGGGTATAAACTCTCCTTTCCTGACGGGGAGGTGCCAGGGCCCTTGATTTCAATGGGCGGTCATTTCCGGAAGGACCGGGGCTTCTTCGTGGAAGAAGGGAGGCGTGGTCTCCTCCGTTGTTTCTTTGAATAAGAGTTCCGGATCATCAACCACCAGGGCCGATTTCAATACCTCATCCATATGTTCCACGGAAATAATTTCCAAAGCCTTTAAAATCCGAGGTGGGATTTCTTTCAGATCTTTCTCATTTTCTTTGGGGATGATCACCGTTTGGACTTTGCCTCGATGGGCGGCAATAATCTTTTCTTTCAGTCCCCCGATGGGCAGTACCCGGCCGCGCAAGGTGATTTCGCCGGTCATGGCCGTTTTTCTCTTAACGGGTTTGCGGAGCAAGGCGGAAACGATTGAAGTCGCAATGGTAATGCCGGCCGACGGCCCGTCTTTGGGAGTGGCTCCCTCCGGGATATGGATATGGATATCCATCTTATTATAAAAATTTCTTGGCAGGTTCAAACGTTCGGCCCGGGAACGGACATAGCTTAAGGCGGCCTGGGCCGATTCCTGCATGACCTCTCCCAATCTTCCACTAATGATCAATTTGCCTTTTCCGGGCATCAAAACGACCTCGGTAAGTAGCAATTCGCCGCCTACCTCAGTCCAGGCCAGGCCGGTAGTGATCCCTATCTCATCTTTTTCTTCGGTCTCCCCGTAACGGAATTTGGGGACCCCTAAATATTTTTGTACCTTATTGGAATTGATTTCTACGCGGGTTTCTTTGCCCCGGCGAACGACTTCTTTAGCCACCTTGCGACATAAGGTCGCTATTTCCCGCTCCAGGTTTCGGACCCCGGATTCCCTGGTGTACAGCCGTATAACCGTCAACAAGGCATTGTCAGTGAAATGAATGTTCTCTGAAGTCAACCCGTTGGCCTCCTCCTGCTTTTTGATCAGGAACTGACGGGCGATCTGCAGTTTTTCCGGTTCGGTATATCCGGGAAGGCGGATGATCTCCATCCGATCCTGCAAGGGCAGGGGAATGGAATAAAGGGTATTGGCGGTGGTGATAAAGAAGACCTCGGAAAGATCGTAATCCATATCCAGGTAATGATCACTAAAGGCAAAATTCTGTTCCGGGTCAAGGACCTCCAGCAAAGCGGCCGAAGGATCTCCCCGGAAGTCGGTGCTCATCTTATCCACTTCATCCAGGCAGAAGACCGGATTGTTCGTTTTGGCTTTTTTCAGGGATTGAATTATTTTTCCCGGCAAGGCCCCGATATAGGTCCGGCGGTGTCCGCGGATTTCGGCTTCATCCCTGACCCCACCTAAGGAAACCCGAATAAAATTCCTCCCTGTGGCCCGGGCGATGGATTTGGCCACCGAGGTTTTGCCCACGCCCGGAGGTCCGACGAAACAAAGGATGGGCCCTTTTATTTTTTTTACCAGGCTTTGAACGGCCAGGTATTCCAGTATTCTTTCCTTGGGTTTTTCCAGTCCGTAATGGTCTTCATTAAGGATTTTTTCCGCGGCATCAATATCCAGTTTATCCTTGGTCCGATTAAACCAGGGCAGGCCAATAATCCAGTCGATATAATTTCGGACCACTGTGGCTTCGGCGGACATGGGGGACATCATTTTCAGTTTTTTCAACTCCGCTCGAACTTTGGTGGTGGCTTCTCTGGACATCCTCTTCTGTTTGATCTTTTTTTCCAGTTCCTGGATTTCACTTTTGAAATCATCCTGCTCGCCCATTTCTTTCTGAATGGCCCGGATCTGCTCATTGAGGTAATAGTCTTTTTGGGTCTTTTCCATCTGCTTTTTGACCCGTCCCTTGATGCGCTGTTCAATTTCCAGGATTTCCATTTCCCCGCGCATAAATTCATAGAGTTTTTCCAGTTTTCGATTCATCTGGTTCAATTCCAGAAGTTCTTGCTTCTGTTCGATTTTAGCACCCAGATGGGGAGCAATGGAATCCACTAGGCGCACCGGGTCTTCCAGCCCATTGATCGTCTGGACCAATTCCTGGGGGATTTTCTTATTCAATTTCTGATAGGCCTCAAAGCTTTGTTTGACGGTGCGGATCAGGGCCTCCAGTTCAAAAGGGTTGGGGATGGTATCCTGTATCTTTTCCACCTCAGCCAGATAAAAGGCTCGGTTGGGGAGGTATCGCCCCACTTTGGCTCGAAACCGTCCTTCGATCAGGACCTTGACGGTTCCGTCAGGAAGACGCAGCATCTGCAGGATACTTCCTGCCGTCCCGATCTGATAGAGATCTCTCTCCGAAGGTTCGTCCACCTTGGCGTTGCGTTGGGTTAATAAAAGGATATCCTTTTCCAGAGACATACTGTATTCGAGGGCCTGAATAGATTTTTCCCGACCTACGAATAAAGGAGCTACCATACCTGGAAAAACAACAATATCTCTTAAGGGGAGTACGGGGATGACCTGGGTTAAGCCATCGCCTTCTCCTCTTTCTTCGCTTTTAGAAAATACGGCCATTTTAATTTGTTCCTTTTAATAAAAAATAGATTATATATATCTATCGCTCGTCTGAAAGTTTCACTTCCTTCTTGTTTTCGGTTCGGATGAGCGATTCTTTAAGAAAAAATTTAGTGGATCAGGGAATTATTCCCTCGCCGGTCGTTAATCTCCGGCCCGACTTGTTCCTAGGCCGATTCGGCCTGATTTTCAAATAAAAGAATGGGGGATTCATTATGAAGAATGACTTCTTCACTAATCACGCATTCCTGAACATTTTTCAAGGAGGGGATTTCAAACATGATATCCAGCATGGCTTTTTCCAGGATGGAACGAAGTCCCCTGGCTCCGGATTTTCTTTTCAGGGCTTCCCGGGCGACGGCCTTGATGGCTCCATCGGTAAATTTTAAATCCACCCGCTGCATTTCAAAAAGTTTTTGATATTGACGGACGATGGCATTCTTAGGTTCAGTCAGGATGCGAACCAGGGCTTCTTCGCTTAATTCGTCCAAGGTGGCGATGACCGGCAATCGCCCAATAAATTCAGGGATCAGACCGAAACGGAGGAGATCTTGGGGTTGGACCTCATCCAGTATTTCACCTAGGCGTTTCTTTTCCGATTGCTTGCGAATATCGGCCCCAAATCCCATGACCTTAGCCCCGCTTCGAGTCTGAACAATCTTATCCAGCCCATTAAAGGCCCCGCCGCATATAAAAAGGATGTTGGTAGTATCCACCTTGACAAATTCCTGTTGAGGATGCTTACGGCCTCCTTTAGGGGGGACGCTGGCCAGGGTCCCTTCGATGATTTTTAACAAGGCCTGTTGGACCCCTTCTCCGGAGACGTCACGGGTGATGGAGGGGTTTTCTGATTTTCGTGCTATCTTATCGATTTCATCTATGTAGACGATCCCCCGGCAGGCCCGTTCCACATCGTAATCGGCCGCTTGAAGCAAATTAAGGATGATGTTCTCCACATCCTCTCCCACATATCCGGCCTCGGTCAAGGTGGTCGCGTCGGCTATGGTAAAAGGGACTTTCAAAATTTTAGCCAGGGTTTGGGCCAGAAGCGTTTTCCCTGACCCGGTAGGGCCGATCAAAAGGATGTTGCTTTTCTGCAACTCGACCCCTTCCAAATCTATTTTGTTGTCGAGCCTCCGGAAATGATTATGAACGGCCACGGAAAGAATTTTTTTGGCCTTTTCCTGCTCGATCACATAATTATCTAAAATTCCTTTAATATCCGCCGGCCGGGGAATCTTCTCTCCGAGATGGGCCTCTTCCTTTTCATATTCTTCGGCAATGATTTCATTACAAAGGCCGATACATTCATCACAGATATAAACCGATGGTCCGGCAATAAGTTTTTTTACTTCATCCTGACTCTTGCCACAAAAGGAGCACAACAAGTCGCTCCCCTTTCCTTTACCGTCTCCTCTTTTGTTCATTTATAGGTTACCTCAAAATTAATTAATGGTGATTATGGGGTGGACATCTTAAACGTTCATTATGGTTTGATTAAACCCGTTATTTCTTCTCTTTTGGAAATGACATAGTCGACAATACCATAATCTTTGGCCTGGGCACCGGTCATGTAAAAATCCCGGTCAGTGTCTTTTTCAATTTTATCATAAGGCTGGCCGGTATGATCCACCAAAACTTGATTCAATTCCTCCTTGATCCGCAGCATTTCCCGGGCCTGAATGCCTACATCCGTGGCCTGGCCTTGAACCCCGCCTAAAGGTTGATGGATGAGAATCCGGGAGTGGGGCAGGGCATAGCGCATCCCTTTGGTCCCGGCAGCCAATAACAAAGCGGCCATACTGGAGGCCTGTCCCAGACAGAGGGTGGAAATGTTCGGTTTTATGTATTCCATAGTATCATAGATCGCCAACCCGGAAGAAACGACACCGCCCGGAGAATTGATGTACATATGGATATCTTTATCCGGGTCATCGCCTTCAAGAAAAAGGAGTTGGGCGATCATCAGGTTGGCCACATAATCATCTATGGGGGCCCCCAGAAAAATGATTCGGTCTTTCAGCAGGCGTGAATAGATATCATAGGCCCGTTCGCCACGGGTATCCTGCTCAACTACGATGGGTATTAAAGTCATTTTTAAATCCTTCTTTAGGTTTGAATCGTAGCATGCTCCTGAAGGAAATTCAAGGTCTTTTCCTCAAGGAGCTGCTGGTTCAATTCCGGCATTAAGTTATTTTTATTATATATTTCTCGAACCAGGGTTACCGACTGGTTAACGTTTTGGGCGATCCGCTGGAGTTCTTCATTGATCTCTTCCGGGCTGACGGTTATAGACTCCAATTGGGCAACCTTCTCCAGGATCAATTTTTTTCGGGCCAGTTTTTGGGCCGGAGGACGAAACCTTTCCATAAGGCTGTTGGGTTCAAGTCCGGCTTTTTCCCAGGAAAGTCCTTGACGGCTCAAATCTTGTTCTATCCGAATCATCATCTGGCGGATTTCCTGATTAACCAAGGCTTCTGGAATCTCAAATTCGGCTTTGGCAATCAGACCATCGGTCAGGTCTTCTTTTAATTTCAAGTCGGCCTTGCGAATTTCCTCTTGTTCCAGGTCGTTGCGGATCTTCTTTCGTAAATCTTCCAGAGAGGAAAAATCCTTCCCCAGGCTTTGGGCAAAGGAATCGTTCAGTTCCGGAAGGTTTCTGGTCTTGATCTCTCGGAGTAGGACTTCATAGTGAACCTTTTTCCCGGCCAAAGAAGAATTTCCATAATCCTCCGTAAAATCGATATCAAAGTTTTTCTCTTCCCCTTTTCTCATCCCCTCCAACTCTTTTTCAAACTCGGTATTGAAATACCCGGCCCCCACCTCGAGGTCGAAGTTTTTGGCCGAGCCACCGGGCACTTCTTCTCCATCCATAAAGGATTTATAATCAATGACTCCAAAATCTCCTTTTCTCAGCGGACGGTCCTCGTCGAGTGAAGCCAGCTCGCCATGGTTGGTCTGGATGGCGGTAAGCCTCTTCTCAATATCGTCTTCAGTAATATTGACCACTAATTTTTTAACTTCCAAACCTTTGTATTCGGAAATGGGTATATCCGGTTTGAGTTCAACCGTGGCCCGATATATGAAAGGGGCTTCTTTATCTACTGAAGGATAATCCAACTCCGGCAGGGTGATCGGGATGATCCCGGTCTCTTTCAGGGCATCCGGATAGGTGCGGTTGATTACCTGGGAAACCACTTCTTCTTCTATTTGGGGCCCGTAGTATTTTATCAGGACGGTAACCGGAATCTTCCCGGTCCGAAACCCTTTTAACTTAACTTTTTTATTGAACTCTTTTACTACTGATTCCCATTCCTTCCTGATCTGTTCCGGTTCCACTTCAACGGTAAGCTTTTTCTTGATCGGAGAGACGTCTTCCAACTGTACTTTCATGGTCATTTATTCCTTCAGGATCTATTTATTCTTTCCAAAATGATTCTAGTGGTTTTTGAAAATTGGCTTCCGGAGTTGATGGGATGTTGGAGCATTTATTTTTTCAAAACCATCACCCATTACTCCGACCTGCTTGCGATTTGGTCTTTCGTTGGTGCGAGAGGGGGGATTTGAACCCCCACCCTGTTTCCAGGGCTGGATCCTAAGTCCAGTGCGTCTACCAAATTCCGCCACTCTCGCCCTTTCCCATAGGCGCGAGGAGTATTTTTTCAATGCTTAAATATACTTATTCTTTCCTTTAAAGTCAAGAGGGAGGCCTTTCCCGGTTAAAACGAATTCTTCAACGATGATCGAAATTCAGATTCCCATTCTCGACGATATTAGGGGCTATCCAGAAAAAGAGTTTGAAACTTCGATCTATAATTTGTTTAAGAAAAGGCGTTATCTTGAAATAAGGTTTCCTCCCGGTCCGGCCCAACCGAAATGATCCCGATAGGAACCTTTACCAAGGCCTCGATGCGATTTAGATAATTTTGGGTGGATTTCGGCAGGTCCTCCCTTTTTCTTATCCCTTTAATAGATTCCAACCAGCCCTCCCATTCTTCATACTGGGGCTGGCAGGCTTCAACGACCTTTATTTGGGCGGGCATACTGGTGAGGGTCTGATTATTATAGGAATAACCGGTGCAGATTTTTATACTTTTTTGTCCGGTCAAGACATCCAACTTGGTAATGGCCAATTGGGTAAGACCGTTCAGCCGGGCCGAATCCTTTAGAACAACAGCGTCCAGCCAACCGCAGCGCCTTGGCCGGCCGGTGGTTGCTCCGTATTCCCCACCCTTCTCCCTGAGAGCCAAACCCATTTCATCGGTCAACTCCGTGGGGAAAGGTCCTGCCCCGACCCGGGTGGTGTAAGCTTTAACAATCCCGACCACGGATTGAATCTTGGTCGGTCCCACCCCGGCCCCCGAACAAACACTGCCGGCTACCGGGTTAGATGAAGTTACATAAGGATAAGTTCCATGATCGATATCCAGATGAGTCCCCTGCGCCCCCTCAAACAGAATATTTTTCTTTTCGGCTAAAGCCTGATCGATCCTGATCGAAACATCGGTTACATAGGGCCGGATAAATTCGGCTAACGGCGAATAGAGATTAACGATCTTTTTGGGATCAACGGTTGGAACTTTTAATAATTGTTCGAATATAAAATTTTTATCCTTCAGGCTGGTTTTCACTTTCTCAGCAAAGACCGTGAGATCCAGCAGGTCGGCAACACGTATTCCGATTCGGGCCACCTTGTCTTCATAGCATGGCCCGATCCCTCTTCCGGTAGTGCCGATGGAGGCCTTGCCTTTCTGGGCTTCCCGGGCCAGGTCCAGGTGTTTATGAAAAGGCAGTATTAAATGGGCTTTCTCGCTTAAACCCAAATTTTTGGGACTGACGGCGACTCCTCGTTCCTGGAGGGAAAGGATTTCTTTTCGGAGGACTTCCAGATCCACCACCACCCCATTGCCGATCAGACATTCTTTTCCGGCATGGAGGATCCCCGATGGAATCAGATGAAGGATAAATTTATCCTTGCCGACTACCAGGGTGTGACCGGCATTATTTCCTCCTTGAAAACGGACGACTAAATCGGCCTGACGGGTCAGGAGATCAACCACCTTCCCTTTCCCTTCATCGCCCCATTGCGTACCTACCACTACGACACACGACATGCTTTACTCCTTTTCCACTGATTTAAGAATATAGGGGGTTTTTATGCTAATGGGTGATAAATGTCAACCAATTACTGGACCATTGGGGTTTGACATCCAGCAGTCATTGATGTGGCTTAATCAATTTTTCTCAAATTCCGGAACCCTTGACCCCTAGAAGCCTGCGCTTATTAAAACCTCATTGACCTCAGCCGGGCGATGCGTTCTTCGATGGGCGGGTGAGTGGAGAACAAATTGAGCAGGCTGCGTCCCGATAAGGGGTTCACGATGAACATATGGGCCGTGGCCGGTTTCGGATCATCCATGGGAATCCTTTTGGAGGCCGTTTCCAGTTTTTCCAGTGCCCCGGCCAATCCTAAAGGGTTGCCTGAAAACTGGGCCCCGGAGGCATCGGCCTGATATTCCCGGGAACGGGAGATGGCCATCTGTATCAGCAAGGCGGCAATCGGGGCCACAATGATCATGACCAGAAGACTGATGATCCCTCCGCCGCCCCCGCCTTCTTCCGAATCCCGGCTCCCGCCGAAGATGGTCGCCCAACTGGCCATCCTGGCCAGGATCATGATGGCCCCGGCCATGGTGGCGGCAATGGACCCAACCAGGATATCCCGGTTCTTGACATGGGCCAATTCGTGGGCCAGGACCCCTTTCAGTTCCTGAAGGGAGAGGATACGCAGGATACCGGAAGTAACGGCTATAACGGCATGGTCCGGATTCCTTCCGGTGGCAAAGGCATTGGGTGAATCGTCTTCGATCAGGAATATCCTTGGTTTGGGAAGACCGGCCTGCTGGGCCAGTTCCTGCACTATTTGGTGGATTTGGGGATGACTTTGCGGGGGGATCTCCTGAGCCCGGTACATGGCCAAAACGATCTTATCCGAAAACCAGTAGCTCCCCAGGTTCATGATCCCGGCCAGAAAAAAAGCCATGATCATCCCGTTCTGTCCCCCAACGGCTCCACCGACAAAAATAATCAGGACGGTCATCAGTCCTAATAACAAGGTCGTTTTCACGGTATTAGAAAACATAAAAATCAACTCCTTCTTTTATCTGTCGCGGGTTACGAGTTGGCAGGTTATGAAAAAAACACTCGTTCAGAAACCCGTACCTCGTAACCTGTATCCGTCATTTAAATATGTTACTATACTTAACCCCTCTGTCAAGCAAAACCAGGTGATTATCCTTTCCTAAAGAGGATCTCTCCTTTCGGACCGGCATCCAGAATAATTTTTTCCCCTTCTTTAAATTCTCCTTCCAATATTTTTAAGGCCAGGGCATCCTGAATACGATGCTGGATCACCCGTTTTAAAGGACGGGCACCATAGACCGGATCAAAACCCTCCTGGGAGATCTGATCCCGGGCCTTATCGGTCAATTGAATTTCAAGGTGTTTTTCCGCCAGGCGTTTTTGCAGCAAACGGACCTGGATATCGACGATGGCCTTGATCTGATCGCGATTGAGGGCATGGAAAATAACGATTTCGTCGATCCGGTTCAAGAACTCAGGTTTGAAATGAGCCCGCAGGGCCTCCATGACCCTCCGGATCATCTCCTCCCGTTCCCGTTCGGTCAGGTCCTGGATGAATTGACTACCGATGTTGGAGGTCATGATGACCAGGGTGTTGGTGAAGTCCACCGTCCTTCCCTGGCCGTCGGTCATCCGGCCGTCATCCAGTATCTGCAACAAAGCGTTGAAGACCTCGGGATGGGCCTTTTCGATCTCGTCAAAAAGCACCACCGAATAGGGCTTTCGCCGTACGGCTTCGGTTAAGTATCCTCCCTCTTCATAACCCACATAACCCGGTGGGGCACCGATCAAACGGGAGACCGAGTGTCTTTCCATATATTCGGACATGTCGACCCGGACCATGGCCTGTTCATCATCAAAGAGAAATTCGGCCAGGGCCTTGGCCAGTTCGGTTTTGCCCACACCGGTGGGACCCATGAAAATAAAAGACCCTACCGGACGATTGGGGTCCTGCAGTCCTGACCGGGCCCGGCGCACGGCATTGGCTACGGCCCGAATGGCCTCTTCCTGGCCGATAACCCGGTCCGAGATCCGTTTTTCCATTGTGATTAACTTTTGTTTTTCCCCTTCCATCATCCGGGCTACCGGGATGCCGGTCCATTTAGCCACCACTTCGGCGATGTCCTCGTCATCCACTTCTTCCTTCAACATTTT
This sequence comes from uncultured delta proteobacterium, assembly GCA_963790475.1. Classification (GTDB taxonomy): domain Bacteria; phylum Desulfobacterota; class RBG-13-43-22; order RBG-13-43-22; family RBG-13-43-22; genus RBG-13-43-22. The sequence continues at coordinate 425,095 of CAWBOS010000013.1, read as the reverse complement.
CTGATCCTGTTGAAGGATTTCCAATTGCTGGTTATCTTCCTCCAATTGTTTATTCATGTTCAAGAGCACCCCGTAGCGGATTTCCGCCGCCCGGGTCAGGTCTCCCTGCCGTTCGGCATTGGCGGCCTCGGTCTTTTTGTTTTCGATTTCTTCTTTGACTTGCCTGATCTTTTGGATGGCTTCTTTTTCCTTCTGCCAATGGGCCTTCATCACCCCGCTTTGGGCTTTGAGTTCCACCAGTTCTTTTTCAATCTTATTCATACGGTCTTTGGAGGCCGGGTCCACCTCTTTTTTCAGGGCCTCTTTCTCAATCTCCATCTGGAGGATCTTCCGTTCCAGTTCATCGATCTCCTGAGGGAGACTGTCAATCTCGATCCTCAGTTTGGATGCGGCTTCATCGATAAGGTCAATGGCCTTGTCAGGCAGAAAGCGGTCGGTGATATAGCGATGGGATAAGGTGGCCGCGGCTACAATGCCCGAATCTTTGATACGGACCCCGTGGTGGACTTCGTATTTTTCTTTTAATCCTCTTAAGATGGCAATGGTATCTTCTACCGTGGGTTCATTGACCAGTACCGGCTGGAAACGCCGTTCCAGGGCGGCATCTTTTTCCACATATTTACGATATTCATTGATGGTGGTGGCCCCGACGCAACGCAATTCCCCCCGGGCCAGGGCCGGTTTAAGCATATTGCCGGCATCCATTGAACCTTCGGCCTTCCCGGCCCCGACCAGGGTATGAAGTTCGTCAATAAACAGAATGATCTGCCCCTGGGCCTCGGTCACCTCTTTGAGCACGGCCTTAAGCCTGTCCTCAAATTCCCCCCGGTATTTGGCACCGGCGATCAAGGCCCCCATATCCAGGGCGACGACGCGTTTATTTTTCAGACCTTCCGGCACATCCCCATGAATGATGCGTTGGGCCAACCCCTCGACAATGGCTGTTTTTCCCACACCGGGTTCTCCAATCAGGACCGGGTTGTTTTTGGTCCTCCGGGACAGGACCTGGATGACCCGGCGGACTTCGTCGTCCCGTCCGATGACCGGGTCCAGTTTCCCTTCACGGGCCAGATCGGTCAGGTCCCGGGCAAATTTCTCCAGGGGGCGGTATTTATCTTCCGGATTGGGGTCGGTGACCCGCTGGCTGCCCCGGATATCTTTGAGGGATTTCAAGATACTTTCCCGGTTCAATCCCAACGAAAGTAACGCCTGCGACAAGGGATCGCCCTTCTGATCCATAAGGGCGATCAGGATGTGCTCCATACTGACATAGTCATCCCGCATTTGGGAGGCTTCTTTGAATGAGGCGTCCAGGGCGGTGTTGAGTCTGGGGGAAATATAACTCTGGCCTTTCCCCGACCCCGTAACTCTGGGGATATTATCCAATTGATTCTTCAGAATATTCTTAACCTGGTTGGGGTTGATCCCCAGTTTCTGTACCAGGGGCAAAATAATATTATCGGGCTGATTCAAAAGGGCGGTTAACAGATGTTCGGGTTCGATCTGCTGATGTCCCATACCGTCGGCCATAGATTGGGCCGATTGAATGGCCTCTTGAACCTTGATGGTAAATTTATCAAAACGCATGGTTTTCCTCCAAGCTGATCCAGTAAATATATTTTTTTAGGCTTATTTATTCTGGAAGGTAAATTTACTAGAAAATTAACCATTTCACCCCTATTTGTCAAGGAGGGGTCGGGGCGGCTTTTAAGGGCCGGACCGGAAAGGACCAGTCTATCTATTCGGGATCTGATATCTTTTTATTTTGATTATGAGTCAGGAGTAGGAGGGGAGGTAGGCCGGTAGGGATTTAATCCTTCAAACCGTCCGCTAAGGGGGGTCTGAATGCAGCCATGCTCTTAATTTAAAAAAAAAGAGAGGCGGAACGCTAATGGTTCCGCCTCTCTTTTATCGTCTTCTGATTATTTTCCAGGTTCCTCCGGCAGCGCAGGGGCCTTGTCTGTCTCGTACAGGGCAATCAGGCGGGTATGCTGGTAGCGGTCGTGCTCCTTTTTGGAGACCCCCTTAGGGCTGTATAAATCGCCTGTCCCATACACCTTGTAAAATTCATGGGCCGAATTGACCAGGTATTTGTCGATAATGCCTTTAGGGAAATCGGCCCGGGCCTTAGCCAGCTTCATATTGACCTTTGGAGGGCCAAAGGCTGAGGCACTACCGATACTGATAAATAAAACCTTTCGGCCTTTGCCTTCCCGGGAAAGGAAATCGACGAATCGTATTAATCGTTCATATTCCAAGGAGTTTTCCTTCAACCTTTTGACCCCCACCGGGAAGAACAGAGTGATCTGGCCAGTACCCTGTTCCCTGGAAATTTCTTCAATTTTTTCCAAAGTTTTCTGCGCAGTTTCCTGATTTTTCTGGGCAGACTCCAAGATAAGTCGGTTGGTTTCTTCCAGGCGCTGAGTGGAATTCTTCAAGGCCTCCTGGGCAGTTTTCATGGAATCCTGGGAATCCTGAAGTTTCGAAAATTGGGCCATGGCCATGTTGTGGGAATTCACAAAGAGTTCGGCCAGAGTGCTGGCCTGCTTGGTCGAGGCCGCACCGGTCCACGTTCCTTTGGGGAATTCAACCGGTTTCATGCCTTGGCTGGAGTCTGTGGCGTTAAGGGATGTATCCCGCATTTGAAGCTGTTTGACCTCTCCGCCGCATCCGATCAAAAGCAATAAAACAGCAAGTCCCCCCATCATTTTATAAATCATCCTTTTTCTCCTATCTTTAGGTAAAATTTATGTACACGAATCATAAAGCAATTTTAATGCCGGATGTCTAATTTTATTATGGTATTGATATCATTATGATAATATTTTTTTGAGTTTAAGCGAGTCTAGGGTACATCAATCTCTTGTATGGTTTTTCCTACTTCATGGCCTTATTTTGCCGACCTCAGCCTAATATTTGGTTTTCAGTTTTTAATCCTTGAGAGAATGAAGGGGCAACTCTTCAAATTTTTTGCTATTTTCCCTTATTCTTGTTAAGATGAAAAAAATTATAAAAAAAGGAGAGATTTTGCCCGTGAATTTCATGGAAGCCCTGAATGCGGCCTGGAACAGAAACAACTCATTGGTTTGCATCGGGCTTGACCCGGATTTAGAAAAAATTCCAAGCTATCTTCGATCTGCCAAAGAGCCACTTTTTGAGTTCAACCGGGCAATCATCGAAAGTACATTCGACCTGGTCTGTGCCTTCAAACCTCAGATAGCCTACTATGCCGCATCAGGTTTGGAACGGGATCTGGAGCTTACCATAGCCTATATCCACAAGAATTTTCCCTATATCCCGGTTATCCTGGATGCCAAGCGGGGGGATGTCGGATCGACGGCTAAGCTGTATGCCCAAGAGGCCTTCGACCGCTATGAGGCGGATGCGGTTACTGTCAACCCTTACCTGGGAGGCGATGCGCTCGAACCTTTTCTCGACCGGAGCGACAAAGGGGTCATTATCCTTTGCCGGACTTCCAATCCGGGGGCAATCGATATTCAGGATTTGGAATTAAACGGGGAGAAACTCTATCGGATCGTTGCCCAAAAAGCCGCCAGGGAATGGAACCGCAACGGCAATGTCCTTTTGGTTGTGGGGGCCACCTACCCGCAAGAACTTGGGGAGATCCGGTCCCTAGTAGGGAACATGCCTTTGCTGGTGCCGGGCATCGGGGCCCAAGGGGGCGATATTGGGAAGGCGGTGGTAAACGGCAAGGACGAAAAGGGGACCGGGATGATCATCAATTCCTCCCGGGGGATCATCTATGCCGGTAAGGGAAGAGACTTCGCCCAAGCCGCCAGAACCGCGGCCCTCCAACTCAGGGATGAAATCAATAGGTATCGGTAAGAGGGAAAAAGTTACAAAAAATTATAAGGTAATTTTATTTCTTTTTTTCTATTTTTCTTTTTTCCTCATCCCGTATTTCCCGTCTAAGCAGTTTGCCCACCTTGGATTTGGGAAGCATGTCGCGGAATTCGATATATTGGGGGACCTTGTAAGGGGCCAGCCGTTCCCTGCAAAAGCGGATTAATTCATTGGCCCCGACCCCTTTGGATCCGGACTTTAAAACCACGATCCCTTTGATCCGTTCCCCTACCTTGGGGTCCGGGATACCGACCACACAAGCACCGATAACCGTGGGATGGTCCTGGAGGACCGCTTCGATCTCCGAGGCCGAAACCCGGTAGCCTTTGTATTTTATGATGTCCGCCAGGCGTTCCACATAAACCAATTCCCCCTGCTCATTCTGGCTGACAAAATCCCCCATCCGGTAGTAGATTTGACCTCCCACGGTTATATAAGAACGGGCGGTCTCCTCCGGTTTATTCAAATAATGTTTTAGAGTGAAATCGGAAGTAACCATCAACTCGCCCGTTTCCCCCAGAGGCATGGGCTCAAGGGTTTCCGGATTAACTACTTTACACCTTCGTGATTTCAAGGGCAACCCGATGGAAAGGGGGTCCGGTTCATGGTCCAGACGGCTGTAGGTGATATGTCCCACTTCGGTCGATCCATAGACCTGGTAGATGGGTACGCCTATTTTTTCCTTCCAGCGGTTAAACACCTCCAATGGCAGTACATCGCCCCCGCAATAACAATAGCGCAACGTGTCGAGCCGGTATTGTTCCAGACGATCATTTTCCAGAATCATCCGGTAAAGGGTCGGCACACCGAGCATCCAGCGGACTTTGTATTTTTCAATGGCCTCCAGGATGGCGTCAATCTGCGGCTGGGGCATGAGAATGGTGGTATTGCCGGAATTCAGTCCGGCGGCCACAAAAAACCCCAAGGCCATGATGTGAAACAGGGGATTAATGGCGATATAGGTGTCTTCCCCTTCTTTGATATACCCCTTAAGAACGTCTTCCATCAGGTCGTTTACATAAGAGGTCATGCCCGCATGGTTGCCTGGTACCCCTTTGGGAAACCCGGTGGTTCCGCCGGTATAGAGGATATAGGCCAGATCCTTCAATGGATCAATTTTGACCGTGGGAGGTGTCGGCGGGGACTTCAATAATTCCTTAAAAAAAAGGACTTTTTCGCTCTTTTCTACTACGCCGTGGGGAATCTTATCGAAAAGAAAACCGAGCGTTCTTTTGGGAAGAGGGAGCAAATCCACCAAGTTGGTAACAATGGCCTTCTTCAACTCGGTACTTTCAAAGGTCTCCTTTACATATCCGAAATTGGTATCATGGCAGATGATGGTTTGGGCCCCGGAATCCTTAATCATATAACTGACCTCATGAGAGGTATAGATCGGAGACACCGGGACGACCGCGGCCCCCAGTTTTTGAATCCCGAAGAAGGCCACCACCCATTGAATACAGTTGGAGAGGTAGAGTATGACGCGATCGCCCTGTTTAACCCCTTGGCCGGACAATCCGGCGGCAAAGCGGTCGATCAGATTCATCAGCCGGGCATAGGAATATTTTTCTCCCAAGAAAATGACCGCTGTTTTATGGGGGTATTTTTGGACCATCCGCTCAAAACGAGAAAAAACCAGTTCTTCCCCGGGACTAAGATCTTTCTCGTTCACGCTCATGATTTTTTTTGGCTCATCCTTTTTCTCTGCCTTTTTAGACATCCAACTTATATTCCAAAATAGGCCGCCCGCACATCCGGATTATCCATCAATTCCGTTTTTGTTCCTTCCATGACCGCGGCCCCGTTTTCCAAGATATAGGCATAGTCGACGATGGGCAAAAGAGGACGGGCATATTGCTCGGAGACGATAACGGAAACCCCTCGATCATCCCGAATATTCTTGATCGAACGGACCAATAAGGCCTGGACCAATGGGCTGAGACCCATAAGGGGTTCGTCGAGCAACAAAATTTTTGGCTGGGCCATCAGGGCCCGGCCGATGGCCAGCATCTGTTGTTCTCCGCCGCTCAAGAATCCCCCTTCCCTCTTTATTAAAGGAATCAGGGCCGGAAAAATTTTAAAAACATACTCCAGGGTTTCTTTAATCTGGGTTGAATTGGCTAAGTAGCCCCCTATCTTAAGGTTCTCCAAGACCGTGCTTTCCGGGAAAATCCGCCGGCGTTCCGGGCAGAGAATGATCCCTTGCCTGGCTCGCTGACTGGGTTTTAAGGCCATGATGTCAGTGCCCCGGTAAAAGACCTCCCCCATAAGGGTGATACGTTCTCCCCCGGCCATCTCTTCCTTTTTCTTGATGTCCTGCATGATGCCTGACAGGGTATACATCAAAGTGGACTTGCCGGCGCTGTTGGCCCCAAAGACCCCGACGATCTGGCCTTCCTGACAGCGGATACTGATATTGTTCAGGGCCAGCATATTTTCATAGAAGACCATCAGCCCTTTTGCTTCAAACATAATCGGATAAATCCTCCGATCCCAGATAGGCCTCTTTCACTCTTTCGTCCTCCATGACCGCTTCCGGAATCCCTTCGGTAAGTTTCTTTCCAAAATTCAGAACCACAACCCGATTGGCCACCCGGAACAGCTCTTTTAAACGGTGTTCGATCATGACTATGGTGATTCCTTCCATCTGAAGCCTTTCAATCAGGGGGATCATACTGGCGATTTCACTGGCGCTTAACCCGGAGAACACTTCATCACAAAGGATGACCTCGGGTTTTAAAGCCAGGCAGCGGGCCAGTTCCAGGCGTTTTAAATAACCGGTGGGCAAGGCGGAAGCCATCTTATAGGGAACAAAAGAATCCCGCTCAAACCCGATTTCTTCCAGGATATCGATGGCCACGGTGTTGCGGTCCCCTAATTTTCCTCCCCCCCGCCAGCCTCCGTACTTCCTGGCCCTGGGAGAAAACAAAGGGATGATCAGATTCTTGTAGGCCGGTAAGCTGTAGTAGGGTCTCATGACCTGGAAGGTCCTGGTGACCCCAAGATGGGCGATCTTATGGGGGGGCCAACTAGTAATATCTTTTTGGTTAAAAAAGATCTTCCCCGAGCCGGTATGCACAAAACCGGTTATGCAATTGATCAAGGTAGTTTTCCCCGAGCCGTTAGGTCCGATGATCCCCAAGATCTCCCCCTGATTCAGCCTGAAGCTGACATCAGACAAGGCCTGGATTCCCCCAAAAGCCTTGCTGACCTCCCGGACTTCCAGAATCGTTTCCGAGGTCATACCTTGACCCACCTCTCAAATTGATGGTATTTCCGTTGAGCATAGACCATAAGGCCTTCACTGCGGAAGATGATAAAAGCCATCAGGATCAGGGAATAAAAAACAATCCGCAAGGTCCCGAAGGCCCGGAGCAATTCGGAAATCGGCACCAGTATAAAAGCACCCAGCAACGGACCCACCAGGGTCCCTCCGCCTCCGATAACAGTCGAGGCGATGGGTATGATGGAAAAATCCAACGCTAACTGAGAAATACCGGACCACATGTAAATATGGACCAGATAGGCTCCTCCCAAACACCCCATAGCGGAGGAGATAAAGACCGCCGCCGCTTTATAATGGGTAATATTAATTCCCGAGGCCTTGACGGCCTGGTCATTATCCTTGATCCCACGAAAAACCAGACCGATGTCCATATTGACCAGACGGCGCAAGCTGAACAAGATCAAAAGCAACAAGCTGAACAGAGAATATTGTTCCACCCAGCGATTGGGAAAACTGGCTACCCCGACAATGCCGTCCGTTCCACCCAGGATATTCAAAGCTTCAATGATTCTGGCCGTAACTAAGGGATACATAAGGGTAACTATGGAAAAATATACCCCTCTCAAAGGCAGACAGGGGAGCAAGAGCAAGGTGCAGATCGCCCCCCCGCCCAAAGTGGCCAAAGGGATGGTAAGAAGGGGGGACAAACCGAGTTTGGTATTCAAGATCGCGGCCATATAACCGCCGACCCCCACATAAAAAGCCCCGCCCAGGGAAACCAATCCGACGAAATGGGTCAGAAAATCAAAACTCAAAGAGAGCATGGCATAAATACCGACAATGGAAATGACCCGCTGCCAATACATATTGGTAACCGCGAAAGGCAGAATAAGGATCCCGACGATCAAAATCATTCGAGGGATCAATAGATAGCTGATTTCTTTCCAGGAAGAAATGGCATAAATACCGCTGGTCCGGACCTTGATCCCGCGATCGATTCGTTCTTTGCGAACATCGCCACCGCTTAAGGTCATACCCGCTCCTCAAGTTCTTTTTGTCTGCCAAATAATCCCGAGGGCTTTAAAATCAGGGTGACGATAATGGCCAACAGGGCCACGACGGTTTGAAAATGGGATTCAACATAGACCACAGTCAGGATCTGGACAAAGCCGATCAAAAACGCAGCCAGGATGGCCCCGATCCAACTGCCCAGTCCTCCGACAATACAAACCGCAATGGCCATAATCAAAACGTTATAGCCGGCTTCGACCACGATATTGCCTAAAGGGAGTAAGACCACGGCTGCCAGCCCAGCCAAAAAGGAGCCTAAAAACATGGCGGCTACGGCCATCCGGTCGGAATCAATGCCCAGCATCATGGCCGCTCGTTCATCCTGGGCCATGGCCCTCAAGGCCAATCCAATGCGGTTGTAATGGGTAAACAGCCAGAGCAAGCCCATGACCACACCCCCGAAACCGACCACCATGATCCGTTGGATGTCGACCTGAACCCCAAACAATTCCACGCTCCCTTCAATAAATACCGGGAGAGTGTAGGTCATCCCTTTAAAGCCCCCCCAGCGAAGACCCTCCAGGATCGCTAAGCCGATGGCATAGGAAGCAATGATTTCTGAGGTGGCCATCCCCCGGACGCGGATTAATAGCAGCCGATAAATGGCCGCACCGATCAGGCCGGTGACTATTAAAGATAAAAACATGGCCAGGAGAAAATTTAGCTTAAGGGTGTGGATAAAACTCCAGGCGATAAATCCGGTAACGATATACAGAGCCCCATGGGCGAAATTGGGCAAGCCGGAAATGCCATAGACCAAGGTAAAACCCAGGGCCATCAAGGCCAGGGTTACACTATTAATGATGCCGTAGATGATGATCTCCATCGAAGCCTCGAAAATGAAGGATGCCGGATGCCGGAACCCTGATCCAGGATACCCGATAGGGGATGAAAGATTCCAACAAAGACTATTATCATCCGCATCGGGTATCTGAGATCAAGGATCGTTTTGAAATTGTTATTTCTTCATCCAAGGCGGTAGCAGGATCTGACCGGTGGCGATCTTGGGAGGAAAGACCACTACCCGCTTGCCCTTCTGCCATTGAAAGATGGTGCCCACGGCCCCTTCTTTGGGGTCCATGTTGGGGATGACCTGATGGGACTTGGCATCGAAACGAATGCGGCCGTAAACCCCCATGATATCGGTTTTTTCCAGGGCATTGACTAAGGCATCCGAATCCAGGGTCCTGGCCCTTTCGATGGCTTCTTTCAAGGCATAAACGGCCATATAGCTGCTGGAGACCCCATAGCCTTCCGGTTCGATTTTCCATCTCTTGGTGTAGGCATTATAAAATTTCATGGTCCAGGGAGTGGCCTGGGAAGGGGCATTGCCGGCGTTGACCACATTGGCTATACAAAACTCCCCTTTCCCATTGGTAGACTTCCAGAATTCCGGCTGTTCGGCAGCCGAGATAAACCCGAAGGGAACGGCTGGAATCTTTAAATCATACCATTGCTTGAGCAAAATCGAGGCCTCGGGCATATCCATCCAGACCAGGAGAACCTGGGCCCCTTCTTTTTTGGCATTTAATAAACCCATGGAAAAGTCTGTGGTTCCCGTTGGGAAGATTTCCGGCTTACCCAGCACCGTCCAGCCTTTGCCGGTCATGGTTTTGGCAATCAATTCTCCGGCAGCCCGAGCATGAGCCACATCTTGAACCATGACAAATAATTTGTCCAGTTTATGTATCTTTCCTAATTCTATCAGGGAAGGGATCATTTCACCGCCGACCAGCCATTTGACCTCACTAGTAATCCGGAAACAATATTTAAATTTGTTATATTCTTCAGCCACCCGTTCATTATACTTGGGAGTCAGGACCCCGGTGGTTAGGATGGAAATCTTCTTATACTTGGACAAAAGATCCATGGCGGCCAAGCCGGCTTCGGAACGTGCTGGGCCGCCCAGAATAAAGTCGGCCTTCTTTTCCAAAATAAGCTTTTCAACCGTCAGTAGGGCGTCGCTGACCGGGACACCGGCTTCCAGATCCCGGGTATCCATGACTGCCAGTTCGAAAGGACGTTTGACCCCACCTACGGTAACCCCCCCTTTGCCATTGATTTCCTCTATGGCTAGGCGCATGGCTCTTTCCGCGCCCCAACCTTCGACAAAGGCTGTCGGCAAAGGGGCACCAATAATAATGGGTTTAGCGGCAGCGTAGAGGAAAGAAGTTGAAAAAAAGATGATGATAAAAAAACAGGACCATACCCAGACAGCTAAACGTTTTGCCTTCATAATTATCCTCCTTATAGATGTCGGTGATTAACCGCTAATCTTTTTAATAACAGGCTAAGGCTCCTCTATGTCGTTCCGCTAGGCTTTTGGTCGGAATCCGGAAAAAGGGATTTGGTCACCCTGCGCTAAAACAATTTCTTAGCAATAGTCCGGCAGAAGAAGATCAGAGACATTGATCTCCAGCATCTTCACTGAGGCCAAAATCCGATCGGCGTTCCGCTCCACAGCCTGAATCCCTTCCGATAGCCTTTTCAAGACTTCCGCTTCTTCACGGATGGACCGGATTCCCGCGGCCATTTTTTCCATCGTTTGACGATCCATTCGATTTCCTTTTTTTTATTTTTTCCTCAGATCCTTGAACCGTTTGGCTTTTACCTCATAGCGGGGCAGGGAATGGTAGAAATGAACTTCGATGACATACCCGAGGTTGGTTTTGAGACGCAGCTGATCCTGAAGTTGTCTAAGAATGTCTTCGCGGTTCCGTTCCTGTTCCGGCAGAAGTTCTATCTTCAGTGTTATCACATCCAGATCCCCTTTTTTAGTCACCAGGATTTCAAATTCATCACTTAATCCTTTTTGGCTGCGAACCACCTCTTCGATGGCCGAAGGGGCTACCAAAACGCCTTTGATTTTGGTGATATCATCTGACCGCCCGATGACACCGCCCTGGATCATCCTGAAGGTTCGCCCGCATGGGCAGGGCTCATCGGTCCATTCGGCCACATCTTTGGAGTCGAATCGGATGCAGGGCTGGGCCATACGATCCAGGGCCGTGATGACAATCTTCCCCTTCTTGCCCGGCTCATCAATCAGAGCACCGCTGGCCAAATCCTCCAGTTGCACCAAAAAGAGGGCCTCGTTCACATGGAGTGCGCCCGGTTGTTCTGAGCACTCGAAACCCCAGGCCCCGACCTCCGTAGCCCCCACGTGATCATAGACCTTGGCACCCCAAGCTTCTTCGATCCGCTGTTTGGTGGAGGGGATACTAGCTCCGGGTTCGCCGGCGCAGGTGATTTTACGGATGGTCAAGTCCTTAGCCGGATCGATTCCCAGTTTCTTTCGGGCCGTGTCGGCCATGCCCAACACATAGGTGGGTGTAGCCATCATCGCCGAAGCTTTTAATTCCTGGATCTTTAATATCCGGGTCTCGGTGTCCAGCAAGCCGCCAGGCACAACCTCGCATCCTAGCTTTTCCGCTCCATAATGGCCGGCCCAAAAGGCCACAAAGATATTATATCCGAAGGGAAGAAAAACCCGATCGCTTCGGCGATACCCCTGGGCATAGAGCAGAGTGGCCCAGGCCTCGGCCCACCATTCCCAATCTTGCCAGGTATCAGGCTGGTACACGGGGGTTCCGGTTGTTCCGCTGGTTTGTCTGAATTCGGTGACTTCCTCTAAAGGGACGCAAAGGGCCTCCCCATAAGGGAAAGGGGTCTTCCTCTGAATCTCCCGCATCATGGCCTTTTCCACCTTGGGAACCCGGGCCACATCTTCGTAGGTTTTGATGTCTCCCGGCTCCAGCCCCGCCTCCTGGTAAAGTTTTCGGTGAAACTTCGACCGCTCGTAGGCCCAAGCCAGAATTCTTTTGAATTTTTTGAGTTGCAGGGCTCGCAACTGTTCCTGAGGGAGACTTTCCAGGATCGGATTCCAATATCGGGTGGTTTCTTCTTGCAGGTTTTTCATTTTGGCCTATGAGGGAGTCTGACATTTTAGATTTTATCTAATAAAATTAATTGTTCACTAGATGAATGTGATTTTATCATTTCCCAAGACCCTGTCAAGCAAAAATTGATAATGAAATGATATAAATTTTTTAACCAGGTCGTCCCTGACCTCAGGGGGGGTTATTTTTTCCCGTCGTAACCGATGCCCCTGGAAATATCCAGGGCTGTTTTTTGGGTTTCTTTAATGATTCGCTTCAACTCCTTTACATCCATGGCGGAGGTAATGAAACAAACGGCCAGACTGGCGATGACCTTTCCCCTGAAATCATGAATCGGGACGGCCAGCCCGGTAATGCCGTCAAAGGTCCTTTCCTCGTCAACGGCAAAGCCGTCCTTCCGTATCTGTCCGAGCCACTTTTTAAACTCCTCTTTTTTGGTGAAAGATTTTTTAGTGGTGGCCGTCAGCGGATTTTTCTCCAACAATGTATCGACTTCGGTCTCGGGCAAATGGGCCATAAGCATGGGCCCCAACATGCCCCAGTAGGGCGGGCGGTGGGTGCCGATATTCGAGGTAAAGGTAATTGGGTTTCGAGCATCCTCCCGCTTGTCGATGTAGATCAATTGTCCTTGATCCAAAATTCCCAGGAATAGTGTTTTACCCAACTTTCTGTGCAACTGGTTTAAAAAGGGAGAGGCCGCCTTTCTTAAGGAAAAAGAGTGAAGAACAATACTCCCCAACTCGAGTAACCGCAGGCCTAACGAATATTCTTTAGAGGTGGGATCCTGATGAAGAAAGCTGTACTTGACCAGTGTCGCACACAGTCTTAGCACCGTGGCCCGGGAAAGACTCAGAATCTCCGACAGTTGACTGAGGGTTAGCCTGGTCCTTTCACCGGTAAAAGCATTAAGGATCTGTAAGGCCCTTTCCAAGGAGCGGTTATAGAAGGTTGTTTTTTTATTCTGTGTCATTAGATTTTAAACACTGGAGTCTGCGCATTGATTTCTCACTTTATCAGGTTTAAGAGGGGCTTGTTTCTTCCCGTGGCCGACCCCTGACCCATGACCCCGTCAACAGTGAAAAAACAGAATGACCTTTGGACGAGGGATAGAAATAGCCCCGTTTAAACCAAATTTCAAATATCTTTGTCTGGATTTCACCTGATGGAATGATAGGTAACCACTATAACCGAGATAACCTTTTTTTCAACAGAAAAATCTCGAACATTTATGCCCTACATTGGTAGGGAGCTCTCATGCTCCAGGGAAAACCCCAGGGATGAAATTCCCCCGACCGGTACGAGCAGATGGTTCGATATTATGGCTTTTATAGTAACGTTTCCCGGGGCCTTCGTCAAAAAGAAATTAAGATGCACTTATTCCTTGTGTCATAGAGACAGAGGAAAATGCAAAATTCAACCGGAATTGAATCAGATTGATTGAAAAAATGTATGAGATTGATCCCCTAACCTGCCCTAAATGACAGGGCCAATGCTGGGGAGGACAAGCCATCTTCGTCTTTCCTGCCCTGGATGACGTCATTGTCTCTACGGCGGGAACCTATACTCAGCCTCAGGGGGGTCTCACCCTATCAATGATTTTGCTGACCGACTACATCCTCCTGGCCATGATATAGCCGGAATAGATGGTATGTCCCCGTCTTGCCGACCGTGAGGTTGAACACTTGTTTGGTGGCACGGACGACGATAAGCCTTCTTGACGCTCCCACAATATTGGCTGCAGGATAAATGTTTGATAGAATTTCCTTTTCAGGGAAAGAGTATTAGGCAAGAAAAAGACAGGAATAAGAAGAAAAATCGGGTGGGGCAATTGGGGGTATGGTAATCTCCGTGTAAGGATTCTCCTTTTTCATATCCGATTGAAAATCGGTAAAGGTGATCAGCGTCTGGTGCAGGGATAGGTTATAGCTGTTCGGATTGACCTTGGCCCGATCAAAGGGATCAATAATTATTTCCTGGCCGATTTTTGAACCAATTTCCAGGCCGGATAAGATCATGATTGGTCCTCCACCAAGCAGTTCTGAGTTTATCTTGCAGGATGATCCTGCTGACCAATTTCGCTGAAATATATTGATTTAAACAAGTAGTTTTGCAGGCTATTTTTGATATAGGGAATTATATTGTCCGGAAGGTTATTCAAGGCAAACCAGGTCAAGTCGCTGCATTTCTCCGGCTCTTTATTGGTGATCTCCCCCTCCCAGGATTCCGCGGAAAAAAAGAAATCCAGATAAACCCGGTCGTTTATGGAAAAGCGCTGCATAACATGAAAAAAATGTATTTGTTCGGGCAACAAACTGATTCCCGATTCCTCCTTGGCCTCTCGTATGACGGCCTGAGTGATCGATTCATCCTTTTCAACATGTCCGGCAATCAGGCCGAAGTTGCCGTCCTCAAAACCGGTGTTTTGTCTTTTTAAAAGCAAAACATAATTTTCTCTGACCAAGGCAAGGTAGACAGCCGCGAACCGTCCTGGGGTGAATTGGTTATTCATATCGCAGAAGCCTTATTCTAATCCGGAATAATATTCCTGCACTTTGCGCAAAGCCTTTGCCGCTCTTCTGAAGGTCGGGAAGGTGGCCATGCCGGCCTGGATCAGCTCGGCCCGGGCTTCGGCAATCACCTTCCAATGCCAGTCATCCTGATCTCGGGTAATCACTCCCCGCTCGCCGAAAATAACCACATAGGGCTTAGGATAAGTATCCCTCAGGTTGATATGGCTTTTGATCTGGCTTTTCAATCCCAGGAACCTTTCATCCGAGGCCAGGGTCATCATGACCCATTCGTTGTTATTAGCCATTAGAATATCGAAGGACGGGTGTTGGCCCATGAGGTGAAGCATATCGATATCGGTAACTCCCGAACCGGCGACAATCGAAAGATCCACCGGATTGCTGATCCAGTCCCAGATGGAGACTCCCCGTTCTTTGAGTTCTTCGCGCATGTCCTGCGGGATGGGGATCACCTCCAATCCGGATTCTTCACATTCTTCGGCGGCGATGACGCTGGGACCGCCGCCACCGCCGATCACCCCGACCCGTTTGCCGGGCACCTTGGGCAAAAAACGGAAAGCAACCGTCAGGTCAATCAACTCATCAAAGTCGTCTACTGAAACCCCCCCGGCCTGCTTGACCATGGCCTCCCAGACCGGGAAGGATCCGGCCAGAGAAGCGGTGTGAGAGAAGGTCATCCGGGATCCGGCCTGACCCCTCCCGCCTTTCATAACGATAACCGGCTTGGCCCTGGAGGCACGACTTAAGGTTTCAAAAAAAAGCCGACCATCTTTAACCCCTTCGACATAAAGGAGGATGATTTGGGTCTCCTTATCCTGAATAAAATAGTCCAGGTAATCGCATTCGGTCAGATCCAGGCCATTGCCGTAGCTGATGACCTTGCTGAACCGGATTCCCCGCAAAGAGGCCAGATGCACAAAACCGGAGGCGCCCCCTCCGGATTGGGAAATCATCCCTACCGGGCCTGAATCTTTGGGTAGATTAAACCCGAAAGAAAGTCCTACTTTCGGATAATAAACGCCCATGCAATTGGGACCGATAAGACGGATGCCCTTGTCCAGGGCCAGTTTCAGGACCGATCGTTCCAATTCCGCCGCATCCTTTCGGCCGGTTTCACTGAAACGGGCCGTATAAAGGTGCACACCTTTGACGCCTTTTTCAGCCAGATCTTCCAACATGGCGGTCACCTGAGAAGCGTTGACGCAGGAAATGGCAAAATCAACTGGGGCCGGAATATCCCGCACGCCGGGGTAGGTTTTCAAACCCAGAATTTCGGGGTAGTTGGGGTTGACCGGATAAATCGCTCCTTTAAATCCGTATTCCACCAAATGATGAACAAAGCTGTATCCGAAGGAATAGACATTGGCCGAAGCGCCGACCACGGCCACCGATCGGGGGTGTAAAATAGTTTCCAGTTCCTGAAAAGACATACACGTCTCCATTGACAAATTGAATGATTTTTAGGTAGATAGCCTTATATTTCAGTTTACTCTTTCTGCCGGTCTAAAAAGGCCTGATAATCTGCCAAATAGCCGGCGATCTTGACGGCCAACCGAAAATCGGGAAAGGTGGCCAGATTGGCGGCATGATACTTTTCAATCGCTTCTTTCACCAGTCGGTCACCGCCGAACCCGTCATCTTTTTCTATAACAAGAAACATGGGTTTCTTTAAAATATTTTGCCCGGCGATGGTCTGTCTCAGGAGCATACTTATTCCTGCGCGGCCGCCGAAGCGACTGAACAAGGCAATGGGCTGCATGAAAATCAGGGCATCGATGTCGGCATCATCTCTCAACAGCTCCATAACTTTATTGAAATTATCTCCGGCAAAAAATTTTCTTCCCACATCCAGAGGATTTATGACACTCGTGCCCTGGGGGGGAACCATGGCCTCCAGTTGTCTTATGGTATCGTCCGAAAGCTGCGGGACCTTCAATCCTTCCGCTTCAGCCTGATCGGTCATGGTGACGCTTCCCCCTCCGGCCCCGCCGAGGATGACCACATTCTTTCCTTTGGGTAGAGGCGTCCTCTGTAAAGCGGACAGCGTATAAACCAGTTCTGCCAGAGAGGTCACTGAAACGATCCCGGTCTGCCGGCACACGGCCCTCCAGATCCGGGACGAACCAGCGATCGCCGCCGTATGAGACAGGGCCGCCCTGGATCCCCCTTCGGTCAACCCCCCTTTAAAGATTACCAGCGGTTTTTCCCGGGTCACTTTTTTGGCGGCCTCTATAAAGGACCTGCCGTCTTCCAACCCCTCCAAATAAGAGCCGATGACTTTTGTCTTTTCATCCTGGGCCAGGTAGTTTAGAAAATCATGGGCCTTTAAATCCCTGGCATTTCCAAAACTGACGACCTTGCTGAATCTCAAGCCTTGGGCGGCGGCATTCATGACAAACATCCCGGCCATTTGACCGCTCTGGGAAAAGAAACCAATCGGACCGGGTGTCGTAGGGAAAAAAGGCTGAAAAGCCAAACCACCCTCCGGGCAGTAAATTCCCATACAATTCGGTCCGACAATTCGTATCCCGTTCTTCCGGCCCATTTCAATCAAGTTTTTTTCCATCTCCTTGAAAGCCTCCCGTCCCGATTCGCCGAAGCCGGCGGTATAGAGATGGACAAACTTTACCCCTTTAGCGACACAATCCTCCATAACCTCCAGGGACGCCTCAGCCGGAACGGTGAAGATGACCAGGTCCACCGAATCGGGTATGTCTTTTACGCGGGAATAGGCCGGAAATCCGAGAATGGCTTTAGCCTTGGGATGAACCGGAAAAATTTTCCCCGAGAAATTCTGTTCAATGGATCCCTTGATATAGTTATTGCCCTGGTTCATCATCAGGGGGTCGGATTTGGGTGATGCGCCGACCACGGCGATGTTTTTGGGATGAAACAGAGGATGTAATTCCCTTATCATTTCGTTTGACATAAAACCAATCCTTATCATAATATTATAATTATAATATTATTGAAGAGTATTCCTCTGCCGCCAATGGGGGGAAACAAATCCATTCGGGGAAGAAAATTAATGTAAAGGGTTGACCCTCGAGAGTCAATGAAAAAAAGGATGATGTTTGTTGCATTTTTAGTCCTTTTTGACTAAGATCAGCACCTAATTTCTTACCTGACTGCATTTAGGGTTGACCCTGTGGAGGAAGAATCATTTTGAACCAAGGAGAAAACACCATGACCCCAAGGGCCCTGGAGGGGATGAAGATCGTAGAGTATTGCAATATGGTCAGCGGACCTTATTGTTCCAAACTGTTGGCCGATATGGGGGCCGATGTTCTGAAAGTCGAGCCACCACTGACCGGTGATGATTCCAGGAGGCGCGGTCCCTTTCCGGGAGATGTCCCCCATCAGGAAAAAAGCGGATTGTTTCTCTATCTGAACAGTAATAAGAAGGGTCTTACGCTGGACCCTAAAAAGCCTGAAGGAAAAGAGATTTTCAGAAAATTAATTGAAAGAACGGATGTTCTCATTGACGACCGGCCCGTGGGGGAAATGGAAGAGCTGGAATTGGATTATGCAAACCTGAAGACCGTTAATCCCGGTCTGATCATGATCTCGATCACCCCTTATGGGAGAAGCGGCCCTTATAGGGATTATAAAGCCTTTCAGCTCAATACGGTTCACGCCAGCGGGCAAGGATATATGCTGCCCATTCCTGCGGAGGACATGGACCGTCCGCCGGTCAAAGTCGGCGGAAACAGCAGCGGGTTTGATGTCGGGCTGGTGGCGGTGGTGGCCGTTACCGCCGCCTATTATTGGAAGATTCTGACCGGGAAAGGTCAATTCATCGAAATGTCCAAGCAGGAGGCCTTAATGTCCATGCAGAGGGTCGAAAGTGTAACCTTTGCTAATGACCAGGTGGTCCTGACCCGGGGCGGCGACAAGGTCCGGCGGATGCCCGGCGGGATCTTGCCCTGCCTGGACGGCTATATCGTTGTGGTAACCCCGGAGGAACATCAATGGAACTCTCTGGTTAAACTGATCGGAGATCCGCAGTGGGCCAAAGAGGATTGTTGCCGGGACCCCTTATCCAGAGCTGAGAATGCGGAAAAAATAAACGAGCGAATCATTGAATGGACCATGAACCATACCAAGGAAGAGATTTTCCGCCGGGGACAGGCCTTAAGCTGCCCCATCGCCCCAGTCAATACTGTGGCGGATATCTATCATTCCGAACAATTCAAGGCCAGAAATTTTTTTGTCGAGATGGAGCACCCGGCAGTGGGAAAGATCCCCTTCCCTTCATCCTCATTCCGTTTTTCAAAAACACCCTGGAAATTGGTGCAGGCCGCTCCGCTGTTGGGTGAACACAATGAGGAGATCTATGGACGGTTGGGAGTTTCCCAAGAAGAACTGGCAAGTCTGAAAAACAAGGGGATTATTTAATCCGTTGCGGGTTGAAGCATTCGATTATTAAACCGGGGACCTAAATATTTTAAAACATTTGGTCCTATTAAAACCCTCCTTGGGGATATATAAAGGAGTATTTAATGAACCATGGACCGTTAGCCGGAATTCGAGTAACGGAATTCACCTCGGCCTGGGCTGGACCCTATGCCACCTGTTTGCTGGGATTTCTCGGGGCGGAAGTCATCAAAGTGGAAAGCCGGAAAAGAATAGACCACGCCAGAAACCTTTCCTTCAGCACCGGCAAGCGATTTTCAGGCCCGAATGAATCCTCTGTTTTCAATAATCTCAATCTGAATAAAAAAAGCGTGACCCTGAACCTGTCCAAGTCCAAGGGAGTCGAACTTGCCAAACGGCTGGTCGGATTGAGTGATATTGTCATGGAGAACATGAGGCCGGGTGTGATCCCCCGGCTCGGGTTAGGCTATGATGTGCTTATGGCCATAAAGCCTGACCTGATCTACATTTCCTCTTCGTCCTGCGGTCAGACGGGACCGGAGAGGGAGTATGTGGGTTACGCCCCGACCTTCGCCGCCCTCGGCGGCTTCTCGCACATTACCGGCTATGAAGACTGGCCGCCCAGCAACTTTATGGGTTCTATGGATCTTCGAAGCGCAACTACCTCGGCCTTTGCCATCCTGACCGCTTTGATCTATCGGCACCGGACCGGTGAAGGGCAGTATATCGATCTGGCCTCTCAGGAAACGATTGCCGTCCTGGCCGGCGATATCCTCCTTGATTATTTTATGAACCAAAGAGTGCCTGGTCGCAAGGGGAATAAAGACGAATGGATGGCGCCGCATAATTGTTACCGCTGCCAGGGAGAGGACAAGTGGGTCAGCATCGCTGTGGCCACCGATGCCGAATGGCAGGCCCTTTGCCGGGTGATGGGGAAAGCGGAGTTGATTGAGAATGAAAAGTTTATCGATCCTACGGCAAGGTTAAAAAACCAGGAGGGCTTGGACGAGATTATCACTCAATGGACGCAAGATAAGGACTATTATGAAGTAACCCAATTATTACAAAAGGTGGGCGTGGCTTCCGCCCCCTCCTTAAGTTCGGAAGGGCTCTTTCATGATCCTCATTTGAGGGAGAGGGAAGTGTATTCCCAGTTGGACCATCCTTTTATCGGAAAGGACTGGGTGATTGCCCCTCCCTGGAACCTTTCAGAAACTCCGGCCAGGATACACCGGCATTCTCCGCTTCTGGGGGAGCACAATGAAGAGGTCTTCGTTCACAAGCTTGGCCTGTCCCCGGAAGAGATCGGCGAACTTGAAAAAGAAGAGGTGATTTATTAATATGGGGAGCAAAGGAAAAACATCCCATGCCATTAGCTTATTACGGTTTATCCGATAAACCCTTTGAATTATCACCGGACCTCAAGTTCCTTTATCTCACCCCAGGTTACCGGATAGCCCTTGAGGCCGTCGGGAGAGGCATAACGGATCGAAAAGGACTGATCCTTCTTACCGGAGAAGTCGGAACCGGTAAAACCATGTTAATATACAGCCTCATAGATAGACTTCCCCAAAGGGTAAAAACCGCTTTTATATTCCATTCTACTTACAATTTGAGGGAATTGCTGGAACAGATCATTTCTGAATTGGAAGAACCGATGCCTAAGGAAGGGATTGATGAACTTCAGAATAAATTCCTGTCCTATTTAGAAAAATTAAAAGGCCGGGGGGAATTATTGGCCGTCCTAATCGATGAAGCCCAGAAACTCTCCGAGGAGGTACTCAGAGGGCTCTTTTCTCTTCTTGAAAGCCAATCCTGGGTTTCCGAAATCCTTCAGATTGTCCTGGTCGGACAGCCGGAGATCGAAGAACCTTTTAAGGCCGCTTTTTTAAGAAATCATCCTAAAATTAACCCGCTGCGGATAACGGTCAATCCCCTGTCCCAGAAAGAATCTTTTGAATATATCGAGCATCGCCTGAGAATGGCCGGAAGGTCCTCGGCCTATATTTTTTCTCCTCAAGCCCTGTCCCTGATCGTCGAGAAAGCCGAGGGAATTCCCAGGCTGCTCAACATCCTCTGTGATAATGCCCTCTTTGCCGGGCATAAGGCTTCTGTCAAAAAAATTGAAGCCAATTTGATTGAAAAGATCCTCAGAAATCTTGAGGGGCCTGATTATAAACCTAAAATGAAGAAAAGGTCTTCCCGCAATGTCAACTACCCAAGATTATCCTACCGTCTTTTTATAAGAGATGGATTGATTGTTTTATTCGGTTGGATCCTGGTAGTCGGCATCTTCGTGTTTCGACCAGAGTTGAAGGAGCAAATGACAAGTTTCAGATGGTACGGGGAAATTAGGGCGTTGTTGAGCCGAGCGGAAGATCCCCTTAAAAAAGCTCAATCTCAAAAAGAATTTCAGAAGAAATCCGGGCGGATCGATTTAATCCCGAAAGGGCGTTCCCAAAAGGGGGAGGAAAACCCGCCGGAAGTTCAAGCTCGGGCACCTTCGTTATATTTGACCCGCAACATTCAGGTGAAAAAAGGGGATTATTTATCCAAACTCGTAACTAATCATTATGGAAAATTAAATGAATCTTTGATCGATTTAGTTCTAAGCCAAAATCCTTCCATAAAAGACATCGATCTTGTTCTCATCAATCAGCAGATAAAGCTTCCGGAACTTAATGATGAAACATTAATTGTCCAGGTTTCCGATAAGCATTTCAGCGCTTATTTGGGCACTTTTTCCGGTTTGGAAGAAGCCCAGCAGTTTATAAACCAACTCACCCTAAATAGAAAAAACATTACGGTTAAGCCCAAAAAAGTATCCCGCCGGCAAACCTGGTATCGTGTCGAGGCCGGATCATATGAAAGTAGAAAAGAAGCCCTGGAAGTAATAAAAACCCTCAGGGGGAAAAGTTTGTTGCCCTTTTTTTAAATTATCAGTTCGATGCCGTCGAGGTGATTTATGACCCTCGGCAACGACTAAAACGGATCGCGGCCCGGGTTAGGGTTCTTTTTCTACAGGCAGCACCAGCACCGGGACCATAGCCTTTTCTTTGAAATTGCCCGCGGCGGATAAGGACCCTACCGGACCTCCCACATGCATGGGAATGGCCAGCCTGGGATTTATGGCCGGGGCGGCCTCAAAGGCTTCTTCCGCGGCCATGACATAGGTGCCGCTTACGGGCAGCAGGGCGATGTCCACTTTACATTTCTCATTCCCGGTATGAAGTCCGTATCCCCGGCATGGTGAATGCTCAGGCTTTAACCGACAGGATAAAACCTACATAACCGGATTCTTGGGAATGGAAAGGCACTCCGGGGCTGCGAAACTTATTCACATTGTAGGCCGGCACAGTTTTGATGGAGATTCCCTTAACAGTTATTCCCTCTCCCGGTTTTACAATTTTGATCTGGCCCGTGAGTTTGGCAGCGGCCTGGGTTACGGTGACAATAACGGTTTCAGGTTTTCGGATCTTGGCCACGTCGGCCGGAGAGCAATGATCAAAATGATCATGGGTTATCAGGATCGGATCGGCTTTGGGACCATCCTTGATCATTAAAGGATCCAGACAAAATCACCACCCCGTCCCCATCGATCCGGAAGCTGTCATGACCCAGCCAGTGGATGTTGGAAGCCATCTTTTTTTAACTCGTTTTCAGCCGGGCCCTTGGTTATGGAAGCGAAAATCACGCTGGAAAAACCGATGAGGGATATTAAAAATAATAAAAAAACTGCCCCGCTTGTTCTGTTTAATGTCCTTTTTTTCTGGCTCCTCCATTCATAATGCCTGGCATAAGTTAAAGATTTCACAATATTCTTATGGGTGAAGTGAGTATAAAATAAGCCTAAGAGGGGTCAAGGGGAAAAAGGGAAACTATTTTTATCCTTGACTCTTCTTTCCCCTCCATCTTATATTCAATTATTCATTTCAAGTGAACCACTTGCATACCTCAGGAATTCCGTCACCTCCGGTGAGTCCCGGATCAAGTCCGGGGCCAGGATCGGGGTCAAGGCGTGGTCCCGGCCAGAGCCGGAAACCAGATCTTTGAACTGGATTTCGACTGGGGTTATCCGGCAAGGGAGAAGAGCCAGGAATAACGATTAAAGATTTTTGCAGGAGGTTCAAAAAAAAGAAAATTCTTGTCAAGCAAATGGAGATATAATTTTATGGAAGTAAATAATATTGATGAAAAGGGAAAATTAAGGACAGACAAAATATCCGATTCTACCATCCGGCGGCTTTCCATTTATTATCGAACATTAAATAGAATGGAAAAACAAGATGTCAAACGCACAACCTCGATGGAACTGGCTGACATCGAAGGGATTTCCCCTGTCATGGTTAGAAAGGATCTGTCTTTTTTTGGCACCTTCGGTTGCCGGGGGGTTGGCTATGAAGTTCAATCATTAAAAACCGAACTCGCCAACATACTGGGACTCAGCAGAAAATGGGGTCTGGTAATCATAGGTGGAGGTCGGTTCAGGAATGTGCTGATCAACTCTCAGATGTTAAAAGAAAATAATCTGGTCATAAGAAAAGTTTTTGAAAAAGATCCCGATCTGGTGAAGAATAGCGATGACCCTATTATGGTGTATCCGATCGAGGAACTTGAAACCCATATTGATCCCGAAGAAGATCACATCGCCATCATAGCTTTGCCGCCGCCGGAAGTTCAGGCGGTTATCGACCGTCTCGGGAAAATCGGCATGAAGGCCGTGCTCTATATGGCCTCAAGATCGGTTAAGGCCCCGGATAATATGGTGGTCATGAATGACGATATATCAATAAAATTAGGTATGATGACTTATAAGGTTCTGGAAAAGACCGGATAAGGCGACCGTTTCTCATTTTCTCCTTTGAGAATAAGAAATTGAGTTGAATTAAATCCCTTGCAAAAGTCCGCTCAGGTTAATTTCTCATTTATTAGGTCAGCCGCACTGACTGGCATCTATTGATTTCAACCTATTGTCAGGCAAGATACCTGCCCTATTTTAAAAAAATTGGACTCTGGCAAGAGGCTTAAATTAGAGGCTCATTGAATGCCTACCCGCAGAAAACCTTTAGCTGTTGTTATCCTGGCCGCCGGCAAAGGGACCCGGATGAAATCCGATATCCCGAAGATGCTCCACCCCTTGTTGGGCAAACCGATATTGAGTTATGTTTTAGGCACGGCCCTGAGCATGAGGCCTCAAAAAAGTCTCTTGGTTGTCGGCCACCAGGCCGAACTTCTGGCGGAGGCATTCCGGACCTGGCCCGGGGTTCTTGTCAAACAGTCGCCTCAGTTAGGCACCGGTCATGCCCTTAAGATGGCCCAAAGAGAAATGAAAGGGTTTCAGGGCACGGTGTTGGTCCTTTACGGCGATGTGCCCTTGATCGAAAAGGGGACCCTGAAAAAAATGCTTCAGGTGCACAAGCAGGGGAAGGCCGTTTTAACCCTGATCAGCACCAGCGTTGCGGATCCTAAAGGATACGGCCGGATCATACGGGACCCGCAAGGGCGACTGCTGAAAATTGTCGAGGAGAAGGATGCTTCCCCTCAGGAAGGGCAAGTCCAGGAAATCAACACCGGTCTTTATTGCTTTGATTCGGGATTCCTTTTTTCATCCCTTTCCAAATTAACTCGAAAAAACCGGCAAAAGGAATATTATCTGACCGACCTGGTCCAATTGGCCCGGGAAAATGGGCTGCCGGTATCGACCTTTTTTCATCCCCGGTCCGAGGAGGTCTTGGGGATCAATGACCGGTCCGAACTAGCCCGTTCCGGGCGGGTCCTCGAACAACGGATCCTTAAGGACTGGATGCTCCGGGGGGTCACTATTATCGATCCGATGTCCACTCATATTGAAAGCTCGGTACGGGTGGGTCCGGATACGACCATCGGGCCCTTCACCATGATCCGGGGTAATACCCGAATCGGCTCCTGCTGTGAAATTTCTTCCCATGTTGTTATAGAAGAATCCATATTAAAAAATGGAGTGATAATACCCCCATTTTCTTTGATTAAAAAACAAACCATTTCTTCTTAGTTATTGATATTTTATTTTTACAACCTAAATCCAGGAATTTATCTCTCGTAAGAACCCGGTTACGGGTTAGAGGTTGCGGGGTAAGGAACAATTCGTAAAGGGAACGCGCCACCCGCTTCTGAATAATTCAGATAAGTTTAGCAAGCAGCTAGGCGATTAAGAAAAATGGAACCCGTCATCATTATCCCGGCCCGCTATGAATCCACCCGCTTCCCGGGAAAACCCCTGGGCTTGATCAACGGTTTGCCTATGATCGGACAGGTCGTCCTTCGGGCCAGGAAGATACCCGGCATTTCACAGGTTGTGGTGGCCACCGATGATCTTCGAATAGCCGAAACGGCAACAGTCTTTAAAGCAGAGGTGGTCATGACTCGGGCGGATCACCGTTCAGGCACCGATCGGGTGGCCGAGGCGGCCGGTCTGTTGAAACTGGGTCCGGGGACCTTGGTGGTCAATTGCCAGGGAGACCAGCCTTTTTTACCCGTCGAGGCAGTGACCGATTTGATTGCCCGTCACCAGGCTCATCCGGAGTGGAAGATGAGTACCCTCATTTATCGAATCACCGATCCGGCGGAAATCCCCGATCCCAAGCATGTTAAAACGGTCTTTAACCATTCCGGTCAGGCCTTATATTTTTCCCGCTCGCCGATTCCTCATTACCGGGACCGGGAGGAAAAACCGGTTTATTACAAACACCTGGGGATTTATGCTTATACCAGATCCTTCCTTCGAGTCTTTGCCTCATTACCCACCGGGGTTTTGGAAGCGGCGGAGAAGTTGGAGCAATTGCGGGCTTTGGAATCCGGGTATTCTATCCAGGTCATCGAAAGCGCCCAGGATTCCTTTGAGGTGGACACCCCGGCTGATCTTCATTTTTCTCCGGTTGAATAATATGTTTTTATAACCCTCCTGCCCGTTTGAGGCAGGCGCCTTGGGGCAAAAAAGTCGGTTCCGCCGATCCCGCTTTGCCGGCCCATTGCCGGTCCAAATGACGACCGGATTTTTTATATGAGGATAGACCTTTGAATCTCTTTTCTCTCTTTTCTCTGCTTTCCTTCACCGTCTATATTTATCTCGGTTTTTATGCTTTTAAATTGGATTCCCGATCCACATTAAACCGGGTTTTTTTACTCTTATGCCTGGATTTAGCCTGGTGGGCTTTTACTTATTCTTTCGTTTATCTCGCTCCCGACAAAGAAGTTGTCTGGTTTTGGTTTAAACTCTCAGCCCTCGGGTGGTGCCTGGTAGGCGGTTTTTCCCTGCATCTTGCTTTAGTCCTGACCCAACAGGAAAATCTCCTTAGAAAAAAGTGGATTTACCCGGTCCTTTATCTGCCGGGAATAATCATTTTGTTCCAAGCCTGGACGGGGATTGTAACCGCCAAAGATTTCGTCCGGACTTCTTTAGGGTGGGTTGAAGTTGGTGCCCCGGACTCCATCTGGTGGTGGATCCACTATTCCCCTTCATAAAAAACAGTCCCGAATCATTATCAACACCGTCGCTTTGTCTTTTGGGTTAGGGACCCTGATCAATATCATCCTTCCGGTTTTTCACCTGCAGATTTTGCCGGCGATCGCGCCTATCATTATACTCATCTGGGCTTATGGAGTCTGGAAGGCCATAGTCAAATACCGTTTGATGGTCCTGACCCCGGCCATTGCCACGGGTGAGATCATTTCTCAATGAAAGATATCCTGATCTTGACCAATCAAGAAGGGAAGATCGTCAAAATAAACCGTCAAGCCGAAGAAGCGCTTGGATACCGGGATGAAGAACTTTTGAGACAGCCGATCGGAATGATCCTTTGAAAGGCATTCCCCATGTAGTGAGTTTTACCCGCGATATCAATGATCGCAAAAGGGCCGAGGAGGCGTTAGGCGAGAGCGAAGCACGCTACCGGGCGGTAACCCACTCGGCCAACGATGCCATTATTACGGCCGATGGCGCGGGGAATATTATGAGCTGGAACCGGAGCGCGGAGAAAATGTTCGGTTTCACCGCATTCGAGATCAGTGGTCAACCTGTGACCCGACTGATGTCTGACCGTTACTCTGAACGGCATCTGGCCGGAATGAGCCGTGTGCGAGCCGGTGAAGAACCCCAGGTGATCGGCAAAACGGTTGAACTGGAAGGACGACGTAAAGATGGGAGCGAGTTTCCCGTCGAACTTTCCCTGGCCCGGGGGGAGACCGATGAAGGCCGGTTTTACACCGCCATTCTGCGTGATGTTACCGAGCGCAAACACTACCAGGATTACCTGGAATATGTTGCCATCCATGACCCGCTCACCGGTCTTTTGAACCGACATTCACTCGAAGACCTACTCACCCGGACCATCGCCAAGGCCAAACGAGGCGCAAAGAGTTCACTCTTGTATATGGACCTTGACAACTTGAAGGACGTCAATGATACGGTCGGCCACAGCTCCGGGGATGAGGTCCTGATCACCCTGACCAACCTCATCAAAGTGGAGCTGCGGACCGAAGACCTCGTTTTCAGGCTGGGGGGCGATGAATTCGCCGTTCTTCTCGACGGGATGGACAGCCGGGAAGCCCTTTCGGTAGCGGAACGTTTGCGTTTAGCTGTGGTGGCTCATCCTTTTGAGGAAAGCGGCCGGCTATTTCCTTTGAGTCTCAGCATTGGCCTAACCCAGATCGACGGAACATCAGCGCCGGTCCAACTTTTGTCCCAAGCCGACACCGCTGTGT
Source organism: uncultured delta proteobacterium (assembly GCA_963790475.1). Classification (GTDB taxonomy): domain Bacteria; phylum Desulfobacterota; class RBG-13-43-22; order RBG-13-43-22; family RBG-13-43-22; genus RBG-13-43-22. The sequence continues at coordinate 397,391 of CAWBOS010000013.1, read as the reverse complement.
ACCGGGCCAAAGCGCAAGGGAAGAATCGTGTGGTGGTTATTAGTCTGGAAGATACAGGCCAAAAATAAGATTGAGGCCGGGGTCAGTGTTGGTGGAAAGAAAGGCCATAAGCAAAGCTGCCAGGGATAAGGCCGGCAAAGGCTTCCTACCCCGGGCATGACCCATTGCCAAGGAGAAAACCTTGAAGACCAGGAAGAAAAATGACCTGAAACCGGCAGGCTCCCTCGATACGAAAGCGAGGCCGATGCCGGAGAAAAATTTTCCCATCATCGGGATGGGGGCCTCGGCCGGAGGGTTGGAGGCCTGTGAGAATTTTTTCCATCACCTAAACCCTGACAACAGTATGGCTTTTAATCCTGGTTTCCCATCTCAATCAGGGACATGCCAGTATGCTGACTGAGATCCTGCAAAGGAGCACCACCATGACGGTCATTGAGGCCCAGGTCAGATGGCCGTTAAACCAAACCAGGTCTATGTGATCCCGCCCAATCGGGAACTGGCCGTTTTTCATGGCCTCATCCAACTCACGGTTCCTGAATTACACCGGGGTCAGCGGAAGTTTTTTCAGACAAGGGAATCACCGAATACGAGAGATGGAAACTGGACGGTGATCGATGGATCGGGTTGCGCATAGCCGGGACTATTCACGACCTGGGCAAGATATCGATTCCGGCTGAGATACTAACCAAACCGATCAAGTTGAGCGAGATCGAATACCAACGGATTCAGGACCATACTCAGATAGGGCATGACATACTCAAGGGGATAGAATTTCTCTGGCCCCTGGCCGAGATAGTCCTTCAACACCATGAACGAATGAATGGTTCCGGATACCCCCGGGGGCTCAAGGGAGAAGACATCTCCTTGGAAGCCCGGATCCTTATGGTGGCCGATGTGGTGGAGGCCATGGCCTCTTACCGTCCTTATCGCCCCGCCCTGGGGATCGAGAGCGCTCTGGAGGAGATCGAAACGAACAAGGGTGGTATTGTATGACCCCCGGGTAGTAGAGGTTTTTCTGGGGTTGCTTAGAGGAAAAGGATTTTGGTTTGAGTAATCTCCTATTTCGGATTTCGGATCGAATTTAGTGAAGCCCATCGGATACCAGGTCCTTTTTTTTATGTTGACTCCTTCCTTTAAATTCATAATATAGAAATCAGTTTTTCAGGGGAGATCCGAAATTCAAGCCAGGGTTTTGTGAGGTAAACAATTGAAAGGTCCCGGCCGTCTTGACCCCGATCAGTCGCTTGGCCATTTGCCGGTCCGGCATGCCGACCAACTAGGTTATTGCATCGTCCTGCATTCCGCCAACATCCATTCTGCAAAGGAGACCACTTGAACGATAAAGGCGATGTTTTGGTAGTGGATGATACCCAGATGATCCTAAATCTAATAACCGATATCCTGGTGATGGAGGGCTATCGGGTGCGTTCCGCAGACAGCGGAGAGATCGCGCTCGCCGCAGTCAAGGCCAGCCCGCCGGAATTGATCCTTCTGGATATCTTAATGCCGGGGATGGACGGATTTGAGGTCCTCCGGCAACTCAAGGCGCAGGAGGAAAGTCAGGACATCCCGGTCATTTTCCTTAGCGGTATTACGGAAGTGGAGCAGCGGGTGGACGGACTGAAATTGGGCGCCATGGATTTTATTTCCAAACCCTTCCAGCACAGTGAATTGCTGGTTCGGGTCAGGAACCAAATGGAATTGTTTCGATTGCGCGCCCGGCTCGAACGCCAGGCGGCCGACCTGCAGCTGGCCAACGAACAACTCCAGATTGAGGTTGAAGAACGCAAGAGGGCCGAGGAGGCGCTGCGGGAAAGCGAAGCCCATTACCGGGCGGTTACCCACTCGGCCAATGACGCCATTATCACAGCCGATGGGGCCGGAAGCATTGTGAGTTGGAACCGGGGGGCTGAAAAAATATTCGGACACACCGAGGCCGAGATCAGCGGTCAATCTGTGAATCGACTCATGCCGGTCCGTTACCGGGATCGGCATCTGATCGGTATGGCACGGGTGCAAGCCGGTGGAGAGCCTCGGGTCTTAGGGAAAACGGTTGAAATGGAAGGACTGCGGAAGGACGGAACCGAGTTCCCCATTGAATTTTCGCTGGCCAACTGGGAAAGCGCTGATCAGCGATTTTTCACGGCCATTCTCCGCGATATCACCGATCGAAAACGCTATCAGGAGAACCTGAAATATTTCGCCGTTCATGATGCCCTCACCGGTCTTTTAAACCGGCATTCCCTCCGGGACATGCTTAACCGCAGCATCGCCAAGGCCAAACGAGGAACGATGACGTCCCTCCTGTACATGGACCTCGACAACTTCAAGGAGGTGAACGATACCCTCGGTCACAGTGTCGGGGACAAGGTTCTGATTACTCTGACCGGCCTGCTCATGAAGGAACTGCGGATCGAGGATATCGTTTTTCGGTTGGGTGGTGATGAATTTGCCGTCCTCCTCGAGGGGATGAACAGCCGGGAAGCCCTTACGGCGGCCGAACGGCTTCGTTCGGTTATGGAGGGACATCCTTTTGAGTTAGGCGACCGGATATTCCCCTTAACTCTCAGTATAGGCCTTATCCAGATTGATGGAACCTTGGCCTCGGGGGAGCTTCTGAAGCAAGCCGATGCCGCCATGTACCGGGCTAAAGTTCAAGGGAAAAATCGCGTAGTGGTAATCAGTCCGAAGGAAGATGCCTTAGGCTGATTCCAGCAATTTTTTTAGTGGATTGATGACACTGATGGGGACCGGTGGAGAGGCCAGATAAAGGTTCAATAAAAGGACATCGAATTTGATCTTCTCGGCAGCCTCTTCCCATTTAATTCCCTTAGTTTCCAGTTGTTCTTTTAACTCGAGCAATTCCGATTTTTCCATTTCAATTTTCCTCCAAATTTTCCATTGATATTAAATTAATAGATCTTATTGAAGCTGTTAATGAGTAAATTCGATGCTCGAAACCCGGAAGTCGACACGCTAAGTCCCAACTTTCCATCTCGATAAGGCATCGATATCCAACGAATCCTGTTTTCCTCTTTCCAGGTAATGATTCCCCACCCAGGCGATCATGACCGCATTATCGGTGCAAAGATGGGAAGAGGGGATAAACAGATCCAGATTATCTTCCTGGGCCATCTTCCGGAACCGGCGGCGCAGATATCCGTTGGAGATCACCCCTCCGGCCAGGACCAGCCGTTCGGTTTTATACCTCTTCCGAGCCTGGACGGCCTTTTTAATCAACATATCCGCCACCGCCTCCTGAAAAGAGGCGGCAATATTTTCAATAGAAAACTTTTTCAGGCTATCCGGGGCGGTTGGAAATCCCTTGACGTAATTGACTACTGCGGTCTTGATTCCGCTGAAGCTGAAATCCAGAGAATCGGCCGATGGCATGGCCCTGGGAAACCGGATCTTGGGCGCTCCTCTTTCAGCCAAAGATTCGATGATGTCCCCACCCGGATATCCCAGATTCAGCAGCTTGGCCACTTTATCAAAGGCCTCACCGGCCGCGTCATCGCGGGTTTGCCCCAAAACTTCATACGATCCGATTCCCTTTACCAGAAACAGACTGGTATGTCCACCGGAAACCGTCAGGGATAAAAAAGGGAAAGGCACTTCCTGTTCCAGAAAGATGGAACAGATATGTCCTTCGATGTGATTGACCCCTATTAAGGGGACACGGGTAACCGCACATAACGATTTGGCAAAGCTTAAGCCCACCAATAGGGCGCCCACCAGACCCGGACCCCGGGTGACGGCAAGGCCTTCAAGGTCCTCCAAATTTAATCCGGCTTGAGTAAGGGCTTCTTCGACCACAGGAATGATATTATCCAGGTGTTTTCGGGAAGCCAGTTCCGGGACCACTCCGCCGTAAGGTCGGTGAAGGGCGATCTGGGAATAGACCACATTGGAAAGGATTTCTTTCCCATCCTTCAAGACCGAGGCTGCGGTTTCATCACAGGAGGTTTCGATGCCTAATACCAACATAAGGTTTAAGGCCCAAGGTCCAAGGTCTAAGGTAATCGGAAAGGTTTATTTTATGCTTAAAACCTTGAACCTTAGACCTTGAACCTTCTATAGGTGTCTCTCACAAATTTCTGTTTGTTCCTTAAGATGATAATCGTACTTTTTCGGTTTTCTGCCGAAGCAGGTGCCCAGGCTTTCAAAAAGGGCCAGCTCAGCCACATCCACTTCCCGCCGCTTGATGGCTTCCGAGGTGGGCATATAAGTGATCTGGTTTCCATTCACGCTGACCAGGGTCGTACCGGTTTTGTTCTCCAATAAAAGCAGGACCGCCACCGCCCCGGCCCTTTGGCCGAAATTGACATCAAAGGCGGAGGATGGGCCGGACCGCACCAGATGTCCCGGGGTCACCTCTCTAACCTCGGGAATCTCATAAACCCCGGGGGCGTACATGCCGACATGCCTCATGAAGGTGGGGACAGCAGGATCGTCCTTTAACCGTTTTTCCAACTGTTGTCGGACATACCTTCCGGCACCGGCCAGCTTTTTATGGCCAAAGGCGTCCACGCCGGCCGATTCATCGTAAAGCAGCTGCCCGCTGGCGTCGGTCATCCCTTCAGCCACTACAATAATATAGGTCCCGGCCTTGACATCACTTCTTTCTATCCGGTTGCTGTAGGTCTTCCACATATGCTCATAGACCACATTAAAATCGACAGGAACTTCCGGAATCAGTATACAATCGGCTTCAGCCCCCACCCCACCCCGAAAGGCCGTATGTCCTACATATCGCCCGAAGACCTCAATAACCAGGATGCGGTTATGACTTAAGCCTGTGGTCTTCAAGTCCCTGGCAAAAATGGCGATTCGGTTGATGGCGGAATCCCCGCCGACGCTATAGGGCTGGAGATCCAGGTCCATGGTCTTGGGGACATGAATACAGGGGATATCCCGGGAACTGAGATCCATAACCACACTGCCGGTATCGTCGCCGCCGCTGATGATCAGGGCATCGATGCCGAATTTTTTAAGACCTTCTTTGATCCGCTCATATTTATTGGGATCGGCGATCTTGCTGATCTTGACCCGGGAATGGCCGGCCTCGGATCCGGCCAGAGAAGCCTCGATGCGGCTGACCCGGTCGGCATCAAGCAAGACCACATCATTCATATCCACCAGATTGTACAGACCGGCATAGCCGTTGGGGATAACCACCGATTCAATACCCAGGGCAAATGCTTCACGAGCAATGCCTTTAATTACCGCATTAAGGCCGCCGCAATCCCCGCCGCTGGTAATAACGCCGATTCTTTTGATATTCTTAGAAGACATGATAAATCCTCCTTTTTAGCACAGGGCTCATGGCTGATAGCTCATAGCTACACCCCTTTTTCCCGTTAAACTTAGAGCTATGAGCTTTGACCTATAAGCTAAAGAGTTAGATACTTTTTTAATTTTTCGTAGGTTTTTTCTTTAATACCATTCACTTCCTTTAATTGACCCAGTGATGAAAAGTTTCCCAGCGCTTGCCGGTATTCCCAAATACGCTGGGCCAGGCCCGGACCGATCCCCGGAATCCGGTCTAGATCCTCTACCGTGGCCCGATTGAGCGGAATGGGTCGCCCGAGGATCCAAAGGGCCCGGACTGAAAGAGGTTTTTTTTGAATGAGTATTTTTTCATTCGTTACTGCCTCAATTATAAGGGCCGAATCTCGAAACAGAACTTCCTTCCCTTGGGAGGCAGAAAAGGAAGGATCACCCTTAGTCCCCCCATCATCCCGGATTATCTGTTGAACCGTGGGCGGCTTAGAATAGACCAAGAGGCCGGGCCGCTGGACTTTCCCTTGCAGTTCAATCGTTATGCTTTTCTCGGTCCATACTTTTCCCGACAAAGTCGGTTTTTGATTCATTTCTGCAAAGCGGAAACCTAAAAATCCCAGAATCAGGAAGGAAAATAGAAAAAGTCCTTTTTGCCGGAGACGGATGAATTCGGAGAATTCAGAGTTTTTTAAAGACATGGCCTTAATTATAATCCGCAAGGAAGCACCTTGAACGAGATTCATTCCTCCCAATGAATACAGTGCACCGGGCAAATTTCCATCGCTTCCTCGATTTTTCCCGCAGGACAGCCTTCGGGGTTGATCACCTGGGCCTTTTCCAGGCTCTCATTAAGAATAAACACCTCCGGGCAGATCTCCACGCAGCTTCCGCACCCGATACAATCTTCGGTTTCTATAACAGGAATAAGGTCCATTCTAATTTCGGATTTCGGATTTCGGAATACGGAATGCCCTTAGTGAAGGGAACCTTCTTAAATTACTAGAACTTCCGCAATCCGAAATTCATAGACTTCGATTTATTTGTTTCTCTGGCTCCTTTTCTTTTCCTCTTTATAAAGTTTATAGGTAATACTGTCCACCAAGGCCTGCCAGGAAGCTTCCAGGATATCGGTGGAAACTCCGACCGTTCCCCATTTGTCTTCCCGGTCTCCGGATTCGATCAAGACCCGGACCCGGGCCCCTGTTCCTTCTACGCTGGAAAGGACGCGGACTTTATAATCATCCAGACTTACTTCCTTTAATTCCGGATAAAAACGTAGCAAGGCTTTTCTAAGGGCGTTGTCCAGGGCATTGACCGGACCGTTACCCAGGGCGGCCGTATGTTCAACCTGACCTTTGACCTTGACAATGATGGTCGCCTCGACAACGGGGGGCTGATCTTCCCGAACCTTCTGGACGGTAACCCGATACCATTCCAGTTCAAAATATTGCTGCCGGGTCCCCATGGCCCGATTCATCAATAATTCAAAAGAACCTTCCGCCCCTTCATACTGGAATCCCTGATGTTCCAGTTCTTTTAACTGAGACAAAATATCGGATGCAACCACCGGGTCTTTGCTGGTTATATCCAGACCATATCCCTTGGCCTTGGAGAGGATGTTGCTTCTTGCCGGCCAGGTCGGAGATCAAGATCCGTCTGCACATTTCCGACCAGCTCGGGACGGATGTGCTCATAGGTTTCCGGATTTTTTATCACGGCACTGACATGGATTCCCCCTTTATGAGAGAAGGCACTGTCCCCCACATAGGGTTGATATTTATTGTGACGGATGTTGGCCAGTTCGTCGACAAAACGGGAAAGTTCACGGATTTTTTTCAAACTGTTCAGGGTCAAGGGCCTGGAATCCGAGTTTTAACTGCAGATTGGGGATGATGGAACAAAGGTTGGCATTGCCGCAACGATCTCCGAAGCCATTGATGGTTCCCTGCACGTGTCTGATCCCGCATTCCACGGCGGCCATTACATTGGCCACCGAACAATCGCAGTCATTATGGACATGAATTCCCAAGGGAGGCGCCTTTAATTTCTTTTTTAACAGCCTGGATGATGGAGGTCAGTCGGCTGGGCAAGGTTCCCGCCATTGGTATCGCAAAGGACCAGGCAATCCGCCTTGGCCTCTTAGGGCGGCCTTTAAGGTGGCGAGGGCATATTCCGGGTTGGCCTGATAGCCGTCGAAAAAATGTTCGGCATCGTAAAAGAGCTTGCGCACCTTGGGTCGGACCAGGGACAGGGAATCTTCGATAATTTTGAGATTTGTTTCCAGGGGTATCCGCAGGGCATCATGGACATGGACATCCCAGCTCTTGCCGAAGATAGTGATGACCGGAGTTTGGGCCTGGATCAGGGCCTTCAGATTAGGATCTTTCTCCGGTACGGTTTTGGGGTTGTGGGTACTGCCAAAGGCGGCTAAAAGGGCCTGTCTTGAAAGAAACGTCTTTCATGGCCTGAAAAAACTCCACGTCCTTGGGATTGGAACCCGGCCAGCCGCCTTCAATATAGGCTACACCCAATTCGTCCAGTTTTTGAGCGATCCGGATTTTGTCTTCCACCGAGAGATTAAAATCTTCGGCCTGGGTGCCGTCCCGAAGGGTACAATCATAGATTTCTATGGGTTTCATATCCTTTTGCCTTCAGCCTTCAACCTTCAGGCTTTTTATTATTTGGGTTCCTCATCCAAATGAAAGGCGCTGTGCAGGGTTCGGACCGCCAGTTCGGTGTACTTCTCATCGATGACGCAGGAGATCTTGATCTCGGAGGTGGAAATCATCATGATGTTGATCCCTTCTTTGGCCAGGGCCGAGAACATGGTGGTGGCCACTCCGGCGTGATTGCGCATCCCCAATCCGATAATGGAGACTTTGGCGATATTTTCGTCTCCCAGAACCCGTTCGGCCTTGATCTCCTTGGCGATCTTTTTGACGATATTCATGGTTTTTTTAAAATCGGTTTTGGGCACCGTAAAGGTCAGATCGGTCAAACCTTCGGCACTGGTATTCTGGATGATCATGTCCACCACTACCCCGGCCTCGGAGATGGGGACAAAAATCTTGGTCGCTGTACCCGGGCGATCCGGCACTTTGGTGATGGTAATTCGGGCTTCATTTTTATTGTAGGTAACCCCTGAAACCAGAATCTTTTCCATGCTTTTATCTTCTTGAACCACCATTGTTCCCTCCTTATTGGTAAAGGTCGAGCGGACATGCACCGGGACCTTAAATTTTTTAGCAAATTCCACAGAACGAATCTCCAGGACTTTTGCCCCCAGACTGGCCATTTCCAGCATTTCCTCATAGGATATTTTTTTCATCTTTCTGGCCTTGGGGCAGATATTGGGGTCCGTGGTATAGACCCCTTCCACATCGGTAAAAATCTCGCAGACCTGGGCCTTTAAGGCCGCGGCCACGGCTACGGCCGTGGTATCCGAACCCCCCCGTCCAAGGGTGGTGATATTCCCTTTTTCATCCTGACCTTGAAAACCGGCTACGACTACAATTTTATCTTTCCGTATCTCTTCCATAATCCGCCGGGTATCGATCTCGTTGATTCTGGCCCGGCCATAGGCATCATCGGTAATGATCCTTGTCTGATGTCCTAAAAGGGATGAGGCCTTAAAACCCAGACTTTGGACGGCCATGCTGAACAAAGCCACAGAGACCTGTTCCCCGGTGGAAATCAGAACATCCAATTCCCGCGGATTGGGCGATTCGGTTATCTCATGGGCCAGGCGGATCAGTTTGTCCGTCTCCCCGGACATGGCCGACAGCACCACCACTATATCGTGGCCTTTTTTCTTCATCTCGATGACCCGCTCGGCCACATTACGGATTTTTTCTATGGAACCGACCGAGGTTCCTCCGTATTTTTGAACAATCAAGGACATGAATTGCCTCCTGCTTGGAAAATATATTATTCTTTCACTAAAGAATATGGAATCCAGGAGTCAGAATCCAGAAGATGAAAATTAGCCCTTGGGAAGTCCATTTTACTTCTGACCTCTGACTTTGGACTCCTGAATTCTGCATTTATGATTCCAATCCTGTAAACGATTGACCATGGACCCAGATCCTTTTATTTGGATCCGTCTCCGGGATTCATCCAAAATGGTGATTGAAATATCCAGTCGTTCTTCCGGCAAATCTTTGATCCGTTCGGCCCATTCAATAATCGAAATCCCCGGGCCGTCGAAATATTCTTCCAGCCCGAGTTCCTCGAATTCTTCTTCCCGCCCCAGGCGGTAACAATCCATATGAAAAAGAGGCAGCGGTCCGGGGTATTCGTTGATTAAAGAAAAAGAGGGACTGGATACCAACTCTTTCTCCAGGCCCAGGCCTTGGGCCAGGCCGCGGACCAGACAGGTCTTGCCGGCCCCTAATTCTCCATACAGGGCGATCACGTCTCCGCCCAGGAACAGCGAGGCCAATCGGCGGCCCAGTCGTTCTGTGGCCTCCTCGCCTTCGGCCACCTCCTCATAAAACAGACCTTCCAAAACTCCAACCTCTTATTGGGCCAATGAATGGACGATGTCCTTCTTGCCGATTATCCCCACCAGGGTTTTTCCATCCAGGACGGGGATGGAATGAACATGGTATTCGGTCATGAGCGCGGCGATATCTTCCAGCGGGGTCTCAGGGGTCACGCTTTTGACCGCCCGGGTCATGATATCCGCGGCGACCAACCCGATCATCTTTTTTAACTCCTGCTCAAATTTTTTCCCGCTTTCCAAAAAAACAATATAGCCCATTAAATTAACAACGGTCGGCAGATGCAGCCGTTTGGTCTGGTCGATAATATCGCTTTCACAAACGATCCCGACCACCTGCTGCTCAGGGTTTAAAACAGGTACTCCGCTGATATGTTTTTCGGTCAGGATTTGAGCCACTTCGGAAATCGGCGTATCTTCTTTTACGGTAATCACTTCCTGGGTCATGATGTCCTTGGCCTGGGTCATATTTTGCTCCTAACTTAATCATCTAGATCCCGGTGTAAGGGATATTGGAGGATTTAAAAAAAATGTGCATTATTTATCGTTCACTGTTCAGCGTTCGGTGTTCATCGACTAACGACGAACGATAAACGATGAACGGGTCTTTCCTATTCACAGCTCCACTTCTTTGACCAACGGGATAGGGAATCGGTCGCGGGTTTGCCAAATGCCTTTTTTGGATATCAGGCCCGGGATTTTATCCAATAGTTCCGAAGCCAGAATCCCTTGTCCGCCGCGCTCGTCGGCCAGGCAGGCCCCGGCCTGTCCATGTAGAAAAACCCCCAGACAAGCAGCATCTATGGGGGACAATCCCTGGGCCAAAAAGCCGAGGATCAGGCCGGTTAAAACATCTCCGGTTCCTCCGCTGGCCAATACCGAATGGGCGACAGGATTCAGATAGACTGGTCCTTGCGGATCGGCAATGACGGTCCTGGCCCCTTTCAGCACAACCACTATTCCGTATTTTCGGGAAAACGCACCAGCGCTCCGGATCCGATCGGCCTGAATTTCCTTAACCGTCTGGCCCGACAATCGAGACATTTCCCCCGGATGGGGGGTTAAAACGGCCCGACCGGCCAGGGTCTTTAATCCTTCCGGAGCCTCGGCCAGGGCATTCAAACCATCGGCATCAATGACCACCGGGATCTCTCTTAATTCGGGCATTAGGGCCTGCATCAAGGATATTGTCCCGGGCGAGGTGGAAAGACCGGGTCCAATGGCCAGGGCCTTTTTCCCCTGACACAAGGATCGAATCTTGGGAAGGGCCGCCGGACCTAAGAACCCTGGTTCTCCTTCCGGCAAGGGTTCGGTCATGGCCTCGGTCAGCTTGACTTCCATAATAGCGTTCAAACTTTCCGGTATACCCAGGGTCACCAAACCGGCCCCGGCCCGCAAGGCCCCCAGGCAGGTCATGGTCGCAGCTCCGGTCCTACCCTTCGAACCGGCCAGGACCAGCGCATGGCCATAAGATCCCTTGTGACCTTCGGGGTCCCTTGGGGTCAGGAACCGGGCCAGAATCCCGGCCTCCAGTAATTCCACTCGTTCCGATGGGAGGGGATAGATTGCCGGTGGGAGGCCTATGTCGACGACAAAAAGCCTTCCGACAAACCGGCTGCCGGGAAAAAGTATCTGTCCGACTTTAGGGAGACCGAAGGTGACGGTCAGGTCGGCCTGAGTGCATAGTCCCAGGGGTTGACCGCTGTCGGAAGACAGACCGGAAGGGATGTCGATCGCTACTTTAGGAATGGGCAGTTCATTCATGAGCTGGATCAAATCCCGGAAAAGGCCTCGCACCTCTTTTTCTAATCCGGTGCCCAGAAGGGCGTCCACCAAAAGGTCGAAATGAAAGACTTCTTGCCTGAGGGCCGAGAAATTAATTTTCTCTTTTAATTCCTCTACCGGGATCTTGAGCCTGTCCGTTAGAAGGAGCTGAAGGGCGGCATCTCCTTTTAATTCCATCCCTGGTCCGGTTAATAAAACTTTTACTCTAAGACCCTGGGTATGAAAATAACGGGCCATGGCCAAACCATCTCCTCCGTTATTTCCTTTTCCGCAGAACAGGGCTACAGAACGGGCCTGGGGATACAGACGCTGAACGACCTGGACCGCCCCACGGGCGGCATTTTCCATCAGAACCGGCCCGGGCAGACCGAATTCCTGAATGGTCTGTTGATCCAGTTGTTTCATTTGCAGCGCTGTGGTTAGGATCATTTTGCCTGCCTTAATAAAGATTCAACGTGCTCAGGAATCAAGGAATCACTTAATAGAGAGTTCGAAAGTGATTAGTTCGGAGCAACCTAACCTTTCCAGGTCCCCAACTCTGAACTCCGAACTCCGAACTTTTTATATCCCTTTTGTTAAATTAATTGGTAAAATATATTATTACAATCTCTTCTAAATCTCTAAAACCACCACCGCGACGGCATAGCCGTCTTCATCGCTCAAGGTTAAAAAACTATTTTTGATTCCTGTTTCATAACAGATTTCTTTTGCCCGTCCATGGAGGACCAATTCCGGTTTGCCAAAGGAATTGGAGGTGACTTCAATGTCCTTCCAAAAAATGCCCTTTCGCATTCCCAAGCCGATAGCCTTGGAAAAGGCCTCTTTGGCGGCGAAGCGCATGGCCCAATAACGGGTTGGGCGTGGTTTACTGAGACAAAGGGATCGTTCTTTTTCAGTGAAGATCTTTTTTTGAAATCGTTCTCCCCAGGTTTCCATGGCCGACTCGATCCTGGCCATTTTAACCAGATCAACTCCGATACCGTAAATCATTTATCTCCAGATGGCGCTATTCATTTTAAGTAAAACCCGGACTTCATCCCTTTCCCCTATTGTTTTCTTTTATATAACAAGCCATTATCCTGGTCAAGGGGAAATGCCAGGTTTTTTCAGTGGAATTCGATTAAATGGGGATTTATTGAAGTCTCTCTTGACTTTATCAAGTTTTTTCCCTTATATAAAAGGCGTAAAACGGGATTATTCATACCCGATATTTCATTATAGTCTTTATAAAGGGGGATACCATGGAAAAGGAAAAAGTGGAGGGAACAGGAATCAGTCGGAGAAATTTTATTAAAACCTCGGCCGCCATCGGGGCGGCCGCTACCCTGACCGGCTTTCCGGCTATCTTACGCGGGGCCGCGCCCAAAGAAATCATCATCGGTTCCATCCAGCCGGTTACCGGTCCTATTCCTGACATTGGGATCGCCATGCAGCGCATGAATAAGATGGCCGTTGATGACATCAACGCCCGCGGTGGAATCAAATCCATGGGCGGGGCCAGGCTAAAATTGTTATTGGGAGATCACGAGGCCAAAGAAGAAATAGCCAGGTCCGCGGCCGAGAGGACTGATTAACGAAGGGGCTGTATGTCTGGTAGGGCCTTTTTTAAGCGGTCCGGCCATGGCCATCGCTACTTTGGCCGAACAACGAAATATCCCTTTTGTTATTGATGTGGCGGCCCTGGACGCCATCACGGCCAAGGGGTATAAAAACGTTTTTCGTTGTTTTCCCAAAACGGAGCTATTTATGGTTAGTATGGGAAAATTCATGGATCAGATTATCAGGGAAAAGAAGGTTAATATTAAAAGAATCGTAGTTTCCAATGTCGGCGATGCTTTTGGACGCACTCAGGGAGCGGCTTTTGTCAAATTGGTCAAAGACAAAAAATGGCCCTTCGAGATCATTGAACACCTGGAATATCCCCTGGGGGTCCAAGACCTCTCCGCCGAGGTGGCCAAGATTAAGGATGCCAAACCGGATGTCCTTTTCCCGGTGACCCGGACGGGGGATGCCAAATTGATGCTTCGGGAGCTTTACAAACAGCGGGTGCGGCTGATGGGGATCATCAGTCCCGGGAGCCCGGGATGGTACGAGCCGGATAATATCAAGGATCTGGACAAGCTGGCCTATTATGTCCTGGATAATGTGCCCTGGGTCAATCCCAAAAGCCCGAAATATAAAGATGTGAACAAACGTTATGAAAAGAAGTATCCCGGCCAGTATGTCGATACTAATTCAGGTTGGGGTTACGTGGGGGTCCAGGTCATCGCCGATGCCCTGGAACGAGCCAGATCGACCGACCCCAATGTCGCTGCGTGCAGCCTTACGAAAAACGAATCTTAAAGACCACCCCATGGTCGGCGGGCCGATCATTTTTGATGATAAGGGAGATAATATCAATGCCACAACGGCCATGGTTCAAGTTCTCCCGGACCCGAAAGTGGATGATAGGGTCAAGGTGGTCCTGCCCAAAGAATTTGCCCAGGCCCCTTATGTTTTCCCCTGGAAGCAGCTTTGGGAACGGGGAGCGTAACGGATTGATCGTTGGTTGCTCGTTACTCGTTACTGGTTACCTCTGCTCATTTCGGAATTGGGAAAATGTTTTTAACCACCAACCCAAATCCGGCAACCGATAGCGGGTGACTCGCAACGAGTATCGAGTAACGAGTAACGAAAAATCGGCAACCAGTAACGAGAAACAGGTAACGATCAATGAATACTGACCTGGTTCTTCAATTAGCCTTGCAGGGATTTTTGATGGGAGGGGTCTATGGGTTGATTGCCTTAGGCCTATCCCTGATTTTCGGCGTCATGCGGATTATCAATTTTGCCCACGGGGAGATGATGGTCTTTGCCATGTTTTTGACGATCACCTTTCTGCTTTCCCTGGGCCTTGATCCCTATCTCTCCCTGCCGATAACCGCAGCCGTCATGTTCGGGATCGGTTACGGGGTTCAAAGGATTTTCGTCAACCGGATTCTGGACATGCCTGAGGCCATGCAAGTCCTGGTTCTGGTCGGCATGGGCATCATCTTCGAAAACAGCACTCTGATGATCTGGGGCGGGAGTGATATCAGTCCCAAGACCAGCCTGGCCCTCTCCTCGATCCGTTTTGGGGCCTTAACCGTAGATGTCCCCCGTCTCATCGCCTTTGTTTTGGCCATTCTGATTACCTTGTTGGTCATCCTTTTTTTGAGAAAGACCTCAATGGGAAAGACTATACGGGCCACAGCCGACAATCGGTTCGGGGCCCTGATCGTTGGCGCCCATATTAACCGCGTTTATGGTTTCTGTTTTGGGATAGGAGCGGCCTGCGTGGGGGCCGCCGGGGCTCTGCTGGTGCCCTTAATGCCGGCCAAGGCCACTATGGGTGCCCCTTACACCCTGATCTCTTTTGTAATCGTCATCCTGGGCGGTATGGGGAGCTTGTTCGGTGCCCTGGTGGGGGGATTGATTATCGGGGTGGCCGAATCTTTGGGTACGGTCTTTTTGCCCAGTTCCATGAAGCAGGTAGTCAGTTTTACCATCATGATTATTATCCTGCTCTTCCGGCCCCAGGGGCTTTTCGGTGGCAAAGGATGAATCGTCTGTATGTTTTTCTGAGTATAATCCTGGCCGTGCTGCTCTTCCTGCCCCAGGTGCTCAATAACTACTGGCTGGAAATCTTTATTCTTATCTTTTACTATGCCTACCTGGGCCAATGCTGGAATATCCTGACCGGCTATACCGGCAATATCTCCCTCGGCCACGCCCTGTATGTGGGGATCGGGGCCTATACCTCCACCCGACTGGCCATTGTTTTCGGTTTGTCCCCCTGGGCCGGTATGTTCATCGGGGCCCTGCTGGCCATGGCCGTGGGCCTGTTCATCGGCTTTCTGGGATTTCGTTTCGGTTTGCGGGGGGTGTATTTTGTCTTGATCACCATCTCTTTTGCCGAGATCGGACGGTTGATAGCCTTACACATGGACAGTCTGGGTTCCTTCATGGGTCTGTTTCTCGATTTTAGACCGGGCTTTTGGAACATGCAATTCAAAGGGAATCTCCCCTACTATTATATCGCCTTGGGTTTGCTCCTGTTTTCAGTGGTTGTGGTCCGGGTCTTTGAAGTTTCCAAAGTCGGCCGCTATCTGATGGCCATTCGGGAAGATGAGGATGCCGCCGAAAGCCTGGGAGTTAATACCTTTAGATACAAGATGTGGGCCATTGGCTTGAGTTCATTTATGACTGCCCTGGGCGGGACCTTCGATGCCAACCGGATTTTTCATTTGAGCCCGGACCGGCTTATGAGTATGGGGATGTCCATTGAGATTATCCTGCGCCCTATTATCGGAGGCATGGGCACGGTATTGGGACCCATTGTCGGCTCCTTCCTGATCACCCTGCCGGCGGAATGGACCAGAGCCTACCTTTCCGAAGTGGGACGTCCGGGCCTGCATATGGTCATTTATGGCTTTGTTCTGATCTTTGCTGTCTTTTTTTTCCCCAGGGGGGTCATGCCTTATTTGAACCGTGTATTTAGACCGATATTTATTAGAAATTCATCACCGGGGGAAAAAGACCGAGGGGTGAAAACAGGCAAGGGGCGATAGGCAAGAGGCAAGAGGCAAGAGATTACGCTATTACTGGTTTCCCCATGGCCAGTCACTAATAACCCAAAAACGGTATGAAGTGGTCTTATTAAAGCAAGGAACCTTGGTGAACCTGTTATCCATAGAAAAAGTGGGGAAAAATTTCGGAGGCCTTCGGGCCCTGCATACTATTTCCATGCAGGTCAATTCCGGGGAAATCGTAGCTATCATCGGGCCAAACGGGGCGGGTAAGACGACCCTGTTCAATGTCCTGACCGGTTTTATCCGCCTGGACAGCGGACAGATCTATTTTCAGGGAAAATCGATTCTGGGCCTGAAACCTCACCAGATATGTAGTCTGGGGATGGTCCGGACTTTTCAAATCGTCAAGCCCTTCCTGGAGTTGACGGTTATAGATAATGTGATCGTAGCCGCTTATAATCGTTCCTCTTCTTTAACCGAGGCGAAGAGAAAAGCCGAAGAGGTCATTGAATTTGTCGGTCTGGATCAAAAGCGGTCGGCATCGGCCAACGAATTGACCCTTCCTCACCGGAAACGCCTGGAACTGGCCAGGGCTTTGGCCACAGGCCCCACGCTTTTGATGCTCGATGAGGTCATGGCCGGCATCAATCCCACAGAAACCGACGCCTTGATCAGACTGATTCGAGAGGTCAACCGGAAGGGCGTGACCATCCTGCTGATCGAGCACGTCATGCGCGGAGTTATGGCCCTGTCCCACCGGATTGCGGTCCTCAACTTCGGGGAAATGATCGCCGAAGGTCTGCCGGAAGAGGTCACCCAAAATCCTCAGGTTATAGAGGCCTACCTGGGAGAGGATTTTAAAGTTGCTTAATGTAGAAAATCTGGACGTTTTTTACGGAGACCTTCAGGCCCTGCGGGGGGTTTCCCTCAAAGTGGAGGAAGGGGAAATCGTCACCATCATCGGTTCCAACGGGGCCGGAAAATCAACGATCATCAAGACCATTTCCGGCATGCTGCGTGCCCGGAAAGGGTTGATCACCTGGTTCAACCGACCCATCAGCAACATTTCTACCTCGGCTATCGTCGAGGCCGGGATTATCCAGATCCCCGAAGGCCGGCAGCTCTTTCCTTCCATGTCGGTTTTGGAAAATTTGGAATTGGGGGCTTTGAATCCCAAAGCCCGAAAAGATAGAAAAGAAAACATGAAAAAAATTTTTGGGCTTTTCCCCCGGCTGGAGGAAAGGAAAAATCAGAGCGCCGGCACCTTGTCCGGCGGAGAACAGCAAATGCTGGCCATCGGTCGGGGATTGATGTCCAGGCCCATGATCCTGATGTTGGACGAACCCTCCCTGGGCCTGTCTCCCCTTTTAGTCCGCAGTATCTTCAGTATCATTTCCCAAATCAATCAGGAAGGCACTACGATCCTTTTGATAGAACAGAACATCCATTATGCCCTGCACATGGCGCAAAGGGCTTACATTCTCGAAAACGGGGAAATCATTAAGCACGGTCCGGCCCATGAGCTGTTGCAGGATGATCATATCCGTCAGACGTACCTGGGGCTTTAGTTCCTCCAATGACTTCTTTATCCATTTGTTTCTTTTAAGGGTCTCAATATAAGAATTTAAAAATCTTACTGCCAGACCCCCCCTGTCCCATTTCGTTGAAGCTCTTTATTTTCATATCAAGACTACTATAAATCCACTGATATTTTTGAAAACTTATGTTTTCCGTGCTACCAGGACGAAATCCCGGGCCAATAGATTAAAGGGAGGCAGGTGGGAAAGACGGTTGTCCCACTTCAACAAGCGGATGGGATCCATTCTTTTTTCGAGGAAGGTCATAACCGAACCGGGGAAGAATTTATGTTTGTCCAGATATAAGAGTTCGAATTTTGCTTCTCGAAGAAGTCGAATGATATCCTTTCTCCAATATCGATATTGGTGATGCCACTTGCCGGTGGTTATGGCCAACAGTTCGGAGGTGCCCAGTTTGGCGGGCAGGTTCCAAATAAAAAAGAGACCATCTGTCTTTAAGACTCGATGGATTTCCCGTAGGATCGTTTCCTCCTCTCCTTTTCCATCCTCACGGACATGCTCCAGAACGCCGGAAGAAATGAACACATCCACCGAATTGCTGTCCAGGTTAAGCCGGTTCGGATCCTGTCCCCACAATGTGGGAATCCCCAACGTTTCTTCAAAGAGTGAATAATGAGGTGTCTGATGCAGTAGGTAATTAAATACGTTCCGATACCCCATGGTCTGGAGTATCATGGTGATATGCCCGTAGAGACCGCCCCAATCGATGATCAAGGCCGACGGCTCGGGCTTAAAGCAATGAACCAGACTGCAATAATAACAATAATTGAGCCAATCGTTGGTTTTTAAAATATTCTCCGCGTAAGGGACATCAAAACGGGTGATGATCTCAATAAATGCCTTCCGCAGGTTTTGTATGGATTCGGATTGATACCTATCGAAGACTGTCTTATAAGCTGGTGGTTTTATAATTCTACCTGTATTCATGAACGATACCTTCCTGGCAATCGGCCCATTGGATAACATAAGCTTATAATTTGTCAAGAAGAATACCCGAAATGATCCTTCAATTTCTCAAGGTATTATTAAGAAACATCATGCCCCGCTCATCGGCTCGAGTTTAAAGAAAAAATTGGTATGGTTAATCGTTCTATGTTAGGATTCAATGAAATTATTCGAAGGGGCATTTCGCCAAAAAGGAGAAAAGGATGGAGGAAAATATTCTCATTATTCATCCCCGGGATAATGTGGCTGTGGCCTTGAGGAGGATAGGGGCCGGAGAGCAGGTGGCGGCCCGAGGGATAGATCGATTCACCGCTTTGGAAGGGATACCGGTCAGTCACAAAATCGCCCTCCGCGATATTTCTGAAGAAGAGGAAATCATCAAGTACGGAGAAACGGTGGCGGTCAGCATCCGCAATATCAAAAAGGGAGAATGGGTTCATACCCATAATCTGGAAAGCAAGCGGTGGAAGCGATGATGGAAATCACAGGATACGAAAGAAAAGACGGAAGATTCGGCATCCGAAATCATGTACTGGTTTTGCCTGCCGTTTCCTGCGTCAACGGGGTGGTCAACCGAATTGCCCGGGAAGTGCCGGAGGCCGTCTGTGCCACCCACTCCCATGGATGCGGCCGGGGAGGACGGAGGGATATGGAAATTTTATTCCGGATCCTTGCCGGCCTTATGCGGCATCCCAATGTGGGCGGGGTGGTTTTGATCGGGTTGGGCTGTGAGGTTTCCAATACCAAGAGTCTGCTTCCCCTGATTAATGAAACCGGGAAACCCTTCGCCGTATTTAACGTGCAGGAGGATGGAGGCTCTCTCTCCACCGCCAGGAAAGGGGCTGATGCCGTCCGCCGGATATTATCGGAGATCAACGGTCAACCGAGGGTTGCTTTGCCCTGGGATCAACTGCTGGTGGCCATGGAATGCGGCGGTTCGGATGCCATGTCCGGCGTGACGGCCAATGTGGCCCTGGGCGCGGTCGCGGACCGGCTGGTGGCCAAGGGGGCCACGGTGATTTTCGGAGAAAATACTGAGATGATCGGGACCGCTCACGTCCTGGCCAGGAGGGCTAAGGACGCTCGGGTAGCCAAACAGATCGAAGAAATGGTTGGCCGGGCTGAAAGAATAACCCATGAAGTCATGGGAGATCTGGCCGGTTTGGTTATCTCTCCGGGCAATATGGACGGAGGGATGAGCACCATCGCCGAAAAATCCATGGGCTGTATTGTTAAAGGCGGCACTACCACCATCAACCAGGTTGTGGATTACGGTGAGATTCCTACCGAACACGGGCTCATCCTGCAGGATGGCCCAGGGTATGACGGAGATTCCATGGCCGGCCTGGCGGCCAGCGGTGCCCAACTGATGTTTTTTTCCACCGGTCGGGGGACCCCGGTCGGATTTCCGGCCCTGCCGGTGATCAAGGTGGCCAGTAATACCAGGATCTACGAGGCCATGAAAGAGGATATGGATATCAACGCCGGGAGCCTGGTGGAAGGCCGGCCTTTAGATCAATTACAGGCCGAGATGATGGATTTGATGATTCGGGTGATCAACGGAGGAAAAACTAAAGCAGAAAGCAACGGCATGGAGGTATTGACTTTTATGACCGTTCACCCGCCGTTTTGAGGACCTGAAGAAATCTTGGGGAATTGTTTACTTCGGTTATTTAACCGTCAATGATCAATTACCGGGCGGCTTAGAAGTCGTCCTGATCGAAGGTTATCAATATATTCTCATCCGAATCTTGAAGTGATTTTGACAAAGGAGGATTACATTGGACGGTATTGTCGGTATTTACGGACCGGGCGATCCGGAGTTGGTCAATAAAACCTTTTTGGCTACCGGGGCCTGCCAGCACCGGGGCAAGGCCAGTACCGGCCTGGCGGTAGGGACTAAAAAAGGGATTTACATCCATAAAGGCCTGGGCCGAATCGCCGAGGTGATCGATTATAACGTGATCAGGAACTTTCAAGATTTGGAACCGATGGCGGCCATCGGCAATATCGGGTATACCAAAAGAAAAATGGCTGAGAAAACAAATGCCGAACCGATAGAAATCTTTCCCCGTCAAGAAGCCGGGCTTACGGTCGTTCTGACCATGGATGGATACCTGATTAAAGACGATGACTTGAAGGCCGAACTGGAAAACGATTATGTCCTTCAAACCGACAACAAGACTGAAATTGTGGGGGCCTTTCTGCATAAATACCTTACCCAAAGCGGGATTACCTTTGAAGCCGGACGAAGGCTGATTGATAAATTGTTCGGCCGGGCTACCTTCGCCCTGACCGCCCTGGTCCATGACGGAAAGGAAACCCATCTGGTCGCCTTAAATGATGCCAAGGCCTTCGAGCCTTTTTGCTATGCCAGTATCGGGAGCACTTTTGCGACCAGTTCGGAATCCTGTTCCCACCGACGGCTGGAAGGGATCACCGAAAAAGAATACGACGGCGCGGAAATGACCCTTTGTTCTTCCAAGGGATGCGAAACCAAACGATTACGGGAGGAACCCCTGATGCCGGATATTTTTCAGGGGGTCTATTTCGGCAGTGTGGGGTCGCAATTCAGGGGAAAAGAAATATTTCAACTTCGCCGGGAACTGGGTTTGGAATTGGTGGACCGCTACAAAAACTCGCTGGCGGATGTAGTCATTCCCAATCCGGAATCGGGATGGGGGGTTTCCGTGGGAATTGCCGAAGGTCTGAAAATAAACCTTTTTCCGGCCCTGATCAAACTTCCTCAGGCGGTCCGGACCTTCCAGGAAGGGGAGATCCTGACCCGCACCAAAGAGGTAGGACTTAAGTTTGGGGGGGTCGAATCTCTGCTACGCAACAAAAATGTGGCCATGGGGGATGACAGTATCGTAAGAGGCAGCGTCAGTGAAGGCGGGTCGGTCTGGGTCACTTATAATGCCGGGGCCAAAACGATCGAATTCTGGGTTTCTTACGGCCCGATGTTTTTTCCTTCTTTCAAGGAATGGCATCGCGGACCGGAATGTTTGAACGAGCTGGCCGTGCAGAGGGCCTTTCGAGGCGATAATCCTTACGACAAAACGCTGGAAGAGATCAACCGGGCTGTGGCCAAACTAATCGGGGTGGATGAAGTGAAATATAATACCCAGGAGCGCATCCGAAAAGTGGCCGGCGACGGATCCTTTCAAGCCCTGGATGCCAGTTATCCCATTGATCGGGAATTCTGGCCTGATTGGCTCAAGCTGGAATATGACCGGTTTGCTCTTTATCGGAAATAGGAATTATGATTTTGGATTGACCAAGAAGATGCCGGAAGAGATTGCTCAGGAATGAATCCGCTCCCTATTCCTTAAACGGGATGGTGAAGAATCTCAATATGTTTTCCGTCGCCCGAGAAAAATTCAATAATTTTGTTTTGGTTTTAAAGGAGACAGTTAACTCTTTTCAAAAAAACAATAATTTTGAAATGGCGGCCACCCTGTCATTTTACAGTTTTTTTGCCCTGATCCCTTTGCTTTTGCTGACCATCTATCCCCTGGCGAGTTACCTGGTTTCTTCTCAAAAGGCCCTGGAGGAAATTGAACGACTTTTCCCAAGGCAATTTCCGGAAATCAATAAGGTCATTATCAAAGAGGTAGCGACGATAGCCAGGCACAGGGCCTTATGGGAAGTCTTTACCCTCCTGACCCTTATCGGATTGATTACCCCCTTTGCCAGGGCCTGTAGAACCGCATTTTCCAAAATTTTCAGATTTGAACGGGAATTTTCTTATTTTAAAGCCAAATTATGGGACGGCCTGGGGGTCCTGATCATTTTGGTCATGTTTATTCTTTTGGTATCAGGCGAATTCCTTTATTCGCTCTATGTCGACACTTTATTGATCGATTTACCAACGTTTCTGGATATCAGCTATCTCCTGGCCCCCTTTTTTATTGCCTTAATCTCTCTCTTCCTTTTTTTCATTTTTTTTGTCCCGGTAAAAGTAAAATGGTCTCAGCTCCTGATCGGTTCATTAACAACCGTCGCTCTTTGGTCCCTGATCCGGCCCGCCTTTTCCCTGGTCCTCCAGGTCAACCCCAATTACGGGTTTGCCTTTGGATCTTTGAAAATGGTTTTTTTATTGGTGATCTGGGTCTATTATTCTTTTGCCGTGATGTTGGCGGGGGCCGAGATTATGGCCAATATGAAACGAAAGGAGGCCCTTGTTTTTAGAGGCCTCTTCTTTAACCAAAAGGCAGGCCGGAAAATTCCCAATAAGTTTGTTAAGGTCTTTGAAAACGGGGAAGTTGTTTTTAAAGAAGGCGAGATCGGGCAGGAAATGTATTACATCCTCTCCGGGGCCGCGGCCATTCACAAAGAGGGGAAAGTGCTAAGGGTTATAACAGAGGGCGACTATTTTGGAGAGATAGCCATGCTCCTGGATGTCCCTCGGACGGTTACGATAACAGTCGTTGAACCGGATACCCGGCTGGTTTGCATCTCCCAGGATAATTTTGAAATACTGCTTCGGGAAAATCCCAGCATTGTCCTCACCATCTTAAAAGAAATGTCGGCCAGGCTGAAGGACTCCGATGCTGAGGCTTGTCAAGTGGTTCTTTAATCAGGCCAGAACAGGAGAACCACCGGGGCCAGGGCGATACGATACCAGGCAAAAGGTTTTAAGGTCCAGCGGCCCAGGAGTCGAATAAAAACAGCGACGGTGAAATAGGCCACGATAAAAGAGACTACGAAACCGATTCCTAAAAAAAGAATATCTCCCTCCTGGAATTGTCCCCTCGTTTTATACAAATCATATCCTGTGGCAGCCATCATGACCGGAACGGCGGCCAGAAAGGAATATTCGGCGGCGGTTTTCCGATCCAATCCATTAAGAAGCCCGCCGATAATGGTCGCCCCGGCCCTGGATATTCCCGGCCACATGGAAAGGCACTGAAAGAGCCCGATAAAAAGGGCTTGAGGCCAACGGATAGCATCCAAGGAATCGGCTTTTGTTTTAGGCCGCCAACTTTCAACGGCCAGGATGCCAAAGGCCCCCACCGCCAGGGCTATGGCGACACTGGTGGGATTAAAAAGATAGCCCTTGATATAAGCGTAGGCGAATTTTCCCAAAATGAGGGCCGGAAGGGTGGTCAACCCCAACAAAAGACAACCCTGAAACCCGCTGAAACCGGCGCTTTTTGAGGACCAATTCATCCACCCTTTTTTGGGCAAGAGGCCGAGGAATCTCTGACGATAGAGAATGACAACGGCCAGTATGGCCCCGAGTTGAATGACGATATCAAAGGTGTCGGCTATTCTTCCCTTAAAGGAGAGGAGATGACCGGCCAGAATCAAATGACCGGTTGAGGAAACAGGAAGAAATTCAGTCAGCCCTTCTACCAGACCCAATATTACCGCTGTCCAATAATGGAACATTTCCACCCTCCGACTCGAATAAGTCAAAAATCAGTCTGACAGGATTTACCCCGACGGTTACGATTATTGCTCCCCTTTCCGGACGAAAAGAGAGAGACGGTTAACAATCCCGTACGAGAAATAAAAAGCGAGTTACCAATAATGTAGCCGGTACTTACGATAAAAATCCGCCGTCTTCGAAAGTCCCTCCGACAGCAGGGTGGTCGGCCTCCAGCCGGTATGAGCGGTTAGTTTGGAAAAATCGGTAACTACATCTCCCACTTCAATGCTCTTTCGGTCCTCCGGCCAGGGGGTATGGGCAAAACGCCCGGATCCGCAAGCCCGGATGATCGCCTCGACCAACTGCCGGAAGGTGACGGACTCGGCACTCCCCACGCAATAAACCTGATCCACACATTGCGGTTTTTCTCCCAGCAGGAGCAGACAGGAAACGATATCGTCAATATAAATCATCTCCCTTTTTTGACTGCCGTCACCAAAGATTTTGATTTCCTGGTCCTCCAGGGCCAGACGGATCAGAAAATTTTGGACCCCGTATTGGGCATGGCGCATCTGATGCCGGGGGCCATAGGTGTTTCCCAGGCGCAAAGAGGTCACTCGGAGGCCACAAATCTTTTGATAAAGAAGGTGATACCATTCCACAACCTGTTTGCTGGCGGCATAGATATCTTTGGGATTGGGAGGCGTATCTTCGGTGATGGGAATAGTCAGGGCCTGGCCGAATTGCGCCCGGGTGCCGATATAGATAACCCGGGCCTGTGGATTATTAAACCGCAAGGACTCTAAGAAATGAACCTGTTGAAGGACATTGGTCTGCAGGTCAAAGAGGGGATCGGTCATGGATTTCAGATGGCAGGAATGCATGCCGATATTAAAGATCAGGTCTTTTCCTTTTACCAGAGGATCGACTGCCAAACGATCCCCCAACTCGGCTTCCACCACCTCGACCCGATCATTGATCGATTCGATATTAAAATAATTGGCCCCCAAATCCGGTATCAAACCATCCACAAGAGTCACCTGGGCCCCTAAATCCAGTAAACGGATAGCCAGCGTACTCCCGATAAATCCCAGTCCCCCGGTGATTAATATTCGTTTTCCGGCATAGAAGTTCTCTGCAATCATTTTCGTGCCCTCTTATAAAATTCTTTAGGTTGATTTCAGCTAAACGACCGTCCTATAATCATGGCTTCGATTTAAGGTCCTTTAGTAGCACATCTGTTCTCCACAGACAACTTCTTTTCGGGCCAGGAGGCCGAGATGGGAAAATATATTGCCTTAGCCGAGAACCTGGACATGATCAAGGCCTTGATCATATCACCTCAAGATATTTTTTTCGACAGTCGAGCTATTCTAAAATGCCGCTGGGGTTGTGAGGATTATTTTCAACGGGGTATCCGGTGTGATACGCGGGGAACAACCCGGGAGGAACGGATTGGAATGATAAAATCATATCACAAGACCGTCCGCAACCTGGGATTGCCCTGTGAAGTCCTTTAGGAGAAAAATGACCTTCAAGATCGCTATGGATTTGTGCTGATCGATTGATTTATCGAGAAAGATAGGAGATGACGATTTAAATCCCGCCCCAAATCTATAGAAAATAAGGCCGGCGTCTGATATTTTCTGTTGACAGTTATTGATTTTAATAATAATTCTTAATAACGGGAAGGTTGGGTGGTTCGAGACTACGTATTATGATATCTTATTAATATTTTTCAGGAAAAGCTGTTTTTTAATTTAGGAGGCACTATGGATGATGGTCTGGATGTAATTATCGTTGACGATGACCCGGTCGTCTGTGATGTCATTGCCATGATGATCAAATTGTTCTATTCCTGGGGTCAGGTGTATGCCTTTACCAAGGCCGAGGAGGCGGTCTCCTTCTGCCGAAAAAGAAAATCATCCGTGGCCATCTTCGTCTTAGATGTCTTTTTAGACAATGAAACAGGGTTTGGTTTCCTGGAAGCCATTGTTGATAAATATCCTCTGGCTTATCAGGATACCATTATTGTTACCGGAAATGTCAGCGATGATGTGGTCAATATGTGTGTCGCTTCGAATATTACCTACCTGGTTGAAAAACCTATTCGGCCATTTACCCTGCAATTGGCCATTCGGGCCATCGTGGCCAAGTATTTGAAGTTTGCAAAAAAAATATTGCACGATCCCGGACTGGCAAAGAGTGTTAACGCCTTTTAATTTTCATCCCTCTTCTTTACAGGTACTGGAGCAAATCCAAAGGTCTTTCAATCAAAACCTCGGCCCCATGGGCCAGGAGTTCTTGGGCCGTCCGAAAGCCCCATAAAGCCCCAACTGGAAACATCCCGGCCTCGACGGCGGTTTTCATGTCCGTACCGGTATCTCCTATATAGACAAATTGACCCGGGTCCAGGTGCAGAAGTCCGGCAATCTCCAGGGCCGCCGCCGGGTCCGGTTTTTTGGGAACCGAAGGCCTGGCACCCAAAACAATTTGAAAGGTCCACTTGGGCAGCAGTTCGGCCACGACCATCCGGGTGGAGTTATCGGGTTTATTGGACAGAATGGAAATAGGCCACTCCTTTTGGGAGAGGGCATCCAGAAGTTCGGGAATCCCAGGGTAGGGACGGGTCTTTTTGTTCCAGCGTAAAGCGTATTCTTCCCGCATGGCTTCCACGCATCGGGTAATTATTTCAGGGTTACGGCTTTCCAAAGGTAAAGCACGGATAACCAGGGTCTCCATCCCGTCCCCGATAAAATATTTGTAGGTTTCCTGGTCGTGTCCTTCGAATCCGAAACGGCTTAAAGTCAGGTTCATGGAGTCGGTCAGGTCCTCAATGGTGTTCAATAAGGTCCCGTCCAGATCAAAGATAACCGCTTTATGGTTCATTGATGTCCCCTCGTCACTTTTCCAATTTCTTTTTGACTTGCCCATTTTTTATGGCTTATATTATACTCTTTTCAGGGAGGATCATATGAAAAAAATAAGGAAATAGTCGACAAGATTCAGGCCCCCATCGATAAAGCCCGTTCCGCAGCGAAAAAGGCGGATGACAGAATGAAGGAAATGGAAGAGGCCTCAAAGAAGGAGTGAAAAGGCAGTTGCCGGACATTCGGGAAAATAGACCGGCAATGATTAGCGTGTGTTTTAGGCAAAAGAAAATCACCAAGGCTGCCTATAGAGCCTATCCCCATATCCTGGCAGATGGAAAGAGACGATAACGAATGGCTATTAAACGTATCGGCCTACTACTAGTCTTGTCCTGTATAATGATATCTGCCTGCCATACCGGACCCTCCTCAGTAGCAAAAACTCGCCAGGAACTGGCAACTCACATTCTGGCAGATACTTCCCTGCAAACCGTAGAGCGGATGGCCAGGGATTTGCTGGGAAAGGGCTTCGAAGCTGGCGGGGAATACACTCAGGTCTGGATCCGGGATCTGAATACCTTTATTGAGACTTCCTGTGAAGTCTACGACAAAAAAGAAATTCGCCGACATCTTTTGACGTTCTATTATCTTCAACAAAAAAATGGCGAAATAGTGGATGGCTTTGTGCCGAAGGGCGTCTCCGATCATCCTTTTGGGGACCTTTACACCTCATCCGCTGATTCCCGGCATGTGGGCTTTAAGAACACGGTCAAAACGGACCAGGAAACCTCTCTCATACAGGCTGTGGGGAAATACATCCGAAAGACGGCTGATAGATCGATTCTTGATGACGTCGTTGACTGCAAAACCGTCAGGCACAGGATGGCTTGGTCAATTGAGTATCTTCTGCAGAATCGTTATTCCCCTCGATTCGGTTTGATAACAGGCGCCACTACTCAGGATTGGGGGGATGTCCAGCCGGAAGACAGCCCCGGTGTCCGGGTCAACGAAAAGACCCATTGGAGTTGTGATATCTATAATAATGCCATGTTTATTTTGGCCCTGGAGACCATGATCGAATTTTCGACGACCCCCGAGGAAAACCAGAAATGGACGCAACTCAAAGAGCGGATTTCACACAATGTCCGCAAATATCTCTGGGACAGCCGGCGTAATAAATTCTTGCCTCATCTATACTTGAACGGTTCTCCGTTTCCAGCGGACTTTGATGAAAGTATCATGCATTTTCACGGAGGAACCGCGGTCGCGATCGAAGCCGGTCTTTTATCAAAGGATGAAATAGCGGTCGTTAATCGCCAGATGCTGGAAAATGTGCGTCGATCGGGTGCTCCATCCATCGGGTTGACTATTTACCCGCCTTATCCCAAAGGTTTCTTTAAAAATCAGCAGACTTCCGTTCCCTACACCTATCAAAACGGCGGTGACTGGACCTGGTTCGGCGGCCGCATGATTCAACAGCTTGTTGCCAATGGTTTTGTCCAAGAGGCGTATGATGAGATCCGTCCAATGATAAACAGGGTATTAACCAATAAGGGCTTTCACGAATGGTATGCCAGGAAATGGTTTGAAATCAAGTGGGATGGGGTCAGGTGGTATGGCGCTGGTGGAAAACCCTTTGGATCCGGCGATTTTCGCGGTGAAGCCGGCGTTCTGGCCAAAGCGATCCACATGCTTCGTGAATGGGCAATCAAGGAAACCAAGCGGCATAAGGAACATTCATTTTGAGGAGAGGCAGCCCCCCGGGGCTATCACAATGTTTTTGGTGCTGGACGTCCCTCCGAAGTCTTATCTATTTCGACCAAAAGATTCTATCGAAGATGTGTTAAAGCGAACTTCTTTGTCTCAAGTCTGATATTTCTGATTAACCGGTTCAATATGGATTTCGATGTGATTCCGAACTCACATTTCCGGCAAATAAAATTTTCAGGAGAAGGCTTTCCGCAATATATCTGACTTATTTTATCCAGCATTGTGTCGCTGTTCCAGACTTCTTGTATGGTGTTCTTTTTCAGACTGCCGACCATCTCTTCCTGTCCCATATCATTACAGCAGAGTACCACATCACCGTTAAAACATACCACCATTTCACCAAGCGGCCTGTCGGACGAGCAGCCGATTAATGTTCCGTTTTTATGTTCGGCTATTTCGGGTAACAATCCCGATCTGTTGTTGGGCAGCGGCATCCTCACCCTCATTCCTCTCTGGTCGAAATAAGAACGGATACGCCTTGGCTCCCCTTTTGGCCAGTTGTAAGGAATACTCTGAATGATGATTCTTTCTTTAGGATAATTTTGCACCAGATAATCTATATTTCTCAATGTTTTTGCAATATCCAGACCCATCATCTCTTTATAGACATCCGGTGAAATTCCGTGAAAACTGATTAATACTGAACCATTGAATTCAGATTCCTTCAACAGGTCAACCACTTCCGGAGTCATTAGGGATGCGTTGGTCTGAATATCAAAATCAAGTCCTTTCTGCCTCACATATTTCATTCTGTCGATGGCCATCTTCGGATAAATGAACAGTTCTCCCATATTGCAGAATAAAACATGCCCTCGGAAATTATTTGTTTTTGCCAATAGACTGAATTCATCTGCAATTTTTATAAAAAGATTTTCCTCCATTACTCCCATCGGATTTTTTGTTTTCAGGGAAGAATAGGGACAAATTTTACATTTTGCATTACAATAAGAATGAATATCCACAATGATCTGTTTGGGGTACGGATTACGATTTAACTTTGTTACCAGAGGACGATTCATTTTGCTCCCTCTTTTCGATTCGTGCTAAATCAATTAATATATAAACCTTGTGTTTAATACTATATTAAAACTCTAAAATAGTTAATAAAAGAAATTATTTCAAAATCATCACCTAATAGAAATTTGATCGACCTCGTATTTTGTGAGAAAAAGAAATTAATGGACTGTTTTATTGGGTTGACGCGTTTGGTTTTCCTTCTTTGCCAGGCATCGCCAAAGCGTACAATCTCATCTTCAACCCTTTATTGGCTGCAACCTCTGAGATCGATCGGCCAGGTGCCGATGACTTCCGTCCCCCTGGTGAGATGAAAACGGTCAAATAGATTGATGGTCGGATCACAGTGGGAAGTTATCAATTCCAGTACCGTCCCAATAGAGGGAATCTCGGAATTTTCAGGGCAGGAGATCATTCCGTACTCATCACCGAACCAATGGTACTCCATCCCGGAAGATTCGGAGCCGATAACCTGCGGCTTGCCTCCATCCCGGTAAAGGGACTTCAATCCGGCGTCGACGGTGACAAAGCCTTTCTGATTCGCGCTGATCACCGTGGTCAGCAGTCGCAGGGCGGGGCCGAAGGATGTGAATTGGGAGGGGTTCTCAGCGGATCCGAGGCCGAGATACTCGGCATCCATGCAGGCATAGGAACCGACCTGAACTTCGGTAATCTCGGGAATGGCCAGATCGATGTCAAAGGTCCCGGTACCCGTAGCGCTGAAGATGGTGCAAGTTTCCACCTTGGCCTGCAATTCCTGAAAAACAGGGACAGCTTCCTGCAGACATTGGTGAGAGGCGGTCTTTCTGGCGTCATAGGAACGTACATGTTGCACCTGGCCGGCGTAGGCCTGAATTCCCCGGAGACACAGTTTCTCGCAGGAAAGAATAGTGTCGGCCAGTTCTAACGCGCCCTTCGGACTTACGCCGGTCCGATGCAAACCGACATCCAGATCAAGGAGCACGTCCATGGCCAGGCCTCTTTCGCGCAAGGCCGCATCAAGCAAAGCAACATTGTTTCGGTGGTCCACAACCGTCATCAGGGAGGGGGAACCGGCCAGGATTTCGACAAGCCGCTTTATCTTCCCTGGGGTCGGTACCGGCCCGGTGATAAGAATTCCACCCAAACCGGCCTTTACCAAGGCCTCGGCTTCCGAGACCTTCGCGGCACAGACCCCGATGGCCCCGGTCTCAATTTGCATCCTGGCCAGGGATGAGCATTTGTGGGTTTTAGCATGGGGGCGTATATTCTTACCTGCTTGACCGACCGCGGCCTGCATCTTCTGAAGGTTTCTCTCGAGGATATCCAGATCAAGTACCAGACAGGGGGTGTCGAGATCGAGCTTGGATTTGACTGAGACGTTCATAGTCGCTCCTTATATTTTTAATATAAAACAGAGGGAAAAAGGTTTTATAATAACCGACTCAAATATTTTATAAAAGACAAAATTATCCTTGATGATGATACCAAGGAAGAACATCAGAATCCCGGTGGCCGGGTTGTTCGTTGGGTTTTGAGACCCTGTTTTTCCCCTTGACCCTGTCTTTTCATTATCTTATACTCCTTTCAATTAGAAACTCATTTTTTGCCAAGCGAACTCAATGAAAATAAAAGAGATTTCCCAATCATCCCTGAAGAGGCTGAAGACTTATTCCCTGAAGGACCGAAAAAGCAAGGTCAGCCTGAAAGATTTTGCCCGTCCCTGGATACCAGGGAACACCTTTGGTTTTTTCCTGGAAACCTTGCCCAATCTATTAGGGGCCAAGGATTTCAGGGCTGTGGTCAAGGCCATGCTGGCCGCCAGGCAGGCCGGCAAAACCCTCCATTGGTCCATGGGGGCCCATGTGATCAAGGTCGGCCTGAACCCCGTCCTCATCGCGCTTATGAAAGAAGGATTTGTTTCAGCCTTATCCCTTAATGGGGCCGGGATCATCCATGATACCGAACTGGCTATGGTCGGTCAGACTTCCGAGGATGTGGATCGGGAACTGGGCCGCGGGACCTTTGGAATGTCCCGGGAAACAGCCCATTTTCTAAACCGGTCCATCAGTAAAGGGGCCGAAAAAGGATTGGGATTAGGAGAGGCCGTAGGCGACGCCTTGCTGGGCTCCAAATTCCCGTTTTTGTCCCACAGCCTTCTGGCCATGGCTCGTCAAATGGATATCCCGGTAACCGTTCATGTGGCTATCGGCACGGATATCATTCATCTGCACCCCTCCATGGACGCCAGGGCCACCGGACAGGCCAGTCACAAGGATTTCCAGACCTTCTGTTCGGTCGTTCGGACATTGGAAAACGGGGTATTCCTGAATGTCGGTTCAGCCGTTATCCTGCCTGAGGTTTTTCTGAAAGCCGTCACTCTGGTTCGAAATTTAGGATATCCCCTAAACCATTTTACGACCGTTAACATGGATTTTATCCGCCATTACCGTGCTTCCACCAATGTGGTCCATCGCCCCACCCTGGAAGGCGGAAAGGGGTATTACCTGATCGGGCATCACGAATTGATGGTTCCCCTGTTGGCCGCGGCCTTGTTGGAAGGTTGGGGGAAGACCGTTTAATCATCTTGAAAATGCCGGGGATAGTGCTTATTATTAAATAAATAATTTAAGGAGATTTTGAACATGCCTATTTATGAATATACCTGTTTGGACTGCGGTCAGGATTTTGAGACTATTGTCTTTAAATCCAGCGACACAGTTTGCTGCCCGGAGTGTAAAAAAGAGAACCTGGAAAAAAAGATGTCCAAGTTTGCCTTCAAGGGAACCGATCGTTTCGTTGGAACCGGCAGTTCTTCCGGTTGCGGAACCTGCTCTTCCGGAAACTGTTCGAGTTGCCATTGACAGAAGGGAAAAAAGCGACGGGTAACAGGTGACGAGTGAAGATATATACCCATCATTATAGATTTTTTCCTGCCAAGCATCTAACAGCCTTCAGAAAAATTTCCTTGTCTTTTTGGCACGAGACATCCTTCCCCACAAATTCATGGAAATGAAAACCGTTAAAATCGGAACCCGGGGGAGCCCTTTGGCCTTGCGGCAAACCTCCTGGGTCAAAGAGGCCCTTTCCGGGCATTATCCCTATCTGGAAATTGAGTTGGTGATCATCAGGACCACCGGCGACAAAATTTTAGATGTGCCCTTGGCGGCTATCGGGGGTAAAGGGCTTTTTGTAAAAGAAATCGAAGAGGCCCTGCTGGAAAAAAGGATCGATCTGGCGGTCCATAGCCTGAAAGATATGCCCGGGGAATTGCCTCAGGGCTTGACCATCGGAGCGGTTCCGGTTCGGGAAGATCCGAGAGATGTCCTGATTTCGCGGGATGGGCTTTTATTGAAAGAAATCCCCGGACAAAATAAGATCGGTACCAGCAGTCTGAGACGGCAGGCTCAAGTGATGCATTACCGACCGGACCTGGAAACCATACCCCTTCGGGGTAACCTGGACACCCGTATAAAAAAAATTGAATCCGAAGGTCTGGCCGGGGTTATCCTGGCTGCGGCCGGGCTGCACCGTATGGGACTTCAGGAAAAAATAAGTCAATATCTGGACCTGAATATCTGCCTGCCGGCCGTAGGGCAGGGGGCCCTGGCCCTGGAAATCCGGGAAGGCGATGTGGGGATCCAGGAACTGATCCGGGTCATCCACGATGAAGCCACTGCCCTTGGTACCCGGGCGGAAAGGGCCTTATTAAGGAGGCTCCAGGGTGGTTGTCAGGTCCCCGTAGCCGGCCATGCCCGGATTGAAGGTCAGCGGATTATTTTAGAAGGACTTATCGCCGGCCTGGATGGCAGGAAAATCATCAAGGACCAACTCGAAGGGCCCTTATCCGATCCCACGGGTCTGGGAATCCGCCTGGCAGAAAGCCTTCTCGATCAGGGGGGGCGGGAAGTCCTGGAAGGCGTTTTAGGGAACAACGAGATGAGATCGGAATTCAAAAAATGACCGGAAAAGTTTTTTTAGTCGGAGCCGGACCCGGGGACCCGGGACTAATTACTTTAAAAGGGGTTCGACTCCTCCAAAAGGCTGAAGTGGTCATCTACGATTTTTTGGCCAGCCCGGAACTCTTGCGGCATGTTTCCGGGGAGGCCGAGATCATTTATGTGGGCAAAAAGGGGGGGGACCACACCTTGTCCCAAAATGAAATCAATCAATTGATCATCAATAAGGCCTTACTCGGCAAAAGGGTAGTCCGCCTGAAAGGAGGGGACCCCTTTATTTTCGGCCGGGGCGGAGAAGAGGCCGAAGAACTGGCCAAAGCCAATATCCCTTTTGAAATTGTTCCGGGGGTCACTTCGGCCATAGCCGTACCCGCTTATGCCGGGATCCCTTTAACCCATCGCCGATACAATACCGGCGTGGCCTTTTTTACCGGGCATGAAGATCCTACCAAAGAGGTTTTGGCCCAGGGTTCGGGAAAACCATCCCCCCGAGCGGACACCCTGGTTTTTTTAATGGGGGTCAAAAATCTCCCTTCCATTGTTGAAAGTCTTTTTCAGGACGGGCTGGAGCCAAACACCCCGGCGGCGCTTATCCGTTGGGGAACTACCCCTCGTCAAAAGACCATAACCGGAACTTTGGAAACGATAACCGGAAAGGCCGAAGAAGCGGATTTGGCTCCACCGGCGATATTTATCGTCGGAAAGGTGGTTGAATTGCGGGACACCTTAAACTGGTTTGAACGCCGTCCCCTCTTCGGCAAATCTATCGTGGTCACCCGAACCCGGGAACAGGCCAGTGAACTGGTTGATCGACTTAACGACCTCGGGGCCGAATGTCTGGAATTTCCCACCATCCGTATTGCCCCTCCCTCGAACTGGTCGAAATTGGATCAAGCCATTCAACGGATAGAAGACTATCATTGGATATTCTTTACCAGCCCCAACGGAGTTCGTTTTTTCATGGACCGAATGGACCATCTCCATCTGGATCTCCGATCTCTGAAGGGCACAAAGATAGGGGTCATCGGGCCGGCCACGGCCCAGGCCCTGTCCGAATATCATCTTAAAGCCGACCTGATTCCGGAAAGATTTCAGGCCGAGCACTTGTTGGAAGCCTTGTCCCAAATCCCGTTGGCCAACCAGAAGATCCTGATTCCCAGGGCGGAACAGGCCCGGGAAATTTTGCCGGAAGGACTGAGGCAAATGGGGGCCGAGGTCCTGGTCGTCTCCGCTTACCAAACCTTACCGGCCTTGGAAGGGAAAGAACAACTGGAAGAAAAAATGGCTCAAGGCCTGATCGACTGCTTGACCTTTACCAGTTCATCCACGGTGGTTAATTTCTTGGCCCTGTTTACCAGACAGGAAATACTTTATTTACTGAAAAAAATAACTGTGGCCTGTATCGGCCCTATCACGGCTCAAACCGCCACAAGCAACGGGCTTAGCGTTCAAATCGTGGCTGAAGAATACACTATTCCGGGATTGGTGGCGTCGATTGAGAAATATTACAGCCCATCGCAGCACAAAGCACAAAGCACATAGAAGAATAATTTGATGATGAGTCCTTTTTCAGATAGAACTGCGAGCGGTTTTGACTATCAGCTATGAGCCATGAGCAATGAGCTATACGGAGGCCACATGCCCCATACTTTCATAACCGATCTTAAACCAGGCGACAGGATCAATCAGTTTTTTCTGATCAAAAAGAAAGAACGGCGTCAAACCAGAACAGGAAAAGATTATCTGGATATTTCACTGGCTGATCGAACCGGAACCCTGGGGGCCAAGATCTGGAGTGAAGCTGTGGATCAATTCGATTCTTTGTTCGCCGAGGGACAATTTGCCGGTATTGCCGGCCGGGTCGAAACCTATCAGGACGAACCCCAGTTAAGCATCGAGCGTATCAAAGGGATCCAGCACTGGTCTTCCGAACAGCTCGGTTTGGCCGGGTTTAATCCCGATTTATTGATTCCCGTTTCTACTCTGGATATTTCTTCTCTTTGGAATGATTTGTTAACCGGGGTCAAAGATGAAATCCAACACCCGGCTCTGCGGGAATTAACCCTTTCTTTGCTGGAAGCCCATGAGGAAGGATGGAAGCAGTGGCCGGCCTCTAAAATATATCATCACGCCTATAGGGGAGGACTTCTGGAACACACCTGTCGTGTGGTTCAATTAGCCAGAGAGGTCGGTCGGCTCTATCCGGAATTGAACCAGGACCTGATCCTGGCCGGGGCGGTTCTCCATGATATCGGCAAATTGCAGGAACTGGAGGGATATCTTTCCACCCATAATACTTATGCCGGTCAATTATTGGGGCATCTGACCCAGGGCTGGGCCATGATCCGGGAGGCGGCTAAGGAGAAGTCCTGGGATGATCCCCGGTTGTTGACCCAGTTGGAACATATCATCCTCGCTCATCACGGCCAATTGGAATTCGGCTCGCCGGTCCTTCCTCAGACTCGAGAGGCCTTGATAGTTCATATGCTCGACGATTTGGAAGGAAAATTAAAGATGATGACCGATCATCGGGAACAGGACCGGGGAGAAGGGGACTTCACAGATTGGCACCGGGTCTTAAAAAGAAAGATTCTTAAAGATTGAAAAGGCTGACCAAAGATATTTGAAATTTCTCATTGGTGAGCAGCGAGTTGTGCGTTACGAGTTTTTAGAGAAAGGATTATGCTTTCTTTATTCGCAACCCAAAGCCCGCAAACCGTAACCGTGTTTAGGTTAGAGAAGAATTTTCAGATTTAAGGGAATATGAATCTAATTTAAATTCCGATAGGCTCTGTCTATATCCGGATGCACCTCTTCATTATCAGGATCGATGTCTTTCAATTCTTCCAGTAGGGGTCTGGCCTGGAGAAATTGATTTCTCCACAAATAGTCTTTTCCCTCTTTTTCCAGGAACACCTTCTTTTGGATCAAGGCCTTGGCTTTAAAATCATCCACGATGGTTTTCAACCTGTCTTTCAAGTTAGGCTCCAATGGAAGAAACTCCATCTTCCTTTTGGTTTCCTCATAAAAGGAATTAACAAAAGCGGTCTTCTCGGTTCCTGTGATTTTCTTCAAAAAAGAATCATCGACGTTGTCCTGCTTTAAAATAAGTTCGTTGACCTTTTCCCGGAATAGCAAATCCACAGGCGGGTCCAG
Organism: uncultured delta proteobacterium; assembly: GCA_963790475.1. Taxonomy (GTDB): domain Bacteria; phylum Desulfobacterota; class RBG-13-43-22; order RBG-13-43-22; family RBG-13-43-22; genus RBG-13-43-22. Next base: position 360,607 of record CAWBOS010000013.1, on the reverse strand, counting down.
CAGTTTTTGATAAGTGGTCTGGGAATCCGAATGTTTATTCCACCGTTCCAGGAGACGGGCCTTATGGACCATCAATACCGGATCAAGGGGATCTTCCACCTTCAGCAATGCATCAATGGCTTTTACCGCCGGTCCATATTCCTTTTCCCGGGTGTAATACTCAATTAACCGGCGAGTGATCCCCTGGTTTCGGGGAAATCTTTTTTGCAGATCTTCCAGCATCTCCTGAAGGGGTTCTGCTTTCTCCGCGACCAAAAGGAAATCCGAGATTCGGTTGGCGGACAAAAGGACATCGTCATCCTCCTCCCCTTTTTCGATCAGCTCGAGGTAGGAGGCGTAGGCCTTTTTCCAGTCCCCGATCTCCTGATAACCCTCTGCCAGTTCCAGGATACCGCCCTCCTGTGATCGGGCAAATTTAAACAGGACTTCCTCAATTTTTTTCAGCTCTTCGCTCCCCATGTCTCCCTGGTTCAGAACACGCCATAACCAGAAACGGACCCTCACCGAATCCGGGGCTTTTATCAACGCCTTCCATAAGTATTCCCTGGCTGGATCATTTTTCCCCCGGCGGATCAGGAGTAGGGCTTGAGCCAGATAAACCTCATTTAACAGGATGTTATTATTTTCCAGATTCTGATAAAAGATCTCGGCCTCTTCCCACTGCCTCATTTGGAGCAAAAGCCGTCCGATTCTTTTCTGAATTTCCAGATTTTTAGGGTTTTTTATCTGGGCGGCTCTCAGGGCGGTCAGGGCCAGCTCCGGTTTTTTCTTTCGAAGATAGAAATCCGCCCGATCCTTAAATATCAGGTCTTGTTCCAAGGGAAAACTTCTCTCCAGTTTTTCCCAGCCAGCCTCACATTCATCTCTCCGGTCCAGGGCGGCCATTAACCAGGTCCAGGCCCGTTGAACCTTAAAGCTATCAGGATTATTTTGGATCATAGGTTCCAGGATTTTACGAGCCAGGGACCATCCTCCGCCGTCTGTCAGAGCCATGGCCTTTTCAATCAGGATTTCCTGGTCGCCAGGTTTAATGGTCAGGGCCCAATCCAGATAGCTGATTCCCTTCCAGGGACGACCCTGCAATCGGGAGATCTCCCCCAGTCTGAGCAGGGTATTCCCCTGGTCTTCTCCTAAAGTCAGCACTTTTTGGAAGGCCTTATGGGCTTGGGGATAATCTCCTTGATCCAGGGCATTATAACCGGCCAAAATCCAGATGCTGGCATTGTCGGGTTTTGTCTGGATCAAGATTTCCAGTTCTCGGGCCGCCAGGTCGAATTCCTTCTGGTGGTACAAACCGGTAGCTAATTTGAAACGGACTTCCCAAAGCTCCGGATGTTCTTTCAATATCTGTTGAAAAATTGAAAAGGCCTCAGGAAATTGCCGGATATCGAACAAAAGATCGGCCATTTCAACCTGTATTTTCCAATCATTTCTTCGGGACAAGAGTTCACGGTAAAGGGGCAGGGCCTTTTCTTTCTCCCCTGAAAAATTATAGGCCCTGGCCAAATTCAAATGAGCAACACTGTTTTCCGGTTCGATGGACAAGGCCTTTTGGAAAGGAGAAACGGCCTGGCTGTAATTTTTGTTTTGAAGGTACAATTCTCCGATTTTTTCGTGGAGTTGATATTCATTGGGAAACTGTTTTGCCAATTTTTGATATTCCGAAAGGGCCTCTTTGGTTTTCCCGGATGAAAAATAGGCCTCAGCGATCTCCCGTTGAAGATCTACGTTGTTGGGTTCTATTTTCCTGAGCCTTTCATAAATTTCCAAAGCCTGAGAATAATCTCCGGTAAATAATAAAGCCCGGGCCTTTTCGATGAGGGCACTGCTCTGGTCCGGTTTCTTCTTCAAATAAGCGTCCAGATAGGTCAGGGACTGATCGTATTGCTTTCCGGCAGACAGGACCTGGGCCAACATCAATTGGATTTCCGGTTCTCCCGGCTCTTGCCGATTCAGTTCCTGAAGGTAGGGCAGGGCCTCTTTATTTCTTTGGGCCGATATCAGGACCTGGGCCAGCTTCTTCTTCAAACTGGATTGTTTGGGAAATTGTTTAACCAGGCCTTCCAGGAGAATGATGGATTCATCCAGCCGCCGAGTAGCGGCTAAGACTTCAGCCAGGTGGGTCCTGGCCTCAACATGCTGGGGATCTCGAATAAGCACCTGACGCCATTCAATCAAAGCCTTTTCCAATTCATTAATTTGAAAGTAGTCGGAGGCTAAAGATAAACGGATCTGCAGATTATCCGGATCCCTCTGCAAAAGCCATTGGTACCGTTCAATAGCCCGGCGAAACTCCTTTTTTCGAGACAGGAGATCGGCCAGATCTTTTTGGACCTTCTGATTGAGCGGCTGGTGCTCAGCAACCGCCTCCAGCTCGGTGACCGCTTCTCCCCATCGCTCCTGGGTAACCAGAACCTGGGCCAACTCCAACCGAGCCTCATCCAGATTCGGTTTCAAAGCCAGGGCTTTTTGAAAATCCAGCACGGCCTCCGGATATTTTTTCAGGAGGACTGATTGACGGGCCTTCTCCCAATGGATTTTCCAGAGAGGAACCTTGAAAGGACTATCGCCAGGCACCTGTTTGACCTTGGTTTCCACTCCGGGCATTTCCCTGGTTGTTTTGGTTTTGGGGTTGGACGCAGCCGAAAGTTCACCCTGTCCGACGGGGAAAGTCAGGACCCAAACCAGCAAAGCCAGAAGAAGGGTTTGAAAAAAGGCCATTCGATTTAAACACCTTTTAATCTCGAGAATTTTTCTCAAAAATAAATACTCTTACGGAGTGCGGGTAGCAAATTAAAAAAGGCCTACTCTTTCCCTAAAAACTCGTAAGGCGCAACAGAAAAAGTTTGACAATCTTTGCCCCGATTTATGATTCCTTTTGGTTTAGTTTATTATAGAGACTGGAAAGGCTGATTCCCAACTGACGGGCGGCAGCTTTTTTGTCCCCTTGGGTCTTTGCCAGCGTTTTATCGATGACGGTCTGTTCGATTTTATCTAAAGATATCCCTAAAGGAATGACTAAATAACTGCCGGCAAAAGGCGCCTCGGGCCTTGGAAGCGGGACCGCCGGCATATCAATCTCCTGGGTCTGGCCAAATGAAACCGCCCTTTCAATCGTACTTTCAAGTTTAAGCCTGGGGGGGAGGTCGGGGAGTTCAATCGTTTGAGCCGTACAAAGCGAAACCGCCCTTTCAACAACATTCTCCAGTTCCCTCACATTTCCCGGCCAGGGATAATTACTTAATATCTGATGGACCTCCGGTGACAAGCCTAAGATGTTTTTCCCGTTCATTTCAGAGTACTTGTTTAAAAAATATCCGGCCAGCAAAGGGATATCCTCAATCCGTTTCCTCAAAGGGGGGATTTCGAGGGTGATGACATTTAAACGATAAAAGAGGTCCTGGCGGAAACGCCCTTCTTTGACCTCCCGCTCCAAATCCCGGTTGGAGGCGGCGATAATCCGTACATCCACCTGAATGGTCCTGCTGCTTCCCACCCGTTCAAAAGACCCGTCCTGGAGCACCCGAAGGAGTTTGACCTGCATTCCCAGACTCATTTCCCCGATCTCGTCCAGGAAAAGGGTCCCCCCGTTGGCCATTTCAAAACGGCCCATCCTCTGTTGATGGGCCCCGGTGAAGGCCCCTTTTTCATGACCGAACAATTCCGATTCCAGCAAGCTTTCCGACAATGCCCCGCAGTTGATTTTCACCAAAGGGCCTTCCCCTCGGGGACTGGCAAAATGAATGGCCTCTGCGATGATTTCTTTTCCGGTCCCGCTTTCGCCGGACAATAGCACGGTACTGCGGGTCGAAGCCACCTTGGGAATCAGGTCTATGATTTGCATAAAGGCCGGACTTTTGCCGATAATTTTGGAAAAGGAAGCCTTCTCCCGCAGGGCCTGGCGCAGGCGTCTGTTTTCCGAAAGCAGGCTTTTGGCCTCCAGCGCTTTGGCTACGGCCTTTTTAATCTCCCCTAATTTAAAGGGTTTGGTAATGAAATCATAGATTCCGCTTTTGATGGCGCTTACCGCCACATCCACGGTAGGTCGGGCGGAAATCATGATCGCCACCACTTCAGGGTGCAGGGCTTTCATGGATTGAAAAAATTCCAATCCGTTCATGCCCGGCATCATTAAATCGATGATCGTTAAGTCGACTTCCTGAAGGCCTATTTTTTCCAGGGCCTCGTTACCGGAATGCGCTTCAAGAACCTGATGTCCTTCCTTACTCAAAGCGGCGGTCAATGACAGGCAGGTATTAAGGTCATCGTCAACTACTAATATCTGGGCCATAAGCTATGCATCACTTTCGTTGATGGGGAAAATACAGATAAATCGCGCCCCTTCCCCGGATTTTCCCTCCTCCCGCAGGGTCCCGCCATGAGCCTGGATTATGGATTGGGAGATGTGCAAGCCCAACCCGGAGTGGGTCCCGGTTAAATCCCCTTTTTCCGGTTGAGAAATGAATTTTTCAAAGAGACCGGATTTTAGTTCCGGAGAAATTCCCGGGCCACTGTCGGCCACCTCCAAGGTGATCGTCCTTTTTCCTTCTTCCTGCCGGAACTCTGTCTTTATGGTAATGCATCCTTCCCGGGGGGTCCAATGGATAGCATTGATCAAGAGATTATAAATCAGCCGTTCCAGGTAAAACTCATCGGCCTGCAAGGCCGGCAGGTCCTGGGCCAGGTCCTCCAGAACCTGAATCCCCTTTCGGTCAGCCATCACCCGACACTGGAAACTGACATAGGCCACAGAAGCATTGAGGTCTACCGGTTCTAATTTAAGGGTAAATGGTCCTTTTTCAATCTTGGAGATGGTCAATACATTATAAAGATGACCCAATAATTCTTCGATGCTTTCCCCCATTCCGGCCAGGCGTTGTTTGATTTCTTTAGAAAGATTTTCTTCCAATAAAGTTTCAATCATCAAACTGACTCCGGCCATGGGGGCTTTGATATCATGGACCATCATGGAAAGAAAGTCCACATTGGCCAGAATTTTTTCTTTCTCTTCCCGGAGGACCTGGTCCCGTTCCTCCAGAGTCTGAGCCATCTGGTTAAAAGAGCGGGCCAGAACACCCAGTTCATCTTTGCTGATTTCCGGGATTGGTTTTTTAAGATCCCCGGAGGTAACCCTCTCGGTCCCTACTGAAAGAAGGACGATTTGCCGCCTCATTCTTGAGCTTAGGAAAATCATCAAAAGGACTCCGAGTAAAGCCCCTCCGCCCCCCACCCCCAGGATAGTCCGGCGCAGGGAACTAACCGTTTGATTCAATTCCACTCTCGAAAGGCCAATGACCAAAAAACCAGAGATGTCACCTCCCCGATCTCTCAAAGGCAGGGATTTCATAGTATAAGATTTTTCTTCCACCACAACCGGCAGAGACTGACCCATCATGGCCTTGATGTCCTGAAGCACATCCTCGGAAAATTCCAATTCATCACCTTCCCCCCCTTTTTTAGTGAAGGTGCTGGCAATGACCTTTCCTTCCCGGACAATGGCCATAAAGGTGTCCATCCCTTTAGCCAATTCATCCAGATAGCTGTTGTCGATCAAGACCCCGGCATAGACCCGGCCGGTTAATTCTTGTTCATTGTAAATCGGGGAACTGCCGCTGACAAAAATCCCATGTTCCCATTTGCTTAATCGGACGCCGTAGGATCCGAGAATAGCCTTCTTTATTTGACGGCTTTCCTCCGGCTCCAACTTGTGAAAATCATCCGATTCCAGTTGAACCAGTTCTTTCCCCTGCTGCCCGAGGACAAATAAAACGTCCAGGTCGGACTCTTGAAAAACCGAATAGACCAAAGTCCGAATATTCCTTTTGTCTTCTTTGGCAACCAATGGGCCCATTCGTCCGAAATTGGCGATGGCCGTGGCCAATAACCGGATTTGGTCCTTTTGTTTTTCCAGACTGAAAAAGATTTTCTCGGTCAGGGCGTCCAGTCTCTTTTGGTGCCGCCTATGGATCTGTTGGGTTATGATGGATTCGGCTACCACCATAACAGCGGACAGGGCCAGGACCAGAGAAAACAAATAGATAAGGATTAATTTAAAACCGACTTTATTTTGAAAAGCCATCGGTGAACTATATCCTGGTTAGAGTAAATATCATAAGCTTAGAAGTCAGAATTAAGAAACTCTGATCTTTAACAGGGTTGCAGAAAGTCGCAGAAAACCCGTTTTCGTCATTCCGGTCCCGCATCAAGTGCGGGATAGACTCCAGCCGGAATCCAGTGATTGAAAAAGTTATATTCTTCTGGACCCCGGCTTTCGCCGGGGTGAACGGTCCAGGCGACTTTTTACAAGTCCATCATCTTATAAATCGTCTCCAAAATCAGAGGGGCTTCCTTCCCCTTCGGGACCCAGCCCCTTTTCCGATTCGATCATGGCCTCATCGACCATCTGATCAAAATCTTCTCCACCCATCTCTTCACCCATTTCTTTGCCCATCTTTTTCATCCACCTGGCCACGCTCTTGGGGTCATTTTCATCCAGCCCCCCCAGCTTGGAGGGATCGGCCAGACTTTCCATCCGGGCCTCTTCGGATTTAACGACATTCACCCGGGAAACAATCCGGTCCAAAGCGGAGGAATGGCATTTTTTACAACGCAACTCAGGAATCTCTTTTTCCAGATTCATGATTAGGAATGAGGACCTTTTATGACAATCCCGGCATTCGTATTCATAAATCGGCATAGGGTTTACCTCCTCTCAAAAAATGGTGACGTGTGACGAGTGACGAACCGGGGAACCGGGGAACCGGGGAATCGGGGAATCGGAGTGATGTTTCTTCTCTCCGTTTCACCCCTTCCCCGTTTCACAGATTCCCTGAATTTTCCGGTCACCCGTCACTTTTCACTATTATTTTATTGATCCGATCAACACTCCAATCGATCGGGCAGCGAACCAATTGGGCGGCCTTGCTTTCAAATAAAACATGTTCGTTTTTTTGCCCGAATTCAAAGAGAGATTTGGTTATTTCCACATCCTGCCGACAGTATTCTATCAGGGGTTCCAGCTTCCCTTCCCGGAACCATTGAACTGCCAGGAAGCCGTTTCCCATTTTTTGTGTTCCTAAGGTTTTCTGCCCCAGGTGGTCCAGGCTCAATCGAAAACCCAGGCAGGAATAGACATCTTCCAGCAAATCAAGGGTCGGAAGGGAATTAAAATCAAAAGAAGAATACCCTTTTAACACACCGTAGTCAAAGTTTTTAACATTAAACCCCACGACCAGATCGAATTTTTTCAAGTGCTCGATCAGAGAATGGACCTCCGCCTCGTGGTAATGATGATATCGCTGGTCCTTACTATCATAGACCACTCCCACGGATAAGCGCATCAGGTGTTTATTCCCCCACCCGCCCACCTCCTCGGCCAGACGCTGGGTTTCCAGATCAAAAAAACCGAGGCGGGGTTTTCTCGGATCGGGTTCTTCTGATTCGAAACCTCTTATGGTTTCCATCAGCGAGGGGAGTCTCTTTTCTGAAACCGTAAGGGGGATTTGCCCGAGGAGCAGCCGGGTCAGGTAAATGGACCCTGGCTTGTCTAAAGGTTTATTTCCTGATCCGCACTGCGGCGAATGGATACAGGAAGGACAGCCTCCCTCACAGGGACATTCCGAAATCAGGTGAAGGGTTTTCTGCAAAAGACCCTCGATTATTTCATAACCCCGTTTGGCCAATCCTACGCCGCCGGGATAGCCGTCATAAATAAAGATGGTCCCTTTGCCCACTTGAGGATGGTGCGGATAGCAGATCCCTCCAATATCACCCCGGTCACAGAGGGCATAAAGGGGAAAGATGCCGATGGCCCCATGTTCCAGGGCATGAAGTCCTCCCATGACATGAAAACCCTGCGTTTTCATCTGGTCCTGAATAACCTCTTCAATTTCAATCCACAAACCCTCGGTTTCAAATGTCTGGGAAGGCAATTCCAGGGGATAGACTCCCAGGAGCTCTTGTCCGTGAATGGCCCGTTTTTCATAGCCGGTAAAGGTTTCGGTTACCAGAATTTTGCCAAAATTGACCAGAAAGTTCCCAACCGGCCGCACCTGTTCCCGCTGAATAATCTCGGTCTCTTTCTGGGCCACGATCCGGGTGTAGTAATTGACCTCCTTCCGGGTTACATAGACATTCTTTTCCTTAAGCTCCAACCGTTCCACCAGAAAAGATTCGGCTTTATGGAGGTAGATGGCCCCGGGATGGCACTCTCTAAAGGCCCTCAGGCGGTCCAGGGTACCAATCACCGCTCCTTTTTCTCCTTTGAGTATGGTAAACGCTTCCCCGATGGACCGGATATTGACTTCCCGATGAGGACGTTTTTTGGCCGAAATCCATTCTTCACCGCGGGCGGTCAATAATAGACGCCCTTCTTTTTCCAATTCCCGGATCTCCCGAAGATGCCGGGTCGGCTGCAGGAAAGAATCTTCGGGCGAAAGAGGGAACTCGGCTGCGGCACAGGTCAGGTGGGCCTTGAGAATGGGACTGTTGTCGGGATCAACCACCGCCGTTTCAAAACTGCGTTCAAAGAAATCTTCCGGATGGCGGATAAAATATTGATCCAGGGCATCGGGTTGGGCGATCAAGATAATAGCTGACTCTCTCCGGCTCCGTCCCACCCTTCCCCCTCGTTGCCAGGTATTGATCACACTTCCCGGATAGCCGACCAGCAAACAAACATCCAGACTGCCTATATCGATGCCCATCTCCAGGGCGCTGGTGGAAATGACCCCCAGCAATTCCCCGGAGGCCAATCTGCGCTCAATAATCCGCCGTTCCTCGGGCAGGAAACCGGCCCGATAGGAGCTGATCTTCCCTTTCAAAGCCGGGGCCATCTGTTCCACCCACATATGGATCAGTTCCGTTACCCTTCGGCCCTGGGTAAAAAGGATGGTTTTTTTCCCCTGGGAAAGACAATAGGTAAAGAGACGAGCTCCCACAACCGAGGCGCTGATATCCGGATTCAGAAAAAGGAAATGTTTGGCCGGGGAGGGGAAACCGGATTCCTGAACCACTTGAAAGGGAAGGCCGGTAAGTGACTCGGAAAAAAGTTCAGGATGGGCAATCGTGGCTGAACAGAGTACAAACTGAGGATCGCTTTGGTAGAGCCGGCAGATCCGGCGCAGTCTGCGGATGATTTGCACCAGATGGCTCCCCAAAATCCCCTTGTAGACATGGGCTTCGTCGATGACCACTAATTTCAGGTCTTTGAACAAATCTTTCCATTGCTCGTGATAGGCCAGGATGCTCATATGGAGCATATCCGGATTGGAGATCAGAATAGAAGGAGGATTTTGGCGGATTTTTTTTCTCTGGGAAACCGGAGTGTCCCCATCGTATATGGCGGAAAGAGGCTTTCCGGAAAAAGGCAGATAGGGGGTCCATTCCTCAAGGATCTTCCGTTGGTCCTGTTCCAGGGCCTTGATCGGAAACAGGTATAAAGCTTTCGAAGCAGGGTCCTGAATCAGGTGAAGCAGACTGGCCAGGACATAGATCAGCGATTTGCCGCTGGCCGTGGGCGTCGAGATAATGACCGGTTCCCCGGTTTGAATTTTCTCCAGGGCCTCGACCTGATGGGCATAAAGGCGCGAAATCCCCTTGTCGGTTAAGGCCTTGTGAATCAATTCCGGAAAGGGGGCCTTAGGATGTCCCCAGCGGGAAGGCCGGGCCGCTATCCTTTGATGGAAACAGATCATCTCCCCCAAAGGGATTTTTTTTAATTGTCTTAGAAATGATTCCACGATGTTCTTGCTGAAGAAGGAGAATATAAAATCTTTAGATCACCATCGGTTGAAACTGGATTCAATTAAAAAGATTCTCAGGGGGGTTGCTTTGATTAATTATCGTCCTCTGCAGCAGCCTTGACCACGGCGTGGGCAAGCTGACTTAAATCGGGGTGTTCTATTTTGATTTTTTTCATACCAAAAGTATATCATGCTCTTTCGGGAATTTCAATGGGGACAATTTTGAAAGTGATACACTACCGATTCTCAATTTTGAGGGCCCTTAGCCACGGATTCGATTGACAGAACAAAAAATATGGATATAATTATTAAAAGTTATTTAAAAAGATAACCTAACCTTTTGAGAAAATGGAATTTTCCCGAAGATAGGATTTAACATGAGCGATAAAAATTATTATAAGACCCTCGGGGTGGAAAAAAAGGCTACCGAGGATGAAATCAAAAAAAGCTACCGGAAACTGGCCATGAAGTTTCATCCCGACCGGAATAAAGGGGACAAAAAGGCCGAAGAAAAGTTCAAGGAACTGAGTGAGGCCTATGCGGTGTTGAGTGACAAAGAAAAGAGAAAGCAGTACGACACCGTTGGTTCCGATGGATTTCAGCAGCGTTATAGCCAGGAAGACATCTTCCGGGGTTTCGATTTCAGCAATCTCTTTAAAGAATTTGGATTCGGCGGCGGCTCTGAAAATATTTTCGGCCAGAGGACCGGCCATCCGGGTGGGGGGGGTTATAAGACCTATACTTTTAACCGGGGTGGTCAAGGCTTCGATTATGGAGATCCCTTTGCGCAGTATGCCGGAGCCGGCAGACCTCAAAGGGGGGATGATCAGATGTATGAACTTTCCATCACTCTTAAGGAAGCGGCCCTGGGGACGGAAAAACAGCTGTCTTTTCCGACGGGGAGGAAGACGGAAAAGGTCATGGTCAAGATACCCCCCGGTATCTCAACGGGAAAAAAGCTGCGCATTTCAGGAAAAGGGGACCCCGGCCTCACCGGTGGGCCTTCAGGAGACCTATTTATTCAAATAAAAGTCCTGGAGGACCCGATATTTAAACTGGAAGAACAAAACCTGGTGGTCGAAAAAGAAATCAGCTTTTCCCAGGCGGTCCTGGGAACCAAGGTGGAGGTTCCCACCTTGGAAGGGAAGTCTCTTCATGTCAAAATCCCGGCTGGAACGCAACCCCAATCCAAACTGCGATTAAAAGGATATGGCCTGCCTATTTTAGGAAGTAAGGGCAAGGGAGACCAGTTTGTCAAAATCTTAATTAAAGTCCCCAAAAAATTGTCGGACCCTCAAAAAAAGCTCCTGGAAGAATTAGCCAAAGAAGGGCTTTAGTCAAAAATAACCCATGGCTTTATTGCATCATCTGGCCATTGATTTGGGTACCACCTACTCGGTTGCTTATCTTTTTGCAAACGACAGCTTCCTGATGGAACCTACCTTCGTTGCCTTAAAAAATCAAGATAAAGCTCCCCTGGCCATTGGGATTGCGGCCAAAGAGATGTTTGGCCTGGCCCCCAAAAATATCCAGGTGATTCAACCCTTGCGGGACGGGGTTATTTCCGATCTTGAGGTGTGCCGCAGCTTCGTCCAGATCCTGATCAAAAAGGTCTTAAAGAACCGAAGGGGCATCGTGCGTAATGTCCTTTTTTGCCTTCCTTGGGGTGCGACCGATGTTGAGATCAGGGCTTATCGAAAACAACTGGAACTTTTTCCTTTTTCCCGGATCTTCCTGATCCGGGAACCCTATGCGGCGGCCCTGGGAGCGGAGATCCCCCTTGAGGCCCCTTCCGGCAACCTGGTAATAGATTTTGGAGGAGGGACCACTGAAATAACCATCCTGTCCCTGAGCGGGGTTGTAAAGTGTATGTCCCTGAAAATCGGAGGTAATGTTTTTGATCAGGCCATCAAACAGGATATTGAACTCAAACATCATTTCTCCATCGGGTTGAACACGTCGGAAACCGTGAAAATACTTCATGGCAGTGTAGCCCCGGTAGATGAGGATTATGCCTTTGACATTAAGGGATTTAATCGGATCTATCGTTTTCCAAGGCAGAGCCGGCTGAATACCGCCGATATTCGTCTGGCCTTGGAAACCCCCACCCGGAAAATACTCAATGGGATCGGACTGGCCTTGGAATCTCTGACCCCTGAATTGATCACCGATATTTCCAACAACGGTGCAACACTGGTAGGGGGAGGGGCTTTGCTTAAGGGTTGGCCGGAAAGAATAAAAAAAAGATTCAACCTGCCGGTTCGAATTCCTCCGGAACCCCATTTTTGTGTCATCAGGGGGATGAAAAAAATCCTGACTGATTTAAAGAAATACAAACCGCTGCTGGAAGAGTAACAAGACTCAGATGAATAGGCTGAAGGCTGGGAATAGGCTGAAGACCATTAGACCGAAGGCTGAAGATTTTTGGGGACAGAACAGAAAACGCCTTGGTATATTCCATTATTTTTATAAAGTTAAACCTTCGGTATTAATGATATCATACTGTATTACCTTCAGTCTTCAGCCTTCAGTCTTCAGTCTATCTCAATGAATCACCCCAAAGCAACATTAACCCCCAAAGGGGAAAGATGGTTTCGATCAGGTCACCCCTGGATCTTTCGAGATGATGTCTCAAGCCTGAACGAATCCGAGAACGGGGATATAGTCGCTCTTTATAACCCACGGAATGTTTTTTTAGGTTGGGCCTTCTATAGCCGTTATTCCAAGATTACTTTAAGATTTATCACCTCAGATACCGGAATCATTGAACAAGACTACTGGCGTCTGATGCTTCAAAAGGCCATAGACAGCCGAAAAGAATTCTTGGACCGGAACCAGGCTTGCCGGCTTGTTTTCTCCGAGGCCGACGGTATTCCCGGATTGATTGCCGATTGGTATGCCGGTCATTTGGTTATCCAAACCATTATACCTGGAATAGATAGAATATTAAGTCAGTTAGAACTTATTTTTCAAGAACTTATTCACCCTGATTCCATCCTGATTCGAAACGATTTCGAAGCCCGCTTCATAGAGCATCTTCCCCACGAGGTCCGGACCTTATACGGACAAGTTCCCGAAAAAGTACGAGTTGGGGAAGGTCCTGTCCAGTATGAGGTGGACTTGGTGTCAGGTCAAAAAACCGGAGCTTATCTGGATCAAAAAGAAAATCGGCTCCATTTGGTTTCGTACCCTCAAAGTCAGGGAAGGGTCCTGGATTGTTTCTGCTATACCGGCGGGTTTGCCCTGCACCTGGCCCGAAAGGCCAAAGAGGTTTTGGCTATTGACGATTCAGCCCCGGCCTTGGAAATGGCCCGAAAGAATGCCGAACTGAATGGGTTTTCCAATATCAGCTTTCAGAAAAAAAATATCTTTGATTATCTTAAAGAAGCTGATGAGCAGAGCTTAAAATTTGATCTGATCGTCCTGGATCCGCCACCCTTCGCCAGAAAGAAGTCTGTTGTTTCCTCTGCCCTTCGGGGATATCAGGAATTGAATCGACGGGGCTTACGATGCCTAAATCCCGGCGGGATTCTTAAGTACTTATTCCTGTTCGTATAACATCACCGAATCCCTTTTTCTGGATATTCTTTCCCATTCAGCCCAAAAAGCCGGTGGCAGAATCCTCCTTCTGGAAAAAAGGATGCAGGCCGGGGATCACCCGGTCTTATTGAATTTTCCGGAAAGCCTTTATTTGAAGGGGCTGATTTTACAAAAGGCCTGAACAAAAATGGTATTCCTTGACAAGCCAATCGGGCCTTGATATAAAATTTGCACCTGTTCCAAGGTGAACGCTTAATCCCTTCAGAATTTATTTTTTGGGGAGGAATCATGCCCAGTGAAACCCTCACTTATGCGCGACCATCTATTCGCACCGCTGCCTACCTCGATTTTTTACAGATGCTGACCGGTGTAGGATTAATCCTATTTATGTGGAGCCACATGATCCTGGTGGCCAGCATCAACCTGGGACCAGGGGCGATGAACGCCCTGGCCAAATTCCTGGAAGATACCTATATGGCTCAGATCGGGGGGCCGTTTATCGGCGCCGCTTTTTTGCTCCATTTTATCCTGGCCGCCCGCAAGCTCCCCTTCCGCAGCCAGGAACAAAAGGCCATCTGGCAGCACAGCCAGAGACTCCATCATCTGGATACCTGGTTGTGGGTGATCCAGGCGGGGACGGCCATGATCGTACTCATCATGGGTTCCATTCACATTTGGACCATCTTGACCGATCTCCCCATCAGGGCGGCTAAAAGTGCTGCCCGTATTCAAGGTGGATTCTGGCTGGTTTTTTATATCATATTGCTGCCCATGATCGAGCTTCACGTCGGGATCGGCTTCTACCGGATCGGTGTCAAATGGGGAATCATCAAAAGGTCCAATCGTCCCTTTTATAAACGGCTGGAAAATATCCTGACCCTCTGTTTCCTGATTATCGGGGCGGTGACGCTTTATAGCTTTTATACTTTGGTGCTTTGAAAATTCAGGGTTCAAGGTTAAAGGCCTGCGCCTGCAGGCCCGCAGGGGCAGGAGGTTTAAGGGAAAACCGTACACCTTATACCTTATACCGTAATCCTTCTGGAGGTTATTTTGGAAACCTACTACACTGATTTATTATCCATAGGGGCCGGACTGGCCGGTGAACGAGTGGCTGTGGAAGCAGCTTCCCGCGGTTTCAAGACCCTCCTCCTTAGTATTGTCCCTCCCAGACGCTCTCATTCCTCGGCCGCTCAGGGCGGTATGCAGGCCTCTTTGGGAAATTGTTGTATGGGTGACGGCGATTGTCCGGACATCCATTTCTCCGACACCGTTAAAGGTTCGGACTGGGGATGCGACCAGGAAGTGGCCCGTCTCTTTGCTGAAACCGCTCCGATTGCCGTGCGGCAAATGGCCCATTGGGGGATCCCCTGGAATCGGGTAGTGGCCGGTAAGAGCACCTATTTCAAGGCCGGGAAGCAATATGAAAAAATCGAGGTCAAAGAAAAGGAAGGGCTGATCATGGCCCGGGATTTCGGAGGCACGGCTAAATGGCGGACCTGCTACACTTCGGATGGGACCGGACACACCCTGTTGTTCACTATGGATAATGTTGTAGTCCAGCTGGGAGTGACGGTTCATGACCGGGTGGAGGTCCTCTCCCTGATCCATGATGGGGTCACCTGCATGGGAGCCGTGGCCCGATGTTTAAGGACCGGGAACCTGCGGGTCTATCTGGCCAAGGCCACCTTGATCGCCACCGGCGGCTACGGCCGGCTTTACCGGGAAACCACCAATGCCGTGATCAATGACGGTTCCGGAGCGATCCTTGCCCTGGATACCGGCGTTGTCCCTCTGGGCAATATGGAGGCCGTACAATTTCACCCCACGGGTATTGTGCCCACCAATATCCTGGTCACCGAGGGATGCCGGGGAGACGGCGGGACCTTAAAGGATGTCAACGAAGAACGGTTCATGAATATTTATGAGCCGGCCAAACAGGAACTGGCTTCCCGGGACGTCGTCTCCCGCTGGATGACCCACCATATCCGGGAAGGCAAAGGGGTCAAAAGCCCTTATGGCGATCACCTTTGGCTGGACATCCGCCACCTGGGGGCTCAGCACATCAAGACCAAACTCAGGGAAGTGGATGAGATCTGCAATAAATTTTTGGGCATAGATCCTGTCACCCAGATGATCCCGGTCCGTCCCTGCCAGCATTACAGCATGGGGGGGGTTAGAACCAACAAAGACGGTGCGGCTTATGGCTTAAAAGGCCTCTTTGCCGCCGGCGAGGCCGCCTGCTGGGACATGCATGGCTTCAACCGCCTGGGAGGCAATTCCCTGGCCGAAACCATTGTGGCCGGGAAGATTGTGGGTGAAAAAGTCGGTGATTTTCTGGAGGGATATGAAGTTCAGTTTAAAACCGAATCCGTCCGCGAGGCCATAAAAAAGGATGAAAACCGGATCGAACGGCTGATACAAAGACGGGACGGCGAAGAAAACGTCTTTGAACTCCGAAAGGCCATGCAGGACGAGTTGATGGATAGGGTGGCTATTTTCCGGAATGGGCAGGATCTGCAAAAGGCCGTGGACAACCTTCAAACCATATATGAAAGGGCCCAAAAGATCGGCCTTAAGTCTAACGGTCTGGGGGCCAACCCGGAACTTTCCCTGGCCATCCGTTTTAAAGGGATGATGCGCCTGGCCCTGTGCGTTGCCTATGGGGCCTTAATGCGAACCGAAAGCCGGGGCTGCCATGCCCGGGAAGACTATCCGGAACGAAACGACCGGGACTGGTTGAAAAGGACCTTAGCGACCTGGAAGGAAGGGGATAGACTTCCCACCCTGACCTATGAGACTAATTCGAAGGTCTGGGAGATCCCGCCCGGAGACCGGGGCTACGGGGCCAGTACTATCATCTGTTCTGAAGACCCGGAGGTTTGCGGGCTTAAAGAACCGACATCTGAATTTAATGAATGAATAACAGCTAACAGCGGTCTGCAGTCAGCCAAAAACAAAAACTCTTAAAGTTGAATTCTTAGTGTTAATCGCTGTTAGATAGAGACCTTTGAAAAATGTTCCATTTTGTTCAAGGTCAAGGAAGACGGGAATTTTTACCACAGGAATACCTATAGTATTTCGAGGATTAAAATTTTAGTCTGACGCAGAGATTGGGCAAAAGGGGGGGTTTTCAAAGGTCCCAGCTAATTGCTGAGAAACGAGGTTCTTAATATGGCCAGACAATTGACCTTTCACATCTTCCGCTATAATCCATTGGATCCCGCTTCACAGCCGCACATGCAGGATTTTCATCTGGAAGAAACCGACAGCTTGACCCTTTTTATCGCCCTGAATCGGATCCGGGAAGAACAAGACCCCGGTCTTCAGTTTGATTTCTGCTGCCGGGCCGGGATCTGCGGGTCCTGCGCCATGCTGATCAATGGGCGACCCGATCTGGCCTGCCACACTAAAACCAAAGACCTGCCTAATGAAATCACCCTTCTGCCCCTCCCGGTTTTTAAACTGATCGGTGATCTTTCGGTGGACACCGGCAACTGGTTTCGGGCCATGAACGAGAAGGTGGAATCCTGGGTCCATACGGACAAGGTCTTTGATCCTGCGGCCGGAGAAGAACGCATGGACAATTCTCTGGCCGAAGAGATCTATGAATTGGAACGGTGCATTGAATGCGGCTGCTGCGTGGCCGCCTGCGGTACGGCCAATATGCGGCCGGATTTTGTCGGGGCCGTGGCCCTAAACCGCATCGCCCGCTTTATGATGGACCCGCGGGACCAGCGTACCGATAAACAATATTTCGAGTTAGTCGGGACCGACGAGGGGATCTTCGGCTGCATGGGATTGTTGGGTTGTGAAGACGTCTGTCCCAAAGACCTGCCTCTGCAGGATCAGTTGGGGATGCTGCGCCGCAAGATGGGCTGGAGCGCGATTAAACACCTGTTTCAGCGCAAGGCTTAAGAAAACGTAAAATAGTAGAATTCAGAATCCAGAATTCAGCAGGAAGGAAATACTGGAAATAGGCTCGCTGTTTTTATTCTGACTTCTTACTTCTGACTACAATCTTCTGCCTTTTTATTCTGCTTTATTCTGGATTCTGACTACTGGCTCCTGACCGATTGGGTAGCAATCCCCAAGTCGTATAAAAACCAATCTCCGAACTTGGTGGTCACTTGGCCCTTATAAAAACCCGCTTTTTGCAACCGGCCGCAAAGGACCAGGACAACGGGTGCCTCCACCATAGCCTTGCCGGACGGATTGGTCGGTGTCAAGGTGGCTTGAAGACTTCAATCCGGACTTTCCCGTAAGAAGACCGTCTTTTTTTGCCGATAAATAAATTGACAAATTTAAAGGTTCCCTAATACACTGGCTTTCATAAATCAATTAATGAAATAATTCCCTGCTGCCTTATGAACATCAATAAGATCGAAAAGGAATTGGATCCTTTGTCCGAACTTGCGGCCGGCCTTTTTGTCTGGGGACACCCCCTGGTGGTCATGCACCGGACCCGTGCCCTTCACTGCGGTCGAGGCGGTCAGGGTATTCTTCGTCATCGCCGGGAACTGGCGACAGCCGGAGATCGGACCGTAGTCGGACCGAACAACGACACGCTGTATTCTTCGGGCTGGTATGATCTGCGATGGGGCGACTTGCAGCTCGACATACCGCCGATGGATCATCCCGATCGGTACTGGTCGGTAATGCTGCTTGATGCCTTTACCCATGTGACCTATGTCAGCCGGCGCCAGTACGGAGTGGATGGGGCCTCGGTCCGGCTCACCTACGACCCAAGGGTAGAACACGACCACACCCGACGTGCCGACACGATTGCCATCGGAACACCCACCGTGTGGGTGCTCGTTCGAACGCTGGTTGACGGCCCTGATGATCTGGTCCGGGCTCGGGCGGTGCAGGAAGGCATCAAGGTGACCGCTCCGCCAGACCACCCGTCAAACCCTACACCACCGCCGCCGGGCCGACCGAATGAGGTGTCTTCGGCGGGAGCATTGTTCTTTGATGAGCTGCGTGAAGCCTTGTCAGTTGACCCTCCTGCGGCCTGGCATCCGAAGCTCACCACCGAACAACAAGGGCTGCTTGAAACCGGTGCCGATCCTGAAGTTCTGGCCGCCGGGGTCACGGTCGGAGACGAACGCATCCGGGCAGTCGGTTTCGGGGCTGACCGTTTCCGGAATGGTTGGGGTACCCGTTCAAAAGGCACTCAGTTCGGTCAGGACGTCCTGGCCCGAGCCGCCTGCGCCCGGTTCACTTTAGCAGGACACCACCGCCAGGAGAACAGCAGCTACTCCGCCCGGCATGACAATGCGGGAGAACCGCTGAACGGAAGCCGCCGCCTTACCTTACGTTTTCCTCCGGGAGAAGAACCGCCCGCCAAGGCCTTCTGGTCCCTCACGGTCTATGGACCCGACATGTTTTTTTATGATAATCCTCTCAATCGCTATAGCATCGGAAACCGTAGCCCGGGCCTGCTTCGTGACCACGATGGACTTACGATTACTTTCGGCGGTGAACCCCCTGCCGACATTTCAAATTGGCTCCCGGCACCCGCCGGTCCCTATATGCTTGGGCTTCGTATCTATGAAGGCCGGCGTGATGTCGTTGAGGCGACCTGGTTTCCGCCGCCATTGACCCGAATATGAAAATCAATTCAGGTTTAACACCCTGGTAAAAACTCGGGAGATACCTATGAAAGCTGTCGTTATTATCAGAAAAGAACAGGGCGGGGCCATGGCCCTGCAGGAGGTTCCGATTCCTAAACCCCGGCCGGAAGAACTTTTGATTGAGGTGAAGGCCACGGCCTTAAACCGGGCCGATCTTTTTCGGGTACAAGGCACCTATGTAACGACAGGATCAACAACGGCCGAAGGACTGCCGGAGATTGTCGGGGGGGAAGCCGCCGGTGTCGTGGTGGATCTGGGCCAAGACGTTTCAGGGTTTGCCAAAGGGGATCGGGTGATGGGCATGTGTGCCGGCGGATATGCCGAATTCACTATCCTACATCAGCACCTGGCCATGGCCGTGCCGGAGAGGCTGAGCTGGGAAGAAGCGGCAACTATTCCGGTTTCCTACATGACCGAACATAACGCTCTGATCACCAACGGTCGTCTTCGAGCCGGGGAAGCGGTGTTGATCAACGGGGCCTCATCGGGTGTCGGAGTCGCGGCGGTACAGATTGCCCGGTTATGGGGGGCAAAACCGGTCATCGGCCTGTCCGGATTACCTGCCAAACTGGCCGCCCTCAGGACATTGGGTGTGGATGTGGGCATTAATTACCGGACGGAAAATTTTAAGGAAGCCGTTCTCTCGGCCACGGAGGGAAAAGGCGTTGACCTGATTATTGATCACGTCGGCGGACCCCATTTAAAAGATAACCTGAAGTGCACGGCCCTGAAAGGCCGCCTGGTCAGTGTGGGCAGGCTGGGAGGAGAAATCGGTCAGCTGAACATGGACCTGCTGGCCCTGAAACGGCTGGAGCTTATCGGAGTTACCTTCCGTACCCGAACTTTCACTGAAAGAATCGAAATAGCCCGATCGATGATCCTCGACCTGCTGCCCGCCCTGGACGACGGCCGGTTGAAAGCTGTGGTTGATCGCGTATTCTCCCTTGATCAGGCAACGGAGGCGCACCAGTATATGACTACCAACGCTCATTTCGGGAAAATTGTGCTTAAGCTCTAAGCGGCAACGCTGAAGGCCAGTGCAGAAATCAGGGAACGGGTTTAGATTTATCCTGTTTTAGGAAACCATTCAAAGAGAGGTTGACTCATGCAGATCATTAAAAAAAGAATACTGGTTGAAACCGACTATTTAGGGGCCAATGTCAGTTGCATTGCCACCTCACGGGGGCTTGTTTTTATAGACAGTCCTTTTTTACCCCAGGACGGCAAAAAGTGGGCCGGCCTCACCAGACAGCAGACTGGTAAGGACGCGGCTTACGTGATCAATACCGATCACCATTATGACCATGTCATGGGAAACAGTTTTTTGACTCCGAATGTGATCTGTCATACCAGGGCGGCCAAAGGTATGGATTACCTGAAAAATAAACAGGCCCTCAAACAAGTCATCAAGGACGCCTTCCCCGATGTTATCCCCCGATACGAGTCCTATTTCGCCCGGTTTGATTTTGTTTCGCCGCACATTACCTTTGATAAAGGGCTTAATCTGGATATGGGGGATGCTACCTTCGTCCTCGAGTTTGTAGGCGGGCACTCGCCCGCCACCATCATGATTTATCTCCCCGAGGAAAAGATTCTGTTTACCGGAGATAATGTGGAAGGGCAATTCCCCTTTTTGGGACAGGCCCATTTTGGGAAATGGAAGGAAGCCCTCAAGAAAATGCTATCCATGGAAATCGATGTGGTGGTCCCCGGACACGGTCCGGTGGGCGTAAAAGGGATGGTAGAAAAATATCTGACTTTTTTTGAGGAACTGGAGTTTGAAGTGAGGGATTTCCGGTCTCAAGGACTCACAATTGATGAGATGGCCCGAAAAAGTAAAATGGTCGACTTTTTTCCAACCGAAGAAACCGAAACCCGGGACCAGGCCGAGTGGATAAGAAGACAATATAAACTGGCCGCCGAAGCGCTGCTGAAAGAAAAATGACCGGGAAAAAGAGAGGGGTAGAGAGAAATCTGGAATTACCCAAAAATGAATGGCCCTGATCCAAGGAGTGAATCATGGAAGGATGGAAAGAAGAAGAAATCAGGAATAAGTCATTAATGGCCCCTTGCGGATTGTACTGTGGCGCGTGCGGCGTTTATATCGCCACCAGGGATGGGAACGAGAAATTCAAGGCGACTATGGCCAATCTCTATGGGACAACCCCGGAGACAACCGAATGCCTGGGTTGTATGCAGCCCGATCCGCCGGAAAAACTTTATGGGTACTGCAAAACCTGCAAGATAAGGGATTGCGTTAGAGGAAAGGGGTATTACTCCTGCCATCAATGTCAGGAGTGGCCTTGCGATCTCATAGAGAATTTCGGGTTGACGACCGGGCTGAGAGTGATGAAAAGGACCCTACCCGTTTGGCGGGCCTTCGTCGCTGAACACGGTGCTGAAAAAGGGAGCATCGAATGGGCCCGGTCCGAATGTGAACGCTATCATTGTCCTTCATGCGGGAAACCTCTTTTCCGGGGTGCCCAGCGCTGCCGATCCTGTAAGAAGCCGGTGGCCGATGAATTGGATGGATCGCTCTGAATAAAATCGGGAAAAACCGCGGCAAAGAGGGAACTATCCAATTGACCGAAAACCATTTAATTGTTGAGAGGAAAAAATGAGCATACCCAATCTGTTGTTAGAAGGAAAAACCGCTCTGGTGACCGGGAGCAGAAGGGGATTGGGCAAGGCGATTGCCCTGGCTCTGGCCGAAGCGGGCGCCCATGTGGCTGTTTGTGATCGAGTTGAGGAAGAAGGCGACTTGACCGGCGTATATGAAGCGATCCGGGGGCTTGGACGCCGTTCCCTGGCTGTTCGGGTGGATTTGACTCAAAAGGCGGAAGTCGAGGATCTCGTCCGGCAGGTCGAAAATGAAATGGGGGGTCTTGACATCCTGGTCAATAACGCCGGGGGCCGGGCCGGCCTTTCTCCCCTGCTTCATGAAACCTCATTAGAAGATTGGCAGATGGTCATGGATAACAATCTTAAAGCGGCTTTTTTGTGTTCCCAGGCTGCCGTCAAAGGGATGATCGAACGAAAGAAAGGGAATATCCTGAATATGGCCTCGGCCGCCGGAATGAAGGCCTTTACCAAGAGAGGCTCCTACAACATTGCCAAGGCCGGTATTATTATGCTGACCCGAAATCTGGCCTGGGATCTGGGTAAGTATAATATCCGGGTCAACGCCCTCGCCCCCTCCCAGGCCCTGACCGAGAAGGTCCGGGAGAGGATGGACCCGGAAACCCGGAAAAAGGCCGAGAAAAGTTATCCCTTACGTCGATTGGCCGGGGTGGAGGAGGTGCTGGGGCCGGTCCTCTTTTTAGTCTCGGACGCCTCCAGTTATATTACCGGACATACCCTGGTTATGGATGGGGGTTTACTGGCCTGATAAGCATGCTGTAGGGGATGAGGTCAGGCCTGATGCTTTTTGTGGTTTTTGGGTTAGCTGCGAGGGCCGTGGTCGCTCAGGCTGGAGATAGTTTGACCGGAACCTGGGTTATGTCGGTTGATTCGGCTGGCTACAAAGGAAATCCAACTTTTGTCTTACAACAGGATGGTGAGCAAATTACCGGAAACTACCAAACGGATAAAGTTACCGGAAAAATACTAGGGAAAGATTTCATATACACATTCAATAATAAAGGGCTTGAGATAACCTATCAAGGAAAGATTGAGGGCAATAAGGTCAGCGGCACTGTTGTCTTTGGAACATACGGGAAGGGCGTCTTCACCGGAGAAAAGCAATAGAAAGTTTTGGAATTTTGGGAGGGCCTGTCTCTACTTAGGCGGTGGCAGGTCCCTATTTTGTTAAACTATACATCGCTTTTCCAGCGCATCACTTGGTCAACTTTTAAGGGGTAATTAAAGGGGACGTCCCTTTTATTACCTATGCATTCCAAGTATATTCCGGCAAGTCAAAGTATTTATCGGGAAGAGTGAAGGTGGTCAATATTCGTTGTCTTCTGGAATAGACGGTTATCATTTTCCTTTCCCGATCAATAATTGGAAACTCTTTCGGTTTTCTAATATCAATGTCAAAAACCAAGGGGTTGTCAAAGAAAATCCCTTCCTTTTTATCTATGAGAGAATACTCAATAGTCTTAAAATTTTGAGTAATCGGATCATAGATTATAATTTGGTTATTCTCGGCTTTTAACTTCATCCTTAGCCCGGCTTTTAGTTCCTCTTTTTTTTCAAGGAAATCTTCATAGGGTTACTCCTTTCCCGACATTTGAATTTATCCACGCCCCCGCGCGGGGGGCGACTTACCGCAGGACCGGGAAGAAGTGGGCAGGTTAAGTTTCAATCCACGCTCCCGCGCGGGGGGCGACAAACGGGGTCAGATTTTATGATCCCCCTCTTCAAGTTTCAATCCACGCCCCCGCGCGGGGGGCGACCCTGTTGGAGATCCAGTCTTGGCCCAGGTGAGAGTGTTTCAATCCACGCCCCCGCGCGGGGGGCGACCCGGAACGAACTCGAAACAGGCAGGTAACAATAGTTTCAATCCACGCCCCCGCGCGGGGGGCGACGCCTCCCCATCCCGTTTTTCTTTTAGCTTCTCCTGTTTCAATCCACGCCCCCGCACGGGGGGCGACAAGATTTTTAAATTCTTATATTGAGACCCTTAAAAGAAGTTTCAATCCACGCCCCCGCACGGGGGGCGACTTATTCCGGTGGGCCAGACTACTCCATAAGGTAGTTTCAATCCACGCCCCCGCACGGGGGGCGACAGCCGCACAAGCCATGGCAAGATCGTGTCAGTGACGTTTCAATCCACGCCCCCGCACGGGGGGCGACATCTCCAACAAACTTCCATTCTCCGGGATATATCGTTTCAATCCACGCCCCCGCACGGGGGGCGACGCCCTAAGCCTTACACATCTTGAGTTAAAGCACACGTTTCAATCCACGCCCCCGCACGGGGGGCGACTTATGATGCCGAACAAGTCCGGATCGCCCGAGAGGTTTCAATCCACGCCCCCGCACGGGGGGCGACTAACTTTTAATACAAAACTGGTGGCCAGATGAATGTTTCAATCCACGCCCCCGCACGGGGGGCGACGCCGGTAGGCCCGAGCAATTACAAAATCAAATCCGTTTCAATCCACGCCCCCGCACGGGGGGCGACGGGATGGAGTTGGCCAACCAACCGAAGCCCAAAAGTTTCAATCCACGCCCCCGCACGGGGGGCGACCAAGGATGCCAGCGAGGCCGCAGCGCTCGAATTCGTTTCAATCCACGCCCCCGCACGGGGGGCGACTGAAATTTCATATCGAGGAGAGATCCGGGAAAAGCGTTTCAATCCACGCCCCCGCACGGGGGGCGACTTTTGTCTGTGGCCGAATTAATGGAGATATAGGGGTTTCAATCCACGCCCCCGCACGGGGGGCGACATAACCGTGATCAATGCTCCAATGATTAAAAGGAGTTTCAATCCACGCCCCCGCACGGGGGGCGACTCTATGGAATACATCGGTTGATCACATGCCAAATGTTTCAATCCACGCCCCCGCACGGGGGGCGACTATATCTATACCAGGCAGTGGGTACATTCAAATTGTTTCAATCCACGCCCCCGCACGGGGGGCGACCCAGGGTCATTCCGGCCACAAAACCGTTGACCACGTTTCAATCCACGCCCCCGCACGGGGGGCGACTTGAGGCCTTTGCTTTTACTTCCATGTCTTAACGTTTCAATCCACGCCCCCGCACGGGGGGCGACTGTAGGGCCTGCCCTTCCAATAGAGTTGGATTCTGTTTCAATCCACGCCCCCGCACGGGGGGCGACCGGCAAGACAACAGGGATCAGCCGGCCAGTTTATAGTTTCAATCCACGCCCCCGCACGGGGGGCGACGGCGGTCCCAAAAGATTTACGTCATTAACCTTATGTTTCAATCCACGCCCCCGCACGGGGGGCGACAAGTCCAAAGAATTTTAGAGGATTATAATCAGAAGTTTCAATCCACGCCCCCGCACGGGGGGCGACACAAAATAACTTAATAGTCTAATGGTTGAAATAGTTTCAATCCACGCCCCCGCACGGGGGGCGACTTAACGTTAACTCTGTCCCCAAAAGCTTTGTTTTGTTTCAATCCACGCCCCCGCACGGGGGGCGACCAATAGCCGAACAAATTTCACAAGCGCTTGACTTTGTTTCAATCCACGCCCCCGCACGGGGGGCGACTCGAAGAAAGTCTTGTATCTATCAACAGAGTAAACGTTTCAATCCACGCCCCCGCACGGGGGGCGACAGTTATCTACGGCGAAGATGGCCAAGCGTTAACTGTTTCAATCCACGCCCCCGCACGGGGGGCGACCCCGATTTTAGGAGTGGAAGGAGTGGAAGAATTAGTTTCAATCCACGCCCCCGCACGGGGGGCGACGATTAACGCACGAGTTACAGGAACCATAAAGATTGTTTCAATCCACGCCCCCGCACGGGGGGCGACTTTTACCATTATTAACCTCATCATTCTTGGTCTGTTTCAATCCACGCCCCCGCACGGGGGGCGACAGTTTACCGATCAAATCATCGGTATCGACCAGTAGTTTCAATCCACGCCCCCGCACGGGGGGCGACCTCTGAAAAATTCCAAAAACATCAAGCTCAATTGGTTTCAATCCACGCCCCCGCACGGGGGGCGACAATGGATAATCAAAACCCTTCTGGGATCATATCTGTTTCAATCCACGCCCCCGCACGGGGGGCGACATAGATACGGTCCGGAGGCCAGAGCGCTTCTCCGGTTTCAATCCACGCCCCCGCACGGGGGGCGACATGCCCTGCTGGTACAGGGATCGGCCACCTATGATGTTTCAATCCACGCCCCCGCACGGGGGGCGACGATGGCCGGGTACAGCGCCCGCCAACTCCCGGATGTTTCAATCCACGCCCCCGCACGGGGGGCGACTGGACCATAGATATGGGCTGCTGTATAAACTGCATGTTTCAATCCACGCCCCCGCACGGGGGGCGACTCGGCCTGTTTTAAGGCGTTGTTACTGTAAGCTTGTTTCAATCCACGCCCCCGCACGGGGGGCGACTTGATTCTCAAAATGCTTTCGGGGCGATGATTCGTTTCAATCCACGCCCCCGCACGGGGGGCGACTCGCCTTTAGTGTTTTTGCCGTCACTTTCAGGTTGTTTCAATCCACGCCCCCGCACGGGGGGCGACCTTATTGATTTTCAATATAAAACTTATTAACTACGTTTCAATCCACGCCCCCGCACGGGGGGCGACTGATATATGGGATAGGCCTCCGGTCCGATAACCGGTTTCAATCCACGCCCCCGCACGGGGGGCGACTTGTCCAAAGTGCAGGAAGCCCCTGGGCGAAGGGGTTTCAATCCACGCCCCCGCACGGGGGGCGACCGGTCCGTCAACAAGATGATGGGCGTGACGGATGTTTCAATCCACGCCCCCGCACGGGGGGCGACAAATTGAGATGAAATATCAGGGGCAGGATTATTGGTTTCAATCCACGCCCCCGCACGGGGGGCGACTTAACCGGCTCGTGAATGTCATGTCCATGCTTGGGTTTCAATCCACGCCCCCGCACGGGGGGCGACTCCGTTTAATTAAAAAACACTTCCCGGAGCAAATTGTTTCAATCCACGCCCCCGCACGGGGGGCGACAGTTTACCGATCAAATCATCGGTATCGACCAGTAGTTTCAATCCACGCCCCCGCACGGGGGGCGACGACCCTGATGAATGTGCATGGCCGTCTGGAAGAGGTTTCAATCCACGCCCCCGCACGGGGGGCGACTTGCCCCGGGGCCAAGGAGGCGCGCAGGCAGTTGTTTCAATCCACGCCCCCGCACGGGGGGCGACAAAGGAGGAAGATGCAATGTTGAAAAAACTCAAAGTTTCAATCCACGCCCCCGCACGGGGGGCGACTTGTTCAATCCGGCGTTATATGAGGCGGAGTTTGTTTCAATCCACGCCCCCGCACGGGGGGCGACTGATCTGATGACCGGGATGTCCACCGCCCGAAAGGTTTCAATCCACGCCCCCGCACGGGGGGCGACCGATTACCTGATCGTTCCCGCGCCGGGTGAAATTTGTTTCAATCCACGCCCCCGCACGGGGGGCGACCCAGATTGTAGGACCGGGCCCAGTTGGCGCAATCGGTTTCAATCCACGCCCCCGCACGGGGGGCGACCCTCCATTGCCCTATTAGCAATCGCCTCAAACGGTTTCAATCCACGCCCCCGCACGGGGGGCGACGAAGAATGAAAAATGAAATATGTCCTTAAAATTGTTTCAATCCACGCCCCCGCACGGGGGGCGACATAGACCGAGACGGCATAATCGATGGCCTCGGGCGTTTCAATCCACGCCCCCGCACGGGGGGCGACAGGGATTCATTCTTATTGTCTATAGATAATTTTCGTTTCAATCCACGCCCCCGCACGGGGGGCGACTTTGGAAGGTAAGATTTTTGATTTCCACATGATCCGTTTCAATCCACGCCCCCGCACGGGGGGCGACTATAGTCAACTTCTTTCCATACTTCGCAGATATGTTTCAATCCACGCCCCCGCACGGGGGGCGACGGCATAAAACTCCTTTCCTACATCTTGCCAGCATGTTTCAATCCACGCCCCCGCACGGGGGGCGACTATGGTGAGGGAGGGCACACACTCGAACAGATTGGTTTCAATCCACGCCCCCGCACGGGGGGCGACGGGTGCGAACTTGGACCTTATCTTCCGGTCTTGCGTTTCAATCCACGCCCCCGCACGGGGGGCGACATAACTTTGGCGATGGTGTCCCGGAAGTTGCAAAGTTTCAATCCACGCCCCCGCACGGGGGGCGACTTCAAACCTTCGACGCTCTAAATGGCCCTGTAACGTTTCAATCCACGCCCCCGCACGGGGGGCGACATACAACTTGTAAACATTTATTAATAAACAAAAAATATTATGATTTTTGCGCACCTTGCCAAATTTACAACTACCTTTATTCAATTATCAAAGAACATATTCAAAAAATATAATTAGTTCAAACAATTAACTCCAATGCGAACCTCCCCGGTAAATCATGTCCCCTTCAGGTTCGCAAATCCTTCTTAAACGATCAGAGGCCCTTCCTGGTCAATCCCTTTTTTCGCGCCCACATGTTCAACCCGCCTGCGCCAATTGGCCCCCAGATAATAAAAACGCAGGCTATCCACCTTATGATCGATAATATCAATAAGCCGTTGCCTCAAAACTGCCCACTTGGCCGGGTCCACAAGGCATTCGAAAACAGAGTATTGCACCCGCTGGCCATAATCCTTACAGGCCTTGGCTACCTGATTCAAACGGCGCGGCCCACCGGGATCAATGGTTGAAACATCGTAGCTGACCAAAACAAACATCGAGAGGCCTCCTTATTTCCAAATGAAAGGTGGATACCCATCCAGGTCTCCACGCAGATACCGGGCCATCAGCAGGGCCTGGATGTGAAACAATATGCCGATCATTACCTTCTCATCCAGAAAAGGATGGAATATTTCTTCCTGCTTCCTCTCCTGGTAAGCAACCAGAACTGTTTTCCGGGTATCATCGTCCATAAGGACTGCACCGGATTCCATCTTCTGAAATCCCTTATCCCGAACCTGCTGCAGGTTGATCAAAGACAAAACCAAACGGTCGGCAATAAAAGGCCTGAATTCTTCCATCAGGTCCAGAGCCAGCCCAGGTCTTCCGGGTCGATCCCGGTGAAGAAATCCGACAGACGGATCGAGGCCTACTGTTTCCAAAGCGGACCGGACATCATGCATCAGAAGCGTATAAATAAAAGACAAAAGGCAGTTGACATTATCCAGCGGTGGCCGCCTGTTTCTTTCATCGAATCGAAAAGTTTCTTTCTGCGCCAAAATCAGATGATCAAAGACAGTAAAATAGGTATGGGCGGCATCGCCCTCGATCCCCCGCAAAACATCCAGCGGCAAATCCTTATTAAAAAAATCAAGCTGGTGGTTCAGCTTGGTGACGGCATTGCGAACCTCCTGTTCCATAATCTTTTCGGCATGGTCCCGGATAACCCTTTGCAGCACCGTTCGGCAATTG
Source organism: uncultured delta proteobacterium (assembly GCA_963790475.1). Taxonomy (GTDB): domain Bacteria; phylum Desulfobacterota; class RBG-13-43-22; order RBG-13-43-22; family RBG-13-43-22; genus RBG-13-43-22. The sequence goes on along the minus strand of CAWBOS010000013.1, from coordinate 331,631 downwards.
GTGATCTTTCCGGTTAGAATGAAACCGGCGACCTCGGCTGAGAATTTCATATCGTCGGCCCGACGGTATTGTTCCCGTCGAAGCAGGACATTTCCGGAAACCGGCCCCTGAACTTTGGCCAGAAACCGGCCGTGTTCAGACAAGAAACTTAAGCCCACCTGGTTCTCTGCGCAAAATCCCATCAAAAAAGGACTGCACAAGACATTCCCAAAACAGACAATGCCGCCGATGGTGTGGACCGGCAGGCGGAGACGGACTTCCCCCTCAACTTTAACGACGACGGTCTCGCCCTCTTTGGAAAGGTAGGACCCTTGGGTGGTCACATAAAGGGTATTGAGATGTTTTTTCATGGCGAGTCCATCATGCGGGTTAAATAACTTTTCACCGAAACCTTCTTTTGAATTTTTTTCGGTAGACACTCTCCGATCAGGGAACAACTTTCACAGCGCTTTTCATAAACCGGCGGCGGGGTTATTCCGGAAGCGATCAGTTCATGGGCCTTTCGTGCCGTCTCTTCCGTTTCATGGCGAAGATCGTCATCGAAGGTCACATCCAGACGCCTGCGGGTCCGGCCATAGAACAAGGCCCCACAGGGAACCGCAACGGCCAGCATTTCTTCCAGGCAAATAGCCTGGGCACAAAGTTGGATCAGGTCGCAATGGTCGGCTTTTGGCTTCCCTCGCTTGTATTCCACCGGAAAGGGCTGCCAGGCCCCTTTGTTCATCTTGTGGAATTCAATCACATCGGCAACACCCACCAGCTCCAGTCTCAAGCTCCGGAGCGGCACCCCTCGGGCAATCTTCACCGGGCCACGAGTTTCATTGCCTTCCTGGTGAACCTTCTCGTGCATAATCCGGCCCTGGGCGGTCAGACCGCTCTCCACCCAAACCTGCTCCACATGAATCAGCGCACACTGCCGGGGACAAAAAGCATAATGCTGCAATGCGGACAGCATGATCAAATCTTCCTCAGTGTGAGTATAGGTCCTATCAGTCATATAAGTCCTATTCTTTCACGACTATTTCTTTCTTTCCCGCGCCTGCGAGCGCAGGCGATAAAGTCTCTCTGTGAAACCGCCCTCTTCAACAAACTCTTTTTCCAAGGCCCGCAGTTGCTGGTCCAAAAGATAGTTGGTCTGGTGGATCAGGCAAATCATGGTGTTGGCGGCCACCTCCGGGCTTTGGTTTTCAATATAGGTCCTATAGGTCTCATAAGACCTATCTTTTCGGTAGCACAACCCTCTAACCTCTTTGGCTTTGGGGTGATCCTTCCCCCAAAGGGGCAGCCCCTTCTGGCGCAAAAAGTCCTTGAAATCAAGCAGCAATTCTTCCAAACTGGCCCGGGCCACGCCGATGAGTTTGAGTTCGGTTTTCTTGGAGGTGCCGGAGGCCATACTGCCCTCGGCAATATTCTGCTTGCCGCTCCTGGCCGCCTGGACCATCTGGTCATGGGTGCGCGAGCGGGGACTGATAAACCGGTCGCAAAACACCACGGTGGCGTCATAGGCAATCTCGGACATCTGATAAGACTGCAGGTCCTGATAGCCGCCATGAGGCGGGATGAGCTTAGATGCCTGTTCGCCTTGCTTGTTATTAGGACGATCCATTACGGCCCCTTATCCCTTTTCTTTTAACTGCTTTTGTCTTTTCTGCGGAATACTCAGATAGTTCTCTGATGAAACTACTTTTTTAAGGGTTTTTCGCTCCAGGTCTTCTCTGGCCTTCCCGGCCACCCCCCCGCCCTTGCGGGCGGCTCGCTTGCTTTCCTGAAATCCTTTGGCATCATCAACCCGTGTTATCTCCGTCGTGGCCGCTTCACCTAACATGGAGAAAATCAATTCGAGATCATTCATGTGGTCTCTGAGATTCTCCCGTTTTAGTCCCTTTATTTTCTTATGTTCTCCCGGTGTTACTCCGAAAGCGGCCTTAGCGATCTCAGAGGTCAGGATGGCGTATTCTTTTTCTTGCCCCACTTCCCTCTTTTTCCACTCATCCGTAAGCTCTTCCCGGATGGCAATACCCCGCATCCGTTTCTCGATCCAGTCATCAGAATAGCCCTTGGCCTTGTATAAGGCCCGGGTCCTCTTAGTCCCCAGTTCCGGGTCTTCTATTTCCTGCACCCGCTCATAGCCCACCTTGGCCAGCCAGCGTTTGAAAGGCTCCGCCTTGGGGGAGGGGATGGACTGAATAATTCGGAAGATACCTTCGGTATTGGCACAATTTGTCTCCCTCATTTTTCCGTCTAGGGCAGTAATTTCAAGGGGGGTACAAATTGTACCCCAGTAGGAGCTAAGTTCCGGATCGCGCTGTCTCATTTTCTTTATATATTGCTTTGGATCTGCGCTATCCGTTAACGCGGCAACCACATCGGAAACGGAAAACCACCATTCATTCTTATGAAGCGTCTTCCTGATTTCCTTACCTCTAAAAACGGCTATGTTTGTTTCCATTCCCTGATCTCCTTATAAACAATCTCGGCCATCTGGTAGGACTGTGAGTTCTGATAGCCGCCGTGGGGGGGGTGATAGGGTGGGGTGGCGTTCATCTGCATCACGAAACATTCACGGCAGCATACTCGCCGAACTCTTCTATCTTGATCTTTGGCTGTCCATTATCATCTTTAGGCAGGTTTTCTTTGTCGAGGGATATTTTGTAGCATCCCATATCTCTGGCCTTTTCCGATCTCTCGACTTTGACGCCGTTTTCCTCTTTGCCCGTGAATTCTACCTTGAGCCGCTCCAGTGTTTTGTGAACAGCCTCGTCGCCATCTTTATCTTTATGGGTAAAGAACACTCCTTTCTGTATAATCATTGATCCAATAGGTCTGGCTGTGCTTTCGTCATTTAGGAACAGGGTTTTCGTTGCTTCTTTTAACAAATTCAAATCCTCAATAGAAAATCCCGTCCCCTTGTCACCTTCAGCGAGCCTGGCACTGACAGACCCTTTGGCAACATATACCGCAAAGGGAATTCGTTTCTTACGCCCCATTTCTGTCTGTTTGTCCGGTTTCTTAGGTTCGAATTTTGTTGGGCAGACTCGAGTTATTTCGTCGTCTTCCACGACAATAGGAGTGATGCTCTTGGCATACTGAATGCTTACTGGCCCGCGAACCTGGCTGACTTTGGATTTGGCTTTCTGCGTGGTCGCAGCCTGGCCTTCTTCGCCCTCGGAATCGGAGTCACTTGTCAGGACACCACCAAAAGCCCTTATGTCAAAGAACTGCTCACACAGGCGACGTTTCTCGTACTGGGCTTTTTCATTGTCTGTTTTTAGTTTCTTGTATTCTTCTTCCTTTCTTACCTTATCAAGTGTATCTCCAATAGTTTCTCTCAGATATGTTCCTGAACGAACCCATATATCGTAGCCGCTTTGAAGCTCCTTAATTGCCTCGATCCTATTTCTTATCTTCCTTTTTAGACACACGTCAGTAACTAAGCCGTGTCCGGTATATCCATCCATCCGTGGACGGTTATCGTAGCCGGGATCACCATTCGGATTGGCATTGTCAACGCTGAAAACAAGAACAAAATCAACACGGCTTTCGATTGGTTTTTTCAAAGCATTTGTGGTCATAGTCGTTCTCCTTATCTTTTTTTATTCTCTTGTCTGTGCTCTGGTAGAACTATCGTCCCCACTTTTATTGTTTGTCCTTTGCAGGTTCGCCACGCTGGTGCCAGTACCCCAGCATAAATGCAAATTGGTCTACGCCGGTCTCGGGCATTACTTCCCCTTCACCGCAATCACCGTCGTTCAGTTTTAACTTGTCGAATATCTCCGCAAACCACTCTCGGTCTGCCTTATATACCTCGTAACAAAGGCAGTTCTTGTAAAGCTGTACCAGCGTTTGCCTTGGCATATCGATAGCAGCAGAGAACAGTTTGTCCGATAGAGTTGGACCCCAACTCCTCCCCCGCTTCTGGATATTCTCGCATAAAGCATATAATCGCCCTGTGAGATAACCGGTATCTTTTATGTTTGTATCAAGTCCCATTCCGTATCCCTCCTTTCTGATTGCGGTTAGATAGTGTCTGGCACATCCTGCCGCAGTAGCAAGCAGTGCCAAGTATTCTGAACGTTTCTTTTCTGACCGTTCTAAGTGTTTATCCTTAATGGCCTTCTGTAGTACCAACCGGCATAAATCCACAGGCAGAGATCGACCTGTGACAATTACTTCAATGACCTCACGGTCCCATACCAGTCGCTGTTTTTTTTCAGACTTGACCCCCGCCGCAGAGAGAATATCCATCAATGTAGGACAGAACTCACGGGCTTCATCTTTATTGTTAAGATACCGCGGAGGAATCATTATCTTTGTGTGACTGACGAACTGGTTGGCATTGTCATCGAGAAGGGCCATAGTGCCCACGTAGCTGCCAAGGACTGCATGCCGACCCTTTCTCCGTAAGAGGAGCGAAAGCAAGTAAAACCGTTTGTCACGGTAACCAGCTTCTTGACCGCTCCTAAACCGCTGTAAAGCTTTGAGCAAATCGCCGCTATCCGCCAGAACTTGTCCTTTGCCTCCTTTGGCCTTTCCTTTAGAAAAAATGCTCTTTTCATTCTGTGGTTTAACAATCTCATAAGCACCGTAGTCCAACGCTTGGACATCCGATTGTCCTTGGTCAACCCAGATACAATTAACTGAATCGCCGCCAAACCTGACTGACGATTTTTCTATTAGCCAGTCAAGAGCCTTCGAGTATTTCTCGGCCTCTTCAAATCCAACCTGAGCAGGAAGAGCACTACCATCGGTTTCCTCTTTTTCATTACCATTATTAGCTCCTTGACGACTTTTTTGGCGCTTCTTTTCTTTGCCACCATCTTTTTCTTTTTTCTTGCCAGGTTTCCCTCTATACTCAGGGCTTAAATGACCACAATATGTTGCCGCATTGTTGAACGAGACGAGACTGGCTCCCCCAACCCTAGGATGGAGTATTCGGGCTAATTTCCGCTGACCATCTACTAAGCTAGTAATCCACCATTCATTCTTGCTCTCCTGAAAGGCTTTCCATTCCTTTTTCACATTCTCCAGCACATTTACTGGCTTGCCGGATTCACCGGTACTTTGGATTACCCACCGGATATTCGCCTTTGAGGCGGTTACCTGCCACTTATGCTGGTCTTTCTCAAACAGCTTCCCCCCTTCCAATCAATAATTTTGTCTTTCAGTTCCTTCTCAATGGCTATCCATAGTTCGTTGCGTTTAGCGTCAGAGGAAAGGCAATCATAAATTGTCTTAACCTCTCCGAGCACATCGGGCTTATAATCATAAAAGGCTTTTATTTGACTCAAATAGGCTTGTCGTCTGGCTTCATCAGAGGGAATTTTATCCTTGCTCTGTTTTCCTTTGGCTAGTTTTCTGGGCACCGTTTGCGATTTCTGCTTCTGTTTTTCAGTTGCGAACTTACCGAAAATCCACATAGCATTATCCACCAGACCATGTGGAGAATCGTTCCCGCTGGACCGGCAGGTTGAATTTTCTGTGACGGGGCAATTCACATCTGTATCGCCTTCTTCCTTCATCGTAGGTTTCTTATCCTTCGGCGTTTCTTTTGGTTTGCCAATCCAGTTTACGTAGAAAGAGTCATCAGACTTCAAAATAATCTCTACCCAGACCTCCAGTTGTTTGAAATACGGGTCTGGCACTTCAGCATTGCATCTCTTAAGCGTGTCGTATTGCTTGACGAGTTCAGCAATCACTGCGCTGCCCTCCTTTCAAATTTTTGGTGTATGAGATTGGTAGTATCATCTGGATGAGGGTATTCAAGAACACCGTTTTGCACCATCGCATGAAAAAAGATAGGTGTATCTGTCCCATCCCCAGCGGAACCCCACTCCCAACCGTAAAACATAATGCCTACATCCATTGTTAAGCCTGTTTGTCCCATTTTCCTCCATTCCCCACGTTGTTCTTCCACGACAGCACTGAATCTGTCCTCCGTCTTGAACGTATCGAACTTTGCATCAATTGGTTCTGCGACAGCAGTACATTCCCTCAATCCTAAGAAAACATCACGACGGCCTCCTACTTCTAAGGATCGACGAAAAATGTCAAGGTGCTTGCCGAGGTTCTCGTCTTCAGGGTTTTTGCCAGACCACTCAAAGTGCGCCTCAACAACATAATGAACGTTATTTAGATATGTCTGCATTTTCTGGACACGCCGATCCGGTGCAATGAATGGGCGTTGCGTGATAACAGCATCTTTCACCTCATTGACTTGGATATTCTGGTAACTAATGGGTTGCAAGATAAGTACCTTCGACGGTACCCAGTAAAAAGCGGGTTTCGCGTAGATCGACCGCAGAACTCCTGCAAGAGCACCAAACGTAGGTACTGGATACGTGAAGCGCTCTATCCGAAGGTCCTGTCTGGTAAACAGCGCCCGTTCAGCACGAACAGTGAAAACTAATGGTGGTGATTTTCTTTTCATACTATATAGTCCTCCACTGAAAGTTCATTTGGCCCAAGAAGGCCCGTTTCGTTGTAATGTTTACTGTCTGCCAGCACAAGCCAGCTGCTTTTCGTTGGGGAAACAAGTGGTTTAAACTTTGGCAACGTGTCTCTGAATACCTGTACAGAGTATCTGCCTGCCGTCTTGTATTCATCAAACCCCAACATTCCGCCCTTGATTAGCTTGTCACACAACGACTTCCCTACCTGGCCATAGGGCACCAGAATTGAGACTGTGTCATTCTCTATGAATCGAAAGTCATCGGCAATAGTGGTAAAAGGCACATAGGCACTCTCCTCTATTCTTCGCGGTGACGTGAGACGGGCAACAATCCCTTTTTCATCCATCTCGGAAGCTTGGCTCCAGTATAGCCTCTGAAAGTACTCCTCTACCGCCATGAGACCGATGGGATCTTTCTCGGCCTGTGTAAGCGCGGTATTGCCCTCAAGGGCAGAAAGGGTATCGATTCCTATACGTTTTGCTTCAGCGATATCTCGGAGGTGGCGAAGATCCTCTTCCGCCCTGAAATAATAGACTTCCCCAAGGGCAGGCATGCTGCCTTCGCGATTACACCGCCCTGCCGCCTGCGCAATAGAATCGATTCCTGCCATAGCTCGGAATACAACGTCAAAATCGAGGTTCACTCCAGCCTCAACAAGTTGCGTGCTGATCACAATAGGAGCTTTCGTTCCTGTTTTGCGGGAATAGGCCGTTAGCAATCTGACAATCTCGATTACATCTTTCCGATGCTGGGGACACATACCAGTTGAAAGGTGCCAGAGTCTGTTCACAACAGTCCCATTGTTCATTTCTTTGAAGATTGCCTTGGCATTGCTCTTTGTATTAAGAACGCATAGTACGCTTTTCCTTGCCTGTGCCTTTTCCATTACCATAGCCGCAATATCAGAGACGCAGAGAGGTTCCTTGGAATCAACCGAACGGACCCTGACACGGCTCAGTCCAACAAAATATTTCTGAGGCTCTGTAATTATTGGCCGGACGTTCGTAACACCGATCCTATGATTATCCAGTGCCTCTCCGTCCAGACGTTTTGAGTCCAGCAACGGCTGTGTCGCCGTACAGAAGACAACTGAACAACTGTGATTGGTGACAAGCTCTTCCAGCGCCCAAGTTACGGCCTTCAAGTAGCGCACAGGGACTGTCTGGGCCTCATCAAGAATAATTACTGCCTGCCTGATAGCATTCAGCCGTCTGCATCGGCTTGACTTGGCCGCATAGAAAGACTCAAAGAATTGTACACTCGTGGTTACAACAACCGGGCTATCCCAATTGTCAGTCAGTAATTCACTTTCTTGAGTTTCCTTTTCAGGTTCCATGTTGCTATGGTGTTCAAGTACGTTGATGCTAGCTTTGTCTCGATCTAATACCTTCCGGAACTCATCCGCATTTTGATCAATAATGGTTGTGTAGGGCATTACATATATGACCCTGCGCATCCCATGTTTAATTGCATGGTGAAGGGCGAATCGCAGACTGGCAAATGTTTTGCCCCCTCCTGTTGGAACGGTTAAATCAAAAAAACCCGGCTCCACCGATGCAGCGTCCTTGCACTGCTCTGAGACTTCTCTGCGCACCTTGTTCACAGTCCCATTCGAGGGAAGTGTGCTCAAATGATCTTCGATCTTTTTCAGCAAGACAGGGAACGTATCTTTCTTTATCGACATACGCATCTTCCACTGGTCGGGGTTCCCGGCCTGCTCTGAATCGAGTCGGTCTGCATCAACGAGAGCGCTGAAAAGAATTCTGATGGCGAATTGCAGCGAATATGCATCTCGCCCGGATACATTACCGTCAGAATCAATCCAACGACAGACATAATCGAGGTTTTCTTCAGACAAAAGTGAATTGACCATTGAATCTAATCTTTGCGAAATGTCCGGCTCGATATTACTTAGATACGGCTCCAATATCTTGGTCAGCCGGCGTTCTAAAGAGGTTTCATCTCCAACCGAAGATCCATTTAACAGCCCCGAATGGTGCCCTGCAACGCAATGGGCAATCATGCGTCCCATTAGCGGGGCAATCCGTTTAATTTCTTCTTCACCAATTTCCTCAGCTCGCTTTTTTAATAGGCTTAGAAGCAATTGCGCTCCGGCAGACGAATGGTCTGGTTTATTCTCCTCCGAATTGGATCGAACGTGTTCTTGAAACGCGACCGAGTACTTACCTATGTCATGAAGCATTCCAGTAATCTCGCCGAAAAAATCATTGTCGGTCAAAACGTGAATTTTCGTGCTGACTCCGGTCAGATGATTGACGAGGGTCTGTTCTCCACCAGATTCATTAAATCTTGCGATAAATCTCATGAATAATTCTGCCTTCCAACTATTTTATAGACATTTCCTAAAAATCAAATGAATACTTCCCCAAATCATGCTACAACCCCGCCAGATACTCCCACTCCCCCGTCCCAAAACAGTCAGCAAATCCCCAGGCCAGTTCAGCCACATTTTTCAGATGCGTTTCCAGCGGCTGCCATTCGGCAGGGGGCCTGCCGGGCAGGCTGTGGGCGTAATATTTTTCAGGCGTCATTGATGATTCCTCTTTCCCTTTCACCCTTTCTTTTTTCCATACCTCGCCTGTTTCTGCTTCAGATCAAAGCCGATTTTTCGTTTGGGTTTCAGTGGCGGTGCCATGAGCTGACGTATGGCTTTAAAAATGTCTGTAATTTGTTCATCGTGATCCTGGATGCGTTCTTCCAATTCGGCCAGCTTGCCGGACAGGGCCCTTTGGGAGGCCATCATTTGGCGAAGCCGGACAAAAACGCGCATGATCGTAATGTTAACCTTAATAGCCCTTGGACTGTTAAGGACACTGGATAACATAGCCACCCCTTGTTCAGTGAATGCATAAGGTCTTGCCCGGCGCAATCCGCCCCAACTTGAAATCACAATCTGTGATTTCAAGTTTTGGAACTCTTCTATGGATAATTGAAACATGAAATCCGAAGGAAACCGATCAAGATTTCTTTTTACGGCCTGCATCAACACCCGCGGTTCAACCCCGTACAGTTCCGCTAAGGAGGAGCTTAACAGGACTCTCTGCCCGCGGATAAGGAATATTTTTTTTGCGACAATCTCAGCAGGTGCCATATCGGATTCTTTCATTAAAACCTCCTCATCTCATTCTCGACAGAATTCGGTTTACCAAATCGATATCAAAAGCCTTGGGATCGAACTCCCCGAGCCATTCCTTCAACTCCTCGTGTTCCGGATGGCGGGGATTCTTGATGGCTTTCAACGTTTCAAGGTAGCCTAATATGCCGCCGATATCCTCGGGAGGGCCGGCATTCTCACCCCCTATGCAGACAGGCTTTCCAACGAACCGTTTGTCTTCTTCCAGGATTTTATCGACCATGATCTCATGCTCCCAGTCATCACCAAAGTCATAGGTGTAGAGGAATTTCAGGCCTTCCTTAGCGGCTACCTCATAAAGACGAAATCGTTTTTCATCCTGAGACGGGACCAGATCATCAGGCAAAGGCATAGTGTAATGCACCCCGGCAATAACAAATTCATGGAGATGGTCATCCTCCCAACCGATGAGTATCTGTATGATTCCGTGAAGCTTGGCCAAGGTGGTATTGCCCGAGACCAGGATTCGTCTCCAAATCTCCGGCTTGCTGCCGATGAGTGATATCCTGAGCTGGTAAACCCTGTCCTGGTTTTCATCTTTTTTTACCTTTGGTCTTGCTTTTGGAACAGCTCCCTTCCGTTTACCCTTTACCACCTTTCCCATAGTGTTCATTTCTCCTTTCAAGATATCGAATTCCAATTTTCATTGCTCCGGTTGAAGCATCCTTCCTTGGGTGGATTCACATACTGGATTCCGAATCGAGTCTGGAATGACATTGCCAGATCATGGTGAAATTGATGAAAATTAGCACCTTATTTTTTTCTCGTTCCCCTCCTGCCATATCCGGCCTGCTTCTCCTTCAGATCAAAGCCGATTTTTCGTTTAGGCTTAACCGGCGGAGCCATTAGGGCCCGGATAGCCTCGAAGACCACTTGGAATTGGCCGTCATATTTTTTCTCCAGATCATCCAACCGCCGGGCTAAATCTTTATTGGTGGAGATCATCTCCCGGAGTTTAACGAAGGCTTTCACGACGAAGATACTAATTTCAATAGCTCGGGGGGTATTAAGTATACTGGCAACCATGAGAGCCCCATGTTCAGTGAAAGCATAAGGGAGGGTGGCCGAAAACTTAAGCTTGGCCAGGTGGTCGCAATTTGCGACCACCTGGGCTTTTTCCTCGGAGTTCAGTTGAAACATAAAAGCCTCAGGAAAACGACCACGATTCCGCTTAACTTGTTCATTCAGTCTTTTCGTTGTTACCCCATAAAGCTCCGCCAAGTCGGAATCCAGCATGACCTTCTGCCTTCGAATCAATAAGATTCTGCTCTCAATAACTTCCGTCGGAACCAAAGATTCCATCTATTTTCCCCTTATTGTTTATTTCATTCAGTTGAGACCCTATCTTTAGTAACCTTAAACAGTTCTCCTCTTTTCAAGTCACAAATTGTGACTTTAAAAGTTCCTGAGACTCCTCAACTTTTTTCCGGAAAATTTTGAAAGCCTTGGAAAAGTATAAAAAAAGGCCCAATTCCAGTAAAAGGAAAAGGGCCTTTGATCTTCATCTTATACTCCCCGAGTTAGGGTTAAAGACAAAAAGAAAAGAAAAATTAATAAGATAGTTAAAAAAAATACCACAGCACAATCTGATTGTCAACGGCTGGTAAAAACTATGATTGGTCTCCTATATCCTGTCGGACTGCCAGCATTATGTCAGTATGACTTAGAACGAAAATCAGAAGGTCAGCTTCTCAGAATAGTATCTACTTTTGGGTGAGAGAAAAAACTGATTAATATACTGGATTCCCGGGGGAATAGAAGAAAGCCGTTTTATCAGCGGTCTTCGAGAGGCTAAAAAGCCAAGGGAAATGAAGGTGGGGCTGTTGGACAATTAGCAGTTATTAAATGGAGTAGATGATGAATGCCACGACATCGTGGACAGATTTTCATGCCATGACATCGTGGACAAAGGGTTTCTCAACGTAATTTGTAGTTGAACACCAACTGTTCGGTTTTATCCAAGTAGAGTTTTAGTTTTTGTTCTTTGACATCGATAGTAGCCACTACATATTGATATTCCAACTCGGGAGGCATACGAAATATTTCACCGAAGATGTTCAACTTCAGGTTGCTCCGGATAAAGCGGACAAGATGATATCGTCCGAGTTCAGGTTTTTTGAGCCGATGCCGAGGCGGCTTGCTCTTTTTTAGGGAAACGTAGCCTTCGCTTAGCAACCTCCAGGGCTTTCAGTGGCGTTTTGCCGCCCAGTTTACTGTAACGATAGGTGCTATTGTGCCTCTGCTCGTAGGCCAGTGACCCGGATAGCAGATCCGTCGGCGTGGCCATAAGGATCTTTGGCAAGAAACCGTTGTTCGTAATGGTCATTGAATTTCTCCACTACCCCATTACGCCAGGGTTCGGCCATGGGGATGAACCACGGTTCGACTCCGTGATGCAGACACAACCGGATCAGTGGCCCCATACCGCGAGGATGGATGGGACTACCGAAAAAAGACATCTCATTATCCACTTGGAGGTTATCCGGTATCCCCAGACGTTTCCAAATAGCCCAGAGGGCATCTATGACATTCTGGCCCGCTTTGGAGACGGATGGATGTACCCCACAGCGGCCCGTAGCCAGATCGACCACATTGAGGCTATAGAAGCGTAAGGGTCCTGTTAAATAACACGGACCGACCCAATCCGCCTGATGGGTTTGATTCGGCACCAAGGAGGGCAGCTTCGGATAGGCTGTGCCCTTGGATTCATAGCGGCCGGTTCGACGATGGGTCAGACCCTGGCGACTGAGAATCCGGTCGATAGTCCGAATGGAAGGCAACGGTTGGACGTTGAGTTCTTCCATTTCCCAGTGGATGGCTTGGGCGCCGCAGAACAAGTCCCGGTTGTAAAGGTTCAGACGCACCAACTTGACGATTTCTTCAATCTCCGGCGGGGTACGTGTCGGAGTGATCAGAGGTCGCTGGGACCGACTTTCTACCCAGAAAGGATCGCCTTCTAAAAAACGGTTAACCCACTTGTACAACCACGTTTTCGAGCAACTCAGGGAGACACAAATGGATTCCGGTTTCTCCCCGTTAATAAAACGCTGTACGGCCCAAGTCCTTTGTTGCTGAATCTCATCAATCATGAACACCTCCATTTTGGTTTTGGTGTCCATGATTGTGACAGAGAGGCTATTCGATTGTCACAGAACGTTGTTCACGATGTTATGGCACATTATTTAGTTCACGATGTCATGGCATTTAACAAGTAGATAATAGACTGCTTTCACCGCAAAGTCCCAAAGGGTGCAAAGAAGGAAATTTTTTATTGATTGTCCCGCGGGACAATCAATAACCTTCGCTACCCTGAGGGTAATTGTTTGGCCGGAGGCCAGATCTGGTTTGTTCAATCCCACCTCTCGGAGGATTGAACAAAAATAATTCTCTCTGCGATCTTTGCGGCTTTGCGGTGAAAAAAAACTTTTTCAAATACCTAAAGCGCTACTCTTTTTTTAATAGAATAAAAATAGTTCCCGGGTGGCGGAGGTGGCCGGCCGCTATTTCGGCTTCCTGGCCATTCCCCCAGAAAAGATCCAACCGGGAAGGGCCTTTTATGGCCCCGCCGCTGTCCTGAAGGCAGACCCAGCGTCCAAAAGGAACCCAGGATCGGATTTGATTTTGATTATCTAATTGTGGTTTCCAACTCTCCAACCAGGCCAGTCCGCCCGGAGGAAAAATTTTAAAATCCGCGGCCACCGAGCGGTTTGGCGTAAGGGGTAAGCCCAGACTGCCGAAAGGTCCCCCCTGCACCTCCTGGAAAAAAATGTAACTGGGATTCAGGTTCAATATGGCCGCCTGCTCTTCCGGATGATTTGCAAGATAGGCGTAGATGGACTGAAGTGATATATCTCCAGGTTTAATCACCCCTTTACGGATCAGTTCCCGTCCGATGGCATAATACGGATGGCCGTTGGTTGCTTCGTAGCCTAATTTGACCGTAGATCCATCTTCGAGAAGAACCTGGCCCGACCCCTGAATGTGCATGAAAAAGAGTTTTAACGGATCATCCACCCAGAGAATTTCCAGATTTTTCCCGGCCAGACGGCCTTCCAGATCAATCTCCCGCCGGGAATAATAGGGAATAACCTGGTTGTCCTCGATCCTGGCCATCAATTTTTGATTTTGATATTTTTTTGAAAATTTTCCCAGATCGATGAAGAAAAGATCATCGGGTAGGCCGTAAACGGGGTACCGAAAGCGATCAGTTGGATTACGGCTCCCCCGAAGAAGGGGTTCATAATAACCGGTTACCAGAAGAGGCAAAGGTTCTTTGTTTTGGACTGTTCGATAAAGTTGAAATTGAGTCTTGATCTGTATTAACCGGGAGTCTTTATCCGGATTATCTTTGATAATCTCCAGAAAAAGGGTTAAGCTTTCCAGAAATTCTTCATTGGATATCTCCCGCGATCCCAGAATAAATTTTTTATCTCCGGATCGATTTTTCAGATAAGTCAGACTTTGAACAACCGCCTGCTCTAAACCCTCTTGATCTAAGTCATCCTCCAATATAGGCCATTCTTGTTCCGGAACCAATTGGAAACGGATTGATTCTTCGGCGGGAGAGGGCTTTTGAACGAAAAAGGAGCAGGAACTAAGGAGGGTGAGTAAAAAGATTAAGCTGAAAAATTTGAAAAACGTCCCCTTTTGCCCAATCTCTTTGTCAAACTCAAATTTTAATCCTCGAAATACTACAGGTATTCCTGTGGTCAAAATTTTCGTTTTCCTTGATCTTGGCCAAAATTGAACATTTTTCGGGGCTCTCGAATCAGTCTTGGGCAAAGGTTCGTCAGTCATATTGAAGAATTCGGAAAATGGATTTTAGCCTGTTTTCTAAATTTTTTAATCTACTATCTAAACCTCAGCCTTGGATTCCCGGACATTAAATCGGTTCATGGCCGTGGTTATTCCCTGTTCAAGGATGACCTCGATAGCCTCGCAGGCCCGGTCGATCAGGAGGGGAAGGTCTTTTCTCTCTTCGGCCGAGAAGGCTTCCAGGACATAGGATTCCGGTAGAATTCTTTCCGGCGGACGGCCGATTCCCAGGCGTATCCGAATAAATTCGCTGGCCTGAATATGACTTATTATGGACAGGAGGCCTTTATGTCCGGCGGCCCCACCCTTATTCGTTATCTTCATTCGGGTCCAGGGGAGATCAAGATCGTCGTGGATGACGATCAGATTGGCAGATGAGATCTGAAAATATCGCAGGAAAGAGCCGACGGCCTGACCGCTCAGGTTCATATAGGTCAAGGGAGTTAAGAGAATGACCTTTTCCTGAAGTATTTCTCCCAACCCGTAATGACTTTCAAACTTTCGTTTTTCTGGCGAGATTTGATGACGGCGGGCCAAGGCCGCCAGGGTCAAAAAACCCAGATTATGGCGAGTGTTTTTGTATTTTTGACCTGGATTCCCTAAGCCGACAATCAGGTACACCGGGAAGGTTACCCCTCTGCCTCGGTTTTGGCTTTGCCTTTCTTAGTGGCCACTTCCACCTCGGGTTCGGGAGCGGGCTCCTCGGCCGCGGGTTTTTCTTCTATCGGCTGAACCACGGTAACCAGAGTGAGATGGGCATCGGAGAGGACAAGAATTCCTTCAGGCAATTTGATATCACTGACATGGATGGAATCCCCGATATCCAGAGCAGTCACATCCACCTCAATATGATTGGGGATATTGGTAGGCAGACAGCGAATTTCCAAATCCCGTGATATTTCCTGGAGGATTCCACCTTTTTCCACCCCGACGGCCTTACCTATGATCTTCAGCCCGACCGTGACATCGATTTCCTTGAATAGGGATACCTCATAAAAGTCGAGATGGAGGATCTCCCGATCAATAGGGTTTTGTTGAAGTTCTTTGAGCATGGCCGTTTTAACTATCTCCGGGTCATTTCCTTTGATGGTCAACTGATAAAGGATATTTTCACTGGATTGTTTTTTTAAGGTTTTCTCCAGAGAGCTTTTGGTTACCTGAATAGGGATCGATTCGGTCTCCGGTCCGTAAAAAATTGCCGGGATAGCCCCGGTTCGCCGCAAGGTGCGGGCCCCGCCTTTGCCGGAGGGCTTTCTAACAAAACTTTCTATGGCTACTTGTTCCATAATGTATTAACTCCCTTTCCTTTTATACTTTTAGTATTGAACTACGAAAAACTTATTCTTACCGCCCGGTCAAACCGTTTCAGTATCCTGTTAAACGAACAAAGAACTGACCGAGTCCTCGTCATGAATCCTTCGAATCGCCTCTCCCAGGAGAGGGGCTACGGTCAGCACTTTGATTTTAGGACATGTAGCGGCCCTGCCCTGTAAGGGAATAGTATCGGTAACCACCAATTGATCCATAGGGGAATCCATAATCCGGTGCACGGCCGGACCAGAAAGCACCGGATGGGTGACACAGGCAAATACTTTTTTTGCCCCCTGTTCGGATAAAGCCACGGCGGCTTTGGCCAGGGTCCCGGCAGTGTCCACCATGTCATCCAAAAGGATGACGTTGCAACCCTCCACCTTGCCGACAATATTCATAACTTCAGAGGAGTTTGGTCGGTCTCGACGCTTATCAATGATGGCGATCTGGGCATTGAGTCTTTTGGCAAAGGCCCTGGCCCGCTCCACCCCTCCCACATCGGGGGAGACGATCACCAGATTGTTTTGAAAATTTTCTTTGATATACTCCAGCAGTACCGGAGCGGCAAAAAGGTTGTCCACGGGGATATTAAAAAAACCTTGAATCTGCCCGGCATGAAGGTCCATGGTCAATACCCTCCTGGTGCCGGAGGCGGTAATCAAATCAGCCACTAATTTGGCCGTGATGGGAACCCGGGGTGCGACCTTGCGGTCCTGGCGGGCATAGCCGTAATAAGGCATAACCGCAGTCATCCGTCGAGCCGAAGCCCTGCGGAGGGCATCCATAATGATTAAAAGTTCCATCAGATTGTCATTGACCGGAGAGCAGGTGGATTGCATGACAAAAATATCTTTGCCGCGGACGTTTTCACCTATTTCAACAAAAATCTCCCCGTCGCTGAATCGCCTGACTTGAATGGCTCCCAGGTCCATCTGCAGATAGGAACAGATTTTTTCCGCCAATTGGGGATTTGAATTGCCTGTAAATAATTTCATTTGATTATCCATTTTTCCCGGCCACCACCCTGATGAATTTTACTGTTGTAAACCCGATTCCGAAAATCCGAAAAAAAATTGGCTGGGGTGGGAGGATTCGAACCTCCGAATGCGGGTTCCAAAGACCCGTGGCTTACCGCTTGCCGACACCCCAATTCTTTAAAAATTATGAAAGTTAATAATCATTCCGACCCGGTGATAGGGAGAAGGGGAGACACGGGGAATACTTCCCGGCCCTTCCTCTCCGCTTCTCCGTGTCTCCGCGTTCTGTATTTCTATAAACCCCTAACCATAAAGACTTCTCCCCATCCTTGTTCTTTCAGATGAAGATAGGCTTCCTGGGCCTTTTTCTTGGTCTCCCAGATTCCAAAAACAGTAGAGCCGCTGCCGCTCATCAGGGCCTGGAAGGCCCCCTGTTCCAATAAGGCTTTTTTGATTTCTCCGACTATGGGGAAGAAAGGCCGGATGACTTCTTCCAGATCGTTTATTAACCGTTCTTTCCCCCTAATATCTTTAGTGGCCTTTAACCTTTCAATGTTAATTGATTTTTCACCCCTTGTCAACGGGAATTTTACATGATCGTAGGCCCAGGATGTTGAAATGGAAAACCCCGGGTAAATCAAGACATACCACCAGGAAGGAAAGGCCGGCCAGGGCTCTATCCGTTCCCCCCGTCCCAAAGCCAGGGCTGTTTCGCTAGATAAAAAGAAGGGGACGTCCGATCCGATTTGAGCGGCTAAGGCCCGCAAACGTTCCGGTCGAACCGGCTCCCCTAACAATTGGTTTATACCGGTTAAAACAGCCGCGGCGTCACTGCTCCCCCCACCCAAACCGCCTCCGATGGGGATCTTTTTTATTAACCGAACCGAAAAAGGCAAAGTGCGGTTCAACTCTTTTTCCAGAAGATGGATGGCGCGAAGGGCCAGATTGGATTTATTTTCCAATTCCCGATGGCTGGGACAATGGATTTCAGGACCCTGGGATCCGGCTTCGATCCAGAGGGTATCGAATAAACGGATCGGCTGTATCAGAGACCGGATTTCGTGATAACCGTCGGCCCTTTTTCCGAGAATTTCCAGAAAAAGATTAACTTTGGCCGGGGCCAGGATTTTGATACCTTCGGATATGGGTTTCATAAAAAACCGGATTATGAATTTTTGAAAATTATTCCTTGAACCTAAAAAGAGGGAAAAAATAAGTTGGAAAAATGGAGTGTTGGAGTAATGGACTAATAGAATCAGTACTCCATTACTCCAATTGGAAAAGTTGGAAAGAAATGTTAAGATTCCTTAATAGAGAATCTTTTATTCTCCCAGACGAAGACTGACAAAGAGATTCATCCCTCCCCGTTTGATCCGGAAAAGAACATTCCCTCCTTTTTTAATGCCGCCGATCTGGGTTTGATAGGTTTTAAGGTCCTTGACCGGTTTTCGGTTTACTTCTTTAATTAAATCTCCTTCTTGAATGCCAGCTTCTTCAGCCGGGCTTCCCTCCTGAACCTCGATGATCAGGATGCCCGGTTCATAATCCATCCTGAAACGTCGGGCCAGTTCGGGCGTGAACTCCCGAACGGAGAGTCCCATACTTTCTTTGGTTTGTGAAGGACCGGTGGCTAATTGTTTGTCATCCAATTCTTGAACCTGGACTTTGAAGGTTTGAGGCTTACCGTCTCGTAAGACCTTGACCTCCACCGTCTTACCCACCGGAACAGCCGCTACCAGTCGCGGGAGTTCATTCATTTCTTTGATGGGCTTATTGTCAAATTCAATGATGATATCCCCTGGTTTTATGCCCACCTTGTCTGCCGGGCTTCCGGGGGTAACATCTCCGACCAGGGCGCCGGACTCATCTTTGAGGTTAAACGATTTGGCCAGGTCCGGGGTCACTTTTTGGATCATGACTCCCAGCCAGCCGCGGGTGACTTTACCTTTATCTTTTAATTGAGTAATAAGTTCTTTGGCCGTATTGATGGGGATGGCGAATCCGATGCCCTGGCCGCCGGCGAAAATGGCCGTGTTGATCCCGATCACTTCTCCTTTGAGATTAATCAGGGGGCCCCCGCTGTTTCCGGGATTGATGGAGGCATCGGTCTGAATAAAATTGTCATAAGGCCCGGCCCCGATTACCCGGCCCTTGGCACTGACGATGCCGGCCGTAACCGTATGGTCCAGGCCGAAGGGATTGCCGATAGCCACTAACCCAATCGCCGACCCGGAGCTCATCGGAATTTCCGAGTTTTATCAGTTGAAGCCCTTTCCAGGATTTAATCTTGATCAAAGCCAGATCGGTCTTGGCATCCCGGCCGATGACTTTGGCATCGAATTCCTTGTGGTCTTTTAAGATAACCTTGATTTCATCGGCGTCCTCAACGACATGGTTGTTGGTCAGGATATGCCCTTCCTCGTCGATAATGAACCCTGAGCCCAGGCTTTTTTGTTTGTGTTCTCTTGGTTGGGGGATATCTCCTCCGAAAAATCTCTCAAAAAAATCATCCATTGGATTTCTTCGATCTCTCGGGCCCTGAAAGAAGTCAAAGACACGCCCCCCCCCTTTGACCGTTTTGGTGGTGCTGATATTGACCACAGCCGGGGAGGCTGCCTGAGCCAAATCGGCGAAAGAGGGAAGTCCTCCGACGGTCGGGACTTCAGTTTTGGCTGATAGAGGATTGGTCCAGTTCAGGTTGGCGGCGATGATTAACCCGGCAATCAGCGACAGCAGAGAAACCCCGGCCAGCGTCCATAAATAACGGTGTTTTTTAAAATTTTCTGACATTCCAATGTCCTCCTGATGTAATACGAAAATTCCGAAATGGTTCTTTTATGATGTTCGGATAAAGGCCATACGCAAATCGTATAACATACCTTCCAAGAGTTGTTGTTCTTCATCGGATAGATTACCCTGGGTTTTTTCTTTCAGCATGGCCAGGGTATCGATAGCGTGTTTGGCCAGGGGCAGATCCTTTTGCTTTTCCCCTGAAACGGGATGAGGGAATTCCCCTAAATGAAACAAGACCTCGGTGCTCAAAGAGATTATAAAAGTGGAGAAATTGACCTCGGGCAGGGGCGGGTGTGGAGGGGGTTCTTTCTGTTCAGCTTTTTCCTGAACCTTCTCCTCCTCCGGGGGTTTTTCCCCCACCTCAGGTTTTTGATCTGATTCAGAAAACATTTTCCTGCGGTCCTTAAATACAAAGCCTTTTTCTTCATTCTCGGACATGGCCCGCTTCCCTCCTCGCTTATCCTTTTTTTACTTCCTTTTTCAACGGTTACAACTTTGTTGTATAATAAGGACGAATTGTGAAAAAATCAATAGTTCTTTCCGGTGACGGAAAAACTCTGAAGGATTTTGGCATAAATCCTCATGCCGGCCTGAAGTGGCCCCGCGAAGCAAAAAGTAAGGACGCCGATGCTGACTGACGAATGCTTATTCATACTAACTCGGGGGATTTTAAAGGTTATTGACACTTGGCAGGGAAAGAAGTTAAAATAAAATATGTATAAAAAAATGGAAAGGGTATGTAAGAAAAGTTGAATTCCTTTGATGGCTTAGGAAAGGCACTCCTCATTATTGGTCTGATCCTGGTCGGGGTCGGTACGATTTTCCTCCTCTGGCCCAAGATCCCCTGGATCGGGAGATTGCCCGGAGATATATTCTTTAAGGGAGAGAAAGTTTCTTTTTATTTTCCTATCACCACCTGTATCATCATCAGTATTCTTTTAACCCTCTTATTTTCCCTTTTCAAACGTTAACAAGAGAAATGACCCTCAGGCGTCACTTTTACTATAGCGGGAAATAATCCTGTTGATGATTTCCGAGGTGGAAATCGAAGGTACCAGGTCCACCCTTCGCACTTCCCCGCCATAGGAGCTCACCAGGTCGGCCCCGATAATTTTGTCCATGGACCAGTCCGCCCCTTTAACCAGGACGTCGGGCCTGACTTCATCGATCAAGGCGAAGGGATCGGCCTCGTCAAAGAGAACTACATATCCGACACATTCCAGGGCGGCCAAAACCTCGGCTCGCTGGTCTTCCGATATTAATGGACGAGCCGGATCTTTAATCAGTCGCACGGATTGATCGCTGTTTAAACCGATAACCAGGCAGTCTCCCAGGGCCCTGGCCTCCTGAAGATAGCGGACGTGCCCGACATGGAGGAGATCAAAACATCCATTAGTAAAGACGATTTTTTGTCTCTTCTTTTTGAGATCGCTGATTAATCCGGCAATCTGAGAGCGAGAGATAATTTTATTTTTCATTCCGCTCCTACCCGGGCCAGGGTCAAAACAATGATTTCCTTGGCCCCGGATTTTTTTAAAACCCGGGCGCATTCATTAACCGTCGCCCCGGTGGTAAAGACATCATCAACCAAAAGAAAGCGTTTGTCCATTATTTCCTCCTGGTTCCTGACGGCAAAGGCCCCACGGACATTCTTTTCCCGTTCCGAATGGTCAAGTTGAACCTGGGGGATGGTATTCCTGATACGCCGGAGTGCTCCGGCCAAGACCTTTTTATTGTGAATTTTGCCCAGGGTTTTTCCTAACAGAAGGGATTGATTAAAGCCCCTTTCCCGCAGGCGGGAGGGGTGAAGCGGAACCGGGATGATGGCCTCAAAGGATAAATTCTTCTAAATTTATTTTGTTCCAGAACCAACTTAGGGGGCCGGCAAGATTGACCTCTCCATGATATTTAAACCGCTGGATGGCCTCCGCCAGAACGCCTTGATACATGGCCGCCGCCCGGCCCCAATCAAAGGAAAGCTTTTGTCGGAGGCAATCGGAACATAAGTGAGAAGTCGATCCTCTGGGGAACGGCTTGCCGCAGCGGGGACAATAGGGGGGAAGCATCCATTGAATATCTTTTTCGCAGGCCGGGCACAGTCCGGGAATTTCTTCGCCCTGGATATTTAATAAGGTACGGCAAAAATGGCATTTCTCCGGGAAGAAGAGGGAAATGAATCCGGACCGCCAAGAACGATTTATTCCAGGCGCTCGATTAGAGACTGACCAAATTGGGAACATGAGACCTCATGGGCGCCAGCCATTTGGCGGGCCAGATCATAGGTGACCACGCCTTCCGAGATGGTCCTTTGAATAGCCGCATAAATCAAGTCCGCTGCTTCCTGCCAGCCCAGATGTTCCAAGAGCAGGGCACCGGAAAGGATCAAAGACCCTGGGTTTACCTTGTCCAGGCCGGCATATTGAGGGGCCGAGCCGTGGGTGGCTTCAAAGACTGCGCAATCATCTCCCAGGTTGGCCCCCGGGGCCATGCCCAAGCCCCCAACCTGGGCCGCCAGGGCATCGGAAAGATAATCCCCGTTCAGATTACCGGTGGCAATGACCGAGTATTCGGCCGGACGCAACAGGACCTGCTGGAACATCATGTCGGCAATCCGGTCCTTGATGATGACCTTTGTCAGAGAGTGTTGGCCATCGGGTTGCCGGTCAAATTCCGCTTCAGTCAGGGTTTCATTGGGGAATTCTTTCTGCGCCAGTTCATAACCCCAAGTGCGAAAGGCCCCCTCGGTAAATTTCATGATGTTACCCTTATGGACCAGGGTGACACTCGGTTTGTTGCGGCGTAAGGCATATTCGATGGCCCGGCGAACCAGGCGCTGGGTTCCCGTGCGACTGATCGGCTTGATGCCGATCCCTGAGTCAGGGTTTAATTTCCTGCCGGTTTTCTTGGCGATCCATTCGCTCAGTTCTATGGCCTCGGCACTTTCTGCCGGCCATTCGATGCCGGAATAGACGTCCTCGGTATTTTCTCTAAAGATGACCATATTCACCAATTCGGGATGACGCATGGGGCTGGGTACCCCGGCAAAATAACGGACCGGCCGGAGGCAGACATAAAGATCCAAGACCTGCCTGATCTGGACATTGAGGCTCCGGATCCCCTGACCTATCGGAGTGGTCAAAGGGCCTTTTAAGGCCAGACCGAACTGACGGATAGCGTCTATGGTTGGCTTCGGCAGCCATTGGCCGGTCTGAGAATAGGCTTTCTCTCCGGCCAGGACTTCCAGCCACTCCACTCGCCGAAGTCCTCCGTAGGCTTTTCGGACTGCGGTCTCCAAAACCGGCCTGGTGGCCCGCCAGATATCCGGGCCGATTCCATCTCCTTCAATAAAGGGGATTAAGATATGATCGGGGTTATCGGTTCTCCAAAAGGGCATTTAAACATCCTGATTTAAGTCGATGATATCGGAAAATAGCAAAAATATCAGGGCTAAGCAAATTAAAAAGAAATTCTTTCGGAAAAACAAGGGGGTTACCTCTTTGATATCCTCTTAAAAGGCTACTTTTTAACTTTTTATGAGGAGTATCAAAGTTGGCCTCATTTAATTAGAAATTAATAAAAATATCTTGACATTATATAAAATAGATAATAAAATTAAAAATTTATAACTTTTTGAAAGATCGCCAATGTTTGAGTCCTTAACTGAGCGTTTAAACCTGACTTTTAAAAAATTGAAAGGCCAGGGCAAATTAAGCGAAGCCAATATGAAGGAAGGGCTTCGGGAGGTCCGTCTGGCCTTGCTCGAAGCCGATGTCCATTACAGAGTGGCCAAGGAGTTTGTTGACCGGGTCAAGGAAAGGTCTTTGGGACAAGAGGTCCTGGCCAGTCTCACCCCGGCTCAGCAGGTGATTAAGATTGTGCAAGAAGAGCTGACCGAGCTCATGGGCGGGGCCAGGCAGGATCTTAACTTGGCCGGACGTGCCCCGGTGGCCATAATGCTGTCCGGCCTTCAAGGTTCCGGAAAAACGACCACGGCCGGAAAACTGGCCTTATATTTGAAAGAAAAAAATTTTCGACCAGGGCTGGTTCCGGCGGATGTCTATCGGCCGGCGGCCATTGCCCAACTGCATAAGGTGGGTGAACAAGCCGGGGTTGAAGTCTATCCCTCAGATCCCCGGAATAATCCGGTGGATATCTGTCTTTCGGCCATGGAATGGGGGAAGCAAAATGGGTTAAATCCCCTGCTCCTGGATACCGCCGGCCGTTTACACATTGACCAAACCTTGATGGAGGAACTTAAAAAAATCAAGGAACAGGTCCGGCCTAATGAAATCCTTCTGGTCGCAGATGCCATGACTGGCCAGGACGCCGTCAACGTCGCCCAGAAATTCAATGAATGGCTGGGATTAACCGGGATCATCCTGACTAAGATGGAGGGGGATGCCCGGGGAGGGGCCGCTTTGTCCATCAAATCGGTCATCCAAAAACCGATAAAATTCATCGGCGTTGGAGAAAAATTGGATGCCCTGGAACCTTTTCATCCCGACCGGATGGCCTCCCGCATCCTGGGAATGGGGGACGTCCTTTCCCTGATCGAAAAGGCCCAAATCCATTTTGACGAAAAGCAGGCCCTGGCCTTAGAGAAGAAGATTCGCAAGGAAACCTTCACCCTGGACGATTTTAAAGATCAGCTTAAGCAGATTAAAAAAATGGGTTCTTTGGAACAGATGATTCAGATGATCCCGGGCATAAACCGGGTCAAGGGCTTAAAAGATATGAAGCCCGATGAAAAGGAATTGGTTCGGACGGAAGCCATTATCAATTCCATGACCCTTGAAGAACGAAGAAGCTATCAGATCATCAACGGAAGCCGGCGCCGGCGTATCGCCAAGGGGAGCGGGACCACGGTTCAGGAAGTCAATAAAATGCTTAAAAATTTTGAGCAGATGCAGAAGATGCTCAAGCAATTCAGCAAGGGGGGCCGAAAAGCCGCCCAAAGAGGATACTTGCCTTTTTAATGGTTTTTAGTTACACTATAAGGGAAGGGAAAAAGGAGCATAACTATTATGGCAGCAAAGATTAGATTGGCCCGAATGGGGGCCAAGAAAAAGCCTTATTATCGGATGGTGGTGGCTGATTCCCAGTCCCCGAGAGACGGCCGCTTTATTGAGATCGTCGGAACCTACGACCCCAATAAGGAACCGGCGGCGGTTTCCTGGAAACCGGACGTGTTGAAAAAATGGCTTTCAGTGGGGGCCGAACCGACCACGACCGTTAAAAATTTGATTCGCAGCAGCGGCGTACTTAAGGGATAAGAAGTTGTAGAGGCGAAACACCTCACCCTCTCCTGTGATAATAACCGATTCACTGGCATAGATCCACTGGTTGACTGATAACCAGAGTACCTAAGCGGAATCAGTCTATAATGGGAAACCGGCAACTCAAAAGGAGGAGGTAGCGGCATGAAGGACTTGGTAAAGTACATTGCTAAGGCGTTGGTGGATCATCCGGATCAGGTGGAAGTGAATGAAATAGAAGGCGAGCAAACTTCGGTAATCGAATTAAAAGTTGCCAAGGAGGATCTGGGCAAGGTCATAGGCAAACAGGGCCGAACCGCCAGAGCTATGAGAACTATCTTGAGTGCTGCTTCCACCAAGATCAGGAAAAGATCGGTTCTGGAAATCCTGGAATAAATAAACCATCCTGAGTTGATGAAATCGGACTTTCTGTTGATCGGCAAGGTGGCCAAACCTCATGGGCTGCGCGGCCAGGTGAAGGTTTATTCTTACGCCTCTTCTTATGAGAGTTTCTTTGTCGGGCGTAAAATCTATTTGAATCAAGACCAAGAAATGAAAGCCCTGTTGATCTCGGAAGTGAAAATTCAGGCCCGTTCATTGCTCCTTCATTTTCAAGGGCTGGATACTCGTGAGCAGGCTGAGGCAATAAGTGGCTATTCTTTATACATTGACGAGAAGGATCTCCAAGCCCTTCCAGAGGGAGAATATTACTGGTACCAACTGATAGGAAGCCGAGTTTATACCGATCAGGGCCGATTTTTAGGTCTCCTGGAGGAGATATTTTCAACCCCGGCTCATGACATCTGGGTCATTCGGGACGACAAAAAGGAATTAATGCTTCCGGCCGTCGAGGACTTCGTGATTTCGGTTGACCTGCCCCAAAGACAAATCCGGGTCCGGAATTTGTATGATCCCACTTGGGGTAATGATACGGGAAATGATAGTTGATATTCTGACCCTCTTCCCCGGTCATTTTTTTTCTCCTTTAAGAGAAGGAATCCTTCACCGGGGGGTCGAGAAGGGGCGGGTCCGGATCCGGATATTCAATCTGAGGGACTTTGCCGGGGATCGACATCGCACGGTGGATGACCGGCCTTTCGGCGGTGGGGCGGGGATGGTGTTGAAACCCGAGCCCATCTTCCGGGCCTTAACCTGGCTGAAAGGCTTGCCAGGACCTCAGCCTTGGGTAATCCTTTTAACCCCTCAGGGGACTCCCCTGAAACAATCACGGGTGAAAGAACTGGTTCTCTGTCCGCGAATCATCCTGATCTGCGGGAGGTACGAGGGGGTTGACGAACGGATTGCCGATTTTTTCTGTGATGAACAGATATCGATCGGGGACTATGTCCTGAGCGGCGGGGAACCGGCGGCCCTGGTTCTATTAGACGCCTTGATCCGGTTGATTCCCGAGGTCATGGGTTGTTCCGATTCGGGTAAGGAAGAATCTTTTGAAGAGGGGTTATTGGAATACCCCCAGTTTACCAGACCCCGAAATTTTAAAGGGCATGGTGTTCCCGAAATTCTAT
Organism: uncultured delta proteobacterium; assembly: GCA_963790475.1. Lineage (GTDB taxonomy): Bacteria > Desulfobacterota > RBG-13-43-22 > RBG-13-43-22 > RBG-13-43-22 > RBG-13-43-22. Next base: position 305,351 of record CAWBOS010000013.1, on the reverse strand, counting down.
TCTCCGGGGACCATGAAAAGATTCGAGCCTGGAGGCGTCGTCAATCTTTGAACAAAACCCTAAAACGGCGTCCCAATCTGATAGAAGAAGATTGTTTGAGTCCGGAAGAACGGAAGATAATACGGAAGTTAAAAGAAAAGGATTAGCTGCCAAGGATTGGAAACAGTTGCAAGAGGCGCATGTTGTAAAGAATTAGAAAAGGAGCAAATAGAATGGATGCCTTAACCATGTTGGAAAAAGAACAGATGCGGGTGGATCTTCCCGACTTTAAAACCGGAGATCAGATTCGGGTCCATGTCAAAATAAAAGAAGGGGAAAAGGAACGGATCCAGGTTTTTGAAGGGGTAGTTATTCGAAAAAGAAAAGGAAATACCGGGGCCACTTTTACGGTGCGCAAGGTTTCCTATGGCGTAGGTGTGGAGCGTATTTTCCCCCTCCACGCGCCGGCCATTGATCGGATTGATATTGTCAGCCGGGGGAAAGTGCGCCGTTCGCGATTGTATTACCTAAGGGAACTTAAAGGCAAGGCAGCCCGGATCAAAGAACGAAGGGTAACCCCTAATGGGGCGGCTTCCCGGAGTTAAGAGTTCGGAGTTCAGAGTCTGGAGTAGTTTTGGTTTTGCTCCGAACTCGAAACTCTTAACTCCGAACCGGATTTTTTACCTCCCTTAGCCTAATGATCAGGTGGTTGTGAGCACGGCAACGAAGTCCTTTTATTATTACGAACGTAAAATTGATAAAGCGGGCACCATCCTGATCGCCGGGGTGGATGAGGTCGGGCGGGGTCCTCTGGCCGGGCCGGTGCTGGCGGCGGCGGTTATTTTTCCACCTGGGGTCTTTGTTCCCGGTGTGGCCGACTCCAAACAATTAACCCCCAAGCAACGGGAATCACTCTTCCTCTTGATCAAGCAGAAGTCGATGACTGTAGGTCTGGGGCTCCTTGGGCCCCGGGAAATTGATCGACTGAATATCCTCCAAGCCTCATTGGCGGCCATGGAAAGGGCGGTTTTTCATCTCAAGGTGAAACCCGATTTGATCCTTGTCGATGGAAATCGTCCCTTGAACCAACCTTTTTTTCAGAAATGTTTGATCCAGGGTGACCGCCTGAGTCACGCTATTGGGGCCGCCTCTATCATAGCCAAGGTGGTTCGAGACAAGCTGATGGAATCTTGGCATCACCATTTCCCGCAATATAATTTTTTCAATAATAAGGGATATGGGACTCATGAACATTTGGTCGCCTTGAAGAAATACGGGCCTTGTCCACTCCATCGCTTAAGTTTTAGAGGAACGTTTTCCGGTGAGACTCCCAAAGCTAGCTAAGGACCCTCGAAGCCGGGTGGGCCGAACAGGAGAGGCTCTGGCTTTTGAACTCCTCAAGAAAAAAGGGTATAAAATCCTGGAAAGGAATTTTAAGTCGCCTCTTGGGGAAATTGATATTATTGCCCGGGAAGGAAAGACCGTGATCTTTGTGGAGGTCAAGACCCGTCTGACTTCTGATTTTGGAACGGCCAAATGGGCGGTAGGCCCCAGGAAACAACGGAAGTTGTCCATGTTGGCCCTGGATTATTTAAAAAGTCATTCTCTTCTGGAACAACCGGCCCGTTTTGATGTGGTGGCCATTGATCTGGATCAGGAGCAGGGAAAAATAGAACTGTTCCGAAACGCCTTTGATCTGGCGTATTAAAGGCAGGCCGAAGGCTCCTGCCCGTCGAAGGGTTGAAATAGGAAAATATTTTTTGAGTTCTGGTCTTTCCATTATTTTGAATTTAATCCCGCATTCTTAGGCTTCATCAGGAATGGAAATAAAAGAAAAGGGCACCCTTTATGTGGTGGCCACGCCGCTGGGCAATTTAAAGGACATTACCCTAAGGGCACTGGAGGTGCTGAAAGGTTCTGACCTGATAGCGGCTGAGGATACGCGAAGGACGCAGAAACTTCTTTCTGCTTATGATCTTCATTGTCCCTTGATAAGCTTTAATGAAAATAACAAATTTAGGAAAATACCGGATCTGATTGAACGATTGAAACAAGGACTGCAGATCAGTCTGGTGACCGACGGCGGGACGCCGGGTATCAGCGATCCCGGACGGGAACTGGTCCGGGAAACACGCCAGGCCCGGATGATGGTGGTTCCCATCCCTGGGCCATCGGCCCTGATTTGTGCCTTGAGTGCTTCGGGATTGCCGGGGGATTCTTTTGTCTTTCTGGGATTTTTGCCCCGACGTAAAAGCCGCCGAAAAAAAATCCTTCAAGAAATGAAGGAACAAAAAAGGACCGTCATTTTCTATGAGTCGCCCCACCGGATAGGAGACCTTTTGGAGGAGATCCGGACCGTTTTGGGAGAGAGGGAGGTTACCTTGACCCGGGAACTGACCAAAGTTTATGAAGAAATCATTTCCGGACCGGTCAGTGAACTGATCCGGCAATTGTCGGACCGGGAACCCAAAGGGGAATATACGCTTTTACTGTCACCGGAAGAAAAATAATGGTCGTAGTTCGGTTTTGGCAAGACGATGTTGGTCGACAAGGTTTTAAGTTTTAGGGAACAAATCCGCAGTCCGAAATCCAAACGGTAATGGAACGACAGTCAGTCATAAAAAATAAATTAGGTCTTCATGCCCGGGCGGCCGCTCAAATGGTTCAACTAAGCAATAGTTATACCTCAGACTTTTCCATCCGGTTTGATGGGCAGGAAGTGGACGGGAAAAGTATCTTAAGTATTCTGACCCTGGCCTGTCCCGTTGGTTCAAAAATCTTACTGCGGGCCGACGGCCCCGATGCCGATGAACTCCTGGAAGCCGTGGAAAGGCTGATCGATGACAAGTTTGGAGAAGAATAATCCTTTTATGGAAAAAGGACCCATGAATGTCCTTATGAAGGGGGTCGTGGCCTCCGGCGGGGTAGCTATAGGCCAAGCCTATCTGGTGGATCGCAGCCGGGTCAAGGTTGTTTACCAATACCTTCTCGATCCCAGCCAGATCGAACCGGAGATGGAACGATTTAAAGAGGCGGTAGACAAAGCCGATCTCCAACTCCATCAGATCATCGAAGAAATCCCTGAAGAGATTAAAGATCATGCCGGTATTATTGATTCTCACCGCTTGATTCTAAAGGACCGGATGATCTATGACCAAACCCTGGAGCTCATCCGGGACGAACAGATCAATGCCGAATGGGCCCTTCGAAAGGCCGTCGAACACTCCCAGGAAGTTTTTGCCAAAATTAAGGATGAGTATTTTCGTGCTCGGATTAACGATGTGGTCTATGTTTCAGAAAGGATCCTCCGAAATCTGACGGGAAAGAAGGTGGAGAATCTAGCCGACATCCAAGGGCAAGTCATTATTGTGGCCCATGATCTTTCTCCTGCCGATACCACCCAGATGCGACTGGACAACGTTCTGGGTTTTGTCACCGACATGGGCGGAAAGACCTCCCATACCGCCATTATTGCCCAGTCCCTGGAAATTCCGGCCGTAGTTGGCCTGGAACGAATCACCCAGGCGATTAGCAGTGGGGATTGGATTATCGTGGATGGCAGCGATGGCCAGGTGATCCTGAACCCCGATCCGGAAACGATATATTCTTATCAACAAAAAAAGGAAAAACTGGCCGCCTACCGGAACGAGATCGCCAAATACAGCTATCTGCCGGCAGAAACCCTGGATGGGTTCCGGATCAAGGCCCTGGCCAATATTGAGTTTCTGGAAGAGATTCCCACCGTATTGGCCAACGGGGCGGAGGGCATCGGTCTTTTCCGGACTGAATTTTTATATTTGAGCCAGAAAGAATTGCCCAGTGAGGAAACCCTTTTTGAAAGCTTCAGGAATGTAGGCCGGCTCATCGCCCCCAATCCGGTGACCATCCGAACCCTGGACATCGGCGGGGATAAGTTCGCTTCCCACATGGACCTGGCCGAGGAGATGAATCCGGCCCTGGGTTTGAGGGCCATCCGCTTTTCCCTGAAAGAGGTGGATATTTTTAAACGACAGCTACGGGCCATCTTACGGGCCAGTCCCTATGGGAGCTTAAAGATACTCTTCCCTATGATCTCCGACATCGACGAGGTTTTCAAGGCCAAGGCCATTCTTAAAGAGGTCAAGGATGACCTTACCGCCGAAAAAATTCCTTTTGACCCAAAAATTCCCATTGGGATCATGATCGAGATCCCTTCGGCCGTGGCCATAGCCGATTTGCTGGCCAGGGAGGTCGATTTTTTCAGCATCGGGACCAATGACTTGATTCAATATACGCTGGCCATCGACCGGGTCAATGAACAGGTAGCCCATATGTATCAGCCTTTGCACCCGGCCATCCTGCGCCTGCTCCAGCAAACCGTTGAGGCCGGGCATCGGGCCGGGATCCCGGTGGCCATGTGCGGGGAAATGGCCGGAGAACCTCTTTACATCCCGATCTTGCTCGGGCTGGGGCTGGATGAACTGAGTATGAATCCCATGTCCCTCCCCCGGGTCAAACGGATCATCCGCATGGCCTCTCACAAAAAATCGAAGAAGTTCTTGCACAAAGTTTTTGCCTTGAATACAACCGAAGAGATTAATGCCTATGTCAAACAGGAGATGTTTCAATTGTTCTCCGATAGTTTCGGGATCAACGGAACGATGCTTTATTGAAAAAGAAAGGATTCGAGGGGTCCAGGAGTCAAGGATTCAAGTATAAACTAAAAAGGTCGAACCCTTGAACCCTTGAATCCTCGACTCCTTGAACCCTATTTTTGAAAAGAGATGGCTGAACATATAAAAATAATCTGCCAAAACCGCAAGGCCCATCATGATTACCAGATTCAGGAAACCGTTGAAGCCGGTTTGGTATTGACCGGACCGGAGGTTAAATCACTCCGCCTGGGAAGGGCCAACCTGAAAGACAGTTATGCCAAACCCAAGGGTGGGGAAGTGTTTTTGCATGAGGTCCACATCAGCCCCTATGAAAATTCCCCCTTGAATGAGCAGGACGCGACCCGAACCCGAAAGCTCCTCCTGCATAAACAGGAAATCAGGCGGATGATCGGGAAGATTCAGGAAAAAGGTTTGACCGTAGTCCCGCTCAAACTTTACTTCCAGGGCGGTAAGGCCAAGGTCGAGCTGGCTTTGGTCAAAGGGAAGAAATTGTATGACAAGAGAGAAGCCATAAAAAAGAAGGATATGAAACGGGAAGCCGACCGCCAGGAGCGGGGGAAAGAATAAGCGGTTCAAGCCTTTGAAAATCCTTGAGACCCCCGTCTTTTCTTATTTTTTATAATTGACCGATCTTCCATCGTATTTTATACTCTACCATTCAAAAGAAACGTCTTTTCATAAACTGAATAAGGGACAGAGGAGATAAATCCCTGGCGTTTCAGTTCGGATTATTCTTCAAGCTTTTCTATAACGATTTTATTCTGCTGATTCTTTTTGCCTTTGTTCAGCTTTTTTATCGTCAGGACGGCCCCAACAACTCGGAAATAGTTTCTTGTAGTTAACTTGACTTGGTTAAATTTACTTTGCATAATAATTGGTGTTCCTGATGAAGCATTACTTTTGGATCCCCCTGACCTTATCATTTTTATTTATTATCATGGCCAAAGATCTTTACGGTCAGCCCTGGGTTTTCATTAAGGAAAAAGACGGGATAAAAATATTTACCAGGAAGGAAATGAACAGTTCGTTGAAATCCTTCAAAGGGGAAACCACTTTCCAGGCCAAAGTGGAAAAATTATGTTTGTTGCTTGGAAACGGAAAGAACTTTGACTGGTGGGGAAAGGACATCCGGGGAATAAAAGTACTCGCCCACCAGGAAAATAAGTTTATCCAGTATTACCTCATTTACAATGTACCCTGGCCGTTTTCCGACCGCGACCTGGTGGTGGAATCGACCATTACAGAGGATCCTGTAACCGGAGAACGAACCTATCTTGCAAAACCTCTCCTTAATGTTATCCCGGAAGCACCGGATCTGGTGCGGGTCAGGAAATACTGGCAAAAATGGAGTGTTCAACCTATGGAAAACGGGTATGTTCATGTCTTGCTGGAAGGGTTTGTTGATCCGGGCGGGAATATCCCTTCACGGCTCTATAACATGGTTATCACGGAAACCCCGCTTACCGTTATACGGTCCCTGAGGGAACGGGCATTATCCAATAAACCGGTGAATGAATGACTTGTTTATATATTTTTCTAACTAAAAAACAAATCTTATCAAGTGGGCTGGTAATCCCGATCAGTGGTTTGCCTGAGGCAGGGGATAGGGCACTCGAAGGCAGGCGCTGAACATATGGGGTTCCCGGTGGCCGGGGAAAGGAGAGACGATGGACTTAGGATTGAAGGGAAAGAAGGCGATCGTGACCGGGGGGACGCGGGGGATAGGACGCGCCATCGCCGAGACTCTGGCGCGTGAAGGATGCGATGTAGGGATCTGCGCGCGACACGAAGACGAGGTGAAGCAGGCCGTGGCCGCACTGGAAGCCTGGGGAGCGAAGGCCACGGGTTCGGCGGTCGATGTGGCTCAGGGGGAAGCCTTGAGGTCCTGGATCGAGAGCGCGGAGAAGACCCTGGGCGGCCTCGACATCCTGGTTCCCAACGTGAGTGCCATGGACGTAGGCGCCGGCCCGGCGTCCTGGAAGCGCGGGTTCGAACTGGACATCCTGGGAACCGTCAACGCAGTGGAAGCCGGACTGCCGTTTCTTAAGAAATCCGGTACCGGCGCCATTGTGGTGGTCTGCTCCACTGCGGCCGTCCAGGTGGAGGGGCCGCAGGCCTACTCCGGCGTAAAGGCGGCACTCATTCCCTATATCAAGGGGCTGGCTGTACAGCTTGCACCGAATAACATTAGGGCCAATCTCGTCTCGCCGGGAACGGTCTATTTCGAAGGCGGGGTGTGGCAGAGGATCCAGCAGCAGGCCGTCGAGATATACAAAAATGCGCTCTCGCGAAACCCGACAGGCCGCATGGGGACGCCGCAGGAGGTCGCCAACGCGGTCGTCTTTCTCTCGAGTCCGGCCGCCAGCTTCATCAGTGGTACGAACCTGATCTGCGACGGCGCCCTCACGCGTAGAGTCCAATTCTAAAGGATTTTAGTTGACTTATTGATGGGGACGGGATAGAAATTTCTATGTAAAATTAAACTGTTTTAGTGCTGACTACCCTTAAACAAGGAGTGCTGATGGAATAATCCCCGTTTTTCAAAATAGAGGTGGGGTTTTTCATTACATCATCCATAGATCAGAAGAACGTGATCGAAGGGTAAAAACCGGGCCAAAAGTTAGGCCCGAGAGCCCCTTGATTTTGAACAGTTCCGGGTGCCGCCAAATTCTTCGGCCTTTTTGGGCTCCCCGGAATGAGCCGGCCCCCTTGGGGGGTAAGGAGAAAGAAAATGGGAGAGCCCCTTCGAGTTTTATTGATTGAGGATTCAGAGGATGATGCTCTGCTGCTTATCCGTGAGCTTCAAAAGGGGGGGTATGATCCGATATATGAACGGGTGGAAACAATCGAGATTATTCGCTCTGCCCTTCGGGAAAAGCGGTGGGACGTGATCCTGTGCGATTATAAGCTTCCAACCTTCAACGGTCTTGCCGTCATTGAAATGTTTAAGGATACCGGACTGGACATCCCTCTCATCATCGTATCCGGTGCCATCGGGGAAGAGACCGCCGTGGAGGCTATGAAAGCCGGCGCTAATGACTATATCATGAAGGACAACCTGTATCGCCTTATTCCCGCGATTGAGCGGGAGTTGATAGAGGCCGGGGAAAGACGGGTGCGGAGGCTGGCAGAAAAACAACTTAAGGAAAGCAATGAGCGCTTCATCGCCCTGTTTGACCGCTCCCATGACGCCGTATATATCGTCGATCTTGAGGGGGCGTTCGTCGATGCCAACCAGGCGGCCTTGAATATGTTGGGCTATGAAAGAGCAGATATTGACCGTCTTAGTATTGCGTCTTTGTTAAGCGAAGATGATCTCTCCAGGGGACTAAAAGATTTCAATGAGATATTACAGACCGGCTTTCAGAAAGAATTATGCGAATATAAATTAAAGCGCAAGGACGGCAGCTATGTAACTGTGGAAACCAAGGCCTCCATTATCCATCATAATGGTCAGCCCCATTCGGTCCTGGGGATTGGCCGTGACATTACCGAGCGCAAGCAGGCCGAAGAAGCTCTCAAGACCTTGTCCCTTAAAGATGACCTGACCGGCCTCTTTAACCGCCGGGGATTCTTTACCCTGGCCGAACAGGCTTTGAAAACGGCCGAACGGATGGGATCGGAGATGATACTCATTTTCGGAGACTTGGATAATTTGAAGGGTATTAATGATACCTTCGGCCATAAAGAAGGGGACCAAGCTTTGGTGATTATTTCACAGGTACTTAAAGAAACTTTTCGGGAATCGGATATCATCGCCCGCATAGGAGGTGATGAATTTGTCATCCTGGCCATGAACGGCCATGAGACTTCGTCTGAAAAATTGGTTGAGCGCTTCGAGAAGGTCTTGAATGACCATCATCTCCAGACAAAGCGTCCCTTTGCGCTCTCCCTGACCTTCGGCATTACCTGTTTTAATTCCCAAAATCCCTGTTCCATCGACGTCCTGCTGGCTCAGGCGGATAAGGTCATGTATGAAAATAAACAAAAGAATAGAAGATTGGGTTAGAATGGGTTCGGCTTCGCTGGGCGTCCCTTTCAAATTATAATCGTTGACCTTTATTTCGACCTTTGACCAAGAGTTGGAGAAGCGCCCCTCATCATTCGATATATTAACACTGCCTGCTTAGTGAAAAATCATTATAAGGGTATTAACGGACTTTCCGGAACTGAGCAATCCCTCCCCAGGTGTGCGGCGCCATTACCAGCGACTGATGATCGGGAAGGGCGTAATTAGATATTATCCATGCCCCTCGATGAATGGCCTTGTCAATCTACGACCGAAACAAAATAACTGGAGGTGAGAAATGACCCCGGCCCACGAGTCGGACCTTAAAGAAGCGATATCCGCTCTCAACATGCCCGAGTAATAAGAGATGGCTGTTGAGACAGAAATCGAAATCCTTTGCCGTCCAATCTATCTCATTCCCTGTGGTGTTTCAAGGAATGCAACTGCCCCTCAATTACAGTCAAGATATTTTCAACCGGCCACCGTTGTAGACATTGGCTCACTCCGGTATCCTCGCATCCCTTGTTACGACAAGGGACGCAAGGCTCGTCGGGTTGCACAACTTTATGTTGTTCCCCGCGAGGCGCCCAGGAGGCCGGGGCCGAAGGACCAAAAATTCCCACAGTCGGGCAATCCACCGCCGCGGCCATATGCAATCCGGAACTGTCGATGCCCACAAAAAGAAGGCTGCGGGATAACAGCGCCACCAATTCGCCAATGCTGGTCTTCCCGGCGAAATTAAAGGCTTTACTTTGGCAGCGATCTAAGATCGCTTCGGCCTTTTCCCTTTCCGCGGGGGCGCCCACGATCACCATCGGAAGGTCAAATTGGCGATGAATCGCTTCAATAAGTTGGACATAGTGGTTCCGCGGCAGCTCTTTGTAGGACCACAAGGAAAAGGGTTGAATGACCGCAAAAGGGGATTGGGGGTTGAATCCCGCCTCCTGGCAAAGATGATCCACGCGTCGCTGTCTGCCGGGGTCTACCCACAACTGCAGCGGACCGGGTTGGGCGGAAAGACCAACCACCTGTAGAAGCTGATGATAGTAATCCGCCACATAGGTACCTACCTGATAAGGGAGATCCGCCAGATGGGTAAAGGCCCAATTACGCCAGAATGTTTCATTGTCTGCGCAAAAAGCGATTCGCTGGGATGCGCCCGAGAGCCAGGCCGTTACGGCACCACGCGTGCCGGTGCGAAAATCGATCGCCAGGTCGAATCCGGTTTTACGCAGGGTGCGGATTTGGCTCCTTACCTCAGTCCATTGTTTAAGGAGGGGGCCCGTTTCCTTATCCGCAACTATTACTTTGTCGACCAAAGGGCAATCGTCCATGAGTTCTTTGGCTTTACCGCGCACGGCTATGGTTATTTCGCTCTGCGGAAACCGTTTCCGCAAGGCCACTATACTCGGAGTAGTAAGGACAACATCGCCAATATCACCCAGTTGGATGATAAGCAGCCGATGGACGCTCTCGAATGTTAGGGGGCCGCCTTTAACCATCGGGGATGCCAAAATTTTGATTTCCCTCCTTAGGGGTTATATTCGATTCCATCCGGGCGAAGCAATTCTTCATATATCCCGGCCACCTTACGGGCCATGGCCGACCAGGTATGGGCTTGGGCTGTTTGCCGGGCACAACCGGCTAGGCGTTCATTTTCTTTTCTTTCCAAGGCCATGGCCAGGTGGCGGCTGACTTCTTCGGTTTGGCCGGGATCTACGATATAGCCGTTTTGGCCGTTGCGCACCACATCCCGCGCGCCCACCGTGGGACTGATGATGACCGGCAGCCCCGCGGCCATGGCTTCCAACACCGTCAATCCGAAGGTGTCGTAGATTGAGAGCATGGCAAACAGATCCGCGGCCAGATAGAGCGGCGCGATCTCTTCCCGCCACACGCCGGCAAAAAGAACATCCTCTTCCAGGCCCAATTGCCTGGCGAGACCCTGATAGCGTTTGGTGTCGCCTTTGCCAACGATCAGCAGTCGGGTCGCAACCCCGGGCTGGATTTTTTTGAGTTGTCCCAAGGCGGCCATAAGGGCCGCCAACCCCTTGACTTCGAAATTCATTCCCACGAAGAGTATGACCCGATCGGATTCGGCGATGCCGAATTGAGGTCGTATCCGGGCGCGGCATTCGTGGCGGTTTAAGGCATCGAAGGGGGTCTTATCCACCCCTGGTGTAATCACCCGGATTTTATCTTCGACGATGCCCGGGAAGGCTGCGATCATCTTCTCCTGGACCAGGGTGGATACCGGCATAATCCGGCGGCAGCGGGCGCTCATAACCAATCGCCGCTCGACCCAGGCCGTCGTTCGATCGAACAGGCTGGGGCGTTTGCGACGTACTTCCCGTATCCAGGTGGAATGGGGAAGGCCGTGGGCCGTAAAAAGATCAGCGTTTAGGATGCGGTCATGGGTGTGAATCAAGTCCATGTTCGCCGCGGCAATACGTTTATTGGCAAAAAAGGCGAAGCTGATGGTGGTCAAAAAGCGCGGGAATTTGATGATCGGCACCTTATGAAAGTGCACGCCGGTGCTGTGCGTATCCCAGCGGTTGGCAAAGACATGCATTTCCAGGCCGTTGATGGCGGCAAGCTGTTCGGTCAAGGCCATGACGAACCGTTCACCCCCGCCCACGCGACCGTAGCGTGGAACCACCACGGCTATTTTTATTGGACGGTTACCCACGGCGCATTTTCCCGTCTTTATCCTGGCGCTTAGGGGGAAAGGGACCTCCGGCATTTCTTCCGGAAACCATGTGCCGGCTGGATTTCATTAGTGGCAGCAGCGAGACCCGGGCATTCCCGTTTCTGAAAATAAAGGAGATATCTTCTTCAGCCATTGCGCTTATCCGTTGGTGCGTTGGCTGAGTCGGCCGGCTGGATGCCTGGCCAGGGCCATCGGGACTGGCGCACATAGAGTTTGGCATACTTATAGAAAGTGGCTTCAAAATGGCTCAGCGCCAGAACAAAGCCCGGCCAGCCATCCAGGAAACCCAGTTTGATCAGGTATTGGTGATTAAAGGCCCACAGGCCGTGACCCAGGGCCGTTCCGATACCGGCGCGTCTTCCCTGGGCATCCAGCTTTTCGGCGCCTAACGTGGAGTAGCGATTGCATTTATGGATGATCTGCTCCAAATCCTTGAAGGGAAACTGCCAGATGGCGTTTTTCAGATAACCGATGCGGGTGGAAGACAAATCAAAGGCCTCGTGCACAGGGTCCGATCGGAAGGTCAGCACCCCTTTGCGAAACAGTTGGGGCTGGCGATAGTCGGGGTAGTATCCCGAATGCTTGATCCAACGGCCCATGAAGAAATTTTTGCGGGGCACATAATAGGCGTCCAGCGCTTGGGGCGAATGGACGATAGCCAGCATCTCCTCCTGTGCTTCAATAGTGCAGCGTTCATCGGCATCCAGGCTGAAGATCCACTCTCCCCGGCAGGCCGACATGGCGCGATTGCGCAGATCGCCATATCCGGAAAATGGGATTTGGATTACCCGCGCGCCGAGGGAACGGGCGATTTCGGTGGTACCATCGGTGCTGTTTGAGTCGGCCACCACGATTTCGTCGGCCCACTGCACGCTGCCAATGGCCTCAGTGATCTTCTCCTTTTCATTAAAGGCGAGGATGTAACAAGAAACCGTCGGATGATGTTTTTCTTCCACGGGCAAGGTCCTGGGTGATGCAAGTTTGATGAAATCGTTAAAAGTCTTACAGATCGGTGGTTGATAAGAGCCTGCTTTTTGAAGGAAGAGTATAGATCAAGGAAAAGACGGGATCAAGAAGAAAAAGGGGCGAAAGTCAGGAGACAGAGGGATTCTCCGAATAAAAAGGATCTTTACCGGTCTGAAATTTAAAAACAAAAATCCGCTGCTCTCTTTTTTTTGCATAACGCGACCTGAGCTGGTAAAGTAACGGTAGACGCCTTAGAAAAGTATGATAAAAAAAAGAGCGTTTGGAGGCGACCTATGATAAAAGAGAAAAAAACGACTACCTCAGAGTTCAAGAGGGATACCGTATGCTTGGGACAGGAGTAGCATGCCTCTGACCACGAAAACCAACCGAAACGATCTTGCCCTGGCCTGGGCTTGGGTACTGGGTTTTACTTTTTTCAGATTGATCTACGCCAATTTTTTTCCGTTGGCCCCCGATGAAGCCAATTACTGGCAGTGGAGTCGTTATTTAGCCTGGGGATACTATGACCAATCCCCTATGATCGCCTGGGCCATTTCGCTCAGCAGTTATTTTTTGGGAAATACTGAACTGGCTGTGCGTTTACCGTCGGTCATCGCCATAGCCGTTGCCTCCCTCTATCTGGTAAGCATGGCCGCCCGCTGGGTGGATTCTCGAGCGGCCTTTCAAACCGCCCTGATCACCCAGGGGATCCTGGCTCTGAATGTGGGCGGATTGTTGGCCACCTCTGACGGGTTGCAGGCAGCGGCCTGGGCCGCTGCCGCCTATCATGTGGCCCGGGCCTATGAGAACAATGGCTGGGGCCAATGGCTGATCAGCGGACTATGGTTCGGGGTGGGCATGCTCAGCAAATATACCATGATCATTTTTCTGCCGGCGGCTTTGGGTTATGGTTTATTCTCCCGGCTGCACCGCCGCCGCCTGGTCAGCATCCGGCCCTATGTGGGAAGCTTAATCGGGGTGCTGATGTTTCTGCCGGTTGTTATCTGGAATGCCACCCACGGCTGGAATTCCCTGCGTCATGTAAGCCATCTTGGCGGCAGCGACGAGGCTTTGTTGGCCATCCACTGGGAATTTATCGGGGATTACCTGGCTTCTCAGGCCGGGCTACTGTCGCCGATCGTGTTCATCTTAATTTTGATGGGCTGGGGGGCTGTGATTCTAAAACGTTATCCCCCAAATGAGTGGATTTATCCCTATCTCGTTTATACCTCCCTGCCGATGTTTGCTTTTTTCGCCCTTTTGAGCTTGCACAGCCGGGTATATGGCAACTGGCCGGGCGCCGCGTATCTGACCGCCCTGGTTTTAACGGTCACATTATACGGGGGCAAGCCGAGGAGGATTTGGGGGGAAAAGAAACAAGGCCGGGGCCGCCGTTTATACTTCTGGGCTGTGGGCACCTCGTATGCTCTCACAGCCCTGGTATTGGTGCAAACGGTATGGCCGTTTCTGCCTCTGCCGATGTATCTGGACCGCATGGCCATCGAACTTGGCGGATGGCGGGAGTTGGGCTTGAAAACCTCAGACCTGGTCCAGACCATGCCCCATCCCAGGCATACCTTTATTTTTGGTTTAGACTACCAGACGGCCAGCGAACTGGCTTTTTACACCCCCACTCAACCCCGAACCGTCTCCATTAATCGCTGGTCCCGTCCCAACGTCTATGACTACTGGTGGCAGGATAAAGATGTGATGGGCTGGGACGCCGTCGGCGTGACCTATGACAGCATCAGTCATTGGGGGCGTTTAAAGGAGGTTTTCGAACATGTGGATCCGCCGGTAAAGCTGGATATTTTCCGGTCTTCTGTAGGGCCGTCGGGGGCCGGAGATCAAAAGCAGATAGTGAAAACCTTTTTTCTTTATCGCGCTTACGGCTTTAAAGGGGGACTGCGCTGGATACCGCCGAAATCCGGGGACATACGGGCAGGATCTTGATGGCCTTTTCAGTTCTTTCAGGACGACTTCATAACAAACAAGAAACTTTTCAGGTGCATTTTGAGTTCAACGCCGGATTTCATCCGCATCAATTGTCGTAGAAGGTAACGCGGCCGCAGATAAAAACGTCTTACGGCCTGCCGCCGCCAATAACTGATCTCCTGCCCCGTGAGAATACCGTTGCCGCCATCGGTGTTACTTTCAATCCCGGATTGATCATATCTGTTATTCAGCGAGGGGTCGAATCCCATCGCTTCCGTCTTCGGGACATAGGTGTTGAAAGCGGCATAGTCCGGATCCAGTTCTAAAGCAAACCGAATGGTGTTTTGGATGCTGGTGGAGTCCTCATTGGGGAATCCCAGGATAAAGGTGCCGACCGAGCGAATGCCCGCTTGCCGTGCGGCTCGAATGGCCCGTCGAATCTCCTCGATGGAGGTTTGTTTTTGATAGCGGTCGAGCTCCTCCTGACTGGCTGTTTCTATCCCGAAGATAATGGTGTGGCAGCCGGCCTCCTTGAGCAGCTTCAGGAAATCGGGTGTCGCCTGGGTAACCCGGAGAAAGCAAGTCCAGGAAAGGTCCAGATTTTTCTCAATCATGAAGCGGCAGAGGGCTTCTCCACGCCGGCGGTCGATGCAAAAAGTCTGATCTTTAAAGAATATCTCCCGTACTCCGAGGGAGTGGATGTGTTCCAGCTCCTTAAAAACTTCCGAAAGGTCTCCTGTCCGATAACCAATTTCAGAATAGGCACAAAACCGGCATCGAAACGGGCAGCCGAAATCCGTTAGAACGGTAACGAAGGGAAGTCGTTTGGCGAAGGGAAAGGAGTAGGCGTGTTCCAGAAACAATTCATGCCGCGGCAGCGAAGACCGGAAAGTTTTCAGACCCTGGTTTTTGGCCAATTTTCTTTCGATGAGGTTCCCTTGATGCCGGACCAACATATTGGTCACGCCCTCAACATTCCCGCTCAGATATTCAAGGATATCGCCATTGCGAAAATCATAAAGGACCCCATCGATCCACTCGTGTTTCAAGAAAACGTCCCGATCCAAAAAAAGATCTCCCATCCCGATCAAGCGGCTGGACGGCAAATGCTGTTTGACCGATTTCAGAAAGGGAAAGTCCTTGATCCAGGAAACCCATCCACTCAAGAAAATGATCACATCCGGGTGAAAATCGAGAACGCGTTTTAAACATTCCGCGGGATCCAGTTTATCTACAATAGAGTCGATGATGAGGTATTCCACCTGCTGTTCTAATATTCCCGTTAAATAAACAAAATCAACCGGGTGTTCGACGTAATTGGCTTTGTTGACTTTGCTGCAGTAGTAGTCGCGGCCATAATTGCGGTCTCCGGGAGGATTGAGCAACAAGACCTTTGGAGAAGACGGTTTGATCATTTTGATAAAAATTTCCTTTTTTGGGGATGGAGTATAGGCAAAGACAAAGGCACGGTCAAGGAGAAAAATGGAACGAAAGGCAAGAGGACAGATGGCCTTTTTAAGGGGTTCGAGAATCAAAGGTTCAAATGATAAGTCAGAAATTAAAACCTTTGGACCTTCGAATCCCTTCCGCCTGCGTGCCGGATTAATCCCTACTTTTGTACTAAAAGGTCAAAAACCTCATCGGCTGCGGCCAGGGTTTTTTCCAGATCTTCCCGGGAATGAGCCAGAGAAATGAACAAAGCCTCAAAGGCCGATGGGGCCAGATAGACCCCGCGGGAACGCATTTCCCGGTAGAAGCGGGCGTAGATTTCCGAAGAAGCCTTTTGAACCGAGGCATAGTCGCGGATGTCATCCCGAGAAAAGAAAAGACTGCCCATTGACCCCAGACGAGTGGTGATGAAAGGTATCCCCTTGGATTGGGCCTGCTGGTTCAGCCGGTTAAAAAAGAAGGCGGCCTTCTCCTCCAATTGTTCATAAATCCCTTCTTGAGAAAGGACAGTCAAAGCCGCCAATCCGGCGGCTGTGGCCAGAGGATTGCCGGAGAGGGTCCCGGCCTGATAGACCGGGCCTTCCGGGGCTATAAAGGACATGATCTCTTTCTTCCCGCCGTAAGCCCCGACCGGCAAACCTCCGCCGATAATTTTGCCCAGGCAGGTCAAATCGGGCTTGATTTGAAAAAGTTCTTGTGCCCCTCCGAGGGCCACTCGAAACCCGGTTATGACCTCATCAAAAATCAACAGGGATTGATGCCGAAGGGTTTCTTCCCGGACCCCTTCTAAAAAACCGGGAACAGGCGGTACTACGCCCATATTGCCGGCCACAGGTTCCACGATCACCGCCGCCACCCGATCCCCTAAGGTCCTGAAGGTCTCCCGGACTTTATTCAAATTATTATAGGGCAGCGAAAGGGTCAGAGAGGCGATTTCTTGTGGAACCCCCGGACTGCCGGGAATGCCCAGGGTGGCTACCCCTGAACCGGCCTTGATCAGAAAACTGTCTCCGTGCCCGTGATAACAACCGTCAAACTTGATGATTAAAGACCGGTTGGTGTAGGCCCGGGCCAAACGGACGGCGCTCATGGTGGCCTCGGTTCCGGAGGTGACCAATCGAACCATTTCTATGCCAGGGACACAGCCCACGATCCGTTCGGCGAGTTCGATCTCGGTCTCGGTCGGGGCCCCAAAGCTGGTTCCCATCTCGGCGGCCCGCTTGACAGCTTCCACCACCAGCGGATGCGCATGCCCCAGGATCAGCGGGCCCCAGGATCCCACATAATCAATATAAGAGTTTCCATCCACATCAAAGATCTTCGAGCCTTGGCCCCGGTTGATAAACAAAGGGATGGTGCCTACGGCCCTGGCGGCCCGGACCGGACTATTGACCCCTCCGGGGATGACGGTCTGCCCCCGTACAAAGAGCCTTTCTGATTTCGGCCAACGGTTATTCATAAAAATACCTCATGGTGGTCTTCTTCAATTCCCTCTGACTGAAAAGCAACTTATAATCAACTACTCCGGTCGCTCGGGATATCCTTTCAG
The DNA here is from genome assembly GCA_963790475.1 of uncultured delta proteobacterium. Classification (GTDB taxonomy): domain Bacteria; phylum Desulfobacterota; class RBG-13-43-22; order RBG-13-43-22; family RBG-13-43-22; genus RBG-13-43-22. The sequence continues at coordinate 288,099 of CAWBOS010000013.1, read as the reverse complement.
CTAAGCGATGGCAGGCTTCTTCTCCGGCCCCATGAATCATGGTAAAAAGATTATAATTCCAATTTCCTTCAGGCCGTCGATGGTAGCAATGGGTCACCTCCTTGAAAGAGGCCATTACCTGCCCCACTTGATTAATTTTTTCATCGGGAATCTTCCAGACCACCATGGCGTTGGCGGAAAACCCCGAATTCCGGTGGCGGAGGGTGGCCCCAAAACGGCGGATATAACCTTCGTCTTTCAGTCTCTTGACGATATTTAAAAGACGTCTTTGAGAGATTCCCAATTGTCGGGCAATCGGGGCAAAAGGTTGGGAGGTGACGGGAAGATCTCCGGTCAGTTCTCGGATAATCGATTTTTCCAGATCCGAGATTCCGCTTTGGCTTTTCCGTTTCAAAAAGATTTCCGCTCCAATTCATTCACCAGCGAATCCAGGGCCTGATGAATAGTTTTGTATTTGTTAAGGAGGTCTTTTCCGTCAGGGGTCAACCGCAGTCCCCCTTTTTTCCCTTGTTCTAAATCCTTTTCAGCCAAGGGATAGCCTAATCGATCCTCAGAGGCCTTTAACCGTCCCCAGGCCGCCCGATAAGACATATTCATCTTCCTGGCCGCCTGGGCCAGGGACCCATAGTCCTCAATGGCTTGGAGAAGTTGACTCCGGCCCTCCCCGAATAGGACTCGGTTATCTTTTTCCAGCCAGACTTTGAAGTGGATCTTCATTAAATGGTTTCTCCATATCATTTGCCGATGAACGGCAAGACTGTTTATTTCGAAGGGGTGAACCTTGATAAGTTCGTAAAAATTCACCAAGGTCGTCACCCCGTCGAATCCCGGATCAGGTCCGGGACAGGCGCCGGGGTCCATAAGAAGTTATTATTCTTGGACTCAGGCTTTCGTCTATATGACGGTGCTTGGAATTCGGCGACTTATTACGAGAGACCTTTGAAAAACACCCCCTTTTGCCCAATCTCTGCGTCAGACTCAAATTTTAATCCTCGAAATACTAAATGTATTCCTGTGGTTAAAATTTTCGTCCTCCTTGACCTTGGACAAAATTGAATATTTTTCAAAGGTCTCGAAACCGTAATCCTTCATAAAATATATCATGGCAGTTTTCAAAAAGAATTGCAAGCCTTCCCCGTTCAATATTTTATTCCTTCTTTATCGTCAGGCCAAAGCCGCTCAATAGTGGTTCTAAAATTAGTTTTTGCCTTGACTTGAGAAATTTGATTGTGGTAAAAATATTTCAAAAGTTAACGAGCGCTCGGAAACATTTCGACCGGAACACCCCCGGAGTGACGGTGGGGGAACGGGAGAAGAATATGGGATTGAAACCCCTGCCTCTTTTTCCGGTGACCTTCAAAGATGTGGAAGTGCCCCTGAACAGGCGGCTGGGCGGAGAGAATGGGATCAATTTTATGAGGCTGCTGAACCTGTCCCGGGCCAATCTGTGTGCCATGGCAGTGGGGGTTTCCCGGGCCTCGAATGAATATGCGATCAAGTATGCCAAGGAACGTTTTGCCTTTGGAGAGCCGATAGCCAGCCGGCAGGCGGTGGCCTGGATGCTGGGGGAATCAGCGATAGAAGTGGCCGGGATGCGGCTGATGGTCTGGCGGACGGCCTGGCGGCTGGACCGGCATGAGGATGCCACGCGGGATGCGGGGCTGACCAAGAGGTATTGCGCCGACAAGACGATGCTGGTGACGGATTACGGGGTGCAGGTTTTGGGCGGACACGGTTATATCCGGGAACATCCGGTGGAGCTGTGGTTCAGAAACGGCCGGGGTTTTGACACCATGGAAGGTCTGGCCATCGGCTGAAAGAAAGGTACACGGTCCGAGGTTTAAGGTCTGAGGTTCAAGGTCCAAAAAAATCTTATACCTTATACCTTACACCGTACACCTTAAACCTTTTGATTATAGAACGAAGCATTCGTAGGCTTCATCAAATGGAGGGAGAAAATGATTGATTTTTCATTATCACCAAAAACATTGAAAGCGGTAAAGATCGCCCATAAAAATGCTGAATATGTCAGGACTCTGGCACGCTATTATGACGAAAACGAACATGCCGAATTCAAAGAAGATGAAAAGGAACAGTTAAAAAGAAATAATGCCGCACTTTTGAAAGCTTTGGCCGAGCCGGGACAAGGTGAAGGGCAGTTCCTTACCAATATTATCCTGGGCGAGGAACGCTCCTGGGGAGACCCGGTAACGGCAGGGGCCATAGCCACCGTGGGTCTTGGCAACGCCGCCATCAGGGCCGTGGCTACGCCGGAACAAAAGGCCCGTTTTGACAATTTGCATTGCGCCATGGCCATCACCGAACCCGGTTTTGGTTCCGATACCGCGGCAGTGGCCACAACAGCCAAACTCGATCCGGAAACGAACGAGTGGATCTTGAATGGTGAGAAGATCTTTGTAACCTCCGGCAAGCGATGCAATGCCGTCGTCGCCTGGGCTACACTGGACAAGAGCAAGGGTCGGGCGGCCATTAAAAGTTTTGTGGTCGAAAAGTTCCGAAAAGGGATGACCCTGACCAAACTGGAGCACAAACTCGGGATCAGGGCCTCAGATACGGCCTCGATCGTTTTCGAAGACTGCCGCATTCCTTATGACAACATTCTGGGTTCCCCGGAGATCAAAGAAGCCAAAGGCGGACAGGTAGGGGTTTTGGCTACTTTTGATGCCACCCGCCCGGGAGTGGCCGCTCAGGGTATCGGTGTAGGAAGGGCGGCTTTAGAATTCACCAAAGGAAAAACTGGAAGAGGCCGGAGTTACCTTCCCCTATGACCGGGGCATTCATTCGTTGAGCGCCGTTCAGAAAGAAATACTGGACATGGAGGCCAACCTGGAAGCGGCCAGGCTTCTGGTCAGACAGTCGGCATCGATGCTTGACAAGGCGCAGAGAAACTCGCTGGAGTCCTCCATGGGAAAAGCCAAAGCCGGCAGGGCCATTACCCAGATTTGCCAGAGATGCGTAGCCCTGCTGGGACCACTCGGCTACTCCCGCGACTGGCTGGTGGAGAAATGGATGCGGGATTGCAAGATCAACGATATCTATGAGGGAACCGGTCAGATCCAGATGCTGGTGGTCTGCCGCCAGATCCTGGGATTTAATCGGACCCAATTGAAATAGAAGACTGGTCATTCACCGCAAAACCCTAAGAGCGCAAAGAAACAAATCTATCTATTGTCCCGTTGGTGGGACAATAGATAGCCTTCAATGACCAACCTTCCTGCACTCCCTCTTGCCTATAGCCTGGTTATCTATTCTTCCCACTGAATCGTCAAGGGTTTTCGATCCACGGCTTTCTGGAACTTGAGCCGGGGATACCCCAGAACCAGGACACTATGGACCGTGTTTCCCGGAGGCAGATCCAGGGCCTTTTGAAGCGGGGGATAGTCGATAGCGGCCTTGGTCAAGAGACCGATATAACAGGTACCCAGACCCATAGTCATCGCGCCCAGGACCACGGTCTGGGCGGCGATCACACAATCATCTTTGGGTGTACTGGGGTTGGGGGGTGAGTGGAAAATCAACACCACCGGGGCCTTATGTAAAATGGGGTCGATCCCCAGTTCCTTGGCCATTTCCAGCCGTCGATATCGATCGACGAAAAACTTCTGTTCAGCCAGATCCTTGGGAATTTTCCGGCCCTGCGAAGTCATCTCCATTATTATTCTATCCACCTGATTGATCATCTCCATAAAATAGTCAACCGTAAGATCGGATAAATTTTTAATCTTTCCACCGTCGGTGATGATCTTGATCTGCACGGTCTGGAGGTTGCTCCCGGTGGGACAATAACGGCACATTTCCATTAATTTTTCCAGGTCCTGACGGGGAACGGCCTTGCTCTTATAGGCCCTGTAGCTTCTTCGCTGTCGGACCAATCGGATGAAATCATCCGCTTCCAATGGAACCGGAGCGCCGACCGGAGGGAAATTGTCCATGTCCATCCGGCTGTGAGTAATGGCCGAGGTTTTACAAAGGGCCACGCAGTGACCGCACAGGTTGCAGCATTCTTCATCGGCCTGAACGGTAATCACTCCGTCGGTATTCGTATAACACCGCGGACACCTTCTGGCGCATATCCCGCATTGGTTGCATTTTTCCTGATCTATCGTTACCCAATTCATTCATTCCTCCCGTTTCTTAACTGTTTTTGTTTTATAGTTTGGTTTTTCCATCAATTGGTTTGCAGATAAGTGATTAGTTCAGAGTTCGGGGTATTGAGTTTTTACTCCGAACTAAAGACTCCAAACTAAAAACTGAGCCCTTCAATCCGTTGTTTAAAATCACTCTCTTGAGGATATTCTTATGTTTTTTTCCTGGGTCCCAGATATTCATGGGCCTTCTTAAGCCATTCGGCAATGGGGATCTGCTGGGGGCATTTCTCCTCGCACTCGAGGCATTCGATACAATTGTCCGCCCAGGCTTCCCTGGATTTCTCACGATAGCGGAATCTGGCCGTTCGAGGGTCATCGTACATTATGGCATCATTGTAGTAATGAAAGGCATGGGGAATGTTTACCTCGTTCGGACAGGGCATGCAATACTCGCAGCCGGTACAGGGGATGGGGCTGAGTTTTCGGTATTGATTACGGGCTTCATCGATCAGCGCCAAGTCCTCAGCCCCCAGGGAACCGATGGCGGAGTGTTCGGCGCTGGCAGTATTTTCAATAACCTGCTCCATGGTGGTCATTCCGCTGAGGACCACGGATACCTCCGGCTGATTCCAAAGCCACTGCAAGGCCCAATCCGCCGCTGATCTTCTTATCGGTGACCTTTTCCATATTTCTTTAACGGAATCCGGCGGCTCTTTGGATATTTGTCCGCCCCTCAAAGGCTCCATAATCACCACGGCCAGGCCTTTATCGGCCGCATATTTCAATCCGCTGGTTCCGGCCTGGTATTCAATATCCATAAAATTGTATTGAATCTGACAAAAAGTCCAGCGGTCATAACCGTCAATGATCTGTTTGAAAGTAGCCAGGTCATCATGAAACGAAAAGCCGAGGTAGCCGATCCGGCCGTCTTTGATGGTGTTGTCAGCCCACTTCAAGACCTCCAGGTCGCGCAATTTCGGCCAATGCTGTTTATTCAAACCGTGTAATAAATAGAAATCAATACGGTCGGTCTGTAGTTTTGTCAGTTGCTCATTTAAATATTTATCAAAATCCGTATATTCTAAAATAAACCAGGATGGCATTTTGGTGGCCAGTTTTATTTTTTCACGGTAACCGTCCTTTAAGGCCTTACCAACAGCCACCTCGCTTTTCCCGCCGTGATAGGGATAGGCCGTATCCAGGTAATTTACACCCTGTTCGATGGCCTGACGAATCATCCTGATGGCTTCGGGTTCATTGATATCCGGATTTCCGGCTGCCGGGTTCTGGCCCAGGACCGGCAGACGCATGGCCCCGAAACCCAGGGCAGAAACCTCCCAATCCAGTTTTCCAAATTTTCGATATTTCATTAAACCTCCTGTCGTTGTCAGGGCTGGTGACTCAATTTGGGGAATGAAAATAATTGGCTTTTGGAACGAAGAAGTATAAGATAGGCGCCGGCCTGAAGCAAGCGAAAAATGGGGAAGGAGAGACTTGATGGAAATCAAAGATCGGGTGGCTTTAATCACCGGCTTTCCAAAAAGGTTGGGGCGGGCCGTGGAATATGCCCGGCTGGCTGCCCATATCATCGAGAATCCCCTGTTGAACGGTGAGGTCATCCGCCTGGATGACGGGATGCGCATGGCTGCCAGATGATTGTGGACCAGGAGGGGGATGGAGGATAAATCATGGAAGGAAAGGAATTCAGTGCAATTTTTTCAGATCAGGTATTGGGGAATATTTTTCCGGAGGCTCGGGCGGATCAATTCTTTGAGGCCCTTTACGGAGACATCCAGGAGGGGGCCTATACCATCGGCTTGAAGTTCAAAAAATATGATTCAACCCGCGGAATACTCCTGTTTGAGCTGGAATTGAAAGAACGACCGGGAAAATGTCTGGTCTGTAATCTCACCTATGGGCTTCCGGAAGTCTTTTCCCGTCACCCGATCATCAATATCAAGGGGTTGGTTAAAGAATTGGAACAACTCCTCGGGAATGGTTTCGGATTTGGGGAATGGTCTTTAGGCCAAACCCGGCCGGTTTCTAAAGACCTGCATACGATAGCCCTGATGATTAAAATTGATGATTCGTCAGGATCGGTCGGGTCGTCTACCTGAGGTTCGGTGAGTTGACATCTATTTGACCTATTTTAAAAAGAATGGACTTTTGCAAGTGGCTCGAAGATCAACAAATAAATCCTATGAAGGGGGAAGGAGGAAAACAAGACATCAGCATTAAAGGAAGTGTTGCTTCCCGAAGACAATTCTTGACGTTAAAGGTTATTGATCGTGATGACGATAAGCTGGTAGCCTATTAATCCGATATATATAAAACAAAGCAGCCAGATGGCGGTTTTGACCCCTTTATATTGGCTGTGGAGACAAAGGATAATGGAAGAAAAGGAAATGATCGCAAATTTCCAGACCCAAAATTTTTCACCCAAAAGAGCAATGATCGATTCCATAATGGGATTCAATTCCCGGCCCCCATATTGCAGAATCTTCAGGGTGAAGAAGGAGTCAAGACAATTCAACCCTAAGATCAAAACCAAAAAAACCAGCAATGTGGGACCATAGTGATCCACATACCCCTCTTTTGGAAAACCATTTTGGTTAGAGAATCCCTTTCTTCGTCCGTTCAAGGTGTAGGGACTCAGCATGGGGGTCGGTTTTTTCCGTCTATCTTCCATCAGTCCAGTTTCGGGATTTTTCATAGATACATAATATCCTGTTTAGGATAAAAATAATTTCAGGTCTAAGCAACGTTGAGGATAAAATTATACCTCACCAGGTGGGGGGATAGTCAAGCGTAAAGGTAATCTACCGAAAGAGAAACCGGCGATAAAAGGCCAGTTCGGCAACCGAGGCCTGCAGGTCATAGTAGGCGTCATGGCGCCCGTCTGAAGCAGGTAAAACGGCCTCGGGAAAATAGCGGCCGATGATCTCCGGATTTTCCTTTTCAAATTCCTTTTCGGGATGGAGATGCTTCCATTCCAATTTGAATGCGGTCACATCCAGATGGCGGTAATGCAAGCGGCTAAGGAATCGGGGCAGGAAGCGGCGGATTAACCACCAGTCGGCATGGATCGTGTTACCTGCCAGTGCCGGTCGCTGGTTCTCCCGCTCGGCAGGAAAACCAACCGCCGCATCCACATAGGCGGAAAGGCGTCTATCGGCAACTTCGATATCCACCGCCTCTGAAGATCTGCTGGCCCTAACTAAATCCGGCAGATGCTGCTCAACCCAGGGGCTGAGTGTTCCACCGGCAGGGACCTTTATGGTCAACCGGATATCCTGCTCCGGGGGCAACACCCGCTGGAGCGAGGTATCGGTGACCAGGGCCGCCACTTGCAGCAGTAAGGCGGTTTCCAGTTCCAAAGTGGAGTACTCGGTGTCAAACCAAACATAAAACTGATCGGCCCTGACCGGATTATTCATTTTCGGCCGCCTTTTAATTTTTAACCAACCGTTTCCCCAGATTTTCCGCTTCTTGCATCAAAACCTCATTCAATTTAATATCCCCGGCGTTCATGGCACTCCCATAGACCATCCCGACAATCTTGGAGCCGGTATACCGGAAAGCATCTTGAAAAGTGCGCAGGGCATTCACCCCCCCGGAAGAAAAGGGATCCGTATCGCCGTAACTCATGGCGATGGCAATACGCTTGCCTAAAAAGGCATTTTTGGCATAAGCGGCCAGGGCGAAACAACGGTCCATAAAAATCTTGGTTTGCGCGGACATGGTAAACCAGTAAACCGGGCTGGCGATGACCCAGGCCTCCGCTTTAATCAGCTTTAAATATATAGACTGCATGTCGTCCTTGATCGCACAACCCTTGCTGTTATGTTTTTGGCAGGCATAGCAGGACTGACAGGGAGCGATCTTAAGGCCCTGCAGAAATATGGTTTCCACTTTTACCCCGGTAGACCGGGCTCCCTTGGAAATTTGTTCGGCCAATATGGCGCTGTTCCCTTTTTTCCGGGGACTTCCGAGAATGACCAGGACCTGCTTTTTCGATGACTTTTCTTCCACTTTTTCTTCCTCCATTTAAGAGTGATATTCTTCAATTCATCAAAACCGATTCTTTCTCTCGGCACTGGTGAATCGGGAACTTCTTGGTTTTTTTGATTCCAGGTAGTCTCTTGCAGAAGTCCATTATTTTAAAATAGGTCAGTCCCGCCTTTGGCGGGATTGCCTGACAATGGGTTGAAATCAATAGATGTCAGACCCGCTTGGGCGGGGCTGCCCTATTGAATGAGAAATTCATATTTTCTCGACTTTTACAAGAGGCTCAAGGGTTTAGATATTCTTTGACAATTTCGAGCATAGTGCTGAGTTTGAATGGCTTTGAAAAAGTAAGATAACCATATTGTTCAACGTCTTCTCTAATTTTTTCCTTTAAATTCTTTATTCCGAAGAAACCGCTCATATAAATGACTTTTATTCGCGGATCAATTTCCCTTATTTTACTGACCAGCTCCAGTCCGTCCATTTCAGGCATGATAATGTCGGTAAAGACCAGGTCCGGCTTGAACTGCTTGTAAATTTCAAAACCCTCCAGGCCATTGGTAGCGATCCGAACCTCGTAGCCCTCCATGTGGAAAATTTCTCGGAAAATTTCATGAAGGCCAAATTCGTCTTCCACGACCAGGATCTTTTTTTTGTCCTGTTTTTCTTGAACGTCCTGAACGATGGCCGGAGTTTCTCTTTTTAAAAGAACCTCGATAATCTCTTCATCTTTCAGCCGGCTGATCCGTTCACTGATCTGGTTTAGTCTTTGTTGCGCTTTCAGGGCCTTCTCTCCGTTCAAGGGGTTCAAATCGGGATGATATACTTTGCTGAGAAGACGATAGCTGGACTTGATATAAGATAGAGCCGCCTGCTCTCCCAGCTCATCATAGATCTCTCTGGCCTTATCCATCAGCCCTAAATAAACAAGATCCTTTTCCAGTTCGGATTGCATTTTGATTTCTTAGGTTCCTCCCGGTACTATAGAAGAAATGTATCTGTTTGTCTTTTGGAAATTCTAAATACTTTTTTTCATAGGTCTAAATTGTTACAAAAGACTTTTTTTTGATGGTGCACAACTATACCTCTATTTGAAACTAATTTCTTCACTTTTTTTAAATCTTACTGTGGCCCAGAGATGTAACCTTGATAGGCCTTTCCCGTTGACGAGGGCTTCTTGGCAACAATATTGCCGACGGCTGATCGAACGCCGAGCTGTTGCAACTCGCCCGGCGCTGCCTGGGCCAGGGCCGGTGTGTAATCCAGGTAACCAAAAAGATACTGCACCCAGAAGAGGGACATATATTCGACCTGATGGGCGCGGCTGTATTGGACCAGATCGCCAATGAACTTGGAGTCCAAAGGTGCCCAGAAGGAAAACACATCGCGGGAATATAATTCCAGATAGCTCAACCCGGACTTGCCGAGTTCTCTGTCACGGCTTTTGTAAAGCCAGCCTTCACCGATGACGAGCGACTTGTTGTTTTTCGCCGCCAAGTCGGCGACTTCCAGCGGCCGACTTGCGAAAAAATCAAAGTTTACCGGATAAATGTGCATATCCAGATAATCCACATCCGTTTCCCGGGCCAGTCGGGTCCAATAGGTCAACGGACTCCAGGTTCCCGCACCGGCCCCGATCTTCGTCTTTCCACGCGTCAGGCCTTTGGTGAAGGCCTGCACATATCGAATATAGTGATCCGGCGAGAAATCAAGAGAGGTGTTCATGGCCGAAGTGTCCGGTTCGTTGGCCACGGTGAGAAAATCCGGCTGTAATTCACGGAGCGCGATCTCGATCATTTCCCGTTTTTGGCGCATGAAGCGTTCCGGCGTTAGATTCCTGTAAAATTCGCTGACGGGCAGGTGACCATGCACGGGATCATGAAAGGCCTCGCCAATCTTGAAGAGAACCTTGAGGTGGCGCTGACGGGCCTCGGTAATGACCCACTTATAGAAAGCCAGATAGTCAGCCGAGTTTGGGAAGTCCTTCAAGAACATTGGAAAACAGACAGCCACCGTGACGCCGGTCACCCCCATTGACTGAAAGGCGTCAAGGTTCAGCGAAACCCCCTGCCGTATACCGGGGTTCAGCAACTGAAGTCCGCGATTGCCATTAGCCGCGGTCAACTCAACACCAAATGTCGGCTGAAATGCTTTATCCGGTTTCCCGAAAACTCGCGCCGCCTGGGTTAGTTTCGCGTCCAGGCTCTGATAAAGATCCCGGTATAACCTCGGTACTGACGCCTCCCGGGCCTGGCTTGAACAAACACAGACCAACAGCATTATGGCCAAGAGCAGGTTTATTCCGATTCTCATTGCCTTTTTCCTTTCAGGCGAAAATTTCATCCTCCACTTAGTAAATATTCATATTGATCGTAGAATTACTAAAGTACGATTTGGTGAGAAATTTCTTTTTGATCAAAAGATTATAAGAAAAGAAAAAGACTCGGTCAAGGTGAAAGCAATTCGGAAACGAGGTGGAAGGAAGCTGAATCTGCTGAGTCTGTCTGAAATTCAAGAGCAGTAGGTTCGCCTGGAGGTTACAACGTCCCCTGCGGCGCGGGATCCCTTTCGATGGCATACAATTCGATTTTTTCCATCCTGCCCCGTAGGTTGATATTCCCTATCTTCTCACTCCGATACTCTTTCTCCAGACTCAATTTTTGCTGCAGATCATTCGAAATTAGCAATGGCTTCCGGTGAGGATTGCATTCACCTTCGATTCGGGCAGCAGTGTTAATGACGTCTCCCAGGAAAGCAATTTCCATCTTGGTACTGCCCATCTCCCCCGACACGACTTTTCCACAGTGCACCCCGGCCTTAAATTCCGGCACAACCCCATATTCCTTTTCAAACAGGCTTTTTTTTCGCTTTACAGAGTCTTCGGCATCAAAAAACAAACGCAGGCAGCGTAGATCTTTGAGCCCTTCGGGAATCTGAAAATGACCATCCCTTTGAGTAAAGAGATGATGATGAAATTATTTCCTAAACTTCCTTTTGAATCCCAAAAGCCCAATCAGTCCGGAGCCAAGAAGAAGAAGGGTAGCGGGTTCGGGGATTTGAGTGACGCTGATATTGCCTGAATGAACGGCCATAGCGGAATAGTACTGGATAATGGTGCTATTCGGATTCTTATCGGCAAAGCCTAAATAGCCATACTTGAAGCTGAAAGCCCACGCATTGCTTTTATAACTTGTCACTTCCGTGTTTGTCCAGTAGTTGATTGATTGAAGATTGGAAAAGGGGCCTGAATTTAGGTTGGCATTGTCTGCAACATTACCCAATTCCTTGTAGTACAAATACCCCAATTCATTTGCGTCTTGAGGATAATTCCCTGTGGGAGGGCTTCCATCCCTGTTAAACGCTGTGGGCAGCCGCCAGTCTGCCGCGTCCCCTATAGCCAGGTTCTCTGCCCACGACATTGCCTGGTCCCAGGTCATGTTGGTGGAACTTGGATTATACCAGGTGATACCAAGGTCAAAGTCATAGATGAGGTTGTTGCCATTATTGATGAGGCTATTGGCCTGTGCCGAATTGAAACTCAGTAAGACGAATAATACAAATACCACTACCATCAATCTTGACATAGCAAGTCTCCTGTCAGATGGGTTTCTGTGATAATCGGTTTATCATAAAAGAACATTGTGGATTCATGGAACCCCCAATTTAATTATTATTTCAGATATTAACAATAATTATTAACTTATGATTATAATTTTCTTTTGTATTACACTAGTGTAAGGAAAGAAAAAGAAAAAATCAAGGTTAAAACAATTAGGTAACCAAGTAAAAGGAATCCGAAAATCTGACTAGTCTGAAATGCGGGGGCTTTACTTTTGAATGTGTAGTATCTGGTTGGCTTGCCAATGGCTTAAATCTCCTACCAACTTGATGAGGAATACAGAAAGAAGTTTTCGGATAAAGACGCGGGATGTTTTCATTTTCTTTTTTCAAATTTACCCGTTTTCGAATGGGCTAACTTTTTTGATGAATAAGTCTCATTCCCGGATACTGAACCTGAAAATAGGGAATGGATGTTCCAGCCAGACTGCCGATAAAGGCGGTTCTTCTTTCCTCCCAACCGAAGCAGATATTGGTCGGCCGTTTGAGGATTTTTCCTTCCGGGTCTTCCAGGACCATAATCAGTTCCTGCCGGGGGGTCAAATATCCGACCGCATTCCAGCTTGGAAAGGTTATCCACAAGTTACCCGCATCATCAAATGCAATTCCGTCAGGGTATCCCAGAGCTCCGAGGATATTCGGACCATACACTTCCACCCCGGACAGAGAGCCGTCCCGAGCGATCTGATAACGTAGAATCCTCCTTTTCATCGTCTCGGCTACATAGAGATATTTTTCATCGGCGTTGGGAGTCAATCCATTGGCAAAACAAATCCCTCCGGCAACGATGCGGGCTTGGCCTTTTTCAATAAGCACGACGCACCCATCCGGAACGGGGCCCCGCAAGGCGGCATCCAGGTCCTTATGGTCGGTGGAGTTGGAAACCCAAAGTCGATTTTGGAGGTCGATAAAAGGAAAGTTGGGTGTGAACATTTGTTTTCCATCGGCTTCGGTCATTAATACTTTATGCCTTCCGTCAGGGGAGAGGGATTGAACCTGGCCGTTGCCGATGTTGGCGACGATACAGTTGCCTTCCTTATCCAGGCAAAGGCCATTGGGCAGGCCATCCAATTCGCCGAAGAAGGTCGTTTTGCCGTTTTTTTCAATTCGGGCGCATTGGCCCCGCCCATCCGCGGCGTAGATCGTGCCGTCGTCGGCGGCCATGATTCCTTCCGGTCTCAGAAGCCCTGATCCAATGGTTTTTACTTTCGATAAATCGATTTTCATATTTACCTCAAGTCTTCGTGAATAAATTTCGGGGCGGGTTCTTCTTTTCGTATCAGTTTAGCTTTTTGAAATAAATATTTTCACCAGACGCTGAGCAAAGAAGAAATATTTTTATTGATTGCCGGTGAGTGGCCGGCAATCAATAATCTTCGCTACCCTGCGCGTAATTGTTTGGCCGGAGGCCTGAGCTGTTTTATTCAATCCCACCTCTCATGGGATTGAATAAAAATAATTCTCTCTGCGATCTTTGCGGCTTTGCGGTGAATAATAGCTCTTTCTTCAAACAATTAAAGTGTCACTTCTTTTCAACTTTGCTCCGGCGTGACCACCCACTTCATAGCCGTGGTCGATCCTCCAGGATCCCTTCCTGGAGAAAGGCCGATTCTTAACCGAACACCTTCAATCCGGAAAGGATAGATAGTGTCCCGGCAATAATAACAACCGCCAGCGAAAGATACCTGAAGGGGATGGGATTTACACGAGGACAGATCTTTGACCCTAATCCGGTGCCCAAAATCGTCGGGACAATAAACCAGGCCGAGTATTCCAGGACAGTTAAACTCACCAGTTTTCCGATGGTAAGGGCGATAACGGCCAGAGTTCCCATGATCATAAAGTATCCGGTAAGGTTGGCCCTGAAAACCTCCTTTTCCTGGTCCTGATTGATTAAGAACAGGACCACTGGAGGGCCTGACAGAGAAGTGCTTCCCTTCAGTAACCCGCTTACCATGCCGATCAATACGGAAGTGTTTTTCTCGTTCTTTATTTCTTTCTTAATGCCCAAGGCGAGAAAAATCGCAAAAACCGATATGAGCGCCCCTACTGAAATTTTCAGAACATCCTTATCAAGAACAACCAGAATATAGACGCCGAAAGGAAGGCCGATTATCCCGCCGATGATCAGGGGAATGATCTTCTTTACCTGCATCTTCTTCCTTAATTCAAAGAAAAGATATATCCCCGTCAGGACGCTGCTTATGGTGACGATTGGCACCGCCGCTTTAGGGTCAAAAAAAAGCATGAGGAAGGGGATGGCCACAAGAGCAAATCCGAAAGCCGTTATTCCCGTTATAAGACCCGAGAAAAAACAGACGATGATTCCATAGACAATAAATGTAGTTTGCATCGGCTTACGCTTTACACTTCTTCAATTCTTCCGCCTGCGGGGCTTCCATAAGGGAGGACAAGGCCGTCAAGCCTCGCGTTTTCTTTTTGACATGAATTTCCTTTTTGGGTGGAGAGAGTATAAAATATGCCCCATGAGGGGTCAAGGAGAATATCGACTAATTTCTCAAAAGAAAGATACTTAATAAAATTGAATTGACTATTATCCACTTATCGAATTATTTTGGGTTAGAGGATAGGCTTCGAATTGAACCCATCCCCCACAACAGGAGGATTTCCATGTTGCAGGATTTGGCAGGAAAAACAGCCCTGGTGTCCGGCGCCGGGAAGCGGTCCGGGATCGGGTTTGCTATAGGACGAAAATTGGCGTCATTGGGAACCCAGGTGATTCTGGCTGATCTGGGAAATATTCAACAAGAATCCAGCGAAGTCGGCACCGGAACGCTGGAGGAAATGGAGGGACTGGCCCGGGAACTGAATAACCGGTTCGCCGTTCAGACCCTGGCCGTGCCGGTAAACGTCATCGACAACCATTCCATTTTGGAGATGGTGGAGAGGATCAAAGACCGGTTCGACCGGATCGATATCCTCTGTAATAATGCCGGGGCATCCTTCGGCGTCCCCAACACGGTTCAGCAATATGAAGAATCGGCCTGGATGAGAACGATTGATGTCAATCTCCATGGGGTTTTTCGGGTCTCCCGGGCCGTCCTGCCTCTAATGACCGGAAAATCGGGGAGCATCATCAACACCGCTTCCCGGGCCGGCAAAGTCCCCCCTCTGTTTAATGGCGCCTATGCCGTAGCCAAGGCCGGTGTGATAATGCTGACCAAGGTCATGGCCAGAGAACTGGCCGGGTCCGGGATCCGGGTCAATGCCGTTTGTCCGGGACAAATTCAAACTGATCTGGAAAAATGGCGATTTGAACTGGAGGCCCGGTTTTTCGGGTCCACGCCGGAAGAACGGGAACAGGAAATGTGCCGGATGATTCCCTTGGGCCGTATCGGTGCCACAGATGAAGTGGCCAATCTGGTGGCTTTTTTGGCCTCCGAGGCCTCTTCCTACATGACCGGTCAGGCCGTCAATGTGACCGGGGGACAGTTAATGGAAATATAGATAAACGGTGCGAGGTTCAAGGTTCAAGGAAGAACCAAACACCTTTTGCCGGGCCAAAATCTTCTTTGAGCTTTTGTAACACTTTAAGTTTTTGAAAAAGAGTTTTTGCTCACCGCAAAGCTTGCTATATTTTAGAAAGTAGTTAAGCCGTACAAAAAAGGCTATACTCTTTCTTGATTTGAGGTCCAATTTGCAAGTTGGTTAAACCCAAACCAAGGAAAGGAGTATAGCCATGAATAAGATTGAAACAAAAAAACTTAAGAAGGTCAATGAAAAAACCCTTATCGGTACCGTGGACATAGGCAAAACGACCAATATGGGATATGGCCGCTGTCCAGACCGGACGGAAATCAAACCTTTTGAGTTTTTCAATAATGATCAAGGATTTACGAAATTTTGGAATCGGATGGTTGAGGCCAAAGAGGCCAATCACTTGGAAGAAATCGTGGTTGGTTTTGAATCCACCGGGTCTTATGGAGAACCCTTGCAACATTTTCTGATGAAACGGCCGGTGACACTGGTTCAGGTTAATCCTATGCATACGAAGAAGTTGAAGGAAGTCCAGGGTAACTCGCCCAATAAGACGGATAGGAAAGATCCCAAAGTCATTGCGGATATTATTGAGCTGGGTCATGCCCTTACCGTGGTCATTCCCGAAGGCGCGGCAGCTGAACTTCGCCGACTGACCCATGCCAGGGAGAGAGCCATACGAAGACGAACGGGCCTTTTGAACCAGATTCAGGATTTGGTCTTTATTGTCTTCCCCGAGTTTCTGCAAGTGATGAAGAATATTAAAACCCGCAGTGCCCAATATCTGTTGCGGCATTATCCGTGCCCGGAAGATATTATCCAATGTGGTCTTGGGACCTTGAGGGCCACGCTGAGACGGGTTAGCCGAGGGAAGCTGGATAAAGAGCGAGCCCCGGCCCTTTATGCGGCCGCTGGCCATTCCGTAGGTCTTCAAGAAGGCCGCAAGGCGATTCTTTTTGAGATACGAGAACTTCTTTCTGAGATTGAATCTTCTGACCAGTTTATTGAGAAGGCGGAACAGGAGATGGCGGCCCTTCTTCCCGAGATCCCCTATAGTCATTCGATTCTGTCCTTGAAAGGGATAGGAGAGGTTACCACCGCCGGACTGATTGGAGAAGTCGGGGATTTTCGTAAATTTCATACGCTGGCTGAAGTCCTGAAGTTGGCCGGACTGAACCTCTTTGAAATCAGTTCTGGAAGGCACCAAGGGAATCGTCATATATCCAAAAGAGGCCGGTCGCTTCTTAGGAAAATCCTCTTTTTTGCCGCTATCAATACGGTTCGAAAAGGGGGAGTGATGCATACGGCCTATCAAAGGCATCTGGATCAAGGAATGCCCAAGATCAAGGCCCTGGTAGCCATTGCCCGGAAGCTTCTCGGTGTTATTTTTGCCTTGGTGCGTGATCATAACGAATATATGGAAAATTATTCAAAAGGAGCAACGTTAAAACTGGCTGCTTAGACCTTCTTAGCGTGTAAGCGGAGAGATTATCGTTTGCGGCATCTAAGGCGACTAAGTCGACCTTCTCGCAGAGCTTAAATAACTCTCCGCTTGCACCTTAACCCCAATAAAGCAAGGTTAGAGCTCTGTTGAGACTCTCAAATTACCAGAGTTGGGCAAGGTGTCACTCTAAGATAGTTACCAGTTTGTTTAATAATATTTAAAAAACTCTTGACAACAATAAACCAGACGCAAAGAACGCAGAGTGAATCATTATTGTTCAATCCCGTGAGAGGCGGGATTGAATAAAACAGCTCTGGCCTCCGGCCAAACAATTACCCGCAGGGTAGCGGGGGTTATTGATTGTCCCGCGGGACAATCAATAATATATCTTCTTCTTTGCGCCCTTTGCGCCTTTGCGGTGGAAACAGTTATTTCAAGAAGCTAAACTGTTACGAATCTTCGATATTGATCTGAAAAGTAAAAAATATGGGAAAAATTTCCGGAGGACAACTCACGGCCGAAGCCTTGATTCGGCAAGGCGTGGAAACGATTTTTACCTTAAGCGGCGGACATATCACCCCGATCTACCAATACCTGGAGGACTCACCCATTAAGCTGTTTGATACCCGCCACGAGCAGGGCGCGGTTTTTATGGCCGAGGCCTGGGGGAGAATGAGGCGAAAGCCGGGAACGGCCATGGTCACAGCCGGGCCGGGTTTCACCAATGCCCTGTCGGCTGTGGCCAATGCCCGGTTGGCCAATTCACCGCTGGTCCTTATTTCAGGGTGCGTGGGCGTGGAATGCATCGAAAAGCTGGATTTGCAGGACATGCGTCAGGCCCCGGTAATCGAGCCCATGGTCAAGAAGGCCCTGGTTTGTCATAAGCCGGAGCGGATCCCGGAGTTTATTGACCTGGCCTATCGTATTGCCGCCAGCGGTCGCCCGGGACCGGTCTATTTGGAACTGCCCGTGGATGTGCTTAACGCCCAGACTGATCCGACAGCCGTTAAAAGGACCTACAGTGTGATCCAATCTCATCCGGTGGACCTGGACCAGTGCCAGAAAATCATCGAGTTGCTTCAACAGTCCTCCCAGCCTATCGTCATTGCCGGCAGCGGGACCTGGTATTCCGGGGCCGGGCAGGAGCTGATTGAATTTGTGGAAAAGACCGGAATACCGGCCTTCACCTCCTCTCTCGGCCGGGGGACTATTCCCGACACCCATCCGCTATGTTTTGAATCCTCTCTGGCCGTTCGCCCCGGTGCGGCCCTTTTTGCCAATATGAGTGCCGATCTGGTCCTGTTTCTGGGGGCGCGCATGAGCCTCTTTTATATCTTCGGGGAGCTTTTTAACAAGGAAGCCAAAATTATCCAGGTGGATATTGAAGCCGAAGAAATCGGAAGAAATCGTTCGGTGGATCTATCGGTAGTCAGCGATATTCAAGGCTTGCTGGCTGTCTGCAACCGCCTCATCGAGGGAAAAAATCTTAATTCGGGCCTTCAAAAAAGATTTGAAGATTGGGTCTCTACCTTAAGAAAGGCCGGACAAGACGGAAAAGCCGAGGCCAAAACCCAGTGGGAAAGCACCGAAACCCCCATCCACCCTTTACGTCTGGCGGCCGAGATCAATCACTTTATGGACCGGGAAGATGATATTGTCGTAGCCGACGGCGGTGATACCCAGATCTGGATGGGCATGACCCGGACGGTCCGGCAGTCCGGCCACTATCTCGATTCCGGCCTATATGGCTGCCTGGGAGTTGGAATTCCTTATGCCAACACCGCCCAATATCTTTATCCCCGGAAAAGGGTCTGCCTGATTATCGGTGATGGATCGGTGGGCTTCAATTTTATGGAGTTTGAAACGGCCATACGCAAGAACCTGCCTATTGTGGCGGTGATCAGTAATGATCTGGGCTGGGGCATGATCCGGCACAGCCAGGAATTGAAAATAGGGCATGCTATTCCTGATGGCACCTATATCGGCCGGGTCAATTATCATAAGTTGGTGGAGGACCTGGGCGGTAAAGGAATGCTGGTTGAACATCCGGAGGATATTCGTCCGGCTTTGGAAGAGGCCTTTGCTTCCGGGAAGACGACCTGCATTAATGTCATGACCGATCCAACGACCATCAGTCCGGGCAGCGTGGCCCTGGCCAATCTGGGGGCCTATAAGGCGTAAAAACGCTGTCTTTTAAGGAGGGGTTATGCCAAAGAATAACAGCCCGGCCGAAGGATATTTGCTTTCCAAAGGCCAATCTTATTATATCTTTTCCCTGCTCTTTCTTTTATACATGTTCGACTATATCGACCGCCTGGTGGTGGTTTCCCTGTTCCCTTACTTAATAAAGGATTGGGGACTAACGGACACCCAATGCGGTATGCTGGTGTCGGCGGTTTACTGGTCAATCGTTCTTTTTTCCTTTCCCGTTTCGATAATCATAGACCGTTGGAGTCGAAAAAGAAGTATCGGTTTAATGGCGATCTTATGGAGCTTAGCCACCGCCTCCTGTGCCTTTGCCCAAAATTTTACTCATCTTTTTGTCGCCCGCTCAGCCATAGGCATCGGAGAAGCCGGTTATGCCCCGGGAGGAACAGCCATGATCTCGGCCTTGTTCCCTGAAAAAAAACGGGCCATGCTGGTCGGAATCTGGAATATGTCCATTCCTCTAGGCAGTGCCCTGGGAGTGGCCCTGGGCGGCTTTATTGCCGTCCGCTACGGATGGCGGCAGGCCTTCGGACTGGTGGCTTTGCCCGGCCTGATTATTGCCCTGCTTTTCTTTTTTATCCGAGATTATAAAACCGTACAACTGATTAAATCTCAGGGACAGAAAGCCGATGGCCCGGAACCCTTGAAAATGAAGACCTGGGATATCGCCCGGGAATTCAGCCGAACCCCCTCCCTTCTTTTTACGTATATCGGTTTTGCCGGCAGCACCTTCCTGACCACCTCCATCCTGAGCTGGCTGCCTACCTTCCTTCACCGTTTCGAAGATATGCCCATGGAAAAGGCTTCCTTTAAAGGCAGTCTGGTCTTGCTGATGGCCATTGTCGGTTCCCCTTTGGGCGGATTTCTGGCGGATAAATGGCTCAAGAAGAAGGCCAATGCCCGTTTGTTGTTCAGCGCCCTTTCCTCTATCGTAACCGCCGTTATCTTTGTTTCAGCCTTCGTTTTATTTTCCGGAAACATTCAATACGGCTTTTTTTTACTGGGCGGAATTTCGGCCATTGCCTTTGCTTCTTCGGCCATCGCCGTTACTCAAGACGTAGTTCATCCGGGCCTAAGGGCCACTTCCTACAGTTTTTGCGTCATCGTTCAAAATTTACTGGGCAGTTCTTTGGGTCCGATCTTTACCGGATTTATCTCGGACCGGTACGATATCAGGACCGCTCTGATCCTGGTCTCTTTATCTCCCATCCTGGCCGGAATTTTTTTCTATGCCGGTTCTCACTTTTATGAAAGGGATCTGGCTAAAGTAGAAAAAATATCCATCGGCCTGGAGGAAAGGTAACCAAACCTCCAGGATCGGGCTCTCGACGGAAACGGAGAGGTAACCTGGCATCCGCAATCAAAGGTGGGCCGGGAGGATACACCGGAGCACGTGGCCGAAATGGTTTTTCGGGGTGTTAATAAGAAAAAGCGGATACTGGTGCTCACCCCGGTGGGAAAAATGACTTATTGGGTTTCCCGGTTGGCTCCGGGTCTGTATGAGACCATCATGGCCAGCCAATTAAAACAGGAACTGCTTCGTTAGTGGGTAAAAATGAGGAAGTTGTTCTTGAGAGCGGGGAGTAGGTTCTATTTATTCTCTATCGGGAATTTGGCATTGAACCATTCATGCCAGCCTCCCTTCAAAGCGTAAACCTTGGAATACCCTTTGGTCGTCAATTGCCGTGCCACCCTGGCACTCGTCGCCTCGTTCGGTCAGGCACAGTAGAAGACCAGCGTCTGGTCCTTTGAATACTTGTTCATCCGGAAGGATTTTTTTATTGATGGGAAGAGTATAATTGAAGGAAAAGGCAGAATTATGGCAGAAAATACAGCAGAAGGCCAGGGGGCGGAGGGGTGTCCTGTGAAGAAAATGGAACTTTGCCGGTCCGGACTTTACATATCGAATGGGGTAAGAGGAAAGAAAGAAGCAGACTCTTCCTGCTTGGGAACTTGCACCTACGAGTCAAGCCTATGGAGTTTGAAGAAATGTTAAGCATTACGGATTGAAATGTGGGAAAGAGGCAGGGCCAGGATGGCCCCGCCTCTGACGTCCCCGTTTGAAGCAAAACCAGGACATTCGGATTATCCAGTATCCGGTATAGCTACATTTTTACCTCGCTGATCTGCATCACAGGGGCGATTTCAGTGTAGTTGGGAATATCGGCCATGATCTCTGCGGCGTGATGTTCAAAGGCGACCTGCAACGCCTCCAGGGAATCGAAATACAGATGGCCCATGGCGATATAAGGAGCTGGGGTTCCCGGGGCCGCACCGGCCAATCCCTGTTCTACAGCCACTTGAATACACCCTAACTTTTCCTGGCACATGGGAATGTGTTTATTGCAGTAATAGATCATGTCAAATTTCTTGCCCTCTTCATTCGGATACAACACGCTGACTTTGATCATTTTTGATACCTCCTTAGAAATGAAATGTTGGTAAAAAAAGAAGCCTCCTATGGAACTGAAAGACCCATGGGAGGCTTTATATTGGAATTTTCTGAAACTTCCCACTTCATTACCCACTCCAGGCAGGTTGGGGTTAAGTTGGGATGTTATTCAATAATTTAGTATAGGAATAAGTCTGTCGCATTTTTGAAGAAAATTGTCAATATAATTAAAAGGGTGGAATATAACGGTTCTTCAATGACCAGGTAAAGTTCGTCCGGAGATACTCCCTCTCCCCTACGAAGAGGGGGTGGTCTCAGGACTGCAAATCAACATCAAAGGTCAACAGGAATTTCGAAGTCATGATGTAGAATCCGATGGCCAGGTGGAGTTCGACCAGTGCCCCGGGGGTCAGGCGATTCGCCACGGCATTGAAGGTTTCATCGCCAGCCCGGTCGTTTTTAACCACATCGTCGGTAAAACGAAGGACATCCTTTTCGGCATCGGTAAACACATCCGCCTCAGCCCCTTTTTCCAGGGCGTCGATTTTTTCTTGTGAGACCCCGGCGGCAGCACACAGACGCTTGTGGGCTATGACTTCGTAATCTGAATGACAAAGTATGCCGGTCCGGGTAATGGCGATTTCCCGCAAACCCGGATCAAGCTCGCCCTTGAAACGAATGGCATTACCCAGCCGGCAATAGTTATAAAGGTGTGATTCCGAATGCCCGAGCATACGAAAGATATTGCTCCAGTTGTTCTTATTCAGGATATCTCGGGTTTTCTCAGTCGCCTGTTCTTTCTCCACATAAGCTATTCTCGCCATTTCCAATCCCTCGCTTTATCATTTAAATTATTGGTTAATAAGTCGTGAGTCTATTGCCGCGAAACAAACAGGTTTAATATTTGAAACAAATTGTTTTGGTGGAAAGAGTATAAGGAAAGGTTGGTACAAGCTCAAGAAGAAAAAAAAGGAAGGCAGGGGGGGTGGAGGGGGTCTTCTGAAGAAAACGGGATTATGCCGGGCCTTACTTTACAAATAGAAGTCAATAAAAAAGCCGCCATAGGTTAATATGGCGGCTTTGAGCTTATCAAGTTAAATAATGTGAATGTCGGAAGATGCGTTTTATACCGAACGCACCTTTTTGGCTTTGGCTTTAAACTCCTCTATTTGCTTCCTGACGGCTATCTTGTCGTATTTGCCAACGCTTGTCTTGGGGATATCGTCGACAAAGGCGACATATACAGGAAGCATCCATTTGGTAATCTTTCCTTTGTCAACGCCCTCTTCCTGGAGGAAACTGAGGATATCCTCCTCTTTCTTGTTCGATCCGGTCGTTGTCTTTACCAGGGCCATCGGTATTTCTCCCCACTTTTCATCAGGGATACCGACATAGGTGGCCTCCAAGACGAAATCGGCATTGCTTGTCAAATTCTCTAGAAGAACCGTGGGTACCATTTCGGAGCCGCTTCTGATGACATCGGTTATTCGATCCGCGATGATAATATAGCCGTCCCGATCAATTTTGGCCGCATCGCCGGTGTGGAACCAACCGCCCCGCCAGGCAACGGCCGTCTTCTCCGGATCTTTGAAGTACTGTTCCGTTATCCAATGGCCCCGCAGGATGATCTCGCCGATCGTTTCGTTATCGTGAGGCACATCCTTGCCGTTCTCATCAACGACACGGGCGTCTATCGCAGGAAGCATCGGCAATCCGGTCTTGACCAGGACCTTGTCAATCTCCTCTTTCGGCCAAGTCTCCATGTCTCTTTTTAATACGGCGGTGATAACACCGGCCATCGTTTCCGACATACCGTAGCCGGATGAGGCCCTCATATGGGGGAAAAGCTTTTCGGCTTTGTTCTTTAAACCAAGTGGTAAGGCGCCTCCTCCGATGGTTATGCTGGCCAGACTGGTAAGATCCCACTTATCGAGATCCGGGTATTCCAAAAGCATGGCCAGCATGGTCGGCACCATCACAGCGGCATTTACTTTTTCATTCTGAATGAGCTCGCAGAAACTATCCGGGGTATATTTGCTCGAAAAAACCATCTTGGCCGCCGAATGAACCATCATGAAGGGCGTTCCCCAGGCATGGATATGGAAAAAGGGGATAACTGCGAAAAAATTTGTTTGATTAGGTCGCGGCGGGTCGTCAGGCAGCGTTACCGAATTGCCCACCCTTTCTAGTGAATGAATACATTGCAGATAAATCTGGCGATGGGTGTACAGCGCCCCTTTAGGCAGACCGGTCGTGCCGGTGGTGTAATAAAGTGCAGCATGCGTGTCTTCACTCAATTCCGGCCAATCGAAGGTGGTCGGCTGTTCCTTCAATAAGGCCTCGAATTCGACCAGAGGCTCGATCTTGGTCTTGGGCAGGCCCGGTTTATCGGACATATAGACAAATTTTTTCACGGCCGGCTTGATTCGGTCGTAAAGGAGTTCGACCAAAGGCAGGAGGATCTCATCAAAAAAGATGACATAATCCTCGGCATGAGTGATGACGTAGCCAATATGATCCAATGAAAGTCTGATATTGATGGGGTGGGAAATCGCCCCTATGCCAACGGTGGCAAAAATGTTCTCCAGATGGCGGTGGTGATTCAGCGCCATGGCGCCGACCCGGTCACCCTCTTTAACCCCTAAGGCCTTGAGGAGGTGGGCATGCTGGCAGGTGCGCGCGTACCATTCCCTCCAGGTGAACCGGAAATACTTGCCATCATCGTTCCGATAGACGGTAGCGATATCATCCGGATACATGCTTAGCGGTCTTTTCATAAAGTTCGTGATCAGAAGAGGGTAATTTTTACTGTACTCGGGATAAAAGGTCTTTGGGCTCATATTTTTTCCTCCTTTTTTTATTGTTATGCCTCCTGATGAATTTTTGATAAGAGATTGCTTTTAATAGAATCAGTCTATAACAAGGGAAAGGCAAGCTCAAGAAAAAAAAGAAGGCAGGGGGGTGGAGGGGGTCTTCTGAAGAAAACGGGATTATGCCGGGCCGTACTTTACAAATAGAAGTACTTTTTTCTAATCTTGGCCCGCCAGGTCATTGTGCTCAGGTCTCACTTACTTGGGATCCCAACAGCGAATCGGACTTGGCCGGTTATAAGATCTATTCCGGGACGCAATCAGGAAACTACCAGAATAGAATAGATGTGGGTAACGTAACCACCTACATTTTAAATGGCCTGACTTTGGGACTGACTTACTATATTGCGGCTACTGCTTATAATAGCCAGGGGTTAGAGAGCGGGTTCTCCAATGAGGTAATTTATACGGTCCCTTCCTGCACCTACGCCATATCCCCTTCAAGTGCCTCTTTTCCCTCCTCCGGTGGGTCGGGAAGTGTGTCCATCACTACTCAGGCTGGTTGTAATTGGGGGACTTCGGCTTCTGCCTCCTGGATAACGATTAATTCGGGGTCCGGTATTGGAAGTGGAACAATGAGGTATACGGTTTCTCCCAACACCGGCATTACCCGCTCAGACAGTCTGACTGTCGCCGGGAATGTGTTTACGGTGAGTGAAAACGGTTCGGCCGCTTACATTATCACTTCTTCGGCCGGATCTGGCGGGACTATTTCCCCTTCCGGACAGGTTTCTGTTCCGGCAGGGGGCGGACAGACATTCACTATTACCCCCAATTCCGGTTACAAGGTTGCCAATGTGAATGTGGACGGTGTCTCAAAAGGATCGATTACTTCCTACACCTTTTCTTCCGTAAGCGCCAATCACACCATAGCAGCTTTTTTTCGCTTATTTCCTCAGCAACTTATACCCTCACTGTTAGCAAAAATGGGACAGGTAATGGCAATGTCTCCACTAATCCGGTAGGGACCACTTTCGCTTCTGGTACGGGAGTCACCTTAACAGCTATTCCTGATGCCACCTCTGTTTTCGGAGGATGGTCAGGTGCCTGTTCTGGAACATTGTCCACCTGCCGGGTAACCATGAACTCGAATCTCAATGTGACAGCAACTTTCTCTGCGGTTACCAAGGCACCGGTGGCCAATACCGGCGCGGCCTCGTCTGTGATTTTTAATTCCGCCACTTTGAATGGAACGGTTAATCCCAACGGCTTATCAACGACCTATATCTTTCAGTGGGGGCGGACCACTTCCTACGGGTCTGCCACGACGGTTAATTCAGCCGGAAGCGGGACAGGTTATGTTGCTGCTACGGCCAGAATAACCGGACTGAGATTTTATACCGTTTATCATTACCGCCTTGTGGCCACCAACAGTGCAGGAACATCCTATGGAGCGGATCTAAGTTTTCAACAAAAACCAAACCGATAACATTAAGAGAAAAAGGAAGGCTAATCGAATAGTGAGGTTGATTACGGTTTAAACTCTTGCGTTTTTTTCACATTGTTAGTTTGAGGATTTCAGGAAGAACTACTTTAAATCACTCGAGAAATTGCGTTCTCCCCCCAATTAACCCATTACACCTACAACTCTTGCTTGGGAGCTGGACTAAAAATTAAGGATTACCATTTCAAATATGCAAAAAAAGGCAGAGCCAGGATGACTCTGCCTTCCTTAAAAGAGTTTGCTTACTATTATCCGGACAGAAAAAAATCACTCGCTCAATCGGTGAAACTGCACATTCACTTCATCATGGCTTTTGTTGATTCCATTACTTGACTGATTGAAGCGATTGGTTTTGCCGTGAACTTGTAGAAAGGAATATACTGTAGTACCATGTTCGTAACTTCAACCTCAGTTCCTTCAGCGACGGCATACCCGTTAACTTCCGATACGAAGCATCCCCAATCTTTCATTATACCTTTTTTAAGGTTTTGCAAAACCATTTCCTGCGCAACACTCCATCCAGTTCCTCGCTCTTTCGGATCCACAGCTACTTTCGTCCAGTCAGCTTCCCAAAGTAAATATTTTCCCATGATTTTTCTCTCCTTTTAAAGGTCATCTATAATTATAGGTAAATGTCACAGCCCGGATGACGATTACATATATACAAAACAATTATGCGTTTTCCCCTTGTCTTCTATTTTAGTATTGCCCAGTTGGGACCATACTAGTCCCATCTTCCAGCGTAGCATAAATGTCTAGTCTGTATTCAATACCCTGGATACTTTGGAACATATTCATGATCTTTCCTAAATAAAGATAGGCTTCATCCAGTTTTCCTTTCTTGACTTCTACAATATTTATTGTCTGCATGCCTTCATGAGTTGCTTTTGCAGCGACTGGAACAAGCGTGGTATACAATTTCTCATCAGGAGGATATTTTGTTGACGCTTCTTGATATCTCTCCCTCACCTTAGGCACTATATCGGTTGGATATAAAAAGGTTGTTATCAGTTAAGGCATTGTTTTGTCTCCTTTCATTTAAATGGAAAAATTTGAATGTAAAATGGGATTAAGAAGAATTAGTTATTAAAAAAATAAGCCTCCACAAAGGGATAACCCTTCATGGAGGCTTCGTATTGGTACTTTCTGAAAATTCCACTTCATTCCCTCTTCAAATAGGTTTGAGTTAGGCATCACTGTTGCCATTGGCGTGATATTTTGACTAAATGCCTTCAACACTTACGGCCCGAGCAGAACTGCACTCGTCTCTCATGCTTTTGAGTTCGCGGTATATGGATCCATTATAGAAATCTTCAATTGCTGCCATGGACGGAAACTCAAGAAGCACAACTCGCCTTGGCTGCCAGTCCCCTTCGTAAACCTTATGTGCTCCTCCTCGTGAAAGATACTTTCCTCCAGCTGCTTCGACGGCGGGCTTCACAGCTTTCATATACTCCTGATAACGTGCAAGGTCGCGGATTTCCACATCGAAGATTACATATGCACTCATGTCTCATTCCTTTCTTAAATGGTTAAAGCAAAAAAGCCTCTACAGGGTTTGATTCCCCAAAGATGCTTCACAATGGAACCTTCCGAAACTCCCACTTCATAGCCCATTTCACAAGGATTACAGGCAGGGCCTTTTGACCCTGCCTAAGGTTCATAGTTTCATTCAACCAATTATATAGCTTTTATGGCTGCTTCTAATTTTTCAATGGATACTAAAGGGTATAATTTGAATCGAAAGTAGGGGATATACTTCAGGGTTTCCCTAATAACATCGTCCTCAGTCCCTTCAGTGATACTAAATCCCTTGGTTTGTCCAAGAAATGATCCCCAATCCTTGGTCAACCCAGTCTTAATATCCTGCTTTGTCATTTCAATCGCAGCCAACCATCCAACCTTGCGCTCTTCAGGATTAATAGGAATTTTGCTCTCATCGGCTTCCCATATTAGTAAATATCTTCCCATTTTTACCTCCTTTTCAATTCCACCACTCTTAGGGGGATAGGTAATATGAATGTCGGTTTGTTTTCATCCTTATGCTATTTGAACCATTGGTTTCCACCGAACCAACCGGAGAGCCTCCACAAAGGGATGACCCTTCATGGAGGCGTCATATTGGTACTTTCTGAAACTCCCACTTCATTTCCCGCTCCAAAAAGGTTGGGGTTCGGTTGGGATGTTTACTAAAATTTTTTGTTCTGACCAGTATTTGGGGTTGACGGACAGTGTCAAGATAACTCTTCAATCGCTTACACCTACAATGCTTTATCTTGCCACTCCGAAAAATTAACACTTACTATTTGAACTGTGCAAAAAAAATGGGCCGTTTCTAATCCGGACATTGGTTCTCTTCTCATCAGAGCTTCCCCAACATCTCCCGGGTCCTCCCCAGCCAATAATCCATTCCCATCTCCTGAAACAAGGCTTCGGCATTCATTAGGTGTTCCAGGGCTTTTTCTTTCTGAACCGCATCGGCATAAAGCTCCCCGAAGTAAAAATTGCCTATGGAAAGAATTGGTTTGATCCCCAGTTCCTCCAATATCTTCATTCCTTTTAGGATATACTCCTCTGCTATATCGAGTTGTGCTTTTTCCATTTTTCCAACGGTCCTTCCCAGAAGAAGCCATGATAACCCTTCAAAAAATTTTTCAAAATTTGTTTGGGCGAACTTCAGCGCCTGCTCTGCCTGGACCTTGGCTTCTTCCCAATGGCCTGAATCACCATGAAACATACTTAAGCAGGAATGAATCAAGGACAAATAGAGGGGTAATCCGATATCCTGTTGCATCTTAAGGCCTTTTTCCATGAACGCTAAAGCGCTTGTAAGCTCGCCCAAAAAATAATATCCAAAACCGATGAAACTCCAGACACTTGGTAAAAGGACAACCGCTTGCGATTTTTCAAAATATTCAATGGCACTCTGACAATGTTTTATGATATTTTCTCCATCCCCTTTAAACATAAATAGAATCCCATACTGCAATTCTACCCCGCCAATGCTAAAGAGATGATTGCTCTTCTGCGCAGAAGAAAGGGCCTTTTCCAATAACTGCTCTCCGGTCCTGAATTCTCCCAAAGCTGCCAAGCTACGCCCATACCAGCCTTGCAATTGCGAATATGGATTGCCAGTTGACCCAAAAAATTCAGACTCCCGGTGCGTTTTCTCCAGCAGGGCGATGGCCTTGGGAGCTATAAGTACTATTTTTTTATACTCTCCTTCAACTGTATAAGAAACACAAAGGCCAATGCTGGCCGGGGCGATTATCTCAATATCCTGTATCTTTTCGGCCTCGGCAAAAGAATCCTCCAGATATTTTCTTCCCAGCAGGGGATCCCCTCTTTGGGAATAATATAGGCCTATGAAGTTTTTTAAGTATGTCCTGCTTTTTCCATCCTTAAGCTCTTTGACCAGCCTCTCCCCCTCTTGAAGGAACTTGAAGGAATCTCCCGGATAAGCCAGCATTCTCATCGGAACCGCCATTAATAGAATGACCTCGACCTGCTCCCTATTGTTTTCCTCCGTTTCCGGCATCTGCTTGAGGAGGCTAAGTGTTTCCTGGTAAAAACGATAGGCCTCCCAAACAGAATTGTTCTGGGTGGACTTCTTCCTGGATAATTTCAAATACTGGCAGGCCTTGTCCAGGCTATCGCTCCGGGAATAATGATAGGCCAGCACCTCATAAAACTCCTCCAGCCTTTCCTGATAGAGCCCTTCTATGGCCTTGCCGGTCTTCTCGTGGATCTCTTTTCTCCTTTTTAAAAGCAGGCTGTTATAGGCCACTTCCCGGGTCAGGGCATGCTTGAAGATGTACTCCAGTTCCGGGAGAAGTCTCTTCTCGTAGATGAACTCGTGGCTTTGAAGATTGATGAGGTGGAATTTCAACTCTTCTTTCATCTCCACAATGGCCTGAAGGATACGGAACGGAAATTCTCTCCCGATGACCGAGGCTACCTGTATGATTCTCTTCAGACTCTCCTCCAAACGATCTATCCGGGCCGCGATGATCCCCTGGATGGTATCAGGGACTTGAATGTCTGAAGCCTTTTTGCTCAGAACATATTGATCTCCGGTTTTCAGGATAGAACCGTTCTCCAGCAGGCTAAGGGTCAGCTCCTCCATAAAAAGAGGGTTACCCTCGGCTTTCCCCAGGATCAGGTCTTTCAGCTCGGGGACGATTTCTCCTTCCCCCAGGATGGACTGAACCAACTCGGCGCTGGCCTTGACGGACAATTGATCCAGGCCGAGGTTATTGTAATAGGATTTACTGGCCCAGCGGTGGATGTACTCGGGCCGGTAAAGAAGGATCAAAAAAATGGAGGTATTGGCCAGCCAGCCGATCAAATAATCCAGAAACTCTTCCGAGGTCTTGTCGATCCAGTGCAGATCCTCTATAACCAGGATCACGGGCTGGTTCTGGCTCTCCCGAACAAAAAGATCCTTTAGGGACTCGAAGATCCTTTCTCTTTTCTGCCTGGGCTCAAGCTTCAGATAGGCATCCTCTTCCCCAATAAGGGATAAAAGTTCCTGGAAAGGTGGGAGGATATTGTTTAGCTTTTCATCAAGGGCAAGGATTTTCTCTCTCATCCTTCGCTTGATTAAATACTCCGGATCGCTCTCTTTGATCTCAAAGTAAGACCTCAGGATGTCCAACAGGGGCGAGAAGGCGATGGAGCTTCCATAGTGAAGGCACCTTCCTTGGAGATGAAGATATCCTTCTTGAGGAAACATCTTCCTCATCTCGAGGATCAGCCTGGATTTTCCCACCCCGGCTCCGCCGACCAGGCCCATGACTTGGCCCTCTCCTGATTGGACCTTAATAAAAGCCTCCCGGAGGGTTTCGATCTCCCGTCGTCGGCCCACAAACCGGGTAAGCCCCCTGGCCATAGACGCTTCCAGCCTGGTAGCCGCTCCCCCGACCTTGACCAGCTCAAAGGCCTCTTGGGGCTCTTCCTTACCTTTCACTTCCAAGGGACCCATTGGTTTCAGATCGAAGTAGTCCTTGACCAGGCGGTGGGTGTGCCTGGAGAGAAGAACGGTCCCGGGTTGGGCCAGGCCTTCCATACGGGAGGCCAGGTTGATGGTATCTCCGATGGCCGTATAATCCATGTGCAGATCGTCCCCGATGGAACCGACGACCACGGGACCGGAGTTGAGGCCGATACGCATCCGGAATTCCTGGCCGTAATCCTTCTGGATCTTCTCGTTGTATTCGGCCAGGTCCTTCTGGATGGCCAGGGCCGTATAACAGGCGCGCTGGGCATGGTCCTCATGGGCCAGGGGGGCACCGAACAGGGTCATAACCCCATCCCCGGTGAACTGGTTGATCGTCCCCTCATACTTATGGATCTCATCCATCAGGATCTTGATGCAGCCTTCCATAATCAGGTGCACTTCTTCTGGTTCGAGCTTCTCCGAGAGACTGGTGAAGCCCACCACATCGGCAAACATGACCGTGACCAGCTTACGCTCCCCTTCCAGGGCACTGCGGATGTTCAGGATCCTCTCGGCTAAATGTTTTGGGGTGTAGGATTGGGGTTGGGCCTTATCAAAAGCGGTCGGCGTTGGAGAGGTGCGAAGGGCTTCTCCCAGGGCCTGGCCGCATTGATCGCAGTAGATGGTCTCCGGTGGATTTTCTGCGTTACATGAGGGACAGAACTGTGTGAGCTTTGATCTGCACTTTCCACAGAACTTTGCCCCGTTCCTGTTCTCAAAACCGCACTTAAAGCATTTCATGTTTATCCCTCCATCAGTAGGAAGAAACTTGGTTCATCACATCCCTGCCAGCCTCTCCTCATATCTCTTTGTCCACCCATCAGCGCCGCACCCCCGCATCAGTTCTATGGCCTTACTCAGCTTTTCTTTGGCCTGTGCTGGATCACCCTTCTTCTTAAAGAATTCGGCATAGAGGGCGTAATCCCTGGCCAGATCCCAGGGCATCCGGTTTTGTTCATCCCCATCGATGGCTTTTCTGATCCAGTCCTCAGCCTCGTCCATGTGCTTATCGTCGAGATAGAGATAAATTTCTCCCATGGCCTGAGCTGCCATTCCTTGCGCAATTTTCATTCTTATCTCCCGAAGATCAAAATTTTGAACCCTATCAAGTGAGGGATTGAGGCCACTCTGAACCTCGAACGCAACTTCCCGGAGTTGCCATACTCGGTCAATAGAAGGATAAAACCTAACACGTTCAGCCAGCATAAGAGCGGCGACTCCGCATTCCTGAGCCTCTTGATACCTGCCAATCTCATAGTAAAGTAGTTCTAAATTATGAAAGGTAGTACGCAGCAGACTGGCATGATCAGTTTTCTGACACATTTCAATACCCAGTTTCATGTGTTGTTCCGCTTCCGGAAATAAACCTTTTTTTAAAAAGGCAATACCGCAATTAGAATATGCCAAACCCTTCAGATATAGGTCATCGGCTTGGAGAGCGAGCTGCAAGGCCTCTTGAGTGCACCCCAAGCATTTATCTAAACTTCCATTAAACCAATAGATCATTATCGCGATGTTGCACTTCGCCCATACCAGCCCCACCACGCTCCCTGTCACTTTGGCTATTTCTTCAGAAATCTCTATGACGCGAAGTAAGCGGGATTCTCCCTCGGCAAACTCACAGTCACATCCATATGCAAAACCCTCGTAGTTATACGCTGTCCATAGAGATTGGTAATCTCTCGCTTCCAAGGCGAGCCTCTGCGCATCCAATAGGTACTGACGAGTTTCTGCTTCGTTGTGTCTTTCTTCAACCATAATGAGATAAGTCGCCATAATGCTATAGATTGCGGGAAGTCTTTTCCGGTATTCGAACTGGTGAACGAGATCGAAGATAGGAGTGACAGCATCCCTGGCCTCAACATAATGGTTAAAAGAATTGCAGTTGTAGGCCAAGATGACCCTGGCGTCGATGACCCGTTTTTGCATTTCAACGCTGCTGGGGAGTTTTTCCAGGCAGGAGACTTCTTTCCTGGAGAAAGCTATGGAATCAAGGATCGCCGACGTGCTCCGGGCACGCCTTTGAGCCAAATGGAAGTATGTCGCCGCCTTCTCGTAATCACCGCCCTCTTCGAAGTGTTCCGCCAGAGCGCTAACCATCTCCTCAAGATTGTCTTTGTACACCTCCTCGATGGCTTTCCCGATGTTTATGTGGATCTCTTTTTTCTTCCTCTCCAGGAGGGTGTCATAGACCACCTCACGGGTCAGGGCGTGTTTGAAGATGAAGGTGGAATCGGGAAATAAGCCTCGCTCGTAGAGCAGCTCTGCATCCTTGAGGAAGGAGAGGCGTCGGAGCAGTTCTTCTTCCGGGAGATGCATGGCCGCCTTGATGAGTTTATAAGAAAACTCACGCTCGATGAGGGAGCCTACCTGGAGCAGTTCCTTGGCCCCCTCGGGCAGGGCGTCCACTCGGGCCATGATGATGTCTTGAATGGTGGAGGGAATGCGGATCGTTTGGAGCTCTTTAGAGATGCGGTAGGTGGCGTCCTTTCTTTCGATGAAGCCCAAATCCTTCATTGACTTGATGAACTCTTCTACAAAGAAAGGGATCCCTTCGGTCTTCTCCAGGATGACCTCTTCCAGGGCGGTTTCCAGATCCTCCGTATCCAGTATATGGGTGGCCATTAATAGACTCTCCCGGTTGGAAAGGCGGTTGAGCAGAAGCTGGTTGTGGTACGAGCGGGCGCCCCAAGTTGGGATGAACTCCGGGCGGTAGGTAAAGATCAACAGCATCCTGGCACCGGCGATGCTTTCCAGGAGATACTTGAGAACATCTTCTGAGGTCTTATCAATCCAGTGTAAATCTTCAATAGCTATGACCAGGGGCCGTATCTCAGAACCCTTCAGAATGATCCTTTTCAGGGTCTCTATAGTCTTGTCCTTCTTCCCTTCGGGTGACATGGTGATCTTCTCAATGCCGCTGTCCTTGACGGAGAGAAGCTCCAGGATATAAGGCATGGCAGGACCTTCTTCCACGGAGATGGTTTGAAGGCCCTGGGTAACCTTCTTGCGTATAACGGGGTCCCAATCGCCCTCCCGGATGTCGAAGTTTGATTTCAGGATGTCGGTGATGGGTTGGTAAGCCACACTCCGGCCAAAGGAGAGGCATTTGCCTTCCAGGAATGTGATGTCTTCGTTGAGTATGGCCTTGCGGAATTCATATAGCAGACGAGATTTCCCCATCCCCGCTTCGGAAACGATGGAGACCGCCTGGCCTCTGCCGGAACGGGCACGCTCAAAGCCATCAAGTAAAAGTTCTCGTTCCCGATCTCTCCCGACGAAGGGCGTCAATCCCCGCTCAGCACTGACATCAAAGCGGGTACGGCTGGTACTGGGGGCTATTACCCGGTAGACATAGACAGACTTCTCCTTACCCTTGATTTCTTTTTCACCCAATCCCTCAAAGCGGAACAGTCCTTCCGTCAATTTAAAAGTATCCTCACTTACACAGGTGCTTCCCGGTTCGGCCAGGGATTCCATCCGGGAGGCAAGGTTCACTGTGTCACCTATAGCCGTGAAAGTGACCCGGAGGTCGTTACCCACTGTACCAACCACCACAGGACCAGTATGGATACCCGCCCTCATCCGGAGAGCAATATGCCCGGGTTTCTCCCTCCTCATCCTCTCATTGAACTGGACGATCTCCCGGTGGATGGCTGAACTGGCCCGGATCGCTCGCTGGGGGGCATCCTCCAGGGCGATGGGGGCACCGAAGAGGGCCATGATCCCGTCACCGGTAAACTCATTCACCGTCCCTCCGTACTCCGTGACCTTGTGGATGAGGATCTCATAGACCTGATCCATGAGGGAGTAAACCTCCTCGGCATCGAGTTTCTCCGACATGGTAGTATAGCCTGACATGTCGGTAAACAGCACGGAGACCTGTTTCCGTTCCCCCTCGATCCGATCTCGCTGGGAAAGGATCTTTTCTGTGATATTGCCGGGGAGATACTTCTGGATCTTAGTCAGTTTCTCGTCGAAGGTCAGGTCTTTTAGGGCAGGCTTGGAGGTGTCGGATAATAGGTGTCCGCATTCGAGACAAAATATGCTGTCAGGAGGTATGCTTTTACCGCATTCAGGACAAACCATCTCTATCCTTTGGCCGCACTTTTTGCAGAATTTGGCTAAGTCAGGAAGGTCGGTTTGACACTTGGGACAAATCATCCTAACTCCCTTGCTGATTTCTAATTTATTGCTTGTTTATAGACCCAAATTCTGATATCGGCTGCAACACCCTGGCTGATCTCCAGGGGCTACTCGGGGTAGAAGCCCGAAGCGACTAAGCTCGGAACTCCTTCCACCTTAACCGCCTTCACATAGGCCCATTTCTGCGATGCTTGGGTTTGCCCTGGTTTCGGGAACATGTAGTCGACCCATCCCGATCCCTTGGATTCAGCCATTTGAATAAATTCGTGGTGAAACAACTTGCCATTAGCATCTTTCTGACCGGTGGTGTTGGTCCCTTCACGCGCTGGAAAAGCGGCATTGAGCAATACGTTCGACTTCAAATCGTAGACGAACAAGTATGTGTCGCCCCTGAACCATTCGGTATCCTTCTTTCTGAACTCAAGGAAGGCTGCCTTCCCTGTACTCTCGATCAGTGCCGCGGCTTTGTTGACCAGCATTTCGATCTGTTTTGCTTTCTCGGACGTCGGTGGAGATTGCTGAGCAATGACAGGATTGATCATCGATATCCCGACCACGCTCACCAAGACCATTAGTGCTACCGATAGTAACCGTTTCATATTCTCCTCCTTTTGGAAATTGCATTGTTTTCATTGTCTTTAGGTACTGTGCTCCCTAAAAATCTCTTGTTAACAAAGGCTTTTTCAACCACCTTTACTCATCACATCTCTCTCTTCCTATGTACGCCTCCTCCACATTTCTGGATCATTGGGATCTCTAATTGAATTAATTCCCCTCTCCTGTGACAGTACCACATTGTGGTACTTTTTACTTTGAGCCGAATATTTGTCTATGTCAATAGGAAAGTGAGGTTGTGCAAAGAATCTTTTGTAGGGTGTAGATCTGAGATGTTAAGGTGAATT
Source organism: uncultured delta proteobacterium (assembly GCA_963790475.1). Lineage (GTDB taxonomy): Bacteria > Desulfobacterota > RBG-13-43-22 > RBG-13-43-22 > RBG-13-43-22 > RBG-13-43-22. The sequence continues at coordinate 252,461 of CAWBOS010000013.1, read as the reverse complement.
CAGCTTGGGCGAAATCCTGCGGGAGCTTAAATCCCCCCCCCACCTTTTTACGATTATCATTCGAACTGTGCAAAAAAAATGCAAGGACATTTCCGACCCTGCATTTGTGTTTTGAAGTTGTTAAAGGTGGATTATTTTTTAAAGCGGCGTCTTTCAAAACCGGCTAATCCAACAATTCCACAACCAAGCAGCAACAAGGTTGTTGGTTCTGGAACAGAATTAGGAACCTGACCTGATACAACATCATTAGCACAAGTGGCTGTCCCCCAATTAAGAGCAAATATCCCATTTGGGTCATCTTCATATATAGGAATATCTACATCTATTCTATAATTGGGATTACCCGGGAGACCTAGTGAGTTCCATGTAACAGATCCACCAGGAAAACTTGACCATCCATAATTATTCCCTAGCGTAGCAATAGTTACGGCCATGTTATGATTATATATATATCCAGCACCTCCAAAAGGATCATAATAATCCGAAACGTGGAAGGTATCAACTGCATACATAGTCCCAGCACTGAAACCATCATGGTTAACTAAAGGTACTGCCCATGGGTATTCAACACCATACCAAGTCTCAGTAATGAATAAATCTGCCGGGAAAGTTGTCCACGGGGGACTTCCCTACAGAATTTATCCCAAGGAAGGTTTTCAAAATGACAATTGGGGCAGACCAATATGAGTTTTGCCCCACATTCCTTACAGAACTTCCTTGTCTTCGGATTTTCAGTCTGGCATTTCGGGCATTTCATAGGAATAACCCTCCCGTTCTCTTTAAAACAAAAAACCCCGCTATTCTTTTGAAAAGCGAGGTTCACTCTTCTTTCATCGACATTCCTTGATTAAAGGTTGCCAAAAGAAAAATTTCTTTAATTTACAAGTTTTTACTTATCCTTAAATTGATAAAAAGTCAATAAATTTCAAGTTCCTTTTCGTTGATTACCGTTTGTACTATTGTCTTTTTTCAAAAATGGAATTTTGAAGAGTACAAAGGGAGAAACTCTTATTTTTATTCCTTGATAAATCTATCCCTCTCTCCCTCTATTTTCTTCGTCTTCTATGATTAAGCATTTCTCGCATTTTTCTCCGAAAAGACCCCCAAGGGTTAATACGCCAAACCTCCTGCATTTCATATTGTTACAATAAAAAACAGGCAAGTCTTTCAGGACCTTCCTTTCCAGCACGTCATAGCAGTCCACACAGAGCAGCTTTCTTTTATTCATCTTTCTCCTCCTTTTGCCCCCTTGTCCTCTAACAATATCCGGCCGGAAGGGTACCTTTCCGGCCGGATAGGCCAAACGCTTAACGCCCCAGCCACATTTTTATGGTTCGTGTCACCAGATCGGCAGCGTCCTGCTGGACGAAATGGCCTGAATCGGGAATCGTGACCAGGGTCATGTCCTGCTCACAATATTCCCAGGTGTTATTCAAAGCGGAGGGCAGGATGGCCATATCCTTGAGTCCGAAAATGATCAGGACCGGCACCTTAATCTTGGGGAGCGGTCGAATCTCTTTACCCTCCAGGGAGTCTTTTTTCGGATAGTTCCGCTTATAATAATTAAGCATGGCCTCAATATCCGATTTTTCAAAGGCTTCGATGTATTTTTTTCTGGCCTGCGGATCCTTGACCCACAGGGAAAGGAGTTCGGCATCACTCATCCGGGCGAGAGATCCTCCTTCGGGATGGTATTCCATCAACAGGTTATTGTCCTGAAAGATTTTGGCCAATTTCCGGTGAGCGTCAGGCTCCTGAAAATCCCTGGCATATTGACTGCTCCTGCTCTGAGACGGATTGTTGATGATCTCCCTCCTCAGGGCTGAAGGATGGGCCACATTGAGGATAATAAGCCTCTCCAGCAATTCGGGTCTCAACATGGCCAGTGCCCAGGATATGGCTCCTCCCCAATCGTGACCGATGATAACGGCCTTTTCCTTTCCGAAGTGCTTGATGACGGCAGCCACGTCGCCGATTAGCAAGTGCATGGAATAATTGTCCACACCCTGGGGCTTGTCACTCAGATTGTAACCCCGGTTATCAATAGCCACGCATTGATAATCTTCAGACAAGACCTCCATCTGATGCCGCCAGGTGTACCAGTAATCGGGAAATCCGTGGATCATGATCAGCAAAGGGCCTTTTCCAAGGCTGGCGTAATGGATCTTCACTTCACCATTTTCAGCATAACCATGGGTTACCTGTTCATCAAAGCTCATTTGGTTTTTCCTTTCTCAATTTTGGCCCAGGAGTCCTTTAAGGCCACGGTACGGTTGAAGATGCGTTTTCCTCTGCTCGAATCCACGGGATCCAGACAGAAATAACCCTGCCTTTCAAATTGAAAGAGCATCCCGGGTTGAGCATCGGCCAGACCGGGTTCCAGTTTGCAGGCCGTCATAATCGTCAGAGAGTCGGGATTCAGTGTCTTGGTGAAATCTCCCTCTTCGACATCTTCAGGATCGGGTTTCAAAAATAAGTGCTCGTATAACCGAACCTCGGCCTCAACCGCCTGGGCTGCCGAAACCCAGTGCAAAGTGGCCTTGACCTTGCGGCCATCGGGGGAATCCCCCCCTCGGGTGCGGGGGTCATAAGTACAGTGCAGCTCAAGGACTTCCCCGGTCTGTTCATCTTTAACGACATCCACACAGGTGATAAAATAGCCGTACCTCAACCGGACCTCCCGGCCCGGTGCCAGCCGAAAGAACTTTTTGGGGGGATTTTCCCGGAAATCATCCTGCTCGATATAAAGGACTTTGGAAAAAGGGACTTTACGCGTTCCCATGCCCGGATCTTCCGGATTATTGATCGCCTCCAGTTCCTCCACCTGATCATCCTTATAATTGTCTATGATCACCTTCAGGGGATTCAACACGGCCATGACCCGCCGAGCCCTTTTATTCAAATCGTCTCTCAGGCAATGCTCCAACAGGGCGATATCCACTACACTGTTGCTTTTGGAGACCCCGATCCGGTCGCAAAAAGTTCGGATAGACTCAGGGGTGTAACCCCGCCGGCGTAAACCGGAAATCGTCGGCATTCTCGGGTCATCCCATCCGCTCACATAGCCATCCCGGACCAGTCTCAAAAGTTTTCGTTTACTCATCACCGTGTAGGTCAGGTTCAGCCGGGCGAACTCGATCTGCTGGGGATGATAGACCGCGGCTTCTTCCAGAAACCAGTCGTAAAGGGGCCGGTGGTCTTCAAATTCGAGGGTGCAGATGGAATGGGTGATCCTTTCTATGGAATCGCAAAGGCCGTGGGTGAAATCATACATGGGATAGATACACCACTGGTCTTTGGTCCGGTGGTGGTCGGCATGGAGGATACGGTACATCACCGGGTCGCGCATATTCAGGTTAGGCGAGGCCATATCGATTTTGGCCCGTAAGGTCCTGGAGCCGTCCTCAAACTCTCCCGCCCGCATACGCGCGAAGAGATTCAGGTTGTCTTCCAGGGAGCGGGTGCGATAAGGGCTGTCCCGGCCCGGTTCGGTCAGGGTGCCTCTATAGGCACGGATTTCCTCAGCGGTTAAATCACAGACATAGGCCCGGCCTTTTTTGATCAATAGGACGGCGCAGTCATATATTTGTTCAAAATAGTCTGAGGCATAAAACAGGCGGTCTTCCCAATCAAACCCCAGCCAGTGCACATCCTCCTTTATGGATTCGACATATTCCACCTCTTCTTTGGTGGGGTTGGTATCGTCAAAACGAAGGTTGCAAAGGCCCTGGAATTCGGCCGCCAGTCCGAAGTTGAGACAGATGGATTTGGCGTGGCCGATATGGAGATATCCGTTGGGCTCGGGCGGGAAACGGGTGTGAACCCGGCCTTCATTTTTTCCAGTGTTCAAATCTTCCAGGATAATTTCTTTGATAAAATGGGAGGGTGAGGTAAAACCGGTTTGGGACATGTTCAATACTCCTCATGAGAATTTCGGTCTCGATCAATAGGATAATGACAAATTGTTACTAAATTCTCAACCAAAATATTAAGTTAGAGGTATTCCGGTTCTGTTTCTTCTTCTGATTCGTCGGCCCGGGCGGTTTTTGAAGGACCGGTTCGGATCAAGAACCGGGGTGGGGTGATGGCTTCACTTCGGCACAAAAAACATCTTCCCGGCGGCGTGAGCCGGTCCCTTTTGCGAAAGATAAACCCACAGTCTTTGCAGGTCGAAGGGATAAGCGTGAATTTTCCACCCAAAGAACGGGATTGAGCAATATGGGCCAGGTGCTCATAGACCTCTTTTTCCCGGATACCGACGGCCTGGGAGATCTCTTTAGCCGTGACTGTTTGCTCTTTTAAGACAAAAATAATGGATTGACGTAAAGTCCCCATAGGTGCCTTTTAATTATTTTTATTCTTTTAAAAACCATATTAAAAGGCTTTAAAGTCACTGTCAAGGAATGAAGCATAAGAAGCGCAAGACCGATTGCAGAGAAGATCTGTTTCAGGTAGAATACCAACCATTTTGGAAATTGATGTTTTAGAATATAGAATCGAGTTAGAGGTTATAGGTGATATTGGGAGTTGAACTAAGCAAAAAATAGGGATCTGGGGCTAGGGTTGATTTCAGCCTTGATTCCTCCGGCTTTGTTCTTCATCGGAACTATAAAATCGGGTCCGGGGAATTACCCGGCCATTAGTACCGGATTCCCCGATTTTTGGTCCTGACCCGAGGCCGGTTGAAAATCCGTTCAATATCTGAAAGGCAAAAAGAATCGATTCTTGCTTTTCGGGCCTTTTGAATTTATAATGCCGTCATGAAAAAAATTATCCTGGCCCCTTTGCTTTCGGCTTTCATTCTGCCCGGGTTGGGTCAAGTGGTGAACGGGCAGTTCCGAAAAGCGGGGTTATTGATAGCTGCCGTATCGTTGTTGTTCCTGGCCCTTTTTTTTAAGGTCCTCTATGACCTCAATAAGTTTTTTTTGTCTCTCCCCCCGGAGGCCTATGAAAAAAATTCCCAACCTTTGTCCTCAGCGGCTCAAACTTTATCCCACCAGGATAACGGGCTATTGATTGTTTTGATATTGCTTTTGACCGGGGTCTGGGTTTACGGGGTCTGGGATGCTTTTTCCGTGGCCAGAAAGAGAGACCTTTGAAAAACGTACATTTTTCAGAGGCCTCGAAGAAGGGCAAGGCTTCATCCTGATGCGGCAATTTTTGGTCGATGAAATTCCTCGTCGTAAAATGGAGGAAATTGAAGTTTATTTAAAGGAAAAGGCCGTTTCTTCCGTCATGGAAGAAATATTTTGGTTGGAAATCCCGGATGGGCTGCTTTCGCCGATTCAAGAGGAACATAAGAGTTGCGGCCCCCATTACCTCGCTGTGGAAACAGGTCAGGACTTTGTAAAATTTGAGTTTCTGGTCCGCTGCCGAAAACGGCTTCGCTGCGATTGCGTTCAGTATGCCACCCCGTCCCAGGAGACCTATCTTTTAACCTTTGCCCACTCGCTCATTCAGGACCTTGATTTAAAAGCCTGAAAAGTGGGGAGGGGCCCTACTTAAAAGGGTCCCTTCCTCTATCGCCTCTTCCCTCGCGTCCCTGACCTCCTGCTTCTTCCCTGTTCACTTTTGGATCCACTGCAGGTCTTCCTTCTGGATCCACCAGCCACGCTCCGCGGAACGCTGCCATTTTTGGGCAAATATGCGTTGTACTTTGCCGATCTGGTCGGAAGAAATATTCATAGACTTGGCCACCTCCTGATATAAGGCCCGGCGGTCCCGATTTTCGGCATCCACCAAAGATTTCATATCGTTTTTTTCTGCCGCAGTCATCCCCCCTTTGTTCTCGAGCATCTCAACAAATCCCGTTTTTCCTTCGCCAATGGCCCCTTTTAGGAAAAAGGGGACCAGTCGCGGAAACCGATCTCTGATACGTTGTTTTAGGCTCTGGATCGCAGGAGGGGAGACCTCATCTCCTTTTTGGGCATAGGCCAGGCGGTTAGAGACCATAAATTCATAAAGCTGATCGATGGAACTTTTAGGACGGGAAGGGGGAGGCGGGGGAGAAGGTTCTGTTTTTCGAATATCGTCGACAATATCTCCGGCCTTTTTTTCCACTTCCTTGGCCGGGAAATAGACATTGACCGTCACACAGGCCATGAAAATACTTAAGATCCATAAAGGGATAATCAGGCGAGCTTTATTTAATTTCACTTCCGGTCCCCCCTTGAGGTTTTTTCCCTATGCTTCGAATGCGGTCCAGTATATCAGAAAAAAGAATTTCGTTGTCAGGATTTTTATTGATGATATCTATACCGAACCAATTCGGTTTTCGCACCAGATATTCTATTCCATCTTCGATAATCGTCCCATTAAGATGGAACAGGTCTTCCTGCAAAGTGCAGGACAGGCCTATCTCCCGATAGGTGTATTCACTGATAAAGCGATTGATCCCCTGGCGCAGGACATCCAATTCTCCCCAACCCGTTCCAAAAATCCCGATATTTTCAATGGCTTTTATATTGATGGTCTTGGAGACTCCGGGGATTTCCTGGGTATTGACCCGCAGATCAAATCGCTCCGGCAGGTTATCGCGGACCACCAGATCCGTTACCCGGCCCTGAACAAAGCCGGTAATTTTTCCGAATGAAAAGCGCCGGGTAATAGGTTCCAAATTCAGATGGCTGAAAAAAAGTTCACCCTGGAAACCCCTTTCCGGAGAGAAAGGTTGCCTAACGACCCAATTTTTCCCTTCCACTGTGCCTTCAAAGACGGCAGCCTTCAACGTCCCTCCGATCCGGGCTTTTTCTTTATCGATCCGGATGGGCCCCAGATCGCCTTGCATGGTGCCGCCGATCCCTTGGCCTGGGAACATTTGGACCAGGTCCAGATTCTTTAAGGAAACGGCCAGGTCCATCTTTACATCTCTCAGGGGATTGGAAAGCTTAAAAGAATTTACTTTTACCTCCCCGCCCCAGAGAGGGACCTCCATCTCATCCGGGATCTCAAACTGGTTGGTCCCGGCCAGGATAGAAAAGTGAAGTTTGTTAAGGTCCATTCGGGGTCCATGCAAATTTTCAACCTGAATGAATCCTGATTCGGAAAATAAACTTTTCCCGGGATCGATGTCCGGCGAAGAAAGATGAAACGGGAGATCAAGGTCTGCTTTTTGAAAAGAGAAGGCGGAATCTTGAGTATTTAGATCAATACCGGACCCGATAATCCGTCCCCTTAAATCGTAGCTGGCTTCTTTTTTTAAAATGGAAAGCCGGGCGTTCAATAGTCCTTGGAGGGAAACCTTTTCCCAAAATGGATGATCCTCCGCGAAAGGCATTCCCACCAACAGAGGGAATCCCTTCTGAAGAGGGAGATCTTTTATTTCTATGAAACTCGAAAAAGACCGGGGGGAGGAGCCGAAAGGCCATTCCCCGGAAACTTTTATCTCGCCCAGGGGATCGTGCCGGAACCCAAGAGATCCGATGACGGAACCGCTTGGTTTTCTCCATTCGACTGTTCCTTCAAATCGGCCCAGCAGAGGATTTCCGTCAAAGGTGAAAATCCACGGGGGCAGGGAAAGACTTCCTTCTGAAAGAAAGGTATTTAAATTCACCTGAACCTTTTTGTCTTTAAAAAACCATTTTCCCCCGGCCTCTATTCGGGCCTTCAGATCTTCTCCTTCCCAATCAGTGTCCGGAATTTGAAAGATAAAGGGGTTCCTCGGGACCATTGAAACCAGAAAGTCAAAGGGAGAACCGGCCGTTTCCCGCGACCACTCCAGGGTTCCCTGGCAGGGAATCTCTTCGGGGAACGGTTGAACGACTTTTGGGAAAAAATGTTTCAAGAAGGTCAATAATGGAAAATTTTCGGATCGGACCTTGCCCTGCGGCGCCGGCCCTTTGGTCAGGTCGAACAAAAGACTGCCGGATAAGGGACCCCAATTCTCGGTTTTCAGGTCTATATCCTCTAAATAAATCTGCCGGCTGTTCATTCTCATGTTGGCAGAGAAGCGGGTTTCCGGATTGATAACTGAAAGAGGGCCGGCGGCCAGATGCCAGTCGGTCTGGGCGGCCCTGCCCCGGACCGTAGGGAAGAAGAAAACGGGGGGTTTTCCTTGAACCTCTATTTCTGTTTCCATTTCCCTGGTAAATACCGGGGGCAGGTCCATTTCCGTTTGCCGGGTTGAAAGTCTGGCCTTGATAACCGGGGTTAATAAAGGGCCCTGGAGTTGGGCTTGACCCTCGGCCCGGCCTTTGATCAATTGATTTCCATGTTGGAAATCAAAATCCAAATCATCAAGCTTCAAATGAATACCGGATATTACCCAGACCTTTTGGGAGCCGCCTTTAAGCTGAACGGTCCCCGAGCAGGCCAGGTTTCCCTTTCCGGCAAAGGAGATGTTCTTTTTCCTCCAACCGACTTCCTGAACCCGAGCCGGAGAGGCGGATATTTCCAGAAGCTGGTCTTGATGAAGAAAACCGAAGGTTCCGGAAACCTCAACAAGCTTGCCTTCCCCGGAAAGGAGGCTGCCGGCGGAAAGGCTGAGGGAGCCTTTCCATTTGGGCCGATCGGGAAGGTCGAACAATTCAATGGAACCTTGGGCGCCGGTCTTAAATTTGACGCCTTTTGAAGTCCACCCCCCTTGCAGTTCTTTGATCTTATATTCGATCTTTCCTCCCTGGTCGGGAAAGAAGGAGGCCACGACCCTGGTCCCCGGGGCCAGTTTAAAATCCATTTTCCCGACCTCCAGCCGGCCTTTCAGGTCATTCACTTCAATTTCCTTGAGGGCAGGAATTTTTTTCAGCCAGACCGTCCAATCGCCCTCTTTCCGGGGTTTCGGCATTCGAATCGAGACCGAAGGCCGGTTGATGGTGATTTTTTCAAGGTGAATTTCGGGCCAGGGGAGTCCCTCCCAGGAAAGGCTCCAGTCAAGGGCAACCCGCAGGTCGGGTATCTTCACCTCACAAGAGAAAGGGTCTTTTTTATAATTCAGTTGAATCCCCCTGGCTTCCACCAGAAGAGGATGGAGTCCGGCGGAAATTCTTTCCATCTTGATATCGATTCCGGTTTTTTTCTTGAGATATTTGGTAAGGGGGTCGGTTACCCAGGAAGGATTACAAGCAGAAAGGCCAAGAAGAATAAAAAAGGCCGCCAAAAGTGGGGCCTTATGGATGGAAATCAACTTAGGACGGATGGCCGTCATAAAAAATAACCATGACCTCTGGGGGCGCTTCGCAGACTGAAAAAGAATTCAAAAAGGAGTATGAATCATTAGTCAAGAGCCGGATAAGTTCGGAGTTAGGAGTTCGGAGTAAAAATCGGTTACTCCGAACTCCTAACTCCGAACTATTGATTTGAATTACAAAAGACTCAGATATCAAACTCCTGGACCCCAATTGCCTAGTAGTCCAAAGTCCTATCAGGGTCGAACCAGGGTAATGCCTTCGGTGTTTTTTTCGATCTTGTCGCCCACAGCGGTCAGACAGGCGGCACAAAGATATTCGTATTTGTCCCCTTCCGGTAAAACCAATAGAAGCCTTTTGCGGACCGGCATGGACTGGCGGCATCTTGGACAATAAAGCTCGGTAGCCTCAAATTGATCGTACTGGGAAGGCCTTTTGTTTTTTTGTGTCGGTACTCGATAAGTTGGATTCATCATGATCGTTAATAGGGTGTCGAATTTTTTAACCTTTTTGATGAATTAAGATAAACAGTCGTTGCCAATTTGTCAAGATTTCTTTCCTGCACCTTTTCTTGACATCTTTTCCAATTATCTGTAATCTTGCTGCTACTTATGTTCACTAATATTATCTTTTTTATTTTAGCCCTGTTGATTTATCATACTCGCTCCCTGGGTCCGAGACTGACGGTGGTCGATCTCTGGGTGAATGCCGGTACTATTTTCCTTTTTCTGGCCGTTTTTGGATTGGAAACCTGGAGACGATATCATCGGCTGTATCTTTTATCCCTCCATAACCGACAGGGATTCTTTTTCCTTACAGAGGGGATTTCAGCAGACCACCCAATACCTGATGATCCTGGCCCTGATCTTTTTTGCTTCTGAAATTTATCTTCTGAACTTCAAGTCCCTGGTGTCCTTGATCCCGGGTACCGGCCGGTTTTCTTCCCTGGAAGGGCTAATCGGCATCACCCTTTATTTGCTCCATGTGGTTTTGATCTGGATTTTTGGTTATCCAGCCCAGGAATCGATCTTCCGATCCTCTCAGGCCAGGGGACCTTATCTTCGATCCCAACTCCAGTTTAATTTGCCGGTATTATTCCCCTGGCTGTTAATTACCTTAATATCGGACCTTATTGGATTGGTTTCCCTTCCGGGTCTGCGTTCCTTTCTGAATCAACCCATCGGTGAAATGACCTATGTCCTGATTTTTTTAACGGTCCTGTCGATCTTTTTCCCTTTTCTGATCAAAACCTGGTGGCAATGCCGGCCCATTCCGGAAGGACCCCAGAAGGAAATGCTTTCGAAATTCTGCCTGGAGATGGGTTCTCCCTTTCAACAGATGTTTCTCTGGCCGGCTTTCGGAGGGAGCATGCTGACCGCGGGGGTCATGGGTCTGATCAGGCGTTTTCGCTATCTGCTGATCACCCCGGCATTGCTGGACCTACTGGAAGCGGAGGAATTAAAGGGAGTCGTGGCCCATGAAATCGGCCACATCAGGAAAAAGCATCTCATTTTTTATCTTGGGTTTTTCGTCGGCTATGTCTTACTGACGGTCTTTATATCGCAGTGGCTTTCCAGCCGTCTTTTTCAGTATCCGGCTTTTCTTAATTTGCTCTATTCCTGGAGACACTTTTCGGAGGATCTGTCTTCCGTCTTGATGGTCCTGCCCATGGCCTTGGGATTGATCCTCTATTTTCGATTTCTCTTCGGATTTTTTATGCGTAATTTTGAACGACAGGCCGACCTTTACGCCCTGAAGGTCCTGGGGTCTCCGGGGCCCTTGATCCGATCTTTGGAAAAAATCGGTTTTTCTTCAGGTCAAAGTCGGGATCTTCCCAGCTGGCATCATTTCAGTATCGCCCAGCGAGTGAACTTCCTGGAAAAGGCCGGCCGTTTTCCCGACCTGGTCCGCCGGCAGGATAGAAAAATTTATTGGGCGGTGGGCCTGTTTTTTTTCCTGCTGGTCGGGTTAAGTGTTTATGGGGTTAAGGAAAGGATCTGGGTTTCAACCGGTCCGACCATGAATCCTCAAGTTTTAGAATCCCTGTTGAACAGGGAGCTTCGCTCCCATCCGGGAGATACCAAAACCTTGATGGCCCTGGCCATGATCTATCATGAAGGGAAACGTTTTCAGCAGGCCAAGGAGACTTACGAAAAGATTTTGCAGAAAGAGCCAAACCATTATCTGGCCTTAAATAACCTGGCCTGGTTGTTGGCCACCAATAGAGATCCAGGGATTTTTCAGCCGGCCAAAGCCCTGGCCCTGGCTAAGAAGGCGGCGGCCTTACATCCCGATCCTATGATTCTGGATACCCTGGCCGAGGCCTTTATGGCCAACGGTCGACCGGACATATCCCTCCGGATTGCCCGGCTGGTGCTGGCCAAAAACCCGTCCAACCGGGCCTATTATCAGGCCCAGGAAGAGCGGTTTAAACAAGCCGTGAACAAGGGGGAATAATAAATCATTTTTTCAGGGGATAATGTTTTTAAAGGTTTACAAAGATGATTGAAATTTTTCTGTTGCGAGTTACGGGCCTGCGGGTGGGCAGGGAGTTGCGAGTTCAAAACCCGCAACCCGCAACCCGCTACAGTGGTTATGTTAGAGTAAATCCTTTGAGAACAGCGCCTATAAATCTGAATGCAAAAGAATAATTTTAGAAGGGAACGAATATGAGAGAAGTGGTTATCGTCAGCGGGGCAAGAACCGCCATAGGGAATTACCAGGGTTCCTTGGAAAGTTTCAGTGCCGTCGATTTAGGGGTCATTGCCTTGAAAGGCGCCTTAGAAAAGGCGGGTATCGGTGCGGAATTGATTCAGGAGGTGATCGGCGGTCAATGCAATCAGGCCGGATCGCCTGGAAACACCAGCAGATATGTCGCCCTGAAATCGGGTTGTTCTGTTGAGTCGGCAGCCTTCACCGTCCACCAGCAATGCGCTTCTTCTATGCGGGCGGCCGAGCTTTTGTCCCAGGAAATCATGCTGGGGAAAATCGACGTCGGGGCTGCCGTCGGTGTTGAAAGTATGACCAATGCCCCCTATCTTCTTTTTGGCGCCCGGAAAGGGTACCGTTTAGGCAATGCCGAATCCGTCACCGACAGTCTGATGAAAGGCGGTCTCATCTGTGACTTCGTCGGTTATCATATGGGCATCACCGCCGACAATATTGCCGAGCAATATGGCATCAACCGGGAAGAGCAGGATGAATTCGCTTTGATGAGCCACCAGCGGGCCTGCTGGGCCATAAAGGAGGGCTGGTTTAAGGATGAAATCGTACCCGTCGAGGTCAAGACCAGAAAGGGAACAGTAGTTTTTGATACCGATGAGCATCCCTTGCCCGATACCAGCCTGGAGGCCTTGGCCAAATTAAGACCGGCCTTCAAGAAAGACGGAACGGTAACGGCCGGCAATGCCTCCGGTCTCAATGACGGAGGTTCAGCCCTGATTATGATGGATGCGGACACGGCCAAAAAAATGGGGCTTAAACCTTTAGCCAGGGTTGTCGCTTCGGCCCCCGGATCGGTGGAGCCCAGGATTATGGGCATGGGCGTCGTTCCGGCGGTTCGGAATGCTCTGCGATTCGCCGGTCTCAAACAGGACGATATCGATTATTTCGAATTCAATGAGGCCTTCGCCGCCCAGGTTTTAGGGGTCAACCGGGAATTAAAGGTCCCCCTGGACCGCTTGAATGCCCTGGGTTCGGGGATCGCCTTGGGACATCCGGTCGGCGCCACCGGGGCCAGACTGATTCTAACCATGAGCAACGAAATGAAGCGGCGCGGGGTTAGATATGGGTGTGCCGCCCTTTGTGCCAGCGGCGGTCCGGCCCATGCCTTTATTATCGAATCGATTTAATAACAGGCTATGGGCGATAGGCACGAGGCAATAGGCCAACCAGGATCAGAGAAACCATCCCGCCCATAGCCCATGGCCCATAGCCTATAGCCCTTTTCTTGATACGGATGCTCCTTTCGGGGGGGCTGCGTCATTCGGAAATAGAGAATCCTTTTAAGGAGATAAAAATGGCCCTGAAAACACCTGAAGAATATGAAGCCAGTTTGCGAAAGCTCAATTTCAAAATTTACCTGATGGGAGAGCAGGTGAAAAATCCGGTGGATCACCCTATAATCCGGCCCTCGATGAATTCGGTGAAGATGACCTATGCCCTGGCCCAGGACCCGCAGCACGAGGACCTGATGACCGCAACCTCCCATTTGACGGGGGAGAAAATCAACCGCTTCTGCCACCTGCACCAGAGCAGCGAAGACCTGGTCAAGAAAGTGAAGATGCAGCGTTTGCTGGGACAGCAGACCGGTTCCTGCTTTCAGCGCTGTGTCGGAATGGACGCCATCAACGCCGCTGACAGCGTTACCTTTGAAATGGATCAGAAACTGGGCACCTCCTATCATGAACGTTTTATCAAGTTCTTGCGGATGATGCAGGAAGAGGATCTGACCGTGGACGGGGCCATGACCGATCCCAAGGGGGATCGTGGCCTGTTGCCCAGCCAGCAGGCCGACCCGGACCTTTATGTGCATATCGTCGAGAAAAACGACCAGGGCATCGTGGTCCGTGGGGCCAAAGCCCACCAGACCGGTGCCGTCAATTCCCATTGGATATTGGTTATGCCGACCGTAGCCATGAGAAAAGAGGATGCCGACTATGCCGTTTCCTTCGTGGCCCCGGCGGATGCCAAAGGCATTACCTACATCTATGGCCGCCAGTCCTGCGACACGCGCAAACTGGAGGGCAGTGAAATCGATGTGGGCAACCCCCGCTTCGGCGGTCATGAAGCCCTTATGGTATTCGACGATCTTTTCGTCCCCTGGGAACAGGTTTTGATGTGCGGCGAATACGAATACAGCGGTCTTTTAGTGGAACGGTTCGCCGGATATCATCGTCAGAGCTACGGCGGGTGCAAGGCCGGTGTGGGGGATGTGCTCATCGGAGCGGCGGCTGTGGCCGCCGATTTCAACGGGGTGGCCAAGGCCTCTCATATCAAAGACAAACTGATTGAGATGATGCATCTGAATGAGACCCTGTACGCCTGCGGCATCGCCTGTTCGGCGGAAGGGCACCCGACTGCCTCCGGCACCTATTTGATCAACCTGCTGCTGGCCAACGTCTGCAAACAAAATGTCACCCGTTTCCCTTACGAGATCGCCCGCCTGGCCGAGGATATCACCGGCGGCCTTATGGTCACCCTGGCCTCGGAGAAGGACCTGTGTAATCCGGAAATCGGCAAGGTGGTGGAAAAATATTTTAAGGGGGTGGCCTCGATTTCGACCGAGGAGCGCTGCCGCATCTTAAGGCTGGTGGAGAACCTCACTCTGGGAACGGCGGCGGTGGGCTACCGGACCGAATCCATGCACGGGGCCGGGTCGCCGCAAGCCCAGCGGGTTATGATCGCCCGTCAGGGTAACCTGGAATACAAGAAAAAGCTGGCCAAAAAGATAGCCGGGGTTAAGAACTGATCCTTCTGTATGGGCTTGATCGGTCTTAAATATTGCGGGGGGTGTAATCCCCTTATCGATCGAGCAGCCCTGGTTCAGGAGATTGTAAGATTGCTGCCGCCGGGGTGGAAGCTGGTAACGAAGCGGCAGGCCGATCCCTGGGAGATGGCCCTTCTGGTTTGCGGATGTCCGGTGGCCTGTGCCAACAGGCCGGAAGTAAAGGGCCTGGCCAAGGAATGGGTCCTGATCTCCGGGCCGATGATTGACCTGGAAATGGTGCCCGAGGAAGAAATGGCCGCGGTGATTGTCAGGAAAATACTACGATAGTTTCGTATTTTATTTAGGAGCCAAGGTGAACGATAGCGATCTGATCTATCTGGCTGATTTAAACTTAGCGGAATCCCTGCGGGAAATCGCACGCTGGAGAGTTACCAGCGAGATCATCGAGCAAGATGATCTTTTGTTGGTCTCCGGGGGGGACTCAACTCCGATAACTAATTCGGTTATTCGGGTTGGAGACCGGCCCTATCCTCCGGCCGAGGAAGTGATGAACAGGATCAAGGGGTATTTCGGCAACAGGAATTTCGGCTGCAGTGTGCACATACGCCGGCATCTCGATTCCGATCTTGAAGATCGCTGTCGGTCGGAAAAAATGGCCCAAATTTCTGAATCTCCGGGAATGGCAATCCAAGCACCAATCCGAATGAAGAACCTGCCGGCTGAGATTACCGTCGGGCCGATAGAAAACCAATCCGGGGCGGTTGATTTTGCTACGGTGGTCATTGACAGCTATCAAAGTCTGGGAATGCCCCAAGACACAGGGAAAATAATTTTTGAAACACCGGAGAGGATCCTGCGGCCCCACAACCATCTGGTTGTCGCCTATCTTGATGAAAAGCCTGTTTCAGCGGCCATGATAATTTTTTCTCACTCCATTGCCGGCATTTACTGGGTGGGTACTGTTGAGTCGGCCCGAAAAAGAGGACTGGGCGAGGCTTGTACAGTCATGGTCACCAATGAGGCCTTTCGCAGGGGGGCTTCCCTGGTTATTCTCCAGGCCAGTCGGTTCGGGGAGCCGATTTACCTTCGCCTCGGTTTCCGGGAATTTACCCGCTATCCCTGGTATATGCATTTTAGCCGAAAATAGCCTTTGATTAAACTCTCCAGGGTGGTCTGTTCTTCGTCATGCCGGACTCGATCCGGCATCCAGGAATTTAATTGCTTGCATTAGTCTGGATTCCGGCTTCCGCCGGAATGACGACCTAACTTCTTGTTTAAGCGATACTTTCATCCTTCGTGGCGCCCTGTACGGGCCTGAGGGCTTAATCAGAAAATAAAATATGGTTCTTCTTCCAGGGAGAAAAGGGCCAAGGGTTCAAGGATTCAATGATCTCTTAAGCCCGGCAATCAAATCATCGGCATTTTTTCGTTCTTCCGGAGGGGCCAAGCGTTGATAGTTGAGGAAAGTGTCGACGGCGGTTTTTTTTTCATCCAGAAGGGCGAAGACGAGGCCCAGATTAAAATACAAGTTCGGGGAGGCGGGGTTGATTTCAGTGGCCAGCTCATAGTGCATCCTCGCCAGACGCAGGTTATCTTCTTCAAAATAAAGGTTCCCCAGATTATAATGCGATTCGAAATGCCTCGGGTCGTGCTCCAGTGATTTTGTAAAACAGTCGAAGGCCTTGGCCATTCTCCCGGCTTTGGATTCGATGATGCCCAGGTTGCAATAGGCATCCGCTATGCAGTCGCCTTCCGAGATTGCTCTCCGGTATGAATCCTCGGCTTGACGGTCCTCACGCTCATCTAATAACAAAGCTTCCTCAAAAGGGCTGAGATGGGTTGGAAGTTGCAGAATCCGTCCCGGGCCGGGAGAGGATTGGTCTTTTTTGAGTTTCTTAACCCGTTCGAAACCGAACTTTGAGGGTCGTTTTGCAGGGAACTTTAAAATGTTATTCATGAGATCAGGGTCTCATCTTTAATAGGGAAATAGGTTTCTTGGTATCTCGTTAATCCTGTCTATTTTCATGATTCGTGGTGCCACGCCCCAAAAGGCGGGTCATGGCGGTTTAGTTTGAAAATAAATTTTTAGGCTTTGAAGTTGTAGCACAGCCGCCCCCGGCTGTGATTATAAATGACAGGCGAGGGCGCCTGTCCCACATAAAATTAAGCCCAATTTTCATGATTCGTCGATGCCGGGGCACGAGGGCATGAGGGTTTAGGTCGACCTAACTTTAGCCGCCTTGGAGACAACGGTTTTTTTCTTCCCCTTGGCCTTTTCCATCGGCTTCTTCTGCGATTTGGCCTGCTCGATACTCCGCTTCAGAGCGGTCATGATGTCCATTACCGGCTTCTCTTCCTCTTCCACGGTAACGATCTCTTTTCCGGCAATCTTGGCCTCAATGATCGCCCTAAGCGCGTCATGATATTTATCGGTCAGATCAATCTTATCCAGCGTGGTGGCCATGGAATCGACCAGGCTGCGGGCCAGCTTAAGCCCCTCCTGGTCGATAGACTTTCCATCAAGCTGGGGGATCTCATTAATGTTTCTGAGTTCCTTGGGTGACCTGAGTCTGTAAAGCACGATGGCCTTCTCATAAGGGGCAATCATCACCACGTCTTCACGATCATGCAAGACCACTTTGCCGATTCCCACTTTTCCGGTCTCCCTCAGGGCGGCGGATAAAAGGGAGTAGGCCTGCACCGCGACCGGCCCGTCAGGGCCCGCATAATAGGGGGTCTCATACAAGGTGGGGTGCACTTCTCCGGCATTAATGAACCCCTGGATCTCGATTATCTTGGTGCTTTTGAGATTTACTTTCTCGAAGTCTTCTTTCTCGACAATCACGTACCCTTCGGGCTCATATTGATAACCTTTGACAATCTCCTCGTTGGATACGATCTTATTGCACTTCTTACATCGCTTGTCGTAGGCTATAGTCCCGTGGTCGTCCTTGTGAAGAAGATGAAAGCTGATGGTCTGTGCCGTATCCACGGCGTTGTACACCTGAATCGGGATCGTCACCAGCGAGAAACGAATGTGACCTTTCCAAATGGATCTCATGTTTTACCTCCTTAACCGAGAAATGCTTGCTTTTCTGAGACAGATGAAACGACCTTTATTAATAGTCTTATAAGATGGTCTCGTAAAAAGTCCCCGGAATCCGAATTTCGTCATTCCGGTGAAAACCGGAATCCAGTCTTTTCAAATTGTTCTGGACCCCGGCTTTCGCCGGGGTGACGGCCTGGGAGACTTTTTGCGAATTCATCAATTGAGTCCTTTAATAATCCCCGTGGTCCCTCCCGATCCAAAGTGATCCGATCATTCAACCAAATCCGGGCGGAGCCGGAGAAACACCGGTTCGCGGAGCATCCCATCTTTGGTCAGCGAAGCGAACTGCACTTCGCAAATCGCCTTGGGTTCGATCCAGACGGTTTGTTTGTCGTCCAGCGGCTTTTCCTGGATCGGTCTCTTTACCTGTTTGAATTTCTCTAAATAGGTGAAGGTCTCTTTCATCGACTTGGCATCAAATCCCGTTCCCACTTTTCCCACATATCGGAGGAGGTTGCCTTCGCGCCGGGCCAACTGCAAGGCACCGAACAAGCCCCGGCGATCCCCTTTCCCTTCGGTATAGCCGATGATCACACACTCCATGGCTTGCCGTTTTTTTATTTTCAACCACTGTCCGCTGCGTGTCCCGGCCCGGTAGCGACTGTCTTTTACTTTGGCCATAATACCCTCAAGCCCCATTTTCACCACGGCCTTGAACAGCTCGGCCCCTTCGGTAACTACCTCACTGACCCGATAGGGCGACTCCTGCTTAATGGCGTCCTTCATCCAGTCCCGACGGCGGATTAACGGCTCATTGACAATCGGGCGGCCGTCGAGATAGAGGCAATCGAAGACGTAGCACACGGCCGGATATTTGGCCCGGGCCCGTTGGATGGCCCCTTCGCCACTTTGCTGCATCCTGTGTACAACATTCTTGAACACGGGCTTCCCCCCGTCATCCAGACAGACGATCTCCGCGTCGAATAGGGCCGAAACCGCTCTGAAGGCCTGGTCGGCGGTCAAGAGTTCCGGAAACTTTCCGGTGATGTCCTGCTGATTACGGCTGCGGATGCTGATTTGGCCTTCGTCCAGGGCAATCAGGGCCCGCAGACCGTCCCATTTTATTTCGTAGAGGTAGTCTTCTCCCTCCGGGGGCTTTCCCGCTGATTGGGCCAGCATCGGTTCGATGGGATCACGCAGCCAATCAACCTGCGGCTGGTCCAGGCGTTCGAGCAGCCATTCATTCCCCTTGGTGCGATGCATCCGGTACTCGGCGCTCACCTCACTGCTCTGGAGCCGAAAATAGAACCCGTCCTTCTTCTCTTTGGTGATTTCGTATTTCCCCCGGGCGAAGATCCATACCTGACCGCCGCCGTATTGTCCCTTGGGTATGGTCCCCTCGAAGTTTTTGTATTCCAGAGGATGGTCTTCGGTCGAGATGGCCAAACGCAGAATGCCCGGCCGGGGAGGAAGTCCCTTGGGGACAGCCCAGGATTTTAACACCCCCCCTTGCTCAAGACGGAGATCATAATGCAGACGAGTGGCGTGGTGCCGGTGCAAGACAAAGTCTTCGCCTTCCCCGGCCGCCATGGCCGGCGGCGGCTCCGGGGTTTTCTCAAAGCTTCGTTTTCCGGCGTATTCCTTAAGCATCCGGGGAGGCTGGTCTTTCGGAGAGGGTTGAGGATCCTTTTTGGCTGCCGCCTTTTTCCGCATCGTATGCAGGCCGGCGGCATAGGCGGCCATCCCCTCCCAGGCGTCACCTTCACCGACTATCTGACCGGACACAACAGGCAGTTTAAAGTCAGCGGCACTGCGGAGACCCGCCACCTGATCCCATCGCAGGGGCATCGAAACGGGGGCCCCCGGAAGTCCGCGCAGGCTGTAGGCCGAGACAATGGTCTGATAGGTCCGGTTGCGATAAATGTCCACCAACACCCTTCCTTGACGGGCCTCCTTTTTGATATTCAAGGTGGTCGAATGGGGATGTGATTCAACGAACGGTTTGGCCACCTCCTGCGCGGCCTCAAAGACTTTATCGAAGGTCCACTTCGGTTCGATAGGGACCAGGATGTGAAAACCCTTGCTCCCGGTCGTTTTGATAAAGGGGCGGTAACCGAAGTTCTCCAGGTGTCCTTTCAGTTCAAGGGCGATTTCAATCAGATTTTCAAACCGGTAGTTCTCCGGCGGGTCCAGATCAAACACGAAGTAATCGGGCTTGTCGAAGTGCGGCGAACGGCAATGCATCTGATGAAGCTCTATACAGGCCAGGTTGGCCAGCCAAACAAGCGAAGCTTCTTCGCTGGCGATCACATAATCGACCTTTTCGGATTCCCCCAGGACGACATGCTCTATCCATTCCGGTGCCCATTCGGGCCTGTTCTTCTGGAAGAATCGTTCGCCGTCAATGCCGTCCGGATAACGAACGAGAGAAAGCGGGCGTCCCTTCGCATGGGCAAGGATCGTAGGAGCGACTTTGAGATAATACTCGATCAGCTCCGCCTTCAGGATATGGTCGTCGGGGTAGAAAACTTTCTCCAGATTGGAAAGCTCAATCTTCCGCTTGCCGACCCGGGTTATTTGAGATGTCCTGGGCATGGGGGCCTACCCTTTCAGGTTCTTGCGGCGCTCTTCTTTCCTTTTTTAAACTTCTTGGCCCTTGAATCGGTAAGCTCTTGAAAACGTATGGCCCTTTGGGGCCCCAGGGCCTCTTCTTCGTGTTTGAAAAAGACGAAAGCCTTCTCCCATTTTTGAGAAAAGATTCTTTCCATCCATTGTGACAGTTCGCCGTCGGTATAATCGTAACGGCGCAGGCGCAGATAGCCCCATGATGCCGTACCGGTGATTTCCTGGATCGGACTATCATCGGTATCCTCGATGCACAGGCTGCATCTCCTTTGATGAAGGAGGTCCAGTATTTCAATCCCCTGCCAGGAGGGACTGCGGAAATCAAAGGCACAGGAGCTGTTGGGCGGGATCAGATCGAGAAAAGCTTCCAGCAGCGGGCGATCGGCCTGAAAACTCTTGGGAAACTGGAAAAGAACCGGCCCCAGTTTCCTGTCCAGAAGGGACAGAGTCCTGAAGAGGTACTCGGTCTCCTCCTCAACATTTCTCAACCGCTTCAGGTGGGTGATGATCTGGGGGGCCTTGAGGGCGAAGACAAAACCGTCGGGGACCTGTTTCGCCCAGGAGGTTAGGAGGCCCTCGGTGGGCAGGTGATAAAAGGTGTTGTTGATCTCTACCGTGTTGAGGCGTTCCGAATAATAATGGAGCATTTCCCTGGGTGAAATCTTTTCCGGATAGAAAATTCCTTTCCACTCTTTGTATCCAAACCCGCTTGTCCCAATATATACTTTCATAGTCAAACTCCATAAGAGAGACCTATGAAAAAGGCCCCCTTTTGCCCAATCTCTGCGTCAGACTCAAATTTTAATCCTCGAAATACTAAAATGTATTCCTGTGGTTGAAATTTTAGTCTTCCTTGACCTTGGACAAAATTGATCATTTTTCAAAGGTCTCTTTAAAGCCCTATCGATGAGGTTCGCCTGAAATGTTCGTGGTTTTTGAGACACTCGCTCATCCCCCATACCTTCACACCGTTGGCCTGATGGGGCTGCGATCCCTACCCAAGTTCATTATCGTCTTTTGTTTCCATTCGATCGGTGAGCTTCGAAAAATAATAGTAACAATACCCGGTATCCGGGGAGCTGAATGCGCGAGTCCCTCGCCATGAGCCGCCTTAGTCGTCGATCGCCTGGTAGACCGAGGTCCAGAAATCGAGTTGGACAGCCGGAGGGATGGGGGATCGCCAGAGGACCTGAGTCAACAGGATCGCGACCAGATCCTCCCTGGGGTCGGAATATCCGGAGGTTCCATAGCCGCCGTCCCACCCGAACCGTCCGGGGACTCCCGCCAGATCGTCGCGCCGGGTTATCATGGACAGGATGCGCTTGCGGCCGTGTTTTCCCCAATTGAGCATCATCCGGCAAAAGGCCTGATAATCATCGACCGTTGAGACCAGCCCGCCGGCGCCGGATTCGAAAAGGGGAGGGCGGGAAAACAGTCCGCCACGGGCGTCGTCGAATAAGGCGAGCCTGCCGGTCGTGGGATCGGGCTGGTAGCAGGTGGCCGGCCGGTCGATATTGGCCTCGCGACATGGCCGGCCATGACATCGTGCATGTGGCCGAGCCTCGTCCTGGATAATCCTCCGGTATTCATTCCCTGTCCCCTTCTTCCTGCCTCATCCGACCGAGAGGGCGTCATTTTTTCCGGGTTAAGGTCATCTCCATCTCCTTCTCTTCCCTGCCCCCTTTGGGTTTGTTATACATTTCATAGACCACGGTATTATCATTTACGATCCTGGTCACACTGCGCCAGGTCATGGGACCCCGGGCCGGGTCGTCGTAGAGGCTTACCTGGGTAATGGTCTTCCCATTTCGGCTGGCAGTCCCTTCAAAATAATAAAGGGCGGTACTCATCGAATCGATCCAAATCGACACATACTTCTTGGTATGGTTGTCATACCCGATGAGGTTGATACCTTTGAATGTAGTCCCCATCATATCACCGGTATACTCTTGCTGCAGGAATCGCCCGTCAAGGATCATTTTCTGTTTGCAGGTGCCTTTGGATTCCATGGGGGGGTTATCGGGGCCCATCGAAGCCGTGATCTTGGTGATCCAACTTCCCTCCATTCTTGCCAGCCGCTGGTGAGCCGCACCCGGAATTCCCACTTTCCTATAGATTTTCATCACTGCTTCCATGTCCATATTGCCTTTTTTGCTCTTTGCTTTGGCCATCACAAACCTCCTTGTAAATAGGGTTATCAATATTTTATTAACCTACCAGCAGTCATTAAAAGGGTGAATAGGGTGAAGGCTGTATTTTTGCTGGGGAAATAGAGTATTATTTAATAAAGGAGCCAATCCAAATAGTTTCGGAGAAGTCTAAAGAAATTTCCTCCGCTTTGTCATGTTAGTGGATTTATTGATTTCCGGTTGATGGAAAAATGGGGAGGAAGCGGGGAAACCCATTCCTGACTGGGTCCGGGAAAACGGCAAATCCGTTGACCCGGTCCTCTGGCAGACGGTTAGCCCGATGGTCGGATCTAATAAACCACGTCCTGCAACTCTCTATGGAGATCCAAATACCATCCGCCAGGCAATCGGCCAAGGGTCAATTGACGCGACACCTATTTATAATTGCAGGACCGCAGACCTGAAGCGGGTTTGATTCCGACCTTATCAGGCGGAAAAGGAATGAAAGGGTCCCCGATTAAAAGGTCACAGATACCTTCGCCGGCTCACCCCTGTGAAAAAGGGCCTTCTTGCCTTCTATAATCGCATTACAGTTCTTTTTACAGAATCATTTCGTTTCACTCTGGCTTTTCGCCGACCTGGCCCTGTTCCGTGGTCATGACCCTTTGTGCCTTTTCAATTAGGTCGCGAAAGGGCCGGATGGAGTTGAGCAATTCGTCTTCGGCCTGCTTTCGTAAAGTGATATCAGTGAAAAAATTTATGGTCGCCGGGCTTCCTTCCCAATCAATCAAGTCCACCCTATCTTCGACCCAGCGGATGGTTCCATCCTTGTGGACGATTTTGAAGAAAAAGAGGTGATGGAGTTCTCCATCGTTCGATTCTTTGAAGAGGAGTTTGTCGATCTTCCGATCATCGGTATGAATGAATTCCAATACCGGCCGTGAAGTGAGCTCCTCCTCTGAATATCCAAATATCTCAATGACCCTGGGGTTGATGAATTTAAATACTCCCTTCTGAATCACACCGATGGCCACAGGAGCCTTTTCAATCAACCCTCGATGCCTTTCTTCCGACCACTGGAGAGCCTTCTCCAAATGGTTGCGTTCGGTGACATCGAGGAAAGAGGCCGTAATCCTCCTGTTTCCCGGAATCAGGGCCATGGTCACCAAGATGTCTTTCCGGTTCCCTTGCTGGTCAACGAACTGATATTCTCGACCCGCCGGCACCCCCGCCGGCAGGCTATCCGAACCTGATCTGATGGTCAGACACTGTTCCTTTATTCTCTCTAAATCACCGCCGGCGATGAATTCCAACAAGGATTTCTTGTTTTCCATCTCTTCCCGATGGATTCCCAGGACTTCCTCAAATTTTCTGTTGGCCTGCATTATAATCATGTCCTCTTCACTGAGCACGGCGAAGGCTGCCTCAGTCCCTTCAAAAATGGTCTGACGGATTTCCTCCGTCTGCCTTAGTCTCTCCTCCACTTGCCGGCGCTCTGAACTCTCCTGTTGAAGCAGCTGGCTTGTTTTTTCCAGTTCATCCGTTCGGCTGGACAAAAGGCCTTCGATCTGGGCACGGTATCTCAATGCTTCTTCTTCTCTATTTTTCCTTTTGGTGATATCCCAGAATATGCCTATCAAGCCAACAATGTTTCTATTCTCATCCCTGAGGGGAGCTTTGACCATATTAACGATAGACTCCTGACCGTCAACGATATATTGGTCTTCGATAATTTCCAGCTCACCGGTTTCGAGAACTTTTTTATCGTCTCCCATGAATTTTTCAGCCAAGTCGGACGGGAAGAAATCTCGATCCGTCTTCCCGATAATTTCTTCGGGTAGTTTTTTCAGGTCATCCGCATAGCTCCGGCTGCAGTATCTATAGGATAAATCCGTGTTCTTGATAAAGAATCTCAGGGGGATATTTTGGAGGAAGGTTTTGTATTTGTTGACATTGCCCTGAAGTTCCTCGATAATTCTTTGTTGATTGATTTCCATTTCCTTTAATTCATTAACCAGCCGATGAAGATCAATCATTCCATTCAGGCTTTTTTCAATAGCTAAAAGCTTTTCCATGCCTTTATCAGGATTATCCATATTGGTCCCTCCTTAACACTGATCAAAAATGATCATTTTTCTGGAGATAAATATAAGAAAAATATTATCGCTCGATTTGCCAAAGGCCAAGCAAGCCCGAATCACTAATTGACAAAAAGCTACCTTTTCATGGGAAGAGTATAAGACAAGGAAAGAACAGGATCAAGCAGAAAGATAAGATGAAGGGCAGGGGGGGCGACCCCTTCGCGCGACCAGCCAAAGCATTACCGCTCCGGAGACAAGTCGGATTGCAGTAAAACTCGTTGGGTCGATGCTGTTGTCTCTTAATGCGACGCGGCACAGGAGTGAATTGTCCTTATCTCTTCATAAACTTCCTGACCGTTCTTTTTGGGCATGACCACATCCAGGAGGAGAAGGTCGATGTCTTTTTGATATTCCCTGTATTTCTGGACCGCCTGTTCCCCGTCAAAGGCCTCTATGACGGCATAGCCTTTCTTAGTCAGTATCTCCCTGATGAATCTTCTAACCTCCTGACTATCCTCGGTCACCAAGATGGTCTCTGATCCCCGGGCGAGGTCTTCACTGGCTTCTCCGATATCCTTCTCTATTGTTTCCGTTTTCGGAAGATAGATATTAAAGGTGGTCCCTTTGCCGGGTTTACTCTCCGCTTCAATGTATCCGTTATGTTGTTTAAATCCAAACTCGCCGCTGCCGAGAGGATGAATGCCGCTGCCGCCAGAAGGCTGAAGAGATGCTGGAATTCATCGGCCTTCAGGGGCGGGCCTCGGATCTGGCCAACAACATTCCCCATGAGTCTCAGAAACGTTTGGCCGTTGGTATGGCTTTGGCCACCCAACCCAAACTACTGCTCCTGGACGAGCCCATGGGGGGCCTTTCCGAAGAAGAGAACAGCAGTATGATGACCCTTATTCAAAATGTGCGAAAACAGGGAATCAGTATTCTTTTGATTGAACATAAAATGAAGGTCGTCATGAATATCTCCGATCGGGTGGTCGTACTCAACTATGGGCAGAAAATCGCCGAGGGGCCGCGGATGGAAGTAGGCAGCAACCAGGCTGTCATCGAGGCCTACCTGGGTACGGGATATGCAGAATTTTAAAAAACCATTTGGAAACACCAACCCAATCTTGTTTTTTATGCCTTTTTCCTTTGACCCGGTCATTTTCTTATTTTATACTCTACCCATCCAAAAATAACTTCTTGTCAATCAATTTAACGGGGGTGATCCTTTGACAGATTCGGTATGGGGAAGGCCTCATCGCCCGGCAATGATTCTTGCGGGGCAGTTTGGGCATCAGGCCGTTTATGAGAAACGCATGAATCGTCTAACCCCTTGATGCGGTCAAGGGTCTATGGAAAGGAGGGAACAGGCGTGGAAGAGAAAATGCGTGTGATGAGCGAAAAACCGTTAAACGCGGAAAGTCCGATTCAATATCTCCGGTCGTGGATTACGGCCAATTCAATCTTTTTCGATCGCAATCAGGGTGAAATCCCTGAGAAACCGATAGCCCTCTCCGAGTGGGAGCTCATCATCGAGGGGGAAGTGGAAGAGCCTCTAAGATTCAATTTCGACCAGATCTACCGGATGCCCAAGGAAACCATTGTGAACACCCTTGAATGTTCAGGGAACAGCCGTTCCCTTCTGCAAGAAAAGGCCTCGGGAAATCCCTGGACCATCGGCGGTGTTGGAAATGCCGTTTGGGGTGGAGTCTGGCTGAGGGATCTGTTGAACAAAACTGGCTTGAAAAAAAGCGCGCGGCATGTTGCTTTTGAAGGGTTGGATAAACCTCTGGGCGCCAAACCGGTGCAATTTATCCGCAGCATCCCGATTGAGAAGGCCAGGTCATCAACCTTCCTGGCCTACGAGATGAACGGCGAACCTCTGCCGCCAAAACATGGGTTTCCTTTAAGGGCCTTGGCCTTGGGCTGGACAGGCGCCAACTGTGTGAAGTGGCTTTGCAAAATCAAGGTCTTGGACAAGCCCTTTGAAGGTTTTTTCATGGACCAGGTTTATCGCGTGTTTCAAAAGGAAGAAGATCCCAAATCCGGTGAGGTGGTAACCCGTCTGAAATTAAAGTCCATCATCACCCAACCGGTCAAAGAAGAGAAACTTTCTGTGGGCATGGTGACAATCCTGGGAGCGGCCTACGCCGGTCCGATCAATGTGGAAGGGGTTGATGTTTCGGTGGACGGCGGACAAACATGGAACCGGGCGGCCTTTATCGGTCCTCACGAGCCGTTCGCTTGGCGACAATGGCAGTACTTGTGGGAAGTGGGAAAAAAGGGCGAGTACACCCTGATGTCTCGGGCAACGGATACCGAGGGCCGTCAGCAGCCTTATAACGCGCAGTGGAATGTTTTGGGATACGGCAACAACGGGGTGCTGGAGCACGCGATCCCCGTTCTTATCGTCTAAGTGCGAAATAGGGGAAAATCCATAAGCTACTGTCGCCAAAGCCTTTTAGGGAATGGACTGTTTCTTGAAGCGCTTTTGGTGAAACAGCCTGGTCTTTGATCATAAGGGTATTATTTGGTTTACGGCTGAAAGAGGTAACTCCGTGGGTCGGTTGGATCCCCGATCAAGGGATTTAAGGGTGAAGCGGGTATCTACCTCGGAAGGAACTCTTTACATCGCCTGTAGCGGGGTCAACAAGGTGGGGATTGTAAAAGTCGAGCGTTAATTTTATTGGTGGAAAAATAACCTATCAGGTCAGGACCTAAAAGGAGAAAAGAAAATGAATAATACCAGGAAAATTATCTTAATCGTTTACTGCCTACTTGTGGCTATCGTTTCTATTTATGTGCCTTGGAGATTTATAACCGAGGGGAAAGAGTTTTCGATTAATTATTATACCTTGATTTGGTCTCCTTTATCCCCGGCCGTGGTTGATTTTCAAAGAGTAATATTAGAAATCATTTCAATTACAGCAATCGCAGGGGTTGCCTTACTTTTAAGTGACCCTAAATTTAGAAAGAAATAGTAAAATATCGGGATAAACGAAAAAACAATTAAGTCCCTGCTGATTTGTTATACCGAAGAATTTGACCGGAGGAATTGTTTAACTGGACGGGGATTTCATTGGAGAAGTTCACTAAGATAATTAACGGGAGGGGACATGAGACTTTATCTGGTTCAGCATGGCCAAGCCAAAACAGAGGCCGAAGATCCCCAGCGGAGTTTGACGCCAAAGGGGGAAAATGAAGTTAAAAGTGTGGCTAACATAGCCCAAAAAATGACCTTAAATCCTTCCAAAATTTATCATAGTGGAAAGCTAAGGGCCGAACAGACGGCGGCGATCGTGGGAGGGGCCTTGGACAAATCGATTGAAACAGCCCAGGGTATGGCCCCCCTGGATGACATACAACTCTGGGCTGATAAAATAAATCAAAGTGAAAAGGAACTGATGCTTGTCGGACATCTCCCCCATTTGGAAAAACTGACTTCCCATTTGATCACCGGAGATGAGAATATCCGTCCCGTACTCTTTCGTTTCGGGGCCATAAATTGCCTGGAGCAAAAAGAGAATAAGCAATGGGCGATTCGTTGGATTCTGACCCCTGAAATGGCGCAGACCTTCTAGACCACCAATCCAAGAAGAAATCAGCTCATCCCTAAATCAAGATAAGAAATAAGGAGACAGGAATGATCAGAAGTTTCAATGGCCAGGACCCGAAAATAGCTGAGTCAGCTTTTATCAGCGAAGCGGCTTATGTTGTTGGTGATATAGAAATTGGGGAGAACTCAAGTGTATGGCCGGGGGCGGTAATTCGTGCTGACAAAGGCTATGCAAAAATAGGCCGGAATACCAATGTCCAGGATAATGCGGTCATTCATGGTACCGGCCTGACGATTGGCGACAATGTGCATATCGGGCACTGTGCGGTGATTAATTGTAGCAGCATAGGAAGTAATGTCCTCATCGGTATGAATGCCACCCTTCTCCATGACGCGGAGATAGGGAACTACTGTGTGATTGGCGCCAATTGCCTGGTCAGCCAGGGGATGAAAGTCCCGGATAACTCATTTGTGGTCGGGGTTCCGGGAGAAATCAAAAGACACGTTTCCCAGCAGCAGATGCAGAAATGGCTGCAGGAAGCACCGGAAGGTATGGTCAAATTAGCCGCAGAGTACAAAGAAGAGGGACTCTAAGATCGCGCCTCTCGGTCGTCAAGGTTAAGGGCTTCTACCGCAGGAGAAGAAAAGAGGAGAATATTTTAAAGTATATTAGAATATGAACCGAAATTGAAGTCCGCCAATCCATTCTTTGTTAAGCCCCGGTTTAGAGGAAACCTCCGATTGTCCACTCCAATCATAATAAGTAAATACCGGAATTACATAAAAAGCGTTGGTCACCTTGTAATCGAGGCTGA
Source organism: uncultured delta proteobacterium (assembly GCA_963790475.1). GTDB lineage: Bacteria > Desulfobacterota > RBG-13-43-22 > RBG-13-43-22 > RBG-13-43-22 > RBG-13-43-22. Next base: position 223,638 of record CAWBOS010000013.1, on the reverse strand, counting down.
CACCGTACATCATCCGGGTAATGTCTTCGTTGGCAACTTTCCAGTCATCGCTGTTTTTGGTGTTTTCATGGCCTAAATAGATATGAGGGGTAGCCCGACCGAAAGTGTAGGCGACATCGGCGATTTCATGTTTACCATTGGTATCATTGATCCTTCCGGAGGTATCCCAGAAATAGCCATAAAAGGACCTCTTAACGGCAAAGAGGCTGTCACCGCCATCCTTCATTTTATTGGCCTTGAAGCCTGTCGGTAGAGGCACTGTCGGTACTATTTGCTGGGCGGTTTCCTCCATGATTATCTTGAGGAAGGGATGGGACAGGGGGCTCACTCCGAGGAGGACTGCCTCATAATCCAGCCCTAAGATGGCGGATGGTTGGGAAAACGCATCGGAAAAAGGACTTTTCTCCGGAAGCCAGGTCGGGGGAACTAACACACCCCCCTCGACATTCCAGGCAGTAAAAACCGCCAAAAATGCCAGTGATATCATTATGAATAGCTTCAATGATTTCATTTTTTCCCTTTGGGACTTTTCTACTAAAACAATAGACGCAGTTCTATCTATTAAAGTTAAGACATTATTTTACCAAATCAAGTGTCCTATATATCCACCTGGAATAAATAAGCTATTAACCTATTGAAAAACTTAAAATTTTTGTAATCCTCAAACCTCCGTTTTTTTATAAATAGGAAGAGTAAAAATATCTATCATCGGGGGAAATGGTTGAGAACAGGGACAGGATTGAAAAGGTTCCGAACCTTTAATTATTCGCCTGTAAAAACCGGTTTGCGTTTCTCCATGAAGGCCCGGCGGCCTTCGGCATAGTCTTTACTATCGAAGCACTGATTAATCAGTCTATTGAGTTTTTCAAGATCGCGCTTTTCGGGGTCCCTTAACAATTCCCTTACCGATGCCTTGACCGCTTTTATGGTTAAGGGCGCGTTGTCTCCAATCATCTTCGCGTAATCACGTACGGTCGCTTCCAGTTCATCTTTCGATACGATTTTGTTGATAAGACCGATTCGTAAGGCCTCCTCCGCGTCCAGAAAGCGGGCCGAGAACAGGATATCCTTGGTACAGGACGGTCCTACCAGGTCGGCCAGGGCTTTCACGGCTCCGAAGCCGTATCCGAGTCCCAATTTTGCCGCCGGAATGCCGAACGTCGAATCAGGGGTTGCAAAACGGAGATCCGCATTCAGGGCGACCGCCAGACCACCGCCGATACAATAGCCCTGAATCATGGCCATTAGGGGTTTGTCCAGTTTGTACAGCATGGAGTAGGCCTTGGCCGATTGTTTTGCATAGGCTTCACTGGCGGCGGCCGAATTACGCTTCGTTTCGAATTCCGAAATATCCGCCCCGGATACAAAGGACTTATCCCCGGCCCCTTTCAGTATCACCACACGTACATCCCCATCCTGTTGAAAGTTGGTGAGTATAACACCCAGAGCCTGCCACATCTCCAGTGAGACGGCATTCCTCCTCAACGGATTGTTAAAGGTAATCCAGCCGATAGGGCCTTCTTTTTCGGCAAGCATTTTGTCGGTATTTAGTTGCATTTTTTCTCCATTCGTCTCTCACAGAGCCCACAGAGTTCTCAGAGGTTTTTTAAATGATTCCTGCTTCTCGAAAGCCGGATATTTCGGATTCGTTATAGCCAAGCTCTGCCAGCACCTCATCACTGTGCTGACCCAATTCGGGTGCCGGCTGTCTGATCTCGGAGGCACCGGGGACATCAGGCATATTGATTGGGGTGCGTATCAAACCCATCGGACCAAGCCTTGGATGATCAAGCGGTTTCGATATTTCCAGATGCCGAACCTGGGGATCGGCAAAGGCTTGATCAATACTATTAATAGGCCCGCAGGGGCAACCTACTCCATTCAGCTTTTCCACCAGGACCTCCATAGGTATCTTTCCCGTGATTTCATTGATCTCCCGGCTCAGTTCCTGGCGATGGAGAACACGCTGATGGTTACTGGAATAGTTGGGATTTTTTAGCAGATGAGGGGCGTTCAGCACCTCACAAAAATTGCGGAACATCTTCGGAGAACCGGCGGCGATATTCACCTTTCCATCGGCTGCCTCAAAAACGCCCATGGGAGACATGGTTGGATGATCGTTGCCGGCCTGTCGGGGGACATCTTTGGCTACGGTCCAACGGGCTGCCTGAAAATCCATCATGTTGATCATGGATTCCAACAGGGAGGTATGGACCCAGCGCCCCTGGCCCGTTACTTCCCGGTCCAGGAGGGCAATCAGTATCCCGTTGGCCAGCAAGATTCCGGCGGATGAATCACTTATGGCGATCCCCACGCGTATGGGTCCCCGTCCCGGCTCGCCGGTGATGGACATCAAGCCGCTCATGCCCTGTGTTATTTGATCAACACCCGGCCGCTTGCGGTAGGGACCATCCTGACCAAAACCGGAAATACTTCCATAGACGATACGAGGATTGATTTTTTTAACCGCCTCATAATCTATGGCCAGTCGATATTTCACCTCAGAGCGAAAGTTTTCCACAATGACATCCGTGTTTTCGCACAGCTTGAAAAAGATCCTTTTCCCCTGGTCCGCTTTCAGATCCAGGGTGAGACTGCGCTTATTGCGATGCAGGTTCTGAAAGTCCGGACCATGGCGTCGGGTTTCAACACTCTTGGCATTGGATCCCCGGATCAGCGGGGGTTCAATCTTGATTACCTCCGCACCCCAGTCCGCCAGAACTCGAACGGCCGTGGGACCGGCCCGGGCCGCCGTCAAATCAATGACCTTAAAACGGGAAAGCGGTAAAATGACCTTTGACATATTCGAGCTCCTCTCTTTTATTAGGGATGTTTTCCTTGGTCGAGGTCCTTAAGCCTTACTATCGGAAAAGATGTTGGAAGGTTAAGGGGCCATTCTGGAAAGATCTGCAGGGACTGTTCGGAGCGAAAGGGGTCCATCTCTTTTTGAAATTTCGATGTTTTTGAGCCAGAGGTTGTTGTCCTCCTTCGGAAAATCAGACCGGTAATGGGCGCCTCTGCTCTCGGTCCTGAGAAGGGCGGATTGCACCACCATGTCCGAGACCTTTAACATGTTCTCCAGTTTGAGGGCCTCGGAAAGATCCTGGTCACGGTTAAGGGATATCTTTTTAAAACGTGCTTTCAGATCGGTGATTTCACCCAGAGCGGCCTGAAGTCCTTCTTCATTTCTTATAATTCCTGCTTTGTTCCATAGGGTGGTTTTCAGAAGACCCCTCATTTCTTTGACCTCTTCCCCTCCGTCCAAGGAGGCCATGGCCCTGAGTCGGTCCACCTCTTGGACGGCTTCTTTGCGCCCCTCAGGCGCTTTTTTTTCTACTCGGGCCCTTTGAGCCGCCATCTGACCGGCTATTTTCCCAAAAACAAAAGTCTCGGCCAGGGCATTGCCTCCCAGCCGGTTTGCACCATTGACACCGGCACAGACTTCTCCGGCCGCGTAAAGACGATCTATCCCGGTTTCCGTCCGTTCATTGATTTTCGCCCCACCCATAGAGAAATGGGAAAAAAGGCCGATAGGAAAATGCCTTTTGTCCGCCGGGGTGTTTTTGGGCAATAGAACGCGTAATTTCTCAAACCGCCCGGCATCAATGGTCGTGGTGTCCAGGGTGAGGGTTTCTCCATCATCGGAACGACCGGCCTGAATTTCCAGCATAATAGCCCTGGAGACGGCATCCCGGGTCATCCTGAGCGGATCGCTTAGGTCGTACTTTTCCAGAATATTCTCCCCCAGGGCATTTCGAATGACCGCCCCCTCCCTGGCGCAAAACATTTCCGTGTTGGGGCCGGAAATAGAAAACTGGACAAACTCCATATCCACCATAGGGACCCCGGCATCAAGGGCCAGCACATATCCATCGCCGGTGGAGCCCGCTGCATTGCTGGTTCGGAGATAAATTTGCCCCGCTCCGCCAGAGGCCAAAACGATCGACCGGGCCTTGAAAATATAAATACCGCCGGCCTCATCCAGACCGACAGCCCCGATCGCTTCCTTTCCTGTGACCAGGAGCCCGGTAATCAGCACCCCTGATCTATGGGCAATACCTTTGTCGATTGCGTAATTCCGCAAGGGTAAAGTCAGATCGGTGCCGGCCGCCGTATCACCAAAAACGTTTCTGGGATGGGTATGTCCGGCCATGAGTGCCATATGAAAGGTTTCTCCCTGCTTTCTGAATCGAACCCCTAAGCTTTCCAGTTCCAGTACCTCCTGTCCGATCTCTCGGGTCATTACCTCTACCAAACGCTGGTTACTCATGTATCTTCCGCCGATAATGGTATCTTTGAAATGTTGAGCCGGAGAATCTGCAGGGTCCCTCCAGCCCGTGCCCGCGGCAATACCGCTGCCGGATATGGCCGTATTGTTGCCCAGCCCGATCTTGGATTTAGAGACCAGCAAAACCTCGACCCCGAGTTTTCTGGCCTCTATGGCTGCTCTTAGTCCTGCGGCCCCACTGCCAAGAATCAGGACATCGGTTTCGATCGTTTGAGGGGTTTTCAAGGCCATGTTTTTCTCCCTATCTTTTGGTATTCAGCAGGGTAGATTTTGTTAATCCTTATAGAAAAATCTCCGCCGCTTCCATCCTTTAACAACGAGATTCTTGCATGAATCACCAAAGGAAAGCAAAAGTTGCTTTTTAACGGGTAACTCGAGGGCCTATAGGTCGTGCCTTGGTCTGAAGAAACCGGCTTTTTGCCGGAATTATCTAGGCCCAAAAGCGGGAAAATATTTCATCAGATCGGCAAGCTCCAATGAAAAAGGCGCTTTTCTCTTCGGTTTCAGGGTTTTTCTTGCGGCTGTTTTTTCTTGACGGGCTTTGGGACCTTCGGCCACCTCTTCCTGGTCATCAATGTCCTCGATCTGTTGACGGCCTTTGGGACCTTCGGCCATCTCTTTTTTGAGGGCCTCGATCTGCTTAAGGACTTCAGGATCATCTGGTTTTAATTCGCGACTTTCTTGGAAGTCAGCCAGGGCTCCCTTCAGATCTCCCTGCTGTTCTTTAACAGCCCCCTTTAAGAAATAGAGAGCGGGATTATTTGGGCTTAAATCGGTGGATCGGTTAAAATCAGCCAGAGCTCCCTCCAGATCCTCCTGCTGAAATTTAATAACCCCTCGGGCATGACGGGAGACCGGATCGTTTGGGTCTAAATCGATGGCCCGGTTAAAATCGGTCAGGGCTCCCTTCAGGTCCCCCTCCTTAACTTTAACACCCCCCCTGTTGAAATAGGAAATCGAATTATTTGGGTTTAAATCGATGGCCCGATTAAAATCTACCAGGGCTCCCTTCAGGTCTTCCTGCTGAAATTTAATAACCCCTCTGGCATGATGGGAAACCGAATCATTGGGGTTTAAATCGATGGCCCGGTTATAATCATTCAGGGCTCCTTTCAGGTCCCCCTGCTGAGACTTAATATGCCCCCTGTTGGCATAGGGAAACGGATTCTTGGGGTTTAGTTTTATGGATTGGTTAAAGTCAGCCAGGGCTCCTTTCAGGTCCCCTTGCTTAAATTTAATATGCCCTCCCATAGCATAGGGATAGGGATTCCTGGGGTCTAATTGAATGGCCTGGTCGAAAGCAACCAGGGCTCCATTCAGGGCCCCCAGTTGAAATTTAATATCCCCCTCGACAATATAGGGATAGGGATTCTTGGGATCTAATTCGATGGCCTGGTCTAAAGCAACCAGGGCCCCCCCCAGGTCCCTTTGCTGAAATTTAATATTCCCTTTGAAAATATAGGGATATGGATTTTTGGGGTCTAATTCGATGGCCTGGTTAAAATCATCCAGGGCTCCCTTCAAGTCGCCCTGCTGAAATTTAATATTCCCCCTGGCAATGATATAGGGATATGGATTCTCCGGGTTTAATTCGATGGCCTGGTCGAAAGCAGCCAGGGCCTCTTTATATTTCCCCTGTTTTGCTAAAGATTGCCCTTGTTGAAAGAGCAACGTGGCATCCTTAGCGAAGGAAAAATCGGAAATGATTAAAAGGCCAAGACCGAGGGTCACGAGAAAGAAAGTTTTTTTCTTTTTTTGAGATGCCCTGGATTTAAAGGAATTCACAGACAGGTTCTCCTTTCATTTATAAATGCTCTCCTATCCCCGACCAGAGAGAACCAATGGTCCGATACTATGGTCTCTATAATAACGTCTCCCGGGGAATTCGTCAAAAAAAATCGGGCTGCCCCGATTCTTTGAAGAATCTTTATTAATTACCATTCGAAATGTGCAAAAAAAGGCCAGGCTACTTCTGATCCGGCCATTGGTCCTCTTCTTTACAAAATCGCCGCGCCTTATGCGCCTTGGCCGGCCAGTTATCCATGCCCGTCTTCCGGAACATGGTCTCGGTCTTTTTAAGATTTTCCAGCGCCTCTTCCTTACGCCCCGACTCAGCATAGACCTCACCTAACCATAAATAACCCCTGCTGGAAAAAGCTTGGTCTCCTATCTCCTCGAACAAATTTATCCTCTGCTGCCCTTCTGCGCCGGTTCGCCTTTAATACCCTTGTCTTGGAATTTCCTCGATTGTTTCCTTAAAGATGCTGATTAATCTCTTTTCCATCCATGAGGACGGACCCTTTTCTGCCATATCGGGCCTGCTTTTTTTTGAGATCGAAACCGATTTCCCTTTTGGATGAAACGGGCGGGGAAATAGCCCTTGATTTATGAAGATAATTTGGATTACAATAATTAAGAATATACTTTTCCTCAATGGAGGGGTAATTCTTTGTAGGTTCGCTCGCTAATTTTTAAGTCAGGCATTTAGCCTGAACAGAATGCGCTCGCTATCCATGTTCAAGGGGGGATCGGGAAATGAAGTTCATTACCCTGATGTCGGTCACCTTTTTTGTGATTTGTGGGACCTTTTCAAGTGCCATCGCTGCAGACTGGATATCAGTCTATTCCCAGGGCGGTGTGGACTATTACTATGACAGAGACAGCATCACCTCCGATTATAATGGAAAGATCAAAGTGGACACGAAAACCTTTTTTGAATACGATGCCGTAAAGCAAAAATTTATCAAGGAAAGACGCGACGCGGGATTGTCTGCTGCGGGATGGAATGAACTCCGGTATTTCATCAGCCGCATAGAGATAAACTGTTCGTCGAAAAGAGTTAATTTCCTCTCGGAGAATACCTATGACGATCTGGATAACCTCTTAACGTCTCAGGATAATTCCACCGTGAAAGAGTGGATCCCCATCGCTGATAATTCTCTATTGATGTTCACATATAATGCCGTGTGCGGCGTACGATAGGCTCTTCGCGATCAGGGCGTGGCCTCGCCTCTTCCGGCTTTTCCATCTTCAGTCTGATTTTCCCAAAAGGTCCCGCGAAAGTGAGGGGCGTTGTTTACGGGATTCAGTAATCTTTTTCATTTCCATTTCATTAATAAATATGCTGTCCGTACGCAGTAACAACTGTTTACACTTACGGGTTAAAGTCCCGTCCGGGGAGTTGTCCGTTCACCCCGGTAGATCAAGGGAGCGGCGTTCGGGTAACCGGGGGTCGTAAGTTCCCAATTGGCAAAGCCACAGGCCGTAATGGAAATGAACCAATAGGTAGCCTCGTAAATATAAAGTGAAGATGCCGACCCAGTGGACATATGGGGAAGGCCGATGTTAAGGGCTTGGAAAACGGAAGCAGCCTTTGAGATCTTCCGGGGTAGCAAGGACGGCATGCGGTGGAAGATAAACAGTCCAGTGCTGGAGACCCGATGAGGTGATGGAAGAGGAACATCAACCGATACGTATAAGGAGACGAAATCGTATTGGGCCGTATCGGGAGTCGGAGGGGTTCATAGTACCGCTTGAGGGCAAGGGACAACAAAACCCGGCCCGAGGGAAGGGACCCTGCTTTGTTCAAGTAACCGAAGAGTGGAGGGAGAGGGGATTGCAGCGATGCTAACAACCCCGGAAAGTATCAGGACACTACAGAGGAAGCTCTACCGGAAGGCCAAGCAGGAGAAAGCCTATCGTTTCTACGCCTTATATGACAAGGTGTACCGGGCGGACATTCTCAGTCATGCCTACAGTCTTGTCCGGGCCAATAAAGGGAGCGCCGGAATAGACGGAGTTACCTTTGAGGCTATCGAGACGGAAGAAGGGATAACCGCCTTTATGGCGGAGTTGGAAGAAGCACTGAAGAGCAAGACTTATCGACCGGACCCGGTAAAGCGGGTGATGATACCCAAGGCCAACGGTGACAAAAGGCCATTGGGTATACCGACGATACGGGACCGGGTAGCCCAGATGGCCGTAAAGCTGGTCATCGAACCGATCTTTGAAGCAGACTTTTGCGACAGCTCATACGGGTTTAGGCCCAGGAAGTCAGCCCACGACGCCGTTGATGATGTAGCCTCGGCCATGCATAGAGGGTACACGGAGATCATCGACGCCGATCTGAGCAAATACTTCGATACCATTCCCCACGCCAACCTCCTGGCTGTAGTTGCCGAGCGGATCAGTGATGGTGAGATATTGCGCATCATCAAGATGTGGCTCAAAGCCCCGGTCATGGAAGTGGACCAGGATGGAAAGAAAAAGAACATCGGCGGTGGCAAGGAAAACCGTCAAGGCACCCCGCAAGGGGGGGTAATCTCACCAATATTGGCGAACCTGTACCTGCATCTAATGGACAGGATATGGGAACGGCATCAGTTGGAGAAGAAACTCGGGGCACGGATCGTGCGCTATGCGGACGATATTGTTGTCCTCTGCCGGTGCGGAACCGAACGCCCGATGCAGATGCTGCGACGGATACTGGCGAAACTGGGGCTTACCCTGAACGAGGCCAAGACGAAGACCGTCAATGCCTACAAAGGGAGTTACAACTTCCTTGGATATACGATCCGGATGGGACGGAGCAATAGAACGGGGAAGTACTACCCTCACGTCCAACCTTCAAAGAAAGCCATACAATCTATCAAAGACCGAGTGACGGCAATTACGGATCGATCCCGAACCATTATGCCTATCGAGTGGGTGGTGAATGAAGTTAACGCCACCGTGCGGGGATGGGTCGGCTACTTTCATTACCGCAATTGCAGTACCACACTGGCTCGGATACGGGGGCATGTGGAAGAGCGGTTGATCACACACCTGCGAAAGCGGCACAAGGTCAGAGATAGAAAGATGGGGTATCTCAGGTTCAAACGAAGGGCGCTATACGAGAAGTACGGTCTCTACAAGGTGCCGACTTCGGCGGGCTGGACAAAGCGCATGCCCTGCGGTGAAGGACATCGGAAAGCCGTGTGCGGGAAAACCGCATGCACGGTTTGATGAGGGAGGGCTGGCCCCGGCTGACCACTATAGCTCGTAGTAGATGCGTGCATCGGAAAGACCAAAAGTGGCACCAGTCAGGTTCCAGCTCTCTACTCTACCTCTTGTTCTCAGATCCAATTTCTGCCTTTACCGTTTCAGGAGTGTCCCATAAGCCTGATTGGGACTTGACCTACAACTGTTGAACAGGGAATGAACAGAAAAAAGATGATTACTGGTTGAAGGTGAGCATAATGCCGCCATTCAGCCGGAGCGCGGTCTGTCCGCGCGATCGTCTCAATCCTTATTGGTTCGGCAGTCCCAAGTGCTTCGTAGAATGCCTTCCCCTTCCATAGGAATCCGAGTCCTTCATAGAATTTATGCGCTTCGGCTCGCTGCAAACCTGAATTGACAATGAATGTAATCGCGCCTCTGGCCTTCGCGATCTCTTCTGCCGCCGCAATCAATTTTCTTCCGACGCCTTCACCCTGCGACTCTGGCGCAACCGACAAAGCAACTATCCGGGCGTAAATCCCGTTGTATTCGTAGTACAATCCGAAGGCTAGGCCGAGAAAGCCCATGACGCTTTTCTCGTTCGATGCCACAAGGCTTACATACCGAGTGTCGGCGCCTATGCACTGCATCCGATTCCGCATCTTGTCTTCGGTTGTTTCATAGCCGAGTTGGGTGATCAGCAATGCAATGGCTGCTGTGTCCTGATCTGTCGCCTCTCGAATGTTACACATGTTCTATAAGTAATTTTGGCAATTAAAAGATCTTATTTTTTGAATTAAATCTTGCTCTCGGGCATAAACATAGCCCACCCGAAATCCGCACATCGCAAAAGTTTTAGAAAAAGAATTAAGCGTAATTACTTTTTCTCCTTCCAGAAGGTAATTTTCCCGCTCATAAATCAAATCTTTATAAACTTCATCGGAAATAAAACAGGCCCACCCCGGCAAAGATTTTTACCGCAGAGGTGCTTCAATGCAAAGTCGAATTAAGCGAATAAAAGAAACAATGTTAAGAAAATAGACCTGACTCCAGCCCTTTTGTTCGTTGGGTCTTTCTCTTGAGTCTCAGTTTGCACCGTGCGGAGGGAGAGAGATCTCAGCGCATTTTCCAGACAGGTTTGCGTTTTTCAGCAAAAGCCCTCGGTCCCTCTAATCGGTCTTCAGTCTTGGCGATCTTTTGGCTGATGGGTTGTGCCAGTTTCAGGCTGTATTCGACCGGCAGGTTCCGTCCTTGCATAACGATCTGCTTTATCGCCTGAACGGCGAGAGGGGCGCACTGCATGATATCATCTGCGATTTGCTCTACCCGCTCCATGAGGGCAGCCCTGTCAGGTACAATTTCCTGAATGATCCCCCATTTTTCGGCGGTTTCTGCTGTAACAGGACTGCCGGTGAGTTGGATATAAAGGGCGTGACCCAAGGGGATCATACGGGACAGGTTATGCAGACCATATCCAGCCAGGAGGCTTCGGCGCGGCTCGGGAAGGCCGAATTGGGATTGCTTTGTTGCTATGCGAATGTCGCATTGCAGTGAGAGCTCCAAACCGCCTGCCAGGCAGTATCCGTCGATGGCTGCGATTATCGGTTTCCAGACCCCTAATTCCGTCCATCGATTATCTGCCGTTGGGACTTCCCTGGAGGGGCCTGCGGTTTGGTTTGATTGCGCCCGCTGTTTCAGATCCATCCCTGCTGAAAAGGCACGTCCGCCGGCCCCGGTGACGATACCCACGAGGATATTGTCATCATCCCGAAGATCAAGGATCGCTTCCTGCAAGCCCTGTCTCACCGCACTATTCAGGGCGTTCATTGCTTCCGGACGGTTTAAGGTGATATAGGCTTTTCTGTCTCGTTTCTCATATAATACAACCTCGCTTCCTGAAAAGGCCATGAACATCTCCTTTCTCTTTTTAGATTTTTTAGGTTTAGACATAATATCACAAAATTTAGATAAAAGATGCAACCCTTCGATTTTTCGATTCACTCTTTTGATAATGGGAGGAGCATAATTTATTTGATGAAAAAATGGTTTTTTAAAGATAAAATCGATTCCGGATCGATCAGGTAAATTGAAACTTAATAAATGGAGGATTCGTAATGAAGAAAGATGATGAATTCAGAAAAATCGCCACCTGGAAGCCGGGCATGGGATGGGAGGTGGCGATTGAGGAGTTGGAAAAGCGCCGAGAAGTTGCCAAACGAATGGGAGGAAAGGAACGAATTGCCCGCCATCACAGCCAGAGGAAACTGACCATACGGGAACGTATTGAAAAGCTGGTGGACAAGGGCACTTTCATGGAGGTCGGATCCTTGATGGGCAAAGGACAATACGACGGGGAGGGGAATCTGACCGGCTTCACTCCGGCCGCTTTCGTTTTAGGGCTGGCCGAAATCGACGGGCGGCTGGTTACCGTGGGAGGGGAAGACTTCACGATCAGCGGTGGCAGTCCTGCGGGAATCCATAAGGATGCGCGTTTTTTTACCCAGCCCATGTCCCAGCAGTACGGCATCCCGCTGATCCAACTCTGTGACGGCGCGGGCGCCAGCGCCGCAAGCTACGAAGATAGAGGGCGGATGTTTCTGCCTCCGGGAACAACCTTATGGTGGGGAGATGTGCAACTGCTGCAGAAAGCGCCGGTGATATCGGCCGTGATGGGCTCCTGCGCCGGCCACGTGGCGGCCCGGGCGGTCCTTTCACATTTTTCCATTATGGTCAAAGGAAGCGGGCAGATATTTCCCGCCGGCCCTCCCGTCGTTTCCAGGGCTCTGAGCAAAGAAATAGAAAAAGACGACCTGGGGGGCACCAGGATTCACACCCGGGAATCCGGCGTCATTGATAACGAAGCCGCGGATGAAGAGGACTGCTTTCGCTAAATCCGAGAGTTCCTCAGTTATATGCCTAATAATGTCTATGAGGTGCCGGCCCGGAAAGAGACCGGGGATGATCCGAACCGTCGGGCGGAAGAATTGTTGAGGATCGTGCCCATCGACCGTAAAAAAGCCTATGACATGTACAAGGTCATAAGCCTACTCGTTGACCGGGGTGAATTTTTCGAGCTGCGCAAACATTATGGCTCTTCGCTCATAACAGTCCTGGCCCGGATGGACGGTTATGTGGTGGGGATTCTGGCCAGCAATCCGATGAAATTGGCCGGAGCCCTGGAAGGAAAGTCTTCTCAGAAAATGGAACGTTTTATTGATATCTGCAACTGTTTCAACATTCCGGTGATCCTTCTGGTGGATGTGCCTGGTTTTATGATCGGGGAAGAGTCGGAAAGGGGAGGTACTTTGCGATATGGTATGGCAGCCGTCATGGCTGCGCAGGAAGCGACCGTTCCTAAGGTCCATATTGCCGTGCGGAAATCCTACGGCATGGGGGGAGACGCCTTCTCCAGTGTCGGGGGCATGATGTCCCTCCACCTGCGTTTTGGCTGGCCCAGTGGGGAATGGGGAGCAATTCCAGTGGAGGGAGGGGTTGCCGCCGCCTACCGCAGGGAGATTGAATCTTCCCCCGATCCCGAAGCCAAGCGTCGGGAACTGGAGGATAGGTTAATCGGGGTTCGCTCCCCCTTCCGGGCTGCCGAGGCCGGCGATGTAATCGATATCATCGACCCCCGGGATACCAGATCGATAATCTGTAAATTCATCAAGGCGGCTCAGCCATACCTGAAGAGAAATGCGGGTCCGAAGCGGAGTGTCCGACCATAATCTGCCGGTTTTGATCTTATTCTCGCGGTATATCATGATGTTTTTGAGAATATACAGAAATTTAGTGTCATACTGAATCATAAGGTCCGGTTTTCTAAAGAAGTCTCCTATTCTTTCTCGATCTCCTCCATTAAAAAGGCGACCTTGTCTTCCACGAGATGATCTATCTCTTCCCGGGTATACCCCAATTCGGCCAGTACTTCCGCCGTATGCTGGCCAAGCAGTGGGCCGGTTCGACGTATGATACCGGTCATGTCCGAAAATCGGGGAGTGATCCCGTGGTGTTTGACCCAGCCGAGTTGCGGATGATCCTCCTCCTCGAAGAAACCGTTTTCCAAGCAGTGGGGGTCTTCGAGAAGCTCCTCGTTGACCTGGCCCAGGGACACCGGCACATCCGCTTGTGAAAGGACCTCCAGCCAGTACTCCGCCGGTTTTTGCCCAAAAGCCTTTACCAGAAGTTCAGCCAGGGCCTTATCGTTTTCGGCTCGCTTTTCAGGGGTCGCGAACCGCGGGTCAGAGAACAGGTCATCCCGTCCCAGGGAACGGCACAAACCCTGCCAGTGAGGTTCCTTGGGACAGATGAGCATAAGCCACCGTTCATCTGAAGTCTGATAGTGGCGGGTGGTGGCGTTTAATCCAATAAGACGGTCCCCGCCTTTATTGATAGGCTTCATGACCGGGTAATCCATGAATTCCAGGGCCTGCAGACAGACCGAGGCATTGGTCAAAGACATGACCACGTGCTGTCCTTGGCCTGTCCGCAGACGCTGAAGCAAGGCCAGGGCCACGCCGTAGGCCCCCAACATGGGAGAGGCGACGTCATTGATGGCGATCACGTGAAAGACCGGCGGCTGGTCTTTCCCTCCCTGGCCCACCATCTGTCCGCTGCGGGCCTGAAGGAGCGGATCGTAGCCGGCCATATGGATAAAAGGCCCGCTCGTACCGTGTCCGGTAACCGTGAGGTAAATAATATCCGGTTTTATCTTGACTACTGATTCGTAATCCAGGCCCAGACGGTGCCATACGCCCCAACGGGCATTTTCCACCAGGACATCCGCCCTGGCAATGAGTTCATAAGCGATCGCCTTACCAGCTTCCTTTTTCAGGTTAAGGGCAATGGCCCTCTTTCCCCTGTTATAAGCCAGGAAACCGCCCAGCATGGGCCGCCAGGGATCGCCGTCCGGGGGTTCGATCTTGATGACCTCGGCACCCATATCAGACAGGAGCATGGCAGCCACCGGTCCGTTTATCATGGTGGTCAGGTCAACCACTCGTATACCTTCCAGAGGATGCATCGCTTATCTCCTTGATCCCTAAATGACCTTTTTTTGTTTAAGCCAAAAGATTTCTTCGGCCGAGTAATTGAGTAGGTCGGACAGTATCTCCTCGGTGTGCTCACCCCTTTGAGGTGAAGGGCCTTTTATGGTCCCTGGAGCCCGGCTCAACCGGACCGGAACCCCCATCTGGCGCACCGGGCCCAGTCCGGGTTCCTCGATTTCTCTGACCATGTCATTGGCGATCACCTGAGGATCATCCAAAAATGACTCCACGGGCAGGGCCGGGCCGCAGGGGATGTCTTCAGCCCGAAGGAATTCGAGCCATTCGTCCCTGGTTTTTTCCGCAAATATTTTTTCAAACATCTTAATCAGCTCTTCATTGACGGGGGGCAGAATCATAAAAGGGGCTCCCTCGAATCTTTCATCAATCAACCATTCTTCGTGACCCATGGCGATGGCGAACTTGGCCAGAAAGGCCAGATTTCCCAAGGCCAGGAAGAACCATCGCCCATCGCTTCCCTGATACAACCGATAGACGGGAGATCCCCCCTGCTGGTAGGAACGGGGTACCCGTTCACGCGCTTCGAAATTCACCAAGCCGCCGCAGCCCGCAGCCATAATGCTATTGAGCAGGGAGATGTCAACCTGCTGACCCTGGCCGGTTTTTTCCCGCGCAATCAGGGCGATGGTGATACTGTAGGCGGCCATGAAAGCGGAATAATAACTGGCCAGAGGCAGAACCAGGAAGACAGGTGGGGCGATCCCGGCCCCGCCCTGTTCGGTATAGACCGTAGCGGTAGACGACACAATGGGATCCCAGCCGGGTCGGTTGCGGTAGGGGCCGGACTGGCCATACCCGGAGATGGAGCAATAAACCGTCTTAGGATTCAGCCTCTTTATTGTTTCATATCCGATGCCCAGTTGATCGGCCTTACCCGGCTTGAAATTCTCGATAACCACGTCGGCCTTCCGGATTAGGTCCCGGGCAATTTTCTTACCCTCATCCATTTTCAGATCAATAACCATGCCTTTTTTGCTTCGGTTCAGGACCACAAATCCTTTCTCCGAGCGCAGGGGATCGCCGGCAGGGGGTTCGATCTTGATCACCTCAGCCCCCTGTTCGGCCAGTAGCATAGCTGTGTACGGACCGGGAATGTAGTGTCCAAAATCGAGCACCCTGAATCCCGCAAGAACCTGTTTCATACCAGAAAACCCCCGATGAAATGGTTTATTATGAATATGAGAAGCGAATATATCATACCTTTTTTTAACGTACAAGCTCGCTATTTCAGTCATGAGAGCAGACTCGGTTTGCTCGGTGCCCATTATGAAAACCCATAACTGCACCAGCGCGAAGAAAGAAGTCCGAGCCCTCTTACCCCCACCTATAGACCCGGTCACTATTTAGAACTTCGCGCTACCCGGGCCAGATGCCTTGCCGCTCCCGTCTTATGTGGGAAACCCCTTCGAGGTACGGTCTGGAAAAATTGGCACGGAGTTAGAATGGACGATCGAAAATGGGGCTATGGCCGGCTGAAAATTGTTGGAAGGAAGTGATTCAAATTCATAATAACCTTCTCCTTGGCAAGCCCGGCATTGTAAGCCCTGTTTGACTGGATAGGCTTCCCGGCAGACCGGACAGATCCGTATCTCCCCCTTTTTGTTTTTTCCATAGTATCGGGTGACCTGAACGGGGGCGGCATTTAACATTTTTCTTCCGGCTGACAGGATATCTTGATTTAAGACGGATAAGGGCAGATCTTTTTTCTTTACCAGGCGCATATACCAATTATAAATATTGGGAAAGACGGAGAGCCTCTCAAGATCCATCCAAACCCTGTGTCCGGAGAGACTTTTTTTATCATAGAGACTCAGGGCGAACTTGTCCCAATCCAGGATCTTCATCCAGCCGTTTCCATAGGTACAGGGGGTCAACAGTTGAACGGCATCCGGGAGACAGTGACGGGTCTCTACGATAGCGTCGGCTTCCACATGGTCGCCCAAAAGTTCTTGAGCCCAATCGACCATAAAACCGCCAATGACCACACCTGGGGCGGCCCAACCATGAAATTTTTCAATGACTTTTACAAAGTCTTCTACCGACTTCCCGCAAACCATCGTTTTTCCCATATCTGTTTTCGCTCTTTTTTGATGATTTAGGTTAAAATACCCATAGCCTCGTGTAGTGTCCCTAACTCTGTTTTACAAAGTTCCTAATGCCCCATCGCCATGAGCCAAACTTCGATTTTCTCTCTGATGGCCTCTTTGACCGCTCGCGTTTTTTCCAGCTTTTCTTCCTGGGTTCCAGTAAAACCGGACGGATCTGGAAAGCTCCAATAGAGACGGGTGGTGAATCCCTGGAAAAATGTTAGCCCCTAAAACTTCAACTGAAAGCCGACCTGGAATTTATCATAATCACTGCCGGCCTTGGAGGAGGCAAAGCTCCGATGTTCCCAGGCGGCAAAAGGCATAAACTCCTTGGAAAAATCGTATGACACACCGGCTATATAGGTATCATAATTGTCATTGGATACATCGGTATTGGGATCATAATTATACCACTTACCAAAGAGCCGAAGGTTCTCCATGCCCGGCATCCGGACAAATCCGGAGACTAAATATCCGCTGCGTTTATTTTCTTCGGTCGAGGTCGAGGTCGCTTGTCCCCAATAGTATTGGCCCATTAAGGTGAAATACTGGTGCTGCAATGAAAACTGTCCGATATTGACCTGAAAATTCGGGAAATCATTAGTCCTTCCGGCTGCGGTGAAGTTGGAATTGCTCGATCCATAAGTACCGACATAGGCCAACTGAAGGCCCTTAAGCACGGGAACCATGGGGGCCGGACGAACATAGACCACCCCGGAAACAATCTTATTGCCGTTGGCTTCCGTATTGGTATAGCCCGGTCCGTTAAAGAGCCCCACAAAGTAACCGCCCCATTTCCCGGCAAACTGTTTGGAAGCGAATTGCAGGTAATCATCATCCATATAGCCGCCGAAAACCCCCTGATTGGAAACACCAAAATCGGACGAGGCTTCAATTCCCAGATCATCCAGGAGGTTCTTGCCCTGAACGCGATAAGGCCAGATGGATACATCATAGGCATCCGAAGGAGTGGGAACCATACCAAGCTGGGTGGTTGTACCAAAGAGATTGAGATTCGCAAAGGCATATTTCAAACGCAATTCCAACCCATTGCCCTTGTCGTTGGGATCAACGGAAGTAAACAGATCGGAGGTGATGTTCATCCCCAGCCAATTATTGAAATCTTTGGTCAAGGTTACATACCCTCGATTTAAGGCAAACTGATTGGTACTGGACCCATTGGTAATGTTTTTGGCGTTCCATTCGGCAAAGATGGTAGTTCCGAATTTAAACCCCCTTAAAGCTGGGGGGAGAAATTCCCCTTTTTTGGCTGCTTCTTTCATGTCTTCTTTGATTTCTGATTTGATTTCCGTCTTTTCATTCTTGGTGTCGGAGCGCATTTCATTCATGAGATCATCGGCCTCCTGTTGGGTGATGACCCCCTTTTTTTGAAGCAGCTTTAGAAGATGCATAACATCCATCTCCCCGGCCCAAATGGGAGCTCGGTTACCCCAGACCAAAAAGCAACCAATAACCATCAGACTACAACTCCATTTTTTCCAATTCATGGCTTTCCCCTTTCTTCCTTTCCATTTGATAAGCATCCGTTAGGTGGAGACAGCAATTGCCGCATCGCTTACATATAAATTGCATTAGCGGAAGATCCTTTTATCCATTCTCAAGTGTCCCCAGCTCTGCTTTACAAAGTTCCTAATGCCGCCTTTCCCGCGAAGCCTATCCTCGATCTGAACGAGGAGCGGAATCCAGGTTGAATCAGTACGGTTTGAGCGCTGTAGGCCCCACACATAATGGCCGCGGCCATAAGAAAAAGGGCCACACTTGGCTGGAGACCCTCCCTGACCCGGTTAAACAGGAACCACGTTCACCCGGCTATTGGAAAAAGAGGCACTGCCGCCGATGGGGTCGGTCAGGCAAACATCCTTCAGCACCGGGTCCACGGCCAGGATATGGTTGGCACAGATCCCCGAAGCCCGACGGCGGTCCCCATAAATTTTATGGCCATCCACCACTACATCATTGGATCCATAAGCCCAGTGGCCGTAGTGCCAGGACACGGCCAGGGTACCCGGACGGATCCCCTCAGTGATTTCCACTCGGGCGATCATGGGCACCACCCGATTTCCCCCGTCTTTCAACTCTAACTTCCCGCCGGGATTGTCCGCCGATACCAACCGCACCCGTTGGTCTTGTTTCAGGCCGATCTTTAAGGCGTCTTGCCGATGAATCAAGATCTTGTTCTCCGTTCTCAAGGCGATGTTGCTCCAGTAATTGGAGATGGTCCGGGAATGACCGCCGAAGGCCTCTTTATAAGTGATGATTTTAAACGGATATTCTTGACTCCGCTTTAGGGGTTTACCACCAGCATCAATTTCGCCGCCGATAATCGGAACGCCGCTGAAATAGGCCCCGCTGAGACTGTTTTTTTGAGAGGCCACTTCCTCCACGAAGAGGTGAAACATGCTATTCAGGGCACTTTTCATTTTATCGCCCTCATAGGCCTGGCTGAAATCTGCAAACCGGCCTCCGCGGTTGAGGACATAGACGACTTTCCGCCATTCCTTCTCTGATCGCAGGGCCTGGCTCCATCGCTTTTCATCGAAAACAGAAGGGGGCAGGTGCCGTCTGGCCTTACGAAAGAGGGCCATCTCAGCAGCATCGGCTTCCGGGACATCTTCGCCGGCCTTATCTCCAAAGGCGATATTGGCCACCTCTTTCAGGTACCAGTCCTCCGGCCGGGTTAATGGTATCCCCTTACCAAAGGCGTCCTGGCCGAATCCGGAGAGCTTCATCCGGGTCGCCACCGCGATCAAAAATGTTTCGATACAGATAGGCATCCGTTCGCTGTTCACCTCCACGTCTTCGGTAAAGGGTATGGCCACTGGCTGTCGCACCTTGCCTACCTTGGTCGGCACATCCGGCGTGTCGTATGGCATTCCCCACCGTTCCAGATAGGTCAGGTCCGGGACGATATAGTCCGCGTACATGGAGGTCTCGCCAATAACAATATCACTGGCGATGAAGAGCGGTACCCGGGCCGGGTCCTTGAGCATGTTAATGATATGCTGGGTCCCACCGGGGGTAGAAAGGGCCGGGGTGCCCATGTGGAGGAAAAGAATTTTCCCGGCATAGGGATATCCGGCCGTGAAAGAGGGGATGACCTCCTGGTAGATATTGCTGGTAAAGGGATACCAGGGCCGCTTGGCCGGGTAGCCATGTTCTTTGAAAAGGGTGGAATCTTCATACCGGCTCTTCTCACGGGTGATTTTGGGCCCAAAAGCCTTAAGTGCCCCGGGGTGCATCTTTTCAAAGGGATAGATACTGTCTGGTTTATCTCCCAATTCGTGCCAATGGCCGCCACCCTTACTGAGGCCCCCCTTATAGTCGGCGTTACCGATGAGGACATTCAGGGTAATGACCAGGCAACCGTTATAATATCCGTCGGTCTGCTGCACCGGTCCCCGATACATCTCCACCACGGACCTTTTTCCGTGAGAGGTGAACTCCCTAGCCACATCGATAATGGTTTTGGGATCCACCCCGCTTTCTTCGGCATACTCTTCCAAAGTGCGGGCCATGGCCTGTTCGACCAGAAGCTGAAAGGCGCTCTTCACGGACAGGCCTTTCACCTGGGTCTTGACCAGGAGATCTCCTTCTACCGGCTTATTTTCATCGTCCGGACTCACGGCAATCAGCCGGCCTCCGCGGGAGACCACCCTCTGTTCCGCTGTGCCGATGCCCGCTTCATCGGCCTTCAACAAAGCCAGGGGGTGTCCTTCTACGATCTTTACCAAGTGGCTGGCGTTGGTCCAGGTCGGTTCATTATCGGCCTTGGCCGCCGCCTTGTTGGCGTTCTCCAGGTACCGTTGGTCATAGCGCTGATTTTCCAGTATCCATCGAATCATGGCCATAGCCAGGGCCCCGTGGCCATTGGGTTGGACCGGCAGCCACCAGTTGGCCTTACCGGCATCATTGGAGAGCCGTGCATCCACCACCGCGGTCTTCAAGCCCCGGTTGAGCTTTCCGGTGGTGACCTTTTCGGCCATGGTCACCAGGCTGAAGTTGGCCGTGAAGGCCCCGGTTCCCCAGAAGATAACAAACTCGGCGTTGGCCAGGTCCGGCTTCAGGTGGTTCGTTTTATGTCCGGTCATCTGGTCATAGGCGATATGGTGGGACTGCTCACAAATTGTGGTATGTTCATAATTATTCTTCGATCCAAGGGATTGTTCGGTAAACCATTTCATCCATTGGGCCCGGCCGGGTTGAATGCGGCCGGCCAGGAAGACAAAGCCGTTATTCTTCGGTCCGAGATCGGGATGTTCTGGGTCAATAAGCTTATCCAGGTGCGGCTGATACTTTTCCTTGAATTCAGCGACATTCATTTCACCCTTGCCGCATTTCTGAGCGTCTTCGGCCATTTTTTTCGATAACTCGGCATCCCTCAGGACCACTACCTCGTCAAATCCCGGGTAGGGGCGGCTGTCTCCCACCTCGGCAAACAGCTTGCCCCCCCGGACGACTTCTTCGATAAATTGGGTAAAAGGGACGGTCCGCCACTTATTGGACCCTCGTTCGCCGGCCCGTTTAAGCACCTTACGAATCCGGTAGGGATCGTAATAAGTTTGAATACCGGCCTGTCCCTTGGCACACAGCTTCCCGTCTATCGTCGCCGTATCCTGGGGACGGGTCTTATAAGGGATATGGGGGAGAAAAGTCTGAGGGCTGTAAGGACTGCCCGTCAACTTGGCCAGGGTCCCGTCCCAGATTTTGGCTTTGATCTGGCAGGAAACATGGCATTGCAGGCAGGTGGTATAAAGCTGGTTGTGGGGCTGGGCCAGTTCGTATGGGCCTTGGCTGTCTGCCGCCGTCGTCTCGGTCAGGACTCCAAAAATTTTGTTTGCCTGAGCGGCCAGGAGGGCACATCCCCCCACAAAGGCTGTTGACTTTATCACTTGGCGACGGGTAATTCCTTTTTGCCCGTTGGCCTTGTTTTCTATGGATTGTTGGTCTTGTTTGACGCGCATGGGTTAATTCCCTCCCTCATTCACAGATTTTGTTGAAAGGATTGGCAGAAACCGGATGCCCAGATAGAAGAGGGCTATAAATAAGGCCACAGCAAAGGCAAAGACCGACCATTCGTGGATTGACGGGAAGTATTCGAACTTGAGCCGGTTATCCATATAAGCCGTCTGCAGTCCCTTCATGGCCGGAGTTACCTGGCCCGGGATCACGTGGTTCAGGCGAACCGCGAAGTGGGCCACCACAATCAGCAGACCGGCCCAGCCGGCATTCAGACGGTTTACTGGTTTCCGTATCAGCATCACTAAGGGAATAATGACCCCGGCCAGAAGGTGAACGATCCAAAAGACGTACCAGTAGGGACCGAAGAGGATGGACCAGAGCACCGTATAGGATCTATCCCTTCCATACCACATGGTCACCGAAAATTCTGACCACTCCAGGATAATTACCAGGAAGAGCAGGCCTACGACCGTCCGACTCAAGAGGGCCAGGGTATCGCGCTCTTTGGAAGAATCCGTGAAGTAGAAAAAGGCTGCGGTTGCTAAGATCAGGGCCAGGCCGGAAGACAAGGCATAGCCGATGGAGAGGATCGGGCCGAGGGCAGTGTGCCAATAGGGACTGGATATCAGGGTGGCGAATTCAGCGCCGTTGCCGCCTGAGAAAATAATGGCTATGGCCATACCGATCCAGCCGAGGAGGCGGTAGGTCTTGGTTGCTAAGGGATAGGGTTTTACCTCCATGGCCAGGATCACGGCGATATAGGCCAGGTAGCCCATCGAAAGCCAACTGGAGATGGTCAACAGGGAGGAAAAGTTGGGCCGAAAAAAGACCTCCTGCAGTCGCCACATATGCCCCAGGTCGAAGGAGATGATTGTAAGCCCAACCACCATATTGACCAGGGACAGCCACAAGGCGGGACGCACCAGACCACGGAATCGCTCAATTTGAAAGGCATAACAAACCCAGACAAAAAAGGAAACCCCCTCGGCCAGGCCGATAAAATAGATTTTTGCGGCCACCCAAAGTCCCCAGGGTACGTAGCTGCCGTAATCAGCGAGCAGATGACCATATACCAGCCGTTGCATTACGCCGAAAAGGCCCCAGATCATCAGGGCGACCCAGGCAATACCGATGACTTTTTTTTGCGTTGTTGTCATAAGATTTCTCCTTTAAACCAGGTAATAAACGGAAGGGTTCGTTCCCAGTTCTTCTTTCAGCCGCGTGACCCGTGAAGAGCCTATAAGCTCATGGACCAGGCTGTGAAGGTCATGGTAATCCCCGAAATAGGTGGCCCCACCGACACAGGTCGTGACGCAGGCCGGGAGCATACCCTCGCGAAGCCGATGGAGACAGAAATGGCACTTCCGGGCGTTTCCGATGGGGGAGCGTTCCCGGTGGGGATCTCGCCGCCACTTTTTGCTGTACTCGTAATTAGGCCGTATTTCATAATTCATAATCGCCGGGGTGGAGGCCCCATAAAATTCCCCGAAATCCGCGGTGCGTGCATTGTACGGACAGGCCGCCACGCAGTTGCGGCAACCAATACATACCTCATAATCTATGACCACGACCCCATCCTCCCCCTTCCAGGTTGCCGTGACCGGGCAGACCGGCACACAGGGGGGGTTGTCACATTGCATGCAGGGTCTGGGGGTGAAGATCCTGCGCACATTCGGGAACTGGCCTACCTCCTGTTCGGGCACAACCCGGTAGACCACACCCGGCGGGAGATTGTTCTCCACGCAGCAGGACACGGTACAGGCCTTACAGCCGATACATTTCTGCTGATCAATCACCATCACCCATTTGCGGTCCCGGACGGGCTTTTTCATGGCCTTCAAAAGTTCTGTCCGCATCCGCTCCAGGGAGCTGCCATCGGCAAAGCTTTCCGGATAGTCCAGCGGTTTGGCCTCAGGGGCGGTTTCCAGAGCCGAGGCGGCCTTAGCTGTCAGGGACCCCAAGAGCCCCATGCTACTGATAGCCGCCAGCGAACGGCCAATAAAATCCCGGCGTTCCCAGTCGACCCCCATCGCCTCCCCATTAGATTCTGTCTGTTGCTCCCTGGAATCTTGGTCCCCTTTCCTCTGGGCAGATCCTTTCGGGGGCTTGGGATCGGATCGATTGGATGAAAGTTTTTCAGTCATAAAGATCTCCTTTCTAAAATGCGATGCAGGGTAATGCTCATTTCTCCAGTCGGATGAAGGTTTGAGGCGGTCTGGAAGATCGGAGACAGGGACGCCCCTTCCCGGGATTCCGGCGATTGTCCGGAGCGGATGACTAAGGTGTCAAAACTGCATGGTTCTTCGTCTGTCATAAGGGTCTTCCATCGACTTGGAAGTTTTATCCGCCAATTAAAAGTCCAGAATAGGTTTAAAAACTTGGCAGGTCTTACAGATTTCGATCTTGTCGCTCCAATTTTTGTGAACTTTTCCTTCACAGATAGTCCCGTTGATAAACCAGCATAGGTGGCCGGTTTTATACTTCCAGGCCGGGCACTGCTTTTTTCTCTCGGCAGGGCATTTTTTAATAAACCAGCATAGTTGGGAGTTTAAGGTAGGTGGGTTTTGTCTTGAAATCAAAAAAAAGAATTGCTTTTCTATATTCTCTGGAATGTTGCGCCATCCTTGTTCGTAGCTGTGGACGGTCTTGATCGAAATCGCCAGCAGTTGGGCCAATTTCTTCTGGGTCAATCCTAATTGTTTTCGGTAATGAACGAATTCTGCACTTTCCATAATTAACTCGGGTTACCCCCGATCACAAATTAGTTTAGGTTTTTTGTACCACATTGTAGTATATGTGTCAATAAAAAAATTGGGCTTTTAAAATAAGGACGATAGGGAAGTTTGTTTTAGCGTGATAACCTTTGCCTATCAGAAGGTCCTAAATCTGCCAATCCAGCGAACCCCGGATCTGGTCCGGGGGTAGGCGTAAGGATCCAAAACTTCCTAATATTCCAGGATTTCTGCTTTTACGAGGGGGAGGGTGGGACAAAACTCTTAGTTTATATTCATAATGTTCTCTTGTAAATCAAAGCGATCGCCACAGCCGCCAGGATGATCAGCATGATCACGATTTTCAATTTGCTGGTTTTGGTCTGCTTGCCACAATCGCAACCGGGTCCGCAAAGCATCAGGTCATTTTCATTCCTTTGCGGCGAAGAAGTGATGATCTCCTGAGGCTTTTGCTTGTCCGTTTCGTTAATGGTCGGTCGGGTCATGCCGATTCCCCTTCCTCTTCAAAAGAGTATAAATATTGAAAATTCTCCGGTTCGATCAATTCCTTATAGAGTCAGCTGCTTACAAAGGTTTAAGGGTTAGGTAATAAATGGATTAACTATAAAATAGAGACCCAGAAGCCCGATGAGCACACCGGCCCCGCGGCGGAACCACTGGCCTCCGGTTTGCCAGGATTGATTTTCAATAAGTTTACGGACAGCGGCCGTGGAACTTCCAGCCACAACAATAGGCAAGCAATGCCCCAGGGCGAAAAGGAGGATCATGATGATCCCATAGAGGACCATTTTTTGAATGGTGATGATGGCCAGTATGGGGGCAATAAATCCGAAGGTACAAGAACCGGAGAGGACCCCGTAAGCCAGACCAAGAACCAGGGCCCCCCGAATCCCTTTTAGATTAAGACGGTATAAAAGGTTGCCCGACATGGAGCATTTCTCGACCCCCAGCATACCCAAAGACACCCAGACCAAAACCAGCCCCACAAGGATTTGCCAGTAATTGCCCACATCCCCCAGCATCCGGCCCAGGAGGGCACAGATTATCCCTATGATGGCAATGGTGACAAATAGACCCGAGGTAAAGGCAATGGAGTAATAAACGGCCTGCCGGGCCTGTATCATCTTTTCCTGACCCCCCACATAAGCCACAATCAAAGGGATGGAAGCCAAGTGACAAGGACTGAAGGCCACACTGATCATACCCCAGAAAAAAGCCCCGATAAAGGCGATGGTGGTGCCCCCGATAAGCCATTCATTGACGGTCATAAAAATATTTTCCAGCATTTTTTCAGTTGGCCCCTATCTATTGCATGTGGGCAATAATTTCAACATTTTGTTTTTCGCTCATAAACCCTTCATGGCGGTAAACTTCCTTGCCTTTTTTATCAAAAAAGATTTGTGTTGGTATGGCCCGGATACCAAACCGTTTGGCTTGATCCGGGAACTTCCTGACATCGATGAAAATGATGGCCGCCTTGCCTTGATAGATTTTTTCCAATTTTTCCAGAATTGGGGCCATCATCTTACAAGGCAGGCAGGAATCGGCCCCCAGGTCGATCAGGTTAACCATGCCTTTGACCGGGACTTCCTTGTTTCTCGATATCCTATGTCCTGTACGAACTATATCAAACCCAGTTGACCCATTTTATTTTCAAGCTCCGATTGAGGGAAAAAACCGGTATGTCGGAAAACCTCCTGGCCGTCTTTGTCGAAGAAGACCTGGATCGGGATGCCCTGAATTTTAAAACGGGCACCCAATATTTTTTCCTGCCCTACATGGACGAAAAGGACATTCAATTTCTCTGGAAATTTCTTTCTAAGGTCGGCCAGGATGGGGGTCATCATATCGCAGGGGACACATCCGGTGGCCCCGAATTCAACCATGGTTGGCTTGCCGGACCGTCTGGCCCGATCCACTGGGTTATCCAGAGTTAAGACGCTTTGTTTTTTTACCCAATCTTCATTTACTTGAATAGGTGTTTGCCGTCCAAGGGTCAGGATGTATTGGTTAACGGCTGCTTCCCTCTTTTGCCCAACCGGATAGTCCTTCAATATCTCCCGAATCTGCTGAGCCTGTTCAAAAGGGACATTGCCTATCATCTCTTTGTTTTGGTTATATAAAATTTTCAATTCTTCCTCGGAGATAGTGGCAGTCTTTTATTTTCTCGGATAAATATTTGGAGATGACCTTGTCTCCTGCTAATCATCATAGATCGGCTCCCCGCAGCAGGATCGACCGATCAAGGTTTCCTTTAGGGGCAGGAGAACTTCCTGCATCCGGACCGGAGACCAGGATCAGGAGGCGACTTTTGCTTGTCTAATCCAATCTTTTATTTCCTCTTTTTTGGGGACTTTCCCCGACGATTTGACTTGACCGTCCACTACAACGGCCGGGGTGCTTATGACCCCAAAGGTCATGATTTTCATAATATCGGTAATTTTTTCCACTTGGGCATCCACTCCTGCTTCGGCCACGGCTTCCTTGACGATTTTTTCGGTTTGCTGACATTTGGGACATCCGGGTCCCAGAACTTTGATTTCCATTATAAAACCTCCTTAACTACAATTATTTCCTTTTATCGTATTGGGATTATTTTGACAAAGGTTGCATAATAAATCTTTTGCCGCATAGGCCTTGGTCTCAAATTGTAAAATGGGATGGTCAATGTTGAATTTGGAAAGGAGCAGTGCCCTTACCTTTTGGGCCAGAACATCAACCCCTCCCAACATCTGGTCCGGTACGATCACATGAGCAGCCAGGGCAATCGACCCGGAAGCAGGGTTCCAGACATGGAGGTGATGCAGATCATCCACACCATCAATCAATTCCACCTCTTTTTGTATAGTCTCCAGGTCTATACCTGCCGGGACGGCATTCATTAAGATGAGCAAGGCTTCTTTCAGAATACCCCAGCCGCTGTATAGAATCAAGACCACGATGGCCCAGGAGACGATCGGGTCCAACCAGTACCAGGGACGAAACAACCAGAGGACCCCCAGCAAAGCAACTCCGAAGGAAGTCAGGGTATCGGTCAACATGTGCACGAAGGCCCCACGCATGTTGAGGTTTTCTTTAGACCCGGAATAGAGCATCCAGGTAGAGATCCCGTTGGCGACAATACCCAGAAGGGCGGCCCAGATGACCCAATCCCCATGAATGACCGTCGGATTTTTCAAACGGATCCAGCCTTCGACGGTGATGTAAAGCCCGGCTCCAAAAAGGAGAGCCACATTGAAGACAGCGGCCATGACCTCCACTCGCCGGTAGCCGAAGCTTTGGGAAAGGGTAGGACCTCGTTGGCCGATTTTTAAGGCCAGGTAGCTGATCAGAATGGAGGCAAAATCGCTCAGGTTGTGCAAGGCATCGCTGATCAGGGCCATGCTGCCGGCTATGATTCCGACGATAATCTGAACGGCCGGGATCAACAGATTCATCACCATGGTGATGAACAGGCGTTTACCCCAGGAGGTCTCCGGATTATGATTATGGGGATGAGATTCCATAAAACACTTATTAACTATATGAATAATTAGTAACTTAATGGCTAAAAAAATTTATAATCGGGTCATTAAACGATGCTGTTCATTGGCCTGGGCTTTTAAGAGTTTGGAAACCCCGGTCAGCAGGTCCAGAATCTCAGGCGTTTTTATCCGGTAGAGGATACGCAAACCGTCCTTCCGGGATTCTAAAATACCGGCCTGTTTCAAGATCGAAAGGTGTTTGGAGACATTGGCCTGTTCCTGATGAATAGCCGGAAATATTTCACAGACGCAGCGCTCACCGTTATTTAGCAATTCCAAGATTTGCAAACGGGTGGGCTGCCCCAGGGCTTTGAGTATAGAGGCCTGGCCTTCCAGTATTTTTTGGTTCATCTCTGCTGATTTTTTCATAAGTGCCTATATGGTTATATTGTTTTTTATCAAAGTCAAGTAAAAATTTACAAAAGGGCGTTAAAGAGAAAACCCACCAGAAGAATCCCTGTAGCTACCACCCCGATGAAAACAGCGATAAGCCGGGGTTTCAATACCTTTCTTAAAATGATCGTTTCCGGTAAAGACAAACCGATAACCGCCATCATGAAGGCCAACACCGTGCCCAGAGCGGCTCCTTTTTCCAGCAGGGCCTGGACAATGGGGATGATCCCGGCGGCATTGGAATACATAGGGACCCCCAGGATCACAGCCAGAGGAACCGACCACCAGGCCTCCCGGCCCATGAAAGAGGCCATGAAACCCACCGGCACATAGCCGTGAATGGCCGCCCCTACGGCAATACCGGCCATGACATAGATCCAGACCTTACCGACTATATCTTTAACGGCTTGCCAGGCATAGTCGATCCGGCCGGACCAGGTCAGTTTTTCCATCATTAACGGAACACCGTTACTCCTGATTTCCCGGACCCAATCTTCGATATATCTTTCCATGCCCAGCCGGCCGATCACCCAGCCGCTGACAATGGCAATCAGCAACCCGGTGGTCAGATAAAGGGCGGCCACTTTCCAGCCGAAAAGGCCGAATAATAATACCAGAGCGATTTCATTGATCATGGGGGCGGAGATCAAAAAGGACAAGGTCACCCCCAGGGGAACCCCGGCCTCGACAAAGCCGATAAATAGCGGGATGGCTGAACAGGTACAAAAAGGAGTGGCAATCCCCAGCCCGGCGGCCAGTACATTGCCTACGGACTCTTTTTTACCGGCTAAGATACCCCTCGTTTTTTCCGGGGTAAAGAAAGAGCGCAAGAGTCCCACGCCAAATACGACCAAGACCAGAAGCATTAATACCTTAGGAACATCATAGAGAAAAAAGGCGATGGCCTCCCCTAAATGCGTCCCTCTTCCCAAACTGAATAGATCAAAGGTCAACCATCCGGTAACCTTCGGTAATTGATGATAAATAATCCACCAGACCACCAGGGTTATCGGCAAGATAACCAGTTTTTTCCTTAGATTTATTTGAGTTGAATCCGTAATGGTTGTTTCCATACATTCACAGGATACTTTATCATTCATGGCTTTGCTCCGAATCTAACCGTTCCTAAGTCTCGCTTGTTTTGTTCCCTAAATAACTATATGGTAATATAGTTTCTGCTGGCTTGTTTGTCAAGTAAAAAGAGAAATAAAAAGTAATTCAATACCATGATAGATTAGTTGGCGATTACCCAAAAGATGTCAGAATAGAGAATATTTTTATAAAGCGTTGCCATGACGGCCTATAAGTCCAGTTTAAAAGGACTTAAGTATATTCCCAGTTTATGTTTGTTTTCCTGGGACAGGGAGGGGCAGTCCTCCGCTCCTTTTATCCCTTCGGTAACGGATACGGCGAAAACCATGCAGGTCGGCTCTCCACATTCCCGGCAATTGGTTTTTGGCAGCAGTTTAAGAATCGGCATGACTTGGGGCCGGGGCAGGCTTTCGTAGGAAGGCTCGATTTCATCCCGTTTTTCCCAAGCCTCATTGATTTCTCTCTTCAGCCATTCGACGATTTTTCGGGCTTCAGCTTCATCCTTTAGGGCATTCACAGCGATTTTGTCTCCATGGACGGTGATGAGCTTGCCCTGAGACCGGAAGGTGACCGAGGGAGGGTCCTTGGTGAAGCCGAATCCGCCCAAAACCGCGTTTAAATAGGGGATGGCCGGGCTTACGTCCTGATCCAGATGGGCGAAACAATGGACGGCCATGGCCCCAGGGTTGCACTTTGAATTAAAAATTTCCAGCCTGTAGGTTTCCAATAACATTCCAGATTACTCCTTCCTTAAGGTTTGCAGGTCAGATGACAGACACCGGTCGGTGTCTCCAAGGCAAAGGGAAAGTATCTTCGTCTAAACCACAGGGCCACACTGACCAGACTGATCAGGACCGGGACTTCCACCAGGGGGCCGATGACCGCGGCAAAAGCCGCGCCGGAGTTGATGCCGAAGACGGCCACGGCTACGGCAATGGCCAATTCGAAATTGTTGGAGGCGGCGGTGAAACTTAACGTTGTGGCCTGTTCATAGGTGGCCTTGACTTTCATGGACATATAAAAGGAGATAAAAAACATAATGATGAAATAAATGGTCAGCGGGATGGCGATACGGATCACATCCAGAGGCAGCTGAACGATGTATTCCCCCTTGAGGGAAAACATGACGATGATGGTAAAGAGCAGCGCAATGAGGGTGATAGGGCTGATTTTGGGGATGAATTTTTCATGATACCAGGTTTTGTCCTTGATCTTGATCAGGGTGAAACGGGTAATGATCCCGGCGATAAAGGGAATCCCCAGATAGATAAAGACGCTTTTGGCGATCTGACCGATGGAGATATTGACCACCGTGCCTTTCAAGCCGAACCAGCCGGGCAGGATGGTAATAAAGATATAGGCATAGAGAGAGAAGAAAAGGACCTGGAAGATGGAATTGAAGGCTACCAGGCCGGCACAGTATTCGGTATCCCCGGAGGCCAGCTCGTTCCAGACGATGACCATGGCGATGCAGCGGGCCAGACCGATCATGATCAAACCGACCATGTATTCCGGATATCCGGCCAGAAAGAGGATGGCCAGGAAAAACATCAGGATCGGGCCGATGACCCAGTTCTGGACCAGGGAAAGTGTCAGTACTTTATAATTTTTAAAGACTTCCCCGAGTTCTTCATATTTGACCTTGGCCAGGGGAGGGTACATCATCAGGATCAGCCCGATGGCGATAGGGATATTGGTGGTGTCCACCTGAAAGAGATTCCAGAATCCGACCACCTGGGGAAAAAGATATCCGGATCCTACGCCTACCAGCATGGCCAGGAAGATCCACAGGGTTAGAAAACGGTCCAGAAAAGAAAGTTTCTTAGGAATCGTTTCGGTCATTTGACCATCCTCCTTTTTAACTATTCATAAAAAAGTCAATTTGTTCTCTTATTAAAGATTCCGGCGGCATTTTTGAGAATCGACCATCCTCAGAGACATAAAACCGTCAGCCCAGGCCGGTTTGGGAAAGATGCCTGGCTGAAGGCTCCAGGTCCGTCCCATTGATCTTGATGGTTGGAGAACCCAAAAAATTATTTCTCCGGGCTTCTTCTTCGGTGGCAATTAAAATTTCTTCAATCGAGCCACCGATCCGTTTTTCTTCAAGTACTTTTCGAATCGCTTCCAGCGCCTTGTCTTTGGCCGGTCAGCCTTGGGTATGAAGAAGTTGGATGTTAAGCATGGGTTTTTACCTTATGTTTTTTCATAGATTTTCGTTCTTTCCCGTGGGTTGAAAGGCCTCTTTTTGCCTGGGGCTGTAAGTGACCTCAAAGACCGGTACACAATGGGGACGGCTGAGGACCTTTAATTTTTTGCCGATTGTCTCTCGAATAAAATGTAAGGCCCCTGTTTGATCACTGTCCAGATCGATGCGCAAAATGGTCTGAATTTCTTCCTCGGTAAAGGTTAAGACAATCGCTTTGGCCATGTTTTAGCCTTCCACCTTTTTAAACCATTCAATCAGTTGGGCCTTGGACGGAACCGACCCTTTGGCTACGATTTTATCGTTAATCAGCAGGGCCGGGCTTTGCAGGATCCCGTAACGGGCGATCTCTTTGATATCGGTAACATGCTCAAAATCAGCCGCCAGTTTCAATTCCGCCAGGACCTCGATAATGCGCTGGCTAAGGGCCTGACAATTGGCACAGCCCTGACCCAGGACCCTGATGACCAGGCCTTGAGCTTCTCGGTCTGGATGGATTTCCTGACCCAAAAATTTTCTGAATTCCCGAACCAAGGCCCGTCCGTATTCGGGTTTGGCCTTTTCGGGTATATAATTTTTTGGGGAGAGCCGTTGGATCAAGGCCCCGGCCATTTCTTCGTCCGAGGCCTTGGAAAAAGAGGGGGCCAGGTCGGCCATGATTTCCTTGAGCCCGACCATCCCGACCTGAAAATTCCCAATCTGTATTGGCGTGATATCCCCAGAACCCATTTTCCCTCACAGCGTTTTTTATATATTACTACATAATAATATGGTTGGATAAGGACCATGTCAAGAAGAAAAAATAACCAATCAAGACTGTTCCTTATGAGTATTTCCAAAAACCGATTAACTTGGGACTTCTAAGGATTTAATGAGGTTGAATCATGTGGTGGAATTGTTACTGGTGGGGAAACCGCTATTTTGGGTTGGGGCCGTTGACCTGATGGATTCAGTTGAGTGTGTGGGGGTTGCTTTTGGGGGGTATTTTTTATCTCTTTTCGCGTCTCAGGAATCTTCCGACCGATGAAGTTCAGAAAACTCAAGACCCGTTAATGATTTTAAAAAATCGGTTTGTCTTGGGAGAGATCACGGAAGAGGAATTCAAGAGAATGAAAAAGGAGCTTTAATTTCATGAATAGAAAAAAGGATCACTGAATCTTTTTAGTTGTTCGACACCCCTCAAAATTTTCCTAAACTCGGGTCTACACCTCGAAAGAAATGGAAGATTATTCTTTGATCGATTCCTGACATAACCAGTATCAACAAACGGGCCTTTAAAATAATTTTTTTCTTGATAATAGAAAATAACTTGATTATATAACTAAATAGTTTTATAGCTTTACAGGAATCAGTTATCTTGTTCCGGCCCTGACCAGGGTCGTCAACGAACATTTCCTGTCCCTTATATCAAGGTATGGCCTTTTCCCCGAGGGGTGGGAAAATGAAAATATTTCTAACGAGGAAATAAATTATGTGGATTGTTCAACTCGCCTTACGCCGGCCCTACACCTTCGTGGTGGCGGCGCTGGTGCTTTTGCTGCTGACACCGTTCGTGCTGCTCCGCACGCCGACGGACATCTTCCCGGAGATCAACATCCCGGTCATCAGTGTGGTCTGGACCTATAACGGCCTGAATGCCCGGGAGATGGAGGAGCGCATCATCTACAACCACGAGCGCGTGATCACCACCTTAGTCAACGATCTCGAGCATATGGAGTCCACCGCCTACAACGGCGCCGGCGTGATCAAGGTCTTCCTCCAGCCAGGCGCCTCGGTTTCCGAAGGCGTGGCGTCGATCACGGCCACCGGACAGACGGCGCTCCGTTTGCTTCCCCCGGGAATCACCCCGCCTTTTATTATCCGCTACAATGCTTCCTCGGTGCCGATCCTCCAATATAGCCTCGCAAGCAAAAGCTTGTCAGAGCAAGAGCTGCAGGATATGGCGCTGAACCGCGTGAAGCCAGGTCTTTCAACCGTTCGTGGCGCCTCCATGCCCTATCCGGCCGGCGGGAAGGCGCGGGTCGTGGCCGTTGATATCGATCTGCCGGCCCTGAAAGCGAAGAACCTGGCTCCACAGGATGTGGTCAATGCCTTCAATGCCCAGAACTTCGTCCTCCCCAGCGGCACCGCAAAAATCGGCGAGACGGAGTATAACGTTTCCTTGAACAGCAATCCGGCAGTGCTCGCGGCTTTGAACGATCTCCCGGTCAAAACCGTAAACGGCGCCGTGATCCGGGTTGGCGATGTGGCCCAGGTCCACGACGGCTACCTACCACAGACCAATGTGGTCCGGTTGAACGGAGTGCGCGGCGTGCTGCTCACCATCCTCAAGAGCGGTGCGGCCTCGACCCTCAGCGTCGTGGACAGCGTGAAAAAGGCCATGCCGCGGATCCTGAGCGGTCTGCCGCCCGAGCTGGAAGCCAAGGAATTCGCCGACCAATCGCTCTTTGTCCGCGCGGCCGTAAGTGGGGTGGTGAAGGAAGGGGTGATCGCAGCGCTACTGACGGCGGTCATGATTCTGCTCTTCCTGGGGTCATGGCGGAGCACGTTCATCATTGCTATCTCGATTCCGCTTTCGATTCTGAGTTCCATTGTCCTGCTCAGCGCCTTGGGTGAGACTATCAACCTGATGACCCTGGGAGGACTGGCTTTAGCCGTCGGGATTCTGGTGGATGATGCCACGGTGACCATCGAGAGCATTCATCGCCAGATGGCGCCTGGGCAAGACGACCGTGCCGGCCATTCTCGACGGAGCGCAGGAAATTGCCCTGCCGGCCCTGGTTTCGACGCTGTGCATCTGCATTGTCTTCGTACCCATGTTCTTCCTCACCGGCGTGTCGCATTATCTCTTCGTGCCCCTGGCCGAGGCAGTCGTCTTCGCTATGCTGGCCAGTTATGTGCTCTCGCGAACGCTCGTCCCGACCCTGGTCATGTGGTTCTACCGTAACATCGAGTATAGCGGCCATGCGGCCGATCCGGGCACGGTTTCGCTGTGGTGGCGTCCGTTTGTGGCGCTGCAGGGTAGCTTTGACCGCGGTTTCGGTAGGTTCAGGGAAGGCTACCGCCGGATGCTGGGCACCGTACTGGCGCATCGGGCACTCTTCGTAATTTTCTTCCTGGTCTTTTGCCTCGGCACCTGGCTGCTCATCCCGCATCTCGGCCAGGACTTCTTCCCGTCGGTCGATGCCGGACAGTTCCGGCTGCACTTGCGATCCCCCGGCGGGACGCGCATCGAAGAGACTACCCGGATGGTGGACCGGGTCGAGGCCGTGATCCGGGAAGAGATCCCGGCCAGGGACCTCGCGGGCATCCTCGATAACATCGGCATGCCTTCCGGGGGTGTCCCCCTCGCGTACATCGACAACGGTCTAACAGGAACCGGCGATGCCGACATTCTCGTCTCACTGAGCCACGGCCACCGGCCCACCGAAGGGTACGTGCGCCGATTGCGCGCCCGGCTCAACCGCGACTTTCCGGGGGCCACCTTCTATTTCCTGCCCGCCGACATTGTCAATCAGACCATCAACTTCGGGCTGCCGGCCCCCTTCGACATCCAGGTCGTCGGCCGGGAGCGCGACAAAAGCCGGACCATCGCGGCAACCCTCGTTGAAAAAATCCGCCGGGTGCCCGGAGCGGTCGATGTGCGCGTTCAACAGCCGGCCGACCAGCCCGAGATCCACTTCGCCGTGGATCGTACCAAGGCCTCTCAGATAGGCCTGACCGAGCGCGATGTGGCCAACTCGGTGCTCATCAGCCTCAGCGGCAGCAGTCAGACACAACCCAACTACTGGCTCAACCCGAAAAACGGCATCCAATATCCGGTCAACATGCGGGTGCCCGAGTATCCCATGGATTCGCTTGATGCGCTCAATTCGATCCCGGTCAACGCCGGTCAGGCGGGCAAAAACGGGGCCCAGATTCTGGCCAACGTCGCTACCTTCGAACGCCTCAGCGGATCCCCTATCTTTTCCCATTACAACGTGCTGCCGGTGATCGACGTCTTCGGCGGCGTCAGCGGTCGGGATCTGGGCGGGGTGCTGGCCGACATCAAGCCCCTCATCGAGCAGGCGAAAAAACAATTGCCGAAAGGGAGCTCCATCGCGTTGCGCGGACAGGCGGATACGATGAGCACCAGCTTTACCGGGCTGGCCGTAGGAATGGGGCTGGCCATCGTCTTCATCTACCTGCTGCTGGTCGTTTTCTTTCAAAGCTGGCTCGACCCGTTTATCATCATTACCGCGCTTCCCGGTGCCCTGGCGGGCGTGGTCTGGGGACTCTATCTGACGGTCACCACTGTGAGTGTTCCCGCTTTGATGGGGACGATCATGAGCCTGGGGGTGGCCACGGCCAACTCAATCCTGGTGGTAAGCTTTGCCCGCAGCCAGCTCCAGCAAGGCGGTGACCCGCTGGCCTCGGCCCGGGAAGCGGGTATCGTCCGCCTGCGCCCGGTGCTGATGACGGCTTTGGCCATGATCATTGGTATGTTTCCTATGGCACTGGCTCTGGGCGAGGGCGGTGAGCAGAACGCCCCGCTGGGCCGAGCGGTGATTGGAGGCCTGGTGATCGCCACTGTGGCGACGCTGTTCTTCGTGCCCGTGGTGTTCAGTCTGCTTCACCGACGGACCCCAAAGGACCCTCAACCCGAGGCGCTTGACTTAAATGAAATCAAAAACTAAAGAGGTGTACCCATGAATTTAAAACCAGATAATCCGACAGAATTGTCGAAAAACCCGGAACCGAAAGCGGAGCTTAGACGCTCGCCGGTCAAGTTCTTATTTGCGGCAGCCGTCGTAGCAATACTGATCGCGACCGGTGTGGTCGCCGGTCTCATTCCGCGGCTTCGTCAGCAAACCGAGTTGGGTGCCGAGACGCGAAAGATCTCTGTTCCCATGGTTACCGTGGTCTTGCCGAAGCCGGGGCAATCCACTTCCAACCTGCCTTTGTCTGCTGAAGTCAAGCCCTGGGTCGAAGCGCCGATCTATGCGCGGGCTAACGGGTATCTCAAACGGAGGCTGGTGGACATTGGCGCCCATGTCCAGGCCGGGCAGCTTCTGGCCGTGATCGATGTGCCGGAACTCAACCAGGAGCTCGATCGCGCCCGAGCCCAGCTCGACCAGGCCGAAGCCGCCCTCGCGCTGTCGAAGCTCACGGCCGAGCGCTGGGCCGGTCTCCTGAAGACCGCCAGCGTCAGCGAACAGGAAAACGCCGAAAAACAGGCCGACTTCAAGCTCAAGACCGCCAGTGCCGCGGCGGCCCGGGCCGAGGTGCGCCGGCTGGAGAAACTTGAGTCGTATACCCGGATAACAGCGCCCTTTGCCGGTACCATCACGGCCCGTAATATCGATGCGGGCGATCTCATCGTCGCCGGCGGCGGCAAGGAGCTTTTCCACCTGGCGCAGACGGGGAAACTTCGCGTATTCGTGCAGGTCCCTCAGACCATGGCTCGAAGCGTTCGACCCGGCCAGACCGCCGAGATGAGCGTTCTGGAAATTCCCGGTCGGGCGTTTAGACCCAAGGTGATCCGTAACGCGGGTGTGATAGCCGCGGATTCCAGGACCCTCCTGGTGGAACTGGCGCTGGACAACCCGAAGGAGGAGATCCTGGCGGGCGGCTATGCCCAGGTGCGTTTCACCGAGGCGAAGATGGAGGCGGCCCTGACGCTTCCGGCGAACACGATTTTATCCCGCCCCGAAGGACCGCAGGTGGGCATCGTACAGTCCAATGGCAAGGTCGAGCTGCGCACCGTAAAGCTCGGACGCGACTTCGGGCCGACGATTGAGATACTGTCCGGGGTGAGTGCCAAGGACCGGGTCATCGTCAACCCCTCTGACTCGCTGGCGACCGGCGCCGCGGTGTCCATTGCCCAGTCTGCCAAAAAGGAGAAGAGCCAATGAAGATGACGCCACTATCTATTCGCCTTTTTTCGAGAAGTGGCCGTATCCTGGCTTTCCCGGTCCTGCTGGTGTTAGCCATGGTGATGAGCGGTTGTACGGTCGGCCCGAACTACCAACGGCCCGAAGCCACGACAATCCCCGCCGCTTATACCGGTGTCTCCGACGAATGGAAAGTAGCCGTGCCCCAGGCACACCTGCCCAAGGGCAACTGGTGGGAAATTTTCGGCGACCCTGAACTGAGTCGCCTGGAGACCGAGGCCACAGAAGCCAATCAGGACCTCAAGGCGGCTTACGCCCGCTTCAACCAGGCCCGGGCCGTGGCCGATGTGGCCCGCTCCGGTCTTTTCCCCCGTCTGGGCGCCTCTTTTTATCCGACCGAGCAGCTCGACTCCGAAAATCGCCCCGTGGGGGGCAAGCCGGGCAAGACTTACGACACGTTCACCTTGCCCTTTGATTTAAGCTATGAGTTCGACCTCTGGGGGCGGGTGCGGCGCAGCGTTGAATCGGCGACGGCTCAAGTGCAGGCCGTGGCCGACGATGTCGAGTCGGTGAGACTGGCCATCCAGGCCGAAGTCGCCGCCGACTATTTCACGATTCGCGCCCTCGATGCCGACAAGGCTCTGCTCCTCTGGAGCATCGAAGCCTACCGCAAGTCGCTGGTACTGGTCCGCAACCGCAGGGCCGGGGGCATGGTTTCCGACCTGGATGTGGCCCAGGCCGAAACTGTCCTTAAAACCGCCGAGGCGCAACTGCCGGACAACGCGCTGCAGCGTGCCAGGTTTGAGCACGCACTGGCCGTGCTGTCCGGGAAGAATGCGTCCCTTTTCCGTCTGGCGGAGCGGGCGCTGAACCCGGAACCTCCCCTTGTTCCCTCCGGCCTGCCTTCGGAACTGCTCGAAAGGAGGCCCGACGTCGCCGCCGCTGAACGGCGCATGGCCGCCGCCAACGCCACGATCGGCGTGGCCACGGCAGCGTTTTTTCCGACCATCAAGTTCGGCGGCCAGGCGGGATTCTGGAGCGGGGATTTGAACGCCAACAGAGATATGAGCACACTGCTTACTTGGCCGAGCCTGTTCTGGGCCGTCGGCCCCTCCCTGACGCTCCCATTATTCCAGGGCGGCCAGCTCAGCGCCAACCTCAGTCAGGCCAAGGCGGGGTATGAGGAAACGGTCGCCCGTTACCACCAAACCGTGCTGACCGCTTTTGCGGACGTCGAAAACAACCTGGCCGCCGAGTATCTGCTCGCCCGCCAATACGAGGAGGTGCTGGCTGCCTTAAAGGCCGCGCGCCGGCAACTGGAAGTCGCCAACAATCGTTATGACGCAGGCCTGGTGACCTATCTGGAGGTGGCGACGGCGCAGAATACTGCGTTGGGGATCGAGCGCTCCGCCATGCGCCTGCGCGGTCAGCAACTGGCCACAGCGGTGGCTTTAATCAAATCATTGGGAGGCGGCTGGCAGATGATGGATAACAGCGGCAGAGAATTTTAGCCTCAAGCCGCCGGGATCGATCCTGGAAGGATTCTTGGCGGTCATGCCTGGTTCACTTTCTTTGATACCTGTTTGTATATATTATTGACCAAGCCCCAGGGTAAGCCGGGTCCCAAACAGGCTAAAGGGGAAGCATGCGGTATGAGAAAAGTGAATGATGGATAAGCTAAGTTTTTTCTTGACAAGGCCAGTCCCTTATGTTAACTTTATAACTATATGGTTGTATAATACAGTCAAAGGAGATCGAATATGGGAGCGGGACCTATCTATTGGCTTATGGTTCTTATGCTATCATGGTAACCGGCCTATCATTAAGGTAAAGGAATATTTAAGGAAGTTTTACATCGATGCCCTGAGATTGGAAGAGTCGGGCCTTAGGACTGAAGAGAAGCCAATGAAGTGACCTTAGGGTTGAAGAAGGATAAAGATCACGAACAAGAAAAAGGGTTAGACCATATGGAATCAGAGATTTCAAAACGCTTTTTAAAAGGAATTCCAGCCTCCCCCGGGATTGTCATCGGTAAGGCCTGCGTCTTTCAGGATATTTTGTTCAGGGTGGAGAAACACACTCTGGCAGAGGAACAAACAGAACAAGAGGTGATACGCCTCAAGGAGGCGGTCCGCCAGGTGATCGATGAATTGATGGAAGACCACTTCCAGACCTCTCAAAGGATCGGTAAGGCGGAAGCGGCAATTTTTCTTGCCCACGTAGCCATGCTTGAGGATCCTTATTGGATCGCCCGGATTTTAAAAGAGATTCGGGAAAACGGAATGAATGCAGAGGCAGCCGTTCTGCAGCAGGTGGAGGCCTTCGGAAAGGTCTTCGAGGAGCTGGAGGATCTTTACTTTCGTGAACGAGGGGCCGACCTTCGGGATGTTGGAAGAAGGCTGATCGAAAAACTCATGTCTTCACAAGAATCCGCCTGCGATTTCAAGGAGCCTGTCATCATTGTGGCCCGCGAGTTGACCCCTTCCGATACGGTGCGACTCGACAGAGACAAGGTCCTTGCCTTTGCGACAGAATCAGGGGGCAAAGAATCCCATGCGGCTATTCTCGCAAGATCCCTTGGCCTTCCGGCGGTGATTGGTATCGAAGGCTTACTCCTTAAGGTAAATAAGGGAGATCAATTGGCGGTTGACGGGGACATGGGGACCGTGGTCATAAACCCACCGGCAGAGGTCACCCAAAATTACCAGGACCTCCGGAAGAAACGGGAAGCCTACCAGTCAGCGCTTAAACAAACCATTCCCCTCCCGTCGGAGACGCTGGATGGGCGCACCGTTCGATTATGGGCCAATATCGGAAGTCTCGTCGATCTGGAATATGGTCTGCATTTCGGGGCCCATGGAATCGGCTTGTTCCGGACGGAGCTGCCCTTTCTGGCCTTGGGACGTTTCCTCTCAGAAGAGGAACAATTTGAGCTCTATGGCAAGGTGGTTCATCAAGCTAACGGCAAGGAAGTCATTATCCGGACGCTCGATTTTGGCGGGGATAAATTCTTCGGAGAGGGAAGGAGTCCGAAGGAAAAAAATCCCTTCTTGGGCTATCGATCGATTCGCATTTTCTTGAGGGAAAAGGACCTTTTTAAACAACAACTTCGCGCTATCCTCAGGGCAAGCGCCTACGGGCCGGTGAAGATTCTATTCCCGATGATCTCGAGCATCGAGGAGGTTCGGCAGATCTGGCAACTGGTCGAACTATCAAAAAGAGAGCTTCGGGCAGAAGGGATCCCTTTTGATGGACGAATTCCGCTCGGCGCGATGATCGAAGTCCCTTCGGTGGCCGTTGTGGCAGACCAATTGATTAATGACCTCGATTTTTTGAGCATTGGGACCAATGACCTGATCCAATATACCCTGGCCGTAGATCGGGATAACGAACTGGTGAGTCCTCTTTATCAGCCCCTTGCCCCGGCTGTGCTTCGACTGATTCAGGGCGTGGCCCATGTAGCTCAGACCGCCAACAAAGCAGTAGCCGTGTGTGGGGAGATGGCCGGAGATCCAAAGTATATCCCTTTGCTTGTCGGAATGGGCCTGGTGGATCTGAGCATGAGTCCTGTTGCCCTTCTGGAAGCGAAGAAAATCGTCCGCTCTATCGCCTATGAGCAGTGGCGGTCAATTGCCAGGGTAGTTTTAAGTCTCTCCTCGGTTGAAGAAATCGAAAAGCTTCTCTCTCGCGAATATGAGAGAGCCGGCTTGGAGTTACCAGGTACCTTTGACAACTCCACCGTCCTGCATCGCAGCCAATCCCTGGGCCGCAATCTCCTTGGCGGAAACACCGTTTAGTAGGCACAGCTATGAATGATCTAATGCACACCCTGATCCAGCATGGCTATGTTATTCTTTTTTTGGGGGTCTTAGGAGAACAACTCGGCTTGCCCATACCGGCTGAATTATTGTTGCTTATCGCCGGGGCGATGGCCGGGGGAGGACAGTTCAATTTCAGCCTCATATTTCTTCTCTCCACCCTGGCCTGCTTACTGAGCGATGTCTTCTGGCATCAGGTCGGCCGACGAATGGGCAGTTCCCTATTACCTTTTCTCTGCCGCATCTCCTTCAACCCCGACTCTTGTGTCAGCCTTACCAAAAGCCTTTTTTTTCGGCACGGGGCCAAATCGCTTTTGGTGGCCAAATTTATTCCCGGGGTGAATACCTTAGCCCCCCCATTGTCGGGGATTACCCACATGAAGGTGATCCGATTTATCCTATTGGATGGCCTGGGAACGATTATTTGGGTGAGCACTTTCACCGGCCTCGGATATTGGTTCAGCAGTCAAATCGAACAAACAACGGCCTACCTGTCTTTGGCCGGAAAGATATTCTGGGCCCTGATCCTGACTATTTTAATGGCCTATGTCACCTGGAAGTTCATTCAATGGAAACAATTTCTGCACCAGATGCGACTGGCCCGCATTACTCCGGAGGAACTGAAGCAAAAGATCGATAATGCCGAAGACCTCTTTATCCTCGATGTTCGCAATGCCCATGAATTTGAAGCCGAACCTCAGGTCATCCCCGGGGCTTTCTGTTGTCCTCTGGAAAAATTGCATAAGCATCCGCC
Organism: uncultured delta proteobacterium; assembly: GCA_963790475.1. GTDB lineage: Bacteria > Desulfobacterota > RBG-13-43-22 > RBG-13-43-22 > RBG-13-43-22 > RBG-13-43-22. Next base: position 181,854 of record CAWBOS010000013.1, on the reverse strand, counting down.
GGATATTCCCCAGGGACGGGAAGTGGTTTTGTACTGCGACTGACCCAAAGAGGCCTCCAGCGCCCGGGCGGCGTTAATGTTAAAGAAAAGGGGGGCGGCCAAGGTACGACCTCTGGCCGGCGGTTTCAAGGCCTGGCGATCACGGAATTATCCGGTAGAGTTGAGGAAAAAATAGAATTCCGAATTTAAGGCCTTCAACCAGTGATAAAAACCGCCTTCTCGGCAGGGAAAAAAATGGGCCAAGAGAAAGAAAGCCACCGTATAAAGCAAGGCTACGGGGAACAAAAGGGATCTTTTTCCGGGTTATTCTTCTGGTGGCCTCCATGATAGGGTTGCCAACCGCCGGGATGGGGGCCGATGGGTATTGGTGGGGTTCGGCCGTTACTCCTGGTTTTGACCGGAACTGGGTCATTCAAGTGGAAGAGGGCGCCTCCGCAATTTATTTTATACGAGGGAAAAGGGAGGAGATATTTTTGAACTGGAATCTTATTTAAAATTTAAAGAATAGGATTCTCGGAGTATCTCAATGGGATGAACCACTTTATTGGGATGAACCACTTTATTGGGATGAACCACTTTATACGGTAAGAGCTGATTGAATTGTATCCGGCAGCTCAAACAATCCGTAGCGAGTTTCTCAGGGTTCATCTTCCGGATTCTTTTCATCAGGCTGACATGATTTTACCGATCCAAATGGGATTTCAGACCCTGATTGGCCTGTTGTTCCAAACGGGCCACAAATTGTTTTATCAACCGCAGGGCCTCCTCCTTGTCCTTATCCAGAACAATCATCTTCATCAACTGAAATTCATCTTGTCGAATTGTCAATACCATAAACGACCCCTTTCAACTTTTGATCACTATTTTCGTTATTTTTCAGATTTTCATTTAATTTCACACCCTTCTTGAAAAGTCAAAATGAATTTTTTCCCAGATTATTCTTATTAAACGGATTGGGAAATGATACTTCCCAGGAAAACCAGGAACTTTCGAAACGGCTGGATTTTTGAAAAAACCGGAATCCTCCCTATTTGTACTATTTGACTTGCCATTGGAAAAATATTTAATGAGGAGAATATTTTTTGCTTGACAAGGAAGAGAAAACCATTACTATATAACTAAATAGTTATTTTGGAGTTTAAGGGCTCGATCCCCATTTTTAAGCTTATCCTTGTGATATCTTTATGGAAACTATTTTAATTAACAAGTGGAAAAGGATTGGAGAACAAACTTATAATGCGCAGGATGCGGCGAGTACGTCTTTGAGCGCTACGTAGGACTGAAGGACGGTAAAGAGCTCTGTTTACCATGTTCAGGGTATTATTAATAAAGGCATAATAAAAAAGACACGAAAAAATAGGTTTAAGGATGCTTTTTCTATGATAATCGGGAGTTTTATGTGGACAGTACTTGTGGTTTTCGCTTAATGATTGCTTTGGGATTCAAGTTCACCATCCCAACGGCCCGCGTGGCTGGCGGTATCTGTAAGCGCGCTATCGTTTCGCCCGCGTTTCCGGTCAGCATCGTAATGCTCAGTCTGGTTCTGTGGTTGGCTGAAACTGGGTGCGCAGGCGGGATAGATCCGCCCTCGGCTTACCTGCCAACACTGAGCTCTTACCTCCAGGTTCGTTATACCGATCCCGGTACCGGTGTAGCTCTCCGCCGGTTCAAGGCCATGCTGGATGGCGGGTCTTCGGACAAGCTCCATTACCATTTCCAATTCATCTACAAGGACAACAATGGAAGTGCTACCGATGATCAAATCTTTTTGCAAGACGCTTACCTAATCTATCCGTCCGGTTTTGGCCTTTCTCTTAAAGGCGGCCAATTTATTCCACCATTTGGTTTGGAGCGATTTCAGCCCGATTGGAACCTGGATTTTGTAGAGCGCACCGATGTCACCAACCGGCTGGTGATCAATGGGAATTTGGGGGACACCTTTGCCCGGGACCGGGGCCTCGAATGTGATTGGGACCATAGCGGCTGGCAGCTCTCCGCGGGCCTCTTTCTTGGTGCGGGAGCTAATGAGGACACTCGCGGCAACGGTCCCTTGGGAGTGGCGCGCTTGAGTTATGGCAGCGAAGGAGTTCAAGAAGGTCGACCGTGGTTGTGGCGTGCTGGATTGGCGGGATCGGTCCGGGACGTTGCCGACCTGGATTTTTCGGCTCAGCTGCCCGGCTTGAGCAAGAATTTGACGAGCCATTTCCGAGGACAGGACAGTCGGTTAAACGCCTTTGCGCAGATCAACTGGGGACCGTTGAGTGCTCAGGGAGAGTATTTCAGGGTCTGGCTTGATCCCGCTTCGGGAAACGAAATCGCGGCTACCGGCGCTTACGGGCAAGTGGCCTATCAGCCCATCAAAAGCGTAATTCTGGGATTGCGCCAGGAGTGGTTCAACCCTGATGTGAATGAACCAACAGCCTCCTCCACCGGCAGAGTGACGATTGCGGCAACCTACGATTTGCCCTGGCTGCCTTTGCGACTGGCTACTGATTATAGTTGGTCCGATACAGGAACGGGACCAGCCCCCGTCTGGCGCATTCAGGTGCAATACTTCCCGGTTAAAGGATTTAAGTTGAACTGAAGTTACAGATAAAGGATTAGCCCGGATGTAAAAAATAGAAAGACTGGCGGGAGTTGCAGCAAGCAAGGCAGTCCCGTAACCCGAATACCACTTAATCATAGCCACCTGGGTACGCGTGAGGGTCAGTCTTGAACACAGAGATAAGGTGTAGTTGAATGAAAGAAAAAAATATGGCGAAGGAGGTATTATTATGAAGGATTTAAAAGAATTGTTTGAAGTGGGTTTGAAATTTCATGGACATAAGTGTCCGGCCATGCCTATGGGTCTAAGGGCTGGAATGGCGGCTATGAAGGTCCTTGGGGTGGACCGTGCCCAGGATAAAGAACTCTTGGTGGTCTCGGAGACCGGGAAGGACCATGCGGCGGGCTGTTTTTTGGATGGCATCATGACCGCGACAGGTTGCACCTACGGCAAATCGAATATTGAGAAACGCTATTTCAATAAGATGGCCTTCACGTTAATCGATCAGAAGACCGGTCGAGCGGTGAGAGTCTCACTAAAGGCGGATTTTTTCGAAAAGGCCCTCGCTTCACCCTTTGTTCAGAAACGTAAAGCTGGAGTGCCGCCACAGAACATCGAGCCCGAAATAACCGATCCCCTTGTCGAGCGAATTCTTGCCCTGGAAGAAAGCGCATTTTTGGATATCGGCGCCGTGCATCAGGTGGAAGTCAAAAAGGGGAAAGGATGCTTCACGGCAAAGCGTTGTGCCGGATGCGGTGAGCTGACTTTTATAAACAGGATGCGCGTGACCGATGAGGGTCAATTAGTCTGTATCCCTTGTTCCGGCTATACCGCCTGAAGCGAGTTGATCTGATTTTAAAGTAAAATCCAGGTCAATAGATTTTCGGGCGCGGGGCTTTACGCCCTGCGTCATTTAAGGAGGAGGAAAATGAGTACCTCGTTTCTGTTTATTGGCTTCGTAACCATCTTAGTGATCTCGTCCGTCTTTTCCATGTTTGGCAAGGGAGGAGGTTCACTTTATACTCCCGTGCTGGTGATGCTTGGCATGGCGGTAGAGCCCGCTATCTCCACCGCCATCTTCCTCAACTTGGTGACGGCGCTGGTGGCAACCATTGTTTTCCAGCGGAATAAGCTGGTGGACTACCGTTTCTGCCTTGTCTTTCTTCCGGGGACGATCGTGGGCTCATTTATAGGGGCGGTGCTCTCCAGCATGGCCCCCAGAAACCTCCTGCTCGGGATATTCTCCGTTTTCCTGTACGGTGTGGGCCTTCTCATGATCTTCTCCGCCAAGGAAAAGGCCGGCCAAACGGTGAGGAAAATGACCACGGCGATGATCGTACTGATCACCGCCTTTTCTTTTGGGGTAGGCATCCTCTCGAGCCTCATTGGCGTGGGCGGCGGGCTCATCATTTTCCCCTTTCTTGTGCTTTACATGAAGTATAGGGCGCAGATGGCGGCCGGGGCCAACTCCCTTATCGTGACCGTGAGTTCCTTCGTCGGAACCATCGGCCACTTCGCCTTAGGTCAGGTGGATTATCGCTTCCTGGCGGCGGCTACCGTGGCCTGCATTATCGGTTCGGCCGTGGGTTCACACGTCACCGTGAAGGCGAGCCCGACCTTCGTCAAGGTGGCCTTCTCATTCATCATGTGGTTTTTCGCAACCCAGATCGCCCTTAAACTCTTGCACGTTTTCTAATGGACTAAAAGGAGCGACGGCCATGGACACTGGAGGGTCATTTTTTAAAGAGCGGATTAATAATTTTCATTTTTCAGATAAATAAATTTGAAGGGAGGAAACTATGGATGACAAAGTAATCTTGATGGACGCATTGAAATTTCACGGACATAAGTGCTGGGCCAGCGTAGCGGGTGTGCGTGTCGGGCTGGCGGCTTTGCGGACGTTGGGCGTGAAGCGCTCCGGCGGCACACAGCTTTTCGGTATCGTAGAGATCGGGGAGGACCATGGCGGGATGTGCTTTGGCGACGGTGTCCAGTATGCCACCGGTTGCACTTTCGGCAAGGGCAACATCAACAAAAAACCCCTTGGCAAGCTTGCTTTCACCCTCATTGACAAGGCTACCAACCGCTCTGTACGGGTCAGCTATAAACCCACGTTGCAAAAACAGATTGGCGAATCGGCCTTTATGCGTAAACGGGGGATGGGCATCATGCCCGACGACATTCCCCTTGAAGAGCAGGAAGAGCTGGTAAATCTCGTCTGGGATGCCCCGGAGTCTGATGTCCTTACCATCGGTGAAGTCAAACAATACGAAGGTGATTGGTTTCCCGAAATAATGGGGTTCACCCCCTGCGCCGTTTGCGGGGAGCTGACGGCCAAGGCCTATCTCCGGGTTCTGGGCGAAAAACATGTCTGCATCCCTTGTTCCGGCTACGATCGGTAAAAATGACAGAGACTTTTGTAATATGTCTGATTTATTTCAACACGGTCCCGTAGCAGAAGATGACACCAGACAGGTTATCTGGAAAGAGCTATCAACTGCTCGAAGAGTTTGCCCGGTGATAAAAGCCACAGCCCGGAGTTGTTCCATCGCCTGGCTCGCCCATCAGCTCATCGGCCTTACTATAAACGATAAGGTCGTCTTTGATTCGATCATCGTCGTTACGGACCGGCGGATCCTCGACAAACAGATCGGTGATACCATCAAGCAGTTCGCCCAGGTGGGGGCGACGGTTGGACATGCCGAGCATTCGGGAGATTTGCGCAGGTTTATTAAAAGCGGCAAGAAAATCATTATCTCCACGGTCCAAAAGTTCCCTTATATCCTCGACGAAATCGGGAACGAGCAACGGGGGAACAACTTTGCTATCATCATCGATGAGGCCCATTCGAGTCAGGGCGGCAAAACCTCAGCGGCGGTAAGCGCAGCACTATCCACAACCGGGGCAGAAGAAGATGGTTAAACCACAGAGGATAAAATCAACCGCATCATGGAGGCCCGGAAGCTCCTGTCTAATGCGAGTTATTTTGCCTTTACGGCCACGCCAAAGAATAAGACCCTTGAAATTTTCGGCGAGGGTTATGAACTGGGCGGTAAAATCAAACACCGCCCTCTTCACAGTTACACCATGAAACAGGCTATTCAGGAAAAATTTATTCTGGACGTTCTCGAAACTTATGCGCCTGTGGAAAGCTATTATAAGCTGATTAAGAAAATTGAGGGTGACCCGGAGTTCGATACCAAACGGGCCAAGAAGAAGCTCCGCCGCTATGTAGAGGCATCTCTCAACGGTTTCCCCTCAAGCGGAATCACTGATAAAATCCAGGAGGACCCATACCGTTTTGTTAAGTGTATTTGGACATTATAGGATATGAATTCTTGTTAGGATGTTTTGCCAATGATTCTCATTAGAAATCAGCCAGAATCGTCCAAATTTTAAAATGACGTTTGAGAAAAGAACCACATGCCACTACTTAAAACTTTATTTTTCCGCGTTTACCTATCTGCTTCCATCTTCAACCCTATATGCTGAAAAGGATTTTTTATCCGGCTTTGAGCCGGGCGAAAGTTGCCAAAAACAGATCTCACGATCTCAAGCATACCAACCCCAGCTGAAAATTGAGGCCGGTCAGAATCCCAAGTACATGCAGGAGCAATTGGGTGATAGTAGTTAGAGGGCACATCGGATATTTATGGAGACCTGCCCAGATCATCCGATCACGACGCGGCCATAGATCAACTCATTCGTAACCAGTTGATTTGAAGTGGAGCCGGCGATGGGATTTGAACCCGCGGCCTGCTGATTACGAAGTATTTTCCATATCCCACTTTTTATTTCATCATAACTCATAATTACAATAAATTCAAGATAAATGGCGGAAGAAAAGCCTTTGAGACGTGATGTCATTTCATGCTGGTTATTAATGGCAACTGCACAGTTAAAGCACAGTGGGTAGGGGGGGACCAAAAGTGAGGGGGGGTGTCAATAGGGAATGGGACTCCTTTCGCTTCACACACACAAGGGTAAAAAATTCGGTGCAAATGCTTTCTGTTTATTAAATTCATTGGCTTTTTTCTAATTAAAGAATAGGAAATTTCGAGAAAATTAATATCAAATTTTTTCAATGACAAATCATATATAAAATGATCCGTTTCCAAAAACCATGAAAAACACGCTTGTTCTTTTTGACTTTGACGGCACAATCACTTATCGTGACAGCTTCATTGATTTTATACTGTTTGCCGTTGGCTACCCTAGGTTTTAATGGGTTCTTTATTATTAAGCCCAATTGTTATCGCCTATAAACTCAAAGTATTGCCAAACTGGAAGGCTAAAGAGGCTGTTCTCAGATATTATTTTGGTGGATGGGAAAAAAAATTATTCGAGGAACAGGCTATCCACTTCTCTAATAAAAAATTGCCCAATTTAATAAGAAAGGTAGCCATAGAACGATTACAGTTTCATAAAGCCGCCGGACATGAAATTGTGATTGTCTCAGCTTCAATCGAAGATTATTTAAAGCATTGGTGTAAAAAATATGGTTTTGGTTTGATTGCCACAGAGTTGGAGGTGATTGAATCGAGAATTACAGGAAGAATAGCAGGAAAAAACTGTTACGGTGCGGAAAAAATAAAGAGGATAAAAGAATATTTCAATCTGGAAAATTTTAAAAACATATATGCCTATGGGGATAGTCCTGGAGACTTTGATATGTTGCGGTTGGCAAACGAGAAATACTATAAATGGAAAAAACAGGAAAGGTTGAGAAATTAAAAAAAACTCTGACACTTTATTCCGAAAATCATACCGCGACGAATGTGGGATAGAGATAGCTTTCCCCTTGACCGTTACACCGGCAGCCTTCAGAATGTGAGCATCCATGGAAGAATGATAACCCCCATTTCTCAAAGAGAGGTGGGGGTTTTGTTTTATGAGACAAAGGAATGAGATCTAAAATAGTAACCGGGGGGGAAGAGATTACGGTATTGTCCGACCAGGGTGGCCTGTTCCTATCGCTGGCTGGTTGGGCTAACCCCCATCCACGATCCCAAAAACAGGATAATCACCTGGACCTTGAAGTCGTTGCATATCGTTGACATCGAGCCCATGATCCGGATAACGACAAAGCCCGGGTCTTTGATTTTGCGATCACCTGGGACGGAAAGCCCGTTTGGGATATCAAGGTCGATACCAATCAGAGCGCCGGGCCTGATTATGATGAGGCGGGCCACCTTTGGGAATCGGTTGGAGGAGTTTGGGGAGGCCGGTGGAAGAACCCGGACCGGCCTCATTGCCAATAATCAAATGCTAAGTTCACCTACAAATGGTTACTTTTGCGAAGCAAAAAGGGCAACACTTACGATATGAAAGTTAGTAAATAACGCTGAGGTCACCGAGAGCTGGATTTGTCGGCGATCCAGTGCACTGTCTCTTTAAGCGATAAGTAGGTAGGCTTAGATTTCACCAAGGATTACTCCATATTTGGGCGTTTCAGAGTCACTGAACAGGTGGACCTCCCCGATTAGAAGGTGCCTGTCGTCATCTTCATGAATCAGTATACGGTGCAGCAAACCGTTATGCTTCTGTATGTGATCAGTAACCGTACCAACCCAGCGACCGATATCGTCTGTCTTGCCCAAAATAGCTGAGACAACTGGAGAAGCGCCTCGCAAAAGATCAAGTTTGCCCTCTGCTGCCGCCCAAGAATACGCTATTTTGGCTATCATGCGGGCAAATGCAACTGGTTCCTGGTCTTGGCTAATAGAGATAGATTTGGCACCTAATGTCCGAGCAACTTCTTCGGGGCGTGGCCCGAAAGAAACGGTAACAACACCGCTCACCAAGATGCCTTTTTTATAGGCATTTGGATTCAGATATGCAGGCGGTTCAAAAATCGGAAAATGCAACATTATGGGGAATTCATTGATAGACAGTTCAACTAACTGTTCCGCTCCGTTCTTTATGATTTTAAGGGGGTAACATTTAGGAGCCTCTTCATGTTTTGTTCTGGACTTTAGTCCTCGGTAAATCCGTAGACCCCACATTGGACCGCGGAGGACCTTCTGCTCCACCTGCCCTGTAATTTTCGCGCACTCTCTACATGTTGAATCTGGCAAAACGGTAGTGCCCCCTAAACCGAATGGGAGGATATGTTCTTTCTGCAGGTCTTCAGTATCTCCGCAGTATATGCATCTACCAATCGGAACGTAGCTCAGATTATCCAGGATTTTCATATCCACGCTCAATACCCCAACCCTATCTATATGATATGGGAAAGTCCACTTCCGGATGGACACTAATTAGATTTGATACGAGGCTTGATACCCCAAGGACTCTCATATAATTCAAATTCAATCCCGCAGTGCATACAGACAAATACCCTCCTTGGTAAATCTCCACCAGTTGAGACCTTCAGCCCTTTTGAACAACTTGGATTTGGGCAGGTTAAAACAACTTTGCTGCCACTATTAAAATTTTTATCCGATGTAATTCTATGCCATATCTTCACTTCAGTCGAAATAAGTTTTTGGATATAATTCTCATCCCTCTTAACTTTCAGGAGGACTCCCTTACCTTTCCGAAAGCTCCAATAGTCAATCTCTGAAAAGCCAGTTACCGCAAGAATGTGTTGAAGTTGTGGATAGTAATGCTCTGGAACTTTTCCCCTAAGTGCTTGCGAGTGGTCTTTCTCTCCCTGCGGACACTTGATTTCGACTACGAGATGGTTTTCTTTTGACCATCCGTCCAGGCTTGCTCTCATCCATCCCCGGTCAAGCGATTCAAGACATGACGGATGAACGGTTATGCCTGTCTTTTTGATATACAATTCCCTTGCAGGTTTCTCCAGTTCTTTCCCTCGACTCATATATTTATTTGAAGGCGGTTCGGGCGTCTTTCCGGTCTTAATCTTTACCAACTTCTCAATAGACATAAACTTAGACACGCCCATAGCAGTAGGCGCTTCCGACGCACCTATTCCTTCTCTTCGCCAATCATGCCACGTGGGCGTACCTTGCGTAAGTTCCCTTTCTACATATTGAGCATTTCGACCAAGGTAAAGACGATATCCGCAATTACCGCATATCATCTCATAGATAGGAAGAGGATTTTTAAACCCGCATTTACGACAATCTACAAACTCCATTTTGCTTGCCTTTTAATCTCGGGTCAATATCTTGACTGAATCCGTTTCTTTTCCAAAAACTTAATAAATAGTCGCTTACTTTTTGAACAAATCCAAACTTTTCTTGTTGAACCAATTCTATTTTAGCGATGTTAAATGTTTAAATCCGCAAACGCTTCATCAATCTTCTTTCTTTCTAAAAGATGATATATGATTTAAATCTTTAAACGCCTCATCAATCCTCCCTCTTTCTAAAAAAAATACTCCTCGATAAAAATACGGCTCTTCTCTGTTGGGTTCTAATCTCATAAAAGTATCAAAATCAGAAATAGCTTGTTCATAATCCCTTGGATCTTTTCCAAATTGCTCGTTCTCAAAAAGAGCATCGACAGACCTCTGAAGGGTTTTTTTCGCCATCGTAATAATTGCCTCAGGGAGATTTTGATCAAGTAATCGCTTCAAATAATTATTCTGGTTAATGACAACTTTGTAATGATGATTGAGACTTATTTCAAAACTATCTGGGAAGAGCGGCCTATAACCTGGTGGTATTATAGGCAAAACGTTAAGAATTATCCATTCCGGTTTAACTCCTGTTCTAATGAAATAATTAATAGTCTCCAATCTTGTCTTTAGAAAAGTCTTTTTTATTTCTGAATTTGTTTTATTAATGTCTGATAGTATTTGGTCGGTTGTTTTTTTAAGATCTAACTCTTCAAGTAATCTTTTAACTGCCTCAGCCCCCGAACTCATTTCACATGAATTAAAACCATAATTCTTTATAACCTGTTTATATCCCTCTTTATCCAGCACTTCTCTTCTCTTAAGTGATGTTTGACGAGGGTCAAGAACAATCCATGAGTTATAATAGATTATTTTTTCTAATTCCTCTCTTGGCATATCCAAAAGTATGTCAATTTGATAAGGGAGATATTTAAGAAACCAAGTGTGGACCACTGGAATTGTCAGCTTAATATGTCCCATGCGCTGTCGCCTGGCCTTGGACTGAATGACCTCAACCCTACACTTTTCGCAGACAACTCCGCGGTGCTTCATCAGATTGTATTTGCCACAAATACACTCATAGTCCTTAATAGGCCCAAATATCCTACAACAAAATAATCCCTTCATTTTTGGCTTATAACTATATTTAGACCGGAATGGTCTTCGATCTATCTGCCCCAATCTGATTTTGATAAGAGTATCAGGCGTTTTTATCTCACCAAAAGAATTCCCTTCAATCTTTGCAGGAGAAGCCAAAAAAATATTGACAGATTTAACACGCATAGGAACTATTGGCTTTGCAAAATAAGAAAATAAATCATCAGAGGATATTTCAAATTTTTCTCCATTAGGCCGATTAGGTGCATTATCATCCCCGGAAATATCTTGCATAAAACAAATCCCTTGGAGTAAATAAAAACAGACATTATTGAAAGTATCCAAGTGAGTTAGCCGTGAACTAAAAACAAAAGGGTCATTGTCGTCTTTAACATAACTTCCTTTGACTATTAAATTTGTGTATTCAGCTTTCCATTCTTTATTTGTTCTATAACAAAAAGCTTTCCCCCGATATAGGTAGGCTTGAGAAAAATCAACATCTATTGCAATCGATTTCGTAAAATTTGCAATAGCCCCCTCAAAATCTTTCTTTTCATAGCATCCTATCCCTACGTCAAAATAGTCATTTGCGCTCTTTATGACTTGTAAATTTATCTCCTTAGTTAACTCTATCCCCCTTTTAATTAAGCCTTGAGAATATTTTGCTATTTCTAACTTGCTTAAGGAGATTAAACTTGTTTGCTTTTCAGTATTATCAGTCATTCCATTAACCATTAACCACTGGTTTTTATATTCACATTTTTTAATCTGGCTCTTGCCGACAGTATTTGATCATATAGTCTATCGGCCATTTCCTTAAGAAGATCTCTTCCCTCTTTTTCTGCTTTTTTGATTTCTTCCTTTAACTTCCAAAGATTCTGATTTCTCTAAATCCGAAATTTCAACTTTAATAGCCTTTAATCGATCCTTTATTTGAGTAATTTTTCTGATTATTCTAATTAGCTCCGCTCCAACCCCTTCCCCCTCAACAGAATCCGGACTAGTTTCCCACCGTCTTAAAATTTCACACAGCTTTTCTTCGCTTCCTTCTTCGTAAGCGAGGTTTACTTCAGCCATCATTTGTTTTCGTATAGTGTGTGACTTTTCGTCTGTTGACAAATCCGGATGCATAGCTTTAGCCGCCTGACGATAAAGTTTTTTAATTTCATCTGATGGCCGGAATTTTTTTTGTGCCTTTTCTATTATGGCAGATGTGGTAGCCTCGTGGGATTCTTGTGCCTTTCGACGGGCCTCTTTGGCTTTAAATAAAGTCTCTTTGTTATTAAGGTCAAGGTTTGCTTCTGCTTCAGATATTTGGGCCTCTATCTCATCAAGTTCTGCATAAAGGCTACCAACAATACGAATATACTTCCCTTCATATACCAGAAGATCGGCCTTTGTCGTTGCCAAATCCAACTCCTGCTGGAACAACTCTTCTTCAAGAACTGTTAATTCCTTCTTTTTTTCAAAAAGTTCTTTCTCTTCGGGCATTAGGTGGTCTGAATAATTTTCCATTAAATCACATTCTCTTTTTCATTTCATCCAAAGTTAGGTAGAATCTTTTAATCAAAGGATCACATTTCACGTCTGTATTCCGAAGTGGACGTGCGAGACGGATGTCTTTTATAGATCGACAACGACTAAGCGCCACGTAGACCTGGCCAGAAGTAAATGCACCATTGCCCAGATCAACCAGGACGTTTTTCAGGGTCTTGCCTTGACTCTTGTGTATAGTGACGGCCCATGCCAGCATTAAGGGATACTGTGTGTACTCGCCTACTTTTTTCGCAAGTATCTGGTCCTTCTCGGGGCTGTAGGCATACTTGTATGTCTCCCATGTAACCCTTTGAACATCAAAGTTTGACCCTTTCTGATCAGTAACAAGTTCAACGCCGATTGATTTTTGGTCTATATGTCGTATGATACCGAGAGTTCCATTGACCCACCTTCGGTGATCGTCGTTCTTGGTGAACATAACTCGTGCACCGACTTTCAACCTTAGGTCAAGCGGGGAAGGCAGTTTGTCTTCTTCAAGAGAGAACCGTCCTTTGATTTCGCCTTTGAAGGCATACTCTCTTTCAAGTATCTGGTGCAATTCATCCATGTTGATTTGGTCAGCCCTTATGTTCGTGCAAGTCAGAGTGATGTCTGTAGATACATCTCCGTTCCAATAACACCGGGAATTGACCTCGGCAGTTGCTAAATCTACGTTCTCCCCTATCCGCAAACTATTCAGCAGAGATACGAAAAAGGAGTCCTCTTGTCTATAGACAAATGTAAGCTCAATGGGAACCAGGGAACTTTTCTGCAGGCTAAACGAACTAAAGAAGTAAGGGCTGAAGTATCCCTTCTCTTTTAATATAACCATTTCCTGCCTAGGAACGACAGGCGGCAATTGAAAGAGGTCGCCAATCAGTAGCAATTGAACGCCACCGAAGGGGTCATTGTTCGCCCTATTCTTTTTGAGGAAATTGTCAATGCTGTCCATGAGATCACATCGGACCATTGAGACTTCATCGATAATAAGCAAGTCTAGTTTCTGGTAAAGCCTCCTGTCATATACGAGTTTGATATCTTCGTCTTCGTGGATCTTCGGGGGGAGATGGAAAAATGAATGAATTGTAACGCCGCCGACGTTCAGGGCAGCCACACCAGTTGGGGCTACAACTACCAACTTCTTCTTTAGGACAGTTCGTAGATAATGGATCAATGTTGACTTTCCCGTGCCAGCATTGCCAGAGACGAAGACTACTGGGTAGCCAGCATCAAGCAAAGACTCGACTGTTCTAAATTCATCAGTGATGTGAATCCCTTCAAGAGGGTTTTTGGGTACGGGGATAGGAACCTTCTGCAAAGATTCCCGTGTTGTTCGCCTATTAAGCTCACCGATATCAACGGGCTTACCACCCAATAGCTTCTTCATGGTATCCCGTATGCTCATTATTCTCCAATTCTATCGAGAGGGATTGAAAGCAAAAAATAGGTAAACTTGTTGGGAATACTTTATTATCTGTTGAATTTCCTGAAATAACAAGGTATTTTTATTAACGATTTCCGTTCGTACTCTTGCGGTTTTTCAAAAATAGAGATCTGCGGACTACAGGAAGCTATACGTACTAAAGTCTGATTTTCTTATTGAAGTTAATGGGTTAGGTACTGTTTAAAATTTCATAGTTTAGTTCTTTTGTCAAGGATTATTTGGGTTGCCAGCCGTTTGTAGCCTGATCACCTCCATGGCCTTGAAGTAGTCTCTCTGCACTTTCAGGTTTGATATCCGGCAGTACCGTTGCGTGGTTTTCACATTGCTATGACCCAAGAGATCCTGGATGGTGCAGAGATCGGCATCAGCGTTGAGCAGCTGGGTGGCCATGGTGTGTCGAAGATGATGACAGGACACCTTGAGCTTCGCTTGGCGGCCATAATATTCCATGCGCCTCTGAATGCCACGAATGGAAATGGGCTGTCCCTTACAGGGAGCCTTTTCCGCCAGAAAGATCCTACTGGCTCTGGATAGAGGCCTCACCCTCAGATAGGCGGTCAGGGCCTGAAGGGCATCATGACTCATATAGACGACCCGGTCTTTTCCACCCTTGCCGTCTTCCACCAGGATGGTCCTGCGCTTGACGTCGATGACGCCTATGGTGAGATGGGCGACTTCTTCCACCCGTAACCCGCATCTAAGCATAAGCATGAACATGGCCCGGTCGCGGGCCCCCTTGATGGCCTGGAAGAAGGTCTCCACCTGTTCATCTCTCAGGTGCCGGGGAAGGGGCCTGGACATCTTCTGGAAGTGATGCTTCCTGATGGGATTGGTGATGGTCAGACCTTCTTCCTCCCGCAGATAATGGTAGAACTGGCGGATGCCGTTTAAGTGACAGTTGACTGTCTTGGGCGCCAGTCTCTTCCTCATCAGATGCTCAATGTAGCGGGAGACGACCGCAGAGGTAACCTCCTCCACCGGCACATCCAACCAGATGACAAAGTGTTTAATGAGGTTCAGATAGTTCTTCAGGCAATGGGGCGAACAGTTCCTTCGCTTCAAAAATCGCCGCCAGTTCAGGATCGCATCGATCATGACTCTTCCTCCTCTCGATCTTCGACATGGCCTTAAAATACTCCTCCTCCCGGGTCTTATCGGTCAACCGGGCATAACGTCGCGTCTCCTCGATGCTCCGGTGTCCCAGCAATACCTGGAGGCACTCCAGACGCATGCCGGCGTTGAGCAACTCCGTGGCAAAGGTGTGACGCAGGGTATGCAGGGAATATCCCTTGCCCTCTAATCCCGCTTTGGATATATATCGCAGAAAGATGATCCGGGCGGTGCTGTAACACAAAGTCTCGACGTTCTTCCCATAGAACAGGTACTCCTCTCCGGGATTCCTCTTCTTCAACCACTTCCGCAGGGCTATAACTGCATCGTCGCTGAGATAGACCACCCTCCCCAGGCGGTTCTTCTCCCCTTCGTAAATCTCTATCTTCCGCTCCTGGAGATGGACGTCGGTCATCTTGGTCTGAAGCAACTCGCCGATCCGCAGGCCAGTCCGCAACAAGACCAGGATCAAAGCTCGGTCACGGATATCATGAATAACGGAAAGCAGCTTCTGCAGATCGTCAGGATCCATGGCCCGCGGCAGCCGCTCCGGTAACTGCAACCGTATCCTCCGACTGCGGAATATATCCCCAGAAACGATCCCTTCCTCCACCAGATAGCGGAGAAAGGCCTGCACACTCACCAGCCTGGTCCTGATCGTCGTTATCTTAATCCCCCGGTCCTGCTCTCGCTCGATAAAGGCCTCTACATCACTTCGGGTAATGGCTTCAAAGCCTTTGCCGGTGTCCCGTATCAGTCCCAGAAAAAGAACGAGGGTGCCAAACCGACTGTACAGGGTTCTCGGTCGGCGATTGCCGTGAGTTAAGTGGCGAAGATAGGCGGCTACCTGATCTCTCCCCGGGAGGTCCATTCCGGCCAACCGTTTCAAAATCTTTCCGAGCGCTTCTAAACTTCCTTCAAGATGGGAGGTGAATCGTAACCGCGTCTGATAGTAACGGGGTGGGGTTGGGGTGGGACTCTTAAAATGATCTGAAGTTATATCTGCCTTCTGTATATCACTATATAGGCTCGTCATCTCTGTCTCCTTTTCTTAAATCAATAAGAAAATCAGACAGATGATGATCAAAATCTCCTTATCTGTCAATCATCACTTTGGTACGTATAGCAGGAAGAAGTTCTCAAACCTCCATTTGGTGCTATCCCATATCCCCCTGATATAGTTATCAATATTTTAAGGGACTTCCTGTAAAATTTATTGCGTCCAGCAGGTTTTCCCTGGTGATAACAAGTTTACAAATTATTTTGTCTCTATTGTTTTTATCTTTTGTCATTACTTTCAATAAGATAAACTCGCCCTCCTTGAAGTGGCCAGAGGATACAGGTGGGAATTCCAACCAACGACCGGTAGCCACGCAGGGGACGGCCCCTTTACCCAGTCTGTTTTTTGAGCGGGTAAGGTATGAAATCGGAATCTCAGTGATTTTGCTTTTCAAGTTCCCCCCTTCATCAAACCATTGCTATGGAGCGGCAGCGGAATAGTCGTCCGGGGAAGCGCCGTGTTATATTTATTTTTTGTATTCCCTGAAGCCTTCAACCAATTGCCTGAATGAGACCGGCTTGAATCTCTCAAAGCTTTCCTGGTCCACATAAACAAAGCCATATCTTACATCGGACTGGACGCGGTTGATATCCTCACACCATTGCCGCAAACGGTCCATTTTTTGGGGTACGTCTAATTCTTCCTGCCCCTTGGTTTCAACAATGACCATGCGATTATCGGATAGCTTTACTAAAAAATCCGGATAGTAGGTGGAAATATCACCGGCCGCATTAACGTAGTCCAGCTTGAAATGAACAGCCAAATAATTCTTGGCGTAGGAAATCACATCTTCGCAGTCTTCCAAGAACCGGGCGAATAGCAATTCAAAATGGCTATCGCCGATAATACGATTAAAAACGCTTTTTTTCGGGATAAGGTAGCTTTGCTCCTTCGCCACAAAGGGCCTCGTCTGCCTTAGTTTGATAGTATCGCGGATTTCAGCGTCCCCTTTGTCTTGGACTGTGAGAGCATTGATCGCTTTTTTAAAGGTCCCAATCAGAGTCATCGTTGCTGCCGGCTCTGACAGGTTTCGCAAGGTGTTTGGGCTTTCGAGGTCCACTTCCCTGTCGAACAGATCATCCCGGATAAACGCCTTGACCTTTCCATATAGAACGTCATAACCGCCTACCAGCCGCAATTCTTTCATAATGGATTGGGCGAAGAAGCCGATAACGCTGCGGTAATCGGCAACACCTCCTGTATCCAAAATTGTTGTGTGGGATACCTCCCCGGTGGTGATGTCCTTAAAGACGATCTCCCGTTGCTCCTCTTCGCTGAATTGAAGGTATAAGACACGTTGGTGCCCAATCGCGCTTACGTCCAGGCTGCTAAGGTTCTTATATTCCCGATAGATCCGCGGGGACAGCACCGGAATTTCGATATCCAGCGCCTCGATGTCCTTTTTGATATTGTCTCTATCAACCTCCACAACCAGGGGGGTTTTGGGGCCTGTCCCCTCGCCCATAGGCTTGTGGTCCAGGACCACCCCTTCGGCCTGGATCGATTCAACAAATTCCATAAAGGCATTGGTTCCGACTACGCTGACGTATTCTTCCACGCTGCCGGGGTACATTTTTCTTAATCCGCGACCAAGGGTTTGTTCGGGCAAAATATTGCTTTGGGCGGAATAGGCCCGCAAACCCACAATGGTGGTAACGTTGCGCACGTCCCAACCCTCTTTGAGCACCATCACGGATATGATAGCCTTGTAAGGACTGTCCAGTTCATCAATAATGTTCGCCTGCTCACGAAGTTTGTCCAACTCTTCCTTGCTCTTGCCCGAGGTTGATTCGGAAATCTCACCATTGGTCTTAGTATGAATGACCAAGACTGCGTTTTTCAGATCGGGATAATTATTTTCAAGGTATTCAGCCACGTCGTCGCAATTGCGGGTATCGTCCGTCATAACGAACAGGATGGCCTTCTTGCCCAGTTTTTCATGCTCGGTATACGTCTTGCGCCACTCGATCACCCCGAGGTGGATGTAATCTGTGTATTTCTCGGTGAATTTGGCGCTCTGACGTTCCACTAATTTGGCACGGCTGGGGGCATCGGGCAGGACCGGGTGTTTAACCACGTTTTGCGAGATTGCTTCAACCAATGGATAATCGGCCACCGTCTGGACGAAGATTGCCCCGTTATTGTGTTTTGGGGTGGCGGTAGTGTCCACTTGCAGGGAGAGAGCCGCGCCTTTTTGTTTCAATCGATTATGGATGTCCTCGATGGATTTGAACCAAGCCATGCGAGGGTCATGGATGTGATGGGCCTCGTCGTTCAAGACCACCAGCTCATCAACGTCGCGCACGATCATTCCCAAGTCAACTTTGGAATCGGTAGTTGCGCCGCTGGGACGCTTCCCCAGGAAATAATCCCGGAGGTCTTCGTCATCAGGAGAAGGGGGAATATCATTCCCGGCATAAACACGGTGAATGTTGGTTAAAAAGATATTACCGGTGGGACGGGTAATCCGCACCTCGTCCTGCACGTGCAGGGTCAGTTGAAAATCATCGCGCCAGTTCCGTCCGCCCACGCCATTGTCGGGAATAACCGGGTCTTTAAAAAAGATATCAAGGCCCTTAAAATCCTTATAGATGCGATCCAGGACGATAATATTAGGAGTGATTACCAGAAAATTCCGAGCCAACTCCGACCCCGGTTCATAAAGCTTATGATAGAAACTCCAAGCCAGAACAAGACTCAACACCTTGGTCTTGCCGGAGCCGGTCGCCATTTTTACCACAAAACGTCGCCAGGTTTCATCGAACATTCCGGCCGAAACCGCGCCGGAACTGTCAAAGCGCATGAGATCAAACTTGTCTTGGACGCCAACCACATCATAAAGATAGATAATCGTCTCCAGCGCCTCGCGCTGGGCAAAGTAATACTGAAACTCGGTCATGGTGCCGTCAGCCTTGGGCAGCAGGTGTGGGGTAATAAACCACCATTTAAGCAAACTCTTGCTGGTATCCGTGGCCCCGGCATAACTGCTGTCCCGCCATTCCTTCACCTTATTGCGTAGTTGCGACACCAACGGGGGTATCAGTTTTTCCATCGTGGTCTCGCGCAACGATTCGTCGGCCGGAAACCAACGCAAGACCGGGTCAAGAATATCGTAGGGGGATTCAGGAAAGTCTTTATGCAAGGCCATTATTTCTTCCCTCCCACAGAGATTTCGACAATGGTCATGGTGTCGTTGCCGAAAATATCCACCACCTTCACCGCCAGCTTGCGCCGTCCGGGCGGGCATTCGTGAAAGACGCTGGTCATTTCCAGCGAGCGGTCTTTCTTGGTACGGAAGGACTGCCACTCGTTTTCAAAGATGTAGTCTCCAGTCCAACGCTCCTCCCACTCACCGTTTTCCTCGTTCTGTACGCGGATAATCTCTCGCTTGTTTTCGAAGTTGAAATCCACCGCCCAGTAATCAATCCAATCAGTCCACTTCTTAGTCAAATACTCCCGTTTCACGAGGCCCTTCGCGTCCTTAATCAATTTAATGATCTGGCCCTTCTCCACCACGATCTTGCTGGCCTTGTCCTTAAGCGTGGCCTCGGCGCCGGCGATGGAATCCTGGGAATAAAAAACCGAAAAGTCTGTCAGCTCCACCGCCACATTATTTTTTTTGACATGCGGCTTGACTTCAATGGCGGCCACGTCATGGAAGACCACCTGATTCTTTTCCACAGCCCGTTTGTCGAAGACATCAGCGGGGATATACTTAGGCGAAATGTCGATGCCCTTGGCCCTGGCTTCATCCAATACATTGGGGAACAGCCCCATTTCAAACTCAAAACCGAGAAGGTCCACTTTTGTAATATGTTTTTTGCGGCATTCCAAAATGATTTCTTCAACGAACAGGCGTGTTACCGGCAGATTGACCGGTCCCACCGCCACCAACCGTCCAGCTTTTTTGCCGTGGAACGCGGCAAAACCCTCGGTCTTCTCGGCCCGGTAGGCACGTAGAATCAGGTCGAGAAACGCGGCTTCCTTTTCTTCCAGTTGTTTTTGTTGTTCTGCCTGACGTAGGTTCGGATTGATACCGATGTAATGTTGGCGCTCGTACTTGCCCAGGTTTAGGATTTCAAAAGCGCGGTAGTCTTTACCCTCGGCTTTCAGTTGCCGCTGGACGCCGATCAACCGCTTGCGCGTCGTGTGGATGGCGAACTTGCCAAGGTCGGCTACAATCCACTTGCGGCCTAATTTCTCCGCCACCGCTGCCAAGGTTCCAGAACCACCGAAAGGGTCAGCAACGAGATCGCCTTCATTTGAAGAGCCTTTAATGATGCGTTCGAGTAGGGCTTCGGGCTTTTGAGTCGCGTATTTTGTATCTTCGAGCGCTTGAGAATTAACAGGTGGAATATCATCCCATAATGACTGAACTGGTACCCCTTTTTGTTCATCAAAAAAACGTTTTAACCTGGGGATACCTTCTCCTTCAGGCCAATAAATCTTTCCTTGAATATCTAACTCTTCGAGCCGGTTTATTGGGTATCTCCAAGGTCTTTTGATGCCTCGCCACTCATAAATTGGGTTAACGCCGGAATGCCCAAGCAAACTTGTAGGTTGAAACTTCTTTCCTGTCTTCTCATCAACATATGAATAGTATTTTTCAATGTATTCTGGCCTATAATCAGTATACTGGTCATTCCAAATGGTGTCCTCAGACTTTGAATAAAAAAGAATGAAATCCGTTAATTCAGGATATTTATTTTTCGCATTACCCCTCGGAGTGCTCCTTTTCCAGGAAATATGATTTCTGAAATTAATCGCACCAAAAACCTCATCTAACACAAGTTTAATACTGTGCCCAATATGCCAATCACAATGGACATAAATACTGCCATCTTCAGCCAGGAGATCTCGCATCAGTGTTAGCCGCTCATAAATCATAGCGATGAAGGAATCCACACCCTTGCCCCAGGTGTCACGGTAGGCGATCTCTTCAAGAATGTTGGGCTTTTTGGTGAAGGTGTCGTCACCGATCTCAATATCCATGGAGAAATCCGCACCTACGTCAAAGGGGGGATCAATAGACATCACCTTGATGCCGCCCTGTTTCTCAATCTCCTCACGCAAGGGGCCGTTCTTCAGGGAGGAGAGAATAAGCTTGTTGTCCCCCCAGATGAGCTTGTTTGTCCACCCCTTTAGCTGACGCCCCCGGGAGTCGAAGAGGCCCATTTGTAGCGCCGTATCGGCCGGCTTTTCGGCCCGCGGCTCGTCCACCTGCTCGATCACCTGAAACGGCAACACGATGTTGCAGACCTCATTAGTCTTCCCATTCCAGACCAACTCCACTTCGCGTTTGTCTTCAAACAATAAGAATCGGTACTTGTCCGGCAGGGGTTTGTCGGCCTCAATATAGCGGATAATCTCTTGTTGTTCCTGTTCAGTCAATCGAGGCATAATAACTCTCTATTCCATAATTTATTTCGTGATCGCTTAGATCGAAAAAAAACCCCCACTTCTCTTTTGAGGAATGGGGGTTATCATTCTGCCATTGGAACTCCTTAATGAGAGGGTTGCCAACAAGAAAACTTGGGTAATTTATATACAAATTGGTCATTCATTGCTATTCATATCACAAAAACTTAATTTATTTACAGGGCAGAGCCAATGGAAGGCCCTTCACGGTTGCAAGTAAGATAGTAAGATTCGCTGTAATGCAACATCCTATCTTACTTATCTTAATCTTGGCCGAAGAAGTCCCCTTCAGATTGAGAAAGCCCTTTCTCAACACTTTATGGACCTCTGCCCTATTGAAAGATCATTAACATTCAGATCTCACAGGCCAAATGCAATGTTTGGCTATTTTCTTATGTCGACTTTTCCCTCCATAATTCATGTTAATAGCGTAAACCCAATTAGGTTTTTTCATAACGACTTCGTTTGACCAAAAAATTGTAGATTGGACATTATTAAATCCCATCTTATTAAATAATCTTCCAAACTTTTTCTCGTACCCAATATTTTTGACAAAACTAATTAATGTCACAAGCTCACCTATATCAGGTAATCTCCAATCATTGTATCCGGCATAACCTTCTATGTTCAAATTTTGTAAAAAATGGTTAGCTTCATCCCAAGTTAATCTCTTAGGTGACAAATTAGCGTTTCTTACCCAACGTAACCTCAATTTTTTATCCAAGGCGGTTAAACCAGAAAAATCAAAATGTTCTCCGCCGAGATCCTTTAAAATTAAACCTAATTTATTTAAAATAGGTTTTGGATCAGGCTCAAATTCCAAACATTTCAAATAATTTTTTATTGAATCTAAATACTTATGTAATTTTTTATAACAGTCACCGAGTTCAAAATAAACGAATCGATCTTTCGGTTCAATATCCTTTGCTCTTAAAAAATCAGAAATGGCTTCATGAAATTTTCCTAACCTTTTATAACAGACGCCACGCCTAAAGTATAACAATTCATCATTATTATTAGTACCGATCTTCTCTGTATAATTTAAAATGGCCTCTTCGTCGGGACGCCTCAACTCGGTCTCAATGAGCTGTGATAATCGATCCCATGTTTTCTCTTGTTCTATGTCAGACATTGATAGCAATGGTTCGTCAGGATGGTTTAGGGCTTGAAATTTTGAAAGGTGCTCTTCCCTTAAAAACCGACATGGTTTGAGAATTATAGGCACTATCATTGTTCCTTCTGATTCAGCCTTCTTTAGAATAGGGGGAAGCTCCTTTTCAGCAATAAAGTCTGATGCAAAAAAGTCTGCAGATATTATTAAGATTGCAATATTTGCTTTTGATAACGCAGTTTCAATTTTTTCTTGCCATTTTTGTCCAGTTATTATTTTTGAGTCATCCCATATAACCACCAATCCCCTTTTTTCTAATGGCTTCATGTGGATGCGTAATCTTTCTAAATGTTCTTCATCTTCATGACTATAACTGATAAAGATCATTTCTCTATCTCTTTGTTTTTTCAGACCATTATCATCAAAGTAGTGCGCTTTTTCATTATTTGAGAACAAATTATCTCCAGTGCCTATAAATATCTGAATGGGTCTATATCTAAAATAAAAACCCCACTTCTCTTCTAAGAAATGGGGTTTATCATCCTGCCATCGGAACTCCTTTATTAGAAGGTTGCCAATAAAGAAAACTTAATTAATTTGCTTTGGATTTCGTACCTCTTAACCGGCAAGAAGTCAATAAATTTATAGACTTTTTTGTTAATCGGGGTGCCCGAATATAAATGGGTACAAAAAGACCCAGGTGTTGAGTCTTAAATGTTGTGACTGGAGGTCAGGCCGGAAAAGGATTCCGGAGGGATCTGGATGTTTTGCTCTTGCGGTTACCGTCGGAAGCCCAAAGTGTACGAATGGCTGGCGGCCAGGTGGTGTCGGGCGTTTATTGTTTGAGGACCTCCTTAATTGAAGGTCAAAATGCCTTTTAATTTTTTTTTCACATCCATCTCCACCCGGTATTCTTGTCTCACTATTTATGGCAATGTAACTTATTGAAATTTTATGGAGCCGGCGATGGGATTTGAACCCGCGGCCTGCTGATTACGAATCAGCTGCTCTACCCCTGAGCTACGCCGGCCCGGAAAGAATAATTCCATATCCGGCTGAATTTGTCAATGATCGGATTGGATTATTTTTCTTGACTATAATAAACAATTTGTTTATTATAATGCTATGATAAAATCGTTCGGTTGCCGGGAAACCCAAAAAATATTTTATCGCCGAATTTCTTTTAAGTTTCCCCGCGGCATCCAACAACGAGCCTTTATGAAACTGAATTCCATTGATGCAGCAAGCCAGCTAGAAGATTTGGCCCTGTTGCCTTCAAACCGATTGGAAGCCCTGAGGGGGAAACGGAAAGGGCAATGGAGTATCCGTATCAACGATCAGTGGCGTATTTGTTTTAAGTGGCAGGACGGCGATGCTGAACATGTGGAAATCGTTGATTATCACTGAAGGAGAATCGATGAAGAAAGTTCATATTTCCCCTATACACCCAGGAGTATATCTAAAAGATTTGATAGAAGAGTTGAATCTATCCCAATACCGGCTTGCCCGGGATTTGGGTCTTCCCGCCATGCGTATCAATCATCTCGTGAACGGCAAACGACCGGTAACTGCCGAACTGGCTTTGCGTCTCGGACGTTATTTCGGTCAAAGTCCGCGTTATTGGATAAACCTGCAGGCTCGTTATGACCTGGATGTTGCCGAAGATGCCTTGTCTGAAAAAGTGGCGATTGAAGTGCGCCCCATGATAACGGCCGCTTAGGTTTTTGAAGAGATAACCCTTTGGCATATTGCTGCAAATCATATAAGAGCTCTGACTATCAAGATACTAAATACCCAAGAGGAGATAGGATCATGAACCCGAGGAACCCGCAGCCCCATTACAGCCTGGAGCATCATGGGATCAAAAATGTAGGGACGATTTACTGGAATCCTCCAACCCCGGTCCTTTATGAAGAGATCGTCCGCCGCCGGGAAGGGGTCATGGCCCATTTGGGGGCTATTGTTGTGCGGACCGGGCACCATACCGGGCGGTCTCCCGACGATAAACGGATCGTACGGGAAAAGACCAGCAAGAAGAAGATCTGGTGGAGTCCGGTCAATATGCCTATGGAGCCGGAAAAATTTGAAGTACTCTATTTCCGGATGCTGGCTTATCTCCAGGGCAAGGATGTCTTTGTCCAGGATTGCTATGCCGGGGCCGACCCCAAATATCAGGTGCCGATCCGAATCATCACGGAAAGCGCCTGGCACAATCTCTTTTCCCGGAATATGTTTGTCCAGATCAAAGACCGGTCGGAACTGACTCATCATGTCCCCAAATTCACCATCATCAATATTCCCAAATTTCATGCCATGCCGGAGATGGACGGGACCAATTCCGAGTCCTTTATCATTGTCAATTTCGAAAAAAGGGTGATCTTGATCGGTGGGACCAGCTACGCCGGAGAGATCAAGAAATCAGTTTTTACCGTCTTGAATTATCTCTATCCCCAGGAAAAGGTCCTGTCCATGCACTGTTCGGCCAATGTGGGTGAGAAAGGAGACGTGGCTGTTTTTTTCGGTCTGTCAGGGACCGGAAAGACCACCCTTTCCGCCGACCCGGAACGGCTCCTGATTGGAGACGACGAACACGGCTGGAGCGATAAGGGGATCTTTAACTTCGAGGGGGGATGTTACGCCAAAGTCATTCGTCTGTCTGCTGAAGCCGAACCTGAAATTTATGAGTGCACTCGAAGGTTCGGAACGATTCTGGAGAATGTCGGTATTGACAATGAAACCCGCCGGATCGATCTGAATGACGGCTCCCTCACGGAGAATACCCGGGCCGCTTATCCCATCAGCCATATCTCCCGGGCCATTCGTTCCGGTGTTGCCGATCATCCCCAGAATATTATTATGCTCACTTATGACGCCTTTGGAGTTTTGCCGCCCATCGCCAAATTAACTCCGGAACAGGCCATGTATCAGTTCCTTTCCGGTTATACCGCGAAAGTGGCCGGGACCGAAAAAGGATTGGGAAAAGAACCCCAGGCCACCTTCAGTACCTGTTTTGGCGCCCCCTTTATGGCCTTGCCCCCGACGGTTTATGCAAGACTTTTAGGGGAACGGATAAAAAGCCATAAGGTGAAATGCTGGCTGGTCAATACCGGTATGTCCGGCGGGTCCTTTGGGGTCGGGGAACGGATCAGGATCGCCTATACCCGGGCCATGATTCACCAGGCCTTAGCGGGGAAATTGGATGCGCTGCCCACTCAGACCGATCCCATTTTCCGGCTTCAGGTCCCTCAATCCTGTGATGGGGTCCCTAAAGAAATACTGGATGCCCGATCCACCTGGCGGAAACCCCGGGAATATGATGCCAAGGCCGGGGATCTGGCCGCAAGGTTCAGGGAGAACTTTAAACAATTTTCGTCAAAGGTCTCCAGCAAGGTGAAGAATGCCGGGCCGGTCACCAGTTAAAAGGGCAAAGCTTTAAAGAGGTTTCAATTGTTGAAGAGTAAAGGCAAGGGGCTTAAGGAAGTTGTCTCAGGCTTTAACTGAAATGGCCCAGGCATGATGAGAAAATGAGTTCCATTCATTAAGCCCTGATGGGGACCGGTTAAGTATCCCTGATTGGAATTCAGGGCCTCAGCGATCTTCCCCTGATACACCAGGGCAGCAAATGGCTTTTGAGCTAAATCGTCCTTCAAGTCGGGACAGGAGAAGAGGTGATTAAATTCAAAAGTTCCCTCGTTAATTAAAAAAAGGGAGGCTGACAGGCAGAAAGGCAAATTTAAAAAGACCTCCAGGTGAGAGCGAAACCCGTTGAAATCGAATTCCGGGGCAGAACCATTTTCCAGATGAGAGACCATGACTTGCAGAAAGCGTTCCCAGTCCAGGTTCCTCTCTTCCTCCTTATCAATATTGAAAGCCGTATTGATTGAAATCACATTCTCAGACCTTTATCTCTTTATAAAAGGAATTGGGTGGTCTCTTCATAATTTTTCAGCAGAGAGGGTGTTATTTCTTTCAGCAGTCCCGCTTGGGCGTTTATGATTTCCATGGCCTCAGGATTGGGCTGAGGGATGAAATCATCTCCCGGATAACCCAATTCCAAGGCCCGGCAAAAAATATTCCCCAGGTGAACGGCGGCGGTCAATCCGTCGTTTTTTCCCGGGACGATTCCAATCTGGTGATGGCGGATGGCTTGGATTATAGAAGAGGGGAACCGCCACCTTTCAGCGATGAGCGCTCCCGTCTCGGAGTGATCCATTCCGAAAACCGCCATCTCGGAAACATGGAGGGATTGTTGAGTTCTTTTGGAAAGGGCCAGGGCGGCCGCAAATTGATCTTCTGAAAATTCAAAAAAAACCAATTTACCGATATCATGTAATATACCGGTTACGAAAAAATTTTCCTGACTTGGAAGACCCTGAGTCTGTCCAATCAGCCTGGTGGCTATCCCCACGGCGATCGAATGTCCCCAAAAATCCACAGGCCGAAAATCTAAAACGGCATCTTTTTTTAAGAAAAAATCCATGATGTAAGAGGCCAGAATTAGATTATATATTTCATTGAAACCAAGAATGACGATGGCCCGGGAAACCGTGTCAATCTGCCCGGAAAAACCATAAAAAGGAGAATTAACGACTTTTAGAACTTTAGTGGTCGAGGCTTGGTCGCAGGTAATGATATTGCAAACATCTTCCGTGGTTGACTTGGGATCGGTCAGGGTATCCACTAAAGAGGAGTAAACGGTAGGCAGGGTTGAAAATTCTTTAATATTTTTAATGAGCTGGCTTGCTATCTCCATAATAACGGTTTCCTCTCAGACCAACTTCATCCTTTGGCCGTCCCTTCTGGAGAGGCGGGGACGGCCAAAGGTTATATATTAAAATCTCCTCGCCGGGTTCCTAAAAACTTCCCTGCAAGGAACGTTGAACAGCCTGCTGAACGGCCAGATCAAAAATTTCTTTCTCTAACGGACTTTGGGGATGCCAAAACAAGCGCATTTTTATTCTGGTCAGGGCACGTTTTTGGATTGCTTCGTCCACAATGGGGTCCCGGCCCTCGGTTTCTTCGCCTTCAATGACCACCGCTGAAATTCCCCAAGTTCTCAATACCGTTAAATGTCGGGGAGACAATTCACTCCCTTTGCTCAATAGAATTTGTCCCATCCGGTTTAAAACCGGTTCAGCTAATACCATTCCCGGCTCAAGGGTTTCGAAGGGAACAGAGATTGCCACCAGCGCCATCCTTCATACATAATATTATTAAGTTTTCTGATTATATTTATCGGGATTCTTTTCTAAAAAGTTTAGAAAAATAACCAGGGGGGAAAAAAATTGAGTGAAGAAATTGAAGCTATAGATTCGTAGAAAGTCGTCAAAATCCCATTTCCGTCATTCCGATTAAATTAATAATCAATAAAATTCACTTAGTTATGGGCACCGGCGCCTGCCCCGGACCTGATCCGGGGTTCGCCGGGGTGGCGCCTCTGGTGACTTTCCACGAACTCATCAAGGGTGAGATGAATATATCTTTTTATTTGAGGAATTATCTTTAACCCCAGAGATTGGCGGGAAGGAGATATAAAGAGAAATGAAATGATGGCCTCGAGTATTTTTCCAAACCATCACCCCATTTCTTCAAAAAAACAGCGATAATTATCCCTTTAGCAACTCTCCGATTCGATTGACCAAAGCTTGAGTATTAACCGGTTTCTGAAAGAAATCGTCGGCAAAGGTTTCCATTCCCCCCCGTAAAGTATAAGTAGTGGAGGTAATATGATCCCCGATTGCGGTCAGAAGTATAATCGGGATTTCTTTTAACACCGGGTCTTTTTTTAGCTCATTGCAAACCGCATAACCATCCTTATCGGGCATCATGACGTCAAGAACGATCAAATCAGGTTTTTCCACTCGGGCTTTTTCCAACCCCTCTATTCCGCCGTAGGCAGGAAGGGGAGCAAACCCCTTGGACTCAAGCATCATACTGACGGTTTCCACCAGATCCGGATCATCATCAACGATCAGAATTCTTTTCTTCTCCATTAAACCTCCTTGTTGAATGAGACCTAAATTCTAAATTTTCAATTTTAAGTTTGTCAAATCCTAACATTTTTTATATCAAAACACAAGTTCAAAACCTTTAAATTTGATTCCAATTATTCAAGACCTTCCCTGCTGACTGATTCATCTTCCATAGACCTTCTGACTATTCCTCACCGCCGGGCACATCAAAGGATTCCCCAATGGCCTTGACCGCGCCTAACAGATCCTGGGAGGAGATAACACAGGAACAGGTCGAGATGGAAGTGCTGATAGCCCGGATATTAATGCCCTTTGAATTTAAGGCGGCGAAGAAAGTACCGGCGATGCCGGGACGTTCCCGGAAATGGGGTCCGAAAATGGAGACAACCGCAATATCGGAGTCAACCAGAAAATCCGGATTCCCGATCCGGGACTTGATTTCATTCAAAACCACCATGGTCTCTTCCTTCTGGGCATGGGACACGCAAAAAATAACTTGGCTTAATCCCTTCTGATTTAGACAGTGGATGATAAATTCGATGTTTATACCCCGCTGACTCAGGGTTTGGAAAGTAAAACCGGCAATACCGGGGCGGTCGGGGATATTCTCTATACTGACCAGGCTCAGACCTTTGTGCTCAATAATCCCACCCAGTTTGATTTTTTTCATTCTTTTTTCCTTCTTAGGAGAGGGACTCTTTCTGTTCTTAACGGTCTCAGAATAATATTGACTCCCAGGAGAAGCCTTCGTCCTATTTAATGCAAGTCCTCCGTTTCAGGTCAAGACTATAATGAGACTCGTAATTAACAAGGCACTATCCGAAATTATGAAATGGCCGGGTTCATCTCCGTTTTCAGGCCCCAGCCGACGATGACAGCCGGTCATGGGATATTAAAGGATTTCAATTTTCGTCGCAGGGTGTTCATCCCTATTCCCAGAAGGCGGGAAGTTTGAGATTTATTCTGGTGTAGCTGCCGGTAGACTTTAATGATATAGGCCCTTTCATATTCGGAAAGGGGGATGATGGCGGTAGACTCCCTTTGCGGTTCTACAGGAAAGATGAGCGGAATCTCCCGCAAGGGAGCCGGGAACATGCTGGAAGTAATGGCTTCCCCCTGGGCGAGATTTACGGCAGACTGGATGATGGATTTCAGTTCCCTGATGTTACCGGGGTAGTCGTATTGGCAGAGAAGTTTAAAGGCCTCTTCTTCTAAATGACAGTGCGGTCCTCCATTCCGGTATTCATCCAGAAAACGGTCTACCAGCAGGGGGATGTCTTCCGGTCTTTCCCGTAACGGCGGCAGGTGCAGCCAGCCTCCCCGGATTCGATAGTACAGGTCCTTGCGAAAGTTTTTCCCGGATATCAGCATTTCCAGGTTTTCATTGGTGGCGGTCACAAACCGCACATCGACTTTTTGAGCGACACTGGATCCTAAAGGGGTATATTCACCATCCTGGAGTACCCTTAATAATTTTCCTTGCATTTCCAGAGGGAGATTCCCGATCTCATCCAGAAACAAGGTGCCATGATTGGCATGCTTCAAATATCCGGCCCGCTCTTTTTCAGCGCCGGTAAAAGCGCCCCGGGTATGGCCGAAAAATTCAGCCTCGAAGAGACCGGGATTGATCGCCGCCATGTTGACCGGCATAAAGGGGTAACGGGCGCGGGGGCTTACCGCGTGAATCGCCCGGGCCAGAAGTTCTTTGCCGGTGCCGCTTTCCCCGGTAATCAGAATAGGCACATCGCTGCCGGCGTGCAATTCGGCCTCTTTGAGCAAGCGCATCATGGAAGGAGACCGTGTACTGATGGATTGGAAGGCCTCGGGGTGGGACAGAACCGGCAAGACCTTGCTTTTTTCAATGTCCAGAATTTCGAGAAGCCGCTTTTTTTCGAGGGTCCGCCTGAGGGAAAAGACAAGGTCCTCTTCACTGATCGGTTTGACTAAATAATCGTAGGCCCCTTTTCTGATACACTGGACAGCCACCCGCACATCGTTCACCGCGGTAACCATGATGCACTCGGTCCTGGGGCTGTTGTTCTTGACCATGTCCAGCAACTGAAGTCCGTCCATTTCCGGCATGGTTATATCTATCAGAGCGATGTCGAAGACCTCTTCCGCTTGTATCATTTCCGCTGCCTTTAAGGGATCATCCTCGATGCGCACCTGTTGAAAACCGGCCCCGGCCAACCGCGCTTTCATTAATTCAAGAAAATCCCAGTCATCGTCGACAATCAATATCCGGGCTGAAATGGCAACCTCCCCCTATGTGCCATAATGGCCTGTGCCGAAATGGCATCATTAGACTAACATTTTGATATCAAATAAAATAAAAATACAATAGGCCATAATGGCATAGTTTAAAGAAAATTTCAACAATGATCACTGGTTCTAATTTATTTATTTTAACATATTGAATTCACAAAAATAAACTAATTTAAAGGAATTATTCTCATTATGGCACACTTTTTGTTAATGAATGATTAGTGTGACTCAAGGTTCGACTTTCCTGTGCTTTTTCAGGACTCTATTACTTAATAAAAATCGGAGGCAGCCATGGGGTTAAAGGACAAAATCGAGGCGGGAGAATTTATTGTTTTGGCAGAAATGGAACCACCAAAAGGGGTGGATGTCTCTGACATGCTGTCCAATGCCAAAAGAGTCAAAGAGGGGATCGATGCCTTCGTTGTGCCGGAGATGAGTAATGCCGTCATGCGAATGAGTTCCCTGGGAGGGGCCATGGTCTTGCAGAACGAAGATCTGCCGACGGTATTTCAGGTGTGCTGCCGGGACCGAAACCGTTTGGCTATTCAGGGTGATTTACTGGCGGCCCACGCCCTGGGGATCACCACCGTCATGGCGGTCGGCGGTGAAGATCTCAGCTTCGGGGATCATCACCAGGCCCGTTCGGTATTTGATATCGACCTCATCGAGTTGATTAGGGCCATCGACCGGCTCAACAAAGGTCGGGATATGGCCGGCATCGAACTCAGGGGTGCACCGGACTTTTTTATCGGTTCCACCGCCGATGCCGGATCCAAGGGAAAATCGACGGAGATGGAAGTGGAAGAGATGATGAAAAAGGTCGAGGCCGGGGCGCGCTTTTTCGTCACTTCCCCCCTCTTCGACTTATCTTTGCTCGAACCGTACCAAAAAAGGATCGATCTCCGAAAGGTGGCCATTATTCCCACGGTCATGCTGCTCAAGTCCGTTGGGGATGGCCCGATACATCCTCCGTAACCTGCCCCATATTCATATACCGG
Organism: uncultured delta proteobacterium; assembly: GCA_963790475.1. Classification (GTDB taxonomy): domain Bacteria; phylum Desulfobacterota; class RBG-13-43-22; order RBG-13-43-22; family RBG-13-43-22; genus RBG-13-43-22. The sequence continues at coordinate 150,210 of CAWBOS010000013.1, read as the reverse complement.
AAGCCGTTATAGACCGGATTGACCGGGCACCGGACAAGGTGCGCGAGTGTGTCCAGGATTGCAGCGGAAACGGTTAGGGAACTCAAGAATCAGGGGTACAGCGGCGCCTATCTTTCCACTCTGGGATGGGAGACATAAACTGCCGGAAATCATCGAAGGGATTTAGAGGGAAGGTAAAATGGAATCGAAAACCAAAAAAGGCCTAACACCTGCGGTCGTGAGCGAAGGACCAAGTTTCGTCGGGGCGGTCATGGTGGTCGGGGGAGGCATCGCCGGAATGCAATCAGCACTGGACCTGGCCAATTCCGGGTACTATGTCTACCTGGTCGAGCACTCATCGGCCATCGGCGGATTGATGTCTCAGTTGGATAAGACCTTTCCCACCAATGACTGCGCCATGTGAATTATCTCGCCTAAACTGGTCGAGGTCGGCCGGCATCTGAACATCGAAATTCTGACTAATACCGAAGTCCTGGGATTGGATGGAGAGCAGGGTCTTTTCAAGGCCCGACTCCGGCAACAGCCCCGCTTCGTGGACTTATCCAAATGCACCAGCTGCGGTGAATGCAGCAAGGTCTGCCCCATAGAGCTGCCCAACGAATATGATCAAGGTCTATCCAAGCGCAAGGCCGCCTTTAAAAAATATCCCCAGGCGATTCCCGGTGGATATGCCATCAGCAAGCGTGGAAACGCCCCCTGCCGGGTTACTTGTCCGGCTCATGTGAGTGTTCAGGGGTATATTGCCCTTATGAACACCGAAAAATACCGGGAGGCCATGGAGCTTTTTAAAAAAGACCATCCTTTTCCCGGTGTTTGCGGACGGGTTTGTCATCACCCTTGCGAAGCGGCCTGCACCCGCCAGTCGGTCGATGAACCATTGGCGATCATGAATCTCCACCGGTTCTTGGCCGACTGGGACCAGAAAAGCGGCCCTCCCTTTTTGCCTCAGAAAAAAGAACCCAGACCGGAAAAGGTGGCCATCATCGGCGCCGGACCGGCCGGTTTGACCTGCGCCTACTTTCTGGCCATAGAGGGATATGCGGTCACGGTTTTTGAAAAACTGCCCGTTCTGGGGGGAATGTTGACCGTTGGTATTCCCGCCTACCGGTTGCCTCGTAACATCATCGAAGCGGAAATCCAGACCATCCGTGATCTGGGTGTGGAGTTCAAAACCGGGCTGGAGATCGGCAAGGATTTTACTATCGGCCAACTGCGCCATCAGGGGTATGGGGCCTTCTTTCTGGGGATCGGATCCCAGGCCTGCAAGGCCCTGGGCATCGAAGGGGAAGATCTGCCGGGGGTCTATCCGGGTCTCGACTTCCTCCGGGAAGTCAATCTCGGCAACCGGATCAAACTGGGAGACCGGGTGGCGGTGGTCGGTGGCGGTAATGTGGCCATGGATGCGGTGCGCACCGCCCTGCGCACCGGCAGCGCCCATCCTTTCATTATCTACCGGCGCAGTCTGGAAGAGATGCCGGCCAATGCCGAAGAGATTGAAGAATGCCAGGCCGAGGGAATCGAGATCATGACCCTGACCAATCCGGTACGGGTGATAGCCGAAGCCGGTCGGGTCAAGGCCATAGAATGTATCCGAATGGCCCTGGGTGAGCCGGATCAAAGCGGGCGCCGCCGCCCGGAACCGATCCCCGGCAGTGAATTTATCATCGAAGTCGATGCCGTTATTCCGGCCATCGGCCAGGAGTCCGATTGGACCTGCCTGACCGAAGAGTGCGCCTGTAAGCTAAATGATTGGGGGACCATCCGGGTCGATCCGGTAACCTTACAGTCCGACGACCGGGATATCTTTGCCGGCGGGGATGCGGTCAGCGGACCGCGGACCGTAGTGGAGGCCATCGGGGCCGGCAAAGAAGCGGCCCTTTCCATTGACCGCTTTCTCCAGGGCCGCGATCTGCGCCAGGGGCGACCGAAACATTGGGAAGCTGTTATTGATGTTCCAACCGAGGGGCAGATTCTTCAAGCGCGAACCCGGATGTCTCAGGCCCCGGCCGATCAACGCATCCAAAACTTCAATGAGGTTCAACTGGGTTATCAGGAAAGCGATTCACAACAGGAAGCCCGCCGATGTCTGAAATGCGGTATTTGCTCCGAATGCTACCAGTGTGTCGAGGCCTGTCTGGCCCAAGCCGTGGACCATGATCAGACGGTGATGGAAAAGGAAATCGAGATCGGTTCGGTTGTTTTGGCTACCGGCAGCCGGCCCTATGACCCTTCCCCTCTGGAAGAGCTTTATCAATACCACAGAAATCCCAATGTCCTGACCAGTCTGGAATTCGAGAGAATCCTGAGCGCTTCCGGCCCGACCCAGGGGCACCTGATCCGTCCCTCCGACGGAAAAGAGCCGAAAAAAATCGCCTGGTTTCAATGCATCGGGTCCAGGGACACCAATCACTGCGGGAACAGCTATTGCTCCTCGGTATGCTGTATGTACGCCATCAAGGATGCCATGATGGCCAAGGAGCATGCCAAGGGAGATTTGGATTGTGCCATTTTCAACATGGATATTCGTACCTTCGGAAAGGACTACGAAAAATATCTATCTGCGGGCCAGAGACAAGGCCGGCGTGCGCTTCATCAAGGTCCCGGGTTCACTCCTTTGACGAAATCGCCGGAGACCGGGATCTGCATATCCGCTATGTGGATGAAGACGGCGAGGTTAAAGAAGAATTCTTTGACCTGATCGTCCTGTCCGTGGGCCTCCAGGTGCCGGAATCTTCCAAGGATCTGGCCCGGAGGCTCGATGTGGAGCTGGATGGATACGGCTTTGTCAAGACATCGACCTTTGCGCCCATAGAGACCTCCCGTGCGGGCGTCTATGCCTGCGGCGTGTTTCAGGGACCCAAGGATATCCCCGGTTCGGTTACCGAGGCCAGTGCCGCGGCTTGCCTGGCCGGGGTAAAATTGGCCAATGTCCGAAACACACGCACCAGAACCCTTGACCTTCCCCAGGAAATCGAGGTCGCGGACGAAGAACCACGCATCGGGGTCTATGTCTGCAACTGCGGTATCAATATCGCCGGAGTCGTGGATGTGGCCGAGGCGGAGGCCTTTGCCCGAAGCCTGCCCAACGTGGTCTATGCCCGGCAGAACCTTTTTTCCTGCAGTCAGGATTCCTTGGAAATCATGAAAGAAAGTATTCGGGAGCACCGGCTCAACCGGGTGGTGGTGGCCGCCTGTACCCCGAAAACCCATGAGGGCATCTTTATGGATACCCTCCAGAGTTGCGGCTTAAATAAGTACCTCCTGGAAATGGCCAACATCCGCAACCAGGATTCCTGGGTCCACTCGGACGATCCCCGGGAGGCCACCGATAAGGCCCGGGAACTGATCCGTATGGCCGTCTCGCGGGCCGGAAGCCTTAGCCCGCTGCGGGAGAAGGTCATCACCGTCAACCAACGCGCCTTGGTTATCGGCGGCGGGGTGGCCGGGAATGAATGCCGCCCTGGGACTGGCTGATCAGGGATATGAGGTGGTGTTGGTTGAGAAGGAAAAACAATTGGGGGGCATGGCCAACCGTCTGACCTTTACTATTGAAGGAGATGATATTCAGACCTATCTGCAAGGTCTGGTAGAACGGGTGACCACCCATCCCCTGATTCAGGTACTGACCCAGGCTTTAGTAGTCGGATTTACCGGTTTCCAGGGAAACTTCACCACCGAGCTACTCGTCGGACCGGGCCCGTACCAGCGCAAGATCAATCACGGGGTGACCCTGATTGCCACCGGGGCTTCCGAATATCAACCCCGGGAATATCTCTACGGTCAAAGCGAAAAAGTCATGACTCAGGTTGAGCTGGCCAAACGTCTCAAAGAAAAAGGGGCCCAAGATCTGAACCAGGTGGCCATGATCCAGTGTGTCGGATCCCGGAACGAGGAAAACCCCAATTGTTCGCGCATCTGTTGTCAAAGTGCCATCAAGAACGCCCTTAAAATAAAAAATCTCAATCCCGAGGCCGAGGTATTCATTTTTTACCGCGATATCCGCACCTATGGATTGCTGGAAACCTATTATAAAGAAGCCCGGGAAAAAGGGGTGGTCTTCTTCCGCTTCGACCCGGAAACCCCTCCCCAGGTGGAACAGGTTGAAGAAGGACTGGTGGTAAATTTCAGGGACCATGTCCTGGGTCGAAATATGCAGGTCAAGGTCGACCTTCTGGGCTTAAGTGCCGGGATGGTGGCGGCGGATACCGAAGAACTGGCTTCAATCGTCAAGCTGGCCCGGACCGCCGAAGGGTACTTTATGGAAGCCCATGTCAAACTGCGTCCGGTGGACATGGCCACCGAAGGGATCTTTATTTGCGGAAGCGGCCCACAGCCCGAAACTGATGAACGAAACCATCGCCCAGGCCCAAGCCGCGGCCTCCCGGGCCACCACCTTCCTTTCCCGGAAAGAACTGACCCTATCGGCCGTAACCGCCCAGGTTCAGACCGATTTGTGCGCGGCTTGCCTTATCTGTGTCAGGTCCTGTCCTTACGGCGTGCCCAAGATCAATGCCGAAGGGTTCAGTGAAATCGATGAGGCCCTGTGCCACGGGTGCGGGATCTGTGCCGCTGAATGCCCGGCCAAGGCCATCGAACTCAACTGGTATGAAGACGATCAGCTTTTATGTAAGATCGACACTTTATTGGAGGGGGCCCTATGAGCCAAGATTTTAAGCCGATCATCATCGCCTTCTGCTGTAATTTCTGAGGATACACGGCTGCGGACCTGGCAGGTTCGATGCGCTTGGGTTATCCTTCGTCCATAAAGATTATTCGCGTTCCCTGCACCGGAAAAGTCGATGCCCTGCATCTGATGCGATCCTTTGAGAAGGGGGCCGACGGGGTTTATTTGGTGGGATGCCGCGAAGGGGACTGCCATTACGAAAAAGGCAATTTCAGGGCCAAGGCCCGGGTGGAGCAAATCCGGAAAACCCTGGACGCCATCGGTATCGGCGGCCATCGATTGCAGATGTTCAACCTGTCTTCCAGCGATGGTCCCCTGTTCGCCCGGTTTGCCGAGGAAATGCACGCCCGAATTCTTGAAGCCGGCCCGAATCCGATTCGAGGGGTCTTGAAAAAACTGAAAAAAATCCGGCAGGATCAGAAAGAGGCCGCTGGTGTAACCCTTTAAGCAGATTAATGAAACCTGCGAAACAATCAGAAATGGAGGTCAAAAGCGATGATTGTGGCCGATAAAAAGCCGATAGAAGAAATCATTGATTACGTCAAAGACTGCCAGAGCGTCCTGGTCTTGGGATGTAATGAATGCGTAACGGTTTGCGAGGTCGGCGGGAAGAAAGAAGTGGGCCTTCTGGCCTCGGCCTTGCGCATGCATTTCCTGCAGCAGGGGCGGGAAGTGAACATCGGGGAACGGACCCTGGAGCGGCAGTGTGATCATGAGTACCTGGAAGAGATCCGGGACAGCCTCGATCACTATGAGGCGGTGTTGTCTATTGCCTGTGGGGTCGGGGTTCAATTCACCGCCGAAAAGTACCAGACCAAACCGGTTTACCCCGGGGTGAACACCCTGTTCATGGGGGCCAACGAGGCCAGGGGGGTCTGGTCCGAACGCTGCCAGGGTTGCGGCCAGTGTCTGCTGGCCATTTCAGGCGGCATCTGTCCGGTTTCCCGCTGCGCCAAGCGGATCCTGAACGGGCCCTGCGGCGGGTCTACGGCCGGAAAATGTGAAATCAGCAAAGAGGTCCCCTGCGCCTGGCAGTTGATCATCGACCGGCTGAAGGCCCTGGGGCGGATGGATGACTATGAAAAACTGACCCCAATCAAGAACTGGTCCACCGACCGGGCCGGCGGACCGCGAAAAGTCGTCAGGGAGGATTTGAAGCTATGAAGGCCAAGACACCGAGCAAACTGGAAAAAATTTTGGCTTCCGGAAAGATGGCCGTCACCTCCGAATGCGGTCCCCCTCGCGGCAGTGACCCTGAGGTGATTACTCGCAAGGCGGAAATGATTAAGAACCATGTTGATGCCATCAATGTGACCGACAACCAGACCTCCATGACCCGTTTGTGCAGTCTGGCCGCCTGTATTCGACTGAAGTTGATGGGGCTGGAACCCGTTTTGCAGATGGTGACCCGGGATCGGAACCGGATCGCCCTCCAAAGCGACATTCTGGGCGCGGCCTCATTCGACATCCACAATATCCTCTGCCTTTCAGGAGATCATCAGAGTTTCGGGGACTGTGCCCAGGGACAGAACGTCCACGACATCGACTCGCTGCAGCTGGTCCAGACCGTCAGACATATGCGCGACGAAGGCAAGTTTCTGGGAGGTGATGCCATCAGCCGGCCTCCGCAGATGTTCGTCGGAGCAGCGGCTAATCCCTTTGCCGACCCCTACGAAATCCGTGTACCGCGGTTGGCCAAGAAAGTGGCCGCCGGGGCCGAGTTTATCCAGACCCAATGCATCTATAATCTGGACAAATTTGAAGACTGGCTGAGCAAAGCCCGGGACCGGGGGTTGACCGAGCAGGTTTATATTTTGGCCGGGTTGACCCCGATGAAATCAGCCGGGATGGCCCGCTACATGAAAAACCGGGTGCCCGGTATGGACGTGCCGGATGCTGTTGTCAAGCGCCTGGCGGACACACCCAAAGAAAAACAGGCCGAAGAGGGGATCAAAATCTGCGTTGAGTCCATCCAGCGCCTTAAAGGAGTAAAAGGGGTGGCCGGATTTCACATCATGGCTATCGAATGGGAGGAGATGGTCCCGGAAATCGTGGAAAGGTCAGGCTTGTTTCCGAGACCGACGGTTGAATAAAAATAAAAAAGGTAACAATTAACTGAATGCGATACAGATGGGGAGGTCATGATGAACCAGCAAAAGAGGGTCTTAGTTGTAGACGATGAACCGGACTTCGCTATCATCGTCCAGGGTAATTTGGAAAAAGAGGGCTTCAAGGTTGAGGTGGCTTATAACGGGGTGGAGGGTCTGGAAAAGGTGCGCTCCAATCCGCCTGATGCCATTGTGCTGGATGTGATGATGCCTGAAAAAGACGGGTACGAGGTCTGCAAAGAACTCAAAAAGGATGACCGATACCGTGACATCCCCATTATCCTGCTGACGGCGGTAGCCTCCCATGTGACCTCCACACGCTACTCCCATTACGACGGTATGTCCACTGAAGCCGATGACTACATCAGCAAACCGGCCTCGGCCGAAGAAATCACCAAAAGCCTGAAAAGGCTGCTGGGGCTGTAATAAAGAAGCTCAGAGTTGGGAGTTCGGAGTTGTTGGATTTATGATTCGGCAATAAGATGTTACTTCGAACTCCGAACTATTACCCTTGAATCCTTTCCCCGGATAATTACGATGAAAGTTTTTTGTATTCTGAGTGACGAACGGGCGGGACAATCGAAATCTCCGATTATGTTTTCCCGGGTCCTGAAACGTCAGGGCATTAATGGGACCTATGTCCCCTTCGTCGTCAAACCCCAGGACCTGGGACAGGCCATTCAAAGTATCCGGATCCTGCACATGGCCGGGGCCAACATCACCGTCCCCTACAAGGAAGCCGTGCTCCCTTTGTTGGATGTCCTTTCCGAGGGCGCCAACATCATCGGAGCGGTTAATACCGTTGTTCGGGACGGGGATCGTTTGAAGGGATACAATACGAATGCCATCGGCGTCATGGATGCGCTCAACGAAGCGGGATTCGAGGTGGACGGGAAAGTGGCCTTAGTTTTTGGAACCGGCGGGGTGGCCAGGGCGGTGGTGTTTATTTTAAACTGGCTGCGGGCGGCTACCATCTATGTCGCCGGACGCAATATGGATAAAACAAAGGCCCTTATTGAGACACTTGGGTGGGGAGCCGCTGGATTTGTCGTCCTTCCCCGAAGGCCCGCTCCCCGTAGATATTGTAGTCAATGCCACATCAGTTTCCAGCCGTGATGAATCTCCGGAAATGGCCGATCTGGTGAGCAGTCTTGATCTCCCGGGATGCCGGTTGGTTTTTGATCTTAATTACGGCCGCCAAAGAAATTTTTGGGAAGAGCTGGCCCGGTCCAAAGACATTCGGTTTATGGACGGGTTGTCGGCCCTGGCCTACCAGGCCCGAAGGGCCTTTGCCTTGTGGACCGGATTGCAGGTTCCTCCGGAGGAGTTTCTAAACGCTTTACGGGATAACGCCTAAGGGGTGTTTCACTGTTGGACCGGAAGCAGAACGGTGAAGGTCGATCCCTCCCCAGGGGTACTGGTCACCTCGATGATCCCGCCCAAAGAATCCACCAGGCCTTTGACAATGGGAAGCCCCAGCCCGGTCCCGGTGATATAGCGGGTTCTTTCATCCTTAACCCGGTAAAAGCGATCGAAAATTTTGTCGATATATTTTTCGGCAATACCGAAGCCGTTGTCCACTACTTTGACCCGGATATTGATGCCGGCCCGGTCCAATTCAACTCGAATGCAGCCTCCTTCCTGGGTATAGGTGATGGCATTGGTGATCAGATTTCCGAAAATGCTTTCCAGGGCCAGGGGATCGGCCTTGATTTCCGGCAGGTCCCGGGATAGAACCTCAAGGGTCAGGGATTGTTTTTTGGCCGAGGCCCTGGTGGAAAGAAAATCGACGATATTTTTCAACAGTTCGTCCACCCGGATCGGTTTCGGCTCCCGGCTGGTGATTCCCTTCCTCAATCCGCGATAAGTCGAGCAGATCACCGATCAAAGAGATCAACCCCTGGGTTTTTTCCTTGGCCCGGGCCAGCAGGTGTTGGTGCTGTTGGGGCTGGCTGCTCACCAGGTCGCCAACGACTATGGCGATCTGTTCATGGATGGTGGAAAGGGGTGAACGCAATTCATGGGAGACTTTGGCCACAAACTCCGACTTCAGCCGATCGAGGGCCTTCATGGAAGTGATGTCGATGAAATTGATGATCGCTCCCAGGCATTCCTTTCGTTCTCCCAAGACCGGCAGGGCCATGGCCCGCAGGATAGGTTCCATCGGTCAGGGCGAACTCCTGCTCGGGGATATCCCCGTAATCCACATATTTTCCTTTGGATATATCCAGACCCAGATTGCACAAGGCTTCATCCGCTACATACTCTTGAATAGGCCGGCCCGGTGCGGTGTCGGGGTCCAGTTTCAGCATCTGTTTGCAGGAGGGATTGATCAGCACCACCTGTCCGCTGGTGTTGGTGACCATAACCCCATCCGGCAGCGATTCGATGATCGTCCGCAAGCGGCTTTTTTCGGTGTCCAAATCGGACATGGTGCGGGCTTTTTCCTGTTCCAGTTTTTTGGCTTCCCGGGTCAGGCGGATTTTTTCAGCCGCCCGATTGACCACAATACGCAGCTGATCCGGTTCGAAAGGCTTGGGGATGAAATCATAGGCGCCCTGCTTCATGGCTTCAATGGCTGTTTCCACCGTGGCGTAACCGGTAATGACAATCACCAGAATGGAAGGGTCCCCTTCCCGGAGGCGCTTAAGAACCTCCATGCCGTCCATGCCGGGCATCTTTAAGTCAAGGAGCACGATGGCCGGGTGCGCCTCCTGAAAGACCTGGAGGGCTTCCTCTCCGCGTTTGGCGGTAACCAATTGAAAACCGACGCGGCTCAGAATACGCTCCGAAGCATCGCGGATATCCCGTTCGTCGTCCACTACCAGAATCCGTATTCCCTCGAGCTCCTTATTCACTTCAGCTTCCTCCGTCTGCTTTGGGCATGATGGGCAGGTCGATGATGAAGGTCGCTCCCTCACCCAGGGTACTCTGAACCTTGATTTCACCCCCCTGATTTTGTACAATCCCGTATACCAAACTTAATCCCAAGCCGGTCCCTTCTCCCTCTTGTTTAGTGGTAAAAAAGGGATCAAAGATATGGGACAGGATATCGTCGGGAATCCCCGGGCCGGTATCTGAAATTTCGATGCGGACCTGTTCCTTTTCGGGAAGGGCCGTGGTTCTTATAATTAAATTACCCTTTCCTTCCATGGCCTGGGCGGCGTTTAGAATAATATTCATAAACATATGGTTCAGTTGTTGGATGTCAGCGGTCACCGGGGGTAAATTTGGGTCCAGGTGCTTTTCAATGTCAATGTTTTGAAACAGCGTTTGATTTTCCAATAGAAAAAGGGTCCGGGAAATGGCCCGGTTAATATCGTGAGGCCGCCGGATATGTTTGGTCTGGCGGGCGAATTCCAGCAGTTCCTTGACCGTGTCCCGGCAGCGTTCGGCATCTTCTATGACCCGGGTGAGGTCCTTTCTGGCGCCCTCTTCCAGGGTGTACTCCTCCAGGACCAACCGGGTGAACAGGATGATGCCGGACAAGGGATTATTAAGCTGATGGGCCACGCCGGCCGCCAGCTTGCCCAGGGAGGCCATTTTTTCCGACTGAAGTAATTGCAGTTGGGTCCTTTCCAGTTCTTCCTTCATGCGGTTGATCCCGCGCTGGTCACGAAAAAAGCCGATGGTGGCCACTTCCCGATCCCCTTCATAGACGATGGAAGCATTCAGATCAATAGGGATATGTTCCCCCTTCTTATTGATAACTTCTACTTCGAAAGAGTGCAGCTTGCCCCGTCCGCCGTAGTCCTCACTGCGCAGGGCCTTCATGACCTCCAGCTCTTTTTGATCGGGATAGATGTCCCGGATATCTAAGCTTTCCATGGCTTCGGCCACGCCGTAACCGAACAGCTCAGCCGCCATTTCGTTGAAAATCAGGATTCGACCCTTTTTGTCGGCGGCAATGACCCCATCAACGGCGCTGAGGATCAGATTGCGCAGCAGGGCATTCGAACTCTGCAGGGAGACTTCGATTTCGCTACGGGCCGGAAGGTCGAAATCCAGGCTGACGAAGGCTTCAATTTTATTGTCAGTATAAACCGGATAGGCATAAAGACAGGGGATGGCCCTGGTCTCGGTAAATTCTCCCAGTTTTGGCTGTAAGGCCGGGAGGCCGGTTTCTCTGGCTCTATGGACCGCGCAGTTGGGGCAGGGTTCCGGGCGGTCGTAAAAGACCTGGTGGCAGAGACTTCCAACAATCTTCGAACTATCGGTTCCCTCCAAGCCGCCGTTGACCGCCAGAATTTTAAACTCCGGGGAAATTACGATCAAGCGTGTTCTAAAGGCCTCAATGGCTTTTAGAAGAAATTGGTTTTCTGTTTCCGAACGCATAGGAAAAGCCTCTTTTGAAAACAAACCGAATGCGGCGGACTGATCGGTATGACTGACCTTAGCTTATAAAGCAGGCCTGAGTATAGGATAAGATGAAAAGAGGGTCAAGTGGAAAAACGGAAATCAGCGGTCCGAACCCGGATAAAGTCCTTCCCTTCGGATTATTTATATTTGCCCCACCAACAATCTGCGCGTACGCTCCAGGCGTTTGGCGATCAGAATAGATAAATTCCGCATGATCTTAAATCCCAGGCTGGGGTGCTTGGGAAAAACTCGGTATAGATCTTTCCGGTTGAAAACCATGGCCTTGGTATCTTCCAGACAAAGGGCGGTGGTCATGTGCCGAAAAGGTTCGATCAGGGCCGACCAGCCGAAAGGCTCCCCTGGTTTGGTAATCATTTCGTAGGTGATTTCCAGACCATTGGAGAGAACGGTTTTTAGAGCCACCGACCCATGGTCCAGGAGATAGACTCTTTCTGCCGGAGCGTTTTGTGAAAAGATAATCGTTCCCGTGGAGAAGGTCTTTTCTTGGGAGAGGGGGGTCAACACTTTCATCTCTTCGGGAGAAACTTTATTAAACAACTCACTCTTTTTCAGAAGAGGTATGATCATAGGGTGTCCTTTCTGGGGGTATGGAAGGGATGAAGACCTTGAAGCTCGATCCCTGATCCGGTTGACTTTCTACTCGAATATAACCCAGGTGAGCTTCAACTATTTGTTTGACGATGGGTAACCCTAACCCTGTCCCGACGATTTTTCTGGTTTTCTCACTTTTCACCCGATAAAACTTATCAAAAATCCGCGGAAGATCCTTCTGGGCAATGCCAATCCCGTTATCCGAAACCTGAATAAGGAGGTAGTCGAATTCCGGCTTCAAAAGGACCTGAATGGTCCCCCCTTCCGGTGTAAATTTGATGGCATTGGAAATCAGATTGGTCATTATTTCCTCCATGGCCTGGGGATCGGCATTAATAAGTGGAAGGTCCTCTTGGGCTTGAAGGGTCAGAGTCTGGTTTTTGGCTTGAGCTTGGGGCTGTAAGAAGGAGACGGTTTTGTCCGCCAGGGGAAAGAGATTCAGGTGTTCCTTTTGCTGGAAGGACCGGCCGGTGTCCATCTTGGAAATGTCCAGCAGGTCTCGAATCATATCCAACAACCCGTTGGCCCGTTCTTGGGATCGCCCCAAAAGTTCCTGCTGTTTTTCGGTTACCGCGCCTGCCAGCCCCTGGAGGATGACCGAAATTTGCTGTTGAATAGCGGCTATGGGGGACCGCAGTTCGTGGGCGACCATGGCCACAAATTCATTTTTCATCAGGTCCATGGCCTTTAAATAGGTGATATCCTCGATTACTGAGACCGAGCCCAGGATTTCTCCCTCATCACCGGTAACGGCTGCGGTGTGGGCCCGGAGATATACGGGTTCAGGATCATCCAAAGAAGTTTCCTCAGAAATAGTCCGGGGTCCTTCCTCTTTTAACACCTGAGCAATAGCTTCGGTCAGGCTTTTCATAGAGGGGCTTCCCGGAAGGGGTTTCCCAACCAGAGGTTCTCCGGGAATCTTTAACAAGTGAGTCAAGGCCGGATTATAGAGGACCACAATCTGATCCCGATCAGTAACCAAGACCCCGCTGGCCATAGAGTGGATGATGGTTTGAATGCGACTCTTTTCCATGGCGATGTCTTTGAGGCTCTTTTCCCGCTCTTCTCGTAGTTGGAGGGCCTCCATTTCCAGGGATCGTTTTTCCAGGGCACGACGGACCGCCTGTCTCAGTTGATCAGGAACAAAGGGTTTGGTGATGAAGTCATAGGCCCCTAATTTCATGGCTTCCACAGCCGCTTCAATGGTGGCGTGACCGGTGATGATGATAAAAATCTGATCCGGATAGCGCTCTTTTATACGATGAAGGAGTTCCATTCCGTCCAACTGGGGCATCCTCAGATCGACCAGGAGCAGATCGAAGCCGCGTTGCTGCATGGCCTCCCAGACCTGCACCCCGTTTTCAGCCAGGTGAATCTCAAGGTTCTCCCGGGAAAGAACCCGTTGAATCCCTTCACGGATGACTCTTTCATCATCGGCGATCATAAGAGAAAAAGGTCGGTTCATGGGGTTTCCTTGGTCATGATTTATATTCACCAGCCCCTTCGGGGAGCGGTTCTTGGATGGGAGGATAGAGGATTCAGATAATTCTCCGCCCCACTCGATATTTCATTCAATTCACATCCTATATTACTTGGAATTTTGGGTCTGTCAACAACGATGATAAGCTCCTGGCTTGATTTCCATTCCTTTTCCATAGTAGAATAATTTTATTTGATTCGATTTTTGAAATTCAATCCTTTTTTTAGGCCCCCAAATCGAATCGTCTGCGAAAAGAGCCCCTTGGTCCTTTGAAAAATAATCGGGGCCACTGAGGGTTCCCAAAAACTGAGTTGTCCAAAAGGGATCGGTTATGACTTTTGATTCTTCTATTTTTGAAGAAACCTATCAAGATTATCTGAAGCAGTTAGTCGGGATCGATTTTGCCTCCAGGTCTAAAATCCTAGAGATTGAAATCAGGGGCGGAGAAGCCTTTATTTCACTGATGGAGAAAACCTATCAGGTTTCTCCGAAAGGGGTTTATGAACGATCAGGTAAGGAGCCGTTGCCTGCCGTCAGTATTTTGCTTTGCAGATATCTCCTCTTAAGTCCTGATCAGGAACCGAAAGGAGATAATTGGGTCACTTACAAAGATTTCAAAGATGCCGCCCCTTTTGTGGGCGGATTCAACAGCAACACCGAAAAAGCCCTGGTGAAAGAATTTTCCAACCGGCTTGAAGATTTGAAAGGGGCCTGTCAAGAACTGGGAGCCGGACCGGCTAACCTGGAGTTGTCTTATCAGATTATTGCCCGGTTCGATGTCTTGCCCAAAATTCCGATCTTGCTGCTGTTTAATGACGAAGACGAAGAGTTTCCGGCCCAAGGGGGATTGCTTTTCCAGCAAAATACCACTGGATATTTGGACATGGAATGTCTGGCTATCCTGGGATGGTTATTGACCGACGCCTTAATTCAGGCAGCTGGAAAGTCTGTAAGAACGGTTATGTAGATTGGTTCATTATCCATGAAAAACATACCCACCATTAAATTTCCCTTTTAAGGGAATTCCGACTCCGTATAAAGGGTCTAACCCTGCCGGAATAATCAGTAAGCCCTTCCTCCCCCTCCCCCTTGTAACTTACCTGAGAAGTTCTTATCATATATCCTAATCCATCCCGGGGAACTCTTTTTGATATTTTGGAAGCTATATTCTTCGTTGCAAGAATTCAAAGAAAAAGAGAAGGCACCCAATCGAAGAGTGAAGAAAATCATGACAGGAATAGATAGGGTGGGGCCATGGTTGGTTTTTGTCGCTGTATTGGTCACTATCACACCATCTTGTTAACAAACCGCAGAATCTAAAGACGGGGTGAAAAAAATAATGAATCAGGAGAATTCAACTGTAAAAATTGCCACCTTTGCCGGTGGTTGTTTCTGGTGCAGTGAATCCGATTATAAAAAATTACCGGGAGTGATCAGAGTGGTCTCAGGATATACGGGCGGCCGCAAAAAAAATCCCACCTATCAAGAAGTATCAGAAGGTTCGACGGGACATGTGGAGGCGATCCAGGTCCATTATGACCCGGCCCGGATATCGTATGAGGGGTTACTGAACGTTTTCTGGAGACATATTGATCCGACTGATCCCGGCGGCCAATTTGCCGACCGGGGTTCGCAATATAAAACGGTAATTTTTTATCATGACCAAGAGCAGAAAAAAATGGCCGAAACCTCAAAAGAGGCCTTGGCTCGTTCCGGAAGATTTTCCAAACCTATCGTGACCGAGATAAAACCAGCCGGCGTTTTTTATGCGGCTGAAGAGTATCATCAGGATTATTCCCAGAAAAATCCCTTGCGCTACCGGAACTACCGCTGGGGATCAGGAAGAGACCAGTTCATTATCAATAACTGGGGGGAAAAGAGCCCCAATTCCGAAGGGAAAAAAGAGTATCGGAAACCAGATGAAGCTGGCTTAAAGAAAAAACTGACCCCTTTGCAGTTGGAAGTGACTCAACAAAACGGTACCGAGCCTGCCTTTAATAATGCTTACTGGGATAATAAAAAAGAAGGAATTTATGTGGATATTGTTTCCGGAGAGCCCCTGTTCAGTTCCTTAGACAAGTATGATTCCGGAACCGGCTGGCCGAGTTTCACCAAACCCGTGGACCCGAATAATATTGTGGAAAAAGTGGATTCCGGCCACCAGATGAACCGCACTGAGGTTAGAAGCAAACATGGAAATTCCCACCTGGGGCATGTCTTTCCCGACGGACCGAAACCCACGGGGCTGCGTTATTGTCTTAATTCCGCTGCCCTGCGTTTCATTCCCAAGGAAGATCTGGAAAAGGAAGGGTACGGGGAGTATAAAAGTATTTTTGGAGGCCATTAGTAACTTAGGAATAGAATTCTACTCAAATTGGATAGAATATTTCGTCGTCATTCCCGCGGAGGCGGGAATCCAGGCTATTCTCAACTTATTAAAAACACTGGATTCCCTTTTTCAAGGGAATGACGAAAATAGGCTTTCGGTGACTTTTTACGAATCCACCAAATGTTACAATATTTCAAATATGGTTCCGGCTTGTCCGGGTTAGGTTTTAAAAATGCCTTTTATGAAAAACCTTCAGATTTTTGATCCACTTCGGCAAAGCAGGGGATGCAAAAGATTTTCCCGTCCAATCGTCGGGTGCGGGATTCCATAGTCATTTCTCCGCAACGCTCACAAGCCAGGCTTTGCAACACCCGGGCCGGATGTGGGGCCGGAGTCGGCAGATCGGTGATGGAAAACATCTCTTCCAGTTCAGCGTTCATATAGATATCGGGAAGGGTTTGACGCAGTTCTTCGGAACGTTGTTTTTCTTGATCCGAGATCGACCCATCCGCCGTCTTTTTCATCAGTGCCTGTATTTCCTTTCCGGTCTCGCCCTGAAGGTTGGCATTGAATACGGCCCGGAACCCTTTCCCCCCCTGGCGATCGAAAAAGCTGAAGGCCATTTTCCCGTAATCCCGGTGGATCAGATTCCCTTTGCCGAAGGTACAGTGGGTGAGGACCTGGATGGCGTCCACCCCGCACATATCGGTTTCCACAACGGCCACCCAGTCGGCCTTTCCGGGATCCCCTAATCTCCGGAGCGCCAACTCGGAGGCCCTGATTCCGATAGCTAACCCCGGACACCAATGGCCATGAAAGGCCATGGTTTTTTCAATCAATGCTTTGCTGATAGAACACGACATGGCTTGTTCCTTTCATTAATAAACGATTCCATGAAATCCTTGCCTATATAATAGGTTGGGCTCTGACTCGTGATTAATCGTATGGTTAACTCATCAAACGTATAACGTATTCCCTTGATTCCATCATTTTCTAAAGCATAATAAGATCGCCGGTGATAAGAAAGGACCGTCAATCATGGTAAAGGCCGCGGCTCTTTTTCAACTTTTTTTTATTCTCCTGATCGTAGGATTCAGCACCTATCAGCTCTTTAAAGGCCGCTTTGATTTGGCCTTGGGCGTTCTTCCTTTTCTAATGATCTACTATATTTTTGTCACTGTCCGTAACCGGAGAAAATCATCCGCCAGAGGAGAAGATGAGCCGTGATAGGTTCTTCTCCTTTTTTCGGTCTAGGCCACCAGGGCCTCGGCTATCATGGAAGAGAGAAATCGGACATCCAGGCCCATTTGATAATGGTCGTTCAGATTGCTGAGTTGGGTATGGCAGTTTTCGCAGGCCGTGGCCAAAATCTTGGCCCCGGTTTTATTGACCTGCTCCACCTTGACCCTGGCCGATTTCATCCGAAATTCCAGGTTGTCCTCCCCCAGGGCGACCAAACCGCCGCCGCCGCCGCAGCACCAATTATAACGCACATCATCAGTCATATCCCGAAAATCAGCAGTCAATTGGCGCAAGATGTAGCGGGGCTCATCAATCACTCCGGCATTGCGGGCGATCTGGCAGGGATCGTGATAGGTAACCGGGACTTTGTTGAAGACTTCCTTGTCCAGTTTAATCCGTCCCTCCCGTAAATAACGGGCCTGAACCTCGGTGATGGAGCTGACCCGGAAGGGTTGTTTTCCGGACAACTGTTTCATGACCCGGAAGGCCGTTCCGCATTCGCAGATACAGACCTCTTTGACCCGGAGACGCAAAGCCTCATCAACGATCCGGTTCAGGATCAGCTTGGTCCGGGAAGGGTCGCCGAGAAAAGCCCCGAAGTTGACGGCCTCAAAAAAACTCAAGGTCCAGTTCTCTTTGGCGGCATTAAAGATGGCCGCTGCCGGGACGATCGAATGCGCCCCGGCCAGGGCGACATAGAGCATATCCGCTCCCTCCCTATCCACCGGAATAGGGGTTTGACCGGCCTCGCTCTTCCATTTTTCCACCACCTGGGACTCCAGGTTTTTTATGGCCGAGAGAAAACCCTCCTTGAACAGCTCCAGCGACTTCCCCTTCTCAATGGACATGTCGGCCAGCATGGACAGGATTTCCGGCTCCGATTTGTTTCCGACCAATAAGAGCTTGGCAATCGACATCAGCATCTGGGTGTCAATGCCGTAAGGACAATAAACCATGCAGCGGCGGCAGCCCGTGCAGGAATAGGCGGCCTCATAGAGTTCCTCCATGGCCATATCAGTCAATTCTTTGGATTCCCCCAGGACAGCCGAGGGGTTTAACGAACTTTTGAAATATTTTTTATAAAGCCGGCGGACGATTTCATGCCGGTAGTAAGAGATATATTTGTTCTGGCCCATGGAGGCATAGACGTGGCAGGCCTCGGTACAGGTCCCGCAACGGGTACAGGTCTCCAGATAAAACTTCATGGCCTGGTTTAACTTGGATTGAAATAGGTTTAACAGATCTTTTTGAGTTTGCGAATCCATGATTAACCCCTCCTTAATTTATTCATAGGGATACTGAAAATGGAATGCATGACCTTGCTGAAGGGGAAAAGCATGATAAAGAGGTTGGCAAAAAAGATATGCAAGACGAGCATAAAAGAATGGCCGGTCTGATAGACCGCCTCAGGCAGCTGGGGTTTGAATACCAGAAGACTGGTCATATAGGTTTGATAATCTCCCGGACTCAGTTCCCCATAGCCGTACCACCTCCTGGCCCAATCCATTTGAGCGCCGAAGAGCATGGTCAGAAAGAGCAGGAGGATCAGATAATAATCCTCGGGGACGGATAGATCCCGCGTGGGGGAATGAAAGCGACGGAAAAGGAAGTAGAGAAGGGCCAGGGACAGGGCCAGACCGACAAAGCCTTTTCCCAAAAAGATCTCATGCCTCCAGAATTGAAAAAAGGTAAATCCCTTAAAGAGTTCCAGATGACCGATAATCAACAACAGCAGGGCCAGGTGAAAAATCATGAGAATAACCCAGCGCACCGGGGCATGCCGGCGGACCGTGGGCAGCAGAAAGCTGTCGAGAAAGGTCCAGAGCCATTTAGGTTTCTTTTCAGGGAAGATCTGCAAGGTAGTCGGGTTTTTGGGCGTTCGCCATATACGGATACTTTGAACCAGGGTCCCCACGATAAAAACCAGGAAGGCCAGATAGACCATGGGGACCAGAATAAGATAGTACAGGGTTTTCATATAAAATCCTCCATAGTCCCTTCCATAGATAGGGAAGGGACCGGACAGGATAAAAATCGCTTATTTGTTTCGTTTGATATAGATCTTGATAACCCCATCCCCTTGATCGGTTTTGAGGATCTCGTTACCGCTGGTCCTGGCCCAGGCCGGAAAATCGGACAAGGCCCCCGGGTCGGTGGTTATGGCTTCGATGACCTGTCCCACCTGGACCTCTTTTATCCCTTTGCTGACTTTGACTACCGGCATGGGACAGGGTAGTCCCTTCAGGTCCATCACTTTATCGACTTTGAACTCTTCCATGTTTTTTCCCTCCTTGGAATACTTATATGAATAATTGAATTTTGCTGTGCATAGCCTCTTCCAGGAACTTGGCTACCCCGCAATAGGTCATA
Source organism: uncultured delta proteobacterium (assembly GCA_963790475.1). GTDB lineage: Bacteria > Desulfobacterota > RBG-13-43-22 > RBG-13-43-22 > RBG-13-43-22 > RBG-13-43-22. Next base: position 131,026 of record CAWBOS010000013.1, on the reverse strand, counting down.
TCCGGGTAGCTGATCATCTCCTCGCGTTTGAAACCCATCAGGTCCATCGACATTTCACAGACAAAGATCTTTACGCCCAATTCCCCGGCCATCTCCAGCATCTGTTCCAAGGAAGCGACATTTTTCTTTTTCATCAGGGACTTCATCATGGCCGTACCCATCCCGGCCATATTCATCTTAGATAACTTAACCTGACCGGTCCCTTTAGGTAACATGGCCCCGAACATGGTTCCCATCATATCTTTTCCCCCGACTTTTTTGAGTTTATCTCTCAACAAAGGGGTACCCCAGAAGGTAAAAAACATGACCACTTCCATGCCCATGGCCACGGCCCCGGTGGCGATGACAAAGGCCGCCAGGGCCTTATCCAGGTCACCGCTGAAAACGATCATAGAGATTTTATTTTCCGGTTGATCGGAGGCCAGGGCCTCCACCTTACTTTTCAGTTCCGCTAATTGTTTTTCAAAATCTTCCGCCATGATTTTTCCTCCCCTTTACAATTAAAGTTAATAGTATTAACAAATTTATCCCCCAATAGGTCATACCAGTTTTTCCTTGACTACCTCCATGGAGGAACGCAGCAGTTCCAAGGCACTAAGGACTGACTTCCGGTCCCCGGTGCTCAAATTCGTCAACAACTGGTAATGGATATTTTTCATAAACTGATTTATTTCATTGTATTTATTATATCCGGTCTGGGTCAGGCGGATTAGTTTCACACGGGCATCCTTGGGGTCATCGATACACTGGACCAGCTTCTTCTGGGTTAATCCCTCCATTATCTTGGTTACCCGGCTCTTGGCCACCTCTAACTTTTGGGACATTCCTTTGGTCGTCAAATATTTTTCGTTGTTAAACAGCGAGATACACCGCAATTCGGCTGGAGTGAGATTAAATTTTTGGGATTGGAATAGGACCCTTTCCTGGCAACAATGAATGATTTCTTCTATTAATTCCCTGAGCCGTCCTGACTGATAATCTTCTAATTTAGAAGAATTGTTATGGAATTTATAGTTCATAGTGTTAACTAACATAAGATCTTTTATCGGCCTTGTCAAGAAAAATATTATCTTTTAGGTTCATAGACCGAAGACTGAAGGCTGAAGGGGATAGGAATAAGGGAAAAACCCGCCTTTTGCTTTCAATCTTTTACCTTCGGCCTTCAGCCTTCAGTCTAACTCCCTCTAAAATCGGATATTACCTTTTCGTTGACACCCAAAACCTTCATACCCTATACTCCTTCCAATCAAGCCAACTCTTCTTGGTCGAAAACCTTCAAAAGGAGAAATCTGTCATGCAGAAGATATCTGTTCCCTCCCGACTCTGGTATGAAAATAAAGAACGGGAATTGACCTTTCCGGATCGCTGGAATATTCAGAACCTCAATTCTCCCGGATTTGAAAAACCCGGACTCACCCTTGGACAAATAAAAGAAAAGATCGATACCCCGGTTGAAGGACCTCGCTTGGAAGAAATAGCCCAAGGAAAAAACCAGGCCATTATTGTCTTTGACGACATGACCCGTCCCACGCCGGTCAAGGACATTGCCCCGCATATCTTGGACCCCCTCCATAGGGCGGGCCTGAAGAAAGATCAGATCCGTTTTATGTGGGCCTTGGGCGGACATGGGGCCTATGACATGATCAATGCCCGCAAGAAATTAGGGGAGGAGATCGTGGAAAACTATGCCGTCTTCAACCATGATCCTTTCCAAAACACCGTCAGGGTAGGGAGGACCCCGACCGGAGTGGAACTTTGGTACAACCGGGAATTTATGTCCTGTGACCTGAAAATCGGGATCGGCTGCATCACCCCGCATGTCCACGTGGGATTCGGCGGAGGGGCCAAACTGATCCTGCCGGGGGTAGCCGGGATCGAAACCATTAACCAGTTCCATAACCAGCTTTCCCGGGATCCATCGCGCACCGGCCTGGGCAACTTCGAAAATAACATCATGAGGGCCGAGTGTGATGCCGCCGGGGATGCCGTTGGGCTCAATTTCAAGGTGGATTGCCTGATCAACCGCCGGGGAGAGATCACCAACCTCTATGCCGGTTCGTTCCGGGCCACCCACGAAGCCGGAGGACAAGAGGGAAAGGAGCATTATGGAATTCCCTATTCCACCGGTTTCGATCTGGTGGTCAGCAATGCCTATGGCAAGGCCAATGAATCGGCCATCGCCCTCGGTCTGGGTTTACAAACCCTGAAACCCAGGGAGGGAATTGCGATCCTGATCTCAGACGCCCCCGAAGGGCAAGTCCCCCATTACGTGTTTCGGGCCTGGGGATCAGATTACGGGGGACGCCAGTATACGCCCAGAACTCGCGGTCTTATGCCCCATTTGATGAAAAAATTGATTGTCATGGCCCCTTATCCGGATCGGACAGGGATAGACCTGATCTGTCATGTAGATGATGCGATCTTTGTCAAAACCTGGCCGGATTGCCTGGCCATTCTGGAAAAGGATTTTCCCGGACAGGCCAGGGTGGCCGTAGTGCAGGACGGGACCATGCAGTATTTGAGGAAGGATTAGGAAGAAAAAAGTTCGGAGTTCGGTGTTCAGAGAACCCCGAGATACCTTTAAGGACTCCGAACTCCGAACTGATTTTTTACTTTTTTTTTACATTAAGGAAAGGAGGGTTCCATGAAAGCCGTCTTTACCATGTGGAGAAATACCCGGATGATCATCCTGACCGCGGTTTGTGCGGCCATCTACAGCGCCGCCCTGCTGGCCTTTAAAACCGCCATTCCCCTGATCCCGGGTATCACCGAGGTCCGGGTTGGAAACATTTTTCCCATGCCCTTCGGGCTGATGTTCGGACCGGCCGGTGCCTGGGGTTCGGCCATCGGCAATCTGATCGGCGACATCTTCGGCGGCACCTTGACTCCTTCTTCCCTGGCCGGGTTTGTGGGCAATTTCCTTCTTGGTTATCTGCCCTATACGCTTTGGACTGACCCTGATTCCTTTTCATCAAAAGACCTTCTCCTGGGAGGTCCGAACCTGGCTTAATTGGGTGGCTTACTTTTTGATTGCCTTTATTTCAGCGACAGCCTGCGCGGTGGTTATCAGTATCTTTGTCGATCTCATGGGCGTAGTTCCCTATAACGTCCTGGTAAAAATTATCACCCTCAATAATACCGTAGGCAGTTTTATAGGGGTTATCCTGCTGACCTCGGTCTTTAAGCTGGTCAAGGATCATCTTCATCTTTATTGGGAAGATGTCATGGATGATACCGACCAGGGTAAACCCATAACCGGTCCCTTGGGGGCCTGGTTGGTCACCATAGCCTCTCTGTTTGGTCTTTTTGGCGGGCTGTTGGCCGATTTTCAAGTGGGCATCCTGGGTTGGGTTTCTACCACAGGCATCCTAATCGGGAGTTTTTTGCTTTAACCGGGCAGGGAAAAAAGGTAGAGAGGGCAGGGCGGAGCGTCGAGGACATGCTCTAGGCCCTTTACTTTCAACTTTTTCATGCCGAGGAAGGACATTTTATCTTGTCACTTGTCACCCGCCACTTGTCACCGCTAATATGACTACCGCCGTTTCCATCGAGAATCTGTCTTTCACCTATACCGGGAAAGAGATACCGGCTTTAAAAAACTTCTCGGCTCGAATCGAAGATGGTTCCTTTGTCTGTATCATGGGTCACGGCGGAGCAGGCAAGTCTTCCTTATGTTATTCCTTCAATGCCCTGATCCCCAAATTTTTCCGCGGCTCCTATCAGGGCCGGGTCGTAGTTAAAGGAAAAGAAGCAGCCAAGCTGAAAGTTGCCGGCATGTCGCGTCTTGTAGGACTGGTCTTTCAGGATTTTGAGTCCCAACTATTTTCCACTAATGTGGAATTGGAGATGGCCTTTGGTCCGGAGAATCATGGTCTACCACATCTTGAAATAGAAAAACGTATTCAGAAATACCTGACGGCAATCGGCCTGGAGCATTTTGAACAGCGGCAGCCGGCCACCCTCTCCGGCGGCCAGAAACAGCGTCTGGCGATTGGTTCGGTCTTGATCCAGGAACCCGATATCCTGGTCCTGGATGAACCGACCACCGATCTGGATCCCCAGGGTGCGGAAGAGGTGCTGACCATAGCCCGGAATTTAAGACAGGAGGGACGCACCTTGGTGATGGTGGCCCCGGAGCCGGAGATGGCCGTGGATGCCGATCAAATTTGGCTGATGCGAGATGGGGAATTAATCGCTCAAGGACCTCCCCAAGAGATTCTGACGGATACGTCGAACCTAATCTCCTGCGGGATTAAGCCTCCGGCCCTGATGGAACTTTTTCAAACCATGAACTGGCCCGGCCGGCCGTTGACCGTGACTGAAGCCATGGACCTGATTGAAAGGTTTGATCTGATCCCAAAGCGGGGGAATATCCCTCCTGGGGAAGTCTCTGTTCAGGACGAAGGTCCTTTTATCCTACAAGCCGATAGTTTAGAATATTACTATCCCTCTCAGCAAGTCAAGGTTTTGAGGGGAATCAACTGGAAGGTAAGAGAAAGCGAATTTATTGCCCTCTTGGGACAAAACGGCTCCGGCAAGACCACTTTGGCCAAACATTGTAACGGCCTGTTAAAACCCACGGCCGGACGCATGCTGGTCCGGGGAAAACCCACTATGTCCTTCAGCCATAAAGATCTGGCTCAGGAAGTGGGGTACATTTTTCAGAACCCCGATCACCAGATCTTTGCCCGTACGGTTGAAGAGGAAGTCAGTTTCGGGCTGAAGGTCCTGGGAATGGATTCAAAAACAATCCAACAGCGTATGGTCGAGGCCTTGGAAGTCGTCGAGTTACAGGGTTACGAAAAGCAACTCCCTTTTACCCTTACCAAGGGGGAAAGGCAGCGGGTAGCCGTAGCCTCGGTGCTGGCGGTACGGCCCAAGGTCATTATTCTTGACGAACCGACCACCGGTTTGGATTACATCCAACAGCGCCGTATGATGGACCTCCTCAGGCGTTTAAATCAAAGAGGCCACACCATTATTATCATCACCCATTCCATGTGGGTGGCGGCCGAGTATGCCCACCGAACCGTCGTCTTAAAAGAAGGGTCGATTATCTTGGATGGTCCTTCGCGCTATGTTTTTGCCCAGGAATCGAAACTGGCCGGGGCTTCTCTGGCTCCGCCTCCCCTGGTCCAAATCAGCAACCGGCTTGGCCTCCAGGCCTTGAACCTGGAAGAAATGGTTCAGGAACTCAAGAAATGAATATTTTCCTTTTTCTTGATGAAAATACCCCGATACACCATTTGGACCCACGGACCAAGCTGGTTTCTGCTGCAATCCTGTTCGGCATCTGTCTGTGTTTTAATCATCCTTTATATCTGGCCTTCATAAGCGGGGGTGTAGTATGGATAGCCCTGTCGGCCAAGGCCTTTCCCAATTTCTGGAGGCTTCGCTATATCCTGTTGCTGCTGATCTCCTTCAGCGCTGTCTTATGGCCTTTTTTTGTACCCGGGCCGACGAAGTGGTGGACCTGGGGGCCCCTGGCTATCAGCCGGGAATCGGTTCTTTACGGCTTGGCCATGGGCCTGCGTTTGGCCACCTTTGTCGGGATCGGGCTGATCTTTCTTTCCACGACCCGGAATGAGGAATTGACCAACGGCTTGATCCTCATGGGGGTTCCCTATCCTTTGGCCTTCGCCCTTTCCACGGCCCTGCGGCTGGTGCCGACCTTTGCCGGTGCCGGGGCGACCATCATCCAGGCCCAGGTTTCCCGGGGGCTTGATCTGGAATCGGGGAGTATCTTTAAACGTCTGGGCAAATTCATCCCCCAGGCCGTGCCCCTGTTTATTTACGCCATACATCACACCAACATCCTGGCCATGGCCCTGGAGTCCAAGGGATTCGATCCCCAAGCCAAACGAACTTTTTATTACGAACCCAAGATGAGAGCTGTTGATTATGGGGTATTGGGATTTTTTGTTCTGTTACTGATTGTTCTGCTTTATTTGCGTTTGGGATTGGGGTTGGGTGTGGTTATCAAAGGAAGACTTTAAAAATTAGAAAGAATTAGAGAGGTCGATCGCGTTTTTCTTCCTTGCCTGTTTTCTCATTTAATGGTATTCATAGCAGAAAAAATAACAGTTTGTCTTATCGAATTTTAAGTTTAATTAGATTAGCTATATCCATCGCCCGCATTTCTTCGGATTTTTATAAAGGGATGCGGGCGATGTCTCTTTGGGGCCGCTTTTAGCGGGAATGAGATTATTGTGGACTCCGAAACTCCCAACCTGACCTACAAACGAATTTTACTTTTTTGGCTGCCCCTGGAATCGACCTGGCTGATGATGGCCATGGAAGGCGCTCTGATGAGTGCCATTATCGCCAGGATGGCCGCCCCCAAATTCAATCTGGCCGCTTTTGGAGTGGCCTTTTCCTTCCTCCTGATTCTGGAGGCTCCACTGATGATGATTATCAGCGCCACGACCGCCCTGGTCATTGACCGGGAAGCTTTTATCAAAATGCGGCGATTCACTTTTGTCCTGATAGGAATAATCACTTTAATGATGGGTATCACGGCCATCCCGGCTGTGTTCTATTTCCTCAGCCAAAAACTGATCGGTCTTCCCAATCATATTGCCCGTCTTACCTATGGAACGGTTCTTATCTCAACCCCTATCCCCTGGGCCATCGGATATCGCCGGTTTTATCAAGGGGTTTTGATCCGTCACGATCAAACCCGTTATGTGGCTTTAGGAACTGCCGTCCGTTTTATCGGTATCACTTCGCTCGGGTTGCTATTGTATCGGTTTTCTATATTCGAGGGTGCCTGGACAGGAGCCATCATCCTCTTGTTCGCCGTTACCCTGGAGGCGATTTTGAGCCGCTTCATGGCCCGCGGTATTATTCATCAGCTGCTGTCGGAAACCGAAATTGGAGAAGGAGTTGATGGGGACTCCCTTACTTATCGGGCCATTCTTAACTTCTATTTGCCGCTGGCTTTGACTTCCCTTTTGGCCTTAGGGGTCCAGCCGGCCGTGACTTTTTTCGTTGGCAAGAGCCGTATGGCCATTGAATCCCTGGCTGTGCTTCCGGTTATTTCAGGGCTGATATTTCTCTTCATGAGTTGTGGGATGTCCTTTCACGATGTCGTCATCGCCCTGGTAGGGGATAATAATCGCAATTTTAAGGCCCTGCGCAATTTTGCTTTGGGCTTGGGTGTGGTTACTACAGGACTCCTGGTCGGCATCGGATTCACTCCCCTTTCTTATTTTTGGTTTCACGGGGTTTCAGGCCTGTCTGTTGAATTAACCCAATTTGCCCTGACCCCGGTTAAACTATTGACGGTCATGCCCGGTCTGTGGATGCTGGTTACCTTCCAACGTTCGGTCCTGGTCAGTGCCCGGCATACGGCTCCAATAACCTGGGGTACCGGGGTGGAATTGCTCATTGTCCTGGCGGCCCTTTTTGTGACCATTGTTCATTTGGATTTCGTCGGGGCTGTAGCGGCGGCTACTGCTTTCCTCCTGGGTAGAATCGGAGGTATGCTCTGTCTGGTTCGGCCTTTTTCCAAGGTTGTAAAGGCATTCAAGTAATAATCTTCTTTCCACCTCCAACCCAATCAATCCATCAAGTCTTTCCTGAGGTTGCCTAAATAATTTGTTAGAAAGAATGTCCTACCCCCCCCCATCCTTTAGACAGGCTAGCAATTTAAAGCGAAAAATTGTCCCAACCCTGCCTTTGATAGCTATCCTTCGATTTAGAAAATACCGCTGCTTGCCTTCCCCAACCCTTAAGGCCGGGAACGGGAAAGGAAATAGTATTCTATTTCTTTTCAAAATAACTTGACAAAAGTTTTTGCTGTGGTTAATATCTATATACAATATCGTTAGACGATACTTGTAGACGTTATCGTAGAGGAGAATTATCTAAATTGATCATAAAGGAATTTTATTTGGGATTTATCAGAATTCATATATTGCATCATGCCACAAAAGAACCGGTCTATGGGTTATGGTTAATCGACGAGCTTGGACACCATGGATATAGATTAAGCCCGGGGACCCTTTATCCAATCCTTCACAAAATGGAACGGGACAAGCAAATAAAATCCTGTCCTGTCCTCGTAGATGGGAGAATAAGGAAATATTATAAAATAACCCCTATAGGAAGGAAAAGCCTGGCCGAGGCAAAAATGAAAGTCCGGGAATTGATCAGGGAGATTGAAGAGTAAAAGGTGCTGTAGAAATACAATGGGTTGGTTGTGGAGACGACAAGGGTTTTGTGAAGAGAAGGTGGCGATAAAAATGAAAATGAAAATAAGGGAGGTTCATTAATGAAGAAGAATAAACGAGTTCCTGATCTAAAACATTTTTTGATGGCTCTAAAGCCAACAAATATAAGCCAGACTATCCCGATCAAATCGTTCCTATTGGTAACAATCCTGGCGGTTATTTTTCCGCTGGTGTTTGGGTTAATGACCGCCTGGGCCGGACCTCCGTTTTTTACGGACGATCCGGAACCGGCGGATTATAAACATGGGGAGTTTTACTTGGCCTCCCAATATATACACAGTGATGATGGGAAATCAGCCACCTTACCGCATCTGGAGTTCAATTATGGGGTTCTTCCCAATATACACCTCCATTTAATCGCCCCTTTTCAGTACGTCAAAGCGGAGGGGGAAGACTCGCAATATGGTTATGGGGATACGGAATTGGGCATCAAGTACCGCTTTATTCAGGAATCGGAATCGATGCCCATGGTGGGTACTTTTCCGATAGTACTCATACCTACCGGTGACCAGAAAAAGGGATTGGGCAGCGGGGAGACCCAGATCTATCTGCCTTTATGGTTCCAGAAGAGTTGGGGGCCGTGGACCTCCTATGGCGGGGGAGGCTATTGGATCAATCCGGGAGAGGGCAATAAAGATTGGTGGTTTTTCGGCTGGCTGGTACAGCGAGAGATTACTAAACAGTTTACTTTGGGGGCCGAGGTGTTTCACCGGAGCGCCAGTCGTGAAGGCGGGGATGAAAGTAACGGATTTCAAGTGGGAGCCATCATCAATCTTACCGAAGACCATCATATCCTGCTTTCCGCCGGCCGGGACTTTAACGGACCCAACCTTTTTACCGCTTATCTGGGGTATCAATTTACCTTTGGTCCGAAGGAGGAAAAAGTCAGTTTGAATTTAAGACCGAACAAATTAGGGATTAATTAAACTGCTGATTTGGCGGTCAGGGGAAAGAAAGCTCCCGGAGGGCTTCTCTCGATATAAAGAAAGGTAACCAATTAATTTCAGTAAGATTGCGATCGGCGGGAAAGAAGGAATCCCAAGCCACCGTCGCGATCGGGGTCGAAAGGAGGCCAAATGAATTATTTTACTTTAATGACTCACGCCATTTTAGGCTCCCTGTTGGGTCTGGCGGGTGTCTGGTTTTTCGTGGATGTCTTGAATGCCAAAGAAGAGAACCAGGGCAGGATAAAAACCTTGAGCGTGATCATTGCCGGCTTGATGTGGTTGACTTATATATTGGCCGGATATTTTTATGTGGTCCACTATTCTGCGGATAAGACCTTGATCCTGAAAGGACCGTGGCCCTTTGCCCACGATTTTTTCATGGAATCGAAAGAGCACATAGTGATGATGCTCTTGTTGCTGGCCACCTATTTACCGATAGTGGCTTATAACAACCTGGCGGTCAATAAAGGGGCCCGAAAGATTGCGCTCTGGGCCACGGGCCTGCTGGTCCTGACCACGGTAGCCATGGAAGGCGCAGGAGCCATCATCAGTATGGGTGTTCGGGTTGGTTTACTCGCTAAGTAAAAGAGAAGAGGTGAAAGATGAAGAATATCGAAATTGGAAAATATGGCCGGTCCTTTGGCTTGTCCTTTTCCATCACTTGCCTGTTCAGCGTTCTATTGTTGATCCTAAAGGAAACGAACCCCAATACGGTCATGGCCTGGATGAAGGCGGCCACGACCCATCACTGGATCACCCATACCCTTCTGGACCTGATTGTCTTTTTCGTCCTGGGGTTGATCTTCGCCAGAGCGAATAATGGTCAGGGCCTAAATATAAATCCGGATAGATTGAACAGCTTTATTGTCGGGGCCTTTGTGATCAGCGGTATCCTTATCGCCGGGTTCTATCTGGTCATCGGCTAATAGGAAAAGAGGGGCCCTGTTTACTAATAATTTTGGGTTTGGGATTATCCGCTCATCCCTTCGGTAATAGGGGTCCCTTTTCATTGCCGGCCTGGACCGATTTAAGCGGTCTCGAGTTAAGAACCCGGATGCTGAATCTCAACCAATCCCGCTTCTCCTTTCCATGAGCGTCGGAGGTTTTCGACCGATAACGGGCCATGCTGTCGGGGATGGTAAAGCCAATCCCTTCAAAATCTCCTGATTAGGGGACCATGGCTACATGGACTCCGACTGCCTTACCCTCGCCCTGTCCTTAATCTCATTTAAAATACATGCTTCCTTCTTATGAAATACAAGATTCACTCTATTGAACCAATCCGGGAATGAGAGTAAAGTTAAGAAGATCAAAAACGAATCTGTGTAGGGATGAAAAGAAACCGAAAGCCTGATCTTTTTCGGCGGCGGATAAGGTGGTGAGGAAGCGCAGGTAATGGTCAAAGATGGAGAGGCAGTCCCATCAGCCGCCGCGACCAGTGCCGAAGATCCGGTAAGGGAGGGATTATGAACAAGCCATCACGGGTCAGCAACCCGATTTACAAGTTTTCTGCCCATCGAAGTCGAGGGAAGTGCCGGTGGGACAGGTGACCAACGGGGTCCATATGTCGAGTTGGGATTCGGAAAAATTCGATGACCTGTGGACCGGCTCATGCGGAAAGGACCGTTGGAATGGAACCTTGGAGACCCTGGAGGAGAACATCAGAGGTATTTCGATTCCAAGCTCTGGAGTGTCGGGCTTCCGCTCGCCAGACCCTGGTAGAGTATGTGAGGAAACGGCTATCCCGGCAATTGGAAGCTGCCGGTGCATCACCCGGAGAGGTTGAGGATGCAAAGCATCTGTTCGACCCCAATGCCTTAACCTTAGGCTTTGCCCGCCGTTTTACACCCTATAAGAGACCCAATTTATTGTTGCATGACAGGGACAGACTCCTGCGCATCCTCACCAATCCCCGGCACCCGGTACAGCTTCTCATCGCCGGCAAGGCCCATCCGGCGGACGTTGCCGGGCAGGCCTTGATTCAGTGGACAGATTTTATCCGCTGGGATGAGATTCATAACCATCTGATCTTTCTGAGCGACCGGATATTTATACCATACGTCAGTCCCTCTAGCGACTCGGCCGGCAACGGATTTTACGGCCCGGGTAATACCCAATTTCCCCGATGTCGCCGTTCCTTTGGAAGCACCCTATATACTCTGGCAACGATGATGCCAACAAAGATTGCCGATCTATATTTTGTGGAAATTAAAGTCTTGATGACGATGAATTGGGTAGAAAAGGAAGGGGAAACAGTAGTTTTTTTCGCAGTAGGGAAATAAGTGTCAGCGAGGGGGGCATTTTATTCCCCCCTCGCTGGAGAGGATTTAATAAATTTTATTAAAAAAGCAATCTAATGCCCACTCCGATTCTTTCCGAGGGCAGATCCTCGTTGGTCCTACTGAAGGCTGATCTGCCTTCCAGGAATACCGCTATATTAGGGGCCTTGTCAAAATCGGTGAGGTGAAAACCCGTTTCCACGATGGCATCAACTTTGGTTTCTTTGGTATTAACCCATGCCCCGGCTCCCACTCCAATGAAGAATCTTTTTACGGGGTAGAAGGAGAAAATGAGATCCCCCGAAAAGGCCGGATGATCATCTTTTATAACATCATTTTCTTTCGCCAAAAACTCATTACCTACCAATCCCGTTAAAGCCATTTTTTCAGTGAACTTATACATATAACCGATTCTCGCAAAACCAAAGAGAGTCGGATCCAGTCTCTGCATAAATCCGAGATCAAGGACAATGAATCCTTTTTTAGGTTCCTCGACCTTTGCCGGTTCAGGCGGGGGAGGAGGGGCTGGTTTTTCCTCTTGGGCGATTGGCGGTGGAGGAGGTGGCGGCGCCGGCGCTTCCACCTTAGGCGGAGGAGGCGGTGGCGGTGGCGGTTTTGGGATGTCGGTTATACCCTTCAGCGCCACATTCATACAAATCTCCGGAATAATAAATTCGTAGTTTTTGTCCTGATACCGGACAACGGTTCGGAAGGCCCTAAAGGGTTTTTTACCGGCCCAGACCGCGTCTTTGGCAACACCGACCAATTTTCCTTTTTTAAAGATCATCCACTCGAGGGTAGTACCGGGTTGGATTTGGACCTCGGCCGGGGCATAGGCCTTGAGCTGATCCATAAAAGGATCAAAGACTTCTGGTATTCCGGCCTTTTGGAACCCGACCTTTAAATCCTTTTCAACCTTCTTGGCCACAGAATACACTTTATCCGCATGTATTCTTACCTTTGTTTTGTAAATCGGCGTTACCCCAAGCCTTTTGATTTTTTGAGCTCCTTCGACATAAAGCGGAAAAACTCCGATAGTGAAAAAGAGCAGCAGTGTCACCCATACAGTTTTGGCTTTCATTTTATCCTCCTTATTATATATTATTAATTCTTCTCTTCTTCCCTTTTTTCCCATTGAATAATTTAGATATATCAAAAGGATGCCTTCGTATTAGGAATAAATATAATCTCATCTTTTGAACAAGTCAAGGAATAAATGTCTTTTCCTATATAATTTAGCATTAAAATCCATTAAATGAGAACATGAGCATAACTCTATGGTCTCTTAATAAGTGTCCGGCGCTTTACAGATTAGGGTGCGGTTTTACTGTTCCGGAGGCAAGAGATCTTTGCTGGTTTCCCTTTATTTCACCGAATATCCCCTTCCTTAAGGAATTGCCTTCCGATCGGGCGATACCAGACCCCCTTAAAGAAATGGTATCGTTCCTTTCCCCAAAACACTTCTCGGTGGCCTTGCGGCAATACCTCAACGAACTGACCGTGTGCCGGATAAGAGCGGTTGTGGTTATGACGCAAATCCATGAATTGGCGGAGGGGCATGTTGCCTTCTTTCGCACCTTCCCCTTGAGCAAATCCGACCAGCAGGAGGCTTGATAAAAACATTGGAAGAAGAATGGTTCCGGATGTTTTGAATAGTGATAGCATGGCTGTTCCCACCGATAATTTGAATTACGCTCTTCCTCAATCGATACTATTTCTATTGACAACCATATAAAAATTATGGTGAAATTTCAACAAGATTTGATCATCTTATTTTCCGACACATTATGCTCTCTATTCAGACTTCTGGTTCGGAGGAAAAATGCCCTCCTATTTTACAACGCCGGACGGATCGATAGTTGTTCGCCCCTGCCAACCGAATGATGCGGAACCGGTTTTTGAAGCCGTCCGTGAATCGATCAGGGAATTGTCGCCGTGGATGCCCTGGTGCCACCGGGGATACTCCATTGAAGATAGCCGAGCTTGGTTAGGGTCTCGTCCTGATACCTGGCAGAAGGGAATGGAGTATGATTTCCTGATCGCGGATCGCTCCAATGGCCGCCCGCTTGGTATTTGTGGCCTGAATAACCTCGACCGAGAAAATCGTTTCGCCAATCTCGGGTATTGGATCAGGACCAGTAATGCCAGACAAGGCGTGGCGACCGCCGGGATTCCCCTGGTGGCCCGATTTGGTTTTGAGGAGTTGAAACTGAACAGGATCGAGATTATTGTGGCGACCGGGAATATCCCCAGCCAGGGTGTGGCCACGAAAATAGGTGCTTCCCGCGAAGGCCGATTACGAAAACGGCTGATCGTAAGGGATCACGTTTACGATGCGATTATGTTTTCCCTGATTCCCGAGGATCTGAATTTTAAGAACGGTAAATAAATTGCGTATGATTAAAAGAGCACTCTCCGACTAAACCAAGCAACGCCTAATCCTGAAAAGGACGAGGTGAAAATATAGAAGACCGCTGTCCACAAAAAAGGCCCATAGAGAGATGGGCCTTTTTTTATCTTTGGCTCCGCGGAAAGATGAAAATGGGCAATGGGAAGAAAATATATCTATGCCGTAATTCTATCAGAACTACAGATATGCTTGATGGGTATGTGCTTGAATTAACGATTACCTTTGTAAGTTATCAACGCCAAAGCTCAGCAGCGGTGGCTTTCTGAGCCGAAACTTGAGAAAGCCGCTGAAGCAGCCGCCGTCTGTTGCAGCAATTGGTTCGGCAAGCCAGCCTTGAATGCACCGGTTTGCCGACCACGGCTACGTGGCCCGTATTTGATTTTCCCAACCCTCAGGAAGCTTTGTCCACCGGCCGCCGCGATTTAGGTGGCGGGTAAACGGCCCTGGCGATCGTGGCCGAGAGCCACCCGATCACCCATCCAAGGAAGAGCAAGAAAAAGGTCTGCCTAGTTTCTTTGCTGGCTTCAGACGCAACAAAAGCCAAAATGACGGCCCATACAACAGCACAGCCGATGCTTTATGCCGTATAGGTCTTGAGCGACATTTTCACTCCGTCATCCTCCTTTGTCTCACCGCCGAACAAATTATCGGGCGGTTTTTCGGATAATATCATAAAGTTTCAGCTACTTTAAATTACTCGAAAAAACAGTCTTCTCCCCCCAATTAACCCCTTACACATACAATCCACTAAAAGGGTAGCCCCTAAAATTAACTGTTACTTATTGAAATATGCGAGAAACGGTTGGACTACTCCATCCTTGAACGAGAGGTTTCATCCCTCCTTTTTGCCCACAGCCGCCTCCTTCCTTTCGGGCTAACTCAAAGCTTATTACATCGTCCAATTTTTGGGGCCACCTCAAAGTGCCCTTGGGGTCAGAGACAGGACCGAAGACGACAACGAGGCCTTTGCTCAATCTAAAAATGTTTAATCATCAACAGCAATTTTGACATCATAAGGAGAGGGACGACCTTCACCCCTTTCCAACCAATCCCTCAAACTTAAAAGAAATGTAGCCCACTTCGTACTGCAATGGCGCATTAATTCTGTGGGTTTCTTCCAGTTGGCGTGCGTGAATAGGACAAAAGTAAAAGTCTGATCCTTTTTGGCCTTCAATTGAAAGGTCAGGTCTGTATCCAGCCACTCCTTAGGCCCCTTCACGCATTTCCATTTCACTAGTTTGTCAGGCTTTAGCTCCACAACTCTCATGTCGGCGAACCCGAAGTTAATAATTCCACCTTGCTCGGCGTTCCCCTTAGTATCCACAACTCACCAATGAGAAAGTCCATCAATAGTGGAAAGCGCCTCAAAAACCTTTTGAGGTGCGGATCTGATTCCGACTCTGTGAAGAATATCAGGCATGATTTCCCTCCTTTATCGTATGGCCAAGAATTAAGGACGCAATAGCTTATTAATCTCCTTGGGCGAATCCAGCCGCTGTGGTGAGCGCGAATAAGTGAGAGCGTGTCCTCACTCGTTCCCATCAATATTGGTCTTTCTCTTTTGGCAAACACCACACTTCTTCGATTTTGCAAGCTTTCATTTGTAGATCGAAGCCGGCATAGGGGTTAAACACCACTTTTCGTTTATTTTGCAAAGTCGTGCAAGCATCTCTTCGTACTCCTTATTAATGGCCGCTCTTTCCGTTAGGCCGAGAAACTGGATGAAGTATCCATGGGGGCCGGGCATTATAACAAAAGGATACATGCCACCCAATTGCCCGCCGCCTATGTCTTCATTGGATACATTGGGGGCGTAGTACATGACGTGTGGCACGTTAAGGGTGACGACACTGTCGTTTTCTTCCGGGTTCATGTACGTTCTCAGCACTGGCGATAGCATATATGAGATACCGGCTCGTTCCGGCGCTTTATAGTATCCTGATTTGTAACGGTCTTTGATGATTTTCTTTAGTTCCCCGGGAGGAGTACCCTTGGCTTGCATTTCTGCTGCGTCAAAGAAGACTCGCATCTGTGCCTTGGCGCCTGCGCTATCAAAGGAAACCGGGTAGAGAATATCATCTCTATATTCCGTAAGGGGCCAGGACCCCCGGAACGTATCATCGCCCTTATTATTTGCGCAAGAAGCCGGGGCCCTGGCCGGGGTTATCGCCCTTGGAAATGCACAAGCAAGGCCAGATGCGGAAACCGGCCGGGCCTTGAAAGAAGCGAGACATTGCCGTCTGTCTACCTTCTTGGGTTGGCTGAAAAAGTTGAACTACGGGAACCTTTGCGATCGGCGGTTATGGCGGCGATAAACGAATCCATGTTAGAAATCCGTGGAGACAGATTGACTTCGGTCTATCGTGTACTGGCGCTTTAAAGCCAAATGAACAAAGGGGCATCTGCATGATAGATGGGTATCCAAAAAGGATAACTGGAAGGGATACCAAATGAGCTTGTCAAAAAAAGTCAAGTTTTTTTGCTTTTTTCTTGGAAACTACTGAAATTGAATTGAATGAAGTGAGGTGAGTCCAGGGGGAAGGCGGGGAAGGCGGGGAAGGCGGGGAAGGCGGGGAAGGCTCACCACTTAGAGGCAAGGTGAAGTTACGCCAGTACCGGAAAAGATTTGACGAAGAATGGATCGGGGGACATCAGAAGAATCGTTGTATTCTTCAATCCTCCTTTTTTGAAAACCATGCAAGACTTCAAAAGGCAATGCTTTCTTTTTTGTTGACTCATTCTATCAAAGTTCTTAGAATATTGTTTAGACATTAACAAGAGATCCGAAATTCAGGCCAAGTTGCTCTGCGATAAACTCTTACTAGGACCCTACCATCATGGAACCTGTTGGCCCGGTTCTTACCCATCCATCCATCTGTTTAATATTCGATTTCCGTTTCCTATATTTGAGGCCTTTAAAAAATGTTCAATTTGGTCAGGGTCAAGGAAGGCAAGAATTTTAACCAGACGAATATATTTAATATTTCGAGGATCGAAATTTCAGCCCGACGTAGAAATCTGGCAAAAGGGAATATTTTTCGAAGGTCACGTATGAAGCGCCTGGCCTTTGGACCCAAACAATTTCCGGCAACAATGATGCCCGATATTCGCCTTTTTCATAGTTATTCAGGGGAAAGGCCGGCAAAGGTTTCCCACCCCGGGCATGGCCTATCGCCAAGGAGAAAGCCGTGAAGACCAAAAACCATAATAACCTGAAGTCGGAAGGTTCCCTCAATTCAAAGTCGAGATCAATACCGGAGATCAACTTTCCCATCATCGGGTTGGGGGCCTCGGCCGGAGGGTTGGAGGCCTATGAGAATTTTTTCCGTCACACAAAGCCGGACAGCGGTATGGCTTTCGTCCTGGTTTCCCATCTCGATCCGGGGCACGCCAGTATGCTGACCGAGATCCTGCAAAGAGTTACCACCATGACGGTCATTGAAGCCCAGGACCAGATGGTCGTGGCACCGGACCGGGTCTATGTGATTCCCCCGAACCGGGACATGTCCGTCTTTCACAGGGCCATCCAGATCACTGTTCCGGAATTGCAGCGGGGCCATCGGATGCCCATAGATTTTTTTCTGCGCTCCCTGGCCGAAGACCAGGGAGAAAGGGCCATCGGGGTTATCCTCTCCGGAAGCGGGTCCGATGGCACCTTCGGGCTGCGGGCCATTATCGGCGCCGGGGGGGTATCTTATGTACAAGATCCGGCTACGGCCAAGTATGACGGCATGCCCGCCAGCGCCATCCAGGCCGGGCTGGCCACTTATATCCTGCCGGTGGAAAGGATACCGGAACATTTGTTGTTCTACAAGAAGACCTTTTTTGAAAAAAAGATAAAACCGGCTCCTCCTGTTTCCCCCCCAACCAGCGCCCTTAACAAGATCATGATGCTCTTGAGATCCAGAACCGGCCATGACTTTTCCCTCTATAAGCAGAACACCATCCGACGCAGGATCGAACGACGGATGGCTGTCAACTCCATAGAAGATACGGATACCTATGCCCGTTTCCTGAAGGAGAGCCCACCGGAAGTGCATCTCCTGTTCAAAGAACTTCTCATTAATGTCACCAGCTTTTTCCGGGACCCGGAGGCCTTTGCCGTGCTGAAAAAGGATATCCTGCCGGACCTTTTCGCCCAAAAACCGGAGAATTATTATTTCAGAATCTGGGTACCCGGGTGCGCCACCGGTGAGGAAGCCTATTCCATTGCCATCCTCTTCCGGGAGTTCATGGATGAGACCAGGCAGGAGTACAAGGTCCAGATCTACAGTACGGACATTGATGAGGATTCGATTACCTCCGCCCGTTCCGGTATCTACCCGGCCAATATCGGTATCGACGTTCCCCCGGAGAGGTTGAAACGGTTTTTCAGCAAAGAGGAGGACGGCTTTCGAATCAAAAAAGAAATAAGGGATATGATCATCTTTGCCACCCAGAATGTGATCAAGGACCCGCCTTTCACCAGACTGGATCTCCTTAGCTGCCGGAATCTGCTCATCTACCTCGAATCGGAACTTCAGGGCCGGCTTTTCCCGGTCTTTCATTATGCCTTGAAACCGGGAGGGGTCCTTTTCCTCAGCTCCTCGGAAAGTATCGGGGGTTTCACCGACCTCTTTGCGCCCATTAACAAAAAGTGGAAGTTTTTTCGGGCCAAGGGATCCCTGAATGCGCCCGGCGAGGGTTTGGCCGGAGGGGGGCTGGCCTGGAGAGGGGGCTCGATTCGGAGGGAACCGGGCGAACCGATAAAAAAGGCCAAAGATACCGATTTGTTGGAGCTCACCGAGCAAATATTGCTCCAGACCTACGCGCCCCCATCAGTGGTTATTGACGAGAAAGGAAATATCCTCTTTGTTCATGGGGATACCGGTAAATACCTGCGGCCGGCCCCGGGTCAGGCCACTCTGAATGTTATCGAAATGGCCCGCGAGGGTCTGCAATTGGAACTGCGCACGGCCATCCACCAGGCGATCAAGCAGGGAACCTCGGTGGTCGGCAAGGATCTCCTGATTAAGACCGATGGGGGCAAACAGGGAATTACCCTTTCTGTAAAGCCTCTCACCATACCGGAGATCGACCAGGGAATACTGCTGGTCAGCTTCCAGGAGGCAGGATCCCAGGTCAAAGAAAAGCCGGCCAGGGCCGGTCTCATGGTCAGGAAAGGGGGGTCCAGCCGAGTATTGGAACTGGAACAGGAACTCTCCTACACTAAAGAAAATCTTCAGGCCACCATCGAGGAACTGCAAGCCGCCAACGAAGAACTCACCTCCACCAATGAAGAACTCCAGTCCACCAATGAAGAGTTGCAGTCCACCAACGAAGAGTTGGAGACCTCCAAGGAGGAGATCCAGTCGGTCAATGAAGAAATACTGACCGTCAATGCCGAATTTCAGGCCAAAATAGAACAATTGGCCGGGATGCAGAACGACATGAAAAACCTTATCGACAACATCCATATCGGGACCATCTTCCTGGATGAAAACCTGGTTATAAAACGATTTACCCGGGAAGCGGCCAAGGTGTTTCGTCTGGTGGGCACGGACGTCGGCCGTCCCTTACGCGATATCAAGTCCAATCTGGAGAAAGAGGAACTGGAAGAGGAAGCCCGGGCCGTACTCCAATCGTTGGTGCCCCGAGAGCTGAAAATAAAGACGACCGGCCAGGAGTGGTTCCTGGTCCGCATTATGCCCTACCGGACCCTGGAAAATGTGATCCAGGGGGTGGTGCTGACTTTTAACGACATCACGGCAATCAAAATAATCGAAGAGAAGGTCCGGCAGGCCCGAGACTATGCTCAAAGTATTGTGGATACGGTCCGGGAGCCCCTGATCATTCTGGACGGCGATTTCAAGGTGATCTCCGCCGGCCGCTCTTTTTACCAGGCCTTTCAGGTCAAACCCGAAGAAACCGTGGGCAGGAGTTTTTTTGACCTGGGTGCCCGCCAGTGGGATATTCCCCGGTTAAGGGAGCTGCTGGAGACCGTTTTGCCCAAAGATACCAGTTTTGAGAACATGGAAGTGGAGCACGACTTTCCCATCATCGGACACCGGAGAATGCTGTTGAACGCCCGGCAGATTCCCGCAGAAGGGGGCCGGGTCCAGTTGATCCTCCTGGCCATGGAAAACATCCTGTGATTGCGGATTTCGGATGTTCTCCGTCATTCCTCGCGAACGCGGGAATCCAGTATAGGAGGGAAATGAAGCAATTTTATAGAAGCACATAACTCTGAATGGAATGATCTATATGAGGAGATATGCAAGTGAGAATTCATGAAAACCTCTGGATTCCCACTTTCGTGGGAATGACGGAAAAAATGGGGGAATGACTTTTTTCCGTCATTCCCGCGAAGCTTGTCCTCGACCTGATCGGGGAGAGGGGATCTAGGAAAGACAAGCAGCAGGATTCCGAAATCCGAAATCCGAAAGGGTGACCGATGAAAAAACAAAACGAGAACAAAGGCAAAGACCTCAGTGACTCCCATTTGAGGGATGCCGCCGAGAAGAAACTCTCGCGGTCATCCGGCAAGAGGTCGGGCATGATAGGAAAAAGCCCTGAGGAACTTCTCCATGAACTACAGGTGCACCAGATCGAGTTGGAGATGCAAAATGAGGAGCTTAGAAGAATCCAACTGGCCCTGGAGGAGTCCAAAGAAAAGTACCTGGACCTCTATGATTTTGCCCCGGTGGGGTACTTTACCTTCAGCCCGGAAGCCCTGATCAACGAGGTCAATCTCTGTGGTGCAGCCCTGCTGGGTATGACCCGTCACAAGCTGACCAACACCCGGTTTCGAAGAATGGTGGAGACCAAAGAGCAGGACCGCTGGGACCGGCATTTCCTGAGTGTGTTACAGCAGGGCGAGAGGCAGGGTTGCGAACTGACGCTCAAAAGATCGGATGGCTCCATTTTCCAGGCCCAATTGGACAGTATCCGAAAGGAACTCAAGACCGGAACCCCCCTGGTCCTCACGGCTATAAGCGACATCAGTGAAAATAAAAGGATGCAGGGAGCTTTGCAGGAACGAGAGCAACGTTTTCGTGAACTGAGTATGACCGATGACCTCACCCATCTTTTCAACCAGAGATATTTTTATCAACAACTGAAGCAGGAGATCGAACGGACCAACCGCTATCAACGTCAACTGGCCATGTTATTGCTGGACCTTGACGATTTCAAACAATTCAATGATACCTTCGGACATCTGGAGGGCGACGGGGTTTTAGTGAAAGTGGCCAAAATCATCCGGGAATGTATTCGCCGGACCGATACGGCCTTTCGCTTCGGTGGGGAGGAATTCCTGGTCGTCATGCCGGAAACCTCGGCCAAACGGGCCCTGATTCTGGCCGAACGAATTCGTTACGGGATTCAAGAGACAGCCTTTAATTCGGCCCCCAAGGCCGAGGTCCGGGTTACCTGCAGTATCGGCCTTTCCCAGTATCAAAACCAGGAGGATCTCAAGACCTTTATCCAACGGGTCGATCAGAACATGTATCAGGCCAAGGCCAGAGGAAAAAATGAATGTTATTCTTCATGAGGTAGAGCATTGGGAAAGAAAAAAAAACAAATCGAAGGCCGGAGTCCCGACCACCAATTGAGAGATGAAGCGGAAGGAAAACTGGCCAGTTTCCTCGGTGTTCCAGACGGGATACAGGAGAAGAACTTTGAAGAAGTTATTCATGAACTCCAGATTCACCAGATTGAACTGGAGATGCAAAATGAGGAGCTCAGAAAGACCCAGGTCGCCCTGGAGGAAGCCAGGGAACGGTACGCCGATCTCTATCATTTTGCCCCAGTGGGGTACTTTACCTTCACCCCGGAAGCCCTGATCAAAGAGGTAAATCTCACCGGTTCAACCCTCCTGGGGGTAGCGCGTCAAAAACTGATCAACACCAGGTTTAGAAAAATAGTAACAGCCAACGACCAGGACCTATGGGATCAGCATTTTTTAAGTGTATTACGGGAGGGAGAAAAGCAGACTTGTGACCTTATACTCAGGAGACAGGAGGGTTCACCCTTTTATGCCGGTTTGGAAAGTATTCGGAGGGAGGCAGGCCGGGGAGCATTTCAGGTCCATACCACGGTTACCGACATCACCGAACGCAAGCGCCTGGAAGAGGTTATAGGACAATCGGAAGAGAGATATCGAACCGCCATAATCGAAGAAATAGGAGAAGGCTACTACGAGGTGGATTTGGCCGGCAATTTCACCTTTGTTAACGATTCCATGAGCCGGCAGCTTCAATATTCCCGCGAAGAATTAATCGGGATGAACTGCCGGACCTATATACCCCCGGAGGAGATGGAAGAAGTCTATAAAACCTTTAACCGGGTCTACCGGACAGGAGAGATCATCAAAGACAATCCGGTCAGGAGCAGGCGAAAAGATGGAACACCGCTATTTACGGAAGACTCCATATCCTGCCGGCGGGACAAGGAAGGCCGGATTATCGGGTTCCGGGGAATCTGTCGTGATATCACCCAACGTAAACAGGCGGAGGCGAAGCTGATAGAATCGGAGGAGAGATATCGTTCCCTGGCTTCTACGGATGACTCCATGTATCTCGTGGACAAAGAATCCCGGTTTCGGTTTATGAACGATGCCCATCTGTCAAGGCTCAACATCTCATTAGATGAGGTAATCGGTAGATCCTATGGTGAATTTCATTCCGAAGAAGATACCCAACAATTTGCTGGTTTAGTTAAAGAGGTATTTGAAACAAATGCATCTTTTCAGGTTGAACACAAAAGCGAAAGAGAGCCTAAATATTTCCTCCGGACATTCAGCCCGGTTAGAGATCCACAGGGAAACGTTACTGCAGTGACGGTGATTTCCAAAGACATCACTAATCGCAGGCAGATGGAGGAGGCACTGCGAAGCGAACGTAATTTTGCCGAGGGCCTGATTAATACAGCCCAGGCTATTATCCTAATATTGGATCCGGAAGGCAGGATTGTCCGATTCAATCCTTATTTGGAAAAACTTTCAGGATATTCACTGTCTGAAGTCCAGGGAAAGGACTGGTTCAGCACATTTTTGCCTCCGCAAGATCAAACGATGATGAAGTCACTTTTTTTAAAGGCCATGAATGACATTCAGACCCAAGGCAACGTAAATCATGTCGTGACGAAAGACGGTCGAATAAGACAGATCGAATGGCACGATATAACCCTCAAAGATGCCGATGGGAATTCGATTGGGGTGCTCGCGGCAGGGCAGGACATCACCGATCGAAAACAGGCCGAACAGGAATTACTGAAATATCAAAAACAGTTGCAGGCCCTGGCCATAAAATTGTCCGAGGTTGAGGAAACTGAACGGAAGGAAATTGCCCGGACACTCCACGATCTGGTAGGACAGAACTTGACGGCCTTGAATTTAAACCTGAACATTGTTCTTGGTTTGGTTGCGAAAGATCAAAAATCCCTTATCTCCTCTCGACTGGAGGATTCACAGATAATGTTGGAAGAAACAACCCAGCATATACGAGAGGTCATGTCCGACTTGCGTCCTTCCGTACTGGATGATTTTGGTTTACTATCCTCCCTTCACTGGTATGGGCAGAGGTTCCAAAGAAGGACCGGTATCCAAATAAATGTGGAGGGGGAGGAGTTTTTACCCCGTTTATCCACTGTTATGGAGACCATTATTTTTCGTATCGTTCAGGAGGCCCTGACCAATGTGTCTAAACATTCCTCCGCCAGCCAGGTCGACCTCCTGTTGGAAAGGGTTGGAGACAGAGCAGGTCTGACGATAACAGACGACGGCCGGGGTTTTGGTTTTAAGGGGTTTCGTCTTGGAGGCGAAAATAGGGGATGGGGTCTGGTTATGATGAGGGAGCGGGCCGTGGCTCTGGGGGGAGATCTCCAGATATCCTCCGAACCGGGAAAAGGGACCCGGGTTATTCTCCAATTGCCGGTGGAAAGATAAAGCTGGATGCTGGATACTGGTTTCTTGATACTGGATAAAAACAAAAAGCGATACTCGATTCTGGATAAAGTCAATCAAGCATTAAGCAACCAGCATCGGTGTTTTGGTTTGAGCCAGCATCCAGTATCCAGGATCGGCAGTTAAATCCAGCATCGCTTAATTTTATTTTATCGAGCATCGAGCATCCAGTATTGAGTATCCAGTATCCAGAGTAACCAGGGAGTAAGGCATGGCGGAAAAGATCAGGATTTTACTGGCCGATGATCACCAGATTCTGAGAGAAGGGTTGAAGTTTATCCTGAACGCGCAACCAGACATGATCGTGACCGGGGAAGTCTCCGACGGCCGTCAAGCCGTTAGGGAGACCAAGAAAATCAAACCCGAGGTGTTGATCATGGATATAGCCATGCCGGAATTAAACGGAATCGATGCGACCCGTCAAATCATCGAAGAATGCCCATCAGTAAAGGTGATCATCCTTTCCATGCATTACAGCACAGAACATATTTATCAGGCCCTCCTGGCCGGGGCCAAGGGATTTGTTATAAAAGAATCGGCCGGCAAAGAATTGATCCAGGCCATTCGGGGTGTTTATGGAGGTCACCGGTATCTGAGTCAGAAGGTGGATGAAATCCTGGTAGAAGATTATTTAATTCAGCGCCAGGAAATTCATCCTAAAAGCCCTCTGGAGAGCCTCAGCCCTCGGGAACGGGAGATCCTCCAATTGGTGGCCGAGGGGAAAACCAGTATCGCCATCGCCGATATCCTTTTCATATCCCAGAAGACCGTCGAGACCTACCGCAGCCGGGTAATGCAAAAGCTGAGCCTCAAAGATACGGCATCTCTGGTCAAATTTGCCATTACCCATGGATTGACGGGGTTGGATTAATCGATGCTGGATGTTGGATACTGGATAAAGGCGAAAAGAAATACTGGATCAAAAAGCCGATGCTGGGTATGAGAGGAAAGGGATGAGCTATAAAAATCTTGAAGTTTGGCGATTAGCAAGGAAACTTGCAGTTGAAATTCATAAGATCGCAGAAGGTATAAGCAGGAGTTCATTCGATATTTAAGTTATGCGATCGCTTCCAATGATGAGACCATTGACCACCTGGAAACGCTTTTTGAAACCGGTTCACTGGCCGATGACGCGTCATATAAATCTATTCATGAAAAACTTGAGATTCTAGGTAAAAAGCTCAACCTATTCATTCAATCGGTAAGTAAAGGACATCTCAGCGAAAAGTAACCCATCCAGTATCGAGTATCGAGTATCGTTTTTAGTTTTTATCCATAATCCAGCATCCAGTATTTTGTTTTTTTCAAACTCTCCCCGCACCATTAATCAAACTCTCCCTACATACAGATGGAATTGACTGTAATATTCTAATGATTCTGGATTTAACTGCCGATGCTGGATGCTTGATTGACTTTATCCAGAATCGAGTATCGCTTTTTGTTTTTATAAAGCATCCATCGCAAGTTTGATTTTATCTAGTATCGAGCATCGAGTATCCAGCATCGAGCACCACTAAATCTGAAGGAAAATAGAATGAAAAAGCATATTTTAATTGTTGAAGACCACAAGGCCCTTCGGAAATCTTTAATGGACTGGTTGAAGGGGATTTTTCCCCAGTGTGATTTTTCCGAAGCGGCAAGCGGTGAGGCAGCCATAGAAATATGCCGGGATATTACACCCGATTTGATTCTGATGGACATCAGTCTGCCCAGGCTGAACGGTATCGGAACCACTAAACGTCTTTTAACCGCGGTGCCAAAAGCCCGGGTGGTTATGTTGACCATCCATGAAGAAGAAGCCTATCGGTCCGCGGCCATGTCGGCCGGTGCCTGCTGCTTTGTCCCGAAAAGGGTGATGAAAACCGAATTGATCCCTACCATGAAAAGGCTGTTAGCTGCCTCAGGACATAAAGGACCAAAGGGGATGGAATGAACCACAAATTTTATACAACTACGAGGTATCTTCGATCTGAAAAGGAGGTCGGGATGAATCAACAGATCAAGATCCTGCATATTGATCCTGAATTCGCGGTGAGCTATTTCATGTTTCACTCTGGGTCATGCAGTCAATTCATGGTTCCCATCGAGGAGGCGAGAAAAGTGTTTCTTCTCTGGTCGTGTCTTTTCTGCGAAGGCGGCTTTTCAGACCAGGTAAGAGTTCCACCCAATAGCTTCCTATAAGGCATGCTCCCTTACCAGAGAGCCTTGAAAAATGTTCGATAAGGGGGTGTGGTTCTGAAGGCTCTCTACCAAGCAAGGAGGCACGGTGTTTCTTTTTCATCTTTGGCCTATTTGTAGGTTGCAGTTTGGGGGTTTTCTTAATTTCCATGCTGGTAAAATCCAAAGAGGCCGACAGGGCCTTCTAACTCGTAAGTATATTCCAGCAGTAGAAGGATTGAACATGGCGCAGGTGGAACTGCGCCGGCAGAGCATAGAGGGCTCCATGAATTCTAAAAAAGGATGTAAACTGTTCCGGCCGGGCCTGATCCAAGGTGAAGGCAGCAAGATCTATGCGGTCAATCCTCTGGAAAAGGGCCTGGTCAAAGAGTTTGAAAAAGAAGGGGAACGCTTAGGCATATTCTTCAACGGGATGCAGCGGAGCAATACCAATATCTCCGTGGCACTTTTTACGGATAACAAGACTAAAAGTACTTTTGGAGTTGAATCAGGGCAAAGTGTTATGGCTAAGTTGATCGAGACCAGAAAAAGGTTCCGCTTTGCCAGAACCAGGGCAACACTAACAACCAGGACGTTGGCTAAATCTCAATTGGATAAGGCCCACTCAGGGAAGATGTTGGGACAGGAGCATCATTCCGAAATCTCACAGTAGTCAACGCGAAATGGGATAATCGGCAATCCAAAATAGAACGGGATTTTATTCCGCAATCCACATTCCGAATTGGAAATATCTTATGCGAAAGAAAAAAAATCAAACCGAAGACTGGAATCCCGACCCCCAATTGAGAGATGCGGCGGAAGAAAAACTGTCCCAATTCTTCAGTGCACCTTACGAGATGCAGGAGAAAAATCCCGAGGAACTTCTCCGTGAACTTCAGGTGCACCAGATAGAGTTGGAGATACAAAACGAGGAACTCAAAAAGACCCAGGTCGCCCTGGAGGAATCCAGGGAACAGTACGCCGATCTCTATCATTTTGCTCCGGTGGGATACTTTACCTTCACCCCGGAAGCCCTGATCAAAGAGGTTAACCTCACCGGTTCAACCCTCCTGGGGGTAGCGCGTCAAAAACTGATCAACACCCGGTTTCGAAAAATAGTAACAGCCAACGACCAGGACCTATGGGATCAGCATTTCCTGAGTGTGTTACGGGAGGGAGAAAAGCAGAGTTGTGACCTCATACTCAGGAGACCGGAGGGTTCCACTTTCTACGCCGGTTTGGAAAGTATCCGGAGGGAGGCAGGCCGTGGAGCATTTCTGGTCCATACCACGGTTACCGACATCACCGAACGCAAGCGCCTGGAAGAGGTTATAGAACAATCGGAAGAGAGATATCGAACCGCCATAATCGAAGAAATAAATGAAGGCTACTACGAGGTGGATTTGGACGGTAATTTCATCTTTGTCAACGATTCCATGACCCGGCTGCTTCAATATTCCCGTCAAGAATTGATCGGGATGAACTACCGGACCTATGTCCCCCAGGAGGAAGTGGAGGGGGTCTATAAAACCTTTAACCGGGTCTACCGGACAGGGGAGATCATTAAAGATTATCCGGTCACCAATATTCGAAAAGATGGAACGCCTCTGCTTATAGAAGAATCCATATCCTGCCGGCGGGACAGGGAGGGCCGGGTTATCGGATTCCGGGGAATTTCCCGTGACGTGTCTAAACGCAGACGGGCAGAAGATGAACTGAAGAAAAACATTCAGCTTCTAAGTGATACCGGGGAAATGGCCGAAGTCGGGGGGTGGGAGCTTGACCTCTCGACCAAGGAGGTCTCCTGGACGGACGTGGTTCGTCGGATCCACAGAGTCGAGCCGGGATATAGGGCGAAGCTGGAAGAAGCCATGAATTTCTTTGCCCCTGAATCCAGGCCGGCTTTAGGGGAAGCATTTAAGAAAGCTGCGGAAACGGGCGAATCATGGGATCTTGAATCCCTTTTCATTCCTTCCGGCAGCAAAGACAGGATTTGGGTGCGGTCCCTTGGAAAGGCCGTTTACAGCGGTGACAAAATAATAAAAATTACCGGGACATTTCAGAATATTGATAAATATAAGCGGGCAGAGGCTCAGTTACGGACCTCCCTCAGGGAGAAAGATCTCCTGCTGCGGGAGGTTCACCACCGGGTGAAGAACAATCTGCAGGTGGTTCAAAGTCTATTGAACCTGCAGGCCAGGAAGATCAAGGATCCCCTGGCCCTGGCGGTTTTTAACCAGAGCCGGGACCGCATCCGCTCCATGTCCCTGGTGCACGAGAAGCTCTACCAATCACCGGATTTTACCCGGATCGATATGACCGATTATCTTCGAAGCTTGAGCATCAGTCTATTTCATTCCTCCCGGATCAGCCTGGATAGGGTGAAGCTTAAAGTCGAGGTGGAGAAAGTCCATATCGGTATTGATAAAGCGGTCCCTTTGGGTTTGATCATCAATGAACTCATATCCAATGGCCTGAAGCATGCCTTCCCGGGAGGGAGGACGGGTGAAATCAGGGTGGGGCTATCCATGGTTGATGAAGAGATGATCCGGCTGACGGTAGGGGATAACGGTATCGGTTTTCCCAGGGATGTGGATTTTGGGAAGACGGAGTCCATGGGTTTTCAAGTGGTAATGGCCCTGGTGCAGCAACTGGAGGGGACTATCGGTTTTCACCAGGAGGTGGGAACAGAGTTTCGAATCACCTTCCCGAGGAAATATAATTTTGAGAACTGAGAATTACGGACAGGCCGTTGCCGAACTCCGAAGGCTAAACAGGCGACAATTTAGCTTTTTGAAATGAATTCTTTTGAATCAGAATCTATTCACGACACAGAGGACACAGAGAAATCTCTTTTGGCGTGAGAAACCGCCAAAGAAAATCCAACCTGTCGCTTAGCGAACAAACGTTTCACCGGGTGCCTCAGGTCCCGCTGGAAGCGGGATTTTCAAAAATCGGTATCTCCCGATTTTTAAAAGACAAGGTCCGGTGTGCTCTCGGTGTCTCTGTGGTGAAAAAGGATTTTCATAAAGCTAACGTGTTACCTGAACAGCAAAAGTCAATTCATAAGAGGGCTTCAATGACTGAACATCAAGCAGCAAACCCAAAAAAGATCCTGATCGTGGAGGACGAGGGCATCATTGCCATTGATCTCAAATCCTGCGTGGAGCAGTTGGGATATACGGTCTTGGCTTGTGTCGATTCGGCGGAAAAGGCCCTGGAACTCGCGGAACAGGAACCTCCAGACCTCGTTCTCATGGACATTGTCCTGAAAGGTAAAATGGACGGGATCGAGGCTGCGGCCCTCATGGGCTCCCGGTGGGGAATCCCGGCGATTTTTATCACGGCCTATGCCGATCCGGAATGGGTAGAGCGGGCGAAACCGGTCAATCCTTTTGGTTATATACTCAAACCATTTCAGAGTAATGAGATCAAGGTCAATATCGAGATAGCGCTGTATACTTCCATGGTGGAAAAAGAAAGACGAAAGGCGGAGGAGATGCTGCGCCAGAGCGTAGAGAAATACCGATCCCTGGCAGCTTCCGTCGATTCGATGTATTTGGTGAACAGAGAATGCCAATATGTTTTCATGAATGAAGGTCACAAGCGGAGATTTAACCAACCCTTTGAAGAAATCATCGGCAGGAGATACAACGAATTTCACTCCGAGGAAAATTCAAATAACTTTATGAAAAAGATGAGAGAAATATTCGAAACTAAAGAATCCGCCACTCAAGAATACAGGAGTGAAAGGGATGGGAGGTATTTTCTTCGTACCTTCACCCCGGTAATGGATCGGAATACCGCCGGAGAAATTTCGGAAGTCGTCGTTGTTTCAAAAGACATTACCGAGCGCAGGCAGGCGGAGGAGG
Source organism: uncultured delta proteobacterium (assembly GCA_963790475.1). Lineage (GTDB taxonomy): Bacteria > Desulfobacterota > RBG-13-43-22 > RBG-13-43-22 > RBG-13-43-22 > RBG-13-43-22. The sequence goes on along the minus strand of CAWBOS010000013.1, from coordinate 101,184 downwards.
AACTTAAAGAAACCTTGCGCCAGTTGCAGGAAACAAAAGACATGCTGATCCAGTTCGAAAAGGAAGCGGCTGTCGGACGCTTGGCCGCCGGCATCGCCCATGAAATCCTCAATCCCGCCAGTATCATCTCGTCACAACTCCAATTTCTGGGAGATGAAAACCTGTCGGAAAAGGCCGGGGAAAACTTGCGGGTTTGCCGGGAACAGATTCAGAGGATTGTAAAGATCATCCGGGATTTGCGCCAATCATCTCCTAAACAACCTACAATGCTTGTTGTCGGCGACCTTCGCCGGGTCATCGACCTGGCTCTGCAAATGACGGAACTCAGGATTAAAGAAGCTGAAGTCCAGGTCGAGTACCGTCCTCCGCCGGAGGTCATACCCGTAAAAATGGAAAGTGACCGGATGGTGAAGGTGGTGATCAACCTTATCCTCAACGCCTGTGACGCTATGAATGGTAACCGGCAGAACAGGCTGATTGTTACTGTTCATCGTCCGTCCGTTTCCTTGAAGAATTCTTCTATCATCCTGAGTGTTGCCGATAACGGCCGTGGTATTCCTGCGGGAAACTTGAACCTGATTTTTGAGCCTTTTTTTACCACCAAAGTTCCGGGAAAAGGCACCGGACTGGGTTTGTCGGTCTGTAAAGGCATCCTCCAGGACCATGGCGGAACAATTCATGCGGAAAACAACACTATGGGGGGGGCATCCTTCATCGTTGAATTGACTCTTGACCATAAAGAATGACGAATCGGTAAAAAGTTGCCCAAAGCCAATGTTAGTCATTCCGGTCCCGTATCAAGTGCGGGATAGACTCCAGCCGGAATCCAGTGTTTTTAAATAGTTATAAGCAACCTGGACCCCGGCTTTCGCCGGGGTGACGATTTTTTACGAATTCATCGAGAATGATTAACCGGGAAAAGAAGGTATGATTCATGCAGTAATCGAAATAGTCGTCAGGCTCTTGCTGAGTGAGGATTTGGCGATAAGACCTGATAGAATCATTGAAATCATAATCAGGCCTTCCGGAATATCATTAACATACGGGAACAGGTTCCATATGAATATGGAAATACTTCCATAGAAAAGATTCCTTATATTCTACAGTCAGGATCCAAAGAGCCATGACGACAAGAACTCTTTATTACATTCCCATTATTCACACCCAGTCAGATATGGGGACACTGAGCGAGTCCATCAAAAAGGTCACCCTGCAAAAGCTCGGTGAGCGAACCTGGAATCGTAAACATAATCTTATCGAACGGTTCTGGACCGGCATAGAAGACACTCTTGAAACCTTCTCTCTTTCTTATGCTCAAACCCGAGTCTACCAGGATGGCCTTCCGGTATGCGCTAAAGAAATTGAAATAGTAACTGAAATAGCAAAAAAAGGGAGCCCCAATCACCAGCTCCTGGTCCGTCTAATGGAAAAAGGGGCGACGATCATGGGCACGGAATCGGCGGAATTGCTTATCGAAGAGTATCATCTCATCAAAAGGATTCTTGAATCCGGTGAGGTAAAAAAGGTCCTGGAAGTCGAAGCCAGGCAGAAGGCGGCCAGCGATCTTCTTCTGGTGAAGCGGGATGCCTTCATTGCTGAAAGGATCGCAACGACCCTTCAGGCGGAGGAGACAGGCATCCTTTTCCTGGGGATGCTGCACAACGTTGCCGGCTGTCTGCCGAAAGATATTCATGTTCTTTATCCAGTTAATCGTCCTTTAGATAAGAGGAAATGATGATATGATTGATCGTTTAGGACGGGTCCTGGTTGTCGATGATGAAGAGGAAATCCGGAAGATCCTGACCCAGATCCTGGAAAAGGAAGGAATTGAGGTTATCACCGCCCCTGACGGGGATCAGGCGATTCAGAAGATCTGTTTCGACACCCCGGATGCCGTGCTTCTTGATATCCGGATGCCCGGTCTCAACGGCATGGAGGTCCTCAAGAAAATCAAAGAAATAGACGATGATCTGCCGGTGGTGCTGGTCACGGCCTATGCCGATATTCACCAGGCCGTGGAGGCCATGAAGTTAGGGGCCTTTGATTATTTATCCAAACCCTTCGACCATAACGAGGTGGTCAGGATTACACACCGGGTCCTGGTGGAAGTACAACTAAAGAGGACCTTGGAATCCATAACAGATGGATTTAAAGGGAACTTTGGCCTCATCCAGAGCATGGGGCCCAGCGACAAGATTGGCCGGCTGGTGACCGATGTCCACCGGGTGGCGAAATCAGATTTTTCCGTAGTCATCATGGGTGAGACAGGCTCGGGAAAAGAACTGGTGGCCAGGGCCATACATGAAGACAGCAAGCGGAAGAACGCACCCTTTATGGCGGTGGATTGCGGGGCCATCCCCGAACCCCTGTTAGAGAGCGAACTGTTTGGTCATGAAAAAGGATCGTTCACCGGAGCGGAACGACAGAAATTAGGCAAATTCGAATTGACCCACGGCGGTACCTTGTTCATGGACGAGATCGCTAATATGCCCCCCGGTTCCCAGGCAAAGTTCCTGCGGGTGATCCAGGACCGTAAGCTCTACCGGGTCGGTGGGACCAAACCCGTGGATGTGGATATCCGCCTCATTTTGGCAACCAATCAGGACCTCCAGGAAATGATGGTTGCCGGTAATTTTCGAAAGGATCTATATTACCGTCTGAGCGAGTTCACGATCACGGTTCCCCCCCTCCGGGAGAGAAAAGAAGATATTCCTTACCTGGCCAAGCGTTTTCTGGATCTGGCCAATATCGAATTGAAAAAGATGGTCAAAGGTTTCACCGAAGCGGCGGTGGAGGCATTGATGTCTTATAACTGGCCGGGGAATGTCCGTCAGCTCCGATCGGTAATCCGGCAGGCCACCCTGGTGGTCAGGGAAATGATTACCGAAAAGGATCTCAGTATCAAACGGGTCTCGGTGCCGGGGATGGCCTTTTCCCCTAAGGTCCAGGGGAGGCCCTGGAACAATGCAACTTTAGCTGAAATCGTTCAACAGAGCGTTCTGGCCGTGGAAAAAGAGGTTCTCACGGAAGTGCTTAAGGTAACAGGAGGAAACAAGGCCAGGGCCGCCAGGTTATTGCAGGTCGACTATAAGACCGTTCATACGAAAGTCAAAAAATTCGGAATCCAGATAAACGGAGGATAGGATGAAAAAACGTGGGCCGGACCATAAAGACGGCGAAGGGGAACAAGTAGGATTCGGAGGGGGCGTGTTCAATAGCCTGACAGGATTTTTGAATACCCTTGGGGACTTGGCCGGGGCAGGGGAGAAACATTCCAAAGATCGGGCTTCGCGTTCGGGGAGCGATCGGGCAGACCGTGGAAGCGGGGAAAAGCCGGACGGCGAGAACCGTTTCAGCCGTATCCTCAGCGGTTTGACGGACATAGCCGAAAAGCTCAACGATATTTCGGAAAAAGGAGAAGCCCTGTCTAAAAAAGGGGAATTTACCTTCCCCTCAAAAGAAGGTGACGTCAAGGGGGTCTATGGGTTTACCCTGAAAACCGGTTTAGGGGCTAAGGACGACCAGATCCGGGTGGAACCTTTCGGCAACATACGCAAGGACAAGGAAACCGGCGAGGCGGTGGTTCAGGAGATCCATGAACCTCCCCTCGATGTCTTCGAAGATGAGTACGGAACTACCTTGATAGCCGAAATGCCCGGTGTGGGGCCTGAGGATATCAAGATTGAAGTCCGGGACGACGTCCTGACGGTCTTGGCCGAAAAAGGCGGGAAAAAGTACCGGAAGGAAATCCTTTTGCATCACAGCCTCTCCGAGGAAAAGATAAAGGTGACCTGCAATAACGGCATCGTCACCATCCGTTGTGAAAAGACCTAATCAAACCCATTTTGATTGCGGATTGCGGAACCTATGATTTTCGGATTGTGGATTGGGGATTTCGGAATAAAAAAATCCAAACCTGAGGTTGTTGCAAATCTCTTAAGTTTCGTCACACCGGCGGAAGCCGGTGTCCAGAATGCATCAAAAAGACTGGATTCCGGCTTTCGCCGGAATGACATCAATGGGCTTTTGCAAAAGGCTCCTTAATCCGAAATCCAATGTTTTTTTCCTTCATTCCGCAATCCGAAATCTGAAATTGAACCAACTCGTAGCGGGGTTCATATTAGTGATAAATTTTCAGATTCAGTATTGTAAAAATTTAAAGTGAGGGGCTATGAAAGAGACTGAAAAACAGTCCATCAAATTGAAAGTAACGGAAGCTTTGACCAAAGACGTCGGGCGCGCTTTAGCCCGGATGGGACCGGAAGATCTCGAACGGCTTCAGGCTGCTGTCGGCGACACGGTGGAAGTCGAGGGAAAACGCAAGGCCCTCTGCAAGGTCATGCCCGCCTATAAAGAAATCCGCGGCCAGTCCCGGGTCCAACTGGACGGACTGACCAGGGAGAACGCTGGCGTCGGGATTGATGAAACGGTGAAAATCAGCAAAGTGAAGTGCCGACCGGCGGAACGGATTGTCCTGACGCCGACCAACGTCACCCCGGCCGAGAGGGATCTGCAATATATCGGAAGCCTCCTGGATGGTCTGCCAGTCATGGAGGGGGCCAAGATCCAGGCGGCCCTGTTCGGCAGCCGGGCCGCTTTCTTCAAGGTCGAATCCGTGACACCCAAGGGTCCGGTCATCATCAACCCGGCCACCATCCTGGTCATCGGCAAGCCTCAAGGAGAAGAAGGAAGCGGGAGGACCCTCGCCTATGAAGACATCGGCGGTCTGAAATCCCAGCTTCAGCATATACGGGAGATGATCGAGCTGCCCCTGCGCTATCCCGAGGTTTTTGAACGCCTGGGGATTGAGGCCCCCAAGGGGGTACTCCTCTACGGACCTCCGGGATGCGGGAAGACCCTCATCGCCCGCGCCATTGCTCACGAAACGGAGGCCAATTTCTTTTCCATCAGCGGACCGGAAATCATCCACAAGTTTTATGGTGAAAGTGAGGCCCACCTGCGAAAAATTTTCGAAGAGGCCACCCGGAAGGGACCGAGCATCCTGTTCCTGGACGAGATCGACGCCATCGCCCCCCGCCGGGAAAACGTGGTCGGGGACGTGGAAAAAAGGGTTGTCGCTCAGCTTCTGGCCCTCATGGACGGCCTTAACAAAAGACAGAACGTCATCGTCATTGCCGCCACCAACATCCCCAATGCCCTTGACCCGGCCCTGCGGCGTCCGGGCCGATTTGACCGCGAGATCGTCATTCCTATCCCGGACCGGCGCGGGCGTCTGGAGATCCTGGAGATTCACAGCCGGGGGATGCCCCTGGCCGGAGACGTCCACATGGACCACCTGGCGGAAATCACCCACGGCTTCGTCGGCGCGGATTTAGAAGCCCTCTGCCGGGAGGCGGCCATGGGCTGTCTGCGCCAGATCATGGGGGAGATCGATTTCGGACAGGCCGGAATTCCTTACGAAACCCTCTCCAAACTCGAGGTGCGTATGGAAGACTTCCTGTCTGCCTTGCGGGAGATCGAACCATCCGCCATCCGGGAGGTCTTTGTGGAATCTCCCAATGTTCACTGGGGAGATGTGGGTGGGCTCGCTTCTTTGAAACAGCGCCTCATCGAGGCCGTGGAGTGGCCCCTGAAATACCCCCACCTTTTTGAAAGGGGGGGCGTGACCCCGCCCAAGGGGATTCTTCTTGCCGGCCCTCCGGGATGCGGCAAGACATTGATGGCCAAGGCGATTGCCACGGAGAGCCAGGTGAATTTCATATCCGTCAAAGGGCCCGCCCTGATGTCGAAATGGGTCGGGGAATCGGAAAAGGGGCTCCGGGAGATCTTTCACAAAGCAAGACAGGCCGCGCCCTGCATCATCTTCTTTGACGAAATCGACGCCCTCGTCCCGACCCGGAGCGCCGGGGCCTCGGATTCCCATGTCTCCGAACGGATCCTCAGCCAGTTTTTAGCCGAGTTTGACGGCATCGACGAGCTCCGGGGAGTTCTCGTCCTGGGGGCGACCAACCGTCTGGATATTCTGGATGCCGCGGTCCTCAGGCCGGGCCGCTTTGACGATATTGTGGAGATGATGATGCCCGGCCAAAAAGACCGGGAAGAGATATTTGCTGTGCATTTTCGTCAGAAACCTCTATCGGAGAATATAAACAGTGTAGACCTGGCCGAACGGACAGAGGGCTTCAGCGGGGCCGGCATTGCCGGGGTCACGCGTAAAGCAGCCATGACAGCGGTTCGCCGTGCCGTCAAGACCATGGAGAAGCCCGGGGCCGGGGAACCGGAAATCCTCATCCGGCGTGAGGATATCGAGGAGGCCCTGGAGGAGGTACGTAAGGAGATGGGATGAGTACAGGAATTTATCTATTCTGTCTGACGCCGGAAGATCCCCTTCCGGAGGTCATAGGTGCGGGGATTGACGGGGAGCATCTTCTTCTTGTTGAAGACATAGGAAATGTCACCGCCGTCTTTTCCGAGGTTAATCTTGAGGAATTCACCGGACCGGAAGCCAAGGCCCGCATGGAAGATCTGGCCTGGATCGGACCCCGGGCCCTGCGTCATGAAGAGGTCATCATAGCCGTCATGGAGCAAGTCCCCGTGCTGCCCGTTCGCTTCGGCACAGTTTTCTCCTCCTTCGCGGCCATGAAGGAACCGCTGAGGGAGCATCGGAATACTTTGCTAATGTTTTTCCGTGATACGGCCGGGAAAAAGGAATGGAGTATCAGGGCCTATGTGGACAGGGCTCAGGCCCGGTCGCAGATCAGGGCCGAGCGTTTAGCGGGGGAAAAAGAACAATTAGACAGCCTTTCTCCGGGGAAGCGCTATTTTCTGGAACAAAAAATCAAAGGGGCAGTCGAGCGGGAGGTGACCTCCTGGCTCAAGGGGAAAGGGGAGTACATTTTGAGGATCGTTCAAGAGGTGTCTTCGTCCTTCAGTGAACGTCGCCTCTTGTCGAGGGAAGTTACTGGATTAGACGAGGAGATGTTTTTCCATGGCGCCTTTCTTGTTCCCGACCGGTCCGTGGATGTCCTGCAAGGACTGACGGGCGATTGGAACAGGCACCATGAAGCCCAGAGGCTCCGCCTTGAGCTTTCCGGTCCCTGGCCGCCATATCACTTTGCCCCGGTTCTCGATATGAAGGGATAATGGTTTAGATCCTTATATTCATAACTCTAAGAATTTATCTTTTACCTGAAACCTGTAACCCGCAATCCGCAATTCGAAATTTCAAGGGGGAGCATGGCCTACCTGCTATACGGTATTACCAAAGATCCGGTCGTTAAAGGTGGGACTTTGACCGGGGTGAAGGGCCGGGACGTATCTTTTGTGACCGGGGATGGTTTGTGCGCCGCCGTGTCTGAGAAGTCAGCCGAGGATGGGGCGCCTCCTATTGCCGAGCTCCTGGTCTATAGCAGGGTCGTGGAGGCTCTCCATCGCCGGCAAGCGGTTGTTCCCCTGAGATACGGCTGTTTTCTGAACGGAATTCCGTTGATCCGGGCCGCCCTGAAAGAGAGGCAGCGTCAATACCATGCCCTGCTTGAGAAGCTGGAAGGTCAGGTCGAGATGGGAATCCGAATCCTGTTGTCCGAGGAGGTGGGGGAATCACGGCAGGAAAAACAGCCGGCCACCGGACAGGATTACCTCACCCTGCGGAAGGCCCATTACCGGATGAGGGATGAGACCTCCGGCCATCACCAGATGATTCTGGAGCGCACCATTCAGGCCTTTTCAGGTCTGTACGGAAGGCAGCGGACCGAGACGGCTGCGAAAAACGGGTCGGTCATCTTGTCCCTTTATTTCCTTATGCCAGAAAATAAAGTAAGCCTCTTCCGGGAAACCTTCCGGCGGGTGGCGGAGGTTGAAGAGGCCAAGGCCCTGATAAGCGGTCCCTGGCCACCTTATAATTTTGTCGCTACCGATCTCGCACCGGCCGGAAAATCCGGCCTGAAGTCGGACCGATGAAGGAGGGGAATCAATGACGAACGCTAAATCTCTTGATCAGGTATTCCAGGAATTTCCGGACCGGTTCGAGCAGCTCTACACCATGCTCCTGGATGCCATACCCTCATCAGTACTCCTGATTGATCAAGACATGTGTATTGTCTCGGCCAACCGCAATTTTCTCGAAAAAAGTCAAAGAACATTAAATAACACCCTCGGATATAAACTGGAAAAAGTTTTTCCCCCCGTGATCCTCGAACAGATGGATATTGCCAAGCGGATGCGGCAAGTCATTGAAAAAAATCAACCGGCCAAGGGAGAACGAATGACCTACCGTGCCCCAGGGGTGCCCATCCGAATTTATTATTACAGTCTCCTTCCCTTCTTCTCCCGGGGAAAGGTGGAGGGGGTTATCCTTCTCATGGATGATGTGACGGAGGAAGTGCGTCTCAGCGAAGAGATGAGGCGGGTGGAACGTCATCTGGCAAGCATCGTGGAGAGCGCCAATGATTTCATTCTGTCCATGGACAGAAAGGGCAGGATCCAGACCTGGAACGGTGCCGCCGAAAGAATTTCCGGTTATTCCGCCGCGGAGACCCGGGAACGCTATTTTACCGATTTCTGTACCGATGAGGATCGAAAGGATATCCAGGAGATTTTTCCCCGTATCGATACCTGGAAGGGTGCCCAGATGATGGAATGTTTTTTAAGAACCAGTCAATCGACTTTTATCCCCCTATCCTGGGTCTTCTCTCCACTGAAGGACAGTACCAATCAAACGGTGGGTATCGTGGCCGTGGGCCGGGATTTGACGGAAAAGCGGAAATTTGAAATGGAACTCCTCCAATCCCAAAAACTGGCGGCCCTGGGAGTTATGGCCGGGGGCATCGCTCATGAAATCAGGAATCCCCTGGCCATTTGTTTTTCCTCGGCCCAGTTTCTGATGGAAGAAGATATTCTACCCGAATTTTCCAGGGAATGCGCGGAAAAGATTTATAAAGGCATCCAGCGGACCTCGGCCATCGTCGAAAATCTCCTGAAATACTCTTATCCTTCAACGACGCCCCGGATTACTCTGGTGAATATTGTTCCCCTGATCAAAGAAACTCTGACTTTAATAACTCACCATGCCAAGATTCACAAGATCGAGACCAAGGCCTTATTTTCCAAAGAGACCCTCATGGTTGATGGCGTGGTCACGCTCCTGCAGCAGGTATTTATGAATCTTTTCTTAAATGCCATAAACGCTATGCCCAACGGAGGAATGTTGGGAATTGACGTCTATACGGTCGATACCGAAGTCTGGATAAAGATCACCGACACGGGTTGCGGCATCTCCGAGAGGAACCTCGACAAGGTCTTCGACCCCTTCTTCACCACTTCACCGGTGGGCAAGGGGACGGGCTTGGGCTTGTCTCTTTGTTATTCCATTATGCGTGAGCACAAAGGGACCATCGAGGTAGAGAGCCTGGAAGGCAGGGGCAGTGTCTTTACCGTCAAAATGCCTATCCGTTTTATGACGGAGGTGCATCATGAGCCATGAAAACCGTCTGGTTCTGATTGTCGATGACGAACCTGAAATCTGCTGGGTCTTCGAAAATATTTTAAAGAAAAACGGTTTTGCCTGCCGGAAGGCCCTCTGCGCCGGGGAAGCCATGACCTTGGCGGATCGATATAAATTTTGCATGGCCTTTTTTGACGCCAAACTGCCGGACCTGGATGGGATCGAACTGGCCCGGCAGATCCGGAGAACCCATCCCTGCCTGCCCATTATCATTGTTTCGGCCTACTTTTACCGGGATGACATAACCATCGAAGAGGCCATCCAATCAGGACTGGTAGCCGCCTTTATCAGCAAGCCTTTCGCTCACGAGGAAATCAAACGGGTCATTGATCTCCACGCTTCGTATTAGAATCTTAACCTGGATTATCTGATAATTGATCTCTAACATGAAACCTGTTGCGGTTTACAGGTTATTGCCATATGGGTTTGATTCGGTATTGCCCGCCTATCAAGACTGGAATCAATTCCATGGCCACACCTCCATAACCAGCGGCGAAGGAGCACAGATACAGCCCCTTTTTATCCTATCGGTCCATTTTTAAAAGATTTTAAAAATAATTTTCTGTCATTCCAGTAAAAAAGGGAATCCAGTTTTTCATGTAGTTTCACAGGCTCTACGTTCCTGCCTGCACTGGAATAACGACTAAAGGTGAACCAGACCGGTCATGACAGATCTGGTTCCCAAAGGGTTGGCATGTGTCTTGCTCTAATGGAGGTCAGCAGGCCTGCACTTGTTTTTCAGTAAAATCATAACCACATCAAAAGGAGGAAATTATGGCTAAGGTTCAGAAATCGACGGACTCATCCAGTTTGGCCGAAGTTGTTGACCGTATACTGGACAAGGGTATTGTGATCGATGCTTGGGTGAAGGTATCTCTGGTTGGTATTGAGCTGCTTTCCATCGAGGCAAGGGTAGTGATTGCTTCGGTCGAGACCTATCTCAAGTATGCCGAGGCAATTGGGTTGACGGCCAGTGCCGCCACCCCGGCCTAAGACTGAAAGAAGGATTCCCGTAAGGCGGGGGTTTTTTTAGACCCCCGCTTTTTAGGGGTCCCTGGTTTCAGGAAAAGATCAAAGGAAGGAAAATCATTATGGGAAAACTGACCGATGACATGACCCGTTTACGCGGGGAGGTCGACGCCCTGCGGGCTGATCGGGGTATGTTGATGCAGGGACTGGCGAGCGGGGCCAAGGAACTGGCCACTGAGGTTTCGGCTATGCAGGCTTCTTTCGCCAAAGCCCACACCGCAATGGCCAAAAAAACCAGGAGAGAGCTGACTTCGTTTGTTTCGGGTATCGAGAAGAAGGTCGGCAGGATAAGAAAAGAGACTGCCAAAGATCTTGAGGGCGCTCGTCGTGCCTGGTTCATTTAAAATAAAAATAAAAAGATAAACAGATCAAAAGGAGGAAATTATGGCTAAGGTTCAGAAATCAACGGACTCATCCAGTTTGGCCGAAGTTGTTGACCGTATACTGGACAAGGGTATCGTGATCGATGCCTGGGTGAAGGTATCTCTGGTTGGTATTGAGCTGCTTTCCATCGAGGCGAGGGTAGTGATTGCTTCGGTCGAGACTTATCTTAAATATGCCGAGGCTATTGGGTTGACGGCCAGTGCCGCCACTCCGGCTTAAGACTGAAAGAAGGATTCCCATAGGGCGGGGGCTTTTTTGGGGCTCCCGCCTTGTAGGGGTCCCTGGTTGCAGAAAAAGATCAAGGAAGGAGAATCAATATGGGCAAACTGACCGATGACCTGAGGCGTTTGCGTGGAGAAATCGAAATCCTGCGGAGTTCGCGAGCGGTGCTGGTGCAAGACTTGGCCCAGGGGGCTAATCATCTGACCGACACGGTCGCGACGATGATATCCAATTTTGCAGCCGACCACATTAAGAGAGCGACAAAGGCCAAGGGGGAACGTAAAACTTTTGTTTTCAGTATGAGCCGAGAAGTAGATACCATGCTGGAGGATTTTTGCAAGATCCGGGAAGACGGGGCCCGGATGGGCAGGGAGAACCGGGGAAGGTTTCTTTTGGACCTGAGAACACAGGTAGACGATTTGAGGAAAGGTACGGCTGATGACCTGACCGGGGCTCATCTGGCCTGGAGGAGCTCTTCTTTCAAGAAATCCGGCGAAACCCGATCGAAAAAGGTAACGGAAGGCCTAGCAACCATGCCGCCGAAGGAAAGGAAGAAAGAAGGGGAAAAAACTCGGAAAATTTTCCAGGAAAGCACTTTAAAATTCAAGGAAAGCAAGAATTCCCATATTCAGAAGACCCGTGATGTAGACCTTTCCTGAGCTTATGGTCAGGGTAAACCAAAATAAGGATTGGATGCAGGCGAAAACCGAAAAAACCGGATCCAAAATCCGCCAAAGAAAGAAATAAATGATTTCGATGAAAGACATTACTTCTGGAAAAGATCGAGTAGAATACGAGGAACTGATCTGCGCCTTTTGCCGAGGCCGGGGGCGAGATCCTTTTGATATCATGTCTTCCCTTTCCGCCTGTTGCGTCTGTGGGGGAAGCGGCAAGATCCGGGTCCATGAGCCGGTAGCCCTTTGCGCCCATTGCCAAGGCTCGGGGGCTATAAAGACCCTTACCTGCACCACCTGCGGCGGGAAGGGTGTTGTCTCCCGGCCCTCAGTGCCTACCCTCCCGTGCCCCTTGTGCCAGGGAACGGGCGATGATGCCTCGGCCCCGGCCATGGCTTGTCTGAAGTGCCGGGGAACCGGATGGATTATTGATCAAATCAGGAAGGAGAATGAAGTTCATGAGTAAAAATGCTTTAAGAGCAGTCAGCACGTCCACGGTGCGTGTATCGGTCGGGGAAGACAGCATTCAGCCCGAGGCCGGTGACTCCTTTGTTTCTTCCGCCTATGTGGACCAAGTCACCCAGCGGGCCTTAGCCTATCTGGTCGCCGGGTATCCCGTCCATTTTTCCGGTGTGGCGGGAACGGGGAAGACGACCCTGGCCTTTCATGTGGCCTCCCAACTGGGACGTCCCGTCACCCTGATCCATGGGGATGATGAATTCGGCAGTTCCGACCTCGTCGGAAAGGACGCCGGATATAGAAAAAACAAACTGGTCGACAATTATATCCACTCGGTCCTGAAGACGGAGGAAGAAATGAAAAGCCTTTGGGTGGACAACCGGTTGACCACAGCTTGCCAGATCGGGGAGATCCTCATCTATGATGAATTCAACCGTTCCCGCCCGGAAGCGAACAACCCCCTGTTGAGTGTCCTTTCCGAGGGGATCCTGAACCTGCCGAAACTGCGCCGCTCCGGAGAGGGGTACATGGCCGTGCATCCCGAGTTCCGGGCGATCTTTACCTCCAACCCCGAAGAATACGCCGGGGTCCACAAGACCCAGGATGCCCTGATGGACCGCCTGATTACCATCCAGTTAGAGCACTATGACCGGGATACGGAGCTCATGATCGTTATGAAGAAATCAGGACTCCCCCGGGAAGATGTCGAACGGATCGTGGATATCGTCAGGGAATTGAGGAATTTCGGGGTCAATAATAACCGACCCACCATCCGGGCCGGGATCGCCATCGGCCGGATCCTTGCTTCTCAGAACCGGCGTGCCCGGGGGGATGATACATTTTTTCAGATGATCTGCCGGGATGTCCTGGCCACGGATACCGCCAAGGTCACCCGTGGCGGTCAGCCGGTCATGATGGAGAAGGTGGAAGAGGTGATCCACAAGTTCTGTGGGCCCGCAAAGCCCGCCAAGGAGAAAGGTAAAGAGGAACGCCGATGCCCAAAAGGATTATGAAAGGTGTGCAGGATATCAGGACGCTCTCCGGCCGTGCGGATGAAGGTACGATCCCTTACAAGGCCTATATGAAGCTCAGTATCCTCGAGATGGAAAAGTTCCGTCGGGGGAAGGAGAAACAGAGCGCCCTGGAAAAGGTTGATCATATTGATCAGCGCTTCCGGGACATCGAAACGGAAAGGCAAAAAATCATTACCTTACTGGAAGCCAAGGGGATTCGGCGCCAGCGAATGCCGGGCCATGAGAAGCCTCTGACCACGGCGGCACCCCGGACAACCACAGGGCCGTTCAAGATCAGATATTGAACTAAAAAGGACTGAATTCCCCCGTATCAAGTACGGGGCATGCTTAGTCGAATCCGGAATGACATGTTCGTAGTAAGGAAAGGGACCGTATGCTTACCATTTTTGATTCATCCCACATTAAGACCAACCGCTGCCTGCCGGGTCACCGGGCCTGCCGGACTCATACCGGATTTTTCCTTGGCACCGGGGAGGCGCGGCGGGTCGGGCACGAAATCATTGCCCTGGGCAATCGACAATTCCGTTTGGCCTGGCTTAATCGACAACGGGCCAGGCATGAGAAGTAATGCCAATTGAATTAGGAGATAAGAAGCCATGAAGATTAACTGTACATCCTGCGGTTTCAGTGTTGACCTTGATGATGAGGCCTACAGCGATTATGAGGGGCAGGTCAAGTGCTATACCTGCGGCGCCCTGTTGGCGATCAATGTGAAAGAAGGCCATATTAAGTCTTTACAATTTTTGATGGTGACGGGTCGAGCCACCGCCGAACTATAACCCTGATTGTCATTCAGGCCGCCGACAAGGGCATTGGAGGTCAGGCTTGGTGCAAGCCCGGAATGAGCTTTCGCAGAAATGACAGCAAAGAATGAAGCATAAGGGGAGACAGTCCTATGGTCAGTAAAGCAGGAGGAAAAGAGGGAAAATATCTTTATGCCGTCATTCCGGCGGCAGGAGACCGGGAGTACGGCGATATCGGCATCGACGGGGAACGGGTTTATCTCCTGGCCGATAACCAGGTCGGCGCGGTAGTCAGTAATTTCTGTAACGGGAAAATCCGACCGGAACGCCGCCATATCGCGGCCCACCAGGCCGTTTTGAAACGCCTCATGGCCGATGAAACCCCCTTGCCCATCGCTTTCGGCGTCATTGCCGAGGGGGCCAAGGAGATCAAACGGATCTTGTCCCTGAACCGGAAACCATTCGCCGAACAGCTTCACCGTGTGCATGGCAAGGTGGAGATGGGGTTGAGGGTGACCTGGGACGTGCCGAATATTTTTGAGTATTTCGTTAACACCCATTCTGAGATCAGGGCGGCCAGGGACCAGTTCTTAGGCAGCAATCGTGTCCCGACCCAGGAAGACAAGATCGAAGTCGGGCGTCTGTTCGACAGATCCCTGAAGGAAGACCGTGAAGAACACACGGAAAGGGTCGAGTCGATCCTGTCTTCTTGCTGTGCGGAAATCAAGAGGAACATCTCCCGGAACGAACAAGAGGTCATGAACCTGGCCTGTCTGGTGCCGCGCGAAGTGGTAGATAAGGCCTTCGAGACGGCCATATTCAAGGCGGCAGGTGGCTTTGACAATAATTTTTCCTTCGATTTCAACGGCCCCTGGGCCCCTCACCACTTCGTGGACGTGGACCTGATGTTGTGAGCCTTGGCCCGGCCGTCGAAGAGAGGACCTTATGTTCATCATAGACGACATCTTGATCTCTCCCGTCAAGGGACTTTTCTGGATCTTTAAGGAAATCCGTGACGCCGCCGAGGAAGAACAGGCTAACGAGGCAGAGGACATCACAACCAGGCTCAGCGAACTCTACATGATGCTGGAAACGGGAAAGATGACCGAAAAGGAATTTGACGCCGCGGAAAAAGTGCTTCTCGACCGTCTCGACGCCATCAAGGAGCGGGAGGGCAATGAGGAAGAAGAGGACAACGAAGATGAGAGTGTGGTGACCCATTAAAAGTTAAATTTTAATGAATGACCTTTTAGGATATTGAATGATTCTCACCGGGGGGTTAATGATTGATGAGCGCTGCTGCAGGGAAACCGGGTTTTTTGACCGAGGTAAACAGGCAGTTCCTAATGTTCGGGGGCAAGGGCGGCGTGGGAAAAACAACGGCCTCGGCGGCGACGGCTTTTGAATTCGCCCTCCGAAATCCTCAAAGATCCTTGCTCCTGGTCTCCACCGATCCGGCCCATTCCCTTCAAGACAGCTTCGCCGGGGCTACTCCTCCTCCCAATATGGCAGTTCTGGAATTGGACGCCCAGGCCTATCTCAAAGCCTTTCAAGAGAAAAATAAACACCGGCTCATGGAAATCGCCTCCCGGGGGACCTTCCTGGATAAGGAAGACATCAACCGTTTTCTGGAACTTTCCCTTCCCGGAATGGATGAACTCATTGCCTTCCTGGAGATCGGCCGCTGGGTCAAGCAAGGGACTTATGACCGAATCATTATGGATACGGCGCCGACAGGACACACCCTGCGCCTCATGGAGATGCCCTCCCTGATCCGGAACTGGCTGGAGGCCCTTGATGCCCTCTTAGCCAAACACCGTTATATGAAGATGCTCTTCCTGGGGTCCTATCAGCGAGACGACCTCGATCACTTCATCGAAGGACTGGCCGCCTCCGTCAAGGAGGTGGAAAAACTCCTCAAAGATCATCAACGTTGCCGGTTTGTCCCGGTCATGCTGGCTGAGGCCTTGTGTATCGAGGAAACCCTGGATCTGATCCGGGAATTACAGCATCTCAGTATTGGCGTCGCGGATGTAGTCATCAACCGTCTTTATCCGGAAAATACTTGTTTGCTCTGCCGTCATATCCGATCCCGCCAGTTGCAGGAATTGTCCCGCCTGTCCAACGAGCCTGTTTTTTCCAATCTCCATCTCTGGGGAATTCCCATGTATCCCGAGGAAATCAGAGGCCGGGAATCGCTTCGGTCTTTCTGGGAAAGTTTGATGGAAGTCGCGCCATCCCCCGTGGAGGGCCGGCCATTCCTGCCTCCGGTAACCCCTCGCGTGACCGGCCCGATCCCCCTGCCATCGCCGGATACGGCAATGCTCGTCTTCGCGGGTAAAGGAGGGGTTGGTAAGACCACCCTGGCCTGCGCCACGGCCCAGCGTCTGGCGAAGACCTATTCGGGAAAAAGGATTCTGCTTTTTTCGGCCGATCCGGCTCATTCCCTGGCCGATTGTCTGAACATCCCCCTCGGTCCCCAGCCGAAGCAGGCGGCACCGGGGCTCTGGGCCATGGAAATGGATTCCAAAGCTGATTTTGAATCCCTGAAAAATCAATACCGGAATGAACTGGCGCAATTTCTTTCCCAGTTGATGCCGAACCTCGATCTGACCTTTGATCGTGAGGTCATGGAACGGATTATGGACCTTTCACCCCCGGGGATCGACGAACTGATGGCCCTGGCCGCAGTGATGGATTTCCTGACCCCGGGGGGCTACGACCTCCTGGTTCTCGATGCGGCGCCGACAGGTCACCTGATCAGGCTGTTGGAATTGCCGGAGATCATCGAGGGATGGTTGAAGGCCTTTTTCAACCTCATCCTGAAGTACCGGAATATCTTTCGATTCCCGGGGATCTCCGGGCGACTGGTCAGGCTATCCAAGGATCTGAAACGTCTGCGGGCGATACTGCGTGACCCATCCCGGGCGGCCCTCTACGCGGTCAGTATTCTCACCGAGATGTCCTTTGCGGAGACGACGGATCTTGTCTCCGCCTGCAGGCGTCTGGAACTTTCAGTTCCCGGAATATTTTTGAACATGGCGACACTGGAAAGTCCCGATCCCCTCTGCCGGGCCATTTCCCACCGTGAATTTGCTGTCCGGGAACGATTTGCCCTGGCTTTTCCCGGCGTCTGCCAGACAGTCGTTTATTGGCAGAGCGATACCCGCGGAAATGAAAATCTTGAGGCCCTCGGGCAGCTTCTCTATCAACCCCCCGATAAGGATGGATTGGCAAAAAGTAGCCATACCCGCCCTCGACAAAGGTATTCGATGGCAGGCTCCGGCGGGAAGCCGAGAAGTGTACACCTCATTGAAAATAGGGGATTCATGCTCAAACCCGAAATGACAGAAAGTAAGGTGCATTCTGCCTGATTATGCCCTGGAAGAAAAGGAACACGTCAGTCTTTGCGAGGCCCTCGATCGGGTACTCAACAAAGGTGCTGTGATTGTCGGTGATGTCATGATCTCCGTAGCCGACATTGATCTCGTTTACCTGGGCCTGCGGGTCATCCTGACCTCCGTAGAAACGGCCCGGCGGGAGGAAGGGATAGTATTATGATGATTGACACCGCTTCGCCCAACCAGCTTCAGGAAGAGGCACAGGTGGAGTCGCCGGCCATAAGCGATTTTGCACGAACCATGGCGCTCCGTGGCAATGGGGCATCCTCACGAAGACTGAACCTCGATCAGGAAAAAAAGAAGAACGGCCTGGCGCAGCTTGTTCTGACCGTTGTCAAATTACTGCACGAACTACTGGAGAAGCAGGCCATCCGCAGGATTGACGGGGGCGGCCTTACGGATGAAGAGATCGAACGCCTCGGCTTCACTCTGATGCGGCAATCCGAAGAGATCAGAAGGATCTCCCGCGAATTCGGTCTCGAAGAAGAGGATTTGAATCTGGATTTGGGACCTTTGGGCAAACTTTTATAGCAGGTGCTTGAAAAAAGGGGGAAAGAAAAATGGCAATCCAACAGAGTGCTCGACATTCTCTGGAAAGTACGAATCTGGCGGATCTTCTGGAAAGGATCCTGGACAAGGGTATTGTTATTGCGGGCGATATCAGGATTAACCTGGTTGACGTCGAGTTGCTGACGATTCAGATCCGACTGGTAATCTGCTCCGTTGATAAGGCCAAGGAGATGGGCATGGACTGGTGGGTTAACAACCCGGCCTTCAGCTCTAAGGCCCAATTAGCACAGGAAAGAGATTCTTTAGGTAAAATGGAGGAAAGAATAGCCAATTTGGAGGCCTCGCTGAAGGCGGCTGGTTAAAACCGCAAAAAAAATATTCATGGATAATTTTCTTAAAAAGAAATGACAAAAGGGATGAAAGATAAAACTGCGGCTAAGGAGCAATTTCTGATCCGTGAAGATTTCGGAAGAAGGACTATAATATTAATTCGTTGGATTCTTATTATCGTTGTCGGATACCTGATTGCTTTCAGCTCCCCCGGCCAATCCCTTCTATCCCTGCCTTATTTTCTCTTTGTCGCCTATGTCCTTTCCAATCCTTTTTTAATGGTGACACCGGCAAGATGGTTTGAAAAAGATGTCTTTATTTTTCTCATCCTGCTGATCGATATCGGGATGACCTCTTTGGTCATTTTTACATCGGCCTGGATCGATTCGGAGTTTTTTTTGATCTATTTCCTGATCCTATTTATAGCCGCTTTTACCCGACAGGCCAAATTTATCCTGTTCTCTTCCGGGCTGCTGATTATCGGTTATGGATTATTCTCCTATTTAAAGTATCCCCAATTCTTCAAGGAACCCGTTTTTTTACTCCGGTTCCCCTTTATTTTTGTGATCAGTTCCTTCTTTATCACCATGATCGAAGCGTATGATCGGGTCAGGCAGGGACAGGAACTGCTTAAAGAAGATGTTCGGGAACTGGAGGTTCTGACGGATTTGGCGCAATCCATCGGCCGGAATAAAAATCTATCGGATTTCCTGATTAAAGTGACACAGACCTTAAATGAAAAATTAGTCCTCCAGAGTTGCATGGCCATATTGGTGGATAGCCGGGAAGAGACGGCCAGAATGGTTTCTTCCAACGATCGTGCTGAAAAGAAAGCTATTCTTATTGACTTGAAAAGATATCCGGCACTCAAGCAATCTTTGTTTAATAATTCAGGAGAGGTCCCGGAAGATAGGTTGCCGGGTAGAAAAAAGGTTTCCGGGTATATTCTAAAAAAAATGCCTATCTTCTATCAGGAAAAAAGCCTGGGAACTCTTTATTTAAGAGTCAACACCCCTCATCGCCGGCTGATCCGTCGGGAGGAATTTTTTCTGTCCCGTTTATCCCATATCACGGGTACGGCCATAAATAATCTGGAGAAATCTAAAATATGAGGGGGAAATTTCATAACAGATGAGGTTCTTGCAAATCTCTCAAATTTCGTCACAGCGACGAAAGCCGGTGTCCAAAATGCATTGAAAAGACTGGATTCCGGCTTTCACCGGAATGACCTCACGGGATTTTTGCAAAAGTTCAGACTAAAGACAATTTTAGCGACAAAAAAACTTAGCTTAAAGTTTATCCAAATTGAGTAAAGCAGGTAAAGAGAAAAAATTGGGAAATGTATATCAAGATTTACAGGCGAATTATAGTGAGGCTGGGCATGAAATCAGGCTTCATCTTATTTTTCTTTCTGGTTGCGGGGTTAGCAGCTGTGGACCTGCGTTTCCCCCTTGTTCATCAAACATTCGTCACCCTAAACCGATCCGATAACCTTCCCGTTTCACCAGCGCTTCCCATCACTCGGGAAGATTTAAGTCAAAAAGAAAAAAAGTACGATCCTATCATCAAGGCGGCAGCCTTAAGGTATGACATAGATCCTTTTCTTATAAAGGCAATCATCCAGGTTGAGTCACGGTTCGAAAACTTGGCTGTTTCTCCCCGGGGAGCAGTCGGTCTGATGCAGATACGGCCGAGGTTGGCTTCTTCCCGGGGTTACCATGATCCCTTTGACCCGAAGGAAAATATCTATGCCGGGGTCGGCCATCTTAGATCCCTTCTGGATTTTTTCGAAGGGGATCCGCTTTTAGCCTTAGCCGCTTATAATGCCGGGTTAAAGCGGGTCTTGATCTACGACGGGGTTCCTCCTTTCCCGGAAACCCGCAACTATATACAAAGGGTTTTATTCGGTTTCCTGTATTACAGTCAACAAAAGAAAGGTTAACTCAAGTCGAAATGATAATAAATATTTTCGAAATCGGCATTCCGAAATAGAGCGGGATTCAAAATATTCCGCAATCCGCAATCGGAAATGGAAGTGTTTTATGGGAAGGCAAGAAATTCAAACCGAAACCCGGAATCTCGACCGTAAAGTGAGAGATGAAGCGGTAAACGGGCGTACATTTGATGTCCATACAAGGGTAGCCCAGGTATCCTTCATCGATCAAGCCCATGAAAAGCTCAGTCCTAATATGGAGAAAGTTCGAAAGGTTATTGCCGGTATCATTCAGGGCCTTTCGGATACGTTGGAGTCCAGGGACCCCTATACCGCCGGTCATCGGCGGCGTACGGCCGATCTGGCCCGTGCCATAGGCTGGGAAATGGGGTTGGCCGAGGATCAGCAGAATGGGTTACTTATGGCCGGGATTATTCATGATCTGGGCAAGGTATCCATCCCAGCCGGGATTTTAAGCAAAACAAAAAAGTTAACAAAGATCGAATACGAACTGATCCAGACCCATTCTCAAACAGGACATGATATCCTTAAGGACATTGATTTTCCCTGGCCCTTGGCCGAAACGGTTTTACAGCATCATGAGCGTCTAAACGGTACCGGGTATCCCCAGGGGCTTAAGGGAGAAGACATCTCCCCGGAAGCCCAGATCCTTATGGTGGCCGACGTGGTGGAGGCCATAGCCTCCTACCGGCCTTATCGTCCCGCTCTGGGGATCGATGCCGCCCTGGACGAGATAAAGAAGAATAAGGGGATATTGTACCATCCGGATGTGGTGAAGAAGTGTCTGGGTTTGTTCAAAGAGAAAGGGTTTGGGTTTGAATAACTTCCGATTTCGGGATGAGTAAACAATGAAAATGAAAGATCTGAAAATCGGCAGGCAACTGTGCATCGGCATAGGCGTCATCCTGGCCATGGGGGTTATTCTCGCCGCCCTGGCTTGGGTCCAGACGGACGCACTCTGGCTTCAGACCAAGGAACTCTATGACCATCCGCTTCAGGTCACCCAGGCGGTGGGTGAGCTCAAGGCCGACTTCCTGGTCATGCACCGTAGTATCAGAGGCCTTCTGCTGGCCATGAACGAGAAGGAAATCTCGGCTTTCCTGTTCAGGATCAAAACCCACAAGGCCGATGCCTCGAGGCAGATCAATGTCCTCTATGACCGCTACCTCGGCCCTCGCGGCGATATCGCCACCCTGGATGACGAACTGGTAAAGTGGGACGCCATCTGCGAGGAGACCCTCCGGCTCCTCAGGGCGAGAAAGGCCTTTGAAGCCGAGGCCCGTAGCAATTTGGACGGCCTGGAAAACGCTCTGGCGGAGGCATTGATAGGTCATGTCAAGAAGGTGGACAACTTCGCCCGCAACAAAAGCAGCCAGTTATTTTACGTGGCCACAGAACATAAGAACACTCTCAATCGCCAGTTGGGCGTCATGGTCGCCGTCATTCTGCTGCTGTCTTTGATCACCTCCTGGTTACTGCTGAAAAGGATCAGGGTTCCCCTCAAAGACCTGACCTCGTTAGCTCAACAATTTCGCCGGGGCAAAATGGACGTCCGCAGCAGCTATTCCTCCGCCAATGAATTCGGGACGCTGGCCGCCTCCTTCAACGCCATGGCCGAAACAATTCAGAAAGAAATACAGAGCAAAGAGTCCGCTGCCCGGATCGCAGATGAAGCCAGTGAATTCGCTGAGAGTATCATCAACACCGTGCGTGAACCCTTAATCGCTCTGGACCAAGATTTAAGAGTAGTCAAAGTCAGCAGATCCTTTTATGAATTCTTTAGGGTAAAACCTGAAGAGACTTTAGGACAGCTTATTTATGACCTGGGCAATAAACAGTGGGATATCCCTAAACTACGGGAACTGCTGGAAACCATCCTTCCCCAAAAAGCAGACTTTGGTAACTATGAAGTTGAACACGATTTTACTACCATTGGCAAACGTATAATGCTTTTGAATGCCCGGCAAATTAAAAGAATCTTGGGCAAAGAACAAGTCATTCTGTTGTCCATAGAGGACATCACCACGCGCAGGGGGAGAGAAAATAGTCTGAAAAAGGCCCATGAAGAACTGGAAGCCTTTGCCTACTCCGTCTCCCATGACCTGCGCGCGCCTTTGCGCGGCATTGACGGGTGGAGCCTGGCGCTGCTGGAAGACTACAAAGATAAACTCGACGAGAAGGGACGCCAGTACATCGACCTGGTGCGTTCAGAAACGCAGATAATGGGCCGGTTGATTGATGACCTGCTGATGTTTTCACGGCAAAGCCGCGCCGAGATGGACCAGCAGCCGTTGGATATGACGGCCATGGCTCAAGCCATCATTTCCCGCCTTCAGCAGCAAAACCCCACCCTCCAGGCCGACTTTATCGTTCAGCCGGGATTGAAGGCACTGGGAGATGCCGGTCTGATAGAGATCGCTTTGAAAAACCTGCTCGATAATGCAGCGAAGTTCAGCAGTAAAAACGCTCATGGCCGCATCGAGTTCGGCCAGGTTGAAAAGGAGGACGGAAAAGCCTTTTTCGTGCGTGACAACGGAGTGGGTTTTGACATGGCCTATTCACACAAACTGTTCGGGGTGTTTCGGCGTCTGCACAAATCATCGGAGTTCCCCGGCACGGGCATCGGCCTGGCGAGCGTGCAGCGTATCATCAACCGGCACGGTGGTCGCATCTGGGCCGAGGCCAAGGTAAATCAGGGGGCAACCTTTTACTTCACATTGAAGGAGGCAACATGAAAGGCAAAAACATTCTTCTGATCGAAGACAATCCCAGTGACGTCAAGCTGACCAAACGGGCACTGGAGCAGAATCAAATTGCCAATGAACTGATTGTCGCCGAGGACGGCGGGGAGGCGCTGGACTACCTTTTCGCCACCGGCCGGTATGCAGGCCGGGATGTCCGGGATATCCCGGCCGTGGTGCTGCTGGACCTGAAACTCCCCAAGGTAGACGGACTGGAGGTCTTGCAGAAGATACGCGCCAATGAGATCACCGGCTCCTTCCGGTGGTGATCTTAACTTCGTCTGATCAGGAAGCGGATATGATCTCCAGCTACAAGCTGGGAGCCAACAGCTACATACGCAAGCCGGTCGATTTTCACCAGTTTGCCGAGGCGGTGCGCACTCTGGGCATGTACTGGCTATTGCTGAATGAGCTGCCGCCAGGGAAGTGAGGTCTTCATGGAAATACCACTCAGGGTACTGATAATAGAGGATTCGGATAGGGACGTGGCACTGGAGGTGCGGGCGCTGGAAGCGGCGGGCTACCGGGTCACCTATGCGGTGGCCGCCAGCGCCGCTGAGATGAAAGCAGCCCTGGCTGGGCAGACCTTTGATATAGTCATCTCGGATCATGACCTGCCGCAATTTGATGCGCCCGGCGCCCTGGCCATTCTTAAACAAAGCGGCCTGGATATTCCTTTTATCATCGTTTCCGGCACTATTGGCGAAGAAGCGGCGGTGGCCTTAGTCAAGGCCGGGGCGCATGACTACATCATAAAGGACCGGCTGTCCCGCCTCGCCTCTGCCGTTGAACATGCCCTGCAGGATGCGGAGGACCGGCGAGAGCGCAGGCAGGCGGAAAAGAGTTTGAAGGAAAGTGAAAACAAATATCGCCTGCTGGCCGATAATGTCAATGACGTCATTTTCGTTTTGGATATGAATCTGAATTACACCTATGTCAGCCCTTCCGTAAAAATCCTGAGGGGATATGAACCGGAAGAGGTGATGAAACAACCAGCTTTTGAGACCTTGACGCCCTCCTCCCGGGATCTGGCCATGAGGACCATATCCGAGGTCATGGAGCTGGAAAAATCCGAACATAGAGAGATTCCCATATCCCGGACGCTTCAGTTGGAAATGAGGCGAAAAGATGGGACCACCGTGTGGACGGAGGTGAAGTTTTCCTTTATCAGAGATGAAGATCAGCGACCGGTGGGTATTCTTGGAGTAACCCGTGATATCACCGAGCGAAAGAAGGCTGAAGAAGAAGTTCAGCATTCCCTGGTGAGTCTCAGGAAGTCTTTTCGCACGATCATCCAGGTCTTGGCCTCCGCCGTGGAAACCAGAGATCCCTATACCGCCGGTCACCAGACCCGGTCCGCGGACCTGGCCCGGGCCATTGCCGCCGAGATAGGGCTTTCGAAGGAAAAGATCGACGGTATCCTCATGGCCGGTTCCATTCATGACATAGGAAAACTATCCATACCGGCCGAGATATTGTCCAAGCCGACCAAACTGTCTGAAATCGAGTTTTCCCTGATTAAAGAACACCCTCAAAAGGGGTACGATATTCTCAAGAATGTGGAATCCCCCTGGCCACTGGCAGAAATGGTCTATCAGCACCATGAGCGCATGGACGGCTCAGGATATCCCCGGGGTTTGAAGGGAGATGATATCCTCATCGAGGCCAGCATCCTGGCTGTGGCCGATGTGGTCGAGGCCATGGCTTCCTACCGGCCCTACCGTCCGGCCTTGGGGATTGATGCTGCTCTGGAGGAGATTTCGAAAAACAAGGGGACACTTTACGACGGTGATGCAGTGGATTCGTGTCTGAGGTTATTCAGGGAAAGAGGTTTTCAGATTCAATTAGGCGTTGATGTCAATTCCAGGGGAAAAGACTCTTTAACTGGAATTCCTTTCCTCAATACTAATCTAAAAGTCATGGGTAGGCAATGAAAGGCATAATGCCGTTTTACCAAAGTCACCCCGGCAAGCAGGATTTTCCGCTACGGCTGTTTGCAGCCGCATTTGTGATCAGCCTATTGATCACTGCTTTCACCGGAGGGTTGTTGTGGCAGGAGCACAATCGCATTGAAGAGAGGTCGAGGAAGCATATCGCCCTTAGCGAGGGTGTTGGCCGCATCATGCTGCTGGATGAGTCGCTGACCATGTTGGCGCGTCTATTTGCAGCAACAGGTGATATTAGCTATGAGAAAAGATACGACCAATTCGATCCGCAACTGACTGCGGCGCTTAATGATCTGAGAGGCATGCTCCCGCAACAGGAAATAGAAAGGTTTGTGAAGGAGACGGATGAAGCGAATCTCGCTTTGGTGAAAATGGAACGGCAAGCTTTCGATTTGACGCATCAGGGCAGACGGCAGGAGGCGATGACTCTGCTGACCGGCGATGAATATGCACGATTTAAGAAAGTCTACGCCGGTGGCATGCAAAAAACCATCAGTGCTAAAAATAACCTTCTGGAGAGAGATATCCAGCGCCTTCACTGGCTGTCTCTCGTATCGGCGGCCCCAAGTACCGCCGGTGTTCTAGTATTACTTGCGACCTGGTTTTATGCCGTACGTTCTGTCCGCCATTGGACGGCGGAGCGTCTGGAATCGGAGAATGTGTTGCGAGAGGCCCGCGATGAGTTGGAGGTTCGGGTTAAAGAACGCACGGCAAATCTACTAAAGGCGAATGAAGAACTCGGGAACGAGATTTCGGAGCACAAGCGGGCGGAAGAGGCCATTCGGCAAAGTGAAGAGAGCAAACGCCTGTTACTTCAGGCAGTCGGAGACGGCATTTTCGGGGTTAATACCATAGGACAGACGACCTTCGTCAACCCCGCCGCCCTTCGCCTGCTCGGGTTTGCCGAAGAGGAGATATTAGGTCAAAGCGTGCATACCCTTATCCACCATTCCCATAAGGACGGCTCCCATTACCCGGTGGAAGACTGCCCCATGTATGCTTCCTACACCAAGGCCACCGAAAACCGGGTGGCGGAGGAGGTGCTATGCCGCAAGGACGGCAGCAGTTTCCCCGTGGAGTATTTCAGCACGCCGATCATCAGAGACAGCAGGGTCATAGGCGCGGTGGTCGTCTTTAAGGACATCACTGAACGCAAGCAGGCCGAAGAGGCCCTTTACTGGAGCGAGGAGAGATACCGGATCATCATAGAGCAAATGGAGGATGGCTATTTTGAAACCGACCTTTCAGGAAATTTTACCTTCGTTAATAATGCGGAATGCAGAAATCTCGGATATACGAGAGGCGAATTGATCGGCATGAGTAGCCGAGAGTATGTAGATGAAGAAAACCGTAAAAAATTGAATAATCTCTTTATGGAAGTCTATAAAACCGGAATACCTATTAAAGCCTATGCCGTGGAACTTTTCAAAAAAGATGGGGCTAAAGCTTACAATGAAATATCGGTATCTCTTACCAAGGATGCAGAAGACAAACCCATCGGATTCAGGGGTATCTCGCGCGACATCACCGAGCGCAGGCAGGCAGAGGAAAAGATCCGGCAGATGGCCTATCATGATTCTCTGACGGGCCTTCCCAACCGGAAGCTCTTCTCCGATCGCTTGGGTATTGCCCTGGTCCAGGCCCGGAGGAATCAAAAAAAGGTAGGAGTCATGATGCTCGACCTCGACCATTTCAAGGGGGTGAATGACACCCTCGGCCATGAGATAGGGGATTTCTTTCTGAAGGAAACGGCAGAGCGGCTAAGCACGGCGCTGAGAAAGGGTGATACCGTTGCCCGCCTGGGAGGAGACGAGTTTGTGCTGATCTTTCCTGATCTGATGAGAATAGAAGATGCGATCGGGGTTGCCCGGAAGATTGTTGACGGTTTTTGTAAGTCTTTCCTCATCGACACTCATCAACTGGTTGTGACCATGAGTATCGGCATCACCGTCTATCCCGAGGATGGAACAGATGAAGTTGCGCTCCTAAAAAATGCCGATATGGCCATGTATCAGGCCAAGCAGGCGGGACGGAACCAATATAGGCTTTATCAACAGGCCTAAGAAATGGGGTTTGGGTTTGAGAAATTGCCGATTGCGGATTGTGGATTGCGGAATGTGAAGGGGAAAAACTCAGATTGCGGAAGGAAAGAAAAGACTGGGAAGTTGAAGGGGAGCAAGGCATGTCGAAAGCTGAAGGGATAATGCAGATTGCAGTGGAAAAGACGGTGAGAAAACAAAGAAAGCCGGAAGAAAAAGGGATTTGCGAAAGACTGCTGAGGGATGCCGCAGAGAATAAACTCCGGGGATCTTCCGGCACATCATGGGAGATGAAAGAAAGGACCCCTGAGGGGCTTCTCCACCAACTACAGGCGCACCAGATCGAACTGGAGGTGCAGAACGAGGAACTCCGAAAGGCCCAGATCGCCCTGGAAGAATCCAAGAAAAGGTTCGCAGACCTCTATGATTTTGCCCCGGTGGGGTACTTTACCTTTACCTCGGAAGCCCTGATCAAAGAAGTAAACCTCACCGGCGCAACGCTCCTGGAGATGGACCGTCAAAGACTGATTAATAGCAGGTTCAGGCGGTTTGTCGCCCCCTCAGATTTTGACCAATGGGATCAGCATTTCTTGAGGGTGTTAAGGCAGGGAGAGAAGCAGACTTGCGACCTTGTGCTCAAGCGGCAGGATGGTTCTACCTTTCAAGCCGGTTTGGAAAGTATCCGGATAGAGGTAAGCCGGGAAGCACCGGAGGTCCATACTACGGTAACCGATGTCACCGAGCGCAAAGGGATGGAAGAGGTTATTCGGCAATCGGAGGAGAGATATCGGACTGTCATCGAAGAAATAGATGAAGGCTACTACGAGGTGGACCTGTCCGGCAATTTCACCTTTGTCAACGATTCCATGATCCGGCAACTTCAGTATTCCCGAGAAGAGTTGATTGGGATGAACTATCGGGCCTATATACCCCGGGAGGAGGTGGAAGGGGTCTATAAGGCCTTTAACCGGGCCTACCGGACAGGGGAGATAATAAAGTGGTATCCAGTCACCAATATTCGTAAAGATGGAACATCCATATTTGCAGAAGACTCCACATCCTGCCGGCGGAACAAGGAGGGTCGGATTATCGGGTTCCGGGGAATCTCACGCGATATCACCGAACGCAAGCGGGCGGAGGAAGAACTGAGGGAGAGCGAGAAAAAGTATCGTGACCTGTATGATTTTTTGCCAACCCCGGTCTATGAGATGGATTTTGAAGCCAATATTACTTCTGTTAACCGCGCTGTTTATGAAACTTTTGGGGGTACGGAAGAGGATTTTAAGAAGGGTTCTAAAGCCTGGCGGTTTCTTTCACCTGGAGAGATTGAAAGATCCGGCAAGAACATTCAAAGGCTCATAAGGGGGGAGCAATTAAAAGGTGCTGAATATACTTTGATGAGGTTGGATGGGTCTGTCTTTCCGGCCATAGTCATCTCGAGTGTGGTTTACAGGAATGACACACCTGTGGGGCTCAGAGGAGTTATCGTTGATATTACTGAGCGTAAGCAGGCGGAAAAGTCGTTGCAGGAAAGCGATGAGCGGTACAAGGCTCTTTTCGATGGTTCGCTCGACTTAGTTTACATCACTGATTTCGAAGGTCGCTTCATCGATGCCAACGCCGCCGCCTTGAACCGTCTTGGTTATACGAGGGAAGAGCTCCGTTCCCTCAATTTTGCCTCGCTTTTGAGCGAGGATCAGTTGTCGTTTGCATTAGAAACAGTAAAGGAGGTTCGGGAATCCGGTATTCAAAAGGGCTTGATGGAATTCAGGTTGCGGCATAAAAATGGCAGCGAGGTGTACGTGGAAACACAGGGATCCACCGTCATGTCCAACGGAATACCTGTAGGGATCCAGGCGGTCGCCAGGGACATCACCGAGCGTAAGCGGGCCGAGGAACAACTTCAACATACCCTGGAGAGTCTCAGGAAGGCGTTTAGCACGATCATCCAGGTCATGGTGTCCGTCGTGGAAACAAGAGATCCCTACACCGCCGGCCACCAGACCCGGACCGCGGACCTGGCCCGGGCCATGGCCACCGAGATGGGACTTTCCCAGGATAAAATCGATGGCCTCCGCATGGCCGGTTCCATCCATGACATTGGAAAACTATCCATACCGGCCGAGATATTGTCCAAGCCGAAAAAACTTTCTGAAATAGAATTTTCCCTGATTAAAGAACACGCCCGGAAGGGGTACGAGATCCTCAAGAAGGTAGAATCCCCCTGGCCCCTGGCGGAAATTATTTACCAGCATCATGAACGGATGAACGGTTCCGGGTACCCCCAGGGACTCAAAGGAAAAGAAATCTGCCTGGAAGCCCGGATCCTTATGGTGGCCGATGTGGTCGAGGCTATGGCCTCCTATCGACCTTACCGCCCGGCCCTGGGGATTGATAAAGCCCTGGAAGAAATCTCGCAGAACAAAGGGAACCTTTATGATCCGGAGGTGGTGGAGGCCTGCTTGAGGCTTTTTAAGGAGAAGAGGTTCAGTTGGGAGTAAAAAATAAAAGAAGGCACCTTTCTATGCTCTCCTTCGTTTAGGATTCATTTTTTACACTTTTTCCCCAATCCTGAATAAAAGCAATTTTCCGATAGATCTGGCGATAGGATTCAGAGGCGTCACCAGGAAATATTTGAGGAGTACCATGAAAAAGGAGGACGACCGCACTAATAAACGGCGCCGGAAGGCCGCTGATCTCAAATGGTCGGCTTCCTTATGGACTGTGGCCGGGAAAACCTCAAACCTGTAACCCAAGGTCGAAGGGACCGGATGGACAAAGTCAGACAAATGCTTTGGAAGGTGATCTCCAGTGGACTGCCGAGCAGCGGAGATATCGAGGTGCTTCGGAAGGTGGTCCTGCAGAACCTCATGTTTCTGTTGGCAGCCCCTTGCCTCATCATCTTTATTTTTGTCGGCTATGCGAAAGGGGATATTCTGCTGGTGACAATCGACTCGACGGCCGTGGCATTTTTGATCGCCTTGTTCGTTGACCTGCGGAAGACCGGCAACTATAAGAGGACCGGAGCGCTCGGAACAACGGCGGCCGCCCTTTTGTTTACCTACCAAATCGCCGACGGCGGCATTGGCCAGACCGTCTTAATCTGGTCTTTGATCTATCCCTTGTTTGCCCTCTTTTTGCTGGGCCTTAGGCGAGGGGGTCTGATGTCCTTGTTGCTTCTGGGGTTGGCAATCGCGATTTTTATCCTCGGGAAAGAGGTCTCCTGGCTGGCGGTTTACTCGACGGATCTTATCGTTCGTTACCTGGCGGTCTATATCATCATGTTTTTCTTCTCTTTTGCGATGGAAAAGGTTCATTCCCAGGTCCGTGGCCAGATGGAAACATCAAACCTGGAGCTTCAGGATGCACTGGCCAAAGTCCAGGAAGGAGCCTCGGCATTGACCGAAGCCAATCGGGAGCTGCGGGTGGAGATCACCGAACGCAAGCGGGCCGAGGAAGCCCTCAAGACCTTGTCCCTTAAAGATGACCTAACCGGCCTCTATAACCGCCGGGGTTTTTTTGCTCTGGCTGAACAGGGCTTGAAATCGGCTCAAAGGATGGGAACAGAAATGTTGCTCATTTTTGGAGACTTGGATAATTTGAAAGGAATTAATGATACCTTCGGCCATAAAGAAGGGGACCAAGCCTTGGTGGATGTTTCACAGATACTTAGGGAATCCTTTCGGGAGTCGGATATCATCGCCCGCAATGGGGGGGATGAATTTGCCATTCTGGCCATGAAAAGCTCTGAGACCTCCGCAGAGAAACTGATTAACCGCTTCGAGCAGGTTTTAAATAACCATCATCTCCAGACAAAGCGCTCCCATAAACTCTCTATGACCTTTGGCATTGCCTGTTATTATCCCCAAAATCCATGTTCCATCGATACCCTGCTTGCACAGGCAGACAAATTGATGTATGAGGATAAGCAAAAAAAGGGTAGATAGGCTCAGATTTTTTGCCTCCTCTTTTTTTTGCACATTTCATCCAGGGGGTTTTTATTACAAACGATGAGATTGCGGGGGATTTTTACCGATCCCTATAGAAAGGGTTGGATGAGGGGAATAGAGGTAATTATATGAATAAGTCTTTGGAAAACAAAATCTACAAAAACGGCATTGCTGAACAGATTTGTTTAAGTGTGCTGAAGCCTGTCCTGAAGAGGCAATTATGATTGATTCATTGATAGGAAGAAAGATTGACAGAAAAAAATGCACCCGTTGCTTTTCTTGCGTTGGGGCTTGTCCAGTTAAAGCATTGACCAGGGTGGGAGATTACATGGCGGTCGGAGAAGTGTTGGCAGAGGCCGCAACGGACGAGGTATTCTATTATCGGTCTGGAGGAGGGATCACCATCTCCGGCGGCGAGCCTTTATTGCAGGCTTCATTTACCTATGAAATATTAAAAACCTGTCAGGAAAGAGGTTTCCACACGGCCCTGGATACCTGTGGATTCGCCCCCTGGCCAGTTTTTGAAAAAGTGCTAAGGTAGGTAAAGCTTGTTCTATACGATGTAAAGCACCTCGATTCAGAACCTCATAAGATGGCCACAGGCAAAAGCAATGTGCTGATTCTCAAAAATTTGCAGGGTATAGGAAGGTTAGGGAAAGAAATAAACGCGGAAAAGGTCTCTATTCTGCCTTTCCATAATTTGGTGAGGGGAAAACTCAGCAAATCGGTAAGAAATATGTCTTAGAGAGGATGACACTTTCCAGTAAAGAGGCTGTTCAAGAAGCTCAAAAAATTATCGAAAACTTTGGATTGACGGTAACGGTTGGGGACTAATCCTTGGCATAAATTGTTCGCCTGAAGATCATAATAATTCTAATGCGGAGTGTCCCGGAACCGGCTGCAAGTGAGCCGGCGTCGGGTTTCATTCGTGTATGTGAAGGAAGGGGTTAGCTGGCCATTTTTTCGCCGCCCTGTCAGAAGCCCTCGAAGACGTTTATGCTACGATCAGGCGAGGTCGAAACGGTCAAGGTTCATGACTTTGTTCCACGCCGCGACAAAGTCGTGCATGAACTTCTCCTGCGAGTCCTCACATCCGTAGACTTCCGCCAAGGCCCGGAGTTGGGAGTTCGAACCGAAGATTAGGTCGACACGGGTGCCGGTCCACTTGAGTCCGCCCGTTGCACGATCACGCCCCTCGAACACTTCATCGTCTTCCGCGGTTGCCTTCCACGTCGTGCTCATGTCGAGCAGATTCACGAAGAAGTCATTGGTGAGCGTCTCTGGCCGCATGGTGAAGACGCCGTGCTGAGACTTTCCCAAGTTGGCATTCAGGACTCGCATACCGCCAACGAGAACCGTCATCTCAGGAGCGGTCAGCGTCAGCAATTGCGACCGATCAACCAGCAGTTCCTCTGCCGATACGGTGTATTTGGTTTTGAGGTAATTACGGAACCCATCTGCAGCCGGCTCGATTACGGCGAATGACTCCAGGTCGGTTTGCTCCTGCGACGCATCCGTGCGTCCTGGCGTGAAGGGAACCGTCACATCGTGACCGGCATTCTTCGCCGCTTTCTCGACGCCGGCGCAACCGCCAAGAACGATCACGTCAGCCAACGACACCTTCTTCCCGCCGGACTGCGCGCCGTTGAACTCCTTTTGGATTCCCTCAAGGGTCTCCAGCACAGTCGACAGTTGGGCCGGCTGGTTGACTGCCCAATCCTTCTGCGGCGCAAGACGAATGCGCGCCCCGTTCGCACCGCCGCGCTTGTCGGAGCCACGGAACGTAGACGCCGACGCCCAGGCGGTCGAGACCAGTTCCGAGATCGACAGGCCCGAGGCAAGAATCTTGCCTTTGAGGTCTGCGATGTCCCGCGCTTCGATCAGCTCATGATCGACTGCGGGCACCGGGTCTTGCCAGATCAGCTCCTCTGCCGGGACCTCCGCGCCGAGATAACGCGAGCGGGGGCCCATGTCGCGGTGGGTCAGCTTGAACCACGCCCGGGCGAAGGCGTCTGCGAACTCTTCCGGGTTTTCGTGGAAACGCCGCGAAATCGGCTCATAGATTGGGTCGAACCTCAGCGCGAGGTCCGCCGTGGTCATCATGGGCGCGTGCCGTTTCGAAGGATCATGGGCATCCGGCACGGCGTCCGATCCGGCACCATCCTTGGGCACCCACTGGTTCGCACCGGCCGGGCTCTTTGTCAGCTCCCATTCATAACCGAATAGAATATCGAAATAGCTATTGTCCCACTTGATCGGATTGGGGGTCCATGCGCCTTCGAGGCCGCTGCTGATCGTATCGCCGCCATTGCCGCTGCCGAAGCTGCTCTTCCAGCCGAGTCCCTGCTCCTCCATGCTGGCGCCCTCAGGTTCCGGACCGACAAGCGCCGCATCGCCCGCACCATGACACTTGCCGAACGTGTGCCCGCCAGCGACGAGCGCGACTGTTTCCTTGTCGTTCATCGCCATGCGCGCGAAGGTCTCGCGGATGTCACGGCCCGAGGCGACTGGGTCAGGATTACCGTTCGGCCCTTCCGGGTTCACGTAAATCAGACCCATCTGCACGGCGGCAAGGGGATTCTCGAGTTCCCGGTCACCGGAGTAGCGCTTGTCGCCAAGCCACTCGCTCTCGGTCCCCCAGTAAATGCCCTCTCCCGGCTCCCAGACGTCCTCGCGCCCGCCGCCGAAGCCGAAGGTCTTGAATCCCATCGACTCAAGCGCGCAGTTGCCGGCGAGGATCATGAGGTCGGCCCAGGAGATCTTGCTGCCGTATTTCTGCTTGATCGGCCAGAGCAGCCGGCGGGCCTTGTCGAGGTTGGCATTGTCCGGCCAGCTGTTGAGGGGTGCAAAGCGTTGGGTGCCGGACCCCGCGCCCCCACGGCCGTCGCCGATGCGGTATGTGCCTGCGCTGTGCCACGCCATCCGGATAAATAGGGGCCCGTAGTGACCGTAATCGGCCGGCCACCAGTCCTGCGAGTCGGTCATCAGCGCATAGAGGTCCCTCTTTAGGGCCTCCAGGTCGAGCTTCTTGAATTCATCAGCGTAGTTAAACTCCTCGCCCATCGGATCGCTCATGGGAGAGTTCTGGTGAAGAATCTTCAGGTTTAACTGGTTCGGCCACCAGTCCCGGTCCGACGTGCCTCTGCTGGCCGTGTGTATGTGAGCCCTGCCCGTTACCGGGCACTTGCTGTTTTCATTCATAATGTTTACTCCTTTCGTTGTGTGAACTATTGAACAGTTCTACTATGAATAATAATGTTTCGCTGCCCATCCAGCTAACAATCAATATACGAACTTCGTTTTTCTTGGGTTTTTATTATTAGAAATGCCACAAATTATGTTTCAGTGCAATATAAATATTTGATATATAAGAAAACTTAGATTTTTAATTGTCATCATTTTTAAAAAGAATCCTTGACATAATTTTATATTTTATATTATATAAAATCTAAAATAAAGGATTAAGCCGGTGACCATTTCTGCAAAAGTCCCAATAGCGTTTCCCCTGTATCAGACCATGACCGACATGGCTACCCGGTTGATAAGGGAGAGAGTCCTCACAGGCCAGTATAAATCCGGCATCCGGTTAATCCCGGAAAAACTGGAAGCGGAATTGGGTTTGGGACGGGTGGCTATTCGAGAGGCTTTACGAGAACTGGCTGGCTCGGGCCTGGTGGTTTCTTTACCAAACAAAGGGGTTATCGTGGCCGATCCGCCGGACTCCGTGGAGATAACAGCTTTATACCAGGCTCGTTATGCCCTTGAGGGAGAGGCCGCCTATCAGGCAACCCCAAAAATAACTCCTGAAACGATTGAACGGTTGGAAGGGTTATTAGCCCAGATGGAGATGGAAATAGACTCCCTTTTCAATATAGTCCTGCTAAACAGGGAGTTTCACCTGACCATCTACGGGGTTTCAGGCTGGAAGCCTGCCTGCCGGATCATCAATCAATTGTTCGATCAAACCCTGATTTTTCGTAGCCTGAATACATCTTGGATTAGGGACAAAAATGCCGGTAAATATCATAACGATCATCGAAGGATCATAGAGGCCATCCGGTCCGGTAATGCCGAGGCGGTCAAACGTAGGGTTATCGCCAATATCTCCAGGGGCTTTAACCAGTTTGCCCTCAATCAAACATCTTTGAAGATCAAAGTAAAGAAAACCCTGGAGTAACCTAATTTCCTTTTTCTTTCGCCAAAGAACCGCTTGAGGCCTTCGAGTTTGCTCGCACCATGGAATGAAATTTTTTTAAAATAAGGATGATCGGAGAAAACAAAGGAGGCACAAACCGGTTCCATGACGGCAGTTTGGGGGAAGGAGAAATCCATTGAATGCATTGCTTGAGGACATTCGCGTCCTGGATCTGGCCGACGAGAATGGTTTTCTCTGCGGCAGGCTCCTGGCCGAGTTGGGCGCCGATGTCATCAAAGTGGAAAGGCCGGGGGGCGACGCCTCCCGGAACATCGGACCCTTTTATCACGACGAACCCGATCCCGAGAAAAGCCTAACCTGGTTCGCCTACAACTTTAATAAGAAAGGCATAACGCTCGATATCCGAAGACGAGATGGGCAGGAGCTGTTCAAACAGCTGGTCAAGAAGTCTGACTTAGTGATCGAATCCTATCCCGTGGGGACCATGAGAGAATTGGGGTTGGATTATACCAGGCTGAGGGAGGTAAACCAAAGCATCATCATGGTGTCCATCACTCCCTTCGGTCAGAGCGGCCCATACAGTCAATTCGCCGGCTCGGACCTTATTGCCCAGGCGATGAGCGGGTACCTTTATCTTTGTGGTGATCCTGACCTTCCGCCAGTACGGGTCAGTTTGCCACAATCTCCATTACATGCTGGCGGCGAGGCAGCCGTCGCTGTTTTAATTGCTCTATATCACAAAGAGACTACAGGTGACGGACAATACGTCGACGTATCAGCCCAGCAGAGCATGGTCAGGAATACGGTAAATGCGAACGCGCAGTGGTCAACTTCTGGAATCGTACTGGAACGGTCCGGCCCGTACAGGGTTGGTCTCGGGTTCGGCACAAGGGCGCGTCAAACGTGGAGGTGCAAAAATGGACAGATCAACTTCGTGATATTCGGGGGCATGCCGGGGGCGGCATCGAATAAACAGATGGGGCAGTGGCTAAGAGAGGAAGGTTTGTCTACGGAACAGATTGACCACATGGATTGGGACAACTTTGATGTAATCAAATTTACCCAGGACGAGTGGGACCAACTCGAAGAACCCATTGGCCGGCTTTTTGAGAAATATACCAAGGAGGACTTGTTCATTGAAGGCATAAAAAGACGTATAGGTATATGCCCGGTATTTACTCCTGCGGAGTTGATTGAATTTCCGCAGCTGTCGGCCAGAAATGCCTGGATAGATGTCGAGCACCCGGAGCTGGGTTGCGTAATCAAGTATCCGGCCAGTGGTATGAGGTTTGCCGCCAGGCCTCCGCTAAAATTCCGAAGGGCGCCTCTCATTGGTGAGCACAATCGGGAAGTTTTCCACGGTGAACTGGGCTTATCGTTAAAGGAAATCAACCGGTTAAAACAAAGTGAAATAATTTAAACGGAAAATGATATGCCAAAGCAAGCATTAGAAGGACTAAAAGTTCTTGATTTTACCTGGGCTATAGCCGGCCCTCTGGTGACCAAGTGCCTGGCCGACTACGGAGCAAAGGTAATAAGAATAGAAACCATTGAGCATCCGTGTTTTCTGAGAACATCGGCTCCTTTTAAAAACGGTCAAAGTGTCGACCATTCTGCCTATTTTGCCTATTTTAACCCTAACAAACTCAGTATGGCCTTAAATCTCAAAAGCCCTTTAGGATTGAGGGTGGCCAAAAAGCTTTCGGACTGGGCGGACATCGTCGTTGTCAACTACGTACCCGGCGTCATGAAGCGATTGGGATTGGACTACGAGACATTAAGACAGACTAATCCGGACCTAATCATGTGCAGCACGTCGGGCTTCGGGGAAACCGGGCCGATGGGGGCGACTCCCATGTCGGGCAACACTCTGGTGGCCATCACGGGCTTTAACGTATTCAGCGGGTGGCCGGGCAGGGATTGCGTTCAACCCTTTGGTCCGGTCAATGATTTTATTGCTCCCTATTTCTGCCTCTGCGCTATCATGGCTGCGCTGAGATATCGGAACAAGACCGGTGAAGGCCAATTTATCGATATCTCCCAATTGGAAGCCGGCTTACAGTTCGTTGAGCCGGGCATCCTGGATTACACCGCTAATGGAAGGCTGCCGGAAAATGTCGGCAACACTTCACCCTATGCAGCGCCGCACGGCGTTTATCCTTGTCTGAGTAATCGATGGTGCGCCATAGCGGTCTTCTCCGATGCCGAATGGAAGTCTCTCTGCGCCCTTATGGGAAATCCTGTTCTGGCTGACAACCCCAAGTTTGATACGTTTCTAAACCGTAAAAGAAATGAAGAGGAACTTAATGCTGTGGTCGGGCAGTGGACGAAAAAGCAGACGCCTGAACGTATTATGAATTTGCTGCAGGCAGCGGGAATTCAGGCTGGTGTGGTCCAGAGCGCCAAGGATGTATGTGAAGACCCGCATTTGAAAGAGCGCAATCAGTTCTGGATCATGGATCATCCAGAGATAGGTGAGTGCCTGCATTTAGGTGAGCCGGCTATCCTGTCGGAGACGCCGGCCCAAGGCCGTATGCCCGCACCCTGCCTGGGTGAGCACACGGAATTCGTGTCTACTGAGATTCTGGATCTTTCGAGCGATGAATTGGTCCAATTGCTCATCGATGAAGGAGCCTAAGTCCAAGGAAAAAGCACCTCGAATAGGCGGCTTGACGAGGGATGAGATGGATGCCAGTTATGCCTTTGCTGAAAATGTTGTAAATTTAAAGGCCGGGGATATCCCGCCGGATGTGGTCGAGGTCACGAAAAAATGCGTCCTGGATATATTCGGGTGTATTTTTGCCGCCGATGAATTATCGGCCGATGGCAAAAGCACTATTGACCTGTTCATTGATGCGGGGGGCGCAAAAGAGGCCACGGTTATAGGGCGGAACAAGAAGCTTCCCGCATGGTCGGCTGCCTTTGCCAATGCCCTGCTGGCCCATGCCCTGGACTTCGATGATGTGGTCGATGAGACTGCAGTACATCCAAGTTTGTGCTCTGTTCCAACGGCACTGGCTCTGGCTGAGAAAGTTGGAGGCGTTTCCGGGGTGGAATTTATAACGGCCGTAGCCTTGGGCAATGATCTCATAGGCCGGTTGGGCGCAGCCATAAAAAAGAAGCAGGAGGGATTGGTATTGGGATTTCGCCCGGCGCCCGTACTGGGGATTTTTGGCGCTGCGGCGTCGGCCGGAAGAATACTGCAACTCAGTACGGACCAGGTTGTGGATTGCCTCGGAATAGCGTTTCATCAGGGCGCGGCCGGCACTTTTGAAGTATTTCTAAGCCCGGGAGACACCAAGATTAGAGAATACTATGGTGGGTTTATTGGCTGGAACGGCGTCGTTTCGGCCTTAATGGCCGAGCGGGGTGTTACCGGAATAAAAACCTGTTTTGAAGGTCCAGCGGGCCTTTTCAATCTGTATTTTCAAGGAAAATACGACCGGGAATATCTGATCGCGGATCTGGGTAAGAGGTTTGAAGGTATCAATGTAAGCCTGAAACCATGGTCAGCGAACAGAGCGATACATGCTCATTTGCAAGCGGCCCTCGATCTTGTCCATAAAAATCATATCGTTCCGGAAGACGTTGATCAGATCACCCTCTTCCTTACGGAAACACAAAAGAGATTTATTGGCCAAGGCGGCCAGAAGCCGGTTTCGGGGACAGAAGCCCGCATCAGCCTGCCTTTTTGCCTGGCCGCGGCTGTGGCGACGGGAGAGCTGAACCTCCGCAACTTTACACCGGCCGGGCTATCTGATCCCCTCTCTTTACAAACAGTTGAAAAAGTGGTCACGGAAGACATCACTTATGGTGACCCGAAATTATTTTTCCCTCCAGGCAAAGTCAGTATTCGATTGAGATCCGGTGGGGTCTTTACCAAACAAATCGACTTGGCCCGAGGCCATCCAAGCAACCCGATGAGTTTTGAAGATGTTGCCGGCAAGTTCAGGGATTGCGCCGCGCATTCGCGATCAGCGGGACAAATCAAGAAGATCATCCAATCCATAAAAGGGTTGGAAACAGTACAGGACATGAGGACCGTCACTGCCATGCTTAAATAATACCCATCTGGAAAGATATCCGGATAATGGTCGTTCCTTAATTTGGAACACCATTATAAGTCTCTTGTGCTTTTTAAACCGTTCACACATTTTTTGGGTTCTATCCCTGATGCGTAACAGGTAGAGAGTTATTAAACCATATCCAAAAAGGAGGAGGAAAACCATGCCAAGTAAACGGATTATTAGTTTTTTTTGTCTTGTTTGCGGTCTTTTCTTGATTAACGGCCAAGCCTTCGGGAAAGGCCAATACGGCCCCGGGGCAGGCGACACCGAAATTAAAATCGGCAATACCATGCCATACAGCGGCCCGGCCTCGGCCTATGGGACCATCGGAAAGGTGGAAGCCGCATACTTCAAAATGATCAATGACCAGGGCGGAATAAACGGGCGGAAAATCGTTTTTCTCAGCCATGATGACTCCCTCAACCCTCCCAAAACGGTGGAGCAGGTGCGCCGGTTGGTGGAGCAAGACCAGGTCCTGCTGTTATTTAATACCTTAGGTACACCCACCAACATGGCCATCTGGGCTTATTGCAATAATAAAAAGGTGCCCCAACTGTTCGCAGCCGGTGGGGCCACCAATTGGGGGGACCCCAAGGGACACCCCTGGACCATGGGCTGGCAGCCCAACTACCAGAGTGAAGGGCGCATCTACGCCAAGTATATCCTCGAACATCTGCCCCAGGCCAAGATAGGAGTTTTATACCAGAACGACGATTACGGGAAGGATGTGCGGAAAGGCTTGTTGGACGGCCTGGGCAGCAAGGCAAAAAGTTTAATTGTCGCCGAACAGACTTATGAAGTCTCCGATCCAACAGTGAATTCACAAATCGTCAATTTAAAAAACAGCGGGGCCAATGTCTTTGTCAATATTGCCGGCCCCAAGTTTGCTGCCCAGGCTATCCGCCAGGCCTATGAAATCGGCTGGAAGCCGGTCCAGTTCGTCAACCAGATTTCCAACTCCGTAGGTGCCGTACTAAAACCGGCCGGGCTGGAGGCCTCCAAAGACCTCCTATCCCTTTTCTATCTGAAAGATCCCGATGACCCCGAATGGAAAAATGACCCGGCGACTCTCGAATGGCTGGCCTGGATGAAGAAATACTATCCCGAGGGAAACATTCACGATATTTTTAATGTCTATGGGTATTCCGCGGCCCAGACTATGGTTCAGGTCCTCAAACAATGCGGCGACAACCTGACCAGGGAAAATGTCATGAGACAGGCGGCCAACCTTAAGAACCTGTCGCTGCCCATGTTATTACCGGGGATAAAAATCAACACCAGCCCGACTAACTTTTTCCCCATTGAGCAGGAACAGTTTGGTAAATTTAACGGTCAGCGCTGGATCCTGTTCGGCAAAATACTTGAGGCCCCGGTGAGATAGATGATTTTCGAATCTATGGATAAGGATCAGAGAGGCGAACGCAAACGAACTACCTCTGAGGTGTCGAAATGAATGGATGAGGTCAAAATTGAGGGCTTACGATCTTCAGAGTGAGTTCGGGGAAAGCTGTTTACTACTTGGGCAGTTCGGCCTCTATCGGCTCATGGGTTAAAGATGTGACGATCTGGTCGGTCAGAATCCTCTACAGGGTAAATACCGTCGCTACTTTTCATTTTACACTCCTCCGGCGAGAATAATCTTTTTGCCATACTTTTTTGGCAGGAGCGAGTATACGCCGCATAATGCTATTTCTCGATCAGAACAGATACGGGGTGCAGGCATGTGGGAAATGGCGCCCATATCTGAGATTGCTTTCCAGGCCCTCCGGTGACCACGATATGAATCGATTCAGGTTGCCTGAACCGGGGAATTGGGGTGTCCACCGTGTAAGGGCCGAACTCCTCCGGTGGATTGCAGAGATGAGGAGCGTAGGCCCAGAGCGGCAGAGCCGCTTTTTTGATCACGTATTCCTTTACAGCCTGTTTGGTGGAGAAGTCACGGGCGACCGTCTCGGCGTGTTCGGGACCGAGGAAGAGAAAGACGTATTTCACCAGATTGTCAGCGGAAAAGGGCTGGTCGTAACGGGTGAGACAACTCGTTATGCCGCAGGCCACAGCGGCCGCTCCTATGGAAATGGTGTTCAGCAATTCCTGACCGCTCGTACTGGAATGATCCGTATTGTTCGTTCCCGGATAAGCGGAAAAGGCGGTAACCACGTTATCCGAGGGCTTGAAACCCTGCTCCACAGCGTACGACTGCTTCCAGGGATTCGTCTTTTCGTTTTCACCGAAGACGAGGGCGACGAGATCCCCGCGGCTGCCGTGGGTGCTCTTGTCCACATCCGGTGGGACGGAACCTCCTACGATATCACCGACGAGGTTGACGAAGTACCCGAGGGCGATGTTTACCGCCTGCTGGCCGCCGAGGACTCCTGTTGCATAGGCGATGCCCAATTCTTCGAGGATCGGGCCGTTGACGATGATCACCGGAGCGCTCGCGCCGGTCGTGGTTGTGCTTCCCAGCCAGTCGTAATCGGGGTGGCTCAGGGTTTTCACGATGGCCAGCAACAGAGGCATGTGTTCCGGCTGGCATCCGGCCATTACCCCCAAAGCGGCTACGAGCTCTATGGTCAATTGCCCCATGCGTGGTGGAACGATCCAGACCACTTCTTTAGGTTGGCAGGAGGTGCCTTTCAGCATCGTCTCAACAGCCCTG
This sequence comes from uncultured delta proteobacterium, assembly GCA_963790475.1. Taxonomy (GTDB): domain Bacteria; phylum Desulfobacterota; class RBG-13-43-22; order RBG-13-43-22; family RBG-13-43-22; genus RBG-13-43-22. Next base: position 59,426 of record CAWBOS010000013.1, on the reverse strand, counting down.
GCCGTCGGCGGAATGATGGGTAGCCCCAGGGACCAACCCCTTTCGTAGAAAAGGGCGTTGACATTTTTATAATCCCCTCTGACGGTGATCCTTTCTGCCGGATAAGCCCCGTCGCCTTTATCCCTGCCAGCGGCTGGCGACGGTTCCCACTCTGTGGCCATCCTGACGATAGGGTCAATGGATTGCTCGGCCTTGGTCTGAATTTCCGGCAGCGGGACCATACCCATGGGATGGGACACCTCGACAAAAGCCATATCGGCAAGGCCGATGCTCTCCATTGTGGCCCTGGCCAGCGGCATAAAGGCACTGGTGACAATCGTTACGGTCGGTATGCCTAACTTCTCTACTTCGGACTGGTCAACTACCAGCCAGGAGGTGCAGGAGCCTCAATCCCCCTGGGCACCGATGACGAGATCGGCCTTTGTTTCGGCGATAATCCGGGCAATCCTCTCCGATTCCTGGTGGGATCCGCTCACTTTGTTTGTCGACTCGTCGATTTCATAAAGCTTGATGATGGTTGCGCCGGCCACTTTCTCCGGCAACAGTTCGGCGATCCGATCAAGATAGTGATTCCCGTTGTGCTTGAGATTCCAGCGAAGTACCACCCTTTTGCCTCTCAGGGTATCTGGACGCCGAGCCGGTTTCGCTTTCCTGATGGCCACGGTACCAGCTGGGTTCAGAAGGACCCACTCCTGCGTCGCCTTCCCTGCCGGATTTTCTAAGGCTATGGTTGAATGACTCGGTTTCCGAAGATCCTCTATGCTCATGGCTTTTCTCCTTGACACCGCGGATGATTTTTTTGCCTCTTCAGTGAGTTGGCGGCTCTATTGAAAGTATTTCCTCCATATTCTTGCCTCTCTTTTAGGGTAAAGTGGCGTTGCTGGAAGACGGGTTACTTTACTGATCTGGCCTTTATGTGAACAACATTATACACGGTTTCTGGAATAGTAAATAGGAGATTTTTCGCTAGGAAGGGGCTCTCAATTGGGGGGAGCCTTCAAGGATTTGCGTTTGCACTATTTCAGTTTTTCAAAAACCTCTGTTGAACGATTACAGGAAGAAACAAAAGCGGAAGGCTGGTTCAAGGGGAGAGATATAGGGTGAATTTAGATCGTGGCTTAGAATCGATTTTAGGGGGCGGGGGGAAAATACCTTCCGGCCTTTTTTGTTTGGTCATGTTTGTAAAAAGCTGTGTTCTCGTAGTCGCCTTAAAAAGATCGTCGATCCTGGGAGCGTATAGGAGGCCGGGGGGGGTTGTTTAAGAAAGAAGGCTACACCTACTAACACGCAAACTGGGTGTCCTAAAAATTTATCGATTACGGAAATATACAAAAAAGGCAGAGCCAAATGACCCGACCCGATAGCGTAACGTGTTGAAAACGGCTTTGCAATGATTCGAAAAGCCTCTAATTCTTTTGAGTTAGAGGCTTTTTCTTTCTGAGAAATTATCTTCTTACAAATGGCAATGATTTAACTATTTATAATTATAGGCTTTAATGTTATATCATAACGGTATTATCAACACGTTAAGCTATCGGCTCGCCAAATGACCATCCCTTTTTTTCATAGGCAGGCAATTTATTTTTCAGCTCCTTCAGTTACCTTCGGACCGGTAAAAATTGGATATATCTCCATATAGGAACTTTCTCTTATAAATGGCTATATTGTGGTGGGATTACGTCAATTAACTTGCCTCCGGCTTCATTTTTTTGACTTCATAGAGACGGTATTTCCCAGTTTTACCGGGGAGAGCAATATAAACCTGCTTGCCTACCTCTACCCGATCTTTCACCAAAGCAAAGGTCTCCTCTGAGATGAGAAACCGAGTCCCTGCTTTTTTATTGGCAGCTTCTATGCGACTGGCAAAATTTACCGAATCGCCTATAACAGTCATCTTTCTACTACCGGAAGCGCCAACTGTGCCTGCCACCACATGGCCATAGTGAAGACCGATGCGAATTTGAAAGCTCTTATAATAAAGCTTCTCTAAATAAGGTTGAAGACCCCTGACTCTTGCCAGCATTTCAAGGCCTGCCCCAATTGCCCGTAAAGCGCCCTCCCTTGGATCATGGGTTTCAAAAAGTGCCATGAACCCGTCGCCCATGTAATTGTTTATCTCCCCCTTATATTTGTTAATCACCTCCCCCATTTGATTGAAAAATCTGTTTAAAATATGGATGACGTCATAGGGAAGGAGGGCCTCGGAAAACGCCGTGAATCCCTGAATATCTAGAAAAAGTATGTGCACGTTCTTTTCAATCCCAGTTGACCCGGGTTTCACCCCTTGAATGAAAAGGCTGCTTAATTCCAAATCCTCGTCATCCATTACTAAGCGGCGAATTTTGATATTGCCGGTGGCTATAGTTTGACAGGCTAGACGAACTGAAGGGTCAAAAGTCGATAGATCGGCAATCTTTTTTTCCGCAGCGTTGGGTGGCAGGGTATTTGGCTCCCCTTCCAGGAGAATCACTCGACATGTAGAGCATCGGGCATTCCCGCCACAAATATGCGCCAGGGGAATCTCTGCGCGCAAAGCTGCCTGGAGTATGGTTTCGCCATCTCTTGTCTCAATTTCTTTACCATCTGGCAGAATGTGAATTTTGGGCAAACTTGGATTCCTTCTCGTCGATGACAATTTTCTATGATAAACCTCAACGGGTTCGCCACCCATCGAAGTTTATCAGTTTTCATTAAGTTAGGTGGGCTTAGATTGTTTAGCGTTCAATTGCTCTCATCTCCCCTACCAGGGAAAGCTAATAATTCGCTATGGTAAAGACTATATTAACGTTTTCCGGGAGTATCGTCAAAAAAAAAATGAAGATGACTTTATTCCCTGGTCTTAGAACGAGATGAAAATACAGACCCAATCAGAACCGGGCCAGATTAATTCGGAAAATATTTTAGATCGATCCCCTAACCCATCCTAAAAGTTAACGGGGATGCGAATTATCAGTATTATCGAAGACCAGGAAATGTTGAATGTTATTTTAGGTCATTCTGGGTAGGGCTCATAAAAAAAGAAAGGATGGTTAACAAATATCGTTTGTACTATTCCATTTTCCTGAAATAGCAATTTAAACGATTTCAGGAAGAAACAAATGAAGACCATACCTTGGTTAAGGCAAGACATAATCCCGAGTATTGACCAGGGAACCTGGGACATCGTTGATCCTGGGCACACAGAAGGCCTCCAAACAGGTAAGGCAAGGAAGCTCCTGGACCTGAGCGGAAGCTGGTTCATGGTATTAGGGAAAATATTAGGGTGAATTTAGATCGTGGCTTAGAATGGATTTTAGGAGGCCGGGGGGGGGAATATACCTTTCGGCTTTCTTTATTTGGTCATGTTTGCAAAAAAAAGCTGTGTTTTCCTTTGGGACCTTGAAAAGATCATTGATCCTGGGGCCGTATAGGGGGCCGGGGGGGAAGTGGACGCAATTCATTCTTCCCTAAATTCATCATAATCTTTTTTGCCGAGGTTGCATTTCCAGCAACATGCAACCAGATTTTCTGGCACATTCTTTCCGCCTGCTCGCATAGATATTACATGGTCCACAGTGGGAGGAAAGGGATTTTCAATACTTTCTTTTAGGTTGACCCCACAATATTGGCATGTATAACGATCGCGATCAAGAACTTCTTTTCTTAATTTATTACTCATCCCCTGGCGCGAATGGAGACTATATTCCTTCTTAATAATTTGATCAAAAGCAAAAGTTAAAACAATGTCAAGTATGGCATGATTTTTAGCCTTTGTTTTTAAAATCAATTCATCTATAGGGAGATCGAAAGAATCTAACTTTTCTTTTATCTGTTGGATTATTATTTCCTTATATTTTTCAAAATCTTCAGGCCTATTACTAAAATATTCTAATATCAAATAAAAGATCAAGGAATCTTTTATTATTTTGGTTTTAATTTCGTCTGTCACGGCTCTGGAATTATTCTTTGTTCATTAAGTTCTTTACATTTTTTACAATAAGCAGCGAATCTTATATCGTCTGCTTTTTCCTCTCCACAGACCATGTAGGCGTCTATGGGATTGTCAAAAATGGAAGAACCGCATCCTTCACATTTATGTTCTGCTCTGTGTAATATTGCAAATCTCAAATACAAAGGTATGGTTACCGGTGAAGTTATTTGGGGGATAAGCATGACCTTTATTTCTTTGTTTTTCTTACGCCTAAAAGCTGCTTGTAATTTTTTAAAATTTTTTTCAAATTCAGTTATCCTAGTCCAAAAAAATCTTTTATATTCATTAAAAATGAGAAAAATTCTTCTCTCCAGGTGATCTCTTCCTGTTAGGGGAATCACTCCCTTCTTATAGCATATATACAAATCTGTAAACATTTCGTTTATCACATATTCTTTAAATTCAAGAAACCTAACTTTGGATTTTAAACTTGGCCAATCTGACGGATAATCTTTTGGACATTCAATTTCTGAAATCAATTCACGTTCAAGGGAATCAATATACTTTGATAATCCAATATAGACGTACATGAACATATCGTATTCTATACCAAAAATATGTCCCTCTTTTGGGTAAATCTCCCTTATGGGATTTGTTTCAAGATCGTTCATGATATTTTTAATAATATTTGTTTTTATTAAATCATCTTAAACTCAAAACCCCACCGCTCATCCGAGAAATGGGGTCTTTTTTCGCTCCATCGACACTCCTTGGTTAAAGGTTGCCAACAAGAAAATTTGGTTAATGAACTAAAATTACCTATCCTTTAGTAGACAAAAAGTCAATAAATTTGACTCGGGCGCCTTGGGAGATCGTTGATCCTGGGGGCGTATAGGAGGCGGGGGGGTGTTTAGAGAGAAGTTTGAACCTGCGAATATTTTAAAAAGATAGACCTGAAAGCGAACGATTACTGGTTGAAATTGAGCAAAACGGCCCGCATCCGATTTCTCTAACGAAACGGTCTACCCCACACCTATTGCACAAGAACCATCCTTATGTAACCAAATACCTACGGACAGATTTTGGAAGACGTTTCCGATCATCGTAATTCCACCCACTCTAATAGCATTACCTGTTAAGTCGAATAACTCTGGTTTGGGGCCGTCAGAACATTTAACAAAGTACCCATCAGGTGTATATAATTCTGCGTGTGCTTTGAATGCCCCTCCAGCACCGTGGGATAGTTCGAACATCACTTTGTTTTCAAGACTGCAGATGAATTTGCCCAACGTGTCTCTTATCTCGATGTTCACTTTCTTCCCTGCTTCGGTAGGATAAACCCGATTGCCCCTAACCTTCGCCAGGTATGTTCCGTCTGAGTGGTAAATTGGGACTTGCGTCGTGAAACCAATATCCTGTTCTCTAATGACCTCAATGAGCGGGGTGTCTTCATATTTCAAAATAATAGGAACATTGATAAAGGTGTTCGTTGCGACAATTATCCTTGGTGACGATTCAAATATAAGTTCCACAATTCTCCTCCTTAATGAATTTCTAACAAACTAATGAACAGTTTTCTGGATAATATCAGAAAGTCTTAGCATTTTCAAACAGGAAGCCGAACGTTGATATTTAAAAGACCGGTTGGGGGAACCTTACCGGCTTTTTTTGTTTTTGGTGAAACAGGTTGGAAAGCGGGTTGGAACAATATTTCAGACACAAAAAAAGGACTTAAGATATCCTTCGACAGGTCCTTTGACAGATCCTTCGACGAGCTCAGGACCGTAGGCTCAGAACCATAGGCTCAGGTCCATTCAACACGCTCGCAATAGCTTTAATTCGAAATGGCCTGCCATGAGTAGCGAAAAGGGGCACCCATTTAAATGGTGTGCCCCTTACGCGTGCCGAATGGCTCCCCGGGACGGACTCGGTGGATTCCACCCCCCAATCGATCTACTCTTGTTCTCCGGGAATCCTTCTCGTTGACTTTGATAAGAGTTTCAGTTTCCGAGTGAGATGGGGGTTGAGATGGGGGTCGTACCAGACGAACTAATTTAATTCTAAGTATATTTTATCAAAACTGATAGATAAAAAGGGCCTTAAAAGGACCTTTTTACCCCTAAAAAGGCTCCTCTAACAGAACACCGATGTCGCGAGCCAAACGATTTGGCGCTGCTAGCCAGTCTTGCTGAGATCAGGATTGGGATTCGCCGGGAACAGGGCCGAGCCCGAATTGAGTGGCCTCACCTCTCCTATGGATCTGCCAAAGCATAACTGGTGCTGCGACCGCCACCTGGCTCTTTCGACAAGACGCCGCGCTTCACCAGATCGTCAATATCCCTAAGGGCGGTGTCCTGGGAGCATTGGGCAAGCTTGGCCCATTTGGAAGAAGACAGCTTTCCTTCAAAACCGTCAAAGAGCCGGTTGATGATGGCCCGCTGGCGTTCATTGAAAGGTTCATGGACATGCTCTTCCCAGAATCGAGCCTTGCGGAAGAGGCCGGCCAGAATACGTTCTGCGCCTTCAATGGCGCGATCCAGGCAGCCCAGGAACCATTCTATCCAGAAAGTTACCTCCAGGCCGTCTTTCTGGGTTTTTTCCAGCTGGTCGTAATAGGCATTTCGCTCCAGGCGAATTTGCGCCGACAGGCTATAAAAACGCTGCCTGCTATTTTCCGAACGCGCCAGCGCCATATCGGCAATCGCCCGGGCAATCCGGCCGTTGCCATCCTCAAAAGGATGGATCGTCACAAACCAGAGATGCGCTAGACCTGCCGTCAGTACCGGATCTATCATTTGCGAACCATTAAACCATTTCAGGAAAGCACGCATTTCCCTGGGGACATGATTAGCCTCTGGGGCTTGATAATGCACCTTCTTCCTGCCGATTGGGCCGGAAACCACCTGCATGGGGTCGGACTTATTGTCGCGCCAGCCGCCAACCACGATTTTCCTCATGCCACTGCGTCCAGTTGGGAACAGAGCGGAGTGCCAGGCAAATAGACGTTCTTCGGTCAACGGATCGGCGTAATGCCCGGTGGCATCCAGCATCATTTCAACAACTCCCTCGACGTGCCTGTCAACTGGCAAAAGTCCCCCGATATCAAGTCCCATTCTACGTGCGATAGAAGATCGTACCTGGTCCCTGTCCAACTTTTCACCTTCGATTTCGCTGGATTTGAGAATATCCTCAGTCAAGGTTTGCAGAACGGCTTCGTTGCGAAGCGAAAAACCCAACCCCTCCATGCGTCCGATGAGCCGTCCTTGACGATGACGTACACCGGCAAGCTGCCCTGCAATTCTCTCCGGACTCCAAGTCAGTTTTGGCCAATTCTTCCTATCGTGGATATATTCCATAATTCTCCGCGCTCCTGGCGGATATTATGCTGCTTATTCACCGCAAAAGCAAGAACATTCTCCGCATTTATTGCGTCGAAAATAGCCGTTATTCGTCGCAAGCTCGGCAAGAGGTGCCCTCCACCCCCAATCGGTTTACTCTTCTTCTCTGGGAATCCTTTTCTTTGACCTTGAGAGAAGTTTCAGTTTCTCAAGATCACCGGCGATTAACGCTTGCTTTTTTACCTTTGTCCAGCGTTTTATTTGAGCCTCACGTTTTCGGGCATCACTGAATGAATGGAATTCTTCGGAATGGATTAAGGCAACTGGGGGATCAAGATTAGTAGTTCGACAGGCATTTCCTGAAAGATGGTCTTTGTAGCGTTGTTCTATGTTGGTAGTAGCGCCAACGTATAAGGCACCAGATTTGAGTCGGAGGATATAGAGCCAGGCAGGCATAAGGTTTAAGGCATAAAATAATTGGCCCTTCGATAAGTCCTTCGACAGGTCCTTCGACAGGCTCAGGACCATAGGCTCAGGATCATTTCGACGCCTTTATCTATTCGGCCGGAGGCCTTGAGTTCCTCGACCTGCTCGGAATCCTGAGTTTATCGAAGGACAAGCAAAAGGGGCATTCATTGTTTTGAAATGCCCCTTTTGCGCGTCGAAATGGCTTCCCGGATTGGTATCCCAAAGCGTGCTTTTGTGGGATGGGCTGGGGCTTGAGATGGAAAAGACTATCAAGGGGCATACACGAATCCGTCTCATTTCCAAAAATATTATTATTGAAAAATCAATTTGTTGCGTTCAATGAACGATATTCAATCTGGCAAAGCCGTCAAATTGCCTCGGAACATCAAGTACAAATCCGTAATTTACTAGTGCAAGCAAAGGTTCATAGTTTCTTCCTGTCGAGCTATAGCAAAATCATGGGGATCAGATAGTGCCCGTACTATCTGCGATTGGCTTCAATGTTTCGTTAATTTCCCTTCCTCTTTCTCTGTGGTGGTTTGTCGTACTTTTTATCTTCGAGAGCACGTTGGTCCCTTTTTGCCTTTTCCATTGCCTGATCGAATACCGCTTTGTCTCGGGCCCACCGGCGATAGAAAGTTTTCCTCGCCAAAGCCAATTCTTCAAGGGTGTCGATACCGGCTAAGGCGATCTTTAATTGTTGCCTCCTTTCAACCCTGGTAAATGTGTCTAAGCCCGTTAGGGCAATTTTTTGGCAAGGTCCCTGACTCTGATGCCTGGGTGATTTAGGAGTTTATTCCTATCGTAGGTAATAAAGTCCGGATGGGTGGAGATACGATAATTTTTTGAACCGTCGCTCTGGATAAACTTCTGTCCGTCCTTATCCAAAAGGCTACCCTTTAACTCGGTTCTAAGTCTGGTGTAAGCCTGGTAATTCCCAGGATCGGAAATTATTCCTTCGGATTAGATGCCATCCTGAGATACCGGCCGTTACTCCATCACCATAAAATTTATCTATCCCAGAAGAAGACGCATTTCTCGGAGGCGGCGCCGTGTCCGATTCAGGCTACTGGAAACCTTTGCAGCTCTATCCGGAGACCATGATTCTTGAACAAACGCGCACAAAGCCGGATTATAAACTAGCCCGACCCTGGCCGTTGAGCCCTTTACGGGAAGAATATCGGCCCTGATAGTTTTTTTGCCATATCTTTTTACAAGGTTGAGCAGAGTCGTTTTGGGGTCGATGAGCAATTCTGGTTTTCCCGGAATTCGATGAAACGGCACACCGGAGAACTGGGCAAATCCCTGGCGATCGGCCAGAAGCCAGGCTTCGGTTTCATGCACTGCTACACGGAAGAGCATCATTTTTGGTAACTCTCTTGCTTTGTACCATTTCTGAATTAATGCGGCAGGACATTCAGCACGATCCAGATCCGTAAGAAGTAAAACCGGAATCGAGTGGGATAACTTGGTGAGCGAAGGTAATCTCTGTCGGAGATATTCGTTCCCCCTTCGGCCCAATCGACCTACCACGGTTAGACCGAAATTTTCCTCCAAAATAAGGCGTTCCGCCACGGCCTCACTTAATGCATCTTCCGTGGCAATATAAACCCCTTTCATTCCCAAAGCCTCATCTGCCCCATATGCTCGATTCGTTTCGGGCGTGTTTGGGGCAATACCACCTCCGCTACAGAAAAACCGGCATCAAGGCCTTTCTTTTCTGCTTCGTTCACTGTGCGGGGTTTCGTACCTTCATGACTGGGTTCCAAAACAACTACACTGCGGGCGTCTATACCTTTGTTACTAAGCAGTGCCTCGCTGTGAGAGCTTATGATAATCTGACGGCGTTGCTGCTTACTGGAGCGCTGGGTACGTTCTATCAGGGCCGGCAACTGTTCTACCACAGCTTGATGGAGTGAAAGTTCGGGCTCTTCTATGAGAAGCAAAGAATTTCCTTCGAGAAGAGACCATAGTATACCCAGGATTCTTAAGGTGCCATCTGAGAACTGATCTTCACGCTGCCATCCCGCATTGGGCCGATAATGCTCATAAAGGGCTTCAAGGTGGGGCATTCCAGTTACTTTGTCCTGGGCAAAATGTAGTTCTTTGAACTGAGGAACGGCAATCGACAGGACTTCATTAATCTTCTTTAGCCGCGCCTCGCGGGTCTTCACCTGACTTTTGGCCACCCTCTCAAGGAAACCCTGACCAAAGGGATCATCTTCCAACCGGTTACCTCCGATCTTATCACCATACTTTAACAATTGGGGAACCAGATGGAGGTAGGTGATACCACTAAAGAAATCCACAATTTCTCGGAAATTGGCGTTAGCCCTGGTCTGTTCCAAATGGGTTTCCGTGAGCAATCGGTCATCCTTGAGGTCATCGCTATCAGGGCGTTTAAGAATCTGCTTATCCCTTTGCCAGACCTCCTCGATTGAAACAATGAGGCGTTGAGCACCCTTACCTTCCGACTTCAAACCTAGTATATACCGCCAGGCAAAGGATGGATCATCGACACGTTCAGAAATAGAGACCTCAATTTTTACTTCCGGGTCGCGCCGGGCATGAAGACAGCGGAGCTTAGTTATTCCACCTCGGTCCTTCACTGCCTTTTGAAGCCCGCCGCCAGCAGGCTTGCAGACATCGCGGAGAAATCGTAGGACATCAAGAAGGTTTGATTTCCCAGAGGCATTCGGCCCGATGATATAAGAGGTTTGAGTTAAAAGGACCTCCGCTTCATGAAAGTTGCGCCAGTTTTTCAACTTTAAATTCGTGATATACATAATAACATTACCTCCGCGAGCCCGGATAAATTCCCTTAATAGTGAAAAACTCTTTATTGATCAGAAGTTATCAGGATAAACCGAGTATAAGGTAATGAAGAAATAGGGTCAAGGAAGAAAATGGCAAAGTCAAGGGCAGTGATATTGAAGAAAAAGGCCCGAATATCGGGCCTTTTTCAAGCTTTGGCTCGCCCGGAAAGATGAGAATGGGCAATGGGAAGAAAATATATCGATGTCGTAATTCTATCAGAACTTCCACCTACTAATTTGGAGGCCATCAAACACAAAAATTTGATGATTTCCGTTTGAAAGAGTGATTAACCCATCTTCCGCAGTTTGGAGAAAAAATCAAGAAAAACGTGATGAATTGTTAGGAATTGTTAAATGATTTCAAGTCCTGATCTTTGAAAATTGGATGTAGTGAAGACCACCCCCTTGCCAGGTGCTGTGGGAACGGAGATAATGGGGTTATGTATCTCCGGCGTGCGACCAAAAAGAAAGGTGGAGCGGAGTACGAGAGCTGGCTTTTAGTTGAGTCGGTCCGTACTGCCCGAGGGCCCCGTCAGCGAGTAGTGGCGACGATAGGGAAACTTCCTGGCCTTGATCGGGAAGAGCGGATAGGTTGGGAGGAGATCGGACGGATTCTTTCCGGAAAGCCTCTACCTGGACCTGAACTGTTTGAGCAGGGGGAAGACCCCCCATCTTGGGCCACGGTCAATATCCATGGCGTAAGCGTCGAGCGACTCAGAGGCTTCGGCGATGTCTATTTGGGGTTGCTTTTGTGGAACAAACTGGGGCTTGCCAGGTTCTGCCGAGATCATATTCCTTCCAACCGGGAAGAGATTCCTTGGTCGATCATGGCGTCTATTTTAGTTCTTGGACGCTTTTGCGCCCCATCGTCGGAATTACAGATGGCCGAGTTTTGGTATGGCCAGACGGCCTTAGACGATCTGCTGGGAGTGGCCGACTATAAGATCAATGAGGATCGGCTTTATCGTGCCCTGGATGCCTTGCTTCCCCACAAGGATGCCTTAAGCCGTCACCTTCAGGAGCGTTATGGGGAACTGTTCGGCAGTAGCTTTGATTTTTTGTTTTATGACATAACCTCCACCTATTTTGAGGGGACCGCCAAGGGCAATGCCCAGGCCAAGAGGGGTTACAGCCGGGACAGTCGTCCAGATTGTCCCCAGGTCTGCATCGGCCTGGTGGCCACCCGAGAGGGCTTTCCCATAGCCTTTGAGGTTTTTGACGGCAATCGACCGGATGTTACGACGACCCAAGAGATGGTTCAGATGATGGAGGCCAAATACGGCCAAGCCAACCGGATCTGGGTTATGGATCGCGGCATGGTGAGTGAGGAGAATCTGGAGTTTATGCGCAAAGTCGGTGCCCGCTATTTGGTCGGCACCCCAAAAGTGATGCTGAAGAAGTTTGAGCAGCAGCTTTTCGAACAGAACTGGGAAGCGGTCCAACCTGATGTTGAGGTCAAGCTCTGTTGCTCGCCGGAAGGAACGGATGAAATCTTTGTCCTGTGCCGGTCTCAAGGCCGGAAGGAGAAAGAAAACGCCATTCTAAACCACTTTTTGACCCGACTGGAAAGCCAACTGGATCACCTGGCCCGCCAGGCCGAAACCGGCAAGCTCCGAGACAAGCAGAAAGTCGAGCGGAGAATAGGGCGACTGCTGGAACAAAATAAACGTGCGGCCTCGTTGTTCAATATTACAGTCATAGAGACCGGTACCGGAAAAGACGCACCGCTTTCCCTAGAAGTCAAGAAGAACGAACAACGGCAACAGTGGGCCTTGGAGACCGGCGGTAGCTACATCCTGCGCACCAACTGGACCGAAAGTGACCCGAAAGTCCTATGGAATACCTACATCCAACTGACGGAAGTGGAAGATTCATTCCGTACCGAGAAACATGATCTGGGAATGCGACCGATCTTCCATCAAAAACAGGAACGGACCCAGGCTCATATCCTGGTCTGCTTCTTGGCGCTGACTATGTGGCGAACGCTCCAGCAATGGATGAAAGCCTCGGGACTCGGTACCGCCCCAAGAAAGCTGTTGGAGGAGTTGCGGGAATTGAAATCTTTGGATGTGCTACTACCGGCGCGGGAGAGAACCCTCCGGCTCAGAATGGTGGCTACTCCCTCAAAGGAACTCAAAGTGCTGCTTCAGAGATTGAAAATTCTGCTCCCCAACAAACCAAAAATTATTGAAAATGTAGTGAAGAAAATGCCCTAATTCTTGTCGTAACTATTTGATATCGCGTCTTCCATGCTTTCTAACTGCGGAAGATGGGTTAACGAAATAATCACCGGCCCGAGGAACGAGGGTCCGGTGGATTTGCTTGTTGGGCTTATGTCAGTCATCAGATTTTGATAATTGTTTGATCACTTGCATAAGTTCCAGGATCTCAATTGTTTGTGGAGAATCAGACCAATTGTGACGCCAACAGACGATAAGGTCACAGCCTTGGGGCGAATGTCCGTGATCTCTGAAATTGCGGCTTTCGTATTCAAATTCAATACGGACGCGTTGCCATTTTCCGGCGGAAATCTGCCTCTTGGCTTCGCAGTCTGGGAAACCTGCTTGAACAGCCTCAACATAATATCCAAGTTCCATTGCCACCATACCAAAAAGAAAAATTACACCGTTTTCATTTATTGGTTCATGCCTCATGCCCCGAAAGTCAATTGGATTCCCATAGGTTGGGCTACTGTCTAACTTGGTAGGATGAACGCCAGACGGGAGTGATGGAAATACGTTAATTTCGGGTGCTATTTCGTTTTGCTGTGATGGAGTTGGTAGTTGAGACGGGGGCTGAGGCATGAGGGCAATAACATCAGCCCATTCAGGTTTGCCCATAGCGAACCTTCGGAAAGAGTCAGGAATCGAGGACCATGGACCAAAGTGACTTGCGAAGGTATTAACACCGAAATTGCCTTCGCGTCTGTATTGATGTCTTGTTGGTATTTCTCGATTCTTCCGGACTAACTCCCCCCAATCTTGAAGTAGTTCAACATCATCAATACGTATGTTTGTATCATCAGATTGCATTCCGGCTGCTTTAAGTGCTGCTCTCCAACTTTGGAAGTGCGTCAGCACTTGATATTCAGTCATTCCTGAGTGTGAACGAAACTTGGAGCGTGACAATGGTTGACCAAGAGCTTGTCCAGCTCTACGAATTGCATCGAGTACTTCGTTTCGAGTTGGCATATGTTCCGTCATTTTTCAGTCATTCTCCTTGAGCCCAACATAATATTATGCCTGTACGCAGTAACAACTGTTTACACTTACGGGTTAAAGTCCCGTCCGGGGAGTTGTCCGTTCACCCCGGTAGATCAAGGGAGCGGCGTTCGGGTAACCGGGGGTCGTAAGTTCCCAATTGGCAAAGCCACAGGCCGTAATGGAAATGAACCAATAGGTAGCCTCGTAAATATAAAGTGAAGATGCCGACCCAGTGGACATATGGGGAAGGCCGATGTTAAGGGCTTGGAAAACGGAAGCAGCCTTTGAGATCTTCCGGGGTAGCAAGGACGGCATGCGGTGGAAGATAAACAGTCCAGTGCTGGAGACCCGATGAGGTGATGGAAGAGGAACATCAACCGATACGTATAAGGAGACGAAATCGTATTGGGCCGTATCGGGAGTCGGAGGGGTTCATAGTACCGCTTGAGGGCAAGGGACAACAAAACCCGGCCCGAGGGAAGGGACCCTGCTTTGTTCAAGTAACCGAAGAGTGGAGGGAGAGGGGATTGCAGCGATGCTAACAACCCCGGAAAGTATCAGGACACTACAGAGGAAGCTCTACCGGAAGGCCAAGCAGGAGAAAGCCTATCGTTTCTACGCCTTATATGACAAGGTGTACCGGGCGGACATTCTCAGTCATGCCTACAGTCTTGTCCGGGCCAATAAAGGGAGCGCCGGAATAGACGGAGTTACCTTTGAGGCTATCGAGACGGAAGAAGGGATAACCGCCTTTATGGCGGAGTTGGAAGAAGCACTGAAGAGCAAGACTTATCGACCGGACCCGGTAAAGCGGGTGATGATACCCAAGGCCAACGGTGACAAAAGGCCATTGGGTATACCGACGATACGGGACCGGGTAGCCCAGATGGCCGTAAAGCTGGTCATCGAACCGATCTTTGAAGCAGACTTTTGCGACAGCTCATACGGGTTTAGGCCCAGGAAGTCAGCCCACGACGCCGTTGATGATGTAGCCTCGGCCATGCATAGAGGGTACACGGAGATCATCGACGCCGATCTGAGCAAATACTTCGATACCATTCCCCACGCCAACCTCCTGGCTGTAGTTGCCGAGCGGATCAGTGATGGTGAGATATTGCGCATCATCAAGATGTGGCTCAAAGCCCCGGTCATGGAAGTGGACCAGGATGGAAAGAAAAAGAACATCGGCGGTGGCAAGGAAAACCGTCAAGGCACCCCGCAAGGGGGGGTAATCTCACCAATATTGGCGAACCTGTACCTGCATCTAATGGACAGGATATGGGAACGGCATCAGTTGGAGAAGAAACTCGGGGCACGGATCGTGCGCTATGCGGACGATATTGTTGTCCTCTGCCGGTGCGGAACCGAACGCCCGATGCAGATGCTGCGACGGATACTGGCGAAACTGGGGCTTACCCTGAACGAGGCCAAGACGAAGACCGTCAATGCCTACAAAGGGAGTTACAACTTCCTTGGATATACGATCCGGATGGGACGGAGCAATAGAACGGGGAAGTACTACCCTCACGTCCAACCTTCAAAGAAAGCCATACAATCTATCAAAGACCGAGTGACGGCAATTACGGATCGATCCCGAACCATTATGCCTATCGAGTGGGTGGTGAATGAAGTTAACGCCACCGTGCGGGGATGGGTCGGCTACTTTCATTACCGCAATTGCAGTACCACACTGGCTCGGATACGGGGGCATGTGGAAGAGCGGTTGATCACACACCTGCGAAAGCGGCACAAGGTCAGAGATAGAAAGATGGGGTATCTCAGGTTCAAACGAAGGGCGCTATACGAGAAGTACGGTCTCTACAAGGTGCCGACTTCGGCGGGCTGGACAAAGCGCATGCCCTGCGGTGAAGGACATCGGAAAGCCGTGTGCGGGAAAACCGCATGCACGGTTTGATGAGGGAGGGCTGGCCCCGGCTGACCACTATAGCTCGTAGTAGATGCGTGCATCGGAAAGACCAAAAGTGGCACCAGTCAGGTTCCAGCTCTCTACTCTACCAAAAATAGCATCCCTTTTTCACTCATTCCTGGATGCTATGGAGTTTGTCGGTCTTGAAACTCATAATTATTATACAAAAGGGATCGGATTTTTTCTTAGAGGATCAAAGGGGTTTTTAGTTCAACAATAAAGATATCAAGCTTTTTTCGACAATTTTTCCTTGCAATTGCTCGGTCATTATTATTAATGGGCTAAGATATGCATTCTTTTTAAATTGTAGGCCATGCAGACTAAGTTCCATTCACCACTGACCGCTGTTAACCCTCGAAGGAAAAATTGTCGAAAGCCCATGATGGCCTTGATGATGCCAAATACCGGTTCGACCGTGCTTTTCCGCTGGGCGTATATCTTTTTGCCCTCGGGTGTTTTTAGCCGATGCTTCATTCGGGTCAGCACATCAGCATCTTCCGGTAAAGGTTCAGGCCGGGCAAAACGTTCTTCTAAGGGAATATTGTGTTCTTCACGATTTACAGCAATATAGGGGGTGATCTGCTCGGCTTCACACTTATTCAGATTGGTTTCGCTAAAATAGCCTGAGTCGGCTACTAATGTGTCAACCGTGCCTAACTGGTTTGGTAAGGAAGTCAGATTTCCCAAGGTATTTTCAATTTCTTGCTTGTCATTGGGTTGTTGAGTGACATGATTTTCTACGATGAGCATGGTATTCAGATCCACGCCGGCTTGAGCGTTGTAAGCTTGTTCAAAGGTTCCTCCGGCAGCAGGCATAATCCGGGAGTCTTCATCGGTTAGATTCATTTGGTCGTTTTTTTTAGGACCGGGCTCGGGTGGTTCAGGTTTACGTCCCTTGGGTTTTTTACCACTTTCTTGCTCTTTGGCTTTACGGGCGGCCCTCTTCTGGTCGTAGATTTCTTGTTCTTTGGCATAACGCTCCGCAGCGCGACGTTCGATCTCTTGCTTGGCCAGGTCAATAGTCTGAAGGCGTTTTTCTCTTCGACCCAATTCCTCCGGGATGTTCATCCCGTCAGGAATCTCTTCTCGTTCCGCTGCTTCGGCCTGACGTAAGAGCGCATCGACCTCGGCCCGGATCTGTTGTTCCAGTTTACAGGCATGATCCCAACTCAAGGCCTTATGTTTGGAGGCATTGGCTTTGATTTTGGTTCCGTCTAAAGCCACCTGGCCCAACTTGACTATACCCATAGTTTGGGCAATCATCAGGATTTGGGTGAATAGCGGCTTTAATTCCTCCAAAAAACGTTTCCGGAAACCAGCAATGGTGTCATGATCCGGATGCTGGTTGGCGGTAATATAACGAAAAGCTACCGACTCATAGGTGGCCAATTCCAGTTTGCGGCTGGAGAAAACCCCGGTCGCATAACCGTAAAAAAGCAAGGCCAGCATCATAGCAGGAGAATAGGCATCGGAACCCCGGCCATTGTACGCATTTTCAATAGGCCTTAAATCAAGTTTGATTACTACCTCCACAATAAAACGGGCCAGATGATTTTCCGGAAGCCAATCGTGGATAGAGGGAGGCAAAAGGTATAGGGTGTCACGGTCACAACACTTAAATCGTGGAGGGTTCATGTGGCTCTCTTGGTGTGGTCATAAAATTATAAAAAATGTTAATTTAACTTATTGAATTAGTTTTATATTCTACCATAAAACTTAGATTTAACCAAGAGATTTTTCTCTTCTTAAATAAAATTTTGACTATAAAACATTTAAGTCCGACAGACTCCTATGCCTCAAAAAAATGGTTTAACAGCCCCAAAATATCATGTCAATATAAGGTATATGATCCAACAAAGGGAGGGATGATATGCCTCAAGCGTATGATAAAAGTTTCTTTTTGATGGTCTGATTATAACAAGAAAAAGAACGCGGTCAAGGCGAAAAAAGGGGCCAAGGAAAGGGTACAGAGGGGGCTTCTGAAGAAAAAGGGACTTTGCAGGAATGGACCTTGCAAATTGATTTGTATTTGAAGTCTTTGGATTTTTCACAAATGGAACTTACAAGACTACAGGAAGCTATACGTACTAAAATCTGATTTTCTTATTGAAGTTAATGGGTTAGGTACTGTTTAAAATTTCATAGTTTAGTTCTTTTGTCAAGGATTATTTGGGTTGCCAGCCGTTTGTAGCCTGATCACCTCCATGGCCTTGAAGTAGTCTCTCTGCACTTTCAGGTTTGATATCCGGCAGTACCGTTGCGTGGTTTTCACATTGCTATGACCCAAGAGATCCTGGATGGTGCAGAGATCGGCATCAGCGTTGAGCAGCTGGGTGGCCATGGTGTGTCGAAGATGATGACAGGACACCTTGAGCTTCGCTTGGCGGGCATAATATTCCATGCGCCTCTGAATGCCACGAATGGAAATGGGCTGTCCCTTACAGGGAGCCTTTTCCGCCAGAAAGATCCTACTGGCTCTGGATAGAGGCCTCACCCTCAGATAGGCGGTCAGGGCCTGAAGGGCATCATGACTCATATAGACGACCCGGTCTTTTCCACCCTTGCCGTCTTCCACCAGGATGGTCCTGCGCTTGACGTCGATGACGCCTATGGTGAGATGGGCGACTTCTTCCACCCGTAACCCGCATCTAAGCATAAGCATGAACATGGCCCGGTCGCGGGCCCCCTTGATGGCCTGGAAGAAGGTCTCCACCTGTTCATCTCTCAGGTGCCGGGGAAGGGGCCTGGACATCTTCTGGAAGTGATGCTTCCTGATGGGATTGGTGATGGTCAGACCTTCTTCGTCCCGCAGATAATGGTAGAACTGGCGGATGCCGTTTAAGTGACAGTTGACCGTCTTGGGCGCCAGTCTCTTCCTCATCAGATGCTCAATGTAGCGGGAGACGACCGCAGAGGTAACCTCCTCCACCGGCACATCCAACCAGATGACAAAGTGTTTAATGAGGTTCAGATAGTTCTTCAGGCAATGGGGCGAACAGTTCCTTCGCTTCAAAAATCGCCGCCAGTTCAGGATCGCATCGATCATGACTCTTCCTCCTCTCGATCTTCGACATGGCCTTAAAATACTCCTGCCTCCCGGGTCTTATCGGTCAGCCGGGCATAACGTCGCGTCTCCTCGATGCTCCGGTGTCCCAGCAAGACCTGAAGGCACTCCAGACGCATGCCGGCGTTGAGCAACTCCGTGGCAAAGGTGTGACGCAGGGTATGCAGGGAATATCCCTTGCCCTCTAATCCCGCCTTGGATATATATCGCAGAAAGATGATCCGGGCGGTGCTGTAACACAAAGTCTCGACGTTCTTCCCATAGAACAGGTACTCCTCTCCGGGATTCCTCTTCTTCAACCACTTCCGCAGGGCTATAACTGCATCGTCGCTGAGATAGACCACCCTCCCCAGGCGGTTCTTCTCCCCTTCGTAAATCTCTATCTTCCGCTCCTGGAGATGGACGTCGGTCATCTTGGTCTGAAGCAACTCGCCGATCCGCAGGCCAGTCCGCAACAAGACCAGGATCAAAGCTCGGTCACGGATATCATGAATAACGGAAAGCAGCTTCTGCAGATCGTCAGGATCCATGGCCCGCGGCAGCCGCTCCGGTAACTGCAACCGTATCCTCCGACTGCGGAATATATCCCCGGAAACGATCCCTTCCTCCACCAGATAGCGGAGAAAGGCCTGCACACTCACCAGCCTGGTCCTGATCGTCGTTATCTTAATCCCCCGGTCCTGCTCTCGCTCGATAAAGGCCTCTACATCACTTCGGGTAATGGCTTCAAAGCCTTTGCCGGTGTCCCGTATCAGTCCCAGAAAAAGAACGAGGGTGCCAAACCGACTGTACAGGGTTCTCGGTCGGCGATTGCCGTGAGTTAAGTGGCGAAGATAGGCGGCTACCTGATCTCTCCCCGGGAGGTCCATTCCGGCCAACCGTTTCAAAATCTTTCCGAGCGCTTCTAAACTTCCTTCAAGATGGGAGGTGAATCGTAACCGCGTCTGATAGTAACGGGGTGGGGTTGGGGTGGGACTCTTAAAATGATCTGAAGTTATATCTGCCTTCTGTATATCACTATATAGGCTCGTCATCTCTGTCTCCTTTTCTTAAATCAATAAGAAAATCAGACAGATGATGATCAAAATCTCCTTATCTGTCAATCATCACTTTGGTACGTATAGCAGGAAGTAGTTGATACCTCGGATTAATTCAAATAAATGCAATATCGGGTTTTCTACAGCCACGCCCGCGGCCCTGGGGTAGCCGGGCAGGGCTGTAGATAACTCATACCTCTGAAGGGCGATCGAACCCCCCGTTATAGTAACACGGGGGGTTGAAAATACACGTCGTCTAAAAAAATAAACTTGGTGTTAATTTTTTTCTTGACAGAGAATTATTTTTATTTTAATAATTAAATAAACTTGGTGTTAATTAATTGGAGATACTAACATGAAAAAAGAATTCCCTTATGTGGAAATACCGGATAAATTGCGCCGATTTATAGGGGACCAGGATGAAGGGACGCGAATCTTTAGGAGGTTTGGAACTGAGAATGATTACAGGGTTTGGTATCATGCCGTTGCGAGAATATGTAAAGCAGGCGGCCTTGTTTCGCCCGGTGGAGCTGCCGGATACGCGAGGGTATCCCGAGCGGGACTTCATAAGCGGTTAAAGGAAGGCCGTTTAACGGTATTTATCTTTCATGAAATTAAAGATTCAAGGTTATTGAAAGGTAGAAAATCCTTAGTTGATGGTCGTTTACCTTCAAGCGGATACGTTCCGATTTCCGAATGTAAAGCGTGGGCCGCAGACCTTGAAGGAAAAAGTATTGAAGAAATTGAGAAAGAGGCCATGGGGGATTACGACTGGAAAGGTAAATCCCTAATGGCACCACCACGCCGCAAATGGCAACGGCAGGTAAAGATTAAATAGCTATGGCCGCAGAATCAATAAATTTACTCCTTCATGGCATAGATACACTTCAGTGTGCCTATTATTGTAGACCGTTTCGGCCAGGCAGTATTGACTATCGGTTTCTGAGTGAACAAAAGGAGCTTATTCGTCAATCGAAAAGTAAAAATCCTGTAGCGGTCACTTTAACCCATCTTCCGCAGTTTGGAGAAAAAATCAAGAAAAACGTGATGAATTTTCAGGAATTGTTAAATGATTTCAAGTCCTGATCTTTGAAAATTGGATGTAGTGAAGACCACCCCCTTGCCAGGTGCTGTGGGAACGGAGATAATGGGGTTATGTATCTCCGGCGTGCGACCAAAAAGAAAGGTGGAGCGGAGTACGAGAGCTGGCTTTTAGTTGAGTCGGTCCGTACTGCCCGAGGGCCCCGTCAGCGAGTAGTGGCGACGATAGGGAAACTTCCTGGCCTTGATCGGGAAGAGCGGATAGGTTGGGAGGAGATCGGACGGATTCTTTCCGGAAAGCCTCTACCTGGACCTGAACTGTTTGAGCAGGGGGAAGACCCCCCATCTTGGGCCACGGTCAATATCCATGGCGTAAGCGTCGAGCGACTCAGAGGCTTCGGCGATGTCTATTTGGGGTTGCTTTTGTGGAACAAACTGGGGCTTGCCAGGTTCTGCCGAGATCATATTCCTTCCAACCGGGAAGAGATTCCTTGGTCGATCATGGCGTCTATTTTAGTTCTTGGACGCTTTTGCGCCCCATCGTCGGAATTACAGATGGCCGAGTTTTGGTATGGCCAGACGGCCTTAGACGATCTGCTGGGAGTGGCCGACTATAAGATCAATGAGGATCGGCTTTATCGTGCCCTGGATGCCTTGCTTCCCCACAAGGATGCCTTAAGCCGTCACCTTCAGGAGCGTTATGGGGAACTGTTCGGCAGTAGCTTTGATTTTTTGTTTTATGACATAACCTCCACCTATTTTGAGGGGACCGCCAAGGGCAATGCCCAGGCCAAGAGGGGTTACAGCCGGGACAGTCGTCCAGATTGTCCCCAGGTCTGCATCGGCCTGGTGGCCACCCGAGAGGGCTTTCCCATAGCCTTTGAGGTTTTTGACGGCAATCGACCGGATGTTACGACGACCCAAGAGATGGTTCAGATGATGGAGGCCAAATACGGCCAAGCCAACCGGATCTGGGTTATGGATCGCGGCATGGTGAGTGAGGAGAATCTGGAGTTTATGCGCAAAGTCGGTGCCCGCTATTTGGTCGGCACCCCAAAAGTGATGCTGAAGAAGTTTGAGCAGCAGCTTTTCGAACAGAACTGGGAAGCGGTCCAACCTGATGTTGAGGTCAAGCTCTGTTGCTCGCCGGAAGGAACGGATGAAATCTTTGTCCTGTGCCGGTCTCAAGGCCGGAAGGAGAAAGAAAACGCCATTCTAAACCACTTTTTGACCCGACTGGAAAGCCAACTGGATCACCTGGCCCGCCAGGCCGAAACCGGCAAGCTCCGAGACAAGCAGAAAGTCGAGCGGAGAATAGGGCGACTGCTGGAACAAAATAAACGTGCGGCCTCGTTGTTCAATATTACAGTCATAGAGACCGGTACCGGAAAAGACGCACCGCTTTCCCTAGAAGTCAAGAAGAACGAACAACGGCAACAGTGGGCCTTGGAGACCGGCGGTAGCTACATCTTGCGCACCAACTGGACCGAAAGTGACCCGAAAGTCCTATGGAATACCTACATCCAACTGACGGAAGTGGAAGATTCATTCCGTACCGAGAAACATGATCTGGGAATGCGACCGATCTTCCATCAAAAACAGGAACGGACCCAGGCTCATATCCTGGTCTGCTTCTTGGCGCTGACTATGTGGCGAACGCTCCAGCAATGGATGAAAGCCTCGGGACTCGGTACCGCCCCAAGAAAGCTGTTGGAGGAGTTGCGGGAATTGAAATCTTTGGATGTGCTACTACCGGCGCGGGAGAGAACCCTCCGGCTCAGAATGGTGGCTACTCCCTCAAAGGAACTCAAAGTGCTGCTTCAGAGATTGAAAATTCTGCTCCCCAACAAACCAAAAATTATTGAAAATGTAGTGAAGAAAATGCCCTAATTCTTGTCGTAACTATTTGATATCGCGTCTTCCATGCTTTCTAACTGCGGAAGATGGGCTAGGAAATACGGAACAGGGGAAGGGGTCAATTCTTTAACTTTGACAATTTGAATCATGTGTCCTAAACGAAATTTAAGTTGTCATAATGTTTTTAAGCTACAGCCATCTCACTTATATTTTTGGCCCCCCGGGACGGACTCGGTGGATTCCTTCCCCAATCGGTTTACTCTTCTTCTCTGGGAATCCTTTTCTTTGACCTTGAGAGGAGTTTCAGTTTATCAAGATCACCTGCTATTAACGCTTCCTTTTTTACCCTTGTCCAGCGTTTTATTTGAGCCTCACGTTTTCGGGCATCACTATTTGTCTGGAATTCTTCGGAATGAACGAGGGCTAAGGGTGGATCTATCTTTGTAGTTCGGCAGGCTTTCCCTGCGCAATGATCTTTATAACGTTGATCCAGGTTGGTAGTGGCGCCAACGTATAAGGCACCAGATTTGAGCCGGAGGATATAAAGCCAAGCGGGCATAAGGTTTAGGGTATAAAATAATTGGCCCTTCGATAAACTCAGGACCATTTCGACGCCTTTTTCTATTCGGCCGGAGGCCTTGAGCAAGCAAAAGGGGCATTCATTGTTTTAAAATGCCCCTTTTGCGCGTCGAAATGGCTCCCCGGGACGGACTCGAACCGCCGACCAAGTGGTTAACAGCCACCCGCTCTACCGACTGAGCTACCGGGGAATGATTATCTTGTTTTAATCCTCTATGTTCTTCTCACGGACTCGAATCCCGCTTGCAGCGGGATTAATCCCGCAGTTTGCGGGATCTCCACTCCGCTTCGACTACCCGCTTCCCCCGATTGAGCATAAGCGAAATCCCGCTAAAAGCGGGACTGAGCTACCGGGGAATGGTTTTAAGTTTGGATTTTGGATTTCAGAAAGAAAAAAGTATAATCCAAAACTTCTCTGTTTTCAAATTATTCTTTCTTGGCTTCCTCTTTGATCTCCGCAGGCTGGGTGCAGGCCTCCAGCTTGAGGAGTTTTTCAAACTCCAAATCTACCCGCTTCTGGATGGTCTGAATCAAATCCGGGGTCAGGTGGCTGAAACGCCTTTGGCCTTTTAGATAGTCTTCCACCGGTTTGGGCTTGGCGTTTTTACGGACCAGGTATTTCCCTTCGATGACTTCAAACAAAGGGAAAATATTAGTTTCCACCACCAGGCGGCTGACCTCAATGGCGAGATCCGTTCCATGCCGCCAGCCGGTCGGACAAGGAGAGTAGACGTGGAGATAAGCGGGGCCTTTGATCAAGGCCGCTTTCTTAGCCTTGTTCATCAAGTCCACATAATAGGCCGGTGAGGCCGTGGCCACATAAGGAATACTATGAGCAGCCATAATGGCCGGGAGATTTTTTTTCCAGGTGGTTTGACCGGCAGTAATTTTCCCGGCCGGTGAAGTGGTGGTCATGGCTCCGAAAGGGGTGGAACTGGAACGTTGAATACCGGTATTCATGTAGGCTTCGTTATCCAGACAGACATAGACAAAATCATGACCCCGTTCCATGGCCCCGGAAAGAGACTGGAGCCCGATATCGGCGGTTCCCCCGTCCCCGGCAAAAACCACTATGGTAATTTTTTTCTCGGGGATCCGCCCCTTGGCCATCAAGGTCTTGAGCCCCACTTCCACCCCGGAGGCCACGGCGGCGCTATTTTCAAAGGCCACATGAATCCAGGGCACGGCCCAGGCGGTTTGGGGATAGGGTGAGGAGATGATCTCCATGCACCCGGTGGCGCTGATAACAATCATGGGACTGCCGATGGCCTTGGCCACCAGGCGCAAAGCCAGGACCTCTCCGCAACCCTGACAGGCCCGATGTCCGGAAACCAGAGGTTCTTCTTTGGGCAGGGTCTTGGGGGTAAATCTCTTAAAATCTTGCAAGTCTTGGGCAATCATTTCTCTCGCACCCCGATCATTTCGTAATGCATCTCTTTTCCCGTTTTGGCATATCGTTCGGCCTTGGACGCCATTTCGGCAAAGACCTCCACCGTCAGATCCCGGCCGCCCAGACCGGCCACAAACTCGGCCACATAGGGCGGCTCCTTTTTTTCAAAAAGGGCGGCTTTGATTTCCAGACCCACCGGTCCGCCTGCACCGCCCGGAACCAAGGCCCGATCCACCACGGCCAACGCTTTGGCCTCCCGGATGGCCTGAAAAAATTCCTTAAAAGGGAAGGGGCGCCAGAGCCGGATATGAATCAATCCCACTTTCTGTCCCTTTTCGCGCATTACATCCACAGCCGTCATGGCGGTTTCTGTGATGCTGCCCATGGTTACCAGCAGGATCTCGGCCCCTTTGGTTTTATAGGATTCAATCGGTTTATAGGTCCGGCCGAAGATTTCTCCGAAATCTTTCCAGACCTCGGCCATCACCTTCTGGGAACCGATCAGTGCTTCTTCTACCTGTTTTTTGACTTCTATAAAGACATCCGGACTGCCGAAGGACCCTATGGAGACGGGCAGATCCGGATCCAGGCGCAGTACCGGCTTAAATACGGGCAAAAAGCGATCCACCGTTTCCTGATCGGGCATTTCCACCGGTTCAATAACATGGCTCAAAATAAAGCCGTCCAGATTGACCGCCACGGGCAGCAATACCCTGGGGTCTTCGGCGATCTTGAAGGCTTGGAGCGTTAAGTCCACGGCCTCCTGCCCATTGATGGCAAAGAGTTGGACCCAGCCGCAATCCCGTTCGGCCATGATGTCGCTCAGGTCGTTCCAGATATTGATCGGGGCTGAAATAGCCCGGTTGACCACGGTCATGGTTAAAGGCATTCGGATGCTGGAAGCGATGAACATGATTTCGTGCATCAGGGCCAACCCCTGGGAACTGGTGGCTGTATAGGCCCGGGCCCCCGTGGCTGCCGCCCCGATGGTGGCGCTTAGGGCCGAATGTTCCGATTCAACGGGGACGAAGGCCGCCTGCAACTCTCCATCGGCCACCAACTCCGACAGATGTTCCACAATGTGGGTCTGGGGAGTGATAGGATAGGCCGAGATTACATCCACGTTGGCCAGTTTAACAGCTTCACTGACGGCGATGGAAACTTCCATGCCTTTTCGTCCGGCCATAGCTATTTCTCCTCCGCAATCATTTGAATAGCATCTACGGGGCATTCCCGGGCACAGATACCGCATCCTTTGCAATAATCACCGTTCCAATCAAACTGGCCGTCCGCTCTATGACTGTAAGCCATATCCGGGCAAAAGATCCAGCACCTTCCGCATTTAATACATTTTTCCCGGTCGGTCACCGGCCGGGTTGTGGAGCGCCAGTCTCCGGTCTTAAATTGCCGGCTGTTTCCAGCCTCCAGGATGGCACAGCCTATGGGGACCTCTTTCCAGGGGTGAAGGGCTTCTACTTTGGCCACGCTGATTACTCCTTGATGATGGTTTCTCCAAAGGCCCTATGCATGGCCTTCTTGTTTCTTTCGGCGATTTTTCCGAACCTCTTGTCCAAAGGTTTATCCATGGAGGACAGGGGAGTGATCCCGGCGGCCTTGATCAAGGCCCCCAGCATGGTGGTGTTGGTGATGGGCACATTCATCTCCTCCATGGCAATCTTTCCGGCATCCACCACGGCCAGCCGGCCTTTAAAAGCATAATCTTTTCGGAGCTGGTCCGCGGTCTTGGCCGAATTGATGACTAAGGTTCCTTTGGGTTTCAACCCGGAGGAAACATCGACAATATCCAGCAGGGTCGGATCGAGAACCACTACAATGTCCGGCTGATAGACTTTGGAACGGATGCGGATCTGGGAAGGGCTGACCCGCAGGAAGGCCACGACCGGTGCGCCGCGGCGTTCCGGCCCAAAAAGGGGAAAGGCCTGGGCGTACTGCCCTTCATCAATAGCCGCCAGGGCGATCAATTCGGCTGAAGTCACCGCCCCCTGTCCGCCCCGACCATGAAATCGAACTTCAATCATCGCCTTATTCCTTAAGAACCAATCGGGATTATGAATAAAGTTTGTTTGATTATCATAATGAAATCAAATTTGTCAAGGATAAATTGCCCCTCAGGCCAAAAATTCCCGGCTGTCCCCCACAACGCTTTCCAAAGGCAGGGCGATCAGTCCGGTCCTGGCAATTTCCTTGACTTTAAAAGGGGTCAGGGCCATGAGCAGGGTGTTGATTCGCCGTTCATTGCCGGAAAATTCCAAGGTGGCGGTTTGATCGGAGATGTCCACAATAGTGGCTCCGAAAGAATTGGCCACCTGGATTAATTCAACACGTTTTTCCACCGGCAGGTATACGGTCATCAGGATCAATTCCCGGGTGATGGATTGGGAATATTTCAAATCAATGACCCCGATGACATCGATCAGTTTCCGGAGCTGCTTGGTCACCTGTTCCAGTATCGATTCATCGCCGGTCACCACCAGGGTAATCCGGGTGATATCGGCCCGATCCGTGATTCCGGCCACAATGCTTTCGATATTATAAGCCCGCCGGGCAAAAAGACCGGCCACGTGGGACAGAACCCCGGGGTGGTTTCGAACCAGGACTGAAATGACTTGACGCATGATCAACACTCCTCAAGGATTTCGCAAATACCTTTACCGGCCGGAACCATGGGAAAGACATTCTCTTCCGGCGCTATGCGAAAATCAATTAGGAAGGGGCCTTTAACCGATAAGGACTCCTCCAGGGCGGGTAGGACTTCTTCGGCCGATCGAACGGTTCTCCCTTTGATGTCATAGCCCTCGGCCACTTTTACAAAATCGGGATTAAATTCGAAACAGGTCTGGGAATAGCGTTTATTCCAAAATAATTCCTGCCATTGTCGAACCATACCCAAAACCCCGTTGTTAAAGACACAGATTTTAACCGGGATATTATAGGTCCGGGCTGTGGCCAGTTCCTGAATGTTCATTTGGAAACTGCCATCCCCGGAAATAACGATCACGGTCTTATCCGGGCAGCCGACCTGCGCCCCGATGGCCGCCGGGAAGCCAAAACCCATGGTCCCTAAACCGCCCGAAGATATGAAGGTCCTCGGTTTCCGGGTGGTGATATATTGGGCGGCCCACATCTGATGCTGGCCCACATCGGTACAGATAATGATATCACGATCTTTAATACTGTTGATGCACTCCAGAACAAATTGGGGCTTAAGCCCGCCCTCTTGCTTGTATCGAAGGGGGTATTCTTTTTTCCATTTCCCGATTTGATCCAACCAGGTTTTGCGCTCCGCTCTCTTGATCTTTCCCAGGGTTTGTCCCAGTACGCTTTTCACGTCTCCCACGATAGGGATATCCACATTGACCCGTTTCCCGATCTCGGCCGGGTCGATATCGACATGGATGATTTTGGCTTGAGGGGCGAATTTTTTTACATCCCCGGCAACGCGGTCATCAAAACGGACCCCGATGGCCAAAAGCAGATCTGAATTATAGATTGAATAATTGGCATACCGCGTTCCGTGCATTCCCAACATGCCCAAGGAAAGGGGATCATCATCCGGGAAACTTCCTTTGCCCATCAGGGTGGTGGTGATGGGAATATTGGCCGTCCGGATAAAAGTGTTCAACTCGTCAACGGCCCCGGCTGAAATGACTCCGCCACCCACATAAGCCACCGGCCTTTCGGACTCTTTAATAGCCCGCAACATGGCCTCGATCTGCTTGGGATGACCTTTAATCGTCGGGTGATAACTGGGAATCTGAATTTCCTTGATCGGTTTGTATTTGATGCGTCCTTCCTGGATATCTCTGGGTAAATCCACCAGAACTGGTCCGGGTCTGCCGGTCCGGGCGATATAAAAGGCCTCTTTTAAGGACCTGGTCAGGTCATTGATATCCTTGACTAAATAATTGTATTTGGTAACGGGAATACTGATTCCGTAAATGTCAGCCTCTTGAAAGCTGTCGTTGCCGATCATGGAGGTGGGTACCTGTCCGGTCAAGGCCACCATCGGCACCGAATCCATATAGGCATTGGTCAGACCGGTCACTAAATTGGTCGCCCCCGGGCCGGAGGTGGCCACACAGACCCCCACCTTCCCGGTAGCCCGGGCGTAGCCGTCGGCCGCATGGGCCGCCCCCTGTTCATGGCGCGTTAAAATGTGCCGGATGGGACACTGATAAAGGGCATCGTAAAAAGGAATAATTTGCCCTCCCGGAAACCCAAAAAGGACGTCCACGCCTTCTTCCTGCAAGACCTCTAATATAATTTCAGACCCCTTTTTTAATCCCGATGACATACGATTACGCGTCCCTCCTGCTGTCTAAAGCCATTTTTATGGTCCAATTGTCCATGTATTTGAGGTCTCCTCCCATGGGAATCCCGTAGGCAATCCGGGTCAAGAGGAGTCCCGGTTTTCTGGCCTTGATCTGTTCGGTTAAGAAGGAGATGGTGGCTTCTCCCTCGGTGGTGGGGTTGATAGCCAGAACGATCTCGGAAATATTTTCCCGGTCGAGTCTTTCCATAAGCTCACGGATCCGCAGATCTTTCGGGCCGACCCCATCGATAGGGGATAAGGTCCCTTGAAGGACATGATATTTTCCTTTGATACCTCCGGCCTTTTCCAGGGCCAGCAAGTCTCCCGGGCCTTCCACCACGCATAAGATACCCGATTCCCGCCCATGATTCTGACACAACGGGCAAGGATCATCTTCCGTTAAATTAAAACAAATGGAGCAGGAACGTATTTTTTCTTTGACGTCGGTCAGGGTGCGGGCCAATTCAGCCACTTCCGCCTGGGGGCGTCGAAGGATATGCAAGGCCAGCCGGGTCGCTGTTTTTTCCCCTAACCCCGGCAAGCGGGAAAGAGAGGTGATCAACCGGGCTAACGGGGGAGGGTATATCGACGGCCCCATGGTTAAAAAAGCCCCGGAATTTTCAACCCACCCGTCACTTTAGCCATTTCCTGGGAAACGAGTTCCTGGGCCTTTCGCAGGGCGTCATTCGCTGCGGCCTGGATCAGATCCTGGAGCATCTCGACATCTTCCGGATTGACCACCTCGGGTTCTATCTTGATCGAGAGGACCTCCTGACGGCCATTGACGGTTACCGTCACCATCCCTCCTCCGGATGAGGCCTCTACGGTTTTGCTGCCCATCTCTTCCTGGATCTGAGCCAGGCGATTTTGCATCATCTTGGCCTGGTTCATGATATTACCTAAATTTTTCATAACAGTTCTCCAGTCCCCTTGAGATTTTTCAAAGGTATTATCTTAAGAAATAATCCATGAAATGTAAAGCATTCTTTGACCCTTCTCAACCAATCCCTGGTTTCCGGAGTCCCGGTTGGAAAGATCCGGTTACCCTGTTCCTTTTCAGGGGTTAGGTGTTGTTATCAAGCATACTTTTCTTTCCAAATAACTTCTTGACAAAGAATTTTCTTTATACTTTAGTAAAACTAAAATTTTCGGTTAGAGATCATTTTGATACAGACCACAAAAAAGGAGAATGATCATGAAAAAAGGGGTGCTTTGGGGAACGCTGTGCTTGATCCTTTGTCTCTTCGTCTCGAGTGTCACCTTTGGAGCAGATTATCCCACCAAACCAATCAACCTGCTTATCGGCTATGCGGCCGGCGGTTCAACTGACCTGACCACCCGGACTCTGGCCTCAGAGGCCGCGAAAATTTTAAAACAGCCTATTGTATGCACCAACCAGGTGGGGGCCTCCGGGACCCTGGTCCTGGGCCGGGTAAAAGGGGATAAACCGGACGGGTACACGATTTACAACGCACCTACCGCCAATTTTTGCCGAATCCCGCACCTTCAGGCGGTTCCCTACGATCCTTTGAAAGATTTCACCTTCATCATGCAATATGGTCTTTACCAATACGGGATTGTGGTCAGTACCGATGCACCCTGGAAAACCCTGGAGGAGCTTCTGGACTATGCCAAGAAGAACCCCAATAAGATTAAATACGCCACTTCCGGCCTGGGATCGGGCCAGCATCTGGTTATGGAATACCTGGCCAAAAAATAT
Organism: uncultured delta proteobacterium; assembly: GCA_963790475.1. Lineage (GTDB taxonomy): Bacteria > Desulfobacterota > RBG-13-43-22 > RBG-13-43-22 > RBG-13-43-22 > RBG-13-43-22. The sequence goes on along the minus strand of CAWBOS010000013.1, from coordinate 28,743 downwards.
GGCATCAAATGGGATCACGTGCCCTTTGCCGGTGGGACCCAGGCCGTGGCCGCTCTGTTGGGCGGTCATGTGCAGGTCGTTTCCCAGACCCCTGAATGGAAAGAACATGTCCTGGCAGGTAAACTGCGACTCCTGGTGGTCTGCACCGACCAACGGATGAAGGCCTTTCCCAATGTCCCCACATTGATAGAGAAAGGGATTAAATTTTCAGTCCATTCCGGATTGGCTCTTATGGGGCCGGCGGGAATGCCTCCCGCCGTAGTTGAAAAATTGCAGAATGCCTTTGCCGAGGCCATGAAATCAAAAGTATTTCTGGACTCCATGGAAAAGTTCGACCTGCCCCCGGCCTACCTGGGGAGCGAGGCCTTGACGAAACTGATTCATAGGGATTATGAGGAAACGGGCGATTTAATTAAAAGCCTGGGTATCGGCTATAAAAAGTAAGGTCATGAAAAACAACGACCAACGGTCCAGCATCTTCTGGTTGGCCGCCGGACTGGCCATCGCCGTCTACTCCAGAAAGTACGGGCTGGGCACCCTGTCTTCACCCGGCCCGGGATTTCTGCCTTTTCTTACCGGACTGGCCATTGCCGGACTGGCCCTGGTGGTTTTTTCCCAGCAGCTTTTCAAACCAGGCCAGGAAAAAATCAGGGACCTCTGGCGACAGAAAAATTGGCCGACCGTCTTGATGGTCTTAGGGGCACTGGTCCTTTATACCTTCCTTTTCAATTTTCTAGGATTTATTTTAGACACCTTTCTGCTTATCGGTTTTCTCTTGCGGGTTATAGAGCCCATGAGCTGGATAAAAGTCCTGGCCGGGGCAACAGGGGCTGCCGGGGGCTCTTATGTCATCTTCGAACTCTGGTTACAGGCCCAACTACCGAAAGGGTTTCTGGGGTTCTGAAGATGGATATTTTTGCCAATGTTCTTCTGGGTTTTCAGGTGGCCTTACAGCCGCTGAATCTTTTTTTCTGTTTTATCGGCGTGCTGATCGGCACTCTGGTCGGGGTGCTTCCCGGGTTAGGCCCGGTGGCCGCCATGTCCCTGCTTCTGCCCAGCACCTTTCACGTCTCACCGGTTTCGGCCGTCATTATGCTGGCCGGAATTTACTACGGAGCCATGTACGGCGGATCCACCACCTCCATCCTGGTCAATATCCCGGGTGAAGCGGCCTCCGTCGTCACCTGTCTGGACGGCTATCAGATGGCCCGCAAAGGACGGGCCGGACCGGCCCTGGGCATTGCCGCCTTCGGATCTTTTATTGCCGGTACGCTCTCCATCATCGGCTTGATGTTCCTGGCACCTCCTTTAGCAGCGGGGGCCTTGAAATTCGGACCACCGGAATATTTTTGTTTGATGCTCCTGGGATTAATCATCCTCACCTTTCTGGCCGGCGGTTCCATGCCCAAGGCCTTGATCATGGCCGCTTTCGGCCTGTTCCTGGGGCTGATCGGGATGGACATTATGACCGCCACTCCCCGCTTTACCTTTGGTTTGTATTTTTTAAATGATGGGGTGGGGCTGGTCCCGGCAGTCATGGGGCTTTTCGGCATTTCCGAGGTACTGTTGAACGTGGAGTCCGTAATCAAGACGGATGTCTTTAAGACCAGGATAAAAGGACTTTTGCCCAACCTGAAGGACTGGAAAGACAGCGCCTGGCCGATTATTCGCGGTTCGGTGATCGGGTTTTTTCTCGGCATCCTCCCCGGAGGGGGGGCGGTCATTTCTTCTTTTGTCTCTTACGCGGTTGAAAAAAAAATATCCCGTTATCCGGAAAAATTCGGGACCGGCGTCATCGAGGGGGTAGCAGGCCCGGAATCCGCCAACAACGCGGCAACAGGCGGGGCCTTTATTCCTTTGTTCACTTTGGGTATTCCTTCCAATGCGGTCACGGCCATGCTCCTGGGCGCACTGATCATTTACGGCATGCAGCCCGGTCCGATGCTCATCAGCCAACACCCTGATTTGTTCTGGGGGGTGGTGACCAGCATGTATATCGGTAACATTATGCTTCTGGTCTTAAACCTCCCCTTAATCGGTCTTTGGGTCAAGATCCTAAAAATTCCTTACCCGGTTTTGTTTCCGCTCATTCTCCTTTTCTGCCTGATCGGGGTTTACAGCCTGAATAATAATACAGGAGAGATCGGGTTGATGATCGTCTTCGGGATCGTGGGCTATTTAATGAAAAAGTTTAATTACGAGGCTGCGCCTCTGGTCCTGGCTCTGGTTTTAGGACCGATGATGGAAAACGCCCTGCGCCAGGCCCTGATCATGTCCAACGGTAGCGCCGGAATTTTCTTTTCCCGACCGATTTCTTTGGTCATCATGCTGGTGGTCCTGACCCTGTTGATCCTGCCTCTGCTCCCCTGGGTCAAGCAGAAAAGAGAAGTTGTGGGGGAAATGGGCGAAGATGAATAATAATGGAAGGCAGGGAAAGGCACAAACCTAATCGTCCTACGGACAATAGCATTATTTCACGTTCGAAGCGGGTTGAGGTTGCTCAGGGTCTTCAGGAGTCTGAGCAAGATACCTGTAAATCCTGTTGATCCTGTCAAGTAGGTTTTCCCATAAAATTAAGTGTTACGATAAGTTAAAGTGTTATCTGCAAGACACTTTCCCTGCCCTTGAAATCTCAGTTGATCAGCACTTCGACTTTCAAATCCCCCCCGGCCTCGAAGCCGATCCTGTCCGCCGCCCGGTCCAGATTGCAGGCGATTTCCAGATAGCCGCTGCTGCCGATCAGGGCCAGTAACTGGTCGGGTAGGCTCTGGGAATAGCTTCGCTGTATTCCCGAAATCTCCTGGGTGCCTATGAAGATCCGTAATCCCGGACCGGACCGGAAAGGAAGAAGTATTTTTTCGCTGATATTGGTAATCAGGTTGCCGAAATGATCGGCCCAAAGGACCTGACCGACTATGCGATCGTTTTTAATCTCCGGGTCCCGGATATCCAACATCACCGGATCCGATAGAGGTTCCCCCATCTCCAAAGGGGGAACGCCCAAACTGAGGTGGGCGGCTGCCGGGGCCAAAATGTCCCGGCCGTGAAAAGTATGGGAAACCGTTTCCAGATAATAAGCCTGATTGGCCAAGTGAAACAATCCGGCTTGGGGATGGTTTTTTAGAACCAGGGAAAAAAGACCGTTATCAGGCCCGACCCAGATGCCATCCTTATCCTGAATGACCATGAGCCTCCGATCTCCTCCCACACCGGGGTCCACCACTGCCAGATGGATGGTGCCTGGGGGAAAATAGGGAAAGGCCGAATTCAGAATGAAGGCTGCTTCCAGGAGGTGGTGATGAGATAAGGCCTGGGTCAGGTCCACCAGTTGAACTTTGGGATTGATTCCCAGAATAACCCCTTTCATTATCCCCAAATAGGGATCTTCCAACCCGAAATCCGTGCTTAAGGTGATAATCGAAAAGCCGTTTTTGTCCAGGGTTTCCATCTTAAGCCCTCTTCCCTCCTCTGGGGCGCGCGAAGCGTGAAAATTAATCCAAGGGTTCAAGGGGCCAAGGAGTCAAGGACCGCGGGGCGGAGTGAAAGGCGTGGAAGTCAAACCACATGGATCCATTATTTCCGGTCTCCAGAGCCCCATTTCCCATTATTCGCTTAATAGTTTTTCTCAGAACTCTGAACTCTAACTTTTTTCGTATTAGATCTCCCTCCCGGCGGCCTTTACAAAGGGGCGCAACTCTTTCATCAGACGTTTAAACTGGTCGGGATAGAGGGATTGCTGCCCGTCGGAAAGGGCTTCCTTGGGGTTGCAATGAACTTCGATCAAAAGGCCGTCCGCACCACAGGCCGCCGCCGCCTTGGCCATGGGCGCCACAAAGTCCCGGACCCCGGTGCCATGGGAGGGATCGACGATGACCGGAAGGTGGCTGTTCTGTTTAAGAAAAGGAATGGCATTCAAATCCAGGGTATTACGCGTAGCGGTTTCAAAAGTGCGAATGCCCCGTTCGCACAGGATGACATTGGGATTCCCTTCAGCGACGATATACTCCGCGGCTAGAAGCAGGTCCTCGACGGTGGCAGCCATCCCGCGTTTTAAGATCACCGGTTTACGGCAGCGGCCCAGCTTGGTCAGCAGCCGGAAATTCTGCATATTGCGGGCGCCGACCTGGAAGGCATCGGCAAATCGTTCTACTATGTGAACATCCCCGGCCTCGACAACCTCAGTGGTGGTAGAAAGGCCGGTCTTTTCTCCGGCCTCCTGAAGAATACGTAAGCCCTTGACTCCCAGGCCTTGAAAGCTGTAAGGGCTGGATCGCGGTTTGAAGGCTCCGCCCCGCAGGCAGTGCGCCCCGGCGTCTTTGACCGCCCGGGCAGTGGCCATCATTTGTTCGTGGCTCTCAACGGCACAGGGGCCGGCTATGACCACAAACGGCTTTCCGCCGATGGAAACGTCACCGATTTGCACCACCGTATTCTCCGGGTGGATATCGCGGCTTACCAGCTTATAGGGGGTCAGGATCGGGGTGATGCGTTCAACCAAGGGATGGCTTTCCAGATGCAGACCGGCCAGGACCCTTTCATCGCCGATAGCCCCCAGAACCGTCCGTTCCGTTCCCGGCATATAGAGCGGCTTCAGACCCAGGCTCTCGATCCGGGCGATGATCTCGTCGGCGTCCTGTTTGGTGGCCATCGGTTTTAAGACAATGATCATTTCCAATCTCCTCATCAAACAACGGACCAATCTTTTTCGGCGGCCCGAGAAATATCTTTTCCGGTAAGGACCTCGGTTTAATCAACCCAACCGGAGTAAAGATACTTTACCTGTTCGGATACCCCCCTGTCAATATTCTTCCCTCCCTCACCCCAACTGCCCCTCATCTGAAAGGGAAGGGGATGAGGCCGAAAAACGGCCTTGCCAAACGATGTGATATTTCATAAAATGTGAAACTGTCATTCGGCGGAGTTGTATGCCCTAAGGGGCGCGGGTTCAAAACGATGGAAGGTTTGGCCATCAACTGAAGGAAAGGTACACGGTTTAAGGTCGAAGGAAACTGTACCCCTTTTGCCTTATACCTTATACCGCAAACCTTACACCTTTTTTATTTATGAGACCGGCGAGGGACTTAAAAGCATAAGATGAAGCCCTGCAGGCTTCGGTAAGGGAGGAGAAAATGATAGATTTTTCATTGGCACCCAAGACGCTGAAAGCGAAAAGATTGGAACACAAAGCCGCGGAATATCTAAGAAGCATCGCCCGTTACTATGATGATCACGAACATGAGGAACTAAAACCGGAAGAAATCAAACGGGTCAGGGAAAATGCGCAAGCCTCCGGCGCTGTTTTGGCCGAACCCGGCCTGGGCGACGGTGGAATGCTGGCTACGATTGTCCTGAGTGAAGAGAGTTGCACGGGAGATCCCATGATACCACAAACCATTGCCGGCTTCGGTCTCGGCAATGCGGCTATAGGAGCTGTGGCTACGCCGGAACAGAAAGCCCGTTTCGGGAACCTCTTTTGCGCCATGGCGATTACGGAGCCCGGTTTCGGTTCGGATACGTCGGCGGTGTCGACGACGGCCAAACTCGATCCGGCAACGAACGAGTGGATCATAAACGGCGAGAAGATCTTTGTCACTTCAGGAAAACGCTGTGAAGCGGTTGTCGTCTGGGCGACCCTGGACAAGAACAAGGGCCGGGCGGCCATCAAGAGTTTTGTCGTGGAAAAAAACAGGCCGGGCTGTACCCTGACGAAGCTCGAACACAAGCTGGGCATCCGGGCCTCCGATACGGCCTCCATCGTTTTTGAGGACTGCCGCATCCCCTTCGACAATATCCTCGGTTCGCCGGAGATCAGGGAAGCCAGGGGCGGGCAGGCCGGCGTTCTGGCCACCTTCGACGCCACCCGGCCCTATGTCGCCTCTCAGGCCCTCGGGGTGGCCAGGGCGGCGATCGAGTTTACCAAGGAAAAGCTGGAGGAGGCGGGCTACACCTTCCCCTACGATAGAGGTATTCATTCTTTGAACGCCGTCCAGAAAGAAATTCTGGATATGGAGGCCAACCTGGAGGCCGCCAGACTTCTGGTCTGGCAGTCGGCTTCCATGCTCGACAAGGCGCTGCGAAACTCTCTGGAGTCCTCCATGGGAAAGGCCAAGGCCGGCAAGGTCTGCAGCCATATTTGCCAAAGGTGCGTCGCGCTTCTCGGACCCCTTGGCTATTCCAGAGAAATCCTGGCTGAAAAATGGATGCGCGACGTCAAGATCAATGATATTTTCGAGGGAACCGGCCAGATTCAGATGCTCGTGGTTTGCCGCCTGATTCTCGGCTTCTCGCGCGACCAATTGAAATAATTGGTTTGATCGATGTCCGCGGGGGGATATTTTATCCCGTCATTTTTTTTGGTGTCTATCCGCCTCGCCGATGACACGAATAGAGACCTCTGAAAAATGTCCAATTTTGTTCAAGGTCAAGGAAGATGAAAATTTTATCCACAGGAATACATCTAGTATTTCGAGGATTAAAATTTGAGTCTGACGAAGAGATTGGGCAAAAGGGGGCGTTTTTCAAAGGTCTCATGAAGGGCCAGGCGGATTTAAACCATCATATCCGGGAATCTCTGAAAATCTATTCTTACCATGGCCTCAACGGCAACAAATCCGTCCCCCGGACGGTCATCGCCATTCAGACCTTTGGAGACTTCTTGGGATTCAGCCCCCCCACGGCGAGATTCCGTTTACCGACGGGTGTAACCTTTCCGGGGTCTTCGTCAAAATAAATCAAAGATGCCCTGATTCTCTTAGGCTCTATGGAGATATTCTCCGCCCCGCCTCATCTGACCCTAATATTAGTCGGACTAAACGGCTGGGCCCGGTGATAGTGATTAGCAAACACCGGGCCCAGTAAGCTTTGTTAATCAGAACATCACCGGATGGCCAATCATTGCTATCTTACCGTGTACCCACGGGCGTCAAGGCAGGCACTAATCGCCCTTAGATAATCCCCGCTCTTTTGGATGGTCTGAGCATCAGGCGCGCCAACGGGTGGTTTTGTCGGATCGAAGCTTGTCTGACTGACAGCCCAGCTGTGGCACTCGTAACGATCACTGTCCTGTTTTTCTTGGCTCTGGCCCTGGCGGGGATAGATAAATAACCTGCCTCCCGAAGGCTGTGTCTGACTGACTTCGCCCTGAGGTGGATTATGATAGGCCGGGGGTGCCGCCGGGGGGTAATAATAGGTCGGCGGGGGATAATAATAGGGTGAAGGTGGATAATAATAAGCCGGAGGGTAGTAATATCGTGGGGCCAAACTCCAGCCTATGGCACCCCCGACAATCAATCCGGGAAGGAGCCATCCCCCCCCACGAAAAGCCTCGGCCTGTTTAGGCGGCACGAACAGGGCCAAAACAAAAAGGATGCTTAAGAGACTAATGAGCTTTTTCATAATCTTTCCTCCCAGCCTGTTTGGGACAGGCAACTGGCTCGAACTGTTTTTTTGGATTAGACTTTAACAGGACATAAAAAGTTAAAAAATATCAATCAAAAAAATTTATAACCACTGTCATAACATGTTAATATTTATTGTGTAATTCAATTTATGCGTTTGTGAAATAAGGGAATATTTTTATGGTTGAGCCGATCCTTTTTATAGATGGGAGTGTGAATGTTCAGACAAATATTGGATATGGGGCTTACCTGGCCGTGTCCGAACGCGGACTTCCGTTGGATTCGTTGAGGGCGCGTGTGAAAGTGAGGCGATTTGAGCATACCTCTTCAACTAAACTGGAATTGCAGACTTTATTATGGGCTCTAAACGATATTCAAGCTTTGGCGGGTAAGGTGATTGTGTACACGGATTCTCAAAACATAATGGGTTTACAGGGAAGACGTGCTTGGTTTGAGCAAAATGATTATCGTTCAAAGAAGAATAAACGCCTCCAGAATTATGAGCTATATCAGGAATTTTATAGAATGACCGATCCATTGGAATTTGAATTTGTTAAGGTGCCCGGACATCGGAGATCGACTCAAAAAGATGATATTGGCAGGCTTTTTACTCTGGTGGATAGAGCTTCGAGGGAGGCAATGAGAAGAGATAATCGGTGATCTGTCGTTTTCAACAACTTTATCGGCCATCATCGCCGGAGGGGGCATTGATTGCGCAATCTCACCAAGTCCATCTGTGAACCGGTATGGTAATAGCCTCCATCCCGAAAAGCGTGTTAAAATAAACCAGCCTTTGGAGTTGATCAATGACAGAACCAACGGCTGACCCTTCCCGTGGATGCGATATACTCTAACCTCCGAACAAGACTTGACGGCCTCATCGGTCGGTTTGAGTCCGGTGAGTTATTATTTCTCGATTATTAATTCATCTTCAATCTTAATACAGCCACCGACACTCTGGGCGGCAGGGCAGAGAGTTATATAGTTCGAGAAACTCTCCCTGGCATTTGACACTTTGTCTTCGGATACTTTCAGGTGATATTTGACCCTGATCGTTGTGATTTTAAGAACGCCGTTGACGCTCTCAACATCACCTTCGACAGAATTTCATAATCCCACCATGAACTCCATAATAGACGGGTTCCGAGAATCCTTCTATCATGGCCCGACGGGTTGGGCCTTTTTCTCTGACGATTTTAATTCTTGAAGTGTGAACCACCTCGCCCATAAGATGCCTCCTCGTTTTTTATGATTTTATTAATCCTATGCGACCGAGAGATACCACTAAACTCCCCCCCACCCGGTTTGGTATTCTTCTCCTGAAAGTTTCATCTTTATGTTAGAATTTATAAAATACCTCACCCCTTCCGTTTGTGCCTGGAGCGAGAAGCACAAACAGTCCCTCCTAACCGGACAGGCGGGTAGGGCAGGTGAAACCCCGCCTTAATCATTTATTAGCCGAAGCCCTTTAGTAACTAAAGACTTAAATTCTTTTCAAATTGGATAAAATTTATTAAATGTCATGATCCAGTAAAAAGTCGTCACACCGGCGGAAGCCGGTGTCCAGGAAAATGATAGGTTTCTGAAAATCCTGGATTCCGGCTTTCGCCGGAATGACTGAAAAGCTGTTTCGGCGACTTTTTACGATCCTACCAAATTTGGTTCCGGCTTGTCCGGGTTAGGTCCTTACCCGGGGAGCTTAGCCGCCAGAACATCGACCTGTTCGATAACGGGAGGCTGTGCTAATAACTCGGAAGCCTTGGCCATGAGGGCGGCGGCAACGTGCCCTGTAAGATGGGCCTGCCGGCCCGCTTCGTCGGGGAAGGCATCAAAGATGCCGAAGGTGGACGGCCCGAGTTTGATCCCGAACCAGGCCGTTGTGGCCGGTTCCTCCTGGACCACCGGCAAGCCACTTTTGAGAAAGCTTTCGACTTCCGCTTCCTTTCCGGGTTTGGCTTCCAATCGAACCAACAAGGCTACTTTAACCATTTCTTACCTCCTTTTAACAGGCACATCGCCAGATATCTCCGGAGCTTTGCCAACGGTTTTGAGCTTCGGAAAGGGTTGGGAGATTTATTAACGACTCATCTGCTTTTCCCAAGCCGTCAAAGTCTCTTCAATAGCGTCCAACATCTCATCGACCTGCCCGCGGGTAATGCAGAGCGGCGGTGAAATCCAGAAAGGAAGACCCCTTTTGGCCCTGCTTGGCCGACGCGAACCATACAAAGTGTTATAGAAGACCACCCCTTTTTCCAACCCGATAGACTGCAACCAAAATTCCGGTTCGGCATCCCGGGGAAAGAAATCCATCGTCTTTTTATCGGCCACGATCTCGATGACCATGAACAAACCCTGGCCCCGCGCGTCGGCTATGGTGTTATGGGCCAAAAGCCGATCTTTCTGGGAGTGGAGGTAAGCACCGACTTCGGCGCTGTTTTCAACCAGGCCATCTTTTTCGAGTATATCGATGACCGCTTTAGAGGCGGCACAGGAAACCGGGTGGCCCTGGTTGGTGAAACCATGATTAAAGTGGGCGCCCTTGCTAAAGGGTTCATTGACCTTATCGCTGATGGTCACCGCCCCCATTGGCAAATACAGGCTGGTAATGCCTTTTCCCATGATCATCATATCCGGTTGAACATTAAAATGTTCCATACAGAACCATTTCCCGGTCCTGCCAAAACCCGAAACCACTTCATCGGCTATGAGCAGGATATCGTAGGTATCACAGATTTTCCTGATCGTTTCCCAGTAGCTGGCCGGTGGCATCAGCCCATAATCGCTCCCGCATCCGAAAGGGGTGGCCATAAAGGCGGAGATGTATTGTTTTCCGTTAAAATGGATAACCTGCTCGAGTTCCTGCGCCATACGCGCACCATATTCCTCGGGACTTAGATCCGCCGGCCGGCTGGTTTCAGAGTATTGATTGATTTTCGGCCACTTAAAAAGCATGGGGCCATAGGGATTCCTCATACCCGGAGCACCGGCTACGGACAGGGCGCCCAGGGACATGCCGTGATAGCTGTCATAATGAGAAACAATCATGTGCTTCTGGTTATTGCCGCGTGCCAGGTGGTACTGTCGGGCCAATTTTATAGCGGTTTCCACCGCGTCAGAACCGCCGCCCGGGGTAAGAAAGGTGGTCTTCAGGTCCCAGGGGGTTATCCGGCTGATTCTTTCACACAATTCGGCCCGGGGTTGATTGGACAAGACCGGATGGCAGGAGGCAAACTTTTTCAGTTGATCGGCAATGGCCTGATTGACTCTCTGGTCACCGTGAGCGATTCCACAGGCCATGGGACCACCCGAGACGTCTATATAGCGTTTCCCATTGGTATCGTAGAGATAGATTCCTTCGGCCCTTTCCAGGACAGGTTCAAAGGAGTGACTGGATAGATCTTTACCCCACATGCCTTCGGGCTTGCGGTAGTTGTAGGGTGGTAAACCGGCTATGGCCATCTTTCTATCCTCCTCAGATAATTAAGCGCGAAAAGTCAGGTTTGCAAGTTGATGTTTGACCTGTCTTTGAGGTTCGATAATCGGGTGATGCCCTATTTACTGATCCGGATAACCTTTTGAGACCGGGGGGAAAATATCAGGTCCCCCGTTCAGGCCCCACCAGCGTCACACCGCCGTCGACCACCAGCACCTGGCCGGTGATGAACCGCGCCCGTTGTGAGGCCAGAAAGCAGACCGCATTCCCCACATCCCAGCCGGTCCCCTCAATCCGGAGTATCGAGGATATTCGGCGCCTCTCCCGCGCCTCGGGGGTCATCCCGCGCGCGTAGACCATAGGTGTGTACACAGGGCCGGGCGCCACACAGTTGACCCTGATCCCGCTTGGACCATGATCCACCGCCATGGCCCGGGTCAGCGCGATCACGGCGCCCTTTGAGGTGGAGTAAGCGGTCAGCCCTCGCGGGCGGAGCGCCGAGATAGAGGATACGTTCACGATAGCGCCACCCTCTCCGCTCCGCATCATGGCTGGAATCGCATGTTTAGAGGCGAGGAACATGGAGGTGACGTTTGTCCTCATTACCCGCTCCCAGCGGTCCTCGGTTTCGTCAACGACCGAGCCGCGGCTCCCGATCCCGACGTTGTTCACCAAAACGTCAAGCCGGTTCCATCGTTCCAGGGACACGGCGACCATCTCGGCACAACCGCTCTTGGTGGTCACATCGCACTGAAAGGCCTCGGCTGTGCCTGTGTCCTCGGCGATCATCGAGGCGGTCCGCTGTGCGCAGGCCCAAGCCGCCGATCCACTACGAGCACACGGGCACCGGCCCTGGCCAGGAGGATCGCCGCCGCTCTTCCGTTTCCGATCCCATCACCCTCAGCGCCGCCGCCGGTGACGATCGCCACCTTGCCTTCAAAGCCCTGGTCTTCCGGGTTTTTCATTTGCACCTCCTCAAGGCAACACCGTACCCAGTACTTCCCGGCAAAAAAGGGATTTATCTTTGGTTAGGTCTTATGGTTCATTTTATACCAGACGGATCAAAACTTTTTTTCTTTTCCTTCGTCTGAGATTAAGAGTCGGTAAGACTTTGCCCGGCAGCAGCAATCGGCGTTTGGGGAAGGCCGGCCCCTTTTGATCGTCCAGTCTCATTACCATCCAAACCGGCTTGTGGTCACTGGCCTGACGGTTGTCCTTGACCACGCCGACCGCACCCCTTGGACTGCCCTCAAAATTTCGAATGAAGATGTGATCCCAGGCAAAGAGGCTGATAGTCCTTCTCACCGATTTGGTGGCCCAAAAATACCCTTGTCTCTCCAGGAACCGGCCAATGCCTCTGGCGTTCATATCCCCGACTATAATGATCGGGCCGGAAAATCTTTCGGCATCGGCCAGCACGACCTCCACCTGGTGTTTTCGCTGCCGGGGGAGGATTTCCAAGGCCGTACCGAGGTGAAGACTGTAGGCCCTGACCTTCTGCTTCCCTATCTTGAAGGTGGCGGCCACGGCAATGCGCTGCATCTTTTCGATCTGACCGGAGTGGGGCAAGAAGATCTTCTGATCTTCCAGTATCCGCCAGGGCGAAAGCAAGGCATTGCCGAAATTCTTGCCATGGGCCGAGTGGACAACTGCCGGGTAATAAACATAATTCAAACCCAACCGCCTGGCTATCTTTTCGACACCGGCTTCATCCATTTCCTGCAGGGCCAGTATATCCAGGTCCTGCAGGGCCTGGCTTTTTTCCAAAAGCTGGAGGGCCCGATCAACATACCGGGAAAACTTGACATTAAAAGTAACAATCCGAAGGGCTCTGGCCTCAGGCCGTCCAAGAGGGCTATGGCCTCCGCTAAACCGTGGCCCGGTTTTGTCCGGAAGGCTCTGACCGGTCCGTCCTCGATACTGACGGCCGATCGATTTAGGAATAATCGACATCTTATCTCATCTCCAATGGCTTAGGTAGTCGGGGCCAGGAGGTTCCTTGACGCCCAATCCTAATCCTGACTTCAGTTACCCTGGCATCTGGATTTTTTTAGAGGGAAGGGAAGAAAAACGGCAGTTGCCTATTAACATATGCTTACAATATAAGTTCTTTTTATAAAAATTCAATCAGTCTCTTCCGGAAATTCTCTTATCATCTACCAATCAAGAACAAACGAGCAAGAAATAATCTTCCTGGCCTTGAATTGGCTGGACGCCGAGAATAAAATGACCTTCTTCCTGAAACGTCAACCTGTCCTTTTGAGTAAAACGCAGGAGTTTGAACAGTAACGAATAAAAGTATTTATCTTTTTGGATAATTCAGTTATCATAAAATAGTAGCTGATTATCTTTCTTGGCGTTATTATCCTTGAATTTCTATTAACTTCACCTAAAGCAAGGATGCGAACATGAACAACTTTTACTATAAAAGCCAAAACGGTGCCCGCGCCATTCGACGCTGGGTTATCCCCTACCTTAACTCACGGATTCGCCAAAATGAATTCCGCCCTCTTCTTTGTTACCTCTTTACCGATTGGAAATGTAATTTCGACTGCCACTATTGCTTCCAAAATGATAATCATCAGCCGGGAATGAGTCTGGAGACGGCCAAATCATCGATTGATTGGCTGAAATCCATCGGTTGCCGGGTCCTGGCTTTAATGGGCGGTGAACCTCTGATACGAAAAGATTTTATTTTAGAAGTGATCCGTTACGCCAACCAGAGCGGCTTTTTTGTCTATCTGCCAACCAACGGCTACCTTATGGACCGACCATTCATCGACGAGATGGGAAAGGCTGGGGTGACCGCCATTAATCTGGCCGTGGATTGCATCTCCCCCCTGAAGGGTCTGCCCAAAGCCCTGTCGAAAATCGAACCTCAGTTCAGATATTTAGTAGAAAAACAGAAAGATTATGGCTATATCGTTTTTCTAAATATGAACATCTGCCGGAATAATATCAACGACGCCAGGGTCTTGACTGAAATTGCCCATGAAAATAAGATAGGGACTGATTATCATCTGAACGAAAGTCCACACACCTTTGTAAACATTGACCATTATCAACATAAGGAAGATGGTTTGTCCATTACGCCGGACCAGTATGAGGAGGTGGATAAACTCTTGGACTGGCTTATTGAGAAGCAGCACCATGGTTGGACAATGGTAAACTCCGTTGAACACCTTCAGACCTTAAAAGATCGAATGCGAGGTCGTCTCCATTCTTGGGATTGTCGAGCGGGTATAAACGGGGCGCTCATCCGCCCGGACGGTAGCCTGTCCCCTTGTTTTGATCTGATAACTCATGACCAGGACTGGGGAACCATTTGGAAGGAACGCTTCGACCGAGATGATCTCCGGGCCATTAAAGAAAGATGTTTACCTCTCTGTTCTTCCACCTGTTTCCACACCATGGGATATTATTACAAATTATCCTCTGTCCCCCAGTGGGTCCGGAAACATATTGGCGTCGGATAGCTATACCTGTAAGTGCATTATTCGTTTCGTGCGGGAAAAAGGATTAAATGGGTGACAGCTGTTCCCTATTTAATCTAAGGGAAAGGTCAAAAACAGCTCTGCCTTTTATGCTTATTTCAAACGCTGATTGTTGACGGACCCTCCTATTTTCGTGGTCTCAATTCCAAAAGAAAATCCCCCTGCTTACTATTCCCAAAATCGTGTATAATGTAGCCCTTTCAAAGTCCAGACCAGTAAGATAATCTGTCTTCCAGTTTCGCCACTTTACCGTAAGAGGGGGCAAGCATATGGAGGAATTTAGGAAACCCCGTTTCTCAACAGAGAGGTGGGGTTTTTTATCTCAACTTCGGGCTTAATGAGGTGATTTTATGGATAAAGACAAGATAAAACGCAAGCTCACGACCATCCTCAGTGCCGATGTCAAGGGGTACAGCCGCCTCATGGGGGAGGATGAGGAGTGGACCCTGCGGACCTTGAACACCTACAAAGGGCTGATCCGGAACCTGGTGGGAGAGCATCGGGGACGGGTGTAGGGTCACCGGGGGACAACGTCCTGGCCGAGTTTGCCAGTGTGGTGGATGCGGTGGAGTGTGCGGTGGAAATCCAGCAGGTGCTGCGGGCCAAGAATGCGCTGCTGCCGGAAGCCCGCAAGATGGAATTTCGCATCGGGATTAACCTGGGGGATGTGATTGAGGAAGAAGATTCAATCTACGGGGATGGGGGTGAACAATGCCGCCCGTTTGGAAGCCCTGTCCAACCGGGGATCTGCATCTCCGAGAGCGCCTTTCAACAGATCGAGAACGGCGCCAGGGACCCCAGCCCCTTTTGTCGCCATGGGCCATTTGCATTTCGATTCCCTGGAGGCCTTGCAGGCCGCCTTTGAGCAGCATGCCGCAGAGATCATGGCCGATATTCCCAACTACACGGAGATCGCCCCGGTGATGCAGATCAGCGAGGTGAAAATGTAGAGATACTGGATACTAATACAAACGAAATATAAATGAATAAGTTGACATCACCCCCACCCTAACCCTCCCCCCTTGAGGGGAGGGGAGGGAGGGGGGAAGATAATTTAATGAGTCTGTATTAATTAATCCGAATGGTCTGGTTATACTGCAATCGGGGACGTCAGGGGCGGGTCATAATGGCTCCACCTTTTTCCTACATTTCAAGCCGAAAGGCATGACATTTCATCACGCTCCATAGGCTTTGATTCTTAAGTGTAATTCAAGAATATAAAAATATTTATAATAATTCATTTAGGTGAACCCCGGCTCTGCCGGGGGACTCCCAGAGTTTGACAATTCCGGGAAAAAGTAATCCAAATCAAATTTTACAGAGGAGCCACCACTCCCCTCAATCCCCCTTTACAAAGGGGGAAGTTTCTGCTCCTCCCTTTTAAAAAGGGAGGTTGGGAGGGATTTTATCAGGGTTTTTAGTTTGCGATCAGGCAAATATCAAGCCTCCTGCTCTGCCGGAGGTCAGGTGACTAAGTAGTCGAAAGTATGACTCCGAATTTTTGTGCAGCGTTTAGATTAAGTTTGATGGGTTGAAAAAATTGTGGCGGAATTGGTGTGGCTGGGCTATAAACCCTTTTGGATTCAAATTTTTTTCTAAACGCTTTTAAAGAGGGATGGGAGAGAAAATGCTTGAAAACCATATCGTGTACATGAATGGGGCATTTGTGGCCTGGCAGCAGGCCACGGTTCACATTATGTCTCACAGCTTTGGCCGGGGATCGGCCATATTTGAGGTTATCAGCGTCCATGCGACCGATTCCGGGCCGGTCATTTTTCGGCTCGAGGAGCACATCAAGCGTCTATTTAAAACCGCTCAACTTCTGGATATGAAGCTTCCCTTATCGCCGGCGGAATTTTGTGAGGCGGCGGCGGGAACAGTCAAACGCAACCAGCTCAAACAGGGCATCATAAAAATCATATGTTACTATTCTGAATTTTCAATCGAAGTCATTCCCCCCCAAAAGCCGCTGGATGTCTCCATCTTTGCCCTCGATCCGGCCCAGGACTTAAAAGAAGGGTTTCGGAAGGAACCGTCAACAACCGCCGGAATCAGTAAATGGCGTAAGCTTGACCCTCAAACAGTTCCTGTGCGGGCCAAAGCAGCCGCCAACTATCTCAACGGCATGGTTGCCCGGATTGAAGCCGGCAAACGTGGGTTTGAGAGGGCCATTATGCTCGATACTCAGGGTTTTATTGCTGAAGGCGGGACTGAATCTATTTTTCTGATCAAAGAGGGTCAGCTTATGACGCCGGCCTTGGGAACGGTGCTGGCAGGCATCTCCCGAATGTCAATCCTTCAGGCGGCTGAAGTCAACGGGCTCCAAACGTATGAAGGCCGGCTGGAACCCGAGTTGCTTTACGAGGCCGAAGAAATGTTTTTTTCCTGCAGTCCGCTAAAAGTTTGGCCAGTAAGACAATTCGAAGACCGGGTGCTGCCCAAAGTACCGGGACCGGTGACCCAAAAGGTGACGGGGCTGATCGATGATATCGTCAGCGGAAAGGATGCCCGATTTAAGGATTGGTTATATCCGGTCAAGTAAGAAAGACCTTTGAAAAGTTCCCCGGTCTCTAAGAGTTGGTCTTCCGGAATAAAATGCAAAAGGTCGTCCAAGCCCGATCGGCCAATTGTGCTTCGAAGACTCCAGGTCCGCCAGGGCTCAGCCCCTCCGAATAGGCCTTCCAGCTTCCACGCCGGTTGGCCTGCCCTGCTCGACGCCGGGTACGCCATTGACCAACACGTACTCGACACCCTTTGGGTATCGGTGGGGATCCAGGTAAGTGGCCTCATCCGAAAGCTGGTCGAGGTTCAAAATGGTCAGGTCCGCGTAACTCCCCTCGGAAATCTGTCCCCGCTTCTTCAACTTGAATTTCGCAGCCGGCAGGGAAGTCATGGACCGGATGGCGGCTCCAAGGCTGAGTACCTTTTCATCCAAACTGTATGTTTTGATTTTTCTGATGAAAGTTCCATAGCACCGGGGGTGGGGTTTCAGATAATCTTTCTGACAGGTCCATCCATCCGAGGCAGTGAAGACATAGCTTTGGGGCATTATTTCACGCATGATGTCCTGATCCTGGGAAAAGAACACGGCCAAAGGAGGCCGTTCTGCAGTGACCAGGTCTACGAAAACATTCCCCGGATCCGTGGATACTCTTTCCGAAATTTCTTTCAGGTTCAACCCTTCGAAGTCTCTGTGGGACTGGCACTCGCTGATCATTATTTTTTCCGGGGGCAGCCAGGTAAACAGGACAGCCGTCGACCGGAGAATCTCCTCCCGGCCTTCCTTCGACTTGAATTCCTCCTTCACTCCGCCATATTTTAGAAACTCGCCTGGAGCCAGAAGGGTCAGGGCGGCGGACCCGGCGGCGTAAGGATATTGATCGGCGGTAATATCCATTCCCTTGGCTCTGGCGTTTTCCAGAAGATCAAGAACCTCTTGCGCTTTTGCTCCTTCAAAAGGAGCAGATATTTTCAGATGGGAGATATGCACCGGTATCTCAGCCCGACGGCCGATTTCGATCGCTTCCCTGACCGCTTTCAGAACAACCCGGTCCTGATCTTCCAACACCAGACCGGATTCTTCCCGAATATGGGAGGCGTAAAGTCCTCCGTATCGAGCGGCTACCCTGGCCATCTCCACAATTTCGTCTGTCTGGGTCAGAAACCCGGGAGCGTATACCAGGCCGGTCGATAGTCCGACAGCGCCCATCTCCATTACTTCGGCTGTCCGGGACTTCAAGGCTTCCAGTTGGGCAGCAGTGGGGATGCGGGGCTGATTATCCCCGAATAGGGATGTTCTGATCTGTCCGTGCGGGGCAAGATGAAAGACATTGGTACCGAATTTCAGTTTTTCCAAAAAATCGAACCATCGATCCATATCGGCAAATCCTTCGCCGCAATTGCCGGTAATTACCGTGGTGACACCCTGGAGGAGATAATTCCAATTACCCTTGACCGAGGGAAGGTTTGAGGCCTGTTCCCTCAAGCGCCGGCTTAGCATAAAAGGGGAATCCGAGTGAGTGTGCACATCAATAAACCCGGGCATCACCGCCAGTCCTCTGGCATCTATCGTCTTTGACGCGGATTCGGTGAGGGTGCCGATCCTGGTGATCTTGTCCTTGACAATGCCCACATCGGCCGTGTGCGGATTTTCAGAAATACCGTCATAGACACTGCCACCCTTGATCAAGATATCATAGCCATCGCTCATTTTAACCCTCCTGAGGCATTAATCGGTCTCCGCTCTCCCCAATCAGGGGACCGAATGGCGTGTTACTGTGGACTTCATAGTATCGTCTCCCCGGGACTTCGTCAAAGAGAAAAACCGGATGCCCTATTTGCTGGTTAGGGCCTGGCCATGGTCAGGAGGCCGGTTCAAGACGGTCTGGGAACATAATATGAGGTTTTGGAAGAGTCCGGCCCTCTTTTCAATTTTAAAAAAAATAATTGTTTTTTCTAAATTAGCTATGATATTATAACCGATTTTAAAGGCCCTTTGATTTCTGAAAAGGGTGTTTCCAACAGGGATTACGGACCTCGGGTTCATAAAAAGGGAGGTTTTTTTATTCCTCAGAATAAAGAAGTTCCCCACTATGTAGGTCATCGAAAACGGTTAAAAGACCGCTTTTCCCAGGCGGGGTTGGATACATTTAAAGACTATGAGGTTGTGGAATTTATTTTAACCTATGCCCTGGCCCAGAAGGATACCAAACCCCTGGCCAAG
Source organism: uncultured delta proteobacterium (assembly GCA_963790475.1). GTDB lineage: Bacteria > Desulfobacterota > RBG-13-43-22 > RBG-13-43-22 > RBG-13-43-22 > RBG-13-43-22. Next base: position 9,696 of record CAWBOS010000013.1, on the reverse strand, counting down.
GATTTAATTCGGATTTTTGGTTCGTTGCGGGGGATCGTAGAGGCCCCTGTTGAAAAATTAAAAGAAGTTGAAGGGCTTGGCGAACACAGCGCTCTGCTCTTCAAATTGATTAAAGCCGCCTCCGAGCGGTATCTTCGGGATCGTTTCCTTAAATCTCAGGATGTGATTACTTCACCCGGAGATCTGCTGACTTATTGTCAGTCCAAGATGGGCTGGCTGAAAGACGAACAGTTTCGAATGATTTATCTGAATACCCGAAATCAGGTTATTGAAGAAGAGGTTTTGCAGGAGGGAACGGTGGATCAAACCGTAGTCTATCCTCGAAAGGTCATGGAGAGCGCCATCCGGTTAAAAGCCACCGCTTTAATACTGGTCCATAATCATCCCGGCGGTTCTCCCTATCCTTCTCCGGAAGACCGGGAATTGACCAGGACTTTGACTCAGGCGGCCAGGAATTTACAAATTAAGGTCCATGATCATTTGATTATAGGGCAGGAAGGTCATTTCAGTTTTTTAGAGAATAACCTGATTTAAAAAAGAACATGGGGGACAATAGCAAAAAAATGACACAATCGGAAATATTGCGTAAGGAATTGGAAGAAATTTTAAAACATAAATGGATCGAATCGGAAAAAGCCGGATATGACCTGGGCGACAAAGCGGTTTGGGACTGGGTCCAAAAGTATGCTCACGAATTCAGGGAATACTGGCAAAAGAAAAACAGTTAAGTCCTCTCTCTTTCTTCCACCAAACCGAAGCTTTGAAACCCATCCTTTTTCGTTCGTTTCTCCTCGGAATCCCAGGTAATTTTTCGTATTACGAAGGTCTGCCGGCAGCTGATTTTATTGTTCTTTCTGAACCTCGGGAAAAAATAAATTGATTCAAAGGGCCTGAAAAGATCCCCCAGGATTGTTTTTTTATCATTGCAAAACAACGGAACTTATGATTATTATGTCTTGATTTATTATGGAGTTTTTTAAAGATTTCCCGGTTTTTGGAATTAATTGACATGGCTCGTCCTGGTCAAAAAGACTCTTACGGGGTTAGAGCCAAGGAAGAGGGATATCCTGCCCGGTCGGTTTATAAATTAAAAGAGATCCAGGACAAATTTAAGCTGATTCGACCAGGGCAGCGTATAGTCGATTTGGGATGTCATCCCGGTTCCTGGCTCAAATTTTGTTCGGAGTCTGTGGGACCGCTCGGTCTGGTATTGGGGGTGGATTTAAAAAAGCCGATGATTCCTCTCTCTCCCAATATTTTATTTCTGCAGACCGATCTTTTGACCGTCCCGGATAATACCATCCAGGAATGGGCCGGTCAGGCAGACCTGGTTTTGAGCGATCTCTCCCCTAAAACAAGCGGTATCAAATGGCTCGATCACCAGCGTTCTCTGGAATTAAACCTCCGGGCACTGGAAATCGGTTTTCTTGTTTTAATAAAAGGAGGGGCGGCAGTTATAAAGCAATTTGAAGGGGAAGGGACTAAAGATTTTATTAAGAAAATGACCAATCATTTTGAACAGGTCCGAATTCACAAACCCAAAAGCTCGCGACGCGAAAGTCCGGAAGTCTATCTGATCGGGCAACGCTTTAAAGGATAATGAAGTTCATTAGGCAATTATTGACAAGTTCGTAAAAAGTCGTCACCCCGGCGAAAGCCGGGGTCCAAGAAATTATCAATGCTTAAAACACTGGATTCCGGCTTTCGCCGGAATGACGGAAACAGGCTTCCTGCGATTTCTTACGAATTCATCATTTTAAGGAGGAAGTATGTCCGGGCATTCCAAATGGAGTACGATAAAACGAAAAAAAGGGGCTGCTGATGCCAAACGGGGAAAGGTTTTTTCCAAGGTCATCAAAGAGATTACGGTTGCCGCCCGAGCCGGGGGAGGGGACCCGGAGGGCAATCCAAGGCTGCGGGCCGCCATCGCCCTGGCCAAAAGTGAAAACATGCCCAAGGATAATATTGATCGGGCCATTAAAAAGGGGAGCGGTGGGGCAGATGGGGTGGCCTATGAAGAAATTATGTATGAAGGATACGGACCCGGCGGGGTGGCCATTCTGGCCCAGGTGTTGACGGACAATAAAAACAGGACCGTAGCCGACATCCGTCACATCTTTACCAAGAACGGGGGAAGCATGGGGGAAACCGGGTGTGTAGCCTGGATGTTTGAAAAAAAAGGATATATTGTTTTTGAAAAGAGTAAAATCGATGAAGAGACCTTGATGGAGTGGGGATTGGAGGCCGGGGTGGATGATATTCGGGAACAGGAGAACGAATGGGAAGTGATCACCTCCCTGGAAAACTTCGAAAAAATCCGCTCAGCCCTGGAAGAAAAAAAATGGACCCCCCTGGTGGCGGAATTGACCATGCTACCCAAGAATACCGTAAACCTCGAAGGAAAAAACGCCGAACAGATGATCCGCATGATGGAGGCCCTGGAGGAGAATGACGATGTCCAGAATGTCTATGCCAATTTCGACATCTCGGATAAGGTCATGGAGGCCCTGGGCTAAAGGATGACCTGTCGGCAACCCGGCCGCACCCTCGGTATCGATCCGGGTTCCCAGATAACCGGATTCGGGGTTTTGGAAAAAAAAGGGGCCCGGATCAGACATATTCACAGCGGATTTGTCCGCCTGACCCCTTCCCCTTCACTTTCTCTGCGGCTTAAACAGGTGCATCAAACCCTGCAACAGGTCATTGAAGATTTCCGGCCCACCGATCTGGCGGTGGAAAAGGTTTTTTTTGCCAAGAACGTCCAGAGCGCCCTTACCCTGGGCCACGTTCGGGGGGTGGTCTTGTTGACCGCGGTGGAGTCGGGGTTGGAGGTTTTTGAGTACAGTCCTTTGGAAATTAAGCAGGCGGTCACCGGATACGGACGGGCCGACAAAAAGCAAGTCCAGGAGATGGTTAAAATCTTATTGGGGATCCCCTCCATCCAAAACCAAGATGTTTCCGACGCCCTGGCCGCGGGGATTTGTCATTTAAATTGGTTTTACCCGACTGACGGAACAATGAAAAAGTAGGGAAAAAATGATCGCTTTTCTCGAAGGCCGCTTATTATTCAAATCTCCTGAATCGATCATAGTCTCGGCCCAGGGGATCGGATATCAAGTGGCGGTTCCTCTTTCTTCTTTTTATGACCTGCCGGCAGTCGATCAAGGGGTCCAACTCCATATTCATACCCATGTCCGCCAGGACGCCATTTTGCTTTTTGGTTTCCTGACCGCACAGGAGAAGGAAATTTTTCTGCTCCTCCTCGGCGTCTCCGGCATCGGTCCCAAGGTGGCCTTGAACATCCTTTCCGGTATTTCTTCCCAGGAATTAGGCCAGGCCCTCTTGGCCGAAGACAGCGCCCGGATTCAAAGGATACCGGGGGTAGGAAAGAAGACCGCGGAACGGATTGTCCTGGAATTGAAAGACAAGATAAAAAAATTAAGCCTGGGGTCTTTGCCTTCATTGGTCCGGGGCGTCGAAGAGAGAGCCCCCTTCGAGGACGCCGTTTCCGCCTTGGTGAACCTGGGATATACCCGGGCCATGGCCGAGAAGGCATTGGGGCAGATAAAAATTGAAACGGAAGAACCGATTTCCCTTGAAGAACTCCTGCGAAAGGCCCTGAAGTCATTATCCAGATGAAGCCTGAACGAATTATCAATCCCGAATTAACCGAAGAAGAAATCCGTTTGGAAGTCGGGCTGCGACCCAAAGGTCTATCGGAATTCATCGGACAGGAAGAGGTCAAGAACAATTTAAAGGTCTTTATCCAGGCGGCCCTGGAACGGGGAGAGGCCCTGGATCATGTACTCCTCTACGGATTCCCCGGATTGGGCAAGACCACCCTGGCTAATATTATTGCCCAGGAGCTGAAGGTCAATCTGAAAGGTACCTCAGGACCGGTGATCGAGCGGCCGGGAGACCTGGCGGCCCTATTGACTAATTTGCATTCCCAGGATTGCCTGTTTATTGATGAGATCCATCGACTCAATCATGTCGTGGAAGAAATACTCTATCCGGCCATGGAAGATTTTCAATTGGATATCATGATCGGGCAGGGACCCAGTGCCCGTTCCATCAAGCTGGATCTGCCAAAGTTCACCTTGATCGGGGCGACGACTCGGGCCGGTTTGCTCACGCCCCCGTTGCGGGATCGGTTCGGGGTGGTCCTGAGGGTGGACTTCTATTCTTCCGAAGAGTTGAAAATCATTCTCTTTCGTTCAGCGGAGATTCTGAAGATTCCCGTAGAAGAGGCCGGGATCATGGAGATTGCCCGACGGTCCCGGGGAACGCCCCGGGTGGCCAACCGGATTCTCAAGCGGGTCAGGGACTTTGCCCAGGTTAAAGCCAAGGGGTGCATCACCCTTAAGGTGGCTCAGGAAGCCCTGAAGATGCTGGAAGTGGACCGGTTGGGTCTGGATAAGATGGACCGCAAGATATTACTGACCATCATCGAAAAATTCAATGGAGGCCCTGTGGGAGTCGAGGCCCTTTCCGTAGCCCTGGGCGAGGAAAGAGACACCCTGGAGGATGTTTATGAGCCCTTTTTAATCCAGTGCGGATTTTTGAATCGGACGCACAGGGGGAGGGTAGCCACTCCCCTGGCCTATGGACATTTCGGGAAAAAAGTCCCCCAGGAAATTCAGGCCAATCTGTTTGAAGGGAACTGAATTTAAAAAAAGGAAATGATAAAAAATAAGAGATGAATTCAAAGTTAGATTTCTGAATCAGGTATTTTGGAGTGTTGGAGTAATGGAGTGATGGAATATGGTTTGAAAGACGCAATACCCCATTACTCCGGTACTCCATTACCCCATTTTCTCTTACACCGGGGGGAGGAAAATTAATGCAAGCCATCACTTTTTTCAGTCTAAAAGGAGGGACCGGGAAAACAACCCTGTGCAGTTCCTTGGGCCGGCTTTTGGCTGAAAATGGGCATCCCGTTTTGATGATCGACCTGGACCCGCAAGGTCATTTAACTCAATCGCTGCTAGGACAGCCGGCGAAAAGCCAAGCCCCATTGTATCAATGCCTGATCCAGGAGCAATCCCTGGCGGGGTCGATTATCCCTACTTCCCACCCCAAGCTTTCTTTGATTCCGGCCACGGGGGACCATCTTTTTTTGAATACGGCCTTGATGTCCCAGCCCTGGAGGGAGTGGAAATTAAAAGACGCCTTGTCGGCCATGGTCCCCTTTCCTTATGATTGGGTCCTTATCGATGTCGGGGCCAGTTTGAATTTGATTACCCATAATGCCTTATTCGCCGCCAAGACCCTTATCATACCGGTGTTACCCGATGTCTTTTCCTACCTCAGTCTGAAAACCCTTTTTACCTTTTTGGAGAAAACAAGCCTGGATTTTCGGTATGATTTTAAGATGATTTGGGTCCTGATGAATAAGTTCAACAACCACCGCCCTTTTGACCGGGAGAACCGGGAAGCCTTAATAAAGTATTATCAGAAATTTTTAATGCCGGTCATGGTGCGGGAAGACCCGAAATTTTCCCAAGCCATCAGAGAACTAATTCCCGTAACCACCTATGCCCCCCATTCGATTGCGGCCCGGGACCTAAAGGCTGTGGTCCGTTTTTTAGAAAGTATTTTTCCCCAATCTATAAACCAAAGCACCTGAACAAGGAGATCGATCATGAGTGATATCTATGAGGCCAATGCCCCGGCTATCTTTCCCGTCCCTCGAGAACAACCTGATCTCGTGGAAGATTCTACAACGGAAGGGGTCTTGAAAAATCCGCCGGTAAAAGAAACCGTAGATCGATGGAAAAAGGAGGTTCTTGATAAGATTCAATACTTGAAGGAAAATTTAGAGTTGGCCAACCAGGAAAAAGAGGCCCTCTCCCTGGAGGTGGACCGGATCCAGTCCGAATTAACCGAATCCAAAAAGAGGGTTAAGATACTGGAGGTTGAGTTGTCTGAGGCTTTGGAAACCTTCAATAACGTACTGAATGAAATCTCACAGGCCTTGGAAGGTTAAGGGTTTTTAAAAAATTAACCAAAGATATCTAAAATTATTGAATTCAGAATTCAGGAGTCAGAATTCAGAATAGAATGAATCGTCAAGAAATTTTTCAGGTCTTATTCTGGATTCTGGATTCTGAGTAATACAGCAAAACTCAGTCACTATTCGGAGATAAATTCTCAGATTTATATTTTAAAAATCTATTTCACTTCTACAGTCCAGCCAAAGTCGTCTTGTACCATTCCCTTCTGGATACCGGTAATCGTCCGGTAAAGCTCTGAAGACAACTTTCCTATCTCCCCCCGGTTTATGGTGATAGGGTGACCGTTCCAGCTTAGTTCTCCCACGGGGGAAATCACCGCCGCGGTCCCCGTACCAAAGACCTCTTCCAGCACACCTTCGGTATGGGCGTCATATATTTCCTGAATGGATATTTTCCTTTCCCGGACCGGAACTCCCCAGGCCTTGAGCAATTGGAGCGTTGAATCCCGGGTTATCCCGGCAAGAATACTGTCTTCCAGAATCGGGGTAATCACCTCTCCTTTGATTTTGAAGAAGACGTTCATGGTGCCCACTTCTTCCACGTATTTCTTTTCCACCCCGTCTAACCATAATACCTGGGTAAATCCTTTTTGGTTGGCCTCCACCTGGGCCTTGAGGCTGGCGGCATAATTCCCCGGTGTTTTGGCGCACCCGATTCCGCCTTTGGCGGCCCGGACATATTTGTTCTCCACAAAAATCTTCACCGGATTGATCCCCTCGGGATAATAGGCCCCCACCGGACTTAAAATGATAATGAATTGATAGGTGTTGGAAGGCCGCACCCCCAAGTAGGGGTCGGTAGGAATGATAAAAGGACGGATATATAAAGAGGTCCCCTCCACGGCCGGCACCCATTCCTTATCCACCGAAACGATTGCTTTAATGGCCTTGACTCCAAATCCGGGGTCCAAAGGCGGAATACAAAGGCGTTCATTGGATCGATTGATCCGTTCTAGATTTTTTCCCGGGCGGAATAATAACACCCTGCCATCCTCCGTCCGGTAAGCCTTCAGTCCTTCAAAGATAATCTGACCGTAGTGAAAGACCATCGTGGAAGGCTCCAGTTCCAAAGGGGCATAGGGAATGATCCGGGGACCATACCAGCCTTTTTCCGTGGAATAATCCATTACAAACATATGATCGGTAAAATAATGTCCGAACCCCAAATTGTTTTGGTCCGGTTTGGGCTTGGGGGTTTGGGTGGGTTTGATTAAAATGGATTTCTCCATGGTCTGCGGTCTCCTTGGTATGAAAGTATCGATGCAGCCTGTTATATTAATGATCTCTCAAAATGTCAATCCTTTCCTCTTTTTTATTGGTATCCAGGAACATTCCGGGTTGGGAATTGACTTTAAGGGATGGATATGTTTTAAATTGATTACTTTAAAAATTAGATTCATACTCCGTCAATCCCAACCGAAAAGGCCGGTCTGTGAAGTAGCCCGACAAAGGCCCTATTGTTCAAAAAAACCCTAAACTAACCAAAGGAGCAACATGATATTAGTCGACCGGGAAGGGGCTCTGGTAACCATTACCATCAATCGCCCCCAATCGTTAAATACCCTGACGCACGAATTGATTTTGGTCCTGATCGAAATTATTAAGGAATGGAGCGACGGGAAAGGGATCCGCCTTATGATCCTTACCGGAAGCGGTGACCGGGCCTTTATCGGGGGGGTGGATGTGCGGGCTATGATGGATTTGGACCCGGAGGGGGCCGAGCGATTCATTACCGATCTGCATCGTTGTTTTCTGGCGATCCGGCAGGCCGAACCCATAGTCCTGGCTTCGATCAATGGTTTTGCTCTTGGGGGAGGGCTGGAAATGGCCGCCTCCTGTGACTTGCGGCTGGCCTCGGATAATGCCCGTTTTGGCATGCCTGAAGTCCGGGTGGGCATCCCCTCGGTGATCGAAGCCAGCCTCCTCCCTCGATTGATCGGACTTGGCCGTGCCGCTGCATTGGTCTATAGAGGAGAAATGATCGATGCAGCCGAGGCCGAGCGTATCGGCTTGATCAACAAAAGGGTCCCTCAAGTGAGCTTGAGAGAGGCTACCCGGCAATGGGCTGAGCAAATACTCCAGAACGGACCTACGGCTATGGTCCTGCAGAAAAAATTGATCGCCCAATGGATGGAATCAAACTTAAGCGAGTCCATCACCGCGGGTATCCGGGCCTTCCGGGAATGTTTTCAGACCCGGGAACCGCGGGAGGGTATGCAGGCCTTTTTGGAAAAGCGGCCCCCTGTTTATCAGAAAAAATAAGTCCAGAAATCCTATTATTATACCGACACCGGTTTAATCGCCCAAAATGTATATCTATTCGCGGCCTCTCATGGGCTGGTGGCCTGGTTCCATAATTGCGAAAGGGAGGAATTGGCTGCCGTGTTAAATCTGCGGCCGGAGCAGCGGGCTCTTTTCGGGCAATCCGTGGGCTATCCCGCAAGAAGTTAGTACCTATTTTTTTAAGCTTCAGCCACCTTCTATAGCAGGCTATGAAGGACTATGGCGAGCCGGTTAGGTCAGGGCAATGGCCTTTTCCGGGCACATCTCCTGACAGCAAAAGCAGGTGATGCAGGTGTCGGCGTCTACGACAGGAAGGCCTTCGTCCATGGACAAGGCCGACACCGCACACTGATCGACACAGGTGCCGCAGGCCGTGCACAACTGAGGATCGGCCTTGGGTTTCAATCGGCTCCGGCTTTCAATAAAGGCCTGTACCGCCGGATTATTTACACTCGCCTGTCCGCCTAGGGCCGGAATCTTGAAATCGGGAATGGGGGTCAGGGTTCCGATGATTTCAATAGTCTTTAACGTATAATCCCCCAATCCCATCTCTTTGGCTTTCTGGAGGAATCGCAGCCGCCCGGGTTCACAACCCATCATGACGGCAATAACCGCATCCAAGGCCACGGCGTTATCGGCAGCCAGAATCAGGCCGATGTCCCTCAGGTCCGGTGAGGCCGGGCCGTTGCCCTCCATTCCAACCACGGCATCAACCAGAAACAGATCGGGGATCCGGAGTCGGAAAACCTCAACCAAAAGTTCATTGAACCGTTCAGGATCGCCGGCCTCCTTGTGCAATTTGGCCTTCTGAGCACCGGGCAAAAAACCGTAACTATTTTTGATCGCCCCGGTAACGACGGTTAAACCATGGGTCTTGAACTTGGGGAGACTGATAATGATATCGGCCTCAACCACTTCCCGTGAGAGGCCCACTTTGGCCATAAAGTCGGGATTAAAGTCTTTCGATACGGAATCATTCCCGATATTGCGATAATATCCTTTTGAGGCTTCCAATAAACCGGACTTCTGAAAAGAGGCCTCGTTTTGGCCGTAACTGAACATGCCCGGATTATCTCCTACTACAATGGATGAGGGTTTCAGCGTTTCCACCTTTTCCACTACGGCCCGCAGCACCGCCGGATGGGTGGTGATGCCTTCCCGGGGTTCTGCACTTCGAAGTACATTGGGTTTGATCAAGACCTTTTTCCCCGTGATCTCCAAAGGGAAAAGTTGGAAGGCTTGATCTACGGCCTGACGACAATCGTCATAAGATGCCGGATGTATCAAAACTCTGGGCATGGACTCCACCTCCGTGTTTTTGGGTTGAGATAATAATCTTTAAGAGGAAAATCATCTGCCCTCAATGTAAGGAGAAGTTAATTCTTTGTCAAGGGAAC
>CAWBOS010000012.1:0-1597875 GCA_963790475.1 uncultured delta proteobacterium | reverse complement strand
GGTGTCTCCCCGTCTGCTTTTTTAAGACGGTTGAAAAGGCAACGGGCTTTCCCGTTTAGGAGTGGATTCGGACAACATCTTTCTAAACTCCTCCCCTTGGACGATCTCCTGCTGCGAAAGGAGATAAGCCAGATCATCGAGGACCCTCCGACGCCCCGAGAGGATACCTTGCACCCTTTGATGGGCTTCCTCGACGACCCGAGCGACCTCTTCATCAATCTGGCCGGCTTTTTCTTCACTGCAGGTTTTGCTGGGGGCAAAACCTTCCGGGAGGAACATCGGCTGGCGAGGCCGCTCTTAGGTCACCAGTCCCACGCGATCACTCATGCCATATTCGATGACCATGGACCGGGCAATGTCTGTGGCCCGCTGCAAGTCGTTTTGGGCCCCTATGGAGATTTTTTTGAAAACCAACTCTTCTTTTTTATTTTTCCGGGCGGCCAACAGGGCGGCCTCATTGATCAGGTCGGCCCCCACAAAACCCGTGACCAGATCCCGGGCGGGAATGACCTGCCAACTCACTTCGTGCCGAACGCGCCCACTCACCACTAATCGGTGGGCCTTGCATCAGGGCATCTTTGAGCAGCCAGAAAAAAACGTTTACCTGAACCACGGAGTTGCTGGCGGTCGTTAGCGGGTTCCCAATCTTGAAAACCCTCTAAACTTTTTCCGGATTCGCGGCCACGTGCTCTCAGCTCCTCGACCAGGGGGAACACATGGTTTGCTATTATAGCTTTTATAGTAACCTTTCCCGGGGTCTTCGTCAAAAAGATAATCAGGGTGCTCTGATTCCCTTACTATCTGTGGAGATTCCCCCGAGCTGCCTCATCTTTTAATGGGTCAGCTTGTTGAGTACAACAAGTAATCGCTAATTTAAGCACATGCTAATGTAGAGGATTTGTGGGGTATGCCGTGTAAAACGTAGGACTGGTCGGTTAAAGTCCGACGGGGGGAGTTCGGTAGTTCGCCCAGGTAGCTTGAGGGAGGTGCAAGGGGTAACCTGAAGCACTAAGATTCCTGGCAAAGGCTCCTTAAGGGAGCGGAGCAAGCCTGCGGATTGAAACAAGGCAATATCAATCACCCCCCACACCGGCAACGCTTATTAGAAGAGTTCTAACGGTAATCTTTTTTGGGGGGAATGGTCTCGGTGAAAGATTCGTAAGTGAAGTCGCAAGAAAGTTATCTTGATACAAGCCGCCGACCCAACTTCTGTTCAGGATAATATAATATTTCGAGGATTGAAAGTTGAGCCTGACACAGGGATTGGACAAAAGGGGGCATTTTTCAACGGTCTCTTCTTATTCTTCCTTCCAGACCGGTTTCCTCTTCTCCAGAAAGGCCTTCAGCCCTTCTTCGGCATCCCGGGTCTTCATCAATTCCTGCAGATAAACCTTTTCGATCGCTTTCAATCCCTGGCCCTGGTCGTCCATCAATCCGGCCTTGAAGGCTTTTTTGGTCAATGCCAATACCAGACCACTCTGGGGAAGAAACTTTCCGCAGAACTTCTCCAGTTCCGCTTCCAGGGTTTCATTCGGGACTACCTTATTGATCAACCCCAAAGACAGGGCCTCCCGGGCATTGATCGTTTCTCCCGAGAGGATCAATTCCAGGGCCTTTTTCCGGCCGGTTATCCGCGGAAATATCAGGGCGGCCATGGGCGGGAAAACCCCCACCTGGATCTCCGGCTGTCCGAACTTGGCCTTTTCCGAGGCCAGGACCAGGTCACAGTACAACGCCAGCTCACAGCCGCCTCCCAAGGCTGCCCCTTGAACTGAGGCTACGGAAATAGCCGGCAGGGCATCCATACTTCTAAAGATCCCGTGAAAGACCTCGATCATCTCTTCCACCTGATCCCCGAGATGCTCTCCCACATCCACCCCAGCGGAAAAAGCCTTACCCTCGGCCTTGAAAAGAAGGATTTTGAATTTTTCCCCTTTCAAGGAATCCAGGGCCTGATTGATCTCCTTCATCATGGCGATATTGAGTACATTAAGGGGTTCTCGATTCAAGGTAATCGCGGCCGATCCTGCTTTCATCTCCATCCGGATGTATTGATAGCTCATCATTTTCCCTTTCCGCAGGGTGCGGGTTACAAGTGAACGGTTAGATAATTTATTTGTAACTATTCAAATAATCAGTCCGAAGCTGTTTAGACTGAAGGCTGAAGGGGTTTCACCAAGGCGGGACTGAAACTCTTTATTTGGAGGAACAGTTCATTCTCCCACCAAAAATAGTTTCCTGATCCGCCCTATCCCCCTATTCTCCTAACAGTCTTCGGCCTATCTACCTGAGCAGTTCTCTTCATTTTTTCTTTAACCATAAAAAGGCTTCGATAAAGGGATCGATCCCTCCGTCCAGGACCTCGTCCACATTCCCGATATCCAACTGAGTCCGGTGGTCCTTCACCAGGCGGTAGGGGGCCAGAGTATAAGAACGGATCTGACTTCCCCAGGCGATGTCGGCCTGCCCTTCATGGATCTCCTTCTTTTTTTCTTCTTTCTTTTCCAGTTCCAGTTCGTAGAGTCTCGATTTCAAAACCTTGAAGGCCATATCTTTGTTCCGGTGTTGGGATTTCTCATTCTGGCATTGAACGACGATGCCTGTGGGCAGATGGGTCAGACGGATGGCCGAGCTGGTTTTATTGACATGTTGTCCACCGGCCCCGCTGGCCCGGAAGGTGTCCACCCGGACGTCCGCCTCATTGATTTCAATCAGGATGTCGTCTTCCACTTCCGGATAGACAAAAACAGAGGCAAAAGAGGTATGCCGCCGGCCCCCGGCGTCAAAAGGAGAAATGCGGACCAGACGATGAATGCCGGTTTCCGAGCGCAAATAGCCGTAAGCATATTTCCCCTCTATGGTGAAGGTGACGCTTTTAATCCCCGCTTCATCCCCGGGTAATTGATCGATGATTTCGGTCTTAAATCCCCGCCGCTCACTCCAGCGGAGATACATACGCAGCAGCATCTCGGCCCAGTCCTGAGCCTCGGTACCCCCGGCACCGGCATGGATGGCCATGATGGCATGACAGGCATCCTCTTCCCCGGAAAGCAGTTTAGTGAACTCCAATTGACCCAGGAGTTTTTCCAGGTCCTTGAGGCGGGATTGGACTTCGGATAAGGTTTCCTGATCCTCTTCGGCCTGAGCCAGATCATAAAGGATCTCGGCTTCCTCAAGCTGGGATTGAGCCTGTTCCCATTCTGAAACAGCCTGGCTCAGCTTTCCCCTTTCTTTCAGCAGAACCTTGGCCTGATCCGGATTGTCCCAAAGGGTATTTTGAGCAGTCATTTTTTCCAGGACCGCCAGGCGTTCCTTCTTGGCTCCCAGGTCAAAGATAGTCTCCTAATTTAATTAATTTATCTTTATAACGCAGAATTTCTTCTCTCATGACTTCTATCTCCTTCTATAGTTCCCTATTATCATCAATATTCCGGCCAGAAAAATAAGCCCGCAAAATACGATTATCCAGTCGCCGTGGCGGGTATAAAAAGTCTTTTCTCCTCGGAGGGGAATATTAGCATAAATCCCTCCGGTTTGAAATAAGGGAACCCTTTTAACTATCCGCCCGGAAGAATCGATAACGGCGCTGAAGCCGGTATTGGCCGCCCGGGCAATCCAGACCCGATTTTCAACGGCCCGGAAAACAAGCATGGACAGGTGTTGATAAGGAGCTGAGGTATCGCCGAACCAGGCATCATTGGTTATATTAACCAGGATCCGGCAGCCATCCTGTTTGTAGGCCCGGCTTAATCCCGGGAAAATGGTTTCAAAACAAATCAGGACCCCTATCTTTCCTTTGGGATGAGGCAATCCGTAACTCCCTGTTCCCGGGCTGAAGTCTCCAATGGCTTGAACCACTTTTCCCACAAAGGGCAAGAACCGTTTCATGGGGACATATTCCCCGAAAGGGACCAAATGGACTTTGTCGTAAAAGTTGATACGACCTTCCGGACTTAACAGATAGGCCCGATTAAAAAATTGGGGTTCCCCTTGCCGATAACCCACGGCCGGACTGCCGAATAGCAGATAGGTTTTACCCTCCCGGGCTAATTGAAACAGACCGGGAGTGAAACGGTTTTCGTTTAAAAAGTAAAAGGGAATTGCCGTTTCCGGCCAGATGATCAATTCCGGGGTCTTGGGCAGTGCTTCAAGGGAAAGGTCCCGATAAATCTTCACGGTTTCTTCCTGATAAGCGGGGTCCCATTTTAAGGATTGATCGATGTTCCCTTGAATAACCGCAACTCTTAAAGCCGGAACCTGTTGGTCCTTTTGCTTTTGGACTGACATGGAATAAAAGCCGAAAATAATGGTTACCGTGAATAACAAGAGGGTGAAAAGCGCTTCTTTCCATTTCCGGGACCATCCCCGGAAAGGATTATCGGATCCGAACAGGTGATAAAGGGTCTGGTTGACCAGGATGATCAGGAAAGAAATCCCATAGACACCGGTCAGTTCAGCCGCCTGGATAACCGACAGACGGTTATATTGAGAATATCCCAACAGTTCCCAGGGAAAACCGGATAATAAATGAGCTCTAATGAATTCCAACCCGACCCAGACCGAAGGGGTCCAGATTAAAGAAAAGAATCCCTTCGGGGAATATAGACCCCACAGCCAGGCAAAGGCCCCGAAATAGAGGGCTAAATAAAAAACCATTAAAAGAAGAATGGAAAAACTGGTGATCGTGTTCAATCCCCCGTAATAGCGCATGGAGTGAGTGACCCAATAAAAAATCCCCAGACAGCAGAGGATCCCTGTCAGATACCCCAGCCGAAACCTTTGCCGGGCCGGTTTATCGTCCAACGCTTTTAAAAAGGGGACGAAAGCCACCCAGGCCAGGAAAGACCAGGAAAACTTGGGAAAGGAAAGTACGATCAGGATAGCGCTGAGAGGGATCAGGAGATAAGTGCTTAAAGAGTTTTTTTTAAAGAAAATATTCATGATATTGGGCCATCCCATTTACCGCCAGGGCCGGGACTGAGCAGAGTGTTACCCTTCACCCCCCCAGGAAAAAGACCCCCCGATCCCCGATGCTCGGTATTTTTTTGAAACCCTAAATAAGTTCTGTTCATTAACACAACTTACGGGCCAGGGGAAGAAAAAGTTGTTCCTTTAGTTCAGGCAGGGAGAAATGCGGAAAAAATATTTTTAGCTGATCCGGTTCTTTTGATAATAGGTTAAATATCTAAAAACCTGTTTGATATATTTTTTAGTATCTTTGAAGGGAGGAACCCCGTTGTGTCGATAGACCTGGGTGGGACCGGCATTGTAAGCGGCCAGGGCCAGTCTCTGGTCGCCTTCAAAGGTGTCCAATAGTTCTTTCAGATATCGCACCCCGCCGTCTATATTATGCTGGGGATTAAAAGGATCTTTAATCCCTAAGGCCCTGGCCGTAATAGGGTCTATTTGCATCAACCCTACTGCCCCCCTTGGGAGAAATGGCCAGAGGATCAAATCGGGATTCAGCATGAATTACGGCCTTGACCAGGGCCGGATCCAAAGCGTGTCTGCGGCAGGCGACCCGTATCCAGTGATCGTAGGTAGAGACGGAAACTTGGATTTCTTCGGGGGTCAAGGTTAAATGGGTTAGGCGTAGGTTCTTACCGGGCAAGTGCAGAGGCAGGTCAATTCGGGTCGAATACCGGTTTCGAGCGGACTGGACCTGGGCCGTCAACAAAAAATAAAAGCCATTTACGCTTAACAAACTTATTAAAACCAAACCGATCGACATTTTTTTTATATAATGAATTTGCATAATTATCACCTATTATTTTAAAGCACGCCTTTCTTGACCCTAAAGATGAAACTGGGACACCAAAAAACTGAATGAGTAGACTCAAGATCCGGCTTACATAGATAAGCATTCCCGAATATATTCCCCAAACGGTCTTCATAAATTCAGTCCCTATTTTTTTTTAATGGTCTCTTTTACCCGAAAAAAATTCTTATGTCAACCCCTATGAATGTTTAAATAAAACGATATTTTTAAAAATACACATTATTTCGATATGTTACGCAATAAAATGGCTTTTTTTAAAGAAAAATGATTAGATTCTGGCTTTAGGGATGAAAAAATGATAAAAGATAAATAAAAAAACCTTCGAGCCTTTTGCAAAACTTATAAAAACTGCATGATGAAATATATCAGCAGGCGGTTATCCCAGTCGATTTAGAAATTTTGGGTCTTTCTTAACGACGATAGTCAGATTTGAGACTTTGGTAACAATTTTCAGGCATAGTTCTCCTCCTGACCTGAACTTTTCACCCCGTTCTTTGAAAATTTACTCAGGAAGCCAACTTTATCAACTGATCCGCAAAGAGCGCCAGGACGCCAAACATGAGATGGAGATTGACTTTCAAGGCTCCTCGGACCATGACATTCTTGGCACCGAACTCTTCTTTTAACCGGCTATTGAACCGTTCTGATGCTGTCCTTCCATTAAATCTTCTGGCCTCGTGGGGAGCCATAGGGATCACATCCTTACCGCGGAAGTTCTTGTCGATAATGGGCACATGTCCCAGAGCTCTGCTGATTGCATAGATAGATCCAGCGTCATAAGCGGCATCCATCAAATCATAAAGATAATCCACCTTGGAACTAGTCATCTTCATTAACGGTATAGCGACCTGGCTGTCATGAAGCGATGCTGCGGTCAAGACGACACTCACCGGCAATCCGCAATCATTAACATCGGCATGGAGTTTATACCCGACCCAGGTCTCTTTGTACCCTTTGGAGTTCTTCTTGGTCCCTACGTCGCAGTAAACCGGCAATTCTTTTAAGGCCTCTTCAACTGATTGCTCTCGTTGCCTGGTCAAGCGTTTGTCTTCCTTGGAATCACGGAGTTCTCCCTTGACTGGACGTCCTCTCTTCTTCGGCGCAGGCTTTTCTTTTACAGGCTTCTTAGTCGGCTTTTCCCGACCTTCTATGGCCGTTGCGTCTCGGGATATATGACCAACCAGTTCCGGCTTTAAACAACGTTCCACCAGGGCTTCGTGAACTTTTTCGCCAAGCCCCCCTTCGGCAAACTCCGCAAAGGCCCTGGAAAAAGTGGCCTCAGAGGGAATGTCGGATACCTTTTCGAACCCGCAGATGCGTCTTACATTAGACGTCGTTTTCAAATGTTCAATGGTTGATCTGGTGAAGGAATGGTTATAGACCGTCTTGGCCACAAAAGCCCGCGCTATCGCTTGGCGCTCAAGGATCTTCCTCCCCATCCACTGATTTAAAGAACTCCGGGGAACATATCTTTCAACCTCAACCAGTTCCAATATCGTCACCAGCCGTTCCTCTTTTTCAGTCAAAGGCTGTTCCCAACATTCTTCTAAATCGGAAAATAAACCTTGTTGCAATCTACCCCTTAACCATGATACTTTTTTCCAGAGCTTCATCGGTGTCTCCTGTGTTTTTTTGTGTTCTTTCTAAACATCATCTTAACACAGAACCACCGCTGAGGCTCACTCTTTATGCTTGTCTATTCCCTAAAAATAGACTTTTGCAAGAGGCTCCTTCTTAAGCGCTTATCCCCATTCGGGCCATGGCCTTAAAACAGAAAGGACAACCAATGTCCGCCAAAACAGTCAAAATCATCGGCATCGATCTTGGTGGAACCCGCATCAAAACAGGGCTGGTAAATGCCCGGGGGGAGATACTCCTTTCCAAGAATTATTTGACCTCTCTTGAACTGGGCAGGAAAAAAGCGTTAAAGCGGATGGTGAGAATAATAAAACAATTGTATGAAATATCAAAACAAACTGGATCTGAACCAGAATTAATCGGCATAGGCGCTCCCGGGTTTATCGACCGAGAGAAAGGAATCGTCATGCATTCCCCGAATTTTCCTGATTGGAAGGAAGTCCCCCTGGCCAGGATGATTGCCGAAGGGGTTGGAATCCCGACCTATATGGATAAGGACGCGAATGTGGTCACTTATGGAGAAAAATGGATCGGGGCCGGACAAGACCTGGAAAGTTTTATCTGCTTAACCCTGGGAACCGGCGTAGGAAGCGGTCTGGTCTTAAATGGCCGGCCCTGGTTTGGCAGTCAAAACAGCGGCCCGGAGTTCGGTCACGTCACTATTGAACCCCGGGGAGAGCGTTGCGGCTGTGGTAATCGGGGTTGTTTAGAGACCCTGGCCTCAGCCACTTATTTAGTCAAAAAGGCCCAAAAAGGTTTGAATAAAAAAGTCCCCACCCTTCTCTCGGAAATGGTCAACACTAAATCAAGATCTCTTTCCGCCAAGGACCTTTATGAAACGGCCCGAAAAGGAGACCCCTTTTGTATCTCTCTTTTTGCCGAAATGGGTCGCTATCTGGGGATCGCTTTAGCCAACATCGTTCAAACCCTGGGCCTGGAAGGGGTGATTTTGGGTGGGGGCGTCAGTAAGTCCTCTACTATTTTCTTGCCATATTTGGAAAAAGAATTTAAAAAACGATTGACAATGGTTGCCGCGGAATTGGTCTCCATACGAATTTCGTCTTTAGGGGAAAAAAGTGGCGTCCTGGGGGCCGCCAAGATGGCGATGGATAGAAATATAAGCAGATAGCTGATGGCTGATAGCTGTTAGGGAAAATAGGATCTTAGACCCTTGAACTATCACCTATGAGCTATCAGCTTTGAGGAATGAGCTAAAAAGGAAAGGATGTTATGGCCGGAAAGAAAAAAATAAGTAAAAAAGAACTCTTAAAGAAACCGGATGAATTTATAACCCTATCTACCCGGACCTTGGACTGGGTAAAAGAAAACTCTGCCAAAGCCATCTGGATCGTTTCGGGATTGGTCCTTCTTTTAGTCCTGTATTTTGGTTATACCACTTACCGGAATCGTCAGGAAAGGCTGGGCCATGAAAAGTATTTTTCCAGCCTGGAGATCACCGACCCGGATCAAAAATTGAAAAAGTTGGAGGAAATGATCAAAGAGTTCTCGAATACCAAGGCCGCTCATTCCGCCTGGGTGACTATCGGGCATCTTTATTACCAGAAGAAAGATTTTCCCAGGGCGGTCTACTATTATCAATTGGCCCTTAACAACGGGAAATTTCCTCCGACCTTCAAAACCCTGATCCTGGGTAATCTGGCCTACGCCTACGAACAGAAAGGCGATTTACAGCAGGCCGCAAAAACCTTATTAGAAATCACCCAGGGCCAGGGGAATTTTTTGAAAGAGGATTCTCTGCTGAATCTGGCCCGGGTTTATCAAAAAATGGGCAAAAAAACCGAGGCCAAAGCAACTTACCGGAACTTTCTGAAATCATTCCCCCAGTCGGTCTATGGCAACATGGTCAAAGATCGTTTGGCCGGACTTTGAGGAATTGGGATCTGGAAATTCTCAAGAAATGATTTCCTTTCATGTTGAAGTAAATGTAAAATGCCAATGAATGGGTCGATTGAAAAGGAGTCAAATCATGCATGAATTACTAACAGGAAAACCTGGAGATAAGAGGTTGTTATTGGGTAATGAGGCCATTGCCCGAGGCGCTATTGAAGCAGGACTGGCCTTTGCCACGGCTTATCCGGGAACCCCCTCTTCTGAAGTGGCCTTAAATTTTTATCAGATCAAGCAGGAAACCGATCTTTATTTTGAATACTCTACCAATGAGAAGGTGGCCCTGGAAGTGGCGGCCGGGGCGGCGGTCTCCGGGTTGAGGACCATGGTTACCATGAAACATGTGGGTTTGAATGTGGCGGCCGACCCATTGATGACCCTGGCTTATACCGGTGTAAACGGAGGCATGGTCATCCTGAACGCTGATGACCCCTCGTTGTTTTCCAGCCAGAACGAACAGGACAATCGCTACTATGCCAAGCTCTCCGGGTTGCCCATGCTGGAGCCGGCTACGCCTCAGGAAGCCAAAGACATGACCCTTGAGGCCTTTGACCTTTCCGAAAGATTGCATTTGCCCGTGTTGCTCAGAACAACTACCCGCATCAATCATTCCCGCGGAGTAGTCAGCCTGGGAAAGATTAGGCCCAGAATAACTCAAGGGTCGTTCAAAAAAGACCCTTTCAGCTATGTGACCATCCCGGCCGTATCCAGGAATTTACATATCAAACTTCTTAAAAAACAGGATCAGGCCCTC
This sequence comes from uncultured delta proteobacterium, assembly GCA_963790475.1. Lineage (GTDB taxonomy): Bacteria > Desulfobacterota > RBG-13-43-22 > RBG-13-43-22 > RBG-13-43-22 > RBG-13-43-22. The sequence continues at coordinate 1,587,796 of CAWBOS010000012.1, read as the reverse complement.
GAGTTGGCCAACCAATCCTCCTTTAATGAAATTATCGGGAAAGGGAAATGGGGGATTGTGGCTAACGGGGTCAGCTTCTGTTATGTCCAGGATGCCTTGGAAGACCTGAAGGCTAAAGATGCTTTCTCCGTCTTGAAGATCGGTTTTTCATATCCTTTTCCGGATGAGACCGTCAAAAAATTCCTCAATCAGGTAGATCGAGTATTGGTGGTGGAAGAATTGGAACCGGTCATTGAGGAAGAACTCCGAGCCGTGGCCCAAAGCATCGGCCGGAATATCCCTATCCGGGGGAAGGGGGTCGGGAAATTTGACCGCCTCTTTGAATATGATCCGGCCAGGGTTCGGACATCGATTGCCCAACATTTCGGAATATCCTACCAAGGCCGCACCGTAGTGGACCTTGGTGATGTTCCCCCTCTTCCGGGTCGTCCCCCCAACCTTTGCCCGGGATGTCCCCATCGCTCCACCTTTTATGCCGTCAGGAAAGTAGCCGGCGATGAAGCCATTTATCCCACCGATATCGGTTGTTATACCCTGGGTATGCTTCCACCCTTGAGTATGGCTGATTTTCTGATCTGTATGGGCTCCAGCGTCAGCACAGCCTCCGGGTTTTCACGGGCCACCGGAAAACCCATTATCGCTTTTATAGGGGACTCCACCTTTTTCCATTCCGGAATCACCGGTCTGGTCAATGCCGTCCATAACAATCATAAATTGACCCTGGTCATCCTGGACAATGAAACCACGGCCATGACCGGACATCAACCCCATCCGGGGGTTGATATGTCCCTGTTGGGACAACCCAATACCCGGATCTCCATTGAGGAAGTGGTTCGCGGAATCGGAGTAAAACAGCTTACCGTGGTTTCTCCGAGGAAAGTCAAAGAAACCATGGAAGCCGTCGAAAAATCTCTGGCCTTCGACGGGGTTTCGGTCATCATTTCCAAGGAGATCTGTCCGCTCTATGCCAAAAGGGTGGCCCCCCCGGCCAAGACCCGCGCCTTTATGATCAACCAAAAACGGTGTAAAAACCATCGGGATTGTGTCAATTTGTTTGCTTGTCCGGCTTTTTATGTGGAAGAAAACCAGGTTAAAATCAACGATAATTTATGCATAGGCTGTGCGGTCTGTGCCCAGGTCTGCCCGGAACAGGCGATCATTCCCAAAAAATAAGAGGAGTACTTTATGGATATAAAACGGATCGTCTTTGTAGGTGTGGGGGGTCAGGGAAATCTGCTCTCCTCCAGAGTTTTGGGAGAAGCCGCCTTATCGGCCGGGCTTCCGGTCAATGTCAGTGAAGTCCACGGTATGGCTCAAAGAGGAGGGGTGGTCGAGTCCGCTGTAGTCCTTGGCGGGGCCTTGAGTTCCATTGTCTCCAATGGAGAAGCCGATGTCCTGATCGGTTTTGAACCTTCGGAAACCCTGCGGGCCCTGGAGAAGTGTTCCTCGGAAACGGTGGTGATTACCAACGTGACCCCTCTAATGCCCTTCACAGTGGCCGTCGGTAAAGGGGTCTATCCCGACCTGAAAGAGGCCCTCAACCTGATCCGGAAAAAGGTCAAACGGCTGATCGCCCTGAATGCCGATGCCCTGGCTGAACAGGCCGGGTCCCCAATGGCCGTCAACATCGTTATGCTGGGGGCCTTGGCCCAAAGCAACACTATTCCCATTACGGGCGATCAAATGAAAGAAGCCCTCAAGAAAAACCTCAAGAAAAAGCTGTGGGACATCAACCTGAAGGCCTTTGATTTGGGGTATGAAGCGGCTAGCCAATAAAAGGTTTACGGTACAAGGTTTACGGTATAAAGTGATTGGATTTATTCTTAGAATTTGAAGGAACCTAATACCTTATACCTTGAACCTTGAACCTTTATTTTATTTGAACCGTTCTTCAATAGTCCTGGCGTGGAGCGGCAAACCTTCCTTTTCGGCCAACAGGGTAATCGTCTTCCTTAGCCCCTGCAATCCCTTTTTGCTCAGGTATTGAAAAGTAGGTTTCTTAATAAAATCATCCACCGAAAGACCGGAAAACATCCGGGCACAACCCCCGGTCGGTAAAACATGGTTGGTCCCGGAGGCATAATCGCCTGCCGGAACAGGGGCATAGTGTCCCATAAAGATTGAACCGGCATGGTTGATCATCGGCAGTATGATCCAGGGGTCTTCGGTTACGATCTGCAAATGTTCGGCGGCGTAGGCGTTGGCAAAGTCAATGGATTCTTTAAGAGTGGCCGTCACTAAAACCGCTGAATGGCGGGTTAAGGCCTCCCGGATGATATCCTTTCGTTCCAATCCGGGTAACTGCTGATTGATGATTTCGCAGACCTTTTCCGCCAGGGTTGAGGAAGGGGTAACGAGAACGGCTCCGGCATCCGGATCGTGCTCAATCTGAGAAAGAAAATCCCAGACCATCCACTCCGGCCGCGCTGTTTCATCAGCGATGATGAGGGCCTCACTCGGTCCAGCCGGAGAATCAATATTCACCGTTCCAAAAACAGCCATCTTGGCGGCGGTCACATATTTATTACCCGGCCCGACAATTTTATCCACTTTGGGGATGGAGGTCGTACCATAAGCCATTCCGGCTATGGCCCAAGGTCCGCCCACTTTGAAAAGAAAATCTGCGCCGGCAATGTCGGCGGCCACGATGGTCACCGGGTCGGCCTTCATGCCCTTCTGTGGAGGAGTGCAGGCCACGACAGTCGTTACCCCGGCTACCCGGGCCGGTATGATGTTCATGAGAACGCTGGAAGGGTAATTGGCCTTTCCTCCGGGCACATAGGCCCCGATGGTTTCCATGGCCCTCCGGACCCTTCCGGCCAGGATCCCTGGCTGAACTTCAATAGACCACATCTCCCTTTCCAGTTGGGCGCGATGGAATTTCTCGATATTTTTGGCTGCCTGCTTCAGGGCCTGCTGGACTGGTTTTTCCACCAGTTTATAGGCCGCCTTGATTTCTTCCGGTTGAACCCTGAGATCTTTCAACCGAATATCCGACTTATATTTTTGGTAATGCTTTAAAATAACTTGATCTCCCCCTTTTTTAACATCATGGACGATGCCCCGGGTTTCTTCATAAATATCCGAGATGTCTTCCATAGACCTCTTCAGCAAATTCTCTTTCCTTTCCGGGGATAAATCCGTCAATCTTTCGGGTTTAATGAATTTCATATTGCGTATACTCCTTTAGTACAAATTTAGTACAAAAATAATTTTGACCAAAAAAGTCGTCACCCCGGCGAAAGCCGGGGTCCAGGATAAGTATAAGCTATTTAAAATACTGGATTCCGGCTTTCGCCGGAATGACCTTGAAAAGGTATTTTCCGACATCTTACGAACTTGTCAAATTTGAAATCAATGTCGCTGTTTCTAACCTTTCTTGACAAAATTGACAAGAAAAAATCCCCCCTCTCCCTCCTTTAACAAAGGGGGGCAAGGGGGGGGGGATTTGGTAGCCGGAGAATTAAACCTATAGTGAGTTTACCCCAAAGAAACAAAAACACCATTGGTTAAACTTTTTAAAGCGATTAATAACAAATTTTATCCAACAGTAGGATGCCCTCTCCCGTAATCAATCAGAGCATCCCGGGTGCTTGGAAAAGCCAGTTCCGGCCAGGGGATCTCTTTATACGGAAACAGCCCCACTTCAAGGGTTTCATCACAGGCCGACGGTGTCCCGGCCTCCCATTCGGCCAAAAAGGCAGCGATGATTACCGTGCGCCCCGGGTAGGAATAGACATTTAAAAGGGAACTGATCCGGACCTGGAGGCTCGTTTCTTCCCTGGTTTCCCGGACAGCCGCCTCCTCCAAGGTTTCACCCCGGTCAACAAATCCTCCGGGAATAACCCATTTTCCATAACCTGGTGAAATTCCTCTTTTTACCAAGACGATCCGCCCTTCCAGAAGGGTCACCGTTCCGGCCGCTACCTTGGGATCGAGGTAATAGACGAACGAACAGCGACTGCAAACCAAACGGTCCGGTTCCTGGGCCTTGATCTGTTTTTTTTTCAGCTTCCCGCCGCAAAGGGGACAAAAGCGAAAAGGAGGCTGAATTTGATGGGACAGGTGAATTTCGGGCTCATTGAATTGGTTCATAACTAATGATATTATTTTGAAATATGAAAAAAAGAAAGACTTTTTTCTTGATTCCTGCCGATAATCCCGTTATGAAAGAGGCGACAAGAGTTTCTTGCCCCCCGGAAGCAGGTCTAACTCATGATAGAGTTTGCCTTTGAACAGGTCGGGCATCTCCTCTGAAAATGAATAATTTTTAACTTTGGATCGAGTATTCCCGTCCAAGTCTGGACTGACAATATTTAGTAACTATTTATTTTATTAAAGTGAATCAAAAAATGGGTGAAGCCCGAGGAGGAATTTTTGAAAAAAGAAAAAAAACCTAAAGTGAAACCGGAGCGTAAAAAATCAATTGTCCGGGAATATGCGGAATCGATCATCATTGCCGTCCTCCTGGCCCTGTTGATCAGGGCCTTTGTCATCCAGGCCTTTAAGATCCCTTCCGGGTCCATGAAACCCACTCTGCTGGTCGGAGACCATATTTTAGTCAACAAGTTCATTTACGGAGTTAAACTCAGGATTCCTTTCACTGCCCTTAATTATACCCTGATCCCCATCAGCTCGCCGAAAAGAAATGATGTCGTGGTTTTTATTTTTCCCAAGGAGACCAACAAAGATTTTATCAAAAGGGTGATCGGCCTTCCGGGGGATACCGTCCAGATCAAAGACAAACAAGTTTATATCAACAATCAACCTATGGATGACCCTCATGGCACCCATTCGGACCAGAGGATCATTCCTGAAATGGAACAACCCCGGGACAACACCGGCCCCCTGGTCGTCCCGCCCGGCATGATCTTTGTCATGGGCGACAATCGCGATGAAAGCTATGACAGCCGCTTCTGGGGCTTCGTGGATCAAAAACTGATTCTCGGCCAGGCCTTTATTATCTACTGGTCCTGGGATCGGACCGAGTTTGGAATCCGCTGGAGTCGGTTGGGGAATCTGATAAGATAATAAGGATTCAAGGAGTCGAGGGTTCATGGGTTCAAGTGAACGGCTTGGAAATAAAGACATTGAATCCCTGAGCCCTTTTCTTTCCATACTAAAATTTCATTCTTGCTTGAGGCAGTTACCGAGAAGCTTGAAATTTTGTTTCGACGAGCGCCGAACGATCCTGCCGATCGCAGGCAACGAACGGTATTTTCACATCCTTCTTAAGACACAGAGCAATCAACATTGAGTACCAAATCAAAAATCCTTCCCCCTTCAATCCTTCTGACCAATGATGACGGTATCTTCGCCAAGGGTTTAGAGAGTCTGGTGATGGCCTTGAAAAAAAAGCATCCCCTCTGGGTGGTAGCCCCGGAGTCCGAACAGAGCGCGGTGGGGCATGCCCTGACCCTGACCCAGCCCCTTAGGGTCAAAAAAATTTTTAAGAATGGGGACTTTTTCGGCTATGGGGTCAGCGGTACCCCGGCCGACTGCGTCAAAATTGCCCTTCATGAACTGATCACCCCCCCGCCTCACCTGCTGATTTCCGGCATCAACCTGGGTCCCAACGTGGGAATTAACGTGATTTACTCCGGCACCGTTTCGGCCGCCACCGAGGGAGCTATGATGGGGCTGACCTCCATGGCCGTCTCCATCGATTCCTATCAGACTCGTGAATTTGAAACGGCGGCCCGCATTGTCTCGACCCTGGTGGATCTCCTTATAAAATCCCCTCTACCCTCGGGGGTTTCCTTAAATGTCAATATACCGGACCGGCCCTGGTCGGAGATCAAGGGGATTCGCCTGGTGAGACAGGGGACCTTTCGATTCCGGGAACGCTTCGAACGGCGCATCGACCCCAGGGAAAATGTCTATTACTGGCAGGCGGGAATTTTGCCCCCGCCGGAAGAGACCCCGGATACCGATCATGCCCTCTTGTCGGCCGGGTATGTAACTCTGACCCCGATCAGTTTTGACCTGACCCACTACCCATCCCTGGCCAGTTTAACCTATCTGGAAAAGACGGGGTTAGGGAAAAAATCCGGATCCTCTTGACCCTTGTCCTTGGCCCTTTTTCGAGCGGGGACGATCATTAATACAATCGGCAATAGTGCAGGAAACCATAATCCCTTTTCTCCTTGACTCTCTTTTCCTTCTTCAATATATTCTTTTCCACCCGATGGAAGTCCATTCAAGAGGAGGGTCTTAGAAACACTCAATTGTTGCCATTTCGGCCCGGAGGGAATCCACTAAGAAGGAACCGTCTCCCGGGTTTCGCCGAAACAAGATCCGGGCCCCAACCCTTTTCTCAAACCCTACAAAGGATTCGCCGGGAAGTGGCAAGAAGCAAAAATTCGCAGAGGGCAGAGTCTAAGAATCTATTTTGTTTTTTTCCGTCTGTAGGATGCTTGGCGGACGGAGCCGGATAGCCAGGACAATTCCGGCTAAAACAAGAACGACGGTGATGGAAAAAGGCAAAAAATAATTTCCGGTGACATCATAGAGGAACCCGGCCAAAGTCGGACTGCCGGCGCTGATCAGGGTAACCCCAGGGGCCGTCCAGCCAACAATCCTGGAATAATGGGTGCGACCGAAGTAGGCACCCAGAAGATTGGGCATCAACACAATCATGCCTCCGAAACCGATTCCCGTGAGTATTGAATAGAGATGAATGAATAAAACCCCCCGGGCCAGTATCAAGGCCATGATCCCCAATCCCATGCCGGTCAGAAAGAAAACCGCCAGATGCCGCCCCTCGAATCTCATACCCAGAAAACCGCAAGCCAGTCTGCCGATAATGCTCATGCCGAGCATCAAACCCAGGGCCGTAGCCGACATCAGAGGGGAGAAGTTCAAGTCCTGGAGATAGGCGACCTGGTGGGTTGTCAGCATATTGGTTACGAACAAAATGATTGAAAATAGGGCCATGATCATCCACAGAGCCGGGGTTCGCATGGCCTCTCCGGCCGTCCAGTCCACCGTTGTCTGGTAGACGGGATGGCGAGGGGCTGTTTGATTTAACTGAGGATGCCCTTGCGTTTCAGAGATGCCATCCGGATACTGGCCCATATCTTCGGGACGGTTTCGGATGAGGATTCCCCCCAGAATAACGGTCAAAAAAAGATGTTGGCCGGCGAGGTAACCCCAGGCCCAGCGCCAGCCTAAATCGGAAATCAGCTTACTGATAAGCGGCGAAAAAACAAAACCTCCGACCCCACCCGAGGCCAGGAACAGACCCATGGCCATTGACCTTCGCCGAATGAACCAATGGTTGATTACGGTGGTTATCGGGATAAACTCGCCGAAGGCGATTCCCAGACCGGCCATAACTCCGAAGAAGAGATAAACCTGCCAGATAGCATTAGTCTGAGACAGCCCGAGCAGGCCCAAGGCCGCGATAAGATTGAAGCCGATAATATTTTTCCTGGGACCGAACCTGGCGATAGTCATGCCGGCCACCGGCCCCAAAAGGCCGCCGATCACGAAGAAGAGGACATAAGGACCGGACAAAGCCGAACGGCTCCAATGAAAATTTTGGCTCATCGCCGGCAGGAACAAACCATAGGCGTAGGTAATATCCCCGCACAAACCGGCATAGGCGGCCATGAGGCCGATCAAGGTGGTCCATCCGTGAAAGGGCTGTGGTTTCAATCCGGTCGTCAGGGGCATTTTAAATGACCAAAATCTCTTTTGATAGGAATTCTGAATCGGCGGACAAGAAAAATAACCTTATCATCACCGGTAAGGAATGACAAGTGGGCCTTTCCAATAAAACAAGATCTCTTCATCGGACTCTTCACATCTTTTCTTCTTGACACTCGTTTCCACCCTATTTAGTATCATTCCAACTAAAAGAAAATCTTATTCAGAAACCCCCACAGCAGGAGATCGGATGATCAGAGAACTCAACGTAAAAGAAATAACCGACGCGGTTAAGGTCCTGTGCATTGAGGCCAATGAGAATCTGGGTGAAGATGTCCTGGGCTGTTTTCAAAAGTCCCTTAAAACTGAGGTCTCTCCGGTCGGGAAAGAGATATTGGAACAACTGATCGAAAATGCCGGGATTGCCCGGGAAGAGCATATACCGATTTGCCAGGATACCGGCTTGGCGGTTATTTTCCTTGAAATCGGACAGGACCTTCATCTGACCGGAGGGGATTTAAAAGAGGCGGTCAATTCGGGTGTCCGTCAGGGATACGGGGAGGGATATCTTCGCAAATCCTCCTGCCATCCGTTTACCCGGGCCAATACCGGAGATAATACCCCGGCTGTGATTTACATCGATATGGTACCGGGAGACCGGCTCAAAATATGGGTGGTTCCCAAAGGCGGCGGGAGTGAAAATATGAGCCGTATATTCATGCTCCCTCCCTCAGCCGGCCTGGCCGGTATCAAAGAGAAGATTGTGGAAACGGTAAAAGAAGCCGGCCCTAATCCCTGCCCGCCTACGATTATCGGCGTGGGCATTGGAGGGACCTTTGAACAGGCCGCGTTACAAGCCAAAAAGGCCCTGCTTCGTCCCCTGGGAAGCCCTAATCCCGATTCGGAACTGGAATCAACTGGAGATCGAGCTTCTGGATTTAATCAATAAACTCGGGATCGGTCCCCAGGGTTTGGGGGGCCGGACAACCTCTTTGGGAGTCCATGTCCGGCTGTTGCCCTGCCACATTGCCAGCCTTCCGCTGGCAGTCAATGTCCAGTGCCATGCCAGCCGACATAAGGAAGTGACCTTATGAATGAAGGTGAAAGGTATAAGGTAACCGGTTTAAGGTTTAGGCGCTTAGTGAATCAACATCGACAAAGTTTTGTCGATAATATTATGCTGCCATTTTATAAATTTCAAAAATTTGTTGCATCTCATGTTGGATATTTTTGTAATGAATATCGATAGTAGAGAAGTTTCCAGGTTTTGGTCCGGGATGATGCTTTTCAGCGCCAGCGAGCAGAGGAATCAATATTTTTTCCCGCAGAACAAGGACAGCCGTCATCGAACGCAAGCCCACCGGGGTGGCCATATAACAGCGCGAATGGCCGATCATTTGAACCAGATCTTTACCTCTAAACTTTTTCAAGTCATAAGAAGCCTGCCGAGCCTGATACCGGCTCTGCGGGATTCTGAGAATTTCCCGGACTTTTTCTGCCAGATTCGCAGCCGTAAATCCACGGGGATGGATAGAAAGAGCAATAACAGCTTCCATGACCGCCCGGATACGAGGCCGATTGATATCGACCCCTCCCACGGAGGTGGCTCCAACCTTAGAGGGCAGAGGCCACTTCTCCAAGGTACCGTTATCAATAAAAGAAACATCGACCCCGTTCAGAACGGTGAGGAATCTTTCCAGGACTTCTTTAAGGGATTCGCAGATCTGTGGGAAACGATCGATCCGTTTTCCGCAACGCAACTGACTCGTATTGTGAATAATAACCTCGGTTCGGAGAACCCTTTCGCCTTTGCTATACATCTTGACCGTCATTTTTCCAAAATGGATTTTGAAGATCGTCAGATCATAGACAGGTCTCTCGACCGTGATCTCGAATCGAGGCAACGGTTTCTTGCCGTGATGACTGAATGGCCGGTGTCGATAGCCAAAAATAGTTCGAACCGTCTTGAGATTCAAAGGGGCTCTGGTTCGATCGATCAAGCCCTGGAACACCTGATCCAAAGTTCGGCCTCGGTTAAAAAGCAGATTGCGGCTATACTCCATCTGATAAACAGAATAACTGTAATGGAAGCCACTGGCTTTCTGCTCCGAAAGATCCAAGGCAAAACAAAGACAGGCCGAATAAATCCATTGATCGCAGGTCCGAACCAGACGCCCTACAGAGCACGAGGCCCTCATGGTATCCGCGATGTGGTCCAGACCTGCGCTATCGGTCACTGCCGTAAAGCAGTTACCTTCTTTAGTAAAGACAAGCCCTTGTTTCATGGCCTGACGGGATAGATATTCATGTCCGTTCAGGATGATCTGGGCATTAAAAGGAGGATGGGGACAGAGTTTGATGGTCAGATGTCCCCATTCCGGATCCATTATGTGGAACGAATAATGGTTGACATAGGGGTAAGGGGTCTTGGTGGAAATGTTACTGATCCCCCCGCTTTTAGATCGCTGAATGTGGAAAAGGGGTGCCGGAGCAATCCCGGCCAGAATACAAAATACACCCCGAAAGTTCGGATCCCCGGGAATATATTGCTCGGCCACCTCGTGCTTTCGTTCACCGCGCTGGCAATGGATCAAGGGAATACCTTCTTTCTTAGCATAGGCATGAATCCGTCGGCTGAGTCGTCCGGCAAAACGCATCAGGTTGGTATCATTCAGATCGTTATCTGTTCCCTTCAAGGCCCGCCACCAGGTTCTAAATCCTCCAGGGGACTGGCCAAAAATGAAATAGGCATTGAGCACAATACGATCAATACAATCATAAATGCCGTCAAGGTAGTCTTGATATTGCTTGCAAAATTCATCTGCCATGATCATCGGTCTTTCCCTGGTCGATCTTTTGATATGGAGGGCTCCCCAGTCATTGCCGGGGCCCCTTCTCGGCGGCTGCGAGAATGGGCCCCTGAGCGGCTCGTCGGAGCAGCCGCCTCAATTAGAGGTTCTTTTACAGCTAATATCGGGGCTACCCCTTAAGGGAAAGACCAGATTAAAGACTCCGGGCTTTTAAGTCAACTGCCCTGTTAGGGGCCACCTCTTCCGGGGAACTCCCGGACGAGGCGTAGTAACTTAGGAATAGAATTCTACTCAAATTGGATAGAATATTTCGTCGTCATAAGGTCTCGCGGAGGCGGGAATCCAGGCTATTCTCAACTTATTAAAAACACTGGATTCCCTTTTTCAAGGGAATGACGAAAATAGGCTTTCGGTGACTTTTTACGAATCCACCAAATGTTACAATATTTCAAATATGGTTCCGGCTTGTCCGGGTTAGGTAAAAGGGGTTTCCTTTAACCTTGAACCTTGGACCTTGAACCCCTTTATTAACAAGAAGGACCTATCCATGCCCAAGATAGTAAACCTAACCCCCCCCCTGACCGACGAAATTGTTTCCACCCTGGAAATAGGCGACAAGGTCTTAATAAGCGGCGTCATCTATACAGCCCGGGATGCAGCCCATAAAAGACTAATCGAACTATTAGATACCGGCAAACCACTGCCCTTTGACATTCGGGGACAGATCATTTATTATGTAGGTCCATCCCCGGCTAAACCTGGCCGGGTCATCGGGGCTGCCGGACCGACCACCAGTTACCGGATGGACCCCTATGCACCCCGTTTGATGGAGTTGGGTTTGAAGGGAATGATCGGTAAGGGTAAACGGGCCCCAGCGGTGAAAGAGGCCATGATCAAGTATAAGGCCGTTTATTTAGGGGCCACGGGAGGGGCCGGGGCCTTGATTTCCCGGGCCATCAAGGCCGCGGAGGTCATTGCTTACCAGGAATTGGGGCCTGAAGCCATTCGCCGGCTGGTCGTCGAAAATTTCCCGGCCGTAGTCATCAATGATACTACGGGAGGTGACCTGTACGAAGAAGGGATCAAAGAATACCAAATATCTTAATGGAGGAAAGCGGATGAACCTGGTGAAAAGTTTCGGAGCGGTATTAGGGAGCCTGGCGATTTCCTTGATCCTTTTTCAAGGATGCACTTCTTCGACCGGCAGCAGTTCCAGCGGATCGGGTTCGATCAGTAGGATCCAGGTAATACCGGCTGCATCCTCTTTACAAGCCTCTCAAGCCTCTGAGACCGCTCCCGTCACCTGGAGCAGCACCTTCATTACGGTCGTTGTCAGAGATAATAACGGCAATCTTGTACCTGCCGGTATCCCGGTCAACATCACTTGTGGGGCAGGGTTTTTGGGAGATACCCCTGATGCAGCCAATCCCATCAACTCTATTACGGTCGACACCAATTCAAACGGCCAGGTTCAGGTAAAATATACAGCACCTTTTCTCCCCCGTCTCTTTCTTCCGAGACAGCCACTATATCGGCCACCTCCCAAGGAAATTTTGGCAGTGCAACCATAACCATCGGGGGTACAAACTGAGCGATAGTTGATTTAAAAAGACTATAAAACTATTATCCCTTAAGAGGATTCCTCTTTCGCCGTCAAAATAAATCCAAGGTCAATTCCACCGGCCCAGGCACGGTATCTTTCTCGAAGTCCCGTTTAAATTCAAAGAAGAACTGGGATTTGAAGTGTAAGTTTTAAATTATCAGGCCTTCATCAACTCCTTAATCCTTTCCAAATGACTTTCCAATTTTTCCATCTTTTTCCCCAGGGAGCGGATCTTTTCCTTTTCCTTTTCCACCACATCCGGAGGGGCCTTTTGCAAAAAATCTTCGTTGGTCAATTTCTTATCGATCTGGGTCCATTCTTTTCTCAGCTTGGCCAGTTCCTTTTCCAGCCGTTTTTCCTCTTCGTCGAATTGAATGACCCCTTTCAAGGGAATAAAAATTTCCATACCTTCAAATACCCCGGAGGCTGAGGAAGGCGGATTCTTTTCCTGGTTTAAAAAGGTTATTCCCGATCCCTTGGCCAAAATCAAAAAGATCGATTGATGGGCTTCAATTGAAGTCCGGTTAGCCGGTTCGGAAACCCGCATACAGATCTCGACATTTTTTGAAGGAGGGATATTCATTTCTCCTCTGATGTTCCGTATCTCGGTAATCAGGCCTTTGAGGGTCTCTATCTCTTTTTCGGCCTGGTCATCTTCCGGGAAATCGCCCGGCAGCGGGAAAGACTCCTTGAGGATACTGGCTTCCCTTTCCGGAAGAGATTGATAAATCTTTTCACTGATAAAGGGCATGAAGGGATGACTTAATTTCAAAATGGCCAGAAGAACCCGATAGAGGGTCATCCGGGTAACCTGTTTGTCCCTGCTCTCTCCTTCCTGATACAGAACGGGTTTAATGAATTCCAGATACCAGTCACAGAATTCATGCCAGACAAATTGATACAATTCATGGGCCGATTCATTAAAACGATATTCCTTTATTTCCTGTTCTATGGTTTGGATGACCCGCTTCATCCGGCTGATGATCCAGCGATTAACCGTGTCTCGGGGGGGTTCTATCGGTCGACCCGAGACCTCAAGGTCTTCAAAATGAGAAAGGCTGAAACGGGCGGCATTCCAGATCTTATTCACAAAATGGCGATAACCTTCGAGCCGTTCCTCGGAAAGTTTGATGTCCCTTCCCTGGGCCGCCAGGGCCGACAAGGTAAAACGAAAGGCATCCGTGCCATAACGGTCCATAATCAGCAAGGGATCAATGACATTCCCTTTGGATTTGCTCATCTTCTGTCCTTCGGCATCACGCACCAGGGCATGAATATAAACGTGACGGAAAGGAACCCGGCCCATAAAATGCAGACCCATCATCATCATTCGGGCCACCCAGAAAAAGAGGATATCAAAACCGGTGACCAGTACTGAAGTTGGATAATAAACTTCAAGCTCGCGGGTCTCCCGGGGCCAGCCCAGGGTCGAAAAAGGCCAGAGGGCCGAACTGAACCAGGTGTCCAGGACATCGGTTTCCTGCCGTATCTCCGAAGAACTGCAGGCCGGACATGAAGACGGGGGAGTGAGGGAAACAATAACCTCCCCGCATTGATCACAATACCAGGCCGGGATCTGGTGGCCCCACCAGATCTGACGGGAAATGCACCAATCTTTGATATTGGTCATCCAGTCAAAATAGGTCTTTTCCCAGGTCTTGGGAAAGATCAGGGTCTCCCCTTCTTCAACTGCCTTTATGGCTTTTTCGGCCAGGGAACCCACTTTGACGAACCACTGCTTGGATAGATAAGGCTCGATCATGGTCTTGCAACGATAACAATGACCGATATTGTGGGTATATTTTTCGGTCTTTTCCAACAGCCCCAGGGCATTCAGATCTTCCAGGACTTTCTGACGACAGGCTTGGCGATCCAGTCCCTGGTAGACTCCGGCCGCCTCATTCATTCGGGCTTCCGGGTCCATGACTTTAATAACCTCTAATCCATGACGGCGGCCGATTTCAAAATCGTTGACATCGTGCGCCGGAGTTATTTTCAAGGCCCCGGTTCCAAAACTTTTGTCCACATAGGGATCGGCGATAATAGGGATTCTTCTTTGGGTCAGAGGCAGGTGAACTTCCTGACCGGCCAGACCTTGATACCGTTCGTCCTCCGGATTGACGGCCACGCCCGTATCCCCAAGCATAGTCTCCGGCCGAGTGGTAGCCACAATGATCGCCCTCTGGCTGTTTACCAGAGGATATCGGATATGAAAAAGACTTCCTTCATAGGCCTCATGTTCCACTTCCAGATCGGAAAGGGCGGTCAGGCAACGAGGGCACCAGTTGATAATATAGTCCCCCCGGTAAATCAGTCCTTCCTGGTAGAGCCGGACAAAAACCTCCTTAACGGCAATGGACAGCCCTTGATCAAAGGTAAACCGTTCCCGGCTCCAATCACAAGCCGCCCCCAGGCGCTTCAATTGGTTAATGATAATCCCCCCGAATTTTTCCCGCCATTCCCAGACCTTTTCCACAAATTTCTCCCGGCCCAGTTGGTGGCGGTTCAATCCTTCCTGGGCCAGCATCCTTTCAACGACATTCTGGGTGGCGATTCCGGCATGGTCGGTTCCTGGGACCCAGAGGGCGTTATAACCCTTCATTTTGTAATAGCGCCAAAGAATATCCTGGAGGGTGGTGTTCAAGGCATGGCCCATGTGGAGTGTCCCTGTTACATTGGGCGGGGGGATGACCATGGAAAAAGAAGGGCCATCCGCTTCCACATCGGCCTCAAATAATTTTTGTTCGATCCAGAACCGGTATAAATCCTCTTCCACCTGGGCCGGTTCATATCCTTTATCTAACTGAGGGGTTTTCATTTAAATGCTCCATTAATATGGAAAGTAAGGGTTCAACGTTAATCGTTCGGCCTCAATCGGAATCGATTGCGGGATCAACAGAATCTGACAGTTTTCTCCATAAAAGAAAAGGGGATTAAATGCCTTAACCCCCTTTTTGATTAAATTATTATTAGCAGTCTTTAAACTCGTTTTAGGTTTTCCATCTCCCGGGCTATTGCTTTTTCTACTTCCTGAACCAGGATCTCCCGGATCATCTTTTGGATATTTTCATTGATCGTTGATTTTATGATCCTTTCCACTTCCTTTCGGACCAGGGATTCCAGTTTCCCGGTTTCAATTTCTGTTAAAGAATCCGGCGTTGGAGCTGCCTCTGGGGTTGAATTAGGTTTCTTTTGCAGGTCCGGATCAGGTTCGGAAACGATATCCACCAAATCGATTATCTTTTCTTCAAATTTTTCCATCGGCATAACCTTTAAAAGATTAATGGCCTCAATGATTCTTTCAGATGATTTTTCGGGATCATATATCATTTTAACTTATTATGTCAATACGATTATGTGGTTCTCTCCTACTATCCTCTTGGTAACATTTAATTATGATTCAATTGGTGGTTTGCCCCCCTTCCCCATTATCTAAAAGTGAAAAGAGCAGGAATGAATATTGCCTTGACATATGAGACCCTTCTCCCTATATTTTCTCTCACAAAAATGGGGTAACCTTTCCGATAAACTGCTTTTCAATATTTACAGGAAACTGGTTTGACTATAGCTCATAAGGAGATTCGACGAATGTATGAATCGGAGACACACCCCCAGGCCAAGAGAAGAGGGATCGCCAGACCAGCGGGATGGACACTCCTCACCTTTCTCCTGCTAATGCCCGCGAACCTCTTAGGGCAGACGGGGCGCCCTTTGACCATCGAGGAAAACGCCCGCTTCTCAGCCTCGGCCTCATCCTCCTATCAGTTCAAGTCCGGCCTGGACGGTGGGGCGAGGTATCGATCGCCCATTACGGAGTCAGGGTTGGCGGTGCTGCGCCCCTGAGCGATAGAAACTGGCTTGGCCTAAGCCTGAGCTATGACCGCGAGGAATATAATTTCTCGAATGCAGGCGGGTTTGCCGTTTCGAATCCCTGGAATCAAATCAATCGGCTGGGCCTCGGCCTATGGTTTAAATACCGCTTGAACGACCAATGGAGCCTGGGCGGCGGCCCAATCGGCCAGTATGCCGGGAGAACGGAGCGAACTTTGGCGATTCGTTGATGTACGGCGGCCTCGTTTACACCGGGTATCGGGCAAACCCGGATTTTTAAATCGGGTTCGGTGCCGGGGTCTTCTACCGGCTGGAAGAAACTGGGACTGCCCTTCGGAACCAGCGAAGGCGCTCAAAAACAGGCTGAAGGAGTTATGGCCTCCGACAGCGAGGGTCCCTATTTCCCTAACCTTTTCACTCCTCTTCGAATCGGGACCTTTACGGTCAGAAACCGTATTCTGAGCACCGCCCATTTCACCGGATTCGGCGAACGAGGCCTGCCATCCGGACGGCACAAAGACTACTGGGGCTCCAAGGCCAGAGGAGGAATGGGCCTTATAATTACTGAAGTCCAGCCTGTCCATCCCACAGCCGGTATAGGACCGTCCATGATTCAATGTTACCGGGACGGGGTGGTGGACGCCTTCAAGCCCGTGGTCGACGAAATTCACCGGGTCGAGGCCAAGATCATTGCCCAGATCTGGCATCCGGGCAAGTCCACATTGGTTTATAGCGTCAAGGAAGTAGTCTCTTCTTCCGCTATTCCCAGCCTGGCCTACGGCGGAAGACCCCGGGCCTTGAAGGTTGAGGAAATCCACGACCTAGTTCGCAGTTATGCCGAAAGCGCCGTGAGAATGCGAAAGGCAGGCCTCGATGGGGTTGAAATACATTGTGCCCATGGATATCTGCCTCTCCAATTCATGTCCCCTCTGCACAACATTCGAACCGATGAATATGGGGGTCCCGAGGAAAATCGCATCCGTTTCCCTATGGAAGTGATTAAAGCCGTCCGCCGGGAGGTAGGGGACGACTTTACGGTCGGTATCCGCATCACCGGGGATGAACTGACTCCGGGAGGGCTTACCCTTTCCGACATGAAACGGATCACCCCGAGGCTGGTGGTCTCAGGAAACCTTGATTACGTCAATGTCAGCCTGGGCGGGGCCAATGTGATCGCCCCCATGGGCACACCTCATGGGGCCTATGTCTATCTGGCCGAGGGCATCAAAGAAGAGGTCAAGGTCCCGGTGTTCTGTATCGGCCGGATAGTGGATCCGGCTATGGCCGAAGAGATCGTCACCCAAAAGCGCGCCGATATGGTCGGCATGACCCGGGCCAATATGGCTGACCCCGAACTGGCCAATAAGGCCAAAGAAGGCCGCTTGGGGGAGATTCGCCCCTGTATAGGCCTGATGACCTGTTGGTCTCGCACCGTACATCCGGAAGGTATTTCCTGCGGTTTAAATCCTTCCGTTGGCCGGGAAGAAAAATATAAAATTACTCCGGCTGTAAAAAAGAAACGCATCCTGGTCATCGGCGGGGGGGCCGCGGGGATGGAGGCGGCCCGCGTCGCCGCTGAACGGGGACATACGGTCACCTTATACGAAAAAGAGGCCTATCTTGGCGGGCAGCTAATGGTCGCCTCCAAAACCACGAACCGGGCGGAAATGAAAAAGCCCGTAGAGTATTATCAAAATCAATTGAAACGACTTGGTGTCCTGGTACATTTGGGAACAACTGTCACCAAGGAGACGATCGGAAGAGAAAATCCGGATGAAATTATATGGGCCTCCGGAGGTCGCCCCAAGGGGATGACTATTCCCGGAGCGGGAAGCGGCCAGGTGGTCCAGGGCCGAGACGTTTTGCTGGGAAAAGCGGAAACAGGGAAGAGAGTAATCGTTGTCGCCGCCGATGGCGGTATGGAGGGATTGGGCACAGCCGAGTTTTTAGCCGATCAGGGGAAAAGTGTGGAAGTTCTCGTTCCCCAATATAAAGCGGGCCAGGACCTGGAAAAGGTAACCGGCTATCATTTGTTTTATCGATTAAATCAAAAAAAAGTCGTCTTAAGCACCAGAACACGAATCGAATCAATTAAAGGCAAAACCGTTATCGTTACCATGGGCAGCGAGCAAAGCCGCATCGAAAATGTGGATACCATCGTCCTTTCCTTGGGCAGCGAACCCAATGATGAACTTCTGCGAGATCCGGGCAGTCTAAAAAATAAAGTACATGCCGTCGGACAATGCCGGCAGGTGGGAGGGCTGTATGAATCCATCAGCGATGGACTTAAAATCGGACTGGAGATTTGAGGCCGGATGAAAAGGATAGACCATGAACGATGCCCATAGCGATAGGAAACCCTCCTATCAGAAATGGTTGGTTTGGGTAAACACGATTCTGATCCTTTTCCTGATAGTCATCTTTATCCTGGTGGGCAGCGTCTGGTTTTCTGATCCGATAATGATCGGGGTGATCAACAACGTTATCAGCCCTCGACTGAATCGTTTGATCCAAAAAAATCCGGATCTTTTATATGGTTTGGTTGATGAGATGCTTTCAAAAGATCCTTTACTCTTGACCGAGGCTTTGAACAGCCTTCATCCGGCTCCGGCATCCAAGGCGGTCAATAAAACCCTTCGAGGGCAGGTTGTCTTTCTCAGTGATTTTTTCGGGTCATTGGACATGGGGACTTTGGAAACCATTATTGATAAAATCGCCAAAGACCATCCTGAATTCATGAACGAGCTGGTCGATAAAATTGTCGAACTGATCAGAAAGGATTTCATGAAGTCGGGAATTTAAGGTTCCCCGTCTCTCTTGATTATTAAGGCCCCTATCTCCTATTTACAGCTCCTATGGTGAACCTTGTTTGACGGTCTAGCCAATCGGCCTCCAAGAATAATTCGCTCTGGGCGCCAACCTTTCCTGTTCCCGATCAATGCGGTTTACAAGTTAAGCAATTTTCGGGCATTTCCACTACGAATGGCCTTCACCCCTTTGGCATCAAGACCCGGGACACTTCCCAGCAGAGCGTCGAGGTCATAATCCCCCATGTCGAAAGGATAGTCGGTTCCCACTACCACCTGTTCGTTGCCGGCCCTGTCAATCAGACCCCGAAGAATATCAGGGCGAAAGACAACCGTATCGAAATATATCTGCCGTAGATATTCACTGGGCGGGTGCCTCATGGTCCGGGACTCCGGTCTCATGCGGTAGCCGTGGTCAAAACGCCCTATGTATGCCGGGAAGTAACCCCCTCCATGAACGGCACAAACCTTAAGATGAGGATAACGGTCGAACACGCCACCGAAGATGAGGTGAGAAAGAGCGAGGGTTGTGTCAATGGGCATGCCGATGATATTGGAAAGATAGAAAGGCCGGGTGCGTTCTCCCAAGGTCGAGCCAAAAGGATGAATGAGGATCACCGCCCCAAGTTTTTCCGCCAGTTCCCAGAAAGGTTCGAAATCCTTATTCGATAGATCCCGGCCCAGATAGGCGCTCGCTATTTCTACACCCTTCATCTGGGAGGTATTCATACACCTGTCGAGTTGGGAAACGGCCAGTTCCGGATGCTGAAGGGCTGCAGCCCCGAGCCCGATAAAACGATCGGGATAGGCTGCGCATACTTGGGCAATTCGTTCATTCTGAATTTGGACCAGGGTGGAAGCCAAATCCGGCTCCGCCCAGAGGTAATATTGGGCCGGCGAAGGACTGATTGCCTGGATATCCACTCCCATAAGGTCCATGTCTTTAAGTCTCAGACCAATATCCGTGGACTTGGACAGGTTTTTCTCCGCCTGTTCGTTGTTATAGCGATAGGAAAGGTCTCCCAGGGCTTGGCGGGCCATTGCCTCCACCCGATTCCTCCTGGGGTGTTCTCTGATCAAGGTCTCGGCCTCGGGAACATGAATGTGGGCGTGTAGATCGATAGTATTAGTCATGGGTTGTCCGGGTCTGCCGGATCGCTTCATAAATCAGCCTTTCGGTTTTTGGATTCTCATTTTTTATAAAGCCAAATTAAAATTAAATACTTAAACCATGACGAACGGATAAATTCAATTCAAAGGGATTTGCTCCGGTCTATAACACCGCCCAGGGTTTAGGAAGAAATACCTTTTCATAGACGTTTAGGGCATAACGGTCGGTCATGCCGGCAATGAAATCGGTTATCTTCTGCGGATCCGCTTTCAGATGGCTTTCCGATGAACCCAGATAGGCATCCAGAAGTTTGGGATCCTCAAGAAAAATCTGGTACAGTTCACTGATCACTTTTCTAGCCTTAATAAAATCATCATGGATCCGGCCCAGGTCATAGACCCGGGCATAAAGGAATTCCCGCAATTCCAACATGGCCTGCAAGACCTCCTCCCCGATCGAAAGCCCCCCCGATGGACCATTTAAACTGTTGACAACCAGATTCCGGACCATAGTATCGATCCGTTTCGAACTCCTATCCCCTAAGACCCTTAAACAAAAAGCCGGAACATCCTGGGAGGAAATCACTTCACCACGGATGGCATCATCCAGGTCATGACTGATATAGGCAATGATATCGGCCGCCCGGACCACCTGTCCTTCCAGAGTCATGGCCTTTTCGGACGGGTCTTGGGGAAGGATTTCCCCTTTTCCTTTGGAATGTTTTTCGATACCGTCTCTTACCTCCAAGGTCAGATTCAGGCCTTTTCCGCCCTTTTCTAAATGATCCACTACCCGGAGACTTTGCAGATTATGAACAAAACCACCGGGAACAATCTGATCCAGAACTTCTTCCCCGGCATGACCGAAAGGGGTATGGCCTAAATCATGACCCAGGGCCACGGCTTCGGTGAGATCCTCATTCAGCCCCAGAGCCCGGGCAATAGTCCGGGCGATTTGAGAGACCTCCAGGGTATGGGTCAGTCGGGTCCGGTAATGATCCCCGGTGGGAGACAAAAATACCTGGGTCTTATGTTTCAAGCGGCGGAAGGCCTTGGAATGGATGATCCGATCCCGGTCCCTTTGAAAGACGGTTCGAATCGAGCATTCTTCTTCCGGAATCTGTCTTCCCCGGCTTTCGGAACTCAAAGCGGCCCAAGGGGACAGGATCAGTTTCTCTCTTTGTTCGATGGTTTCTCGTATGGTCATGGTAGCCTCTGATCTTCTGGTTATATACCAGACGAGTCTCTTACAAGAATCCTGATGTTATGAATTTCTCAGTTAATCGGTCAGCCTCGCCTAGGCGGGGCCGACATCTATTGATTTCAATCTATTGTCAGGCAATCCCGCCCGGCGGGACTGAGCTATAATATAAGGAACGGACTTTAGGCCCAGATATCAAAACCTTTACTGTTCCTTTTCTTTTTAACAAGTTTTAATAAATAATTAAACCCCTTTCTTGCTTTGCTATTTTTATTTACAAACTTGCCAACCTTAGTTAGTATTTTGTCGTGCGAATTATCAGTCATTATATATCCAAGGAATTCTTGAAAGTGACCCTACTTTGCCTGGGGATCTTTGTTTTTATTTTCGTGCTGGTGGACGTCATGGAAAAACTTCATGATTTCAATGAAGCCGGGGTGGCCCCCCATTTTATTGTCCGGCATTTTATCTACACCCTCCCCATGGTTATCAAACAAATGATCCCGTTGGCCATTCTGATGGGTACTCAACTCACTTTTGGATTTTTTTCCAAAAATAATCAACTCATCGCCTTTAAATCCAGCGGAATCAATATGGTTCGCCTGTCTTTCCCGATTATTTTGCTTGCTTCAGCCTCCACTATTTTTCTTTTGATTCTCGGGGAAGTAGTGGTTCCTTTCAGCCAGGGCCGGGCCCAGGCCATCTGGAATTATCAGGTTAAAAAAATAGAACCTCGGGCCGTCCTGCTCCAGGAAAAAATCTGGTATAAGGGGGATCAAGCCATTTATTCCTTTCATAACTTTAATTTTAAAGATCAGTCGGCGGAAGGATCAACCCTCTATTTCTTTGATTCCGGATTCAATCTCCGGTCCCGGGTTGATGCTGAAAACGTAAATTGGAAAAACGGGGTCTGGATTTTCAGAAATGGCCTCTCCCAATTCTTTCAGCCTGACGGTTCTTATTCCAGCGAGCCTTTCACTGAAAAAACCATCCGCCTGCCGGAATCCCCGGAAGATTTCCGATACCAGGAAAAAAGCAGTGAAGAGATGACCTATCCGGAACTTAAAGCCAACATCCGGAAGATTCAACGGGAAGGTTATGATGCCACCCGCTATATTGTGGAAAAACATGTCCGTCTGTCCTTCCCGGTCGTCTGTTTGATCATGGCCCTTTTTGGGATTTCTTTGGCCCTGCGCAAAGAGAAAGGCATCGGAATCGCTCAAGGGATTGTCGGCAGTTTATTGGTGGCCTTTATTTACTGGATCGTCTTTGCTTTTTCCCGCTCCCTGGGACTCAACGGGATATTTCCTCCCCTTTGGGCCGCCTGGTCTTCCAATATCCTGTTTTTATTTATCGGCAGTTACCTGCTGCTGAATATTCGACAATGAAAAAAATCTCCTTCCCCAGGTTATTAAAAAAATCCTTGCCGGCGGTGTTTGCCCTGGCACTACTATTGACCTTGTTGATCGGATTTGTCGGATATTCCACTTCAAAAAAAATCCATAAAGTCATAACTCGGCAGTTTAATGACCAGCAGCTTATCCTGGCCAGAAAGATTTCCGACCAAATACAAAACCAGATATCCCATTTGGAAACCACTTTGTTGGAATTGAGGAAGGTTGGGGAACTAGAAGGGCTTCCCTTTCTTGCCAAAGCCGAAGGGATACTTTCCCGATACCAGGACCTGTTGTCAGGCGATGTCCTGGCCATCTTAATCCTGGATAAACAAGGAAAGGCGGTAACCAAAACCCTGGATAGGCATTGGCAACCTTCCTCCATCCATCTGCCTGAACCCCGATCCCTTGATCATGATCGGAAAGGGGAATCGGCTCTCAACCAGGTCTGGATGGGGAACACCTCTGTTTGGGAAGGGAAGTGTGTCCTGCCCCTGGGGGTTGCCCTCCAAGAAAAGGGGCCGGACGAAAACCGATTTATGGGGGCCATTTTTTTTATAATCGATGCCTCAGCTATTGCCCAAAGGGCCACCCGGGGGGTGGTTTCCGGAAGTACGGGCTATGCCTGGATCATTAATCCAGAGGGTATCCTTCTGGATCATCCGGAAAAAAAATTTATCGGCAAAAGTATTTTTTGGGTTCTGAAGACCACCAGCCCTCAATTATCCATCAAAAAAATCAATGACCTCGTTCGGGATGAACTCCTGAAAAAAAAGGAAGGAACTTCCACTTATATCCTCGGCTGGCATCGTTCACGAAGGACCGCCACTGAAAAGTTGGTCGCCTATACTCCCATCCCATTTTATAAAACACCGGATCGAAGCTTGCCTGCTCAGTCCATTTTGGCTTCCGAATTCTGGTCGGTTGCCATGGTAGCCCCCATCGAAGAAGTCTCAGGAATAGTTCACAGCCTCAACTTTCAACAAGCTATTCTCATTGGAATCTTTCAACTTCTTATAATCATCGGGACGGGGCTTTGGGTATTCATTGCCAATCGCTGGTCCGGAGCCTTAGAAATCGAGATCAATAAGAAAACAGAAGAACTCAAAAAATCACAACAAAAATTGATACAATCCGAACGGCTGGCCGCGGTGGGATCCATGGCCACTCATGTCTCGCATGAAATCAAAAATCCTTTAATTGCCATCGGCGGACTGGCCCAACAGATCAAACGATCTCCGACGCTTGGGGAAAAGGAAAAAGAGAAGCTCGATTTGATCACCGGTGAAATCAGTCGATTGGAAAAAATTCTTGTGGATGTCCGGGACTTTTCCCGTCCCACAACCCCCTGCAAAAGTAAATCCCGAATCGATCCGATTTTATCAGATCTGATTCGACTCTTCAGCCCTTTGTTCGCTGAAAAGCAGATTGAAATTAAAACCCGTCTAGCCCCTGACCTGCCGGAATTTTCCTTTGACCCCCAACAAATCAAACAGGTCTTCATCAACTTGACCAAGAATGCGGTCGAGGCCATGCCGGAAGGGGGCACCTTAACCCTGGTAACGGAAAAGGAAGGGGAATCCGTTCTGATTCGGTTCTCGGATACCGGAAGGGGTATAGACAGCAAGATTAAAGAAAACCTGTTTCGTCCTTTTGTCACCACCAAAAAGAAAGGAACCGGCCTCGGCTTGGCGGTCTCTTACAAACTTATCAAGGACCACAATGGAGACATCCAGGTGGAGTCCTCGGAACAGGGAACGACGATGACGGTGTTGTTGCCGACGGGTGATGAGTGAGGGAGGATACGGGAGGCACGCGGCCCAAGGGATAAGGGACGATAGACGGCGCGAATGAGGAAATACCGGATGCTTAATTCCGGATAATACCTGAGGGGATATGTTATGAAAATGAATCTTTTCGACAAAATTGTTAAACAACATCTGTGGGATAAGCAACCAACACCCGCCGAAACCATCCCGTTGAAGGTGGACCAGGTCCTGACCCAGGATGCCACAGGGACCATGGTCTATCTGCAGTTCGAGGCCATCGGACAATCCCGGATCCAGGTCCCTCTGGCGGTTTCCTACGTGGATCACAACACCATACAGGCCGATTCCCGAAACCCGGACGACCACCTCTACCTTCAAACTGCCGCTGCCCGATACGGGGCCTACTTCTCCCCGGCGGGAAACGGCATTTGTCATCAAATCCATTTGGAACGTTTTGCCAGACCGGGCCAAATTTTGCTGGGTTCGGACAGTCACACTCCAACCGCAGGGGGCTTGGGTATGTTGGCTATGGGCTGTGGGGGGTTGGATATCGCCGCGGCCATGGCCGGTTTCCCCTATAATCTGATTAAACCCAGAACGAGAAAGATTTGGTTGACCGGTCGATTGAATCGCCCTTGGGTAACGGCCATGGACGTGGCCCTGGAAATGCTTCGTCGTCTGACGGTGCGCGGAGGAGTGGGTTGGGTTAATGAGTTTTATGGACCGGGCTGCCAGGATCTTTCGGTAACCGAGCGGGCCACCATTTGCAATCTGGGTGCCGAGCTGGGAGCCACTTCTTCCCTTTTTCCCAGTGACGGAATCACCCGTTCTTTTCTCGAATCCCAAGGCCGGGCAAGAGATTGGCGGGAGATTCTTCCGGATCCGGACGCGCTTTACGATGAAAATATGGAAATAGATCTTGGAACGCTGGAACCACTGGTGGCCAAACCCTTCAGCCCGGACCAGGTGGTGCCTTTGAAAGAATTGACCGGATTAAAAGTGGACCAGGTATGTATCGGCAGCTGCTCGAATTCTTCCTATGCCTCCTTAAAATCCGTGGCGGCCATACTCGGCGGAAAAACCGTAAACTCCCTTACCAGCCTCTTGATCAACCCCGGATCACGTCAGGTCCTTCAATCCCTGGCTGGGCAAGGAGACCTGTCGCTCATGATCGCTTCCGGGGCCCGTATTCTCGAATCCGCCTGTGGGCCCTGTATCGGCATGGGAGGCGCCCCTCCTGATGGAGGAGTCTCTTTCCGGACCTATAACCGGAATTTCAAAGGCCGGAGCGGGACCCTTTCCGCCCGGGTCTATCTTTGCAATCCGATGGTCGCCGCCCTGATTGCTCTGAAAGGAGAAGTGATTGATCCCCGGCGCATAAAAATCTCTGTCCCGATTATAGTCAATCCTCCTCAAACTTCCTGGCCAGATCCTTTGATCCTGCCGCCCTCAAGAAAACCAGACCAGGTAAAGATTATCCGGGGCCCCAACATCAAGGCCATCCCCTCAAAAAAACCCCTGCCTGATTCTTTTACGGCCTCGGTTTTAATTAAGACCGGAGATCATATCTCTACTGACGATATCCTTCCTGGTGGGTCAGAGGTTTTGCCCTTCCGGTCGAACATCCCCGCTATTTCCCGATACACCTTTTCCCGCCTGGACCCTACCTTTGCAGAAAGGGCAATGAAGGCCAAGGGCGGGGTGATTGTCGGGGGAGAAAATTACGGACAGGGTTCATCCAGGGAACATGCCGTTCTGGCCCCGATGTTTCTGGGAGTTCAGGCCGTGCTGGTCAAATCCTTCGCCCGCATTCATTTAAGCAATTTGATCAATTATGGGATCGTTCCTTTGGTTTTTAAAAATCCGCGGGATTACCATCTCATCGGCCAGGATGATCGGCTCGAATTTAAAAATCTAAAAATAAACCTTCGGAAAGGACAGGAAATCAAGGCCCGTAATAAAACTAAAAAGACTGAAATTATCCTCAAGGCCCTGGTCCCACGGGAGAAGATAGAAATCCTGTTAGCCGGAGGATTGTTGCCCTATCTTCACAAAAAGAAAACGAAAAGAAAGTAAGCTTACTGCCTTGTTTGAACTTTCCAACATTATGATAAGACATGCCGCTGATGGGTTGGGACTTATTCCCCACTGGAAAGAATTACAGGCCAGGTTTGGGACTGTACCAGACTTCCGATTCTCCGGCAGCATCAATCCTGGAAAAACCAGTTCCGGTAGAAAAATGCTTATAGACTTAGCTTGTTCCAAGGAGAGATGAGGGTTTGAAAATGGCAATATTTTGAGGATCGGAGATAATCAGATCAAATTCAAAGTTTTTTAATAATTGGATGGCCTGAGGAATGGTGACCTGGGAAAATATTTTAACCTCATCTCGAATAATCCAATAGGTGACCTGATAATCTCGGTCTAAATATAAGATTAACACCGGAAGCATGAATTTCCTGCCTCCCCGAAGGGGCTATTGGGTTAAAACCAAAAATTATCCCCTCCTCCCTTATTATTATTGATCAAGGGAAGTCGACACCGGGGACTTATCACAAATCCGTCAGGACAAAGAGACCGGATTGTCGATGATCGGGCATTCTTGACAGCGCGAAAGTCCTTGAGATACGAAATAATTGAACAGGTCTTCGACCTTGAAGGTCTCAAGCTTTTTCCTTTGGGCGGCTTTTTGCCGTTTGAGACAGGCCCTTTTCGATATCCTCAGGTTCCCGGGTTGAAAAGGACAATCGACTATTTTATCCTGATTTAAAGAATAATACTCCTTAATCAACAGATTAGTTTGGGCCATTTTAATCCTCCTCGTTTTTATCTCCGATAGCTTTCAAAAACATCCCCGGTGCGCAATCTCCGCGTCCGGCTTAAATTTTGATCTCCATAACAAAAAATCTATTCTTTCGATTAAAATTTTCATGTTGCGTCCTTAAAAAAAATTTGGTCATCCTTGGAAGCTTTTTCTCTGATCCTCGTTCCTTTGATCGTCTTGTCTTTTTCCTTGGTACCCCTAAAGAGCCCTGTCTTTTTTTCCAAAACTGCTTGAAATTATTGAGTCTCATTGACACCAGTCGGGAGATAAATTTTCGGATAACTAAGCATAAAATTTGATAAATGCAAAACATATGCCACAAAAGTGAAAAAGATATTGCTAAAATATTTCAACAAGTTATATTTTTATGGAGTCGGGAAATGGAGGAAAATTTGCACAAAAAAATGTGAATTTGGACAATAGCGATGGGGGAAGAATCAAACAGCGCCCAAGGAAGGTAGTTATCTTTTTAAACTTTCTAATTTTCTGGACCGGATTTACCAAAAAGAAACCAAGAATAATATGATGCTTGACAGGACCTGGCATTATTCCCATAATGGAAAAAGAAGTTGTTCAGTGACTTTTTAAGAATTTATCAGCTTTGGGTTGTTTATATTTAGAAGAAGGGAGGGGATTTTTTGGCAAAACATAAAAAGATTGAACGTGTTCGGGAAATTGAACGGAGAAGGCAACGCCGGAAAAAAAGAAAGAAGTTAGCGGCCAAGGCAGGCAAAGAAGCGGCAGCCGCTCCTCAAGCCTAAGAATTGAGACGAGGGACGACCGGCTTCAATAGGACGCTGTTAATAAGTTGTTCCTCGTCCCTCTCTAACTTGTATTCGCCATCATCCCTCATTCTCCTTTTCGGCAATCCGAAATTGAAAATCGACCTATCTCATCCCTCACCCACTGTCTGCCCATAAGAAGCCTCAATCGTTTTAACCAAACGGGTCAACAGGGAATTGACTGGCATCGGAATACCATAACCCTGACCTTCGCCCACAATCACCCCATTAATAAAATCGATTTCAGTTCTTTTCTTCTTCAGGACATCCTGGAGCATGGAAGAAATATTGGCACTGGTGAGCTGGCAAACTTTTCTGACCTGGCCCAGGGGATCGGGGTAAATAAATTCAATGCCTTTCTTTTTCCCAATCCAAATGCCCTCTTGAACGGCCTCCTCCAGAATTTCCTTCGTCCCGGGGAATTCAATTAAGTTTCCCATTCGGCAAACGAGTCAGGGCGGTCAAGGCATTGATCCCGACATTGACTAAAAGTTTACTCCAGATCAAATTTTCAATTTTAGGCACCAGTTGGGTGACAAAACCGGCCTCGCTTAACAACTCTTTCACCTTAATCAATTGTGGGTCTTGAGATAGGTCTCTGTCTCCCCTGGGGAATCCATAGCCGATAAAAGTATCTCCCTGTCCGGCGTGGCGCACCCAACCGGGGCCCAGATCGGTAGCCCCGTGTGAGGTAATTCCGGCTAATATTTTTTCTTTGGGGAGATATTTTCCCAGGGTCTCCACGTTGCCAACACCATTCTGAAGGGTCAAAACGAAAGGACCAGAACCAAGGCCTTGAAGGGTCTGGGACACGGTTCGGGTATCATAGGCCTTGACACAGACCAGTACCACTTCGACCTGCAATAGATCCTCCGGATTTAAGGTGACCGGGACTTTGACTTGAAGGGTTCCCTGAAGCCCCTCGATGACTAAACCCTGCCGGTTGATGACTTCGACACGCTCCGGTACATGATCCAATATCAGGACTTCATTACCGGCAAGAGCGATTTTTCCGGCCAAAAGACAACCCATAGCCCCTGGGCCGACTACAGCTATTTTCATCGGTTTTTCCTTCATGCAGTCTATCAGGTTTTTTGTATAACTATTTTTCTTATTTACCTTTTTTCTTTATCTTTATTCGACTCAACTCTTTGGTTTCCATGACAAAGGAATGTTCCGGTCCGGGGAATTTTCCGGCTTCAACCTCTTTCTTATAAACTTCAGCCGCTTCTTTAATCATAGGGAATAACTTTATGTATTGTTTTACAAATTTTGGAGTAAACCTTTCAAATAAGCCCAACAGGTCATTGGTTACCAGAACTTGCCCATCGCATTCCGGGCCGGCCCCAATGCCGATTGTAGGAATTTTCAAAGTTTTGGAAATCAAACCGGCTAATTTATCAGGGATACATTCCATAACTATGGAACAAGCTCCGGCCTCTTCCAGGGCCAGGGCTGAATCCAACAGCCGTTGGGCCGAGAGGGCATCCTTTCCCTGAACTTTGAACCCCCCCAACTGACCTGCGGTTTGGGGGGTTAGCCCGATATGGGCCATAACTGGAATTCCGGCCAGCACTATGGCCTTGACGGTTTCGGCTACCTCCAAACCCCCTTCCAGTTTGACCGCGTCGCACCCGGCTTCCTTTAAAAACCTTCCGGCATTTCTCACGGCCTCTTCCTTGCTGACGTTATAGGACATAAAGGGCATATCCCCGACCAAAAAGGCATAGCGCACCCCTCGTCGAACAGCTCGGCAATGATGGATCATCTCATCCATAGTCACCGGGACTGTGGAATCATATCCTAAAACCACCATTCCCAGCGAATCGCCCACCAGAATCATATCAATCCCGGATTGATCGATAAAAGAACCCAGGGCGAAATCATAAGCGGTCAACATGGTTATTTTTTTGCCTGCCTTTTTCTTGGCTACCAAATCTTGATTAGTCACTTTTTTTCGTTCCATAATGCCCTCCTTCTTTCGAGAAGATGTTCAACGGTTCCAGTTCGAAATTCGAAATTCGGCTCCTAAGTATTTGAATCATGGGTCTCTTCCAAAAAAAAACCCGGACATAGTCCGGGGATCTTTTTAATTTGGTTTCCCCGTCCCAGTCCATCTTGTGGATCCAAGCGGTTTAACAACCTGTTCAACGGAATGAAATGACCTTTGGGGGTCGACTCAATCCTCATTGGTTTTCGGTCATGATAAAAGTAATGCGAAAAACGGAAAAAACTCCAACCTTCGCCCCCAGGTTCACCCCGAGGCAAGCTGTTCGTTTTCGTTATTTACCGGCAGCTATCTTGGCCGCTTTGACCGTATTTTTCATCAGCATGGTGATGGTCATTGGTCCAACTCCACCTGGAACCGGAGTAATTAATCCCGCCTTTTCCTTTACGGTTTCAAAGTCAACATCTCCCGCCAGGATTGCCTTGCCGGATTCGCTCATACCGATCCGGTTGACACCCACATCAATAACCGCGGCCCCTTCTTTTACCCAGTCGGCCTTGACATATTTAGCCACGCCGGCAGCCACAATCAGGATATCGGCCCGGCGGCAATGTTCAATCATTTTTTCCTGGGGGGTCCCGGTATGGACTATCGTCACTGTGGAGTTGGCCCCCTCTTTTTTCTGAAGCATGATATTGGCAATGGGTTTTCCAACAATATTGGAACGCCCTACAACCACCAGCTCAGCCCCCTTGGTCTTAACGCCGGAACGGACCAGGAGCTCCTGAATCCCGGCCGGGGTACAGGGCAGGTAATCGGCCTCTCCGATCATTAGTTTGCCGACATTGACCGGATGAAACCCATCCACATCTTTTTTGGGATCAATGGCATAAAGAACATTGGTCTCGTTGATGTGCTTGGGAACGGGTAATTGCACCAGTATCCCATGAATCTTGGGATCTTTATTATATTTATCAATCAGGGACAACAAAGCCGCCTCAGTAATATCGGCCGGCTGATTGTCCTGAATGGAAAAAAAACCTAATTCTTTTGAGGTCTTTTGTTTAGCAGTAACATAACTGACCGAAGCCGGGTTCTCTCCAACCAGAATGGTCACCAATCCGGGGACAACCCCTGTCCGGGCCTTCAACTGCTCCACCTCCTGCTTTAGTTCTTCTCGAATTTGTTTAGCCACTTCAGAACCGCTGATAATCTTTGCCGCCATGCCAATCTCCTTTCCAATTTTAAATAATGGGCTTTACTCACAAATAAACTTGTCAAAAATGCTTGACCTCGTTATTGCCAACTCATTGTACTTTTTTTATCAAATTATTGGGTTAGGAGTCAATAAAAATAAAATTTACTCTCCGGATTAAATATGTTAACTATAAACTATGCGTAGAATTCTGTTCAAATGGCTGATCAACGCCCTGGCTCTCTTAGTAACCACCTATCTGGTCAATGGGATCCAGGTCACAGGGGCTCCAGCCCTGCTCATGGCCGCTGCCCTGCTCGGTATTCTAAATACCTTTATCCGCCCCATCTTGATTATTTTGACCTTGCCGATCAATATCATTACCTTGGGGCTTTTTACCTTGGTCATCAACGGCGCTATGCTCTGGTTTGTTTCCCTGATAATAAAAGGATTTATAATTCAAGGGTTTTGGCCTGCGGTAATTGGGGCCCTGTTAATCAGTATCGTTAGTTGGCTTATCAATTGGTTGATTCAATAGAACCGTATAATTCATGAAAACGCCTTCACCGCCGAATGAGAATGTTTTGATCTCTAAAAAAAATTAAAAACCGAAGGATATCGATCAGTGGCCCAGATAGACGCTTTCTTCAAATTAATGCATGAGCAAGGGGCTTCGGACCTGCATTTGTCTTCCGGCTCCCAGCCGATCCTCCGGATTCGGGGAGAACTGGAAAGGATAAAATATGCCGTTCTGGAAAATGATGATTTAAAAGCCCTCCTCTATGAAATTACCCCTGAGGAAAAAATTAAGCTATTTGAGGAAACGGGAGACCTTGATTTTTCCTATGAAATCCCCGGATTGGCCAGATATCGCGCCAATTTTTTCCGCCAGCTTCACGGTGTGGGGGCGGTCTTTCGGGAAATACCCAGTAAGATCGCAACCGTAGAAGAATTGGGGCTCCCCATGGTCATTAAACGAATGGCCTTATTGCCCAAAGGGTTGGTTTTGGTTACCGGACCGACCGGGAGCGGAAAATCGACCACTCTGGCGGCTATTATCAACGAGGCCAACCGAGACCGTAAAGATCACATATTGACCATAGAAGATCCGATCGAATTCGTACATCAAAATATCAACTGCACCATTAATCATCGGGAAATCGGAAGACACACCCGATCTTTCGCCGCTGCCCTCAGAGGAGCCCTGCGGGAAGACCCGGATATTATTCTGGTGGGAGAAATGAGAGACCTGGAAACGGTTTCCTTGGCCATCGAGGCCGCGGAAACCGGTCATTTGGTTTTTGCTACCTTACATACGATCAGCGCTTCAAAAACCGTTGATCGGATCATCGAAGTCTTCCCGGCCGATCAACAGGCCCAGATCCGGGCAACACTGGCTGATGCCTTGCGGGGGGTAATTTGCCAAACCCTTTTCAAGCGGATCGACCGAAAAGGGCGTATAGCCGCGCTGGAAATTCTGATCGCCACCCATGCGGTGCGAAATTTGATCCGTGAAGGTAAAACTTTCCAAATTCCATCGGTTATTCAAACAGGAAAAAAATTTGGAATGCAATCTTTGGATGATGCTATAATGGACTTTCTTAAAAAAGGATGGATTTCCGGCGAAGAAGCTTATAATAAATGCATTGCTAAAGATAAATTTAGATCCTATGCGGGAGATTTACTCACCGATTTTACGGAAATATAAAGGAATCCAAACCCCATGCGTCAAGCCGAACTTGATTTCATCCTGTCCAAAATCGTAGAGCAATATCCTCAGATTTCGGATATCAACTTAACCGTCGGGCGTCCTTTCCAGGTAGAAATCTATGGGAATCTCGTACCGGTTCAATTAAACTTGGCCACCAAAGTTTTGACCCCATTTCAAACCGAGGTCATTGCCCTGAATCTGTTACGTTCGGACCGCCGGAAAATTGAGACATTGGTTAGAACAGGTTCCTGTGACCTTTCCCATGCTATCCAGGATAAAGTCAGATTTCGAGTAAGCGTCTTTTCACAAAAGAATAATTACAGTATCATCATGCGTAAACTTCCGGTCGAGATTCCCACAATTGACAGCTTAAACCTCCCCTTGGTTTTTAAAAAAATGGCCCGGGAAAAAAACGGAATTATTTTTTTCACCGGGGCCACCGGTTCCGGAAAGACCACTTCTCTGGCGGCCATACTTGATGATATCAATGAAAACGATCCGGTTCATGTCATCACCCTGGAAGATCCGATTGAAATAGTTCATTACCACAAAAAGGCGACTTTTAATCAACGGGAATTAGGGGCCGATTTTGAGTCTTTTTCCCATGGGCTGCGGGCCGCTTTACGTCAAGCCCCCAAGGTCATTCTCGTGGGAGAAATCAGGGACAGGGAGACCATGGAAATCGCCTTAACCGCCGCCGAAACCGGCCATCTGGTGTTAAGCACCCTTCATACGATCGATGCCACCCAGACCTTAAACCGGATTCTAGGATTCTTCGATCAAGAAGAAGAAAGGCAGATTCGAATCCGTCTGTCAGGGTCCCTGCGCTGGGTGGTCAGTCAAAGACTCCTGCCGCGAATCGATCAGAGACGAGTGGCGGTTTTCGAGATCATGCTCAATAATCTACGCGTTCAAGATCTCATCCTGCATGGAGAGTCCCCCGATAAAACCTTCTATGAAATTATGGAGTCCAGCCAGCCCTTTGGGTGTCAAACCTTCGATCAGGATATTATTGCGGATTTCGAGAAGGGGCTTATTTCCGAAGAAACGGCCCTGCTCTACGCCTCGAAACGGGCCATCGTTCAACGGGGAATGGACCAGATCAAAAGTCGCCGGGGGGAAAAAACAACCAGCATAAGAAATCTGGCCTTGGATCAGGAATATCAGAAATCATTTTAAAGGGACAAAGAGAGTGAAAAAATGAGCCGGCTGTGGACAGGAGTTGAAGATAACCCTTTCGCCGATCGATCCGTCTTGATTGCCGTCCAACCCCTCTGGGTTGATCCTTTAGTCGAAGCCTTTCTTGAAGAAGGGGGTCATGCCCTGTCGGTCGACAAAGTAGAAGAAGTATTTCCCATCCTTCAATTTGAACAACCTGAATTTCTTATTCTTTCCGAGGGGTTTGATCTGGATGGTTCCCAACCGAATCCCTTACTGGGATATATTCAAAATATGTCCATGGACCAAAGGAGAGAGATTTTTGTAGTCTGGTTCGGTACAAATATCAAAACAGGGGATTTGCTGTCTGCCTTTTCTTACAGTGTCAATTTAGTGCTCCACCCGGAAAAACTTTCTGAAATCAGCAAACAGATAAAAAAGTCCTGGTCTCAATGGAAAGACCTTTTCCAGGTTTCCCTTCAGACCCGTATGCAACTGACCGGACGTTAGCCCCCTTAGACTTAAATTAATGGAGGGAATCGACCGGATCTCTTTTCCTGAATGGTGCAAGCGTTTTGAAAAATTTTCAATTTTGGTCAAGGTCAAGGGAAACTATAATTTTATAATAACCTAGAAGGATGGATTCAAAAAAATCCATCTATACCGGCTCCATCGGATATGAAAACCCATCAACGGCAACTTCGTTTACAAAATTGTCTTCAGACCATCCTGGAAGTGCATGAGTTTATGGGAGGACAGGCAATCCATCTGGATATCATCCATCAACTGGAAAACTTAAGAGAATTGATAGCTCACTTTCAACCTGAATTTCTCAGTGATCAGGATCTGGAAAAAATTGAAGAATCCACCAATCTTCTTCTTCGGGAGTTGGCCAAAATTTTCTACTTGAAAAAATTAGGTATGCTCCACAGCGGGTATTACCACTGATCCCCAATCTCACTCCCATCGGGTCTTATAGCCGCAGGCCTGATCTACCTCAATCATAAGGGCATTCAAACGCCCCTCCAATTCTGAACTCAAAACCTCCATCTCCTGGTCGGTACATTCTTTTGGAACGAACAAGGGAGGGCCATAGCTGATTAAAACCTCACTGAAGGGTTTGGGAATCATGGTTTTGTCCCAGGTTTTTTCAAGGGTCAGGGGACTTCGGGCCGACCAGATAAAAGGGAGCAAGGGAAGACCGGTTTTTTTAGCCAAAAAAAGCAGGCCCTTCTTGGCCTTGAAACGCGGGCCCTGGGGACCGTCCAAAACCGTGGAACATATCCGGTTTCCTCTTTGAAAAGACCGTATCATTTGGATCAAACCCCTTTCCCCCCCACGGGTGGATGACCCTCTGACCGGAATAACCCCGCATTTCTGGGCAAACCGGGCCATATATTCCCCGTCCTGACTTTGGCTGAACATCACCATGGGATGAAACGGACCGTAGTAATAACAAAAAAAGATGGAGGCCCGGTGCCAGGTGACGCCTATGAATTGCCGGGTACCCAGAAAAAACTCTTTATGATACTCATCGTGCAAGATCCTTGGGCGGCAGGTACTGAACCAGGTTTTTATTAAAAGAGTGGCCAGGGTAAGCAGCGTGTCCGAACCCCATTGCTTAAATACGGCCAGGTCCATGGTGATCTACTGATCTTTCTTGGGGAAAGGGATTTTATGAAATTCCACACCTTCTTCTTTTAATGTTTTTTCCTCATCGGTGGTCGAAGTTCCCCTGATATTTCGTTGATCGGTAACCCCGTAATGCATTTTTAAGGCCTCTTTGGCAAATTCGGTCCCCACTTCTTCGAAGTTTTCTTCAATATATTTATAAACATCCCGTATTTTTTGGATCGCTGGGTTAAACTCTTCCTCCGCGCTTGAAAAACGAGAAGAGCGTTTGATGGCAACCGGAGATAAAACTTGGTTGATCTGATTGTCTTCACAAACCGGACATCGAATTTCACCGGCTTCTTTCTGGTGATAAAAGGCTTCTGAATTGGCAAACCAGCCTTCAAAAAAATGTTCATTGGCGCATTGTAAATCAAGGACCATCATAAAATTTTCTAAAATCCTTTTTCACAAAATAATCATGCCAAATTAGGAATTCGGCATTAATGACGGATGGGATTCAGGAGTCGGAAATCAAGACGGGAGACTTTATTTTTACCGGCTTCCGCCTTCCGGACTTCAATTTTCGTTCTTCGCTCTTGAGTTAAGACATCAAATCTTCCCTTGTATCATTAACTCTTTTAACACTACCCGAATATCCAGACCTTTTTCTTTTAATCCCTGCAGCCCATAGTTCATATTGGCCTCCAGGACCATCCACCCTTTATCGGAAGTATGGCACAAATCCAATCCGACGTCATCAAAATTGCACCTTCGGGTGACCCGGACGGCAAAGGCCAGGGCCTCCTCCGGGATTTCATCGAAATGGATGGAAGCACCTTGCGCCAAATTATTCCGGAATTCCCCCGGAGGGGCAATTTTCCAATAGGATAATATGATCTGATGATTAATCAGGATCACCCTCAGATCCCGATCCAGGGGAAGATACTCCTGTATATACGCCACAGGAGATCGTTGCAGATAACGTCTTAACTCTTCTTCATTATGGATCAGAAAGACTCCCCGTCCCATAGAAGATCCCCGGGGAACCTTGGCAATGAAGGGAAATCCAAAATCTTTTTGAATCCTTTTTTTTTGCTGTCCGAAATAGACCCGCGTCCGGGGGTGAGGAATCTGCAAAAATTCAAAGAGGGCGGTCTGTTTTATCTTGTCACCGGAATAAACATAGGTTTCCCGACTGGGGAAAATCGCCTTCCTCATGGTCATAAACAGATCAACGTAAAGCGGCGTCGGGTAATAGATCTTCTCGGCCGTCCTTATTTGCTGTTTTTCCTCTGGCGTATAGTCAGAAAAATTGGGCCGGGCCTGGATGATCGCCACACCCGGGCACTCTTTAAAACGATGACTGAAAGCAATACGAAATCCGTTTGTCATGAAAAATCCAAGAATTATTAATTAGAACCCGGCAGGCCTCTAAAGAGCTATGGGCAGTCAGCTATCAAGATAATCGAGGTTATCGAATGACCGATTGACGGGGATAAAATCCGGCCTTAACCGTGGCGTTGGGTCCCACGATACTCTTCGGCCCCAACAGTGTTCCGGGATTGGTGACGGAATTGCACCCCGTCTCCGTATGATCTCCCAAAACAGCCCCGAATTTCCTGAGGCCGGTGTCGTGGGTTTTGTCGACACCTTTCACCTTAATAGTATTATTAATCATTTTAAGATTGGCGAGTTTGGTGCCGGCCCCCAGATTGCAGTCTTTTCCCAAAAGGCTGTCGCCGATATAAGCAAAATGACCGGCCTTGGCCCCGTTAAGCATCACGGAATTTTTCATTTCGGTCACATG
This sequence comes from uncultured delta proteobacterium, assembly GCA_963790475.1. GTDB lineage: Bacteria > Desulfobacterota > RBG-13-43-22 > RBG-13-43-22 > RBG-13-43-22 > RBG-13-43-22. The sequence continues at coordinate 1,550,582 of CAWBOS010000012.1, read as the reverse complement.
GCCTACCACGCAACGATCTCCCACCAGGCATCCGCCACGCAGATAGGCCCCCTGGCGTATCTCGGTTTGCCGGCCAATAAAGGTCGGGCCTTGGATATAGGCCCCGGTTTCTACCACCGTCCCCTGACCTATAAAAATATCCTTTCCGATCAGGGTAACACCGCCAAACAAAACGGTGGCCTCCTTCAGTTCCTGGTTTTCATAAACAACCCTGAAATGCCCTTTGGTGGCATCTCCGGGAATGATTGAGATCCCCTTCTCCAAAACCCGTCCCTGGTATAAAACAACCATTCGGGGTAGAAAAGGGCCATCCTGGAGAATTCCTTCCAGGTTGGAGCGAACCCTGGACTGCAAATAAGGTTTTATCTTCGGCAAAACTTCCCAGATCTGTTTAACGTCGGAGAAGAGTTCCTGGTGTTCCCAATCCGCAGAATCAAAAAAGTTTGTTGGACTGAACATAAAGCCTTCCTTTTTAGCTGAGAAACTCATAACTCTACGCTCATAGCTCCAAGGGAAAGACCTCCCTTTTTTGTTTTTAGTTCTGGGCTATCCGCTATCAGTAATGAGCGATGAGCTACCAGATATACCTCACCGGTATCCCTTGGTCTCTTAAATAATCTTTGATTTGACGAACCGTATAAGCCCCATAATGGGTCATGGAGGCGATCAGGGCCGCATCGGCCTTCCCCTGTCCTAAAACCTGGCCGATATGTTCTGGAAGGCCGGCCCCTCCGGAAGCAATCACGGGAATGGAAACGGCTTCGGAAATCAAAGCCGTCAAATCCATTTCATAGCCTTTTTGGGTTCCATCGGCATCAATAGAATTCAAACAGATTTCGCCGGCCCCCAGGCGAGCCGCTTCTCTGGCCCACCACAAGGCATCAATCCCGGTAAAAGTCCGGCCACCATGAATGACCATCTCATATCCGGAGGGAACAGCAGGATGGGACGGGACTTTTTTGACGTCCATGCCCAATACAATGCATTGTCCGCCAAAAGCCTGAGCCCCTTCCTGGATCAATAAAGGGTTTTTTATCGCCGCTGAATTAATACTGACTTTTTCCGCCCCGGCCAAAAGGACCTGACGCATATCTTCCAGAGAGGTTATTCCTCCTCCAACTGAAAAGGGGATAAATATTTCTTCGGCGACCCGCTGAACCACTTCGATCATGATCGCCCTTTTTTCCGCTGAAGCCGTGATATCGTAGAAAACCAATTCATCCGCCCCTTCTTCATAATAAAAGCGGGCCATTTCTACCGGGTCTCCAATGTCGATATTATTTTTGAAACGGATCCCTTTGGTGGTTTTCCCATCCCGCACATCCAGACAGGGGATAATACGTTTAGTCAGCATCCTGTCCCTCCCATTCGGAAAAGGCCTTCAAAAAGGCCAGACCCGGAGGTCCGCTCTTTTCAGGATGGAATTGAAGGGCCGCTAAATTCTTGTAAGCCAGGGCCGAAGGGAAGGAAAATCCATAATGAGTCCGGCCCAGAATATGGTTTTCTTCCCGGGGAACCGGGTAATAGGAATGGACGAAATAAAAGGTGCTCTCTGGCGGCAGGGTTCGAACCAGAGGATGGGACCGACTCCAATCCACCCGGTTCCAGCCCATGTGGGGTATCTTTAGAACCTTTCCATTTTCATCCAGGTGAGGGTCGGGAAAACGAACCACTTCCCCGGGAAGGATCCCCAGACAGGCGGTTTGATTTTCCTGGCTGAAATCCAAAATAACCTGGGTCCCCAGGCAAATTCCCAATAAAGGACGTCCGGAACGAAAGAAGGCTTTGATGGCTTCATCCAGCCCGGCAGCCCGGAGGACCTTCATGGCCTCACCGGCGGCACCAACCCCAGGAAAAATAACCCGATCCGATTGCAGGATAAAATCCGGATCTTGGGTAATCCGGCAAGGGATGGATAATTTCTTCAAAGCCCTTTCCACGCTGGTCAGATTGCCGGCCTTATAGTCTATAATACTAATCATGGATTTTTTCTTAACCCAAACTTTCCTTGATGTCAATAGTGATGGACTCGTAAAAAGTCCATCACTATTCCTAATCAATTTAACCGGCCTCCTTAGTAACTTAGGAATAGAATTCTACTCAAATTGGATAGAATATTTCGTCGTCATTCCCGCGGAGGCGGGAATCCAGGCTATTCTCAACTTATTAAAAACACTGGATTCCCTTTTTCAAGGGAATGACGAAAATAGGCTTTCGGCGACTTTTTACGAATCCACCACATGTTCCAATATTTCAACTATGGTTCCGGCTTGTCCGGGTTAGGTAATTGGATGGTAAATTCAGCTCCTTTTCCTGAAGAACTCACCAAATGGATATTTCCGCCAAGATCAGAAATCAGTTTTTGAACGATGCTCAAACCAAGCCCGGTCCCTCGATCTTTGGTTGTAAAGAAAGGTTCAAAAATTTTAACCTGATCCCCCTCGCTGATACCGGAGCCGTTATCTTGCACTTTAATTTCTATCCAGTCCTCTTGATTTTCTGTTCGCAGTTGCCGGGCGGCAATGGAAATCTCACCATCGGCAGGAACGGCCTGCAGGGCGTTCATCAGAAGATTCCATAAAATCTGCGACAGCTCTCCGGCGGAAATTTTAAGGAAAAGGGCGGGGGTGATCTCCAATTTCCAGGTAATGGTCGAGGAAAACTGTCTATTCTTTTTAATCAGATCAACCGTTTCCAGGATTAATTCCGAAATATTCAAACGGGTTTGAATCGCTTGAACCGGTTTGGTAAAGGCCAGAAAATCATTCATTAAAGAATCCAGTTTGGACACCTCCCTGGAAATAATATTTAAAAGGCGTTCCCCGGTTCCTTTTCCTTTAAAATCATCCTTCAAGACCTGGATCGATCCGCTGATCGAAGCCAGGGGATTTCTGACTTCATGAGCGATCCCGGCCGCCATTTTTCCCATTAAGGCTAAACGATCTACCTGACGCAGGTGTTCTTCCATGATTTTAATTTGAGAGATGTTTTTAAAAGAAATTATTTTCCCAATCCCTTGAGATCGATTTTCTTTAACCCGATTAAAGGAAAAACCTAAAGTGGTGACTCCCCCCTCAGGGGTAATATAGGCGGTCTCCATGCGCTTTCCCTCGAGAATGCCATTGAAGTCAAGACCCCCCTCCAAATCGGGAAACAAGGTGTTCAGAGGCCGATGGACTAAATCGCCTGCCCGCCGGCCCAGAATTTTCTCTCCAGCCCGGTTAATGCTCTGGATTTTGTTTTCATAATCCAGAGTGATCAATCCGATATCCAGGTTCTCGATGACGATCCGGTTCAGTTCCTCTAATTGATCGATATTCTTCCTCTGCCTTTCAATCTGGCTTCGTTGTTTTTGGGTTTGTTCGGCAAGAATGCTGCTGAGGTAACCCACAAAAAAAAAGCCCATCCCATTCATAACGATCTGATAAAAGAGATACCTCTGGGAAACAAAAGGGGGTTGCTCGGTCGACCCGTAATAGAAGGGGATTTTACCGAAACCTTGGAGCAAAAGGAGAAGGGTGTACAATACTCCTACATAGAGGGCGGATAATAATCCACCCTTTCGAAAAAAAAGGAGGCCGGAGGCCAAAATGACTAAAAAATAGAGGTAGGAAAAAAAACTCTCTATGCCACCAGTGGCATAGACTACGCCCGTTACGAAAAGTCCGTCCAAACCTAACTGTAAAAGGGCAATTCTTTTGACAGCCGTCCCCCGCAAAAGAAAAAGGAGATAGAGGATTGAAAAAAAATATTGCAGGGCGATCAGGGAATAGACAGGAGAAAAACCAGAAGGAAAGCGGATAAAAAACTCTTTCTCATGAAGGAACACAGTCAGCAAAAGAAAGGAGGAAATGAAAACCAGCCGCCATAAAACAAGCCACCGGGTTTTCCGTAAAAAATCTTCTTCAATATAAAACCAGTTCCGCGAAGAGAATTCTTCGGCCGGAGTGGAGTTCGTTATGAGGGAAAAGGATATCATGAACGTTCATCTCAGGATAAAAGTGTTAAACATCGGAGCAGGATCAAACTGGCAATGGGTTTGGAATCGTTTAAAGAAAAGAATTTGGGCGGCTCCCTTTTGCTTTGAATTCGCGGGGAGGAGACAACTTCAGCCCGCTTTTCCGGACAATCCTTCAACCTCGCCGGAAATCATTAACCGGTAATGGCTTCTCCCATCTTAAAGATCGGCAAATACATGGAAATTACCAATCCACCGACGATCCCTCCCAGAATCACCATCATAATCGGCTCCATCATGGAAGTCAGGTTATTGACAGCAGCATCGACATCGTCATCATAAAAGTCGGCGATTTTATTGAGCATGGTATCCAGTTCCCCTGAGGCCTCACCAACCCCGATCATCTGAGTTACCATACGGGGAAAAACCTTGCTTTCCTCCAATGGTTCGGAAATGGTCCTTCCCTGGGCAATACTCCCCCGGGCCTTATAAATGGCCTTTTCCACCACTTTGTTCCCGGAGGATTTGGCTACAATGTCCATGGCTTCTAAAATTGGCACCCCACTGCTGACCATGGTTCCAAAGGTTCGGGTAAACTTGGCCACAGCCACCTTTCGGAGCAACATGCCGAAAATCGGCAATTTCAAAAAAAGATCATCCATTAAATATTTGCCTTTTTCGGTCCGATAAATCCGGCGCAGAATATAAATGAAAGCCACGGCCCCGACCAGGATATAAAGAAAATTATTGGTTACAAAACGGCTCAAGTTGATGACAAATCGGGTGGGGGCCGGGAGGGATTGACCGACTTCGGAAAACATTTTTTCGAAAACCGGGATTACGAAAAGCAAAATAACCGCGGTAACAACCACCGCAACCCCGGAAACCACCGCCGGGTAGACCATAGCCCCTTTAACTTTTTTTTTGAGCTTCTCGCTCTTTTCGATATAAGCGGACAGCCGGTTTAGAATGACATCCAGGATCCCGCCGGTTTCGCCGGCTTGCACCAGATTGGTATAAAGCTCATCAAAGACCTTGGGATGTTTTTTTAAGGCTTCGTTCAAGGATTGTCCGCTTTCCACATCCCCTTTGACCCGGGTTATGACATTGGAAAAAGAGGCGTTCTCCTGTTGGGTGGCCAGGATATTTAGACATTGGATCAAGGGGAGACCGGCATTGATCATCGTAGCAAACTGGCGGGTAAAGATAACAATCAATTTCCTGGGAATTTTTTTCCGAAAGGCCAATCTCTTGACCGACTGTTCCCTTTTCTCCTGAACACGATCAGGCTGGAGGCCCATTTTTCGGAGTTGTAAGCGGGCCACGGCCGGGTTATCGGCCACCAGTTCCCCTCTTTTAACTTCGCCCTGCTTTGATTTTCCTTGCCAGGTATAGGTCGGCATGTTGGAGTCCTTAATAAGATTCTTACAAATTATTATTTATGAATCTATCCCTAATATTTTAGTAATCAATCTTCGCTGTAATGTTTAGAATCCAGGATTCAGAATCCTGAATTCAGAATAAAACCGGAAAAGCTTGTTAACGACTCCCTCTCATTCTGAATTCTGACTCCTGGATTCTGGATTCAATAACTTCAAATAGTTTTGGTTAGTCCTTATCCGTAACCCGGATAACTTCTTCAAGGGTGGTCACCCCTTCCAACACCTTAGTGATCCCGCTCTCTCGAAGGGTTTTCATCCCCTCGGTCCGGGCTATTTTTTTTATTTCGGCCGCAGAGGCCCTTTCGAAGATCAGTTCTTTCAGTTTTTCAAAAAAAGGCAGGACCTCATAAATCGCGGTTCGCCCTTTAAACCCTGAAAAATTGCAGGCCGGGCAACCGACTGTTTCCGACAAGCTGTGGATATCGGGATCCAGATTGAACTCTTTAAATAAATCTGTGGATTTCTCAACCTTTTTTTTGCAGTTGGGGCATAATTTTCGAACCAGTCTCTGGGCCACCACCAGGTTCATCGAAGAAGCGACCAGAAATGGCTCAATCCCCATATCCAATAATCGGGTAACGGTGTTGGAAGCATCGTTGGTATGCAGGGTGCTCAGGACCAGATGGCCGGTTAGGGCCGCCTTGATGGATATTTCCGCTGTTTCCTTGTCCCGTATTTCACCTACCATGATAATATCAGGATCTTGACGAAGAAAAGAGCGTAACACATTGGAAAAACTCAGGCCGATTTCTTCGTGAACCTGAACCTGATTGATCCCGTAAATATTCAATTCCACCGGGTCCTCTACGGTGGAAATGTTCTGGGTAGCTTTATTTAATTCACCCAGGGTGGAATAAAGGGTGGTGGTCTTTCCGCTTCCGGTGGGTCCGGTGACTAAGATCATCCCATAGGGTTTATGGACCGCTTCATAAAATTTAACCAAGGCCTCCGGTTCAAAACCCAGCCGTTCCAAATCAACCTGAAGGTTGGTCTTGTCCAGAAGTCGTAAAACCACTTTTTCTCCATAGAGGGTCGGCAAGACCGAAACCCGAAAATCCATCTCTCGATTTTCTCCAAACCGCAATTTTAACCGACCGTCTTGAGGGAGTCTTCTTTCGGCTATATTGAGGTTGGACATGATCTTCAAACGGGATACCAGGGCATTTTTCAGTTTTACCGGGGGATTCATGATCTCATAGAGGACCCCGTCAATACGATATCGCACCCGAAAGGCGCGATCATAGGCCTCAAAATGGATATCGCTGGCCCCCCTTTTGATGGCATCCACCAGCAGAAGATTAGCCAATTTGACCACCGGGGCCTCTTTGGCGGCAATTTCCAGACTGGTCTCATCCATTTCTTCATCAGGATGGATGAAATCGACTTCCATGCCTTTCAGATCTTCCAAGGCCTGATTCAGGGTGGAAGTCAGGTTGTAATGCTTGTCCAGGGCCTCTTTAAGTTGTTTTTCAGTCGACAGAAACAACTGAATATTGCTTCCGGTCAAGAATTTCAGATCATCCAGGGCAAAGATATTCGAGGGATCGGAGATAGCCATTTTTAAAGTGGCCCCCTCTTTGCCGATGGGCAGGATTTCATATTTCCGGGCGATGTTGTCCGGGATTAGGTCGACCAAGGCCGGATCAAATTCAATCCGGGAAAGATCGATTTTCGGTAATCCGAATTGTTTGGATAAAAAAAGCAAAAGGGTCTCTTCGTCGATAAACCCCTTCTGAATCAAAAGGTTGCCAATTTTAGACTGTCCGCCTTGACGCTTTTGTTCGGCTAAGGCCTCGTCCAATTGTTTGGCCGTGATCTTTTGTTCCCGAAGTAATAATTCTCCAATGCGATTGCTTTTGAACATAATGTTTGAGGTCGTTTTTAGAAAACCAATTTAAGTATAAAAATTTTACAAAAAAAAGTTGACAAACAAGAAACTTTTATTTATCTTATTAAGTTTAATGAAAGGGGGTGATTACCATGGTTTGTTCAACCGTAAAACTCGGAGCCGCCTGCACCTTCATGAGCCCCAAGGGGTGTTCGTTTAATGGAGGATCCTGTTATCCTGTAATCGAACAATGTGAAGGCTGCGATCGGAGCAAGGACTTTGAAAGTGGAAAATATTGCCTTTCTTATCCCGATCCTTCCCAAAAATGGAAATTGGGAAACTGCAATTTAGCCACTCATATTAAAAAGACCCCGATCCAAGCCGCCGCCAAGATTAATCCGCTGAAGGCCTCCAAGCGCAGTGCCCGATAGGTTCCCTTGTTGGGACCGAAGAAACCCCTGGTGCCATGAGCCTTCTTAGCTGCTTTAGAAGGCTCACACCAGTAAAAAAACGTAAGCTTCCAATGGCCAAGGGTAAAAAGCACCGGGATTAAACCTCAAGTCCAAAAATCCTGATCGATCCTCTCCCTAAACGCGTCTAAAGTTCTTTAAGGGCTTTTTCCAGCCGATCCAGACCTTTTTCAATCTGCGCCAGAGATGTGGCATAAGAAAAGCGCAGACAACCGTCCTCCCCGAAAGCCGCCCCAGGCACAACGGCAATCAAGGCCTTCTCTAATAGATAATCGGCTAAGTCCAGAGAATTCTTTAATAACCGGCCCTCTGTTTTTCGACCATAATAGTCAGAAAAATTAGGAAATATATAAAAGGCCCCCTGGGGAAGAGCCGTTTTCACCCCCGGCAGAGCCTTCAAACGTTCGGCAATATAGACCCGGCGGCGATCAAACTCGGCCACCATTTGTTTAACGGAGTCTTGAGGTCCCCTTAAAGCCGCCACACTGGCTTTTTGGGCGATGGAGGTCGGGTTGGAGGTACTGTGGCTTTGTACCGTATCAATGGCCTTAACGATGCCAATAGGTCCCGCCAGATAACCGATTCGCCAACCGGTCATGGCATAAGTCTTGGAAGCGCCGTTGACGACGATGGTCCTTTCTTTAAACCGGGGGTCGATCATCGCCAAATTGGAAAACTTCAGGTCATCAAAAAGAATCTTATCATAGATGTCATCGCTGATGACCGTCAGGTCCTTTTCCAGGATCACCTTTCCCAAGGCCCCTAATTCGTTCTTCGAATAAACCGATCCAGTAGGATTGGAGGGACTGTTCAGGATAATCGCCCTCGTCCGGGGGGTAATGGCCGATCTTAATTCGTCGGGGGTCAATTTAAAGCCGTTTTTTCCCTTCGTGGCGACAATAATCGGATTAGCCCCGGCCAAGAGGACCATGGGCGGATAGGAAACCCAGTAGGGGGCCGGAATGATCACCTCATCCCCCGGTCCCCACAAGGCCTGCGCAATATTATACAGGGCATGTTTCCCTCCACAGGTTACCACCACTTCATTGGGTTTATAATCCAATCCCAGGTCCTCTTTAAATCGAAAAGCAACTGCTTCTCTGAGTTCATCGATTCCGCTGACCGGGGTGTATTTGGTAAACCCTTCCCTAATGGCTTGAATAGCCGCTTCCTTAATATGTTCCGGCGTATCAAAATCCGGTTCTCCGACCCCGAAACTGATGATATCCAGGCCGGATTTTTTCATAGCCTTGGCCTTGGCGTCGACCGCCAAGGTCAGGGACGGTTTAATTTGTCCTATCCGCTCTGCCAACTGCATTTCCACAACCTCCATATAGGTATTTAGGCTGAAGGTAAATAGACTGAAGGTTAAAGACTAAGTGGAGATCGGCCGAAAGTTTTTATCATCCTTCAGCCTTCAGTCTATTCCCCTTTTTTCAAATGCATAAAGAATTCCCGGTTCCCCTTGGCCCCTTGAATAGGGGATTCCATGGTTCCCAGGACTGAAAGCCCTATTTTCTGAAAAAAAAGGCCCAAGCCCTCTATCACTGTTTTTCGATCTTCTTCATTTCTGACCACGCCCCCTTTTCCGACTTTTCCTTTTCCCACTTCAAACTGAGGTTTGATCAAGGCCACGATTTCTCCCTGATCCTTCAGGATAGGGATCAAGGGCGGAATGACCATGGTTAAGGAAATAAAGGAGGTATCGACCACCATTAATTCTACCTGTTCTCCAATATCGGACAGGGTAAGGAACCGGACATTCCTTCTCTCCATGACCTTTACCCGGGGGTCCTGACGTATTTCCCAGGCTAGTTGGCCATAGCCTACATCAATGGCATATACTTGTTTTATGTCTCTCAAAAGCAGACAATGGGTAAACCCTCCGGTGGAAGCCCCTATATCCATGGCCGTTTTGCCTCGGACTTCGATCCGGAAGTCGGCCAGGGCCTTGTCTAATTTTACCCCACCGCGCCCCACATAAGGATGTTCGGCCTGCTTAACCTCTAAAGGCAATCCGGGATCAATGGCCTTACCCGGTTTCAGAGCCGGAAGTTGATCGACCCGAACCATTCCGGCATAGATCAAAGCGCGGGCCTTTTCCTGGGAAGAGGCCAAACCTTTTTCCACCAAGAGCCGGTCCAGCCGGACTTTAGGAATTCTGAGGGCCATGGAGTTCTTCCATCATGACCTTGAAAATTCCCTCAGCATCCAGACCGTATAAATTCCTTATTTTCTTGGAAGGCCCTTGTTCCACAAAACAATCGGGAATACCCAGAGATCGTACCCGGATTCCCGCGGCCGGAAACAGATTGAGCTTCTCCATAACCGCACTGCCGAACCCTCCCTGGACCACATTTTCTTCCACGGTAATGAGGATGGAAAATTTCTTGGCCGTTTCGGCTAAAAGTCCTTCATCCATAGGTTTTAGAAAACGGGCATTGATTACCGTGGCCGATTTTCCTTCAAAAGTCAACCGCTGGGCTGCTTCCAGGGCCGGATGGACCGTATTACCGATAGCCAGTATGGCCAGGTCTTCTCCTTCTTTGAGGATCTCCCATTTTCCGAGGGAAATCGCCTCGACCTCTCCGTTCAGGGATACCCCAACCCCGACCCCTCGGGGGTAGCGGATGGCCACCGGGTGGTTATAGGTCGGGGCGGAATAAAGCATGTCCCGCAATTCCCTTTCGTCCTTGGGGGCCATGACCACCATATTAGGCAGAGGCCGGAGGAAGGAAAGGTCGAAAAGACCTTGATGGGTAGGCCCGTCCTCTCCGACAATCCCGGCCCGATCCAGGGCAAAGATCACCGGGATACCCGGCAGACAAACATCCTGAAGCACCTGATCGTAAGCCCTTTGGATAAAAGTGGAATAGATGGCTACAACGGGTTTTAAACCCTCCAGGGCCAATCCGGCGGCAAAGGTGACGGCATGTTGTTCAGCAATTCCCACATCAAAAAACCGCCCTGGAAATCGTTGGGTAAAAAGATTCAATCCGGTCCCTTCGGGCATAGCCGCGGAAATGGCCACTATCCGCGGATCTTTTTCCGCCAGGGCCACCATGGTTTTACCGAATACCTCGGTATAGGTTGGAATTTCCGACGGCTTCTTCAGCGTTGGATCCTCGGCCTCCAGGTTAAACGGGCCGACTCCGTGAAAATGACTGGGGTTTTTTTCCGCCGGCGGATATCCTTTACCCTTGGTGGTCAAAACATGAACCAGAACCGGGGCCTGGATATGGCGGATGTTTTCAAAAGTAGCAATCAGGTCCTCCAGCCGGTGGCCTTTCACCGGTCCCACATAATCAAAGTGTAAGGCGGCAAAAAGCATCCCCGGTGTAAAAAAACCGGTAAAGGAATCCTCACCTTTTTTTGCCAACTGAATCAGGTTCTCTCCGATGCCGGGAATGGATTTAAGAAATGACTCCATCTCTCTTTTGAACTGTACAAAACCTTTGCCGGTCAGACGCTTACTCAAAAAAGAAGAAAGGGCCCCCACATTTTGAGATATGGACATCTCGTTGTCGTTCAAAACCACGATCAGGTCCTGGTTAAGATGTCCGGCCTGGTTTAATCCTTCAAAGGCCTCCCCTGCGGTCATGGATCCATCGCCGATAACGGCTATGGTCTTAGAGGCTTCCTTTTTCAATCCTTTGGCCGCTGTTATCCCCAATCCAACCGATATGGAGTTCCCGCTATGACCGGTATCAAAAATATCATGGGGACTTTCCTGCCGTTTGGGGAAACCGCTCAATCCTCCGAAGGTCCTTAAGGTAGGGAACTGGTCCCTTCTTCCGGTAAGGATTTTATGGGTATAGGATTGATGCCCTACATCCCAGATAATCTTGTCTTCAGGACTCTTAAACACATAGTGGAGGGCTATGGTCAATTCAACCACTCCCAGATTGGGGGCCAGATGCCCCCCATTCTTAGAAACGGTTTCAATAATCAGTTTTCGAATTTCTTCAGCCAACTGTTTCAGTTGGGCCATGGACAGGGATTTAAGATCCATCGGACCTGAAATGGTATCCAGTAAAGAGGTCGGCTTTTCTTCGACGTTGATTTTGACTTTTTTATCCATCATAAATCCATCAAAAAAGCTCTTAGCTGATAGCTCGTAGTTGATAGGTAATAGCAGAATTTATTTTTAAACTTCGGGCTGTGAGCTATGAGCTATCAGCAACAAGCTCACCTGTCCCGTGAAAGAATATAGGCCCCTATGGCCTTCAAGGGACTGGCACCCTTCCCAAAGATCCCCAGGGCATCTTTGGCCTCGTCCAGCAGTTCCTGGGCTGAGGTCTTGGATTTTTCCATACCCATCCTGACCGGATAGGTCGCCTTGGCCTTTTTTTCATCCGTGCCCGTTTTCTTTCCCATGACCTTGGCTTGTCCTTCCACATTCAACATATCGTCTTTGATCTGAAAGGCCAGGCCGATCTTTTCTCCGAATCTCCTCAAGGCCCGGATTTCCCAGGTTATTCCTTCTCCGATCAGCCCACCGCAAACCAGCGAGGCCATAATCAGCGCCCCGGTTTTATGATTGTGGATATATCGCAAATAATCCAGGGAAACCTTTTTTTTCTCGGCCTCCAAATCGGCTTCTTGTCCGGCCACCATGCCCTGAATTCCGGCTGCAACGGCAATCTCCCGGATCAACCGGATACGGGTACGGGCCTGAACCTTCTTCATGACCTCCGGGTCGGACAGCAAAGAAAAGGCCTCGGTAAGCAGGGCATCCCCGGCCAGAATAGCCGTGGCTTCCCCGAATTTTTTATGACAGCTAAGAAACCCCCTGCGGTAATCATCGTTGTCCAAAGCCGGAAGATCATCATGAATCAGAGAATAAGTATGGATATATTCCAGGGCACAGGCCGCAGGGAGGGCCTTGATCATCCTTCCTCCCACAGCCTTACAGGCCAGCAAACACAAAATCGGCCTGATCCGTTTGCCTCCGGCGAACAAACTGTACTCCATGGCCTTTCGCACCCGATGGGTATAGGGAGCAGCCGGAGGAAAATAAGACCGGAGTCCCTCATCCACCCTTTCTTGAAGTCTATTGAGTTCCTCCGGAAGAGGCCTGACCAAGCTACTCCTTCTCCTCTTCAAAAGGAAATGGCTGTGCTTGAAACCCTCCGCCCTCCGACTTGAGCAGAACCTCCACCCTTCTTTGGACCTCGGCCAGCCTTTCGGAACATAGATGGGACAACCGCATCCCTTCCTCAAACAACTTCATGGAATCTTCTAAAGAAAGATCACCGCTTTCTAATTTATTGACGATCGTTTCTAATTTCTTAAACGTGTCTTCAAATCGATCTTTGGCCAAAAGGACCGTCCTCCTTTACCTCGATATTGGAAAACTTTGTGTTCCTATTGGAAAAATTTCTAAATCGCCCCCTGTTTTTTTATGCAACTTCGAGGTTTTTTCGGGTCTGCTCCACTAAACAATCCAATTCTCCCCGGGCTATGGATACCCGGACCTGCCGGCCGGGAGGGGCGTCCTCCACTTCTTTTACCAGGGTTAATTCCGGCAGGGTCCGGACCAGGGCATAACCCCGGTCCAATATCCCCCAGGGGCTCAAGGCCTGAAGCGTTTTATCCTGACCCTGCAGGTCCATCTCTAATTTTTCCAGTTTTCGAATGAACAGCCCTTTTAATTTCATTTTTTGAATTTCCAGACTGTTGCCTGCGGCCAGGATCATTCCTTGCGGGTTTCTCATCACTAACTTATCCTGAATCCATCCCAGATTATCCCGCTTTTTCCCCAAGATTCTTTGAAGGGCCAGGCGAAGGCGGACCTCATAATCATCCAACCGGAGGGTCAGGTCAATTAAACCCCGGCGGGGATCCCCGATCCGTTTCTGAAAATGAAAAAGTTTTTCCTGATAAAGATCTATTTTCCGGAGAACCTGCCGGACCAGCCGATCCCGGAGCTCCTTAATATGGGATTCCCATTCTTGTTGGGGTTGAATCAATAATTCCGCGGCAGCCGAAGGGGTTGAGGCCCTGAGGTCGGCCGCAAAATCAGCGATGGTAAAATCCACCTCGTGCCCGATGGCCGAGATAACCGGGATGGAGGAAGCCGCAATGGCCCGGGCCACCCGTTCTTCATTGAAAGGCCAGAGATCCTCTAAGGAACCTCCTCCTCGGGCCAGGACAATGACCTCGATCCCTAACGAAGACTGGTTTAATCGTCCAATGGCCTCTTCAATTTCAAAAGAGGCAGTTTCTCCCTGCACCAGAACCGGGCAGATGGAGACTTGAATATTTTGGAAACGGCGAAATAAAATCCTTAAAAAATCCTGAATAACGGCCCCGGTCGGGGAGGTGACCACGGCCACCCGCCTGGGTAGAATGGGCAATGGTTTCTTTCGTTCCTGGTCAAACAACCCCTCTTTGAATAATCGTTCTTTCAGCTGTTCAAAAGCCAGTTGAAGGGCGCCCCAACCTTTCAGTTCCATCCTTTCCAGAATTATCTGGTATTCGCCCCGGCCGGAATAGACACTCAGACGGCCGAAACACAGTACCTGAAGCCCGTTCTCGGGCCTGAAGGTCAGTCCTAACTGCCCGGATTTAAAAAAAACAGCCCTTATTTGGCAGGAAGAATCTTTCAGGGTAAAATAGTAATGCCCGCTGGGCGGAACCCGGAAATTGGAGATCTCCCCTTCCAGCCAGAGAAAGGGAAATTCCCCTTCCAGCAAGTCTTTTATCTCCTCGGTCAGCCGGGTGACAGTATAAACTTTTTCCGGAAAATCCATATGGTTACTTATTTTAAAGAAGAAACGATTTTTTAGCAAGGATTTTTGACGATAAGAGGGGCTAAATCCCTTAATCAGAGATAAAAGGTTTTAGGAGAAAATTCGCGGTTATTGATTCCCGGAAAAAGTCACCAATAAACTCTTGAGGGAGAGAAATTGAGAATGGGACACTGAGAACGATAGGATTTTAACAAAAATTAGAATTTCTCTCCTCAGATCTATGGATCGATCAGACAAGAAAATCCTCCATACAATGAGTTGACATCAAATTGGGTAAATGATACGAAAGCTTATATACTTACAACATTGAAACAACGAACCTGAAGGAGGTACAGCCATGGAGTATAAACATGTTGTTTATCAACCGGGAAAGGTGGCCCGAATCATTCTCAATCGGCCCAGGGTTCTAAACGCCCAGAGTTATCTACTGCTTGAGGAAGTGGATTCGGCCCTCAAGATGGCCACCAAGGATCCGCAGTGCGGCGCCATTGTCCTCTCCGGCCTTGGACGGGCCTTTTCGGCGGGGCACGATATCGGGACTGAGGAAGATAGAGAATACAAACAACAACAAGGTTATGCCGTACGCGCCGAACAGGGTTTAACGCCCTGGTTTGAAGACATGCGAAAAATGTATGTCGAATTTTGCCTGGCCTGGCGTAACCTGCCCAAACCCACAATAGCCATGGTCCATGGCTATTGTATCTTCGGCGGCTGGATGGTAGCCGCCTCCATGGATATTCTCTTCGCCGCCGAGGATGCCCAATTCCTTCCCGGCTTCGTGGAATATTTTTCCGTACCCTATGACATAGGACCCCGGCGGGCCAAAGAAATACTTTTCGAGCATCGTTTCATGACCGCCCGGGAAGCCCTCTCCTATGGGTTTGTCAACCGGATCTTCGATCCGGAAACTTTGGAAAAAGAGACCCTGGCCTATGCCCAGAGGGTGGCGGAAAACTACCTGGATGTCCCTTACTGGGTCAGGTTGTGCAAATTCTCCATCAACCATATGGAAGAAACCATGGGCCTGAACGCCGAGGTGGAATCGTCTTTCAATAATTTCTGCCTTATGACGGCTACCCGCACCGGAACGATGACTCCTCCCAGTCAAGGCGGTTTTGCCAGGACCAATGTGGCCAAGAAAAATTATCAACTTTCACTGCCCTGGCTGAAAAAAGCCGGCCTGAGCGGAAAAGACTAACCAGTCCTACTTGAATTTTTGTATTAAATTAGCTTTTTGAAACACCTGCTTTCACCGCAGAGACACAGAGGGCGCAAAGAAAAACATTCCTCTATTGCAGGTGAGCGGCCTGCAATAGAGAAGCTTCCCTGCCCTCAGGCAATGATTTGGCCGGAGGCCAGAGCCGGTTTGAACAATCCCTCCTTTCACGGGATTGTTCAAAAAAAACTCTTTGCGTTCTTTGCGGCTTTGCGGTGAATAAAAACTCTTTTTCAAACACTTAAAGTGCTACGAATAAAGGAGGTCACCAACATGTCTGATACGGTTTTGTACGAAGTGAAGAACAACATAGCCTACATCACCCTGAATCGGCCGGAAAAATTGAACGCCTTCAATCTGGAAATGAGTTTCTCCCTGCGGGACGCCTGGAAGCGCTTTGAGAAAGATTCGGAGGCCCAAGTCGCCATCTTGAGCGCTAATGGCAAGTCCTTCTCCGTGGGCGTCGACCTGACCGATGAAGATCGAAAAATGGGAAAACCCTGGGAATACCACGAGGCCTACCCCTTGAACGGCACGGACCTTTTCAAGCCGATTGTCGGGGCCGTCCGCGGCTACGCTCTCGGACTGGGGTACATCATTGCCGTGACGGGTTGTGACATCACCATTGCCTCCGAAAATGCCCTTTTCGGCTATCCGGAAAGCAGGGCCGGTGTGGCCCAGATCCCGCCTCAATATGCCCCCTATATGCCTTTCAAGATCGCCCTGGAATTCATGCTCCTCTCCTGGAAAGGCGGACGCTTGATGAGTGCTCAGCGAGCCATGGGATTCGGCCTGGTCAATGACGTTGTGTCTGATGATGGGCTGATAAAAGAAGCTGAAAAATGGGCCGAACTGTTGAAGATGGTTCCACCGCTGTTTATCAGGTCGGTGAAATACGGATATTACACCCAGACGGAACGATCCGGACGAAAAGTGGAAAGAGAATATGTGGACTATGTTTTGCCCCAGGAACTGAGCGAGGATCGGCAGGAGGCCGCAAATGCCTTTGTCGAAAAAAGAGAACCGCATTTCAAGGGGAAATAAAAAGGTGCTTGAAGAAAAAGTTTTTGTTCACCTCCAAGCCGCAAAGATCGCAGAAGAATTATTTTCGTTCAATCCCATAAGAGGTGGATTGAATCCCGCCAACGGCGAGACAATCAATAAAAAATATTTCTTCTTTGGGCCCTTTGCCTCTCCGCGATGGAAAAATTAAAATTGCCCATTTACATCGGCTCTTGTGAGAGCCCGGTCTTTAAGATCTTTATGCGTTCGCACTTTTAATGAGGAACCGGTGATGTCCGGACAAAAATATATCCTGCTGCTCAACGAATGTCTTAAGAAGGCCCTACCGTTGATGGGCGCCAAGGAAAAGGAAAGGCTTTCGGAAAAACTGGAGTTCCTGCGGGCCGGATTGTGGGACGCAGGGCTGCGGGTCAAAAAGCTGAATGGCAGCTCGAGGAGAGTCGTTTTTGAGGCCCGTTTTTCCCGCTCGAACCGGATGCTTTTCACCTTGGGGAAGAGGGGTTCCCAGACGGCGGTCTATATCTGGGGGCTGATCGGCCACGACGAAGTCAGCCGGAAGGCCCGACGGGTCCTGCCGGAAAACGCCCCCTTCCTGGATTTTGCCCCGGAAAGCGAAGAAGATTTCCCGGAAGTCATCCTGGACGAATTGCCCTCGGCGGTCTACAGCCAGGAGGCCATCGAAGCGCAGGTGCCGGACGATTACGGACCCCAGCGGTGGCTGGTACTGAACAATGACGAATGGGAGCGGCTCCGGGAGGCCGGGAAACCGGATGAGGTGGAGTTGTTTCTTTATTTGACCGAAGAGCAGGCCCGGGTCCTGGAAACCTCCCCGCCGGTCCTTATTTCGGGCACCGCCGGCAGCGGCAAGACCACCCTGGCCGTATATTATCTGCTCAAGCCTGAATTTGCCGGCCAACGGAAATTGTTTTTGACCTATAACCCTTTCCTGAGGGATTTCAGCCGGCGCCTCTATGCCGGGCTGACGGCCCAGACCGGCTTGGAAGACGCCGTCTCACTACCGGACTTTTACGTCTTCCGGGACCTGCTTCGTGACCTGCTCGGCCCTGCGGTCGGGGCGTTCAACCCGGACAGGGAAGTCCGGCTGCGGGAATTCGAAGCCCTCTTCCGGAATCACCGGTTATACTCCCGGTACGATGCCGAATTGGTCTGGGAAGAAATCCGGTCCATTATCAAAGGGGCCAAACCGGTGTTCCGGCTGGAACGGTGGAAAAGCCTTTCCCTGGCTTATCTTCAGGGACCCCAGTCTCGGGACCGGGTATTGGAATTAAAGGAAGGTCTCCTCGGATTAGTCAACCTGGAGACCGCACCAAGGATTCAGGTTTTTCTACAAAGCAAAACCGGGTTCGCCGGCCTGGAAGGGCTGGCCCGCAGTCTGACCACCGATGAAAGCCGCTGGCGGAAGGAACAGGGACAGGCCCTCCTGGAGATTTTTCGAATTCTGGAAAAAAAATCCAGAACCCTGGCCGGCCCACTCCTCACCTACCCGGAATATGTGCAGTTGGGGCGCAAACGGGCACCCAATTTTCTCTATGAACGAAGGGAGCTTTACGATATTGCAGAATATTACCAGGGGAAACTGGAGGAACAGGGGCTGTGGGATGAGATCGACCTCTGCCGCCGGGTCCTGGACCGGCTGGGCCGGGGGGCCGACCCCCAGACTTCTTATAATCTGGTAGTCTGTGACGAAGTCCAGGACTTCGCCGACGTGCAACTGTCCCTGATCTTCCGGCTGGCCGGTTCTCCGGAGAACGTGGTCCTCGCTGGCGATACCAAGCAGATCATCAATCCCAGCGGCTTTCGCTGGGAGGAGGTGCGGAACAAATTTTTCGAACGCGGGATCCAGGTGCCCCGGGTACACTCCCTGCGGATCAACTTTCGCTGTGTGGGCAACGTGGTCAAGCTGGCCAACGCCTTGCTGGACCTCAAACAGCGTTTGATCGGGCTGGCCGGCTCGGAAATCAGGGAGGAATGGAAATTCAACGGGAAGCCCCCCTTTCTGCTGACCGACATGGAAGAGGGAAAAATCCTCTCCCAACTGCGGCTGCGGGCCGCCGGGCAGGTCATTCTGGTCCGGGACCGGGAAGAGCAGACCCGGCTGAAACAGGTCCTGGGAACGGAATTGATTTTCACCATCCAGGAGGCCAAGGGGCTGGAATTCGATACGGTTCTGGTCTGGAAATTTTCCGCCGATCCAAAATCGGCCCCGCTCTGGCGGCGTATCCTCAACGGAAGGGAACTTGAGCGCAGCGGCCAACCGCACCTGCGCCACGAGATCAACCTGCTGTACGTGGCCATTACCCGGGCCCGGAACACCCTCATCATTTACGATCCGGGCGCGGAGATCTGGAACTTGACCGAGCTCGTCGAATTCTTGTTTTCAACATCCGATTCCGAAGCGCTGCCCCGGCTCTGGCACCGGGTCTCCTCACCGGAGGAATGGGCCGATCAGGGAGATTATTTCCTGGAGCGTGAATATTACCCGGCGGCCCTGGAATGTTACAAAAACGCCGGCAGCCTCGATCGGGCGGAAATCGCCCAGGCCTTTGTTTGGGAGCAGCGCAAACAATTCCGGGAAGCCGCCCCGCTGTTTGAGAAGCACAGTTATTGGCCCCAGGCCGGCGCCTGTTATGAGCGTTCCGGTTCATGGGAGCTGGCCATGGACATATGGGAAAAATTGAAAGACCACGAGCGCGCAGCCCTATGCCGGATCTTCCTTTACGAGCAGCAGGGCGAGTTTGACCGGGCTGCAGAGGAATGGCTCAGAAGGAAGGAGATCACCAAGGCCCTGGAGAATTGGCGGAAGGCCGGGAATCACCAACGCCTGGGCGAATACCTGGCCGCCAACAAGAAGTACCCGGAGGCGGCCGAGGCCTTCGCGGCCGGGAGATTGTACCGGCAGGCCGCGGTCCTCTTTAAAAAGTTGAAAAAGCTCGATCGGGCCGCGGACCTATTTTACCAGGCCGGCAACTGGGCCGAGGCCGCCGCCATGTACAAAAGGTTGAAAAACCAGGCCCGACTGCTGGAGTGCTACGTCAAAGGGGGGGACGATTACCAGACCGCCCTTCTGCATGAAAAGAACGGGGACCTGGCCGCGGCCATGGAAGCCTTCACCCGGTTCGCCCGAACCGGCAAGGAGCAGGCCGCCCTCATGGAAAAAGAAAAAAGCCAGGCAGTGCTCAAAAACAACCTGCTGAAAGCGGCCGTTCGTTCGTTTGCACTGGGGCAATATGAGGAATCGGCCGCTTTCTTCTTCAAAAAACGCTTTTATAACTTGGCCGCACCCCAATACCAAGCCCTGGGAAATCACGAAAGCGCTGCCGATTGTTTTTATAACCTGGGGGATTATTATCAGGCCGCTTTGGAAATCGAGCAAAGTCAGCTTCCGGATAAATGGGAGCAGGCCGCCGAATTTCTTTCCTTCCATCTCGGTGAAGGCCGGCAGGAGACGCGAAAGGAACTGAAACTCCTCCAGGAGGGGGAACAGTTTTTAAAGGAAGGCTCCCCGGACCGGGCACTGGTCCGATTCAAGGCCGTCAATGCCCCGGACCTGGTTCGGGAGGCTTACCGGAAAACCGGCCGGGACGAGGAGGCCTTGGATTATTTTCTGAGGGGCAACCGCCTGGAGGAGGCCGGGAGATATGTGAAGGAAGCCGCCGGCCCGAAAATCACGCTTCCCTTTTTGCAGGCCCTTCTGCATAAATATTTGGAAACAGATAACCACTATCGGCTTCGGACGGAGGCCCAGGTATTTATTGCCGAGCTTCTGACCCGGCTCCTGGAAAAGGGAAATAAAGAGGAATGGCGGCCCGGTGTGGAACAGTTTATCTCCTCCCTCCCCTTCTGGGGGTCCAGTTTGCCTGGTCCCGTTTTGAACTTTCTGCTCCAAACCCGGAATTACAACGGAATTTTTGAAGCGGTCCGGGAAGGAACGCTCTTTGCCAAATCCATTTCCCAGAATTTGAAAAAATTCATCGCCGAATTGAAACGGCTGGCCGCCCGGGAAAAAGACCCGGCTCTCCTGGCTTGCTATCAGTTCTATCAGGACAAAGACGCTTTTGAAACCAGTCTGGACCGCATTGAGATGACCGGCTGGAATTACAGGCTCTTCGGCGAAAGCCCGAGGCATTACCGGCAGGCCGTGGAATTTCTCTTGGGGGAACGGAAAACCGAAGAGGCCGTTCACCTGGCCCGGCGGCACCGTAATTTACAATTGGCTGGCCATATTCTTGAAGAAACGAAATTTTATTCGGAAGCAGGTCGGACCTACCGTGATGGCGGTCATAACGAAGAGGCCCTCCGCTGCTTTAAGGCTATCGGAGACGAAGCGGGGGAGGCCCGGGTCTATGAGCGGATGAATCGTTTGGAAGAAGCCCTGGGAATCTGGAAAAAGCGGGGTAACCTTCGGGAGGCGGCCCGCCTGCAGAAAAAGGTGGACAAGGAAAAAGCAATCACGTCCCAATTGTCTTTATTTAAGACCAGATAACAGGGGCTATTTAAAGATTCAGGGGTAGAAAGGGAGTATGTGGACCATGTTCTGCCGCAGGAATTGAGTGAGGGCCGGCATGAGGCCGCAAATGCCCCAACTCTGGTCTCCGCCCAAAAAATTACCCCCAGGGTAGTGAATGTTATTGATTGCCGGCCCCTCACCGGCAATCAATAAATTAGGTTGCTCTGAGTCTCTGAGAGCTCTGTGAGAGATAGGCTTTTGTCCGGCTTTTGCCCGTGTGGGTCTGTGGCAAAAAAGTATTTGACCTTTTCTTTTTTCCTGCATGGCCCCCATAGGTTTAATGTGTTGTGGGCTATCTTATTAATCGATCATCAATTTGAAGTCATCCCGTTCTTTTTCCAGCTCCCGCAGCATCTTCACGGTCCGATCAAAATCCTTGCCCATAAACTTCTTTGAATTATCCGCATTCTTCCAGACGATCTCGAAAGGACCTTCGACATCAGTGGAAAGGACGTCCCAGAGCGCATCGAGATTGCGCCCGAAGTGCTCCGGCAGATCGATGAGGGATGACATCCGATCATAGAGATCATCGAGAGAACGTATTGTGCTCCCATTTAATTGGAATCGTTTCACCGGCATGCCGGCACCTCCGTAAAGGTCTTGTAGTGGTCTACGGTCACAAATCGCTCCCCATCGCCTGAAAAGATAAGGCGTTTGCCGCCCCGGTGTCCGCCCTTATAGTCGAGATCCGCCTCGCGCCATTTATTGTCAGGCAACCGACCCTCCAGGTTTTTGAAATAGTCGCCCCCCATGCTCGAGCCTCTAAGTGATCTGACTGACCACAAGTCCCTTCCAGGTTTCCATCCCTCTGACCAGGCCTCCCGCTTGTTCACGAACTTAGAAGGAAGCCTTTTGTTGCTCGTCCTGTTCAGATTGTGGATTATTTCGATCAATTCCCGCTCGTCGATTCCGGTCGAGAGCCGCATATTGACTGCATGGACGACCTTTTCACAGGATTCGGCATAGGCCTGCGTCTGCAGGAAGAGGCCTATCAAAAAGAGGAAGAGGATAGCCGATCTGATTAGTATCCGTTGTTTCATTGAATTCTTTCTATTTGATTTTTTTGCAGTATCAGGTCCGGGTGCTTCGAAACGAAACCTGATTCCAATATCCACTTTCTCTAGAGCCTCTTGCAAAAGTCTATTTTTAGGGAATAGACAAGCATAAAGAGTGAGCCTCAGCGGTGGTTCTGTGTTAAGATGATGTTTAGAAAGAACACAAAAAAACACAGGAGACACCGATGAAGCTCTGGAAAAAAGTATCATGGTTAAGGGGTAGATTGCAACAAGGTTTATTTTCCGATTTAGAAGAATGTTGGGAACAGCCTTTGACTGAAAAAGAGGAACGGCTGGTGACGATATTGGAACTGGTTGAGGTTGAAAGATATGTTCCCCGGAGTTCTTTAAATCAGTGGATGGGGAGGAAGATCCTTGAGCGCCAAGCGATAGCGCGGGCTTTTGTGGCCAAGACGGTCTATAACCATTCCTTCACCAGATCAACCATTGAACATTTGAAAACGACGTCTAATGTAAGACGCATCTGCGGGTTCGAAAAGGTATCCGACATTCCCTCTGAGGCCACTTTTTCCAGGGCCTTTGCGGAGTTTGCCGAAGGGGGGCTTGGCGAAAAAGTTCACGAAGCCCTGGTGGAACGTTGTTTAAAGCCGGAACTGGTTGGTCATATATCCCGAGACGCAACGGCCATAGAAGGTCGGGAAAAGCCGACTAAGAAGCCTGTAAAAGAAAAGCCTGCGCCGAAGAAGAGAGGACGTCCAGTCAAGGGAGAACTCCGTGATTCCAAGGAAGACAAACGCTTGACCAGGCAACGAGAGCAATCAGTTGAAGAGGCCTTAAAAGAATTGCCGGTTTACTGCGACGTAGGGACCAAGAAGAACTCCAAAGGGTACAAAGAGACCTGGGTCGGGTATAAACTCCATGCCGATGTTAATGATTGCGGATTGCCGGTGAGTGTCGTCTTGACCGCAGCATCGCTTCATGACAGCCAGGTCGCTATACCGTTAATGAAGATGACTAGTTCCAAGGTGGATTATCTTTATGATTTGATGGATGCCGCTTATGACGCTGGATCTATCTATGCAATCAGCAGAGCTCTGGGACATGTGCCCATTATCGACAAGAACTTCCGCGGTAAGGATGTGATCCCTATGGCTCCCCACGAGGCCAGAAGATTTAATGGAAGGACAGCATCAGAACGGTTCAATAGCCGGTTAAAAGAAGAGTTCGGTGCCAAGAATGTCATGGTCCGAGGAGCCTTGAAAGTCAATCTCCATCTCATGTTTGGCGTCCTGGCGCTCTTTGCGGATCAGTTGATAAAGTTGGCTTCCTGAGTAAATTTTCAAAGAACGGGGTGAAAAGTTCAGGTCAGGAGGAGAACTATGCCTGAAAATTGTTACCAAAGTCTCAAATCTGACTATCGTCGTTAAGAAAGACCCAAAATTCCTAAATCGACTGGGATAACCGCCTGCTGATATATTTCATCATGCAGTTTTTATAAGTTTTGCAAAAGGTTCTCTAACGTGTTATTTTTCACCTACCATCTCCTTGGCTTTTCCTTGATCAACGGTGAGTTCACCGGGAAGACTGTTATTTAGGCGATTCGGGGGAACGACTTGTTGGGCGATCGCTCAGGATTCAAATTCGGTTCTAGATATACCAGACTGGCGGATGATGGATTGAAGTGTACCAATCCGCAGATCTGTATGATTTGGGACAGGTACGGTAATCGTTGTATCCGGCAATCGCTTCTGCATTACGATATGGCTGCCATGGCGCCGCACCTCAAGGAATCCATGGCGTAATAGGATCTCACAAACTTGATTCCCAGATAGAACACGGAGTTTAGGCAACTGCAACCTCCAGCCTCGTTACATACACTTCCTCATGAAAGCGTGATTGAATCTCCTGGGGGGAAGCGGTCTCAAAGAAAAGCTCAAGAGCTTCACGTAGGTTTTCACGGGCTTCTTCGATTGTATCGCCCTGACTGGCGATATCGAGTTCCGGGCAAAGCGATACAAAACCATCCCCTTCACGTTCAATAAGCGCTGTAATTTGCTTCTTCATAAATCGTTCCTCCAATATCTCAAAGTCATTCAAGGAAATGGGGTCGTGAAAAATCACTTTCCTTTACCCCTATCGCTACTATCACCGTTTTAGCTTTAGTATAAAGAATTCTCCTACAAACCACAATCTTTTTAAGAAAATACTTCGGTAGGAAAATCCTAACCATAAAACTTATATTTCAAGACCTGGCCCTATGTTCCGCGGCCGAGAGCCGCATATTGACCGCATGAACGACCTTTTCACAGGATTCGGCATACGCCGGCGCCTGCAGAAAGAGGCCTGTCAAAAAGAAGAGAAGAATAGCCGATCCAATCAGCATCCGTGTTTCATTGAAGTCTTTCCATTTGATTTTTTGCAGCATCAGACCCCAGTTGATTCGAACCGAAACCTGATCCCAACATTCACTATCTGTAAAGTGATATTTTATCAACGTCCCTTTTTTCGCAGCAGGTCACAAGATAATACGTATTAGGATATTGGATTCTCAAGGTTCTTATCATGGCTTATCCAACACAATAAATATTTCTAAATGTAAAGATAAAGATTTGACCCCGGCTTCCACAGCAGTAGGTCGAGACCCCTCCGGTTGCATGCCGCACGTTATCAGTTATAATTCTTTAAGCGGGAGAAACCCTTCTGGAACTGGTACATTATATTTGTACTTTACGAAATACGGCAATATTGACATCTTTGTTAGGCAGGCGAGAAATACGATTTGTATTTCTTCGGGGCAAAATTCTATGCCCCTTCTTTTTTCAATGATTGGTTTTAGAGATGTTTGACAAAACTCCCTAATAGTACCTAATCTATCCATTAGCATTTCGCCACTTGGATTATCGTTCACTTCTCGGATTATCAATTTTGTAGTGCTCGTTACAACATGATCTAAGTTCTCATCTGAAATCATTTGTCGAAATAGCAGGGTATCTTCATCATAACGTAACATCCATTCGACAAATGCCTCTTCTTTGGATATTGGTGGCCTTATAGGTATGGGGGCAGATTTCCGAATCCCGAATTCATAATTGTCCTGATTTTCTGTAGCATTAACCTTATTGATAAATCTTTCAAACTCCTGAGGTACGTTCTCTTTAAAGAAGTCAAAGATATCGTCACAGGTTTCTTTTTGATAGTGCGAATTCATTGCGGCAGGATGCTCATATGCAATAACTTCTAATGTAAGTTCAACCAAAGTATCAGTCTTTGAAACAATTTTCATTATATCGTCAGCACTCATCTTCTTTATAACTGCATAACGATCCTGCAACATCTTTTTGAATATTTCTTTTGAATTTAAATAGGGAAACCTTGTTATATCAGCCAAGTAGTATTTCAATAAGTGCTTAGCAATATTTCTTGGCCCCCCTGGCATGTTTCTTCTTAGATTGTCGAGAAGTCCCATATTTGTTCTCCTCTCGTTAAGCCTAATGACTGGGGAACGGGAGCAAGACCGGAGGCAAGCTTGCTTGCCGGCGGGATTGTCTGCTGCATCCGATGGTATTGAGGTGCAAACGCTGAGCAGCCACAGATGATCATCTACAGAGATGTCAGGGACGCGCAGCGTTCTTGACAACAAACCCCATATCTTTCAACACATCTGCCATAAGAATTTCTGTGGATTTGGTAAATTGTCCCATAATAGAGGTAGTGTCCTTCACGATTTTTGCGTATCGTTGCATCAAAGACTCATTAGATTCATTTTCTTTTGGCTGTAACAAGTAATTCATCGCAAGTTCATCAGCCAAACCAAAATACATTTCACCAGTGGCTTTCCCAACCCCTGATGCAAATTTAATAGTTGCCATATCAAAATATTGTAGTGCTTCTCTCGACACATCCCTATCGAAATGAAAAATAAATTTATTCCTTGCTCTTTTTAGAACTGATGTTCTCAAAGATGTAACCAAGTCGTCTCTTAACAAAGCTCCAAAACCATCTTTGAATGAATCACGATCTTTATATTGCCTGACCAATTTTTCAACCAGCAGAAACCCTTCGTATAAAACTGAGCTTGCGAATAAAAAAGAGTTAATCATAGAGCGAGCACTTGAAGGGTCAGAGCCACCTTTAGCGTCTCTTGCAGGCTTTTGGCAAAAACGCAAAGCGTTCACGACCCTACCCAAAGTAAGCAATCCAATGAAACATTCGTCTGATTTTATCTTTTCAAATTCTTCCTTTGTGCAGGAAATGTCCCACGCTTGCTTTTCCATGAAGTCAATCCCTAACAAATTATTCTAAAGTTTTTTTCTAACTCCCCAACTCAATGTATCCCTTCGAGGATGCTAACAAAGACTATTGGCTGTTGATGGACGTCCAAAGGCACCACAACCCTTTCAAATTCCAGGAAACCTATTATAAATGATAAACATTGTCTAAACAAATTATTTTCCAACCGGATAGATCACTTTGCAATTCGGCATGACTTCAGGGCGGCGGAGATAAAAATGGCAGCCGGCCGGGGGGTCGGCCGGGGACTGCATATCCCCCCGAAGATGGATCACCTCCCGTTTGGTTTTTGGATCTGAAAATAGGGACAACAGCGTCTATTAATTCACTTTTCGTGGGGATAACTCTCCCCCTGGTTTTCAGAATTGGAATCCGACTTCTACCTGAGGTCCGCTAAACCTGACATTCAGTTTTATATCACTTTGGTCTATGGAAATTTCTTCATGGCGGTATCCGGCACTAACGAAGGCCAACTTAATAAAATTGTATTTGACCCGACCGATCAGATCATAGTAATGATCGCCAAAAAAGGGGGACGTTGTGACAGTTAATTGAAACGCCATATTCGGAGGCGGCTGAAATGCGTCAAGCAGTTTGCGAACTGAATAGAAGCCTAGCATTATACATTTTTCGACCGATGCATCAGATGATGTACGCCACCGGCGCTGTGTAATGTGACGATGCAGTACGCGCGAAAGACGTCCCAATTCCAATCTCCAATAGTACGTCTCAAAGATCATACCTCGTACCCCGCTTAGTAAGCCGAACAAGTTATTCTAAAGTTTCTTATATAATTAATGACAATCCTCATGGCTTTTTATGAATTCTGTGGATTCCACTTTGTAGCCAATGCGGCAGGGCCGGTTATAACATAAATTCGTGCAAAACCATGTTTCCTACATATCCTTGTCTGGCGATAAGCATCACGGCCCGATACCCGGTCCCATTTTACAGGATTACCTTCATAAATTACCAGTTCACATCCATTTGGGCACTTCTCTATTTGGTTCTGCCCAGGAACCCAATATTCAGCTTCCACATCTTTGTATTCTGGAACTTTCTTCCATTCTGTTTCTAAATCATCTAATAAAACATTCATATCGTCTCCTTGGTAAGGAATGAAACAGCGACTAACGCTGCAAATCAGCCGCGCGGCTTTTTGCGTCGGCTGATTTTGGCTTGTTCAAGTTTAATAAGAAATTAAGAAACGAGGCATATAGTATTAATGGTCCTTCTTTACATGAAAGGTCTTTCTACAATTCGGATTTAAACATTCAAAATAACCAGTTGCTTCAGAAAGACGTTTAAGTTCGAACTTCTCGCCGCAATGTGGGCACTCAACGGGCTTGCCATGTGGGTATGGAAATCTAAGGGAACTCTTGTTCGTTTTTTTGTCGTTAATTTGCATCATGTCCTCCTCTTTATTTTCAATGGAAGAACAAGTTATTTTATTGTTTCTGTACAACTCCCCTCCTCAAGGTACCCCTTCGGGGATGAAAACAAAGATCTTTGGCTATTGTTGGACATCCAATAGCACGAGAACCCTTTCAAAATCTAGATAACCTATTATAAACTATAAATATTCTCATAACAAATTAATTTCTAGCCAGAATCCAGTGGTTAGAATCCTCTGGATGCCGGATCGAGTCCGGCATGACGGAAGGGAGCATTGGATTTAAAGGTAATAATTTATATCGCTATGTTTAATATCAATCACCCCTCCAAACCATCATACAGATGGCAGTGCAGGGAATGGGTGTCGGTGAAACGGCTTTGGGCCGGGTAAATCGTCCGGCATTTCGGCATGACCTCGGGGCATCGGGGATGGAAGTGACAGCCAGGGGGCGGGTCGGCCGGGGACGGCAGGTCCCCCTGAAGCTGGAAATATTGTGTGTGATGAATAATAATGATGGGGATGTCCCCATTTCTAGTAGGATTTACAGTTTGGCATTTATATCAATCGTTCATACTCGTCGTGTGTCCCGATCCACACCCAGATATAGTCCTGACCGTCGAGCACAGCCAAAGCTCGATGGCCAGCACCTACTCTGGCAGACCAGACCTTCCCCACCTTCTTGAAATGAAGTGAGGGATGCCGAGGGTCTTCGCGCAGAAGAGTAAAGCTCTTGTCAGCTAATTCTCTCGTCTGTGATGATAACGACCGATAGCAGTCCCAAAAACGGCGGGTTGTGCGATGGATCACAAATCTCTCAACTTACCACGGTTCTTCTCTTCCATGGCCTCTTTCACGAAGAAGTCCAATTTCCCTGACTCCGAGTCGGCTTGAATCTGTCTATCCCATTGCGCCCAGTCACGTTCCAGGAACCATTCTCGAAATTTCCGGTATTCTTCTACCGGCAACGAGGCAACCGTATTTTCAATTTCTTCAATTCTTGTCATTTACTTACCTCCATACTCCCATATTTCCTCCTCGCTAACCAGTTACTTTAAGATGTTTTTATAACTTTTCTCCCCAAAGGAACCCTTTAGGAAGGGAAAAAGGAATCTTTGGTCTTTGATAGAAGGACGCCTGATTATTTAACCTCTCCGGATTTTACTTAACCCATTATAAATGATAAACATTATCTTGACAAATTATTAAAATAGGGACGGCGCCTATGGGAAAAGGTAGTTTTTCAGAATTGAAATCCTACTTCTACCTGAGGTCCGCTAAACCGGACATTCAATTTTATATCACTTTGGTCCATGGAAATTTCTTCATGGCGGTATCCGGCACTGACATAGGCCAACTTGACAAAATAGTATTTGACCCGGCCGATCAGATCATAGTAATGATCGCTATTGTAGGCAACCCCTCGAAATTCTCCTTCCAGGGAAAGGAAACTCGTTGGTTTGATTTGGAGCCCAAGATAAGCCATTGGCACAAGCAGATTAAAACTCTCGGATTCCGATTTGCCCATCTGGGTTATCTCTGTTTTCAGATCAAAGAGTCGTATATTCAATCCTGCCTCAATATTAATCCGCCCCAGCGTAGCCTGTTTTACAAAAGGCAATCCGTAATACAAAGCCAAATCATAATGATCAAGTCTTAACGTCGATGAAAAAGGGATGCCGGCATTGAATGTTTGATCCCCGAAGGTAAAGGAGAGGTTGTCGGTCGCCGTTCCATCAAAGCTCATGGGCGTGGCCATCAGGTAAAAACTGGGGATAACGAGGGGTGTATCAATTTTAAGCCGGCCAAAGAATTGGGTAGCACGACTAAATCTCAAATCATTGTTTAAATCGAGGGAATCTCCTTTATAGGCGACACCTCCCTGAAAATCCTGATACGAGAGGCCGATGGCCGCCTCCAGGCCGATAGCCCCACTTGGCCGGGAAAACAACAATAAGAATAAACAGATAATCGGTATCCAAAACCAAATACTCTTCTTGAACATTTTTTTTTCGGTCTCCTATTCATCGTTTCATTCAACACCCTTTTTAGCTTTAATTTTATATTGATCCGACTAAAAAGCAACTTTTTAATCTTTATGTAGCGATAGCAGGCTTATCAGGTTTTGTCTGTTGTTCTTGACTGTTTTTCCTGTGGCAAAAAGGCAATTTAATAATTGCACTTGGGTAATATTGACGGATTCGCAAAAAGCCACCGGAAGCCTGTTTTCGTCATTCCGACGAAAGTCGGAATCCAGGAATTTTAAATAGTTAAAAACCTCTGGACCCCGGTTTTCACCGGGGTGACAACTTTTTACGAGTTCATCAATAATATCAATCCCCCTTAACTCTCCATAATCCTAATACAGATGGCAGTGCGTGGAATGGGTGTCACTGAAACGGCTTTGACCCGGGTAGATCACTCTGCATTTCGGCATGACCTCAGGGCAGCGGGGATGGAAGTGGCAGCCGGGTGGCGGATCAGCCGGGGAAGGCAGATCCCCCTGCAGACGAATCACCTCCCGTTTGGTTTTAGGATCGATCGACGGTACGGCCGAAAGGAGCGCCTGGGTATAGGGATGTTTCGGATGGTCCAAGACCTCTTCTACTGTTCCCCGCTCGACAATGCGCCCCAGGTACATCACCGCCACCTCGTGGGCCAGAAACTCGACCACGGAAATATTATGAGTGATGAATAGATAGGCCAGACCGTGCCTGTCCTGCAGTTCTTTGAGCAGATTCAGGATCTGGGCTTGTACCGAAATATCCAGCGCGCTGGTCGGCTCATCGCAAATGATGAGTTTAGGATTCACGGACAGGACGCGGGCGATGGCGATTCGCTGACGTTGCCCTCCCGAGAACTCATGAGGATAGCGAAATTTGATCGACGCCGACAACCGACCTCCTCCAGCAAGCGGTCGATACGAATCATCCGATCGCCGGAGCCGGTCCCGATGCCGAGGGCCGCCATACCCTCTTCGATGATTTCCGCAATCCGCAGGCGGGGATTGAGCGAGGCGTAGGGGTCCTGGAAGATGATCTGAAACTCCCGGCGCAGCGGCCTTAGTTCCGCGGAGGACAGAGACGAAAGATCTTTTCCCTGAAACCAAACCGAACCGCCGGTCAGGGGGATGAGGCGGAGAATACCCTTGCCCAGAGTGGTCTTGCCGCAGCCGGATTCCCCCACCAGGGCCAGGGTCCTTCCGATGGGAACCGAAAGGGATACGCCGTCCACGGCCTTGATGGACCCCACCGTACGCTTCAGGAGGCCTTTGCGGATTGGAAAATGAACTTTCAAATCTTCCACTTTCAGAAGGGGTGTAGGTGTTTTCGCATCTTGCGCCGCAAATCCCGTCTCTCTTTCTTTGCCGCCCTCCCCCTCCCCCATGCTCCATGCCCTTTGCTCTTTGCCCTTGTCCTCTTGCCTCTCGCCTCTCGCCTGATTTTCATAAAGGTGGCATCTCACAAAGCGACCCGGCTCCCATTGGTTCCATTGGGGCACCCGGGAAAGGCAACGATCCCAGCTAAAATCGCAGCGTTCGACAAAACGGCAGCCTGAAAATTCCCTGGTAAGGGGTGGCACGCTGCCCTTGATCATGGCCAGGGGCTCGCCCCGTTTATTTCGCATGGGCAGGGATTCAAAGAGTTTTCTTGAATAAGGATGGGCCGGATGGGTGAAGAACCGCTGGCGGTCAGCCGTTTCCACCACCTCGCCGGCATACATCACCGCCACCTGGTGGGCCATTTCTGAAACCACTCCGAGATCATGGGTGATGAGCAGTATCGACATGCGGCTCTGACTCTGGATTTGCCGTAACAGATCAAGGACCTGGGCTTGCGTAGTGACATCGAGTGCCGTGGTGGGTTCATCGGCGATTAAAAGGGCCGGCTCACAAGCCAAGGCCATGGCGATCATCACCCGCTGTTTCATGCCTCCGGAAAATTGGAAGGGATAATAGCCGCTGCGTCGGGCCGCATCGGGAATACCCACCGCCTCCAGCAGGGCCAGAGCACGTTTCCTGGCCTCCTCACCCGGCAGTTTGAGGTGTTGAATGAGAATTTCCTCCACCTGGTTCCCGATGGTCATGACCGGATTCAAGCTCAGCATCGGTTCCTGGAAAACCATACCGATATGTCGGCCCCGAACGTTACGCATTTCCAATTCCGAAATGGCTAATAGATCACGGCCCTCCAGCCGAATGCTGCCGCCAAGGATAAGACCTGCCTCCGGCAAAAGGCGCATAATGGAAAGGGCAGTCATGGACTTGCCGCAACCCGATTCCCCCAGCAGGGCGAAGGTCTCCCCGTGATTAATGGACAGAGACAGGCCGTCCACAGCTCTAATCACACCGCTGTCTGTGATCAGCCGGGTTATTAAACGATCGATTTCCAGTAAGGGTGTGCTCATGAAGGCTTCCCTTTCGCCACGGCCGGCGGACGTTTCCGAAAGAGCTGCAGCCGTACCGCCCGGGTTTGGACCCGCGGGTCAAAGGCGTCCCGTACCGCATCGGAAAACAGATTGGCGCACAACACCAGCAGGAACATAAAGCCGAAGGCGGCGGACAGGGACCACCAGACCATCGGCTCCCTGGCCATTTCCAGACGGGCACTGTTGATCATCGTGCCGAAACTGATCATCGAGGGATCCACGCCGACCCCCACGTAGGACAATACGGCCTCGGCCAGTACCAGGCCTGAAAAATCCATGACCAGGGCGATCAGCACGATGTGCATGACGTTGGGCAGGATATGTCGAATAATGATCTTGAAATCGGAAACGCCGAAGGCCTGCGCCGCCTGTATATATTCCATCTCCCGGATCTTTAACGATTCCCCCCGCATCAGGCGGCACAGTCCGGTCCAACTGGTGATGCCAAGAATAAGGCACAAAAACAACAGGCGCAGGTCAGCCCGGGCGCTGGCGGTTTCGAACAGTTCGGGATGGCTATCCATGTAAACCTGGGTCATCAAAACGGCCGCGGCAATCAGCAGTACGGCGGGAATAGAATTCAGGGTGGTGTAGACGTACTGGATGATATCGTCAATCCACCCCTGGAAAAACCCGGCCATGATTCCGAGCAAAACCGCAAAGGGCAGCATCACCATTGTGGTCAGGGTCCCGATGACCAGGCCGGTACGTATGCTCTTCAAGGCCAGATAAAGCACGTCCTGTCCCACCTTGTCGGTGCCGAAAACGTGATATTTGAGGCTGAGAACGGTAATGGGCACAGCCAACAGAAAAAGGCCCAGCAAGGTCCATAAAGCGGCATTCCAGGGAATTTCCTCTTGACCACGGAATACGCCCTTTAGGCATGAGGCCAGGCCGATTTTTCGGCGGCGGGCCAGGATCCCGAGCAAAACACTAGCTGCCAGGCCCCATAACACCAGGGCCAGGATTAAACCGAAGATCCCGCGTTTAGCTATATCACCGTCCTTATCCTGATCGGGATTTTTCAGATGGGCTCCACCGTAAACCAGGCGTGGGAAAATCCGCGCCTGCCGCCCGTCGGGAAGCTCGACGGTTTCTTTGGAAAAAAGATGGGCGGCCAAAGGGGCGGAATACGTTTTTTCGGTATGCTGCCTTAAGGGACCGACCATCAGATCCAAAAGGCTTAAGACCTCCACCGCATAAGCCCTCTCGCCGTTTTTTTGGGTTTCCATGGCCGGGCGAAAATGCAGGGTATCGAGCAAACCGATTACCAGAAACACGGTCAGCACGATCATGGACACCAGGCCGCTCGTGTTTCGGATTACCCGTTTCCAGGGGGCCAGCAGGTGCTCGTGTCTCAATATCGTCCAGCCGTAAGCCAATCCGGCCAAAAGCAAAACGGCAATCAGAGCATCGGTCCAGAGTATGATCGGTTTGAAGTTCATGATTATCATATTACCTCATAGCTCATAGCGGTCAGCTCATTGTTTAAATCGCATAGTGATAGCAAGTAAAAAGTCGCCCATTTTCGTCTGACGAAAGTCGGAATCCAGGAATTTAAACAAAAACTTCTGGACCCCGGTTTTCTCCGGGGTGACGACCTGTTACGACTTTGTCACAGTTTAAAGGATGAAGAAAAAACTTTTTTGTACCTATCAGCTAAGAGCTATCAGCTATTCCAGTCGTATCCTCGGATCAACCAGCGTATAGGAAATGTCGGTCAGAATAAGTCCGATAATGTAAAGCACCGAACCCAGAAAAACCATGGCCCGGACCACCGAAAAATCCTGGGAGTTGATGGCATCGATGGTGTAACTGCCAAGCCCCGGGATACCGAAGAAGGATTCGGTGATCAGGCTTCCCATAAAAAGGACCGGAATGACCACCACCGCCCCGGTCAGGATGGGGATCATGGCATTTTGAAGGACATGTCTGTACATGACCCGCCATTCCGACAGACCCTTGGCCCTGGCGGTGCGCACATAGTCCTTGCCGATTTCCTCCAGAAAGATGGTACGATACCAGCGGGCACCGGAGCCGATTCCGCTCACCACCCCGATCAACACCGGTAGAATCAGAAATTTAACGGCTATAATCCCTGTGCCGTACCCGGAAATCGGCACCAGGTTCCAGAGTTTGCTCAACAGGTATTGACCGCCGATAATATAAAACAGACTGGAAATGGACATCATGGCCACGCACAACACCACTCCCCAGAAATCCAGGTAAGTGGCCCGGAAAAAGGCCATCATCAGGGCGAAAGAGATATAGCAGGCCAGCCCCAGCAGAAACACGGGCAGGGCGATAGCCAGACTCGGTCCCATACGGGTCTTGATTTCATAGGCGATGTCGCGTCCGTCATCGGCCGGGCCGAATTGAAAGGCAAACAGCCTGATCGATTTCTCGAAAAAGATGGTATCGGTCACTTTGGCCGTACCCGGAGCGGAAGAATTGAACAGAAGCGGCTTATCGTAACCCCGCTCCTGTTTCCATTTGGCAACAGCTTCCGGCGTCACCCGCTTCACCCCCAGATGGATACGGGCCATATCGTCCGGGGTATTGACCACAAAAAACAGACTGAAGGTGATGATATTGACTCCGATCAGGATCGGAAGGGCATAGAGCACACGTCGGATGATATAGTTCAACATCAGATGGCCGATTTCCTTTCCCGGCGGCGATAGGCAATAACCGCCGGCAGGGCCGTGACCAGCAGCACGGCCAGAATCAGAAACAGGGGCCAGAGAACCGGCTGGTTCCATTCAGCCCTCTTCTGTTCCCGCATCACCGTATCGATGCGCTGGTATTTAAGCCCGTTGCGGGCCATTTTATTCGGTTTCTGGTTGAGCATCCAGGAATGATAAAGTCTGTATTCCTTGGGGTGAAACCCCCACAGCCAGGGGGCGTCATGGCGGACAATTTCAATCATCTGATCGATGATAGCCTGGCGGTTCGGCCCGTTTTCCATATTTTTCATTTTCTCAAACAACCGGTCATATTCAGGGTTGGCGTAATTGGCCGAGTTTTCTCCCTGACTTTTGACCTGACTTTGAGGTCCATTCAACAGGAACAAAAAATTCTCCGGGTCGGGATAATCGGCGTTCCAGCCCCAGTTGAAGATCTGGGCGTTACCCTTTCGGATTTTTTCCTGAAATCGATTGTAATCGGTGGCCCGGACCACCAGTTGAAGGTTGAGCTTGCCGAACTGTTTTCGATACCAATCAAGGTGGGCCTTGTCGTCAGGACCTCGGGCGGTGACATCGAGGTTGAGCACCAGAGGTTTGCCGTTTTCCACATCAATCCCCCCTGGGTAACCGGCCTCGGCCAACAGTTTTTTAGCCGCCTCTAAGGATTTGCGTTTTGGGTGGCCGTTGACCCAGTCATATACATAAGGATTGATCCCGTCTTTACCGGGCCTGTTGCCGAAAATGTCCGGAGGAATCGGACCCTGGGCCGCAATACCACGGCCGTTGGCAAAGATACTGATGTATTCCTCATAGTCCACAGCGATGGAAATAGCCAAACGCAGTTTACGGGCCCGCTCCGAAGTCCCTCCAACTACCGGATCCAGCATATTGAATCCCATATAGAAGGAGGAAGGGGCCACTGAGGTGCTCAAGTGGATCCCTTTCTCCTTCATTTTTTCGGTAAGGGCGATGTCTCCGGTGCTGGAGATCTGGACCGCCTGATCAAAGCTGTCGGAACTGATCCCCGAGGCGTCGTAATACCCTTGCAGAAACTTGTTCCAGTAGGGAATTCCTTCCTTCTCCAAACTGAATACCGCCTTGTCGATAAAGGGCAAAGGCTTGCCGGCATCGGCCAAAAGCCCGGCCTCCCGGTCCCCTTCTTCTCCCTCGGAAGGATAGGTCTCTCCATGGAAATAGGGATTACGTTCCAGGACCATCTGCCGGTTGGGATTATTCTTGGTCAGCATATAAGGACCCGTTCCTACCGGGTACCAATCCAGGGTGAAGTTCTTTTCCGCCATCCCGGGTTGGGAAAAGAAGCGGTCCACTTCTTTAGGAACCGGGGCAAAAAAAGGCATGGTCAGCCAATAAACGAACTGGGGATATTTCCCCTTGAGTTTAACCCGGTAGGTGTAGCGATCCACAATTGTTACCCCTTCCAGAGGAAACCGGTCCAGATCCAGATAGGCATTACCCTCTCCTTTCTTTAACAGCTCTTGATTGGCTTTTTTAAGAAGGGCGGCATAGGCTTTGAGTCCGACGATATAATCACTCATGAGACCGAAGATCGGGGATTGCAATCTCGGATGAGCGAGCCGCTTGATCTGGTAAACATAATCAGCGGCAATCAATTCGCGGGTGCCCTGTTGTTTGAAGTCCGAGAGGTTATGGATAGGATTCAGGTCGACTGGCCTCAGGTGGTGATAAAGCAGAGCGCCGGCTGCATCACGGGCAAAAGCGGGATGGGGTTGAAAACGGATCGCGGGACGAATTCTGATCTCGTACAGACTGTAAGCCACCCTGCCCGCCTCGGCATCATCCGGGAGTCGGTGTCCCCCGGCATCAAAAAACTGAGGGTGGGGGACTTCTTCAGCGGTGCCCGGAACCAGGGTGTATGGTCGCTTAAAATAGTGGTACTGCAAGGGAGGCTCGTAGATCTGAGCATTGAAGGCCGCCTCATCCTCGCTGTAAGACTGTACCGGGTCGAGATGTTTGGGGCGCTCGGAAAAAGCGGAGTAGAGAATATTGCGGCCCCGTTCCTGAACCGGGTAGGGGTTGTTCCATTCGCCGCCACAGCCGGAAAGAAGCACCATGGCCGTCAGGAACAGCGGCGAAATCCATTTTAGCAGGGTATCAAACATAAAGGTCGGTTGTGTTATACCCGATAGTATGATAATAGAAAAACATGGAATCCAGAATCCAGTAGTCAGAATCCAGAATATGGGAAGCCGGTTTTAAGGTTTTATTCTGACCCCTGACTACCAGATTCCGAATTCTTCTTGAAAAGAAACCAATGCCTGACAACTCTTTATTGGACCACATCACCCTGGTTCTCCATCAACCGCGCTTCGCGGAAAATATCGGGGCCTCGGCCCGTGCGGCCTGGAATATGGGCCTTTCCCATATCATCGTAGTCAGTCCCGAGGATACCGACTGGGAACGGATGACCAAGCTTTCCACGCACATGGCCCGAGGGCTGCTGGAAGACATGAAAACCTATTCGTCCCTGGCCGAGGCCTTGGCCCCTTTTCAATACATCGTGGGAACCACAGCCCGTCTGGGGGGCCAGCGCAAGGAGATCATCGGTCCCTCTCAAGCGGCCCGGAAAATTCAATCCCTGGGTGCTCAAAACCGTATCGCCGTTCTCTTCGGCCCTGAAAACCGCGGCTTAAGCAACGAAGAATTACGGTTCTGCCATTGCCTCGTCCACATCCCCACCGTCGCCGCCAGTTCCCTCAATCTGGGTCAGGCCGTTCTGATTCTTTGTTATGAAATTCTTTTGGCACACCAAAATGGTCAGTCTCAAAGTTCGGAGCCTGCGACGGGCAGGGGAGTTCAGAGCAATTCAAATTCGAACTCCCCAAACTCGAATTCCGCAATCTCAGCGCTCGACGCCAGTCACTTGTCACCCCTTCAGTCTCAGGCAGATATCTCCCAACTCCGAACTCCGAACTCCGAACTCGAAGCCCCTCCCCTGGCCTCTTCCTTCGAACTGGAAGGGATGTACCGGCACCTGTCGGAGGTCCTGCAGTTGATGGATTTTTTGGACAAACAAAATCCCGAGCTTTGGATGATGAGCCTGCGCCGATATTTTTCGCGAACCGGCCTCCAATCCCATGAAGTCCGCATGATCCGCGGGGTCTGCCGGCAACTGAAATGGTTCATCACCCGTTATCGCCCTCAAAGGGAATTTCTCCAAACTCCCGATGCCGAAAAGTGAGCGAATCCTATGCCCGAGCTGCCGGAAGTTGAAACCATTGTCCGCCGACTTCGTTCGAGTCTGATCGGCCAAAAGATCAGATTCGTTCAGATTCTCAATCCTGGAATTCTTCGTTCTTCTTCAAAGGTTTTTGTTCGAATTTTAACCGGGGCCATCATACGAGAAATCAGGCGTAAAGGCAAGTTCATCCTCATGGACCTTACTCCGGACTGGACCCTGATCCTCCATCTCAAAATGACCGGTCAGGTTTTAGTGGAACCCCGATCGACGCCGGCCGACCGGCATACACATATGATTTTTCATTTTTATTCCTCCAAATTTCAGATGCGTTACCGGGACATAAGAAAATTCGGCTTTTTTGCCTTATTCCCAGGGAAGCCCGTCGATTCAAACCCCTATCTCAGCCGCCTGGGTCCCGACCCCTTTGAAATTACCTCCGATCAATTTGTCAAAATCGTCCTCTCCAGGAAAAGGACCGTCAAATCCCTTTTGCTGGATCAATCCCTAATCAGTGGATTGGGGAATATCTATGTGGATGAGTCTCTGTTCCAAGCCAAAATACATCCCCTGACCAAATCAGACACCTTATCTTCGGCCCGGATCAAGGACCTCCATCGAATTATTAAAAAAATATTGACCCGGGCTATTTCAATGCAGGGATCGACTCTGAAGGACTATCGGAGACCGGATGGAACCAGTGGAGGCTTTCAAAATTATCATCAAGTTTACGGCCGGACCGGATCCCCTTGCCCGCGCTGCGGCCGGCAAATTGAAAAAATAAGGGTGGCCGGTCGCGGCACCCATTATTGCCCTGGCTGTCAAAAGAGGGGAAAATTGGACCGGAAAAGAGATTAATTGGCAGGGATCGAAGGGCAGATCAAGGGAATTGACAAAAAAAAATGAGGCTATTTGCATTTTTTTAGGGAACTTTTGTCTTTTTCGCTTGACCCTTCCTTTTTTTTCCTTTATAAATTCATCAAATAAAAAACTTTTAAGGAGGATAAAACGCTATGGCTACCAAAAAACCCCTTACCAAAACGCAACTGGTTTCTTACCTGGCCGAAAAGTTCATGATGACCAAAAATTCTTCAAAGGAGATCCTGGATGAATTGGCCAAATTGGCGGTTGCCGAAACCAAGAAATCCGGATCTTTTACCATGCCGGGCATTGGCAAGATCGTTCTTTCCAAAAGAAAGGCTCGCACCGGGAGAAATCCTCAAACCGGTGAACCGATCAAGATTCCTGCCAAGACCGTAACTAAAATGAGGATAGCTAAAGCTTTCAAAGATGCCGTTGTTCCTCCCAAGAAATAGGTTTTTCCTCTTGCAATTGGGACAGGAGGAGAGAGATTCACTAAAGCATACCCCCTAATCGTTCCACTTTTTTTAAAGGGAGCAAAGATCATGGTCATCCGAAAAAGACCGGCAATGAAAAAAATCAAACCTGCCGTTGCCGGAAAAGCCAAGGCACCCCAAAAATCGCCGGAAAAATGGATCCGGACCACAGTCATGATCCGGGAGATCAATCATGGGAAGATAAAGTCCATTACTTATTGGGAGCAAAAGGGGATTAAAGAGGTAGTCGATGAGGCATTGAAATTATATCTTAAAGGGAAAAGAGTGAAGCCCCTTCCCAAGAAAAAATAAACAACCCGGATTAATACTTATCCAGTCAACGGCCTGAAGTTTCTCAAAGAGAGCAAAAGTCCTAGGCCCAAAGCCCCTTTCCAAAGCTTAAAAAGGGACTTTGGGCCTATTGTCTATGGTGTCCGATCCGGACCGGCGTTCCTGTCCGGCAAACATTTTCCCGGCAAAATTCCCCCATCAGTTCCTTTTGTTCCCTGTCAGATATTAATTTTCTTTACCGGTCAACAAGAACATGCTATTAAAAAATTTATTGGTTTTTTGTGCAGAAAGGAGAAGAAGGCAAGGTGGCGCACATCGCCCCCTTTCGGGGGATTATCTATAATTCACGAATCATCAACAATTTTTCCCAGGTGGTGACCCCGCCCTATGACGTAATCAATCCCGAGGAACAGGAGCGTTTTTATCAATTGCATCCGAACAATATCATCCGCCTGGATTTCGGTAAGACCTTCCCTGGAGACACCCCTGAAGATAATCGATACACCCGTGCCGCCCTGACTCTAAAGACCTGGCTTAAAGACCAACTCCTTATCCAGGATCAGGAACCGGCTATCTATCTTTATAAAATTAATTTTTCGATTCCAGGCCAAGGGATCCGCATCCGTACCGGTTTTATCTCCTTGCTCGGGCTGGAACCTTTTGATTCCGGCAAAGTCCGGCCTCATGAAAAAACTTTTTCCTCTTTCAAACAGGACCGCTATCAGCTTTTCCAACATTGTCAAATGCAGTTTTGTCCGATTTTCTCTTTTTATATCGACCCCGAAGGCCGAATCCTCTCCTTACTTGACGATCAAGCCGCCGAAAGACCTTTTACCGACTTTGTAGATCAAGACTCGGTCCGTCATCGGCTTTGGAGAATTACCGCCCCTTCAACCCTAATGAAAATCAGGGAAAGATTTTTGGACAAAACCGTCTATATCGCCGACGGCCATCACCGTTATGAGACCAGCCTGGCCTATCAATCGGATATGCGCAGAGAACACCCGGAGCTGGGGAGTACCGCGGCCTTTAATTATACGCTGATGTTTCTCTGTCCGATGGAAGATCCCGGACTGACTATCTTCCCGGTCCATCGGGCCTTGAACCGCGTTTTCGAAATCGACCCCCTGTTATTGGAAAAAAAGCTGGCCCCCTATTTTGCGGTTGAAAAAATTCCTTTTGATCCTGAAACTAAAAAACAGACTACCCACGAATTTCTTTCCCGGCTGGAGAAACAAGGCACCGAATCCCACTCTTTTGGTCTCTTCCTGTTCCAGACTTCCTGGTTCTATCTTCTAACCCTAAAAAAAGAGAGTCTGGACGGCGACTGGGGGGAAGGTATCGACCCTTTATTAAAACGGCTGGATGTCGTGATCTTAAGCCGCTTGGTCTTTCAAAAAATTCTGGGAATCCGGCCGGAAGAACTGGACCAGGAAAAAATTATCGAATATCGGCATGACAGCCTTGAGGTTTTACAACGGGTGGAAAAGGGGCGCAGCCAAATGGGGTTCATCTTAAACCCCACCCCGATTGAACAGGTCCGGCAGATTGCGGAGGCCTCTCTGGTCATGCCCAGAAAATCCACTTATTTTTACCCTAAAACACTGACCGGCCTGGTGATGAATCCCTTAAATCGGAATGAATCCATCCTCCCCTGAGAAACCGGTATCGGTTGGTGCCGATGAAACCCTGGACTCCTGGGGAAAGGGGGCTATCGGAGTCATCCAGAAGAAAACCGGTTATCGTTTTTCTATTGACGTTTTAATCCTGTCTGAATTTATCCGGCTCAAGGCTCGTTCCCGGATTTTGGATCTGGGAACCGGCAGCGGGATCCTGGCCCTTATCCTGGCCGGGGCCTATCCGCTCTCCAGGATCATTGCCCTGGAACTGGCGCCGGAATTCATCGATCTGGCCCGCCGCAATATCATCCTCAATCAATTTCAGGATCGTATTTCAATCATCCGGGGGGACCTCTGTCAACTCCCGGGATTCATCAAAAAAGGTAAATTTGACGCGGTTGTTTCCAATCCACCCTTTCGCCCCTTAGATCGGGGCCGGATCAACCCCAATCCCCAAAAAGCCATGGCCCGCCATGAGGTCCGGGTTACCTTACCTCAGCTTCTGAAAAGTGTGGCCCACAGCTTAAAGGTTGGAGGGAAATGGTTCGTGATCTACCCGGCCTGGAGACTGGTATCTCTTCTGGCCTTGTCCAGACAACACCAGCTGGAACCCAAGAAGATCCGAATGGTTTATTCTTTTCAAGATAAAGAGGCGGAGTGGGTATTGATGGAGGCCGTTTTCCAGGGTCGGGAAGAACTCAAGGTCCTTCCGCCTGTTACCCTTTACCGGGAGCCCGGGGTTTACGATGACCAGGTTCTTCAAATTCTGCAGAAGGCATCTCCGGAAAAGACCCGGGCTTAACCCGAATCCCTTTAACAATCGGCCCCCCCAGGATGGCATTCATTTTTTCCCGGATGGATTCCTTTAGAAACTGCAATT
Organism: uncultured delta proteobacterium; assembly: GCA_963790475.1. Classification (GTDB taxonomy): domain Bacteria; phylum Desulfobacterota; class RBG-13-43-22; order RBG-13-43-22; family RBG-13-43-22; genus RBG-13-43-22. The sequence goes on along the minus strand of CAWBOS010000012.1, from coordinate 1,508,204 downwards.
GTTGTCCGACGATCGGGTTGGAAACCAGCAGATGGAGAGTCCCCTCCCGGATCCCCTCCAGGCAGATCGCCGGGCGTAACGATACGGGAACCACCCGGCTCCAGGCCTCTATAACGGCCGGGACCAGGGGATCGATGAGGGAATTCCCTCCGGTCCACAGTTCCTGGACGATGTTCTTAATAGGAACGACCTCTTTTTCCCCCATGTTCCCTTTCCCGGAAATTCTTAAACGGCAATGGCTTTAAGAAGTATCTATAGCCGCTTATATCTTGTTATATTGCCTGTTGTAAAAGTCCAGCGACGTCATTCCGGCGAACGCCGGAATCCAGGAGATGGTGCTGGTTCCCGACTTTCATTGGGATGATGTCTGGACACCGGCGCCTGCCCCGGACCTGATCCGGGGTTCGCCGGTGTGACGATATTTGAAAGATTTGCAAGAACATCTCTGAATATAAAATAAAGATCGGTGTCGGGTCAAGGGATAAAAAGCCGCTTGCTCCTCCTTCGTTTTGCCTCCCACCGGGATACATTTAGTATTTCGAGAATTAAATCTTGAGTCTGACGCGGAACCGGGGCAAAAGATGGCGTTTTTCAAAGCGCTCTTTAATTTGATTGACAGGTTTATCCAAGCTTTATATAGTGAAATTTTAGTTTTTCTCGACAGTTCCTGTACTCTGCCTGAAGGAATCTATTCTCAACCAAGAAAAAAATTATTATATAGAAAAAATAACCTTGAGGAGAAGGAGGAATCATGGTGCCCAAAAAAATTTTATTAACCGAAGATGAAATGCCCCGTCAATGGTATAACATTTTACCCGACATGCCGAACGGAATGCAGCCCCCCCTGCATCCCGGTACCGGTCAACCGGTCGGCCCCGATGATCTGGCCCCGATCTTTCCCATGCCCCTGATTGAACAGGAAGTCAGTCCGCAGCGCTTCATCGATATACCCGAACCCGTCCTGGAAAAATATCTGATCTGGCGGCCTTCCCCTCTGGTCCGCGCTTATGCCCTGGAAGCTTTTTTACAAACTCCGGCCAAAATTTATTATAAAAACGAAGGGGTCAGCCCGGCCGGCAGTCATAAACCCAACACCGCCGTGCCTCAGGCCTATTACAATAAAATTTCGGGGACCAAACGGATCGCCACTGAGACCGGGGCCGGCCAGTGGGGAAGCGCCCTGGCTTTTGCCGGTGCCCTTTTTGGTCTGGAGATTAAAGTCTATATGGTCCGGATCAGTTATGATCAGAAACCATACCGTCGTCTGATGATGAACACCTGGGGAGCGACCTGTATCCCCAGCCCCAGTCCGGACACCAAAGCCGGCAGGTCCATACTGGAACAGGACCCCAACTCCCCGGGAAGTCTCGGCATCGCCATCAGTGAAGCCGTGGAGGATGCTGTCAGCAACCCCGGCAGCAAATATTCCCTGGGCAGTGTCCTGAACCACGTCCTGCTCCATCAGACCATCATCGGCCTGGAAGCCCAGAAACAACTCCAGAAAGTCGGCGATTACCCGGATATTGTCATCGGTTGCGCCGGGGGTGGAAGTAATTTTGCCGGTCTGGCCCTCCCCTTTGTACGGGACAAGATCGGCGGGAAAAAAATCGATATCATCGCCGTGGAACCTTCCTCCTGCCCGACCATGACCAAAGGCCCCTTTGTCTATGATTTCGGGGATACCGTGCAGATGACTCCTTTGCTGGCCATGTATAGCTTGGGACACAACTTCGTTCCGGCCCCGATTCACGCCGGCGGGTTGCGCTATCACGGCATGGCCCCCATCGTCTCTCAATTGATTCTGGACAAACTGGTCGAACCGCGGGCCGTCAAGCAATTGGAAACCTTTGCCGCCGGGGTGACCTGGGCCAGAACCGAAGGACATATCCCGGCCCCGGAAACCAATCATGCCTTGGCGATGGTTATCTCCGAGGCCAAAAAATGCAAGGAAGAAGGCAAGGCCAAGACCATTCTGGTCAACTGGAGCGGCCACGGGCTGGTGGATATGATGGCTTATAGTGCCTACTTCGAAGGCAAGCTGACCGATTTCGAATTGCCCGACGAAGAGATTCAAAAGTCATTACAGGCCCTGGCCGACTATCCAAAGCCGAAATTGTAACGAGGGAACTCTCAGCTTTGTTGGATTAAATGGTTCAGATATGCAGGGTTGGAATGACACGGGGAGGCGGAGACACGGAGATGGGGAGAAAACCCGCTCTGCTTCCCCCCGTCCCCGTGTCTCCCTTTCTCCGTGTCTGTTACTATTGGTAATCGTAAACCCATGATCGACACCTACGACCCTCTGGAAATCTACTGTCCTCAATTGGGGATGATGCTGACCTTCAACTATTGCCGCCGGGCTCAATCGTCCTTACCCTGTCGAAACCTGATCGGCTGCTGGGAAGAGCGGGTTCCCGTGAATTCTTTTTTGGGGGAGAATTTTTCCAGAGCGGATTTGGAGGCCGCCTTTGGGGGATTACCCAAGACCCGGCTGGAAAGGATTTTTGACTGTCTGGCTCAATCCAAAGAAGTCGGACCGGGGTCATGATTTTTTTACAGCCACTTTTTCAGGTGATGCTTTTTTAAGCTTGTCACCTTTGTTAAATTATGTTAGGTAATCTCAGGTATTGTGGGCCGTTAGCTCAACAGGTAGAGCAACTGACTCTTAATCAGTAGGTCGGCAGTTCGATCCTGCCACGGCCCACCACACAACCAATAAGAATCAATAACTTACTCATCAGTTTCCCTTCTTTTGCCCTGCCTCTTAAGCTAACTGCTACTGATTTGCTACCAACCCAATGTCACCACTCACCAGATTTTCGTTGCTATTGAATATCATCTCATTCAATTTGATCGCGGCATCTTGGTTCGTATCCCTTAGTAAGTGGCCGTAAATATCCATTGTCACCTGAATACTGGAATGCCCTAATTGCTTTTGGATATACTTTAAGTTCTGGCCAGCTTCTATCCTAAGAGCCACGTTCGAATGTCTGAGGTCGTGGAACCGAATTCGATCAACCCCGGCTTTAATTAAAGTAGGATAGAATATTATAGAATATCCTTTTTAACATATTACTCGGGTCAACCGACATCCCTTTCTCCGTGACCAACTGCACGGCATCTCGTTTGAACTCACGGCTAAAATATCGATGCTTTTCCCCATAGGCACCTCCTTCCTAAATAATACAAATTCTTAGAGGTGTCCATTATTTCGGGGGGGCTCAAATTGAAATGTTGAAGAAATGGTTGGATTACCCCCGGACTTGAACTTGGGGACCAGCTCAAGATTGCGATTTAAAAGTTTTATGGGTTTTGTTTTACTATCGAGCTACAATTGTCCAGTTACTGTCACCGACTGTCCCAGGTGAACCTACTGAAGCAATGGTGGTTCCGTTCATCAGCCAGATATAGACCTGACCGGTAACGGCATGGCGCCAGAGAATATCCGCTTTGCCATCCCCATCGAAATCACCCACCCCTTTACTCTCCCAGTTCAGGTCGCTTATTGTGGCCGGAGAACCCTGTGCAGCAGTGGTCGTCCCGTTCATCAGCCAGATATATAACTGGCCGCTCAGCTTATTTCGCCAGAGTATATCCGATTTGCCGTTCCCGTTAAAGTCACCCACCCCCTTGATCTCCCAGTTCAGGTCGCTTATTGTGGCCGGAGAACCCTGTGCAGCAGTGGTCGTCCCGTTCATTAGCCAGATATAAACTTGCCCGCTGATGGCATGCTGCCAGAGAATATCCGCTTTGCCATCCCCATTGAAATCACCCACCCCTTTGATTTCCCAGTTCAAATCGCTCACTGTCCCGGGAGACCCCTGGGAAGCAATGGTAGTGCCGTTCATCAGCCAGATGTAGACCTGTCCGCTGGCCTTATGCCTCCAGAGGATATCGGCTTTGCCATCTCCATTGAAGTCGCCTATCCCGACAATCTGCCAGTTCAAGTCTCCGACCGTGGCCGGGGAAGCCTCGGCAATTGAGGTTGCGCCATTCATCAGCCAGAGGTAGACCTGACCAGTCAGGGCATGGCGCCAGAGAACATCAGCTGTACCATCGCCGTTAAAATCCCCTGTTCCCTTTATTGCCCAGACCGGATCGACCGTTCTCACGGCCCCCTGTTCAAACGAAGTTGTTCCATTCATCAGCCAGAGGTAGACCTGCCCGGTTGTTGCCTGGCGCCAGAGAATATCAGCAGATCCGTCGCTGTTAAAATCTCCCTTTACTATTACGGCCACCCTGGGGATAAAAGTTACGTCCAATCCGTAATTGGTTCCCGCACTATTGGTCACCACCAGGCGACAATGATAGACAACCCCGGCAGTAAGGCCGGCTAGGTTCGCCGATACGGCAATGACCCCCGTGCCGCTGCCAGCTGATTGGGTGCTCGTCACATTCCCATAAGCAGTTGTGGTCCCCCACTGAAAATAAAAGGTGGCCGATAATCCATTGGGATTCACCGCACCGTTCAATTGGGCGGAGTTGCTGGTCAAGTATGTGGTCCAGTTTGTTGTTGCACTGGGCGGAGAGGGAGAGCGGCCTACCAAGTCGGCCAGCAGATTAGCCCCGTTGAAAGAACCCCAGCCGGTTGCATTGTCATAACCCGTTCCGGCCGGATAATACAGGTTCGTGCTTCCGTCTGCGATGTCATGAAAATCCATCACATAGTTTGCGCCCTTCGCAATCTGGTAAATTAAAGGATTGGCAAATCCCAACGTCGGCAACCCATTGGCAGCGCGCACCTGATTGACGCTCGCGGTGAAAGCCGCCCAGACGGGAGAAGCACAGCTCGTGCCGCCAAAAATCCACCAGCCGCCGTTATAATAAATCGAATAGCCGGTATATTGGTCGGCGTTGAGTGAAATGTCCGGTACGTTCCGCATGGTGGCTGACGCTGCGGATACAACTCCCTGCTGCCAGGTGGGAACGCTCCATAACAAACTGACACCGCCGCCACCGACCCCTCCGTTTACCGTGTTGTTGACGTTCCAGGTTGTTTCACGATTGTATGAACCATCAGAGTTGACAAAAAGCTGGGTTCCTCCCACTCCAACCATATAAGGCTGAGAGGCAGGATCATCGACGCTGAGAGTGGAACCATCGTCATAGGCGCCGCTGTCACCCGATGCCGCATAGATCGACTGCCCTTGCGCCGCCATCTGCTGGAAGATGGCATTCTCGCTGTTAATAACCGTCAAGCTGCTTTGCCCTTCGCTAAGTCCCCAGGACGTGCTGATCTGTTTGGCCAGATTATCCGTGGCGATTCTGTTATAAGTGTCAACTACCCCCGTATTCGAGTTCGCGCTTTCGTAAACGATGATCTTGTTCACACCCGACGCCAGCGCGATCTGTAGCTCAATATCAAGCGTCACTTCGGACGCCCCGCTCCCGGCGTTACCGGAAAACCCATCAACCAAGACGGTTTGGAGCGGTATCGATGGCAACTTATAATAGCTCACGTACTGGTTCACATCAGAGGTGTTATACCCGTCGAGTTCGAATAAACCAAGTGTTTGGCCGGACCCATTGGCCAATACGCCAGTTAGGTTGTAAGCTTTTTGGATGTCGCTGGGAGTCAAACCGCCACCGGGACCTGTTCCTATTTGATACGGCGATATTTGCGAAAATCCCTCCGCAGAAACAAAACGGCTATGGGCGTGCCAGACGGCTGCATTGTCCAGACCAATCACCCCTACAATAAGGGAAGCAATCGAATTGGAAACTTGAGGGTCATTGTCAGGAGCATAAAATTTTCGGTTATCCGGCGCCTGATAATTATGAAGATGCAAACCAAAGGCAGATTCAATTACTGCCGCTGTGCCCGATACGTTCAAAAGGGTGCGGTTTTGATGAGTTCCGGTTATCTTAAGTCCCAGGCTTGTCGCATAGGCAGCGACAGCATCATAATCGCCTTGTGTAGGTCCAAATCTGTCGGTAAACTCCTGGGAGGTTAAATAGTGCGAATAAAGCGGATCAGTTGGACCGTAGATATGGATAAGCAGGTCGTCCAACTCTTGCTGGTTGCGCAGCGGTAAAGAAAAAGTAATAGGAATTTCGGTTTTTGGATTCAGCCGCTCTATCCATTTGGCGTTCGCTATAGCTTTTCCCGGGATATGGCCGGGCAGCCTGACCATGGAGGGAATTGGACCAGATAAACATGGTGTCGCCACCAAACCCATGCCGAGGATAAGAGCAAGCAAAAACAAACCTATTTGGTTGAAAAGGCGAAGGGATACGATCTTCATGTTTGATCTCATTCAGGCAGATGAAGCCCAGAAACCAGAACGGCAGACTAAAAGCAAACTTTTTTAGTCAAGTATAACCCTTTTATAATCTTTGTCAATTCGGAAAATATCACATAAATTTCGGGAAATCTATTTTATTGAGTCGAGTAGCCCGGGGGAATTTCACCCCCAGGCCCTCACAGAACCGGACGTGACAGTCTCCCCGTCATCCGGCTCCTATCATCCAGTTGCCTTTTATGGCGACCTTTCCTTACCTCTTGGTTCCTCCCATCGTTGGTTGACCAAAAGGCAAGGACAGATGATCCAACCCCTTCCCTCCATCCCCATTACAGAGATTTCAACACTACTACGAGTTGGTCCATCCCTGTGCCCCGCATCGGTACTCTCATTCCTGTAGGGTCCTCCACTTGAATTTCTCCCTTATCATCGGGACGACAGGTTCCCACGTTCCACACCAGAGCCTAAATCAGGTTCGCGCCACCTTTATGCCGGATGCCGCCCAAGCAGTAAACAGGTTCCCCCTGAACTTATCCTGGAGATCAGCATCATTAGGACAAACCCAAATCCCTCGAACTTCAGATAGACTCATCAGATTCTAGTTTCCTTTCCTGTACTTTCAGCCGTTTCTTTCTTCTTGGTCCCGTCTTTTTCTTGTTTTATACTCTTTCCATTAAAAAGCATGTTCTTAAAGTAATTGAATCTATAGAAGAAATTAAAAACAACAGTGCTAAGAATTAAGTTGGATAATTTGAATAGTTCTCCTAATATTTGGTAGGATAAAGAAAATGATAATATGCAGATTGAAGGCTATTGAAATGGATACTTTATGAAAAATATTATATCAGAATCTGCAGAAATAATCAGACAGATAGAGAATGAAGGAATTGAAAGTGAGATAAAAAATCTTGAATGGGAAATAAAAGAACTTTTATTGATCTATTGAAAAGTGAATTGGGCAATAACCCTAGACCAAGTAATGAAGAGATTAAACAGGCTATCCATCAGATATCAGTCATGGTTTCACCTTCAAGGCTCAAATCCCAAATGCCAGTCAGGAACAAATGGATCTGGAGCAAATGGTGGTGGCTTATCTGTCAAAGATCGGGGTGACCCTGCTGTTGGACCCTTTAGATTATCCTTCCTGGCTCAGCCGGATGACCAAAAAGAACCACTCGGAAGGGATCTTCTTTGAGACTGACGGGGTTATCTAAACGTCACACCCCCTTGGAGATTCTTATGAAAACCACCACTTAACATCTTATAAAAAAAAGATGCTTCGGAAAATCTTAAAAAGGCCGAGACCATGTTCCGCAAGATAGGCATGGATTATTGGCTGGCCAAGGCGCAGGAGGCGCTGGCGATGTTGTGGAGAAGACAAACAATGGCCTGATCAGAAATGGCCCTGCCTTTGTTTCGCACATTTCGAATGGTAATTCTCAATTTTTAGTCCAGCTCCCAAACAAGAGTTGTTGGTGTAACTTCCTTCTCAAACACTCCCCCGTCCCCCTATACGGCCCCAGGATCAACGATCTCCCTAATATGATAAAACGGACCAGGATTACAGGGCCTCCCCTGTCAATCCCCAGGCTTCAGGGTCTTAATAATCATCTTTCTACCTTGGGCGCCATTGAAGAAGCCACTTATTGGTGGTGTTCGGTGAGGTGCTTTTCCGAATCCTGAGGGACATACCTTCCATCCGGCATGAGAAAAATGAGGGGGATCGAAAATAGAAGTCCGAGACCAAAGCCGATAAAGGTAACCCTGAAGCCCTGGGCCGGAGTGGAGCTCAAATGGAGGATAATGGTGATTAAGGAAATTCCCAAGGCTCCTCCGACAGACCGGAACATCCCTCGAAGCCCGGTAATAGTCGCCACATGGTCGGGCATTAATTCAATGCAGGCATTATTGGAAGCGGGGAGGGCGATTCCCATGCCTATTCCGCTGACCATGATCAGAAGAGCCAGGGTTCCGGCAATTCCCAGGTGAATCCCCATCATCGGCATCAGTTGAATTCCCGGTCCACCCAGCAGAATCGTGGAAAAAGAGATGATGATCAACCCGGACAGCATGGGCCATCGGTACCCCCATCGTTTGAGCAAAAAGCTGGTGATCGCTGAAACGGGAATGACCGCCAGAGAGCGAGGGGTCAATATCATCCCGCTGAGCAAAATGGATAACTTGTACACCGAGGTGGCATAGAGGGGAATAACAGCAAAAATTCCCATGACCCCGGCCCCGATTAGTAAGTTGTAGAGGTTTGCAGCCAGAAAAGGCTTTGATTTCAACAAATCCATATTGAGGATCGGGTTGGACTCTTTTTTTTCCTGACGAAAAAATAGGTAAATAAAAAAACAAAAACAAGTTATAAAAATCACGGTCAGGAAAATGGAGGATGTGGAGAAATTCTGGGCAATTCGATTGAAACCCAGCATGAGGGACAGGATCGCCCCCAAAAAAAGCAAAGCCCCTTTAAAGTCTACATGGGGACGAAAAGAACCTTTAGATTTTTCAAGCAGAACCGCGATCATCACTATGAGAACTATGCCAAGGGGTAAATTGATATAAAAAATATACCTCCAGGAATATCGGCTCACTATCCAGCCCCCTAAATTCGGCCCTACAATCCCCCCAATGGGAAAAATACTGGTAAAAAGCCCGATGGCCCTCTGCCGATTTTCCGGAAATTGATCACTGACAATGCCTGCCGCCGTCGGAAGAAAACTGGCTCCCCCGATCCCCTGAAGGAACCTGAAGGCCACCAGGCTTTGAATATTGGAAGCGAGACCGCAGGCCAGAGAACTTCCCGTAAAAAGAATCAGAGAAATAAGAAAGACCTTTTTTCGGCCAAAGCTGTCACTCAGGTTGCCCATTAAGGGCATGGAGCTGGTAACTGCTATCAGATAGATGGAAATGGTCCAGGCCGCCCAGAGTACGTTAGTGTTCAGGTCTTTGATCAAATTGGGAAAAGCCACCGCGACCACTGTACTGTCGATGGAATACATGAGGAGACTTAAACCGGCGGAAGCAAAAATAAGGTAACGTCGCATAAAAAAGAGAGCCTCGGTTTTATTCTCCTGAACTGACCAGCACCTTGGTGATATAGGCGTAGAGGGCCTTGGCCTGGTTATCGGAAATTTCGGAATTGGAAAAGGTCGGCATGGGGGCAATGGGATGACGGATCCAGGACACAAACGTATCGAGATCCTTCAATTTGGGCGAATTGATGATCGGATGGTCAGGTTTCAGGATATTCCTTCCTCCGGGATGACAGGCAATGCAGTTGGCGGCGAATAATTTTTCTCCGGGTTGATACGTTGACGACTGGAGTGATTTTCCTCCGTATACCAATTGAGCGCCGAAAAAACCCAGAAGGACCGCGGTAAGCAGGCCAAGGGAATACAGGGCCAAAGTCAGTTTCGAATTTCTCTCCTTCCGAAAATTTAAAATTAAAACCAGCAGAAAAAGAACCAGTAAGACCAAGGCCAAAACCATCTTTATCTTGATGGGGGTCAGCCAGACCCCTCCATAAAAATGTTGCCAATCCATAAAGCCTAAGAGGACTACCGGAAACCAAAAAAGGAAGCCAAGGACAAAGCAGTGACGGGCCGAACGGATCAGGTTTTCCTTGTTGAAAAAAATGGCCCCCAATCTGAGGATAAAGGCCCCGGTCACCAGACCGATGGGCATATGAACCAGGGCGGGATGGACAGGATGGGTGTATCCAAGCTGACCTAAGAGGTGATAAAAAGAGGTGATCCAGGAATTGACCATTTTCGATTCTCCTTTTAAAAAAGGTTAATCTACCTGTTGCCGCTTTCGCCGAGGTAAAAGGTTTTGGAATTTTTCGACGATGTTAATAAAATTCCCGAAGGATCTGTTTCAGGCCAACCTTTTAGGGGAACAACTGAGCTGCGGACCTCTGCAGAACCTTACGGCAAAGAAATAGGATCTTGGTATCATTGTTAATGCGTTTATTATTTCCCGGAGCCGACCCGAAAGAAATAACGGGTCTCCTGTATATTTTTGTTCAAGGGATAGTATTTTCCCCTTAACCCTATCCCGGAAAGAAGGTGCGGGAATGCCGGGATCAATAGATATCAAAGACAACGAGTCTGACGGGAACGGTACCATTCAAAAACGAGGCCTGCTTATCAGGCTTCAGTCCGATTTCCTTAAGAGGCGATGAAACGGGAGCGAGAATCCCACAGCGCCACCCTTTGAAGTGATTTTTGAGGTGGTCGCCGATGGCTCGCAAAAACTCCGGGTTGACGTCTCTATCCGTCATTCTGAGGCCATAAGGGATATTGGCGATCAGGAGCCCGCCCTCAGCCGGTTTCTCCGTTCTAAAGAAATCTTTGGTCTCCAGATGAACAACCGTTTCCAACTGGGCCTTGGCAACGGATTTTTTGGCAATCTCGACAAATTGAGGCTCGATATCAGAACCAAAGATTCCCGCTTTCGCCGGCCTCTCAGCTGCGCGGGCCTGAGCCTGAACGGTCTGCCAGAGACTGGCATCAAAACCATAAAGATGTTCAAGGCCAAACCCGCCTTTTTTTCGGTGGATCTGCGGAGCCCGATGGATGGCCATCTGAGCGGCCTCGACCACGATCGTTCCGCTCCCGCACATGGGATCGAAAAAGCTCGTGGTCCCGTCGTATTCGCAGACCGCCAGCAGAGCCGCGGCCAGCGTTTCGTTCAAAGGGGCCGGATGGCCTTCAACGCGAAATCCCCGGCGGTGAAGACCCTCAAAGGTGGTATCGACACTGACCAGCAGACGTTTGTCATGGAAGTAACCGGTGACCCCGATGGCGGCGCCCCGAGAGCTTTGATTGGGGGTGATATTCAGGTGATGCTGAAAGCAATCATTGATAGCTTCGCGCAGTTTACTGCCGATCAAATGATTCGGGATCTTGCTTCCCTCGTTGGAGGCGACCACCCTGATGCTGATCGCCTCCTGGTCGGAAAAGAGCTCATGAAATCGAATCTTCCTCGCTTTGTCGAAGATGATGGTTGGAGATTGTGCCGGAATTTCCTTTACAACCCGGCAAATTCGATTCGCCAGCCGCAGGTGCAGGTGGGCCCTGTAGGCGACTTCCTTCGATGCGCTGAAATACACCACCCGATAGTCGATCCGAATTTTGGTTCCGCCAAGAGAAGCGATTTCCTTGGCCAAAAGGCCCGTTATCTCGTCGGGGCAGGTTGCGTAAAGCTGATATTCCAAATTAAATCCTTATGAAAACTTCCAATAAATACACCTCGAAGTCGAAATAAAATCATCGTATCAATTTGGCCATTTGAAAAACCATCAAAAATCCCTCCCGCCCTCTTTTCTTCAAAGGGAAAGTCCCCCTTTGGAAAGGGGGAATGAGGGGGATTGTTACAATCGATCATGAATGGATTGCCTGCGGACTAGACATCGGCAGTCTGCCTGTTCCTTTTAAACCGATCTTCATATTCTCTCATTACATCCCCGGGATTTTCTTTTGACGAGAAGACTTTAATCTTAGAAAAAGGCCGGGTCAAGGGGAAAAAAGGAGATGGGGACGGGAGGGAAATTGGTATTTTAATTTCTATTATTCAATGGTACAAGACACCAAGGGGGTTTAAATCAGAACCGGGAGGTTTGAATAAGATGAAAGTTACTGATAAAGTGGTTGTGGTCACGGGCGGGGCCAGCGGCATCGGCAGGGCTTTTTGCCGACGGTTCGCCCGGGAAGGCGCAAGAGGCATCACAGTGGCTGACATTAACGAAAACGGCGCCCTGGCCGTGGCCGATGAAATCAAGGGATTGGGGCTGAAATGTGATGTCAGCCATGAAGATGATATTATAAACGTGGTCGAGCGGACCGAAGAAAAATACGGTCCTGTTGATCTGTTCTGCTCGAATGCCGGAATATCGGTTAGAGGAGGCCTTGAGCTTTCCAATGAAATCTGGCAAAAGATGTGGGAAGTCCATGTAATGGCCCATGTATACGCAGCCAGGGCGGTTATTCCCCGAATGATTGAACGTGGGGGCGGCTTTCTCCTTAATGTTGCCTCTGCCGGAGGCTTGCTGAATACGACCGGATCTTCATCTTATGCGACAACCAAACACGCGGCCGTGGGTTTGGCGGAAAATATCGCCATCATGTATGGCGATCAGGGGATTAAAGTTTCAGTGGTCTGTCCACAGGCAGTTCGCACCGGGATGACTCGGGAAGAGGTCAGTGTAGCGGCGGTCGACGGCCGATTAGAACCGGAGACGGTCGCCGATTCGGTGATTGAGGCTTTGGCTGATGAGAGATTTCTGATCCTGCCCCATCCTGAGGTAAAGACCTATTTGGAAAGAAAGACCTCCGACTACGACCGGTGGCTCCTTGGTATGCGCAAACTCCGGTCGCGACACCTCAAAGGAGAGTCTTTAAAGTCCGAATAAGGTCTATCTGCATATCCACAGCACCGGCAAGGTAGAGAGGCTTACTACCATCCATGACCAGCAAAATGAAGAGACACAGCAACCTATGGTAATACAACCGGTTGTACCCATCTATCCACGGCAGACGCCAGGCGCACCATCCATGACCAAGTAATTGAAGAGAACTTTGAGCTTTATTTAGGGAGCAAATGGGGGAGAAAAGGCCAGGCAAAGGGCAAAGGGGTGGCGAAATCGAAAGACCCTAATTTTTTTTGTGATCGTAAACATAGCGTGTTCCGATCAATATATCCCATAGCGGTGTGGTAACACCGAAGTTGGTGTCGGAGTGGTAGTGATGGATATGATGATTGGCCGCCCAGTTTCGGGCCGGCACCCAGTGAAAACGATGGTGGTGAATGGTGAAATGGCTCAGTCCATAGGTAGTGTAGCTTAAAGCTATGGTTCCGGTCAGCAGGAATGAATAGCTCGCGGACATAAACAAACAAAATAGTCCTGACAACCCCAGCAGTACGAGGGCCGGTAAAAAGAAAGGCAGGGCATCGTAACCCAGCGGGTTCTCATGATGCGCGCGGTGACCCTGCACTATGATCGGCACCGATCCGTGAAACAGCCAGCGGTGAGAGGAGTATTCGATAATAGTGAAAAGAAACAGGCCAAGGAGGATGGTTAGAAGAACCGTGATGGGATTGTGTCCGCCATGACGCAGACCGGCAAAAATCATCACCGCGCCCAAGGGGATATCGATAGCAAATTCAGCCCAGTAATTAAACCGGGTTTTTGACATCATCGATATAATGTTGGTTACCCTGTCAAACATTGGCGTTATTATTTCCTCTCGCAGAATTGTTGTTCGTCTGTCCTACCGGTTCGATGCTTCCGGGGTCCATTCGGACCATAAAATTCCAGATTGACTAATTCAACAACATCTCTCTGGGCGGCAAAATCCTATTTCTTGAGAGGCCCTCCGGCCATGAACCGGGCCTGAAGTCGCCGCATGCCTTGAAGCCAGCGATCATAATCGCTTGTTTTTCTCTGCAGGTAAGTTTTTACATCGGGGTGAGGCAGAATCAGAAACTCTTCTTTATTCAAACCCTCGATAACCGCCTCGGCCAGCTCCTCCGGTTCCATCAGCCCGTCAACCGCCGCTACGCCGCCATCCGGACCGGCCATGGCCGTGCGCACGGCCTGGGGACAGAGAGCGAATACCTTGATCCCCTGATCGCCGTAGGTGATGGCGATATTTTCGGCCAGCCCCACAGCCGCATGCTTGGTAACCGAATAAGGCGCCGAACCGATCTGACTGAGGAGCCCCGCGGCCGAAGAGGTGATCATCAGCGCACCACCGCCCCGCCGGATCATTCCGGGAATAATCGCCCGTCCCACATACACATGGGACATGACATTGACCTCCCAAATCCGCTGCCATTGATCATTGGGACACTCTACGCCGCCGATGGCAATAATGCCGGCATTCGAGCAAAAAAGATCTATTGGTCCGTACTTCTTTTCCGTAAAGCGGACCAGCTCCTTCACCTCTTCTTCTTTGCTGACATCGCATTTGAAAGCCGCCCCCTGTATTTCATCCGCTACGGCTTTGGCTTTCGTCTCATTGATATCAGCCACGACTATACCTTTAGCCCCTTCTCGGGCAAACCGCCGGCACAAGGCCGCGCCTATTCCTTCAGCACCGCCGGTGACCACCACAACTTTATTTTTGATTTCCATATATTCCCCTCTTTAACTTTATAAATAAAATTCTCCAAACAATTTATTCTATCCTCGAATTCCAACGATCGTCAATCCTTATTGTTCAGGCCCTATTCTTCAGGCCATTGTTCAGGTGACCCGAGATCAGGTGAAAAGAAATTTTTATCGCTATGTGATAGCATAACCTATTGAAATTATTATAATTAACTCTTCCTAACCGTTGCTATATGTTAAGGGTAATTAAAAAACAAAGATGCCAAGGAGAAACCCATGGATGTAAAGAAAAATATTCAAAATATGCTGGTAGCCTGTAATGCGGTCAACCAGGGGAAAAAAATTTTGATTGTGGCCGACAACCTGCCCCGGCCGGCACATTTAGGTCAGACCCTTCTGGATGCCATGCTGGAAATGGGGCTTGATACCACGCTGGCCGTCATACCACCACGGAAAATCGACGGGGGCGAACCAACCGCGGCAGTAACGGCGGCTATGAAGGCCGTTAATGCCATTTTCTCTGTTGCCGAAGGGGCAACCATCGCCCACACCAAGACATCGGCGGCAGTACCATGAGCCGCATCCACCAGGACGTGTTATTCAGTAATCCGACGATTATGATCGACGATCAGTGCCTGATGAAGGATGGGGAATTGATGATCTAAACCAAGGTTTTCAGGGAAAGCAGGACCGGTATTTCCATACCATCGATCAACCCCGGTTGATGGCTTACCCTACTTGGGGACGCTGCCCATCCCAGGGGCAGTCGTCCCCAAGTCCATCGATTGGAAAGGTCTTAAGTCAAACGTCGATTGGCCACCCCTTATTGATGACTTTTTGAATATCAGGTTTCGTAGCAGGCCAGTATCTCGCCAAAGTAAAGGGTATGGTAATCCTTTTGTGGGTAAAGGGATGTATCACAATTCTGGTCCAGATAGGCCGGGTTCATAGCCGACTTGTAGACTATCTTGCACTCGTAATGATGCCCAGGGGTGTTGATAATCGGGGAAACCACCTTACTGCCGTTGGTTATTTCCAGGTTGCCCATTTTAAACTTGTCCAGGTCCCGTCCCGATTTCGAACCGCAAAAAGCAATTTCTTTAGCCATATCATTCGTCGGTATGGTAACGGTAAAATCCTCCGCTGCCTCCATAAGACCAAAGGTATGCCTCGAAGACCGAACCGCCACCATCATAATCGGCTTTTGCCAGATAAATCCGAAAGTAGCCCAGCCAATGGTCATGGTGTTGAGGGCCTTGCCGGCTCTTACGGTTAAAAAAGCCCCTTTTCTGATTTTCTTGATGTTATCCTCAGCAATGCTCATGTAATTCAAATCTTTCATGGCCATCTCCTTATGTTAAATGCCCTGCCGGAATATTAAAAGGAAATTAAATCCCATCCTCTGGTCCGACCCCGCTGCAGAGCCAGATATTACTTTTAGTCTAATATTTCGGTCCGGGTTTTGTCAAGGAAGGCTTTTGCGGGTTGTGGGAAGGCCAGAGGTAAAACAATAAAACTGGATAAAGATGTAAGTGAAAAGATCTTCAACCTATGATAAAGTACGGCATCCAACCATAAGGGGCATTTATGGAAACTACTTCAGATTATGTCGGGTAAAGATTTTTAGACCTCTCTCATGAAAAACAGGAGGGTATCATGGACTGGAGCCATCTGAAATTGACATGGCATTACGTGGAAAAATGGGCCGCCGAAAAACCCAGGGCCGAGGCCCTTGTCTTTGGCGAGGAGCGTCTCACCTGGGGTGATTTCAAGACGCGGATGGACGGGATCGCCCGAGCTTACTTGGCCGCAGGCGTGCAGCCTGGCGACCGGGTGGCGATGCTCGCTGCGGCCTGTAACGAATTCCTGACAACGTACATGGCCGCGGGCAAGATCGGTGCCGTGTGGCTGGGGCTCAATCCTAAATTCACCCTGGATGAACTTCGTTACCAGATCATGGACTCCCGGCCGGTGGTGCTGATCGTTGTGCGCACCTTTCTGGGAAACGATATAGCCGCGACGATCCGGGCGCTGAGGGATGAATTTACCTTCGTTAAAAAGGTCCTGGTCATAGGCGAGCCTGTTGAAGGGACCGAATCTTTCATCGAATTTACGGAACAGCCCCGCCCCGAGCTTGACTCGGCGCTGTCGCAACGGGCCGCCGGGGTCCGAGAAAATGACCGGGCCCTTCTGATGTACACCTCCGGCTCCACGGGCAAGCCCAAGGGGGTGGTCCACACCCATCGCAGTATCGTGGAGAACATCAAGGTTGAGGCCAAGAAGTTCTATGCCGACCAATATATGAGGGTCCTCCTCCACTTCCCCATCAATCATGTGGCGGCGGACGTCGAAATCGGCTTTGCCGCCGTCCTGGCTGGCGGGTGCATCGTTTTCATGGACCAGTTTGACCCGCTGGCTTCTCTGAAGATGATCGAAAAAGAGCGGATCACCCTGTTCGGACAGGTTCCCGTTATGTTCCTCCTACAGATGAGGCAGCCCGAATTCTTCCAGACCGACTTCAGCTCTCTGAAGCTCATCGCCTGGGCCGGCGCGGCGGCCCCCAGGATTATGCTGGATGTCCTGTCAGGCATCTCCAATCAGACCGGTACCATGCTGGTGACCGGTTATGGTTCTACCGAGGTCTGCGGTTTCGTTACCTATACGGAAAAGGGGGACGATTTGGAAACGCGGATGAAAACCGCAGGCAAGATCGCCCCGCCTTTTGAACTGAAGATCGTTGATGAAAAACGCCGTGAAATCCCCAACGGCCAGGTGGGTGAGATAGCCGTTCGGGGCGCCTTCATGTTCAAGGAATATCTCAATAAGCCGGATGCAACCGCCGAAGTCCTCGATAGCCAGGGATGGTATTACACTTCCGATCTGGCCTCTAAGGATGATCGGGGTTATATCACCATCAGCGGCCGCAAGTCGGAAATGTTCAAGACCGGGGGTGAAAACGTTTATCCGCGGGAAATAGAGGAAATCCTTGAAGCCCAGGGCGGCATCCTGTTTGCCGCGGTCATCGGTGTCCCTGATGAGATCTACCAGGAAGTCGGATGGGCCTTTGCCATGACCCTTCCGGGCAAGGAGGTCACGGAAGAGGAACTGAGCGAATATTGTAAGTCCCGGCTGGCCAACTACAAGGTCCCCAAGAAATTCATCATCCGGCCGCTGCTGCCCTTGCTGGCCAACGGAAAGGTCGACAAACTTGCCCTTAAAGTTGAAATCGCGGAACTGCTGAAAAATTAGGATCAGACAAGGCCTGGGGGGAAATCAAACAAGTATGATTTCCCCAGATTTAGAAACCAATAAAGTCTTAGTAACTTAGGAATAGAATTCTACTCAAATTGGATAGAATATTTCGTCGTCATTCCCGCGGAGGCGGGAATCCGATATGGCTGACAGTTGTCAAGAGGAAAAGATTTTTCCTGGCCCTAGTAGAGGGTTAGACTGTCAGTTTAATCCAGGGCACAAGCAGAGACGGGACCGATTTAGCGACGTTTGATCATTCTGATATTCGCGTATTTTGAACGCCTGACTTGACTTCGTCACAGGAGCTGCCTCGCTCTAGGATCGGAAATTCGGATGACCTTATTCCTTGGATTCCTCGAGGATTCTCCCAACGGGGTCGCGTCTCTGCTGGTCCCCTGGATAGGATATAATGGGTGGTCTCTATACTCCTTTAAGAAGGTTTGTTTTTTGACCTAGGCTACACGTTTCGCAACTGAACTTCCCTGGCAATCGCCCATATGAAGCCGGAGAGCTCGCGGGCGATGGCGGTTACCACTTTGGTTTTCATTTTTCCTTGGGCCATAAGCCTACGGAACCGGCCGCAGAGTCTAACCTGGGCCTTCCAGGCGATCTCCCGGATGGGCTGCGGCAGTCCCTGTTGTCGTTTGAGCAGAAACCTGCTTATCCGGGCCGGATAGCTATAAGCATGCGCCGCTTCAACGAGAACGCGCCTTACGTGGCCATTGCCGGTTTTGGTGATGCTGCCCCGTTTGACGGACTGGCCGCTGGAGTGTTCCGAGGGAACCAGACCCAGATAGGCCATGAACTGCCGGGGGTTCTCAAAACGAGTGATATCGCCGATCTCAGAGACGGTGGTTATAGCCACAGTAGGAGCCACCCCTCTGAGGGCCTGGAGGGCTTCAACCACTGGGGCCAGGCTCCATTGGGGCAACAGCTTCAGACTCTGGTCAACTAAACGACCGACTCGCAGGGTGCCCTCGTTTACCGTGTGGATATATTCCTGAAGGGTAATCTGCTGGGCGGGGTGGGGCATGGTGACGTCCGATAGCCAACGCCTATGAGCAGGCGTCCAGGATGTTTTACCGGGGTACCTATGGCCATACCGAAGCAGAAAAGCCCCTAAGTGTTGACGAGCAGTGCGCAAGGCCTTGACCGCATCTTCCCGGGCGCGGGTCAAATCTCTCATGGCTTCGTCGTCCGGTCGAGGGACATAGACCGGGGTTAACTCCCCGGCCCGATAAAGCCGGGCCAGTGTCTGGGCATCGCGATGGTCGTTCTTGACTCGGTCGCCGCTCCGTCTGGGAGTCTTCGAGGGGGCAACGACCACACAAGTAAACCCCTGCGAGGATAGGTGACGGTAAATCTCATAGCCGCATGGCCCAGCTTCATAGACAAAGTGCAGTTCCCTACTGGTGCTTTTGAGTTTTCTGACTGCTTTGTCCAATGAGGCCATGTCGCCGTTAATTTTTCCGTAATGCCGAACTTCTTCAGTTCCCGTGGTTTCGGCGATTA
This sequence comes from uncultured delta proteobacterium, assembly GCA_963790475.1. Classification (GTDB taxonomy): domain Bacteria; phylum Desulfobacterota; class RBG-13-43-22; order RBG-13-43-22; family RBG-13-43-22; genus RBG-13-43-22. The sequence continues at coordinate 1,489,079 of CAWBOS010000012.1, read as the reverse complement.
CAATCTCTATGGAATCTTTGTGTACATCCATACCGACAACTGTGATAAAATGTTTCATGACCTGCCTCCTTATTCTTGGCTCTGTATTGGGATCACTCCCTAATATAACCCACGACGATAAGGGGCAGGTCGCTTTTTTAATTGTCAGCCATTATGTCTAGGCTATTCTCAACTTATTAAAAACACTGGATTCCCTTTTTCAAGGGAATGACGAAAATAGGCTTTCGGTGACTTTTTACGAATCCACCAAATGTTACAATATTTCAAATATGGTTCCGGCTTGTCCGGGTTAGAAAGTATCATAGAGGTTAATGATGAGCAAAGACAACATCGATGACATCCGTACCCAGTTCACCCGGCAAGCCGACGCTTATGCCGCTACAGCTCAGGCCAGAGACGAGGCCTCCCATACCATGATGGTCGAAATGTGTCGGCCGGAACCGGAGGGACGCGTTTTGGACGTCGCCTGCGGCCCGGGATTTCTGACGATGGCCTTTGCCCGACGATGCGCCACCGCCGTGGGTCTGGACGCCACGGATGCCATGCTGTCGATGGCCAGGGCTGAGGCGGGAAGACGAGGGATGGACAATGTCCGTTTCGAGAAAGGCGCGGCTACCGCCCTTCCCTTTGCCCCGGCGACCTTCGATATCGTCGCTTGCCGGGCCGCATTCCACCATTTTCCGGAACCTGGTCGGGTGCTGGCGGAAATGTACCGGGTCGTAAAGCCTGGCGGGAAAATACTGACCGCCGATATCGTGACCTCCGAGGATCGATTAGAGGCCGGCGTGCACAATGAAATCGAACGCCTTTGCGATCCCACCCATGTGAGAGCCCTCAAGGCGACCGAGTTCCGGGAACTATTCCGTGCCAACAGATTGGAAATAGCAAACGAGCTTGCCGGGCGGGTACACTATGACTTGGATGGCTGGATCCTTCACGGCGGACCAGCACCGGAAATAGAGGCGGAAATCCGTCGGAGGTTCGAAGAGGCGTTGAAACAGGATAGAACAGGCCTGCGCGTAAGAAACAAAGAAGGAAAGATCCTGTTCACCCATCAAACCCTGGTACTGGTTGCTGTTTCCAGGGGTGAATAAACCGGAAGAATAAGGAAACACCCACAAATCAGCTATGAAAATCATAATTTGACCATGCAGACATTGTCTGGTTTGGTGGTGAGTTCTTCGTGAAAGGTTGTAAGTTCCATTTGTGAAAAATCAGAAGAGTACAAACCATAATAGTTTAAGGCCCCCCTCCAAATTTAAGGTTCCAGCCTGATAAAAAACCTCCTATTTGCTATTTCCTAAGATCGTGTATAATCCATTTTATTCAATGGCCGGATAAGCAAGTTAACCCTTCTTCCAGTTTCGCCACTTAACCCAAAAGGAGGCAAGTCAATGGAGGAATTTAGGAAACCTGTTTCTCATTCGAGAGGTGGGGTTTTTTTGTTTTGAGAAAAATGGTTAAAAAAAACAAGGTGGAAAAATAAATTATTTTCTTGATCTTTGTATCAAGGGTAAAACTGAAACAATGAGGTATTTGTAATAAATGATCTAACCAGGGGCAGGTTTAGCTTTTTTCTATCCAGTTCTACCGTCTCCACCACCCCTGGTTAAACTTTTCGTTGGGCCTTTGGTGAGAGGCAATCATGAAAGAGAAAAAAGGAGAACATCCATTTGGGGATTGTGGACAGTTGATTTCCGCCGCTTTGTTCCTTATCGTATGGGTGGGGGATTCATTTTTTCTATACTGGACGACATTCTTAAAAAATTGGGTTCCTGAATCTGTGCGCATGACAATGTTGGGTTTGGCCCTCTTGATCACTCTAACCCTTTTATGGAAAGGGCACAGAGTCATCAGCGGAAAGGAACGACCCAACCACGTGGTCGATACCGGTGCTTTTTCCTACGTGCGCCATCCCATATATCTGGCAGCTCTCCTGGCTTATCTTGGGACAACGCTTTCTTCTCTGTTTCTTTTATCCTTTGCATTATTGATTCCTATCTTTGTCTTTTACAACTACATCGCCAGTTACGAAGAAAAACTATTGAAAGCGAGATTTGGAGAAGTATACAGGGAATATAAGAGGAGAACCGGCAAGTGGGTGCCACGGGTAGGGCGACGAGACGAAGACTGATCAAGGCCTAACCTTTATGGAACCCAAAGAAGAAATGGAACAATTAACTGCTCCTATTCAAGACGTTGGAAGTAATTTTCGGTGATTAGAATGCTATCAGAGGAGAACCATACCGATGAAACGGATCATAATTATATTCGCCATAATTGTGATTATTATGGCAGGGGGATTGTTTATAATTAAATTAAGATTTTCAATTCCACCATTTAATGATTTCAATCAGAAAATGCAATATTTGGTTTCAGATTTAGTAAAGAAAGATAAAGGGGTGAGGAATTGTGTTCTGTCCGTGGCGAAGGGGGATGGCACCTTCTCCTGGTCGGGGGCTGCGGGGATTGCCAGCCAAGCCGGTCAGGTCCCTATGACTAAAGATACTCCTATCTATATCGCCAGCATTACCAAACTATATACCGCCACGGCCATCATGCGATTGTATGAAAAGGGAGCTCTCTCTTTAGATGATCCAATGTCGAAATACCTTCCCGAAGGGCTTACTCGAGGGATCCACGTCTATAGAGGTAAGGATTATTCCCATGGAATAACTATAAAACAATTGTTGTCGCATACTTCCGGGATCGCAGATTACTATTCTGAGAAACCAAAAGGAGGAAAAAGCCTTTTTGAAATGTTCCTGGAAGAACCGGGACGATCTTGGACGGTGGATGAGACGATTGATAGGGTCCGAAAGGATCTGAAACCCAATTTTGCGCCCGGTACGGATGCATCCTATTCAGATACCAATTTTCAGTTGTTGGGAAAGGTCATCGAGGCCATAACCGGGAAGCCGCTTCACATCGTTTACGAGGATCTTCTTTTTCGTCCTCTGGGACTCAAACATACTTGGTTGATCGGCCGTTCTAAACCTCAGCTCCCGCCAACCGGCGTTACGGCGGATATATTTTATAAGGATGTGAACATTACCAAAACCCGTTCGAATGGGTCCTACTGGGCTGATGGAGGCATTGTTTCCACATCAGAAGAAATGATCATATTCCTGAAAGCCCTAAAGGAAGGTCGAATTGTCAGTGAAGACACCCTGAAATTGATGCATAACTGGCATAAATTGGAATTTCCGCTTCAATATGGGTTCGGAACGATGTACTTCCAATTCCCTCCATTCATTTCTAAGGTATTGAAGGTATCGCCTTTATGGGGTCATTCGGGTTCTACCGGCTCATTTCTTTATTATTCCAAAGAAAAGAATCTGTACCTGGCAGGGTCTATCAATCAGGTAGATTCAAAAATTAAGCCGTTTATACTGATGATAAGGGTGATGAGGGCTTTTCAATCCGGGTAGGTGTGACAATCCAAATCTATCATTAAAAACAAACTGCTTTTTCCTATATAGTCTAAGTTGCCAAGGCAGAAGGCTGGGGCCAGAGGAAACAATCAAACGGATTTTCTTGGATATTGATTCAACAGGCCAAAGATTAAAAAAGTTACAGCGACACCTTACCCAGCCCCGAATGGAGTACTAAAGATAGAAAGCTGCGATCCACTGGCCTGCGCTCGTGCAGAGCCCCAGGAAAGTCCCCGATAAAGAGGCGATAGACGAGATCATCTACAAAACCAAAAACCTCCGGGATCGATTGATCCTCGAACTCCAGGCCCGTTGTGGGCTGCGTATTGGAGAGTCCTTAAAGATCAAGGTGTCGGATATTTCGGAAATAAAAATAGTCCTTCGGGAGCCGAAGTCCGGAAAGGAAGCCGAAGTCGCTTATATGCCGGAACCTATCGCCAAACGATTGGAGGAATATATCCGAGCCCAGAACCTGGGACCGGATGATCTCGTCTTTTCCCGGTTTCCTATTCAACGGCCAGATCGATGATAAAAAATCTTGGTGCCCAACTCAAAATATCCATCGGGCCCCACGACCTCCGCCGGCATTCAGCGCTGCTTCAGATTATCGTTGGCCTGTCGATGGCCGAACAGGGTGCGGTGTCCGTCACTGGCCGCTTGCTGAATTGGCCACCCATGTTGTTTCTCGGCAGGATTTCCATGTCGTTGTACCTAGTGCATGAACCCATCATCCAGTATGTGGCCTGGATCGCCCATCCCAATCAGCTCTGGATCAAGGGGTTGCCCACGCCGATGCCAGCCTGGGGAACGTTCGTCGTGATCCCTGCGAGCTTCGCCTTGGCCGTTCTGCTCGAACATTACGTTGAGTCACCCGCTCGCAAGTATCTGGGGAGCAAGCCCAGGGCAAATTTTACGTCATCGAGGAGAACGTCGCCAGAGTGAAAGCGAATTTGGGCAACCAGCAGCTGTCGAAATGGAAAGGCAGGCCAACAACAGGATTCAGCCTGACACAAAAAGCCAGTGCGATTTTGTTGCAATTGAAGTGTCTTGGCTGGCTTTTTTTGCAGCTGATCCTTAGCGTAATAACCTACAAACCGTAATCGATAATTTCAGCACATCCTTCCTTCTATGTTGAAAAGCAAGTCTTTTTTATTAGAGAATGACTTTTAAATGGTTTTTAAGGTTTTTAAGATAAACCTCTTCATGGATGGCTACCGGTATGATCTCCTGAGGAGGCTGAACTACCTGCGATAGAAACAGGCAGCCATCCATGAAGAGGCCAATTGGGGCTATTCTCTTTTAACCGCAGGAGATTAGCCCGGAAGCCGATCCGTCGAGCAATTGAAACCAAACTTAAGGGCTGAACCAATCTTTAAAATCAACCTTCTATCAGCAGACATATCTGGATCAGATAGCTGCATCATCTTGATTATATTAAAATCGTGGGCACGGAGTCTCGCGAAGAGCAGACACCCTCTACCGATGAGCTGCAGGAATGACGGACCGTTTACGCCCACGAGCCGATTTATCGGATTGGAAGCACCTCTTCAAGTTATTATTGAACTACCCCAGGAACATATTCTACCTGGTTCTTTAATACATAACGAATGCGGTTGAGCAGTTTCCGAGCAATTTTAATAATGGCCCTGGTTTTCTTCATCCGTTGGCAATATTCATTAAAGGCCAGGAGCAGGACCGGATCCTTCCGGGCAGCCACCCAAGCGGCTTCGATGAGCAAAGCCCTTAACTGGGGGTTTCGCCGATGGGTTAAGTTTTTTATATGTTCGGTCTCCCCAGTGGATTCGACATCGGGGATTAGTCCGACATAACTGGCCAGCTTGTCCAAAGAGGCAAATCGGGCCAACTCACCAAGCTCGGTCAAGAAAATCATGGCCGTCAGGGTACTGATGGGACCGTTTTTAACAACCGGACCCTTTCGCGATATTCTGCTTCCCGGGACAGCAAAATAATGGAACAACCTCTTCGGGCAGATTAATCCCATAAAAGTAAAGGAGCGCCTTAATTTGATTTTTACACCGGGTTTGCTTTCTCACCATGCTCGGACGGGTTCGAACCAGGCTGCGATCCTCCCGTTTCGAACGGACCGGTACGTATATCCCCTTCAATTCCCTGTTCCGGAGGCTCCTGGCCAGCTTCCGGGAATCGCTGGGATCCCGTTTGCCGGTTCGTTCTTTATTCGTCGTCGGAACATCGGCCGGATTGGCCACAATACAATGGACTCCTTGCTCCCGAAGCTGATCATGAGTCCAAAAGCCGCTGAAGCCGGCCTCATACACCGCCTGATAGGCCGCTCCGGGAAAATTGCGTTTAAGATAATGGACCAGTTTTTCTGTTTTCGGAGGTTGGGTAAAAGTCTTATGCTCACATTGTTCCGAAAAAATACTCACGGTCCAACTCTTCTTATGGACATCCAGTCCTACGTAAATCGATTGACCCGAAAAATCCAATTTGTTAACATGTTCCATGGCAAGTCTCCTTTCGGTTTGTTTTTTGCTGCTACAAAAGACTATATCCGAAAACTCGAGACTTGCCTTTCTTTTTCAATCATAAGGTCTCGCGAAAGCAGGAATCCAGGTTGAAAAGACTGGATTCCGGATCAAGTCCCGCGAAAGCAGGAATCCAGGTTGAAAAGACTGGATTCCGGATCAAGTCCGGAATGACAACCATGGGAAGGGATTACTGTTACACTACCTCATAGTTGCATAATAAAAGTGCATAAAACACCATGAAAATGCTTGAAGGTGGCTCCAGTATTGGCTAAAGTGAAATTAGCACATCTCAAAAGAACCGATACAGGAGGCCACCTAAGGTGAAGTATAGCAAAAGGAATATTTTTAGTCGAATGTTTAAAATTCCAGCCATCAAGTTTGAAAATCAACAATTGACCTCATTTGCCGGGCTAGTTATTTATCAGCCACTGCTCCAGAACCTGAATCTCAAAGCACAACTCAAGAAATGTTTTGACCATTTAAAAGTTTCCGAGATATTTGGTCATCACCTCATTATGCTTCTTTTGATCTTTCACCTTTTACTGGGTTTCCGTAAGCTGAGGGATCTGGATTATTACCAAGATGATCCCTTGATCAAGCGTTTATTAGGGTTAAAAAGGCTGCCAGAGGTCTCAACGGTTTCTCGCGCTTTGCGAACGATTGATATTTCGGCCATCGAAAAAGTTCGGGAACTATGCCGGAACCAGGTTATTGCCAGACTGCAAAAGTTGGCTCCTTTTCGTCTGACACTGGATTTTGACGGATCCGTTCTTTGGACCTGTCAGCGTCGAGCGGAGGGAACCGCTGTGGGGTATAACAAAAAGAAAAAAGGAGCCCGCAGTTATTATCCTTTGTTCTGCACCATTGCCCAAACCGGGCAGGTTTTCGATACCCTGTTTCGTTCCGGAAATGTCCACGACTCTAATGGAGCACGGGAATTTATCGAACAATGCCTACGCCTCTTGAAGGAAGCCCTTCCCGGCGTAATCATAGAAGCCCGACTGGACAGCGCCTTTTTTAACGATAACCTCGTACCGTTTTTAGAAGAACAAGGGGTTGAGTTTACTCTGTCAGTGCCTTTTGAACGTTTTGCCGAATGGAAACAAATGATCCAGGAGCGAAAACGTTGGAAGCGGCTGGATGACCGATGGTCTTGGTTTGAAACGTTTTGGAAACCCAAGAAATGGGATAACCGATTTCGTTTCCTGTGCATCCGTCAACGAGTCTCCCTGGCTTTCCGAGGTCCGATTCAACTGGACTTATTCGTTCCTCGGGAGGAAGGCTACGAATTTAAAGTCATCGTAACCAACAAGCGGGTCAAGGCTAAGAAGGTATTGATGTTCCATAATGGGCGCGCCGACCAGGAAGGACTCTTTGGAGAATTGAAATCTCAAGCTCAAATGGATTATATCCCTGTTCGTCGCTGGGGCGGAAACCAGCTTTATACGATGGCTGCAATCATGGCCCACAATTTAACCCGCGAATTACAAATGGCGGCTCGTCCAAGGGAAAGAGGGACGACCGAGAAAAGAGCCCCTCTATGGTGTTTTGAAGAATTAAAAACTTTACGCCATCTGATTATTCAAAGAGCAGGGAGATTAACGTTACCCCAAAAGCAACTAACCCTGACGCTTAATGGAAATGAATCAGTCCAAAGAGACTTTTTTGTGTATCTGGATGCTTTTAAAAAGGCCGCCTGATCGGTCTTTACAAAATTTGCACTTTTTTTATGCAACATCCGGGACTACACTAGTAGTTGGTCAGGACTTGGTCGGACGCCACACCCAGTTTGACCAGTTCATCCCGGCTCTGTTCCTGCATGGCTTTCATACCGCAGATTAAGGCCACCGGTTGTTTCAGTTGCTTAAGAGCCTCCGGGAAATAAAGTTCTACATATCCGGTCTTTCCGGTCCAGTTCGTCCCCTCGGGACGGCTGATGGTTAGCGTTACCGTAATATCCGATTTCTCCCAGTCCTTGACTTCCTTGAGGAAGGAGAAGTCATTGGGGAATCTGACACCGTATATTAATGATATTTTCCCGTACTGACCTCGCTTGGCACAAATGTGTCTTATAACACTTCTCATGGGTGATATGGCACTCCCTACCGCCGCCATAATGAAATCTCGACCGGGATAGTTGTCGACCGGGAAGCCTTTGCCAACTGGCCCCTTGCCTTGTATTTTATCCCCCTTATTCGCTCTGAACAAGTTGGCTGACACGCCCTTCCCGTCCTTCACCAGGACCTCCAGGCCATTTTTGTCCTCGGGCGCGGAGGCGATGGCATAGTACGATTCGCCAATTCCCTCCATCCCGAGAATGGCTACCTGCCCCGGGATGAAAGACCATGTCTTTTCTGCCACCAGAGAGAACAGGCGCATCTGCTCCGTCTCTGTGGTTACTTCCTTAACTGTAAAAATAGTCGGGCCCGCATCCATAATCGTTAACCCTCCTTTTCTCTACAATCTGCAAGCTGCTTTTTGGTGGAATGAGGATAGGGCAAGAACAAGTCCGGGGCAAAGAGACAAGCAGGACAAAATCTTCTATTTCTTGTCCTTCTTTCCCTCGGATTTGGTCTTCTTTTCCGATCTTTCCTTTTCTCCTTTCGTTCCCTGCTCTTCTACTTTGGCCTCTTTCTTTGATTCTTCCTTGGCCTTCTTCCCGGATGCCAGCTTTTCAGCCTTCGCTTGGGCCAGATCCAGGTCTTGTTTCTCCTGATCGGCAATGCGGCTCATCCGAAAATCAGCTTTTCTTACTTCGGCTTTCAGCTTTCGCACTATAACATTTTTTTTGATCTCATCGATCTTGAGCCCTTTTTCTTTCAGAAAAACCCGCTGGGCTTCAAGATTTTTCAGGGCACTCTTCCTCTGATTTTCCACGTTGATTTTGCCTTTAATATCCATTCAGTTCCTTCCTTCAACAGAAATGGTGTTTTGATTTATTCAATCAATCTAACTTGCTCAACATGATAGCAAAAATATTGGTATAAAGCAAGTTGTAGATCCCGAGCTCTTCGAGGGAGGTCCGCCCCGGGCTTAACTTCAGACCTTTGACACTATTAAACAACCATTCCGTGAAAAGTGAAGGGGACCTACCCCCTTGGTGATCCTAAATCATGGCCCCCAGATTGATAGACAAGATGTTGCTATCCACTGTTTTCCCACTGCTATCGACTACCCGTACTAAACAGCGATGAATTGCGGGTTTCTGGTCCTTGTTGAAAATCATATCATAATGGAAACGTCTTGTGGTGATCTGAGGATGGTGGGAAAGACCGGCCACAAGCTTATCGTCAAACACTATATCATAACGTTCTTCGGGAAACTTACCGGCGTAGGCGGTATCCCAACTGACTCTTACCGCTAGGTGACCGAAATTTGGTCCGGCCATGTCGGCTTCCATACCCACATTTCGTGGTGCGGTCAGCCCGATATATTTGCGTTGGAAGTAGGAATTGACCTGTTCCTTCCCTGCCGCAATCACCTTACCCTCAATGGCTTTCATCTTGTCGGCGATCAATGGATTTTCAAGCTGAGCGGCTTTAAGATTTTGCTCCAGTTGGCATCGATTGGGATCTTGATCAATATGTCCAATTCCGATGATAACGGTGCTGATGCCTGCTACTGATAGAAATCGGGTTAATATCAGGACCAGTCCACTGAATTGAAGCTTGACCGCCAAGACCGAGAGTTGTTACCTGCCGATCAGTGCGGCCGAGTCTCCGTGTGATAAGATTTGCCATTTATCCTCCTTTTTTGACAAAAGGTAATAACCCCTTGGTCCAAAGGGACGATTTCATTCTGCGAACTTGCCTGAGCCCATAATCCCATGGTTATTTCTGAAGCTCCCCCGATATCCAGGGATTCGGCTTCAACATCCCATTTTTCAGGCAAGCTGGGCGGGTGGGAGAATATTTAATCCCATGTTGGAAGTGTATTGAAATAAGCCCTTTTGGAGATGGAAAGAAGGACATCGCCTGGTCTGACACCCAACTCCGACTCATCAAGGAAGTATCGTAGCCCGAGGTACCCGAGCAGACGAAACCGGCACATGAGCAGGACAATTGCACAGGCACAATTCTTAATCCACTTTTTTCCAGGTTTTATCCGGATTGAATTCCTTCATGGCACTGGCAATTTTTTCGGTCTTTTCCAAGAGGTCTTTCTCATAGACCTGCCCGTCCTGGTTGACAATCAAGGTCATTATGCCTGACTTTCCGTAGAAGGCCGGGTAAGCGACCAGGGCAAATCCTCCGATCATCTTGTCATCGACGATATAATCATAGGCGCCTCCTGGAGCATCTTTGCCTTGCCGAGTCAGAATCTTGTAATAATAACCGTAGTAAGGAGCGGGCTTTCCCTTCGGCCGGGTGCCCGAGTAATCAATCTGGCAGGCATTGGCTAACAGCGGTCCGATGGGGCTTTGCTTTTTTTCTTTCCCCGGAACCCAGCACAGGCCGTCTTCTTTCCCCTCGTCGCTCATAAATTTTTCGGCGTACTCGCCCAATCCCTTGGCTGTGGGATGCTCCCGGGCATATTCACGCTGGGCATCAACATAGGCCAGACAGACTTGAACGGCGGCCACTTCATTCCCGCCGATTCTTCGGGCCAGGATTTCCCTTTTGCCCTTCTCAACGTCGAACCGCCATCGCGTTCCAACCTTGACCGCCGGAATAGGCCAGGGCCAGTCTTCCTGGCCGACATGCAGCACAACCATATTTTTACCTATCTTTTCCAACCTGTTCTTTTCCCCGTATTCCTTTAGAAACCGACCTAACGTCTGCCCGCTCAATCGGGCCTCCTCCGAAAAAAGGGCCTTCCCCTGGGGGCCGAAAAGACGGACTAAGTGTGAACTATTGCCGGTCTTGATGGCCTCCATCATGGTTTTGAAGGCTTCCTCCGGAGAACTGAAGGTCTCCTGGTGTTTCAGTCGAGAGGAATGGCTGGTAAGGCCGGTTATCCCTACCAAAAACAAGGCAATAACCAGGACAGGGATAACTCTCGAAGGGAAAAGACTTTTTTCTTTATGTCTGAACAGGTCCATAACTTTCCTCCGTTATTCAATCGTAAGCCGAATCTCTCAGATGGCTCATCTCCGACCACGCCCAGGGCTGCTTCTTCCACTGAAGCCTCCCCCCGGGGGCGTTCCCCCGCCACCACTTGGCCGACCACCCTGCTGAAAGCCTCCGCTGGGCCGGCCGCCCTGAAGACTTTGGAAACCACGCTCGCTGTGCTGTCTCACTTCCGGACCGCTGCGTCCGAAACCCTCGAAAGGGTTGCCCATTCTCGGCTGCCGGAACTGTGGCTGGACCATCGGCCCTGCTCCCCCTGAGGGCCGGGGGGCTGCCTGAAACCTGGGTTCCGGCCTGCTTGGCCTTAGAACCTCGGGAGGGCGGCTCAAGCCCTCCGGTTTGGACGGTCGTTGAACCTCCGGAGGCCTCGATCTTTCCAGCCTTTCTCCTCGCTCAACAGGGCCGGGTGTCGGTCTGGCGGGCATAGCCCGCGACCCGGGAGCCCCCTCCGTGGATGGAAATCCCCTGAAAAGGCGCCGGGCTTCCACACCCGGCCGCGGAGCCTGTCCGAAGCGGCGGGCCGTCGCCGGGCCGGGATAGGCCACTCCTCTGCGGTGTATGGGGTTATGGACCCAGGTTTCCACACCACCGTGCAGCCTGGTAATACCCACTCTCCCGAGAAAGCCTACCCGGTTTACATGGACAAAGATGTCGTGGTGACGCCAGTGAAACCCGCACCAGCCGTGCAGGCGGCCGAAAAAGATGGGGGGGCCGAAAAAGAAACCCACTCCAATCACAACGTCAGGCCACCAGAACCACAGGGGTCCGCACTCAGGATACCACCACGGTCCGTAGATCGTACACGGATCATAATACGGAACGTAAATGACCTCCGGTTCAACAGGGTCAATCGAGATATAGGGGTCCTGGTCGACAACCCTTTCATTACTTAAGGAAGCCAAAGTCCCTGCTGCTCGTGCTCTGGCCCGCAGGCTTTGGATCGTATTCATCACCTGGTCCTTCTGGTCTAAGAAGGCATTCCCCAGGTCCGTCGTAAACTGGAGTTTGGTGCTCATCATGTCGAGAGCCTTCGGAAAATGGCAAAGCGATTTCACACTCAGGTCCCACGGCATTTCTTTCAAGGCCTCATCGAGTTGGTCCCCCGTAAGCCCCGCTCTTTGTCTGAGCCAGCGGTCGGCCTCGACCACCTCAAGAGGGTAGGTTGAGGCCATGAGGATCTGAGAAAGGAGGACGTCCGGATAGAGGGCTATGGGGGCCAGCAGTCGGTCGAGCCGTTCCTGAGAGTAGGTGTAATTTCCTTCCGTATTGTCCGCCCCCGCGGTGTTCTGGGCCGGAAGCTGGAGCGGTACGGCTAAGACCAGCACCATCAACCAAATCATAAGGCGAGTTGCCTTCTTATTGACCATCTGCATCCTGTCCTCTCTTTCTGCCTTGACGAGGCTTTCTCAGCCTTGAAGCTCCCTCCCCCAAGTTAAGGCCGGTTCATAGGGATTACCTGTTATGGGTCTTCACTCGGCCTCCCGGTTGTTGGGTGAGACAACTCCTGGTTCCTATTTTAGGGAATGGGTTGAAAGGAACAATAACGGCTTGACATTATTATCGCTGTGAGAGGACTGTATTTTTCAATGCGAGAATATATGAGAGCTTTGAATTTATAGAGATAACGCTGGCTCTTTCATCCCGAATAATGGAATACCTGTTTAAAGGCTTCGATGGCCTTTTCAATACCGGCGTCGGAGATGTCGATATGGGTCACCAAACGAATCTGGGTCTTGCCCAGGGAATGGATCAATACCCCTTTTGCCTTCATGGCCTTGGCTACCTGCGCCGGTGTTTTTCGGCTTTGGGACACATCGAAGATGACGATATTTGTCTCAACCTGATCGGGATCGATGGAGACTCCTTCGCATCCCGAGAGAAAAAGGGCCAGGCGTTTGGCCTGATCATGGGTGACCTTCAGCCTTTTCAGATGATGGCCCAGGGCATAGATCCCGGCAGCCGCCAGAATTCCGGCTTGACGCATCCCGCCGCCGAACATTTTCCGAAAGCGGTGGACTCGATCGATAGTAGCGGCGGAGGCGGCTACCAGGGAGCCGACTGGGGCCCCCAACCCCTTTGAAAGGCAAACCGATACCGAATCCGCCCATCGGGCATATTCGGATGGTTTGATTCCGGTGGCCGCTGAAGCGTTCCAGAGTCTCGCACCATCTAGATGGACCGAAAGGCCCTTGGATTTGGCCAGTTTATAAATCTCTGACAGGTTCTTAATAGGATAGACAGACCCTCCCCCACGGTTATGGGTGTTCTCCAGACAGACCAGTCTGGTCACCGGGAAGTGGGCATCGAGGGGTCGGATGGCCTCTTCGACCTGAGAGACCTCGAGAATACCTCTTGTCCCCGGAAGACAGAAAAATTGGACCCCGGACAAAACAGCTGCGGCCCCGCCTTCAAAATTATAGGGATGAGACGTAGCCTCGAGGATAACCTCGTCTCCGGGCTGAGTGTGGGCCTTGATGGATAATTGATTGGCCATTGTCCCGGAAGGAACAAAAATAGCCCTCTCTTTACCTAACATCCTGGCCACTTTTTTCTGCAGGGCGTTGACCGTGGGGTCTTCCCCGTAAACGTCATCCCCCACTTCCGCTCCGGCCATGGCTTTTCGCATACCCGGCGTGGGTTTGGTGACGGTGTCGCTTCTCAGATCGATAAATTCCTTCATGTTTTCTCCCCTGGTGACCCGGATGGCCTTCTGATATTAAATAAGACTTCTTGATTTCTCAGAGGGGCTGGCAATGAGTTGCGATTTCGTACCACTTCCCGTGTTCGATATTCACAAACCGGGCTTTTGTTTTTTTTGCCAACAGGTGGGCGAATTTTCCGGCTAAGCGCTGGGAGCTCTCCACCCCGTTGCCGTCGTGATGCGTGGGAATGACCAGGCCTGCACCGGAGATTGCGGCCATCTCCGCCATTTTTTCTAAATCCGTTCCTCCCAGTTGAATGAAAATGGCCTGGGGACGCGCCTCGGCCGCAATCGGACGCAGGTGGTCTTCAGGGCCCGAACTGTAGAAGAAAAGGCGCAGATTGTCCTCAGTCTGGAAAAGAAAATTTAATTGCTCGCCTCCCGTCACCCCGGCCCGATCAAGTTTTTCCAGCATCGCGGTCGTTTCCGGTTTTTGAATGCGGTTCAAGGCGGTCTCTATTTCCTTTTGAATCTTCTTAAAAGACCAGGCCAAGTCAGCCTCTTTACCCAGGAGTTGCGCGTAGGCCTGACGCATCGGCGGGAGCAGATTGATGTGTTGACCTCGCTTAACCTCGATACGCAGATCGCAGAAATCGACCCTGTCATCGGCGCTGACCCGGATGAGGTCCCCCAAATCGATATTGAAGACTCTGGATAAGGGTTCGGCGATTTCCCGGCTGCATATTACTTTGGAATGGAATTTGTGCAGAAGATATCCGACATCGGTAATGTGATCGTAATGACCGTGGGTGAGGGCGATGTAATCGGCGCCGGTAACTTCACTGCCTTTAATCGGCGCCGTGGGTGAATAGTCGATATAAGGATCGACTACCAGCACTTTGCCCGAGGGCAGGACAAACTCGAAACAGACATATCCCAGCCAACGAAACCGAACGCCCATATCTACCCTCCGCGCTGAAGAACTTTCCACAACCGTATATTGAAATTAAAATTCCGGGGACATCCAGCCCAATATCCTGATTTAGAAAAATGCCAAAAATCAAATAGGCCTGGTGTCCCCGGATTGAGGCTTAAGAAAATCTAACGGATAAACTGAACAACGTCAGGCTTATGGTCCTACGGACCCCCCTCTTACCGGCCAAAGGGGAAAAAAATACTGAAGCCCGGCGGAGGCGGCGGTGGCTCAATAAACACCGTAGGAGGCCCATAACCACGATGTGAGGGACGATAATCTCGATAGACCCGCCGGTGGTAATAGCCATCCCGACCTCGGTCCCGGCGTTCAAACCGGTCTCGGTCCCGGCGTTCAAACCGGTCTCGGTCATGGGGGCCCCCCCGTCTAAAATCTTCACCATTGGCCGGTAGGGGGGATAGGCCGCCGACCATGGAAACCAATACCAGTCCGACAAGAATCTTGCCCGCAGTAGACCAGATTTTCTTGTCTCTTATCTTTATTTTTTTCATAACAGACCTCCTTTATTGAAATAATTCCCGATCGCCTGATAGGTGCCCGATCTTGAGGCAGCGGCCCGGGCGATTATTTCCTTCTGTGCTGTCCATGCCTGCCCATTTTAAATAAAACGTCGGCATTTTTCTTTTGTTCATCCGACATGCTGTTATAAAGGGCCTCAAAAGCCGGAATGAACTTCTTCATCCCTTCTAATTGGGCTTCAGAAATCTGGCTGTAGGATTTAAGATCCTCAACAGCATTCATATTATTCTTTTTATCAATCCTGGCCTTGATGAGGTCCTCCAGGATCTTGGCATTCTCCCTCATCACCTTGGTAACTTCATCCCATAACCCCTGCTGTTCTTTGGTAATTTTGAGGGCAGCCTGAAGGTCTTTAATGTGGGCCTCGGTCCGTTCCACGTGTGAGCGCCTGACTTTGGCCGGAGCAGACTGGTCGGCCGCAGCCGCCATTGAAAGATTGGCCCAGGTAAAAAAGATAGCGGCCAGGAAAACCGCCATCACCATAACGGGTACAGCCGAACGAGCAGACAGATTAACCTTCTTTTTCATGATCATTCCTCCTTCTAAAGATAATTTTTGGCGCCGAAAGGCGAATAAGGGTTGCACAACTTTTAGGATTAAGGTAATTCCGGATTAGTCGCCTCCCTTCTTAATTAGAATTACAACGGTTAAAGTAATTGCAATGAGTTTTAAAACATTTTATTTTAATGAATCAGACCCCCCCTGCTTAAAAAAGTTAAATTCACTCCCCCAAGTTAAACAAGGATTTCATTAATCCCCATGGAGGTAATCCCCGATTTTTCTCATCCGTTCCATTTCTTCCGGGTTGAGCGGACCCGACTCCAGAGTCTTCAAGGCCTGAAATCCATGGTCTCCATAACGAAATACTCCGGTCTGAGTAAGTAATTTTTTTCAGTTTATCAAAAGTAGTTTCATAATTCAAGACTCCATATCTGCGGAGGAATTAGAGTCTCATCCAGGATGTCAGGAAACCAATAGTAAGAAAGGGTCTCATAATAGTCTTGACATGAAAATGAAGAGCTCGCATTAAATGGGACCGGGAGGTCCTCTTTTCCGGGGTTGTCCACCATAAAGCCCAAAGCTTCTTTACCCTTAATCTCCGGTTAACCTTATTTTATGGAGGTCTCAGGACATTAAACATGCTGCAATAATTCAGCAGATATGGTAGTGTCCATCCGCGTCAGATATAAAACAAAAGAAGGTTATTTAACTGGAAGAATTCGATTTCAAAAAGACCATCTGGTATAACAAGAGGCGTTCTAATTCGCCTCATGGTGCCGCAAAAAAAGTAGGTTGGAAATTTAGGGGCCTTATCCTGCTCCTGTTCTTTGGATTTCTCACCTACCTGGTCTTGAGCAGCCCCTTTATCCCGAACCTGCGATTGCTGTTTTATCACCTCTCTTCTCGGATCGAAAACGGTGCTCAGCCGGGGGAATGGGCGACCTATGCCCGAACTCCCACCCACCAGCGTCATCTTGATCAACGGGTTTCTTTTAAAGGGAAAATCCGTTGGTCACTGGCTCAGTCCGAGTCGGCTGACTCTTCCCCGGCAGTGTCAGACGGGGTCCTGTATGTGGGAGACAACTTCAAGGTGCTTGCTCTAAAGGTCTCCGATGGGAAACCAATCTGGACTTACCGGACCACCGGTCCCGTGAATTCGTCACCGGCCATAGCCAACGACTTGTTGTTTCTGGGTTTGCTGGATGGCCGGGTTATCGCTTTGAATCGCCATTCGGGAGAACTGCGCTGGCAGTTTAAAAGCGAAAATTTCATCGATGGCTCAGCGACGGTGGTCAACGGCCTTTTGTATATTGGCTCTGCTGATGGGAACCTGTACGCCTTGGATGCCAATCGCGGTACCTTGGTCTGGAAGGCACAAATCAATGATAACATTGACCAGGCCCCCGCGGTTGGCGATAAAATTGTTTACGCGGGCTCCGGCACTCGAAAACTCTATAGCCTGAGTGCCCAAACCGGCGCCCGACGCTTGGAATTTTTCCTGTCGGAAAGATTAATCGATGCCCCGGTAATTGCGGGAAATATCGTTTATTCCGTAACTCAAGATGGCAAGCTGATTGCCTTGAAACATAAATCCCGTCAATACCCCTGGTCGCATTCGTTAGAAGTCCTCTGGATCCAGTCCTGGGTGCTGGGATTTCCTGTGCCGCGGCCTCCCCTGCAAGCCGGGACCATGTGGGGAACCTTTCCCAAAAAGAAAATAGGGAAATTTGTCTCCTCTCCCGCTGTTTTCAATGACCGCTTGTTTGTGGGAGATGACCGAGGCAGGTTTTATGCCTTGGATGCCCGGAAAGGATCTACCATTTGGGAGATTGAACTGGGGGACGGCATAGCAACAGCGCCGTTGATACTTGGAGACACGGTTTATTTCGGGACAAAAGCCGGAGTGCTATATGGGTTGAGCAGCCAGGACGGAAGCCCGCGATGGAAATTTCTCCTGGGGTCTCCGCTAAAAGGAGATTTGATATATGCCGCCGGCCTGCTCTTTGCCCGCACCAGGGATGGGATGCTTCTGGCCCTTGAATAATATTCCGCATTATCTTTATTAATCTGAAAAATGAGCGGAGAGATATATTTCTTTTCCTGAGGTTTGCTGGGATCTGTTGGCCTGGGTCAAGAAGGGGGGGCTTTTTTTGCCCCCCCTCGTGTTTAATGTTTGGTGATGTCCCTGAAAATCAATAGCGTATTTTCTTCTTCATGTCCTGATCGATCCAGATGCGGGCACTGATTGGTCCAAATCTCTGGGCCCCCACATTGGTTTCTCCGTAATAGTTTTTTACCCAGGGCCACCAGGCTATATAATTGGTAGCGGTAGGGAGTATGACAGCCGGAGCCTGCTCTATGGCATAGATAGCCAATTTTTTTAAAGTCTCATTCACTTGTTTTTCAGTCGGTTTCGGGTCTTCGACCGCGTCCGTCCACGCTTTGTCAAGATAGGGATCAGCCATCATGTGGGGATTCCATTGCTGGTTGGTCATGAAATTTTTCTTGATCCCCATAATAGGGTTAGTCTGGCCGGTGCTTAAGAAATATCCATCTGAATGGGTCTTTTTCAACATCATGTTTAGATATGATGCGTAATCCATGGCATCCAGTTCCAGCTTGACCCCGACCTTGGCCAGATAGGCCACCACCATGGCCGCCAGATCCAAGGCGGTTTGGTCGGAATTAAAAATTTGCGCCTTAAAGGAAAAGCCATTGGGATACCCAGCCTCGGCCAGGAGCTTTTTGGCCTTTTCCGGATTGTAGGTGTACAGTTCCCTGGCTGAAGCCGGGAGTTTGTTCAAGGGGGTATAAACCTCCCCAAAAGAAGGAGGAAAGGGATAGGTATGCAGTTCGGCATTACCCTTGAAGAAGGAATCGATAATCTCCTGTTTGTTGACGGCCAGGTTCATGGCCCGCCTGACCCGGATATCATTAAAAGGTTTCCGGTCCATTCGCAAAGCCAGGGAAAAATTACCGGTGCCCGGGTACTTCCTCCAAATAAGTTGGGGAAGGCTCTGTTTAAGTTCATCCACATTCTTCCAGTTAATGCCGATATATATGTCGAGCTTTCCGGATCTGAAGGACGAAATCCTTGTTTGTTCATCCTTGATGATCGGTAGATAGATCTTATCGACAAAGGGCAGCTTGTATTTTTTCCCGCTTATGGTCTCCGAGTCCCAGTAATTGGGGTTTTTGGTATAGGTCTGGGAATGACCGTCTTTATACTCGGTGAGCATAAAGGGTCCGGTACCGGTGGCGTTTTCCCATTTATTGGCGCCGCCAGGGGCCTTCTCCTGCTCCGGGGCCTGGATGGCATCATAGTATCCCCAGCCAATACGGTAGTCCCAATCGAGACACCACTCGGCCATGTGGATGATCACCGTATATTTGTCGGGGGTTTCCATTTTACCGACAAAATCCAAATATAGTTTTGGGGCCTTGGGGGAATTCTTTCTCCGGTTAAGGCTGTAGACCACGTCATCGGCCACCAGCTCCCTGGCTTTCATGACCCCCGGCTTCTCCTGCCACATAATGCCCTTGCGCAAATGAAAAATGATCTGCATGGGGTTTTTCTTCACTTCCCAGCTCTCCAAAAGCTCGGGACGGCAAAGTTGAAGAGGATTCCAGGCTTCGGTTTGGAAATCGAATTTATTCGCCCCCCGCGGTCCTTTCTGCAGATCACCCATCATCAGGTGATCCATATAGAATCCGGTATCGTTGGCGTGTTTCCAGGTCCATTCAGCGATGTCCCAGGCGATAGGATTAATGGTTCTGGGTAAACTGAGGGTCCCGCCGTATTGAGGTTCCTGGACGGCGGCGCCTTTAGCCTTGGGGCTTACAGCTTTGGTTGGCGCCCCATTCGCCAATGATCCGAGTAACAATACCAACAGAACCAACAATGCCATCAAATAACCATAAAAACTCTTTTTCATTTTTTGCCTCCTGCTCTTGGCTTTTCTGAAATAGTGGTTTACTTATACCAGACTGTTATTATAGATCCTGGTGTTGTGGAATTGCTTACCCTCTGAGTCGAATAGCCAGATTTATTTACTTATTCGTCGGTCGGCCGCCTCTTTTCCAGCGCGGTTGAGCTTATGCCTTTTGGGGTTTTGTCAGCTGCTTCATGGGCATCCTTTCGGGTTGGGTTTCTATCTTTTTTGAAGCTGGGTTGAATTTTAATTAAATAGATCATGATCAGGGGTTAAAGCCAATTTTAAAGGAATATTTTTTTATTGAGTCAGCTCCTTGGCCGCATATTGGATATAGGGGATAATTACGTCATTTTTGGAACTGCCTGTCCCGTCATAG
Organism: uncultured delta proteobacterium; assembly: GCA_963790475.1. Taxonomy (GTDB): domain Bacteria; phylum Desulfobacterota; class RBG-13-43-22; order RBG-13-43-22; family RBG-13-43-22; genus RBG-13-43-22. The sequence goes on along the minus strand of CAWBOS010000012.1, from coordinate 1,469,100 downwards.
GTAATGGATACGATCGGAATCCCGGTCTGGCTCTCGATGTCCCGGCCCATGGCCTCGGTGACCAGGGAAGGGCAGCAGAAGGCCGGGCTGGCCTGAACAAAAAGCGAGATCCGGGGATGCATCCGCATCAGGGAAAAAACCTTGATCAGATTTTCCATAGACTCCCCGGCGTGTTGCACCCTCAGGTTGAAGCGCGACATTATTTCCAGGGCCGAGTGCCGATAAACGGGATAAGGGTCGCCCAATACCGGTTCAAAAATCCGGTAATATTTCCGGTCCAGTAAATTGACCAGACCGAGCAAGGCCTTGTTGACCAGCACCTCCCCGTAATGCCCCTCGATCATCCAGCGTTTGAGATAGGGCTCGGCAATTATCTTGAGGTAGTCGCTGTAGGGTGTGGTGACCACTTCCCCACCGGCCCGCTCGATGGCCGATATCAGGTCCTGATTCATGACCTCATTGTCCCGGGTATAGAGATCGCCGAAGATAGCTACCTGGGGACGGGGCCGGGTTCGGTCGATTTTGATTTCCTGGAACATCCGGGAAATTTCCCGAGCGGCCTCCTGGCGGTCCCGCTTCCCCAGGAATGAATCGGTAGCGGTCTGAACGGCCATGGTAACCGCCCGGTCGGTTTCCCCCCTGCTCAGCTCATAGGGTCTGAGCTTGCAGGCCATTTTTCGAATGAACCCCCCGAACATATAAGCGAAGTACATCTCCACCCCGATACGCGGCGACAGGTCGGTAAAGGTAATGTTCCCCACATAGACCCCGGCTTTTTCCAGGCCCCCTCCGCGGGCATCCAGGATGCTTCGGATATAATAGGGAAAGAGCCTTATATTGCAGGCGATCTCAGAGCCCCCCATCCAGAGTAGGGTTTTTTCTGGTTCCAATCGATGCCTTTCGATATAGTCCATGAATTCCTGGGCAATGGTATTGAGCGGCAAACATTGGCCGGTGTTGTAACGCAGACTCTTCTGGATTATGATCCGGTCTTCTTCCAACACCCGGGCATCGAACCCAAAGTGATTCAGGTTGGCGGCGATCAGCCGGCAGCAGATCGGATCCCAGTTGGGAAGCAAGAGGGTCTTCCCGTCGATTCGGTTTTCGATGCGGGGGTTTATATCCTGAATCTTACGGTTCAGGTCCCGGGTCTTCCCCCGGAAGTGATTGCTGAAGGCTCGGACAGCGGCCTCGATCCGGGTTTCGTAGCCTACGCTGGAATCGTGCTCATCCAGTTGGAGGATCAGGTAGGGCTTGCCTTTCCCTTCCAGGATTCGTTTGAAGTACTCGGTCACGAAGGAATCCGGGGAACATCTGAAGGAGGTGACCAGCACCGGGTAGATCCCGTTTCCGGAGGCGATCGCTTCGGCCGCCTTAAGGATTTGGGCCGCGTAATTCCAGTGAAAGGCCTTCAGCAACCCGCTGATCCGCTCAACCCTTTCCGGGGCCATATCCAACATGTCCTGAGAAAAAGTCCTGATCCCCAAAGACCCGAAAATCTCGGGGATCCCCTTGTTCATCGCCCGGGAGAAAAGGGTGTAAGGGCGGCCCAGCAAAACAACGCTCATTTGGTCATTTCTGGAGAAGGTGTTTTGGAAAAGGTCTTGGAGATGTTTTTGACCTGCGGCATAAAAGGCCCGGGCCTGTTGAAAGGCCGAGTGGACTGCGAAAAAGGAGAGGCCCGGGCAGACCGGTTTCAGGGTCTGGTACAGCTGCCGCAAGCCAGCCAGAACCCCGGCGTTGGAATCCAGAAGCGGGACCAGGCACTTCCGATGGATGGTTTCATTGAGCCGGGAGACAAGGGCCGGCGCGTATTGAGTGTAATAACAGAATTTTCGTATCATCCCCGGCGGCTTGTCCCGCGCTTCCAGATAGACCGGCAAAAAAATATGATCGCACCGTTCAGCCAGATAGGAGACATGGCCATGGAGGGCGGTGATGGGGGTGCAAAACTCGGCGCCGGATAGGGACTTTCCCCTGGGGACCGCATCCCCACAGGCCTGGCTCGTTTCGGTTTTCAGCCCCAGCAGATCAAAAAACTTTTCCCAGAAGGGCAGGTCCTCGAAAAGGTGCAGGGCCGCCGGAAGCCCGATGGTAGCCCCGGTACTTTTGGTCTCCGGTTTAAAGCGGAAGGCCTTGGTTCGTTCCTGCAGGAGGTCGAAACCGGAGCGGTTCTTGTTGACGAATTGCCGGGTATCGTAATCCCGGCCGCATAAAAACCCATAGGCCACAGTTTCGCCAGAAAGCCGGGCCAGTTTGATCTTGCAATGGTTGGTGCAGTATTCGCATACTTCGGTTTTGATCGGGACGGCCTGCTTATACAGATCGATGCCCCGGAAGTTTGACCGGACCAGGCCGCTTTCCTCCAGGATATAAGCCGCTCCCAGGGCCCCGGTCAGATGACAGTATTGGGAAACGAAAATCGGCTGACCCAGTTTCTGTTCGAAGGCCGCCACCAGAGCCCGATTGCGACCGGTCGCTCCCTGGAAGGAAAGGCAGGTCCCGATGCGGGAAACCACGGCCACCTTGGACAGGTAGTTGTCCCTTACCGCGTGAAGCACTGCGGAGAGGATCTCTTCGACCTCATAGCCTTTATTCAGATAATGATTCAGGTCCCGCTCCATGAACACCGTGCAGCGGTCACTGGCCATGGGAGAACTGACTCCCTCGGCCCGCCGGGAATATTCGGATAGTGGGCAGCCGAGCCGTGAAGCCTGCTCCTCGATAAAACTGCCCGTCCCGGCCGCGCAGACGGTGTTCATGGTCGAGAAAGTGACCATCCCATTGTTCAGGGTAGTGAATTTTGAGTCTTGTCCGCCGATCTCGATGATCGTGTCTACCGCCGGATTTAACTCCACAGCGGCCCGGGCATGGGCCGTAATTTCGTCGATGACCAGGTCGGCATTGATAATCCTACCGATAAAAGCACGTCCCGATCCGGTCGTTCCCGCCCCCAGGAACTTGAAGGCCGTCCCCTGATTTCGAGCCAGGTCGTCTATGGCCTCCAGCAAGGCCTGAACTGCGGGCAATGGTCGGCCGGCAGTCCGGGTGTAAAAACCGGCCAACACCTGTCGGCCCGGCCCGGTCAGGACGGCTTTGGTACTGGTGGAGCCGATATCCAGTCCGAGGAACACTTCGATACTTTTCCCCGAGGGAAGAGGTTTGAATTTTTCCACCTCCACTTCGGGCTCAAAATCCGAGTCCCGGGAATGGTAGAGGGTCGTTTCTTCAAAATCAGGGTCCTTGGAATTCGATGCCTTCAGAGGCGGATAGTAATAGGTCCTTTTCCCCATCGAAGGATGATAAAAATCGGACGGCTGCCGGACCGACAGGGGATTCCCGGATTTTTGTTCCTGGAGCAGACAGATGGCCGCGCCGATGGCCCCATGCAGCGGGGAATAGGCGTCGATCACGATCGGCATTCCGATCAGTTTGGAAAGATGACCGACCACCGCCCGGTTCAACGACACCCCACCGCTCATAATCAGCGGTACCGTCGCACCGCCGCCGCTGAACAGGGTATCCACGATATTCCGGGCCAGTCCGAAGCAGAGACCGTCACAAATCTCGGCCAGGGAGAATCCCTCCTGTTGGGCATGACTCAGGTCGGTTTTGGCGAAGACGGCACAGCGTGAGGCGATTTTGGGGATCTCACCCTGATTGGAAAAAGCCAATTCCGCCAGGGCCTCGACCCCGTTCAGATTTAAGCGAAAGGCCTGTTGATCGAGAAAACTGCCGGTCCCGGCAGCACAGGAGGTGTTGGTCCTGGATCGCCGGTAACGGCCTTGAGGGTCGAACTGCAGAAGGCTGAATTTTTCACCGCCTACCAGGAGAATGCTGCCGATTTTTTCCTGGACCAGGGAGGCGCCGCTGATGACCGCCAACTGGGTGTCAAAACGGGTAGCAGGGCCGATAGTTTCGGGAGTAGAAGAAGTGCAGGCCAAATGACTGACGGCTTCCAGCGGGTATCCGGAAAGCAGGGACACCAGGGTTTCCAATATCCTTCCCTGGTGGAAGGCGTAGAAGGTCTTAAGAATAGTCCTGTCGGGAGCCAGGCAGGCGATTGCCAGGGAGACTGACCCGATGTCTAAACCGAGCACCTGACCGAATGGGGCCATTTGAGGTCTCCAGGGGATCGATCTTTCTTAACCCCAGTTTATCAAGAAGCGGATGAACGTCAGGAAAGGTCCATCATAACCTTTCCGAGTCGTCTGTCAAGCCTCTACCCGGCTTGTCTCGTTATTAAGGGGCTCTTTAATAATCTGGACATGAAAGCGAAGAGCTTGCATTAAATGGGCCGGGGGGTTCCCTTTTCCGGGGTTGTCCACCCTAAAGCTCAATGCTTCTTTGCCGGGCCAATTTTTAAATTACATTTGGAAGCAGGCCTACAAACAAGTTTGAAATGGGCTTGGGTGACCGGGGAGCCTCCCGGCCTGCACCTAATCCACTTAGCCGTCCGGGCCGGGACAGGGCGATGGGTTACCCTTTGGACAATCCCCGGGAAAGGAAACCCCCCGGCCCCTGTCACCAAAAATTTTGTCAATACTATTTTGAGACCATTAATAATTAAGCCGAAAGGAAAACCGGCTTTCCACCCAGGGCTCAGGTTTTCCATCGAAAACTTTTTCCACAAATTTTACCCATTTGTTCTTTCCCACCAACAGCACGCTCGAAGAGCGGGTACCATAACCGGGGCTTTCGATAAAAATAGAGGATAAACGTCTTTCCCATTCCAATTCGACACCGGTGTGAGGAAGTTTATTCTCCGGAGCTATTTTTCGATCAGACAATATTTTAAAAAGCGCTTCTTCCAGGACTAAACCTTTTTCTTCCATGGCCGCTGACAAGGCCTTCTTACCTTTGATCACTTTCGGCCAGAGGCTATCCAGAAGGTGGTTACTCAGCCCGAAGATTCCCGGTTCGAGCTTTATTATTTCTCCCCGGTTGGAATAAACAATGAGGTCCTGGGGGTCTCCACAGATCAGATTAAAGCCGTTATATTTCTGCGCCGATCGAGAAATTTTATTCATGTAGGAAACGGCGCTTTCAGAACCCGTGAGAAAATTACTGACCAATCCGCCTCGAGATGGAGCCCCGGTCGTGACACTATCCGGATCACGGAAATTGGTTATGGCGGCAAATTTCCCCCCTCTGCTAATCCCCATCCAGGTGCCTCCTTCTTTTAGGTCGCGACCGGCAAGCACTTGGGGAGCATCCTCCCAGAAGGCGACGGGAGCTGAGGGCCTTTCGTAATATTCATCACGATTGGCGGCGGCAATCAAACGGTACGAAGGATGGACCTTATAAGCAAAAACAATAAAACACATCTCATTTCCTCATCTCTTATTAGTCGATTCTAAAATCAACCGACAATGTTTTGTCGATCTGGTTGATGATATTGCCAAGAGTCCTTTGGCCGTCGCCCCGGTCCCGCCACCCGCGGGATAAACTCCAGCCGGGGTCCAGAAGAGATTTAACCCATCTTCCGCAGTTAGAAAGCATGGAAGACGCGATATCAAATAGTTACGACAAGAATTAGGGCATTTTCTTCACTACATTTTCAATAATTTTTGGTTTGTTGGGGAGCAGAATTTTCAATCTCTGAAGCAGCACTTTGAGTTCCTTTGAGGGAGTAGCCACCATTCTGAGCCGGAGGGTTCTCTCCCGCGCCGGTAGTAGCACATCCAAAGATTTCAATTCCCGCAACTCCTCCAACAGCTTTCTTGGGGCGGTACCGAGTCCCGAGGCTTTCATCCATTGCTGGAGCGTTCGCCACATAGTCAGCGCCAAGAAGCAGACCAGGATATGAGCCTGGGTCCGTTCCTGTTTTTGATGGAAGATCGGTCGCATTCCCAGATCATGTTTCTCGGTACGGAATGAATCTTCCACTTCCGTCAGTTGGATGTAGGTATTCCATAGGACTTTCGGGTCACTTTCGGTCCAGTTGGTGCGCAGGATGTAGCTACCGCCGGTCTCCAAGGCCCACTGTTGCCGTTGTTCGTTCTTCTTGACTTCTAGGGAAAGCGGTGCGTCTTTTCCGGTACCGGTCTCTATGACTGTAATATTGAACAACGAGGCCGCACGTTTATTTTGTTCCAGCAGTCGCCCTATTCTCCGCTCGACTTTCTGCTTGTCTCGGAGCTTGCCGGTTTCGGCCTGGCGGGCCAGGTGATCCAGTTGGCTTTCCAGTCGGGTCAAAAAGTGGTTTAGAATGGCGTTTTCTTTCTCCTTCCGGCCTTGAGACCGGCACAGGACAAAGATTTCATCCGTTCCTTCCGGCGAGCAACAGAGCTTGACCTCAACATCAGGTTGGACCGCTTCCCAGTTCTGTTCGAAAAGCTGCTGCTCAAACTTCTTCAGCATCACTTTTGGGGTGCCGACCAAATAGCGGGCACCGACTTTGCGCATAAACTCCAGATTCTCCTCACTCACCATGCCGCGATCCATAACCCAGATCCGGTTGGCTTGGCCGTATTTGGCCTCCATCATCTGAACCATCTCTTGGGTCGTCGTAACATCCGGTCGATTGCCGTCAAAAACCTCAAAGGCTATGGGAAAGCCCTCTCGGGTGGCCACCAGGCCGATGCAGACCTGGGGACAATCTGGACGACTGTCCCGGCTGTAACCCCTCTTGGCCTGGGCATTGCCCTTGGCGGTCCCCTCAAAATAGGTGGAGGTTATGTCATAAAACAAAAAATCAAAGCTACTGCCGAACAGTTCCCCATAACGCTCCTGAAGGTGACGGCTTAAGGCATCCTTGTGGGGAAGCAAGGCATCCAGGGCACGATAAAGCCGATCCTCATTGATCTTATAGTCGGCCACTCCCAGCAGATCGTCTAAGGCCGTCTGGCCATACCAAAACTCGGCCATCTGTAATTCCGACGATGGGGCGCAAAAGCGTCCAAGAACTAAAATAGACGCCATGATCGACCAAGGAATCTCTTCCCGGTTGGAAGGAATATGATCTCGGCAGAACCTGGCAAGCCCCAGTTTGTTCCACAAAAGCAACCCCAAATAGACATCGCCGAAGCCTCTGAGTCGCTCGACGCTTACGCCATGGATATTGACCGTGGCCCAAGATGGGGGGTCTTCCCCCTGCTCAAACAGTTCAGGTCCAGGTAGAGGCTTTCCGGAAAGAATCCGTCCGATCTCCTCCCAACCTATCCGCTCTTCCCGATCAAGGCCAGGAAGTTTCCCTATCGTCGCCACTACTCGCTGACGGGGCCCTCGGGCAGTACGGACCGACTCAACTAAAAGCCAGCTCTCGTACTCCGCTCCACCTTTCTTTTTGGTCGCACGCCGGAGATACATAACCCCATTATCTCCGTTCCCACAGCACCTGGCAAGGGGGTGGTCTTCACTACATCCAATTTTCAAAGATCAGGACTTGAAATCATTTAACAATTCCTGAAAATTCATCACGTTTTTCTTGATTTTTTCTCCAAACTGCGGAAGATGGGTTAAATCCCTGGATTCCAGGTCAAGCCCGGAATGACGAAAAGGGGGAAGAAACTTATAACTCGTATCCCATAACTGACAACAGAAAAATTTCAAAAAATCTTTGGTTAAATTTCCGAGGCTTTTTGATCCAAGTTATTCTTTACCCCGGTCACTATCTCCGTCATGACTTTCCCGGCCGATTCATTGATAATGATATCGGCGATATGGTCCTGTTCCGTGGGGCCGAGATTGATAATAACCACCCCGGCGCCCGAGTGCTTGGCCTGCAAAGGCAAAAAGGCGGCAGGATATACGACCAGGGAAGAACCAATGACGATGAACAAATCACACTCCCGAGATTCCTTTGTGGCCACCCTGAGTGTTTTTTCGGGAAGGGCTTCGCCGAAAAAAATGACATCGGGCTTTAAAATCCCCCCGCACATTTTACACTCGGAAACGGAATCATCAGAAGGAACATCCCTCATCATGACTTCCAAGGGATAACGCCGCCGCACCCCAGACAAACGATCCATTTCATACTACCGTGCAATTCATGGACGATGGCCGGATTATTGCCGCTTTTCTGGTGCAGGTTATCCACGTTCTGGGTAATAACTGAACTCAGTTTACCCAATTTTTCCAATTCGGCAATGCCATAATGGGCGGGGTTAGGTGCGGCATCAGCCAGCAAACCGCCCTCCATGAGGATCTTCCACATCTTCCGGCGCGTTTGGCCGGAACTTAGATATTTATCAATTGTAAAGTCATCGGGATCAAATCTTGTCCAGAGCCCGCCGGGGCTGCGAAAATCGGGAATGCCGGATTCCGTGCTGACATCCGCCCCGGTAAAAACAACAACCCTGTCGGCGGCCAGGATCATCTCCACCACTTTAATTATTTTATCTTCCATGCCCCCCTCCTCCAGTCATTGCTTGCCTATTATAAATACACCAAGTCATTTTAAAATTAAAAGGAATATTATTTCAATGACTGGACGACCCAATATCCAAGAGAAAGTTTGACTTGGATCTGTTGATTTTCTCTGATCTCCGGATCAGTTAAAACAAGATTGAGGTTCATAATGGTCCGGTTTCCTTGAGAAGAGGCCATCGCTACCCCGTTTTCCTGACTATTCTTTCTCCTTGATTGTATCCTTTTCTTGCCCTATACTCCTTCCTTCAAAGGAGCCCTAACCGGGAACTTGAAGCAAGGGAGTGATCACGATGGATAAAAATAGGGTTTCCTACGAATGGATAGAGACTCTTCCCCGATTGCAGGAGGTTGCCAGGACTCTGGCTCAAGTCAAGATCATCGGAGTCGACCTGGAAGCGGACTCTTTGTACCACTACTTCGAAAAGGTATGCCTCCTGCAGATCGTCACCGAATCCGATTCCTACATCCTGGATCCCCTGGCCCTGAGGGATCTTTCCGCTTTACGCCCTATTTTCTCCAATCCCGACATCCGCAAGGTATTCCATGGGGCGGATTATGATATCCGTTCCCTGCACCGTGATTTTGGGTTCCAGGTAAACAACCTCTTTGATACGCAGTTGGCCTGTCAATTTCTGGGCCTGCGGGAAACCGGTCTGGAGGCGGTGTTGCGAAGCCGATTCCAGGTGGAATTGAACAAGAAATTTCAGCGGGCCGATTGGTCCCGAAGACCCCTGCCTTTGGGGATGGTCGAATATGCAGCGATGGACGGGCGGTACCTGATCCCCCTGGCCCGTATGCTGGAAAGGGAACTGGAAGAGAAGAAACGGTTATCCTGGGTGGAAGAAGAATGCCAGCTCATGACCAGGGTCCGCTTTACGGCCCCCAACCAGGCCCCGCTGTTCTTAAAAGTAAAAGGGGCCGGGCACCTTGATCCCAGGGGTCTTGCCGTACTTGAGGTTTTGTTGAAATTCCGCGAGGCGCAGGCCAGAAAATCGGATTTTCCTCCTTTCAAGGTGATCGGTAATGAATCCCTTTTGGAAATGGCTATAAAAAAACCTTTAAGCCGGGTGGAAATGGAAACCGGGATGTCCCTGAGCCGGAAGCAAAGCGACCGATATGGGACACACCTGCTGGAGGCAATTCATCTGGCCATGGCCATTCCCGACAAGAATCTTCCGGTGTACCCCCGGGAAGCCAGACCTGATTTTCCATCGGCCGCGCGCAACAGGATCAAAGCCCTGAAAAACTGGCGGGATCAACAGGCAAAAGAGTTGGAGATGGAGCCTGGAATTCTCATGAATAACGTCCTGATCAATACCCTGGCTTTAAGAAATACTCGGTCCCTGGAGGAGTTGGGCGAAATTCCGGGGATGAAAAGATGGTTTAAAGATCATTTCGGCCGGGAAATCCTGGCTGTTCAAAGAAGTGAGCGAAAGGAAATAAATCGGGAGTCGGATGACCAAAAATCCGATTCAATCTAAAGGATTGGCTTCGATACTTAGCACCATCAATCCCTCCAGGCATCGACTCCCGAGGAGGGATCAGTAATCTGTCTGAACGTTCCCTGATTTTACCGGGCCAGATGCCAAAGAAAGACTATCGTATTGAACGCCCCTGTGCCCCAAAACATATAATCGAAATTTCTCATTTTTTTCATTTCTTTTTCATTGTCCCCTACCAAATCATAAAGCTGGCCGGCCATACCGGTTTTCCATAATTTAACCCTTGAATATAGCGTGACACCTCCTACTGTCCCGCAGGCAATAGCCAAAACGCCGGGAACAGAATGTCTCATCCCAAAGGAGACAATGGCTGACAACACCAGCCCGATATTGAGACCCATCAAAAGCAAAATTTTCTCCTGCCTGCCTCTGCTTCCCCTTACCCAGGAAGCGAACGGCTCAGCAACGACTGAATGATCGCCTTCTGTTCTTCAGCCGGCACTTCGGCTGTCTGTTCCGCTACCTTGCGGCCGTCCTGGAACAGATAAAGGGTCGGATACCGCTCCACATTCAATTGCCTCTTGGTCTGCGGATTTTTATCAACATTCAGTTGCAGAAAACTCACCCCGTCATACTCCGGGAAGGTGGAGAACTTATTCAAAACAGGCAGGATCCGCTGACAGTCGCCGCACCAGGTGGCGTAGACCAGAAGAAGAACCGTTCCCTCTTTCCCCAGAACTTCTTTTTCTAATAACTCATCCCCGATTTCCCTGACCATTGCTTACCCTCCCCGGTCCCCATTGGTCGATACTATTTTAAGACCTTTAATAGGCTGTTGGTTTGCGTGATATACCAACCCTTTTGTTACCCTGCAAAAAAAATGCGGCCTTCTCCCGGACAGTGAAGGGACAGTCCGCTTATCCATTATATTCTTTCTTGTCGTACGGGGCCGGCCCCCGGACCTTCTCCAGGTACCGTCGATACCGAACCAGCTCGGCCACAACCCGAGCCGCCTGTGGGAAGGTGGCGAAGGCGGCCAAACCGGCATTGTTATATCGGTCTTCCAACTCCTGCCTGAGGATCTCGCGTTCGAGGCCCCCCGACCCTTATCCAACACCACAAAGATCGGTTTGCCCATACGATCCATGGATTCTCTGATCAACTGAGGAAGGAGGGAAATCATGGAACTCCCCACTACCCGGGCGATGAGGTCCACCGGCTGATTGAAGATAAGGGCGTCGATGTTCGGATCTTCTCGAAGCAAATCCATGAGTAACTGGAGGTTTTCGTAACCCCGATCAAAGAAAGCGCCCATGATATCCAAGGGGTTCTTGGCGCTGCTGCCCTGAATGGGCACGAACTCCTCAATGGCCTTGACCGTCTTGTCAGTCAGATGGGGCACGCGAAGCCCGGCCTCTTCAGCCATATCCGTCATGGTCACCGAGCCGCCGCCAGATATTCGAGAAACTCATGGTTTTGCAGGTCTCCGGCGTTGCCGTAACTGATGACTTTACTGAAACGCAGGCCCTTGCCCGCGGCCATGGAAATGAACATTCCGGCCAGTTGGCCGCTCTGGGACACAATGCCGATCGGACCGGGACTGATCGGAAATTCATTGATCCAGGCCAAGCCGCCCTCGGGGCAATACAGCCCCATGCAATTGGGCCCGATAACCCGGATACCGCCTTGACGGGCCATCCGGATCATATCCAGTTCCAAACGGGCCAGGTCCTCTCTTCCGGTTTCGCTGAAGCCGGCAGTAAAGAGATGGACGTATTTCACGCCTTTGGCCACGCAGTCGCCCATGACCTCGAGCACTACTTTGGAAGGAACACTGAAGATGACCAGAGGGTAAAATAAGGATTCCAAGGGGTGGGCCGGTTTTTCATTCATCAACCAAATATCCTTAAGGCTTTCTTCCCGCTTTTTCGCTGATCAGCTCAAAGGCTTTCTCCGAAAACTCTCCCGATGGAAAGGCCTAAAGGAAAGCTCATTCAACCCGGCCGCGTTCCCAGCATTTTATGCGCAAATGGGGATGATACGGGAAGACATCAGGCCTTCATCCTTGCGGAGCTTTTGCCTGAAATAATTAAAAGGCGATCTCCGGCTGATATCCAACGGGGTCCTTTAAGGGGAAGTTCTTTTTTGTTTAAACTATAGGGTAAGGGAAAAACAAGGTCAAGGGGAAAAACAAGATGCCGGGAAGAAGGCCTGGACTAAAATTCCCCCAGACCTTTTAAGGTTAAAGAGAGCATGAGGCTTGTGTCAATAGGGGTGCTCCAATAACTGAGTTTTACCCCCCAACATTGCTTCGTGTAAGTAACCCCGATGTTGGTTCCATAATTTCTGTTCTGATCCAAGGAATAGCTGGTCTGAAAATTGGCCGACCAGATGGGGTTTATTTTCCAGGTCAAGTTGGCATTGATCTGCTGGGATTGATTTCCGGATGTGGCCAGATATTCCAGGTAACCGCTATTGCCCTTTTTGTCCAATAAGGTCAAGTTGTAAGTTTGAGTATCTATCTGGCCTGTGTAGGGAGACCAAGCTGCACTGGCTCGTAAGCTAAGATTCGGATAGGGAGTTAATTCCAGCTCTCCGGTAACATCCGAGAGGGCGGGGGTAGTAGTAGTGATAGTGGTGCCACCGGGGTCGGTAGTGAAAGTGGTGATGGTGCCGGCAATGTTGGTAGTGGTAGTGATAGGGGTGGTGGTGCCACCAGTAGTGGTATGGGTAGTGAAGGTGCCTGGACTGAGGGAATAGGTCTGATACAATTTAAACTGGACAAAATCCCGGTAACCAAAAAGATCCTCCCCTTGCCCACCCTTCCCCAGTAGCGACTTGGCGGTCAAGGTGTTGATTAAATAATAAGTCACTGTATTGACCGTACTGATGGCTGAAAGAAAACCGGGCAGAGAATCCTGTTTAATATCGGGAACGTAATTATAGATGATCTGGGGTCGCAGGTTATGTTTAATCTTTTGAACTTCTTCTCCTGAAAAATTAAATATCTTTTGAATGTCGGTCGATAAATCCAATCGAAGATTGGGAACGGCACGGTTCCCCAACGAATCAACCGATTCACTTTGTTTGTTGTCGACTTGATACATCGTCTCGGTCAACCCCATGGAGCCTTCCAGGTTAAGGTAACTTTTCAACTTAAAAGGATAGTACACGGTCGGGGTAAGCTCGAGTACCTGTCCGCGATCCAATGTTTCACGCCAATAATTGTTATAGGAGGAACCCCACTGATAATAAATATCTTTCCACAGGACCTGTTTAATATTCTCAAACCGGGCATAGGGAAGTTGATTTAAGGCGTTGATGGGTTGGTCCGGTTCCTGAAAATAGGCAAATCCGCCGGTGAACTGATAGGTGCCGAAGGTTTTGGTGAATACGGCGGTGTTTCTCCTGAGGAGTTGGGTTTCATCATCCAAGTCCCGGGAAAACTCGCTGAGAAAGTATCTTCGATTTTGGTCCAGGCCGTTAGGTTTCCCCCTAAATTCCTTCAAAAAATCCTGGTCACTGACCCAGTCCAAATCCATCTTCAAATCCATGTTGGCGGGCAATCGCTGATTGATCTTGGAACGAAACCAGTACCGTTCCGTATAAGGCTTAAGAATATTATTATTCTGAAACTGTTCTTCACTTCCCCAGTCATTAAACAGATAATCCACCATCAAGGTCCCCTTGGAAAAGGGAGAAAGGGCATATCGAAATTCCGCCCCTTGCATCAGCCCCCGGCGGCTCATATAATACTCATTGAAGGTGGCATCGGTATTATCCGAGATGGCCCAAAAAAAGGGGAGGTTTAAGGTCAGACCATCCCGGCTTGAATAACCGGGATCCGGCATCAGAAGCCCACTCTGCCGCTTGGTCTTGGCCGGGAAAATCATGTAAGGGAAATAAAGGATGGGAAGGTCTTTAACCCTGAAAGAGGAATCCCAGATTTGTCCATAGCCCTCGATAGTCACCGATAATTCCCTGGCTCTGATCTCCCAGGGGACGTCTTCCCCGTCACAGGAGGTAACGGTCCCGTTTTGGATCCGGTAAGAGGATTCTCCTGTTTTCCAGATCTCTTCTCCGGTGACGTGAAAGTTATTACTTTTGAGGAAAAGACGGCCTTTTTTTACCTCGCCGGTTTGTTTTTCCAAATCAAAGGTCACCTCATCTCCGCGGAGTTCGTCTCCTTCGGACTTAAACTCCACATTCCCCCGGGCTTCGGCGATCATAGTCTTTCGGTTTACCCAGGCATAATCGCTCTTCAATACCTTCTTTTCCTTTTTGATGACCACTTCTCCGACGGCCGTATAAACATCGCTATCTTTATCGTAACTTAGTTCCAGGGCCTCTATTTCCCAAGGTTCCTTGGTGGTCTCCGACCCCAGGGACAGAATATTTTCTCCGGCTCGAGAAGAAGGAGGCAGTCCCCAAAGCATTATTGAAAAAATGAGGATTAACAAGATCCAAAACCGGTTGGGCATAGTCAACTCCATACCAGGTCAAATTTTACTTTCATCTGTCCCTTTACCATTTCTTTCCGCCCAAGCCAACCTCTTTTTAGCCCGCAATATTTCTTGGCTATTAGAAAGGCTTATGATAGTATCTTTTTCATGAGAAATAATTTTCCCCTCCCCTCCAATACCATGAGAATCAATAGGATGCTTGGAAAATTTTTCTCCGCACTGCTTTTGATCGTCCTCGTTCCTTCACTGGCCCTTTCCAATACGGCAGAGCCTTTGCCTGCGGAAGAAACACAATTCGCCTTCGCCAACTATTTATTACAGAATCACGATTATTTTCGGGCCGCTACTGAATTTAAAAGACTCCTCTTTCTTTATCCTTCGGGGACTAAGGTTGATGAGGCCAATTACCTTCTCGGAGAAGCCCAGTTTCTTCCTCAAATCCTATAAGGAAGCCATCATCCATTGGGAGGGGGTCCTTCGCCAAACCCCGAACACCCCCTTTAAAGGAGAGATCCAGTTCCAAACCGGAAGGGCTTATTGGGAACTGGGCCAGGAAGACAAGGCCATGCTCCTCTGGGAAAAAATACTTCAGGAAGGCCAGTCTTCGATAAAATCTTCCGCCGCCCGGGCCATTCTCTGGGGTCTCACCAAACAAAAGCGCTATGATTCGGCCCGATTACTGTTAAAGAACTCTCCTTTGAAAGATTCTGAAAAGGAGGCCCACGAAGCCTTTTTTCTGAAAGCTGAAAATCTACCCTATAAATCCCCTACCACCGCAGGAATCCTGGCGGCCATCCTTCCAGGGGCCGGCCACTTGTATCTGGACCGCAAGCAAGATGCCTTGATCGCCTTTGCCGTAAACGGTTTATTTACCTGGGCAGCCCTGTCTTCCTTCCAACAGGGGAACGACGGTCTGGGCGCCTTGTTGGCTGTTATTGAACTGGCCTGGTATTCCGGCAATATCTACAGTGCGGTGAACAGCGCTCATAAATTCAATCGCAAGCTGGATACCGATTTTTTGGAAGGCTATGGGATCCGGTTTGGACTCTTATCCCAGGGCCCGTCATCCTCACCAACTCCTTATCTGGTGCTCCATCATGCCTTTTAATAAAAACACCTTCATAAAAAATCTATCGTCCTCTTTGAATTTCGAAGAACACCCCTGCCCCTCACAGGTGCCGCACACTAAAGGAGTCCTAATGCTAAACCCCGTCTGTTTTCTTATCCTTTTGCTCCTGGTCTTTCCCATCAAGGGATACGGTTTGGAACCTTCCCAGCCCCCTCCCTCAGAATCCTCATCCCTTTTATCGGCCGGTATCGAGGGCTATCAAAAATTTTTATCTCCTGTCCTGGATTCTAAATGTTACATGCTCCCCAGTTGTTCGGCCTATGCCAAGCAGGCCCTTTCCGAATATGGGCCGTTTCTTGGCCTGTTACTGACCGTAGACCGACTGTTCCGTGAAGCCAATGAGAACCAAACCTCCCCTTTGGTCAGGCAGGGAGACAATATCAAATTATTCGACCCCCCCTCGGCCAATGTCTGGTGGAAAAACTAAGCGCACAGGGCAGAGAGCAAAGAGCAGAGAGCAAAGGCATTAAATTCTAATAACCCTAATCTTCATACCCATTGTCCTTATACTCTATGCCCTATGCGCTTTGCTCTTTGTTACTTCAGCTCCGGCCATCTCTTTTTTAATTCATCGGCCAATTCCGAATAGGGTCCCTGGGCTTTGGAAATAAATTTTTCATAATGTTCAAGGGCTTTGTCTTTCACCCCTTGACTTTCCCACAAGAGTCCCAAATTGTAATGGGCTTCCAAGTTTTCGGAGTCGTATTCCAGGGCCTTGAGAAGCGCTTTTTTGGCCTGTTCCACTTGGCCCTGTCTATTCAAAACCACGGCTAAGTTGATGTAGGCCGGCAAAAAGCTCGAATCCAGATCCAGGGCTTTTCTGAACTGGTTCCCGGCTTCTTCAAGTTTTCCCAAGTTCAAATAATAGAGGCCTAAGTTGTTGAACCCCTTTAGATAGCGGGGGTTAAGAGACAGAGCCTTTTGGAACATCTCCAAGGCTTGGGGGAAACGCTTTTGCTTTTGGTAGATCAGGCCTAAATTATTATAGGTTTCCCAATAATTGGGGCGAATGGACAATATTTCCTGATAGGACTGGATGGCCTGAGGAAACTGGCCCTTATTCTGATTTCGAACCGCCTCGTTAAATAAACGAACCACCTGAAGGGAGTCGGGTTCTTTCGCTGCGGCCGGGGCCTGGGGTGATTCGGAAATTTCGGTTGGCGGTTTGGTTTTGATGACTGGTTTCGCTGACGCATAAGGCCGGCGAAAGGTCCTGGGCATCGATCTGGGACTGAAAAATCGTGTGGTGGGAACAGCCGTTGAAATCCCCTCCGACTTTTTAATCGGCACCTGCTCCGGAGGTTTTTTCACCTGGTCCGGCAACGGTTGGGGACTTTTGGCCTCAATCTTTCCGGGAACTGTCTGCTGGGCGTATTCTCTTTCTTTGACCGGAGCCGGAGCCGGTGGTTTAATTTCAATTTTCTTGGCCAGTTGTATTGGGGCCCGAGGACGAGGCATTTTTGTAAGGGGCAGGCTCTTGGGGAAAAAAGAATAAATAAGGACCCCGCTCAGGCCAATCAATAATAAAACCACCAAAATTATTTTTTTTAGAGGAAAAGACCCCGACTTATTCCCCCCGGTTCCTGCATTGGAGTTTAAAGGCGGAGGGGATTCGGTTTCATCGGCTGCTTTTTTTAAAGCCTGCCTGATAAGGCTCATAGCGTCGACCCTTTGATTTCCGGTTTTATTTTGGTATTCCCTTGACGGATGGAGGTGACCACGGAATAAGGGAATGATCCGCTTTCCTTCATTCGATTGGCCAGACTTTGGGCTTCTTCTCTGGTTTCATATTGGCCTACTAAAACACGGTACCAGGTTCCCGTTTCAGGCAATTGGACCACCATCCCAAAGGCTTCAAGACCTTCTTGAGAAATCTTTTCTATCGCCCGGTCGGCTAAGTTCTTCTTCTTGAATGAAGAAATGTGCACCGAATACAGGAGAGGGGAAACAGAACTCTGGATTTTGGGAATCTCCCTGGAAACACTTGTTGATTCTAGACTCGCGGTTTTGCTGGGCGATAACCATAGAAAAATCAAGATCAGCAAAAAAATGACCAGACCCCCAATCCCCCCAAAGGCCAGACGACGGAAGAAAGTTGCCCTAAAAAAAGAAAATGAAGTTTCCCCTCCCCTCAAGACTTTCTATGGCCTTTCGGACATGGGCCGTGGTTACCCGCATCTTCTGCTCCAGATAAAGGACCAACAGGATTCGGTCACAAAGCAGATTAATCAAGCGGGGGATCCCTCGGGAGACCCTGAAAATCAAACTCAGGGCCCTGGCTCGAAAAAGCTATCTCACCCCGGAAACCGGCAATAGCCAACCGATGGGAAATATACTCCTTCATCTCCTTCAGGGATAATGGCTCCAGACGAAAATTGACCGAGATCCGCTGCTTGAGTTGTCTAAGGTTGGGGTCGTTCAGTTTGTTCCATAATTCAAGTTGCCCGACCAGAACTATCTGAAGAAGTTTTTCCTGATCTGTTTCCAAGTTGGAAAGGGACCGGAGTTCTTCCAGTAGATCGGGGGACAGGTTTTGAGATTCGTCAACGATAACTACTGCCTTCCCCCCTTCCTGGTTAAGGGAGAGCAGAAAGGAATTTAACTGATCGATCAACTCCTTTTTTGAATTCCCTTTAGGGGAAAGGCCGAAATCCTCCAGGATGGATTTTAACAGCTCGTCAATCTCCAGCAAAGGATTGAGGATGATGGCCGTTTTTATCTTGGAGTCATCCAACCGCTCCAACAGGGAACGAATGATCATCGTTTTTCCTGTACCTACATCCCCGCTGATGACCATAAATCCTTCGCCCTGGCTGATCCCATAGATTAAATGATCCAGGGCCTCGGCGTGTTTTTCACTGAGATACAGGAAACGGGGATCCGGGGTTATCCGGAAGGGTTTTTCTTTTAATCCGAAATACCGTTGGTACATAGGATCACTTCACCAGGTCATAACGCCCGGGCGCAGGCTGGGAGCGGTAGTCCTGGATGGTCTGGTTCCCCTGCCTGGTAAAATCAATGATCTTTCGACCGGTATATAAATTGGGGGTGATCAAGATCACGATCTCCGACTTGGTTTTATCTCTCCGGGTTTGACGGAAGGCTTGCCCGGCTACCGGTATGTTCATCAAACAGGGAAGGCCGTTCAATTGTTCCGATTCTTTGGACTGCATCAGCCCGGCAATCAATATCGTTTGTCCATCCCGAACCCGGACAATGGTCTGGGTCTCCCGAACACTGATGATCGGGGCCTGCTGACCGGTATCCTTAAAGGTGGCGGTACTGACCCGTTCGGTGACACTGGGGTGGATATCCATGATGATCGTCCCGTCGGCATCGATCTGAGGGGTGACATCCAGAATCACCCCGATGGTGATATATTTTGGTGTGGCGGTGGTGATGGGTGGGGTACCGGCGGCAACAGTGACATCGAAATAAACATCTTCGATCGCGGCCTTGACAATGGCCTTCTGGTTGTTCAAGGTGGAAACCCTGGGGCTGGAAAGGACCTCCACCTTTCCCTGGGTGGACAGGGCATCCACCAGGGCATTGAAATCGGTATTGGCCACCCCGACCTGGATCGCGTTGGTGGCCGGGAAATTCGTGGTCCCGGTTAGGCTCTGGCGGACAAACCCCCCGACACCCATATTCATAATATTGGGGATTAGACGCCAATCGACCCCCAATTGAAAATTGTCATTGAGGGAAACCTCAACTATTTTGGCTTCAATAAAAACTTGCCTTTGAACCGTCTCTTCCACCCTGGCCAGAAATTTTTCCACTTCCCGAAGCCGGCTGGGATAATCGGTCACGATCACCATACCGGCCATTTTATTGATCAGGACTTTCCCATCTCCTTCGGCCTCAATTTCCTCCACATAGGAAGCGCCGGTTTTTTCTCCGCCGGCTGTTTTATCAGTCTCTTTGCTTAGAATCTCGCCTTCCCTCTTTAAAACCCTTTTCCCCATTTTTTTGGTGATAATATTCTTAAGGCCTTCTTTGATTTCCTCCCAAAGATCGGAGTGATCCTCGGTGATAACCTGACTTAAGACCGATCCGCCGTATGTCTTAGAGCTGCTGGCCGCAGAGGATCCGCCGATACCGGATACCGATCCGGAACCTTTACGAATGGTCGTCAGATAATTTAAAATAAAGGTGCGGGTTTCCATCTTCGGCCGGGTGACCCGGATCAGGTTCCCTTCCTGTTGATAGTCCAGATCAAGGGGTTTAAGCAAGGCATCCAGGGCCGCTGCCATGGTAACCTTTTTAAGATCCACGGTGACCTTTCCAAAGACATCCGGATCGACAATAATATTGACCCCGTTATCTTTGGAAAAGGCGAAGAGGACCTCCTTTAAGTCGGCATCCCGGACCGAGAGGGAATACAATTTTTCTTCAGGGATCTGCCCCTCCTCCAAAGGTTTAACCCCCTCCAGGGAAGGCAAGGTCAGATCTTTCCCCTGGAGCTCGGCCCCAAAAACACCCCCGGCCAATACCCCTAAGAAAACCAAAGTAATTGCCGCTTGATAATAGATTTTCATTTTGAAAATCCCATAGTTTGATTTTTTGAATTCAATTTTTTAAAGGAATACCCGGCCTCCGCATCTATTTTCAGCACCAGTTTTTCCTTTCCCCGAGACAAGGTAACTTGTTTTTCTTCGATCTCCATGATTCGGTAACCGTTAACCTTTTCCCCTTTTTGTCTCAGAACCCCGTTGATACCCGCTACTTTGGTCCGGCCGCTGACCAGGATTGTGGTCACTCGAAACCCCGGTGTCGATTCTTGCCCTGTCTTTGCCGGACCGGCTCCTTCTTTTTTTTGCATGGTCCGGCCCTTTTGGACCCCCGCCGGCAAGGCAAAGGGATCTCGTTCCCCGGAAGCCCCTTCCGCCTTGTGGAAAATCCAACCGTTTAAAAAGAAGACGAGAGAAAATAACCCAAAATACATAGTTAAATTTATTAAGGCGTTGTCCGGATATTTTGACCATCTCCCTCACCATGGGATTCCTTCTTTGGAGAAGAAGAAATATACAAAGTCTGCTGTACCGTCACCTGCAATTTAGGAAATATTTCTTCCTTTCGCTTGATGTCGACTTTTTCGAACTCCGAGAAAATGGGCAGGGATAGCATATTCTCCAAAGAGGGACCGATATTCCCAAAAGCGGCATTCATCTCTATATCCATAACCACCTTTTTAAAGGATCCGGATTGGGCCCCGCCTTTATCTTCTGCCGGACCTCCGGCAGGTTGATCGTTTATATTCAATTGAATCAAATCAATTTGTTTAGTGTGGCTTTCTTTTCCCAACTGGTCCAGAACAATTTCCAACTGCCGGTCATCAGGGATCCTGCCGGACAAGGCTTCCTTCTCTTTTCTTTTTTCTTCCACCCTTTTTCTGATCTGATTAAGTCCGACTAAAGACCCGGTAACCGCAGCCAGCTTTTCATTGGATTCCTGAACTTGTTTTTGAAGGGCCAATACCTCCTTTTTCTTGGGTTGAGTGAGAAATTGATCAAAACCCATGACCACCCCAACCAATACAGCCACCCCGATCATAATCTTTTCCCGAGTCTTTAAGACCATCAGGAAGACCCTCCCAATGACGGACCAGCCCCTTCCCTGAGCTTAGTCAGGATTTTAAATTCTGCGGCCCCCTTCGAATATTCGGTGCTTTTTAAAGTGGTTTGCACCTTAGCCTCTTTAAAAAAAGAAGACCGGTTCAGAGCCTTGGCAAACTCCGGACAAGGTGGCAATAATTTCCTGGTCTGAGCCGAAAATCAAACCTTGAATCGTCAATTGGAACTCCCGCTTCCCCTTTTCGGTATTGGTTACGGCCTTGATCTCCGTAGTCTTTCCATCAGCCCCTCCCGCCTTGGGAGCACCGGCCGCAACCTCCGGTGTTTTCCGGGCCTCCTGGGCCCTGGAAAATTCAAAGTGGGTTAAGGTCATCTGGGAAGGCACCATCCGGCCCAGTTCCCGGAATAAATTGTTTAACGGGAGTTTTCTGATTTCGACCTTGGGAAATCCCTCCAGATCTTTATTCAACCCGGCCTCTTCCTGTTCCAGACGGGCCATTTCCTCAACTGGTTTCCCCACTCGGGCCAACTGTTCTTTTTTTCCGTTTATCTCCTTCTGGAGCTGGGTCACCTGCCGGCTGGCGGTCCAGTATTGGGAGCCGAAGAAAAAAATTACTCCCAGGGGCAAGGCACTGGCCAGGATGGGTTTTAAATAATTTCCATAGGAAATTTTTTTAACTTGCGGGACTGAATATTGGGAACTCAGATTGATGAAAGGTTGAGTCTGGGTAACCAGACCCAACAAAGTAGTCAGGAAGGGCAGATTCCTTAAGAAAAGGTCTTCGTTGATTTTTTTCTTAAGGGTCAACGAACCGGCTGTTTCGAAAAAATGGACCGGAATTTCCAAATTTTTTTCCAGGGCCTCCGGAAGACCTTTTAAAAGACTACCCCCTCCGGTTAAAAGGATCCTTTTTATTTCGTAGTCTTTAAACTGGTTTTTATAATAGTTTAATGATCTTTCAACTTCGAGCAAGAAGCCGGTCCATAACCGAACCGAGCCGTTTTTGGACCTGATCCCAGGGAACCCCCTCAATGATCGGATCGGCCCCTTCCTCCTCCGACAGGCCGATCTTGATCTTGATCCTTTCGGCCACAGTTTCGTCTATCTCCTCCCTCTCTCCGTTTATCTCATAAGACTCCGGTCAAAGATTGAGTAAAGACATCTCCGGCCACTGCAATTTCCCGGGAGAATTTCAGTTTCCCCTCTTTCAGGACAATGATCTGGGTGCTTTTGTTTCCCAAATCAATAATGGCCGCCGTCTCAGACCAGGGAGAAGGCTGGGTGACACGGTAGGCCTGCATTAAACTGAATGAAGGGATGGAAAGGAAAAGAGGTTTCAATCCGGCTTCCTTTAAAAGGGCCACTTGTTCCTCGACCACTTCCCGGGTGGCTACGGCGGAGATAATCTCGGCTTCCGACTCCCCTTCCTCTTTTTTTAAGACCTCCAATTTATAAAAATCAATGATGGCCTCTTCCAGGGCAAAAGGGAAATCGGCCTTGGAACCCCAGCGGATCGCTTCTCTCATTTCATCATCGGCCAGATCGGTCATAAAAAGGTGCCTGGCAACCGTCCAGGGACCGGTGACTTCCGAGACGGTGTCCGAAGTCTTGATGCCCAATCTTTTCAGAGTATCTCGGATAAAGGAGGAGATTTCCTGGGAGATAAGGCCTGATTGGATCCCGATCCTTCCGGCAGGCGAATAATTTCGTAATTAAGCAGGGTGACCTTGTCCCCGGCACGTTGGCATTCGGCGATTTTCAGGGAATGAGTCCCGATATCGATTCCTATAAAATTTTTGGTCAGTTGAAATGAATACACGGGTTTCCTTTGTCAATGAAGACTTTTCGGCTTAAATATTGTGTACTTTCAAAAAGGAGAAAAGTCAAGAAAAAACTCCATATCTGGTATAATTTTATAATCATTATACAAGATATGGAATCAAGGCCAGGAAGTGAGGGAAAGGAGAATTTGAAACACTCGTTTTGCCTTATAAATGGCTGATGCCTGTCGGCAGCGGCAAGAATGGCTGCCAGGTGGATTTTGGAAAGACGAAAGGATCAGATCTCATAAGTGGCGGAAGAGCCTAGTCATCCCGAGGAAACGGATTTCAGGATTTTAGCAGATTATGACCGGGCTGATGTTCCCGCTTAGCGAGAAGCAAGATAACGACTTCTGATCGAAGTTTTCATCCAACAGTTAATCTTAACAGTCGGGCAAGACCGCTAATTCGAGCCTTACCCCTTAAGAACTACTTCTGCCCGGCTTTGCCGGCGGGGGGACGACCTTCGCCCGGCTGATGGACCTGGATTTTGACAGGCACTTGCGGTTGAACTTTTTCGGCTTCCTTGGTTTTCTGCTTGTTTTGCATTTTCATTCTCTCGTAATGCTCGGGGGATACCAAGGCCTGCCCGCCGCTGGCCCCCAAAAACAAAAAGCCGCCCAGGAGAATCCCTGTTATTTTTAAATTTAAAAAATTCATCGTTCACCTCGCAGGGATAAATACCCTTTTTATTTATTCCGGCTTCTGACCCCGGAATTCAGAATTCCGTGAAACACTCTTTCTCATCGGCCCAGGATTTGAAGGGCAAAGTCGTCAAAGGCCACGACCCGGTCCGAATTATTTAAATTTCCCATGGCATGGAGACCTACCTCCTTGTTCCAGGATTTAAAAGCATTGAGGACAAACTTGTAGGTCCGCAGGGTGGCTTTATCGGGCAGCAGGGTTACCAGATCGGTGTTAGCTGGGAGACGCTGCCCGTATCGGATCTCGTATCGGCGAAAGCGGGATTGATGATCCATTGTACCGGGTTCGCTCCCGGCGTGGTCGACGGGCGGTTCCGGACCGATTTTGTTCGAAGCACTGACCAGGGTGAAGAAATCGTAGTAGGTGGGATCGGTGGTCGTGGAATCCGGGACCCAGAAGTTATTGATGGCATAGGGAATTCCGCTATCGGTATAGCTGAACAAGCCCAGTTTATTGGAAGGCCAACTGGGAAAGAGATCCGGCCGGATCCATTGCGGAAACATCCTTTTCCGGGTGATATCGGTGGCCACCGAGTTGGGGGTTCGCACACCATCGTAGTAGGGGGAGGCATCCCCGTAAAAAACGTTGATTTCGTTGACCCGCTGGTCCGCCTTACCTGGCGGGGATAGATTCTCTTTGATGCGGACCATCACCAGAGAGTCATCGTTTATTAGACCGTCCACGTCATCCTGGGCCCCGACAACCTTCAAGTCATTCCCGGTACGGGGATTGGGGTAGGTTGCCGGGGTGCCCAAATCGGCATAGGCCAGCCAGCGCCTCTTTTCCACCCCGCCTTCAACCCGTTGCTCCCAGAGGACCAGCAGCAGCTTATTGGCCAGTCCCGGCGGCTTGATGCTGTTGGGGATATAGTCATACCCGGACCCGCAGCCGGAGGCGCTGTAGGTATAGCGCATGAAAGCCAGGCCGTAGCCTTGGAACAGGCCGGAATTGTGGGCCGTTTCGTGCCAGCGGAAATTAATCCCGGAGACGGCCGCCTGAAGGCCCACGTACCAGCCCACCTTGGCCTGGGTGTCGTAATTGACGTGATTATAGGTTTGCCAGGACTGTCTGAGCTGATTGGCGGCATTATTGTTGATCCGGGCCACGTGAAACCCCATGGTGCAGCCTGGGTTGTCGCCAGTCGGTGACGGGGATAGGTCCCCGTGTTGGTAAAGGCGGCCCAGTAAAGATGCGTGCCGCCGGTGGACATGTAAGACTGTATGCTGACCATGGTATTGTTGGCGGCATCCTTCAGGTCCTGGGTTATGAAACCGCTTAAATCGTTCATGGTATCGGACAGGATGATGTGATTGTTCGGAGGCTCAGAGGAAAAATAATTGGGCGTACCGGGCTTGCTGCTGGACCGGACCTGGGCCCGGGCCAGAAGCAACCCATCGTTACCATTTACGGTCCCGATGGATGTGACATCATAGTAGGGGATTAAGGAGCCGGTAACCAGGTTGACGGTATAAGTGATCTGGCCCCGGTTATTGGCCAGGGTATAGGTCTTGGTTTGGAATTGGGTACTGGCTAAATCGACCCCGGCGGCGTATTCCTCCGCGGCGTAATTCATCCCCGCTACGGCCAACTGGTAGGCGCGGTTTCGATTATTTTCCGCCAATTCCGTATAAGAGGTACTGGTGGTGAAGGAATAAATGGCGGCCCCTATGGCGGCCAGGACCAACATGATAACGATAAGATAGATGAGGGAAAACCCTTTGGGGTTGTTGGGTGCGATCATAGTTTGCCATCTCCTGTTTTCTAACATAGCTTATTGCTGCAACGCTACCCGGGCGTTAAACGTTCGGGTCGCAGTGGAAGTCACCTGGACGGTTAAAGCAATTCCGATCAGGTGCATGTCCGTACTGGTGGCTGCCACCGAATTGCCGTTGCCGTCAAAATAGGTGAATTGCAGCCCGTTGGTTATCACCCCGTCAATAAGCGGTTTTGTGTCATCGGTATCCAGCCGGACTAGGTTCGCATTTTGATCGATGGAGTGGCGGGGGGGGGGGTCCGTCACATCGAAGTTAGAGGTATAGGTAATACTGTTCCCGGTCCCGGCCAAAATGTTATAACCTGCACCTGCCAAGCTGGTGATATGGGACAGTTCGATGGTGATGCGATCCAGGGCGATTTGGGCCTTTTGCGTGGATGTGGCGCTGGCCCGGGCCAGATTATAGCCGTCCATAGCCCGTTGGAGCCCGAAGAGTCCAACCGACATCAGTATCCCCAGGACGACCATGACCACGATGAGCTCGATAAGGGTGAAACCTTTTTGCTCTGGAAGTAAGGTCATGAACCCTCGATCAATGGAGGACCTGCACGGTAAAAAGCTGGGTTAATTGATGGCCGGGGGTGGACGGGCTGCAGATGGTTACTTTTAAAATAAGCGTGCCCCCTGCTTGTTCGTTCCCGTTATTCTGAAAAGTGATAAAACTGTTTTCCAAAACGGTATAGGCGCCGAACTGGTTGTTAGGCGAAGACCCGGCTGAACCGATAGCAGCAGAAAGAGTATTCAGAGGATGCTGTGTCCTTGAGGCCCTTTCCATAGGCCCCGTTTATGCTTTCCATGACCCGTTGAAGGGTCACTGCGTCCTGAAGCCGCTGGGCGGGCAGGTGGCTGGTGGTAATGCCGGATTGGAAAAAGGGCATAATCATCATCATGACAATCCCGGCCAGGGCTATGGTGATGACCAGTTCGATGAGGGTGAAGCCCCAAGTTTGGTTTAGACCACACTTATTCATGGAACAAATCCCGTCTCCCGGGTGACGGTGACCTGGGGGGCGCTATTGACTGTAATAGTATAATTGGCCGCCAGGGGGCTTCCCGAGGCATCGACCGGCTGCCCCCGGAAATTGAACCGGATCAGTCCGGTCCCAGAGGTGATCGTCTGGCCGGTGGGCAGGGTGTAGGTCCCTGAATTCGAGCCGGGAAGGTTGACCGGGGGATTGGGCACCCCTCCATTTCGCTGAATCGTATAATCGGACGAAGTGATATTCAAGCCCCAGGTATTTCCCGGCAGATCACTCATGGCTTTGGATTGGGTAAACCTCAGGTTGGCCTTCAGGGCCTCCGCTTCGGCAATGGCTTGAGACCCCCGAGGGTTTCCGATAGAAACGATGGCAATTACCGCTAAAATGCCTATCACGGCAATAACAACAATCAGCTCAATAATAGTAAAACCGGAATTGTTTTTTATGGCCATAATCGAGTTGGATACCTCGTCATTCAGCTCTTTAAGAATGAGCGGTCGCCGGGATAGAATTTATCTTATTCTTCATTCATTCTTCATCGAAAGATCCCAAGAGAACTTTAATATTCTTTAATGGTTAACCTGAATTTCCTTCTTTAATAAAAAGTATAAGGAAAGAAAAAGACACGGTCAAGGAGAAAAATAGAGCCAATCATCCGAGGTCAGGCGCATCTGCCCCAAAAGGGAGGATAGCTCTATTCATTTCTTAGCTCACCTGCTCAACTCTAAAGATCCTGAGAACGACTCATTTCTTGTTCAAAATAATACAAAATTTGTCCGATTATCTTCATTATGATCTGTTTCTGAAAATATTCACAACCCTCACAGACTTCACCTATACCTTAACCCCCCAAAATAACATTAATTTCACCATTTAAACCTTTAATGGCCTAATTGTTGCTATAAAGACAAGAGAAAGTAACTGGGAAAATGGGCTTTCCGGGCCTTTACCAGAAAAAGGAATTTTTATGAGACATTTTAAAGATGAAGTTCTCAAAGCGGATGAAGTATCGAGATGGTTGAGAATCCCTAAGTCGATCATTTATAAACTTTGCCGCGAAGGTCAGATCCCCGGGACAAAAATCGGCAGGCATTGGCGGTTTGACCGTAACGATATTGAGATTTGGTTTAAGAATAGAATTAAAAATGGAAACCAGGAGGATAGCCGATGACCACCTGTCGTTCATATGGGTTTCTCCGGTGGCCGATAAAAAAACGATCAATCCTGTCCGAAAGCCTACTGGAAATTGGAAAAGTAAAAGATGAAATCTGAGATTCCCACTGAAGAACAACTGATCCAGAAACCGGAACATCTTCGCCGGAGGACTGCTGAACTCGAAAAGTCAGAAAATGATCGCCCGCGGGCGAAGGAGGCGCTCAGGGAGAGCGAGGAAAACTACCGAAGCCTCTTTGAGAATGCCAACGAGGCCATTTTTGTGGCGCAGGACGGTAAACTGGTATTTCTCAATCCGAGAACCGTTATCATGATCGGCTATTCCGCCGGGGAAATCTTGTCAAGACCATTTGTTGAGTTCATTCACCCGGATGATCAGGATATGGTGATCGACCGACATGTCAGGCGAATGAAAGGTGAGGAGATTTCTCAAATCTATGATTTTCGGATTATACATAAAGACGGCAACGTCAAGTGGGTAGAACTAAACGTTGTGGCGATAAACTGGAAGGGAAGAATAGCCACCCTGAATTTTCTGAGTGACATCACCAAACGCAAAGAGGCCGAAGAAGCATTACGGGAGAGTGAGGAACGATATCGGGTGTTGATTGAAAAATCCAATGACGGTATTGCCCTGGTTAAAGGGGACCGGCACATCTTTGTCAATCAAAAGATGATTGAAATCTTTGGGTATGATCGACCGGAGGAAATCATAGGCCAGCCGGTTTCTATGCTGATCTATCCTGATGACCGGGAGTTGGTAGTAAATACCAACCGTCGACGGCAGAAAGGTGAATCGGTTCCTGATAAATATGAATTTAGAGGCCAAGGGAAGAACGGGAAATGCCTTAATATTGAAGCCTCGGCCACTAAAACGATTTATCGGGGAGAAACTGTTTCCCTGGTCTATTTAAGAGATATCACCGACCGTAAACTGGCCGAGGAGGCCCTTAAGACCTTATCCCTTAAAGATGACTTGACCGGTCTCTATAATCGCCGGGGTTTCTTTGCCTTGGCGGACCAGTGGTTAAAGAATGCCCAACGGATGAGAACAGAAATGCTTCTTATTTTCGGAGACTTGGATAATTTGAAAGGAATTAATGATACCTTCGGCCATAAAGAAGGTGATCAAGCCCTGGTGGATACTTCCCAAATACTCAAAGAAACATTTAGAGAATCGGATATCATTGCCCGCATAGGCGGTGATGAATTTGTTATTTTGGCCACGAATGGCTTTGAGACTTCGGCAGAAAAACTGATCCAACGCCTTAAGAATGTCCTGAAAGACAATCATTGGCAAACAAAGCGCGCCTATACCCTCTCTCTGAGCCTGGGCGTTGCTTTTTTTGATCCTCGAAACCCTTGTTCCATAGATGCCCTGTTGGCCCAGGCCGACAAATTGATGTATGAGAACAAACCCCAAAAAGGATAGATGAGGTTAGAATTATTAACCCTTGGCAGCAGCATGATACTTTAATGGTCAGCTTATGAACCTTCAGCATAATCAACCCACCTCTGCAGGAAAAAACTCTTCAGAAGATGAGTTGAACCCAACCAAGAAGATTTTTGCAAGTTTATTGCTTGCCTGCAAGAATCTATCGCTCTACCCTCATGGTCATACCATCAGTATGAATTCTATAAATCAGCTTCACCTCCAGCTCGCTGCATTCCTTCAAAAATACGGAACACTCAGACTTGAAATAGAGCGGGAACGCATTGTTTCCAATGGTGGGGTGATTACAGAAGGACTCCCGAAGGAAGGGACTCTGCACTTTACCCTTTTTCAGGTCGGTATACGATGGCTGGAGTTCATGGCCGGAATCGAACTGGAGGAACTTAGTGATATTCTGACAATTTTAGACAAGTACACCAAACTGTCGGCTGAACCGGAAGGTGACATTGTTACCGCTTTCTGGGAAGCACAATTTTCTCATCTGCGATACGAGGTCGCAGAGTTTTCCTGGGGTGATGATCCTAAGGAGGAGCTCAACGAACTTTCCGATCTTAGTGGAGAGAACGCGGTTGAGATGCAGTTGAGGGAATTTGAATCGGAGGAACCGGATACTCAGGTCAACCTTGCCATTGGCTCTGCCAATCTGGTGCTTACACCAGAGGAAAAAGTAATACTAAAAGAAATGATTCGTCAGGAAGAAGAGCCTGATCTGACCTCCTATCTGGATGCCTTGATGGATAGCCTTCTACAGCATCGGGAGAAGGAAAATTTCAAGACAATACTGGAAGTGCTTTCAGAGGAATTCAAAGGGTCTCTGGCTGGAGGAGACTTCATAGTTACGCTCAAAATACTGCAGGGATTGCGTTACGTGCTCGATATCTTCCAAGTAGAGTTACCCTGGGCCGGTCTGGCTATAGACGAGTTCTTTTTGAATGCCTCCAGTCCTGAGTCTCTTGCACCCCTTAAGGAGATTTGGAGGCATTTAGATTCAGAGAATACCGGGATAGCTGGACAGATTTTAAAACTCCTTAACCCTCAGGCTATTGATACCCTTATTTCTCTTATGCCACAAACTCAACCGGCCCCCCTCCGGCAAATCCTTTTGGATTCGATCATTTTCCTGGCTTCACAGGATATACATACCCTGGAATCGATGCTGAGTAACCCTGATGAAATGCTGGTTGAAAAACTCGTCCCGGTGATCGTCAACTTACAAGGAGGGCAATCTCTGAAGTATTTAAAAAGACTTACACGTCATCCATCCGCGAGAGTACGCAGTGAGGCGGTCAAAGGCCTCTTCAGGCGGTACCCTGCCTATGTCAAGGATCTTTTCCATATGATCGATGATAAGGATTATTCCATACGACAATTGGTCCTTGAACTATTAGGGCAGTCACGGGACGCAGTTGTCGAAGATCTTCTACTCTCATACCTTCGCAACATGAAGAACAGTACTAATGAGAAAGCCCATCTCATTCTGTGTTTCAAAACCTTGGGGAAATGCGGGTCGGCCCGTTCGATCTCCTTCCTTCGTGAAACCCTGTTTAGACAGGGTTGGATGCCGGGTTTCTGGAAGTCCGCACTCCGAAGAGGCGCTGCCACAGCCCTTATAGCCCTGGACAACCCTGAGGCTGAGCTGGTTCTGAAAGATGCCAGCCGATCCCTTTATCCGAGCCTGAGGGCCATTGCCAGAAAAAGCAGACAGGAATTGCAGTGCCGAGGGGACAGATAAACATGTTGAATAAAAATATAACCCATTTGGAAGACCCCGGAATGACCTTCCTGAAGGCATTATATCATCTTATCCAAACGGCAAAGGTATATAATGATAACAACCAATTGACCAAGGAGTGCCTGGCAAAATTCAAATATATTCTCGATGAGATGACTCGGGCAGAAGATCTTCAAATTCAGATCTGGCGGGGAAGGTTCCATATAGGCGGAGAAAAACTCCCCTTTAGAAGAGAAACCGTCAGCATCATTAATGAAATGATGGAATACTTTTCCAGGAGGGGATTAGGCGGTCTTCAGTTCTTTACGAATTCCAGGAAGGTTTCAGGCGAAAACCTCTTGAAGTTTATTCGTCTTCTTGATGTTTCGGCAAAACAGGAGGATCCTTTTGGCTGGCTGGACCAAAGACTTCAAGGCCAGGTGCTGTCCTGGGTACAGGTCCTTAAGAAACAAGAGAGCGATCTGAAAGATGGCGATTTGAAACGTCGGGAAAGGAGCAAAAAAGCCTACCAGTATGCCCTGGCCTCGATAAAAGAGGTGGCCGATAAGACATCACAGGAAATAGCCGGAGTCCGCAAGGTAAGACGTCTGGCCCAAACCATTGTAGATCTTGTTCGGGAAGATCAATCGCTGGTACTCGGACTTGCGACCATCAAAGCCTATGATGATTATACCTATATCCATTCGGTCAATGTTTCCCTCCTGGCGACCTGTCTTGGAAGACATATCGGCATGTCTAAGGTTGCTCTGGAGCATCTTTGCCTATGCGGACTTTTTCATGATCTGGGAAAGGTTGAAGTTTCCAAGAAGGTCCTTCTTAAGCGGGGTGAGTTGAACGCAGAGGAATGGAAAAGCATGCGAAGTCACCCGCTTCTCGGTGTGAGGAAGATTTTGAAACTGAATGCCAATAAAGCGATGAGGTCAAAAATTATCCTGGGTCCTTTTGAACATCACTTGAATCCCGACATGACCGGATACCCAAAAATACATTTTACGAAGAACCTGAGTCTTACAGGGAAAATCCTTCGTATCGCCGATGTCTATGAGGCCCTGACCGCGAGTCGTGCCTATCGTCCAAGATCTTTCACTCCCGATGAGGCCCTGAGGAAGATGTGGAGCGAAATCGGAAAAAGTTTTGATCCTATTTTATTGAAGAGCTTCATCACCATGATGGGGATTTATCCTGTTGGCTCTTTAGTGGAATTAAATGATGGCCGAACAGCACTGGTTATGGACTATCCCGACGAGTCCCCACAAGGACCTGCCTAAGGTTCAAATTCTTAGTGACGACGGCGAGGGCGGACTGACCCGTGGAGAAACGATTTCCCTGTCAGACCGGATCATGAAGGATACCTTCACCCCGTTGAAGATCGTCAAGGGTATCCTGCCCTCCCAACTTGGGGTCCAGGTCGCACATTTCTTTCTGGAGGAAAAATAAGGGACTCCGAAGGGTCGAATATCCTGTCTTCCCTTTTCCCGGATGCCCATGCGGTTTTCTCTTTTGATATATCCCCCAAAGGGTAATGTTCACCGGCAATGGGACTATTTTTTGGAAGAGCCTGCTTATCAGAAAACCGTACCCCACTCAACAACCCTAAGATCATAAAACCTTCATCAGCCTTGAATAGTCTTAGGTCTTCCTTTGTACAAAAAGATAAAAGAGAGGACGTAGAGCAATAAGACCATCAACAATAGGGCCTTAATCCCGGTTATGAAAGATAAAGATTCCAATAATCCCCCGAAAGCAGCTCCGATCAGGTTTGACCCCAAGGCCAGGTCCTTGGCCGGTGCATCTTTGAAAGACAGGATATAAATAATCCCGGCAAAAAAGATGGGCAGATTGAGAAACAGCGTGGCCAGTATGGCCTTGGCCCAAAAGCCGAAGGCGTTAAAGATATCCAACGGAATGAAGTAAAGGAGAACGACCGAAACCCAGAGCAGGATATAAAAAGGGAGACTCTGTTGGACTTTTACATAGGCCACCAAAAGATTGGCCAACAAAATCAATATAAGGATGGAGGAAATGATGTAGGAATTGACAATCCAGGTGGACCCGAAAAGCAGGGTGGCTTTGCTGACATTCTGGAACTCCAGCAAAAGAAAGGCGCACCCTAAAAAGAAAAAATGGAGATTGATCCGGCCCCCCTCGGCCGTAAAAATGAATCTCCGGGCCATTAAAAACAAAATCAATAAGGAACCCATGATAAGCCAGTACATCCGGGGAATGGAGGCTTTTTCGATATAGAGATAAGGCCAGTCATCGGAAGTTAAACGAACCGGTCCTGGAAAAGAGACCTGGTTTTTTGTGACAAAATCCTTCAATTCCGGGTTCGATTCAACCCTCTTTTTTAAGGCCTCGATATTATTTCCGGTCAGGAACATAACCCCTCCCCAGCCATAACTGTTCCCAGGGCTGTTAACAACAAAAGTATAAGGCACCTCCCCAAAATTCTTTTTCAAAAGCCCGTATATCCTTTCTCCTATCCATTGGGTTTGGGTGGCAAAAATTACCGAAAGAACCCCATCTGACTTAAGAAGACTTCGAGCTTCTTTGAAGCTTTCTTCGGTATAGACATAATGATCCAAACGGGTGTTGTTATAGTTGGAAGACAGGGTGTGGGAATCCAGAAGGCCGAAAGAAATCACATCGTATTTTTTATTCGTCTTTTTGAAAAAGGCCCGGGCGTCGTCTATGTGTATCTTAACTTTTTTTTGTTCATAAGGGCGCTCCGGATGAAGGGCTAGGCCTAATTGGATAATACCCGGATCGATTTCCACGGCATCGATTTCTTTCAAGCCATTTCGCAAGGCCCCGGCCACATCATTTCCTCCACCAGCCCCGACAATTAATGCCGAATCGCGTTTTTCCGAGAAGGCATAAGGTAACTCGTACTGGCTGAATTTCCTTAATGAGGGTTTATAAATAAGAGGGAATTTATTAATAAAATCATCGGAAAGATTTAATAAGGACATGTAACCGACATTGTTCACGTTGACGACAAACCCATTGGGGAGGCCAAAGACCTGATTGGGAGCGACATCCAATTTCTGATAAGGGCTCCACATCGTCAGGACATTGGGGTTAGTTATCCCAACCACCAGGAGGATCAGTATGGATGCCATCCCGGCTAAAAAGAAATTAGCCTTGGAGCGGGGTATGAAAAAAAAGATAACAACAAGGCAGAAAATGAACCAAAGCCAGGGCTTGGTATAGTATAGGGCAAAGAGGTTAAAGGTCCAGATACCGATCAAACTGGCCCCGACATTGACGGAATAGCCTTCAATAATATTAGGGTGCTCATCCAACAGACGCCCCAATATTTGCCCTATAGGAATAAAACCGATCAGAATCATCAAAAACATAAAAAGGGTTAATGCCGTACCCTGCAAGGCGGGAACGAAATTTCTCGTCCTAATGGCCTGATACCATATGACGGAATCGGAAAATCCGCTTAGCATATCGGTTATGTGCCGAAAGGGTTCGGATCGCACGGCAAGAACAGTTAAAAGCAACATGCCGATGGTGATCAGAAGGTTCTCTTTCTTTTTCGAGAAAAAGCAGCCGACCCCGATTCCCAGAAAGCAGGCCAGTAAAACCAGATTACCCACATAAGCAAAGATCCTCACTTCGGTCGATATCCAGCGTATCAACAGGATTTCCAAAAAGAGCATGACCAAACTAATGGCAAACAACTTCAAGTTATGGATGGGCATCCTATTCCTCCCGATTATTTATGCCTGCCGATTTCTTTTTAATAAAGAAACCGAAGACCACCAAGCCTGCCCCGGTCAGGATACTGATCAGGAGGCCAAAATAAAATGAAAAAGGTCGATACTGGAGGACAATATTATGCCGACCCGGGCCAAGGGGCACTGCCCGAAAGGTATGATCGGCCCGATATATTTTTCCCTTTTGGCCGTCAATCCGAACTTGCCAGCCGGGATAATAGGTTTCGCTCAGAAAAAGAAAACGCGGCCCATTGCAGAAAGCCTTGAGTTCAATCCGATTCAAGGTGTATTTTGAGATCTGAACACTGTCGACATCCGTTCCGGATCCTCCGCCAGGGTGGGGAGACTCAGGGACTTCTTCCAGAAGCAGGGTCCGGGTCGGGTCAAAACCTTTGCTTTTTAACAAATCAATTCTCGATTTTGGGTCCTTGACCAGAAGATATTTAGCGACCAGAAAGGCCTTGGGCAGCCTCTCCTTATTTTCATACAAATGGGCCGTCACCTTCTTATAATGGGGCGGTTGAAGCAGGGTTGTTGCTGGAAGCACTTCCGGGATGACATCGTAGGATTCCCCCTTACGAATCAGTTGTAGGGCCGGATCTTCAATCGCCTCGTGCCAGAGAATGTATTTTACCTGCATCAACCGTAAGATATCCCTACCCCCGGGATAAGAAGCCTTCTCCTTAAGAACGTCCAAGAGATCCTGGTAGGGTCGATAGGTCAATACCCCGAAACCGGCAGCGTTATAGATTTGGTGAATTAAAGGATAATCAAAATAAAAACATTCTTTAAGGACCAAATAGGTTAATTCTTCCATTCTCACTTTCTGGGTTGTCTTTGTTTTGATCATTAAAGGATCGACATAAATACGGCCTTTTTCCGGATTGGACAAAACGGCTTGCAAATTGGGACTGAGCGAATAAAAAGTCTTTTGGTCGACCAGCCGGTAAAAACCCCAATTGGCCAGGAAAAGATCCAGGGTCAGAAGGATTACCCCAATGGCCTGCCCCCATTTAATGGAAATCTTCCGATCCGCTAAAAAAACGGAAAAAAGGAAAATCAGCAGGGCAAAGAAGGAAAATCGTTCCAGGTTATGGAAGTTTAATCCCCATGGCCGGGCATAACCGATGGGAAAGGAACGCTCAAAAAAGAGCAGTAAAGGGCTTCGGAAAAGAGAAAAGCTCAACAAGATCAGAGCGAAAAAAAAAGCCGCGAGGAGGGAAATTTTTTTAAAAAGAAAAAGCTTTTCCCGAGGATCTCTTTTAAGACGTTCCGATAAGGCGTCCCAACCCAAACCCGTCAACAGACAAATAAACAGATTGGTCATAAAAAATATTTTAACCGGATAGCGAATGGTATTAAAACCGGGGACAATGATAAAAAGCCATCGATACAAAGGGGTATTTTCCCCCAGGGCCAGAAGCAAGGAAACCCCGATAAAAAAACCGAACCACACTTTTCTTCGATCTTTTCCCCAAAAATAGAAAAGGACCATCAGGAAGGGAATAATCCCCAGATAAATGCTTTTGAGATAATTCTGATCTGTTTGGTAATATTCGTTACCACGCCAAAATAAATCCGGAATAAAAACATACAGCAAATCCCTCCATCCCATAGACCACATGGTCGCCTCTTGAAAAGAAAATCCAAACTGGCGAATCGAATTTCGAGCCATTTCCCAAAAAGGGATGATTTGAACCGCCCCTAATCCAAGAAACAGCAGATCAATCACGACGATCGTTCCCAGACGCCCTTTCCAGGCGACATAGCGGTCCTCGGGCAAAAGGGACTGGGGAAAGAAGGCCAAAAAGAGAAGCAAAACCTGTGTCAAAATAAAGGCTTCTATCCCTCCTCCCAAGAATTGGACTAGAATGGCCAGGATGGAAAGGAGGGGGTATTTCCAGGAACGCTGACGAAGAGCACGCAAGAAGAAAAAAAGTATCAAAGGGGTCCAGGTCACCGATTGCAAGGTATTTAAGACATTATGGATGGAAAGGAGAAATCCGCCCAGGCTAAAGGAAAGACAGGCCAGGACCCCCGCCGTACGGCTGCCTCCGATTTCCCGGCAGAGGAGATACACAAACCAGCCGGATAGAAAAAAGTGCAGGACAATAGTCAGATTAAAGGCAAAACGGATGGGTAGTATCAGAAGAAGTACATTCGGCGGATAAAGGATGCTGGTCTGCAGGGAAGCAAAAAGGGGTTGGCCGGAAAAAGAATAGGGATTCCAAAGAGGCAACTCCCCGGCTTTAACGGCCTCAACCCATAGCTTAAGGTTTGGGAAAAAAAAGATGGGCAGGTCCCGCTCAACCATCAACTTGGATTGAATCAAGGCCTCAAAAAAATAAAGGAAGATGACGCCTGTGAACCCTAATAGCAAAAGTGTAGGGGTGCCTCTATCTTTATTCATAAAAAAAGGGCCGTGTTATAATTAATACGGCCCTTTTTATCCTCCTTGATAAAACCTATGGAGTGTGTTTGGTAACGGTGCTCGGGTTAGTAAAGGTCCAGGTATAGCTCACGGACCCGATGGTCGCCTGAAACTGGGTGCCCGACGAAGCCGTCACCGAGCCCCTGTCCGACATGTAACCGAGAACCGTGGTAGCGTTGATATTGGCAACAGCTGAGGCGTTGACTGCATAATCCGCATAACAAATACCGGCTGCAGCCCGTAAATTTCCGGTTATACCGTCGGCAGCGGCAACTTGGGCCTGGTTCCGCATATCGACGTACCTTGGGATGGCAACGGCGGCCAAGATACCAATGATCACGATGACGATGATCAACTCAATGAGCGTGAAACCTTTTTGATTTTTAATCATGTTCTCACCTCCTTAGAATCAAAAGTTATATTTTTCAAACCACATTTAATTCTCAATCGTCAGACTCCCCCCTTTATCCTTGTATTCCGTAATCCACCTGGAGGTTAGGAGATTTTTAAAGGGAAAAGTTTTCCCTATCGTGATACTGCCTAATACCACATGGATGCTATGGTATTTTACCCGGAATTGGAAAATTATTTTTTCATATTTCTACCCAGTTTTCAATAGAAATATTCTATCCCCCCCCTTTGGCCAATTTGGCCATATCCCACATGGGCATAAAGATGGCTAAGGCCAGAAAAAGCATCATGGCTCCCATAAAAAGGATCATGATCGGCTCAATAAGGGAAGAAAGGTTTTTTACGGCATTGTCCACTTCCTTGTCATAAAACTCCGAAACCTTTTCCACAATTTCATCCAGGGTGCCGGAAGACTCCCCCACGGCGAACATCTGATAGACCAAGGGCGGGAATATGGCTTTGTCTTTCATTTTCGCCGATAACGTCCCCCCATCCTTGACCGATTGTCGGATGCTCATGATAATATTGGAGATATAAACATTTCCCACGGTCGAGGCGGCAATCGACAGGGTTTCCAGCATAGGCAGGCCGCTGCGGTTCAGGGTCACAAACATACGGGTAAACCGGGACATAAAAATTCGCAAAAAAACCGGCCCCATAATCGGGAATCGGGTTTTAACCAGGTCCCATTGAGAAAGACCCGCTTCGGTTCGAATGTACCATTGAAATCCGCCGATAACCGCCCCCATGACCCCGAATATCAGATACCAATAGTTGGAAAAAACATAATGCAAACCCAACATCATTCGGGTGGGGAGGGGCAGGGTTGTCTTAAAGCTTTTAAATAAACCCATAAAATTGGGAATAATAAAATAGATGGCAAAAAGGAAGGCCCCGATCAAGGCCCCGAAAACCATCTTGGGGTATCGGGTAGCCGATTTTATACGGGCCTTTGTTTCCATATCGTATTCTAAAAAAGAACCGATACGGTTAAGGACCTCTTCCAGCTTTCCGGAGGCCTCTCCGGCCCGCACCATCTGGATATAAATTTCTGTAAATATCTTGGGATGACGGGCCAGGGCGTCGGATAGGGGGTCTCCCTTCTTTGACCCGTTCCAACACGTCCAGGACCGCATTGCTGAGTATGGGGTTCTTCGACTGTTCCGCCAGGATCGATAGTCCCGTGGTAATAGGTATTCCCGCCCGGATTATGGTGGCTAATTGGCTGGTGAAAAACAGCAGTTCTTTCGGTTTTACTTTTCTGAATTTATCCAAAAAGGCAAAGGAAATCTCCTTGCCCAAGCCCGGCGCTTCTTTAGCTCCGGTCGGGATGAGGGGGTTCTTAACGGCCGTCGCTTGTATTAATACCGGGATATAGCCCATGCCCCCGATTCGGCCGGCGATGTCGCCCCGATTAGGCCCTTCCATCTCGCCGGTAATGAGTTTTCCCCCTCGATCTCTGGCCTTATAGAAGAATTGAGGCATCGCCTTGTCTAATCAAATTAAATCCTTGAAATAAAGGGTTAAGATATGTTAAATAATTCTTAAGCGGAGGAACTCTTATGAAAAATGCCATAAAACTGGTCCGATGTCTCCTTACCAAAAAAAAGGGGGCAAAAAACAAACCCGAAACCCGCTTCATCCCCTATCAGGAGTTTGAATTATGGAAGTATTATATTTCCCGGCAATATAATTTTACCGTTTCCAAAGAAGAAATCTTCCTCTGGTTGCCCCAGGAAGAATTTGACCGAAAAAAAGACCGCCTGGGCCGTCTCGACGGGATAGCGGTCCAAAAGGTCACCCTCTATTTCTTTCTGAAGAATGAAGGAGTCCTCGTCCCCGTAACCCGATTTTTTCAGGAATCGGATTTTCCCAAAGTGAAACCTCTTTTCTTGAAACACTTTGAAGAATTTCAAGATGAAAAGAATATGACCAAGGTCCTGGAAAACATCCAGGAAGAAAAAGGGGTTTGCCTGAAAAATATTTAGACAAACTTGGCTTCCTTGGGAGTTACCCGGTTAAGTTCCTCTAAGGTGGTTATCCCGGCCAATACTTTGGCCACCCCATCTTCCCGCAGGGATTTCATCTTCTGTTGCCGGTAGGCATAATCTTCGATTTCCTTCTGGCTTGCCCTTCTAAGGATCATCTCTTTCAGATCCCGGTCCACGATCAATATTTCAAATATCCCCAATCGACCCTTATACCCGGTCCCTTTGCAAAAGGAACAGCCCTTTCCGCGCTGCAATATCAATTCCTTGTCGGCTGAAAGTTTTAACTCCGCAAGCTCTTCGGCTGAGGCGGTGTAGGGTTCTTTACAGCGGGGACAGATGAGGCGAACTAATCGTTGGGCAATGACCCCTTCCACGGAGGAGGAGATCAGGAAGGGGTCCACTCCCATATCGGCCAAGCGCACCAGGGAACTGGGGGCATCGTTGGTGTGGAGTGTGGAAAGGACCAGGTGGCCGGTCAGGGCGGATTGAACGGCGATTTCAGCGGTTTCAAAATCCCGAATCTCTCCCACCATAATCCCGTCCGGATCCTGCCTGAGGATAGAACGCAAGCCCACGGCAAAAGTCAGCCCGGCCTTGACGTTGATTTGACATTGCCGAATCAGTTCCAGACGATACTCCACCGGATCTTCAAGGGTAACAATATGTTTTTCCGTAGAATTAATGGTGTTTAATATAGCATATAAGGTGGTAGTCTTGCCGCTGCCGGTGGGGCCGGTAACTAAGATAAACCCATAAGGTTTTTCGATCAGATAACGAATCTTCTCCATATCCCGGGGGAGAAAACCCAGTTCTTCAAGACCGATGATAATGCTCGATTGGTCCAGGATTCGCATGACCAC
Source organism: uncultured delta proteobacterium (assembly GCA_963790475.1). Lineage (GTDB taxonomy): Bacteria > Desulfobacterota > RBG-13-43-22 > RBG-13-43-22 > RBG-13-43-22 > RBG-13-43-22. Next base: position 1,429,058 of record CAWBOS010000012.1, on the reverse strand, counting down.
ATTTTCCCCATAAATAGTCGGGAAGGTCGAAACCCGGGAATCGATCACTTTATTATTATCCAAGGTGAATTTAAACCGACCGTCCTGCGGGTAACGTTTTTCAGAGATATCCATCTTGCTCATAATCTTGATTCGGGAAATAACCGGGGCGATGAATCTGGCCCCCAGAGAAGAGGTTTCTTTTAAAATTCCGTCAATACGATACCGGATTCGCAAGGCCTTTTCGTCCGGTTCCAGATGGATGTCACTGCATCGTTCTTTGATCGCCTCGGAGATAATCAAATTGACCAACTGACTGATAGGACCTTCATCAATAATAGCGTTGTCTTCAACTTCCGATTCGGGGGGCTCATCGTCGACGGCATAGCTCTGACGATCCTCGGGGCCGGAATCGATCTTGTCCATCAGAGAAGTGCCATAAAACCTATCCAGGGCGGTCAGGAGATCCTGTTCGGAGGCGATCACCGGTTCAATTTCCAACCCGGTCTTGAAAGCCAAATCATCCAGGGCGAAGATATTCAAGGGATCGGCCATGGCCACCATAAGGACCTGCCCCATCTGGGTCAGAGGGAGGACTAAATGTCTGCGGGCAACTTTTTCGGGGATGAGTTTAACCAGCGAAGAATCTATTTTTTCTTCTTTTAGGTTGACATAATTGAGCTTGAGCTGATGGGCGAGAGTTTTAATTAAATTTTCTTCGGTGATAAAACCCAGACGGATCAAAGATTTTCCCAGACGCTCCTTGGTCTTTTTCTGGGCTTCTATGGCCACGGTCACCTGGTCCGAAGTGATCATACCGGCCTGGATTAAGATATCCCCTAATCTCTTTTTTTCTCTTTGCATAGTCGATGAAATCGAAAAAAGTCGAATTTTCTTTTTGGGTCATTCCAATAAAAGCCGGAATTCCGTATTATTAATTACATAACTCAAGACCCTTGTCAATACACAAATAAGGTTACGATTTATTTAAAGGATCGCCTGTTTCTCCCCCACCAGGCCAGGGCCTCCCCGACCACAAAAAGTGAACCGGTAATTAATATTAAATCCTCCGGACCGGCCTCCCTCATGGCCTGGGTGATGGCCTGCGGGACAGTCGGAAAAATACGGGGGCGAGGTTTTTTCCCTACTAAGAATTTGTTTAAGTCTTCAGGATCGGCCGACCGGTCATATTCGGCCCGGGTTAAAAAAATACGGTTGGCCAGGGGAGTTATATAGTTAAGGGTCTGTTTGAGATTTTTATCCTTCATCATACCGAAGACCAGCAACACTTTATGGTAAGAAAAGCTCCTGGGAAGGGTTTCGGCCAGGGTTCTCATGGCCCCGGGATTATGGGCCCCATCCAGGACGATCCGGGGCCTTTCGGACAGCACCTCCATCCTCCCCGGCCAGTTCACTTTGGAGAGGCCGTCCCGGATTTTCTCTTCCGGGACAGGATACTTATCCTGCAACAGATCAATGGCAGTCAAAGCCAGGCCGGCATTCTTGATCTGATGATCGCCGAGCAAACCCAAATGGAGTGACGAGTGACGAGTGACGAGTGACGAAGTCAAGTTCGGAGTTCGGAGTTTGGAGTTCCGTGGGAGTGAAAACGGATTCAGCCTCTCTCGTCCTTCGCCCTTTGTCCATCTTGCATCTTTCACCCCGAGTCTTGAATCCTTTCCCGCTCCGAACTCCGAACTCCGAACTCCGAACTGACCCTCAGTCATTCCATAATAATTGAAATTCCCATTATTCAGTTTTCTCGTTCTAAAGTCCCTTCCGGCCAGAAACATCGGGACTTGTCTTTCCCGGCAGATTTTTTCGATCTGCTCCTGCACCTTTTTTTGGTCCACCCCGGTTATTAAAGGCACCCCCGGTTTAATGATCCCGGCTTTTTCCCAGGCAATGCTTTCCAGGGTCTTCCCCAGATAGTCTTGGTGCTCCAAAGAGATAGTAGTAATAACCGTTATCAGGGGGTTGATGATATTGGTGGCGTCCAATCTCCCGCCAAGCCCCACTTCCATAATGGCCAGGTCCACCTTTTCCCGGGAAAAATAGATTAAGGCCATGGCGGTTACGAATTCGAAAAATGTGGGGGGTTCCTCCTCAAGAGCTTTTTCTTTGATCTCTTTGATCAGCCCCAGGGTTTGGGCTTTGGAAATCAAACGGCCGTTTATTTGAAATCTTTCCCGAAAATCGACCAAATGGGGCGAGGTAAATAATCCGACTTTGTAACCGGACCTGCTATATATGGATGCCAGCATGGCCGCCACCGAGCCTTTACCGTTGGAACCTCCGATATGCAGACAGTTTAGTTCCCGATGAGGATTATTGAAAGCCTTCAGCAGGTTTTCGGTTTTGGACAGGCCGAATTTGATCCCGAATTTTTGCAAATTATACAAATAGGACAGGGCCTGATCATATTCCCGGTCATAACTCAATCGCTCAAAAGGCCGACCCGCCATGTCAAGTATCTCCCTTTTCCAAACGGGCATAATCCAAGTGCAAGACCTTGGACCCATAACGTTTAAAAAGAACTCTAACCTTTCTCTCCTTTGGGGGTTCTTGGATCACCCCATTGCCGAAGAGGGGATGAAAGACCTTGGTCCCTTTTGAAAAACCGTCATCGTCTTCTTTAGGAATGGGACTGACATAGGGCGAAGAAATCTGCGGCGAATGATTAGGAACCTGCCCCCCCCTTCTCGACAGCAGGCCCTCAGGAATATCAGCGATAAAATGACACAGGTCATTCTTTTGCCAGCCTCCGCCTCTGTTGGAAAGGGACTCCGGGTAAGTCAAAAAAAGCCTCTCCTTGGCCCGGGTGATGGCCACATAGAGCAGCCGTCTTTCCTCTTCCATTTCCTCCGGGTTCATCATCGATTGGGAGGAAGGAAATCGGCCCTCGGTCAGCCAGATGATAAAGACAACCTTCCATTCCAATCCTTTGGCCGAATGGACCGTAGAAAGGGTCAACTGGTCTTTCTCGTGGCCGTCCGGCTCTTCATAAACCTCCAGGCTCAAATCCCCCAACAAGGTTTCCGTCTCAGTGTAATTATAGCTGACTCGAATGATTTCTTCGATCTCTTTTTGCCTTCGCTGAGGCTCTTCATATAAACCGGGCAGAAGGTTTTTATAATACTCCCAGATCGTCTCCAGGGCTTGTGTGGGCGTCAGCTGAGGTTGATCGATCAGCCTTTGGAACAGGCCGGAAAATTCATCCAGTTGGAATTTCAAGCGGGGATACCCGGTGAGGCATTCCAGTCTGGAGGTCCAGTCCGAACAGACCGTCATTTGCCCAATTATATCCTGGGCCCTTTTGGAGCCAAACCCTTCCAGGAGTTTTAGGATCCTTTCCCAGGCCAGGACATCCAGGGGGTTATGGATCACCTTTAAGTAGGACAGAAAATCCTTAATATGAGCCCCTTCGACAAAACGACGGCCCCCGTATTTTTTAAAGGGAATGCCCTCTTTTTGTAGAAAAACCTCCAGATTAAACGAATGATGGCCGGCCCGGAAAAGAACGGCCATTTCCTCCCAGGGGATCCCCTGGCCATGAAATTCCTGAAGCTGCCGGGTCACATATTGAGACTGGGATTCTTCGTAAGGCAGCTCGATACAGCAGGGAGGCTCCCCTTTTTTGAAACGGGAAAATAGGCATTTGCTGTACCGTTCCTTGGAATAACTGATCATGCGGTTGGCCAAATTCAGAATCGGTTGAGAGCTTCGAAAATTCTCTTCCATTTTGATCACCCGGGTCCCGGGAAACTGATGCGGGAAGTCCAGAATATTCTTAAAGTGCGCCCCGCGAAACCCATAGATCGATTGGGAATCATCACCCACCACCATGATGTTACCCCGGGCCAGGTAACGGACCATCTCGGCCTGAAGCAGGTTGGTATCCTGATATTCATCCACCAGGACATATTGATAAAAAGAGGATAATTTCTGAACTATCCCGGTTTCCTGCCGGAAAAGATGCAGACAATGACTCAACAGGTCATCATAATCCAATAGTCCGTGTTGTCTTTTTAATGCTTCATAGTCCCGGTTCACCTCTTTGAGCTTGGACAGAGAAATGCCGTTCTCAAAAAAGGATTTGGATAACCCCTCTTCGAAGGTCAACCCCTTGTTGACAAACCGGCTAAGCAGTTCCAGGAATTCCTTTTTGTCCGGGTTATCCTTCTCTTTATCCCAGCGTTTGGCCTTGATGATTTTTCCAACCAGATCTTCACTGTCTTTGCGATCCATTACCGTCAATGGTCTTTTAAGACCGATAGCCGACCCATAAGTCCTTAAGATTTTATAGGCCAGGGCATGAAAGGTCCCTCCGGCCACCTCCCGGCAGGATCGGTTAAGCATTTCTTCTACCCGATGAAGCATCTCCTGGGAGGCCTTGCGGGTAAAAGTCAACAGAAGTATCCTTCCCGGAGGAATACCGTTTTCCACCAGCCAGGCCACCCGATAAACCAGAGTCCGGGTCTTCCCGCTTCCGGCTCCGGCGATGATCAAGGTCGGGCCATCGGGAGAAAAAACCGCCTCCAGTTGGGCCTGGTTCAGATTGTTTTGATAATCGATTTTCCCCATAGGCTATTCAGTTCACAATCTCATGCTTACTCATTTTCCAAAATCCCTCAGATTTCCAAAGGCCTCATTTCAAATTCAGTAATCCGCAATCCGCAATTTAGATAGGCTGTATCCTATTACTAAAAAAAAGGGCGTCTGTAAACTCCCAAATAGCTCCTTCAGGACCTGAGGTGGAACGGGATTCAAAATTTAGATTTGACATTAATCAGTTAGGATCATAAAATTTATATCATTCGACTAAGGAGAATGGAATGAACGGAAGGCATGGACATATGAAATATTTTTTTATCGTCACCGTCCTGGGCTCCCTGTATCTGCTGGTGGAAGCAGGGCTTCAGCTTTTCGGCAGGAGCGTTTGCGTCTCCGAAGGTTGCGGTCTCGGTGGCCCAGATGGCACGCTTCGGCGATCTCTCGACGGTCCTTATCGGATTTATTGCCCTCGGCCTCCTGGCTCTATTGTCCGGTTTGAACCTGCGGCGCCAAAGCAGGCTGCTCGACTCGGCAATCAACCTCGCCCTCATCGCCGCCCTGGCCACCGAGGGATTTTTTGTCGGCTACCAGATATTCTGGCTGCCGGAAATGTGCCCATTCTGTTTAAGCGTGTTCGGTCTTTTTCTTATTCTCGGCCTCCTGCGGTGGATGGCGGGTTGGAAAGAGACGGCGGCCGGCTTCGCCGCATTCGCCCTGGTCCTTAGTTTTGTCGGGCTCGTCCTGCCACCGCGAGTTACGACCATTCCGTCCGACAAAAAAATGATACTTTTCTATAGTGAGGAATGCCGGTATTGCTCGGAGATCAAGGAAGAGATCAACAAAAACAAGCTCGAAATCACTCCGGTGCTCGTCAAGGATTATACGCCAGCCCTCAAAAGCCTGGGTATCAACAGTGTGCCTACCCTTTTGGTGAACGGACGGTACGAAAAAGTCATCCTGACCGGCAAGGAGGCCATTCGCCGCTATCTTGCCCTCTGCCAATCATCAGAGAAGCCGATCCCTTCAGTTCCAAACACTTCTACTTCAAAAAAGGGTCCAAGTTCAAGATCCGGAAATTCCGGATCGGGGTCGCCTCTTTCACCCCCGGGCGAAATCAATCCCATATTCAATCCTCCGAATGATGAGGGTCTCTGCCAAGAAAACCAGAAGTGCGACTGATGTTCTCTGACAAACCGAAAGTTTTTGTTCAGAGAGTCGGGCGGAATTTCCCTAAGGCTTTGAACTATTCAATTCCTTCAGCCAAGATGCGATTTTCTCTTTTATAGCCTCCCGGACCTGTCGGGTCTTTTCCAGCTTTTCCTCCCAGGTACCGGTAAAGGTGGGAGGATCGGCAAAACTCCAGTGAAGACGGGTAGTGATCCTCGGGAAGAGAGGCATTGTAAGGAATCCCCTACCAGTAACCCCTTTTTCTTCTTGACACGGTCCTAATTTAACTATATTAGTATGTAGTAATATAAAACTTAAGCTCCTTGCACCCGGGGCCAGAAAGTTTTAAAAAGAGGCCGATCCAATGGCCGACCCCACCCCTAAAAAACTTTCTTTTCTGGACCGTTTTCTGACCCTGTGGATCTTTTTGGCCATGCTGGTGGGAATAGGGTCTGGTTATTTTTTTCCCCAGATGGTCGGATTCTGGAACCTCTTCCAGCCACCAATATTCCTAATGACCTGTTCCGGCCGGATCGACTATGCCTGGCAGGCCGTCAAAGACATCGTCGGTAAGGTCTGGCTATATGTGGCAGCCGGTATTGCCGTAGGGGCGGCCATTCACGGCTATGTACCGGTGGGTTTTATGGCCTCTTTCATGGGTCGGGAGGCCTGGTGGTCTATCCCTCTGGCCGTAATCCTCGGTGTCCCCATGTATTCTAATGCCGCAGGAATCATCCCCATCGTCCAAGCCCTTCTGGAAAAGGGGGCGGCCCTGGGAACGGTCCTGGCTTTTATGATGGCGGTCATCGGTCTGTCCTTACCGGAACCGATCATCTTAAGGAAGGTTTTGAAACCCCGGTTGGTTGCTGTTTTCGTCGGGGTAGTCGCCACGGGAATCCTCCTGGGTGGGTTTTATCTTCAATGCCCTTCTATAAATAATGACTTGACACTATCTCAGAAAAACCTTACCATTAAAGTAGGGTAGTTATGGAAAAATCAGGAAAAATGAACCAAAAAATACTGGAAGGCCAGGCATCCATTCTTAAGGCCCTGGGGCAGCCTACCCGGCTGCAAATTCTGGAATTACTTAGAGAGGGCGAGCGTTGTGTCTGTGAAATATTCCCGGCCATTCATCAAGAACAGGCCAACGTTTCCAAACATCTTTCGATCTTGAAACAGGCCGGTATTTTAGAATCACGGAAGGATGGCCTGCGCATCCTTTACCGGCTAAGAACGCCCGAGATTCTGAACCTGTTGAGCGGGGTTTCCAAACTCTTGAAGGCCCAGGCCAGTGAGCAGCATCGTTTGATGACCCGACTATAAGTTTTTAAAATCGATAGTGTTAATAAGTGTATCATGGAATCGCTTCATCCTAATCATAATCAGGAGACCTCCTGGGGTAAGCGTTTGTTCATCACCATGATGATGAACCTGGTTATCCCGGCGGTTCAGATCATAGCCGGGATCATGGCCGGCAGTATGGCCTTGATCAGCGATGCCCTTCATAATCTAAGCGATTTCGCCTCCGTCCTGATCAGTTATCTGGCTTTGAAAATCGGGAAGCGAGGACCTACAACTTCCCTGAGCTTTGGCTACCGGCGAGTGGAGGTCATGGCCGCCGTCTTCAATGTGTCCCTCCTCTTTGGGGCGGGTCTTTATATTGCCGTCGAAGGCTGGGTTCGTTTGAAAAATCCTTCTGTCATTAAGGGGAATCTGGTCATCTGGGCTGCCCTTCTGGGGATGATCGCCAATGGGATTTCTACCTGGATGCTTCAGGCCGGAGCCAGACAAAACCTCAACATGCGCGGGGCCTTTCTCCATATGCTGACCGATACCCTTACTTCTTTAGGGGTAGCCTTGCTGGGGCTCTTTTGGTTGTTTCGTCCCTGGTATTGGCTGGACCCCATCGTCTCCTGGGTTATCGTAGTCCTGATCCTTTACAGCGGCTGGGGTATTTTGAAAGAATCCTTACTCATCTTAATGAACGCCGTCCCACCCGGAATTGATCTAGAGGATATTCAACGTGAGGTCGAAGCCTTGAAAGGTATCGAAGGTCTGCATCACCTCCATGTCTGGAATCCTTCTTCCGGCACCATAGCCCTGGCCGCTCATGTGATCGTGCCGGATCAGATGCTGGGACAGGTTGAAGATCTGGCCAAAAAGGTAAGGGCGCTGCTCCTTTCCAAATTCAACATCGACCATCCCATTTTGCAATTTGAGAGCAGGGCCTGCGGACCAAAGGATTTACTATGCAACCTGTGTCAAAACAACCCCAATACGATAGTAGGGAATACTTGTAGTTAGAGGAAGTTTTACTATGGAAATTAAAGTTCTCGGGCCCGGATGTCCCAAATGTCAGCAAACCGAAAAGATCGTTAAAGAAGCCGTGGCTGAAGCAGGGGTAGTGGCCGAAGTAGAAAAAATTACCAACCTTATGAAAATCATGGCCTTTGGGTTCATAAGCACTTCGGCTGTCGTGATGAACGGTCAAATCAAATCGATGGGGAAGATCCCCAAAAAAGAGGAAATACTAAAAGAAAGTGCAGCCTCCTGACCATGGACTCCGGTTCGGGTACAGGGAGTTATCCTGCCCTTTGAAGATAAACTGATTGGCCGATCCTGCTGCGGGTCGATCTCTGGAAAGAATTAATAAATGAGGATTAACTTGAAAATTAATCATGTTCCCGGTCTCCTGCTGTTCTTATTCATTTTTTCGATCCCTTTCCTGAATCCTGTCTTTTCTTCAGTTCAGGGTCAACCCGAGAAGACTGTAGAAGACCTCTATCCCGGCCTGGCTTCCGGCGTCCTTAAATCAGCCACTTTGGTCAAACTCCCTAAGGGGACCTTGTTGATCGCCGGCAATCTAACTATCAAAGAATCGGAAATGACCCGGCTGATCAGACTATCCGAACCGTCTGTCCGCAAGCAATTAGCCCAAAATGCCTTTTTTTTACTTGAGAACATAGCCACCAAACGGATGCTTCTTCAGGAAGCCTCAAAGGCCGGTTATAAAAAGGGCGATGAAGATCGAGCGATCATGGGCCTTCTTACTGAAAAAGTAAAGATCGAACCCGTCTCTGAGGAAGAGATAGATAATTTTTACACCCATAACAAAGAAATGTTGGAAAATGCTCCTCTGGAACAGATTCGCGGGACGTTGAGGGAGCATCTAACCCAGCAAAAGAGAGAAGAAGCCGTTCGACAATACTTCCTGACTCTTGGAAAACGAACACCCATCCGGATGAATGAAGAGTGGGCCAAAAAACATAGCGGCCCGGCCCTGAATAACCCAGTGGATCGAGTCCGGTTGTCCGGTAAACCGACTATGGTTGAATTTGGGGCCCCCGGTTGTCCCCCCTGCGATATGATGACCCCGATCCTGGCCGATATGAAAAAGAAATTCACGGGAAAATTGAATGTGCTTTTCATTCATGTGGGGCAGGAGCAGATTTTGGCGACTCGTTTCGGGATCCAGGTCATCCCGGTCCAGGTCTTTTTTGACAAGGATGGCTTGGAGGTTTTCAGACATACCGGGTTTTTCCCTCTTGAGATGATAGAAAGAAGACTGACCCAAATGAAATTACTTTAACAAAGCGATAAGAAAGAAAAGAAATGACTATCAAGAATATTCAAAAAGGATTCGGTCTGCTTGGGGCAGCGCTTATTCTTTCCTGGACGGGATTTGTTCTGGCTGCGGGCCCTCAAGAGGTCCCGGTCATAGGTCTGGTCAATCTAGTAGACCTGGGGTCCGATTACTGCCTGCCCTGTAAAATGATGACCCCGATCATGACCAAGCTGGAGAAAGACTATAAGGGCAAGGCCGCCGTGGTTTATGTTAATATCGAGAAATTCCCGGATCAGGCCAAACATTTCGGTATCCGGGTTATACCGACACAAATCTTTTATGATAAAAAGGGCAAGGAAGTGTATCGACATGAAGGGTACTTGAGTGAAAAAGAAATTATTGCCCAATTTAAAAAGATGGGAGTAGACTGAACCAATGCTGGAACAAATTGTTCTGACTGTCAATAACTGGCTTATCGGGGGAACCGCAATTGCCGCCGTGGGGGCCTTTTTCTGGGGTATGATCAGCATGGTCTTCAGCCCTTGTAATATGGCCTCCATCCCGATTATTATCGCTTATGTGGGTGGACAGGAGAAGTTGGTCAAGACCCGGCAGGCCGGTTTTTATTCCCTGGCTTTTATCTTCGGCCTTTTTATCACCATTGCCGTGATCGGGGTCATCTGTGCCCTCCTGGGCCGGATGCTGGGGGATGTCGGGAATTACTGGAAGGTCCCGGTCGGATTGATCCTGATCTGGCTGGCCCTGGGTATGCTCGGAGTTGAAAAATGTTCCCTGCGAGGAAATTTCTTGTCCCGCCTCAATCTAAAGGGGGTAAAGGGGGCCTTTGTTCTCGGTCTGGCTTACGGGGTCCTCTCCGGGTCCTGCACCTTCGGATTTTTTGCCCCTATTTTGGCCGTTATCACTATTCAAAAAATGGTGCTCCACGGGATCATCCTGATCCTGTTTTTCGCTCTGGGCCAATGTCTGCCCATTTACATTGCCAGCACTTTCACGGTCGGGGTCCGCAAGTTGATCGAAAACCAATCCTGGCAGACCGGAGGTCAATGGTTCCGCCGCGGGGCCGGGGTGCTTATCGGTTTTTTGGGCCTTTATTTCATTGCCAGTCCTTTTCTATCCATCTGACCCGATATCTGATCTTTTTTCTTGACTTCCTTTATCTTCCTCTTTATATCTCAAGCCGTTGAAAATTCAAAGCTGAGTTTCATATTGAGTGTTTCGAGTTGCGACTTATAATTACATTTCAAAAGTTATTAATTTCCCGACTTGCGACCCGTAATTTGTTACCCGCAACAAATTGTTAATATTGAGTTATTCCCATGACCATCATCATTAAAAGTGCCCTGTTGTTGACCCTATCCAACGTGTTTATGACCTTTGCCTGGTATGCTCACCTCAAGAATCTGAGCGGAAAGCCATGGTATCTGGCCGCATTGGCCAGTTGGGGGATAGCTCTCCTCGAATACCTGATCCAGGTCCCGGCCAACCGCATCGGTTACACGGCCATGAACCTCGGGCAACTCAAAATACTCCAGGAACTGATCACCCTTTCGGTCTTTGTCCCTTTTTCCATCCTTTATATGGAACAACCTCTGCGGCTCAATTTTCTCTGGGCCGGCCTGTGCCTGCTGGGGGCGGTCTATTTCATTTTTAAATCATGACGTTAAAATTAAAGCGCCATGCTTGAGGTATTGCTTTTTTCCAACCTCTTTGCTAAATTACCTCGAAGTTTCGGGGATGGAGTCCCCCTCACAACCGCCCGGACCGGGATGATGACTCCTACCGCGCAGGTTCAGGCGGTAATGGAGTCGTTATTCTGCAACCAGGAAGCCGCCGCAAGGCGGTTTTTTTTGACCTGCGCTCAGACCAGAGAAATATTTTTAAAGGAGGATTCCATCATGGAACATATCTTTACCATCGCCGCCCTATGGCTGGGGCTGGCTGTCATCTCCGCCGTCATTGCCTACCACCTGCGGATATCCATTGCCTTGATTGAAATCTGTGTCGGGGTGTTCACAGCCGCGGTAGCGGGTTACTTCGGCTAGTTTGGGTGAGGAGGAACTTGAAAAACTTAAACTTTGGTTTAAAAAGGTGGCCAAAAGGGATGTCCTGGATGTACCCCTACGCAAGGTAGCGGTTGAGAAATTAAAAGACTGCGAGAAAAGATTTGAAGAATTTGCCCAGAGGGTTTACGAACACCTTCAAATGAAAAACAGGGGGGAAAAAGGCCCCACCCCAAAGAAGGCCTTGAGGGGGAAAAAAAATTCAGGCAAACCATGAGTGATCGTTTATGCAATTCACAAGAAACCGGGAGCTTAACATATGTCTACAGCTATTGAAAAAATTTGGGCTCGGGAGATTTTGGATTCACGGGGAAATCCGACGGTGGAAGTCGATGTTTATTTGGAATGCGGCACCTGGGGACGGGCAGCGGTACCATCCGGGGCTTCTACCGGTGTCCATGAAGCACTGGAAATGCGGGATGATGCCCCTACCCGCTATAACGGCAAAGGGGTGCTCAAGGCGGTTCAGAATGTCAACTCAGACCTGGCCAAATCCCTCATCGGCTTTGACGCCCTGGATCAGGCCGGCCTGGATCGACTGATGATTGCCCTGGACGGTACACCGAACAAGAACAAGCTTGGGGCCAATGCCCTGTTGGGGGTAAGTCTGGCAGCGGCCCGGGCGGCTGCGGATGCCGTTGGTCTTCCACTCTATCGCTATCTGGGAGGGGTATCGGCCAAGGTTTTGCCTGTACCAATGTTCAACATTCTTAACGGAGGGGTTCATGCCAACTGGCAGGGAACCGACCTTCAGGAATTCATGATTGCTCCCTTGGGGGCTCCGAATTTTCGGGAAGCCCTACGCTGGGGAAGTGAGACCTATCATGCCCTTAAAGGGGTACTGAAAAATAAGGGGTATACCACTGGAGTAGGCGATGAAGGCGGTTTTGCCCCGGCCTTGAAAACCAATGCCGAAGCCGTCGAACTGATTTTACAGGCTATTAAAAAAGCCGGCTACCGGCCCTGGGAGCAAATCGCCGTTGCCCTTGACCCGGCCTCTAGCGGCTTTTATGAGAAGGGGTTTTACAACCTTCGGACCGAAGGCCGCAAAGTGACTTCAGCCCAGATGGTTGAAATGTATGCCGACTGGGTAAAAAATTATCCCATCATCGTCCTGGAGGACGGATTAGCCGAAGACGATTGGGAGGGCTGGAAACTGCTCAATCAGACCATAGGCCAGAAGATTGAGCTGGTGGGTGATGACATATTCGTTACCAATGTCAAGCGTATTGAACGCGGCATCCAAGAGAATGTAGCCAATGCCGTCCTCATCAAACTCAACCAGATCGGAACGCTCACCGAAACCATAGCGGCCATAGATATGGCCCGAAAGGCCGGATGGGGAGCCATGGTTTCACACCGCAGCGGCGAGACGGTGGACAGCTTCATTGCCGATTTTACCGTGGCCATGGGCACCGGACACCTCAAGACAGGAGCCCCTTGCCGTGGAGAACGGCTGGAAAAGTATAACCAGTTGTTGCGCATTGAGGAAGAATTGGGAAAAGCCGCCCAGTATGCCGGGCGTGGGGGCTTTGTCCGCTGAAGCTGCCCTTTATTTATCATTTATCATTGTTTTTCAAAGTGCAAACTATTACAATTCCAGGTCATGGATCGACAATCCAAGGCATTCTTTCCGGGCAGCTTGAGAACGATATTTGTAGTAGCCGCCCTCGTAGCCGCGCTGTTCGGCTGTGCGAGCTATAAGGCAAAACCGCTGGAATCCGCCCGGACTGCGGCGGGCTTTGAGGCCCGCACCCTTGATAGCCTCGGATTGAAAAAATTCTTGGAGGCAAACCTCGGCCGTGAATTGGTGCCATGGCCTCTCGATTCGTGGGATTTTCGGCGCCTCACCCTGGCGGCCTTTTACTACCACCCTGATCTGGATGCGGCCCGGGCCGCGTGGGGTGTTGCCGAAGCCGGGAGGATTACGGCTGGGCAGCGGCCAAACCCCTCTTTCGGATTTGCCCCGCAGTTTAACACCAATTCGGCGAGCGGGATCTCACCCTGGACCCTGACTTTCAACCTCGATATACCGATTGAAACCGCCGGTAAACGCGGTTACCGCATAACGAAGGCACAGGCCATCTCTGAAGCCGCCCGTCTGAATATCGCTGTCGCCGCATGGGGTGTGCGGAGCCGACTCGCGACCAAGTTCTTCGATCTTTACACGGCGAGACATAACCAGGCCCTGTTGCAGCGGCAAGAAGCCCTTCAAAGGGAGATTGTCACGCTCCTGGAAGCGAGGCTGGCTTCAGGCGAAGTCTCCCTCCCGGACGTCACTCAGGCGCACGTCGCGGCTGAGCAAACCCGCCTTCTCCTGTGGGAGACGGGGAGACAGGAGGCCGAGGCCTTCGCCGGTCTGGCCTCCGCGCTCGGCGTGACCCAAGCGGCAATCCAAGGGGCGGGCATCTCCTTCGCCTCTGTCGAAGAGGTACCTCCTTCCCCTCCCGCAGCGGACATGCGGCGACAGGCGCTCACCGCCCGGCCGGACATCCTGGCCGCCCTGGCAGACTACGAAGCCGCTCAGGCAGCCCTCCAACTGGAAATCGCCAAACAGTACCCCGACCTCCATCTCGGCCCCGGCTACCAGTGGGACCAAGGGGATAACAAGTGGTCAGTCGGTTTTTCCCTGACGATCCCTATCTTTAATCAAAATCAGGGTCCTATTGCCGAGGCCGAGGCAGGCCGCAAAGAAGCGACGGCCCGTTTCATTGCCCTCCAGGCCCGTGTTATCGGTGCGATTGAGCAGGCCGTCGCAAGCTACCGCGCTGTCATAGATAAGCTGAAGGCGGCGGACCGCCTGCTCTCTATTCAGCAATCCCGACAAGCGTCCTCGGAAGCGCTGTTTAAGGCCGGAGAGGCGGACCGGCTGGCGCTCACGAGCACGATGTTTGAAGCGCAGACCGCCACCCTCGCACGTTTTGACGTGTTTTCTCAGGTGCTGCTGGCGCGCCGTATTCTGGAGGACGCGCTTCAGCGTCCCCTCGATGAGCCCTTGCCGGCGGTAGACGTCGAGACAAACCCACGGTCAGAAAAGGAGAAGACCAGGTGAGAAAAAAGAGTGTCATAAAAATGGTCGTCGCCATTATTGTCCTGGCCGCACTTGCCGGACTCCTCGTCTGGGCTTTTCAGACGTCCCGGAAGGAAGGGGCCCTCGAGCAGGAGCGGGAGCTTCCGATAAAGGCCCCGTCTCGCGTCTCCACGGCGGAAGGGGAAATCGTCGTAAGTCTTGACGGAAAAACCCTGGAGAAGTCCGGGATCGTCGTCCTACCTCTGGCTGCGGCCTCCCATCGGCGGGAGATTCGCGCCGCCGGCACGGCACTCCAACTCCAGGGCCTCTTCGACTCCAGCGGCTCTTATGCCACGGCAAAGTCGCTGATGGAAAAGGGAGAGGCGGCCCTTGAGGCCTCGCGCAGGGAGTACGAGCGCCTGAAGCCCCTCAACGCAGACAACAGGAACATCTCCGACAAGGTCCTCCAGTCGGCTGAGGCCGTCTGGCGGGCCGATGCCGCTGCCATGGAGTCGGCGAAGGTTTCCCTGAGCGCTCTGGCAGGGAGCCTGCGGCAGCAGTGGGGCGGGGTTATTTCCAGGTGGCTGATTGACGATTCTCCCGCCTTCGAACGGCTGATACGACAAGAAGATGTTCTCCTCCAGATCACCTTTCCCCCGGACGTGGGCGCTGACGCAGGGGCACCTACGATCCGGGTGCAGTCCGGCGAAGGAACACCCCTCGTCACAGTGGGGCTGGTTTCGCCCTCACCGAGGACCGACCCCCGCATCCAGGGGAAGAGCTTTTTCTACCTTGCCCCTGCGCACCCCCATCTCGTCCCCGGTATGAACGTACTGGCCTTTGTCCCGGTGGGCCCCTCACGGACGGGTGTGATAGTGCCTTCTCGGGCCGCAGTCTGGTGGCAGGGAAAGGCGTGGGTCTATCTGGAAAAGGGAAGTGGCCGCTTTGTGCGGCGCGAGATTCCGACTGAAACACCGATAAGGGAAGGGTGGTTTGTGGCCGGCGGATTTTCTCCAGGCGACAAGGTCGTGGTGAAGGGCGCGCAGCTCTTACAGTCCGAGGAGTTCCGCTCCCAGATTCAGGTAGGAGAGGAAGGCGGCGACAAATGAACGGCCGCTCTTCCGGGATACTCTCCGCCATCGTCCGTTTTTCGCTCCGCTTCCGTGGGGTGGTGATCGCCCTGACCTTTCTGCTGGCGGGCTTCGGCGTCTATTCCCTCACCAAGGCCAAATACGACGTATTCCCCGAATTCGCCCCGCCCCTGGGGTCAACAAGCCTCCTTGTTGGAAGGCTTCGTGACAAACCCGCTGGAGTCGGTGCTGCCTGAGTCCGATGATCCCTTTTTGCTTTCGGATCTTCAGGTCCTCCGGACCGGAATCGAGAGTCAGCGTTACGGTCACTTGTCGGCCCTGAGCTAAAGGTTTATTCGGGGACGCTTCCACCGCAATTACCTGAAAGAGTAATTGCCCTGGCTTAAGCGTGCCACTGGTTTCAAAATAAGGTCGATACACTTTGTAGACGGTGTCCAGGATGGCACCGGCTTCGAAAGGCGAGCATTGCAGACCTTGGATGATTTCATTCATGAACTGTCGATCCAATTGTTTCTGGGCCAGTCGATCCCATTTTTGGAGTGCTGAGTTGTTGATCATGCCGGTCCTCCCCTTGAGGTTGAAAAACGGATTTCGGTCTAACCCGTGGCTTGGATTTCTTCGCCTGGGTAGACTTAACTCCTTTACCAATCATGATCATCATTTTACCATTCAATGCCATATGGCACAATTATAGGTGGTGATTTAGACGGAGGCGCCGGGCCTTTCCCCGGAGCAGGTGGAAATGCTCGTGACCCAGCCGGTGGAGAACGCGGTCAACGGGGTAGCGGGGATTGAGACGCTCCGTTCCGGCACGATCCAGGGGTTATCGGTCGTCACCGTTACCTTCAGTCCGGGGAGTAACATCTATCTCAACCGGCAACTGGTGGCCGAGGGCCTCTCGACCCTGTCGGGGCGTCTCCCGCAAGGGGTCCAGGCGCCGGCGATCACCCCTCTCACCTCGTCCACGAGCGTGGTGCTGGCGGTAGGGCTTACCTCCCCTAAGCTTTCTTTGATGGAACTCAGGACCATGGCCGACTGGACGGTCAGGCAGCGCCTCCTGGCGGTACCGGGCGTCGCCAAAGTGGCGGTCTTCGGCGGCGATGTCCGCCAGCTTCAGGTCCAGTTCCGCCCCGAAGAACTGGTCCGCTACAACCTGTCCATCGACGATGTTCTGGCAGCGGCGCGGCGGGCCACGGGGGTACGGGGAGCCGGTTTCATCGACAACGAGAACCAACGTCTTGTCCTCCAGAGCGAGGGGCAGTCGCTCATTCCTTCGGAGTTGTCCCGGTCCGTGCTCCTTCACCAGAACGGCGCCAACGTCACCCTTGGGGATATAGCCAAGGTGGTCGATGCGCCGGAGCCTCCCATCGGCGCCGCGGCGATCATGGGTAAACCGGGGGTGCAACTGGTCATCTCCGAGCAGTACGGCGCCAACACCCAGGAAGTGACGGAGCGGGTCGAGCAGGCCCTGACCGAGCTCCGCCCCACACTGAAGGTGCAGGGCGCGGAACTTCACGGCGACATCTTCCGTCCCGCCGACTTCATCCGGACAGCGACCCAAAATGTGAGATCGTCGCTCCTTATCGGCGCGGCACTGGTGATAATCGTCCTCTTCCTCTTTCTTTTCAACCTGCGCACCGCGGCCATTTCCTGTGCGGCGATCCCCCTCTCCCTCCTGGCGGCGGTGACGGTCCTGGAGTACCTGGGGCACAGCCTCAATACCATGACCCTTGGAGGGCTTGCGATCGCAGTCGGCATGGTGGTGGACGATGCCATCATCGACGTGGAGAATATTCTTCGCCGGCTTCGGGAGAACCGCCTTCTTGCGCAGCCGCGGCCGGCGCCGGCAGTCGTTTTCGACGCATCCCTCGAGGTCCGGGGGGCCGTGGTTTACGCCACCTTTGCCGTGGCCCTGGTATTTATTCCGGTTCTCACCATGTCCGGGTTGGCCGGACGACTGTTTGCGCCCCTCGGCGTCGCCTATATCCTGGCCACCCTCGCCTCCCTGCTGGTGGCCCTGACCATAACCCCCGTGCTGTGTCTCGTCCTTCTCGGCAACCGGGAGCTGCCGGAGAAGGAGCCGCCGGTGGTCCGTTGGCTCAAGGAGCGGTATCGCTCGCTGCTTGCCTCCGTCGAACGCCATCCACGGGCCGTTATAATCGGGGCGGCGCTCTTCACCCTGGCCGGACTTGCCCCTCTCCCGTTCTTCGGAGGCGATTTTCTGCCGGAGCTGAAAGAGGGGCATTTTATCGTCCACATGTCCGCGGTCCCCGGCACGTCGCTCGAGGAGTCGCTGCGTCTGGGCCGCTTGGTGACGATCGAGCTTCTGAAGGTCCCCTATGTCCGCTCGGTGGCCCAGCGGGCCGGAAGGGCGGAAGAGGGCGACGACGTCTTAGGCACCCACTACAGCGAGTTCGAGGTGGACCTCAAGCCTCTTCAGGGGGAGGAGTCGGAGCTGGCCCAGGCTGAGATACGAAAAGCCTTGGCCGGTTTCCCCGGCGTCAACTTCGCCGTCAATACCTTCCTCACCGAACGGGTCGAGGAGACCATCTCCGGCTACTCGGCGTCAGTGGTGGTCAACATCTACGGCAACGATCTTGACACCCTCGACCGGAAGGCACATGAAGCGGCCAGGGTCCTCGGGAAAATTCCCGGCGCGGCGGATGTCCAGGTACAGTCGCCCCCCGGCGCACCGCGCATAGTAGTGAGGCTCAGAAAGGAGGACCTCGCCCGGTGGGGCTTTGCCGCCGTGGGCGTGCTCGACGCGGTCCGGACCGCATACCAGGGTGCTACTGTGGGCCAGACCTACGAAGGGAACCGGGTTTTCGACGTGTCGGTGATCCTCGACGCGCGGGTGCGCAGGAACGTCACCCAGGTGGGAGACCTGCCCCTCCGCAGTGCCGCGGGCGTTTATGTAAGCCTGAAGCAAATCGCCGACGTCTACGAGACTTCGGGCCGCTACGTGGTCCTTCACAACGCGGCCAGACGGGTGCAGGCGATCACCTGTAATGTAACGGGCCGGGACGTCAACACCTTCGCCGCCGATGCAAGAAAAAGGATCGCCTCGGATATCTCCTTCCCCCCGGGGACCTATGTCGAATTTAGCGGCACGGCTGCGGCCCAGGCCCGCTCCCGGCGGGACCTCATGGTCCACTCCCTATTGGCTGGAGCAGGAATCATCCTCCTTTTGTCGATAGTCATGGGTAATGTGAGGAATCTGTTCCTGGTGCTCGCCAACCTTCCCTTTGCATTGGTAGGCGGAGTGCTCGCCGCCTTCATCTCCGGGGGCGCCCTCTCCATCGGCTCCCTCGTCGGTTTCGTCACGCTCTTCGGCATCACGCTCCGCAACTCCATTATGATGATCTCCCACTACGAACACCTGGTTTCGGTCGAGGGGATGGATTGGGGGGCGGATGCGGCGATCAGGGGGGCTTCGGAGCGGCTCGCGCCCATCCTGATGACCGCTCTTGTCACCGCATTGGGACTCCTGCCCCTTGCCATAGGGGCAAGCGCGCCGGGCCGTGAGATCGAAGGGCCTATGGCGCTCGTCATCCTCGGCGGCCTTGTGACATCGACCATGTTGAACCTGCTCGTGCTGCCGACCCTGGCCCTTCGGTACGGAAAGTTTTACAGCTCGTCCGGCGATGATGTGTGAAGGAAGGGGCGTGAGTGAAAAAAATCATTGAAGGCCATAGTGATGACTAACAATCGAAAAAAGGCCCTATAGCCACCAGTTGAATCATAATTAAATGTTACCGCGGGGTGGTAGAGGGAGACTGGTGGGTGATGACATATTCGTTACCAATGTCAAGCGCATTGAAGAAGAGTTGGGAGACTCGGCTCAAAATGCCGGCCGAAAGGCCTTTGCGCGTTGAAGCGCATCAGCCCCTGACATTGGGGGCAGGTTAGGGGATCAACCTCATAAGTCTTTTGAATTAATCCTCTACAGGCTCGGGCAGGGATTGGATCATTTTGTGAGCCTGTATCGCCCCGAGGGAGAGTATTTGAAGGGCCTTGTGTTGCAGGTCCTCTGATCAGTCCGGGGAGAGGTCGGAGTTAGACAGGCGGTTCATCCGACAAATCTCTTTGTATCTCCTTTCGAATTCGGCCGCCTTCTCCCGGTCGCCCATCTCCCGATAGCAGTTAGACAGGTAGTATAGCCCCTCCTTGGAATGCTGGAGCGTCAGGAGGTGGTGAAGAGCCCGACCGTATTCTCCCATGTTCATAAGGGTGATCCCAAGGCAGAGGTTCAAGGCCTCACTTTCGGGATAATGTTTGATTCCTTCGGAAAGGATCCGGACAGATGCGGCAAAGTCCCTCCTCCTCTGCCTGATCATTCCCAGACCGAGATAAGCCCGGTGATCCGGGGCATAAGTCAATGCCTTCTCGAAGAGCTTCTCGGCGATCCTTTGCGGTTCTTTGACCGCATCTATCCGCGAGTAATCGCCCTCGCTGAAGGTCATGCCGAGTCTTGAGAGAAAGTCGGCATGGAAACCATACAGTTCCTTTTTATCGACGAGTTCGACGGCCTCCACGTACTGGTTGAGGTTCCCATGGTATGCGGTTCTGAGACGATGGCCAAAATCGAGGACCTTTTCCTGCGGAAGACGGGGGTCCGTCTCGAAATAGAGGATGTCCTCGATCCGCCTCAACCAGATGTCGTCGGTGAGGCCGAGCCTCTTCTTTGTATCTTCGTAGAGGGCCGTGCCCGGGAAGAGATCGAGGATATAGAAGATGACGCTCAGGGGTCTGATCTCGTCCATGAGGCGGACCGTCTCTTCGATGGTGCCCGGACTCTCTCCGGGACAGCCGTAGATGAAATAGGCCCGGGCCAGTATACCGTACTTGGTCGTGAGTGCGAAGGCCTCTCGAATCCGGTCCCGGTCGATCTTCTTGTTCAGAAGGCGGCGTATCCGGTCCGACCCGCTTTCTATGCCGTAACTGATCTGAATGCACCCGGCCCTTCTCATCCAATAAAGGACCTCTTCATCCACATGGTCCACCCGGGAGATGGCGGCCCAGGAGACCCGAAGGCCCCTTTCGAGGACCTTCCGGCAGATCTCGATGACCCGTTCCCTCTTGATTGTGAAGGTATCGTCGGAGACATAGAAGAAGGAGACCCCCTTCCGAAAGAGGAGTTCCATCTGCATCACGAAGTGATCCGGAGAGTGGAAACGGACCTTCCTCTTCCAGAACAACGGGGACCCGCAAAAGGTGCAGTCTCCGGGACAACCCCGGGTGTAGGTGAGGTGCTGATAGGAGAAGTACCTGGAGGGAATAGGGAGCGCGTCCAAGTCCTCGATGAATTCCCTTTCAGCCGTCTTGACGACCTCTTTACCCTTCCTGAAGGCGATCCCATGGATCTCCCGAGCGCGGCTGTGGTCCCCATTTTCGATACATCGTACGAGATCCAGGAAGCTGTATTCCCCTTCCCCGAGCACGATGAAGTCGACCTGGGGAAAGCGGGTAAGGAGGTGTTCCCAGAGGAATGTCGCCCCGACCCCACCGAATACGATTTTCACCCGGGGATCGATCCTCTTAGCTACGGCTGCAATCTCGACAGCCCCCCAGCGGTTGGCGTGAAAGACGGAAAGGCCGATGATGTCGGGCCTCTTCTCTCTTAAAACCGCTTCCATATCTTGGGGGTTTTCATGGATGCGGTGCCAGTTGAGGATCTCTACGTCGTAGCCGTTCTCTTTTAGAACCGCCCCCACGTAGTAGAGACCGATCGGAACCATACCGATCTCCTCCTCATGCACCCGCTTCTCCAGGAAATAGGGGTATATAAGCAGTATTTTCAATTTTTTTCCCCTGATGATCCATCCAATTTCATAACACCTTTCTCCTCCGTCATCAAGGGGAGACATTGTTGACTACCTTGACTAAATCGAGTAGCATCGGACAAATTCCGTCCTTAAATCTTTTTGAAGTAAAATTTTAGAAAAGCACCCAAAGTTTGACATAATAACAAAATATCTAAAATGGGCAAGACGCTCTCTCCTTTAATCCGCCCGATTCGTCGACATAATATGGCGATTATGATAATATTTTGAGCCGTGCCTGGTTTAATTCATTCGCTTTTTTTCCTTGACCCCACATCGGTCTTATTTTATACTCATTCTACCTAAATAGGGTAAAATAGATTTTAATCAAGCGATGGAGTTCGCTCAACCGTCTCGATAAACCGGGACTAATGACTCCTACCAAAGAAGCCTTTGGTAGGAGTTTTTTATTTTTTGTACAAACAAAACGACCCCTGCCAATAGAAAGTGATAGGAGGTCCATATATGGTTCTCGATAACTACGCGCATCTTAAAGAAGAACTCGTAACCTGCATCGACTCCATGGGAACCATCGAAATGAATACCAATGGCCTCTATGAAGAATTCAGGGATAAAATTCAAAATAATGTCTTTAACCTGGTTGTTCTGGGACAGTTTAAAAGAGGGAAGACCAGCCTGATCAATGCCCTCCTTGGGGCGGAAATATTGCCCACAGCTATCGTGCCTCTTACCTCTATTGCCACGATTCTTAAATACGGCGAAACCGTAAATATCAATGTTTATTTCAATGACGGCCGGGTGACTGAGATTGAACCGGCAAGTCTCCCCCAATATGTAACCGAAAAAGGAAATCCAAAAAATGAAAAAGAGGTGCAGGAAGTCGTCATAGCCTATCCTTCAACCTATCTAAAAGACGGGGTCCGGTTGATCGACACCCCCGGTGTCGGTTCGGTATATGAGCACAACACCGATGTGGCTTATCAGTACTTACCTAAGTCGGATGCCGCCCTGTTTCTTCTCTCCGTCGATCAGCCGGTCAGCAAGGCCGAGCTTAATTTTTTAAAGGATGTAAAAGAATATTCCAACCGGATATTCTTTCTGCAGAATAAGGCCGATTATGTCGGTCCCGAAGACCTTAACGAATCCATTTCATTCTCCAGGACCATTATTGAGGAGTCGTTGGGCAGCGAAGTCAAGATTTTCCCCATTTCGGCCAAATGGGCCCTTCAGGGTAAATTGTCCGGAACAAAGGAATTCCTGGAGAAAAGTTTTCTCCCCGAATTTGAACATATCCTGAATACCTTTCTAATGCAGGAAAAGGGCAAAGTTCTGCTCCTTTCCGTGACCAACAACCTCCTTCGGCTCCTCTCTCAAGCCTTGTTCAAACTTGAACTGGAGATGAAATCACTAGCAACGCCTTTAGAGGAGCTGCAAGAGAAGATCAAAATTTTCGAGAATAAAAAGGAAGAGATTTTGGTTGAAAAAGATGACTTCTACCTGCTGCTGGATGGCGCCACGAAAAATATTATAAAGAACGTCCTGGATGAAGACACGAAGGCCTTCAGACAGGAGTTGCTTTTTAAAGTGTCAGGAAACATTGAAAGCCGCTACAAAGAGTATTCGGGCCTGTCCCTGAAGGAGATTCAGCGGCGTCTTGAAGAGCAAATTGTCGTCGAAGTCAAACAGGCCTTTATGGCCTGGCGCGGCCTTGAGGATGAGAAACTGTCAAAAGCATTTGAGACGTCCTGCAAGAGATTTATTAGCAAGATCGATGAAACCGTGGACGCCCTCCTTAATTTCTCGGCGGAACTCTTCGCCGTTCCCGTCGATATCGTTAAGGCCGAGGCCATTTGGTCATCGAAGTCCAGGTTTTACTATAAATTCAAGGAGCAGCCGGGAGGGATTGAGATAGTGGCCTCGTCGCTGACCTTGTTGCGGCCGAAGTTCATCGGCGAAAAGATCATGCAGAAGAAGATGAAGGAATACCTCCAGGGGGTGATCGACAGGCAGTCCGCCAGAATTGGTTCTGACTTTGAAGAAAGACTGGATAAGAGTAAGCTTACCTTCAGATGGGAGATGCTCCAAAGGATTGAGGCCACCATGGAAGGGATATCAAAGGCCATAGAAAAAGGCCTGAGTCAGAGATCGAAGGGCGAGGAGGCGGTTGAGAAACAAAGGGCCGTTCTTGTTGAAGAGGAAAAGAAAATGGCTGAAATCAAGGAAAAGCTGATTCACATACAGCAAAAAATATCTGCCTGAAATGGGAGTAAAAATACCCCAAGTAATTGGTCCCGTCAGTTAAACAAGTGGAAATGAGCCCGTTGACCTTGATGAACTCGTAAAAAGTCGCCGAAACCCACATTAAGTCATTCCGGTCCCGCATCAAGTGCGGGATAGACTCCAGCCGGAATCCAGTGTTTTCAAGTAAGTTATAATTCACCTGGGCCCCGGCTTTCGCCGGGGTGACGACTTTTCATGAACCTCTAACCTTTAATCTTTAATGGAGATTTGTCATGCCGGAAGAAAAGTGCGTTTTTTGTGATATCATTGCCAGGAAGGCGCCGGCCCATATCGTCTATGAGGATGATCTGTCTTTGGGTTTACTGGATATTAATCCTTTGGCCGAGGGCCACTGCCTGATCATTCCCAAAAGACATGTCCCCTGGTGGCATGACCTCACCGTGGAAGAAACAGAGAGCCTTTTCAGGGTGGCCAAAGTGGTCGCCGGAAAAATCATGCAAACCTTCCTACCGGGTTTTGTCTGCATGTATGCCCGGGGCCGAAGGATACCCACACGCATATCTTTTTAGTCCCCACCTCTCAGGGTGATCCCCTGGACCGGTTTTTCAACGCCCTGGAAGGGTTTCAGGAAACTCCTGAGGAGTTGACACGCTTAAAACAGAAGGGCCAGCTGGAGGAGACCACGAAACGTTTGCGCAAAGCAAAACCATCAAAGGTTGGATGAATTGAGTTAAAGGGTTTCCCGGGCCATCAAGGTTTTCTTCTTTGCACTTCTTGTCTTACACGCAAAAAAATAAATAAAAAGGCAGAAAGCCCGGCCGTGACCAATACGTGAGAATCTTCAGATCCGTGGCTGAGATCAAAAAGCCAATGATCACCCACAAGGAGAGGGCATAAATGCTGGCCTCTGGGAAAAGGCTACATCAACACCATCAAAAGATGATGATTCTTCTTATGCACGTAATAATATCCGGCAACGAAATCTTGAAATACATTGATTATCGGGGAGTAAAACCATGAAAAAAAGATGGATCGCAACACCGGTCTTTGCAACTTGTTTAATATTGACAGTCATTTCTTATTTATTTTGGGATATTTCCCTAATGAAATATTGTCTGACGTTAAGCCCTGCTATAAAAAAATGGGCCGAAGTAATCACGACTTTTGGCATTGCAACCTGGTATTTTGTTGCCAGTCTAATTTTATATTTATTTTTTCGTTTTATTTACAAAAATAATCTCTATGCGGCACGATTTCTTTTTGTTTTCCTTTCTCTTAGTATTACCGGAATCTTCACCATTTTATTGAAATGGATAGCCGGACGTCATCGCCCTGTTGATTTATTTAATCTCGGTCGTTTTGGATTTGATTACTTTGGTCACCTTTATGAAATAACATCCTTTCCTTCCGGCCACGTTCAAACCGCATTTTCACTTGCCACTGCATTGACAATCCTTTTTCCCCGTTGGGGAATACCGCTATTTATCATGGCTGGGGCTATTGGTATAAGCAGGATAATTATAACTGCGCATTTTTTGAGCGATGTGATTGCCGGAGCAGGCATCGGAATAATAGGTACACTGATCCTAAAATATTATTTTGACCGGTACCAATTCAATTTAAGCAAAGTAAAAGAATAAAAGAAGAATTTTTAGACAGGGAGTCTCACTTAAAATAATTTAAATATCTTGGAATTCGGAATGTTATGGGCAAAGGGGCTGAAATAAGAAATAAACATATTTTCCGGTGTTTTGTATTGCCCATTTCAATTGCCGTTATCTTATCTGCCATAATTAGCTGGACGAATGCTGATCTTGAAATAGCGAGACTTTTCTCCGATAGTTGAAAATTCATTGTTTCGATGCGTACGGGTATTTCTTTATTCTGTCTTGGTTATCTGCATCCTTTTAATAATCTCTCTGGCGGCTTCTCTAACCGATTCAATGGGGTCGGAACAGGAAGTCGATATAGCCTCTAATGCTTGTTTCCCACCCAGTTTGCTAAGGGCCTGAACAGCTTCTTTACGAATTATAAATGAAGGATGTTTTAAAAAATTCATGAGTTGCGCCAAGGAGGCGGGATCTTTCATTTCTCCCAAGGCCCAAGCGATTTTCTGAAGTAAAAAAAGGTCCCCCGTTTCTTGAGCCGCCTGAATTAAAGCGGGGATGGCTTTTACGGCCTTCAATAATCCAAGGATGTGAGCGGCTCGATAACGGGTCTCCGGCTCGGGGTGCCGCAAGGACAGAGCCAGACGTTCCGCATAATCCATGTCCTTTAATTTGGTAAGATCCTGCCGGCAGCGGGGGCAGGTCTCAAAAGGCATTGAAGATTCAAACCAGCAGAAGGGGCAATAATAGATCATAGGAAGCGATTGTTCTTTTTGATTTAATAAATAGAATAGGAGATCGGGAATCACTTTTTATCATAGGACATCCAGGGCAGCCTATCGCTTATCCTAATGGCATTTCAACCAATCCGAATTTTCTTTTGGCCCTTTGATCCTCATAAGGTTTCTTATTTGCGAAATTTGTTCAAATCATCGCTTTTCATCTAAGATTCTACAGGCCTTAAAAATAAAAAACTTCTACCCCATATATTTTGAAGTAGAAGTCATGAGCTTTCTTTAAACCTATCGGTAATTAAAAGAAAGCGGTTCCGGTGAACTTCATCACCTTATTAAATTCTAATATTCATCACAATGCCATCGGTCAAGAGAATTTTTCCAATTACTCATTCCTTTTTCTTCTCAGCCTGGGCCAGGATGACCGTACAGGGAGCATGGGTGGACACTTGAACGGCCGTACTGCCGCTTTTGGTGTGAAGGATGGCGGACCGGCCTTTACGCCCCAATAGCAAGGCATCAAAGTTGCCCTTTTGGGCATAGGCGATGATGGCCTCCACTTCATGTCCGGGCAGGATCCGGCATTTAATGTCAATCCCCTGTTCCCGGGTGGCCTCACAGACCAGGGTTTGCTCCTTTTCTATCTCCTTGGTGATCTCAGCCAGGGCCTCTTTCACCTCACCGATGGTAGCCGCATAATGAGGGAGCTGTTCGATGATGGTAAGTAGATGGACTTCCGAACCAAACTTTTTGGATAATTCCAGGGCAATCTCCAGGGCCTTTTTGGAATCCTCGGATCCATCATAAGCCACCAGTAATTTTTTAAACATAAACACCTCCTATTCTTCTAAATTTTCTGAGGTTGCAGATAAACCATTCAAGTTGGGTAATTCATATTTGGGTTCAAACCATTTCTGGGCGATGAAGGTGGGGATGATGGCACTCAAAACGACAACGGCCACCAAGACGGAGAACTGAGCCCGATTGATAATACCGGCAGTTAATCCAAAGACTGAAGAGATGGTCCCCATGGTCAGACCCGTGCTCATCAACAGGGTCGTGTACATGGCATTTTCAGGGAGATATTTTTTAGCCAAGGGATAGACCCCTACTATTTTGGTCACTTGTTTGACCAGAAACATCTGGACCAGCAGACCCAAATTCAATAAAAGCAATTTTAAAGAGATGTTCATTCCACCGTTGATAAAGAAAAAGGGGGTGATGATGGCAAAGGCCACAACCCGGAGTCGGTGTTGAAGGGTCCGGTTCTTCATAAAATTTTTGGACATGGCCAGACCCAGGACAAAGGCCGGCAGGATGGCATGACTGGCCCCGATTTTGGCGAAAAACATAAAAATAACGAGGATGAGAAAAAGAAATTTAATCTCCGGTTCGATCACCCGGTCGCCGTACCTCCGGCAAATCCAGGGATAGATTCTGGGAATAATCAGGATGAGCAAGGCTGAGACTCCCAGAAAGAGTAGGGTGAACCAGTTGAATTCCAAGAAAAGCAGGGTGAGGGCCAAGGTTGTTCCCAAGTCGGTAATAAAGGTGGCGGCCATGAGGATCTTGCCCATTTCGGTATTGGTCAGGCCGGTTTCCACCAAGACCGCATAGACCACGGCCAGGGAGGTGGTGGAAAGGGCAATCCCGGCGATTTCGGCGGCCGGCCAGGACCAGTCGAGGAGATAATGGGCATAGAACATGGCCCCTAAAAAAGGGATCAGAAAGGATACGGCCCCGATTAGAAAACTTTCTTTGAATTTGGCTTTCATGACCTGAGTATCCACCTCGGCCCCGGCCAGAAAGGTCAAGAGGATGCCGCCGAATCCGGCCAGGTAGGTGATCCAGGGGGTGGGATGGAGCCCTAAAAAGTTTCCACCAATGACACCCAGAGACATTTCAATGATGGCCACCGACAGGCCCAGTTCAACCGAAAAAAAACCGGCAACAAAGATGAGCGCCCAGAGGACCAAAGATATAATTTGATCTTCCATTCTACAATCTCCAATATATTTTAGAAGAAAATGGGTTTTAAAGAAGACCTTCTTCCCCCAAAAATAAAAACCCGCTTGGCAGCGGGTTCATCAATACTCCTAATGGCCCCACTGCTGCAATGATTTGCGCAGTAGGAGTCATTAGCTCGACTTCGGCGATTTTCAGGGGGGACTCCATCCCTGTTTATAAGTAAAATATTTTTAATTGGGTGTCAAGATTTTTTTTGCTCCAATTAATGAAATACGAATGTTAAAAAAATTAAGAATTCCCATGATATATTCTTGATTCTTCTTTTCTGATATCTATTGCCTTAGTTGAAATTTCCATGGTGTGCCTACAGCCATTGCCTCGGAAAAATGATTCGAGTGAGGAAGGGTGAAAAGCAGCCTGTCAATTCTTCTTGACAGCCCCCGACTCAGGTGATACCATTATCTTACTTTTTTCTTACCAGGGAGAAACTCTATGCAAATCACAAGACTTTCCAGCAAAGGCCAGGTAATCATCCCCAAGGAATTACGCACGCGGCGGCGCTGGGAGCCGGGACAGGAGCTTCAAACCATCGAAACCGATGAGGGCATTCTCCTCAAACCGATATCGGCATTTCCGGAGACCTCCCTCCGGGATGTGGCCTCTTGCCTTCCCTATTCAGGAAAAGCTAAATCTCTTGAAGAGATGGAAGATGCCATTAAAAAAGGCGCAAGGGCCGTAAAACGTGACCGGCGTTGACACCAATATCCTGGTTCGTCTCCTGACCCATGATGATCCCGGGCAGGCCGCGAAAGCGGAGTCGGTATTCAAGAAGGAACACCTTCTCATTCCTGAAACAGTCTTTCTTGAAACCGAATGGTTTCTTCGTTACGCCTACGGTTTCTCTCCGACAGACATTTATGAGGCCTTTCTAAAACTCTGCGGTCTGCCGAATGTGACCCTTTCCAGTCCGAATCGTATGGGAACAGCCTTAAAGTGGTATTCCGAGGGAATGGATTTTGCCGATGCCCTACATTTGGCTGTATCCCAGGGCTGTCGGGCATTTTATACCTTTGACCAAAAACTGGTTCGTAAAGCTAAAAATCGCGGCCGGTGTGCGGTGATTGAACCATAGCGACTGTTCCGCCTTCCTCTTTCGAAGATCTATCTGGCAGTAATCTGCAAGAATACCAAGGGGTCGTTCTCACAATTCAATTCAGACGGATCAAACGGCCTTTCGATTTTTTGTCCGTTTCTCACCACTTCCCGGCATTCCTCCCAAAAATCCTTTTTTAATCCCCCGAGAAATCGATTGAGATCTTTTCCTTTCAACCAAATCCCTTTAGCCAATAAATGGGGGCCTAATTCCGGCACCAGGAGGTTGAAAGAGCTTTAAAACAATCCGGCCTTCCTTTTGAGGGATCGGCCTCGCCACCTTCCGAAAAAGTAATCGATCGGCGCAAAGAGGCAAAAGCGCCTCCTCGGCGCAAGGTGGCCCCTACCAGACCTGGCATGGCTGCGGAAAGGGCCAGGATCGATCCGTCCCGGACCTTCGCTTCCCCCAAATCATCCACGGCTTTCCCGTCCAGAAAAATAGTTTGAATCCTGTTTTCCACATATTCGGGGGGTATTTCCAGATGAAGGGAAAGCAGATCCTTGATAGTCCAGCCGGTCAAGATCTTTACAATAACCCCTTGTTGAAATAAAGGGAAAAAATGATGAAGATTGTTTTTCCTCAGAGTCAGATAAAGAGACTGTTCCATAGGGTTGCACAAGAAAAAAGGGAGGCCTCAGAAAGACCTCCCCCTGGAAAGTTTAAAACAAATGGTTACCAGTTAAAAACCTGATCCAACTCCTCATCTTTAACCTGGAAGGTGACATTGTGTGGTGCCACCGGCTCTTTTTTGAAAAAGTCCGGCAAACGGTCCTGTTGGGCGGTAAAACCGGCCCGGAGATTAAAGTCCCTTTCGTTCTTAAGGATTGATTTTCCCAGGGCGGTCACATCATCGCCCGTCAGATTCAGACCGTAAAAGGCATTAATCATATCAAGCAGGGCCTGAAAGGTCTCCGGCTGATCGAGAACGGCAAAGGCAATGAACAGACACATACCGACGGCATCGATGGCCGCCGTGGCGATTTGCAGATTCCGGGAAAGCTCGATCTGCCCTGCTGGTTTAAGAGGATCTACCTGACCGCCGACATTCATAATATTGGTGGCCACGGCATAGCCGGCCGTATGGTCGGCCCCCATGGGACTGGTAGCATAGGTCACCCCGATGCCCTGGACAGCCCGGGGGTCATAGGCCGGCATGGCTTGGCCTTTGACGACCGGAATCCGTTCAACACCAAAAACCTTGCCGGTCACCGCCGCACCGCTACCTAAAATCCGGCCTAAAGGAGTCCCCTTTCCCACTTCCTTAATCAGATTAATGGCCCCTTGAGCGTCACCGAATTTTAACAGGCCGGCCTCCATAGCCACGCCGATGGTGGCTCCCATCTCAATGGTGTCCAATCCATAATTATCATCCAGGAAATCCATTTGGGCAATGGCATCCAGGTCATCGATGCCGCAATTCCCTCCGTGGGCCCAGACTGTTTCATATTCCGGCTGCTTGGTCAGGAAATGGCCGTCTTTGTCATTATAGGTGCCGGAGCAGCGAATGATGCAACCCCGGTGGCAGCCATGGGTGGCCAGCCCTCCCCGTGCGGTCTCCAATTCGGCCTGGGTTTCCCCGCTGATCTTGGCGGCACCGGAAAATCGGCCTTCTTTGAAATTATAAGTCGGATAAGCGCCAGCTTCGTTCAAGATATTGGTCAAGACATTCGTTCCATAGGCCGGCAGACCCTGGCCGGTGACCGGGTGGCCCTGTAATCCTTTGACCCATGCTTTTGAGGCCTCTTTGAATTTTTCCGGATCCTTGGGAGAGCGCATGGTCTTCCCGGTATCGTCCAGGACGATTACCTTTACCCCTTTGGAACCCATGACCGCACCAACCCCGCCGCGGCCGGCATGCCGGGTTGGCCTCAGTTCCATGTCCGTACAGGCAATGGAAGCCGCGGCCAGCTTCATTTCACCGGCCGGCCCGATGGAGATACAGGCGATTTTATCCCCGTATTGGGTCTTCATTTTTTCAATCAGGTCGTAATTAGGGAGACCCTTCAGACTATTGTCGGGTTGAATTTTTACACCATCCTTGTTGATGAAAACTTTATACAAGGTTTCGTCCTTCGGTTTTCCTTCAAGAACGATGGCCGCATAGCCCAGGCGGGCCAGGACCTGTGAGGGCTGGCCTCCGGAATTGGCTTCCTTGATGCCGCCGGTCAAAGGGCTTTTGCATCCGATCGATAACCTGCCGGACATGGCTGCCGCAGTCCCGCTTAACAGACCCGGGGCAATCACCAATTTATTGTCGGCCCCCAAGGGATGACAGGTCGGGGGCACTTCCTTGGCTACAATGGTCGAGGTCATGGCCCGGCCTCCCAATCCGGCATAATCCCCAACCGGAACTTCATTGATTTTTGGACCGCCTTCCGCCCCCATATCGATTCTCAGAATTTTTTCCATGAAGAACCTCCTTCTCGGTTAGAGTTAATACTTGGGAGATACAGGAAAATGAATCTCTAAAAGCCATCACACTTTCAGGTGAACCTGCTTTTATGGATTACGACAATCATAAGAGGAATGAATTTACTTTGTCAATATGTCTTATTTGACATTAATGACGGACAAGCTCAAGAAGGAAAAGGATGGTTTTTATTTAGCCGCCGGCCAGTGGTGGAAAAATCCCCAGGCGGTCCCCCTCCTTCAGAACCGTTGTTCCTTCGGCATGAATGCCGTTTAAAAAAATGATCTTGGGTTGTTCCCGAGGGATCTTTAAATGGTCCAATAATTCCTCAATCGTCGTCCCTTTATCGATCTCCACCAGGTTGGAAAAACCGGAGTCTTTTTGATCAGGTAGAAATCGGGTCAAAGAGGCAAAAAGTTTTAATTGAATCTTCATTAAGGTCATCAATCAGTTTAAGGGTATTATTTATTCTTATATTTAATTCTATTTACTTTCTTAAAGTAATACTTTTTTGTATTATGTCAATAAACTCACTATACTAATTAGTTCTCATCCGGAAATAACGGATGTGAAACTATTGGTTCCAATTCGGAAACGAGGAATTTTTTGTCCTGGCAAGGAAATCAAGGGATTGCACGGAGGCGTACATGGGTACGCCGCACAAACAATCCTGTAGATTGACACAGCCAGGGCGAAAAAGGACCGTTCCCGGATGGAAACTAATTAGACTTGAACAGAGAACCCCACGCCATGAACTCAGGAGGAAAAGATGGCTACCGAACTGTTTTCAACCGGGTTATGGAAGTCCTGAACGAATTGAACTTGACCGCCGATCTGGAACATGTTACCGATGTCAAGAAGATTGCTTCCTATGGTATAATGGGAAGCCCGGCCTTGCTGATTAATGGAAAACTCGTTTCTGTCGGGCAAGTGCCAAATAAAAAGCAGATCAAGTCTTGGGTCAAGGAGAGGATATGAAATCTTTTATAAAATTATTTAATACTCTGTTATGGGCTATTCTTCTTATTTTTCTTTTGGCCGTCTCTCTCTTTGCTCGGGAGAAAAAGACTCCCTTTCCTGCCCCGCCGGAGACCCAGAAGGAATTTGATCAAAATGGACCCCATGCAACCTCCTCCGGTAACCTCTTCTCTTCTCCAATGGCCCCTTCCAGGGAAAAAACCGGATACACAAATCCTTTAATTCCGCCTCCCTTAAATATTCAGGAAGAGCCCAATACCGGGGGCTGAAACTGAAAAAACGTCTCCGGGTGGAGACGAGAACTTAATCAAACAAGAAAACCACGAGAAAAAGCCCGGCCATTCCAACCAGGTCTCCCGGAAACCTTTCCGAAAATTTTGATACGCCGGTTATCACCCCGGCACCTAAGATCCGTCTGCTGCGAAACACCACTCATGCCTCACAGGTCGAGCTTCCCCTTATAAGCACTCGATGAGGGAGATCAAGACATTATAGGACGCTCGCCTTTTTTCTGTTGACAGGAGTGCCACACTGTGGTACTTTTGTCTTGAAATAAATTTTAGCCCCTTATATTTGGTCCTGTTATGGATAGTGAAAAACTGGTTTATTACCGGAAAAAATTAAGGCTGACCCAAAAAGAATTAGCTCAATTATTAATTACTTCAATCAAGGCCGTCAGCAGTTATGAACAAGGATGGCGCAATGTTCCTGAAAATGTGGAACGCCAGGTTCTCTTTTTAATCTCTCGTCAAATATTCGGGAAGGGAACTCTTCAACCTTGCTGGGTCCAAAAAAGTTGCCCATCGGAAAGGAAAAAAAATTGTCCGGCCTGGAGGTTTAAGACCGGTCATTTGTGCTGGTTTATCTCCGGCACCCTTTGCCAAGGAGTAGTTCATAAAAGCTGGAACGAAAAAATTCAGGTATGTAAGAATTGCAAAGTTTTTAATCCTATTTTCGTTTATTAAAAAGTCCTACCCCGGACGAACCGAAAAATCGGAGGTAATCAATCATGGCCCCTAAAAATTCCTATCGCTTTGATACCCAGGTCATCCACGCCGGACAATCTCCGGAATCCTGGGAAGGGGCAACCCTGCCCCCCATCTTCCAGACTGCTTCACACCTCCATCCGACCGCCGAGAATCTAAGCCAGACCTTTGCCGGGCAAACAACCGATCACATTTACATGCGCTTGACCAACCCCACCAACCGTGTTCTGGAAAACAAGTTGACTCTATTGGAAGGGGGCCAGGGGGCCATTGTCATGGCCTCCGGCATGGCCGCCGTGGCCAACACCTGTATGGCTTTACTCCGGGCCGGGGACGAGTTCATCACCGGAAATTCTCTGTTCATGTCCACCTATATGCTTTTTAACAAGGTGTTTTCCAAATACAACCTGACCGCCCGGATGGTCGAACCGACCAATACCAAAGCCATCGCCGAGGCGGTTAATGAAAAAACCCGGTTTGTCTTTGTGGAAACCATCGGCAACCCCAAGCTGGATGTCCCGAACATCAGGGAGATTGCCCAAATAGCCCATCAGGGGGGGATTCCTTTGATTGTGGACAATACCCTGGCCACTCCATACCTGTGCCGTCCCTTTGAGTATGGAGCCGATGTGGTCATCCATTCCACCACCAAATATCTGAGTGGCCATGGAGCCGCCGTGGGAGGAGTGGTGATCGATCAAGGGAAATTCGACTGGTCCGGGGATCGGTTCCCCGATTTCAAACCCTTTCTTGATCGCAAAGGCCCTCTGGCCTTTCTGGATAAGATCTGGCGGGAATACCATATCAACTTCGGCACGACCCAGTCTCCTTTTCATTCCTATCTGACCATACTGGGACTGGATACCCTGGCCTTGCGACTGGAACGGATCCAGAAAAACACCTCCCTTTTAGCCGGGTATCTAAAAAGCAGACCTGAGGTCACCTGGATTAACTATCCGGGCTTTATAGAAAGTCCTTCCCACCTTGTAGCCGCGAAAGAATTTCAAGGTAAAGGGTTCGGGGGCATGATTACCTTCGGCTTAAAAGATCAGGCGGCTTGCTTTAAATTTATTTCCGGTCTGCGGTTGATTTATCAATTAGCCAATCTGGGCGATTGTAAAACCCTGGTGATCCATCCGGCATCTTCCCAATATGTTTCCTTTGATGAGAGAACCAGGCATAGCCTGGGGATTGGGTCGGATATGATCCGTTTATCCGTCGGGATCGAGGATGCCGAAGACCTTTGCCAGGACCTCGCCCAGGCCTTGGAAGGGCTGCCCCGTTGAGCGAATATATTGAAAATGACCCCCAGGGCATTTCAGTAGGGTTGGTGGAGAAAAAATATTTCACCTTTGCCGAACCGCCCCAGGCGTTGGTTCTGGAATGCGGTACCCGTCTGGGACCAATAACCCTGGCTTATGAAACCTATGGAACTTTTAGAAAGAATAACGTAATCCTGATCCTCCATGCCCTTTCCGGGGACTCCCATGCCGCCGGTTATTACTCCCCGGAGGATCCCAAGCCGGGGTGGTGGGATAATATGGTCGGTCCGGGGAAAGGGATTGATACCGATAAATACTTCGTCATCTGTTCCAATATCCTGGGCAGCTGTATGGGCTCCACCGGGCCTTCTTCCCACGATCCCCAAGGCGACAAACCTTACGGACTGGATTTTCCGGTAGTCACCGTTGGCGATATGGTCACAGCCCAAAAACATCTCCTTGACCATCTCGGCGTCAAAAAACTCCTCTCGGTTATTGGAGGGTCTATCGGAGGGATGCAGGTCCTGGATTGGGCGATCCGATTTCCAGAAATGGTCTCCTCGGCCATACCCCTGGCAACGACCACTAAGCATTCGGCGCTGGCCATTGCCTTCAACGAAGTGGCCAGGCAATCGATCATGGCCGATCCCAACTGGAATAAAGGAGATTATTATTCGGGGAAAAAGCCGTCACTGGGTCTGGCCGTGGCCCGGATGATCGGACATATCACCTATCTTTCCGACGAATCCATGCGCCTCAAATTCGGGCGCAGGCTTCAGGATAAAAATGATTTTTCTTATAATTTCGACGCTGATTTCCAGGTGGAAAGCTACCTGCGCTACCAAGGGACCAAATTTGTGGAACGGTTCGATGCCAATTCTTTTCTATACATCACCAAGGCCGCTGACTATTTCGAGCTGGGGTTGCAGCACGACGGTGGATCGACCGTTCGGGCCTTTTCCAAGTCCCAGGCAAAATTCCTGGTGGTTTCCTTCACCTCCGATTGGCTTTATCCCACCTATCAATCCAAAGCCATTGTCCGGGCCTTGAAAAAAAACGGGCTGGATGTCAGCTTCTGTGAAATTGAAGCCGAATGGGGTCATGATGCCTTTCTCCTGCCCAGCCAGCGTTTGACCGATTTGATCAAGGGATTTTTAGACCGTGTCTATCATGAAATTTGAGAACAACGGGATTCGTTTCGACCTCCAACTGATTGCCTCCTGGATTGAGACGGGTTCCAAGGTCCTTGATCTCGGATGCGGGGACGGAAATCTGCTTGATTTTCTAAAAAAACACCAGCGGGTGGAGGGGACGGGGATAGAAAAAGAAGAAGAAAAAGTGGCTAGCTGCATTGCCAAGGGCCTCTCGGTCCTTCAAGGAGATATCAACGCCGAGGTGCTCGATTTTCCGGATAAGGCCTTTGATTATGTCATTCTGAGTCAAACCCTTCAGCAGGTTTTCGAACCGGACCAACTGATCCAATCTATTCTGCGAATCGGTAAAAATGGGATTGTCAGTTTCCCCAATTTCAGTCATTGGCAGGTTCGTCTGCAATTAATGGTCAAAGGTTACGCGCCGGTTACTCCCCAACTTCCCTATCAATGGTATGATACCCCCAATATACGGGTCATCACGATCAAAGATTTTGAACGATTTTCAAGAAAAGTCGGATTTAGAATTATCAAATCGGCCGCCATCAACACCCAGGATAAGGATAAGAACGGAAGATTAATCAGCTATCTTGCCAATCTTCGAGCCACTTACGGGATTTTTCTAATAACAAGTTAAGAATTCATCAAAGATAGGGGGGCGATGTACTGACAATAAATGCCCCGCCAAATTTTCATCTGCCAAAAAATATACCGGCTATTGCCATCGGAGTGTCCAAAAAAATTCCATCGCATTTGATCACGGATTAAAATTAAAACCCTTGATTGACCTTCTCGTTGGTCTGATTAGACGGAAACTCAACTTAAAGAGGGCACCACGAACAATGAAAATGGATTTCGATGAATCTCACTTTGCGGGACTTAGCAACGAATAATATTTTCGAATTAAAACAGACCCTTTAACTCCTTTTTGTTTTCATCAATTCCCAGGGCCGCTGCCTCCAGTCCCAAGCCCAGGCCCAGCAATTGAGGGTAAAGAAGGGAAGGCAAGACGGCCTGGGTGTCCCCCTGTTCAAGCAGGTTTGTTCCAATCCGGTCAAATTGTATCTGGCCCCAGTGCAATCCCGCGAAGCTCTGGACAGATGGACTTTTTACGAAGCCGTTACTTTCGATTGGTCCTCTTCATGCCTGGCCTTTTGAAAAGCGAAATTTTTCAGTTCAAAAAGTATATCCGTCACCCGGACCCCTTGCGGACAGTTCTCCTGACAATTATAACAACCCAGACAGTCCCAGACCATTCCAGCCCCGAGGATGCTATCCTGAATGCCGAATTTCAAACTATACATGATTTGGTGAGGCAGTAACCCCAATTCTTCCATAGGTTTTTTACAATTGAATACCACCGGACAGGAATTAGAACAGGTCATGCAGGTAAAACAGGCATTAAAGGTACTGCCCTGGAAGGATAGACCCATCTCTTTTTTGAAATTTTTTTCGGAACTGGTTAATGGAAAAACGGTTTTCCCACTCTCGGCCTCAAATTTAATTTTGAAAGCATTTCTTGTCCGGGTAAAGAGTTCTGGGCATCCCAGGCTGTCCAAGTTCTCTCTCAGATTAAACCACATATTCTGGAGGTCAATGCTGACCGGGCAGTATATAGTGCCTCGATAACATCCGGTACAAATGGAAGCCCCTTCCTGAAAATGGGAGAGTTTTTTGAGGAAATTTTTTTTTCGAAAAGCTACGGATTTAAAAGCGCCCAATTTTTCTGAAGACAAAATAGTTAAGTTCGGGATGTGCCGAAGGATCGGCCTGACCGCACAATGCTGGGTGCAAATTGCGCAATTGGTGCAGGCATCCAGCTCAATGGCCCGAATAGTTGCGATGTTGGCCGGCAGGGCTTTGGCACGGTCCATTACCCCGTTAATCAAAAGCACCAAGGGACTGGTAAAAATATGAAAAAATTTGGTGAAAGGCAATAAAGCCAGACCGATAAAAGAAGCCAAGAAATGGAAATACCATAGTAAATCCCTGATATCTTTCCGGCTTAAAACAAGAGCCATGGAACTCATCCCCTTAGCCAAGCCATAAGATACAAAAGCGGATGAAGGCTTTGAATGACAGGAGGCACAATTGAGGATATGGACTTCCCGACCTTTTTTCAGGGTGCTGGAATCCAAAGAAGGGGTCTGAGGAAAAACTACGGCAAATTCCTTAGTCCAATAGGCTTTTAAAGCTTTGGCCTCTTTCTCATCGGATATGGAGGAATATTCGGAAACCATTTCTTCATATCGCTGATAGGAAACGATTTTAACAGCCTCCAATAAAAAACCCGAAAGAATAATTAAGAAAAGAAGAAGCAAGGCATAGATATCCCCACCCCGGGTAGTCAAACGCATGACCCGGTCGGATATTCGCCGCCATAAAGCCAAGACCAGCCCCAACAGAACCAAGGCCCCAAAAAGATTTCGTAAAAAGAGAAAAGGATTCAAGGTTGAAGTATATTCACTGAAAAGCTTCTTGGTCACATATTGGTCCAAGGCATGCATCAGCAGTAAGAACATGAAACCGCCGAAAATACACAAGTGAATTAACCACCGAAGGAAGCTTTCTCTCCGGAGCCGTGCCAGAAGAAGTACGTCCAGGAAAAAAATTTTGATCATGGAAAGAATTTTGATACTGAAAAGACTGGAAATCACCCCCTTGGCTGCGGCCGAAACCCTTCCGGCTGTTGTAATCCGTTGGGCATGATTGTTTATCGGATATCGGAACCAGGAGAGAACTTTATAAATCAACCCTGCTCCACAAAGGATCAGGGCGGTGTATAAACTGATTGAGAAGAGCATGAACCACTCCCCTTTTAAAGAAAGAACGACAGGAGCAAATGGATACCTAACACAAGTCTAACTAATGACTTTGGTTTGTTTCAAACCTAAACTTATTTGATACATTTCTAAAAACCTGATCACCATCAGTTGAAAGAGATAGAGAGGCCGTTTCTAAGTGAACAAAAAACAGTTTATTGAAATTCGGCGTCAATGTGTAAAACACAAAATGAAATGTCAAGGTTGATGGGCATCTTGGTTAAGGCCATATAAAGTTTTGAACAGGGGACCAGAAAATTTGATACCGCTTGATGATTGCCGGTTGAAGGATTAATACAATTACCCAGGCAGCTTTTCTCCTCAAAACCTCCCCCTACAGGTCAGCAATATCCAACCTGGATTGATCAATTCCCAGGGCCGCAGCCTCCAATCCCAAGCCCAGGCCCAGCAATTGAGGGTAGAGAAGGGCCGGGGGCACGGTTTCGGCCTTATCCTGTTCCCGTATCGCAGTTCCGATCTTATCGAACTGCATCTGGCAATGAGTACAGCCGACACAAATCAAATCGGCCCCGGCCTGTGCGGCGGATTTCATCTTTTTTTCCCCCAGTTCCCGGGCCAAGGTATCGTTTTTCCCGTTCAGGGGATCTCCGCAGCATTGGAGTCTTAGGGACCAGTCAACACTCTTCGCTCCGGTCACCTCGATGAGTTTCTCAAATTTGGTCGGATTCGTCGGACTATCAAATTTTACCACATCGTGTGGACGCAAAATATGACATCCATAATGAGCGGCAACCTTGAGGGACTTAAAGGGTCGGATAATTTTTTTCTGAATATTTTCCGGACCGAGATCGTCATAAAAGACGTTTAGCAGATGTTTTATTTCCACCTGCTCCGGATAACGGAGACCTTCATCCTTCAACAATCTATTGATTTCATTCCTAAGATCGACCTGTTGCTTCAATAAAAGATCCGCGTATCGCAGGGTCCCGTAACAACACTTGCAAAGACACAATATCGATAACCCTTTTTCACCGGCCAGGGCGATATTACGGGCTGAGGAAAAGAGGAAAGCTTTGAAGTCCAGAAAGCGGATGGGATATCCGCAGCAATTGAATTCGATATCTTCAATTTCGACACCGAATGTATTAAGGACCAAACGGCTGGAGATTTCATATTGGGGGACATAGTAAGGGACTTTGCACCCGGGGAACAATAACATTTTCATAATCGATATCCTCTAAGGTCGCACAGATAATCTAACAGCTTGGGAAAAATTCACTAACGCTTTCACCCCGCCGAAAGCCGGGGTCCAGTCCCGCCAACAGCGGGATAAATTTGCCGGATTCTAGAGCCTGCCCCGGACATAATCCGGGATTCGCCAGAATGACGAAATTGAATTTTCGACGGCTCTTTGCGGGTCCATCATTCCAGATCGAATAAAGAGGAGGCCTAATACTTTCAATCAACGTGAACGCTGAACACCGAGCATATGTTTCGACTAAATCCTCTCACCCCCGGCACGTTGAAAGGCTATATTTTTAAGTTCAAAAAGGATATCCGTCACCCTGACCCCCTGGGGGCAGTTCTGCTGGCAATTATAACAGCCCAGACAGTCCCAGACCATCCCGGCTCCCAAGACGTTATCCTGCAGACCAAACTTAAGACTGTACATGATCTGATGGGGCATCAATCCCAGACTTTCTCTCGGATATTGAAAATTGACCACCACGGGACAGGCATTGGAACAGGTCATACAGGTAAAACAATTATTAAAGGTACTGCCCTGGCTGGAAAGGCCCACTCCCTGCATAAATTTCTTACCTGAAGTCGATAAGGGGATAACGACTTTTTTTCGATCTGAATCAAATTTTGATTTAACAGCGTCTCGTAACTGAATGAAAGGTTCAGGGCTTCCCAGACTGGTCAAATCTTTATCCAGATGGAACCACTGATCTTGAAGGACAATACCCGCCGGGCATACGGCAGTGCAGCGATAGCACCGGGTGCAGATTGAATCTCCCAACCTTATTGTCGGAAGAACTGAAAGGGATGCGCCATTTTTTGAGACCAAAGAGTTTAAAGCCGATAATTTTTCAGAAGGAAAAATATTGATATTGGAGATTTGCTGGTATATAGGTCCCACGGAACAATGGATACTGCAGGTGGCGCAGTGCATACAAGCGTCCAGTTCAATGGCCCGAACCGTGGCGATATTGGCGGGAGAGGCCTTAGTCCGATCCATCACCCCGTTGATCAGAAGCGACAGGGGACTGACCAGGATGTGAAAAAATTTGGTGAAAGGCAATAAGGCCAGGCCCACAAAACAGACTAGGAAATGGAAATATAAGAGAGACTCTCTGATGCTTTTCTGACTCAAGGTAAGGGCTAAAGGACTGATCGTTTTGGCCAGACCAAAAGACACAAAGGCCGCGGTCGGCCGGGAATGACAGGAGGCACAATTATTGACATGAACTTCTTGTCCTTTGGCTATGGATGCAGCGTCCATCAGGGGAGCATTAGGGAACACTACAGCATATTCTTTGGCCCAATAGGCCCTCAAGGCCGCAGCCTCCTGTTCATCGGAAACGGAAGAAAAACCAGTAACCATTTCTTCATACCGTTCGTGGGAAACAATTTTGGCGGCCTCCAGGAAAAATCCCGAAAGAGCTATCAAAGTCAGAATAATTAAAGCATAGATGTCGACCCACCGAGTAGTCAGTCGCATGGTCCGATTAAAAATCCGGCGATAAGCGGCAATAGCCAAGCCTACCAGCATCATGGCCCCGAAGAGGTTCCTAAGAAAAAGGAAAGGATTGATTGGATTTAGGGCTGACAACTCCGGACTATAGTATCCGGGGAACAGTTTTTGGCTGACGAAACGATCCAGGGCATGCATTAAAAGCAAGGAGATAAAGCCGTAAGCGATGCAAAAATGCATGAACCAGCGTACAAATCCTTCCCGCCCGATCTGCTTTTGAACCAGGATTTCCATGAAC
This sequence comes from uncultured delta proteobacterium, assembly GCA_963790475.1. Classification (GTDB taxonomy): domain Bacteria; phylum Desulfobacterota; class RBG-13-43-22; order RBG-13-43-22; family RBG-13-43-22; genus RBG-13-43-22. The sequence goes on along the minus strand of CAWBOS010000012.1, from coordinate 1,387,559 downwards.
CAGACCTTGATCAACCGAAACAATTTCAGACTGAACAACGCGGAGAAAATCCCTTTAACTGCCTCGGAAAAGCGTTTACCCGCGGATATTCTTTCGGACGGGTCGCCAGTCCTCTTTCGAAACCACATCATGACCTTGATACAGGTCCCGATCCCGAAAAGAATCAATGCGCTATAAAGACTTATTTTGAAAAACACAAATCCCCCTAAATATGGGTAGCAATCGAGCGATTTCCCCGTTCTGCCTCCCCTCCAGATACAACTGGAGAGATCTAACGTTTATTTTTTTATATATACCATGAACTGGGTTTATCGCAATTAAATTATAAGTCAACTTTAGTTTTTTTTGATAAAATAAGAACTTGAAAAAGGTCGCCAAAACGATAATAATGTGACAATGAAGTCATCTCCTGCCTTTTTAAGAATCATCTTAGACAGTATTACTGAAGGGGTCTTTACTATCAACAAAGACCGGGTGATCACCTCCTTCAATCAGGCAGCAGAAAGTATAACCGGATTTTCCAGGGAAGAAGCGATCGGCAAAAAATGTTTTGAAATATTTCAGGCTGATATATGTCAGGAATCCTGTGCCCTGGCTCGAACCCTGAAAACCGGCAAGACTGTAGTGGACTTGCCGGTTAATATTCTTAATGCCCAGGGGAAGGTTATCCCCATCAGTGTAACAACCGCCGTTCTGAAAGACGGTCAAGACAGGATGATTGGCGGGGTCGAAACCTTCCGGGATTTAAGCCCCATCGAGGCCCTTCGTAAAGAAATCACCAAACAATATACCCTAAAGGACATTATCAGTAAAAGTGAGGCCTTGCAGAAAATATTTAATAATCTCCCGGACATTGCCCAAAGTGACAGCGCCGTTCTCATCCAGGGACCCAGCGGTTCCGGCAAAGAACTGCTGGCCAAGGCCATACACAACTTAAGTCCCCGAAAAGAAAAACCCTTCGTGGCCATCAATTGCAGCGCCCTGCCGGAAACCCTGCTTGAATCCGAGCTCTTCGGCTATGTTCGCGGGGCTTTTACCGATGCAAAAAAAGACAAACCCGGGAAATTTGCCCAGGCCGATTCCGGAACTTTGTTTTTGGATGAGATAGGTGACCTTCCGCTGACGGTGCAGGCCAAATTGTTAAGGGTGCTTCAGGAAAAGACCTATGAGCCTTTGGGTTCCAATGTCAGCAAGCCGGTTAAGGCCCGAGTGATCTCGGCCACCAATAAAAATCTTAAACGGCTGGTCCTTGAAGGTTCATTCAGAGATGATCTTTATTATCGGCTCAAAGTGATCCAGATCGACCTGCCTACATTAAAAGAACGCCGTGAAGATATTCCCATTTTGATCGACCATTTCATTAATAAATTCAATCTCCGAACCGGTAAAAAAATTACCCTGGTATCCCCTAAAGTCCTTCAAATCTTGATGCAATATGATTATCCTGGAAATATCCGGGAATTGGAAAATATCATTGAACACGCCTTCGTGCTTTGTCACGGGTCCACTATTCAACTCTCTCACCTTCCTCCGGAGATCCAAGGAGGAACTTCCGAGAGCAGCGATTCTCAAATTCCTTTTGAAAAAAAACTGAAGGCCCAAGAGCAGGAATTGATTCAACAGACTCTGGATAAATATCATGGCAACCGCACCCTGGCCGCCAAAGCCCTGGGCCTCCATCCCACTACCCTCTGGCGGAAGCTGAAACACCTTTCTTAAATTTCCCCCTGATTGCGAATTGCAGTTTTGCAATAAAGTTATTGCATTTTGCAATAGGTCTATTGAATTTCAAAGTCCTTAATCGCTACCCAATAAGTCAAAGGTAATCATATCAATAATTGGGATGAAGAACCGTCACCCCGGCGAAAGCCGGGGTCCAGGAAAACACAACTAATTAAAATTACTGGATTCCGGCTTTCGCCGGAATGACCTAAATTGGCATTCGACATTTTCCATGGTCCCTTCCAATTGATCACATCTCCAGTCTTCCCGTCCCTTGGCACTCTTCTTGAAGTAATAATAGGAGAGGAGTAAATATAATGAAAGTGGCTATCCCGGTTTTTTTAGATCGAATCTCTCCACGGCTGGATTGTGCCAGGAAATTATTGGTCCTGGAAATTGAGAAAAACCAACTGGTGGATAAAAGAGAGTTGGATATCAGCCACTGGGGGCCGGATGAAAAAATAATTTATTTGAGACAATTGGGCATAAGGCAATTGATCTGCGGCGGTATTCGCCTTGAAGACATAAACGGATTGAATCGTTTTGGAATTCAGGTGGCCTACCCCCTTTATGGGGAAGTGGATACCATCATTAAAGAATACTTAAGTGGAAAATTGAACCTTCCCTGCTGCCGGGGAGGAAAAGGAAGGCAGAGGGGAAAAACTTGTCGAAGAAAAGGATTAACTAAACCATGAAAATAGCCATCAGTTCCAAAGGAAATACGCTGGATTCCGAAATCGATCCTCGTTTCGGACGGGCCGGATTTTTCTTATTGGTCGATCCGGAAACAATGAAGGTGGAGATCATTGAAAACAAGCAGAATCTGCAGTTACCCCAGGGCGCCGGGATTCAGGCCGCTCAAACGGTCGTGGAACATGGGGCAAAAACAGTTTTGACCGGTAACTGCGGTCCAAAGGCCTTCAAGGTACTCCAGGCCGCAGGAGTGAATGTGGGAATAGGAATTTCCGGAAAAATCAAAGAAGCAGTCGATCAATATAAACAAGGAAAAATCAATTTCGCCGATGCCCCGAATGTCGAAGGGCACTGGGGATAATAAAATTTCGGATTTCGGATTGTGGAATTAAAAAAGAAAAAAACATTAAAGAATCATAGAAGACAGGAGGAATTATGCCAAGAAGAGATGGTACCGGCCCGGCCGGAAAAGGTTCTGGGGGAGGCCTCGGATCAGGACGAGGAATGGGGGGAGGTGCCGGCATGGGTGCTGGTGGAAATTGTATTTGTCCCAAATGCGGCAATAAAAGCCCCCATGCCCGGGGAGTGCCCTGCAACACCATAGCGTGTTCCAAATGCGGCACCACCATGGTTCGGGGATAGCTTTAAAGAAAGAAATATCCTTCCGGCAAACGCCGGATGAGTCCCGCTCATGGAGGGGCCACCTCTCACTCCGCCCTGGGTGGGACTCAACCAAACATGATAATTCAAAAAAATCTATCACTAAGAAAAATTGAAAGGAGTTTCAGTTATGAGCAGCAGTTGTGCACACGGTTCTAATGCAGGGAATGAATCTCAGAGGGCGGAGGATGCCTCTATAGCTAAATCATTATCCCGCATTAAACACAAATTATTGGTCATGAGTGGCAAGGGAGGCGTCGGGAAAAGCAGCCTGGCCGTAAACCTGGCCGCCGGATTATCTTTAAAAGGCTATAAGATTGGCCTTATGGATGTGGACCTGCATGGGCCGAGCATCCCAAGAATGCTCGGCCTTATGCAGCAGACCCCCCTTCAACAAAGAGATGGGATTTTTCCCATTCCCGTCAATGATCATTTGAAGGTGATTTCCATTGAAGTGCTGATGCCTGACAAGGATTCCCCGACCATCTGGCGGGGTCCTCTGAAGATCGGGGTCATCCGGCAATTTATAGCCGATGTGATCTGGGGAGACCTGGATTTCCTGATTATTGATTCACCCCCGGGGACCGGCGATGAACCCCTGACCGTAGCCCAGACCATACCCGATGCCCAGGCGGTCATCGTCACCACGCCTCAGGAAATCTCCCTGTCCGACGTGCGCAAGTCCATCAATTTTTGTCGTCAGGTCGATATGCCCATTATGGGATTGGTGGAAAACATGAGCGGATACATCTGCCCCCACTGCGGTCAGGAATCGGCCATCTTTAAAAAAGACGGGGGAAAACGAACAGCCGTCTCCATGAAGGTCCCTTTCTTGGGAAGCATTCCTTTTGATATCCGCCTGATGGAAATGGGAGACCGGGGAGAGGCCTATCTCTTCCATAATCCTTCACCTGCGGTCAAAGAGGCCCTGGATGGAATTATTGAAAAAATAATAACCAGCGCCAACCAAAGTCAAATAAAAGTCCTACAACCCATAACGGAGGTCTTACCTATAATGAATTCTATCAATACAACGTCTGACAGTGTAAAGATCGCCATCCCCATGGCCGAGGGGATGCTTTGTAATCACTTTGGTCATTGCGAACAATTTGCCCTCATTGATTTGCAAGGAAAAAACATTATCCAAAAAGTTATGATTACCCCTCCTCCCCATGAACCAGGTCTCCTTCCCCGTTGGCTGGGAGAAAAGGGGGTTGACCTGATTATCGCCGGGGGCATGGGCCAAAGGGCGGTCAGCCTCTTTAATGAACGGGGGATCAAGGTGTTGACCGGAGCCCCTCAACTGGGTCCGGAAGAATTGATTGCCCATTATGTGAATCAAACCCTGATTACCGGAGATAATGTCTGTGATCATTAGTGTCGCCAGCGGCAAAGGAGGAACAGGCAAGACCAGTGTGGCCGTAGCCCTGGCCTTGTCTGTAAAGGAACCGGTCCAACTCCTGGATTGTGATGTGGAGGCCCCCAACGGCCATATTTTCATGAAGACCCGATGGGAAAAAAAAGAGACGATTTATCTCCAGGTCCCGAGGGTCGATGAAAAAAAATGCACCTATTGCCGGGCTTGTTCCCAGCTCTGCCAATTCAAGGCCATCCTGGTGTTAGGGAAAGAAACGATCCTTACCTTCCCTGAAATGTGCCATGCCTGTGGAGGGTGTTTTCTGGTCTGTGAGCCAAAGGCCTTGCTACCGGACATGAAAGAATTGGGAGAAATAGAAGAAGGCTGGGCCGGACCTGTTCATTTTGTCCAAGGCCGGTTACGCGTCGGGGAACCCATGTCCCCCCCTTTGATCCGGGAGGTTAAAAAACGTATAAAAAATGACGCTCTGGCCATCCTGGATGCCCCGCCGGGAACCTCCTGTCCGGTCATTCAGACCGTCAAAGGCTCGGATTACACCATCCTGGTGACCGAACCCACCCCTTTCGGGCTATGTGACTTGAAGCTGGCCGTAGCGTCTCTGGGAACTCTGAATATTCCCTGCGGCGTGATCCTGAATCGGGCTGATATCGGGGACAAACAGGTCCAGACCTATCTGCAATCGCAGGGGATCCCTTTACTGATGGAGATACCTTTTGAGCGCCGGATTGCCGAAGGTTATGCCAAAGGACAATCGCTTGTTGAAATACGACCGGAGTTAAGGGATCAATTTCAGAAACTTTATTTGGAAATTAAGGGACAGATAGAAAAATCATAAAACGGATATAACCCAAAATCCCTTTCAATCCCCCTTTCCCAAAGGGGGAGGATTTTCTCCTCCCTTTGAAAAAGGGAAGTGGGGAGGGATATAAGAATAGTTGTATTAACAGCATACTTAAACAAAAAAGACCTTATGAGTAAAACAAAAGAATTATGTGTGTTAAGCGGTAAAGGTGGCACCGGGAAAACCAGCCTGGTGGGTGCCTTGGCCGCCTTAGTCCCAAATAAAATCCTTGTTGATTGTGATGTCGACGCTCCGGATCTGCATTTGTTGCTCTGCCCCCAAGGTCCAAAGCAGGGAAGCGTTCATGGGGGGACGAAAGGCAGTCGTCCACCCCGAACTATGCACCGATTGTGGTCGATGTCGGGAAGTGTGCCGTTTTGAAGCCATCAGCGAAGACTTTCAGGTAGACCCGATCTCCTGCGAAGGCTGCGGCGTGTGTGTCCGTTTTTGTTCTTTCGGGGCCATTGATTTCCCTTTAGCGCAATGCGGCGAATGGTTTGTTTCCGAAACGCGTTTCGGGCCCATGGTCCATGCCCAGTTGGGTGCAGGACAGGAAAATTCAGGATTACTAGTAGCCCTGATTCGCGGCAAAGCCCAGGAAATAGCCGAGGCCAAAGGACTGCCTTTGATTTTAGTGGATGGCCCCCCGGGTATTGGCTGTCCGGTCATTTCCTCGCTCACCGGTGCGGATGGGGTTTTGATCGTCACTGAACCGACTCTCTCCGGACTGCATGATCTGAACCGGGTGCTCGATCTGGCCGGTCACTTCAATATCCCGGGAATGGTCCTGATCAACAAATATGACCTGAACCAGGAAATGACCGACCGAATTGAAACCTATTGCCGAGAAAGAGGACTTGGATTGGCCGGGCGTCTCCCTTATGACCCGGTGGTAACTGAGGCCATGATCCAGGGAAAAACCATTCCGGAAATGAACGGGAGCGGCCTGGGGGGAGAAATCGAAAAGATTTGGGATAGAGTTCAAGAAAAATTTTTCAAGGAATAAATTAACTAAGGAACCAAAAAAATGTCAATAGCGACGAGCCGGTTTTCTTCCCATCCTGGAGCGGCACAAGAAGACAATTCAACAAAAGATTCATGCCGGCCGGTTGTCCAATTCTGGCTAGGTCCTCATAACGAAGGGATTTTGGATCACCCGGACAGTGTGGGAAAAGTAACCGGTCCCTGCGGTGATACCATGGAGATCTCTTTAAGGGTTGAAGGGAATAAGATTATTGAATCCCGATTTCAAGTCAATGGCTGTGCCGTCAGCCGGGCCTGCGCCTCGATTGCCGCGGCCCTGGCCAAAGGGAAAGAGTTGGAAGAAGCCTGGGATATTGATGAAAAAGAGATTGCCAAGAGTCTGCCGGTGTTTCCGGCTGATCATCAGCATTGCGCCATTCTGGCCCGCGACGCACTGCGTCAAGCTATTGAAGGTTTTATCAAAAGGACTCGAAAGGAAGTTTAGGTGCCGATATATGAATATGGCTATTTAAAATGCGGGACAATTATAGAACGCTTAGAAAAACATGACCATCTCCCCCTGAGCATTTGCCCTACCAACCAGGGAAAGATGAAAAGGCTGATCAGCATGACTGCGCACCGATCAGGAGAAATACACCTTGTTAGCTGAACATCAGGTGGACAAAAGTTATCAACAGAGAGGAGGTTAAAATGAAAAAGAATGCTGGAATTTTGGCAGTGGTAATTTCCATTCTCGTCCTTCTTATCGCTACCGAATCTTTTGCTCAAAGAGGGATGGGGTGGAAAGGCAACGGTGGCTGGGGGATGGGAACTGCCTACAGCAAAATGTATAATCCGAAAACCGTTGAGACCGTCAGCGGAGAGGTGATCAGGGTTGACAAAATTACTCCAATAAAGGGTATGTCCTACGGTGTTCACATGACTGTAAAAACCGACAAGGGAACAATATCTGTTCATATGGGGCCAGGATGGTTTATTGAAAACCAGGACATTAAGATCTTGCCGAAAGACAAAGTTGAGGTCAAAGGTTCACGAATTACCTTTGAAGGTAAGCCAGCCATTATCGCTTCAGAAGTTAAAAAAGGAGATGAAATACTCAAACTTCGGGATGAAAACGGTTTTCCTTCTTGGAGCGGCTGGAGAAGGCGATAGCTGTTTACTAAGGTCCATACAAATTCAGCTAACAAGCGGCCGAGGCGACACGGGATAAACACTCTTTGAATTTCATTTAAGCCTTTTCGCCCTGTGTGCCTCACCCTTATCGTTGTGGTCAATGTTCGCCCTGTGCGCAACCGACCATTGTTGCGGACAGTAACATTTTTCACTGTGTGGGGAGGATCAGATAATCCTCCTTGCAAAAAGAAGGAGGAATGCATTATGCCAGGTTTTGATCGAACGGGTCCCACTGGAATGGGACCAAAAACAGGAGGAGGCCGCGGTTTTTGCGGTACCGGTGCTCTCCGTAACCCGGCTGGTGCCGGTTGGTTTGGAAGAGGCCGGGGAATGGGACGAGGCCTTCTGGGTATGGGTTTAGGTTTAGGGGGTTATTTTTTAAGGCCCTGGGCGAGACGGGGATTCTTTCCGTCTTATAACCCAACCAGCGAAGAAGAAGCTTCTCAAGTGAAAGAAGAGGCTTCTTCGTTGAGGGACGTCCTCAACTCTATTGAGCGACGATTGGGAAAATTGGAAAAACAAAATGTTAAATAGTGACTAACCACCTACCCTGAAGAACCTCGTGCTTTTCCGCCGAGGTTCTTCTTATTTAACCCTATGAAGCTTACCGTTGTTTTTGATGGAACGACTTCGAATTCCGGCTGTCTGGTGGGCTGGGGGTTTTCCTGTTTCCTTCATGAACCTGAAATTTTGTTCGACACAGGAGAGGACCCGGATAAGCTCCGAAATAATCTTAAAACGTTGAATATCTCTCGTCAGAGCATAAAAAAAATATTTCTATCCCATGGTCATTTTGATCACACCAGAGGAATTATGGCCTTGGAAGAGACATCCCCTGAAGTCATGATGTTACCGGGGTTGCTGGACCCAATTCTTAGCCGTCAGCTCCAGGATCACGGTTTTCACCTTTCGTCAAACCACAAACAAACAGGCGAAATTTTGCCAGGGATTCACCGGTTGGTCAATGGCGAAGGCGGATTCCTCGAACAGGCTTTGATGATTAAGGGACAGCAAGGCTGGTCCCTGTTGTTCGGCTGTACCCATGGTGGTGTGGATCACTGGGTTCAAAGGGCGGCCTCTCTTATCGAAGGACCGATAGATCTGGTGATGGGGGGATTTCATTTATTTGGAGCTCAACCCCATAAAATAAAAAACATTATCGATCAATTTCGAAGGCTCGGCGTTAAGCGGGTGGCCCCCTGTCATTGTACCGGCCCGGAGGCACAAGAATACTTCAAACAGGCTTTTAGAGAGAACTTTCTGCCTCTCAAGGTAGGAGATGCGGTGGAGATTTAAGTTGAATGAAGGAGGGTGCCCATCCATTCGGTTAATTTAATAAATCTGTCTGCCGAGGTTAAAATCTTTAACTTTTAAATCTTGATTTTTATCGTTTTATAAAAAAGCTAAAAGGGAAATATTATGAACTACAATATTATCATCGTTGGTGGAGGACCTGCGGGGGTTATCACGGCCCTTACAGCTAAAAGTGTTTATCCCGACAAGTCAGTTTGTGTTATCAAGGAGATCGCCGATGGCGTAATACCCTGTGCCATTCCTTACATGATGCACACCCTGTCTGACCCGGCCCAGAACATCATGGGTATGGCGCCTTTAGAGAAGGCGGGCATAGAAATCATGATCAGCAAGGCGATTTCCCTGGATACAGCAGCTTCAAAGCTTACGTTGGAATCGAAACAGGAACTCAATTATGAGAGGCTCGTCCTGGCCACCGGGAGCAAGCCTGCTGTTCCTCCTATCCCTGGTGTTGAGAGAGATGGCGTCTTTGCCATTGAAAAAAGCCTTTCGGCCATGACGGCTCTACGGGAAAGGGCGCAAAAGGCAAAGCAAGTGGTCATCCTCGGAGGAGGTTTTATAGGTGTGAAATTTGCGGACGAATTGGCCCGCAACTCCTCAGTCAAAGTTCATATCGTCGAGATGGTACCAAAGCTTCTCAGTGCTGCTTTTGACGATGAATTCGCTGATGGGGCAGGCAGCGGCTTTGATTAAGGAGGAAATGACCATAGCCCACCTTTTCAGGCAGATGGTCCAGGAGGCGGAAGAACGTCTTCAGGAATTGGTTTCGAACCTAGGAAAAGGGGCCGGAGAATAAATATGGCAGACATTCCGAAAAAGATCATTCAAACCCTGCAGGAAAGCGGCAGGGAAGATCGGGTTAAAGATGTGCGTATCGGCCTGGGATACACGGCGGTGCAGCTCGAATCCGGACGGACCGGCGTGGCCTTTACCTTCCGGCAGGACTTACCTGGAGGATGCTCCGTATTTCACGGGCTTCGTCCCCTGGCCGGGAGGAAGGCTGGGGATCTTTTACCTTTGCTTGATTCAGATGAGAAAATAGAGGCGGCGGTGGGATTGGCAACCGTCAATGCCCTGTCCAACTATCAACCCTGTGGGGCTCAGGAAGGGGATATCCTGAAATTCCTCAACCTAACCTCTGAGGATACGGTGGGGATGGTGGGAAATTTTGCCCCATTGGTTCCTGAACTGAAAAAAAGAGTAAAATACCTGCACATTTTTGAGCAATGGGATTTACCGGGAATTCTCTCGGAGGAGGCTGCTCTTGATTGGCTTCCTCGTTGTCACGTTGCCCTGATCACTTCTACCACCATAATTAATAAAACCCTCGAAAAACTTTTAAAGGCTGCGGCCTCTTGTCGTGAGGTCGTCCTGTTAGGGGCCTCCACCCCTTTTTTACCAAAGGCCTTCCGGGATACTCCGGTAACGTTGCTTTCCGGCATCGAGGTCCTTGATAGTGAGAGGATATTACAAATCGTCAGCGAAGGTGGCGGAATGCAGTTTTTCAAAAAAAATGTTAAAAAGATTAATCTTACCGTAGATAAAAACCGTCTTTTTAAATGAAAGTGCGGACAGGAGGTCATCATGCCCTTTATGCTCAGGGGGGGCGGGCGACAAAGGGGAGGTAAAGGACGAGGGTTTGGCGGCGGAAGGGGCCCCGGAGGCATTGGGTCAGAAGGACCCCCCACGAACTGCATCTGTCCCCAGTGCCGTCTTGTGGTTCCCCATAAACCAGGAATCCCTTGTTTTCAGAGAAACTGCCCTCAGTGCGGGTCCCCTCTGACCCGTCAATTTTTAAAAGGTGAATAAACAGGGTTCAAGCGAAAGAATGGATATTGTCCGAAACCATACCGACAGGCTTAAGCAAGGTCAGAAGGTGGCCTTGGCCGCCTCTTTTTTGGTCTTTTTCCTGGCCATCGGAAAATATTTAATAGGCTATCTGTCGGACTCCAGAATCCTGATAGCCGACGCCGTTCACAGCAGCGTCGATTTGGTGGCCATCCTTGCTTCCTGGCTGGGGCTTTGGTTGGCTTCGGCAAAAAAAAGTAAAAAATTTCCTTACGGGTTATACCGGGCTGAGACTTTCGTAACCCTAGTTATCGGAGTGCTAATTACCCTGGCCGGATTTGAGAATCTCTATCAGGGATATAAAAAATTATTCCTCATCCCGCCTTGGCATAGCTTTCCGACCCTGCCGGTTTCGGTTACCGTTCTCTCTCTGATCGCGGCTTATTTCATTGCCAAAAAGGAAAGAGAAACAGGGAAGGATATCAATTCCAAAGCCCTGTTGGCCAACGCCTCTGAATCTTTTCTGGATATAGGTATCGCTCTGGTCGTTTTATTCGGTCTCTTTTTAACCTTCCTCAGAGTTCCCTATATTGAAGGTGTGGTGGTCATGTTTATCGCCCTGTTTATTCTCCGCCTCGGCCTAAAGAGCATCTGGACACCTATTCTCATCTTGATGGATGCCAATCTCGATCCACAGATGCAAAATGAGATTGGAAAAAAGCTCTTTAATTTAAAGGGAGTCAAGGGGGTAAGCGGAGTTAAAATCCGGCAGTTCGGTCCCTTCAAGATGGTAGATTGTATCATCACTACCAGCCCTTCCTTAACAGTATTTAAGGCTCATGCGCTGGCAGACCAGGTGGAAGAAATGGTGACGAGAACCTATGATGGGATTGAATCGGTTTTCGTGCACATAGAACCGTCTAAACAAACAGATAGGTCGATCATAATCCCTGTAGAGGATATCAATGGACTGGATTCGAAGGTCTATGGGCATTTCGGAAGAGCCCCTTATTTCATTATTCTCAAGCTGGATAACAACAGCCTGGAGATCGAAGATTTCTATTACAATGAGTTTATTAAAGAAAAAGAACGAATTCATGTGGGGATCAAGGTCATTAATGCCGTCGTCAAGCACCGGCTGGATATTGTTTTTACCCCCAAGATTGGAGAGATTGCCTTTTACATGTTGAAAGACCATTTTGTAGACATTTACCGTGCCGAAGAAGGTTTGACGGTACGTGAAATCATAGAAAAATTCAGAAACAACCAAAGCGAACCGATTACAGCCCCGCACCCGGCCGAGGAATCCGAGATAGGAAGGCAAAAACAGTCCTTCGATGCGTCCTCTAAAGAATGATATTAAAGAAGATTGAACAGGCATCATTAAAACCCGGAGGGTCTTAGAAAATAATATTATGAAAACAAAAGATTATCAAAATCATCCTTTATTCCTCAAGGCCTCTCATTTGTCGGCCTCCTCCATTTATGAAACCATCGCCGCTAATCTGCCTATTGGTTTTTCCTTGGTTGGCCAGGATGGTCTTATTTTGGATTTTAATCCCGCAGCCGAAAAGATCACTGGTTTTTTAAAAAAAGATATTCTCGGTAAGCCTCATCTCGGAATAATCCACGGTTCATCCGACCCCAAATCCTGTCCTCTATATACCCACGCCTTCGAGCAGCGAACCGCTTCAATCGCCACGGAATCTGTCCTTAAACGAAAAGATGGTGAATGGATTACCCTGTCCTTTACCATTTTTCCCTTATTTGACGATTCAGGCAATTTCATGGGAGGGGTGGAGCTTTTCAGGGACATCACGGAAATCAAAAAGACGGAAAGGGAAAGGGAAAATTTTTTATCCATGTTTGCCCATGATATGAAAAACCCCATCGTGATCGGAGAGGGTTATTTACTTCGAATGCTTTCCGAAAAGGTGGGGTCTTTGACTGAAAAACAAAAGGATTATCTAAGGATGATCATGGAACAAACCCGAAAATTGCAGCGTCTGGTATCGGATTTTCTTGATTTCTCAAAGGTTGAAAGAAGCGACCTTTCCCCTGTGCTGGATTCATATAACCTCGAGGAAGCGCTTGAAAAACAGATGGAAATAATGCGCGTGGCTGCTGACAAAAAAAATATCCAATTGGTTTTTGAATATGCCCAGGGAAACCTGCCGGTTATCTCGGCCGATGCTGCTCTGATGGACCGGGTCCTCACGAATTTATTGGACAACGCCATAAAATACACGAATCCGGGGGGAAGGGTGACCGTCCACCTTCAAAATAGAGAAACAGACATCCTGGTTGAAGTGTCGGATACCGGAATCGGAATTCATGAAAAAGATTTGCATTGCGTTTTTGATGCCTTTTGTCGCCTCGATAGAAAAGGAGAAGGGTCAGGGCTTGGTTTGGCTATCGCCAGAGCGATCATGACGGCCCATGGGGGAACGATCTCAGTCCAAAGCACACCTGGAAAAGGCAGTACCTTCCGGTTGACCCTTCCGAAAAGAGATAGCTTATAGAATAGGCATCCAACCTAAGGCAATTTTGTTGGGGATTAATTTTAATCAGAAAAGGACTATGATGAGAGACGGGAAATCTATCGCCTGATCGGAAAAATCGTGGGTACTTTTTCGCCAACTTTGCGTTACCAGTGGAAATAGTTTCTGGACCACGGGTAATAGCGGTGACCGTTTTTTTACAACAGCGGGTAGTGCCCGGACTTGTCATTTGGACCTCAAAAGCCCCCGAGTGAACTCCAGAATTCGGCAGTCGGAAAAGGACCGACAACAAAACTGTAAATTTCAAGGCATTTTTAAGACAAAAGGAAGATTATTCCTGACCATTTAACCCAAAGCTCAAAAAAAGGAGGATACGGATTATGGCGGAAGAAATCAAGGTCAGCTGTGCGAGACCTGATCGGCAAGGTTTGGGAAGTCTGAAAGACCAACATGGCATTTGACTAAGAAGAAGTAAAGAAAGGGGAATTTGAATGATGACCCAATATCCGTTAACTGCAGTCGACAAATGCGAAATCCTGACCCTGCAGGATAATTACATAGAAATAACCGCTGGGGACAACAGCGACATCATCCACCGGGCGGCGGCGGTAAAAGAGGGAAGTATTCGGACCTCCATTCTGGCCGAACACGGCTATTGTGCCGTTGTAAAAACAACCAAGGATGACCGGACCCATACTTTGCTTTTCGATTTCGGATTTTCAGAAGAGGGGGCGGCGGCCAATGCCAAGGCCCTTGGCGTGGATATGAAAGAGGTGGAGGCGGCGGTCCTCTCTCATGGCCACAGCGACCATACCGGCGGTATTGCAAAATTCGGGACCATGATCGCCAAGAAAGAAGTCCCGCTGGTCCTGCACCCCGCCGCCTTTAAAACACCGCGATATATCAAAATCGGTGACCAATTGAAAATCTATTTTCCCAAGTTGACCAAGGAAGGTCTTGAACAAGCAGGTTTTAAGGTTGTGGAAAGTAAAGCCCCTGCTCCACTTCTGGAAAACGCGGTGCTGTTTTTAGGGGAAATCCCCCGGCAGACGGACTTCGAGAAAGGCATGGCCGCCGCCCATTTTGAGGAAAATGGCGTGGAAAAGTGGGACCCCATCGAAGACGACACCTCAGTGGTCGTGAATCTCAAGGACAAAGGCCTGATCATTCTTTCCGGCTGCGCCCACTCCGGTATCGTTAATACGGTTCGCCACGCCATCGATGTCACTGGTATCAATCAAATCCATGCCGTTATGGGCGGTTTTCATCTTTCCGGTCCGGCCTTCGAGCACATTATTGGGCGGACATCGGAGGAATTAAAAAAATTCAATCCGACTTATGTCGTCCCCACCCACTGCACCGGCCGCAAGGCCGTCATGCATATGGAAAAAGAAATGCCTAAGCAGTTTCTTTTAAATATGTCGGGGACGAAATTGACTTTTTCCGCTTGGTAAAATTAGGATGTTTAAGGAAACACCCAGGGAAAGAAATCACCCCCCAATGCGCCAAGATGTTTGAAGACCCCATCAAGGCAGAAGCATTGGATGTCAGACTTCGCATAATGGATATTACAGACCTTGTTAACAAGGATTTAGTTATTAATGGTCTCATTGTGATCTTGACCTGAAGTGGATGGGCTTGTCTACCAGCGGATTAAAAATATTTTTAGGACTTAATGAGGGGTTACTCGGATGAAAAAGCCTTTTTTGGAACATTCAAAAGATCTACTGACAAAACTCGTCACTGAAAATCAGCTCCAAGACACGCAAGTCACGCTTCTGGTAAAAACCTTGACCCCGGAAGAGGCCATCGGAGAGCCGGGAAGGAGAGATTTTCCCATTATTGTGGGAAAAGAACGGATGGTGGAAGCCACGGTTTTTGGAACCAGAGCCCAGGCCTTTACCGATTCTCCTGGAGAATTCATTGGAACCTTAGGTGAAATACTAACCTGTTCTCTCAGGTCTAATAAAGACCGAGCTATTTATACGGCCACCCTGAATGCCGTACTGAAACATTTGAACGTGGTGGAGAAAACCATTCATTGCCGGGATGAAGATCCCGAGAGATGTGCCAAGGAAATTGCTGCTCATGTTCTGGAACACTGGGGAAAAGTTGCTGTGGGTCTCATAGGAATGAATCCGGCCATTGCCGAAAACCTGGTCCACACTTTTGGGGAGAACAATGTTAGAATTACCGACCTGAATCGACAGAATATTACTTCTACTAAGTTCGGGGTGAAAATCTGGGATGGGAACACCATGATTGAGGAATTGGTTCGACAATCGGAGGTAATACTTATCACCGGAACGACCTTCGTCAACGGAACCTTTGATTCTATTATGGAGCTTATTCAAACTTATCGGAAAAATTACCTGATTTATGGAGTAACCGGGTCAGGGGTCTGTGAACTGATGGGGTTGAAGAGGATTTGTCCGTATGGAAGAAACCAGTAGTTCTCAATCGAAAGAATCTTATATGAAAAAAACTGGCAAAGTTCTTGGTGTGTGTCTCAGTCTTAATCGATCTGATCCGAAAAAAAATATCGGCTCCGGACTTCTCCAGACGGGGTGGGGTCTGGTGGGGGATTCCCATGCCGGCACGGAAAAGGAGGTCAGTCTTCTGGCTGAAGAGGATGTTCAAAACCTTTTCCGGGAATCCGGCATGAAAGCGGAGCCCGGGAGTTTTGCCGAAAATATCCGAACCAGCGGAATCGAATTATCTTCTATGGTCTGCGGGGCGAAATTACAGATAGGGAAAGCCGGGCTTATAGTTATTCAAGTTGGAAAAGACCCCTCTCAATCCCATACCTACAACTACAAAGGATATTCGCTTTTACCAACCAATGGTGTTTTTTGTAAAGTCATTGAAAGTGGAGAGATAACAATTGGGGACCCTGTAATACAAATTAGCAGTTAAGATTTAGTTTGAAAATAGAATTTAACGAATAATGGCTATTGCTATAGGCTATTGGCTATAGTTAAAGAATAATCAGTAAAATCTTTTGAGCTTTAGCCTCTCGCCCATTGCCTGTCGCCTATCATCGCCCCGTGTCCTTTTTCTATCTCCCTTTCCTTGGAGCCTGTTTCCTAAATCCAGGCGGGAACTCCCTCGTTCTTGGAGAGGGAGGTTTTTCTTGTTTTTTTTTAAGGAATAAAGGAAGATGGGGTTACTACAATTTAGGGGATAGCAGCTTTCCATAATAATCCAAAGGAGGTTTTCATGCCAGCGTTAAAATTTAATGAAAATGTCTGTGCCACCTGTCCCACTGCAGATTGCCTGGTGAAATGCCAATATATGAAATTCGGCGTCAAGGAAGCCCACGCGGAGATGATGAAGGTGGTCAAAGGGGAAGACTCCCCTGTGCTGCAGGCCTGTGTCACCTGTTATGCCTGTGAGGAATATTGCCCCCGAGGTAATCATCCCTTTTATCTCATCGAAGAGCGTCGGGAAGAAAAGGGGATCTATACCGCTCCCAGGCCCATCACTAACCAGTGGATCAATATGACCCTGATGCAGGGAAAGCAGATGGTTGGGGCTGTGAAAGACAAAGCCGTCTCCTGTTGTTTTATCCCGGCCCTCGGCGAATTGGGCACAGGCGAAATCTTCAATGAGGTGTCCTCGGCCATGGTGTTCGGGGCCGAGTTCATGTGCCCGGCCGTTCACAGCCATTTTGCTAAGATGTCGGTCATCAAAGAGAGACTTCCCGTGGTTATCGAAAATTTTGCCAAGCTGGGCGTGAAAGAGGTAATTTGCCTCCATGATGAATGTTACGGCACCTTCACTTCCATCGCTCCGGCTTATGGATTGGAGGTCCCCTTTAGGCCGATCTATTACATGGATTTTTTGCTGGAAAGATTGCGGGAACTAAAAGACAAAATAAAGCCCCTCAACATCAAAGCCGCTTATCAACGCCCTTGTTCCAACCGACTGATACCCGACAAACACCATTTGGTTAAAGAAATACTGGATCTCATCGGGGTTGAACTTCCGGACAGGACCTATCAGGAAGAAAATGCCCTTTGCTGTGCTGAAATTCTTCGTTCCATTTCCGGATATAAATTAGCCGACGATGTCCAGCAGAGAAATATAGAGGATATGTTGCAAACAGGGGCCGAGTATTGCGTCTTTAACTGTCCGGCCTGTCAGACGTCTTTATCGGAAAAGGTGTCAAAAAAAGGCTTAAAACCCATTCATATCATTGACCTGTGCAAGATGGCCATCGGTGAAAAAGAAAGGGGGGCCGTATAAAATGAGCGATATTTTGAAGTCTCTCAAGGAAATAGTCGGCGAACGAGGCGTTTCTAATACACCCGAAGAACTGTGGTTTTATTCGCGGGACCCCGGAGTATTAGCCCCGCACCTCCCGGATTATGTCGTGGCTCCCAAGACAACGGAGCAGGTCCAAAAAGTGGTTCAGTTGGCCAACAGGGAAAAGACCCCCGTCGTACCCATGGGAAATGGCATGTCCTTGACCGGCCTGGTGATCCCGTTAAAAGGGGGCATCGTCATGGATATGAAACGGATGAACAAAATTTTAGAAGTCAATGCCAAGGCCCGCTACGCCGTGGTTGAAGG
Organism: uncultured delta proteobacterium; assembly: GCA_963790475.1. Classification (GTDB taxonomy): domain Bacteria; phylum Desulfobacterota; class RBG-13-43-22; order RBG-13-43-22; family RBG-13-43-22; genus RBG-13-43-22. The sequence goes on along the minus strand of CAWBOS010000012.1, from coordinate 1,369,930 downwards.
GGGTACCTCTCAAGGAATGCTCAAGGCCTTTCTTCAAGATCATCATCCCAATCTGCGACACAGCCTGCCGGATGCCCCACCCACCACAACCATTGCCGCCAACGTATCCTTGCATGGTCAGGGCCGGCTGACCCAGCAATACGGCTTCAACTCCGACATGGTGACAGGTCTGGAGGTCGTACTGCCGACGGGCGACATTTGCAAAATCGGCTCCCCTTCCATAGGACCTTACTGGTTTTCCAAAGGCCCGACCCTCCCGGACCTATCCGGTCTCTTTTTAGGCTGGCTGGGCACCACTGGGATACTGACCAAAGTGGGGTTGAAGCTCTACCCGAACAAAAAAATCAGGGAAGTGGAATTATTCGTCACCGATCGGGTCGATCTGGTTTCGGAGATTCTCTTCAAGCTCACTCACCTGGAAATGCTGGAAGATATCAATGTCTGGTTTCAACCCCGACCTTATTTGTTCAAGGACAACTATCATATCACTATCTATTTCACCGGTGATACTGAAGAAGAAATCGAGTTCAAAAGGAAGATGATCTGGGATGCGGTCCAGGAATTTATCGATTCGAAAGACGGCGGGTTCATGGGTATTGAGTTTTTGAGAGACACCCTTTTGGAGATGCCACAGCGCGGGATCGCCGCCTTTGCCGATGTGCCCAGAGGGGGAGGATTCGAGTATTCCGGGCCAATCACCTTGATTGAGCATTTTCCGCAATATGCCGCCAAGGTCATTGAACTGGCGGAAAAATACGAGGTCCTCTATGCCAGTTCGGCCAGGGTGATCTCCGGAGGGCATTCCATGATGTTCAGCATCTCCTTTGCCTTTAACCGGGCCGATCCGGCCATGATGGCCAGGGTGAAATCGGCTCTGGATGAGGCCACCGCCTTCGCCCTGGAGATGGGCGGGATCCCGTGGAAGCCCAACTATATGGAACAGAAGATGACGCTTAATAAAATGGACCCCAACACCAGGAAGTTGCTTCAGATGGTCAAGAAAAACCTGGATCCCCAGGGTATCATGAATCCCGGAAATTGGGAGGTAAACTGATATGGCCGCCATCCATGAAATAGAACACGCCGAGATCGTTCATCGCTGTTTTCGGTGCGGATATTGTAAATTCCCCGAAGATTATGTGGATTTCAATTGCCCCTCTTATAAGGCTTTCGGTTGGGACACCTATTCACCGGGAGGCCGGATGTGGCTTATCAGGGCCTGGCTCAACGGAGAGATAGAAACCAGCCCCCATTTTGCCGAGATCCTTTATTCCTGTGCCGCCTGCGACAATTGCAAGGAGCAGTGTGTCTTTCCGAGATTCAAGGACTATCTGCCGGAAATATTTCAGGAGACCAAGGCGGAATTGGTCAATGAGGGTAAGATCCCGCCGCAGGTCCGGGATTATTTCAAGGCCATTTCTGTGAACGGTAACCCTTATAGGCTGCCACAAGATGAGAGAGGGAAATGGGCCGAAGGAACCGGACTGCCAGAATTTTCCGATCAGGAATATCTGTTCTATGTCGGTTGTGTCGGGTCTTATGATGAGGTGGGGCAAAGGATGGCCCGCAACGTGGGGGGCCTGCTGTCTGCTGTCGGCTTGTCTGTGGGTATATTGGGCCATCGGGAGACCTGCGACGGGAATGAGGTCAAGGCCCTGGGAGAGACCGGGCTTTTTACTCAATTGGCCGAAAATAACATCATGGAATTCAAAAAAATGGATGTTAAAAAAATCATCACCCTGGATCCCCATGCTCTGAACACCTTTAGAAAGGATTATCCCAAACTGAGAGGAAATTTTGAGGTCTATCACTTTACGGAAATCCTGGCCGGATTGATCAAAGATAAAAAGATAACCCTTTCTGAATTTCGCGCCAAGGTGACTTATCATGATCCCTGTTATCTGGGCCGGCACAATCAAATTTATGAGCCCCCGCGAGAAATATTGATGAGCATCCCCGGCCTTGAATTCATAGAGATGCGCCGGAATAAGGGAAATGCCTTTTGTTGCGGCGGAGGCGGTGGGAACTTCTTTACCGATATCATCGGTCCGGGGGAAGACAGTCCGGCGCGGGTCCGCGTCCGGGAGGCCCTGGAAACCGGGGCCGAGATCATAGCGGTGGCCTGCCCCCAATGCGCCAAGATGCTTGAAGACGCCGTCAAGGCGGAGGCATTGGACGACAGCCTCCGGGTGATGGATATAGCTGAAATCGTTAAAAAGCATTCTGTTAGCATTTAAATAGATTGTCTGGAGGGAAAGATGGCTAATTTCTTATTCGTGTTAAGCAAAGATTCTGTGGATAGCGCAACAAGATGTTTTCAGTTCGGTAAAATCGCCCATACCAAAGGGCATAAGGTGAATATTTTTTTCATTGACGACGGAGTCAATTGGGCCGATTCATCACGGGACATGACCGTCAAAACCGCAACCGGGGATTGCCCGAATGATTATCTGCCCTATTTGGTGGAAAACGAGATCCCTATCGGGGTCTGAATCCCCTGTGCCGAGGCCCGTCAGGTGGACGAGGCCAAATTCTTTTCCAATATGGTCCTGGACGGCGGACCACATTTGATTGATCTGGCGGCGGAGGCCAAGGTCTTTAATTTTTAACCTTTTTTTCATTGCCCCGGGAAAGAGAATATAGTAAGCCTTGGAAGAAGGCGAGAATCCGAAGGAACGAGGATCGAGGTAAAAGGTTGAAGATAAAAGGGGAGATAAAAGCTTTACTGTTTATTCTTTTATCTCTTAGCCTCTCGCCTCTTGCCTGCTTTCATGATAGGAGACCAACATGAGCACAACCCGAGATTGGGAGAAACCGATCCGCAGGATGGAGCAGTTAATGCGGCTCAAATCCTTTCCCGTGGCCTTCAAACTGCTTGAGCACAAAGAAGACATTGGTAAAATCGCTTTTATTCGCCGGATGAAGCACAAATCCACCCTGTGCCAGCTCATCAATCTGGTCCGGAATTTCGATTGGACGGTGGGGGCTGAGCTTGATGATTTTATGAGTCTCATGTGCCCATCGATTATCGGCCTAGCTGACATAGCGGATTACATGAAAGACGGAACCTTTAGAAGTATAGTCTGGACCAAAAGCCGTGCTGATGGGAGAAAGTTTGAAAACGGTGTTCCCCGAATACCGATCGGTAAATTTGAGGCCGTGGTCATGGCGCCCCTGGTCTATAACCCCTTCGATCCGGATATGGTCCTGATTTATGCCAATCCGGCCCAGATGATGCTTTTGATCAATTCCCTTCAATTTGAAGATTATGAAGTCATGGAATTCTTTTGTGTGGGGGAATCCTCGTGTTCCGATGCCATCGCCCGTTGTTATCTCACCGGAAAACCTTCTTTGACCATACCCTGTTACGGTGAAAGGCGTTATGGCCACGCCCAGGATGATGAATTAGTCATGGCCCTTCCACCCTCGTTGGTCGATAAGGCCCTAAGAGGCATGGAGGCCCTTTACCGGAGAGGAATCCGCTATCCCATCAGTTATGCCGGGGCCGAGGCCGATATTGCCGGCCAATTTCCCGCCGCCTATCAATCGGAAGCCAGATCGGGCCGCCAGCGTCAACACCCCGGCCGCCTCCTGTTGGGCGTCACCGGCAGTATCGGAACGGGAAAGTCCACCGTGGCCAAAATGCTGGAAGAGTTGGGTGCCCCGATGATTGATTTTGACGTCCTGAGCCGGGTGGTCGTGGAGCCGGGCAAACCAGCCTACGAGGATATCGTTTCTTTTTTCGGCAAACAAGTGTTGGCCAAAGATAAAACGCTGGACCGGGAAAAACTCAGGGAAATCGTTTTCCGGGATATGGAAAAACGTAAAAAACTGGAAAGTTTCACCCATCCTAGAATCGGAGAGGCTTATTCGGAGCAGGTTGAACAATTGTCCCAAGGGAAGGAACAAGCCATCATCCAAGTCGTGATTCCCCTTCTAATCGAGACCCATATGCAGGCCATGTTCGACCATCTGCTGATGGTCTATGCCCCTGAGAAAGTCCAGTTAAAAAGGTTAATGGAACGAGACCACATCAATGAAGAACTGGCCTTGAAGATTATCCGTTCTCAAATGCCCGTGGAAGAAAAAAAAGGGTATTGTGATCTGGTGGTGGACAACTCCGGTTCCCTCGCCGACACCCGCAAACAGGTGGAAGAGGTCTGGCTGAAATTAAAAAACATTCAAAAAGAACGACTTGAAAAAAATAAGGAGTTCTGATGACCTTACATTTTTTACGCAACAAGGTGATTGAAGTCGAACCTCTGCCGGATGGAGACCTGAGTGTTTCCTGGCGGCTTACCGACGATTTGCTTAAGGCGGAAATTCGGTTGATCGTCCAGCCTCCTGAACTGGAAATCATTGAAGCGGAAGCCCGGCTGGAAAAATTTCCACCTTTTTCCTGCCGTAACGCTTCGAAACAGATTAAAAAAGTGGAGGGGGTCAGCATCGGGTCCGGTCTTCGCAAAATCCTGGCCGGCCTTTTGGGAGGAGCCTCGGGATGCTCTTTACTGATGGATGCGGTATTGGAATCCAGCAATGCCGTCATCCTCCATTTCACCCGGCCCGGGATCGAAGCCGGGGAAAAGGTCACTGACCCTGAAAAAAAACTGGCCGCTCTCCGGGAAAGGCTAAAAACCAATCCCCGTCTGGTCAGAAGCTGTATTTCGTTCCAGGATGACAGCCCCATTATGCAGGGTTTGAATCTATAAGGAGAAAAACATGATAACCTTTCAACGAACCCAAGTGGTCGGTGCTGAATTTCTGGACGACAACACCATTCGATTCAACGGGATCCAGGAGGATCATATTTACGGCATGGAAATTTCCATGGATGTGCGGATAGATGACGGAACCATACTGCGGCTTCAGGGAAATATGAAGCGCTATACTAATTTCGTGTGTCCCCAGGCCATTTCAGTCCTTCCAGCAGCCGTCGGGTTATCCTTGCGGGAGGCGGAATGGGATAAAAAGGTGATGAGAGAGATAGGCCGAAAGGGTTGTGAACATCTGGCCGAGATCATCATTGAATGCGGTCGGTGCCTTAATTCGGCCGTTTTATCCAGAGATTTGTCCAAGGCCCTCAAAGAAAACCCGGAGCTGGATCAGGAAGATTTTCTGGCCGGCCGACAACGATAGAAGGGCCGCCGATGCTTATTGATCTTCATGTTCACACCTACCCCCGCTCTTCCTGCAGCAACATCAATCCGGCGGAACTGATTCAGGAGGCGAAACGGATCGGTCTGGACGGTTTTTGCCTCACCGAACATCAAGTAATGTGGGATTGGGATGAGGTGGTGGGATTGGCCGAAAATAAGGGGATCAGAATATTCAGAGGGAATGAAATCACCACCGCCCAGGGCGATGTCCTTGTTTTCGGTCTTGAGAGCAATATTCTGGGAATCATCACGATTCAGGAGTTGAGCGAGATCGTTAAATCTGTCAATGGATTTTCCATTGCCGCCCATCCTTTTCGCGGGTTCAAGATGTTCGGGGTGGGCCAACTGGGACTGACCCTGGATCAGGCTTGTAAAAAGAAAAGTTTGCAATTCGTGGATGCGGTTGAAATAAGAAACGGCCGGGTGACGGAGAAAGAAAACGAAGTCGCCGGAAACGTAGCCGAAAGGCTGGGGCTCCCGGGAACCGCCGGAAGTGACGCTCATGAGATCGGCGCCCTGGGAACCTGGGTGACCGATTTTAAAAAAAATATCGACACGGAGGCCGACCTACTGAGAGAACTCAAGGCCGGGAATTTTACCGTGGGATCTGCAAAATAATCATGCAGCCGACTACAAATTTGTGATATTTGATATTGAAATCGCATTAAGTCCATCAAAGTTGTTTGACCCCGCCTCCTACACCGTGTATAATTTACGCCATGCCTCAGAGAACCTGATAATTCCCCAAGGTAAAGGATTCGGCTTATGGAAGATCGAAGTTGCAAACGCTGTTCGGTTACCAGAGTCAATAATCTTTGTAAGGCTTATGAAAGAGCCCATCAAAATGGAGATTCAGCATCGATAATTGAACTTAAAGAAGTGGTAACCCTGGTGAAGACCCGGGGGTACCAGGAAGTTCTGAGATTGTTGCAACCGGGCTTGGATAGTCAGGAACTCCGGGCCTTTTGTTGGAATGTCTCTTCTTTTCTGGAAGACGACGAACTGAAACGAATTTTAAGCCGATCCTCGAATAAAAAAGGGCAATCTTAATTAGAGAATTGTATCTCTTGCAGAACCCACAGAGTTCACCGAGTCAATCGGAAGCCATCAGGGATCGCTTCTGAATAATCCATTTCATTCCCCTTTCGCAGGAATTATTTTACATCCAGCGAAGGGGAAGCCTGAACCCTTGGATACCGCAGGCCGAGAGGCTTCCATTGCAGTCTTCTCAAACGCAACGGAATAATGATTCCTTTGTGTGTTCAGTGCGCTCGAACGACCGCAGAAAGCGGGCGAGAGAAGTGGTTTGGGGAAACACAAAGTAATGCAAAGCAACATTATTAAAAAACCCACTTCCGAACAAACCAGGGATGATCCGGTATCCGACCCAGAAAACGGCGCGGAAGAAAGTTCACAAGTCCTCCTGGCGGGAGAGGCCACCGTGGTCCTGGATCGAAAATCCAGGATTATGGGTTCCAATGAAACAGCCCGGCGTCTCTTCAATCAGGAAATGATGCCCGGGGAACACTTTTTGTTGGAAAACCTACTTCATGGACCTTATTTAACCGAAGCCCAATCCGCCCTGGATAACGCCCTGGGAAAAGGAGATGGTACACAAAATATGCCGGCCAGAGCCGAAGACGCCCAGGGGAATTCTTTTAATTGCCTCTACTCGGCCAATCCCATTTTCGGCCCGGGGAAACAAGTCATCGGTGTCATAGTAAGCTTCTTGGATGCCGATTACGCAGCTATTCAACCGCGATCTTTCACTGATCCGGGTTTATTACCTCAAATGCCAACCCTGGGTTTCGAATCGCTATTAGAGCAATTGGCCGAGGGTATTTTTACCATTAATTCCCGCTGGCGGATTATTTCTTTTAATCAAACCGCGGAAAAAATAACAGGCTATCAGAAGGACGAAGTGTTGGGGCGTTTCTGTTGGGAGATTTTCCGATCCGATCTCTGCCAGTCGGATTGTCCATTACGCCTTACCCTGGAAACAGGAATCACCCGATTGGATCAGGACGTCCGGATGCTCGACAAAAAAGGGACCAAACTCCCTGTCCTGGTCAATACCAGCGTGGTCCGGGACCGCGGCGGTCTGGTCATCGGGGCTGTGGAATCCTTCCGCCCTTTGATGGAAATGCATGAGAACCTCGAACCCTCTCCGCACAAATCATTCCCTTCGGATATCATTGGCAAGAGTGCTCCAATGACTCGCCTATTTCAGATGCTCCCCGACCTGGCTGCCAGTGATGTCAATGTCCTTATCCAGGGAGAAAGCGGTACGGGGAAAGAACTGATCGCCCGGGCTATTCATAGTCAATCTCCTTACAAGGAAGGCCCTTTCATCGCCGTCAATTGCTCGGCGCTGGCTGAATCCCTCTTGGAATCGGAGTTGTTTGGTCATGAAAAAGCAGCCTTCACTGGTGCGGTTCGGTCCAAGGTTGGACGTTTTGAATTAGCCCGGGGCGGCACCTTGTTTCTGGACGAGATAGGCGAACTCAAACCGGAACTTCAGGTGAAGCTTCTCAGAGTTATAGAACAAAGAGTTTTTGAAAGGGTTGGCGGGACCCGATTGATCCACATGCAGGCCCGGATCATCAGCGCCACCAACCGGGACCTGGCCAAGGCCCTTAGAGAGAGCACCTTTCGGGAAGACCTCTTTTACCGGCTTCGAACCGTGCCTATAACCATCCCGCCTCTTCGAGAACGCCGGGAAGACATCCCCCTGCTGATCGAACATTTTATGGCCCGCCTTAATAAAAAATACAAAAAGGAGGTCCGAGGCTTAGACCCTAAGGTTTTACGGCTGTTTATGACCCATTCCTGGCCCGGCAATGTGCGCGAACTGGAAAGGGTCTTGGAACATGCTTATGTCTTTGTTAAAGGACCTGTCATTTTCCTTAACAATCTCCCGTCCATGGATGAATTCTTTCAGGAACGGCAGATAGAAAACCTACCGGAAATAGGGAGGGAACTCGACCTCGAAACCATCCAAAATGCCCTGAACCGGACCGGGGGAAGACGTGAAAAAGCTGCAGCCCTCTTAGGTCTCAGCCGAACTTCTCTCTGGCGCAAGATGAAGCAATTTGAACTAATTTAGCTGTTTGTTTCAATTTGTTTCAAATGTTACAATGAAACATTTCATGCCAATATAATAACTTCCATCAAAAATACCCCAAAAAATAATAATAAAGCAATATTCTCATGTATAAACTGAAACAAATAATGTTTCAAGCAGATTCTAAAGTCTAGTCTCTCTACAAATAAAACAAAGAATAACATAGTGTTAATTTGTTGGCCCTTCTATTGCAATGATAGTGTTTAAAGAAGATGAAAATTGTTTTTCGGTAAAGTATTATTGAATTCTATTGAGCCTCTTGCAAAAGTCTATTTTTAGGGAATAGACAAGCATAAAGAGTGAGCCTCAGCGGTGGTTCTGTGTTAAGATGATGTTTAGAAAGAACACAAAAAAACACAGGAGACACCGATGAAGCTCTGGAAAAAAGTATCATGGTTAAGGGGTAGATTGCAACAAGGTTTATTTTCCGATTTAGAAGAATGTTGGGAACAGCCTTTGACTGAAAAAGAGGAACGGCTGGTGACGATATTGGAACTGGTTGAGGTTGAAAGATATGTTCCCCGGAGTTCTTTAAATCAGTGGATGGGGAGGAAGATCCTTGAGCGCCAAGCGATAGCGCGGGCTTTTGTGGCCAAGACGGTCTATAACCATTCCTTCACCAGATCAACCATTGAACATTTGAAAACGACGTCTAATGTAAGACGCATCTGCGGGTTCGAAAAGGTATCCGACATTCCCTCTGAGGCCACTTTTTCCAGGGCCTTTGCGGAGTTTGCCGAAGGGGGGCTTGGCGAAAAAGTTCACGAAGCCCTGGTGGAACGTTGTTTAAAGCCGGAACTGGTTGGTCATATATCCCGAGACGCAACGGCCATAGAAGGTCGGGAAAAGCCGACTAAGAAGCCTGTAAAAGAAAAGCCTGCGCCGAAGAAGAGAGGACGTCCAGTCAAGGGAGAACTCCGTGATTCCAAGGAAGACAAACGCTTGACCAGGCAACGAGAGCAATCAGTTGAAGAGGCCTTAAAAGAATTGCCGGTTTACTGCGACGTAGGGACCAAGAAGAACTCCAAAGGGTACAAAGAGACCTGGGTCGGGTATAAACTCCATGCCGATGTTAATGATTGCGGATTGCCGGTGAGTGTCGTCTTGACCGCAGCATCGCTTCATGACAGCCAGGTCGCTATACCGTTAATGAAGATGACTAGTTCCAAGGTGGATTATCTTTATGATTTGATGGATGCCGCTTATGACGCTGGATCTATCTATGCAATCAGCAGAGCTCTGGGACATGTGCCCATTATCGACAAGAACTTCCGCGGTAAGGATGTGATCCCTATGGCTCCCCACGAGGCCAGAAGATTTAATGGAAGGACAGCATCAGAACGGTTCAATAGCCGGTTAAAAGAAGAGTTCGGTGCCAAGAATGTCATGGTCCGAGGAGCCTTGAAAGTCAATCTCCATCTCATGTTTGGCGTCCTGGCGCTCTTTGCGGATCAGTTGATAAAGTTGGCTTCCTGAGTAAATTTTCAAAGAACGGGGTGAAAAGTTCAGGTCAGGAGGAGAACTATGCCTGAAAATTGTTACCAAAGTCTCAAATCTGACTATCGTCGTTAAGAAAGACCCAAAATTTCTAAATCGACTGGGATAACCGCCTGCTGATATATTTCATCATGCAGTTTTTATAAGTTTTGCAAAAGGCTCTATTAAGATAAATTTAAGGAGGTCTAACAGTGATCAAAGAACATGTAGATATTGATGACATTATTGAACGCCATCCGGGGAAGGCCGAATCATTAATTTTTCTCCTGCAGGACATCCAGGCTGCTTATAATTATATCTCCCCTGAAGCTATGACCCTTGTTTGTGACCATGTAGGCGTACCCTTGACCCAAGCCTATGCTGTAGCCACTTTTTACAAATCTTTTAGCCTTGAACCAAAAGGGGAGCATGAAATTAGGGTTTGCCTCGGGACAGCCTGTCATTTAAAAGGAGGAGAGCGTATTGCCGAAGGCTTAGAGAGAGATATGGGAGTGGATCGAGGACACACCACCGCGGACCTGAAGTTCACATTGGAAACGGTCAATTGTCTGGGAGCCTGCGCCTTGGCTCCGGTCGTAATGGTTGATGACGATTATTTGGGGGGAGCCACCCAAAATGCGGTCAGAAGGTATTTGAAGAAATTTGAATAGAATGCCCCCTAACAGGAGAAAAAAATGGATAAAGTAGAAAACATTGAACAACTCAAGTCATTGAAAGACCAAACCATCGCCAATTTAGATCTAAACCAGCCGGTATTAAGGGTTTGCTTAGGCCCCGGCTGCCTCGCCCAAGGGGCGGATAAGGTTGTGGCCGCTCTTAAAAAAGCCTGTAAAGCGAAGGGGCAGGAAATTAAGATTGAACCCGTGACGAAAGAAACGGGATGTCACGGTTTTTGCAAGGTAGGTCCTTTGTTAACCATAAGCCCCGCGGATCTTTTCTATATAAATGTGAAACCGGAGGATGCTGCAGAAATTGTTGAACGAACCCTTATTAAGGGCGAAGTTATTGAAAGACTTTTGTATAGCGAAAACGGCACAACGTTCAAAGATTCGGCTTCCATTCCCTTTTATAAAATGCAGCAGAAGATCGCCACCAGAAATTTGGGGTTGATCGATCCGTTATCATTAGAAGATGCCTTGATTAACGGGGCCTATCAGGCTGCTGCCAAGGCTTTAACCGGTATGACCCCGGACCAGGTCATTAAAGAAATGGAGATCTCCGGATTACGCGGGCGGGGAGGTGCCGGGTTTCCAACCGGCCGTAAATGGCGTTCCGCAATAAACGCTCTTAAAACAAACCCTGGGGCAGCCTATGTGGTTTGCAATGGAGACGAGGGAGACCCTGGAGCTTTTATGGATCGGGCGATCATGGAGGGGGACCCTCATGCCGTTATAGAAGGTATGCTGATAGGGGCATACGCTATAGGGGCGAATCAAGGATTTCTCTATGTCCGAGCCGAATATCCTATTGCGATTAAAAACTTGGCTAGGGCCATAGATCAGGCCAGGAGTTTAGGCCTGTTGGGGAAGAATATTTTAGGAACTGATTTTGACTTTGACCTTCAAATAAACCGTGGGGCCGGGGCCTTTGTCTGCGGTGAATCTACAGCCCTGTTCACCTCTATTGAAGGTAGGGCCGGGGAACCTCGGGCTAAATATATAAGATCGGTTGAAAGGGGATTATGGAATCGGCCCACCGTGTTGAATAATGTGGAAACTTGGTCCAATGTTCCGGTAATTATTGACAAGGGCGGCGAGTGGTATTCCAAAATAGGACCATCAAGCAGCACAGGAACAAAAGCCTTTTCACTTGTAGGGAAAGTTAAAAACGTAGGTTTAATCGAAGTTCCCATGGGCGTCCCCCTTTCAAGAATTGTTGAAGATATCGGAGGAGGAATTCCAGGCAAGGATCAATTTAAAGCCGTCCAAACAGGGGGACCATCGGGAGGATGCATACCTTACTCCTTAAAAGATGTGGCCGTCGATTTTGATTCTCTAACAAAAGTTGGTTCCATGATGGGCTCGGGGGGGATGATCGTCATGGACGATAAGGATTGCGTGGTCGATATCGCCCGTTACTTTCTAAAGTTTTTAGAAGATGAATCCTGTGGCAAATGTCTCCCCTGCCGATTGGGATTAAAAGGGATGCTTGAATTTTTAGAAAGATTTTCCAGGGGTGAGGGATGTCTAGAGGATATCGATGAATTGGAAAGTCTGGCCAAAGCCATTCAAGACGGTTCTTTATGTGCCTTAGGAGGAAGTGCTCCTAATCCGGTTCTAACCACCATCCGGTATTTTCGCGATGAATATGTTTCCCATATTGTCGACAAAAAATGTCCGGCTGGTGTATGTAAGGATTTGATTACCTTTCAAATCGATCCCGAAAAATGCACCGGCTGTATGCTTTGCGCCCGGAATTGTCCCCAAAAATGTATCAGCGGTGAAAGGAAAAAACCCCATCAGATCGAAGCCGAAAAATGTATCCGTTGCGGTGTTTGTATGGATTCCTGTAAATTTGAAGCCGTGCAGGTCTTTTGATCCCATCGGCAGGCTTTTATAATAGAGGAGGTTTGAAATATGCTCAAGTTTAAAATTAATGAACAGGAAGTGGAAGCTCTTCCCGAATGGACCGTTCTGGACGCTGCCAGAGAACATGGGATACACATCCCCACACTCTGTTATCATGAATCTGTAGAGCCCAGTGGCGGCTGTCGATTATGTGTAGTCGAAGTAGTGGAAGGGAATTGGTCCAAGGTGGTCATTTCCTGCATGTATCCGGTAAAAGAAGGGATGGTGGTGTTAACGGACAGTGATCGGGTAAAAAATGTCCGCCGTTGGGTATTGGAAATGCTCTTGGCCGAATGTCCGGCCAGCAAAGAGATCCAGGCACTGGCTGCCGAATATGGAGTAACTTCTTCCCGTTTTACAATCAAGAATCCTAAAGAGCAGTGCATGGTTTGCGGGTTATGTGTCCGGGTCTGTCGGGAAGTGGTGGGTGTATCGGCCATCACCACCATCGGCCGAGGGGTCCACAAGGTTATTGGAACACCTTTTGGTAAAACATCAGAAGACTGTGTGGCTTGTGGTTCTTGTGTCACGGTTTGCCCCACCGGGGCCATGCAAGCCAGGTTGGATGCGGTTCGCGGATCCGTTGATACTCCCAAATCATGATCCTTATTCCTGAAAAGTTGAAAGAAGGAGGTTTTATGAATACTCAAAATAACATCGGGGTCTTCCTGTGTAAGTGCGATCGCCGTATTGAATCCACAGTCGATCTTGCCGCTTTGGAGCAATTGGTTCAGGAAGATCCCCTGGTGAATTATACGGAAATAATTCCCTTTGCCTGCACGGGACCAGGATTGGCCCGCCTAAAAGAAACCGTTCAAGAAAAGGGCATCAATCGGATCGTTGTGGCCGGTTGTGAAGCCCGGATTCTCCTGGGTAAAATAGAAAAGGAAATGATGAAAGAAGGGTTTTTCGAGGGACAGGTGGACATGGTCAACCTGCGCGATCATGTGGCTGCGGTCCATACCCTTTCTCCCGAAGAAATGGCCGCTGAAGGGGGCCAAGCTGATCCGCGCTGCCGTAGCCGGGTTGGACACCCTGGAACTCACTCCTCAGGAAAAGATCTCCTTTAATGGTCCGGTCATGATCCTCGGGGGAGGGATTGCCACTTATGCGGCCGCCCAGGAACTCCTGCGCCGGGAGATTGATTGCATCATTGCCGTTCAGACCGATGAATATGAAGATGAAATCCGGATGCTTCATGAACATTATCCGGGAGAACGCCATTATTATGAACGGTTGCGGAAAATCATGGAGGAAGTAAGCCAAAGCCCCTTTGTCCGTCGGATCACCGTAGGAGAGTTAAGCGGTCTGAAAGGCCGGACCGGACAATATACGGTCACCTTTTCCAATGAGGAAAACGGCGGCCCCCCCAGGACCTATGAAGTGGGAGCCATTATCGCTTGTCTGGATGGACAGATGCTCAATCAGGGCACTAGTTTCGGCCACGATGGAAAGACGGTGATCTGTCACACCGAAACCGAGGAGATGATTTGGGTTCATGGTGTCCCTTCCGGAAAAATCGTCTTTTGGATCAATGATTATGAATCAGGTACCCCGGAATTTGCCTATCTTTCCTCCCGTTGTGCCTGGTCCATGGCCCGGTATATGGCTGAAAAACGCAAGGACGTCGATATCACCATGTTTTACAATCATCAGATGGCCGTTCCTTTATCGGCTGAGGAGCGCCGCATAAGCCGCCAATTGAAAATCCGTTGGATCCCCTTTGACGGGACCTTGCGTCCCACCGTGCAGACCGGTTTTGTGACCTATTGCGATCCCAAAGATCACCTGGAATACGAACTGCCCTGGGACAAATTGATCCTTTCCCCCAAACGCTCTTTAGGGGTTGAGGTGACCCGGGTGGCCCGCGTCTTGGGGCTGGATTGTGAAGAAGGAAAATTCCTGGAAGTAAAACAGGAAAAGGTCCGGCCTGAACAAGTCGGCCGGGAACCCATGTATCTAGCCGGAAGCGCCCGGTACCCCTGCGATCTCCATGAAGCCCTGCGTCAGGGCCGGAGGGCGGCCTCACAAACCGCGGAGATTGTGGAAAAAGACAAAAAGGGGGAACTGTATGCCCCCCGGATGGTCTGCACGGTTGACCAGTCCCTCTGCGTCGGCTGCGGACTGTGCAAGGAGATCTGTCATTGCGGAGGCATCGCTCCGGTGGAAGGGTTGGGGGGTGGTATTCCCAGAACAGTGGACCCCATGGTCTGCACCGGCGGCGGGACCTGCGCTGCGGCCTGCCCCTACCATGCCCTGATCCTGCAGAACAACACGTCTCTCCAGCGAGAGGCCCGGGTAACCGCCCTGGCCAGACAACTTTCCGAAAATGAAGTGATGGGTTTCGGGTGCAATTGGGGAGGATTGGCAGCTGCGGATAATGCCGGGGTCAAAGGATTGAAATACGATCCCCGACTCTATCTTTTGAGGGTCGGCTGTATCGGTCAATTGGATCCGGCAGTCATGGCCCGCGCCTTTCTGGAAGGGGCCAATGGCCTGATACTCATCGGCTGTCCTCCGGAGGACTGCCATCATTCCTTTGGGCTGGATCATACCTGGAGCCGGGTTACCATGATTAAAAAACTGCTTAGTTTCAGCGGTTTTGACCGGAGGCGGATCGCCCTGGCCCATTCGGACCTCAATCGTCCCGAAGATTATATTGCCACTGTGGAAAGCTTTATCCAGCAGATCAATGCCCTGGGACCGATTGAAAGAACCGAAGCCAATCGGGAAAAACTGGCCGGGATTTACTCCACAGTGAATAACGCCCGGGTCCGCTGGGTTGTCGGAGCTACGCTGCGCCGTCCCTGGGAAGAAACCTATCCCGGGGATCAGCGGAACGCCCTGGCCTTTGACAAGGACTTTCTGGGAATCCTGAAGGAAGAATTTACCAAATCCCGCTTGAAAAATATCCTGAGTGCCGACAAACGCTACTTTGAACTTAAGGAATTAATGGATACCCTCAAATGGGAAAAAGACAGCATGATTCACGGTTTGCAGGAAATGGTCAATGAGGGCATGGTCACCCGGGTTCATCGAAACGGTGTGGCCCAGTACATCATGCGGGCGTAGGAAAAAGTGCTTTGCCAAGAAGGTCGGGGTTGGACCAGCGAGGGGTCTCCCCGCCTTCTGTTATCACTTATCGAGGGCTCGGCAAAAACTGAGAAATGGAATCGGCAGGTGCTATTACATGAAAATGCCGGAAGAAGAACTGATAAAACCGGAGGAAACCTACCGACTGCTGTTTAACAGCAATCCCAGCCCTATTCTTATAGTCGATCAACTCTCTTTTCATATTTGGGATGCCAATATCATGGCCCTGAAACTCTACGGATATCAAAAAATCGATTTGATGGGGAAGCCCTTTTTTGATCTGGTTTCTGAAGATTTCCGGGAGGTTCTTCTCCGGGTTTTTAGAGAGAAAAAAACATTTCTGGGAAAATTAAAACAAAAAAACAAGAAAGGTTCCATCTTTTACGTAAACTTACGTTGTTCACCCGGGGTCTATGGGGATAAGTTGATTTATATTATAATAACCAATGATATCACCGAACAAATCCAAGACGAACAACAATTGGCTCATGCCAGTAAAATGGCCACTCTGGGGGAAATGTCGGCCGGAGTGGCCCATGAGTTGAATCAGCCCCTCACCGTAATCAAAACCGGCAGTAATTTTATCTTAAGAAAGTTAAGAAACAATCAGCCTATCCCACAAGAAACCCTCAAGACCCTGGCCGAAGAGATTGATTCCCAAGTTGACCGGGCTTCAGGCATTATCAACCATATGAGGGAATTCGGCAGAAAAACGGAAATCCACAAAACAGCGGTTCAAGTCAATGAAGCCATCAGTGGTATGTTAACCGTCATAGGCAGACAGATCGAACTCCGAAAAATAAAATTCATTATTGATTTGGACCCGGACCTTCCCCCAATCCTCGGGGACCTGAACCGGCTGGAACAGGTTTTTATTAATCTGGCCATGAATGCCCGGGATGCCCTGGAGGAGCCGGATATCACCGAAAAAATCATCCGGATTCGATCCTTTTTTGAAAATGGTTGGGTAAAAATAGATTTTACGGATAACGGGTGCGGAATTCCTAAAGAGAACCAGGAAAAAATATTCGAACCTTTTTATTCCACCAAAGGGGTCGGCCAAGGAACGGGCCTGGGTCTGTCCATCAGCTATGGGATCATCCGGGATTACCAGGGACAAATTCAGGTCAATAGCCGGGTGGGATCAGGAACGACCTTTATTCTTCAGTTTCCCGCCCTTAAACCCTTAGGAAGAAGACCGGCTGAGAACCGAGATAAGTCGTGAAACCCAAATTGCTATTGATTGATGATGAGGATGGAATCCGAAAAATCCTGGGCCTCTCTCTCCGGGATGCCGGTTATGAGGTCATCCTCGCGGCTGACGGAGAACAGGGGATGGAATTCTTCCAGCAGGAAGACCCTCCAATCGTGCTTACCGACATTAAGATGCCGGGCATTGACGGATTGGAGGTCCTGCAGAGAATCAAAGCCCTCAATCCTGATACGGAAGTGATCATGATTACCGGTCACGGAGAGATGGATCTGGCTATAAAATCTCTGCAACTGGAGGCCTCTAATTTTATCACCAAACCCATTCATGATGAAGCCCTTTTTTGGGCCTTACGCCGGGCCGAAGAAAAATTGGCCTGGAAAAGACTGGCTAGGAGATATAATGAAGATTTGAAGATTGAGGTAAAAAAAGCCAAGGATGAATTGGAGCGAATGCAAAAAGACCTGCTTCAGGCCGAACGTCTTGCGGCCACCGGGGAAACGGTCGCCGGTCTGGCCCATGCCATCAAGAACATTTTAAGCGGTCTTAAAGGAGGCCGCTATATGGTCAACCAGGGTTTCGAACGTAACGAAATGAAATATCTGAAGGAAGGATGGGACATGGTGGAACGGAATATCGAAAAGATATCCGGGTTAACCCAGGACCTCCTTAATTTTTGCCGTGAACGGAACCCCGAACGGGAGTCCGTAAATCCCAACGACTTAATACGGGAAGTCTTTGACCTTTTCCACGCCCAATGTCAACAGCAAGGCGTGGGCCTGAGGCTCGATCTGGAACAGGATATGGAACCGGTTGACCTGGACCCGAAGGGCATTCAGGTGGTCCTGGTCAATCTGACCGGAAATGCCATCGACGCCTGCACCTTAGGGAAAACTGCAATCCAAAACCCGGAAGTCTTAATAAAAAGCAGACGGTTGCCGGATGAGAAAATCTTATTGGAAGTTGGGGACAACGGGATTGGAATGGATCAGGAAATCCGGCAAAAATTATTCAATATTTTTTTCAGCACCAAAGGATCCCGAGGAACGGGTTTAGGTCTTTTGATATCCCAGAAAATCGTTCGAGAGCACGGCGGTGAGATTCGTTTCCATTCCGAACCTCTGAAAGGATCGGTTTTTCAGGTAGTCCTGCCGATCCGGATGACCGGTGCATAAAGGCAATAGGTTTTTTCATCATTGCGCCCATAGGGTTGAAATGTTAAAATAGAATTATCTATACATCGAAGGAGGTCTCCATGGCCCTAAAATATGAAAGGATTCTTTACTGTACAGACTTTTCGGAGGACGCCGATTATGCCTTTTTAACTGCTTTGGACATAGCCGAAAAATATCAGGCCCGGCTTTTTATCCTTCATGTTTTGCATTCCCCTTATAAGTATATGCGCAGCATCGTTGATGAACAATGTCCAGGGAATGAAGAAGCCTTTATTTCTCAAGAACTCATTGAAAAAAGTTTGAAAAATTTGAAAGAACGGTATGAACCCAAGGTGGGAGGTTTCCAGCATTATGAATTTCAAGTTGTTGGAGGAGTCCCCTTTGTAGAGATCATCCGTTTTGCAAGAGCCCAGAACGTGGATTTCATCGTCCTCGGGGCCGCCGGCAGTTCGGATTTGGATCGAATCACCTTCGGCAGTACGGCTGAGAATGTGGCCCGCCGCGCCCATTGCACCGTCATGGCCATTCGATATCCGGAAAAAAATTTTCAACTGGATAAAATAGGGAAGTAGATAAAGGGAGGAAAATGGTGAAAAAGAAAATAATAGTGGTGGATGATGAGATAGATATTCGGATTTTTATCTCTACCCTGGTTGAAAGCAAAGGCTATAAGTCTCTGGTGGCCAAGGATGGAGAAGAAGGCTTAAAAATGATCAAAGAACACAAGCCCGATCTGATTATCCTGGATGTTATGATGCCGAAAGAAAGTGGGCTTAAATTGTACCGGGACTTAAAATCCGATGAAACCACCAAACACATCCCCATAATCATGGTCTCAGCGGTCTCCCAAAAAACCTTCCTGCATTCCATCCGGGAACTGGACCGCTACCATGGGGCGTCCATCCCTGAACCGGAAGCTTATATCGAAAAACCGCCGGAAGCGGAAGAGCTCATTGCCAACATCGGGAGGTTATGCCCGGCTTGATCCGTTGATCTCGGAGCCTCTTGCGACACCCCATTCCTTTTAGACAAAAGAGGTCCTTCCTGCCCTGGGCGGGACCGACCTCTTAAATGATTTCCTGGACTCTGGCCAAAGGCTCACATAAATCACATCTTAGATTTCTTATTCCCGTTCCTATTCCTCCTTGGCTTTCAATTCCTCAGGGATGTGCATGATCTCTTCAAAGACCTCTTTGAAAGATTTGACCTTGATACCCAGATTGTATTCCTTGTTTAAATCATTAACCTGGTCGTAACAATTATGGCAGGGGCAGATGACGATTTTGGCCCCGGTGGCCTTGATCTGGTCAGCCTTGACCTTCCCGGCTTCCATTCTGCGTTTCTTAAAGGGGGGCCCCATTGGGATAGCCCCGCCGCCCCCGGAACAGCAGAAATTATGGACTCCGTGGGGATCCATTTCCCGGAAATCCTCAGCAATATGCTTGACAATATAGCGGGCCGCACCGGACAATCCTCCGTTACGGGAGACATTGCAGGGATCCTGGTAGGTAACCGGTTCGGTAATCTTACGGTCGAATTTAAGTCTTCCTTCTCGAATGTATTGGGCGAAGAGTTCGACGCTATGGACCACTTTAAAGGGATAATCCTTACCCAGCCAGACCGGCCCCTCAAAGGCTACGGAACGGTAGGCATGACCGCACTCGGTTATAGCCACATATTTGACGCCCAATTCTACGGCCCGGTCATAAATCAATTGAACAATATGCCCGGCGGTTTTGGCATCTCCGGCAAACATGGCCAGGTTGGTGTCATCCCAGCCCATTTTGCTGGGCAGGGTCCAATCCTCACCGACGATATGGAAAACCTTGGCGGCCAGTTGAATATCCTGAGGATAGTACTTGGGCTCCCGGGCGTTGACCGTATACATGATCCTGGCCCCCCCCTTATCGATGGGGATGGTCGCCCCGGGCAGTTCCTCCTGAAGTTCCTCTTCCATCCACTTCAAGGTCTCGACCCAGTCTTCTTCGCTGATAGCCATTTGGTTGCCCGTTTCCTGGTAATTCTTGATGGCGTCCTTTAGCCCTTTGGGAGCCATACCCTGGGAAGTCAGGATACCCCGTATAGTGGAAACCATAGTAGCCATATCAATACCGAACGGGCAGTACATGGTGCAACGACGGCAAACGGTACAGTCTCCAAAAGCGATATCGTATAGTGACTGAAGATATTTTTCATCCACCCGGCCTTTTTTCTTGACCAGTTCTTTCAATTTTTGGGCCTTATAGGACGGGACCATCTTGGGATCTTTGTTTTTGGCCAGATAAAAATGACAGGTGTCGGCACAAAGTCCGCAGTGGGCGCAGATGCGGGTCCACATTTTCAGCCGGGCATTCATGCGGCTGTCTACGGCCTGTCTTATCGCTTCGGGATTGATGCTGATTTCCGGATATTGACTTTTTTCGGACATCGATGTCTCCTTCATTTTAATTACCAGAGCCTAGACGGGATAATTTCTTCTGCCAAACTCCATCCCGGTAACCGCTCGGGATACGAAAAAAAGGACCCAGTGGGAGAGTTTGGTAAAGGGAACGATGATCAACATCAAGGCCGCGCTCATAATATGAATGGTGTTACTGTATTGGCCATAAATAGGAAGGGCCGAAGTGATCCATTGATAAGCAAGCCCATCAGGATGGGTGTTAATATACCCGGTCAGGAAAGGCAAGGCGCAGACGACGATCAACAGATAATCGGAAGGGTTGGTAATAATCCGGACACTGGGTAGAATGATTCGGCGGATGATAAAAAAGACGGCGATGGCCAACAAGATCAGGGTCAGCCAATCAGCCCAGGAATCCGGCATGGTCCACCATTTCCATTTAAAGCGGCTTTCTTCCCACAAGGTCACATGAGCACTGTAAAACAAAGGGACCGCCAAAAGACAGATATGAAAAATATAGCCCAGGATGGAGAAGATGGGATTTTTTTTCAGATCTACGTTGGCCGGAAAAAGCCAGCGGACAATGGAGAGAAGCATCCATTTCAAACTGAAAAAACGATAGATAGGTTTGTCTTTTTTACTGCTTAAGGTAAAGAAAAAGAGGAGGCGCAAAGCGCTTCCCAATAGGAAAGTTAGAAAAGCAATCCACACCAGGGGGCCTTCGACAAAGGCAATAAAAGTCATAGTACCCTCCTATAAGTAATTTTCACAAGAGAAAAATAGTTCAAATTGGGACAAGCTCACAATCATTAACAAAAATGAACGTAATTTGTCAATAGGAATTGAGGAGCCATTTTACATTTTCAAGTTTAAACGAATTAAAATAACACAAGGAGCCACTCTCCCAAAAGTCTTTTCACCATGTTCTCGCGAAAACCATTATCCAGGGATCTAAAACTCCCGCTCTCCGATCAAATCGAGAACAAGCTTATTGAAGCTTTCTCTATTTCTCACAAAGGATGTGATTTTATTTGCCTTAAATTGGCTGTTGGTACTAAAATAAGAAAAGAAATTATTATGAATAAAGAACTGGTAAAAAACCCCTGGCCTTGGCACTAGATTCCAAAATTATAACATAATTTTGAGATAAAAGGTTAGTAGAGGATCCCTATGGAAAAACCGGAACTAACATGTATTGAAATGGCCTCGGGTTTTCTTAACCAGGTCGAAGAAGAAAGTGGGATCAAGGTTTCGGCTTGTTTTCAGTGCCGTAAATGCACCAACGGTTGTCCGGTTACTTTTGCCATGGATATTTACCCGGATCAGGTCATGCGTTATATCCAGATGGGATTAAAACAGGAGGTCCAGGAGAGTGCCACCATTTGGGTCTGTGCTTCCTGTGAAACCTGTACCACCCGCTGCCCTAATGAAATAGACATTGCCGGAGTCATGGACTTTCTGAAACAATCGGTGGTCAAAGAAAAAGGACTAGCCGCGGAAGGCAAGGTCCTGGCCTTTCATCAAGTTTTTATGGAAGACATCCGTAAAAGGGGAAGGGTCTTTGAAACCGGCCTGGTCGGAAATTATATGCTTAAAAGCGGCGATTGGCTGCAAAAAATGAAAGACGGCACTCTCCTTGATGAGATGCGTTTAGGCTGGACGATGGCTCGAAAAGGGAGACTCCATTTAATTCCGAGGCGAATTAAAAAGATTGGAGAAATAAAAGATTTATTTGAAAGGGGCAATGGGCTATAGGGGAAGAGGAAGATACTGATGGGGAGGAAAGGATTTCGGGATCTGATGGTCTGGCAAAAGTCCAAAGACCTGGCGGTATTAGTATATCAAATTACAAGCACAGGGCCTATCAGCAAAGATTATTCTCTTCGAGATCAAATCAGGAGGTCAGTTGTAAGTATCCCAAGCAATATCGCTGAAGGAGACGAACGCGATACTGACCGAGATTCCATACGCTTCTTTTTTATGGCCAAGGGTTCCCTTGCGGAGTTGAGGACACAAGTAGAGATTGCTTTCAATATTGGATATCTATCAGAAGAGGATTACCAAAAAATCGAACAGGATTGCGAAGAGTTGGCCAAAATGCTCGGACGGCTGATCCAGGCAAGACAAAAATCTCTTCAACCATAGTCTGTAAAGTTTTTCTTATTGTTTTTAACCTATTGCCTATAGCCCATAGCCTATAGCCTGCTTTTATTTCAGGTTTTTTATGAAAGTCTCTTACTACCCCGGATGTTCCCTGGAAGCCACAGCCAAGGACTATCAGGAATCCATAACCTATGTTTGCAGGCAATTAGGTGTTGATCTTGTGGAAATCCCCGACTGGTCCTGTTGCGGGGCCACAGCCGCTCACAATACCAATGAATTTTTGTCCGTCGCTCTGCCGGGACGCAACCTGGCTTTGGCCGAAAAAATCGGGCTCGATATGGTTGTCCCCTGCCCCATGTGTTTCAATCGCTTAAAGACCGCCGCCCATGAACTCCAAAAGGGGCCAAGGGAAGATCGCCCTTATGCCTATACCGGGAAGACCAGGGTCTGGGACCTTTTGGATTTCTTAAGCCGGCCTGATCGGCTATCTCAGATACAGGCCAAGGTCCAACAACCTTTAAAAGATCTGTCGGTCGTCTGTTACTATGGTTGTATGGCCAACCGCCCTCCCAAGATCACCGGCGCCATCTCCTATGAAAATCCCCAGAATATGGATACCCTCTTAAAGGCTCTGGGTGCTACCGTCCATGACTGGTCCTACAAAACCGACTGCTGCGGGGCCAGTCATACCATCGCCCGGCCCGATATTGTTCACACCCTGGTACAACGCCTTTATGAAAGGGCACTGGAAGCCGGGGCCGAGGCTATAGTGGTCTCCTGTCAGATGTGTCAGGCCAACCTGGATATGCCCCAAACGAAGATTGCGGAAATCTTCCGGAAAAAGTACGATTTGCCTGTCTATTATTTTACTGAATTGATCGGGGTTTCCTGGAAGGGGCCTGAAGTGAAAACCTGGCTGTCCCGCCATTTTGTGGACCCAGTGCCTCTTTTGAAACGGAAAGGAGTATTTTAATACGGGGTATTACTGATTTTCATAAATTGGTGATTGATTAGAAAGGATCAGCCAGACCCCAAAGGAAGGATAACGGTAAAAGTACTGCCTTCTCCAGGACGGCTTTCTACCTTAATACGTCCTTCATGGGACTCAACAATTCTTTTAACGATAGCCAATCCCAAACCCGTGCCGTTGATATATCGGGTTTTTTCGTTTTTTACCCTGTAAAACTGATTAAAAACTAATTTAAGGTCTTCGGAGTTGATGCCGATGCCTGTATCCTGAATCCGGATAGAAAGAAAATCGGCCTCGACGGCGGCTGAAACCGTGACTCGACCCCCATCCGGACTATATTTGATGGCATTGGTGATCAAATTGGATAAGACCGCTTCCATGTTTCGCCGGTTGGCCACTACCGGGGGCAGGACTTCCGGGGCATCGATTTCCAGACGGATCGCTTGGGATTCGGCCCGAGGCTGGTGAAAAGCCACCTGATCACGAATGATGGTCAGTATATTCACAGGCTCCCGTTCAAGAGAGATAAGACCGGATTCAATCTTGGCAAGGTCTAGCAGTTCAGAGGCCATCCGGGACAGGCTATTGATTTTTTGTGAAACCCGGGAGAGGATGGTCCGTTGCTTTTCCGACAGTTCCCCTGCCAACCCATCCAGGATTACCTGTAATTGCATCATCACCGTATTCAGTGGGCTTTGAATTTCATGGTTCACCGTGGATACAAATTGCGACTTCATCCGGTCCATCCGCTTCAAGGCGGTAATATCGTGCAAGACGGTGATCACCCCAAGATTCCGGCCTATGCGGTCTCGAAAGGGCGCACATCGAATGCTTAGAACCAACTCCTCCGTAGGATTATTGCTGTTGAGGGTGATTTCCTCGGTCAATTCCGACAACTCCGATTCGGGCATGTTCAAGGCCCGGGAAACCATTTCGCGTATCTGCGGATAGAGAACAACTTCATCCATCTGCCACCCAATCGCCGAAGGGGCCGGGCAGCCGACCATCCTTAAAAAAGCGGGATTGGCCAGCACAATCTGATTCTGGGGGTTGGTGCACATGACCCCGTCTGTAATGTGGTTGACCAGGACCCGCAATCTGGAACGGCTGTCGGCGATGTCCCGCAGGGCCTGGGTGTATTCGATGGCCTTGGCCACCGTTACCCGAAGATGTTCCGGGGAAAACGGTTTGGGGATAAAATCGAAGGCCCCGTTTTTCATGGCCTCCACCGAATGCTCCAATGTGGCGTAGCCGGTGATCACTATGACCAAAGTACCCGGATCCAAAGCTTTGATCCTGGCCAGCACATCGAAGCCGGACATCTCAGGCATCATTAAATCCAGCAATATAATATCGAAATGTTCCGCCGAGACACCTTCAATGGCCTGAATTCCGCTGGAAGCCATGGACACCTCATAACCGCATTCTTCCAAAACCAGTTTGCAGGCCTCCCGGATACGCGATTCATCGTCCACAACCAGGATTTTTGGAGGGTACTGGGTTTGAATTTCCGTTACTGCGATCATACTGCACCTCGGTTGATAAAGGCCGGAATAAGCCGAAATAAAAAACTGTTTTCCTTTTAGGAATTTCTTCCGTTTTTATGAGTGGACTTCAGCTATCCAATCATCTCCTGGTCGACATACAGGGAATCGAGATCCAAGGGAAGTTCCACCACAAAGGAGGTCCCTCCTGGCCCGGTTCCTTTGACGAAAATATCACCGCTGTTATCTTTGACAATCCCATAAGCCGTACTTAATCCCAGACCGGTCCCTTTTCCCGGTTCCTTGGTCGTAAAAAACGGATCGAATATCCGGGACAGGTTCTCCTTAGGGATGCCGGTTCCGGTATCTGATATTTCCAGGCACCCTTTTTTCTGCCGATCATCCCGATAGGTCTTCAAGGTCAGAGTCCCCTTTTTATTCATGGCATCCAGAGCATTCATTACCAGAATAATGACCACCTGGCTCATGTTGTTCCGGTCGGCATTCACCGGCATCCTCGCCTGGGAAAAATCCTTATGAATGGTCACGTTAATAAACAGTTTTTGATCCCGAATCAGACGAAGACTCTCATCCACCAGGTCGTTCAAAGAAAAACGATCCCTGGAGGTGGTGGATTGACGGCTGTAAGTCAAAAGGTTTTTGACGATATCCCGGCATCGCCCAACATCTTCAATAATGCAGTTTAAACTTGATTGGAGTGGATGGTCTTTCCCAATTTTTTCTTTCACCAGCTTACCATACAGGAGGATCCCGGTCAGTGGATTGTTGATTTCATGGGCCACACCGGCGGACAATCGTCCAAGGGAGGCCATTTTTTCCGCTTGAACCAATTGAGACTGGGCCTCCAGCAGTTTTTTCTCGGAGGTCAGTCTTTCCCGTAGGTCGTTATAGACTCCCATGGTTGCGGATTCCTGGCCATTCTCATAAATAATGGCTCCAGTCATCTCGACCGGGATCTGCTCTCCGAGTGCCGTAAGGATCTCGACCCGGGTGACCGGAAGCTTTCCTGGTCCTCCATATTCATCATCCCGGAGTTTTTTCATGATGTCCCGAGCCACGCCCGAAGGATAGAGATTACTTATGTTGAGTCGTTCCTCCGGCCTGAAAATGTAGCCGAATAATTCCTCTGCTGCCCGGTTCATCAACAAAACAAGGCCCTCCCGGTCGGCAGCCACGATAGCACTGGCCGAGCTTTGCAAAACCCGGTTGAGAAATTCTCGAATGTCATGCAAATCTTTTTCCATGGCCTTTGACCGGGTGACATCCCTTATGGATTCTATGACATAGAGAACCTCTCCTGCATCATCCAGAATAGGGGAAAAAACCCGATCTTCCCAATGTTCACTGCCATCTTTATGCTGGATGCGACGCAACAGGGAATGTCCCATTCCATCCCTGAGCGTTTCATCCAGGGGGCAAAAATTTTTGGCACAAGGGAGGTCTTGATTGCCCTCAAAGGTCTTAAAAAATTCTCGACAAGTTTTTCCGATGAGTTTCTCCCGAGACAACCCATAGGTCTCTTGCAATTTTTGATTGACCGCGATGATGGTATGTTCAGGAGTCAGGATTAGCGTCGGGAAGGACAATGAGTCAAAAACCCGCAATCGCCAATCAATTTCCTGTTGCAGTTGAAAATCCTTCATGACCTTTCACGTTTTTCGGATTCGGGAACCATAAAGGCCTGTCCCAAGGCTTCTCGGGCCATGGGAGTTTTCCCCTTGGAAGTAACCAAGAAAACCGAAGCCCCCGTGCAAGTCATTGCCAAGACCGGCACATCACAAGCGGACAGAGCGGTTAAGGCCGCACTGGCAATTCCGTATCGGTCGCCATAATGAGGGCCTTGGAAGTAAAGCAGTTCAATTTCCCTTTCAATCCGCAACTGCCCCCGATTAGTCGCGAAAAAAGGCTGAGGCGTGTTCATCAACAATGGTCCGGTTTGGCTTTCATCCAAGACCATATGGATTCGAAGACTATTTCCAGATTTAGGTCGGGCGATCAGTAATATTAAGGAAACACCGAATTGGGAAGGCAAATCCGATAAACCGTCCCCCCAATCACCTATTTGATGGAAGGGGAGGTCGACAGTAACCAGGCAAAGGCCGCTTAGCTCGGCAAATCCGTAGGTTTTAATAATCGATTCCCGGTAAAAGGCGATGGTTTCCATTAAAGTTGTTTTACGCGAAACTCCGGGCGAAACGGGGCGTGGTTGTCCGGCAGAGTCACTACCTGGCAGACGGTTGAAACGGCATCATCCAAACGGCGGTAATCGGTCGTGATGGTCAAGGATGAGAGGGAAGAGGTGATACCATAAACCGGCAGTCCCGCATGGCCCAGTGCCGAGAATATGCGCCCCATAAGCTCCGAGCGCGATTGATGGGGAAAAATGGTCAGTAACCCTACCGGCGATTGAAGCTCATATAACCCCTCAAACGATTGAAGGGCCTGTTCGGCTGCCTGCCGGTCCTCAACAGAAATATAACAGACGCCGGTCATTTGACCATCAACGGCATCAAGTATCACCCCGATCAAATTAACCTGCTGATCCGCCAATCGGCGAAACATCTCGGTCACCGGCAATCCGGCATCTGGAAACAGACGAATTTGGATAAGTTCCAGGCTCAGTTTGAGTCCGCCGATTGAAAATTTCTGGACAGGGGCATTGGCATTCATGATGAAATGTTTCAGAACTTAATCATCACTCCGGAGAAAAGATATGGAGGAGAAAGGGGAAAGATTCGGCCCCTCCTTTTTCCCATCCCTCCATCCTCTGGACCTTGGTTCTGAGTCTATCCCAAATAATCTTTAACAATTCCCATCAGCTTTTCGAGATCGATCGGTTTCTGGATATAATCGTCGGCCAGGGTATTTTTGCCGTCCCAATGGGTATAGTTGGTCGAAGTCACGGCCTCACCTACCGCGGTGAGCAGGAGTACTACAATGCCCTTATACTCATCCGATTTTTTCAGTTCTTCACACAGTTCGTATCCGTTTTTACGGGGCATCATCACGTCGAGGACGACCAGTGCCGGGCGTTCCTTCTTGATCTGATCCATCGCTTCCACACCGTCATAGGCCCTATTCACCCGGAAATTTTCGCTTTCTAATTTCAAGGCAACCGCTTCAACCAGATCCGGGTCATCGTCCACTACCAGGATAAGTCTTTTGTCGTTCATTTTTTTCTCCTTCTTTAGGTTTCAGATTTCAAATCTGAAATTTCAAATTCTTTCTTGGAAACGGAATTTCCTTTGACCTTTGAGGTGGTCTTTACGCGACATCGGGTCGGGGATAAAGTCCGGCCCGCTCCACAATCTCGGGCACTTTCTGCTCCCACTCAATGGCCATGATATGAAAACCGGCCACACCCTTGACCTGCTTAAGTCGTTCTATGGTTTCCACGCAGATACGAATCCCTTCTTCTCCCTGTTGTTCTTTTGGAACACCGGCCATCCGGTCCACCACTTCCTGAGGGACATCCATACCTGGAACCTTATTTTTCATATATCGGGCCATTCCTGCCGTTTTCAGGGGAGTGATGCCGGCCAGGATATAGCATTTATCATGAAGACCCCGGTTTCGGACCCCTTCCATCCATTTTTCAAATTTCTCCACATTGTAGATACATTGGGTCTGAATAAAATCAGCACCGGCAGCCACCTTCTTGGCCAGACGGGCCACCCGGAGTTCAAAGGGATCCGCAAAGGGATTGGCCGCTGCACCGATGAACATTCTGGGAGGATTTTCAATGTCCGCACCCCCCTGAAACTTGCCTTCATCCCTCATTTTCTTGACCATCTGCAAAAACTGAATTGAATCGATATCATGGACACTGGCAGCCATGGGGTGGTCTCCAAAATGAGGATGATCTCCCGATAGGCAAAGCATGGTATTGATGCCATGCGCATAAGCCCCGATGATATCGGCCTGCATAGCCAATCGGTTACGATCCCGGGTGACCATTTGCAGGATCGGATGCAGTCCCATTTGCCGCAGGAAAACACCAGCAGCAAAGCTCGACATGCGGACCATGGCCGTCTGGTTATCGGTGACATTGACGGCATCAATATAACCTTTCAACAGTTCCGCTTTCTGACGAATCTTTTCCGGCACGGCCCCTCGAGGAGGACCACACTCCGAGGTTACGGCCAGCTTTCCGGCTTTCAAAACTTTTTCCAGGACACTCTCAGTTTTCATTCTGCCAAATCCTCTCTGATAATTTTTCGGGGGCCGGCTCCCCGGCCGGGACGCCAGTCTTTAGCCGGGATGATTTCTTCGAAACGGCTTTCCAGCCCCATCGACTTGAGCCGGTCCCAGATCAATTGCCAGGCACAGTCCACATCCGGACTGATTTCACATTTACCGGAGATGGAACCTCCACAGGGACCGTTCATCAATTGTTTGGAGCATCGGGCAATGGGACAAATCCCGCCGGTAATCCCCAGCAAACAATCGCCGCATCCCGCACACCGTTCCGACCATATGCCCTGTCGTTCCGAGGCCCCCATAAATTTGGTATTGACCGCGGGGAATACCGGTTTGGCTTTAAACCGGCGGCTCAACTCCTGGACGCCGCATCCGCAAGCCATGGACAAGATCGCATCCACGCCGTCAACCATGGTCGTCAGTTCTTCCACATATTCCGGATCGCATTGGCGTTCCAGGGTATGTTCCCGAATCTGTAGATTTTTACCCTGCTTCAGAAAGGCCATTTGCAGTAGTGAGGACAGGATACCGACTTCCTTTCGGCCGCCGGCGGAACAAACCGTCACACACTCATTACATCCGACCAGCAGAATTCTCTGAAACGGCCGGATATATTCAATGATTTCCTCCAGGGGTTTTGATTCCGCTGTAATCATCGACTTTATTTCTCCTTCGGTATTCGGACTGGGTTGGGCCCCAGATTCCGTATTTTTTCGGTGATCTGCCGGGCAATCTCGGCGAAACCCTCTCCCATGCCGGCTGAGAGATTGGCCATTTCCACTCTTTGGCCTTCAATGCCGATGCTTTCCAGGAGCCTTCGCACCTGTGCCACCCGTTTGGCAGCCCGGATGTTCCCTTTTTTAAAATGGCAGTCTCCATCCAGACAACCAGCCACATAGACGCCGTCGGCGCCTTTTTCAAAGGCCTTCAAAATATGAATGGTATCTACCTTCCCGGAGCAGGGTACCCGGATAATTTTGACATTGGGGGGATAACTGAGCCGCTGGGTGCCGGCCATGTCCGCGGCGGTGTAGGCGCAGTAATGACAGCAAAAAGCGACGATGACCGGTTCAAATGTTTCCATTAGGTTATGCTACTCTCCTTTCCAGCAAGCCATCGAGCTTGGCCAGAATCTGATCGTCTTCAAACTGCATCAGTTGTATGGCCTTGGCCGGGCACTCGGAGACGCAAATGCCACAACCCTGACATTTGGACGGATCGATTTCCGAAGTCCCGTCTGCGTTGATAAACGGGACGTCAAAAGGACAAGCCCGGACGCAAATCAGACAGGCGGCACATTTTTTGGAGTCAACCCGGGCGACGGCCGCACCAAGGTTGATGTGGTCGCGGCTGAGGATGGTCTGGGCCCTGGCGGCTGAGGCCTCGGCCTGGGCGATTGTTTCCCGGATCAACCGAGGGGAATGAGCGGTTCCGGCCAGAAAAAACCCTGGATTGGAAAGATCCACCGGGCGTAATTTGATATGGTCTTCCAAAAAATAACCATCCGATGTTCTGGGAATTTTGAAAATCGCTTCCAGGTCTTCCGTGGATTCATCATCGCTGACCAGACCGGTACTTAAAAGCAGGGCGTCTGCAGTGACGGCCAGGGATCGGCCCAGGATAGGATCGGTGAAGGTAATTTTCACCTGCTTTCCTGCGGCCTGGACCTCGGGTGGGTTTTCCGGTTCATAACGAACAAAGACGACCCCTTTTTCCCGGGCCAGCCGATAATAGTCTTCCTGGAAACCATAAGTCCGCATATCCCGATAAAGGACGAAAATAAGGGCATCCGGGTTCTTTTCCAAAATTCTTAGGGCGTTTTTGATCGCCGTCTGACAGCAGATCCGCGAACAGTTAGGATTATCCGCTTGCCGGGAGCCTACACATTGAATCATGACCACGGTTTCCCAGTTATTGGTCTTTTCCGGTGTTTCTTCGAGCCGGCCATCCGCATCCAACTGGGTCATGACCGCCTCGTGTTGGCCGAGGAGATAATCCTTCGGGCGGTTAGGCAGTGCGCCGGTGGCCAGGATCGTAACCCCGTGGCTGATTTGCCGGTAAAACATCTGCGGTCCGACCTGCAGACCGGTTTTGTACAAGCCCGGCCTGCCGCTATGATCGACGATAATAGCATTGGTAATGACCTGGATATTGGCATGGGACATCGTCTGACGGATCAGGTCTTGAACAAAGGTCTGAACGTCTTCGCCTTCCAAAGTCCGGTGGACCAGGTTGGCCACACCCCCCAGAAAGGATAGTCGTTCGGCCAGAAAGACCTTGAAACCCTGTTCGGCCAATCGCAGGGCAGCGGTCATTCCCGCTATCCCCCCGCCCACAACCAAAACATCCCTATTGATAGGCAATTGGTTTTCAGTAAGGGGTCGGGCCTTTTTGACAGCCTGGACAGCCGCCCGGATAAATTGTCGGGCGTTGGCCCCGGCCTCAATTAAACGATCCCGATGAACCCAGGTATCCTGTTCCCGGAGGTTAGCCATTTCCAGCAAATATTTATTCAACCCGGCCCGGCGGAGGACATCTTGAAACCGGGACTCATGGGTACGGGGAGAGCACCCGCCGATGACCACACGGTTAAGCTTATGATTGACAATCGCCTCTTGTATATGATTCATGGACTCGCGGCTGCAGCCGTGTCCCACTCCTTCGGACAGGATCACACCACCCATCTTGGCCGAATAAGCAGCCAATTCCGGTACACTGATCACACCACCGATGTCTTCCCCGCAGTCACAGATAAACACACCAATTCGGGGGGCTTCGCCGGTCACATCCCGTTCCGGTATCAATTCCTCATCAATTTCAGATAAAACCGCCTGGGCGGAAACATGGGACGAAGCCCGGCAGGCAGCGGCACTGGCCTGGACCATGGTGTCGGGGATGTCCTTAGGACTTTCAAACATGCCGCACACATATATTCCGGGTCGGGAGGTGGCCACCGGATTAAAAGAATCGCCTTGGGCAAAACCGTGTGTGTTCAGATTTATGCCCAGACGATCGGCCATTTGTTTGAGGTCTTCGTTGACCCGGAATCCGGTGGAAAGGACCACCAGGTCAAATAATTCTTCTTTTGGAGCTCCCCCTTCTTCGGCAGCAAAGAAGACTGTCACCTGAGACTCTCCGGACCTCCGGGCCACGGTGTGCGGCCGGCTGCGAACAAAACGTACGCCGTATTCCTTCCGGCTCCGTTCTAAATATCGTTCATAGTCTTTCCCGAAAGTCCGCATATCCATATAAAACATGGTTGTTTCAATGCTGTTCTGAAAACGCTCTTTGGTGACCATGGCTTCCTTGAGGGCGAACATGCAACAGGCGCTGGAACAATAAGAAGCCGCCCCATGTTGCATCCCCCGGGAACCCACGCATTGGATCCAGGCGATTTTGGCCGGAACACGCCCATCGGAGGGACAAACCAACTTACCCTGGGTGGGTCCGGACGCGGATAAAATTCGCTCGTATTCCAGACTGGTCAATACATCAGGATCTTGATAGCTCAAGTTGTCCAGGCCCGAGGGGTCAAAAATGGCGGCACCGGGAGCCAAAACAATCGCCGCTACAGGCATCTCAATTTGGCGTTCATGATCGTCTAAAAGGATGGCGCCGGCCGGGCAACAGGCCTCCAGCCCCTGGGGGTCCTGACATCGGCTCAGGTCGATGGAAAAGGCCTGAGGAGTGGCCTGGGGGTAGCGCATACAGGTTGGTGCCCGATGATCAAGGCCCGGATTGAAATCCACACACTCCGGGAATTGCCGGCGGCATTCCCCGCAGGCAGTACATCGGTCCAGGTCGATATGACGCGGGGTAGTGGAAAGAACTGCCGTGAAATTACCGGCCTCACCCTTCAATTGTGAGATTTGGGTCAGGGGCATCAATTGGATGTATTGGTTTCGATTGGTTTCGGACAGGGTCGAGGAGATGGTGCAAAGGTCGCAGTTATTGGTCGGAAATGTTCGGTCCAGGAGGGTCATTAATCCGCCAATGGCATTGGCTTTATCAATAAGGACAACACTTTTTTGGGACTCGGCCAGATCCAATGCCGCCCGAATACCCCCCATTCCGCCCCCGATTACCAGGACCTTGTCGTTCGTTTGAAGTGGGTTTTCTAGTTCCATATCTTTCTTTTTAATTTCCATCTTGAAGGTTTCCGTTAGATGCCTGCCATATCCATAATGTTCGACAGGCGGTGCTCCCATCCCATGGTTTGAATCAAAACCCCTTGGACCATTTTTCGGAGTTGAGCAATGGTCTCTCCGGCAATTTTTACACCCT
This sequence comes from uncultured delta proteobacterium, assembly GCA_963790475.1. Taxonomy (GTDB): domain Bacteria; phylum Desulfobacterota; class RBG-13-43-22; order RBG-13-43-22; family RBG-13-43-22; genus RBG-13-43-22. The sequence continues at coordinate 1,336,645 of CAWBOS010000012.1, read as the reverse complement.
CCATTTCACGATCAGAGGATTTTCGGATACGTCTGATCAACTCTTCGGAAATAGAAGCGCCCGGTTCATGGGTCAGGATATAGCGGGCCACCGCCACGGACTTGATCAGAAAAACCGGGGCAATGACCGGTGTGTTGAGGGAGGCGGCTTTTTGCATAAAACTTTCAAAATGGTTGAGGTCATAAACCGGAGGGGTAACCAGGAAAGCGGCGCCAGTGGCTATCTTTTTCTTGGCCAGCTCCAGTTCGTTGTTTAAGCCCTCATCGTCGGTATAAGGTGCGATTTGGCAACCAACATAGAATTCTGGTCGTCCTTCCAGATCAAATCCGGCCAAATCCTTTCCCCCTTTAAGGGACTGGATCGTTTCCAGCAAACCCAGTTCATCCAGATCGTCAACCGGCAAGGCATTGCGGTGGTCACTGTTAGACATGGGTTCACCCCGAACCACAATCAGGTTCTGGATACCAAGTACATGGGCGGCCAGCAGATCACCCTGCAGGGCCATCCGGTTTCGGTCCCGTCCATAGACCATGATGATAGATTCGATCCCTTGTTGTTGAAGTAATGCACCACCGGCCAGGGCACTCATTCGCATAACGCCGTTATTCAAGTCGGGGACGACCATTCCATCGACTCGTCCCTTGATCCGCCGGGCATCGGTCATAAACCGGGAAATGTCCACTCCTTTCGGTGTGTTCATTTCAGCGAGAACGACAAACTCACCATTTTGTAATCGCTTTTGAATACTCATGGATATCCTTCCCTAAGAAGATTAGAGGACGCAAAGGCCCTGCGGTTGAAAATTTTTTGCTGGTTTTGAACGGGAAACCCGTCTTTGGTTACCCTTCCGGGGGGGGAGTGTTGAGGGGGTGTTGCGATTCGTCTAATGTTCAGATTCCCGACGAAAAAAAACCACGGTCTTCACTATCTCCCTGAGGTACTCGCCTTTATCAGCCCCCAAACCTATCCAATCCCGATCTGCATCGAATCCTACAAATAATATTTTTCATATCAATAGATCGGCCTGGTGGGGATACCAGGGGGAGGAATACACAAGGTTCCTTTTTCCTGCTCACTTTAAATTATATCCAACCGAATTTTAACGTTTATTGGTTAGGCAATTTTCCGGTCCCCGAAAAAATTATATTTCCCATGTACTATTTTTCACCACCGAAGTCAAGGCAATTTTTGGTCGAAATTAACCATTTGATTTTTTTTTAGAAGCCTCTTTCAATTAGGAGAAAAATCGTTTTCGGATAAAGGCGGGAAATTGCCACTCCTTTGATGGCTGAACCTTTGGATTCTTCTATCCAGTAGTCGGGAAAAAGGAGCAAAGGATTCCATTAGTAAGGTTTTAAAAGAGTTTCAAGTCACTTAAATAATTACCTTATTTTTTCCGTTGGCTTATCAAACCCGGTCCGGGGGGGTCTTTCTCCTCGAATTTCACGGATCATGTCTTCCATCTCCCTCCGGAAGTCTATCTGAAACAGAAAATACCGAGCCTGTTGTTCGGGCTTAAGTAAATTCATTTCTTCTTCCATTTGCTTATTTTCCAAATCGTTCATCTCTTTTTTCCGGTTTTTTAGACGAATCACGAGGTCTTTCAACTCCCGTTCCGAAGGATTCGTACCCTGAAGCATATTTCTAACCTTTTGGATATCTTCTCGAAAATCACGATGGACCTTTTTTCGAGCCTCTTCATAATAATTGTTCACGGCAATGAATCGGGCCGCGCTTTCCCGGTCCAATTTCAGAGTTTCGGTCAATTTCCATACCTTCATCATCTGAATTCGTTCCCAGCTTCTTTCGTGAGGGTCTTTCATTTCTTTCCAGGGGTCGGCCCAGGCCGGAAAACTTCCCAAAATCAAAGAAAGAATAAAAATCCATATGGTATTTTTAGCAGACATTTCCCCCTTCCTCCTTATAAACCGCGGAATCGCCGGGTTCCATTTTTTTGATCAAGACTTCCAGCTCACGATTATTCAGCCCCTCGAGGGATCCGGAAACATCCCAATGCAGCTCATCGTCCATCACCAAACGGGTGGGGCCGGGCAAGTCCTTTCCCATCCGAGCCACCACCTTTTTCGCCAAACGAACTGACTCATTGTCGGAAAGGGATTCAACGGGCACAGAAAAGGTCAATGACCCCGTATCCCATTTCATTTCAGGGCCTTTAATTTCCTGGATTGAAGGCCTGCTATTGTCTTGAACATGCATATTATAAATAACCACAGGAGTCAACAGCATTAGAATCAAAGCTGTGGCCCAGGCATAGCCCGGCCACCCGAAAGGATTTATCCGGACCTTTTTGTACCAGGGCTCTTCCTTCTCCTCCGGCCGGTAAAGACGGACTTGGGTCATAATCCGGGAACTCAGGCCATTCCAAAAGCCCGGCCCCGGGTCCGGCAGGTCGTTCTTTTTTAATAAAGTCAAAACCTCCCGGGTTTCTTCATAGGCCTTCCGGCAGGAGGGACATTCGGATAAATGGGCCTCAAACTCTGAAGCGGGACCGGATTCCAGGAGATTTTGATAATAATCATCACCTAGTTTTCTCATTTTTATACAAATTTTTCTTTTCATCTCTTTTCCGTTTTTATCCAATTTTTAAGCTTTTCCAAGGCATGATGGAAATTGACCTTGGCTGAATTGGCCCTTATATTGAGGGTTTTCCCAATCTCTTCAAAAGTGAGTTCTTGATAGATTCTCAGAATAACCACCATCCTCTGTTTATAGGGCAGCCGTTCCACCGCCTTCTGGAGATGGGACAGCCTTTCTCTATCCGAAAAATCCCCTTCCGGATTGGCTTTTGTATCGGTCACCGGGATATCATCAACCGAGATAAATTCCCTGTTTTTGTTCTGACGAAAATAATTATGACATTGATTGATGCCGATTCGATATATCCAAGTTTTAAAAGTCGCATCAGCACGGAATCCTTTGATATTTTGATAGGCCAATAAAAATATTCTTTGGACCGTGTCCTCTGCATCCAGGGAATTCTTCAGTACCCTTAGCACAAAATAATAGAGTGACTTCTGATGCCGAACGACCAGTTCTTCAAAGGCTCCGGAATCCCCATCTTTTACCCTCTCCACTAACTGATCATCGGTCATATGGTCTTATTACCTATAATAGACAGAAATATAAATAAATAGTTAAAAAGGGATTTTTTTAATATTTTTCCCTTAAGATTTAGCAACCCTATAAAAACAAACCAGAAATTACCCGGACCATTCCATCACCAGGGCATCCTCTCCTTCCGGTTCATAATAACCTGGACGACGATAGAGGATTCTAAATCCAAGGGAGTGATATAAGGCAATGGCGATCTGGTTAGAGGGACGGACCTCTAACAGCACTTTTGATACACTTTTTTCTTCGGCCACGGTAAAAAGAAAAGTCATTAGCTTGCGGCCCAGTCCCTGTCGCCGGTAGTCGGGATGGACGGCAAGATTGAGCATCTGGATTTCGTCGGCCACCAGCCAAAAACAAATATATCCTAAAATACAAGTTGAAGTTTCTCGTCGGAGCACATAAAGACTGGGGGGCACCTTTCTCAGTTCGGAAAGAAAGGCAATTCTCGTCCAAGGTTGGGCAAATGACGCTGATTCAATAGTCAATAGATCAGGCAAATCATTCACAAGGGCGGGAACAAAGATCAAAGAAAACTCCTTAACGCTTACTTGACCTCCTTTTTGAGGATCTCTCCGGCCAGGGCGATACTTCTAAGGCCATAATCCTTGATCTCCCGGGCAACCTCGTTCAAGGATTTCCCTTCTCTTCTGGAAGCCAAACCGATCAACATGGGCAGATTTACTCCGGTTACCACCTCAACCTTCCCTTCGGCTAAAAAGGAAAGGCTGATATTGGATGGGGTTCCCCCAAACATATCTGTAAGAAGAATCACGCCATCCCCGGTATCCATCTTTTCGATGGCCTCGGCAATCTTTCCCCGCAGGGCCTCAACCTGGTCCTCCGGATTAAGAGAAACCGCCCTGGCCTTTCCAAATTTTCCCACGATAAATTCCGCCGAGCGTATGAGTTCCAAACCCAGATTGCAATGGGTTACAATCACAATTCCTATCATAGGGTTGCTGCCTCCAAACTACCCCAACCGGATATCCCGGTGGCGGACATTGATCAGGAGCTTTTGCTTTTTTAAAAATTCAGACAAGGCATTGACTATGACAACCGAACGATGCCTTCCTCCAGTGCAGCCAACAGCAATGGTGAGTTGGGATTTTCCTTCCTTCTGATATTGAGGGATCAGAAAAGAGATCAATTCGTAAAAGTCTTTTAAAAAAATCTTGGTCTCTTTCCATTTCATCACGTATTCGATCACCGGTTTCTGATTCCCGTCCAATTCCTTCAACTCCGTGACGAAAAAGGGGTTAGGCAGAAAACGCACGTCCATAACGATATCGGCTTCATTGGGCAGGCCGTATTTATAACCGAAAGAAATCAGGTTCATGGTCATTTTGACCGGCCGGGCCACTTTGGAGAAAAGTCGAATGATCTCCTCGCGGAGTTGATGAACATTGAGATGGCTGGTGTCCAGACGGTAGGTCGCCAACCGTTTGATCGGTTCCATTTTCTTTCTTTCCAATCGAATAGTGACCGAAAGAATCCTATGGTCTCCGAGGGGATGATGGCGCCGGGTCTGACTGTAGCGGCGGATTAATATTTCTTCATCGGCCTCCAAAAATAAAACTTCGACGATATTACCTTTGCGTTTGACTTCCTGGAAAATCTTTGGGAAGTTGGCTAAAAAATCTTTTCCCCTAAGGTCCATGACCAGGGCGATTTTAAAGACCTCCCGGGATATCTGATCCCTTAGTTCCAGGAATCGAGGAAGCAGGGTGGCGGGCAGATTGTCGATGCAAAAAAAGCCGATATCCTCAAAGGCCTTCAGGGCCGTACTCTTGCCCGATCCGGACAACCCGGTAATAACCACCAGTCGGATACTTTTTTGCGACATTCAGTTCCCCAAAAAAGTGACACAGTTCACGTTAGATTATCCTGTTCCTGAATAACCTTCTGTAATGCTTCTCGGTCAGAAGCCTGGGAAAGACTCTCTTTGAAAGCGCTGTTTTTCAAAAAACGGGAAATTTTGGCCAGGGCCTTTAAATGAAGTCCGGCGGAATCTTCCGGGGCTATTAAAACAAAAAAATAAAAAGCCGCTTTCCCATCCAGGGAATCAAAGGGGACCCCCTGACGGGAACGGCCGAAAGCGATGACCATTTTCTCAAGGGTTTTTAATTTTCCATGAGGAATGGCAAACCCCTCACCGATTCCGGTACTGCCCAGACGTTCCCGGTCCAGCAAGACCTGGAGAACCTCTCCGGTATTCATGCCGGGGACATGATCAACGATCAAATCGGCCAGTTCCGTCAGAACCCCTTCTTTATTCAGCGCCTTCAAATCCGGCACGATCAATTCGGAGGGTAAATATTGGCATATTTTCATAAGTTTCCTACTCGAGCCAAAATCCAAACTCGATTAACGCTCAAGGTTGAGCGCTGAAAGCTCAAGGCAACCATTCGGCCTTTACCTGTCTGTTTTTAAACCTTAAGCTTTGAGCAAAAGGTCAACTGGTGGGCTCGATCAATCCAAAATTTCCATCCTTCCGGCGATACATAACATTAATCAGTCGGGTTTTGGAATTGGTAAAAACCAGGAATTCATCGGTCGACAGTTTCAGTTGCAAAGAGGCTTCTTCCGCATCCATAGGCTTGGCCAAGATACTTTCGGTCTTCACAATCTGGGGAGAATCATCTTCCTCGGGCTCTCCCTCTCCCTGGCTTTTCTTCACTTCCTGCTGACCCTTGGTCTTTCCATTGGCCTTATGTTCTTTGATCTTCTCCCGATGTCTTTTGATTTGTTTTTCAATTTTATCCAAAACCATATCGATGGCCGAATATAAGTCGCCCGTTTCTTCCTGGGCCTTGATCTTTACCCCGTTTGCCGAAATAGTCACATCGGCCGTATGCCTGAATTTTTGAATGGAAAGGACCAGGTGAATTTCAACCGGTTCTTCCATATATTTCTTAAAACGCGCCATTCGAGTTTCCGCATAGCTTTTCAAATGATCTGATGGATCTACATTCCGGAAGGATACAGAAATTTGCATATTGACCTCCTCTGGTCCGTTATTCTTCTTTTTCCGTCATTTTTTCTTTTTCAACTTCCATTTTTTGGGAGCGAATCCAATCCTGGATAGGGATATTTTTTCGCTTATTGGACGGAAGAACCCTTAAGGCTTCCCGATACTTGGCCACCGTACGGCGGGCAATATATATACTTTGTTTCAACAGGTGTTCGGTGAGTTCCTGATCACTCAAAGGGTGGGCCGGATCCTCGTGAGCTATCAAAAGACGTATCTTTTCCTTGACGCTTTCCGAAGCAACCGTTTCTCCATTAGCCCCGGGGACCGAACTGTTAAAGAAAAATTTCAATTCAAAAATTCCCTGGGGAGTGTGGACATACTTGTTGGTGGTTACCCGGCTGATAGTCGATTCATGCATCTGGACCTCTTCAGCAACGTCCCTTAAGATCAAGGGTTTTAGATAGGCCACCCCCTGATCCAAAAATTCCCGTTGAAATCTAAAAATGCTTTCAGCCACCCGGTAAATAGTACGTTGCCGTTGATGAATACTCTTGATTAACCATATGGCCGACCGCAATTTTTCCTGAATATAATCCCGGGTGGCTTCCGAAACGGATCCCCGATGATCCAAGGCCTGTTTATAAAAGGAATTGATCCTCAAACGAGGAAGGCCGTCTTCATTCAAGACAATATGAACCTCATCTCCTATTTTATAAACATAAATATCGGGACTGATATATTGAGGCTCTTCATCGCTATAAGCCCGGCCCGGTTTGGGGTCCAGATGTAAAATAATTTCGATAGCCTGAATAATTTCTTCGATCGGGGCCTGTAAGGTTCGGGCAATGGCCTGGTAATTTTTGGTTTCCAGAGAATTCAAGTGGTCCACGATAATCGAATCCACCCAGGGATTTTGACTCTTCAGGTAATGGGCCTGGATCAGCAGGCACTCCTTGAGGTCCCGGGAGCCCACTCCCAGGGGATCAAACTCCTGGATACGCATCAAAACCTTTTCCACCAAAGCAATCTCTTTGTGGGTACTTTGGGAAATCTCTTCCAGGGAAGCCGACAGATAACCGTTCACATCCAAATTTCCGATAATCTCGGATCCCACGTATTCTTCTTCCGGGGTCAAATTGGAAAGGGACAACTGCCACATCAGATGGTCGGTCAACGAAGTCTTTTTGGATACCATATTCTCATAGGAAGACTGGTCACGGTCTTCTGAAATGTCTTCACTGCGAGGAGTGTAGTAGTCGTTGATATAATTATCCCAATCCGTACCTTCAAAGGCCTGTTCCCCGATAGTCACTTCGGTTTGCCGGTCTTCCGGCTCGGTTTCCGCTTCCCCCGGAGCCTTTTCAATCTGGGTAGGCTCCGGTTCCTCGCTCAAGGCCTCTTCCAAAATCGGATTGGTCTCCAATTCCTGATGGAGGTTTTCCAGGAGCTCCAACCGGGACAGTTGCAGCAGTTTAATCGCCTGTTGCAGTTGAGGGGTCATAATCAACTGCTGGCTCAGCTTAAGTTGTTGTTTGATTTCTAAAGCCATCAGGGTAATTGAAACTTTTCTCCGAGATAAATTCTTTTGGCCATCTCACTTACAGCCAACTCCTGGGGAGTCCCCTCTTCCAGGACCACCCCCTCGTTAATGATATAGGCCCGATCACATACTGATAGGGTTTCCCGAACATTGTGATCGGAAATGAGGATTCCAATATTCTTACATTTCAGGGTCTCAATGATGTTCTGGATATCATTGATAGCCAAAGGATCGATCCCGGCGAATGGTTCATCAAGCAAGATAAAAGAGGGTGAGGTGACTAAAGCCCGGGTAATCTCCACCCGCCTGCGTTCCCCACCGGATAGTGAAAAAGCTTTGTGATGGGCCAGATGGGCCAACTTAAGTTCCTGAAGAAGACCGGCCAAACGGGCTTCCCTCTCGACCGATGAAATATCCAGGGTTTCCAAAATACCCATTATGTTTTCAGCCACCGTAAGCCGGGTAAAAACCGAAGGTTCCTGAGGAAGATAATTGATTCCTTTCCGGGCCCTAAGATACATGGGGAGTTCACTGATATCCTCCTCATTCAACAAGATGGTTCCCTGATCGGGATGGGTCAGTCCGACAATCATATAAAAGGTCGTCGTCTTACCTGCGCCATTCGGCCCCAATAGACCGACAATCTCCCCCTCGGTCAAATGCAAATTGACTTTGTTGACCACCGGTTTTCTATGATAGATTTTGACCAGGTCCTGAACGACTAACTGTTTCATTATGCTCTTATCATTAACAGGTCTTCATTTCTCTTCTTGATATATAACAGCCCGCACCCGGTTCGACCCCTTGCTGGTGACCAATGCCCTATCTTCCTTTATCCAAACCGTTATTTCTTCTCCTTTGATCAAATTCTTTCCCTGCCAAAATTCAGCCTTACCCGACAAGACGATCCGTTGGTCGACATTGGTAAAAACAGCCGATTCACCGGTCGCCACATTTTTTCCTTGGACCACCTTGACCTGACCGGTGGCCACTATCTTGTCCACCTGGTTTTGTTGCTCCAGGTTCTTTTTCTCATTTCCTTTAGACTTGGAGGAAGAAGGTTTCTTCCCGGATTCTTCGGAGGAATAAATCACCATTTTATCTGCAATAAATAATAATGGGGTCTTTCCCTTTTTGTTCCTGCCTGGCCACAACGTTTCCCGTAAAGGTGGCTGTTTTATTTTTGTTGTCTAATTCCAAGGTATCTGCGGTGGTGATGATAGGATGGTCGGCGTCTGAGGATTCCGTGTTTTTCCCCTGCACCCCCGTAGGCCCCCAAAACCCTGACCCTATCAAGATAAAACCCATGAGAAAAAGGAGTGCCCTCCTTAATTCTGACATACCCGTCCCCCCTCTCAAGACTTGAGAAAAGAATGATAAAGCGTCATTCTAACTTTTCTTTTCACCCATACCTTCTGAGAATCAAGATTCATAGTCATCCCCTGACCATCTAATAAAATGGCCCGACTTTTGAGGGTGAACGTCCCCTCCGAAGAGACTTCCCTGATGTCATCCCGATAATGAAGGAAAGGGACCTTAAGTTCATAACCTTCCGGGGTTGAAATAACCACCTCCCCTTCAATGAAAATATTTTTCGTTTGGGTATCGAAATTACCCAGATTCCCCACCAGGGTGATCGGCTGGTCACCTTTAGGAAAATAGGTCAGGGTAACCTTTTTAAAAGAAACCAGGTTCTTCGGTTGTTGATATTCAACCGCCTCGGCCTTCAGTTCCCACAGCTTGACCCCGTCCTTAACTTGCACAAAATTGATTTCCTGCAGTCCTACCTGACCGGGGCCGCTCCCGGCGTTGCTAACCTTGGGCACCGGAGTTGCCGGCTTCTGAGTCCTGAAGGCGTACAATCCTATCCAGAAAGCAACTACGCAAAGAATGCCAATGATCAGGATACTTTTTAATTTTTTGGTATTAATCAAATGGGCCTCTGTTTTTGCAAACATTCAGGTGGTTGAAACCGCCACCCTAAAATACCTCCCCTCACCCTTCTTCAAAAGGATTCCATCTTTGGGGGATCGGGAGAAATGCGGGGGCGGCCCTAATGGTCTCCTGATTGGCCACCTTGATTAACAATTGATCCCACTAAAGGGCTTTCAATCTTAGATCTATTGATAACTATAATCAAATCCTTCTCCATGGTCAATGGTTTCCGTCTTTATTTTTTAACCCATAGTCTCTCAGGATGGAATCCCATTTCCCTTGGGCCTTTAAGATCAATTCGGACACTTCCCGAACAGCCCCAAAACCTCCGGCCGCTTGGGTGACATAATCCACCTCTTTTTGAACCAGGGGATGTCCATTATGCACACTGACCGAAAGGCCTACCTTTTGAAGCAGCCGAAGATCGATAAAATCATCCCCCATGAAAGACACCTGGTCCGGTTCGAGGTTTGCTGTTTGAAGAAGTTCTCTATAAATGACCATTTTATCCTTGATCCCTTGAAAAAGAAAGGAAATACCCAAATCTTTGGCCCTCATTTCAACAGCCCCGGAGGAACGTCCGGAAAGAAAACCCACCTTAATTCCTTCTTTAAGGAGCCAGCGAATTCCCTGACCGTCATGAACATGAAAGCACTTCATCTCCCGGCCTTTCTCTCCGTAAAAAATTCGGCCGTCCGTCAGAATTCCGTCCACATCGAGAAGGAGTAACCTTATTTTTTGGGCTTTTTGATGGATAATTTTCTGATTCAAAGGCTTCCTTATATTATCGGTATGAAGTTCTTCATACTAAAGATTCCCGAGTGTATTATTCGCCGAACACCGAACGCCGAACGTTTTTTCGAGTTCTCAGTCTCTCACTTTCCTCACTTCCCCGTATCTTTATATTTTGTCACTCATTTTCACCAATTCATGAATCTCTATCAGGTTTCGTAACAGGTCTTCCAATTGATCCAAAGGCCAGGAATTGGCGCCGTCACACAGGGCTTTTTCAGGGTCCGGATGGACTTCCAGGAAGACCCCTTGAACACCGGCCGCCACTGCCGCTCTGGCCAAATAGGGGACAAACTTTCGTTCTCCTCCGGAACTCCCTGCCCCCCCTCCGGGGAGTTGGACACTGTGGGTGGCATCGAAGATAACCGGATAACCAAAACCGGCCAGGATAGGCAAGGACCTCATGTCCACCACCAGATTATTATATCCGAAGGAGGTCCCCCTTTCGGTTATCAAAACCTGTTCATTCCCGGTTTCAGTTATTTTTTCCACCACAAACCGCATGTCCCAGGGAGAAAGAAACTGGCCTTTTTTAACATTAACCGGCAGGCCCGTTTCAGCCGCGGCAGTCAATAGATCGGTCTGACGACACAAAAAGGCCGGTATCTGGATCACATCCAGGACCTGAACGGCCTTTTCAATTTCGTTGATTTGATGGACGTCGGAGAGAACGGGAAGTTCAAAGCGGTTCCGTATAAAGGCTAATAAGATCCAACCCGGCTTCCAGGCCAGGCCCTCGAAAACTGTGGATTGAGGTTCGATTGGCTTTGTCGTAAGAAGCCTTAAAAACAAGAGGGATGTTCAGGCGGTCCCGGATTTCACGAAGTTCCCTGGCAATGGCTACGGTAGTCGTTTCGTCTTCGATGACACAGGGTCCGGCAATGACCAGAAGCGGGGTGGTCTCTCCGACCTTCCAATTGCCTATTTGTATCTCTTTCAATAGGATTCTTCCCGCTCAATGACCTTGAGAATATTTCAAAGAGGCCCGAATAAACTCTCGGAATAAGGGGTGTGGATTCATGGGACGGGATTTAAATTCCGGGTGAAACTGACACCCCAAAAACCAGGGGTGGTCACGGAGTTCGACAATTTCTACCAGAGAACCATCCGGAGAAAGTCCACTTAAAACAAGCCCCTTTTCCATCAAAGGTTCTTTGAACTTCATATTGAATTCATAGCGGTGTCTATGCCGTTCGAACACCTCTTCCTGCTGATAGCTCTCATAGGCCAAGGTCTCGTTGGCTAATCGACAGGGATAAGCCCCCAGACGCATGGTTCCACCCTTTTGCGTATCCTCATCGCGGCGCTCGATCTTTTGACTGCGATAATCGAACCATTCGCTCATTAAGTATATCACCGGATAAGGGGTGTTTGGATTTACTTCCGTGGTATTCGCCCCTTCCAAACCGGCCTTTGATCGGGCCAACTCGATTACGGCCATATGCATGCCATAGCAGATTCCAAAGTAAGGAACGAGATTTTCTCGGGCGTATCGGACGGAGGCGATCTTACCTTCGACCCCCCTGGAACCGAATCCGCCGGGGACCAGTACACCGTCCACTTTGGATAAAAAGTGCTCGGCTCCTTCCTTTTCGACCTCTTCCGAGTCGACAAAATGAAGAACCACCTTGCAATTATTGGCGATACCCCCATGACACAGGGCTTCATTCAGACTCTTATACGATTCCTTTAAATGGATATACTTCCCGACAATAGCAATTTGAACCGGAACGGTCAGGTTTTTTATGGTCTTATTCAAGGCCATCCAGTTTTCAAGCCGTGGGGCACGGGTCCAAATATTCAACCGCTCCACGATCTTGTCATCCAACCCCTCTTGATGAAAAAACAGAGGGACTTCATAGATACTTTCCACATCCTTGGCCGTGATAACGGCCTCTTTTTCCACGTTACAAAAAAGGGCTATTTTGGCCTTGATTTCCGGAGAAAGGGTCTGTTCGGTCCGGCAAAGCAGGATGTCGGGCTGGATGCCGATACTGCGAAGTTCTTTGACACTATGCTGTGTAGGTTTGGTTTTCACTTCCCCGGAGGTCTTGATAAAGGGAACCAGGGTCAGGTGAATATAAAGGACATTTTCCTTACCCACATCGGACTGGAATTGACGGATGGCTTCCAGGAAGGGGAGGCTTTCAATATCCCCCACCGTGCCGCCGATCTCTATGATAGCCACATCCGCTTCATCGGCCATAAGTAAGATACTGTTTTTGATCTCATCGGTGATATGAGGAATCACCTGGACGGTGCCTCCCAGATAATCTCCCCGACGTTCTTTAGTGATTACCGAATGATAAATCCTGCCGGTGGTAAAATTATTGTCCTGGGTCAGTTTAACCGAGGTGTATCGTTCATAATGCCCTAAATCCAGATCGGTCTCGGCCCCGTCGTCGGTCACATAAACCTCCCCATGCTGAAAGGGATTCATCGTCCCCGGGTCCACATTGATATAAGGGTCCAGTTTTTGAAAAGTGATCTTGAGTCCACGGGATTCAAGAAGGGCCCCGATGGAGGCCGAAGCCAGTCCTTTTCCCAAAGAAGAAAGTACGCCGCCGGTTACAAAAATAAATTTGGTTTTCATTTTCCGATGCAAGCCTTCCTGTCCTTCACGTTACCGGAACTTAACCTAAAACAAAAAAAATGTCAACCTAAGGGATACCCTTTCTCTTGAAAAATAAATAAAAATATATTATCCTGCCATAGGCGATAGGATTTTTAATCTTTTTTTACTGTGGGCTCATGCCTCTTGTCTGATTAACCGTTGAATTCTGGAATTCTGGAACCCTTTTACAACAAAGGAGGGCCGATGCAAGTCAAAAATTGGATGATCAAGAAAGTGGTGACCATTTCTAAAAATGGCCATATCGTGGAAGCCTTGGCCTTGATGAAAAAATATTCCATCAGGCATCTTCCCGTGGTCGAGGATAAAATCCTGATGGGGTTGATTACCGAGAGTGATCTTCGGCAAGTCATGATGCCCTCTCTTCTGGAAGAAATGCGTCTTGACCAGGTCATGATCAATAACCCGGTGACCATCGGTCCGGAAGAATCTCTGGAAGAGGCCGCCCGGTTAATTTACCGATACAAAATTAGTGGGCTTCCGGTGGTCGACAAAGGAAAATTAGTAGGGATATTGACCACACCTGATATTCTGACCGCTTTTATCCAGTTGATGGGGGTCTTGGAGGCCAGTTCCCGACTGGATATCCAGCTGGCCGCCCGACCCAAAGCCTTCGAGGAGGCTTCGGGCATCATCCAACAGAAAGGAGGGCAAATCATCAGCGTGGGAATGATGGGCAAAGGGTCCAAAAAAACCTATCTGTTCCGCTTAAAGCGTTGTCCCGTGGAGCCGATAATCCAGGCCCTGGGGAAGAAAGGACATAAGGTCATCTCTTCGGAGGAATAAAACAAAAAAGCGGGCATTCGGCAAGAGGCCAAAGACTCGAAACCGCAATGACCGATAACCGATAAACCGGTAGTTCATATCCTATAGCCCATAACCTAAAAGCTGTTTTACCCTTGTCCTCCTCGGATCTTTGAAGGAACCATGTCTACTTCCAAAACTAAAAGCCTGATCAAGACCCTTAAACAATATCAACCTGGTGCTATTGCCTTCTCCGGTGGTGTGGACAGTACCCTCCTTTTATATCTGGCCCGGGAGGCTTGGCCCGAACCCCCTTTAGCCGTTTCGTTTACCTCCCCTTTGTTAACAGCCAAGGAACGGGACAGGATTCAAGAGTTGACCGGGTTCCTGAAGGTCCGACTGCATTGGCTGAAAACCAGGGAATATCTGGATTTGAGATTTAGAAAAAATTCGCCGACCCGGTGCTATTATTGCAAAAAATCCCGAATTATACAGGCCCGCCCTTTTTTAAACCAAAAGGGGATTAAATTCTTTCTCGATGGAACCAATGCCGATGACCTCAAGAGTTATCGTCCGGGGATCCGTGCTTCAATAGAAGGCAATATTATCAGCCCGTTTGCTTTATTGGATTGGACAAAAAAAGAAATTCGCGAAGTCAGTCGGGTTTTTGGTTTACCCACCTGGAATCAGCCCTCATCCCCCTGTATGGCCACCCGAGTCGCCTACGGCCAGGCAATTACCCTCCCTTTGCTCAAACGTCTGGCCAAAGGGGAAGAGGTTCTGCATCAAATGGGGTTTAGTGAATGCCGCCTCAGGGTTCATGGTTCCTTAGTTAGAATTGAGATTCCTGAGGATCAACTGCCTTTGATTATTGACCTCGAGAAAAAATACGATCTGATAACCCGTCTTTCAGTCTTGGGGTTCACCTATATTACCCTTGATCTAAAAGGATTTCGTTCGGGGAGTATGGATGAAGGGCTGAAATCTAGATTAAGGATCGCCCGGAACAAGGACCGGGCTTGAGGAGCGCTACGCTTAAGGCTTAAGGCAACTATTGTTTGCCTCTAATCCGCCGAAGGCGGGTGCTCTTTAAGTGCAACGGTCCTAGCCCATCTTCCGCAGTTAGAAAGCATGGAAGACGCGATATCAAATAGTTACGACAAGAATTAGGGCATTTTCTTCACTACATTTTCAATAATTTTTGGTTTGTTGGGGAGCAGAATTTTCAATCTCTGAAGCAGCACTTTGAGTTCCTTTGAGGGAGTAGCCACCATTCTGAGCCGGAGGGTTCTCTCCCGCGCCGGTAGTAGCACATCCAAAGATTTCAATTCCCGCAACTCCTCCAACAGCTTTCTTGGGGCGGTACCGAGTCCCGAGGCTTTCATCCATTGCTGGAGCGTTCGCCACATAGTCAGCGCCAAGAAGCAGACCAGGATATGAGCCTGGGTCCGTTCCTGTTTTTGATGGAAGATCGGTCGCATTCCCAGATCATGTTTCTCGGTACGGAATGAATCTTCCACTTCCGTCAGTTGGATGTAGGTATTCCATAGGACTTTCGGGTCACTTTCGGTCCAGTTGGTGCGCAGGATGTAGCTACCGCCGGTCTCCAAGGCCCACTGTTGCCGTTGTTCGTTCTTCTTGACTTCTAGGGAAAGCGGTGCGTCTTTTCCGGTACCGGTCTCTATGACTGTAATATTGAACAACGAGGCCGCACGTTTATTTTGTTCCAGCAGTCGCCCTATTCTCCGCTCGACTTTCTGCTTGTCTCGGAGCTTGCCGGTTTCGGCCTGGCGGGCCAGGTGATCCAGTTGGCTTTCCAGTCGGGTCAAAAAGTGGTTTAGAATGGCGTTTTCTTTCTCCTTCCGGCCTTGAGACCGGCACAGGACAAAGATTTCATCCGTTCCTTCCGGCGAGCAACAGAGCTTGACCTCAACATCAGGTTGGACCGCTTCCCAGTTCTGTTCGAAAAGCTGCTGCTCAAACTTCTTCAGCATCACTTTTGGGGTGCCGACCAAATAGCGGGCACCGACTTTGCGCATAAACTCCAGATTCTCCTCACTCACCATGCCGCGATCCATAACCCAGATCCGGTTGGCTTGGCCGTATTTGGCCTCCATCATCTGAACCATCTCTTGGGTCGTCGTAACATCCGGTCGATTGCCGTCAAAAACCTCAAAGGCTATGGGAAAGCCCTCTCGGGTGGCCACCAGGCCGATGCAGACCTGGGGACAATCTGGACGACTGTCCCGGCTGTAACCCCTCTTGGCCTGGGCATTGCCCTTGGCGGTCCCCTCAAAATAGGTGGAGGTTATGTCATAAAACAAAAAATCAAAGCTACTGCCGAACAGTTCCCCATAACGCTCCTGAAGGTGACGGCTTAAGGCATCCTTGTGGGGAAGCAAGGCATCCAGGGCACGATAAAGCCGATCCTCATTGATCTTATAGTCGGCCACTCCCAGCAGATCGTCTAAGGCCGTCTGGCCATACCAAAACTCGGCCATCTGTAATTCCGACGATGGGGCGCAAAAGCGTCCAAGAACTAAAATAGACGCCATGATCGACCAAGGAATCTCTTCCCGGTTGGAAGGAATATGATCTCGGCAGAACCTGGCAAGCCCCAGTTTGTTCCACAAAAGCAACCCCAAATAGACATCGCCGAAGCCTCTGAGTCGCTCGACGCTTACGCCATGGATATTGACCGTGGCCCAAGATGGGGGGTCTTCCCCCTGCTCAAACAGTTCAGGTCCAGGTAGAGGCTTTCCGGAAAGAATCCGTCCGATCTCCTCCCAACCTATCCGCTCTTCCCGATCAAGGCCAGGAAGTTTCCCTATCGTCGCCACTACTCGCTGACGGGGCCCTCGGGCAGTACGGACCGACTCAACTAAAAGCCAGCTCTCGTACTCCGCTCCACCTTTCTTTTTGGTCGCACGCCGGAGATACATAACCCCATTATCTCCGTTCCCACAGCACCTGGCAAGGGGGTGGTCTTCACTACATCCAATTTTCAAAGATCAGGACTTGAAATCATTTAACAATTCCTGAAAATTCATCACGTTTTTCTTGATTTTTTCTCCAAACTGCGGAAGATGGGCTAGAGCGAAGCGCCGCTTCAGAAAACAATAGGAGAAACCTTGGAATTTCCGGATCAAATCGCAAAAAAGGCCAAAATTCGAGACACGATGGCCCTTATCAAGAACAAGTTCTTGGTATTGAGTGGAAAAGGAGGCGTAGGAAAGAGCACCGTAGCGGTGCATCTGGCGGTAGCCCTTTCCCACCGGGGATTTAAAACCGGCCTTTTGGATATCGACCTTCATGGACCCAGCATCCCCAAAATGATGGGGCTTTCCGGTCAAAAAGTTACCGTGGAGAAGGGGTTCTTAAAACCACTGGCCTACAATCAAAAGCTGGTTGTCATTTCTATGGCCTCTATTCTGGATGATCGGGAAACAGCGGTTATTTGGCGGGGTCCTCGCAAAGGAGCGGCAATCCGTCAGCTTCTGGGAGAGGTCCTCTGGGGACCTTTGGATTTTTTGGTCATCGATGCCCCTCCAGGGACCGGAGACGAATCCCTATCCATAGCCCAATTGATTCCCGATGTCCGGGCCATCGTGGTCACCACCCCTCAACAGGTGGCTATAGAGGATGTTCGACGGTCCTTGCAGTTTTTAAACAAGGTCTCCATAGTCATTCTCGGGGTGATTGAGAACATGAGTGGTTTGATCTGTCCTCATTGCGCGAAGGAAATCGATCTTTTTAAACAAGGTGGTGGAGAAGCCCTGGCCCGGGAATGGGGGGTCCCTTTCCTGGGCCGGATTCCCTTGGAGCCAAGTCTGGTTTCAGAAGCCGATGCCGGTCGGCCCTATTTCAAGGGTCACGAAGATTCGCCCTTAGTCCGGGCCTTTAACCGGATTGTCGATGAAGTCATAAAAACAGGTGTGAGGCAGGGGGACTAAAAGCAGGCCTGAAGCATGGGGCACAAAAATCAAAAAGCGTTATTTTAAAAAAGGGCGGCCTCCCCTTCAGCGGACCTCATAATAACATTCCTAAATCGGCAAGTTCGAATTCCTTCTCGCCTCATCCCTCTTGCCTCAAGCCTCAGGCCTGTTTCAATTCTTGGAAAAATAAATCTGACTGAAAAAGCATTCCCCTTTGCCCTGAGTATGCTGGGTATTGATATACAAGGAGATCCCGCCGGTCTTAGGCGGTTCTTTCTTGAATAACTTCTTATAATCTTCATAAACATTCCGTTTTTCCTGCACCCATTGATTCAACTTCTCTGGACCGGCCTGAAGGACAATGACCTTGGACTTTGACCAGGCCGGGCTTACACCCTCTGCCCCTTTGTTCTTCCGGTTGCTTTCCCAGAGATAACCGACAATTTCGGTATTCAGCTTGGCCGGGAAGCGCGGGAAAATAACATAGACCTGGGCCGCTTGATCATCGGTCTCTTTTTTTAAGAAATCTCCTTTTTCCGGCAGTTGAGTCACTTTCCATTTCCAGTTCAGATAGGGGTAGTCTTTGATGGAAAAATCCATTTCTTTCTTTAAGCCGAAGGAGGAATTGGCGGAACGAAAATGGACATAAGCATTATCCCCGGTTTGTTCGACTTTTATTTCAGGCTCACCGGTCTTTTTCTCTAAGCTCCACCCTTCAGGAATGCCGCCAGACTGCTTCCCAACAGAAAATTTGTCTACCCATAATACGCCTTCCTGGGCAATAGAACTGACCACCAGTAAAATCCCCATTACCAAACAGATTCCAAATCCTAATCCCTTTTTCATTTCCCTTCCTTTCCCAGGCAAAAGATTTCCTCTCCCCTTAAGGTTATTTCGTGAAATAATTTTGTTATTATAGACTAATTTCCTTTCTTAATCAAACAGGCCAATTATCAATAAATCCTCTTGACCTAAGACACATTTTGCTTTAAAAAGATAAAAGTGGATTTTTAATAAAAATCCGTGTATTATCAAAGTATATTTTTTTTCAGCGACCGGGAAAAGCGAAGAATCCCGGCAAGGGAACCGATCTTATTCCGGGATAGGATGGCGTTGGAGAGAATTCAAGCGTGAACTTCATGTTTAAGCTCACCCAAAGGTGGTCTTTTTGGTTTCTCCCGATCTTGCTCTGTGTTGCTCTGTTTTTTTTGACTATTAAAGGATATCAAGAAGTTGGGAAGATCAGGCTATTGGCCCAAAAAAGGGAAACCCTGATCCTTTCTAATCAACAACTCAATTTGAAAAATGAGGAAATGTTTAGAGAAATTTCCCGCCTCAAGCATGATCCCATCTATCTGGAAGAAGTCGCCCGAAGGGAATTCGGGTTAGTTAAACCTGACGAAATTATATTTTTTCTCGATGAAGGCCATTCCAAGGAGGCACCGCGAAATGTCACTGGCACCCATTCTAAGTAACGGCGGTCAACAACAACCGGAGAGAAAAAATCTTTCCATAGAGATAGAACCTTCTTATCCGTTAATTGTAGCCATCGCAGAATTCTTCAGGGCTCAAAAAAAACCTCAACAATCTCTCGAACTCTGTCGTCTGGGATTAAATTATTTCCCTGGGGATATGGGGTTACGTCTGGGAATGGCCATATCCTATTTGGATCTGTCGGAAAAGGAAGAGGCTCGGACGGAAATAAAGACCGTGGTTCAGGAATTAAATCAGTTGGCTCCGATATTTGATTCAATCTCCAAAGACCTCCGGCACCGTGAAGAAAACAAATTGTCGGAGTGGTTCCATCAACTCTTTCAGCTCCTTTCCCATTACCCGGAAGAAGATCCTGTAGGAAAAGCCGATACCCCGGTCCCCTCGCTTTTTCCCGAAGAGGAATTTCGGACTGGGGCGGATTGCCCCGTTCCTGCAAATCACCCGCAGGGAGTTTTGGAAACCAAGCCCTATTCCCAAATCGCCAATGAAGAATCATCCCTTTCAACCCCCGAAAAAAACAAAAATGAAAAAGAAACACCAAAGGTAGTCCCCTCCGATTCCAACATTCTTTCAACCTTGACCGGCTGGCTTTCCCAGCTAAAAGAAGACAAGGCCTGATAATAGTTTTTTTCTTACTCGGAAAGGTTGAACTACCTAAGCTTTGGTCATTAGAAAAGACCTTATCAAAAATTTTATCCAGGAGGTTTGTTAACCAATTTTATGTATTCCACTGCCGAATTCCGAAAAGGGCTTAAAATCGAAATAGAAGGAAAGCCTTACCTGATCGTTGATTTCCAGCACGTCAAACCGGGAAAGGGTGGGGCCTTTGTACGAACCAAACTAAAAAACATGATCAATGGAAGAGTCGTCGATCAAACCTTCCGTTCCGGGGAAAAGGTGGGACGTCCGGATATGGAAGAAAAAGAGATGCAGTTTCTCTATCGGGAAGGGGACAACTTTGTTTTTATGGACAACGTCACCTATGACCAAATTTATCTGTCCAAAGACCAGATAGGGGACCAGGTTCAGTTTCTTCAGGAAAATATCAATATCAAGCTTCTCTACTTCAATAAAGAACCACTGGGTCTGGAATTACCTAACTTTGTAGAACTGACGGTAACCGCCACCGAACCCGGATTCAAAGGAGACACAGCCACCGGGGGGAATAAGCCCGCTACCTTGGAAACCGGGGCCGTTATCCAGGTCCCCTTATTCATATCCGAGGGAGACCGGATTCGGGTTGATACTCGAACAGGGAATTACATGGAAAGGGTGAAATAGCATATAGCTCATAGCCTATAGCCGAAAGCTCAAAGGGAATCGGAAAAGCACACTACCCTTTGCTCTATGCTCTTTGCCTTTCATGTCCGAAAAGAAACCAATGACTCAAAACACCCTTTGGAAAGACCTGGCCCCCTTCAGCGCCACAGGAATCGGCAGCGTTCCTTTTCTTTTACCAGAACAGGCCTGTCGGGAAATCCTGTCACAGGAATCTTTGATCCCTTTTTGGCCCCAGTTGGTTCAGAAAGACCCACGGGAGGATATGGTCCTCCAATATAGTCCCCCCCTGCCCTGTCTTCAACCCGATCTTGCGCAGAAAAGTTTATCTTATGATCCGGACTGTAACCGGGCGGATGCCCTATTACTTTTTTATGAAAAATTTTTGGCCTCCGATTTTTCTTTCTTTTCACTTCTTCCGGAATTTGCCTCAGGGTTTTACCGGCTGTTGGAGATCCTGCCCTCTCTTCCTTCTACGGTCCGCTATATCAAAGGGCAGATCGTAGGCCCCATTACCCTGGGTTTGAGTGTCAAACTGTCCTCTGACCGGTTTCTGATTCATGATCCGGAATTGATGGATACGGTGGTCAGGGGGTTGGCCTTGCAGGCCGTTTATCAGGTAAAAAAGTTTGAAGACTTACACCGGAAATCAATCATCTTTTTGGATGAACCCTCTCTTTCCGGTTATGGTTCGGCCTTCACCCCCTTGTCTAAAGATGAAGTCATAAAAATTTTAGGAGAAACCATACAACACATTCGGGAGCAGGTCGGAACTCTGATCGGTCTTCATTGTTGCGGCAATACCGATTGGTCCTTGCTGCTTTCTCTGGACCTGGATATCATCAATTTAGATGCCTTTAATTTTGGATCTTCTTTTATACTTTATCCTCGGGAGATTAAAAAATTCCTGGAAAAAGGAAAGGCCGTGGCTTGGGGCCTGGTCCCGACTACTGGCTTCACCGGAAAAGAAACGGCCTCCGGCCTGCTGGACCGATTGGCCGCCCTTTTTGAAAACCTGATCAGTCAAGGAATCGATCAAGGCCGGTTATACACCCAGGCCCTGCTCACTCCGGCCTGCGGAATGGGAACCCTTTCCGAACAGACGGCCAGGCAGCTCCTGGCTTTATTGGCCGAGGTGAGTATTAGGGCCAGGGAAAGATTTAAAATATAGGTTTAAGGTTTTCGGTTAGATACGAAATCCGATCCTTATCCTTCAATCTTTTCCGAGACTATAGATTATTGATCCGTTTTAACGTACACCTTGAACCTTGACCCTTTAAGTTTACCCTTTTTTAGAAAGGTCCAAAAAGCATGAAAATCATGTCCTCTTTTATTCTGATCACTTTGGTCCTGACCACCGCCCTCCAGATCAGGCTTTTCCATGACAATAAAAAAGGCTATTCTTATAATATCTCCGGTCCGGATGCGGAAGAAATCTTTGAGGCCGACCGGAAGATGAGGCAATATCTGAAAAGCCAGGTCCTCAAAAAAAATGCGGGCCCGGCACCTTCTAATTCGGCACCCAAGCCCGCTCCTGCAAAAAAATAGGTGACAAGATTAACAGGATCATTAGGATCTATGTCTGCCTTTTCTTCCGGAAAGGGCGAAAGTTAATTATCCTCTAAATCCTGTCCAGATGCATCGTTAGTCCACCGTAACCTCAATCTTTCGTGGTTTGGCTTTTTCGATTTTAGGCAAAACCACCTTCAGAACCCCGTTCTTGAGGTGGGCGCTGATTTTATTCTGATCAATGACCTCCGACAAATTAAATTGCCGAAAGAATCTTCCTGTCTCAAACTCTTTGAGCAGGGTCCTTTCCTGAGGACCGGGAGATTCTCCCACTTCCCCCAGGATAGATATCTGATTGTCTTTAAGATCAAGATGTAACCCCTCCTGGTCGACCCCCGGCATCTCAGCCATCAAGGTCAGGGCCTCTTCCGTTTCAAAAATATCGACGGCCGGGATAAAAGTCAGACCGGTTTTGGTCGGTTCCCCCGACCCCCTTAATTCCTGCTTTTCTCTGAACTGCATTTCTTTTTCCGTCATAGTCTTCACCTCGTTAAATTACTTACTGCCCCACCTGGATCTGAATCGGTCGGGGTTTGACCTCCTCGGCCTTGGCCAATTTAATGGTTAATATCCCGTTCTTGGTTCGGGCTTCCACCTTTTCGGTATTCACCCTGGAGGGTAGGGTAATTACCCGTCGGAAGATACCTTCTTCTCTTTCCCTACGGTGACAATTAACCTTTTCCCCTTCTTCTACGGTCTTGCGTTCACCCCTTAAAATGAGTTGATCATTAACTACTGAAAGATCCAAATGGCTCGTTTCCACTCCGGGAAGTTCGGCTCTCACATACAAATAGTCGCTATCCTCACTGACCACCACCGGCGGAAAAATCCGCGCCCTCTCGGTGCTGGCCGGTGTACCCGATACCATCCCCCAAAGTCGATTCATTTCATTTTGCAGTCTTTCCACTTCCTGAAAGGTGTTTCCAAAGGTATTCGGCGACCCCCATCTCCATAGAGTCATCGTCATCCCCTCCTTACCTGTAATATTTTTGGGAAAAATATAATCATGGATTTGAAGTTGTCAAGACGGGACAGCTGACAGCCCATAGCTGATAACTCATAGAAAAATGACTATCAAATTTGATGGTTTTGCAAAAGGTCGTCAAAAATTTATTTTCTTGCTATTTCGATGAAAATCGGCTTGAAGTTTGCAGCCTTCGGGGTAAGACAGGTTTTGGAGGCCTTTTATGAGATTATCATTGTGATGTTAGACTTTCAGTTTTTATCTTGAAGTCATTACCTATGAGCTATCAGCCATGAGCTATGAGCAATCATTACCCGATTAACCGCAGAGCAAACTCTTCCAGCAGCCCCCCAGTGGTTTCCAATTCAGTCTTTTCACTTTTATAGGTTACGTATAGCTTCCCTTCTCCTTTAAAACGATAACTTCGGGGGTTTTGCTGGACCAGGGCCACCAGCCTCTCCGGTTTCCAGGCTCCTCCAGGGTAAAAAGAAAAAACCAGATCGTTTTCCAGGATCTCGATCCGTTCTATTCCTATTGTTCTCATCTTCTGTTTGATATTCAAGACCTGTAACAGATTGGTTAAAGCTTCCGGAATCGACCCGAAGCGGTCTTCCATTTCCTCCCGCATATCGACCAATTCATCTTCGGTCTTCAAAGAAGTTAAACGTTTGTACAAAGATAACCGATGTCCGGGGTCCGGCACGTATTTTTCCGGTATGAAGGCCGGGACCCGAAGCCGAATTTCGGGCTCCCACTCCGGGACCGGACCGCCCCCTTTTAATTCGTTAATGGCCTGTTCCAGCATCTGAATATACATCTCATAGCCTACAGCGGCTACATGCCCCGACTGGCTGGTGCCCAATAGATGTCCGGCCCCGCGTATCCGCAGATCGTGAAGGGCGATCTTGAACCCGGCCCCCAGTTCGCTGAAATCCATCAGGACCTTCAAACGTTTCTGGGCATCCCGGGTCAGGGTACTCTCCCCGGAAACAACCAGGTAGGCATAGGCCCTTTCCCGTGAACGCCCTACCCGGCCCCGCAACTGATACATCTGGGCCAGTCCAAACCGGTCGGCTTGATTGAGGATAATGGTGTTGGCCGTAGGGATGTCCAGCCCGGATTCAATTATCGTCGTACAGACCAGGAGATCCAATTCCCGGCGGACAAACTGGAGCATCACCTTTTCCAATTCCCTTTCCGGCAACTGTCCATGTCCGACGCCGATCCGCACCTCGGGTAAAATCTTTTTCAAAAAATAGGCCATGGACTGAATATTATGGACCCGGTTATGGACAAAAAAGACCTGCCCGCCCCGTTGAAGTTCACGCCGGACTGCTTCAACGATTTTGGCTTCATCAAAAGGGATGATATGGGTCCGGATGGATTGACGGTCCTCCGGCGGGGTCTCTATGGTGCTCAAATCCCGGATCCCGGTCAGAGACAGCTGCAGGGTTCGGGGAATGGGGGTGGCGGTCAGGGTCAGGCAATCCACCTGGGTCCTCAGGGTCTTGAGCCGCTCTTTATGGGAAACGCCAAAGCGGTGCTCCTCATCAATGATAATCAGTCCCAGATCCCTGAATTGGATATCCTTTTGAAGCAATCGATGAGTCCCGATCACGATATCCACTTTCCCGGCCTTCAGATCCGCCAGGGTTTGTTTCTGTTCCTTGGGGCTTTTGAACCGGCTCAAGATCCGGACTTCAACCGGATAGCCCCCAAAACGCCGGGACATGGTTTGATAATGCTGTTCAGCCAAAACCGTGGTCGGAACCAAAACCGCCACCTGTTTTCCATCCAGCACCGCCCGAAAAGCGGCCCGCAGGGCCACCTCGGTTTTGCCGTATCCCACATCACCGCACACTAAGCGATCCATGGGCTTTTCCGACTCCATATCGCCCAGCACTTCTTCGATTACCCTCAGTTGATCCGGGGTCTCTTCATAGGGAAAGGCGGCCTCAAATTCCTTGAACATCTGATCGCGGCCGGAAAAGGCAAAGCCCTTGCTGACCGCCCGGTGGGCATAGAGGTCCACCAATTCCTGGGCGATTTTCTCCACGGCCTTTTTGACTTTGGCTTTGGACTTCTTCCATCCGGCCCCGCCCAACCGGTCCAGAGAAGGGACCTGTCCCTCCAGACCTATAAATTTATGGATCCCCAGAAGCCGGTCCACCGGGATATAGAGCTTGTCCCCTTCGGCATATTCAATAAATAGGAATTCGCCCTCCCAGCCGTCCAATTTAAAAAATTGCAGGCCCCGGTACAAGCCGATACCATGATCCTTATGGACTATGAAGTCATCGGCCTTCAGATCATCCAACGAGGTAATATAGGCCTCTAAATCCTCTTTCCGGTCTTTTTTCCGGATCTCCTTTTTAGGCTCGAAGATCTCTTTCTCGGTCAGGAAAATCAGGGATGGGGATTTCATTCGAAACCCCCCCGAAAGACGGCCGGTCAGGATACGCACACCGGGGTTTTGCCCGCCGAACAGGTGCTTCTGTTCGGGGAAATAAGAGACATCAATCTGATAGAAGGAGAGGATGTCCCGCAGTCGTCTGGCTTGAGCATCTTGAGAAACAATGATCCAGATTTCCTGTTCCAGTTCTTTCCAGGCGGAAAGGAAAGCCGCCAGTTTTTGAAGTCCCTCCTTGGACGAAGACTGTTCCCGGATAATATGGCTGATCTCCTGATTTTCCTTGGTCGATAAAGACCAGAGAGGGCCGGTTATCATCCCCGGTGTTTCAACCGGCAAATTCTCCAGGGAAATAGCCGGAACATCTTCCCAGCCGTCCCAAAACTTTTTTTGAGGATCGGGGGCTTCGGCCGGCATGCCCCGCTGCAACGACAAAGGGTCATTCCAGACTAAGAGAAAATCGTGGGGCAGATACTCTTTTAAACAACCCGGTATTTCATAGAACCAGGACAACCAACGTTCTCCCCCTTCAAAAGGGAGGCCTTGATCCAGGCGATGTTTAAGCCAGGAGGCTTCGTTTTCAGCAATGGCCCCTTTACTCAAGGCCTGCTCCAGTCTAACTCCGGCCAGGTGTATTCTTTCCGGGTCCCAAAGGATTTCGCTGACCGGGAGAAGGACCAACTCCTCCAGGTCCAGAACCGACCGCTGGGTGGCAGGATTGAATTCCCGGATGGAATCTACTTGGTCCCCGAAAAATTCGACCCGGACCGGACGGCTGTGGAGGGGAGGGAATATATCCAGGATCCCGCCTCGGACACTTAGGTCCCCAACCCCTTCGACCAGCGGGGTCCTTAAATAGCCCCACCGGACTAACTGCGCCAGGAGTTCCTCTCTGGCGGTTTCTTCTTTGCGGACCAGATAATCCACCTGACTTGAAAGTAATTCCCTGGGCATGACCGCCGAATGAAGGGCCTGAATCGAGGTAATCAGGAGCATCGGTCCGGGGCGGGTGAGCAAAGAATAGAGGCAGGCCAGTCGCTGGGCCACGGTATCCGTTTGCGGGGCATATTCCCGAAAGTCCGGTGTTTCATAAACCGGGAAATAGAGAATGGGGGACGGTAAAAAAAATTGAATTTCTTCGGGGTCCCGCCCGGCAAAAAAGAGCAGATCCTTAAAAAGGTTTTGGGCCTCTTCCGGATCGGCACAGACCACCAGCATCGGTCTTCGGACCCGGGTCCAGGTCTGATGAAGAAAATAGGCCGGGGACGATCCCTGCAGCCCGGCAACCCGGAAAGGGAGACGGCCGGCCAGGATTTCTTGAATCACAGTCTGGAGACCGGGACCGGTCCGGCTCAGTCTCTCAACCTCTTCATTCCAAAACTTATCGTCCATAAAAAAATCACAAAGGATTCAAGGGATCAAGGGATCAAGGTTTCAAGATAAAAGCTCGGAAGCCGAAACACATGAACCCTCGACTCCTAGACCCCTTGGACCCTTTCTAAGCAAAGATAATCAATTTTTCATTGACAGGCAAGTACCAATTCAGTTTAATAACTCTTCGGAACCCTGAACCCTGAACCCTGAACCCTGAACCTTATACCTTATACCTTATACCTTCAATGGAGATTTTCATGATCCCTCGTTACACCCGTCCTGTTATGGCCAACATCTGGAGTCAGCAGAATAAATACCAGAAATGGCTTGAGGTGGAAATTCTGGCTTGTGAAGCCCTTTCCCGACTGGGTCATATCCCTCCCCGGGACCTGGAGCAAATCAAAAAGAAAGCCCGCTTTTCAGTGGAGCAGATCGAAGAATTGGAGCAGATCACCAAACACGATGTCATCGCTTTCCTGACCAATGTCGCCGAACATGTGGGTCCGGCCAGCCGCCACATCCATCTGGGGCTGACTTCATCCGATGTATTGGACACCTCCATGTCCGTCCTGCTCAAGGAGGCCGCCGGGGTCCTGATAGAGGATATGAAGGTCCTGCAATCGGTATTAAAGGACCAGGCCCTGGCCCATAAAAAAACAGTCATGATCGGCCGTTCTCACGGTATTCATGCCGAACCCATTACCTTTGGGTTGAAAATGGCCCTCTGGTATGATGAGGCCGGCCGTAATCTCCGCCGTCTAATTCAGGCCCGGGAGACCATTGCCGTCGGCAAAATATCCGGGGCGGTGGGGACCTTCGCCCATATCTCCCCCCGGGTTGAGGCCTATGTCTGCCGCAGCTTGGGACTCAAACCCGCGCCCGCTTCCAGCCAGATCATTCAGCGGGACCGCTACGCCGAGTATTTTTGCACCTTGGCCGTTATTGCCGGTTCCATTGAAAAGATGTCTGTGGAAATCAGACACCTTCAACGGACGGAGGTCTTGGAGGCGGAAGAATACTTTTCCAAAGGACAAAAAGGTTCTTCGGCTATGCCCCATAAGAGAAATCCAATTGCCTCGGAGAATCTGACCGGTTTGTCCAGGCTGGTCCGTGGTTATGCCCTGGCCGCCATGGAAAACCAAGCCCTGTGGCATGAAAGGGATATCAGTCACTCCTCCGTGGAACGGGTGATCGGTCCTGATGCCACAACCCTCCTGGATTATATGCTGAATAGACTAACAAATATTATAAGTAATTTAATTATTTATCCAAATAACATGAAGAAAAATGTTATGATAACAAAAGGATTAATTTTTTCTGAAGGGATCCTGTTGGCCTTGACCAGAAAGGGAATAACTCGTGAAGAAGCTTACCCGGTCGTGCAGGAAAATGCCATGAAGATCTGGGCCGGGGAGAAAAGTTTTGAAGAGTTGCTGAAGCAGGACCCGAGGATAAAACAATGGCTGACCCCCAGGGAACTGACTGGACTATTCAACCTCGGTCATATGTTAAAAAATGTGGATGTGATTTTCAAACGGGTTTTCAAAAAGGCTAAGTAGAGTGTTAAGATTATCCTTACACCTGGCTGAGAATACTTACTATTCTCTCCTGATCTTCCAGCTTTAAATAAGGATGCATGGGCAAGCTGAAAATTCGCCGGGCACAATCCTCGCTGACTGGGAATTGACCTTCCTTATATCCCAGAAAGGTAAAAGCAGTTTGAAGATGCAAGGGTTTTGGATAATAGATGGCCGTGGGAATGGAAGCCCCTTTAAGTTTTTGAATAAAATTTTGCCGCTCAGTTGAATTCTTGGATAGAACAGAGTACTGGGCCCAGGCGCTCTTCATCTCTCCAGGAATAGAAGGAGTGACGAGTGACGAGTAGCGGGTGAGAAGATCGGTGTACCGTTTCGCCACTTGATTCCTTAATTCGATCTCCTCCGAAAAGATTTCAAATTTGGCCAGCAATACGGCCGCTTGAAGGGTATCCAACCGCCCGTTAAATCCAATTCTTACATTCTCATATTTATTAACACCTTGCCCATGAATCCTAATAGATCGCATTACATCGGCCAGGTGGTCATCCTGAGTAAAACACATGCCGCCGTCCCCGTAAGCCCCCAGTGGTTTAGACGGGAAGAAAGAAGTACAGGCAACCTCGGATAAGGCAC
The DNA here is from genome assembly GCA_963790475.1 of uncultured delta proteobacterium. Lineage (GTDB taxonomy): Bacteria > Desulfobacterota > RBG-13-43-22 > RBG-13-43-22 > RBG-13-43-22 > RBG-13-43-22. The sequence goes on along the minus strand of CAWBOS010000012.1, from coordinate 1,307,701 downwards.
AGGCTCTCCTGTTGTGATATTCAGCCCCGAAAGATTGGGCCGCATCTTCGATAACATAAAGGAGGTGTTCCCGGGCAATGGTATTGATGCGGTCAAAATCAGCCGGCAGGCCGAACAGATCCACGGAGATCAGGCCCTTCGGGCGAAGCGACGAGTAACGAGTGACGAGGGGCGAGTCAAAACGGGGGAGCGGATGGATGGTCGGATCGTTCGACTTTAAGGCCCTGATGGCCAATTCAAGTTTGTTGGGATCCAGGTTAAAAGTCTGGGGATCTATATCCACAAAGATGGGGGTAGCCCCCAGGAGGCTGATCACCTCGGCCGTGGCCACAAAGGTAAACGGGGTGGTAAATATCGCCTCGCCCGGTCCAAGATTAAAAGCCATCAGGGCCAGGAGCAGGGCATCGGTACCCGAAGCGCAGCTTACGGCCTGGTTTACGCCTACGTACTCAGCCAGTCGTTCTTCCAGTTCTTTGACTTCGGGGCCCATGATATATTGGCCATGAGCCAGAACGGCTTGAATCCTGGATTCGAGTTTATCTTTAATTCGTTGTTGCTGGTATTTTAAATCGACAAAGTCCATGATTGATTACCGCAGCTCGGGATAGGTTGAAAAATACCTCCCCCACCGGGACTCCTTTTTAAAATTTTTCATAATCCTGGTGCCTCTAAAAGGCCACCAGATAAAATCATGGTAAAAGAAGGAAGCAAAAATAAAGAGGTTGACCATTGGGGTATGAAAAAAAAACTTTTGGTACCTGCGGAAGGGACTGAACCATAAGAAATCACCTATGTTACTGGCAAAGTTATCTCCCACCTGAAATCCGAAGTTTTCTTTGGATACATCTTCCCCAAGGATTTCGATGTCTTTAAATTGTCCCTGACCCAGATCGTCTTCACAGGCCAGACGAATAAAGGGGAGAGTTAAGGGATCAAAACCCATCATATGGGCGGCTACGGCATCGATGGCGACGCTGTCTCCGGACGCCAACAGATAATTCTTTTCTACCGGGGTCATGGTCCTCGGCCCCGGGCCGGAGCCGCAAACGGTCCCATCCATCAAGGCGAAGATCCCGGAATGGATTTCCTTCTGGATGGCCAAGAGATCCACCAGGGTTTCATGGATCACGCTGTGGGTGTAATGCCGTTTGGTGTTCAATAAGCCCCCGAAGGCATTCTTCATAGCCCCGGTGGTGGAAGTATAAATATGGGTTTTGACAGTAGGGAGGTGTACGATGTTTTTCCCGATAAAGAATTCAGGGATACGTATCCCTTGAGGAAAGATTTGGTTCAGGACTCTCATTCGGGCTTTAGGCCGATAGACTTCCCAGCGGATCTGATCTTTTCTGAAATTATAGAGTTCCGGGATTTGGTATTTCTCATAGATAGGGGTCAGTTTATTCAACCGGCCTCCCTTATAAGGATTGGTGACCACCGTATTATTATGGACCGCAACCAGGTCCCGGTACCCATTTTCCAGTAGGGTCTTGATCATTCCTTCCAACTGCCAGGGGGTGGTATTGGCACTCAGGAAGGGAAAATGCCAGGAAATATTGTCCTTGAGGATTACCGGACGGGTCGGGTCGAGATGTTTTTTAAAATCGGCCAGTTCGCACAGACGATCGATATCCTCAAAGACAGTCTTTGGTTCGGTTTTTAAGACAGCTACTTTGGATTGGTTCATAAAAAATCCACTTTTTTTCAGACAGGATTTGCAGGATTAAAGGGATTTTTGCTCAGTTTCCAGAAGAAACTGAGCAAATTCAATCTGCCTTCGGCGACGGTTGTCGATATTTACGTTTAACTTCGACGCCATGGGGGCTAAAATTGATTAATAGACCGACTTCCTTTTTCAACCCATTCAGATAATTTACAAGTTGGACCTCATGTTCTTTAAGTAAATTCTGAATCGATTTTAATTCAACCACAATTTCATCCTCTATCAAAAGATCTAGGTAAAAATCTCCAATTACATGGTCTTCATAAAAAACTTTTAATGGTTTCTCTTCTTCAAATTTCAAATTATTTTTCATCAATTCAATCCCCATCGACTTTCTATAAACACTTTCTAAAAAACCAAAGCCGAGCGTATTGAATACCCTGTAAGATGCTCCTATGTTATTTTTGGTTATATCTTCGTGTTTCATTGTGGAGGACCATTTTGCCCTTTCATCCGGAAAGGGTAAAAAATATCAAGTCAATCCTGTTAATCCTGTCTAACCCTTATTTTTTCCCCAATACTTCCCTTTTAATACGATTGATATGGCCTCGTCCGGAACCTTTCACCTCGCATCCCAGCTCAAAATATTTTCGGATCTGGTCGTCATTCAGAATTCCAAAACAATCCACCACCGCCGCAGGCTTGCCGATCCACTCCACCACCTGCTTCGGGGCCAGGTCCATATAGGCCGAATGACGCACAGCCAGGACGACGGCATCCGCCCCCCGCAGGGTTTCAGGAATTTCTTTGTTGACTTGCAGATTTTTCAACCCTTCCTGGTTCCGGAAAAATCGCGCCCAACTATTGTGAATGGGATAATCGTCCTGCTTTTCCATTTCCCACCAGTGGTCCACATAAGGATCATGGACCCGCACCTCGGACCCCATTTCGCTTAATTTTCTGACCAAAAGTTCTGAACCGCTGTAGCGGGTATCGCCCACATCCTCCCGGTATGAAATCCCCAAAACGGCAATCAGGGAAGAAGCCACAATCCGGTTTTGGTTGCGCAGGGCGTCCCTTACTAATTGGGCGGCATGAAGGGCCCGGGTATCATTGATATTGATGGCCAAAGGGGTGACCTGAAAGATATCGTCCTGAAATCCCATCAGGTGCTTATAGGACCAGAGGCCCAGCCCCCCGTCTTTGGGCAGGCAATAGCCGCCGATTCCCGGTCCTGGAAACATGATATTACTGTGGGTCGGCCGGACCTTGATGGCCTCGATGACCTTGAGAAGATCCACGCCGTTGCGTTCGGCAAATAAGCTCCATTCATGCATATAGGCCAGCATAGTCGCCCGAAAGCTGTTTTCAATGATCTTGCAGGTCTCACTTTCCATTGGCCGGTCCAAGACCGTCAAAGGGTATTTCTCCACTTCTATGACCTCGGACAGAAAACGGACTACCCGGTCCCGGGCCTCGGTGTTGATGCCGCTGCAGACCCGCCAGAAATTCCGGATTGAGGCTACATAGTTCTTTCCCGGCATGACCCGTTCGAAGCTGTGGGCCAAAAGAGGTTCCTCCGATATGCCCCGCTCCTCAAAGGCCTTTTTAATATAAGGGTAGGCGATGTATTCGGTCGTTCCGGGAGGAACGGTGGTTTCGATCAGGACCAGGGTCTTGGGAGAAATTTTGTGCCCGATAATCTTAAAACTTTCTTCCAGGGCCTGAATGTCGGCATTGCCGCTTTTGACATTGCCCAGGTCTTCCTTGATGAAATCGCATTGAACATCTACCACAACGGCATCGGCCAGGGACAAGGCCTCGATGGAAAAGGTGGCGGTCATGGTCTTTTTTTCCAGCACGCAGCGGCGGATCAAAGGGGCGACCTCCGGGTCTTCTGCCGTGACCGGACAGATCCCCCGATTGATAAAAGGGATCTTCCAAAAAGACCGGGAACTGGGCCGCTGCATGCCGATGACGAATTTTGCGGACCGGCCCTGGGCATCTACGGAATCGGCGACCACACCGGCCATCACCGCGCCCACAAAGCCGACCCCCATCACCACCACAATCTCCCTCCCTTGCCGGCGTTGTTCATCCGCCAGGGTTCGGAGGCGTTTGTTTTCCGCCTCTGCATCCTCAGGATTGGGCAGGGAAAACCGTTCTCCCGTGGGGGCAATTGAATAATCCATAGACTTTTGAACCTCCTTTTTTTCTGACAATTACAATTTCCGGATAAATTCCGGTTCAATCTCCACAGCCACGGCCCGGTTGAGCAAATCAACCCCAACCACGAATTTTCCCATTTTTCCCTCCCGGGATATAAAAATTCCCTGGGCGCCTTTTAAAGGCCCTGCTTCAATAATCACCCGGTCTCCCTCCCTGACAAAGGGATGCGGAAAAAGCGGCAACAGGCTTTCCACCGCAATTTTAACCGACTGAATCTCCACCTCCGGCACCGGGGCCGGTGCCCCTCCCATGGTCAGGACCTTTACAACACCGTCGGTCTTTAATACTTCCCAATATAATTTCAGTTCCCAGGGAATTCGAAAAAAAACATATCCGGGGAAAAGGGGAAGCCAAATCTTTTTCCTTCTGTCTTTGCGGCGGCTTAAGGTTTCGATTTTGGGTAAAAAGGCGACAATGGATTTGTCGGTCAAAGTCTGAAAAACCTTTTGTTCACAGCGGCTTTTGGTATAAACCGTATACCAGGTTTCAATATTGCTCATCATCATCTCTTATGTAACAGGATATCTTAGAAAAATCGTAACAGTTTAGCTTCAAAAAAAAATGGTCCGACAGGATTAACAGGATTCACATAAATCTTGTTAATCCTGCCAGTAGCCGGTTATTGTTCATACCCTCTGGGAAATTTTTGATGCCAGTCCCAGGCGGATGCGATAATTTCTTTTAACTCCGGATAGCAGGGTTCCCAGCCCAGGACCTTCCGGGCCCGAATGGAAGAAGCCACCAGCACAGCCGGATCTCCCGGACGGCGTTCTCCATGGCGATAAGGGATTTTCCGGCCGCTGACCTGGCCGGCCGCCTCAATAACCTCCAAGACCGAAAAACCCATCCCGTTTCCCAGATTAAAAATTCTCTCCTGGAGTTTATCCAATCTTTCCAGGGCCAGGACATGGGCCAAGGCCAGGTCCCGGATATGGATATAATCCCGCAGACAGCTTCCGTCCGGCGTCGGGTAATCCGTTCCGAAAACCGTTAGCGGTTCTGCAGCCCTTTCCCCAGCCAAGAGGGGCCCAAGGATCAGGGGGATCAAGTGGGTTTCCGGATGATGGTCCTCTCCCAGCCGATCTATTGCTCCGGCGGCATTGAAATAGCGAAAGGTGACATACTTCAACCCATAGGCCTTTTGGTACCAATCCAGGACCTGTTCAAAAATGAGTTTGGAATGACCATAGGGATTGACCGGCTGAGTCGGGTGAGTTTCAGCAATCGGAGTGGAGATGGGTTCCCCATAGACCGCTGCCGAAGAGGAAAAGACTATCTTATTAACCCCGAAACCCCTCATGGCCTTCAAGAGAACAAGCCCCTTGGACACATTATTTCCATAGTATTTTTCCGGATCCTGGACCGACTCCCCCACCAGACAATAAGCAGCCAAATGCAGCACGGCCCCAATGGGATAGGAATCAAAAATAGTTTTTAAAAAGGGCTCATCCCCAAGATCACCCTGAAAAAAAATGCTATTCGTTGGCAGAGCCTGTCGATGTCCTTCCTCCAGACTATCCAGAACAATAATCGAGTGCCCTCTTTCGAGAAGGGTTTGGCAGACCACACTCCCGATGTATCCGGCTCCCCCGGTGACTAAGACATGTTTCATAAAAACCTAAAGAAAGTGTTTTTGTCTGACAGGATTAACGGGATTTACATGTTCATTGCTCAGGCCCTGTTAGGCCCTGAGCAACCTCGGTCCGCTTCCAGCGGAAATGAATGCTTCTGTCCGCAGGACGATTCGGTTTGTCCCTTTCATCCCCATGCCTGTCTGCGTGCTCGCATGCAGACAGGACGAAAGGCACAAAAGAAAGCAATCCTGTAAATCCTGTCGAATAAATTTTTTAAATCTCAAAAAGCCAACCGGTTGTAATCATTTAACTACCGCATACTTAATGATACACCACATAGCTCGGACACCGTCTTTCCAGTTGATTTTTTTCCCCTCTTTATAGGTCCGTCCGGTATAGGAAATACCAACCTCGTAAATTCGGCACCCCAACCGGGCGATCCGGGCCGTGACTTCAGGTTCGAAACCAAACCTTTTTTCCTTCAAATGGATGGACCTGAGCATCTCTGTTCGGAAGACCTTATAACAGGTCTCCATATCGGATAAATTAAGGTTGGTCATCATGCTGGATAGAAGAGTCAGGAATCTGTTTCCGACATAATGCCAAAAATAGAGGACCCGATGGGGCTCTCCTCCCATGAAGCGGGAGCCATAAACAACGTCGGCCTTCCCTTCTATGATGGGCCTTAACAATTTAGGATATTCTTCAGGGTCGTATTCCAGGTCGGCATCCTGGATCAAAACGATTTCTCCCTGCGCCCCCTGAAACCCGGTTTGTAGGGCTGCTCCCTTCCCCTGGTTTTTATCATGTCTTAGTAAACGGATCTTCCCCTCCTCGGCCAGCTTTCGTGCCACATCCAGGGTACCGTCCTGGGAGCAGTCATCGATGACCACGATCTCCATGGTAATGTTCAAGGAGGAAAGATCAACCGAACGAACCTTTTCCACCAAACCCTCCAAGGTCTCCTTCTCATTAAAAACCGGAATAATGACGGACAAAAGCATTGCTTTGATCAGTTCTGTCTGGCCTGTTTAGCGTTTGGTTTATCTGGTTTAGCTGGGTATTGGGTCTTTTGGGTCTATTTAATTTATCTAAATGAATATATAAGGATTTTCGAGATTTGTCAAAATGAAAAAAGAAAGAAAAGCGAAAAAAGTCGTGAATCCCTTTCGTTTCTTCCCGAAGTTATGGTATAAGACTTTTTATTATGCCAAGCTGCCGAAACCATCCGGACCGGGAAGGGGTCTTCCCTTGCCAGAAACATCTGATCGCTTACTGCCCGGCCTGCTTTGAGGAAGGAGTGGCCTGCAGCGATCCCAAACTATATTGCAAATTTCGACCCCAGTGCCTGATCAACGAATCTCAGAAAGAAAGGGAAGAAGCAGACAAAAAGTTAATAGACAACAGGCCGGAGGTGGGAGATTAGAGGTTTGGGGGTTGGGGTTCAAGGGAAAAGCATCCACGTTCCCACTGGTCTAAGAGCCTAAGACTTTTAGTTTTATTCCCTTTATTTTGCATTTTGACCTTTGAACGTTTCACTCTGCACTATGCTTTTTCCCCTTTTTCCTTTTACCTTTTGCCTTTTACAATCTGACCTTTAACCTCTATTCCGGCTTTTGTTCTCGGGAAATGATCACTTTATCCACCCGTTTTCCATCCATATCCGCCACTTCAAAACGCAAGTCCTCCCATTGGAAATGTTCGGCTGGCTTGGGAACTCTTCCCATCTGCATCATTATAAACCCGCCCAGGGTCTGGTAGTGGCCGCTACCCTCGTCCGGTAATTCCCCCAGTTCAAAGAGCTCCTTAAGCTCGTCTATAGGTATCATTCCGTCCACCAGCCAGGAACCGTCTTCCCTCTGAACCGACTGGGGCTCCGTAGTCTGATCCTGAGAAGAGATCTCTCCGACGATGGATTCCAAGATATCATTCAAGGTGATCAGACCCTGGATGCCGCCGTATTCATCCACTACCAAGGCCAGGTGCGGACGGGATTTCTTGAACAACTCCAGAAGATGCATGGCTGCTGCATTTTCCGGAATAAAAAGAGGGGGGCTCATCTTTTCTTTCAGGTCTATCGGTCGGCCGGAGAGGCCCTGGACCAAAAGGTCCTTGGCCCGTACCACCCCCAGGACATTGTCCAGACTGCCTTGAGCGACCGGAAAACGGGAAAAGGTATTTTCCATGATCTTAGTTCGATTTTCTTCAACAGGGGCATTCTGATCCAGCCAGACGATCTCTAAGCGGGGGGTCATCAGAACCCCGACTTCCCGATCGGCCAACCGAAACACACTTTTGACGATATCTTTTTCAGCTTCGGCAAAAACACCATCCCGGGTGCCCTGATCGATCAGGATTTTGATTTCCTCTTCGGTGATGGACGGTTCTTGGGAAGGTTGAGAACCAAGAAGCCTTAAAATCCATTCGGAAGAAATAGTCAGGATCTGAACTACCGGGTGGGTGACTCTGGACACCCATCGCAGGGGAACGGCCATCACTGAGGCTATCCGTTCGGCGTTGTTCAAAGCCAATCGCTTGGGGACCAGTTCCCCAATGACAATGGAGAGGTAGGTAAGGGCCAGGACCACAACCCCCAAAGACAGGGCTTCACTGTATCCTTTCAAAAAAGGTATCCCTTTCAGATAGGCGTCAAGAGAACGGGCTACTGTGGTCCCCCCGAAGGCCCCGGCCAGGATGCCAATCAAGGTGATACCCACCTGGATGGTGGACAGGAATCGATTGGGGTTTTCCGCCAATTCCAGGGCTGTTTGAGCCCGCTTATTCCCCTCCCTGGCCCATTGTTGTAGTCGGGCTTTTCGGGAAAATATCACTGCCATCTCGGACATGGCAAACAAACCATTCAAGATCATCAGCAGGAATATGATTAAGATCTCCATGATCTTCCTCTCCAAACAAAAAAAGCCCCCGGGATTATTCCTCAGGGGCTTTATATTAAAAGCGGCTCACGTTGAATAACTGAAATGGATTTCTAATTTTTGGTGGAGGCGGCGGGAGTTGAACCCGCGTCCGAAAATACATCACTTAGGCCTCTACATACATATCCTGGCTATTTAAGATTCGCTTTCCGGGGATCCGCCAGGCGGGAGACCTGAAAAGCTAGCCTGTAAAGTGTTTCGCCCTCCCGACCACAGGCCATTCGTTCGGGCTATCCTGCTAATCGTCACCCTTATCCTCCACGCAGGAAAGAAGGACAGGATGTCGGCCGCCTAAGCGGCCAAGGCGTAATCGTAGTTGTCTGCGATTATTGTTTCCTATCTGTTTTACGAGCCGATAGGACCTCGGTATGCCACCTAAGCTAAATATCCCCGTCGAAGCCGTTTCGCCCCCTTTCTGAAAGTAGACAAGAAAACCAGAACTTAGTCGTCCTCACTATGCTGTCTATTATTTATAAATATAATAAAGATCAGCCCAAAAGTCAAGTTGCTTATTTTTTTCCTTCCAAAGAGTAAAAATTGGAATTTTATTTTAATTGACAACAATAAAATATAAAGTTATCTTTTTAGAAAAAAGGAGTACGTTTATGTCTCTTGCTCAAATTTCCTCAAAAGGTCAGATTTTACTACCCAAGAGGATTCGAAACAAATATGGGGTCAAGCCTGGAGGGAAAGTTCATATTTTGGAACAAACCGAAGGGATTCTGATTAAACCGGCCCCGGAGGATCCCCTTGAAACCGCCTGCGGGTTCCTCAAAGGCGATTTTTCCCTCACCAATGACCTTTTACAAGAACATTCCCAGGAACGAAAGCATGGACCAGCCCATCGTTCTTGACAGCTTTGCCCTTATGAGCTTTTTTCACCAGGAACCCGGATGGGAAACAGTCCGTTCCGTTTTTAAAGAGCTGACCGGGGCTGAAAAAAAGGCCTTTCTTTCCCGAATCAACTGGGGGGAATTCTACTACATTGTCAAGAGACGGGTCTGCCGGGTAAAAACTCTGGAAGCCCTGGCTCTCATTGAGCAACTCCCGATTGACATCTTTTCGGTGGACGATCAATTAATCAGTGAGGCCGCAGAAATCAAATCCGAGTATCCCATCGCTTATGCCGATGCCTTCTGTGTGGCCACGGCCAGACGTTTTAGCGGCCGCATCCTGACCAGCGATCCTGAATTCAAGGCTATAGAAAAATTGGTCCCGATTCAGTGGATTACAAATCGTAAAAAGTAATCAAATGAACACCCCCGGTTCCGCTTTGCCCCTTTTCTAAATGCCCTGCCCGGGAAAACTCCCTTATCCAGAAATCTCCTGAATTAAAACGTAGACCTGTCCTCAAATTGTCCTACTTTGGCGAAACCACGTCAAAGAAGGGATAAGGACCGCTGTATTGACCTGGTGTTTCCTCGATGACGCTAATATGAGTCAGTAGTGTCTTCTCGCCCCAGAGTTTTGTCCAAAGGTGGAGGTTAAATCCCTACCCAAATATGCTTTGAGCGGTAATGGGTAAAAATCATATTATCCTCATCGCTTTCCTTTCAGAGCATCGCACGATGAAAAAGAAAAACATAGCCCTGTTTTCTTTGATGTATTTCTCAAACGCTGTTATTTGGGGCCTAAAAATTGCAGAATAGACCTAAAAAAAGTCCCACTCCTCTGTTATTGCTATCTTATTCTAATCAGTTGTCGCGGCCCGATTCTATTTCGAGTGATTTCGATTGGGAGGACCAAGTATGGCTTTTACCAGCCGTTGACAATCGGCAGACCCTGTGGTATTTTCCCACTATCTTGTTAAATTTTCTTTTCTTTTTGTCTTTAACCCCTACCCCAGGGAGGATAAGATGAAGATCAAAGGCCCTTTTCCAATTGTTGGAGGAGGGCTTTTTTTATCCGGTTGAGATGTAGCTTTGCTTTCCGGAATCCTACACAGAGATCGGATGATTTTTGTGTTAAATCAGACTGACATGATGTTGGCAGTTTGATGGTGTATGAATATGATCAAGCTACAACGCAGATGACCGCTATTGCCATTCCAAGAAAAGCAATCAGGAAGGAGTTGCCGGTTCGACGCCTCCAAGACTATCACACCGTCCGGAACACGAAGACAGCAGAGGGGAAAAGCAAGGATTGCCACATCACGCATCGGCAGTACCTCACCGATGCATCCTTTGGTGTTCTCCTGGAGGGAGCTAAGTCATTGCTTAAAAAGATTACCGATGCTATGACCAATCCCGTATGGGGAATCTGGCTCGGACGCAAAACCTGTATTCCATCTGCTCCGGTGTTAGCAGGATTGAAAGAAAATAGGGACGATGCGCTACGTCTAATTATTGGCGATGAAGCACTCGAACTTTTTATCAGGCAAGAAGAGGTGGCAGACTTTGTAGAAGGCCATGACTCTCTTCCTGATGCACCGGTGTCATTTGCCACGGAACAGATTGTTCTCACCACGGAGAGCACGAACACTTCAAAGAACAGGGTAAGTATAACGTGAGGCGGATATGAATGGTACGAGCCAAACCATCATAAGGAGATAGTATGGAATCTCATATAGCGGTTTTCAGGGGTAGGGAAATCAGGAAGCTATTGCATAACAATGAGTGGTGTTTTTCTATTGTCGATGTATGTGCTGCCTTGACTGAAAGCGCGGATGCTGGAGCATACTGGAGAAAGTTAAAACAAAGGCTTAGAGAAGAAGGGAGTGAAATTGCGACATTTTGTCACGGGTTGAAGTTAATAGCCCCGGATGGAAAGCTAGCCCATCTTCCGCAGTTTGGAGAAAAAATCAAGAAAAACGTGATGAATTGTTAGGAATTGTTAAATGATTTCAAGTCCTGATCTTTGAAAATTGGATGTAGTGAAGACCACCCCCTTGCCAGGTGCTGTGGGAACGGAGATAATGGGGTTATGTATCTCCGGCGTGCGACCAAAAAGAAAGGTGGAGCGGAGTACGAGAGCTGGCTTTTAGTTGAGTCGGTCCGTACTGCCCGAGGGCCCCGTCAGCGAGTAGTGGCGACGATAGGGAAACTTCCTGGCCTTGATCGGGAAGAGCGGATAGGTTGGGAGGAGATCGGACGGATTCTTTCCGGAAAGCCTCTACCTGGACCTGAACTGTTTGAGCAGGGGGAAGACCCCCCATCTTGGGCCACGGTCAATATCCATGGCGTAAGCGTCGAGCGACTCAGAGGCTTCGGCGATGTCTATTTGGGGTTGCTTTTGTGGAACAAACTGGGGCTTGCCAGGTTCTGCCGAGATCATATTCCTTCCAACCGGGAAGAGATTCCTTGGTCGATCATGGCGTCTATTTTAGTTCTTGGACGCTTTTGCGCCCCATCGTCGGAATTACAGATGGCCGAGTTTTGGTATGGCCAGACGGCCTTAGACGATCTGCTGGGAGTGGCCGACTATAAGATCAATGAGGATCGGCTTTATCGTGCCCTGGATGCCTTGCTTCCCCACAAGGATGCCTTAAGCCGTCACCTTCAGGAGCGTTATGGGGAACTGTTCGGCAGTAGCTTTGATTTTTTGTTTTATGACATAACCTCCACCTATTTTGAGGGGACCGCCAAGGGCAATGCCCAGGCCAAGAGGGGTTACAGCCGGGACAGTCGTCCAGATTGTCCCCAGGTCTGCATCGGCCTGGTGGCCACCCGAGAGGGCTTTCCCATAGCCTTTGAGGTTTTTGACGGCAATCGACCGGATGTTACGACGACCCAAGAGATGGTTCAGATGATGGAGGCCAAATACGGCCAAGCCAACCGGATCTGGGTTATGGATCGCGGCATGGTGAGTGAGGAGAATCTGGAGTTTATGCGCAAAGTCGGTGCCCGCTATTTGGTCGGCACCCCAAAAGTGATGCTGAAGAAGTTTGAGCAGCAGCTTTTCGAACAGAACTGGGAAGCGGTCCAACCTGATGTTGAGGTCAAGCTCTGTTGCTCGCCGGAAGGAACGGATGAAATCTTTGTCCTGTGCCGGTCTCAAGGCCGGAAGGAGAAAGAAAACGCCATTCTAAACCACTTTTTGACCCGACTGGAAAGCCAACTGGATCACCTGGCCCGCCAGGCCGAAACCGGCAAGCTCCGAGACAAGCAGAAAGTCGAGCGGAGAATAGGGCGACTGCTGGAACAAAATAAACGTGCGGCCTCGTTGTTCAATATTACAGTCATAGAGACCGGTACCGGAAAAGACGCACCGCTTTCCCTAGAAGTCAAGAAGAACGAACAACGGCAACAGTGGGCCTTGGAGACCGGCGGTAGCTACATCCTGCGCACCAACTGGACCGAAAGTGACCCGAAAGTCCTATGGAATACCTACATCCAACTGACGGAAGTGGAAGATTCATTCCGTACCGAGAAACATGATCTGGGAATGCGACCGATCTTCCATCAAAAACAGGAACGGACCCAGGCTCATATCCTGGTCTGCTTCTTGGCGCTGACTATGTGGCGAACGCTCCAGCAATGGATGAAAGCCTCGGGACTCGGTACCGCCCCAAGAAAGCTGTTGGAGGAGTTGCGGGAATTGAAATCTTTGGATGTGCTACTACCGGCGCGGGAGAGAACCCTCCGGCTCAGAATGGTGGCTACTCCCTCAAAGGAACTCAAAGTGCTGCTTCAGAGATTGAAAATTCTGCTCCCCAACAAACCAAAAATTATTGAAAATGTAGTGAAGAAAATGCCCTAATTCTTGTCGTAACTATTTGATATCGCGTCTTCCATGCTTTCTAACTGCGGAAGATGGGCTAGCCGTTGCTACGGATCTCTGGCGACTTCTCGATAAACAGTCCTTCTAAAAATACAGGGTTTTTCTATTTAAAATACTTAGTTTCCTTTATTCCCATCCTTTAATTTCATCGTTAAATTTTAGACCAAATAGGCAACTTATTTTAATGAAAGGGGATTAATTGCCAGGACTTTAGAGCATTTTTCTCTTAAGGGAAGGGGGGAACATGAATAAAACGGCCAAAATCATGCATTTAGATTAATTAGGTAAGTAAGCCATTGATTGCGACCGAATCAAGAAGATTTTTTTGATTTAATTTTAATGTAATATGGAAAGGAGGTGAAAAAAAATGGCTTCAAGAAAACAAGTCCTGAAATTCATGGCAGCTTTAATGATTCTCGTCTTTTTATTGGCTTTCAGTTCGGGATGTTCTACTACTAAAGAAGCGGTAGCGACCCCCGCTCCGGCCTTTGATGAGAAAAAAATAGAATCGTTAATGCAAAGAGTGGAATCGGCGGCCAACAAGGCAGAGGCTGCGGCCACGAAGGCGGACCTTTCAGCACAAAAGGCAGAAATCGCTGGCAACAAGGCCGAAGAGTCGGCTACCATAGCGGAAAAGGCGGCGGAGAAAGCAGAAAATGCCGCTGTCAAGGCCGAAGCGGCTGCAGACAAAGCGGAATCTATTTTTATGAAAAAAATGAAAAAATAACCAATCTTATTCACTCTCTTTCTTCAGGTTGGCCGAGAGACCGGTGACGGTTTCTCGGCCTTTTTTTATTCTAATAACCTTCTTCTTTCTAAATACTTACTGACCTTTGAATCCCTAAAAGGAATAAAAGGAGGGAAAAGCAATCCCACCAAAGATTTTAACAAATTGAAAGAAAGCAGATGATGAAGTTCTCAAGATTGGTCTTCAAAATTATCACGGATCAAGGGAAAGAATAGCAAATTTAATCTTTGGTTACATCGACCGGGATACCTTGTTTTTCTCCCAAGACTTTCAGCAGTAAACCGGTGTTTACCCGTTCGGTCAATCCCAATGACCTTATTTTATTTAACCCATAATCGTTGAAGTCGGATATCTTATGATAGACATCGGGATGGACTTCCACAAAGATCCTTCCTTTTTTCCAACCCACCTTGACTGGTTCATAAATAAACTCGACCGGCGTCTTAACTGGTACCATAAAAAACAATTTCTCTATATCCACAGGATAAAGACGGATACAGCCGTGCGTTACCAACCGACCGATGGCCCAAGGGATATTAGTTCCATGAATCCCGTATTCTGGAATAGACAAGCCCAGCCAGTAGTCCCCCAAGGGATTATCCGGCCCGGGAGGCATGACCTTCATCTGATATTTTTCCTGAAGAGACTCTGGAATATACCAGGCAGGATTCTTTCTTTTTTCGGTGATGTAGAAGGTCCCTTCAGGGCTGAACCACCCCTCGTCCCCGATTCCGATGGGATAGGTTCGAACCATCCTTATGGAACTTAAAAAATAATATAGTCGCATTTCGGGGATATTGATTACAATACCAATCCCCCGGGTTTGCGGTAGGACCCATTGACTGGGAATAATGAGCCTTGTTCCCACGGCCGGTAGCCAGGGATCAATATCTGGGTATAAGCTCTCCATCTCGTTAAATCCAAGATCATTATCCCGGGCCACGTCCAACAAGGTGTCTTTTTCTTTAATGGTATATTCGCCCAAAAGGCCGATGACCGTATCTGCCTTGGAATCCAGAACGAGTTTGGGGTCCGGAAAATGATAAGAATACGCCCCGTCAGCCCATAATTCCATGGGAGGGAAAAAAAATCCACAGAGCCAAATGCCAGCCAGAAAAAGAAATCTTTGATAGAAAATTTTTCTCATGATTGATCTTGATAAAGCAAGGATCCCTCTTCTAACACCTTGTCACTCCTTTCCTGCATCTTCCTTCCTATTTCCTTCGTCCGCTGGCATTAGAACCTCAAGCTCACACCGAATGATACGAACGGATGCGGTGGCGTCTCCCCCTGCACCCCGGTGCCCACGCTGAAATCAAGCTGAACGTTACGCCCCACGATGTAAGCCACCCCCGTATCCACAATAACGGAGGCTTTCCCATTTTTTTCTTCAGGGGCCTGTAGACCAAAATCAATAAACGGGTTCAGCTTTTTGCTGGGAAGATAGTTCAAGGTCAGCGCAAACAGCCCGGCAACAAATACCTCCCCCTGACCATCCTCATACACTCCCACTCCTACATTAGGGTTGAGTGATAACTTGGGCGCGAAGTCCCAGTCAGCGACCAACCGCAGATCGCCTGTGACGTGGTTCGTGCGAAAGTCGCTCGTCCCCGACGCTGGAAAGAGGCGAACAATAGCACCCATCGAAGGACGATGCACTCCCTCTGAGTCTGCAATGTGGTATTTGAGGCCCAATGAGAGAGGTGCCAGCCCAGAGACTTGATTAGTCGTATCATCAAAATCACTCTTCCAGGTAAAGGTGTTACCTTCAATACGCGCTTCCCAACGGCCACTGAGGCCGATGCGCAGCAAGGTCGGGAAAAAGAGTGTGTACTCACTACTCCCGTTCTGATGGCGGTATTCTGCTTGAATGCCGCTCTCAATCTGAAGCCTTTTAGCACCAATGACCATGCTACCATCGGCGATACCGGGCCGATCAGGATTGATCAGATCCTCATCATCGGTGTCTTTGGGTTGAGTAGACTTTGATTGCTCTGGAGCCGGCGATTGCGCGGCTGCCGGTACGGCATCCACAAGGGCAACCAGTAGCACCACTACCGCAACTTGAAAGACAAAAAGAGCGTTCTTCCGGTTCATTGATGTGTTCCAAAAACGAAAACTATGACTGGTCATCCCCACTTATTTGGACGCCGGACCAACAGCAGCTATCTAAAAAGTTATTGAACAGTTTCTGGATAATAACAAACAGTTTTTGCCTTTTCAACAAAATAGAAACTTCCCTAAAACGTAACTGCTTAAATTTGTAATATTTTTATAGTCGGATAATATCCCTTTCTCACTGTTATCCACTTTTATCCACCGGACAGGGGCAAAAAAAATCGAATTTCTTCGCCGTCGGTTAACTTTTCTTCCGACTCTTTGACCTGTTCTGAGCCTCTGACCATCCAAAAGGCCTGATCAAAATCCGCCTGCTCTTTCATCCCCAGTTGGGGAGGCATATTAGAACCGTAGTTTTTGCGGATCTCGAACAGAAGGTCAGCCAGGGTCGCTTCCTTTGGCAAGGTAAATTCCACTTCACCCAAGCCAATCCAGTCGGCCAATATTCCGTGAAACAAGGCTTTTATTTTCATAATATTGAGTTTTATGATCGGAAATTTTAGAAATAATTCAATTTTTTCAGGATAAAAGCAATCTTATTTTTTGGTAACAAATTATCGTGTTGAAAAAAAGGAAAAATAATTCTGACTTCAATGATTCCAAGGGCTAAATCCCCATCAATCCCCCTTTTCCAAAGGGGGAAGCTTGACCCCTCCCTTTCTCAAAGGGAGGTCGGGAGGGATTTATTAGGCTTTTTCATACAGCTATATTGATACATTTTTTGTTTTTTTCACTCTAAACCGCCTTATTGATTTCCTTTACAGACAGGCGCTTTCTAATTCCTGGCTTTTCACTTGAAATATAAAGAAAAATTAGCTATAAGGGAATAAAAAGACGGGAGGTTTTATCTTATGAAGATCAAACGGATCGCTCATATCGGGGTTGGTGTAATAGACGCTGATAAAGCCAAGTCCCTGTTTCAAGAAATGCTTGGCCTGCCTGTTACCGGGGAAGAATGCGTGGGAGAACTTAAAACCGTTTTCCTGCCGGTGGGAGAGACCAATCTCGAACTGGTCCAATCCACCGAACCCGACGGGGTCATGAAAAAATTTATCGAAAAAAGGGGAGAGGGCATTCACCATATTGCTTTGGAAGTGGAGGATATCGACCAGGCTCTCGAAGAATTGAAGGCCAAAGGGGTCCCCTTGATCGATCAACAGGCCCGGCCCGGGGCCCATCAAACCAGGGTCGCCTTCCTGCACCCCAAAGGGACCAACGGGATTTTGATTGAATTGGTACAGGGGGAACATTAATAAAAATGTTCAGCGTTCAGCGTTCGGCGAAACAAAAAGCAGGTCCCGAGATTCGGGCGTTAAGGGATTTTGACTTTCGAGTCATTTTACTTGAACCCTTGAACCATAGAAACCTTGAAACCTTTTTTTAAAAAGTGAGGCTCAGTCATGTGGGAATATACGGATAAAGTGAAAGAATATTTTGAAAACCCCCAAAATATCGGGGAAGTGGAGAACCCGGATGGAGTCGGCGAGGTGGGTTCCCTGGCCTGCGGGGATGCCCTGCGGCTGACTTTCAAGTTGGATGAACAAAAACGGATCCAGGAGGCCAAGTTCCAGACTTTCGGCTGCGCCAGTGCCATTGCTTCTTCATCGGCTTTGACGGAATTGATAAAAGGGAAGACCCTGGAAGAGGCCGAAAAAATCACCAATAAAGATATTGCCGCCTTTTTGGGAGGCTTGCCTAAGGAAAAGATGCATTGTTCGGTCTTGGGAGAGCAGGCCCTATCCGCTGCCATTGCCAATTATCGCGGCCAGCCCGTTCCCAAGGTGGAAGAAGGGGAATTGGTCTGCGAGTGCTTTGGAGTGACCGATAAGGAAATCGAACGGGTTATCCGGCAGAACAACCTCAAGACCCGCGAAGAAGTGACCAATTACACCAAAGCCGGGGGGGGCTGTGAATCCTGCCATGACAAGATCGAAGCCATCCTGAACCGGATACTCAAAGAAGAAAAAAGCCCCATCGAGACTCCGGCCGTTTCCAGGCCTGCGCCGCTGACCAACCTTCGAAAAATGAAACTGATTGAAGAGACTTTGGAACGGGAGATCAGACCGGCCCTCAAGGCCGACGGAGGGGATATTGATCTGATCGATATCGAAGGCAACAAGGTCCTGGTCTCCCTCCGGGGGGCCTGTTCTTCCTGCCGGGCCGCGGAGGTGACCTTGAAACAATATGTGGAGACCAAATTCAAGGAGTTTGTTTCCCCGGAAATCTTTGTAGAGGAGGTCAAGATATGAGGGTAGTTTATATGGACAATAATGCCACGACCCGGACGGCCCCCGAAGTGGTCGAGGCCATGCTGCCTTATTTCACGGACCTTTACGGCAATCCCTCCAGCATGCATTCTTTTGGGGGGCAGTTGGCCAAACCGGTGCAGCAGGCCAGGGAACAGGTGGCGGCCCTGATCCAGGCCGATCCCGCCGAAATCGTCTTCACCAGCTGCGGCACCGAGAGCGACAATGCGGCTATCTGGGGCACTTTGAATTCCTATCCTCAAAAAAACCATATCATTACCACTCGGGTGGAGCATCCCGCGGTCGGAAACCTGGCCGCCTATCTTATCAAAAAAGGCTATAAAGTGACCTCACTGCCGGTAGACCGGGAAGGCCGCCTGGATCCCGATCTTTTGAACTCGGCCATCACCGAGGAAACGGCCCTGGTCAGCATCATGTGGGCCAATAATGAAACCGGGGTCCTTTTTCCGATTGAGGAAGTTGCCCGGCTGGTCAAGGCCCGGGGGGTGGTCTTTCATACCGATGCCGTCCAGGCCGTGGGTAAACTCCCTATCGATCTGTCCCGGGTCCCGATCGACCTTCTGTCCTTTTCCGGTCATAAGCTTCACGCCCCGAAAGGCATCGGGGTCCTTTATATCCGCAAAGGGACCCGGTTCACTCCTTTTATTATCGGAGGACACCAGGAAAGAGGACGTCGCGGAGGGACTGAAAACGTACCCTATATCATCGGACTGGGAAAGGCCTGCGAGCTGGCCCAAAAAAATATGACCGAAGAGAATAATCGGGTCCGGGCCCTGCGGGATAAATTAGAACGAGGGATTCTGGACACCATTCCCAGGGTGTTGATCAACGGACATCAAAAAGAAAGACTGGGTAATACCCTGAGTGTCAGCTTTGAGTATGTGGAAGGAGAATCGATCCTCATGCTACTGAGTAATCTGGGGGTCTGTGCTTCCTCAGGATCGGCCTGCACTTCCGGATCCCTGGAACCCTCTCATGTGCTCCGGGCCATGGGCGTGCCTTTTACCGCCGCTCACGGTTCCATTCGCTTCAGCCTCAGCATTTATAATACCGAGGAAGAGATCGATTATGTCCTGGAGCATCTTCCGCCGATCATCCAACGCCTCAGGGAGATCTCTCCTTTCTGGAAAGATGGGAAAGGCCGGACGGCTGAGGCCGGGCAATAAAGACAACGGGGTCAAGGTTTAAGGTTTAAGATTTTTGATGCCAGATTTAAGGATCATAAAAATCCACAAGTCATAGACATTAAGCCAAAAACAGTTAACTATTGACGTTGAACATCGAACTTTGAACTTTATTAAATATCGCTTAAGAAGAAACTAACCGAAAAATCAAAACGGGTCATTATGAACACCTCTTTATATTTTGTAATCATGGCCGGGGGCCGGGGCACTCGTTTCTGGCCCAGGAGCCGGTCCAAACGGCCCAAACAACTTCTGGACATTGTCGGTCCCAAGTCGATCCTGGAGCAAACCATTGACCGCCTGCTTCCCTTTACCGACCGGGAGCACATTTTTATAGTAACCGAAATCTCTCAAGCCGAGGCTATCAAAGATCTGCTGCCGGAATTGCCGGAATCCCGGCTGATAGTGGAGCCCCTGGGCAGGAATACGGCCCCTTGTATCGGCCTGGCAGCCTTGATCCTGGAAAGTATCGATCCGGCGGCTACGATGGTTGTTCTTCCCGCCGATCATTATATCTCCCGGATCCCTGATTTTCAGGAGACCCTGTTGGCTGCGGCCCGGACCGCTCTATCCGGGAACTTTCTGGTCACCCTCGGGATCACTCCAACCTTTCCGGAAACCGGATATGGTTATCTGGAAAGGGGGGGAAAGGTTTCGGAAGTCAATGGCCATGAGGTTTGGGAGGTAAAGGCCTTTCATGAAAAACCGGACCGCCCTAAGGCTGAAGCCATGCTCAAGACCGGCCGGTTTTTTTGGAACAGCGGGATGTTTGTCTGGACCGTTTCGGCCATCATGGAACAAATGGCCCGGCTGACACCGACCATGTACGGCGAATTGATAAAACTCAAAAAATGCCTGGGCACCCCGGGATGGGAAGAGGCCCTAAAGACCGGTTATGAGGCCATGGAGAATGTCTCCATTGATTATGCCGTTATGGAAAAGGCCGAAAAAGTCCTCATGCTGGCCGGGGATTTCGGATGGAATGATGTAGGCAGTTGGGAGGCGGTCTATCAGTTGGAACCCAAAGATGAACAAGGAAATTATCTGACTGGTCCGATTCTGGTCCTGGATAGCCGGGGTTGCCTGGTACATAGCCCTCAAAAGGCCGTAGGATTGATCGGGATGAAAGATCTCATCGTGGTTGATACTCCGGATGCCCTCTTGATTTGTCCCCGGGACAGGGCCCAGGAGGTTAAGAAAATCGTAGAGATGTTGGAAGCTCAAGGAAAACTTGAGCTGTTATAAAAAACTTACCCAACCTATTTGAAATTTTTCCAATAAAAGTTATGGGTTGAGCGTTACGAGTTGTTAGAGAAAAGACTTCGCTCTCTTAGTTCGCAACCCGTAACCTGAAACCCGCAACAGTGTTTATGTTCGTAATCAATTCCCAGATGATCTAATGTAAGAATCCAACAGAAAGATTTTTCAATTCACTCGGATCAGGAGGAAATAAATGAACCCACAAATATTTCGAGAATACGACATAAGGGCCATTGTCGGTAAAGAGATCACTCTGGAAGAAGTGGAGACCATGGGAAAGGCCATTGGCACTTACCTGGGTCAAGCCGGAAAAAAACAAATTGCATTGGGCCGGGATGGCCGGCTTAGTTCCAATGCCTTTCGAGACTATTTGTTAAAGGGGCTCCTATCCACGGGTTGTCAGGTCATAGACATCGGGGTTTGTCCATCCCCCTTGCTCTATTTTTCCATACGTCATTTCAAAACCGATGGCGGGGTCATGATCACCGCCAGTCACAACCCACCGGAATACAACGGATTCAAAGTATGCAGCGGGCCGGATACCATCTTCGGGGCCGAGATTCAGCGGTTAGGTCTGATTGCCGAGCAAGGAAAGTTCATGACCGGTATCGGGTCGGTCAGGGAGGAAAATGTCCTCCCGGCTTACCAGGAGTTTATTTATAAAGATATTCATTTGCCACACGCCCTGAGGGTAGGCATCGACGGTGGAAACGGGACCGGGGGTTGGACGGCCCTGCCGATCATCCGCCAACTTGGCTGTGAGGTCTTTGATTTATATTGCGAAATAGACGGGTCCTTTCCCCACCACCAACCGGACCCAACCGTACCTAAAAATCTAAAGGAGTTGATCGACCTGGTCAACCGGGAACATCTCGATGTTGGATTGGCCTATGATGGGGATGGAGACCGGCTGGGGGTGGTCGATCATGCCGGGGACATCATCTGGGGGGATGAGTTGTTGATCCTTTTTGCCCGTGACATCCTCCCCGGACGGCCCGGGGCCACTTTTATAGGCGAGGTGAAATGTTCCCAGAATCTATACGATGATATTCCCCGGCAGGGAGGAAAGATCCTGATGTGGAAAACCGGCCATTCCCTGATCAAACAAAAGATGAAAGAGGTCCAGGCAGTCCTGGCCGGCGAGATGAGCGGCCACTTGTTTTTTGCCGATCGGTATTTCGGGTTTGACGATGCTGTCTATGCCTCTTTACGGCTCCTGGAAATTTTATCAAAAACCGGAAAAAAAATCCCCGAGTTGTTATCCGGCCTGGCTACGACCTATTCCACACCGGAGATTCGGGTCGAAACCAGGGAAGAGACCAAATTTCAGGTGGTGGAAGCGGTCAAAAACGAACTGGCTCAAAGGTTTTCCATTATCGATGTCGATGGAGTCCGGGTTAAATTTGAGGACGGATGGGGTCTGATCCGGGCTTCCAATACCCAGCCGGTTCTGGTTTTACGATTTGAAGCCCGGTCCCCGGAACGATTACAAGAGATTCAAAATTTAATTGAAGGGATTCTCCACCAGGTTCAAAAAAAATTCTGATCGGCCAAGGCACTAAAATAAGAATAGTTTCCCTCGCGGTCTTTACCTCATCCCCTATCCATGCCCCAAAGGGATATTGACCAAACCAAACCCTTGGCCATTTCGATGATTATCAATCCGAGGCCAGTGCAATAACCGATTTATTGAACCCTTATTGAGGGGGCCTTTAAAAAAGCGAGAAAAACATAGGAAACAGAAGATCGTTTAAAGAGAAGAAAAGGTCCCTTTGGGAGTTTTCTTTTCTAACCGCTATAGATTCCCATTTATTTTTTGATTTCACTCAATAGAGCATGGTTTTAACAGGTTAGCCGGGGGAATCTTCCTTAACTCAAGTTAGAGGCCGCTTTTACACCTTGTTGATGCGTCCGGCAGGCTAACTTCAAAGTCCGCTCTTTAGGGTTTGACAGCCCTCCATTCCTGAGATAAATACACATTCATCCAACCTAACGGGGTTCTCCTTTTTGAACCCTTCTTCATAGGTCTTTGGCCCAAACGATGGAACAATTTCCCGCGTCTCATCAGCGGGGTGATTGAAAAATGTTTAAGCAAGAGACTTTGGAATAGTTGCCTTTAACCTTACGAGCAGTGGTCAATCGACTCCGGAAGTTCCCCGACCAAGGTCTGGGTTTCCCGGCAAGGTAAATTACCTAAAAAAATTTGGCTTTCTTGGTCTGCCGCAGGCGGATCATGAATTAAGATTTTTGAAAAGCATCCCGGTCAATTTTTTTCGTTTTGGACCGTAAGGAGAAGAATTCGATTTCATGATGGATACACTCTGGCAGGCCATTAAAGAAAAACTTCAGATCGAAATCCCTGATAATCAATATCGGATGTGGATCGAACCTCTGGACCTCCTTGAGTCCGGGGATCAGGAACTCATCTTGGGTTGTCCCAACCCCTTTTTCCGGGATTGGGTCAGAGATAAATATTTAGCCGCAATCGTTCAAGCCGCCCATAACCTGGATCCGGAAACTCCGAAGATCAACTTGCGGGTTTCTGCTCCGCCTCCAAACCGAACACTTCCTTCCTCTCCGGCCCAGACTCAACAGTTCATCCTGCCCGGATTCGACCGAAAAGGACAACAGCGCCTAAACGGAGGGTTTACTTTTGATCAATTCGTGACCGGTCCCAGCAACCATTTTGCCTACCTGGCTTCCATGGCCCTGGCCACCGAAAAAAATCTTCATAATAATGCCTTGTATCTTTTTTCCTCCTCCGGTTTGGGCAAGACCCATTTGTCACAAGCCGTAGGTAATTATATCCAGAAACACAAACCCCAGGCCAAGGTCTTGTATCTTTCCACCGAAGACTTTACCAATGAAATGGTCGAATCCATCAAGACCAATTCCATGAATTCCTTCAAAGACAAGTATCGAAAAAACTGCGATTTTCTTCTTTTGGAAGAGGTCCATTTCCTGAGCGGAAAAGAAACCACCCAGACGGAGTTGGGCTATACCCTGGACACCTTGTTCAACGACAACAAAAAAATTATTTTCACCAGTTCGCTGCCGCCCAAGGATATTCCCCGCCTGGGCAGCAAATTAAAATCCCGTTTGAGTTCAGCCTTGATCGGCTCCATCGATCCCCCTGATTTTGAAACCCGTTTGGGCGATTGTAGAAAAGAAATCCAATTTTTTGGGGATAGGTCTTCATGAGGAGGTCAAACAATTTCTGGCGGGCAAACCCTTCAAAGACATGAGGCAGTTGGAGGGCTGTCTGATACGGATGTCGGCTCAGGCCACCTTGATGAACCAGAGGCTGGATCTTTCCCTGGCTGAATTGGTGGTCAATGAACAGTTGGAAGAAAAAAAGGAAGTTTCCATTCAAGCCATCAAAGATCTGGTCGGAAAATATTTTCGGGTTTCTTTGGAAGAGATGACCTCCCGTTCCCGGAAACGGATTCATCTTCTTCCCCGAAACCTTTCCATTTTTTTGAGCAGGAAATATACCGACCACACCTTAGAGACCATCGGCAAGGCCTTCAATCGGGATACGACCTCGGTGATCTATGCGGTCAGCACCGTGGAAAAGGGCCTTAAAAAAAATCCGGAGATTTCCAAACAAATCCATTTCCTGTCATCGCAAATCGAAGGGATTCAAAATGGCCCGACCCCCACGACCCATTAATCGAGATAAGACTTCCTCCGACCCCTGGCCGCGGATAAAGAAACGGATCCAGGGGTATAAAGAGGCGATGGTGACCCTTCAGCAGGAATTGACGGCTATCCCGGCCCTGGGTCCGCGAAACGGGGGGCAAGGGGAAAATGCCAAAGCCTTTTTTCTCGAAAAACAATTAAAGGCCTTATTGCCCCAAACCCTTTTCAATATTCCCTGTCCCGATCCTCAGGTCCCTGAGGGATTTCGCTCCAATCTCCTGGCCCTTTTTCCCGGGGAGCGTCCTTCCAAAACGATCTGGATCTTGAGTCATATCGATATTGTTCCCATCGGAGACAGGAAGTTGTGGAAAAGCGATCCCTATGAATTGAAAAGGAAAGGGGATTTTCTTTATGGACGCGGGGCTGAGGACGACCAGCACGGTATTGTCTCTTCTTTTTTTGCAGTTAAAGCCTTACAGGAAGAAGGGGTATGTCCGACCTGTTCCATCGGGCTCCTGTGGGTCTCCGATGAAGAAACCGGGAGTCAAAAAGGACTGGAATATGTCTTAAAGAGAAAACGCCGTTTGTTTAAGGATGATGACCTTTTTATTATTCCCGATGCTGGAAACCGGGAAGGGACCCTGATCGAAGTAGCGGAAAAAAGCCTCCTTTGGATAAAACTTACCCTGTCCGGAAGGCAATGCCATGGCAGCCGTCCGGATATGGGCCTTAACACCCTGCGAGGCACCGCCCATTTGATCCTGGCCCTGGAAAAGCTGCCCCGTTTTTTTAATAAAAAAGACCTTCGTTTCGATTTCCCGAAAAGCACCTTTGAACCGACTCAAAAAGAAGCCAATGTGCCCAATGTCAATACTATCCCCGGGCAGGATGTTTTTTATTTGGATTGCCGGGTTCTGCCTGGGTATCCATTAACCGAGGTCATTAACAAGATAAAAGACATCGCCGCTGAGGTGGGCAAAAAAACCGGATTGGGAATAAAAATCGAAGTGGTCAATAAGATTCAGGCCCCGCCGGAAACGAAGGCCGAGGCCCCGGTCGTAAAGGCTTTACAAAAAGCCATCTGGGCCGTGCATCATAAAAAGGCCTTCCCCTACGGTATCGGTGGGGGCACCGTAGCCGCCTTTTTCCGCCAGGCCGGGCTTCCGGCGGCCGTCTGGTTAACGTCCTCGGGCACCGCTCATCGACCCAATGAGTTCTGCCGGCTTTCTGCTCTCATCAAAGACGCCCAGGTCTTCGCCCATATCTTTTGCCAATCTTAAGATCTTCGTATTTCCCCCACGCCAGGTAAGCGATAAAAATCATTTGTTAAGATACTATTTACCCTTTATAATAAGTTGCATAATCGACCGGGACGCTTTCTTGGCCAAGGTCTGGCTTAAGCTTAAGCCTTTGGCGTTAGCATATAATCTGGGGTTTCAGGCGAGGGAGTATTGTCGGGGAGAATAAAGATGAAATCATTAAAGCATGGAAAAAATTTTTCAGTGAGCGTTGAAAATATCACACCTTTCGGAATATGGCTGTATGTAAAAGAGAAGGGATTTTTTCTAAGCTGTAAGGATTATCCTTATTTCAAAAACCAAACATTAAATTCCATTCAAAATGTTCAACTACTTCATGACTATCATTTGTATTGGCCTGAGCTGGATGTTGACTTGGAAATTGATAACTTTGAAAATCCAGAAAAATACCCCTTGAAATTTGATTCAAAGCGGCATCTAACGAGTCATTCAACAGGACGGAGGTGCTGAGCATAAGACCAATCGGGTTCAAAGCAAGCAGGGTGTGGCATAGGGGTTAGTACATGTGGAATTATAGAGTCGTCCGGAAAAAGAATGTCGACGCTGACGCCAAAGACAAGATGAAAAGAGCATACTTCACATATGCTATACATGAGGCGTACTACGACAGGAACGGACATGTTGGAGCCATCACCCAAGACCCAACAGAGCCCTTTGGGGAGAACATAGAAGAGCTACGACATGCATGGGTAATGATGGCCGAGGCATTCGGCCAGCCAATCCTCGATTATGACAACATTCCAGAGCCTGGATACGAAAGGGAACAGGACCCTATGGAATCAGGGGTTGATGAAATACTCAAGGAAGTGGAAGCCGATGACGCTAAGGGAATTCCATTGGAACACGCAAAAAGGGACATGGAAGAAAAGTTGAGTCCATTTGACGAAGAGGGGCATGAAAAGCGGGTAGAAGAAGAACGAGTAGAGAAGGAGAAGATACACTGTCAAGCTTTTATCGGCACGCGGACGTTGGAGGAACTCATCAACAAGATCTACTCCGATTATTGGGAATACGTAAAACGGGATAGAACTGAAAATCCTTGAGTTAATATATGGGCGCTGTCCCTATTTTGATAAAAATAACTTGTTAGGGGGTGAATCACGGATGAGGATCGCACATCCCAACCTCTTCTCTGACTTCGAGGACGTCATCCGCGCGTTTCCGGTGCGCGAGCGCTTCGAGCGAGCCGACCTACTGATTCCCTCCCTGCGACTGCACCAAGAAGACAGCCTGGAGATGTACTACGCACCGTTTGGTGCAGTGAATCCATCGGCCGCCATCGTGCTGCTCGGCATCACGCCGGGATGGACCCAGATGGAAATCGCGTATCGAGTGGCACGCAGGGAAATGGAGCTTGGCATCCCGGCAGAAGAAATCTGCAGGCGGGCGAAACAGAACGCCAGCTTCGCGGGCACGATGCGCACGAACCTCATTCGAATGCTCGACGACTTGGGCGCGCCATCGTTTCTAGGCATCAAATCCACCTCGGAGTTGTTCGGATCAGCCGCTGCGTTGGTCCACACCGGGTCGGCGATCCGCTATCCCGTCTTCGTCAAAGGGCGCAATTACACCGGCCACGGCCCCGACATGCTGCGGAATCTCTTTCTGCAGGAGTGTGTGGAGTCGATGCTGGCACCAGAGCTCGCGAGTGTGCCGGACGCCCTCATCATCCCGCTCGGCAATGCGGTCTCAGCGGCGCTTGAGTATCTTGCGGGTCGTGGAGATGTATCTGCGGAGCGCTGCCTCTTCGGGTTTCCACATCCTTCCGGTGCCAACGGTGGACGGGTGCGGGACTTTACCGCGCGCCAACAAGAGCTTCGGGAGAAGGTAGCGACGTACTTCAGAGGGCATGCCGAACAAGCGGCAGCAGGGAGCCAGTTGCCACTGGCGCCCATCGCGCCTGATCCACGGGGTTAGGTGACTCAACTTTATTCTTAGAGAGGTAAAACGTATGGGAGATGAAAACTTTCCTGAGGCTCATCGACAACTTCGGTTGTCGCAGGATAAATACAGGTATTTTCTTTTTGCTGTCGTTGGCGCCGCAATAGCCCTCGCAATCAATCAAACGCATGGAACTGCGGTCGCTTGGTCCCAAATTCCACTCGCTGGCCCGGGAAAACAATAAATCCGCACGCGATAAAATAAACTGATTTTCTAAACAAATTAAAATTGAGGATTAAAATGGCACTACCAGGTTTTCAAGATTTAATGCTCCCTTTATTAAAACAATGTTCTGACGGTAAGGAACATAATGGAAAAGAATTGACAGAAAAGCTTGCGGACCAGTTCCATCTTTCGAATGAAGATCGTGAATTACGCCTTAATAATACTCGTCAAACAAAATTTGCAAACACGGTATCGTGGGCACAATCTCATTTAAAAGCTGCTAAACTGCTTAAAAGTATGGGGGCTCGTTCTTTTTGCATTTCGGATTCTGGATTAGCTATTATCAAGAAAGCTCCCGATAAAATTGATATAAACTTCCTACGAACGCTACCAGATTATTTAGAATCACTGAAAGGTTCAAAGGAAAATCAGAAAGTAGAATTAAGGCAAGATAGCATTTCGACAACACCCCAAGAGATGATTGAGAATGGTTATCAGCAGATAAAAGAGAATCTTTCCGATGAGTTAATTCAGCAGGTTAAAAATTGTTCACCGTCATTCTTTGAATCAATTGTTATTGATTTGTTGTTAAAGATGGGATATGGCGGAACATTTGAAGATGCCGGTGAGGCATTGGGGCGTTCTGGTGATGAGGGAATAGATGGGATAGTTAAAGGTGATCGGCTTGGTTTTGATGCTATATACATCCAAGCAAAAAGGTGGGATAACTCTGTCGGTCGTCCAGAAATCCAGAAATTTGTTGGAGCACTTCACGGAAAGCATGCAAAAAAAGGGCTTTTTATAACAACTTCTCGGTTTACTGCTGATTCATTAGATTATGTTAAAAATCTTGATGTTAAAGTGATCCTGATTGATGGTAAATCACTTGCCGAACTTATGGTAGATTATGGTCTCGGACTTGCAATAGAAAAAACCTATAACATTTACAGGATAGATACCGATTATTTCCAAGAATCATAAAGGGGCCGGTTCTCTTTTAATTAAATGGGTAAATGTTAAATGGGAGTCGGACTAGACCAAGGAATTCGATTCTCAATGAATTATATAAAAGATGATAGGTAAGAAGGGTCTTAAAGTACCCTTTTTACCCTTAAAAAGAAGGTTCTAAGGTTCTAAGAAAAACTTCAATGCCGAGAACCAATCGATATTTTGTTCCCAATAAGGTCTGGCCTATTGTCCATCGATGCTATAAGAGATATCGACGCCAATTTCTGCCAATAAATAACTTGCCATGCATACGATGAAAAAAAAACTTTTTGACGAACTTCTTAAAAGCGTAAAACAGGGCGGCGAGATAATGAAGCGCACAATGAAGCCGGCACGAACCTTCACCTTCGCGGAATCCGAAGTGAAAAAGATTCGCGACCAATATGGTCTTTCACAGGACAAATTCGCAATCCTCATGGGGATAAGCACCGCAACGCTTCGTAACTGGGAGCAAGGGCGGCGCAAGCCGGAAGGACCGGCGCGAATATTACTGCAGGTTGCGGAAAATCATCCGGATGCCCTGCTCGATCTTGCGAGTAACAGAAAGGCAAGAAAGAAGATCCAATCTGCGGGTCGTGATGGGCGCTGAACTGCGCACCCCTCACCCGCTTGCATGGGCCTTCGGCCCCGTACACTTCGAGCTACGGGTCAACGCTGCATCGAACGAGCGAAATTGACCATTCCACTCGGGGGTCTAAGTATGCCTATTTTTATAGAAGTGCGGGATGAAAGGTTTATCTCTTGAAAGACAACTTCGCTGATAGCGGTCAAAGAAAGATTTATGAAGACCTTGTCGATCGTCTGGCCGATACGGATATTGCCGCTTCAGCAGACCACCTTGATCTTCCCTTAAATGATGCCGGGGAAGCTGAGATCCCTTTTTTTGGCGAAACCTACCTGGTGTCCAGAGAAGGTGTGCGGCGATCGGATGGTCAAAGGTTCCCCTATGCCTTCGGAGGTGTACTGATCCACTATATTTTGAAAGGCAGTCGCAACCGGGGGGAAGGAAATTTTGTAACCTTCGCCGAGCTTGCGGGCCCCCTGTTCAAACAAGGGAGTTATTCCCAGGGTGCCTTGGAAGGCCCTATCATCAAACGATTTCAAGGGCGCCTTCCGGAATTGTTGGCAAAGGCATCATCGGTTGGGGGCCGCCAGGGTGGAGAAGCAGGATCGGGGGCGGTGAGCCTGATTTTTGATCTGCTCCCACACATTCCGCTACAACTTATTTTCTATGACCGGGATGATGAATTTCCTGCCCGGGTGACCCTGTTGTTCGATCATAAGGCGACTCAAATAATTGACTTTGAAGTGTTGGCCGTGTTGGTGACCCTGTTTGTACAGTTATTGACGAAAAGTTGAGGCTGACGCGAATTGAAAGCAGAGGTTATTTCTGAAACAAAAGAAAGAAACTCTATGACCCGATCAGACCATGAATATCTGCCCCATTCCAGCGGCTGTTTTCTGTGCGGTGATGAAAATCCTTGCGGGGCGCACACACGATTTTTTGTCGAGGGGGACACCGTCCGGACCCGCCTCACCCTGCCCCAACACCTTAACGGCTACAAGTTAATCGCCCACGGCGGGGTCCTGGCCGGGTTACTGGATGAAACCATGGGCTGGGCGGCAACGGTCTTCAGCCGGCAGCATCTTTTCTTTGTCACCGGAGAGTTGACCATAAAATATCTGCTCCCGGTCACTGTGGGAGAGGAGATCGAGATTATCGGTCACCTGCTTAAAGATGGCGGGCGTATCGCCTATTGCCAGGGAGAATTGATTTCTAACGGCAAAGAGTGCCTCAGGGCCAAAGGGAAATTTCTCCCTTTAAGCCAGGAGGCAACCGAAGAGGTCATCCCTTATCTTAAATTCGACCAATGCCACAAATACCGAACTCTTTTTGGGCGGGTGAAGAAGGAACCTTCTTTTTAACCGGAAAAAGGAATTTCTAATTCTCTTCTGTCGCCAGGGTCAAGCCCATAAGTTCTTTTTGCTTCCGGTCGATTTCCTCTTCCAGTTCTTCAATAACCAGTAATTGATTAGGCCAGATGGAATGAGCTGGAAGGGCCTTTTCCCTATCTGATTTGTCCTCTTTCAGCTTTTCGATTTCTGCTTTTAATTGAGTTATTCTGTCATCCATTGGGGTATCATCGTCCTTTCATCTGAAAAAAAATTAAACCTTCCCGGGGACTTTGTCAAAGAGAAAAAGGACCGGCAATTTAAAAAACATTTTTCTTTTCCGATATTTTTGTTAATCTACAAATGGCAGCCAAGAACTGCCGTAAGCCCTTTCAGGAGACCCCCAATCATGAAGGCCATGGTTTTAAATCAGCTGTGCGATCTGGGAAAAAACCGAACCCCCCTGGTCATGATGGACCTCCCTGTTCCGGAGCCGAAAGCCGACCAGATCCTGGTCCGGATCTCGGCCTGCGGGGTTTGCCACACGGAATTGGATGAGATCGAGGGACGTACTCCGCCTTCAAGTTTTCCGGTGATCTTAGGACATCAGATCGTCGGCCGGGTGGAAAAAGCCGGGCCCCGGGCCGAAAGGTTCAAACTAGGGGAGCGGGTAGGTATAGCCTGGATTTATTCGGCCTGCGGAAAATGCGGATTTTGCCTCCAGGGAGATGAGAATTTGTGCGATCAATTCCAGGCCACCGGTCGGGACGTCCCGGGAGGATACGCCGAATATTGCCGGGTCTCCGAACGGTTTGCCTATAAAATTCCGGAGAGATTTACCGACAGTCAGGCCGCTCCCCTGTTATGTGCCGGGGCGATCGGTTATCGATCCTTAAGACTGACCGGAATCCGGGACGGCTGGAACCTGGGGCTGATCGGGTTCGGGGCCTCGGCCCATCTGGTGCTCAAAATGGTTCGGCACCAATACCCGCAGGTCCGGGTTTTTGTTTTCGCCCGCAGCGATCAGGAAAAGGGCTTTGCCCGGGAACTGGGGGCTGTCTGGTCCGGGGGAATCGAGGCCGAATCTCCGGAAAAATTGAACGCTGCTATAGACACCACTCCGGCCTGGCAGCCGGTGGTCGAGACTCTAAAAAATTTGGGGAAAGGGGGAAGATTGGTTATTAATGCCATTCGAAAAGAGGAAAAGGATAAAAAGTTTTTAACTCAAATCGATTATCCCCGTGATCTCTGGCTGGAGAAAGAGATTAAAAGCGTGGCCAATGTGGCCCGGAGGGATGTAGAAGAATTTCTGACCCTGGCCGCTGAAATCCCAATCATCCCCGAGGTCCAGGGATTTTTGCTGGAAGAGGCCAATCAAGCCCTCATGGAACTTAAGGAAAGGAAAATCCGGGGAGCCAAGGTACTGAGGATGGAGGGATCATGATTCTCTGGAATGGTTTACTGCTCGGCTTTCTGACCATGTATATCTTGCAGACGGTTTTTTCCCTTTGGCTGGAATACCGAAACCGGAATTATCTGAAAGAAGAAGGCCGGAGTGTGCCCCGGGTTTTTGAAGGGTTTATCGATCAGCAAAAATTGGATCAAAGCCGGGCTTATACTTTGGAGAACAGCCGGTTCTCGGTAGGGCAAGACCTGTTCAATGAGATAATTCTCCTGATCTTTCTCCTCTCCGGCTTCTTCCCTTTTCTGGACCGTTTGGCCTCCGGCTGGCGACTTCCCTTTGTCTGGGCCGGCCTGTTTTTCTTTCTGGTCCCGGGATTCATTTCTTATGTGCTCGATCTTCCCTTTGATTACTATCACACCTTTATGCTCGAAGAGAAATATGGTTTCAATCAGTCCACGAAAAGGGTCTGGGCCGTCGATCATTTGAAATCCGGCGTCTTGTCTCTGGTCTTGTTTTCCCTGGTCCTGTCTCTGCTTCTGGGTATGATCCTTTTTTCCCCCCAGCGCTGGTGGCTTTGGGGATTCATAGTCCTTTCCGCCGTTCAGTTACTGCTGACGATCCTCTATCCGATCCTGATCGCCCCTTTGTTCAATAAATTTGTACCTATTCAGGATGAGGAATTGGGACAAAAGATTAAGAATCTGATGGAGGGAGCGGGAATACAAATCAAAGGGATTTTCCAGATGGATGCCGGGAAACGCAGCCGTCACACCAATGCCTATTTTACCGGTTTAGGCCGGACCAAGCGGATCGTTCTCTATGATACCCTGATCCAGAGCCATCCCCAGGAAGAGGTTTTGGCCGTTTTGGCCCATGAGGCCGGACATTTTAAAAAGAAACACATTTTGAAGCAATTCCTGCTGATCGAGTCGGCCATGCTGATATTTTTCTATCTGACCTATCTCCTGATCGACTGGCCTTTCCTTTACCGGACCTTCGGATTTGAACGGCCAAGGACTTATGCCGGTCTGTTGTTGATCGGGATCTTTTGGCAGAAGGCCGGTTTCTTTTTAACGCCTTTGTTCATGGCCTTATCCCGGCGATTTGAACGTCAGGCCGATACCTTTGCCGCAAGGCTGCTCGGGTCTTCATCAGCCATGATCACCGGACTGAAGCGACTGGCGGCCGATAATTTAAGCAACCTTTTCCCTCATCCCCTTTATGTCCGGTTCCATTATTCCCATCCCCCACTGCTGGAAAGGATCATTTCCCTGCAAGGCATTTCCGATGCCGAAAAATAAGCCCGTAAAAATTCTCTTATGAACCAAAATCATTTTCGGCCTCAATCCCACCTTCCCAAAGCAAACCGATTGCCCTTATTCGCCCTGGTAGCCGGTGCTGTGGCTATCGGGTTTGCCCCTATCTTTGTCCGCCTCAGTCCTGTGGGCCCGAGTGCCACGGCCTTTTGGCGACTTATTCTGGCCCTGCCTCCTTTATGGTTATGGATGTCTTGGGAAAGAGAGAGCAGGGTCAAACATCGTCCTCCCGCTTCCCGATCTGATTATCTCCTCCTGAGTCTGGCTGGTATATTCTTTGCCGGAGATCTGTCCATCTGGCATTGGTCCCTCAAATTGACTTCCGTAGCCAATGCCACTTTGCTGGTCAATTTTGCCCCGGTTTTCGTCACTCTGGGCGGTTGGCTGATCTTTGGTCAGAGGGTGCGAATGATTTTTATTCTGGGGATGGTCCTGGCCTTATCAGGCATGGCCATGATCGCCGGAAAAAGTTTTCAGGTCAGTCTTCATCACTTTTGGGGAGACGCCTTGAGTTTTACGGCCGCCTTTTTTTACGCTGGATATCTTTTGTCGGTAAAATATCTTCGGGACCGTTGTTCCACCTCCACCATCATGGCCTGGAGTGGCCTGATTTCTACGGTGGTTCTACTGCCGATCACTCTGATCTCCGGGGAAAGTATCCAAGTTGGAAACCTTCAGGGCTGGATGATCCTGATCGGCCTGGCCTTGATCTCTCATGTAGGGGGACAGAGCCTTATCGCCTATGCCCTGGCTCATCTTCCGGCCTCCTTTTCCTCAGTAGCTCTATTGGTTCAACCGGTAGCCGCCGCCCTTCTGGCCTGGCTCCTGCTCAGCGAAGCCGTCGGTATCTGGCAGGCCTTGGGGGGAATGCTGGTATTATTCGGGATCCTGGTGGCCAGGCGCGGTAGCCAGGGATAGTCCGAATTCACCCTGAAAGGGGATGGATATCTTCAAGGCCCTAATCAGAATTGGATCTCCCCCAAGGGGTTTGCCGGTGGACCCGAAGGGCGGTAAGACAAAGGGAATCATTAAAGTTATGGCAAAGGAACCAGCCTGTCTATCAATGATTGCAATTCCATTTGTATCTCGTCTCTCAATTCTTTTGGGTTTTCACTGGCCATTAAACTGGGGCCTGGGTATATCCCAGTCAAGAGGAGACCGGCGTCCTCCCTCGCTTTTTGAATCTTTTTTCCTATGGTTTTATAGATCATTTGGTTTGCCTCCTGACAAATGATATAATATATATATTCGTTTTAATAATACTCAGCCAGGAGGTGTCCATTGGAAATTGGTAATCACTGGGAAACGATTAGGTGTTTTCGAAGAAGCCTACCAAAGCTGTTTTCATTTCGCGGTGGCCACCGTTAATGAAGAGGGTTCACCGCATGTGACCCCTATCGGAGCGCTTATCCTCCGTCAGGACCGAACAGGTTTTTATTTTGAAGAGAATCCTATAAGGATGCCCCGCAATCTGAAGCGAAACCCTCGGGTCTGTATCCTGGCGGTGAACGCCGATAAGGTTTATTGGGGGCAGTCCCTAATTGAGGGGAAATTCATAAGCCCGCCTGCCGTAAGGCTGGTGGGTATGGCTGGCGAGTTGAGGGAGGCAACAGCAGATGAAATGGCCGCCTGGGAAGAAAAGATCGCCTTGGCCAAAGGTACAAAAGGCTATTCCCTTCTTTGGGAAAGATTTTCCAAGGTGAGGGATATTTCCTTTGATGCCTTTGAGCCCGTCCAAGTGGGAGAAATGACCAACGGCCTTTGGGAGTGATCAGGTTGAAGCTGAAGACTGATGGCCAAAGGGTGACCCTTTAAAGATTAAATTTGATCTCATCGGACACCGAACGCTTCACGACGAACGGTCCCTTTCTTATTAAAGGAGGTATTCAAAATGACATCTGAAACAATTTCGCTTGAAAAAAATGAACTGAAAGAACTGTTGAATAAGGGCTGGATGACCCACGATGCTATGTGGTTTTACCACTGCCTGGAGGAATGCGGCATAGAGCAGACCAACAAGATCAATAAGGCGGCTGTAAAATCCATGGCAGCCATCGAGATCAAACGTTATCTTAATTAAGGCCCTGGGTGGAGGACCCATCAATACCTTTGATGAATTAGTAGGCTTTTTTAAAACAGTGATGGAAATGGTTTCCGGAAAATTCATGAAATATAGCTTTTCCTTTCAGGAAGAGAACCTGATCCATGCAGCGTGGCAATCCTGCTTTGCGTATGAGGGAATGAAAGGATTGGGCGTAGCAGACCGCTATGAATGCGGAATTATGCTGCGGATCGAAACCTGGTTCGATACGCGGGGGATTAAATATGAAGTGGAGCCCAAGGTGACCGGATGTATGATGCACACCGAAGGCCAATGTTTTCGAAATTATCGGTTTTTCTTTGAAAGATAGATGATAAAGGAGGGATTCTATTCCTGTCATCAAAGTGCCCAACATCGCCGGGCTTGTAAAACCTCGACAGCCGAAGAACCGGACGCCGTTATCTGAGAATTATCTTAGCCTGGCTGGAAAAATAGATCCTGTTTGAAGTATGGCCTTTACTTTTAGGGGTATCGATGCTATTTTTCTATTCGTGTTGGGATCGAGAGTAGGGTTTTTCAGTAAATGCCATGACGACTCCGAACCCGGAACCAATGAAAGGGAAAAGCGCCTTCAACCTATTAAAAATCTTCCTGCCGCATCTTAAAAAATGACACTTCAAAAATCTCTACACCCCGATATTCTTGAGGCAATCCGTCGTGCCTTGAGCGAAGACATTGGATCCGGCGACGTCACCACCGACAGTATTGTTCCCGCCGAGGCCATGATGCGAGGCCGGATTATCGCCAAGCAAGACGGTATCATAGCCGGATTGGACGTAGCCCAGGGGGTTTACCAGAGGATAGACCCTGAGGTGGACTTCCTTCCGCAATTGGACGAAGGCGCCCGGGTGACCGACCGGCAGGTGCTGGCGCTGGTCTCCGGCCGGACCCGCAGTCTGCTGACCGCCGAACGAACCGCCCTCAACTTCCTGGGGCGAATGTCGGGAATCGCCACGCTGACACGTCAATTCGTGGAGGCGGTGGCAGGAACGAAGGCGGTCATTCTTGACACACGAAAGACTGCACCCGGTTTGCGCGCGGCCGACAAGCTGGCTGTCAAACGGGGTGGGGGAGAAAACCATCGCATCGGTTTGTACGATATGATCCTCATCAAAGATAACCATATAGATTATGCCGGGTCCATCACCGAGGCGGTGAAGCGGGCCCGGTCGGCCCACACCGGCCTGGAGGTCGAGGTAGAGACGCGCACTTTGAATGATGTCCGCGAGGCCCTGGCCATCGGGGTTGCGCGTATCCTTCTCGATAACATGACTCTCGAAATGATGGCCGATGCCGCCCGCCTGACGGACGGCCGGGCCAAACTGGAAGCCAGCGGCAATGTAACGCTTTCAACCGTCCGCCGGATTGCCGAGACCGGGGTGGATTTTATCTCCTCAGGAGAACTGACCCATTCGGCCAAGGTGTTCGACACCTCTTTTGACTATTTTACCTAGAAGTTATGACCGACACTTTCCGAAATATCGGTTAAGGATATTTATGAAAACAACAGATGTACTGATCATCGGCTCCGGCATAGCCGGAGCAACGGCCGCCCTGAACCTGGCCCGGGATCCGGAGCGACATATCATTCTGATTAACCGTGCACCTGATCCTTGCGAATCCAATTCGCGTTACGCCCAAGGGGGGATAATCGGCCGCGGACCGGGAGACTCACCGAAGTTGCTGATTGAAGACATCCTGGCTGCCGGGGCAGGGGCCTCCCTGCCGCGAGCTGCCCACATCCTGGCCGAAGAAGGCCCGACCCTGTTAAAAGAAATCCTGGTTGAGAAAGCCAAAGTTCCTTTTGATCAGCAAGGTAATGGGGAACCGGATTGGGGACAAGAGGGGGCCCATTCCCGTCGACGGATTTTACACGTCGGCGATGGGACCGGTCAGGCGATCATTTCCGCACTGATGCAGACCGTCGAGCAACAACGCAATATAGAATTGATTACCGAGGCCACCGCGGTGGATCTGATCACCTATCCACATCACTCCCGGGACCCGCTGGCGGCCTACGAACCGGTCACCTGTCACGGTGCTTATGTCTTCGACCGTAAGGGAAAAGCCGTGCACCGTACCCTGGCCGCTTTCACCATTCTGGCCACCGGCGGCATCGGTCGCATTTTTCGTAACACTACCAATCCCTCCGGGGCCAGGGGCGATGGTTTGGCCATGGCCAATCGTGCCGGAGCGCGTATCCTTAACAGCGAATATATCCAATTTCATCCGACTGCGCTGGCCGTTCCAGGGGCGGAGGGTTTTCTGATCAGTGAAGCTGTTCGCGGTGAAGGAGGGGTCCTGCTCGGCCCTGACGGGAGGCCGTTCATGGAGAAATATGCTCCTGACTGGAAAGATCTGGCCCCGCGGGACGTAGTGGCCCGGGCTATCCATACCGAAATGGAAACCCACGGTTATTCCTACGTCCTCCTGGACATTGCCTCGCACATGCCGGCCGAGATAATCAAGGCCCGATTTCCTAATATTTATTACGAATGCCAACGGGTCGGCTTGGACATCGCCCTGGAACCGATCCCTGTAGTCCCGGCGGCCCACTATTTTTGCGGCGGGGTAGCGGTGGACGAGTGGGGCCGCACTGGCATCGACTATCTATATGCCGTTGGCGAAGTTTCCTGCACCGGATTGCACGGGGCCAACCGGCTGGCATCCACTTCTCTTTTAGAGGGACTGGTCTGGGGAACACGGGCGGCCCGTGATATCGCTTCCCGTTTGATTGCCCACCCGAAATCTGCGGTACCCACCCCTGAGGACATACCCCCCTGGGACGAATCCGGGCTGACCCAAGAACCTGATCCGGCCCTCATTCAAGGGGATATGCAGACCATCCAAAACATCATGTGGCACTATGTGGGCCTTGTACGTTCCGGGGACCGGCTCTCTCGTGCCATCCGCGAACTGCGTCACGTGCAGAACGAGATCGAGACTTTCTACCGAAAGACCAAGCTGAGCGACGGCCTGATCGGTTTGCGAAATGCCGTCGAGGTGGCCCTGATCATCGCCCAGGCCGCCCGTCACAACCGCCAGAGTCGGGGCTGCCATTTCCGGGTAGACAGTGTGGACGGAGGGGATCGGTGGCTGTGATGAAAGGTGGCCTAAGCTACCCTTCTGAGAATTGGGAATCAGGATGGGAAAAAGGGAAATAGAAGGATTCCGGACAACCTCTATCCGGCAAAGCGAGGAAACGCTTCTTTAATGCCCCCGATTATAAACTGAACGGCTACGGAAAGCAGCATAAGACCCATGATCCTGATGGAAACCGTTGTCCCCGTTTTCCCCAGATACTTGAAGACAACCCCCGACCTGCTCAATATCAGGTAAGAGATAAAAAAGACGATGCCGATGAGGAGGAGGAGGATCACACGGTTAAACAGATTACCTGCCGTATCGAAAAGGACGATCCCCGTGGTCAGGGCGCCGGGACCCGTCAATAAGGGAATGGCCAGGGGTAGAATAATGATCTCCTCTTTCTGAGCATAATGCTCCTCTTCATCCGCCGATGATTGTGTCCCGGACTTTCTCCCGTAAAGCATTTCGATGGAGACAATTGTAAGAAGGACACCTCCGGCAATCCTAAAGGAATAGAGTTCTATCCCCAGGAGTCTGAAAAAAATATTTCCGGTAAGGGTGACAATGACCAGGGCCGCACAGGCCACGAGGACCGCTTTTTTTACAATGGATCTTCTTTCGTTCTCATCGAATTTCTCAAGGAGTGTAACAAAGATGGGGACATTTCCAATCGGGTTCACGATCACAAACAGGGAGACAAACGATCTCACGGAGAAGGAGACCATCGTCGAATCTGATAGAAAATTGAAGAAGTCCATAAATTCTATTTGGTCAGCCTGGAAGGATTATCTGTTATCTGTTTCAGGCCTATTTCTCGAAAACTGATTTTCATGATTTTCTTCCATTATAACAAAAATCGAAGAGAAGTAAAATCCTTTCCCTTTTTGCCCTTCAGCCCATTGGCTCAATTTCCTTACTCATAATCCCTGCTGCCTGCGCCCCCTTGAATCCCAATTATGTTTAGCAATCCTGAAGCATTGGACAAGTTTCGAAATAAACCCAATAAATTTTAATTTTGTTGTCTCCGACTATAGACTATACTATGCTAATTATGAGAGACTTGAGCTGGACAAAAAAATGCTCCTGATAAGGCCTAATATTCCCATCATCCTGTGTTCCGATTTAGACGAGCCGGGTCCCCATGAAAAAAATTAAAGGGCCGGAGCGTTAGGGTTTTATCCCAAACCCATGGAAAAAGAAAATTTTGCCGAACTGATCCGCCGGGTACTGGATCAAGCCAAAGACCGAAACCAAAGAGAGAGCCGGTAATGGTCCAAATTCTTATCATAGACGACGACGAGATTTTCTCCGAGATGCTTTCCAACATGGTGGAGCGGCTCGGTTATGAAGCCACCAGGATGTTTAACCTTAAAGACGGTTTGGAATCGACCTCATCCGGGTCATTTGATGTGGTTTTCCTGGACATAAAGCTCCCTGATGGAAACGGCCTGGAGATCCTACCTAAGATTCGGGAAGTGGCCTCCTCTCCGGAAATAATTATCATCACCGGATTTGGGGATTTGAACGGAGCTGAACTGGCGATTAAAAACGGGGCCTGGGATTTCATACAAAAAGCTTCTTCATTAAAGGAAATGCAGCTTCCCCTGCTTCGTGCTCTTGAGTATAGGGCTGAGAAAAAATACAAGCAACCTCTGGTAAACTTAAAGCTGGAAGGAATGATCGGAAACAGTCCACAGATGCGAGCCAGCCAAAATCTTATCGCTCAGGCGGCCCAAAACGAAGCCAATGTCCTCATTGGCGGTGAAACCGGCACCGGGAAAGAGCTTTTCGCCTTGGCTATCCATAATAACAGCCGTCGATCCGATAAAAGTTTTGTCGTGGTAGACTGCGCTTCCCTGCCCCAGACCTTGGTCGAGAGCGTCTTGTTCGGTCACGAAAAAGGGGCCTTTACCGGAGCAGATAAACCGAGAGAGGGTCTTATCAAACAGGCCGATGGGGGGACACTTTTTCTGGACGAGGTGGGAGAGCTTCCTGTTCCTCTCCAGAAAAACTTCCTGAGGGTCTTGCAGGAACATCGTTTTCGTCCGCTAGGTGGTGAACGGGAGGTTAAAAGTGACTTCCGGCTGATTTCAGCCACCAATAAGAACCTTAATCGGATGGTGGAAAGCGGTCAATTTCGCGAGGATCTATTGTTTCGTATCTGCACACTAACTATCGATTTACCCCCTTTGAGGGAGCGTACCGAAGATATCAAGGATTTATTGAGTTACTACCTGACCATACTATGTGAACGGTACGGTATTGGAATAAAAGGATGCTCCAAGGAATATCAGGAAGCATTTATGGCCTATCCCTGGCCCGGGAACGTCAGAGAACTGATTAACACCACAGAAAGATCCATTTCCGCTGCCTTTAACGAACCAACTCTGTTCCCCAAACATCTCCCCGCTGAAATACGTATTCGGCTGAAAAAATCGGAAATGAGCCGGAGTTCAGAACCACTAATGACCAGTAAAGAAATCCCATCAAAGGCTTTATCTCTGGGGACCCTTAAAGATTTCAGAGAAACCGCTGTTGCCGAGGCGGAGAAACAATATCTCAAAGATTTAATGGAAAATACCGATCACAATATCAAAGAAGCCTGCCGGATATCCGGCCTTTCACGCCCCCGGTTATATGCCCTTTTAAAAAAGTTCTCTTTAACTTAAGAACCATTGGAAATTGCTTTTCTCCGACTTTTAGTATTACCCGACAAGACGTCATCTTTTTCAAGGACCTAATGTCTTGCGAAACGAGAAAAAAATATCCCTTTCCCGGGATATTCGATTTTTTCCGTTTTAATGTAACCAACTTTAATCATTTATTATTTAAGTTATATCCTCCTTAAATAGGCTTCTGGCATCCTTCTTGCGGTACTTTTAAATAACATAATTAAAATGTTAAAAAATTCTTGCTTTTTACAAAAAAACAGGTTAAATCAGAGATGTATCTCAAGGAAAGGATCTAAATACTTTTATCGCCCGCATTTTGTGGAGCGGAGTTACTTAAGAGAAGGGAGGTGAAAAATGATGAATAAAGCCAGAAAGTATTGTTTTATCCTGGGCGTTTTGGCGTTGTTGTTACTGCCTGTTTTGGCCAATGCTGAAATGATGACCATCACGGGCAAGGTTACTGGTCTTACTTGCCTGATTCAGGGGTATATTTGCCCGATCGATAAAGCCGATCCCATGATCAATCTGGAAAAAGATTTCGTGGTGGTAACGGCGAGTGGCGATTATTATTTCCTGAC
Source organism: uncultured delta proteobacterium (assembly GCA_963790475.1). GTDB lineage: Bacteria > Desulfobacterota > RBG-13-43-22 > RBG-13-43-22 > RBG-13-43-22 > RBG-13-43-22. Next base: position 1,265,879 of record CAWBOS010000012.1, on the reverse strand, counting down.
GAATATCAGCTTAGGCCTCAAAGCAAGGCATGCCCTGGAGGTCGTGGAAGCAACTGGGGATGTAAATCCAAAGTACAAATCCATGAAGGTAAACACGTTGAAGATCGGTGGAAAAGTCGTTTGGAGTGAAGCAGCCGAAAAACAAATGATGAATGAATTGAAGATGGGTGTTCCCGGTCCCGGCGGTGCCTAAGAAAAGGAATACGCCGATCCCTAACCATTTAGATTATAAGAGGCGGCTGATTCTTCAGTCGCCTCTTATTTCTTATAACCCTGTTGTTGATCTATTCAAAGATTTTATCCAATTCCAAGTAGCACCCCATCACTATTTTAATCTTATTGGCATACCATTTCACCCTCCTCGGGGAGATCAAATATGATATCCTTTATAGATAGACGAGCCTTCCTTCAAAGCCTGGGTATCCTATCTGCCGGCTGGGCGGTCAAGGGCTGGGCAAAGCCTCTGGAATATACTCGTTTTTCTTCAACCCTGGTTCACGTCTCCGAAACAAGAAATCTTATGGGTACCTTTGTTACCATTACCCTTTTTCATCCTTCTCGTGAACAGGCCCAGGCTGTTCTCGGCGAGGCCTTTGATCGGATGGAAAATCTGATTCAAATATTCAATCGCCATGTAGATAGTTCGCCAGTAAGTTACCTAAACGAACGAGGCTTCATCAATGATCCTCCCCCAGAGTTGATTAAAGAACTTCGGCGTTCGATGATGATCCACTTACGGACCCGCGGGGCCTTTGACATTACTATCAAGCCCGTTTTGGACCTTTATGAGGCTGAATCTGAAAAGGAATCGGGGGGTCTTCCCACAACCGCATCCATCCGGGCTGCCTTGGGACGCGTAGGTGCCTCAAGAGTGGAGGTTGGTCCCAAAAAAATTACCTTTTGTCAGGAAGGGATGGGGATTACCCTTGATGGAATAGCCAAAGGAACTATTGTGGATAAGACTGTTACCTTTCTCCAAAAAAAGGGGATTCGACACGCCCTGGTAGATGCGGGTGGCGACCTGAGGGTGATCGGGGGGCGTTCTGGGGGGCTGCCTTGGCGAATTGCTGTTTATGACCCCACTGATGGAGTGAAATCTCAGGAAATAATTTCCTTAGTAGAAGGCGCGGTGGCTACATCCGGAAGCTATATGGTTTATTTTGACCAGGAAAAGATTCACCACCACATCCTTTCTCCTCAAAGCGGGGTATCACCGCCCTGGTCCGTTAGTGCTACAGTTATGGCCCCCTCAGCCGAAGAAGCGGACGCCTTGGCCACCTCGCTTATGATATTGAGTCCGGAGGAAGGCAGGGCTTTCATCAACCGGGATGAGCGTCTTGCCTCCATGCTCATAACCCGTGAAAGCAATAAAGTCCATTCGTTGCAGTGGCCGAAAACTGTCAGGACGGCGGAAGGATAAAACGATCATGCTAAAAAGATCCGCCTTTATTCCGATCTTGGTAGGATTGGGAATAGCTATGGGGGTTTTCGGGTTGGTAACCGAAATCCGGGCTCAAAGAAACCCTTTAACAAAAGAAGGCGATTTATTCCCGGATGTTGTCCTGAAAACCCCTGGCGATGCTAACGACAGGAGATATCTACAGATTTCAGATAAAGAAAATTTTACCATTAAAGACATAAAGGCCAAAGTTATCTTAGTTGAAATTATGAATGTTTATTGTGCCAGCTGCCAGAACTTGGCTCCAGTATACAATGACCTGTTTGCCCGAATTCAATCAAACCCCGACATCAGGAAAAAAATTAAGATGGTTGGGATTGCTGCGGGGAATAATGATCAAGAGGTCAAAATTTTTCGGGATCATTTCCAGGTGCCTTATCCAATAATTCCTGATCCTAAATATGTCATGCACGAGGCTATTGGAGGAAGCCCAACCCCCTTCTCAATTATCGTCAGACGGGAAGAGAAAGGAAAAGTCGTCTTAGTGGCCGGTACCCACTTGGGTTTCACCCAACATTATGAAGAGATTTTACAGCAAATGACCACGCTGATAAATGTCGATCTGAAAACTATTCGAAAAAAAGGAGAAGAAATCAAAGGTAAAGTTTTGACGGTCAAACCCATTTACAGTGAAGAAGAGCTTCAAACCAGGATCAAAGAGGCTTTTACCCAGACAGGAGGAGAGTTAACCGGCTTGGAAAGGATTCTCCTTAAGCAAGGACGAGTCATCTATACCGGAATAATTGAAAAAGACGGGCAAAGGAGTCGCCTTTTTGCCGAAGTGGTCAGCCAACTCCCAACCTGTGATGTTTGCCATAATACCCATTTTATATACACCTTCGATACCAAAGGAAAGATCCTTCAATTTGTCCCGCTTCAATTGACTAAATATGGAAATCTGAATTGGGATGAGGCCGATGTAGCCAAGATTCGCCGAAGAATTATCGGTAGATATATTTATAACCCTTTCTCTTTCAACTCCCGGGTTGACGCTGTTACCTCAGCGACTATCACCTCGGCTGCAATTTTTAGAGGCCTCGATAAAGGCCGGATCCTCTTTGAAGAACTTAAAAAAAAGGGCTTAATTTAGGCCCATCCCAGTCCTTCCCTTCCCATTCAACCGTCAGACCTGGAAGCGGTTGACAATAAATGATGTGTAGCCCACTGCTTCGAATACTGCTTTTAGGTCAGTCATCGTCAGAGCCGAGATGCCTTATTGAGGAAGAATCTTACCTCCTACACCCAAACATCTTTCAGAAACAGCCAACCGGAATGTTCGTCTCATAACATCCTCCAAGACTTTATCTTTTTAAATGATACGTTGTCTTACCGAAAGAGAAAACCGTCTTCATTTGTGTCTTAATCAATCCCTTTCCTTTTAGCTATAACTTATAATAATCGTTAAATATATTCATATTTTTCTCTCAAGACCATTTCTTGGTATCCATCTTGCTTAACCGTTTAATAGACATCATGAAAACTACAGATATCAATAATAATGGGGGAAAGGGATTACGATCAAAAACAAACATCCTTCTCTTTTCGACCCAAGTCAGCAACTCGGAAAATGATCTGATAAAATCGTTAGAGGCATGGATCCCGAGAAAAAAAGTTAAAATTTATAGGGATATGGAGAGCCTGTTAACAAAACTCCAAAAACCGCTGGCTCAAAAGCCCGTTTTAATCCTTTTTATCTATAGCCAGGAGGATCTTGATACTTTGATATCGCAAAAACTTCTATTAAACGATATACCCATAATACTTATCCTTCCGGAAAGAGGAAGCCAAATGATTGCCAGAGGGCACAACTTGCGACCTCGTTTCTTGAGCTACCACGACAGTGATATCAATGAGGTAAAAGGGGTATTAAGAAAAATGTTAAGTGATTAACAAGGTCCAATAATAAATGAAATCCGATTAAAGAGAGGCAATCCATTAAATTATTAATTTTTAAGGAGGCCCGACATGTTTTCCCCCAAAAGTATTTTAGTGCCAACGGATTTTTCCGAGCATTCGGACAAGGCCCTGCAACAGGCGATAGATATCGCCAGACAATTCAAGAGTAAGATCTATCTGCTACATGTCATCGGAATAGTCATACAGTGCACGGTCGATTATTGCCTTCCTCCGCAAACGGTTGATCAGGTGGAGAATGAAAGTGTCTCTTCGGCCAAAAAGATGATTACCGAACAACTGGCAAAATTTCCGGATTCAAAGTCGATTGAGATCATAGCCGATATCCGAAAAGGAACCCCTTACGAGGAAATTTTGAGAGCTCAACAAGAAAAAAAGATAGATTTGATCGTGATTGCCTCCCACGGCAAGACAGGCTTATTAGGTCATCTTATCGGAAGTGTGGCGGAAAAGGTGGTAAGGAATGTGAAATGTCCGGTTCTTCTGGTAAAAGGTTGAAGTCAATTTGATGCTCACCGAGCCCCAAAACAGGCTTGTCCTGACTACCCCAACGACAGGGGGGATGATTTTGCCCTAACTCAACATTTATGAAAATCTTTAAAACCCTCAACCTATTCCAAAACCATCCAGCCAAAACCATCGGTCGAGGCCTCCTGCCTTTTAGATGCCTCCAAACCGGTTAAGGCCTATTCTTCTTAAATGCTTCTTTCCTATGGCCGTCCGATGCCTTGCCTTTCATTGGCCCTGCCTATTCCCATGATTTGGAACTCCCTTGATCCCCTGATCTCTTTATTTGACGATTTATCTTGTTGACGGAAAATCGGGAATAATTTACCATCTGCTTATTGATAGAAAGAATATCAGCGGCATTTAACTAAAGCCCAAGGAAGGTAAAAATTTTGGAGGAGGGATTGATATGAAAGGCGGATATGCCGGCAAAATGCTTTTTGTGGATCTGACCAAAGGAAAGATCGAAGAAAAGGAACTCACCGAGGAAATGGCCAAACGATTTATCGGTGGGTATGGAATCGGAGCCCGGGTTCTCTATGACCTGATGAAACCAGGGGTTGACCCATTAGGACCGGATAATGTCATTGGATTTGTGACCGGGCCGTTGAACGGAACCGGCGCCTTTTTGGGGGCTCGATACACCGTTGTCTGCAAATCACCGGTCACCGGCGGGTGGAATGATGCCAACTCCGGCGGCTTTTTTGCTCCGGAACTTAAAAAAGCCGGATTCGATGCGGTGTTTGTCTCCGGGGCCTCGGATAAACCGGTCTATCTCTGGATCAAGGATGGGAAGGCTGAGATCCGGGATGGCTCCAAGTTGTGGGGCAAAGACGCCGTCGAGACTCATGAAGCCCTGGTGGAAGAAATCGGCGACAAGATGCTTCGCGCCGCCCTCATCGGGCCTTCGGGAGAAAAGCTGTCCCTGATGGCCTGCGTCATGAACGACTATCACCGGGCCGCCGGTCGTGGCGGTCTCGGGGCGGTCATGGGTTCAAAAAAACTAAAAGCCGTCGTAGTCCGGGGAACGGGACCGATTCCGGTAGCCGATCCGGAAAAATTGAAAGAGATCAACCAATCTTTACAAACCGCCATGAAAGAAGGCCCCATGGCCTCAATTGCCCAAGTCTTTGCTCAATTAGGGACGGGGATGGGAACCGGGGCCAATGCCCTTTCCGGGGATACGCCGGTAAAAAATTGGGGAGGCATCGGTATTGTCGACTTCGGAGAAGAAAAGGCTCATAAACTGGACGCGGCCAATATGGACAAGAAGTTCAGAACCAAAAAATATGCCTGCGCCAATTGCATTGTGGGATGCGGAGCCGATTATGAAGTCAAAGACGGCCCCTGGCCCCTCAAGGAGACCTACCGTCCCGAATATGAGACCTCGGGAGCCTTTGGCACTTTGTGCTTGAATGACAATGTGGAATCGATCATAAAATGTAATGATATTTGCAACCGCTATGGCCTGGACACCATCTCGGTGGGTGCAACCGTGGCCTGGGCGATCGAATGCTTTGAGAACGGGACTTTTAATAAACAAGAGACCGGCGGTATCGAACTGACCTGGGGTAATGCCAAGGCCATTGTGGCCATGACCCAAGCCATAGCCGAACAGACCGGTCTGGGCAAGATACTCGCTCTGGGTTCCGCGGCGGCTGCTGAAAAGTTAGGCAAGGGTTTTGAATACCTGCAGACCGTGAAAGGGATTGAATTACCCATGCATGATTCCAGGCTCACCCCGGGTTACGCCCGAACCTATCAAATTGATCCCACTCCTGCCCGTCATGTGAAGGGCGGGATGTGGCAAGGACAGGCCGGCCGGCCCAACAAGTACGATTTCAGCATTAACACCGGCCCCACGGATGTCACCATGACCGGCCGCATGGAGATCCTCAATGCCACCGGGATCTGTCTATTCAGCGGGTTTCTTGGTGTTCGTGACTTGGCTCCAAAAATGTTGGCGGCCGTGACCGGCTGGGATGTTAATGATACTTTTTTGAAGGAAACCGGGATTCGAATTTTTAACATGAGACATGTCTTCAACCTTAGGGAAGGTCAAAAACCATCCGAGGTTGCGCTGCCTAAAAGGTTGGTCGGTGAACCTGCTCAGACTGAAGGTCCTGTCGCGGGTGTCACGATCGATCACCAGGCTTTGGCAAAAAACTTTTTTGCCGCCATGGACTGGGATTCAGAAACCGGAAAACCAAGTCGGCAATCCCTCGAAGCCCTGGGTGGCATGGATGATGTGATCAAAGATCTTCACGGGTAATCATCAGGAGGCGCTTATGAAATCAGTTTTAAAAAACAGGAAGAAAGGCTTGTTGGCAGGGTGGTTCAGAACCCTGGGTATATTAATGTCGATAGGGGCTTTTTCTCTCCTCTTTGCAGGTAACGGGATAGCCGGGCCGCCCATCCCGTTACCTCCCCATCCACCTTTACCCCCGGGACCTCCGCCCGTTCTGGTGCCGCCCCTTCCCCCGGGACCACCGGTTGTTGTTGTACCAGGACTACCTCCCCATCCGGGATGGGTTTGGGTACCCGGATATTCTCGAGGACATCATAGATATCCCGGCCACTGGGACAGGCCCAGGGGGCATAGATATGACCATAGACACAGATATGACCGTGGCCCTAGACATCACCGGGACGGAAGGTGGAGATAAGAGGTTAAAGCTTCATCGGGGTGAATAGCAGTCCATCTGTTTGAGGCAAAGGGGAATTGATTGGCAGGATGTCAAACAATTCCCTTTTGCCTTGATTTGTAAGGGTTGCGACAATATATTTTCTCCCCCATTCGGGTGAAAGAGCATTAGACGATGCAAGTGACCGTTAAATTATTCTCTTTTTTGGGTCAAATCGTGGGTACGGACCGAGTAGCCGTTGATTTGATCGATGGGGCCTCGGTATCGGACTTATTGAATTCCCTTGGTATCCAATTTGACAATCAACTCCTAAAAAGTGAGCAGGTCGTCGTCCTGATTAATCAAAAACAGGCCTCCTTTCAATCAATCTTAAATGAGAGTGATCAGGTCCTATTGCTTCCCGTCTTGGGAGGCGGCTGATTTCCATCTTATCAAGGCAAGCCTGATGATCGCCACCCAGGAATTTGAAGAAGTTCTGCAGATAAAACTCTGCCGATATACTGAACTCATTCCCGCCGCAACCGTGTCCGCCTATCTGGTAGACGGCCTTTTGATCGATAGCGGCCCTGCCCACACGGCTGAAGAATTAACTGATTTTCTAAATGATAAGCTGGTTAGAATCGTTGTCAATACCCACTTTCATGAGGATCATATAGCAGCCAACCGATTCCTTCAGGAACGTTATGGGGTCGAGATCTTCGCGCCCCCCCTTTCAGTGGACAAAATCAATAAACCGGCCGATCTCTATCCTTATCAGGAAGAGGTCTGGGGCTACCCTGTTCCCAGCCAGGTTAAACCGCTGGGTAAAAGCATCAGCACCAAAACGTTCTTATTTGAAGTCATCCCAACGCCGGGACATGACCGCGACCATGTCTGTTTGTTTGAGCGTCAAAAAGGCTTGCTCTTTTCCGGGGACCTTTTTGTCGGCACCAGACCGGTGGTTTGCCGTCCCATGGATGACCAGTGGCAAATCCTTGAAGACCTCAAGACCATTCGTGAGTTAAATCCCAGAATTCTTTTTCCGGCTCCGGGTAATATCATAGTTGAACCCGGGGAAAAGCTGAATATGGTTATCGCTCATCTGGAAGATTTAGGAAATAAAGTTGAAGACCTGTATAAAAAAGGCCTGAACACATCCGCCATAAGAGAACAGATCTTCGGGGAAGAAAGTCCCAGTGCCCAAAGAACCCAACAACAATTTTCTTCTGAAAATATGGTTAAGTCTTTTCTTAAACGTTATACTGAGGTAACCGGCAGAGGGTTTTAGATCTTTTTTGAACTCCTGATCTGTCCGAGAATAGCCCAGAATAAAAAAGGGCCTTCGATTTATTTCAGTTAAGGCGCAACGGCTGCAGTCACGAGACCGACAAAGGGCGGTACCTGCCCCACAGACAATCCATCACGAGATCTAATATACTTCCTCTGGATTTGATCGGTTTTGGCTTGTAGATGATCGATGATGATAAAACCTCTGTCCAATAAAAACGGCTTAATATCCCTTTATTCTATCGTCCACCGTGTAGGTTCTTCAGGAAAATTTTGTTCCCAATAGCCAACTATTTTCCCCAAGTCGGTGAGTTTGTTCAGGTGATTTTTCACAATAGCTCCCTTTCGAAAAGTGGATGCTATCGGATATTTTGGGCAGGAGAAATTCGGTGTTGAGTTTTGCTGATGTCCGGCATAGAGGTATTCCCTTCACCGGTGTTTCAAAACTTATTACAATGATTAAAGGTTTTTACCAAGATTTTAAATAATTTTCAACGGGAAAAAATAGATCTTAACTATAACTTTGTAGGCAAGATAGGGCATTGATCATTAGAAGAAAAGAGAGTATGCAATAAAAGTTATTGGATTCGTAACAAATCGGGGAATACCCTTTGGAGTCATTCCGGTCCCGGTGTGGGATAATCTCCAGCCGGAATCCAGGAAGATGGAACTGGTTCCCGGCTTTCGCCGGGACGATGTCTGGACACCGGCTCCTGCCCCGGACCTGATCCGGGGTTCGCCGGTGTGACGAAATTTGAGAGATTTTCAAAACCTCAAATATTATATCATATTCAATCAGACAGGCGGATACAGCGGACATTCCCAGGATGGTCGGGAGTATCAGAAATGCGTTTTTTGAGGTGGCCGTCCGTTTCGGCCTGACCGAAGCCAACTGCCCGAAGCACCCCTCCAACTGCAAACCCGACTGGATCAAGGAGGCCCTCGCAAAGGGAGTCCGGTATTTCATCCTCGACTTGGATGGGGATTTTTGTGGTTGTGTGGCCCTGGAACGGGCCGGCCCTGAGGTCTGTTATCTGGAACGGCTGGCCGTCCTTCCGGCCCACCAACGTCAAGGTTTTGGCCGGGCGCTCGTAGATCATGTTCTTGAGGAAGCTCGGTTGTCAGGTGCACGCCAGGTTGATATCGGTATTATCGCCGAACACTTCGAGCTGAAGGACTGGTACAAGAAAATCGGTTTTATTGAATTAAGAAAGGCCCATTCCCCCCATTTCCCGTTCGAAATTCTCTTTATGTCAAAGAGATTGGACCAGAGCCGGTCAACAATAATGCATCTCCTGAAAGCGGTTCTTTAATTGAATGACTTCTTCCTTAACTTGTTTCCCTCCAAGAACAGCGCCGAATAAGCCTGCCACTTCTCCCATTTCGGTTTCCTTCATACCAAATCGGGTCAGTTCCTGGACCCCTATCCGAAGACCGGTAGGATTTTTTGGGTCCTGATCTCCCGGCAAGAGATTATAATTGACAATAATATTATTCTCAGACAATTGCCGGGCGATTTCTTTTGCCGGTCCGTATTTGGAAACTTTTAAAGCGATCTGATGACTTTCAGTAAACCCGAACTCTTCGCCTTCAACCTGGATATGGTTTTCTGAAAAAGCCCGGCCCAAGGACTTGGCGTTGGAAACGATCTGTCGGGCGTAGGCCTGGCCGAAGGCTTTCATTTCGCGGATGGCCACCAAAAGCCCGGGGATGGTATGCAGATGATGATTGCTGGAAGACCCGGGCATGATCCCACGGTCTATACTCGACCACCAATTTAACTCGATTTCCGATTGGCAGTTTCCGAGTATGACACCTCGTTGAGGCCCGGGGAAGGTTTTATGGACGCTGGCAGCTATAAAATGGACCCCTTCACGGAAAGGATCCTGGAACTGACCGCCAAGGATCAACCCCAAGACATGGGCGGCGTCATAGAGAACAGGAATATTTTTAGCCCGGCAAATTTCGGCGATTTCTTTCACCGGTTCAGGAAACAAAAAAAGGCTTTTGCCCAGGACCACCATTTTGGGGGATGTTCTCTCAACCAGGGCTACTCCCTTGGCGACGTCCATATGATAACCGTCCGGGGTAGTAGGCCAATAATGGAGGGATATGGAATCTTCACTTCCCACGGTCAATGCCTGCCCGCGTATCTGAATTCGACGGCCGACGATACCGATGGGGTTATGGCTGATGTGACCGCCGGTATCGATTGAATTGACGATGACGGTATCTCCCCCCCGCAAAAGGGCCAGGGCGACGGCCGTATTGGCCTGATTCCCGCTGATGGGCCTCACGTCGGCATGGGTACAATGAGCCAGATCCATCATCTCTTTGGTAGCCATGCTTTCAAGCTGATCAATATAAGCCGTTCCTTCGTAATATCGGTTGGTAGAGGTTTCGGTGTTGGGGTGCCCTTCTGCATAACGTCCCATAAAATCATTGCACTCGATTTGGCGCACGGCAGGAGATTGGGTGTTTTCACTGGCAATCATGTTCAGGGTCTCCCGGCCCCGCCACTGATTTTGTTTTTCAACAATCTCCAGGATATCAGATAGTTCAACAGACATGCGTTTCTCCGTTCAATAAATGATTGGATAAATTTATTTTTGATTCACCCTTTTCCTGTCTCGTGGTACACTAAGCAAAAAAGAGTCAGAGTCAGTATTTTCCTACGTTCTCGAAGATGCGGCGGGGATTTTCCCTGGTCATGATTGCGATCTGCCTTGGGCTGACCCCCGCCCCTAAAAGCTTGGGGATGATGTTATCTACGATGTTGAAATAGTTCCACCGGGTCGGGCGGACTCGATGGACCCCAATTCATATGCGTCAAAATAGACCATGGCGTCATGAGAAAGGACCATTCGCTCGGCCCAGCCCATTTGACAGAGCTTGGCTATGGTAGCGATACGTTTTTCCTCGGGTAAAAAGATATCGAGACCGAAACGATCCATACCGATATAGGAGCCGCGGTCGAGCAGTTCTGTCAGGTAACCCAGGTCGTCGCTGTCTCCACTATGACCGATGATAACGCGTGTCAGATCTACCCCTTCCGACTCAAAAAGGTCCTGCTGTCCCAGACCGCGCCGGGTGGCGGCATGGGTATGGGTGCTGATGGGCACACCGGTGCGCAGATGGGCACGAGCCACGGCTCGCAACAGTTTTTCTACTCCAGGGGTAACACCGGGGGCATCGGTAGCGCACTTTAAGATGGCTGCCTTGATCCCGGTCCCCTGAATTCCTTCCAAAATATCCCCCACAAAGAGGTCAGCCATTTCGTTGGCGTCGCGGTTCCGGAAGAAGGTCGGCAGGTCGTTAAAAGTGTAGAGACCGGTAGCGGTGATGACTTGAATCCCTGCCTGCCTGACTACCGGCAGTAATAGGGGGATATCACGCCCCAGACCAAGCACGGTCAGATCAACGATGGTGTCCACCCCTTTGGCTTTAAGGGCCGTGAGCATCTCCAGGGCCTTTTCCAGAACTGCCTTGCGGTTCCAGACACCCGGGAAATTATTAGCCATACCCTCCGATTGTACAATGATGTGCTCGTGCATAAGGGTGAACCCGAGTTCGGCCGTACTAATGGGACCGGTCATGGTTTCAACCAGGGGTTCGCCTAGGGTCGGAGTCTTTAGAGCATAATCCGCTGTCATGGAGGGTTTCTCCTCAGTTCGATAAAAATTTCTTATGAAATATTGGAGTATAGGAGAAGGCTCTTTTGTCTGTCAAGCCAATTTGTTGGCGAAGAAAATACCGAAAAACCCAAAAACTTTATTGGATCTTTTGCTATTTTTTTATTTTCCTGGTAATGTTTTTCAATTATTCGAAGACCTCAGGGTTTTAATGATGAGCGGAAGAGTTTACGATACCATAGGTAAAAATTACCAAATCAATCGAACGGCCGACCCCAATATTATCAAGAAAATTATTGAATTATTGAACCTCCCGACCGGCTCCATCATTGCCGATATCGGCGCCGGAACGGGTAATTATGCCAACGCTCTGGCTGATCTCGGATATAGAATCAAGGCGATCGAACCTTCCCAAGAAATGCAAAGGCAGGGTAAACCGCATTTTAATGTCCAATGGTATTCGGGTTCTGCCGAAACAATCCCATTATCTGATAATTCGGTAGACGGGGTGATCATTGTTTTAGCCCTGCATCATTTTCCTTCCGTCCCATCGGCGGCCAAAGAAATTTGTAGAATTTGTCCTAAAGGTCCGATTGTCGTGTTTACCTTTGATCCCCGGCAAGGGGAAGAGCCTTGGTTCAAGAACTATTTTCCCGAAGCTTATCAAAAGGATTTCTCTTCCTTTCCGCCGATTAATGAAGTGGCGGATAAGATTGCCCATGAAGGGCAATGGGAAAAATCGATACGGAAATTTCCCTTGCCCCATGATTTATCGGATAAGAATATGTACGCCGGATGGAATAGACCGGAAATATACTTAGACCCTCAGTTCAGACAGAACGTATCCGGACTGGCCCTGGCTTCAAAAAATATGGTTCAAAAAGGGGTTGATGCCCTGAAAAACGATTTGGAAACCGGAAAGTGGGATAGAGAATACGGTTATTTGAGAAATCAGACGTCTTTTGATGCCGGATTCAGATTTATTCAATGCCTAAAACCTTAACAGGAGAAATCGCCAATGATCACCCAAATACCCTTCGGAAAAACAGGACATTTGAGCACCCGTATTATTTTTGGAGCCGCCTCTCTGGGGGCCATGCGTCAGGAGCGGGCCGACCAGGTCCTGGAGACACTCCTTAAGTACGGGATTAACCACATCGATGTTGCAGCCAGTTACGGGGATGCCGAACTGCGGGTCGGTTCCTGGATGAAGGAGCACCGCCAAAAATTTTTCCTGGCCAGCAAAACCGGGGAAAGGACGGCTTCCGGTGCTCGGGACAGCATACAGCGGTCTCTTGAACGTCTCCAGGTGAACCAACTCGACCTGATTCAGTTCCATAATCTGACTGATGAACCCGGTTGGAAAACCGCTTTGGGGCCAGGTGGTGCCCTGGAAGCGGCCGTTGAAGCCAGGACCAAGGGACTGGTTCGATTTATCGGGGTGACCGGTCACGGCACACGGGCGCCGGAAATGCACCTGCGCAGTCTCGGACGTTTCGATTTCGATTCAGTACTTCTTCCTTACAATTACATGCTGATGCAAAGTCCCGAATATACCTCAGATGTTGAGGGGCTGATAAGACTTTGTGCGGATCGGGGTGTGGCGGTTCAAACCATAAAATCCGTTGCCCGGCGCCGCTGGCGGGAAGGAGACGCCCAGAAACGTTTCAGTTGGTATGAACCGGTCAAGGATCCTGAGGCCCTCCGGCGAATGGTCCATTGGGTATTAAATAGACCGAATATTTTTCTGAATACCTCAAGCGATGCAACCCTTCTGCCTTCGATCCTGGAGGCGGCAAGTAAGTTCGAGGAAAACGCTTCGGCAATCGAGCTGGAGGGGAAGATACAAAAAGACGTTTCTCAACAGGAGATGGAGCCGATTTTCATCCGAGGGGTGATGGACACGATTTAAGATGACCATTACCATCCAATCATTTAACAACGAAGTCTATAAGGACGTCCTCGCCCTGTGGCAAAAGTGCGAAGGGGTCGGGTTGAGCGGCGCCGATTCGAGGGAGAATATTCACCGTTTTCTGGAGCAGAACCCCGGCATAAATTTTGTGGCTTCAGCGGAAGGCCGGATTATCGGGACGGTTCTGGCCGGTCATGACCGCCGGCGCGGTTATATCTACCATCTGACTGTTCATCCGGACCGGCGGCGTCAGGGCCTCGGTCGAAGACTGGTCGATCGGTGTCTTCAGGTCTTGCGGGAAGCCGGTATTCAAAAATGCCATCTTTTCGTCTTTAAGACCAACGAGTCCGGCATCGTTTTTTGGAAGTCGGCTGGTTGGGAAGAACGCTCAGATCTCATTGTGATGTCAAAGACTCTGGATGGAAGTGGCGGAGAAGCGATTTCCACAAATCCCTCAAGAACCGTCCTTGATCAGGCCAAAGAAGTGAATGATCCCCACCTTTTCATTCGAAAAATGACCTCGGAGGACTGGCCCGCAGTCCGTTCAATTTACGAAGAAGGTATGGCCACCGGAAATGCCACTTTTGAAACGGAAGCACCATCCTCAGAGGCCTGGGACGCCGGTCACCTGAGGGAATGCCGCCTGGTTGCCGCTGATGCCGCGAGGGTTGTTGGGTGGGCGGCCCTGAGCCGGGTCTCAAGCCGTTGTGTATACGCCGGCGTGGCCGAAGTGAGCGTCTACATTTCTGCCGGAGAAAGGGGCCTTGGAATCGGAAGGCGATTACTCCAGGCCCTGGTGTCTGAATCGGAGCAAACCGGAATCTGGACCCTTCAGTCAGGCATCTTCCCGGAGAATGGGCCCAGCATCACCCTCCACCAGAAATGCGGATTTCGTATGATCGGCCGGCGCGAGAAACTCGGACAAATGAACGGTAGGTGGCGGGATGTTCTCTTGTTTGAGAGACGAAGCTCCGTTATTGGCATCCAAGCGGTCCAATAAAATAGCCATTTATGCCTTTGGAGGAAAAAGGGCCAAGCGAATCAATCCATAATCTTAAAAGTTCCCCTTTCCGAAGTTTGTCGAGGAGGTTTACTACGATGCCGGAAGATATCAGGATTCAAAATGATCGTATGGTTGGGCCCTGGCGTAAGGCCATCAATGATTTTACCCCGGTAACCCGTCCCATTCTGCGGACTCTTTTCCGGAATCAAGACAATCCCCTTAATATCCAAATTGAAACGGTAGATAAACAACACCTAACAATTCACAATGATGACGTGGCCCAAAAGGTGGGCATGCGCGGCGGAGTGGTCGCCGGGATTCAACACCTTGATCTTTTTGCCCCCCTAATGTTAAAGGCCTTCGGACAGAAAGGACTTGAAACAGGGTCGATCAGTTTGTATTATACCTATGCCTTGTTGGATGGAGAAGAGGTCAGGGCGGTTGTCCAGTGTCCACCGGCCGAAAAAAACAACGTCCAGGTGGAGGCCTGGGCGGAAACACCGGAGGGACGTATGGTGGCTAAGGGTACACTCTCTCTGGGCAATCCTGTTGAAAAATCTTATTTGCAGGCCCTGGAGATAAAAAGCAGTCCTAAGGAAGAATTAAGGATTCTCAAAGGAGTCAATGCCGGCGATGAAATGCAGCTGTTTGAGGATGTGCTCAATTCCCTTGCTCTGGAAAACTGGCTGGTGTATCTTGAGGATAGGATTGAGTGGTACTCAAAGAAATCACCCTGGGGGCCGCCTATCGCCCCTCTCAGTCGAATAATCAATTTTATGCAGGTCCCGCTCCCGTTTGCCCCCCAAGCAGTCGGCTTTTTTGGCGGCACCGAGATTCGCTTTTTCAACGGCCCCATAAAAACTGATTGGCCTTACCGGGCCAGAGGTAAGATTATCGCCGTAGGTGTTACCGGCAAGACGGAATACTATTGGTATGAATCCCGGTTATACGAGCAGAAAACCGACAAGCTCGTTGCCGGGATGCGGCATATGACCCGTTTCATGAAAGCCGGCTCTTCGCTGTATCCAGAAATAAATTAAAGTTGGAAATCAAGAAATTATTCTTCAACAATAAAAAGGAGACTTTCCTGCCATGTATATTGAAAAAGAACTCTGCCAAAAATGTCTGGATTGCCGACCGGTTTGCCCCATGGGCGCAATTGTGGTCAAAGACAAGCAAGTGGTCATCGATTACGAGACCTGCGTGGAATGCGGGGTCTGCCGGCGGATAAACATCTGCCCGGAAGGGGCCATAAAACAGGTCGATCCTATTCCTTATCCGAGGATTATCAGGGGCATTTTTTCCGACCCAACGATAAGACACGAAAGCACCGGAGTCAGCGGCCGGGGGACGGAAGAAATGAAAACCAACGACGTCACCAATAATTTTGTGGAGGGGAAAATCGGCTTTTCCATCGAATTAGGCCGTCCGGGTGTGGGGGCCTATCTTATTGACCTGGAGAGGGTCGTCAAGCAATTAAAAAAAATGAAAGTGGTATTCGCCAAGGACAATCCGGTCATGGAACTGATTGTCGACCAGGAAACCGGGGCGTTGAGACCGGAGGTTTTGGGCGAAAAGGTGCTCAGCGCCATTGCCGAATTTATCATCGATGAAGACCGGGCCATCGATTTCATTACCGAGATGAAGGCCTTCTTGAACAAGGAATTGGACTCTGTAGCCACCATGAGTGTGATCTCCCGGGCCGATTCCAACGGGGACTGCCGTTTTATGGAGCGTCTCAAAAATGCCGGCCATGATATTTATCCTAACGGAAAAGTCAACATCGGCCTGGCCTTGTCCTGAAAACAGTTTAAGATATTTATCAAGAATGAAAATGGATTCGAAGATCCATGGTATTAAGAATCGATTCATAGTTCGGAGTAATTAGTTCGGAGCAAAATCTCCTTGCTCTAGACTCCGAACTCCGAACTTTTTTGACAAAAAACGGGAGGAATTATGACTCACACCTTAAATCGAAGAGGTCTTTCCCAAGCCAAACCGGGCGAAGAGATCGTGGTGCTTTTCATGGTACAACAACAGGAGAAGAAACAGAAATCGGAAAGGATGGTCCCCATTGTCGAAACGGTCTTAAAATACAAACCCGCCAATATCATCGGTGCGCCCATGGGACTTAATGAAGAACAACTGATGAAACTTCTGCCGCGGGGAGGGATCCTCACCGCTGTTTTTAATAACCGGGAGGATGTCCAAAACTTGATCGCCGAAGTCAAAGAGAAAAAACTGGGAATATCTGTGGTCCTGTCCGGTCTCTTTTCCGATGTGCGCTGCCTATGCCGGGCCAACGGTCTGAAAGAGCATACCTACAACGTCTCGCTGGGCATTTTCGGCAAAACCAAGAGACTCCCCGATGAAAAGACCTTGGAGATTGTCACCCAATGCGGCCATGCCTTGATTTCTCCCCACTTGGTGAAAGATATCGTTAAAAAAATTAAACGAGGAAAGATGACCCCTGATGAAGGGGCAAAAATTCTGATCAAACCCTGTGTTTGTGGGATCGGAAATCCTCAGAGGATGGAAAAACTTCTAACGGAAATGACAGCCGGAGAATAATAGAATAGAAAGGAACACTTATTCAGGGAATTATTATCTGCCCCTTTTCTCTCGCCAGTTCCCTTCCTTCGCTTGGGCCCTCAGAGAACCCACAGGGAGGAAAACTATTTCGTTGTGGACCCCTAAACACAATGAAAGCAGTTCGGCCTATGGCGCCCTAAAAACCAAACCCGTCCCTCTTGGGAAGGCCTTGTTGATATGTCTCTGATTGTATTCCTGCTGATTATTTGTTCGGCCTTTTTTCATGCCTTATGGAACTTTGCCGCTAAAAAGGCCTCCGGCAATTTTCAGGTACTCTATCTGAGCCTGCTGATAGCCTCGGTTTTATTCTTTCCATTCCTTTTTACCTTGTCGCTCTCTGATATTTTTAATGTCCGGGCCTTTCCCTACGTTTTGGCCACTGGAACCATCCATGCCATCTATTTCTTTGCCCTGGCCAAGGCCTATGAACATGGGGATATTTCCAGTGCCTACCCGGTTGCCCGGGGGACCGGGGTGGCCGGGACCGCAGTGCTCGCTTATTTATGTTTAAACGAGGCCATTACCATTTTCGGTCTGTTTGGCATAGTCTCCATTAGTCTTGGAACCCTTTTCGTCGGGTGGAAACATTCCCAGCAAAAAGGATTCCTCAAAGGCCTGTCTTTTGCTTTATTGGTCGGGACAACGATTGTCGGCTATTCCATTGTTGATAAACTGGGGGTGGGAATCATGAATCCGGTGGCCTATATCTTCGGTCTTTGGATTTTCGCCACCCTTTGGCTGTCCCCCTACGTTTTCATTTATAAGCGGCGTGAATTGGCACTGGCCTGGAGAGATTATAGGAAACACAGTTTTATTATCGGGACAGGTTCACTGATCACCTATCTATTAATTTTGTTTATTTACCGAATTGCCCAGGTCAGTTATGTTGTGGCCTTGCGGGAATTGGCGGTAGCCTTCGGGGCTGTCTTGGGATTCATTTTCTTAGGCGAAAAACCAACCTTGCTTAAAGTTATGGGAATCCTCTTAATTGTACTGGGGATGATGGCCATCAAATTGGCCTAATACTTATTTTTAATTTTCGGTATCTATCGTTCTTGTGCATCTCACAGGTCTTTCTTAACTATCGAACAGGCCGCCAGACGTTAATAAAAAATGCCCTCCATGATACTCCCTAAAATAAATTGCAATATAAACCTCGTTGGTGCGTCTCATAAGTCATGATCAAGGACAGTTTCCGGCGGCGGGTGGCGGAATTCTTTGAAAAAGAGCGTAAACGACTTCTCGCTTACATCCACAGACTGATGGAAGATACGGCCGAAAGCGACAGCGAAGATATCTTGCAGGATGTGGTCCTGAACCTTTTAAACAAGGCGGATATATCCCAGCCGATCGAAAATCTTTCGGCTTATGTTTACGAAGCCTTGCGAAATCGGGTGATCGATTACTTCCGCCGGCGAAAGAAGAACCTGCCGATTGATTCTCCGGTTACCGGGGAAGATATGACCTTGGCTGATGTCCTCCGCGATACACGTTTTAATACAGCCCGGATGGTGGAGCAACAGGAAATCCGAAATCTGTTGTTGCAGGCCATAGAAGCCCTGTCGGAAGAGGAACAAGAGTTGATCGTGGCCACCGAGTTCCAGGGGATATCTTTTAGAGAACTGGTTATTGAATGGCAACTCCCCCTGGGAACACTCTTGGCCAGGAAGTCCAGAGCCATCGCCAAGTTAAAAAAGACCCTCAGTAAATCGGGAGTCCGGTCTATAGGAGAACCAAAGGGTAATTGACCTGAAAGGTTTTAACCATAAGGAAGACTTTTATGAATGAGAATTCAAATACCATACAAAATGGAAAATATCATAGGTCCCCTCGCCGGGGATTGCGGATCATTTTCATGTTTCTTTGGGGATTAATTCTTGCCGGATTTTTTGCTCTGATCTTGGGATGGTTCGTTGAGATCCTTTGGAATCGGCTCATGCCCGACCTGTTCAATCTCAAGGAGATAAGCTACTGGCAGGCAGTGGGAATCGTGTTGCTGGCGAAACTCATCTTTGGCAGATTCGGCAGACACCATCACCCTCGGGGCGTTTACCGGAAATTTCCCTCTAAGTGGAGACCTCATTTTGGGGCAAAAATGGACTGGGATTGGCAGGATGAGAATTGGAAACCCGGTGGCACTTATCGCTACTGGAGGTACTATGACGATTACTGGAAGGAAGAGGGAAAGAATGCCTTTGAAGCCTACCTCGAACGTACCGGCCGGATTCAGAAAGAAGAAGGTTAATCCAAAGAAATTCCAGCCAAACCGATTTGAAATTTTTGAAATGGCCATCGGGGGTCTTGCATAAAATGATAGAGATAAATTCCCGGATAATCTAATATAGAATCTGGAATTATCGGATGTTGCCGGACTTTTTTCCGGCCCTTGGAAAACA
Organism: uncultured delta proteobacterium; assembly: GCA_963790475.1. Lineage (GTDB taxonomy): Bacteria > Desulfobacterota > RBG-13-43-22 > RBG-13-43-22 > RBG-13-43-22 > RBG-13-43-22. Next base: position 1,246,553 of record CAWBOS010000012.1, on the reverse strand, counting down.
AAGTAAAAAGGAGAGTTCATGGAAACAAAAGATATAAAACAAAAGGAAATGGGTCGCCGGGATTTCCTGGCACTGACGGGGGGAATCATCGGAGCCATATCCTTGGGAGGCCTGTCGGCCGAAGGATCCGGTAAGGCCGCTGCAACAGCCTTCCCTGAACCAAAATGTGGAGACCCTAATATAGGCAAAAGAATATTAGTGGCCTATGCCAGCGAGTACGGCTCCACCGGGGGTGTTGCTGAGGCCATTGGGAAGGAATTATGCGGTAATGGAGCGAAGGTGAACGTTTTCTTAACCAGAAATGTGAAAAACCTGAATTCCTATCAAGGGATAGTCATCGGCAGTGCGATCTACAGGGGCAAATGGATGCCGGAAGCGACGAATTTTGTGAAGGCCAACTATGAGATTTTGCAGCAGGTCCCGGTGGCTTATTTCCTGGTCTGTATGACCATGCATCTGCCGGGCGAAGAGAACCGCCGAAAAGCCTTGTCCTATTTAGATCCTGTTCTTCAAACCATACCCCAGGTAAAGCCGGTCGAGATTGAACCTTTTGCCGGAGCGATGCGTTACAGCAACCTTTCCTGGTTGAATAAGAAAATCATCATATCCAAGGGAGTACCGGAAGGTGATTACCGCGATTGGGAGGCCATTCGCGGCTGGGCCAGGGGTCCACTTTTCTCCAAGCTGAAAATAGTTTAACCACCCTTAATATTGACTTCTCTGTTGACAATCCCGTTTTAATTATTGAATAATTGCCTAATTTTGGACCTGTCGACGGCCCAAAACCGAAGCCTGGAAGCCAATGAACTAAAGTTGTATTGAAGGAACAACCATGTCAGTCACCTTTAAGCACGGTTTCGAACATATTGATTTCGATGCGGTATCGAAATGGCTGGAGGAAATTTACTGGTCACCGGGCATAACTAGAGATGAGGTGATCCTCGGGGCCAGGAACTCAAGTCTGCTGGTAGGCGGTTTCGACGAATCCGGAAAACAGGTCAGCTTTCTGCGCATTATTTCCGACAAGGTCAGATTTGCTTATATCCTCGATGTAGTTGTCGACCCGGTATGGCGAAGGCAGGGCATCGGGACGGCCATGATTAAGTATGCCGTGGAACATCCGGATTTGTCGCTGGTCTACCAGTGGTTACTCCGGACCAAGGACGCCCACGGCGTGTATGCCCGATTGGGTTTTGGTCCTCTGGCTAATCCGGACCAGTGGATGATCATCCAGAACCCGCGGGAAGAGTCGCAAAGAGAGTCTATTTTGTCAAGTCACGTGAGGGGCGGGATTTAATCCCGCCAAGGCTGGACTCCGGCCTCCGGCCCAATATTTGCCTGTAGGGCAGGGAAGTTATAGATTGCCTGCCTCTCCCCGGCAATCTATAAATTTTCTTCTTTGCGGCCTTTGCGGCTTTGCGGTGAAAGCGGTTATTTCTAAAACCAAAATTGATACAAAGTTGGAGGAGAAGCGAATTAAAATGAAAAACTCAAGCACATCCCCGCAGGTTTTTGAACCCTGCTGTCTGGCAACCACCATCGGCAGCCTCCCCCATACCGATGTAGCCCGGGGGACCAGGCTCATGTTTGAAAGCACCCCGGACATCCCTTCCTGGATTCAGTTTCCTAAACGGAACCAATATGAAAATATGCTGGTCCAATTTACAGAAGGTTTGCCGGGGTTGATTCAAGAGGGAGACTATCGCTATTTCTCAGTCGAATCCGTCGACTTCATCGAACAGATGGTCTTTTTTTATCGTAATTACCTGGCCGTGACGGAAGACAATGATCTTCAGGCCCTCGAGACTTTCGCTTTATCGCCGAACTATGCAGCCGGTTTTGCCGAATTCATCAACCAACTGTCTGAAGGGATGGCATCGGGCGCGCCGATTATGCTCAAAGGACAGGTTACCGGACCTTTCACCCTGGGGACAAATTTTTTAGATCAAGACCGACGTTGTTCCTACTACGATGAACAACTGCGGGACATAATCATCAAAATGATTGCCATGAAAGCGGTCTGGCAGATCGGCCAATTAAGCCGGTTCAACCTGCCATCCATGATTTTTATCGACGAGCCGTCTTTGCTGGGGTTCGGTAAACATCTTTTTTTAACCATAAGCCGGGAAGATGTTATTAAAGATATTAACGAAGTGGCGGCAGCCATCCATGCCCATGGCGGGCTGGCCGGGGTCCACTGCGAAGAAAATACCGGCTGGTCCTTGTTAATGCAGACCGATCTGGATATCCTGGACTTCGACGCCTATGATCACCTGCAGGCCATCACCCTCTATCCTGCCGAACTACACGCCTTCTTGGATCGGGGAGGCAGTCTCGGTTGGGGGATTGTCCCAACCCTTGACCGGGAAGCGGCCGCTACGGAAACAGTCCCCTCTTTGCTGTCCCGTTTTGAAGAGGGTATAAACCAATTGGCGGAGAAAGGATTTGATCGGGAGCTGCTGTTGGGGCGGGCCTTGATCACCCCCAGTTGCGGTGCCGGTGGGGTGCTCACCGAAGCCTTGGCAGAACGAGTCTTGGGCTTATTGAGCCAACTTTCCTTATTGTTACGCAAACGCTATGGATTTACATAATGAGGGAGGGGGCCACAAGAACTGAATAAAATAACACGACAATTATTCAACGAAGGGGCTTTTTAACCCTATATCGCGCCTCTCAAACACAAAAGCGATAATTGGGAATTCTAAAAGAGATCATTAGGGGTCAAAAACAAAGGGAAAGAGGTTGTAACCAGTTCTTGCCGGGACATTGGTCAATAAATCTCAACTCCTTGACGTGGCCCACCCCCTCTTCCTAAATAAGTTGACACAAACCGGCAGATATGCAAAAAATATTAACTAGATCAATCATAGGAAAATGTGTCTTCACCCCGATGGCCCCTTGGCGCTGATGGCACAGGAATTCAACTGACAGGCGGCCACGGATATTATTATTAGCGGAAAGGAGTTAAGAAATGGAAACTGCCAATATCGTTCGAGAGATAGCATCGTTACCGCCTGAAGCCCAGAAAGAAGTTATCGACTTTGTAGCCTTTTTGAAAGTCCGTTACCCCACGAAACAATCTTCCGGGAAAACGAGACGAATCAAGTTGTCCGATGAGCCTTTCATTGGAATGTGGCGAGGGCGGGAAGATATCAAAGATGGCGCAGCCTGGGTGCGAAGTCTGCGTAAGGAAGAATGGAAACGCAGCGCCTGAATAGCTTGACGATCATTGATACCGATATTCTGATTGATGCGGCCTTGCAGATCAACGTGGCAATCGATTGCCCGGCTCAAATTGAACAGCAATCCGTATTGGCCGTTGGCGCAATAACCCCAATGGAGATAATTGTCGGCTGTCGGAATAAAGTCGAGCTACGCAACACCGAACGTTTTCTCCAACGTTTCCAAATTATCAAACTAAATGAAGCCATCAGCGATGTTACGATAAAACTAATTCGTCAATATCGGCTGAGTCACGGTTTGTTGATACCGGATGCGCTGATAGCCGCTACCGCCTTGGTTTTGAATCAACCATTCATTTCAAAGAACCATCGCGATTATCATTTTATTGCCGGATTAAAGTTATTGCCATATCCTGTGGCCTAATAACATCATCGGGCCGGCAAATAGAAAATCTTGCCTATCAGTCGCTCAATTCGAAAAATTATTGTTCAGCATGAAATCGATGAAATTCTACAAATACCATGCCCTGGGCAATGATTATATAGTCCTGGATCCCCAGGATCAGCCCCTTGATCTTACTCAGGACCGGATAAGGATCATCTGCCACCGAAACTATGGCCTCGGCTCCGATGGAATTCTATTAGGTCCCCTGCCCTCTCAAAAAGCCCCTTTTTCGCTTCGTATCTTCAACCCCGATGGGAGTGAGGCGGAAAAGAGCGGCAATGGCTTGCGTATCTTTTGCCGCTATCTCTGGGACCGGAAACTCGTTAATAAACAATCCTTCCCTATTGAAACCAAGGGAGGCCTGGTCCAATGCCTGGTGTTGGATGCCGGTAGGCAGGTCCAGGTGGAGATGGGCCGGGTAAGCTTTTGGAGCCCCGATATCCCCGTTCCCGGAAAGCCCCGGGAGGTCCTGCAGGAGCCGATCACCATTATCGAGACGACCTTTCTTTTCAACGGGGCAACCATCGGCAACCCCCATTGTGTCATCCAAGTCGAGAACCTTACCCCGGAGTTAGCCAAAAGCTACGGCCCTCTTTTGGAAGTTCACCCTATGTTCCCCAATCGCACCAATGTGCAGTTTTTAAAAGTGCTGGATCGTCACAATATCCGGATCGAGATCTGGGAGCGGGGTGCGGGCTACACCCTGGCCTCAGGCAGCAGCAGCAGTGCTGCCGCGGCCGTGGCCCGAAAGCTCGGGCTCTGTGATTCCCCTATCACCGTCCATATGCCCGGCGGCCAACTCCACATCACCATCGATGAAAACTTCGCTGTTACCATGACCGGACCCGTAACCCGTATCGCTGAGGGACAACTGTCCGACGAGATGTTTCAAGAAGTGATTTGAACAACACCAAAAATTCTGCTTTTTCTATCTAAAATTCTAGAAATGATAATTCATTAAAAAGGCAAAAATTAAATTATTGTAATAGACCGCTTAAGGGCTTATAATTATTTATAATAGTTTAAGAATGATATGATAAAATAAAACATTGGAGGCTGGGCTGGTAAACCAAAATTATTTGCTATGCGACTCTAATATAACTTTTGGGGTTGGGAATACATTCAGAAACCATAAAATAACTTGCACAGAACGGCCAGAAGTATTTGCCTGTTTGTGTCTGTGGGCAAGGAACTAAGGTTTTGATTTCCTGATTTTTATAATTCGGCATACCGTTTTGGATGGAAAGGGGGGTTATGAATGAATTTGGAAACTAGGATTGACGAGAGACTCTGGCAGACCATTAGAGAGAACTACGAAAACAGTAGGTATACGTCATCCATCCTTGATAGTATCTACTTCCTGAACGACCTTATTAGAGATAAAACAGGGATAGAAAGTGATGGCGTGGCCCTCATCGGTCAGGCTTTCGGAGGAAAACAACCTAGACTGAAAGTGAATAGCCTTCAGACCGAATCGGATTGGAATGTTCAAGAGGGGTTGGAACAAATACTGCGCGGAATCATTAAGGCTATTCGTAATCCAAGAAGCCACGAGAAATACAGCGATAAAGTTATCGACGCTGATTCAATCATTATATTCGTCAACTGGTTGATAGGAATAATCGATCAATCTAGGACACAATTCTCAGAGTCCAGCTTTCTTAAACTGGTGTTTGATCCGGACTTCGTCGAAAAAGATAGATACGGCGCCCTGTTGGCAGAGCAAGTTCCGCCCCGTAAGCGGCTCGACGTCATGATAAAGGTTTTTAGGCAGAGAGAAGGTCAATTCAATAAGATAAAGTATTTTGTGAACGCCTTGTTGAAACGGATGATAGATGAGGAAATCACCGAACTTTATAAAGTCATCTCTGAGGAATTGAGAATCACTGATGAGGACAAACCGATCTACACATTAATGCAGGCTTTTCCGATGGAATACTGGTCCAGACTTGATGAAATTAGCAGAATGCGTGCAGAGAATATGATTATCAAGTCCATAAAAATTGGCTCCTACGACATAAGCCAAAACAAGTGCCTAAAGGGGGCTTTGGGAACATGGGCAAGAGGGAGGGCAAGATACTTTCTTCTAAAGCAGGAAACAGCGGATGCCTGTATAGAAAAGCTCAGTAGTTCAGACACGTATGAACAGGACTGTGTCTTCCAGTACTTGTTCGATGAGATATCAAAGGTTCTGCAGAAACCAAACTGGATGTTTCAGGCTGCTGTCAAACGGGGACTCAAGGAAGGGGACAAGAGGTTCTATAATGCTCTCCACTCATTTTTAGAGTATAAAGAGGATGGAACGCAAAGCCTTGAGAATCCATGGATGAAGCCGTTTGCTGAGCAATGGAATAATTTCAAAGAAGCTGAGCAGACTAAGGGTCCTTTCCCCGAAGACGATATCCCATTTTAGAACGGCTATGGATGGTTAGAGGGAAAGACTCTCTGCCGAAAGAGGGGTCGGGTATACTTTCGGTCAAAAGGCGCGAATGAAATGAATCTGGGGTCGGGCCACGTCAACAGATCAAAATCATTTCAAGGCCGTTAATAAAACGAGCTTTAAAAAGATCTATATCACACTTTTTGAAGTAATAAATCGGTGGTTAGAAATTCTAAAAGATATGATTGAGGGTAAAAAACAAATAAAAAATGGGGCAGCATTAAATGTATTATTTTGAAATTCTGGAGGCCTTGTATAAGAAAAAGGTGCGATATCTTATTGTTGGTGGGCTTGCGGTTAACCTTTACGGTGTACCGCGATTGACTCAAGATATTGACCTTATTATTTCAACGAGAAAATCAAATATTATTAAAATTAACGAAGTACTGAAGTATCTTGGTTATACTCCCCGGTTGCCGGTGAATCCGAAGGACCTGACTGATTCTGAGAAAGTGAAAGACTGGATTGAAAACAGAAATCTTAAAGCCTTCAGTTTTTATCATAAGCAAGACAACTATAAGGTGATCGACATCCTGCTCGTCCACCCGCTCCATTTTGAAGAATCGTTTAAGAACAAAACCGTGAAGAAAGTCAAGGATTTTGAGATTTATCTGGCATCCATAAATGACCTTATAAAGACCAAGGAATTCAGCGGAAGAATTCAAGATGCCAGTGATATAAAAATGCTGAAAAAAGTCAGAAAGTATCTTGGGGAAATAAAATGAAAAAAGGATTTCAATATACCCTCGAAGAGGAGAAGATAATCGAATATTTGAAACTTTCCACCGAAGAAAAACTACGATGGCTGGAAGAAATAAATGAGTTCAATCGGATTATCTTAGATGAGCGAGAAAAAGAAATAAGGACAAAACTAAGGGCAGCAGAAATTTAGGAAGATCCAGATTGTTAATTTGGGGGCGGGCCACGCGAACTGGTCAGAATACCTGATAATTATTTAGCAAGAGGGCTTATTTTAGGCCTATATGGCCCTTTTTAAGGCAAAAATTGATAGTTGAGAATTCGCATAGAGAGCCTTTGTAGATTGGAGAGGCAACCATTGGCTTTTAATCCGAAATATACCATAACCGAAAAGATACTCAATAACCTCACTCTTATTGCCTCGGCCCGTGAAGTTGTCGAGCAAGCGCATCTGGTGCCTAAATGGGAAGCCTCGCTGCGCAGGCAGGCTAAACTTCGTAACACCCATTCATCTACCGCCATCGAAGGCAATCAACTTACTCTTGAGCAGGTCGAGGCCCTGGCCGAAGGCAAGGAGATTATTGCTGCCGATAAAGACAAAAAAGAGGTGCTTAATTATCTTGAAGCCTTGGATACCGTTCATTCCTTTGCCGAAAATGGCAAAATCAAAGTTGAAGACCTTTTGAATATTCACAAGATGATTTCCAAAGACGTTTTGCCTGACAAAACCCAAAGCGGAGATTTTCGTAACCGACAAGTCTTTGTGGGCAGACGGGTTTTTAATGCTACCGTCTTTAAATCAGAAGTCGTATATAGGCCCCCCAAGACTGAGGAGGTGCCTCATCTGGTGAAAGAATTTATTGCCTGGTTGAATCTTGACCAAACCTGGGAAACAAACCCAGTCTTACTGGCTGGAATCGCCCATTATGAAATTGCCAGGATCCACCCTTTTATTGACGGCAATGGCCGCACGTCCCGGCTATTGGCCGCACTCATTCTCTACTTAAGCGGGTTTAATCACCGCAGGCTTTTTGCCTTTGATGATTTTTATGACCGGGACAGGCCAGCCTATTATTCGGCTCTGAAGACTGTGCAGGAAAATGATGGCGATACTACTAAATGGCTCGAATATTTCACAACAGGTGTCACCTATTCGGTAAACGAGGTTAAGGAAGCGATCTTGAAATTGGGTTCCAAGAAAAAACGCTCTTTGAAGGCGCCAATTACTCTTACCGACAGGCAGATGAAGATTGTTGAATTTATGAACGCTTACGGCAAAGTCACGAATAAGGATTTGCAGACACTTTTTAAAATATCGGCCCAAGCGGTTCATAAGGAATTAGCCAGGCTGGTTGATCTCAAAGTGATTAAGCCGGAGGGTGCAGGAAGGTCGGTATATTATGTTTTAAAGTAACAAAAGCGGTTGATGATTAGGTTGATGATTCTTCCTAATTTGGGATTTTTAATTTGTTCTTAAATTGAGGCCGGGCCATGGTAGAGATGAAGACCGTTTTACATCTATCAAAAATCGGGTTTTAAAAATATTACAATAAAGAGTAAATAAATCATGATCAAGGCAAGCCTTATTATTCCATTTCTCCCTATTCTTCTGATAGTGATCTTCCTGGGTGGATGCAAATCCAAGGAACAACCAAGGCCGATATCTTTTGAGGAGATACAGAAGGGGCCAAAGGTTTTCCTGAACAAACCGCAATTTCTAAAAGCCTCTGACGGAATTGATCTGGCCTATTATACAAAAATTCCGCCGGCAAAACCGGTGGCCGCCTTGATATTTATCCATGGAGGGGGGGCCTATAGTGGAGCCGGCTATCAACATCTGGCCCAGGGGTTGAGTGAAAAATATCAAACTTCCGTATATCTTGTTGATCTGCGGGGTCATGGTAATTCCGGCGGTCCACGGGGTGACGCTCCTTCCGTCGATCAGGTCTGGAAAGATCTGAATCCATTTGTCACTATGGTCCGAAGAAACAACCCGGGAATTCCTGTATTTCTGGGCGGCCATTCTTCCGGTGGCGGACTGTTATTAAATTATTCAGTCTGGGATAAGAGAGAAGGGGTTGACGGCTATTTCTTTGTCTCACCACAATTTGGATATAAATCCGACACGGCCCGTGAAAACGCAAAAGACTACTTTGTTTCCGTCAAAAAATGGGTTTTTATACTATCGGCCATTTCCGGTGGGCGCTTTTTTGGAAACACTCAAGCGGTTTATTTTAATTATCCCGAGAAAATCCGGGCGGCACAACCTTTGCTTCTCAAATCCATTACGCGCAACATGTCTTTATCAATGACCCCGGATAATCCGCGGGAGCAGTTCAAGAAAATAGATAAACCTTTTGGTTTGTTTATTGGAGCCAATGATGACTTGTTTTCACCTGAAAAAGTGATCAAATATGCGACCTATGCTGAAAGCGCGATACAGAAAAAATCGGTGAGCCAAATTATCAAAAAAGAAAATCATTTATCCATACTTTTGAATGCCGATGAATGGATCGGGAAAACTATTTTATCCTGGCAAAAAGAGCGACAGGAATAAATTGGCAAAGATGATTTTGTCCAAGACCTACGGTTTTTCAGACTTTTTGAAATAAAGAAACCGCTATTCATCCACTACGTTCATTATTATTTTTTTGCCAGTTGTCTTGCCCAAAGTGTCAGCCAGATGACGACAAATAAGATCATGCCGACGACGAACTTATAGGTCACCATTGCCCTTAGCCAGATAGTACGGATTTCCGGCCAGGTAAAGCCCTTACCCCATAAGCAACCCATTCCTGCCGGCTGATTGGTCATAATCAGCAAATAAGCAAACCATTGAATCAGCAGGATACCAAAGGCAATTAACAAAGTCCACCATCCAGCCACTGCCGCAGCCCGAACTTTTTTTAAAAATATTTCATCCATGCTCATCTCCTTTAATTTTCTGTCCTAATTTTTCATAAGCTACCGCTAACAAAAATTAAAACAGCGCCTATTTTCTTAAGGTTTTCAGAAAGGATCCCATGATCAGGGTATCATTAGGGTTTGATCATCACCTTGATGGCACCGGGGTCCTGAAGCTGTGCTTTGAAGGCCTCGGCGGCCTGATCCAATAAGAATCTATGGGTGATCAGGGGCTTGGCGTTAACCTGGTCCTTTTTGAGCAGCTCAATCGATGCCGGAAAGTTGCCTCCCAGACAGCCGATGAGGGAGAGGTTCTTGGAGATCACGGGCTGGGGGTTCCAGGTGAGGGGTTTCTCGTAAACCCCGACCAGCATGATTTTTCCGCCGCCCCGGGCCATGGCGACGGACTGATCAAAGGTTGCCTGGGTACCCACACATTCAATGACCGTATTGACGCCCATTTTGCCTGTTGCCTCTATTACTGCTTTGACGGCATCATCCTTAGCCGCGTCAATGGCTATCTCGGCCCCGAAAGCTTTAGCGGCTTCCAGACGAGAAGGTCTGCGACCGCTGGCCAGAATCTGAGAAACCCCCATGGCTTTCAACACCTGGACGGCATTCAGGCCGATGACGCCCAAGCCGATGACGGCAATGGATTCATTCTCCTTAGGCTGGGCTTTTCTGACAGAAAAATAAGAAATGGAAAGGGGCTCAACAGACGCCCCATCTTCGTAGGTCAATTCCTCAGGCAGCGGGAACACGGTGCGGCCGAAGGCGGCAAAAGGAACATGGACATATTCCGCCATGGCCCCTGGAAATTGATAGCCGAGAAGCGCCATGTCGGAACAACGATATCCCTTTCCCTGGGAACACCAGAAACATTTTCCGCAAGGTTTGAATCCGACAGCCGTCACGCGCATCCCCGGTGAGATGCCCGTCACCTGAGACCCGCATTCCACCACATCGCCGCTGAATTCGTGCCCGAAGATGGTCCCCTCCTGGCCATCGCGTTTATAGACGTGAAGATCAGACCCGCAAATACCACAAGCCTTCACTTTGATAATCACCCCATGGGGTTCGAGAACGGGATCGGGTACGGTTTCGGTCCTGATGTCCCTTGCTCCGTGCATGACGGCTGCTTTCATATCCTATCTCCTTCCTTTTCGTACTTAGGTTGCCTTCATCCGGTTATCTTGCCTTTCCCTTTTCTTCCTCTACCAATACCCTGCGCAGGACCTTGCCCACCATGGTCTTGGGCAGTTCGCTGCGGAACTCCACGGTCTTGGGCACTTTGTAAGCCACGAGTTTCTCGCGGCACCAGGCCTGAATTTCCTCGGCGGTGGCTGATTTGCCCTCTTTGAGCACGACCCAGGCTTTGACGGCCTCGCCCTGTTTGGCGTCGGGAATGCCGGCCACACTGGCCTCGGCTACGGCCGGGTGAGCACTGATCACCTCTTCCACCTCTCGGGGCCAAACCTGGAAACCGCTGGGTTTAATCAGATCTTTTTTACGTGAGGTAATGAAGACATAGCCGTCCTCATCCATATAGCCCACATCGCCAGTGTACAGCCAGTTGTCTCGCAGCATCTCCTTGGTCTCTTCCGGTTTCTGCCAATAGCCCAACATGAGGTTCGGCGCGCTGAAAACGATCTCGCCCTCTTGACCCGGCGGGAGCTCTCCTTCACCGGTCTCGATATCGCCGATCCGCACGGCCACGTCGGGCAGAGGCAGGCCTACTGATCCTTCCTTGTATTTGCCCATATAGGGCCCCACGCAGGCGGCCATGGTGGTCTCCGTCAAGGCATAGCCCTCCAGGATGCGCCCGCCTGTCAGGTCCTCAAAGCGCTTTTTAGTCTCGGCCAGAAGCGGAGCGGCACCCGAGCAACAGGTCTTCATGGACCTGAAATCGACCTTGCCCGCCTTGACCTTGGGGTGCTCCATCAGGGTAATGAAGAGTGCCGGCACCGCTACGAAGAAGGCCGGCTTGGTGTACTGGATGGTCCCGATTACGTCATCACGGTCGCGGGGGTTGGGCACCAGCGCCAACGGCATATCGTTGACGACTGAAGTGCACATAACGGCGTAAGTCCCGAATGAATGAAAAAGCGGGAGCACAGCGATCAAGACATCTTTATAGGGCTCAATGTATTTTTTTACCCAGGCCTGGAATTGCAGGCCGGTGGCCACCTGGGAGAAATGTGAGCCGACTACACCCTTGGGCAGACCGGTAGTGCCGCCGCTGAACAGGATCAGGGCCGGGTCTTCCGGCTTGACGGCCACCTTCGGCCGCTCGGCGCCGGCGTGCTTTTTCATCAAATCCTGCAGCCACAGATCATCCTTTTCAATGACAATATAATGACCTTCCTTCTTTTCCTTCAATAGGGTAAAGAGTACTTTTAACAGGGGTGGCAAGTATTCCTTGATGCTGGTGGCAATGACAGTTTTCACCGCCGTCTTGCCTTGAAGCTTCTTGATCCCCTGGTAAAACGGTGTCAGCACCACTACCGTTTCGGCACCACAGTCCTTCAGGGCGTGTTCCATCTCCGCCTCGGTATAGACGGGGTTCAGGTGCACCAGGATGGCACCGACTTTCCAGGAACCCCAGCGGCAGATGATGGCTTGGGGGCAATTGGGCATAACCAGGGCCACACGGTCGCCTTTTTTCACACCCAGCCTAAACAGGGCCGCGGCAAACTCATCACTCAGCTTATTGACTTCCATATAAGACATATGCCGTTTTTTGAAGATCAGCATATCGGCCTGGGGTTTTTCCTTGACCGCCTTATCCACATAGTCGACCAGAGTCATTTCCGGATAAGGTTTCAGGGAGTGCGGAACTCCTTCATCATAGCTTTTCAACCACCTTTTATCCTCAGCCACTGTATCCTCCTTTTGATATAAGTTGATTTTTGCCGGAACGAGATTAAGACAAGAAAAAGGCCCAACCTTTTTGAAAATAATCCCTTCTTTTCCTAAAAATATAAAACCCCACCTCTCTTTTGAGAAATGGGGTTTAATCTTCTTCCATCGACACTTCCTTCGGATAAAGGTTGCCAACAAGAAAGCTTGGTTAGATTGCTACGAAATTCCTACCCTTTAATTGTCGGAAAGTCAATAAGTTTAAATCCCTTTCGTAGATTATCGATTGAGTCCCTGTCTCTTTATAAAAGGGTCCGATCAAAGATTTCAGGCGGCATTCTCCCTCAAGCCAATAACACCTGGTCCATCCACCCGAGCTTGATAATCTCGATGCGGTTCAAATCACTTATACCAAGGTGATATTTCTTGTCGGCCACAGCAATGTGAACAGGCTGGACATCCAGGTCACGATCTTCACCAAAGAAGGCGATTCTCTTCAACCGGAGGAGCTCTGCCCCAACGGCTGAAACGGAAACGGGATCAAGGCCTACGATCAACCCGTTGTAAGACCAGAGGTAGCGTCGGTCAAAAGAATTGGAGCCCCTCCCATAGAATTGGGGAGTCAGGGCCACGAGGATATTCAAGCGGGTCTTATCTTTGACCAAGGGGAAGGTCCAGATTTTTCCCAGATCGGAACAGGCATCCCCGTGATAGGCCGAGGGTGTGGGAACAAACATGATGTAATTCTTAAGGCAAGTCCCGACACCGGCCCAGTGGTGCGATCTCACCGGGCGCACGTTTAAGAGCGCGGTCGATTTCTGGAATACCGGATTGTTGAGCACCCCCCGGTCATCGACCGCCAGCGAACCCTCAGGAATGCCAATATTGAGCAGCCGGCTCCGAATGGCCTGCTCCATCTCCACCGGCGTGGGCAGGTATCGCCAGGAATTGCTCTTAATACCGACGATATCCGACTTCTTGAACAGCCTCTGCCAGGCCTTCAAGGGCTCTTTCTCATTAAGGAGCGTTTGGACGGCCTCATCAAGCATGGATTGCAGAATATTCGCATCTATCTTGCCGTCTGAGCCCAGCACCTTCCGGTGCCTGATGAGGACAACCCTTGCCCTACCCTCCGGCTTTGCTTCGGATGGGATTGACGCTCCAAGACCCATGGTCATGACCAGGCCGGCGGTCCCCTTCAAAAAATCGCGACGGGTCACTGTGATTCCTTGTTTCATGAGCCTTCCTCCTTTATTTTGGCAACTGTGAATTGTACCAGTTGTTCGGCGTCGGATTGAAGCTCTGTCCCGAATACGACGACGACAAACTTCCGGTAATGTTCTATTTTTGTCCAGGTGTTGTCTTCTGTCCGGACGGAATTATTTTGCCCGGCCTCCGGCATATAGGCGGATTTGAAACTTTCCAAAGCCGAACGGGCACTGGCCTCTGAAGGATAGCCGACGATAAGCACACGTATCTTGTTATTGCCCCGGGGATAACGGGCGAGAACCGCCTGAACATCGCTGCCGAGTTTGAGAATATTGTCATGAGAAAGGAAGAAACAGCGGTTTAGAAGAATGGGGCTGTGCACAAAACAAAGCTTATCATAGGAGGGAAGTGACGGAAGCTCCGGCAAATAGCGGAGGATCCTTGGTGGCTGACCGGTCTCTTTAATCGAGGACTCCAGCTGGCGTCCGAAGCTGAGAACCGCCGCCTCTATTTCTTTTCCTTCTCCTTCGGCAAGGACGGACACAAAATATCTCCCTTTCCAGAATCTCAGTAGGCCGCCGCCGAACTCCGATCCCTGACCGATACCAACCTCCGGATCTTGACGCTCTAAGGAAAAAACCCCAAAGGCATCCTCGGAGGACCCCATTATGTAAACCTCGGCTACGATATCCGCTTGGCCGGTCTTTATGTATCGGCGAACGGAGGCCTGCTGAAAGTTATAGGCGAGGTAGACTTCAGCCGCGCCGTCGATATGATTGAAGAGGGTCTTTCGGTCAAACGCCTTTGCTTCTTTGTCCCATATCCAGCCGCCTATCTCGGACGGCCAAGCTATACGATCAACCATTTGGCCCTCATTCATGCAGAATCCCGCAGGGGGGGAAAAATGATTAAAGATAAGGCAAAGAAAAAATAGAATCGGCGCGAACCTTAGGCTTATTCCGGCACGGGTTCCCTTCTCTTCGCCGCCTTTCTCTTGAGGCACGGTATTCATCGTCTGATAAACCTATCAAAACCTACTTGAAATATTGGGAGGTCATAGGGAGTCTTGCCCAAAATGTTAGAGATAAATTCTCAGATGATCTAATATAATAATTTAACAATTTTGCTGGAGTTAATCAATAAATATTAAAAAGAATGAGGTATGGGTCAAGACACAATAGGTCGTTGATGGTTAGTTGTATTTTGAGAAACTTTTTGATACTCTGTAAAAAACGACCGCGTGGGTGGGTGAATACCGCCGATTCTTATTAATCACTTAATCCCGGATTTTGGATGAGAGGGATGATCGTGAAGCCACGACTTTTGCAGGATCAAGATAAAGGAGGGGAAGATATTGCGCACAAAACCTGATTGGCTCAAGAAGATTTTTCCCTGGGAACAAAAAGCTCTCCAGGTAAACGGCCGGGCCATGGCCTATGTCGATGAAGGCGATGAAGATCGTGTTCCGGTGCTTCTGCTTTCCGGAAATCCAACCTGGGGTTTTTTATACCGGGATTTTATCCCGGTATTGGTCGATTCCGGATACCGGGCCATTGCCCCGGATTGGGTGGGCGCGGGGTATTCGGATCACCCGCGTCACGATGCGGCCCTGACTTTGGCCCACCACATCGCCGATCTCGTGTCGCTCATCGATCAACTCGACTTGCGTGACTTTGTCATCGTGGGTCAGGATTGGGGCGGACCTCAGGGGGTAGGAGCGGCTTTGACCAGGGTATATCGTTTAAAAGCCATGGTGCTGATGAATACCTGGTGTTACACCAGTTATATCGGGCGATTTCATCAATCTCCCTGGCCCTGGACTACCTGGCATGCCCCGCTGTTCGGTCAATTTTTTCATAAAAAAATGAAGGTCCTGTCTATGCGCGGACCATCGGCAGTCTCTCAAAGGGGAATGACCGAAGATGAAGCCCGGGCTTATCACCACGTTTTTGAGGAACCGGATTCAGATCATGTGGTTTTGACCTGGCCGCGGACGATTCCCCTGAAGAAAGGGGATCGCGGTTGGGCGGACATGCAGCTCATTGAAGATCGTCTGGGAGAACTGAAGGATATTCCAACCCTGCTGCTGTGGGCACCCGGCGACAATGTGTTCGATATCAGCTATGCCCACCATTTGAAAAAGCTGTTGCCCCAAGCCGAAGGGCCGATTGAGTTCGATCGCGCCGCCCATTTCCTGCAGGATGATCGCGGACCTGATCTGGCCCGAGAAATCGTCCGTTTTCTGGATAAACAGAAAAAGGCTTAAGGCCGGAGAGGATATATTGAAATGGAATTCATAAAACCCGATCCGAAAGAACTGGAACATCTCCGCCCCGATCCCCTCTTGTGGGAGCAGGAACTGGATGTGCGACCCGATATGGCCGAGGCTTTGGAGAAGGCCTTGGGCCTGCGTGCCGGGAAAATTTACTGGCAATCGAAGCATGATTACTTGTACAGCCTGGAGTTGGCGGACCTTGGCCGCAGCCGCCCCTCTATGGCCACGATCTACGGGTATTGGGATCGCTGGGAACCCCGGCCCCCGGAACACGAGATCAATAACGACCTTCTCGATTTTTTGCTTTGGATGGCCGAGTTTTCCGAGGGTATTGAAGCGGTGACTGTTGAAAAACTGGTTCGTCACCGGGACATGCCGAAGATTCTGGATTGGCCGGAAGGTTCGGTCTTGCGCACCGCCGAAGAACGCTTTGCCAATCTGCCTGATTTTCCCTATGAACCGAAATATGTGGAGATCGAAGGCCTTCGTTTGGCCTATGTGGAGGCGGGTTCGGGTGATCCGATCTGGATGCAGCACGGGGAACCGACCTGGGGTTTCCTTTATCGACACATGATCCCGGTCCTGGCTGAAGCGGGACGGGTCATCGTTCCGGACCTGATCGGATTCGGCCGGTCCGATAAGCCTGCCCAGGTGAACGCCTATTCCTACAAATCTCATGTCCGATGGATGAAGAAATTCATCGAGACCCTGGACCTGAAGAACATAACCCTGGTTGCCCAAGATTGGGGCGGGATGATCGGGATGAGGGTGCTTTCTGAGAAGCCGGAACGCTTCAAACGGCTTGTAGCCATGAATACGGGTATAACCCCCGGAGTGAAATCCCATGAGGCCTTCAACAACTGGCTCAGGGCTTCCCAGCGGATGAAAGAAATGCCGGTGGATCAGATGATGCGTATTGCCGTAAACAGGGCTCTCACCGATGCCGAGGCTACCGCCTACCAAGCGCCGTTTCCTTCAAGAGACTACCAGACCTGTGCCCTTCTTTTTCCACGACTGGTGCCGATCAGGCCCGATCAACCCGGCTCCTATGATAACCGTAAAGCCATCGAGCGATTGAAGTCCCTGGATATACCGGTCAAGCTCCTGTGGGGAGAAAAAGATGAGGTGACCAAACCCAATGGCCCTTATCTGGCCGGGATATTTAAGAACGCCGGGTCGATTGAAATTATACAGAAAGCTGGTCATATGATTCAGGAAGACGCCGGCGAAGAGGTAGCCAAACGCATACTGGAATGGATAAGAGCGGAAGACTTGGCCACATAACCCCGTACCAACCCGATTCAATAAATTAGGGAATAAAAGGTAAAAAATGCTATTCGAAATCTTAGGATGGTCATAGAGGGTCTGGTATAAAATGATAGAGATAGACTCTCAAATAATCTAATGTAAGAATCAGGCAGGGATCAGTCGCCTATTCTGTGGAGATAAAGGACATCAATTGTGAAAAACGATCATATGGCTTTTGAGGTCTCCGATATGGATCAGTCCATCAGGTTCTACACCCAGGTCTTAGGGTTGCGGCTCATCTTCCGGGAGGTGAACACGGAAGAACAAGAGGAATATGCCTTTCTGGAGTTAACCGGAGGAAACTTGGAATTGATTCAGCGGCTGGGCGGAGAACCCTTTACCAGGCCGACGATCAAACCGCCGTATTGCCCGCATCTGGCACTCACCAGCGATGATATGTCTCAGACCCTCAAGTTGATTGAGGACCATCATATCCCGGTCGTTAAAGGTCCGCTGGAAATCGCCGGGGAGGAGAAATGGATTTATATTAGCGATCCTGACCATAATGTGCTAGAATTCATCCGGTGGCTGAAATAGACCGAAGGGAACACCTGTAAATTTGGAGTGATAATTTTTAGTCGAAATCGATTTTTTTGTTTTTCCTCTATTTCTTGTCTGGTTTTCCCTACAGTAGATGAATTTGTCTTTTTCAAGTCTAATTATAACAAGTAAATATAATTAATAAATTATGCGTTTAGATATTGGCACCAGATATGCAGTAAATAATCCACGCCCATAGGGCGTGGCTTTAACTGGGCCCCCCATAGGGGGGCAATGGCCCTGCCCCCTGAGGAGGCAGGGCTTCCGAGTTGTGCCGCGTTATGGATGATCTACAAATTCAAGTGCAATTGTTCGAACTGTTTTTCTTTTTCCTCTTGATACCGGACATACTTCCGGATCAGTTCCTCATCCATTCCAACGGTATCCACACAATACCCCGGGGTCCAAAAATGATTACCCCAATACGGCTTCTTCCGCAACTGCCGATACTGGTTAAACATTTTCATCGATGTCTGACCCTTGACCCGCCCCATCAAGTCCGATATCGATACTTTGGGCGGAACCATGGCTACCAGATGAATATGATCCTTTTGAACATTCAACTCGTTAACTTCACAACCCGCATACCCGCAAATCGCTTGGATCCCGCTGGCCATCGTTTCCCCGATGTTCCCAGCCAATATCTGATAGCGATATTTCGGAACCCAGACAATATGATACTGACAATGCCATATGGTATGTGATAATTTTCGGAATCTACTCACTGCTATCTCCTTTCTTTCGATGTTGCGGCAACAACTCGATGGAAAAAATAGCAGTGGGTGGGCTTTCAGCCAAGCCCATTCGGGACCGGCATAGCCAGTCCACATGACCCCGCCCTTAGGGCGGGGGTTTCTAAATCAACTAAATAATTAAGGAAGAGGTATGCCTTAACAAGGATTGTGGCGAAATCTTTTTATGAGATGAAAATGGATTTAAAGAAATTCTTTTATCTAATCGGGCTGGGGATGCTTGTTTTATCACTCTCCGGATTATGCGCTTGCTCCGGCGGCGGTGGAGGCACCACCAGTTCAGGAGGAGGCGGGACCACCGGAACCCTGACTGTCAACCTGACCGACAGCCCCTTCAACGAGGCCAAGGCGGTTCTGGTGACCTTTTCCGAAGTACAAGTCCATCACACCACCAACGGCTGGGTTACGGTCCCCTTTACGACAGGAAACTCACGCACCTGCGACCTCAAGAAACTGGTCGGGGGGGCGAATGACGTCCTGGGAACCGCTCTCCTTCCGGCGGGCCATTATACTCAGATTCGATTAGTGGTCACCCAAAGTGCTCTTTATTTTGACAATACTGCGGGCGGTTCGTCCTGTGGTTCTTTCATTGACACTCCCATGGGAGCGAATGCCCCCCTGGAAATATCATCGGGGGAAATAAAGCTGAACCGGGAATTCGATCTGGCAGCTGGAGGGGTAAAAAGTATTTTACTGGACTTAGACGGTGATAAGTCTATCCACCAAACCGGAAGTAACCGCTACATGATGAACCCGGTCATTTCTATCGTTAGTGTTCAATAACGAATCCTCAGCAGTTTCAAAATCCCGACTCTATAATATTGCCCTCCCCGTATGGAGAAGACATTACTGGGTTTTGGCAAAATAAAGAATGGATATTCAAGCCGTTGCAGTTTGAGAATCAAAGGGTCCAAAAGAGTCTTTTTTGGAACAGGTCAATACCCTTAAGACATCCATGACCCTATTCTGGATTGATTCCTGAGGGTTCAGGATGGTCATATTCAGGGGGTTGGTGAGGAGTAAATCAAAATTCTGTTTTGTCAGGATTGACAGGGTGGTTTCCAAAGAGAGCATCGATTTTATCATTACCCCTCCTCGGATCAGGATATACATGACTTTCCCGCCTGGATCGATGTACAAAATCCTTCTGAGCTTTTTTCCCGTCGTTTTTCCCCTCTAAAAAGGTTTCAGGACTCCTCCCGCCTGTTGTTTCTGAATCCCTTTATCTATTGATTCAGCAAGGCATATACCAAATAATTCTAAACAACACATTGATTTATTAATATAATTATTAATGGGTTGTTTCGGAGAATTTTGGAAATTGAATGATATTGCTTACAGTTTCAAGAGAAAACGCAGGGAAATCCTTATTGCCTATTTTCAATGACATGGAAGATTAGTTTTGGAGAGGCCGCGGGATAAGGTGTATCCACCCTTGATAGTTAAAAATCACTTCACAATTATTGGAAAATGTGGCATAAAAAAAGTTTACAGGTCTCCTATCAAAGGAAAAACTTCCAAGTCCGGGAATCGAAAAGAAATTATCCGAGGAGACCCCGAAGACATAATCCAATCAAAATATCTTCTATTTTACCGGAAGAGAAATCACCAAGTTAAAAAAAGGAAAGGAAGAATTTATGCACAATCCAAATTTCAGCTCCGGCCCTTGCAGCAAAAGGCCCGGATGGACCCTTGACGGCTTAAAGGATGCCCTGACAGGCCGATCTCATCGCTCCGCCTTGGGAAAGGAAAAGCTGGCCAAGGCCATTAATGAAAGCAAAAGAATTCTGGAAATGCCTGAAGATTATTTGCTGGGCATCATGCCTGCCTCAGATACCGGAGCTTTTGAAGCCGCCATGTGGAGTCTGCTCGGTCCCAGGCCAGTAACGGTTTTGGTGTGGGAAAGCTTCAGCCAAGGCTGGGCGACGGACATCTCCAAACAATTGAAACTTAATCCGACTATCAAGAAAGCGGATTATGGAAAAATTCCCGACTTGAAATCCGTAGACTGGTCCAACGATGTTGTTTATGTTGCTAACGGCACTACCAGCGGCGTCAAGATCCCTAATTGGGAATGGATTCCCGCCGATCGTCAGGGGTTATCCCTCTGTGACGCCACCAGCGCGGCCTTCGCTATGGATATCGACTGGGCGAAAATTGATGTTTTGACCTTTTCCTGGCAGAAGTGCCTCGGTGGGGAAGCCGCCCACGGCATGCTGGCCTTAAGTCCCAGGGCGGTCAAACGCCTTGAGTCTTATGATCCGCCCTGGCCCATGCCCAAGCTTTTCCGCATGAAAAAGGGCGATACCATTAACCAGGCCATCTTTATCGGCGAGGTTATCAATACCACTTCCATGATTTGCGTAGAAGATTATCTCGATGCCCTCAAGTGGGCAGGAGGAATAGGGCTTCGCGGGCTTATCGACCGAAGCAAGGCCAATCTGAGAGTGATCGAAGATTGGGTGGAAAAAACCGACTGGATAGCCTTTCTGGCAGAATCGGTCGAGATCCGCTCCAACACCTCCGTTTGTTTGAATGTGACCTCGGAAAAGTTTACAGCCCTTGCCAAAGAGGACCAAACCAAATTCATCAAAAGCATCGTGAACGAAATGAGCCGAAAAAACTCTGCCCACGATATAGGGTCTTACAGGGACGCCCCTCCGGGATTTCGTTTCTGGTGCGGTCCGACCATCGAAGCGGCGGATGTGAAAACAGCACTGGCGGAACTGGAAAAAGTCTATCAGGAAAAGGCGGCGGCCTTGTAAAACAAGGCAAAAAGTATTAATTTAGCTGTTTGAAAAAATATTCATAAATCCCTCCCGACCTCCCTTTTTCAAAGGAAGGAGAAAGACTTCCCCCTTAGAAAAAGGGGGATTGAGGGGGATTTTGACTCTAATGTTGTCTTGAAAAGGCCTAATCTTCAAAAACCTAAAGTATTACAGCAAAACCATTTACAAAACCGGAGACAACGGGGCGGTTCTTTTAACCAAATTGGGTTAGCATAAGGACCGCCCTTTCTTTCTTAAGGTCCAATTCAAAAATGAATCTGATTGAACCCATAGCGCCTAATCCTGGCCCATAAACGGCTCATCCTGGCTTTCCTGCCGGCGCGTGGGCCGGGCATTTAATATATGGCATGATGATGATTATCCGTGTTTCTGTATATCCTGTAAAATGACAAGATATACAGTGAAATCAATAGATATCGAAAAAGGATCTGTCAGGATATTTTTAATTATTTATAATAAATTTAGAGTGGTATAATAAAAAATCACTGTCAGCCTGACAGATAAATCAAATTTAATAGGTTCGTGATCCTGTGGGCTGGGAAGATATACAGAAAAACATTAGAATAACTTGTTGGCCGCCTGCGACGTCGCCAATGTGGAGACAGGGTCCTACTTGAGGAATAGAATTGGATATTGACGAATTGGCGAAGTTGGTGGGTGGCAATCCCATACGTCTGAAGGCGGTGTTCGACAAGTCCCTTGAAATCGCGGGCATTTCGAAAAGCTACCGATCACGACCTTTTCCCGAGGTCGCCGTTGACCTCTGCAAGGACCTTGGTTTCACTATAGCGATCGATACCAGCGACTCCGTCGGGGAAGCTCGTGGCCTCAGCCTGACCATGCCAGACGGTTCTATGGGCATGATTCTTTCTCAAATTAGTGCCGTCGCACAGGATAGACTGGTATTCTACCACGAACTTGCGCATTTAATGCTTGATCACATGGATTCCCGGCCAGAGGAATCGTGGCAGAGACTCCGTGACGTTGCCGAAGCGGAAGCATGGCTATTCTCGATCAGTTGTGTGGCCCACGACCAAGTTACCCCAGGAACAGATGTCCTGAAATGCGCCTACGAGTTGCTTCCCATATTATCACCAGAGACAGTACATATTGCAGAGGCGGTTTTCGACATCTGCAAGGAGAATTGGATTGCTTTGCCGGAGGAAACGCCATACAGCGAACAAGGAATTCCTCTTATTATAGACATCGGCGAGCTACTCATAAAAAAAATAGTTAAGAATCCCGAGCTTATTTACCAGGTTGGTTCTCAGCCTTTCGAAGACCTAATGGCTGAGCTGTTCAAGGGACTTGGCTACTCGGTAGAACAAACGAAACGGACTCGTGACGGAGGTGTCGACATTCTTGCTGTGACGAATCTTCATAAAGTTCCATTGCGCTTCCTTGTCGAGTGCAAGCGGTATTCGAAGGAAAGAAGAGTGGACGTTGCGTTGGTCCGGTCCCTTTACGGGGTCAAGCACCACATCGGAGCCAGTAAAGCGATCTTGGCGACTACCTCAGGTTTCACACGCCCGGCGGTTGAGTTTGCAGAAGCACACTTATGGGAGTTGGATCTTAAGGACATTGACGGCATCATGTCTTGGATTCATCAATACGTAGATAGAAAGGAAGGCCCAACAATCACTTCCACGTGACGGCATCCTGCCACCCTTGAAGTATACGTTATGTCAAAAGGAATAAAGAATGAATGAGGTAATTCCCATCTTATCGCTAGTCGTGGCCGCCCTTGCTGTTTTCGTGGGGCCAATCATTTCATACCTCGTTGCAAAACGACAGATTGCCAGTGCGCTCGTAACGTCCCATAAACAAATCATTGCCCCCATGCGGCAAGCGTGGATCAACAACCTACGTGACGTGCTTGCGGAACTTACCAGTCGTGCACAGCATTACTACTGTGCTGGGTTTGAAGAACGAGAGGATTCTGAATATCAGCATCTTTCTTTATTGGAGCATAGGATTCAGCTCATGCTGAATCCTATGGAAGACGATCATAATGAACTTGAGCGTCTTATCCGAAAGATGATCACCTCACTTGAACGTGGTAAGGAAGGTGACGAGGATTTTTGTAAGTCGCATACGGAGATCATGGCAGTCTCACGTAGGATCCTGAAGCGAGAGTGGAACGTAACCAAAGAAAAGATAGATACAGACACAACAAGCACACGCAGATGACGTCGCTTCGCGCCGCTCTTGAGGTGCACTTTTATGGCTGAACAATGACCAAGAAAACAAAAAGTCTGGAATCAATTGAGTCTATGATGTCCGACGCACTTTTGCGGTCTGGGTATGTAATGGAGTCTAGAATAGTACACTCCCTTGTCCAAAACGGATTCTTTATTGAACCAAACCAGCGGATCATTGACCCAACAACAGGGAAAAGCCGTGAAATCGATCTCGTAGCAGAACTTTGGGATTCTGTCCACGAGAGGCCACCTCTTGATACGAAAGTCTGTGTATCGGTTCGTTTTGTCTGCGAAGCAAAGAACAATCCTCACCCGGTGGTCTTGCTCACCGAACTCCCATTTTCGCCCAACTTAGAAACATGGGACTCACTTCACGAAGGCAGAACGGGGTTTTTTAGACACGAGCCTATTGATCCATCATTCTTTGATTTTCTCACGGACGGTCAAAAGCCCTATACGCAGTATTGTTCATTCAAGCCCAAGAAGAACGGAAAAGACTCAGACTGGCTGGCGTGGCATCCTGACGATTTTCACGACGATTTGGAAAAGATCATATCATATTGTAGGCAGGAAGCTAAACTAATAGAGGGGCTGAATACGGCACCGTGGCCCTATCGAAAGTAGATTTTGGCCTCCACATGCATTTCAGTATTTACCAAGAAGCGCAGTGGCTGTCTCTGGTGCTTTTCGTAACAGAAGGGAATTGTCTCGCCCTTTTCGACAAGGTAATCGGGTTTGGACAGAATATTGAAAGTATGCCTGTTCAAAGATTGAGTCCCGAAGATATGAAGTCTTAACCAATCAATTCAGCCGATCGCTACACTCCGGCTGATTTTTTCGTTCTCGACGACTGCGTCACCGAGAATCACGGCGCTAAATTCGTCAGCGCCGCGATTAGCCTCATAATGCCCGCAAGAATAAAGGAGTGACGATGCCAAAGATGAAAGACACAAAAAGGGTACTACAACTTCTTTTTGACAATGGCCCCACCTCAAATTATCAAATCAGATCTAAGCTCGACTTGAACGATCAACGCTACGACAAGGTTCGCCAGAGGCTTCTAGATGGTAGTTTTGTAAAGAAATATTGCTGTCGTGGTGGAGGGATACAATTAACAGAGACAGGGGAACAACAAATCGCACCACCCGAAGAAAAGGCCTCGAAGAAGGAACTGGCTATTTACACGCCTTTCATAGAAGTATTGGAGGCGGAAAAAGACGAGAATGAGGAATTAGCTGTATTATGCGACACGAGCGGTTTTAAAAAGCGGGGTAAATGGGCAAATCCGGACGTTGTGAAGATTTCCATTCAGCACTATCCTTTATTGGGTATAAAGGCGGTTGCCTTAACCACATATGAGATAAAACCAAAAGACAAGTGGAACTCGAGTTGTGTCTATGAGGCTGCCTCCCATGGGATATTTTCAAATGAAGCCTATGTAGTCATCGAAAGGGACAAGGATAGCAGGCTCGATGGATTAGAAGATATTGTGGGCCTTTGCGGTCAGTTCGGCGTGGGATTAATTACCCTCCATCCGTTCTACACAAAGTATCGTTACATAATTCAACATGCAGCTGAATATAAAAATCCACCGGCCGCAGCAATAGAAGAGTATCTGGACTACATATTTGAGAGACTTCCTGCAAAGAAAAAAGAATTTGATGAACTTAAAAAGGAAAAATTATAGCGGCTAACCTAGGATATTTTAGCCGACGCAAAAAGCCTCGCGGCTGATTAGTAGCGTTGGGTTAAAGGGAGGCGCAGATGGTTCCTTCTTTACTGATACTGATAAGGAACAGAATGAGAGTCCGCTAAATCGGCTGATGTACAGTCTCCTGTATCCTGACGTGCTTGGTGCAATATTCTATGAACTGAAGGTTAAAGTTTAGATGGCGATTTAAATTTAAATGGGGGGCATGAATGCAACTTGAACATGTATTTAATGAAGCAGCGTTCCCTGAAGTAACTTTTGTAGAGCCGAAGGAATACCCGTACATCAAAGCGTCATTTAAGACTCCAGGTAAGCACATCACCTTATCCGGCGCGTCTGGCACTGGAAAAACAACAGTTGCGAGAAAAATCCTTCGAGAACTATCAATTGCCGAGACGGACGTCCTTTGGATCAATGGGCGACAGTATGCAGATGTAGATTCTGGGATACTTCTGCTAGCTCAGGAACTTGGGACCGCCCCTTCTTTTAATCAAATAACTGAGTTATTACAACTTGTCAGCTTCGTTGTGATCGATGACTTTCACTTCATTAAGCAGGGGGCTCGCCTTGAAATCGCGTCGA
This sequence comes from uncultured delta proteobacterium, assembly GCA_963790475.1. Lineage (GTDB taxonomy): Bacteria > Desulfobacterota > RBG-13-43-22 > RBG-13-43-22 > RBG-13-43-22 > RBG-13-43-22. The sequence goes on along the minus strand of CAWBOS010000012.1, from coordinate 1,220,657 downwards.
AATTAAAGCTCTGGCATGAAAAAAACGTTCGCTTCATTATTATCGGTATTGCCACTTCTGCTGAGGAGTTATATGGTACTGACCCGGAACTCGGCATTCGTAACGATCCATACGAATTGAAAACTCAGTCGGACAACTTCTGTAAGGAACTCCTTCGCCTAGGGTCAGCAGCTCTCAAAATTAGTTTTACAGACTCTCTCACTAAAGAGATTGTGAAGGCTTCTAATGGAGTTCCGTCAATTGTACACGTTATAGCCAGGGTGTGCTGCATCGATGCGAAGATCGAAGAAACGCAGTTAGAATTAAAGGTTATCGACACCACGCTAATGAGCATTAGAGAAGCCGTTCTGCGGATTTTCCATGGCAAGTACCGCGATAAAGTGGTTGGTTTGGCGAAAGGAAAACAGCAAGCCAAATCGGTCCACAATACCTATTTCGACATTGTTGCTTACATCGCAAGCTCACCTGCGTCCGAAATACCCACTGAGGGACTATATCGCTCGATAGTAGGAAGCATTTCCGATCCTAAGGAGCGGGCTAGAAAGGCAACATCTTTCTATAACTGTCTGAACAATCTCAGTGACGTAATTGAGCAGAAGGGGTTGGATGACATTCTTTTTTACAAGAAAGGTGGAAGCTATATATCGATTGAAGATCCGTCATTACGATTTTACATGAACCTTCTTGACATCACCGACATAAGGTCACGGATTCAATTACGTTCGAGCCAATACCCATATGATGTTGCGGTTTCCTTTGCCGGGGATGTCCGCGCTTCGGTGGAAGAATTCGTTCGGGCCTTGAAAAACCGTGGACTTACTGTATTTTATGACTTCGATCAGCAGGCGCAGTTGTGGGGGAAGGATTTAAGGACACGGCTATCAGAAGTTTACGCCAATGAAGCCCTCTACATGGTTGTTTTTTTGTCGAAGTCATACCCTGAACGAGATTGGACTGATTTCGAGTTATCAATTGGTAAGGCTGCCGCAGAAAAGCGGACCAATGAATACCTTCTTCCACTACGGATAGATGATGTAAATGTGGTAGGAATTCATTCGACGATTGGGCACATTGATCTAAACCAAGCAGGCATAGAAAAAACGGCTGAAATATTGGCCGAGAAGGTGAATTCGCAAACAGCCTAACAAAACAGTTTCACCAGCCAAGCTGGTGAACTGGACGTTAGGTGAGGGGATATGATCATGGATATGTTAGACGAACTGAAGAACCTGATCACAAGACTAAACGAAGAGAAGATCTAGCATGCTCTTTGCGGTGGATTGGACATGGCCATCTACAAGAGGGAGGGTCAGTTCTATTTTTTTAGCATTTTGCTTTATGGGGGATATGGGGGCAAACCATGATTTGTGATTATTGCTGACCCCATATCCCGTCAAAAAACCTGTCAGAATATTTTAATTCATTGGAAAGGGTGGTGTGTGCTATAATAAAAGAAACCGTTGCGAGTCCGGCAGAGAAAGCAAATATGCAGCGTTGGGGAATCTTTGGGCTGGTGATTTATACTGAAACTGTAGAATAACTTATTGGCCCATGAGGAAGACAACATGAATGTATTCGAAGAATTCAAACGATTGATACGTGAGTTGGAAAAACAGAAAGTGAGGTATGCCCTTGTGGGTGGGGTTGCCATGGCATTCTATGCCGACCCACGTTTTACCCGGGATATCGACCTTCTTGTTGAGTCAGTGGATTTCGTGAAAATTAAAGGCATTCTCGAGAATGATGGGTATTTCGAATCGGCATCACCCCGGACATTCAGCAACGTGGCCATCGAACTGCATCGGTTTTTGAAGGTTGCAGCCCCAGTAGATGAAATGATGATCGATATTCTCATTGCCGAAGATGATGAGGTCAAGAGGATAATCCAGGATGCGTTGGAGGCGGATTCGGAAGAAGGGAGAGTGATGGTTGCGAATAAAAAAGACCTGATCTGGCTTAAGAGGACGAGGTACTCGAAGCAGGACCAGGCTGACATAGAGAAGCTTGAAGATGACAAGAATCGATAGCGTACTTAAAAAGCTCAGTGACCTTTACGAGTTCAATCGAAAGCTCAAGACTTTCGAATTGAAGAAAAAGGCCAACAAGTCGCTCAAGGAGGACCCGGCAAAAAACCGCCGCGCCCCTTAGCTTTTACGTCACTCTCTTTTCAATAAAGGATAAAGGCGGTCCATCCTGAAATGTTGGATCAGGTTAATAAATTCGGAAGAATGAAAAGGATGGTCCTTCATCCCGAAAAGATGGCTGGGACAGGAACAGTCGCTGGACCCGAAACCGGGGATCTCCCAATCGGCGATTTTTTTCATAGCTTCGGCCATCGGACATTCCAGAGAAACAGAAGAACGGACCGGCAAGGCCGTTTCAAATTCTGCTTCCTGTCTTAAATAATCAATATGCCAATGGTGATTTTTTCTTAACCTGCGATGCCTTTCAACACGGGCGGTCAGGTTGGTCATTGCTGAACCCACATAAATATAATAGCCAGTAGGGAATACGATTTTTCCTATTTTGCCGATAGCAATGGCTTTCCCCTCCCCTAATTTCAAAATCACCAGATAACTCCCCCGGTCTTCCGCTTCCCTTTTTATAAAATCCCAGGGGATGGTTAACAGCCTGGTCTTTGAATCCAGGGAAAGATCCTTTTCCCATTTCACCGATACCGGGAAGAATCGGACCTGTCCTTTACAAGCCAGCATGGTCCGGGCAAAATGGAGATCGGTATGGTAGTCCGGGAGAAAGAAATCGGCCATGGGCCAATGGACCACAAAGAGTACTCCGCTCTCTCTCCCCTTTTCGGAAAGTTCGGCCAATTCCCGAAGATGGCGGGCACCTCTTTCGGTCACGGCATCGGGAAACATGGCCAACCGTTCACCCACCAGGGTGCAGGATTTGACTTCCAATAAAATGGGTTTCCCTTGGTCTTCGACCAAAAGGTCAAAACGAGAATGGCCGATCGGTATCTCCTGCCCGATCACTCTGGCCCCTTCCAGCCCGGGAACCCTGCCCTTATCAATCAGATAACGGGCCACCGCATTGGTCTTGTGGGTATGGAGCATAATCGGGAGTCCTTCCCGTTCCACGGCCACTGCGGTATAGGGATTTTTTCGAAGGCTGGAGGGGCCGTCCCATATTAAAAAAATGGGCCGGCCGGGAACCAGGAGTTCCTGGAGCCGCCCCGGGTTGGGAAGAAAGGCCGTTATTTCCTGTCCATCTTTCCGACAACGCACCAGAAAACGATTCGGCCGGTCTATGAATTCGGCTCTCTCGATATTTTCAAAAAAACGCATTGGATTTAAATCCTTCCCAAAAGCATTCATTGCCAGAATTAAATCTATGAAAGACTTAAAAAGTCAACCATCTCCTGAAGAACAAAGCGGAAGTAGATTACTCAACTTCTCAAAAAAAGACAAGAAAAGGAATCCGATCAGTTACGGGGAAGAGCCCAAAAACCTCCAGGCATGAGATGGCCAACCATAAACTTAGGCCAAGCTATTCACCATTCCTCTTGACAGATGACCTGTTTTCGGACTATATTTAGTCATGTTCGAGAAATGGAGGAACCCCATGAAACTATCCAGCCAGATCAAGCCCATCAGCTACCTGAAGTCCCATGCCGCCGAAATCGTAAGGAAATTGAACGAACAGAGGGAACCTCTGGTCATCACCCAGAACGGTGAAGCCAAGGTGGTTATTCAAGACATCGAAAGCTATGAGCAGACCCAGGAAACGATGGCTCTTCTGAAGATCCTGGCGCTCGGGACCCGTCAGATTAGGGAAGGGAAGGTCCAGCCCGCCGAGGAGGTGATCAAACGTCTGCGCAAGCAGCGGGAGGCTCACTGATGTCGTTTGCCGTTTTCCTGACCAATGACGCGGCATGTGATCTCGATGAGCTTTATGACTATATTGCTTTACACGATGGTCCTCAAAAAGCGGACTACGTTTTGGAGCAAATCGAGAAAGCCTTTTCCCGGCTGTCGGAATTCCCCGAGCGGGGTGCCTATCCTAAAGAACTGATGGCCCTCGGGATTATTGAATATCGCGAGATTTTCTTCAAACCCTATCGCATCATTTACCGAGTCGTAAAAAAGAATGTCTACGTCCTGTTGATTGCTGATGGTCGTCGTGACATGCAGACACTTTTGCAACGGCGATTATTGGAAGCCAAAACCCTATAGCCGAACTGTCCCCAGGTTGGAATTTCAGAACGAGTAATTAAAGGAAAACTAATGCATAAAAATGTCAGAAGAAAAGACAGGGAAATTAGTATCGATGTGGCGACCAGCTTGCTGGCCGAGGGTGAATACGGTGTTTTGTCCACAGCGGGTAAGGATGGGCAGGCCTATGGGGTTCCATTAAATTATGTCTTTAAAGACGATCGCCTATATTTTCATTGTGCCTTGGAAGGACATAAATTAGACAACATTAAGGCTAATAATAAGGTCTCTTTTTGCGTGGTCGGCAAGACCAGAGTCCTTCCGGACAAATTTACAACCGAATATGAGAGTGCCATTGTCTTTGGGACGGCAACCGAAGTACAGGGGAGCGAGAGGCATGATGCCCTTTTAAGCATATTAGAAAAGTACTCCCCGGATTTCATGGAAGAAGGCAAAAAGGCCGTGGCCAAATATGACGACAAGACCAGGATAATAAAAATAACCATTAATCACCTAACCGGAAAAGCCAGGGAATAGGGACGATTTAATACTCAGATGAAACGGATAGCGATTAGCCTATAGCATCTGCAAAAGCACTTTTAAAAGGGTTTTCTAAAAGCTGACCGCTAATCGCTGATAGCTCTCATCCGAAAATATCATTTTCGAATAAGAGCGACTTAGGTCAGATGCCGGTTTGCCCGGAAGATTCTTTATGGTCGGCCTGGGAGGAGACGGGTAAAGCAAGAAGGTTCAGCCTCCCTCTTCGACATTCGTTTCCGTTCAGGTCTCTAAAAATAAGTTCATCATTATCCAGATCATATTCCGGGATGTCCGGACAGTTCCATTTGTCCCAAAAATATTGATAAAAAGGGATATAGAGGCCTCCGGGGTTCTGTCCATGTTTGAAGACGTATTTCGGCATGCCCTCTATGTCAAAGTCAGCAGGGTAATGCTGGAGCCAGAGGTAATCCCCCAGGATCGTGAGTCTAATTAACGGGGTCCCCGAATAGAGTTTTAATTTGATATTTTTTTGGACAATCTTAAGGCGTTTCAGGAAATCGATGCTCCCGCTTATTTGTTCCCTCTGTATTTCCGGAGTGCTGGCTGTAAGGGAGATACCCTCGGTGTTCGCGGTGGATTTCATGTCGTCCGGATTAAGGAGCATAATCTTTGCCTCCCGGCAATGTTGGATTAGCTGAAGCAATTCCCCCCCAGGTTCTCCAAAAGTCCTGTTCCCCGTTGAACCAAGAATCATAACATCTCTGGCGAATCCCTGTTTCTCCATTAATTTCCTGATCCTTCTATGTGCCAGGACCCCTCTCGCCGGCAAGACCATGACCAATCCGGCGGTTCGGGCCATGGCCGAAAGTTTCTTATTCCTCCAGTTTTTTCCGATGTAATTGGAAAAGAGGATTAAGAGAACCGCCAGGATGATTTCCATCGAGGCCAGAAATATTTTTTCATTTCCGATAAAAGACCAATAGATCAACACCTTTCGGACGATAAAACTCACCCAAAGGGGCAGAGACAATACAATGGAGACACTCAAGGCGATGATAAACAGATGGCGGAAAAGGTGGGCCGAACCCCTGATCCAGTCTCCTGAAGGTCTATTTGGGATCCATACCAACCTTCGATTTATTGACCAGCCTTTTCTGTGCATCTAACTCATTTCCTTTATAATTTTTCAAAATAATAAATTGATCCACATCAATAGTCCCGCAAGAGGAGAAATCAAGTCTTGCCTCTGGGGACTATTGGGAGAATCAATTCCTTTTTGGAACAGGAATATACCTGGTTCAAAAAGATCAGAATTAATTATTGTGGGTTTTTGATCAGGATGGATCTACCTTGGAAAAACCAAAGATCAACACTGTGCAGTTTGAGATTCAAGGGATCCTCCGGAGAACCTCTTCATCAACCCCTTTAAACTATCCATGATCTCTTTCTCAATTGGTTCTTGAGGGGTAAGGATGGCCATGTTAAGCGGCTCGGAGAGGATTAAGTCAAATTTTTGTTTGGACAGGAGGGACAGGGCGGTTTCCAGAGAAACCTTCGATTTAATTTGTACTCCTCCACGAATCAAAAAGTACATAACTTTCCAACTCGAATCGATGTGTAAAATCTTTATAAGCTTTTTCATCATTTTTTCTCCTTTATAAAAAGGTCCCGAGGGATTAATCCCGTTATGCGGGAAAAGCCTTCGTCTCCAAGACTCCCTCTTTGAGCATTTGATACCATGAATCCCTTTTCACATTAAAGAATCAGGAAAGGATGATTAAAGCGGCCCACAACAGGTAAGCCACATCGGCCCCTGCCGATCGGTTAAGCATGATACGTTCGGAAAGAGAAGCGATTAATCGCAGCTGTTCATCATCCAGGGATTGCAGTTTTTCCCTGGCCTTATCCATTATCTGTTGGTTTTCTATTCGTTGTCCCAACAGAGAAAGTATTTCGCTCTGATATCTTTCCGAAACGAGATTGGGGACATTATTTGCTCCGGTTGCGGCATAACCGATCGTTTCCGTAAACAAAGGACCTGACAGAATCAAGAAAAGAATCCAAAGTAACCCCGACTTTTTCAAAGTTTCTTTTTTGATAACCATCTTATCCTCCTAACCGGTCAATTGGGAAACCCCGTCGATCAACTCTCCCATGGTGAACGGTTTGTCAAGAAAATGTATATGGAACTTACTTTTTTCCTCCAAAAGCAGAGAATAAAATTGATTCAGATTGGCGCTCATATAGATGGCCTTCACCGAAGGATCAAGTTTTCTGATGTGATTAATCAATTCAAAGCCGTTTTCTCCGGGCATTTGGATGTCGGTTATGACCAAATCCGGCCGAAATTGAATATAAGCTACATAGCCATCAGGTCCATTTAGAGCCAATCGGACGATATGGCCTTTGAGTTCCAACATCGATTGAACGACAAAGGCCACCGATTGATTATCATCCACGATCAATATCTTCATGATATTTGCCTCCCCTTAATTGACCAATTAGTTAATAGGTTTTATTCAATCGTTTTTTCAATTTGGTTAAAACAGGAGACAGGTTTTTCTTTTGAATCGGCTATGGATTCCGGGTTAAGTTAGGGTACCCGATTGAATTTTTTTATAGCCGAAACAACCAGAGGCCTTTAGCAACTACTTCAGCAAAGAATATGCCATGGGGATAGTTAAATATAACTTGATGAATTATATTATTATTTTTAAATACAAGCAATTTGGATAAAATAATTTGAATGGTTTTTCCTACAGAACCAGTAGGAAAATGAAGGGATACTTATTACAATTGATTTCCAATTGGGTAAAACGCGCAAATAGGTTTTGAAAAATTGCAAATAGGTTTCAATAAAAAAAACGGCGAGAAAAAAAGAGAACACAAATCCTATTCGATCTTGAAGAGCTTCCGATCCCCAAACTAGCAGCGAAGGAGATCCTTTAAGATCAGTTTAAAACAAATTTAAAGGCCCATAAATGGCCCGCTAAAACGGCTTTAAAGCCTACTATAAAGGCACGTCGAGATCCTGGCCCAAGATATCGGTTACCGGCGCCTCGATCTCTCCTTTGGCCATCCTTTCCAGGCACTCCGGGCAGTTCCAATGATTGTCTGTTTTCTTCCCACATAACCTGCATTTATGCTTGCCCTGGTTCCGATAGTGGGAATGTGGACGTCCCTTATATTGTTCTGCTTTTTTGGGGTCGTATTTGGTCATGAAATTATTTAAGGCATGATTTTGAATAGGTAGAGAGGCAAACATAACAAAAGGCGTTTTCCTTCTTTATCTTTCCCTCTTGGTCAATTGTTCCCATCTCCCTGAATGCCCATTCGCCTGCGGCCCTCTCCTCACTTCCATCATCCATCCGGCCAAAGTGACCCAAAACAATATGACCAAGCTCATGGAAAAAGGTCCAAAAGGAGCGGATCGGGCAGAAAAGAAGTTTATTGTGAATAAGAATTCGATACCATTCCAGACTGGGGAGGGCATTTGCCATACCAAAAACACCTTTTGGCAAACACTTCTCATTACAAAAAAATACTGCTTCAATCTTTGGTTCATAGTTTTGGGCAATATCAGTTAAAAAATCGCTTTTTCTCATGCAAGTCCTTTTATTCCAAGCTAAGGGCGATTTCTGCTTTGGGTCAGAAACCGCCCTGCCTGGAACCCATAGGGAGGAAAGGCTATGGGCTTTGGGAAACTCTATTCTTTAGGCTACAACGGATTTGTATCCGCCCTGTGATCCGGCCAAGGTGCCGCCATATTCATGTCTGATCTTATAGCCATAGTCGTCTGATCGAAAATTTCTCTCGGCTAGTGACGCATCGGCAGTAATAAATTCCGGTTCCTGATGTCCATTAAGATAAGACATTTCGATAATCGGGACATCATTTTTATCTCTAACAACTCCCCAATCGTTAGAATCAGTGATAAAGGGACAGACGATAATTCTTTCGTTATGATCACCGAACAGGCGGCAGTTTGGATTCTCGATCTTGTCAGTTAAATCGTTTGAATCATAATAATGCCTTGCCTGATTTTTCGATATGGCCAGCTTCCAGAGGGCAATAGGGATAACCAGATTCCAATTAAAGCTGGCAAGATCCATCCCAAGCTTTTCTCCTGACCCCGGTTCCTCCATATCAGCCAGGGCCGTGATGGCTGCGGCCAGGGGATCAAAATTCAAGGCGTCTGATCCTAAGTTCCCATGTGGCGCAGTAAACCACGCCGTTCCATCCGGACAGTTGGAGTTATTAATAAAAAAGCTCCAAACAAATTTCGCATGAGTTCTCCTGGCGGATCGCGCCCTTCTATTAATCATGGCCTGAACCAGACCTACCGAATCATTGATGAGGTGTTTTCTCGTTACCCAGGTGATCCCTCCTTTGTGTTCAAGATCATATTGAGACTCGGTATCTATATACTCTCCAAGAGACTGATAATCGCCCGCCTCCGGATCGACATCAGGAAGATCTCCTGGGTAGGCCAATTGAAGGGAAGTAATTTTCCTGAAATCAGTGACCGTCTTTATCTCAGAGATGAATATCTCTTCGTGGTAAGGGAATGCCGCATAGGCCTTAGAGAGGTACATATTTAAAGCATTTTGCAGGGCAAAGCTGAAAGTATTTGAATTGAAGTCGGCGCAACCCCGCAGGCCACTCGACACCTTAGAGGGGCTGAAACCGGCTGCCTTGCCGCGCAGTTCATTATCTCCGGTAAAGTAAATGTAGGCTTCCCGGAGTCCCTTGAACCCACTAAACCCGCCCGAAGGGTATTCGGGGATGAAGGTTTTAACAAGGGCATCTCTTCCCTTTTGAAGTTCGTCTTTTCCGATGCTCAATCCAGTTGAACCATGACGTTGGTAAAAGAGTGTCCTCTCAATATCCTCTAAAAGATTTCTGGAATTTTCCATAGCGAGCCCTCCTTTCAAATGACTTTTTTTTAATTAGTTTCCGCCCAAGAGATGATTCAATTCGCGGAATCGTTTCTGCAAGGGAATCGCAATTTTCCTGGCGATCTCTTCGACGTCATTGACTCCCTGAATACTTATTTTAATATCCCCAAAAGAAACAGAAGATTGTTTCCCGCCGCCGCTATAGGCCCGGTTCTGGTCGGCAGTCATCACCCGCTCGCCCGGATCTACCCAGGCATATCCCGCCTTACGGACGTAGGGCGTTCCTCCGGCCATAACCGGCACATTTTCGGGGGGCGCCACCTCGGCAGCCGGAGCCGAGGGCGCAAGGCCGGACATGGCGGAAGTGGAGAAAGTATTATAGCGGTCAAGCTGCTGGATATAGCCCAGGGCCTCTGTGGTTTTTGTGATTAGGGCCTGGAGGGAATCAACTGCCGGCGAGGTATCCAGTGTGACCTGCCTTTGGATGGAGATCATATCGATATAATCGGTGACTCTTGATTTGAGCAGGTCCATCGCCTGATCTATAGGCTTGATAATGTCAATAAATTTCATGGCGGTTGTCATCGATGAATCGCCAAGTGTCTGGGTCGCATCTTTTACCCCTGCTATCGAAGTCTGGATGCTCGCATATTGATCTTGCATTTTGGCGACATCAGAATCTTTCCATATCGGCTGCAAACCTTTTCCTGGGGTATCTATAAGCGTAGTCCTCAAGGGATCGTTCTGCTGAGCGAAACTTTCAATGGCCGACTTGGCGGACTGTAGATTTTGCAGGGTGGGGTTATTGTTGGCCATGTCAATCATCAGTTGAAGATCTTGCCGACTTTTCTCAAAGACAGACTTCTGGTCAGAAGGGAATCCCTTTTTCCATTGATCCAGAAAAATGGTGCCTTTGCTGAGTTCGAGATTCAGGTCCTCGACGGTCTTATAATATTCCCGTGCCTTGTCGATCGCCTCATTGTGCATCGAGATCAGGGAATCTTTCCATTTCTTCAGGCTGTCGATCCGCTTCAGGTCTTCGGCCTGGGCGATGGCGGTCATCATCACCGAGTTATTCCCAAATTTCTTGGTCTCATCGGCCAGGGACTTATCGATCTCGGCCAGATCCTTTGTGATCCCTTCTTTGCGGGCAGTGGACATCCCGGTCATGAGATCATCAAAATCCTTGAGCTGCTGCTTATAAATATTGGATATTCCCGCCGCCGCGGCAGCATCGATCTGTGGGGCCAATTGGTCCAGCACATTTTGACCCACGTTTTGCAGCAAGGTTTGTTTCATCTTTTGAACTTCCTGGGTCACATCAGCGACCTTTTTGGACGTTTCGTTCAGGTCCGGGGCCAGGTCGCCCATCTTTTTCCCGAATTCCTCGACAGAGGTGTTGGCCTCCTTAATTTTATCTTTTAATAAGTTTAGAGAATCGGCTTGTTGTTTGGCAGTCTGGTCAGATTTCAATTGCGCGGCGGCGGCATTATTTATTTTGCTGGTCGCACCCTCAATTGCCGCGCCCACTGCCTTCCACATGGTCTCGGCCTTTTTGTTAGTTTCGGCGGCAGCGCCGAAAAGGTTATTCGCAATATCCCTAAGTTTCTCGGCACCTCCTAAATTCCCAGCAATATAATCAAGGCCCTGCCCCACCGTGGCGAAAGCCCCCGCTAAATACAGGGCTCCGGTGGCCACTGAATAAAAGAGAGCGCCGACGGTCTCTAAAACAACCACCAGTCCTTTTCCAATAGTCTCTTTTAATTCCGTTACCTGAACCTGCATTTTCTGGAACTTCTCTGCTGCATTTTCAGTAAGTGGCCCCATGATCTTCATCTTTTGAATAGCATCCTCTCCCGCCTGAGCAAATAAAGCATGGGTTTGTGTCGTTTCATTAAGCGCCCCCGCAACTGTTCCAAGTTTTTCGGCCTCTTCAGTGAAGGCTTTATTTAGGTCTCCTTGCAGTCCAACCACCTTCTCTCCTCGGAGCATTTGGTTTGATAATGCATTTGTCGCGATATCATAGGCATCTGCCACAGAGGTTGCGGCTATTCTGGCACCATAGCTGGCATATTGAAGTTGTGTAACCAATTGTGAGGAGTCTGCCCCTGACATAAGTCCCTTGACCGCCCTTTGCATCAAATCTGAGTCATCAATTAACCCCCGCGATGCCTCTTTCATTTTAGAAAGGAGGACGTCTGCATCTTCTCCATATGAAGCGACAACCGTCCTAAATGACTCCTCTGCCTGCTGGGCATGTGCTCCCAGCTTGGCCAGGTCCAGCCCCTCCTGGATCAACCTCCAGGCCCCATAAACGGCCACCGAGGCGGCGACCCAGTGTTCCTTTAGAGAAGTGACCAGGCTCTTGCTGCTCTCGGTATAGTTCCTGGTTTCAGCGGACATCTGATTAAGGGCAGAACTGTTTGCAGATTGGATGTTTTTAAAAACTCCGGAGGCATTGTCCTGGGCGGTGATTTCAATTTTTACTTCAGCCATTGTCTCCTCCTAATAAAAAAGGGTTGGATAGCACCCGGCTATCGCAACCCTCTCTTGGTTGCCTCTCATTTATTTTACCCTGGCAGGGCGGTGAGAGTTTCCGCCTTTTCGGTGATCGGCCTATCCAGGGCAAACCAAGAACCCTACATCACAATTTCTTCCCTCGTCTCTCTTCCTCGGCTTTCTTAAATAGTGAATACATTTCCGGGGTCCCAAGAACACTAAAAATCGCTTTGGCGTAATCTTTAATGATATATCCTAATTGTTCACCAGAAGACGCAAGACTTGAATCGCATTTATTCTGACTATCCGCAAAAGCCATACTACTTATGGCGTCGCCCAGTGATTCCAATTTACAAGCCCAGGTTTGCAAGTCATCCAAAATCCCCAATCCTCCGCTAAAAGGTCTTCCTGTATCATCCTCTTTCCCCGTGTCGAGTACATTAAACACGTTTTTAAGCTCTTCACTCGGAACTTGACTCATTTTTCCCTCCCTATAGCGTTTAAAAGCTTTTAAAACCCGTTTAAAAACGTTTAAGTCTTCCCCGCCCTGCCATCTATGCCTTTTTTCCCCCTCCTTTCGTCTCTGGCCAAGATAAAGCGCCTGTAGCGCTTATAGAGTCCATCAATCATCTCTTTTAATTTCCACAATTCTACCTCTCTCCTGTCGGGTTTGTATCGCGTCTGTCCGCCTGTCCCCAAAATGCGGCTTACACTGGAAGTACTCAAGCCGGTAATCTCAGCCAAGAGGCGCCCATTAACACCTTTTTTCCCCAGGTCGGCGATGGCCTCATTCCGAAGCTTTTTAAAAGGGTAGCTTCCCTTAATGACCCTTTTTGTTTTTTCATCGAGGGATTCATAAATTTTTTGAGCCTTAACTGATAAAGTCATAACAGACCTCCTGAAAATTCATTGGCCTCTTTTAAAATATTTAAAGTAAGGGGAATATTTTCTGCTTGGGCTAATTGTGCGGCCCTTCGCAACACAGTCATCATAACCCGAAAATGACCCCGCCCGCGCGCTTTATTGGCTAGGAAATCTATGCATCTTTTATCTAAACCCGAACAAACGGAATCGGCTAAAAGAACGACATCATTTCGCTCTAGTGTGTTAAGCTCACAAGTAATAGATAACCTGCTAAAGATTTGATCATACAAAAAGCCTTTTCGCCCTCGCATTTGCGAGAGGGTATACTCCTGACCGGAATAAACGACTCCAACTTTGGCCCAATCATGAATTTTCCGGAAAATCTCAAACCCCGGCCAACTTAAAAAATGGCATTCATCGACGATTAAAAGACGGCCACTATTTTTTAAATTGTCGATAATTTTCAAGAGAAAGGCGGTATTATTTAGATGATTTCTCGCGACCGGCATTTGGTGTCCGAGTAGATCAAGTACTGCCCCGAGCGACCTTATAGTGACATCACAGCTAATAAAAACCGTGTCCGGGAATCGACGGCAAAACTCATTTTCAAACGTAGCCTTGCCCCAACCGGAAGAAGCAATTATAAGGGCCATAATCCTTTCTATCCGAGAAGCTTGGCAAATGGTTAATCCCTTTTCCGAAGGACTGATCGCAAGATAATTAGAATCCTGAAGAAGTCCGGGATTTATTTTTTTGCCTACCCAGCGGGCAAGTTTTTTTTCAAGCTCTTTAAAATTACCTATGGAGGGCTTATTCGCGTATAACTGAAGAGTATCCGCAAGGACATTGATTTCTAGGGCGATTTCTGGATAAGAAATCCCGAGTTGGGCCTTTAAAAAAAGAAAGTCATCATGAAGTTTTCTGTTATATCCATCTCCTAGAGCCTGATCATCGGATAGATTTGAATGCAAGGCCAACATAGACATCAATATTCCTCCTCAACTATTGGGGGGTGAATTTTCGCTAATTTGGAAAAAATATCTTTTCTTCCCCCACCGGCAGCAGCCTCCTGGGCCTCCTCAAGTTCATCATTTTTTGACTCGGCTAAGGCCTTTTTAGTATTTCTGAAAAGTCTCTCCCCCGGATCAAAGCGGATAACATTAGGGTGGCGGACATCACTTTTCCGGAGGGGTTTTCCCGGTCCATTCTGAACTTCCGAAAACAGGAGATCGGAATTATTTTCTTCATCCTCCAGAACAGCTTTTTGAAAATTTTTAAAGTTCTTCCGGATCTTTCTATTATTTTTTCGGGATTCCTCTGTTAGCGGCCCCCGCCCATCATCTCTGCGTTCTTCAGTTAGGACCTCAAAAATTTTCTCTTCATAAAAGGCAACCGCCCTTGAGAGATCTTTAGGATCTCTTCTGATTACAAGTTTTTGCCCGGCCAATCTCAATAGCTTCGTGCCTCTATAAAGCTTTGGCCCAACTTGAACCGTAGAATCGTTCACCTTGCATTCATCTTTTAACATAAGCAGATAGTCACAATGGGCCTCAGAGTAAACCTGTGGAACAAAATCAACCCAGAAGCTATTGGGTGTTTTTTTAGTATCTCCATGAATCAATTGGCTATTTCTTTCGATTATCCATTTATCAACTTCGGGACCAAAGTCTTCGAATTTCCAAATAAGTCCATTTTCCATTTCTCGTTTCAGGCGCGCGTTATCCCTAATTTTGGTATTATGACCAACCCATCCCGGAAAATTTTTATGGCGATAAGTAAAATATTTAAAAGCGGCTTCAATTGGTTTTTCGCGCGGATGCTGACCGAAGGCAAGGTGAACTTTAGTTCCCGCTTCACTGCAAACTCTTAATATGTGTGCATTCTTAAATTCAGGCCCATTGTCAACATAGAATTCTCCAGCGACTCCGTAATTGCGATAGATATAGTAAATCACCTGCCCAGTCGCATCACTGTTGAGGTTTATTGTTATAACCCAGGCTATTGTTTTCCTGCTTTTCCAATCCATAGCCGCGTAGAGCCAGGGCCGGATGAGTCTATTCTTATACCAGACGAGGTAATCCATCTTTTTGCCGTCGAGAATAACGACATCCAGCAGGTTTAAAGTGGACGGGTCTCTTCTAAGAAAAGGATCAAATTTTCTAAATTTATTAGGCTCTCGTATGGACGTTCGAGTAGCTAGAGTCCAAGTCTTTGTGATAAAATAATAAATTGTTCTACGAGAGGGAGCCTGATCACCATATTTCTTTTCAATAAACTCACAGACCTCAACACCATTGTCCCCATTTAACGTAAGGTAGCGGTCCTTGATATCTTTGCGCATTTCTTTGGTAATCCGCTTTTTCCTTGATCCGTTCGTCCAGTGCGGGGCTAACCCTTCAAACGCTCCTTTATGAAATCTGGAATAATAACTATTAATGGTTCCAAGAGTTTTACCTTCTTCTTTCGCGACTTCCTTCATAACTTCTGTTCTTATTTTCCCGGTGAGGCCTTCAGTCCTCGCATCACATTTTTTTAAAATTTTCAATCTATAATCGGCCACTTTTATTTGAAAAGGCTTTAATTCTTGTTTCTTTTTTGAATCACCGTTTTTAAGTTCATCCTTTTCAGGGAATAATCCTTTTTCTTTTAAAAAATTTTCCTTGTCTGTTAAATAAATATGTGAAATTCTTAATTCAAAACGATTTCCCTTGCACCCTTTTGGCCTTTTTATTTTTATGGGAATAATGCTTTTCCCTTTTATGCGCCTCTTTACCGTACTGACACTTATCCTTTCACGTTCAGAAAATTCCTTGACCGTCAATGTATATTTTTCGCGCATTACTGGCCTTATTGTTCGTCTTTTGCCTGGTCTGTATTAATAAAAAGCATTTCCGGAAATTCTGGTTTTAATTTTGAGATGATCAACTCTTTGTCTTCTTTGGTTGGTTCTTTCCGCCCTCGAACTATCCTGGAAAGCCAAGCCTCAGACTTTCCACAGGCTCGGGCGAAATCCCCCTGAACTTGGTATTCGAGTCGAATTCTTAATTTTAACCAACTAAGCATTTTCTTCTCCACTTAAAGTGTGACATATGATCGTATTATATATCATGATCACCAAAAAAATTTATTTCTTTTTAATAGTAGGTATATTCTCGGTTGAGTGCTCCCATTCGCCAGCCAGATCAGTGAGCGTTTCCTTCCGTGGAACCTTAAGAGCCTCTCTATGAACCCGCCACCAGATTGACCCCAGGTCCAAAAAAATAAAGCCGCTAATATTCGAAATTCCTTCATTGGGTAAACTATCTTCGGTAAAGCCCGAGAGAACGTCTCGAACGGGACGAAGGGAGATGAATAATCTTCCAGGCCCATCTTTCATGAGATAATACAACAAAACCCCAATGGGACCTTTTTCTATAATTTCTACCAAATCATGACGAGGTTTATCTAATTGATCCATGATATTTTCGAGTTTTTCGTGCCTTACAAGTTGAGCCATAATACTCTTCACCATATGAAGACTTAGCCCCATATCAAATAATGATTTAACGATGCCAGCCTGGAAAACTCCCTGAATATCATATCCTCTTTGTGATCCTCTACCTCTTGAATCTACGACGAAGCTTATTAGGCCGCGCTCGGTCCAGTGAATGGCCTGACTAGGGCTCATCTTGAACCATTTAACGAGATCTCGATTGCTATAAATATCAATCATTATGAAATATGATCCTATCGTACCTCATATTAATACACCATTAAAAACGTTTTTGCAAGGGAAAAATAAAAAAAATGATGAACCTCTGGTGAACCTCATTGTTTTCGCTTTTGGTATTGTGTATCAGAAAAATTTTTATGAAATTATAGATACTTAATGACAATGACCCTCATTATATATTTTTAACTTGAAAATTTGACCCTCTAATAAGCCAATTGCAAATAGGTTTCCATTAAGACCAATTATAATATATAGAAATATTTATTAATTTTGTTTTATGAGTTTCATTCTATAGGGTGGGGAAAATGGAATTTTTAAGGTTTTAACTAAAACCTAAACTATATTTTAAAGTCATTCAAATATCCTTTAATTTAAATAAGATATCCCGCCTTATCTCGGCTCATCCCAGGGCATCCCTTTTTTTAAACCTATTTTCATATAATATTGGGATCAAAAAGATTGAAGAGAAGTTAAGGAGAAAAAAAGGGATTTTAGTACAGGCTCAGGCAGGCTTCATCGTCTCCACCAGCCCTCCCAAGGTGGCCAGGGCCTTTTCGATTTTATCCGACCAGAAGGCGGCATTCAGACGGATATAATTCGGATATCCCTGCCTGACGGAAAAGATGGGAGCCGGGGGCAATGGTGATCCCGGCCTTCAGCGCCAGTTCGTAAAGCTTCCGGGCATCGGCATATTCCGGTAATTCCACCCAAAGCACAAATCCTCCGCGGCCGGGTTACCTTGGTTCCGGGGGGGAAAAATTTCCCTACCGCCTGGGTCATCGACCAGATCTGCCGCATATAAATCCTTCGGATTTTTCTGAGGTGATGATCATAACCCCCATTGACTAAAAATTCGGCAATGGCCATCTGAGGGACCGTGGCTGTGGCGATGGTGCAGGCCGATTTCAATCGTTCTATCTCCGTTTGGAAACGTCCCGGGGTAACCCAGCCTATCCGGTATCCCGGGGCCAGGGTCTTGGAAAAAGAAGAGCACAGAAGCACCAGTCCTTCTTTATCAAAGGCTTTGACCACTCTTGGCCTTTCCGGAGAAAAACCAAGATCCCCGTAAATGTCATCTTCGATGAGGGGAAGGTCATTTTGGGCGAGCATTTTAACCAGTGCCTGTTTCCGGTAATCGGGCATCAGGCTTCCCAGAGGATTGCTGAAATTGGGGATAAGCAGGCAAGCCCGTATCCTGTTCTTTTTCAAAACTGTCCCCAAGGCCTCCAGGCTGATTCCATAACGGGGGTGGGTCGGGATTTCTATGGCCTTGCGCCGAAGTACCTCCAACATTTGGAGATGATTAAAATAGGTCGGGGATTCTATGGCCACCGTGTCTCCCGGGCGGCAGACAGCCATCAGAGAGAGCGTAACCGCTTCCTGTCATCCTGGAGGTGATCAATATCTCCCGGGGGTTTAATGAGCACCCGGAAGAGAATAAACGCCGGGCAATCTGAACTCGGAGGTCCTCGAAGCCGTTGGACATCTCATAGGAAATGCTCTGGGAACCTTTTTGCCGGACCACGGAGGCCAGGATTCGGTTCAACTTGCCAACGGGCAGATTTTCAGGATTGGGAACGGCCGCACCCAGGGGAACAAGATTCCGGTTCCGGCTGTCTCGTATCACCATCCTGACCAACTCATCAACACTGACGGTGGTCGGACTTTTCTCCGGTTTAGTCGGTTTTGGTTCAATGAGGGTCTGGTGATACAAACGGCGCACATAATAACCCGACTGGGGACGGGCTTCGATCAACTCACGATCTTCGAGAAGGCGATAAGCTTCCATGACCGTGCTTATACTGACCTTCTTCCGGCGGCTGAGACCTCGGATGGAAGGGATGCGATCTCCGGGCCGAAAGGTGCCCTGGTCTATCAGCCGGGCCATATTGGCGGCCACTTTTTCGTAAAGATTGAATTCCTTATTTTTCATAAATGACGGTCCCTCACTAAGGCCCATTATAGTGCCGACTAATTCTTTCCCAAAGATACAGTGGTCTGATTTTTAAACCAATACAGTTTATAAAAAATATAACTGTACTGGTAACAATTTTATAATATTGCATCTGTTATTATTCGGCAATGGATTTATACTGATTCCATCAGATTTCGGGATGGCCCAAAGAGGAGGGGCAATGGAAAAAATTGGTTTTATCGGCTTGGGAAGTTTGGGGGGTTCCTTGCTGAAAGGACTTTTGGATTTTGGCGCTTTCTCACAGCAGGAAGTCCTGATCTCTACCCGAACGAAAGAAAGAATCAAAGGTCTGGTCTCCTTGTTTCCAGAGGTCCAAGTTTAGGAATCGTCAAGGTCATCCCTGAAGATCATTTTGAGATCGGGGCGCATTTAACCAGCTGCGCCCCGGCCTTTTTTGCCTCCATCCTCAGGCATTTTGTACAGGCCGGATTAAAACAGAGCCGGTTTTCGCAACAGGGAGTCGAAGAAATGGTCTTGATAACCTATCTGGGAACAGCACGGCTGCTCCAGGAGAAGAAGAGGGGATTGGATGAATTGATAGCCCGGGTAGCCACCAAAGGCGGGATCACCGAAGAGGGTTTGAACATTTTGGATGAGCACCTTCTCTTTGTTTTCGATGAACTGCTGGAGGCAACCCTGAACAAACATCAGATGGTTAAATCAAGCATGGATAGGTTATTTGCTTCCTATGTTGAAGCCAAGAAATAGTTGACTTATAATAAATTATTATATCCTAAAGGCGAAGGGGATACGGGTCCCCAAACGGAAAGGAGAATAAAACATGGATATTCCATTTTATCAAATTGATGCTTTTACAGATCGGGTTTTTGCCGGAAATCCGGCCGGGGTATGTTTATTGGATCGATGGTTGGAGGACACTATACTTCAATCCATCGCCGCCGAGAACAACCTTTCGGAAACTGCTTTCCTGGTCCCGGCCGGCAGCTTCTATGAGCTGCGCTGGTTCACCCCGAAGTTGGAAGTTGATCTGTGCGGACACGCGACCCTGGCCAGCGCCTTTGCCGTATTTGAATACATCACCCCTCAAGCCAGGCGGGTGGACTTTCAAACCAAGAGTGGGTTACTGTCGGTCAAACTGCAGGGAGATTTATTGACCATGGATTTCCCTTCCAGGAGGCCGGAGCCTTGTCCGCCTCCGGACCATTTGGGCGAGATATTGGGAATTCCTTCGGTGCAGACTCTCCGCGCCAGAGACTTGGTAGTCGTCTATGAAGAAGAGGGTCAAGTCCGCAGGCTGCAACCCGATTTGGCAAGAGTGGCGGCCCTGGAACCCTTTGCGGTGATTGTCACCGCACCAGGCAAGAACAGCGACTTTGTCTCCCGTTTTTTCGCCCCCAAGGTTGGTGTTCCGGAAGATCCGGTCACCGGGTCCGCCCACTGTTCCTTGATCCCCTATTGGTCTGAACGCCTTGGCAAGAAGCAATTGCATGCCTTCCAGCTTTCAGAGCGGGGAGGAGAATTATTCTGTCTTGACCAGGGGGATCGGGTCTCAATCGGTGGCAAAGCGGTACCTTACCTCTCGGGAACGATTAGGATAGAGACTATTTAAGAAAGTCTTTTCGATTCTTTTATAAAATCATCAGGGAAGTTGTCCCTAACCTCTTATGGAACAATCCCCAAAAACAAGACCCCCTTTGACCCTCCCCAAAATTTCAAATGGGTTGGCTTAGAGTTATATTAGGTTGTTAAATCAATTGCTTTTCACAAGATAGTATGATAAGGTATAAAAAAAATTGAAAGGGGGGCTTCATTTTGGATTGGAATTGGATAGGCTGGGGATTCCTGGTCGTGACGGCACTGGTTGCTTTTTTCCTTATCCGGACTCTGATGCAGGTTACCAGAACAGTTAGTAATCTGAACACCTTTTTAAATTCCTTGGAAAAAGAGCTCACCCCCCTGGTCCGAAACTTGAGGGAAACTTCCGAAAGTATGAATGGTATCCTGGCTCAGACCCGGGAACGTTTGGATCAATTGGAAGGCCTTTTTAAGACCTTAAAAGAATCGGCGCAAATTTTTAACATGATTAACCGGATCATGCGCGGAGGAATCTCCCCCGCCTTAGTGAATCTGGCCGGCTTGGCGGTTGGAGTAAAAACTGCCGGGCGAACCCTGTTTAAAAGAAAAGAAAAAGGAGGAAAATAATATGTCTAATGAAAACTGTGGGTTTTCTGGAAGTGCGGTAGTCCTGTCTTTTATCTTAGGCGGATTGGCTGGAGCCGCCATGGCCATTCTCTATGCCCCGTGGGAAGGGACTCAGACCCGGGTAAAGTTAAAGGACCTGACCGATGAGGTTAAGGAAAAATCAGGCCAGCTTTCCGAAGAATGGAAAGAAAAAGCGGCAACTTTTATTGAAAAAGGGAAAGAATTTGTAGAGCAAAAAAGGGGAATCCTTTCCTCAGCTTTTGATGCCGGGAAAGAGGCCATGAGAAAGGAAAAAGAGGAGATATCCCGACCCGAAGAAATTTAATATCCCTTATTCTTTTTCGCCATCGTTCCACTGCTCAGGCAGGGGTTGAGGGCCAGGTCTGATGCCTGCGATGTCCGGGTCTTCATCCCCGATTTTTGATGATCCCGCTGAATTCGTTGTTTTCGATTGAAGGCGGCGGGCCTCTTTATCTCTCTGCTTTTGCTGCCGGGCCTTTTCCTTTTCCATTTTCCTGAAAGTGGCTTTTGATTTATTGGCCATTGGATAATTCCTCCAGTTCCTTATTGGAACGATACGATAAAATTGAACTCCTAACTAATTAGAAGTTTTTTAGTCTGTCCTGGCGAAGAGGACAGTGACGAAGCAATCCCCCTGGTTTCTCGGCTTCAAGGCATTTTATAGACCATTGAATTAATGTTCATGCCTGCCCCTACAGATGCAAAAACAGCGATATCCCCTGGATGAAGGATATGATTATTCAGTTTTCCCCTCTGCAACAGATCAAATAGCGTAGGCAAGGTGGCTACCGAGCTGTTACCCAGCCAGGAAATCGTCATGGGCATAATTTCTTCCGGATTTTTTTCCATTTGATATAGCTTGAGCACTCTTTTCAAAATCGCTTCATCCATCTTTTGATTGGCCTGGTGTATCAAAACTTTCTTAACGTCGCTTAAGGAAAGACCCGCTTTGTCGAGACTCTGTTTTACGGCATCGGCCACATTCCTGACGGCATACTTGTAAATCTCATGACCATCCATCTTGAGAAACAGCCTGTTATCGACATATTCTGGGCCGTAGGATTGTCCAAGCCGCAACAGATAGGCTTCGTTAAAAGTGTCAGATCGGGTTACATGGGATAATATTCCCACTTTTCGGTCTGTGGCTTCAACCAGGGTAGCCCCGGCGCCGTCGGAATAGATCATGCTGTCTATGTCGTGGGGGTCTGAAACCCGGGAAAGGGTCTCCGCTCCGATTACCAGGATCTTTTTTGCTTCACCCGATCTGATATAATAATCAGCCATGATCATGCCCTGCAGCCAGCCGGGACAGCCAAAGAGGACATCATAGGCAACGGTAAAGGGATTCTTTATCCTCAGCTTATGCTTTACGCGGGCAGCGACGGAAGGAACCATGTCCGATCTCGGATTATCGGCCCTCAATTCTCCAAAATTATGTCCGACGATAATGTAATCAAGCGTTTCCCTGTCCACCCCCTCCAGCGCTTGTTCAGCGGAAATGAAGGCGATTTCCGATGTGTCAAGATCGTCGGTCACATACCTTCGTTCATTGATACAGGTTATTTCATTGAATTTGCGGATAATGTCTAAGTTCGACTTTTCATTTTTTTTCCCATTGGCCCCGTAAAATTCATGCCCAAGGAAATACTCATTGTCAATATTTAACGTCGGAATATAGCTTCCTGTTCCCGTAATTATCGAATTCGGCATGGTGAAATAAAATCGCCTCCCCAAAAGATACTTAAATGTGCTAATTTATCATAAAAAGCAATTGGTGTAAAGGAGAAAAGACAACCACGGGATATAGGACCCAACCCTTATCGGAATCCATTATTTTTTTGACATCAGGCCCATTTGATTTATCCTTCACTATAAAGGGCCATGAACGCTTGAGGCATGGTGAACCCTGAAGAACTTCAGGGCTTCTCCTATTTTATGGGCCGTAGTGTTAAGCAAAGATTTTTGATGCACCTGACTCGGGGGGTGGAGGTGAAGAAGTCGTTTTCATCGAGTAAGCGAAATCCGTTTTTCAATGCTTGTGAAACAAGAAATGAGAATGCCTATGCTTATGGATGGCCTGACCATGATAGTGAACATGTTCGTGAATGAGATTTGCATTGAGTAGCAAATCTTCATCTTTCAGTATTTCGTCAGAAGAGGCGATCTTCACAATCCTATGTTCCTCTGACAGGAGAGCAACCTGCATATGCAGCTCATCGACCAGCGAAAGGTCATGGGTCGCCATCACCAGAGTCTTGCCGGCATCACTTAAGGCCAGCATCAGCTCGACGAGAAAAACCTGGGTCCTGGGGTCCAGTCCGCTTGTCGGCTCATCAAGAAGCAATATCTCCGGATTCATCGTGAGAACCGAACCAATGGTGACCCTCTTTTTCTCTCCTCCGGAGAGCATGGTGGAAGGTCTGTCTTTCAAGTTTTCAATGTTCAGAATCCGCATTACCTCAAAAGCCCTATCCAGGGCTTCTTTTTCTTCGATCTCCAACTGAAGGGGTCCATAAAGAAGCTCATCCAGAACAGTCGGACAGAACAGTTGCACGTCAGAGTCCTGAAAAACATACCCCACCCGCTCTCTGAAGAACCGTAGAAACCCCTTATCTTTTAAAGTCTGTTCTGATACCTCATTCCCTCTGAAAAAATATTTCCCCTTTGATTGACCGATAAGGCCGTTCATGATCTGCAGGAGGGTTGACTTGCCGCTTCCGTTTGCGCCGATAATAGCAAATCTCTCTCCTTCTCTGATTGAAAGATTGATATCACACAGGGCGGGAACTATATCGTAGTAGCTGTAACTTATTCCTTCAAAGCGTATAATGTCTTTCAAGTTCACCTCATATCCATAAAAAGAGAACCCCAACCAGAAAAAGGACGGCGCCCGCGATCCAATCGCGGGCCTGGAGCTTCTTGACCCCGAAGATCTTTACGTTGTTTGAATAACCTCTGCCGAGCATCGCCTTGAAAATCTCTTCACAGCGCAAGCGGCTCTTTTTGAACATGAAGGCCAGCCTTCCGGCGATCCATCGCCTGGCCTCGGCATTGCTAACTTTTCCGGCCAATCGGCTTTTCTTAGCCAAGTGCATATCTTCAATCGTCTTGGCGAAGATGAACACATATTTGTAAGATAGGGTCACGATCATAAGAAAGCTGTCGGGGACCTTCAACACCTTGAGGGCCTTTATTATCTCAGTGAAGGTTGTTGTATACAAAACAAAGAATGAAAGGGCCAGAGAGTTCAGAACCCTCGAGGTGAGTATCAGAACGCCATACACCCCTTCCCTGGTGAAGCCGATCTCTTCAGGTATCTGATAGATCCAGAACCGATAGGATTTGGAAAGGTGCAGTATCGGGAGAATAATTTCACCCTTGGTGATGATGTTGAGAGCAGAGGGAAGAGCAATGAGAAAACCGAAGATAAAGGCAAAGAAAAGGACACGCTTATAAAGACTGAAAATATCCAGGCGCGACAACAACGTCAACACGAAGACAAAGGTCCCAATCAAAAATTCCGATTGGATATCTTTTTTTAAGCTGACGATAATTACATAAAAGAGGAGAAAGAGGACTTTTACTCTGGCGTCGATCTTATGAAAGAAATTATCGCCCGATGATGTTCGTCCCTGGACGTATCCGGTCTTGATGACCTCCGCCAGGTGATGAATGCCCTGCTCGATAAAAGATATCTTCAGGCCCCCCTTGCCCTGAATAAAAGAGTCAGAGGAAGGCCTTTCCAGTAAGGAATGAGGGGACCTTATTTTTCATTCCTTACAACAACCTTTGAAATCAGGTAGATAACAATTCCGACCGCCAGGATCCCGATAAGTCCGGAAACTATATAAGATATTACCTGGCTAGTCAGGGAAGCTCCTTCTCCGCCGAAGTTATAGTCGGGGACCGGTGCTTTCCAGAGATCAGATAATCTCTTTAATCCTTCCGGCATATAACCGATAAGCTTCTTAAGTTCTTCCGGTCCCCATTCACCCCATGCCCCTCCTGCTTTAAATTTTTCAGGGAGGATGATCCCCAACGGGGTAAGCAGGGTTAGAATAAGCAGGCCTATCCAGAGTTTCTTCTGAGATTTTGTCATCTTAGGCCTCCTTTGCTTTCAAGGCATAGACCAGCCCTGGCTCATGCCTTGCAAAATATCGAAATAACAATACGGTTACTACCCCCTCAACGATGCTGAATATCAGCAAATGCTCCAGGACCATGGCCGGAAGAGCCACAGACAGCGGGTAAGGAGCATAGAGGGGTCTTCCGTCGGGACCGGTTGCCAGCATTGGTTGAATTCCGAATTCGACCCCGGTAAAGACCGCGGCGACAGAAAGACCGACATAACCGGAGAGAAAGGCTGCGATCGATAACCTTGCGCCGCCATCGGCATTCCCTTTTATAAGTCTGAACACCCAATAAGAGACGAAGGGCATGACCACCGCCATGTTAAAGCAGTTTGCCCCTATCGCGGTTATTCCGCCGTCGCCAAAGACTATGGCCTGAATGATCAGGCTGACAGATACGGCTATGACCGCCGTCCACGGCCCAAGCAGAATCGCGATAATCCCGCCGCCGACCGCATGGCCCGTGGTTCCCCCCGGGATAGGCACATTAAACATCATTATAAGAAAAGAAAAAGCCGCTGACATAGCCAGATAGGGGATGTGTTTCATGGAAAGCTCTTTATTCATCTTCTTAAGGGCAACAGACCAGAACACAAAAGACGCCCCGAAGAGGGGCACATACGTTTGAGGACTCAGGTAACCGTCAGGTATATGCATTTAAAACCTCCAGGTGATACCCGCTAGGATAGTATAATCCTCCTCGGGCTTTGTCAATCCGCCTTTGACTCCGAAATCGATATCGAAATTCTCTAATAGAGAATAGATGAAGCCTCCAAGAATAAATGCGTTCGGAATATTGAGGTTCCTGTCTGTGTTTCTCTCCAGGCCGATATTCCCGACAAACTTGAGGTTTTTTCTTACTTCAACCGTTGAGGCAAGAGATCCGTGCCACAGGTCCTTATCTTCATCGAGCTTGTTTTCGTTCCTGATATAGCCGAGGTTGAGATGAAACGCCCATGGCTTTATCTCCTTGGTCCCGATGAAAAAAAGGTGATAGGTCACTCTCCCTGATCCCAACCCTTTCTCGTCGTCGCCGGCCGGAAAGGTAATGCCGGGCTTGAGAGCAAAACTGAGTCCGTCCTTTTTGTAAAACCGCCACTTCATTTCAAGAGACATATCAGAGATTCCATCTTGCCTGGTCACTGTGCCGGAATCCTCGACCCGTGTGTGCTCATAGGGAAGACCGATTATGATGTCTACGGGGTCTGACAGGCCATAGGTGAGCATAGTCAAAATCTGGGTAGTTTTGGTAGTGACTCCTTCATCTTCATCCTGTCCATACCCCCCGTTTACTTCCAACTGGAACTTCCCTTTTCCCTGAGTTCCGGCATCGTCAGTGATAAGCGGATGGGAAGCGAAAGACACTGAGCAAAGGGCTGAGGACACAATTACAGAAAACATACACGACATGATGAATTTGTTCAGACGGTCTCCTTTCCATTCTACTGTTTGTAGTGTCTTACCGATTATGGTGCTACAATTATAATAATCGTGCCACTTTTGCGTAAAAAAAATTATTTCAAATGTTTCCCAGTAGTTGTCACTAGGAGCTTGCCGTGTTTCACTCCTTTTGTACCGATCAACCTGTCTGCGATTATCTTGATATCCATCGCTTTGCCTTTAACTACTATAGCTTCGAGACAATTATGCTCATCGAGATGTATATGCATCGCCGAAATTATCGAGTTGTGGTAAAGATGCTGAAAGTCGGTAAGGTTATCCGTGAGTTCTCTGGTGTCGTGGGAATAGACCAGGGTTATGATTCCCACGGTTTCGTCGCTTAACGATTCCCATTCCTCTGTGACCAGACTGTCTCTGATGAGGTCTCTGATCGCCTCGCTCCGGTTTGCATAACCTTTCTTCTTTATGAGGCGATCGAACCTCTCAATCAAAGCCTTCTCAAGTGATATGCCGAATCTGAATACTCCCATCGTAGCACCTTTATTAATTAAAGTGCTACTATAATCGCGGCCTCTTCTTTTTGTCAATAGATTTTTCAGTATTTTATAGGGAAATCTATGTCTGAAGATAAAGGGTGAGGATTGCTCATAAGATCAACTATGAACAATTTCAGATTCAAACAGTTCTTTCACTGTGGTTTCCGGGCGGGGTGGCGCTGCAGAAATCCCGGGTATTAAATGCACCGGCCTGAAGGCGTTAGCGAAGCGTTCATCGTTGGGGTTTATCCCCTTACTTTTCCTGGGTGTAAAGTACAGCCACAATCCTGGCCATTTGATCTCCATAGGCGCGTACGCGGTGGGGCAAAGTGGAATCATAATAAATCGAATCTTCCGGCGATAGAATTTCTCGTTTATCTCCCAAAATGACCTCGATCTCTCCTTCCAATACAAAAAGGAACTCCTCTCCATCGTGCGTGGAAGGGGATTCATCCTGAGAGATCGGTTGCAGGGTGACCAGAAAAGGCTCCATGTTTCTTTCCTTCTTTTCCGGGGCCAGAGATTCATAGGTATATCCATAGCGAAGGGTCTTCCGAGAATCGTAACGTGAGACTGTCTTTCGGTTTTTTTTATGGACCACGGTATAGGGTTTGGATTCGCCCTGGACCAGCAAATAGCCCATTTTCATTTCCAGTGCTCGGGCCAACTTGACCATGTCCCCCAAGGGAGGTAGAATTTCGCCCGTTTCAATTTGGGCAATGGTCGATTCCGGAAAACCGGTCCGCTGGGCAACATCCTGCAGGGAAAGGGCCTTTCTTTCCCGAACGGCTTTGATCCTGGCCCCCACCGAAAGGGATACTAAGGACTCTTCCTGGTGACCGGAAGAGCGGGAAATACCTTCCAAAAAATCGGCTTCGGCGGTTCGGGCGTAATCCCTTCTGGTTTCTACAGAATCTCTATCTCTCTTTTCTTTTTCTGAAGCTCCCATAACACCCCCCTGACTTCCGTTTTTACTGGACGATTCGGATCATAAAAATATAGCAGAGGACCGACAACTTAACAAGAAATTTGTCTGTCAGCAAAAAAATGGATTCTGTTCAGTTAACGGCAATAGGTTCAATAAAAACATCCTTGCAAAAAGAGGTAAAAAACCATACAGTTAGACTTGGGCAAGTTTGGGAAAACCCTGTCTCAAGCTTGAATACCCTGTGATAAGTCAAAAAATGACTTTTTATTCGTCGGGAATTCCTCCTATAGCCTGTTGCTAAAATTTTTTCGGATTCAGCAAAAATAAGAATTTCTTTTTTTGGTTGTTCATCGGAATTCCCTTTTCCCCTAAACGGATTACCGGGGATGGCAACTTCTGTTATCTATAGGAACTCTCCGGCCGCTTGCGACCTAAGACCGAATGAAAATAATGGGGGGCTGATGTCCAACGAAGATAAACCAAAGGAAAAGAGAAAAAAATCCCCGGGTCCGGAAGGAAATCCCGAAGGCAATCAAGTGGCTTCCGTTGATGTGACCGCTCGTAAAAAGGCGGAGCAGGCCCTGATCGAATCGGAGGAACGATACCGCACTTCGGTCGAGGCTTCTTCTGATGCCATACTACTGATCGATGAAAACAGAAATATCATTTCCTGCAACCCTGCCTTTCTGGAAATGTTCGGTTATTCCTGGGGAGAATTAGACGGAAGATCGATAAAATCGCTCCATCTCTCTGACGAAAGGTATCAGGCCTTCGTCAATCTGGTCTATCCGATCATTGAAAAGGAAGGGAAAGCCAGGTTGGAATGGGATTATCGGCAAAAAAGCAATGATGTGATCAATTGCGAGGTTGTTATTTCTCCTATTTTGGCTCCTGATCAAAAAGTGAAGGCCTATGTCTGTACTATCCGGGATATAACCGAGCGAAAGCAAGCTGAAGTCAGGATACGGCAAGACAAGGAACAACTGGCGGCCATCTTGGACGGGAACCCGATCCCGACTTTTGTTATTGATAAAAATCACAAGGTCATCCTTTGGAATCGGGCCTGTGAAAATTTGACCCATGTTCCCAGGGAAAAGGTCTTGGACCGCATGGTGGATTCAAATATTTTTTATCCCGGTCAGGACAGACCCCTCCTGACGGATTTGGTTCTGGAAATGGATTCAATATCCATGAAGAAATTATATGGAGACAAGGGGTTAACGGCCAATACCTCCATGCCGGAGGCCTTCGAGGGCTCCGATCTGTTGGTGGTGGGAGGGGTTCCCAGGCACCTGTATTTTTTGGCCGCCCGGCTTCGTGACTCCGAGGGGAAGATTATCGGGGCCATTGAAACCTTGCAGGATATTTCCGAACGGGAGCGTCTGGAAAAGCAATTCTTCCAGGCCCAAAAGATGGAAGCGGTGGGGACTTTGGCCGGGGGCATTGCCCATGACTTTAACAATATTCTGATGGGCATTCAAGGCTATGCCTCCCTGATACTTTACAACCTCCCTCCTGAAAATCCCAACTATGAAAAGCTGATCAATATTCAGGCTATGGTGCGTAGCGGCTCCGATCTGACCAAACAGCTGCTTGGTTTTGCCCGGAGAGGGAAGTATGAGGCCAGTCCGACGGATTTAAACGAAGTTATCGAAAAGACTTCGACCATGTTCGGCCGGGCCAATAAGGAAATTCAGATCCATAAAAAATTCCAAAAGGATCTCTTCCCAGCCGAGGTGGATCAGGGGCAGATTGAACAGGTACTCTTAAATCTCTATGTCAATGCCTGGCAGGCCATGCCGGCCGGGGGAGATCTCTTTATCGAAACGAAAAATGTGGTCCTGGATAAAACGCTCGTAAAACCCTATTCCTTTGAACCCGGGAATTACATCCGGATCTCCATATCGGATACCGGTATCGGTATGGACAGCCGAACCAAAGAAAGAATTTTCGAACCTTTTTTTACCACCAAGGAGATGGGCCGGGGGACCGGTCTCGGTTTGGCCTCCGTCTATGGTATTATCAAAAACCATCAAGGGATTATTGAAGTGGACAGCGAAAAAGGGCAAGGGGCCACCTTCACTATCTATCTCCCGGCCACCGGGAGGAAAGTGGCCAAAGAAACTTCCCCGATCTCAGAAATCATGACCGGGACCGAAACGATCCTTCTGGTGGATGACGAAAATACCATTATCAATGTCTGTCGCGACCTTTTTGAGAGTCTGGGATATCGGGTTTTATCGGCCACAAGCGGCAAAGAAGCCCTGGAGATCTATACCCGAAATCAGTCGAGTATCTCCCTGGTACTTTTGGATATGATCATGCCCGGAATGGGAGGAAAAGAAACTTTTACGGCCTTGAAAGAAATCAATCCTCAAGTCAAAGTGATCTTGTCCAGCGGCTACAGTCTGGACGGCCCGGCCAGAGAGATTATGAAACAAGGTTGCAAGGCCTTTATTCAAAAACCCTTCAGCCTCCAAGAACTTTCAGAAAGGGTCAGGACTATTTTAGATGGGGGATTTTAACGGAAGCCCATTAAACCTGGCATCGATCAGAGTCTTCATTTTCTGGGGAGGGGTATTACTCTTTTTGATCCTTGAACTCCTCATCCCCTATCGCCCCAGTTCGGTGTCCAAGTTTACCCGATGGGTTAACAACCTGGGGATCGGTATTTTCAATAGTATTGTCTTGAATCTTCTGTTCGCCTCTTTCATCATCCAGACCGCGGCCTATGTAGACACCCGTCAAATAGGGGTCCTCAATTTATGGCCGTTACCTTACTGGGTAAAGGTCCTGGCCACCGTTGTCTTTTTTGATCTGATCCTCTATGTCTGGCATTTATTAAATCATGAGATCCCCTTTTTCTGGCGCTTTCATCGGGTCCATCACAGTGATTTGAACATGGACGTTTCCACGGCTTCCCGTTTTCACATCGGGGAACTATCCATATCTGCGGTCATTAAGATCGGCCTGATCTCCCTTCTCGGAGCCGACCTGTTCAGCGTCGCCCTTTTTGATTCCCTGGTTGTTTTGACTTCCCAATTCCAACACAGCAGTTTGACCGTGCCTGTCCGGTTTGAGCGGCTTTACTGGACGCTGTTTGTTCCGCCGTCCATGCACCGGATTCATCATTCGGTGGTCATCAAAGAACGTAACACCAATTATGGGACTATTTTTTCCCTGTGGGACCGGATTCTGGAAACCCTTCTATCTCGGATCGATCAGGCCAGGATCAAAATAGGAATCGGGGCTTATCAAAAACCGGAAAAATTATACTTGCATCATTTGTTGATTATGCCTTTTACCACGTCGGTTAAATAGGAGGATGAAACCCGTGCTCTTGAGAAAACTGTTTAACCCTGTAAAGGCCCTGGAACCTGTTGAAGTTAAGAACTATATTTTACAACACCCGGAAGGGACTTATGCCTTGGTTGATGTGCGCCAACCCGGAGAGTACGAAAAGGAACACATCCCCGGGGCTCAACTGATCCCCCTGCCTGATCTGCCCGATTCCTTGAATAAGCTGGACCCGGAAAAACCGACCATTGTTTATTGAGCGGTCGGGGGACGGAGCCGTGTAGCGGCTCAATTACTTTCCGGCCAAGGATTTAAAGAAGTGTATCATCTTAAGGGTGGAATTAAGGCCTGGCTGGGATTAAAGGCCGTTGGGCCGGTAGAGCTCAACCTGGACCTGATCCATGGGGATGAGTCTCCGGTTGAGATGATCGAGATTTCCTATGGGATGGAAGAGACCCTGCGCCAGTTCTACCTCCTAGCCGGTGAAGAAATAAAAAATGGTGAGGTGGCCGCCCTTTTGAAAAAACTGGGGGATATCGAGGAGAGGCACAAACAGATTCTTTTATCCCGATATGCCGAATTAAATCCCAATCAGCCAAATGCCCCGGCCGGACTGGCCGATCGGCTTCCACAAATTCTGGAAGGAGGATTTAAGTTCTCTGAATTTCTAAACCAAAACCGGGCTGCTTTCCAATCCGTGCCGGAATTGCTTGACCTGGCTATGATGATCGAGACCCAGGCCTTGGACCTGTATTTGCGCTTTGCTATAAAAATGTCGGAAGAATCTTCCAAAAAAGTTATTTATAAAATTGCTGATGAAGAAAAAACCCACCTGGAAGCCCTGGGAAAGCTACGGGATAACAATTCCACAGGTTGATTGTTTACTAAAGTGATCAATGCGTCTTCACCCGAAAAGATTCGAATGATATCCCGGGGAAAGCTCTGGCCGCTTTAATCATGATCTGAGAAACGGCTTCACATAGGGGACTATAAAAAAAGATGGGGCCGGGGTATCCTGACCCCGGGCCATGACCTTGTGGCATCTTCTTAAATCACCCTGGAACGGGTATCGTCTCGGGATCAAATTTTTATCCACCCTCTCCTCAACGCGTTGTCCAAAATAACCCCCACCAGAAAAGCCGCCCCCATATTCCACATGGCAAAGGCGGCTACAATGAGCATCACATAGAAATCAGTTTTCTTCAACCCAATGTCTTTTACCACAATCGCCAACTCGGAGCCCGCAAAAAACAAAATTACCCCCAGGATCGCGTTAGGGAATATCTTGAAGATAACGGCTACGGAATCGCTGAAGAACAGGGCGATGAGAATGAGGATGCTGCCCAGGATAACCAAAGCACCACCTGTTTTGGCCCCAAAACGAACATGGCCGGCCATTCCACCGGCCCCATGACACATGGGGATGCCGCCGAAAAGGGGCGAAACCAGGTTCATGATCCCCTGGGAAATGGCGATCTTCTTTTCGGTTACCTTCCGGTCGGGGAAAAGCTCATTGTTCTCGGCGACAATGGCGATTACGGCATTACCCAAAGTTAAAGGTATTTGAGGGAGGGTGAAAAGTAACGTGCCGACAACGAGGTCATTCCAGGTGAGCATAGGAAGGGTAAAAACCGGCAGCTTGAAACTCAGATGAATCTTGGCCAGTTCCGAGGTTATCTGTGGGTTCATGACGACCGCGGATCCAACCCCAATGATCAACAGCATGAACATGGCCGGAATCTTGGGATTCGTCAGAAGGAGGTAGGTGACCACCAGGGCAATACCCGCCAGGACCGGTGCTGTCCCCATACGGTGGACCCCATCGACCATGAAGGAGAGCCCCAAACCCAGCATAATGCCGCGCACAACGGGCTTGGTGGCCAGCTTGGCTATGGGTCTGATAGCCCCGGTTAGGCCGGCCAGAAGCCAGAAAAGTCCTGTGGTCAAGCCTGATCCGAAGAGGGCCGCCGGGCTTATGCCCCCGGCAATGGCCGCCGCTCCAATGGCTTTCATGGGTTGAATTGGAATGGGGGTTCGGTAATAAAACCCCGAAGCCATTAAAGTTATCCCGAACATGAAAAGAAGCCCGAGCGGGTTGATTTTTACAATGGTGATATAGGCCACCACAAAAGGGATCAGGGTGCCGACATCACCGAAGGCCCCGGCCCACTCCATTTGATTATAGAGGTTTTTGGTTTTTTTTGCGCTTCCCTTCTCAGGGGTTTCAAGTCCATCTTTCTCATCTGCAAGGTCTTTAGCCTGACCATCCAGTGTCATTGATCCATTCTCCTTATTTCATTTAAGTTATGGTTTGACACTCCCAGTCTAAAACTAGCAATTTCCCGTTTAATTGGTTAAACCTCCGAAAAAGGAAAAATTTGTGTTCTGGAAAAAAGTTATCTCTTTTTTTATTTGGATTGTCAAAGGCTATAAAGAAGGCATCTCAATACCAAAAGGGCGTAGGATCCTGGGCGGCACCTTCCACATCCTGGGGATTTCCCAACAGGCAACGGCAAAGACTGTAAATTTTATCCTGATATTTCAGGACAATCCATTCAAATGTCGATGGATCGTCATCTTTAACTTGTCGGATTAAATAATTTTCATCCTGAGGGGTCGTGGGGCTCATATAAGAATAACGAATGAGAGGCGCTTTTGTTCCCTTTAATCTTGCCAGATCCCTCCTTTCCGCAATAAATTCTTCCGGGCATGAAAATCTATTTTCCCGGTAATAAAATGGGTATGGACGACTACGAAAACCACCAGAGGCGGATAAAAGGCCAGGATGATCCTGAAGACATGGAGCAGCGTGTTTTCTTTGGGATAATGGGCCAGGAGGCTGAAAAGACCATAGAGTCCGAAAATAAGGGGCATAATGGTCCCTACATACTTTCCGATCATTTTAAGTTCCTGATCTCTGCGGTTATGATAGCGGATCCCCATATCATCCATAGTCCAGAGGGTAGATAAAAGGAGGGAGACAAAAACCGTAACGACGATAACCAAAAGCATACGTCCAATCTGATATTGGCCGGAAATAATGGGCGGGGAGGGGCTGGTGAGGGGCCCGGTGATGGTCTGAATAAGGGCTACTAATTTAGTGGCGAAGAGGAAAGAGATGCCGATCCCCTGAAAGGGACGGAACAGCCAATGTTTGAGGGGGTTGATGGTTATCTCCCCCGGATGGCCGAGTTGAATTAAGCCCCCCTTACTCTTATTAAGAATAAATCGATAGATGGGTCTTAATAAATAAAGGGGGAGGCAAAGGAAAAGGGTATAACGAAGAAACCGCAGAAAGACCCTGTAGACGACCTTTAAGCTTTCGGAACCGGATTGATCGCTCAAATAGAGAGAGAAGATAATAGAAAAAATAAACACCAGAACAGCGGGCATCGTTTCCCTGGACCAGTGCCGGTCGACTGTCTTTGTTCTTAACTTGGTCATTTCCCTTCCTATAATTTTTTTTAACGCACCTCGCCATTATAATGGCCTTTCCCTTTTATGAATAGAAAAATATATTAAATCTCGATTTCATAGATCCATTTTTAGGTAACCTCGAAGGTACTTTCTTCGTTGAATTATCAAAATAACCCGATAAGATTGGTTCTGATTCTATCTTTAATTCTGGAGTAAAGGAGAAAAATGTCCGACGAGGATAACTGCATCTTCTGTGACCTAGTCCAGGGCCGTGCCAAGGCCCACCTTATTTATGAGGATGAGCTCTCCCTGGGTTTACTGGATATCAATCCTTTGGCCGAAGGCCACTGCCTGATCATTCCCAAAAGGCACGTCCCTTGGTGGCAAGCCGATAGCTTAACGTGTTGATAATACCGTTATGATATAACATTAAAGCCTATAATTATAAATAGTTAAATCATTGCCATTTGTAAGAAGATAATTTTTCAGAAAGAAAAAGCCTCTAACTCAAAAGAATTAGAGGCTTTTCGAATCATTGCAAAGCCGTTTTCAACACGTTACGCTATCGGGTCGCCCTTGGTGGCATGACCTCACTGTAGAGGAAACGGAAAGTCTCTTTAGGGTGGCGAAAGTGGTTTCCAAAAAGATCATGCAGACTTTCCAACCGGATTTTGTCTGCCTGTATGCCCGGGGTCGAAGGATTCCCCATACCCACATCTTTTTAGTGCCTACTTCCCAGGGTGATCCCCTGGACCGATTTTTCAATGCCCTGGAAGGGTTTCAGGAAGCACCCGCTGAGCTGAACCGGTTAAAACAGGAGGACCGGATGAAAGAGACGCCCGAGAGATTGCGAAAAACAAAAAGTTAGATTCTTGAGACAAGTTATCCAAGGCTGGCAGTTGGCGACCGTTTCCGGCCGATCTGATAGACCGGAAACGGTCGGTCGGACTATGGCTTAATTTAAGCCTTTTGAAGTTGGTTGATACATTCCTGGACCCCGGCCAGTTCCTTCTTGAGCTGATCCTGATATTCTTCCAGTTTGGCCTTTTCTTCCTCGGCGCTCAGAAACCGACGGGACACGCCGGTGCAGCCACAACCGCCACCGGTTTGCAGGTTTTGAGGCCGTCGGGCATTTGTTTCACAACACATAATTGATCACCTCCCATTAAACTTATTTTGTTTTTTTGTTCTGTTGGTTTTTTGCCTCTTTTGCCTCAACCCCCTTCAAGCTTTTTGCGGTCTTGTTGATGCTTGGCTTTGCACCCACACATCCACAACCACACGGGCTTTCTTTTTTGTTCATTTTTCTCACCTCCTTTCTCTTTGAATCTCTGTGCAGAACAGATACCTGCTTGACCTTCTTTTATGTTCTGCATGGAGCTCATAAGCCCATCGCCGCCTTGGCGATATCCTGCCTGAGCCATTCGGATGTTTTGAAATGAAGCGTAAGGCCCCGAGCATCACGGAAGAGCCGTTCGACCGTGTAATCACGGCAATATCCGTGGCCACCAAGCACCTGAATCGCCTTGTTAGTAACCTCTACTGCCATCTCGGAAGCAAAGAGCTTTGCTTTAAAACCGTTGATAACGGCCTTATCTGGAGAAGAGTCTGCTTGCTGGGCACAGGTATTAAGTAGTGCCTCCGCAGCCTCGGTCCCGAGAATTAAGTCCGAGATCATGAACTGAACTGCCTGGTGAACGCCAATAGGCTGCCCGGCAATCATTCGTTCCCTGGCATGTTTTATGGCCAGTTCAGAGGCTGATTTGGCCAAACCCAAAGATGTAGCCGCCGCTCCAAAAAACCCCCAACCCATCATGGATTTTCCCATGACTTCAGCCCAGCCACCTTCCGTCCCGATGAGATTTTCGACCGGGACCCGGCAATCATTAAAAAATAGTTCCCTGGATGAGCTGCTTCTCATGCCAAGTCTGTCTTCAATCCGACCGAAAGCAAACCCCTCCGTATCTTTTTCGATAAGCAGCATACTCATGCCCTGAGGTCCTTTTTCCGGGTCCGTCCGGACCAGAACCAGGTAAATTTGGGCTTCCCCGGCCGAAGTGATGAAGATCTTGGAACCATTAACCCGATAATGGCCCTGTTCCTTTTCCGCCCGAGTCGTAATGGCGCCGGCATTGCAGCCCGAGTCCGGTTCGTGTACGGCAATCGCCCCTAGGGCCTGACCTTTGGCCATCAGGGGCAACCATTTCTTCCTTATGGTTTCTGCCGCGGCAACTTCGAGGGCCTTGGCCACGATGACGTGGGAAACCCAAATGAGAGCTGTTGAGGCACAGGCCTTGGCTACTTCAGTAACCATTGAAACAAAGTCTAATCGCCCAACACCAGAACCTCCCTGATCTTCCGACAGGACGGCGCATAAGAGGCCGGCCTGGCCAAGGGCAAGGATTCCATCCCTCGGGAAAATTTGTTTCAGATCTCTTTCTCCCGCCTGTGGGGCGATGGTCTTTTGGGTGATTTGTTCTGCCAGTTTCCTTATCCCTGTACTCTCTTTGAAGGGATTTTCTTTTTGTTTCATGAAAACATTCTCCTTTCTTTTAAATTAAGTAATTTAGTAATAACTTAACAAAATTGTGAAATTTTTTTTTCTTACTTCTCTTGTGTGGCCACCTGAGATTCCAATGCTCGAATCCTTTCTTTGATTGTTTTCAGTTCCTTTTTCAGGTCCTTCTCATAATCCTTCAGGGACTCTAAACTCAACCTTTCCGATCCCCGTTCGCTGAGCCGACAGGATTCCTGACACCCGCAGGTGCAGACTTGATTGAACACCTGCCGATAGTTTTCCAGGGCCGCTTCATTGACCGAATAGGGTATCCAGTACCCTTTTCTTTCACTGGTCACCAGACCCGCCTGCCTCAACAATTTCAGATGCTGGGACACGGCCGCCGGTGTGACGGCCATCTTCCCGGAAATATCCTTTACCCCCAATGGCCCTTCGGATTTTAATAGCTCCATAATTTTAACCCTTGTCGGCACGGATAATACTTTAAACATTTCATGGGGATCTAAGTGGATTTCCATAATACTCCGATTGATCTTTTTTGTCTTTGTTTACTATTTAGCAGATTACTTAATCAGTTGTCAAGCATTTTTTTATGAAAAAAAATTTTTCTTGACAAAGGAATCATCAATATATAAATTACAATTAATATGTTTATGTATAAAGTGTTTGTAAGGAGAAAATACTACGACTCTCCTGACAATAGCCAAAAGGAACGTGCCCTGGCAAATGATTAATGGGGTGGCTATTTTTTTTCATCAAGAAGCAGTTTAACTGATTCAAAGAAAGGGTAAAAGAGTGTCGAAAACAGAACGATCGGAAAAACCACAATGGGCCGAAGATCTGTCCACCATCGCTTTTTTGGCTAAAAGCCTTTCGGATGAGAACCGCTTGAGGATTCTTCTGTTATTAAGCAATGGGAAAGAATCTGTTTCTCGTATTGTGGAGGAGTTGAAACTCTCCCAACCCCTGGTTTCCCATCACCTGAAAGAGCTGAAGAGGTCGCTGCTTGTTAAGGTGGAAAGAAATGGCCCCTTCATTTATTACGAAATGGCGGATCAACGAATTGTTCCTATTCTGCGAGACTTGCAAACTCTGGCCGATGTTTTATTGGCCAATCGGAAATCTTTTTAATCAAGGGGAGGATGGTATGGAAAATAAAACTCTACAACAAATCATCGATCAGTTGGCGCCAGAAGAAGCTTTGAAGGAGATGGCCTCTATCATTAAAAAGATCTTCCCCCTTATTGAGGAACAGGTCCCTTTGGATTTTGTAATGAATCTGATAGGAGATGCTGATACGGATAAGGTTTCCAGCTTGGTCCACCTCTGACTGGCCGAGTGCATGGACGAAGGTGTCGATCCGACGCACATGTGCCAGAGTCTGGTGGATAAGGTCTTTCAGTCCAAACAGCTTAAAGGGGTGGCCGAACCAGAAATTCTGGGGCTGTTTGAAAACTGGCTGGACGAAGTAGAAGAGGAAGTAGTTGCGGCCTTCAGGACCGATCGAATAACGGACCCGGTTCAATTGGCGGAGTTCCTTGGAATGTCACGATCCGGAGCAAACTTCCTGATGACCAAGCTTCAGCGGGAAGGAAGGATTTAAAAGAGAAGGATTCTTCAGAGATTAAATAATAATCAGTAGGAGGTCGTTGGTTATGAGAAGGTTAATTGTTTTTCAAAGCGGAAACCCGGCCTGAATGACTTGCAAAAAGGCCATAGGTGTGGCTAAAGCGATGGAAGAAAAGTATGGAGAACAATTAAAATTAAATTTCTACACCACAGACTCGGAGGAAGCAAAAAAGTATCAATTTAAAAGTTCGACCAATGTAATTTTTGAAAATGAATTGGTGCCCATCGATATTGCAACCGATAAGGATAAAATGGATATTTTTCTGGCGGGTAAAATTTTGAAAGGAGTCAAAACATGAAATTTTTGTTTATCATTACCACCAACGATGGAGAGTCCATTTATAATGCCATGCGGTTGGCTAACGTCGGCGTGAAGAAGGGGGATGAAATCAGCGTGTTCATGCTGGGGAAGGGGGTCCTTTTTGAACAGGCTGGCACGGAACAATTCAATGTAATGGAGCAGATCAACCAATTTGGAGGGGACTTCTATGTCTGAGGGGTCTGCATGAAATCCCACGGTCTGGAGGGATCAAGCAGTTGCCCCATCGGTTGGATGGATGATTTATATGAAATCGCCAAAGAGGCGGATAAGATTTTGACCTTTTGAAGCCATTGAGAGGAACGGTTTTTACACGGTCCTCTATTTACGATTGGTTTACTTCCTTTTTACGGTCATGAATTTAGGCATGGGGCTCACCCGGGTCCGGTTTTGGATTATTTTTGGTGGACCTTCCTGGGAATCATTGCCGGGACCTAAGGTTTTCTTTCGTTGGCCCTGTTTATTTTTTCCCTATTCATTCCGGAGATCATCAAGAAATTCAAGAAGGATTAGTTCCTGAGTTTTATGAACGAACCTAATGGAAAACCTTGAAAGAATTTTCAAAAAATGCTGCCCAGGTTGGGCCAAAAGTGTGATATCGAAGTCGAAGTAATGTCCAAACCGATATCCGAATACAATACAGATGAATATTTTGAACTGGAGCTGCCCGTGGCCCCGGCGGTTATGGTCGACGATGAAGTCGTTGTGGAGGGATCCAATGTAGCCGAGGATAAACTGGAAAATATCATTCGAACGCATCTTGGGCTGCCGTCGCTGGAGCCTGAAAAAAAAGGGGTGTTAGGCCGCCTGTTCAGTCGTTGACAGGGGCAGGCTTTTCGCATATCTTTGACAAAGAAACAGGGGGACCATATTGAAAATCAAAGATTTCTTACGGAAGTCCGGTGAGGATGAACCTTTTACGAAATTGGAACTGGTACAGATGTTAAGCTATCCCGCGGACTCACCTGAAAACTACCGAATCATGGCCGAGGCGAATCGTCTATCCAAAGAGTTGACTCAGAACCAAGCCGAGGTGCATGCCCAACTCGCGCTTAATCTTGCTCCTTGCCTTTGCAACTGCCAATTTTGTTCATTTGCCCAGAGCAACGGCATCTTCCAAGAGGAAACTCGGTTAAGCCCGGACCAGGCCATCGGTTATGCCAAGCAGTTTGAAGCCGGGGGGGCCAACGCTATATACATCATGTCTACCGCCCAATACCCCTTCGAACTATATATTGAGATCTCTCAGGAAATTCGTCGCCATTTGAAGGCCGATACGATGATGATCGCCAATGTGGGGGACCAGTCCCTTGAGCAGGCTAAAAAAATAAAGGAAACAGGCTACTCCGGGGTTTATCACGCTCTCCGCCTGAGGGAAGGGTTGGATACTACCCTTTCGCCCGATGCGAGAAAGAACAGCATTCGGAACTTTCAAGAGGCTGGGCTGGGTGTGGGAACCTGTGTGGAACCGGTCGGACCCGAACATTCAAACGAAGAACTGGCAGAAGCCATCCTCTTTACGGGATCCTTCAACCCTTCATTCAGCGGCGCGGCCAGACGGATCGCCATTCCCGGAACGCAAATGGCATCACGAGGCATGATCTCCGAACTGCGCCTGTCCCAGATCGTTGCTGTCACCAGGTTGGGTATGCCGCGGACAGTATTGGGCAACTGCACCCACGAGCCGTGTTCATTGGGTGCCATAGCCGGGGCCAACCTTTTTTGGGCAGAGGTCGGCGCGAATCCGCGGGATGTTGAGGCAAAGGCTGAGGAAGGCCGGGGAGAAACGATTGAGAGTTGTAAGCGGATCTTCCGTGAAAGTGAGTGGGGTGCACTGGATGGCCCTTCCCGTTTTTTCAACATCGACTCCGAGCACAATAAACCAACGGCATCTGTTAAGTTTTTTTAAACTTAAACTCTTTTAGTTAAAGGCATGAATGGACTTTGGGTTAGATTAAAGGGAGAAAATGGAAAACGGAAAAAAAATTAAGGCTAAGCAACATAGTGGTGCTGTAATAAAAGCAGCGATTCTGGTTTTGTTCATCGTCGCTGCTATTTATGTGGTTCGGTACACGCCGGTCAAAGAATTTTTGACCCTTCAGGAGATGAAACGTTTCTTAAACACCTCCGGTTTCTGGGCCCCCCTGGTTTTTATCCTCATCTATACCCTGGGGATCTGCTTTTTTGTGCCCGGCACCGTGTTAACCGCTTTGGGAGCAGCGATTTTTGGAGCCTACTGGGGATTTATCTATGTTTTAGCCGGGGCCATCCTTGGGGCCACGGTTACCTTTTTTATCGGCCGATATCTGGGAAGGGATTTCGCCGCCACGGTCATCGGGGATAAACTCAAAAAATATGACGAGGCCATCGAACGAAATGGTTTTGCGACCGGCGGTCATAGTGGATGATGACATCGTGGTGGAAGGCGCCGATGTGATCGAGGGTGAACTGGAGAATATTATCCAAAAACATCTCGGAATGACCTCGCTGGAACCGGAAAAGAAAGGGGTGTTAGGCTGCCTGTTCGGTCGTTGACAGGGGCAGGTTTTTCGCATATCTTTGACAAAGAAACGGGGGACCATATTGAAAATCAAAAATTCTTTACGGAAGTCCGGTGAGGATGAACCTTTTACGAAATTGGAACTGGTACAGATG
Organism: uncultured delta proteobacterium; assembly: GCA_963790475.1. Taxonomy (GTDB): domain Bacteria; phylum Desulfobacterota; class RBG-13-43-22; order RBG-13-43-22; family RBG-13-43-22; genus RBG-13-43-22. The sequence goes on along the minus strand of CAWBOS010000012.1, from coordinate 1,179,022 downwards.
TTAAGCTATCCCGTGGACTCCCCGGAAACCTACCAGATCATGGCTGAGGCTAATCGTCTATCCAAAGAGCTGACTCAGAACAAAGCCGAAGTGCATGCCCAACTCGCACTCAACCTTGCCCCTTGTCTCTGCAACTGCCAATTCTGTTCATTTGCACAGAGCAACGGCATCTTCAAGGAGGAAACCCGGCTGAGCCCGGAGCAGGCTGTCCGTTATGCAAAGCAGTTTGAAACCGAAGGAGCCAACGCCATTTACATCATGTCCACCGCGCACTACCCCTTCGAATTGTTTATCGAGATCTCTCAGGAAATTCGGCGTAATTTGAAGTCCGATACCATGATGATCGCCAATGTCGGGGACCAGTCCCTTGAGCATGCCAATCAAATCAAGAAAACGGGCTACTCCGGGGTTTATCACGCCCTTCGCCTGAGGGAAGGGTTGGATACTACCCTGTCGCCAAACGCGAGAAAGAACAGCATTCGGAACTTCCAAGAGGCTGGGCTGGGTGTGGGAACCTGTGTGGAACCGGTCGGACCGGAACATACGAACGATGAACTGGCGGAAGCCATACTCTTCACGGGGTCCTTCAAGCCTTCATACAGTGGCGCTGGAAGACGCATAGCCATTCCCGGAACTCATATTGCCTCACGAGGCATGATCTCCGAACTGCGCCTGTCCCAGATCGTTGCTGTCACCAGGTTGGGTATGCCGCGGACAGTATTGGGCAACTGCACCCACGAGCCGTGTTCATTGGGTGCAATAGCCGGGGCCAACCTTTTTTGGGCGGAGGTCGGCGCGAATCCGCGGGATGTTGAGGCAAAGACCGAGGAAGGCCGGGGAGAAACGATTGAGAGTTGTAAGCGGATCTTCCGTGAAAGTGAGTGGAGCGTGTGGGATGGCCCGTCGCGGTATTATAATAGGAGTTTCGCGGATAATAAATTGTCAGTCCCCTTTTAGGTCTTTGACATTTTAGAATTGGCAGAATCTGAATAAGGCGCCAAGGCCGTCACTCCTCCAAGACGATTAATATTCCTGGATTCCGGCTTTCGCCGGAATGACTGCAAAAAACTTTGGGCAAGAAATTCAAAATCAGCAATGGTGCATATTAATATTTAACAATTCCTAACTCTTTTTAGTATCCTGAGAGGTTTTTGGGAAAATTAAAGGGAAAAATGGGAAAAGAAGAAAAGATTAAGACCAAACGACATAAAGGCGCCATGATAAAGGCGGCCATACTGGTAATGTTCATCCTGGCCGCTGTTTATGTGGTTCGTTATACCCCGATCAAAGAATTCCTGACGGTAGGAAAAATGAAGCAATTCTTGGATGCTTCGGGTTTTTGGGCACCGGTAATTTTTATTCTCATCTATACCCTGGCCATCTGTCTTTTTGTGCCCGGCACCGTCTTAACCGCTTTGGGAGCGGCGATTTTTGGAGCCTACTGGGGATTTGTCTATGTTTTAGCCGGGGCCATTCTGGGGGCCACGGTTACATTTTTTATAGGCCGATATCTGGGAAGGGATTTCGCCGCCACGGTCATCGGGGATAAACTCAAAAAATATGACGAGGCCATCGAACGAAATGGTTTTGCCACTGTTCTTTATTTACGGCTGATTTACTTTCCTTTTACGGCCATGGATTTTGGCATGGGCCTGACCCGGGTCCGTTTCCGGGATTATTTTTGGGGAACCCTGCTGGGTATTATCGTCGGCACCTTTGTCTTCACCTTCTTTATCGGTACCCTTAAAGAAATCTGGGCTGGTGGGGATTGGGGTCGGCTCTTTTCAGACAAGGTCTTTCTCTCCATAGGGCTGTTTAGTTTTTCCCTCTTTATCCCGAAGATCATCAAGAGATTCAAAAAAAAATAATCCTGCTTAATACAACAATCTTTTTATTGACTTATGTCCATTCCATTCTTATTTTAGTTGGGTAGCGTCCTGAATTTGGTAATTGAAAAGTGGCCGAAACGGCTGACCGACTTAACCAACATAAAATGAGGAGGGGAAATGCCAACTTTTGAGTACGAAGGAATGAATATCAAGGTAGACGACGAGGGCTATCTGGTAAATTTTGATGCCTGGAATGAAAAGGTTGCCTGTGCCCTGGCCGATAGAGAAGGGGTCGGCAAAACCTGTCCAATGAACAGCGAACAATTGGAAATTTTGAAATTTATCCGAGAATATTATAAGAAATTCAATTCAGTCCCCATCGTCCGGGCGGTCTGTACCAACGTCCACCAACCCAAGGCCTGTGAATATATCCAGTTTCCGGATCCCATTATAACCTGTAAGATCGCCGGCATTCCCAAGCTGGAAACGGGATATGATTTGATGTAATCAGGGTGGCCTGGGTCAATCGGCTCCCCTGTTTTGATCAATTCAATTCATTCCAGAGCGTCCCGAATTCCAATCCGATGAAGGGGTATACGTATTTGAAGCCGGAGAAGACCGGCAATCATCCTTGAAGAATCGAAGACTGAGTTTTCCGGGGTCGCAACGACGACAGGCATGCAGGGGATTATGATAGTCCTTCAACTAGGGACGGTTCCACCGGACTAAATGACCCGGGAGGGAATAGGGCCATCTGTCTCGGGAAAGGAGCCATGAGCTGATTTATGGGATCCGGAAAAATGAACTTGCCGGGTTTGTTGGTCTGGGCGGCCATAATGCTCCTTTCCCCATTTCCGGCTTCTGCCCGCTACGACCCCGCGTATCAATGGTCCACTGTACGAACGGACCACTTTATTATCTACTACCCCAAAGGGCACGAACTTGCGGCCCAGCGTGTACTCGCACTCTGTGAGAAGGTCCATAAGGATATCACTGGTTATCTGGGCTTTGAGCCCCATGCCTGCCCGATCGTTTTGGACCCCGGCACGGACATTTTCAACGGGTACCTGTCCCTATTCCCCAGCAGGATATCCCTGTATGAGACACCGCTCTATTCTCTACGGGGTTTCGGTCCGGGATCGGACCTCATGGACCTGGTCTTTAGCCATGAATACACCCATTATGTCCATATCACGACCAGTCTGGGCTGGTATGGAGGTTTGACCGACATCCTGGGTAAGGGACTGGCCGTATCGAACATTCTATCCCCGGGATGGGTAACAGAGGGGATCACCACCAACACAGAGACCCTGTTCACCGACGGAGGCCGCGGTCGATCTCCTCTCTTTGAGGGTGAAATGCGGTCTTTCACCGAAGGTCCCGGTCTCTGGAACCTCAATTCCGCCGCTGTGGCCTCTCCCTATGCCCCCCCGGGCGAAAGAATTTATCTGGCCGGGTACCACATGGTGGAGTTTCTGAACCGCACTTATGGCCAGGATGCCTTTGTCAGGATGAGCAGATACCAGGCCGAGCATCCTTTGGGGGGAACGACCGAGGCCCTTCAAAAAGTGGTCGGGAAATCGCCGCAGCAGTTCTATCAGGATTTTTTAAGCGATTATCTGGCCCGGTCAGGCCTTATCAAAAAAGAGGCCCTTTCAGAAGGTCTTCCTTCGGGCAAGATTGTTCTTACCGATGATCAGGCCCTGGACAGTTTTGAATCGCATTTCTGGACGGAAAAGGGGACCATTACCGCCCTCAGGCGAGGCTATGACCGGAAGACTGCCCTGGTAGAGGTCAACCCGAATACGGGAAAAATAATCAGGGAGATTAAAACCGGTCTTCTGACCAATCTCTCCGCCCGGAGGCTCCCTGACGGGCGACTTCTTCTGCCCGAAGTTTTTTATCATCCCCTGGGGGAGAAGACCATCGATACCACGGACCTGGTGATCTATGATCCGATGACCAAGGCACATAATCGTCTTACCAGGTCCCGGCATATCTATTCCGCGGCCCTTTCCCCGGACGGTAAGACTTTTGTCGCCACCCGCCGGAACGGCATGTGGATCGACCTGGTGCTTCTCGATGCGGATGGGACAAACCTCCGGCCTCTTGTCTCCAAACCGGGCCTGTATTTCGATGCACCCTGCTGGTCTCCCGACGGTTCCCGCATAGCCGCAGTGGTCAAGAGCGGAAGAAATTCCGATATCGTCCTGGTGGATCCTGTGACCGGCGCCATGGAACTCCTATTCAAATCCGATCTGGCCGAAGACCAGGACCCGGAATTTTCCTCGGATGGGCGATGGATCATCTTCTCCTCGGACCGCAGTGGAATCTGGAACATCTATGCCTGGAACCTGGCCGGGAAAAAGCTATTCCAGTTAACCTCAGTCCCCTACGTGGCCGGCGATCCCCATTTATCGCCGGATGGGAAGACGCTGTCGTTTTCCTTCCTGACCAGGGGCATAAAACAACTTCGTATTCTACCTTTCACCCCCCTATCAGGGAAACCCGTCGAAGTGGAAGAACCGTCGGCCATCGAACATCCGGACCTAAAACTTCTGCAGCCGGAGGTCACCTTTACCGGGACCAAAGGGATCCCCCTTGAGGCCTATAAGCCTTTTGTCCACATCCCTTATCTCAGCTCTGATGAAAAAGGGGTTCAGTCCGGACTATACCTCATGGGGGCGGACCCAGTTGGAATAAACGTCTATTCGGTGAATCTGCTTTACGGGTTTAACTCCGGCAGGCCCGGGTATGATATAAACCTGACCAATAAATCCTTCTGGCCCATTTTGTCGGCCAGGATCTATGACACTTCCGTTGAAGGGAATACTGTCGGCCAGGTCGAGACTTTCTGGTTCCGGGAAAGGGGCGCTGAATTTTCCGCAGGACTTAATATCATTCCTCGGGCCGTACCTGACCTCATTACTTTCTCGTTACGGATCGGGTCCAGGTTGCGGTATTTCAACAGCCTCGCTGATAAAGTTCGGATAAGCGATGATGCGGATCAATCGGTCGGACTCTTTGGCGAGGTGAAGTTGTCCAGAAGGCCGGATTCGGCATCAAGGGATATGGTGTCTTCCTGGGGGGAAGACTTTTTCCTTTCTTATGAAAAGGGGCTGTCCGGCTTGGGCGGGAAGCTCCCCGGCTACAATCTGGTTGTTTCCGCCACCCAGTATATCCCCTCTTATTTAAAACACCAGGGCCTGGCCCTGACCATGACCCAACAGTCCCAGGAGGGCCTGCTTTTTTACAGCAAAACCCCGAGTCTCCCGCGGGGGTACTCTGACACCGACACCGAGGGCAACCTTGATAAAAGGAATAATCTTCTCCTGAGTGCCGAGTACCATTTTCCGATCCTTTATACTGATAGCGGATATGGCCTCTATGCCTATCACAGCAACCTCTTGAAAGGCTCTCTTTTTGTAGACTATGGTGCCGGCTGGGACGGCGGATTTGACTGGGATTCCTGGAACGGAAAGGCCAGGACAACTATTGGGGCGACATTGACCAACAAGTTCGTTCTGCTCGCCGTCCTGCCCATTGAATTCGTCATTCAGACAGGATGGAAGGTTCGGGATGGAGACGGCTTTGTGAATTTCAGCTTCAAGATGGATTTGTAATGGAGAAAGGGTGAGGGATAGGCAAGAGGCTGATTGACTTGTGGAACTCTCCTATTACGGTAACTTAAAATTATGGAATCCCTAGATTTCAAGAAACCCCTTTTCAGTTCTCCGCTGCCGGCCTTGCAGTTGAAAGCCCGCCATAATATGGGTTAGGTATCTTTGCCGGCAAGAGCGTTTTCGATGCGTCGATCCGGCACGAGCCAAACCAAGGCAACCAGTACGTATAAAACTTGGGAGATCCAGTGCGACCAAAACGCCGTCGGAATGGCAATGAGGTAAATGAGGGGCGACATCTTTCCCTTCCAATCACCGCCGATAGCCTTCCTTAAGAGAGAGTCCGGGCCTTGGGAGGCGATGATGAGCTGCTGCAATATGTAGTAGGCGACAGCGGCCATCAGCAGAACGATTCCATAAAAGGCCGATGGCGCGGCAGCGAAGTGATTTTCTCCCATCCAACCCGTGGCAAAGGGAAACAGCGATAGCCAGAATAACAGATGCAGGTTGGCCCACAGCATCGGTCCGGTTACCTTGCGGCTCGTATGCAGCATATGGTGGTGATTGTTCCAGTAAATACCGACATAGACGAAGCTCAACACATAGCTCAAGAAAACGGGAATCAATGGTGTCAGGGCATCGATACCCTCGCCCCGGGGCACCTTTAACTCCAACACCATGATGGTGATGATGATGGCGATCACGCCGTCGCTAAAGGCTTCTAATCTACTTTTGCCCATTCAGGCCTCACCTTTGTCCCAATAAAATTCCCCTCCACAAAAACAGCCCTCCGCAGCAGGCAGCAAGCATACCAACAAAACTTGGAAGAGAAGTTACCTTAAAACAGCCCTTCGTTTTTTTTCACTTAATTAATCTGATCATTAGGGAAAAGTATAATCCGAGACGTAACCTAATTGAAAGAAAAATTTTCAAATCCGGACGATACTGAATGGCCGCTCATTAAGCTTTAAAATCAGAATAAAGGTTTATGGGATAGTGGCAGTACCGCCTATCGGACACGAATAACTCCGAAGGTTCAAAGTTCGCACTTGGTAATACTTGGGAAACAGATGAATCACGTCTACCTGTCAGACGAAATAATAGAGGTGCCTTCAAAAAAAGGAGAAATTTCTACCTCATCAAAATCATTGTTTTCCTTTGAATGCTATTTTTTCTCTTGACAGAACAAATATAGGATGTCCTCTCTTAAGGGAATCCATTTATAATTATTGTCGAATTAAAACTTGACAATTTAAAGGCAATTTCTTATTTAGGGATGAAAATTGATTGTGCAAAAATAACGTCTAAGGGGAAGGTGACTATTCCCAAAAAGGTAAGGGAATAACTGGGGATTCACCCGGAAGAAGATGTGGGCTTTAAAGAAAAAGGAGATTTGATTCTTATCCGAAAAGCTACAACCAAATCTCCGTTCAGCCGCTGGGCAAACTGAAGCATTTTAAAAGGCAAAGATGCGATGACCTGGTCAGAGGGATCAGAGGCCATGATAACAGCCGTTGACACTAATATTATCCTTGATATCCTTATTCCGGATGAACTTTTCAGCGAGTCTTCCAAGAGACTTCTGTGTCGGCATTTATTCTAAGAGGAAGCTACTACCTTGCGAGGTCCTTTTTGCGGAGCTGGCGGCCCGATTCCCATCTGAACAGGAACCTATGAACTTCTTCCTACTGAGACAGGGATCCGGCTGGTGTATACAAATGAGAAATCGCTTTATATTGCCGATACCAGATGGTAAAATATGACGAAAAAACCAATAAACTTGAGTCCGTAAAGATTCTGGGGTAAAGTTGCCTAGATGGTCTATCCCATCCTTGTCATAGAAGATGACGCCAAAATAGCTCGGATCGTGAAGGTCTACCTGGAGGGCGCAGGGTTCAGGGTCTCCCTTTTCGATCGCGGGAAGGATGCCCTGGAGGCAGCCGCCAAGGAGAAGGTTCTTCTGGTCATCCTCGACCTCATGCTCCCAGACATAAGTGGAGAGGAAATCTGCCTCCAGTTGAAGGAGATGGATGACAATCTACCTGTGATTATGCTGACCGCCAAGTCGTCGGAGGACGAGCGGGTCGCCGGTTTTGCCCTTGGCGCAGATGATTACGTGGTGAAGCCCTTCAGCCCCAGGGAACTGGTTTCGCGGGTGAAGGCCATACTGAAACGCTCCGAGAAGAAGGACTTGGCCGGTACCGCACCAATAAGTTTCAATGGGGGGCGTCTCCTTCTCGACGGCCGCATGTACCGTGCGTCGAAGGATGGTAAGACCGTCGAATTGACCCCAACCGAATTCAAAGTGATCTTCACCCTCGCCAGTACTCCCTTCAAGGTCTTTAGCCGGAGCGAACTCGTGGAAAAGGCACTTGGCTATCAGTTCGAGGGCTACGAGAGGAGCGTCGACGCTCATGTCAAAAACATCCGCCGCAAGATAGAAGATGACCCTCAGCAACCGTCTCTCATTCAAACGATTTACGGCGTAGGATACCGGTTCTCGGCTAATAAAGATGCTTAGGAGTCTCTGGTTCAAATCACTGCTTCTCCTTATGATCGTTGGTGCGGTGGCGCTGTCGGCCGCCGTAGTATTGAGGCAGCTGATGGTCGTGGACTTTCGCGAATACCTGGAGGGTGAGACCGAAGACAGGGTCTACGGGATCCTAGCGGGCCTCGAGGCGTCCTATGAGCGCCAATCCGGCTGGCGGGAGGAGAGCCAGAGTCGGGAGGTCATATGGGCCTTAACGGAGGGTTTTGAGATCAGGCTCATCGACGGAAACGGACAACTGGTTACAGACACTAACAGGGCCATCCAGGGCATTTCTCCGCTTTTCGAGAGGAGATTAAAGGCCTTTTCCCAGTTCCGGACGGAACCGGGTGGAGGTGAATTTGTCCCTTATCCCATGTTCCTCGGAGGCCGGCCCATCGGCACGCTTGAAGTAAGAAAGCTTCAGGGGGCGAAGGAAAAGGTATTCGTTCAGAGATCGGATCGTCTTCTGATTATGTCCATGGTGCTGGTGGGTACTGTGGCCTTTGTGCTGAGCTTTCTCTTTTCGCGGCGCCTTGCCAAGCCGATCAAAGAACTGGCACGTGCGGCGTTAGCAATCAGCAGGGGGGATCTCAGGAGTCAGGTAGGGGTTTCAAGACAAGACGAGGTCGGTAAGCTGGCCGTAGCGTTTAACCGTATGGTCAAGTCTCTCCGCACCCATGAATCCCTGCGAAAAAAGCTGATCGCAGACGTGGCCCATGAACTGAGGACCCCACTCGGTGTCATGCGTGGGGAGCTTGAGGCTGTGATGGATGGGATGTTGCCGCATGGCCCAGAGAGGGTGCAATCCCTCTACGAGGAAACAGGCCGTCTCAAGAAGATAGTCGACGGGATCGAAGAACTCAATGAAAATGAGGCGGGTGTCCTTTCTCTGAACCCGCAGCAGTTCAACGTCAAACCTTTTCTCGAGAACATTGTAGACCGTTTCCGAGCCTCCTTTCTCGAAAAGGCAGTGACCCTGGAGGTTAGGTGTGATAAGGAGGTCACGGTTTTTGTGGATCCGGAGCGCCTGAGCCAGATTGTGGTTAATCTGTTGAGCAACGCATTGAAGGCAACCGGAACAGGCGGACACGTGTCCATAATGGTGGTGCCGGTCGAGGGTGAGACGGCAATTACCATCGAGGATAATGGTTCGGGGATTAAGGAGGAGGATCTTCCTTACCTCTTCGAAAGATTCTACCGGGGCCCCGGAGGTGGTCTCGGGATTGGATTGACGATTGTAAAAGAGCTTTTAGAGGCCCAGGGCGGGAGAATTGAAGTGAAAAGCGTCTACGGGGCGGGCTCTTCTTTTACAGCATTTCTCCCGGGGGCACCTCTTCACAATTCTTCATAATCTCTTCGCCGCTCTTTCACATCTGCCGCCTATACTGATAGAAAATATACGCCAAGGAGGCAGAAAAGATGAAAAGGGTATCAGTAGTGGCAATGGCAGTGTTGATTGCGGTTCTCTTTGCTTCAATTTATGGGTGGGCTCAGGCTTATGGGCCCCGCTCGGCAGCGGCCCAAACGGACGTGAACGCCCTGAGAAAGTTCCAGAAGGAGACGCTTCCTCTGAGGGATGAAATGATGGCCAAGAGACTTGAGATCAGGAACGAGTACTCACAGGCTAAACCGAATTTCGAGCGAATAGCGACCCTCCAGAAGGAAATGATCGATCTCCGGACGAAGATTCAGGTTGCTGCTGAGAAAAACGGATTGCCCGCGTGGGGTCCTGGTTCGGCCATGGGTCGTGGAGCAGGCTTTGGTCACGGTCGGGGCATGGGTCCTAATACCGGCTTTGGTCGCGGCTGTGGAATGGGTTGCGGCTGGCAGGGTAACGCCGGTTACGGGTATGGCCCGAGGGGCATGTGGAACTAGACAGGAGAACAAGTTGCAGGCTGGACGGGGGATCGCCCGCCCCGCCTGCATGAGGTAAGAGAATGAGGATTCTGACATTTCTCCTTGTTATCGTAGAGCTGCTGATGCTGCCGGTGGTCTCTTTCGCGCAACCAAGGGGTCGCGGATGGTATGAGGGAATGCCGTACGGACAATTCTGTCCAGGCCCTCGCTGGGGTGGCCCTTACGGAGTGCGTAAGCCCGTCAGGACCGTTGACGAGGCTAAACAAGTCCTGCAACGGTATTTCTCAGGCTGCCCACATAAGATGACCGTTGGTAAGATAGAGGAAAAGGAGTGGTACTTCGAGGCAGAAATCCGGGACGCCGATGGAAACCTCATGGATAAGACGATCGTAGATAAAAGAACAGGGAGAATTCGTTCAATCTATTGACAGGGTTCCGTCCTTCATGCTGCCGCATATAGGACGCGTCTATCCCCGAAGGAGAGTGAGAATGTTTGCAAGAATTTGCTTTTTGATGGTGAAAAAGAGCAATTTTTTCTTGCAGTGGATGGACGTGTTAGAACTGCTCCAAGGTTCCCAAGGCGATGTTCGGAGGTGGGAGAAAGAAGAAATATCTGTTCACCCATCACTCCAACCGGCCATCTGGACGCGCACCCTGATTTTAAATCAAGGAAGATAAATAACCATGCGGTTGCGGTCGATCCAGTAGGCCCAGGCGATCAGCAGCCACTGCAGGAGACCAATATAGACAATCAGTTCCACCGCCGGCGGCGGGGGGCCGAACAGATTGCCGAGATAGGTAATGATAAAAAAGGCCACCAATCCCCAAAGGGCCCATCGGCCGGTCTTATTTTTGGCTTGAGTTGAGGTGGCATAAAGATAAACCCCGACAACAAACAATCCCCCTTCCACCAGTAGGGTCCCAAGCAGGGAATTCCACAGGCCAAGGCCCACTTTGATATCCAGGCCGGGCAGCAAAGGCAGATCCGGGCGGTGGGTTAATAAATCCAGAACCCAGTGGCTGATGACCAGTAATCCAAGCCATAAGCCTGTTTTCAGGTCTTTTTTTACGACCCAATAGATCCCCCCGATCAGTACTCCCCAGATAAACGCCAAAAGGAAACTATGGGAGATGGGATAATGGGTGAAATTAAGAGGGGTAACCACCGTATTCCCGGGCTCGACCAACACTTGTTCCCAGCCCAGTAAAAGTAATAGCGGCCAGAGCAGATCGAGGAACTGCGTGGCCAGAAACAGGGTCCCCAATGACGGTTGGGGTGCCACCTTCTTGGCCGCAAAACCCAGGGCAAAATGACCGATATACATGGCCCGTTCCTTTCAATAGGGATTGGTTTTCCAAGGCCTATCCTGATTGAAAAAAATACTAAATTAGTTATTTTTGAACAAGTAGTTTGATACTGGCGCAGATACGTTCGACATTCGGCAAAGTCTGGTCTTCCAGGCAGCGAGAATAAGGAATAGAGGTCCGGGTGCAGACTCGAGCATATTTAACCGGAATACCGGCCTCTGATACAATGGCCGCCAATTCACCTGAAAGTCCGAAACCTTCGTAGTCTTCATCCACAACCAGTAAGCGGTCCGTCCGAGAGACCTCTTCACAGAGGGTCGCCTTGTCGAGCGGGGAGACGGTTCTCAGATCCAGAACCCCGACGGAAATACCTTCCTTTCCCAGAATGTCCGAGGCTTCAAGGACGCGGTGTACGCCTACGCCCACACTGACCAGGGTCACATCGTTGCCCTCACGTCGAAGCAGGGCTTGGCCGATGGGAACCGGCTCCCAGCTTTGAGGTACAAGGCCATGGTTCCCTTCGGCGGGGGTAGGGTATTGGACGGTTTTGCGTCCCCCGGATCCCAAAAATTCCAACCAGGATTCTGAAAGCAACTTATGTTCGAGAAAAATAACCGGCCCGTCGTATTTCAAAGCCGCTGACATCAACCCACCGGCATCGGCCGGCGTTGAGGGAACAACCACGGTCAGTCCGGGAATGTGGGCCAACCAGCCCCATAATGATTGTTCATGCTGTCCCCCGTCTCCATATCCGCCTCCGCAGGGTGCCCGGACAACGATAGGGGCGGTCCATTTTCCCCCTGAAAAACTTTCCAGTTTGGCAGCATGATTAAGCAGGGCATCAGCCGTGACGCCGATAAAATCCACCATATACAGTTCGACCACCGGCCGTAAACCGGCCATGGCAGCGGCCACGCCGGCCCCCAGAAAAGCGCTTTCACTGATCGGTGTGCCCCGCACCCGTTGGGGGCCAAAACGTGCCAGCAGATTCCGACGAAGCAGGGGGACATCCTCACCCAAGAGAATAATGCGGGGATCTTGGATCATGGCCTGGGCGATTGCGTCGTCAACGGCTTCCGTGAAATACATGGTTTTCATACTACACACTCCTCAAGGGCAGAGGACAGGGCATTGCTGACCTCTTGCTCTATGGCCGCTTCCAGTTTCATCAGGCGTTCCTGGTCCGACATCAAGACGGTTCGGGTTCGTAAAACCGGATCGTTACCGCTATCCCGGCGCGGGTCCCTTAGGGTGGTCATAACCGACGATAATACAACTTTGAGCCCTGCCAACCGTTCCCCCAGTGATGCCCCCCTGAAACTCATGAATCAGCAAGGGCGGGGTGCCCCGGTGGTCCAAGGCCATAGCATCCTCCGCCTTTAACTGGGAGATGACCCCGGCCACAATGGCCTCTTCACCTGTCCCCAGGTGCATCTCACCGGAAATCAGCCCGTCTTTCCACAGTTGGGTGACAGCCTCCTCAAACAATCGGCTTTTGTGCATAAGGGCATATAAGGACCATAAATCAGGCTTCATACTTTCCTCCAATAGCATATTATACAATGTTAGCTCTTTTTATGGAAAGCATACTTGATGACCCCGGACGGACAGCCATCGATGCAGGTGCCGTAAAAGATGCACTCACTATTTCCTATTCTATCTTGAAGGACCCGGTCAAGGGTTTTGCGATTCTTCGATAAGTGGATCGGCCACTCGTCTGAGGGTTTGATCCAAGAGATTTCGATCCCCTTTTTGGATAGTATCTCTGGTGATAAAAAATTTCAGGCGAACGGCTTCTTGAGACCCGAATTGCAGGCTGGTCAGGAAAAAGCTCAAGTCGGAAGAATAGTTTTCCCTGAATTCCCGATCCCAGGGTTCCAGATCTTGCGACAGTCTTTCGATCTTGTCCGAGGCGGCGGAAAGCTCCCCATCGGTGATCGCCAGCGGCGGAACCGTTTCCACTTGGGAACAATAAGGGACCTCGAAAGAAAGGACTTCCATCGGGCAAGGGTATCCCCAAGTTCTCCCACTGTTGCCGCAAAAACAGCTTTCCCTGCCGGTTTTCCTTCACCAGCTCCTGATAATAATCCTTGGACCAAAGTCCGTAGGCCCGGCAGCCGAAAAACCGGTCCGGGTAGATCAGGCAATCACTGCCTTGCAAAAAAGGGCAGGAATGAATTTCCGTAGCATTGCCCAAAAAATACCGGACCATTTTCCTCATAATATTGATGCGGTCCAGTGGAGGCCAGGACCTCATGGCACTGATCGCCGGCAGAGTCTCCAGAAAAGTCATCTCCGGCAACAGCAGGCAACACCGAACCTGGCGCAGACACCTGGTGGCGGGAAGACGGTCGTAAACCATTTTAAGTTCACATCGCAGGGAAGCCGAAGATTTGACTAATTCCAGGAAGGGAATCTGAGGAAGGCCATTCATGATCATGTCAAAAACCACCATTGGAAAATCAAGAATTCTTCTTTTGTCCGGAGAGGGCTTTATTTTTTTTACAGAGGCGGAATTTCAAAAGCAAGTGGAAGCGCTAAAAATAATATTGGGGGAACCCGTGTCGGTGATGGAAGAGCTCCTGGAATAATCGCCTGAAAGTAATTTGTTGTCGCCGAATATCGAACGCTCCTGCCGATTGCAGGCGCCGAATGAGTTCTCTCTTTATCTTAAATTTCAGGAAAGGGAATCCAAAACCTCTTCGGCCCGATCCCGCACTTCTCCGTCCTCGGCCAGAGTTTTAAGGGTGCGGAGCTTGCTTACAAAGGCCTGTTGTTCCCGCAAGGACCGTTCCGGATAATCAGCGGCCATTTGGTTCAACAAATCGATAACCACCTCTGGGTCGTCATAATCCAGAAAGAGAAACTGGGTCCCCCAATGCTTGGGCTGGTCGTATTCATCCAGATATTGTTTGGCCAGGGTCTGAAATTTTCGGGTCCCGAAATTTTCTTGTAAGAGGCCGACGGCCTTTTCATGGGCCGGAGTTCCTTGCTTCCCCTGAAAATGCTTATTGGCCTCTTTGAGGGCCATTTTGCGAAGCCAGTCGGCCTTTTCTTTGTTCTTCCCGAAAGGCTTCGGATCATCGGAAACATGACTGCTCCGGTCTTTCCGTTTATCGATCTCGCTCCAGGTTATTTCCCTGTTTCGATAATCTCTTTCTTTTTCAGGCATACTGAACTCCTAAAAATAAGGCAATAGGCGATGGGCAATAAGCAATAGGTGGGGAATGTTTATTGACTTTATCGACAAACGCCGAACGCTGAACGACGAACGGTTCTTATCTTTTCATGTCAATTTTCCAGCGACGGCTGGCCGGTGGATTCCAAAACACTCATCCACATATTCCCCACCAGATCGACCTGCTTTCTTTGGGCCACAGCAGCCCGGATGGGGAGATGCACATACTCGTTATTCCAGAGGCTGACCAGCATATTGGTTTTCCCGGCCATCCCGGCATGAACAGCATGCTGACCCAGAAAACCGCAAAATATCCGATCATTGGAATTGGCCGGCTGGCTGCGGATGATATAACTGGGATCGATATATTTCAGGTTGATCTCACTATTCTTTTCGGCAAAATGGTGATTGATTCGTTCCGTCAGATAAGTCCCGATATCTTTCAATCGGATATTTCCCGACGGATCTTTGGTTTGGGGAAGGTCGGCCAGATATTTTTGTCCCGCCCCCTCGGCCACTACGATGACGGCATGCCCTCTCTTTTCCAAACGTTTTTCCAAGGCGACCAATAATCCTCCGGAACCTTCCAAATCAAAATCCGATTCCGGGATCAATACGAAATTGACATCCCGGGAGGCCAGGGCGGCACTGGCGGCGATAAAACCGGAATATCGCCCCATCAGCTTGACCATCCCGATCCCCCTGGGGGCCCCCAGCGCTTCGACATGGGCGCTTTGGATCACCTTGGCGGCATCTTCCACGGCCGTTTCAAAGCCGAAGGATTTTTCCACCCAGGAAATGTCATTGTCAATGGTTTTGGGAATGCCGATGACCGAGGTGATCAGCCCCCTTTTCTCAATTTCCCGAGAAATCTCCTGGGCCCCGCGCAAGGTGCCGTCCCCGCCGATGGTGAAGAGAATATTGATGTTCAATTGCTGAAGGGAATCCACAATTTCTTCGATTTTGTATTGGCCCCGGGAAGAGGAGAGAATCGTCCCCCCCAGCTCATGAATATAGGAAACCCGCTCCGGGGTCAGATCGATGACCGGGTGACCGTATTGGGGGATAAAGCCCTGATACCCAAAAGGGATACCGATCACATTGTCCACCCCGTAAATATAATACAGTTCAAGAACAATGGAACGGATGACATCATTCAATCCCGGACAAAGCCCCCCGGCAGTGACAATGGCACATTTGATTTTTTTGGGATCGAAATAGATTTTCTGCCGCGGGCCGGCCTTTTCAAAGGACAGAGGACTTTCCCCTTTTTCACAACACTCCAAAAAATATTTCTGGGAATTATCAACCACCACCCGATCGTCTTCGGTGACGAAGTTTCTGCAGGGAAACCGGACCGACTTCCTGGCCTTGAAGGTTGATGCATCTTACCGGAGAATTGATTTTGGGCGGGCCCAGGTTTTCAATGACGATATCTTCCTCGGTCAAATGTTGCAGATGATCCACGGCTCACTCCCTGTTACTGAATTTAAATTCCCCTTTGCCCAGCAAGTCGTGCAGATGTAAAATACCCAAGACCTTTTTCTGGGAGTCGACAATAGGCAGGATGGTGATCAGGTACTGTTCCATCATTTCCAGGGCCTCGGAGGCCAGAATCTCGGGTGAAATGGACTTGGGATCCGGGGTCATGACTTGTCCGATGAGGGTTTCTTCCAGAGACAACTTCCGTTTAAAGAGCCTTCTTAAGTCCCCATCGGTTATAATACCTACCAACTTTTGATCATGATCCACCACCAGAGTGGCCCCCAGATCTTTGGCATCCGCCTCAACGGCTTCCAATAGAGTTTGGTTGGGAGATACCATCGGGACCTGCTCGCCGGTGAGCATGACCTCGGAGACTTTAACCGACAACCGTTCCCCAAGGCTTCCTCCGGGATGAAATCGTTTAAAGTCCTGATGATTGAACTGCCGCCGTTTAATCAAGGCCACCGCCAGGGCATCACCCATAGCCAGGGCGGCGGTGGTGCTGGTCGTCGGGGCCAATCCCAGGGGACAGGCCTCCTTTTCCACCCCGACATCGATCATCAGATCACTTTGTCTGGCCAGAGTCGATTCCGGGTTGCCGACAAAAGAAATCAGCTTGGCCCCGATTTGTTTGATACTGGGCAGAATAATGTTCAGGTCCACGGTTTCCCCGCTGTTGGAGATGGCCAGGACGATATCTTTGGAGGTGACCATCCCCAGGTCACCGTGCATGGCATCCACCGGATGCAGAAACAGAGCCGGGGTTCCGGTGCTGTTTAAGGTGGCCACGATCTTCCTGGCCACGATACCCGCCTTACCGATTCCGGTCAAAATCACTCGTCCTTGGAGTTGATAGATGGCCTCAACGGCCTTTTCAAATTCCGGTCCCAACTTGGGAATGAGACTTAATATCCCCTGGGCTTCGACTTCCAATACCTCTTTGGCGTCATCCAATACCATGAGCGCGTACTACCCTTCCAGACAATCCTTGGTAAAGGCCAGATCGGGTTGTACCGGGTACCGGCCGTCAAAACAGGCCAGGCAAAAGTTCGACTCCGGCAGACCGGTGGCCGCAACCATCCCGTCGACACTGAGATATCCCAACCCATCCAAACCTAAATATTTTCTGATTTCCTCCACGGAATGGTGGCAGGCGATCAACTCCCCTTTGGTAGAAAAATCGATTCCGTAAAAACAAGGGAATTGATGCGGGGGGCAGCTGACCAGCATATGAATTTCCCTGGCTCCGGCGGAACGAACGGCCTGAACCCGGGTGCGGCTGGTGGTCCCCCGGATTATGGAATCTTCGATGATGACCACCCGTTTTCCTTTCAGTACCGAGCGGACCGGATTGAGTTTGACCCGAACCCCGAAATCCCGCATACTCTGAGTGGGCTGAATAAAGGTTCGTCCCACATAATGATTGCGGATGACTGCCATTTCAAAAGGGATGTTAGAGGCTTCAGCAAAACCCAGGGCGGCGTAATTCCCGGAATCCGGGAAGGGCATGGCCAGATCCCCCTGGAGTTGGAATTCCTTGGCCAGCATCTGCCCCAATCGCTTCCGGACCTGATAAACATTCTGCCCGAAGATATAACTGTCCGGCCGGGCAAAATAAATAAATTCAAAGATGCAAAAGGACTTCCGGACCTTACGTGGTCGGCTTGACGGAGCGAAGACCGTTCTTGTTGATAAAAATAATTTCGCCGGGTTCAATATCCCGCACATATTGGGCCTCCACCAGATCCAGGGCGCAGGTCTCGGAAGCCAGCACATAAGCCCCGTTCAATCTCCCCAGGCACAAGGGGCGAAAACCGTTGGGATCCCGGGCCCCAATGATTTGATCCTGAGTTAAAAGGAGCATGGAATAGGCCCCCTGAACCTGGGATAAGGCCTGAATGAGGGCCGTTTCAAATCCCTGTGTCAACCCATGGGCGATGAGATGAATGAAAATCTCGCTATCCATGCTGGATTGAAAGATGGCCCCTTTCTTTTCCAACCCCAGGCGGAGTTCATGGGCATTGGTCAGATTTCCGTTGTGGGCGATGGCCAGGGACATTCCGCCATGAGAAACCAGGAAGGGTTGGGCATTTTTCAACATCGAGGAACCGGTAGTGGAATAGCGGACATGTCCTATAGCCAGGTTCCCATGAAGGGCGGCAAGGCTTTGTTCGTCAAAAACATCGGCCACCAGACCCATTCCTCTTTGTTCCCGAACCTGGGTGCCGTCGGAAATGACGATACCGGCGCTCTCTTCCCCGCGGTGCTGCAAGGCGTATAAACCGAAATAGGTTAGTTTAGCAGCATCCGGATGGCCAAAAATCCCGAAAATGCCGCATTCCTCTTTTAATGCCCGATCTTCAAAAATTTCCATTGTTGTTGCCTTTAAATGATTTTCTGTTGAAAAGTAAACCAAACCCCGTAACTTTGACAACCTAAAAAAAGTTTTTAAAACCCATCGACGTTATTCCCGTTCCGAAAGAAAAACTTTCAGACTTTGAGCTATTTTCAAATCCTTATGATACTCCTGTATGGTTCTTACGGAAAGTTTTTTTTGCTGCAGGGCTTCAATCGCCTCGGCCGTGGCCCTGGCCCCGGCCACCGTGGTGGTATAAGGGATCTGGTTAATCGAGAGCGGTCTGCCGGATGGAGGCGGATTCAGAAACGCTTTTTGAACCAATGGTGGTGTTGATGACCAATTGAATCTCCCCGTTCTTCATGAGGTCCACCACATGAGGCCTTCCTTCCCGGACCTTGTTGACTTTTTGGTTGGGAAAGCCGGCCTGGTCCAAGAATTGTGAAGTCCCGGCAGTGGCCATGATTTTAAACCCCAGATTATAGAGCTTTTGGGCCGTGGATAGAATCATTTTTTTATCCTGGTCTTTGACACTGATAAAGACCGTGCCGGTCAGGGGCAGATCGACGCCGGCGGCCAACTGCGATTTGGCGAAGGCCAGGCCGAAACTTTGATCAATGCCCATGACCTCTCCGGTGGACTTCATCTCCGGGCCAAGCAGCGTATCCACTCCAGGAAAACGTAAGAAGGGGAATACCGATTCCTTGACTGAAATATGGGCGGGAACAATCTCTTTAGTCAACCCTTGCGATTCCAGGGTCAGACCCAGCATCACCCGGGTAGCCACCTTGGCCCAAGGAATTCCGGTGGCCTTACTGACAAAGGGGATCGTCCGCGAAGCCCGGGGATTGACCTCCAGGACATAGAGGGTGTCGCCTTTAATCGCATATTGAATATTCATAAGACCCTGAACCCCCAACTCCCGGGCCAAGGCATAGGTATTGGATTTAATCCGGTCAATCTGCTCTGCTTTGAGCGTATAAGGGGGCAGGACGCAAGCACTGTCGCCGGAATGGATCCCCGCCTCTTCAATATGTTCCATAATCCCGCAGATCAAGGACTTTTGCCCGTCGGAAACAGCGTCCACGTCGATTTCAATGGCCTCCTCCAGAAATTTATCGATCAGGATAGGATGGCCCGGTGAGACCAGAACCGCTTTGGCCATAAAAATTTCCAGGGCCGCCGGCTCATAAACAATCTCCATCGCCCGGCCACCCAGGACATAAGAAGGCCGGACGACCACGGGGTAGCCGATCGTTTCGGCAACGGCCAGGGCTTCCTGGGTGGTAAAGGCCGTCCCGTTTTCCGGCTGAAGCAAACCCAACTTTTTCAATAATTTTTTAAAGCGTTCCCGGTCTTCGGCCCGGTCGATACTGTCCGGTGAAGTGCCGATGATCGGGGCCGAGACCGCTTGAAGACCCACAGCAAGATTCAAAGGGGTTTGGCCCCCGAACTGAACGATGACCCCCTTGGGTTTTTCCCGGTCGATGATATGATAGACATCTTCATGGGTGAGGGGTTCAAAATACAGTTTGTCGGAAATATCATAGTCCGTGCTGACCGTTTCCGGATTACTGTTGACCATGATGCTGGTATAGCCCTCTTCCCTGGCCGTCAGGGAAGCATGGACACAGCAATAGTCGAATTCGATCCCCTGCCCTATCCGGTTGGGCCCGCCGCCGAGGATCATGATCCGTTCTTTTTCCGAAGCCCGAGACTCATCTTCCTGCTCATAGGTCGAATAATAATAAGGGGTATAGGCCTCGAATTCGGCAGCGCAGGTATCCACTAATTTGTAGACCGGAAGCATCTCGAGTTTTTGTCTTTTCTCAAATACTTCCGCTGAAGGCGCCTTTAGCAAATGGCCGAGCTGCACATCGGAGAAGCCGTATTCCTTGGCCTGTCGCAGCAATTCCGGCGTCAGAGTTTCCATGGTCTGTCCGGCCAAGGTTTTTTCCATGACCAAAATCTGGGACAGGTTACGGAGAAACCAAGGGTCTATCCCGGTCAGGTCATAAATTTCTTCAACCCCAATGCCCGCCTCTAGAGCGGCCTTCAAATAAAAAATCCGTTGGGAATTGGGCTGGCGGAGTTTTTTGTGGATTTCATCCAAAGGAATCTGAAAAAGATCCTTTCCGTCGGCCCCAAACCCGAATCTTCCGATTTCCAGGGAGCGGATCCCTTTTTGCAGAGCTTCTTTGAAGGTTCGGCCGATGGCCATGGCCTCGCCTACGGATTTCATGGAAGTGGTCAGGTAATCTTCCGCTCCGGGAAATTTTTCAAAGGTCCAGCGGGGGATCTTCACCACGCAGTAATCAATGGTCGGTTCAAAAGAGGCCATGGTCTCTTTGGTGATGTCATTGGGGATTTCATCGAGGGTATAACCCACGGCCAGTTTGGCGGCGATCTTGGCGATTGGAAATCCGGTAGCCTTTGAGGCCAGGGCCGAGGACCGGGAGACCCGGGGATTCATTTCAATGACCACCATCTCGCCGGTCCCGGGATGCACGGCAAACTGGATATTGGATCCGCCGGTCTCCACCCCGATCTCGCGGATGATAGCCAGAGAGGCATCCCGCATTAATTGATACTCTTTGTCGGTCAGGGTCTGGGCCGGGGCCACGGTAATGGAATCCCCGGTATGGACGCCCATGGGATCGAAATTTTCAATGGAACAAATAATGACCACATTGTCCTTGAAATCCCGCATGACCTCCAGTTCAAATTCCTTCCAGCCCAAGACCGATTCCTCCAGCATGACCTGATGGATCATGCTGGCCTCAAGTCCGGAGGTTACCAGGCGTTCGAATTCCTCCCGGTTATAGGCCACTCCACCGCCGGTCCCACCCAAGGTAAAGCTGGGCCGAATGATATTCGGGTAGCCGATTTTTTCGGCCTGGGCGCGGGCTTCCTCCAAGCTGGTGACAATAACGCTTTCCGGCACTCGCAACCCGATCTTCCACATGGCCCGGCGGAACTCATCCCGGTCCTCGGCCTTTTTAATCACCGGTAGCGAGGCCCCGATCATTTCAACGCCGAAACGGTCCAAAACCCCCATCTCGGCTACGGCAACAGCGGTGTTAAGACCGGTCTGCCCGCCCAAGGTCGGCAGTAAGGCCTGAGGGCGTTCCCGTTCGATTATCTTG
Source organism: uncultured delta proteobacterium (assembly GCA_963790475.1). Classification (GTDB taxonomy): domain Bacteria; phylum Desulfobacterota; class RBG-13-43-22; order RBG-13-43-22; family RBG-13-43-22; genus RBG-13-43-22. The sequence continues at coordinate 1,157,713 of CAWBOS010000012.1, read as the reverse complement.
GCCACGATTTCCGGGAGTGACCGGTTCGATATAAGTTCTATGGGCCATCTCCGGGTCGGTCATGATCGTGGCCGGGTTGCTGTTGACCAGGACGATTTCAAAACCTTCCTCCCGCAAGGCCTTGCAGGCCTGGGTGCCCGAATAATCAAATTCGCAGGCTTGACTGATGATGATCGGTCCGGAGCCGATAATCAGTATTTTTTGAATGTCGGTTCGTTTGGGCATGGACTATTTTCTCCGGCTTTTCCTCATGAGGGACAGGAAATGATCAAATAAATAAGAGGCATCATGAGGACCGGGCGAGGCCTCGGGATGATACTGGACGGAAAAAATGGGCAGCCTTTTATGTTCCATCCCTTCCAGGGTTTGATCGTTTAAGTTGATATGGGTCAGTTCCACGTCGGGATCCTTCAGCGATTCCAAATCCACGGAAAAGCCGTGATTCTGAGAGGTGATTTCCACCCGGCCGGTCTTCAAATATTTGACCGGCTGGTTGGCCCCCCGGTGGCCGAACTTGAGTTTTGAAGTTGTCCCACCCAAGGCCAGCCCAGGAAAAGATTCCCCAGACAGATACCGAATATGGGCATCAGGCCCAAGAGATTTTGAATGGTCTTTATGATCCCCAGGTCGGCGGCCGGATCACCGGGGCCGTTGGAAAGTAGATAGGCCGTCAGGTCTTAAAGCCAGGATTTCCCGGTCCGAAGTCTGGGCCGGCACTACCAGTACCTGACATCCTCTCTTCTCTAATGAGCGGAGACTGTTGTATTTAATACCGTAGTCGACAACCACCACCTTATATTCAGATCCACTGGCATTCCATGGATGGACCACCTGCTCCGAAGGGATGGGTTGTGGTTTGCCTTGAATCCAGCGGTAAGGCCGGGAGGTGGTGACCCGATCAGCCAATGCCAGGCCGAGCATAGATGGAATGGACCTTGCCTTTTCGATTAATACTTCCGGTCTTAATTCTTCTGTCGAGCCAACAGCTCGCATAGCCCCACAATTTCTCAGATGACGGGTCAAGGCCCTGGTGTCGATTCCCTCTAGTCCCAGCACCTTATTTTTCTTAAGATAATCAGCCAAAGGGGCCTGAGAGCGAAAATTGCTCGGAAAGGGCAGATATTCCTTGACCAAAAAGGCCTCGACCTGGATCCGGTCTGATTCGACATCCTGATCATTGGTTCCGTAATTCCCGATCAAGGGATAGGTCATGGTCACCAACTGTCCTTTATACGAAGGGTCGGTCATGATTTCCTGATATCCGGTCATGGCCGTGTTGAACACACATTCCCCTTCGGCCTCTCCAGGGCCGGTGAAGGACCGGGCCGGGAATACCGTCCCGTCTTCTAATGCTAATAACGCCTTCATTTCAATCCGGAGTCCTTATCACTTCGGCGATAATCCCCGCCGCTTTTTTCGTTAATCCCGCCTGTGATTTCAAAATCTCCCGGCCGGCTTCTCCTCGTTTTTTCCGTTCTTCCGGGTGTATTAAATAATAGGCCATTTGTTTTTCCAATTCTTCCTGGTTGCGGATCATAATCCCGGCCCCGGCCTCTTCCAAAAGACGGCAAGCATCTTTAAAATCGTCCATGTGAGGTCCATAGAAGACCAGTTTCCCCCAGGCTGCCGGTTCTAAAATATTCTGCCCTCCCTTAGGGACCAGGCTGGCCCCGCAGAAAACCAGGGTGGCCAGGCTGTAGAGGGCAAAGAGATCACCGATTCGATCGACGAGGATGACCGCTTCTTTCCTCTGCCCCTCCGGCGAAATGATCCGGCTATATAACTGGTAAGGGGTCCCTTGCTTTTGTAACAGCTTTTCTATCTCAGGACATCGATTGATATGCCGGGGAACCAGGATTAAAATCAAGTCCGGGAAAGAGGCCTTTAGATGGTGATAGACCGCAAGAAGCACCTCTTCCTCGCCCCCACGGGTACTGCCGGCGAGGATTACAGATTTGTCTTCCGGAAGAAGAAGCCGTTGCCGAATCATGGGGGGCAAGGTCTCCTTAGCCTGTTCCAATAGACCATCATATTTGATGTTTCCAAAAACCTGGACCCGCTCAGGATTAGCCCCTAACCTAATCAATTTGTTGGCATCATCCGCATCCCTGACCATCAGCACCTTGAACTTTTCCAGTACCGGCCTAAATAACCAGCGAAAACTTCTATATCGTTTAAAAGAACGGTTGGAGATCCGACCGTTAGCCAGGATCAATTTACTGCCTGATTTGTCAACTTGAAAAAGAAAGTTGGGCCATAATTCGGTCTCCATAGCCACAAAGGCCCTGGGGCGAAAGAAGTTCACCGCCCTTTTTACGCAGGGGTAAAAATCCAGGGGAAAGTAAATAACGGATATTTCCTTTCCCAAGAGCGTTTCAGCTGTTTCCCTTCCTGCCGGAGTAGTTGTTGAAACAAGAATGGGAACATCGGGGAGTTGCTCTTTGATCCTCTGGGTCAGGGCAACGGCGGCCTTGACCTCGCCCATCGAGACGGCATGAATCCAGATGGGTTTCGAGTCGGGCGAGTCATCCTCAGGCCGAAAGGATAGCGGATAGCGCCCCAACCTCTCGACCAGACGATTGCTGTACTTTCCCTGCGCCAGATTATACAAGATCAGGAAAGGAAACCCAACTAAAAAAAGAATCCCGGAAAGGATATTATAGAGGACAAGGCTTATTGGCATAAAAATTATTATTTTCAAGTAGATAAGCTTATTTTATTGTTATATATCCATATTATTTTTAAAGAGAAGGAGTCCAGTTAAAAGCAGGCAAAGAACAAGAATATCAATGCAAAAAGGTGAAAGAACCGGATGGAAATTGGAACCGGTTATGATGACAGAAGAAATGCCTTATATCCTTTGTAAGTCATATATAAGTCGGCCTTACTGACCAATTCGAAGGGAGAATGCATGGACAGGACCGGAGTGCCGCAATCCACAATGTCCAGTCCCAGAGTGGCTAAAAATTTGGCGATTGTACCCCCTCCCCCTTCATCCACCTTGCCCAATTCCCCGGTCTGCCAGACTATTCCGTTCCGGTTGAACAACTGCCTGATCCAGTAAACATATTCAGCATGGGCATCGCTGGAGCCGATTTTGCCGCCTGAACCGGTAAACTTAGTCAGGCAAAGTCCGCACCCCAGACGCGGAGCATTCCGCTTTTCATGGACCTCCTGATAATCAGGGTCCAAGGCCCCGGCCACATCGGCCGAAATGGCCCGGGAAGCGGCCAGGGTCTCATTGAGGATCTCCTGAGAAAAGGCCTCCCGTTTTAGGGAAAACAAGCTTGTCAGAAAGGTTTCCAATATCTGGGCCCGGGCGCTGGTGTTGCCTTCGCTGCCGACTTCCTCTTTGTCAAAAAACAGGATGCACCACGGTCCTGTTTGGATTTTCGACCTCCAGGGCGGCTTTCAAAGCGCTGAAGACACAGGCCCGATCATCCTGGCCATAGGCCCCGATGATCCCCCGGTCCAGGCCTACATCCCGGGCCGGCTCGGCCGGAACCAGTTCCAGTTCAGCACTGACCAGGTCCTCTTCAATCAGTCCGTATTTTTCATTAAGATGCCGCAAGATCGCCAGCTTGAACCGTTCCTTGGTTTCCTCCGGCCCCAGAGGAATACTCCCGACCAGGATGTTGAGTTTTTCACCTTCAATGGCCTCGGAGAGCTTTTTTTCCATCTGGACCTTTCGGGCCAGGTGCGGAAGAAGATCGGCCACGGAGAAGACCGGATCCTGGTCTTTTTCGCCTATAACCAGATCGATTTTTTTATTTTCGGCAGTAAGGATAGTCCCATGAAGGGCAAGGGGTCTGGCCAGCCATTGATATTTTTTTATTCCCCCATAATAATGGGTCTTTAAGAAAGCCATATCCGCTTCTTCATACAAAGGGTGTTGCTTTAAGTCTAAGCGGGGCGCATCGACATGGGAGGCGATTATTTGCAACCCGGCGGACAAGGGTTTTTTTCCGGGAATAGCCAATGCCAACACTTTGTCCTTCAGTACCTGGAACACCTTACCCTTGGGGTTGGAATGATCAAGGCTGATAAATCTCGCCCGGGTTAATCTTCGAGTGATTTCTCCGATCGTTTCCCGTTCAGTTTTAGCGGCATTTAAAAAGACCTTATAGTCCTCGGAAAGTTTCCAAACCTTTTCCCCTTCCTCCGAGGAAAGTTCATCCCAGACCAGCCGCCGGTGATAGGCCAGTTTTTTTTCAAAGGCCTGGGCTTCTTTTTTTGTTATTTTTTTCAACATAGGGAGATCCTCAAGGGCTAAAAATATACCCCCATACTCGCCTGGGACGGGCCTTATCAAATCATGACATCGAGTTCAACGAACGCTGAACCCGAAAAAGTTTTCCGTATTTTATTCCAGAAAGGTTCAACTCAGGGGTATGGGTTTTTGCCCCAGGATGATCTTGTGCAGGTTAAAGAGATTACATTTAATGATTCTCTGGATCTCGATTTCCGTGGACCTGACTAAGGATACCACATCCAGGTTGGTGACAAAACCGACCTTGGCAAACAAAGGGGAGGCGATGGATTCTATTTTTCCAAACAGCCGATCAGGATCTTTAGAGTGGTTGACAATAATGATTTGACCGCCCGGTTTACAGACCCGGATAATTTCCTGGCAGAATTGATGAGGGTCCTGAACGGTAGTAAAAACATAGGGAGAAAGAACGGCGTCGAAAGTATTGTCTTCAAAATTCATTTTACAGGCGTCCATGACTTCAAGGTCGACCTTGAGCCCATTCCCCATTTCTTTGACCCTTTGTTTGGCCCGTTCGATCATCTTGGCGGAGATATCGATCCCCACGATATGACAACTTTTAGGGTAATGGGGCAAGGTTAAACCGGTTCCGATTCCGACTTCGAGGACTTTTTTGCTGGAGGAATTCAAGTAATTTATAGCCTGCCTTCTGCCGGACTCAAAGACTTTGCCGAAAATCAGATCATAGAAAGGAGAATAAAAAGAATAGATCCCTTCCATAGATCGGCCGTTTCCGTTTCCATTTCCATTCTTTTTTTTGCCCATTGGCTTGACGATGCTCCTATTGGTCTTAACCGTATTATGCTTGATTATTGTTGGAATTGGATGATTCTTTTTCCCCTGAACCGGCAGGTCCGGCGATCAGGGTCGGTCCTGAGTTTCCGCAAAAAACCCACTGAATACTTTAAGGGCCGGAGCCCTTTAAGAGTTTTCTTTTATTTGAAGCTCCCATGATATCCGGATCGATTACCCTGTAATCATAGACTGTCATTGCTTACATAGCATAATGAACCGAAGAAGGTCAACTATTAAATTTGTTTTAAATAATTATGGAAAAGCATGGAACAAGACCCTATAATGCCAAAAAACTGGAAATGGGGATTGGAGTCTTGGAGTAATGGAGTCCTGGGGCAATGGAGTAAGGGTCTAATGACCCAAGGGAATCCATACTTCATACTCCGACAAAAAAAGAAAGAAGGGATAAAATCTCAAAATTAACATGATAAGAATATTATAAAATTATGCCTGAAGTCCGTATTACAGACCTTTCCTGGGGAGGGGAGGGTATCGGCCGGATAGAAGGAAAAGTCGTCTTTATCCCCTTCGGCCTTCCAGGGGAAGTCGTTGAAGTGGGGGTGATCCGATCAAAAAAAAATTACAGTCAGGGGAGGTTGCTCCGTATCCTGGAACCTTCCCCGGACCGGATTGAACCTCCCTGTCCTTTTTACCGGGAATGCGGGGGATGTCAACTTCAGCACCTGGCACCTCACGGGCAGATCCGGGAAAAAGAAAAATTATTCAGGCAAGCCCTTTACCATACTTTGAAATCGGAAGAAATTCTGGTACATCCAACCCTGAAATCGCCCGCGGAATTCGGCTACCGTCATCGCCTTCAGCTTAAAACAGCCTGGCAAAACAACCGCTTAAACCTGGGATTTTTCAAACCCAAAAGTCACCAAGTGGTCCCCATCAATCGCTGTTTATTGGCCAATGAGGCGACCAATGAAGTCTTGGGAGCCCTTGGAGAAAAAATACAGAATTTGCGCTATAAAGAATGGACTCCGGAAATCGAGGTCTTGGTCTTTGACCTGCCGCGAAAAGGCGGAATTATTTTTAACGCTCCCCAGCGGATTGATCCCTCTCAAAGGGAAAAGATCCTCAAAGAACTTTTAGCTATCCCAGGTTTGAACTACCTCCTTTTCCAGGAATCCAATCAATTCACTTTAAAAGGAAATCCCCCTTTCTCCCCGGAAAAGGACAGCCCGGAATTTTCGCTTCCCGGTTCTGAAACCGGTCTTTCCAAAGACCTCCAATTAACCTGTTTCCCCGGGGTTTTCACTCAGGTCAATCTGGAATTGAACCGGCGGTTGATAACGCGTCTCTTAGAGTTAAACTTATTTACCCAGCAGGACACTGTCCTGGACCTTTATTGCGGCTTAGGAAATTTCTCCCTGCCCTTGGCCCTCAGGGTTAAAGAAGTCATCGGTCTGGAGGCCTTTCCCCGGGCGGTGGCCAACGCCTGCTGGAACCGGGAAATCAACCGGATTTCCAACTGTACCTTTATCGAAGCCAGGGCCGAAGATGCGTTCCATCAATTAAAACTGCTCGCCAAAACAATTTCCTGGGTCATTCTGGATCCCCCTCGTACCGGGGCCCAGGAAGTAATCCCGATGTTTGGTGCCCGGGACTTAAAAGGGATTATTTATATTTCCTGCAATCCCATGACCCTTTTTCGGGACCTGAACCGGTTGACCCAACAGGGATGGAAAATTCAATGGTCCCAACCGGTAGATTTTTTTCCCCAAACCTTCCATCTGGAAAGCATCACCCTGTTAAAGAAATAGGCTAATTGAAGACGATTCCCTGAATTTCGTTAATAGAGCTTCAAGAAAGGTGGAGTCACTGGGATTCATCCCTCCCCCGGGTCGGGGCCGGACCCATTGATTTGTTGATGAATGAAAAACCCAGTTATCAACTATCCGAATATAATTAATTAATTTATAAGGTTAAGTAAAAGGCTGGTAAAAATCAGGAGCAAATAATAATAACTGAGATGTTATAACAAAAAAAGGAGATGAATCATGGAAGAAATCCTCAGATTCCTATCCCCCGTTTCTTCGCTACCGCACAAATTTGATTAATTGTAATAGAATTAAAGTAGTCCATTAATTTCTTTGAGGCCTCATCCCAGATATCGGAGACGACACATTTTCCTATCCGCTTACACGGTTTTTTTGAGGTTTTTTTAATCCCTGAACAAAAAACAAGCTCAATATCTTGCTCATCGATGGCTCTAATGATATCCCCAACCGTTATTTCTTTTGGTTTTTTGGCAAGTAAGTACCCTCCAAATGGTCCCCGCACGCTTTTGATGATCCCGGCCTTCCTGAATTTCTTGAAAATTTGTTCAAGATATCTTGCTGAAATACCTTGTCTTGTTGAAATTACTTTAATTTGGGAAGGAGCTTCTGCTGAGGAATAGGCAATGTCGCAAAGGGCTCTTACTCCATAACGAATTTTGGTTGAAATTTTCACTTTAATCCTCTCTGAACATTAACGTTAACCCCAAAGAAGGGTTTTCGAGGAATTCAGTCCGAGATCTAAATATCTTCAATATAGCCCATTTCAACTAAAAGTTCAATGCAGGAAGATTATAGAAAGGAAGTGGGAGAGGGTCAAGGATGAAAATGGAAAAATTGGTTAGCATAATATCTTATGGATAAAAATTCTATAGGAGATGAGCCGCCATCCTGGCGGTGGTGGCTTTGCAACCGGTCGAAGAGAGATCCCAGAAAAATGACCTTCTTACCAATAAATTCCTATTAGATATATTATTAATATTTTTCTGTTGGGTTTTCGGGAGATAGATGATATAATTATAATGTTAAAAAAATATAAGCCAGGAGGTTGCCCCATGATGATATTTAAGGTGGGGGATTTGGCGGTTTATCCAGCCCATGGGGTTGGTCGGATAGAATCCATAGAAGCTCGTAACCTTTACGGTTCTTCACAAAATTTTTACATTATGCGAATTTTGGAAAACAATATGATTATCATGATCCCGATCAGTAATGCCAACAATGTCGGACTCAGGGAGATCATTAAGGAGGAGGAGGTCTCAAAAATATTTAAGATCTTAAAAGAAAAAGATGTCGAATTTGACAATCAGAGCTGGAACCGGCGATACCGTGAGTATATGGAAAAAATCAAAACCGGTTCGGTCTATGAAGTGGCCCAAGTCCTGCGCGATCTGTTTTTATTGAAATTGGAGAAGGAGCTTTCTTTTGGTGAGCGGAAAATGCTTGACACTGCCAAGGGCCTTTTAGTTAAGGAAATTTCCATAGCTAAAAAAATGGAAGAGACCAAGGTGGAGGAAAATATTAGACGAATCTTTAAAAGTTGAAAAAGTCAAGAGTCTTCTTAAGTTTTCGTTAAATTTCCAAATTACTGCTTTGGTCCTTCACCCGGCTGAATTCAAAGGAATTCTTTTATTCCTGACCGGCCTATTGTTTTAAGTCTTAAAAATCACCACTTGTTTTTCTTCTTGCCCGGGAAACAGCGCCGCAATGGCCTTGTTAAGGTTATAAAACGACCCAGGCAATCTAAAAATGTTTAAAAATAAAGAAATTACATGTTTCCTGGACCGTTTATAATTACGAAAATAGATTGCGACAAAGTCTCCAAGGAAGGGAAATCTGCTTTTATTTCGCGATAGCCAATTGAAAGGGGGTGAAAAAAATGGGCCAATTCTTACTAAAAGCAATTTTAATCGTTATTTGTTTGCTGGGTGGCTATCTTATCACCGGTCATTTTAAGGGAACTCAGGATATCCCCTGGCTCCGTTTTCTGGGGGCCTTCGGCGGTCTAATTTTATCTGCGATTATCTTGGTAGCTGAAAAACAAATAAAAAAGGCCCCCCTTCGCCGTTCTTTGGGAGGGGTCACCGGCCTGGTTTTGGGTTTACTGGTAGCTCGCCTTTTAATGTTTCCCTTTGATTGTTTTAGAAACGATGCCTTTCTCCACTATTTGATATTGGTCTTTTTAAGCGTCATTCTGGGATATCTGGGATTGACTTTGGGCGGAAGCAAAGCGGAAGAAATCGGGAAGTTCGCCAACTCAGCCCTGATTCCTGCACCCCTTTCTAAAAACCGGTCCCGCTACTTGCTGGATACCAGTGTCATCATTGACGGCCGTATTGCCGATATCTGTGAAACCGGCTTTATAGAAGGGACTTTGATTATCCCCCAATTTATCCTCCAGGAATTGCACCATATTGCCGACTCCAATGATCCTTTGAAAAAGATCCGGGGACGAAGAGGTTTGGATGTCATTGAAAAGATCCAGAAACAAAAAGAACAAGAAGTCATCATCCTGGATCAGAATCCTCCCAAAGACAATGTGGATGCCAAACTGGTGGACTTGGCCCTGGAGCTGAATGGAACGATCATTACCAATGATTTCAATCTGAACAAGGTGGCTGAATTACGGGGAGTTAAATGCCTGAATCTGAACAAGCTGGCCAATGCCCTGAAGCCGGCCGTATTATCCGGAGAAGTCTTAACCGTCCAAATCATCCGGGAAGGAAAAACTTCGGGACAAGGCATCGCTTATATGGACGATGGAACTATGGTAGTAGTTGAAAATGCCAGGCGGCATATCGGCAAAACCATCGAGGTTGTCGTTACCAGTGTCTTGCAAACAGGGACAGGGCGGATGATTTTTACTGAAATTAAGAATGGTTAGATAATAATCTGATACTGGATACCGGATGACCCTTATCTGGTATCCAACCTCCAAGGTCATCAAAGTCATCAAGTGTGCGGTACGAATTCAAAGCTCAAGCCCCGGATCTTCATAAACGATTAGATCTTTTTCTTGTGGAAAAGGAAGTCCCTTATTCCCGTTCACAGATCAAAAAATGGATCGATGACGGACGAATCTCGGTCAATGGAGAGCCTGCGAAAAGCAGTTATCGTTTAAAAACCGGAGATTTCCTGGAACTCTTTCCCGAAGAGCCCGTTCCCTTATCTCTGACCCCGGAAAACATCCCTTTGTCTATTCTCTACGAAGATCAAGACCTGTTGGTATTAGACAAACCCGCCGGATTGGTGGTCCATCCGGCACCGGGTAATTATTCCGGGACCCTGGTCCATGCCCTGCTTTTTCACTGCCTCGATCTTTCAGGAATTGGAGGGGTTCTCCGGCCCGGGATCGTCCACCGCTTGGATAAAGACACCTCTGGATTGATGGTCGTAGCCAAGAATGATATTTCACATCAGAGACTGATCCACCAATTCCAAACCGGAAAGGTGATTAAGGAATATCAGGCCTTGATTTGGGGGCTTCCACTAAAAAGCCAGGGAAGGATTGAAAAACCAATCGGCCGTCATCCGGTGCAGCGAAAAAAGATGGCCATTAATACGATCCAGGGTAAACCGGCTGTGACCGAATGGCAAGTCATCGAAAGATTCTCCCAGGGAATCACCTGGCTGAATCTGGTTTTAAAAACCGGAAGGACCCATCAGATTCGTGTTCACCTTTCCTCTCAAGGATGGCCGGTGGTTGGAGATCCTCTGTACGGTGGGAAAAAGAATATCATAATCCAAGATAAAGCAAAGGCGATTGAAGGTCCAAAAGAGATCTCGCGTCAACTGCTTCATGCCTACCGTCTTTCTTTCTTTCATCCAACCAAAAGGAATCGCTTAGATTTTTCATCGACGATTCCCAAAGATATGGAAGACCTCATCCATTACTTACGAACCGATTCGGGCAATGCTCAAATCGCCCGTAAAAAAACATAAAAAATACTTGACATTCTTGTAGTTTTGCTTTAGATTTTTGCAAACTAAGGGAGATCATGGTGCCCCAAGAAAGTACCAATTCCTGCCTGGCAAGGGTATAAATCCAAAAAGAAACCGACAGATTCCAAAATCATCATCATTTCTCATTGCTATCTCATAAGATCTAAGATCAATAAAGTGATTTTTAGTCAAGCATAATCGTTAGCTTATAAGCCTTTTAATCATTGGATATAAAAGGGCCTATTCTCCAAAAGACCATCTTTAAGTTTAGTAGAGGAGAACCATTGAGGACACTATGAATTTAGCCGAACTTAAGCAGAAGAAGATCAGTGAACTAACCCAGATGGGGAAAGAATTTAATATCGAAGGGGCCAGCGGGATGAGGAAACAGGAACTTATTTTTGCCCTGCTTCAAGCCCAAACGGAAAAAAACGGCCTGATTTACGGGGAAGGGGTACTGGAAATCCTGCCCGATGGATTTGGTTTTTTAAGGGCCCCGGATTACAACTATCTTCCCGGACCGGATGATATTTATGTCTCCCCGTCTCAAATCCGGAGATTTAATTTGCGGACCGGCGATACCACCTCCGGACAGATCAGGTCTCCCAAAGATAACGAACGATATTTTGCCCTCCTGAAAGTGGAGTCGGTTAATTTTGAAGATCCGGAAGTCTCCCGGGATAAAATCTTATTCGACAATTTGACTCCCCTTTATCCCGACGAACGGATCCAGTTGGAGACCGATGACCCGACCAATTACTCGATTCGGGTTATGGATTTATTAACCCCCATCGGCAAAGGTCAAAGGGGTCTGATCGTCTCCCCTCCCCGGACTGGCAAGACCATGCTGCTTCAGAACATCGCCAACAGCATCTCTCGAAATTTCAAGGATATCATTTTGATCGTCCTGCTTATCGACGAACGCCCTGAAGAAGTTACCGACATGCAACGATCAGTCAAAGCCGAGGTCATCAGCTCGACTTTTGATGAACCGGCCCAGCGGCATATCCAGGTAGCCGAAATGGTCATTGAAAAGGCCAAACGGCTGGTGGAACACCAAAGGGATGTGGTCATCCTCTTAGACAGTATTACCCGTCTGGCCAGGGCTTATAATACCGTGGTGCCTCCCAGCGGCAAGATCCTCTCCGGCGGAGTGGATTCCAATGCCCTCCATCGTCCCAAACGTTTTTTCGGGGCCGCACGAAACATCGAAGAGGGTGGCAGTCTGACCATTATCGCGACGGCCCTGGTGGATACCGGCAGCCGGATGGACGAGGTCATCTTCGAAGAATTTAAGGGTACCGGCAATATGGAAATCCATCTGGATCGCAAACTGAGCGACAAACGGATATTCCCGGCCATAGACATAAACCGTTCCGGGACCCGCAAAGAAGAGCTGTTGTTAAATACTGACGAACTGAATAAGGTTTGGATTCTAAGAAAATTGTTGGCCCCTCTGACCGTAGTGGACAGTATGGAGTTTCTCCTGGAAAAGATGGATGGGACCAAGGATAACGCTGATTTTTTAAGCTTAATGAATAAATAAGGAGTTATTATTATGAAAGAAAAAATTCATCCGGCATACTATCAAACGACGATTCGCTGTGCCTGTGGGAATGAAATCCCCACCGGTTCCACCCGGAAGGACATCCGGGTAGAAATTTGTTCCCAGTGCCATCCATTTTTCACCGGGAAACAAAAAATAATGGATTCGGCCGGAAGGATCGAGCGTTTCCAGAAGAAATACAGCAAAGTGAACAACAAAAAAACCGCTTCGGAGAAGGAAACCCAGGTTTGATTCAAGTAGGTGGTCAAGCGGTTATTGAAGGGGTGATGATGAAGGCTCCCAAATCCCTGGCCGTCGTAGTTCGGCGGCCGAATGGGGAAATGGTGACTAAAGAGGATATCCTTCACCCCTGGTCAGACCGTTTTCCATTTCTAAAGTGGCCGGTGTTACGGGGAACGCTGATCCTGCTGGAAACCCTGATTCAGGGAATTCAGGCCTTAAATTTTTCAGCCAATCAAGCCATGACCGAGGAAAAAGAATCCAAGGAGATTGGCTGGGTAGCCATGTTGGGCACTTTATCTATGGCCATCCTGTTGGGATTGGGATTATTTGTCGCCTTGCCCCATTGGATCAGTGCCTATCTGGGCGGGCTGACTTCCTTCCATTTCGGAGTCGATTCTTTCTCTTTTCATCTCCTGGACGGGGCGGTCAAAGTTTTTTTCTTTATTGCTTATATCTGGATCATCTCCCGTTTCAAAGATATTCGACGGGTCTTTCAATATCATGGAGCGGAACACAAATCGATTTTCACCTACGAGGCCGGTCAGGAATTGACCGTGGAAAACGCCAAAGGGCACTCCACGCTGCATCCCCGCTGCGGGACTTCCTTTATCCTGCTGCTCCTGGTCATCAGTATTCTTTTTTTCTCCATCCTTTTTCCTTTTTTGCCTAAGATGCCTTCTCTGAGTTCCTGGTCCCGGAATGGGTTGTATGTCGTCTTCAAGATCGTGTTGATGATTCCCATTACCGGTCTGGCCTATGAGGCAATTAAATATTCCAGCAAGAAAACCCATCTCCCCTGGATGCGCATCGTTATCCTTCCCGGGTTGTGGATTCAACGACTGACCACCCAGGAACCCACCGAAGACCAAATCGAAGTAGCCTTGTCCGCTCTGAACCGGGTTCTAACTCTTGAAGGCCGACTTTCCGAATCAAAGGTTATTTAAGTCCGATTATGCTTTTAAAAAAACTGGAAGAAGTGGAGAACCGTTTTCTGAAATTGGAGAAATCACTCAGTGATTCCGAAGTCCACAGAAACCCCTTAGCCTATCAAAAGCTGGCCAAAGAGCATTCCAGCTTGGCCCCCTTAATGGCCAAGTATCGCCGCTACAAATCTCTCTCCGAACAATTATCAGAAAACAATGAACTTCTGGAAGATGCCGATCCCCAGATGAGAGAGCTGGCCAAGATCGAGATTGAAATTCTGAAAGAGGAAATTTCCCAGATCGAGGAAGAAATCAGGGTACTCCTTTTGCCAAAAAATCCCAATGATGAGAAAAACACTTTTCTCGAAATCCGGGCCGGCACCGGAGGAGAGGAGGCCGCTCTGTTTGCCGCCGATCTTTTTCGCATGTACTCCAAGCTGGCCGAGGCCATGGGCTGGAAAGTGGAGATCATGGGCGAGCATCCGACCGGTATGGGAGGTTACAAGGAAATCATAGCCCTGATCGAAGGAAAAGGGGCCTACAGCAAACTCAAATATGAAAGCGGTGTCCACCGGGTTCAGCGGGTTCCGGCCACGGAAGCGCAAGGCCGTCTCCATACCTCGGCGGTCACGGTGGCCGTACTCCCTGAGGCCGAGGAAGTGGATATCGTCATCGATCCCGAAGAAATCCGGGTAGATGTTTTCCGTTCTTCCGGGCCTGGCGGGCAAAGTGTCAATACCACCGATTCGGCCATACGCGTCACTCACCTGCCGACCGGACTGGTGGTCTCCTGCCAGGACGAAAAATCCCAGCATAAAAACAAGGCCAAGGCCTTAAAAGTCCTGAGGGCCCGTTTGCTGGACCTCAAAGTCAAAGAACAACAGGATAAAATTTCCGAGGATCGAAAAAGTCAGGTCGGCAGCGGCGATCGCAGTGAACGGATCCGAACATATAATTTCCCCCAGAACCGACTGACGGATCACCGAATCGGTTTGACCCTTTATCAATTGGATACGATTATGGAAGGCAACCTTGCCGAGGTTATCGATCCTTTGACAACGCACTATCAAGCCGAACAACTTAAAGCCGGGGATAATTGATAACCCGGTGAAAAGGTTTAGGGCCTGCGCCTGCAGGCATGCAGGGGCAGGAGGTTCAAGGAAAAACCTATGCCGGACACCTTAAACCCCATACCATGTACCGTCCAACAAGCCCTGGCCTGGGCCGGATCCTGCTTGCAGGCTGAGGGTCTCCCCGATCCCCGCCTAAGCGCGGAATTACTGCTCGGAGCAGTCGTAGGTCTCGATCGTCCGGGATTGATCATCCACTCCGATCAATTCCTGGATGAAAAAGAAGGGGTTATTTTTCAAGAAAAAGTCCTTCGAAGGGCCGGACATGAACCGATTGCTTATCTGACCGGTCACAAGGAATTCTGGTCTCTGAATTTTGAAGTTAACCCGAAGGTGCTGATCCCTCGACCGGAAACTGAAATGCTGGTTGAGGAGACATTAAGTATCGTTTCAACCCGAACAGAACCCATGACCCTGGTTGAACTGGGGACCGGCTCCGGGGCTATTTCCATCGCCTTGTCCAAGTCTCTAACACCTCTAAACACAACAAGACTCATAGCTACTGACCTCTCCCGGGAGGCACTGAGAACCGCTCAAAAAAATGCCGCCTTTCATGGGGTGGAGAGGAAAATTCACTTTGTTCAGGGAGACTGGTTAAAGCCTTTTTCTTCCCATTCGAGGTGGATCGATCTATTGGTGTCCAATCCCCCTTATATTTCGGAAACTGAAATGTTTTCCCTGCCGGATACCGTGAAAGGATATGAACCGGTCAAGGCCCTTTCAGGCGGTTTAGATGGTCTGGAGGCCATTCGACAGATTTTTCATCAAGCAGCGACACAGCTCAAGACCGGAGGCTGGCTGCTTCTTGAAATCGGAGAAACCCAGGGACCACAGATCCTGACCCTGGCCCAAGAACATCACTTTAATCCAATAAACATCCTCCGGGATTATGCCGGGAAGGATCGGGTTTTGAAGGCCTGTTATCATGGATAAAATTCGTATTCAGGGAGGAATCCCTTTAAAAGGGAAGGTGGTCCTGTCCGGGGCCAAGAACGCTGCTTTGCCTATTATGTCGGCCGCCCTCTTAACCGACGGCTGGATTACCCTATCCAATCTTCCGGCCCTGAGAGATATCCAGACCGAAAAAAAACTGTTATCTTTTTTAGGGGCATCCTTTGAAGAAGGTCCCGAATCGACCCTGCGCATCAATGCTTCAAAGATCGATCGATTCGAGGCCCCTTACGATCTGGTCAGGACCATGAGGGCCTCCATCCTGGTTCTCGGACCTTTGGTGGCCCGCTTCGGCCGGGCCCGGGTATCGTTACCCGGGGGATGTGCTATCGGAGCCAGGCCCATCAATCTGCATTTAACCGGTCTGGAATTGATGGGTGCCCGAATCGACTTGAAACATGGCTATGTGGAAGCCAAAGCCCGCCAATTACAGGGGGCTGAAATTGTGTTTGATATCCCCACGGTAACGGGGACAGAAAACCTGATGATGGCCGCTTGCTTAGCCAAGGGGAAAACGATCATCGGTAATGCGGCCAAGGAACCCGAGGTTGTGGACCTGGCTAATTTTCTGTTGGCCATGGGGGCCAAGATTGAAGGGGCCGGGACCGATGTCATGACCATTCGCGGCGTTTCCCATCTCCACCCGACTCCCTATCAGATTATGCCCGATCGTATTGAGGCCGCGACTTATATGACCGCCGCCGGCATCACCCGGGGAGAAATCACGCTGGCCGGGTATGACGGATCATGTCTGGAAACGGTGATGATGAAATTACGGGAGGCCGGCTTGGAGTTTTCCCAGAAAAAAACAGGGTTGACCGTTCACGGACCTCAGAAAATAAAAAGTGTTTCGCTGACCACGCGGCCCTATCCCGGATTTCCAACGGATATGCAGGCCCAGTTCATGGCCCTCATGTCCCTCAGCCAGGATACCAGTCTAATCAAAGAAACGATTTTCGAAAATCGTTTCATGCACGTCAGCGAGCTGCGGCGGATGGGGGCCGATATTCAAATATCCGGAAATCAAGCAGTAGTCAAGGGGGTGTCCCGCCTCCTGGGGGCCCCGGTGATGGCCACCGACCTGCGGGCCAGTGCCTCTCTGGTCGTGGCCGGACTCGCTGCCGGTGGTATTACTGAGATCTCACGGGTCTATCATCTGGACCGGGGATATGAAGGCCTGGAGAAAAAACTTCTTCCTCTGGGTGCGCGGATAGAGCGGATAAAAGAGTCGGCATAAAAACCAGCCAAACCTTGATGTTTTTGAGGCCGGAATCAGGGAATCATAATTTAGAAGGATGAACTATCCAAGAAGTAAGAATCTAATTGAAATATTGAATTCTTATGATTCTGACTCCGAAATCAAAAATAAAAAATCCCAACCCAAGTCAAAATCCAAGTACCAACCCTCAAAACCATTTTCTGGCCCGCGCCGGGATCCCTTTAGTCCTGGCCCTGATAACCGGCCTGATTCTGGGGACTCAAGTCTTCGATTCTAATCTGCCGGTTGCTCCCTGGGTGCTGCTTTTTATTCTATTAGCCAGCCCGGTTGTTATTCTTTTCTTCCCATCTGCTGCTATCTGGAGCGCATGCGCTTTCTTTATAGTGACCGGTCTCAGTCTGGTGACTTTCCTTTCTCCTCAAGCTACAACCCCGCAGGTCCCCCCTGCTCTGCTAACCGGTCAGTTGCAGAATCTGTCCGGGGTGATTTTGGAGGAACCGGCTTATTATCCCGATAGGACCCGCTTGGTTATTCGACTGACTGGTTATACGGACCAAGGTCAAAGCCGATCAGCCCAGGGAATAATTCTCCTGGGAATCAAAGGCCTCATCAAAGGATTCGATCAGGGAGATCCGATTCGGTTTGTCTGCCGATTGCGTTTGATCGAAGGCTACCGCAATCCTGGTGGCTTTGACTTTGAAAAGAGGATGGCCCGAAAAGGAATTCGGGTCTCGGGATTTATTGATGATCCTGAACTTCTGATCCTGAACGGACCCAATCAGAGGTCCTGGCCCTGGCAGTGTCTGTCCATCCTTAGAAAACAAGTTTCCGATTTGATTGACTCCAGGAGCCCGCCCCCTTTCAATGGCCTGGCCCAGGCCCTTTTGACGGGGGATCAGAGCAAAATTCCCCGGGAGATCCAACAAGCCTTCAGCCAGGCCGGGGTCTCTCACCTCCTGGCCTTCTCCGGCCTGAATCTCACCCTGGTGGGCGGTCTGTCTTATTATTTGTTCCGGTTTTTATTCAGCCTGTCCGAGACCATCCTCTTGCATATTAATGTTCGAAAATGGGCTTTGATCGGCACTTTTTTCCCTGTTTTGGGATATACTCTATTGGCCGGGATGAGCCCCTCAGCGGCCCGGGCCTTTTTTATGGTGAGTATGGTCATAACCGCCCTTCTGCTGAACAAATATTCTGATTTACTCAATAGTCTGGCCCTAGCAGCTCTTATCATCTTGCTGCTGTCCCCAGATTCCCTGTTTCTGCCTTCCTTTCAATTATCCTTTCTTGCAGTCTGGGCCATTGGCACCTTGCTCCCCAGGATATTGAATCCTGATTCGGCTTGGAGCTGGGGAAAAACCTCCCTTATCCGACGCGGGGCTTTTTACCTTTGGGGTACTTTTTGTGTTTCCCTGGTTTGTCAACTGGCCACCTCTCCGGTGGTAGCCTGGTGGTTTCACCAGGTCTCCCTGATCGGTCTAATCAGTAACCTTATTCTGGTCCCCTTAAGCGGCATCCTGGCCACACCCATCGGCCTCCTGGCCCTGATCTTCGCCCCCATTTTTTCCCCTCTCTCTTCGGCCCTTTTCTGGATTATGAATCTGCTGCTGCAATGGACCTTGGGGTTGACCCTTTTTTTTTCCGACCTGCCGCTGGCTTTTTTGGTTTTGCCCCGGCCGGGATACGGGGAAATCGTTTTTTTTTATCTGACCCTGGTGTTGGTATTTAACTGGCGTAAAATACCCAAACCGGGTTGGTTGATTTCCCTGTCCTGTTTAGGAATGTTTTTATTCTTCTTCTCCCCCCAGATCCGGGATTTCTTTTCACCGCCTTTCAGAGCCACCTTTTTAGATGTCGGTCATGGCAGCTCCACGCTTATAGAGCTTCCCCGGGGTCAGAAAATGCTTGTCGACGGCGGGGGTTCCTTTAATCCCGAATTTGATCTCGGAGAACGTGTGGTCGCCCCCTTTCTTTGGGATAAGAAAATTACCGCTCTGGACGTTGTGGTCCTCACCCATCCCCATCCGGATCATTTAAATGGATTGCCGTTTATTCTTTCCAAATTCAAGGTGAAGGAGATCTGGTCTAATGGTCAACAGGTTGATTCCGAAGCCTTCCAGCGTTTTGGAGAATTGATTCGACAAAAGAAAATTCCCGTGGTCTACCCCGGTCCGGGCTGGTCACGATCGATTTCCGGTGTGTGGGTTGAGGTGTTCCACGCCCCAATGAAATCTTCCTATGGAGAAAAAACGATTTTGAAGTCCTATCATAGCCAGAATAATGATTCTTTAGTTATAAATTTAAGGTACAAAGACCAGCAACTACTTCTGCCGGCGGATATTGAAGTAGAGACGGAAAAGGTTCTTCTGAAAAAGAACCTTTCTCTAAAATCCCAAATCCTCCTGGTCCCCCATCATGGAAGCCTGACATCGAGTACGATCCCTTTTATCGAAGCGGTCCAACCTCGTTATGCGGTGATTTCCGGACGAGCCTCTTTCCGTCTTCCCCTCCCCCACCCCGAGATCATCCGACGATATCGGGAACGGGGGATAGCCATATTTCGAACTGAGCAGGAAGGGGCGATCTGCTTTGATTTAAAAAAAGAAGGATGGGAAATTAGAAGTTTTGTCCGAGGGGTTTTACAATAGATAAGGATTGGTCATTTTCGGATTGGGGAATGAAACCGACCTGACTGATTGTTCGGAGGATGGATTCTGGGATTGTCAAAACTGAAATAAATTTCTTGACAAATTAGCCGGTTATGTTATCCAAAGATTGTCGATTAATTTCTTCAAAATTTTTCTTGAAAGGAAAAAGAATGAAAAACATTTTTCAGGCCTTTGCTAAGTATAACCAAAGTGTTGATCTGACTATTTTAGAATTAGTTGAGCCTTTAACCCAAGAAAAGATCATGGCCAAAACAAAGGCTTTTTTCCCGTCCATATACGAAACCATGAACCATAACCTCCTTTCCGATCTCTTTTGGTTGAAACGTTTTGGTGATGGTTTCAAAGACAGTAAGGCCTTAAGCGGCAGTGAGCTCGTTTCTTTGGATTTTAAAGGGTTAAGAAAAGAGTTTGAGGAAGACTATACAAAATTGTTTCAGTATCGGAAACGGGCCGATGAGGCAATTCGACAATTTATTGAAGAAATCGATGAGAATAGATTGAATTCGGTTTTTAAATATAAAAACTATAAGGGAGAAGAGATGGAGAATATCTTATGGAAGATCCTTCTCCAGTGGTTTAATCATCAAACGCATCATCGGGGTCAGATATCGGTATTACTGGATATGATAGAAGTCAATAATGATTATTCTTCCATGCTGACCCGGATATAACCGAAGCCTTTTCCTGATATAGGGGGAAATTTTAGTGGGAGGCCGGATAGACGTCGATTGAGGGAAATCTTTCACTTGGGAAGATAGAACCCGATGCGCCTTGCCGCCTATTGTGAAAGGATAATTAAACCGTCGCCAAAGAAGATATACAAATTTTACTTGCCTAATTGTGCTAAACAACCGTATGATATACCGTATACAATGCTCATTCGATCGGGAAGTACGTAATTACATTCACAACTTATGGAAAGATCCCCAAGAATGCAAACTTAGCGATTTCATGATGGATCCGCAAGGGTTCGTTATTGAGAAAAAGGATAATCCTTTAAAAGAACTTTTTCCCTTTTATCCGGGACATTCCATTTAACATCGTATAACATCAGCCAAAAGAAGATTCCCCAAAGGCTTTATACTTCATTAAATCTGAACCGTTTCCGTTGGGAAAAATTTATAAATAAATATTCTTAAAACTTCCTTAGAAAGGAAAAATAATGAAACCCGTTTTTCAGGCACTCGCCAAGTATAACAGCAGCGTTGATCAGAGTCTGATAGAATTAATTGAGCCCTTGGGCGAAGAAAAAATTATGACCAAAACAAAGGCCTTTTTCCCGTCCATTTTCGAAACCATGCTGCACCTCTTCCTCTCCGATCTCTTTTGGCTAAAACGTTTCAGGGATGTTTTCAAAGAAAGCAATGCCTTAACTGTCAGCAAGCTTGTTTCTTTAGATGGAAAAAATTTGAGAAAGAAATTTGAGACTGATTATACCAAATTGTTTCAACAACGGAAGAAGGCCGATAATGTTATTATGCAATTTGTTGAAGAGATCGACGAAGATACCCTGAATTCCGTTATTAACTATAAGAATTATAAAGGAGATGACGTTGAGAAAGAAGTATGGAAGATTCTGCTTCAGTGGTTCAATCATCAAACGCATCACCGGGGCCAGATTTCGGTATTACTGGATATGATCGGAGTAAATAATGATTATTCATCACTGCTGACGCGGATCTAACTTATTTTTCATATTGATTAAGTCCCCAACTGAGATATTCAATTTTACCTTAATCCCCAGCCGGTTACAGGGGCTTATTAAAATGGGAGTGATGAGAGTTATCGTATTGGTATTTCAGACCATCACTTCTGTTCTCCGGTACTCCATTTCGAAAAAAATTTTCAGATAAAGATTTTAAAATAGAGAAATTAAACCTTTTGTTAGAACATACCTTTATTCATATATCCGGGATCGGGCCAAAAACCGAACGGCTCCTTTGGAACCGGGGCATCCGAACCTGGAAAGACTTCCTGGATCATAAGAAGCCGGTCTTCTCCCTGGACCGGGATGCCGTCATACGCCGGGAACTTGAAATCTCCCTGGAAAATCGCCATGACCTCCTTTTTTTTGTAAACAGTCTTCCTCCATCCGATCTCTGGAGGGTTTATGAATCTTTTCAGGATCGGGCCGTTTTTTTGGATATCGAAACCAGCGGAGGGTATCAGGGATTGGATGAGATCACGGTTATCGGGCTCTATGATGGCCAGAAGGTCCAGACTTTCGTTAACGGCCTCAACTTAGATGATTTTGAACAGGCCCTGGCCCCTTTTCCCCTGGTCATTACCTTTAATGGGTCCTGCTTCGATCTGCCTTATCTCAAACGGTGGTTCAGACATATAGACCTCCCCCCGGCTCACATAGATCTGCGCTTCGTTTTGAGAAAATTGGGGCTTCGGGGAGGCTTGAAATCCATTGAAGAACAGGTAGGCCTTTTAAGGGATCCGGCAGTGGCAGGATTAGATGGGTTCGATGCCGTTCTTCTCTGGAATGATTACCAATGGGGAGACGAATCCGCTTTGGAACGCTTAATTCTCTACAACACCATGGACATCGTCCAACTCAAGCCATTAATGGAATTGGGCGCCCGAGAAATGAAAAAGCGCCTATTTTTATTTTAATCTTGACATTTTCTCAAAAATTATCATATATGATTTGAATTTTCAAAAATTAAGGACCAACGCGTTGAAAATCTCTAAAACAAAAAAAATAAAAGAACACGGCCGGTTGGATAATGCCTGGCTGGTTCCCCAAAAAATATTTTTTACCAAGGGGATAGGGAGACACAAAGCCAAGCTTCAATCCTTTGAGCTGGCTTTGAGAGATGCCGGAATCGAAAAATGCAATCTGGTATATGTTTCCTCCATTTTCCCTCCAAACTGTAAAATCATCCCTTTTGAAGAAGGGATCAGAGAGCTTTTACCCGGACAAATCACCTTCTGTGTTTTGGCTAGAATCAGTTCCAACGAACCTGAGAGGTTGATGGGGGCTTCCATTGGTTTGGCCGTTCCGGCGGATGAATATCACTATGGTTATTTATCGGAACACTCGGCTTTTGGTGAGAACGAAAAAGAAATGGGCGATTTTGCCGAAGATTTAGCCTCTACCATGTTGGCTACCACGCTGGGAATTGATTTTGACCCTCAAAAGGATTATGATGAACGTCGGGAAATTTATCGAATGAGCGGCAAAATTGTAGACACTTTTTCCACAACCTGCACAACCCGAGGAGACGGTATTTGGACAACAGTGGTGGTAGCAGCCGTTTTTTTACTCTGAGTGTCGTATTCTTACAGGAAATTCTGGATCAGGATTTTCATCACAACTTAGTAGGACAATCTTTTGCGAACCCTTAATTTTCTGGGATTGGATGAAACAGGCCTTTCTCCAGAAACGGCGGATGTCCTCATCCAACCTATTCCTTACGATTCGACGACCAGTTTCCAACCGGGAACCCGATTCGGGCCAGAAGCCATCCTTCAGGCCAGCAGCCAAGTCGAACTATGGGACGAGGAATTGGGTTGGGAACCCATGTCCCTTGGAACCTGTCTGACCCTCCCCGATATCCCCAGGAATCACCATAGTCCGGAAATGATGATCGGCGACATATATGAACGCTTGAAATCCTACCGGGAACAAAAAAAGATAATCCTGGCCTTAGGAGGAGAACACACCATTGCTGTTCCCCTGGTTCGAGGGGTCCAACAAAATTATCCCGATCTGGTGGTCCTGGTTCTGGATGCTCACGCGGATTTACGGGAATCGTGGGAAGGAACCTCCTTTTCTCATGCCTGTACCCTCAAGCGGATAGCCGAGTTGGATTGTCCGATTTTCCACCTCGGGCTGCGTAGTTTATCCAAAGAAGAACAAGAATTTCTGGATAGTCAATCCCAAATCCGCTCCTATTCCAGTCAGGAAATCCTTTTTAATAACGGCCTGGACCGTTTCCGGAACGATCTATCAGCTATGGCCGGTAGAAATCTCTATCTCAGTCTGGACATAGATGCCCTGGACCCTTCACTGGTCCCCGGGACCGGAACTCCGGAGCCGGGTGGATTGGCCTGGCATCATCTGCTCGAGGTCTTCAAGATTACTATCGGGCGCGGACCAGTCCGGGGAGCGGATATTTGTGAGCTTATGCCCATACCGGGGTCTCGCTTGTCGGAATTTGTGGTTGCCAAATCGATGTTTAAATTCCTCTCTTATCTGTTTTTTCAGACGAAGAAAGATAACCCCTATGTCCGAACATAAAGTACGATCCTGGACCGATTTGCACGACGGATCCCAGGACGGACTAACCCGTCTTAAAAGCCTCGATATTAAAAAGAGTAATGATTTTACTTCTTTGCTTTCCGGTATGGCCCAAACGGCCTTTGGCGGCCGGGCCCTGGGTGAGGCCCAGGAAGTATTCTCGGAAATGATCTCTGATCCCGACTGTCTGAAAGTTGGGACCTTCTCCGGAGCCATGTCGGTGGCCAAGATGGGGTTGATCATTTGCGATATGATCGACTGGGGCTGGCTGGATATTATCATCTCCACCGGGGCCTTAATGGCCCATGGATTGATTGAATCGGTTGGCTTAACCCATTACAAGCATAACCCCTTGCAATCGGACGCCGACCTGTATGACCTGGGGTATAACCGGATCTATGATACCCTGGAAATGGAAAAGAATCTCAACCATATTGAGGAAATCATTTCCCGGGTTCTGGAAGGCATAGACCTGGAAACAGCCCCCCTCTCCTCTGAAATATTCTGCCGGGAGGTCGGAAGATATTTATCGGGAATTACCGACCAGCCCGGCATCTTACGAAACGCCTATTTAAAAGGGGTCCCGGTCTATATCCCGGCTTTCACCGATTCGGAATTGGGTCTGGATATGGCCACCTGTGTTATCAGAAAGATTTTGGAAAAGAAAAAAGCGGGGAGTCCGGCCGAGGCCCTGGGCCGGATGGTCTTTAACTTTAACCCTTTTTATGATCTGGGATCCTATACTCAGAATATCCTAAAGGCCTCCAAACTAGGGATATTTACTATCGGCGGAGGAGTGCCGAGAAACTGGGGCCAACAAGTTGGTCCGTTTTTGGAAATCCTCCAGTACCGTTTAAAGGAACCCCTTCCATTAAAACGTTTTTCTTATGGAGTTCGTATCTGTCCTGAACCTGCCCATTGGGGCGGCTTAAGTGGCTGCACCTATTCCGAGGGGGTTTCCTGGGGGAAATTCGCCCCTATCGAGGATGGAGGCCGTTATGCCGAGGTTCTATGTGATGCCACGATTGCCTGGCCTATTCTGATGGCCGGAGTCAGACAGAAGATCCTAAAAAAAGAGAAAGGATCGACTAAATGAATTCCCCAAAAAAATCCCATTTTTATCTAATCATTGCCTTATTGCTTTTGACTTCCCTTTGCCTTGAAGTCTGGGGCAGCGAACCGGAACCTATTGAAGGACGCATAACCCAGATCAATGAAAAACGGGGAACGATCACCATAAACGACCAAGTCCTGGATGCCTCGGACTTTGAGCTGTCCGACCTGCAAGTAGGTTATTGGGTAATGGGGGAAATTGTGAGAGAAAATGGGAAATTAAGGCTGATTGATATTGAAGTGATCAAGTAAAAATTATCTTGACATAGGCTTTTAGATCGCCTATTATCACACTTTAAATATGAGTTTCTGTTGTCTATCTTCTTGAAAAAAGATAGGTTTTTTTTGATTATTAGTTACCTGAACTAAGCATTATAAATTAAGCAAAGGAGGTGAGTCAAAATGCGGAAAATAATTTCCTTAGTGCTCGTCGCAATGTTGTTTGTGGTCTTTTCTTTTGCCATGGGTTGTAAGAAAAAGGAGGAGGCTCCGCCGCCGGCCCCACCTGCGGCTGAACAAACAGCCCCCGAAGCAGCTCCGGCTCCGGCTCCTGGACCGACTGGAGATACTGGAGCGAAAGGTGACACTGGTGCGAAAGGTGACACTGGTGCCACAGGTGCCACTGGTGCCACTGGTGCCGAAAAAAAATAGTTTCTTGTATTTATTGGATCATTTATCAAAAGGGATAGTTTATAGAATTCATATAAACTGTCCCTTTTCTTTTTTCTCTTCTCTGAGCCTCCCACCACATCCATTCTTTTAAAATAGGTCAGGGATCTGGTTTGACGATTGTTTGGAATCAACAAATGTCAACCCCGCCCGGACGGAGATGATCTATTAGGAAAAAATTCAAATTATCCGGCTATCGCAAAAGGCTCATCGGATGGGTTTTCTAATGGGGAAATATTGCGGGAAAAGGTCGTAGTTTTTAAGGTATCCCTCACCAGAGGGAAAGACGCTCAAAGATTCGAGCGCTTTCCCTCTGAATTTTTAAGCGGTTCTCTCGAACATCAATAGAAAAAATGAATTATTTCGGAAGGGGTTTTGATAATCCCATTCGATCCCGTAATTGTTCTTCACTCGGTAATCCGGAGAGGTGGGTTCCATCCATGAAAATGAAAGAGGGGGTGGAATTAATCCCTTTCTTCTGCATGAAGGCCGTCGTATCGGCCACTTTCTTTATTCCCTCCGGACATTGGTTTTCCGATCGATAACCGCTGTCATATCCTTCTATCCCTTTGTTGTCGCAGAGGATGGAAATACACTGTTCTTTGGCCCCGGGGTGCGAGTCCAAAGGGAAAAAAAGGAAACGAACGCTTAGGTTCTCTTCCTCCACCAACTTCTTCAAAAGGGGTTCGGCTCGTTTGCAATAAGGACATTGGGGATCGGTTACCAGATAAACCACCTTTTTCCCCTGACCCAAGGTCAAGGCGGTCAGGGATTCCAATTGTTGAAGTTCCTCGGGGTTCATCCGGTTCAGTACTTGAAAGGCTTCCTGGGTTAAATTCTTCCCGGTTTTCAATTCATGAAGATTTCCGGCCAACAGGAAATCCCCCTGGGCATCAACATAGAGGAGATGGGTTTGGGCTGCTATTCTAAGTTGAACCTGACAGAGACCCTTAATCCTGCTTGGTTCGATCCGAATGATCTCAAACTTTAATTGCGGAAAGGTCTTATGGATTCCCTCTTGGAGTTTTTCCTTCGGAGGACATTCTGGCAAGGATTCTGTGGCTGCGGCTTTAGGTTTAGGAGGGCTGATTGGTCTGCGTGCCTCAACCGACGAAGGAACGGCTGACCATCCCCATAAAATCAGTCCCAGTAAAATAACAGGCATAATAAAAACCCGGTTTAATCGATCCATATTTTTCTCCTTCCGAGAACGTCATTTTAGTTTTATTTTCCCCGGGTCATTTCCACAAAGGCCTCGATTTGCTTTTCGACTTGTCCTGGAGCATAGCTTCGGGAATCGGTGTGATCGGCCTCGATGATCAAACCCGGCTTGCCGGTCAGTTCTGAGACCTTTTTCTTAATATCATACTGACCGAGCGAATAGGTCTTGCAGCTCCGGTTGGAATGCATGATAAATCCATCCGCCTGATATTGTTTCATCAATTCCGTCATGTTGGCCACTTTATGCCCCAATCCCAAATTGAGAAGAACAGAGGCATAGGAGCGGGACAGGCTCTCCAGGGGATTGCCCAGGTCCAGAGGCTTTAAGGTCCAGGCCGAGGTGTAGGTGTCGGCCACCAGGACCGCCCCCTGCCTGGCCAGAAGCTGGGATAGATTCCGGATGTCATACCATATGGGAATATTGTCCCAGATCAGCCGGATCTCTTCCCGGGCGAAGGCCCCCTGCCCTTTTTTCACCCGGTCTTCGAGCTCTTTCTTAAGTTTTTGATAATAGCGCACGGCCCAGCCGGTTCCCCGCAAGGTGACAATGGGGGCCATGTGGATGAAGGCATCAAAGGCGGCAAAAGGGGCCGGGTGAATACGGGAAAGTTCCAGGATTTCTTTCCATAAGGCGACTGCCTCAACGGATCTGGCGGCAACCTTCAGGAAGCGCTTTTCCGGAAAAGGCCGCGCACAAACTTTTTCCAGGAAAGCCACATATTCCTCCATCTGCCGCCGGACATATTGCAGGGTATGGTCCGTCAGTTCCTTATGGATAAAAGGCGTGTCCAGGAAAAAGAGGGGCACCTGAAATTTACGGGCCTGGATCTCATACCATTTGATGACTGTGCCGCAAATATTGTTGGCACAGACCAGAAAATCAGGTTTGGGCAGGACCCCCAGAGGACCCTTCCCGCTGAGGGAACTGCCGATATCCAACCGGGCATAAGAACAGAGGTCCCGGGAATAACCTTGCGCTTCCGCTATTTCGCACAGGGAAACCGATTCTCGCCCGGCCCCGCACATGGCCCCGTAATTCTCCGGGTAAAAAGGAAGCACCCCCATGGCGTAGAGGGGTTCCACCGGCCCGCCGCTGGTGATCCAGGCCGTTTTCTTCCCAAACCATTTGGGATGGGTGGCCATAAAATAATAACCCTGCATCAGCCGGCGATAGGCCTTAACGGACTCAATCTCCCGATAGGACTTTTGGGTTTTTCCTTTTGTTGCCATTTTTTTGTGCTTCTTTTTTGGACATTGAAAATATCCGTTAATAAGGTTGATCAAAAATGTCCAGATGCAAGGCCCCCGAAATCCTGAGGAATGAGGCGTACTTTTCTGTACGCCGCAATGACGAAGGATGAGGGAAACGCAGCAGATGGGCGTTTTTCATCAACCGCTAAACTTCAAGAAAGCATTTCTACAAAAGCCTGCAACCTGACTTTCATTTGTTCCCTGGATTGGGAAGGATCTTCGATTTCCAGTAACAACGTGGGATAACCTTCGGCCTCCAGAATTTTTTTCAAATCGGGATAGTCGAAATAATAGGATTCGCAATATTTGTAGAAAATAAAAATGACCCCCTTGGCCCCTGACTCCCGAACCTCTTTTAAAAGGAGCTCTTGATGGGTCTCGATTCCCTGGTGCTTCGTCGGGCAGAGAAAAGTGGTAAAATAGCGGTCCACCAAGGCGTCTAAGGGATCGCCCCCTTCCTTAACCGTTAAACGCAGGGTGCGTGCTCCGCTGCACAGGTCGTCGTAGACAATTCTGCCCCCCGCCTCTTCGATCAAAGAAAACCAATCGCCTGAATGGACTATGTTTCCTGAGAGATAAAGGGGTATTCCGGGAGTCTTACCTTCGGGCTGCTCCGGCCAGGAATCCAACAACCGGGTCAGCAACTTGAGATATTGATCCCGATCCATCAGATATCCGGCCCGAATAATGTTAGCCAACCCTCTTCCGGAAAGACGGCCGGGATCAAGCCGATTTCGGTCATACAAGGTCCGAATTCGGTCTCGCATATGATTAAAAAGCCTGATCGCTTCCCGAAGGCTTTCCGCAGGGATATTCCCCAGCTTTTTTTCCAAAGCCGCTTTAAGGCCTTCCAGCTCAATCCTAAAATAATCCCTGGCCAAAGGAGAATTCAAACGGGTGGGGACAATCAGGTTGAACTGAAAAGAAAGGCGTCCTTGAATGGCCCAGATATCGGCCAGACCTTTCATGGTGTCGCAGCTTTGACAGAATACGATTCCCTGTAAAAAGTCCAATTTTCCTCGGAGGTAATTTTCCAAAGAGGATTTGACCAGGTGGCAGCAATAAGCCGGCAGATGGGCTTGGGCATGGGATATCTTAACCGGGATATCCATCAGCCGGATGGGAATAGCTCCGGCGGCCTGAAGGAGTTCTTCGGGGACGAAGGGACAGAAATAGCCGATGGAAATCCGTCCCGGAGGAAGATGAGCGGCAATTTCCGGCCAGCCTCGGGAGGCTATTTCCTCCACTTCTTCCAGCAGATCTGAAAAAAGGTCTTTTTGAGTCACAATGCCTGCAATAGTCGGATAGATTTATTGGAAAATCAATCAGGAAATAAAATATATGAATAGATATCGCAGGTCAAGAGAAATGAAATTCTAAGATTGCTCCAACTTTGAGGGTGAACATCCCAAGCCCACCCGGGAAGCAGTTCGGTCCCGCCATAATCTTTTTCTTGACAATGTAGTCACATAAAAATATAATGTAGCAACATAATTCAAAAAGGAAATAACAATGAAAAAAGCCGGTGTCCGTGAATTGAGACTTCATTTCAGTCAATATCTTCAAGAGGTCAAACAAGGGGAACAAATTTTGATTACTGAGCGGGGTGCGGAGATTGCCCAAATCCTTCCAATCCGCCCCAGTGAAAGCAAACAAGAAAGAAAAATTCAATCCACCCTTCGTCAATTGGCTCAAAAAGGCCTTATTCAACTTCCACCCAGGCAAAAATTTGTTGGCCTTCCCAAACGTGTCAAGGTTCAGGGGACGCCTTTCTCGGATGCGGTTATAGAGGATCGAAGATGATTCTTTATTTTGACACCTCTGCCTTGATTAAACGCTATGTGGAAGAAAATGGAAGTAAGGAGGTAGACCATCTTTGGGAAGGGGGGACAGAGATAATTACTTCAACGGTTGCTTTCGCTGAAATAATAGCTGCCTTTAGCCGAAAATATCGTGAGGGAATATTTTCAAGAGCCGGCTATCTTAAAACTATTTCGGAATTTAAGAATGAATATTCAAAACTTATTTTAGTTTCCATAAGTCCGGATTTGAACCAAATGATTGAGAAACTCCTCTTTAAACATCCCTTGAGGGGTTTTGATGCCATCCATCTGGCTTCGGCCCTGGTGATCCAGAAGGAAGGTCCTCTGCCCGTTAGATTTGTTTGTTTTGATCGTCAGTTAAATAAAGCCGCGGAGGAAGAAGGACTTATTCTGCCTTTTTAACAACAAGAGGTTCATATAGTAACGCAATTTCTATGCAGGCCTTATTTTCCATTTGCTGAAATTCTTTCGCCCCATCTTGAGATCCTTACAGTTTCGCCAGTTCGGCCATTTTTTTATATTTTGGCTCTGCTAGAATTTCAGAGATTCGTTTTCTCAGACTATCAACCTGTTCATTAGAGAGTGGCTTTAAATGCCCTTGATATATTTTATGGTCTTTGGGAAACAAGAAAATGTGTTGGCCTCTAATCTGATGGGTTTGCTCCCTTGCCCTTCCCATAAAATGAAGGTGCATTTTGGCGCCACCCGGATCATCGATTCCCCAATTGCCTAAATCCTCATAATTCATTCTCTCAATACCCAGCACTTCGTACATTGATTTTCCCACAGCCATGCTGATTCTCATGAAGTCTATGGCTTCCTGATAGGTCATGTCCGATCTGTCGGAAACCTTTTCTTTCTTGATCAGAATAAGATGCCCCCCATCATCCCGGCAGTTTAGAGGAAATTCAGGACTGATAACCTTAAAATACTTATCCTCGTAAACACCGTTTCTTTCCATAACTTGGTCCTATCTTCATTGTATGATATAACGTAGACTCGTGGTATGCAGCTTGCGGGGCTGACGTACACATGCAAGCGAGCGATATCGGTGTCCAATGGTTCGGTTGGCGTCGATACGCGGCGCCGACTGGGACATGGACCCGATAGGGGTAACGCCGCATTGGTGACCCCGCAGGCGGGGCCGACCTGTTTCTCACCTGTCCGGTGTAAAGCCCAGCGTAACACCGATCGGGTGTAGAGGATTGCTAGGTGTTCGATTTTTCATTCCGCCACATTTTAATGTTGTAGGTATCAAACCCCAAATTTTCAAAAAATCTTTGAGCATTTCTATTGAAGGCCCATGTATCGACGGCAAAATTGCGAAAACCCTCTTGCCTTGCAATGCTTTGTATCTCGCTAAAAAGCGCGCTTCCGATATTTTGGCGTCTGAATCTTTCATGAACGGCGACTTGGTGAATATAAACCTGCCTTCTTTCATATTTGAGCGGAGTATCCGGCTTATTCTCGAAGGCTGCCCATATGTACCCGACAGGTTTTCCTTCTAAATAAGCGATTAGAATGCAATTAGTCTCTTTACTTAAAATAAAATTAAAGAACTTATTAAGGTCATCATCATTTCCCACGGGCTTGAATATATCCGGATGTTTCTCAACATGAATTTTCTGAACAAACGAATTTAAAAAAACAATATCGAGTATATCTTTCTTTTTTGCTTTTATAATATCCATTTAAAAACCCCTTTACACTTAACAAGCCGCTAGCAGAGGCCTTGCTCGACAAGACATCGCTGTAGCTCCAACACGCCTCTTACGTGGAATGCTCTCATTCCAACATTGAGCGCGCCTTCCACATTGGAGGGTGAATCGTCAAAGAAGGCGCTCCTGTCGGCCCGTACACCGAGCCGCACCAATGCCTCTAGATAACTCCTCGGATCAGGTTTATGATAGCCTAGTTCGTGTGACGAGAAGGCCGCGTCGAAGAGCTCCAAGATTCCGAGCTCTGACACATTGCGGTCCCAATGAGTCGCATTCGAATTGCTAAGAGCCGCCACCCGATATTTGCCCTTGAGCAACTTTAGCAGAGAACGAGCACCGGGAAAAAAGTTTCGCGACCACGACCGGAAGGTTACGAGAAACTCTTCAGGCGACGAGGCTACGTCCCAATCCTTGACGAAATGGGCCGCGAATTCGCGCGGACTAACACGACCTAACTCGAACTCGCGAATTATGGGGCAGGCTATCCAGCGTCGCCGGATTTCCTCCGGGTCAATCTTCTGTCGAAGAAGTGGCAGAAGGTCATCAAAAGCGGAGAAATCTACCAGAACCCCCCCTAAGTCGAAGATAAGCACTTCGATCAAATCGGCCATATCCACCCTATCTATAAGGGGGCGGGCGGGATTGAAAGCAAAAGGGTCATTAACCCACCACGCCGATTATTTCGATAAACTACCAAAAACTGCGGTATCCAGCCCGTCCTTGTTTATGCCATTATTAGAGCTCGTCATCGCCCAGAATAAAGTCACGCCCAGTTTCCTTGGCCCATTTAATGAAGATACCCCTACACTCGTTGGTCATGATGGGACCCTCCACGATGAGTCGAGATGGCTTGAACGTTTCTTCGTATATGTATTTGAACGACTTTGCACCACAAACGACTTTCGGAACTTTGGCTCGCAGGAGTGCATTTGCACACATGGGGCAAGGCCATAAAGTCGTGTAGACGATACAATCTGGGAAAGTATGTTGATTGAGAAATTGACCCGCCTCTCTCAAAACTAGAATTTCTGCATGAGCTGTAGGATCCTTCAACTCAATTTCCCTATTTCCTGCGCGCGACATGATGTCTCCATTTTTGACCATAACAGCCCCGACGGGACATTCGCCTCTCTTGAATGCTGCTTTCGCTTCCTCGAAGGCCACAGCCATGATCTCTCGGGCATCCATTATGTTTACCTCTTCCAATCTTTGACATCTGATGAGGCGTTGACCGGTTGCGCGCAGCTTGTGTGGCCGATGGCCCATGCAAGCGAGTGACATCGCTGTCCAATGGCTTGATTGGTGCGCTGCTTCTGCGCCAAAACGGTCTTCAGAAGGAGTGGTTATCGATCTGCTGAAAGTTATCGTTGGGCTGTTGATCTTGCAGTGGGTTTTGCTCCAGCATGTAACTTCAGCCCCAATGCACTTATCACCTTGAGAATGGTATCAAAGCCCGGAGTTCTTTCACCGGAGAGAGCTTTATATAGGCTTTCCCTGGATAAACCTGCGTCTCGCGCTACTTGAGACATACCTTTTGCTCTGGCAATATCCCCCAGTGCTTTAGCAATAAAGGCCGCATCACCATTTGCCTCTTCAATACACGCCTCTAGATAAGCGGCCATTTCTTGAGGAGTGCGAAGATGCTCGGAAACATCGTATTTGGTCGTAACGGTTTTTGCCATGATATACTCCTATAGATTTTTTGCCAGGCGAATTGCAGTCTTTATATCTTTAGCTTGGGTGCTTTTATCGCCACCAGCCAGCAAGACTACTACCTATCGCCCATAATGCGTGTAATAGACCCGATAGCCTGGACCAGAGTCGATACGCAATTCCGAAACCCCTTCACCCACAGACTTAACATCCCCCGGATTGCCTGTAGCCAGTCGCTCAATTCTTGCGAGAATCCGGGCCCGAGCTCGGATGTCCTGCAAGCTGTCGATCCACTTGGCGAAGTGTTCAGTCTTGCGAATCTCAATCATAGGTCAATTGTAGTCTAATGGATACGCTTTGTCAACAGAAGTGTCTACACATAAGAGGGGAAAAGGGGTCAAGATTCCGCTTCACCTATATGGACAGCAGATCGGGGATACCTTCTAACGCTTTTCTAATAAAGTCGGGAAATCTGTCACTCCTCCACCCTCCGTTCGACTTCGGCTCGGAGACGATTTAGGTGTTCCTGATAAGAGGTATTCTGGTAGTTCAGGATTTCCTGGGACAAATCGGTGTCGTACCAGTCACACCAACCGGGGGTTTCCATAAACCGGGCTTCATCCAGGGAAACACCCATGAGATCAAAATAGTCTTTCACATAGGCCTGGCCTGTAGTGCGCCAGTGTTTTAGATGCGGGAGGGCGATTTTTCGGATTTCCAAACCGGCCAGAATTCCAAATCCTATGGAGAGCCACTTGGGGGTCAAACGGAATTTTTTTGTTTTCTTATCTTTGGCCAGGTATCCTATGGTAATAAGAGAGTTGGTGATTCGTTGGGCCGAGCCTAATTCGTATAGAGATAATATTATACTGCTATTTCGATTGTCAATAATTGTCAATAAATTATTATAGTCCCCCAAAGGTCGGGGTCCTCCATTATAATCGGGAGGTATTCTCGGCTGGAAGTAAAAACACACAGGTGATAGACTGAAGGCTGAAGGGGTTGCGACCTCTGCGGCCCTGCGGTGGAATTGGATTAAAAAAAATAGTAGAGGTAACTTCTCAGATCATATAGTGTTAGAATCTAGTATTCGGAGGAAGGGAAATATGGCCGGTCTTAAGAAAGCCCTGGAAGGCACCCGAGTATTAAGAATTCCCGTCCTGGCGTTATAGAAAAGATGGGATTTTCTTATGAAACTCTCCATGGGTTGAATCCGAGAATCATTATGCTCAACGTTTCCGCCTATGGCCAATATAGTCCCTATAAAGGTTATACGATAATCGATAATCGGGATAATTTTAATAAGAAAGGGGCAACGAAAAATTTTGATGAAAATTTATCTCATTAATCCCAAGACACCTGAAAATTTCTGGGCCATGCGGGGAGCTCTGGACATTGTAGGTAAGCACAAGACCCTTATGCAGAATACCGCCCTCTTAACCTTGATTGCCTTGACACCCAAAGATTTGGAGGTGGAATATATTTTTTGCGATGAGAATGTCGCGCCCATTAATTGGGATATCGAGTGCGATCTGGTAGGGATCACCGGTTATACCCTCCAATTTGAACAGATGGGTTTGATCAGCACTCGTTTTCGAGAACGGGGCAAACCTGTCGCCGTCGGGGGTATTTACGCGACTATTAATCCGGAAAAGGCAAAAAATATAGGTGATCATCTATTCATCGGTGAGGCGGAGTATACCTGGCCGCAGTTTTTGAGAGATTGGGTTCAGGGCCGCGCAAAAGCCATCTATAAACAGGAAACGTTTGTCGATATCAAAGACTCACCGGCGCCGGATCTCTTCTACATAAAACCTGAGAATTACCACTACTTCTCATTGCAGACCAGCCGCGGATGTCCCAACAATTGTGACTTCTGTGACGTTATTCGCGTCACGGGCAGAAAATACAGAAATAAGTCCATCGACCAGATTATGCTTGAAGTTAAAAACGCCCATGCCTTGGGAGCGGAAACCATCTTTTTCTCCGATGACAATTTTGTCGTCAATCGAAAATTCACGATTGAACTTCTGCAGGAAATTATTAAATGGAACAGAACCCTGGATATGCCGTTGTCTTTCAGTACCCAGGCCACCATTATGATCGGCGCCGATGAAGAAATTCGTCAAGCTCCTGGCCGACGCGCGCTTCACGGTTATCTTTCTCGGTCTGGAAACGATCAACAAGGACTGCCTGGAAGAAGTTAACAAAGGACAGATGGTCCGATACGATCCTTTCCAGGTGATTCCGAGAATTTCGAGTTATGGGATCGTCCCCTTTCTGGGGATGATCGTCGGATTTGACCATGATACGCCTGCTGTTTTCAATGAAATTGAAGAATTTCTTGATAAAACCGCAAGCCCCTTTGCCTCGATCAGTATCCTTAATGCTCCCGACCATACCCCGCTGTACGAAAGGATGAAAAGGGAGGGGCGCCTCGTTGAAGATTTTGGGGGGTTCTGGCATCTAACGACCAATATCATCCCCAAACAACTGACTCCCCAAGAACTATTTTTTGGCCAGAAGCACCTGTTTAAAAAATTATATGAGCCTGAACATTTTGGACGCCGCATGATCGGTTGGCTCAGGAACGTAAAATACTTCACCGACATATATTCTACGAAGAAAAAAAATCTCTTCCGGATTGGCCTGATGATAAAGATTTTCTATCATTTTACCTGGCGTGTTCCTGCGTCCGGTGAGAGTTATGTTTTGGAATGTCCTGAAAGAAGCCTGGAGGATCAATCCCCGCCTCATTTCCAGGGCTGTTTCAGTGCTTGTTCAATATTGGCATTACTACGACTTCTCCCACAAAGAATCCGAGGTGGCTACCGAGAAATAATTTGGACCAGGATTTGCTGCCTGGGACCGAGGGGTCTTCTAAAGAGAATTTCTAATCTATCGGCCGGGTCCCGATAATATTCTTCTCTTCAAGCCGGGTAATCTCATCCTGAGAAAGGCCCAGGAGTTTACCCAGAATATACTCATTGTGTTCACCAAGACAGGGAGCAGGTTTTCGGGGAGGCGTCGTGCCATTGGAAAACTTGATAGGCAGGCCGCAATATTTTCTGGGGCCGACCTCGGGATGGTTGATCTCCAAGAAAAAATCTCTTGCTCTCAAGTGTTCATTAGCCAGGAGTTCGGCGGCATCCAGAACGGCCCCGGCCGGAACTCCGGCTTCCTGAAGACGGCGCATGGCCTCCAGGTGAGTATGTTGGCCGGTCCAGGTCTCGATTATTTCATCCAGGTCATTCTGGTTTTTTCGCCGATTGTTCGAATCGGCAAATCTTTCATCCTTTATCCATTCCGGATGTTCCAGAACCCGGCACAGGGCCTCCCATTCTCTTTCCGAGGCGACGGCGATAGCCACCCATTGGTCATCCCCCTTACAGCGGTAACAGCCCTGTGGGGCGTGGACAGGATGGCGATTCCCCAGGCGAGGAGGTATTTTTCCGTTCAGGGCATAACCCAGGACAGTTTCCCCGATGAGGCAGGTGGCCGATTCGGCCTGCGAAAGATCGATATGTTGACCCTGGCCGGAACGGATTTTATGAAATAGGGCGGTTAATATGGCCCCAGTGGCATGCAAGGCCGCCGCCGGGTCGGGATAGGCGTTACCGGACATATGGGCACCCTCTTCGGGATAACCCATCAGAGAGGCCAGACCCGAAAAAGGATCCAGATTGGTGCCATAGGAGACATAATCCCGGTAAGGGCCGGTCAAACCATAGCCCGGCATGGAACATAAGATGATGCCCGGATTAATTTCCTTTAACGCCGGGTAGTCCAGCCCGAAATTGGGCATGACCCTGGGACTGAAATTTTCCAGAACTACGTCGCTGATTTTGACCAGACGCTTAAAGATGGCGATCCCCTCAGGGATGTTTAACTCCAGGGTCACACCCAATTTATTGCGATTGAAATCATTCACCTGAGACATCCTGTTCCAGGGCCTTTTACCGGGATCGTTATCCGGAAAAATCCCCATCATCTGTGCTGTCTCCAGAGTAATCTCGGCTGCCGAAACCGTTGCCCGGCCGACGATATGAATGACCTCGGCCCCCAGATCGGCCAGGATTCTCCCGGCCAACGGTCCTGACCAGACCCGCGTCAAATCCAGCACCCTTGTTCCTGTTAACATAATTTCCTTATCATTAAAGAGCCTTCTTTACACCCGGTCCAGGAAATCAAGTACGATTCGGTTGAAGGCTTCGGGCTCATCGATGTTGGAGGCATGGCCGGCATCCGGAATAACCGCCTTTACCGCACCGGGCACTTTGGCGGCCATGTAGTCCGTTGCCGCCAGAAACGGCGTATCCAGCGCACCAGCGACCACCAGTGTCGGAACAACTATATTGGACAGTGACTCGATGACACTGGCATCATGCTGAACGAGTATCCCCCTGGCCGCCTTGGCCAGACCGGCAGCCCCGCGGTGCGTCACCCTTCCTACCTCAGGTCGGTTGGGAAGGGCAGCGAGACCCCGAGTTTCATAACCCACAGCAGTGGCCTCGGCCGTACGATTCCAGCCCTCCCGCGGTTCGTCCCGCTTGAAGCCCGGGCCGGTGTCGAAAAGCATCAAGGCGGCCACGCGCCCCGGGTGACGGAGGTGAAAGGCGAGGGAAAGGTAACCACCGAGAGACAAACCGCCGACAACCGCCTTTTTGACGCCGGTGGCATCGAGTATGGCTTCCATATCGGCCACGGTTAGTTCCGTCGAATACATAGATTGATCTTCCGGTGAGTCGCTCTGCCCATGTCCCCGAATGTCCCAGGTGATTACGCGTCTTCCGGCTCGAAAAGCATCCAGGTTCGACCGCCACATCTCTGACGTGGATGAATATCCGTGGGTTAATAAAACCGGGGGGCGGTCGTTGTCTATCCCGCCGACATCATAAAATAGATTCACTCCATCTCTGTTCAGTATGGTCATCCTGTTTCCTCCCTTTATGTTTAAGACTGTTGAGCCTTTTGACTTTCCCTATGTTCTTTCCCGAAAAAAGGCTTCACCAGCTTATCACAGAGTTAATCAATAGGGAAGAGGCATAGGGTGATTTCCGGGCATTCAGGAATTTTTTTTTATTTGACATATTTTGGTTAATATCCTTAATAGTAATTTGGATCATACTTTACCCAAAAAGAAAGATTTGTCTGAATACCCGACATCTACGGAGGAGGTCCTACATGGGTAAGACCATGGCGGAAAAGATATTGGCCAGGGCATCGAAACGAGATCAGGTGAGTCCGAATGAATTTGTGACCGCCGAGCTGGACCTGGTCATGGGGCACGATTTGTCCTTTTGGGCGGCCTATCAGGCCATGACCAGCCACGGCTTTGATCGGGTCTTCGACCCGGAAAAGATCGTGGTCATTATTGACCATTTAGTCCCGGCCATGAATGTCAGGGCAGCCGGAGTTCATCAGAAGATGCGGGAATGGGTCAAAAAACAAAATATAAAATATTTTTATGACTGCGGGGTAGGCGTCTGTCATCAAGTGATGCCCGAAGAAGGGCTTTCCCTACCCGGCCGGCTGGTCGTCGGCGGGGATTCGCACACGACCACCTACGGGGCGCTGGGTGTGGCTTCCTGCGGGATCGGTGTGTCTGAGCTGGCCTGGTCTATGGCCAAAGGTTCTTTGTGGTTCATGGTTCCAGCGACAATCCGGTTTGACCTGACCGGAGAACTTCCACCGGGCGTATCCGCTAAGGACATCATTCTCAAAATTGCCGGAGATTATACCGCTGAAGTGGCCCAATATAAGGCCGTGGAGTTTGCCGGTCCTGCGGCCAAAGCCCTGAGCCTGGACGGCCGGATGACCATCAGCAATATGGGGGTGGAGATCGGGGCAAAATTCGCTTTTTTCGAGGCCGATCAAAAAACCATCGAATTTCTTGATGGAAGCGTTCAGGGAAAGGCGGACTTTTTCGGTCCTGACCCGGATGCCACCTATGAAAACATTTTCCAGGTAGAGGTTTCAAAACTGGAACCTCAAATTGCCTGCCCGCATAACGTTGACAATGTCAAACCGGTTTCAGAGATCGGGGAAGTGATCGTCAACCAGGCTTTCCTGGGGTCTTGCACCAATGCCCGGATGGAAGATCTTGAGCGCGCCGCGGCCATACTCAAAGGCAAACATGTCCATCCGGAAACACGAATGATTGTGATACCGGCCTCCCGCAAAATCTATCAAGACGCCGCTGCATCGGGCCTGCTCCAGGTTTTCTTAGAGGCCGGCGCCATGCTCGGCACTACTGGCTGCGGCCCTTGCGGGGGATCCCATCTGGGAATTCTGGCCCCGGGGGAAACGGCCATCTCCTCCACCAATAGAAATTTCAAGGGTCGGATGGGCTCCCCGGAAAGCTTTATTTATCTCGGTTCCCCGGATACCGTAGCCGCCTCGGCCATTGAAGGCAAAATCACCGACCCCAGGAAATACCTATAAAGACAGGAGCAAAGACATGAACGTCATCATTAAAGGTAGAGTCTGGAAGTTCGGTGATAATATCAACACCGATTATATGGCCCCGAGTTTCGCCGTCGATGCCCCCTGGGAAGAGAGAAAAAAAGCCATCCTTCATATTCACAAGGCCTTCACCGAGGAAGCACAACCGGGAGACGTCATTGTAGCAGGAAAAAACTTCGGATGCGGATCAAGCCGGGAAACAGCCCCGGTCAATTTGAAACGCCTGGGGATAGGGTGTGTGGTGGCCGAGTCTTTCGGCCGGATTTTTTTCCGAAATTGCATTGCGGTGGCCTTTCCTGTTCTGGCCCTGCGAGGGGTTTCCGAAATCTTTGAAGAGGGACAAACTCTGGAACTGGATTTTGAAAATTCTCTGGTGAGAAATTCCTCCACCGGGAAGGAAATAAAGGGAAACCCCTTAACCCAGGACCTGATCAATATTTTCCATAACGGCGGCCTGCTGGCCATGCTGAAAAACGAAAGCCTGGCCGAAAATAATCTCCGGGACTAATGACGGGATAAACCTTAATTGGATGCGGAAGAACTGCATGTTACAGGTTGCTCAAAAAGGTTCAGATACAAGGCGCCCGAAATTCCGAGGAATGAGGCGTATGCAGAAGTACGTCGTAATAAGCCTGC
Organism: uncultured delta proteobacterium; assembly: GCA_963790475.1. Lineage (GTDB taxonomy): Bacteria > Desulfobacterota > RBG-13-43-22 > RBG-13-43-22 > RBG-13-43-22 > RBG-13-43-22. Next base: position 1,117,440 of record CAWBOS010000012.1, on the reverse strand, counting down.
CCCGGCGAAAGCCGGGGAGGAATGAGGGGAATCCCGTAGGCGGGATTGATGGGCCTTTTTCAGCAACCTGTTAGGGAAGGGGAAACATCATGAATAAAAAGAGCACCATCTTAAGAGAGCTTTTTAAAAACGATAAATTGGTCACGGCCATTTGGGTCGGCACCGCCCACCAGGCCCAGTTGGCTGAAAAAACCGGATTTAAGGTCGTAGGCATCTCCGGGGCCAACGTGAGTATGCAAATACTTGGGCTTCCCGATGCCGGATTCATGACTATGACCGAATTGGTGGAAAATGCCGAACGGGTCTGCCAATCCGTCAATATCCCCGTGATAGTGGACTGTGATACGGGATTCGGAAACGCCATCAATGTCCGTCGTACAGTGCAATCGATTATTCGAGCCGGAGCGGCAGGACTCTTTATCGAGGACCAATTGGCCCCTAAACGATGCGGCCATGTCAAGGGCAAGGAATTGATTCCCTTGGAAGAGGCCGTGGGCAAATATCGGGCCGCCCTGGACGTTAGGGATGAGATGGATCCGGATTTCATTATCATGGCCAGGACTGATGGGCGGGGCGCTGTGGGGGGCAGTCTGGAAGAAGCCATTCGACGAGGCCGGGCTTATCTGGATGCCGGGGTGGATATACTTTATGTGGAGGCTTTGCAATCCCTGGATGAAATCAAAGCGGTACGTAAAGCCATGGGGGATTCCCTGTTGATGGTCACCACTCAGCACGTGCCAATGCCAAGGACCGAACAGGGTCTGATTGATCTGGGCCTTTGCATGTCGGGAATTCAACTTGCTCATGTAGGGTCCGTAGCCATGTATGATCTTTTGATGGAGTTTAAAGAACGGGGCATGGAAGCTTATGTCGACTTCAGGCGAAAGACAGCCGATCACCCCATGGGCGGGTTCGGGACCTTTGACCTGGCCGGTTTCCCCAAAGTAGTCGAGTGGGAAAAAAAGTACCTGCCTGCGGAAAAACTGGAAGCCTACGAGTCCTCCATCGCGGTCTATGACCCGCGGGTCGGACACAAAGGAAGCTCAAAAAGCTAGTAAGCGTCTGCTGATCAAGCTCAGGCCATCTCCCTTTTTTTAGAATTCATCCGGGAACAGAGGGAGGATGGATAAACGGCTACTCGACACGCCGAATCACCGGAGGTGTCCACTGCCCGGCTAATACTTCCGGCTTCGGCCAGTACATACGCAGGGATAGATTGAAAGCACCATCCGGAGCCGGGAGCCAGTTGGCCTCCAACTCTTTTGCCGGTCTGTCTCGCTGGATATAAAGGTCCAACGATCCGTCACTGTTATATCGCAGGGGGTCCCGGTCTCCGAGCCCAAAACGGTTGATGGGATTGGGAACGAAATATCCCTCACTATTGTAAAGGGTGACCGACCAAAAAGCATTTACCGGTGGGAAGCCGGTCTTGTCGAAGTGAAGCACATATCGATTACCGCCGGCAAGCGGTTGGCCTGAATTATCCATGGCCGTACCGGTATAGATGGCATCTTCAGGCGGGAGCGCTCCCAACCCGCCCAAAGCGATTACCGCCCGGGTCAGGTAGTCCGTCCCGTAACGGCCGATATTGAGGTTAACACCCCAAGCCTTCCGGACAATACCGGTCATCCTGATTTGACTAATGATTTTTTCCCTGGCATCCCGAACCGCGCGATCGAGGGCTCGGATGGCCTCGGGATCAAGCTTGGAGGGATCGAAAGGTTGCCCGGGAATAATGCCGATGGTTTTGAGTTCGGCCACCAAAGGGGCATCTTCAACATGGGGCGGATTGTCCCTGAGCAAGGCGGTGAAAGTCTTAAAAAAAGTATCAGCGTCCATTCTGGCAACCTGTGCCGGGGGCGTCAGACTGTTGTCCCCCATGCGGGGCGGAACAACCGCCGGTGAAGGCATTGAGGTCTCAGCACGGCCCCAGGCACTCAAGGGAACCAGATTGAAGCCCTTTTGAATAGTGTGGACATTGGTATAGTCGGCCGAGGTGTTGGTTTGAGTGCGCCCGAGAACCCAGACCAGATTGGTCGAAGATTTTATCACCGGCATATTGGACGGGAGGGATCCCTTCCAATTCGGCCCAATAATAGCAAAATGCCCGGCCTGGGTGCCGGTGGTCCTTTTGCCCGGTACGGCGATGGTCTCAGTCCAGGCATCCATAACCTGAACCAGATAATAGCGTCCCCCGGTATCCGGGACGGACAGGATGATCGGTTCCGGGGACAAATCAAGCCAGGCACTGGAATACAAGGTATCGATATTGGGTCTGACTACCGTCCTGGCTGTAGCCGGAGGGAAAGCGACGGCGTGGACTGAAACGGTTCATCGGGAACCGTTGAATAGAAACCTGGCGGGTCTTTTCCATAAGGACCAACGGATAGCCATAAATATAAGCCCGCAAACCGATCCGGTAAACATCCTCCGGATTAGGAACGGTTCCGGCCTGAAGAGGGACAGAAAAAAAGTGACCCAACAACATCAAAATAAAAACCGGAATAAATTGCTTTTTTGACCATCTACATCCTCCTGACTTCTTGAAATAAACCTTCATCAAATCCCGAAAGGAAATTCAAAATCTTTCATGATTCGAAATTTGATATCCGACATTCAATATTCGAAATTTCTTTCTAAATAACCTCTTCCTGTTTCATTGCTGTCATTTCCGCGCGGGTCAAACCCAAGCGGCTCATATATATTTCTTCATTATGCTCTCCGAGCAAAGGGGCACGCTGATACTCGGGCCGGTGTTTCCGACATCTTGAAGGGAGGACCGGCATAAGGAAGCCTGCCCGCCAAGGGATGATCCAGTTCCTGCCAAAACTCCCTGGCTTCATATTGTTTGTCTTTAAGCAGATCAGATACATCATTAACCGGGGCGGCCGGAACCCGCCATTCCTGGCAGGATTCGACAATCTCCTTTTTGGTCCTTTGGAGAAACCAGGGTCTGACCAGTTCGTCAAATTTCTCGGCATGAATCAATCGCTGGAAACCGTTTACAAAACGGGGATCCTCCAGGAGATGAGGCATCTCCATCAGTAATAGAAGTCTCTCGGCCTGATCTTCCGTGCTGGCGGAGATAGAGACCTGTCCATCCCGGCAGGGGTAAATGGCGATGGGATGACTCCAAAGGTAACGGTTACCGGCCCTCTTCTGAATCTTTCCCGAATAGACATACCGATTGACGGTAAACTGATGCAGTGAGGCCATACATTCCATGATCGAGATGTCGATATGCTGTCCCTGGCCGGTACGCTGTCTGGCAATCAGGGCGGCCATGATTCCCGTGAAGGCATGTAAACCACCCTGATAGGCCGGTTGTTCACCTCCGCCGGCCAGAGGTTCACGGTCCGGATCTCCGTTGACAAACAGATACCCGCTCAAGGCATTTCCCACCAAACGACCGCCCTTAAAATCACGGTAAGGGCCGTCTTTTCCAAAATCGGTGATAGAGGCCATAATCAGTTCCGGTTGGATGGCATGAAGGGTCTCATACCCAAGTCCCAGACCGTCGAGATAACCAGGCCTGAAATTTTCAACCAGTACATCCGTGTCCTTGACCAGAAGCTTCAACAGGTTCTGACCGGAGGGCTTTTCCAGATTAAGCGTAATTCCCTTTTTCCCGGTATTGAGGTAAAGAAAAAGGGCGCTGCTTTCAGGATGGGGCCGGTCTTCCCGGAAGGGTCCGATATGCCGGGCCTCATCACCCTGCCCCGGCGGTTCCGCCTTGATGACTTCGGCCCCCAGGGACCCCAGGAGTTTAGTACAATAAGGACCGGAGATGTGACGGCTTAGATCTAGAACCTTGATCCCTTCGAGCGCCTTCCCGTTCTTGCTGATTGCGCTCATTTCGATTTCCGATGGCGGGCAATAGACTCGGAAAGTATTTGATCTTGGTGTTCCTTTGACCTGGAACCCGGCTCAGGCCTCTCCTCCTTTGATTCAAACTCCATATGTCGGGCCAGACTTTGCACTGCCGGTCGAAGAATATTTTGGAAGCACTCCGGGATATGTCTTTTATGCTCCGGGTGATTTTGAACGCAGAGCACACAATTCCTCAATATAGAGCAATCTAATTGAATATAAGGATAATGCTGATTTAACGAAATCCCGTGATCTTTCATATTGCGTTCTCAGTTTGAAAAATAATACCCCGATTCAGTCCTTGAAGACCTTGGAGGGATCAGAGCGAAGGTTGTCGAGCTTGGACTTGAAGGCTTCTCCCGGGTCCACCCCGGCCTTTTTGAGCATCTGTTCGGCCCGGAGCCCGATATTTCTGGAATCCCGGTAATAGCTTTCGTTTCTTTCGTTGTTGGGAGAATAGGAGGAAAGACGATCCCCCTGAGGTAGGTGAAAATTGACCTGGGAAATGATCCGCTTAAGCACCTTCGACCCGCAGGCATCACAAGCCAATCCCTGGGGGTCTTCGTGTCTATTGACCAGGATACTGACCAGTGCCCCGCAGGCACTGCATTCATATTCATAAATCGGCATGGTTTTTTTAACTGCTGTTTTTTTGTGGATAAATTTTATGTAAAATCCGATATCCTGTCAATTTATTTCTTGTTGCCCCATCCCCCCTTTCATATAAGATTTGACAGAAAACTAACGATATCTTAACAACCTTTCCCTGAGCATCATATAAGATCCCATTATCATTGAATAAGTAAGTTGAACTTTTTTGCCTTGGTTTTTTTTCAAGATTTGTCTATCCTGTTGGAAATTAATTGGAAAGGATTGTTGCTGTGCGAGATGTAGTTGTTATCGGAGCCGGGCTTCATCGTTACGGTATTTTTCCGGACGAATCGATAATCGACTTCGGTACCGAAGCGATTAAGAACGCGCTTAAAGATGCCCATATGGAATGGAAAGATATCGAGGAAGCCTACTGCGGCACAGTTCAGCCGGGTATCTCCACGGGGCATCAAATATGTAATAAGATGGGCCTGACCGGTCTGGGGATTACCAACGTCGAGAATGCCTCGGCCAGTGGCTCCTCGGCCTTCCGGGAGGCCTTTCTTTCGGTCGCCTCCGGAGCCAACGATATTGTTTTGGCCTTTGGTGTCCATAAATTAAACATTCCTTTCATGAGATCGTCATCAAATAAGGGAACCTCGCAGGTAAAGCAAGAGAATAAAGAAACCGACTCCTTAAGGCGCCTCCCGGTCGTTAATTTCGCCGCCCTGGCCCAGTATTATATGCAGGAACACGGCATAACCCGGGACCAGTTGGGACAGGTCTCGGTCAAGAGTCATTACAACGCCAGTCTGAATCCCTATGCCCACTTTCAGAAGGCCGTCACTCTGGAAGAGGTCAATGCCGCCCGGATGGTCGCTGATCCGTTAACGGTATTGCATTGTTGTCCCTGGGATGAAGGGGCTGCGGCGGTTATCGTCTGTGCCAAAGAACTGGTTAAAAAATTTACAGATAAATTATGTCCGTCTATTGTGGCCTCGGTTCTCAAAAGTACCCCTCCTGATGGGGATTTCTTATTCAATATTACCAAGACTTCCGCTCGAATTGCCTATGATAAGGCCGGGATAGGTCCGGAAGATCTGGACCTGATCGAGATGCACGATGCCTTTACCATCGAAGAGATCATCTACTCCGAAGCCCTTGGTTTGTGCCCTGAGGGTGAAGGGGGCCTGCTGATCGAAGACGGAGCAACTTCCCTTGCCGGCAAATATCCGATCAACAGCAGCGGCGGCCTTATTTCCATGGGGCATCCCCTAGGACCGACGGGTGTGGGTCAGGTGGCCGAGATCTTGTGGCAGATGCGGAGGGAATGCGGAAAACGTCAGATTAAAAAACCCGTCAATTGGGCTTTGGCCCATATGGTCGGAGCAGGGGGCGTGTGCATCATCCATCTGTTAAAGAAATAACTTCTTGTATGTCTTTGAAATGGGATTAGGCCATGAACGAAAAGACAGTTCTTTTTGAAAAAAGAGGTCCCATAGGCATCATCACCCTCAACCGGCCTGAATATAAAAACGCGATCACAGTGGAGATGGCCTCGAACCTGAAGGCCATCCGGGCCGGGATCGGGTGGGACAGCGGGATAACCGTCTTCTTGATTACGGGAAATGGTTTGGATTTTTCTATCGGGACTGATCCTGAGGCCTATAGATTATTCGATCAAAGAGAAGACCTGATCAACAATCTGTCATTGACTTCTCACATCTATTCCTTGACCCAGCCGACCATTGCCGCAATCCGGGGAAACGCTTATGGCCAGGGACTGGAACTGGCTCTGGCCTGTGATATAAGAATTTCTTCCGATCAGTCTCATTTCTCCATGTCCCAAATAAGCAGTAATGAGATCCCCTTTGATGGAGGTACCCAGCGGCTGCCGCGCCTGGTGGGACGGACCAAGGCATTGGAGATGATTCTTAGCGGTTTGAAGGTCAATTCTCAAGAGGCAAACCGCATCGGGCTGATCAACCGTGTTTTTCCACAGAATGAGCTGATGCCTTCGGCTTTGATGCTGGCGGCAGAGCTGTCGGCCAAAGGGCCGGTAGCCTTATGGTACGCCAAGGAAGCGGTTATGAAAGGGATGGACATGACCCTGGAACAGGGACTAAGATTGGAAGCAGATCTGTACTTTCTGCTCCATACCACCCAGGACCGGCAGGAGGGAATTAAGGCTTTTCGAGAAAAAAGAAATCCGGCATTCGAGGGAAAATGAACGATTTCGAGACCCTGATCTTCGAAAAAACAGGCAGGATTGCGGGGGTTACCCTGAACCGTCCGGAGGTGTTGAATATCCACAATATGGCTATGCGGGACGATTTATTTGATGTGCTCAGCGCCATTCGGGAAGATGATGAGATCAGGGTGGTTCTTTTCAAGGGGGCGGGGGAAAAGGCCTTTTGCGCGGGAGCCGATCTGAAGGAATTTTTGACCGCGCCTCCCCCGACCGCGGCCCGGGAAGTACGCTTTGACGCCGATCTCTGGAATCTTTTTACCCGGATGCCCCAGCCCCTGATTGCCGCTGTCCACGGCTATTGCCTGGGCTCGGGTATCGAGATCGCCCTGTGTTGTGATCTGGTCTTGGTCTCCGATGACGCCAAATTCGGCCTGCCCGAAGTCGGTCTGGGGATCATACCGGCGGCGGGTGGGACCCAGACCGTACCCCGCGCGATCGGAAACGGATTGGCCCTGGAGATGATGCTGACCAACCGCTGGATCGACGCCGAGGAAGCCCTCCGGATAGGCTTAGTAAACAAGATCCTTACCAGGGATCAATTATTTCCCGCAGCCGGGGAAACAGCCGATCGAATTGCGGCCCATGACCCCAGGATAATTCGATTCGCCAAGGAGGCTGTTCTCCGAGGATTGGATCTTTCCCTGGATCAGGGCCTGGAACTGGAAAGAAGACTCGCGTTGCGACTGGATCACCAGGGTTTTTATGCTGAGGAGGTCGGCAACAAATAAGAGCCTCCCACAGACCATAGGCAGAGGTCAAAGTCAATGAGATTAAAGGTGTTGTAATTATTAAAACCCATAGCCTGTTGTCCAAAGCCTTTTTAAAAAATGCTAATTTCATATTAAAGGAAAACAAATGAACACTACTGATTTTTTAAATATCGCTGTTTCCATTTGTCCTGAGCGGGACTTCATGGTCTTCGAGAAAAATCGATTGAGTTACGAGCAGGCCAATGATCGGATCAATAAATTGACTCAAACCCTCGCCGGCCTGGGATTGGAGAAAGGGACCAGGGTCGGAATGCTGAGCGTCAATTGCCCCCAATATATCGAAACCTATTTTGCCACCGCCAAAACCGGGGCCATCTTCGTTCCCTTGAATTTCAGGGCCAGGGCCGATGAACTGACCTATATGATCAACCGGGCGGAAATAAAGGTGCTTTTTATCGGAAAACGATATATCGAAATGGTCCGGGAGATACTTCCCGACCTGACCGGACTTGAAACCTGCATCTCCATAGACGGGCCTGAGGAGAATATGCTTGATTACGAAGAGCAGATAGCTTCCGCTTCGGACGAGGAATATTTCTGCGAAATTGAAGATGATGACGTTACCATATTAATGTTCACTTCCGGCACAACAGGCCGACCCAAGGCCGTTCCCCTGACTCATGAAAGTTTTTCTTCCTATATCCTGGCCAATGTCGACCCGGCCGACCCGGAAACCGAAGAAAAGAATATTCTCACGGTTCCCTTGTACCATGTTGCCGGGATACAAGCCGTTCTGGCGGCGGTCTATGGCGGACGCACCTTGATCCTGATGAGGCAATTCGAGGTCAAGGAATGGCTGGAAACCGTGCAGCGTGAAAAAGTCAACCGGGCCATGCTGGTTCCGACCATGATCAAGCAGGTCATCGATTCTCCCGATTTCAATCAGTATGATCTTTCAAGTCTTAAAATCATCACCTATGGAGCGGCGGCTATGCCTTTTGAAGTTATCAAAAAAGCCATCGCCGCCTTCCCTGGTGTTTTTTTTATCAACGCCTTCGGCCAGACCGAAACCGGATCGACCATTGCCACTTTGGGTCCTGAGGACCACGATCTCAGCGGAACGGAAGAGGAAAAGGCCAAGAAACTGAAAAGGCTTTCCTCATCCATCGGCCGGGCGCTGCCGGATGTAGAGGTCAGGATCATTGATGAGAAGGGGAATCCGGCACCGATCAATGTTACCGGGGAGATTGTGGCCCGGGGGCCGCGTATCATGGGCGGATACTGGCAGGATGCGGAGAAAACCGCCCAGGCTTTTACCCCGGACGGATGGCTCCGAACATCGGACATGGGTTATATGGATGAGGATGGCTATATCTATCTCGCCGGCCGGGCCGATGACCTGATCATTCGGGGCGGAGAGAATATCTCCCCCCGGGAGGTAGAAGAAGTGCTGGTTATCCATCCGAAAGTTAGAGATGCGGCGGTTATCGGAGTTCCCAGCGAGGAGTGGGGTCAGGAGCCCCGGGCCCTGGTCGTTCTTGAAGAAGGAGAAACCGCTTCCGAAGAGGAGATTATTGAATTCTCGAGAACCAGACTAGCCTCTTTTAAGCGTCCCCGTTCGGTGATCTTTGTTGATGAATTACCCAGGAGCGCCCTGGGAAAGCTTTCCCGGAAGAATCTCCTGGAAAAATATGGAAAAAATCCTAATTGACATTTTAGCGGAGTCTGATATTTTATATACAATTCTGTGCAATTGATCTTTCTCACAATAATTGTGATAAAATAATAACTTAGGATTAAGTAGGGAATGAAAAAAGGAGTAAACGATTATGGCCAATCAAGTCGGTAAGAAGTATACCTGTGAAAAATGCGGGGCAACTTATATCGTCACCAAAGGCGGCAAAGGCATATTGATTTGCTGTGGAAAACCGATGGAAATTAAAAAATAAGGAGAAACCTATGAGTCAATTAGGGAAAAGATACGAATGTAAGGAATGCGGAACCGTCATTCTCTGCACCAAGGCCAGTGAAAGTAATCCGATTTGCTGTGATAAGGAAATGGAGGTTCAACAGCCCAAAAAGAAACCTTCCTCGGATTAAAATAATTTTTGCCGCGGACCCACACAGACTCAGACAGACCTTTTCCCCTGTAGACCTTCACGGCAGGGTTCTGATTGACAGGTCGTCAATCAGAACATACCTTTCCGTCCGTCTTAGTCTGTCTTGTCTGTGGCAAAAGAAATCGAAAAAATAAAATGAAAAAAACAAGAGTCAGTCAACTCCTGGGCATCAAGTATCCCATATTGCAAGGTGGAATGCTCTGGCTGGCCGATGCCTCACTGGCGGCCGCGGTATCCAATGCCGGGGGACTGGGGGTCATCAGTCCCATGGCCGGTATGCCTCCCCATGACGATCCGGTTGAAAATCTGAGCGCCCAGATCAAGAAGGCCAAGGGCTTGACTCGAAAGCCTTTCGGGGTAAATATCCCCCTGGATCTCAGAGACTGCGGACTTCTCCTGGACCTTATTCTAACGAACAAGATCAAAGTCGTAGTTACCGCGGCCGGCGATCCCCGGCTTTACACGGAATTATTGCAAAGCGGTAAATCCAGGGTTCTCCATGTCATCAGTTCGGTCAAACAGGCCAAGGTTGCTGAATCGGCCGGTGTTGATGCCCTCATCGCCGAGGGCGTTGAAGCGGCAGCCCGAAATGGATTAGATGAATTGCCTCTTTTCTCTTTAATCCCGCAGGTGGCTGATGCGGTAAGCGTTCCGGTCATTGCCGCCGGCGGTATCGCCGATTCCCGGGGTATGGTCGCCGCCTTTGCCCTGGGGGCCGAAGGGGTTCAACTGGGAACCCGATTTGTGGCCGTACATGAAAACATTGCCAGCCAAAGATATAAGGAAGCCATTGTCAAGGCCGGTGATACGGACACGGTGATCACCTGCCGCCAAATGATTCCCACCAGAAGCCTCAAGACAACCGAATTCACCCAGGTCCTTTTGGGAATGGAAGCTGCCGGAGCCACAACAGATGAAATCAGGGATTTTATGGGCCATGCCGCTTCCAGGAGGGCAGGAATCGAGGGTGATCTGGATAATGGAGAAGCCTATTGCGGCTCTTCCGCCGGGCTCATAAAAGAGATTATCAGCGCCGGCGAGGTGGTGCAAAGACTGGTGGAAGGTTATCCGGAAGTGCTTAAAAAACTGTAATATCCCCCCAAAAAATACCACGCCTTTTGATTCTTAAATCTACAACTATTCTAAGGAGAACGTTTCAGAAAATTAGCGATTGCCGGTTGAAAGTTAGTAGTCGCCTGAGCTAACTGGCACAAATTTTTGAAACATTCGATTAAGTGAACGGTTGAGCATTTATTTATTGTCTTTTACTTCTATTCTTTATTTTGCAGATGATCTCATTTATCTTGCTTTCGCTTACTTTAGGTATAACTACGCAAATGGCACCGATAAAGTACAATAACAGCGAAATTGTAACAAAAGGGAATAGCCAAATCCCGGTTCCAAGGAAAATCAGAGATAAAAGCAACAAAGGCAGCCCAAGGATTATCAATGAAAATCCGACCACCTTGCTTTTGATATATTTTTTTCTGAAATGATTTCTTAGATAATGTATCAAGTCAATATTTTTAATAAATACAGCATACCCACCCCAAAATAGCCAAAATATCCAAAAAAACAATATTGGAGACAATATAATTATTGCTATGCCGTCAATTACCTCCGCGGCAGCGACATTCTGTTGCAACATATTCTTTAATAAAGAGGTGAGGGGGTGTTTTGCTTTAAAGATGACGTACAAAGGGAGAAAATAGGCGGCTAAAATAATAATTGCTTCAAGAAATCTCCTTTCTTTCAAATAGCGCAAAGATGCCAAGACACCACAAACTATGGATATCAAAAGGAACAAGCTGACATAGTTAAAAAAAAAGTGCATATTCTCTCTTCATATAGCAGCCATTTTAAAGGTTATATGAAGGTATGGCCCAATTTTTTTTGGGTCGCAAGACAACAAGTCGGCTGGATATCCTGAGCTGTTTTCACTTTGCCTTCACAATTAAATGTTACAATTTTGATGAAGCTGGAGTAGCGGAGCCCCTGATCCAAACTATATTGACGAAAAGACCAACTGTGAAAAACACTGACTTCTTTGGGACCATAATTATTTGCTCCTTTTTTGATTTTTTTTTTGAAACGGAATAACTGTTTCATATCAAATTCAAAGAGTAATCAAAATAAGAAAGCCTCCACAAGGGGTTGATCCCCATTGGAGGCTTCCTATCAGGTACTTTCTTAAACTCCCACTTCATAGCCGACACCTAACCCATCTTCCGCAGTTTGGAGAAAAAATCAAGAAAAACGTGATGAATTTTCAGGAATTGTTAAATGATTTCAAGTCCTGATCTTTGAAAATTGGATGTAGTGAAGACCACCCCCTTGCCAGGTGCTGTGGGAACGGAGATAATGGGGTTATGTATCTCCGGCGTGCGACCAAAAAGAAAGGTGGAGCGGAGTACGAGAGCTGGCTTTTAGTTGAGTCGGTCCGTACTGCCCGAGGGCCCCGTCAGCGAGTAGTGGCGACGATAGGGAAACTTCCTGGCCTTGATCGGGAAGAGCGGATAGGTTGGGAGGAGATCGGACGGATTCTTTCCGGAAAGCCTCTACCTGGACCTGAACTGTTTGAGCAGGGGGAAGACCCCCCATCTTGGGCCACGGTCAATATCCATGGCGTAAGCGTCGAGCGACTCAGAGGCTTCGGCGATGTCTATTTGGGGTTGCTTTTGTGGAACAAACTGGGGCTTGCCAGGTTCTGCCGAGATCATATTCCTTCCAACCGGGAAGAGATTCCTTGGTCGATCATGGCGTCTATTTTAGTTCTTGGACGCTTTTGCGCCCCATCGTCGGAATTACAGATGGCCGAGTTTTGGTATGGCCAGACGGCCTTAGACGATCTGCTGGGAGTGGCCGACTATAAGATCAATGAGGATCGGCTTTATCGTGCCCTGGATGCCTTGCTTCCCCACAAGGATGCCTTAAGCCGTCACCTTCAGGAGCGTTATGGGGAACTGTTCGGCAGTAGCTTTGATTTTTTGTTTTATGACATAACCTCCACCTATTTTGAGGGGACCGCCAAGGGCAATGCCCAGGCCAAGAGGGGTTACAGCCGGGACAGTCGTCCAGATTGTCCCCAGGTCTGCATCGGCCTGGTGGCCACCCGAGAGGGCTTTCCCATAGCCTTTGAGGTTTTTGACGGCAATCGACCGGATGTTACGACGACCCAAGAGATGGTTCAGATGATGGAGGCCAAATACGGCCAAGCCAACCGGATCTGGGTTATGGATCGCGGCATGGTGAGTGAGGAGAATCTGGAGTTTATGCGCAAAGTCGGTGCCCGCTATTTGGTCGGCACCCCAAAAGTGATGCTGAAGAAGTTTGAGCAGCAGCTTTTCGAACAGAACTGGGAAGCGGTCCAACCTGATGTTGAGGTCAAGCTCTGTTGCTCGCCGGAAGGAACGGATGAAATCTTTGTCCTGTGCCGGTCTCAAGGCCGGAAGGAGAAAGAAAACGCCATTCTAAACCACTTTTTGACCCGACTGGAAAGCCAACTGGATCACCTGGCCCGCCAGGCCGAAACCGGCAAGCTCCGAGACAAGCAGAAAGTCGAGCGGAGAATAGGGCGACTGCTGGAACAAAATAAACGTGCGGCCTCGTTGTTCAATATTACAGTCATAGAGACCGGTACCGGAAAAGACGCACCGCTTTCCCTAGAAGTCAAGAAGAACGAACAACGGCAACAGTGGGCCTTGGAGACCGGCGGTAGCTACATCCTGCGCACCAACTGGACCGAAAGTGACCCGAAAGTCCTATGGAATACCTACATCCAACTGACGGAAGTGGAAGATTCATTCCGTACCGAGAAACATGATCTGGGAATGCGACCGATCTTCCATCAAAAACAGGAACGGACCCAGGCTCATATCCTGGTCTGCTTCTTGGCGCTGACTATGTGGCGAACGCTCCAGCAATGGATGAAAGCCTCGGGACTCGGTACCGCCCCAAGAAAGCTGTTGGAGGAGTTGCGGGAATTGAAATCTTTGGATGTGCTACTACCGGCGCGGGAGAGAACCCTCCGGCTCAGAATGGTGGCTACTCCCTCAAAGGAACTCAAAGTGCTGCTTCAGAGATTGAAAATTCTGCTCCCCAACAAACCAAAAATTATTGAAAATGTAGTGAAGAAAATGCCCTAATTCTTGTCGTAACTATTTGATATCGCGTCTTCCATGCTTTCTAACTGCGGAAGATGGGCTAAGGGAAACCGATTGTGCCAATACTGAAGGTATTTTCCGCATTATTCAGTCCGTCCCCTCTCCCAAGGCGGAGAACTGAATCGGGGTTTGATTTCCTGACTTGGGGCGCAAATCGCCGTGAACCCGTGGAATTGGACGGCATCAAATTGGTTTCTTTTTTGCCGAAAATGGCAGAGGAAAACCCGACAAATTCTGATTGATATTTTTGGTAACTTATTGCTCTTTGGTAATTAAATCTGAATTCAATTGGTTACAAGAATTATGTTCCCCACACACGTGGGGATGAACCGAATAATCTGGGGCGGTGGGGCGGTAGCCGGAGATGTTCCCCACACACGTGGGGATGAACCGAAAATAAACCAACCATGATAAATGACCGTTGTCCAATTCATTAGTTATGATTTTCGCCTCCAGCCACTTATAAAGCGGTTTCAGCCACCGGAACTCCTAATTCTTGTTAAATCCGGGCAGCCGGGGCGCCGTTACTTACTGACTTTATCCCCCCTTATATCATCTGAAAAGACCTCCATCCCCTTTTTCATGGCGCAGAAATCTCCGCACATCGAACAGGTTTTTTCATTGGCCGGGACCCGGCTCAGGCGGACATCCCTGGCCCTGTCAGGGAACATTATTATCTTTTCCAGGTCTTCCCAGCGCATATCTCGTCTGGCCATGGCTGCCTCCTTTTCCCTTTCCCGGCGATCCGGATATTTGACCACATCACCTATCCGGACAGCCAGGCGGGTCGCCCGCACCCCTTCGCGAACATCCTGTTCATTGGGTAGGGCCAAGTGTTCGGCCGGCGTAATATAACACACCAGGTCGGCCCCGTAACGGGCCGAGCTGGCCGCACCGATGGCTGATACGATATGGTCGTATCCTGCCCCTGTATCCAGGGGAAGTGGTCCCAGGACATAGTAGGGGGCGTTTCCGCTCATGCGTTTTTCCAGCATGATGTTTCCCTCGATCTCATCCAGGGGGACATGGCCCGGACCTTCCACCATCATCTGGCAGCCCATCTCACGGCCCAGCTCGGCCAGTTCGCAGTTTATGATCATCTCCGCCATCTGAGCCCTATCATGGCTGTCATGAATGGCTCCCGCCCTGATGCCGTTTCCCAGGGAGAGGACCGCATCGTATTTTTTCATAAGCCCGCATACGCGATCGAACTGTTCATATAGAGGGTTTTCCTTTTTGTTTATATCCATCCAGGCCACCATATAGGTGCCCCCCTTTGACACCAGTCCTCCGTAGCGGTATCCCTGTTTCCGCAGGCGTTCTATGGTATATTGATTGATGCCGCAATGAATGGCCATGAAGCTGATCCCGTCATCCAATTGCCTTTCAATCAGGTCAAACAGGTATTCCGGATCGAGTCTCCCGGGGTTGGCATACCTGGCGGTTGTCTCCTTGAATGCCTGATAGAGTGGGACATTGCCCACAGGAAGGCTTGCAGCCGCCAGCACGGCCATTCTGATCGCATCCAGATCACCCCCGGCGGATAGCTCCATCAGGGTGTCAGCCCCTTCTTCTTCAGCGGCCCTGGCCTTTCGAACCTCGGCCTCGATGTCGCATATATCCGACGATGTGCCGATGGAGGCGTTCACCTTTGTCCTCAGGCCCTTGCCAACGCCTACCGCCTTCTGATCTTTTCGTTGGGGGTGATTAAGGATGACAATTTCCCCCGAGGCCACCCTCTGTCTGACGATCTCCTCGGATAATCCCTCGTCCTGCGCGACCTTTTTTATCTCTTCTGTGACCAGGCCTTCTCTTGCCAGTTCGATTTGGGTCTTCATATATTTCACCTCGCGATTATGAATTGGCCTGCCGGAAATAAAAAAGGGCTCCGACAGGTAATTAACCTATCAGAACCCTTTACCATCAAGTCCTTAAGTCAGGTTATCCAGCTCGTCTTCTGACTCCCCCGCCCTCTTGGCCGCCTTCCCATCCCGGTTTCCCGGAACAGTGGCGCAAAAAAAGCCAATAGGGGTCCATTCAATAAGATCGTGGACACAAGTAAGCCGACAAATTTGGGTCACGACCGGAATGGCGGGGTTACAGCGGCGGGACCGTCACGGACTTTCACCGTGTTCCGTTTGCTGAATGACCATCTCTATCCATATCTTAAAACCGCAGTGTTTCTATCAAATTTAAAACTGAATGTCAACGGCAATAGATAGAACTTTTCAAAAAGTTCGAATGAACTTACATACAGTAAGTTAATAAGAGGATCGTTGTCCACTTCATTCAGTTATGATTTTCGCCTCCATCCATTTGATTACCATGGCCAGCCCTATTGTTCCGACCCTCACCCACATAAGGGTTTCAGCCTCGAAATCGCCCGATATTCCACCAGACAGGGGGTGTTAATATATCTGATGACCCGGGAGTACCCTACACAGGTTTGTTTTAAAGAGAACCAACAATCAAGGATTATTTTTTGAAGTTGGAAACAACGCTGCAGCTTGCCGTCGGACCTGCAGTGGCTCACTTGGACCAATGCCCGTTTTTTCCTCGTAGGACTACCTAAGTTTATCGATAATGACATTTTGCTCGGAAGTGCTGGAGATCCCGAAAGGGCCTCCTCCCAGGAGACGCGCTCCCAGCGGTTTTCCCCCCGCGCCCCAGCCCGACGGAGTGGATATTGAATCCGGTCTGGATGATAAAGCATCTCGGCCGAGGCCGCTCCCTTAGGGCAGATGAACCCCCGGCTGGTGGGGCTTTCGGGGTCTCCCAAGATCGGGGTGATCCGGTTCCCTTCCAGATGGACGAGCACTTGGCAAACGCCGTGGCAGCCGCGACAGGAGGAACGGACGATTCTGGTATCGAGGGTCATGGATTTCTATCTCGGGTGGATCAGATTTACCCTGTTTAGCCAAAAGTGAGATAGAATCCCCCCGATTTTTAAACTCACCTCCAGTATTCGCCTGAACGGGCCGACATGGATCATTGGTTTCCCCAATGCTCACTCAGTGCGAACTTTAAACCTCATCGTTACCCATATCCGATAGGTAGCCCCTTTTTTTCTGCAGAACTACCAGACACGGTAAACTTTCTTATTCAGAACCTTACCGGGTGGCCGATCATGGCTATCTTACAGTATACCCCTGGGCATCAAGGCAGGCACTTATCGCCCGAAAATAGTCCCCGCTCTTTTGGATGGTCTGAGCATCGGGGGCGCCGGCGGGTGGTTTTGACGGATCGAAGCCTGTCTGACCCACAGCCCAGCCGTGGCACTTGTCAAAATCTTCGGCTTTTTTCTCTTCACTTTGACCTTGGCGGGGATAGATGAACATCCTCCCACCCGACCCTTGGCTTGCCGGGGGCGGCTCCTGACTATCCAACGCTGGCGGTGGATAAGAGTATTCCGGAGGTGGATAGTAATAGGGTGGCGGTGGATAAGAGTATTCCGGAGGTGGATAGTAATAGGGTGGCGGTGGATAATAATAATAGTCTGGAGGATAATAATAAGGCGACAAGCCCCAGCCTAAGGCCCCGCCGATAATCAATCCGGGGAAGAACCCTCCATGGACACGAAACCCCCCATGGCCTCTAAATCCACGGAACCCCCCATGGCCCCCATCCCCACGAAATCCTCCATGTCCCCCGGATCCATGAAACCCTCCCGACCCACGGGCAGCCTCGGCTTGTTTAAAGGGCATGAACAGGGTTAGCAAAAAAAGGATGCTTAACAAACTGATGAGCTTTTTCATTTTCTTTCCTCCTGGCCGGTCCGGGACCGGCAACCGGTTGAAACTGATTTTATTAAAATTAGACTAAAAAAAGACAAAAAAGTTAAAAAATAACCAATAAGACCGGCTATACCCTGGTCAAGACCATACTTTATTAAGCCGTTTTATGGCAGGTTATCGAGGGAGGTTCATTATCTGAAAAGAGAAGAGTAAAGGAAATTCCTGTCAAATTTATTGGTATCCTGAATTCCAAGATCCTGGAATTTCAGGATTTGTCAAAGGGATTGGAAGCGCAGGCCAGTCCAAAACTTTCAGCGACCCCCGAACAGACCAATTGCCCGTCAACCAGGTTGAGGCCTCTTCTCAAGGCGCCACTCTCTTTCATTGCCTTTTCATAACCCTTATCCGCGATTTGAAGGATGTAAGGAAAGGTGGCATTGGTGAGAGCAAAGGTGGAAGTTCGCGGGTAGGCACCGGGGATGTTGGCGACGCAGTAGTGAACGATCCCTTCCTCGATATAGGTAGGCTGGTGATGGGTGGTAGGATGGGTCGTCTCAAAACATCCCCCCTGATCAACCGAAATGTCCACAATGGCAGAGCCTGGCCGCATCCTCTGGAGCATTTTCCGGGTCACCAGTTTTGGGGCCTGGGTGCCGGGAATGAGGACCGCCCCAATGACCAGATCAGCGTCGGCGACCTCTTCGCCGATCGTCATCCGATTGGAAATGAATGTGGTAATGTGACCATGGGTAATGTCGTGGAGATAACTCAATCGCTCCGGTTGAACATCGAGAATACTGACCCGTGCTCCGATGCCCACGGCAATCTTGCAGGCATTGGAACCGGCAACTCCGGCCCCGAGGATAACCACCTTGGCCGGAGGGACCCCTGATGCCCCACAGAGGAGAACCCCCCTTCCTCCCTGGGGGGTCTCCAGGCACATGCCTCCAGCGAGTATGGAGGCCCGCCCGGCAATTTCACTCATTGGACGAAGCAGAGGAAGGGACCCATTGCCCTCCTGAACGGTTTCGTAACCGATACCGATAATCCGGCGTTCCAGCAACCTTTTGGTGAGCTTTTCATCTGAGGCCAGATGGAGAAAAGTGAAGAGGATTTGGTCAGGTTTCATCAAAGGGAATTCCGGGTCCAAGGGTTCCTTAACCTTGACGATCAGTTGGGCTTCCTCCCAGATCTTTTCTTTCCTTTCAATGATCGTGGCCCCGGCCTTCTCATATTCCTGATTGGAAAAACCGCTGCCCTCCCCAGCTCCTCTTTCCACCAAGACATGATGATGGTGAACTGTTAAGGCATCTACTCCCTGAGGGGTCATGGACACCCTCTTCTCGCTGTCCTTGATCTCTTTTGGAACTCCAATAATCATCGCCATCCCCCTTATTCAACCTCCCCAACACGGGGAGGAAAAGAACTTAACCTTTCCCACCTGCCTACTGCTTTTATAGTAATGTTTCTCGAGGGCTACGTCAAAAAGAAAATCAAAGCAAGTGACAGGACTGAAACATTAGAAATAATCAAGGGGCCTGGTCATGAGGTCCGGACTCCGGAACAAGGTCTGTCTCCGGTCGTTCTGATCATAATGTCTCCGGGGTTGAATCCCGAAGGTGATTCATCACCCGATAGTCAGTCAACCTATACAGTTTTGAAAGTCTTTCAGGGCTCACTCCCAAAAGGTAGAGAATCACAAGGACTGCGTCAAACAGTTGCTGCCGGATGATACCGTTGCGCAAATACCGCCGGGCGGAAGTGGTTACGGGTTGATTGATGAGCGCCACCCGGCCTCTCCTGTGCAATCGTTGCAGAAGATCTAAATCCTCCATGATGGGTATCTGCTTAAAACCTCCTAATTCTTCAAAGACGGTCCTTCGCACAAAAATTCCCTGATCACCATAATGGAAAAAACGGAACCTGAAGCGGGTAAAGAAGGCGATCAACCGCAGAAGAAACCGTGGGTTGTCAAATCTCAAGGTAAAGGTACCCCCTATGATACGGGGATCGATGAGAGCGTTTCTCAACAGGGATAGGGCATTGTGAGGGAGAAGTGAATCGGCGTGAAGGAAAACTAATACCTCGCCGCAAGCCTGCCCTGCTCCGGCATTCATCTGGATGGCTCTTCCCCTCTGCTCACTTTGGATTATCCTGGCGTATTGTCGGACCGCATCGGCTGTGCCATCAGCACTGCACCCATCAGCAACGATGATCTCCAACTCTTCTTGCTGCCTGATGATGCTGTTCAATGTCGCGCCAATGACTTCAGCTTCGTTCAACGTCGGAATAATGACCGAGACTTTCATGGACTATTCCTTTTATTCAGTTAATGGCAGATGGTTTGGAGGCCCCCTTCCAGATCCCTGATAATATTATTTCCCTCCACCTTCAAGCCTGGTCGGATCTTTTGTAAATTGGATATCCCCATAATAGGCGATTGCCGATTCGCCCGTATTGTCTGTGTCGGTCATGATCGCCACACCAGATATCATCAGAGGCTCCTCTCCGAAAGCCTTCAGGTAGTCTTCGTAAACATTACGTTCCTCACTCACCCACTGGTTGAGTTTCTCCGCTCCACTCTCCACGATGATCATCTTTATCCGGCGGGTAAAGGGATTGGAAACGATTGTGCCCAAAGGGGCCTTGCTTTCCCAGATATAGTTGATTGCCCCCCGAGGCGGGTATTGACCGTAAAACAGTTTTATGACTTCATCTTCAGCCCTTTCCAAGAGGCTGAGCTTACTGGCGTCGTACTCGAAGGCAATGTAAATCCGGGCCGGGTAGTCGTCACCCCCTTTGCGGTGAACATCCCCCTTGGTCAGGACGTTCTCCACTTTCCATCGCCATTGGACGATGGGGTACTCCCGAGGATTGATAGTCATCTCTCGGATAAGACCGGAGGCTGAGGCCTCGGACACGGCCTTAACCACGGTCGCCTCTCCATCTTTAACCAAGCTGTACCGAGTATGCTTTTCGATATTCTTGAAGGTCAAAGGCTTCCAGCCGGAGGGTAGAATATCTCCCGGTTTCTCAGCCGAAAACCTCCCGACCTCAATGACCCGGGAAGATTGAGGATGAATCACACCTGGGAAGACCAGCAGAAGGATCATTAGCCCGGCGGATACCCGCCGGATTGGAATGCGATTGCCTTGTTTCATCTCCTCACCTCCCCGTGAGGGTCTGTTCTTACTTTGTTTAGGGTGAAACTTGTTCAAGAGGCGTGGAAGGTATTTTACCCATTTTCCCTCTTCTTTGTCACTAACCTTTCTTCAACTTCTCTATACTCCTCTTGATGCCATCAACTAAGAGGTGGTTTTGAGGATTTTTGGACCTTTTTAGACAATGCGGTGGTCCCCCAGAAGCGGTCACCATCCCTTTCTCAAACTTTTCCTTTTTGAACCCTTTTATCTGTGATATAGTGAAATAATTGTTGGCTGAGAGGTCAATCAACAAAAGCAATATTGCCAAAAAGGAGAAATTTTATGACTGTCCCGTTACCTGAAGGGGAATTGCTGCGAAAGGCCGTTCGCTGGATCAGCGAACAGCGAGAATTGGCTCCCAGGCCGCCTCTGGCCGAACTGATTGACGAAGCCGGGAAAAGGTTCAACCTCTCTCCCAAGGACGGCGAATTCCTGTTCTCTTTTTTTACCGTGCCTCAGAAACCGGGCGAATGACTTTTTTTATCCCTTTAACTTTGTTAGTCAGGTGGCCCCTCCGGTAATTTCCTGTTCAATCTTTCGCCGGTCTCTTTTCTCAATACCTTTTTGTCGATTTTTCCGACAAGGGTTCCGCGGGAGATCGGCTCTGATCTCCAATATCTTCGGGAAGACATCCTTCTATGCCACGTCGGCCCGTCAAAGGCAGATACAAATCACAACGAGGCCTTCTTGCATTTTTAACCCGACATGGGTAGACTATGACTGATGGACACACAAAAACCAAAAGCTGTGGTCCTGCTGAGCGGGGGCCTGGATTCCACTACCACTCTGGCCGTAGCCAAAAGTCAGGGGTATGACCTGTATGCCCTAACCTTTCGTTATGGCCAACGCCATCAGGTGGAAATCGAAGCCGCCCGGCGGATCGCTATTCATTTTCAGGTCACCCAGCACAAGATTTTTGATTTGGCCCTAAGCTCTTTTGGCGGTTCGGCCTTGACCGCGGAAATCGATGTCCCCAAGGACCGTGGCCTGCAACAAATATCGAGGGATATCCCGATTACTTATGTTCCAGCCCGCAATACCATTTTTCTATCCCTGGCCCTGGCTTGGGCTGAGGTCTTAGGGACCGGGGATATTTTTATCGGCGTTAACGCCCTGGATTACAGCGGCTATCCCGATTGCCGGCCGGAGTTTATTCAATCGTTTGAGCAAACGGCCAACCTGGGGACCAAGTCCGGGGTAGAGGGAATTAGATTTAAAATTCATACGCCCCTGATTGATCTGAATAAGGCCCAGATCATAAACAAGGGTTTGGATCTGGGGATTGATTTCAGCCTGACCAGCACCTGTTATGACCCGTCCCCGAACGGGAAGGCCTGCGGGAAGTGTGACGCCTGCCTGCTGAGACTTAAGGGATTCGCCGAAGCGGGGATCAAGGACCCGGCCTCCTATGAGTTATAAGGTTAAAGAAATTTTTTACACCCTCCAGGGAGAAGGGGCCCAGTCCGGACGTCCGGCGGTCTTTTGCCGCTTTTCCGGTTGTAATCTCTGGTCGGGCAGGGAAGAGGATCGGCCCAAGTCGGTCTGTAAATTTTGCGATACCGATTTTTTGGGAACCAATGGGCCCCGAGGGGGAAAATTCCTTAGCCCGGTGGATCTGGCCCAGGTGGTGAAAGATACCTTTCCGGTAATCGAATCAACCCCCTTGATCGTCTGCACGGGTGGGGAGCCATTGCTTCAAATGGATGGACCCTTGGTCTCCGCCTTTCACCATCTCGGCTTTGAAGTTGCCCTGGAAACCAACGGTACCCTTCTCCCGCCTTCCGGGATTGACTGGATCTGCGTCAGCCCCAAGGCCGGAGCTGAACTAAAACTTCAATCGGGGGATGAATTAAAACTGGTGTTTCCGCAGGAAGGCCTCGAACCGGAGATTTTTGAATCGCTTGATTTCAGATTTTTCTTTTTGCAGCCCAAGGATGGACCGGATATTCAACAGAATACCCAACAAACCATCCGGTATTGCCTTGAACACCCCAGGTGGCGGCTCAGCCTGCAGGTGCACAAGATAATTGGAATACCTTAAAAAGAAGGGTTTCCTGATCCTCTTATTTTGAAAACCACCTAGTGTAGTGTATCCGTAATCACTTTACAGTCTTGTCATTCCGGACTTGATCCGGAATCCAGTCTTTCAACCCTGGATTCCCGCTTTCGCGGGAATGACGGGATAGGGACATTGTAAAGGAAACATAGAAACACTACCCTAGGAGAGGAGGAAAATCTTTTTTATCTTATCCGTTTGGAGATGATCTTAAAGGGCTCGGTTCCGGACCTCTCCAGGAGTTGAAACAAGACCGTCTCCGTGCTGGTGATGACCGTCCCTGCAGACCGCATAAGTTCTATCCCTACCTTGAAATTCTTTTTGTACCTGGAAACGACGGCATCCTGGACTACATGAACCGCATAACCTTCTTTTATTAGTCCCAAAGCGGTCTGTAAAACACATACATGAGCTTCCATACCGGTAAGGATCAGTTTTTCCCTGCCCATAGAAACGACTTTTTCCAGGAATCCCTCTTCCCGGCAGGAATTAAAGTCCGTTTTTTCGAAGGGGGCATACTCCGGCAAAACCTCCTGGATTTCCGGAAGAGTTTTCCCCAAACCCTTGGGGTACTGTTCCGTCAGGAGTATGGGAATTTCTAAAAGCTTAGCCAGCTCGATCAGATGGAGACAGTTGCCGATCACCTGTTCCTTGTGCTTCATCACTGCCGCCAGTTTTTCCTGGATGTCAATGAATACCAGGGCGGCTTCCTGATAATTTAAAAAATACTTGTCCATCACTCCCTCCATAGGTTGAGTGATTTTTCCGCTCTCGTTTTTTTCTATCAAGGCGTCTCGTCAAGCCTGCAGGTCAACAACAACATGTCTTCTTCATAGGTCGCGGTCACCGGATGGGGCATTTTTCGGAATAACCTGATCATGCCCTGATTTTTGGGCTGGGTGTAGACAAAGAAACCGGCAACGCCCTGATCCCGGGCCACCTTGGCCAGCTTTTTTAAAAGAACAGTGCCGATCCCTTTTTTTTGCCAGGTTTTAAGGACTGAAAAGGCCGCCTCGACTATATTTTGGGCTTGAACCAGAAAATATCCTCCAACTCCGATTACCCTTTCAAACCCCAATTCTCCAATAACCGCCACCATGGCCATCTCATTGAGGTAATCTACCTGAACCATACCGGATAATTCCTTACGCGAAAAAATCAGCTTTTCCTGAAGAAATCGGGCGGCCACATCCTCTTTGTCCATATTGTAAAAATGTTCCTGAATCAACCGTTCATCAACGGGTTTGGCCGGGCGAAAGAAAACCGGGTGTCCGTCAATCTCCAATATCTCTTCCGTTTCATAAGGGTATATACCGCAGATCGAGTGGGACAGATTTCGTTCTGTTCCCAAAAGACCCAGGGCTTTGGCTTCCCTAAAAAGGGATTCCCGGAAATCGGGGTGGGCAATTCCAATCAAGGCCAGGGCCCGCTCCTGCAGGTTTTTCCCAAAAAGATTGGCCACCCCGAATTCGGTGACTACAAAATGGGCATCCCCTCGGGGGACCACCACCGCAATTCGTTCCAGACTGGAAACAATGCGGCTGCTTTTCCCGTCCAGGGTGGTTGAAGGCAGCATCAGGATGGATTTCCCGTCTTCTGATTGGGCGGCCCCTCGGATAAAATCCATCATGTCGGAAACCCCCGAATAATGGGTATAGGGAAGGGCGTCGGCGCCGACCTGACCGGTGAGATCGATGGTCATGGCCACATTCAAAGCCACCATCTTGTGAAGGCGGGAGATGTTAACCGGATTATTGACATAATCAGAAGGGAAAAATTCGATACTGGGATTATCATCAAGAAAGTCATACAAATCGCGGGATCCAATGGCCCCGCTGGCCACCAGCTTGCCCTCGTTAAATCCTTTGGCCCGATTGGTAATCGCCCCTTTGGCCACCAGATAGAGGATCCCATCGGTCAGAACCGGGGTATGGATACCCAGGTCTTTTTTTTCATCCAGGGATTCCAGGATCGCCTGAGGAATTATTCCCAGACCTACTTGAAGGGTGGACCCGTCATCGATCAGTTGGGCCACATGACGTCCTATCTGGAAGGCCGAATCCAATTCCGGAGGCGTCTTGACGGTCAACAGCTCCTCTTCGTATTCAACGAGCACATCCACCTCATTGACATGAATAAAGCTGCGTCCCATAACCCTCGGCATTCGAGGGTTGACCTGGGCGATCACCAGATCGGCTCCCTGGGCCGCGGCCATGGTCACATCCACGGAAATCCCCAGACTCATCCAGCCGAAATCATCGGGGGGAGAAACCTGGATCAAGGCCGCGTGAATCGGAAGCTGACGGCTCTTCAGCAGGCGGGGCAAGGCCGACAGATTGATGGGGGATAGAAATCGTTTATCCTTGGCCAGGATCCTGGGTTTGGCTGAACCCAGATAAAAGGAACGAAGGGTGAAACAATTGGATTCGGTTTGATCGGCGATCAGGGTCAGGGGGGAGACTTCCTGACTGTAAAGTTGTATGATCTCCAGATCGGCAAAACGTCCGGACTGAGCGGCAAGTTCTTTGACCAGACACTGCGGTTCTCCGCAAGCCGTCCCGATAAATACCCTTTGGCCTGAGTGAAGTCGCCGGATAGCCTCTTGAGGCGAAGTACGTTTTTGCAGGTATTCATCCGGCCAGGTTCGGCTACCCATTATTTTCTCTTCGTAGGTACCACGATTCAAAGATTGTTGGTTGCCGGTTATCGCTGCCCGGCGGGTTGCCAGGGTTTTCCAGTTCGTTATTTATTTCTTACACTGGTGTACGGTCAACACCGAACAGTCGGCCCGGCGGACTACCTTTTCCGCGGTGCTTCCCAGGAAGAAGTGAGCCAGTCCGGTAAATCCATGAGTGCCCATGACCACCAGATCTACATTTTCTTGATCCACGAAATTTAAAATCTCACTGGCCGGATGTCCGGAAAGGACCCGAACCAAGCTATTCTTGTAATCACCCATCTTTCCAATATAGTTTTTATCAATCTGCTCCATGGCCCGTTGAATGGCATCCTCTGAAAATTGCAGACTGGCTTGTTCAGAAATAAAATCCTCCATTACCGGAGATGGAAAGACCAGGGGCGGAACCACATGAATCAGCAGTAACTGGGCCTGATATTTCTGGGTCAGGTCAAAGGCCATGTCAAAGGCCTGGTCCGCATTTTCCGAAAAATCGGTACAAAAAGCGATTTTTTTGATGGATACCATAGTGCACCTCACGGGTTGAAATGGAAGTTCTTATTAGTTAATTTTACCTGGTTTTTTTCACCTGTCAACCTATTATCGTCATGCTTTAGACTTATGAAAAAAATTATCTAAGAAAACATTTTGAATTTCAGCAAAGTAAATAATCCACGCCCATAGGGCGTGGCTTTAACTGGGCCCCCCATAGGGGGGCAATGGCCCTGCCCCCTGAGGAGGCAGGGCTTCCGAGTTGTGCCGCGTTATGGATGATCTACAAATTCAAGTGCAATTGTTCGAACTGTTTTTCTTTTTCCTCTTGATACCGGACATACTTCCGGATCAGTTCCTCATCCATTCCAACGGTATCCACACAATACCCCGGGGTCCAAAAATGATTACCCCAATACGGCTTCTTCCGCAACTGCCGATACTGGTTAAACATTTTCATCGATGTCTGACCCTTGACCCGCCCCATCAAGTCCGATATCGATACTTCGGGCGGAACCATGGCTACCAGATGAATATGATCCTTTTGAACATTCAACTCGTTAACTTCACAACCCGCATACCCGCAAATCGCTTGGATCCCGCTGGCCATCGTTTCCCCGATGTTCCCAGCCAATATCTGATAGCGATATTTCGGAACCCAGACAATATGATACTGACAATGCCATATGGTATGTGATAATTTTCGGAATCTACTCACTGCTATCTCCTTTCTTTCGATGTTGCGGCAACAACTCGATGGAAAAAATAGCAGTGGGTGGGCTTTCAGCCAAGCCCATTCGGGACCGGCATAGCCAGTCCACATGACCCCGCCCTTAGGGCGGGGGTTTCTAAATCAACTAAAGGAATACCATTTTTCTTATTCCTTGGTAAAGGGGTTATTCCTGGAAAAATCCGGATTATATATTTCGGCGCTGTCCAAATCCTGTACATGGATTTCTTCAAAACCCAAGTTTTCGGCAAAGGTGACCACTTTGCCATACTCTCCGGGGTGTATTGGCCGGTTGATTTCAGAAACCTCATCGCTTTTGAAGCAAGGCCGATACTGGGCCATCAGACTGATCGGGATCTCTGTA
Source organism: uncultured delta proteobacterium (assembly GCA_963790475.1). Classification (GTDB taxonomy): domain Bacteria; phylum Desulfobacterota; class RBG-13-43-22; order RBG-13-43-22; family RBG-13-43-22; genus RBG-13-43-22. Next base: position 1,090,479 of record CAWBOS010000012.1, on the reverse strand, counting down.
GAAATAGAGGCCAGGACTTTGATCACCTCCAGACTATTTTTATTTTTTTCAGGCAGAATTAAATGACGGACCAAAAGACCGCGCCAGCCGATCCCTTGTTCATCGATTTTTAATGACCCGACCTGCCGGAACATCTGTCTGATAGCGGTCTGGTTGTAATAGGGATAATCTTCGACCTGAGATAATCGGGCCGCCGTCTCCTTCTCCCCATATTTCATGTCCGGCAGAAAGATATCCACGATCCCTTCCAGCAGGTCTAAAGCAGTCTCCGAAAGATACCCATGGGTGTTATAAACGATCGGCAACCGAAATCCTTGAGAAATAGCTGTCTCCAGGGCGGAAAGGATAAAAGGCAGATGGGGTGTGGGAGAAACCAGATCAAGATTATGACACCCTTGAGTTTGTAAATCCAAAAAGATGCCGGCCAGATCTTCCGGGACCAGTTCTTCCCCGATTCCTTCCTGGCTGATCTGAAAATTCTGACAGTACAGGCATCGCAGGGCGCAACCGGAAAAAAAGACCGTTCCGGCTCCCCGGCTGCCGGAAAGAGGGGGCTCCTCCCCGAAATGGGGCAAGGCCCGGGCCACCTTAGCCTTCAGGCCTTGCCCGCAAAAACCTTTTTCTCCTATCAGCCGGTTCACCTGGCAACTCCGGGGGCAGAGGGAGCAGGAAGATAAAAGGTCCCCTGCGGCCACGGCCCTCTTCTTGAGTTCTCCAGAATACCAAAGCTTGAGGTATGCGGGTTCCATAAATGTCTCTGAAAAATTTTTCCTTTTCTTTCTTCCTTACGGTTGGATATTTGTCAATTAGTATTTCGGGAATTAAGATTTGAGTCTGACGAAGAGATTGGACAAAAGGGAATGTTATTCAAAGGTCTCTTCAAGCGGGATGGTTTCGGATAATGAGCCCTTCCAGGTTGATCCGTTTTTCCTGAGCGGTATTCCGGTGAAGGGAAAACAGAAAGGACCCTTCGCTCATATCAGGCTTTAAAAATGGAAGGCAGTGCCGGCGGAATTTCTCCGCCGACATACTGTTCAGGACATCAAAACATTTAAGGTTTTCAGGGGCGCCTTTCTTCCATTTTTCCGCTTGAACCTCTTGATCTTTGGGGATCACCCGATCCAGCAAGGGAATCAAGTCCACTTTGTCTTTATCCACCGTTCCCAGGAGTTTAATAAAATTAACCGGGATACTCCGTTTTCGGCAAGGCAGTTTATAAAACATCTTCCCTTCGGAATCAAATTTGATTTCTTTATAGTTGGTCCCTAACATCCAGGTTAGAGAACGAACATTATGATTGATGGCTATGTCCTGTAACCCCACTATCCGATTTTTAAGGTGGAAGATATTGGATAGGCCCGAGACCGGTCCCGACTGGTCCGGGAAACAGGGGTCCAATAGATGACGGAGGTATCCCTCGGAGAGGTTTTCATTCTCGGCATTGAGGTCCAGAATCTCCCGATTTAACTGGCGGAGGGTTTTTTTCCATCCTTCCCCGACCCGACGGGCATATAACTGTTGATAATGCTCGAGAGAAGCCGGGTTGCGGTCGTGATCCAATTTTTCAAAAGCCAGGTTGATCTCAGCGACTTTCTTAGTCCTTTGAATTTTTAATTCCTGGTCGTGTAATGGAGATCGATCCGGGTGATAAATGAGCATTAGGGCCCGATAGGAAGCCTTGACTAGGGGAAAAAGCTCCTTCCCGGCCAGAGCCCGAACCATGGCCGGGGTGATCCCCAAAGTTTCAAAAGGATTCTTGGTTTTCATAAGGGGGAGATTATAGCCGATTTTTATTATTAAATCAATCTCCCTTCAATTTTAGAACACGGTAAATTTGTTCTAAGCAAAATAATCATTAATGGGAAAGGGCGCAAGCGTTTTTTGTTAAGCGCAAATAATCGCAAACCAAGCGGGGATTACGAGTAAGCTGACGCATTTTCTGGGCGACGCTGCGAGCTCCTTGGATTTAATGATACCGATAGCAAAACGACGGAGACGGGAGATATTTTCTGGGCCGTGGCCGGTCCGTATACGGCAACGGTCCTCATCATAGTTCCAATCAAGGATATAATGGCAGCTGTTTTCGATACACCAGTGACCGCGATTGGTGTTGAGGATGGACTGGGGATTGGCTTGATCCGAGGGGCGGCTGGTGATCCCATAAGCGACCTCTTGGGAGCGTCGGCCATTTTTTTTATCGAGGACTTCCCGTTCAATGACGAAAGCTTGCTGGACGTGCTTCGGGGCGATGCGGAGATCGCAGCGGCCTCTACGCTGGGCTTCAGTATCTCAAGAAGCACAACAAAGCCGCCGCAATCATCAAGAAGCTGTAGAGCAAACCGGTATTCTCCGAAAAATCCTCAGAGGAAAATAGGGACAGCAAATATTTTCTATCCCGTCTTTCCCAACCCGGACAAGCCGGAAAAGTTACTTTTTGAATCACTTTAGCCTTTTGAAACTCTTTTCACCACAGAGACACAGAGACACAGAGACTCTTGTTTTTTCAAAAATCGGGAGATACCGATTTTTGAAAACCTTTCTGCCTTCGGCATCCGGTGAATCATTTGTTCGCGAAGCGACAGATTGGTTTTTCTTTGGCGGTACCTCTCGCCAAAGAAAAAGAGAATTTCTCTGTGTCCTCCGTGTCTCTGTGGTGAATAAGTATTTTAAAAAATTTTCTGCCCATTTTGCGTAGAATTTTATTCCTAAGTTACTAAAATATATAGTCACTGTCCTGTTCTTCCATTCGGACTGCCCTGAAAATCGTGAAGAGCGTTTGGGCTCACGGATGTATCGGAAATATTTTGCCCGGATTCAGGATATGGTTGGGATCGAAGAGGTCTTTGATCTTTTTCATCAGGGTTAGGGAAACCGGGTCTAACTCCAGGGACAGGAAAGGGGCCTTGGTCAATCCGACGCCGTGTTCCCCCGAAAGGGTACCGCCTAAATCCAGGACGGTTTGAAATATCTCGGCCACCGCCTCCTGGGCCCTTTTCTTTTCCTCCGGCTTTTTCCCGTCAAACATGACATTGACATGAATGTTTCCATCTCCCGCGTGGCCGAAACTGACGATCAACAATTCAAAACGCCGGCCGATGCCTTCAAAACGATCGATGACCTCCGGGATCTTATCACGGGGGACAACGATATCTTCATTGATCTTGTGGGGCCGCAAACGAAAAAGGGCCGGTGAAATCGCCCTGCGGGCCTTCCACAGTTCATCCGCTTCTTGGGGGGTGGCGGCCCGCTTTACCCCATTAGCCCCTGTCTGCCGGCAAAGTTGTTGAATGGTTCCTCCCTGCCGAGCCACCGCCTCCCGGTCGCCGTCCACTTCGATCAACAAGAGGGCCTGAGCCTGGGTGGGCAAACCCAGGTGGAGATAGTCCTCCACACAAGAAATCGAGGAATGATCCATAAATTCAAGAGTGGAGGGGAGGATCCCGGCCCGGAAGATTTCCCCCACGGACCGGGCGGCCAGGACCATCTGATCGAAAAAAGCCAGGATGGTTTGCCGGGCCTCAGGCAAAGGGATCAATTTCAGAACCATTTCGGTGATGATTCCCAGGGTTCCTTCGGAACCGACCATCAAACGGGTCAGATCATAACCCACCACCCCTTTGGCCGTCCGGACCCCCGTTTTTAATATCTCTCCGTTTGGAAGAACGACCTCCAGACCTAACACGTAATCCCTGGTCACCCCGTACTTTACCGCCCTTCCTCCCCCGGCGCATTCGGCCAGGTTTCCACCCAGGGTTGAAAAATGAGAAGAGGACGGATCAGGCGGATAGAAAAGTCCCTCGGCTTCGACAGCCTGCTGAAAATCGCGGGTGATCACACCCGGTTCAACGACGGCCAGGAAATTATTGACGTCGATCTTCCTGATCCGGTTCATCCGCAGGAGCACGACAACCACCCCTCCCTGAATGGGAACCGACCCTCCGCTCATCCCCGATCCTGCCCCGCGGGGGACAACCGGAAATTGATGGGTGTTGGCCAATCTCATTATGGCCGCGATTTCTTCCGTTGTTCCGGGAAAGACCACCCCATCGGGCCAGGCCTGAATCTGAGTGGCATCATAGGCATAACTTTGCCGGTCGGTGTCACGATCAGTGATATGCTCCGGACCGACTATTTTTTTCAGGGCTTTATAAATTACTTTATTCATCCCCCCACCATTACTCCAATACTCCTTATTTCCATTTCCCTCCATCATAGAAAATGAATCGCAGCCAAGTCAAATAAAAAGAAGCGGGCAAAAAGATATTGACAAACAGGCCGAATATTTATGATAGTTGTCCCGTCCCATTTGTTTTGTTCAGACCGCTATCATCCGGAATTTCTAAAGCGAAAAGAAAGGCAGGCCGCAAACTGATGTTCCTCCATCTCAATCCCGCTCAAAAGGAGATTCAGAAAAAGGTGCAGGCCCTGGTGGCCTCTGAGATTGTGCCCCATGCGGTGGAGATTGATGCCCGGGATGAATTTCCCCAGACCAGTTATGAAGCCTTTATCAAGGCCGGTTTATTAAGACTTTCCCTGCCGATCAGGTATAATGGGCAGGAAGCGGATGCCACAACACTGTGCCTGGCCATTGAAGAAATCTCGAAGGCCTCTCCGGCTTCAGCCTTATTGGTTTTTCCTACCCAGGCGGTCATTAGGATCATCCGAGAGGTAGGAACCAGGGATCAACAGGAACTTTTTTTTCCCGATATGGTCCAGGGTGACAAACTGTGCGGATTTTGTCTGACAGAACCGAATCATGGTTCCGATGCCGGCTCTCTACAAACCAGGGCGGTCCTGGAGGGGAACGACTACCTGGTCAATGGAACAAAAACATTTATTACTTTAGGACCTCATGCCCATTATTACCTGGTCTTTGTCCGAACCGGACCTGGAAAACGAACGGCGGGCATCAGTGCCCTGATCGTCCCCAGGGAAACCCCCGGGTTGTCCTTCGGGAAAAAAGAAAGGAAAATGGGATTGGGGGGATCGGTGACTTCGGAGATGATTTTTCAGAATGCCCGGGTCCCCAAGGAAAATCTGCTCCTTCAGCCGGGCGAAGGGTGGACGATCTTATCCCATCATGCCAATATCATGCGGGTCTGGGGCGCGGCTTCCATGTCTCTGGGTATTGCCGAAGGGGCTTATGAAGCGGCCCTGTCTTTTGCAAAAAAACGGTCCCAGTTCAAACGGCTGATCGCCTCCTTTCAGGCCATAGGTTTTATGCTGGCCGACATGAAGATGGCCATTGAAGCCGCTAAATCTTTGATTTTCAGAACGGCTTCGATGATTGATAACCGGGAGGGCACCTTCCGCGACATTGAAACATTGGTTTCCATGTGTAAATGCTATGCCTCAGACATGGCCATGCGGGTGACCATTGATGCCGTCCAGATTTTCGGAGGAGCCGGGTATTTAAAGGGATCGCCAGTGGAGCGGATGATGCGTGATGCCAAGGCGATCCAGATCTTTGACGGAAGCAACCAGATCCAGCGTATGATCGTTTCAAAAAATATCATCATGGAATAAAACTCGGCAAGGCATAAGACTTACAAAAAAGATATCTGAAAATCCTGTCTAAGAAATGGTGTTCAATTTGAAATAGCCCAATAGCTACGAAACCGGAAACCCTGAACTTCTTTGACCGAATAATAAAGGAGGAAAAAATATGCGACCGTATTTTGAAAAGATGGACGATTTAGGCAAACCCGTCAAACCGGCTCAGATCGAGAAAATGACTGAAAACCGGGCACAGATTGAGGCGGTAGTGAAAGAAGTGGAAGCGGAGATCGAACGGGTCAAGAAGGCCGGACTGCCGGCTGAAAAAATCCACGAGCGAAAAGAGATGACCGTTTGGGACCGGATTGAATATCTGGTCGATCCGGGAACCTTCTGCCCCCTTCACACCCTGTATAATCCGAAAGATAACGAAGAAGGGACCACCGGGGTTATTGACGGTCTGGCCTGCATCAGCGGCCGCTGGTGCGTCCTGATCGGTTTTGATAACAAGGTCATGGCCGGGGCCTGGATAGCCGGGCAGGCGGAAAACCAGTTGCGGGTAACGGATCTGTCCAAACGCCTTCATATCCCCCTGGTCTGGCTGGTCAATTGTTCCGGGGTCAAACTCACCGAACAACAGGAGGTTTATGCCGATCGCCGGGGAAACGGCACTACCTTCTTCCGTCATGCCGAACTGGAAAAACTGGGCATCCCGGTCCTGGCCGGGATATATGGGACCAACCCGGCCGGCGGCGGGTATCAGGGGATCAGCCCCACTATCCTGCTGGCCCACAAAAATTGCAATATCGCTGTCGGCGGAGGCGGTATCGTCAGCGGCATGAGTCCCAAAGGGACTTTTGATGAAGAGGGGGCCGAGCAGATTATCGAGGCCACCCGGCACTTCAAACAGGTCCCTCCCGGCAGTGTCAAAATCCATTACGATTCCACCGGATTTTTCCGGGCCGTGTTTGATGAAGAAACCCAGGTCCTGGATGCCTTAAAGGAATATATGTCCGAAATACCGGCCTATCATCCCCGGTTTTTCCGGGTGGCCAAGCCGGCCGAGCCCAAATATCCCCTTTCGGATCTGCCCTCCATCATTGCCTTTAACCAAAAAGCGGTTTATGACTTTGATAATTTCCTGGCCCGTCTGGTGGACGGGAGCGAACACTTGGAGTTTCGTCCCGGCTTTGGACCGGAGGTCTATACCGGTCTGGTCAAGGTAGACGGGTTTTTAGTGGGAATCATTGGAAACCGACAGGGTTTTCTCGGGGCGAATTACCCGGAATATACCAATGAATATATCGGTATCGGCGGCAAACTGTATCGGCAGGGTCTGATCAAGATGAACGAATTCGTCACCCAATGCGGACGGGACCGGGTGCCGGTCGTCTGGTTCCAGGACACTTCGGGGATCGATGTGGGGGATACGGCCGAGAAGGCCGAACTGCTGGGTCTGGGCCAATCCCTGATCTATTCCATCGAGCAGACCGACGTGCCCATGATGCTGGTGGTTTTGAGAAAAGGCACGGCCGCCGCCCATTACATCATGGGCGGCCCGACGGCCAACAACCATAATGCCTTTACCTTGGGCACCCCGACGACCGAGATCTATGTCATGCATGGAGAGACGGCTTCCGTGGCCTCTTTTTCCCGAAGGCTGGTCAAAGAAAAGGACAGCGGCAAACCGTTGCAGCCGGTGATTGACAAAATGAATGCCCTGGCCCGACAATATTACGAACAATCCCGGCCTGTCTACTGCGCCAAAAGAGGCTTCGTCGATGAAGTGGTCCGCTATGAGGAACTTCGGCGTTACCTGGTGGCCTTCACCGGCAGCGCCTATCAGAATCCCAAATCCATCTGCCCCCATCATCACATGATTCTGCCGCGGATGATCCGTTCCCAGATCGTTAAAGGGCTGGAACGGCCGAAATTGAAGAAGGAATGATGGCCCAAACCCGGCACATCGCTTCTTTTAACAATAGATCTGAGAACTCTTCTCAAATGCAAACCCTGTTGCGGGTTACGGGTTACGGGTTGCGATTTAAGAAGTATAATCTTTTCTCCAGAAACTCCTAACTCGCAACGGGGAAATCCCAAATATCTTTGATTGGTTTTTGACTTGACTTCCCGACCCTAAATATGGTAGAAATTCAAAAAAAGTGAACGAGCGCTCGGAAATAAATCAAACCATCCTTAATCCTTTCAAAGACCAGGTCTATGGAACCCGAAAAGAAGAATGGTCCTCTCAGAATATGTCTGTTAAGTTACCGGAGCAATCCGCACTGCGGCGGACAGGGGGTCTATCTGAAAAACTTGAGCAGGGCACTCAAGGACCTGGGCCATCAGGTCGAGGTGATATCCGGACCGCCCGACCCGCTCCTCGATGAGGATATCAAGGTCTATCGTCTCCCATCCCTTGATCTGTATAACCCTGAAGCCCTGTTCAGGCTTCCTTCCTTAAGAGAACTGTGCGATCCCATTAATCTGCTGGAATGGATCGGGGTCTCCACCGCGGGATTTCCCGAACCCTATACCTTCGGTCTCCGGGCTCAAAAGTTCCTGAAAGACAAGTATGACCGGTACGACATTATTCACGACAACCAGAGCCTTTTCTACGGCCTTCTGAATATGCAGAAAGAAGTCCCGACCATTGCCACCATCCATCATCCCATCACCGTAGACCGCAAATTGGACATTGCCGCCGCCCGTTCTCCCTGGAAGAAGCTGAAACAGGTCAGGTGGTATTCCTTTATCGGGATGCAGATAAAGGTCTCGCGAAAACTTCCCAAAATCATCACCGTTTCCGAATGTGCCGGGGATGACATCAGCCGGGAATTCAACATCCCCCGCCATAGATTCAAAGTGGTTCCCAACGGTATCAACACCGACCTTTTTTATCCGCTCCCCGAAATAGAGAGGGAAAAAAATCATCTTATTGCCACCAACAGCGCTGATATGCCTTTAAAGGGTCTGGACTATTTATTAAAGGCGGTGAAAGAAGTTACCAAAACCCACCCCGTGAGACTCACGGTGGTGGGCGAACCTAAAAAGGACAGCCGGATCATCAAGCTCATCCGCGAATTAGACCTTGGGCGACAGGTTACCTTCACCGGCAGGATTGACAACGGAAGTTTCGTCCGCTGTTACGCCCGGGCGTCCCTGGCGGTGATCCCCTCGCTGTACGAGGGTTTCGGCCTTCCCGCGGGGGAGGCCATGGCCTGCGGGGTACCGGTCATCAGTACCTCGGGCGGGGCCCTCCCGGAAGTAGTGGGAGACGCCGGCCTGGTCATACCCTCAGCCGATTCCCGGGCCCTGGCCGAAGCCATAAAGGCGCTGCTCGATAATCCGGAGAAAGCAAAAGCCCTGGGCGAGGCCGGCTTTAAACGGGTTCACCAATTCTTCACCTGGAAAAAGGCGGCCCAGGCCACGGTGGAAGCTTACCGGGAAACCATCCATGATTACCGTTGACTTTAACCGTCTACCGATAGGTACGGGTCATAAAATACTGGATATCGGCTGTGGATCCGGTCGCCATAGCTGCGCGGCCTTGAGACTCGAAAAAGTGGTGGTCATCGGTTCTGATTTCAACTTTGATGAAGTGAAGGAAGCCAGAAACCGGCTTCTCAATCAGGAAGAATTGGGGGAGCACGGAGGAGGGATTTGGGCCACCCTGGTAGCCGATATCACCGGCCTGCCTTTTCCCGACAATTTTTTCGACATGGTAATTTGTTCGGAAGTGCTGGAACATATCCCGGACCAGCACACCGCCATAAAGGAAGTGACCAGGGTGTTAAGGCCCGGGGGGGACTTGGTCGTCAGCGTTCCCAGGTATTTGCCGGAACGTATCTGCTGGGCTTTGTCCGAAAGTTATCACCAGAACGCCAACGGGCATATCCGCATTTATAAGAAAAAGGAACTGATCACCCTGATGGAAGGTTCGGGCTCCCGAGTCTGGGCCTCCCATTTCGCCCACAGCCTCCATACCCCCTACTGGTGGTTGAAATGTATGATCGGTCCCAACCGCCAGGATTCCGCGCTGGTCAACCTGTACCATCGGTTCCTGGTCTGGGACATGATGAAGAAACCCCGGCTGACCCGTTTACTGGATTATCTGTTGAATCCCTTTTTAGGAAAAAGCATCGTATTCTATTCAAGAAAGGAAGAACATGTCCGAAGCCCTCATTTCACGTAAAGTCCGGTTTCCGGTCGTTGATATCGCTTCTACTGCGGAATTCATCCTGAACTTACAAAAACCGGATGGTGAAATTCCCTGGTCCCAGGGGGGCAAAACCGATCCCTGGGATCACGTGGAAAGTGCCATGGGCCTCAGTGTGTCCGGCTATTTGAAGGAGGCGGCCCTGGCTTTTGATTGGATGACAAAGACCCAACTCAAAGACGGGAGCTGGTGGTCAGCCACACGCAACGGGACCCCCGAGGATACCACCCGGGAAACCAACATGTCCTCCTATATCGCCGTCGGAGTTTTTCATTATTATTTGATTACCGGGGATAAAGCCTTTCTCGAGCACATGTGGCCGGCCCTAAAAGCCGGCATTAATTATGCCGTCAGTTTACAGGCCCCCACCGGTGAGATTTACTGGGCGAAAAACGGGAAAGGGGTGGTCGATCCGATGGCTTTGTTGACCGGCTCCAGTTCCATTTTTATGAGCCTCAAGTGCGCCCTGGCCATCGCCTCCTTCTTGGGCAAACGCCGTCCGTCCTGGGAAAAAGCCCTGGATAAGCTGGGGGAGGCCATCCGCAATAAACCGGACTGTTTCAATATGATCAAATCCCGTTATTCGATGGATTGGTATTATCCCGTCCTTTGCGGTGCGGTCACAGGCCTGGAAGCCAAAAGGAGGATTGATAAATTCTGGGATAAATTTACCGTTCCGGATTGGGGCGTTCGCTGTGTTTCCGACCACCCCTGGGTGACCATGGCCGAAACGGCCGAATTAGTCTTGACCCTGGCGGCTGTCGGTGATTTTGATCGAGCGGAAACGGTTTTCAACTGGTTACGAGATAAGAAATTCGATGATGGATGCTATTGGATGGGCGTTACCTTTCCCGATACGGTCATCTGGCCCGAGGAGAAAACGTCCTGGACAGCCGCAGCCGTGCTTCTCGCCTATGACGCCTTGAATGAGATGACACCGGCCAGTCGAATATTCAATCACGGTTTCTGGGAAACATTGAGAGAGGGAAAATCGGTTACCACGAATAATCTTCCCCTGGCCCGCGAGAAAAACCAGTCGGAATAGTCACCCAATTCAACAATGATGGATTTGTAAAAAGTCGTCACCAAGCCTGCCCCGGAATGTATTTATCCGGGGGTGAAAACCGGTCCCGCCAAAGGCGGGATGGATTCCGGCTGGAGTCTATCCCGCACTTGATGCGGGGCCGGAATGACGTGACTCGGTTTTGAGCGAATTTTTACGAGTCCATCAATAATTACTTCATCAGGAAACAAGGCTGTTATAAATTGAAAAGAGATCATCGTCCCTATAGCGTCAAACGTCTCAGCCACCGGTTTGAAGTATGGTATGTCCATCATTTCCTGCGCCCTCAGTTTGAGGACCTGGGGCAGAACACCACCATCATGAAGCCCTGGTGTGTGGAAGTGAACGGCGGTCCTATTTCACTGGGGGACTATGCCAATATTATAGCCACCTCGGACAACAAGGTTCGGTTAACCGTCTGGTCCAACCGGGAGGGAGAAGGACACATCCAAATAGGAAAGTACTGTTTGATATGCGCCGGGGTGCGCATCAGCGCCGCCACAGAGATAAGCATCGGGGACAATTGCATGCTGGCCAATCGCGTCTATGTCACCGATGCCGATTGGCATGACCTCTATGATCGGAGCATGTTTGTCGGGCAGTCATCCCCGGTCAGGATCGGAAACAATGTCTGGCTGGGAGACAGCACCATTGTCTGCAAAGGGGTGACCATCGGGGATAACAGTATTGTCGGGGCCGGCGCGGTGGTCGTCAAGGATATCCCGCCCAATGTAGTGGCCGGCGGTAATCCGGCCGTGGTCCTGAAGCAATTGGATACGGATAAACCGATGCAGACCCGGGAAGACTGGTTTTCAATCATCGCCCAGCTTACCGCCGAAGTGAAAGAAAATGAAAAAAATAACCTCAAAGGCAATACCCTTTTGGGATGGCTCAGGTCCCTGGTATTCCCGCTGAAAGGGGATTGACCTCCGTGAGAGTAGCCATTATTGCACCCCCCTATCCTCTGGAAGAGGCCCCTTCACCCCCCCTGGGGATATCGTATGTGGCGTCGGCCTTCGAACAGGCCGGAGCGGAAGTCAAAATCATCGACTATATTATTTCCCGCTATACCCCTGAAAAGCTGGAGCGGGAACTGGCCGAGTTCCAGCCCCAGGTATTGGGGTCCACATCGGTGACCATGAATTTTACAGCCGCTGCCGATATCGTCCGAACGGCCAAGAAAATCGATCCCTCCCTCATCACCCTGATGGGCGGTCCTCATGTATCCTTCGATGTGATCAATACCCTCGAAGCCTACCCGGAAATCGACCTGCTGGTCATCGGCGAAGGGGAAAAAACCATAGTGGAATTGATGGATCATTTCCGGGGTCAGGGAAATCGAGGAGACATCCCGGGGATCGCCTACCGGGAAAACGGACGGATCATTCAAACCGGGAAGAGGGAGCTGATCAACGATTTGAACAGCCTGCCTCTGCCGGCCCGGCACCTGCTGCCCATGTCCCGCTATCAGGCCCTCGGTTTTCCGGTTTCCATGATCACCGGTCGGGGCTGTCCCTATTCCTGCATTTTTTGTCAGGGGAGAAAAATGGTGGGCAGCAAGGCCCGCTCCAGAAAGGCGTCTCTGGTAGTGGATGAAATCGAACAGATCCTGTCTTACGGGTTTACCAGGATCAATATCGCCGATGACCTGTTTACCTCCGACCGGGAAAAAGTGCATGAGGTCTGTGAAGAAATCCGCCGGCGGAAACTTTCCCTGACCTGGACGGCCTTTTCGCGGGTCAACACCGTGGACCAGGAAACGTTGCGTCTGATGCGGGAGACCGGTTGTGACTGCATCAGTTTCGGAATCGAATCCGGAAATCAGGAGATGTTGAAGCGGATCAGAAAGGGGATCACGCTCGATCAGGCCCGAAAGGCCGTGGCCCTCTGTAAGGAAGCGGGAATCCTGGCCCACGCCTCCTTTATGGTGGGGCTCCCGGGAGAGACACCCGAAACTTTAAAAGACACCTCGGAGTTCTCCAAGAGTCTCGATATCCTCTACGGGTTTCATTTTCTGGCCCCCTTTCCCGGGACTACGGTCCGGGAAAAAATCGATGAATATGATCTGGAAATCCTGACCGAGGACTGGTCCCGTTATGATGCCAACAGCGCCATTGTCCGGACCTCGGCCTTGACGCCGGAAGCCATCGATCAATTCGTGGCCGAATTTGATGAAGAGATCAACCGGGCCTGGGAAAAACAGGTTCAGCGGTACCATGATAAAACGAACACCCCGGAGGAAGACTTAAGGGTGGCCGGTCATTTCCGGATGAAGCTGGTTTATAAGATGCTCTCGGAAGACCTTTTAGAGGCCTGCGGCTCTTTCCTTACGGATACCCCAAATGGTAATCCTGAAAAAATCTTTGATCCGCTTTGTCAACGGATTGCAGAAGCCACGGGTTTCGATAGTAACCTGATTCATCAAACCATTAGAAGTTTCATCGATGCCGGGTATGTCAAGATTAGACAAGAGGATAACCACCTTATCTGGTACTGGACCCACAATAATAAAGTCGATTTTTTGGTGACCTAACCTACGCATAAAAAGAGACAAAAACCAGAATGCAAAGGAAATAGATCTGCTCCTGACCTTCTGAATTTTTCAGGAAATCTGGGTCTTGGGACAAAAATTAATCTCAACCGTTGCATCCAAAGCCTTAGCGATTTTCTGCAAGGTTTTGAGTGAGTATCCTAAATAGTTTCCTTTTTCAAGCCGGACTATAGCCGACTGGCTTGTCCCGACAAGACCTGCCAAATCAGCCTGCGTTAATCCTTTTGACTTTCGGGCGTTAATAATCTGGGCAGCAATATGAACCGAAGGCAGCTTATGATATTCTTCCCGAATTTGTGGATCTTCCAGTAATTTTCCTCTAATCGAATGCCACTTAGTCATTTTCCCTCCTCCTTTTCAGGTAATCTTCCATCCTTCGAAGGGCAGTCTCTCTTTCATGAATAGGTAGTTTTTGACTTTTTTTCCTGAATCCATGCAAGAGAACAAAAGTCTCTTTATTAAGAAAATATATAATTCTGTTTTGTTGAGGTTTTAATTCCCATAGGGATCCTTCAATATGCTTTGCATAAGGTTCCGAAAGATTAATTCCTGTCCCTTCCAGCAGATCGATTATCCAAATTATTTTTGCTTTTTCCTTAGGCGGAGGATTCTCAATAAAACCTTCTACCGGGACATTCCCTTTTTCATCTTTGTAAAATTCAATCTCCCATGCCATGAGACCCAATATATCAAAATTGATATATTGGGTCAAGAAAATAATATTTGATTATGGAATATCCCATCAGAGAACTTGTAGGTAATGGACGGATTATAGTGGCGAGCTAAGGTGGATATCCCCCCCTCTATTCCCTCTGAAAAGGTATCTGATTGCTTAGATGACTATACTTCTTTTTCCCTTTTGTTGTTGAAAATTGCATTGCAATACATTACAATGCAACCCAAAATAAGATTTGGGGAGAAAAATCATGCAATCACAAATAACAGTCAGGCTTGACGAAGAATTTCATGAACAGATCGCTAACGTCGCCAAAAGACTCCGGCGTAAGCGTTCCGATATCGTCAGGTTGGCTCTTGAAAAATTTATTTCTGAAATCGATGTACTGAATGAATCAAAGCCCTATGACCAAGTAAAAGGTCTGATTGGCTCAGTATCGAGCGGGATTCCCAATCTTGGGGAGGCCCATAGAGAATATCACATCAAGGCAGACACCTTTGGTGAGGGGGGGATGAGGATACCCGGACGGCAAGTAACGGAAGTCTATAAAGAAAAAATCTCGGCAGAAATTCAAGGACTTTCTGAAATTGAGATGGAAAAAATCATGAAAATGATCCATCTAGTAAAGAATGAATTTTTCGTTGAAATTAATAAGTCCCGGAAGGATGGCTTTACGAGAGCCAGGGGTGCCTGGAAGGATGTTGATGTAGATGACATCTATGAGAAACTTAATAAGGAATGGAAAAATTGGAAACCTCCCGTGTTTGCGTAGATACCGATATTATCATTGATTATCTTCGCGGCAGAAACGAAAACCAGGAAATCCTTCCTACTTTGATCGGAAAGTTTGAGGTCTATATCTCCCCGTCTCAATTTACGAGCTTTATTATGGGGGATACTACTCCGGAAAACTGAAACCGGTTGAGGATGTTTTAGCCATGTTGATCCCATTCGATTGGACTCCGGAAGATTCAAAAAAGGCGGCCCAAATCCATGTAACCCTTTCCAAGACTGGAAAGACACTTAACATAAAAGATATTCTCGTTGCCGGCCCATGTCTTACACGGGCTGTTCCCTTAATAACCAGAAATAGTTTTCATTTTGGAAAGATTAAAGGCCTCAAGGTTATTGACGGGACAAAGTTTGTAAAGAAGAATACGTAATCTTTCCTTGGTTCTATCGGCCCGAACTCACAACTCCGAACTTCATTTGCCTCGTGGTTCACGCCTTTTCCTCCTGTGTTCTTGTCTCCGAACCCCGAACCCCCAACTCCAAACGTATACCCTGCCTCCTGCTTTTTGGCTCACTTTGGTTTGATCGCCGAACACCGAACGCAGAACGTCCTTTTCCTTTATCCCCTCCTTTGAGCTTTCAGTTTTGAACTCTAAGCTGATTTATTACCCCTCACGCCTCTGGCCTCATGCCTCACGCCTATTTTCCTTGCCCCCCTTCACTTTTAGATAAGGGGAAGGGAGAGAAGAGGTGGGAAGATGAAAAGGACGAAAGCGAGAAGAAAGGAGGAAGGCCCAAAGGAGAGGATTTAAAGGGAAGTCGGTTAATTTATTAAGAACGGGAAGACGAGGGAGGGGGAATGAGAACCTGTATTAGGGAGAATACCAGACCGAGAGAAAAAGCTATCCCCTGAGGTTTTAAGAAAATTAGGAAGATGAATCGGGGTAACCATAGGGGGAAAGGTTTAAGGGGGAGATACGATGGCAGCGATCAACCCTTGGCCAGAAAGAAGCTGTTGAATAACGGCTAAGACTTGTAAGCGGGCCTGGGAGGCGAACTTAGGCAAGGAAAGTTTTAAGATGCCAATAGAAAGGACGGAGAGTGTTCGAGTGGTGCCATGCCGAGCCGTTCGCCTGGGGATTTCCACAAAAGCCCTTACGAGTTGGCTGTCGGCGGTACTACCCAAAGCCAGACAAAGCAAATAACTGAGAGAGAAGGCCAAGAGTAAACGAGTAAGGCGCGGAGCGGGATTATCATGAACAAAAACCATGCCCCGGATACCCAGGTGGGTTTTCCAATCCCGGAAGCCTTGTTCAATAGACATGCGTTTGGCGTAGAGGGCGACGATTTCTTCCGCAGACTCGGGCGTATTGGCCGGAACCAGGAGATACCAAGGTTCTTGATAGCCTTTCCCATAAAAGATGATTAGATCCAGCGGTTCCTTTTCTTTAGAATGATAGCGGATCGAGTAGCGTTGGATCTGACCGGGTTTGACCGAGAGCCGCCCGAGGGCGATAGGTTCCCCTTTTCGGTAAACCAGGACATTTTTTTGGGCTCGAACCAGGAAAGGGATTCCCTCCAAGCCCAGTTTCATTAAGAGACCAATGCGAGCGTAGCCCCGGTCCATAATCAGCCAGGGGCGCTGCTTAGCCGGGAAACAGCTCATAACCGCTAAGATCAAGGCGTGTTCCAAGATGTTTTGGCTTTTTTGAATACGAGAATAAGTGAAGCAAGAAAAAGCTACGGGTATCACCCGCCCCTCAAAGACCAAACCGATCAGCAAGGTGGGAATGCCCCGGATAGAGGTCTGATCCAGGATGAGAGGGATCGGTCCGGGGAGATGGGTTCCATTGGCCAAGGCCACCAACAGGGGGATCATGACTTCCGGAGTAAATCTCGGATTGGCTAAAAATCGGTAGAGTCGCTGCTCTCGGGTTTTGGGGCCCAGGTCTAAGGGTAAGCATCGGGCTAAAGCGGCTTTGGAAAGCCAGCCATTAGAACCTCGTGCCCCGCTAAAAAGGGTCAAGATCGCATAGGTAACCAAGGCAATATTTTTAAGAATAGAGATCCGAATAATCCCTTGATAGGTCAATAGAAGGGTACAGAGTTTCAGGAGCAACTCATCGTGGACAATACGTTCCCGATTAGAGGCTTTATGGATCACTTACTCGATACCTGAAAGGTGTTGGGGGCCGTACGTATCAACCCCTGGTTCTGGTGGACTTTTTTAACCAAAGCGCTGACCAAAGATTCACGATCCAGCGTTACGCCGTGTTTGGCTTTAACCTGATTAATGATTTCGGAGATATGAAGAGGTTGTTTGGCCTTTTGAAGTATGTCTATGGCCATATAGATATTAGACATACCTTGCCCCTGGTTGAGCTTAGTCTTTCCGGATTTTGGATTCTTGAATTGGCGAACTACACGAAGTTGGGCTGACAATATGGACTCAAAAAAGGAAAGGAATTCTTCGGGCAGTTTATTTTCCATGGGCACCCTCCTGAGTTCAATTGAGCCAGAGCCTACCATGAATATATATGTATGTCAACTAAATAATAACATACATTAATTATTCTTGAAAAATAAGCCCTTATCTAAAAGTGAAGGGGGGCAAGGCCTATTTTCCCCTTGACTTCCCCCCTTTTCCCCTTTATTTACTTAGTATTATTCTTGGTCTTTTTGTTTGGTCTTCTTTTAAACCTATCAAACTAATCGACCATATATACGAAACGAACCAATGGACCAAATAGACCAGACTCCCCCTATGAGCTTTCAGCAATGAGCTTTGAGCTCCCCAAGTTGTGAAGTTAACATTTCCTTGCTTTTGAAGTAAGTTCCCCAGTCGAACCCAATCGTCCTCCCCCTTATGAAATCCAATCACCACGGTCGCCGAATACAAAAGATGGACAACGGCGCCCATTTATTTTGGAACAGCGGGTTCGGTCTTATCCTCTATTCATCCCTATAATCTTCCTGATCATCTTTAACCCTGCCGGAAGATGTTGGCTTAGGGGCGTCAAAATAAGTGGGGGATATTTTTTTATCCAACCGGAGACCCAGCTTGAGATCGGAATCTACCTTAGTCTGCAATCGTTCGACAAACTTCTCCACAGGTGGAATTTCATCGTTCTTCCTAAAAGCCTCAAAAAGTGCATCTATGGTTGAGGAGTATTTGTTGGTTTGGGAAAGGACCAGACGATTCCCCGTAAGCTTCAGATCGTAGAGGAGGAAGACGGATGAATGATTGGCGTCGTACTGGATTGATCCCAATCGATATTTATGCCGGAAATATTCAAAAACCGGTTCCTGGACGACCCAGAAAATCTTTCTTTTCCATTTCTCAAGGATTATGCCTTTGTTGAGGATCTGGGTGAATGTCCTCTTCCAGATGTCATAAGTGTTTATGCCGAAATTGTAGGTAGCCTTAGGGGCCAAGGTCCCTGAGTCCATGAAGTCTTTAAACCCCTGGACAAGCTTGCCGGTGCTGGTGGTTTGTCCGGTCTGAAGTTCGATTACTGCGAAATCTTCTACCACGGTGCTCAGAGGCTTGTGTTTGACCATCACAAAGTCGAAGTTGCCAATCCCGGTAAGACCCACCTCACTAAAAACCAGGATGTTATGAATCGAGCCAAAGTGGGCCTTGGCGATATCCCGAAAGATGAGGCCTTTCTCCAGAAACCTGCGAGGGCATAGCGCAATTTCTTTGCCATCGGTATGAGCGGTGCATACGCCGAAGGGGAAGTCAACCAGTCTGCTTTTTTTATAGCACACAGAATCATGAAACGGGCAATGATGGTTTTTCTTCGCCGATCTTGCCTCTACAGAGGAATCTTTCCAATAATATCCGAATATCTCAGAAGGGTATTTGGCCATTAATTTAACCTTTCAGAAAATCCGTCCAGGCTTTGGCAATATCTTGTTCAGACATGTCCTGTTCGAGAATCCAGCCCATCATGTTCCCACAGGCCTTACAAAAAGAGTAGCTATCAAAGTCTTCAATCGGCTCAGGTTTTTGCCATTGATCCTTTTTTCGAGGCCCCCGGGGTTTCAAGACAAGTATGGTGTCATGTTTCAGGGCGCGTAAATTCATGATATGAACAGAGATTGGATTCTCAGAATGAACAACAAAGGCGTTGGTTAAGAGGAAGCGGGCCTTTTTCAGGGCGTTCGTAAGTTGCGCCCAGGCCTTCGGGTCCCAATGATGATAAGTAAAGATAAGCCGGCCATGAGGACGTTTTAAAACCCGATTACATTCCTGCCATATTTGTCCAAGGACGAAGCCAAACTTTGCTTCATTTTCTTCAGATTCGGCAACGGCAGAAGACTGGCTCACATAACGCCAATTGGATTGGTCCGGAAGAAAGGTCCTGAGCCAGCACCGGAAAAAATGGGACAAATCACTATACTGAACGCTGTTAAAATAGGGTGGATCGGTCACAACAAAATCCACGGATTTTGAAGCTAACGGCATTTGTGTCGAATCGTTTTGACTAACGAGAAACATTTTGCTCTGACCAGAAAATTCGGAAAGAGAAGATGACTCCTGGCCCAGGTCGATCTCGTTTGGAATGGTCGTCTTTATCCATTGGTGGTTGATATAGCGCCGTTCAATCGGAGCCTTGGCCCATTCCCCAGCGGCGACAATCCGGCTCTCAAAAAGATTGCCGAGAGTACCCGATGTATTGCGATAGAACAGGGGATTGTTTTCGAGTGCCGTATAGGGGAAGGAATAGGCATGATGAGAAAAAACGTGCCGGATGGCCCCAGGCCGTCTTTTATCTACTCCTTTATAACCACAGAGAGCGGCATTGAATTCCAAAGAAGTAGATAATAATAAGCTCATCCAAAGGGCGTGCTTCTGGGGGATGGTGGCCAGGATAGCCTGAGACTTGGCAATATAGATCAACTGACGGGGGAAAAAGAGTTCGTAGTAATAATGAACATTCCTGTTTTTCAGGTCATCTGACTTGGGACCGTTTGGTATCTCAAAGTCGTTGGTTGGGAAATGAATATTCTTAGTTACCCAACATTGGGCGGATAAAAGAAGCTTAATATCCTGGCTGTCGATGGGTTTATAAAAGTTTTGATGAACAGGGCAATGCCCGGCGATTATTAGAGGAACATAGCGTTCGGTAAAAGGGACGGAAAGTATCTCTGAGCTTTTTCCGTTAATCCCTTTTCCCCGGGCTTCCTCTTTGGTTAATATCTTCCAAGTTTTTCCCCTTAGCTGGATTTGTCTATAGGGGTAGAACTCGTCGAGAGTTCTCTGACTCCCATCAGACTCCTCCCGGAGGACCAAGGAATCCACGACCAAGACCTCATCCGAGTCGCACCGTTTTCTCAAACCGTACAACGTGAACTGCAGATCTACACTGCGGCCACAGGTTGGGCAGGAGGTCTTGAAGTACTTGCCTATACGCTTGGCCAATTCCCTTTCGAAAGCGTGATAGATTTGCTGTTTCTCAAAAATTGAGATGCCAGAGAGGGAGGCCCTGGCTTGCAGGACTGGAATAGGGTCAATGTCAAACCCGATTACATTGGCACCCAGGCGGATGGCTTCATGCAAAGTGGTTCCACCGCCAATCATGGGGTCGAGGATCGTAACCCCCTCCAAACCGCCGGGGCTGTAATAATCCCTTTTTGAGATATCCGGGACGAGTTGCTTTAAAATATGGCGAAATGTGGTACCGGACCGACGTGCCCACCATTTGTGCAAATAAGTATTGGGCCTAAAAAGGTGTTTGTTAAAGGACTCTATGGTAGCGAGTCTATTGGCTTCCTCCTCAGGAAATGTCGTATCAATTGGCACTGTTTTTCTTAGACGCGCAAACGGCGTATCAAAATTGAAAAAATCGAGAGCCAATTGGGTTGAATCCATGATGGGAAATCCTGAAAAGATTGTTAAAAGGACGCCGTCCTGAAACCAATAGCGATAGGACCATGGTTCTATCAGGTTAATCAGTTTGGCATAAGAATCTGATTTTACAAGCAGGAATGATTATAAAATAAGGGGGCCTGTTTAGTCAAGAAAAGATATAAGTCAGGGGTCTAATAAGAGGGGCCGCTGGTGTTAATACAACTTATTCAATTGGGCATTCGTCTAATTTCACATATCTCCCCTTCATTCATGACTTCATGTTTTTTCGGCCATTTTTCAGCTCAGGTTTAAGTACAAAACCCAACACTTCAGCTCGGACTTTTTCCCTTAACGACAGATTTTAAGAGGTAAAATTTTCTATCCCCACTTTACGTTTAAGCACATCCGGCTTTTTTCCCGGACCATAAATCGATTTTTTTTCAGCTTCGAGGGATATTTTCCCAAAGGAATTGATTTCCAAAGAGGATCGGAAAAAAAGATTGCATTTGTTACCAAAAAACCAAATAATCGATCCAGAAGATGTCTTCACTACCAGAAGCCCCTTGAGGTCTTGGCAGAGAAGGGAGAAGGGGGGGATTTTTTTTGTTTTTAATTTATGATGGCCTGATTTATGATTCAGGATTAAAGATTGAAAAAGTAAAGACGGCATAACCTCAACAATCGAAATCATATCTCATAAATCCGTTCAGGAGAATAATCCATGTCAAGAGTACTGCTCGTTGAAGACAATCGCACTTTTCGGGAAGCTTTCCAGAATAATCTGGCCTCCCATTTCCCCCGGCTGATCATTGATGAGGCCGCTAACGGGGAGGAGGCTTTGGAGAAGATCCGGGAGGATTCTCCTGATCTGATTTTTATGGACATGCGCCTGCCTGGGAAGAACGGCCTTCAATTGACTCAAGAGATAAAAAAGGCCTATCCGAAGATGGTCATTGCCCTCTTGACCGGATATGATATCCCGGAATACCGTGAGGCCGCCCTTCAAAAAGGGGCCGATTGGTATTTTGTTAAAGAGTCCCTGAATTGGCAAGAAGTGGAGACTCTGGTTAACTCCTTGGGACAGACCGGCGCCTAAGCTTTTTTTCTCCAATTTACCTTTAACCACACCCGGCTTTTTTGCTCGGGGCAATTCCTGTGGTTAAGGGAGACCTCCCCTCTATCATTAGGCAATCCCTGGGAAAGAAGCCTGGGAAATAGGAGATACCCGGGGAAACTTTCCCCGGGCATTGCGTCGGGTTGGGACCATCATCTTGGACGTTACCTTCCCCGGTCTTTCAAGGGGGCTAAATTTAAGATGCCCAGAGGAAAGGTTCCTCTGGGCATCAGGGTTATTTCTTGGCCGTTAAGGCGATACTCGCATAGGATTCATCAATGGCGGGCATTTTTACGAAATCCTTCTGCAATGGCAGTTTTCCATAAATGGGATCGTCCTGCCACCCGTCGACACGGGCCGCCCGTTTCGCCGCCGACTGGATCTTTTTCCAGTTAGCACTGGTATAGAGAAACATCTCCTGCGCGGCCATGGATCCTTCGCCGTGGATGGTGTCGACCTGATAGTGATTCCCGGTTATGTCCTTGATGAGCCGCAATATGCGAATCCGGTCCTCCGTTGACACACCGTCTTTTGCCGCCAGATATTTCTCGATGTAGGGCTGTATAGCGGGATTCTTCCAATCCCGGTAGGCCGGCACCGTGGTGGTCAAACCACCGCCGATATCCTGCATGTGCTGGCACATCTGGTGAAAATTACTGGCGTAAGTAAACTTCGAGGCATTGATGGCCATCCTGTTGGGCATCATCACATCCATTCCGAATTCGGTAACCGGATCAAGGCAGGCCTGCTTCCCCAACATTTGCACTGTTTCGGTAATATAGGCCATCCAGGCCAGCTTTTTCCGGACATGCGGAGCATTCTGGACACCGTTGTATTCGGCGATCAGGCTCGCTGCCCCGGTCATGACTTCCAGGGTTCCCGTCATTTTGCAGGTGCCGAAGAGGCGATGGTAGCTGGCGAAGGCATAAGCCAGGACTTGGGAGTACTGCCACTCACCGCACATAAAAACCCTTTCCCAGGGCACAAAGACGTCTTCAAAGATGATTAAAGATTCCGATGGCTGCATATGGTTCGACATGGGATAATCGAATTCACATTCCTCACCGTAGATCCGAACATTCGGCTCAACTCCCAAAAGCTTGACCCCGGGCGTGTTGACCGGTACGGCAAAGGCCAGGGCATAGTCCTTGTCCGCTTCGCCGTGCGTCCGGCAGGGCAGGCAGAGCAACTCATTGGCGCAGGGAGAGGCGCTGATATGCACTTTGGCGCCCCGAACCACGATGCCGTCCTTCCGCCGATCCACTATCCTAAGGTAAAAGTCCTGGTGCTGTTTCTGCTTTGAGGGATGAAGGCTTCTGTCCCCCTTTACATCGGTAATGGCACCGGTGATAGCCAGATCATTTTTTTGCAAATGCTTGCGGTACTGCTCGACGCGCTCCATATAGCCGGTCTTCAACTCTTTGTCCATGACCTGGGCGGCAACGGAAAAGGCGGCCAGGGCATCGGCGCCCATGCAATGCACAATCACTCCACCGCCGGATCTGATTCCGACCGTATAGCATTCCCGCCTTCGAAGAAGGTCTTCAGGCGTTTTGGGAGAGGTAAGCAAAAAATTAATATCTTCTCCGTCCGCATCCTGGGTCACAAAGAGGTCCCGATAATCCGGATGGTTTGGCAGGACATAGTCCATGCACGCCGTTCTGATGATGGTGCTCACTGTCGGGTGGGTCCGGACATCAGTTACCCTTTCTCCCAGGCACCAGACTTCCCGTCCGTCATTCAAACTCTCCAGATACTGTTCCACTGTTTTTATCATCTTAATCTCTCCTTATTTATGGGTTAATTCTTGAACCTATTATGTCTGGTAATCGAGTCATTGTCCATAAAAACTCTTGTCTCCTGTTTTTATCTTTAGTGGTTGGGGATCACTTGGGTCGCTTCCCGTTACTCCCCGTTTTTATTAAATTGCAGCTGATACAGCCTGAAATAATATCCCTGCTTCTTCATCAGTTCCTCGTGCGTCCCGTCTTCCACCAACTTTCCTTCGTGGATGACCAGAATTCTTCTGGCCTGACGCAGGGTGAAGAGCCGATGGGCGATAATCAAGGACGTGCGCCCGGCCAGCAGTTTTTGGATGGCCTCCTGGACCAGGGTCTCGGTATAGGCATCCACCTGAGAGGTGGCCTCATCCAGAATCAGGATAACCGGATTTCGAACCATCACCCGGGCCAAGGCCACCAATTGTTGCTCACCCGAAGAGATGGCCCCCACCCTTTGGCTTTCCATCTTATCCAAGAAGCGGCCCCAGATGTATGGATTCCGTAAAGGGTCTCCAATCGGGTGCCGATGTGCCGGCATCCTGAAGCAGGATATTGTCCTTGAGATCCCCGGCAAAAAGGATGGTTTCCTGGGGAACCAGACCGATGATGGAACGAAGGACATTTTTCGGTAAAGTCCGGAGGTCTTGGCCGTCAATCAGGATTTTTCCTTTTTGAGGAAGATAAAAACCTTCCAGGAGATTGATTAAGGTGCTTTTACCGCCGCCGGTCATTCCCACGATGGCCGTTACTTCGCCAGCCTTTAATGAGAAAGAGAGGTCTTTAATAACCCAGTTGTCGGGATTATAGGCAAAACTGACCTGTTGAAATTCAATCTCTCCTTTCCAGGAAGGAAAAATATCTTGCCGGGGACGGCCGGTTCCTCCTCGGCCGGCTCATCCATCAGAGAAAAAATCCTTTCCAGAGAAGCCATGGCCGACTGCATGACGCTGTACTTTTCGGTCATTTCTCGCAGCGGTCTGAAAAACATTTGGATATAGGAAAGAAAGGCCACCAGAGAACCGAGGGTCAAGGTCTTCTTGATGACCTGGCCGCCCCCATACCAGATCAGGAGGGCAATAGCCATGGCCGAGATCAATTCCATCAAGGGCATGAAAAGGGCGAAGACCTGAACCTGTTTCATACCGGCTTGATAGGCCTGGTGGTTGACCTCCCTGAAGTCCTCGTTCCTTTTCTTCTCCCGGACCATAATCTGGATCAGGGTCAGGCCGGAAAGGCTTTCCTGGAGGAAACCATTTAGCTGGGCCACCCTGTGTCGCAGATCCCGGAAGGCATCCCTGGCCTTGCGGCTGAAAAGGCGAGCACAGACAAAAATAACCGGAATCAAGGTGAAGGTAACCAGGGCTAACCGGTAATCCAGATATAAAAGGACCCCCAATATCCCCAGGGCCAGGAATATATCTTTAAAAAGAGTGGCCAAGAGGGATTTGACCATCTCATTGAGGTTTTCAATATCATTGGTGACCCGGGTAGTCATCCTCCCTATCGGGGTATGCTGATAAAAGGAAAGGGGCAGAGAAAGGAGATGGGAAAACAATTTCAGGCGAAGGGTGTGCATCACCTTTTGCCCCAACCGTTCCAGGACCATGGCCTGGATGTATTGGAGGCCGAAATTGCCCATCAGGATCAGAAGCAATAAAAGGGCCAGAGGCCTTAACCCTTTCCAATCCCCGGCCAGGATATGCAGATCAAGGGCCTGTTTGGTCAGGTAAGGAGGGATCAGGTCGAGTAAGGTCAGGCCGACGGACAGAAAAAGTCCCAGAAACCATTTTTTTCGCCAGGGCCACAAATAAGGAAAAAGTCTTTTCAGCAGACCAAAATCGTAAGGACGGCCTAACTGTTCACCTTCGATATAACCAAAATCAGCGGGAGGCATTTAAAAAACCCCCTGACGCAATTCCATCTCCAGCCGCTGATAGCGGTAAAGGCGGGCGTAATAACCCTCTTGCCGGATCAATTGTTCGTGACTCCCCCACTCCAATAATTTTCCCGCCTCCAGAAAAAAAATCGTGTCCACCCCTTCCCAGCCGACCAATCGGTGAGAAATAAAAATCGTCGTCCGCCCTGTCTCGAAAACGTCGCAAGGTTTCTTGTATGGAACGCTCGGTATTCAAATCCACCGAGGACAGGGTATTATCCAGGATAAGGATGGCCGGGTTGATCAGCAAAGCCCGAGCCAGGGAAAGCCTTTGTTTCTGCCCCCCGGAAAGCAGCACCCCTTTTTCTCCCACCACGGTATCCAACCCCTGGGGAAAGGTTTGGATCTCATCATAAAAGTCCGCGGCCCGAAGGACTTCCCGGAGTTCTTCTTCATTGGCCTCGGGCCGGGCCAAAAGCAAATTGGCCCTTATGGTATCGGAAAAGAGGAAGGGCTCCTGGGGAATTAAAGAGATGGTCTGTCTGAGGTCGGATAAGGGGATGGAATGAATATCATTCCCATTCAAATAGATAGTCCCATAGGCCGGTTCCAGAATCCGGACCAGTAACAAGGCCAGGGTGGTCTTTCCCGAGCCGGTTTTCCCGGTCATGATATACGTTCCGCCCGAAGATATTTCCAAACTGATCCCTTTCAAAACAGGTTTTTCTCTTTCGGAATAACAAAAAGTCAGCTCTTTGATTTGCAGGTCCGCCGGGTAGAGCACCGGGGTGGTCAGTCCGGGAAGATCCGAGATTTCCGGACGTTCTTCCAAAATGCGCTCGATCCTCTCCAGGGAAACCGCCCCTCTTTTAATAAGGTTGATCCCCCATCCCAGGGCCGACACCGGCCAGGAAAGCAGGCCCAGATAACTGATGAAGGCCACAAAGTCCCCTGCGGTAATCTCCCGGTCTATGACCTGTTTTCCCCCCATCCACAGGATAACCGCCAGGCTCAGGTTGGTCAGAAAAATCGATAATGGGAAAAGAGTACTGGTAACTCTGGCCAAAGCGATGTTTTGGTCATGGTATTTAAGACTGAAACGGGCCAAATGTTTTTCTTCCCGTTCCTGAAGGGTGTAGGCCTTGACGACCATGATCCCGACCAGAGTCTCCCGGACTTTTTCCATGATTTGGGAAAAAGTGCCCTGGACCATTTCAAAACGTTGGTGCAGCAATCGGCTTAACCGTTGGGTAAGAAAGGCGGCCAAGGGCATGGGCCAAAGGGAAATCAAGGTCAGCTTGAGGTTGATATAGGCCATAAAGCCAATGGCTGCGGAGCCCAGGACCACAGAATCCAACATGGAAACCAACCCCATGCCCAGGGCCAGGCGGACGGCCTCCATATCGTTGGTGGCATGG
Source organism: uncultured delta proteobacterium (assembly GCA_963790475.1). GTDB lineage: Bacteria > Desulfobacterota > RBG-13-43-22 > RBG-13-43-22 > RBG-13-43-22 > RBG-13-43-22. The sequence continues at coordinate 1,063,696 of CAWBOS010000012.1, read as the reverse complement.
GCCATCAAATCCCCGATCGAGGTCCGTTGATAGTAAGATTGGGAAAGTCGGAGCAGGTGTTCAAAAAGCCGATTGCGCAGGGCCTCTTCGATCCGGCGCCCCTGGCCGAAAATCAATCGGCGCCAGATCATCCGAAAGATAAAAATCAAAGCGGCGGCTCCAAGGATCAGAAAGACATATCGGCTCAACCCCTGAGCCCCGCCATGCCTTCCGGTCAAGGTATCGATAGCCCCTTTTATGAACCGGGGGATAGTCAGCTGAAGGAAATCCACAGACAAAAGCAAAACGATGCCCATTAGAAGGGGCAGCAGTCCTTGACGCAGGTAAGGGAAGAGGGTACGGTAGGATCTCATGAAACTGTTAAAAAGACCTTCTTTTTCAAAAAAATATTCATTGAGTAAAATAGCCGGTATATCAGTGCCGGTCAATTAAAAAAGGGGCATTGCGCCCTTTACTTTCCGGCATCTTTGGGAGTGGATGAATTTTTTTAAAGAAAAAAGCGAGGGACTGCGAAAGCCTTTCCCATCATAAAGCCATGCGCTTCTCGGCCGGGCAAAAAATATCTTGGGGTTGATGGTTAAATGATGGTTTCGAAAAAATCGTCACCCCGGTGAAAACCGGGGTCCAGATATTTTTAAGTTGTTAAAATCCCTGGATTCCGACTTTCGTCAGACAGAAATGGGCTTTCGGCGACTTTTTGCGAACTTGTCTTAAGTGATGTTCAGATGGAAAGCAGCTTCAAGTTATAACCATTTCTTCCCCTCGGCATCATAAATCTTCCCTTTACCGTCACGAAAATCAACCTTTAATAATCGGGTCAGGGGCCTTTGAGAAATGGTTTTCGGAATTTCTTCCACCAGCTGAAAATAACTGGGGATATGACTCCTTGGCAATCGGTCTTTACACCAATCCACAATTTCCTTTACCTCAACGGACTTATCCTCCGCTGCCGCTATGGCCACGACGACATCCGATTCTCCAGGGGCGCCTGCTTTGGAGGGCACACCAAAAACACAAACCTCGGCCACGGTCTCATGCTCGCAGAGGATCTTTTCGATAAGCGAGGGTTGGATAAATTCGCCGTATTTGCGCAGCTCATCTCCTTTACGATTGCAGAAATATAACCAGCCTTCCTCATCCTGGTAAACGATATCCCCCGATCGATGCCAACCGGCCAGGGTTTTTTCCATCGATTCTTTTTCCTTACCGAAATATTCCACTTTGGCCTCCCCGACCAGGGGTTGGCTGATAAGCTCCCCCGGGCTCCGAGGAGGTAGATCGTTGCCCTTTTCGTCGATGACCCTGGTCCTGAAGACCGGCAGGGGTTTACCCATAGAGCCGACCGGGCCCTCGCCGGGTTGTTTGACGCAAACGCATCCGCCGTCCAGGGCGCCATACCATTCCAGGATTTTGACATTGAACCGTTTCTCAAAAGATTCCCATATGGCCGCCGGTGTGCCGGCACTGACCACCACCCGCACCGGGTTGTCCGCATCGTCGGGCCTTTCCGGCATGGCATAAATCATCCCGATCATACCCCCCAGGCAGGAATAGGTGGTGCATTGGTATTTTCGGCAAATATCCCATATGCGGGATCTGGAGAAACGCACACTGTAAACGGATTCGATCTCCCGGTAAATGGAAGGCATCAGGGTAACCGAATGGGAATTTGCATGACTCAGGGAAAGCCCGGTATAAAGGATATCATCGTTGGTGTAGTGCCACAGGACATCGACCAGTCCATCCATTCTGCGGTTCCGCCACAAAACCCCTTTAGGATTTCCGGTCGTCCCTGAGGTATACATGATCTGGCAGGGATCGCCGGGGAGTCCTTTCTGTTCGAGAGGGGCGAAGGGCCTTTGTTTGATCTCTTCGAAAGGGATCATATTGAATTTCTTCTCCATGGCCGATTTTTCCATTTCTTGAAATACCGGCAGCCCCGCTGGCAGTCCCGGTTTGTCGGCAAAGACGATGGTCCCCTGAAATCCTTGAATCCTGGCCAGGGCCGGGAGTAGATCCGTGGTGGTCACAATCACCTTGGCCTGGGAATCCCTGATCTGGTATTCCAGGCTTTCTCCTACCAGGCGGGGATCGAGGGCCACCCAGATGACCCCGAGGATATTGCTGCCAAAAATGCCGTACAAAAATTCAGGATAATTGCGCATAAATACGGCCACCCGGTCCCCTTTTTCCACACCCTTTTCCCTTAGCCAGGCCGCTAGTTTGGCGGCATTCATAAAAAGTTCGGCATAGGTCAGGCTTTCATCGCCATCAGTATCGTATTCGAAGGTGACTATTCTTTTGTCAGGCACCTCTTCGGCTTTTATTTGAAGCATTTGGGCTAAGACTTCGGGATCTAATTTTTCCATTGGCCAACCCTCCTAATTCAAAAGATACCGGTATGAGGTGCGAGGTATAAGGTATAAGGTTTACGGTATAACGGTTTTTGGTTTTTGGTTTTTGATTTTACCTTGAACCTTGAACCGGTATTCTTTATATTTTTTCCAAGATGTGTATGGTCATGGCCGCTTCTCCGCTGCCGATGGTTCCCCCGCCGTTTTCCGCCAGGGCCAGGCGATATTTTTTGATCTGCCTTGGCCCCGCTTCACCTCGCAGCTGGGTTACCAGTTCATAGATTTGGGCCAGTCCCGAAGCCCCGATCGGGTGCCCGCGGGAAATAAGACCACCGCTGGGATTAATGGGGATTTTTCCGGTAAGTGCCGTTGCCCCGCTCTCGGCAAAGGGTCCGCCTTCACCCGGAGCACAGAATCCCAACTGTTCGCTTTGGACCAGCTCTCCAAAAGCTGTGGCATCATGGACTTCGGCCACTTCGATGTCTTGTGGACCGACACCCGCTTTTTCATAGGCCGCCAGGGAAGCCCTTCTTCCAATGTCACTTTCTCCTCCCAGGGTTCCGGACTTCAGGACGGAAGCCTTGATCAATACAGCCCTCGAGGATGGATGGGCCTTGAGAAAACGCTCGCTGCAAATAATGGCCGCTGCCGACCCGTCTCCGACCGGGGCGCACATGGCCCGGGTCAGGGGATAGGAAACAACCCGGTCTTCCAAAACCTGTTCCACCGTTTGAGTAAAGGTGTACTGGGCTAGGGGATTCAATGAGGAATTGTTATGGGCTTTGGAGGCAATCACGGCCAACTGGCGCTGGGTGGTCCCATACTGCTTCATATGTCGTCGGGCCATGGCCCCGTAAAAATCCATGAAGACCGAATGTCCTCCTTCTTTTTCGGGACCTCCGCTTTGTTTTTCCTTCCCCTCGGTTTCCCTTTTTTTCTTTTGTTCTTCCTGAATCCGGGTGATGGCCTCCATCATGGCTTCAACATCCACGGCAGATGAAAAGCTTTTCATAACCATGGCCCGGTCTTCATCGTACAGTTTCTCGGCCCCGATGGCCAGGACGCAATCATAGCCGGCCTTGATGGCCATCCAGGCACTGTGCAGGGCCGTGGACGCACCGGCACAGGCATTTTCAACATTAATGATAGGTATGCCTTCTAACTGGTTGGCGGTCAGGGCCACCTGTCCGCGAATACTATGTTGAAATTTATAAATGCCCCAGCAGGTATTGGAAAACCAGGCGGCTTCGATATCCCTGCGGTTCAGTCCACAGTCTTTGAATACCAGTTCCAGGGCTTCCCCGGTCAGAACCTTGATGCCCTTATCAAGAAACTTTCCGAACTTGGTCATGCCCACGCCCAGAATATAAACATTCTCACTCATGGTGTTCACCTCGGTCCTTCTTTTTTCTGATCCTTATTAGTGGCAAGATAAATTTTTACCTATAAGCTCATGCCCTACGCCGTCATGCCGGACCTGATCCGGCATCCAGAGGATTGTAAACACTGGATTCCGGTTTTCACCGGAATGACACCATGCGAAATTATTAACGCCTTTGTTTATGATACCTTTTATCTGGGTCTCGGATAATGCTGGGCCAGAAGTCTCCCCGCCCCCATGGCCAGGATCTCATTATTGCCGTCCTCAATTAATGTGGCCCGGGCGTCCCTGAAAAGCTTCTCGGGCAGATATTCCCGGCACATACCATTACCACCGAATAATTGAATTGCTTCGTTGGCAATCTCGAAGGCGTTTTGGGTACAGGTAATTTTAGAAGCCACACTATACTCCAGAAGACTCACGCCATTGGGTGGGGCAGCGTTATACAACCGGACAGCCCGGGACAGGGCCCGGCAGGACTCCACCTTGGCAAACATCTCAGCCAGACGCTGTCTCACCGAGTTGTGCTCAATTATCGGTTTACCCCCCTGGACCCTGACCTTGGCATAAGTCAAGGCCTCTTCAAAGGCCGCCCGAGCCAGGCCCGTGGCCGTGTTGCCCATGCTGGCATTGGCCGCGGCCAAAACAGCTTCATGGAGAAACATATACATGTCCGGTCCGAATAAGAGATACTTTTGAGGAATCCTGACATTATCAAAATATATTTCCCCCTGATTCAAATCCCTCTGGCCCATCTTTTCCAAAGGTTTGCCTTTGGTCACTCCGGGTAGATCTAAGGGACAGAAAAAGACTCCCCCACCGGACATCCCCTGCAGTGGATCGATGCCGGCAAACAACAAAGCGTAATTGGCAATGGTTCCTCCGGAGACCCAGGCCGCTTTCCGACCGTTGATCACCCATTCTTCACCCTCCAGCCTGGCTTGGATATTCCAGCGGATATTCGGGTCGCAGAACACTTCATTATCACAGCCGATAAGATCGGACCCGTGTTCCACTTCGGTTATGGCCCAGCATCCCCGCATGCTGCCGTCCTTGCATTGGCAGAAAGGCTTTACAAATTGATCGACCAGTTCGGTTTCGCCCAGCAGACGCGCCTTGGCCAGAATCAAACCGAAGGGCATGCCGATTACACCGAGCAGAACGGCCAGGCCGAAACTGCCCCAGCCCAGCTCCTCGTGGACGATATAAGATTGGAGGGTGGTCAGACCCGCCCCGCCGACCTCAACCGGCATACCCGAGCAATGGTATCCCTGTTGGAAGGCTTCTTTAAGAAAATCCCATAGGGGTGAACCCTTGGCAATGACCTGTTCGGCAGTCATGGTGTCCAGTTCCCTGGCAATGGGTCGGATAATTTTCTCGGCAAATTTTTGTGCCGCCCGTTTGACGGCCAGATCATCCTCGGTCAAGTTCAATTCCAAATCCAGGTAGTCCATATACCTTCTCCTTATCCTTTAGATGGTACCGCTCTTGATTTATACATTTCGCTGATTATCACCGGATCCAACCCCAGGGCCTTAAGCAATTCCTCTACCTTACCTCCTCGTTCCTGCCTGTCCAAAAATCCCCATCCGAGACCTCCGTCAACCTGCATGGGATCTCCGTTGATAAAGTCGGATTCGTCACTGGCCAGAAACAGCGCGGCTTTGGCCACATCTTCGGGCAAACCGGGACGCGGAATAGCCTGAATATTTTTAAAGACCTCCTTAAGCGGATCCAGGGTTTTTTCAGCCTCTTCTTGTGACAGACCGAGTGCCCGTCCGAAGATCGGAGTAACGATCCCGCCCGGGCAGATACAGTTGACCCTTATACCGAATTCACCCAATTGCATGGCCACCGACCGGGTTAAATGGATTACGGCTGCTTTGCAGGCGCTGTAGGTATGACCGGCATAACCTGTTTTATGGCCGGCGACACTGGCGGTGCTGATAATGTTTCCATAACCTTGGGGTAACATTACCCTGGCGGCGTGTTTCATGCCCAGCATGACCCCCTTGAAAAGAGTGGCTACCGTGATATCAAAGCCTTCGGTATTGGTCTCCTCGATCGGTCCGCCGACTCCGCCTATGCCGGCGTTGTTGAACATACAATCCAGTTTTCCGAACTGAGTTACGGCCAGGTTCACCACAGCCTGGACTTCATCTTCCAGCATTACATTGGTGTGGGAGTAAACTACGCCCTCCCCCAATTCTTTAACCAGATTTTGTCCTTGCTTGTCCAAAATATCGGCAATGACCACCCGTGCGCCTTCCCCAGCGAATAATCGAACTGTGGCCGCGCCGATTCCACTCGATCCCCCGGTAATTACCGCCACCTTTCCTTTAAGTCTGCCCATTAAGCCTCCTTTTCGTACGAAAATTAACCCCGGAATAAAACTCCACGTTCGTATGTTCTCTGTCATGCCGGACTTGATCCGGCATCCAGGATCTTCTAGGCTTTCAAAATCTGGATTCCGGCTTTCGCCGGAATGACATCTAAGTGGATTCTTCCTCCATTAGGGGATTTTTTTTGGTCCAAAGACTTAAGGTTTAGGTTCAAGGAAAACCTTATACCTTAAACCCTAGACCTTTGGTTTAGTCTATCTCCGGTCCCTTTCCTTCCCGGAACCAGGTGACCGGCCGGTATTCCCGGGATACGATGCCCTCTTGCTTAAATTTGGGCCAGCCCAGGACCAACGAACTGATGACCTGCCAGGGGGGTTTGAGCCCCAACTTTTCAAATAGTGGTGGAACCATGTTAAGCACGGCATAGAATCCGACCCAGCAGGCCTTAATGCCCAAAGAATTGGCCACCAGATTCATGTTCTGGCCGCAAATGCCGATATTCAATTGCGGCCCGGTAATGGCCCTGGTATCGCCGGCCATGATGATGATCGCCGGGGCCGCTAAGGAAGGCGGCAAGGCCCCTCTGCTAATGGCCCCGGAGCCGCCGACGATCTGCCTGGGGTCAAACACGCCCGGGTTAGGGTTGGTCTCGAGCATGGGAACCAGACCCTGAACCATTTCGTCATTCATATACATGCCATGAAGGCCGCTGATGATTCCATAGATGGCCGTATCCATTTCTTTAATAAGATCCTTATCGGTGACGACGATAAATTTCCAGGGCTGGCAGTTTCCGGCGCTGGGTGCGAACCGGCCGGCTTCGAGGACCCTGCGGATATAACTTTCCGGCACCGGGTCTTCCTTGAAGTTGCGGACGCTGCGCCTTTCGAATATGGCCCGTTCCATGGCGTTCCATTCCGTGAGCTTTCCATCCTTATCCCTGGCTTCCATAGGGAACCTGGTCGGAATGGGGCAGGGCTCCGAGGCCCAAAATCCTTTGTCCACATGGTAGGATTCCTGGATAGACAGGGCATCCACCGGACAAGCCACCATGCAGTTATAGCAGCTAAAGCAGTCATAATTCTCTTTCAACCTGGGATGTTCATCTTCACCCATTTCCCAAGCACTGAAGGGACAGTTTTGGATGCACAATCCGCAACTAGTGCAAAGGTCCTTGTCCACCTTCATAACGCCCTTGTGTACCCCTTCGGGTCTCAAAATCGGTTTTACATCTTCCCAAGCCATAGTTTTCCTCCTTTAAATAAATAATAGGGTTCCAGGGTTCAAGGGTTCAAGGGTTCCAGGGTTTTTAACTTCCACGCCGTTCACTTGAAACCTTGACCCCTTGGCTCCTTGAAACCCTTTATTCTTTTTCTAATATATGTATCGTCATAGCCGCCTCACCGGCCCCGACGGTACCGCCGCCGTTCTCGGTCATGGCAATATGGTGGTTCTTCACCTGCCTTTTACCGGCCTCACCCCGGAGCTGGGTCACCAGTTCATAGATCTGGGCCAGACCGGAGGCCCCGATGGGATGGCCCCTGGAAATCAATCCCCCGCTGGGATTTACCGGAATTTTTCCATCCAGGGCCGTGGCCCCTTTCTCAGCAAACAACCCGCCTTCTCCCTCCGGACAGAAGCCCAGGGCCTCCATCTGGCCGATTTCGCCAAAGGCCGTGGCATCATGAACCTCGATTACATCCACATCCTCAGGACCCAATCCGGCTACAGCATAGGCTTTCTTGGAGGCCCTTTGGGAAATATCGTTTCCGCCGGTTCGGGTTCCACCCTGGAGAACCGAAGCCCTGATTTTAACGGCCCGGCTTGAGGGGTGTTTTTTCAAAAAAGCCTCACTGCAGATGATGGCCGCCGCGGCCCCGTCACCGATAGGCGCGCACATGGCCCTGGTTAAAGGAAAAGAAACCGGCCGGTCTTCCAAAACCTGTTCCACGGTCATGGGAAAAGTGTATTGGGCCAAAGGATTCAGGACCGAATTGTTGTGCGCCTTGGCGGCGATCACGGCCAACTGCCGCTGGGTCGAACCATACTTTTTCATGTGATTGCGGGCTCCGGCGGCATAAAAATCCATGAACACGGAATGACCACCCGGTTTTTCTGGGGGGGCCTCCACTTTTTTCACGGCGGCTTCCTCTTCCTTGCGCTTCCGCTCTTCTTCCTGCCATTTGGCCATTCGGGCCAAGGTCTCCTCCACGTCGGTGCCGGCCATAAAGCCTTTCATAACCTTCACCCGATCCTCATCGTAAAGCTTTTCCGCACCAATGGCCAAGGCACAATCGTATAATCCGGCCTTGATGGCCGTCCAGGCCCCATGAAGGGCGGTGCTGGCACTGGCACAGGCGTTCTCGACGTTTGTAAAAGGAATCTTTTCCAGCCCATTGGCCGTCAGGGCCACCTGTCCCCGTATGGAATGTTGAAAGGTATACATCCCCCAACCGGTGTTGGAAAACCAGGCCGCCTCGATGTCCGCCCGGGTCAGATCGCAATCCTTGAGCACCAGTTCCAGGGCCTCGCCGGTCAATACCTTGATCCCCTTTTCCAGATACTTGCCGAATTTGATCATCCCCACACCGATGATATAAACATTCTCGCTCATTTTTTTGCTCCTTTGCCTAAATGAAACAGTCCTCTTAAAAAAGAAAAAAGTTCCCTAAAATAGGTCAGGCATCCTGCCTGACTGTATAACATTATTAAAGAGTCAGCCGGGACGGCTGACCTATTGGGTTTTTTTTGATTTTAAATTAAATCCTCCGCACCGCTCAAGGCCAGGGCGTTGTTTTCCCCGTCCTCGATCATGGCCGCCCGGGCATCCCGGAACAATTTTTCAATCAGATATTCCTTGGTCAGTCCTACACCGCCGAAGATAGTAACGGCCTCGTTGGCTACCTCAAAAGCGGTATTGGTAGATAAAATCTTGGAGGCAATAGCATGGGGAGCGGATCCGTTGGGAGCCATGGCCACATTATAAAGACCCATACGGCGGGCATAGGCCCTGGCCGCCTCCACCTTGATAAACATATTGAACAGTTGCAGCTTGATGTTCTTGTGCTCAAAAATGGGCACCCCGCCCTGGACCCTCTCCTTGGCATATCGTAAGGCCTCGTCATAAGCCGCCTGGGCCAGGCCGACAAAGCTTAACCCCATGCCGCTGTTGGCGCTGACCAGAATCATCTTGGTTATAGCCGACATCATGGCCCCATCGGATATAACCATATATTTCTTGGGCAATTTCACTTCCTCAAAGAAAATCTCTCCCTGGTTCAGAGCCCGCTGGCCGATCTTGTCCAGAGGCTTACCTCTGGTGATACCCGGCAGATTGAGGGGAACTACGGCCAGCCCGGTGCCTTGCATGCCTTTGGACGGGTCCAGACAGACATGGAGGGCGGCATGGGTGGCGATGGTGCCGTTACTGACCCAGGCTGATTTTTGACCGGTGAGGATATACTCGTCACCTTTCAGGACCGCCTTGACACTGGGGCCGCACTTGGGATCGGCAAATTTAGGGTGGATCCCTAAAATCCAGTCCGATCCATGATCGGGTTCGGTAATCGCCCAGCAGCCGATGATTTCACCTTTGGTGTCCTCACAATAATCCCGAACCAACTGCTGTAATTCCGGTTCCGGAGACATCATGGCAAAGGTTATGGGAAAACCACCGACCCCCAGACTAATGGACAACCCGGCATCGGCGTAACCCATTTCCTGGGCCATCAAGGCCCCGGCTTTCGGGTCCATATCTTCGGCCATCCCGCCAAAGGCCTTGGGAATACCCCTCTTATGGATCCCCAGTTCACGATAGGTCCGAATCACATCCCAAAGCGGTGATCCTTTGGCAATCACCTCGGCCGGATCAGGTAATTTGTCTAAAGCAATGCCTGCCGGCCGCATAACCTCCATACCGAATTTCCGAACAGTTTCCTGCATAGCCTTGGCTTCATCACTCAACGTAAGATCCAATTCAAGATAACTCATAATTTAACCTCCTTTAGATTTAAGAAATTAACAAAAGATTGTCCGTAAACGCCACCCCGGTGAAACCGGGGTCCAGAGGATCATTAGTATCAGGAAAACTGGATTCCGGCTTTCGCCGGAATGACAGGAAAAGACGACTGTTCTTATTTCAGCTTCAAATCCGGCATCTCTTTTTCCCGGTCCCAGGTCTTTTCGGTAACACCCTGTTTTTTCATCTGGGTCTTAATGATCCTCAAGGTCTCCGTTCTTGGAATCTCGTTTACGATATCGATGTATCTCGGCACCATGAAATAGGCCATATTCTCGGCGCAGTGGCGGATGAGATCCTTGAGGTCGAGCTTGGCCCCCGGCTTGGGTACCACCCAGATCATCACCTCGTCTTCTCCCAGCTCCGAAGGGACACCGAAGGCGGCGCAGACTTCAACATCCGGGTATTTTTCAATAATGCTTTCCACTTCAAAAGAGGAAATATTCTCACCCCGGCGGCGCATGGAATCACTCTTCCGATCGGTAAAAAACAGGTTCCCGTCTTTATCGGCATAAAAATAATCGCCGGAATAGACCCATCCCTCTTTAACTTTTTTCTGTGAAGCTTCCGGGTTTTTATAATACTCGACCACTCTGTTCGTTGGAATACGTGATCGGGTGACCAGTTCGCCGATCTCACCCTGGGGGACCTCATTTCCCTCATCATCGATCAGTTTCCAGTCGGTTTCGCCCATTACTTTTCCTACAGACCCTACCGGTGCGTTGCCGAAATTAAAAATCAGCAGTCCTCCACCGTCAACCGCCCCGTAGGCTTCCCATATTTTCAGGTTGAACCTTTTCTCAAAAGCTTCCCAGAGGTTGGCCGGGCAGGCGGCTGAGATCACCAGGCGGACCGGGTTGTCGGCATCATCAGGTCTTTCCGGTTGCTTCATCAGGATGGGAATCATGGCCCCCAGACCATTGAACTGGGTGGCCCCGTAAAACCGGATTCTGTCCCAAAAGCCGGAGGCGGTGAATTTCTTGTCCAATCCAAAAGGCAAACCCGCACCCATGGAAAAACCGGCAGTCAGGCTTAGGGCGTTGGCGTGAAAAAGGGGTAAGGCGGTATAAAGGATATCTGTCGGCACAGTTAAAACCTTGGCCAAGGCAATCATCCTGTCGATGCCGCCCGGTCCGGTCCGGTTCACCACGCCTTTGGGGAACCCCGTGGTCCCCGAAGTGTACATGAGATGGGTAATGGCCGTGGGCTCGATCACATGATTCGGTCTTTCATCCGAGGCCGCTAAAAGGTCAGTCAGATCTATGGTCCCGGGTGGCAGGGGGGCATCGGTCGTTCGACGGACAAAGATCTTTTTGAGGGACTTCAAAGGACGTCCGATTTCGATGATCTTGGGATAAAGGACATCATCCACAACCAGGTATTTCACGTCCGAATTTTCTAAGATATAAGCCAGTCCCTCCCCTTTGAGGGCCGCATTTACGGGCACGGAATAAAACCCGGCCCGGGGAAGACCGTAAAACAGAAAAAGATATTCCGGGCAATTCCCCATGAGAATGGCCATCCCGTCACCGGCTTGGGCTCCCTGGGCCTTCAACCCGTTGGCCGCCCGGCAGGTAGCCCGATCATATTCGGCAAAACTGACCTTCCGGTCCTCATGTAAAATATAAGGTTTATCGCCCAGGGTCTTCCCTTGATGGGCAATGAGATCATAGACGTATTTCAATTGAGATTCCTCCGCCATATTGGCCCTCCCGCCTGGTAGATTTCTAAATATTGTTTTTTTTAAATTTGAGCAAAGGGATCCATTTAGATTTATTCAACCGATCCTCCTCTCGGTTTGTCTGTTATAACAGCGTCCAACAGCAGATCAATGACCTGATTGATCTCCTTGGTCACACCCGCTTTGGTCATCGCGGGTCCCCCAAGCCAGCGCAGCATCAGATAGTAGAAGGTACCCAGAAACATATTTCGAAATACCCTCGGATTCACTTCGGAGTTAAAGGATCCTTCGGTCTTACCCTCTTCGATGACCTTTTCTACTTGTCCATAAAAGTTTCGGAAGGAATCAAAAACCTTCGATTGGTAATAGTTCTTATTAAAAATGAGATTAAAAACAAAAATTTTTGTGAAATGCCGATCGGCCAGACAGGTTGAGAAGTGATAGTGGATGATCTCTTTCAGTTTTCGAACCGGAGAACTTTTGCCAAAGATCTCTGTCATGTCACCCAGGTATTGTTCGAACCGTCTCTTCGGTATGGAGAAAAACAGATCGTCCTTGTTTTTAAAATATTCGTACACCGTTCCGTCGGCCACACCCGCCTGTTTGGCAATTTCCGTCATCCTCGCTTTATTAAATCCCTTTTGAGCAAAAACCTTTTCTGCGGCATCCAAAATACTGGATATTTTTCCCGAATTGGATGTGGGTTTTTCCTGTCGGGGAGCAATCATGCGTTCAACCAGTGCGGCCGTGTCCTCAAAATCGGAAAGGGGGTTGGCCGTTTCCCCTAACACCAGAAAACTGATGGAGTTCATATCCAGAGTCCCATGGATGATTTCTCCCATGGCGGTCAGGGAGGCATCATTGCGGAATTTTCCTTCTTGCACCCCCTGTTCCAGGACGCTGGAGATACGGTTGGCATATTGCAAAACCAGTTGATAGGCCGGGGTGGAATAGAATCCCGTGGAAGAAAGACATTCAAAAAGGAGAATTCGGGCATAGGCCGAATAGACGTTGTGGTAACACAGATAGGCCCATATCAGTTTTCTCAGCTTACTTTTAGGATCGATGATTCCCTGGAGATCCCGGTCTAATAGGGAAAGGCCTATCTTCAACCTCTCTTCCGGGATCGAAAAAAGTAAATCCTCTTTACCCTTAAAATAACGATAGATGATTGAGTCTTTTACGCCGGCCTTGCGGGCTATCTCCGAAATGGTCACCTCGTTAAAGCCTTTTTCAGAGATGATTTCTTCTGCCGACAAGAGGATCCGGAGCCGATTGTCGGGCTCAGGGGTTTTGAGTGGCTGGGGGAGAAGGCTGCCGATTGGGTCATCTTTGAAAGACATTAAGAGGTCCTGTCCAGTCAATCGATTCGGAAGGTGGAGCCAAAGGTGGCCTGAAAGAAATAACCAAACCTTAAGATCGTATGATTCAAAGTCGGTTATTAACTAAGCCATAGCTGTAAATTTAAGTCAATAAGAAAAATTTAATTGAATGAAATTCACAAAGAATGAAATAATCCGGAGACCCCCCATTGGTCGCAGACGAAGAAAACCCTTCTCCAATAAGAACTTGCCTCGCTGTTATCCGGGAGTGATAACCAATGTTAACATATTTATATTATGTAATTTTTTGTTTAAAAGAGGCTAATGTAAGTTCGGATTTGAAATGACCCGGACGCAAACCGCTGACCGAGAAGATGGCCTCAAGTTTCTTCCAAACCGACGGTATTGGCTTGGGGATGTTTTAGTCCCTTTTTTAAATAAATAGGGGGATTATTAGATTAACCGGAATAGGATTCAGGAAGGCCCATTGGGTACTAAACGCTATTATAACTTTTATGATAATTATATCATCCTGTTATCAAGTTTTTCCCAACCGCTTTCGAAAAAGAGCTGGCCTGTTGATTTTTGTGTGAATTTAATTCAGGCAAACCTGTAAGTTACTTCGTCATTGTAATAACCAGAGATATGTCCGGATCCACTGAGATCAGTAAAACTTTTTCCCCTTGACTTCCCCCCTTTTCCTCATTATTTACTTGTAATTATCTTGATATTTTCCGTTTTCAACTTTTTTTCTTTTTGAGCATCGAGCTACCCCTATTGGTGAAGTCAGCATTTCCTTAAGAGAGGTCCCCATTTTAGTGGGGCAAAGGTCCAAAAATTATGAAGAGATATATGACGGAGGAAGAAATTAAGCGAGCCAAAGGTGATAAAGAAATAAGGGAAAGAATCATCGCCGAAATTGAATCGAAACTTGAATTGGGAAAGCCGCGGCCGGTGACGGTCGACGGTCCCGACCCGGAAACCGGTTATAAGATGGGTGCTTACAGGATGACGCGCCGGGTGGCCACCGAAGACGCCATCCGACAGTTTTGTGATGCCATTGGTGATATCAATCCCTTGTATTGCAACCGGGATTATGTAAAGAACAGCCGCTACGGCGGCATCATCGCACCCCCTCAGTTCCTGGGGGCCATCGCCCCCTATTCCGGAATCGCCAAAGCGGCGGAGGATCTGGATTTTCACGTCGCCCGAGTCGACGCCGGGGTTTCGGTGGAATGGTTTAAAATCATACGGGAGGACGACAGGTTTTCGGTGTTTGAATATCCTACATCGGTCAGGGACATAACCCGAGAGAATACCGCCTTACAATTTCTGGTTAATGGAAACCGCGTCTTTACAAATCAACGGGGTGAAGTAGTGGCCGTTGTGGATATCGCCGGAATAGCCGTAGTGCTGAGAAAGCCTTCGTCGGATAAGGTACAGGTTGGGAAACCGCCTCAATTTCGCCGCTTTTCCAGCCCTGAAGTGGAAAATTGGTTTGAACGGGCGGAAAAAGAAAAAATCCGGGGCGGGAATCCCCTCTTCTGGGAGGACGTCAATGAAGGGGACGAGCTTCCGCCGACACATCACGTCTTTACCCAGGCTGAAGCAATCGCCTATTCCGCCGCCATGGGCAAAAGCGTCAGTTGGCGGACATTTATGGCCCACAACCGGGACACCTGGAAGAATATGATCGATCCGGAGAGCGGTCTGCCCGATTTCACCCATTGGCATCTGGCCGATGCCGCCGCCCAACGGCTGGGCATGCCGCGGGCCAACTGTCTGGGCATGCAAATCCGGGCCTGGCTGGGGCGCATGATTTCCAACTGGATGGGTGACGACGGATTCATCAAGAAGATGGGAGACCAGCTTCGCGGGGTCTTGTATCGGGATTCCCTGGCCTTGTGTAAGGGTAAGGTGGTCAAAAAATATGTGCAGCAAAGGAAACACCTGATCGACCTAGTAATTACCGCTGAGGATCATGACGGCAACTTTATGATTCCGAACGGAACGGCAACAATAGTCTTGCCATCGAGAAAAATGGGAGTTGAGGACCTGACCCATTAAGCGAATGAATAGAAGAAAAAGTCTCTATCTAATATTCTCCGGAAATAATATTTTCGGATGAATAGTTCAAAAACTTTTTTAGACAGATATTTTTTTTCATAAGGTTAAAGTGTTACACTTTTTCAGGCCTAACATTATTGGTAAGGAGAAGATTTATGGACTTTGACACCCTTATTTTCACGGAAATCGAACCCGGCATCGGGTTAATTACCCTCAACCGCCCCGCCCGTCTAAACGCCCTGAGCCTCAACCTGCTCGATGAGTTGCACCGACTGTACGACGAACTTGAGGACTCTCCCACCGTCAGGGTAATAATCCTGACCGGTGCGGGCCGGGGGTTTTGTGCCGGGGCCGATCTAAAAGACGAGCGCTCGAAGGCCGAGGCCGCCCAGCACCATCAAAACGCGGCTACTCACCTTTTTAAAGTGCAAAAAAGGTTTTCATCCATCATAACCCGCCTCCGGGCCATTCCCCAGCCGGTCATCAGTGCGGTCAACGGCCCGGCGGCAGGAGGCGGAATGTGTCTGGCCCTGGCCTCCGATGCGGTTTTCGCCACTTCCAAGGCCGCCTTTACCCCCTCTTTTATAAATATCGGTCTTTCAGGGGGAGAACTGGGGAGCACCTTTTTCCTGCAGAAGGCCGTGGGTTCCATCCGGGCCGCCGAAATATTGCTCACCGGCCGCACCGTTGATGCCTACGAAGCGCAACAAATCGGAATGGTCAACAGGGTGGTTGAGGAGGAGAAACTTTTGGAGACCGCTTTAGCCCACGCCAGGCTCATGAAAGAAAAAAGCCCCACTGCTCTTAGACTGACCAAAGAGGCTTTAAATCAGAACCTCACCGCCCCGTCTTTAGCGGCGGCCATAAACCTCGAAGACCGCAACCAGAGTATCTCGGTCTTTACCCCGGAATTTTCCAAAGCGGTGGAAGATTTTGCCCGAAGAAAGGCTGGCCGATAGGGGACTATTGACAATAATAACAATTCTTATTTCGGCCGGAAAAAAGATAATCTGCCGGAAGGAAATTGATTTCAAAAATAGAGAAAATACTAACGGGAGGAAATCCATGACCCACACCGACAAAGGAAAGTATGCGAAAAAAAGGGCACCGGAACTCAAATTGAATCCGGCAATCGCCGAGGCCGTGAAACAGGAAATCAAGGACGATAAAATATCCTGTACCGCCGCCTTTAAAGTAGTCGGCAAATTAAAAGTAACGCCCGGTGAAGTAGGGGTTACCATCGATTTGCTTGAGATACCCATCTTTAAATGCCAGCTTGGTCTTTTCGGATATGGCCCTCCCGATAAGGCGGTCACGGCGGCGGAAACCGTATCACCGGCCCTGGAAGAGGTCATACGGGCCTCCCTGGTTAAGGGGAAACTCTCCTGTGCCTCGGCCTGGGAGATCGCGGTGAAATTCAAAATGGCCAAGAAAGAAATCACCTCTGCCTGTGAGAACTTAAGAATTAAGATTGGTTCCTGTCAATTGGGAACTTTTTAGTCACGCAGAAGCTGACCCTGTCCTTTCCCATAATTATTAGTAACTAACGACTTAAATTCTTTTCAAATTGGATAAAATTTATTAAATGTCATGATCCAGTAAAAAGTCGTCACACCGGCGGAAGCCGGTGTCCAGGAAAATGATAGGTTTCTGAAAATCCTGGATTCCGGCTTTCGCCGGAATGACTGAAAAGCTGTTTCGGCGACTTTTTACGATCCTACCAAATTTGGTTCCGGCTTGTCCGGGTTAGGGAATCGGAAAAGCAAAGGGAATGAATCGATTGGAAAAAACGGCGGACATTGTTATTATCGGCGGCGGGATCATCGGCACCAGCATCGCCTACCATCTGGCCCGGAAAAAGGCCCGGGGGGTCGTGCTCCTGGAAAAGGGGTTTCTGGGTGAAGGGTCCACGGCCAAATGCGCCGGTGGAATACGGGCTCAATTCTCCACCGAGATCAACATCCGCTTCTCCCTGGAGAGTTTCAACACCTGGAACCATTTTCAGGAAATCATGGGCACTGAGCTTGACTTTAAAAAAGTCGGCTACCTGTTCCTGGCCGCCGACGAAGAGGAGTGGGCCGTATTTCGAAACAATTCCGACCTCCAGCACCGGTTCGGAATTCCCGTCGAACTTCTATCCCCCCAGGAAATCCAATACCGCTGGCCCTATCTCCGGGTCGATGACCTAAAAGGGGGAACCTTCTGCACCTGGGATGGCTATGCCGGTCCTTATGAAGCTTTGAGCGGCTTCACCCGGGGGGCGCGGAAAGGCGGGGTAAAAATTTATGAGCAGACCGAGGTCCTCCGGATTCTGCAAAAGGGTAACCGGGTGGCCGGGGTTCGGACCCCTCGGGGTGATATCGATTCGCCCGTTGTAGTCAATGCGGCCGGCCCCTTCGCCGGGGAAGTAGGCAAAATGGCTGGGGCGGAGGTCCCGGTTCAACCTTTTCGTCGGCAGCTATTCTTCACCAGGCCTTTCTCCCATATTCCCGATCCCATTCCCCTGGTCATCGACTTTCACCGGGGCTGGTATTTCCGAAGAGAAGGAGCAGGTTTGTTGATTTCCGGGCCCAAAGACGATTTCCCTTCCTTTAACCTGAACGTGGATTACGAGGCCATGGTGGAGGTGGCCCGGAACTCCATGCACCGGGTACCCATCATGGAGAAGGCGGAGATAGACCGCGGCTGGGCCGGATCTTATGAGATCTCTCCCGACAACCATGCCATACTGGGAGAATTTCCCGGATTGAGAGGATTCTTCCTGGCCAATGGTTTCAGCGGCCATGGCTTCCAGCACAGCCCGGCGGTAGGAAAAGTCATAGCCGAGCTGATCCTGGGTGAAAAACCCGGCATCGATATCTCCTGTCTCTCTTTGGAGCGCTTCGCAAAAGGAGAATTGATCCGGGAACCCCTCACCGCCTTCAAAGACTGAATGGAATATTTCGAGGTTTGAAATTTGAGCTTGACGAGAAAGATCGGTCAAAAGGCGGGCATTTTTCAGGGGTCTCTTTACTCTTTCTCCCAAATAATCACCATCACCCCTCGACCCGCAGGGTTACCAGACCGTAGGCCGGCACTTCGATCGGCCCATGTTGTTTCCGGCGGCCTCTCTCACTGGTGTCACTCAACCAGATCTTTTTCGGTCCCGTTCCCTTCCAAAAGAGATGTGTTTTCACTGTCTGGCCTGCGGCCCCGAAAAGTCTGACGATCAAAGCCTTCCCATCGTCGCTGGGCTTCACACCAGCTACCAGGACCTTATCCGAATCCACCTGCAGCAGCGGCTTCGCCGAAGGCTCAGGTCCCCGGGCCGGTACCGCGATCAGCGGTTGGCTCCGGCCGATGGCCAGCCGCGAGGCTTCGATCGGGTTGAAGCCCAGGTGGGGACGCAGCAGGTAGCGAAACACGACCGGCCCCTCCTGAAAGGCCCGGTAGTTGGTCCCCCAGTGATTGTTCATCACCCAGGAATAAAGCTTCTGGGTGGGTTCAATTTTCTTGCGCCAGACCTGGAGATCGGTCTGGGAATTGAGCAGGGTGGCGGTAATCCCCCCGATTTCAACCAGCGGGGCGTCAAGGGTAATCCAGGTAACGCCAAAGCGGTCGTTGGAGACGTCCGCCCATCGCCCGACTGTTAACCAATTTTTTGAGGAGCCGGGTATTTGGTCCATTTCCGGCCGTATCACCGCCCAGGGGATATCCATCCGTATTTCGCCCTGGCCCACATTAAAGGGGAAGGCGAAATTGACGCTTTCTTTCCCCTGGCGGTCATAATAGCTCTTGGCCTTCAGACGCTTTTTATCAACGGTGTCGATTAACTCCGCATAGTCAAAGCCGGCTGTCAGGCGCACTTCCCTTAACAGTTTCCGGCAGCCCGGAGCTTTGGACTCGATGAGCAGGGAGGCCACGAGAGGGCCGGATTCTTTGACGCTTATCTTCACTAGGCCGTTCCGTCGGGCTTCGGCCGGATTGTCGCCCTGGAGATACAGGTACTCATTCAAACCCTGTCCGGAACCGGTATCGACCAGGTTCCCGTCTACCTTGTCTATCCGGAAATCAATGATGCCACCGGTTTTCTCATCCAGGCCTAGGTGCAGGATCCCATTTTCTATCACTGTCCCTGATGCGGCAGCCTTCCCCTCAGCAAAAGGAGTCCCGGCCGAAGCACGATATCGTCTGACGGCCAGAGGGGGCACTTCTCGGGCAATGAAAGCTAATTCCCCGTTTTTCAGGCGTTGAGAAGACACCGGCCTGCCCCGGTCATCGACCACTCGGTCTCCGCCGGGAAAGGGGAAATCCTTTGAAAGGGTCACCAGTTCCGTACGGGGCCAGGAGGTAGTATTGAATACGTCGATTTCTTGATAAGGTTCAGGGTATTTATCCTTACCCGCCCACTTGACGGATGAAGCGAAAAGGCCCATTCCCTGCCGATTTTCCAGAGCCCGGGCCAAGAGGTCACGCGACTGTTTCTCGGCCTGATTGGCGTAAGAACGCTTGATTTCCCACTGCTCCCGGGTTTTTTCGCTTTCAGGATTCAATACGCTGATATCGGCACCCCAGGTGTGTTCAGAAAAAAGGAGAACCTGACGCCAAGCTTCATCAAAGGCGGCCCTCGGAAAACCGCCGGGATTAATCATGGCCCACAGGGCCTCCGCCTGGGCCAGGCGGTCCGAACTGGCCCGGTTCATGGCCGTCTCCAGGGCCGATGAGCCCGCTCCGTCCTCCCAGTTAGACGTCCAGTCCCCGCGCACCCGCGGAAGCCGATTGCCGTGGCGCAGTTCCAGGGCGCGGAAAGCGGTATGGGTGGAGGCAATCACCAGACGGGGGGAATGATGCCTGGTGTTCCAATCTCTTACGAAATCGCAGATGGCCGAATCCGGACCGGCGTTGTCACCGACGGCACTCCAGCGGATATAGGCAATATCATAGAGGTAGCCCTGCCTCAGCAGGCGGTTTTGATAATCCTCCAAAAATTGCGGCGTCAATTTCTTTATCAGGTCTGAGAGGGCATACCCTTTATAAGGAATCCAAACCAGCACTTTTTCCCGGCCGGAGGGAGAGATCCAGTAAAAAGGCCTGTTTTCCCAGCGGACCAGAGTCTCCCCGATACGGTCGAAATAATTGGGGGCCGTTGAAAAATATTTGATACCGGCCTCTGACATGGCGGTGACGGTCCCCCAGGTGGCACCGGGTATATCGCTTTGCATGGCCGAATCAATCGGGACTCCACCTTGTTCGGCCAGGCGGGGCGCCCACTGAAAAAGCCGCAGCAATTCCTCCGGCCGGCACAGGCCGGTCAACTCGTTGAGATACATCCCGTTCAAAGCCACACGGCCTTTTTTCACCGCCTCCAGGAAACGGACCCGCTGAGCAGCGGACAGACGGTGCATAAACAAATCCGCCGCCCACAGGACCTCGACATTCCAGACAAACTGTGAACCCTTCGGATAATTCGATGTTCTTTCCGCGTATTCCATTCCCTGCAGCAGGTGGTTCACCTGTTTTTCCGCTACCGTAGTCTGTATTTCCGTATAACCGACGTCGGTGTGGGAATGGGGCAGGATAAAAATTTTCAGAGCTTGGATAGGCCTCAGGATCACCTCCCGATCGACCAGTTGTTTTCCCTCGACCTCGACAGAAACCCGGACCTTTTTTTCACGTTTCACGGCGGGAACCGGTATCTCGATCTCTTCCGATACCCTGCGCAGGATAACGGCTCTGGGCTGGACTCCCTGGATACGCAGGATGGCAGGCGAGGGCTCACCGATATGCCGTATTTGGAATCGTATCTTCTGGAAACGCCCGTCATCCTGCTCCCTTAAAAAATGATGCGATAGTATGTCCCGCACCTGGTTGCGGGCAGATAGAGGCCTGTAGGCCATACTCACAGGGGTATAAAGCCCCACCCAGTCATAGAGGTACCAGCCGCCGCTAAGCGTAATGAATTTTATCTCATTATCCCCTTGTTGAAGCAGGTTTGCCGGAAAGGTGATTTTTATCTCGGAGTGACGTCCTTTTTGGGGTTCCCCGTTTATCGAGGCCTCTCCGGTACCTGAGGGCAGATCCCGGTCAAAGGATTTTCCGTTGATCACCACCCGCAAGCGCGGCGGGTGGTGCTTGTGGGTATCTATCAATTTCAAAATGAGCCGGCAATGGCCCGAAAGCGGGGGATGGTTCACTCCGAAAAGGACAGTGAAGGTGTGGCTTCGTCCGCCGGCCCACCGATCGTTTGGCCCCGGATGAACGAAAGGCCAATCCGTCCTGCTGTCAGACTGGCCAACCACAAACAATCCGTCTTCGTCATAATCAACGGATCGGTCCGGGGCCAGGGCAAATTCCTGGTTGTTGTTATCGGGCCGGCCGATCTGCCAGAATAATTGCGTGGCTCCCCGATCCCATGGCAGGCAGGCCGTCAGGAAAAGGAGAATCGACAGGATTAATCCCTGGACGAGGAACAGGTAAAACAGAGGCTTAATACGAAAATAGAAGCCAATTTCTGATTTCAACAACTCTGTTTTCATGTCACGGTCTCCTAGGGAATTCTCTTCTCTTAGATCGACAGATCGGCTCCCGGCCAGGAGCCTTTTCAAAAGCTCGACGAAGTCGAGCGGCCCGACCGTATCGTCTCGTTCCCCCCTGGGGAACTGAAGGAATGATACGAACCTTGAGCCAAACAGCATTATTTGTACTTGTTTTTAAGGATAAGATACTCGCAACCTGCAACCCAGGTGATTATTCATTCTCCCAGATAATCACCATCACTTCGCCAGGACCATGGACACCCAGGGTCAGAGTGAGTTCAATGTCCCCGGTGCGGCTGGGACCGGTGATGAATACCAGGTTATTGCTGGCGGAGACCTGCTGTTTCAGATCATCGATGCTTTCCAGATAGGCCTGTAAGTTGGGATGGATGTCGTCAGCGCGCAGCAAGGCCAGATGCACCTCCGGGAGCAGGGAAACAAAGGACGGCTGACCGGGAGTATTCTGCAGCACCAGGGAGCCCGTGTCGGCCAGGGCCGCCTGAACGCCGGTGATCCCTACGCGGACTTTCGCCAAATCCCGGGTTTCCCCGACCGTATGAACCTCAATTCCGGCCTTATCCAGTAATTGTCGAAACGGTGCATTCTTGTTCAGGAGAATTTCCCAGATCAGCGTTTGTTTCCAGCCGCGTTCGGCAAAGATCTTGATTGCCAGATCAAAGGCTTCATTTTGGGTCCGTACCCTGTAAGCCTTTCCGGAAAGTTTTTCAAATTCACTAACAAACCTATCCACGCCGCCGGCATTGCCTGGAAATTCGAGCGCCGGCGCTTCGGCTGTTGCCTCCGGCAGCAGGGATTTTTTTAATCCATCCCGGATGTTCTCTAATATTTTTTGACGGGAATCACTACTCATTTCCATCCCTACCTAAGGGAAAAAATTATCTGACAGGATTAACAGGATTTATATGGTCTTTGCTCAGGCCCTGAAAGGCCCTGAGCAACTTCGATCCGCTTTCAGCGAAAACTAAGACAATCCGCAGGACGATTCGGTTTGTGCCTTTCTACCAGAAAGGCACGAAAAAAGGAATCCTGTAAATCCTGTCCAATAAAAGTATTTGAATTTCAAAAAGCTAAACTGAAACAATTTTTCGTTAATAACCATTCGGAACTTTACCCTTGTCCCGCTGGCGGGGCATCCTCGGTTTTTGCCTTGTTTACGTTCCGATGGCGTTGCTGAAAACTCTTACTAAAAGGGGGGAAGGCCCGGTAGCGTGTCCATCCGCCGAGAGGGCCCGGCAGCCAGGTCAGCCAGCGTTGGCCGAGGAGCTTGCCGAAAATCCCGGCCAGCGAAGTCAGGAAGGTGTAACGCTTGGCATCAGTAACAACCCATCGGAAGCCTTTCATGCCGGCCTTCATCCACAGGGGGGAGATCCCCTGCCGAATGGCTTTGTTTCGCAAGCGCAACAGCAGGGTGGGAAGGTCAATCCGAACCGGGCAGGCTTCCTGGCAGGCGCCGCATAAGGTGCTGGCCTGCGGCAGATCGGCATACAGCGGGATACCGCCCAGGGCGGGAGAGATGACCGAACCGATAGGTCCCGTGTAGACAGCACCATAAGCGTGTCCGCCGATGCTGCGGTAGACCGGGCAGGCGTTCAAGCAGGCGGCACAGCGGATGCAGTAAAGCACTTCGGCCAGGTCACTCCCCAGGACGCCTGAACGTCCATTATCCAGGATCACCACATGCAGTTCTTCAGGCCCGTTGGCCTCCGGCCGCCGGCGCGGCCCCGTAATCAGCGAGGTATAGGAAGACATCTTTTGCCCGGTGGCGCTGCGCGCCAGGAGTTGGAGCAGGACACCCAGGTCTTTGATGGTGGGGACGATCCTTTCCATTCCCATCAAAGCCACATGGACCCGCGGCAGGCTGGTCACCATGCGTCCATTACCTTCGTTGGTCACCAGACAGATCGTGCCGGTTTCAGCCACGGCAAAGTTGCAGCCGCTGATGCCCATATCGGCGCCCAAAAATACTTCCCGCAGGCTGCTCCTGGCGATGGCGTTGAGTTCCGGAATGTTTTCCGTATAGGGGACCTTGAGCTTCTCGGCGAAGATGCGCCCTACATCTTTTCGGTTGAGATGCACCACGGGGGCGATAATGTGCGAAGGATGGTCTCCGCTGAGTTGGGCGATATATTCCCCCAGGTCGGTCTCCACAATTTCCATCCCCGCTGCTTCCAACCGGGCATTGAGCTGGATTTCCTCGCTGACCATGCTTTTGGATTTGGCAATGCGCTTGACCTTGGCTGCGCAGGCAATCTGGGTGATGATTTCACCGGCCTCCTGGGCATCCCTGGCCCAGTGCACCACCCCGCCCAGGGCCGACAAAGAGGCCTCGAATTGAAGCAAATATTGGTCCAGATGGGCGATGGTGTGGGCGCGGATCTTGCGCCCCAGGTCGCGCACGGCATCCGAATCCGGCAGTGTCTTTAAAGCATCGATACGCCCGGTGTAAAACCTTTCGGCGGCGGTCTGGATATTCACCAGGCGAGCCGGGTTTTCCAGGGCTTTTTTTACACCCTCTTTGATGGATATCGGCGATGTGCTCATGATTTCAGCCCCTGGGCCAACAATCGGGCAATGTGCAGGGTTCGCATCCGGCTGTCCTTTTTGCGCAGACCTCCTTCAATATGCATCAGGCAGCTAATGTCACAACCGACCACCAGGTCGGCACCGGTGGCTTCGAAGGCTGCGATGCGGTTGGCGAGCATCCGGCCGCTGATCTCCGGCATTTTGACGGCGAATATCCCCCCAAAACCGCAGCAGGTTGAAGAGTTCTCCTGGGATAGGATTTCCAACCCTTGTACTTCAGCCAGGAGCGCGCGAGGCTGGCGGTCGATCTGCATCCCGCGCAACGTGTGGCAGGAGGGGTGGTAGACAATCCTGGCCGGGAAAGCCGCCCCCAGGTTGGAAACATGCAGATGATCCACCAGATATTGGGTAAACTCGAAAAGTCGCCCGGCCAGCGCCTGGGTTTTGGGACCGTAGACCGGGTCGTTGTGAAACAATTCCGGGTAGTGGCGGGTGATCATCACCCCACAGGAACCGGAGGGGATGATAATCGGTCCTTCCACCTTGGAAAAAAGATCGATCGTGTAGCGCGCCATATCCCTGGCTTCATCCCAAAAGCCGGCGTTGAAAGCCGGCTGCCCGCAACAGGTTTGCCCTTTGGGAATATGGACGGTCACTCCCCGGTGTTCCAGAACGTCAACCACTGCCTGGGCGGTATCCGGAAACAGGGTGTCCAGCAAACAGGTAATAAACAGATTCACTTTTACCATTCGGCCTATTTCATTTTGAATTCGGTCAATAGGGGCTTAATGATATCGAGGGCTTTATCGGCCTCTTCCACGGTTATGATGCAGGGCGGGCAGATCTCCAATCGATTTAAAGCCGGCCCCTGGATTCGGGTCCAGATGCCCTTCTCCTGCAGTTTCTGCATCAGCGCCAGATTTTGCTCATAAGAGATCGGCGTCTTATTTCCTTTGTCCGTTACCAGTTCAATAGCCTGGAAAAGACCACGGCCGTCAATTAGACCGACACAGGGGAACGGCAGAAATTCTCTTTCCAGCCGCTTTTGGATATGCAGGCCTACCTTAGCCGCGTTTTCCGCCACCTTATGTTTCAAATAGTAGTCTATGGTAGCAATCGAGGCCGCGCAGCAAACCGGATGCGCCGTGTAGGTGAAGCCATGAGGGAAGGGTTTGCCTTCAAAAGCTGAATAGATCTCGTCACTGAAGGCCACACCGCCGAAGGGTAGAATAGCAGCGGTGATTCCTTTGGCCATGGTCATGATATCCGGCTTGAGATCCCAGTGCTCCGAGGCAAACATTTTTCCGGTCCGACAAAAGCCGGTCATCACTTCGTCAACGATTAATAGTATATTATACTTCCGGCATATCTCGGTTACCATGGGCCACCACCCCTCGGGGGGTACAACATGGCCGCCGGAACCCAGTATCGGCTCAGCGATGAAAGCCGCAATGCTTCCCGCTCCCTCCTGCTGGATGACCTTTTCCATGAACCGGGCGCTCAAAAGACCGCTGTCGGGGACATCACCAAACATGGAGCGATAGTCGTAGTAGCTGGGTACCCGCAGAAAGCCGGCCGGCGCCGGACCGAAGGGAGTATGCATCCGGCCGCCCCCCAACCCGGTGACATTCATAGAATACCCACTCAAACCATGATAAGAATCGTACAGGCTGATAATCTTGTACTTTCCGGCCTGCCCCTTGAAATGCCAGTAGGCCCGGGCCATTTTAAGGGCGGTATCGGTTGACTCCGAGCCACCGCAGGTGTAGTAGAAATGTTTCAAGCCTCCCGGGGTAATTTGGGCCAGCTTCTGACTCAGTTCAATGGCATAGATATTGGTCTGCCCATAGAAGTTGGTCACATAGTCGATCTTATCCAGGGCCGCGGTTATGGCCTCATTAATCTCCTGACAGTGGTGCCCGAGATTACAGCAGATTAACTGAGAGGCCAGGTCCATATATTCATTGCCTTCAGTATCTACCAGATATATGCCGTGACCCCTTTCGAAAACCTTGGTAATTTCCTGCCCGGTTACCCACCAGGGGTGGACCTGGTGTTCTTTATCCGCGCGGATAAGTTCCTGTGTCCTTGTGCTTGTCATTTTGGCTCCTTTCTGTTTCTGGCGTCCTTCCGGAAGGCATTATCACCCCTGTCTGCTTATTTACCGAGCCAACTTGGGTTTACCCTCAGGGTCTATTTTTGATTTCGGAATACTTGACCAGACCGTACATGGCCCTAGCGCATTCGCTGGGACTGTTATACATGGGGATCCTGGCGATTCTTAATATTTCAGACACCGCCTCCGAAACAAACCATCTTTGCGTCAGGATCGGTTTGTTATACTTCTTGGGAATTCGACAGAATAAATCAAAGGCGGTCATCAGGGCCTTTTTCTGTTCAAAAAAGGACGGGGAACTATGATTCCGGTCTGTCGGCACATTGGTGATTACCCCGTCGATATAATCGAATGAAGCCAGCATTTCAGCCACGCGGACTTCCTCCAGCGTTTCCGAACCTCCGGCAGCAAAATCCACCGGGTTTTTAGGCGTCGGCGCATGGGGTGGCAGGAGTTTCTTGATTTTTAATTTATCCTCCTCGGTAAATTCAGGGGCATCAATTCCCAAAGAGGCCAAGGCATCCATGAGGGCTACGCCTTGTCCGCCGCTGCCAACGATGGCAATTCTTTTACCGCGAGGTAAGGGCTGGGTGATCAAAGCCTCGGCCATGACAAAAAGGTGCTCGATTTCTGAGACCCTTATCAGCCCGGTTTGTCTGCATACGGCATCGAAAATTTCATCATCCCCGGCAATGGACGCGGTGTGCGACAGGGTGGCTCGGGCGCCCAAACCGGTGGATCCGCCCTTGAAGATCAGGATAGGCTTTATTCTTGAAGCCTTCATCGCCGATTCAAAGAATCTTCGGCCGTCCTTCATCCCCTCCGCATAGATGGCAATAACCCGGGTATCTTCGTCCTGCACCAGATAATCAAGATAATCGGCAATCTTAAGATCGGCCTGATTGCCGATGCTGATGAATTTACTCAAGCCGAACCCCTTTATGGTAGCGGCCATGGTGGCATAACCTCCAAAGGTGCCGCTCTGGCTGATAAAACCCAAGGCGCCCGGTAGCGGCTGGGGCATCGACCAGGCGTTTAAGCCCACCGCCGAAGTCCAGATGCCGTTCCCGTTGGGACCGACAAATCGAAGGCCCCCGGAACGCGCGATTCCGGTCGTCTCCTCCTCCAGGGCCTTTCCTTCCTCACCGGTTTCGGCAAAATCGGCTGAAATGATGACCCCGCCTTTTATCCCTTTTTTTATGCATTTTTGCATGACCCCCGGCATCTGGGCGGCCCTTACCGTAAATATGGCCAGATCAACCTGATCGGGGATTTCAAGGACATCGGGATAGGCGGTAAGCCCGGCAATTTTAGTTTCCTTCGGGTTTACCGGATAGAGTCTACCCCGATAATCAGAGGATAGGATCTGACTGATGATCCGGCCTCCCCACTTAGCCACGTTATTACTGGCCCCGATAATGGCTATGGATTGCGGTTTAAAAATGGGATCAAGCTGTTCAACAATATCGCTGGCCATCAGGTTCTCCTGAATAATGGGTATCGATAAATATTTTCTTACAGAATACTTCTAAAACCAATAAGGCTTTTCCGCCAGTAGCTCTCGTTAATATCACCTACCGCAACACCTCTTGACTTCGATGAATGAATAAATTCATTCCTGTTTATCATTATTCCCGCATGGAGATCCTTCCTAATTTTAAAAAATACAAGATCCCCCGGCTGAACACTATCGTTGGAAACCCCGTAACCTAACTCTATTTGCCCCTCCGTCATGCCGGGAAGTACTATACTGACTTTTTGATATATATAATAAACAAGGCCGCTACAGTCGAAGGCGTCCGGCCCCTTTGCCCCACTTCTATAAGGCTTTCCGAGAAGATTAACAGCTTCCCGAACGATCTCACTTCGTATCCTTGATCCTGTTTCATTGATCTTAACCTGTTTAGGGGCGCACCCGTTCAGGAGGGCAAGGACTGTCATAATTAAAACTAACCGGGGTAAAAGATTTTTTATAGAGAGAATATCAAATTCCCCCCTATCGTATTTTATTGGCTAAGAAGTTACTTTTGATGGGAAAAATATAAAATAATAAAAAGAGAGAATCAAGGGAATAAACAGGGGGAAGACAAAGGGATGGAGGGAGGTTGTGATCTTTTTCATTTGTAAATCAGAGTTTTTCCCCTTGACATACAACATATCTGACTTACAATAAATTCAAGCCGCAATTCATTTGTCTACCCAAATCGTACAGTTCCAAGATTTAATGAACAGAGAAATTAGGAGGCCATTATGAACAAAATCGACCAGTTGGGCAAAGTAGAGATTTTTAAAGGGCTGGATCAGCAACAACTCGATGCCGTAAACGATTGCTGCCGAATAATCACCATTAAGGAGGGTGAAAAACTCTTTAGCGATGGGGAAGATGCGGCCTTCCTATGGGCGGTAATCGAAGGGGGGGTGGACCTGCGTTTCGACCTGCCGGGGGGTCATTCTTCGAAAGAAACGACCATAGCCACCATTTCTTCAGGAAAGGTATTCGGCTGGTCCAGTTTTGTTCCGCCCTTTAAATACAGGCTTTCAGGTTATTGTTCCTCTAAAGGCTGTCAACTCATTGAAATTAAGAATGACTGTTTAAAAAAAGTTTTCGAGTCGAACGCAATGATTGGGTATCGGGTTATGACCAACGTCTCCATAGTCATCGGAACCCGGTTTCAACAGTTACAGAATGAAATTGCTGTTCTTGAAGGGGAAATCTTGCTGCATCAAAAAGATAATTAGCAAAAGAATTTTTTATTTTATCTCGACCCGCCCATCAGGCGGAGTCGAGATAACGGAACCGCTCTCGGATTTCAGAACTTGATCCATGTGACCCCGCCTCCTCTCCGAATTACAACCGGCCACCTTTCTTGTCGTTCCATACTGTTTGAATGTGCATAAAAAAGGCAGGACCAAATGACCCTGCCTTTGAGGAAACCCTCTTTGTTTTGGCCATAACCGCTTCCTTCCTTTGGGCCAACTCGGAGTCCTTTATCCGTGTCTGCTTAATGGACGAACTGGGAAACCTGCCCGATCAATTCCTTCCTGGAAAAGGGTTTCTCCAAAAAGTTAATGGGATACTTTGTCCTCTCTTTTTTAAGGAGGGGATAAAACTGATTCAAGTCACCACTCATATAGATGGTCTTGACCTGGGGATCATGCTCCCTGATACGGCTTATCAGTTCGAGCCCATTCTCCTCAGGCATCTGGATATCGGTAATCACCAGGTCCGGTAGGAACTGAAGATAGATCAAATACCCCTCCCGCCCATTCAGAGCCAATTTTGCCTCATGCCCCTCATCTTCCAACAAAAACTGGACTATAGTGGCTATCGCCTGGTCATCATCTACAATCAATACCTTCATAGCTTGTTCCCTTTACTGAACGATCTAAGGCCCTCCAATCCGTCCCAGGCCCCGCTCAAGGCCTAAATCTCCTCTGGGAGATATGGAAGAGTTTAGGAACTCTCTTTGCTTGCAATTTACTTTAAAAGATCTGCAAAATAAATAATATGAAGCGGGTATCTTACAAAAACAAAGACAGTATTTTTGCATAAATTTTAATTTAATTAAATATTCGGATTATTGGGCCAAGGATATTTCAGGGGCGTAGTCAGGGGTGAACGTAGTTTTCCCATGGGATCAACTTTGAGCGTGATTTAATGAGCAGAATGGAAAAGACGGTCCCGAATTGAATGAGGGGCCCCACAGGTTTTCTTTTTAGTGGGACATTTGATTTGTTATTTGCCTTGATTGTCGTTTGAAATTTAGTATCTCCGGCTAAAATTTAAAAACAATATTAAAGGAAGGACCGGTTAAATAACTTTCTCCCATAACTCTACAAAATAGATTGAAAAGAAAATGGAAAAAAGTAAAACACCGGCAGCCTAGTAAGGCCGATGCAGATAAGCGCTTGGTTTGCTTTGATACGTAATAAAATCTTGGATCAACTTTGAAAAATAGAACGTGAAAATTCTGACTGAACCGTTTTCAAGTCCGACAGGGGCACTCCCGCGCACCAAGCTACTTGTCCATCATGGATAAGGGAATCAACGTGGTACCCCTGGTCTTGAAGGTTTGTTCCATCAATTCGCGCCCGCTGGCCGGAGGGATACTATGCTGTTCTTGGGGTTTAAGGGTTAGGGCCATGGCTTCGGTGGGGCAGGTGGTCACGCACAGACCACAGCCGATACACCGATCCTTGTCGACGACGGCCACCTGATCGTCGTTGATGCTGACAGTCGCCATCTGGCAGCGCATCAGGCATGTTTCGCAGGCTGTACACAAATCAGGGTCCGCCACGGAGTAGTAGTTGTTAAAGACCGCCAGGGCCGGCTTGGACATCTTGTTGAGTGTTCGAAGCACTCCACAGCAATCACCGCAACAGTTGCACATGCCCCCGGGATTGACCATATTGGCCGGTTGATTCACCAGGCCCGCCTTCTCGCTGGCCTCCAAAACCGCCAGAGCTTCCTCTTGGCTGATAAACCGGCCAAATTTGTTTTCGACATAGTAATCCGCATGCGCGCCGAACAACAGGCATACTTCCGTGGGTTTGCCGCAGCCTTTGCCGATCATTCCCTGCTGGATACGGCAGATGCAGTCGGCCAAGGCGATTTTCTCTTTGGTCTTGATGATTTCGCGGGCTTGCGCGTAGGGCGCCACCGGCCAGGAAACCTGGATGGACTGCCGCACCGGAATAGGCCGCAAGGGGGGGATGTTCTTTCCCGGAGTAAAATCCATAAAGCCTTCCTGGAAATAGGCTTCTATCATTTCGGCCAGATCACGGTCCATGTTCTTAAGTTGAAACTCGTAGGACCCGATCACGAAGGCCGCGGCCGCGTACTTGACCTCCTCGTTTTTACGCTGGCGGAACAACAGCCCCTTTCCGGCCATGGCAGCCAGCAGGGAGGAAACCGCCTCCGGGTTGCGACCGGTGCGCGCCGCGATCACCTCGGGGGTCTCCAACATCATGCTCATATCGAGATACATACCGGCTTCTTCTTCGGAAAAAAGCCGTTTAAGAATCTTGATCTCGATGCCCGATTGGGTGGCTGGAAAACCAACCGAATATTGATCCAACTGCTCACGTAGCTTCTTATAGATGGATGCCTTCATGAATGCCTCCTTTATTTCTAATTTATTCTTTTACGCCGCTTCACACTTCGCGGCCGGCATCGGGACAGATCGCAGTTTATTTCCGGGGTTATTTAAGGGAATCGGACAAGTCTTTGCCGAACTTTCGCGCCTGTAGCAAAACACAATGGTCCAGTGTGACCATGCCCCGCACAACATCTTCGGCAAACACCCGACAGCTTGGTGATCCGCAGGCCGAGCAATTTCGGCCGCCGATGATCTCCAAAAGAGATTCGATTTCGAGATACTGATTCATGGATAAGGATACTTTTGGACCTTCTACTTCTCCAGCCCGTGCCGCGGGGTCTTCCCGGTAAAGGAATTCGCCCGATTCATAGCGGTCCATGATGTCTTTCCTTTGCAGACCGGTGCCTGTTCCGAAGATGCGCAGCATCTTGTGGATGAATCCTTTGGCGATATATTTGTCGATGGTGGTCAGGACACCGCCCAGACAGCCTTCAGGACAGGTTCGAAATTCGATGTACTCCATCTCTTTAAAGAGTCCCATCTCGATTTTTTCCAGGTAGGTAATGGTTTCTTTCAACCCGTGAACGGCCAGAGAACGCTCGATGCGGGTGCCTGAAATTTCTCCTCCGGACATCCCCCAATTCAGACTGCGGGAGAGATTGAACCGCTTGGATTGCCGGTCAGCTATGGAGCGCATGTCTGTCGTTGTCCGTCCTTTGACATGCTTGAGTAGTTCGGCGTAGACGTCATTAATACCGAACACTTGATCCATCGTGGACATTTCACTAATGAATCGGGAACGGATGGAAACCAACTCCGCCGGACAGGGAGTGATATAGCAAAGACTTATCGAGTCTTCCGCCAGCCCGAACATGAGTTGCAGAAGCTTTTTCTCACGGTTATCAATCAGGGCCAACGGAGTCTTCAGTGGCAGGATGTTCGGCAACAGCCTTGGGAATTTGTGAGCGATCAGACGAATAACGACGGGACAAACCGGCGAGATCAGCGGACGCGGGCCTGGGTCCGTCTGGCGACGGTTGCGGAGGATATGTTCCACGGTCGCCTGCTGGAACATCTGTATATAGGGAAACAGATCCAAAACATAGCGGAAACCCATATCTTCCAGGGTTTGTCGCAGGTCTTCCGCGAAAACCCCTGGAAACTGGGTATAAAGAACAGGGGAAGGAATGACCACCGTGAATGGATCCCGCTCCAGGGTGGGTCCCTGCCAATGCAGCGGTTTGACGGCATGGGTGGGACAGACCCGCATGCATTCTCCACATCCGATACAGTCTCCTACCAGTTGAATGGAGGTGTCCTTCCAAACCCGTATGGCCTGGGTCGGACAAGCCCTGACGCAGGATATGCATTCGTTGCATTGCTCCGAATCGAATTGCATCAGGAGGAAAGGGTTTTTCTTCTCCGGCTTCACGATGTTTTCCCCGGGGTTTGCAGATTAAACAACATATAGACCTTGGTACCGACCCCTATTTGAGAATCGATCCGAAATTCGTCTGAATTCTTGCGCATGTTCGGCAGGCCCATTCCGGCCCCGAACCCCATCTCGCGATGTTCATCGGTTGCTGTGGAAAAACCTTCAGTCATGGCCAGTTCGATATCCTCGATTCCCGGACCATTGTCGGAAATTTCCATGGTCACATGATCCGAAAAAATCTCCAGGTCCATGGTCCCGTCACCGCCGTGCAAAACCACATTGATCTCGCCCTCGTAACCGCAGATGGCCATGCGGCGGATCAATGCCGGATCGAAGTTCATCGATTTCAAGATGTTTTTCAAGCTAATCGTCGACTCGCCGGCACGAATGAAATCTTTTTTTCTTATGAAGAAGCGGTGCCTTATAGAGGCCATAGGGGAAATGTTGCCTTTCTGCCTGGGGATGAACCCGGAAATGATGCCAGCGCGCCTATCGGGGTCCCCGGTTCAGGGCCGGGCCAGTGCGACCCTATCGAGAACCATCGAGCCCGGTAATACCCCTATCATGCAGCCTTCCACAAGAAACAAACATCGAGTAGGGGGTCGATATCAACGGCATGTTTTCCGCCCGAGCCAGTTCGAGGGCCTCCTCCGTAGGCCGCTTGCGGCGCACAAAAACGATCGCCCCTACTCCCGTCACCATTGCCGTACGGATCACCTGAATCGTGGTCAGGCCGGTCAGCAGCACACATCCGTCGGAAAACCCTGCCAGTATGTCGCTCATGAGATCGCTGGCTCCGGCGGTTTTCACTTCCCGTTCGAGACAGGCGGTCCCACAAATAAGGGTAGCGTCCAGAGTATCGATAATTTCTCTAAGTTTCATTTTATTATAATTTTCTTTTTGATGGGAAAAGTATAAAAGAAAATAAAGACAGGGTCAATGAGAAAGACAGGGCCAACAGCAAGGGGTGGCGGGAGTCTTCTGAAGAAAATGGGACTTTGCCGGTCTGGACTTTACCAATAAAAAGTGATGCGGGGAAACGAAGAGGTAAATCCTTCCTGCTTGCGAACTTCACGACAACTATTTTAAAGCTATCGTTCCGAAAATTCTCTGTTACGGTTTCAAATGTGCATAAAAAAGGCAGAGCCGAATGACTCTGCCTTTGTATTTTCAAATTAAGGGTGGATTATTTTTTAAAGCGTCTCCTGAAGGCCCCGAGTCCGATCAAGCCTGCGCCCAGAAGAAGGAGCACACTCGGCTCGGGAACCGAAGTGGGATCGTTTGGAAAATTGGGATCAGTCAGGGCGGTGCCGTATTGGAATACTACATTGTTCCCCAAATCGCTAAGGGAGAACCCTGATCCTGCCGTAAGAGCGAATTGGACAGAGTTCTTGATCAATGGTCCATGGATCCCGCCGTTGTCGGTCGCTGTATTGTCTCCAGCACTAAGAATACCATAATCCAATCCTTGTAAGGCATTATTATTACTTGAAAAATTACTATGGCCAAGACCATTAACAGCTCCTGAAGCAGAAATAGCGCTGTTTTCCTCATGGGCGCTAACTCCAGCTCCGTATCCCCATCCGTCACCTACATCAGTCAAAGATCCATAGTATACTGTTGAACCGTTCAATGAAGCAGAAACGGGTGTAAGGGTATGGGCAGGGTTGGTGTCGAAGAACAAACCCGTTAATACATCCGTCGGAACCAAGACATCAGCCAAGGACGTATTCGTCAGTGTAATGGTCAACGTATTCCCAGTCAAGTCAAATAGAGCTGAGGCTGAAAGGTTCCCGCTTGAGCCGGTAAACGTGATCGAGGTAGCGCCCACTGGGGCCGAAATCAGGGTCACCACCGTAAAAATAATACCCAAAATTAATAAATTTCTTTTTTTCATGGTCTTTTTTGACTTCCTTAATCTTTTATATTTGACTTCTTAGAATTATTTTAAGAGCAATATCTGTGCCAATTTTCCCATTAAGAGACCAAAGTTAGTAAAACTACCTGATATTATTAAAAAAGCTCTTAAGGCTTCAACATAGGAGACAGTTGCCCGCCGCCGAAGAAATTGTAAAGAATGCCGACGAAATTTTTCGTATTTGATCCTAATAACGCATAACTAATTGTTTTTACAGTATTTTTAAAATTATCGAAATTGTAAAAAATTACGACATTTTTGTGGTGGGTCAGTTTCAATTAACCCACTACCGACACTTTCCCGAATTTAAGGATAAAAGACCTGGAAAATTAACAGGAAAGATAAGATTATTTCGGACGGCCTCCTCTTATCTATTTAATTTTTAGGAAATTTCAGTAACGGAATCAATAGATAAGAGGTCGTTCTTTATTCCTCAAGTTTTTTTAGCAGCCAGGCCATGTTTTTCCCGAGATTGGACAAGGTCTGCATGCCTTCTTGGTCCTTTAGCACGTCTCCCGGATTTAATCCCACCGCCAGATTCCAATAGGTGGATCCGGGAACGATCATGTTATTTATGAAAAAGAGCATGTTTATCTGGTTGAACACCTGCGTAGCCCCCTGCCTTCGAACGGCGACAACCGCTGCCCCGACTTTCCTGGAAAGCATTCTGTCGTTGGCGATGGCCACCAGACCGCAACGATCGATCAGGGCTTTGACTTCCGTGCTGCATGAACCAAAGTAGGTCGGCGAACCAATCAGAATGCCATCGGCTTCATCAATTTTTGAAATGAATTCATTCATTTCGTCCTTGTGGCCATGGCATTTTCGATCCTTTTTTTCCATACATTTATAACAGGCGATACAGCCGTGAACCTTTTTCCCCCCGAGTTGAATCAGTTCAGTCTCTATCCCTTCTGCTTTTAATTCGTCCAGCACTTTATTTAAAGAAGTCCATGTATTCCCCTTCTTCCGTGGACTTCCGTTAATAGCTACCACCTTCATAATTCTAACCTCCTTTTATTCGGTTTCTGATAATCCTTTTGTAGTCTTATTGTCGGAATGTGCTTGAACTAACGATTACGATTCGAAAGTTGCAATTGACCTGGCCTTCCCCGGCGGGCCGTTCCAGCGCCAGGGAAGAAGCCACCGGGACCTATGCGCTTAAGGGCTGCGGCCTTAACTCTCCGCTTGGGAAAGAATATCTCCCCTTATCTGTCTTGACCAGTGTCGAAGAGGTAAAGAACATCGCCCGATTCCGTGGCCTCCGGACAGAGGCCCCCGGGATAATCGGCCAATATCGAGCGCCAGAAGCAAATCGCCGGTCCGTTGCGGGGTAGCACGCTTAGCTGCCACCTTCCGCGGAATTGGTCGAGGAGTGCCAGGCCCGAGCGACGTCCGAGACCACAACGACGATACTTCCTCAGCACAAAGAACTCCGGCAGTCGATAGCGGATTCCCGGCATCAGGTAGGGCGACGGCGCCTCGTTTACCAAGGCGAAACCGACTCGGCAACCCGACTCGCTGATGATCAGCGAATGGTCCCTGTCCTCCTCGAGCCAGTTTGGCAGATAGTCCGGCTCCCACAATACTCGCTGGTTCAACGTGTAGTAGTGGTCATCGAACTCAGAGAGGTCGTGGAGGTAGAGCGGATAAACGTTTATGAGCCATTCTTGATCGACGGCCGACGCACGCGCATCCGTTGAGTCCATCTTCAGGTTTCACCCAACTTGGCTTGGCGGTCGGGTAAGATTTTTACAGCGCACTAAACTGACGGCCACTGGCCAATGGATAATACGGGAAAGCCCGCTTTCTCCAGATCTTGAACGATATCCTTATATTTTTCAGTTCTGATTCGAATTGCTGTGAGCCTTTTTCCATCGACGACAAACGATGGGGAAGTGATGCTGATCACACTGGTATCATGCTTTTTAAACACTTCAAAAATAGCGCATAATTCACCAGGCTTATCTTCAACAGCGACAGTCAGACGAGTCCCTTTCTGCTTGATGCCGAATAAGTCAACCAGCAAGGCCAGGGCATCCGTTTCGGTAAAAATTCCATAAAGCTTTCCATCTTCCACAACGGGAATACAGCCAATTTTTTTATCATGCATCAATTGTACCGCTTCTTCCACCAGGGTGTCGGGGGAGATGGTGATTAAATTCTTTTGGGGCGTCATAAACGATAAAACCTGTAATTTCCCCAGCAGATAATTAATTTCGCCGACACTTAAGGACGTGGCATCCGAAGGAGCCGCTTCCCGAATGTCCCGGTCGGTAACAATGCCGACCAGTTTATTTTCATTATCCACTACCGGCAAATGTCTGATCCCATTATCCCGGATGATTTTTCGCGCATCAAAAAACGATGCCTCCGGGCCAATAGTTACCGGATTTCTTTGGATCATTTCCCTCATAAAACCTTTGTAATTGATTTCCATGGCCTTCTCCTCCTCAAATTTATTTTTTTATTAGATATGTCTAATTCCGTTCGTAACTGTCAGTGTACTTAAGAGGGCCTACTTAATTAGCATAAGCATTTTTTGATGAAAATCAAGAAATTAATGAACCCAAAACGGCGATACCCCTTGGTCCAATTTTCAAGATCGGGATTTAAAGGTAAATTTATAGAAAATGGGTCAATCCTGCTTTTGATCCTTGGAAGAGGGCGTTTTCAATTCGCTTAGCATTACTCATGGATAAATTAACTTCCTCGGAAAGAAGATTTCCCAATCTTTGAATAAGATTATAAAAAGAGTTCTCGCTTGACGGTCTATCGCTGTTTCACTATATTATATTTCTTTGAGCATAAAGTCAGAAAAGCTATTAACTATGGCAATACTCATGAATGGCGAGTAACCAAAGGAGGAAGTGACCATGAAAGACCTTTTTTGTGCCGATCGGGTGCTCATCAACGGCAAAATAATTACCGTCGACCAGGCTGACTCGATCGTTGAGGCTGTGGCCATTAAAGAAGGTAAATTCCTGGCCTGTAGTTCGACTCCTGAAATCATGACCTTGGTCGGTGATAGGACCGAGGTCCTTGACCTTAAGCATAAAACTGTCTTGCCTGGAATCATCGATTCACACACGCATCCCAGCCTGGCGGCGTCCCTGGTAACGGAAATCAACTGTCGCCAACCGTCGGTTCAAAGCATCCGGGACATACTCCGGATGGTGAGAGAACGGGCGGGAGAGCTTGGCCCCGGCAAGTGGGTGCGTGGCGGAAATTTCAATGATTCTAAACTGTCCGAGAACAGGCATATTACTCGCTGGGAACTCGATGAGGCGGCTCCCCATAACCCTGTTTTCATTCTTTCGGATACGGGGCACCAGGGCCTGGTGAACAGCTTAGCCCTTGAACTGGCCGGGATCGGCGCTCGTACCCAGGATCCTCCGGGTGGCAAAATCGATAGAGATCAGATTAATGAACCGACTGGTCTTCTGTACGAAACCGCCACCGTGCTGGCCACCAGGGTTATTCCTCCCTACACGGTTGAAGAGTTGAAAGAGGGGTTTAAAGCGGTCCTGAATCAGTTTTCTGAGTGGGGAATTACCTCCACCCATGATGCCAGTGGTTATAGCCTGGCCATCAGGGCCTATCAACAGCTTTTGAAGGAAGGCGTCAAAAAGGTAAGGTTGAATCTCATGGTCAGCGTCTATCCTAAAGAACCCGATGGGATTAACCTTAATGAGGCCCTGAGCGATCTTGGGATAGAGAGCGGTTTTGGGAATGACTGGCTGAAGGTGATGAGCCTTAAGATCATGGGGGATGGCTCGGGAGCCGGAGGAACAGCCGGTGTCTATGAACCACAAAACAGAGGTCCCCAAGGGCTTGGCCTCATGATGACTGACCCGGATATCATGGAGCAACTTGTTCTTAAAGCCCATCAGTCGGGTCTCCGCTGCAGTATCCACAGCATTGGTGACCGGGGCATTGACATCGCCCTGGACTGTATCGAAAAAGCTCAAAAGATGAAACCGATCCCTGATGTGCGGCACCGGCTTGAGCACAATAGTTGCTGTAGGCCCAGGCAGCTTCAAAGAATCAAGGAGCTGGGGGTAACCCCTTCCAGCAGCATCGGATATATGTATGGCTTGGGAGACCAGTATTACGAGAATTTTGGACCGGAGAGGAGCCGGTGGCTCCATCCTCACCGGACCATGCAGGAAATGGGTATAATAGCCGGAGGAAACAATGATTGTCCCATAACTTTTTATGGACCCTTTGTTCAGATGTATGCCGCGGTAACCCGAAAGACCGGCAGTGGGAAAGTTATCGGCCCGGAGGAGGCCATAAATCTGATAGATGCTATCCGGCTCTATACCTGGAACGGAGCCTACCTGGCCAAAGAAGAGGACCGGCTGGGCAGCATCGAGCCGGGAAAACTGGCGGACCTGATCGTCATCGATCGGGACATTCTAAGTCTGCCCCCCGAACAACTCCTGGAGACTAAGGTCCTGATGACCATTGTGGACGGAAAAACCGTTTATCAGCGTTGACCACTATTAACAAATACATCACCCCGTTCTCCCCTTTTCCGGGAGGGTTTTTTCTACCCAGGGGAGTGGTAAAGTTTAAATATCTTATTTTTATTATAATAACATCATCTTACAACCTAAGGAGGAATTATGAAACTTCAGGGAATAATGCCCCCCATCACCACGCCATTTATCGGGGCCGAGGTGGCCTTTGAAAGGTTGAAAGAAAATATTCAAAAATGGAACCGAACCAAACTTTCCGGATATCTGGTCCTGGGGTCCAACGGGGAGGCGGTTTATTTGAGTGAAACAGAAAAAATGAAAGTGATTGAGGTCTGCCGGGAGGCCATCCCCGAAGATAAGATCATGCTGGTCGGGACAGGGCTGGAATCAACTGTCGAAACCATAAAATTTACCAATTCAGCGGCCAGTCTGGGTGCTGACCTGGCCTTGGTGGTGACCCCTTATTACTTTAAAGGATCGATGACTCCCCAGGTTCTTTATGATCATTTTTGGGCTGTGGCTGAGGCCTCCCGTATTCCCATTCTGGTCTATAATGTCCCCCAGTTTACCGGGGTTAACTTAGAGCCTTCATTGGTCGCCCGGCTTTCCCGACACCCCAACATTTTGGGAGCCAAGGACAGTTCGGGAAATATAGAACAGCTCAGTCAGATCATCCACCTGTCCGATAAGGACTTTGATGTTTTCGTCGGCTCGGCACCGGTCCTTTTCCCCGCCTTGTGTGTCGGTGCGAAGGGGGGCATCCTGGCCGTAGCCAATGCCCTCCCTGATTTATGCACCGGAATTTTGGATCTTTATAGAGAGGGGAAATGTGCCGAAGCTCTGGACCTGCAGAATCGGCTCACCCCCATTGCCAAAGCGGTGACGGCTACTTATGGGATCGGCGGATTAAAGGCGGTCATGGACCTGCAAGGTTATTTTGGGGGTGAACCAAGGATGCCTTTAAAAAAGGCAGGGTCTGAGGTCGAGGGCGCTTTGAAAATTCTCCTGCAGGAATTGAAAGATTTTGGATTATGATATTTTTGTGAGGTTCAATCGATCCTCTTTTTCGTTTCCGGGTCGAACAGGTGCAGCTTCCCCTGCGAGATGGATAACCGGATCGTGGCCTGTTTTTCAAACCATGGAGGGAAGGAGGGCATCCTGTTTTTCTTAAAAAAAAGTTATAATTAATCTGACTATCTGCCGGGGATAAAATTGGGTTTAAAATGATTTCTTTTTTGCTGCCCTGTACTTTATGCCAACTTTAAGAAGGAGGTTTCCCATGTCTAAGAACTTCAACGCCTGGCCGAAGGGCTTTCCCAGAAATCAATTTTATCCGGGAAAACCTATTTTTAACATCCTGGAACAAACCGCAAGAAGGGTCCCCAATCGACTGGCCATCATATTCGCCGGAACGGAAATCACCTATGCCGAACTCAAGGAGCTTGCCGAACGTTTCGCCTCCGCCCTTCTTGATCTGGGAGTTAAAAAGGGAGACCGGGTTTCTATTCATCTGGTGAACTGCCCCCAATTCGCCATTGCCTATTACGGCATCATGAGAATCGGTGCGGTTTTTACGCCTCTCAGTCCTCTTCTTTCACCCAGAGAATTCACCTATCAGCTTAATGATTGCCGGGCTGAAACCTTAATTACACTGGATCTTCTTTACCCCGGTATGGCTTCGGCTATTCCGCAGACCGAGGTTAAACGGGTGATCACCACCAGCATTGCTGACTGTTTCAATCCGATCACCGCTCCGCTCAAACCCTTGGCCAAAGTGGATGTGCCGGACACCACCGATATGGCCCCTCTCTTAAAAAAATACCAGCCTTTCACCGGTCAGGTGGATATCGATACCGCTAACGATGTGGCCCACCTGGCCTATACCGGAGGTACCACTGGACTTTCAAAAGGCGTTGTTCTCACGCATGCCAACGTCGAGGCCAATGTCCTTCAATTCGGCAACTGGGCCAGCGGCGCTGTGGTGCAGGAAATAGACGGGGTATGGGAAGCGATATACCCCGACGGTGTTCTCCTATCAGAATTGCCGATACGACGGGATGAGGAAACCTCTATTGTTGTGGTGCCCTGGTTTCATGCCATGGGAACCGTAGGGTATCTCAATGCCCAGATATTTATGGGAAATACCATGGTGGTCCTGCCGAGGTTTGATGCGAAAGAGTATATGGATGCCATCGTCAAATACAAGGCGACCTATATCGGCGGCGCCCCGCAGTTGTATATTCCCATGATCAATCATCCGGATTTTGAGAAACATGACCTTTCCTACGTAAGGTTTGCCGGTTCAGGTGCCGCACCCTTGCCCGTGGCGATAATTGAAAAACTTACCGGAGCTTTCGGAGTGGAATACATCAGCGAAGGATATGGCTTGACCGAGTGTACTATGGGCGCCACGATGACGCCTCTCAGCGCAGCCGGCGCACGGGTTGGATCTGTCGGTCTGCCGGTTTTCGATACCGAAGTCAAGATTGTAGAAGTCACCACAGGGAATGAACTTCCTCCCGGACAGGAAGGTGAGGTTTTGATCAAAGGTCCTCAGGTCATGAAAGGGTATTACAACAAACCGGAGGCCACAGCGGAGGTACTGAAGGATGGATGGCTTCATACCGGTGACATCGGCAAAATGGATGAAGAGGGCTACCTTTTTATTACAGACAGACTGAAGGACATGATCATCTACAAGGGCTACAACGTCTATCCAAGGGAACTGGAAGAGATTCTCTTCCGGCATCCGGCTGTTGAACAATGTGCTGTGGTCGGTAAACCCGATTCGGATGCGGGGGAGATTCCGGTCGCCTTCCTGAAGCTCGCTCCGGGTGAGGAGGTCACCCGTGAGGAAGTGATGCAATTTTTAAATAGCGAGGTGGCTGCCTACAAAAAAATCAGAGAGGTGATTTTTATAAACGAGATTCCCGTAAGCGCCGCCGGAAAGGTTCTCAAGCGAGAGCTGAGAGAACAATTGAAATGAAAAACAAAGTATTCAGGACTTTCATAGAAGCTGTGGCCGATATCCCGGACGGCTCCACCATTATGCTTCACTCTTTTAGCGGCCCTGGTGGTATTGCCCAAAAGCTGATTAAAGCGCTTAAAGAGCAGGGGGCCAAGGACTTAACCCTTATTGGCTGTAACCTGGGACAGATATCCGGAGTGGGGATGCTGGAATATCAAGAAAAGTCATCTGAGGATATACCCGGACTAAGGGAGAGAATCAACGCCCCGGGGTTATATTCACTTATCCTGGGTCAAAGCTATACAACACCGGCCATCTTAATTGAAAACGGCCAGGTAAAAAAAGCGATCACTTCATGGGCGGGCACGTCGGTCATGGGAATTGAATCTCCCCTGGAAAAGGCGGTCAAAAAGGGCGATATTCAACTGGAAATCGTACCTCAGGGAACGCTGGCCGAGAGAATCAGGGCCGGGGGAGCCGGACTAGGCGGGTTTTACAGCCCGGTTGGGGTGGATACCGTTTATCAGGAAGGCAAGGAAAAGAGAAATATCCAGGGTCGAGACTATATTTTTGAAACACCGCTCAAGGCTGATATCGGCTTTGTCAGGGCCTATAAGGCCGATCTGCTGGGGAATCTGATCTACCGGGGTTCTTCAAGAAGTTTTAACCCTCTGATCGCGACCTCAGCCACAATAACCATTGTTGAAGTGGATGAAATTGTGAATCCAGGGGAACTGGACCCCGAATCCATCGTTACACCGGGAATCTTTGTAAATCGTATCGTGCGGATAAATCAAGGAGAGGTGAAATGAAAATCAGGCTGGATACGGAAGTCGTTGCCATGAGGGTGGCCAAAGAATTCCAGGATGGGGATTATGTTAATCTTGGGTTTGGTATCGGCGCGGACGCGGTTAGTTATATCCCGCCCGATAAAACCGTCATTTTCCATTCCGAGCAGGGCATCCTCGGTTACGGACGCATCTTGACCGAAGGTGAGGAAGCCTTGGCAGATTTTAATCTGACCAATGCCGGCGGGAAATTTCTGGCCCCGCAACCGGGCATGTGTTTTTTCAATCACGCGGATTCTTTTGTCATGGTCAGAGGGGGGCATCTTGATGTGACCGTTCTTGGGGCCCTCCAGGTGTCTGAACAGGGAGATCTCGCCAATTGGTCCCTGGACCCGGTCGGCAAACTGGGGAATATCGGCGGGGCCATGGATATGCCTGTGGGGATCAAGAAAGTTATCGTGGCCATGGAGCACACGACGCGGGATAACCGGATCAAGATAGTAAAGAAGTGTACCCTTCCTTTAACCTGCCCGCGCTGTGTTGACCTGATTGTCACCGACCTGGCCGTTATTGAGGTCACAGCCAAGGGGCTGATCCTGAAAGAGGTTGCTCCCGGATGGAATCCTGAAGAAATCCAATCTTTAACCGAACCGACACTGATTTTGGCTGATGACCTTAAGGACATGGAACTTTAGAAGGGAGGCAATTGATATAAATAACCATTCCTGGCCAAAAATAATTTCACCCCGGAGTTTAAGAGGACATGGAGAAAGAAACGGGGCTATGCGGGGCGGGACTTTACCAATAAATGATGACAAGGGGTATCTCCCGAATAAAAAACCCCACCTCTCACTTGAGAAATGGGGCCTATTATTCCATCGACACTCCCTTGGTTAAAGGGTTAACTGCCTTCTTTCCATTCCAAAGTAAAAAATGCTCTCTTTCCCCCTTATCGGATCGATGTTGATGTTGACCCATTTTTTTTCCTGGGGGCGATAGAACTGTTCGATCGCTTCTTGTTTGATGAGAGCATCGAGGGTTCGCCGGTTGACGTAATCATACTTACCATTTTTGTATTGGACGCGCAGGATCATTTTCTTTAAAGCTCCTCTTGTAAGGTAGGAGTATAAACCTCATACCTTCCTTATATAAGGGTTGCCGATAAGAAAACAGCCTAATATTACACAGGAATTTTAATCCTCG
The DNA here is from genome assembly GCA_963790475.1 of uncultured delta proteobacterium. Lineage (GTDB taxonomy): Bacteria > Desulfobacterota > RBG-13-43-22 > RBG-13-43-22 > RBG-13-43-22 > RBG-13-43-22. Next base: position 1,019,461 of record CAWBOS010000012.1, on the reverse strand, counting down.
CCCAATTAAAAAGTCAACTAAAATCCTTAGAAAGAGATTTCCCCAGACAGACCGTGTCAATATATCTGATGGCTGCCGAGTAGCACCTACAAATCCTTTTTCCAGACAACCCTGGGAATAATCGAATACCGTTCGAAGTCCACATAAAAAAGGCAGGACCATTTTTGACGAGCCGATAGCTTAACGTGTTGATAATACCGTTATGATATAACATTAAAGCCTATAATTATAAATAGTTAAATCATTGCCATTTGTAAGAAGATAATTTCTCAGAAAGAAAAAGCCTCTAACTCAAAAGAATTAGAGGCTTTTCGAATCATTGCAAATCCGTTTTCAACACGTTAAGCTATCGGCTCGCCATTTCTGACGAGCCCCTTACTCGTTGTTATTATCAACCTTAAAGTGTCCAGAAAGAACCCATCTCTTTCCAGGTTCCGACCAGCTCCATTAAATATTCCTGCATATGAGAAAAATAATCTGGATCCAGACGGCGCTTAAAAAAATTACCGGAAAAACCTCTGGCCATATCAAGCAGTGGAACGATTCCTTCTTCGGTGTTTGTTTTGAAACCGCTCCAATTACGAACATGCTCTTCCGACCGGAAGAGATTCATAGTGCTTCAGGAATGGGCCAGGTTATTAAACCACTCGCGAAGAGGGACACAGGTGTAGGCAACAAGACCTTCTGGGTCAGTTTTTTCAACCACACCATCTTTCATTTCCACTTTGATCGGAGATCCACAGTCAAGACAGGGAGCATCAATCCGGACAACCTTCCCCGGGAAAAGCCAGCTGACCGCCAGCGACTCAAATCCTCATTGACCGAACCATTTTTGTTGGCCATCAATTGTTAAACGATACTGGGTGGGAAGGTTGTTAAAGGGTGGAAAAGAAGTAATGTAATCCGTATTTGGATATAACCATCCAGGGAACATCGGTGTGGAGAAAAGATCCTGAAGAGCTTTTTTACCGCCCTCTGGAGGAACCCCTAACTCCGCCGCTATCTCCGTATAGTGGGGTGCCACCCCCGTCTCCACCATTCGTTTCATGATAATATAAAAAGTTTTATCAGATCGGTTGGGTTCACTCATGATAGTACTCCTTCATATCATTTGGGAAATTCTTTGAAATCTCTCAGCAATCCTATAATAATAAAATCAAACGTCGGTCGAAAATAAAAAACCTCCATAAGGGGATGATCCCTCACGGAGGCTTCGTATCAGTACTTTTTGATACTCCCACTTCATGTCCCACTCCTAAAAAGGCCGGGGTTTGGTTGGGAGGTTAACTTTCTATTTAGTAAATAAATATAAACTCAGATTGAGAGAAAATGTCAAGGGAATTATTCGGATAGAACATTAGGGGAGTACGTTCCATAATATCGAGGCCAGAATTCATGGCTTCCACTGTTAACTTAATAATTATCCTTTGAACCCTTGTCTTTTTTCTGAAATGAAGGAGTGAAGATTTCAGGAAGTAGCACTTAAGTTCTCAAGAAAATTGTTTCTCCAACCCAATTAAAACGATATCACCAAAACATCAATAGGAATTGACTCGTACTGAGATTTTGTCTATATTCTTTTAAATCCTTAATAACTAATATCAAACCCATTTCAGTGGCTATTTTGGAGGAGAATTGATCAATGAAGTTTCGACCTTTCGGTAAACTTGATTGGCAGGTTTCGGCCCTTGGTTTCGGGGCTATGCGGCTTCCGGTAATCGATAACGATCAGGCAAAAATCAATGAACCCGAGGCCATCAAGATGATCCATTATGCAGTGGATCACGGGGTTAATTATGCTGGAGGTGTTTAATTGGGCGGAAAGGGCCATCAAGGGCGGCAGATTTCTCTATCTGGGATTTTCATTTCACGACAAATCTTTCCGGCCCCAATATCCTGATCCCAGAAGAACTATATGATTGATCAAGTTCACCCCCGCTGACTATCCTCCCCAGCTTCCTTTCCCTCCCGCTCTTGGTCAATGGTATCCCAGTAGAGCGAGAAATTCTGGCTTTGGCCGCAGAGATCCCCAAAAACCTTTTCCATTAAAACCCACCATGATTCATTTTTGTTCCTCTTCTATAATGCACCTAAGGACGCTTTCAAAAAGGAATATCCTGCGGTGCTTGTCTACTTGCTTCTAACCCTTTGAAAGTGCCAGGACAAAGCAAGCGCAGTTAAAAGTCCACCGATAGTGGTAACAAGAGTATCCAAATTTGGAGCCATATGGAAACTTCCGATACAAAAAAGTAAAACGTACCCAACGATAAAGTTGAATGATCCCCAAAGCACGTTGACTATAGAAGATGATTCTCCAACTCCTGGTGGGCTGGCAAAGGGGCTTTGGAACGATTGTCCAGAAACCCCGTGTACAAAATGAGGAACCCCATTTACAAAAAACACAGCAGCAAAAAAATGAGCTAATAATGTCATATTATATCCCTTCACAAGATGCCGATTACCAAAACACAATAAAAAACAAAATACAATTTCTGAAAAACATCCCTCCCTAACTGGGGACTGGTTTTAAGAATGGAAAAAATTGAATTATTGGAGCCGTGGTTACCTTACGAGTTTATATTCTATCTTATTTCATTGCCAATTCGCCTCTTGTCTTTGGCCCAGCAAATACCCTCCTCTCTGTTTGACCAACATCATTTTTCTGCTGCAATATTCAGTAATGGTCAAAATTTTCAGCGTCTATAAAGGATTCAAGATAAAAAAACCCCACTTCTCTTCTGAGAAATGGGGTCTATTATTCTTCCATCGACACTCCTTAGTTAAGGGTTGTCTCCAATAACATAGCTTAATATTACATAAAAATCTCTATCCCTTCACAATCAATAAGTCAATTAAAATCCTTAGTATGATATTTCATCGGACAGGTAGGTCGAGATATCTGTTGGCAGCCGAGCACAACTATTCTAAAGCGATCACTCCGAAAATCAACAATTACCGTTGAAATGTGCATAAAAAGGCCGTTTTGTGTCCTTCTAATCTCTAACCAAACCGTACTTGGTAATATTCGTTAGGCTTAGTGCTTTCCCTTCTTTCTTATAATAAATCCGAACCTCATCTCCAGCATTCCAAGTATATTCCGGCAAGTCAAAGAATTTTTGAGGAAGACTGAAGGTAGCCAATATCTGTTGTCTCCTGGAATAAACAGTGATTAATTTCCTTTCTCGGTCGATAATTGGGAACTTTTTAGGCTTATTAGTATTGGTATCAAAAACCAAGGAGTTGTCCAATAAAACCCCTTCTTTTTTATCCAAGAGGGTATAAGGGATGGTCTTGAAATTGCGATCGATCGGATCATAAATGATGATTTGGTTATTTGCAGAATCTAACTTCATTCTTAAACCGACTTTTAGTTCCGGTTTAATTCCAATAATGTCTTGGGGCAGGTCATAGGTAACCGGGAGCATTGCCCTGTTATTAGGGTATTGGAGAAAATCCTTATCCCTGATCAAGGTTATTGTCCGTTTGGCTTTGTCAAATGCAATTACCCTTCCCTGGTCGCTTTTCTCCTCTTCCCCGCAGGCGATTACTATCAATAGGGGAAAAATAATCAAACCTATAATCAAGCGATACTTTTTCATAAGATGACTCCTTTCCTGATATCTATTATCAAAAACGCCTCTTTTATCTACCGCGCTTTTTTGATGGAAACGTATTATCCTTTTTCGACCTCTGAGGCGGATTATATTTTTTTTCGCGCAAAAGCCGGGAGATGTCTTTTTGCCTTCTGGTTATTCTTTGTCCGGCCATACTGCCCCTATTCCGATTCTATTATTCCGGCAACAAAATACCTAAGTGGATAAGATTCTGACAACATCTTAAGGACGTAAAACATGCGCTTTAATGCGGTCCTTAATTCCTTTAAGTTCATATATCCGGGTATTGGCGTTCGGAAAATCATTTTGCACTTCCCGATATACGTCTTCTGAAATAACAACTTCACCTGATTTGGCAACTCCTTGTAGTCTTGCCGCTAAATTCACAACATCTCCAATCACTGTAAAATCTTTGCAAAACTGCCCTATCTCTCCGACTGCGATATTTCCAGTGTGAATACCAACACCAATACCAAGATCTTTTGAATACTCTTCAGGTTTTTCTAAAGACGCCTTCATAGTCAAACATTTCCTTTGTAACTCTAATCCGGATATCACTGCTTGTTTAACATGATCATCTCGAGTGATTGGAAAATTGAAAACACCTAACATTGCATCTCCTATCAACTTGAAAATGAGGCCATCTCTTTCCCATATTACATAGCCACAATTTTCATAAAAACCACTCAGTAAACAGGCAACACTCGGAATATCCATAATCTCAAAAAAACTTGTATATCCACGAATATCGGCAAACATGACTGTAGCAGGGAAGATAATTCGTTTAGCGTGCTTGATTTTTGTAAATTTTGTCTCGCACAAGTTGCAGATATTTGGGTTCATTTTACTCGGTTTAATTCCAAATAATCTGAAAGGCATTGAAAGTGGCCCTCGAATGGGAATAATCCCATGCCACTGAATCCGGCATCCTTTACAAAATATAGCTTTTTCCATTTTAAACCTCTAAAAGATTTTGCCTAACAATTAATAAACGAACTTCATTTTCCCGATTTAAATAGAAAAGCCCCTAAGAAGGCATAAAAATTCTCTGGAGGCTTCATAGGGTCATCTTCTGAAAACTCCATTTCATAAATCCTCCAGAAACAAACCATGTTTAGGGTGGGACGTTGCTTTTAAGTTTCATTGTTAAATTGAAAATAAAAAACCCCATCGCTCTATTGAGAAATGGGGTCAAAAATTTCTCCCTTGACACTCCTTTGGTTAAAGGTTGCCAACAAGAAAAAGTTCTATGTTTTCATGAAAATTTTTTTTATCTCAAAACTTCTAAAAAGTCAAGTTATTTTATAGAGTTTCATTTATTTCTGTTTGAACTCCTCTGATTTTTCAAAAACGCAACTGAACGATTACAGAAAGAAGTCCCCATCAAACGCGACAATGCCTGGATAGTCAATCCTGACTTTCACAATTTAATGTCCCCTCGAAAAAGGAGGAATTTGATCAGGCCGCAAAGGTCATTTTCGTCCCCGACATGTTCACCAGAAATTTATCAGGCATAGCCTTTTCAATGGCCAGGGTGGCATTTCTTCCGGTACAGTGAGTCGGGATGACGTAGTCCGGGTTTATCTGCATAATTGCTTTTACCGTGATATCAATAATTGGTGCTGATGCCGGGCCGGTTAGGTGAAATCCTCCCATAATTACATGCACTTTATTTATGCCTGTAATCTCTCTTGCATACTCGACTGTATTCACTATGCCCGAATGGGCGCAGCCCGATAGCACCACCAGACCTTTACCCTTCACGTTCATAACCAAGGAAGTGTCGTCTTCGGTAGAATCCAAAGCTTTCTGACCATTTTCCTCGTAGAATGCATTTGGTAATCCTTTTTCAAAAGCGGTCCTCCTGGGTATTTCCCCTAAGAACAACACGTCTCCGTCCAATAACAGTAAAGGTTCTTTCACTTCGGCAATCTTCAACCCTGCGGCTTCGACTTTTTCTTTTTCTATTGAAGGCAGTATTATCTTAACGCCTGGCCTGATTTCGACGTATCTATTTTTTCTGAATGCAAAAGGATGCAGGATTAGTCCCACACCTTTCTTTCCAATTTTTGTTGCTACTTGTTCAAGTCCGCCGAAGTGGTCTATATGACCATGAGAAAGGGCGGCCACTTCAACCTTGGTTAAATCCACTCCCAGGGCATCAGCATTCCGGGCAACAATATCTTCAGAAAAACCGAAGTCAAAAAGCATCATTCTTGACCTCTCCTGTGTAATCGTGGTAACCGTGGCGGAGAAACCATGCTCAGCTAAGATTGAATTTTTTAACTGCATATCTTTGAGTGGCATCGCTCTTGCGACTATGTCGGAATTATCTCCGGAGACCAAGTCGAGATAGTTGTCCTCCAGTGTCAATATTTCCAACTTGTCTACCTGGTTTAATTTAAACTGTGCCACGATGGTTAATCTCCTTTCTTAATAAGAATTCCCTTGTTCATGTTCACTAATCTTTCAGGCAATAAAACTTGGTCAACGACCCCAAGACTTAACAGTCTGCCCCATCAGAAGATGAGGCGGCTCTCTGGGTAACTCCCTCGACTGAATGGGACGTCCTCAGGGCGTCCCATTCCCTTTTCTATGCTTTGGTGTTGTTAAGTATAAATTGGCAATAGCCCTGATCCGGCATTCCGGCGGATACCTCCGTTTCGATCCCCTCCAGGCCAAGGCCTTCTATAATCCCCTGACACAAATTCAGACAACCCTCACGGCAGGACAAAAGCCCGGCCGTCTCTTGGCCCAATCGGTCGGAAACGGACTGATAAGTGCGGCAGTTCCCGATCCTGAAGATCAAACGGGCAATGTTGTTCTCCGAGATGGGTAGGGTGGAGATTTTCTGTGTACTCAAATAAGCTATCTCAATGAATCTCTGTGGAATCAATGGAAATGCCGGACTTCCTGTTGCGTCGATGGCCTCCCGCAGGACCTCATAGGTCCGGTCCGGGTAGGATTCCCCCAACTCGAGAACCCGCTCGGCCCAACGCCTTCCATATTCGCTAAAAATCTTTTTGCCGATCTCCGGGATTTCCGGAGAAGATTTTCTCTCAATCGCGGCGGCCAGGTTGGCTGCGATTTCCTGTGGCGAAAACTCATTTTCAATAAGACTTAACATATCTTCGTGCAGCTCAAACGAGTATCCTTTTTTGTCCTCCATAATCGATCTCCTATTCGTAGGTAACGCTGAGGGCTTTGACCGGACAGGCCTCGACGCAATCGTTGCAGACCGTGCACTTGTCACCAAAAGGAACTGTGAGTTTGAAAGCGCCCGGCTCATTTTCGTCCGTTTCCTGAAATTTTTTCGTTTTTACGGCCATGACCGCAAATACCGCCTGTGGACAAACTTGAAGACATCTCTTACAGGCATAAGGGGTCGTGCACTTGTCATAATCAATCGCAATATGTTGATAGGCCATTTTACCATTCCTCCCTTAAGGCGGGGAATTTCTCCCGGCGTTCCAAAGTTATGGCTTCAGTCGGGCATCCCGTTTCGCAGACACCGCAGCCGAAACACTTAAACATATCAATGTTCGTCTTGCCGGTGGTGACCTCCATCTTAATCGCCCCGAACTGGCATCTTTCGACGCAGGTCCCGCAGCCCGTGCAAAGGTCGTAATCCGGAACGGCCACGTAATGGGCCTTTAGAAGCACATGCTTGATATCATAGTCATGCCGTATCCTGAGAGGTATACAGTCGGGATAGTCACAGTTGCACAATCCTCCGACAAAAGGGAGGCCTTCGTTTTCCGTACCGTAGACCATAATCATATGCACCATGCCGGCCTTGTCCCACTTGTCAAACCACTCCTTGGCCTGCTGGGTGGATAAGAATTGAACGCCGCCCCGGTATCTTTCCGGCCACCTTTCCCACTTCAGCATTCCCGTCCCCAGACCCAGGCAGGAATATTCGTCCGGGTGACGCTCATCCGTAGCCCGGGTTTGTTTGCGGCAGATGCAGGACATGGAGGCAATCGGATTTGAATACTCCAGGATTTTGTAACAGTCTTTCAAGGGCAGGACCTGACAGGGTTCGTTTTCCTGATAGAGCCGGTCCAAATCCTGGGAGAGCTTCTTTGTTTTTTCCTGATCTTTTTTCAGGCGGGCATCGGCCCATAGATCCCGGAGACGGCTCCTTTCCTGGCGGTAGGATATGGCCTCGGGGACGAATTTCTCCCCGGGTAATTTCCGGCGATACAACTGCCTGGCATATCCTTTCCGATTCAGGTACCAGATATCATCGCTCCCAAATTTCTCACAATACTCGCACATACTTCCCCTCCTCCTGGTTAAAAGGTATCTGTTAAGTTTTTAAAAATTTTTGATTCTAAGGGCTTCTATCTCCCTTGATAAACCGGTTTTCGTTTCTCCATAAAGGATTGAACCGCTTCCTTACGGTCTTCGGTCTGACTCAAGGTCTTGCCCAGGAGCATTTCAAAAGCAATTTGCGTCTCCAGGTCAGGAGCCTCAAGGGATTTATAGACACATTTCTTAGCCATGGCCAGACCAAGCGGGGGAATATCAAACATTTTTTGGGCCATATCCCTGGCCGTTTGCATCAGTTTGTCATGTGGGACAACCCTGTTGACCAGACCGATCCGCTCCATCTCCTGAGCATCGATGATATCATTGGTATAGGCGAGTTCCAGGGTTAAATGGGACCCTATTCGCCTGGAAAGCATATAGGAGATGCCATTTTCCAATGAAAGGCCCACGCGCGTCAGGGCCATACGGAACCTGGCCTGGTCCGAGGCGATGATTATATCGCAGCTCAAGGCAAGCGCAATAGGGCCGCCGGCAATAATCCCATTGAGCGCGCAGATCGTCGGTTTGCTAAGGTTTCGAAGCAACGTTGCCAGCCGGTTTGTAGCGACCGGTTGCAGGCGTAAGGCCCTCATAGACTCGTCATCGGCCAGTTCGGCGCGTTCGGCAACGGTAACGATATCCGCACCGGCGCAAAAACCCCGTCCTGCTCCGGTAAGAATCAATACTCTAACGCCGTCATCCTCAGCCGCCTCTTCAAACACCTTTCGCATTTCCACCCTCATTTGGGGTGTCAGGGCGTTTAATTTATCAGGCCGGTTCAATGTTACCGCGGCAATCCCATCCTTTTTTTCGAAAAGTATAAATTCAAAATCCATCTTTTATCCCTTCAGATTAAGAACTCTTCTCTTTTTCACTCCATATCTTTTAACAGGTCGGTTTCTCCCGATACTACAGGTTGAGGTTCGTTAATTCAACCAAACATTGTTGGCCCCGACCTTTTAGAGAACTCGTATTATAGGTTAATTGCAAAATAAAAAACCCCATCTCTCAGTTGAGAAACGGGGTCTCCTAAATTCCTCCATATTCTTGCCCCCCTTTAGGGTTAAGTGACGTTGCTGGAAGATGGGTTATCTTATTGTTCCGGGTTTTAAATGGATTCCATCATACACGATTTTTAGGAATAGTAAATAAGGGGATTTTTCTTTGGAGTAGGACCAGTAAATAGGAAGGTTCGTCAACGATTTGTACTTGGTATATTGTATTTTTTCAAAAATGGAATTTAACAGTAGGAGGAAGTACTTCTTCAAACCACCCCGTTCCCCTTAGTAAAAACTCTCAGGTTGCTCAAATAATCCCGTCAAGACCTCCAGATTTCCAGCGGCCTGGGGTCAGGCATTGAGGACCAATGTTTGTACAATCCCGGAAAGAAGATAAAAAAAGAGTTCTTCCTTGACGGTCTATCGCTGTTTCCCTATAGTATATTGTATTGATAATAAGGAAGTAACGGCTCCGGAATTTCAGACAAGGTAACGAAAGAACCCAACAGAGAAAGACCTTTCAAAAATGTTCAATTTTGCTCAAGGTCAAGGAAGGCGAAAATTTCAACCGCAGGAATATGTGGAATATTTCGAGGATTGAAATTTGAGTCTGACACAGAGATTGGGCAAAAGGGGTATTTTTAGAAGGTCTCACAGAGGAATTCATGAGAAAGAACACAGCACTTGCCAAATGGCGCGCCGGTGAGCAGACAATTGGCGGTTGGTTGTCTTTGGCCAACACGCACATCGCCGAAATGATGGCCAACGCCGGTTTCGACTGGCTCTGCATAGACCTGCAGCACGGGCTGTTGGACTACCGGGACCTGCTGCACATGCTTCCGGCCATCTCTACCACCGCGGTAACGCCGATTGTGCGTGTATCCGGCAACGACCCTAAGGAGATCATGAAAGTGCTGGACGCTGGCGCCCTGGGGGTAATCGTGCCGCTGGTCAACAACCGCGAAGATGCCCTGGCCGCGATCTCGGCCTGCCGCTATCCGCCGGTTGGCACCCGATCCTTCGGCCCCCTGCGCGCCGCGCTCTATGGCGGTCGTGGCTATGCAACGGAAGCCAATGGCCAGATCGCCTGCATCGCCATGATTGAAACCAAGGAAGGAATCGAAAACCTCGAGTCTATTGTGACCACGCCCGGGCTGGACGCTATCTATGTCGGCCCGTCGGATCTCGCCCTGGCCCTGGGTTTGCCGGCCCGCGGCGATACCGATGACCCGCTGCACCTGGCGGCGGTCGACAGGATCCTATCGACCTGTAAAAAGCATGGTCTGCCCGTTGGTATCCACACCAACGGTCTGGCCTATACCCAGCGCCGGCTTCAAGCCGGTTTCAACTTCGTGACCCTGAATTCGGATGCCGGTTTCATGATGCGGGCGGTCTACACCGACCTGGCCGCGGCCCGTGCCGCTCAGAATAAGGAGAAGGGAACCGCCGGCTCATAGTAAGTCGAGAGTTTAAGTGGGGCGAACATGGGGGGAAATCCGAAGTGCCTCCGGATTAACACAATTCGGCGGAAGTTTTCCCTTGATGCCTGCCAGCAGGTTTTCGGCGGCCATCATAGCCATCTTTTCCCGAGTCTTGACGCTGGCGCTGCCGATATGCGGGGTGATAATGACGTTGTTGAGCGTAAGCAGGAGATCATCCCGGGGAACAGGTTCAACAGCAGTTACATCCAGTCCGGCGGCAAAGATCTGTCCGGACCTGAGGGCTTCATAAAGGGCCTGCTGGTCCACGATGCCTCCTCGCGCCGTGTTGATGAACACGGCGGTTCTTTTCATGAGCTGAAATTCAGCCCGGCCGATGAGTCTCTCCGTAGAGGGCGTCAGCGGGACGTGAACGCTGATAAAATCGGAGGATGCCAATAGGTCCTTCAGTTCGGCTACATACTCAACCTCTAATTCCTTTTCCAACGTTTCGTTTTTCCGGTTTGGTCCGTGATACAGAATTCGCATGTCAAACCCCCGGGCCCTCCTGGCCATCTCAACCCCGATACGGCCCAACCCGATTATGCCCAGTGTAGCCCCGTAAACGTCCTGCCCCAGGAGGACCATGGGACCCCAGGTTTTCCAAAGACCTTTCCTGGTGTATTCGTGGCCCTCGACCAACCTACGGGCTGAAGCCATGAGCAGGGCAAAGGCCATATCGGCCGTGGTTTCGGTTAGAACGTCAGGGGTATTGCCCACGAGGATTCCCCGAGCGGTGGCCTCGGTAACATTGATGTTGTCGTATCCCACAGCCAGGTTACTGATCACTTTCAAGTGTGGGGCCTTATCCAGCAGGGCGGTGTCGATCCGATCGGTAAGCAACGTCAGGAGACCATCGGCAGACCCGGCTTTCTCCTGCAGGGTTTGGTAGGGTGGCGGTAGTTCGCCGGCCCAAACCTCCATCTCCGTTTCACCCGCGATCATGTCCAGCGCTGTCTGAGCGATCCGCCGGGTGACATATATTTTTGGCTTGTCCATATCTTTTCCTCCAAACAGTGGGCCTTTTGGACCTCTTGGCTTCCGGCCTGCACCGGTTTGCCGATGCTTATCGAGTAATCAGATGGGCCAAATAGGCCCAGATCGACACCATCTTCTTCTGATATCCCGGGATTCCCTTTTAAAACTTTCCCGTTTTCAAGACCTTGATAAGGACCGAGGCGACCATGTCCCTTCTTATGAACCCGCCGTCGTTTCAAGCTCAATCCTTGTCGATTCTAAAAACCGGCTGATCATATTAAAGTAGCTGCAACAGAGGATAAGTTCGGTGGAACCCCGAACCCCATATCGCTCCAGTATCCGGGTTAGGGCCTCATCGCTTAAACGGACATTCAGACTGATTTCATCGGCAACGCGGCAGAGAAGATTACTTTCTTCATCCAGTGAAGTCACGGGATTTTCTGAACCGATTATCATTATCTCTTCATCGGTGACCCCCAAACCCTTGGCTACCCTAACATGATGTGTCCATTCATAATCGGCTTTGGTGACATGACCGATTCGGCAAATAGCGATTTCCCGTTTGCGAGGGTCAAATTGATTTTTAAAAAGCACACCTCCGGCAAACTTCTGGAAACCCAGAAAACTGGCGGGGGCGTTGGCCATCATTTTGACTACATTCAGGGGTGAGGAGGATACCATCTCCCGGATCTCTTCCGGCAAGTCTTCAATTTTGGGTAGGGGTATTTTTATGCTCATCATTCGTCTCCTTTTTATGCGAGGTGATAATATGATTCTTCGGATGTGATGTCAACGCTACTAAACCCTGAACCCCAAACCTATTGACGGGTCCTGTTTGTCTACCAGTTGGCTCGTCCCTTTTTTACCACACATTCAAGAAAATCGATTAGTTCATGGGCCGTCCACTTTGGCGCCTCCAGGGCGGTCATGTGCCCGCACCCCCGCATAACCACATGCCGGTTGTCCGGTATCTCCTTGGCCATCAGCTCGGTCGGTTTGAGGAAGACAAGGTCAAATTCACCGATCAGCAGCAGCGTCGGGCATTTGACTTGCCGTAATCCTTCCACCATGGGATCAGGATCGGTGTAAAAGCTCTGCATAAATTCCATAAGGGCCCCATGGATTACGACGCTGGCCCCAGTCATCCATAATCGCGTACATCTTTTCGCTGTAAGGATGTTCGGACATCTTGAAGGTAAAGACCCCCGGGTTGCTGCGCCAATTGGCTTTTCGCTGCATGTAGCTTGGTGGTGGCGGTTGATTTCTGACCCACTCCTGCCTGGTCTGTTCGCCCAGTTCTCGAAGCTGCTCCTGTTCCTCCTCAGTAATCTCGTGGCCGTCGGGGGCGAACATCTTCGGCAGGGTCTCCGATCCCGTATCGGTGAGCATCAGGCTGAGAAGTCTGTCGGAGTGTCGGATACCGTAGCGGGCAGCGACCATCCCACCGGTGGCATGGCTCAGAAGGTGAAACTTGCCAAGTTGGAGATGGTCGGCCAGGGCGGTGAAATCATTTCCCATAGTGATTTCATCGTAACCCTTCGATTCACCCTCGACAACGGTCCGGCCGTGGCCCCGCATGTCGATTGAGATTATGCGATACTTCTCGGCCAGAGCGGCGGTGACCCCTGGTTCACTCCAGTAGGTGGTGTCTTCGGCCAACCCGTGGTTGGCGATGATGGGATCCCCTTCTCCCACATCCTCATAGTATATCCGGGCATTTCCGTTCTGAAAATAGGACATATTCTCCTCCTTAGCTCTTCTTGATCATTTGATTTGACATACCCGCTCTCGAAAAAGTGAACGGATTCTTTTTTTCTGGGTTGCTTAGGCTCTCTTCCTGGCCTTGGTCCAATCCCTCCCACTTCAATTATCTTTTCCCCTTGGAGTAGTCTCATCAATAAACCTCCCTTTTTCATCGGAACCTCCCGACAAATCCAGGGAGTAATCCTCTTAGGAGCGGAATCCTCGAGGGAGATACCGTTAAACTTTGAGAATATTTGAAAACGAAGCCCAGGAAATTTCTTTTCGATGATTGTTTGGTTGATGAGTTTGACACACTGACTGTCGTCAACTTTTTTGCTAGCTGGCCTGTATCAGTTCGATTAGAAGGTTACTGAAGCTGCTGCGGGTGTCGATATAAACCGCACTGCGTCTTGTTTGACCTGGCCGAATGATACTGAGGATGACCTGGAATCCTTTCTCCGCCAGCTTGGCGGTTTCTTCTTCCAGGTTATCCACCGTGTAGGCAATATGTCCGATGCCTTCACCCGTTTTCTCCAGGAGCTCTTTGTGAACCGTTTCCCCTTGAAGAGGTTGCAGCAGCTCTACCCTCAGGGGACCCACCTGTCCCATGGCCACTCTGGTCTTGACCACGGGATCAGGGGTCTTACCGTACACCAGATACTCGGCAAATTTGCTGCTGTCGATCACGAATTCCGGTTGAAATGTGGTTGTGCCTAAGGATTGGTAATCTTTTATTGACTTATCCAAATCCCGGACGGGTATTCCGACATGATGCAGCTTCCAAGTGTTTTCCATAAAAACTCCTCTCCCAGGGACCCAATCCTTTAGGAGTGTTGTTCGGCATAGGCCCCGGCCGCCAATTCAACAGCATGCATCAACCCCGGCAGCACAAGGGCTTTAAGCCCTTCAAGATTACCGTGATAGATTTCTTCCCATATTCGGTCAACCAGAAAGGGGATGTCATCCAACCGACCTGAATTCTTGTAAAATATCTCCATCCATTTCTCATAGAAAGAAACGGTTTCATCCAGAAAAGATAGTGCATCCGAACCGGTGAGGCATCCGAAATGGCCCAGACAAATTCTTCTTGGCTCCAGGGATTTAATGACTTCGATAGAATTAAGGAAGTCTTTCTCGTTCCAGAAACGGGAATTCGGATTGGGCACGACCAGATGATCCCCCCACTTCATCCCGATGGCATCCCCCACAAAAAGATTTCCGGTATTTTCTTCCCAAATTGAAATATGATCCACCATGTGCCCGGGAGTTTCCACGATTTGTATCTTCACATCACGGCCCACCTCGATGGATTGGCCGTTTTTCAAGGGAAGAACCCCGTCAACATTATCATAGGGTGCCTGATCCGTGCCGAAGCAAATATTAAAGGATTGATCTGCCAGAAAAGGCCCGGCTTTTTCCGAAGCGAAGACCTCAGGAGTTTTACCGGTTCCCGCGGCTTTTTCCCGAAGGAAACCGATCCCCTGGGTATGATCCCAGTGGGAGTGGGTAAGAATGATCCTCTCCACCGGCCAGGCATCAAGGTTTTTCAGTTTTTCATGGATGACCTTAGCCGAATCTTTGGTGCCGGAGTCGATCAAACAGGTCCCGCCATCACTGCTTTTAAGCAGGTAGACGGCGTGCCCCCGGCTCACCCCCTGGTGAACCGCGTCGATCAGATAGGTATGTCCGTCGATTTTACCCTCTTTCCGTATCATAACCATCTTAAGAATCCCCTTTGTCGGTATCAGCCGATTTTCGATAAACCTTGAAACCGCTCACCCGTATTGTTTCATGAGCTCAATGCCTTTATCGAAGGCCTTCATATTAATATCCAGGGCTTTAGGAAAACGTTTCCGAAGCAACGGTTCCATAGACTTTCGGTCCAGCGGAAGCAGACCGGAACCAACGAGGGCCCCGACCAGTATGACATTGGCCATAATGGGGTTGCCCAATTTCTTGGCTTCTTCCGTGGCCGGGACAACCCATGTTTTGGCGGACAGGGCGGTTATGTCTTTCATGAGTTTTTCCACCGAGGGGTATTTCGCACCCAGACCGGTGATGTCGATGGCCTGTATCGGTCTGGGGTTGACTATGGTAACCACATCCGGATTGCCGTATTGGTTCAGCATCCGCATGGCTTCCACCGGTTCCATGGCCACGATGACATCCGCCCGCCCTTGGGGGATGATCGGGCTGGCCTGGATATCTTTGGATACTCTGATATAGTTGATCACCGGTCCCCCCCGCTGCTGGGCCGGATAGGTCTGTCCGAAGGTCACCCGAAAGCCCTCGTTCATCAAGGCGTCGCAGATAAGTTGAGAGGTGACCACGTTGCCCTGTCCGGCAACACCGATAACAATGAGACTGAGCGGGTCTTTTATCAAATCTTTCATCTGATCTTACCTCCCCCCTATCGCTTTTTTCTCAATCGCCCCTTGCGGACAGATGTCGGTACACAGTCCACAACCGCTGCAGATCACCTCATCGATTTCCGATTTGCCGGTCTGTTCTTCCCAACGGAGTCCCGGACAGCGGAATACCCGGACACATAAACGGTTACAGCCGCAGCTCTCGCCCAGGCACTTATCAGGATTCACCGCCACCTCATAGGGCCTCTTTTCCCGTCTGCCTCTTTGCAGTTCGCACTCATGGCGCATGATGACGACCCTGGGGCCGTGACCTTCGTCCCGCAGGACATCGAGCAGCACCTGGGTGGTCTTTTCCAGTTCGAAAGGATCGCAAATTTCCACCCGTACCTTGAAGGCGCGGCAGACGTCTTCGATGGGAACGGTTATCCCCTGGTCTCCCATGGCGGTCCTTCCGACACCCGGATGGGGTTGAAAGCCGGTCATGGCCGTCGTGCTGTTGTCATAAACAACCAGAGTGAAGTCCGACCGGTTCCAGACGGCATTGAGCAGGGCCGGAATGCTGGCATGAAAAAAGGTGGAGTCCCCCTCACCGCCGATCACCGGCTGGGTGAACCCGAATTGCTTAAGCTTGCCGTAACCATCGGCCAGTCCGGCCCCCCCACCCATACAGTTGCCGATTTTGGCCACAAAGTATCCGCCGGGACCGAAGCCGGCACTCATGCAGCCGGCATCGCCGGTAGCAAACCCGCCCCGCCCATCGAGAGTGAGCGCCCGATGAATGGCCCAGTAACTGGCCCGGTGGGGGCAGCCGGCACATAATGAACCGAGACGCATGATTACTTCTTCCCGGGAAGCGGCCTGAACTTTTTGGGCATACTCCGGGTCCCGGGCCTGGTATTGGATCCCCATAATTCCGGCAATGGCCTTCAGGGCATCATCCGGGGTTAACTCTCCGTAGAAAGGAATATGTCCGGATCGCTTGCCGTAAAAATACGGTCTTGGACCGGCCGGTCCCAGACTGGCCGTGAATTCCATGACGCTCTGTTCGACGAAGGGGTGTACTTCCTCGACAAACAATACCTGCCGCGTTTTTCGGAGGTAATCCTCAACCAATTTTTCGGGCAGGGGCCAGAGGGTACCGAGTTTTAAAACCCCGACCCGATTCTGCAATCCGAGTATTCGGACCGCTTCCATGGTGTAGAGAAAAGAGGCCCCGCAACTGATGACCAGCAAATCCGGGGCGTCAGGACCCATATAGCGGTTGAAGGGTGAGGTTTCAAACCGTTCCATAGCCTTTTTCAGTTTCTCATGCAGACGGGCATGGAGATTGGTTTGTCCAAAGATGGGAATCTTGGGGACAAGATCGAAGCGGGCCTTCTGTTCCCGGGCGGGAAGCTCACCCAGGATGACATTGCCCCTGGTGTGGCCGATTTTGGCCACTTCGCGCAGCATGACCATACAATCCAATTCTTCCGACAAGTCATAGAGCCAGGGGATCATGTCTTTGGCCTCCTGGAAATCACCCGGTTCCAGCAGAGGGATATCCAGCATCTTGGCGATACCCCGGGTATCCTGCTCATTAGGGCTGTTTCTCCGACCGGGGTCATCGGCATTGACCAGGATCATTCCGCCGCCCCCATGCAGACCTCTTTCCATCAGATTGGCAATAGCATCCATGGCCACATTGGTCCCGTTCTGTTTCATCGAGGCCATGGAGCGGATTCCCGCGGTAGCCGCGGCGTTGGCATTCCACAGGGCGACGATTTCATTGATCGACCATTCAGCGTACAGGTTCCGGCGTTTGGCAACCTCCGCCAGTCGGGGTAGGATTTCCGATGCGGGTGTACCGGGATAGGAAGCGATAAATCCCACCCCGGCCTCCAGGGCACCACGGGCAATGGCTTCATTGCCCATCAGCATCAGGGTTTTTCCCGGCGCATCGATATCAATATCCGGCATTTCAAATTACCTCCCTATTTAGATTCTTACAAAATATCCTCTAAGCAGTTAACGCTGAAATGAGCTCTGTTAAGGGCTAACGACAGCTTTGCCCGTTGCTCGTTACCGGTGAGAACTTCGTAAAAAGTCGCCGGAAGCCCGCAATCGTCATTCCGGCGAAAGCCGGAATCCAGTATTTTTAACTAGTTATAATATCCTGGACCCCGGCTTTCGCCGGGGTGACGCCTTTTTACGAATTCATCACCGGTTACTGGTTGCAGGTTAAAACCAGAACGAGAAACGAGCAATGATCACCATAGAATTTCAAACCTCTCAGTCGAGCCTTCAGCATAAAAATTTTTCGGACAACCTTTGAAGCCATCAGATGACTATTATGGTATTCAATTGATCCCAGATCCTGTCTATTTGCTCCACGGGCACGTCAAAAACGCTTTGAGTCGGGGCCAGGGGCTCGGTTCGGACAAATTCCGGCGCCGGATCGTTGGCCTCGATAAAGCCGGCTTTTTTATTGAAAGCGACTTCATCCCTCAAAGTTTCCCTGCCTATCTTAATAAGATCGTTTTCATCGACATTGAGACCGTACCTGGCGTTGATCAAATCTTTCAAAAAACTAAGCAGAGCCTTTCTATTCGTTGGTGCAGCCAATATGCAGTAACCGAGAGAGTCCATCATGGCAGTCATGATTTGGGCTTTAAGGGAGCGCTCCACCTGCCCTTCATTGGACATGGGATTTTCATAGGAGACTCCGGCCGTATGATCCGCGCCCATGGGACTGGTATGGTAAGTTACACCCGTGGCCTTGGTTACTCTGGGATCGTGGGCCGGAATGGCCTGGCCTTTAAAGGCCGGTATCCTGGTAATCCCCAGCGATTTGGCTGTGGCCACCACCCCATCGGCCAGGATTCTGCCGAAGGGCGTTCCTTTTTCCACTTCATCCAGGAGGGCCAGGGCCGAAGCCACGTTTCCCATCTCCATTTTTCCGGCCGATGCGGCCACCCCCAGGGCACTTCCCAGTTCAATGGTATCGATTCCCAGGTCATCGCAGATCCGATCGAATCTGGCCACGGCATCCGGGTCCGCAATCCCTAAATTGGTGCCCATGAGCGCCAGAGTCTCATATTCGTAACTTGAGGTAAGGTGGTTTCCGTTGGCGTCATTGTAAACAACGGAACAGCGGACCAGGCAACCGGGCATGCAGGCATCCATGCGGCCCTTTCTTTCCTGGTTGATCTTTTCCAGGGACGGTCCGGCCAGGGCCTCAAAGCCTTCGGTCGGTTCACTGCTGTAGTTTTTAGAGGGCATACTTCCCAGACTTCTCAAGGGAACGATGATTCCGGGAGTTCCGTATTTGCTCGTACCGGCCAACGACGGATCCTTTTTAAGGACTTCGGGCCAGTTCTTCAACGCTTCCTGAAAGGCTTTCCGGTCAGCGTAAACGATGGGCGGCACTCCCTGGTCATCGATCACGATGGCTTTTAAGCCCTTGGCGCTCATGACCGCTCCCAGTCCGCCTCGGGCGGCGTGTCTGGAGCAGTGCCCATCTTTGTCGGTAAAAGCTATCGACGAAGCCCGGGATTTTCGTTCTCCCACGGGCCCGATGGAGATGATCGATATCTTGTCATGGTATTCTTTCCGCAAAGCATCGGCCAGGTCATAGGTCTTCAGGCCTCGATAGGCCTCTCCATCCTTTAACTTGGCGCCATCCTTGGTGATGGAGAGGATGTATAATTTATCCGACTTGGGCAGGCCCTCGATGACGATGGCCCTGATTCCTAATTTATCAAGATCCTGGCCAACCGGGCCTCCGGCATTGGCCTCCTTGATCCCCTTGGTCAGCGGGCTTTTTCCGCCTATGGAGATGCGACCGCAGGAAGGGGCCAGGGTGCCGGCCAGTGGTCCTGAGGCAATGACCATTTTGGCCTCCGGACCGAGGGGATCGCTTTGAGGTGGAACTTCGGCCTTGATGATTTTGGCTGAAAGCCCCCGGCCACCGAGTATCTTCCAGTCCGCAGGAAGGTCTTCATAATGAGTCTCCAGATTGCTGGTGTTCACCCGTAATATCTTCATAACAAACTCCTCTCTTTTTCTATTTTTCGGTATCTTAATTTCTTCCCAATTGTAGTACAAGACAATAATAAGTGCCTATAATGTCATTCCGGTCCCGCATCAAGTGCGGGATAGACTCCAGCCGGAATCCAGAGTTTTTAATTCCCTGGATGCCGGATCGGGCCTGCCCCGTACCCGATACGGGGTCCGGCATGACGTCACAGGGCAGACCCTCTGCCCCTCCTGTGGCCAGCCACTTTTTATCCCCCGCTAACCAACGGAAAAATCCTTAACCTGTCTCCCTCCCTTAGGAAAGCTTTTTCGTTTACCACACCTTTATTGAGAATGAGCATAGTCGGAATGTGGGTCAGACTCAATAAATCCAAAATATTTCCTGTATGCGTCCCCTCGGGCACCTCCCATTGGTCTCCTGAAAGATTTTTGCCGGAAACCGGAATCATGGGTTGAAGAACGCTGGATATTTCAATCCTAATCAGCATATCCGTCCAATCCGAACTCTAATCCAAACCTCATATTCCTCTTGACTTAAGCCCTTGTCTTACTGAGCCTGCTTTAACCAGGCTTTATCCATCACGATTCCGTCAACCGCTGCCAGCGTTCGTATCTCAGCGAGTGATCTGAAGATGGCCTGATTGAATAGGGGATGTCCCTTTTTTGCCGCCTCCAGTCGACGGGAAGCCCAGGGGCTGAGACTATTCAGGGTTGCGACCAAGACAACCCCTCCGGGCCTGGTAACCCGGAAGGCCTCTAGTACAGCAACTCCAGCATCTTGGACAAACTCGATGGCGGTAACTGAAATGACCTTATCGAATCGATTATCCCGAAAGGGGAGATGGAGCATATCTCCCTGAATGCTTCGGAACGGATATCCCGCTGATATTTCCCTGGCCCTTTGAAGCATGGGGAGAGAGATCTCCAGGCCATCTACCTGAGCGCCGGCGGCCAAAAGATGGCGGGTGAAAACACCGCTGCCACATCCCGCATCCAGTATCTTCTCTCCGGGAAGAGGTTGGAGCATCTCTAAAATAAGTCTGTTTTCATATTCCTCCACCAGACGCCCGATCGGGGTCTGGAACCATTGCTCGTATTTTTCCGGCCATTGATCGAAAAGTTCTTCCATTTTTTCAAGACCCACGCTGATTGAAGTGGGCACCGATGAAGAATGAAAAAAAAGGGTTCAAGAGGCCATAACTTTGGCGGGACTTGAATCCTCGAACCCTGGAACCCTGTTACTTGTCCGGCTTGACCATGTTGGCGAAGCCGGCGATCATTGGTGAAAGGCTTACCTTGTCCACTTCCACATTAATAATCGACGGTTTGCCGTTGGCTGCCGCCCGTTTGATGGCCGGTATGATCTCCGCCGGATCGGTAACACATTCGCCATACCCGTCCCACATAGCCGCCATCTTCTCATAAGCCCGCATATGATGCAGCTCCACATGGCACTGCCCCCTGGTTTCGATTTCTTCGGGCCGGATATACCTCTCCGCCAGACGGATCATCCCCCAGGCCGAGTCATTGGAAACGACGCAAACCACAGGAATCCCCAGCCTGGCCATGGTGTCCATTTCCATGGCATAAAATCCGAAGCTCCCGTCCCCGGTATACCACAAGACCGGTTTCCGGTTGGCCGCCCAGGCCCCGACGGCCAGAGCGGGCCCGGTACCGATCGTACCGTTTGGACCCGAAGAATGGATCTGCCCCGGACGTTGGGCCGTGGCGGCGATGATCATCCAAACCGCGGCTTCGCCCCCGTCACAGATCAATGACCAATCCCGGCCATCCTGCTCCAGAAACTTGGCCACCTCACCGGCACAACGGGCCGGGTGAATTGGGATACCCTCCGCCCCGTAAGCTTCTGACATTTGCGCCTTCATGGATTTTGGATCCGGACCAACCCAGGAGACCTCTGCGGGTTTATTCCTTTTAGTTTTTACCACTTCCAGCAATTGACCGGCCACCGGGCCAGTTCCCCCGACGATTCCAATATCTGCCCGCAGGTTGAAACCGATCTGCGACATATCCGTATGAACCTGGATAACCTTAGCCTCTTTCGGCACCATAGTCCCCAATCCCAGACGGAAATCAAAACGACAGCCCAGGGTTAAAATCACATCAGCAAACCAGATGGCATTGGTTCTGAGTAGCGGATTTTTATATTCGTCCCCGAACAACCCCCGGCACGAGGACCCAGAGACACCAACCGGTATTTTTAAATAATCCGAGAGGCCCGCCACAGCCGAGGCTTTATTCCCAACCGATGACAAAGCGCCGTCACCGACAATAATAGCCGGTTGCTTGGCCTTGACTAAAAGGTCTGCCGCCGCATCGATCAAAACCGGATCGCCAAAAGGAATCGCCTTTGCACGATAATTCACTGGGAATGATATATTTCCCTCTTCCACCTTGTTGAAACATAAATCCGTGGGAATCTCCAGATAGACCGGTCCCGGGGTTGAATCCTGGGCCTGGCGAAAAGCCATCGAGACATACTCCGGGATCCGCTCCGTGAGAGTGATTTTCCGGGCCCACTTGGAACAGGATTCCATTACATTCAAGGTGGACATGTCCTGAAGATCCCCAGCGTCCCTCTTGGTCATGGCCACCGCCCCGCCGATCTGAAGGAGAGGAATACCCAACGATTGAGCTTCCATCATTCCCGCCGGCGTATTCCCGACGCCCGGACCGGCAGTGGTCACCACCACCGTCATCTTGCCTGCGGCCCTGGTATAGGCGATGGCCGCGTACACTGCCGCGCACTCATGGCGCATGTCGATGATTTCAATCCCCGCATTGCGCATCCCATAAAAAATCGGCATAATATGTCCGCCGCACAAAACGAAGGCCTTTTCCACGCCCTCATTGGCCAGGGCCTTACCGACCAGGGCTCCTCCGTCAATCATGGTCATTTCAAATTTCCTCCGATTCTTATTATAGTTTGTTTATAACCGTCACGCCCCAGGGGGCACCATCATCTATGAAAAAGGGTTCAAGGATTCAAGGGGTCGAGGGCCGCAGGCGGAGTGAAAAGCATGTCTGAACAGTCACTCGCATTCCCGGCGCCATGGATCATATCATGGGTTTTTTCCGGACTCCGAACTCTTAACTTCGAACTTTTTTTCTCTTACCCCTCATCCCAGTCTGCCCTCTTTCTCCAGCCGATCGGCTACACCTTTCATTCCGAGTTTTTCCAGTTTGGCCCTGGTGGGCCTGCCGGTCGTTTTATTCCAGCCTCTGAGCCTAAAGAATCTGTCTTTCAAGGCCTCCCATTTGGTTTTATCCAAAGGGGCCCCCAGGGCTTCAGCAGGACCAACCCGCCTCTCAAACCAGATCGGACTAAGGGTGTCCTGTTCCCGACTCCGGTTTTCCCTGGAAACCGCTATAGCCCGCCTCATGTTGGTGATCCGTTCCCCTGCTTCCCACAATTTTTCCACCGAATAATCAATCCCGGTGACCGCAGAAAGAACACTGGATTCAAAAATGCGGATATCCATAGCCGGCGGATGAAAAAAGCTGGCGGGCATGCTGGCATATTCGCAGATCGGCATGGAGTTTTTAATGCTCTGGTGATTCTGCACCCAGGCGGTCTGGTATTCGGTTTTTTCATAGACATTCTTCCTGCCGCCCATCATATCACCACCCGGGACACCGAAGTGAGAAGCCACTTGGGTATTATATCCAAACCCTTGATAGGGCATGGTATAATCATGGCATGAATTATAAGGGTCGCGGGAATCCATGGCCCAGTGCAGAGCCGACCCGACGTTTTCGATATGATGGCGTGTATACCCCCGGGCCGGAAAGACTTCTTTAAAGGCCGCCTGAGCGGCGGGTCCCAATTTCTCTGCGGCCCGGGCCGTGCCCTGGGAGAGAATGCTTTTGCCGCTGGCCATGCCATTGAGTAACTCGACCAGGAAACTGATGGTGGGCATTTTGTCCACCGAATTCGTATTGAATGCTATGATCAATGACCGGAATGGAAGTAACCCCCAAAGCTTTCTTGTCCACCATCCCACGCATTGTAACCAGCCAGGACATAATGCCCAAAAGCTCATAGTTATTGATCCCCAATTTTTGGGAGAGGATATTGCCTTCCCAGTACCCTTCGGAGCTACCACCGCTGAACCATCCATACCAGGCTTCCACGCACATCTGGGCACCCTTGCCGATGCCCGGGATGTCATAAATGCCCATACATTGATAGGTGCAGCCGTGGCATCCCCCGACACGTTTGAAATATTTAGCTCCGCATGTTTCGGGCTATCTGGCCTCCGGTCAAAGGATACCTGCCCCAGGACTGGGCTGCACCGGTAAGCCACTCCCTGTCCTTCATCCGTTCCTGCTGAAGCTTCATCAGGACATCCGGTTTGGCCACTTTCATGATCCCAGAGCCCTTGACCACTATGGCCTTTAGATTCTTGGAGCCCATAACCGCCCCATATCCTCCCTGACCGGCGGCGCTGGCGGTTTCATTGAGAATAATGGCCACGCGGCACAAATTTTCTCCGGCCGGTCCGATAGTCAGAACAGCGGCTTTGGAATGGGCGGCCATTAAGGCCTTTTGCGTTTCGAAGGTATCCAGGCCCCATATCGATTTGGCATCATTTAGCTTCACCTGGTCATCGGCTATGGACAGATACACCGGTTGGTCGGACTTACCCACTATGACGAGGGCGTCATAGCCGGCATACTTGATTTCCACGGGAATTTTTCCCCCAATCCCCGAATAAGCGAAGGTTTCCTGCGGATAGGCCTGGGGGGCGATAACACAAACTTCCGCCCGGCTGAAAGGTCCCGCCGTTCCGGTTACCGGTCCAATAGCAATAAGCAGCGGGCTTTGGGGATCAAAGGCCTCGACTCTGGGGCACCCCATTTCCCAGAATATCTTGCTGTTCAAACCGATCCCGCCCAGATATTTCTCCGGTTCAAAATCGGAAGTGGGGACCATGCTGATTTTGCGGGTGGTCAGATCCACCCAGAGTATTTTTCCGCTCCAGCCGTAGGGTTTCATGTTTATCCCCTTTCCTTCCCTGAAACTTTACGCAGGGCATGCATCGTGCAATACTCCACACAAATTGGGCCCTCTACCCTCTCGCGGCACAAATCGCACTTAAAGGAAACCTTCTTTACAGGATGGACATTGGCCCGGGGAGGGGTGAACCGGCAAGCCTCGGTGCAACTGCCGCACCCCACGCATTTGGCGGTATTGACATATTTCACCCCGGTCTTTTTATCCACGCATAAGGCTTCATCTTTATTCGGACAGGCGAAATAGCAGTCGGGGGAGGTGCATTGTTGGCAGACGTAAAAAGTATATTCGACACGAAAGGGATCTCTCTCCAATTCATTACGTGAGAGCGAGGCCCCGTATTCCTTCTCGTGGTAGAAGGCGCACATGAGCCCGCAAACCCCGCAACCGGCACATAGGTTAGAATCATGGACAATCAAAGCGGACACCGGAACCCCTTCAAGTATCTTCCCACTGCCTGCTTTTGCCATCCCGGTGACGCCGACGGCCAGTTTCGGAACCGTACCTAAGACGAGAACGGTGCCCGCCCCGGCAATGAATTGCCGCCTGGTAATTTTCAGCTCTTCAGGTTTTTTATCAGCCATTCATTATTCCCTTTCTCTAAAGTTAAACTAACCATTTTTCCCCTTTTATGGCTTCAATAGAACGGCTATATTTTCTCCGCCATAAACCGAATCAACCGCCCTCTGGACCTCTGTAAAAGGGATAATTTCTGAAATCAGCGGCCGAGGATCGATCTGTTTATGAGCAATGAGATACAGGGACAATTCTGAGACGTTCCCGCTGTCGGCCGGCCCGCCCAACACGCCCACAATCCTCAATTGCTTGACGGTCCAGAGCATGGGATTTACTTTCATGGGCGGGACAAAGCCGGCCAGGACAATGGTAGCCCCGCGACTGCCCATTTCCGCCGCCTGGTTCAAGACCTCGCCGTCCCGAACACAAATGATAACCGCGTTGGCCCCATCTCCGGTAAGTTTAGCAACTTCGGCCACGGCATCAACTTCGCCGGCATTTATCACGGCATCGGCACCCAACTCCAGGGCCTTTTCCAAACGAGAGGGGACTACATCGACCACGATGATCGGTGAAGCTCCGTATACCCTGGCCGACAACATGGCCAGCAAACCTATTTTACCTCGACCACTTCGGCCACAAATTCGTGGCCCGGGACAGAACCGGGTTGAATGCCGAAGACCTGGCCGATCAAATCGGCTGCTCCCGGTTGGGTATCCAATCCTAGATCTCCAGCGGTCTTGTGGCCCAAAACCGCCCCCAGATGGGTGACCCCCTGGCCGACAAGGGACAGAGAACCGTCCAGATATTCAAGATCGCTGCCGCAGATGCAGGCATATCGAGTTTTCAGCAGAAGCATCCCCGGTCCAATGGAAGGAGTCGGCACTTCCTGACACTCGATCCGTCTTTTTTCTCCCGTGGCCACACAAGCTTTCATAACAGCTCCTATCAAAAACCCATTATTTTTATTATTAGTCTCAACATAGAAAAAAAAGAGTCCCTGGATTCCGGGTCAAGCCCGGAATGACGCGAAATGCATATTTTCCCTTTATTGGTCACCCCGGCGAAATCCAGGGTCCAGAAATTTTTCATTTAAAAACGATATCCAATTCAATTCCGAGACAAATAATAATGTACTCCTTCATCTCATGGTCATTCCGCCGTCCACATGCAGGATCTGTCCGGTAATATTTTTGGCATCGTCCGAAACCAGGAAAACCGCCGCCCGCCCCATATCCTCCGCCGTCTGCTCTCTTCCAAGTGGTGTGGAAGGTACGACGATATACTTCAGCCACAATTCCCTCGGGGAGAGCCTTTCAACATCATCGGCAGCAACACCTGGGGGAAGCCCCTGTCCTTTAGCCTTGGCTTCACGAATCATATTGAAACGGGCCGTTGCCCCCATATCCCAGAGGGGAGTATACACAAACCCGGGGCAGATGCAGTTAACCGTCACATTGTAAGGAGCCAGTGCCCTGGCCAAGGACCAGGTCAAGGAAATATCACCGGCCTTCATGGAACCATAGGGCATGTGGCCCGGCTCAGGGAGCCTTCCGGAGACAGAGGATATATTCACGATCTTGCCGCTTCGCTGCTTAATAAAATGGGGGGTTACCGCCTGGCTTAGAATCACATGCGTTTTCAGGTTCAATTTGTAATATTGATCCCAAACTTTTGAATTGAAATACATAAATTCTGGTAGGCTTTCATCCCCGAGGGTGGTTCGATGCTCCCCGACCTGCATCAGCGTCTCCGCATTTACCCCACCGACATTGTTAACCAGAATATCGATCCTGCCAAAAAAATCAACAGTCTCCTGAACGGTTTTTTGAGCTTCGTTGTCTTCAGTAAGGTCGGCGGATAAGACAAGCGCCTTACACCCCATCGCTTCGATTTTTTCAGCAACCTTTTTGGCGTTATCAGCGTTGATATCAGCGATGGCGACATCCGCTCCTTCTTCAGCAAAACAAAGGGAAATCCCTTCACCGATCCCCTGTCCGCCTCCGGCGACCAGGGCCACTTTACCTTTCAGCTTCATCTTATCTTCCTTTCATTTGATCTGATTTCGGCTCTCTCCTATTGATAGTTTCGCAAAAAGAACTAATTTTCAATGGCGCTCAGCACCATGTTCAGAAATTTGACCAGGTCCATCGGCCCTTTGGTCTGGTTGGCCACCCGGACAATCACCAGGTCCTTAGAAGGGATGATGATTATATTCTGGCCCAGAACCCCTTCGGCCATGAATCCGTCCGCAGGAATGGCGTCTATGGGAACGGGGGACTGGTTAACCTTCAACCGGAGGGGTAAATTAACATGCCAGAGGTATCCATAGGCATTCCACATTTGGACGGTGGGGTCTGTCTTGGTCGATTTTTCCACCCATTGTTCGGAAACGATTTGTTTGTCCTCCCAGCGGCCTTTATTGAGAAACAGGAAACCGAATTTGGCAAAGTCCCGCACAGTGGTTTGCAGTCCCCAGGCCGTTGCCGTGTAACCGTCTTGGTCTTTTTCCCAGTTGATATTGGTCATATTTAAAGGCGAAAAAAGATTTTTTCGAGCGAATTCAAAGGCCGTCATTCCGGTGGCTTCCTGGATAACCCGGGACAGGAGCATGGGATCACCCGTGGAATAATAAAACCGCTGACCGGGTTCATAAAGCCCTTTCCTTTGGGCCATATATTTCAGGTAATGCCCGCTTTGGCCCATTTTCAAGGCATCGTTGGTGGCCGGATCCCATCTGGACCAGTTCTCCTGCCATTCGAGTCCCGAAGTCAGGGTCATGGCGTGGCGAATGGTAATCCGGCTTCGAAAATCGTCCTTTTTGTTACAATCCCATTCCTTGTAATATTGGCAGATTTTTTCATCGATATCCTTAATTAGTCCTTTATCAATGGCGATGCCCACCAGGGTGCCGGTAAAACTTTTGGCCATCGAGTGGCTGACATGTCGCGAATCGATTTTAAAGTTACCGAAATAGGCCTCACCGACGATGTATCCCTTGCGGATAATGACCAGTCCATCCGTATTGAAAGCGGATGTGGCCGCATATTCAATGGCCTGACGCAGTTTTTCCGAATTCAGACCAACGGCTTCAGGCCGGCACTCTCTCCATTCCTTGGTCGGCCAGTATTTACCCGTGTATTCCCCTTGACCCAGAACTCCGTCTTTCTGCGCGGCCAAAGTGAATCCTAAGAGGGGATTTGAAGAAGTCGGGATACCGAATCCGTTAAAAAAAGATAGCGTTAGCAACAAAACTAAAATAAACCTCGAGGTGATAGTCATTTTCAACTCCTTTTCAAACAAGCTGGCTTAGTACAAAAATAGCCGGTCCCCTCGATCCTGCTGATCTATAAAAATATGGGATTGTCGAAAGGCGTGAAAACCCTTGAACCCTCGAATCCTGGAATTTCAAACCCTATCTTCCGATCACTCTTTATTTATGAACCGGGTGTAGCGATTCATCTGACCGTAATAGTCGAAAAGGGCATCCACCCCCAAAATTTTAAGGTCGGTGTTCATGGCGATTTTGTTGTGCAGGGCCCCGTCACGGGGAATGGCAGCGATCTCTGCCGCCAGGGTGTTAACCTCTTCCTCGAGTTTATCACCCGGGACACTCAGGCTGACCAATCCCATGTCGGCGGCTTGTTTTCCGTTGATCAGACGGCCGGACATCAACAGATAGCGGGCCTTTTTAGCGCCGAGATAAAGCTGCCATAGAGGGGTAGATTGGGAACCGCCCCAGCGTTGCGCCGGGTGACCGAACACGGCATCCTCAGCGGCGATGGTAATATCGCAGGAGAGTTGGAGGTAGCAACCGGCATCGGTACAGCGGGCATGGACCTGGGCAATAGTGACCCTCGGAAAGTTAAAGATTCTGGTGTACTTGGCATAAATTTTTTTATTCAGGATATTATAGGAACTTCTATACTTCCATCCGCCTTCGGGGGGAGTAAGATAATAACTCCCCTTTAAATCAAAACCGGAGCAGAAACTTTTACCGTTGGCCTTCAAAATCAGAACATTGGTGCTTTCATCCGCTTCGGCATAATCCAGGGAGGCATCAAGGTCATCAAGCAGCTGATAACTGAGGGCGTTATGCTTCTCCGGCCGGTTCAGGGTAATACTGGCTATCTTTCCCTTCTTCTCATAGATGATGGTTTCAAATTCTTTTATTTCATTTTCCATGTTAGTCCTCCTTTAATACGAAAAAAGCCACCCCTGCCCCTGCCGCCCCGCAGACCCCTCGGAGGGGGTTAGGGAGGGGGGGATTTTTCATGCTTCGTAGTCCCCTGAAATTGCATGAAAGTGAAATACTGAAAATGGGTTTTCACCGAACGCCGAACGCTGAACGCTGAATTTTACCTCCCCTTCCACTGGGGATCCCGTTTTTCCAGAAAAGCGCGCACCCCTTCCATGATATCCTCGGTTTGAGCATTGATGGTGAGCTGGCATTTCAAATATTCCAAGGCATCTTCGACGGTCATGTCGGCCATCTGGTAAAAAGACCGTTTGCCCAGTCCCATAACCGCGGGGCTGAAGGAGGCCAGTTTTTTGGCCATTTGGCCTACTCTGTCCTTGAATTCGGCCTTAGGAACGACATAATTGATCATACCGATACGTTCGGCCTCCGCCGCAGGTATTCTATCCCCCGTCATACACAGCTCTAAGGCTTTTTTTCGGCCCAGATTACGAATCAAGACCGCGGTGACCATGTAGGGCCACAGGCCGCGCTTGATTTCAGGAGTGCCGAATTGGGCGTCTTCGCTGGCGATAACGATATCGCTCGACAGGCACAGGCCCATACCACCGGCCAGGCAATAGCCCTCGACAGCGGCCAGAATGGGCTTTCGGCACTGGTTCATTTTCAGAAGCAATTGAGTGAATTGCCCCCGGCCCTCGTGCACTTCCAGGAAGGATTGCTGGCCTGAAAAGCCGCCTCCGCCGAGATCGGCCCCGGAGCAGAAATGACCGCCGGCTCCGTTCAGGATGACGGCCGACACAGCAGGGTCCTGGTCGGCTTGATCAAGACCCAAGGTCACGCCGACTGTGATACCGGCGTTGATCGAATTACGCTTATCGGGCCGGTTGAGGGTGATAGTGGCAATGCGGTCCTTGACTTCATATAAGACTTCCTTAGTCTCAGCCATAACTTTTCTCCATAAGTTTAAAAGTAGGTTCAAGGTTTCGAGGTTTCATGGGCTTAGAGTTGTGACTCAAGCTTAGAGTTCGGAGTAATTAGTTCGGAGCAAAATAACAAGACTTGAACATTTTTCCCTTAACTCCGAACACCGAACTCAGGACTCCGAACTTGGTTTTTAGTCCTCATCCTCATCATCCTCATTATCAGGAACGAACTTTTTGATATAATCGGTGGTGAATTCACCTCGCTGGAAATCAGCGTCCTCCATGATTCGACGGTAAAGGGGGATTGTGGTCTTAAGCGGTTCGATCTTGAACTCCTCCAGGGCCCTTTTCATCACCTGAATCGCACCGCTCCTGGTGGCATCAAAGGTAACGAGTTTGGCAATCAGCGAATCGTAATAGATAGGCAGCTCATAGCCCTGGTAAAGATGGGTATCCAGACGGACCCCGTATCCTCCAGGAGGTTGGTATCGTTCGACTGTGCCCGGAGAAGGCAGGAAACCCCGGTCCGGGTCCTCGGCATTGATCCGGCACTCGATGGCCCAGCCCCTGAGGTTGAGATCCTCAAAGGAATAATCCAGCCGCTCACCGGAAGCGATTCTTATTTGCTCCTTGACCAGATCGATGCCGGTGGTCAGTTCGGTCACCGGATGCTCGACCTGAATACGGGCGTTGATTTCCATGAAATAAAAGTGGTCCTCATGGTCCACCAGGAACTCCACGGTCCCGGCGTTGACATAGTTGATGGCCCTGGCCGCGGTTATGGCCGCTTCACCCATAACCTTCCGGAGTTTCGAAGTCAGTCTGGGCGAAGGGGATTCCTCGATGAGTTTCTGAAAGCGGCGTTGAATGCTGCATTCGCGCTCACCGAGATGACAGATGTTTCCGAAGGAATCGGCCAAGATCTGGAACTCAATATGCCGGGGCTGGACGATGAATTTTTCGATGTATAGCCCCTTGTTTCCAAAAGCGGCCCCTGCTTCCATCCCGGCCACCGGGAATTCTTCGGCCAGAGTCTCTTCCGTGGCGCAAATGCGAATCCCCCGTCCTCCACCTCCCCCGGCCGCCTTGATCACCACCGGGTATCCCACTTCCAGGCTGATACGAAGCGCTTCATCGATATTTTTCACCAAGCCGTCACCGCCGGGAATGACCGGCACACCTGCCTGGCGCATAATTAATTTCCCGGCGATCTTATCCCCGGCCATTCGCAGGTTTTCGGGGGTCGGCCCGATAAATACAAGGCCCTGGGCTTCACAGGCCAGAGCGAATTCCTCGTTTTCGGCCAGGTAGCCATAGCCGGGATGGATGGCGTCCGCGCCCGTTTCCCTGGCCGCAGCCAGAATGTTTTCAATGCTCAGATAGCTCTTGGCGTTTTGGGGAGGTCCGATCAATACCCGCTCATCGGCCAACCGGGTATGGAGGGACGAGGCGTCGGCCTCCGAGTACACGGCGACGCAGGAAATGCCCAGCTCCTTGCAGGCGCGGATGACCCTGAGGGCGATCTCTCCCCTGTTGGCCACTAGGATTTTTTTAAACATGAAATTTCCTTATTACTATAGCAACACTTTTTTCGTCATTCCCGAATGTCTTTATCGGGAATCCGGGTTTTTCAAAGAAATAGGAAATCAAAGTCACTGGATTCCGGCTTAAAACCTGCCGGAATGACGTTTGAAGGCATAGGAGCAAAATATTTACGCCATAGTGCTTCCTGCTAAAATAATGTGGTTCAGGCGCCCATTTTGGGAAATTTCCCGGGTTCCGGTCCCGTCTCCGGAGGACCGGCAAAGCATTGAGCCACGGACATCCATTTTTCCGCAGCATCCCCGGTTATGACCAAGTCGGTATCCGCGAAGTGCCGGCGTTGGGTCACCACAAGACAGAAACCTAACACGCTGCCCCGGATAATGTCCCGCGCTTCTTCGGGTCCCCGGATCCACAGCTCACCGGAAGGGCTGGTAAGTTCGACACGGACCGGGACCCGGGGGGCCTCCATCTGACGATTGGTGAAGCTCCAGCTATAGGTGATATTACCGAGGTGGGCGATGTGATAGAGTCGGTCCGTGGCCGGCCGGCTTACACCAAGGGCGTCCGCCACATCCTGACCGTGGGCCCACGCTTCCATCAGGCGGGCGGTGGCAAAGGATACGGCGGACATGGACGGCCCGTACCAGGGCAGCCGGTCCTTCTGACCCAGGCGCGACAGGGCGTTGACCAGGGCGGTCCTTTCTTCGCGCCAGTATTGGAGCAGATCGGGATAGGCCATTTTCTTCAAGGTGTTCAGCTGGTCGAAAGCTTCGACCTTGCCGCCGAAAAGGGCTTTGACATGTTCATTGAATGCCTCAGGATCGGTGGTCGACAATCTCGCCGTGCCGTCGAAGAAGGCAATATGGGCGATCTCGTCTTTCACCGTCCATTCAAAAAAAGAAGTTTTGGTTTCCCAGCCTGCCTCATCCAGTCCCGATACAATGGCATCCAGGGCCTCGTATTCATCCTCCAGGTCTTTACAGATCTTTTTCACCGGAATCCCCCCCCTCCTTACTGGCCATAAAATCAGGAAGGCCTCTGTGCTTCACCCTGCCCTTTTCCAAGCTATCAGGTCCTGTTCTTGATACCCAGGATTCGACGAGCCTCCTCGGCCCCGGCGATATCCCGGCCCACCTCCCGCACCATGTCGGCCAGGGCTTTGACTAGGTCTCCGTTGTTCCTGGCCTTCCGTCCATCGGGCAGATAAAAAGTGTCTTCCAGACCGGTTCGAACATTTCCTCCCAGTTCCAGGGCCCGACGATGCAGGGGCCAAACCTCTTCCCGGCCTATGGCGATCACCTGCCAGTGTGTTCCGGGGAGCATCTCGTCCTTGAGCAGGGGCAACCACTCAGGCCTGGCGGCCTGGCCGCTGGCCACGCCCATAACCAGCGAAATGTGCGGGTCTCCCTCGAACAGGCCGGCCTTTTTGTACATGGCCACGCTCCTGACGATACCGGTATCAAAACACTCGAACTCGGGGATGATGGTGTTAGCATTCATGACCTCGAGAAACCGCTGAACCTTTTCCACCGGGTTGTCGAAAATCATGGGCGGCCAGGCCCAGGTCCCTTCGCTCTTGAGTTTGAGGTAGTTGAGTGTCCCGGCATTGCAGGCGGCCATTTCGGGTTTGAGGGCTTCGAGACAGGCGACCGGACCGGAGATATCCGGTCCGTTGACGCCCGTACTCTGGTTGATAATCATGCCCGGTATCCGCTCCTTGATGGCGGAAATAATGGCACTGACCCACCCCACGTCCCAGGTGGGCAGAAACCCCATCCCCTCCCGCTGATCCCGGAAATGGCAGTGGACAATGACCGCACCCTCGTTCCAGGCCTGTTCGGCGGCGTCGGCCATCTGCTCAGGTGTCACCGGAACGTCGAAAACGGCCGGATTGGTCAGAACACCGGTCAAGGCACAGGAAATGATGGCTTTGTCACTCATAATGATCCTCCCTAAATAAGTTCGAAAATAAGAATTTGGCTATGGACAAGGGGCTATAGGCGATAGGGAAAACCAATACATAGAAGTCGTCACCTATTGCCCATTGCCTATCGCCTATAGCCTGTTTGCTTACGTCGGAGGCGAGGTGTGCATTTTGGCTCGCCGCGGAAGTTTTTCGCGTCTGTTCCGGGTGACTTCCAAAGCCTCGATGATTTTCCTCCGTGTGTCTTTGGGCCTAATGATCTCATCAACCACCTGGGCGGTCCAGGTCAGGCCGGCTTCGAAGGCCTCGACCTTTTCCCGCGAACGGTTCAAATAAGCCTCATAGGCATCCTCCTCGATTCCTTTACCGTAAACCCGGCGATAGTCTATTTCAGAGGCTTCCACGGCAAACCGGGTGAGAGGCCAGGCATAGACCAGATCGGCACCCATGCTCTTGGGGACCCCCATAATCATACTCCCCGTGTCGGCATAAGCTTCCCGCAGGACGACGCTTATTTTGGGCACGGTAGCGGTGGTATAAACATCCACGATTTTTCCGATATGTCTCAGCAGACCCCTGGTCTCCTCCGACTCTCCCGGCACCAAAGGGGGAGTGTCCACCAGGTTGATCAGGGGGATGTTGTAAGCATCCAGAACTTGCAGAAAACGGTAATATTTATCACAAGCGTTCACTTCCAGAATGCTGCCGGGGTGACTCGGATTGTTGGCTACCAGCCCGACCACCTCCCCATGGAACCTGCAGAAACAGGTGATCAGGTTTTTAGCGTACTCGTCCTTGATCTCGAAAAAATCTCTGTCATCGACCAGTATCTTAATGACCTCGTGCATATCGTAGGTTTGCTCAAAATCGTCAGGGATGAGTTCTTCCAGGGCCTTGACCTCCCTGCCCGGATCATCTTTTCTTTCCCAGTCAGGTGCCTTTTCCCTGAAGTTCTGGGGCAGGTAACGGATCAGCTCTCGGCACTGGGCGATAGTTTCCGCGTCATCCTTCCCCACCGTGTCGGCCGATCCGCTGAGCTGCATGTGATAATCCGCGCCGCCCACGTTCCGGTCGAATTTTTCCGATGTGGCTGCCTCGGTCTGTCTCGGGCCGCCGAGCCACATATTGGCTGAGATCCGGCTCATGAGCAGGAAGTCACACAGAGTGGGCAAATAAGCCCCGCCGGCGATACAAGGTCCCATCAAGACCGTGATTTGGGGAATCACACCGGAATACAGGGATTCGAGTCGAAAATGCCAATCTATACCGGCGCCGGTGACATCCGAATATCCGAGCCGTCCGCCTGAAGAATCCAGCAGGTTGACCAGGGGGATGCCCCAATTGGCGGCCATGATCAGGGTCTCAGCATATTTCATCAGGTGCTGGGCCGCGGTCGATCCTCCCAGCACCGTGAAATCGGAGGCATAGATCATGGTCGGCCGGCCATGCACTTTGGCCGTTCCGACTATGGCACCGTCACAAGGGGCCACGGGGATGCGGCCGTCCATGCGCATACCCGTCGTGCCCACGCTGGACCCCAGTTCGCTGAAGGTACCGGGGTCGATAAACAGATCGATGCGTTCCCTGGCGGTGAGTTTGCCCCTGGCGTGCTGCCGTTCGATATCCTTGATGCCGCCGCCCAAAAGGTTTTGCTGTTGAATATCCTCATAGCGTTTAATAGCCTCTTCCATACGTTTTCCCATGTCAGTCTCCCTTCGACAGCGCTAAGCAGGCTTGATATATCGTTTCTTGTCCGGCAGTTCCTCAATCTTTCCCTCCGAGGCATGAAGCGCCCTGATGATATGGATACGGGTTTCCCTGGGATCAATCACTTCATGGACCGTATAGTAGGTCGTAAAGGCCCGGGCCATATTTATGACGCTGAATTGTTCTTTGAGCGGTATAAGCAACGAGTTGTAAACCTCCTCGTAATTCCCCTCTTCCTTGGCCTTGGCCAGCTCTTTGTGAAAGACGGCCTGGACGATGGACTCAGGTCCGGTGGGGGCGAACTCCACGGTCGGCCAGCCGAAGATGAAATCCGGTCCCATTTTGCTGCAGCCCATGGTGATATTCGACCCGCCGTAAGACCGCCTCAAAACCAGGGTGACCTTGGGGTTGGTCAGATGGCTGTACCCGTGCAGGTTTTTAGCCCCGTGCCGGATGACGCCCTTCCTTTCCCATTTGTCTCCGGGCGGGTAGGCCGTGGTGTCGGAGATGGTCAGAAGCGGGATGTTAAAGGCGTCCAGGAACATCATGAACTTGTCATATTTATCGGAGGAATCGGGTTCCATGATGCCACTCAGTTCGTCCGGATTACTGGCGGCAATCCCGGTGACCATACCGTCGAAGCGGGCGAAACCGATGATCAGGTTGGGCGCGAAACCATCTTTCAATTCAAAGAATTCCCCCTGGTCCGTAATCAGGTTGATGACCTCGTGCATATCGTAGGTAAACTTGGGGTTGTTCGGCATCACTTCCAGGAGCCCTTCCTCCACCCTCTGCGGATCGTCGGTGGATTGGACAGCGGCGGGTTTGCCCCAGCAATTCTGAGGGATGAAATCCAAAAGCTGTTCGACCATACCAAGGGCTTCTTCATCGCTGTCGGCTATAAGGTCGCACTGGCCCGATCGGGTCATGTGAAACTCTGCCGAGCCGGCATCTTCTGATTCGATCTCCCCTCCCAGCCACAAAAAGCCCGTCTTCCGGTTCATGATCAGGAAGTCGGACAGAGCCGCTACCTTGGCCATCGGCCCGGTGCAGGGCCCCAGGACCAGGGTGATCTGAGGAATCACCCCGGAATATAAACAGTAATTTCTGAGCAGTCGTCCCAAACCAAACAGCCCGGCGAAACCGCCCTTGAAGGTCAGCCTCGAACCGGCCGAATCGATCAGACCAATAAGGGGGGTCTGTTCCTGTCCGGCCATCTGGACCAGTTCAGCGATCTTCCAGACTCCCTGATCCCCGATCGAACCGGACATGACCGTAAAATCCAGGGAGTAGATCATGACCGGCCGGTTTTTTATTTTGGCCATGCCCATGACCACCCCGTCAGAAGGGCTGGGCTTTGGAATCTTGGCAAACCGGGTGTAAGGGTCCCTGACCAGTGAACCGAATTCCTCAAAACTACCCGGATCCACCAGCCGCTCGATCCTTTCACGGGCCGTGAGCTTGCCCAGGCCGTGCTGGACCTCGATGCGCTCTTTCCCTCCGCCGGTTTGGTTTTCTTCCCTGTTTTTAACAAGCCTTTTGAGGTAGCTGTCCATCCACTCGCCCATGTCCGTTTTCTCCTTGTTAAGCTAATGCCCCCGTGGGGCGCCACAGTTAAGGAAATAGGTTCAAAATCAAAGGTTCAGGGCCTGCGGGCAGGCAGGAGGTTTAAGGTAAAACCGTAGACCGTACACCTCCTGCCTGCCCGCAGGCCTTGTAGCATGAATCTTTATTTTCGTTATGCCTCGATCACAAACATCAGATCATCATCCTTCAGGGGTTTCTCGTTTTCAGCAACAATCTCGAGGATTGTCCCCTCGACTGGGGATTTGACCTTCTGAAAAACCTTCATAGTCTCCAAAAGGGCCAGGATCTGTTTCTTCTTGACCTGGTCGCCCACTTCGACATAGGGAGGCTCCGTCGGCCCGGATTTTCTATAGAAAACCCCGGACATCTGGGCCCTCACTTCAACTCTTTTCCCGTGTTCACTCATTTAGTACGAACCTCCTAATTCCTTACTTAATTCATTTTCTTCAACCTTCAGTCTTCAGCCTTCAGCCTAACAACCTGTTTTCTACTCTGCAATAACAAATCCCGGCAGCCTCCTGGTTAAGATATCAACCGCTTCTTCTACCATTTCTTCTACTATCCGGGCCGCCGGTTTAATCTCGGTGATCAACCCGGCGATCTGACCGGAAAATGGTCCCATATATTCCTTCATCTCCGCCTTGTTGAACATCTCGGCCAAGGCTGAGGCAAAAATGACCTGGATAGGAAAGGGCAAAGGCTCCAAACCTGAATTCTCCCACAAATCATGAAAACGGTTAGAAATGGTTCGGGAGGTTTTACCGGTATACAGATAGGACCTCCTGGTGTCCTCATCCGTAGCTTCGAGAATGGTTTCTTTCTGTATGGGCAAGGCCCCTCCTTCAACCGAGGCCAGGAAACGTGTGCCCACCCAGACGCCGACACAGCCCACAGCCAGGGCCGCAGCCACTCCCCGGCCGTCGCCGATGCCTCCGGCAGCCAGGACCGGCGTCGGTGAACAGGCGTCAATCGCCTGAGGCCATAAAGCGATAGAGCCAATGCGCCCGGTGTGGCCGCCGCCCTCATGCCCTTGAGCCACGACCAGGTCCGCCCCGCCCTGGGCAATCCTTCTGGCGTTTTTGGTATTCCCGGATATCCCCAGCACCTTCATTCCGGCCGCGTGAGCTTCTTTAACCATGAAACCCGGATTTCCAAGGCCTGAGCAAAATAAGGGAACACCTTCTTCGATGCATACCTTGATGGAGGCATGGGGACGTGAGGTGGTAGATCCTGACAGGACTTTGGCCTCGATATCCGGGAGCCCCATTTCCTCTTTGACCTTCATGATCCATTCATAGTGGGCCTGGGGCAGGTTTTTGATCACCTCGCTTAAGGCAACTTCAGAAGGTCCCTGGAGTTCCTGGTCACCCATGCTGACCGTCTGGCTGGGGAGCAGCAGGTCCACACCGAAAGGTTTATCGGTCATTTTCTTGATCTCCCGAACCTCCTGGCGCAGTTCCTCCACCGTGTATCCGGCCGCACCCAGGACGCCGAGCCCTCCGGCTTCAGAGACCGCCACCACCAGTTCTTTCGGTGCGCCCGTTTTTTCACCCACCAGACTGGGCCCCATGCCGGCGCTGATGATCGGGTAGTCGATGTTCAGCAAATCACACAGTTTTGTCCTCAGGGTCCGTTTGGCCATTAAACCTTCTCCTAAAATAATAAATTTAATTAGAGAAAAGGATTCCCAGGATTCAATAAATGACGTAAACCAAAAGTCAAATCTCAAATTGCAAAGTGCAAATTTAAAACTTCAAATTACAAACCTTGAACTTTAAACTCCAAACTTTGAATTTTAAACCTTGAACCTTTTATTCACAACCCTAAAGATCGAGCCACTTTTTCCAGATGGTATTCGCTGTCCCCGAAAGTCAGACCCGCGGCCTTGACCTTGCGATAGTAGAAATGCAAATTGTGTTCATCGCAGAAGGCGATGGCCCCGTGTACCTGATGGCTGAAACGGGTCACCCTGGCCGCGGCCTCACTGCAAAAGGCCTTAGCCATGGCCGCTTCGGTGCCGGCGGGTAATCCCTCGGATATTCTCCAGGCCGCCTGATAGGTCAGATCCCTCATACTGTCGACATCCACGGCCATGTTAGCCAGATGATGCTGAACCGCCTGAAAACTGCCTATGGGCCGGCCGAACTGTACCCGCTCCTTGGCGTAGGCCAGGGTGAGGTCGAGAGACACCTGGGCCGCACCGAGCATCTCAGCACATTTGGCTACGGCAGCCCTTTGCAGAAGGGTTTCGAGGGCCGGACCGGCCTTACCCGCCGCTCCTAACATGGCCTTTTCATCTAAGTGGAGGTCCTGGAAGACCACCTGACAATGCCGTTCGTAAGCCAGCGTTCGAAAGGGCCTGATCTCGATCCCCGGGCTGTCCCCATCCACCACAAATAAGGTCATTCCCTCCTGGCGGCCGCTCGTGTCTGTCACCTGGGCCGCGCAAATGATCTTGTCCGCGACCTGGGCGTTTTCTACAAAATGTTTTATCCCTTCAAGTATGTACCCCGACCCGTCTATTTTGGCAAGGGTGTTGTTATTTTCGACTCCTGCCCAATTTCCCGGATCGTTCAGGGCCAGGGCCAGCAACAGCCTGCCTTCGGCTATTTGGGGAAGGAGGATTTTTTTCTGTTCTTCGGTCCCGGCCAGAAGTATGGCATTCGCCCCGAGTACGGCTGTTGAGAAAAACGGTCCCGGTAAGCAGACCTCGCCCATGGCCTCGAGAATGACGGCCAGGTCCAGGAAGGTTCCACCGGTTCCGCCGTATTCCTCGGGTACGATCACTCCCAACCAGCCCAGATCAGCCATCTTCCCCCAGAGTATGGCGTCGTGCCCGGTCTCATGCTCTCTCATGCTCCGGATCAACAGTTGAGGACACTCCCTGACAAAAAAATCCTTGGCCGCCTTCCTGAGGATTCTTTGATCTTCTGAAAAATCCAGGTTCATTTTCTTGCTCCTTTTGATCTCTGCCGCTTTAGGATCTGGGAAGACCCAGGCCTCTGATAGCTATAATGTTTCGCTGTATTTCTGAGGTCCCTGCCCCGATGGTGGCAGAAATGCAGTCGAGATAGCCGCGAGGGGCCAGGCCTCGAAAAGGCGTGAAGGCGGTCTCCTCTTCTATCAGGCTGTAGGGGCCGAAAATGTCCATGGCCACCTCAGCCATCTTCCGGCTGAGTTCAGTGGCGACCAGTTTCAGGGCCGAGGATTCGACCGTGGGAGATAAGCCCTTGTCCAGCATTTCGGCCGTGCGCCAGACCAGCAGGTATCCGGCCTCGATCTCCGTGGCAATACGGGCCAGTTTGAGACGCACCGACTGGTGATTGCTCAAAGGCACACCGTCCCCTTTGGTTTTTTTCACATAGGTCACCAGTTCCTCGAAAACCCGTTTAAAGCCCCCGATACCGACCAGGATGACCCGTTCAAAATCCAGGGCGGTCATCAGGTGATAAAAACCCATATTCTTTTGCCCGACCAGGTTTTCTTTGGGAACACGAACATTATCGAAGAAGACCTCGTTGAAATGACGCTCGCCTAAAATGTTAACCAAGGGACGGATGGAGATACCGGGACTTTTATTATCGACGATAAAAAAGCTGACCCCTTTATGCCTGGAGGCCTCGGGATCGGTCCGGGCAATCAGCCAGGCGTAATCAGTCAGGTGGGCTCCGCTGCTCCATACCTTTTGCCCGTTGATGACGTATTCGTCGCCGTCCAGGGCGGCCGTGGTTTGAATTCCGGCCAGGTCGGAGCCGGCGTTAGGTTCGCTGTAGCCTAACCACATAGTTATTTCGCCCGAGGCGATCCTGGGTATCCATTTCTTTTTTTGCTCCTCAGTTCCGACTTTGAGGATGGTTGGAGCCACCATGCCTCCGGCAATAACGTCGGAGATGGGAGCACGATGATAACTGGTCCGCTCGTCGAAAATAGCTTGCTCAACGTAGGAATACTCACGGCCCCCATATTCCTTAGGCCAGGAAATGGTATTCCAACCTTTTTCGATCAGTTTCTTTCTGTAACGGGCAATCGTCTCTAAGGCGTCATCGCCCTTGTAGCCAATAGAGGCGTAGCCGCCGGGCCAGCTGATATTTTTTTCGGCCCAATCCGGAGGGAGCGCCGAATTTAAAAAAGACTCTACCTCCTGGCAGAAGGCTTCTTCTCTTGGGTTAAATTTGAATTCCATAGCTGTCCTTTCCACCGGTTTTCAGTTCAGGAGTGAACCCGCCTTGAATTCTCCCCCGTCAGGAATATCCCAGAGTACTTGAGGTTAACATACCTGCTTCAGCCTCACAATATGGATCATGCGCTTGGTGGAGAGAAGCCATTCTCCGCCCACGAAACAGACGTTTTCTATTTCTTTGACAGTCATTCGAGATACCTTTTCATGATCCCGCTTCAGTTGATCAGCGAAGAGGTCTTA
This sequence comes from uncultured delta proteobacterium, assembly GCA_963790475.1. GTDB lineage: Bacteria > Desulfobacterota > RBG-13-43-22 > RBG-13-43-22 > RBG-13-43-22 > RBG-13-43-22. The sequence continues at coordinate 978,089 of CAWBOS010000012.1, read as the reverse complement.
CCGGTTTTGAGGCCACGCTAAGGTCGGAACTGCCTTTCATCACCAATGCCGAACGATATTCAAGGATCGGGAGTTTTTCCAGGGCATTGACAATATGAAACTGGGTCGGATTCTGTTCCCAGGTTAAACGGTTCCATTGTACTTCTCCCTTTCCGGTCCAGATAAGATCAAAGGCGGGGTTGGTGGGAAAAAGGGTGGCATGGCTCACTTCCGCGCCCGGCCCCCCTGTTTTGGGGATATATTTCCATCCCATCCAGTTTCCATCCCGGGACATTTTTTCAATTTCTTTTAACTGATCACCTGTCACGGGCTGGAGATCTTTGATCATCAGGTCCACGATCTTATGTCCCCGATAGCTGGCACAGGTGCTCCAAACTCCGTCAAGGATGGTATGATCAGGAATATCAGCATAAATCTTGGGAATCCCCTGAATTTCTCTTCCCGTAAGAATAGGATCGGTGAGATTTTCCCATAAGACCAGGCAATAACTCCCGGCCAGGTGATCGACTTTACCTTTGAAAACGGCCGAAGCATTTACCCCGATAATATTGTAGCTTCCCCCGGCCAGCCAGGCGACCTCCCGGTTCATGGAAAAAGAAACTGAGACCAGAGGTTCCGCCCCTACTTCAAAAGGTTCGGGCAGGTAATCACAAAGCATCTTACGATCGGTCAGATAGGACACGGCAATGGTGGTCACATCACCATACTTGGCTGAGCCTTTCTGGGCCCGGGGGCCGAAATGAAAAGGCATCATGTAAAAAGACTCAGGCTTGAAGGTAAACATAAAACCTCCGAAGGAAGTTCAACGTTCAATGTTCAATGTTGAAAAAATATGGATAAGGGGCGCTTTCCTTGATGAAGAATTGCAAAAAACCTTTTTCTTTGCGCCCAAGGCTCACGCCCCTGGCTAAATATAACCAATGAAGAAAACAGGCCAGATAGACCAAATAGACGAGATGGACCAGACAGACCAGACAATCAGACCTTCTCCAAAATATGGATGGTCATGGCCGCCTCGCCGTTGCCGATGGTTCCGCCGCCGTTTTCGGTCATGGCAATGCGTGGATTTTTCACCTGACGCTTTCCCGCTTCCCCACGTAAATGGGTCACTAACTCGTACATTTGGGCCAGGCCGGAAGCCCCGATGGGATGGCCGCGCGAGATGAGTCCTCCACTGGGGTTGATCGGTATCCGGCCGTCAAGGGCCGTGGCCCCGCTTTCGGCAAAGGGTCCCCCCTCACCCTTGGGACAAAAGCCCATCTCCTCGGATTGGACGAGCTCACCAAAGGCGGTAGCATCATGAACTTCGACCACATGGATATCCTCCGGCCCGAGACCGGCCTGTTCATAGGCCGCCTTGCAGGCCCGAGCGGTGACATCGTTGGGCCCTGTTCTTGTTCCCGATTTCAGGACGGAGGCGCGGACCAGAACGACCCGGTCCGCGGAATGTTTCTTTAGAAAATTTTCACTGCAAAGAATGGCCGCCGCCGCACCGTCTCCGATAGGAGCGCACATGGCCCTGGTCAGAGGAAAGGACACTACCCGGTCCTGCATGACCTGCTCCACGGTTTGTGGAAAGGTATATTGGGCCAGAGGATTCAGCACCGAGTTGTTGTGCGCCTTGGCGGCAATAACCGCCAGTTGACGCTGAGTGGTCCCATATTCCTTCATGTGCCTCCGGGCTCCGGCTCCATAAAAGTCCATAAAAATGGAATGGCCCCCTTTGGACCCCTCCTCCTTTTTTATTTCCAGGCCCTTTTCCCGGGCCTCCTTTTCCATCTGTTCCTTTTTCAGCCTGGCGGCCTCTTTTTGCTTCTCCATCATGGCCCGGGTTTCCTCCACATCCGTTCCGGAGATAAACCCTTCAAAGGACCTGGCCCGGTCTTTCGGGTCCGCCGACACAAAGTACATTTTTTCAGCCCCTATGGCCAGAACGCAATCGTAGATCCCGGCCTTGATGGCCGCCCAGCCGTTATGAAAGGCCGTACTCCCGCTGGCACAGGCATTTTCCACATTGGTCATGGCAATTTTGTCCAAGCCATTGGCTGAAAGGGCCACCTGGCCCCGTATCCCATGCTGATAGGCACTTATCCCCCAGCCGGTATTGGAAAACCAGGCCGCCTCCAAATCCTTCCTCTCCAATCCAGCATCCTTCAATACCAGATCAAGGGCTTGGCCAGTCAATTGTTTGATCCCCAGATCCAGATGCTTGCCGAATTTAGTCATTCCTACTCCGATAATATAAACCTTGTTACTCATAAGTTCCTCCAATAAATAAAAGGTATAAGGTATAAGGTATAAGGTTAAGGCAAAGGCAAAGGCAATAAATATTCTTTGTATTCGATTTTGTGTTTTTGGCCTTAAACCTTGAACCTTAAACCTTACACCTATTTTTTAATCTTCAGTTCCGGTGCCTCTTTCTCCCGGTCCCAGGTCCGATCAGAAACCCCTCTTTTTTTCATATCGGCCTTGATGATCCGCAAAGTGCTGGTTCTGGGGATGTCTTCCACTACATCCACAAACCTTGGGACCATAAAATGGGCCATGTTCTCAGCGCAAAAACCAATCAGTTCTTTGAGGTCAAGCTGAAGGCCTTCTCTGGGCTTGACCCAAATCATCACTTCGTCTTCACCCAATTCTGAAGGGACGCCAAAGGCCGCGCATTCGGCCACGGCAGGAAATTTTTCCACCACATTTTCGACCTCAAAGGAAGAAATATTTTCTCCCCGCCGACGCATGGAATCCGTCTTTCGATCTAAAAAGAAGAGGAAGCCGTCCTTATCGGCATAAAAGAGATCGCCGCTATGGATCCAATCCCCTACCACCTTTTCAGCGGAGGCCTTGGGGTTTTTGAAATATTCGACGCCGCCGGTCTTTCTATCCAAAACCTGAGAGATCAATTCTCCCGGTTCCCCCTGGGGCGCTTCAATTCCATTTTCATCGACCAGTTTCCAAATAATGTGCGGGGGTGGTTTACCGACCGAGCCGACCGGGGCATCACCCTGATTGGAGATGGTGACCCCACCTCCATCAACAGCCCCGTATCCCTCCCAGAGCTTGATGTTAAATCGCTTTTCAAAGGCTTGCCAAAGGTTGGCCGGGCAGGCGGCGGAGTGGACGACACGAACCGGGTTGTCCGCGTCATTGGGTTTCTCCGGCTGCTTCATGAGGATAGGGATCATGGCCCCCAGTCCATTAAATTGGGTCGCGCCATAAAATCGGATTCGGTCCCAAAATTGAGAAGCCGAGAATTTTTTGTCCAATCCAAAGGAAACTCCTCCGGCCATGGCCCATCCTGCGGTCAGGATAAGGGCATTGGCGTGAAATAACGGCAGACAGGTATAGAGGATGTCCTCCCCGGGATTGATCATCTGAGAGGCCACAAACCGGAACCACTCCGCCGCTCCGGCCCGGTTCCGGTTGACCACCCCTTTGGGAAAGCCTGTTGTTCCCGAGGTATACATCAGATAGGCCATGGTCCCTTCCTTCATCTGGTAGTTGGGTTTTTCAGATGAAGCCTTTAATAATTCCTGAAGATCTATCGTCCCTTCGGGGAGCGGATTCTCCGTGGTTCGGTGAACAAAGATCTTCTTGATGGTCCCCAGGGGGGTCCCGAGTTCAGCGACCTTGGGATACAGGGTATCATCCACGGCCAGAAATTTTACCTCCGAGTGGGTAAGGATGAATTTCAATCCTTCCCCTTTCAAAGAGACATTGACGGGGACCGTGTAAAATCCTCCCCGGGGCAGTCCGTAGAAGAGATAAAGGAATTCCGGGCAATTTCCCATGAGGATGGCCAATCCATCCCCTTCTTTTGCCCCATAGGCCGCCAGTCCATTAGCCGCACGGCAGGTTGCCCGATTGAACTCTTCAAAACTTATTTTTTCTTCTCCCCAGAGGATGTAGGGTTTATTACCTAATGTTTTGGCCTGATACTCAATGAGATCGGGCAGGTAATTCAACATTTGTTGTTCGGTCATTTTTATTATCTCCTTCAAGAATAAACCAGCAATGTTTATCAATGGAAACTTCGTAAAAAGTCGCCGGAGCCCGGATTCGTCATTCCTCTGGCGAAGAGACCGTGTCGCAATTGAAATAAGTGCCATCCCAAAGGTGTGAGAGGAATCTTAACATGTTGAACTTATTAAGGCCAAGATTTCTCGCTTCGCTTCGAAATGACAAAAAAAGTAATTGCGACACAGCCTCGAAAGCCGGAATCCAGTATTTTTGACTGATGTTAATTGCCTGGACCCCGGCTTTCGCCGGGGCGACGATTATTCACGAATTCGTCAATTCCTGATCCCTCATTATATTTCTTTCTCTGCCTGTAGCTTCTCTTGCAGGAATTCAAGCGCCTTTTCTCTGTCTTGTCCTGTTTCCACGTAGAGTTTCATAAGTTCCAAAGTCTCGGGATTCAGGAGGGATTCAAAAAAAATCCTACGTTCAAGAAGCAGACCTTCCTGAAGAGTCACGTCCAAACCTTCGTAAATGCACTTTTTAATATTTATGACTCCCACCATTGGTTTGTTCGCCAGTTCTCGGGCAAAGGCCAGGACCACAGGCATGAGTTCATTTGGATCACAGGCCTTGGTGACCAGACCGAGTCTTTCCGCTTCGTCGGCGTAGATTCTACGCCCGGTGAGACATAGTTCCAGGGCCTTGGCCGATCCCAGAAGTCTGGCCAGACGCTGGGTGCCCCCGCCGCCGGGAGGAAAGCCGAGATAGACCTCCGGTTGGGCCATAAACGAGTCTCGTGAAATAAAACGAAAATCACAACCCAGGGACATTTCACAACCGCCCCCTTCCACCGGACCGTTGATGGCACAGATGATAGGCTTCTTGGTATGACCGGAAAGCCCTTGAGGGGGAGGAAGCAGGGCCAGTTGTTGGGCCACCTCCTCTTTGGGTAATTGGCTCAAGCCCTGACCCCAGTCTTTGAGAATGGAGACATCGAAGTGCTGGACAAAAAGACCGGGGGTGGCACTGGTATAGATCCCGACACGAAGCTCAGGGTTCTGGTCAAAGGCATCCACCTGCTCTCCCAGCTCAGTCATAGCCTCTACGTTCATCAGGTTCTGGGGAGGATTGTGGAACTTCCAGATGATGATCGGGCCATCTGTTTCAATCTGAAAATATTTTAGTTCAGCCATAAGGACTCCTTTGAGATTTCCTAAAATGATCAGGTTTATTTTATTATTCCAGTACTCTTTTGCTGTCACCCCGGCGAAAGGCGGGGTCCAGGAAGAAACAACTTTTCAAAAACACTGGATTCCGGCTTTCGCCGGAATGACGAATTTTGGGTTTTGGTAAAAAAATTGATTTCCGATAAACGCCGAACGACGAACGGTTTTATTTAAATTTTTCTCGCCACCTCGTTGGCACTCCAGACGGCCCCCAAAATATTCCCGGCAGCGGAGCAATCGCCGATCTTATACACTTCCGGGGCCTTTTGTTCGATCTCCGTAAAAAGTTCGTCGTTTTTCTTCCGCCCTCTGGAAATAATCAAGGTATCGAAAGGTAAAATATTCCGTTTCCCTTCCTTGTCTGTCACCACAATTCCTTCAGAGTTGATGTCCTCCACTTTAATATGGAAGAGCACCTTGGGATTGGACACTTTTTGCGCCTCAGCGCTGGCCCTGACAACACTGATATCAACTAACTTTCTGACGATCCACCATCTCCGGTTCATGGAGGCATGGCTGGCCAGGGTATCTTCCCCGGCTTCCCCGATCAGGGTGACTTCTTTCCCTTCTCTGGCCAGGGATATGGCAAATTCAGCCCCATACATCAATCCCCAGACCACCACTTTCTGCCCTATGGCCGGGCGATTTTTCAGGGCTTCCACATGGTCCAGTACGCCGGGTTTATTTTCAGCCAAATCCGGAATTCTCAAGGAAGCCCCTGTTGCCAGGATAATTGCTTCCGGCTTTATTTCTTCAATAATCGACGCATCGGCTTCCCGGCAGACCCGCACATCAATGTTTAACTTCCTCATCTGGGTCCCTAGATACTCCACAAAATTTTTAAATTCTGCAGAAAGAGGGTCTTGGGCCAGAGCGGCAACGGTCCCTCCCAAAGCAGCCTCCTTTTCCATCAATACCACCTGATGCCCACGAAGGGCGCATATTCTGGCGGCCTCCATACCGGCCACGCCGCCGCCGATGATAAGGATCTTTTTTTTCTTTTCCGCCGGGATAAAAGGGATGGCATCAGGAAAAATATCATAATTGACCGGGCAAGGATTCCCACAACCCTCAAGACAGCCGATGCATTTCCTGATTTCATCCGTCCGGCCCTGGACATATTTGTTGGGTGTTTCCGGATCCGAAGTCAGTTGGCGGCCCAGGTAGATAACATCGGCCTTGCCCTCCTGTAAAAACTTTTCGGCCATGTCCAGATCGACGATCCTTCCCACCCCGATGACCGGCAGTTTGCTGGCCTTTTTAACCGCCTCAGCGTGTTGAATATAGCATCCGCGTTTATAATAAAGCGGTATGGTGATGCCTTCAGGGGAATGCAGAATAGATCCCTGGGTCACATCAAAACAGCTCACTCCTGCACCCTCCAGAGCCGGGACGGTGAACTTAACCGTATCCTCCACCGTGATCCCTTCTTGGCCCAACAACTCATCGGCATCGATCCTGGCCAGGATGGGATAATCCGGTCCTACGGCCGCCCTTATTCCCTTGATAGTTTCCACCGGAAAGCGCAGCCTGTTTTCCCAGCTCCCGCCGTACTCATCTTGGCGCCGGTTGTAGAACGGTGAAATGAAGGCACAGTAGAGGGTGGCCCCGCCATGGGCGCAATGGAGTTCCACGCAATCCACTCCGGCATCCTTAAGAGCCTTGGCCGCCGCCGGGAAAGCCCCTTTCAGACGTTCAATTTCTTCTTGGCTGATTTCCACAATTGTTTCTATGCCGGGCATGAAAGATAATTCACCGGTCATGTATTCAAAGATAGATTGTTTGGGATGTCGCTTGTCCGGATAGGGCATGGGGGATGGTCCTATCCCGCCCAGAACACCACCAGCCCCAACCTGCACACCCAATTTGGCTCCATAGGCATGGACAGTATCGGCCAATTTATTAAATTGATCCAGAGCCCCGGGAACACCCAGTAAATCCAGAACAAACGTTCCGGTCATGATCAGTCCGGCGCCCCCTTTGGCCCTGGCCTCAAACCACTTTATAGTCCTGTCGGTAATGGTAAAGGTTGTCCAGACATCCGGCATGTTGAGCATCGGAGCCAGACCAATCCTGTTTTTCAATTTCATGCTGCCGATTTCTAAAGGCTCGAAAAGCATCTTAGCCATAATATTTCTCCCGGTTTTAATGAATGATCCAATCTCTTTTGTCATCCCGAACGAGAGGGAGTGATCTTATACAAGTGGAAGAAACTAATATTTCTCCCTTCGGTCGAAATGACACAAATGAATTATTTTTTATATTGTCACCCCGGCGGAAGCCGGGGTCCAGAGGAGTTGAGATTCTGGATTCCGGCTTCCGCCGGAATACGGTAGATTACAAATACTGCACCGCGGACAAGGACAATGTTTCATTGACCCCATCTTCGATCATAGCCGAACGGGCATCCCGGAACATCTTCTCGACCGGATATTCCCGACTTAATCCGTTTCCGCCAAAAATTTGTACGGCTTCGCTGGAAACCTGAAAGGCCGTTTCCGTCGAAAAGCATTTGGCGGCCACGGCATGAGCCCCGGAAGGGGGCATATTAACGGCATTATACATCGCCATCCTGCGGGTTGCGGCCCTGGCCGCTTCGACCAGGGTAAACATCTTGAATATCTTCAATTGAATATTCTGATGCTGGATAATCGGAACACCACCCTGAATCCGTTCATTGGCATATTTAAAGGCTTCATCATAAGCCGCCTTGGCCAATCCGGCAAAGGTAATGGCCATGCCGCCGTTGGCCCCGGCCAGGATGAATTCTCCCATGTTCTCCATGACTCCCAAATCAGGTGTTACGACCATGTATTCTTTGGGTATTCTTGCATCTTCAAAAAAAATCTCCCCTTGGTTCAAGGCGCGCTGCCCGATTTTATCCAGCGGTTTACCTTTGGTAATGCCGGGAAGATCAAGAGGAATAATGGCCAAGCCCTGACCCATCATCCCCTTTTCGGGCTCCAGCCCGACATGAAAAACAGCATGGGTGGCGACGGTCCCATTGCTGACCCAGGCCGCCTTTTGACCATTGACGATATACTCGTCTCCTTTGAGAACGCCCCGAACCGAAGGGCCGCACTTGGGGTTCTCACCACCCAGTGACCAGTCCCCGCCGTGGTCCGGTTCGGTGATGGCCCAACAGCCGACCAGTTCCCCTTTGGTGTCTTCGGCGTAGGCCCGGGCCAGTTCCTGGAGCTTCGGATTCGGGAACAGGGCCGCGTAAGCGAAAGGCATACCGCCCGCCCCCAAACTGATGGCCAGACCGGCGTCGGCATAGCCCATCTCTTCACCAATGAGCAGATTGGACATAGGGTCCATATCTTCCTGCATCCCGCCCAGGGCCTTGGGAAGGGCTCTCTTATGAAATCCCAGTTCACGATAGGTCCTGATTACATCCCACAGGGGCGATCCCTTGGCGATAACCTCCGCCGGGTTAGCCATCTTATCCAGTTTTTCTCCGGCCGGGCGCATCACCTCGGCGCCGAACTTTCTGATGGTATCTCTTAGAGCTTTTTGTTCATCGGTTAGATTAAAATCCAAGTCTCTGTAAGCCATTTTTCTCTCCTTTTTATTTCAGATTAGGGTTCAAGGGTTCGAGGATTCAAGGGTTCGAGGCTTTTAACTTTACGCCTTTGACTTGGCCCCTTGACTCCTTGACCCCTTAAACCCTTTTTCATAATTAATAATGTTCTTTAGGCAAGAGGCTCCGATAGCCTATAGCCTGTTTTTTTACGGTTTTCCGTTTTTAAACCACATGGGGTGGGAATAGTATTGTGCTTCTCTCATTTTAAGATACATATCCATGTTCCACCCCAGGACGTTTTTACGATAAATCGTTATGTCCATGGGATACCATAGAAAAGCATCTTCGTAATTGTCATAAATCACCTTTTCCAACTCCCAATAAAGCTTGGTCCTCTTTTCGATGTCAAGCTCTTTGCGGGCGGCTTCGATCAAAGCGATCGCTTTAGGGTTGTTACTCCTTCCATAATTAAAACCTCCCTCCGGATGGTAAAGTCCGGTGGCCATTTGATCCGGGTCGAAGATCCAGGCCCAACCCCCTCCGGCAAAATCATAATCGACTTTTCTCAGCTTTTCGCTGATGGCCGCCGGATCGAGCAACTCCACATTCCAGGTAATACCCACCTTGGCCAGCATGGCCTTGATGGCTTCCGCTAAAGTGGTTGATCCAGCCGTGTTGGCCATATTTCCCTTTATGGTCAATCCGTTTTTATAGCCGGCCTGGGCCAGCAACTTCTTGGAGAGCTCAGGGTCATAACTGACCGGTTTAAGATTAGGATTATGCGCCCAGTGATCAGTAGGATACATACAACTGGCCGGTCGGCCCAATCCGAAGGTGACCCCGGCAATCAGGGCCTTTCGATCGAGGGCATGGGATATGGCCTTGCGGACCCTGATGTCCTTGCAGGGGCCATCTTTCAAGTTAAAACGCATGGCGACCAGATGGGTCCCGGGATAAGTAAAGATCTGTAAATTTCGGTCATTTTTGATCATAGGGTACTGGGATGGATCGACATACATGGTATCAAGTTTTCCGGCCCTGAGGGCAGCCAGTCTGACCGAGGGATCGGGGATAACGCTGACTTTGATCCCGTCAAAGTAAGGCATTTCCGGATGTCCGATAAATTTTCCAAACCACCAGTTGGGGTTCCTTTTTAACTTTACGTAATTGCCGGGATTCCCCTCCTCCAACATATAGGGTCCCGTCCCTACCGGATTATTATCCAAATCCTTGGCCCCTTCAGCCAGAGCAGCCGTCTTTTTATATTCTTCTTCCAGACTCACCAATTTTTTCTTGGCCGTTTCCAGCTTGGCCTTGGCCTTTTCAGCCGCTTCACCAGTAGCGGCGGCGGCCTCCTTCTCGGCCTGCTCCACATTTTTCTTTTCTCTGTCCACCTGGCCGGCCAATTTTTGGTACTCCCTCAAGGCGACGTCGGCCTTCAGGGCTTTGGCTGAAATGACATATCCCGGGGTATAAGCCATCATACCCAGGAATCCGGCCCAGGGTCTCTTGAAATGCCACTTGACCGTGTAGGGGTCCACCACTTCAATGGAAGCGATTGGTTCCAGCCAGGATCGGGTCCAGGCCCCGTTTTTGGGGTCCATGATCCATTCCATTTGATACTTGAGACTTTCAGCATTGAAGGGAGAGCCGTCATGAAACTGAACGCCTTGACGGAGCTTCATAACCACCGTCACGTCGTTGATGTATTTCCAGGACTCAGCCAGCCAGGGTACCGCGGGTCTGAATTTCCCATCGGTGTAAATGAGTTTTTCATAGAAGAATCCTAAGGTCACCCAGTCGTTTACCGGCCAGTGATGGGGATTCATCAAACCGATATACAATGGGGAGGCGGAATTAGTAATTCCCCCTCGTACCGGTTTAGTTGGCCAATATTTCGTTCCCCACTCCATTCCCATGTAGGTTTTTTCCGCAGGTGCGGTCATTCCCATACCGGGAAGTAAACCGAGTAGAAACAAAAGAAAGGTTACGCTCGCCAGAATTCCTAAAAATCTTTTTCTTTCGACCATGATGTTAAACTCCTTTCGATTAGAAAGTTGTTAAACTTGACAATTGCCTAAAAAGTTGTCACCCCGGCGAAAGCCGGGGTCCAGGTTACATAAAACTATTTACAAACACTGGATTCCGGCTGTCGCCGGAATGACTTTGTTGGACTTTCAGAGAATATCTACTGGACCATCAACCTTTCTTCTTTGCCTTTCCGGTTGCCGCCCACTGCCTTCAGAAAATCGAGTATCTCCTTGACCGTTCGTTCCGGGTCTTCGATGGCCGTCATATGTCCCACACTATTCAGAATCACGTGCCTGTTATCAGGAATCTCTCGAGCGAGGATTTCGCTCGGTCCCAGGAACACCAGGTCGAATTCCCCAAGAAGAATCATAGTCGGGCAGGCGATCTGCCTCAACCCTTCAATCATCGGGTCCGGATCGGCGTAAAAACTCAACATGAAATTACCAATGGCCACCGGGTCGCTCCGGCGAAGAAATCCTTCGTAGATTCCCCACATGCGTTCTGCCTCAGGTTGTTCGGCCATCTTAAAGAGAAAGGGGCCGGGATTGGCCTTGGCATAGGTCATCCAGTCTTCAACGGACGTGATTTTTCGCGCTTCGGCCCCCAAGGTAAAGGCCTCTCTTCGCGCTTCCGGGTCCAGCATCGCCTGCCCATCTGGCGCCGGCATTTCTGGGGCTGTGGCCGAACCGGTATCAGTCAACATAAGGCTTAAAAGTCTTTTGGAGGTAGTCATGGCGTAGCGAACGGCAACCATTCCACCGGTAGCGTGACTTAGGATATGAAACTTATCCAGGCCCAATGAATCGGCCAGGGCCCCAAAATCATTGGCCATGGTCCCCACATCAAAGCCATAAGGCTGCCCGGAGACGACCGTGCGGCCATGACCGCGCATATCCATGGAGATGACCCGATAGTGCTCTGCCAGCCTGGCCGTTATCCCCGTCTCGCTCCAGTATCCGCAGTCTTCCATCAACCCGTGATTGGCGATGATGGGTTCTCCTTTTCCGACATCTTCATAATAGATGCGGACATGACCTCTTTCAAAATAGGGCATGAATTACCTCCTAATTCTAAGTTCTGCGGTAATAGTTCGGAGTGATTAGTTCGGAGTTCGGAGAGAACCCTTTTTTCAATTACTAATTACTCCGAACTCAAAACTTGATACTAAACCTCCCCCCAAATCTCCTGGCCCCCATTGAACCGAATGGTCAAGACCTTGGCCGGATCATCGGTGGCCTCCACATTCGGCAGAGGGGATCCTCCAAGATTTTCATAACCTGGAGGTACGTAAAAGACAAAATCCATAGCTTGATCCTGGCCTTTTTGGACCCCGGCCACATAGGCTTGGAGTTTTTCAGGGTCCGGCTGTCGGCCGGAGGTGAGCCCTATATATTTACCCCCCGTTTGGGTCAGATCGGCATAATAAACGGCTGATCCATAGAGGCTGGGAAAACCGGGTTGGAAAGGAAAGCCCTGCCCATAAAGCTGCATGCCCAAGGAAAGAAACTGGGCCGTCTGAAAGCTGGGCCATTTCCCCTTGCCCCAAGTCATACCAGGGACAAAAAGGTCCGGGCTTTCCATTTCGATTTGGGACATTCTGAAAGCGACCAGACAGATCGTACCGAATGAAGATTCCCGGAGAAAATCATAACCACGGCTGTTTCTCCGGGGATCTGCGAGTTTGATGGTCTTCATCATGGTTTTGACCCGTCCGGAAATAAAGCCCAGCGGTTCTGTAGCCAGGCAGGAAGTCGAATATCCTCCTTGATGCAGAAAAAGGGCTTCTATCCCTTTTTTGCCTGTTTCCCAATAGCTGATAATTCCATCGCCATTCTCGTCGAAAGCTTCTAAAAATTCTTTCTTCCAAGATGAGCCGGTTAACTGATCGACGGCCGAGAGGTAGCCAAAGGCGGTTTTCTGAAGATCCCAGGGAAATTTGAAGAAGCCAAAATAAAGGGACTTGGTATTGACATCGATAAAAATTCCGTCTTTCACCCGGCCCAGATGTCCCTCCAGGGATACCAGCGGACTGTCAGTGACTGCGTCCCATCCCAATACATGATAAGCCCTTTTGCCCAAACCTCTCACTTCGGCTTGTTCAAAACAGTTATCGCGTGCCAAGGGGCAATCATATCCTTTTCCGGTGATGATATTGTTCCCTTCCACGGTCGGCAAGGGAACGGCCTGAGGGAAGAAACCTCCTACACCGTCGTCTATTTTCACCTCCAGGGCTTCTCTTAAAGGCACATTGCTGAACATGTACCTGGCGCACAATAAATCGGCAGCCACCGGGTCCAGCCCGGCAAAAACCAGTCCTTCTGCCTCTCTTTTGGCCATATCCGAACCCATATGGTCCACATTGATCGCTTGGATGGCATCAACAATGTGGATCATGAGTATATCCTGGTTTTGAACCGCTTTAACAATATCAACCATGGTCGCGGTTAGGCCTCCGGTCTTTTTCAAATTCAATTTTCCGGACTGATCTACTACCGGAAGGCAGGTCTCATAATCCATTTCCGGAACCCAGACTTCATGGGGAACACCACCTTTCATCCCGGGAACCGGACACTGGGGGTTGCTGTATTCCCAGCAACAGTCGCCTCCCTTGGAAAATTGCATCGGATAAAGGCCGATCCCCAAATTTTTAATGATGTTGGTGAAAAGGGCCTGGGTATGTACTTTCATTTTGGGTATGTTGACCAGGATGCATCCTGGATAATTCTTTCGATCCTGGGGTTCCGTCGGATCGCCTCCTATAATGGCTTTGTGTAGAGTTAAAGTTTTAAAATTGATGCCACCCGGCACTTCAATCTCCCGGCCCTTTTGGGGATCATCAATCCGGTTCAGATCGAACGCCCTAAGTTCATGATCCACACGCCCGGGAGGGGTGTACAATCCGGCCACACTACTCTCATAGCCTTGCATCGGATCATCATTATGTTCAACCCCAGGGCATTCGCCCAAATATTTCCGGACAAAATAAAACCCCCAACCTCCATAAAAATTGCCCGACCGGCCCTCAATAACAGCTTCGGTAGTAACCGTTTTTCCTTCAGGATTAATCATGGAAAAAAATCCGGCGGCGGCCGACATAGCTGTAGCCGCTTCACCCACAGCCATTTGATGATAACGAACTCCCAATCGGTCATGAAACCAACGCATGAGGGCAGCCACAAATGGCCATTCAGTGCAGGTTGTACTTGCCGTGGTAGGCCCATGGGTCTGGGGGTCAATATTAAAGGGCGCTACCAGGTTAGGTTTAAAAAGGAATTTTTCCCCTTTGTCCAATCGAGCTTTAATTTCTTTCTCAAAGCCAGTCTCCTCCTTCAGAGGACCCAATGCGTAATCCAGGCCTTCATAGGTATAATCGATCTTGGCCTTGATCTTATTCCAGGCCTCTTGACTGGATTCGTTGATGACCTGCTGAAGAAGTTCACCCACTCCGGCATAAGCCTTTTCCGGATCAAGCCGGGCCACACCTACCGGCGATCCCCCCGCATCCGGTAAACGCTTTCCCAGGGGTGAGTCGATCCACATCTCATTTCTTGATACCTGATTATTCACAGTCGTTCCTCCTTAAGGATTCGAAAATATGCTGATGGATCTATAAAAAGTCGCCGAGATCCCATTTTTGTCATTCCGGTGAAAGCCGGAATCCAGTGTTTTTAAGTAGCCCTAAGTTGCCTGGACCCCGGTTTTTACCGGGGTGACGACTTTTTAGATATTCATTAATAGTGCTTGGCATATAAAATCTTCTACCCTGTAACCAAGCCGGCCTCGGAGTTAATCCGAGAGCGTTATTCTATAATCTAAAATAAAAACCCCCCTCATCCCCCTTATTAGAGAAGGGAACCTAAAAAAACTCCAACTCTTAAAAAGGGAGATTCAGGGGGCTGTTTTCCGATTATTATCCCTCGTGCTCAATCACGATGAGCACTATATTAGTGATCATAAACTTTATAGAAATTGTCACCCCGGTGAAAACCGGTCCCGCCAAAGGCGGGATGGATTCCGACTTTCGTCGGAATAACGGTAAGGGATGACGGTAAGGGACTTTCTGCTAATTTACGAATTCAATAGTTACTTTGATCGCTACCATCCGAAAGGCCTCAAGCCCGAGAGGGGTCAAACTAATAGATCCTTCTAACCCTTACTTCCTTTGGCCTCGTGCCTATTGCCTATAGCCTGTTTTTCGTTAAATTACCGCTTTCCATTTTTAAACCACAGGGGGTGTGACCACCATTGTATATCTTTCATCTTCCAGTACATGTCATTGTTCCAGCCCTGGACGTTCTTGCGAAAAAGGGTTACGGTCCTGGGGTAATATAAATAGACGTCCTCATAGTTGTCGTAGAGCAATTTTTCAATTTCCCAATAGATCTTGGTCCTCTTGGCCAGGTCCACCTCTTCACGCCCGGCCTCAATCAGGGAGATGACTTTCTTATTGTTACTCTTGCCGAAGTTAAACCCTCCATCCGTATCGTACCAGCCGGTGAGCAGGAGGTCCGGGTCATAGATCCAGGTCCAGGTATTGGTGGCCAGATCGTAATCGAGCTTTCTCATCTTTTCAGCGGCAGCCGCCGGATCGAGCAACTCCACCTTCCAGTTAATGCCTACTTTGGCCAGCATATTTTTAACCGCCTCGGCCATGGTCTGGGACCCGGATTCGTTGTACATATATCCCTTTATGGTCAACCCGTTTTTATACCCGGCCTCGGCCAGTAATTTCTTGGCAAGTTCCGGGTTATAGGCCAGCGGCTTGAGACTGGGATTATGGGCCCAGTGTTGGTTGGGGAAAGGACCACTGGACGGGTCACCCAAACCGAAAGCCACGCCGTTAATCAGGGCCTTTCGATCCAGGGCAATGGAGATGGCTTTGCGGACCCTAATGTCTTTGCAGGGTCCATCTTTCTGGTTAAAACGCAGGCCCACCACCCAGTTTAGGGGATAGACATAGACGTTCAAACTCTTGTCATTCTTGACCATAGGGTACTGGGAAGGGTCAATCACCATATAATCAAGTTTTCCGGCCCGTAGATTGGCCAGTCGGACCGATGGATCAGGGATGATACTGACATTGAGTCCGTCAAGGTAAGGCATGTCCGGTTTTCCGATGAATTTTCCCCACCACCAGTTAGGATTCCTTTTCAATTTTAGGTAATTGCCCGGACTGCCCTCCTCGAACATAAATTCACCTGTGCCGACCGGAAAGTTGTCCAATGGCTTGGCCCCTTCAGCCAGGGCAGCAGCCTTTTTGTATTGTTCCTCCAGGGGAGCTAATTTTTTCTTAGCCGCGTCCAGCTTGGCCTTGGCCTTTTCAGCCGCTTCACCGGTGGCGGCGGCGACTTCCTTCTCCGTATCGGCCACATTCTTCTTTTCCTTTTCCACCTGGCCGGCCAATTTTTTAGATTCTCTTAAAGCTACATCGGCTTTCAGGGCCTTGGTTGAGATCATTTTTCCAGGAACATTGGACATGACCCCAATGAAGGAGGCCCAGGGTTTACTAAAATGAAACTTGACCGTGTAGTTATCGATGATTTCGACCGATTCCAGGGGTTCAAGCCAGGCCCGGGTCCAGGCCCCATTAGCGGGATCCTTGATCCACTCCATCTGATACTTAACACTTTCGGCATTAAAAGGCGTCCCGTCATGAAACTGTACCCCTTGCCGAAGTTTCATGACCACGGTTTTTGGGTCCAGATATTTCCAGGATTCGGCCAGAAAGGGCACGGTGGGTTTATAATTTCCATCCGTCCAAACAAGTTCGTCATAAAAATAACTGATGGTCACCCAGTCGTTTACCGGCCAGTGGTTGGGGTTCATCAGCCCGATATACAAGGGGGCCGCTGATTGAAAAACCCCTCCCCGTACCGGTTTGGTCGGCCAGTAGCTGGTATCCCAAGTCATTCCTCTTTTTTTCGCCCATTCCAGATATTCTTTTCCGGTAACGGGAAATTCCTGCCCGGCAGTAAGTTGTTGCGCCGCGGCGATTGATTTGGCGGAAGCCGGTTTAGCCTTGGCGGCAGATCCCACAGCGGGGATAAGGGCCGTCAGAAACATTAAAAAGACCAGGCCTGCAAAAATACTTAGTAATCTTTTCCTTTGGTACATGATACTTTGCTCCTTTCAAAAAAAAGTTCCCAAATATTAAAGTTTGAGGTTAAAGGTTAAAATCTTTATTTCAATTACATTATGCTTAAATTCCAACCACACCAAACAGACCAAATAGACCGGATCAATCCCTATAACAAGACACCCAATGATGCCCGCCTTCGATTTCGACCAGCTTGGGTTTTTCCTCCCGGCAACGAGGAAATTGGGCAGTAGGACATCGCGGATGAAACTTGCAACCTGAAGGCGGATTAAACGGGCTGGGCACCTCCCCTTCCAGAAGCACATGTTCCCGCTCCGCTTCCACAATCGGATCCGGGACCGGGATAGCCGAGAGGAGAGATCTGGTATAAGGATGAATAGGGTTCCGGTATAAATCACCCCTGGTGGCTATTTCGACGATTTCGCCTAGATACATCACGGCAATCCGGTCGCTGATATGTCTGACCACGGCCAGATCATGGGCGATGAAAAGATAAGTGAGGTCGAACTTTTCCTGGAGTTCTTCCAGTAGGTTGATGATCTGGGCCTGAATGGAAACATCCAGGGCCGAGACCGGTTCATCACAAACAATCAAATTGGGCCGGACCGAAAGGGCCCTGGCCACTCCGATCCTTTGCCTCTGTCCCCCGCTGAACTCATGAGGATACCTTTCCATCGTGGTCGGACTTAAGCCCACGATGGTCATCAATTCTTTGACCTGATCTTGGTATTCCTTCTTACTGTGAGTCAGGCGGTGAATCAGCAGCGGTTCACCGATGATTTCACCGGCGGTCATTCGGGGATTGAGGGAACCAAAGGGGTCCTGGAAAATCATCTGCATTTTCCTTCGAAGGGTCCTCAGGGCTTTTTCTTCCATCCCGGTGATATCTTCCCCTTCAAAGAAAATACGGCCTGAAGTCGGGCGCTCCAGTTGGAGAATCGTTCGTCCGGTGGTGGTCTTGCCGCAGCCGCTTTCTCCGACCAGTCCCAAGGTTTCCCCTTTGGCGATCTTAAAGCTGATGCCGTCTACGGCTTTAATATGACCGACTGTCTTTTTAAGCAACCACCCCACGGAAATGGGGAAATACATTTTTAAATCCTGGACATCAAGAAGAATTTTATCGTTATTATTAGACATTTCGCCAGCAGGCCGCCTCGTGCAGTTTTTCTAAGGAAATGAGTTCCGGGGTTTCAACCCGGCACCGTTCAAAGGCATAAGGACAACGGGGATGAAAGGAACACCCCGATGGAATATGCAGAAAATCCGGTGGTTGACCTTCGATGGGCACCAGTTTTTTCTTTATATCAAGATCCAACCGGGGAACGGAGGCCATCAGTCCTTCGGTGTAGGGATGACGGGGGTCCTTAAAAATTTCTCTAGCTGTCCCTTTTTCAATAATACGACCGGCATACATGACGTTAATCCGATCGGCATAGCGGGCCACGACCCCAAGATTATGAGTGATGATGAGCAGGGCGGTACCGTAATTTCGGGTCAGGTTTTTCATGAGTTCGAGAAGTTGGGCCTGGGTAGTTACGTCCAGGGCTGTGGTCGGCTCATCGGCAATGATCAACTTGGGATTGCACCCCAATCCCATAGCGATCACGGTTCGTTGTCTCATCCCGCCGCTGAAAAGATGGGGATAAGCGTTGACCCGGGCCGCCGGTTCCGGAATTTTGACATCGGTCAATAGCTGAACGCACTTTTTCAAACCCTCTTCGCGGCTCATACCCAGATGGATTTCCATGGGCTCTGAAATTTGCCAGCCGATGGTCTTCACCGGGTTGAGGGTATTCATGGGTTCCTGAAAGATCATGGCCATCTTGTTGCCGCGGATTTCGCACATTTCATCTTCTGTCAGTTTGAGGAGGTCCTGCCCCTGGAAAAGGATTTCACCTTCTACGATTTTTCCGGGAGGATTCGGGATCAGACGGAGAAGCGAAAGGGCGCTGACGCTCTTGCCGCAGCCGCTCTCCCCCACCAAACCGATGGTCTCCCCCTCGTGGATATCGTAGGAAATCCGGTCCACGGCCTTGATCAAACCGTCATCGGTAAAAAAATGGGTGCTCAGATTTTTAATTTCCAGTAATGGTGCCATTATTGCCTCTAATTACCGGTTTGAGGTCTAAGGTATACGGTATAAGGTTTTTCACAAATCTAAAATCCTTAACCGTGAACCTTGGACCTTGAACCTTGAACCCTTTTTTGTCTTATTTTATTTTTTTCCCTTCCCCGCGCAGACGCGGATCAAGGGAATCCCTCAGACCATCGCCGAGGAAGTTGAATGCCAAAACCGCCAGGGTGATCATTATCCCGGGCGCAATGGAAAAGAAGGGGACCGTTTCCAAGTAGGCATATCCGGTCCTCAGCTCCTTCCCCCAACTCGCTGTGGGAGGTTGAACCCCCAGGCCGAAAAAGGCCATGGCGCTCTCAACCATGATAAAAGCCCCCAGGGTAATGGTAACGGCGACGATAATGGGGGCCAGACAGTTCGGAAAAAGGTGTTTAAACATGATCCGAAAGCTTGAGGCCCCGGCGGCCTTGGCGGCCTCCACATAGGGCAGCTCCCGGACCATGAGGACCTGCCCGCGCATGATTCGGCAAAAACCCGTCCAACCGAGAAAGGAGAGGGCGATCACGATATTTTGCAAGCCCGGTCCGAGGGCCGCGGCCAAAACCAGGACGAAGGGCAACCAGGGAATGCACATAAAGGTATCGACAATACGCATGACGATCATGTCCACGATCCCGCCCCGGTAGCCGGCCAACAGGCCGATGACTACCCCGACGAAGGCCGAGAAAAAAGTGGATAAAACCCCTACGGTAATGGAAACACGAGAACCGTAAATAATGCGGGAAAGAAGATCACGGCCGACATTATCGGTCCCCAACCAGTGGGCGGCAGATGGACCGGTCAATACTTGATAGAGGTCCTGGGTGTTCGGATTGTAAGGGGCCAGCAGAGGGGCAAAAATGGCCATAGAAATCAGTAATAATATGATGACTATCCCGGCCCGGGAAAGGTTATGTTTGAATATCCCTCTTATGATGGCCTTGGCCCCGATCCGGGAAATCCGCCGGGGTTCGATTGGTTCATCTATTTTTTCAGACATAATTTACTTTTCCTTTTTATTACCGAATAACTTACGAACTTGAAAAAATTTCTCAAATTCCGTTCTCGTCCGGGCTTGACTAAGCCTGCCCCGGACCAGACCCGGGGGAATCCAGAATTTAAATCCCCCATGAATAGCCTGGACCCCGACTTTGGCCGGGGTGACGTGGGTGGGATTTTCCATGAGACCATCAATCATCTGTTTACTCGCACCCTGGGATCCAGAAGGCCATATAAGAGATCGACGAACAAATTCATTAGTAAGACATTTAAGGCTACGATAACCAGTACGACCTGGAGCACCGGAAAATCTCTGGCAAAGACGGCATCGATCCCCATCCGGCCCAGACCGGGAATAGCAAACATAAATTCGACAATAAAAGCTCCACTCACCAGTTGAGCCCAGCTCAAACCGATGACCGTGACCACAGGTAACATGGCCGGCTTAAAGGCATGTTTACGAATCACCCCCGGTCCTTTTACTCCCTTGGCCCGCGCGGTTCGGATAAAATCCTGACCCATGACCTCCAGGAAACTGGATCGCACATAGCGGGCCAGCAGGCCGGCGCTCCCCGTACCCATAATAAAGGTGGGCATGAGAACCGAAAGCATATTCTCCCAGGGACTCTCGAAAAAGGGAACATATCCGGAGGGGGGAAAGATTGGAAAAATAACGGCAAAGAGATAGATAAAGACAATCCCTTCCCAAAAGGCCGGGATGGAAACCCCGATAATAGAACTTGTTGTCAGAAAGGCGTCAAGGGGTGAGTTTCGCCTGAGGGCCCCTATGATCCCCACCGGGAAGCCTATGAGAAAGGACCAGAAGGTTGCTCCTAAAAAGAGCTCCACGGTCACAGGCAGTCGGCTCAGGAACATGTCCATGACGGGTTCCCCACTTCCTATTGATTTTCCCCATTGTCCCTGAACAAAGTCCTTCAGCCAGATAACGTATTGGGTATAGATCGGCTTATCCAGGCCATACCGGGCCCGCAGTTCGGCCATGATGGTCTTGTCGGCCAGATCCGAATTGGCCATGGCCGCAAAAGATACCGGGTCTCCGGGTAGAAGCCTGACCAGGGTAAAGATAAGGATCGAGACCAGGAATAAAAGAATTACGGTATATATGAGTCTTTCAAGGATGTATTTACGCATGGCCCTTTTTTTCTAACTTTCCTTCATAGGCAACCTAATCTCGAGACAAGAGGGATGACCGCTCCGGCCTTCAGTCTAAAGAGGCAAGAGCGATCATCCATCTGTTGTGGAAGAGAAGAGGAAACGTTTCAAAATTTATTTTTCAAATATCAACGACCGAAGAATCTGTTTTAGTTTATCTTCGATCTGCTCGGTCAATCTGTTTGCATGAAGTTACCGAAACGGTGACTTTCCATAGAAGTTATTTAAACTTGAGGCTCTTGACGAGTTTCTCATATTGGCCATAATTTCCATAGGGATGAGCTCCGATGGTAATCACCTTTCCGTCCTTGTAAGCCGAAACAATCATTGTGGTAATAGGAGTACCGGTGGGTGGGTGGGTCCAGCTTATTTCGGAGTAGTAAGCCTTGGTACCATCCGAGAGGGTGATCTCCTTGTTGTCGCTCATCCTGGCTGTGGCTTTCTGGTCTTTCTCGAGACCCGGCTTGTAAGCTTTTTCCGCATAATCCTTCAGCGCAATACCTTCGGGAATGGGTGCAACGGAAGCGTCAGCGAAATATCCTCCCGGATACTGGATTCTCCATATTTGCGTAGGGTCAGTCTTTTCCTCGTCCGTACTGCCGGCGGGATAGGTCACGGTAAAGGCCGGCGGACTGTCATAAGAAAATTCCGCGGCCGAGGTCAATACGGGAACTAAGGTGATTCCCAGCGCTAAGGCCAGGACAACACATAAACAAGTTGCAATTCTTTTCATTTCGTTTCTCCTTTTAATAATCTGAATAATTAATAAAGAAACAGATCTTATTGCCAGTTTCATTTTCCTAACCGAATTAATATCCAGTCATTTTTCTCGATCCACACCACCTCCTACTCTCGAATAGAAACTAATCTTTGGCTCCCGATCCGTCTGGGAACTTCGCCACCAAAACGGCATTCGCCATCAGATCGGCCATCTGATTCACTTCCTTCATCATACCTACCTCATTCATCTTACGATCAGCGATCCAGCGCGTCACCATGTGGCAGAAGGTTCCTAATAGCATATTCCGAAAAACTCTCGGATTCACCTCGGAGCGAAAAACCCCCTCCGTCTTTCCCTCTTCGAGGACTTCTTCCAGCAATCGGTAATAATTTTGAAAGGCTTCAAAGGCCTCAGAGTGGTAAAATCCTTTATTTAAGAAAAGATTGAGAACAAAAATCCTTGAAAAATCAGGATCGCCCAGGAAGGTTGAAAAATGATACATAATTAATTTCTTTAGTTTGCTGACCGCAAATTCAGGATGAATGACCCCAGACAGGTCGTTGAAATATTGTTCAAACCGTCTCTTGGGTATGGAGAAAAGGAGGAGTTCCTTGTTTTCGAAGTATTCGTAGACGGTCCCGTCGGCTACACCCGCCAGTTGAGCAATCTCGGTCATTTTGGCCCTATCATATCCCTTTTGGGCAAATACTTTCTCGGCCGATTCGAGAATAATAGAGGATTTATCGGGGATGGCCCTTTCCGTCTCTTGTCTGGGGGCCAGGATAAATTCCATCAGGGCCGCCGCATCCTCAAAATCGAACATGGGGTTCTCTACCTCTTTCAACTCGTGAAACCCGATGGTGATCATGTCTAATACTCCAAAGACCATATCACGCATCAAGGATATGGTTACATCGCCACGGAATATGCTTTCTTTTATCCCTTGTTCCAAAATGGTCGTAAGACGGGCAACATATTTTTGCAAGAGAAGATAAGCCGGCGATGAATAAAATCTGGTGGAGGAACGGCACTCAAACAAAAGGATTCGGGAATAAGCTGAATAAGCGTTTTGGTACCAAAGATTTCCCCACATCATCTTTCTAAGCTGGCTTTTAGGATCGATGAGTCCTTGAAGATCCCTATCCAAAAGGGCCAGTCCCTCTTTTAGTCTTTCTTCTATAATGGAGAAAAGAACATCTTCTTTCCCCTTGAAATAGCGGTAGATGATCGAGTCATTGATTCCGGCCTGAGAGGCTATTTCGGAAATGGTCGCTTCTTTAAAACCCTTGTTGGATATGATTTCTTCGGCGGCGGTCAGGATCTTGAGCTTTTTATCGGATCCTGGATTTTGGAGGGGCGTTGAAAAAGGATTTATAATTTGGTCCTGGACACCTGACACTGAAAGAGTTTTCTCCATATTTCTCTATTTCTCTGGTCTCAGATAAATTGAGCTTATAGGTTCGTTTCACTCTCGATTACGGGGCCACGGGAAATAGAGCTGGAGGGCTTATTTCCGACCATTTTCAAATCTTGGGGGACATTAGATCAAAAGAGAGAATGCAAGTCAAGAAAATAAATAAACTGAATTGGATTTACAAACAGGACTATTTTTATTCTCTTAATCCCGGCCCTGTTTATCAAGATTTAAGGTCTTATGATTTAACTTATTGATTTAAAATATATAAATATCAATTAATGATTGTCAAATCTTATTCAAAAAATTGATATTAAGGTTTCGACCTTTCACCAGGATCTTAAAAAAGGGACCTGGGAATGAAGAATGGGTAGTTTGGAGAAAATCTTTAAGGGCTGAAAGCTGATGCCCAAAAAAGATTTACCGACAAAAAGGGGTTCGGAGTTGGGGAAAAAAGGAGAGGCTTAAGGGAAAAAATTGGTTTACAAGCGGGGCTTCTTGGAATAGATTGGGCTGGTTTTTTAAGAACACCATTCCCTTATTAATTTGGAGATAACCCGATGAAAGAAACCAATCAGACCATAAACCCCTCCCGGCTTGATTCTTTGGACAATCTTTGTATCAACACCATCCGCATGTTGGCCGTAGATGCGGTCCAAAAGGCCAATTCCGGGCATCCCGGCATGCCCATGGGCGCGGCCCCTATGGCTTATGTCCTTTGGACCCGTTTCCTGAAACACAACCCCCGGAACCCGAAGTGGCCGGACCGGGACCGGTTTGTTCTTTCCGCAGGGCACGGCTCCATGCTGCTGTACAGTTTGCTGCATCTCACCGGTTATGACCTTACGCTGGATGATCTGAAGGCCTTCAGGCAGTGGGGAAGTAAAACCCCGGGCCATCCCGAATACCAACATACTCCGGGAGTGGAAACCACCACCGGACCCCTGGGACAGGGCTTTGCCAACGGGGTGGGTATGGCCATGGCCGAAAGCTTTTTGGCCGCCCGCTTTAACCGCCCAAATTTTCCCATCGTGGATCATTACACTTATGCCATTGTCAGCGACGGGGATTTGATGGAAGGGGTTTCTCACGAGGCCGCATCCCTGGCCGGTCACCTGAAATTGGGCAAGCTGATTTACCTGTACGATGACAATCACATTTCCATTGAGGGCAGCACGGACATTGCCTTTACCGAGAACCGGCTGGACCGGTTCAAGGCCTACGGCTGGCATGTCCAGCAGGTTGAAGAGGGGAATGATCTTAAGGCCATTGGGAAAGCGATACGGAAGGCCAAGGCCCAAACCGAACGACCATCCCTAATCGCCGTTCGCACCTGTATCGGGTGGGGAAGCCCTAACAAGCAGAATACGGCCGGTTGTCATGGGGAGCCGTTGGGAACGGAAGAGGTCCGACTGACCAAGGAAAATCTGGGCTGGCCTTTGGAGCCGACCTTCTATATCCCGCCTGAAGTTCAAAAGATATTGCGAAAGCCTGTTAAGGATGGAGAAAAAAGAGAAAAGGAATGGACCAATCTGTTGGCCGCCTATGAAAAAGCCTATCCCGAATTAGCCGGGGAATGGAAGCGGATTACGGCCGGAGACCTGCCTGAAGGGTGGGAACAGGGAATCCCCGTTTTTCCAGCCGATCCCAAGGGGATGGCCACCCGGGCGGCCTCGGGATCAGTGCTTAATGCCCTGGCCGCCAGGATTCCGAATCTGATCGGCGGCTCCGCCGATCTGGCCCCATCCAACAAAACGGAAATTAAAGGCTCCAAAGATTTTCAGGCCGGAACCTACGATCAGCGCAATGTCCGATTCGGGGTTCGGGAACACGGCATGGGATCCCTCATGAACGGCATGGCCCTGCACGGGGGCATCATCCCTTACGGCGGAACATTCCTGATCTTCTCCGATTACATGCGTCCGACCATAAGGCTGGCGGCCATGATGGGCTTACGGGTCATTTACGTTTTCACCCATGACAGCATCGGTCTGGGAGAAGACGGCCCTACCCATCAACCCATCGAGCAATTAGCTGCCCTTCGGGCCATACCCAATTTGACGGTCATCCGGCCGGCCGATGCCAATGAAACGGCCCAGGCTTGGCGAATGGCCCTGAAAACAAAGAATGGTCCGACTGCTTTGGTGTTGAGCCGACAAAATCTGCCCACCCTGGATCGGAGCCTGATGCCACCGGCCGATAACTTAGCCTTCGGTGCTTATGGTCTTACAGGGTCCAAAGAAACCCAACCAAAGCTTATTCTGATGGCCACGGGTTCGGAAATTTCTATCGCCCTGGGAGCCGGGGAAAAACTATTGGCCATGGGAATTCCTTCGCAGGTGGTCAGTATGCCCAGTTGGGAATTGTTTGAGAAGCAACCTAAAGAATACCGCCACCGGATATTGCCTCCAGAGGTCAAGGCCCGGGTGGCCATCGAGGCCGGAAGCCCACAAGGGTGGCATCGCTATGTGGGAGACCAGGGCCTGGTAATCGGCCTGGATCATTTCGGTGCTTCGGCCCCCGACAAGATTTTATATGAAAAGTTCGGTCTCACAGCCGATCGGGTGGTGGAAAAGGCATTGGAACTGCTAAGGAGAGAATAAGATAAGAAATAGAATAGACCCCTCTGACCGCTCTGATTGCCTAGGGTAAGACCTTTAAAGAAGATTGTTTCTTAACCAGGCGAATAGTCCGGCCCCCATTGAGTCATGGATCCCAGTCTCAGACAGGACCTGGGATAACCTTAAAAAACTTCTCGATTATCTCGGCCATTGCGGCAGTAGAAGGGCGGCCAGGTTAAACCCGTATCAATGGTTGAAGTCAAAAATAACGAAGGTGCACGGCAGCCCCACCAGGCCGCTGATTTCAGCCCTGATCCACTAAGAGATAAAATGCCCGATCATTATGCCGGCCAGCATAAGCACCCCAACAGCCATATTGGTTTGAATGGTCAGGGCCTGGGCCGGGATGATCTGTTCAAAGGTTTGAAAGCTGCCCCAGAAAATACGAACGGCTTTCAGGGCCAGGGGCAGGGCCAGCCAGGCCAGAAGGGCCAGAAAGGATATTTCCTGGGTCCCCCATAAAAAAAAGAGAAACGGAAAAGGGAGAAGCATCAAAACCAGATAGACCCAGCGGGAATTTTCGAGGCCCAGTCGAACCACCAGGTTGTTTTTATGAGCGGCTCGATCAGCCTGAAAATCAGGAAACTGGTTGATCCAGACAACGGCGGTGATCAGGAATCCCAGAGGGAACCCCAGGAAAAAAGCCGGCCAAGTCAATTGACCGGTCAGGCCATAGTAAGTCCCCCAGGTGATCAAAGGTCCGAAGGCCAGAAAGATCGTTATTTCGCCAAGGCCGCGAGACATGAACTTAACCGGATCGACGGAGTAAAGCAATCCGGACAGAAGGCCCAAAAGGCCGACCAAGGCCACATAAGGATAGCCCATCAGCAAAAGGAGCAGGCCGGTGATTATGGCCAGGGCGAAAAAGAAGATCGACAGGAATAATACCCGGCGGGCGCTTAACGATTCCTCCTGGATGACCCGGCTTCCACCGCTGAACGGAGTGGGATGCAGGTTGAGGACATCGCTTCCTCGGGCATCGAAATAGTCATTGATCAGGTTAGCGGCCAGATGAAGGGACCCCACGCCTATCATGATCAAGAAGAATTCGAGGATGCGGAAAGAGCCATGATGATAGGCCTGGCCGGCGGCCAGAAGGACCGGGACCAAGGAACCGGTGAGGAAGGGCAAACGCATGGCCCGGACATAGATATTCATGTTGAATTTAACCTCCAAAAGTTATGAACCTAATCTTTTAAATCTATAATATAGCCGTCTTTTCTGTCAAGTTGTAAATCATATCCGGAACTGCTTGTTGACAAAATTCAGGCATCCGTATATCTTTCCCAAGAAGAATTCTTGAGCAACAAAGGATATGCCCTGATGCCTTTTTCCACCACCCCGGATATTTCCCCTGAAGATCTGCTGGCTTCCCGTACCCTGTTTTTCAAAATTTTCCAGGGGCTCTTTGCTTTCCATTCCCTCAATTTTTATTTTCCCGAACGTCCCCAATCGGCCCTGACCTGGAAGGAGGGCGGGAACCTGGAAGAATATGTAGGCAGCAACTGGGTCACCCAAAAGGAAATGTATTATGACCCGGGGAGAAAAAGACTTTTTTCGCCTTTGGTCTTTCACGGCGCACCGATAGGCTTCCTGGTCCTTTTCGGTCTGCCTCAGGTTCCTGAAGCCGGAGAAAGGATGCTGTTGGAAAGACTGTCCGGCATCGCCCTGGAAATGACCGCCTTAAGGAAGCAGGTCCAGTTGGACCCTGTTACCGGCCTTTATCATGAAGGGGCTTTCCGAAAATTCCTGATTCGGGTTTTAAAGGAATTCACCAAAAAAAAGGGAAACCGAAAACCAGAGAAGTTAAGTCTGGCGGAGGGGCAGTCTTCCCGGGCCTTGATCCTTGGATTTCTCTCTCTTAAACCAAAACATCCCCCGATAGGTTTTTTCTCCACTTCCCCGGAGGCCGAGTCGCGGGCCTGGATTAAAGAAATTTCCGGTTCCTTTCCTAAGGGGACAATCCTGGCCACGATCCACCACGAACCTTTGATCCTCGGTTTTGTTGTTCCCTCCCTGGAAGAAGGAAGGAATCCTCCTTTTCCCCTCTTTCAGGTTACCCCGGGGATGAAATCAAAGTTTATTTATCAGTTGGGATGGGCCGGGTTTAACCCCCGAAGCCAAGAAACCATTCAAGGGAAACCTTCCCAGTATTATCGGGTAAGCCTGTGGTGGGAACAGGCCTGGACCGCCTTTATTTCAGCTCAATACTTGGGAGAAAATACTGCCCTGGCTTATGATGAAATACTTTTTCAAGCCGGCAGAGTCTTGGACCTTCTCCCCGGTCATCGAATCGTCATTAACCTGGGACAAAAAGCCGGGGTCAGCCCTTTCATGCGATTTTCCATCCTGGAAGACGGCGACCCGGAAAAAGAGAAAGGATTGGCTATTCCGCTGGAGATACAGGAAGATCTCTGTATTGCCGAAGTCATCTATCTGCAGCAATCGGGATTGAGCATTCAAAAAGATGATTGGGTTCGACTGGCCTCCCCCGGAAGTAAGAGAATGGGGGACCTAAAAGAAGGAGCCCCTTTATCTAACCTCCCGCTTCGCTCCTTTCAAATGTTCCAGCAGAAATTTCGAGAGGCTCTTAAAGTCACTGAAAAATTTTCTCTGCTCATCGGGCGGATGGATGATTACGCCAACCGATTAAAGCTCTGGGGGGAAAGGAGCCTGAAAGAAATTCAAAAAGAAATGAACCTCGGCCTGGAAGAAAGGCTGCCGGCCGGCGGTTTGGTTGGTCCCTATGGCCGAGATGGTTTTATCCTTTTTATCCCGGAAATGGATAAGGCAGAGGGGGGCGTGTGGGCCAGGAATTTAATGGAACAATTCAAACAAACCCTTAATCTATCCCTTTCTTTTGCCCTGGCCGATTATCCTTGTCCCCCCTTTCATAAGGGGGAGATTCTTGAAAACACGGTAAAGGCCCTGGATCATCTGGCCTTCCTGGGCCCGGGTTCCTTTATCGCTTTTGATTCCGTCAGCCTCAACATCAGCGGGGACAAACTTTACCAACGCGGAGACCTCATTGAAGCCATCCGGGAATATGAAAAAGCCTTGATCCTTGATCCTGGAAATATCAACGCCTTGAACAGCCTGGGAGTTTGTTATGCCGATCAAGGGCAACTGAAACAGGCCGTTAAATCCTTTCATCAGGTCCTGGCCCTATCGAAGGATGATTTTATGGCCTCTTTCAATCTGGGATTTGCCCTGGCCCGGCTGGGGAGGAATGAAGAAGCGATCGAAACCTGGGAAACCTTGGCCCGAAGAAATGGCGTCGATTTTGATCTGGCCTATCATCTGGGAAGGCTCTACCGGGAACAAGGGAACATCCCTCAGGCCTATCATTGGTTCAAAAGGGCCGAAGAATCCCCGAATAAAAGAGGGTTTATTTACCGGGTTCTGGGGGAAACGGAAGAATCCTTGGGTAAAGGGAAAGAGGCCATGGCCTGGTATAAAAAGGCCTTAAAAGACAATCCCCAGAATGCCTTTTGTTTGTCCCGCCTGGGGGGGCTTTACCTTCAACAGGGTGAAAGCATCAAGGTGGCTTTGTCCCTTTGCCAGCAAGCCACTCGTATCGAACCGACCAAAAGTGCCTACTGGATAAATTTGGGGAGGGCCCTGCTGATGAACGATTTCCCCAAAAGGGCCGTGGACGCCTTACAGCAAGCCCTGGGGCAAGGGGGACCATCGAGAGAGGTTTACCGGCTCTTGGGCCTTTCTTTCCGAAATTTGAATAAACACCAGGAAGCCCAGGATTGTTTTATAGAAGCCCTCAAACAGGATCCGGAGAGTGAAGAAATTCAAGGCTATTTGAATGCCAAAGAGGAAGCATTATGATCGAAATGGATATCCCGGGTTTCGGACCAATTCATTTGTCCCATTTGGTATCCGATTTCACCGGAACCCTTTCGGTGGATGGACATTTGCTGCCCGGAGTTAAAGACGGTTTAAACCGACTATCGGAGAAATTGACCATTCATATTCTGACAGCCGACACCTTCGGCCGGGCCAGAGAAGCCCTGGCCGGGGTTCCCTGCCAAATCCAAATTCTGACCGGTCCGGATCATGATGTACAAAAAGAGGAATACCTAAAAAAAATCGGCCCGGAGAAAGTGATTGCCCTGGGAAACGGCAACAACGACCGCCGAATGCTGAAATCAGCCAAGGTCGGAATTGCCGTCACGGAAGAGGAAGGGTGTGCCGTTGAGGCCATTATGGCCGCCGACATCCATGTCCGGAGCGCCATGAGTGCCTTAACCCTCTTGCTTAATCCTTTACGGTTTAAAGCCACCCTGAGGTTCTGAGATGATGGTCTTTTTACGGATCCATCATCATTGATGTACTCCCAATAAGTCTCAATGGCGCCACCCCCACGGAAGCCGGGTCCAGAACTAGTCATGGACCGGGATACGGGGGTAACGAATCGTCGTCGGTACATTGTAATCATAATGTTTATGCCATGGCTGTTGTTCCATTATTAAATCCTCCGATGGTGGTAATTTTTTTATCTCGACCGCCCTTAAGAAAATGCCCTGTCATAAAATCTCAGTTGTTGTTTTACCAAGGCGATATCTTCTTCTTCCAGTGGAAAGGGGAAACTTCGAATGTCCCGGGGGGGGCCGTCCCCATAAGGGCGGTTACAGGCCGTTTCCATCCCTCCTCCCGGGCATCCGCTGGTCATAAATGGTTTCCCGGAATCAATCCATTGTTCGACCCCAGCCTTCTTCAAGCCAAAGGAAATGATCCGTCCCCGGTCGTCAAAATCCATACCTTCCGCACGGCTGTGATCAAAATCAATCAGGTAACGGGCCAATTGGATCCGGCGGAATTGGTCTACCGGACAGGGCTTTTCCCGAGCCAGCCTTGAGCCTTTTTCCGGATAAAAGGAAAACAAATGGGTCCGGGCCCCCAGGTCCCTCACTTTTTGGATCCTTTGAACCATTTCAACTTCTTTTTCTCCTAATCCGACAATCAGGTGGCAGCCGGTCTTGTTTTTTCCAAAAATTTCGGCCGTGGCCGCCAGCATGGACCAGTATTGATCAAACCGGTGAGGTCCACCCACACTTTCACCCCGGTGCAAGTCGAATAATTTTTCATTAGCCAGGTCCAGGGCCACAGCGGCCATCTGGGCCCCGTTCTTTTTCAAATCTTGAAGATCAGAGGGTGTCATGCTGGTAGGATTCATCAGGATGGAAATGGGCAGGCCCACCTCCTTTTGAAATCGTTCGGTCAGATAAAGGGTATCCTCAACGGCCCGGGGATGGGTGATCATGGAGATGCATACCCGAAAAAGACGATTTTTCTGTTCTTTGGTTTTTTGAATGATCGTCTCCAAATCGTAAGTCGGCCAGGCCACCCGGATAAAACTTTTTTCTCCAAACACCCCTTCCCTTGATTTTTGCAGACCGCAGTAGGCACAATTGGCCCGGCAGCCTTCCGGGTAGGTCAATAAAAGGTTAAGGCAGTAAAGGCGGGCATCCCGAAAAAACAATCCTTCTTTCAATCCCAGGGTCATGGCCGCCGCTAAACTCATTTGGAGAAATTCCGGGCTGCTTTTGGGTTCTGATGGGTCTGTTTTCTTCCGAGGGCGCATAGAGGGAAATTAATGATTTGACTTTTTTCAATAAAGTACAATATATAAACTTAATGGGTCAATGAAAAAATGATCTTCAATTGACTATAAATAAAATATATGTTTTTTCAGAAAATCCCCATCCAAAATATTAAACCCGTAGCTCCGGATATCTACCTTCTGCGCTTTACCAGTGGTCCCATTGCCGCTCAAGCCTGTCCCGGGCAGTTCGTCATGGTCCGCCCTACCGAGTTTTTAGAGCCCCTCCTTCCCCGTCCTTTTTCTGTCCATCGCCTTAGGGGAGATCTGGTGGAAATCCTGTTCAAGGTGGTCGGGCAGGGGACCAGGCATTTGGCCGCCTTGAAGAAAGGCGACCTCCTGGAGGTCCGGGGGCCATTAGGACGGGGTTTTAATTTCGATGAAGACCCGAACCCGATTTTGGTGGCCGGCGGGATGGGTGTAGCCCCCCTCCTGTTTTTGGCCGAAACCTGGAAACGGTCCCGGGTGAAAAATCAAAAAGGGGCTCTCCGGCTCTTTCTGGGCGCCCGGAGTAAAGACGAACTCCTTTGTCTGAAAGAATTTGAAGGGGCCGGGGTGCAGATACTCGCGGCCACGGAAGATGGCTCCTATGGCCGGAAGGGATTAGTGACCCGATTATTGACTGCGACTGTTAAAAACCCTTCTCCCGATCAGACCCTGTTTGTCTGTGGGCCGAATCTGATGTTGAAGGCGGTCCGGGACTGGGCCGTTCAAAAAGGGATCCCCTGCCAGTTGTCTTTGGAGACCCACATGGCCTGCGGCCTGGGGGCCTGCCTGGGGTGTGTGGTGGCCAGAAAAAAGGGGACAGAAATTGCTTATGTCAATGTCTGTCAGGAAGGGCCGGTCTTTGAAGCCCAGGAGGTTCTCTGGGATGATTAAATCAAAAGATCCCGATCTATCGGTAACCATCGGCGGTCTGCGGATGCAGAATCCGGTCATGACCGCCTCCGGAACTTTCGGTTATGGAAAAGAATATGCCGAACTATTAGACCTGAATCTATTGGGGGCCTTGATCACCAAAGGGGTTTCCTTGAAACCCATGGCCGGCAATCCCCCTCCCCGGATCTGTGAAACCCCTTCCGGGATGCTCAATGCCATCGGTCTTCAAAACGTGGGCGTGAAGGGATTTATTCAAGACAAACTTCCCTTTCTCTCCCAACTCCGTATCCCGGTCATCGTCAATATCTTAGGTCATTCCCTTCGGGAATATCAGGAAGTGGCCAGGCATCTGAGTGACCGGCCGGGGATTGCCGCCCTGGAGGTCAACATCTCCTGTCCCAATGTGTCCCGGGGTGGGATGGCTTTCGGAGCCCAGCCGCGAACGGCGGCCAAGGTCATTTCCAAAGTACGCCAGACGACTCGTCTGCCTCTGGTGGTCAAGTTGACACCTCAGGTCACGGATATTGCCGCTATAGCCAGGGCCGTAGAATGTGCCGGGGCCGACGCAGTTTCCTTAATCAATACCATCCCGGCCATGGCTGTGGATATTGAGTCCCGACTTTCTAAACTGGGCAGCTTAAACGGAGGCCTCTCCGGGCCGGCGATCAAACCCGTGGCCCTGCGCTTGGTCCATCGGGTGGTCCAGGCCGTTTCCATACCTGTGATTGGGTTAGGAGGCATCCGGACTGCGGAGGATGCCCTGGAATTTCTCCTGATCGGGGCCAGGGCCGTTCAAATCGGGACCGCTAATTTCATTCAGCCGGCGACGGCGTTGGAAGTTATAAAGGGGATAAAAAAATTTCTCTCCGCCAATAAAATCCCCAGGATAACCGATTGGATAGGATCATTTATTTCCTGAAATCCAAAAATCAAAACCGAAATAAAATCAGTTTTCGAAATCTGAAAATTAAAACATTTTTAGTTCACAGGCACTGAATAAATCGTCGAAAGTCCGCTTGCGCCGTGGGGATAATAGCCGGAATAACTTCCGTAAGTTATAATTTCGAATGGAAACTTCATCATTAATTATTAAAAAATTAAACGGTCTTTCCTTCTATCAGTTCCAGCTTTTTCAATCCATACCGGGATTGACTCACGGGATCTTTGCCCGTCATGGTGGGGGCAGTCGAGGGGCTTACGCCAGCCTTAACTTAAGCTTTTCGGTGGGAGATGACCAACAAACCGTGGTGGAAAACCGGGCCTTGGTGCTTAAGTCATTAGGAATACCTAATCTCCGCTGTCTCAAACAGGTGCATGGTAAAGAAACGGTGATCATTAAAGAAGAACAATCCCGGGATTCAGAGCCTATTCCTGAATCCAGATCCGGAGACATTCTGATGACCCGGGTACCGAAACAGGGTCTGATGATCAAACAGGCCGATTGCCAATCCATCCTGCTCTATGATCCCGGCCACCACGCCGTTGCCAATATCCATTGCGGCTGGCGGGGAAATGTAAACAACGTCATCGGCGAAGCGGTTAAACGAATGAGGGCAGCTTATAAAACCGTCCCCTCCCAGATTTTGGCCGGGATCGGGCCTTCCCTGGGTCCCTGTTGCGCTCAGTTCATTAATTATCGAACAGAAATTCCGGCCAGATATTGGACCTATCAGGCCCGGCCCTATTATTTTGATCTCCGGCGTTTAAGCCGTGATCAATTGATAGCCGCCGGGGTTTTGGAAAACCACATCGAGATTGCCGGCATCTGCACTTCCTGCCGGACCCAGGATTTTTTCTCGTATCGAAAAGAAAAAATCACCGGCCGGTTTGCCACGGTTATTGCTTTGGAATGAATTTAATAAATATTTGAAATCCTGAGCCGTACTTATCGACGTTTAAGCACCCCCAGTGTCTTTACCCGGGGCAGTTCCTGGAAATGGCCGGAGGCCAGGGCCAATCGAAAGACCTGAAAAGGGGCCTGCCCGCCTTGTTGGGGATCTTCGAAGATATCGTGTATCAGCAGATAGCCTCCCGGCAGGATATGCCTGCCCCAGTTCCGGTAGTCCTGATTGGCCGCTTCAAAGGAGTGTCCGCCGTCAATAAAAACAAGACTGAGCGGCGTGGCCCACTGACGGGCGGCTAAAGGGGAGGGGCAGACCAAAGGAACAATCGTGTCTTCCAGACCGGCTTTTTCAATGGTCTTTCTAAAGAAAGGGAAGGTATCTATGCGGCCGCTCTCCGGATCGAACAAAGCCGGATCGAAATATTCCTCACCCGGCTGCTGTTCTTCTGAACCCCGGTGGTGATCGATGGAAAAAAGGACCCCCTGATGGGCTTTGCACCCCAACCCCAGATAGATGCTGGATTTACCGCAGTAACTGCCGATCTCCAGACAGGGACCTAGGGGGGCTGCTGTTTCCGCTGCCTGGTAAAGAAACAATCCTTCTTCCTCGTCCAAAAACCCCTTGACCTCTTGGATCAAATCAAGGGGGAGATCTGCTTTTTCCATTTATGAACTCTCAAAAATGTTCAATTTTTGCCAAAAGGACCAGGGGTATTATTTAATGAAAAACCACCAGGTTCATGGAAAGAAAATCATGAAACCTTTATATGTAATCTCGCCAGCTCCACCGGATCTCACCGTCCTGATCCGAACAGAGCAGGCTCCCCTTCCCGACGGCATACTTCAAGGTCTTTTGAACCAACTCTCTCTCGGAACCGGTCAACCCCCATACCCGGTCCACCAACTGGCTCAAGGAGTCCTCTTCTTTAAAAGTTTCCCGGTTTGGCCAGAATCCTTTTTCCTCAACGGCCCTGCTCATCATCAGGGCGTTGATGACCACGATATATTCCAGTTTGGTCAGGTCCCAGGCTTCGCTTTCGGTGGCCTCTCCGCTTGCCCTTTTTTGCTTTATTAATCCAAGCTGATCCAAATAGGTCTTCTCCCAGGCCGAAACAAAGTCATCCAGCATGGCTTTATTCACCGCCGGTGTCTCCACAATAGCCCGGTTGGCATGATAGTCGGACCAGTCCTGGGTTAGAATATTTATCCCCAATTCAACGCTTTTTTCCCGGATCTCGGTCCCCGGAAAGGGGGCCAAAAGATGAAAGCCACAGGATCCGACAATACCACTCAGCTTTTCACTGAAAGCAGCGGTCTGCTGCAAAGTCTCCGGAGTCTCACCGGGAAGCCCCAGAATGAAAGAGAAATGGACGTCCATCCCCACTTCCCGGCAGAGGTTGGCGGCCTCGATCACCTTTTCGATGGTGATCTTTTTCTTGATGGTCTTTAATATATCCGGATTTCCAGTCTCCACTCCGAAGCTTACGGCGTAACATCCGGCTTTCTTCATCTCTATCAAGAGTTCCCTGGAAATGGTATCGACCCGCGAAAAAGAAGTCCATCTTACTTCCAGGTTCCTCTTTCGTATTTCATGGCAGACGGCCAGGCAGTGGTCTTTGCTGGCGGTAAAGAGATCATCGACGATGTTGATCTGTTTGAAACCCAGCCGGTGAAGATCGGCCAGTTCATCCACAACCTTTTCCGGGTTCCGGTAACGAACCTTGGCTCCCACCATTCTTCTTCCCACACAAAAAATGCATTGATAGGGGCAACCCCGGCTGGTGGTCATGGTTATGGGCATGCCCAGGGCCCGGTAGCGGCCCAAGGGGAATAAATGTCTGGCCGGCATCGGGAGAGAATCCAGATCGATGATCTGTTCCCTTGGCCCGGTACTGAGAACTTGAGAACCCTGACGATAGACAATCCCTTTGACCTTGCTCCACTCGCCGTCTTTCTCGGCTTCTCTGGTCAATTCAATGATCGTGTGTTCGCCTTCTCCAATGACCACGAGGTCTAATTCCGGAAGGCTGTCCATGGCCTCCTGGGCCCAGAAAGTCACATGCGGGCCGCCCATAACCGTCAGGATATGGCTATCGATGGCCTTGACGTCCTGAATAACTTGAGCGGCGTTGTTATAGGTCATCGTTACCGAGGTGACACCCACCAGGTTCGGCTGAAATTCCCGCAGGACCGACTCCAGCATCATTTTACTGTAGGGAAAGACGGTAAAATCAACCACCCTGGTCTCAACACCCGCCCCTTCAAGGGCACCGGCCAGAAAAGCCAAGCCCAGAGGGGGG
Organism: uncultured delta proteobacterium; assembly: GCA_963790475.1. GTDB lineage: Bacteria > Desulfobacterota > RBG-13-43-22 > RBG-13-43-22 > RBG-13-43-22 > RBG-13-43-22. Next base: position 941,575 of record CAWBOS010000012.1, on the reverse strand, counting down.
GAAGGATTCTCAGATATGGGACAATAGGGATTAATCAACAGAAAACGCATCGATATCCTCGGTTATTACTCTCGTTGATTTGGAAACAAGTCTTCAAGATCGTCACCCCGACGAACCCCGGATCAGAAGCCTGCCCCGGAATTGATCCGGGGTCCGGGGCAGACGCCGGGGTCCAGACACCTCCCGGCGGAAGCCGGGAACCAGACCATTAAATCTGAGATCCGGTTTCCACCGCAATGACGGAAACAGGCTTTCGCCGACATTTTTTCAAGGCTGTCATTTTTGGGGGAAATCGGAAATTCTTAAGAAAAGGTTTTATATCCTGAAATTTATCCGGGGTCAATAAGTTATGTTCACTACGAAGCCTGGGCCCGATCGTCCGTGGACAGACCGCGCAGGATAAACTTGGCCACCGTATCAATCACTTCCTCCTGATCAAGGTTCAATAAGCTCCATTCCCTGATGGCCGGAAGGGCAACCAGCAAAAGGATCAGATCGGCAGTGACCTTGGGATTCTTCACTTGGAACAATCCCTTTTCCCGGCCTTGCTGAAGCAATTGAGTAAAATTGTCTACATGTCCCCGTTCAATCTCTCTCATTTGTATATGTACATTCTTGCGTCTGGACCAGGATTCCCGATAGAGAAGCTGCACAGCCTTGGACAGCTTGTACATCTGCTTCATGCTTCGGTGCAGGATATTTTCCAGGTTTTCGGGATTCATATCCCGATCGCTTTGTTCGTTCCCGCCAAGTCCTAAGCGGAAACGTTCGATAACGTCTTTATAGACCAGGACCAGAATATCATCTTTACTCATGACGTAATCATATAGACTACCCATGGTCAGACCGGAGGCACGGGAAATCTCCCGCATGGTCGTTTGATCAAAGCCTTTTTCAAAAAAAAGCTTTGAGGCGGCGGTGATAATCTGCTTGCGTCTTTTGGAGACCAGATCTTTATTTTTGATGTTGGTTTGAACGTCCATTATTTTATACTTCCGAGCGCTCGTTCACTTTTTTTTGAATTTTTACACGCCTCAAGGGCAAAAGTCAAGGGTAAATTTCAATGGATTTTTAATGGGGGGGATTGGCGGGAATTTTTCTTTACTATTTTTTCACTCGCAGGCGGGCGGCTTTAAGGATGATTTCCAAGGCATCGACTGAGGCGGCGATCTCTCGATTAATAATCGCATAGTCAAATTGCCGGACCGATCGGATTTCGTTTTCGGCATTTTTCAACCGCATGCGGATTTTCTGCATGGGTTCGGTCTGACGACTTCGCAATCGTTTCATTAATTCTTTTTGTGAAGGCGGCAAGATAAAAACAGCCACAGCTTGAGGAATTTGTTTTTTTACCTGCCTTGCCCCCTGAATATCAATATCCAGAAGGATGTCTTCCCCCTTGCCCATCCAGCGCTGAATCGGGGCCTGGGGTGTTCCATAGTATTCGTTATGAACCCGGGCCCATTCCAGGAATCCGTCGGCCTTCATCTTTTCTTCAAATTGTTTTTTGGAAACAAACCGGTAATCCTGCCCCATGATTTCCCCCGGCCGATGAGGCCGAGTAGTCCAGGAAACCGAAAACCGGAGGTTGGGAATTCTTTTTTGAAGCTCTTCCCTCAGGGTAGTCTTCCCCACCCCGGAAGGTCCGGAAAGGACAATCAGATTCCCCCGGTTCTTATTTTGAATTTTTGGGATCATCCTCTTTCCCGGTCCCGTCGGAAATATACCGCTGGGCTAAGGTCTCGGCCTGAAAGGCGGAGAGGATCACATGGTTACTGTCGGTCAGTATGATGGAGAGGGTTTTACGACCCTGGGTGGCATCGATCAATCGTTTCCCGTCACGCGCTTCCTCTCTTAGTCGCTTCATGGGAGAAGAAGCGGGGGTTAAAATGGCAACCACTCGGTCCGAGACCACCGAGTTTCCAAAACCGATTTTGAGTAACTTAGGGTCCATAGGTTCTCCTTATTCTATATTCTGAACTTGTTCCCGCAATTTTTCCAATTCGGATTTGATCGACACCACTTGATGGGAAATAGCGCTGTCCATGCTTTTCGATCCGATGGTGTTGACCTCCCGGTTCATTTCCTGAAGAAGAAACTCCATTTTTTTACCTACGGTCTGAGTCTCCCTAAAAAGGACTTTAAATTGTTTCAAGTGACTGCCCAAGCGAATCAGTTCTTCCGAAATATCCGATCGGTCGGCCATAATCGCTACCTCCTGGGCCAGGCGAAGAGGATCCACTTCCACCTCTTTCGATATTTTTTTAATTCGGTCTTTCAACCTGACCTGGTAGGCTTCGATTACCTGGGAGATTCTCCGGGAGATCAAATCGACCCCTTTCTGAATCCCTTTCAGACGTTCCAGTAAATCCCGGGCTAAGTTCCGACCTTCTTCGGCCCGCATCTTTTGCAAGGCATCAAAAACTTTTTTCAAAGGAGAGGCCAGTTTTCGCCAAAGAACTTCTTCGGGGAAGGTACTCTCTTGATAGACCACGAGGTCTTTTAAGGATAGAAGATCGCTTAAGACCAGGGGACCGGAAAGGTTCAAATTATTTTTCAATTCGGTCAATAACCCGCAATAGGTCTTGGCCAAGGCCCAATTGATGGCGATATTTCCATTCCGGAGTTTCTCCTGGGAGGCTAACTGGATGGCGATTTCCACCCTCCCCCTAAGAACTCGTGTAGCGATATAGGACTTGATCCGGTCCTCAAGAGGGAAAAAGGCATTATTCAGCCTCAAATTGACATCTAAAAAGCGATTATTATAGGTGCGGACGGCAATCGTTATTTGCAGGCTCTTATCCGAAAACACCGTCTGCGCAAAGCCGGTCATGCTTTTAATCATAAATTTCCCTTATTATCCTGAATCTGAAATCTCATAACACTTAGTGTTTAAAAAAAAGTTTTTGTTCACCGCAACGCCGCAAAGAAGCAGAGGAAATCATTATTATTCAATCCCATGAGAGGAGGGATTGAATAAAAAAGCTCTGGCCTCCGGCCAACTAATTACCCGGAGGGTAGCGAAGGTTATCGATTGCCGTCCCCACACCGGCAATCGATAAAAGTATTTCTTTGCGGCCTTTGCGGCTTTGCGGTGAAAACAGTTATTTCAAAAAGCCAAATCGATCTGAAATGTCCCTAAGATATTTTTCCCTTACTTTATCAAACATCTCTATCGCCCATTCATCCTTATAATCCGGATAAGTCCAGGGAAGAGGATGGTAAGTCCCTTTAACAAAGATAAGGGTCAAATCCGCGAAGATGCCCTTCCCCAGGTAAATCCGGTGACTGAAATTTTTCCCGGTGGCCAGGACCAGTCTCTCGGCCGTTATCAATCCCGGGTCGAGGTTCAACCGTCGCTTCTCATTGACCGCCCATTGTTTCTCTATCTCCAGGGCCTGCCATTTGATGTCCGGCAACCGGTCTTGGGAGACCAATTCCCGGAAGAAGGCCCATCGACGATATAAGGGCCGGCCCATTTCTTCTTCATAGTAGCCGGTGTAATCAAAGGGCCTCACCTCGGAAAGAAAATCAATGGCCCCCCAGGTTTTTTCTATGGTCGGCCAGCCGGACAGGGCGGCTGCCTTCTCCTTATAGATTAGACCGATACCCAGTTTGGCCGGCAGGGGTTCTTTGGGTTTACTCAACGGCCGGTCTGCCCACACAATAATATTTTATCCCTAATTGATGCATCTTGGCCGGCTCATACATATTTTTCAAATCAATAACCAGCGGACGTTTCAACAGGGGTTTCATTTTGGCCCAATCAATGGTTCGAAAGGGGTTCCATTCGGTAACTAAGATCAAGGCCTCCGCCCCTTTCCCGACATCATAGATATTTCCCTGAAATAAAACTTTTTTCAGCATCTTCCGGCCTTCTTCCATTCCTGCCGGATCGTAGGCCTTGATCTTGGCCCCCAGGGATTCCAATTTTTTGATGATGAACAGGGATGGGGCATCCCGAATATCATTGGTATTGGGTTTAAAGGTAATGCCCAACACGCCCAGGGTTTTTCCTTTAACCGAACCGATGGCCTTGAGGATCTTTTCGACCATCCGTTTCTTCTGACGCTGATTGACACGGATAACCGATTTGACGATCTCAAAATCATAGCCCAGGGAATCGGCTAATTGGACCAGGGCAGAGGTATCTTTGGGAAAACAGGACCCGCCGAATCCGGGGCCGGGATGCAGAAATTTTGAACCGATCCGCTTATCCAAACCCATTCCCTTGGAGACCTGATGGATATCAGCCCCCACTTTTTCACAAAGATTGGCCATTTCATTGATGAAGGAAATTTTGGTAGCCAGGAAGGCATTGGAGGCGTATTTGATCATTTCAGCCGTTTCCACTGTGGTGATTATGAACGGGGTCTCGATCAGATAAAGCGGGGTATAGAGGTCCTTCATGATGGCCACGGCCTGATCGCTTTCAGCCCCGATCACCACCCGGTTGGGCCTTAAAAAATCTTCAATCGCCGACCCTTCCCTTAAAAATTCGGGATTGGAGACGATATCAAAAGGGAATTTTTCTTTTTGGTTCTTGCGGATTATTTCTTGGAGGATCTTTCCGGTTCCCACCGGGACGGTACTCTTGGTAACAATCAATTTATAACCGTCCATGGTATGGGCAATGGCCTGGGCCACTTCTTTGACATATCTTAGATCCGCTTTCCCCTGTCGATCCGGAGGGGTGCCCACAGCAATGAAGATGACCAGAGAATGCTTAATCCCTTCTTCCAGATTGTCGGTGAAAAAAAGGCGGTTTTCTTTGACATTTTTAGCCACCATTTCTTCCAGACCAGGCTCATAAATGGGGATCTTGCCCTGCTTGAGGCGGTCGATTTTTTTATGGTCATTGTCCACACAAGTGACCCGGATCCCGAATTCGGCAAAACAGGCCCCGGTAACCAATCCCACATAACCGACCCCAATCACACAGATGTTCATTTTGAATCCCCCCCTATTTCCGACTCTCGACTGCTCCACTACCTAACAGAATTTTGCGGTCTTGTCATCAGCCAAAATGTCCGAATATCACCCTCGATAATTTCCAGGCTCAAAGGAACGATGGTCTCAATGGCCTTCACATTTTCTCTGCGTCCCGTTGAAAAGTTGTCCAGGATCCGCACCCGATGTCCTTCTTCTAAAAGGGGCTTTGCAATATGGGACCCGATAAATCCGGCCCCGCCAGTAACTAAGTAATTGGCCATAAATTATCCCTTGCCTTTAGTGTTAAGCTCATAGCGCGCAGGGAACTACAAAACCCAATGCAAACTGGGATGGTTTTCCTTTGAGCTACGAGCTACGAGCTATGAGCTTTTTCCCCCGCTTCCATCAAAACCTTTATCAACTTCCCCACCCGAACGGCTGCGGTCCCCACCTCTCCAATGACAATTCCGGCGGCATAATTGGCCGTCTTACAGGCCTGAATCATATTCATTCCCGAAGCCAGGGAGAGAATCAATGTGGCGATCACCGTATCCCCTGCCCCGCTTACATCAAAGACCTTTTGGGCCACGGTGGGAATATGCTCAATCTTTTTATTTTTTAAAAAGAGGGTCATGCCCTCCGGCCCCCGGGTAATCAATACCGATTCACATTTTATCTTTTTCAGAAGTTGTGTTCCCGCCCGAAGGAGATCTTCTTCGGATTCGATCTTTTTCCCAACCGCCGCCTCAGCTTCCTCATGATTAGGGGTGATCAAAGTCACCCGATCATACCAGCGGATGTTTTTGGGTTTCGGATCCACTAAGATGGGGAGGGGATTTTTGCCCAAGATCTTTTTTAATCCGATCATCAATTCCTGAGAAACTACCCCCTTCCCATAGTCGGAGATGACGATCCCCTGAATTTGAGCGATGTTTCTCTTGATGATATTCAGGATGCTTTTTAAGCTTTCCGGTTGAATGGGCATCACTTTTTCCCGGTCCACCCGAACCACCTGCTGGTTATGGGCAATGACCCGGGTCTTGATGGATGTCGGCCTTCCTTCTTCGACCACGATTCCTTCGGAAGTGGTCCCTAAGGATTGGAGGTTTCGGAGCAGTCTCCTTCCCATTCCGTCAGACCCGATAACCCCGGCCAATAAAACCCGGCCTTTAAGACCCAACAAATTATTGAGCACATTGGCCGCCCCTCCCAACATAAAGGTCTCTCTTTCAACTTTCACTATGGGAACCGGTGCCTCGGGGGAGATACGGGAGACTTCCCCCCAAAGAAATTCATCCATCATGATATCACCAATAACCAACACCTTGTAATTGGGAAAGGTCTGGATCGCCTTGACCATTTCTTGAACTTCAGAACCGGGTAACACCATAACCACCTCATTAAATAAAAGTTTCCCTCAAGCTCGCTTAAGGCGGGCACGAAGAAACATGAAATCGGATTTTATCAAACGTCGAACCTTGAACTTTGACCGTGTATTTTCTTACTAAATTTATTTTTTTTGCCAAAGCTTAGCGATATTTCGTTGAAAGGGGGCTTTTATTATCCCCTTTTCTGTGATAATACCTGTAATATAAGAATGAGGGGTCACATCAAAGGCCGGGTTGAGGACCGAGATTCCCAGGGGAGCCATCCTCTTCCCGGCCACATGAGTCACCTCTTTTTCATTTCGTTCTTCTATGGGGATGTCCTCACCCGTTTTGATCTGACGGTCAACAGTGGAACGAGGGGCGGCTACATAAAAAGGGATACCATGCTCCTTAGCCAGAACGGCTACCGAATAGGTCCCGATTTTGTTGGCCGTATCCCCATTGGCGGCTATCCGGTCGGCCCCGACAATGACTACATCAATCAAGCCCTTCTTCATCAGATAACCGGCCATATTGTCGGTAATCAATGTCACCGATATGTGTTCCCGGACTAATTCCCAGGCTGTTAACCGGGTCCCTTGCAGAAAGGGACGGGTTTCATCGGCGATGACTTGCACTTGTTTTCCGGCCTCCTTGGCCGCCCGGATGACCCCCAGGGCCGTTCCGTACCCTCCGGTAGCCAAAGCCCCGGCATTGCAGTGGGTTAAGACCGTGGCCCGGTTTTTGATTACTTTTTGCCCCATGGAACCAAGCCGCTTATTAATGGCAATGTCCTCGACCAGCATGTGCCGGGCCTCTTGAATCAAGGCTTTCTTAAGGACTTCTATTTTTTTATTAACACTGTTATCAACAAGATTCCGCATCCGTTCAACGGCCCAAGAAAGATTGACCGCCGTGGGTCTGGCTCGGGTGATATCCTCACAGATCTTATTAAAACGGTTCAGGAAACTTTTCAGGGTATCGGCCTTTATCGCTTCGGCACCCAGAGCAACTCCCATGGCTGCGGCAACACCTATTGCCGGTGCCCCGCGGATAACCATCTCCTTAATGGCTTTGATGACCTGATGATAGTCGGAACAGACCACATAGGTTTCCTGCCCGGGCAGTTTCCGCTGATCGATCATAATCACCCGGTTGTTTTTCCATTCAATGGTTTTGATCATAAAAACCTCATATCCGGCAAGATGCCTGACCTATTTTTGTCGGTGCTGGCCTATTTCTATTTTAGATGCTAAGCTGGACCAACAATCCGCTAATCCAACCTTTTCTTTAGAATCTCATTAACGATTTTCGGGTTGGCCTTTCCCTGGGTCTTTTTCATGACTTCTCCGACGAAATATCCGAAGAGCTTGGTCTTTCCTTCTTTATAGGCCGTGATCTTATCCGGATTTTTCTTAAAAACTTCTTCAATAACAGCCTGGATCTGAGCCGCATCGGTCATCTGGATCAACCCCCTGTCCTGGACGATGGTTTTGGAGGATCGGCCCGTTTCAAACATCTCTTCAAAAACAGCTTTGGCCATCTTACCGCTGATTACCCTTTCCTGAATCAGGTCCAAAAGGGCGGCCAAATTTTCGGCTGATACCGGGCAGTGCTCAATGTCTTGTTCTTTTCTTTTTAATTCCCGAACCAATTCCACCATAATCCAGTTGCTGACCGTTTTGGGTTGGGGGTGAAGCCGAACACATTCTTCAAAATAATTGGCCAGGGCCTTGGAAGAGGTCAGAACCTGGGTATCATATTCCGGCAGCCCATACCGGCTGATGAAACGTTGTCGTTTGGCTTCCGGGAGTTCAGGCAGACTTTCCCGAACCGACTCGATCCATTCCCGGCTGATTTCCAAAGGGATCAAATCCGGGTCGGGAAAGTAGCGATAATCGTGGGCTTCTTCCTTGCCCCGCATGGACAGCGTCACCCCTCGGGCCGTATCCCAGAGCCGGGTTTCCTGGGTGATCTCGCCGCCGTCTTCCAGGACGGCCCGCTGTCGTCTGATTTCAAAATCCAAGGCTTTTTCCACATGCTTAAAAGAATTCATGTTTTTTAATTCGGCCTTGGTCCCGAATCCGGGGGAACCAATCGGTCGCATGGAGATGTTGGCATCACAGCGAAAACTGCCTTCTTCCATATTACCGTCGCAGATATCCAGGTAACGTAAAATCTCCCTCAACCGTCTCAGATATTCACCGGCTTCTTCCGGAGTCCGCAGATCGGGCTCGCTGACAATCTCCATCAAAGGAACCCCTGTCCTGTTAAAGTCCACGTAACTGACCGGACGAACCTCATCATGGATCAGTTTCCCGGCATCCTCTTCGATATGAATCCGGGTGATGCCGATCCTTTTAGCCTGGCCGTTCACCTCAATATCAATCCAACCCTTTTCGGCCAGCGGCAATTCAAATTGAGAAATCTGGTATCCCTTGGGCAGGTCGGGATAGAAATAATTTTTTCGGGCTGAAAGGCTGTAAGGGGCGATGGAACAATGGGTGGCCAGGGCCATACGCAGCGTATATTCAACCACTTTTTTATTGAGGACCGGCAGAGAACCGGGCAGACCCAGACAGACCGGACAGGTATGGGTATTGGGTTCCGCCCCGAAACGGGTGGAACATCCGCAAAAGATTTTACTTTCCGTCAATAATTGGGCGTGAATTTCCAACCCGATAACCGCTTCCAAGTCAGACATTGGTCCGTTTCCTTACTGCAAAAATTGCCCCTTAATTTCCCTTTTCCAAAGGGGGGGCCGAGAGCATTTATATGATTCTTAGGAGCCGCCAGAATCCTGAGGATTCAGCACGAGGGCGATAGCATAATTTAGCTTAATATTTAGCCTGTTGTCAAGAAACAGATGCTTTTGGCTAAGGAAAAATAATTTCCCCCTCCCGGACAAAGGCCACCGGTTTTTTTTATTTGACCATGATCGGCAGTTTAAGATACCATATTAAAAGGTGTAAATTAAATTTCTCAAGGAGGCCGACAATGAACATCGTTCAAAGGGTAAAAGACATCATCTTAAAACCATCGGATACCTGGGCCGAAATTAAGGCGGAACAGGTAACCATCAAAGAGCTGTATACCTCTTATGCCGTGTTTTTGGCCGCTATCCCCCCCATAGCCTCCTTTATCGGCTTGTCCCTGCTGGGTTTTTCCGTGCTGGCCTTTTCTTACCGCGTCCCTTTGGGATGGGGAATCAGCCATGCAGTGGTTTCCTATATTCTGTCCCTGGTGGGACTCTATGTCGTTGGCTTAATAATCGATGCGTTGGCCCCTAGTTTTGGTTCTCAAAAAAATCAGGTTAATGCCATGAAGGTGGCTGTCTTTTCCTGGACCCCTTCCTGGATAGCCGGCATCCTGATGATTATACCGGCCCTTTCACCTATCGCCGTGCTCCTGTCCCTTTACAGTCTTTATCTTTTTTACCTGGGTTTACCCGTTTTGATGGAGACCCCAAGGGACAAAGCCATTGGATATTTTATCGTCACCATCCTGGTCAGTATCGTGGTTTTCATCCTCATCGGCGTGATATCCAATTCCTTATTCGGTTTTGGAAGAATGGGCCGGGGTTTGATGTAGAGAATCTTTTCCAAGAATCCTAACTTTTTTCATTATACCAATTGGGTGACTTTGAAGGTCAACGGGAAGGAATTTTCCCGCTGGGATTTTCCCAGTGGCAATCGGCCTGAGGCGGCTGTTTTCAGCCGAGAGGTCAAGATTCCGGTCAATGAGCCTATCGAACTGACCGCCGAGGCCAACTGCAATAGGCACGGCAGCGCCGGCCCGGCTAACTGGAAGATTACAATTAAAGAATAATGGAGGACTCATGAAAAGTCACCGAAAGCCCATTTTTGTCTTCCCCGTCACCCTGGCCGGAAAGACTGACAGACACCCATTCTGACTTTTTACGAGCTTATCAAAATTGAAAGAGGTCCTATGGCTATCGGGGGAATATCCATCATATTGATTCTGGGGATCATCAATTTCCTGTTCCTTTTTTTTCAATTAGCCACGGGGCTTCGCTGGATTAAGGTGCGTTTCGGGGTCCATAGGAAAACAGGAATATTGTTGTTCATCATCGCTACCATCCATGGCCTGTTAGGCATTTTGTCTCAATAAAATAGCCTTATTTTTTTATGAAAGACCAATAAGGCCAACACCCCTGTTCTTTAGGGAAATGTCCTTCCAGTGCAAGACGGATGATGTGGGGTGAGTGGAAATAGCCTCTCACCGCTTACAATTAAAACCTGTGCCCGCTGTGGACTCTATGCCAAAAAACTTTATCGCCCCTCAACTTTCATGAAACTTTTCAAGATTGTTTTTAATAACACCCTTCGACACAAACTCCGCACCGGTCTGACCATTATCGGCATTGCCGTGGCCGTTCTCGCCTTTTGCCTGCTCCGGACTTTGATTCATGCCTGGTATGCCGGGGTGGAGGCCTCGGCCGCCAACCGCTTGATCACCCGAAGTGCCATTTCCCTGATCTTTCCCCTCCCCCTTTCCTATCTGACTAAAATCAAGCAGATTCCCGAAGTGACGGATGTCACCTATGCCAACTGGTTTGGAGGGGTTTATATTGACGAAAAAAACTTTTTCCCTCAAATAGCCATAGACGCCAAATCTTTTTTCAACCTCTACCCCGAAATCGGTATCCCCGAAGACCAGAAGGCGGCCTTCCTGCGGGAGAGAAAGGCCTGTATCGCCGGGCGAAAGCTGGTGAACAAATACCACTGGAAGATCGGAGAAGTCATTGCCCTGCGCGGGGTCATCTTTCCCGGAAACTGGGAATTTGTCCTGAGAGGGATTTATCACGGAACCCGGCAAGGCGTGGATGAGACCCAATTCTTTTTCCATTGGGATTATCTGAATGAACAGGTAAAACGCGTAGCCCCTACCCGGGCCAACCAGGTGGGCTGGTACGTAATCCGGCTGGCCGATCCATTCAAGGCCCCGGAGATTACTCAAGCGGTGGATCGAACCTTCAAGAATTCTCTGGCCGAGACCCTGACCGAAACCGAGAAGGCCTTCCAACTCGGCTTTATTGCCATGACCGGAGCCATTGTTGTTTCAATAAAGGTCATCTCCATTGTGGTCATTATTATCATCATGATTGTCCTGGCCAATACCATGGCCATGACCGCCAGGGAACGGGCGGCCGAATACGCCACCTTAAAAACCCTCGGTTTCGGAGGTTGGACTATTTTTTTTATAATTTGCGGAGAATCTTTACTTATTGCCCTGGCCGGCGGGGTCTTAGGGATAGGACTTACCTTCCCGGTGGTCCGGCTGGTATCCGGACAATTGGAAAACTTTTTCCCGATTTTCACGATTCACCCGGGTACCCTTTGGATGGCCCTGGGGGTCTCGGCCGTGGTGGGTTTTGTAGCCGCCCTTTTCCCGGTCTATCGGGCGGTAAACATCCGCATCGCCGATGGGCTGAGAGGAATTGACTGACCAAAAGTATGATTAGTGGAAGATCACCAAAGGCCGCCCTTCTGTTGCATTGTCTTTTTACAACTTGTAAAAATATTCAACAGACAAAAACCTTCACCAAGGAAGGACGATTTTCTCGCTACAATATTAAGCAATATTTATAGTAGGTTACAGTAAATAGGGCCGTTTGTTTTTTGGCTCATCATTTGCAATAGTAATTTTTGGACAATAGCGTTAAAAATTGGTTGAGGGGTTTCTGTAACCGGCCCTCTGCGGGCGGACAGGAGGAGAAATATGGTAAGTGCTCAAGCTCAATCGGTAACTATGCTGGCCGAATTGATAAAAGATGCCGCCTCTGGCAAAAAGGTGTCTATTAAAACAAAGTTCTTAAGTGAAATCATTACGGTCGAACGGATTGGCCGCCCTGTGGATACCAATGTTTTATCCGTGGAATACAGCGGCAAAGTCGACGGAAAACCTTTTAAGATCAAAAAAAATTATTTGTTCGCCGAAGACTCGGTTCGACATCCCCTGGAATGTATTCTGATTGCCAATAACCGCTTGCAACTGGATTACAACAGGCTGAAAAAGGCGGGGATTATGCTAAAAGAGGATTTTTTCACCCTGGAAAATTCCTTTGCAAAACTACCCGATGATGCCCCGATCAAAAGGCCGGCTTTGAGACTTCAGGACTTTATTCAACTCTGCCGGGCGGGGGTGCCGGTATCCGTTGATCTGACCCTTAAGTTTCCCGATCTCCAACTTACGCAAGAAGGTCTTGAAAAAAAAGGGTTTGCCTGTGTAGCGGAATTCGGATTCAAAACAAATGAAGGCCTGACAACTATTGAAAAACTATATGGTTTTGGCTCCTACGAAGATTCGAAGGGATATCAGTCGGAAGTCAAGACCGTAGCCACCAAACGTCTGGAAAGAGATTGTGAGCGATTAAGGCGAGCAGGCATGAAAGTCGCCAAACTAAGGTTTTAGTATTGCTTTAGGCAAATCAGAGCCCTTCTCCATTTTCCGGGGGCATCTTGATATCCACCACCTCGGCTTGAAAGATGTCGATCAGGTCTTTTATCTGGGGCTGGACCACGGCTTCCTTGATGGAAAGTCTTTTGGGTCGTCCATGACCGGCAGGCTCGGACCGCCGGCCTTTTTGGTTTTCCTTTTCCGGGCCAAGAAACTGAACCTTTATCTTTCGTTTAAAAAAATCTTGGCAAATGGTTTCTAATTTCTTTTTGTTGCTGTTGCTTTCCATCAACTCCAGGTGAAAGGCATTCTCTTTAAAATCCCATTCCAGGGTGTTTTCATCCACAAACCGGACTTCGCTTTGGGCCAAATAGGTGGCCAGAGGGAGATGTTGCTGACGGATAAATTCCAGTAGACTTTCTTTGGAAAATAATTCATCTCCCTTCAGAATTGGGGACTCGACCGGAGTTTCCAAGGCAGGGGCGGGGACAGACTCTTTTTCCAACCCCTCTTCTTCCGATTTTTCCGGCCGGCTTTGAGAGGCATAGGCCGGGCGGGCCTCTTTCAACGGCGGTATTTTTTTCGGTGTCGCCAGGGGGGCCTCACTAACGACAGCGGGAGGAGCCTGAGATGAGAAGTCCTGTCCCTGGAGCTGTTCCAATCGTTCCAGGATAGTATCGATGGGAATTAATTCCCGGAAACGGGCCGTCCGGAGGAGAATCATCTCCAGGACCAGTCGGGGTTGGGGTGCCCTTCGCAATTCCATTTCGGAATTAACCAAAAAATGCAGTCCATCCTGAAGGAAGTCTAAAGAAATATCCCGGATCTTTTCCTTGATCTCCGGAATTTCTTCCAGGGGGATATCCAATAGAGGTCCCCGGTCATGCCCCATCTTAATCAATAGCAGGCTTCTAAAATGATCGATCAGGTCCTTCAAAAATTGTTTCAGGTCATAGCCGAACTCGTAGACTTCTCCTATCAATTCCAATAGTCTTTTAACCTGGTTCTCCAGTATAGCCCACCCGACCTCATAGATAATCCTTCGATCAACGAAACCGAGGATTTCCTGAACCTGAACCTCGGTAATTTGGTCCATGGAAAAGGAAAGGATTTGATCCAACAGGCTTAAGGAGTCCCGGACACTCCCTTCGGACTGACGGGCGATCAATCGCAAGGCGCCTTCTTCAATGGCCACCTTTTCGGCCTGAGCCAGGGATTTCAAATAGGTAACAATGGCATCCAGGGAAACCCGCCGGAAATTAAAAGACTGGCAGCGGGAATAGATGGTCAAGGGGACCTTGTTGAGTTCGGTAGTGGCAAACATAAAAAGGGCGTGTTTGGGAGGTTCCTCCAGTGTCTTGAGCAAGGCATTGAAGGCCTCGCCGGTCAGCATGTGGACTTCATCGATGATATAAATCTTGTAACGGCCATGGTTGGGAAGGTATTTTATGCTCTCCCGCAATTCCCGGATGTCGTCAATCCCGCGGTTGGAGGCCCCGTCGATCTCCTGAACGTCCAGACTGATCCCCTGGGTGATTTCCCGGCAGGAGGTACACTGGTTGCAAGGAACCGGGGTTGGGCCATCCTGGCAATTCAGGGCCTTGGCCAGGATCCGGGCCACCGTGGTCTTGCCCACTCCCCTGGGGCCGCTGAACAGGTAGGCATGGGCCACCCGTCCTGACTTAATGGCGTTTTGCAGGGTCCGGGTAACATGGTCCTGCCCCAGGACTTCTTCAAAGACCTGGGGTCGGCATTTACGGGCTAAGACGAGATAGGACATATTCAATACAGGTACAAGGTGAAAGGATTATCTAAGAAGATAATTGTAGTTAACAAAATAAATTTTTATGCCCAACGGTATGCCCCGTGACGTCATCCCGGACTTGATCCGGCATCCAGGGAATTCAAAACTCTGGATTCCGGCTTTCGCCGGAATGACATTATGAGTACTTATTTATGTCTTCTGCTTTAATTACCAATCCCTATTCCGCAATCCGCAATCGGCAATCCGAAATCGGAAGTGGAAATGGCGGAGAGAGAGGGATTCGAACCCTCGGTACACCTTTTGGGCGTACACACGATTTCCAGTCGTGCCCCTTCAGCCAGCTCGGGCATCTCTCCGTTTAGTATGAAAATACCGTTCGTCGTTACGCGCCTGCAAGGGGCAGGAGCGTTCGTCGAAACCCATTTTCATGTATGGTGACCCTCAAGGACATGAGGATTTAATTTGCAATAAAGGTAAATGGTTATTAGCATTTTTCCCGGTCTTTAGTCAAGATTTATTATCCGGAATAATCGGCCTGCTTAGAATCCCGTCGATTTATTCATTTTACCTTAACCTGATCGAACCGGTTTTACCAATTTTTTTCATGGAAATAGAATTCGTTAAAATTTACCGGACCATTAAGAAGGGACCTATTAAAAAAAGCTTGACTCTACTTATGAACTAAGATATATATATACTTAAGTTCATATAAAACTTTTTATAGAGGGAAATCGCTATGTCGCTGCCTCATGCCCTCCTGGGTTTGATCCAATATCAACCGGCCACCGGTTATGACTTAAAAATTACCTTTCAAAAATCCATCCATTTTTTCTGGAACGCTGCCTTACCCCATATCTACCGCTCTCTCAAGCAGATGGAAAGACAAGGGTGGATCGTTTCGACCGTTGAACATCAGGAGGGAAAACCAAGCCGCAAGGTCTATCGGATTACCGAAAACGGGCGGGAAGAACTCTTTCGTTGGCTGGACGAACCACCGGAAATACCCGAACCGCGATATCCGATGCTGGTCAAGGTCTTTTTCGGGAACCGGTTACCTCCCGAGCGCTTTAAAAATCATCTGAAGAACTGGCGTCAATACTACTTGGATTTACTTGAAAAGTATGAAACGGAAGTCAGGCCCGTTATTCAGCGTCAATCGGCCAAGGACGGTTTTTATGAGGATTCAATCTACTGGAGCCTGTCCCTTGATTTCGGCATACGCCAGGCCCGGATGGTCATCGACTGGTGCGATCAGGCCTTGAAAGATCTGGAGGGAGAAAAGAGAAAGAAGGATCGTAGGGGGAAAAAACGGCATCCTGTTAAAAAAAACCTAAAGGAGAAAAAGTATGGCGGACGAAGCGTATTATAAATTGGCCCGAGTCCTGGATACCTTACCGAACGGGTTTCCGGCTACGGATACCGGTGTCGAGATTGACCTTTTAAAAAAGATTTTTACCCCGGAACAAGCCGATCTTTTTTGCGACCTGAGGTTGACCTTTGAAACAGCCGAGCAGATCGCCCAGAGGACAGGACGCCCTCTGGAAGGATTGGAAGAAGGGTTACTGGCCATGGGGGAAGCCGGGCAGATCTTTGCCTTGCGGTTGGAAGAGTCACGATTTTTCAGGATGCTGCCCTGGGTTTTTGGGATATATGAGTTTCAACTTAACCATTTGGATAAGGAATTTGCCACACTGAATGAGGAATATGGGCCGGTTTATGGCCGGCAATTTTATTCAAAAACACCTCAACTGATGCAGGTGCTGCCTGTCGAAAAAGAAATCTCCGTTCAACAGGAAGCCCTGTCCTATGAAAAGGTTTCCACCCTTATTGACCAGAGTCAATCATTTTTGGTCAGTGACTGTATCTGTAAAAAAGAACAGGCCTTGTTAGGCCACCCTTGCGACCGCCCGCTGCAGGTCTGTTTGGCCTTAGCCCCCCTACCCGGAATTTTCGATAAATTCCCCGGGGGCCGGGTGCTGACCAAAGAAGAGGCCTGTGACTTATTGAAGAAAACGGAAGAACTGGGACTGGTCCACCTGACTTCCAATGTCCAGGGAGGCAATTTCTATATCTGCAATTGCTGTAAATGTTGCTGCGGGGTGCTGGATGGCATCAACAAATTAGGGATTCCGGCTTCAAAGGTCATCAATTCCCATTATTACGCCGAGATCGATCCGGAAAAATGTCTCCAATGCGGGATATGCGCCGATGAACGATGTCAGGTCGGGGCCATTGAAGAAGAAGAGGAGTCCTACCGGATCATTCAGGAAAAATGTATCGGTTGCGGTCTTTGCATCAGCACCTGCTCCGGTGAGGCCATTCAATTGGTTCATAAAGGACAGGACCAACGAGTGCCGCCTCCGTTCAATGAAGAGGCCTGGTTTGAAGAAAGGGGCCGGGCCCGAGGAGTGGATTTCTCACAATACAAATAAGGTCATAATTCCGGCAACTGAGACCTTTGAAAAACGTTCAATTTCGTCCAGGGTTGAGGAAGACGAAGATTTTAACCATAGGAATACATTTAGTATTTCGAGAATTAAAATTTGAGTCTGACGAAAAGATTGGGCAAAAGGGGACGTTTTTTCAAGGGTCTCAAACTTTAGGAACAGACAGGGAGTACTATATCGTTCCCCGGCATTGTACGGGATTGAAGTCCATCAATCAGTTCACTCTGGAGATGGCTTAACAATTCATCATAAACAGTGTGGGATCAACCTATATTTTTTAAAAAAAAATTAAGCTTCGCCTCTACTCCGCCTCCTATTAAGGCTATGAAGGCTGAATTTTTCCCACTTCTTATAATTGCACCCGCCTGAGCCGGAGTGAATGGCTGATCACGGAAACCGAGCTAAGGCTCATGGCCGCAGCCGCGATAATGGGTGACAACAGTATCCCAAAGAATGGATACAACACTCCCGCGGCAATCGGAACGCCCACCGTGTTATAAACAAAGGCAAAAAATAAATTCTGTCGGATATTACGCAGGGTGGCCCGGCTTAATCGTCTGGCTCGGACGATACCCCGCAAATCGCCTTTGATCAGAGTGACATCGGCACTTTCTATGGCCACATCGGTACCGGTACCCATGGCGATACCGACTTGGGCCTGGGCCAGCGCCGGGACATCGTTAATACCGTCACCGGCCATGGCCACGATACGACCATCGGCTTGAAGCTGCTTGATGAGTTCCGTTTTTTGTTCGGGCAATACCTCGGCCCGTACCTGGTCGATCCCCAGTTTGCCGGCAACGGCGTTCGCGGTGGTCTGATTGTCACCGGTAAGCATCACCATCTTGATACCTTCTTCATGCAGATCGCGAATGGCTTCGGCTGTGGATTCTTTGATGGGGTCAGCGACGCCGATCAAACCCGCGGCTTTGCCATTCATAGCCACCAGCATAACCGTCTGGCCCTCGAGGCGTAGTTTATCCGCTCACTGCGATAAGCCTCCCGCGTCGATACCCAGGCTTTCCAGAAGGGTTAGGTTACCGGCCGCCACCGTAATTCCTTTAACTTCACCGGTCACGCCTTTCCCGGTAATGGACTGGAAGGTATTGGCCTTAACCAGCTCAATCCCTTTTTCTTCCGCTCCCTGGACAATCGCTTCCGCCAGAGGATGTTCGCTGGCCCGTTCGAGGCTGGCGGCTATAGGTAGTATTTCATCCTCGGTAAACCCTGCTTCGGCTTGCACGGCGATCAGCTTGGGTTTGCCTTCGGTCAACGTACCGGTTTTGTCCACAACCAGGGTATCGATTTTTTCCATGATCTCCAGCACTTCGGCATTCTTTATTAAGACCCCGGCCATGGCCCCCCGATCTGTTCCCACCATGACAGAAATAAAGGTGGCCAGTCCCAGCACGCAGGGACAGGCAATGATAAGTACGGCAACGGCATTAACGAGGGCACGGGCCAGGCGCGGTTCCGGTCCCCACACCCACCAGACGACAAATGCGGCCACGGCCACGCCAACCACGGCTAGGTACAAAATAACCGGCCACAACATCAGCCAATTTTTGAATGGTGCTCGCGAGCGTTGGGCTTCGGCCACCATATTTACAATTTGCGCCAGCAAGGTGTCGGAGCCCACTTTTTCGGCCCGCATTAACAAACTGCCCGTCCCATTAACCGTCGCGCCGATGAGTTTCTCACCGGCGGACTTGGCTACCGGGATGGGTTCCCCGGTAACCAGGGATTCGTCTACGCTACTTTCCCCCTCAATGACCGTACCATCGACCGCTACTTTCTCGCCGGGACGAACGCGCAAGGTGTCGCCGGGCTGTACCTAAGGAATGTGCTTTCCAAAATGATAGTCTGTTGGGCATTGCGGCATCGCTCGGCCAGTTCGCCCCATTGGCCAAACGAATACGCGGAAGGGACTGGCACCGGCTCGTCCTCTCTGCTCACCGCCTGGGAAACAATGCCTTCGGGAAAGGTTGCCCGGAGGAGGTCACGGCTTTGGTGCGGATCGGATGGTCGTCCGCAAATTCATGATAGACGTGGGCAGCGTCACCTTGATCGGCCAGCCATTTCCCGATGTTGGCCGCCGTAGTAGTCTTACCCGAACCGATCATTCCCTCAAGCAAGATTAAACGACTCACCGCCATGGTCTCATCACCACTAGTTCTCGGGGCAGCATTCTATGGCCATCACCCGGAACCACTTTTCGAGCAATCAGGTTCATAGTATGGGGTGGGCCCGGCCCCGCCTCTTTAATTGTATTGAACATATAGAAGCAGATGGCCTGCTAAATCCGATTTGGTAAGAATTATCCATTGTCTCTTGGCCTTGACCTTCTACTTGAAAGGTTCTTTTTACCCTTCAATTTTCATGTATCTCCTCGGGATTTCGATCCCTTCGGATGGTCTACCCCCAACCATTCCACCGACTTTCTGGAGATTCATGGAATAATTCTCCCTTTCTCATTCAGCACTAACTCACACTTTCGGCACTGTACCGGGCAATGAGCCCGGTTCTCACCGCATACCGGTAGGTGCGGGAAAAAAACAGATAGGCCAGCAGGATATAAAGGACATCCAGACCGATACCGGCGATCAGATAAATTCCCGGGAAGGCGCGGCCGGAGACGATCGCCCTGACGCTCTCAAACACATAGGCCGGCGGGAGTATATGGGATATAGTTTGCATCCATTGAGGAAGTGTCGACAGGGGATAGAACACCCCCGCGAAAGGTGAAATAAGAGCGGGAATGGGCCAGACAAACCATTCCGCCGATGGCCCAAGCCGCAGTACCATGGCGCAGGCGAAAATACCCAAGGCGATACCGAACATAAATAGAATCAGAAGAAACGGTATGAGCACCGGACCATAGGAAAAAAAGGAGAGCCCGAAGACCAGGATGGCCATCAGCAGCATAACCATAAGCCCGACGGAGCTGGTCAGAATGCTGGTGATGACCAGGCCGCTTACATATTCGGACATGGAAAGCGGTGTGGCAAAAAAATTCAGGAAGTTTCTGGACCAGACATCTTCAAAAAAGGCCATGGTCACTCCCTGCATCACCCGCGCGAAAAAATCCCACAGAAGGACCGTGCTGAGAAGGACCGGGACGAAATTAAAGCCGCTATTGGCAACGGAATTCAGATACTTGGTAATAAACCCCCAGAGGACGATGTCGAGACCGACCCAGACAAACAACGGCACCACGCGTGAAAAGCTGCCTCGGATAAGATAGAACTGCCGAAGCACGATGGCTGATACGCGGGTGATGTTCATGCCGGGGCTTTCCCCAGAGTCAGCGGTTCACGGGCCACGGCGATAAAAAGATCCTCCAAGGTCTCTTTGCCGTGTTCGGCCGGAAGGGTCCTGGGATCACCTTCCAGCAGAATTTTCCCGCGGGAAAGGAAAAGGACGCGGCTGCAGACCTCCTGCACTTCATGCATGTTGTGCGAGGTCCACAACACGCCAACCGTGTCTTGAGCGCAATATTCCCGAATCTTGTTCCGAATGTCACGGGCGGAAGAGGGATCCAGGGAGGCCGTGGGCTCGTCTAAAAGTAAGAGGTTGGGGCGGTTCAGAAGCGCTTTGGCCAGCCCGACGCGCGTCTGCTCTCCCGAGGAAAGCAGACCGCATTTTACCTTTTCAAAGGCTTTTAAATCGAACTGAAACAGCAGTTCATCGATACGGCTGGAAAGGTCCCTGACCCCGTAAATCAGGCCAAAGACATACAAATTCTGACGGACCGTCAGGTTGCCGGGAAGCGGTGCGTAAACAGCGGCGAAATTCGTGCGCTCCAGCGCCTGAGAACGGTTAGCCAAAATATCCAGGTCTTCGATATGTATCTTCCCGGCGCCGGGTTCAAGAACCCCGAGAATCATGTTGATGATCGTGGTCTTGCCGGCGCCGTTGGGACCCAGGAGACCGACGATCTCGTTGACCCGGACATCGAATGAGACCCCATCCACAGCGATCATATCCCCGTAGGTCCTGCTCAGCGCGGACAGGTCGAGCATTTTTGCCTTCATGGATTTACCGTTTGCCTGGCCGGCCCCATCCCTACCCACCTGTGCCTTTCAGGCCCCTAAACGTCTGGCCATCCTGACCACATTTTTTCCCACGGCCCGGGCCTCTTGCAGGGCCGTCACTCCGGGCGATCCCCCCGGTCCTTCTCTCACTTCACCCTTTTCTCTCCCGTAGCCTATCCCTCCTCCGGCCATGATCATCCGGTGAACCGAGAAGAAGGTGTACAACAGGCTCAGCACCTGACCGGCCCCTACCCTTCTGGCCGCGATGATGGCCGCCGCCACCTTCCCCTTCAACTTTCCCGTCCGCAGAAACCCATAGGTCCGGTCCATGACCGCCTTGGCCTGGGCGCTGACGTTGAGGAAATAGACCGGCGTGCCGAAAATCAATCCGTCGGCCGCTTCCAGTTTTTTGTAGATATCCTGCATGTCATCCTCAATAATACATTGACCGTCCTCCAGGCACCCGGCGCAGGCATTACAGGGGGCGATCTCCTTATCCGCCAGCAGAACCAACTCGGGGTCACCTCCGGCCTCGCGAACACCTTCCAGGGCCTCCCTGACCAAAATCTCCGTATTCCCGCCCTCTCTGGGGCTGCAGACAATACCCAAAACCTTCATAAAAGCCGCCATCCTTTCCTGATTAGACAACGGGAACCGAATACCTCTCGATAAATTCCGCGGCTTCCTCGAAGATGAGTTCCGCATCGTTGTCCAGGGTAGCCACGTGATAAGAGTTTTCCAGCCACAGAATCTTCTTGTCCTTCGAGGCGAGGTTGGCCATGATGTATTCGGCGTTGGCCGGTTCCCGCACCACGTGGTCCTCACGCGAGGCGATGATCAGGGCCGGCACGCCGATGCGCGGCAGGCCTTCCCTGGTCACCTTTAACAGCCTGGTCAGCTCATAAGCGGCAGCAACGGGCACCTGGTCGTAACAGGATTCCTTGGCCTCCGGCTTCTTGATGTCGCTTCCCACCCCCGGCCGCGTCTTCAGTAGATATTTGAGCAGGGGGGTTAGCCGCAGCAAGGGTTCGGTGAGGGCCAGGGCGTTTACGGGAATAATGCCCGCGATCTTATCACCGAAGCGGGCCGCAAGGTGCAGGGTGATGGTGCCCCCCATGGACAGGCCGGTCACGAAGACCCGGTCACACTGGCCGGAAAGTTCCTGCAAGGCCCGCTCCGCCTCACCGGTCCACTCGCTATACTTTCGGAAGGCCATGTCCTCCACCGTGGTGCCGTGCCCCGGCAGGCGCGGTCCCAGCACCGTGTAACCCCTGGCCGCCAGTGCTTTTCCGTAAGGCAACATGCTCTGGGTGCAGCCGGTGAAGCCATGGATCACCAGGACCCCGTGGAGTTTCCCTTGAAGTAAAAGGGTTGTCCGTCGTCCCATACCTTCAGCTCAGCCATTTCCCTCACCTCTCTCTTTCTCGGCAATCCTTCTCGGATTCGTTAATAAGAACTTTTTTTGGAAAGAGTATAAGATAAGAAAAAGACTGGGGCAAGGAGAAAAGCAGTGCGGAAAACAGGGAGCGGAGAACATCCCTTCTCGATTCATGCAGGAATCGAAGGGTTTTCTTTTGGCCGGTGGTGGCGGGGTCCAACGGTTAGATGATTCCGAGTCTATTCTATTCGGGCCATTAGATATCAATTCAGCTAATGCAAGAAGGTCCCTGTTTGCTTATTAACTTTATGAATGGATGGATAATGTCCCCTCTTTTATGACCATCGTAAGCCGAAAGAAATCTATTAATAAAGGGGATATCGCTCTTCAATAATCCGACGAAAACGAGAAAAGTAAATCAAATCAAAAGTGTCCTCTTTCCCGGGAAATAAGATCATGGCCCACTGCTTGACCTTCTCCACCATCTCCCAGGATTCCTCTCGGTTCAAATTTCCTCGGCTTAGCATCATGCAGGCCGAATCCACCAGAAGACGCAAGGTCTTGATCTTCTTGTTTTCGAGGATGATTTCCGGATCAAGGCTCATATACTGTTCCTGTCTATTCTTCACCCCGGACATTCCGGCAATTTCGACACTAAACATTTCCCTGTCATGAAATCCTGCTTTGGCGGACCTGCGACTTGGCACAGGGAGCTCCAATTCCCGCAGAAAAACATCAGCGGAGCATTTCGACGGAGCAACTCGGGCAAAGGATTTGAATGCGTGTATAGGCATCTCCTTCCCTGAGTTTTTCTATTTTTCTGCTTTCCTCTCTCATTTTGTCGGTGCAATGGAGGCAGTAAAATTTTCCGCAATCAGGACATTCCACCCAACCTTCATCCTCAAGATAATCCACTCCGCAGGAATCACATTTTTTCTTCATGTCGGTTCTTCCTCCTTCTGGTGTCGGACTTTTTGTTTAGTTAAAACTGTTATTATGGTCTATAAAATATAAGTAGGGGTCTAAGGATTTGTCAAGGAAAAGGATTTCCTGCTGAAATTTTCATGATTCATCTCTCCTTTCCTGAGAGCTGATCCCTTTTCCCCTTTAACCCTTGAGACCAATCTAAACCTTTTGGTAATAAATAAAATAAAGTGAATTCGGTATTTGATTGAAATGGCGACTATATTTTTGGTCTAACCAAATTTAGAGTAATGAAGGATTTCTGTTGGAAATCCGGCATGGCCAGTCAAAATTCAAAAAGAAGAGGTCGGGAAGAAGCCCTCTTGTTTCCTCAAGTGGCGACGAGGAAATAAAGCAAGGATCAGAGTGAGCCCTATTCCCTGATGTTCGCAGGGAGCCCTTGCTTTCCTTCCAGGACATCATGGATGGATTGAATCAATTCGACTTGGGAAGAATCTTTGTTAAGATAGCCATCTGCCCCGGCATTTAAGACCGCTGTCCGGTATTCGGGAGATTTATGAATGGTGAAAACCAGGATTTTAGTTCCCGGCCATTGTTTCTTGATTTCCCTGGTAGCGGCTATGCCGTCCATCCTGGGCATGGATAGATCCATCAAAACCAGGTCGGGATGAAATTTGTTGACGGAATCAATGGCCTCAAAACCATCGGCGGCTTCACCGACGATATCGAAATTTGGGGAATGGGAAAGAACGGACTTTAATCCCTCTCGGAGAATGGGATTGTCATCGACGATCAGGATGCGGATCTTGTTATCCATGGTTAAAGAATCAGCTTGAGGTTTCATGATCGCCTTATTGTCGGGTTCTGAAAGAATCAAATCGAATTCCTCGGTTTCCAGGAGTTGTATGGCCTGTTCGGATGAAACAAGAGAACAGTTTGTACCTCCGGAATCTATAATAAAATAGGTAACTTTAAAACCGGGGTCGATGTGTAGGATCTTAATTGGAGTATTCATTATTAGCCTTTTCTTAATAAATCCACTCCGAGTAAAGCCTAATGAAAAAAAAGATATCAAATTACCGATTGAAAAACACTTTCAAGTTATTAAATTGCTTAAATTGGGCCAATAAGGGAATATAAGCAAGACTGTATTTTGAAGGAAAAGATGCCGTATTTTTAAGGTGGGGCTATTCCACAAGATATAAATTTATTATTTCATCGACTTGAAATGTGGATAAAAGAAGGCAGGGCCATTTCTGACCCTGCCCCCGGCTGGCGGTTTCCGATTAATTAATAGCCCAATTTTTTCTTCATATCCTGGTCGATCCAGACGCGGGCCAGGATCGGGGCGGCCCGGTGGGCACCCACACGGATTTCCCCGTAATAATTCTTCACCCAGGGCCACCAGGCGGTATAGAAGTAG
Source organism: uncultured delta proteobacterium (assembly GCA_963790475.1). GTDB lineage: Bacteria > Desulfobacterota > RBG-13-43-22 > RBG-13-43-22 > RBG-13-43-22 > RBG-13-43-22. Next base: position 916,885 of record CAWBOS010000012.1, on the reverse strand, counting down.
GCAGTGGGAAGAATTATGGCGGGCACCTGGTTCATAATATAAAGAGTAAGTTTTTTTAATTCGACAGCGGCGGTCTTGTCGGTAAGTTTCGGGTTTTGAACTATCTCATCCCATTTCTTGTCCACATAAGGGTCGCTCATCATGTGAGGGTTCCAGGTCTGACCGGTCAGGAAGTTTTTCCGGATTCCCGAATAGGGTCCACCGTGGTCATTGGCAAAGAAATACCCATCGGCGTTCTGCTTTCTTAACATCTTACTCAGATAAGAAGGGTAATCCATAGTCTCCAGCTCCATCTTGACACCCACCTTGGCCAGGTAGGCGGACACTATAGCGGCCTCGTCCAGTAAGGTTTGGCTTTCACTGTAAACCTGAGCCTTGAAGGTAAAACCGTTGGGGTAACCGGCCTCAGCCAGGAGTTTTTTGGCTTTTTCCGGATTGTAAGTGTACAGCTCCTTGATCGAGGGGGGCAGTTTGTCCAGCGGGACGTACACATCCTTGAAAGAAGGAGGGAAGGGGTAGGTGTGCAATTCAGCATTACCACCCCAAAAGGAGGCGATCATCTCCTGTTTGTTGATGGCCAGGTTCAGGGCTCGTCTAACCCGAATATCGTTAAAGGGCTTCCGGTCCATGCGCATGGCCATCGTAAGGTTGCCGGTCCCAAGATGACGGGCCCATTGCAACTGAGGGCAGTTTTTCTTAAGGTCGGCGTAGTATTTCCAGTCAATGCCCATCACCAGATCGAGCTTGCCGGTCCTTAAGGCGGAATTCCGGGTGGAATCATCCCTGATGATCATCATGATCACCTTGTCGTTAAGGGGCAGATGATATTTCTGGCCATTGATGGTCTCATAGCCCCAGTAGTTCGGGTTTTTGCTGTAGGTCTGGTCATGGCCTTCCTTATATTCCGTGAGCATATAAGGTCCGGTGCCGCAGAGGTTTTGCCATTGTTTCGGCCCGCCCGGGGCCTTTTCCTGCTCCGGGGCCTGGATGCCGTCGTAATATCCCCAACCCATGCGGTAATGCCAGTCTGCACACCACTCGGTCAAATTGACGACCACCGTATATTTGTCGGGGGTTTCCATTTTCCCGACAAAATCCATGTAGAGGGGAATAGCCTTAGGAGAGTTCTTGATGCGGTTGATGGCGTAAACCACATCATCGGCCACCAGCTCCCTGGCCTTCATGACTCCGGGCTTCTCCTGCCACATAACCCCTTTGCGGAGGTGCAAGATGATCTTCATGGGTGGTTTTTTCTTGACTTCCCATTTCTCCAGAAGCTCGCCGGTCATAATATCTGGTGGTATCCAGGCGTTGTTCTCGAAGGTGGTTTTTTTGGAGCCTCTCGGCCCTTTCTGGAGATCCCCCATGAGGAGGTGCTCCATGACAAAGCCTGTGTCATAGCCGTGTTTCCACTGCCAATCTTCAGAGTCCCAGGTCAGCGCGTTAATGCCTGGAGCCAAATCCGTGTAAGTCAAGGTACCGCCCGGTACCACTTTCTCGGCCGCACTGACTCCTGAAACTAACACCCCGAATAATAGTAAGGTTGAAAGAACCAATAAGGATAACATCATTTTCCGAAAACCTTTTTTCATTTTTTTCCTCCATCAAGAATTAAGTAAAGCAGAAATGTACTATTCTCCACAGGTTCAAAGATCACATCGCTTCAGTTGTAAATCAGACCACCTCCTCCTTCCTTTTGATACTACCACAGACACCTCCGGCTCATCTTCTCGGATCCAAAAGATCACGCGGGTATACCTAAGAGTGATCTAAGAAACCCCCACCCATAAGGAAACGGCCTGGAATCAACCGGATGACCAGAACGATCAGGGCGGCTAAGAATATGGATGGGAAAACAACGTCTTTTCATTAAAGAAAGGTATTAAATGCTCCTCAAAAATTATGATCGGGGCCTAAAATCAAATGACCAGATTCGGAGGATCTGTTCCAAGGGTTGCTGAATCGTTGCCAGCTTAGAAGCTTCTTTTGGGACTAAAAAGGAGGTTCTAAGGCACTCTTTGCAGTTCAGTTCCTATCTTTTTTTGAGGTTCCAATCCGTTCGCCTGGTCCGACCCCTTTCTTACTCTTACAATACTGCCGGGTCTGTTCTATTCCTTGTCATGCCCGGAAATCTCTTAAAATCCGGCGCTGGAATTGTGTGAAGATTTGTCTCGCCTCCAGAGGCGATCCACACTCCACGCCCCTCCTCCAGCTAAAACCAGATAAAGGAACACAAAGCACGAGATAACGGCCAGGTCCCCTCCATTCCTAATGGGCCAGAATCCCTTCGGCGCGTGCACCATGAAGTAGGCCACGGCCATTTCCCCTGATAGGATGAACGCCACGGGACGGGTGAATAACCCGAGCAAAAGAAGCAGCCCGCCGAAAAACTCCAGCACCCCGGCCAAGCCAATCAGAGAAAACAGCGGAGGCGACAATGCCTGCTGAGGGGCAAGGAAGCCGAAGAGCTTCTGGGCCCCATGCTGCATGAAGAGGAATGCCGTAATGATCCGCAGGACGCTCAGGATGCGCGACGACCACCGGGAACAAGATGAATCGAGATAAACCATAAACACCTCCTCATTGGTCTAGTTTAGCATGGTCCCTAATGGAACAGGACCTGTTTTCCGCCAACTCGCCGACGAATGACCACACCATCTTCCATCCTCGTCTAAGAGGATAGATGCGGATGTCATATGTGCCAGCCAAGCGACTCTTGGTCTTGATGTTCTGCCTGAAAGTTCCCACCGTGCTGGTTGTGGCCAGTCCGCCGAGAAAACCGTAGCGCTCGATGAGGATTACCTGCAGTCCCGCTCGTGCCGCCGTGACTGCCGCAGCAAATCCGGAAGGGCCGCCTCCCGCGACTACGACGTCGGCATCCGCCAACACAGGCACATCCCTGCCGGGAACGGATATGACACTCCTCTTCATAGAACACCCTCCTTTCGAAAACATTTCACTTTAGGGTGCGCTGCAACATAACCCTGCCCATAGCCTTGATGTTCTGTTCAGAAGCTTCTTTTCTACCCCTCATTTTCATTTAGCTCCCCGGGCTTTCAATCCCTTTGACTGGCCCGGCCCGCTATATCCAATTCGCCACAAGTTAAGTGGCGAATTTAGAAGTCGTCATCCCTTTCCAATTCCATCCAATGGATGTCTTAAGATCATTCGGTAAAACTTTCTTCTTTCTGATACCCTTATAGCTCTTCCGGTTTGGGAATCGTTGCCGGCTTAGAAGTGTCTTTTGGAGTCTAAGAATGAGGTTCTAATGCATTTTTTACCCTCATCCTTCATCTTTTTCTTAGAGGTTCGAGTTCGTTCGCCTGGTCCGACCCTTCTTTTAGAGCGATGTAGCTGAACCTTCAAGAAATGACTTCGAAAGCCATTATTTACCAACGGCCGTCAGCATCTCCCTGATATAGGTATCCCGGTCTTCCTCCTGGAAAAGAATGTGCCGGGCTTGCATCGTTTCCTTGTCTATGTTCCACTTTTTCTTCATGACATGCGATGGCGTATTCGAGACGACGAACGAATTGAGCACAACCTTAGTATCTCCAAGACGCTGTTCTATTTCTTTTATTGACCTAAAGAACTGGATCTTGGGGTCAGTAGGACCCAGATTGCGAATCCCTTTAGGGTCCACGAAAGCGACCCGCTGTTTTCCACCTGACAAGAGCCATAGGATAAAATCAGGGTGGAAGTTTCCGGCCTCGAAAAAACCAACACCGCGACCTTTGCTCAGGTTGCGGAGCAGATAAAGTTCCTTGCCCCGGAAGAATTTGGCATTGCCGTCGTGAAAGGTCTTTAGGTCCTCAATAAACTGCTTCTCACCTTTGTTAAGCGGCTCCGGGCTTATTTCTACGATTTTCTTGTCGAGATAAAGCAGTGGTTGATAAAGATGGCGGCCAAACCAAATGGCTTTGAGGCCACGGAATTCCCATGGCTGGAGATTCCCGGCCTCGATCAGCGTTTTGAGTTCTTTGATTTTCTCAATAATCTCCTGCTCCGACTCCTCTATGAGGATTCGGTACCCATACTCGCCTTGTGCCTCGCGGACAAGAAAATTGGGGTCGTTCTCGCTCAATTCCTGGTATTCCAGGTGAGGCAGTTCCCAATCACGTTTGCGAAAACTGTAATAGCGTTCGGTGTACTTCTTTAGTAGGGAGGTTGCCACTTCCTGCCAAAGCCGGACGTTGTCGAACGAATGGAAGGACAACTCCTCGGCCGGGAGGAGCAACTGGTACCAACTCTGGTCTAGAAGCAGCTTCCCAATGATCTCGCGGGGAAGATTCAGGTTGTACCATCCGCGTTCGGCCTTAAAGCGCTCCAACTCAAAGAATATCGCGTCAACGTTTATAAAGGATAGATGACCGACAGACAAGTGAGCCTGGTTCGGTGCGGCCTCATCGTCGCCGCCAGTGACTCCGCGGGACTTAAGTGATTGTATCTTAGGGTACCAATTAAGAACCACCTGGTTTCGCTGAAGGTAATCGGTCGGCGGTCCGAGCGTCGGTATCGGCCCCAACTTACGGAAAGGATCCCCGAACTCGGTGGAAACACCGTTAATGGTCTTCTTGAACCGGATGGTTTTGAGTTTCTGTGTGCCCAGATTTTTGATGATCGGCAGTATTATTTCGGTTCGATCATCGTTGGTCGGCAGCCCCTCCTCTTCGAGGAAGTCGCGGAACTGAGCCATGTAATTTGCACGAATACCAAAGATGGAAAGCGTCTCCAAAAGTTCGATGTGCCTAGGGCGCGTTACTTCCTCTGGAAGCTGAGTCTTAAGGCTACGTTTCAGGCCCTGTCCATAACCCTTGAGACGCACACCCCGGCCAAAGAGTTGGATGATCTGAGATCCTTCAGTGGCGCCGACGTTCATCAGGCCCATATTGGCTACCCGCCAACTATTCCAACCCTCGGTGAACTTCTTAGACCCGATAAGCAGGTTAACAGTGGAACTCGGTAGGTTGATTTCATGGAAAAGCGAACCCGAAAATTCCCGGTCTCCGGTAGCCAGTCCCTTTTCTTCGCACAGTTTCACCAGTTTGGTATCATCGCCTACATTGATGACCCCAAAGGAATCATTTTCGGATCCGAGACGCAGGGCAATTTCGCCGGTAGCGCCCTTTAAATTCTCCACGTAGAGTTGCCCGCCGCCCGGTGCATTGAAGAGAGTGGTCAACGTTTCGTCAAACACTTGTGCAGGCGTGAGGCCTGCCGTGTTCAAATAGGTGAAGCGCCCGGCAAAGAGGTTTCGACCAGTGTCGGTCACCAGCCCCTGGTTTAATACGCGCTCAATGTGCTGGATACTGCCCGCTCGGTCACCTACATACCGAGATAAAAAGTTGAGGATTTCCACAATGTCCGAGGCGTCGCGGGTAGCCAGTGTCTTGGTGACGCTGCCACCAACGAAAATCCATAGCGGTTTGTCGATTTGGAAGGGTCGAAAGATACTTCCTTGTTCTCGATAGAGACGTTGTTGCTGAAAGAAAGCGAGCAGGCAGGCCGTGAGATAAAGATCCAAGTTCTGCTGTTGGGTGGTTTCGTCCAGGTTGAGGATCTGGTAGTCCTTACCGAACCCGTCGCTGTAGAACCAGCGGTAGGAGTAATCGAAAAGAATACTTTTCGCGTACAGGTCAATAAGTTTCTTGTCGCCTTTAACCGCCTGTCCAAAAGTGGCTGAATACTCAAAGGAAAAGCCCTTCTCGCACAGGGTATTACGAAAACGCATCCAGGTCCCCTCGTCGCCGGCGGAGGTCCCGCGGTGCCCTTCATCGATCAGCACCAGATTGTTGCCCTCGAAGGCTTCCACGGCGACGGTTTTATCTCCCATCTCGTCCTTGAGCTTATGGATGTCGAGAATCTCAACCGCTTGGCCGGCGAACAGACCGCGCCCATCTTTGTTGAAAAGTTCGGCGTCGATTCCGGCTATCTCAAACTCTCGCAGATGTTGCTGGGAGAGCCCTTCGTTTGGCGTCAGAAGAATGATCCGATTTAGATCACGCGTTCGGCTGTGTTTTTCCAGGTAAAAACGATATTGGAGAAGATTGGCATGCATCAACAAAGTCTTTCCGCTGCCGGTAGCCATCCAGAAGGACAACTTATTGAGCTGCGGCCAGGCCTCGGCTGTCTCATCGAAGGGCGTGATCCGGTCGCCCTCCTCATGACCTTCGTTGAAGGCAGCAGTGCGCCCATTGATATCCGACAACAGGGCCTGCGCATCGCTGAAATAGCGGTCAAGGTATATCTCAGTAAAAAGCAGCGATAAATACTGAAAATATTTCCAGACAATGGGCGCCTCGCCTCGGCTGATTCGTCGGTCGTTTAGGCGTTGGGTATGGCGGACGATGTTCTGATCGTACTCCAGCAGCCATTGTTCGGTCAGCTCCGGCAGATTCGGAAAGTGCGCAGCAAGGGCGTGGTGGAGGCGATGGATATTATTCTCGTCCAAACCCTCCAGCTTTTCATCGCGCAGATGCTCGGCCAATTGCTCGAAACGCTCCACTTCGAACAATCCAAGCAGCCATTGGTTGAGAACCAGCTTATAGGCAAACTGCAGGGCCGAATGGTTATTGCTTCGGCGGCTGGGCAGAGGGACTGCGGCTGCTGCGGAAAAATTTGTACGGGTCCTTCTTCTCGGCATCAACGGCCACCCTCTTCTACCTGCCGAGATTCGATCAACTGTCGTTCCCGCTCCAGTTCGCGCTGAAGTTCCTCCTCGGTCGGCAGATAGAGCATGTACTTGGAAGCAAAAAGATGTCTGTTGTCTTTGAGTACGGAATATCGGGCAATGGTTTCGTTCTTTTTGGCGCAAAGGATGAGGCCGATGGTCGGGCTGTCGCCTTCCGTCAGGTATTTGTCATCGAACATCCGGACATAGCTGTCCATTTGGCCGACATCCTGGTGCGTCAACTCACCAATCTTGAGATCAATCAACAGGTAGCATTTCAGTATGCAGTTGTAAAAAACCAGATCGATATAAAAGAAGTCCTCGTCGAATTGAAGGCGCTTTTGACGCCCGACAAAGGCGAAACCCTTGCCGAGTTCAAGCAGGAACGACTGAAGATTGTTAATAATCGCTTTTTCGATCTCAGATTCATGCAAAACATCAGAATCCGGCAACCCAAGAAAATCGAGTATATAGGGATTCTTAATCGTGTCAGCCGGTGAGGTGATCTTTTGCCCATGACCGGCAAGCGCCATAACGCCCGCCTTATTTCGACTTTTGAGAAGTCTTGCAAAAAGGAAGGTATGGATCTGATGTTTGAGGTGTTCGACCTCCCAGCCTTCATTCTCTGCTTCAATCTCATAGAAAAGGCGTTCGTTTTTATTTTCAACATTCATCAAGGCCCGATAATGCGACCAGCCTAAATGGGGAGAAAACCCCCGCTCGGCGCCGGATTGTTCGACCGCTAAGGCCATGTCATCCAAAACGCCACTTTGAGTGTGGCGTTTTTCGGGCGTTTTCAATTCGCCACCTCCAATGTGGCGAATCTCGGGGATGCGGTCGGCATAAACCGTGTAAAAAGTTCGAAAGTAGCGCAGGTTGGTGGTGGAATAACCACGCCCGTACCTTTGGGTCAGCTTCGCGGAAAGCTGTTCTATGACCTGCAGGCCGTATTCGGCACGCTCATCTCCGCCCTGAATTTCCTGAACGATTTCTTTCCCGATGTGCCAATAGGCTAAAATTATCTCACTGTTGACCTGGCGCACTACGTTGGACCGGGCCCGATCCAGTATGGCTGCCACCCGGGAAAAGAGCCCTTCTATCCCCTCCAACGGAATAACCATGGCAGGCCTCCCGGCCTTGCCGCTGCCTATGGTTTTTCGGGCCATCACACCCCCTCCGTGTCGAACATCAACCGGTGGAAATCTTCCTCGATTAGACGAACTTTCCATGTATCGGCGGAGGTTTTGATGTTTCCCAGGTTATTATCCCCATTGACATAGATCAAATCGAACTCGCTATCTTTGCTGGAATACCCTTGCTTAGCGAACCATTCGTCAAGAACCAGATTATCCTGCTCGATCCCTTCGGTCGTATCACCTCCCGGCCGTTTCCGCCAGATGATCAATGTCTTTCGGCCGTCAGGCGTGGTTCCGGTAACGGCTCGAAACCACCAGGGACCTTTGGGGTCCTGCTTTATCGTTCCTTTAATCCGGAGTCGGCCTTCTTTATCACGCTTGAATTCGGCCTTGAAGGTCTGGGGCGCGGCGATATGCCAGACGGTCAGGCCGATCAGCCAGTTAAAGGTCTCCAGCAGATCGACATTCACCTCCCGGCTTTCATCCGAACCGGGTTGTTTGACTTTGAGTCGATAGGCAGTGGGATCGATAAAAGCTGAAATATTCAGCAAAGACTGGCTGCCGCGCGTCTCCACGTCGAGCATGTAGCGTAGCAGGTATGATTCCTTGAGGCCATTCGGTCCTTGTGCCTGCGGCAGATCGAGCAAGCTCTGCTGGGCCGGGGTACGGCGAGTATCCAAATTGTTGAGTGTATCTTCGTAAGATTCGAGGCGGATCACCTTGATAATGCGCGGGCTGTATTCGGCCTCTTTTTGTGTGGCCAACCTTTTTGGTTTACCGTCCTTCCACTCGGGCGTAAACGTGACCTTCTTGATGCGGGGAAGGAGAACCGTATCGAAGTAGTCGCCCATCTCGACCAGGATGAACTTGCGCCGCCCGCCGTCCTCGCGGTTCAAGTTTATTATCGCATGGCCAGTGGTACCGGAGCCAGCAAAGAAGTCCAACGCCAGGTTGTTTAAGGAAACGACAAAAGGAAGCACGTGCCCGAGAAGATCTACTGGCTTTGGATTCTTAAATACATCTCGTGAAGCGAAAAGCCGAGATAGATCGTTTGATCCTTTCCGCGCATCAAGGGAAAAGACGCTACGAAGCGGAAATGTTACATCTCGCAGGTGAACCTTCAATTCTGGGATCTTCTTTTCGTCCACGCCGAAGATGATCCTATCTTCATCGAGAAGGTTTCTCATAGAAGATTCGGGGAATCGCCAACCCCAGTAAGGCTTATCACATGGCTTGCCCGTGATAGGGTGGAGAACATCATATACATACCCGGGTTTGCCGGGGTTCTCCAAGTTTCTCCGAGCTGCATAAGGCCCGTGCTGATCTACGTGCCTGTATCGGTAAAGATCACCTAAACGTTCTCGATTTTCTTTAGCAAATTTTTGAAAAAGCTCTTCACGTTCTTCAATCGATTTCGTTTTCGCTCGGATAGATTCAAATGTGTCAAGCATCAATTGCTTTGTTTCGTTATCAGAGGTGCTCCATTGTCCTTCTAAATCAGTGATCGATTTGGCATAGCAGACAATATACTCATGCTCGCTCGCAATCCTTGTTGGATTATTATCCGTTGCCCCTTTCCACACTAAGGTCCCAATGCGGTTGGTGAGTCCAAAAATACTATTCACGATCAAGTGAAGATTTGATTGTTCGATTTCATCTATGCTTGAAAGTAAAGCACCGTCTGTCGACAATAAATTATGAGTTTGCCCAATTCTGTTGTCCAGCATCGTCAGCCAGCTTGAATGTTGATAGTTGTCTTTGTAAGCAAATCCGTCACTTCCAGTGTTATAGGGCGGGTCCATATAGAGGCATTTTACCTTCTCTCTATACCGCTTCTGTATCAATGCCAAAGTCTGGAAATTCTCGCTGTGGAAAAGCACACTATCGATCTTTTCATCCATATCGCCGATGGCCTGCATTAGTTGGTATGAAAAGTTAGAATTAAAAAGCCGTGTATCCAGGATTAGCGTAGGATACGCTTTCAGAAAATCAGGCTTAAGCGGAACACTGTAACCCGGTGTCAACAGGTCGTCTTGGATTTCGTCGATGGCCAAAAGCCGCACCCATTCCTCCCGTTGGGCATCGTTGGCAATGATCTCCGGATAAAAACTCTCCGGGATACAGGCCAGGGTAATGCAATACTGTGTCTCTACTACAAACTTCTTCTTGAGCCACATTTTTTTTTGAAAATCTTCAAGCTGGGAGAGAAAGTCGATGATCTTCCCGGCGATCCGGTGGATGATCTTGATTTTGGAAAGGTACTGTTCGACCCGGGGGGCGGTTTCATTCTCTATGTCGTCCAGGTGCATGACCTCGTTCTTGATGTAGAAATCCAGCTCCCGGCGCAGAAACGCCCCAAGGTCCTTATGGATAAAATAATCAAAGGTGTTTCGCGCGGTGTATCGATCGAGATGTGCCCGCAACCGGGTGTAGTCGGCCCGCTCGCCGTCGGCTTTTATATGGGGTTTTTCCAGTTCGGCTATCCAATGAGCGAAGGCGGCTCCCTCTCCCCCAAAGGAGGCGAGGGAAAGGACCCGCTTTTCAGCCAAGGCAGTTAGATCCTTCTGGGCGGGTGGCTTGGACTTGCCTTCTCGTTCATCTTCCGGCCAATCAGTGATCGTTGCCGGCCGGTATTCGAAGCGGATGATTAGTTCCTTACTCCCACCTGCGATGGTGGGGGAGGATTCAATTTTGATAAAATCCTGATCGGCAAGGATGAATACCCGCTGTTTGCCCTCGGTTTCCTTGATATTGCCATGTTCACCCTCGGCGGCATCCACCAGCCGGAAATGCACCCGCATGGGGTCTTTTTCGGACTCGGGCCTCAGGCGAAAGGCATAGTCCCGCAGATACTCGCTGGTTTTAATGTAATACTGGTCCGCATTGGCCCAATGAAGCTTGACCTCCTCCCCTTCATAAGGAATGGCATAGACTCCTGGCTTATAGACCCTTTTGCTGAGAAAATCTCCCTCGGAATAATATCGGCGAAAGAAGCTGTAGAGATGGTCAAAGACCTCAGCTTCCAGTACATTCAGGTCTACAGCATCTTCGGCCAGTTTAGCCCGCAGATCTTTGACCTTTGGCAATGATTCCGGATCAGCCCCTAAGTTCTGCGCTTGTTCGATGGCCTTGGCCAATTCCCTTTCCAGCACTGCCTTGTCCGCTGGTCGGTACTGGGAGAAAGCCGCTTTTACCTGGGGCAAAAGGTCACACTCCAAGAACTGGGAGACTTCGCCGCTTTTGGCGTGCATGATGCGATAGAATCCGAAGTCCAGGTCGGGTTGGTCAAGCTGGAATAATTCTTTGAGCAAGCTCTTCAGTTTTTCGAATCGTTGACTCATCTAAATCTCTTCTCTCCTTGAGGTCATCGCTCCCTGTGATTCAATGGTCCACCGAATCGCAAACAGGGGGAGGAACATCGTTCTGAAACACATTCCTTTTCACTCCATATCTGAATGATTTTGACATAAATCAAAAGTTTTACTTTTTTATTGTTCCATCCCAAAAAATAAAAAACCCATCTTCTTTTAAAAATGGGATCTTGTCGGACTGCTTCATGACCAGCCCTTTCGGGTTGAGGTTGCCGGACTCATTAAAGCCAAAAATTAGTTTTTTATAATATAAACCATAACAAACGGATAAAGTCAACCCTTCCTGGTCTATTTAGTCTATCTGGTCTGGGATACCATCCTAAGAATTCTTTCTCCTGCCATACCGGGCCTGCTTTTCTTTGAGATCAAAGCCTATTTTTCTCTTAGGCTTCATCGGGGGAGCCATTAAAGATCGAAGAGCATCAAAGACGATCTTAAACTGTCCATCGTACTTTTTCTCCAGATCATCCAATCGTCGGACCAGGTCTTTCTGGGAAACGATCATTTCCCTTAATTTTATGAATGCCCTTATGATTAATATATTGACTTCTATGGCCCTTTCGCTGTTCAACACACTTGATAGCATGGCCACCCCATGCTCGGTAAAAGCCATTGGAGAATAGCGAGACCCGCCCCAGGAGGATGGACTTGAGGTCACAATTTGTGACCTCAAGTTTCTAACTTCTTGATATGTAAGAGCAAACATAAAATCATCCGGGAAACGTTTAATATTTCGTTTTACCGCTTGCTTCAAGGCTTTTGTCGGTACTCCATAAAGCTCAGCTAATTCAGAATCCAACATTACTTTATGACCACGAATCGATAAAATCTTTTTCTCAATAACCTCTACCGGCACTAAAGATTTCATAAGAACCTCAATCAGAGATAGTTTAAAAAATCCCCATCTCTTTTTTAAAAAAATGAGTCTTGTCGGTTTGTTTCATGAACCAGCCTTTCGCTTATTGAACCCCGGTTATTTTTCGGAAAATCGAAACCGTTTTTTAAGTTTATTGCCCTGTGAAAAGGAAATAAAATTATCGTGTTGAAGTCGTCCCACAATAATCCCCGGACCAATTCCTATCTGTTCTGCAAATCGTAAGATCCTATCCGGGCTGAAGTCGTTTCCGGTTATAAAATTTTTATAGGTTTCCTTGGGAATTAGTATTTCCTGGGCAAAAAGATCGGCCTCCTTCTCTTTGGAAATCCTTTTGGTTTCTTGGTAACCACCCTCTTGGGCTTCGATATAGGCTTCTTTTTTTCCGTGCAGAAGAATATGCCCGGCTTCATGAAAGAAGGTGAACCAGAGATGGTCATCGCTTTTGCCGGGCAAACTGAGCTGGATGAGGGCCTTCGAAGGTTTCAGCCAGCGAGTGGCTCCAAAAAGGCGTGTTCCCGGGAGTTCGGGGATAAAGACCACGGCCACGCCGCTTTCCGCACAAAGTTTCTTCATGGCCGGTTCGAACACATCGGGACCCTTTTGAGTCAAAGACCGTATTTTTCGTAATGCGGAAAGGAAAAAACACTGTTGAAAAGGCTGACAATCAACCTTCTGCCCTTCAATCTCCCCCATTCTTAACCAGGCGCTCACGGCTGCGGGATTACTTTGAAAGGCTTTTGAATTGCGGTAGGCCGCTTGCGGTTTTTCCCAAATCCCCTTCCATTCGTTAACACCGGCTACCCCAAAAAAGTGTAGAAGGGCTCGTAACTTTTTAATCCGGTTTTCCTCCTTTGATAACCAGCCCATTTTTATCATGGCCGCCAGAGGAAAACCGTTTAGCCAATCGGCTCGGGAGGAAATCGCTCGCTATTACGCTTGACGGCCTGGACGGAACCGGAAAGCATAGCCACCCCTTGCTCGATAAAAACGCAGACTTTTTTGGAGAATTTAATCTCGGAGGATATCACAATTTGTGATATCCTCGCAAGAAATCCTTATTAGTCCGTGTCGCTCCACCACGGATACCTTCCTTAAAGCCAGGAGATTGCCCCAAGAAACTTTGCGCTTTAATACGTATCCTTTGATATTATTTCCAAAATAGTTGTAATATGGATGAGGAAATAAATACTATATTCCAAGAAAAAAGTGGATCATGAAACAAAGGATGGGACCCATGGAAAATAAAATAAAGGCGCCGGGGCAAAAAATAAGACCGGACTTTGTCTCCAGTTTTACGGCCGAGTTTGATCGGGAAATAATGATCAGTGACCGCAAGCGCGCCTTCCTTATTTGCGGATTATCCCTGTTCGCGGTCCTGTGGATTAATCTCATCGGCCTTTTCTTCAGCGACAAATTTCCGGCCATCGTTCTCAACGCCTATCACAATAGAAATATGTACAACTGGATCACTATCGTGTTCGCGGGTTTCGCCGTTTACGAATCAATCTACTCGCTCGGCCTGACTATTTTTTTAAAAAGAAAAAAGATTTTCCCCATGATTCCCCGCTTTGGGAATGCTTTTATCGAAATCAGCATCCCGACCATCATGATCTATTTCTCGTTTAAGATTGTAGGTTCCGTGCAATCCCTGGTGATTCCAATCCTCTTCCTTTATTTTATTTTCATATCGCTGAGCGCCCTGCGCCTGATGTTCACCATTTCTCTTTTTACCGGAATCGCCGCCGGGGCCCAATATTTATGGATTTCTCTCTATGTCATCCAACGTTCGGCCTATAACCCTGACTATTCCACTTTTTTTAGTCCGGGAATGCTGACCTCCAAAAGCTTTTTGATCGCGTTGGTAGGGTTCGTGACCGGCATTGTTTCTATAGAAATTAGAAAAAGGATCAGACGAACACTTCGGACCGTTGATGAAAAGAACCAGATCATCAACATTTTTGGGCAGCATGTTTCGCCAATCGTTGTTGATAAATTAATCCGGCAGAAAGGGGAACTGGGAAGCGAAACACGTTTTGTATGCATGATGTTCCTGGACATCAGGAACTTCACTCAGTTTGCCGAATCAAATGCTCCGGAGGAGGTAATCCATTTCTTGAATTCACTCTTTGAATTCATGGTCGACATCATCAATGAAAATGGCGGGATCATCAATAAATTCCTGGGGGACGGTTTTATGGCCGTGTTCGGCGCGCCCATTTCCGATGGCGGCGAGTGTCGCAACGCGGTTGCCGCGGCTATGCGGATTCTTGCCCGGCTCAAAGAAGAAACAACGGCAGGAAGGATCCCGGAAACCAGGGTCGGGATAGGCATTCACGCGGGGATGGCGGTTACCGGCCATATAGGATCATCACAGCGGAAGGAATACACCATTATCGGCGATGTAGTCAATCTCGCCTCGAGGATAGAGCAGCTCAATAAAACATACCACTCACAAGTATTGGTCTCCGACGCAGCCTGGGAAGTCATTGAAGGCGGCGAATTTATCGGCGAAGATATGGGCATGACAGATATCCACGGCCATGCGGGTGCTGTTCGTCTATATAAGCTGGCCTGAATCTGTGAGCGGTCGAAAGTCTATCTATCTTGTTTTCTCTTTAGGCGGCTCCGGCGGCCTGGGGTTAACATAGCCGGCCAGCAGCGTCTTGGGAACAATTTTTAATAATTGGTCCAGGGTCCATATCTTCCCGTCATTGAATATTTGTATGGTCTCTGTCGGCTCGGAATAGATGCCGATCTTATCGCCCGCGGCGGAAAATACCTTGCCATTGACATTCCAGGCCTCATCCGTGCAAAGATACAGCACAATAGGAGGGACCCATTCAGGCCCCGGCATATTCATAAAGGCCTCATAGGCCTCTTTGGACATAACCCCGGCTTCCATCCTCCTCTTGAAGCCCGCCTTCACCTCCTCGGTCATCGTCATTCGGGTGGCCGCTCCTGGTGCCAGGCAATTGCAGGTTATCCCATACCCTCCCAGCTCCCGGGCGGCGGCTCTCATGAAACTGACTATGGCCCCTTTGGCGGCGGCATAGTTTATCTGGCCGATATTGCCCAGCCAGGCGCTGGAAGTCATCAGTATGATTCTGCCCCGCCTCTGCTCTCTCATGATGCCCGCCGCCCATCTGATCGTATTGAAATTGGTATAGAGGTGAACTTTAAGCACCATATCCCAATCCTGATCGGTCATGTTCCAAAGCATCTTCTCCCGGTTAATGCCGGCGGCGTTGACCAGAATATCAAGGCGGCCGAAGTGGTCGATACAACTGTTAACAATATCCCTGGCGGCGTTATAATCAACCGCGGAGGCGTAATTGGCAACCGCCACACCCCCTTTCTCCCTGATTCTGTCCACCGTCTTATCCACGGCTGACGTATCAGTGCCCGTTCCATCTCTACCTCCTCCGGGGTCATTGACAATCACCTTAGCTCCCTCGGCGGCCAAGGCCAAAGCGATCTCCCCGCCGATGCCTCCACCGCCCCCAACCACGATGGCCCCTTTGTCTTTTAATTTTTCGCCCATCTTTTGGCCTCCTATCTCTTTTTGTGAAACCCCTTACGGACTTTTAGATGAAATAACCCTTAGGATCGAGGGCCCTCAGGACCACAAGCTCATCATGGTCCGGCGCCGGTATGGACTTAACCGAAGGCGACACCTTGAGAGCCCAGCCGCATTTTTCTTGAACAGCCCTTATTCTATCATCCAGGGCGGGCATTTCCGGAATAGTGAGGCAGCCGGTCAGGGTCAACTCCTTATCCTCACCCAGCTTCTCAAAAATTCCGAAATCGGACACCAGCGTTTTTACTCTATGGCCGGGGCAGGTGACATAGGGCACCTTTTCCACGAATCGGGCCGTTGTCTGATTCATGACCACCACCACTTCGGCGGCGTTGACCGCGTCATTACCACCACCTGACCCGGCCAGGTAAAGCCTGCCCGGTATTTTGGTTGAGTTAATGTTTCCATGCTTATCGATCTCGCCCCCGCCGATAACTGCCAGGCACCTGCTGTTATCACTTCCGACCAAGACCCCGTAAGCGTCCACGACGTCGGTCATCATCTTGCAAGTGGCCATAGTTGAAATGTTCAATACACTCGGATCACCCGGCCTGGGGGCATAGCCCCAGAAACCGGCGCCCAACAGCAGATCGGTATCGTAGCCCTGTCCTTTGAGTTGATAATAGGCCATCCAGGCAGCAAGCTCCGCGGTCCCCGCGCCGGCCAAAAAGGTCTTGTATCCATATTGTATCGCCTTGTCTCTTATCTTGTGAGCCGCTGCCAGAACCATCTTCTCCTTGGGTTTGGCCTCCTCAGCGAACAAAAGCGCGTCTGATACTAATCCCGAATCACCCTTCCAGTCTCCTTTGATCGCCTGTTCCTTCAGAGAGGCAATCCTCCCGGATCCCAGTTTTCTCAAGTAATCCTGTTGAGAGGGACAATCCAACACCCAATGTTTTATCCAGGCATCCAGCCTGTGGCCTTCCTCGCTGGCCGCCAGTTCATCCTGGAATTCGTAATCTTCCTTGTAAGGCTCAACCCCTTTCAGGCCGGGATTAACCAGGTATCCGGGGTGGGCTCCCAGAGGACAGACCGAAACCGAATTTACCAGGGTCGCCGGGGATATCGACCAGATAAGAGTGACGTCTGATAAAATCGGTCGACACTAATCTTTCCACGGTAACCACGGCCCCGTTCAGGCTTGCTTTCGGCCCCCAGGCGTCTTCTCCGGTGCCCCTGGCCGGACCGGTGATGGTGTTCCCGTAGCGATCGGCCGCCCAGCCGTGAACTAAGGAGATGTCCGGGTTCAGGGCCTTGACGATCCCCAGCTTCCTTCCGCTTCCAAAGGGGTCTTCGATCACCCGGAAAGAGTCTGTATTCTCTTCCGCCATACTGCTGCCGATTATAGACTTGGTCGGCATAAAGCCGACACCGAAGGCCCCGCTCATTAACCTCTGGACAAACGAATAAAGGGACCAGTTTTCTATCTCTATTTTCCCCTCCGCGTAAGCCCGCTGAATGACGCGGACCGGTCTCATGGCCGGATGCCCCTCGGTGCAAAGCGATGTAATAATTTTTCCCACCAGCCTGCCGTGGATCAGGCCTATCCCGTAATTAGTGAGGATACTGGTAATCAAAGTAAATCCCGGAGCCCGCCCCCAGAACTGCCTCAGAACTTCGCGGGTTGCCGCACCGCTGCCCTCGCGAATATGCAGCTTCATCCCGGGCTGGATACTTTTCCTTATGGCCTCCTCAAGACTGGTGACCTTGTCGCTGCCCTCATTTCTCCTCAGCCTGAAGGTCCTTTTGAGGAGAGACTCGACGCTTTTTCCCATTTCAGCCCCTTGGTCTGATGTTAAGCTTAGCCCACTTTCCGGCCTAAACCGTCTACTCATTTATGAAAATAAAAACCCCACCTCTCTTTTGAGAAATGGGGTTTGATCTTATTTCATTGACGCTCCTGAGAGCTTTGAAAAACATCCCCTTTTGTCCTAGCTCTGCGTCAGACTCAAATTTTAATCCTCAAAATACTAAATGTATTCCTGCGGTTAAAATTTTCGTCTTCCTTGACCTTGAACAAAATTGAACATTTTTCAAAGCCCTCGATCCTTGGTTAAAGGTGGCCAACAAACTTTTCTTTAATTTATCAAGGTGATATAACCCGTAAATTGCTAAAGGGTACTGGGCCGCCTCGGTGACTCTGGACCTGCTTATTGCCAACCGCTTCTGGCACCTGGTCTTTTGGCGGGCAAGGGTCCGGCGGGCCAACGAAATCCTAATTCCATGGCCGTATTGACATCCTCGGCCGTGGCGATACCTTCTTCGACAATCTTCATGGCTTCCCGTCGGGCCGCTCCCATGACCCGGTTGCCTATAAAACCCGTATCCCCGGGGACATCCTTCACGCGAACAGGCGTTTTTCCCCAGCTTTTACTCAGTTCTTCTATGAGCACGATCACATCTTCGGTCACTTCTTTGGTGTATATCACCTCCACCAGCTTCATAATATTAGCCGGGCTGAAAAGGTGCATGCCGATAAATCGGTCTTTGCGATTGGTCACCGCGGCCAGGTCGGCAATCGTGAATCGTGAGGTATTGCTGGCAATGAAGGCCCCTTTTTTCAGAATCGCATCCAGTTCCTTGAAAACTTTGAGTTTCATATCCTTGTTCTCAATGGCCCCGTCAGCGCCTCCTCCGATGGCCTCAATAATCAGGTCACAATCTTTCAGGTCCTCGATCTTTGTTGTGAAATTGAGAAGCGAGAGGGCCTTGTCCATTTCCTCCTGCGTGGTTTTACCTCTTTCCACGGCGCCTTTTATGCCGAATCGTCCGCTGATAATGGTGTCCCTTGCTTTCTCACAAATCTCATTCGTAAGATCGCGTACCATCACTTTATAACCGGCCAGAATGGCCGATTGGGCGATCCCTCCACCCATGACTCCCGCGCCCACGATTCCAATACATTTGATATCTCCCAGTTTCATAAGTCTCTCCTCCTTCCCACGGTTCAACCATTAATAGATTTATTAACCCTTGTCCACCCTACCGGGCCCGGAATGGAACCCTGATAAAAAGCAGACAATATAATTGTAAATATCACCCTGGTAGTCAAGTCCAAAATGAATCTTGAACAGAATTTACAGGAAAACAATCCCAGCCCAAAAAAGAGGCCCGGAAACTTGCCCCGGGAAATTCCGGACTTTATCCCGTTTTCATTGATATTATTTGCAAAATAATTATGATAAGGGTGATAGAAAACTGGCGTCCGATTTTGATAGGTTTTCAGAGTTTAAGGTGCAAAGTTGAAATTCGTTCACACGGCTGATACCCATCTCGGGTTTGAAATCACACGAATAGACCAGTCCGATCCCCAGGGTCGGCGGAAGAGGGCTGATCATATCTTCAGGAATTTTCTGACGGTGCTGGACCACACCAGAGACATAGAGGCCGATTTGCTCATCCACAGCGGGGACCTCTTTAATAAATATTATATCCCGAGAGAGATCCTTGATGAACTGGTCCAGCCGGTTATGAACTTGGCCAGGTCAGGGACCCGCATCCTGATAATCCCCGGCAACCACGAGCGGTCTGAGTTCCCTTTCGACCTCTTTCATGGATCATCCGGGATTATTGTCTTTGACCAGCCCAAATCATTGTCTTTCAACCTCAACGGCTATTCTGTCGGTATTGCCGGTTTCCCTTTTATCCCCAAGGACTCCAAACGGACCTTTCTGCGGGCCTTACAGGATACCGAGTACCACCACCTGAGGACCGATTTCAATCTCCTGGTCACCCACCAGGCCTTTGACCAAGCCTGCGTCGGTCCGGCTGACTTTGTCTTCCGGACCGGGCGCCCGGATACGGTTTCCCGACAGATTGTTCCCCCGGATTTCGAATATATCGCTGCCGGACATATTCACCGTTACCAGGTCCTTGATCATCCCCTGAAGCCGGGAATCAAATTCGTCTATCCGGGGTCCACTCAACGAATCAGCTTTGCCGAAATGAATGAAGAGAAAGGGTTTGTCGAAGGCGAGGTCCTCGATAATCGCATTGAAACCCGGTTCGTGCCCTTAGCGGTCTATGACATGGAGATCGTTGAAATTCAGGCCGGTGATCTTTCCCCCGAGGAATGCCGGGAGGTTATCAGGAATCAATTCTGGCGGTTTGATGAAGATCTGGTTGTCCGGTTCAATTTGACCGGAGGGAGCAAGATCAAAGACTACCCGGTGATGGACTTCCAGAAGCTCAGGGCTGAAATGCCCTCCATCCTTGAATGCCAGTTCGCCCTTAAGACCACTCAAAAGTGGGTCATGCGCTAAGACAACCCAGGTTGTAAAAAACAAAATCAATAATTGAGATCAATGGGATTGCTTTATCCATTTGACATACATCTTGGCGTAATAACCGCCCTGAGTGATCAGTTCCGTGTGCCGGCCCAGCTCAACCAGACGGCCGTGGTCAAACACGGCGATACGGTCGGCCCGCATGGCGGTATTCAGGCGATGGGCGATGATCACCGCCGTTCGACCCTGGAGAAGGACATCCAGAGCGTGTTCGATTCTGGATTCAGAGGCCAAGTCCAGATTGGACGTGGCTTCATCCATGACCACCACCCGGGGTTTTCCCAGAAAAGCCCTGGCCAGGGCGATGAGCTGCCGCTCTCCGGAAGAAAGCGAGCTTCCTCTTTCATGAATCACTGTCTGTATCCCCTCCGGCATTTGCCTGACCAAGTCTTCAATGCCCACCGCCCTGCAGGCCTCCAGGATTTCTTCATCCGAGGCCTCCGGCTTGGCAAAGCCCACATTGTCCCGGAGCGTTCCGGCAAACAAAAAGGGTTCCTGGGATACATAGCCCATTTGCGTCCTCAGGGACCTGAAGGTGGCTTCTTTTAAATCATGGCCGTCTATGCGCACCTGGCCGGATTGAGGATCATAAAAACGGATGATCAGCTTGGCCAGGGTGGATTTTCCGGCACCGGTTTCGCCCACAAAAGCAATGGTCTCTCCGGGGCGAACCGTAAGGGAGACATCTTCGATAACCGGTTGGCCGGTGTTATAGGAAAAACTCACCCGGTCCAGTTCAATTTCACCCTTCAGTTGAGGCAAATCCCTGGCCTGGGGTGATTCGGGCACACTGGGGTTCAGATCGAGCAGCTCTCTTAATTTTGTAACGGCCGCCTGTCCCTGCTGATAGGTGTTGTAAAGTTGCACCAGTTGTTGAATGGGGGCAAAAAAGGAAGTCAAATACAGGATAAAGGCCGTGAGCGCGCCTATGGTCAGGCTCCCGTTTAAGACCATCTTTCCCCCGATTAGCAAAATAAGGGCCTGGCCGAAAACCGCGATCAGCGTGGACCCGGAATCAAAAATAGCCCCCATCCTGGCGGTATAGAAGTTCGCCTGGGCATACGATCCGGCCAGATTCAAATGGTTGGCGATATTCCGGCCCTGGCGATAAAAAGCGTGAATAACCCGGATACCGTTTAGATTTTCCTGGAAGTCTGCCAGCAAGGTGGCGATCCGGTCCCGGACCACCCCATACCCATAATCCGACACCTTTCGAAACCAGAGTGACAAGGCCAGCATGGCGGGCATAACCGCCGCAACCAATATAACCGCCAGCTTCAGGTTCAAAGAAAACAGCACCGCTATGACGAATATCATGGTCAGCCCCTGGACCATCAAATTAATAATACCATCCTGAAGTAAGGTGGTCAGGGCTTCGATGTCACTGGTCATGCGGGTCATGATACGGCCACTCATTTCATCGGTGAAAAAATCCAGGGACAATCTTTGCAGGTGAGAAAAAACCTTGATACGAAGGTTCATCATCAAACGCTCGCCCAAACGTCCCGTCCAGGCGGTGCGGGCATAACCCGTGATATAATTTAAGAAGATGGACATCAGGTAGGCCAGGGACACCCACATGAGGACCTTCAGGTTGGCTCTTAGAATCCCCTTATCGATTCCGATCTGCGTCAATAAGGGGCCGGCCTGCATGGCCCCCGTCTGGGCCAGAACCATAAGAAAAGCCAGCGCCAGGGCGGGATAATGGGGGGCAAACAGGGTTCTTAAAGTCAAGGGCGGCTGTTTGGCCTCGGCCTGGTCAAACACGACTTCAACCGTATCATCAACCGGTTCCTTGGCGATGATCTTCTTGACCCCTGATTCCAGTTCCGCGGGTATCCCCGAAAACGGGAGTCCGGCTTGCCGGCTTTGTTCACTGCCGGAACCCCTTCCGGAAAAGGCCCCCAGGCTGCCCATCTCTCTGGCCATCAGTGCATCCTCTTAACAGATTGCTGAGCAATCTGTATAAATGTTTTTTCTCTCATCCTCTTATATGATGGTTTCGCAAATAGTCGTCACTCCGGTGAAAACCGGTCCCGCCATCGGGATGGATTCCGACTTTCGTCGGAATGACTAAAATCGGCTTTCATCGACTTTTTGCGAACTTGTCTTATAGGTCCGTCTGCAGCGGCGGTATTTCGATTTCCTTTTCAAAAGCGGTAACAGGAGTTGGCTTCTTTGGCGTTAACCGGCTTTCGTCTTCTTCTTTCTCGCCGGCTTTGGCCAACACTTCCACATATCCGGGCTCCGTTTTCATCAACTCCGAATGCGTTCCCTGGGCGGTGATCTTTCCATTTTCCATAAAAAGCACCCGGTCCGCCAGGCTGATGGTGGAAATCCGGTGGGCGATAATCAATGTGCTGCGTCCTTTTAAATATTGTCTTAAGGCCTGATGGATGTTCTGCTCCACCCCCACATCCACCGAACTGGTGGCATCATCCAGAATCAGAATACCGGGATTGGTCAGGAGGGTCCTGGCAATGGCGATTCTCTGGCGCTGGCCCCCGGAAAGGGTACAGCCCCTTTCCCCCACCACCGTGTCATAACCGTCGGTCAACTTCATGATAAAATCATGGGCTTCCGCCGCTTTGGCGGCAGTCCGGATTTCTTCCAGGGAAGCTTCGGGTTTCCCGTAAGCGATATTCTCCCGGATCGAAACCGAAAACAATACAGGCTCATCAGGAACAATTCCCACCTGAGACCGCAAACTGGACAGGGTGAGGTCTCGAATGTCTCGTCCGTCGATCTCGATACCGCCCTTTATTACATCATAAAAACGGATCAATAACCTGGCCAGAGTAGTTTTTCCTGATCCGGTCCGCCCCACAACGGCCACGGTTTCTCCGGGATTGATATCAAAGCAAAGATCCGACAGAATCATCGGTCCACTGTTGTATCCGAAAGAAACCTGTTTAAATTCAATTTTACCGCTGGTCAGATCTAAATTTACCGCACCCGGACGCTCCCTGATCTCCGGTTTTTCATCGAGAATCTCAAAAATCCGATGGGCCGAAGCCATGGACCGCTGGCTCATCATCAACAGCATTCCCAATAACCGAAAAGGGGTTTGCAGCATAATGACATAGGCACTGAAGGCGACCAGCGCGCCGATGGTGATTTCACCCCGCACCACCAGCAGACCGCCGTAAAACAGGAGGATGGTATTGGCCAGGCGGGGCATATTCTCCATGATAGGGGCAAAAATCGCCCGAATGTCGATCTGGTGAACGGTCGCCCAACGGAGTCTCAGGGCGGCCCTGGCCAGTAATTTGATCTGATTTACTTCGGCTGAGAAAGATTTTACGATGTGCGCGCCGGTAACATTTTCAGCGACTATCGTGGAAATGTCCGCCAACCGGGATTGAACCAGCCAGGAAGCCGGATACATGAGTCGACGCATTCGAATACCGGTGTAATAGACAAAAGGGATCGGGAATAGAGAGGCCAGGGTCAGGCCGATATGGACCTTGAGCATAAAGCCGAGGGCCATTACGAAAGTGAAGGCATTGACCGCCAGAAAGGGTGAAAACACCAGAAACATCTGTACGGCGCGAATGTCCGAATTGGCCCTGGATATCACCTGGCCTCCTTGAACCCGGTCGAAAAAGGAAAGCGAGAGCCATGAAATATGGTTAAAAATGAGGGCCCGAAGATCAAACTCGATGGTGTAAGCCATTTTAAAAAGGAGGTAACGATACAGATAAACAACGGTTGACCGGGTTCCGGCCAGTCCGACCAGAATCCATACATACATCATCAGGGAGGATCTATGGGCAATCAGGGCGGTGTCAATGGCGGCCATGGTGATCCTGGGAATCAGCACGTTGAGCAGCATGGCCAAGAGGGCCAAGGCCAAACCGCTGACTAACGTCCCTTTGTGGGCCAGAAGAATCGGGTTAATCCGCCGGTACCAGTTTTTTTGGGGATCGGGATCAATGGAGGTATGAGGAAGCTCAAATTTTTTCATATTCTGCAGGGGGCGCAACTCCGGGCGAACAAAAGGTTCGGTATTTCAATTTCGGAATGTCCCATTTTAAGGTAACCGCAAATGGGTTCATTCCGTTTCAATTTTATAGTAACGTCTCCCCGGGGCTTCGTCAAAAGGAAAATCAAGAGAAAAGATATACCCTCTTGCGGCAAAGATTAGCGGCAAGATATAATATAGATGATTATTGAGATCCCTTTCAGCTATAATTAATTCCGTCCCTTTTTTCTGTGATTTATGGCATCATGTAAAGCATCAGGACCTGAAAAAGGATGAAGAATGTGAAAGCCCGCATAGGTTTTGTTTTGCTTTTATTGGCCCTGGCCCTGGCCGGTGACGGCCTGTGGGCCCCTTTGTCCCGGTCGGAAGAAAGGCCGAAAAACATTCTTGATCTGCAGCCTTTTTCCCGGACCACTTCCAGCCCCGTCCAGGAAGGTCCGGGTCGGGAAGGCCTGGCCACCCTAATCAACTTGAATCCCAATATCAATGCCTGGTACCTGCTCGATCTTAAATGGCAGGGAAGTCCGACGGGGCAGACTTTTCACCTGGAGAATTCGAATCGTAAAACCCAAAGTCTCCTTCTGGATCCCAAGGGAGTGGTCTTCAGTGAAAAAGGACAAAGTTCCCTCTGTGATCTCTGGGGATCAAAGGCCCCTGAAAGTCTGCAATCGGCTCTGGATAAGCACCTTCCATTTGCCCCGCTCTGTGCCAAAAGGCTCTACCTGCTCCATCCGACCAAAGGGCATCAGACCCCTATAGAAAAGGTGACCGATTTCCTCCGAAAAAAAATTCCTCAGGGGGATGAAATCGTTGTCTGGGTGCGAGACACGGTCTTTGGCTATCTATATGAGGAAAAAGCCGAAGAAAAAGTACCATCGAAACCGGCCGAGGGGCCGCCCCCCCAGACTTCACAGGCGCCAATCCCCGCTTTGCTGGACCCCAAGCAAGGCAACCTCCTGGTAAAACCGGTCGATCTGGGCATTACCGCCCAGGGTGCCGGTCCGGATGGGATGGTCCTGGGAAACTGGTATCCGGCCCGGGGCAATCCCGGTATCTATGTCAGTATCATCATCCCCAAGGTGATCGCGGCGAATATTCTGGGAAGTTATAAAAAAATAGTAAATGACCTGAATAGCGTGGAGATGGGCGAGTTGGTCTACCTGATCGCTTTCGATCTGGATCAATTTAATCTGCATTACGCCCTGGGAACCAACCATCCTTCCCTGGGCTGGTCTCCGCACATACCGCCTCAAATGAAAGACAAATCCTTGAGCGGACCGGATGGGATAAACACCGCGGCCCCCCTGATACGAACGGGTCTGATCAACCCTGTGGACCGGCCTCGTACCGCGGCCACCTTCACCGGCGGATTTAAACGCCTCCAAGGGGCCTTCAAATATGGACCATTGTCTTTAAAGAATCACGGCAGCCATTACGGCTTTCTGGAAAACGGGGTCATCTTCAGTCGACTGCAGCCGGAGCTGGCCACCATCTTTGTCCTGAATGATGGGGAAGTGGTGATGAAGACCTGGACCGAAGCCGACAACCGGCTCCTCCCCCTGATCCGATATGCCCGCCAGAATGGCGTCCCCCTTATCGACGGGTTTGATTCCGCCACCCGTCTGTCCCTTCCGGGTCCATTAGTGGCCCGTTGGGGACCGGGTAATTGGTCCGGCTCAGCCGCCGAGAAGCTGCAGGCCCTGCGGTCCGGCGCGGCCTTGCAGGAGTCCGGTGGAAAACGCTTTTTACTTTATGCCTTTTTCTGGAGCGCCACCCCGTCGGCCATGGCCCGCGTTTTTCAGGCCTACCAATGCAGTTACGCCCTGTTATTGGATATGAATGCCCCGGTTCATACCTATCTGGCCGTCTATCAGAGGGACGGAAGCAATCTTTATATCCAACACTTGATCCGACGCATGAATGAAATCGATTTAGAGGACAAAGGGCGGTATATCCCCCGTTTTCTAGGGTATGCCGATGACCGGGATTTTTTCTACCTGACGCGAAAGGAGGCCCCGTGAAAATCAGTCGATTGTTTTCCCTGGTAGTTCTGATGACGGCCGGTACGGTTCTTTTTTCCTGGACGCCGGTACCCGCCCAGTCCCTCAAAGAAAGGAACGCCCATCTTCTTGAACAGCTTAAGCAGGTCCACGGCCTGTCCTATCGGCAAATGGAGGACGTGCGGGACATATTCAACAAATCCGGTTATATCGGCCAAGGCAATCCGGCTATCACCGAGCACCCCATGACTCCCCAGGCCTGTCAGGAAAAACTCGATCGGCTCAAAGTCGTTTATGAAAATCAGACCTTTGAAAAAATCTGTGGGGCGAAATTCATGGCCCCCCTTTATAATCCGGCCAAGGAAAAGGCCGAGGAGGCCAAGGCCTGTATCGATCAGTTCGAATTTCCCGACATCCCCTGTGCCTATCCGGTAGTCTGGGTGAGGGCCCGCGAAGCCGCCCAGATTTGCCGGGCGGTGGGCAAGCGCCTGTGCGACGCCCATGAATGGGAGGGGGCCTGTGCCGGTGCCCTCCTGCCGCCGGATTACCGGTTTGACCTGGCCAGGGGAGTCCCTCCCCGGACGGCCATCGCCAGAATGAGACAGGCCCATAATAAGTTCTACGAGGCCCATAAGAACTGGGCTTACGGCGATCACTATGAAAAAGGGATATGTGCCGCTTCCAGCCACAAGACCCCCGGTTGTACCGGAGGGAGTTGGACCGGCTGCGGGTCCAATACCTTCCCGGCCGGCTCTTATCCCGACTGCCGCAGCGCCTTAGGCGTCTATGATCTCGAGGGCAATGCGGCCGAACATATGAACCTTCCTTTGAATGAAAGCCAGATGGCCAGTCGAGGCAGCCTGGAATTGGGATACACGGAGATGAAGGGAAGCTGGTTTATTTTCGACACCTACTACGCCCATCCGGACTGGTGCCGCTGGCGGGCCCCCTTCTGGCACGGAAGCCGGGTGATGGACCCGGACAGTCACCACAATTATCACCTGGGCTTTCGATGCTGCAAATCGATTGAAGAAAAATAGAAGAAACACCTCAGGCTTTTGAAAACATTTTTATTCACCGCAAAGCCGCAAAGATCGCAGAGAGAATTATTTTTATTCAATCCCATGAAGGTGGGATGGAATAAAAACACAGCTCTGGCCTCCAGCCGAATAATTACCTGAAGGGCAGCATAGACTATTGATCGCCGGCCTCTCACCGGCGATCAATAATTTTTAAACTTTGCGGCCTTTGCGTCTGCGGTGAAATCTGTATTTCAAAAACGATCGGACTTACGGGAGATCAAGGAGTTTTCCTTCTGAGGATAATGAAGGGCCAGGAATCTTCTGATTCCCGGCATTGGTCCTTCGTCGCTTAAAACCGCCGCCAGCTTCGGATCTTCCAAAACATCGTAAATGGACCAGGGTTTCCCGTCGATTAAAACAGTTTCGCTGACCAGACGGATCCCGTGACTGTAATCGGCGTAATTGGCCCCATGAACGGTGCTCAGGGGTTGAATGGGAAGGCCGGAAAGGCGGTGCCAGCCGTAAATGGCGATTTTTCCGATGGCCTTTTCCAAACGATTGGTCAGGACCACATCTTTTTTGTGACCGGACACCAGGGCGTCCAAAGGGCAACCTGAAGCCGAGCGTTGTTCCATGATCATCTGGTTGTGCTTCAGGTAATAGGCCGTGGATCTCATCTGGGAGCATGCCGGCAGGGGTTGAGGGCTGAAACGAAAATTCGACTGCTGGACGATTTGGTCGACCATTTTTTTGGTCGGAAGGATGAACCCAAGCCGACCCGCTATTTCCAGGGCTGTGTGAAGATTCACCGGGATGAGCAGAAAATCCTGGTCCGAACCGATCGACAGGTAGTCGGGCATGACAAAGATCGTGGCCTTGACGATATGACCGTCTTTGAATCTATGGCTCAAATACACTGCCTTTAATTTTCTCAGGTAGTCGGGAATAATTCCTTCGGACAATCGGGCCAGGATGGCCTTTTCCCGTTCCGGTCCCTCCAGGGCCGCGATAGTCCGTGCGAATGCTGTTCCGGTCAGGGACGAATCCTGTCGGAGAGGAATCCTTTGGATGAGGTTGCTCAGAAGG
Organism: uncultured delta proteobacterium; assembly: GCA_963790475.1. Taxonomy (GTDB): domain Bacteria; phylum Desulfobacterota; class RBG-13-43-22; order RBG-13-43-22; family RBG-13-43-22; genus RBG-13-43-22. Next base: position 888,875 of record CAWBOS010000012.1, on the reverse strand, counting down.
GAGTGAAGGTTAACAGGTTCGGCAGCGAAGGAGTCGAGGGCCAATAAAAAGGGAAAAATAATGAATAAAAACTTCAGCGGCCATGGTTTCATTACCACCTCTTTTTTTTCGGAAAGGACAGCGGAAGATTACCTTCCTTGTTCCTCCCTATTCTTCCCTGAACTCACCTAGGGGGAAAAGACTACTGATACCCGAATACCATGTTTTTCAAAATCCGTAAACTTTTTTATCGGCCTTGGTGAGAGGCCTAGGCGATGAATGCCCCCATTCTTGAATGCTGGTTCGTCATTAAGGCCGGTCAAAAGTTGGTCAGGAATAAGGAATAATGCTTGTAACTTTAGGCTTATGAAGAAAAATATCTGACAGGATCAACAGGATTTACAGATATTTTGCTCAGGTCCTGTCAGGCCCTGAGCAACCTCGATCCGCTTCCAGCGGAAATTAAGGCTTCTATCCACAGGACTATATTGTTTGTGCCTTTCCCTGCCTGCCAGCAGGTGGAAAGGCACAAAATGCAAAGTAATCCTGTAAATCCTGTCTAAGAAAGTTTTTGAATTTCAAAAGCTAAATAGATATTAATGCTATTACCTGATATTATTCTTTCTGATCCCTGGGTATGGGGGTAAGCCCGGATTAGTTATTTCCTTCAGAATACCGGGTTAAGCAGTCCAACATTCGCAGAAAAAATCTTGACATCTCACCAGGAATATAGAAGTTATTGGGGTGAATTCATTAGAGAGGGGTTCAAAAGCGGATGAGCGAATTGGAAGGAAAAATTGCCCTGGTGACCGGGGCCGGCCGGGGTATCGGCAAGGCGGTGGCCCTGGCCCTGGCAGCGGCCGGTGCCGACATCCTGTCAACAACGCCGGCGTTGTGCAGTCTGCTTTGGTAGAAAACATGTCTGTCGAAGACTGGCAGCGCATCATGGACATCAATGTCAAAGGGGTCTTTTTGTGCTGCAAGTTCGTTATACCCTATTTACGCCGACAACCCTGGGGTTCCATAGTCAACATCGCCTCTGTTGCCGGTAAGAATGGGGTTCCTACCATGTCGGCTTATTGCGCCTCCAAGTTTGCAGTCGTCGGATTCACCAACGCCCTGGCCAAAGAGCTGGCCAAAACAAATATTACGGTAAACGCCGTATGTCCCGGCATCGTTTACACCGCCATGTGGGAATATCTGGCCCGAACCTTCAAAAGACCTGAGGAGAGCATCGAGGAATCCTGGCAACGTCATGTGAGTACGATTCCCCAAGGCCAGGCTCAGACCCCGGAAGATGTGGCTGACCTGGTGCTTTATCTGGTAAAAGCAAGGCACGTTACCGGGCAGGCCATAAATGTGGACGGCGGCATGGAAATGCATTGATGGATTAACAGATTGCTGAAAAAGGCCCATCTACTGCGTTGCCCTCACCCCTCGTCATTGCGGCGTACTTCGATGTACGCCTCATTCCTCGGGGTTTCGGGCGCCTTGTATTTGGACCTTTTTGAGCAACCTGTAAAAAAAGAGATTTTCGCGTCCCGTTAATAAGGAACAAGAAATCTAATAACACGATCCCCTATAAGCGGATGAAGGGAGAACACTTATGACTGTTTCTAAAGAAACCATGATCAACCTGTTCGGCACCATGCTGAAAATCCGTCGCTTTGAGGAAAAGCTGGAGGCGCTGGTGATGGCCGCCAAAATTTCCGGCTTCGTCCATCTTTATATCGGCCAGGAGGCCGTGGCCGCCGGCGTTTGCGCCAACCTGCGCACCAGTGACTTCATTACCAGCACCCATCGCGGTCACGGCCATTTGATTGCCAAGGGCGGTGATATCAAAAAAATGATGGCCGAGTTGTTCGGCAAATCCACCGGTTACTGCAAGGGGAAAGGCGGCTCCATGCACATCGCCGATCTGGACCTCGGCATCCTGGGCGCTAACGGCATCGTCGGCGGCGGCCCGCCCCTGGCGGCGGGTGCCGGTCTGGCAGCCTGGTACCGGGGGACCGACGACGTCTGCGTCTCCTTTTTCGGCGACGGCGCCTCCAACCAGGGCACCGTCCACGAGGCCATGAACCTGGCCTCGGTAAAAAACCTGCCGGTTATTTTCGCCGTCGAAAATAACGGCTTCGGCGAATTCACCCGTCAGGCCGATCACCAGCGTATCGAATGCATTTGCGATCGGGCAGCGGGGTACGGCATGCCCCAGATTTCAGTGGACGGGAATGATGTCATGGCCGTCCATGAAGCCTCCGGCGAGGCCATCCAAAGGGCACGAAAGGGACATGGTCCGTCCATGCTGGAGTTTCGCACCTATCGCCACCGCGGCCATTATGTGGGGGATCCCGAGGTCTACCGAACCAAAGAGGAAGTCGCCCAATGGCAATCCGAATCCAAAGATCCTATCCTGCGTTTTAAAAAACAGCTGATCGAACAGGGACTGGTCGACCCCGGTCGACTGGAGGCCCTGGATGCCGCCATCCGGCAGGAGATCGAAGAGGCGGTTTCCTTTGCCGAAAAGAGCCCGGTGCCGGATGTTTCCGATCTTTTAAATGACGTTTATGCCTGACAGGAGGATATCATGACCCAGATGAATATGTCTTTAGCCATCAGAAACGCGATGGAATTGGAAATGGAAAGGGACCCCGAGGTCTTCCTGATCGGCGAGGATATCGGTCAGGCCGGGGGGGCATTTGGTACAACCGGAGGGCTGTACGCCAAATTCGGTGAGAAAAGGGTGATAGACACCCCCATCACCGAAAGCGGCTTCGTGGGCGCCGCCGCCGGGGCGGCGGCCCTGGGCTTGCGGCCGGTGGTCTCTCTGATGTTCGTCGATTTCATCGGCGTTTGCCTGGACCAGATTCTCAACCAGGCGGCCAAGATGCGCTTTATGTTCGGCGGCAAGGCCAAAATCCCCATGGTGGTGCGCGCCAACTTTGGAGCCGGCGTAGGGGCCGGGGCGCAACATTCCCAGTCGCTGGAGGCCTTTTTCATGCACATCCCGGGTATCAAGGTAGTCATGCCCAGCACGCCTTACGATGCCAAGGGTTTGTTGATCACCGCCATCCGGGACGACAATCCGGTCATTTGCCTGGAGCACAAGTTGCTGTATGGCATCAAAGGCGAAGTACCCGAAGGATCCTACACGATTGCCATCGGCAGTGCCGATATCAAACGGCCGGGAACGGATGTCACCGTGGTGGCCACCGGGCATATGGTTCAACACGCCCTGAGCGCGGCTGAAAAGGCCGAACCCGATGGCCTCAGTGTCGAGGTCCTGGACCCGCGCAGCCTGCAGCCTCTGGATGAAACCGCTATCCTGGAATCGGTCAAAAAAACCCATCGCCTGATCATAGTTCATGAGGCGGTCAAGTTCGCCGGATGCGGTGCCGAGATCGCCGCCCTGGTAGCCGAAAAAGCCTTTGATTATTTGGATGCCCCCATTATGCGCCTCGGGGCGCCTTTTTGTCCGGTGCCCTTTTCACCTATTTTGGAGGCGGCCTATCTGCCCGGTGAGCCCGCCATCAGCAATGCCATCCGCTCGATTATGAAGTGATGGCCTTACGATACCAGACTTTGTATCGTTTAGCTTTTTGAAATTCCAGTACTTTTATCAGACAGGATTTAACAGTTTTTTTTATAAGGCTAAAGTGTTACCAAACTTTAAACTGGTTTTTGCCGCTGAGGACTGACCCCTGAAAGCCGCCCTGGCGGCAACCTGAGGTATTTGTATGGCTGTAGAGATTAAAATCCCCAAGCTTGGTCTGACTATGAAGGAAGCCACGGTCGCCCAATGGTTGATCCAGGCCGGAAATCCTGTTGCCGAAAAACAGATTGTTTGTGTAATCGAAACCGACAAGGTTACTTTTGAGGTACCGGCGCCGGCTTCGGGATTGGTTTATCCGATTGCCTCGCCCGGACAACGTTTCGCGGTCGGAGAAGTGATCGGGTATATTGCCGTCGATGAAATTGAACTGAAGGCTTTAGGAGATCGCCAGGCCGCCAGTCAGACAAAGTCGCCGGAGGCTCCCGCAAACCGGGAGCAAGGTGGGCAAAAGGGCTCCCTGGCGATCGGCGACCGGCCTCCGGCCGGCGGTGGTCGCATCATCGCCACGCCTGTCGCCAGAAAACTGGCGATTGAACAGGGTATTGATCTGCATACCATTCCCGGCAGCGGAGCCGGAGGGCGGATCATGTTGGAGGATGTGGAACGGGCCGTGGAGGCCCTCAGCAAAAAGCCTGCTGAAAGGGATGATGATCTCCGGCCATCCCCGCTGCTCACTACCGCTCAAGAAATTCCCATACGCGGAATCAGAAAGATAATCAGCGAAAACATGATGCTGAGCCTGACGACCCAGGCCCAGTTAACTCTGCATACTGAAGCTTCCGCCCTTCAATTGCGTGACCTGAGATTGGCTCTTAATGATCCGCGGGAGGAAGAAGCGTCCCCGGTTTCTTATAACGCGATCATTGTCAAGGCCGCCGCTCTGGCGCTGCGTCGCTATCCCCTGCTCAATGCTTCGGTAGCCGGTCAGGATATTAAAATCTGGGAGCAGATTCATATCGGCGTGGCCATGGATTTCGGTGACGGCCTGCTCGTACCCAAAATCCGGAACGCCGACACAAAATCTATCCGGGACATTTCAGGAGAACTGGACGAACTGGCAGAGAAAGCGGCCGGCAAGAGGCTGCTTCCCGATGATCTCCAAGCCGGTACCTTTACCATTACTAATATGGGAAGCAGTGATATCGATCATTTCACCCCCATCATCAACCCGCCGGAAAGCGCGATTCTCGGTGTGGGGCGCATCATTGAAAAACCCTGGGTCCGCGAAGGATTGGTGGTGGCCGAACCACGGCTGGCCCTCAGCCTGACATTCGATCACCGTATCATCGATGGCGCGCTGGCCGGGCAGTTTCTGAAAACCATCAAAGATAATCTGGAAGAAACGCGATTGATGGTCTGACTTTTCAGAAATCCGGTCATTAAATACAAAATGTTCGTTGCTGAAATTAATAGAAGCCCAGGCCAAAACAGAAAAAAACAACAATGTTAAGGCGCTGTTCCGCTTTCTCCATTTCCCGGTTGACATGAATTGCCTTAGGAAAGATGCTTCCAAAACCGCCACTGCGGGCATAGTCGGGAGCAGAAATCGGAAGTACCACCAGGCATCATCCCAGCGGTAGGCGGAGAAGAAAACCAAAAAAACGACAAACACACCGGCCAGAAGTAAACGCAAGGCCAAAGATAGCCTTCCGAATAAGAACCCTAAAAGGAACAGGGAAATCCCAAGGCCTGCTTGTTGATCATGCAATCGCACTAAGTGACAGGCACCCCGGGCCAGAGAATTCGGCCAAGTGTCCCCTATGGGAATATTCGCATAGCCCGTAGTCCAGACAGACCCCAATAAGTATCCATTCAGGAGACCATTAACCAAGATAAAAGGAAAAATTATTAAGCTAAAACGGATCAGCCTCGGCCATTCTTTACGAACAACAAACCAGACCGCTATCGGTAGCACCAACAAGATCATATTCGGACGGACCCATATCCCAAAACCAAGGGAAGCCCCCAGGAGTAGGTCGGCGAGGCGAGAGGGACGCATAACCAGTAAGGATACGAGAGCGAGGGCGGGAAAAAAGGTAGCCGGAACATCGCTCATTGGGAAAAATGAACTATGAAGAAAGTTGGGCAAAAACAAAACAAGGCCTGCGGCAATGATCCCTCCCAACACGCCAAGGAATGCCCTCCCAAGCCAGTAAGTGAGAAGAATAGTTCCCCCAGCCAAAAGGGGAGTTACCCAATAGGCCCCCCGAAGACCGAAAATCTTAATGAAAGCGGCCATAATAAGGGGATAGCCGAAAGGGTAGGTGGGCACTGTCCCCTGGCTGCCTATGTTTGCATACCCCAAAGGATGAGTTTCCCTGGCATCTTCAGGAAGCCCAAAAAAAGAAAGAAGTGATGAAAGAATAGAGAAGTTTTGTTTTCCATAGTTTGTGGTGCTTTTTCCCCGGAAGACTTTTTTTGAATAATTTTCGGTTAAAGTTTGCCTTCTTTTGAAGATGAGAAATCTTAGCTGGAATCCGAGTCTGGGCTATTTTGGAAAAGACTGTCAGTACTCTTTAATTTTTTGGTTTTCAGTATCTATTCGACCTTTGTCCAAGCGCACAATAACCCAATGAATTTTAAAAATCAAAGTTAATAACCACTTATGTGAAAGGGGAATGGTTGTCTTGTTGTGGATTTCCGGATGAAGGAGTCCCTAATTTTGAAGTATTACCTCTCCACAACTCCGCGTGGGACTGAGGCATTACCGGCCATGTTATTTTATGTTTGACCAAAGGTTACTTTTTATCTATCATTATTTTTAATAAATTACCTTAACTAAGCCATCAGAAGAAAGGAACGCCATGAACTTTGCACGGTTTTGTTGGCTCAATGCGAGCAAGTTTCCCGGGAGAGAGTTTATCATCGAAAGCTATCCCTCGAAAGGGATACGCAAAGCGATCACCTGGGCAGAGATCGACGATCAGACGAATAAGCTGGCCAATTACATGGTGAAGGAGTGCGGGATCAGGAAAGGAGACATTGTCGTTCATCTGATGATGAATAGCATTGAGTGGTACGTGTGCTACATGGCTGTCCTGAAAACGGGGGCAACCGTGACCCCGCTCAACTTCCGTTTTGCAGGCTCGGACATTAAATATGCGGCCGATGTGACCCAGTGTAAAGTATTCATTCTCGGCGAAGGTTTTCTACCCAGGGTGGAGCCCATTATGAAGGAGATGAATTACGTAAAAAAATACCTATGCGTCGGAGAACAAAACCCGCCGGGGATGGTCTCTTACCAACAGATCATGGAAAAGGGGGATCCGGCCCCTGTGCTCGTTGACACGGCAGACGACGATATGGCCGAGCTCATGTTTACCTCGGGGACGACAGGCGCCCCCAAACCGGTCTGCCATACCCACAGCAACCTCTTTTATATCGGAATCGGCAACGCCTTGACTTACAATGAAGGTTACAAAAGCGTCTATCTCTCCCCCCATCCTTTCTATCACAGTGGCACGCTCTTTCTTTCATTTCCCTCATACATCGCCGCGGGCAAAATCCTTATGCCCATGGAGCTCCAGCCGAAATACTATTTGCGCTCCCTCGCCGACGAAAAATGTACGGGCGGGTGGAACACGGTCCCGGTTTGGTCGGACGTAATCGATGCCATACTGTCGGGAGAGGTGAAGATGGAAGACTACGATCTGAGTGCCTTGACCCATATCGAGATCGGCGCCCAGCCCGTTCCCTATGTGTTGCTCGAAAATTCAAAGAAGGTCTTTCCAAAGCTGCCCATCGCCAACATTTACGGGATCACGGAAGGAGGAGGCGGCGGGACCATCAACCTCTACGACGAAGACATAATGCGAAAACCGGGCTCCATCGGTAAACCCACCGTTTTCATGGAGGCGAAGGTGGTGGATGACAAAGGGAAGGAATGTCCTCCCAAGGTGGTCGGCGAACTTCTGCTGAAGGGGCCCCGGCTCATGAAGCAGTATGCCTACAATCCCGAGATGACGGCCAGGACCATCGAAAAGGGGTGGCTCCACACCGGTGACCTGGCGTACCGGGATGAAGAGGGGTTTTTCTGCTTCGTGGACAGGGCCAAGGATCTCATTATCCGGGGCGGCGAAAACATCTTTCCTGTGGAAATAGAGGGCTTCTTACTTAAACACCCAAAGGTACAGGACATCGCCGTGATGGGCTATCCCCATCCCAGACTCGTGGAGATCGTTTTAGCAGTGATCCAAACCAGGCCGGGTCAGACACTCACTGATGAGGAAGTTCTCGATTTCTGCAAAGAGAAGGGACTTGCCAAGTTCAAATGGCCTGAAAAGATTATCTATACCAATATACCTCGAAACCCGGCCGGCAAGATTGAAAAGCCGAAATTGAGAGAGATGTACGTAAAACCCGCCAAGGAAGCGATGGAGAAGGAATTCAGGAAATCCTGACATGATTTTCTTGTCAATATCGGGGTGTTAGATACAACGTCTATGCGAAAAGAGGTCCTGCTTCCCTTACCATATATTTTTGTATTTTTTGACCCGCTTCATCTGAGGGGGGGAGCGACTTGCCAAGTTCGCCCCCTAAGAGGAAGGCACGCAGGGGTTGTCAAACGTCCATGACTCGTTCGATAAGCAATGGGTGAATACCTTCCTGAAATCTTCCGAGTCTCCAATTCATAAAAATGGAATAGTGCGAACGGTAATGAACGGAGCGAACTCATCGGAGCCTCCTACCCAAAATAAAAATTTTCCCCTTCAAATAGACTACCCGGATTCCCAGATTCTTTTCTATGAGGAAACCTTAAATCAAGATCTCGGGATTTCCCCGGCTCACTGCTTTGTATTTCTGGAATTCCCCTTCCCATATTTGTAAATATCGAACTAAGCATAAACATTAATACTTTTTTAAAAGATTATAATAAGCCCGATGATTTCGGGGGAAAATGGCTGTTTTATAATTTTAGATTGACAACTTTAGGTGAATCATTCTAAATAACCATTACCCGTCAAATGAAAAAAGCACTCATAATATACTATTCCCAGACCGGTCAGATGAAAAGGATATTGGATTCTGTCACAAGTCCGCTGCAGGAGGATTTTGAGCTGATTTTTGAAGAGCTTAGACCCCTTCCTCCCTATCCGTTTCCCTGGCGGGGGATGCAATTCTTCCAAGCTTTTCCGGAATCCGTTCAGGAGATTCCCTGTGCTTTAGAACCTTTATTATTCAATCCGGATCAGGATTTCGACTTGGTCATTCTGGCTTATCAGGTCTGGTATCTGTCTCCCTCCATCCCATTTGCCGCCTTTCTTCAGTCACCCGCGGCCGGGAAAGTCCTGAAAGGCAAACCGGTCATCACCATTCTGGGGGTCCGGAATATGTGGATCATGGCCCAGGAAAGCGTGAAAAAACAAATCCGGGGTCTGGGGGGTACATTGGTCGGTAATATTGTGCTGGTCGATCCCCATCCGAATCTGGTAAGTATAGTGACGATTGTACTCTGGATGTCAAAAGGCGTGTCGAAAGGAAAAGGATTGATCAGCGGTCTTTTCCCTCCAGCCGGTGTACCTGAACAAAGTATTCGGGAGTCTGCGAAATTTGGCGAAGTAATCCGGGAAGCATTTCGTCTTGGACAAACAAAAAAACTCCAGGATCACCTTCTGGAAAAGGGGGCCGTTAAGGTCAACCCCATTCTGATGAGTATTGAGAAGAGGGGACGGATGATGTTCGAGTTCTGGTCGAAATACGTGCTGAAAAAGGGGGGCCCTTGGGATCCTGCGCGGGAATTTCGATTGAAACTCTTCAAATATTATCTGTTTTCCGGAGCATTTCTCCTTCCTCCCTTTATCTCCTTAGTTTCCTGGTTAACCCAGAAGATCTTTTATAAAAAGACAAAGAGGCTCCAGGACTATTATTCACAGGTGGAATAATATTAAGTCAAACCATACTTGATAGAAAGGAACGGATAATTTCAATATGCCAAACGAAGTTTATATAACCCGTTTAGCAAAATTTTTGCCCAACCGGCCGGTGACCAACGACGCTATGGAAAAATACCTGGGCCGGGTTGATGGCCGACCTTCGAAGGCCAAAGCGATTGTTCTCCGTAATAATAAGATCAAAACCCGCTATTATGCCCTGGACGAGAACGGCCGTTTAACCCATTCCAATGCCCAAATGACCGCTGAGGCCGTCCGGGGTTTGCTCAATGACCACTTCACGGTTGAAGACATCGAGCTTCTCTCTTGCGGTACCAGTTCCCAAGACCAGTTGATGCCGTCCCATGCCTCTATGGTTCACGGGGAGTTGGGCGGGAAACCCATTGAGATTAATTCACCCAGCGGTGCTTGTGTCTGTGGAATGCAGGCCATGAAATATGCTTTCCTGGCCGTCCTATCCGGAGAGAAGAACAATGCCGTTTGCACCGGGTCGGAATTGATGTCCACCTATATGCGGGCTCGCAATTTTGAAAAAGAGACGGAGAAGCTCGCCTTGCTAGAACAGCAACCGATCGTGGCCTTTGAAAAGGACTTCTTGCGCTGGATGCTTTCCGATGGAGCCGGTGCCGCTCTGTTACAGAATAAACCCAACCCAAAGGGCCTTTCCCTCAGGATCGATTGGATTGAAATAGCTTCTTTTGCCAACCAGTTCGAAACCTGCATGTATGCCGGTGGTGAAAAACTTGAAAACGGAGAGATCAAGGGCTGGCGGGAATTCGAAGCCAATGAACTGCTGGAGCGTTCGCTCCTCTCGGTAAGGCAGGACATAAAAATGCTGGACAGCTACGCCGTCCGCCAGAACAATCTGTTTCTGAAGAGTATTACTAAAAAGCGCGATTTAAATCTCGATAAGATTTCATTCTTTTTACCGCACTTGTCCTCCGAATATTTCCGGTCCCGTTTAGATGCCGACAGCCGAGATCAAGGGGTATACATCCCGCAGGAAAAATGGTTCACTAACCTTACCCGTTTGGGTAATATAGGATCGGCCTCGGTATATTGCATGCTGGAAGAGCTTTACCATTCGGATCAATTGAAAAAAGGCCAGCAAATCCTGACCTTGGTTCCCGAGAGTGCCCGGTTTTCCTATGTCTACACCCTACTGACGGTCGTATGATTTATTAGCGCAGTTTTGCTCCCCTTTTGCCCCGACATTAAACAGGAGGGAGTAGTTTCTTAAAAAACACCCTATGAAAAAGCATGAAGTACCCCAGGATGATGATGGTTTAATGGAAGGCAGACAGATGGACCTGAGTTATGCCGTGGATGAAAATGGGAACTATGTAACGGTCCCGAGCTGCGGTTGGGCTCCTAAAAATGCGGCCTTATTGCAGGCCTGGGATGTAATCCATGAAAAGATGAAAGAAACCAGGCAGCAGATCTTGCAGGGCAAGCTCAGCCCGATTGCCTACTACATGGAAAAAAATATGATGGACGAGAAGCTTCTGGCCACTTATATCGGCCTGCCCAAAAGGAAGGTCCGAAGACACCTCAAGCCCGACGGGTTTGCGAAAATGGATGAAGAGGTCTTGCGACGATATGCCGACATCTTCGGTATCCCCTTCGAGGCCTTAACGGATTTCATGAGAACTGCTGAAGAGAAATGAACTCCAAGGATATTCAAATTAATTTTGATCATCGCCCGGCGGCCCATTGCGAGACCGGCGTTACCTCAAACCTTCTCAGGTTCTACAATGTTAATCTAAGCGAAGCGATGGTCTTCGGGATCGGATCAGGGCTATATTTCGGCTTTCTACCCTTTATAAAGGTTAATGGTATTCCACTGATCACCTTTCGACCTTGGATGGGAACGATTTTCAGTAAGGCCAATCGCCGCCTGGGGGTCCGCTTTCAACGGAGGGAATTTAAAGATCCCAGGCAGTCCATGGAAGCCTTGGATAAGAACCTGGAGCAAGGCATCCCTACCGGTTGCAAGGTTGGGGTATTCCATCTGACCTATTTCCCCAAAGCCTTCCGATTTCATTTCAATGCCCACAATATCGTAGTCATCGGAAAGGAAAATGGAGAATACCTGATCAGTGACCCGATCCTGGAGGATATCCAGAGACTAAGTTATGAGGATCTGATGCGGGTCCGCTTTGCCAAAGGGGTTTTCGCGCCCAAAGGACAGATGTATTTCATGACGGAAATTCCTTCGTCCTTTGATCTGAAAAAAGCCATTGTCCTCGCCATCCGGAAGACCGGCGATGTTATGCTCCGAACCCCCGTCCCCTTGATCGGGGCCAAAGGGATCCGTTTTTTGGCGCGCAGGATGCGGAAATGGCCTGAAAAATTGGGACCGAAGAAGGCCTCTCTTTACCTGGGACAGATTGTTCGCATGCTGGAAGAGATCGGTACGGGTGGGGCCGGATTTCGTTTTATCTATGCCGCCTTTCTGCAGGAGGCCGCCAAAGAACTAAACCAGCCCTGGTTGAACGACAGGTCCAGAGAAATGACGGAAGTCGGTGACCGGTGGCGTGAATTCGCTGTCATTGCCGTACGTATTTTCAAGAACCGGGCCGGGGTGGACGATTCCTACCGCACTGCAGCCGATGTCCTTATGGATATCGCCGATCGGGAAGAACATCTATTCCAAAAACTGAGGGGAATAACGCTGGATTGATGCTCGGAAAAGACGGTTGACAATTAGCTTCCTGAACTCGTTAAAATTGCATTTTTGAAAAAAGACAAGATTTCGAACGGTAATCGTTGTTTCTCTGTTGAATTCCCCCCCCAAAACACTATTCTATTGCTAAATTATCAAAGAACCGTAAGGTTGGCCACGTTACTCTGTGGAACGGTAGTTGTCCATTCATATAATCAAGCTTTAGACAACCGTCCGTTATATGTATATCTCCTTGACATCTCAGGATACCTTCCTGTATTGTTTTTAATATTTTGATATATCTCGGCATTATAACTATCACCATTGGAGAGTCGGGTGAAAGATTTATCCAGGACATATGAAGAACAGGTGGAAGAGATCTCTGTCTTAAAGCAGAAAATTGAGGAACTGGAACAATCAACCAAAGCACATATGCAGGCAGAGCGTTACCAACAACTTACGGCTGAAATCCTGGGCATTCTAAACAACCCATCTGTTTTAACTGATGCGATTAGCCTCATTCTCTCAGCAATAAAGCGGGAAACGGGATTCGAAGCCGTTGGGATTCGCCTCCGAAGCAGTGACGACTTCCCGTATTTTGTCCAGGAAGGTTTTTCGAATGATTTTCTTCTTACAGAGAACACGCTGGTTGTTCGCACCAAAGATGGCTGGCCTTGCAAGGATAAAGATCGCAACTATATTCTTGAATGCACCTGTGGCTTGGTAATATCCGGACAGACCGATCCGACAAACCCCCTTTTTACGCCAGGTGGAAGCGCCTGGACAAACAACTCCTTGACATTATTAGATCTATCACCTGACCAGGATCCGAGACTTCATCCACGAAACCGCTGTGTGCATGAAGGCTTCATCTCTGTGGCGCTGATTCCTATCCGCGAAAATCAGGAGATCATCGGCCTGCTACAACTAAATGACCGGGAAAAAGATCGTTTCACTCTCAATATGATCCATTTTTTCGAGGGGATCAGTGCAAGTATTGGCGTGGCGCTTAAGCGCAAGCAGGAGGAGAAGGCGCTACGGGAGAGCGAGGCGCGTTTCAGGAATTTTGCTGATTTGTTGCCTGAAATCGTTTTTGAAATAGATCAACAGGGCCTTCTCACCTTTTGGAACCAGAATGCCTTTAAGAGCTTTGGATACACCCAAGCGGATTTTGCAGTAGGTTTGAATGTGTTGGACGCGGTTACTCCCGATGATCGGGGTCGGGCATGGGAAAACATTCAAAGAATTTTGAAGGACGGCTATATACGTTCAAACGAGTACCTAATGCTGAGAAAGGATGGGAGCGTTTTTCCTTCCTTGGTTTTTTCGACGCCTGTTATTCGTGACGGCGAGTCCGTCCGCTTACGGGGGTTCATTATAGACATCACCGAACGCAAACAGATGGAAGAAGAGCTACGTAAATCGCATGACGAACTGGAAGTCCGGGTTCTTGAGCGAACTGCTGAATTGGCTCAAAGCAATAAAGAGCTGACCATCGAAATCGCGGAACGACTGAAGATGGAGCAGACCTTGCAGGAATCAAAAAACCAACTGCGAATTCTGGCCTCCCAGATCCTCTCCACCCAGGAGATTGAAAGGAAACGGATCGCCCTGGAAGTTCACGATATCCTGGGGTCGAACTTAACTGCCATTAAATTTAAGGCGGAAGAGGCTTTACAACATTTTCCGAAGGACGGAACCTCGAATATTTCCAATTCTCTGGAAACCCTAATCCCCATCATCCAGGATACGATTGAAGAGGCCCGAAGAATTCAGGCTGATTTACGGCCTCCACTTTTAGACGACCTGGGTATCATAGCCACCTTTTCCTGGTTCTGCAGGAGATTTGAAACGATTTACTCTGGTATCAAGGTTGAACAAGCAATTACTATCCGGGAAGAGGATGTGCCGGATCATCTAAAAATCGCTCTCTTTAGGATCACACAGGAAGCCATGAATAATATCGCCAAATATGCCAAGACCGACCTGGTATATCTCGAACTGCGAAAAGTCGACAGCACCATAGAACTGAGTATCAGTGATAAAGGAGAAGGATTCGATCTGGAAAGTCTGTCCTCCCGGACGATTTCAAAAAAAGGCCTGGGGATCTCCAGTATGAGAGAACGGATTGAATTCTCAGGAGGTTCTTTTTCCATCCACTCCGTTAAGGGAAAAGGAACGGTTGTCCGGGCCGTTTGGCCCATCTGAATTTTTCGAAATCTCTCCCTTCAATAAGATCGCCAGATCGGTTTTCGGAACCCTCCGATTTAAAATACAGCTCTTTCTCCCCGAAAATACAGCTTTCCCACCATTCTTTTTTCCTAAAATCTCTGATACCCTTAATCTAAACCTATTAAAAGTATCAAAAGGGGCCTTTTTATCCTAACTGATGTATAAAGTACACCGTATTCTGATCGTTGATGACAGTCCCGCTTTCCGGGAGGGATTAAGGTCTATTCTTTCACACTTCCTGGCTTTCGATATTGTCGGTGAAGCGGCCGATGGGGTGGAAGCCCTTAATTCTGTCGAAAGATTCCATCCTGACCTGGTTTTGATGGATCTATCCATGCCCAGGATGGACGGCATAGCCGCTACCAGGGAAATCAAGAAACAATGGCCGGGGACTAAGGTCCTGGTTTTCTCAGTACATAAAACGCCTGAATACCTGATTGCCGCCTTAAAGGCCGGTGCAAGCTGGTGTCTTTCAAAGGATTCTCCCCGGGCCGTATTGATTCAATCCATCGACGCTATTCTGGCTGGAAATCAAGTGTTACCTAAGAACGTCAAAGAATTAGGCTTCAGCTGATTCTTTCCTTTTTCTCTTTCCCTCATTTTTGGGCTTCTTTTATACTCAATTCATTCGATGTGGCCGTCCAGGGACTTTGGGGCTGCTTATCTATTTCGAACGGTAATTCTCAATTTTTAGTCCAGCTCCCAAGCAAGAGTTGTAGGTGACATCGTTTAAATCAATCAGGCGAAGTAATTTTCGGAAAAACTTCAGAGTCCGGTAATCGTTTTCATGTCGACAGGAGATTTAATCCCGTGGCAAAAAGACCAGAGCCCTTAACCCTAATGTCCTTGAACTTAAGATAGATTATTCGGATCACCCATTTCCTTCCCTTTGCTTTCAAGACTTGGTTTTGTCTTGACCGTGTCTTTTCCTTCTCTTATACTTCTTCCATAGTAAAGGAAATTCTATTATATAATTATTTAAGGTTGATTTCTCCAAGGAAACTATCCATTTTTAGGGAAGACTGCTACGTTTCCATTGAAACACCAGTAAAACATCGCCTGTATTTTCTCCACCTTGAAAGGAGGGAATCCCATGCTTTCCAAGCGGGATAAGATTCTCCGGCTCGTACGCAGGTCGAAGCTCTTTGTTCCGGTGAATCGTGAAAAATTCATTATCAAGGCCTGGATGCGCGGGGCTGACTGCATCATTCTTGATCTTGAAGATGCCGTTCCTCCATCCGAAAAAACAACCGCCCGAAAAATGGTCAAAGACGCCATGCCCATCGTAAGCCGAGGAGGGGCCGAGGTCCAGGTGCGGATCAACCGGGGACTGGAGGAGGAGGACCTGGATTCAATCGTCGTCCCCGGCCTGGTCAGTATCATGATCCCCAAGTGCGAATCTGCGGAAGAGATCCAAAGAATCGACAGCATGGTGACCGGCTTGGAGAAGGAGAGAGGAATTCCCGTGGGGTCCATTCAGTTCGATCTGCTCATCGAGACGGCTGTCGGAGTCGTCAATATGGAGACTATCCTCAATGCCAGTCCCCGAATCGTCCAGAGCAGTATCGGGGGAGTGGACCTCGCCCGCGACCTGGGTTTTACACCTTCCCGGGATCTGAGTTATGACCAGTTTTCCTGGCCAGCCGGCAAACTGCTCTTTACGGCCAGGGCCGCAGGGGTACAGGCCTCCGGTCTGATGCCCCGGGGCGGCGCAGGCCTAATGAATACCAGTGGGGACCCCAAGGCCATATTAGAGGTCTGTCATCGATCCTTTATGATGGGATACCGGGGGACTCCTGAAATCCATCCCTTGTGGTGTGATCCGGTTAACGAAGGTTTCAAATCCACCCCGGCCGAGCTGGATGCGGCCAAACGTGTGAAAACCGCCCTGGAGGAGGCCTTCGCCCGGGGAGACGGATCAGTGGCCCTGGACGGCCGCATGATCGATGTGGCTCACTTGGAGCATGTGAACGATGTGCTGGAACGGGCAGAATGTGTAACCCGCCGAGAGGCGGAAAAGGTAACCGCCGTAGCCGCTGCCGGGGGTGGGGCTCAGGGGGTCACCCAATAAGAAGAGCAGATAGCAGATTAGATTCACCGCAGAGTCGCAGGGAGCGCAGAGAAGAATATTATTGCTTTCCGCTGAGAGGGCGGAAAGCAATAAGAGCCCTTTACCTTTGCCTGCCTCTCACAGGCAAAGGTGAAATCACTAACTCGGCGTACCCGGCGTCTCGAATGAGTCCTGTTTTTATCAGGGGGAGTGGGCGGTGAAATTTGTTTTTAGACAATGGCCAATTTAAGATCTCAATAATAAATCAGCCTTTTTTTCAAAGGGGGAAGGGCGAATCAGCAGGTGGTTTATGCGAAATGGATTGGAAGGGATTAAAGGTGTCGAGGTAGGAGGAGTCGCGGCCATGCCCTTGGCCGGGATGCTCATGAGCTCCTGGGGTGCGGAGATTATCCATGTGGAACCACCCGGCCGTGGGGACATACAGCGTCATTTTGTAGGGATGCGGATCAGCCAGACAGGTAATCTCTCTCAGATGAATTTTCTCTGGGAGCACGCCGATCGAAACAAGAAGAGTATGGTCATTGACATGGGGACCCCTGCGGGTCAGGCCATCCTGCATAAGCTTATCGCTTCCGCGGATGTCTTCCTTAACAATCTGCGGCCCTACGAGATGGAAAAATTCAACCTGACCTATGAGATCCTGTCCGGGATCAATCCGGGGATCATCTGTGCCAACCTGACCGGATATGGGCAGAGGGGTCCCATGAGGAACACCGGCGGTTATGATTCCGTCGCCTTCTGGGCGCGTACGGGGGTGATGCATCTGCTCCACGAGGATGATGATCCGCCTCCCGTCTCCCGGCCTGCCTATGGCGACAGCACCACATCCATTCACCTGTTGGCCGGAATCATGGCCGCCCTTTACATCCGCGAAAGGACCGGGCAAGGGCAGGAGGTTTCCGTTTCCCTTTTCAACTCCGGCGTCTGGTCCCTGGGCTTCGATATCTCCGGCTGTTTGGCCACGGGTGAGGATCTGGAACTGCCCCGCCGCCGTGCCGTCGTTAACCCTATCCGCAATAATTACCCGACCCGGGACAACCGCTGGATCATGCTCGGCATGACGAATTCCCAGCCCTATTGGCCAGCCTTCTGCCTGGCCACCGGCTTCCCGGAACTGGAAAAGGATCCGCGTTTCGCCACCTCCGAGGCCAGGACGAAAAACGCGGAAGAGCTGGTGGAACTGATTGAGAAGATCTTCTGCGGCAAGACCTATGCTGAATGGATTGAGATTCTCTCCCGGACCAAACTTATCTGGGCACCGGTGATGACTCCCTTGGAGGTGACCCGGGAAGAACAGGCCCGGGCCAACGATATCTTTGTTGATTGGGACCATCCCCGGCATGGTCCGGTCCGAATGATTAATAACCCGATCAAGCTCTCCAAGACTCCCTCGAGAGTAACGAGCAGGGCTCCCGATCTCGGGGAGCACACGGATCAGATTATGAGAGAACTTGGATACTCCGAGCAGGATATCGCCGATTTAAGGAAGTCCGGAATCATCGAGTGACTGAAAAAGTGGGGATCAGATCCTGATTCAATTTGTTCACCACCCCGTCGCCTTCTCCCACTACCTCATCAAGTTATTTGCTTTTTTAAGAAGTCCCGCTTTCCCTTCAAATACGGGGTGCGCTCAAGGAAACACCCCCTGAAGGCCTTTATCAGATATTTGCTTCTTATCAATATCCCATCTTCTTTTTCAATTCTTGATCTATCCATATACGGGCCATGATGGGATTAGCTCTTTGTGCACCAACACGCTGCTCCCCGTAATAATTTTTGACCCAGGGCCACCAGGCGGTATAAACATGGGGGGTAGGAAGTATGATGGCCGGGGCTTGATCCAGGCAATAAACCGCTAGTTTTTTCATCACCGCCAGACTTTGCTTTTCGCTCAGTTTCGGGTTTTCAACGGCCTCGCTGTGGGTCTTGTCCACATAGGGATCGCTCATCATGTGGGGATTCCAGGTGTTGCCGGTCGAGAAATTCTTGCGAATTCCGGCGTAAGGAGTCCCGTGATCGTTGTCAAAGAAGATCCCTTCCGAGTGGTTCTTCTTGGTCATCCGGCTGAGCCAGGAAGGATAATCCAAAGGGTCCAACACCAGGGTCACCCCGATCTTAGCAAGATAAGCCACTACCATTTGGGCCAGATCCATACGTTCCTGACTGGCATTTGGGATTTGAGCCTTGAAGGTGAACCCATTGGGGTAACCGGCCTCAGCCAGCAGTTTTTTGGCCATCACCGGCACGATGTTCAATAACCTTATCAAATCCATGCTGCCTTTGGCGGATGATGCGGCGGGAGTGGTGTCCGGAAAATGAGAAACAGTCTTGGACAAATACTTTAAATCCTGGGGAGAACGGTGGGGGTGGTTTTTTGCCTTTTCGTTCTCCCCAGGATAATCTGATAAGAAAGGAAACGCCCATGCCGAGCGAAGCTGATGTGACTTGTCCTTTACACCAAGGATTTAAAGAACGGATTGAGCAGGCGGAAACATGCCTTTTAGAGATCAAGGAAAATGCCCTAAAAAGCAGCCGAATGGCCGTCTGGACTCTTATCTCAGTCCTTATCGGCATGGTTTCTTTCTTCTTAACTCAGGTATATTTTCATGTTAACAACCACGATCTTTCCACTACGCAGATCGAACAAATTATCTCTAAGACAGTTGAAAAGGTTAAAAAATGAATGATAATTTTCCCAAGGCCCTCGGATTTGTACTGGAAAAGGAAGGCTATAAAACCGACGATCCCAGGGATCCCGGCAAGCTTACGATTTGGGGAATGTCTATTGTTTATCATCCGGTGGAAGTGGCCAAAATGGCGAAGATGTCCAAAGAAGAGGCCATGAAATATGCATCGGATCTCTACTTCAAAAATTACTGGCTGCTGGCCGGGTGTGATCTGCTGCCCTATCCAAAGGACATGATCATTTTTGATATTGCTATTAATCCTGGTTTTAAGCTGGCCAATGAATTGAGATCCGGGCCCGGGACCTGGCAGGATTATCTCTTTGACCGGATCGCCTATTATTCCGACCGGGTTAAAGAAAAACCATATAAAATTATTAATCTGCGGGGATGGATCAACCGGACCATCGCATTGAGAAAACTGATCAACAAATAGAGTACACCTACTAATGTTGAACAGGGAATGAACAAAAAACGGATGATTACTGGCTGAAAGTGATCATAACGAAAAAATCAGCCGGAGTATAGCGATCGGCTGGATCGACTGGTTGGGCTATTATGCCTCAGCTTTGTAAGAACAATGGATTACCAACGACCCATACCCCAAGGAGCGGCACAGTTGAAGAGATACTAAGTCGCTGGATAGTTCCAACCATTGCCTCAACACCAAAGATGTGTGTAAATGCTTGATAATCTGACCAACCCGTATGCAGCTGACTGAATGAATGAACGATAAGGACAGCAGCTGCGGCACGATATTGCTCTCCAGCAATTATGGCTGATGCAGCTCGATGAAGAAGTTGATAACGAATTGAATCTGACGGAACAGTGGCTAGACCAAGCGAGCGAAGGAGAAAACTAAGGCGCTTTTTTTTGCCTGGTGATGCTTCCTTTCGCCATTCACCAAGGGTGGGGCCGAAGGATTCATCGACCTTGCCTTCAACCATAATACAAACAGGCCCTGATGAGGATCGAGCTAATACGAAGATGTCGTTCTGTGAGGAGCGTACTCCGCCTGGCAATGGCACTTTGAACTCTGGCACTGCGAGAATTGGAATGAGGTTTTCTAATAGAGGCTCCGTGCTCTGAGTAAAAGGTAGGCTGACCTCAGAAGGGAAGCCGTCTGCTGCTTCCCAACAATACGCTAAAGTGCGGGCAGAATATCCTGATTTCCAATGTTTCTCTGGATCGGCAAGCAATGCCTTCCAGTCTTTTGGCCCTGTCGTGAATGAAAGAAGACGTGACATGGATATCCTCTCCTTTATGCCCAACGAAAAGATCAGCCGAAGCGTTAGCGATCGGTTGTATTGCCTTTGTTAGCAGTTGTTTAGGTTGTATTTCTTGAAATAGTATTCCATCTCTTCTTCTTTTTGATACTCACTCTTTAATACTCTCAGCCGTTCTTGTGATTTGTTTGGAATATTTTCATTAATGTCAGTCCATCCTCTTGGGAGGCCGCATGACTCTTCTAAATCCTCTATAGACCAACCTAACTTTGATAGGCCCTCAATAGTGAATACGATCCTTGGATCCACATACTCTGAGTAGTCCTCATAGCATTGTTTGATAATTGTTAGGATGCTTATAAAATATTCCTGTGCAAGCCTGACAATATCACCGGGTGGAATACTTTCTAAATGCTCTGATGGAAAAAATAAGGCGTAGCGAAATGCTTTTGCATTTTTCAGCGTTCCCGTATGCATAATAGGAGCACATCCAACTTTCTGAGTGAAATTTCGCAGATCAACAAAGAATTTCGCTAGCTTGTTTTCCTTCAGTTGTTGTTGCCTTGGCTGATACCATTCCTCGAAACTTGGATAATGAGACATGACTGATTGAAGCGAAAACGTGATGCTACGTGCCGCAGAAGCAAATGCATTCAAGATAAATGAAAATTCATCTGGAGAACCCTTTTTGCCCTCCAGCATATCTAGGAAATAGTCGGCCTCCTTCACTTTGCTTTCGACAAAATAGAAACCTCTCGATGGGAATTTGAATTTATCTTGCATCTACTCTATAGTGGCATAAAAAAAGTGTAATAAAAGTAATAAAGAGCTTGAAAGGTGGCTCCAGTATTGGTTAAAGTGAGATTAGCACATCACACAATTTTCCGTCACTGGAGGCCACCTAAGGTGAAGTATAGCAAAAGGCATTTTTTTAGTCGAGCATATAAAACTCCTCAGATCCGATTTGAAGATCAGAAACTTACATCCTTTTCAGGTTTGATAATTTTTCATCCTTTGTTTCAGAAACTGGGTTTGAAAGAACGACTGCGCCAGTGTTTTCGTCACCTGCACGTCTCGGAAATTATAGGACATCATGTAATTATGATGCTGCTGATTATCCATATTCTTTTGGGCTTTCGAAGACTCCGGGATATGGACTATTATAAAGATGATCCTTTGGTTCAAAGACTATTAGGAATGAAACGCCTCCCGGATGTCTCTACGGTTTGTCGCGCCTTAAAAAGTACCGATCCAAAAGCCATCCAAAAAATCCGAGAACTGAACCGCCAGATGGTTATCGAACGTCTCCAAAAAACTGGTCTGAGTCGATTAACCGTTGACTTTGATGGATCAGTTTTATCTACATCCCGAAAAGCCGAAGGCACGGCGGTTGGATTTAACAAGAAAAAGAAGGGAGCCCGAAGTTACTATCCCCTTTTTTGTACCATTGCCCAAACCGGACAAGTATTTGATTTCTATCATCGCCCCGGCAATGTCCATGATTCGAATGGGGCCAGTGAGTTTATCCATCAATGCCTTAGCTGGCTCAAACAAGAACTGCCGGGTATTACGCTTGAGGTCCGGATGGATAGCGCTTTTTTCAGCCAGGAAATAGTTGCCTTATTAGACCAGGAATCCATCGAATTTACCCTCAGCGTTCCTTTTGAACGCTTTGCCGAATTAAAATCGATGATTGAAAATCGAGTGCGTTGGCGTCATTTAAATAATCGCTGGTCGTATTTTGAAACCCCCTGGAAACCGAAAAAATGGCCGGTAAAGTTCCGTTTTGTTTTTATACGACAACGATGCAAGCAAATCCAAAAAGCCCCGATTCAATTGGATCTCTTTATCCCTTTAGAATATGGGTACGAGTATAAGGTCATCGTCACCAACAAGAGGATTTCTGCTAAAAAGATCCTGGTCTTTCACAATGGTCGAGGAAGTCAGGAGAGTGTCTTTGGGGAATTGAAATCCCAAAGCCAACTGGATTATATTGCGGTTAAGAAACTTTCAGGAAACCAATGTTACATGATAGCGGCTATTTTTGCCCATAACCTGAACCGGGAATTACAAATGGCTACCCGGGATAGAGATCGAGGAACCTCCGAGAAAAGAACCCCGCTTTGGAATTTTCATGAATTAAAATGGATCCGCCATCGTTATATTCAAAGAGCAGGAAGACTCACAGCACCCCAGGGTAACCTGACTCTTACTATGAGTGGTAATGAAGTCGTTAAACATGGTTTGTTCAAATTCTTAGATACTTTTAAAATGGCAGCATAATTCAAAATTTGGCGATTTCTTTTGCAACGTTTAGGTCTACTACCCTTTGTGACAGCTAACAAGTTATTCTAAAGAACTTCATATCTCCTCATTTTGCTTGATATACAGAAGTAACCATCACATGTCTTTTTTCATGTATTTATCAGCAAACCTTGTTAATTGCAGTTATAAGCTTCGGAAGTTTTTCGTCATATTCTCTTCGTGTTCTTGGATTGCGTCGTCCTGATGGTTGGGGGATGGACTTTATGGGATTCAGAATGCTATCGTGCAAGACAGATTTCAAATTGTTGCCGACATACCAGATTTCCTTTGCCTGTTCAATCGTTGGACGTACATAGTCCCAAGAAAGATTGATCAGCTCTCTATAAAGTGTGTTTTTGAAGCGAGTCGCAATATTGCGCCATGGTTTATTTAGTCGCGGGTTCATACATGCATGGATGGATGCATCTGCAAGCCAAATCCCTTTCTCTTTCAAAATCTCAAGGGTTCGAATCTTCGATGGCATGGAATAGTCAGATCTGTTCCACGTGCCAGCACATCTTCCTAACAATTCCCAGTACTCTTTGGTACCTGAATTATTTTGCTCTGGAACTCTATCGAGTATCTGGTCGTTTCCGTACCCAAGGCAGTAGACAAGTCGGACAAATTGTCGAGGCGATTTTTGTAAAGACGGATCCAACTTGTCATAAACGATTTTGCACTTTAGATCATCAGCATCAGTATAGACGTGGGATTCAGCCAGAAGAACAAATTTGATTTGCTTTGGCCGCCAGAACCAACGATGCTCTTCAACTGACAAGGCTGTCTCAAACGGTTCTGGAATATATTGCTGCCAGTCGTTGGCTGATCTTCGAGGAGGCGGGCAGTTGAGAAGAAGTTTGGCTCCCTCAGAATGGATTTTGTGCAGGAGAGTTACATCCATATCCCCGGTCCTATTCAAATTATCAAAATGAAATTGATTGGTTTTCCCGAATTGTATTAAACATTCGATTAAAATATTATAAAATTTTGTTAAAATAGGGCGTTGCTTGGATAAATTTCTAACTGTGTAACATCCCGCCCAGTTTAAAAATAAAAAACCCCCATATCTCTGTTGAGAATAGGGGTCTATTCTTCCATCAAAACTCCTTTGTTAGGTGTTGATAGCAAGAAAACTCATTTAAGAATAAGGAGATTTTAATCAGAATTTAGAAAAAGTCAAACAAATTCAAGTCTCTGTTAAGGTATCATCATTTGTCCTCTGGCATTTTTTCCAAAACTGGACCCTGCGAGTTACTGGAAGAAAGTATTAATTTTAACGAGGACTATTAATTTCCTTGAGCCCATTTAGGATCCGGAGTGTCTCCACCATATCGGGAAGATGTTGTTCCGGAACAGCGGTAAGCAATATAAAAGCCTCCTCCCTCTGATTTTTGACGCCAATCAAGGCCTGTTTTAAAGCTTCTAATTTCTTATCATTTATTTCCATTGAATGCTCGTCATGCAGCGGCCTGTTGCTGATACAGATATTTTTGAAATCCGTAGAAGACCTCGCCAATTTCTTCCGGTTTGCCTAAATCGGCCACGGCGTCAGCAATGGAGTCGTGGTATTTCAGAAGGAGCAACGGTTTCAACTTTTCCTGGTCGAGTTCATCCACCCCGATACTCACATAATGCGACAGCACGAAGTCGAGGAAGACCCGCTGCTTTGTGTTGAAGTGGGTGCTGATAATGACCTTAGCCCCGGCAGCGCGTTCTTCCCGGGTCAATGGTGGCATTGCGTAGGCAACATGGGCCAGCACATCAAAGAGATCGCTCTTTTCGGCATCAATAATCTTTTGCATCTCGGAAAGTTGTTCGCGGCCAAACCCCTTCTCTGCGAGTCCTTGTAAAAGCTTCTTGCGCGTATCAGGGGCGCTCCAAATGTCGCGGAGTTCCGCTTCGTCCTTGAAGAATTCCGGCAGCTTGCCGAACAGCATTTCCATGAACTGCTGGGCAGACATGGGCAAGCCGCTGGGATGCCAAAAGGTGGTGCACATCATGTGCTGAATGGTCCGCTCCTTGCCATCGGCAAGCTTGACTTTTGCCTTCTTCTTACAGACACAGGGCTTTTGACCGCATATCGGGCAAACCTTGGGCTCACAGATACACGGCCTCTGCCCACATACAGGACACGGTTTCGGCGGCTGCTTTTCGCATTGGCAGGGGTAACAGCCACATCTCGGACAGGTCTCAGGCTCCATCGGCTCGCCGTCCCACTCGGGATCGCTGAAATGGTGGTGCGCCTTTACGAAATCGTAGATGGTGAAGTAATCCTTCCCGTCGTAGAGTCGCGTACCGCGCCCAATGATCTGCTTAAACTCGATTATAGAGTTGATCGGACGCATCAAGACGATATTGCGGATGTTGCGAGCATCCACGCCGGTAGAGAGCTTTTGAGAGGTGGTCAGGATCGTAGGGATAGTCTTTTCATTGTCTTGAAAGTCTCGCAAGTATTGATCGCCCAACTTGCCGTCTTTAGCCGTTACCCGGTGGCAATAATTCGGGTCTTTGCTTGTCTTCATCTGGTTGATGAGGTCGCGAACGGCCAGGGCGTGGTCCTGGGAAGAGCAAAAGACCAGCGTCTTCTCCTTCTGGTTGATCTCATCCATAAAAAGCTTTACCCGATATCGCTCCCTCTCCATGATTTCGATGATCTTGTTGAAGTCGGGTTCCGTGTAACGCTTCCCGGTTTCAATCTCGCCCTCGATCACTGTGTCGTCGGACGTATATACATACTCGTCGAGTGTGGTGGAGATCTGCTTAACCTTGAACGGTGTCAGAAACCCGTCGTTGATTCCTTCCTTTAGAGAGTAGATATAGACCGGATCACCGAAATAGGCATAAGTGTCCGCGTTTTCCTTGCGTTTGGGCGTGGCGGTGAGGCCGACCTGTACGGCCGGGGAGAAGTACTCCATAATGCCGCGCCAGTTGCTCTCGTCGTTCGCGCCGCCTCGATGGCATTCGTCAATAATGATGAAGTCGAAGAAGTCCGGTGGATACTCCCCGAAGTAAGGCGAGGGCTTTCCATCCTTGGGCGGCCCGCTCATGAAGGTCTGAAAAATAGTGAAGAAGATGCTGGCGTTCTTTGGCACCCGACCTTTTTGCCGGATGGACTCAGGGTTGATCCGCACCATCGCGTCTTCAGGAAAGGAGGAAAAGGAGTTAAACGCCTGATCCGCCAGGATGTTGCGATCTGCCAGGAACAAGATCCGCGGGCGGCGGGAGGGTTCGTGGCTCAAATTCCAGCGGGAGTGAAAAAGCTTCCAGGCGATCTGGAAGGCGATGAACGTCTTGCCCGTGCCCGTGGCGAGCGTGAGCAGAATGCGAGACTTGTTAGCGGCAATGGCTTCCATCACCCGCTCGATGGCGATGTCCTGGAAGTACCTGCCTTGGAAATATCCGCCTCTATCCTCGAAGGGGATGGTGGCGAAGCGATCCCGCCAGCTGTTCTCCTGGGCAAAGGTCAGGTTCCAGAGTTCGTCGGGAGTCGGATAACAGGGCAACTCCCCTTCGGTTCCCTCCTGCATGTCGATGCGATAGAGACCCTGGCCATTGGTGGCGTAGGTGAAACGGATCGCGAGCTTGCCCGCGTACTCCTTGGCCTGAGCTACGCCTTGAGTCAGTGGTTCATCCCAGGCTTTAGCCTCGACGACAGCCAGCCTGGTATTTCGATAAATCAATAAATAATCGGCAATGAGCGGCTTGCCTCTCCGCCCGTGACCTTCGATGCGGCCCAGCGTGATGGGATACTCACGTCGGATACGACTGCCCTCAACCACACCCCAGCCCGCCGCCTTGAGGGCGGGATCAATATGTTCGGCTCTGGTTTCGGCTTCGTTCATTTCTTCTTCACAATGCCTTCCTTCAGTTTAAGAAACTGCTTCTTCCAAGATCGAGGCGGGGTGAGGCACATCCCATCTTCTCGAACCAACGCACAGATTTTTGGCATGCTGTTCTTGGAGCAGATATCAGGTTGAGTGTGCCGACAACCGACAGTTTGATCTGAGGTATCATTCGGTTTTAATTGCGCGTGGAACGCACTCGGATTTTTGGTTATTGTTGCCATTACTATTTCACAGTCCTTCGGTGAATGCTTGGTGCAGTAAAGATTTTTTTAGCTCTTCGAGCGCGTTAAGCTTGCCCTGGTAGATGGATTCGAGGCGCTCGATTTCCTTCTCCAGGCCTTTAATTTTCAGCAAAATAGATCGTTGCACATCAAGTGGTGGAATCGCCCCGATATTTAATGCTCGAATGTCCTTCATGTTCACATGCTGTACCGTTGCACCACGTGATTGAGCCAGCAACCAGCGTTGCATGTCCTGTTGCAGGAGAAGAAAAGAAAGAAATTCCGACTCAAAAACGACAGCTTTCGGTCTTATCAAGACGGTTCTCTGTCCTAAACAGAGCCGCACATTTTCAGGGATCACTGCCACGTTCCCAGCAGGAGCCTCACGCGCGAGGATCAGATCACCCGCACGAGGCTTGGCTCGGCGTGTCCACTTACTGTATGTTTCCTCAGAAACGAGGTAAACGTCATCAAGTAAAAGCTTACCTTTACCAATGTTTGGCGTACGGATTGAAGGAATACCTTCTGCTTGGGTTGGAGCGGTTTTGTGTTCACAATCAACAATTAACTCGCATAAGTCAGACAGAGGTTTGCGCCTCTCTACCCATCCATCGCCTTGTTGGGTGAAGATAGCCTGTAGGTGGCTTTCAAAGAGGACGCGGGCGTTTCGGAGGTTCTTTTCGGCGTTGGTTTTGACGGCGGCGATGCCGTCAAATGCTTCGTTGAGGATGCCGACTATCCGCTGTTGTTCAGGGAGTGGAGGAATGGGAATCGGATATGCTTCGATAAACTCCTTCGCGACACGTTTGTGTCCAACGGCTCCCAACATCCGTGCTGCACCCTCTTCCCGGAATATCTCCCGGGATAGGTAGTAGTAGAGCCATTCCTTGTTCAGAGTTCCATTTGGACGGAATACGAAATATTCACTGGAGCCAAAACCGATGCCATTGGTAAGTCTTTCGGCTATACCGAGTTTTCCGTTTTCGAAACAGGGCGTTATTTTTGCGAGGAGAACATCGCCATCAGCGAAGTAGGTATAACTCCCCACAACAGCCGAAAGTTGCTTAGTTTGAGTTGCCCGTACAAACTTTTCGTCGATACCCAAGTCTTCCATCGGGAGGAAGGAAACAAATCCATCGATGGGGAGCCTAACCCGGGCTTCGTTTTTCGGCGGTTTTATCTGACACACTTCGCCCAGCGTCTTTGATAGCCACCCACTCTTCACAGAAGCTCCCTTATATTTGCGAGTACCACCGCACTCTCTGCATCCAGCATTGCAATCTCGTCCATGATCGTCAGAGGGCTGCGGTGTATCACTTCTTCACCGCCGTTGGGGTTCTTTACTGAGAGATCAAAAGTCAAAGGGTCAATAGTCTTGGCTTCAACGCTCCAACTCTTGGGAGAGTCCACGAAAATCTTTTGCAGACTTACGAACTCGGCGAGGTCGTCGTCGTTAAGAGGGTTGGTCTTGCCCAGATTGCGACCCGGATCGAGCTGGTAAAACCAGATTTTGCGGGTAGGCGAGCCTTTTTCGAAGAAGAGCACCACGGTCTTCACGCCCGCGCCCAGGAAAGTACCGCCGGGGCAGTCGAGCACGGTGTGGAGGTTGCAGCTTTCCAGAAGTAGCTTGCGAAGGCTGACGGAGGCATTGTCGGTATTGGAAAGGAAGGTATTCTTGATAACCACGCCGCCGCGCCCACCGGCCTTTAGGATCTTGATAAAGTGCTGGAGGAAGAGAAAGGCGGTCTCGCCGGTACGGATAGGGAAGTTCTGTTGAACTTCCTTGCGTTCCTTGCCGCCGAAGGGAGGATTGGCCAGCACCACGTCGAAGCGGTCCTTGTCCTGAATATCGGCGAGGTTCTCGGAGAGGGTATTGGTGTGAATGATGTTCGGCGCCTCGATACCGTGCAGGATCATGTTCATGATCGCGATGACATAGGCGAGAGACTTCTTTTCTTTACCGTAAAAAGTTCGGTTTTGGAGGGTGTCGAGATCCTTTGTCGTGATTTTCTTTCCTGACCGGAGGTAATCGAACGACTCGCACAAGAACCCCGCCGAGCCGCAGGCCCCATCATAAATCTTCTCGCCGATCCTCGGTTTCACAACCTGCACGATTGCGCGGATGAGCGGGCGCGGGGTATAATATTCCCCGCCGTTGCGCCCGGCGTTACCCATGTTCTTGATCTTGGCTTCGTAGAGGTGCGAGAGTTCGAATTTCTCGGTCTGCGAGCGGAAATGCAGCTCATCAATGTAATCAATGATCTCACGCAGGTTGTAGCCACTGCTGATCTTGTTTTTGATCTCGCCGAAGATTTCGCCGATCTTATATTCGATGGTGTTCGGCCCGCTGGCCTTCTGCTTGAAGCCTTGCAGGTAGCGGAAAAGTTTCTGGTTAACGAAGTCGAGGAGGTCGTCGCCGATAAGGGCCTTGTTGTGGTCGAGCTTGCCATCTTTTCCCTTAGGCGCGGCCCAACTTTGCCACCTGTAAGGCTTGTCGAGAATATAAGAGTATTTCTTCCCCTCCAATTCGGCCTCCATGGCCCTGTCCTGTTCCAGATCGTCTATGTATTTCAGAAACAGCAGCCAGGAAGTCTGCTCGGTGTAGTCCAATTCGGTGGTGCATCCCGCCTCTTTCCAGAGGACGTCATCGATGTTTTTGAAGGTTTGTTCGAACATAAAGTGCCTATTCTCTACGCAGTCATTTTCGTTTTTTGCTCCGTCTCTTGCGGGATAACAATTGGGACCGTTCCCGCCGAATATTCTTAAACGGAACTTGTTCTGACATTAATGATTTCTGATATAATCTTCATGACACAAGATTCCGTATTTTTTTCAATTTCGTGTTGCCAAATCCTTAACACTCGCCATCCCATTCTTCTTAATTTTCTAAAATTTTTTTGATCTCGTTTTCTGTTTGTTATGATTTTATTTCTCCAAAATTCCGTAAGCTTGTATTCCCACTCGGGAAAACGGAATCCATGCCAAAAATCCCCATCAATGAATACGGCTATTTTCGCTTTAGGAAATACAATATCAGGGGTGCCCGGAAGATTTTTTATATGTTTTCTAAATCTGAAGCCACGTTTATGAAGTGCTGATCGGACTATTCGTTCCAGACGACCATCTTTTGTTTTAACATTCGACATGGCGCGGGAACGTTGTTCTGGAGTAAGATGATCGACCATATTTTATAAAACAAAACTTGAGATAGGAAGCCAGAAATCAAGGCGTAGAATATTCAGAGGCTTTCGATCAAGCTTTGAATTCGAGAAATTTCTTTTTCTTTATTAAGATAGTCCTGGTAACTCTCTCGCGTTTGCCGTATAAGCAGGTCATATGTGATATATCTCGCATCGGCTGCCATCAATATTTCAGTGTTCATTTTTTCTTTTCCAGGGGGTTTCGGAGGTTGTCCCAGGATACAAATAACCTCTATAATTTGTCGATCCCCAGGGTACGCCTTTTCCAAACATTTTTCTAAAGCATCCTTGTATTTCACTATCTGGTCCACGAGTTCGGTCGCGGTTACGGCCCTATCATACTTCTTAAGTTCAATTATTATATGCTTACCGGCTGCTGTTTTATACCTTATATCAATTCTGCCTTTTTTTTCTTCTTCGGATAGTTTCGCACCGATTTTTTTCCATTCCTTGTTGACAGATTCTTCCATCTTTTCATCTGTACTGGCCCTTTCCCAAGAAGGATTCTAAGAGCCATAGATGATCATATATATACTTTTGAATAATTTTTTCTTGCGCGGTAGGCGCGATGTCTTGAAATTTTTTCAAAACTTCGACCCTTCCTTTTGTGATCTGCCAATAGTGGACCGCTTCAAGTTCATCCATATCATTGAAAATCGAGGTAAGCAGTTCCAAATTTTCTTCTGTGTCCACTTTCTTCAATGCGCTCAAATTGTCTTTAAGAGCTAAAGTTTCAAAGGCAAGAATACTATGTTTATAAAGTTCTTTTTTATAGGCTTGGTCCTGAATCGGAAATGCTTCGATTTTTCCAAAAAGTAATCGAGCATACTTTTTGTTGTCCCTGGTTAACTGTTCGAACCATTCTTTAATTTTTGGATTCTCCAGAGCCTTTCTTTCGGCATCTTCGTTTCTCCAATCTCGCCATTTGTTTTGAATTTCTTTTAGGATGTTTTCTTGGACGTACTTTTTTAAAACTTGAAATCTCGGATCATCTTCTTTGACACTTTGGCGATTGCTTGTAGATATATCCTCCTCTTCATCAAAATCAAGAAAATCGGCTCGTATTTCACCTATTATGTATTTCGTGAAAATCCCGCCTTCTTTCAAGTCCTTTAGAATATCCTCATGGATGAGTTTTCCCCAAGCCATGACTGCGATAGTATTGTTTCCTTCTTCAATGCTCTTTTGTTCGTCGAAAGTTCCCACCCAACCTGTAATTTTAAAATCTTTTGTTGGGTCTATTATGCCATCCAATTTTGTATGTTTTTTGCATTTCGGGCAGGAATTAAGATATTTTTCGCTCCCCTCTCCGATACACCACAAATATTCTAAATTTTTAAAATAATCTCTATCTTCGACCGTTATCGGGTTATTGTTAATGATTACAGAAAAATCATGTTCTTCTCCGATTATAGCGAATCGTCTCGCTATACGCCTTCTTAAAAAACTTTCCACCAGTCCCAAACTTTTTTTGAGGTCACTGAGAACGATTTTAGTTCCTTTTTCAATAGTGATTTTTTTCTTCTCTACGGGTATGGGGGCATATACACCATCGACCCTTTTTATCTCCTCTGCTATTTTCTGGGCATTCATAATGAACCCATTTTTTTCAATTGTTTTCTTTTTATCTGTTTTTATGCTATGGACCTCAATAGTATCCGCTATTGAAAAAAGGGATAATTTCCCTATCCCTTTACGTCCAAAAACATGCCTTCCTTTCGGAGTTATTGGCGGTTCATTTTCTCTTTTGGCATATCCAACTTTCAAATATTTTTTGTTTATGTCTTCTTTGGCCATGCCCCAGCCATCATCTGATATCGTTATAATTTTTTTTCTTTTATCGATATTGATTTCGACCTTAGAAGCATCGGCATCCCATGAATTTGCGACTACTTCCGAGAGCACAGCGGGTATATTGCTATAAAGCCCAATACCCAAATGATTCAATGTATTTAGATCTATTGTCAACAAATATTCGGGATTGTTAGACATGACACACCTCTAAATGTTTCTTTATGCTCCTCGCGACAATCCTGCCCAAGCGAACCGGGACCGCATTACCTATCTGTTTCCCAATAATTTTAAAATGGACTTCGGCTCCTGGTGGAAAGAATTCATATTTTTTTGGAAAAGTTTGAA
Source organism: uncultured delta proteobacterium (assembly GCA_963790475.1). GTDB lineage: Bacteria > Desulfobacterota > RBG-13-43-22 > RBG-13-43-22 > RBG-13-43-22 > RBG-13-43-22. The sequence continues at coordinate 856,808 of CAWBOS010000012.1, read as the reverse complement.
ACAAAGCCGCTTCTCTCAGTGATATGGCCCTGTTCTGTTCTGGATGACCGAACCTCCCGTTTCCCAACCCATAGCATTGAGTAGTCATAGTTGGAGCTGGCTGCTCCCATGACATTCTCCCATAGACACCCGAATAGTGTCTCCCGGTTTCTTTTTTATGACATTGCAGGACCAATTCATCCGGCCAGTCCTTCCATCCTCCACCAGAGGGTGTGTTCATGATCCTCCTCAAATTCAAATCAGTCAACCTGCTTGCTCTATGGAGAGGATCTGCAGAATTCACCTCCCCCGCAACGACAGGTTTCAATTTTCGGATTACATGAGCAACTGTCTTTTGTCTTTGGAGAGAGTGGGTTTTGTTGATTATTTTAATCTTTCCGAATTTGGAAGCGAAAAGTACCAACCTTTTGCGAGTTTGCGGGACACCATATCTGACACAGTCGACAGTACTCCAGGAGAAATAGAAGTCCATCTCCTCAAGAACATTCAAAAATTCATTAAAGACCCTGTGATTCTCCAATTGAGGAACGTTTTCCATTGAGACGATATCGGGTTTCACGCACTTAATCAATTCTCCAAAACTCCGTACCAATTTCCATTCGTTGCCTTCAGTTTTTTTATTGGTATATTTGGAAAAGGGTTGGCATGGTGCACAACCGATAAGGATTTTAATATCATTTTCAGGAAATAGTTCGACAATGTCATCACCGGTCAGGTTTTCAATATCCTTGAGGATGAATTTTGCGCCATTGTTTTTTTCGTAGGCGTATGCGCAAGTCGGATCAATATCAATCCCGGCTATGACGTTGAAGCCTTCTTGTACGAATCCGTACGTCATTCCACCAACGCCACAAAATAAATCTATTACTGATGCCGTCCGCATTTTCCCCTCAATATGTCATATAAAAACAATACGTTTATGAGATTTGCACTGAAAATGATTAACCTATCCAAACTATTACCCGATTTGACCTGTTCAGCTTAAATAAAATCAATAAGTTATTGGCCGAGTGGGTATGATCGAACCTACTGTCCTACTTTAATAAATAATTAACTATTTATCATAGAAAATGATGGAGGCGCAAGAGGATTAAACCGCCTGCCTATTGAATTCCATAGCGGATAAAAAGGAGAAAAATGATTTGATTCTTTAGGAGCTGGTTGGACTTGTCACTTAGCAATGTTGGGAAAGTTATTAATAAATTAAATTATTGTATTTTCAATTAGTTACTTGGTTAAACTAATAAGGTTCGAACCTATAATTGGGATTTAACCGGCTGGTCAGGCCGGAAAAGGTTTGGTGGGGGGGATCTGTGTATTTTGCTTTTGCGGTTACCGGTGCGCGCCCAAAGTGTACGAATGGCTGGGGGCTATGCGGCCTAAATCGTTTATTCAGGGTTGCAAAACCATAATTTTCGCCACCCATTGCCACTCAAATTTTATTAATTTATTAGATTACTTTGTAGTTTGTTGATTTTTATGGTGCCCCCGGCGGGACTTGAACTCACGGCCTACAGATTAGGAATGTGTATGCATCTTTTTAGCCTATTCAAAATTTATTTGCCGGAGATAGAAGATTAACTTGGCCCCAACCTTAATAGATATTTTCTCTATCATAAAAAATGGTGGAAGTACAGAAAGAGGAAAAAGAAATAAAAATGACTGGATTATTTGGTTAAAATGATGACTATCGATGGATTTAATTTATTGCCACCAAATAGCCACCATTTCCACCAAACTAAAAATATAATCTTTGTAACTTATTGAAATGTGGTGGGCCGTGGCGGGATCGAACCGTCGACCTACTGATTAAGAGTCATGTGTTCTTTTTCTTGTTGCCCTGATCGGTATTAGTCATTTTATTTGGAGGGATGGAGGATGATTTATGACGTCGGATAAAGTCTTTTGTTTAACCTTTATCTAAACATTATCTAAACTATTTTTAGGGAGTCGGACTTAATAAAATCAATAAGTTATTGGCGGAGAGGGTGGGATTCGAACCCACGGTACACCTTTTGGGCGTACAGCCGATTTCGAGTCGGCCCCGTTACAGCCGCTTCGGTACCTCTCCGTAAATTTTAGAAATAACGTTCGGCGTTCAGCGAAAACTTTTTTCCCATCTCACAGAGGATTTTAAGTATATTTATAACTTGCCGCGCTTGTTATTAAAAAATTTTTGAATCAGGTCCCGGCATTCCGTTTCCAGGACCCCTGAAACCACCTCAAAGCGATGATTCAATCGCTTATCCTTGGAAACATCACAAAGGGACCCTAAAGCACCGGCCTTGGGATCAGCCGTTCCAAAAACAACCCGATCCACACGGGCCTGGACCATTGCTCCGGCACACATCAAGCAGGGTTCGATGGTAACGAACAATGTCGTTTCCGGCAGCCGAAAATTATTTAGAACATGGGCGGCTCTTCTTAAAACTAAAATTTCGGCATGGGCCGTTGGATCGTTCAACTGTCTGGTCCGGTTATGATCAGCAGCCAGGACCTCCCCGCCAGAGCAGATCAAAACCGCTCCCACGGGAACCTCGTCTTCAAGGCCGGCCTTTTCGGCCTCCCTTAGGGCCATGGTCATGAATTCATTCAGACTGTTTTCCTCCATCCCCCTGGTGTCAAAATAAATTGATGAAGGCTTTATGTCAAGTCCTTAATTGGCCTCGGCCTGTTGATGGACTTTTTACGAGTCCATCAATTTTACCGAATTACTTCGATGGAATAGCGAAAGTGGGCTGAATTGAGATTGTAAAGGGGCGAGCTATTTTGAATCCCAGTTCGGTTCCGGCCTTAATAAATAAATCCTCTTTCCCGGTCACATAGGCCAGAACAGCCCCGGTCCCTCCCCCGGTACCGATCCCTATCAGGGCCCCGGGAATCTGTCCCAAAAGATTCCCCAAACCGGCCCCCAGGATGGTCCCTATCCCGATCAAACCGATGTTCCGCAGAAAATGGGCCTGGCCTACTTTTTTGAAGGTTTCGGTACTTATGGGCAAAATTGTTCCGTCGGGCATAATAATCCGCGTCAATTGGAGTTCAATCAAGGCACTGCCGCTAAGATGTCCGGATTCCCGGGATTGGGAAATAACACCGAAGAAGGGAACCCCGGCCTGAACCATTTCTTTTCCCCCAATCACAACCGGCTCCTTTAGAGTGACGAAAAAAGACTGCCCGCTCCGATGGGTCGAAGTGCGTATGGATTGATTCAATTGGACCTTCATCAGTGTCCCGGCCGGCACGACGACCTGAATGTTTTCCAAACCGGGAGCAGAGGGCTTTAGCGATTGGCTTTGGGGGGGGGACCCTCCGTTGTTGGCCCCCATGGCCAAAAGGTCCGGAACTTTGGCCCATAACACAAACACCATCAAGAAAAAAAATAGAGCCCCGACTTTTCTATTTATATTTTTCATGGCAGGATTTTTTCAGCCCTTTCATTTTGTCCATCAATTCAAATACAGCCGGGGTGTCTCCACCTTCAATTTTCTGCGCCATCCGCCTGACCAGATCAAGGAAAGTTCCCGGATCCTCCTGGGAGACTTTCTGGGTTTCCTGAGCAAATTCCCGGCAGCCTTGCTCAAAAACGGAAAAAAAATCTTTGGGATTTCCTTTCCCCTTTTCCATGGCCACCTTCAAATCGGAAAAACTTTGGGCCATCTTTTTCTTGGATTCCAACATAATCGGTTTCCCCCATCTTCTTCAATGAGTCCAAGGTCCAATGATATGGAGATCTGGTCATCAAAAAATATGACTCAAATAAATAATCAGGAAAAATCCTACGGAAACGATGGAAATCGTCAGCAGTATATCCAGGATCAGAGAAGGGCGAAAGGTATCCTCATCAATCTGCCTTTCAACTTTTTTATAGCGAATGAAAGCCAAAAACCCCATCAGGGCCCCGAGACCGATAAGAATCACCCCAATAATGGAAGAATACCCCGGGCTCTTCGGAAGAGAAGAAAAGGGAACCGATTCTCTCCCGGCGGTAAGGGATAGATACTGGCTCATCTGCCTGACAAAGAGGGCGAACTTTTCCACCACAAACCCAAAGGCCATGATGCCGATGCTGGTCCTGATCCAGGCCAGAAAGGTCCGTTCGTTGGCCATGTGGACCCGGCGGTTTTGAACGCGGTCCGATGGATTTTTTTTCGTTTCCTCGTCCATGGTATGATCCCTTTTCCCTAACACACCTTAACAGAATGTGGTAAAACTCTATTTCACGGGTTGCTCAAAAAGGTTTAGGGCAATCCCGCCGCGGGATAGATGAGCCTTATTGTTCGCCCCACGTCGCGGCTCACTCCCCCCTCTTCGGGGTGGGTTCCCGGTTTCAGCAACCTGTTCATGATATTTCTTGATTCATATATTATCAACGAACGAAAGAAAGTCAATCAGGAATGGTTGGGCGGGCTTTAAATTGTTTCAGATGGGACTGGGCTGAGACTCCAAAGGTTTAGTAGATAATTAAGGTGACCAGGGGGAAAGAAAATGGATAAGTTGATTAATACTCTCTTTTACCCGTAGAGACAATCCTTGGCCGATGTTCAGGGTTTCCGGCTGGATGGCCAGGACCAGGGCCCGGCAGCCGTTTTCCTCCCAGAGTTGAAGAAGACTTCTGAGGGACAAACGATGAGTGGAATAGAGGAGACTTTCCGGCAAGGCCTGGGCCTCAAGCACGGCCACACTCCCTGGTTCGGCCTGCATGGCCACGGCATCGATTACTATGATGACCGCCGGCTGAAGTTCGAGGACCCTGATAAACCAATCCTCCGGATTTTCTTCTGCATCGATAAAAAATCGGTTGCCCCTTAAATCGTCCTGTATTTCACTCCCTTCCCAGTTTTCTTTGAGTCTGGTCACCAGTTCAGGCCCGGTTCCATCATCCCCCAGAAGCCGATTCCCTACTCCCAGAGTGACGACACGACCCGGATAGGAAGGATGAATAAAGGACTCCAGGGTTTTCAGGTCCGGGGGGTAATGGTCCGGCATTTTTTTCTCTTTTTAAAGACCGGGATCACCTTTTGTCTCCTGCTCTTTCAACTTAGAGAGCGGACCAGGAACGAAAAGCCCGTGGAGCATAAGGACCTTCTTGAAGGTCTGGTATTCTTCAGCGGAAGCCTGGGTAAATCTGGAAATCCTCAAACGTTCCAGGATAAATCGATGGGAAGGATTCTCGGGAGTTAAATTTAGTAGGGCTGTTTTTACCTTTTCGCTCAGAACCGGATCCGTCTTGGGGTAGCTCACCAGACAATGGGTAGGATGGAAAGGGGTTAAGGCGATGACCTTCACTCCGGTCATGCTCCCCTTGGCCCGGATCATGGACTGAAGCACATCTTCCCGGATAAATCCTACTTCCGCCTGCCCCAAGGCCACCTTTTCCATTATTTTTTCCTGTGTGTCTCCGAATGAAAAAATCAATTCTTTTTCCGGATCCAATCCAAAATCCTTGAGAAGCATATATTGGGCTAAAAATCCACCCACAGAGTTACGATCGGAAACCAGGATTTTTTTGCCGATCAAATCACCCGGCGATTTGATGGGACTTTTTTCTTGGGCGATAATCATCCCCCGGAATTCCGTTAAGCCGTCCAGAGAGACGGTCTTGACTAAGGGGACTGCCCCGTGTTTTTCGGCCAGATAGAGATAGAAATAAGGGTTTTGAAAGGAAAAGGCTATCTTTTGAGCGCTAAGTATTTTAAGAAACTCATCCAGGCTGGAGGGGGCGACGACAGTTTCTATCTTCCAACCCGTTTGTTCCGTCAAGTAATCGGTTAAAAATAAAAATCGGGCCTCTACCATGGAAAGGGAAAAAGGAGCAGGAGCAACCAGAATCTTTGCCTCTCCTTTATAGGGTTTAGCCATTTTACAGCCGACCCCCAATCCCAAAAAGGCCACAATAAAAACGGCGGTTGCCCAATAAGAGAGGATTCTATTTTTGTTCATGGATTAATTCCCCTTGTTCGATTTTTTGAAGAATCTCCTCCGGAAAGACCTGGGAAGACATGATGGGGGCCGTTTTTTTAGGGGCCAGACCTAAGGCCACGGCTACGCCATAGAGGATCGCCTCTGGCCTGGGCGGGCATCCGGGAATATAAAAGTCAACCGGGATGACTTTGTTCAACCCCCCCAAGGTGGCATAACTGTCAAAAAACATTCCTCCTCCTGAAGGGCAGCCCCCGATGGCAAACACCAATTTTGGACTGGGGACGGCCTCATAAAGCCTAAGCAAGGCCGGGGCCACCTGTCGGGTCACCGGGCCCGAAACCAGCAAAACATCGGCATGACGGGGTGAGCCAACCAGCTTGATTCCAAAACGTTCCGCATCATAATAGGGGGTCAAGACATTAATCACCTCGATATCACAGCCATTGCAGGCACCCGTATTGGCATGGTAGACCCAGAGTGATTTGAACTGGGCCTTATCGATTAATTTTTTTAACATGTTCCCCCCTTTAAGGCATGGGCATCATCGCAAAAATCGCCTTGGTCGCCTCATGAAGGACTTGATAAATCAACTGAGGATAGACCCCGATCAATATACAGAGGGCAGCCAGGAGAATTTCCCCTCCCCACATGGTTGGTGGAACTTCTCGGATCGGCAAATTCATCAGATTCTGAGGCAGGGTCCCCATGAATATCCGAGCGCTGACCCGGATAAAGGCCGCCAGAGTCAGAACAGACACCACGATGGCGATGATCGTCGCCCACAAATAACCGGCCTTCACTCCGGCCAGAAAGATGGTAAACTCGCTGACAAATCCATTAAACAGGGGGATGCCGCTTAGGGCCAGGGCCGAAACGTAAAAGGTTAAAGCGGTTACCGGCATCAATTTTCCCACCCCCCCCAGTTCGGATATCTTCCGACAGCGGGTGGCATAAATCACTCCACCGAGAGACAAAAAGGCCAGGGCCTTCATCAGGGAATGATTGATCAGATGAAATATGGCCCCATAGATCCCCAAATAACTGCCCAGGCCCAGGCCCATGAATATATATCCCACACTGACCACGGAGCAAAAGGCTAAAAATCGTTTGGCATCGTCCTGGAGGAACATCATCACCAGGCCCACAATCATGGTTATTACCCCGAGAATGAGGACCAGAAGGCTGATGACGGAATAAAAAGAATAGAAGATCAGAACGGTTCTAATGACCGCATAAATCCCCACCTTGATCATGATCCCGGAAAGCAGGGCGCTGACCGGGGTAGGGGCTTCGGCATGGGCATCCGGAAGCCAGGTGTGAAAAGGGACAACACCCGCCTTGGTTCCAAAACCGGCCAAGAGAAGAATGACCGACACCAGGGCAATGCTCCGAGGTATCTTCCCGGCCACCTTGGCAATCTCGCTGATTTTGAGTGGATCCAGTCCCGGGGGAATATGGGGGGAAGATCCGGCATAGAGGAGAATGCAGCCAAAAAGGGCAAAGGTAATCCCTACGGTCAAAAGCAGGGCGTATTTATAACCTGCCTCCAGGGCCTCCCGGGACCAGTTGAAGGATACCAGGATAATCGAAGCCAAGGTGGTACCTTCGATAACTACCCAGAGAAGGTAAACATTGTTGGTGGTCACGGCCCAGAGCATGGAGGCCAGAAAAAGCATCAGCCAACCGTAATACGAATGTAATTTCTCAGGTGGGATGACTTCCTCGACCACTTCTTTCCGGATGTAAGAAAAGGAATAAATAATGGCTATAAAACCGAGGAAGGCCACCAGCCCAACCATCAACCCGCTCAAGGCGTCAACCCTGAATTCATCACGATAGAATGATAGAACTTCACCTCGTGTGGTCTGAAGAAAAATCCAGCCCGAGAAGCCCAAGGTGATAGCCGACCCTAAGAGAGCCGGTCCTTCACTCCAATAAAAGGACTTTTTCCCAAAAATAAAAATAAAAAATCCGGTCAAGGTGGGGGCCAGCAAAAGATAGAGGATTTCCCAGTCCATATTATACATTCCTTAACAGGTGTCTGAAAAAGGCCCATCTGCGGCGTTGCCCTCATCCCTTGTCATTCCGACGTAGATTAAACTACGCCTCATGCCAAGGAACTTCGGGCGCCTTGCATCTGAACCTTTTTGAGCCACCTGCAAAAAGGGTTTCCACAACCTGTTAATCTCCATTTTTCACCATCGAAGTTCCTTAAGGTTGAAGGTATCCGTTGATCCGAATTTCTCGTAAACCCCCTGGGTAATATAGAGCAAGAGAACGACGGCGATGACCAGATCGGTGACGATCCCGATAACGCCGGTTTCTTCAAGCAGGGGGACCAGGGTGACCAGTGAGAGGTGAACCCCGTTTTGTAAAATGGTAAGCCCCAGAACAGCTTTGATGGCATCTCTCCGGACCAGGATGCAATATAACCCCATGACAAACAGGGCCAGGCTTACCGCCAGATTGGTCCGAAAAGGCTCCTGGGTGGCCAGGGGAGTGGGGGCGATGAAATCAACATATTTATGCGTAAGGCGGTAAAAAATAACGATGACCACGGTAAGGAAGATGATGGATCCTAAGTACCCGATCACGGGAGGAACTTCCAGGACCTTGGTCCGGCGGATGGTTCGCAAAAGCATAAAGGGGATAATAAACACCTTGGTAACCAAGGCGGTCAAGGCCCAGTAATAGAGCCTGGGGTTTTGGCCGGCGTAAGCCAAAAAGAGACTGCACATCAAAAGGGCCTGGAGGATATAAACATAGGTCGCATAGCGCAGGTTTTTTATCTCGATGATGAGGTAGGCCGTGAGAATCAGCGAAAGACTCAAAGCGGAGATAAGTTTAGTCCAAGGTTCCATCTTTTCCTGTCCGTTTCTACCTTTTGAAGGTTATAGCCTGATTTAGGATAAATCCCCTGGTTGAAATCCGGTCACCATCATTTTGTCGAGAATGGTTTTGGGCTTAAAGCATCGTCCACACCGTCCGCAGGTCCCCATATAAAGCTCGGACCGGATATAAAGGTCGTTCACATCATTGGTCGCCAACTGGTATTCCCGGGTCATGGTAATGGCCTCCTCCGGGCAGACCTCGGCACATCGACCGCAATAGGTGCAACGGCTCAGGAAATATTCGAGGACGCGGGTTTGGTCGGTATCGGTGATTTTAATCAGGCGGGGCGGACAAACATTGGCACAACCTCCGCAGCCGATACATTTTTCTACATCCACGGCGATCTTACCCCGATAGCCCTCCTGGGGAGGATTCGGCTCAGGCCCCAAAGGAAAGGGGGCGGTCACCCGCCCGGCTTTAAAGCAGATGATGGCTTCCTTCATTTTGCTTTTGAACATTGGATCACCTTCCTAACAGGTTGCTGAAAAAGGTCCATCTACTGCGTTGCCCTCACCCCTCCTCACTGCGCCGTACGTCTATGTACGACTCGTTCCTCGGAGTTTCAGGCGCCTTGTATCTGGGCCTTTTTGAGCAACCTGTAATAAAAAGGTTATTACGCATCCTATTAAACTCCGATCACGGCAAAAGCCACAGCCAGAATTAGGATTATCCAAATACCGGAAAAATACCGTATGCCCTGATCTACCCGGAGACGAGGATTTACCGCATCAACCAATCCGACCAGAAGGAGGACTATTAAAATCTTTATCAGATGAATGATCAGATCAAGAGGATAATATCCGGTTTTGGGCCAGGGGATAAAAATTTCCCAAAAGATTGAGGCCCAGATAATCTGTTTGGCGAAATAGCTCCACTTGTAAAGGGCCAGCCGGGCCCCTGGGGTCTCCACAAAAGGGCCTCCCATGATTTCCTGATCGGCCTCAGGAAGGTCAAAGGGGATTTTGCCGACTAGAACCTGAAGACAGAGCAGGAAGGGGATGGCCGCCACGATCATAGAAAGATTGGGGCCGGCTTTTCGATACCAGGATGAGATTTGTCCTAAGTCAAAGGACTTGGTCTGCATCGCCCCGACGATCAGGCTTCCCAGAACAATGATCTCGACCATCATGGCCAACATCATCTCCCGGCCCATCCCGATTACCCCGTAAGGACTTCCTGAAACAGACCCTCCCAGCATGACCCCTACTGAGGCCAGGGTGAGAAGATAAATCAGGACAATCAGGTCACCGGCAAATCCGAAAGGAGGGGCCGAGCCCATGGGGACAAATAAAGCCGCCATCAGGACGCTTCCGAAGGTGATAATGGGGGCCAGTGAAAAAATGGGGTTTCGGGTGACCTGAAGGTTTTCTTTCCCCAACAACTTTAAGAGATCCCAAAAAGGCTGCCGAAGCGGAGGTCCCTGACGGGATTGAACGAAGGCCTTGAGCTTTCGCAGAATACCTTCATAAAAAGGGGCGGCCAGGATTACCAGAAGCAAATTTATCAAGGCTGAAGTGATGATGTTGTTCATTTTCACCTATTCCTTTTGTCCCGGCTCAGTTGGACCAGTTGGCCATGAGTATAGATACGAATTTTTCCGCTTTGACGATCCACCACCTCTAACCGTTCGGTACAGGAAAAGCAGGGGTCATAGCTGGCTATGGCGATAGGAACATCGGCCAGTTCAAGCCCCTGAATCATTACCGCCACTGACTCCAGATTCATATAGGTCGGGGCCCTCACTTTCCAGCGGTAGGGACGGTTGTTCTCCCCGGTCAGCACATAATGCATCGATTCCCCCCGAGGCGCTTCAACCACCCGGACTCCTTCCCGTCCGGCGGGGATTTCCTCAGGGATGTCAGCCATAATCGGGCCCTCGGGAATTTCCTGGATCCCCTGGCGGACCAGACGGACGGACTCCAGGGTCTCCTCCAGGCGAACCAGGGTGCGGGCCAGGATGTCCCCCTCTTCATGGACCTTTTTTTCCGGAACCAGATCCCCATAGGCGGCGTAGGGATGATCAACCCGGGAATCGATGGCCACACCGGACCCCCGGGCCGTAGGCCCGGTGACGCAAAAGTCGACGGCGTCCTCATGCCTGAGCACCCCAACGCCTTTGAGACGCATCATCAGGGGCGTATCCCCACTGATGGCTTCGATCACCTTCAACCATTCCTTTTCCAGATGATCGATGACCTCTAAAATTTTGGGTTTCATCTCCGGGGTAATGTCCCGGCGGACACCCCCGATCAGATTCATACCATAGGTCTTCCGGTTCCCGGTGATCTGCTCACAAAGCCACATCACCGGTTCCCGTATGCGCCAGGTCTGCATGAGAATCGTGTCAAATCCCAAAACATGACCCCCGATCCCCAGCCAGAGGGGATGGGAGTGAAGGCGCTCCAGCTCCAGTAAAATGCTCCGGATATACCGGGCCCGGGGAGGAACCTCAATCCCAGCAGCTTCTTCAACGGCCTCACAGTAACACGTACTGTGAATATACCCTCAGATGCCTCATATACGCTCGGCGATGAAGGGAATCTGATTATAGGTCAGAACCGAGTCGGCAATTTTCTCAATTCCCCGGTGGTTATAAAAACCACGATAATCACAGCCTACCACGGTTTCCCCTTCCAGGAAGACCCGGAAGGCCGCCGGCTCCTCCAATACCGGAAAGAAGGGGCCGATAGGAAATACCGTGGCCTTTCCGGGTGCTTCAACCGGTTTGGGAGCCTGCCCCTCGACTGGTTCAGGGCGAAAATTATAGACAAAATCCCTGCGCAGCGGGTGAAGGTTTTCCGGCCAGTCATCCGGAAGGGCCAGACGGCGGGGGTCCCCATGACCGGCAAAGTTGATCCCCACCAGATCTCGGATTTCCCTTTCGGCCCAATTGGCCCCCGGGATCAAGGGGGTGACGGAGTCGATCATCGGCTGGTCCTGAGGTATGGAAGACTGGAGCAGGACAAAAAGTTTGTCCGAATCGAGGGAAAAAATATGAGTGGTTTGAAAATCCCCATGGGTGGGCCGCCGATCCATCCCGACGATGGTATTAAACCGGGCCCCCAAACCGCGGAAGATATATTCGGCCAGGGGTCGAATGGATACCCGGCGGATGGTTATGAAAACTTTCATTGGGACCCATTCCCTGGCGGAGATTATCTCTGTTGGAAATTTTTCCCTTAAATGGACCATTAATTTTTCGCCGTTTTCAAAGGCCATTTCTTTCTCCTTATACTCATTAATTAATTAAGCTTAAAAATTTTGATTAAGAAAAATCCCTTTTAAAGGAATTTCCCATCCCTTAATAAAGCCAGATAAGCATGGCCGCCACTAAAATTAAAATCCCTATCACTTGATAAAGCAAATAAACCTGCGGAGTCCCCACATGGCTCTTCCGGAATTTCTGAAAGATACGAACCACCAGGTCCGCTAGGGGATAATAAAGAACCTCATCTAAATCCAGCCCTCTGTAAATTTTTTGAGGAGATTTTATCCTGTCCAAAGGCGATTCGGGATAGATTAATCCTTCGAACCGGGAAACCAGAGGAACATAATAATTTTCCGCAGGAAATCTGATCTCCTTGGGTTCAAAGACCTCTCCGCAGGTCCAAAGGGGAACGGTTCGCTTGACCGGTCTGGCCATCCTGGATATCCAGAAGGCCAGCAAGAAGCAGCCGGACATGAGGATTACCCCGGGGATGGGGAGCCAGGAACCGACCAGGGGCCACCCCGGACTCAAGGTCAGACCGAGGATGGAGCTGCCGAAGATATCGTTCAGAGCCGGCAAATGGGAACCAAAAGCGGAACCCGTTAAAGACCAATACATCATCTTGAGCGGTATCCAGGGGAAAATACCGAAAAAGAGACAGGAAAAGGCCAGGATGACCTGGGGAAGCTGCATGGAAAAAGGGACATCAACCCCAGGCAGAAGATTGTTGGCCAGAGTTTTATCCATTTCTCCGCTAAAGGCAGTGGTGAAAAATTTTATAAAGGAGGCCAAGGTAACCGTACTGATGAAAATGGCTATCAGACCGAAAAGGATAAATAGAGGGTTTTGAACTCCCCCTAAGATCGTCGTCTCATAAATGAGCCATTTACTTATAAAGCCGTTGAAAGGAGGCAGGCCGGCAATGGAAAAGGAGGCTATGAGGGTGGTCCAGGCCGTAATGGGCATTGCAAAATAAAGCCCGCCGAGTTTGTTTAGATCCCTCGTTCCGGTTTTATAAAGTATGGAGCCGGCGTTTAAAAAGAGGAGCCCTTTAAAAAGGGCATGGTTGAACACATGAAGCATTCCCCCCAAGGTAGCCGTTATAGCCAGGGCGGGGTAGCCCCTAAGGAATACCAGTCCGGTCCCCAGGCCTAAAAGAATGTACCCGATTTGGCCGATGGAATGAAAAGCCAGTAATCGCTTGGAGTCATGCTGAAGGAGGGCGGAGATAGTTCCCATGAAAATGGAGATGGCACCGAGAGCCCCGATGGCTATGCCGAAGGCCACGGAATAGGGCGACGGGGGAAGGAGGAAAAAGAAGAAACGAAAAATACCGTAGATGCCCATTTTAATCATCACCCCGGAGAGCATGGCCGAAACCCCGGAGGGGGCGGCGGGATGGGCGTCAGGCAACCAGGTTCCAACCGGGAACATTCCCGCCTTGGTCCCAAATCCTAAGAGAAAGAGGCCCAGAATAATAGAGAGTTTGACCGGACTGGTCCCCATCATGCCGGCCATGGATTCTCCCAGACGGGAAAAGGCAAAAGACCCTACCTCGGTTTGCAGGATCAAGGCCCCGATGAACATGGCGGCGGTACCGATATGGGTCATAAGAAAGTATTTGAAACCGGCCCTGAGGTTAACGGGATCCTCTTTTTCATAAGTCACCAAAAAGTAGGAGGAAAGGGTCATGAATTCCCAACTGACAAAAAAGAAAAACAAATCAGTCAGACAGACCACCCCGATCATGCCGACGATAAAGAGAATCAAACAATGGTAGAAGCGGGACAGGGACTGGGTGGCGTAGTGGTCCATATAACGATAGGAATAGAGGGTGCCTAAAAAGGACAGGCCCCCGATCAGCAGTAAAAAGACGGCGCTCAAATAGTCCACACCGATTGAGAAATCAGCCCCCAGAGCAAGGATGGAGAAAATGGGCTCAAGGGTCAGAGGCCCGACCGTAAAGACTTGATAGGATATATAACTAATGATCCCGGTGATGACCCCTACGGTGACCACCCCGATCAGCCCGCAGATTCGACGGGATCGGGCGAAAATGGCAATGAGAAGTATCCCCGCTAAAACGGTGACAATCAAAGCATTCAGGGTCCACACGGTATTCACCCCCTTCTAAACTACTTTTTCCGGTAGCTTCAGCATCTCCTGATAGGAAAAAACCGGTCCGTCCAGACAAATATATTTATGGCCAATGGCACAATGTCCGCATTTTCCGATCCCGCATTTCATATAGCGCTCCAGGGTGGAGATGATATTTTTCGGATGGACACCCAGCTGGATCAGTCCTTTAATGACAAATTGAATCATAATAGGAGGACCGCAGACGAAGGCCACGGAATCATCCACCTTAAGGTCCGCTTTAGGAAAGAGGGTAGTCACCACCCCGACATCGCCGGTCCAGGTGGGGTCACCCACATCCACGGTCATCATGAATCTCAGGTCCTTCATTTTAGCCCACTCCACCAAACGGTCCTTATAGACAAGGTCGGCCGGGGTGCGGGCACCGTAAAGGATCTGAATGTCCTTGAAATCCGATCGGGCTTCAAGCATGGGCTCGATAAGGGATCGGAGGGGGGGGAGTCCGATACCGCCCCCAACGAAGAGAATATTTTTCCCTTTGACTCCATCATAAGGAAACCCGTTTCCGAAGGGGCCCCGAATCCCTATCCGATCTCCGGCTTTAAGCTGGTGAAGGGCCTGGGTTACGGAACCGACTGCCCGAACCGTGATCCGGAAAGTTGAAGGGTGATTCGGATTAGAGGACAGGCCAAAAGGGGCTTCCCCCACACCCAAAACCGAGGCTTCAACAAATTGGCCGGGTTTGAATCGGAATTCGTCTTTCCCCTGGGACTCGACAAATTCTAACTCAAAACTCTTGGTATCGTAGGTCTCCGTTTGGATTTCGACAATCCGAGCCAACTGGGGAATGTAGCCATTATCCATAATTTAATTTTTACCCCTCTTATTGATTAGCCAATCAACATCGAAAAAATTTTTGCGAGCTTCCGGTCACTTCCGAAAATCGGATTGCTCGTCACCCCGGCGAAGGCCGGGGTCCAGTCCCGCTGATGCGGAATTAGATTCCTAGACAGGAGAGTGATATTCCGTGTTTTCAAGTCAGTTGCCCTGCTATGGCACTTTCTTCCCTGATATACTCCCACATGAGGGTAGGGTTTAATTTCTATTTAAAGTTCCCGTCCGGCCTGGGCCTTTCGAATTCTCTCGACCACCTGGGGCATACCTATGTCCCCAGGACAGACGGTGATGCACCTTCCACAGCCCACACAACCGATCCTTCCATCCTTTTTCAGATATTGATAACTGAGTTTATGGAAAAATCTCCTTTTGAACCGCTCGCCTTTATCCATCCTGGGATTATGTCCGGAAACCTCCCGGGTAAAACCTGAATAATCGCAAGAATCCCAGTATCGGTAATGACATCCCTTTTCGCCGTTGGCCAGGTAACCGACTCCGAAACAACTGCAGCAGGGACAGACAAAGGAACAACCCCCGTCATCAAAACATCGCTCTCCCAATTCCGTCCAGACCTCCGAAGGGACTTCGTTTGAAGTGATCCGGCGGATGGCCGTGCTCATATAGGAGGTAGGGTCCGGGAAAAACATCTTTCGGGACTCTTCTTCCAGATTGGACCAAATTTCTTCACTGCCGGCCTCAGGGCTGGAAAAGAGCTCAGGCCGCATATTGATCAGTTCTTTCCCCCGGGCGCTTTGACATCCCACCAGATATCGGTCTTGGAAAGATATAAGTTGGATGTCACATTCCTCACTTTCGGGTTCCAGGAAAGGCCCCCCCTGACAACAGATGCAAAAACAGTTCTTTCCCGGTTGGTTACAGGCAATGGTAACCAGAGCGACCTTGTCCCTCCTGCGGGAATAATAGAAATCGTCGAAATTTTCCGAAAAAAAATGGTCCAGCCAAGAAATACCCCGGGTATCGCAGGGTCTTATGCCTAAGATGACAGAATTTGTCTCTGATCCCCCCGGAACTTCCAGACTCAACTCTTCCCCCTCGCCGGAGAAAGAGAACATGATTTCGGACTGGGGAAAAACAATATCTTTGGGCGGCAGGTAAGGAAGAACGGCCGTCCCCTCCAGCAACTCCTGATCCGGAGCGATTTCTACGGGCTTGAAAAAAATTTCCTGCTCAATGCGGGAGGGGGCCAGAACTTGACGGTGGTCCAGCATCGCTTCAATCCAGGCATTCAGAGCGTCTTTCCGAAGACTGTATCTTTCCATCTCAGACTCTCTCCAGGGTTACCGATAGATCCGGACAGTACGAATAATTGGTTATATGATCAAATTCCCTTTTTCCGGCTAAATTTTCTATAACGGTTGAAAAATGCATGGGCAACACCAGGGTCCGGGGAGGAAGCGTATCGTCTATTTCCACGCCTATTTGTGCATCGCCATGCTCTGAGCGCACCTTAATTTTTTCACCGGGACGAAGTCTGAGATCCCGGACATCCTGGCGGTTCATTCTTAGGGCCTTCCGGTCTTCCGGATACTCGATCTTTAGAAGGGGAGAGTCCAAAATCATTTGATTCCGATTCCAGGCGTATAAGGTGTTGGGAATGAAAAGGCGATATTTCCCCGGTTCTTGTGGACCTTCCCGCGTTTCAGAGGGGACCGATGGTATGGCCGGGTGATTAACAGAGGACAGGACGATACCCTGGGATGAATCCAGTTCTGATTCGTCACTGATAGTTTGATAATGAGGAATGGCCCGGCTGATTTCTTTTCTCACATCTCTATCCGACTGCGCGGGGAGGTTAATCCCCAACTTTCGGGATAAAGAACTGAGCAGATAGGAGAGGGGGCGAATCTCTTCCTTTGGACTTAAAACCGGACGAAGTTGTTGGACCCTTCCTTCGCAATTGGTCAGAGTCCCTGTCCCTTCGGCCAGAACAGGAATTGGAAAGGCACAATCAGCAATCTGTACCGTATCAGTGAGGAAACGATCCGCGACCAGCAGAAATTCAAGGTTTTTCAGTTTTTCCATAAAGGCGAATGAGGGGAGGTGGTTGAGCAGATCATCACCAAAAACGAGAAGACCCTTTATCACGTTGGGAAGATCCAGCATCTCCTGGAGGGTTAATCCCCCGTTTTTAGGTTTTATGTCCATGTCCCAGGCCCCCCGGAGATTCGGAGAGCGGCTCAGAGGGATCATCATGGGAATCGTCTGGGAGTCGGGGCGATCCTGCGAAATAACACTGAGGAGACTCAACAGACTGGAGGCCGTTTTTATTTGATCGGCAATAAACACGATAGCTGATTCCGGTTGGGCCAGGAGCCGGACCAGGTCCTCCGCTATTTCTTTTTTTCCTTTAAACATGTGAGCAAGTTTGTCCGCCGGATAAGGTAGAAAAGCATTAAAAAAGCCTTCGGCCTGGAGACAGGTGGGATCTGCCAAAATGAGTTTGGACCCCTGCTGATAGGCTTGAATCATTTGGGCCCCAACCGGAGAGAAATCACGCAGGCTCTCCCTTCCAATTACCAAAATAGCCGGACTTTCTTTTAGGGATTGTATAGAAGCCAAAGATCCCAGAGCCCCGGACCAGGTATCATTTAAGGCGGTCAGGGCCGCTGCGCCGCCGAATCGGTAACTTCCGTCCAGGTTATTGCTTTTAAGCGCCTGACGGCAAAAAAGAGAGACGCGAAAATTATCTTCGTTCGTCAACCAGGGGGATCCGATAACGCCTATGGCTTGAGGGCCATACAGGTTTAGAATAGAGGAAATCTTTTCTTTGCTGATCTGGAGGGCTTCATCCCACCCTGTTTTTCCTAATCGGGAGCCCCTTCGGGTCAGGGGATGGGTCAGGCGATTCATACTTCTCAGATTTTGGTAGCGGTTCCATCCCCGCTGACAGAGACGTCCTTCATTGACCGGATGACGGATGATGGGAAGAATCCCGACCGCTTCCTCCCCCCCCTTGCGAACAAACATCCCGCACCCTGTATTACAGAAGCTACAAACCGTGGGAATATTATTGATCATTTTATTAATATCCTTATTGAATAAAGAGCCTCTCCCGAAGAGCTTCAAAACACCTTTTGGGTAAGTTAAAAAGCCCCTACCGGATCCGGATTATGTCCTTGTTGGTTTTAGATCATTTATCCTTTCTCCCTTATCCCTATTGCATTTAAAATTTTTTGAACTTTGAAGCGATTCATACGTGGGTAAACGGAATCCTCGACGACCATAACGGGGGCCTGAGCACAGGAACCAAAACAGTAACCGGTCTCCAGGGTAAATAATCTGTCTTTCGTAGTCCCTCCCGGAGACACTAATAAATGATTTTGAATATCTTCTAAAATCCGCTCTGACCCTTGAATATGGCAGTTCGTTCCACAACAGACTCGGACGAGATATTTCCCGGTCGGTTCAAATCGGAATTGAGAATAAAATGAGGCCGTCTCGAAAACCTCGGCGACCGATAATTTCATCAAACGGGCTATTTCCGGAAAAGCCGGTTTCGGCAGAAAACCCCAAACCCCCTGGACAGCCTGAAGCATAGGAATCAGTCCATCCGATTTGATATCAAATCCTTCAAGTATTTCCGCTATGTTATTTTCTTTTTTCTGAGTATCTCGAATAGAGTACCGGTCCATGGAAACGATCCTTTCGTCGGTTTTATTCCTGATTGATGTCTCCAGCCTATACGTTATTCTTTTTAGGTTTAGATTCTAGGCCCCATCCGGGAGTCCCTTGGAAGGGGTGGCCCCCTAACGGGGCAGTATGCCTTCCAAAAATTCGCCAAAACCCATTTTCGTCATTCCGAGCTTGACCCGGAATCCAGGAATTTAATTTTCTCCTGGACCCCGGCTTTCGCCGGGGAGACGGTCAAGGGGATTAAGCTTTTTTAAAAAAGGGGGGATGCAAAAGGAAGACCAAATCCTGCCCATGGACCCTTTCTATTATTTTACCCCTTTTTTCAATAGATTATGATACTGGTGGCCGACCCTTCAGAAATCTCAGCCTGCAAAATCGTATAAAAATTTATAGGGGATTTTAATCATTAAGGATTATTTTTATAATTTTTTTATTTAGTTATGGGTGTATAATATATTATACTTATTATAAACCCAGACAGTAAAGGCAGGCAGTTCGGTGGGCCAAGGCATAGACTTTGAAAGCTGCTATAACGTTCTTCGATATATCAGCGCCTCTTTGAATTCCAATACCCAGGTAAAGCATGTATTGCATACTGTGGTCATGAAGGTCAGCGAATTGCTTAAATCAAAAGGGGCACTGATTCGGATTTTTAACCTCGAAACTCAGGAAATGGAATTAGGAGCCGCCTACGGTTTAGGGGATCATTATCTTTCCAAAGGACCGGTCTCAAGCCAAGTGGTTATTACCGATTTGTTCCGGCAGAATAAAGCCATTATCATCAGGGATATCTTAAATGATCCCCGGGTTCAATACCCGAAAGAGGCCTGGGATGAAGGCATTCGGATGATCCTTGACTTACCGATTTTTCTCGGGAACGATATTGTAGGTTTGCTGCGTGTCTTTTTTGATGAACCGAGGGAATTTTCAAAAGAAGAGCTCAACTATATCATCCTTATCGCCGAACGGGGCGCCGCCGTCATCCAAAAAGCGCAACTTTTGGAAAAGCAGCAATCCCGATACGATCAACTGGTCCTGCAAACTGAAAAATTATCGGCTTTAGGCCGAATGGCCGCCGGCGTTGCCCATGAAATCAATAACCCTCTGGCTGGTATCCTGCTGTATAGTACGAATCTCCTCAAAAAATCCTCCAAGGATGGACCCACTAAAGAAGTATTGGAGATTATCATACAGGAAGCTTTAAGATGTAAAACGATTATCCAGGACCTTTTGGAATTTTCTCGTGAAAGTGAACCCAAAATGGTCTTAGCCAATGTGAACAACGTTGTTGAAAAGGCCCTCCACATCCTGGATAACGAGTTCAAACTCCGGCATATACAAATAGACAAACATCTTTCCAGACAAGTGCCTAACATCTTCCTGGACGAGAACCAGATTCATCAGGTTTTCATTAATCTATTGCTTAACGCCATTCAGGCCATAGAAGAGAAAGGAACCATTACCGTCGTAAGCCACCTGAGCGCTGACCGAAAGTGTATCAAGGTAGAGGTATCCGACACCGGATGCGGAATCCCTCTGGAAGATAAGTCTAAAATCTTTGAGCCCTTTTTCTCAACCAAGCCCAAGGGAACCGGTTTGGGACTGTGGGTTACCTATGCCCTCATACAAAAACACGGGGGAGAACTTTATGTCACCAGTGAACCTGGGCAAGGGGCCCAGTTCGTAGCCGAGTTTCCTATTTTCGGTACGCTTTCTCTTAAGAAATTTTAAGAGAAAGAAACCTTCAATTCCGGTCGATGGTTTTCAGATTGTCCCCTAAACAACATTTAATGGATAAAGATGGCCCCTGCTAATATTTTAGTTATCGATGATGAGATTGTGATCTGCAAAGCATGCAGTCTCATACTCTCCGACGAAGACCATCTGGTAAATTATTGCACGACGGGTAAAGCCGGGGAGGATGAAATCCGGCGGCATAGCTACGACTTGATTCTCTTGGATATGAAGCTGCCGGACCTGGACGGCATGGAGATTCTTAAAATCATCCATGAAACCAAACCGACTCTTCAAGTAGTAGTCATGACAGGCCATTCAACTATTCAAAACGCGGTTGAAGCCATGAAATTAGGGGCCTTTGACTATCTGACCAAGCCCTTTACCGACGACCAACTGATCATGGCGGCCAAGAATGCCTTGGAGAAAAAACGCCTGGTGGAGGAAAATCTTTCCCTTCGGAAAGAACTTTTCAATCGATTCAGTTTTGAAAACATTGTCGGGGAAGATCCGAAAATCATTCAGGTCTTCAAGCAAATTGAAAAGGTGGCCCCTACGGAGAGCACCGTGCTTCTTTACGGAGAGAGCGGGACAGGCAAAGAACTGTTTGCCGGAGCTATTCATACCCATAGCCGAAGGGCCTTCCGGCAAATCATACCTGTGGACTGCAGCGCCCTATCTCCCAACCTGCTGGAGAGCGAACTTTTCGGCCATGTTAAAGGGGCTTTTACCGGAGCCCTTCGCGACAAGGAAGGCCTCTTTGAGGTGGCCAACGGCGGGACTCTGTTTATGGACGATGTGACCAATATGGATCTTGAAATTCAAGCCAAACTGTTGCGGGTTCTGGAGAGCGGTGAATTTAAACCGGTAGGGACAACCCATCAAAAAAAAACCGATATCCGAATTATTGCCGCCACCAACCGAGACCTCAAGAAAATGGTGGAAGAGGGAAAGTTCAGGGAGGACCTATTCTACCGTTTGAATGTTTTTCCCATTGACATCCCCCCCCTTCGGGAAAGAAAAGAAGATATCCCCAAGCTCGCCTACTATTTCCTGAAACTGTTTTCTCGAAAGACAGGGAAAGTAATCGAGGGATTCTCAGATGATGCCCTGGAGGTTTTAATCAACTACGAATGGCCGGGGAACGTCCGGCAACTGAAAAACATCGTTGAGCGCCTGGTCATTATGGCCGATGACAAAACACTCGGGTTACCCTATCTTTTGGATCATATGCAGTTAAAGCGGCCTTGGGAGAAGAACCCCGTCCCCGAAACCCTGCAAGAGTTAAAAACCGCCAAGAACCATCTTCTGACACAGGTCTTCGATCCCCTGGAAAAGGCTTTTCTTCTGAAAGCCCTCAGGAACACAAAAGGCAATATTACCCAGGCGGCGGCGAGGGTAGGTATGCAACGATCCAATTTTTGTCTTCTTATTAGAAAGCACCACTTATCATCTGATCACCTTAAAAATGAATTAGAAGAAGAAAACCTCGATGGATGAGGGGACCTCTAAGACTTGGCAAGCAACTTATTAAATAAAGAGAGATGGGCCTGGGCGGCGGCCTGATAAGAAAACTGCCTGGCCTGGGGAGGTCCGGCCCTTCCCAGGAGGTCCCTGAGTCCCCGGTCTTCAATCAATCTTTCCAGGGCCTTGGCCAAGTGTTGAGGGGTATTCTTTTTCAGGACAATCCCCTTATCTCTGACTAATTCCGGCATAGCCCCTAAGGGACTGCAAATCACCGGCCTTCCGGCCATCATCCCTTCCAGAAGAGTAACTCCCCAGCCTTCTTCTTCCAAAGAGGGCAAAACCACCACATCGGAAGCGGCATAATGAAGGGGAAGTTGTTCTCTGGGAATCACTCCGGCATAACGAAAATGATTTTCCAGATGATGTTCCAGGACAAATTGCTGGACTTGCCGCTGGGTCCGGCGGTCGGTAACACCAGTAACCAAGACCAGCAGGGATGGAAATTTTTCTTTTATTTGGTTAGCGGCCTTAAGGACATTCATGATCCCTTTATTCAACCGCAAGGGATTGGTATAAACGACCCACTGGCCACTGAGCCCCAATTCTCTTTTTGCCTCCTCCGGAGCGATCTTAGGCCAATCTTCCCAATCGGCCCCTACCGGGATAAGAGTGATTTTCTCTTCGTCAAATCCTCTGCGGATCAGCTTTTGCCGCCAGAATTCAGAAACGGTGATCACATAGAAGCCTTTGGCCAGATGGTCCCCTAGAGAATGATAGATAGTCTGGAACGGTTTCCGATAGGTATCGGGGTTTATCAGAAATTGAGGGCAGGAGGCCTGCCGAAACAAGTGGAAAAGGACTGCTATGGAAACCTTAGGCTTAAAGGGGCCCTTTTGACATAGATGGTTGACAATATTGGAAGGCCCGCCAACGGAATAAAGAATGTCATAAGGCTCCCGAATTAATTTTTTTAATTCAGTGACCGCTGCCAGCCTGGAATTTAAAAGGGATTTAATTCGGCCCTGATCGGGCCTTTGACCAAAGGAAAAATCAACCGTTCTGGAAATAACAGACAAACTGGAAGGCCAAGGGATGTCCCGGGGGGGGATCAGGGTGATCAAGGTCACCTCCACTCCCAGGGCAGCCAATTCTTCGGCCACCCTGGCGACATACAAATTGCCGCCGGTGGCCAGGCCCAACCGATCTCCAAGAAAAGCGATTTTCATAATGAAAAAGGTCCAAGGTTTGAGGTTCAAGGTTTAAGGTTCAAGATTCAAGATTCAAGAAGAATATAAAACTTTCCCTTCCTTCAGCCTTCAGCCTTCGGTCTTCGGTCTTCGGTCTTTCATTTCCATTACTTTCTCAAATACCTCTAAGGTGATCTTGGCCGAAGTCTCCCAGGAAAATTTCTTGGCCTGCTCAAATCCGACCATCCTCATTTTTTCCCTCAACCCGGGCTCATTCACCAGACGATGGATTGCTCCCTGCAAATCCTCCACCTGGTGGGGATCGATCAGCAATCCGGCGTCACCAACAACTTCGGGCATGGAACTTACCCGGGAGGTGATCACCGGACATCCGCACTGCATGGCTTCCAGCAAAGGCATGCCGAATCCTTCATACCAGCTCGGATAGGCCAAAAAGTCCGCGGCATTGTAAAAAAGGACCCTTTCCGGATCCGAAACATAGCCCACCCAGTGAACTCGTCCTTTCAGGTTCGGTCTTTCCATTTCTCTAAAGACCGGCTCCCATTTCCAGCCCTTTTGGCCCACCAGGACCAGGTCGTGAGGAATTTGATCCAATATTCCGGCAAAGGCCTTAAGCAAAGTGGGAATATTCTTTCGCGGCTCCAAAGTGCCGAGGGAGAGTATAAATGGTTTCTTAACTTTATGGGATTGCCAAAGGAGCTCCTCGGTATCCTGGGGGCTCGCAGGTTGAAAGGCATCCTCGGCCCCATGATAGGCGACGGTAATCTTTTCCTTAGGGACCTTAAAGAGGGTTATCAAGTCTTGCCGGGTAGTCTTCGAAACGGTGATGAGATGACCGTAACGCCGTAACATGGCCGGGTAAACCAGAAGGTCCAGCACTTTTTGCACAGGATTGAAAGGAAAAAAATTCGGGAAAAGGTATTTGGTCAGGTCATGAACAACCATGACCGAGGCCACCCCTTTGGGAATTCGCAGCGGGCCGTAAAGCCCGGGAGAAAACACAAGATCAAATTGCGACAAGACTCGAGGGACAATTTGAAGATTCCATCGGCTGACCCGGATAGGAGATCGGGGAAGTTCCAGAATGACTTGCTCGAACTGCTCTTTAAAGGACGTTTGCTTTCGGCGGTGATCGATGAGAACATAGCGATGCTCAGGGGCCAGCCTTTTTATGGCCAGAAGGACCTGGTGGAGGTAATGATCCATTCCCGCCTTCTGTTCGCTGATCCCCCCGTAAATGATCCCTATTTTTAAAGATCTGCCCGTCATGATCTTGGGAAGCATAACCAGAGAGGGCGAAAAAGTCAAATTCCTTTCATCGATCCGACTCCTTCTATACCCGAAGGGAATTCCTCTACTTATTCAGCGTCATGGAGACGTGATTACCCGTCTTTCCTACATCAGTCTCTACGATAGCCGCCTTGGTCTGCGACGGGGCACCTATGTAAATCATATAGGCGCCCCAACCGCAGCCCATAATGGAGGCAAGCCAGATCAGTACGAACAGGACTCGCAAAACTTTTCCGGTCGCCTTCTCGACAACAACCGTCTTGGCAATATGATCGCCGAGGCGTTGACGGAGTTTGGAAAAAAGGGCAATGAGGAATCCAACAAAATAGAGAGCAATTCCGTCAACAATTCGGAGAATATTTCGAATAATGGACTGGGAGAGGCTGCAGGGTGCACCGGAAATATCCCTTACTTTTATCCCTAACATCAACTTGCCCAAGGTGGCCCCCCAAAGGCCCTCCATAAACCAGAAGTAGAGAAAAGCAAAGACCGTTGTTAACCCCATGGCTATCAACGCCGGGGTTCCCGTCATTGAAAATCCGCTTTCTACCATCCCTCCCCATCTGGATGCAATCCATGTACCCACGACGGCAAAAACAGCCATAACCAATAGACCGTCGATAATGATCGCCAGCAAACGGTCTCCCAGCCGGGCGATCCTTCTTCCGCCAACGACTTTATCGTTGTCATCGGGCGGAAGGGTTCCGGTGCCGGCCGGTTTTTCCAGAAATAATGACGCCCCGCAGTTTGCACACCGTTCTTCATTGTTCTGGGTTTTTGTTCCACAGGCTGGACAAAACATGATGACCCTCCTTTCTAAAAATGGATGAAAAAGCTATTGATTTTTTGGATATTGTTCTGCTCTTCGAGCCGATAGGCAACAAAAGAATAGGAAAAGAGATGGCGATGGATCCTGAAGATCAGGATGATAGGTAAAGTCCTCTCTGTTCTTAGGGCATAACGGAATCCGCTTGTGAGTTCCAGACCCACTTTAGGGCCTCACCTTTTTTCCAGGGGAGTCTAAAGAAGTCATTCAAGAAATCAAGTATGTTAAGGCACCAATGGCCTTCACTGCCAGAAAAAGCTTACAGGTCAACCAGCAAACGAGTAAAAAGGTGGATGGCTGATTCATCCATCTGTTGCAGGGCTTCTTGATTCAAACCGGCCCCTTTCACAATTTTTTCACGCCGGTCCAAAGCAACAATGTCCTCCGGTGAATGGCTATCGGAATTTAAAACCAGGCCGGCCCCGGCCGACTGGGCCATCCGCGTCACATGGCCGTTGGTCAGGCTGTGCCCTTTTCGGGATGTGATCTCCAAGAGAACCTTATTCCGGGCCGCCAAATCCGCTTCCCGGGAAGTAATCAGGCCCGGATGAGCCAGGATATGGACCCCGGCCTCGATGGCCGCCTGATTGGTTCCCGGTGCTACCGGCTCGGAAATAGTTTCCCCGTGAACGACAATGAGACGGGCACCCAGCTCCTTGGCCCTCTGAACCAAAACAGCAATCGTTTCCGGCGGGACATGGGTCAACTCAACACCGGGGATCACCTTGATACTCCAATGGGCGTTTAATTCCCTGGCTGCTGAGACGATTCGGGGAACCATATGATCTAGGTTGGAGACATCGGCGTGATCGGTAATGGCCCAATACCGATAGCCCTTGACCTCGGCCCTTCGGACCAGTTCTGAAGGCAGGAGGTCCCCATCACTGAATAGAGAATGCGAATGAAGATCGATCATGGTCGTTAATTTATCCGTAAACCCTTTCTCTTAAATTTAAATAGGAGCAGACCCCCGAATCCTCCTCCCAGGGTGTCAGCCAGAAAATCCCCGAAGGTGGCAGAACGTCCGGGAATAAACCATTGATGAAATTCATCACTGAGAAGATAAAAAATTTCTGCGGGGGGAGAGAAGACTTGGGATGGTCGGCCTCACCTATTGAACTCGTTGTCCCTTGGGGCCAATAACGAATCATGATAAGGGCCTCGCCCAATGATTAACACCAAACGTTTTTTCTCCCGAGGGTCACATTTTATATTTCCCGAATTCGTCGGGAGATAAGGATTCCAGGATTTCCGTCCATTTTTTGCCCTCTGCGGATTGAACTTCTTCCTTGGGACTCAGATCCACGTCTTTGGATTTCAAAATAACCTGTTCATCCACGTAGATGGGGGCGTCGGCCCGTAAGGCCAAAGCGATGGCGTCGCTGGGACGGGCATCCATTGAAAATTCCTTGTCTTTGAGGATCATATATAGCAGCGCAAAAAAGGTATTATCCCTAAGGTCACAAATTTCAACCTTAACCAGCCGCACTCCCAATTGATCCATCATATTCTTCATCAAGTCATGGGTCATGGGCCTGGGAAATTTAATGTTTTCCAATTCACCGGCGATGGCCGTGGCTTCCAAAAGGCCTATCCAGATCGGTACCGTCTTGTCACCTTCGAGACTTTTCAGGATCATAATCGGACTGTTGGTTAATGGGTCGATGGTCAACCCGAAAACCTTCATTCGAATGGACATAACACCTCCACAGGAAAAGATGCCAGATGCGGGAAGCACGATAAACGATGCGGGGGAAAAATTATATTATGGTATTCTCCGGCATCCTGCATCTTTTACACCAAACTTCCTTTTAATGAATTGATATACGCCTTTTCAATGCGGACCGGTACGGTTTTCCCCAACAGATCCGGGGGGCCGGGGAAATTGACGATTTTATTGGTACGCGTCCTCCCCATCAGGTCCAGAGGGGATTTTTTACTGGCCCCTTCCACCAATACCTGCTGAATGGTCCCTTCCATAGTCTGCTGCTTTGAAAGAGTGACTTTCTTCTGATAGGTCTGAATCTTCATTAAACGGCTGCTTTTTTCTTCCTCATTCACCTGGCCGGAAAAACCGGAGGCTGGTGTTTGGGGACGGTTCGAGTATTTAAAGGAAAAAATATCGTCGAATTGGGCTGTGCGTACCAGGTCCATAGTCTCCTCGAAATCGGCTTCGGTCTCCCCGGGAAATCCGACAATAAAATCGCTGGTTATGGCTATGCCGGGGCATCGTTCTCTAAGTTGCTCAACCTTTTTCAGGTAGTCTTCCCGGGTATAGCAGCGGTTCATCTTCTTAAGTATATGGTTTGAGCCGGCCTGGACCGGCAGATGAATATGTTCACACAAATTGGCAATTCGCCCGAAACAATTAATCAGTTCCGGAGACAGGTCTTTAGGGTGAGACGTAGTGAAACGGACACGTTCCAGTCCCGGAACCTTTTCCAGGCGAAGCAACAAATGAGCGAAGGTAATTTCTCCCACCCGGTTCAGACCAAAAGAGTTTACGTTTTGGCCTAAGAGGAGAATCTCTTTAACCCCTTTGGCCGCCAGGGCTTGTACCTCGGGAAGGATTTCCTGGCTCGGCCGGCTTTCCTCGGGTCCACGGACATAAGGAACCACGCAATAAGCACAATAATTGTTGCAGCCCTGCATAATGGTTATTGAGGCCTTGAGCCCCGGTGAAAGGCCCGGCGTCGTCAGCCAGGGGTCGGAATATAAATCCCCCCCGGTCATCTCAATGCGGGATACCCGGGTTTTACCTTGTTTGACCTCTTCGATCAAGCCGGGAAGCTGATGGATCATCCGGGTCCCGAAGACTAAATCCAGGTGGGGCACCCTTTCCAATAAACGTTTCCCTTCCTGCTGGGCCACACATCCACCCACCCCAATGACCAGACCGGGATTTCTGTTCTTTAACTCTTTAAGACGCCCCAGGAAGCTGTAGGTCTTCTCTTCCGCCTTTCGGCGGATGCTGCAGGTATTAACCAGAATCAGGTCGGCCTGGTCCATGCTCTCGGTGACCTGATAATCACAAGCGGCCATAATCCGGACAATGGTTTGGGAATCTCTTTCGTTCATCTGACAGCCGAAGGTGGCGATATGGACCTGCTTCATAAAAAAATCCGATTGAAAAGGGTTTCACCGAACGCCCGACGTTTGAAGACGAAGGGCATTTTTTTTTAATATATAGTAACCAAATTCTCATTAAAGATCAAGGAAGAAAAGGCCGACAAAATTTCCTTGACTTATTTGGCGAAAAGGATACAAGGGGAAGAAAATTCGACAGCTGGCCATGAGATGATTCCTCTCAAGAACGATACCCCGAACAATACCTTTCCTCTGATTACCATTGTCATTATTTCCATCAATATTCTGGTTTATGTTTATCAACTCACTTTATCTTCTGAGGGATTGGAGACCTTTCTCTTTCGCTATGGGGCCATTCCCGGCCGCTTAATTCATCGCTTCGAGGGAGACCAATATTCCCCTCAAACCATTCCTTACGCCTTGACCATCTTCAGTTCCATGTTTCTTCACGGGGGACTGGTCCATTTACTCGGAAATATGCTTTATCTCTGGATCTTTGGGAAAAACGTGGAAGACTACCTGGGACATGTCAAATTTATTTTTTTCTATCTGATTGCCGGTTTTTTTGCCGCTTTCATCCATACCCTGTCGGACCTCAACTCTCCAATTCCCATGATCGGAGCCAGCGGGGCCATCGCCGGCGTCCTCGGGGCTTACTTTATCCTTTTCCCCAGGGCCAACGTGTCCACCCTGTTTATTTTCATAATTTTTTTTAAGGTCATCAAAGTTCCGGCGGTTCTGATTCTCGGGTTGTGGTTCCTGGTTCAGTTATTAAACGCCGGGACCGTAGGGGGGTCCGTGGCCTGGTATGCTCATGTAGGAGGATTTCTAACCGGGGTCGCTTTAATCCTGACCTTCAAGTCGATGTCGATCCGCAGAACCTAAGACCGGCCCTTTTCCCTTTTCCTCTCGGTTATTCCCTGAATCTCTATTTTCTTGATTTGATCCAGAAGAATTTGATAAGTCCCGGCCTTGATCTTTCCATAGGCCGTTAATCCTTTCTCCAGAAGGAGATTTAGTTGACTGCGATCGTTCAACTCCACCTTGACGGCAATTCCTTTGGGGTCCGAAGCCAGGGTCATCACCCGGATTTGGCTGAAAGGAACGGCCACAAGGCCGGCCCCTAACTTACCCTGCAAAAAAGTCTTCCCGTTAATGCTGAATTGGGTCAGGTTCAGGGTCAAACCTTCAGTGTCATTGATAACAGCCGACACCTCTTTATCAGGAACCGGTATCTCCCCGGATTTCTCCGGTTGGTCCATTTTGCCCATACCCATCAAAAAAAGAGCGGCGACGAAAATAAGGACCATGCAGAATCGAAACTTCATAATCTTTTCCTTTCCCTTTCATCCCCATTTTAATTTTGTACGAAGGATTTCAAAATAATTTTTAAAAGGCGTCTTAATCAACTGTACGGATTTGACCGACTTTTGAACCTGTACCACATCTCCGGCCTTTAAAGGGTATCCCACCTGCCCGTCAAAAGTCAGCCAGACCTCACTGGCCTTGGTCCCCAACAGAATATCAATGACCGCATCGTCCTGGAGGATAATCGGGCGATTAGTCAGAGTGAAAGGGCAGATCGGGGTGAGGAGAATAGTCTTCAGAGCCGGGTGCAGAATCGGTCCGCCGGCCGACAGGTTATAGGCCGTTGACCCTGTCGGGGTCGCGACGATCAGACCATCTCCCCGATAGGAGGTCAGGAATTGACCGCCTATACTGGTTTCCAGGTCGATAATCCTGGCCAAAGCCCCCTTATTGATGACTACATCATTTAAAAAAGGAATGACCGGATGAACTTCCCCTTCCCGAACAATCCGGGCCGTCAATACCATTCGGTTTTCGGTCTGATATTCTCCTTGGAGGATTCCCTCAAAAAGTTGACGGAGTTCTTCCAGGGAAATTTCAGTCAAGAACCCCAGCCCGCCCAGGTTCACCCCCAGGATGGGTGCCCCCAGATGACCAAAAAGACGGGCTGCTTTGAGCAAGGTCCCATCCCCTCCCAAAACTACCACCAGATCCACAGGCTCAGGCGACGGTCGCACTTCATATTTTGAAGACTCTTCATCCTCGTCCCAATGAACCAAAACCCCCTTTTCCTTTTCCAGCCAGGCCTTGATCTTCAAGGCTTCTTCATAGGCAAAGGGAATATTTTTGACTACCAGTCGAATCTGTTTCACCCTATTCTCCGTTAACCTGAAAGCTCTATTTCAATATAAATTCTATGATTAGTCAGTTGAGAATTTAAAACTAACCTTTCCCATTGGAGTGATGGAGTAGTGGAGAAGTGGTCTAAAACCCAACACTCCACTACTCCAATATTCCATTATTCCAATATTCGTTTGCTCCCTTGATTTCATATTTTGGTCAGGTTTTCAAATTAGACTTGATCTTTTTATGCCCCTAACGGCAATTCTATGGAAAAAATAGTCCCTTGGGGTTTATTATCCCTAACCCGAATGTGCCCGTGATGATCGGAGACAATGGAACTGACAATCGTCAATCCGAGGCCGGTTCCCCCCTTTTTAGTGGAAAAATAGGGCTCGAAAAGCCGATCTTTGTCTCTGGGGGCAATCCCGATTCCGGTATCCATAACTTCAATGCGGGCCATCTCCAATAATGGATCGTAATCGGTCCGGACCTTGATAGAACCGCTGGCTTCAATAGCGGCCACCGCATTATCCAACAAATTGATCATAACCCTTTTCATCTGTTCCCGGTCCAAGAGGAATTTGGGTATCCTGGAATCGGCCTGAAAAGAGAAATCGATCCTCTTTTGACTTTCACTGTACAAAACCAAGACTTCCTGGATAAGGGCATTAAGATCATTCCGGGAAAGGTTAACCGCCGGTAATCGGGCAAAGGTAAAAAATTCATTGACCAGGCCGATCAATTCATCTACTTGATTAATGATCGTCTGAGTGCAATCATCAAAAATTTCCTTTTCTTTTCCTTCCGATAAAAGGTAGGAATATTTTTTCTGCAAACGTTGAGCCGATAATTTGATGGGGGTCAAGGGGTTTTTGATTTCATGGGCCAGACGCCTGGCCACTTCTCTCCAGGCCGCTACCTTCTGAATTTTTTCGATCTCAGTCAAATCATCAAAAACCAGGACCATCCCTAAATTTCGCTTTTCTTCGTCTTGTAACAAGCTGACTTTCACTAACAGGGTCAAAGTGTTATCCGGAAGAGGGACTTGAATGGTGCGTTCTAATGTCCCCCTTTTTATCAGTTCCAGATTGGCCAGCAGGTCATGAAGCAGGACCTTTTGTTCTGGGCGCAGCACCTCCTCATACCGCCGACCAAGGACCTGTTCGGTCTTTAATCGAAGCATTTCCCGGGCCGAGTGGTTGATGGTACTGATATATCCTTCGGCGTCTATGGAAATGACCCCGGTTCCGATATTGGCCAGAACTGTCTCCATATATTGTTTTCGCTGATTGATTTCCTCGTTGCTCTTCCATAATTTTTGATAGGTCAGTTCGATCTCTTCCTTTCCTTTTAACAAATCGGAGGTCATTTTATTGAAAGAATTAACCAACAACCCAAATTCATCCTTGGCCTCCAGGTCGACGGAAAAATTATAGTCTCCCTGGGCGATCCGTAAGGTCCCTTCAGCAAGCCTTTGAATAGGAACGGTCATCCCTTTAGCCAGATAAAATCCAAACCAGGTGGCGGAAAAAAGAATCAATAAAGAAACAATCGAAAGGATGATCAAGTAAAAATATTTAATTGGATTTTTCAACATCTGCATCTGCCGGTACCCTTCCAGGCCGGTGGAAATAGTTTCCATCTTCTTGAGCAAAGATCGAGGGAAATAGGAGGCAACCACCACGGTTGCCAGCCCTTTCCGCTGGGGTGAATTATCCCAGACCGGAACCCCGGCAATGAAAAAATCCCCCTCCGGAGTGGATTGAACCTCGGAAATTCCCTTAGGCTGAAAACCTTTCTGTATCAGACTTAAGGGAGGATCTTTAAAAGATTTCAGATAGCTCTCTGAAGTGACGACACGAACTTTTTGTTCCAGATTGGGTAAAAAAAGACCGACCCAGGCCAGACCGTATTCCTGTCGTTTATCCATGATACTCTGTATGATCCCCTCCTGATCGTTTTTAGCTATCAGGCTGGATTGGCTCAGATCAAGGCTGATCTGCTGGGCATAAGTCCGGGTTCCCCTTTTGGAGGCCTGATAATAGGCCCGGCCCACATCAAGGGAATCCTGTAATGATTTCTCGATATGCATATTGAACCAATAATCCATCCCCATGGCAAAGAATTCATAGGCGATAAGAAACAAAACGATAGTCGGCACCAGAGACAAGGTAATAAATCCCATAACCAAACGGGTTCGGATCTTTGATCCCAGGATCTTTCGCCTTCTCTCGGTGACTAATTTAAGGAGATTTTGCACTACCAGAAAGATCAACAAAAGGAGCAGAATAATATTGATGTTGATTAAAGCGAAGAGGATGACCCGCTGAGAAAGGGTAAAGGGGAAATCCGGCCGGAGGATATTGGTTTCCCAAATCGTCAGCCCGAGGACCACCAATACGGTGATAACGATGATCAGACGATCTCTTTTTTTTCGCCGCTGTTCTTTTTGTTCTTCTGATAAAAGGGGGGTCATGGACCTGTCGAGGTGGGAAGTTCCTGGGTTAATAAATAAAATCCACTACATACCATTCCGTTTCGAAATCCCACAAGGAAACAAAAAACAATAGATAATGAAGATACAAAGGGAGTCTGACTTTATTGAGTTCAGCCTTTATCCGTACCTGATACTGGTTGTTCCTTTCCAGGCTCTGGAGGGGGATCAGTCGAACATTACTGACATCGGCCATCATCTCCTGGGCTTTACTGAATTCTTTGACGGTAAAAACCTGATTTCCACGTTCGCTTAAAAGGATTGAAAATTCTTCCCTTAGAGAATCATATTTAATGGTGTGATGCAATCTTAGGGAAGCAAGCTGCTTATTGGGCCAAATAGAACGGGGTTTATACAGTTCAATCAAAAAGGTAAAAGTGGTAGGTATCCCGTTTTGAATAGCCTTGTTCATATCGGGGGTGAAACACCCCTTGGTATAAAAATAAACCAAAAGATATTCCTGATTGTTGGTAACAATAATATCGCTGATTTGGGCCTGTTTGCTCCACGCCGGTCTGGGACCGGGAAAAAAGAGGAGAAGCAGCAGAACGGAAACACCGAGGATCTTAAGGAAATCAGGTTGATTTTTCAATAAAATTCGCTTCATTGTTGCATAGTATCAAAAAGGAAAAAAAATGCAAGCCGATTCCTTTCCGTCAGACCTATTTTTCTCCTGGCCTCCTGTTATTTTCCTATTTTTTCCTTAACTTATCAAAGATGATCCCCCTAACTACGATAACAAAGATGGTTGGCGGGGTGCTGAAAAGAATCAGGACATTTGATCTTAAGCAAAAAGAGCGCAGTTTGCCGTCAAATCTTCGTCATCTCCGAAGTGGGAATCATCCCTATTCTGTAATAGCACGAAGGTCTCTATCCATTGCCATGGCCAAGTCATGGGAAATGGCCCGGGGGTAGGGGGTAGCCCAGATCTATGGCTCTCCTGATAATCCTCGCCGTATCATCGTCTGTGGCGAAAAGAGAAAGGAACGGCCCTTACCATTTATGAGGCACCGGGTCAGACATCCTTGGGATTTTTCTTGGGGTCCTGCCCTTCAACCTGGCAGGAAGAGGAAGGCATTCACCCCTGGATACCGAGTTTTGGAAAGACCCACCGATTAAGGGTATACCAGCAGGCGATAATGATCAACAACCAGATAACGGTTTTCATTAACTTTTCCTTTTCCTTATAAATAACAACTTTTGGTAGAGACTGATCAATAACGTCCAGACTCCAGGCGGAATGACAAGAAATGAAGTTCATGTGAAGACTTCTATTGGCCCCAGGTCATGCGTCCCCCCTTCGGGGCGGTTCCGGGTTTAATACGCCGGTTAAGAACTCACGGTTCTTATTCTCATTAAGAAGCTCAGGAGAATCCTGACGAAGACGGCCCGCAGGAAGACGGCAAAGAAGCCCCGTCCCCCGATTGACCCCTGGCCTTGGAAAATGCCGACAACAGTCGAACGACCTTCTTTCCTTTGCAATAGGGACATTGAACCTTTTCACCTTTTGAAGTCCAGATTATTTTTTCAAAAGTGCGGGAACAATCCGAACACTGATATTCGTAAATAGGCATAAGTACCCTCCTTCGCTTGCCGCAGAAAATAATTATTAAGATAATAATCAAAATACCCTTTTGTCAAGGGTTCGTCATTGCCGTACCTCCTTAGTCCGGTTGACTTTTTAATTTCTTTAAAAGAAATTAATCATGGTCAAGAAAAAGGGCTTCCCTTTTAGCCTATACATTAAAGAGAGAAAATGATAATATATTATTCAATCTTATGGTTCCTATCATAGGAGCTTGAAGAAAACAGGAGGGTTCGATGCCGGAATTGCGAAAGGATCCCATTGTCGGCCGATGGGTGATTATTTCCACAGAAAGGGCCAAAAGACCTTTTGACTTTGCCCCGGAAGACGAGACCCCCAAAGGCGGGTTTTGTCCCTTTGATCCGGGAAATGAGAAAACCACCCCGCCGGAGATTTCCGCCTATCGCAACCCGGGAACACAGCCCAATAGCTCCGGCTGGACCCTACGCGTTGTGGCCAATAAATTTCCGGCCCTCATTATTGAAGGAAGCCTGAATAAAATCGGAGAGGGTTTATATGACAAAATGAACGGGATCGGGGCTCATGAGGTCATCATCGAGACCCCCGACCACGAGGAAACCCTCTCCACCATGCCGATCAACCGTTTTGCCGATGTCCTACGGGCCTACCGGGACCGTATCGTCGATTTATCCAAGGATCCCCGTTTTCAATACATCCTGGTCTTCAAAAACCAGGGCCGGGCAGCAGGGGCTTCTCTGGAACATAGTCACTCCCAATTGATAGCCCTGCCGGTAATTCCTGAAATCGCCCACGAGGAATTGAACGGTTCCAAAAAATATTACGACTATAAGGACCGCTGTGTCTATTGCGATATCGTCCGGCAGGAACAGGAAGCCAAGGTGCGGGTGATTATTGAAAACCAGGATTTCCTGGTTTCCAGCCCATTCGCCCCTCGTTCCCCATTCGAAGTCTGGATCATCCCCAAATCCCATAACGCCGTTTATACTGAATTGGAAGAGTACAAATATTATTCACTGGCCCAAATTTTTTCCGAAACCCTGAAACGTTTGGACAAGGCCTTGAACAAGCGGCCCTATAACTTTATGCTTCATACCTCTCCTATCAAGGAATCCCATAAGGATTACTATCATTGGCACTTCGAAATCGTCCCGAAACTGACCCGGATCGCCGGGTTTGAATGGGGCTCCGGATTTTATATCAACCCCTCTCCTCCCGAGGAAGCCGCCAAATATCTTAGGGAGGTCCTTCTTGAGGAGGAAAAATGAAGATCCTGTTCGCCTCTTCCGAAGTCAGTCCGTTTTCCCGGGCCGGGGGATTGGCTGATGTTTCCTGTGAGTTGTCCCTGGCCCTGGCCCGAATGGGACATGAAGTATTTATTGTCACTCCTAAGTACCGTCAAAGCCGGAATGTCAAGTCCCCCCTTGAAACTCCTGAATACCCATCTGGAGGTCCCTATCTCCTGGATGAAAAAAACAGCCCAAATTTTTCAGGCCAATATTAACGATCAGGTGACGGTTTATTTTATCGGCCGGGATGACCTTTATGACCGGGAAGGGCTATATGGAAATGAATACGGGGACTACCAGGACAACGCCGAACGTTTTATTTTCTTTTCCCGGGCTGTTCTGGAATTATGTCTGGCCTTGGATCTTCGCCCGGATATCATTCATTGTAACGACTGGCAAACCGGATTGATACCGGTTTATTTGAAAACCCTCTATGCCCAAAACCCTTCTTTCCAATCAACCGCCAGTCTTTTCACCATCCACAATTTGGGATATCAGGGAATTTTCTGGCACTATGACCTCCATTTAACCGGATTGGGTTGGGAACTTTTCACGCCCAAGGGCCTGGAATTTTTCGGGAAGCTTAACCTGATGAAAGGCGGGATCGTCTTTGCCGATATCTTGACTACGGTCAGTCCCAATTACCGGAAAGAAATCATGACCCCGGCCAACGGATTTGGTCTGGAAGGGGTGCTCAATACCCGTGAAACAGATTTATATGCCATATTGAATGGGGTGGATTACCAGATTTGGGACCCGGCCAAGGACCCCTTTTTACCGGCTGCCTATACCACCGACGACCTGGAGAATAAAAAAGTCTGTAAATCCAATCTCCAGGAATTATTTCATCTCAAGAAAAAAGGAGAAACCCCGGTAATAGCCATTATTTCCCGTCTTCTGGACCGGAAAGGCCTGGACCTGGTCAGCCGGATATTCCCCCGATTGATGGAATTGGAAATAGAAATCATCTTAATGGGACAAGGTCTCGAACAATATCAAGCCTGGGCACAGGAGACAGTCGAGAAATATCCGGGCCTCATCGGTCTGGAAATGGGATATAACGGGCCCCTGGCCCATCAGATTCAAGCCGGGGCCGACATTTTGATGATGCCCTCCCGTTATGAACCCTGCGGACTCGATCAGCTGTATGCCTTGAAATACGGAACAATCCCCATTGTCCGGGCCGTGGGGGGTTTGGAAGATACGGTGGAAGACTACAACCCTCAAAAAGATCAGGGGACGGGTTTTAAATTCAAGGAATATGAAGAAGAGAAACTATTTCAGACCCTCCAGCGGGCCTTATTGGTTTATCGCGACAAACCTCGCTGGAAGCGATTGATGCAACGGGCGATGAGCCAGGATTTTTCCTGGGAGAAATCGGCCTCTCAATATCAATCGCTTTATCAAAAGGCCCTGGAGAAAAAAGGCAACAGGTAAGACTATGGACCGCGGGCTTGAACTAATAAAAAAAGTTATCCAGGTAGCCAATTCCAGTATTGGATTTGAAGATCGCCTTCAGGGTATCCTGGATTTACTGGTCCGCAAAGAAAGGGTGGAAAGGGCGGTCCTTCTTTCCATAACACCGGAACATGAAGTCCTGGAATTAAAAAAAGTGAGTCCCCGGGAGGTCTCCTGGGACGGCCGTTCCTTTCCTATGGCCAGGACCCCGATCGGAGAAACCCTTCAAAATCGAAAACCCATTTTAATCCCCCGTTTAAATCGTAAAGAACACAAGGCCCTGATCAAGAACCCTCTATTTAAAGGGTTTAATTCCCTGATCGCCCAGCCGGTTGAAGATGATAATTTATTATACGGCGTTTTATGCCTGCTTTCCCGAAAAGACTTAAACCCGGACCCGGACCAATGGGAACTGCTTGATATGGTTGCCCGGGAACTGGCCGGAATTATTAGAAATTCATGGGTCTATACCGAATCCAAGAAAAGAATAGCTGAACTCAGTGTCTTGTATCAGGTCGGCAAGGTGATCGGCTCAACCCTGGAACTGAATGATCTGATCGAACGCACCGTAGCCATTACCGCTCAAGTGATCAACGCCACCGGTTCAGCCTTGATGATACTGGAAAAAGGGTCTGAAAACATCATTGTCGAATCAGAATTCGGACTGGTACCTTCTTCCGTTAAAAAGAAAATCCTTAAGGACATTCTGAATCACAAAGGAAATCATATTTATAATCAAAACGGGAATTCTCCTGCCGGAGACCGGATCATCCTTACCCCGGAAGAGGAAAACCAACCAGGATCGGCCAAGAAACCTCCCATTTCCTCCTTTATGTGTATCGTTTTGAATTTTAAAGGCCCTTATCAGGGTCGCCTGTGTGTCTATGAAAAAATTCCTTTGGGGGGCAATACGGCCTCCCAATTTAATGAGGATGACCTGTCGGTTCTTTCCACCATCGGAAACATCATTGCCAATTCTTTGGAAAACGCCTTGACCTTTCAAAAAATCGAGAGCCTGGCCCGGAAGAATGAATGGATGGTCAGAAATCTGTCCACCCTGTACCAGATTGACAGTGCCATGATGACTTCGGCTTCTTTAAAAGACCTTCCCCAGATTATTTTGGAGGCCATTACCCTGAAGGAAGGATTGGGGTTTAACCGGGCCATCCTGTTCCTGGCCGATGAAGACAAAAAGATCCTTACCCCCATGGCCTGGTCGATACAAAAAGAGGCCGACCAGGACGTTCCCCTTCAAAAACAAGAAGGTTTGACCGGAAATGAATTAAGCGGTTTATTGGTCAGCCAAGCTGCTCAAACCAGGAAAACCCGCCAGGAAGCCGATCAAGTGGTCCACAATATCAAAGTCCCCCTTACCAAGGATTCCGGGATCCTGGCCCGTACTTTTCTGGAAGGCCGGACCTTTTTGATTGATCATATTTCGGAAGACCCGCGGATCAACAAAGAACTGGCCAAACGGTTGCATTTGGACTCCTTTGCTTCCATCCCCATATATGCCAAGGATAAGGTAGTCGGAGTTATCGAAGTGGATAATTTTATAGATAAACGTCCCCTCACCGAAGAAGACCTCTATTTATTATCCATGTTGTCTCATCAGGCCGGCCTGGCCCTGGAGAATGCCCGCCTCTATGCCTTTATTGAAAAAACCAACGAAGAACTTAAAGTGGCCCGGGAACGCTTGATTGATTCGGAAAAAATGGTGGCTATCGGGGAAATGGCCTCTGGGTTGGCCCATGAGATCCGAAATCCTCTGGTTTCCATTGGCGGTTTTGTCCGCCGCCTTTATAAAAAATTTCCAGGCGATGAACAGGTCCAGTCTTATTTCCAGGTCATCATTAACGAAGTGGAGCGGCTGGAAAAAACCCTCAACGAAATCATGGATTTTTCCCAGGACCCTCGCGGTAATTAC
Source organism: uncultured delta proteobacterium (assembly GCA_963790475.1). Classification (GTDB taxonomy): domain Bacteria; phylum Desulfobacterota; class RBG-13-43-22; order RBG-13-43-22; family RBG-13-43-22; genus RBG-13-43-22. The sequence continues at coordinate 817,643 of CAWBOS010000012.1, read as the reverse complement.
AGGGAATGGGAACTTAATCGAATTGTGGAGGACGCCTTGGGCCTTATCCAAAGGGAATTGGATGAGGGAAACATCAAGGTTGAAAAGCAATGGGGGAAAGTCCCCAAAATATTTGGAGACAACCGCCAGTTGGGGCATGTTTTTTACAACCTGTTTTTGAACTCCTGTCAGGCCATGCCCCAAGGAGGCCGATTGACGATCCGGACCTATTTAGACAAAGGCCTGGACCGGGAATGGGTTACCTGTCAGATAACGGATACCGGTGGAGGAATTCAACCCGATGTCTTGCATAATATCTTCAATCCTTTTTTTACAACCAAAGATCATGGCTCGGGGTTGGGTCTCCCTATTGTCCATAAAATTGTTACCCGTCATAATGGGGAGGTGGATATTGACAACCGGCCGGGAGAAGGGGTCTCTTTTCTTATCAAGTTCCCCTCGGCCAAAGAGGCCCGGCAATATTTACGAAAAATAAAAAGTTTTGGGGAGGAAAACCATGAAACGGATATTAATCGCTGACGACGAAGAGGCCCTCCAAAGGCTCTACAAGGAAGAGTTCGAAGAAGATGGTTACGAGGTGGTTTTGGCCGGAAACGGCAAAGAGGTGCTCTCCCGGTTGGAGGATCCGGATCATGTGCCGGATATTATTATTATGGATATCCGTATGCCGGAGATGAACGGCATTGACACCCTGAGGGCCATCAAAGAAAAATATCCCCGGATACCGGTCATCCTCTGCTCGGCCTACAGTGAATTTAAGCAGGATTTTTCCGTTTGGGCCTCGGATGATTATGTGGTCAAATCTTCCGATCTGACGGAACTCAAAGAGGCCGTGAAAAGACACTTAAAAGAGTAAGCGATCCCCAACAAAAACAATTCTATGTGGATTATTATCAATGGTTATAAAGAATCCATTCCGGAAAAGGCGTCGATAGCCGCAGTGATCCATTCCAGCCGGGAATTTGAGATTCATATGATCGTCGAATTAAATCATCGATTTATTCATCCAAAAGATTATGAGACCACTCAGTTAACCGAAGGAGATGTTTTGGAATTAATTCATCCGGCCTTTGGGGGCTGACCACTTCTACGAGTTACCGGTCACTGGTAGAAAATTATTGATTATTATTTTCTCGTCACTTGTCACTCGTCACACGTCACTCATAACTATGTCTTTAATAATCGATTTCAACGATATTTTCCGGGCCACTCTGGATGAAGACTGCGGTAATGAAGGTTATATCGGAATTGCCCCGGATGGCGGCCGCTATCACGTAGTAGTGCCCGTGGACCGGCAGATCGCCCGGGGGATAAAGGCCGGCAATCGCCCCCAGGACGGGACCCCTTTTGGAGGCTATAAAGGTTGGCGCTATTTCCGCTGTCCGGGATATAAACAGCCGGCCGGCTGTTATGGAGCCGAGATCCAAAAGGTGCGAATGAAACAATCCGAAACCAATGCCCAACACCTTAAAGCCTGGGCGGCCGGGATGCAGATTGGGGTGCAAATAAAGGCATCAATAACCGGATAGGCCACAACCCAATTATCGGTCCGGCCAAACGAATCCAGGGCCATCCTTCTTCGCCCATTTTCCTCTTGACAATTTTCTTCCGTTCCCTTTATACTTCCAAATAACTATATTGTAACTACAATATAACTTTGATTCCGGAGTCGTCAATCGTCACTTTTTTAGGAGGATTAGATGCTTTTACCGAAATTCGATTATTATGCCCCAACAACGATTGATGAGGCCTGTTCCCTGCTGAGTCACTATGGGACAAAAGCCAAAGTCCTGGCCGGAGGGACCGATCTTCTGGTCAACATGAAAAAAAAGCTCCTCTCTCCGGATCATATTATCAGTCTGAATAAAATTGAAGGACTGGGTGAGGCCACAACCCAAAACGGCGACGGTCTTTTCATCGGTCCCTTATCCACGGCTGCCTATCTGGCCACCTCTAAGCTGACTCAAGACCGGATTTCCGTATTGGCCCAGGGGGCCGGAAGACTGGGATCGCCTTTGGTCCGCAACCGGGCGACCGTGGGGGGAAACCTGATCACTGCCCGTCCGGCCTCCGATCTGGCCCCGCCTCTACTGGTCTTGGGGGCAATCTTGATTCTCAAAGGACCGCAAGCGGAGCGCAGCTTATCTCTTAAGCAATTTTTTCTCGGCCCCGGGCAAACGGTCATCCAGGCGGACGAGATCCTGGCCGGGATCCTTATTCCTAAAACCCAGGGACCGGACGCCGGGGCCTATATCAAATTGGGAACCCGGAAGGCCCTGGAGATTGCCCTGGTCAATGCCGCTTCTTTCCTCGAACTGGCCTCCGATGGTTCAATAAAAACGGCCCGGGTGGCCCTGGGAGCGGTGGCCCCGATCCCTTTCCTGGCCTCCTCAGCGGCCCAGGTCCTGGAGGGAGTCAAACCGAAAAATAAGAACGATCCGGTTTTCAAAGAAGCCGCCCGGGCGGCGGTCCAGGATTCCAAACCCATTACCGATCATCGTGGCTCAGCCGAATATCGGCGGGACATGATCGAGATTCTGACCTTGCGCACCCTGAAAGCCGCCTATAACCAGCTTCTGAAAAATGGTTAGGAGATCCCTATGAAAAAAATGATTACCCTCAAAGTCAATGACCGGGAATACGATCTGGTCATTCCCGTAAACCGGACCTTGACCCAAGTGCTCCGGGAAAATCTAAGACTCACCGGTACCAAACAAGGCTGCGAAATGGGAGACTGCGGGTCTTGCACCGTCCTGATGGACGGAAAACCGGTCAACTCCTGTCTGGTCCTGGCCGTGGAGGCCGAAGGGCACGAGATAATGACCATCGAAGGACTATCCGCTGAAGGGAAACTCCATCCCCTTCAACAGGCCTTTGTGGAACATGGCAGCATCCAATGCGGCTTTTGCAGTCCAGGCATGATCCTAAGCGCCAAGGCCTTGCTGGACAAAAACCCTTCTCCCAGCCAATCGGAAATAAGGGAAGCCATCAGCGGCAATCTCTGCCGCTGCACGGGCTATCAAAAAATAGTGGATGCCATTGAATCAGTAGCCCAAAAGTGACAAGTGTCAAGTGGCAGGAAAGAAGAAACAAGTAAGAGGTTTTAAAGGAAGGGGTTAAGCTTTTTCTTGTAACTCGTCACCTTTCACTTTTCACTAACAATCACTAACAAAATGATCCCTCTATAACCAGGAAACGGATAGAAAGGTAACTCCCATGAGCACCTACAGCGTCATCAACAGCCGGGCCCCGAGACTGGACGCACCGGACAAAGCCACCGGTCAGGCCATTTATACCGATGATCTGCATTTTCCGAATATGCTCTCCGGGGCCATACTACAAAGTCCCTTGGCCCATGCCCGCATTCTAAATATTGACACCTCGAAGGCCAGAGCCCTTCCGGGAGTCAAATCCGTGGTAACCGCCCAGGACTTGCAGATCATTCCTTTTGGGGTTTCCCCGGCCCGCTATGATGAGACCATCCTGGCCGTGGATAAGGTGCGCTATGTCGGGGATGAGGTGGCCGCCGTAGCCGCTGTGGACCAGGAAACCGCCCAGGAAGCCCTGGAGTTGATCCGGGTGGATTATGAAGAACTTCCGGCCGTCTTTGATCCTTTCCAGGCCATGACCGAAGGGGCCCCCCTGATCCATGAGGCCTTTGTGCGTAATATCTGCGCCGAGGTCCATCAGGAGTTCGGCGATGTGGAAGCGGCCTTTGCCGGGTGCGACCTGATCCATGAGCATAAATTTGTCAATAAACGTCAGGATGCCGCCTTTCTGGAACCCAATAACGCCGTGGCTGTTTTTGATCAACAAGGCTATTTGACCCTCTACAGTTCCACCCAGGTCCCCCATTATGTCCAGCGGACCGCGGCCATGGTCTTAAAAATGCCCATCGGGAAGGTCCGCGTCATCAAATCTTATGTCGGCGGCGGGTTCGGCCCCAAGGCTTCAGCTTCCACCCTGGAATTGACGGCTTGCCTTCTTTCCATGAGAACCCATCGACCGGTGAAGATGCATTTCTCCCGGGAACAGGTCTTTCTCCACAGCCGGGCCCGGCATCAATTTTTCCATACCTTTAAAACCGGAGTCAAAAAAGACGGTACCTTGATGGCCCTCCATAATACCTGTGTCCTGGAAGGCGGGGCCTACTCCAGTTTCGGGATCGCCACCGTCTATTACGCCGGTTCCCTTTTAGGAGGCCCTTACAAACTCCCCAATATGAAATATGACGGCTTTCGGGTTTACACCAACCGCCCGGCCTGCGGGGCCCAAAGGGGACACGGCGGCGTGGCTGCCCGGGCCGGTTTCGAACAGCAGTTGGACATTATTGCCGAAAAATTGGGGATCGATCCCGTGGAAATGCGCTTGAAAAATATTATGGAAACCGGCGACACGACCTGCAACGAGCTGAACATGAGCAGTCTGGGGATGAAAGAATGCATCGAGGCCATTCGGGATCATTCCGATTGGAAGCTGAAAAAAGGCCGCCTGCCTAAAGGCAAAGGGATAGGACTGGCCTGCGGCTTTTTTGTCTCCGGTGCGGGCTATCCTATTTATCGTTCCGATACCTATCATGCCACGGTAGTCATTAAAATTTCCGAGGACGGCGGGACCGTCCAGGTCCGGACCGGCAGTGCGGAAATCGGCCAGGGATCGGACACGGCCTTGGCCATGATCGCCGCCGAGGCCCTGGGGGTTCGCTACGAAGATGTGCAGGTTGTTTCCGGGGATACCGATCTTTCAGTTGATCTGGGGGCCTATTCCAGTCGTCAGACCCTGATGACCGGATTCGCTGCCAAGGAAGCGGCCGAAGATGCCCGGCGTCAGGTCCTGGAGGTGTTGTCCGAAGCGCTGAACGTTCCGCTGGAAAAGATGTCGATCCGCAACGGCCTGGTCTTTTTTGAAGGCCCCGCTCCCGATTTTGAACCGATCCGCATCGAGTATATCAAAGAACACCGGGGCTGGACCGATCCCCCAAGTGAAGATCAACTGACTTTTAGGGAAGCGGCCCGTCTGGCCTATCTAAAAAGAGGGACGATTGTCGGCACCGGTAAATACAAACCTCCCAAGCTGGGGGGCTCCTTTAAAGGGGCGACGGTCGGAACATCACCGGCCTATGGCTGTTCGGCTATGATTGCCGAGGTCAGCGTGGATCTGGAAACCGGAGAGGTAACTGTGGATAAAGTGACCGATGCCCATGACTGCGGCCTGGCCATCAATCGGACCTCTGTGGAAGGGCAGATGGAAGGCTCGGTGGCCATGGGCCTGGGTGAGGCCTTGTTTGAAGAAGTGAAATTCAACGACCGGGGACAGATTATCAATGCCTCCCTGGGGGAATACAAGGTTCCTACGGCCCTCGATGTGCCGCAGGTCCAATCGCTTATTATTGAAAGTAATGAACCCAACGGCCCTTTCGGGGCCAAGGAAGTCGGTGAAGGGGCCATCATGCCCACTATCCCGGCCATCCTGAATGCGGTTTATGATGCCACCGGGGTGCGCATCACCGAACTCCCTGTCTCCTCCGAGCGCCTCTGGCGGGCCTTAAAAGAAAAAAGGGAGAATACCGGATAAGATCACCTGACGATTGCCCTCCCAATTCTCCCTTTTGAAAATCTTTAGAATCCCTTAAATTGGGGTTTTCTTTTCTCCATCCAGGCGCGGGTGGCCTCTTTATGATCGGCCGTGTTAAAGGTGAGCATTTCCATTCCGAGGGAAGCATCGAGGATCAAATTGACTTGATGGCTTAGCCATTTGTTGACAGCTACCTTGGTGTAGCGAATGGCCCAGGTGGGACCTTCGGCAAGTTCCTGGGCCAACTCCCTGGCCTTCGGCAGGACCTCGTTCTGCGGGACGGCATGGTTGACAAGGCCCATCCGCTCTGCCTCAACCGCATTGATCAGCTTTCCGGTCATTAGAAATTCCTTGGCCCGGGAGACGCCAATGAGTGCCGGCCAGATAATCGCTCCTCCATCCCCGGCAACGATGCCGACCTTTACGTGAGGATCTCCAAAGCGAGCTTTCTCCGCTGCTATCACCACATCGCAGAAGAGGGCGATAGTGGCCCCCAGCCCCACGGCATCCCCATTGATAGCGCCGATGATCGGCTGTTCGACCATCAACATATTTTGAATCAGCCTGCGGGCATTAGCCACGGTCATAAGTGAATAGCGTCTCTCTTGGTCGGGGTCGCTTCTCGAATCCATACCTTTCACGTCTCCACCCGCACTAAACGCTCTTCCCGCGCCGGTAAGAATGATGGCATTGACCTCTTCATCCCGGGCCACCTCCATCCAGATATTCTCGAGCTCACCGTGAAGTTGCGAGTGTATGGCGTTTAGAGAATCCGGACGGTTTAAGGTTAAGGTAGCAAGTTTGCCCTCTTTTTCAACCTTAATAAATTCATAACGACTGTAATCGGCCATGACTTTGATCTCCCTCTTTTAATTTAAGATTATTAAATTCAAAGCCACCTTCAAACCTATTTATAATAATTGGCACACTAAAAAAGCGAAGTCAATTTAATATAACATCATAAAGATACCTCCAAAATTTTCATAGTAGAAATAATAGGTTATATTAAAGGAAAAAGGATGATCGCAGCTGCAGGGCATCATCAGGCTCCCTCTTTCCTGAGACGTTGGAATTATAAATATTTATTTTATTGACTTTACACTTTTAAAAATCCAAATTATTCTGGTTTTTACGATTTGTGCGGCTTCGAGTTAGCCCGGGCTGAACGGGGCACAGGAGGAAAACAGACCATGACGATGTTAGATAAATTTAAAATTACAGATCGTGTGGCCCTCATCACCGGCGGCGGCCAGGGAATCGGCAAGGGAATTGCCTCGATTTTCGCCGAAGCCGGGGCCTATGTCGTCATTTCGGATATGATTGCCGAGACGGTTCAGGCCACGGCTCAAGCGCTGTCCGAGCAAGGGGGAAATGTTCTGGCGACAGTCACGGATGTCCGGGACTCGGGACAGGTGGCCGAGATGATGAAAACGACCATGGATAAGTTCGGCAGGATCGATATTCTGGTGAACAATGCCGCCGGGAACTTCAAGAAATCCTTTCTGGATCTTAGCGAAAATGGTTGGGACGCGGTGATTCGGGCCACCCTGAAAAGCGTTTTCCTGTGCAGCAGCGCCGCGGCTAAAATAATGGTCGGGCAAAAATCGGGAAATATCATAAATATTTCTTCTATGGATGCCTTCCGTGCTTCTGCAAGCGCGGTACCGTATGGGGCTTCAAAGGCCGGGGTTATCAGCCTTACCAAAACGTTGGCACTGGAGCTGGCCCCATACAACATACGGGTAAACAGCATAGCTCCCGGTCACATCGATACCCCCGGAACCTCACAATGGAGAACACCCGATGGGAAGGAGCAACTCATAAGCAACATCCCTCTGGGGAGGATAGGCCAACCCGAAGACATAGCCACTGTCGCTCTCTTTCTGGCCTCAGATGCTTCAACCTATATCACCGGAGAGACCATCTTGGTGGATGGCGGCATTTTACTGTCGCGGCCGTAAATGAATCCAATAAATATAAAAGTTATCCGGGTCCGGGGCCAGGTCTATTTTCTTAGCATATTACTTTTTCTGGGGTATTCACTTGACTAAGGTATTCCCTATATGTTGTGTTCTTTGGGTTTGCGTCCTCTAACATGCTGAATGATCTGACATTGGGTGACCGGTCCGATTTGTACAGCATTTTCCAGGAGGCGCATAAATAATTTGCCGCGGTGAGTCGAAGTTCGGCGATTGAATCTAAAAACATACTCATCCAAATAGTAGGCTAAATGCTCATGACTGACTGCACCTTGATGGGTACCCAGAAGCCAACGTTTCAGAAGAGATACTACCAAGTGAGCAAGCTTCAATTCAGTATTTTTAATAGTGACGTGCCGATAACCAACAGAATCCAATTTGCTGTAGCCAAGCCAATCGTCGGTTCGAATGGTACTTCCTCCCGTGACTCTTTCCTTAATAAAGGCGTTGAGACTGTTTGCAGAGGCATCCGGAAGAATACCAAGACGAATTCGCCCAACGCCGTCATCTCCCTTGTCTTCGACTGCGATACCTACGAGTACCTTACCGGCCGCCCCACGACCTCGTTTACCAGGTTTCTCTCCGCCAATAACGGTTTCATCTACTTCAATAATACCAGACAAGCAGTCCCGGTCAGGACGGACCATGGCCCGACGCAGTTTGTGCAACCAGGTCCAGGCCGTGCGATAGCTTCCCAGACCAAGGATGCGTTTAAGGCCCAGAGCGCTGGCTCCATTTTTTTGTCCAGTTACCCACCATATCGCCCTAAACCACACCATCAACGGCTTGTGGGTATCTTGAAAAATTGTTCCCGCTACAACCGACAACTGATAGTGGCAACCGGAACACTCGAACAACATAGTACCAATTGGCCAGGCTTCCGGGTTCCCACATCGTGGACAGATAAAGCCTTCCGGCCATCTCAAACGATAAAGGTAGTCTCGACAATCTTGTTCCGAAGAAAACCAAGACTCAAATTCAGTCAAACTTTTGGGGTACGATTCCACGCCCCATTACTATATGTTGGGGTAACCTTAGTCAAGTGAATACCCCAGATTACTTTTTATTACTTAATCCTCACCTTTTGTATTGGGGTGGATGATAAAAGAGAATAGAATAATTGGGTTAAAACAAAAACAATCTGCCCAATGGGAAACATTAAGTTGTTTTAAAACCAGCGCCCGTCTCACTTCTAACTTTGCTATTGATTTTCACCAATATAAGGTGTATTTTAGTGTTAAGGAAGGTGTTAAATGAAATCACAACCAAGGTCTGCACTTGTTCGTAGGAGCATCGCCCTGCCGAGAGAATTGGTAGATGAAGCAAAATCAGTAGCTCCCAGCGAAATAGGGGATAATTTCAACCGGCTGGTTATCATTGCTCTTGAGAACTTTACGGCTCGGCGCAAAAAACGGACCTTTGAAGAAACTATGAATCAAATGGGCTCAGATCCTGAAATTCTTGCCGAATGCCATATCATAAACAAGAAGTTTCTCAAAACGGAAAAGGACGGATTAAAGGTTGATGATTAGGCGTGGAGAAATTTATTTTGTGGAGTTAATGCCAATTAAAGGGCGCGAACAGGCAGGTTATCGCCCGGTTTTGGTTGTATCGGCTGATGCAATTAATCGTCAACCTCTGGTCATTACGGTGGTGGTTGGAACCAAGGCTTCTAATGTTACGCATGACTACCCTACCAATGTCAGAGTAAGCACCAAGGAAACCGGTTTGCCCGAAGATACGGTTTTTCTATGTTTCCAGATCCGTTCCCTGGACCCGTCGCGGTTTATCGATCCCCGTACCGGAAAGACAAATATGGCCGGAACCATGCCCTCTAAAAAAATGGCGGCTGTTGAACAAGCTCTTAAAGCGGTCTTAGATATTTCTTAATTTAAACTATGTCCAGGCAGATGATCATCGGTAATACGTCCTCCTTATTACGCTGGCTTAGGCTGGGATGAAATATAATAGGGATCTAATTCCTTTCAATAGGTCAAACAGAGATTTGAGAGGGGCCTTTTAATGGGTGACCCCTTTTGAGAATCCGGGAATCCTCGCATCTCTTCTTGATATTAAACTACCTCTTAGGGTTTATTTAGGTCCGAAGACTTCTCCGGATGGAATAGGGGTCGTTCTTGTGGTCCCTTTTTTGCCTACGGGGGTTGTTGTTTTGGTCTCTTTTTTCTTGGCTTTTGCCGGAGAGGGAGGCTCCTCTTTACCTCCTTTTGTTGTATCCTTACCGGTAGTCTCCGGTTCCTTTGCCGGTTCCGATTCTTTTTTCTCGGCCGGGGCCTTTTGAGTATCTTCCTTTTCCCCCTTGAAAACCCCTTTAACCCCCTCTTGTACATCGGTGACGACTTGTTTAACCTGAGCACAGCCCGCCCAAAAACAAAATACAGCCAGGAGGATGATCAATTTTTTTATCTTTAGAAACATGGCGTCAACCATAGTTAGGAGTTTAGGAATTAATAATTTAAAGCAATTTCATAAAGTTATCGGAGAAATACCGGAAGGTGGGCCTTGTTCCCCATCTCTTTTTTCTGGATCATGGAAAGGGCATGTCTGCCCACTGTTTCAAGAAATCTGTAAGATGTCTTCGGAAAAAATGTCAAGAAAATACCTGACCCCACCCCATAGACACCCCATAGGTAAAATCAACAGGGAAGATTAAAAATAACGGCCACTTCCCATATAAAATAGATTCTAAAAAAAATAGGGACACTTCCCTATTTAAATAAAATTTGAATCGCTTTTGTTAAAAAAAGAATCGTTTGCTCAGTTATCACTTCAACAAACCGTTTGACCGGGGAACTTAATTCAAAAGCAAGGAAATGTTAACTTCACAAAAAAAAGAAAGGCTAAAAGAAGAAGTTCAAGGTTCAATGTTCAATGTTTGAGGCCTAAATCTTAAAACTAAAAGTTTAAGGTGGAAGGCTCAGAGCTTAAGCCCAATAATAGCAAGAAAATAAAGGGAAAAAGGGGGGAAGTCAAGGGAAAAAAGGTGCGAGGCGGGAGGCGGGAGGGAAAAACCAGCTCAAAGCCGAAAACTCAAAGGAGTTTGGATGAAAGACGTTCGGCGTTGAACGGTCAGCAATAAAACCAGGGGAAAAACTGCAATCCCAAAAATCTCCCCGAAGAGCCTCGGATCAGGTCCGGGGTTCTTCGGGGTCAAGCGGAAATAGATATTTACGGATTCCTGTTTTCGCCAGAAGGAACAATGGCTTTTTAACTGATGATTTTCAGGATATCGGGTTCCTTACGGTCCGGCATAGGCGGAATCGCTTTGGGATAACCCAGGACGAGAGGGGCCCACATCCGGTAGCCATCAGGCAGACCAAGTTCCTTGAGCAGTTCCGGATCACGGGCTTCCGCACCCTGAGCGATCCAGCAGGTGCCCAAACCCCTGGAAGCGGCTGAGAGCATAAAATAAGCCGCCAATAAACCGCAGTCTTGAGCGATGGTAGCCCCTTTGACCGGGGCAACGATGATCACCGCGCAGGAGCCGTTGTAGAAGACGTTATAATCTTCCTTTTTCAGAGTATCCAGGTATCCCTTCATAGGTGAGTTGGGGTCTTTTTCAATCCCGGCAATAATGACCTTTTTACTGGCATCGGAAATCCTCTTCAGCATGGCCTTATTATTGACCACGATAAATTTCCAGGGTTGCCGGTTGCTGGCGTTGGGGGCCTTGATGCTGTCGGCGATGATGGCCTTAATCACCTCCAAAGGGACTGCCTTGTCCTCAAAATCCCTGACGGCACGCCGTTTTTCAAGAAGTTCTGTAAAATCCATTCTGTTCATCCTTTCTTTTTAATAGTCTTTCTTCCTTTTTCAGGAAAAGAGATTAGAAGTATATGGGAGAGCTGCATAAGAGGCAAGGAGAAAAATGAGAACCAGATCCATTGCCTTCTCAAATCAGGCCCCTGCCGGGGGCTTTCCCGGTGTTCCAGTCGTTCCTCGTCTGGCGACAAAACCCTGCGTCTGCAGACCGGTAGTGGACGGCGTCCCGGCAATCTGGGCTAAATAAGTCCCGTCCAGATTCTTAATGTGGTCCTTGATATTGTCAAAATAAGTAAAATGAATCTGTTCTTCATCGATAATGGTTTCAAAAAGCTTCTTACTGATGCTGTCGCCGTTTTCTCGGCAGAGGGCAAGAAACTGGTTATACTGCTCGATGGTATGGTCTTCCAGATCAGCATCAAAGGGGAAAACGGCTTCCACCTTCTGCCCCTTTTCCACCTTTCCCGCCGGGTCAGCGGTCGGCTCCCCGCCTAATTCTTTAATACGATCGGCGAACATCTCGGCATGACGCATCTCGTCGATGGCGATCAGCTTGACCTTGGCGGCCAGATCTCCGTAATCCATATTGTCCAGATTGTAATGCTGATTCATGTATTGGTTAATTGCCAGCAACTCCATGGAGCGCGCCTGGTTCATCACTCCGACAATTGCCTCCTTCTTCTTTTCCTTAGAATCCTTAGCCATAAGTCACCTCCAAGTTTTATTTTTTGTATCTATTTCGCTTTTTTAAACACGAAATTTCACCGCAGAGCTTGCTATATTTTAGAAAGTAGTTAAGCCGTACAAAAAAGGCTATACTCTTTCTTGATTTGAGGTCCAATTTGCAAGTTGGTTAAACCCAAACCAAGGAAAGGAGTATAGCCATGAATAAGATTGAAACAAAAAAACTTAAGAAGGTCAATGAAAAAACCCTTATCGGTACCGTGGACATAGGCAAAACGACCAATATGGGATATGGCCGCTGTCCAGACCGGACGGAAATCAAACCTTTTGAGTTTTTCAATAATGATCAAGGATTTACGAAATTTTGGAATCGGATGGTTGAGGCCAAAGAGGCCAATCACTTGGAAGAAATCGTGGTTGGTTTTGAATCCACCGGGTCTTATGGAGAACCCTTGCAACATTTTCTGATGAAACGGCCGGTGACACTGGTTCAGGTTAATCCTATGCATACGAAGAAGTTGAAGGAAGTCCAGGGTAACTCGCCCAATAAGACGGATAGGAAAGATCCCAAAGTCATTGCGGATATTATTGAGCTGGGTCATGCCCTTACCGTGGTCATTCCCGAAGGCGCGGCAGCTGAACTTCGCCGACTGACCCATGCCAGGGAGAGAGCCATACGAAGACGAACGGGCCTTTTGAACCAGATTCAGGATTTGGTCTTTATTGTCTTCCCCGAGTTTCTGCAAGTGATGAAGAATATTAAAACCCGCAGTGCCCAATATCTGTTGCGGCATTATCCGTGCCCGGAAGATATTATCCAATGTGGTCTTGGGACCTTGAGGGCCACGCTGAGACGGGTTAGCCGAGGGAAGCTGGATAAAGAGCGAGCCCCGGCCCTTTATGCGGCCGCTGGCCATTCCGTAGGTCTTCAAGAAGGCCGCAAGGCGATTCTTTTTGAGATACGAGAACTTCTTTCTGAGATTGAATCTTCTGACCAGTTTATTGAGAAGGCGGAACAGGAGATGGCGGCCCTTCTTCCCGAGATCCCCTATAGTCATTCGATTCTGTCCTTGAAAGGGATAGGAGAGGTTACCGCCGCCGGACTGATTGGAGAAGTCGGGGATTTTCGTAAATTTCATACGCTGGCTGAAGTCCTGAAGTTGGCCGGACTGAACCTCTTTGAAATCAGTTCTGGAAGGCACCAAGGGAATCGTCATATATCCAAAAGAGGCCGGTCGCTTCTTAGGAAAATCCTCTTTTTTGCCGCTATCAATACGGTTCGAAAAGGGGGAGTGATGCATACGGCCTATCAAAGGCATCTGGATCAAGGAATGCCCAAGATCAAGGCCCTGGTAGCCATTGCCCGGAAGCTTCTCGGTGTTATTTTTGCCTTGGTGCGTGATCATAACGAATATATGGAAAATTATTCAAAAGGAGCAACGTTAAAACTGGCTGCTTAGACCTTCTTAGCGTGTAAGCGGAGAGATTATCGTTTGCGGCATCTAAGGCGACTAAGTCGACCTTCTCGCAGAGCTTAAATAACTCTCCGCTTGCACCTTAACCCCAATAAAGCAAGGTTAGAGCTCTGTTGAGACTCTCAAATTACCAGAGTTGGGCAAGGTGTCACTCTAAGATAGTTACCAGTTTGTTTAATAATATTTAAAAAACTCTTGACAACAATAAACCAGACGCAAAGGACGCAGAGAGAATTATTGTTGAACAATCCCGTGAGAGGCGGGATTGTTCAACACTGCTCAGGCCTTTTGGCCAAAAAGATACCCAGAGGGTTGCGAAGTTTATTGATTGCCGGCCTCTCACCGGCAATCAATAAATTATCTTCTCTGCGTCCTCAGCGTCTGGTGAAAAAAGCCCTTTTTCATATACCTATGTTGGTACGATATATTTACACCTGATATATTCTTTTAACCAAAAGGTCATGATACCCTCTCAAGCCGTCAGTATGCGGTAAATACGGGTAATTTTTTCAGGAAGTTTGTTCACTTCGTCAATGACGGTCCAACTGCTGTGGCTGTACATCCGGGGCAGGTATTCGGCGGCCGTGCGATCTACGGTAATACAGAATGTCCTGATCCCGTAATGACGAGCTTCTTTTAAAGCCAAGCGCGTGTCTTCAATGGCGTAGGCGCCGGCATATTCTTTGTCCACCGGTTTGCCGTCGCTTAATAGAATAAGCAATTTGGTCCGTTCCGATCTCCTTCTCAGTTTATGGATGGTGTGCCGGATCGCCGTTCCATCCCGGTTTTCGAAGCGGTCGGTAATGGCCGAGATCCTTTTTTTCACCGGATTGTCATAAGGGTCGTCAAAAGCCTTGATCCGGAAATAGTCCACGTTATCGCGGTTATCGCCTGAAAATCCGAAGACGGCAAAGGCATCTCCGACTTCGTTCAGGGCCTCGGACATGATGATCAGCGCCTCCTTCTCCAATTCGATGGTGGCCCCTTTGGTGCTCCGGCTCATATCGATTAGAAAAGCCACGGCGATGTCGCGCTTTTTTTTCTGATGAAGGGTATAGTTTTTTTCCGAAGGGGACAGTCCGACTTTCCGGTCCACCCAATACTCGACCACGGCTTCCAGGTCGATATCATCCCCGTCATATTGCCGCTTACGACGGGTAAACCCTTCCGGTTTCAGCATCTGAAACTCTCTTCTGATTTTTTTCAGGAGTCCGGAGTGTTTATCCAAGGATTCCCGGTAAAAGCCCAGCGATCTCCCCGGAAGGGTCTGCTCGCGTATTCTGGCCCAGTTGGCGCGGTAGTCATGGATATCCTCTCCCCACTCCGGATACAAAGAGCTCCCCCTTTCGCTTTGGAGTTCCGTCTTTTTGGCCAGCGAGGCCTCCAGGTTATTAAGGAAGAGATAAATTTCATTTTGATTGAGGGATTCAAACCGCCGTTCGATTTCCTTGGGGGTAATCCCCCGCTCATGGTAAAGGGCCTTGAGCAGCCGCTCTATCTTTTCCCGGGAATCGAACTTCATGTCCTCACCCACCCGGCCCGTTTCTTCCCCGGCCGGGTCCGCATCGCCGGATTCCTGTTTTCCTCCCCCGGCCGGTCCTTGAAAGGTGCGTTGCTCTTTGCCGGCAGCCTGTTGCCGCTGTTGAATATTTTCCTGACCCGGTCGGCTGCTGGTCGGTTGGGTTTCTCCCTCAGACCCGCTTTCAGCTTCCGGTTGCGTTTGGGGCCGATTCCCCCCGGCACCCCGTCTGCCTCGGATCCGGTCCTGTATTTGCTGGGAGGTCTTTCCAAAGCTTCCGATATTTTGGGCGACTTTATTCTGATCCAGGGGGTTCGCTAGGGGCTTTGCCGGACGGTAGGCTTCCTGGAATTGTTCATTGATCAGGAGATACAGATCAATGGCTATTCCAGCCGCCGTATGCACATCAGCCTCCGGCCGCTCCAGTAAACTTGCCTTTTCCAAAGCCTTCTGCAGAATGTCCAGACTTCGAGGATCCCCATCTCTGAAATCCTTTCCGGCCAGCAAGGATTGCCCGATCATTTCCACGATCCGTTGTTTAGGATTGGTCATTTTTCGGGGAGAACTGCGTTTGGAGACCCGGTGGATATTTATCCGAAAAATTTCCTCTCCCAAAGCGGGATACTCTCCCTGCAATATTTTTTCTATCCTCCAGTCTTCCATAAGATTGAAAAGATCCCGGGCCAGATCCGGTTCCGGAAAAAATGCGGCAAACCGGTCCATATCGCTTTCATCATCCCGGCTCTCGATTGCCGAAAGAAAACCCTTTCTGTTAAGGTAGTCTTCGATCCGGCTAAGATCGAATTCAAAACTCCCGTACTCCAGGTGGCCTTCCAGATGGGTGGCCGCGACTTTATAGGCCATAAAGTTATCGTCCTGATTCTGAAAATCTCGGATCCGTCCGGGGAGGTAGATTTTTTTTCCGTCCGTATAGGCCTTCCCGGCCTCGGCGATTTCCACCCTTCGACCCAAAAGGGCCTTAAGGTAATGGGAAAGGATCGACTGGATGGTCTTCAACTCCAAACCTTTGGGAATATTTTCCAGAAAATCGGTCCAGGTGGGGGATTCGCTGGCCAAAAAAGAAAGGGCCTTTTGTTCATCCTCTCCGGCCGTGTTTTCAATAAATGCGGCTATTTTTCCGAAACCTTCCCATCCCACCCAATCAATCAATTCCGGACTTTTTTCCAGAAGTTTTGCAGCCGCTGCCGGACTGGTGCGGGCCACCTTGGCGGCCAGGTCAAAAACGGCCGGGGCCATGGCCCTTTCTCGGGATTGACCCAGCCGGTCGATTATTAAAGGGCTTTTCTCCAACAAGGCCAGGGCGGCCATCCAATCGGACCCGGCCAGAAAAGAAATCAAGCCGGCTGCGATTTCCATTCCTTCAAAACCGAGTTGGTCCAGCAGAACCGGGCTCAGATCCAACAGTCGGACAGCAATTTGTCCGTTAACTCTGGCTGTTTGAATGAGCAAGGCCGCCAGCTTCTCTAATCCCTCAGCACCCAGTTTAGACAACAGTTCCGGGCTTTTTTCCAAAAGAGCCGTGGCCAATCTCCAGTTTGCGGCGGCGGCCTCCCCTACCAGTTCATAGACAGGGAGGATTTGATTTTTAATTCCGGTTTCCAAGAGGTGATCGATCAAGTCCGGGGCTTTTTCCAGGAGACTCACGGCCGCAAAGCTATTCTCCCGGGCCAGATTTCGGGCCACGCCCGAGATTCGTTCCAAGCCCTCATAACCCACCCTTTCCAAAAGGAGGGGACTCGCCTCCGCCAGGCTTACCGCCGTAGTCCAATTCTCGGGGCCTATCCGAAGGGCCAGTTCCTCCACCTTTTCCAGACCCTCAAAGCCGATCAATTCAATAATTTCGGAACTGCGGCTCATCAGGCTCACGGCCAGCCGGGCATTGGTTTGAGCAATCCGGCGGCCAAGCCGGCAGACCTCAAATACCAAAGAGGCATCGCCTTGTTTCAAAAGTTCATCAATAAGAAGAGGACATTTTTCAAGGAATTGAACTGCGGTCGACCAGCTTTCCCGGGCCAGAAATGCTGAAAAATCCGTGATCTTTTCCAAACCCTCAGGTCCCAAACGATCAATCACATCGGGGGCTTTAAGAAGAAGCCGCGAGGCCGTTTCCCAGTTGTCACGGGCTATGGGGACTATACGATCGACAATTTTCCATAGTCCTTGCCGATCCACCCGGCTCAGCAATGCCGGGGCAGCCTTCAAAAAGTCCGCAGCCGTATTCCGGCTGCTGGCTGCAATTTCTTCGGCTGCATCGGAAACGACCTTCAAGATTGAAAAATCAAATTGCCGGGCAAGCTCGATGCTTCCCAAGATAAATTCAAGGGTCGCTTCTGAACCCAACCCGGCCAGTTCCCTTCCCAATTCAAAAATCTCGATCACCTGACCGGGAGTAACAAAGTCCAGAAGTCGATCAACGATACCCGGACTTTCCCGGAGAATGATATTGCCTTTTTCCGTATGGTCGGCTGCCATGACCAGCGCACATTGCCAAACCGAATCCAGACCAGTTGGACCCAGGCAGTCGATTAAATAGGAGGCGGAATCCAGAAGGGCTAAAGTCAATTGGGCGCTGAAGGGAACGGCCCGGAGGGCCTGATCAAGAAGGTCAAAACCTGCTCCCTGGCCTTGGAGTTTTGATACAATGGCCGGGCTTTTTTCAAAAAATTCCAGAGCGTAATTCCAATCCTCAGCGGCCATTTTTATCCCCAGGTTGAAGACAGCGTGGACTAAGGGAATCCCGCCCATTTCTTGGAGGGGTCGGATGATGGAGAGGCTGTTTTCAATGGTCTTCAAGGCGTAGGTCCGGCTTGAACCGGCGATGGCCGCGCCGAAATGGGCCAACTTTTCCAGCCCGGCAAAGCCGGCGGACTCGATGAGCTCCGGACTATGCCCCATCAGGCACATCGCCAAATCCTCATGGACAGCGGCGATTTCGCCGATTAGGGCAGTTGTTTTGACCAGCGTTTCATAGTCGCTCTTTTCCAGAATTCGGGGACTCATCTCCAGAAATCTGAAGGCACAAAGAGGTCCGAGAGGAATCAACTGATCGGCCAGACCAAAAACCTCCCGGACCAGTTCTTCTCCATAAGGAAGAAGGCCCTCGATAAGGGCAGGACTCTTCTCCATCAGGGCCAGGGCCGCCTGGCGGTCCGCCTGTCTCAGCCGGGCCATCAGCAGGCCAATGGAATCGATCCCTTCGTAGCCGAAGCGATTGATCAAAGGGGAAAGGGCGTCACCAAAACGGGCAATCAATTCGTCTTCGCGAGCTTCATCGACGGCCGTTGGCTTTTCCCTGTCTATTAAAGAGTTCTGGGGCATGATGTTCGTGATTGTTGAACTCCAAAAAATAGAATATATAAATTCTGTCACCTCGGCGAAAGCCGGGGTCCAGAGAGAATTATATAACTGGATTCCTGCTTTCGCAGGAATGACTATAAAAGGTCTTCATTGGAGCGTTTTAAAAACTGAAATAATTTTTCAGCACCTCTTCGATGCTTTTCTTCAGATCACTGTCATAGGTCAGGGGTTCGATCATGGTGGCCTGAAGGGAATCCCTGGCCGGCAATCCATTTCTGAGCAGGGTTCCGGCATAGACCAGCTCCCGCGTGGAAACGCCTTCTTCCAGCCCCTGGTGGACCAAATTCCGTATCCGGTTGGCCGCCTTGACCAGCTTTTCAGCCGTCGCCTCATCCACCCCGGCCTCCTGGCTGACGATGCGCACTTCCAGATCCTCTCTCGGCCAGCCCAGGTTGATGGAGACGAAACGCTGCCGGGTGCTGGGTTTCAATTCCTTGAGAACGCTCTGGTAATTGGGATTATAGCTGATGACCAGCATAAAATCATCCGGGGCATGAAAAATTTTACCCCGTTTTTCCACCGGCAGACACCGCCGGTGATCGGTCAGAGGGTGGATGACCACGGTCACGTCCTTCCGGGCCTCCACCACTTCGTCCAGATAGGCCAGACCCCCTTCATGAACGGCCATCAATAGCGGACCGTCTATCCATTCCACTTCGTCGCCCTTGATGATATAGCGTCCGGTCAGATCATTGGCGCTCAAGTCGTCATGGCAGGCCACTGTATAAAGGGGAAGATTCAGGCGCCAGGCCATGTGTTCGACCAGCCGGGTCTTACCGCTTCCCGTGGGTCCATTAAGCAGGACCGGGAGCTTGTTCTTATGAGCCGCCTCAAAAATAGCTATCTCATTTCCCTGGGGGAGATAAAAGGGTTCCTGGACTATCTTGAAATCTCCGTTTTCGAACTTATCCGATTTTCCTTTTTTTGACATTCCCTGCCCCTCTTCCGACCGATTAGAATTCGTATTTGTTTAATATAAACATGAAAAAGCCAAATATCAATGAACCGACCAGAAAAAGTCCTTCTATCGTACAAACCAAAGGCTTCGAAAAACGTTCAATTTCGTTCAAGGTCAAGAAAGACGATCAAGCTAACGTAATGTAACAGTATTCGCTTTCCAAGGTCGTCATTCCGGACTTGATCCGGAATCCAGTCCTTTCAACCTGCATTCCTGATTTCGCCGGAATGACAGATCGGGACTATTGTAAACCTGTCATTGAGACACTACACTAAGGGGCGGGATTAACAACAGAGCTAATCGGTCACTGAAATCGCTATTCCCCGAACCTGCTCGGGACCAATTCCAGATCTTTCATGTCCCCATAGGCGATGATGATTTCATCAAAGCCCGCCTCTTCCAGTTCAGCCGCACGTCTTGTCAGCATCTCGACGGATTGAAGCTGATTCGGGAAAAAATCAGGCTTGGTTTTAGAGAAGGGGACCAGCACCGCCACCGGGAGCGGATTCCCTGCCAGGTATTGATGACGAAACTCGTTTATCTTTTCCCCCCAAATCGTAGAAACGCCGTCGGCCAACCGGGCGGCCTTTTCCCAACCGGAGGGGCCGATGGCCGCCAGATAAATGGGAATTTTATTTTCCGGTGGATCCGTCCTTAACCGGATGGCGTCCAGATGAAAAGCCGCCCCTTCCAAGCTGAATCGCTCACCGCTGATCAAGTGACGAATAATGGTCACACATTCCTCAACCGCCTTTTCATGTTGTCTTATCCCGGCCTTTTCCAGGAAACGGGCTATCCCTTTGCCGATAGAGAGGGTTAATCTCCCCTGGCTCAAGGTCTGAAGGGTACAAGCCATCTGGGCCATAACCACCGGATGACGCGTATAGGGATTGGTCACCCCAAGACCGATTCTCAGCCTGGTGGTATTTTGGACGATCAAAGAAGCCGCCAGCCAGGCCTCCCAGGGTGATACAATCGTATCCGGGACCCAGACCCGATAAAATCCTTTGTCTTCAAGAACCCTGACCTGCCGGACGATCTCCGTCAACGGGCAAATATGCGACAATTCAGCACTGATTTTTATTTTTGACATATGTTCCTTTTTTATAAAATTTCGGGTAATTGTACTATGTAATAAGAGAGGAAATCAAGACAAAGGCAAGATGGCGTAGGGCTCATTTATTACAACGGCAACAAAATACCTAAAACGTGTCATGCCCGGGAAAGCGGGGATTAAGGAATCATTCGTCGGGACATTGATAAAAAGTTTCCGGAGAAGAGAAAGGCGGATGATTAATTATCAAGTTCGCAAGCTAACCACTAAGGATTGAGACGATCCTGAAAGGTCGTTTCAATCCATTGTTCAAGAAGCCCTGATAATATTTGATGAATTGTTTTGGATAAAATGATAAAGTTAGAGGATTAGAGGCTTATTTAATTAATCAAAAGGAGAATAGATGCCGACCATCTCGATGTTTTATGGGATTCTCATCCGGATGTTCTTTCGAGATATCGAGAAACACCATGTGCCACACATACATGCCGATTACCAAGGGGCAGTTGCTATCTATTCAATTCTTGACGGAACGCTTCTGGCTGGTGAACTGCCACCTAACAAACACAAGCTGGTCGTTGCCTGGATTGAAATTCATCAAGAAGATTTGATTGCCGACTGGAACTTAGCGGTAAACGGTAAGAAACCTTTTCCAATCAAAGGACTTGACCAATGAGAATAGTAAGAATTTCACCACAACCTAATTGGGTGTTGTCCATCGTCGCAGACGACGGTCACATCGGCAATTTTGATGTCAGTCCCTATCTGAAGTATGAGGCCTTTGAAGCCCTTAAAAACCCCACCGAATTCATGAAGGTTATCAACGGGGGATACTTCGTTGAATGGGACTGTGGTGCCGATTTATCTGCAGATACCATAGAAGCGCTATGGCAAATTGTTGGCAAAGAAAATCCCCAAGCCGCCGCCTAACCAGGCGTTCCACCGGATCGCCCGACAGCCGGGCTTCCCGGTGAACTCCGTGTTATAAATAAAGCCGTCGGCTTTATCTATAGCGCTCTTCCTTCCAGGGATCGGCGGAATTGCTGTAACCATTACTCTCCCAGTATCCCGGCTCATCTTTGGCTGTGAATTTAATTTCTTCCAGCCACTTGGCGCTTTTGTAAAAGTAGCGGTCGGGCACAAGAGCCCGTACAAGCAGTTAAGTGGGCGGCAAAGGAGCGAAGCGGATTTGCTGCCTACTTAACCGCGTCTTTACGACTGGAATAAAAATGGTGATTGCTTGTATGGTTGACGGTATGATATAATGTCATACTATGGATAGGAGGGCAATAAGATGGCTAAAGAAAAGATAGCAATTACACTGGATGAGGAATTCATTGGCGAATTGGATCGACTGGTCAAGAGGCACGTTTTTCAAAACCGCAGCCAGGCCATCCGAGAAGCGGTTAGCGAGAAATTACTGCGACTCAAACGAAGCCGACTGGCGATTGAATGTTCCAAACTCGACCGGGTAGCTGAAAAGGCAATGGCTGAGGAAGGAATGACCGAGGATGTGAGCCAATGGCCGGAATATTAAGAGGCGAGATTCGATGGGCAGACCTAAATCCCACCCGAGGTCGAGAGCAGGCTGGCCTCCGCCCAGTATTGATCCTAAGTCACGATATCTTTAACGAGCGATCTGGAACTGTCATAGCCGTCGCTATCACGAGCCAGTCCCAGAAAGCAGGATTCCCTCTGACACTTGAACTGAAATCGGGCAACCTACCAAAACAATCATGGGCTAAGATCGGTCAAATACGAACTCTCTCCATTGAAAGAATCGGAAAGCTTATTGGCAAGACTTCTCAAGAAGAATTGATTCAGGTCATTGAAGGACTGAACGAGATCATTGCCTGACCACGCTGTGCAGCGAATCAGCCAGAAATACGGCCCCTTCGGCGTTATCTATAGCGCTCTTCCTTCCAGGGATCGGCGGAATTGCTGTAACCATTACTCTCCCAGTATCCCGGCTCATCTTTGGCTGTAAATTTAATTTCTTCCAGCCACTTGGCGCTTTTGTAAAAGTAGCGGTCGGGCACCAGGGCCCGCACAGGGCCGCCGTGCTCCTTCGGAAGCTTCTGGCCAAAGAAACTATGGGCGAGAATAACATTTTCCTTGCGGGCCTCTGCTATAGGGATGTTGGTGGTATAACCGGCAGCGGCCTTAAAGATAACAAAATTGGCCTCTTTCCGTAGCTTAGCCAGATGCATTATGGTGCTCAGGCGGACCCCGCTCCAATGGGAATCCAATAGAGTCCAGCCCGTAACGCAATGTACATCACAGGTTAATTGAACCTGCTCAAGTGCCAGCAGGTCCTCGTAAGAAAGAACAAGTGCTTTTTCCACCTCACCTTTGATATGGAGCGTAAAGTTGTCAACTGTAGCTGTTCCAGGACTACCGCCCATATTAAGAATCTTTTTTATCGCTTCCTGACCCGGGGGTATACGGGGCCTTCCGTCAGGCCTGGTTTGGGCGGCAAGGGCCTGTTGTTCAAAATCAAAGAGTTTCACAAAACTCCCCGGCAGACCGATACTGACCATAGCGCCGCCTGCTGCTGCCAGGAGGGTACGTCGGGAGATATGGGTGTCTTTTTTCATGGCTCTCATTCCTAACTTTTATTTGTATTCAATCTAATTACTCCAGCCAGGCTTTTCAAGATGGAAAGGCAAGTTTCTATGGGAGTAAATGAGACGAGGCACGGTAAAGGGGATGAGGTGATACCGATTTTCCTTTTGACGAAGTTCTTGAGAACCGCCGCAGGCGCATCAACCAGGCCGTTGGACAACAATGTCACTCGTAGGTGTGAGACTTCGACCCGCAAGCGGCGTGCCACGGGTCAACGCCGCATTAGGCCTGAATAAATCCCTTGCAAATACTTTTTATTGTACGTTATAATGTACATAATTTATAGACAATGTGAGGTGTGCAAAATGCAAAGAGTTAAAATTGATCAAGATATAAAACCGTTATCTGAAGTAAGGATAGCTATCGCAAATTTCATAAAGCAAGTTCATGACACAAAGAGACCTGTGATTATTACCCAGCATGGAAAAAGTGTTGCCGTTTTGCTGGATGCTCATGAATATGAAGCCATTCAGGAGAAACTTGAACTTTTGACGGATGTTCAGGCATCCCTGAATCAACTCGAAAACGGGCAAGGAATTGCTCATGAAGAGGCAAGGAGAAAAGTCTTGAAAAGAGTCCAACAATGAAAATTATTTGGTCACCGTTGGCCATTGACAGGGCCTCGGAAATCGCCGAATATATAGCCCAAGACAAACCCTTCGCGGCAGAAAAATGGATTAACACGGTATTTTCAAAAGTGGCGCGTTTAAAATCTTCTCCTGAAATCGGTAGGGTTGTCCCTGGAATTAGAAACAATCGATTTAGAGAACTGATTTACGGCAATTACCGCATCCTTTATCGCATTGAAAAAAAACAAATATCAATCCTCACAATTCGGCACGGCAAGCAGATACTGCCAATAGATGAAATCTTGCCATGACAACGGCCTTGCCCCGTCGGGCCCCTGTCCCGGTCGGCTCCGCTGCAACGGTAACCACCAGGCCATTGGACACCGATGTCACTTGCTTGAATGGACCCTCGGCCCCCTCAAGCTGCGGGCCACGGATCAACGCCGCATTAGCCAATTGCATAATAGGAGATATCGTGTCTGTGCTACCAGAAAATATAAAATTAGCAATATCATACTTTTTGGCAAAATAGCTTTTATTGATTACCCTTTGCGATCTTGATTTTTTCCAAATTTATCACAGATAAAGAGCTCAGGAAACTATGCTCCAAATTATCTTGCCCAAATAGGCCTGGGTGGTCTTCAGGCCCTTAGGCCTCAAAATAATCTTCGACAGGATCTTCATTGATACTCCGTTTCGGCAGTCAGAGATAACGAATGCCTACCCGGAAGTACCGTCCGGATTATCGGGATCAGTAACGGTGCTCTTCGATGGTTTTAATGATATAGCCGAGAAGTCCTGAAAGCACATAGATAGCGATGAAAAGAAAGATGAAGAGAAATATGATCCTGAACCCGAACCGGAGCAGAAGGAGGGTAAGCAAGGCAATGAATCCTACAGCTTTAATTCCATGTAGATTCTTAAGAATATAGGACTGAGGTTTGGAATAGCTTACCGTCGAGACCATAAGAAATCCCACAATAAGAAATACGATGGAAAAAACCGGCTTAGAGATGGCAGTGGTATGGAAGGTGAGTGGAGTGAGCGCCACCAAGCTTCCGGCGATGGTCGAAGGAAGACCACTAAAGGAACCCGGTGAAGACTGGACATTGAACCGCCCAAGCCGGTAAGCCGCACAGACGGGGAAGACGGCCGCGATCAGGATTCCCAGGTCGATGGTGTGTCCTGCCAGCGCCAGGCTGGTACCGCCCAGGTAAGCCTTGTAGGCGAGAAAACCCGGGGCAACCCCGAAAGTGACACAGTCCGCAAGAGAGTCGAGTTCTTTCCCTATGGGGCTTACTACGCCAAGCCGGCGGGCTACCTCTCCGTCCAGTCCATCGAGTAGCGCTGCCAGCAGTATTAGGACTGCGGCCATGATGCTACCGTCTGACGAGCTGTGGCTCGCATAGACCACCGATACGAAGCCGCAGGTGAGACTTCCCAAGGTAAGTGTATTGGGTATCCATACGGCATTCATTTCAGTCCTCCAATGCCTTGATTGGCTGGTCGCTATGACCTCTCATATCCCGACCGGAGAGAACAAATGGTTCGATATGATCGATTTTTATAGTAACATCTCGCGGATACTTCGTCAAAAAAAAATCAAGATGCCCTTATCCCCTAGGCCAGACATCCTCGGTCCGGTTGCCGGCGCAAAGAGCCGCCACTGAGTTTGAGTTGATTCATTTTTAAAGTTTGAAAGGCAAGTCGCCCTCGTCTCGTCCATGGGAAACCGGTCCCAGCATACAGTATTTCTTGTGAAAAACATGTGGATAACCCTATTTCAAGTTTTGCCTTATAGACAGGTGGATTCTGGTTGTCAGAAAGGAGTCGAACACACTTTGGGCCATGTTTGTGATTCTCTTAATTTTGTGGCTTACGAAATTGTCGAATGGCAACCCGATGGATGGTGTGTCCGCTTCTGTCTATGGGGAGTAAGGGGTGAGAAAATCATCATCCAAATCTTTAGCCTCATTCAGATATTTCTGGAGGAAGACGTTTTCGGTGACTTTGGCATAAACCTCTTTCCGGCCGTAAAGCTGGTTTCTGAACTGGGCAAGAAATGTGCCTACATCGGAGGCGGGCGGCATAGTGTAGGAGCTCCCGAAATCAATAGCAGCCACAAACCGGGAAACGGGGTCGTCAGAATCCTGCCCGATAAAAATATTTTTTGGATGGTAATCTCCGTGTCCCTGTATCAGCTTGTCCGGGTGTCCGCCGTACAAAGACAATTCGGCCTCGATGACCCGGTCCATAATCTCCTGGGCCTTTCGGGCATGAGGATGGCCGGTCCCGTAAAAACCCGAGAGATACCGTTGGAGATGAGATTTTTCATCTGAGAAAAATTCTTCGGGCGGGGCAATTTGCAGCCGGCAGTTGTGCAGGCGAGCCAGCCACTCGGCCGCCATTTCGAGACATTCCCTGGCCTCCTGTGGCTCGGACTCAACCAGCTTGTCGAAAAGGGTTTTGCCCTTGATTCCCTCCTCAATGATCGTAAGGCTTTCCCGGTCATTGGCCAGCGGTTTCGGGACACGAAATTTCCCTTTCTCAAATCCGTGGCGGCGGATCTCATCCATTACTTTTGACCTCCGG
Source organism: uncultured delta proteobacterium (assembly GCA_963790475.1). Classification (GTDB taxonomy): domain Bacteria; phylum Desulfobacterota; class RBG-13-43-22; order RBG-13-43-22; family RBG-13-43-22; genus RBG-13-43-22. The sequence goes on along the minus strand of CAWBOS010000012.1, from coordinate 791,456 downwards.
GAGGCGGATTGCCAGGCGTTGAAATCTTCGTGTTTCTTAATGACGTATCTTTCGCGAATATCGCCGCGGCGGCCGGTTCCGACGGTGATTTCCGTTACCTGGGTACTGCTGGAACCCGCGCGAGGAATCTCTTTAAAAAAAGGACGGCAGCGACCCGCTCTGATTTCAAAAGCCAAATCAGCTATATTAGAGACAAGATGGTCAAAAATAGTGGGATAAAGCCCGGCGTAACTTAAGGCATGGGTATCGGTTCCTGCAATAGCGGTAAACTTAAGATTATGCCAGTCACGCAGCCCTCGACTGCTTTCGCCCACCGTATGATTTGAACTGAATATTTCTACTCCGTCGATAAGGGGATGAAATAACTTGTCGTGGGCCGGGATATTTTCATGGCGATAGGGATGAGCCCAGATAATTGCCGCGGGGGGAAAATGCTTTCGTATATTTTCCAGGGAAGTCCCTTTTTCGATTGAAGCATCCGCACCGTAGACGAGAACATCACCTAGTTCCGGGGTAGCCACCTCCTGACCGGATAAGACAAAATAATAGTCGGGCGCTTTGATCTTGTTCCTTAGTTGCTTAATTTCCTCAGGCGGCCATAGGTAATGATGATCAGTAAACACCGTACCCTGCAAGCCTATCTCAAAATTGCGTTGGGCAACCATTGCAGCACTCACGTGGCTGCAGCCGGAGTGCTCGGCAGTGTGACAATGCATTTCAAGAATCATAAAGGCTCCTCACCATTAAGTAGTGGCTGCCTCGTATGAATTCCCGCTAGTTCTGCAAATAGACGTCTTCTTCTCCATTTTGATGGCCGGTGGTGTGCTCATGAATGGTTCTACGGCCTCAAGAACATCCCTATGCGGCCACAGCCACTATCGCTGCCGTCACTTATCTTAAGGCATGTCGAGGGGACGTTCCCGGGATATTCAGATCAAACCCACGCTTCCAGGACAGAGCGGGCCGGCGTTCACATCCATTTGATAACGATTTGTTTTAATGAGAAGAGTATAAGGAACAAAAAAGACACGGTCAAGGGGAAAAGAACTGGCAGACCCTTCCTTCTTGGGGGCTTCACCGTCTTGGCCGATGGGTAATGACCCGGTATTCTTCCAGGGTCCGGCTAAAAAAGGATCGTCTTTCGCCTTCAAGAAGGGAAATCTATTTCAAGCTACATGATTTTTTCTGAAAAAATACCGGAATCCCGTTATTTACTTCATAGGTCACTTTCAACGATAATTTCAAAAAAAGTTCGGGGGTTCAAGAGTTTTAATTTCACTGCTTTTCACTAGACTCCCTGAATCCTATTTCATATTTCGCAGTTCCCATGGGGCATGGGGTCCATGATGAAGATATTGTAGTACAAAGAGGATAGTTTTATTTCGATGGTGCGTCATGGAATGAATTAAACAAAATAGGCACTTTGGGTGATGGAAAGGAGGCTGCGGTGCTTTAGACCATATTTGTGATTCTCCCAATTTTGTGGCTTTTGGGATTCATTAGTGGTTATACGATTGGTGGGTTCATTCATATCCTGTTGGTCATCGCCATCGTTGTAGTACTGATCCGAGTCATTCGGGGACGAAGACCATTGTAATCCTTTTGGACCTTTTTGGAGAAGGTTAGATATTTGGACAGGAGGCGCGTGGGGAGGGGCTTTGTTCAGCACTATTGTAGGAGGAAATACTCTCGGAGGCGCTGCCCTTGGCGCCGGTTTAGGAGCCTTGGGTGGATATTTAGTCGGGGAGTCTGCCGGAGGTTACCGACATAGAAGATAATTTAAATCCATGGCTTGAGGGACAGTATTGAAAAAAGGAGGGTAACATGAAAAAAACGACGTTAATTTTAATGTTCTTGGTCTTGGGGTTATTTTTGTATCCGGTAGTCAGCCATGCCGATGATGGCGGAAAATTCGGCCTGGGGATTCGAGGGGGCTGGTACAAAGCCGAGGATGCCAATGACGGAAAGCTTTACGGAGGACTGCAGGCCCGGTGGAAGCTTTTTCCGGCCCTGGCCATTGAAGGATTGGTGGATTACCACCCGGAAGAGACCTTTCCAAACAATAGAAAGATCACCAGTTACCCGGTTTTGGTTTCCGCCCTGTTCTATCTCATACCAGGGGCACCGGTTTCCCCATATCTCCTGGGTGGGGTTGGCTGGTATTATTCTAAAGTAGAAGATAGCCAGGGCAGCACCTGGACCAATGACTTTGGCGCTCACTTAGGGGGCGGGGTTGATATCCGGTTGGCCCCCAATGTGGTTTTTAACGCTGATCTGCGTTACTACTTCCTGAACTTTAGCGATCAAAAAGTTAAGGACCTGAAAACGAATGGTTATATCGTCAGTGCCGGCTTAACCTTCTATTTATGGTAAAGGCCTGTATTATTTTTTCTCCGGAGGCAGGTGCCTCCGGGAGGATTAAGGGTGATCCCCCAAACGCTTCTGGTTGTGTCTTTGATCGGAAGTCGTGAATTAAAGAAAGCGGCCGGAGGAGACCTGTCAGGCTTAATAGGGGCGACCTTAAATCAGCCCTGTTCCGGAAAACTACCGTCAGCAATCAGAACATGGCCACGGAGGATTAAACCCCATTAAATCTCAAAAGGTTTGGATATCTATGACCTTCCCCTGGACGGTTCTTTTAGCGGGGACTCCCTGTTGATAAAGGATGCAGAAATGCGGCATACCATACTCGCACTTTTTGGGTCCCTGTGCCTATTCTTTCTGGGAGGATGTGCCGCCTCACTTCCCAATGTTACCTCGGTGACGGAAAGTACACCTCTCACTCCCCCTGAAATAGTTGGACCGAAGGGAAAGCTGACCGGATCGCGGGCGCAGACGGTGCTTTCCCGGGAACAGCAGGGTGCGAACGCCGAAGAGCTGATCAAAAAGACGGTCGCCCTCATGGAATCCGTCGGCGGTCACCCGCTGACGGCAGGAAACAAGGTCACTCTCCTCATCGATGGGCCGGCCACCTACGAGGCCATGTTCAAAACTATCAAAGGCGCGAAGGATCATATCAATTTCGAGACTTTCATTTTCAGCGACGACGAGGTCGGTCGGAAATTTGCCGACCTGCTGATGAGGAAACAGGCGGAGGGGGTGCAGGTAAACCTCCTCTATGACGCGGTGGGTTCGATCAGCACGCCGTCAGCCTTCTTTCAGCACCTGCGTGATGCCGGCGTGAATGTTCTTGAGTTCAATCCCATAAACCCCTTGAAGGTACGGAAGAAGGTTCTCACCACCCGGCGGGACCACCGCAAGGTGGTCGTCATAGACGGAAAGATTGGCTTTACGGGGGGAGTGAATATCAGCAGCGTCTATTACGGCAGTTTCTCTTCCCTGAGCGGCGAATCGGGCCATTCTAAGGAAAGCTGGCGGGACACCCATATTCAGATCGAAGGACCTGCCGTAGCGGAACTGCAGAAGTCTTTCATTCAAGCCTGGGGTCACCAAAAGGGGCCTTCTCTGGCCGACAGAAACTATTTTCCCCCCCTGAATGCTCAGGGAAAAGAGCTCGTCCAGGTAATACCGAGCTTCCCGGGAGAGACTCATCGCCTTACTTATGTTATGTACGTGGCGGCCATCAAAAACGCCCGGAATTTAATCGATCTTACAACGCCCTATTTTGTGCCGGACCATCAGACCAGGAAGGCCATCGCCGAAGCGGCAAAACGAGGGGTCGCTGTGAGGATCGTCCTTCCCGGCTCCAGCGATTCGAATCTCGCCCTCTATGCCGGCCGCTCCTTTTACAGCGATCTTCTTGAGTCGGGGGTAAAGCTTTTCGAGTTGCATGGCCGAATGGTTCATGCCAAGACTGCGGTCATCGATGGGGTATGGTCCACGGTAGGATCCACCAACATAGACCTGCAGAGCTTCCTTTACAACAACGAGATCAATGTCATTGTGATCGGAAAGGAATTCGCCGACAAGATGGAAGAAATGTTCGAGCAGGACATTGTCGGCATCGGACGAGGTGACAGGCGAGAAATGGTCGCAGAGACCGATTCTGGAAAGGATCAAGGAGTTCTTTTCTCGCCTTCTTGCCCCCTGGCTTTAAAGTGGAGAGGACCTGTCCCAGTTGGTCGGCTTAACGGACACCGGCTTTACGAAGTTGAAATAGGGCCTTGACCGCCCTTTCAAACTACCATTAAAAAGGAGGTAACAACATGAAAGTCCGCAACTTAGGTTTGGTCTCAATCATCACCATCGCTTTTGTTCTGGGAGGGTTTTCGAGTGCCTGGAGCGACGCACAAAAGGAAGAAAAAGAAGGCTACAAGAAAGAGGTGCAAGAAAAACTTAAGGACTTGGACCAGAAGATCGATGAGCTGAAAGGAAAGGCTGCCGAGTTAAAAGGAGAAGTCAAAAAGGAGTTTAATAAGGAGATGACCGAACTGCACAAGAAACAAAAAAACGCTAAAAAGGAATGGGGGAAAGTAAAGGGTGCGACCGCCCATGGGTGGGAAAAGGCAAAATCCGATATGAACGCAGCGGTTCAGGAAGTGGAAAACGCCTATAAAAAAGCGATCTCTCGTTTTAAGGAACCTAAGGATTAAAATAGAGAGGTGTTGGCTGCTTTTCGTCTTCAGCCTGGTTATGGTGTTAAGGCAGCCCGAGGTTTAAAATAGGGCAATGGAAAGGAGGATCAAATGGCCCGATATGGGAAGAAAGCGCAGGAGATTGTCAAAGAAGTTATGGAAGAGTTTGAAGAAGGAACATTGAAGAGTGGCCGAAGCGGAAAAAAGGTGACCAGCAGAAGACAGGCTGTGGCCATCGGACTCTCGGAGGCCCGTAAAAAAGGGGCCAAGGTACCACCGCCACCCAAGGATTAGCCGGACCTCCACACCGGATCGAAGTTCAAAAGGCGTAAGAGATCCGCCCCTCCGGGCAGGAGAGTGGAGAAACGCTTAAAAAGATCGTGCCCGCATCGCGATCCTGAGACCTTTGAAAAACGCCTGGCAACGAGTTTTGAAGCGTTACTGTTGCGAGTGTGCCGGACTGCTTTGGGACCGGCCCACTTCTTCATCAAATCCTGGAAGGATGGATTTGATGAAGGCATTCCGGATCAGATTGGCAATGATCTGCCAGGTGCTGATATTGGGGTTCCCGACGGGTCCTGAGATAGCGGCCTCGGTAGCTGCCTCTCCACGGACTCTGTTTTCGAGGAGTTTGGGGAGGCCCCTGACCAACCCCAGGTAGAGTCTATGAAAGAGGCTTTTCTCTTCGGCTGAACGTCGATCATAGACCTGCAAATCCTTGAACAGGAGTTTTAGGCAGCCGTTAGGAACCGTGCTTTCCACCTCTTTCTGGAAGTTTCTAAGGTTGATGTAGATCTTTGGCCGATATTAAAGATGAATATGAAACGCCTGCCCCTGATGTTGGTTCTGGGTTTATTGACTATCGGATGGGGTTTCAGCGCCCGGGCCGAACCCAAAACCATCGCTCTGCCGGTTTCCCTCGGTTACCTTTTGATTCGTTCGGTCTTGTTGACTCAGGTTTATACCCAGCCGGGCCGGAAAGCCGTTCTGCTGGATCAAAGCAACCGCTGTGTTCGCCTTGAGCTTTCCGACCCCAGGGTCAGGCCGGAGAGTTCTTCGATTCTGCTTATAAATAAGATCAAGGTGCGAGCCGGCTTTGTACTGGGTGCTCGCTGTCTTCAGCCTGTGGCCTGGGAAGGAGTTGTGAAATCCGACTGAAGCCCTATCTGGAACAGGAGATTTGGCGCTTGCGATTCAAAGCGCAGGATTCCAACTTCTATAATCAGCGACATGAAAAGATGACGGTAGCTAAGATCATCTGGAAATTAATTGAAAAATATGTACATCCCCCTCTGGGTCAGGTGATGATCGATCTGACCCCTCCGATAAATGAGGTTACCCAATTGCTCCCCTTTTTTGTTAAATCGGAGCAGCAGGAAAAATTAAAAATGGGATTGAAGTCCCTCAGACCAGGTCCGGTAAAGGTCGGTCCTAAAGCCATGGAGGCGGAAATCCTGTTAGACTTGGATGTTCCTCAGGGAATTGAACCCGGTAATGCTCCCGAGCTTCTGACCGAAGCGGAAAAGGAAGGGTTTATCAATACCTGGGAAACCTGGGACTTTTTTTTAGTCCAGGAGTTGCTTTCTTTGGTTGGGAGGCCCTTGACCGGAGAGGAAAGACACGCCTTGCTGAAGACGCTGCTGGAAATGCGGTACGGCTTTGTGAATGCTTTAGACCACAAGTCCCCGGAACGCGACCTGGTTCGGGAACAGTTCATAAAAAGCTGGACCGAACTGGGGCCGATCTTGAGAAAGCAACTTATCCGGGAAGATGCCACTTCACTCTTTGGGTATATGGGTTATTTCACCGCCATGGATTCCCTGAAGATTCTGGACAATCTGGGACGCGCCTTTGGGCTGGAAATCAGCCAAAACGGTCTAATCCGGCTGGCCAGGACGCTGTCTACGGGACAGGTTCAGTGGAGCCCCGGTTATGCCTGGGAGGTCAATCCTGAATTGAGAAAGCTCTTGGGCCTTGGTGCACCAATCCCTGAAAGCGGTCCCGGATACGAAGAAGATGAAGAACCCTTAGGAATCAATCCTGATTTCTTTACTGAATTATTAGCAGAATTTTTCATTTCCGGAGACGGTATATGGTCTCGAAGGAGCTAAACAGATCGAGGGTTCAAGATAGCGGGTTAACAAAAAATGTTTAGTCACACTCTCCTTAGCCTTTTTACCCATTCGTTTATTTAACCCTTTATCCTTCACCAGCTGCACGATTCTTTTTGCCGCTTCTTCAATCGAAGAAACCAGAAACCCATTCTCTCCGTCTTGGATTTGATACCGGATTCCGCCCACTTTGCCGCCAATTACCGGTGTTCCCTTCCACATGGCCTCAGCTACCGTGAGACCAAAACCCTCCCGAATGGATTTTTGCAGCACTACGATAGCGGTCCTTTGTAACGCATTCACCAGAGCCGTGTCCTGATGGCTTAGGATAATAATACGTTCCTCGCGCCGGTCAAGGAGTGAATGATAGATCTCGGCGCCTTCAGGGTCATCGGTAGCCACATTCCCGAGCAGCACCAGCGTGCAGTTTACCTCTTTGCGGGCGATTTTATAAGCCTCGATGACCCCTTTCGGATCTTTCCAGGTGTCGAATCGGGAAATCTGCACCACAAGCGGCCAATCGGTGGGAATCCGGTAATGCTCCAAACGTTCCCTCACTTCCTCCGGTCCCATCTCCGCATTCAGGATCGAAAAGGGATCAATGGCCGGAAGAAAAAAGAGTTGGGGCACCTTGAGGTGTTGTTCGTACTCCTTTAGACTGGGAATGACCGCATCATATTTTTCTACAAAAGGAACGAGGTATTTCCAGAGCTCTTTATTGGGTTTGCTGAGATCGGCATGACACCGCCAGATCCAGGGGCCGACCTTCTTATAGTGCTCGACCATAGGGAGTGGTTGCGGATCATGGACGATAACCATATTATGGTTGTCAAGGTGATTCCGGCAGACGTTTTCCCGGATCACCTCCCGATATATCTCCTTCTTGCGCTTACTCAGATTGATCGGGCCTCCTTGGAGCGCGTTATGCATCTTTTTGGTAATGCTAAAAAAGTCAGGTGCCCCTTGAATAACCCTCCACCCGGTTTTGATCCCGATGTTGTTCATGAGGAGGGTCATCGATCCAAGAAGCCTGGCCACTCCGCCGCCGTAATAGGTGGAATTAATGTGGACCACATGAAGATCCTTATGCCTGGAGGCCTTCTTTTCAATCCGGTCCATCGCTTCGGCGCCGATATACTGCTCGTAATCTTCGATTCGAGCTATCCTTCTGGTGGTCATCTGTTAACCTCAATCTTCTTAGTTAGTTAAAAAGAAAGGGAAAGGTTCTCGAACCTCATGGTTAATTTGACAAGGATTCTCTTTGAATGAGAAGAATATAAGACAAGCCCAAGGAGGGGGCAAGGAGAAAAAACCGGGGAAGAAGAAGATTCCAAAATTGGTCTAAAATACCGGCTTTATTTTAATAAAATACATGTTTTACCCTATAGTTTTTAAGAAACATCTCCCTTATATTATGGAAAAAACTTTTGACAACTGCTCGTTTAGGCGGGGGAGGTAGAGAAATGAAAAGAATCATCATGTCGGGGATGATATTGGTAATCATGACGGTATTCCTGGGGGGATGTTTTATACCTGTTGAAGAACATGGAAGAGAAGGTCATAGGGGGGATAGAGACCGGGAAAGGCATGAAGAACGACATGAGCATGAGGAAAGAAGATATTAGGGTAGGACTGCTTAAAAAAAAGGAGGAGATCATGAAGGGGAAAAATCAGTGTAAGAGATTGGGAAAGGCCTTTTTTATGGCCATAATCGTTTTGAACTTTGTAAATATAACCTTTTTGACGTCCCCGGCCCTGGCCGATGACAAGCAGGAAGCCTCTCAACTGGTGGTCAAGGCCAAGCTAATGATGGAAAGTTTCATGTCCGACCGCAACCTGGAAGCCTTTGGAGATCTTATCAAACGGGCCAAGGCGGTCTTTCTTATCCCGGAACTGTTCAAAGCGGGCTTTATCTTTGGGGGTTCGGGGGGCAATGGCCTGCTTCTGGTGGATGATCCGAAGACCGGGACCTGGATCGGACCGGCCTTCTATGCAGTCGGCGGGGCCAGCTTTGGGCTCCAGATTGGAGCTGCGGCTTCCGAAATGGCTATTCTGGTTATGACTGATAGGGGGATTTCCTCCTTTTTATCCAACAGCCTTAAACTGGGGGTGGATTTGGGCGTGGCCGTCGGCCCGGTCGGGGTGGGGGCGGCAGTGGCCACCTCCAATCTCAGCGCCGACCTGATCAGTTTTTCGCGCTCCAAAGGACTTTACGGCGGAATTTCTCTGGAGGGGAGCGTCGTTGTCGTTCGCGACGGCCTGAATGCCGCCTTTTACAACAAGCAAGCTAGTCCGACCGATATCTTCATCCGGCGGGAGGTGAAAAACCCGGAGGCCATGGTTCTGATCGATGAGGTGGCCAAAGCGACAAAAAAATAAAAACGGACTTCGTTAAAAAAAACTTTGGATTCCTGGTTCTCTCTCCATCTGTTGGAATACTGGAGGAAATGTTTATTGATTTCACCCCCAATCGCTAATTTTAAGAGATTCCATTGATGCAAATTTGCGGCGGTATCCTAGACATGCCCTGGTGTCGGAAACTTCGGGGAAACTTGTCTACTCCATACTGATCTGATAATTAATGCCATCCCATTTTACATTCCGTTTCCTTTCCTGCTTTTTTTTGCTAATATCATCATAAGCTCAAAATCAACCGGCGCAGACTCACTGAGGGCAACCCTCACCGGTAAAAACAGGGGCCAGGATTTTGAAAAGGATTATAAGGGAAAAAATGGGACAGAGGGCAGAAGAGTAAAAAAAATCAAAAATTATGAAGTGTGCGTACTATAAAGTTGGTTTGATCGAATATGGGGAGGCCTATGATCTCCAGAAACGGATCTTGGCCGAGAAGGCGGCGGGACAGGAGGAAGACACCTTGCTTCTGCTGGAACATCCGCCGACCCTGACTCTGGGTAAATCGGGAAAACTGAGAAATCTCCTCGTGGAGAGGGATGAACTGGCCCATAAAGGGATTCCTCTCTTTTTTACCGATCGGGGGGGTGATATTACCTATCACGGTCCGGGCCAGCTCGTTGTCTATCCGATTGTCGATCTGCGAAAACGGGGTAAAGATATCCATCGGTATATCGATGAGCTCCAGGAGACGGTCATTAAAACACTGGCCGACTTTTCTATTGTCGGGGAAAGAGATCAGAAACACGTTGGGGTCTGGGTGGGCGAAGATAAGATATGCGCCATCGGGGTGGCCGTCCACAAATGGATCACCATGCATGGTCTGGCTCTTAACGTGAATACCGATCTCAATTCCTTTTCCATTATTACCCCTTGCGGTATTGTAGGCAGGGGGGTGACTTCCATGGCCAGGTTCAGAGAGAGGGCCTCTTCTATGGAGGAAGTTATTAATCACTTTATTGTCCATTTTTCCCAAGTCTTTTCCATGACCATGAAGCAGGGTTCCATTGATCAATTGAGGCAGTGATTATGCGAGGAAGGCTTCCACACTGGTTTAAAAAGAATATCCCCGATTTCAAAACCATGACTGAAATGGAAGGGTTGATCGGTAATCTGCATCTCCACACAATCTGCGAAAGCGCCCTCTGTCCCAATCAGGGGGAATGCTTTTCCAAAAGAACGGCTACCTTCCTAATCCTGGGTGACGTCTGCACCAGGAACTGTACCTTCTGCGCGGTGAAAAAAGGGTTTCCCCTTCCTGTGGACGAGGATGAGCCGGCAAATCTGGCTGAAGCGGTAAAGCAAATGGGGCTCCGGCATGTGGTCATTACCTCGGTGACCAGGGACGATTTACCGGATGGCGGGGCAATCCATTTTGCGAAAGTAGTAACCGGGTTAAAAGAAAGAATTAGGGAGATCACGGTGGAGGTCCTGATCCCGGATTTTCAGGGGTCCCCGGAAGCAATGCAGATGGTGGTGGATGCCCATCCCGATGTGATCAACCACAATATGGAAACAATTTATCGCCTTTACTCCGAAGTAAGACCTCTGGCCGATTATCGACGATCCTTAGGGCTATTCCGGAAAATAAAGGAATTTGATCCGCGGATCATCACCAAATCGGGGTTCATGGTCGGTCTGGGGGAGACCCAAGAGGAGCTTTTGGAAGCCATGAAAGACTTGAGGCAGGCCGGTTGCGATCTCCTGACCATCGGCCAATACCTCCAGCCTTCCCCTCAGCATCATCCGGTGGTCCAGTATATTCATCCGGACGAATTTAAGGAATACGACCGCCTGGGAAGGGAGATGGGATTCGTTGCGGTGGCCTCGGCGCCCCTGGTCCGGAGCTCTTTTAGGGCCTGGGAACTTTTTGCTGAAACCAGAATTCAGAATCCAGAATCCGGAATACCATTCTAAAATCTTTTTTGACTCTCCTCTCCTTTCCGAATTCTATCTCAAGTTAATTTTACAAATTGATAAACGCCTGGTCTTCGGCCTGATTCTTTTCGGGGATTTGGACCGGTTTCTTTCCCTTTGAATTTCCTTAACCCACCGAACGAATTCGCCTTTGGGCATAATGTCGTTGCCGGAGGCATCCCGATATCTGCATTTTTTCTTCATCTGCTGGCGTTTTCTTCGCCCTTGACACCCTTCGCTGACCCTGTTAAATTTTTTGCGAATTGGAATTCATCAGAAAGGAGACAAGCCGTTGGGAATAACCTTTAAAAAACGGATTCAGCAGACGAAAATTTTGAATCCTGCCGATAATTTTAAGGAGATGATTCTCACAGTAGAAACGCGTTGGGATCCACTGACCAAGAGGACCGCACGGGTCCTCGATCTTCCGATAACAAAATTTCCTCCCTGGCCTTTGGAAGAGATGCTGGAGAAAGGGGGAAAAGCGGTTTGCCCCTTTTGCCCTGAGGCCCTGGAGAAGGTCACCCCCCGATTCACCGAAGATTTTATTCAAGAGGGGAAGCTGCGATTGGGGGAGGTTTGCGTATTCCCAAACCGGATCCCTTTTGACCGGCATTGTGCCGTGGTCGTTTTCACCAAACAGCATTACGTGCCCCTGAACGATTTCACTGAAGATATCCTTTTTAACGCTTTTTCCGCTGCCTGCCTCTTTCTGCGCCGGGTGGTTGAGGCGGATCCGGCCGTTCGGTTTTTTTCCATCAACTGGAATTATTTCCCCATGTCCGGAGGAAGTATCATCCACCCTCACCTGCAAATTCTGGCCGGTGAATTTCCCACCCATTACCAGGGGGCCATGATTCAGGGGTGCAGACGCTATCAGAAGCGTTTTGGAAAAAACTATTGGGAGGACTTGATTGACACGGAGAAGAGTCTCGGCCATCGATATATCAGTGCCCTTGGCCGGACGACTTGGCTGGCGAGCTATGCGCCCTTAGGGGTCACGGATATTTCGAGCATTTTTAGGAGCAAGACCTCGCTTGTCGGTCTTTCGGACCGGGATATTAGAGATTTCGTCCGAGGATTGATCAAGGTCTTTGGTTACTTTCAGGAATTCAATCACCTGAGTTTCAATCTTGGATTGTATTCCGGTAAATATCCGGAGGATGATTCTTTCCGGGTGAACGCCAGGATGGTGACCCGGAGGTTATTGCCGCCAGTCGGCGCCAGCGACGTCAGTTATTTTGAGAAGATCCACGGCGAGTCCCTTGATTATAGGAAGCCGGAGCTGTTGTGTACGGAGTTGCGGGAGTTTTTTTAAGGCCGCCTGTAGTCAGCTTCTGTTGTGGCCGCAGGGCTTAAATAGCCGAGCAACTCGCTGAACGAGTGGACGGTTGTTGATTCGTTGACCTGCCGACCGAAACCCCAGGCAGCATGGATGAAGCCCATGCCGGACAGTTTAGCTGCGGTTTCATCGCTGGCGGTATCGCCGATGTACACCGGATTATGTAAGAAATGATTATTTTTGAGCTCGAGAGCATTTCATTTTTGGACACCTTTTCTATCTGTTCAGGGGTGACCTTTCGGTCTATTCCCAATTGTTTGGATTACAACTTAAATTTCCCCTTAAGATAAGTGTCCCTTACTTCTTTGGCTTTGGTCTTTCCCCAGGATTCCACCCCCATTTTTTTGATCAGACACAAATTGAACACCTTGGTGTTATGAGGTCTTTGCGAGGCCATATCGGAATAGGGATGGAGATGATCACAGGGGAAGTCAGTGCAGTCACCGCAAAAATCAAGATCTTTATTTTCTATACATCGATAAACACTGCAGGGTTCCGTCATGTTCTGAAAGGCAATGGTCCCTTTTTCGGAACGGCATCCCTGACAAACCGCCTTGTCTTCAGGAATCCCCATGTTCTGAGAGATCTTCGTTCGCAGATCCTGATTGTCTTTGGCCAGATACATCGGACAATTAAAACAGTCAATCCCGCAGGGAGCGGTCATCTTAAGATAATCCATAGGTCCTCCATAGTTCTATTCAGTCATCACTTCATCCGGCAATTCATCGATATATCCAGGAGTGAAGGGGAAGTGTTCGGTCAACAATCGGCCTATTCCTTCTATGGCTTGGCACAAGGACTCACAAGCCCGGCCCTCTTTGACCCCCAAGGAGACTTCTTGGGAAAATCGATTTAAGGTTTCCTGGGTCATCTTTTCATAAATGCCCGCGTCGGCCAGGATCCATACTTTGTGTTCCAGCAAGGAAAGGAAAATCAAGACGCCGGTATGAAATCTCGTTTTATAAAGTCCTTTTTCATAAAAGGCCTGAACGGCCCTTCGGCGAACGGCTTCCTTTTTCCTGTGAGGTCCGACAAATAACAGTTTCAGCCAAGGGAACGTGGCCCCGATCCATCGAAAAGGGAAAAAGAGGATAAAACTTAAGGGAATGAAATAAAAAAGGGAGTCATCAAAGAATAAATCCGAGACCACCAAGGAAAGGAGGCCTCCAAAAATGATTCCCCCCAGGATTTCGGCATCCGGGTACCGATCGCTTTGGTCCACCACCATGACCGCGACCTCTCCATCGGTTCGGGATTCCACCGAATGAGTTGTGGTCTTGATCCGTTCCTTTTCTTCTGAGGTGAAAAATATGGCTGCTTTCATAGTTTCAACCGATTAAATTATTTTTCCGCATCAAGTTGGTTTTAAGAGAAAATGTTTTTCACCGCGGAGTCGCAGAGAGCGCAGAGAGAATTTTTTTTTGCTCAATCCCGTGAGAGGCGGGATTGAGCAAACCAACTCTGGCCTCCGCCCAAATAATTACCCGCAGGGTAGCGAAGTTTTGTGTTTGCCGGCCTCTCACCGGCAAACACAAATTATCTTCTTTGCGTCCTCTGCGGCTCTGCGGTGAAACCCTTTATTTAAAAAGGCTATACGGATACCGGTATCTAAATGCCGCAATCCGAAATCCGCAATTGATTTTACCAGTCCCCCGACGCGCCACCGCCGCCGAAGTCCCCTCCTCCACCGCCGAAACCTCCTCCCGAGTCCCCGCCGCCCCAGCCACCACCGCCGGGAGGGAAAAATCCGCCTCCGGTCCAAAAGCCACCTCCCCTTCCCACCCCCGTACCGGAAAAAAGGGAGGGAAGAAACAGGCCTATTCCCAAACCGGCCAGGGCGGCAAGGATCAATCCTACAATTCCTAAGGGGAAAAGACCCAGATGAATCAAGGCCGGCAAACCTACGGCCCCGGCAATACCACCAATAATACGGGAAAGGCTTCCAATAAATAACAGGGCAACAAATCCGATAATAAGAAGAGTAAAGAAAGACGGGGCCCTTTTACCTCTTCTTGCCCCTTGTCCTTCATCGGCCTTGAATTCACCTCGGGTGGCATCAATTAAGGCGGAAATCCCGGCCTGGAATCCGCCGTCAAAATCCCCTCTTTTGAACCTGGGGGTAATAACCAAGTCCACTATCCTCCCGGCCAGTAAGTCCGTCAAACGGCCTTCCAAGCCGCGGCCGACCTCGATCCTTATCTTCCGTTCCTGCTTGGCCACGACCACAATGATCCCGTTGTCCTTGTTTTTTTGCCCAATCTTCCAGGTTTCCCCGACTTTGATACTGAAGGATTCTATCGGTTCCCCTTCCAGACTGGGAACGGTAAGAAGAACCAATTGAGTGGAATCGGATTGTTCGAAAGCCTTTAGTTCTCCTTCCAGGCGATCTCGGAGCGTCTGGGAAATCATCCCGGCATAATCGTTGACATGACCCTGAAGCGCCGGTACCGCCAGGGCCTGGACTATTGAGGGAAGGAAGAAAAGGAAAAAAGAGAAAAATAGAGCGATTTTTTTCATTCTTTAACCATTCTATTTCAAAACGAAAATAAGGATACGCGAATTCCTGGTAGGTAGCACAGCCGCCCCCGGCTGTGATTTTTAATGACAGGCGAGGGCGCCTGTCCTACATGACCCGATCCCTCGAATCCTTTCGGGAGGTTTTAAAATTTAACCTGCGGAGCCTTTTCCGCCCCGGCTTCGGCTTTAAAAGGTTCCTTAAGCTTTAACCCCAATAAAAATTTATTGGTTAGGCTGTTGGGAAAGGTCCTGATCGAACCGTTAAAGATTTCAACGGCCTTGTTGTATCTTACCCGGGCCACATTAATCCTGTTTTCCGTGCCTTCCAGTTGATGTTGAAGGTCTTGGAAATTCTGGTTGGCTTTGAGATCGGGATATCGTTCCACCACCACCATCAACCTGGACAGGGCACTGCTCATGGCCCCTTGGGCAGCCTGGAATTGGCCGAAGGCATTAGGATCTTCCAACATATTCTTGTTGATTTGGATTGAACCCACTTTAGCCCGTGCCTCGGTAACTGCGGTGAGGGTCTCCTTCTCGTGCTTGGCATAGCCCTTGACCACTTCGACTAAATTGGGGATCAGATCGTTTCTCCTTTGATAAGCCGCCTCCACGTCTCCCCAAGCGGCTTTGACTGCTTCTTCGTTGGTTTGGATGGTGTTATAGCCGCATCCGGTCATGGTCAGCGCCAAAATTAAGATCGAACCAAAAATAAAAAGTTTCTTCATTGCAGTCCCCCCTAAGATGCTCAGATTGCCCTTAATTTGCCGAACAAAAGGGTCAAAGGATTGCGGCGAAAATTTTTTATCCATTGTTTTCCTCCGGAACCTTAGATTATAGTTATATATCATCTTCAGAAGTTAAAGTCAGCATTTTTAATAGGACCTTTTTCCCTATTTTATTCAGGCATTTTTTTTGCATTAATTTTTCATTAACAATTTAAGCCGCTATTCGGTAAAACATATTACAGGAGACAGAAATGATTCAGGATATCCTTAGGAATCCGATTTTAATCTTAGGGTGTGGTAATATCCTTTTCGGTGACGATGGGTTTGGTCCGGCTGTCATTGATTACCTGGAAAAGAATGTCTCATTGCCGGAGAATGTTCTGGCCGTGGATATGGGAACGGGTATCAAAGATTTTCTTTTTGATCTCATCCTGGCCCCTGTCAAGCCGAAATGTATCTATGTCTTGGATGCCATTTCTCAACCTGATCGAAAAGCGGGGGAACTCTTCGAAATCAATCTTGACCAATTGCCCGATGGAAAAATGAACGGAAGGCCCTCTCATCAGTTCCCTTCGATTATTCAATTGCATGAACTGGAGGGCTTAACCGGTGTGGATATTCGGATACTTGTGGTTCAGGCCAAGGAAGTTCCGGATACCGTACGCCCCGGTCTTTGTCCTGAGGTGAAAGAGGCCATTCCCCGAGCTTGTGATTGGCTGATCAAGGAGATCGGCCAGGGAAAATAATTAAATTTTCTTTTTAAGGGTTATGAGATAAAATAAGCACCATAAAAAAATAAATTATCCGAGGATTCAAGGCTGTGAAACTAAAAGAAGTTGTTGAAATCGTACAAGGAACCATTCTGACCCGGGGAAGCGATATGGACATGGAGGTTAAATATTGCGGGGCCATGGATTTAATGAGTGACGCCCTGGCCTACCTGCCTCCCGGCTCCATGCTCCTTACCGGTTTAAAAAACATTCAAGCCATCAGGACAGCGGAAATGGCCTATGTCACCGCTGTTCTTTTTGTACGGGGGAAGGTCCCCGACCCGGAAACCATCCAGTTGGCCGAAGAGCTGGGCATTCCTCTCGTCAGGACGAATTTCGGAATGTTCGAATCTTGCGGACGCCTTTATCAAGCAGGCATGGCCTCCGTTCCTTTAACGCGACGTTGATTTTTTCTATAAAAATGTTCATTTTCAGAGGGACTCCCTGATGCATGGAGACGGATCAGAAGGTGTTGTAACTCGGGTATAAAGTTCGGAGTACGGAGTTCGGAGTAATAGATTAAGCTCCGAACTCATAACTCATTACACAGGACTAACCCGGTCGATGCCCCCTTTGAATCTTTTTCATTTTTTGTGGCCCTTCTTTTTTATAATCAAAGTAAGGATATTTCCCATTGGAATTTACCAAAAAACAAGAACTCATTTATAATTTGCCGATTGAACATGTGATGAGGAAGAACATCATCACTGTCACACCGGAAACGACCATCAGGCAATTAAAGGAAATATTAAGGATCAATCGGATATCCGGCACCCCGGTGCTGGATAACGGTCACCTGATCGGGATTGTTTCTATCGAGGATCTGATCAAGGCCTTGGAGGCCGGGGAGCTCGACGTACCCGTTAGTCAGAGAATGACCAAGCAGTTGATTACCGTCATGGAAAAGGCCTCCATTATCGAGGCTGTCAGAAAATTTTCCCAATTTCATGTCGGTCGACTCTTAGTTGTTAATGAACGAGGAGCCTTAACAGGAATATTAACCGGCAGTGATATCACCAGGGGATTGTTGGAAGCCATCAGCTTAAACGAGAATGATAAAGAACTCAAACGAAGCCCCCAAATTATTTTTAGAGAAGATATTGTTTCCGACCAGACCAGTCTGATTCTAAGATACCACATCAAGGAGAAGGATTTTAAGAGCGGGGGAAGTGCCTCCAGCAAGATTAAAAAGTCCATGGAGCAACTGGGGATCCCACCCCAAATACTGCGCCGAGTGGCCATTTGTGCCTATGAGGCCGAAATGAATCTCATAATTCATACCGATGCCGGTGGAGATTTGAATGTTGAAATTGAACCTGAATTGATTCGGATGACGGTAACCGATCGCGGTCCTGGTATCCCCGATGTGGAACAGGCCATGTCTCCCGGATATTCAACGGCCCCTGCCTGGATCCAGGAGTTGGGTTTCGGGGCGGGAATGGGCTTGGCCAATATAAAGAAGTGTGCCGATTCATTCACCATTGAATCGAATCTTGGCATAGGAACCCAATTGGATATCGGGATTTCCCTTTGATGGGCTGCCAACTCAAAAAAAGCATTTTTTTGATTGCACAATCTTCTTCTCAAAGAGGTTTACCCACCGAAGTACTCAGTTCGGAATTCAGGGCAAAAATTGGTTATTCCTACTTCGAATTCAGTAACTGAAATCCAATACCCTCCAATTTTTAAGAGCGGGAATTCGGAAACGGTTTGAAATTGTTTTTCTTAAAATAGCTGCCAGTTTTTTTTACAACCTGTAAAAAATAATCGACCTCAGGCTTAAAAAATAAAGCGAGTCGCCTTTCCCCAATTCCTTTCCCATTTGTTTAGTTTAATAATTACAGCCGGTAAGGGTCCATTTGCCTTGGGAAGGTTTCATGGTCTCCCCTCTTTTTTCTGGCACAGACCTTGCTACTTTAACAGTTTTGAAAAGGTCAATAAAAGGAGGGGTTCATCCGAAACTACTATGATTGGTCTACCATCGGTCATTGAACAATTAAAATTGGAGGCGGTTACTTCCATCGAATCGGTGAATCGTCCGGTGGCGGGTGGATATGCTTCGGACCTCCTCAGTTGTGCCATGCGGGGAGCGAAAAAGGATTTCCTCTGGGTTACCCTTCAGTCTCATGTCAATGTGGTAGCGGTAGCCAGTCTGTTAAATCTGGCCGGTGTCATCATAACTGAAGGAAACCGGCCAGCCCCAGAGACCATCGCCCAGGCGGAAAAAGAAAAGGTGATATTGCTGCTTACTCCTAATAATACCTTTTCCATTGTCGGGCAACTTAACCTTCTGGGGATCAATGGTGAATAAGGAACAGAAAAGCACCCCGTTTAATCCGGATCGGTTGAAACTTTTTAAGGCGGATTTACATATTCATACCGTACTGTCGGGATGCGCGGAAATAGAGATGATACCTTCCTTGATCTTGTGGCAGGCAGAAAGAAAAGGTTTAAATCTGATAGCCATTACCGATCATAATGCCTGTCATAATGCGGAAGCGGTCATGGAGGCGGCTGTGGGCACCAATATACATGTTTTGCCGGGAATGGAACTGCAGTCTAAGGAGGAAGTCCACCTCCTTTGTCTGTTTGATTCCGTTGAGCCCTGTAAGGCCTGGCAAGAAAAGATTTTTGAAAAAATGCCCCCTATGGCCAACAAAGAGGACTTGTTCGGGCCGCAGTATGTGGTCAATGCCGCCGGAGAATGGCTTTGGACTGAAGAGCGCTTGCTGGCCCAATCAGCGGATATGACCTTGGAAGAAATTGTCGGGCAGGTTGCCTCACTGGGGGGGATGGCCATCCCGGCCCATGTAGACCGTCCATCCTACAGTTTATTATCCAATCTTGGTCTGATCCCGGCGACCCTGGAGGTCAGCGCTCTGGAGGTTACCCCTTATTTTGATCCGCGAAAGGGCTTCCTGGAGTGGCCTCAATTAAAGGAATGGTGTCTTATCGTCAACGGAGATGCCCATCGGCTGAACGAGATCCAAGATCGAACGCTTTTCAGGATGGCCCATCCGGAGATCAAAGAAATGATCCTGGCTTTCCAAGGTCAGGAAGGACGGCAGGTTGTGGTGGAGTGGCCAAAAGAAATGATTGGCCGGGATTATTAATAATAGGAGGGAAAAATGACCCAATCGGAAACCATCGAATTAGAACCTCTCAATAAAATAATCGAGGAGTATAACGGGCAGACCGGGACTTTAATCCCGATTTTACAGAAAGCCCAGGATATTTACGGTTATCTTCCGCCTGAGGCACTCAACTGGATATCTGAGAAAACGGGTATCCCCTTAAGTCAGATCTATGGGGTAGCTACTTTTTACTCCCAATTTTATCTGACGCGACGGGGTAAACACATTATCCGGCAATGCGACGGGACCGCCTGCCATGTGCGCGGGGCGGGAAAGATCACCGATACGATTCAAAATCAATTGGGGATTCAGGCTGGAGAAACTTCCCCGGACTATAAGTATACCTTTGAAGTCGTCTACTGTCTGGGGGCTTGCGGGCTGGCCCCGGTGGCGGTGGTGGACAACAAGGTGGTGGGCCGTTTAGTCCCTGAAAAAATGGCCCAGATCTTAAAGGAGACCTAAAGACCTTGATAGAACTCTCTCTACATCTGCTCGACATGGTTCAAAATTCAATTGAAGCCGGTGCGTCCAAGATTGAAATAAAAATCCATGAGGATTTAAGAGCGGACTTATTGGTCATGGAAATCAGTGATAATGGGCGGGGCATGTCCGAAGAGCAGATTGCCAGGGTTCTGGATCCTTTTTATACCACCCGTACAACCCGGCATATAGGCCTGGGGCTTCCCTTGTTGCTGGAGGCCTGCCGCCAATGTGACGGGAATCTGGAAATCCATTCCCATCCGGGGACCGGGACAACGATTCAAGCCACCTTTCGTCATAGCCATATCGATCGAGCTCCCTTGGGGAATATACCATCGGTCCTTATGACCGTGCTTTTTGCGGAAAATAAAATAGATTGGCTCTATATCCATAAGGTCGACCAGGAGGAATTCCGACTGGAATCCTCTGATATTCGGAAGGAATTAGTAGACATACCCATCACTCACCCCAAAGTGCGGAATTGGCTGCTTGATTTTTTGAATAAAGGTGAAAACGATTTGTTTTCTAAGGCCGCAGCGATGAGGGCGACGGCCTAAAAAGGAATAAGCGATCGGCAGAGGAAACAGGAGGGAATCAATGACAAAATTAAAAAGCATCGAAGAATTAAAAAAGATCCGTGAAGAGGCCAGGAAAGATCTTTTATCCCGTGTTAAGACCGGGACCCGGATTATTATCGGCATGGGGACCTGTGGCATTGCTGCCGGAGCCAGGGAGGTTATGCAGGCCGTTTTAAAGGAACTGGATACACGAAAGATTGAAGCCCATGTGGAAACGGTGGGTTGTGTGGGGATGTGTGCCAAAGAACCCCTGGTGGATATAGAACAAGCGGGAAAATCCAGGGTTCGATACGGGAATATCACTCAGGAAAAGGTGCCCCGTTTAATTGAGGAACATCTGGTTCGAGGTCAGGTGATTTCGGAATGGGCGGTCAGTCGAATGGAAGCCCAAAAAACCTGATCGGATTTGGAATTTGAAACCAATAACATTAAGCATATTGTAGGAGGCAGACATGGCTGAACCTTTTTATCGGGCCAACGTTCTCGTGTGCGGCGGGACGGGGTGCACGGCCTCGGATTCCCAAGAGGTCATCTCCGGATTAGGCAAAGAGATTGCCCGCCGTGGATTGGAGAAGGAGGTCCGTGTTGTACCGACCGGATGTCGCGGCTTTTGTGCTATGGGACCGATCATGGTCATCTACCCTGAAGGGATTTTTTATTGTCAGGTACAGCCCAGGGACGTCCAGACGATTGTCGAAGAAACCCTGGTCAAAGGAAGGGTAGTCGGCCGTTTAACCTATAAAACCCCTGATACCTACAAGGAACTTCCCCGGTATCAGGATATTCCCTTTTACAGCAAACAAGTCCGGATTACCCTGCGGAACTGCGGAATCATCGATCCGGAGAAGATTGACGAATACATTGTTCAAGGCGGATATGAAGGTCTGTCCAAGGCCTTATTTGATATGACCCAGGAGGAAGTGATCCAAGAGGTAAAACGTTCCGGATTGAGAGGACGTGGAGGGGCCGGGTTTTCCACCGGTACCAAATGGGAATTTACCTATAGGGCCCCGGGAGATATCAAGTACGTGGTCTGCAATGCCGATGAAGGGGACCCCGGGGCCTTTATGGACCGATCCCTGCTGGAAGGCGACCCCCACAGTTTGATCGAAGGCATGACCATCTGCGGGTATGCCATTGGGGCCAGCGAAGGATACATCTATTGTCGGGCCGAATACCCGTTAGCCATTAAACGACTCAATGTGGCTATTGCCCAGGCGGAAGAGTATGGCTTGCTGGGAGATAATATTCTGAACACCGATTTCTCATTTCATCTGCATATCAAGGAAGGGGCAGGGGCCTTTGTCTGCGGAGAGGAAACGGCCCTGCTGGCCTCTATTGAAGGCCGCCGCGGTGAGCCGCGGCCCCGTCCCCCCTTTCCGGCCGCCTCCGGTCTGTGGGGGAAGCCGACCAACCTGAATAATGTTAAAAGTTACGCCAATGTTCCTCAGATTATTACCAACGGGTCCAATTGGTTCAATAACATCGGCACCAAACGAAGTCCCGGCACGGCCATCTTTGCCTTAACCGGAAAGGTGAATAACACCGGTCTGGTTGAGGTGCCCATGGGGATCACCCTGGGTGAAATCATCTTTGATATCGGCGGGGGGATTCTCAAAGACAAGCGCTTCAAGGCCGTCCAAACCGGAGGTCCCCTGGGGGGGTGCATCCCTCCGCAACACCTCAATGTGGAAGTCGATTTCGATTCCCTGCAGGAAGTGGGCGCGGTCATGGGGTCCGGCGGTATGATTGTAGTGGATGAAGACACCTGCATGGTGGAATTTTCCAAATTCTTTTTAAAATTCGCTCAGGCCGAATCCTGCGGAAAATGCATTCCCTGCCGGGTCGGCGGGAAACGGATGCTGGAAATCCTGACCCGCATCACCGAAGGCCAGGGAAGACTGGAAGATCTGGACACCATCAAGACCATCGCCAAAGGGATGGAAACGGGATCCCTGTGCGCCTTGGGGCAATTGACCCCCGGTCCGGTCATGTCGGCCTTGAAATATTTTGAAGCCGAATTTTTATCCCATATCCTTGACGGGGAGTGTCCGGCAGGAGCCTGCAAGAGCCTGGTGCGGGCCCGTTGTACCAATGCCTGTCCGGCCGAAGTGGATGTCCCCTCGTTTATTACCTTGATTGCTCAGGGTCAATACGCCGAAGGTCTGGAGGTCCATCGGGAGAAGAACCCCTTCGCCTTGATCTGCGGCCGGGTTTGTCCTGCGTTTTGCGAGCAGAAATGCCGGCGCGGGGATATTGACGAACCGGTGGCCATCCGCCAGGCCAAGAGGCTCATGGCCGATCATGAAATGGAAAAACCCTGGACTCCGGCCAAGATTGAGGGTCCTAAAAAGGAAAAGGTGGCCGTTATCGGGGCCGGTCCGGCCGGTTTGACCGCTGCCCTCAGACTGGCCCAACGGGGCTATCCGGTGACCGTCTTGGATAAGCTGCCGGTGGCCGGCGGCATGATGGCGGTTGGGATTCCGGAATATCGTTTGCCGCGAAATATCCTGAATCTGGAAATCGAAGCCATCAAGCGGGCCGGTGTGGAAATCAAACTGGGACAAGAAATGGGAAAAGACTTCACCATTGACGGATTGCTGGACCGGGACGGCTATAAGTGCCGTTATCCTGGCCATCGGCGCCCATAAAGGACGTCGTTTGGGCATCCCCGGCGAAGACCTTCCCGGAGTCTATCAGGGGGTCGAGTTCCTGAAAAACGTGGCCTTAGGCAAAGCCCCCGAGGTCAAAGGAAAGAGTGTGGCCGTCGTCGGCGGCGGTGCCGTGGCCATCGATGCCGCCCGAACCGCCCTGCGTCTGGGGGCCAGAAGGGTCCATATCCTTTACCGACGCACCCGGCAGGATATGCCGGCCTGGAAAGAGGAAATTGAAGAGGCCTTCCGTGAAGGCATTCAATTCCACTTCTTGACCAACCCGGTGGGAATTCTGGGTCCGGATCAGGTGACCGGCGTAGAATGCCATTTGCAGCGGCTCGGCGAGTTTGATGCCGGAGGCCGCCGGCGTCCCATACCGATTGAAGCCACGGAATTTGAAGTTCCTGAATTCATCCTGGATGCCGACCTTTTCATCGCCGCCATCGGACAGGCTTCGGATCTGGAAGGTCTCCAGAAAGATACTAAAATCGAAGTGAAACCGGATACCACCATAGCCGTAAGTGCAAATTTGATGACTACGCGAGAAGGCGTTTTTGCCGCCGGTGATGTGACCTTAGGACCGGCTACGGTCATCGAAGCCGTCGATCAAGGAAACAAGGTGGCCATAACCGTAGATGCCTATCTCAAAGGGCAACCCTTGGAAAGAGTCCGGTTTGTGCCCACCGAGCGAGAAATTCCACAACTTTATTCCATGGAGGAGTATGCCGAGGCCAAACGGCCGGCGGTCAGACGCCTTCCCGAGGAAAAGAGTATTCATTGTTTTGATGAGGTGGAAGCCGGTTTCGATGAACATTCAGCTCGTGAGGAGTGCAAACGTTGTCTGCGATGTGATTTGGAATGGTTAAAGTCGATGGGTCTCCAGACTCCGACTCAGGAGATGAAAGTGCAATCCGCATGAGGAACAGATCTGATAGGTTTTTCGGATCTCTAAGAAGGAGGTTTGTCTAATGGATAAGGTTGTGAATATAAGAATCAACGGACATCACATTCGGGCCAGGGCCGGACAGACCGTCATGGAGGCGGCTAAGGGGGCTGGGATTGATATACCCAGCCTGTGCCATCATCCGGCTGTTACCCCCCTCGGGGCCTGCCGCATTTGTGTGGTTGAAATCGAGAGGCAAAGGGGTCTTCAACCGGCCTGCACCTTCCCGGTCACTGAAGGCATGAGGGTGGAGACTGAATCCCCCAAGGTGGTTGAGGAACGTAAATTCATTCTGGAAATGCTTTTCTCGGAAGGAAACCACTATTGCCCCTTTTGTGAAAGGAGCGGGGACTGCGAACTGCAGGCCCTGGCCTATCGATACGGTCTGGATCATTGGGTTTATCCGAATCCAGGTCAAGCCAAACCGGTGGACGGCACCCGGGAACATTTTATTATGGATCATAACCGCTGCATACTCTGCCGTCGCTGCATAAGGGCCTGCAGTGAATTGGCAGCCAATAACACCCTGGGGGTTAAATTTCGGGGGGCCAAGACCGTGATTTGTGCCGATGGTGGGGTTCCCTTCGGGGAGTCCACCTGTATCAGTTGCGGTACCTGTCTGCAAATTTGTCCCACCGGGGCCTTGATCGACCGCAAGAGCGCTTATGCCGGACGTGAAACCCAGGTGGAGAGAACCAAAACTGTCTGCATGTTCTGCAGCGTGGGCTGCGGTTCGGAAATTATCACCCGGGCCGGAAGGGTGTTGCGGGTGGAAGGGGAATGGGAAGAGCATAATAACGGCGTCCTTTGCACCAAGGGCCGATTTCAACCATTCAAGGAAGAGCGAAGACGTATAGAAACCCCGCTTCTTCGAAAAGATGGTCGGATGGTGCCGGTCTCCTGGGAGGAGGCCTTGGATACCGTTGCTCAGGCCTTCAAAAAAAGTCCAAGTAAAAAGGTCGGGGCCTGGACGACTTGCCGGACCCTTAACCTGACCCTGAGTGAATTTGTAGCCGTATTCCTGGGAAAGATCGGTGCCAATGTGGGTGTCCTGGAACTGACCCTGGCCAGATTTAAACTGCCCCTGGGAGGCTCTTTGAATGATTTGCTTTCCGCCGATACCATTTTGGTCACCGGGGCTGATCCGCTCGTCCGATCATCCGGTCATCGGCTATCATATCAAACGGGCCTGTATGAAAGGCGCTCGATTGGTCCTGGTTTCCGACAACAACAACGAGATGAGGCGGTTTGCCCATAAGACTTTTGCCCTCAATGAAATGGGCAAGGCCGTCAAATTTTGCCAGGACAGTGCCTCGCCGGTTGTACTGTATGGTGAGGAAACACCGCCCGAGCAAGCCGAAAAATTGGCCGCCTTGCAAAGAAAGGCCCATTTTATTCCCTTGTTTCCGGAAAGCAACGGATTCCATGCCAAGGCCTTAGGTCTTCGGGCGAACTTTGCCCCCAGCCAGATGGAAGCGGTCTATCTTCTCCTGGAAGACACCACGTTATCGGAAGAGAAAATCAAACAGGCCCGGGAGGCAAAATTTTTGGCGGTCCATGCCAGCTATCACAGCCCGATCACCGAGGTTGCCGATGTCGTATTTCCGGCCTTGCTTTGGTATGAACATGAAGGTTCGCTTTATAACCTGGAAGGCAAAAAAGTGGCCGTCAGGACAAGCCGTGCCGCTGCCGGAGGGTTTGATTCCTGAAAATGAAGTATTAACCCAACTGGCCGCCCGAATGTAGGAATGGGAGGAGAAAGATCTATGGCGAAGATAAAAATTGCAACAGATTGGCTGGCCGCTTGTGCCGGATGTCATATGTCCTTATTGGATATGGACGAGAGGCTGGTCCAGCTTTTGGATAAAATTGAAATTACTTCAAGCCCGATTACCGACTTGAAACACCCGCCGAGAGATGGCGTAACGGTCGGAATTCTGACCGGCACGGTCAACAACACGGCCCATCTGGAGGTGGCCAGGGTCATGCGGGAACGCTGTCAGATCCTGGTCTCGTTGGGTGATTGCTCGGTTCTGGGGGGTGTCCCTTTAATGAGGAACCAAGTCAACATGGAAGATGCCCTGCGAAGGGCCTATGTGGAGACCGAGAGCACGGTGGATGGTCTTATCCCCCGGTCGGAGGAACTGGCCAAACCGATCTTTGCCCGCCCCTTGGATCAGGTGGTCAAAGTGGATGTGTATTTGCCCGGCTGTCCTCCGTCGGCGGACGCCATCCATTTTGTGATCAGTGAGTTATTGGAAGGTCGTATCCCGGTCTTGAAAGACCAGGTATTGAAGTACGACTAATCGGGGGAGAGGTCTATCGATAGAGGATATTTGACAATACCTGAGAATCGTGTTTAATTTTAAGTATAATCTAAGGCAAGTACATGGGTCCAAGATGAGGAGAATTTAAAATGCAGAAAATCACGATAGAACCCGTAACCAGGATAGAGGGTCACGCCAAAGTAACCATTAATATGGGCGCCAAAGGGAAAGTGGAAAACGCCTTTATGCATGTCAATGAATTTCGGGGGTTTGAGAAATTCACCGAAGGGCGTCCCTTTTTTGAAATGCTTCAAATAACGCCACGGATATGTGGAATTTGTCCGGTCAGCCATCATCTGGCCTCGGCCAAGGCCTGTGACCGGATCGTCGGGGTGACCCCTCCCCGAACGGCCCAGCTCCTTCGGGAATTGATGCATATGGGGCAGTTTATTCAATCCCACTCCATGCATTTCTTTGAGTTGGCCGGTCCGGATATGCTGCTGGGGTTCGATGCCGACCCGGCCATTCGAAATGTGGTGGGGGTCATCCAGGCCAATCCGGAATTGGCCTTGAAGGCGGTCCAGTCCAGGGCTTTCGGTCAGGAAATTATCCGAAAACTGGGCGGGAAACGGGTTCATCCCATTCATTCCATTCCCGGGGGGGTTAATGCCCCTCTTTCCGCCGAAGATTGTGACGATCTTTTGAGCCGGATTGATGAGGTGATGGAGACGATTAAGACTCGCCTTAACCGTGGCTAAAGGTTGGTTTGAGGCCAACCGGGATTTGGTGGATAAATATGCGGTTTTTTCGTCAGGCTACATGGGGATGGTAGACGAACAGGGGGGATTGCAGTTGTACGACGGCCGGATTCGTTTAACGGACAAGACCGGGAAAACGCTGGAGGAATTCGATCCCCAAAATTATCTGGAGGTTATTGCCGAGCATGTGGAAGATTGGTCCTATCTGAAATTCCCTTATTACCGCAAGATGGGCTATCCTGAGGGCACCTACCGGGTCGGACCTTTGGGCCGGCTGAATGTGGCTGAAAAAATCAATACCCCTCTGGCCAATGAGGAATTCGGAAATTTTAAGGCCCTGGGGGGAGGTAAACCGGTAGAGGGCACCTTATGGTATCACTACGCCCGCCTGATTGAAGACCTTTATGCCATAGAACGAGCCAAAGAAATCCTCATGGACCCGGAGGTCCTTTCCACGAATCTGGTGACGGAATCGAATAGTCTGACCGGTGAAGGGGTGGGATGTTTAGAGGCCCCTCGGGGGACCCTGTTCCATCATTATAAAACCGACAAAAACGGGATGTTGACCAAGGTCAATCTGATTGTCGCTACCGGGCATAACAATTGGGCCATCAATAAATCCGTGGAAATGGTGGCCAAGTCCTTTGTGGATGGGAAGAAATTGACCGAGGGCATGTTGAACCGGGTGGAAGCGGCCATCCGGGCCTATGATCCCTGTTTTTCCTGCTCCACCCATGCCATTGGGGCCATGCCGATGATTATCGAGCTAAGGGAGGAGGATGGTACTCTGATCGATCACGTTGAACGTTAAACCCTCCCTCACAACTCTGTCCTCTCTCCAAACCTGGAGAGAGGACAGAGGAAAAATTGCCTGACTATCCACTGTCAGGTCGAGGACCTCATAACTGTCTTGAGAGAGCTTTGAAAAACGTTCAATTTGTTCAAGGTCATGGAAGACGAGAATTTTAACCGCAGAAATACATGAAGCTATTTCGAGGAGTAAAATTTGAGTCTGACGCTGAGATCGGGCAAAAGGGAATGTTTTTCAACTGCTCTCTCTGAGAGATTTGCCCGTCTTATCCCTCCTTTGACGGAAGTGTATTTTCATGAAGATACACGAGATCATCAAGAATCAAGGGAAGAGTGTTTCCTTTGAATTCTTCCCTCCCGAAGGACCCGTCCGGAGAAAACAGATTACTCCCCGTGATCAAGAAACTGGAGGCCCTCGAACCCGATTTTGTGTCGGTGACCTATGGGGCCGGGGGAAGCACCAGGAAGAATACCGCCGGCCTGGTCGAACGCATCCAAGAAGAGACTCCGTTCACCGCCATGCCCCACCTGACCTGCATCGGCCAGAGCAATGGGGATTTGAAAACCATCCTTGACCATTACCGACACCGGGGCATTGAAAATGTGCTGGCCCTCAGAGGAGACTTTCCGCAAGGGACCAGCGAGACCGATTTTCCTGATGATTGTTTGACCTGTGCTAAAGACTTGGTAGATCTGACGGCAACATACCGGCCTTTTCGATAGGCGTCGCCTGTTATCCTGAAGGTCATATCGAAGCATCAAGCCTGGAAAAGGACCTGTTATTCACCAAAAGAAAGATTGACAGCGGGGCCCATTTCGCAATTACCCAGATGTTTTTCGACAATCATTTTTACTATGATTTTCTGGAGCGGGCGGAGAAGATCGGCATCCCATACCTATTATCCCTGGTATTATGCCGATCTCGATATTAAGAGAACCGCGAATTCTGCCGGAAGTGCGGTGCCACCATCCCCGATTCACTGGTTGCCCGCATGGAAAAGGCTTCCCCGGAAGATGCCGGGCTTATGGCCGGGAATTTGCCATTGAGCAGTGCGCCGACCTGATCAGACAGGGTATCCGCTATTTCCATTTTTATACCATGAATCAGGCTGAAACAATCATCGATATCCTAGGCAGCTCTCCTTGGGTCGCCATTAGGTTCTTTAAAAAAGGGATAAAGGAGGGTCAGTTGAAAGTGAAAGCCTCCTCCAACATTTTCGAGGTCTTTTATCGGACCTTCAGAGACATCAGCCGATCCGTGCACTCCAGCACCAAGGTCGATGAAGTTTTGTCCCTGGTGGTCAAGAAGTCTACCGAGCTCCTTCAGGCCAGGGGCGCCCTTATCCGCATCCTCAATCTTGAATCCCATGAAATGGATCTTTTTGCCGCTCACGGTCTCAGCGAGCGGTATCTTTCCAAAGGGCAGGTCTCCAGCGAAACCATTATTACCGATCTGTGTAAATTAAATAAGGTGATCCTGATCCGCGACATTGAAAAGAATCCCCGCATCCAGTACCCCGGGAGTTTTCGTCATTCAGGAGCTTCTGGATTTTTTCAGGGAGCGGCCTCTGTTATCGGTCAGTTTCGGCATTATCCAAAATCATCAAGGGCAGATCGAGGTTTCCAGCCTGCCCGGAAGCGGGACGCACTTTTCCATTACTCTGCCGGTCCAGGCCGGAGAAGTAAACCCCTCTTCTGAGGACCGACAAGGTGAACCCTCTTAATATCCTGGTCATCGACGACGAACGTTCCATTCGTGAAGGCTGCCGTTTGTCCCTCAGTAACAAAGGGCATTTGGTCGACATCTGCCCTAATGGTCAGGCAGGCCTCGAGGCCATTCTGCAGGGGCACAGGAATACAAACCCGTCGGCGGAAGCCGGATCAAAAAAAGCGATGTCCGGATCATATCAGCCACCAATCGGGATCTTAAGACGCTGGTGGAAAAGGGCCAATTCAGGGAAGATCTTTATTACCGGCTGAACGTATTTCCGATCTTCATTCCCCCTCTGCGGGAACGAAGGGACGATATCCCCCGGCTGGCTTATTTCTTCTTAAAGCTTTTTTGCCGAAAGACGGGGAAGAAGGTTGAAGGGTTCAGTGTTGAGGCCCTGGAAGCCCTGGCCCAATATGATTGGCCGGGGAATGTTCGTGAGCTCAAAAACATCGTCGAACGCCTGGTCATCCTGGCCGAAGGAAGAACCCTGGAAAATGTGTTTCCCATGTTTTCAACAAGGCTGCGGGGAGGTACGAAAGCCGATCGGGTCCCTGAAACCACCGAGGAACTGAGGGACTTCAAGCAGCACCTAATTAAGGAAACCTACGAGGTGGTTGAAAAGATGTTTCTCGTTAAGGCCCTTGAGGCCTGCCAGGGGAATATAACTCAGGCGGCCCTGAGGGTCGGTATGCAAAGGCCCTATTTTCATTCCCTCATCAAACGATACGGTTTGAAAGCCAAGGGTTCAAAAACGATCCGTTGACTATACAAGACCGGAACAAACCTGTAAGGGGAGTCTTACTCAATCAACCATAGGATTTCCATCAGAAATTTTTTATTCTTTCTTTTTTACTGTACGACTGGTCTTACATTTCTCTTTCCGACCGGGCTAGCCTCTTTTCCTTCAAATGAAAATATTTAATGATTATAGCCTGTTATGTAAGTGAAATTATTTTAAGGATTTGTCTTCTTTGGAATGTCTTTTGCTTATACTAAATTATGAAGCGTTAATATACAAACCTTGTTTACGATAACTTCATTGATTTATATAAGAAAGGAGAAAGACCATGAGAGGAAATATGAGTGTTTCTACAGATTATAAAGGATCGAATCCTCCCCCTAAGATTTTATTGGTGGATGATGAAATGACCCTCGGGAAAGGACTGGAGAAAATTCTAACCAAAGAGGGTTATACCGTCGACTACGCCACTACCGGCCAGGGGGCCTTGGATTATTTCGGCCAAAAACCCTACGACTTGCTGGTAGCCGATCTGCGGCTTCCGGATATCGATGGTATGGAAGTGGTCAAAAGGGCCAAAGGAAAAAATCCGGAACTCCCGGTAATCATCATCACCGGGTATGGGAGTGTGCCCTCGGCCGTCGGGGCTATGAAAATCGGAGTTTTTGACTATCTTTCCAAACCCTTTACCAAGAACGAATTCGTCGATTCGGTCCAGGGTGCTTTGAAAGAAAGATATGGTCCAATGCTCAAGGAGACCCCTTCAAAAAGGGAAACGCCATCCCTCCCGGATCGGGCGACAATGGATAAAGTCTTCAGACAGGATGTATTGAGCGGTTTCGAGAATCTGGGAAACGGCCAGATTTCCATGGAGGCCAAGAACGCGATTGTCGGCGGGGAGTTCCAATGGATTAATGAAAACCTCGATCATCTGAGCGAAAAGCAATTTCGTTCGATTCTGTCTCTGATGGAGACGGAGGCCACAGTGATTGAGAAACGGGAGGTGGCCCAGGTCCTGGAGAGGGCAGGGGAAGACCGGGGTTTCTGGACTGATTTGATGCAGCAGGGGTCCTTTGCCCTGGGAGATTATCGGATCTCCAATGAGGCCAAGGCCGCTATCATTTCCGGAGACCTGCTTTGGATTAAGGAGCATGTGGGTGAGCTGAGTGAGAAGCAGCTCCGTTGGATCTTATCCCGACTGGAGACGGAAATCTGGTAGGCCAAGCCGGGGAAGTTGTAAGTCCGAGAAGCAAAAAGGGATGTTCGTGCAGAAATGATTAAGCCCCTCTGCACGAATATCCTTTTTTTGTTTTTACAATAAGCTTTCTCTGGCTCGACCCTTAAGCCTCTCGCCCCTTGCAATTGAAGGTCGTAATTTTTTTCACTTGACACCTTATTCCTTCCGATTTATACATAGGCAAACTTAAACCTATTGGTTGCAGTCCAATCTCTTTATCTTATCAAATGTAATTTGTGAAGTTCACTTTTTGTTGTTTTGGAAGAAATCTGTCGGATATGATGCCGGCTGAAGTGAATATAAGCAAACAATCCCTGCTTGACAATTTTTTGCCTTAAATACAAAGGCCGTCGCTCCGAAATAGCTATTTGGCCGGCCAAAGGAATAATTGGTAATAAAAGGTCCGGAAAAGAGTCATTTTCCCCCTTTTTCGGATCACTTCTATGAAAGAGGAATCCATCCCTTGGGTCGATTTCTTAATCCGAATGTGTCGGGAAACATTTATTTAACCAAAGTCCCTCCCAGGCAGATGAACTCCTTTTGTCCGGACAATAAAGACCTAACAAAAAATTCCAAAAATTTCACCCGTATGTTTCATGCTCAGGGAACCCCCCTATTATTTGAAGGATTGTGTCTTAGGGGACCTCCCGCTGGGGTCGCGGCGATTCACCTTTATCAGGCCTTTTGACCATTATTAAACAGGAGGAATCATGATAAGAAGATTGGCATTGGTTGTAACGGTTGTGGCCTCCATCCTGGTTTCTTGGATCATGCTCCTGACTCCGGCCGTCCAGGCCCAAGAAAAATTGAGGTACAGTTGCTCTTCCCAGGTTTACGAAGCCTTTGAAAAGGAAAGGCTTGAGCTTTTTACCAAAGCCACGGGGATTGATGTGGAGTTGTATGTGTCCTCTTCTTCCGTCGCGGTGAACCGTCTCATGTCCGGACAGAGCGACATCTCCAGTATAGCCCGGGGGGGGACATACCCCCTTAAGGAGGGCGGATTTGTGGAGACGCTCTTCGGCAAAGACCCTTTGGCGATTATTGTCAACGCCAGGAATCGGCTGGCTAATCTATCTGAAGAACAACTCCGGAATATCTTCGGCAAAAAAATCACCAACTGGAAACAATTAGGCCGGCCGGAGGAGATGATTGTTCTGGTCGTTCCCGGGAAAAACACCGCCGCCTACGAGAATTTCGGACATCTGGCCATGAAACGAAAAGAGACCCATTATGACATCATGACTAATCTTTCCACCATGGCCTTGGAAGTAGTCAAACGTTTTCCCGCGGCCATTTCTTTCGTTACCCAGGGGGCCATAGGAAAAGCAGGAGGAGTCAAGACGGTCAAAGTCAATGGTCTTTCCCCGAAGGACAAAGGGTATCCTTATTTTCAAGAATTTTCCTTTGTCACCAAGGGGAAACCGGCGGGAGCGGCCAAGGCCTTCATTGACTTCGCCCTGTCGGACAAAGGGAAGGAGATCATTGAAAAGAGAGGAATGATACCAATTGGACCAAAAGAATAATTGTTTTCAGGAGGTGACAATGGAAAAGGATTTCTATAAACGACTGGAGCAAAAAGGAGTCTCGAGGAGAGACTTCATGAAGTTCTGTACCCTTCTTACCGCCACCCTGGGGCTCTCGTCATCGTTCGTCCCGAAAGTGGCCGAGGTCTTCGCCGCGCCCAAACAGCGGCCTCCGGTGATCTGGCTCTCCTTCGGGGTGTGTACCGGCTGTACGGAGGCCCTCTTGAGATCCATGTATCCCTGGGTTGCCGACCTGGTTCTGGATATTCTCGACATAGAATACCACGAAACGATCATGGCCGCAGCAGGGCATCAGGCTGAAGAAAATCTGAAGGCCGCAGTTAAAAAATACAAAGGGCAATTCATTTGCATTGTTGATGGCGCCATCGCCACCAAGTATGACGGGGCTTACGGAAAAATTGCCGGCCGGCCCTTCCTGGAAATCGCCCGGGAAGTCTGCCCCCAGGCCCTGGCCGTGGTCTGCATGGGTACCTGTGCCTGTTTCGGAGGCATTCAGGCAGCCAAGCCCAACCCCGGCGGGTACAAAAGTGTCGGAGAGGCCCTGGGGATAAAGCCGGTCAATATCTCGGGTTGTCCCCCCAACCCGGTCAATCTGGTAGGGACCGTGGTCAATTATCTCCTTCTGGGCAAACTTCCGGCCCTGGACGACCTGGGGCGTCCTCTCTTTGCCTACGGCAACACGATTCATGACCAGTGCCCGCGAAGATCCTATTTTGAAGCCAATAATTTTGTTCTTGAATTCGGTTCAATCGAGGCCCGCATGGGTTATTGCCTCTACAAGATGGGCTGTAAAGGTCCTGAAACTTATAATAATTGCCCGACGGTCAAGTTCCATGGAGGCACCAGTTGGCCTATTCAGGCCGGACATCCCTGCATCGGCTGCAGCGAACCCAATTTTTGGGATGAGATGACGCCCTTTTACAGAGAGAATATAAAGAGTTAGTCTCCAGCCATGGCGGATGACATTGTTTTTATCTTAGAACTTTAGAAAAGAATTTAAGGAGATCCTATGGGTACGAAAATAACGATTGATCCGATTACCAGGATAGAAGGCCACCTCAAGATCGAGGTGGAGGTGGCTGGGGGCAAGGTGGTTAATGCCTGGAGTTCAGGCACCATGTTCAGGGGTATCGAAATTATTTTGCAGGGCCGGGATCCCCGGGATGCCCATCACTTTACACAGCGCGCCTGCGGGGTTTGAACTTACACCCATGCTCTGTCCTCGGTGAGGGCAGTTGAAAATGCGGTAAAAGTCAGGATTCCGGACAATGCACGCATCCTGAGGAATCTTCTGCACGGGGCCCAGTTCCAGCAGGATCATCTGGTCCATTTCTATCATCTCCATGCCTTGGATTGGGTGGACATCGTCAGCGCCTTGAAAGCAGACCCGGTCAAAACCGCCGTCCTTTCGGATAACGTCTCCAACGCACCCGGCGGTACGGCCTATTTCAAGAACGTGCAGCAACGACTCCAAACCTTTGTCGACAGCGGTCAACTCGGCCCCTTTAACAATGCCTACTGGGGGCATCCGGCCTATAAACTTCCCCCCGAGGCCAACCTGATGGCTGCGGCCCATTATATCGAAGCCCTTCGCCTCCAGGCCAAGGCAGCCAGGATGCACGCCATATTCGGCGGAAAGAACCCCCATCTCCAATCTCTGGTCGTGGGCGGTATTACCTGCGTGGCCGACCTGAATCCTGAACGTATCACCGAGTTCTTTTACGTTTGGAAGGAAACCCAGGAATTTATCAAAGACGTCTATATCCCCGATCTCCTGGCCGTCGCTTCCTTTTATAAAGATTGGGGGGCCATCGGCGGGACTACCAATTTTCTGGCCTGGGGTGATTTACCTCTGGGAGACAAGGAACCCGAAGACCTTTTCCTGCCCCGGGGGGTGATCATGAAAAGGGACCTGAAGGGTATAAAGATGGCGGATCAAGCAAAGGTGACCGAACACGTAGCCCACTCCTGGTACGAAGCAGGATCCCCAAAGCACCCCTGGGAAGGGGAAACCAGACCCCAGCACGGGGATTATAGACCGGAGGGCAAATATTCGTGGTTCAAATCCCCGCGGTATGACGGAGAACCCTGTGAAGTGGGACCTCTGGCCAGAGTGCTGGTCGCTTATGCCAGGGGGAATAAAGGGATCAATGCCCTCGTGGATGACACCTTGAAAAAGCTGGGAGTTCCGGTGGAGGCCCTTTTTTCCACCCTGGGCCGAACAGCGGCCAGGGGCCTGGAGACCGTGGTTATCGGGAATGCCATGGAAGGCTGGATCAACGACCTGATCGGCCATATCAAAGGGGGGGATATCAAGACCTATGAGCACTGGGAGATGCCCGAGGGCACGGCCATCGGTTGCGGTTTGAATGATGTGGCCAGGGGTGCCTTGGGTCACTGGATCAAGATCAAGGATAAGAAGATCGAAAACTACCAGATGGTGGTTCCCTCCACCTGGAACCTCTGCCCGAGGGATGAAAAGGGCAAGATGGGACCGGTGGAAGAGGCCCTGATCGGAACGCCGGTGGCCGATCCAAAACAGCCCCTGGAGATACTTCGGACCGTCCATTCCTTTGACCCTTGCATCGCCTGCGGGATTCATGTCATTGACCCCGACTCCAACCAGGTATACAAGGTCAAGGCACTTTAAGAAGAAAAGAAAGTTCGGAGTTCAGAGTTCGGCGAAAAATCACCGAATGCTCATTTTTGTCATTCCGGTCCTGCATTAAGTGCGGATAGACTCCAGCCGGAATCCATCCCGCCTAGGCGGGACCGGTTTTCACCGGACCTTATGATTGAAAAAGAAAGGCAAGTCTCGAAGCTTTCGGATATACTTTTTTTAGGGTAAAAAAACAAACCGAAAGGAGACTTGCCGTGGTACAGATTAACAAATTGGATTTTTCGGGTCAATCGATTTACGTGGGACTGGATGTCCACAAGAAGAGTTGGAGCGTGAGCATTTTTTCTAAACAGTGCGAGCATAAGACTTTTACCCAACCTCCAGAAGCAGACAAACTGGTCCATTATCTTCGAAAGAACTTTCCTGGAGCGAGCTATCAGGGGTGACGACTTCTTACGGGTTTGTCAATAATGCATATTCATCAAATCTGATGGGGTTTTGTAGGGGCGGGTTTGAAACCCGCTCCTTTCATTCAAAGCAAGGACTAATGGATTCACCCTTGATCGTGATCTTAGGCATCGGTAATATCCTTTTCAGGGATGAGGGATTCGGGGTGCGGGTTATTGAAAGAATACAGGACCTCTATGCCTTTTCAGACAACGTCTCAATTATCGATGGGGGTGTGCTGGGAATGAATCTACTAGGGTTCCTATCCGAGGCGGATTATCTCATCGTCATCGATATCGTCAGAAATAAATGCCGCCCCGGTACATTTATTCGATTGGAAGGGGAGGAGATACCGGCTCGAATCAGGGCTAAAAACTCCCTCCATCAAGTGGACTTTCTGGAAGCCTTGACATTGTGCCAGGCCCTTGATAAAGTTCCTCAAACGGTCATTTTAGGCGTGGAGCCCCAGGACATTGAAACGCTCAGTACCGAACTTACGCCTCTAATCCAGACAAAAGTGGATTCGATGATCGAAAGGGTCCTGACGGAAATTACCCGCCTGGGAGCGCCTTACCACCTTAGGAGTACTGATTATGTGTCTGGCCATACCGTCAAAGATTGTGGAAATTAAAGAGGGACTCGGCATCATCGATGTCGATGGGGTCATCAGGAAGGTCAGTCTCCTTCTGTTGGATGAGGCCAAAGTGGGGGATTATGTCATCGTCCATGCCGGTTTTGCCTTACATAAAATCGATGAAGAAGCGGCCATGGAAAGTCTCAAAATTCTGCGCGAAGCCCTGGCCTTGACCCGAACAGGAGACTGATAAGGCCGGTTAATCCTGGCCAAGAATGATTTAAAAAACTCCCCGTTGCCAAAAATAAAATCGGTAGATAAAAACGGTTAACCCGGTTCCTTTCTGTCAGGTTTTATTGATAACGGATCACAATCCCGCCAAACACACTGGTCCCTTCAATAACCAAATAATTCTGGCTTTCATCGAATTTTTTGCTCTGATAGGTGGAGGTTCCAAACCCACCGGAGATATTCTCCGGTAAATGGACACCGCCAAAAACCGCATCGGCCTTAATGCGCACCGGTGTTGCTTCACTTAAAAGGACCTCCGCGCCGCCAAAAACGGCACTGATCTTTATTCGAGTAATTTTATCCTTAAGTTCAATACCTCGCAGATCAACCACTGCCTTCCCGAATACGGCATTATACTCTTTTGAATCTCGGGGAAGGCCTCGGTAAGTCCCTTCTTGAAATATCGCATTGCCCGATTTCCCCTGACCAGAGGGGAAAGAAATCCAACTGCCAAAGATGATTTTCAGGCCTATGAATATGAGAACCAATCCGAAAAGAATTTTAAATATCGGAATGTGAATGTGGAAAATGACATTGACGATGATTCCCAAGCCCAGGAGAATAATTAAAACTCCAATGAACAGTCCTATTCCCATTTTCATAACCCTCTCCTATTTTTCATTGTGATTTTCCTATCTAATGCTGCCTTCTATTCACCCGGATAAACAGGGCGAAGGCCATAGCAGCGGAAAAAAGGAAACAAACGGCCATGGCATAAAAGACCGAACGCAGCCCATAGTGATCCGCGAGATAGCCGGAGGCCGCAGCCGCGGTCGATCCGATCCCGAAAGTGATGCAAAAATGAATGCCATATCCCAGGCCATGCCGGTTCTTTGGGAGGTAGGTTGACAACAGGTAATTCTGGATGGGCTGGGTGGCAAAATAGAAAAATGCGTACATAACGGCTGACAATACCAAGATCAGGTTTTCGGAAACAGCCATCAGAATTACAAAGACCGTTCCCAGGAGGATCGCCCCGAGATAGAGCCGTTCGGCCTGAAAACGATCCACACCTCGTCCGGCAACATATTGGCCCAGGGCACCGGACAGGAGGGCGATGGTGGCTACTGTCCCCCCCAGGGCCACCTTGCCCAGTTGGAGTCCCCCGAAATGAATACTTTCTCCCATATAGGCCGGAAGGAAGGTCATGATGCCTTTGTAAGTCAACCCCAGGGCCATGGCCGAGAGAAAAAAGATGATTAGATTAAAATAGGAAAAGATCAAGGAGGCGTCGCTTTCCAATGGAGCGGCTCCCTCTTGCCTGACTTCCGGTCGAGTGGGAATGGTAAGAGAATAGAACCCGACAAGAATTCCGAAAATCCCATACAGGACATGGGGCATCCTCCAACCCAAGGCGGACCCGATCCAGGCGGAGAGCACCGGGACCGCGGCGACCCCCAAACTTCCGGCAATTCCATGGATGCCGAAGGCCCTCCCTTTCTCCCGGATGCCCAGGGAGATGAGGGTGTTCGAGGCCGGGTGATAGGTGCTGCAAAAAAAACCGATTCCCCCCATGAGAAGGCCATAGTTGACCAGGGAATTCATCGACCAAACTCCCATGGCCAGGATACCTGCCCCGAAAAGGAAGAGCGTGATTAAACGTCTGGGACCGATTTTATCCGCCAGATAGCCGGCCGGTAACGAGCCGATACCGAAGGCATAAGAGAATACCGTCACCACCAGCCCCATATGGAAATAATCAGTGCCGAACTCCAGCATGAGCAGAGGGATCAAGGGGGGGAGGACACCTTCGAAAAGATGGACCAGGGCATGAGAGGCTGTGGTCAAGGTGATGATGCGCTTTTCTTCTTTGTTCAATTTTTTCTCCCTTGAATGACTTGGACGTGACCCCAGACCTCGAGTTATTGTAGGGGGGAATCCCCCTATCGGCTGGATTCAATAGTACGTTTTCAATAGTAACGGTTCCCGAGGACTTCGTCAAAAGGAAAATCGGGATCACCTCATCCCCTGTAACCATGCCCTCGTCTCATTTACTCCCATAGAAGCCTACCTTCCCATCTTGAAAAGCCTGGCTGGAGTAATTAGATTGAATACAAATAAAGGTTAGGAATGAGAGCCATGAGAAAAAACACCCATATCTCCCGACGCACCTTCCTGGCAGCAGCAGGCGACACGATGGTCAGTATTGGTCTGCCGGGGACTTTTGTGAAACTCTTTGATTTTGAACAACAGGCCCTTGCCGCCCAAACCAGGCCAGACGGCAAGCTGCGTATCCCCCCGGGTCAGGATGCGATAAAAAAGATTCTTAATATGGGCGGTAGTCCCGGAACGGCCACGGCGGACAACTTTACGCTCCAGGTGAAAGGTGAGGTGGAAAAATCACTAGTCCTTTCTTACAAGGATCTGCTGGCACTTGAGCAGGTTCAATTAACCTGTGATGTGCATTGCGTTACGGGCTGGACTCTGTTGGATTCCCGGTGGAGCGGGGTCCGCCTGAGCACCATAATGCATCTGGCTAAACTAAGGAAAGAGGCCAATTTTGTTATCTTTAAGGCCGCCGCCGGTTATACCACCAACATCCCCATAACAGAGGCAGGCAAGGAAAATGTTATTCTCGCCCATAGTTTCTTTGGTCAGAAGATTCCGAAGGAGGACGGAGGCCCTGTGCGGTCACTTGTACCCGACCGCTACTTTTACAAAAGCGCCAAGTGGCTGGAAGAAATTAAATTTACAGCCAAAGATGAGCCGGGATACTGGGAGAGTAATGGTTACAGCAATTCAGCCGATCCCTGGAAGGAAGAGCGCAGTAGATAACACCGACGGCTCTAATATAGGCTTCAGCGGGAGCGGTATGCGATCCGCTGCAAGCCGTGGCATCATTCCGTATCTCAAATGATATGAATTATGCTGCGAAATGGATCAGGCCCTTTCATTCACCTTGTGTAATAGTTTTGAACACAAATTAAGCCTGCCTTCACAATCAAGTTCTTTCAGTTCTGCTGCAATAGCTTGAAGCTTTGGGGGCAATACTTCTTTTATTCCCGAATCAACACAATAGTAAAGCCAAAAAACGATTCCTTCGGCCCCAAGGTCATCCTTCAAGAGATCATCGTATGAGCCAAGCGCCAGTATCAATAGGTCTACAGTATCTACTTCTTCAAGTGAGATGTGAAATTTTGCGTCACGATCCGCGTGTTTTAAAAAGTTCGATACTTTGGTACGCTTCTGCCAGAATTCTCTTGCAAGATCGGGAGACACTATGGCCCTGGCATAGGGATCGATGAGCGTTTTGGCGCCGTTGAAACGGAAACCCTTCTCAGGCTCAAACGGGCCGTGTACCCTGAAGGCATAAAGCTGCCGGGGACCGACTCCGGGCAGATAGACGTGCCAGCTATACCCGTGACGCGCCGTGAACGGTATGACCTTGGCTGGCAGGTGATCCTCCCTGTTTTTAAACAGGATCAGCTCCACGGCCGTTGCCTTCTCCGAGAATAATGAGAAGTTCGTCCCGGACCCATCGAAATTAGCTCCCAACGGGTACGCTCGGCCAGGCCGCGCCTGTTAGCTCCCCCACACTCAAGTCTCACCAGCCGACAACCAACCCGAATCCCGCATTCAGGCGGCTGTACGTCTACGTGGGCAGCGAAAGCTGGAGGAATCGGTTGGAAGGTAGCCCGGAGCACATCTCCGGACGGTGTTCGAATGGCTGGAAGGGGGAGCATTCCCGTTTCAAGACTCGAATTTTGAACAGACCTCTCTTCCCACCGCCGCTACTGAGGACATTTCAACATAAAATAATGTGTTTCTTCCCTGAAAATACAGAGTACACCCTATTTCTTCCCAAGGGTCTTAAATTTATGATAGAATTAAATACAAGATTTGATAGCAGTCTTACGGTGCCCTGGGAGAAGGGGAATCTCGGGTGAAAAAGCCCGCGTTTTACCGGCAGGTTCTTAAGGGCTTCCTGTAGTCCCTCTGCCTTAAGTCTTAAAAACCAAAATCTTGAAGACTCTTCGAGTGCTTTATGACTTTCACGCGTCAACGGACCGTCCGAAGGATCGTCAGTATCTTAACTGTTCTCGGCGCCTGTCTGGGTAGCGGTCTGACTTTCTCACAAAATCCGCCCGAAAGTGCCTCCAGGGCCCCCGACATCCTTACCTATTTGACGGAAACGATCAACTGGTATCGGGGAACGGTGGTCGAGCAGCAGATTGCCAACGGGCCGGGCGATGTTACTTTTCAGGAAGATAATCGCCGTATTTCCAGACAGATCGTGCGGCTGGCCTTTGACTTCGCACGTCAGGAAGAACAGAGCGAATCCAAACAGCCCAAGGCCAACCAGACACCGGATCAGGCGAATACGCTTTCACAAAATCAACGATTGATCCAGGCAGTAGCCAATGCCGATCAACAGGTTGAGCGCACGCAAAACGAACTGCAATCGCTTCAAAAACAACTGGAGACCGCTCCGCAGAAAAAGCGCTCTGCTCTGCAGTCTCTAATCGCGGAGACACAAAGCGAGCTGGCCTTTCGCCAGGCTCGTCGCGATGCCCTGCATAACATCCTTCAGTTCACCGCGGAAACCAGCGCTCATGACCTGGGGGCCGCCGGATTGCGGGCCCAGATCGAAGAGCTGGCGCGTCTGGTCCCTGACGTCCTGAGCGCTGTGGAGGGCACTTCTCCCGAGCAAAATGCTACCGGAAGGATTTCTGGAAGAACATCCCCATCCACGAACCCACAACAACCCTCCGGGATATGGGGGCTCATCGCCGACCTGCTGCAGTTATCGGGCAAAAAACACACACTTGACCAACAGATCCGATCCACCGATCAACTCATGCAAGTGGCAAAAAAATTACGAGAACCTCTGTTGGCTAACCTCAGACGTTTTATCCAGAGCGGAGATCAGCTCGCAAGCCAGCCGCCATCCCAGGATCCCGTTGCCCTCACGCAACAGAAAAACCAACTGGATACGCTCACGGCTCAGTTCAAGCAGAGCTCAGCCGGGCTTTTGCCGCTCAATAAACAAGGCATCTTGCTCAATCTTTATAAACGGACACTCGAAAACTGGCGTAACGCTGTGCACAAAGAATACAGCGATAAGATGCGAAGCTTTCTGGTGCGGCTGGCTGTTCTGATCATCATCATTGCCCTGGTTTTCGCGGCCGGAGAGGCCTGGCGCAGGGCCATCTTGTATTATATACATGAGACCCGCCGCCGTTATCAATTCATCTTAATGGGGAAAATTATGATCTGGATCGCGGTCGGCGCGATCATCGCCTTCACCTTCACTACCGAATTGGGATCCGTAGCCACCTTCGCGGGTCTCCTCACCGCCGGAGTAGCAGTGGCGATGCAGAGCGTGATCTTGTCAATCGCCGGCTATTTCTTCCTGATCGGGAAATACGGAATTCGAGTTGGAGACCGGGTGCAGATTTCGGGTGTAACCGGAGAAGTAGTCGACATAGGACTCGTCCGACTCCATCTGCTCGAACTCGGGAGCGGCGGAACGGATGCCCAACCCAGCGGCCGGGTGGTGGCTTTTGCGAACTCCGTTGTGTTTCAGCCCACCTCCGGTATCTTCAAACAAATCCCGGGTGCCAGCTTCGCCTGGCATGAGGTCAGCCTCAAGTTTTCGCCCGAGAGCGATTACCGTATGATTCAAGAACGGATCGCAACCGCGATGGATACTGCATTAAAGGACCATCGCCCGGAGATAGAACGGCAAATGCGCCATATGGAACAGACACTTAGTTCAATCCACGCCATTGAAGTAATGCCAAAGACAAGTCTTCACTTCACCGCCTCAGGGATTGAGGTGACGGTACACTTTCCGGTTGCGCTGCAGAATGCGGCAGAGATCGACGACCGCGTCATACACGAGCTCTATGCGGTCATCGAGCAAGAACCCAAACTAAAGCTGGTCGAATCGGGAATGCCTACGTTGCGGACGGATCTATCGGCCCCAAATCATTCTTGAACAGTTCTGGTTCCTGTTAAGATACCAAGCCCCTTTCAAAGTCTCCCTCAATAGGTGGATCTCCAACCCGTCATTTCAATCCTCTTG
Organism: uncultured delta proteobacterium; assembly: GCA_963790475.1. GTDB lineage: Bacteria > Desulfobacterota > RBG-13-43-22 > RBG-13-43-22 > RBG-13-43-22 > RBG-13-43-22. Next base: position 748,306 of record CAWBOS010000012.1, on the reverse strand, counting down.
ACCTGGGTCGGCAGATGATCCGCGACTCTTCCGGTAAATAAAAACATCTGCCATTCTTTCACTCGGCTGGCGGATAGGTCCCATAGGCGGTCAGTGCATTTCTTTTGCTGGAATCGATTTTCAAGGCTTCAAAGATCGTCCCCAGGTCCTTTTGGGTAGCCAGATAGGTAAAGGTAATGGCGCCGCCGAGGAGACCGGAGGATTCTGTCTCAATGCCCATCCTGTTGAATCCTGAGATCATATCATCATGGTCTTCTATTTGGGCAAAACTCAGATGATGAATCCCCTGACCTCTGGTTTTTAAGAAATCCATATAGGTGCTTGGTCCCTTAACCGGCTGCAGCAGTTCAATCTGCAGGTCCCCCAGGTGAGCGATGGCTGCCCTGGTATGAAGATTCATATAATCATGCAGGGTAATGCCGTGCAGAGTGGCATCCGTCAGGTGGGGTGGTTTAAAATCGAGGAGCATCCAGGGGCCGACTCCTAAAATTTCCCAGTAGTTTCTGGCTGTTTCTTCTGCATCCCTTACTACGATCCCCAGTTGCTTGATTTCTTTTCCCCTGATATTGATTGCGCCTTCACCCGGGTGTTGATAAGTCCCCCAGGGACGGAGGGGACCAGTGGGCCGGGAGCTGGGGTTGACCACTTCCAGTATGGTACCCAGCGCCTGTTGGGTGGCCAGGTAGGTGAAGGTTGGGACCTCTCCTATCAGACCCTGCATCTCGATGTCTATGCCTCTGGCGGTTAGACTGGAGACGATCTGATCGTGGTCTTCTACCGCCCCGAAACTTACATGGTGGATTCCTTCCCCCTGTTCCTTTAAGAATGACATGTGGGTGCTCGGTCCGTATAACGGTTGGATAAGCTCTATCTGCAGCTTGCCCAGATCAGCCAGGGCTATCCGGAGACCACAGTCTGAATTCCTCAGGGTTTTACCATGCAAGATGAAATCCCTGGCCTTGCCTTCTATGAAGTTCCAGGGGCCGACACCAAAGATTTCTGAATACCGTTTGGCCATTTTCACCGCATCACGGACCACGAAGCCGATTTGAATTATCACCTTACCCTTGACATCCACAACCGGCTGCACCTCATTTCCAGTTTCCATTATCCACCCTCCCTTATAAAGTTAGATAGTTAAGGATCACCCATTAAAAGACGGGGATTGAACTATTGCATTTTTTAATATTAAATATTAATTAGTTATCCGCACAGAAGTATAACAATCAAATTGCTTTTTTCTCCGTTTTGTAGTATAAGGATATATAAAAATGTTCTAGGGGCTACTTTCATTTAACCGAACCTTGGAACCTTGCGTCATTAGCTGAAAGGAGGACGTACATGAAAGCTGGAATTTTTTTTACCGGAACGGGTCCCATTATTATCCTGACTTCGTACGATTCTTTAACCAATCCGCAATTCATCCAGAAATTGGACACCAAGGGATTCAAAAAGTTCATTGCCTACGAAGTGTCGGAAGGCCAGGTCAAAGAAAAGTATGGCAACCATTTTAATGTAGTTATGGGCGACCTTCATCAGCAGGATGATTTCCGGGTATTAGATTATGACGGTCATCGTATCCTGAATAATTTCTCTTTAAAGGAATTAGGCCCCCCTATTTTTCACGAGCCTTAAGGAAACAAATCGCGCTTTGAACGGTTGACACCGTGATCAGGCTCCCCATAGGGATAATTCTTTTAGGAAAGGATCCCGAAAGGTGAAGCTTGTGTCCTCATCGAAATCCTCTCTTGCTCTGATATTCTGAAAATGAATCTAACTTGTCTTTATACAAATTTTCAACGGATGGACCCGTAATAAGTTCCAACAACCGGCCGAGGCCTGATAAGTCCCGGTCCCTTCTCCGGCGGAATAGAACCACTTGAATTCTACTCCCGGACTCCGGTTTTCGCCTTGGTGAAAAAAGATGAGATTCTCGCGAACTGGTCAGATTTAGCGAGGCGGCAAATATAGCGCCCAGGAGGCCGCATCCCGGGCCGCATCCATCAGGCATTCTGAAAAGGTGGGATGCATTCGGATGGAATGGGCCAGTTCGTCCACGGTGCATTCCAACTGCAGGGCCATGACCGCCTCGCCGATGAGCTCGGTTGCGCCGGCCCCTACAATGTGTACACCCAATATTTGCCCATATTGGGCCTCGGAAATGATCTTGACGGCGCCGTCGGCCTGTCCACTCAACATGGCCATCCCATTGACCGGATAAGGGAAATAACCGACGTTGATGTCGAGCCCCTGCTTTCCAGCCTCTTCCTCGCTGATTCCCACAGCGGCCATCTCCGGGTTGGTCCACAGCCCCCGCGGCACGAGATGAGAACGAAAGATGGCCTCACCACCCATAGCGTTTTCGGCGGCAATCACCCCCATGGTGCTGGCCGCATGGCTGAGCATCCAACCACCGGTAACGTCCCCGATGGCATAGACCCCAGGTATAGATGTTTCAAGTTTATCATTCACTTTGACGGACCCATCGTCGTTCAGTTTAAGACCCTGGCTTTCCAAACCCAACCCCGCGGTGCTGGGTTTACGTCCACCGACAACAATTCGGGCCGCCTTCACCCATTTCTCACCGAACCTGGCACTGGCCTCACCTTCGGATTTAAGGATTTCATCCGCCACAATGCCCCTGATGATTTCAATACCCTGGTCTTTCAAAACCTGGGTCAAACGCTGGCTCGTTCCGTTGTCTTCCTTGGGTAGGATTCGTCGCTCCGGGACAGCCAAGGTGGTTTTGGTGCCGAAGGCGGCGAAAATGGCAGCCGTTTCCACCTCTATCGGGCCACCGCCCAGAATCAAAACCGACGCCGGCAGCTCCTCAAGATCGAATACCTGCTCCGCGGTCAAAGCCAGGTCGACGAGCCCCGGAACATTAGGGACGGCAGGAGAACTCCCGGTGGCGATGATGATCTTTTTAGACTCATAGGATTTCCCGTCGACGGAAACCACCTTGGTATTCTTCAAAATGCCCTGTCCGCTGACCAGATCAACACCGTTTTTCTTGAGGAGCGCTCTCATGCCTTCCCTGATGTCGTGAGCAACTCCATTTTTCCTTTGGACGATGGCTCCCAGGTCCCAACCCTGTAGAGTAGTCATGAGGCCGAATTCTTCGGAATGCTCAATCCAGTATTTGAGATAGGCTGAGCGCAACCATACCTTGCTGGGGATGCAACCCCTGTTCACACAGGTTCCGCCAAGTCCTGTGCTTTCCACCAAAGCGACCTTCCCCTTCAACTGAGAAGCGCGGATGGCGGCGGCATATCCGCCGGGGCCGCCGCCGAGAATCAGGACATCGTACATGTTATTCTCCTAATAGCAAAAGATTCGGGTTTTCCAGCAGTTCCTGGAGCCGTTTAAAAAATTTGCCGATGGGCGCACCGTCCAAAAGTCGATGGTCAAAAGTGAGGCTTAAGGGCATGATTGGACGGACGACAATCTGGCCCTCCCTGACCACCGCCCGGTCTACTACCGCCCCGGTTCCGAGGATCGCCGCTTCGGGCTGATTGATGACGGGGGTTGTGATCGAATAGCCGACACCGAAGACTCCGAAATTGGTGATGGTAAAGGTCCCTCCTCCCAAATCATCCGGAAGAAGCTGCATGGCCCTGGCCCTTTTGGTCAGGGCCTTGATCTCTCTACTAATAGTCAGCAGGGATTTTTGGTCCGTATTGCGGGTCACGGGCACGATCAATCCGGTTTCCATCTCACTCAGTTCAACCGCCACGGCCACGCCAATGTTTATATCCTCCCATAAAATGACCCGGTTATCGATCAGGCTTGAGTTCATCCGAGGCTGCTCTTTCAAAACCCTGGACAGGATGAAAACCAGCAGATCGGTAAAAGAAATCCTCACCCCGATCTCTTCTTCTTTGGCCATAAATGAATTGCGGATGCGAATCAGTTCCGACATATCTATATCACAGGTCGTGGTCAGTTGGGCCGCAGTATGGAGGCTCCGAATCATGTGTTCGGCGATCGCCGCCCGCATACCCTTTAAAGGAAGGGCCTGTTTGACCCTTTTGCCGTCAATCACTTCTCCGCCCCATTCGGCAGGTACCGCGGCCGGTTCTTTTCTGGCGGCTTCGATGGCCTTTTCGATATCTTCTCTGACAATACGTCCCCCCGGCCCGGTTCCGATCAATACGCTCCAATTAATACTGTGATCCTCGGCAATCTTTTTCGCGGCCGGGGAAATTTTAACCCTGCCTTCCGGAGGGTGCTGAATCGGTGGCTGGGAGGTAGGAGCCTTTTCGACTGGCCCAGATTTCTCCTCACCTGCCGCCGGTGCTGGAGATTCAGCCTGAAGAGAGATCAGTTCTTCTTCCGAGGTGGCAATCCAGGCCACGACATGGTTAACCGGCACGGTTTCATCAAGCCTGGTCACAATGTGGAAGTACCCCGATACCGAGGCCTCGATGTCATAGGTCACCTTTTCCGTCTCGATAACCATGATGACCTGACCCTTTTCAACACGGTCTCCTTCCTTAACCTTCCATTCAACGATTTTCCCCTGACTCATGGCCATGGCCAATTTGGGCATCACGACTTGAGTTGTCATTTCTCTATATATCTCCTTGTCAAACTAATAACCGGTAAAAGGTCAAAGGGGTACGATATCAAGTCTAGGATCTAGAGTATAAGGTATAAAGTTTTATTACCCTAAACCTTCGACCTTAAACCCTACACCATGCACCCTGAACCGTGCGCCTTGCGCTTTGCGCTTAACCCTGTTTCTAATTCGTTTGTTTATCCCCCCACTACCCCTTTGATGGCGGCAGAAATTTTCTCAGGGTTGGGCAGATAAAACGCCTCCATGTAACCGCCGGGAATCGGGTAGTTGGGGGAACAGACCCGTTTTATCGGGGCGTCCAGTAAATCAAAGGCCTTTTCCATAACCTGGAAGCCCAGCTCAGCGGCAAACCCGCATCGTTCGGTATCTTCGTCGGCGATGACCAGCCGGCCGGTTTTTTCCACGGATTTCAAGATAGTCGCCAGGTCCAGAGGTTCAAAGGATCTCGGGTCAATCACCTCGACACTGATCTTCCCTTCCAGTTCCGCGGCAACCTGCAAGGCATAGTGGGTCATCATCCCGGATGCAACAAGGGTCACATCTGACCCCTCCCTCTTGACATCGGCCACTCCCAGAGGAATCGTGTACTCGCCATCGGGGACTTCTCCGGCAGACATCAGCAAGGCCTTATGCCAGAAGAAAAATACCGGATTATTGTCCCGTATGGCTGTTTTTAAAAGACCTTTGGCGTCATAGGGCGTAGAAGGAAAGACAACCTTAATCCCAGGAAAGTGTAAAAGAGGGGAAAGAGGTGTCTTGGAGTGTTCATTGGCCAGCTTATTTCCCCCGCCGACCGCGCCCAGGAAGGTCACCGGCATGTCCACTTTGCCCCCATGGAGAAACCGCCATTGGGGGGCTTTGAGAAATAATTCGTCTCCGGCCACAAACATAAAATCGGCGAACATTAAATCTACCACCGGGCGATAACCGCAAAGGGCTGCCCCGATTCCCGCCCCGGCCACTCCTGTTTCGGAAATGGGAGTGTCCAGCACACGATCGGCACCAAACCTCTTAACCAGTCCACTCGTAATACCAAAAGATCCCGCGCGCACACTCTCGCCGACCACAAAGACCTTTTCGTCCTGCTGCATCTCTTCGGCCAAAGCTTCAGCCAATGCCTGAACATAAAATTTTTGAGCCATTATTTACCTCCTTAGCGCGCATAGAGTAATTCTTCAAATAAGGAAGGGTCCGGGATCGGACTCTCCTCAACAAACTTTTCCGCCGCTGCGACCTCGGCATCCGCCTCGGCCTGGATGCGGCGCACGTCCTCTTCGGTGAGCACCGCTTGATCCAATAACTTGACCCGACAGATCTTGACCGGATCCCGATTTTCGCGCAGATAATTGATTTCCTCCTGCCGAGCGAACTTCCGCCCCGCTATAATCGGGGATTCCGACGGCGTGTGGGCCAAAACGTTCGCATTTAGCTTCGATCATTGAGGCTCCCTTGCCCTGGCGAGCCCTTTCCACAGCCACCTGAACCGCTTCGGCCACGGCAATGACGTCCTGCCCGTCAACCACTACACCGGGCATCCCGTAACCCTGGGCCAGTGAGGCGATATCCGCCACCGGATGGGAGTCTTTCACAGGAACAAACATACCCAGTCCATTGTTCTCGCAAAGAAAAACAACAGGGAGCTTCCAGTTATTCACCATTAAGGCGCATTCATGAAAGGTCCCCCGGTTGGAGGTTCCGTCACCGAAACAGCTCATGACAATTTGGCCGCGGCCGTTTTTTTTCGCCGCCAGGCCATAACCCACCGTGACCGGGAACCCGGAACCGATGGTTCCGGCAAATCCCATAATGCCATACTCGGGGGCTACACCATGAAAGGTGGACATCCCCCGGCACAGGCCTGTGTCCTTGCCGCAATGTTCAGCCATATAATATTTTGGGTCAACCCCCTTGCTAATCATGTGGGGCAGACCGTGTCCTCTGATATGGGGCCATAAATAATCATCCGGACGCAAAAAACTACAGGCGCCCACACCAGGGGCTTCTCCGCCATCCGCCAGGTGGAAAAAGCCCAGCAGCTTACCTTCGCCCAGTCTCCGGACAAAAGCCCGGTCAAAGGCCCTGGTCCGCACCAGATTGATGTAAAGAGTCACTAAATTTTCCTTCGTCAGAGCCATGTCATACCTCCTTTATCTCATTAAAAACCTTTTGACGTTTTTTAATTCTGATTATGGATTCACTTCCTCGTGAAACAGACCACATCCGCACCCGAGGTCCACCGCCTTTTCAATATCCACCACCCATGGGCCTACGGAATTAATCCTCACCGACCATTTCTCACCCCTCCGTATGCCTATCTCCCGCTCACCATCAAGGGCGATCATTGCCGCACTTTCTAGAATGGGTATTTCCTCTTTTCCCTCGAATTTTCGATAGGAAGCGATGGAGACCCAACAAATATGCCCGGGGGCGATGGGAGATTTGACCCGCTTTTTACCTGGTCCCAGAACCAGGTGAAGGCCAAGACCGCTCTGAAGGGGCAGGGGACAAACATACCCTCCGAGGGATGAAAATCCGATGGCCGATGGCCGGGACCGCGCCAGAAATATTTCTTTCACCCGATCCACATCCCAGACGGCACGAACCCCGGTAAAAAGGTCGTCGGTAATTACTACATCAACCAGCGCCACATCCTCCGGTTCCCCGTTTCGCAGGATCTCCAAGATGGGCGCGCGGAAACAGACGTCCGTCATCTTTACCTGCCCCCCGGCCACCAACCCCGCCGCCAGACCGGCCACAGTGCCTTCCACCAGGAAAGGGAATACATTGTTGGTCCCACAGGAAATGGGAACAAGGGGGATGTCGCCGCAGGCCTTGGCCACTACCCGATTTGTGCCGTCTCCCCCCAGAGTGATCAGGCAGCCCACCCCTTTCCCCTTCATAAGTGCAGCCGCTCTGGACGAATCGTTCTGGGTCCCCTGGGCCTCCATATCCAGCACTGATGCCTGGAGGGACAAGTCAAGGTCTTCCAGGGCCCTGATTCCCAGACCGGCAAAATCAGGCATCATAAAAACCTGCTCTATCCCAACCTCATCCAGGGCCAAAAGAACCCTCCGAATGATGTTGATTTTCTCCTGGTTATCAAAGACCGACCCGTGAGCCACCAACCGTCGGATGTCGCGGCCAGAAGCGGGATTGGCTATGATACCTACGGATTTAACCAATGAATCACCTTTATGGTTTTGTAACATTTAACGCTAATCACCATATCAACTAAAGTACATTCCCCCGCAAACATTCAGAGCCTGCCCGGTAATTTCTTTAGCCTCCTCCGAGGCCAGAAAAACTACTGCCTTCCCGATATCCTCCGGAGTCTGATACGTTTTAAAAGGGATCGAGGTCTGGACCATCAAATCCAGGGCCTCTTTGGGATTGATACCGGTACCCGCGAACATCGGATGGGCTTTGGCTATTACCTGAGCACCTCTTTCCCACATGGGCGTATAGATGATACCGGGGCAGACCGCGTTCACATTAACGTGATGCGGTGCCATCTGCAGGGCCATACTTTGGGTAAAAGAGATGACGGCGGCCTTGCTTGCGCTATAGGCCGGGAGCATTTCAGACCCCTTTCTTCCGGCAATTGAGGCGATGTTGACGATCCGGCCCTTATTCTTTTTTCGAAAGATAGGGGCCACGGTACGGTTGCACAAAAACACCCCCCTCATATTAATGGCGAAGGTCTCTTCCCATTGCTCCACGGGCAATTCTTCGATAAGGATGCTGGTGGCTTCCCGGTTTGAAAACCCGGAGACCCCGGCGCAGCACACCAGGATATCAACATCACCCATTTCTTTGACTGTTTGATCCACCAGATTTTTGACCTCTTCTTCCCGGCTGACGTCCGTCTTGATAGCCAGAGATTTGGAACCTTTCTCCCGAACTTTCGCAGCCACGGCATCGGCCAGCTGCTTGTCAATGTCACTGACCACCACGTCAGCACCTTCCTGCGCCAAACAGAGGCAAATCCCTTCACCCAACCCGCCGCCGCCGCCAGTCACAATGGCGATTTTGCCTTTCAGTCTCATAAAAACCCTCCCTTAATGCAATCATCAGCTCATGAAAACCTATTGTTCAAATCCTGGGATAACCTCGAGTCCACTTAAAAAAGTTGGGACAAAATTATTATAATTATAACTATGATATAATAGTCTTGCCTTTTTTTTTATTCAAGAAATTTTTCCCGATGATAATCTTTGAGTCAAAAGAGAATCAGGGACTGTTGTTCGGTTATGGATTTCATCTGGAGCCAAGAGTACGAAGGGATCTCGGCAATGCGTTGAAGGAGCTTGCTGGAACAATCGAATTTGTTTATGGATTCGATTCCGTTCCAGGTCGAGAAGTCGGATGATCTGATGATGAATAAGAGAATATCCTCGGCAAAGGTCTATATCATCTAACAGACCAAGAATAATCGGCCAGAAAAATCTACGAGGGTTTAAATCGGGCGAAGGCCATGATCTCTATCTCCAGCCAAAAGGAGACAACGGCAATTTTTACCAAAGCATAAAATCTGTTTCCATATTAAGAACGAACCCTCTCCGGCTGCAAGAGAGGGTTGAGTTGTTGGTAGGCCTTCCGGTAGGCGCGGCGAATCTTGTTGGTATTGGTGGAAAATAGCAGGCCGAAGCGTACACAGGACCGGTAAAGGGACTCTCCTCTGAGATCAATGGGCAGTTTGATCGGGGTCAGGCCTTCGGGAAGTTTTTCTTTGATGCCGGCGATAAGCTGTTCCCAGGCCGGAGAAAGACGTTTCTTTTCTTCCTGAATGTAATTAAGAAAAGGCACCACCACCAGATCCACCTTTTCTTTTAAAGGCTGCAAAAACTCCGACCTTTCATTACCCTGAATAACTTCAACCCCCAGGCGGGTTAAAAAGCCGGCGATAAATTTCTGATAGGCCTCAGTAGCATTCCCCGGAATAAGGGCTACCTTGCGAACCCCCCGGAATTCCCAGATGGGCCCGAATTGTTTCTGGACCTGGTCCAGAAAATTGTCCGACAGCCAACGACGATGATTATCCATTCGGTCCTTGGCCCTTTTAAGAAGTCTTCTTCCGTAAAACCGGAGGTAACTATAATAAATGTCCATCTTGACCAGTCGTTTAAAAATGGCCTTCCAGGAATAAAAAGAAATCAGGGCCTGGTAAGCGGCCTTTTGTAATTCTTCTTCAGTCATCAGACGGGGCCGGTAAACCACATGCGACCCGTCAAAGAGCTCCCAGTTGCGGGTCAGGAGCCGGTTTTCCCGCTCCAGGGCCTCAAAAGTTTCGGTCCCCGGAAGAGGGGTCAGCATCATAAATTGAGCCGAATCCACCCGGTTTTTGATGGAAAAGCGGATCGTCTCCCGGATGGTTTCCGGGGTGTCTTCGTCGGCCCCGACCATAAACATCCCATGGATATGAATCCCGTGACGATGGAAGGCCGATATGGCCCGGGCCATGCCGTCCTGGTCCTGTTTTTTTCGATAGCCCTTCAGGACCTGATCACTGGCGCTTTCGAAACCGATATAAACCCCCCAGCAGTTGGTCTCGCGGAGAAGTTCCAGGAATTCGGTATCAAAGGCCGATTCGGCCCGAACCTGGGTGCTCCAGCCGGTCCGGAAGTTATCTTCTTTCATACGCCGAAGAAGATCCTTGGCCCTGGTGGGATTGGCGGCAAAATTATCATCACAGAAGAAAAGATGGTTGGCTTGTCCGGCATTAACCCGGACCTCTTCCATGATCAGATCATTGGACCGGAATCGATATCCCCGGCCGAACATGGTAACCACTGAACAAAATTTACAGGCAAAGGGACAACCCCTGGAAGTGGCCACCGGAACCACCGATTGACGTGAATTCCAGCCTTTGATCAGGGAAAAATCCGGGATAGGCAAGGTATTCAAGTTTTGAAGGAGGGGACGATCGGGGTTATGCTTTGTTCGACCGTCTTCCCAGTAAGAGAGACCCGAAATACCATCCAGCGAATTTTGGCCCTGAAGGACATTCACGAGTTCAGTCAGAGTTTCTTCTCCTTCCCCACGGACCACGAAATCACCATGGGGCAGGGCCTCATCCGGCAAAAAGGTGACATGGGGGCCTCCAAAGACAACTCTTTTTCCCAAGCCCTTGGCCTGATCCCCAAGAGAGAAGGCACGGGGTATAGTACTGGTGATCGAGGAAATGCCGACCATATCGGCCCAGCGCAAGTCTTCCCCGGTAACCTCTCCTGAGGTCTCTTCGATTATGACCCGGGCCTCGTACCCCTGGTTCCGAAGCATAGTACCCAGGAGGATAGTCCCCAGGCGGGGGATTCGCGCCCGGCTGAAAACATGTTCGGCCGGAGAGTGAGGTTCTATTAAAATAATACGCTGGGGAGCTTTTGATTTCATAAGGTCCTTTTATAGCATAAGGTAATGTTTTGTCGGAATATACGCGTCCTCACCGGTAAAGTAAAGAGAAAAAGGGGAAAGTTAGGTAACAGGCTCTGGCAGTTGGGAGTAATTAGGTCGGATTTGAAAGTAGAATTTTGCCATCTTACGACTCCCGACTCCGAATCCCTAACATTTAACTTTGGGTTACAGAACCATCACCTTCTCGAATCTTGCCCCTACTTAACAGCAACTTTTCTTTTAAGAAGATTGGCCGCAATCAAAAAGGGATCCCAGACCGGGCTGAAAGGAGGGGAATAAGCCAGGTCTAATCGGGAGATGGCCTCCAGAGTCATTCCCTGATAGAGGGCAACGGCCAGGACATTTATTTTACGGGCCTCTCCGTCCCCTCCGATCCAATTGCCGCCCAGGAGGCGGCCCGACGACTGATCGGCTACGATCTTCAATAAAGTCGGTTTGGCCCCAGGAAAAAATTCTACCCGGGAAGAAGCTTCCACCACCTGAGTTATAACCGGGAAACCTATCTTTTTAGCCTGGGCTTCACTGATCCCGGCCATGCCGATTTCCAGGTCGAAAACCTTCACACAGGCCGCCCCAACGATTCCATGAAATTCGGCCTGGCCTCCAACGGCGTTTTCACCAGCCACCCTCCCCTCCTTGTTGGCCACATCTCCCAAGGGGGCCAGATGGGGTTGACCGGTCACCAAATGGAGTTTCTCACAACAGTCACCGGCCGCCCAGATATTGGGATCACTGGTCTGCATCAGAGAGTTGACCTGAATTCCTCCGGATTTTCCAACGATGATTCCCGCCTCCCGGGCTATCTCGATATTAGGGACTATCCCAACCCCGACGAAAAAAAGATCGGCAGGAAAGTCCCCCTGATCGGTTACCAGTTGACGGGCTGCAGTCCCCTCGGTTTCAAAAAACCGCGGCTGGATTTCCCCGACATAACGCACACCGTGGGCCTCCAATTCTTTGACGATGATCGGTCCCAGCTCCGGTTCCAACCCGCTGTAAGGAAATTTCCCCCGATAGAGGAGAGTGGTCTCGATCCCACGTTCCCGTAAGGCCTCCGCCACTTCTAAAGAAATATAACCAGCCCCGACAATCACCGCCTTCCGGGGATTATTTTGATCTATAAAACTTCGGATTCGAAGGCCGTCCGCCATTTCCTTCAGGGTGAAGATATTTTGGGATTCTTCCCCTGCAACTCCCAGTTTTCGGGAACGGGCTCCTATGGCCAAAACAAGCCGGTCATAGGGGAGAAAGAATTCTTCTCCGGTTTCCAGGGAGAGGACCCGCAGCTGACTTTTTTCCCGGTCAATGGCCAGGACCTGGTGTTTAAGCTTGATCTCTATCTGTTGTTTTTCTTGGAATTCTTGGGGTGTCCTGACAATCAGCTCATTGGAGTCCTTGATTACATCCCCGATGTAATAGGGGAGGTCTCAGGCCCCATATGAGATGTACTCCCCCTTCTCCAGCAGGGTTATACTGACGGTAGAATCTTTTCGTCGGGCCGTACTGGCCGCCGTTGGACCGGCTGCCGATCCTCCGGCAATGACCACCCTGAGTTTTTTATCCATAAGAACTTCCTCCTTGGTGCCTACAATAATTTTGAGACAGGGACCAGATGGACCTTATCCTGCAATTCAGGCATTTTTTCTTTAAGGACTTGCAGGGTCTGGGGATAGGGGTGACCGCAGGCCACGGCAATACCCCGTTCCTGCGCCAAACGAATCAATAACTCCAATTGCCCTCGGATAGCATCTACGTCTACAATATTATCCAGGAAAATATCTCGTTGTATGGCCTTGACTCCTATCCGGGAAGCCAGGGGCAGGATGGCGGAAGAAGCGCTGGTTCGACTATCCAAAAAAAACAGTTTCTTTTTCTTTATCGTTGTTAATACCAGAGTCATTTTGTCCCGATCCTCGGTGAAACGGGAGCCCATGTGATTATTGACTCCGGCTACCTGTGGAAAGAGCTCAAGATCGCTTTCCAAAATGTTCCGGATTTCCTCATCGGACATACTGGTCAATAGCGCCTTTGGTCCGGGATTGACTTGGGGAAACGCCTTGGGTTCCATGGGCAGGTGCAGCAGAGTTTCTTTACCTTTTTGATCGGCCTGACGGACTAATTCCTCGGCAAAAGGAGCTTGGGGCAAAAAAGATAAGGTCAGGGGGGCGCTTATTTCGATAAAATCCATGGCCAACTCCTTTTGGTAACCCAGGTCATCTATGACAATAGCCACCAGTGGAAGCCCATTCACCTGCGGATAGGATTGCCCCGTATAGGGTTCCGATTTGTTTGGAGGACTTATTCCTTTGTGATTTCTTTCTTCAAAAAGGGGAATGTTTGGAATCGATGGCCTTTTTCCCGGTCTCCAGGACGACCAGATATATCCTGTTCCCACGGCCAGGGTCAGACCCACCACCCAGATCCAAATAACCATCCCATGCCCTCCCCCCTCCTTCGGCGAGGGGCATGGTTCAGGGAACGTCGTCCGGACACCGAAAACCTTAAGGGGTCACATTCTTAAAAACCTGGGAAAACGAACCCCAACTTTTTAAAAGCTGCAGCGCACTGGCTAATTGGGGATCATCCCCATTCTCACCAGTGGGTTTTTTCACTTCGACTTGAGGGATTTCAGGAGCGGGCTCCTTCCCATTCTTTTCATCCTCCATATGTCTTTCCAGGTCTTTTTCGCGAAGGGCCCGGGGTTCCTTTTCCAAGGGTTCCCCCCTTCTTAACGGTTTTCCCTTAATCAGGATATCGGGCGTAATTCCTTTGGCCTGAATGGAGCGACCGCTGGGGGTATAATAACGCGCAGTAGTCAGTTTAATCCCCGAATTATCCTCCAAAGGAATAATAGTCTGAACGGATCCTTTTCCAAAAGTTTGGGTGCCTAAAATAATGGCCCTTTTTTGATCCTGCAGGGCACCGGCTACGATTTCCGAGGCGCTGGCACTACCCTCGTTAACCAGGACCACCAGAGGGTAGTTACGCAGTTCTTTGTTGGGATGAGCCAGAAACTTCTGATTCTGTTCCTTGTTTCGCCCCTGGATGGAGACGATTACCCCCGATTCCAAAAAGACATCGGCAACCTTGACCGCTTCATTAAGTAATCCTCCGGGATCATTTCGAAGGTCAAGAACCAGACCTTTCAATCCTCCCTTACCGGTCGCTTCCAATTTTTTAAGGGCAATCAGAAAATCATCAGTGGTTTTATCCTGGAAGGTGCTGACCCTCACATAACCGTAACCCTCCTCAAGCATTTTTGATTTGACGCTCTTGATCGGGATGACTTCCCGAACAATGGTATATTTTTGGGGCTCTTTGGCCCCTTCGTGGAAAATCAGCAAGATGACCTTGGTCCCTTTTTGCCCGCGAATCAATCGGACGGCGTCATTCAAATTCATACTCTTAGTGCTCTTTTCGTCAATCTGGAGGATTTTGTCTCCCGGGGACAGCCCGGCTTTATCGGCCGGGGACCCTTCGATCGGGGAAACTACGGTCAATATACCATCTTTTAAGGTTATTTCTATTCCTATTCCGCTGAATATTCCGGAGGTTTCGATTTCCAATTCTTTGAATTCTTCGGGAGTGAGAAAACTGGAATGGGGATCCAGGGTATTCATCATCCCCCGGATAGCCCCATAAATCAGTTCCTTGGAGTCTTTTTCTTCTACATATTTTTTCTGGATTTCAGTCAAGGCCTCACTGAAAACCTTGATCTTTGAAAAGGTCTTCTCGACATCGGCGGCATTGGTATCTTTTTGACGATTATCCATCAAAAAGAAGAAAGCAATCACCAATACGATCAACCCAAAATACTTTACTTTAAAAGTTCCTTTCATAATTCCCCCAAGGTTTAATAATTTATTTTCTTTGTTAAGAAGGATATCAATATTTCTGAGGATTTAATACTTTATTTTTTTTCAGAGTTCATATTTTTTAGGTTTTTACTCCGAACTAATCACTCCTGACCGAAAACTGCTCCTTCGAATTTTTCGATCCTGTTTTCTCACAATAACCTTACCAACTTCCAGTGGCCTTCGTTAAACGGGATTGGGCCAGATTGTAGGCATATAAGGCCTGATAGGCGTTGTTTTTGGCCTGTGCCAACAGGGTTTGGGCATCCAAGACCTCAAGGGAAGTGGTAACCTGTTCCCGGTATCGGACCTCGCTGATCCTGAAATTTTCTTCCGCCTGTTCGATGGTTTTTTCGGCCACTCCGATATTTTTTTCAGCCTCCCTTAACGATAAATAGGCTTCCTTCACTTCCAACCGGATGAGATCCTTGATCTGCGTTAAGGCCTCCTTGACCTGTTCCCTTTGGCTGATCTTTTCCTGGACCAAGTTATGGGTCCGGCCCCATTCCCAAAAAGTCCATTTCACAGCTGCCGTTACATCCCAGTTGTCAGCTTGAACAAAGAGACTTCCGGAAACGGCTGGGGTGTCCCCCTGTTTTATATAACGGCTTTGCACAACCACCTGGGGATAATACTCACTTTGAGCCAGCTGGATATTCTTGCGGGCTATTTCCAGTTGAGTTTCAGTTTCCTTGATTTCGGGTCTTTTTTGAAGGGCCTCAGCCTGACAGGTCTCCAGACTATCCCCAAAAGGGTTATATTTTAGTATGTCCTGAATCTTGGTCTCCTTTTCCAAAGGGAGACGCAACAAGGTATTGAAATTGGCCAGGGCCAATAAGACACTGTTTTCCGCTCGAACCAGATTCTGCTGGGCATCGGCCAACTGGACCTGGGATTTGAGTAAATCATTCAAGGGAATCAGGCCGACCCCATAGAAATCCTTAGCCACCCGAACATGATCGGTGATTTGAAGAACCGTCTGTTCGGCGACCGACCGGATCTTCTGGGACTTTAAGATGTTCCAATAGGCCTCTTTAACTTTATAGGCCAAGGTTACCTTTTCCTCTTCAAATTTAATCCTGGAAACATCGATGCCCAATTTGGCCAATTCATAGGTCCGGGTAAGGGCCAGGCCGGTGAAAACCGGCTGTTCCAGAATGGCATAGAAAGCATAATTATTTTGAGACCCGAGGGTCAAGGTGGATTCCGGGATCAGACCGTTATCTTGGGCCGGAATAGTGACGGTTTGAGGCGCGTTGATATAGTAATAATTATACTGGGTGCTCAATTTGGGCAAAAATCCGGTTTGGGCCTGTTTTTTCTTAAATTCCGCCCCCTGGATCGCTTCCTGGGCGGTTTTGAGTTGGGAACTTTCTTTGAAGGCCCATTGAATACTTTCTTCCATAGTAAGAATTTTAGCCGGAGTTTCCGACTGAGCCGTGATAGGCCAAATGAAAAGGACCATCCCCAAGAGCCCTGATCGCAAAACTAATTTCCATGAGGAGGCCATGGATTTTTTCATCTTTTTTTCTCCGTTCATTCCTTAAGTAAGCATTATAATCGGTTCCCGATTAAGTCAAGAAATTTCTATTAGAACCCTTTCTACACCGATACCGTGGCGCTCTTTCGGATCACCCAAATCAAAGGAACCAGACAGAGGAAGAAAAGGAAAAGCAGATAGAAGACATCATTAAACCCGAGCATGGCCGCTTGTTTCTGAAGCTGGCCGTAAATGATTCCCAGGGATCCCTGTTGGGCCGTGGTCCCTTCTAATCCTCTCCCCTGTAAAAAGGTCTGGATATTTGGGACAGCCTGCTGCAATCTAAAATCAAATATGGAAAATCCCTCGCTGAGATGAAGTTGATGAAATTGAGTCCGCCGGGAAAGGACGGTGGTGATAAAGGCGACACCGAAACTCCCTCCCAAATTCCTGAGGAGATTAAAGATCGCTGTGCCGTTCCCCAATTCGGGCTTAGGGATATTGGACAAGGTCAAGGTGGACAGGGGTACAAAAAAGAAACTGATGCCGATCCCTTGAACGATCCTGGACCAGATGATGGTCCAAAAATCCACTTCCAGACTAAAGTGGGACATCAACAATAAAGCATAGGCATTGGTCAACATCCCAAAGCTTAATAGGTACCTGGAATCCACCCGACCCACTAATCTTCCTATTATCGGCATCAAAAAAAGTGTGGCCAACCCTCCTGGACCCAAAACCAACCCGGACAGAAAAGCGGTATAGCCCATCAGGTTTTGTACATAAAGAGGCATCAAAACGATACTGCCAAAAAAACAAAAAAATCCAAAGAATATGATCATATTCCCGGAACTGAAGGATCGATGCCTAAAAATACGTAGATTGACCACCGGATAAGCGACCCTGAGTTCAACGATGATAAAAAGCAACAAACAGACAGCAGCGATAATGGTCAGCGATACAATAAAGCTGGAATCAAACCAGTCTTTCCGTTCTCCCTGATCCAAGGCGATCTGCAAACAGCCCAGACCCATGGTCAATAAACCCAACCCCCAGTAATCGATGCGAGTCTCCGTCTTTCGGATATAATGGGGATCGAAAATAAAAAGAGCGGTCATCAGGACAGCCAATCCTCCCAGGGGCAAATTAATATAAAAGATCCATCGCCAGCTCATAGCGTCGGTAATATAACCGCCCAGCAAAGGACCAAGGATAGGGCCGAAAACCACACCGATGCCGTAAACGGCCATGGCCATCCCATGTTGTTTGGGAGGAAAGGTCTCCAATAAGATGGACAAGGCCAAGGGTTGTAAGGCCCCTCCGCCGAGGCCTTGCAATATACGAAAAAAAATCAAGGTCTGCAGGTTTGGGGAGGCCCCGCACATAACGGAGCTGAAAACAAAAAGCCCAAGGGAAAAGATCAGATATCTTTTCCGTCCGAAGGTGCTGGCCAGCCAGGCGGTGATGGGGATGATAATCGCATTGGAGACCAGATAGGAGGTCAAGACCCAGGTGACTTCATCCAAACCGGCATTCATGCTGCCCTGAATATGGCCCAGGGCAACATTGGCCACACTCGTATCCAGGATCTCGATCACGGTCGGCAACATGACCGTGAAAGTTATCAACCATTTATTTACCTCTGGGGTGGGAGAAAAAGACGGTTCCATACCAGGGACTTAATTTTCGATCAGGATTGTTGGGACGACGGACATCCCGACTCTAAGCAGGGGAAGATTTTCCTGCCCTTCATCCAGTATGATTTTGACCGGAAGTCGTTGAACGATTTTTACATAATTTCCCGTTGCATTTTCCGGCGGGAACAGCGAAAAAGCCGAGCCGGTCCCGGCCATAAGGCTCTGCACCCGGCCCTTAATTTTTTTCCCGGGAAAGGTATCCGCTTTGATTTCAACCTTCTGACCGGCTTTGACCCTGGCTAGCTGGGTTTCTTTATAGTTGGCCACGATCCATAGATGTTCCAAAGGGACCAGGGCAGCAAGCGGTTGACCGGCCTGAATCTGATTTCCGACTTCAACATTCTTTTTTGTGATGTATCCTTTAGCCGGGGCCTTGATCTGAGTATAGGATAACTGCAGACGGGCTTGTTCCAGCCGGGCTTCGGCCAAGACCAAATCCGATTTGGCCGCTTTGGCCATTTGTTGTCTGATCTTAACCGATTGCTTACCGGTGTGGGCCAGAGTCAACTGGGCGTCGGCCCGGGTGATTTGATCCTTCAGGGATTCGAGGTTCTTTCGAAGGGCCTCCTCCCCCGCCAGAGCGGCTTTATAGTGGGCCTCAGCCACTTGGTATTGGGTTAAGGCATCATCAAATTGTTGTTTGGAGATCGCATGCGTCTTAAACAGGGTGTCAAAACGATCCCGATCGAGGGTGGCCTTGTCCTGAATCGCTTTGAGGGCCTTGGTCTCTTCCTGAGCTCTTTTTAGTTGTTCTCGGGCTTCCGACAACGTTTTTTCAATGGCCCCTTTCCCGGCGGTAGACTCTCTGATCCGGGATTGAGTCTGTTCCGATTCCAAAGGAACCCCGATTTGGGCTGAAATCCAGCGGGCTTTAACCGAATCCAGGTTGGCCTGGGCCTGTTTAAAAGCCACCTCATAATCGGTGGGATCCAAGGTGGCGATGACCTGGCCTTCTTCCACCAGTTGATTGTCATGGACCATTACTTTCGCTACGGACCCTGGTACGCGAAAACTTAAGGAATAAATGGAGCCGGTCACATAAGCATCGTCCGTGGAAATATGGGTTTGGGAATAGCGATAATAAAAAATCCCGACAATCAGACCAATGATCCCTATAATTCCAAGGATTATAATCCCCTTTTTTTTACGTTGATTGAGAGTTGTAGAATTTTCGTCCATAGGTCTTCCTTATGACTATTATATTTTGAAGTTTTTAAATTCCCTGATCTGGAACTCAAGGTTAAACTAACTTTCAACCTGCAAATAATTGTCTGGAATATTTGCTAAAAAACAGTAAGGTTTTTTTCACCTTTGTCAACTCAATTTTGATCTTTTTATCTTTTTCAAGTCAAAAAAATCTTGACAAGGGTCGATCAAGAGTTTACCTTAGCCTTGATTTTTGTATTTAGGATGAAGTTAGTCCTCGGTAGGTGAGGCTCCCGAGTAACACACAGGCCACTGCCCAAAAGCATCCAAAGATGCGGCGCATTAGGGTAGAACAGGCATTCCCGGATTAAGGGCTTGCTTAAGGTGGCTGAGGCGAAAGCCTCTTACGGTACGCGGTGCTAAAACTTGAACGAGCGGGGAATTTGAGGTTTAGCCGGAGCCATTGCGGGTTTCGGGTTGTTGGGCCCTTTCTCTGCTCACTGGCTGAGGGAAAGGGCTTTTTTATTTTTACCCCGGCCTTACCAGATAACCTTTTTGGAGACAGAGTCTATGAAAGAAAACGACGACCAACCCCCAAGTAGGGGGGAGTCTCACACTATGTTGTGGGAGTTGCGTCCGTGATTCGATAGTTTCTGCATTTCTTCCCTATCACCTCACCTGCCCGCTTCTTCCACGACCTCTTAGCGGTGTAAGCCAAGGGTGCAAGGCGTTCTGATTTCTTCCCAGGCTATCTCTCTTCCTCTTATAACCTTGCAATACCTTCGCCTAAGGCTCTTCGTCTCTTTTTTTAGACAAAATCTTTTCATATTAATTCTTTCCCGAATGGCCATATTTTTGGCAGAAATCGTCATTTTTTGATAAAGAAGGATCAAAAGCGATACCTTGAAACGAAATCCCACAGCCGCTGACGAAATCAGGAAGGCCTTGAACCTGATCGGGGGCATTGAAACTGTGGACATTAATTGCACCACGGACAGCCTGCTTATCCACTATCAATCTGCGGTTACGAAGGGCCGGGATATTACGGATTTTCTGGAAACCCGAGGCTTTTTCGACCGTTCCCAAGCCGTCCCTTTTGATGATTATATGAAAAAAAGGGCGGTCTCACTGTTGGAAACGCTGTTCCAGTGCTTCGCCGTAGCCCTTGTCCTACTGCTTTTTGTCAATTATTCGGCTTATGCCGATACGAGTAATGAACAGCAGCCGGGGCAGCAACAAGGACGGCTGCCCGACTGGTTTCCGCAGTTTCTCGGCGCCCAGTTTACTGGAATCTATCAAAAGATGCCCGATTTTAATAGCCCCTACACCGGAGATAACAGCCTCAGGTTCGACCAGGGCAAAGGACAGGGTTTCACCCATACCTACGGCATCTATCTGGGTTCCCGGATCGGCCCATCCTTGCAGCTCTATCTTGACCTCGAGATGTTTAAGGGGAGCGGGATAGGCGACGGCCTCGGCCTGGGGGGCAATATGAATGGGGATGTCGTCAGGGCCGGGTCCGCGGACCTGGGGCAGGATCCCTACCTGGCCCGTTTTTATGCCCGGTATCTCATCCCGCCCTGGAGCTCACCGTGAAACCGGGAACCAGAGGTACGGTGGTCCGTTTTCTTGCCTTCCGCAATGAGGGACGCATGGGCGACTTCCAGCAGGCCATCGACATCGGCCACCGTCAAGGAACCGTCCCGGATACGACGGCCATCGATGGTCCCGGTCATGTGAAATATGGCTTCGGTTTAAATCTGGAGCAGCCCATTACCGATGAAGGTGAAACAGGCTTCTTTGCCAGGCTCGGTTGGGCCGATGGGTCCAACTCCGCCTGGTCCTACGCCGAGGTTGACCGCATCATATCTGCGGGCCTACAGATAAGCGGTCGCAAATGGGGCCGGACCCGGGATCATCTAAGTTTCGCCATGGCCCTACAGGGGTTATCCGGGGTCCACAGGGACTACCTGGCGGAAGGAGGCATCGGTATGCTTCTCGGCGACGGAAAGCTCAATTACGGTTCTGAGAAGATATTCGAAGTCTACTACCTCGTCCAGCTCGGACGTTATGTGCAACTCAGCCCGGATTTCCAGTATATCGAGAACCCGGGGTTTAACCGGGACAGAGGCCCCGTTACCGTTTATTCCCTACGGTTACGAATTAGCGATTGAAGTGAGATAAGAGTCTGGCAATGGAAAAATCGCACCTATGGGGGTCTTACTGGATTTTGGAATGAGTGAACGGAGGGTTTGAGGATGCTTAATCTTTCCAAACTATATTACGTCTTTCGTCGGGTATGGAAGGCGATCATGCTTTACTTCATGCTGGCTGGTCCGGGAATCGTGGTCATGGTGGCGGATAATGACGCCGGCGGGATCACGACTTATGCCGCCACCGGGGCCAAGTTCGGTTATAATCTCATATGGTTTCTGATTATTCTTGTGCCAGTGGCCTATTACGTGCAGGAAATGACCGTTCGCCTGGGCGCCGTTACCAAAAGGGGACATGCGGAGGCCATCTTCGCCGGGTTCGGTCCTTTCTGGGGATGGTTTTCGCTTCTCGACCTGATTCTGGTCAATTGGCTCACCTTGGTAACCGAGTTCATCGGCATGACTTCGGCCATGAGGATCTTTGGCATCCCACCAATCATTACGGTCACAATCGTATGTGTGTTTATGGGTATATTGGTCCTCCACGGCCGTTACTGGACCTGGGAAAAAATCGCTCTTTTCTTCTGTGCCGTCAACCTTATTTATATACCTGGGGCCTTTCTGGTTAAACCGTCAGTGTCGCAGATCATCCATACGGGTTTGATCCCCAATTTCCCGGGCGGTTTCCATAATGAGTTGTTCTTCTTTCTAATGGCCAATATCGGGACGACCATCGCTCCTTGGATGCTCTTCTTCCAGCAAAGCGCCGTGGTTGACAAGGCCATGAAGGAAAAAGATATCCCCTGGGGGAAAATCGACACCTTAGTCGGCTCGATCATGACCGTGCTGGTTGCCATCTTCATTTTGGTGGTCACTGCCACGGTCTTAAAGGGGGTCACCATCGATGACGCCGCCCAGGCTTCGCAAATACTGATGAAAAGCAATCATTATGTCGGCACCTTCATGGCCATAGGATTATTCGATGCCGGTCTTCTCGGAGCGATCTGCATCTCCCTGGCCAGTTCCTGGGCCTTCGGAGAGGTCTTCGGCTGGGCCCACTCCCTAAACAACAAGATAAAAGAGGCCCCTTGGTTTTACGCCAACTATTTCTTCACCCTGATAACGGCCGGCCTCGTCGTCCTCATTCCCAAGGCCCCGCTGGTGTTGATCACCCTGTTCGTCCAGGTCATCGCCGTCACGCTCCTGCCGGCGGCCCTGGTCTTCCTGATCCTGCTTTTAAACAACAAAAAGACTATGGGTGAGTACACCAATACCCTCTGGCAAAATACCATCACCACGGTGATTGTTGTCATTATCGTCATCTTGTCCACTTTGTACGGAATCAGTACTTTGTTTCCGAACATGTTCAGATAGGAAAGGAGAATTGTCATGACACCGATCAGGAATTTCATCAGCCACAATTATGCGAAGGTCCGCGACATAAACAAGAAGTACGCCACCCCCAACATAGAAATGTCAGGAGCGGTCAAGTTTTCCCTTCTCTGCCTCCGCTTCTATCTGATCTTTCTCGTCGGGTTGTTGATCTATAAATTCATTACCTTGTTGTAAGAGGAGACATCGATCATGAATTCCTTTATTTCCAGGGGACCGGAGGCCAATGAATCCGTCTATTTCCTTAGCGATATCATCCATACCAAAGTGATTTCCAAAGGAAAAAAAATAGGCAAATTACAGGACATCGCCATTGTCGAGCATGATAAAATTCCCGAAGCGACCCATTTCATAATCAGCCGCCCATTCGGATACAAGCCCTTGTTGGTTCCCTGGGAGAGGATCAGGGAGATCGGCAAGAAATCCGTAACCATCGACATCGAATCACCGGAAAAATATGAAGGTGAACCGGAAGAACATCAGGTCCTTCTCAATGACCATATCCTGGACAAGAAGGTCATCGATATGGACGATAATGACATCGACGTGGTCTACGACGTAAAGTTAGTACTGCGTTATGGTCGACTCTTTGTAACCGATGTGGACTTCAGCCGGTATGGACTTCTGAAAAGACTGGGCCTGGCTCCAATAGCCAAAATGATATATAGTCTGGCGGAGATATTCAAAAAGGAAACTCTTTCCTGGGCCTATGTGCAACGTCTGCCGGAGCATATCGGAAGCTTTAAGGGAAACGTCAAGCTTAACGTCTTGAAGGAAAAACTGCCGGAGATCCATCCGGTGGATTTGGCGGACATCCTGGAGGAGCTGGATGATGGGCAGCGGACCGCCATCTTTAATGAGTTGGAGACGGAACATGCCTCGGACACCCTGGAAGAGATAGAGCCCCGGGTGCAGCGAAGTCTTATCTCATCCATGAGCAAAGAGAAGGCCGCCGATCTGATCGATGAGATGACGCCGGCCCAGGCTGCCGACGTCCTGTCGGTCCTGCCCGCCTCGGAGGCTGATGAAATCCTCAACCTGATGGAGCATGAAGAATCGGAGAAGATCAAAACATTGCTTGAAAAACAACTGGATACTATAACCAATCTGGCGACATCCGACTTCATCTCGGCCCGTCCAGACGACACCATCTCCGAGGTGATTGAACTTTATCACAATCTCGCCCCGGAGATGGATGTGACCAATTACGTTTTTGTGATTGATGGGGACAACAAACTTGTCGGCGTTCTCGGGACGCAGGATCTCTTGATGGCCGAACCCTCTGATAAACTGAAAGAGGTAATGAACACCCAGGTTATCTGCCTCGACTCCACAGACAACATCGCCAAGGCGTCGGAGATGTTTACCCGATATGGATTCCGGGCTATCCCGGTAACTGATAAAAATGATGTGATTCAAGGGGTCATTCCCTACCGGGATGTAATGAACCTGGAGCATAAATTTTCTTAGAGCGATCGGGGTGTAGCCATGTCAAGGCCACCGGGTTGGTATCCAGATTCTCTCTTTGACGAATTCTCCGAGAACCGTTATTATAGTACCTCTATAGCATTGAGACAGGCTCTATCCCGAACCATTTTCTCTATAGTCTAACATGATTGTTACATAAGATCCAAACCACAAATATTTGTATCAGGGATTTCTTATTTCCCGGTTTTGGATTGGCAACCTTATCCATTCAGCATTAGTTCAACTGACGCCCAAGAAACAGATCGCAATCAATAAAGCGAAGACGAAGAATTGAAATCGGAGGAATCAACATTTAAATCGTCAGGAACATTTAATGACTCCATAAAATAAACCATAAAACAAAGGTGCCGGCATAAATTACAATGGTTAAAATAAAGGCAAGTAACCATAGCCTCGACTTCCGAATACTCTTCATTGGTTCCTGGATTCTCCTAACAATATCTTCCTCAAGATGTTCGTCATTAGATGACTAACTTACAGAAAGACTACAACCTAATTCTTGACCATATTCTCTTAGGGCTATTTCTCTTTCATCTGCTTCAAGCCCCATGATTTTTTGTAGTCTTTTTCCCATGAATAAAATCATTTTACGAACGACTCTTTAATTTATAGGTAGAATAGACCTCTAGTAGAAAATCAAATCGAGTCTAGAAATACCATTGGACACCCAGGAAACAGCCTAAGGTATTTACGCCATTATTTGGTTTGTAAATTTCAGCCGACGAGAGGTGAAGATATTGTATGGCGAAATTGAGGCTCAGGTTGTCTTGCACAAAATAATTCATTCCGGTGATTGCTTGCAAATTAAACTCGAAAGCGCCGCCTAGGTCCGGTTCTCGAATTTCCGTGAGAGACACACCTGCGCCCACGTCGATATAAGGAATAAAGCGGGTGCCTGTTGCAAAATTGTATCGTAAATGCGGAGTCACTCCGAAGAGTGAGCGGGTGTCCGGATTAAACTGAGCCCCTCCGAATAATTCCGCCCGGAGCTCCCAGTTGCCCTGATACCATTTGTCAATTCCTTTAACCTTTCCGATCATTTGACCATACGAGACTGAGACCAGTGCCAGATCATGTCGCGAGGTGCTACCTAATATCACTAAGCCCTCAGTTACCCCGACGGATAAGCCCACTACTTTTGTTCCGGTGCGAAATCCCTGTCCGACTCCGGAAAGAAAGATCCCCGGCTTTTTTGAAAATGCCCCATCTTCCAGTCTATCTGGAAGATTACCATCTGAAGAAAGCGCGGTTTCTGCTGAATATAAGGGAAATGGGATGAACAACAACAGGAATAGGAATAGGCAGCACTGATTTTTCCAGTTCTTCATTAGGTTTTTCCCACCTTTCTCAATAGTTAAGTGAAATCGTTATCAAGCCTATGTCTTTTAACTCTTGCCCGAGGCCCGTTAATTCAGTCCTCGTTTGGATTTATTTCAGAATAAATTCCTTTTATCATGGGGGAATAAGAAGCAAAAGATAAATGTTTGAAAGACAGTATTTTTTCGTTTAACAGACTGTATTTTTTAAAGGGGCTTTATAAAGGGCCGGGAATGAGAAAGACAACTATTATTACCGCCACTGAGTTTTTGATTTGATACGGCTTATATGATACAATGCGGCAGCTTGAAAAATCAAGGAACCAGGAGAGGAAAATTCATGCCTGGAGAAGTTGGTGGGAGAACCGGCCCTCTCCAGGATTAGCAAAAATAAGACGGATTTCCAAAGCCAATACTATCAAAAAACATGTAAAGATTCCATCTATGCTGAAACAATTGTTCCGTCCCATCTTATATCTTCTGGCTGCATTGTTAACCGGAATAATAGTCACCCTCCTGATAGACAGCATTGCAAACATCGCAGTCGAAAAAAGATTACGGAATGAACTAAGGCAAGAAATCACAAATGTTGCCGCCTCTTTTAAAGATTCCGCCAAAGCTCCCACGCCTGAAGAAGTATTCCTTTTCATAAAGAAGTTCTCTGTTTCTGTCCTGAGCGGCAAAATCATTGCTGTCAATCCGGAGCAAAATGCAAGACCTAATAGTAAGGATTTCAGTTTCTTGTTTACCTATGAGGAGGGAAAAGAACGGCTTGATTATTACATTGTGAATTCATTTCTGGAGAGAGAGCTCGCTATCCTGGACACGCCAGAGCTGATTTACGGCCTTATAACAACTATTTTTATGTTTACCTTCATAGTCCTGTTTATGGAAAAGAAGAAACAGGCTCTTGCCATGCATCAACAGTTTGAAGTTAAACAAGCAGAGTTCAAGAAGGTTTTGGAGGAGCACGAGGCGCTGGCTTTGATAGGACGTATGGTGGCCACCCTTGCCCATGAAATAAAAACCCCTATTGCTACCATATCGAACCTGGTCCAAATCCTGCCTGCACGCATCCGGGATAAAAAGTTCACTGATCGTTTCATAACATTGGCAAAAGAAGAGCTTGGCCGGGCTCAGCAGCTTATAAACAGCCTTCTGGTCTATGGAAAAGAGATAGAAATCGGTAACGAAGAATGGGTACCCCTTACCCCACTTATCACCGAAGTGGCTTCAAAATACTCTCTGCAATTACACGTTCCCCTTCCTGTAGAAGTTTATGGTGATAAGTTTTACCTGGAACTGCTTCTTGACAATCTTTTAAGGAACAGCTGGGAGGCTGGCGCGGATAAAATCCAGCTAAAGGTCTGCACTATTCAGGCAGAAGATAATGCTTCGACAAAAATTCAATTAAAGGATAACGGTGCTGGGTTTCCAGAGGGCGCTGATTTCGACACCCTATTCGATCCTTTTATCACTTTCCGTTCAAGAGGTATGGGTCTGGGGCTATATTTGGCAAAGAAGATAGTGACGGCGCATGATGGTAAGATCTCTCTTTACAGAATGGAACACGGAGCGGGGATCAGTATTTTGCTTCCGCAAAAAAAGGATCATAATTCATGAATAAGTATAAGCAAAAATCTTCTGTCCTGGTCGTGGATGATGAAGACAACTTCCGGGAGTCCCTTGAAATGGCCATCGAGGATACTTTCGATGTCTCAGGGGCCAGCTCACTCGCTGCGGCCAGAGAATATGTGAACAAGAAAGTTCCGGATGGCATTTTGCTCGACATCAGGCTTCCCGATGGAAACGGGGTGGAATTCCTACAGGAGCTAAAATTGTGCGGGCGGATACCGGTGGTATTCATCATGACCGCTTACGCCACCGTGGACAGCGCCGTGAGGGCCCTGAAGGAAGGGGCTGTCGAGTATTTCGTTAAGCCTTTCGATGTAGAAAAGCTCAAACGGGAGATGACCGTTTATCTGGAAAACCAGTTACTCCAGAAAAAGATAGATATACTGGATAAAGAGCTCAAGATAATCGCAACCCCCTTCATCACCTCGGGAACTGGAACGATGAAGCCGATCATCGACAGAGTGTCAATGATCGCTCCTCTCGATATTCCGGTTTTCATCAGTGGCGAGACCGGCACAGGGAAAGAAAAACTGGCCAAGTGGATCCATGCCCTTTCCGGCCAAGGAGGTGAGATGGTGGCCATCAACTGCGCAGCACTGCCGAAGGACATCCTGGAGAGCGAACTGTTTGGTTATGTGAAAGGAGCATTTTCCGGGGCTGCTGCCACCAAAGAAGGGCTTGTGGAGAAGGCTGACGGTGGGACACTCTTCCTCGATGAGATCAGCGCATTACCGGAAACCGTTCAGTCGAAATTCCTTAGAGTTCTGGAAAATGGTGTCTATTACAAGCTTGGGGACACTAGGGAAAGGCAGGTAAACTTCAGGCTTATCTCCGCCACTAACAGTGATCTCGCCGATCCTGCCAGCTCGTTCCGCAGAGACCTCTTTTACCGAATTAACGGCATAGCCTTCGAACTACCACCTCTACGTGAGCGCCGGGATGATATCCCACTATTTGTCTCAGCATTCATAAAAGAAGCAAACTACGCTTACAAAAAACAGATTCGGGGTGTGACTTCTCGGACCATGGAGATTTTGGTATCCCATGATTGGCCAGGCAACATCAGGGAACTCAAATGGTATATCAACAGGGCTGTTGCCGTTGCTACGGGGGATATTCTTGATGACGATATTACCACTTTCCAAACCAAATCTGAAAAAATTCCTCCAGCAGAGGATGCTGTTGACTATTCGCTGCCTTTCACAGAAGCAATGGAAAATCTTGAAAAAAAATACTTAATCCATGCCTTGGCTTTAGCCACCAATAACAAAACCGAGGCAGCAAAAATACTCGGCATATCGGTAAGGACTTTGCATTACAAACTCAAGATACATAATCCGCAAATTTGATCCCCCATTTTTTTAAAACATTCAATTAACGTATACAATTCTTGCACGGATCCCACCTCTAAGTTTTTAATATTTCAGTTAATTTAGTTGGTTATATCGTGGCATTCTTTTTGCGAAGGAACTAACGTTGAATAATCAACTTCGCTTTTAAAGCGAGTTTGTCAGCTCTTTGATCAATAGAAAAAAAGGACCAAAAACATCTTGCACAACTTTTTCATAGGTAATGTGGGTTAGTGGACTAAAGGAAAACTTGATGTAAGTTTTATTAGTTATAATAGCAAAAATAGAATTGGAAGACTTTTCGTTAGAAACCCGGATCCAGGATGAAGGCGAGATGAAGCAATGCCCGATGATTTCGAGGAAGGTGTGTAGAAGAAATTGCTAAGCCCTTTGGCCAGCAACTTTACCTGGTTTCAGAACCATAGCTTAGAATCCCAAATAATGATTCATAACGAACAGCTATAAATAAACAATCAAATCATCATTGCTTCTCGGTTCTTGCTCGTCAATTACGGGTGCGTTTGTGCGACGGCCTGTCAAGCAGATCTTCTGTCGGTGCTGGCTTTCCCTATTTGTCGCTTCAGGAACTGGTTGCCATTCTGCAGGTTCGAAAACGCCCGGAGATTCACAGAAGAAGAGCATCAAATCATCCAATCCAATATAATCGAGATGGAACACCTCGAACTTGACGATCCCGGTCGTTTGATGCGTTCGGGGATGTTTGTTGCGTGGGAGGCTTAAACGGTAGCTTTTTTATTGCTCAGATTGTCCGGTCTAAACTCTTATCTCTTTTGGAGGAGTTATGAAAAAAATGCCGGTGTTGCTGTTTATTGGGATAGTTATCACTCTTGTTGGGTGTGATATCATTGCATCAAAAGAGATAGTAAAGCAATCACTCAGTGAGAGGACAGGCGTTTTTTACGAGATTGAAGGCGAAGAGACACCACAAGAAGGTCTGGTCGATTTAACAGTCAAGGCCCAGATTAAGACGCATCCCGAAGGTTGGTATTTCTTAGAATCAAAGAATTCGTTACACGGGAAGCCTCGCTATCCTTTTTTATTTAACATAGACGGCCAAGCCATTATATGGGAAGCGCCGGGGAAAAAGGAAAATGACCATAAATGTAATTCGAGGGAAAATATCCCAGATTGTGGTGAAGGGGTGAAATATATCCTGGAGAAAAGGATCAGACTGAAAGAAGGGGTTCATAGGGTATTCTTTGGTTTGCCGGGGGATGATTATAGAATAAAATTTGAAATAACATGCAAGGAGGGGAAGCCCTGTAATCTTGAACTCAAACCGATCTATCGGAGATACCAATCTGCCAATCAAAACTATTTGAAAGGCATAATTGGATTCAAAGTGTTTTTAAACAACGAGCGGATACCTGAAAAATAAGGAGAATAATAAAGGGGATAGCCGCGAAATGATTATTATTAATAAAATATCGCAAAGGATATCTTTGAGATGAGGCTTAAAGAGCTTTTATTGAGATCTGTTTTTTTTCTGGCGGTATTCCTGGCCTTGACGGTCCTTTCTTCCTTTCAGGCTCTTGCAGCGGATGAAGAAGTCAGTCTTTCTTATGCCCTGGATTTATTTTATAAAAACAACTACGACGTCCTGATAAGCAAATATGAGATCGATAAGGCCTATGGGGACTATGTAGGATCGCGTCTATTACCCAATCCGAACTTGAGCTTTAATTATAGCTTTATCGGATTTGATGGATTCCCAAAAGCTACTGATAATACACAAACGGTTACCCGAATCGACCAGTTAATCGAACCGGGAGGGAAAAGGGAGTTGAGATCCGGTGCTTCGTCAGAAGCCCTTGAAGCTATAAAATTATCCCAAAAAGACACAGTCAGGACGCTTCTTATCGGATTTTATACGCTTTTTTTCAATATCAATACCGACTTGCTCAATACGGAATTGGCCCGAGACGAGCTGAAGCGATTCGATAAAACGCTGATGATCGGGGAGAAGAGGTTCCAGGCAGGTTTTTTGTCTTTAGTTGATTATACGAAACTGAAGCTGGCCAGGATCGACCTGGAAAACAACCTCTTCAGCCTTGAGGCCCAGCTCCGGAACGACGTTGAACAATTCAGTATGCTGTTAGGGAAGGCCTCACCGGTAAAACCGGCTCTTCATATCATCGAAGGATTCAATGACCAAACCGAGAAAGACCTTCTCCAACAGGCCTATCAATATCGCTTCGATCTTCTATCGATTGAAAGACAGCTAAAGGCCTCGGCCCTGAACCAACAACTGGCCAGAGCCCAGAGGATACCCGACATCACCTTCGGGGCTGAGTTCGACACCATAGGACCAAAAAATGATCCCGGTGCAGGCCTCGGTTTCAGCATACCCCTCCCTCTGTTCAACAGAAATCAGGGGGAAATCGCCAAAAAAAAGGCCGAATACCACCAACTCGAAATCCAAAGGGATAAGGTGAAGCGGCAGATTCTCTCAGATGTTCGCCAGTCCCTAAACAATTTTGAGGCATCGAAAAAGGTGTTTGGGGCTTATGGAAGCAGGAAAAAAGATATGGAAAAACTAATGGAGGAGAGTGAAAAGGCCTTTTCGCTTGGCGGGCTCACGGTGCTCGACTTGCTCGACACGGAAAAAGCCTATAGGAATTTTATGTCAAAATACAACCAGTCGCTGGTGCAAGCCAATCTAAATGGGAACCTTTTAAAGGTTTACACGGGAGAGTTAAGGTGAGAAATACGGCTATAGGCGTGATATTGGCCATAACGCTCTATGGGTGCAGCCAGGGAGATCCCCCCCGAACTGAATTCAAAAGGCAATTGCAAACCTATAAGGTAACGTCTGAAAAAATACAGTCTTATATAGAAATGACCGGCACGATCCAACCCGACCTCGAAGGAGGCGCGAAGATCGTCTCGCCTCTCCAGGGGGTTGTCGAAAGGATTTTCATAAAAATTGGGGAAGCGGTAAAAAAGGGAACGCCTCTGGCCATGCTCAGGAGTTCGGAAGCCAGCGACACTTATACCAGTTATTTATCGACACTTTCTCAGCTCAAACAAGCTGAACGAATCTACCATCTCAATAAAGGACTTTTTGAAGTCGGGGCAATCGCCCGAAACGACCTTTTCAACAGCGAGGCGAGTTATGAACAGGCCAAAGCCCTATCCAGCGGGTTGAAGAAGAAACTCGACATCTACGGCGCATCATCCGAAGAAGCTGTGCATGGCCAGTTCATCATCAAGGCCCCGATTGATGGACATGTCGTGGACATCCAGGCCCATATCGGCGACCGTTTTGATACAAGCACTCCTCTTATAGTCATTGCCAATTCTCAGAGGGTTATGGTCGTGGCCAATATCTATGACACGGATCTGCCAAAAATTCCGAAAGGTAAGAAAGTTACTTTCTCGACGGACATCTTCCCTGAAAAGAACTTTAAAGGAATAGTCTTTTATATTAGCGATGTGGAGGACCAGGATACAAAAACAATAAAAGCTTATATAAGGATTTTGGAAGGGGGAAGCCTGTTCAAACAAAACATGTTCCTAAAAATAAAAATGCTCGACAGTGAAAAGAGCCTGCCGGTAATCCCCAAGACCGCCTGCCTTTACAAAGACGGCAAGTTCTACGTATACCTTAAAAAAGAAGGGGAGAAAATCGAACTTAAAGAAATTAAGACCATTGAAGACATTTCCAATAGAACCATGGCTGTTGAGGGCCTAGACGAAGGAGACGAAATCGTCTACTCAGCCATCGATCTGGAGAAACCATGAAAAAATGGGTCCTTTTCGTAACGGAGCACAGTCTGTTGGTTTTGCTCCTCATCGCCTCGGGTTTTCTTCTCTCACTTTTCCTTGTAAGAAATTTAAACGTCGAGGCCTTCCCTGACCCGGCTCCTCCGATCGTCGAAATCGTGACCATCTTTCAGGGCCGGTCGGCGGAAGAGGTTGAGCGTCAGATGACCGTTCCCATAGAAGTGGCTTTGGCCGGGATGGAAGGCCTGGACCGGATTAATTCCATCTCTCTTTACGGGCTTTCGGATATCAAATGCAAATTTTCCTATGCTACAAATTACCGGCAAGCGAAACAGGAAGTCCTGAACAGACTGGCCAATGTAACCCTCCCTGACAATATTCAACCGTCGATTATTCCCAATCCCATGGGAGAGGTTATGCGCTACAGCCTTGAAGGCTTGGAGAATCTTATGGAGCTGAGATCGCTGCAGGACTGGAGCGTGGCCAGATACTTAAAGACGGCCGATGGGGTGGAAGATGTCCCCAGTGAAGGCGGCTTTATAAAAACCTACGACGTGGTCGTTCAGCCGGAAAATCTGATTAAGTATGGGATCACCCTCTCACAGGTTACGGATTCGCTGTCGAAATCTAACCTGAATGTCGGTGGACGTGTGATTGAAAAGGGCGACCAGTACTATATGGTCAGGGGACTGGGTCTCATCAAGAATATCAGCGACATCGAAGATTCACTGATCGGTTATAAAAACGGAAAAGCGATCCTGGTTAGAAACATTGCCCAAGTCACTATTGGAAATATCCCCAGGACCGGGATAGTCGCCTTGAACGATAAGGATGATATCGTCATGGGAACCGTCGTCCTGAGAAAAGATGCCAAGAGTATCCCATCGATCAAATCGATCCATGAGAAGATCAAAGAACTCAATGATCGGATTCTCCCCAAGGGAGTAAAGGTAGTCCCCTACTATGAGCGATGGGACCTGATCACCACCGTAATCAAAAAGGTCATAGAAACCGCCTCAACGGGTATCGCCCTGGTGGCCATAGCCCTCTTTCTATTCCTTGGAAACGTCAGGGCCGCGGTTATTACCGCCTGCGTGATCCCCATATCCCTGATCATAACTTTGGCCATTATGGCTGTCAGGGGCGAATCGGCCAATCTCCTCTCCATCGGAGCGATAGATTTCGGCATTATCGCTGATATTCCACTGATTTTGATGGAGGATTATTTCCGGCTTTCCAAAAAATTTGGGACTGGCTTCAAATCCATTGAAAGGGCCTCCGAGGAGATAGGCCGGCCGATGATTTTTTCGGTGATGATTATTCTCCTCGCCTTTATCCCCATATTTATGATGAAAGGGGCGGAAGCCCAAATTTTTTCTCCCATGGCCAAGACCTATCTCTATGCGATCATCTTTACCCTTGCCCTAACCTTTTCTTATCTCATCGCTTCTAAAAAACTCTTCCTGAGAAATTCAGAGGACCGGGAATTCGGATTCATTACCCGCTTCAAGGGGCGCTATGTCCAGATCGTTAAAATTTTGCTCGGAGGCTACCGAAGAGTTCTTTGCATCATATTTGCCGTTGTGGTTATCGGATCGATTATCGCCCTCAAATTCATCAGCAGCCAGTTTATTCCCAAGATGGATGAAGGTAATATGTATATCCGAATAATATTCCCCTACTCGATTTCATTAGATAAAACCTATGAAAATGCCAAAAAGGTAAAAAATCTACTGCTTGGTTTTTCGGAAGTGAAAACCGTCGATTTCAAGATAGGAAGGCCGGAAGACGGCACCAATCCTAATGGTCCCTTCAATTCCGAATATACGGTTTTGCTGAAGTCCTACGACCAGTGGAAAAGCAGGGCGTCCAAAGAAGAACTGGAGGGCCATACCCGGGAAAAACTGAAACAGCTCTTCCCTAATGCCGATATCAATGTATCTCAATATATTCAGGACAACCTCGAAGAAATTATGTCCGGGGTTAAAGGAGAGAACTCCGTTAAGATCTTCGGCGATGACCTGAGCGAGCTCGACCGGTTGGCGAAATCCGTAAAACAAGGGCTGGAGAAAATTCCGGGCATAGAAGATGAGGGGATACTAAGAGAATTGGGGCAGCCCAATCTCTTAATCGAAGTAAACAAGGGAAATGCCTCAGCCTTGGGACTGACGACCCAGGACGTTTTGGATACGGTTTCGGCAGCCCTCGGGGGAAAGGACATCAGCAAGGTCATTGAAGGAGAGAAGAACTTTTCGCTCATTGTGAGCTTTCCCTCGAGTTACAGAAAGGACCCGGACAAGATTGCCGGCATCCCTCTCATTTTGCCAGGCGGCGGCTTTGTCGCTCTTTCCCGTATAGCCAATGTGCATTACGATACCGGAGCATCCTTCATTTATAGGGAAGGGTTCAGAAGGTATATTCCGATAAAGTTTACCGTTACTTCCAAAGATCTTGGAGGAACGGTGGAACAGGCCCAAAAGGAGACCTCGAAAATAAAAATGCCCGATGGTTATTTCATGAAGTGGAGCGGCATGTTCAACGAGATGGAGGAGTCCTTTAAGCGGTTTTATGTCTCAATCCCTATCTCGATTTTTCTCATCTTGACGGTCCTCTACGTCTGTTATCGCTCGGTTAACAACGTCCTTATAACCATGGCAGTCGCAATGTTTTCGATTTTTGGTGGTCTCGAAGGCCTCCTTATAACTGGTGAATCCCTGAACGTTTCATCCATAGTAGGTTTTATTTCCATCATCGGCGTTTCGATTCTCAATTCGTCGATTTTGATCACCCATTTTATCAATCTTGTTATTCATGGCCTAAATAAAGATGAGGCCATCTTCGAGGCGATTAAGGATAAATTCAGGCCCCTCCTGATGGGTGGCCTGGTCGCTTCTTTGGGACTCTTACCGGCTTCGTTGGCCCATGGGGTCGGCAGTCAAGTCCAAAGGCCTCTAGCTATTGTGGTGGTCAGTGGCATGTTGATCGGGACGATCATGATGCTTCTGTTCCTTCCTTTGCTACTAAAATTTGTTCAAATAGAAGAATAGTCAAAAGACTTAGTAATTCCCGTTTTCTAGTCCAATATCCACCCCAGGACGGTATCTGAACTTATTCACCAAGTCCGACAGAAGATGGGTGATTTATAGTGCAATTCTATCGATTTATTTCTCTCGGAGGCCATCTTTTTTGGGGAAGCCTCCTACCTTATGATGAAGGGCATCAAACAGTAGGAACTAAAGATTATCATTGGAATAGTAATTATGAGATTACTGGCCTGGATTCTCAAACGACTCACCGGGAGGATGCGTTAGACTGGCGATTGAATATCTCAAACGCACAAATGATCCCCGGAAACTGCGAAACCATGATGAACCAAATAACAATAATGCCTTTTAATGGGTAAAAACCCGCGATACCTTGGCCTGCGGCGTCACAACGATGTATTTTCCCTACCACTTAAAAAATTTACGCAAGTCTTGGCCTTTTCTCTTCAGCTAACAAACACCCAGCAATACAAGCGTCTGCGCATTCACCGTCGCATGGTTCAATATGAATTGTAATGACAGAATCGAGAAATTTTTGCCTGATTCTTGATTTTAATCCTTTAGTAATGTTGTGAGAATCAAACACCGACATTTGCGAATTAACTTTGATATGAAATTCAATAAAACGAAAATGCCCGGCTTTACGTGTTCTTAACTGATGAAAACCATAAAGGGATGGCTGACTGCTTACAATTACACCGCGAATCCAATCCTCTTCTTCTGGCGGCAACTTAACATCCATTAAATCGCGAATAGAGTTTGCAGTTAATTCGTACGCTGCACGCAAGATAATGACAGCAACAAATAT
Source organism: uncultured delta proteobacterium (assembly GCA_963790475.1). Lineage (GTDB taxonomy): Bacteria > Desulfobacterota > RBG-13-43-22 > RBG-13-43-22 > RBG-13-43-22 > RBG-13-43-22. The sequence continues at coordinate 712,204 of CAWBOS010000012.1, read as the reverse complement.
AGCGGCAATCGGATCAAGCCAATGGATCTTTGGATCGGTAAAAATGCCGTGACTGACCCAAATTATTCCCAGGCTAAGCATTACACCCATCGAGGTATATACATCCGTGCGTAAATGCCAGGCATCGGCTTGCAAAGCAATAGAATCGGCTTCCTTACCTATTTGGAAGAGTTTTCTGGAAACAATAAAATTAATGATACCGGAAAAGAGCATGACGGCAACCCCCCATTCCGGAGCATCCAATGTTTGCGAAGAACTAATTTTTTTCAGTGCCTCAAATATAATCCAAAAGGCCGCGATAAAAATAAGAGCTGCTTCCACCAAACCGGATATATTTTCTATTTTTCCGTGGCCAAAGGGATGATCATCGTCAGCGGGGATGCTGGACGTTTTCACGGAAAACGTGGCAATAATTGCAGCCAACAAATCCATACCTGAATGAATCGCTTCGGATATTATCGAAACAGAGCCAATTAATATACCGACAATTATTTTAAATAGAACTAGAAAAGAATTGGAACCGACTGATAATATTGCCACTCTTTCTTTGCGTTGCTGTAGAGACATCAATTTAACTCTCTGGATAGTTTTTGGCCTATAATTCAATATATCACGCCAGTAAGAAGACTTCAATATTCTGGTATTCGAGAACTTATTGGCTGTAAATGGAAAGAATATATGAAAAGGAAAGGAGAGGATCAAGTGGAAATAGGCAGGAGCTCCGCTGCACCTTGATCTATTACCAAAATTAGAATTTTAAAAATCGACAAATAATGCTCCCCTACCAACCCCCAAACTGCTGGGTTAATTTGTAAACATAATAAGAAACTTGGGATTGAAACCAGTCCTATTTCAATGGTCACCTCCAAAAAACTATTTTTATCCCTTGTCATCTTTGGTGTCTTTTTCAACTTCCTTTGGTTTGGATGGTGTTTCTTCCCCTTGACCGGAAAGTCCGTTTTTAAATTCTTGGATTCCTTTTCCCAAGCCTTTTCCAATTTCAGGCAATTTTTTGGCCCCAAAGATAAAAGCGGCTATTACCAAAATAACTATTAAATCTTGATTAATACCGATCATAACAACCTGCCTTCCCTACTTGCTTAAAAAAATCAATTTAACCTCTTGTTTATATTCCAATAAATATGCTTATCTCGTTTTGCCCTTAACATTGATTACCTGTTATCAGTATACACCATTTTCAAGCTTTTTGAAATAAGGCTTTAAGTAATCGGTGAGTATCTCCATTGACGGTTACGGAATTATGGTATTTCCATTTTCTCTTTGACGAAGCTTCCAAGAGCCGCTACTATAGAGGCCGCAATAGTGAACCTTTTGTTCCCCCTGATCGGGGATATAGGAGTCATGGCCACCAGCCGATCTAAAACATCAAAGTTTATTCTTACCGGTTGTCCTTGGATCGTCAGGAGACTAAAGAAGCCATATTAGGTATATGATTATAACAGGTGAAAGGTAATAATACCATGCCTAATCCAACAGACGACCCGAACGATAGGGTGAAGGAGAGTATGGAACATCCAGTGAAAAGCAACGGGGTAGCGGAATCGTCCCAACCGGGGGCCAGCGGAGGCACCGGGAAGCCGGGTACAGCGTCACTTGACCCGCTGAAGAAAGCCAAGAAGGAGCTTATGGTTCGGCTTCCTCTCGGTATTGCGGTCCTGCGGGATCCGGCTTTCAATAAAGGCATGGCTTTCAGCAAAGCAGAGCGGGATGCATTGGGCATTCGTGGCCTGATACCGCCCCGGGTCCAAACAATAGAGGAACAGCTGGTCAGGGTTCTCGGAAACGTGAGGAGAAAGCCCACCGACCTTGACCGGTATATCTTTCTAGCCGGCCTTCAAGACCGGAACATGACCTTGTTTTACCGGGTGATTCTGGAGAACATCGAGGAGTTGATGCCTATCGTCTACACCCCTACGGTCGGACAGGCCTGCCTGGAGTACAGCCATATTCTGCAAAGACCGCATGGAGTGTTCATTACCGCGAATGACAAGGGAAACATCGCTGGCCTGCTTCGCAGCGCACGCATCCACGATATTCGTATCATTGTGGTGACCGATGGGGAGCGCATCCTGGGCCTTGGAGACATCGGAGCTCACGGCATGGGCATCCCGTCCGGGAAGCTCTCTCTCTATACCGCGTGCGGAGGGATTCATCCCTTTCACGGTCTTCCGGTGACTATTGATGTAGGCACGGAAAACGAAGACCTGCTCAATGATCCGCTCTATGTCGGCCTCAGACAGCGACGGCTACGTGGAGAGGCTTATAATGAGCTGATCGAAGAGTTTATTGTCGCCACTCAGCAGATGTTTCCCGGCGTTCTCATCCAGTTCGAGGATTTTGCCAACCGCAACGCCTTTCGCCTCTTGCAGAAATATCAGAACCGGATTTGCTGCTTCAATGACGACATACAGGGAACGGCTTCCGTAACGCTGGCCGGTATTTATTCTGCCATACACATCACCGGAGGAAAGCTCAAAGATCAGAAGATCCTTTTTCTCGGCGCGGGCGAGGCGGGAACCGGAACCGGTAATTTGATGGTTGCGGCCATGGTGGATGAGGGGCTTACAGAAGTGGAAGCCAGGGAGCGATTCTGGTTTGTGGATTCCAAGGGCCTGGTCGTGAAGTCCCGTACCGACCTGGACGAGCGCAAACTCCCTTATGCCCATGATTATGAGTTCATTCCGGACCTTCTCGGATGTGTTGAAGCCCTCAAGCCCACGGCGATAATCGGGGTCTCGGGGAAACCTCACATGTTCACGCCACAAGTGCTGGAAGCCATGGCCAGGATCAATGAAAGGCCAATCGTCTTCTCCCTTTCCAATCCGACTTCCAAGACCGAGTGCACGGCCTACGAGGCTTACACCTGGTCTAAGGGCCGCGCAATATTTGCCAGCGGCAGCCCCTTTGATTCGGTCACCGTTCACAACCAAACCTTTGTCCCCGCTCAAGGGAATAACGTTTACATCTTTCCAGGTATTGGGTTGGGGGTCATCGCCTGTGGTGCCGCATATGTCACGGACGAAATGTTTCTGGTTGCCGCCCGGACCCTGTCACGACATGTGTCCTATGCTGATCTGTCTCGGGGAAGTGTCTATCCGTCTCTGCGTAAGATCAGGGACGTCTCGACGGCGATCGCCGTCGAGGTGGCTGAAACGGCCTATAAGCGAGGGCTCGCGCGTGTGCCGCGGCCAGACGATTTGGCGTCTTACATCAAGTCGCTCATGTATTATCCGGAGTACCAGCGTTTTGCATGACACTCCGGCTTCAGCGCTCATCGGGTACGAATGTTTCGTTGGAGCCGCGCTTCCGTTTGTAAGGATAGATTCAGAAAACCGAAAAGTCATATTCCTTTAATAACTTCCCATCCAAAAAAAGCTGGGCCTTCCAGGCACCGATAAACTTTCCTTCCACAGGAGAAATGTTCAGCAGGCCTTTGGTGAAGGACAGATAAGCCCAGGAGCTATAAGTTGGGATTTTGGAAGAAATATTCTCCTTGAGCCGCACGGTTTCCTGAACCGTTTTATCGGGCCGGACCCAAAGCACCTTTATCTCATGAGGCCCCTGGAGGCCGGTCCATGCGGTCACCAAATAGATTCGATCGTTTTTGGAAAAAGTGTCGGCCGGAATCGGGCGATTCAGGTCTTTGGTCAGGGTGGAATGAAAGGTCATGGCTTGGGCTCCGGTCGAGGCTTCTGGAACCTTTTGCTCACCTGCCTGGGCGGGAACTCGTTCTACGGGATTTGATTCAGCCGCAGGAGGGGCTGGCGTGGCCTTTTCTTTTTCCTGGCAGCCCGGAGCCAAAGGAAGAACAACCAACGCCATGGCCACGAGCAGGAATCCCCTTAGGCACAAAGGATGCAAATTAACCTTGAACCTCCTGGCCCTGCGGGCCTGCAGGCGCAGGCCTTGAATCATGAACCTCCGATCCCTTGAATCCTTTTTCATGCTGAACGATACCCCAATGAAGTAGAGTATTTATTGCCGGGACTCTTTCTTGTCAACGATCTCTTTAATATAATAAATGGGTTTCCCTTGGGATTCGTGATAGGTCCTGACTTGAAGTTCGCCCAACAGACCCATACTGATGAATTGAATACCGATAAAGATCAAAAGAATGGCCAAAAGCAGAATGGGACGGTTGGACAAAGGAATGGCGAAAAATAATCGTTGAATGGTCAGATAGCAGGCCAACACGAAACCGGCCAAACCAGAAAGGACCCCCCAAAGACCAAAGACATGGATAGGTCGGGTGGAATAGGTGGATAAAAATTTTACGGTAATCAAATCCAACAGGACTCGGATGGTCCTGGAAATCCCGTACTTGGAGCGCCCGAACTTACGGGACCGGTGATTGACTGGTATCTCGGCAATAGTCACTCCCATCCAGCTGGCCACAGCCGGTATAAAGCGATGCAACTCTCCATACAAACGGATGTTTTTGGTCACCTCCCCTTTAAAGGCCTTCAGGGTGCAACCGTAATCATGGAGCTTTACCCCCGTGACCCAAGAGATCATCTTGTTGGCTATTAACGATGGGAGTCGCCTGGAGAAAAAAGGATCCTGCCGCTTTTGGCGCCATCCGCTGACAATATCGTATCCTTCTCCTATCTTGGTTACCAGGGCCGGGATATCCTTGGGGTCGTTCTGCAAATCGCCGTCCATGGTGATGATAATGTCTCCTTCGGCCGAATCGAAACCGGCGGAAAGGGCCGCCGTCTGCCCGAAATTCTTTCTAAGGCGCACCACTTTGATATGCTTGCGGCGCTGGGCCTCTTCTTTCAAAAGAGAAAAGGTCGAATCTGTACTCCCGTCATCGATGGCTAATATTTCCCAAGACCACTCCGTTGGCTCAAGGGCCCGGAACAGCTCATCGATAATGATCGGAATATTTTTGGCTTCGTTATAAAAAGGAATAATTACTGAGAGGTCCAAATGGGTTTCCTATTTATCTAATAGTATTGTTAAGTTACTTAATATTTGAGCAAAGTAGAAGGTTTGACCCGAAATGTCAAGGTTTTATTTGGGAGGCTCTTCTGCTCCACATCGCCTGAGCCTTAAGGAAAGAAAGAAAAAAGGGAGGAATAAAAGACTTTCGACCAGGAATACTTTCAGACTCTGACTCCAGATGACCGGGTTTGACAAATTTCTCTCCACGGCGGGCAAGATCGACCAGGGAGAGATATAATAGCTCTCCGACAAAGGCCAAAACAAAGGAAAACCAAAGGGAGGATTAAAGTCCTCTGTAAAATAATCCAGGACGAGGTGGGAAAAAATCAGAATAAAAACGAAACTGGTTATTCTTAATACTGAAGGCCTCTTTCCGAAAAGGGTCACCAAGACACCGGCGATCAAAGTTAAACCTATTGCCATCCCCAGGCTGTGAGAAGGCCCATGATGAAATCGGCCGATATTTCCTAATAACATACCCGGAACAAAATCCAGGTCAGGGGAACAAGCCCCCAGGATAACCAATCCATAAAGCAGAATGGTTTTCAGTCGAGAAGCACTCCACCGGGGATAACAAAGATTAAAGAGTCCCAAGCCGACTAAGGCGTGTCCATAAGGAGAGGCCATATTTCAGGCAACCTCCCCCCCTCCCTCACCCTCCCCGCCTCGGCTGAGCTCGTCGCCGGCCTCGGAGGGGCCTGCGGGGCGGGAGGGGAAGGGGTGGGGGTGGTCTTCCGACCTGCGGTTATTTTCAGGTGAACCTCGGAGATAAAAATAAGCCCCTGGAAGCCCAACGAAGATGTTGCCTAAATTGGAAGCCAACCCCAGGGTAAAGGCTACCGTCGCTGAAATTCCAAAAAAAGAAAATAAGGTGATAAATAGTCCTTCCTGGATCCCGAAACCGCTCAGGGAAACGGGTATCCGGGCAAAAAATTGGGCGATGGGAATTATAGGAACCAAATAGTAAAAAGGGACGGGAAGACCCAGTGTCAGAACCAAAAAGTAAAGAGTCAGGATGGGTACCAGTTGTTCCCCGAAGGACCACATAAAGAATCTTCCCAAGGCTTGGGGATGATTACGATACAGGGCAAAAGAAGAGGTAACTTGGGAAATCTTACCGGCCCAAGGCAGTTTGGTCAGCCAATTTTTTAAGACCGGTGGTCCGCCCCCGCGCATAAGGAGCACCAGAAATAACACCCCGGCGGAAAGGAAACCTAGCAGGAGCCATAACAGGACCCTCGGAAAATTGGGGACCATAAAGAACAGCAAGGGAATGACCATAATGGCCATGACCGCCGAAGAAAGAAACCCAAGGAATCTTTCCATAATAATGGAGGTGATCACATCAATCCCGGTGTTGGTGTTTCTGGAAAGTTCATAGGCGCGAATGGCGTCTCCTCCCAGGGAAGTAGGGAATAAATTCCCCCAAAAGGTACCTTTAAAGTAAACTACGATGACTTTCTTCCAGCTACAGGGAATTTCTTTGGCCGTCAGAAGAATTTTCCATTTGTAGGCCATGATCAGGCGGTCGAAAAAATTAAGAATGAAATATCCGAAGAGGTAAGGCCAGCGGATGTTTCTCAGAAGTTCGGCCATTTCCTTCTGGTTGACAAAACGAAGTAAAAACAAAATAAGCAGCAGACTGACCAGCAGCTTCCAGAGGTAGGATTTTAAATTGGATTTCATCATAAAAAATCAGGCAAAGGGCAGAGAGCAGAGAGCAGAGAATTATTGGATGAAAAGGTTTTAATCTTTTTGCCCCTTGCCAGCATTTCATCCTCCGTTCAATCGAAAAAACGCCGATGCCACAGCCCCAGATTCAACAAGGCCCAGAGAATATGATTGTGATTATGGGTCCGGGCCATATGCTGGTTGATGAGGTCCTGAATATAAGGGCCGTTCATATATTCTTTGATGACCGGTGACTCCTTCAGGACTGTAATCAAGGGCCCTTTGAGCCCCTCACGGAGCCAGTTTTTTATAGGCAGGCTGTACCCCTGTTTTCCCCGCCAAACGATCTGGTCGGGGAGCAGGCCGCTCAAGGCCTGACGAAAAATAGCTTTAGTACGAAACCCTTTCAGTTTCCAATCGCCGGGGAGGGAGGCCGTAAATTCCACAAACCGGTGATCCAAAAAAGGGACCCGGATTTCCAGGGCGTGGGCCATACTCATCTTGTCCACTTTCATCAGGACCGAATCCGGCATGGTGAAGCGCAGATCGACATAAATCTCCCGGTCTAAGCGATCCTCTCCACACCAGGTCGATCTAAGGGCTCTTACCGGGGCAAAGGGGTCCATCTCCACCAGCCCTTTAAAACGATCATTAAATAACCGGGCATCCTGCTTGGCCGAAGAAAAATACTGCCACCTCAAATGCCCGCCCTCCAAGGGCAAGTGGGAGCCCTCTACAAACCGTTTGATGATATTGATAAGGCCTTTTTTCTGGGGCCGGTCCGGAAGGGCCTCGATGATCGGGTAAATAATTTTTTCCCTGATCAGCCCAGGTAGAAGGCGGTAAAACTGATCGGCCTTGCTGGCCTTGAAACGGTCATAGCCGGCGAAGATTTCATCCCCCCCCTCTCCCGAAAGGCAGACCGTTACATGTTTCTTGGCCTCCCGGCAGACTAAATAAAGGGGCAGGGCCGAAAGATCGGTCATGGGCTCGTCAAGATGCCAGACCGCTTCTTCCAGATCGTTCAGGGTTACTTCCGGGATCATCAACACCGTATGTTCGGTGCCAAATTCCTTGGCCACCAGTTCGGCAAAGGGCAATTCACTGAAGGAGGGGTCCGGGTAACCGATAGAAAAGGTCTTCAAAGGATTGACACCCAACCGGCGCATCAAGGCCACCAGGGTGCTGGAATCCAAACCTCCGGAAAGAAATACTCCCAAGGGAACATCACTGACCAGATGGCTTTTAACGGTTTCCTGGAGCAGTCGTCGCAGTTCGACAACCGCCTCCTCCTGGGTCAGAGAGGTGCCGGGCCGGTTGAGGTCCCAATAAGATTTTTGAATCAGTTCATTCCCGGATAACTGGAGATAATGACCTGGCCGGAGTTTTTGAATCCCCTCAAACATGGTCAAGGGGCTGGGTACGAATTCATACCCCAGATAATAATACAGGGCTTGAAGATCTACCCCCCGGTTTATTTCCGGAATCTGCAAAAGGGACTTGATCTCCGAGGCGAAGGCCAGCCGCCCCTGCCGAAAATAGTAATAAAGGGGTTTGATCCCTAACCGGTCCCGGGCCAGAAAGAGTCTCTGTTCTTTTTGATCCCAAAGCCCGATGGCAAACATGCCTTGGAGCCGGTCGAGACACCCCTCGGCCCATTCCTCATAGGCATGGACAATGACCTCGGAATCCGCTTTGCTTCGGAACCGATGCCCTTTATTTTCCAATTCCTGACGAAGTTCTAAAAAATTATAGATTTCTCCGTTAAAAACCAGTTGAATGGTCCCATCTTCATTAGGCATGGGCTGACTGCCCTGTTCGGACAGGTCAATGATGGACAGCCGGCGAAATCCCAGGGTAATCCCCGGTTCGCTGAAAACCCCTTCCTGATCCGGTCCCCGGTGTTTTAATATTTGGCACAGACGCTCTCCCAGAGAGCGATCCGGCCAGTTAAATCCCAAAATCCCGCACACAATGCTGCTCCTTCAGTTTAAAAAACGTTCGGCGTTGAGCGTCCAGCGTTGGTCGAATAAAATTTATCCTAATCAAGTCCTGATCCCGAGCAAAAAAGACAATCTTAAAAATAACGTCTTTTCTATTCTGCCTTCTGGATTCCGGCTTCTCGATTCTGTTACAGATACCCTTCCTTTTTATACCATCCAGCAGTCAGCCTTAATCCTTCCTCAATCCCGACTTTAGGCAGATATCCCAACTCCCTCTTGGCTTTGTTTATATTGAAGGCCCTGTTTTGACGATACCAATCCACCCGACGGGGAAAAATGGGTGGAGTGGCGCCAAAGGGTTTGTAGAGTTTCTCAAATAGGTGACCGGCAATGATCAGAGGAATAATCGGATAATGGTTGATCTTGACTTCAATTCCTAAAGAATGGCCGACTTTTCGGACCAGATCCTCTATTTCCAGGTATTGCTCATCGGCAATCAGATAAGCCTGTCCGTCTCCTTTGCCTTCCTCCATACAAAGCATAAAGGCATCAACCAAATTTTCGATGTAAAGCGGATGATAATAGGTCTTCCCTTTTCCGAACATGGGGAAGCTTCCTTTGGCCACTTTTTTATAGATCATATAAAACCGTTCCGGATCCCCGGGGCCATAAATGGCCGCCGGCCTGAGAATGACGGTCTTCAACCCCCTCTTGAAATATTCCCCGACCACAGGTTCAGCCTCGAACTTGGTGGTCTGGTAATAATCTGCCGGTTGGATCGGGGCATCCTCACCACCGGGGGGATGATCGATATTTCCATGGACCCCGCAGGTGCTGCAATAAATAAATTTTTTAACCCCCTGGCGAAAGGCCGCTTCCAGGACGTTGGAGGTCCCCCCCACATTGACCTCACGATAATAGCTGTCAGGCACATTTAATTCCCGAAAAGCAGCCGCCAGATGGTGCACCACCTCCGCCCCTTGAATGCTTTTTTCAACCACCGCTTTGTCGGTGACACTGCCGATAACGACTTCGGCACCCCATTTTCGCAGTTCTTCGGTTTTCAGTCCTTCTTTATAATCCAGGGCCGTTACCTGGTGACCTTCCTCGATGAGCCTTTTGACCAGGGCCTTTCCGGTAAAACCTGTTCCTCCGGTTACTAAAACCCGCATGGATTGCCTTCCTCTCCTTCTTTTAAATTAAATAAAAGGATCTCATAATATTCTTGATATTCAAATAAAGAGCTCGTTTTGAGACCCTTGATATAACTTCACTACTGGAAAAAATATGCTCACCCTCCACCCTTACCTGCTCCTTCAAAAGCGGGAGGGCCGTGGGGAGGGAGAATTTAATAAACTCGCCTCCAACTGGTTATAAAAATGAACCAGTTTCTTTTGGAAGGCTTCAAAACAATATTCTTCCTGAACTCGCTTTTTAGCCGCCATAGAAAGCTTGTCCCTCAGTGAAGCGTTTTCCATCAAAATCGCCATACCCTCGGCCATATCCTCTGACGTGGGATCGACCAGACAAGAAATTTCGTCATCCAAAACTTGGGTGTGGGTCGGAAGACGGGTGGCCAGGACCGGTTTTCCGGAATCCAGATAAGAAAAAATTTTCATAGGCGTATTATTCCCCTGCGTTCGGGGAGAGACTAGTATCCGGGCCTGGGCCAGCCAGTAGGAAAGTTCTGAAATAGGCTTTGGTCCGAGGAAGACGACCCTTTCCCCCATCCCCAATTCCTCTACACGTTTCTGATAATGTTTGATTTCCGATTCACCCCCGCCAATGATTACCAATAGGGCATCCCCCACTCGCGGTAAAGCCTTTTGAAAACCTTCCAGAAGCAAATCAATCCCCTGGTATTTTTCAAGGTTGCCGACATACATGATCACCGGTTCCGGGAAAGCCTCCGGGCGGGAATGGTCCTCTTCCCCTTCGCGCTCCGGAAGGAGGGTGATGTCCTCCAGCCGGCAAATTAATTTATCAGGCCGGTATTGTCTGACCTCCTCTTCCAGGGCCTTGCAAACGGCAATGGCACCGGCACTTTCCTGGATCGCTTTTTTTTCAAAAAAATGCATAATCGATTTAAGGGGCTTTAAAAAAGCATATTTTTCGGAAATCTGCTGGGACAGGGAAGAATCCAGGTCATAGACAAAAGGAATCCGAAATATTTTTTTCATGACCAGGGCCATGAAGGCCGTTTCTTCCACGGCATGAATGATATCAAAACGATTTTTCTTGATTAGGCCGAAGACCCTAAAGAACATGACCAGGTCATAAACCAATTTTTTCCAGGAGGGTCCGGGCTTGATGTTTTTTACCCCGGGCAAGGCCGAAATCCTGGTCATGGTCCCATTGGGAATCGGCACCGGTTCTCCTTCGGGGTAGGTCAGGATATGAAGGCGATGCCCCGCTCCGGCCAGGACCTCGGCCGCTAATTTAATGGCAATCGGTGTCCCCCGATTTTGAAAAAATGGACAGGCCGCTAATAATAATATATTCATTCCCGAGTCACTCTGAGAATAACCGGCGAACCCAGAAGACGCGTCAGGCCAGCCCCCCGGCAAACCGTTTCCAATCCTTTGGACAAGACTCCGCTTTTCAAGGCCCGATGGAGGGCCATGGGAATAAAAAATTCCGGCCGGAATAAGGGATGGCCAAAGTGGTGCCTGGCAAATTCCTCCCTGAGCTCCTGACGGCTGAAGCAGCTGAAAGGCCGGGTGTTTTTTTCTACGGCCTTTTTGAGCTGAAAAAAAAGCTTGGAAAAAATATTGATGCTGCGGATATCAGGGTAATCGACGATCACGGCCTTTTTAGACAGACGGCAACATTCGGCGACCAACTTTGGCCAGGCTTCCACATGCGGCAACAGGCGGAAGGAAAGAACGATATCGAAACTGCTCTCCGACAAAGGGAGGGATAAAAGGTCTCCGACAACAAAATCAAAGGAGTTCGGAGGCAGCAGGCGATTCAAACGATCCTGGCAGGCCGGATGACTCCCGGCCACCGTTACCTCATAACCGGCCTCCACCAAAGGCCGGGCAAGTTGTCCGTGTCCCCCTCCGATATCCAGGACTCGGGACCCGGGCCAGGGTTTCAATAATTTCAGAACGATTTGAGTCTGGAGGGCTAAAAAAAATTCTCCCACCGACCCGGAAAACCGCCGGGCATAACCTTCCGATGAGGTTTCGACATCGGCAAATTCGATTGGATTTCCAAAAGTCTCAGGGTTCATGCCGTTTTCCTGAAAGGCCGATAGGCCTGTAATACCAAATCTATTTCCTGTTGCCGGCGAGGTTCATCCCATCCTAATTCTCGGGACATTATGGCGGCAACCTTTTCAAGGTTTTCTTGAGTCGGACAACCGGTCTGGGACAGGTTGGTCCGCCGGCAAACGATGTCGGATAATTTCAAGGCCATTTCTTCCCGTATCCCATAGAGCACCTCACCGATGGTCACCAAGGGACGCCTCGAGATGAGTTGAAGGGCTTCCGGATCACGGCGGATCAAATCAAAAATATTTTTGCTTCGAGGGCCGTAGTTTTGCCAAAAATGATCGGCCAGCAAACCGCTATAATCGGCTTGATCCTTGAAGACCAGTTTGCCTATCTCCCCTTCAAGCGATGTTTTTTTATATGGAGAAAGTTCCGTGGGCTGCAAAGCAGGGCCGGCCGGTAAACTCCCTTTAGCTGTAACAAGATCCAGGACTTTTTCAGCCACCACCGGGGCGGTGGTATATTTAGTGCTTTTGACAGAGATCAAACCTTTAACACCGGCCAGAGATCCATGATCAAAGATCTCAGAATACCGGTCCGGTTCGGGATGGGCATCATATTCATCCTGACCCTCGGAAACCGGCTGAAGACCAAAATGGACAAAGGAAACATCATTCATCGTCAACCGGGCAGGAGGGTAAATGGTGTTGATCTCTTCTAAGAAATCGGCAACCTCTTTTTCTTCCAGTCGGGCAAGATTCGGGTCTCCAACGTAACGGTTATAGGCGGTCCCTATCATCGTCTGTCCGTGCCAAGGGATAAATAAGAAAAAACGTGATCCTTTCCCGGAGGCAGCCTTTTTGTTTTCCTGCAGGCCTACCCCATAATTCTGAAAGAGGGTTTTATGGATAATCAAATTCATTCCCTTGACCCAACTCATGGATGGCTTAGGAGATTGGGTTAAAGGTTGCCATATCTCCCTAAGCCAGGGGCCCGAGGCGTTGATCACTATCCCGGCTCGTATGAGAAATTCCGCCTTTGAAAAAATCTCTTTTGCCTTAACCCCTTTAACCGTTCCTTGCTCTATGACTAGGTCCTTGGCAAGAACATAATTAGCAACGCTGGCCCCTTTTTCCGAAGCTGCCAGGATAAATTCCAAGGTCAATCGCTCCGTATGTTGAGCCTGTCCGTCGTACCACAGGGCACCGCCTGTGAGTCCCTGTTTTTCAATATCCGGGATTATGCCTAAACAGTCTTTTCGGGAAACAAGCCTTCCTCTGGGAAGAAAATTTTCTTCCGGAAGATTTTGGTTCCGATCCCAGCTTAATAAATCATTTATCATCAGACCCGCGGTTATGACTTCTTTACCCTTGATCCCGTGTCCGTAAACCGGGATTAAAAAGGGTTGAGGAAGAACCAGGTGAGGGGCAAAGGCCATAAATTTTCTTCGGGCTCGGATGGATTGCCTGCTGCGTCTCAGATCGGCCTGCTGCAAATAACGCAGACCTCCGTGAATCGTCTTTAAGCTATTGGACGACGTGGCCTCCCCAAAATCTCCTTTCTCGATGAGGGCTGACTTAAAACCCCTTTCCGTCGCCTCATGAACTATGGCCGCCCCGAGGATACCTCCTCCTATAACCAGGACATCCCATGTATGATCTGCCAGTGCTTCCGGTCTTCTCAGCATATTCTTATTTCCCGGCCGTTATTCTCAGACGGACCTGTTCCCGAAAAAAACGGAAGAACCCTTCCCCTTTTCCGTAAGGGACAACCGAAGTCTCAGGATCGATGAGCAATTTTTTGATGCTGGCGAAGGGATAATCGGCATTAATATCTCCCCTTAGCCAAAAACCATAACTTCCCGTAAACTTCTCCTGGGACGACAAAGGTAGGGGATCACTGCCGGGAAGGGTCTTCAACCCCTGATGTTCCGCCTGTTTGAAAATAGACGACTTGGGCCAAAAGACAGGACGATTTCTGGTATCGCCTAAAAAAAATAGAGGGCCATCCTGATTTAGAAGAAGTTGTTTTATCATCCGTCCTCTTGCCCCAAGCCATTTTCCAGCCCCCCAGGGGATGACCGGAATGGCCCCTTTCTGGCTAATAGTATGAATTAATTCCTCGACCGGCCGTCCCTCTTCAAAAGACTCAATTGTCCCCAGGGCCAGAACCTCCAGGTTTCTTTCGGCCTTGATCTGACGTCCGGCAATCAAAAAAAGACCATCTTCTTTATTGGACCGCCCGTAAAGGGAACTTTCTTCCCGGGTTTGCCGGAAACTCCATTTTCCAAAACCCGGTGAAGGAAACTCCTTATTTTCTGTCGTCTGTTGCTTCAAGAAGGAAAACCAATTTTCTTTTTTCGTTTCGGTCAAGAATAAAAAAACGGTCCTTGGATATTTATAGCCTTGTAGGGCCGACACCTCCTGAAAATTTTCGCGAGCCCGGTTCAATAGGATTTCTAAACTAAAATTGCGATAAATATGCACATGACCGTCGGCCAAAATAAAATGGTCCGGTTTGGAATTATTGTCCATCGGGTTTCTCACAAACCACATACCAACCGCTGGCGATTATCGCCGGGCCGATATCCGCCAGCCAGGAGTCGATCCGGGCTATGAGATTCGTACCTTCCTTGGCCTTCCCGAAAAGACTCAATAGCCAGAAAGAGCCCACCCATTCCGCCACCCGTAGACCGCTCGATTCAATCAGGTGTTTCAACTGACCCTGAGTGAACTTCTGGACATGGTCCTGATCCGGATTGGAGGTGTGCATACGGCATTTCTCGGCAGCGGAACTCATATGGAACAGTCCACGAAAACCTTCCACAAGTGGCTGCAGGACACGGCTTCTTCTTAAACGCTGTTCCAGCCGACCAAGTACCTCCCGGGGGCCGTAACCGTTGGGGACGGTAATCACCAGCAGGCCTCCCGTTACCAATACCCCGGATATGGCCCGGACGAGGGGTCCGGGATCCGTCAAATGTTCAAGGACCTCGGAGCAGATAACAAAATCGAATTTCTCGGATAGGGGCTGTTCCATAAGGTTGTGAACCATAAAACGGGCATTCGAAAAAGGATTTCGGTTTCGGGCGTACTCAACCGACTCGAGAGAGATATCGATACCGACCAGATGATGACCAAGACTGGCTATGGGAAGACTGTTCGAGCCGTTTCCACAACCCACATCCAGGATATTGAGCCGCCTTCCCATTTGCCTGGATTTTTGCTCGCAGTATTTAACTATTACCCGAAGACGTTTTCGGCCTCCGGGAAAAAGATGGTAGTCCGTGTGCCGAAGGTATTCTCCTTCAAGCTCGAACATTTTGTAATCATCACCCATGTTGACCTGTCTATTGATTTGTCCGTCGATGGTCCCCGGAACGAAAATGCAAAGAGCTGGGGGCGGAGAGAGCTGTCGTCCCTCTTTGACAGCTTTTTATCTACCATGCCGCTCTTTATCTGTCAACTCAACAAATTAGCCGAAAAACAATGAAGAAAAAGACCAGGATACGAATAGAAGCTTTCAGTGGTCCAAGGAATTTTTGCCTTGACGGAAAATTTATAATATCCTATATCGTTTTCCTGTGAAATTCAATAAAGGTTTTTGGATAATTATTTCCTTGTTTTGGTTAATCACCTCATGTTCCTCCGGATCCGGCAGCGGAGGTGGAAGCTCAACAGACGGAGGCGGAGGTGGAACCACTCCCACAACCTACGGCAATACCGATCTGGAAGGAACCTGGTAATTCAGATCCGACAGACAAATATCACCGTTCACCTTGACCGGGACCATGACCTTCGACGGAAATTTGGACTTCTCGGGTATGAAAATAACCACTGCCCCGGCCGGAGATCGTCGATGGAGAATTTTGGTTACGGGAGGACGGTTACGTGAAAGGCCGGACTTATCATTTTTGCGGTGACCTCACAGTTTATGAAAAGTACTCAATGGATTTCATGGGTACCGATAAAAAAACAATCAGCGGACTCATGGACCTCCATTATTTCGATGACCATGGGCAGGAGTTGTATGAACCTTATGATATCACCTTTCGGAAACAGGGCACCTCTGCTTCGAAACGAATCCAGAATTCAAAAGCGCAATTGAAACCCATCAAATGAATGGATATTAGGCTCACCTGGTATTTTCAATAAAAATTTCAGGAAAGCGGTCATTGGCCTTGTTGAAGGTCAAGCGGACGGCGGACCCCCAGGGAGTACCTACCCTCCAAAGAAAAATTTCATAATCAGCCAGATCATGCTCGTGATCCCCCTCAGACGCCCCCCAAACAAGCCATTGCCCGTTCCGGGAGAATCTCGGAAAGTATTCATGGCTGAAAGAAAAGGGCAGATCCATGAAGATCCTTCTTTCCACCTTTTGGATAGGGGAGGCCATCAGAAGGGTTCCACCCCGGCCCCCATTTTCCACCCAAACCAAATCAGAAGACCCGGGCAGCCAGGTTAATTCACAAGCACCTATTCCCAGAAAGGTCATGGAACCCTTGGAAAGGTCCACCAGAAAAACCCCGTCCTGTTTCCCCCGCAGCGTTACGGCCAGCAGGTTTTGATTCAGAGGAGACAACTCCGGGGTCGATGGTTGGGCATCAAAGGGAGGTTGGTGACCATCAAAGATTATCCTTTCTTTTTTAGAAACAAGGTCCAAAATGATCACCCGATACTCTCTCAAAAAGAGGATCCGCTGCCCGTCTGGAAGCCAGAGAGGAAAATTGCCGTTACGGACCACCAAATTCTCTTTTCCGTCCTCCAGATTATAGAGATAGACATCCCAGGGAATTTGATCTCTTTCCGATACCCACTTTTTTTGGGACCGGGCGAAAATAATCCGTTTCCCATCCGGGCTGAAGCGGGGGAAATAATTGACATGGGGGTCATTGGTCAATTGATAAATAGTAAGTTCGGGGAGGGTCATTAAAAAAATCTGGTGGGTTCCGGTTCGGCTGGACCCCCAGACCACTTTGCCTTTCAGGGGTCCGAGAAGGGCACGAATAGCCTCTCGGGATCCGGCCGGCCATTGGGTTTCCGTAGGCTTTAGGAAATAAAGGCCGAAATGACGGTAAACAGATCGAACCCCCAGAAAATAAAAAAACACAACGGCCAGAAATACTGCGGTTAGGGTTAAGATCCCCCATAATATTTTCCGCCTCCGAAAAAGGTCTTTTCCGGGGTTCATTTTCCCCTTTTCCATGCCTCTCATTTCCAAACTCCACCCTCTGTTCCTGACACGGAGATTTGTCCTTGTCTCAACAATCGCCATATGGTATTTATCTATTTTCACTAACTTTGAAATTCTTATATCCTCCCAACCCCTTCCCTCCCCCTTCGGAGGGGGGAGGGAAGGGGTTGGGGTCGGAAATAATTAATGAGAATATTATTAGTTCTAACGGAAATCAATCAAAGATTCGGCCAGTTAGGCGCAGCCCACGGGTTGATGTCCATCTCCGCTTTTCTAAAACAAAACGGTTACACTGATATTCATCTTGGTTATTATCCGGATAGGGGTTATCTTGAACAGTGGCGGGATGACCTCAAGCGTATCAATCCCCAATTAATAGGTATTTATACTACTGCACCCCAATTTCAATTTATTCAAAAAATGGTCCAGGCCGTGGATGATCCCGGCATGTTTATCATTCTGGGGGGGCCTCACCCGACTATCTTCCCCCAGTGTCTGGAACAGACCTCGCGTTTGAATGCCCTTTGTATCGGTGAAGGGGAATACCCCATGCTGGAACTGGCCCAAGCTTTGGAGCAGGGAAAAGATTATACCCGAATAAAAAATCTCTGGGTAAAAGAAAATGGACGCCAGATCCAAAATCCAACCCGTCCTTTTATTCAGGATCTCGACAGCCTCCCTTTTGTGGACCGTGAGCTGAGCGACCATCAAAAGGTTATCGACAATTGGGGACTTTCTCAGATCCGCATCCTTGCCGGGCGAGGATGTCCCTTCAATTGTACCTTCTGTTCCAACCACCGCATCAGAAAATTGCAGCAAGGAGCCTATGTCCGCTTCCGGAGTGCTGATCATATCATTAACGAGATCAAAGGGCTTCAAAAAAAATATCGCTTTAGCGAGATCCTGTTTGACGATGACATCTGCTGGATCGATCGCGATCTGGTTCATGAGTTTGCCGATCGCTATAAAAAAGAGATCGGCCTCCCTTTTATGTTTTCCGGCCGGGCAGAGATCCTGGACCGGGACAAATTGACCAAACTAAAAGAAGCCGGGGGCACCCGTGTCGGGTTCGGGGTCGAACATGGGGACCAGAACTTCCGGAATCAGGTTTTGCGCAGAAAAACAACCAACAAACAGATGCTGGAGGTTTCCAGGATTGCCAAGGAGGTGGGCCTCCAGGTTAAAACCCTGAACATGGTCGGTCTGCCCGGAGAGACGCCGGAGTTGCACCAGGCCACCATTAAGCTCAATCAGCAGATCCGGCCTGATGTAGCCGGGATCAGCATTTTTTATCCTTTTCCCGGTACCGATCTCTATGATCTCTGTTTGGAGAAAGGATATTTGAAGGAAGAACAAGACGTCCTGAAAGATGACGATGTGATCTACAAAAAAAGTATTCTGGATATGCCCCAATATAAACCGGAGGCGATCGAAAACTCCCTTAAATGGTTTGCCTTCAAGGTCTTCTGGCCTTATTCAAAGATCAGGGCCCTCGGTTACCGGGTTATGCTTTCCAATTACGGGGAAACCCTTTTAGCGATCCTGGGAAAATTCCGAAGACCCCTTCGAAAACTGCTTAAAGGTTTATGAAAAGTAGATAACTATGAAGTGTGAAAACCGTGAAGTCAATCAATTCCGGGTCAAGACCATCTTTGATTCCTCAGGAGGATTGGCTTCAAAATACAAATCCTTTATGGTCGGTGAGGGGAGTTGGTGGTCTTTAATTAAATACGAAACTATTATCACCCTCTTCGGCTGGATTCCCGGAGCCCTTGGTTTGTCCTTGCGCTCCCTGTTTTACCCTTTCCTTTTTCAGAAAGTGGGCAAGAAGGTCATTTTTGGCCGGGATCTATCCATTCGTTCTCCCTATAAGATCAGTATTGGTGATCGGGTCTTTATCGATGACGGTGTTATGCTGGATGCCAAAGGAACCACTAATAAGGGAATCCACATCGACAATGATGTTTTTATCGGTCAGGGGAGTATCCTTCAGGCTAAAAACGGCGACATGATCCTGGAAGATGAGGTCAATATCAGTTATTATTCCACCCTCAGTTCCACCACTCTCCTCAGGATCGGACCACGGACCTTCATCGGCCCTTACTGTCTGGTAATGAGCGGGGGGGAACACGATTACTTATCGGAAGATATGGGAGTCGGGGATTGTCTTCCTTTGGAGATCGGCAGTGATTGCTGGATTGCCGCAAAGGTCACTATCCTTCAAAATTGTCATATCGGCAACCATTCGGTCATCGGGGCCAATAGTCTGGTGAACACCCCCATTCCCCCCAACAGTATTGCCGTGGGAACCCCGGCCCGGGTTGTCAAAACCCTGCCCAAGAAAGAGTGATGGGAAAAAGAATATTTTTTCTTTTTTTTTCTTTTCTGACCACCTTCTCCCTCCTGTATTATGTCTTTTCTCAACCCGGCATTTTATCCTGGAACCACCTCATAACCCGCTTTAATCCTCTCTTCGCCTGGGCTTATTTAACCCTTTACGGGGCCGGTCTTTTCCTGAGGAGTTGGCGTTATCGGCTGTTAATTAGAACCTCCTCCCAACAGATCAAGGTTCCCTTCGGGGGACTGACCCTGGTAACGGCTGTTCGAAATATGCTGGTAGACTTCCTCCCGGCCAGGGTCGGAGGACTTTCTTATCCGGTACTCCTGAATCGGGTGGTCGGGGTCGACTTGTCCCACTGCTTGACCTCCTTTACTTATGCCTTTATCTTTGACTTAATAAGTCTCGGCCCTTTGCTGGGTTTGGCGGTTTTGTGGGACAGTCTGACGACCGCTCCTCGCTATCCCTGGCTCTGGGCCTTGTCAGGATTTATTCTGGCCGTCGGCCTTTTGGTCCTGATGTTTCTGGAACCTATAACCAAAGGCTTGACCCATTGGTCGGAGGGCTGGAGCAAACCATCCGCCCCGGCAAAATCTGCTTGGAAAGAAAACTTGACCATTCGATTAAAAGAGATCAGCCATTCTTTTCACACCTTGAAAAAATCCGGAATTTTTTGGCCTCTGTTGGGGCTTTCGCTCCTTATCCGGGTGATTAAATATTCGCTTCTTTATTTGATGCTGACTGCGGTTATTGACGCCCTTTTAGGTCAGAACCTTCATTTACCCTTTTTGATGATCATCTTCGGGTTGATGGGGTCCGAACTGGCAGCAAGTTTACCGATAAGCGGGCTGGCCGGTATCGGCTTTTATGAAGGTATTTTAGGGGGAACTCTGGCCGGGTTGGGAATTCCACCAGCCCAGGGAGTTTCTCTGGCCTTGGCCATGCATGTCCTGACTCAGGTGGTCGATTACAGTCTGGGGTCAGGGGCCTTGGCTTGTCTTTTCTATCTCTGGCTGGTCAAAAAAAGGAAGATCATTGTTTAACACCGGAAATCGTGAAACAGGAAAAACGGCTGCCTCCGATTAAAAGCCACATAAGCTGGCAGAAACCGCGGGAAAAAGGACCGGGATAAGGGAATTGGGTTTTGTATTCCTGTTGTTTCTTATTTCCGGAGATCTTATAGAGTAAATCGCTGATCTTCTGAGTGGCCGGATAACCGGTAAAGGTGCTCCTGAAGTCCTTATATTCATCCAAGGAAAAAGCGTAAAAATAGTCTCTGACCCGCAGAGGGGCAAAGGAGCCCTTGTATTTGACATTGGCTTTTTTCAACCAGTCCAGAACATGCCCGGCACTGTGAACTTCCTCATAGGGAATCCCATAAGTATCATAGGCCAGTTGTTCCGTATTCAAACCGTAATACCGTTTATCCAATCTCTTAAAAGGGCCGGGAAAGTATTTCTTGCCCAGTTCTACCCGTTTATCGGGATCATTGGGGGCTAAATGATTGATGATTTTCTGTCGTATGGTGACCGGAAAGCGGCCGAAGGTATTATAGATGCTCAGGGTAACGGTTCCCCCCGGCTTGGTCACCCGGACCATCTCCCTAAAAGCCCCTTCGGTATCGCCGGTGATCATGAAAACCCCATAGGAATAAGAATAATCAAAGTGATTATCCGGGAAATCCAGCTTCAACACATCCATTTTTCTGAAGGTGGCATTTTCGACCTTACCTTCTTCTTTCAATTGATTAGCCACGGCCAGAGATCCATCCGAAAGGTCAACCCCCACGGCCTCAGAGGCCTTTCCCTCTACGGCGTACCAGATGACATAATTGCCGGTGCCGCAGCCGCATTCCAGGGTCCTTTTTCCCTCGAACTCCCGGGGATGAATCCCCAGGACCTTTAACCGCCAACCCATTTCTTCTGCAGTACGACGGTTCACCGGCCAGGGATGTTTGGAATACATTCCTACATTCTTTTCTTTAATTGCTCTAATCTCTTGTTCAGACAACATTTCAGACATCAAACACCATCCAATACAAAATTCTTTTTGGGCTTATTTTTTTTAAATACTTTTGTTGTTTTTCTTAGGCACGGTTTTATCTAACATCTTGGATGATAAGAATCAAGATTTTTTTCTTTTTCTGTATTATTCTGTATTATATTGACTAATAAGGAAATTTCTATTATTATTTATAAATTTCATCGTTGACTGTCACCAGGCAAGGAAGCCGTATCAGGACTTATTTCGAAGGAGAGAGTACGATGAAAATCGGCACCGGCGTCTTTCCACTCAGGGAGTTCCCGACCCTTTCTTAAAGTCAGATTAAAAACGCAAGGCCTACAGGTCGAAGTCGGCCCTCTTCCAAATCAAGAAGTTGCAGAAAATGGAATAATATATCTTTCTATCTAATTTTTCTTGACTTTCTCAACGGTTTTTATAAGATAAATCATTCTTTATTGTATATTATTGTCTTTAAAAGATAATAATTTTTTTCAATTATTTCAGATTGGAGAATTTATGACAAAGAAAAAGTTGATTCAGGTATCCCTTTCACTTTTTTCTTTTATATTATTCATAATTATTTTCGGCTGTGAGTTAACTCAGAACAAATCCAGTTCCGGTTCCGGTTCTTCCAATTCCGGGCCCGCACCTCAGGATCAACCGACGCACGGGCAGGTCACCTACAATATCTTGGAAAAGTCGCCTTTCAGTGGCCAACAGCTCGATTCATCCTTCTGGACCAACTTGGAGGCTTACTGCAAGGCCGGGCCAACACAACTCATCATAGCGGACATGGACCTGATTCCGATCCAGATGTCCCGTGCCGGATTCGTCGCGCGATGGACAGCTCAGGATTATGCCTTGGCAACTATTTATGCAGGCGCGGGTTGGTCAGCTAACCCCTCTGATACGGAAAGCCAGGCATTGTACGATCAACGGGATCAGATAGACGCTTGGTGGTCCCGGTACATCCAGAGGATTGTTCAGATCATGCAGAAGGCCCCTCAGACAACGGCGATCATTATCCAAAACGACGGCTTTGACCGGTGTGGATTCAGGCTCGGGCCGGCGATTAATGACAACATGGGATCAGTTGCCTCCCGCGTTCAGATGGGCGGCATCTTCACGTATTAAACCTTATGCCCCGGGATTGGAAGAGGCCGTGGGTTAATTCCTTCATGATATTTATCTCAGCTTAGACGAGAATTATCTTAGAATAAAAAACATCGGTCCTTATCCTGTCTTGGCCTATTTCGAAATATCTCCACTAAAAATAGTATTTAACACCTAGCCCAAGAATCCAGGATCCAGCATAAAGCTTCTTTGTTCACTAGGGAAACCGGTTCGTCCTTCATTCCGGGTAAGTGAATATGTAAAATTAACTTTGGCCCAGGGGTAACGCCAATCCAGGATCGTTCTAGGCTCGTTCGTCAGGGTTCAGTTCTGGAAAATACGGGAAAGTTGGAGTCGTAATGAATGGTGAAGATGGCATACTTTATTCAGAGGAATAGATCAAGGTCATAAAAATTTTGATCTTAATCTTTGACTAATTTTTAGGTAGAAATTTAAGAGTCGATTCCCCTCATTTCATTTTCCAGTTCAAATCGCTGATCACGCCCAACGAGCCCTGAGAAGCAATGGTAGTACCGTTCATCAACCAAAGGAAAACCTCCCCGGTAACGGCATGGCGCCAGAGGATGTCGTCCTTACCGTCTCCGTCAAAGTCAGCTACCCCTTTGATCTTCCAGTTCAAGTCGCTGACCACACCCAAGGAGTTCTGAGAAGCAACGGCAGTGCCGTTTATCAGCCAGACAAAGACCTCCCCGGAAAAGGCATGGCGCCAGAGGATGTCGGCCTTACCGTCGCCATTAAAGTCGGCTACCGTCTGAATCTGCCAGTTCAAATCGCCGACCACACCCAAGGAGTTCTGAGAAGCAACGGCAGTGCCGTTTATCAGCCAGACAAAGACCTCCCCGGAAAAGGCATGGCGCCAGAGGATGTCGGCTTTACCGTCGCCATTAAAATCGGCTACCGCCTGAATCTGCCAATTCAAATCGCCGACCACACCTAAGGATCCCTTGTTTTTAATAGTGGTGCCATCCATCAGCCAGATAAAAACCTCCCCGGTAACGGCATTGCGCCAGAGGATGTCAGCTTCACCGTCGCCGTCAAAGTCAGCCACCTCTATGATTTTCGAATTTGGGTCGACCACAGCCAACGAAGTTTTGGAAGTAACGGTAATGCCGTCCATCAGCCAGAGGGAAAGCTCTCCGGTGGAGGCATTACGTAAGAGGATGTCGGCCTTGCGATCCTTGTTAAAATCAGCGACGGCTTCTATTTTCCAGTTATGCTCATTAATAGGGTTACTAGGATCAACAGTACCTAATGAGCCCCAGTTCATGATAGTTTTGCCATCCGAACCCATCAGCCAGAGATAAAGCTCTCCACTCGAGGCATGGCGCCAGAGGATATCGGACCTGCCATCGTGATTAAAATCCGCGGTCTTTTTAATAACCCAGTATGGATCACCGACAGTGCCGGGTGAGCCGTCAGAAACAGGGAAAGGGCCGCTGCCGCTCATCAACCAGACATAAAGTTGCCCGGTAGAATCATGGCGCCAGAGGATGTCGGTTGTCTGCTTAGAATCGCCATCAAAGTCACTAAAACCAACAAGGTCTCCTGTTTTTAACAAACCCGAATCTATTAATGCCGATACCTGTTCAGAGAAGGCGTCTCGAACAACTTGATATCCGGCATCGTTGGGATGTTCGAGTGTTACCGGATCTATAAGTTTGGTCTCCCATCCTTCAACGGCGGTCATTGATTCAAAAACTCTGGCTACTGGAATATTATAATCCGCTGCAATCCTGTAAATTATTGGATTAAAGGCCGCGATAGCCCCCTGCAAATCACTGCCGAAGGTAACCGGGGCTATGGTGCCAATGATGACTTTTTTACCTCTATTCAGTGCATAAAGAACCATGGTCCGTAAGCTGTTTTCCATGTCCTCAAAGGGAACTCCACCATTAAGGTCGTTGGTTCCCTCCATCAACAAAACCAGATCGGGATTGTAGGTATCTATAGCCTCCTCGAATCTTTCAACCGCACCAAAGAGGACTTCACCAGGTAAACCGGCATTAATGGAAATAAAATTGCCCGGAAAAGTGGATTCAAGCTTTTGTTCAAGCAGGAGCGGGTAGCCGGTCTCAGGTCCGCCTGAACTGCTGCCAACACCAAAGGTAATACTGTCGCCGAAGGCAAGGAATACAAGATCATTAGTTATACCCCAGGCTGTACCCTGGAAAGCACAAGATAATAGAACGATGAAAAAATAACCCAAATATAATATAATTTTTTTCTTCAATGCCATCTCCCGAAAAATTCTTTTGCCTTAATTTTGAAAAGTCTTTGTTATTTTGTGACCGTTAATAAATTTTAAATTATATTTGGGTTATATTATAGAATTTTTTGAAGGCTATTTCAATAAAAAATAAAGGTTCTTATTTATTCAAAATACAACTTGCCTAATCAACGGACTTGCTCCGGACCTAAAAGAGCCAGGGTATCCAGGTAGCGGGCGGCATTGACCTCCAGGTAGTGATCTTCGCAAGGAGGCAGGGGGTCCGAGGCATATCCGTTTATGAGAGTTCTCAGGCTTTCTTTATTCAACGGAAATCCGATCCACCAAGAGGTCCGCCTTTCCTGAATATTTGACCCGATACCCCAGCTCACAGCGAAAGGGGACCTCGAAGTTCAACTCGATCGACACGTACGCATCGGCTCTCAACTCTCGGGCCTTAACTTTTCGGCTGGCAAAGACCCGTTTCCCCAGATCGGTGGCCACTTCTAATAGGGCCACTTCTGCTCTTTCAGAGATAGATGGCGGATTTTTTAATCTAAGAAAAAAGTCGGCCTTATGCTTGCCCATTTCGAAGGTCCGATAGGGGCCGTAACAAAGATAGACGGGAGGGTGAAATCCAGCTTTTCCCCACACCGCTTCTCGGCCCGAGGCCAGCGGATCGGAAATTACGTTTCCTGTTTGACGGAGTAAATCTTCGGCTTCGACCGAACCGGGTCCGTTCGGTTGATCTGCAAAACC
Organism: uncultured delta proteobacterium; assembly: GCA_963790475.1. GTDB lineage: Bacteria > Desulfobacterota > RBG-13-43-22 > RBG-13-43-22 > RBG-13-43-22 > RBG-13-43-22. Next base: position 686,773 of record CAWBOS010000012.1, on the reverse strand, counting down.
AACAAGAATCGTATTTAAATAAAAAGGGGCATTCCCAGCAAAATAAACCCTAAATCCGATATCCTCAGCTTGGGAAATCTCAAATTCCAGGGGGAGGTCTCTCCAGGTCCCGGCCTGAAGAAAATCGCTGCCTCGCAATATCCTTTGGGCCACAACCCTGGTTCGTCCCTCAATAATTTCGACACGACCCACCCCCTGTTCAAATCCGGCAAGTCCGGCTTTAAGCCGAAACCTGGCCAGATATTTCCCAGACGGGAAATATCTTTTGGGACTGACAGCAAGATACCCGGGGTGATCTTGACCGGGTACGGCCATAGCCACGTTGCCCCGCTCTCCCGGACGGGGAACGAGCCGGCCTTGATTTAGATATTTTTCATCCATCAGCAGATAATAACCGGAAGCAGAAGGGTCCATCACATATCGCCCGGTTTCTTGGGGCAGATTGTTGGCATAAAAAACGGCCGAAACCGGTGAGGTGATGGTAGACACCTCTTTAAGTTTCTCTCCTTCCCCCTTGGCCAAAGGGGGACTTTTTGCCCCCCTTACTAAATTGGGATTAGGAGAATTTTCACGATCCCACAGGGCTCCCGTAAAATCAGAATTGAATTTGAAAAGAAATACATCCTGATCATGGTCAACCAATTTTAAGAAAGGAGAGGCCATCAACCGCTTCAAAACCAGTCTCGGCGGAAAGGGACTAATTTTTTCCGGGTAGACCATGGAATTATCATGAAAGGTAATCAAATCCACCTTGAGTTTCTTCAAAGCCATGGCCTGGTTCAAATTCAGTTCTCCAAAATCCAGCGGGAAAAGAGGCCAGAAAACCTGTTGGATATAATCACGGAACACCACCGGGGCATATCCGTTTATCATCGGTTTTCGGGTTCTGGTAACGGTGTATTCATAGACAGAAGATTGGTGAGAATCCCCCGGCCAGATGGGCAGTTCCAGGACCCTTCCCCCTTGTGACAATTGTCTGTCGATCAGGTCAAAAATTGGGTTGTCTCCGGACATAAGGGATAGTCCTAAAGGCTGCCAGGGGTGAAGTTCCGCCAACACAATTATAATAATAAGAACAGGCAACACCTTTTTCAACCCCGCCCATCCCCTTGAAGCCAGTCCTTCCCGGAGGGCGGAAACGGCCATCCCGGCCAGCAGACAAAGAAAGATCAACCCTACCATCAGAAAGCGGTCCGGCCGCCGGGAATAATTAAAGAAGGGGAAATACCGGTAAAGGATTTGATAAAGAGGGAAATAAGTCAACGTAGGACCGAGGGTCAGAATAAGGGCCAGGAAGGCCATGATCCCAGCCAGAGCTGATTGGCCGGGATACTTGGGATTTTTTTTGAGAAGAGGAATCATTCCCAGGACAGCCAAAAGGACCAGTCCCCATCCCAAGAAAATGAATCGTTCATAATTGATATCCTGCCAGAAGAAAAAATTGCTCGCCCTTGGAGAAAAAAGCAGGACTTCAGAGATGGTTCTGCCCTTGCCAGCCAGGGAAGGCAAAATGACCGTTTTCCTCATATACATCAGATAAGCCGAAGCGATCAACAAACCCGATCCTACCCAGATGATGACCATCCTGATCCTTTGCTGTTCAAACATCAGAAACCGCTCTCTGTGTTTCATCCAGAGGGCAAACAGGAAAGTCAAGAACAGGCCGAAAACAATTAACGGCAGAATCAAACCCAGCCGGGGAAGTTCCATTCGATACTTCAAAACATAAAACCATAGGGGCAGAAAAAGAAAAAAGAGCTTGCCTGTCCGCTGACGGGCTTCAGCAAAGGAAAGGGTGGTCATTCTGGAAAGAAAGGCCGAGAGATAGAACCAGAACAAAAGGGAAAGCAGGGTCCACAAAAAGAAAGCTTGAAGCATGTCTGGATGCCAGAAGGGAAGACCGGTTTTTTTCCCCAACCGAATCCAGAGGAAAGATGAAATCGAGAAACCGCCAGCCAAAGCCCCCGCCAATCCAGGCCAAAGGGAGTTTTTATCCCGGGTTTGAGTTATAGGGACGAAGCGAATCAACAAAATCCGGCCGGGTATATAGAGGCCTAAAGTCAGTACCATCAATAAGCTGGAATGGGGGTCCATCAAAGACATCAGGACTAAACACAATCCGCTTGCGGCCCCATACAGCCATCGACCGGAGGTCAAAGTCCGCTCTACAAAATATAAACAAAGAGGCAATAAGAAAATGACATATCCATAAAGCTGGCCTCCGGCAATATGACTGACCCGGTAAGGAATGACGGCAAAGATCAATCCGGCCATCAAAGAGGCCCATAGGTCCTTGGTCCAGATTCGGGCCAGGAGAAACATGGCTGATCCGCTGAGTAAAAAGGACAGTAGGATCAATCCATTATAGGCCCCGATTGGTCCCAAAAACAAAAGGGCGACATAAAGAAGGGAAAAAGGGAAATTGGCATAAACGGCACTCATCGGGCCCAGAGGACCGTTGAACTCATAAGGATTGGTGTAAAAGGCCGAGTGGCCGAAAAGGTTGTCCGACAGCAGCCAAAACCAGTAATAGGTCTGCAGGTGATCCCCGGGCATTAGTGGGACCCGTTCGAACCCTGGTATGGGCTTAAGGGTATAGGGGATAGCCGAAAAAAAATACCGAACCATCGGCCAGGAATAAAGGATACCGGCCATCAGGCACAGAGCAAGACAAAGGACTAGGGGACGTTTAGCCATGCTTTAACCTAATCGAATATGTCGTGAGACATTTTTCGGGCCGGGAACCCACTATCGGCGACCACGGACTGAAGGGATGGGGTGAGGGGGATGACTTATCGGTCTTGGCCCGGTCAGCCCCTCTCCGGACAGGATTGGTCGGGCCGGATGTCCGTGTAAGTTCGGGCAGGTCCTTGGCATAAATAAGTCGGAGAAGCCTAAATTGATATAAATATCTTGTTCCCATTGGATTTTTTTGATAAAGTTATTATGAATTCAATCAGATGTCAAGCTAAGATGGTGACGTGAACCAACGAATCCGAACAACCTGCTGTTTTCTAATTATCCTCACTATCGGCCTAATCAGTAAATTTTTGCCGATTCAAAATCTCCCTTTCGATTCCGATCAGGCCATAGTGGGCTTAATGGGAAAGCATATCTTAAACGGAGCTTTCCCCTGGCTCTATTACGGCGATTCCTATAGTGGGACTCTTGAACCCCTCTTGGTCTCCTGGTCTTTTCTTTTCTTGGGAATGAACCGCCTGAGTCTGCATCTGATTCCTTTTATTTTTTCAATCCTTTTTATCGTTTCCATTTATCAGCTCGGTCGAGAGCTTTATGACCGGGATGTCGGTCTCCTCAGCATGCTCCTGACCGCCCTACCTTTCTTTTCCTTTGGCCTTTATTCGTCTTTGGCTTATGGCGGTTATATCGAAATCCTGTGGCTGGGTAATATTATTTTGTGGTTTTCTCACCGTCTGGCCGTTCAAAAAGATCCTATTACTTTCATTCCCCTCTTTTTTTTAGGCCTCCTTTGGGGAATCTCCTGGTGGACCTACCCCATCAGTGTCGTCTATCTCCTGACCAGCTTCTGTTTTCTTCTTTATTTTAAGAGGGAATTAATACGGGAACGCAAGATCCTGACAGCGGCCTCCGGGTTCATCCTGGGCAGTGTCCCTTTCTGGATATGGAACAGTCTCTATCGGTTCCCATTTTTAAACTTCAGCCGGTCTCCGGAGAACCCGGACTATTTTTTAAGATTCTCTAATTTTTTTTACAGACTTATGGAAGTATTTAACCCCTCCCTGAAGGGAAAGATTTCTTTTATGGCTTATGGGATAGCCGCGCTCTTCCTGGTAAGCCTTCTTTTTCTGTTGATAGGAAAGAAATGGCATCGAAGGGAATTCCCCTCCTGTCATGGTCCCATCCTGATGTTCATCTTTTTTGTGTCTTTTTGCTTTTTCTATATCGGATCGCGGTTTAGTGAACAAAATGCTCCAAGATATTTCCTTCCCCTTTATTCCCTTATTCCTCTCTCTCTGGCCCTTCTTGGTTGGGCCATTAAAGGAAAAAGTAAAACCCTTTTTATCGGGCTGATTGCCGTCCTTTTAATAATAATGAGTTACCATCAATCGGCCCTTTACTCTTATTTAAAAAACAATTCGATTCGCTACCAAAAACAACTCGAGGTGGAACACGGCCTTTTTACCTTTCTTAGGCAGAAAAAAAGCCCCTATGTCTATGCACCGGAGTATTGGAGTGCCGCCGAACTGACTTTTAATGCCCGGGAGAATCCGGTGTTTAGTCTTCCTTTCAAGGATCGTTACCCCCTTTATACCTCTCTGGCCGACAGTGTATCGGAACCAGCCTTTGTCCTGGAAGGGAAATACCCTCAAAGTTTTGAGGAAATGCTGAAAGCCATGGGAGGAACGTATAAACGAGAGATTTTTTCCCCCTATCAAAAGATAAAAGGTTATGTCCTTTACTATGACATTAGGCGGCCGGTAGCCGATTGTCTGGAAATTCTTCCTGATCATTGGAAAGGGAAGAGTAATAGTCGATCGGACTCAACTGAAAGGGCTTTCGACCGTAATGTATCCTCCGGTTGGTCTTCATCCTCTCCACAAAGGCCCGGGATGTTTTATCAACTCGACCTGGGAAGGATCTACAAAATAAATCGAATCATCTTGTTGTGCGGCAAGGGAAAGGAATGGGATTTTCCTGCTTATTATCGAGTAGAACTGTCCGGTAATGAGAGGGATTGGAAGGAGATCTCTTCCGTTAACAATAATTGGGGCTACCTGTTTTGGTCCGGTAGACGCCCCTTTTGGAAATTAAGGGACGGACGGATTGAAAATAATTTCAACCCCCGGGATACCCGATTCATAAGAATCACTCTAACCGGGCCGGCACCTCAGACCTGGTCCATAGGGGAAATATTTGTTTATCAAGCAGACAAACAGGTTAAATCAAATCCTGTTCCCGCAGAGGAACTCGTCTCTTTTTTTTCCAAGGAGAAGATAGAATATGTCTATGCCGATATCGGCCTGTCGGCACAAATTACCCGGCTGACCCAAGGAAAAATTAAATGCCTTCAGGAAGACTATGATATAACCCATGGAGAGGATTATTCCATGTGGGGATACAACGGATCCTTCCCTTATTTTAATAAGTTAAAAAAACGAATGGATTTCTCTCTGTCTCCGGCCTTTATCGTAGCCAAAGAAAACACCCTTTCCTTCACCAGGACCATGGACCGGCTGAGGATGACTTATTCAATCAAAATTTTCGGGGATCTTATCATTTACTACGGTCTCAAAGTCTCAGAACCTGGCAGAGTGATCAGAAGCGAGAGGAATTCTGGATCTTTTTATTGGACTGGGACCCATTTATTATATAACCGTTAGTCAAGACAACCTGGTCGTGATCCGCCTTGTTTATTTTTTTAAGGAAGAAGCCGTCAAGGATTGGCTGCGGATCCTTTTCTGCCCATGAATTTTCGATACCGGACATGCAGCCAGGCCGGAATAGTCAATGAGCTGAGAATTACTACATCAGCGGCAATGATCCCGGTCCAACCTGCGGGAATAATCAGGCTGTTGTATAGGGGAATTATTGAGTATAACAGCACCAGGTGAAAAGTAAAAACCTGAAGAGAATGCTGGCCGAGATAAGAAAACCAGGGCCATTTCAAGAGTTTTGGAAATCGACTTCCAAAGCAGGTGATGAGGTAGGCGATGACGGCCAAATTGATCACCCTCAAGGGCCCGAATGTTTCCCGGATGGTTAAGAAATGAATATCAAACCCCAATAAATTGGATGGAAGGATCTTGTAACGAAATAGTAATAACCCGATCCAAATCAGTAGGGAAATGATGATCAGAGATTTTTTTATGGGAACGGTTTTGGCGGTATAACGCCGGAAACCGAAGAACAATCCTCCAACAAAGAGAAATTGCCAGGCAAAGGGATCAAAAAATCCAAAGTTAAGGGGAAGGAAATGCTCGCCATATCTTTGAAGGTTGTCCCAGGAAGTATAAGTGGCCGGTGCCCATATTAAAAAACTGCCTGCCAAGACACACCAACACCCATATTTCTTTTTAAAAAGATTAATAATGAATGGGGTCATTAATAAAAATAGACAATACATGGGCAGGATGTCCAACAAGGCAGGCTGCATGAGGAATACGGCTCCCAAGCCCAAGGCGAGCATCGGAGATTCCAAGGGAAGAGGATTCATCCATCTAAAGAAGGATGCGTAATTTTTGTTTGTTATGGATATTTCAAGGATCATGACAACGATAAAGGCCGCCATGTGAAACATGTAGATATCGAGAAATCGCCGGAAGGCGCGTTTTTTCAGAAAGGCCCTGCCTTGATTCAAGCCGATACGACCATAGACCATTCCAGCAACAATTCCTGAAATGAATACAAAGCCTTCAGCAGAGGACTGGAAACCGAGGGTTTCAAAACTGTAGGCATGCAGGGGGCCGCTCAAGTGATTGATGGTCATCCAGACCAACACGAGACCCCTGAGGGCATCTAAACGAATATCTCTTTCCATGGAAGCAGTTATAAAGATGAACTGGTATATTTGTCAATAATTATTGGTCCAAAAAAAATATTTTCTGGATAATTTTCTTGACATTTCTGGAAGAGGGTGTGTTATTAATAACGCTTTTTTATATTCCTTTCGTACAACCAAATATTAGTTAGGATTAATTCACAATGGATAAATTATCCCTGTGGATGATCTTGCTGCTGGTTGTTGGGCTTGGTGGTTGCAGCAGTTCCGGATCAGGAACGACGCAAAGCGGAGGGAGTTCTACGGACACCTCCTCATCCCAACAAAAGATTGTCTTTACCGGTGCTTCTACGATTGCTCGCGGAAATTGGAGTTCCTATTTCGGAATTCCCATCGATAATCGAGCGGTGGGAGGTATAGAAAGCACTGAGCTGAAAAATAACATTGAAGGATATGTCGCCTTCAAACCCAATAAGATATTTATTTCGGTTGGGGCGAATAATGTTTTAAACCGTCATGAAGGGTATGTGGTAAGTGATCTTGATTTAATCATTGCCAAAATCAGGGCGGTATCTCCGGTAACGAAAATTTTTATTATATCAATCCTCCCGGTGAAAGATAATTTTTCTAATACCCTTATCGAAAGTTTGAATAATCAAATTCAATCCTTGTGTGACATGAGGGGGGTGAAATTCATATCCATCTACAGCCTGTTTAAAGATTCATCTACTATCATTAATTTGAACTATTATCTTCCCGATGGCATCCACCTGAACGAAGCAGGATATCAGGTATATGCCAATGCGATCCGATCCTATGTTTTATCATAACAAGGAAGGTCTGCTTAAGGGATTCTCCCCTGACGGGATCTTCCTTTTGATCTAACCCTGTTTTATCCTTGACCCTCGTTCCAGCACTATTCTATACTCTTCCCATTTATAAATCCTGATTGTTACCTATCCTCAACGAATTAACATTGATGGGCTCGCCAAAAGTCGGAAACCACCTTTGGGGGTCATTCCGGTCCCGCATCAAGTGCGGGATAGACTCCAGCCGGAATCCATCCCGCCTAGGCGGGACCGGTTTTTACCGGCGTGACGACTTTTTGAGATATTATCAATAAGGTGAGATGGACAAAAAATTTCTGATCTTTTGTTTGGTTGTGATTTCAGCCATTGTTCCCCTATCTTTGTTTTTTACGGGACCCATGGATATAACCAAGAATTTGGATGGACCAAGCCGGTTTGCGCCCGCCGGTGAGCCATTATATTTGGACACGAATAGGTTACCGTTGTGGTGGAACCGATTTGATCTCATACTCAGGGTTGATTCATTTAAAAACTGCGGAGATCTGAGAGCCACCCTTGAGCCCAATAAAACCGGAGAAAAACCGATCGCCTGCAACCAAGAAGAAGTCCTCTTTCGTATCCAAACCAATAAGATTCCTACATCCAGGGTGACCCTTTTTAACCCCACTAATCAAGCACTAGCCATCCAACGATACAGTCTGACTAATTATTCAGCCATCAATACCGGTCCTCCACGTCTGGCCATCCTTCTTACCCCCTATCCGTTCCCAGCCTTCCCGATGCTGATCACGATACTTCTGACTTCAATCGCCTCCGCTTTACCTATCCCTGGATTAATTCTCTTTTGGAAAAGGGGTCTTCGTCGGCTTACCCAGTGGCCACTGTGGATTCCTTTATTTTTCCCCTGGGTCGTCTTGATCTTAACTGTGGCCATGTTACTGGGAAACAGACATCTTTTACTTTCTTGGGAAGCCCTGATGCTTATTCCCTTTCCAGGATACCTACTTTTAGCTATAACCAGCGGGTTTTTTCGGCGACGTATTTTTATCCCCTTATTAGTCGCCTTGATTATGGCAACATTTGGTGTTCTTATAGGGACCGTTTTGGGTGTTGGGCTCCCCGTCAAGAATTTTGGTCCGGAGTTGATTTACCAAACCCATTTTACTAAGACCGCCAAATGGGCCGGTCTGGTCTATCTTATTTTAGCGATGGGGTTGTATTGGCGAAAGAAGGAATGGTTTTCTCCAGGAAAGCATTTATTCCTGTCTTCGATTTGGTTTGTTTTTTTACCCACTTTGGTTATTTACTTAGCCAATGGGCATTCCGGCTACGGGGGCGATACCACCTTTAATGGTCTTCTTCCCTGGCGGATTATCCAGGGAGAGGGTCTTTTTTTCTCCAAGGAATATGTAGCCGCTAAGGGAAGTTGGGGATTCATCGAGACAGGCAATGCCTTTCTCCCAACTTTTCCTATGGGACCGGGGTTTTTTGGCCTGCCAACCGCCTTGATCCAATATATTTGGTCTTCGGAGCCGATTCACAAACTGATTTCCTGGAACCAAAAAGTGACGGCTGTCTGGATAGCCTCCCTCTCAGCCGCCGTTATCTATCAGATAGTTTTTCTTATCAGCCGCAAACTTTGGCTAAGCCTTCTTTTAACAGCCGCTTTTGCCTTGGGCACTACCCAAGTTACCATATCGGCTGCAGAACTCTGGCAGCACGGTCCGGCGGTGCTTCTGTTGTGCTTGGGCCTTTTTTTTATGACAAAAGGGCAATTGCACGATCCTTCATTTTTTCCCATAGCGGCCTTGCCTCTTGCCTTTCTCCCCCTGATGCGCACGCAAACGGTTTTATTTTATCTGGCCGGTTTGGCCTCGGTAGCAATCTTGAGACCCAAAATGGTTTTACGATTTTTTTTGTGGTCTCTCCCAGGGATCGGTTTAACCCTCTGGGTCAACCTGGGGTTGTACCATTCCCTCCTGGGGGGTTATGGCTATCAGGCATCGGGGAATGATTTTACCACCCCTTTACTTGAAGGGGTAATGGGGTCTCTTTTCTCTCCTAATCGAGGATTACTGATTTTTTCTCCCTTTCTGGTCCTGGGAATCATCGGAGGAGGAATCCTTTGGGCCAAACGCTCTGTCGTGGCAATAACTTTCGGTCTGGCGGCTGTGCTTTTTTTCCTGGTCCATGCCAAATATGGGCACTGGCATGGGGGTTATTGTGTGGGACCACGCTTTTCGAGCGAATTGGTCCCCATATTGGTTTTATTTAGTGTTTACTTTTTCCTTGAGATTAGAAATTTCTCGACCCGCCTGGCCGGTTGGGCTCTCATTATTATTTCTATTACCATCACCCTTCCCGGGTTTTTTTTCATGCTCCAACAAGGACAATGGAATGTCTTTCCTGATGTGGATTATTACCGTAGTGAAAGAGTCTGGGATTATAATGATTGGCTGCCGATTCATTATCGGCACTACTTTAGTCTGGTGCATTTTAAAGAAACCCCTGCCTATCCCTTTGTGATTACCGGTTCCCCTGAACCCTTAAAATCAAAGGCGCATCATTACCGGGTAAAAGTGAACTTGGAGAAAACGCCTTTAGAGGTCGTCAAGTTAACCAATATTTATTTAAAAAAAGGCGATTATCAGATCGTATTCAAAGGAGATGCTGAAAATTCGATTGAGGCAATTGCCGATTTCATCATTGGATTCACCGGCCATAAAATTGAAGAAAGGTCCCTTCCAATTGGAAAAGAACCTTCCTTCACCCTAACCCATATTATTAAAGTCGAAAACCCAGTTTCGGTTGATGTCCGCTTGAAAGTCTCCGGCCAAGGAATTCTAATTTTGGATACCGTCCGGATTATTCCGATGGATTAAACCAGGGAAACCCTATGTTCATTTTTGGCCGGCCGGCGATTAGTACGGTATTTGCAATTATCTTTATTCTGATGCCGCTTCTATTGTTGCCGGGAAAGAAGATTAGACATCCTCATGCAAGAAGGTTTTTCTTTATCTGAAACCTGATCTATTCACGACGGATAGAGTAGAGAAGACCCTCGGCGCTTCCTCTATTCAGTTAGCGCTGAGCAATCCTGCCTCACTATTAGTGTTCTGCCTTGTGCCTTAACGGTAAATAACTGTTGGCAGGAATTATGGAAAGGTCGGGCAATCAGCCGGTATCGATAATAAGGATTTCCGCTTTGGACAGGCGCCGGGTACGCCGCTGATAGCTGATTAAGTTCAACAGTTCATCCAGGATGGTGTTTTCGCGCTCATTTTTCTTCAACTCCGGATTAAGGGACAGGTCGCGCAGGGCTACTTCCAGGGCTTCGATCGAGGTACCTGAGGGAATGGTCAACAAATAACGGGTCCGTGCAATTTCGATCAGTTTTAACCAGGATATTTTTCTCAATACTTTGCTCGGGCCGACGACAATCAGGGATTTCCCTGGAGCCATTTCGACCAGTTCCACCGGCTTGAAGTGGCCCTTGCCAGTCCCCGCTACAGCCTCCGTGACCTTGACCACGGCACAAGTTCGGTCCGGATCAATCTCGGCCAGTTGGTCCAGAATGCGTTCCGGCAGCGTCATGGTAATCGGACGCCTCGGCTCATGAAATTTCGGCGGCCGTCCAGGGCGGTTCAATTTTGATTTTGATTGCATGCCGGCACCTTATAATGAATTATACTTATTTTCAACATTAAAATTAAGCGTACCGTAATGTAGGCAACCATCAGAAGTGCAGGCTAATAGTTGCTTCAAAGCGGGCACTACCATCAGGCAACTTTCCCTTGCCAAAACTGTTAATAAAAGTTATAAGTTATTTTATAAGTTATTAATTATTACGTTAATATGTATTAAATACATTTATTCCTATGTTGAAAATCAATGGGCCAGATGGGCCTAAAAGGAAAGGAGGATGAAATAAGAAAAACGAGGATAGTTGGCGGTTTGGCAATTCATTAATGAGGACCTTGCAAAAGGTCTGGCAAAAACCGGAATCCCCCCTAAGCAGGAGGCAGTCTTTCCTTCCGTTCCGTCACCCCGGTTTTCGTCGGAATGCCGGAGTCGTTGTTTTTGGATGAAACTCAAGGGATACAAAATAAATCCTGACTCCAGGGTTGCTAGCAGGTCATTGGGGAAAGCTAACCAATTAACAGTTGCCTTTATCCTGGGAAGATCGGATAAAAAAGAAAAGAGGAGGAAGTTTAGGATGAAAAACAGAAGGATTTTATTGGCATTACTGACTTTGGTTTTAATCGTGGGGATGATGGGTTGCAGCAGCGGAGGATCCAGTAGCGGAGGAAGCACCTCTACTCCTCCCCCCGCCACCCAAACAGACACCCAGAAATTGGTGGGGACCTGGAACCAGACCGGCGGCCCCCTTGGTACCGGCCCGCTTGTTTTTAGAGCCGACGGCACTGGATCCTGGGGAGCCGGCTTCACCAACGGTAGTATAGCTAACGGCGTATTGACCTGTACATTTGATAGCGGTGTTACTGAGGGATTTCCCATCACCTTTAGTAATAACAACAACACTATCACCATAAATAACCATGGCTTCGATTATACCTATTCTCGCGCCTAAGTTTCGGGTCGGGAAAGGCTTATCCATATTAAAAGGAACCTGGTAAAGGGAGATTTCCTCCCTTTACCAAGTTTCACGCTCCTGTCGATTCTTATTAAAGGTCTCATAGTAATCTCGAGATTAAGATAAATGGGCTTGCAATAGATGGGGGGCTTCTTTTCGGGGATTGTCCCCCTATAATAACCAAACCATTTTTGTCGGGACAAATGTCAATCAATTTTAAAATTATCTTTAATTTTTTCTATTCTTGATACAAAAAATACCTTATCCATAAGCCTCTTTGAAAAGGCTTTTGGTTTCATTTCGGCGAAAGCCGAATGCCGGTTGCTTGGGATAGTTCCGGCCCCCTGCTGGAATTTATTATGCAGATGGCGGAGCAAGGTAAAGGTCTTTCTGAGTTTTGCAAGAGACCCTATTGATTTCCGATGGAAGGTCTCCGGCCAGGGGTCCTTATTTTAGATACCGTTCAGATGATTCCTATGGGTTTAAACTTCCCAAGGATAACTTTTATGAGCATTAGAATGAGATCCCAGTTCCCTCTGAAATGACTTATTTTTGTCGGCATTTGACCCTGTCCGGGATATCGTCTGACCACAGGGATCTCCTTTACCCGGTGGCCGGTCCGCGGAGCTCGAACCGACAAATAAAACAAAAGTTCATACCCGCCAAAAATATCGCGGAAGGGTTGAACATCGGGATTGAGCAAAAGACGACGGCTGTATCCTCGAAACCCATTGGTGGTATCGGTGTAATGAAATCCAGCCGCCAAGCTGATCAGGGGCACATGAATCCATTTGATGGCCAGATACCGGCTCCAAGGGGTATTGATGGCTTGGCCGCCTGGAACATACCTGGAACCTTGCACAAAATCATATCCGTTCTCAAGTTCACGCACGAAATCCGGAATGGCCTCCACCCCGTCTTTATTGTTGCCGTCAATGGTTATGACCCCTTTGTACCCCTGGATTAAAGCGTAGGCATACCCCATACGCAATTGTGCACCCAATCGACCGGGTCCGGTTTTGACCAACAGAGTACGGACTCCTTGAGAACTCAAAAACTCCCGGTCTACTGAGCCATCGGTACTTCCTCCATCCAAAATCAGGATGTCCGCTTGCCCGTCAATCCTCCGGGTCTTCATTTCAGCCAATTGTTCTTTCAATCGCTCGCCTTCATTGATAACCGGGATGCAAACGGCGTAAAGGCTGCGGCGGGGGCTCAGTTCAATAATTTCAGCCGAGGGGATTTGCCATGCGGTTTCAGTCGCAACTTCCTCCACTGACAATTTATTGTCCATATCTTTGGATGACAAAGTCAAGGGCCTGCCGCACCGAATCCGGGTTGGCGGACTTGAGGCCGTTTCGCATTTCGATGGACACCCAGCCCTGATAACCGATTTTCCGCAAATGGCCAGCAATCCGGTTGTGATCGGTCGTACCCTCTCCAATCAGGCCCAGGTGGGGTTCGCTGATATGGAAATGGGCCATGGTTTCCATACACTCCTCCAAAACCGGTTCAATCTCTTCCCCATTAAGTGTCATTATCCCGGCATCCAAATGAAGGCCAAATCCCGGATGGTCCACCCGTTTGACCAGGGCTTGTCCTTCCCGAGCGGTACGAATAAAATCACACCCATAAACGGCCGCGTTGGGTTCAATACAGAATCGGGTTTGATGAGCAAAGGCCACTTCTCCCAGCCGGCCGAAAAAATCCACCGCTTCCTCCATGACCTTTCGGGGATCTCGATCTCCAACCAAGCGGTTTTTCGGAGAGCCGAAAACCAGGACCTTAGCCCCCAGGGCCGAAGCCAATCGAATAATCTGTGAAAGGTATTGGTAGGCTTGTTCCCGTTTTTCTTGGCTTTCAAAGAGGGTCAACTCCGGTCGCCCGAATAAAAGGGCCTGAAGAGCAACGATCTCGACACCCTGGTCCTCCCAAAAACGGCGATAGGCGGAAAGGCTTTCCGGATCAGCCTCTAAGGGAGAGGTCCATATTTTGGTGGGTGCGATTTCCACTCCAGGGATATTCCTCTCTTTTAAAATTTGAGCCACAGTTTCTTCCTCAGGTTGGTCCCAGGCAATATTGGAAATGGATATTTTCATAGACTTCATGACTTCCTCTGGGTTCCAGCATAACGGCGGATGCGCTCAAAGGTTTCTTCGGCCGAATAGAGGTAGTCTCCGTTTAAATCAAAAAGATGGGCAAAACGGGTTCGCATATCATAAAGCGCTGGGGGCTTTTCGGTTTTGTTTTTAAATTCCACTCCGAAGCACAACCGGGCCACGTCTGACGCTTTTACCGGTTCGGTTCCCAGGTTGATCAAGGGCAGTTTTCTCTCTAAAACCCTTTGGATATCTGTCCAAAGATTCTCTATATCGTAAAATTGAAAGATACTGTCCCGGTGCGTTAAATCCGGACGGTTATCATGGATCAGGTCATAGATGAAATTTTTTTTCAACCCCTGGCCGAACAGGCCCGGTAGACGAACGACCACTGAATCTTTAAAATGACGTCGGACAAATTCTTCTAAATAAAATCGATGACGGCCATAAGGATCAAGGATAAGGGGATCAACTAATGTATCCTCATAAGCAGCCGGCGGCATCCGGTAAACATCGACGGTTGAAATGAGGACAAAACGGTCAGCCGAAACCTCCTCGAGGGAGTCTATCAGAGTTTGAAGATTGGCCTGATCTTTTTCCGGTTCCTGATTGGCCAGCCATTTGGCTGCCGGGGCCCCGGCACAAACGACCAGACCAAAAGATCGACCGCGGATTTCACGGATGTTAGCCGAATGATATAATTCATCGAATTGAGTTTGGCGCAGAAGTGCACTTCCAACAAAACCGGTATGTCCAATCAATGCTGTAGTCATAAGGTGCTCCTTGTTTTCGCACTCAGTTAAACCACATTCAGACGATCATTGGTCGTTTCTTGTTTATAGGACATAACTGGACTATCCATTTCATAATCAATAAAATATAGAGGGCGGTCTTTGGTTTCTTCCAGGATACGGGCAACGTATTCCGATAAAACAATCAAGATTAGGAAGAGGAAAAAAAACATCAAAGTAGTCATCACGTTAGTGGTCAACCAACCTTCGGCGATGTTTTGTTTGACCAGGGTGACCACGAAAATATAGCCGAAATAAGCCAGATTGATAAAGCTGGCTACCAGACCCAGCCGAGCGGCCCATCGTAACGGACGGGCCGAATTGGACAAAATGATATCCAGGGCAATGCCTGCCGATTGAAAAAAGGTGTATTTCCCGGTCTGTTGGGAACAGCGATAGACCCGTTGGTACGGGACATGAACTTGACGAAAGCCCACCATGGCAATAAAATATTTAAAATATCGGCTTTTGTTTTTGATCTGAGTCAGAGAGTTCACCACCCGGCGGCTGAGGACCCGATAATAGGAAGCCTGGGGTTGCAAGGCTTGTCCCAAGATACGGCTGGCCAGTTTGTAGAAAACCTTCCTCAGGGAGGTTTCTATCCAGGAATCCTGACCTCGATCGGTCTGTTCGGCAATGACTACGTCGTATCCTGAAATGGCCAGTTGGATCATCTGGGGGATCAAGTCTGGCGGATCACAATGTACATCCATGATGATCACATAATCGCCGATACTGTTATCCAAAGAGGCTGCTATGGCGATTTCTTTTTCATAAACCCGTGACAAACGGAGCAGACGGATATTGGGGATTTTTTTTTGGAGGGCCTGGATCTTATCGGAACTTTCATCAATGGAGCCGTTATCCACAATCAGTAGTTCATAGTATTCAAAAAAATCAACCAGCACTTTGCTGGTCTCGGCAATAAAGCCTTCGATCAGATCAGCGTTATTGTTAACGACGATTAAAACCGATACAAAAATATCTGAAAAACGTTTCATTAAGATACCTGTCCTGGGGATCTGTGTGTTTCTCTTTTCCGGGAATAATGGTCTAAACGTTGCAAGGCCTGCAACACATCGTAAATGTTGTCAATCTTTCCCCCCATGATGGTAGTCAAGTTTTTTAAATCGGAATGCGTTCGCATTAGGATAGGTCGGCCGTCATCGACTTCATTTCCCGCCAGAACGCTTTTAATTTCATATAACGAACCCAGATATCGGGCCTTCGAGAGACTGGGCACATACCGTTGGGCATCTTTCCACATTAACGGATAGTTGGAACGAATCGGCAAATCTTCCAAATAGCCGTAGGCTTCTTTAAAATCCTTTTCATCGAACCAACTTTCATGCGGGGTATAGCGGACATGACTTAAACTATGAACCTTTCGGGGCGGGAAAGGCATAGCTGAAAAAAAAGGACCGTCCATCACGGTAATGCCCAAGTTTTCCAATTCCTCCGGCACATCTATCAAGGCAATTTCAGTCACCTCATGCTTCATGGGCAAAAGCGAAAGGCCGGAACAATGCAAAAGTGTATTGATGTTCGAATAGGTACAATTAAATACTTGCTGAGTCGACCAAGCAGTACCGTCCTCCAACTTCAATTCCACCAGATCATCTCCTAAAAGGCGGACTTTTTGGACAACACTATTCAGGTAGACCTTAACTCCGCTTCGTTGTAACCGCTTTTTCAATAGCTGGCGCAACTTGAGGGCATCAAAGGCATGCTCTTTAACATAAAAGACCTCTTCAATCATGGCTTCATTGAACAGACGGCGAACCGACTTAGGTGCCAACTTGATAGGGGCCCCAATCCTTTCGCAAAATTTGCGGAATTGAAAGGCATTAACCTTGGAAAGATTGCGGGCAACGGCATAAACCTTATCGAATCGGTCCACAATACATTCTCTGAAGTCGAGACAAAAGCGAGGCATATTGACCAATGAACGCAAGGCGGTTATAAAACTTCGAGGATAGTGATATCCGCCATGGACCCGTGCTTGGTTGACGTATGAAGCACGAGTCAGGAGATCGGCCCCTTTCTCGAGAAGCACCACATCCGGATAATAATCGCTCAGGAAAATGGCTAAACAACAGCCATAGAATCCTCCACCAATAACAATTAGATCATGATAAGTGCTTGGTGCTGATTCCCTCATGTGTTTACTTTAGCTTAAAAAAATCTTAGAAGGAGAAAAAAATGGGTTCAAGCTTATTTTGTGAACTTTCTAAGAATATCCCCTTAAAAGAAATTCTAACACCCAAACGGAGGATCAAGGAATCCGAAACCACGGTGCCCCGTCATTATTGATAAGCCGATAAATCCAACTGGCCAGGGATCAATGGTACCACCAATCGAGATTAACCGCACAATTTTTATTAGGGTGTAATCCCCCCCAGACTTAAATAAACCGGTAAGCGTCATCAACACCGTGAATACAACGGTATCCGTTGTTCGGGAAATCTTCGAGTTTATTCCCTTGACCGGCCAAACTCCGTATGTCGCTGGTCCAGGAACAACCTAATAATACTATTCTTTCCTATTCCAAGCGTATTTATTATGATTGATATCTCCCCGATGCACGGTTTTTTCACGTGATTTTTTTCTCTTTGGCTTCAAGAAGAGATTGTTAATAAGAAAACAACAAGGATAAAGCCCAAAAAACAGCGATGTTTCATTGATTCTTCTTAATTCATTTCAATCTTCGGTGAGACTTGAATTACGTTATAGGTTTTTTTGAATCCCATTTCAATAAAAAAATAGGGGATTTCTTGTTTATCCAAAATCCATAGCTTACCTAATCAAGGGCCATCCCTTTCATGGGCAGGGGACCGAGACCTTGCCCCCCTTCACTTTTAGATAAGGGGAAGGGAGAGAAGAGGTGGGAAGATGAAAAGGACGAAAGCGAGAAGAAAGGAGGAAGGCCCAAAGGAGAGGATTTAAAGGGAAGTCGGTTAATTTATTAAGAACGGGAAGACGAGGGAGGGGGAATGAGAACCTGTATTAGGGAGAATACCAGACCGAGAGAAAAAGCTATCCCCTGAGGTTTTAAGAAAATTAGGAAGATGAATCGGGGTAACCATAGGGGGAAAGGTTTAAGGGGGAGATACGATGGCAGCGATCAACCCTTGGCCAGAAAGAAGCTGTTGAATAACGGCTAAGACTTGTAAGCGGGCCTGGGAGGCGAACTTAGGCAAGGAAAGTTTTAAGATGCCAATAGAAAGGACGGAGAGTGTTCGAGTGGTGCCATGCCGAGCCGTTCGCCTGGGGATTTCCACAAAAGCCCTTACGAGTTGGCTGTCGGCGGTACTACCCAAAGCCAGACAAAGCAAATAACTGAGAGAGAAGGCCAAGAGTAAACGAGTAAGGCGCGGAGCGGGATTATCATGAACAAAAACCATGCCCCGGATACCCAGGTGGGTTTTCCAATCCCGGAAGCCTTGTTCAATAGACATGCGTTTGGCGTAGAGGGCGACGATTTCTTCCGCAGACTCGGGCGTATTGGCCGGAACCAGGAGATACCAAGGTTCTTGATAGCCTTTCCCATAAAAGATGATTAGATCCAGCGGTTCCTTTTCTTTAGAATGATAGCGGATCGAGTAGCGTTGGATCTGACCGGGTTTGACCGAGAGCCGCCCGAGGGCGATAGGTTCCCCTTTTCGGTAAACCAGGACATTTTTTTGGGCTCGAACCAGGAAAGGGATTCCCTCCAAGCCCAGTTTCATTAAGAGACCAATGCGAGCGTAGCCCCGGTCCATAATCAGCCAGGGGCGCTGCTTAGCCGGGAAACAGCTCATAACCGCTAAGATCAAGGCGTGTTCCAAGATGTTTTGGCTTTTTTGAATACGAGAATAAGTGAAGCAAGAAAAAGCTACGGGTATCACCCGCCCCTCAAAGACCAAACCGATCAGCAAGGTGGGAATGCCCCGGATAGAGGTCTGATCCAGGATGAGAGGGATCGGTCCGGGGAGATGGGTTCCATTGGCCAAGGCCACCAACAGGGGGATCATGACTTCCGGAGTAAATCTCGGATTGGCTAAAAATCGGTAGAGTCGCTGCTCTCGGGTTTTGGGGCCCAGGTCTAAGGGTAAGCATCGGGCTAAAGCGGCTTTGGAAAGCCAGCCATTAGAACCTCGTGCCCCGCTAAAAAGGGTCAAGATCGCATAGGTAACCAAGGCAATATTTTTAAGAATAGAGATCCGAATAATCCCTTGATAGGTCAATAGAAGGGTACAGAGTTTCAGGAGCAACTCATCGTGGACAATACGTTCCCGATTAGAGGCTTTATGGATCACTTACTCGATACCTGAAAGGTGTTGGGGGCCGTACGTATCAACCCCTGGTTCTGGTGGACTTTTTTAACCAAAGCGCTGACCAAAGATTCACGATCCAGCGTTACGCCGTGTTTGGCTTTAACCTGATTAATGATTTCGGAGATATGAAGAGGTTGTTTGGCCTTTTGAAGTATGTCTATGGCCATATAGATATTAGACATACCTTGCCCCTGGTTGAGCTTAGTCTTTCCGGATTTTGGATTCTTGAATTGGCGAACTACACGAAGTTGGGCTGACAATATGGACTCAAAAAAGGAAAGGAATTCTTCGGGCAGTTTATTTTCCATGGGCACCCTCCTGAGTTCAATTGAGCCAGAGCCTACCATGAATATATATGTATGTCAACTAAATAATAACATACATTAATTATTCTTGAAAAATAAGCCCTTATCTAAAAGTGAAGGGGGGCAAGGGACCGAGACTGGTTGATTTAAAGAACCAGTTGAGTCATAACCACTGATGGAGCCAGCGGCTTGCATAGGGCTCCTGGAAGGAGCCTCGGTTTACTCTAATGCTAAGCTAACTCCGGCAGTTCTTTATCAAGCTTTTCCTGATTCCGAGTGTACTCTCGTACCTGCCTCTCATCATAGCCGATGGCACTCACCTAATACCCGCCTACCCCAAAATGTTTTCCGATCCTCCCCTGGCCTACAAACTCCCGATGTGCCCAAATAGCACCCTTCCCTTTAAAAAATTCTGACCTATCTGAAATACCGTATTGGGGCGAAAAGCTTAAACATAGCCGGAGATGATCGATCAATTCATGTCCTTCGATCACCTGAATCCCTTTCTGCCGGCATAAATCCATAACAATCTCTCCTAATGTTTTCCTGACTTTCCCGTATAAAACCTTCCGACAATATCTGCAAACCCAGACAATATGATATTTGCACTCCCATTTCACATGTGCTATTCTTTTACGGTCTTTCACATAAATCTCCTTCCCGACCTACCCCTACCTCGAGGCCCTCGGGAAGGAGATTTTATCAGGCCTGGCAGGCAGAGCCTTTTGAGGCTCGCACCTTAGAGCTGGTGCTTTAATCTTCCTTATTAATAATTTTAAATTTTCGGATCGTAGAAATCTCTGATCTCTAAACCGTTAATTCAAAGGTCTCACCATGAGAAGACTGATATCCGCTCCCTTTTATTTCTTGTTAGGAGTCCTGATATTTTTCTTAACCTACTTGGCAATCTGGCCCATAGTCTGGCATTTAATTGTTCTTCCCCACGCCCGGCCCGACAAACACCAACTGCGGATAGAGTCTTATTCTCCCTATAGAGTTGATAATACCTTTCTGTTTTTAGACAAACCCAACACCTCTCTTTCAGCCTATGCCGTCTGGCAAGTCCCCAAGGAGGGATTCTACCATATAAAATTATCCTGCGACGATAACGGAAAAGTTTCAATAGATGGGCATCCGGTCATCACCCTAATAGGCATCAGTCCCAGTAATGTTGGAGAAACCAAACAATGGTTGGCACCCGGCCCACATTTCTTAGAATTGCGCCTCAACAATATCCTTGCCAAGGGATGGCTCACAATAGAAGTAGCCGAGCCGGGCCAGACCAATTATACCCCCCTAAATGCGAATGAATTATCCTACTTGGAACTCGGGAACATCGCTACCTGGTCAGGTGTAGTTTCCTGGGGGAGAGGTCTTTGTCTTCTTGGGTTCCTGGGGCTTATTCTAATCTGGATACGAGTTCTTTTCAGACGACATACTGTAAGGCAGTCTCTTAGACAGGGGGCCGCCAAAACATCAGCGCAAAAAAAGCCCATTCCCAGCTATTTTCTTCTATGGGCAGGTTTCTTCTTTTTTCTGTTTCATTTTGCCATCTGGCCATTGATCTGGCATTTAATCATCCTCCCCCAGGCACTCCCGGACAAACACCATCTTCTTTTGGATTCTAATTCTCCCTATAGGGTGGACGGCACCTCTCTATTTTTGGAAAAACCGGATTCCACTCTTTCCGCCTATGCCGTGTGGCAAGTGCCGAAGAATGGGCTCTACAAATTAAAATTATCCTGCGATGATAATGGGAAAGTTATAATTGACAGCCGTCCTATTATCACATTAAAAGGTGTCAGCCCCCATAATGTGGGAGAGACCAAGCAATGGTTGACGCCCGGCCCACACCTCCTGGAATTGCAGCTTAATAATGAACTCGCTCCGGGATGGCTCAGAATAGAAATAGCCGGGCCGGGCCAGACCAATTATACCCTCCTAAATGCGAATGAATTATCCTTCCTGGAACTCGGAAACATTGCTACCTGGTTGATAGTGGTTTCCTGGGGGGAGTACCTTTGTTTCCTCGGGTTCCTGGGGCTTAGCTTGCTGTGGTTAGGCCTGTTTTATTTTCGCCGATGGCCTGGAAAGCTTTTCCCTACCCGGTTGTGGTCGATTTTTTTTCTGGCCGTGGCCATCTTTTCTCTGGCCCTTAGCATAATTTTTCATACCGAACACCCCGTTCCCCCCATCTGGAGTGATGGTCTCGGTTTTTATTCCTATCTACCTTCATATCTTATTTACCACGACCTGTCCATGGAGAGCCTGTACTCTCCGACGCGGCTCTATGACTATCCTGCTGATGGATTAGACCTGCACATGGGGGAAGGTTTTAGACGCTATCCTGCTACCGGACGTTATCTAAATCAAAACACCATAGGCCAGGCGATTTTGGAGTTCCCATTTTTCCTTGTGGGGCATCTTATTGCACCTCTAATAGGATCTGCAAGCGATGGCTTTTCTTTGAGTTACCAATGGGCCATTGATATGGCATCTATCTTCTATTCAGTTTGTGGATTGATTCTCCTTTTTAAGATTTTGATTAGATATTTTTCATCCAAAGTGGTCACGGCCACGCTTCTGAGCCTGTTTTTGGGAACCAATTTCCTGGCTTACGCAACGGTTGAGCTTTCTCTCAGCCACATCTCTTCCTTTTTCCTGATCTGTTTACTTCTTTATTTGACACCACGTTGGTATGCCGATCCTTCTCGTGTTAACACCCTGTTCTTAGGCCTCGTGGCCGGACTAATTCCATTGATTCGAAATCCTAATCTTATCTTTCTCTCATTCCTGCCCCTTTATGGAATAACCGGTTGGCTTACCCTGAAAGAGAGGGTTGGCTTTTTATGGCAGATAAAGAATAAGGTTTTCCTTTTGCTGGTCGTAATCTTCCTGGTTTTCTTTCCCCAAATGATTATTTGGAAAATATCTACCAATCATTTTTTGGTTAAAACATATATGTATGACTTTGAAACATTCTCTTTACTTTCTCCTCAAATAATTAAAGTCCTTTTCCACCCGCATCACGGGCTTTTCATCTGGTCACCTATATTGTTCTTTTCAGTTTTAGGCTTCTGGAAAATGAATGGTCCTTTGAAATCATATCGGTTGCCTATCATAGTCTGCCTCTTACTCCATTTATATCTCGTCTCCAGTTGGTATAACTGGTACTATGGATGGTCCTTCGGTCACCGGGCTTTTGTGGATACCTTAGGTATGTTCGTCCTGCCCCTGGCCTGCTTTTTCGGAAGTTTGCAAAAGACCATAGTCAAAAGGTCCGTTATTATTGTAAGCACTTTTTTCATTGCCTTAACCTTCTATTCTTTTATCCAATTTTTCCAGGGAATACTTCCCGGTGAAATAAAACCTCCGATGACCTGGCTGCAGTATAAGAACACCCTGCTTGAGCCATCTGGGATAATTAATCTTTGGAAATGGCTAAAGAACCCGCAAATGAATGATGATAGATTGTCGAGATAGTCGGATGCGAAATAACTTCACCGAGAAAGTGGAAACCTTGCTCAAACAACAGGAATTCAGCAGCCGTTTTCAAAAAAGGCAGTGAAGGTCTTTTGTAGATCTTGGAGAGGTCAAGTCCACTTTAACTCTACCGAATTATAATGCAAGTTATCTACAACCAATGAAACTTTGATCAAAATGGCTATGCCTCATCCTTCTGGGTCTGGTTGTCAGCGTTCGTATTTGGATGATTGCCCAAGCTCCCAGCGCATTTGGCTTTGATCCCGGAGATGCTCATCCCGATCAAGGAATAAGCGTTCTAATGGCCAAGCATATTTTGGAAGAGGGAGAATTCCCAATTTTCCAATATGACACGGGATATTTAGGAAGCCTGGAAGCCTTTCTGCTTTCATCCTGTTATTTACTTTTCGGTGTTAATCTTTGGGTGATTCATATTGTCCCGGTTGTATGCTTCATTTTTTTTTGTCTGGCCCTTTTTCTCTTGGCCAAGGATCTATTTGGATCTCAGGTCGGTTTATGGTCTCTTCTGTGGTGTGTCTTTTCCACTATCACTATCTCTGAAAACAGTATCATGCCCCAGTTGGGGAATATCAGCGCTCCCATGTTTGGGACCACTTTGTTATGTATTACGATAAAAACCATAACGTCTTCCAACCTTTTTACTAAGAGATGGGGTTATGGACTTTTGGGTCTCCTGGGAGGCATCGGGTGGTGGACCAGTCCGATGATGATTTATTACCTGATTACCATCCCTCTTTTTATATTATTGAAGGAGAGAATTGGGGAGATTTTAAAGGGGGGATCATGGGGTGTTTTCCTCTTTTTTGTAGGAGCCTTGCCTTTTTTTTCTTATTACACCATGGACCCTCAGAGAAAAATCCTGGACATGGGAGTAGGATATTCCCTAAAAAATATAAAAGAAGGCCTTCACTTATTTTTTTTGGAACGGATTCATTATTTCCTTGATCTCGAAAAATTCGCATCCCTTCATCAGCTTTATTTTTGGTTGGGGGCCTTTATTTATCTCGGGGCAACTGTTTTTCTTTTCTGGGGCTTTCGCCAGGATCTGATTTATCTCTTTAAACCAAGAAGTTGGTTAAAGATATCTCCGGGATTTATCCTGGGCTTATTCTTTCTGATTTTCTTGGGCATTTTTAGCAGTAGCGTCCACATAGAAAGGGGTGCCGCCAGATATTTTTTACCTTTGGCCTCTTTTTTCCCTATTGCTTTAGGATACGGGGTTGTTCATTTCCCCCAAAAGGGGCGCCTTATTTCTATTTTTCTTTGCCTCTTTTTATTTTTTGTCCAGATGGAGGCCAGCTGGAAATTCATTAAAACTGAAGCTCCTTTATCTGAAGGTAGAACAAAAATGTATATAAGGTTGATAAATGAGTTGGAAAAGAAAGGAATTCATCATATCTATTCTTGGCAATACCCCGGTTCGGAAATTATAAATTTTTATTCCAGAGAGCGGATTATCTCTTCGCGGCCGATGCTGGAAAGGTACCGTGCTTATGAAAATATCTTGGAAAGCACCGATCAGGCTGCTTTTCTCGATCCCGGAGACAAGCCTGTTATCCCGAGTCTTAAGGTGATAGGAGGTAGCTGTAGGCAGGAAAAGATAGATTCTTACATATTATACTATGGGTTTGAACCCCCTTTGCGGGAATATCGAGAAATACCCAGGGGAGAACTCCAGGTAAAGGCCTCCGATCAAATGGATAATATTTCGAAAATGATCGATCGCCAGTGGATACGGAATGGAGTTCCGGAAGACCCAAAAGTCCTGATATGTGGATTAAGATCGACTTAGGGACAATTCGTACTTTGGGGATGGTCAGGTTATTCAATAGGGGTACCCAATATCCTGAATATGCCTACAAAATAGAATTGGAGGTTAGTTCGGACGGGCATTCCTGGAAGAAAATTATTCCTGAGACTAACACGGATCTTTATTACTGGGATGGACCGCGCCTTTATTATTGGGAATTAACCTATCGTTGGGAATGTCGTTTTGGGCCGCTCAAAGCTCGCTATCTAATTATCAAAAACAAAGAACAAACCGAAAGATATCCCTGGAACATCGGAGAGCTTTACGTCTTTGAAGATCAAGGCCGGCGTTCGTTTGACAGTTTTGGCTATAAAGACATCGTGGAGAAAATTCAAAGGGTTGGGCTTCAAAAAATCTATGCCGGACGCTGGCTGAGTGCAAAAATAAGAGAGGCCACCAGGGGCGGGATACAAACCGTTCCGACCTTTACCGAAGCTTCCTTTGCCCGCGGCTGGCCACGGTCTCGAGTTGTCGAATTCGGCCCACGGACAGGCTTTATCGTTGATCAACAGGATCAATCCGGTTTTGAGGAATTGCTAAATGAAGCGGGAATAAAATTAACGTGTGAACCCGTAGGGAGGTGGAACCTTTATTATTTTAAAGAATGGGGATTGAGACAAGAATCTTTAAAAGAACATAAGAGTTTCTGGTGGACCGGGTTTGGGGTCTTACGAGTAAGTCCTACACTTTGGGATGAATTTCACCGTCGTGATTTGGATCGTTGGAATTGAATCCCCTCATCTCCAACATGAGACATCAATGGTCGGGCTTGACTAAATCGGCTATCATTAAAACCTTGGCTTCCGGCGTTCTACCGCGCACCTGGCCGTACTAAAAATAAAAGAGTTTAAATTCATCTTGTATTAGATTGTTACTATGCTAAAATAGTTTAAATTTTTTATTTTCTATGTTAAAACTCAAGATCATCTGAGCCGCAAGGGAAAAAGAAATGAAAAAGTGCTGATGATTAGAGATATCTGCTTTTAAGGACTCATCCTTTTGACTATTGGCACTGGTAATGAAGGGAATAGCTCCGAAGAGTTGTGCGAGTGGAGTTCTGCCTGGCACCCTCTGGCTATGAAGAGAAACAAGTTCGAAAGTATAGTCAGAATTCGGGAAAACTCGGTAAAGAACAGATAGATTTAGAAGTAAAGTAGACTGAGCTCCCTCCAGGTGTTCTCAGCAAGCCACCGGATCTCCCGGTGGTTATGTCCAGCCCAGGGATTCAATAACCCAGCTATTATTCCACAGCAAATTATTTTGGATTTTTCATGAAAAAAAAGGAATTAAAATTTCTCATTATTATTGTTTTGGCATCGATCATTACCAGGGGGCTGGTTCTCCTTATCACAGTCCTCGATTCAGACGAAATAACTGTCGGCCTAATGACCCTACGGATAATGGAAGGAGATTTTCCTATATTTTTTTTAGGCCAAAACTTTATGGGGTCCCTGGAAGCTTTTTTGGGGGGCTCCTTTTTTCATTTTATAGGGCCATCTCCTTCAGGATTGGAACTCTTAGCGATCATCCTATCCATTTTGTTTCTCGTCCTTTTATACCTCCTGTCCAAAACATTCTTTGATTATAAAACAGCCCTATTCAGTGTCGCCCTATTAGCGATCCCACCCTTATCTTTTTTGGGATGGTCTCATGAGGCAAGGCTCCACTATCCCCTGGCCATTATTTTTGGAAATTTCCTTTTACTAATATCCCATAAACTAATTTATGGGGATGTAACGCCTATGACCAAGAGGGCCCTTTATATGCTGATAGGATTATTATCAGGCATCGGCTGGTGGACCAATTACTTAATTATAAGCTACCTTCTACCCGTAGGGCTTTTTCTTTTCCTTAGAGACAAAAAGGTCCTTTTTAGTAAAAACTTTTTATTTTTGCTCTTCATGTTCCTGCTTGGCAGCTCGCCTCTCTGGGCCTATAATGTCATCCATCATTTTCCGATAACCGGCCTAACTAAGGTAGGGGATGTCGCTGATATTCTCCCATATCTTAAGGCCCTTCTTATAAATGCCTTTCCCGTGGTGTTAGGATTCTGGCCCCCCTTGAGTAATGACCACCTGGACCTTGCCGGTTACTTAATCATCGGTCCAATTTATTTAATTGCATTCATCTATTTTATTTATAGATTCCGGCCAGGGTTCAAGTCGACTTTTTCTCTCCGACTTACTAAAACGACCGGCGGGGAAATCCTTCTTTTTCTCTTTTTGGCGGATATCCTCCTCAATCTGCTTACTCCCTTCGGAAGCCGCCTTAGCGATGACGATCAGAAATATCTCTTGCCCCTTTATACCTGCCTGCCTATTTTTGTTTCAGTGCTCTTGGTCGATATAGGGAAGAAATCTTATCTTTTATCCTTCACCCTTCTTGGGCTTGTGCTCTTTTCCAATTTAACAGGCAACCTCAGGCATGATGGCTGGATCATTCTTAACTCCAAGAAATTGATAACCTATCAGAAAATCAATGAGAAAGAAAATCGTTTGGTTGATTTTATGATTAAAAATGGCTATACCCGATTTTATTCGGATAACTCGGGAAAAAGATTAACGTTTAAAAGTAAAGGGGCCCTTATCTCTGCCATTCCCCTCCTGGAAATTAGTAAATATGCTGACCAGGTAGATGCATCTCCCAAGGCAGCCTACCTTTCATTAGGAGAAAACAAGGATTTTGAAGAAAATTTAAAAGCCATCGGGGGCTCTTATCGGAAAGTTACAGCGCCGGATGGCTATCTTCTTTATACCGATTTTAAGCCGCCTCAAAATACTTACCATGTGGTCCCTCGTCATCTGTGGACTGGAACTTCTGACCTCTATCCGTCAGAGGTTAAAAATGCCTTTGACGGCGATATCTCCACTGGCTGGGAAACCAATGGACCTCAGAAAAAAGGGACTTACTTCCTGTTGGATCTCGGAAGGGTGGAAACTATTGGAAAGATGTCCTATATTCCCGCCAGCTATGCCGAGGTTCCGGCTGGTTATCAAGTCGCCATTTCCTCAGATGGCAAAAACTGGCAAATCGTAGCCAGTGTTTCGA
This sequence comes from uncultured delta proteobacterium, assembly GCA_963790475.1. Lineage (GTDB taxonomy): Bacteria > Desulfobacterota > RBG-13-43-22 > RBG-13-43-22 > RBG-13-43-22 > RBG-13-43-22. The sequence goes on along the minus strand of CAWBOS010000012.1, from coordinate 659,016 downwards.
AATATACAGGTCCATTTTTTTGGTCAGGACCTACTCCTATGATGAAGGCCCTCCACGGAAGGGTGGAAATCGTCTTTCCACCCCATCAGTGCCGATTTGTCAAAATTAGTTTATTGCAAGACAGCCCTGATATTCACTGGTCAATCAACGAATTATTTTTATTCAGTCCGGATGATGAAAATGGAAAAATAAAAACCATATCTCCTGGGGAGCAGGAAATCGACTACCTTGTGACTTTTTTGAAGGCCCAGAAAATCGATTTTGTTTACGCGAATCCTTGGCTTTCAGCCGTTATTCGTGTAAAGAGTGACTGGAAGATGGGGATAGTCACCTCGAATTTCCTTATTGGGGAGGAGGGAGAAATTGGGCTTGTTGGCGAGAGATTTGAAAGAACCCATCTTGGTCGGAAAGTGGCCCTGATCATTAAAAAAGAGAACAAAGAATTAGAAAAAATATTGAGGGAATATAATTATTTCTTTCGCAAAAAAGAGATAGGGCCTTTTATTGCCTATTACGGTTTTTCAAGTCCCAAAGGCCAACCTTATCTTCCAGTTAAGTATTGGGAGGTCACCTCCAATGCCAATCCCCAGGAAGCGAGAAAGGCTATTGATCGGGATCCTAAAACGCGTTGGAGCAGTAGGAAACCCCAAGAGCCCGGCATTTATTATCAAATCGATTTGAAAACGGTCCAGCTCGTCAAGGGGCTCACACTATCTTTGGGGGAATATAGACATGATTATCCTCGTTCTCTCAGAGTCCTTTCTTCCTTGGATGGAAGTTCATGGCAAGAAATAAAGGCTACAGCAAGATCGGAACTTTATTGGACAGGGGACACCCTCTTAAAAATGACCGGAGAAAAAACCCATTTCTTTTTTCCCCCCACCCATCTTAGATATCTCAGGTTGCTTGAAGTAGGACAAGACCCGGTTTATTGGTGGTCGATCCATGAGTTGGAATTATTTTAATTACGTCGGAAGGATTAGGGCAAAAAGGCCGGCTCAATAAAAGCCCATCCCCAGCTATGATCTTTTTTGGGGGGCCCTGTTAAAGAGAGTCCGTATGAATCAAACCGGCTATCCGCTCAAGTTAGCCTAAAAAATTGACAAATACATTATGTCTTTGTTATAAGTCCATGCCGATGGCATTCACTTGACTGATGAAGGATATCAGGTATATGCTAATGCCATACGATCCTACGTTTTATCTTGATGGGAGAAGTTCCCCTATTTATTATTTCTCTCTCAGGAAAGATATCAAGTAGAAATATCTCAAATACCTTGGTTATAGGGCCTTTCAAATCTATGAGGATACTTGTGGAAGTTACCAAAGCCTAGGAGGACAAATTCTTGATCCTCAGTAACGCTTACAACCTTTACAGGAGGGCAACTATTGATCAAAGATTCTCTCCAATTTTTAAAGCCGATTATGGTTTAAGGAGCATTTATGTCCCCAACGGAAGACGCCAAATCAATTTTTCATTCCATTTCTACCTTTTCTATAGCGGCCTGGTCCTCACCTCCGTCTGCCTGTTAGAAATTATCCTTTTGTCCTTTAGGACCTTTAGCAAAACGACTATAAAAAAGAAAGGGCGGTCCTATGATCCCAAAGGATAAATCCCGCCGCCTCGAAATACTCTTCGGACTAATTGTTCTGCTTGGCATCCATTTTCTCATCCGCTGGATCATGGCCCGATCTCCTTTACTGGCCGAGACTTTCTACGACGAGGCCGTTACCGGGGAAATGGCCCTCCATATTCTAAAAGGAGAGCCTCAACTTTTTTTCTGGGGTCAACCTTATATGGGGGCCTTGGAAGCCTACCTAGCCGGTTTTCTTTTCTATCTCTTGGGGTCCTCTGCTTTTGTCCTTCACCTGACCGACGTTTGCATTATGGCCTTCATGCTTTTTTTGGTAAATAGGATCGGCACCTTGGTAGGCGGATCGGTGGTCGGTTTTCTGGCGGCGATCTACTGGGCCTTGTCACCTCTTTATTTAAGCATCGTTGGACTGTTAGCCACCGGCGGGCATGTGGAGGCCTGTGCGGCCGGGACCTTCGTGCTATTCGCTATTTGTTGGCTGGCCTTTAAACCCTCGAAAAACCCAATTACCCTGGCCTTCCTGATCGGTCTCATAGCCGGGCTGGGATGGTATTCCAGCCTGTTATCCGTTCCTTTTTTACTGGCCGGGGCCGCCGGTTTATCTTTGGCCCGGCCCCGCCTGCTTCTTAGCCGGATTCCTTGGATGGGGTTAGCCGGTTTTCTCCTTGGGTCCTCGCCTTTTTGGCTTTGGCAATATTTGCATAATTTCTCCACGTTCGGTTTTTTTGAAGGCCACGGGGTCGGCATTTTCAATCAACTCCCAACCCGGATCTACACGGTTCTTCGCCTCTCCTTATTTCAATCCCTGCTCGGCGATTGGTGGGATGGTCACAGCGTCCTTCCTTCGGTTCCTTCTTTTTTGGCCTGGACCGTCTTTATCCTAATTTATCTTCCGGCTTTTTCCATTTCCTTAATTACCATTTTTCAATGGCTCCGCAGGATCATTTCCCTCCGGAACCCTTTTCAAGGACCAAAAGATCTGGTAGTTGCCACTTTTTGGATCTTGGTCCTGGCTTTTTCCACCAGCGAACAAGGAGCAACAGGGTCTCTTCGTTATTCATTATCGCTTTATGTACCTTTTACGATCCTGGTAGCCATCTGGTTGGGTAAAATCTTTCAATTTCGTAGGGCCGTCGGCAGCGCGGTCCTGATCGGTCTCCTTTGTTTCAACCTATTTCTTCATTTTCTCTTTCTGGACGAATTTAAGAACTTGCCCTACCGTCCCATAGATAACCTGATTAAGACCTTAAAGGACAAGGGGATCCGCTACGCTTATGCCGATAGTCGGATTTCTCAAGTCCTTACCTTTGAGAGTCGAGGGGAAATTATCTGTGCCGATTACTATGGGCAGCGCAATTATAATTATCTCCGGGCGGTAGATGCCGCCCCCGCCAAAGAAATCGCCATAGTGACTCACCAGAGACTGGGCAATCCCTATCCGGAAACTATGGCTGCGGTTCTCCGAATTCTTGGAGGATCCTCTAGCCGTGAAGAGGTGGGTCCTTATGTATTTTGGCATAACTTCAAGGAACCGCCTGACAATCTCAGGTCGATTCCTCCGCTGGATTGGCGTATTACAGCCAGTCAAGAGCAAGACCAATGCCGGCTCATTAAAGATCGTGATATATTAACCTCCTGGAAGATCCTTAAACGGGCTGGTGATTGGCTGGCCGTGGACTTGGGCAAGCCAAAACGGCTGGCCAGGATATCCGTCCTGCCTGGCCCGATCGGGTACGGGCTCCCCTCAGGATTTAGGCTGGAAATATCCCTGGATCAAAAGCATTGGGAAAAAATATCGGAACTCTCAGCCAATGATATGCTGCCCGGTCTTTACTGGTTCCAAGGACATCCACGACTTGATCAGGCCCCCCGCCTTCAAATTTCCTTTGCCCCTCGCCTGGCCCGATTTGTGCGCCTGACTAACCTTACTACCCCGGAAGACCCGAATGAACCATGGACCATAGCGGAGCTGTTCATCTACGAAGCTTCCGAAACCCCTGCCAGACCCTCCGAGAAGGCCCTGGAGGCTTACCATCAGGCCCAGCGCGCCCTGGATCATTGGATGGACGACCCTACCGGCCCCCATCATCTCTTCCCTGGTGCTGATTTAGAGACACGGCGTAAGCAGGTCAATTGGCAAACAGCCATTCATTTCTTGGAGCAGGCCATTCAGGAAACACCGGATTGGGAGGACCCCCATCAGCTTTTCGGGGAAGCTGTGGATTGGGGAGAATTATGGAATAAGGGAGGGGGAAAAAAGAAAGGGAAGCCATTAAATGTTAATACCCTGTTTCCGGTAAAAGATCTTAATAAGATCTCACCGAACCAGATTAGGGTCTTTTCAAATATTAATAATGACCAAGCCGGTCTGGCTGTTGATGGAGATCCTTTCACTCGTTGGAGCAGTTCCAGAGGCCAGGAGCCGGGAATGTTTTTTCAAATCGACCTTGGAAGTGACTATTCGGTAAACGGGTTCTCTTTATTTTTTGGCAGTTCCCTCAATGACTATCCCCGGAACCTTAAAATAATGGGTTCCCCGGATGGACAGCATTGGCAGGATATTCAAACAACTTCTCACACCTATTATGCCTTGGCCCAGAACCAGATTTATAAAAAAAGCTATTATTTCTTTTCTCCGATCTTTATCCGCCACCTTAAACTGGTCCAATTGGGGAAAGATCCAGTTTATTGGTGGTCCATCTATGAAGCAGAGGTCTATGAAAAATCAAAACAAGCCAAATCCCCACAGCTCAAAGGACAACCAAATCAATTTCAGCACTCGGCTTTGAGCTTTCAGCGTTGTAGTAAAGGGTAAGCCACCCATGCGCATCTTGAAATCCAATCTGTTAACCGATGGCAAATTATTCAATGACGGACGTCCGGTTGATCTGATCCAAATTGAAAATGAAAAAGATTTTGATACCCTATTAAATAACATTATCAACACCGGTTATTACGATACCTCCTATTTTGACAGCCATATCGACTATAAGGAAGGAGAGGTGAAATTCGATTCCTTCTTTCTGGCCTCGATTCTTAAATTCCTGAGTCCAAAATCCTTATTGGAATTGGGCTGCGGCCGAGGGGATGTGTTATTTTTATTAGGACTTGACAGTGAGATCAAGGTACAAGGGATCGAGTTTAGCCGAGATGTATTGAAAAATCTATGGCCTCTTTTGATCGGCAAGGTGGATAATGGTGATATCCTGGATGTCTGTAAAGAATTTTATTCCCAAAAGATCACCTTTGATACCTTTTGTGCCTTTGACCTGTGGGAACATATCCATCCCAAAAAACTCCATGACTATATTGATTCTGTGGTTGCCCTGGCCAAAAAAGACGCCTTGTTGTTTTTTAATATTCCTGCTGTTGGGGAAGATAGGGTTTTTGGAGAAATTTTCCCTCTGGAATTGGAAGAGAATCGGGAAAAATTCAACCAAAGGTTACCCTTTGATTACCTGAACGCCGAGTCCATCGACCCGGCCATTCCGGCTAACGGGCATCTGATTTGGGCCCCTACGGAATGGTGGCAGAAACAATTTGAAAGTCATGGGCTGGTCAGGGCTGAAGCCTTGGAAAGAAATGTTCACCAGTATTTCGACGAACACCTCTTCTATGCCAGAAAAAGTTTTTATCTCTTTTATCTGGATTCACCGGAGGCCCAGCGTCGAGCAAACCGTCTTTTAAAAAACAGTCTGACTTTGTTCAAAAAATGGAAAATATTTGTGGGGCAACAGGAGCTCATAGGGCGATTCAAAAACGATCAAGAGAGGCTTTTTATAGATCACAATGAACTCAAATCAACAATTAACCATGCCGAATTCTTTATGGCCTTGGATATAAAAAAACAAATTGGCCGATGGACCTGGAAATCTCTGGAGCAAAAAAAAATCGGCCTTTTAGTTCGACCCTTGATGTCCCGCATAGAGAGACTGGCCTTTAAATACCTTGAATACTTAATCAGAAAATTCAAGAAACGGCATTATTGGGTTTGAGAGGTATTTAAACCCGACATTCCTTCGTAACAACCAAACACCGTTATCCCGTTATAGATAAACCGGTAGCCCCTTCCGAGGTAACCAGCCCCAAAAGAACCACCCAAAACAGTAGATGCACTCGTATCTGGATAGGGACTGAAGGACTACAGACAGAAGAATATGAATAATAAACCAGCATGGCGGCGAAAAAACCCTTACTGTCCAGGTAAAGGGACTTTTTCATACCTCCTTACAAAGAAGCTTTAAATCCGGCGAATTCATAAACAAAATCGTTTTCAAAATGGATCGCCGGTCGAATCGGTCCTTGGTAATTTTTTAATGAACCTTTTATCCTTTCCTGGTCTTGGTTCTCATATTCATCAAAATGGATATTAAGATATTTTATTCCCCGTTTCTGTAACAGGTCAATAGAATCTTTTGATGGGAACCCTTTTAACCCCTTTTGATAGAGAAAATCATAATCCGGAGGAAAATATCCGCTATAGCCGTTGACCAGTTTTTTCCAATGATAGGTGAAATAATTAAACCCGCATAGTTTCTCTTCAGACTTCCTGGGGTATATTGGGCAGAGGAAGCTCCAAGATAGGGGAAATCACCCTTTTGTTTGGAAAGCCATTGATAAACCAGAGATATATTTTTCCCAGTGGGAATAGAGGCCATCTTGATGGGAACTGATGCGTATTCGAACAATATCAATAAGGAGGCGATGACTGTAATCAAGGTTTTTGTCTTAGCCCTCTTAAATTTTGCCAACATTGTATTTAAGCCGAAGCCCGCAAAAACACTTAAGCTGAAGGCCACCATGATAATAAACCTCGATGGTGCCCTTAATCCATCAAACCCGGGGAAATAGTGGTGTAAAAAGCCATAAGGACCGTACTGGAAAATTTCTTGACCATGAGAGTGTATGATCGGCCCGAGAGAAAATAAAAAGGATAATAAGAGTACCCAAAAATAGAATCTGGGAATTGATGAAGTAAAGGAAAGCCCAAAAGTCCGAAATCGCCCTTTGATAGCCCCTTCGAACAAGATCTTAAATCCCCCCAAAATGATCATGATCAAAAGAGGGCGCTCAAGGTCTGTTGCACTGATCTTCAATCCGAAGATCGTTGTGGAAAATCCTCCGGTTATAAAAACATACAGGACAACCATCACATAAAGAATAAATAAGAAACCTATAACATTATTCGAAAATCTAAGAAACCTGCCATTTCGCCTGATTTGAAAATTATTTTGGGCTAATCGATCTTTCCTTCTTACCACAGCAAGAATCCCTTTTATTCCGAGGAAGATGGTTGTTAAGGCAAGAAACAGCTCCCCTTCCGGTCTCCAAAAAATTTGTGTTGGTTTCCACCAAACTCCATTAATAACCGTGGTGTTCAGGTAACTTAAGAGATCGGGAGAATAATGAATTACTTCATCCAGGTGACGGGTAAACCCCATTTCTTGCTTGACTTTAACGTAAGGATAATAGATAGGAAAAATACAGAGAGCGGAAATGGTCGCAAATAATCCCAAGGGAAGGACCAAGGGCTTAAGAGGGATATCCTTTGAAACAAAGTTAAGGATATCAGCAGACAGACAAAAAGAACCAGATATATCCCATAGTAGCCGCAGGACATAAATTGCATAATGAAGAATAGGGTAAAAAGGAGGGCATTTTTATAGGACCTATTTCTAAAAAATCGGTGTAGATAAAGAAAGGTTAAAGGGATCCCTTGGGCCATTTGCAATTGGATGTGAGCAGCATGGGCAAATCGCCAGGGGAAAAAGCCGAAAATCATGCCCGAGGCAATAGCCGCATAAAGATTCTCTGTCAGGTCAAAGACCAAGAGATACATTCCAAAGGCAGATAGAATTAAGCCAACAAGGAAAAAATATTATAGGTTAGTACCGGGTTTTTAGATATCGCCATGATGGGTAAGGCCCACAAGGAATTGCCCAACATATGTTCGGAATAAGCCAAGGTATTGGGATGAGGATAAAAAATATTGGCATTAAAAGGGATAAAAATTCTCCCGAAGTGATTTTATGGACATCCCAGGCCAATATCCAAGCATTAAAAACCGAATCCGCATGGTCTCCTATTATAGAATGTGTCCATTGAAAAACGGCTGGATAGGTCATTAAAAGAGTAATGACCGTAAATAGGGCTATAACTATTATATGTCTATACCAGATTTTTTGACCCATTCTTCATCACCATTGTTTTTGCTTTGTTGGGAGAACAACTGAATATATGATGAAATATATCAATAGACTTCTAAAAGCTCAAATTAAAAAGGATCTAGTAATTTTATTATTAATTGCTGCTGTCTTTTTGTGGATTCTCTTTCTCTTTTCGTTTAAGGTTAACAAGAATATTACCGGATTTATGGTCATAGGAGATTATTTCAAGGCCCCTCAAATTTGGACGGCGGAAACCCTCATTCATAAGGGAAGTGTCGGCTACGACGGACAATTCTATTACTATATTGCTCATGATCCCTTCATATTGGGTCAAAATTACGATCATATCGATTTTCCGGCCTATCGTTATCAACGCATTATTTACCCGCTGGCGACTTGGCTGCTGTCCTTTGGCCAACCGCCCTTGATTCCCTGGATGATGGTGGCGGTGAATCTCCTGGGAATCTTATTGGGGACTTGGTTTTTTATTTTGATTCTCAAACATTTTGGGCTTAGCCCCTGGTATGGCCTCTTTTATCCTGCCTCCTGGGGATTTTTGCTTTGCCTTTTACGCAGCCTACCGGAACCCTTGGCCATGACTTTTACGGTCATCGCCGTCTTTTTTTATATTAAAGGAAAACCGTTCCAGCAAATCATTTCCCTTTCCTTGGCCGGCCTCACCCAGGAGACCACCCTACTGGTTAGCATGGCTTTTCTATTTTACTTTTTCGGGAAAAAGGACTTTCGAAAATCCCTTTATATGCTCTTCCCTCTTTTGACTTTTTTCTTTTGGCAACTCTACCTCTATGCCCATTTTCAGACTTTTTCCTTTCTTGGAGGAACCCAAAATTTCGGTCTCCCCTTCCAGGGCATCATGGAAAAATTTCTTTCTTTGGCCCATGGCAGTCTTTCTTATGAAAAAATTTCCGAACTCTTGTATTTATTATTGATCTCCGTCCTTATAATCACCGCCCTGTATGATATCTTTAAATATTACAGCCCCCTTACCCTGTCCTTCCTGGGATATGCCCTGATGACCGCCTTTTTGAATCATTTGATCTGGGTCGAACCCTGGTCTTATGCCAGAGCCACATTAGGGTTATTGGTTTTCAATCTTTTGGTCTTTACAAAAGAAAGAACAAAGCTTAATCTGTTTCTTATGTTCCTAATCCCCATGATCTTTTTGCTTTCATTGCTATCTTTAGAACTTCTATAGCCATTTTTCCCATTATGATTATCTATTATTCAAGAATCCTCCAACTCTCTTTATTCACCCAGGGGGCATCCTTCCTGGCAAGCGAGGCGCGACCCAGAATCCAAGATACCCGATCCCTTTTGAGTTTCGGCTTTCCCTGGAATAGCAGGCTTTGGAATTATTGGAAAAAGTTTTATTTTATTTCCGTTATCCTTTTATTGTCCTTCACTACGATTGGTTGTTCCTCCTCCCAAAACTCCGGCACTTCGGAACCCAAATGGGCCAATAAATACCTCATCGGGACCTATTATTATCTCTGGTATCCGGGAAACTGGCGGGAGGGATTTATCAACGGCCGTCTGCTTCCCCAACAATTACCGACTTTGGGACAGTATGATTCCTCGGATCTTAAAACTATTGAACAGCATATCGCCTGGTCCTCTCAATACGGGATTGATTTCTGGGCTGTCAGTTGGTGGCCGGACCATCCCGAACTGGACAAGATAATTCGAGAAAAAATCATTAAGGCAAAGAATATCAATGATATAAAATTTTGTATCTTTTATGAAACCTCCGGCCTTGGATTGAAGGATGATCGGATTGATTTTACTCCTGAAAAGGCAAAAAAATTGCTCTCCGATTTCAAATTTTTAGCCGAAAATTATTTTTCCCATCCCTCTTATCTGAAAATCAAAGGACGTCCGGTGGCCATCATTTATTTAACCCGGACCTTTATCGGGGATTACCCAGGAGCCATCAATGGTCTCAGGAAAGGCCTCCAGGAGATGGGTTTCAATCCTTTCCTTATCGGAGATGAAATCTTCTGGTATGTCATGCGCTCGAATCCTCTCCCACCTTCCACCCACCCTGAAATAAACCGGATCAATTTGTTCGATGGAATTACCGCCTACAATATGTATGATTGGGCGAAGACTAAACAAATGGGTTACGGGAAACAGAGCACCTTTCTTTCTGAAGTTCAGGGGCTTTACCGGGAATACCAATCGGCCATCGGTAAAAAAATCATGCTGATTCCTTCCATCATCCCCGGTTATAACGACCGAGGGGTCCGTCTTTCGGAAAATCATCCGGTGATTCCCCGCCAGTTCCAACCCGGTGGAGCGGAGGGGTCTTTTTTTAATCAAGCCCTCAAACAAACGGTTTTACCTTTTATGAATCCTGAAAATCCGTTAGCTTTGATTACCTCATTTAATGAGTGGAATGAGGGAACTCAGATTGAGCCCACCCAAGGAACTGGTCTGACCAGCCAAGATTACAGTCCCACCAAGACCCAATATACCCAGGGATATATCTACCAGGGATATGGAGAGCGGTATCTTTCCATCCTCCGGGATACCTTTTCAGCCGCCGGGGGAAGGGTAATGGATACCCATAGAAAAAAACCTCTAGCTGAGGTCACTGTAAGAATCTATAAAGGCAATAAATTGCTGGCCGATGTCCAGACCGACAGCCAGGGTTATTATAATCTATCCCGCTTGAATGTGCCCCCAGGACAGTATACAATAAGAGCTGATTTACCAGGATATCTAAGGGCCAACTCAGAGTTAACCGTAGTGGAAACCAAGGCGACTATTTTCAACTTTGGTTTAGAGAAGAAATAATATTGTCCCCTACCTCTGATGCAATCGAGGATGCGTTTCTAAACGTCTCCATAGTCAAGACACGGCCAATGCAGGAATCCGGTTACCCTAAGCCTCCATAGGGATTTTGGTGATGCAGAGCAAAACAAATCGAAAAAAACTTTTGGGGAATATTTTAAGCACGGCTGCTTCTTGGGATATTCGGAGGCCTAGGCGTATTATAGGAGACGGGTTGGGTGGGTTATTGCTTGGATTTCTTTTGACCATAGGCCTTGGCAAAGGATTATTCTGGATTAGAATATTGCCCAACGAACAACCGGCTCGATCCCCGGGATGGGCCCTCTTGATGACCTCTTTGATCGGTTGGCCGATCTGGAATACTTTAGCAGAACGGGAACAGTTATGGATTCTTTTGGCTCTATGGATTGCTTTTACTATCTTTATGAAGTTTTTTCCCGACCGAGGGGTGGATCATACGCCTGGCGTTGGAAGGTCTTCAGTAAATATCTTAAGGGGTTTAATCTGGAATGAAGTTTAAAAAATTTAAATCATTTTATTTTTTTTTAATTATTCTCCTTCTCGGAGCGGGAATTCGATCCCTTTTACTCTTGACCCCCTTAATGGACTCCGATCAGGCCGTGAACGGTTTGATGGCCCGTCATATCGTAAAAGGGGCCTTGCCTCCTCTCTATTACGGTCAGGATTATTGCGGGAGTATTCAAACCTATTTCATTTCCACTATCTTTTTCTTGTTCGGCGCTTCCCGCTTTACCCTGGACTTATCCATCTTTTTCGAATCCTTTTTTTTTATTGTCTTCATCTATTTCTTAGCCAAACTGATTTTTGACCAATCAACAGCTCTCCTTTCGGCCCTGTTTTCAGCCCTGGGATCTTATTATCTGATCTTTCATTCAGTTCTGGCCCGGTCGGCCTATATTGAAATACCGATCATCGGGGTTGTGCTCTTTATTTTCAGTTTCAAGATTCTGTCAAGTAATGAGAGAAAAAGCAGTTATTTTTTCAGCTTGGGATTATTCTGCGGCCTGGGAATATGGACTCATTATCTGATCGTTTTTTATCTGCCGGCAATTTTTCTTCTTTTATTCATTCAAGATAAATGGTTCTGGCTCAGGCGGACCATCCTTTTTTTTCTATTGGGTCTGATATTCGGCGGTCTCCCCCTTTGGGTTCACAATATATATTATCCGTTGATCTCCTGGCGTTATCTGTGGGAAGGAGCAGGAGGCGGCGAACCTTTCCTGTCTTCCTTACTCGATTTTTTTTCAAATCGGCTCCCCGAGCTGCTGGGGGTTGTTAATAACGAAACCCAACAGTACACCATTCCCTTTTTCTCTTTCCTGATCTATCTTGTTTTCGGGGGATGTTTATTTTCCCTCTTTCTGATCCGGGGGAAAAACCTGTTTAATCTTTTGAAATTCAGGGTTAATCAAAACCCGGGATTGGACCTTTTGCTCCTTTTTCTCCTCTTTTTTCCGTTCATTTTCGCCCTAAGCGGCTTTGACTCGGCCCATACCAGTCGTTATTTGCAACCGTTATTTTCCGTTCTGCCTATCCTCTTTGCCGTTTTTACCTTAAGGCTGAATTCTGTTTCGGCGGTTTTGTCTTTTCTTTTTATTGGCCTGACCCTCTTTTCCAATATTTATGGCACCCTGACCAGGGTTCCCATTTTACATAGAACCCAGGCAAAACAATTTCAAGAGGCCCGGGAAAATGACCAAGATTTATTTAAATTTCTAACCGAAAAAAATCTTAAACGGATTTATTGCCATGACTATTGGGTCTCGGCACGATTAACCTTTGACTCCCAGGAAGACATTATTTTTGCCTCCCCGGCCAACGATCGTTATCCCCCCCATACTGATTTAATAGATCAAGATCCGAGGGCGGCTTTTCTTTTCCAGGGAGATAATAAAGAATTTGAAGCCACTTTAAAAAATATCGGGGGCACCTATCAGAAAAGCCAGTTCATCGGATATACTATTTATCATACCTTCACACCCCCCCCTTGGCAGTTTGTAGAATTTATGCCTAGGAATTTGAAGGCTATGGCCGATTCACCCTTGGGGGGAACCAGAAATATTTTCGACAGGGATCTGGCCACCCGTTGGTCATCCAATACGCCTCAAAAGCCCGGGCTCGTTCTCCAAGTGGATTTAGGTGAAACAGTTCCCGATCTGGGCCGGATCACTCTCTTGTCGGGAGACCCCGAGGATGGTCCGCGCGGTCTTCGGCTGGAGATCTCTCAGGATGGCCGAAGGTGGCAAACAGTCCGTGAGGCCGCCGGATTATGGAGCGATCTGTTCTGGTCGGGGCCCCACCCTTTTTATCGTCCCGGCCTTGGTCGGGTAGATATTACCTTCACCCCTCAATCTGGACGTTTTTTCAAACTCACTCAACTCGGGAGCGACCCAACCTATTATTGGTCCGTAGCCGAATGCTTTATCTATCAAGCCCAGCCCAAAATTAAAACGGAATCCGGTGATGTGAAGCCTTTGATTGCTTACTTGAAAAGTTTTAACCCCGTTAATATTTATGCCGCCCCCTGGATCCTGGCTCAGCTTCCCCCGGATTGGCGGGCCCAAAAAAGGGCCTTACCACTTCAAAAAGACGATCTGCTCCAGACGGTTTCCAATCCGGCCTTTGTGGTCGAAAAAGAAAACAACTCAGCCTTGAACCATTTTTTAATAAATAACTTAAAGCAGCCTTATCAAGAACAGAAAATCGGCGGGCAAGTTGTTTATTTTTTCACCCCGTCTGCCGGCCGGTATCGCCCTATTTCCTCAACTAATTGGCGTTTTCAAACCAACTACAACCCGCGAGAGGCCCACTTAGCCGCCGATGGGAAGATGTCCACCCGGTGGACCACAGGTAGGCCGCAAATCCCCGGGGCGTACTTTCAAATCGATTTTGGAAAGATGGAAAAGGTCGGTCGAATCCGTGTCTTGACTGGGGCCTCGGTCAACGATTTCCCTCGTGGATATTCGATCCGTTATTCGGCTGATGGGCAAACCTGGACTTCATTGAACTCTATCATAAGCCCCATTTCTCTACATTGGACCGGGGAAACCCTTTTAAAATCCGGCCAGGATCTGGATTTTTCTTTTCCATCCACTTCGATGCGCTATCTTCAAATTGTTAATACCGGGAAAGATGATGTATATTATTGGTCGATTCATGAAGTGGAGCTTTATGAATGAAAATAAATCAAAAAATCATTCAGGTACTTACTCAAGAAATTGGTTTGACGTGGTGATCTGGTCAAGTAAACATGGGCAATAGGGGAAGAAGTCTATTTTAATAGATAGGAGGAAGGGGAACAAACCACTTTTTCTTCTGACGATATTTCTATTCCTCTTCTATTATTTTTTCAATTAATCTTTGCAATAGTTGCTTTTTATTGATAATAGAATACGGAAAGGATCTAAAAAAAACCGAAAAAAATAAATTCTTAATAAATTTTCCACCGGACGCCCGGTATACTCACTCTGCTTTATTAACTGAACCAATTGGTCATAATACATCCGAGGAAATATTTGTTCCCTTACTGAATATTGCACAAACAGAAGAATATCATCGAGCTCGACAGAACAGAAGGGAGGGTCCATTGCCAGAAGGGGTCATTATCGTCCTTGGCTCAGCGAATGATGAGCAAGGCCGACTTTATAGTCTTGGGGTTGAAAGGTGCGAGCTGGCTGTTCAGCTATATAAGAACAACCCCGGATGGAAAATTCTGCTGACTGGGGGGTATGGTTCACACTTCAACACAACCTCTAAGCCTCACGCACTGTACATGAGAAAATTTCTTACTGCCCGATTTATTCCAGAGGAAGATATTTTAGAATTTGCCCAAAGCAGTAATACCATAGAGGATGCCTCTCTCTCGAAATCGATCATTCAGACCCATAAGTTTAAATTCGCCGTTATCGTTACCTCCGATTATCACTTGGAACGAGCGCGTTTTTTATTCTGCAAAACCTTCAAGGACATTGAAGTAGAACTCTTTTTCATCACCTCCAAAACAGATGAAGCAAAATGCCAGCTTGACCTTAAGGCCCTTAGGAAACATGAAAAAGAGGCGTTGCGGATTCAACAGATTAAAGCCACTGGTATCTAATAAAGACTCCCAGTGGCTTTCTTGAATTTCTTGGGTCGTCTGGCTTTCAGGCCAGCTTTTTTTATCAAACTCCGAGCGCGAAATCGGCCCATGGTGGTCCCTCATCCTGCAGGTTTTTTGACCTCCTGAGGGGTCCATCAATTCCCGGGATTTCTTATCAATATGCCCTAGTTGGGACAACAATTCAAAGCTGGTTCATTATACCACGCTTTTCGAGGTCTTTGGTAGGACTTCCCTTGTTCAGTGGGTACGTTCGGAGTCAAGAATATGAACCCCAAAATAGCTCCCCTTAGGCAGGAAGACTCCTTGGCCCTCCGACCCTCTTGGAGGAGTTACTTCGTCTTCTATGCAGCTATTCTCGTTTTTGGAATCGGGCCAAGTCTTAACCCCGATACCGGGATAAACAGGTCTTTTGGATGGGCTCTCTCTATTTTGATACTGGTATTATTATTTTCCGTCGAAAAACCACTTTTTATCGGATAACAAAAACCGAGGCCCTGCGGAAATCGATTTTTGGGGGGCGGACCAATAAAAAATCCATTCCCTTGGAAGGGATATCTGGCATTGAGGTTCGACGAGGCATTGTTCACCGCATCATAGGGATCGGTCATCTACAGTTTTGTTCCCGACTCTCCGGCCAACCGGACCTCTGGTGGTTCGGAGTTGAAAATCCCTTTGCGGTCAAAAAAAAAGATAGAACAAATCCTAAAAAATTGATGGGCTGGACCTGTTTGTGGAGTTCCTAAAGATTATTGAGATGGTAACTAACTATGAATCCAGGACCTCCCTGACCTTTCCGATCAAATCCTCGTCCCGGTAGGGTTTTTGAATGAATCCTCCCTCCCCTTCCTTGAGAATTTCCCCCACCCCTTCATTAGTACTATACCCTGAAGACAACAGTACTTTTATTTTAGGATTGATCTCTTTTAACTTGAGAAAGGTTTCCTTCCCGCCCAATCCGGGCATGATCATATCCAGGATCACCAAGGCGATCTTTTTCCTGTTCTTCCGGAAGATCTGAATGGCTACTTCCCCTCCGGAGGCATGAAGCACCTTATAGCCGGCATCCTCCAGGATGTCGGCCCCTAACTGTCGAATAATTTCTTCATCATCGACGAAAAGAATAGTTTCGGAACCTTTCGGAATTGTTGGACCGGGGGGAAGAGGAGAAACTTCTTCAATCCTCAATTCCCCAACAGCCGGCAATAAAAGTTCAAAGGAGGTCCCTTGCCCCGGCTCACTTTTCAATTCAATATATCCCCCATGATTTTGAATAATCCCGTAGACCATGGACAACCCCAACCCAGTTCCTCTTCCCTGCTCTTTGGTCGTAAAAAAAGGTTCAAAGATCTGCGAACGGACCTCCGGAGACATTCCCAGGCCGGTATCCGAAAGGGTGATCTTGACATAATCCACTTCTTTCCATCCCCTTTGTTTTTCAATCATATCCTTTGAAAGGGTTTGGTTAGCAGTGACGATCTTCAGGGTTCCCCCCGAAGGCATGGCATCCCTGGCATTTAAACAGATATTGATCAGCGATTGTTGAAGCTGAGTCTCATCCCCCTCAATCAAGTACAAATGGGGATCCTGTTCCACCTTCAGGTTGATCCGTTTATCCATCGTCCGTTTCAAAAACTGGATCAGATCTTGAATGAGGGCATTACAATTGATTGGCTTAACCTGATACTTTCCCCGCCGGGCAAATCCCAAGAGTTGTTTGGTTAATTCGGCCGCCTGAGTTGCCGATCGTTCAATACTGTTTAATGAATGATACAAGGGGTCTTTGGGAGATATCTTCTTCTTGGCAAAAGAGGCATAACCTAAAATCCCGCCAAGGAGATTATTAAAGTCATGGGCAATCCCCCCGGCCAGATTCCCTATGGATTCCATCTTTTGGGCTTGAAGGAGCTGTTCCTCGAGTTTTCTCCGCTCGGTGATGTCCCGGGCAATTCCCATGGTTCCCACGACCTGCCCCTGTTCATCCAACAGCGGAGCAGCGCTGCCCGAAAAAAAACGTAACTGTCCATCCTTTCGGCGAAATTGCAAAAGGATATTTTCAACATTCTTCTTTTCGTTTCGGACCTCCTTAAAAACTTGGATCACAAAGGAATGTTCTTCGGCAGGTACAAAATCAATAAAGTATCTTCCCTGGACCTCCATTTCATCGTGCCCTAATATCTTTTTCCATCGCGGGCCGATATAGGCGAACGAACCGTCCAATTCAAGAGCGAAGATGATATCTGGAATACTTTCTACCAAAGAACGATATTTACGTTCCGAAGCCCTTAGAAGTCCTTCAGACAATTGTAATTTTTCGATAGCCTGCCGGTATTCCGAACCTATTTTTTTAGGAAGGGTTCTTATTGCTTTTTTACTTCCCTGCTTTCCCGTCCTGGGAGGGATTGACCTCGGCATAGGATAATGGCTCCTTCCTGGGGATCAGTGAATTTTAGGGCATAAATTACATTTTCTTCTATTTACGGGACAGCGTTCATTGTATCAGTTTGGTTTTATGGAATTCAAATCCTTTTCAGATAATCCTATCGGATTTTTTTCTTTATACGTCCAAAGTGTTACTGTCAATTTAATTCGAAATCAAGAGGCAAGTGATTTATTCTAATTTAACCGGCAATCTGAGTAAAAAGTTCTGTAACATGCGACCGGCTTGGACATGAAATGTTGGGCCAATGCACCCGGACTGTTATATCTGCCAGGGAGGCCCCGCTTCCTTTTTCGACTATAGTTTCCCGTTGAAAAATCGTTCCAACCGTTCCAATCCTTAATTCTGATTCAACTTCCCCCTTTAATTCTGAGAAGGGAAGGGTCTTTATTGACTCCATCTTCTCTTGAGCCAGTTGAAGGGCCGCTGTCTTATTTTGGCTGTATTTATTGGCTTTCATTACTGAGATCGATAGGTGGGAAAGAGAGAGGAACCCGATACTTAGAATACCGAGGGCGACAATCAATTCCAACAATGAAAATCCATTTCGTTTTTTCATCTTCTTAGTTCTCCAATCTATTGATATGAAGGTAGGGTCCAGTTACATTACATCATCAAAATCAAACCTGAGAACATTCCCTTTAGGCCGATAGGAGCGGCAGGCGGATTCTTTGGAGAAAGAAGACTTTCAATAACCGGAATAATTTCCGATAGGTTCTCTTTGGGAAGAAGCCCTTTGATTCCTTTTTGAAAAAGATGATTGGCTTCAATGGAAAAGGAATTAAAGGAAACCAGGACAACAACGGGTATTTCTCGGAGAAGGGCCAAATTCAAAAGATACGGACCTCGAATCCCAGGAAAATCGAGAATAACCAAGTCAAACCTGCCGGAAAACATAGAATCCACAGCCTGCGGAAAGGTATCGGCCTTTTCAAATTGATAGTTTAAGCCGCTTTTCTGGGTTTCTCCTGCTAAGAAATCAAGGACGTTCGTGTCTTCATCCACTATCAGAATTCGTTTTTCACCAAGATTATTTCTCTTCATAAAATCCAACTCCTTTCTGTCACATTGGTCGATATCATTTATTTAGATTATTCGCAAAAATAATACCAACCCCCCAAAATAGTTATTTTTATTCCCAGCAGATGGAGTCTGCTATCCGATGTTTTTTCAATTTTATTTATTATATCTTAACGTTATCTTTTCAGGAATGGGTTGCGAGAAGTATTATGAATAACAACTTACACCTTTCTGATCATTTTTTATTGAAGAGGGTGAGAAGGCGATTTCCACAAAACGAAGACTTACTTCTCACCATCAGGGGATAATTCATAATCGTACAACCTAGCTATTAGGGTCGGCCTTGGAAAACGGATTGGTTGTTGGACAACCGCGAAAATGCCTCTTCGCTCCTGAAAAACATATCTGGCCAGTGAATTCGTTTAAAATAAAGGGAGGTAGATTTTCTGATTAGTCTTGACCTTGAAAGGGAGGTTGTTTTAACTTTTCTAAAAACACCTATCGCGAGGCCCGGGCTTGGCGGGACACCCGCGTCATGTCCATCTTTGCCGGCACCAACGAAATCATGAAGACCATCGTGGTCAAAATGATGGGGTTATGAGTAAAATTTATCGAAGCGGCAGGGTAATGGTGAGCTTCAGGCGCTGGTCATTCTCCGGGGTGATGCTGATCGTCCCCCCATGTTTATGGATGACCACCTTGGAAATGGAGACATCCGGCCGGTCCGAAACCGGACTATTTTTTAGTGATGAATAGTCAACGGTGAAGGGATAAAAGTAATGATCAATATCGTCGGGAGAAATTATGGGGACCGGGAAGGTCAGGGTTACGGTGGCCGTCTCTCCGTTTTTATGGGTGCTTAATTCCATCTCCCCTTTCTGTCCCATCTGCTCCCAGGCATTTTCAATCAGATTCATCAAGGCTTGTTCGAAAAGGTTTTCATCCAGCGGAATCAGTCTTAGATCCGGGTCCAACTTGACATTGACGGAAAAGGCTGCAGATTGAAACTTGTTTCGCAGTTCTTCGATTACTCGAAGAATCAAACGGTTTACATCACCGGACTGGAGATTGACCGCCTGAGGGGCGATAAAAGTGAGCATCATATTCAGGATTTTTTCCAGTTTCTGCACCTGTTCCAGGATCATCTGACTTTTTTCGGCCCGGGCATCGGTGGCTTCGAATGATTTAACGATCCGCCGGGCCAAACCTCCGATGGAAGCCAGCGGATTTCGCAATTCATGGGCCAGGCGGTTTGAAATCTGCCCCAGCGTTTCCAGTTCCTGGGCTTGAAGGCTTTTTTCCTGGAGTTTCTCTTGGACGGTGACATCAATGATGATGCCGTCCATCCGATAAAATTCCCGATCTTCCGTAAAAACTGGAACGGCGTGGTCGAAGCAATAAACAACGGTCCCGTTGGGATGGACCAGCCGATAGTCGGTATGGAGTTCCTTTTTCCCTTTCAGACTCTCCTCCCTCAGAGCTGAGACTCGAGCCCGATCGTCGGGATGAATATAGCGGGCCCAAATTTCATAATGTCCGTTCAACTGTTCCGGCGGTAGCCCGACCATCTGCTCCGTCGACCGGTTTAAGAACAAAGTTTTCCCGTTAGGCTCGACCATATAAACAATCAAGGGTACGTTTTCCACCAGAGTCCGATAAGTCTGTTCGGATTCCTTAAGGCTCCGGGTCCGTTGTTCCACCATCAATTCCAGATTCTGGGCGTACTCGCGGAGCCGTTGTTGGGAGTCATTGAGGGATTCCAGCATCTGATTGATCGCCCGGGCCATGACATCCAGTTCATCGCCACTCGTTACCGGCAGCCTGGTATCGCGGCGGCCGGAGGCGATTTCATCGGCACCTTTTATGACCGCATCAATTCGCCGGGTAAAGATAACGGATATGAACCAGACAAAGGCGATCGAGATCATGAGGCCACCCAGACCCAAGGCGGCCGCTACCAGGGCATACCGATGGAGCAGGGCCAAGGCCGGGCTGCGATCGACGCTGATTTTTACCAGACCGATGATCTTCCCTGAAAAATCCCGTAGCGGACCGAAAATTGCGGTCATCTTCCTTGGTCCCAGGAATTCCGGCTGAATCACCACCTCTCCTGAACCAATAAGGCGCTGAAAAAGTTTCGCCGCAGGAAGAGGTTGGTCCAAGGTAGCGGCAAATATCTGAGGGATTTTTCGGTCGGTGTTCCCCCGAAGATAAAGCCCCACTTCCGCGACATAGTTTTTCTTAAACTCTTCCAGGAAGGGCTTTCCCAGGGATAAACCGAATTCCACAGTCCCCGTCTGGCGCCCCTGATAAAAAACGGGGACCACGCTGCGAATACTCAGGCCCAGGGTCCCCATTTCAATGCCTCCCACACCGATGCCGGTTTCCCGGGCCTGGTTGATGGTCGGCCGAAAGGCTTCCATTTTTTCCCCGTGTTGCCCGGGGGCATGGAGTCGCAGGAAAGAAGTGGCCGGCGGCACATGAAAATGGAACTGTCGGACCCCGAAATCCCGCTCCAGGGTCTCATAAGCCGGAGACAGGAGCGCAAGGAGGCGACTGCGATCCCTCCTGCTCAGGGCCTCAGCCACTTCCGGGTTCCGGGCTGTCAGATAAGCCAGACTCAAGGCCATATCTTTCCTTAAATTAATATCATTCAGGAAAGCCTGGTACAGATTTCTAAGGCGTTGGTCTTCATCGACGTTTATCAGGCTGGTCTGAAAGCGGTAGGAAACCAGAAACAGGGTGGACGCCCCCATTGCGGCCAGAAAGAGAAAGGGAATGATCAACTTCCACTTGAGGCTGATATCATTGATTAGCTTAAAATTCAAATACAAATCCTTCTAAAGAAAGTGGACAATCCCGAGGAAGTAGACCCTCCGGCCCCATTTATTCCAACTATTCATCTTCGAGTTAAGACCGTAGTGAGACCCTTAAGATGTATCTGATCAGGCCTCAAAAATTATCAGGTCCTGTATCTCCATACCCAGACTGCCATATTATCGTTTCCAGGGGAATCCGTCAAAAGAAAATTGAAGTTCCTCGGAACAAGAGAAGTCCCCCGGAGTGAGTTTTAGTAATCTTTTTTTACCTTGATTCTTAATCGATAACCTTTTAAGATATTCCAGATTTTTCCTCAACTCAATAGACTTCAAATCAAACTATTACAGGAGGTATTGATGAAGCTACCTGATATATTTAATTTGAAAGGTAAAGTCGCCCTGGTTACCGGTGGGGGAAGAGGAATCGGAAAGTTTATTTCCACCGGGCTGGCGGAGGCGGGTGCGGACCTGATTATCACCTCGCGGAAGATGAAAAATCTTGAAGCATCCGCCGAGGAGTTATCAAAGGAATTTAAGGTCCAGGTATTCCCCATAGCCTGCGATATGTCTCAGGAGGAAGACATTAAAGCCATGCTTAAGACGGCTATTCAAAAATTCCCGCGGATCGATATCCTGGTCAACAACGCCGGAGCAACCTGGGGTGCTCCGACCCTCGATTATCCTCTCGAGAAATGGGATTATGTTTTCAACGTCAATGTCCGGGCGGTGTGGATTTTGACTCAGAAAATGGCCAACCTGATGAAAGATTGGGGCGGCGGCACTATTATCAATATCGCCTCGACTGCCGGTCTTCGGGGAACGGAAGAGGCGGCCCACCCGGCCGTCCCCTATAATTCAACCAAGGCGGCCGTAATCAGTCTGACACAGAATCTGGCCGTCAAACTGGCCCCTTTTAATATCCGCGTTAATGCCATTGCCCCTGGGTATTTCCGTACCGATATGATGGCTCATGTTACAAAAAATGAAGCGGTCTACAAGATGGCCGCTTCGAGGATTCCTTTACAAAGAGGTGGAGACATTGACGACATGAAAGGCGTTGCCGTGTTTTTGGCCTCCCAGGCCTCCCGATTTATTACCGGACAGACCATTGTGGTCGATGGTGGGTCGGTTGCTAAATAACTGAAAAAATCCCGGCCTAAGAAAAACTATCTGGGGAGTCGGACCGTGATGGGAAACATATCCAAAAAAGAACGCAATACGCAAACAGCGATAAAATACTTACAACACATTGTTGATGGCAGCGGACAATACGGGAAGGCCTCTTTCGATAAAGCCTTTGCCCTGGTTTCGGAGGATTTTGAGATCGAGGTCCTTCCCGGCACCGTTAATATGCCCATACCTTTACTGGTGAATTGTTCGACCAGTCCGGATAGTCCACCGGTTTGGGGGTTGTTAATTAAGCCGAGTAGCTGCTCGAATAAACCCCCCGGCGCTTCTCCCCAGAAAATCTTTTCCCCCTACTCCTTTTATGATCCCGTCAAGAATACCCGTAATCTCCTCCACGCTTCGGTTGTGGCCTCCCAAGCCAGGGAAAAGCATGATGGCCCCTGACTTCTCAAAGGCAGGGGCCATCATGCTTATTTACCTTTTTTAATGTCAAGCTACTTCTTGGCTGGTGCCGGCTCGGCCTTTTTGGGTTCTGCTTTCTTGGGCTCGGCTTTCTTCGCTGCATCTTTAACCTCAATAGTGGTCGCTTTCATCGTGTACTCAATGGTTACTCTGGACCCGACTTTAAGATCACCGGTCACCTTGGTGGCGGCATCCTTGGCGATCTCCCATTTTTCCTGCCCCTTCTGGACGATGATCATATTATCCTTCATCTCCAGTACCGGTCCGGTGACCTGATAAGTCTTCTGACCGGCCGCAAAGACCAAGGATGAACACACCAGCACAGCGACAATGATTAGAAAAAGACTCTTCATGGCTAACATCCTCCTTTAGATAGAATTATGTTACCTGAGGCTGCCTCGGAACAACCCCCTTTACTGAACGGTAATGAAGTCCTTAACCTTGTTAAATATACCTTCTTTGATTCCTTTGACCTTCATAATATCCTCGGGCTTCTTGTATGGCCGGCCATCGATGATCGCCTGCGCCTTCACCGGCCCGATTTCCGGCAGGGCCTCGATCTGTTCTTTAGTGGCCGTGTTGATGTTCACCTTTTGCCCCGGAGCCAGTTTGGTCGGGGCCGAGGTAGCGGCTTTGGGCTTCGCCTTTTCCGCCGTTGGGGCAGCGGCAGCCCTCGTATCAGTGGCCGATTTTGCTGATGTAGGGGCCATAGCTGGTTTTGTTTCGGCGGCAGGCTTGGCCGGTGCGGAAACAGTGCCGACCTTGACCAGGGGTTTCAGGGATTCAATGGTTTTTTCGGAAACACCGGCCTTTTTAAGCTCTTCCACCGTTTTATACGGACGGCCGCCGATGATCTTTTTCGCTGTGGCCGGACCAATACCCTTGAGGGACTCAAGGTCTTTTTGTGAAGCAGTGTTTAAATCGATCAAAGTTTTTTGCGCCTGGGCATAGACCGGAAGGCCTCCTAAGGTGAAGAACAACCCGATGAACCCTAAAAGAAATAGCAGCAACCCAAATTTCAGAGGCCTCCATCCAATTGGTTTTGGCATTTTCCCCCTCCTCCTGTTAAATGGTTTACTCTTAGGGTCAGCTCACTTTTTTCCTGAACTGGGCAAGGATTTTGAACAATTTTGGCAAAAGCCGAAGGCCCTGTCAACAAGAATCAGGGAAATTTTCTCCTCGGAAAGGCCCTTGATCAGACATCAGGGGATTTGGTAATGACCACCGAGGCATTCGGATCAAAAGGATTCGTCCGTATCGCCGGCGAGAAAAGAAAGGGATAGTTGTTTTTCAAGTATTTCATATAAGAAATCCACTCACTCACGACTAAGTGATAGGCCCTTTTGATGTCGCTGGCCAGGTGCAGGCTATCGGCCTTAGGCAGATCGGTAAAAGTATTGCGGTAAGCCAGTTCCTCGGTGAGATGAAAGACGGCGCGAAGAAGATCGGTGAAGGATTGGTGTTCAAGGAGCACTGGGTTTTCAAGAAGCCTCAGGAGAAAATTCCTCTTATCGAACAGGAAGCCTTTTAGCAAAACCAGATCCACCCTGGTCATGTCAACTCCATATTGATGGTGGATAGAATCTTTCCCGGCCTTGATAAAATCCTTCTCCGTCCATTTGGTCGTAACCAGGAGATCAGGCCGGATCCCGTCGAAATCGGGGGCATACCCGGAAAAATAACCGAGAAGTCCCAAGCCGACTTCGCTGTAAAATACACCGATGACCATGTTCAACTTTTCCATGCGGGTTTCAAATTCCCGTCTGGCCAGCATGATTTCGGTGATGTTACCGATGACCCCGAGAAAAGTGCCCACACCCATGACAATGAGGGCGATGGCAAAGATTTTACCGGTGGTGGTCTCCGGGTGGATGTCGCCATAACCCACCGTGGCAATCGTGACAATGACGTAATAAAGGGAATCGACAAAAGACCGGTTTTCGATGATCATAAAACCGATGGTTCCCAGGATCATCAGGGCGCAAAAGACGAACAGGAATCTTTTCAATCTCGACTTGAGTTGGTTCATAGGTTAAACTTCCGAAGAATAACCGTTAATCCTTGACTTCCCATTTTTCTTTTTGGGATAAAAAATGGGCTATAGCTTGTTATTAACGACCCTCCAAACAATTTCCCTGATGCCCCAATTTTTCGAGTCCCCAAATGATATTAAATAAACCCCGCGGAGGGGTCAAGGATAATTCGAACATTGACTTTTTAATATAAAAAAGAGAAAAATAGGAATGGTGGTCAAGTTCAAATTATAGGAGGTCGATATGGGCAAGTTGGATGGTAAAGTCGCTGTGGTTACCGGCGCCAGCCGTGGTATTGGCAAAGCAATCAGCACCCTTTTCGCCGCTGAAGGGGCCCGGGTGGTTTGTGCCGCCCGCACTCTTGGAGAAGGAGAACATAAACTGGGTGGATCCATCAATGAAACGGTCTCCGAGATTAGAAAATCCGGAGGAGTGGCGATCGGGGTTCAGACCGATGTGTCCTCCGAAAGCAGTTGTGAAAATCTGGTGAATACGGCCCGCAAGGAGTTCGGTCCGGTGGAGGTGTTGGTGAATAATGCGGCCTTGAACTATTACATCCCTATCAAGGACTATCCGGTACAACGGTGGGTCAGGGCCTTTTCCGTTAATGTCCATGGGCCGTTTATGCTCTCGCAAAAGGTTCTGCCGGACATGATAGAGCAAGGCCAAGGGGCTATAGTAAACGTCTCCTCCGGGGCGGCGATCGGTCCCGGCCGCGGGCCCTATAAAAGTCCCGGCACCGGAGGAACCATGTACGGGGCTTCGAAAGCGGCCCTGGAACGATTCACCCAGGGATTGGCCCAGGAGGTCTATCAATATGGGATATCGGTCACCTGCCTCTCCCCATCCAAAGTCGTTCCGACACCCGGCACGGTATATCACAAGCTGGTGACCGGATATGATGATCCCCGCGGAGAGCCGCCCGAAATAATGGCCCGGGCCATCCTTTTATTGGCCACAGAGCCCCTGGATAAGATCACCGGACGGGTCACCTACAGCCAAGCCATATTGAAGGAGTTTGGCTGGATCGAAAAGGCCGAAGGCCGGGGCATTGAAATCAAGGGAACGGGGTACAGTCAGATCTAACCCGAAGAGGAAGAGATAAAACATGGAACCAATAATCGATACCAAATATGGCCCCGTTGAGGGGATTCAAGAAGCAAGAGGTCAGGTATTTTTAGGAATCCCCTATGCGCACCCACCTGTGGGGGAACTGCGGTTTCATTCCCCGGTCCCCCCTGATCCGTGGAGTCAAGTGCGACCGGCCAAAAAGTTCGGCACTTCATCACTTCAGGGCAGCCACCCTATCATTGGGTTCGCGGCTGATGGTCCGGTAGGGGAAGATTGTCTCTATCTGAACATTTATACCCCGAGGGCCGACAAGAAAAAGCGGCCGGTAATGTTTTGGATTCACGGTGGTGGATTTACCCACGGCACCAGCGACTCCCCCCTCTATAACGGAAGGTTTCTGGCTGAGCGGGGAGATGTAGTTGTCGTAACCATCAATTACCGTTTGGGTGTCCTGGGGTACCTTTTCCTTGGAAATCATGGCGGAAAGGAATGGGGTGTCTCTGCCAATTGCGGGCAACTGGATCAGATTGCGGCCCTTAAGTGGGTCCGGGATAATATCGAGGCCTTTGGCGGAAACCCGGACAAGGTGACCATCTTTGGCGAATCGGCAGGGGCGTCGGCCGTGGTTACCTTAATGGCCATGCCTGCGGCCAGGGGTTTGTTTCATCGGGTAATTGCCCAAAGTGGTACCGGATTGGCCCTGACTCCGGAGCAGGCTTCTCATCTGACCGAAATCTTTTTGTCCGAACTCGGCCTAAACCCCGGCGAAGCACAAAGGCTTTGGGACATACCGGTTGAAGATCTTTTAAAGGCCCAAACCAATGTACTGGTCCGGCTGCAAAACAACTTCAACCTGAGATTCCGGCCGACAATCGATGAACTTACCTTACCCCGGCAGTCCCTTGAAATAGTCGGAGAGGGAGGAACCCGGGATATCTCTTTGATGGTAGGAAATAACAGAGATGAAATGAAACTGTTCAAGGATCATAAAAATTTGAAGCCCATTTCCGATATGGATTTGGAAAAGATCGTTGAAGGACTAAAGGGGAAAGGAATCAAGACCGCTAGTGCTGACCTTATCGGCAAATATAAGAAATCGAGGGCCGAACACGGACTCCCTTTTGATAATCGTGACATTGAAGATGCCCTGTTGAGTGACCTGCGTTTCCGCCTTCCCGCTCTTCGTTTAGCCGATGCTCACGGCCGGGCCTATGTTTATCTGTTTACCTGGGAATCACCGGCCCTACGCGGGGCACTGGGTTCCTGTCACGCCCTGGAAATGCCCTTTGTCTTCGGTACCTGCAACCATCCTATGGAACAGCGGTTTGTGGGTGCCGGCCCTGAAGCGGGCCGGTTATGTCAAAAAATGATGGATTCCTGGATAGCCTTTGCCCGCACCGGCAATCCCAACCATGAAGATTTAAAGGGTTGGGAACCCTATGATACTAAAAATCGACCAACGATGATTTTTGACCGGAGAGCCGGGGTTCAGAAGGCCCCTTTCGAAGAAGAACGGGCAGCCTGGGAATAGGTCCTGTAATCTTAATCCGCCTTTCTTGGCATTGAAATTAGTATAGATAGTCTTTTTGGATTAGATCATATTAATAATTTTACAACTAAATTAAAAAACGTAGATGAAAAAATATTATCACAATGCAAAGAAGGTGATGATCTAATATTAATACGGGAACACAGACAAGATTATCCTGGGTATGTTAGAGTAACAAATAAATACGGAGAATATATTGGAGAAGTGAATCAGGCTGACGAAAGACATCATTATTTAGCTTTTGATATTGATCATGGCTCAGAAGTGTCGGCGATAATTAAGGAGATACTTATTAAAAGAAAGAAAATGCAATGTTTTATTGAAATTAAAAAAAGCGAGGTAGATTGGAAAGAATATAAAAGATTTAATATGAAAGATGAGAGAGCGTCAGATTTAATCAATGAAGCAAAAAAATTAGAGAATAACAATTATGAACAGTCGATAAAATTGTATAAAAAAGCGACCGATATGTTAATAGGGATGGATAGAGAATGTGAAAAATATCCAGCTACCTGGAGAAGAGTAAGATTTCCAATTTATCGAATGTCGCTTGTTTTGGAGAAGCAAAAAAAAATACAAAGAATGCCTTGAAGTGATAGAATCTTATCAAAAATATGATGATAAAGTGTGGTTATATGCGGGAGAAAAGGAAAAAATTGAAAAGCGAAAAGAAAAGGTTATAAAAATACTTAACAGTAAGAAAGACATCTAAAACGTCTGCAACCCTTTTTAAGGAGCGTCAATGAAGATAACAAACCCCCTTTCTCAACAGAGAGGTGGAATTTTTCCCCAACTTGACAATGCAAAATCAGGTAATTTAGCTCTGCCTTTTTTGCACCTTTCAAACAGTAATTGTTAATTTTTAGAACTGTCTTCTTAAAGCATTAGTAGGTGTATCACGTTAGAAAAAATTTTGCCATGATAGTCGAAACTCTGACAAGATATTAACTCTTCAATTTTACATAATTAATAACTCAGAAAGGACGGGAATACTATGAAAATTGTGGCCTTTAATGGCAGCCCCAGGAAAGATGGCAATACGGCCATCCTTATTAACCATGTCTTCCGTGAACTGGAAAAAGAAGGGCTGGAAACTGAATTGGTCCAGTTATCCGGGAAAAAAATCCATGGTTGTATCGCTTGCTATAAATGTTTTGAAAATAAGGATCAGCGCTGTTCCGTCAAAGAGGACTTTGCCAATGAATGCATTGAAAAAATGATCAAGGCCGATGGGATTATTCTGGGATCGCCCGTTTATTTCGCCGATGTGACTGCCGAAATGAAGGCCCTGATTGATCGTGCCGGTTTTGTATCTCTGGCCAATGGCGGTCTGTATAGAAATAAGGCGGGGGCTTCTGTAGTCGCTTTGCGTCGCACCGGGGGCATCCACACCCTTGATTCCTTGAATCACTTTTTTCTTGCCGGGCAAATGTTTATTGTCGGGAGAGCTATCGGCATTGGCAGGAATATCGGGGAAGTGGAAAAAGATGAGGAAGGGATTCAGATGGTAAAAACGCTTGGACAAAGAATGGCCTGGCTGCTTAAAAGGGTGTCTGGATAAGACTGAAAAATGGAAAAGGACGCAGCGGCTTCACCGCCGAGTACAATGAAGGCCCTCATCATCATGGTGGCGACAGGAATCAGCCTGATCGGGTTTTGGCTGACAAACCGCGTGAGTTATCTGCTGTTTCATAGTCTGGCGGAGTTGTTTTCGGTTTTAGTGGCCTGGGGGATATTTATCGTGGCCTGGAACTCTCGCCGGTTCATAGCCCACAGTTTCTTTCTCTTTTTGGGTGTTGCCTTTCTGGCGGTAGGGGCACTCGATCTCCTTCATATGTTGGCCTATAAGGGAATGGGGGTGTTCCCTGGCGCAACGGCCGACCTGCCGACGCAGTTTTGGATCGCCGCGCGGGGTCTGGAGGCGTTGTCATTGTTGATGGCGCCCTTGTTCCTGACTCGGCGGGTAAAGGCCATAAGACTGTTGTCGGCCTATGGTTTGGTAACGGCGCTGTCACTGACCATGATATTCGGCGGATGGTTCCCGTCCTGTTTCGTCGAAGGGCAGGGTCTGACGGCCTTCAAGGTCATCAGCGAATACCTCATCTGCGTTTTGCTGTCCGGAGCAATCTTCTTCGTCTACCGACGGCGGCAACACCTGGACCAAATGGTATTGCGCTTGGTGATTGCCGCCCTGGGAGTGAGTATCGTCTCGGAACTGTCCTTCACCTTGTATGTGGACGTATACGGCCTGTTCAACCAGGTGGGCCATTTCCTGAAAATCATCGTTTGCGTCCTGCTGTACAAAGCAATTATCGAAACCGGCCTCCAGCGACCTTATCGAACCTTGTTCCGGGAACTCGCCCAAAGCGAGGAGCAGTACCGAAAGCTGTTTGACACCATGACCGAAGGCTTCGCCATCCATGAGATCATCTGCGATGACCAGGGCCGGCCCTGCGACTACCGGTTTCTCCAGGTGAACCCGGCCTTCGAACGTATGACCGGACTCAAGGCCGTAGATATCGTGGGGAGAACACTTTATGAAGTTTTGCCCCAATCGGAGAATCTCTGGGTTGAGCGTTATGGGTCAGTGGCCTTGACCGGTCAGCCGGCTCACTTCGAAGCGTGGAGCGAGGCCCTGGATCGTCATTACGAGGTAAGCGCTTTTCAAACCAAGGGGGGATGCTTTGGCGTGGCGTTTCTCGACGTATCGGAACGTAAGCGGGTTGAAGAGAAAACCCAGGAACTTCTGACAGCTGTCCAACAGGAGCGGGACCGATTATCCGCATTGGTAAACAGCATCACCGACGAAGTGTGGTTTGCCGATACCAAGAAGCAATTCATTTTGGCCAACCCATCGGCCCTTCAGGAATTCGGTATCGGGTCTTCCGATGAAGCGATAGATGTGGAAAAATTCGCGGCAAACCTGGAAGTCTATCGCCCGGATGGCAGCCGTCGGCCTATCGAAGAGGCACCGCCATTGCGAGCGCTCCAGGGAGAAGTAATCAGGAACCAGGAAGAGATAATCCGCACTCCGGCACGGGGAGAGTTGCGATTTCGTCAGGTCAGCTCTTCCCCGGTTAGAGATGCCCTAGGTAATATCATAGGATCGGTTTCTGTAACGCGTGATATCACTGAACTCAAGCAGATGGAGGAAGAGCTTCGCCAATCACGTAATGAAATGGAAATCCGGGTCCTTGAACGAACCGCAGAGCTGGCTCAAAGCAATGAAGAACTCACTATCGAAATTGCCGAACGACTGAAGATAGAGCAGGCCTTGCAGAAATCAAAGAAGCAACTTCAGATCCTGGCCTCCCAGATCCTCTCCGCCCAGGAAAGTGAAAGGAAAAGGGTCGCCTTGGAAGTTCACGATGTCCTGGGGTCATCCCTGAGTGCCATCAAATTCAAGGCGGAAGAGGCCTTAGGTCATCTCCCCAAGGACGGAACCTTGAATAGGGCTGTATCCAAACCCCTGGAGACCCTCATCCCCCTCATCAAGGAAACGATTGAAGAGGCCCGCAGAATTCAGGCCGATTTGCGGCCCCCTCTTCTGGATGACCTGGGCATTTTGGCCACCCTTTCCTGGTTCTGCCGGAGATTTGAAACGATTTACTCCGGCATCGAAGTTGAACAAGCGGTTACCATCCGGGAAGAGGAGGTGCCTGACCATCTTAAAATCGTTTTTTTTAGGATTACCCAGGAAGCCCTGAATAATATCGGCAAGTATGCTAAGGCCGACTCGGTCTATCTCGGGTTGCGAAAAGTCGACGGCGTCATTGAACTGTGTATCAAAGATAATGGAGAAGGATTTGATCTCGGAAGTCTATCCTCAAGGGATAATTCAAAAAAAGGTTTGGGGTTATCCAGTATGGAAGAACGGATTGAGTTCTCAGGCGGCTCTTTTTCAATCGATTCCGTCAAGGGAAAAGGAACTGTTATCCGGGCCGTTTGGCCCATCTGAATTTTTCAAACTATCGCCCTTTAATAAGATCGCCGGATAGATTTTCGGGACCGTCCGATTTAAAATACAGCCTTTTTCTCGAGAAAATACAGTTTTCCCACCATTTTTTTCTCTTATAATCTTTGATAAGGTTCATTTGTACTTATTAATATATTTATATTATTATATTTATAAAAGATGGCCTTTTAATACTTGTTACCTAACTTATGGTTAAACCACAGCGGATCCTGATCGTTGATGACAATCCCGCTCTCCGAGAGGGATTAAAGTCCATTCTTTCACAATTTCCGGCCTTAGATATTGTTGGTGAAGCGGCCGATGGGGTTGAAGCCCTCAATTCTGTCGAAAGATTGCTGCCCGACCTGGTTTTGATGGATATATCCATGCCCCGGATGGACGGTCTCGCCGCTACCAAGGAAATCAAGAAAAAACGGCCGGGGACTAAAGTCCTGGTTTTCACCGTTCATAAAACCCCTGAATACCTGGCGGCCGCCCAAAAGGCCGGTGCGGATGGGTATCTTTTAAAGGATTCTTCCCGGGCCGAATTGATTCAATCCATCGAAGATGTCCTAGCTGGAAATCAAGGGTTCCCTCAGGACTTTGTGGAATTGGGATCCGACTGATTCTTTCCTTTACCTCCTTGCCCCTCTTTGGGCTTCTTTTATATTCATTTTCCCAAATAGAGCTGTCCGAAGACCTTTGGGCAGGGACCCCACCCAAACCTAACTTCCTTAAACCTTAGATAGACTAATCCGATATCTCCGTTTCATTTCTTTTCTCTCAGATTTGGTTTCGACTTGACCCCTATTTTTGCTTATTTTATACTCTCTACCTAAAAAAGGAATGTCTTATCAGCTCAATGCCTAACTTTTCACTAATAACTCCAAAAGGAATAGCATGGACTATAAAACCATCAAGTACGAACCCGGACCGATAGCCCGCTTAAGACTTAACCGGCCGGAGAAACTTAACGCCCAAAGCTGGACGATGCTGCTGGAGATGGATGATGCCTTCAATAAAGCAGTTGCTGACCCTCAATGCGGGGTGATTATCCTATCAGGGGAGGGGCGCGCCTTTTCCGCCGGCCACGACCTGGATTCACCAGACCAGATTGCGGACCGAAAGAGGCGTGCGGAAGGTCTGAGTGGATTTGCTTTGACCGGACTCAGCCGTGATATATATGTTGATATGCATCTGCGCTGGCGTGATTTACCCAAGCCGACCATCGCCATGGTGCGTGGTTACTGTATCTTTGGCGGGTGGATGATTGCTGCAGCCATGGATTTTATCTTTGCCTCCGAGGATGCCCTCTTAATCCCCACCTATGGCGATTACATGACCACCTCCTGGGATGTGGGCGTGCGCAAGGCCAAAGAAATCCTGTACGAAAATACTTTTATGACCGCGCAGGAAGCAATGCAATGGGGCTTTGTCAACCGGGTCTATCCCGCCGCTGACCTTGAGAAAGAGACCCTGAAATACGCCGGCCGTGTTGTTGAAACGGGTCAGTTCTATTGCCGTACCGTAAAATTCGCCATCAACCAGGCCCAGGATATGTCCGGCTTTTCCACCTCTGTCCGATCAATAGGCGAATACTTTATCCGCACCGACCCCTCGCAAGCCGCGGCCGGTGGGGAGCCGGGTGCACGTCCCCATAGTCGTTTCCGCAACCTCTCGTCGAGGGCAATCCAGTACTTGGAGGAAGATAGGGGCAAAAACAGCAAAAAAGAATAAGGGCCACAATGGTGGCAGGTTACTTTTGAAGATACCTGCCCTGGAGAGCAGGGATCTTCCCTGATGCAGCGCTTCCATCCGGGCCAGCCGCGGCCGGTGATGCACGCCAGCACATTCAGCGGAAATCCGATAAGCATGGCGGCCGGCCTCGCAGCCATGCAGTGCTTCGACCCGCAGCAGCGTTCCCACATCGATGGCCTGGGTGAACTCCTGCGCCAGGGCTTCAACAAGGCCTTCCAGAACACTGGCATCCGCGGCCAGGCCATCGGTCTTGGTAGTCTGAGCAATATCCACCTCACCGACGAACCTGTTGGTAATGCACGCCTGAGCCTCGCCGCCAGCCGCCGGGCCGGCCGCATGTCGCGATGTATACATCTCGGCATACTGATGCGCGGCGTTGCCTCGGC
Source organism: uncultured delta proteobacterium (assembly GCA_963790475.1). Taxonomy (GTDB): domain Bacteria; phylum Desulfobacterota; class RBG-13-43-22; order RBG-13-43-22; family RBG-13-43-22; genus RBG-13-43-22. Next base: position 625,702 of record CAWBOS010000012.1, on the reverse strand, counting down.
GGCCCGGCTGATGTACTGCACCTCCACCGCCATGACCACTGCCGACATCAACGTCGCTACCTTCGCCCTCCAGGACACTTTGCTCGATTTGCGCGACGAACTGCGGCATGAAAAGCCGGAACTACTCATCTGAAAACGAAGGTTCTTGAAATTTATGGGCCAATTTCTGCCTGGTCTGAGATATAAAATGATTATTTTTCGCAAAAGAGCTGGCTTTGATTTTCCATTCCGGTTTCCGGACTTCGGCAGATCACGAGACTGTTAAAAAAAATAAGCTGATACTGGGACCCTCCGTCTGAAACTAACGCCTCGTTTACTTGACCTGTCCTGAATAATGAATATTACCAGAAACCGCTCCGAACCCCCCTCTTATTAACCTCAATATACAGTATTCCTACACAAGAAATACCGGTATTCCGTTATGGATATTGCATATTATTCTTTAATATAATGGCTAACAAAAACAGCACAAAATTACAGCAGGGAGTCATGACTACTAAAACAAAATTTAAAAACTAAAAAAAACGATGAATACTGATCGCATTCCAACAGGATTTCTATTTGTATCCGAAAGGTAGGCAAAATTTATGAAAAAGATTTCTGTAATGTCCAAGTCGGATAAAATGCATAGTTCTTTGCCGATGAAACCGATCGGAATATCCCTTCATAAATGGACCCCAAAAGGCTCATTGGATGAGAATTTAAAAAAAGCCCTATCCTTAAACCAATGTTGGATTGAGGATTGTTTTTTATCTCCTGAGAATTTTCGAATACAATTAAAAAGAGAAAAACGCAGGGTCGAACGTTCTTCGGCTCCTTTATCCATCGCTCTATTTCAATTAAATGAGCCTGTTTTGAATAATGAATCTGAACTTAAGAGTTTCTTAAATTGCCTAAGGACCAGGACCCGGGAAACGGACATCAAAGGCTGGGTCAATCCTAAAACTATTGGGGTGATCCTTCCTGATACTGATGGAGCAGGATTAACTTATTATGTTGACTCCATAAAAAAGGAAAATGGTTACAGGTTCTTACCCGTTGTTAAGGGAAGTTACCCTGACTCCATCTTTCAAGAAATATTGGATGAATCAAAAGCAGCGCCGGACCTTTTCCCCTTTGAACTGGATCAGGCCTTAGAGGGCCGGCCAGTCCGTCGTATTTTTAAAAGGTGCTTGGATATATTTGGCTCTATAATAGGTTTGATCCTTTTTTCACCCCTTATGGCCTTGACGGCTGTGGCGATCAAGATAACTTCTCCAGGTCCAGCGATCTTCAAACAATTGCGCGTAGGATGCAAAGGAAGCCGCTTTCCCTTTTGCAAGTTTCGTTCTATGCATGTCAATAATGATGATCATGTTCATAGGGAATATTTGGCCAAGCTCATCGAAGGGAAACATGAGGATATTAATAATGGGGATGGGGATCAACCATTTTTTAAAATAAAAAATGACAGCCGTATTACCCCGGTCGGGAGGATTATTCGCAAGCTTAGCTTTGACGAACTCCCCCAATTTTTCAACGTCTTGAAGGGGGAGATGAGTCTGGTGGGTCCAAGACCCCCGATACCTTATGAAATTGAAAAGTATAAGCCATGGCATCTTAGACGCATCCTGGAAATTAAACCGGGAATCACAGGTCTCTGGCAGGTGGAGGGGAGAAGTCGGACCTCTTTCGATGATATGGTTCGCTTGGATCTTCGTTATGCCAGGGACTGGTCGATCTGGCTGGATATAAAGATTTTATTGAAAACGGCTAAAGCGGTTATATCGGCCAAAGGCGCCGCCTGAAAATAATCTTATCTAACTTCTGACTAAGGGGGTTAAAATGAAAATTGCAGTCATAGGTTGCGGCTATTGGGGACCCAATTTGATTAGAAATTTTACCCAACTAAATAAGGTAGATCAATTATATTGCTGTGATTTTGATCCTAAAAAAATAGAGAGGGTAAAGACTCTTTTCCCCTCCGTTAAGGCAGTAGAGGATTACCACAAACTTCTGGAAATGCCCGATCTGGACGGCGCGGTTATTGCCACCCCGGTTAACAGTCATTATCTTTTGGCCAAGGAATTCCTGGAGCAGGGAAAGCATGTTTTGGTGGAAAAACCACTGACCCATTCTCTGGAAAGCTGTCTGGAATTGATTAAGTTAGCCAAAGAAAGAAAACGGATCCTGATGGTGGGCCACACCTTTGAATATACGGCCGCTGTAAACAAGATTAAAGAGATCGTCGAATCGGGGGAATTAGGAAAGATACTCTATGTGAGCTGCACCCGCGTGAACTTGGGACTTTTTCAAAAGGATATCAATGTGGTTTGGGATCTTGCCCCCCACGATATATCCATCATTCTTTATGTCCTGGGCGAATTTCCTGTTTCAGTCAACTGCCAGGGGAAAGCCCATTTTAAAACAGAGCTGGAAGATGTGGCCACCACTACCCTTAGTTTCAAAGATAGCCTGATCGCCTTTATTCACAACAGTTGGCTTGACCCGAAAAAGATCCGGAAAACAACGATAGTTGGAACACGAAAAATGTTAGTTTACGATGATCTGGAATTACAGGAAAAGATAAAGATATATGACAAGGGGGTGGATATACCCCCTTATTATGATACCTTTGCCGAGTTTCATTTCTCCTACCGATCCGGAGATATGTATTGTCCGAGAATTGAGGAATATGAACCGCTCAGGAAACAATGCGATACTTTCGTGGGATGCATAGGAAAAGGGACCAGGCCCCATTCCGATGGAAATAACGGCTTGCGAGTCGTAACCATCCTGGAAGCTGCCTCAAAGTCCTTAAAACTGGACGGGCGTCAGGTTCCCCTACACCTGCCTAAGGAGATAACCAACGGCCACGGCTGGTGGAATGGGGTTAACTATCCGGTCTACCAAAAGATTCCAGAGAAAATTAAAATGGAGAGGTCTTTAAGGACGTTACAATAATCTATAGCCTCTGGGAATAATCCTTTGAAACCTCCAAAATGGATGATAGCCAGAACCGATTAACTCCCAAGATTTGTTTTTCAAGAGGGAAGGAATACATCTTACTTAAATCAATGCCTAAAAAAATAGAAACCTAAGCAGGTGCCGATCGGGTGTCAATGATAAAGATCTAAGATAGGCACAGTCCAAAGCCGCAACGAACAGGCTACCTGTTGCTCCCTCCCCGGCTCATTTTTAATGGGTACTCGGAAAGAAGGAGCTTAACCAGAAAAAAACAAACAGAAGGATAATCCTGACCCGACGCCGAGAGCGATCGGATGAACCCCAAATATTTTAACCCGAAAAATTGGGATCTGGATACGGCCATCGGAAAGATCTGTAAAAACAATTTCCCTTTTCCGGTAATGCAATTACAGGCCGACCACAATCCTGCCCAACCCAAGACCCTCTTCGAGGATATTTCCACAAAATGTCCGAATGTCCGTTTGGAATGGGTCAGCAATGCCAGCCATTTTGATAATTTCGACCAGCCCCAGCAGGTAGCCGAAGCTATAAATCGATTTGTGAATTCTTCGAATAAATAGATTCAAAAAAAGAAAAATATAGCGAACCCTCAAATAAAATGAGGAAAAGTTTTCAATTTTTTTTACAAGGGCGGGGAAATGGCTGGAAATGTGCATCCCTCATTGGTTCACTAATTCTAAGGGCACAACCACCTTGGCCTGAGAGAATGGTTGCCTATCGGGGACTCATTGTTTATTCATCAAAACCCAGCCAGGAGGTGTTGACCTGAAGTGGCTCCCTGTCGGTTTTGACCTTATTTGCCGGAAAATCCCAATCGGGATAACCGATGGTAATGCACCAGTAGATTTTTTTTGTCTTTGGAATCTTGGTGAATTGCTTCACGATATCGGCATATAACACTCCTTGGGAGGCGATACAGGTTCCCAGCCCATAGTTCTGGGCAACCAGGCAGATTGTTTGGGCTATACCGCCAATATCCGAAGCCGCCCGCGTCGGATCAAGGGATTCATCGGCCGCAAGAAGGAAGGCGGCAGGCGCGTCAAAAAAGCGAAAGCCCCTTAATATCCAGGTATTCCGTTTTACCTTGTCTTCCCGTGGGATATCCATCAATTCAAAAATCTTTTTACCCACCTCCATCTGACGTTTCCGGTAGATCCCCTCATAGGGTTTGTGGGTCACGTCCGGTGTGATAGGCCGTCCGGAATTTAAGGCCTCTACATTCGCCTCAGCAATGTCTTTCAATATTTTTCCGGTGATCACGGTAATCTCCCAGGGCTGACTATTGTCCGCGGATGGCGCACAGGTGGCCACTTCCAGGATCTTCCGCAATATTTCCTGTGGAATCGGGTCGTCTTTATATCCTCTGATACTTTTTCTGGCCTTAATCGCCTCCACAAGGTCCATGGATGACTCCTTTCAACCTGAAATTATGTTCAGAAAACATACCACAGTGGAGCCCTCTATTACAAGAGCCGGATTTTGGGGGATGCCCCTGATTCTCTTTCCATCAATGGAGATCTTCCCCGAGCCATCTCATCTTATGGTTGGCGACTAAACACCCTTTGGCCCCTGCCTCACAGGGTGAGCCGAAAAGTCAGGCAGGGGAACCGTCATGGGTACGGGAAACGGTTGCAAAAAAACATTATATTCTTTTCCTACCGTTTTTATGCTAATATATGAAAAATTATTCAACCTCTATTAATCGTTTTTAGGGGATTTATTTTGAACCTTCCAGTTGTTAACAAAAAGATATCCAATGGCCGAAGAACATCTCTATAACAGCAGAATACTGAATACCTACATTGAATTTACTAAAACAAATTATCCCTATGTCAATATTCAGGATTTATTAAAATATTCCCAAGTGGAATCCTATCAGATAAGTGATGAAGGGCACTGGTTTACTCAAGAGCAACATGACCGATTTCATGAGAAACTGGTAGAGTTAACCGGAAATAAGGACATTGCCCGGGAAGTAGGGCGATACGCCGCCTTTTCGAAAGGAGCGGGATTACTTAAACAATATGCCCTTACCTGGATCGGCCCCTTAATGGCCTATTCCATGTTAGGTCGTGTCACTTCCAAGTTTACAAGATCCTTCGTTTATCAGTCCAGAAAAGTTTCGCCCAATACCGTAGAGATCACCGTAACCCCTCAAGAAGGTGTTCAAGAAAAACTTTATCAGTGCGAAAACAGGTTGGGGATGTTCCAGGCCATCGTTGACATTTTTGATTATAAAATATCCCGGACAGATCATACTGAATGTATTTTTAAGGGGGGAAAGGTCTGCCGCTATATTATTTCCTGGGAGGCCTCCCCTTCTTCCTTTTGGAAAAGAGTTAGAAATATCAGCGTGGTTCTTTCATTACTGGCCGGAGGTGTTTTGATTCCTTTTTTCCCTTGGGATACCATCATTATTCTTTCAATTCTTCTTGTTTTCATATCGTTAAGTTATGTTATTAATTTATCAGAAAAGAAAGAGTTAAAAACCACTATAAATAGTTTTAGGGTGTTGGCAGAACAACAAATTGATCAAATTGATATCAACTATAAAAATGCTTTGATGATCAATGAGATTGGACAGGCCATCAGTAAAAAGTTAAATATTAACGATATCCTGGAAAATATTATGCGCGCCCTGGAGATACGGCTGGATTATGACCGGGGAATGATCCTCCTGTCTAATCCGGAAAAAACTCAATTGATTTATTCTGCCGGTTATGGACTAAACGAGGAACAACTGTCGGCCGTTAAAAATACTTTCTTTCATTTGGATAAACCCGAATCAAAAGGAATCTTTGTCCACTCCTTCAACGAACAGAAACCTTTTTTGGTTAGTAATATTGACGAAATAAAAGATGACATTTCAGCAAAAAGCATGGAATTTCTTAAAAGCACCGGGAGTAAATCCTTTGTCTGTTGTCCCATTATTTACGAGAAAAATTCTTTAGGGGTCCTGGTAGTCGATAATATTGAAAAAAAGAGGGAGTTGATTCAAACCGATATAAGTTTACTGATGGGGATTGCCCCTCAAATCGGAATCAGCATCAACAACGCCCTGTTAATAGAGCAACAAAAACAGCAGTTTAATTCTATTTTACGCGTTCTGGCGGCCTCCATTGATGCCCGGGATCCGTTAACAGCTGGTCATTCCGAAAAGGTGACCGAATATTCCTTGGGCATAGCCCGAGAATTGGGATTAAGTGAAGAATATTGTGAGGTCATAGGAATAGCCGGTCTGCTTCACGATTATGGCAAATTGGGAGTAAGGGATGATATTCTTAAAAAACCGGGGGCGCTTACGGATGAAGAGCATTCAGAAATAAAGTCTCACGCTTTAAAAACCAAAACGATTTTAGATCAGATGAATTTCAGTGGTAACTATTCTGAAATCCCGTTATTGGCCGGGGCCCATCATGAAAAGATAGACGGCAGCGGGTACCCCAATGGTTTGAAGGGAGATGAGATTCCCTTGGGTGCCAGGATTATTGCTGTAGCCGATGTTTTTGAAGCCTTGACCGCCAAACGACACTATCGAGATCCGATGCATTTCGAGGAAGCGATAAGGCGTTTGAGAGGAGGGATTAACACTTCTTTTGATCAGAAAATCGTCGAGGCCTTTATAAAATATTACCAAAAAACTTATAAAGTAAGATCAATAAAGGGATGGCTTGAATCGGACTATCCGGGACAATAGGCCCCGGCTTTACACCCGATTTGCGGCTTGGCCGCCTCGAACTCAAAAACATTCCATTCAGCTCAGCCGTTTTATTCTGCCCTGACCCGGAAGGCCGGTGTTTCCCAATCGCAGTCATTGGTGGAAAACGAATGATATTAAGAACCAAATCGAATCAATAGGGGGAATGATGCGGAATATTTTTTACCCTGACAGCGTGGCCGTGATCGGTGTTTCCACCTCAGCGGACAATTTGGGACTGGGAATCATTTATAACCTCACTGAATTTGGTTTTCGCGGGATCATCTATGAAGTCGGGCCGAAAGGGGGTGCTTTTGCCGGGAGGCGAATCTACAAATCAGTTTTGGATATTCCCGATCAGGTAGACCTGGCCGTCATCCTCACTCCGGCCCGAACGGTCGCCGATATCCTCGATGAATGCGGGCAGAAAGGAATCCTCTGGGCAGTCGTGGAGAGCTCGGGGTTTCGTGAGTACGGGGAGGAGGGTAAGAAGTTTGAGGAAAAAATTGTCCGGGTGGCTGAAAAATGGGGCATCCGGTTCGTCGGCCCGAACTGCATCGGGGTGATCAATAGAGAAAATGGTCTTTGTACCCCTTTTACCCCGCTGAATCCTGATGTCCGCTTAGGGGACATTTCCCTGATCTCTCAAAGCGGGGGGGTGGGTATGTCCGTGCTCAACCTGATGGGGAACGAAGGTTTGGGGCTGAACAAATTCGTTTCGGCCGGGAACATGCTCAACATCCAGACCGAAGAGTTCCTCGAATATTTTCTCGAGGACCCGGCCACGAATTATATCTATCTCCACCTGGAGGGGATCCAGAACGGGCGCAAACTCATGGCGGTGGCCCGCAAATCCCGCAAGCCCATTTTGGCTTCCAAGGCCAACATCGGTCAGTTCGGCAAATCTATCGCGGCTTCCCACACCGCCTCCCTGTCCAGCAATGACCGTGTGGTCGATGCCGCCTTTCGCCAGTGCGGGATCATACGGGTAAACGATGCCACTACCTTGGGCAATGACCTTAAGATTTTGCATCTGCCGCCGATGCGCGGCAGGAACCTGGCGATCATCTCCCGTTCCGGGGGCCATGCCGTGATTGCTGCCGATGCCTGTGAATACGTTGGATTTAAGCTGGCCCAGTTTCCCCAGGAATTCATCGAAGAGATCGAGAAACATTTCCGGGCCTCGGTGATTAAACTGACCAATCCCTTGGACCTCGGAGACCTCTTTGATTTGGATTTTTTTCTGCGTATCATCGAACGGACTTTAACTGAAGACGGGGTCGACGGCATTGTCTTCCTTCATACCATAATCCCTTTGATTGAAGGACCGAAATCCCGGGAACTTCTGGCCCGAATAAGAGAGCTTTCCAAACAATACGAGAAACCGGTGGCCGTGTACGTTTCCACGGAAGACCAGGAAGTGGCCTGGCTGAAAAGGAACCTGAACTATCCCATCTTCACCCAAGTCGTGGAGACCGTCCGGGCTTTGGAGCTGAACCACCGCTATTATGCCGAAATCGAACACACCCGCGAACCTCGAAAAAGTGACCTTTTCCCAGTGAACCAGGAGATGGCCCGGTCTCTTCTTCAAAAAGCGAGAACGGAGAAAAGGGATCTCTTCCTGCATGAAGCTGGGGAGGTATTGAATGTTTACGGCATTCCAATGATCCGGGGCATTCCGGTTCCTGATGAAGGGGAGGCCGTCAAAGCGGCCAGGGAGTTGGGCTTCCCGGTCGCCATGAAAATAATCTCCAAAGCCATTTCGCATAAATCCGATGCCGGTGGGGTGCAGCTGAACCTGCGTACTGAAGCCGGTGTGGCCGACGCCTATCGGGACATGCTCAAACGGATCACCCAGGTCTACCCCGAGGCCAAAATTGAAGGCGTGCTGATTCAGCCTATGGCCACAGGCGGACGGGAGCTCATCATCGGCGGACGGCAGGATGAACAATTCGGCCCGGTCGTCCTGGTCGGGTTGGGAGGAATTTTCGTGGAAATTTTTGGTGAAGTCTCTTTGCGCGTAGCCCCCATAACTCCCCGGGAGGCGATGGAAATGATCAACGAGATCCGTGGAATAGCTATGTTCAAGGGGGCTCGAGGGACAAACCCTTCCGATCTGGAGTCCGTGGCTGAAGTCTTACTGCGGCTTTCCCAGCTGCTATGTGATCTCCCCGAAATTCGCGAGATCGACATTAATCCCCTTCGGGTATTCCTGGAGAAAGGAGGGTGCCTGGGACTCGATGTCCGCATGATTTTGGATAAGTCTTAGGTGAAATCGTTGAATAGGTATGCCGTCAGTCTATTTTAGAATGATTAGTATTAGTAGCATCGGAATTTTTTGATAGCGCATGATTCAAATCGATAAGCCTTTGCCTCACCATTTGGATGTGCCCTTTCAAAATAAAAACCTCATCATAAAAAGGAACCGAAATCTTGATCCGGTGACCGCTTTCTCGATTTAAGCGAGACGCTCCTGATAATCATTAAAATTTTCTAATAGGCAGTATTCCGTCATATCCTTTTCAAAATTTCTAAGTTCTCGGTACCGGCGATAATATTTCGACCGGTTTCTCCAGGTATACAGCCAGGGCAGGATTCCAATCATTGGAATCAATATCACTCCCAGGGGAATAAGTATCAGGAGCATGCTGTTGAAGAATGCGGCTGCCCAAAAGGGCAGGGAATCATAAAGGACCGAACCCCCCGCCTTGTAAAACCGCTGAGCCTGTTCACTGATCAGGAAATCCTGGGTCTTCAATGAAGGGAATTCACCTGCCTTGTGAATCCAGTCGGCACCGCTATACATTTCCATAGAGGTCTCAGAAGCAGATAAATCAAGGCCGGAGGCAGGGTTTTGCGCCCCATAAGATTTACCGTCGAGGATAGAAGATGAATATCCGAGGAAGGGTATCTTTCAGACAGGTTCACTATTCCCTTGGGCAAAATCACGTGAGACAGGCGGGGGAAAAGCCTGGTGTAGGATTCCGCCTGGTTGAAACTCATCAGTTTGATATCTTTATCGTGAAGCATTCCCTGGACAAAACCGGCATCAACCCTCTGGGATTGATCCCTCAGGCGTTTCAAATTCTCCACGGCTCCTGATGAGGGAAGGAGTTTTACATGGATGCCTTTCGGGCCGGCATCTGCCGGTAACGTTCACCGAAGAGAACAAATGAGCCCAGCTCCATGCCGGTACTCATCACCAGAGTTTTCGGGGGGATCGGATGAACAAAATGATAACTCGCCCAGCCGATGATCACGATGATCAAAATGACAGGGATGAAAAATTTTAAGATTGCTTTTAGATTTAACTCCCTGATTTTGTTCCGGCCCATTGTCTCTCACCTCTTATGGTTATAACAATAATACCATTATGAGAATTCGAGAACCATCGGTCAGGCCTTTTGCTAGTGGACTGGCGCTTGCTCCAGATGATTTGAGTATAATTGAGTAGCAGACTGCAAGTCAAGGGTTTAGGGGAAACCGAAGGGACCCCATCCCTGCCTTTCGCTCTTTTTTTATTCTTGATCCTGTCTTTTTCTTACCCTATACTCATTTCATCAAATAGAAAGGTCTTATCAAGTTGTCATGACAATAAATAACATAAGAAGTATGGTTAAACAGGACCGGAAGAAAAGACCACTGACACAGGAGGAAAACACTAAATGACGCCCATGGCCCTGGAAGGTATAAAAGTGATCGATGTATCTCAGGTGGCGGCGGTACCCATGTGCGCCCGCCACCTGGCCGATTTCGGGGCGGAGGTCCTTCATATCGAGAACGCCGTGACCGGCGATTCCTGGCGAAATCTCCAGGCCGGGGCCGGCGGCGGACCGGCCGGGATACCCTCTGACATCCCCTATAACTGGGAGGTCTTTAATCGGAACAAACGCGGTGTGGCCATCGACCTCTCCAAGGAGGGGGGTAGGAAAATCATTTATAAAATGGCCGAGAAGGCGGATATCTTTTTGACCAATTTAAGGCTCTCCGAGCGGAAAAAGTTCGGAATGGGATATGAGACCCTCAGCACCATGAATCCTCGTCTGATCTATGGTTCGGTCACCGGGCATGGTATGAAAGGTCCGGACAAGGACATGCCCGCTTACGACACCACCGTATACTGGGCGAGGTCGGGTATCAATCATTTGCTGACCATTCCCGGCATGTCGGGCCCTAATTCACGACCGGCCTTCGGCGACAACGTGGCCGGGCTGGGGCTGGCCTTCGGCGTGATGAATGCCCTTTATGCCCGGGACCGGCTGGGCGTGGGACAGGAGGTGGACGTCTCCCTGTTCTTTACCGGGCTTTACCAGTTGACCTTTGACGTCGCGGCAGCCTTGACCACAGGGCAGGATGAAATGGAGTACCGGCTTGAGGCCTTCGAAGGGACGGAAGAGGAAAGGAAACAACGGGACGCGCTCATTAATGATTCCCGGAGCGCCATCAAGCGTCTGGCTGATTTTTACCGGGAACGCCTGCCCAATCCCATGGCCAATACCTATGGGACCAAGGACGGAAAATTGATCCGTTTTAATGCCCTGCAGGCAGACCGCTATTGGTCGAAATTCTGTAAACTGATCGACCGTCAGGAACTGGAACCTGACCCCAGGTTTGCCACCCTGGAGGCGCGGCAGGAAAACCGGAAAGAACTTTACCATATTTTCCGAGAGGCCTTTCTGACCCGGACCCTTGAAGAATGGCGGCCTCTACTGTCGGACCTGCCGGCTTCGCCGGTTCAAACTCTGGTTGAAGTTATTAACGATCCCCAGGCCAGGGCCAACAACTTTTTTCTGCCCTTTGACCACCCCAGTTACGGACGGATGGAGATCATGGCCAGCCCGGTGAATATGAGTAAGACCCCGGCGACTATCAGGATGCCGGCGCCCGAGTTCAGTCAGCACACGGAGGAGGTCCTCCTGGAGGAAGGGTATTCCTGGGAAGATATCGAACGTTTCAAAGAGGAAGGGGTTATCCCCTAATATTAAGGACCTCCTAATAGTCTTGATATGAAAATGAAGAGATCGCCTAAATTGGGATCGGGGGGGTCTTCTTTCCCGGGGTTTGTCCACCATAAATCCGGCTCAAAGGGGGGAGGTACTTGACACCAACTTCGATACCGCCATGGATGCACGGCTCTATGAGCTGCCCCTGACCCGGAAACCGGTCAAGGAAGCACTGGCCCGTTCAGAGAAGCAAAAATCCTGATCGGAAAATGGTTGCGCGAGTTATAATGGAGCCTCTTGCAAAAGTCTATTTTTAGGGAATAGACAAGCATAAAGAGTGAGCCTCAGCGGTGGTTCTGTGTTAAGATGATGTTTAGAAAGAACACAAAAAAACACAGGAGACACCGATGAAGCTCTGGAAAAAAGTATCATGGTTAAGGGGTAGATTGCAACAAGGTTTATTTTCCGATTTAGAAGAATGTTGGGAACAGCCTTTGACTGAAAAAGAGGAACGGCTGGTGACGATATTGGAACTGGTTGAGGTTGAAAGATATGTTCCCCGGAGTTCTTTAAATCAGTGGATGGGGAGGAAGATCCTTGAGCGCCAAGCGATAGCGCGGGCTTTTGTGGCCAAGACGGTCTATAACCATTCCTTCACCAGATCAACCATTGAACATTTGAAAACGACGTCTAATGTAAGACGCATCTGCGGGTTCGAAAAGGTATCCGACATTCCCTCTGAGGCCACTTTTTCCAGGGCCTTTGCGGAGTTTGCCGAAGGGGGGCTTGGCGAAAAAGTTCACGAAGCCCTGGTGGAACGTTGTTTAAAGCCGGAACTGGTTGGTCATATATCCCGAGACGCAACGGCCATAGAAGGTCGGGAAAAGCCGACTAAGAAGCCTGTAAAAGAAAAGCCTGCGCCGAAGAAGAGAGGACGTCCAGTCAAGGGAGAACTCCGTGATTCCAAGGAAGACAAACGCTTGACCAGGCAACGAGAGCAATCAGTTGAAGAGGCCTTAAAAGAATTGCCGGTTTACTGCGACGTAGGGACCAAGAAGAACTCCAAAGGGTACAAAGAGACCTGGGTCGGGTATAAACTCCATGCCGATGTTAATGATTGCGGATTGCCGGTGAGTGTCGTCTTGACCGCAGCATCGCTTCATGACAGCCAGGTCGCTATACCGTTAATGAAGATGACTAGTTCCAAGGTGGATTATCTTTATGATTTGATGGATGCCGCTTATGACGCTGGATCTATCTATGCAATCAGCAGAGCTCTGGGACATGTGCCCATTATCGACAAGAACTTCCGCGGTAAGGATGTGATCCCTATGGCTCCCCACGAGGCCAGAAGATTTAATGGAAGGACAGCATCAGAACGGTTCAATAGCCGGTTAAAAGAAGAGTTCGGTGCCAAGAATGTCATGGTCCGAGGAGCCTTGAAAGTCAATCTCCATCTCATGTTTGGCGTCCTGGCGCTCTTTGCGGATCAGTTGATAAAGTTGGCTTCCTGAGTAAATTTTCAAAGAACGGGGTGAAAAGTTCAGGTCAGGAGGAGAACTATGCCTGAAAATTGTTACCAAAGTCTCAAATCTGACTATCGTCGTTAAGAAAGACCCAAAATTTCTAAATCGACTGGGATAACTGCCTGCTGATATATTTCATCATGCAGTTTTTATAAGTTTTGCAAAAGGTTCAATGGTCTTATTAATCCAAGACCGGTCTCCGGTCTTTCCAGGGGCGCTCCGTTTCGAGCTGGGAAGCCAGACGAAACAGCACGGCCTCTTCACCGAATCGGGCCGTAAATTGCAGACCGACCGGCAGATTGTCTGCCGTCCAATAAAGGGGAACAGACATGGAAGGCTGCCCTGTGGCATTAAACAGACTGGTAAAACCGAAAAAACCGGTCAATTCCCGGACGTACTGCCTCATATCATCGGTCATCATATTCAGCCTTCCCAGTAAAATTGGCGGTTTCAGTAAAACAGGACTCAAGAGGATATCGTAGTCCTCAAAAAATAGCGCCGCCTGCCTTCCGGTCCGGTGAATGGTCTGGACCGAGTTGAAGTAATCGGCGGCCGAGAGGGTTTTCCCGTTTTCAGCGGCGCGCCAGGTGACCTTCTCCACATCTTCCGGGAGTAATTCCCGGCCAAGCTCCTTAAGCCTAAGCGCAATATTTCCCAATATGCTGACGTTAATTATATTCACCACCGCGGGACCCAAAACTTCCTGATCTATGATCGGGGCCTTTTCCTCGACCTGATGACCCAGTTCCTCACACAATTTCGCGGCCGCCTGGGTGGCCTGGATGCACTCCTGATCCACTGCCATCCCGGTCGGGGGAGTCGTCGTAAATGCAATTTTTAACCGCCCCGGAGGTTCCCCGACCTCGTCGAGGAATAGACGTTTAGGGGGCGGAGCCCAATAGGGGTCTCCGGGAACAGGTCCGGCCGTCGCGTCTAAAAAGGCCGCGCTGTCCCTCACCGAACGGCTGATAACATGATGCACGCTCATGCCGGCCCAGCCCTCTCCGGCGTCAGGTGCAAAAGAGGTCCTGGCCCGGGTGGGTTTTAACCCGAAAAGTCCGCAGCAGGAGGCCGGGACTCGAATCGATCCTCCACCGTCCGAGGCATGGGCTACGGGGACCATGCCTGAGGCGACGGCCGCCCCCGCGCCCCCGCTTGATCCTCCGGGTGTGCGAGCCGGATTCCAGGGATTACGACAGGGTCCGAAGAGCAGAGGTTCGGTGGTGAGGGTCATACCAAATTCCGGGGTGTTGGTCTTGCCGAAGATAACCAGTCCTGCCTTTCTGTATCTGAGGACCAGCTCCGAATCATGGTCCGGGATAGCTTCTGTGAACATCCGGGAACCATAGGTGGTCGGAACGCCCTTATAAAAAACCCCCAAATCCTTTAATAGAAATGGAACCCCCTCTAAGGGGCCTTTGGGCAGACCGGCGGCAATGCTAGCCCTCGCTTGATCGTACATCTTATTGACGACCGCGTTGAGCTTGAGATTGTGTTTCTCAACCCGGTTAACAGCCGCCTCCAGGAGCTCTTCGGCCCTGATGTCACCCTCTTTGACAAGTTGTGCCAGACCTAATGCATCATAGTTTTCGTATTCCTGGAATATATCCATTAAACCTCCCGGCTCTCTTCACCCTCTCTTATTAGACCCCGTATAAAGGGCAATTTCATGATCATCCGATTTGAGATAGAGCAAAGCGGATCGCACCAGGGTTTCAACCCCGATGACCAGGCCGTCTTCATCCATATCAAACATTGGATGATGGACGGGATAGTGAAAACCTCTTTCCTTATTTCCTACTCCAAGACCGAAATAGCAGCCTGGGACCGCTTCCAGAAATCTGGCCATATCATCACTACCCATGGAAGGTTCCGGGTTGATGATATTTCCCCTGCCGACCGATTGAATCGCCGCCGACCTGATCACATCGGAGATGGCCGGATCGTTTATAACCGGGCCGACCCCGCCAAGATATCTTATCGCATGAGAGCCTCGAAAGGCGGAGGTGATCCCTTTAAGAATTCGATCCATCCTCTGCTGGATGGTTCCCCGGAGCTCGGCATCCAAGGTCCTGACTACGGTTCTGAGGGTTACCCGATCGGCAATAATGTTTCCCGCTGTCCCGCCTTTTATCATTCCGATATGCACCACGACCGGATTTAGGGCTGAAACCTCCCTGCTGACCAGACTCTGCAAAGAAGTGATGACGTTACCGCTGATAAAAATAGCATCCACCCCGCTTTCCGGGTGAGCACCGTGACCCATTTGACGATAGACCCTGATGGAAAAAGCATCCGAACTGGCCATGGTTGCCCCATCCCTGACCCCAATCTTTCCGACCTGAAGCTTATTACCGAGGTGAAGACCGATCGCCGCGTCAACCTTGGGGTCTTCTAAAACGCCCTCCTCGATCATCAATCGTGCCCCGTCGTAGCCTTCTTCACCGGGTTGAAAGACAAATTTTATATTTCCTGAAATCTCACCCCGGTGGGACTTCAATATTTTTGCCGCCCCCAGTAAAATGGCCATATGACCATCATGACCGCAGGCATGCATGACCCCGTCATTTTCAGACCGATAAGGGACCTGGGTTTTTTCCTGGATGGGAAGGCCATCCATATCCGCACGAATCATTAATGTTTTTCCGGGATTCTTTCCCTGAAGTAAACCGACCACACCGGTTTGCCCCACCTCTGTTTTAACAGCCAGGCCGGCCTTCCCCAAATATTCGGCGATAACTCCTGAGGTACGAATCTCTTTCAAACCTATTTCTGGATGTCGGTGGAAATCACGACGAAGGCTTAGGACTTCTTTTTCTATGGCGGAAATTTCTTTTTTCAACAAATCAGACATGCTTTCTCCTGAAACCTTTGGCGGGGGTCCTGTTCGGTGGGAAGATTATTTTCTGAAAAAAATGAGCCGAACTTCACCTATATTTTTAATGTTTTTCTTGTTCAACGCTTGGGGTCAAGCAATTCATCCGCCCTTTTGATCCATTCCGAAATAGCAATCCCCTGGGGGCAGAGGTCTTCGCATTCCTTGCATTCCAGACATTGATCGGCCCGCTCGCCTTCCTGGATTCGAATTTGATAAAGGCGCCGCATGCGTATCGGGTCGCCATACATCATGGCATCGTTATATAATCCCAAAATTCCCGGAATATTGACTTCATTGGGGCAGGGGAGGCAGTATTTGCATTTGGTACAGGGGATGGGAGATTTTTTCCCATATTCTTCCCCAACCTTTCCTATCAAGGACAAATCTTCTTCGTTGAGGGTCTTTGGGCCGGAACGATCCGCCGCTTCAACATTTTCCATAACCTGTTCCATGGTGGTCATTCCGCTTAAGACCGTGGAGACCTCCGGATGGTTCCAGACCCATTGCAAGGCCCATTCGGCCGGCGATCGTTTCTTCGACGCTGATTCCCATATTTGGACCACGCTCTCCGGTGGCTGTTTGGCTAACTGCCCACCCCGTATGGGTTCCATTATCACCACGGCCAATCCCTTGTCCGCCGCGTACTGAAGTCCTTTGGTGCCCGCCTGATATTCCGTATCCATAAAATTGTATTGGATTTGGCAGAAAGTCCATCGCTCATAGGCATCAACAATTTCCTTGAACACCTCCAGCTCGTCATGAAATGAAAATCCAAGGTGGAGGAATCTGCCCTCCCGTATGGTCTTTTCCGCCCAGTCAAACACGTCCAAATCGCGGACTATCGGCCAGGTTCTTTTGTTGAGCCCGTGCAAAAGATAAAAATCCAGATGATCGGTCTGCAAACGCTGGAGTTGTTCATTCAGAAAACGATCAAAGTCTGCGGCGGTTTTGACCAGCCGGGCCGGTGATTTGGTGGCCAATTTGACCTTATTCCGATACCGGTCTTGGAGCGCTTTTCCCACCGCCCCTTCGCTGCGACCTTCGTGGTAGGGCCAGGCCGTATCCACGTAGTTGACGCCATGATCAATGGCATAACGGATCATCCTGACCGCCTCCGGCTCATTGATTTTTCCCTGATCCCCATCGATCACCGGAAGCCGCATGGCCCCGAACCCGAGTGCCGAAACTTGAAAGTCGAGCTGGCCAAAAGGTCGATATTTCATAGGTCGATTCTCCTCCCTTTTCTTCTTGACCCTGTCTTTTCCCTATTCTATATTCTTTTCATTCAAAAGCAAGCCCATATCAAAGTATCCTGCATTCAAAGGAGGTACCCATGTCCCAGTCATTAGTGCTCTATGAGAAAAAAGGTAAGGATTTGATGCCCTCGGCCATGGAAATGGCCGAAACGCTGCTGGGCAACTGCCCTACCCATCTGAGGGCCAGGAAAGAACATCTCCTCAGGGGTTACAATTTGCCCTACGATGAGGCCAGAGCCATGGGCGGTTATCTTGAAGACCAGGTCCCGGCCGAAGAAAAGAGGGAAGGCATCTCCGCCTTTTTCGAAAAAAGAAAACCGGATTGGGGTAAGGTCCGCAGACAATAACCTGGCCCATAATCAGAAAGCCTTGATAATGAATAATAAAAATACGGCTGAAATTATTGCCATTGGATCGGAACTGCTTTTAGGGCAGATTATTGATACCAATACTTCCCATATAGCCTCCCGTTTGCAGGAAATCGGTTTGGAAACCGCTTTCCAAACCATGGTCGGGGATGATCCCAAACGGATGATCCCGGTGATCCGCCGGGCCATCCAGAGATCCAAGGTCATCATTACCACCGGGGGGATCGGACCTACCGAAGATGATTTGACCCGGGAGATTGTGGCCGAAGTTTGTGGGAAGAAACTGGTCTTCCATCCCAAACTATTTCAACTAATCAAATCTTTTTTTGACCGGGCCGGATTTGTCATGGCCGCCAACAATCGCAAGCAAGCTTATTTGCCGGCCGGGGCGCGACTCATTCCCAATCTCCAGGGAACGGCCCCGGGATTCATACTGGAAACAGAGACCGGCAGGTTTATAGCCGTCCTGCCGGGGGTTCCCCGGGAAATGAAGAAAATGATAGAGGACACGGTCCTGCCTTTTTTAAAAAAGAAATTGGGGCGGGATCAGGGCTTGATCGAATATAAGGTCCTCAAGGTCTGCGGTCTGGGTGAGAGCCGGGTGGATGAACAGATCGGCGATCTCATAAGGGACAGCAAGAACCCGGTTATCGGTCTGCTGGCCTCAGTAGGTGAAATCCGGATCCGGATCACCGCCCATGGAAGGGATAAAAAGGAAACCCAGTCGATTATTGCCGGCATGGAAACCAAGATTAGGGAACGTTTGGGAATGCTGATCTTTGGTCAGGGGGATGAGACCCTGGAAGGGGTGTCGGCTTTATTGCTGGCGCAAAAACAATTATCGTTGAGCGCGGCGGAAACTTTCACCGCCGGAAGGATCAGCCAAAGATTTCAGAGCACAGGCAGTCCCTTTTTTAAAGGCAGTCTGGTATTGGTCTCTGGCGGCGGGTGGCCCTTTCCAAGGCCGGCCCTCGAAAAAGAGGCTATGGCCCTGTTCCTGGCAAAAAAAACCAGGAAATTATTTTTCAGCGATCTTGGCCTGGGGGTCTGGGTGGAAGGCACGGCCGGGGAACAAACCCTTTCTCTGGCCCTGGCCGGAAAGAAGAAAGAGGCCTTTTCTTATAAAATCGGAGGATTTGGCGAGACTCTGCCCGACCGGGTGACTGTCCTGGCTTTGGATTGGTTGAGAAGAAAACTTTTACCGGCCTGAATCAGGTAATCGGGGAAGAGAATAAGGAATCGAGCTGATGTCCTCCTGGGTAAAATTTTTGATACGGGCCATCCTTAGTCTGGTGATGGCCATCCTTTTGAGCCGCTGGTTTTTTCAACGCACTTCCTATCCCGGCATCATCAGTTTGACCGTCTTCTTTCTCGGCATGGGTTATCTGTCGGAGTATATCCGCAAACGCGGATGAGGATTTGAGGGGGTTTTGATCCCTTCCTTTCTGCCATTACCTCCCGCCTTCCTCTATTCCATCCGGGAAACTCCTTCAACAGAAAGTAAGGTTTAATCATTTTTAACGGGAGTTACCCTGCTTCCAAATCTGTTTCCCGTCAAATAGAAAAGAAGTCCCATAAAGCAGTCCTACAAGGCCCCATTTTTTCTTACAGGAGGGGTCTTCAGTTTTGGGTGGAAGACAAAAAGGGAGTAGAAGAGTCAGGGTGGAAGTTTCAATTTCATCCTTGACCCGGGCCGGCTCCCGGGGTTGGCCTTACCTGAGGGGAAAGACCTGGAAGAAAATGTTGCATTCTCTGGGGGGCTTGATTATATTACCTTAAAATGATAAAGAAATTTAAGATAATGCATAGATGGAAAACGCGAAAGGAAGCTCCTTCCAAGGATCGTCTGGCCCTTTTATTTCGATATAAATATTCCTCTTTTAAAATGCTTCTGGATTCCAATTCCCAATTTTTGAAGGTCTTAACGGACCTGGAGGAAAAGCTCAGAGGTCATCAAATCTTCGGCATGGCTCACGTCAAAACCCAATCGGACCGGGCCGTCTTCCATGTCTTAAGGATGGTAAAGAATCTGGATGACTTATCCAACCACCGCTATGGCAAACTTTTTGAAGTGGTGGAAGAAATTAAATTAAAAATCCAATCCGAACTGGGACAGAAAACAGAACCCCCGCCGACAGAATCGACCCTGGCCTATTCTCAAATCAACAAAGAGATGATGGACTGGGTGGGAGGGAAGAATGCCAATCTGGGTGAAATCCACAGTCGATTATATCTTCCGGTCCCGGAAGGATTCGCCATTACCACCCGGGCTTTTGAGACTTTGTTAGCTCATAATAATCTTTTCGAAGAGATCAATGCCAAGAAGATGGAAATCGACCCCTACGATCCGGAATCCATCAGCCGGGCCAGCCGGGAAATCCAAGAAATCATCCTTTCCTCCCAACTCCCGGATGAGTTGGCGCGGGACATTCGATCGGCCTATGACCAATTGGTTCAGAGGATAAATAAGGCCGGCTCAAAGGACCCATCCCCTCGGGTGGCCATGCGGAGCAGTGCCATCGGAGAGGACAGTGAACTCTCCTTCGCCGGACAATACCTCTCGGTATTAAACGTTTCTTCCGATCAATTGATCGAGACCTATAAAAAGGTTGTGGCCAGCTTATTTACTCCCAGGGCCATTGCCTATCGTCTGAATAAGGGGATTCGGGATGAAGATATTGCCATGAGCGTGGCCTGTCTTCAGATGATCAATTCTCAGGCCAGTGGTGTAATTTATACCCGCGATCCGTTGAATATTTTAGGGGATCATATTACCATCACCGCCGTTTGGGGACTGGGTCCCTATGCCGTAGAAGGAAGAATCACCCCGGACTCCTATACGGTGGCCAAGGACAGCTCCCGCGATATTCTGGTTACGGCTATTTCTCATAAGCCGGTTCAATTAATCAATGATCCCCAAGGGGGAATCAAGGAAATAGCGGTCCTCCCTCAAAACCAGGACATCCCCTGTCTCTCACCGGAGCAGCTTGGCATGCTGGCCGAATGGGCCTTAAAATTGGAGGACCACTTTAAAAGCCCTCAGGATATTGAATGGGCCTTGGACGAGACCGGGCATCTGCTCATCCTCCAATCCCGTCCTCTCCAGGTGCATCCTCCTGAAACGGGTCTTAAGTCGATTCCCCTGATACCCAATTATCCTTTGTTAATCGAGGATGGGGCCGTTGCCTTCCCCGGAATAGGGTCAGGTCCGGCTTTTCAAATTCATTCAGAGGAAGACCTGTTGAATTTCCCGGATGGGGCCGTTTTAGTGGCCAGGCATTCCTCTCCCAAATTTGTCATCGTTATGAAAAAGGCCAGTGCTATTTTAACTGATTTGGGCAGCGTCACCGGCCACATGGCTTCACTGGTCAGGGAATTTGCTGTTCCCACAATCCTGGATACCCGGATGGCCACATCGGCTATTCCTTCGGGGATGGAGATAACCGTCGATGCTTATTCAGGACGAGTCTATCAAGGAAATGTTCCTGAATTATCCTCTTTTCAAAAGCTATCCGAATCCCCGATGAAGGGAACTCCGGTCTATCAATCCCTACGCCGTGTAGCCGACCTGATAGTGCCTTTGACCTTAATGGACCCGAAAGCCGCCAACTTTGCTCCTGACTATTGCCAGACCCTCCATGATATCGGGAGACTGGTTCATGAACGGTCTTATTCCGAGATGTTTCAGCTCAGCGATCTGGTCTCCGGGAAAGAGGGGTTCGCATTCAAACTGGATGCCAGGATCCCTTTGGATCTTCATGTGATTGATCTGGGGGAGGGGCTAAATACAACCAAAGCCGAAGAAGTACTGAAGAAAGTGACCGTCAAGGATATAGCTTCCGTGCCTTTTAAGGCCCTCCTGAGAGGGATGACTCATGAAGTGTTTCAGCAGCCCCAATTAAGACCGGTCAGTTTAGGCGGATTCTTTTCGGTAATGAGAGAGCAGATGATGGCCCCGCCCCCGGCTGGGAGTGAACGCTTCGGGGACAGAAGCTATGCCATCATTTCCGACAATTATCTCAATTTCAGTTCCCGGGTGGGTTATCATTACAGCATCCTGGATTCTTATTGCGGCCCCAGTGATAATATGAATTATATCACTTTTTCTTTCAAGGGGGGGGCGGCTGATGATACGCGCCGGAATCGCCGTGTCCGGGCCATCGGCCTGATCCTGAAGGCCCTGGATTTTGTGGTGGACGTCAATGGGGACCGTGTAGATGCCCGCTTCCAGAAATATAGGTGCTCTCTCATCGAAGAAAAACTGGACCATCTAGGCCGGTTGCTTTTATTTACCAGACAGATGGATATGCTCATGCATAGTGAGACCAGTGTTGAGGCCCTGTCTAAGAATTTCCTGGATGAAAATTATTCCCTCTCCTCCTCTTGAACCCGTTTTCTTTCATAGGCCTGTCGGATTTTTTCCAAAAGCTCATCAATATTTACCGGCTTCATAACGTAATCAAAGGCCCCTAATTTCATTCCTTCTATCCCTGATTCCATTGAGGCATGGCCGGTGAGCAGGATCACTTCCGTTAAGGGATTTTTTTTCTTCATTTCCCGGATGGTTTCTATCCCGTCCATTCCCGGCATTTTGACATCCAGAACAACGACATCAAAGACCATGGCCTCCATAAGGGTCAGGGCCTTTTGACCGCTTTCAGCACCAAAGACCTGCTGGTTGCGTTTTTGCAGCCTCTTAACCAAGGTTACCCGAAAATCTTCTTCATCATCCACTATTAAAATATTAAAATTCTCAGTCATAACCCTCCTTATGGTTGTCCATCCTTAGGCCCTGAGTTTCTTCGCCGGGGCGCAACTTCATTTTTTTCGAGCGCAAGCCTACACCAAAGCCGGAAACGGGTTCAGCAAGAATGCCCTATTTCCTGTTAACTTATCTTTTAGGCCGGGATGGGGCTTGGGATTGCCTTCTGGAAAACTCCCGGAAAGAGGGCCCCTCGGCCCGGGATTCTTGGATATTACTTTGTATACGGTCAAAATTATTTAACGGGCAGATAAATAGTGAAAGTCGTGCCTTGGCCCTCTTCGCTGGCCACCATGATCCGGCCTCCCAATTTTTCAATAATGCTGTAGACAATCGAAAGCCCTAATCCCGTTCCTTTACCCACCTCTTTGGTGGTGAAAAAGGGGTCAAAAATCTTTCCCAGGTTTTCCTTGGGGATTCCCGGTCCATTATCGGTGATCTCGATCATGATTTCGTTGTTCAAGGGAAGATGGGTGGTCCGGATGACGATCTCCCCACCTTTTCCAATGGCGTCGATAGCATTATTAATGATATTCAGAAAGACCTGCTGTAACTGGGAGGAGTCGCTCATAATGGTGGGAAGGCTGTTCTTGGGATCTATCTGGATATCGATATTCCGGAATCTGGATTCATTTTCCAGAAAATCAACCGTCTCGTTTAAGGTTTTGTTGATATCCACCTGTTCCAGGGTTGGCTCCATCCTTCGGGCAAAGCCAAGGAGACGGTGAGTCACTTTTTTGGCCCGTTCCACATGGTGCTCGATTCTTTTAACTGCATCTTCGAACTCTTTAAAGTTTTCATTTTTTGCCAGATCTTCTTCAGCCAACAGGTCTTTGATCCAGCCGGCTTTTTCTCCGATAACCGCCAGGGGATTATTGATCTCATGGGCAATACCGGCTGCCATTTTACCGAGAGCGGCCATTTTGCTGGACTGGATCACCATGTCCTCGCTGACCGCCTTTTCCCGATCGACCCGGATCAATTGCTGCATCATAGAGCGGGTTGATAAGAAGGCCCCGATGACAATCAACAGGATCCCTCCCAAAAAAAGAAAACCGGCGATCGTTCGGGCCCGGAGCAGAGGGGTCAACTGTTCTCTAGGGTCTTCTTTGACCACCAGAATCCAATTGGTGTTGATAAGTTGCGTGGCGGCAAAGAGACCGGGGTTACCATCGATTTTTATTGATTCCACCTGGGGCTCAACGATTTTGGAAAAATCCGGAGATTTGGGAAACCCGAAAAGGTCGCCGCTGAAACGAGGGGCGGTCTGGAGGATATTCCTTTTGTTAATAATAAAAGCATCTCCCTTTTTCCCGATTTGGGCCGCCCGGACGATACTATCGATGATGTCGGAATTGATGGTCGCTCGGAGGATCCAGCTTTTGTCTTTTTCCCGGCTCATGATGGCAATGATGAAATGGGGAAATTTTCGATAGCCCAGGAAAACATCGCTGATATAAACCCCGCCGGACATGGCCGATTGAAACCAGTCTTCTTTTTTATAATTGACCTCTTTCAATTCCGGATAGGGACCGATATAAGCCAGATGATTGCCTTCCTGGTCGATGATTCCAATATCAATATAGGATTTGGAGCGGGTTTGCATGGTATCAAATAATTTATTTAGGTAGGACTCGTCACCCAATTGCTTCAGGGAATGGGTATGGGCGATGGTAGCCAATTGGGAGACCCGTTCATCGAAGAAAAGATCAAGGGCGCTGCGCCGGTTTTCGGCCAAGGTTTTCAAGTTTTCATAAATTTTGGCGGAGTAAGAAACGCTGAACTGGTAATAGATGGTAACCCCTAAGACAATCAGGGGGATTAATGAAAAACCGAGGGTGGTAGAGATGATTTTAAGCCATAATTTTTTGTAGTGTTTTTCTTCCATAAGTTAAATATTCTTTATGATCGCGAAATAATGAATCCCGGCTGAATAGTCAGCCCAAAATCTACCCGAGCGGTTGAATGGCCTTCAAAGACTTCCTCAACGGATACCGATCCGATCTCTTTCCCCTGGCTATTGGAGAGGATAAGGCGGTTTCCCGGTCGGATCCCCTGTTTCCGCCCGAGTCCAAAGAAAATCTCATAACCGGTCTCCCCTTTCCTGACTCGATATACTTCGGCTTTCCCTTGTTCAGCCAAAAGGCCTTCCGTTTTATGAGAAAGGTAAAAAACACCCCCAAAGGTAAAGGCAATAAAGGGGATTAAGAAGAGACCTGCCTGCCAGGGATAAATTCCAAGCGAACTCACCAAAAAAGATTTTGAATTTCGCTGAAATTCCCTTCGGTCATTATACACTTCGATTTGGAAAAGAGAAGGCGATTTCTCGGACTGGGTCTTCTTATTCTGAACCGTCAGTTGGTATCCACCGGGGCGAGTGCGGGGCCCGATGCTCAAATAACCATTCCAGAGATACCCCCCCAACCAGAAGCCGGTCTGTATGGCATCAAACTCAAGCTGAATATCCGGGGAATTGGTTCGATAGGTCAACTCCCCGACCTGTTCTATTTTTTCCGCCAGGGGACCGCTGACGGCTATGCGGTCCCCCGGCAAACCGGAAAATCGGTTATGGGGCTCTCTGAATCTTGAAACCAGGGCATCGATAATAACCAGAAAAAGAAGGATACATAGAAAAGATCCTATTCTTCCTGCCCATCGACTCCAGGTTGCCGTCTGTTTTAGGTCCATTAATAATTCGGTGGCAATAGGCTGTAGGCAAGGGGCAACAGGCGAGAGGCGAAAGGCCACGATAAAAAAGCAAAAGGTTCAAGGCAATAACCTATCTTCAATCCTTTCCTATCTTTTTTAGACCTTAAACCTTGCACCTCAAACCCCAAACCTGTTCCTTATTCTTTATGCTTCGTGCCTCACGCTTCATGCCTATTTTTTAAATATATCCGTTTTAGTTACGTTCATAAACCTCTTGGCCTTTCCTTCTTCCTTGTAATAAATACGAACCTCGTCCCCGGAATCCCAGGTATAGTCCGGCAAGACGAAATATTCGTCGGGGAGGGAAAAGGTGATCAGGGTTTGTTGTCTTTTGGAATAAATAGTTATCGTCTTGTTTTCCCGATCAATAACCGGGAATTTTTTGGGTTTATCCTTATCTTTATCAAAGACCAACGGGTCGTCTTTGGTAATTTTTTCCTTTTGATCCACCAGGGTATATTGAATGGTTTTGAAATTTTGAGCCCCGGTATCGAAAATTACAATCTGCTTATTCTGGATATCCAGTTTCATTCTTAATCCGACCTTCGGGTCGGGCCCCATTTCCTGGGGATCAACGGGGAGGGTATAGGTCATGGGTGGAAGATAACTGTACTCCGGGTTTTGGGGATCGGCACTTTTATCCCGGATCAAAGTTACCGTCTTTTTGTTTTTATCGAATTGAATAACCCTTCCTTGGTCCACTTTGCCCAACTTTCCACAGCCGAGGGTTATCATGATCGGTATCAACGCCAGTGCGATTATCCAATAGCTTTTTTTCATAAATCACCTCTTTCCTATCTTTTCTTCATGGCCAGCTCTTGTTTGGCCCCCTGAATCATCTTGACTAGAATATAGAGGGATAAGGCGCTGACCAATCCCAGGACCAGAACGGTCGCCGAAGGGTCCAGCCATCCTTTCCAAGCCGGCACATACTTGGGCAGAAGTTTCATAATGACTGAAATTTCACAGCCGATGACCGCCAACCCAAAGGCGATTCGGATCCCGTACCCTTTGATGTATTTGGTGGCTACGGTTCCGACCTGAGCCCCGACAGCCGCTCCGATTAGCATGATCAAGGCGGCCAAAAGTTCGGTTCGACCTTTAAAGGTAAAAGTGCCGGCCTCATACAGACCGGAAATCATCACTTCAAACAGATCGGTCCCGACAGCAATGTGAGTTGGGGCCCCGATAAAATAAATCAAGGCGGGCATGCGGATAAGCCCTCCGCCGATACCCAGGATCCCGGCCAGCCAGCCGGTTAAAAAACTGACAAAGATCGGCAGCCAGGCGGTACAATAAATCTGGGCTGTTTTGAAATGGACCATCGGGGGGATCTTTATTTTGTGCATGGTCTTGTGCCATTCAATGCCTGTAGCCATATTATCCAACTCTTGCCCCGCCGCCCTGAGTTCATTCTCTTTCTTTCGTTTCTTAAATACATCGGTAAAGACCATCCAGGCGATCAAGGTCAACAAAATAACGTATAACCATCGAACATATAAATCCACCTTGCCCAGACGTTCAAACCACATGATCATTTGGGCCCCGATCTCAATCCCGATGATAGTGCCGATGAGCATGATGAATCCTAATTTATAATCGACATTCCCGAATTTACCATGACGAAGGGTCGATATCAGGGATTTCCCGGCCATGTGAGCCGCATCGGTCCCAATGGCAAAGGCCATGGGAAAACCGAGGATATTAAGCCCCGGGGTCACCATCCAGGCCCCACCCATTCCAAAGAAACCACCGATTATTCCGACTCCTAATCCCAGGATGATTAAGCCTGGCCAGAATATCGTTACTCCGGAAATAGGCATTATAACGTATAACCAATCCATATTATATCCTCCTTACCAAATGAATCTTATCTTGATATGACGTTTTCCCCTTGAGGGACGCTTACTTTTGGAAATACTTAGCCGAACGATTAAAACGCAACACCAATCGATTTCTTCTTATTAATGTTCCGACAGTTCCCTGGAAGACAGGTCGATCCCGATCCTTTTCATCACAAAATCGGCAGATAACCCAAGGATCAAGCCGACCAAGGGAATTGTGACAACCGTCACAGCGGTAAAGTAAGCATGGCTTTCATTGTAAAGGTTAGCCCACCAGGCCTCCCACCCGGTTAATCGGCGGGTATCGGCCACAATAACGATTAAATCAGACCCTTCTCCCGAGGCCAGGGCAAGCTCTGGGATTAATAAGAGCCCCATCCCGGCCAGAAACACTAATTTTTTCCACAATCCTTGCATTGACATCCTCCTTAGATTATTAAAGGTGAATTAAACCCCAAGGGCATTCCCTTTCCTTGTGATAAAAAGCACGCAATATCCATGCCAGAGGCCCGGATAAATCTTTTCGGATTTTGTAATTAAAAAATTAAGTTATAATAACAACTTACAACTATACGGTCAATTCCCGATAGCATGATTAACCTTCTCTTGAAACTTTGAGAGTTAGAGGTGTAAAAAAAAGATGACATCTTGTAAAAGATTGATGGGTCTCTTTTATTTATGGTTTCGTATGGCGTGATGTGTTTTTAGATTCGAATGGATAAACCGCCCCCCATTGTTACTTTGGGGCAGAAATTATCTGGAACTGCGAACGATCGGCGGGATTACTATGTTGGGAATTTTCCTCATGGTCAAGTGGAGGCAGTTGGGTTCTAAAAGGTCTTAAAATTTAGCCAATGTTCCCTTTAGTCTTTTAGCTATTTTTTCTTTTCTCGACATTTTCAAGAATTTTCAAAACAAGTTCATTCTGATTGGCCAGATGAAGGAGTATAACTTCAATCTCTTTTTCCGCCCTTACGTTTACATTGAAGTCCGACTCTGCTCTTTTTTCGGCATGACGGCCTTGGAGATTTTGACCGATCATGATCAAAGGCATTAAGAATATCTGAATCATAATTGGAGATAAAAAGCCACAAAACGAAGGCAGGAAAAGGATCAAACCGTAAACTTTTTGGCGCCAAAGTATTCCAACCAAGCCATAATAAGGTCCATAGAAATATTATTAAGAAAAACTCCATTGAGCCAACATGGTCGGTAACTTTGACGGCAATCTTTTCTAAGGCACTAAGACTTTCCTTATGTCTAATATTGACATTCTGTATCGGCTTCCGCAATTCTCTTAGTTCTTCATTAGCTTTCAGAAGCTTTTCTTCGTCCATTTTCACCCCAATTGGCACGATGATTCAATGTTTGAGCTCAGCGGCGGCCGCGGGCTGGCCGCCTGCAACTCTAATGGTTAGTCTCCCCTGAGCGCTGGTTGGTTTGCTCCTGAGGCTCTGGATATTGTTTCTTTACTAACCTCACCAGAATAGACACAATCAACGGTTATAGGTGGCTGTTCCCCCAGTGGAGGTTGTCAAAATTAGCGGACTTACCACCGTACCGACCAAAGGTGCGGTGAGCACTAAAAATGTCGTCGTGTCTTTCTGCCCTATTTGTGTAGCGTGGTAGAAAGCTAACGTGGTACCCTGATAAGTCCAGTAAAATAGGGCAGCCGCATAGACACCTCCCGAGGAACTTCCATATCCGTTTTCAGTGAAAGTCATTTGCTCCGGCAAAGTAGAGCCGTCTCCTGTTGAAAGGGCATCATCCTTGGTCCATGTACCCGCAATTGACAAATAATTGGAAGTTCCACTGTAAGTCCCGCCACATCCCCCAAGGAAGACCAAAAGCAATCCAAAGATTACCAGTAAAGAAACTTTTGATTTCATCAATCTTCTCCTAACCTTTTTAGATTTCACTCCACTTATTATAGATGATAAATAATCTCTCAACAATTAATTTTCAACCCGTTAAGTTGTTTTTTCTTTATATCCGGTCAATTTTAGGAATGGTCTGAAATCGAAAAATTCATCAAAGTGCTTCACGATCAAAAAGGCAAGAGCCCACTTGACTTTTGAAACCTTCTTAGGATTAACCCTGCCAATCTTTAGCTTGATGAAAGGAAGCGGAGGGTAAAAACAAACAAAACAAGAAACCCATAATGGGCATGACCATCATGGTCTGTAAGGCTGCCGGCACTCCCCAGGTATCGGCCACCAGACCCAGCAGGGTTACCCCTAATCCACCGGTCCCGATGGCAAACCCGACCATCAAACCCGAGGCCACACCCAACCT
Organism: uncultured delta proteobacterium; assembly: GCA_963790475.1. Lineage (GTDB taxonomy): Bacteria > Desulfobacterota > RBG-13-43-22 > RBG-13-43-22 > RBG-13-43-22 > RBG-13-43-22. The sequence continues at coordinate 596,457 of CAWBOS010000012.1, read as the reverse complement.
GCCGGGTAAAAGATCCTGAGCCATGACCACTGTGACGGAAAAACTGGCGATCAAAACGAATCCGGACAAAGCCAGGACAAGGAAAGCCCCCCATCCCTGGACTTGAAGAAAGAGGATCAGGAGGGGAATCATAAGCAGCATGGTCAGGGATAGGAAGAACTTGTGTCCCCAGCGGTCCGCCAGACGGGCTCCCAAAAGGGTTCCTGCGGTTCCAGATATCAGAAAAGTGGTGACCATTTTGCCGGCCAGCAGGGGATCTCCCTTTAAATGGTTGATATAATAAAATGGAATAAAGGTTACCAGTCCCATTTGTATCCAAGATCTCATGGTGACAATAAGGATCAGTAAGGTCAGTTTACTGTAAGACACAAGCGAATTTGGGTTGGTTAAATCCTGGTCTTTTTGTATTACAGGGGCAGGGTAGCGCAAAGATGACCTAAGGAAAAGGAGGAAGCCGGCCATGAATATACCCGGTAGACAATAAAAAAGGGTTCCCGCCAGGGAAAAATGGGTAACCACCAGGGCAAGGGTAAAGGGTCCTAAAGCAAATCCCAGGTTTCCTCCAACGGAAAAGATGGACATGCCCGAAGCCTTTTTTTGACCGATAAAAAAATGGGCGGTTTTAAATCCTTCCGGATGAAAAGCAGCCACCCCTAATCCGCCCATAATGACCGACAAAAGAAGGACCCCATAGTTCGGAGATAACCCGGAGAAGCCGATCCCCAGTCCGGCCACCAAAACCCCCAGGGGAATCAACCAGACCTTCGGGCGACGGTCTGAAAAAAGCCCGAATAGCGGCTGAATAATCGAAGAGGTCATATTTGAGGCCAGGAGTACCATCCCGGCGGCGGTGTAAGAGAGTCCCAAAGCCTCTTTCATAAAAGGCAGAAGGGCGGGGACGGCCCCTTGATTGATATCAGTAACCAGGTGGGCCAAACTCAATAGAAACAAGATCTTAATATCCATGGATGGTTGTTAAATCCCTTAAAATTTACCAGGGGTTTATCCTTGACTAATTATAGAAAACAATATAATATTCAGCGTTTATTTGCTTATCCCTGATTTATTAATAATAGTAACGGGTTTAAAGGACTTAGTCAATGGAAGAAGAAAACCAGCTAAGACAACAACGCTTGAAAAAAGCGGAAGAGCTCAAAGCCCTCGGGATAGACCTCTACCCCAGTTTTAACCGGGTCAGTCATAAAATCGAAGAAATCCAGGCCCAGTTTGGTTCCCTGGAAGGATCCACACCGGATGAATCAACAATTACCGTGCAGACCGCGGGGAGATTAATGACCCTGCGGGATTTCGGGAAAAGCATCTTCTTTCATATTCAAGACGGGACGGGACGTCTTCAGGGGTATCTGAAAAAAGACCTGATTGGTGAGAATCAGTTCCACCTTTTTAAGAAAATCGACTTGGGAGATTTCCTGGGTCTGGAAGGGAGCCTTTTTAAAACCAAAACCGGGGAACTGACCCTATTAGTAAAAAAAATTGAATTATTATCCAAATCTTTCCGATCTTTGCCGGAAAAATTTCATGGCCTGATAGATGTCGAACAGCGATATCGCCAGCGCTATCTGGACCTGTTGGTCAATCCCAAGGTCCGGGAAATTTTTCAGTTACGCTCCAGAATGATTCATTTGATACGGGGTTTTATGACTGAAAGAGGGTTTTTAGAAGTCGAGACTCCGATGATGCAACCCATCGCCGGCGGGGCTACGGCAAAACCTTTCGAGACCTTTCATAATGCGCTTAACCTTCCTTTATTTCTAAGGATCGCGCCGGAACTGTATTTGAAGCGTCTGGTTATCGGAGGCCTGGACAAGGTTTTTGAAATAAACCGGAATTTTAGGAATGAAGGGATCTCCATAAAGCATAATCCGGAATTTACCATGATTGAATTCTACCAGGCCTATGCCACTTATCAGGATTTAATGGCCTTAACCGAAGAACTTTTTTCTTCCCTGGCCCAAAATCTTAAAGGAAGTTTAACCTGGAGCTACCAGGAAGAGTCTATTGATTTAACCCCTCCCTGGAGACGCCTTCCATTTCTGCAGTCCCTGGTCGAGATAGGAAATTTTGATCCCGGGATCTTGGAAGATACCGGGCGGGCAATTGAAATGGCCCGTTCCCTGGGTGCAGATCTAAAATCCGTCGATGGCCTAGGAAAGGCCCTGACCAAAATTTTTGAACAGGTGGTGGAACCCCAATTGCGTCAGCCGACTTTTGTCACCGGCTATCCTATAGAAGTTTCCCCTCTGGCCAAAAGAAGTAAAGAAGACCCGGAAATTACCGATCGTTTTGAACTGTTTATCTGCGGGCGTGAGTTTGCCAATGGGTTTACGGAACTCAATGACCCCTTGGATCAAAAAGAACGGTTCATTAATCAGATGAGGGCCAAAGAGGCAGGGGATGATGAAGCCCAGGACATCGATTGGGATTATCTAACGGCCTTGGAATACGGCTTGCCACCGACAGCCGGTGAAGGGATCGGCATCGATCGGATGGTCATGCTTTTTACCGATGCCCCTTCTATTAGGGAGGTAATTTTGTTCCCTCTATTGAAGCCGGAGAAGTAGAATGCAAACAGCCACGGGCAAACCGATTTCAACAAAGAACACAACTCGGACCAGCATCAACCGAATGCTGACCGCTGACCGCTGAAGCGCTAATTATGTCTTTTGAATTTTTTGTCAGTTACCGCTATCTGAAGGCCAAGAGGAAACAGACCTTTATTTCCATCATTACCTTTATCTCCATGGGAGGAGTCGCCCTGGGGGTTATGGCTCTGATTGTGGTAATAGCCGTCATGAGCGGTTTTGAAAATGACCTGAAAAATAAAATCCTGGGCCTGAATTCCCATGCCCTGGTATTAAGCTTGGACAATACCATGGAAAATTATGACCAGGTGGCCCGGCGGGTGGAATCGGTTCCCGGGGTAATCGCGGCCACCCCATTTATCCTGACCCAGGTCATGGTGAGTACCGGGGACCAGGTGACCGGGGCTGTTCTCCGTGGTGTCGATATCCGGAGCGGACCCAGGGTAATTTCCCTGGATCGAATATTAAAGAAAGGGACCTGGCAAGCCTTGGAAGCCCCTGCACAGACCGAAGGGGAGAAAGGGCCGGAGGTTCCGGGGATCATCTTAGGTCAGGAATTGGCCAGGAGCCTGGGCCTTTCTCTAAACGATACCCTATCCATCATTTCACCCTTGGGGGAAATGACTCCCTTAGGGAGAGTCCCCAAGATGAGACCTTTCCGGCTGGTGGGAATTTTTGAGTCGGGGATGTTTGAATACGATTCCTCCATAGCCTTTGTTTCCCTTTCGGAGGCTCAGTCTTTTTTGGGACTTGGGAATAAGGTGACCGGTCTGGAAGTCAAAACCCGGGATGTCTACCAGGCGGCCGGGATTGCCCGGGCCATTCAGACTAAACTGGGTTTTCCCTTTTGGACCAAGGATTGGATGCGGATGAACAAAAACCTGTTCTCCGCCTTGAAACTGGAAAAATTAGTCATGTTTATCATCCTGACTCTGATAATCCTGGTAGCAGCCTTTAATATCGTGGCTTCTTTGATCATGGTCGTCATGGAAAAAACCAAAGATATCGCCATCCTCAAATCTATGGGGGCGACAGCCGGAAGTATCATGAAGATCTTTATGTTGGAAGGGATTATTATTGGAGCCGTGGGCACGGCCCTGGGACTGCTGGGGGGCGTGGGGTTGTGCCGGCTTCTTGAAAAATATCAGTTCATCAAGTTGCCCAGTGACGTTTATTATATATCCTCTCTGCCGGTATTGATGAAGGGGGAGGATATTCTGATGATCGTGGTTTCCGCCCTGGGGATCTGTTTGATTGCCACCCTTTATCCGGCCTGGCAGGCCTCCCGTCTTGACCCGGCTGAAGCCATACGGTATGAGTAGGCCAAGTTAATGTCTCAACCTCTGATCACGGTCAAGAAGTTAGAGAAGTTTTTTATCAATAACCAGCATCGCGTGGAGGTGCTTAAGAATCTCGATCTGGAACTTCATCACCGCGATACTCTGGCTGTGGTGGGGGCTTCGGGAACCGGGAAATCAACTTTGTTACATATTCTGGGGACCCTCGATCGACCTTCCGGGGGTCAGGTTCTGTTTGAAGGGCAAAACATCTTTGAACAATCGGCAACAGACCTGTCCCGATTTCGTAATCAGAAAATAGGGTTTGTTTTTCAGTTTCATCATTTGCTGCCGGAATTCACAGCTCTGGAAAACACCATGATGCCCCTTTTGATTGCCGGGGAGGGCAGCCGGGAAGCCCAAGGAAGGGCAGAAGAAATTTTGGACCAACTGGGTCTGAAAGAACGTTTATACCACCGGATCGGAGAGCTTTCGGGCGGAGAACAACAACGGGTGGCTATTGCCCGGTCTTTGATCCGTGGCCCCCAACTGATTTTGGCTGATGAACCGACGGGAAATCTGGATCGAAAAACCGGGACCCAAATCATAGAACTGTTTAATCGTCTCAACCAGGAAAAAGGGGTGACCTTTTTGATGGTTACTCATAACCAGGAATTGTCCAGACGATTCAAGAGAAATGTGGAAATCGTAGACGGCAAGGCCATTGAAATGGCTATTAACTAGGTAGATATTTTTGAAATCTCTTTGTTGCGGGTTACGAGTTATGGGTTGGGAAATCGATTCGATTGTCTTTTACCAACGGCGACGGTCCACACCGCGATACGGTGATTAAGCGGTTAATATATTCTAAAGAATCCAAGCGATAAGAATCAAAAGGGGATCTCTTATGCCGAAGAAAGTCATTTTGATCGTGATGGTTCTTTTAATGGGTCAGCTTCTGAATGTGTCAAAGGTCCGGGCCGATTCGGAGAATAAGGTGGCCCTGATGCCTTTCACGATACACAGCCAGATCAACCTGGCCTATCTGCAGAAAAATATGTTGGAAGGCCTTTCTGACGGATTAAGCAAACAGAATATCCTGGTCCTTCCCCTTTCCAAAACCGAACCCTGGCTGACCCAAAAGGTCCCCAGTGACTGGAAGGAACTTCGAACCATAGGAAAACAATTGGAGGCGGACTTTCTCATCTATGGCAGCCTGACCAAAATCGGACAACGAATGAACCTGACCGGGAATCTCCTGGAAATCAAGACCGAAAAACCCCCTCTGACCTTTTCTTTGACGGAAGAAGGATTGGAAAATATCATGAGGTTGATGGAACGGTTTTCCAAAGAAGTGGGACTGAGGATTTTGGGTCAGGAAAAGATTGCCGGCATTTCCATCAGGGGGAACCAAAGGATTGAAGCCCAGGCTATAGAAAAAGAACTGAAATCAAAAACCGGCGAACCCTATATCCCGGAATACCTGGATCAGGACATTCGGGCCATTTTCAAGATGGGATTTTTTTCCGATGTACGGTTGGAAGTGAAGCAAAACCCTCAAGGGAAGTTGATCACTTTTGTGGTTGAGGAACGCCCTTTTGTTAAACGGATCGATTTCAAAGGCTATAAAGAAATCAAAGAGGAAGACCTCAAAGAGCAGTTGACCATCAAACCCTTTACGATTTTAAATTTGAACACGGTGAGTGAAACCCAGGAGAAGTTGACGGCCTTTTACCAGTCCAAAGGATATTATAATGTCCGGATTACCTATTCGGTTACTTATGAGGACAAAGGACAAGCGGCCGTAGTCGTCTACAATATCGTTGAAGGGAAAAAGGTCTATATCAAAACCATCGCCTTTCAAGGGAACCATGGGTTTTCTGATAAGCAATTGAAATCCGTTATGGAAACCAATGAAAAGGGTTATTTTTACTGGATCACCTCCTCCGGATTCTATAAGAAGGAACTGCTGGAACAGGACCTGGAAAAATTATCTTCCTTTTATTTCAATCATGGATATTTAAAAGCCAAAGTGGGGGAACCGACCGTACGGCATGAAGGAGATTGGCTTTATATAACCATCCCCATCGAGGAAGGCCAGCCCTATCAGATGGGTCAGGTGAGTGTCAGCGGGGATTTGATTCAACCTAAGGAAAAATTGATGGCCTCCCTGGCCATTACCAAAGAAAAATTTTATAATCGAGAAGTGATTCGCAAGGACATTTTAATGCTTAGTGATCTTTATTCCCTTGAAGGGTATGCCTTTGTCGAAATCAATCCCCAAATCAAGGAGGATCCCGCCGCCCTCAAGGTCGATCTCGTTTATGAAATCAAGAAAGGGTCCAAGGTTTATTTTGAAAGCATTGATATTGTCGGGAATGTGAAAACCCGAGACAATGTCATTCGAAGGGAATTCAAAGTGGCCGAAAAAGGCCTCTTTGATGCCAAGGCCCTCAGAAAAAGCAATGAAAACCTTCATCGTCTTGATTTTTTCGAAGAGATCAACCTCTCGACTTCACCGGGGAGCCAGGAGGATCGTATGAAATTAAAGGCAGAAGTCAAGGAAAAGGCGACCGGCTCTTTTTCCGTGGGGGCGGGATATAGTGCCGTGGAACAGTTTATGGTTATGGGCCAGATTTCGGAAAGAAATCTTTTTGGCCGGGGGCAACGGTTAAGCCTGGATGGCCAACTCGGGTCCGTGACCCAACTTTATAGGCTGAGCTTTTTCGAACCCTGGTTATTAGATACCCGGATATCAAGCGAAACCAGTATCTATAATTGGAACTATATCTATGATCAATATGTCAGAAACAGTTTCGGAGGATCGCTGAGTTTCGGTTATCCCATCCTGACAGATGACACCAGGGCAATTCTTACCTATACTTACGACGACGCCAATGTGACGCAAGTGCATGATGACGCCGCTCAGGTAATCAAGGATATGGCGGGCCGCCATCAAACCAGCAGTGCTAAATTAACCCTTCGAAGAGATACCAGAGATTTGATCTTTAATACCACCAAGGGGTCGGTTAATTTTGTTTCTGTGGAATATGCCGGCGGGCCGCTGGGAGGGACCAATTATTTTACCCGGTTTTTGGCCGGTTCAGGTTGGTATTTCCCGCTTTTTTGGGATACCACTTTTTTTGCTAACGGCAAAGCGGGATATATGACCCAGAATGCCGGGGGGGATTTGCCCTTATATGAAAAATTTTATTTAGGAGGCATCAATTCGATCCGAGGCTTCAAATATAATACCATCAGCCCCACAGACCCGGCGACCGGCCAAGTGATCGGCGGCGAGCAGATGGTACAATTTAATTTCGAATACATATTCCCTCTGGTTCAAAAGTTCGGGCTTAAAGGACTGGTGTTTTTTGATGCTGGAAATGTCTTTAGCAAAGACCAGACGATGGATTTAGGGAACCTGCGAAAAAGTGCGGGGGTGGGAATCCGTTGGTACTCCCCTATAGGCCCCCTGCGTTTGGAATGGGGTTGGAACTTAGAACCCAAACCCGGAGAAGACCAAAGTAACTGGGAATTTACCATAGGGTCATTTTTTTAAACCAAAAACAGGGTTCAAGAGAAAATCAGGCTATAGGTTTGAGACCATAGGTCATCAAGGGTTGGGGAAATCTGGCAACCTAAAACTCCTGGCCTGTTGCCCTTTTTCCCTCCTGGAATCCTTATTAATTAAAATCAGTTAGGAGATTGAACATGAGTAGAATTTTTTTAACCAAAGTTGTTTTTGTGTTGGGAATTATATTTCTTTGGACGGCTGCTCCTTCCTGGGCCAGCGAGGCCCTTAAAATCGGGGTCATTGATTTGCAGAAATGCATCCAGCAATCCGAGGCTGGCAAAAAAGCTTCCAAAGGTTTGCAGGAAAAAGCGGATCGGATCAAAAAGGATTTGGAGACCAGACGGGACGAATTGAAAAAACTGAGCGAAGAATTCAGTAAAAAAAGCAATGTCCTGAGTGCTGATGCCAAGAGGGAGAGGGAAAAAGAGCTGATCCGGAAAGACGAGGATTTAAGGGAGCTAGTTCGGAAAAAAGAAGAAGAAATGCACAAGGATGAATATAGTGCCATGCAGCCTTTGTTAACCGAGTTGTTTGAGGTTACCAAAAAACTGGCCAGAGATGAAGGGTATACCCTGATCTTAGAATCCAAGAGCGGTGTGGTTTATTTCAATAAACCCGTCGAGGAGATAACCGATAAAGTCATCAGACTCGCCAACGAACCCAAAAAAGAGAAAAAGAAATAAGCATGGAGTTGCCGACTTCAGCATCCCCCTCAGGGGTATCTTTGGAGGAACTGGCCCGGTTGGTTGGAGGAGAGGTCCGGGGGGTCTGTGAGGAGTTGCTTGTCGGCATCACCGGGATCCGGGAGGCCCGAAAGGGTCAAATCACCTTTATGGCCAATCCCAAATACGGAAAAGACCTGGAAACGACCCAGGCGTCGGCCGTTATTGTTGGTCCTCAACTTCCTCAAACCTCCAAGCCGTTATTGATAACCACCAATCCTTATCTGGCCTATGCCCGGATCGCCCGGTTTTTTGCCCCCCGACCCAGTCACCCGCTAGGCATCAGTTCCTTGGCCCATTGCGGGGAGGGTTGCCGAATCGGGGAAAAGGTTTCCATTTTTCCCTTGGTCTTTCTTGATGACCGAGTGGAGATTGAAGACGGGGTTACCTTGTATCCGGGGGTCTATGTGGGGGATTCGGTCCGGATTGGGAAGGATTCCATTATTTATCCCAACGTTTCCATCCTATCAGGAACAATAATCGGACAAAGGGTGATTATTCACAGTGGAACGGTAATCGGCAGTGACGGTTTCGGTTTTGCGCAGGACGGGATGACCCATGTCAAGATTCCTCAAAGGGGGATCGTTCAGATTGACGATGACTGTGAAATTGGGGCCAACAATACCATTGATCGGGCGACATTCGGCAAAACTTGGATCAAGACCGGAGTCAAAACAGACAATCTGGTCCATGTGGCCCACAACGTGGTAGTCGGAGAGCATTCCCTTCTGATCGCTCAGGTCGGCATATCCGGGAGTGCCACTTTGGGAAAAGGGGTCACTCTGGCCGGTCAGGTCGGGGTAGGCCCGCATGTTACCATTGGGGATGGGGTTACGGTGGGGCCGAAATCGGGGGTGGCTAAATCCATTCCGGCCGGTGAAGTCGTCTCCGGCAACACGACCATGCCCCATCAAACGTATTTGCGCACCCGACTTCTCATACCGCGATTGCCTGAGATGGCTAAACAATTACGGACCTTGGAAGAACGGGTTCGTCTCTTGGAAACCGAGATTAAAAAGGAGAGGAAGGAAGACCATGGAAATAAGTCATGAGGAAATCCAAAAGATTTTACCCCATCGCTATCCCTTTTTATTGTTGGATCGTATATTGGAATTTACGGTGAATGAAAAAGTGGTCGGTCTGAAAAATGTGACGGTCAATGAACCTTTTTTCCAAGGTCATTTCCCGGGAAATCCAATCATGCCCGGGGTTTTGATTATTGAAGCCATGGCCCAGGCCGGTGGGGTTCTGGCCTTTAAATCCATGCCCCAACATATCGGGAAAAGTCTGTTTGTTTTTCTGGCCATTGATAAGGTCAAATTCAGAAAACCAGTGGTTCCGGGAGATCAACTGATTATGAAATTGAATGTCTTACGCCGGGGGGAGAGGGTTTGGAAGATGCAGAGCAAGGCCTTTGTCCGGGAAAACCTGGTGGCTGAGGCGGAGCTGACCGCCAGTATTTCCCCCGAAAAAGAGATGCCGTCCAAGGAGGAGACTTAATGTCTACAAACATCATACATCCAACCGCAATAATAGGTCCTAAGACCGAGTTGGGAGAAAATGTCCATGTCGGGCCGTATGCGATCATTGAAGGAGAGGCTTTCATCGATTCCGGGACCCAAATTGGTGCCCATGTCTATATCGACCGCTATACGCATATCGGGAAGAACTGCCTGATTTCACCTTTTGCGGCCATTGGAACTCCTCCTCAAGACAAAAGATATAAGGGCGAAAAAACAGAGGTTATTATCGGCGATGAAAATGTGATTCGAGAATATGTCACCATCAATCGGGGCACCACGGAAGGAAGGGGCAAGACCCAGATCGGCAACCAGAACATGTTGATGGCCTACTGCCACATAGCCCATGATTGTCAAGTGGGGGACGGGGTGGTCATGGCCAATGTGGCAACCTTGGGCGGCCATGTGATCTTAGAAGATTATTCATTCATCGGGGGATTATCGGCAGCCCATCAATTTGTCCGTGTGGGGGCCCATGCCTATATCGGAGGAAAAACCGGGATCGTCCAGGACATTCCTCCTTACGTAATCGCTTCGGGGGAACGGGCCAAGCTGTTCGGCTTGAACATTATCGGGCTGACCCGTCATGAATTTTCCAACGAGGTCATTAAGGCCTTAAAAAAGACCTATCAAATTGTTATTCGTTCCCATCTGACCAATCAGGAAGCCATCATTCGGGTTGAAAAAGAAATCCCCCATTTCCCGGAAGTCATACGATTTTTAGAATTTATTCGAAATTCCCAACGAGGAATCACTCGCAAATGAACCAAGCGATCCCCATTGGTTTGATAGCCGGAGGTGGGAACTTCCCCATTTTAATCGCTAAGGCCGCCCAAAAAGAGGGGAAGAAGGTGGTCGTGGTGGCCCATCAAGGAGAAACCCTGCCGGAGTTGGCCTCTTTGGTGGAAAATATTTGTTGGATCCATCTGGGTGAATTCGGAAAACTGGTCCGATTTTTTAAACAGGAGGGGGTTAAAGAAGTCCTGATGGCCGGGGGGGTTGATAAGAAAAAGATGTTTTCCAAAGTCCACCCGGACAGGGAAGGAATTTCCCTCCTGGACAAAATGGAACACCGAAAAGATGACTTTGTTTTAAGAATGTTTGCGGATGAACTGGCCAAAGAAGGATTTCAAGTTCATCCCTCCACGGTCTTTCTTCCTTCTCTTTTAGCCCCTGCGGGAGTTTTGACTGAACGTCGGCCTACAGCAGAGGAAGAACAGGACATAGAATTTGGATGGCCTCTGGCCAAGGAACTGGGCAAGCTGGATATCGGGCAGTGTTTGGTAGTCCGGCATGGGGCTGTAGTGGCTCTGGAAGCCATTGAAGGGACCGATGAAACCATTCGGCGGGGAGGGAAACTGGCCCGCGAGAAGGCTGTGGTCATCAAGGTCAGTAAACCCTTTCAAGACCTTCGCTTTGATCTCCCGGCCGTTGGAGAGCAGACTATTCAAACCATGAAAGAGGTAAAGGCCGGGGTCCTGGCCATTGAGGCCCATAAGACGATTATCTTTGACCGGGAGGCCACCATTCGTCTGGCGAACAAGTATCGGATGGTTATTGTTTCAAGGTCGGAATAATAAAAACATCCAGGTTCATCGTTCACTGGTCATCGGAATCCATTTTCAAGTATCGTGGGGGCAGCATTGGCTTCTATAGGTCATATCGTTTGTCGTACTCTTATCGGAAAACACTAGAATGAAAAAAATCAAAATCGGCGTTGTCGGGGTCGGCTACTTGGGGAAATACCATGTGGAGAAGTATGCCCGGATGCCGGATGTCCAATTGGTGGGGATTGCCGACATCTCTCCGGAAAGGCGGGAGGCCTTATCCCGTCAGTATGCCATCCCCGGATATGAAGATTATCGCCGATTGATTTCCCAAACTGATGCGGTCAGTATTGTAGTGCCGACGACGCAACACGCTTCCGTGGCCAGGGATTTTTTAGATCAGAAGATTGATGTCCTGATTGAAAAACCGATCTGCAGGTCCATATCCGAAGCGGATGAATTGATTGCTTTGGCCGGGACCAGGGGCTGTTTGTTGCAGGTGGGACATCTGGAACGATTCAACCCGGTCTACCTGAAAATAAAACCTTATATAAAAAATCCCCTGTTTTTTGAAAGCCATCGATTGAGCCCTTTTAAGGCCAGGGGCATCGATGTGGATGTGGTTCTGGATTTAATGATCCATGATTTGGATTTGATATTGCATCTGGTTCAATCCCCGGTCGAGCAGATACAGGCCGTGGGGATTCCTGTGGTTTCTCCTAAAGTAGATATAGCCAATGTCCGGATTCAGTTTCAAAACGGTTGTGTGGCCAATATTACCGCCAGCCGCATCTCCCTTCAGGAAATGCGCAAGATGAGAATCTTTCAACCGGCGGCCTATCTTTCTTTGGATTTTGGGGTAAAATCCTATACGGTGGTCCGGCTGGAATCCCAGAATGGAAGTTCCTCACCGGGGCCTAAGTTTGTCTCTGAAGATGGCACCGTAGATCCAGGTGATGCCTTGGAAGTGGAACTGCAGGCTTTTGTTGAAGCCGTAAGGACCCGGTCCACCCCGGTGGTTTGCGGTGAGGATGGCAAAAAAGCCCTGGCCATGGCCCTTCGGATCAACCGGGAGATTGAAAAGAATTTAAGCTCGGCTACTCAATTCCCAGGGGCGTCGGAGTTTTTAAACAACTTACCGGGCCTCACATCTCCCTGAGAATCTCAGTAAGGAGTCAGCGATTAAAAAAGTATGTATCATCGCCGGAGAAGCCTCGGGAGACCTCCATGGGGCTTCTCTGGTTAAGGCCTTGCAGCAATCGGGTGAGCCCATTTCTTTTTTTGGGTTAGGAGGCCCTCTTCTTGAGGAAATGGGAGTAGAGATGGTCTATCCGCCGCCTTTAAATGTGGTGGGTTTTGTCGAGGTGGTTTTTAGAATTTCTCATTTGTTCAAAGCCATTCAAAAAGTAAAAGAAGCATGGGATTTTCATAAACCGGATTTACTCATATTGATCGATTATCCCGACATGAATCTTCGCTTGGCCAAAGCGGCGCACAAGAGAAAAATCCCGGTTTTGTATTACATCAGCCCCCAGGTCTGGGCCTGGCGTTCCGGCCGGGTAAAAAACATTGCCCGCTATGTGGATCGGTTGGCCGTCATTCTGCCCTTTGAGGTGGCCTTTTATGAGACCTTCGGTGTCCGGGTTGAATTTGTAGGTCACCCGCTTCTGGACCGGATACCAAACGGGAATCCGGGAGGCGATGCTCCTTTTCCCGATCCACTTTCCGGGACGACCCTGATCGGCCTTTTCCCCGGTAGCCGGCCAGCGGAAATTGAGGCGATGTTACCGACGCTGTTAGAGACGGCCGTCCGATTAACCGAAAACTGTGGTCCGAGGTTCCGCTTTGTTATACCCGTAGCCGGCACCTTGGAGGCGGCACCTTTCCGGGAAAAAATCCGACCTTATCAGGACCGGGGGGTTTCGTTGGAACTCACTTCCGGGGATTCTCAGAAGGTCCTGGGGCGTTGTCATCTGGCCATAATGGCTTCAGGGACAGTTACCCTCGAGGCGGCACTCTTAGGGGTTCCGATCCTTATTGTGTATAAGGTTTCTCCGGTTAATTACTGGATTGCCAGGCATCTGATCGATGTACCTTATGTGGGATTAGTCAATTGGGTGGCCGGTGAAAAAATTATCCCCGAATATATTCAAGAAGAAGCTGTTCCGGAGGCCCTCATGAAAGGTATGATGCGTTATCTGGAGGACCCCGAGTATTATCAAAATATCCGTGACCGCCTTTTCGAGGTTGGAGAGAAATTGGGCCAGCCCGGGGCCTCTGTTCGGGTCGCCCAAATAGCACGGAAGATGATGGGCTGAAATGACGACCCCCCAAAGACTGATTCAGCTCATCAAACCTTACTGGGCCCGGTTGTTGGCTGCCATGTTTTGTATGCTGATGGTGGGCGCTTTGACCGCACTGATGGCTTTTATGGTTAAGCCGTTATTGGACGACTTATTTTTTCAAAAAAAAATTTCGATGCTGGCCCTGTTACCTCCCTTGATCATTCTGCTTTTTATCGTCAAAGGGATTTTTGCCTATGGGCAATCCTATCTGATGAGCTTTGTCGGTGAAAAAATTGTGGCCAATCTCAGACAGGGGCTCTATGCCCGTTTGCAGAAATTATCCCTGTCTTATTACGACCGGACATCCACCGGACTGCTTATGTCTAGGATTATGAATGACGTCAATCTGATCCAGGGGGCCGTTTCCAATGCCGTGACCGGCATTTTAAAAGATTCGTTTACCATCCTGTTTCTGATCGGGGTCATCTTCTACCGCGAGTGGCGGTTAGCCATTCTGGCCATGCTGGTTCTCCCCATTGCGGTCTGGCCAATCGTCAAATTCGGCCGGAAACTCAGAAAAATCAGCACCCAAAGCCAGAAGACCATGGCCGATATCTCCATACATCTTCATGAAACCATCGGGGGGAATCGGATTGTCAAGGCCTTTAGTACCGAAAACTACGAGATCGGGCGTTTTAATGAGAAGGTTCGGAAATATTTTCAATTAACCATGAAAGACGTCTCCATCAAATCCATATCCTCACCACTCATGGAATTCTTGGGGGGTGTCGCCATGGCCGCCATCGTTTGGTATGGGGGGTACAATGTCATAAAGGGGTATTCCACCCCGGGCACTTTCTTTTCCTTTTTAACAGCCTTATTTATGCTGTATGAACCGATTAAGCACGTAAGCGGGGTCAACAATACCATTCAACAGGGCATCGCCGCAGGCCTTCGGGTTTTTGAGGTTATGGACCTGGAAGAAGAAATCGGGGATCAGGAAAGGGCAGTGGTCATTGACGGCATCCGGGAAGGCGTTGTTTTCGAAAACGTTTCTTTCAGGTATGGACAAGAGTGGGTGCTGCGGGATATCAATCTGAACATAAAAACCGGAGAAATTGTAGCCTTTGTTGGTTCCAGCGGTGGCGGAAAAACTACGCTGGTCAATTTAATCCCCCGGTTTTATGAGGTCAGCCAGGGGACCATTAAAATCGACGGCCATCCTCTTCAAGAGATCACCCAGGACTCCCTTCGGCGGCAGATCGGAATCGTGACCCAGCAAACGATATTGTTCAACGATACGGTCCGAAATAATATCGCCTATGGATCTCCGGACAAGACCGAAGAGGACATCATCCGGGCGGCCCAAGCCTCTTTTGCCTATGATTTCATCCAACGCTTGCCGGAGAAGATGGATACTTTGATCGGGGAGCAGGGGGTACGGCTTTCCGGGGGTGAGCGGCAGCGGGTTTCCATTGCCCGGGCACTGCTTAAAGACGCCCCCATACTTATCCTGGATGAGGCTACTTCTTCCCTGGATTCAGATTCCGAGGCGGAGGTCCAGCGGGCCTTGGAAAACCTGATGAAAGGCCGGACGACCTTCATCGTCGCCCATCGTTTCTCGACCATCCGCAATGTGGACCGGATCATCGTCCTGGCCCAGGGCCGGATCGTCGAAGAGGGCAACCATGATCAGCTGATGGAATTGGATGGGGAATATAGGAGGCTTTACGAAATTCAATTCCGGGAAAATGGAATGATCGACTAATGTTGGCCGATGCTTTGCCAACAATTAAAGTCGGCGCCTGTCAAAACGGAAAAAATAGGCCAGGGTTAACCCGGTGAGATAAGTAAGCAACCCTGACCAGATAACATCGGTAAGAAAATGACCTCCTTGAATGATCCTGCCCGCTCCCATGAAGAAACCGAAAGCAATTCCCAAACAAAGAAAGGCGAAGGCCGCTTTCCGGTGTGATTTCTCCAGGAAGAAAAACGGGGCAAACAGGTAAAATCCTACCGAGGCATGTCCCGAAGGAAAAGATTCACCCTGCCCATTTTCTCCAATTTCCCAGGGTTGGTGGAATGTTTCTGTGCCCCCAAAGTTTACAATATCACCTGGGCGGGGGCGCCCCCAGTGTTCTTTGAAAACGGTATTGACAACAAGTCCGGGACCTAAAACTATAAATATCACGAGAAAAAGGCCGATTTTTTTATAAGGCAATAATTCCTTCCGGAAAAGACCGAGCACAAAGACTAAAAAGCCCCCGACTGCGAGAACAATTCCCGGTATGTTTCCGTAATGGTATAAGAAATACCAGGGAAGTTCCTGGCCCATAAACCAGCCCTTTCCGGGGGCATAAAAAAGTCTCGCTATTTCAAGATCAGCATTCGTCCAGCTAATGACAGCCGATAAGATAACGACAATTGAAATGGGCATTACCAAATACCAAACTATATTATTTTTCATTTCAGGACGCTTGCCCATAACATTCCAAATTCTAAAAAATTTAATAAATTATTTAACATAAACTCATACTGCCTAATATTTATTTCTTAAAATTTTATCTGTTACCCTGCTTATTTGAATTATACCGGTCAAAATAATATTTCATGGTCAGTGTACATAGTATTCCGACACCTGCTCCGGCAATCACATCGCTCAAATAATGCGAAATTAAAATTATCCTCGATATACCCACAGCCCCGGCGATTATAAATAGCGGTATTCCCCATCGTGGGAACAGTATGGTCAATGCAGTGGCAAGTGTAAATGCGGTTTGAGTGTGGCCGGAAGGAAAGGAGGTCACTTCATAGGCGAGACCAAAGTAACCAAATCCAAAATAGCCAGGATTAAGTAAATCAATCGGGCGATGACGTCCGGCAATCCATTTCAACAATGTGGTGAAAGTTCCGGCAAGACCAAGAGAAAGAAAAACAAAAAGAGATCGTGAAGCATACAGATTATTTTTATAAATAAAACGATAAAATAAATAGAAAATTATGCTGCCGACCAAATACCATGTTGCAATACCAAAAACTGTGATTACGTTAGCCATTTTTTTTAATGCCGGGTTTAAGGTTAGACAATATTTGGTTATGGAAATATCCCAATAAAAATAAGAAATAATTATCGATATCAAGCAAGTGGCAAAGACTGGTGTTGCGATCCATCTTTTTTTCATGGTTTTCTTCCCTGATAATCATGACACCAGACAAATTTAACGGTATCAACCTTGGATCCGTTCAACATCAGATCTGTTCCTCCGGCCACATCAACTTGCCGACAAAGGGCATATGACCCAACATCCAAATCCTCAAAATGGGTCACCAAGAAAAGAAGATCGTACCCTCTGGGCGAATTCTTCTGCCATTCGTCAAATTGATCTTTTCGATCATCCATTACAAATACTTCATGCCGGTAAGGTAAATTGTAATACATGATCCGGCTAGCCATCGTCCAGTTGGTTACCGCGATGGCCTTATTTCTGCCCGACTTATTATTTTTTATAATGGCATCTGCCCGTCTGGATATTTCCGGATATCCGTAAATGTCATGGAAAGGAGATTTATAATCAGGGAAAGCAATAAATTTGCCGACAACCTCGGCATAGGCCAGGAACAGTACGATCAAACTGAAGGCAACACTCAGGTACAGAAAATTAATTATCCATCTTTTATTAGCCTTAATTATTTCATAGGTTCCCACAGGGATGAACAACACATAGAAAATACTGGTCCAATGGGGTAATATTTGTTCGAATAAAAAAGTAAAGAGGAAAAACAAAATTATTGTGCCGCCGAATAAAACAGAGAGAAGGATATAGTCATTCCGAGGTCTGGTCGACTTTAAAAATCCATAGAAGGCAATGACCAATAAAAATGGGCTATAGGCTCCGAATTGACCTGCCAGGGATACAAGTAAATTTGAAATACTCGGTTGGAAACTTCCGAATACATGGGAACCCTGATAACGAAAGCTTATGAAGCCATGATGGATATTCCAATAAATTACCGGTGTAATGAACAAAAGGGCAATAAGTGTCGCCAGAAGCATGGGTAATGAAAAAATGATATCGTATCTTTTTTTTAGAAGAAAATAAATTATTAGTGGAGGAACAAATAAAATCGATGTGTATTTAGCCAGTCCCATGAAACCCAGAACAATTCCCAGAAAAATAAAATCGGAAGTTTTTTTCTCGCGCTCAATTCTCTCGGAAACAAAAATCAATGGAAAAATTAAAAATAGCAAGAGAGAATCGGGCAAAAGCATTAGGCCCAAGACATTGAGCATAAAAGAAGTATTTAAAGCGAGGACCGCCAATAATGAAATTCTTATTGAGCCGGTAATCCTCAACATGAACACATAGGCGTAGTAAGAAGTGGCTGCAAAAATTAAAATAGCGGGCAGACGGGCGATAAGTTCGTTGATTCCCAACAAATTCAAAAAAACGGCGTGAACCCATCCCACAAGCGGTGGATGATCAAAGTAACTCCAATCCAGATACTTTGCATATAGGACATAGTGGGCTTCATCGACCCCTAAGCCAAAAAAAGGGGCCACGATGAGGCGAATCAGCGTAAACATACCAATTAGCAAATAGATTTGTCTATCGGTTCGCGGCATTAAACTTCCTTAAACAAGATTGAATAGTTTCAACTACTCGATCTGGTTTAATTAATTGCAGAAAAATATTATCTTTAAAGGCTGTTTTGTGGTAATTTCCCTTGCTTACACAAGGTAAACAAGCCCATCCAACATAAATCGGTGTTTTCTCCCCTAAGGTCCAGATAACGCTGGTGTTTCCTGACCGAAGATCAAAGATATCAGCCTATCGGTTAGCACGGCAAAACGGGCTGGCCGGAACCATTTGGGATCATGAATTCTAAAATATTGTACAGCAAAGGTAACCCAGCGAAAATAATTTTCCCTGCAAAGATGATTCATATAATTGTTTTAAAAAGTGCAAAAAAGAAAATAAGAACGCCTGGAAGTGGGGTCCTTATTGGCTATCGTGAGCTTTAAATACCTTGCAAAGACCAAATCAGGGAGCAACCTGAAATGAATTATAACAAGAAGAGTATTCTTAGTCAAACTGATCTTCTACGGTTACAAAAAATAGTTTAACCATTACAGACAGATATATGTTCAATATTTATCGTGTAAATATCATTCAAAATGCACGTTAGGAATTAAAGTATCCTCCCACCAGGCAAGGTAAGAAACGAGGCCCCCTCGATTTTTTTTGAGAGCGCCTCGGTCGCATACTGAATACAGGAGACAATCCGGTTGTCTTTGGGGTTGCCCGTCCGGTCATAGGTGATGGAAACCAAGGGGATGGCTGTCGGCACTCAATCTCCGGCCCTTGGACTCGGTCAAGAAGAACGGGCAGCAGAAAGCGGAACTGGATAGAACGAAAAGGGATATCCCGAGATGTATCCTTTTCAGGGGAAAGACCTTAAATTCCTGGTCAATGGTATCGAGCGGCAGATATTAGGGCCAATATTGCGTAGGCTCATCCGGACCTTGACCAGGTTTTCTTCCGACTCCCAAGCGCGTCCCCAGCCCCCGCTTTTTAATTGCAAAATACCCATTGACAACCAAAATCAGCCCCCCTATACTTCGACCATTTGAAAGCGATGTCTTATCAAATCAAATTGAGACTTTTAGAAGTCCCGGTTCCTATCCTCAGACTAAGCCGGGACGGATTGCCTCTTGGGGTGGTTTTTACCAACCTCTGCCCCTATCCTGTGATCCGGAGAATGGTGAACCGACGACTCCGACAAGGGAAAACCAGCCTTTTATATTATTCTGATTAGGCCGATGAGAATCATCTCCCGATATATTTTCAAGGAAATCCTGACCCCTTTTGGTATTACTTTTCTGGTCTTTACTTTAATTTTTCTGCTCAGCAATTTAATGCAGTTGATTGATATGATCGTTCAGAAAGGGGTAGGCCTTTGGGATATTGCCCGTTTGCTGGGTTACACCCTGCCCTTTCTCTTCGTCTATATCATACCCATGACTTTCTTCATTTCGATTCTCTTGGGATTCATGAGGTTATCCAACGACAATGAAGTAACCGCCCTGAAGGCTTCCGGGATAGGTTTTTTTCAGCTTCTGCCGCCGGTATTGACCCTTAGCCTGGCCGCTTATCTCCTGACCAGTTTTACGGCTATGGTGGCCCAACCCTGGGGTGAGTACTCTCTGAAGAATTTGATCTTCAATATTGCCGTAGTTCAGGCCAAAGTGACTTTAAAAGAACGAGTGTTCAACAACGATTTTAACGACCTGGTTTTTTATATTCAGAAAGTGAGTTCCGAAGGTGAAATGGATGATGTCTTTATCTTCGATCAACGTCAGAAAGATGTCCCCCAAACCATCGTGGCCAAAAAGGGTTGGTTGATTCCTGATCCCCAGGAGCGGTCTCTCAATCTCCGCCTGGGAAACGGGACCATCTACAATGTAACCCTCGGCTCCAAGAGTGCTCAAAATATCAATTTTAAGACTTATAATCTGATATTGCCCTTGGATAGGATGGTAGCGGCCCAGGCAAAAAGGGAAAAATCGGAGACTGAATTGTATCCTTTTGAACTGAAAAGAAAGATCCGTCAGACTTCTCCCGGAGAGAGTAAATATTATAAGTATAAAATTGAATATTATAAGAAATTCAGCCTTCCTTTTTCCTGCTTTGTTTTTGGGATGATCGCCTTCCCCCTCGGCCTGCAATCCCGCCTGGCCGGAAGGTCCTGGGCCGTTATTTTTGGGGCGATCGTTTTTTTTATTTATTACTTGATACTCTCTTTGGCTTTCAGCCTGGGAGAAAAGGGAACCTTGAGCCCGGTGATTGGCCTGTGGCTTCCGAATGTGATTGTAGGGGCCATAGGGGGGTACCTGTTCTGGGTAACCTGGAAAGAAAAAGAAATCAGGTGGTTGAAAGGTGTTAAGGACTTTGTGGACTGGTTGAAACAGGCCATTACAAAAGGACGGCGATAAGGTCCGGACATTAAAACCGGATTTCGGGTCCAGTCCGGAAAGAAACTTATTTACTGTCCCATATTAATATTGACTTAGTAGGATTGTCTATTCATCCGTCTGCGGCTTTCAGGCTGCCCTTTTCTTCGGACTTAGGTAGGCTTGATACTTTGTCCGTGTTGCATTCTCGATCCCGCCTAGCGGGATTTTCCCCGTTGACAAGTCCGGAAAGGACAGCTCCCTTCGGCCAATGGCTTAGAAAAAGCAGGCATACTTGCTTTGAAAAAGTGTATATTATTTTGAACCAGTTAATAAGGTAAAATATTTTTGAACCATCACCTCCATGGATTTCACTGAACCCCGAGTTCCGAATGTTAAAAAGCATTTTTTCAAGAGACAACTACTGCATCCCTTTCTCTATGCAGCTTCCGGCCTCTATGGCGCCGGGGTTCGATTTCGTATTTGGCTGTATCGCCGGCATCTTCTGCCGACCCGAAGTTTGCCTTTGAGGGTGATCAGTATCGGCAACCTGGCGGCCGGCGGGACCGGGAAAACCCCTCATACCGCCCTTGTGGCCCGCTATTTACAAAAAAAAGGAATTAAAACTGCAGTGTTAAGTCGTGGTTACGGGGGAACAAAGGTGAAAAAAGGGGCGGTGATTTCCGATACGGGGTCCATACGGGGGACTCTCGAAGAAGGTGGGGAAGAACCTTGCTGGTTGTCCCAAAAACTGCCGGGAATCCCTGTGGTGATTGGCAAGGATCGCTATCGCTCGGGAATGCTTTGTTTTCAAGCATGGCAAACCGATTGGGTTATTTTGGATGATGGTTTTCAACACCTGAACCTGAAAAGGGATATCAATATTTTACTTTTGCCGGGTCATCAACCCTTTGGTTCAGGAAGACTCCTGCCCTTGGGGTATTTAAGGGAACCGATCGAAGAAATGCGAAGGGCCGACATTATATTAATCACTCATGCGGAAAGACTGGACCTTTCTCAACGGGAGGCCGTTGCTGGAGAGATTCGGGCCCGGATTCCTTCGATCCCGGTTTTTTTTTCAGAACATAAACCCGTGGTCCTTTGGAGTTATCCCCATAAAGAAGAGATTCCCCTTTCTGTGTTGGCCGGGAAACAGGTGGTCGGCTTTTGCGGCCTGGCCTCCCCCGAATCTTTTATTTTCAGTTTGAAACAGATCCAGGCTGATCCGGTCAACCTGGTTGAATTTCCGGATCATCACTATTACCGAGAGAAAGATAAAAGGTTCCTGGAAACCCTCTGCCGGTCCCTAAAGAACGATTGGTTGGTAACTACCGAGAAAGATGCTTTGAAGCTGGGGAAATGGGAACCCACCGATCTGCAAATTCTGGTCCTGGGGATTGAAGTCGAAGTCCAGGGGGAAGCTTTCTGGGAACTGCTGGATCTGAAAATCAGGCCAGAGGCAACAGGCATAAGGCCGGAGGCCTGAGGCACGAGAAATCCATTCGGGGGATGAACAAGATTCTGATCAGGTCTCCCAATGGAGTGGGGGCCTAAGTGAGAAAGAAAAGAGAGATTTTGTTCCTATGTACCTGATACTTTATAGTCTGGTTTACCTTCTCTCTTTGATCCCCCGGTCCCTGGGTCTCCGTTTGGGGGACTTTATGGGATGGGTACTATATCGAATATTAAAAGAAAGAAGAGAAGTCGCAATCAATAACCTGGCCATTGCCTTTGGAGATCAACTGAGGGTCGAAGAACGTAAGTCCTTGGCCAAAAAAAGCTTTCAATTTCTGGGCCGTCATTTTCTTGAGGTCTGTTATCTGATACGGGTTGATAAAAGAAAACTGGCCGCCTATGTTGAATTTAAAGGGATGCATCATGTCGAGCAGGCCAAGGCCCAAAACAAGGGCGTGGTTTTATTGACCGGGCACTTTGGTTGTTGGGAACTTATGGCCATCAGTTTTGGCTATTTTTTTTATCCCGTCCATCTAGTGAGCACGTCCATGAAATTCAAACCGATCGAAAGATTGGTCCAGACCCTCAGGGGGGTCAGTGGCAATCAATGTATCCCCAAAGAAAAATCTATGAGGCGGTTGATTCAGGTTTTAAGGCAAGGGGGCAACATTGGGATTCTAATGGATCAAAATGTCGATTGGTACGACGGAGTCTTTGTGCCCTTTTTTCAATAAAAGGGCCTGTACCAATAAAGGCCTGGCCTTGCTGGTTAGAAAAACCCAGGTCCCGGTGGTGCCGGCTTTCATCGTCCATCAGGGGGGGGGACGGTATCTGGTTGAATTCCAACCGGCCCTGCCCTGGTTGTCTTTCGGGGATCGAACCAAGGAAATTGAAGAGAATACGGCCCAGTATAACCAGGTGATTGAGGCCATGGCCCGGCAGTACCCGGACCATTATTTCTGGGTCCATAAACGCTGGAAGACACGGCCGTATCAACCTTGGCCGAGACTACAAAGTTGAGGAGAAGGATAAACCTGTCTCTATCCTATCAATTATTCGGCTTTAATCTTTAGTAGTTGATATTGGGACACGGTTTTTCCTCTGATTCCGATTTGGGTTTTTCGTGCCCTGATTTTTGGCGAACAGAATTGGGTTTTAATCAACAAAAAGAGTTTATGAAGGAGGATTGACTATGGCTATCAGTCAAGAACTTTTGGAAATCCTGGCTTGTCCCAAGTGCAAAGGGGATATCTATCTGAACGAGGCCAAAGACGGCCTGATCTGTGAAAAGTGCCGGCTGATCTATGAAATCAAGGATGAGATTCCGATCATGCTGATTGAAGAGGCCAAACCGCTGGTTACCGGTAAAGAGTAAACCTCCATTGCAGAGAGGTAACCAATGGGGCATACCCTCCCGAAAAGGACTGACCAGGGGAATTCTCCGGATATCTAAGGCTCTTGGTTATCGAGCGATTTTTCCGAAATCCAAACCCGGTCCATCTCTAACTGCCGAGGGCCCAAAAGTCCTCGAATGAATTGAATGGCGACTTCTTTGGAGCCTTGAGCATGAAACCCCATAATCGGTTGAATAAAGCATACCTGGTTCTTCTTTTTCTGGGGGTCAGTTATTTATGGGTTAGTATCATTTTGTTTTTTGGGGTAGTTCCGATCAGGACAACTTTCTTGGGTTTTAAATTTACTTTTGTTACCCTAACCGACCCGATCCGGATCTCATTTTCGTTGATTTTGGCAGGTATTTCACTTGGGGTCTTGGATTTCCTACACCGAGGTTTAAAAAATTATCCTCTAAAATCCATCCTTCCCTCCGGGAGCTTTAAACCAGGGTTAATCCGCTTCGTGAAAAAACAAATCCGCCATTTTGATTATCGGTTGTTGGTAGTATTGTTTTTAGGTGCGATTGTCCGATACTGGGGAATAACCTTTGGACTGCCTGGGACATTTAGCCGTCCCGATGAAGAAGTTATTGTAAATACTTCTCTTAAGTTTTTCCAAGTTGATTTCAATCCAGAATTCTTTCGATATCCTACCTTATATATGTATCTTCTTTATGCTGTTTTCAAAATATATCTTTTTTTCCAGAATATGAAAGGCCTACAGGTAACTATACCGGACTACAGAATTGCCTACCAAGATTTGTCCACATATTACTTTTAGATTGGGCATTTTCAGCCTTTTTGGGCACCCTGTCAATCCTTGTTATCTATAAATTGGCAAAAATCTATTTTGATAAAAAAGTAGCTCTTACTTCTTCCTTTTTATTTGCCTTTGCCTATTTACATTTGAGGGATTCCCATTTGGGGGTAACGGATGTCCCTTTAACCTTCTTCATCCTTTGTTCTGTTTTTTTTATTCTAAAAAGCTATCAAGGGAAAAACACAATAAATTATTTATTTTCCAAAAAAGATCATAAAGCTCGAGGAATTTGATGTTATCGTAGGGATACACATCATAACTGCAAATAGGGCCTCGGGGTTTATTAGGATCACCCAACCCTGTGGTAAGGGAAGATCAGGATTTAAAAGAAAAAATCTGTAAAAAGGGGGATTCTGCTCTCTTTGTATATATAGTCTCATCTTCTATAGAAAACGCTCTAACCCTTTGCCGGTGGTTCTGTTTTTCTTCTTGACCCTGTTTTTCCCTTACCTTATACTCTTTTCATGAAAGAACAACTTCATATCAAATATTTAACTACGATGAGAAACCCGCTTTTCGCCAAATCAATCTGGAAAGTAAAGCGGGTGAAATCTGGGCTATTGTAGGCGTCAATGATTGCACATCATCTCTCCCCCAGTTCGAAATGCTGCCCGAATTATTGATTTTCCGATGGACAAAGGTGAAGGAAGTCAGGTGTGACCAGCTTTTAGCAGCGGAGTGAATATTACAAACATTGCCAGAGGCAGTTCAAGCAGGACCAGTAAGCCTATTTTGTTCCGGCATGAACATCCTTTGCTGTCTTCATAAAAAGAAATAAAACACTTCTGCAGATTACATGTACCTTGTCTATAATATTTGCTTTGTCGGGGTTTTTTCCCTAGTCCTTCCTCTTCTGGCGTTACGCATGCTATGGAGCGGAAAGTATCGTCGCTCTTTCAAAGAGCGGTTGGGCCTGACAGGTAAAAACTACCGGTCTGGGAAAGAAGACTCACGGCCCATCTGGATACACGCCTTATCGGTGGGAGAGACTCTTTCTGCGGTATCTTTGGTCAAGGCCCTGGCCGAGCGTTTTCCAAAAATTCCTTTGATTTTCAGCACCTCAACAGAAACGGGCCAGAGCATGGCCTTGAAGGAATTGGGGGGCATGGTAGCCTGTACGCTCTATTTTCCACTGGATTTATTCTTCGTTGTGAGGAAAACTCTGGGAGAAATCAGGCCCTGTCTTTTTGTGCTTATCGAGACGGATATATGGCCTAATTTTCTGAGGACGCTTGAAACAAAGAACATCCCGGCGGTTCTGGTAAACGGGCGAATGTCCTTAGGCTCATTTAAGCGTTATCGCCCCTTTCGTTTTTTTATGAAGCGAGTTCTTTTTTGCTTCCAGGCGATCGGTATGCAGGCCCCCGTGTATGCGCACAGAATGGTGGAAATGGGGGCGCCGCAGGATAAGGTATTTGTGGGCGGAAACCTTAAGTTTGATCAGGAGCATCGTTATGTTGAACAGCCGGAACGGGACAAGATACTCTATTCACTGGGATGGCGCAACCCCAGCAAACGTGTTCTGGTGGCAGGCAGTACCCATACAGGAGAGGAAGAGATCATTTTCGGTGCTTATTCCCGGTTGCTCCAGGATTTCCCTGACGCAGCCCTGATAGCGGCGCCACGAAACCCGGAGCGGTTTGAGAAGGTCCACAGTTTAGCCGTTGCAATGGGATTAAGGTGCCGAAAGCTCTCGGATCCCGTTGATCCAGCCGATCAGGTTATCGTAGCCGACAGAATAGGAGAACTGGGTCGTCTGTATGCGGTAGGAGAATTAGCCTTTGTGGGCGGGAGTATGGTTCAGGAAGGGGGGCACAATCTTTTGGAACCTGCGGCGCAGAAGAAGCCGGTAATATTTGGCCCTTATATGGAAGACTTTCAAGAAATGGCCGAGCTGATTGTGGAGGCGGGCGGAGGGATGATCGTATCGAATCAAGATGAGCTCTACCTGGCATGGAAATCCTTGCTGGACAGTCGCCCCCTTGCCGAACGGACTGGTGAAAAAGCCTACGAAGTATGGCGAACCAACCGTGGGGCTCTTCAAAATTATCTCCGTTGTCTGGAAAAGTATCTGAACTAATGGTGTCTGGATGACTATGGGCGATCGATTGAAGGGTGGCCCGCAGTTCGCTGGCAACTCTGGTCTGCTCGAGGACGACCCACTCACCTTTGTTTGGGTGACCGAAGAGATGGTCCGGACTTATCCTGAACAAAGGCTGTGGTTCCAGCAGAGATGGAAACGGGAACTATACCATTTATAACCAGGAATCAAAAACCAAACCAGTAACCAAAAATCTTCAAGCACCCATGGATACGAACTGCATTAGGACGATCCTGATTCGCGGCACAAACTGGGTTGGCGACGCACTCATGACCACTCCTGCTGTGGCAGCCATCCGTCACAATTTCCCTGAAGCCCGCATTTCCATGCTGGTAGTGCCCTGGGTCATGGACATCTTTACCCATAACCCTCATATAGACGAGGTCATTCCCTATTTCCGCGAAGGACGGCATAAGGGCATTCAGGGAAAGATAGCGCTTGTAAAGGAACTTAGGGAACGAAAATTTGATCTTTCGATACTGCTGCAAAACGCCTTTGAGGCTGCTTTGCTGGTCTGGTGGGCACGGATCTCTCGGCGTGCCGGATACGATACCGATGTGCGTGGCCTGTTACTTACCCATGCCGTGGCCATGCGTCCCGAATATAAAAAAATGCATCAGACCCGGTATTATTTGGCCATGGTGAAGGGTCTAGGTCTGGAAGCGCCTGACCTGGATATGTTTCTCCACGTGCCGGATGAATATACAGCACAGATAAATTTGCGCCTTAAGGAATTGGGATACCAGAGTAAGCCTTTGATTGTTCTCGCCCCAGGGGCCACGTATGGTTCCGCCAAAATGTGGCCCGGAAAACGGTATAGTTTATTGGCGGCAGAGATCGTCCGGCATTTTGGAGCAGGCTTGGTCATTCTGGGGAGCGTCAAAGAGAAGGTTGTCGGTGACGCTATCGTTCAGTCAGTAAGTAAGGATGCGGCAGTGAACTTGTGCGGGGCAACCAGCCTCCTGGAGGCCGCTGCCTGGATTAAGCAGGCCACCCTGTTCATCAGCAACGACTCCGGCCTCATGCACATGGCGGCCGCCCTTTCTAAGCCCCAACTGGCAATTTTCGGGCCGACCGACCAGATCAGCACCGGCCCCCGGAATTCTAAGGCCACTATGATCTTTCACCAAACAACCTGCGCTCCCTGTTTAAAGGTTCGCTGCCCTATTGATCATAGGTGTATGGAAGGCATAACCGTTGAGGAGGTATTTGAAGCCGCCTGCCAGATGTTAGAGACCTATGGTCATGAAGAGAGCGGTGTTCCCTGATCCAGACGGTACGCATAACCAACAAGTGGGTTATATAAAACCTGTAGCTCGCCTACTAATAATTTCTCGCCTCGCCGAAGGCGGCCAGTCTTATAAAGTGGAAGCCAACCGAATCACTTGAAGGATTTAAATGTGGCCAGTGAAATGCGCATACTGATCATTAAATTGAGTGCCATAGGTGATGTGGTTCATTCGCTGCCTGTACTTTCGGCTCTTAAGAGGTTGTATCCCAATAGCAGTATACACTGGCTGGTTGAGGAAGCGGCAGCAGGGTTGCTTCAGGATCATCCATTGCTGGACCGGGTCTTGATCTGTCGCCGAAAAAGCTGGATACGCGGCCTAAAAGAAGGGAAAATCTCAGCCCTGAGAGAATTCTGGGATTTTTTCGGTATGGTGAGGGCCGAACGTTATGATCTCATACTGGATTTACAGAATCTCTTTAAAAGCGCTTTTTGGGTGGCTGTAGCCCGAAGTCCCCGAAAAGTTGGATTCGGTTCCACCAAGGAACTGGCTTATCTGCCTTTGAATGAAAAAATAGGGCCGGAAGACTTCACTCTGCACGCGGTAGACCGTTACTTGGAATTAGTACGATACCTTGGGAACTATGATGGGCAACTCCATTTCCCGGTGCCGGTGACCCCAACCCATGTGGAACGTGTGGATCAACTGTTTAAGGAGGTGGGATTGAACGGCAGGAGAGTGGTGGCAGTGCACCCTATGGCTCTCTGGCCGACCAAACTTTGGAAGTCTCAATCGTTTAGCGAATTGGCCGATCGTCTGGCAAAGGAACTGGGGGTAGGGGTGGTTTTTACCGGAGGTGAGCAGGATCTGGCTTCCGTAGAAGAGATCACCGCTCAAGTGTCTCCTTCGCCGGTAAACTTTTGCGGTCGCTTGGATCTTCTTGAGTTGGCTGCGCTTTTCAAACGGTGTGCTCTGGTCATATCCACGGATACAGGGCCTATGCATCTGGCCGCGGCGATGGGAACACCAGTGGTGGCTTTGTTCGGCCCTACGGCTCCAGACCGGACTGGTCCTTATGGCCCGGGCCATATAGTGGTACGGACGGGCGTGCCCTGTAGCCCATGCTTTAAGAAAGAGTGCGCGGATCGCAAGTGCATGTATGAGATTACACCGGAGCTCGTTTTCCATGCGGTCGAGAAGGGACTTAAACAATCTTTTTGAAAAAAGAGTAAAAAAGGCTGTTCGTCAAGAACCTTTATAAATGATTGCTTGTCCCAAGGGCAAGGCAGTGGTTCAGCTCAGCCAAGCAGGCGATGCCTCTTCTGTGATGCAGGTTGATTCCTTTATCAAATTAAAAATGTAATGGCTTTGTCAAAAAGTCCTTTAACCCGTCTCTCATAGGCATTTTATTTTCAGTATCTTTAAAATCCTGAGAAATATTTCCCTCTGTCGTAGGTTCCTTATTTTTTTACATTTTGGGTTTATGGCAAACGCCTCACAGATCCCTTACCCAAACCATCCTTGAACTGCAGATGGATTACTCCGGCTCTCAGCTTCCTTTCGTTAATCAGGATTTCAGAATTTTCTGAGATCCATCAACCCTTTGAGGCAAGAAAAGATAAGGATTCAAAAGGAAAAATCTGTCAAAAATTGGAGAGTTAGCCATCCTTTTCTGTTCTCGCCTTGTATCTGCAAATTCCAATCTTGTATATTCTCAACTGTCTATAGAAAACGCCTTACATCCCTTGTCATTGTCCCTACTTTTCTTCTTGACCCCATCTTTCCCTTTCTCTATACTCTTCCCATGAAAAAGCAGCTTCTTATCAAGAGCTTGTGGGATTAGCCGATGACCGATGATTCGAATATTCTTCGGTATCCCTGTTCCGGACAATCTTCCAATGACCCGGGCATATCATCAATGTTTCTGTTGCCAAACAGACACCGGACGGCCGCCTGAGGATAAGCACTTTGTTGTTAATTGACAACGACTCAAAGGAGGATATTAACCGAACGAATTCTCGTGTAGGTCCTTTCTCATTTACTTTCGCAGGAACCCGCAAAATTGGGGGTCGCTTTGGCCTCTAATCTAATCCTGGCCTTCTGGCCCCAATGAGGTTCCCGGAGTAGAATTCAAGTATGACTGTCATGTGAATAACCGTTGAGCGGAACGATCAGGAGATCTTTCGAATCCTGGATGAGGTAACAGGGATACCGGGGTAAGCCAAGGCGGGAAAAACACATAGTCTCAACTTATTCAAAAAGGTACAGGAAGCTTTTTCCCATTCACAATTTGGCAAGAAAAAAGACAAAAAAGAGAGAATTGCAATTTACAGAGAGTGGCATGGACCTTTCCGTTGTGATTGTCAATTGGAATACCAGAGAGCTCCTGCTGAAATGCCTGACCTCGGTATACGAAACCATCCGCGCCCTCCGTTTTGAAATATGGCTGGTGGACAATGCTTCCACAGATGGCAGTGTAACAGCGGCCGAAGACCGGTTCCCAGAGATCCAAGTGATTCGGAACTCCCGTAATCTCGGATTCGCAGCCGCCAATAACCGGGCACTCAGACAGATCAAGGGACGATATGCCCTGTTGATCAATACGGATGTTGTGGTGACGGAAGGCGCTGTGCAGGAGCTATTCCTATTTATGGAGAATACTTCGGAAGCAGGTATAGTCTGCGGCCAGTTGCTAAACCTCGATGGGACCAGGCAGAATTCGATTGCCAATTTACCATCGCCTTTGTTGCTGCTCACCAACGAGACGTTGCTCAGGATACTCTTCCCGAAGGCCTACCCCAGTAAAATTCGCCAATATGAATCACCGATTGAGGTGGAATCCTGCATTGGCGCCTGCATGATGGTTCGAAAAAAAGCCATGGACGCCGTGGGTCTTCTCGACGAACGTTTCTTTTTCTTTTTCGAAGAAACGGATTGGGCCCGTCGAATGCGAGGAGCAGGCTGGAAGGTTTTCTTTATCCCGGGGGCTCAGATTTATCACGCCCAGGGCCAAAGCGTAGGACATGAAGCGCTGAGCAGATTGCTCTTTTATCGGTCTCGTTATCAGTATCTCAAGAAGTGGTTCCCGAAAAGCTATCCTTTGATGGTTGTCGCGGTTATTCTCAGGCTGCTGGTGAATACGCTCCTGACTGGTATCGGGGTTCTTTTCTCGGCCTTTTGCAGGCCAAGACTGAGACAGAAGTTGGTTGTGTATCTGAAGATTTTAATGTGGCACCTTCGGGGATGCCCCGCTATTCGATCCGGGATGCCCTCCGAGTGAGTTTCAAGGATTAGATGGGGTTCTAATATGACGATGTCCAAGTCCAATTCACACTACCTCTACTTTATTGTTCTACTCGGTCTCGCTATACGGTTGATAGCCTGGGCTAACACCTATGTTGTCAATCCGGACGGAACCCTCTACATACACCAGGCAAAAGCCATCTATTATGGGCAAAAAGAGGCCTTGTTCTGTGGTTATTCCTTTGTCGCAAATTACCCTGTTATGATTGCCGGTATATACGGGATAGTTCAGGATTGGATTTTCGCAGCAAAACTGGTATCGCTCCTTTTCGGGACCGCCACACTGATTCCACTTTATTTCCTGCTGAAGCGTTTCTTTGATTCCCAAATAAGTGCGCTCTGCACGTTGATATTTGGAATGCTTCCGCTCTTCGTAGGTTCAAGTGTCGATATAATCCGCGAACCTGTATGCTGGTTCTTTTTGATACTGGGATTTTACTTTTATGTAAGAGCATCCGAAAAAAACATTTCCTATCAGATGCTCTTCAGTAGTTTGTCGTTTTTGATGGCTACCTGGGCCCGGATGGAAGTTTTCCTCTTCATTGTTGTTTCCCTTCTGTACCTCCTTTTTGTTAAACAGAAGGAGCGCGTCAAAAAATTTATCTATTTTGCTATGCCTGTTATTTTTGTCATGATTCTAGTCGTTTTATACATTTTTATCACCGGCAATAGGACCATAACGGCACATCTGCGTTTTAAAGAACTTATTGATAGACTTGTATTTTTTTATGTTCAGTATAAGCAGCTCCGCGATACCCTTAAGACTGAAGCATTTTCACATAGACAGCAAATGTTGGGATTTTTTATTTCGGCGGCCAGGACCAATGCCTGGCTTGTTGCTGTAGGAACGCTGTTGAACCGGTTCCTTGAGACCCTATTGTATTTGTTTGCCTTTGTATATGCCCTAGGCTTTACTGGATTATGGCACCACATAAAGCACAACATCCAAGTTCGTTATTTTGTGGTTTTATCACTATGTTCTATATTAATACTATATATTCAGACACTCAGCACGTGGTGGATAGAATATCGTCATATGTACATCCTGATCATACCTTCCTTATTAATTATGGGATATGGAATAGAATTTATACTCCTTTATTTAGTCAGGAGGTTTGAAATAAGAAGGATCGTGGCATTCTCTGTTCTGGCATTATTAATTATCATATCAACTTTACCTAAAAACTTACATCCAAGGGATTTCGACAAGATAATCTTTAAAGAGATCGGTGAATCTATTGCTAAACATAAATCCGGCCTTGGCGCAGCCTATATTTCAACCCCTGTAAATATACATCAGTGGATCTCATTTTATGCTAACTTGTCCTATAAAGGTGATTTTTGTCCTCTGCCGGTTAAAGAAAATTGCTGGGAGTTTAATGAAGAGAATTATGATCAGTTTATGCGTCATTTGATAGAAAATCGAATTAAATACTTTGTATGGACGGAGAGGCAGTGGCCTGCTGATAAAATTGATTTTTCTCAAGTTCAGCTTCATCTCAACTTAAAGGAGCTTGGGCGTTGGAACCACCCTATGACGGGGGAAATAATCCTGTTTGAGGTGGTATGGAACTCTAAAGTATCCCACGGTTCTGCATGCCTGACAGGAAAAATAGGTCCAGTAGCGAACCCCGCCTCATAGTTCTCAACGAACAGGATCAAAGAGGAATCCTGCGCCAATCTCTTTGGGTTGCGGGTGCCGGGAGTTTTGTTGAGACTTTGCTAAGGGCTATTAAAGTTTACCTCTCAATCTGCCGATGATATTCCATGAAACCCAGGTGCCGGTGTGTTGGTTCGCACAAAACCAGAGGATCTATGGGCATGAATCAACCGAACATACTCATCGTCGATGACAGTTTGATTATTCGGAAGGCATTGTCCAGGCAGCTTGAAAAGTTCGGTGCTGTAGTCAGTCAAGCAGAAGACGGGGTTAAAGGATTGGAGGAGTCGCTTTCCGGCAATTTTGACTTGATTATCACCGATGTTGAAATGCCTCGTTTGGATGGGTTCGGCCTTTGCGAGAAGCTTAAGGGCAATCCCGATACAAGGGGTATCCCAGTAATAATACTCAGTTCCCTGGAATCGGACCGGGATATTGAGCAAGGCTTCAGGGTGGGCGCAGCCGCCTACGTTTCAAAGTCTGAGGCCCAGACCCAACTTAACGAGACCATTGAAAGGGTACTCGAAAAATCTAAATTTCATCGCGGTCGTCTGGTTCTGGTTGTGGATGACTCATTAAAGATCCGTCAACTCCTCTCCCAGGCCCTGGCAGAAGAAGGCTTTCAAGTGATAACGGCAGAGAACGGGAAACAGGCCCTGACGCGCGTTCAAGATCTCCGGCCCGACCTGATCTTAAGCGATATCGATATGCCGGAGATGAATGGGGTCGAGTTATGCAAAAAGATCCATGCCGATCCTGCCCTGGCCGCCATTCCCTTTGTCATGATGAGTGCCAATTTCGATCGAGCCATCATGCGCCGTATGCTCCAATGGGGAGCAGCCAGTTATCTGATCAAGCCCTTCAATCTGGAGCAGGTTCTCATTACGGTTGAAAAACTGCTTTCAGACCACTTCCTCATTTTACTCAAAGAAAGAGAGCGCCTTGACTCGGAGCGAAAGATGATGCTGGCCAGCATAACCAGCCTCATCGCGGCGCTGGAAGCCCGCGATCAATATACCAGAGGACATTCCGAAGCCGTAGCCGGGCTTGTAGCCAGGATGGCGGCCCACAGGAATGCCGACCACGAGGAGATCGAGTCTCTGGGTATTGCCGGAAGACTTCATGATCTGGGAAAAATCGGCGTGCCTGACTCCATTCTATTAAAACCCGGCCGTCTCGACGCCAAGGAGTTCGCCATCATCAAGGAACACCCTATAATTGGGGCTTCCATTCTGGGATCAATTCCGAGCATGAAACCTCTTCTTCCCGTTATCCTGCATCATCACGAGAGGTTTGATGGCAAAGGCTATCCCAACGGACTTAAAGGAGAAAAGATACTGCTTTGGGCCAGGATGACAGCTGTTGCCGATACTTACCATGCCCTGATCAGCGATCGCCCCTATCGGAAGGGGATGAGTCAGAAAGATGCCATGGGCATTATTGAAGAGGTGCGCGGCACCCAGCTTTGCCCGGATTGTGTGGATAACTTTATAAGCCTTATGCTTGACGTGCCGGAAGTAAAAATAAACGACAATCTGGCCAATCTTATGGATATGAGAAAAAATCCTCAGCCTGACCTTACTTTCTTAAATCAATAAGGTCTTCGATCTTTGTTTTACGAGTATCTATCATTGCCGAATCCCAGGGGCATTATTTCTCCATTCATTCATTTCAATAACTAACCAAATAAGTAACTAATTTCCCAAATAATTCGTAGCCCGGAAACCAAAAGGATTTGCTTAAGATCGCCAAAAATGTCGACGTTGTCTTCACCTGGGGTTTTCATCGCGGTATGATGGGTAGACCTAGAATGTGGCAACAAGGTCCCCCCTTCTCCTCCCTTCAAGGAGGTCCTGCATTCAGGGCCTCCTTGTATTTTTTTCAGATTGAAAGGCTATCGCACGAAGGCCTTACGCCCGGAATAGGTGGCTGCGTTCCCTAATTCTTCCTCGATACGCAATAACTGATTATACTTTTCAACCCGCTCTCCCCGGCAAGGAGCCCCGGTTTTGAGGTGTCCGGTGCCCATGGCCACAGTAAAATCGGCGATGAAACTGTCCACCGTCTCTCCGCTGCGGTGGGAAATCATGGCCCCCCACCCGGCCTGACGAGCCATGGCAATGGCAGCGATGGTCTCGGTCAATGTCCCTATTTGATTGAGTTTGATCAGCACGGCATTGGCGGCATTTTCAGCAATACCCCTTTTAATTCGTTCCACATTGGTCACAAACAGATCGTCCCCGATTAGTTCAATTTTCTCCCCCAGGGTCTGGTTGAGCAGTTTCCAGCCTTTCCAGTCGTCTTCAGCCAACCCATCTTCTATGGAAACGATCGGATATTTTTTAACCCATCGGGCATAGAGCTCAACCATCTCGGCTGCTGAGACTTTGCGGTTTTCGGTTCGCAGATGATAAAGGCCTTTTTCAAAAATACTGCTGGAAGCTGGATCGAGGGATAGGCCGATCTGCTTTCCCGGCCGATATCCTGCCTTTTCAATGGCCTGCAAAATAACCTCAATAGCCTCGACATTGGTCTTTAGTGCGGGTGCAAAACCACCTTCATCCCCGACACCGGTGGAATATCCCTTTTTCTTAAGGACCCCCTTCAAGGCCTGATAAATTTCACTTCCCCACCGTAAAGCCTCCCGGAAATTAGGGGCTCCCACCGGGGCGATCATGAATTCCTGAAGGTCGGTCCCTTGCCAGTTGGCGTGGGCGCCTCCATTCAAAATATTGAAGCAGGGAACCGGCAGTGCCCTGGCAGAAATCCCCCCCAGGTAACGGTAGAGGGGAAGGCCGACGGCGTCCGCACCAGCCCGGGCCGAGGCCAGACTGACCCCCAACAGGGCATTGGCCCCCAGCTTGCCCTTATTAGACGTGCCGTCCAGATCCAAAAGCCTTTGATCCAGACCGGATTGATCCAAGGCATCCCAACCCATCAGGGCGGAGGCCAACTTGTGATTAACATGCTTGACAGCCTTAAGGACCCCTTTGGCCCCGTAACGGGCTTTATCGCCATCCCTCAGTTCCAGTGCTTCATGGATACCAGTGGAGGCACCCGATGGTACTGCCGCTCGGCCCCAAGCCCCACATTCTAGGAATACATCAACTTCGACAGTCGGATTGCCACGGGAGTCCAAGATCTCCCTGGCCCAAATTTTTATAATGGATGTTTCCATACAATGACCTCCTCAAATTTTTTCCCAGTTTCGGTTTTTATCTTTAATATTATCATAACCGACACCTGGTCTAAAGGCAATAACCCAAATTGTAAATTTAACGTTATTGAATTTGAACAACACCCTTGACAAAAACAAATAAGAAGGCCTAAGAAAGATTATTGCTAGGAGTTTGTCGGTCTTGAAACTCATAATTATTATACAAAAGGGATCGGATTTTTTCTTAGAGGATCAAAGGGGTTTTTAGTTCAACAATAAAGATATCAAGCTTTTTTCGACAATTTTTCCTTGCAATTGCTCGGTCATTATTATTAATGGGCTAAGATATGCATTCTTTTTAAATTGTAGGCCATGCAGACTAAGTTCCATTCACCACTGACCGCTGTTAACCCTCGAAGGAAAAATTGTCGAAAGCCCATGATGGCCTTGATGATGCCAAATACCGGTTCGACCGTGCTTTTCCGCTGGGCGTATATCTTTTTGCCCTCGGGTGTTTTTAGCCGATGCTTCATTCGGGTCAGCACATCAGCATCTTCCGGTAAAGGTTCAGGCCGGGCAAAACGTTCTTCTAAGGGAATATTGTGTTCTTCACGATTTACAGCAATATAGGGGGTGATCTGCTCGGCTTCACACTTATTCAGATTGGTTTCGCTAAAATAGCCTGAGTCGGCTACTAATGTGTCAACCGTGCCTAACTGGTTTGGTAAGGAAGTCAGATTTCCCAAGGTATTTTCAATTTCTTGCTTGTCATTGGGTTGTTGAGTGACATGATTTTCTACGATGAGCATGGTATTCAGATCCACGCCGGCTTGAGCGTTGTAAGCTTGTTCAAAGGTTCCTCCGGCAGCAGGCATAATCCGGGAGTCTTCATCGGTTAGATTCATTTGGTCGTTTTTTTTAGGACCGGGCTCGGGTGGTTCAGGTTTACGTCCCTTGGGTTTTTTACCACTTTCTTGCTCTTTGGCTTTACGGGCGGCCCTCTTCTGGTCGTAGATTTCTTGTTCTTTGGCATAACGCTCCGCAGCGCGACGTTCGATCTCTTGCTTGGCCAGGTCAATAGTCTGAAGGCGTTTTTCTCTTCGACCCAATTCCTCCGGGATGTTCATCCCGTCAGGAATCTCTTCTCGTTCCGCTGCTTCGGCCTGACGTAAGAGCGCATCGACCTCGGCCCGGATCTGTTGTTCCAGTTTACAGGCATGATCCCAACTCAAGGCCTTATGTTTGGAGGCATTGGCTTTGATTTTGGTTCCGTCTAAAGCCACCTGGCCCAACTTGACTATACCCATAGTTTGGGCAATCATCAGGATTTGGGTGAATAGCGGCTTTAATTCCTCCAAAAAACGTTTCCGGAAACCAGCAATGGTGTCATGATCCGGATGCTGGTTGGCGGTAATATAACGAAAAGCTACCGACTCATAGGTGGCCAATTCCAGTTTGCGGCTGGAGAAAACCCCGGTCGCATAACCGTAAAAAAGCAAGGCCAGCATCATAGCAGGAGAATAGGCATCGGAACCCCGGCCATTGTACGCATTTTCAATAGGCCTTAAATCAAGTTTGATTACTACCTCCACAATAAAACGGGCCAGATGATTTTCCGGAAGCCAATCGTGGATAGAGGGAGGCAAAAGGTATAGGGTGTCACGGTCACAACACTTAAATCGTGGAGGGTTCATGTGGCTCTCTTGGTGTGGTCATAAAATTATAAAAAATGTTAATTTAACTTATTGAATTAGTTTTATATTCTACCATAAAACTTAGATTTAACCAAGAGATTTTTCTCTTCTTAAATAAAATTTTGACTATAAAACATTTAAGTCCGACAGACTCCTAGGGGCAAAAAAAGGAAACCCGGCAAAGGAGAATATACCCATGAATCTGGCCGAAAGATGGAAACGCACCCATTCCGAAACTATCGGGTCATATCGTATTTTTACTATCCGGGAAGATCGCTATCGATTACCACGCAATAATCAGGAAGCCTCTTTTTATATCCTGGAGAGTAACGATTGGGTCAATGTTATCCCCCTGACCGAAAATGAAGAAGTTCTATTAATCAGGCAATTCCGCTTTGGCATTGAAGAGGTAACGCTGGAAATACCCGGAGGAATTGTAGACTCCGGCTTCACCCCCTTGGAGGCGGGACAAAAAGAACTTCTTGAAGAAACCGGGTATCAATCGAATGAGTGGGAATACCTGGGATTTGTTCATCCCAATCCGGCCTTTTTAAATAATCGCTGTCATAGTTTTTTGGCCCGGGATATAAAAAAGGTCGCAGAGATGGCCCCCGAAGAGAGTGAAGAATTTGAGGTCCTTCAGGTCCCCCATGGGGAAATCAAGAAGTTAATCAGGGAGGGAATCATTTCGCATTCGTTAGTGATTTGTGCCTTTCATTTGTATCAGAATCGGTAACTATTTTTATTTCTTGGATTGACCTGTAAGCAAGGCTGTGATACTTTAGATATAAAAAAAGTTACCGGTAATCCTATCATCAGGAGGATAGTTATGGCAAAATCAATGGACAGCAAAAAAGAAACAAAAAAGAAACCAGCCAAAACCGCCAAGGAAAAAAAGAAGGCTAAGCAGGAAAAGAAAAAAGGGAAATAGTGCAACGGCGCTCTTTAAGGAGGATGTTTTGCTTCTATCAGAAGGCCCCCGGACCGGTTTTCCTGTAGCCTGATCGACTAAATCTGAAAACTTGGCTTACCGGCTTTCCTGGTAGATTCCCTTATGGGAAATTCACTAATAACCGTGAACCAGAATCGATGAAGAGGTATCACAAAAATCCCCCCATTTCCCCTTGATTGGAAGGGATAGAAGAATCCCGGCACCAATGTTCTGAGATTCTTCTATGCCAGGTAAGCGTTTAATTTTTGGAGTTCCCTCCCTTATCCCCGGCTGAAGACGGGACACACTTCCCCGGCAGTGACGTCGTTGGCTTGACGGGGAAGGCACTCCCTTTTCTTATTCAAACAATTCCGGACTCTTGTTTTCTCAGGGGTGGTCTCTTGAGGTACTCTTTAGAGGCCATCAGGTCTTAGCTTATTTTGAGCCAGGTAAGGCCTTTTCCCCCCTGAAAAAAATTACCAGACGATCTGGAAGCGAAGCATGAAGGCATCCTCGTAATTAAGCCTTTTCCCGCTGACCAGGATGGATTGATCAAAGCTGGTACGATAATAATTAAGCATGAACCTAACCACGTCATTGGGATACCAATTCAGACCGAAGGTATAACCATAAGCCTTGTTGGTAAATTGGTTGGCATCAGCGAAACCCTGAGTCAGGAGTCCCCTATCCATCTCCAACCATTCATAACGTCCCAGGAGTTGAAAAGCACCGGTTCCTCCTTTGCCAAAGACAAAGGGGTTCTTAGGGGTGATGGCCTGAGGCAGCCCGTTTTTCCAGGGCTCATGCTCACCGGTCAGGAACCAGCCTAAAGTGACATATCCCGAATTACCGCTAAAGCTTCCCGTCGTTTTGCCATTATTCAGGTTATTTAACTGAAGGACGGCGTATTCGGATTTAAGGGATACGGGACCGAACATCCAGGCCAGCTCAACTTCCCATCGGCTTCGAGTTCCATCCTCGGTAATCGTATCCAGAAATTGGAAAAAGGTAGTACCCGACCCGCCGGCGGTCTTAAAAGAACTCTTCCACCAGTCCGTACTGGGTTTGGTGGTACGTTCCGCCCCGACGGTAAAGGCCCCGCCAATATGAAAATCCTTCAGGACGGGAATATCCAGGCGGGAGAAAGGGGCCACCGTAACTCTTCCGGCCCAATCCTTTTCATCGTCGACATCGGAACTGGCGTTGACTTGACGGCCATTAAAAAGACCTAGTTGATAGTACAAAAGGTCCTTGCCGATATTCCCATGGAGCATCACGCCGATATCACGGGAAGGGGCAAAGTTGTCGGTTAAAGACCGTTCCACAAAATCAATCCAGTTATCCGATCGGAGTTCATCCAGTAAGAAAGGGACCTTGTACTGGCCGAACATAAACTGGGCATAGGGGACATAATTGATGTTGAAATAGCCGTCATTCAATTTAGCGGCGCCCTGGCCGAATTCCGATTCCACTACGAATTCATAATTTTTACGAAAGGTCCCTATAGCGGCCAGCCTGGCCCGGCGGATGTAAAAAGAATCCGTACTGGGATGCTCCACCACATACTTTCTGTAGTCGCCATGGAAGCGGCCGGAAAGACGAATCTGGTTCTCCTCATCAGCGGTCTTAATGGTTATGCCTCTATTAAAGTCAATCTTGGCCCCTTCGGTCTTCTTCTCGGCCGCGGCCTTTACTTTGGCCACCTCAGCCCCTTCCGCCTCGACCTGTTTTTTGAGCTCCTGGTATTTTTCAGGAGTAACAATCTTGCTCTTCTAACAGAATATCCAGGATTTTTTCATTGACTGTTTTAGCTTGAGACCATAATGGAGTTCCGAAGAGAAAACCAAAAGCAACCAGCATGGTCAGCCATTTTTTATTCGGCATCATGAAAAACCTCCTTGTGTTTTTTCATTTCTATTTTTTTTGCAATGATTCTATTTTTGGTGCGAATTATTTTTCTCCTCTCCCGTGCTCTTATGCTAAAGGCGAGTTCTCCGGCTCCCATTCTCCGGAAGGACGACGTAAAAGTTTGTATTTACCTTTTAAAGAATACACACCCCCTTTCCCAAAACATCGCTAAGGTCATTTTGTTCAAAATTTGTGCCAGGTGAACTTTCTTTTTTTTGTTGTCAGACCTTCTCCTCATAAATCGATGTCGCACTGACTTTCGGGACCACTAGGAGTTTGTCGGTCTTGAAACTCATAATTATTATACAAAAGGGATCGGATTTTTTCTTAGAGGATCAAAGGGGTTTTTAGTTCAACAATAAAGATATCAAGCTTTTTTCGACAATTTTTCCTTGCAATTGCTCGGTCATTATTATTAATGGGCTAAGATATGCATTCTTTTTAAATTGTAGGCCATGCAGACTAAGTTCCATTCACCACTGACCGCTGTTAACCCTCGAAGGAAAAATTGTCGAAAGCCCATGATGGCCTTGATGATGCCAAATACCGGTTCGACCGTGCTTTTCCGCTGGGCGTATATCTTTTTGCCCTCGGGTGTTTTTAGCCGATGCTTCATTCGGGTCAGCACATCAGCATCTTCCGGTAAAGGTTCAGGCCGGGCAAAACGTTCTTCTAAGGGAATATTGTGTTCTTCACGATTTACAGCAATATAGGGGGTGATCTGCTCGGCTTCACACTTATTCAGATTGGTTTCGCTAAAATAGCCTGAGTCGGCTACTAATGTGTCAACCGTGCCTAACTGGTTTGGTAAGGAAGTCAGATTTCCCAAGGTATTTTCAATTTCTTGCTTGTCATTGGGTTGTTGAGTGACATGATTTTCTACGATGAGCATGGTATTCAGATCCACGCCGGCTTGAGCGTTGTAAGCTTGTTCAAAGGTTCCTCCGGCAGCAGGCATAATCCGGGAGTCTTCATCGGTTAGATTCATTTGGTCGTTTTTTTTAGGACCGGGCTCGGGTGGTTCAGGTTTACGTCCCTTGGGTTTTTTACCACTTTCTTGCTCTTTGGCTTTACGGGCGGCCCTCTTCTGGTCGTAGATTTCTTGTTCTTTGGCATAACGCTCCGCAGCGCGACGTTCGATCTCTTGCTTGGCCAGGTCAATAGTCTGAAGGCGTTTTTCTCTTCGACCCAATTCCTCCGGGATGTTCATCCCGTCAGGAATCTCTTCTCGTTCCGCTGCTTCGGCCTGACGTAAGAGCGCATCGACCTCGGCCCGGATCTGTTGTTCCAGTTTACAGGCATGATCCCAACTCAAGGCCTTATGTTTGGAGGCATTGGCTTTGATTTTGGTTCCGTCTAAAGCCACCTGGCCCAACTTGACTATACCCATAGTTTGGGCAATCATCAGGATTTGGGTGAATAGCGGCTTTAATTCCTCCAAAAAACGTTTCCGGAAACCAGCAATGGTGTCATGATCCGGATGCTGGTTGGCGGTAATATAACGAAAAGCTACCGACTCATAGGTGGCCAATTCCAGTTTGCGGCTGGAGAAAACCCCGGTCGCATAACCGTAAAAAAGCAAGGCCAGCATCATAGCAGGAGAATAGGCATCGGAACCCCGGCCATTGTACGCATTTTCAATAGGCCTTAAATCAAGTTTGATTACTACCTCCACAATAAAACGGGCCAGATGATTTTCCGGAAGCCAATCGTGGATAGAGGGAGGCAAAAGGTATAGGGTGTCACGGTCACAACACTTAAATCGTGGAGGGTTCATGTGGCTCTCTTGGTGTGGTCATAAAATTATAAAAAATGTTAATTTAACTTATTGAATTAGTTTTATATTCTACCATAAAACTTAGATTTAACCAAGAGATTTTTCTCTTCTTAAATAAAATTTTGACTATAAAACATTTAAGTCCGACAGACTCCTAGTCATAGAAAAGGGATCAAATAACCGGCTATATTCTTTACCTTTTGGTAGAGCCATCCGATCTGTCGTAATAATTTAATATCAGGTTTTTAATAAAAGCCTGCCTCCGTTTAGCGAGACTCGCTCTCCAAGTCCGGGTGTAAGTCCCACCTTACGCGCCAGGTTTTTTTACAATGTGTAAAAAGGAACATAATCCAGCGAAAAAAAAATGCCTTCATCGCTGGCCTTAGGGAAAGGACCCTGGAAGCGAAAATATTATGTTTTCAGGTTGTTAATTAGATTCAGATCATCTGCCCAGCTTGGTACAGACCTTGCAAAATATTTTTCTAACAAACTCAAGGGAGGAGGTGTGAAAGAAGGGATAAGGCTTCTTAATACGAAAATACTGTCCGGCGTTCAGCGAAAAAGAATTTCGCGTATCGTAATGCCAAAAGAACAAAAAGTATTAAGACGGGTCACATTGGAAAAACAAAAGTCAGCTTAAGTCGAAGGAGGAAATTATATGGCTGAAGCATCGAAAGGACGTGGGACCATTAAGTTTGTATTCTGGTTGCTTGTGGCGGCGGGATTATACTATTACGCCTTCCACACCTATAATACCGGGCAGATGGTGGCCTGGTACTATTACAAGGCGGCTACGGATGGATACGCGGTTAATGCCGATACCCTCAAAAACGCCACCAAAGAAAAGCCGGCCCTGGTGCAGATCGGGCCCTTTGAAAAGATTGAGGGCCTGCAGGCCGTACCGGTAAAAAAAGGGGACCGGCTGCCGGTTAATGCCAATGGCATCATAACCCCTGAACAATTAAAGAAAAAGGAGCGGGCCACCTTGGAGGATAAAATCATCAAGGTGACGATGCCGGTGAAAATAAGAGAAACCAATTCGGGTTTTAAATATAAGGATTCGTTCAAACACAAAGGGATCAAAACCAATCCCTGGGGCGCCGTCTGGAATGTGGTCATGATCCTGGTGATTGGATTGAGTCTGGGGCTCACGGCCGAGGGATTCACCGATATGTGGGGATTTAAACTGGAAAAAATAGACCATTCTGGAGCCATTCACTAAAGGAGGAAATTATGTTTGAGTTTGCAATTGCAGGAATGCAGGCCCCCATCTTCTTATTGGTCCTGACCGGATTCACGGTGGGAATTGTGGGGGGGTTTATCGGAGTCGGTGGCGGCTACATGGTCACCCCGGCCCTGATCGTCTTTGGCTTTCCCGGCTACATGGCTTCGGGAATCGATATGACCCATATTGCCGGAAAGGGGGTGGTGTCCACCATCAGGCACCGACAACTGGGCAACATCGACTGGGTCCTGGGTTTGGCCATGATCGGCGGGACCATGCTCGGCGTGGAACAGGGGGTCCGGCTACTTACTTATACTAAAGCCATGGGTTTTTCGGAAATTATTCTTTTGACGGCCTCGGTGGTCATTATGTTGGGGCTCTTTATTTACACCCAGCTGGAGACCCGTCAGTCTCAAAAAAAGATCGATGTTATGTCCAAGGAAGGCTTGCATGTGGGCCGCGAAGTTACGGTCAGCAAAGGCCCGGCCTTTTTTCAAAGAATCCCCCTTTTCCCTATCGTCCGCTGCCGTGTGGCCAAGATCGTGGTCTCCATGTGGGTCATTGTCGTTGTCGGGCTGGTTACCGGCGTTTTAGCGGGGTTTTTGGGTGTCGGAGGTGGCTTTATCCGGGTGCCGGCCCTGGTCTATATCGTCGGCGCTTCAACCCATATTGCCGTGGGAACCGATCTTTTGGAAATAGTGTTCTCCGGAGGATATGGGGCCTTGAGACATTCGATGATGGGTAATGTGGATATGGTAGCCGTGCTCTTCATGATCGTCGGGGCCATGTTCGGGGCCCAATTCGGGAGCATCGCCACATCCTATGTGCGCGGACCGGCCATCCGCTATATCCTCAGTTATTCGTTGATCCTGGCCACCGGTGGGGCTTTCCTAAGGCTTTTTTACATGTTGGCCGGTGGAAAACACCAGATCCTATCCTTTCTGGCAGTGGTCTTTACCCTGGGAGAGATGATCTTCCTCTGTCTTTTTATCATTTCTCTGGTTTATTTTTCCGTGCGTTATAGGAATGGTAAAAAGGTCCCGGACTGGATCCCTTCCTTGGTAGTGGCCAAGTAATGATGAGGGGAGGTCAAGAAGCCATGAGAATCCCGGTAAATATTCTGCACATCGATTCCGATTATCAGGTTCACTACCTGTTCATTCAGGAAGGATTATTTTTACATTCAACGATTTCATTGGAGACGGCTATAGGCTTTCTGAAATCGATGAAGTTCGATTTAATCCTTTCCGAACCTCACAATAAAGCTTGTTTATCAAAAACAAAGGAGAATAAAATATGAGATGGTTTATCGATTCCATGATTGGTTATTGGATCCTGCTCCTGGCAATATCCTTGGGCGCGGCAGCCGTTGTATACGAAGTCTGGCTCCGCGGTAACATATAGGGAGGTAACTAAATGAAATTAGTTCAGATTATCATTAATTTGCTCCTTTACGGGTACCTGCTCTGGTCGCTCTATAATTCAACCATCGTAGAATGGGATCCCTGGGATGCCTTTGTTGTGATCTTTGTCCTGTTCGTGGCGGTAGTCATCACTTTGATGCCCAGCCTTCATGCCCCCAAAACTTCTCCGGGGTCCTATCCTTATGACGACTGAAGCCGAGGCCTTGAGGACCCGGATCCGGCAGCTCTATCCTAAACGTCAGCGGGGTGACCTGACGGAAAAGGTCTTTCAGAAAGAGCTGATCGAGCGCACGCTGGATCTGTATCGTGCGCTCCTTAAGACCAGGTTTCAAAAGGAAGAGGCTATTCAGAGAGAACATCATGTGGTCCGGGCTCATACCCGGTTGACC
This sequence comes from uncultured delta proteobacterium, assembly GCA_963790475.1. GTDB lineage: Bacteria > Desulfobacterota > RBG-13-43-22 > RBG-13-43-22 > RBG-13-43-22 > RBG-13-43-22. The sequence goes on along the minus strand of CAWBOS010000012.1, from coordinate 551,507 downwards.
CACACTGTCTTGAGAGAACCGGAACAGGAGGCCGTCAGCCTCTTTGCCACCGATCGCCGGCTGTTCTGTGTTCAATCAAGCCTGATGCCCAACCGTCCTCCCACGGCGGATGAAAAGGACCAGACGGTCATCCGGGAAATTCCCTTAATGAAAAACTTTTCTCTCACTCCTCGACATCAGATCAGGTGGGGGGAGACCGGTGTGGGAGCAGCCATGGGGGTCTTTGCTCTCCTCTTCGCCCCTTGGCTCTCCTTCTCCGGCCCTTTTCTGATAGGATTGGGGGCGGCCGGGATGGTCCATGGCCTGATTCTCCCCACCCGCTGGATAGAAATTAATGTCCCTGGATTGGATCCATCTAAAGACCCGATTGCCATCTATGCCCTTAGAAAAAAAAGCGCCCGCAACCTGGTCCAATTTCTCCAGGTTAGAAAGGGGTCCGGATGAAAGGGAAAAAGGTTCTGTTGGTCGACGATGAAGTGGATTTCACCGCCAGTTTAGGTAAGGTGCTGCGCCGCCGGGGGTTTGAGGTGGAAACGGCTTCTGACGGAATGACCGCCGTAGTACGCATTGCCAAAGAGCCATTCCATGTCGTCATCCTGGATGTCAAGATGCCGGGAATGGACGGCATGCAAGTTTTGGCCGAGATCAAACGTTTAGCAATCGACACCCAGGTCATCTTGCTTACCGGGCATCTTTCCCTTTCCGATGAGGAAACGGGCCTGAAAGAAGGGGCTTTCGCTTATTTGTTCAAACCCTTTCCCATCTTGAAACTGGTGAATCTGATTGAAGAGGCCGCAGGGAAGAAGAAGGAATAATCGTTAAGGATTCTTGTCAACCTTTTCCCAGTCCATCAGGAATGCTAAATCACCCTGGCCCCTTTATATCTTCTTTGATATACTAAACGCATGGTAGAAATCCCTTCGAATAGTCAATCCAATCGTAATCCTTCCCGATTCATACTCGGGTTTCAAAAAACCTGGCAAGGTTTTGTTCTTTTTCTGGAGGTAATCGGTCTTAGCCGCGGGAAAGGAGCGGATCACACGTCCCAAGTGGCTCTGTTGAAACTTAATCATGCCGAATTCCGCAAGCTTCTTTCTGCGAATAACAGCTTTCTCGAAACCATGGCCGACATAGAGCAGAAATACCTGGAACAGGTTTTTCTGGATCGGACGTACCTCAGGCGCCGGGTTCTAAGAGCTATTGCCGATATCCATACCATGATCGAAGCCATTATGGTGATTTCGGGCGGCCGATATCCTGTTTTGCAGGATAAATTTGAAGAGATTGTATTCTCTTTAACTAAACTCATCGAGGGTTCTGGAAACGGAATTCCCCTGGTCTGGGTAAGGGATTTATCGGCCGTGGATAGAAACCAAACCGACCTGGTTGGTGGAAAGGCGGCCAATCTCGGGGAGATCCGGAACGTCCTGGACCTGCCGACACCGGAGGGGTTTGTGGTTACCACCGAGGGGTTTCGGCTTCTCCTGGAAAAGGGAGGCCTCAAATCCTGGCTCCAGGATAAGGATCTGGAAATCCTGGCCACCCAGGATGTGGAGGAAATCAGTCACTCCATCCAAGAACAGTTTCTGAAGATTTACGTGCCTTCCTCCCTGAATGAGGCCATACTCGGAGCCTATGATCGCCTGACCCGGGAAATTGGAAAAGAGGTCTCTTTGGCCGTTCGATCCAGCGCCCTGGGTGAAGATAGCGGATTTTCCTTTGCCGGACAATTTCTGACCCTTTTGAATATCAAGCGGGACGGTCTGGTGGAGGCCTATCTCAAAGTAGCCGCCAGCCTGTATTCCTCTGAGGCCATTCATTATCGCCGTCTGCACGGGATCCCCGGACAAACAGCTGAGATGGCAGTTGCTTTTATAACCATGGTGGATGCCCTGGTCAGCGGGGTTTCTTTTTCCAAGGACCCCAACCAACCTGATTCCGATCAAATCCTGATCCAAGCCATTCGTGGTTTGGGCGTCCCTTTGGTCGAGGGCCGGACTTCTCCCGAAGTGATCTCCGTCCCCAGAGATTTAAATCAAAGCCAAATTGTTCGGTTTCCCTCACAGCAAAAATTCCGTCTTATCCTTTCTTCACCGTCGGAGCTCAAAGAAGATTCGGTGAGTCCGGATGAAGCCGAGCAGGATTGCCTGTCCGATGAAGAGGCGATCCGGCTGGGTCAATGGGCTCTCCTTTTAGAGGATCATTTTGGAAGCCCACAGGATATCGAATGGGCCATGGACCGCGACAGGAAACTTATCCTCCTTCAATCCCGCCCTTTACGCCTGCTTGAGCGGAGAGGGGAGACCAGCCGGCCGTTACCTGGATATACCCTGCTTGTAAGCGGGGGGGATGTGGCCTGTCCGGGAGCAGGCACAGGACCGGCCATCCATATGGCGGAGGATGACGACCCCAATTTATTCCCGGACGGTGGAGTGTTGATCGCCAAACGGTCTTCCCCACGATTCGTCCGCCTTATGTCCAAGGTCCGGGCCATTGTTACCGATTTTGGAAGTACGACCGGCCATATGGCTTCTTTGTCGAGGGAATTTGGGGTACCTACTTTGTTAAACACCAAAATCGCCACTCAGAAAATCCCACCAGGAACGGTCATCACCGTTGATGCCGGCAATGGTCTGGTCTACCAAGGCGAAGTCCCCGTACCAAAATGGAGAGGGACACCGTCCGTCCGGCACTCGGGTTCTATGGAAGAGAAACCTTCTACTCCGGAACTTCAGATTCTGAAAAAAGGTATTGAACTCATTCAACCCCTAAATCTGACGGACCCCTTGTCCAAGAACTTCAAAGGCGATCAATGCCGCACCCTTCATGATCTGGCCAGGTTTATCCATGAAAAATCCTACGAAGAGATGTTCATTTTGGGAGAACAATTAGGAGATCTCCGGGCTTCCAGTTATCACTTGGATGTTTTCCTGCCGATTGACCTTTATCTGATCGATCTGGGAGGCGGGGTTGAGGGGGTCCCAAAACAAGGAAAGATTAAACGTTCCCAAATCTCTTCCATCCCTTTAACCGCCTTACTGGAGGGGATGCTGAATGAAAAGATCCCCCGTTTTGGCCCGAAACCTATGGATTACAAGGGCTTCTTTTCCATCATGATGAGACATGCCGTGAACAGCCCGGAGGGGGAACAATCTTTCCAAGACCCCTGCTATGCCATTATTTCTGACAACTACCTGAACTACACCGCCAGGGTGGGGTATCATTTCAGTGTGGTGGACACCTATTGCAGCAGCACACCGAACAAGAATTACATCAGTTTGACCTTCCGAGGGGGGGCAGCCGACTTGATTCGAAGGACGCGCCGTTCCAGGGCTATTGCCTCCATCCTTCGCACGCATGGGTTCCATGTGGAACTGGCTCACGATGTGGTCACCGCCCGTCTGGGAAAGGCCACCCGGGAGGAGATGATCGAGCACTTGAAGATGATCGGCAGCCTCTTTCAATTCTTCCGTCAAATGGATGTATCCATGATGAGCGAGGATTCAGTCGAACAATTTAAGGATGCGTTTCTTCGAGGGGATTATGATTTCGGGCAAAAGGCTCACCGGGAGACGGTTCAAGAGTGAGATAGAACAAGGGGAAAAACAGGACATCGGTCACCGGTCCTAATCATCTTTTAGGGAGATTGGCGTTGACCTCTTTGGAAATGGCCTTAGATTCACTGGCATTCTCTATGGCGGAAACCAGGGTTTCGATAGGACAGGGTTTCAAGAGCACTAAGGCCACTCCCTTATCCATGACCTGGACTACGCGATCGATATCCAAGTGACCGGTCAGCAGGATCACCGGGGTCTGGGAATCTTTGGTTCGTATTTCCTGTAAGACGGCCAGACCATCCATCCCGGGCATCCGGAGGTCCAGCACAATCACATCCGGTTCTTCGACGGAAAGCAGTTTAAGGGCCGAAAGGCCATCGAAAGCCGCCCGCACCTCCATACCTCTTTTTTTGAGGACCTTGGTCAAAGACTCAACAAAGATTCGTTCGTCATCGATCAGGCAAACCCGTATAGGTTCAGTCATATTCAATCCCGTCCCCGCCCATCGGTATTAGAACCGGTTCCACTTTCTTCAATAATTAATTTCCTTTGATAGGCCTGCCGAATCTTTTCATAGAGATCATCGAAACGAACCGGTTTCATAATAAAATCAAAAGCCCCCAGCTGCATCCCGTCAATGCCTGATTCGAAAGAGCCATGACCGGTAAGGATAATCACTTCTACCCCGGGCTTTCTTCCCCTTGATCAGCTTCAAAGCGGCCATGCCGTCCATCCCGGGCATCTTTAAATCCAGGACAATGACGTCGAAATCCTGTTCATCAACGGCCTGAACGGCGCTTTCTCCATTATAAACCGTGATGATGTCATAACCCCGTTTGGATATCAATTTGGAAATATTGTTGGCAAAGGCCACTTCATCATCAACTAATAGGATTTTGGCTCTTCTCATTTCCTTCTGTCCTCCCTGGAAATTTGGGGTGACGTCTGGTCAAGGTTTTCTTTTCCTGTGTCGCGGGAATCTTCTGTCCGATTAAATGGAAGGAAGAGGGTGAATTGGGACCCCTTACCGGTTTCGCTTTTCACCGAAATGTCGCCTCCCAACTGTTTAATGATGCTGTAAGAAATAGAAAGCCCCAGGCCGGTTCCCTTCCCGACCGGTTTTGTGGTAAAAAAAGGATCGAATATTCTCTCCAGATTTTCCGGAGGGATTCCCGATCCGGTATCGGCAACGAGGATCTCCACTCCCTGTTTTTCAAGATTGGAATGAGTGCTGATACTGATAGTCCCATAGGGCTTCCCTTCATGGGCGTCAATGGCATTGGTAATCAGGTTCAATAGCACCTGTTGAAGCTGGGAAGGATCAGAACGAATGGGGTTCAAGTCCTTTTCCAAGTTGATATTGAAATGGACCCCCATTCCCTTGGCCTTGCCTTCCATCAATTGAACGACTTCCCCCAAGAAGGCATTAAGGTTGACCATCTCGATCCGGGACGCGGTGCGGCGGGAGAACCGCAAAAGATTATGGGTGATGAGATTACAGCGCTGAACCTGGGTGTCGATCTGGGACAATGATTCTTCCAGTTCTTTTTTGAATTCCTCATCCAATCCTTCCTTTTCCTCGATGAAATCCCGGATAACCTGGTTCTCGGTTAGAATGATCGCTAATGGATTATTGATCTCGTGGGCAACTCCGGCCGAAAGTTCCCCCAAAGAGGCCAGTTTTCCGGCCTGCATCAACTGTCTGTTCAATTGATCGGCCTGATCATCCCGTTTTCTGATGATTTTCATCATGGTTCGGGTGATGATAACCGTGATAATGACGATACCCAGGAGACTCAGGTGCAGGAAGATCAGGGTGGCCAGATTGGCATGATTGACGCTTCTGAAGGCCTCGGAATAATTCTGTTTAACAATCAGCAGCCATTGCGGATCCTTAAGCCAGGCAAAGGCGACGATTTGACGGGCAGCGGGTTGTCCAATTCCTTTAACAGGACTCAGGATTCGAGTCCCGCTATTTTCTTTAAATTGTCCCACGGATAAAGGGGCCTTGCCCATGATCGTCCCATTGGAACGCGGGCTGGTTTGAAAAATACCGTCCCGGTTTAGAAGAAAAGCCTCGCCGGTGCGGCCTATTTTAACATTTTCAACCAAAGAGCGAAGGTATTCCGTATCGACACTGGCTCGCAATATCCAGCGGTGATCTCCCTCGACCCTTAAAAAGGCAACAATAAAGTGTGGGTTATTGCGGAACCCCATAAACATATCGCTGATGAAGACTTTTTTCTCCATCAGTTCCTTAAACCAAAAAGTTTGGGAATAGTCTTTGTCCATTAAATTATAGGGACCGATATAGGCTAAATGTCTGCCTTGCGCACTAATCAATCCCAAATCGGTAAAGAATTGGCCCTCCTGGTTGATGGCATTTAGGACGCTCATAAGTATCCCGGGTTTTTGCAGCTCTTCCAGGGAATGGGTCAAGGCGACCAGCTGGAGATCAGCAGTTCTTTCCTTTAAAAATAACTCGATAATTTTTCTGTGATCCTCAACCTGACTCTGAAAATAGTCCGTAACCCGGGCGCTTGAAAAATTGGAATAATAGATATAAATGCCCCACCCCACCAGAAGCAGAGGAACGAGAGAGCTGATCAGGGTCAGGAAGACAAATTTTCGGTAGAGCCGGCGATAATGCTCACCCTTTTTGTTTCTCCTCATTTGTCGTGGGACTATTTCTTGCCGACCCCAATTTCCCCTCGCCGGAATATGGATTTTTCTGTAGGACAAGGAAAACCCTCTGGAAGGTAATCAACCCTTACTTATACTTTTCGCAACTATCATGCCAAATGATAGAACGAGTAGAAATCCTTTGGTGATTTTTAAACTTATTGAATTTATGGGAAGAAAATGAATATTTGCCGGAGAGTGAAAAAACAAAACTGCCAATTTTTTTTACACGGTGTAAAGAACCAATACCGGAGACTGATAGAGAATACCTGATGGAATTTTTATAGACCCAAGAAGTGAATATAGGGTAGAAAGAAGTCTTCCCCCCTTTCAACCCTCAACCCGCACTATTCGGGTCTGCAATTATCTGCTCCGTATCCTTTCCCGCAACCCCCGGGGAACCCAAAGGCCTTCGGAAGGGCAATGTTCCAAACAACAGTAACATTCTATGCACAGCTTTTGATCAAGATGCAGACCCTGTTCGGATAGTTGCAGGGCCTGGGATGGGCAGGCCTGAGCGCATAAGCCGCAACGTCGGCAATGTTCTATTCTTACTCTGGGTTTGGCTTCATAAAGCCAATCAAAGGCCTTTCCGATCAACCAGGAAGGAATGACTCTTTCAGCCCATTCCCTGGTCCTGGTGAAAGGATGCTTAAACCCGGGAACCGGCAGTTCAGGCCAGAGTGCCCCCTGAAGTTTGATAAGATTCGGATCGGCAATACCCAATCCGGCTCCTTCAGCTTCTACTATGGTGGGTATTCCGGCCGGGTTAAACCCCATAATGGTTGCCGCAATAACATCCAAGGCCACCGGATCGGTTGAAGCCAGGAGCCAACCAGTAGGCCTGGCTTGGCCGTGGGTAGGGCCGGCCCCTTCCATAGCGCTTATCCCGTCTATCAGATTTAAAGTCTGAGGGACTTTATTTTTTATACCGCCCCAAATATCCACCAGGGCCTGGGCCATAGTCCGACCGCTGGGGGCGATTACATGAACAGCCCTTTTAAGGGAACCCGGTAAAAGACCCAGGAAATTTTTAATGGACCCCGTCAAGCCGGTGAGGAGGTGTGTTTTCAGTTTGGGTAGATTGATGATGACGTCAATTTGATCCAATAAGGCCGTGGCCTTGAATTTGGGTAAGATCTTGCCGCTCGGGTTATGGAGTTCGATGAGTCCGAGTTCCTCTAGATTGATTAATTCTGCATCCAACCGTACCGCCGCCCGGTCCAGTCCCATTAAGGCATAAACCTGTTTGGCCCTGCCGTAAGACCCCATTCCGCCGGAATCGGCGATAACCAGTTTGACCTGGTGATGATGGCGGAGATAGCGTCCAACCGCTTCAATCATCTCAACCCGGGTGTTGACCGGCTGGTCAGGACCATGATTGGCCGAAAGACAATTAGGTTTAAGCAGGACCCGGGCACCTTTGGCCAAAGGGAGTGGTTCCAGAGCGGATAAACATTTTTCCACCGCCCTGGTCAAATTGGTTGGTTGATAATCCGGACAACGACAGACGCTGACCTGGCTGGCATGTACAGGCATAGGTGTTTTGTTAACCGTTTATGGCTGACTCGGTTGGGGTAACAACCCCTTCCATAGTTGGCGGCCTATCGCCCGCCTTCAGGTCATCATAAAACCTTGCCGATGTAGTTATCAGATAGGGTATGATCCACAGGAAACCAATCCCCAGACTAAGGATTCCCAATAGAAACCAGCCGAAGAATCTCCAGAGCAGGAAAAACAACTTCCAACGGTTCCCTTTCATCATGGCCTTGCTTTTTCGGAGAACATCCATGCTTTCCATTTTTGGATTTTCGGCCAGGATGAAAAAAGTTTGGGAATAGGAAAAGGCGGCAACAATACCGGGAATAACCAGCAGGATGGTCCAGAGAATAATAAATAAAATCATTAAAAAATAAGTAACCAGGGCCCGAGTAAAATCCTGGAAACCCTCAAATAATTGAGAGAGTTGAGCATCTTGTCTCCGGGAAAGGGAGAGAAAAAAGGCGGCCGCTCCTAACCCCAAAGGACCCCCGATGATCAGACTCCCGATCCAGCCTACTATGGGGATCACTTTGATCAGGGCACTCAGGATCAGAATGATTACCGTTCCTCCAACAGCCAATCCCCAACGTCCCTTCAGGGCTTCCCTGGCCTGTTGCATCAAATCGCGATTCGTGGTCTCCATAAACAATCCTTTCCCGCGAGTATTTCTTGGTGATTTGTACTACATTTCATTCCCGCCTTCGGTGGGCAACAAGAAACAGTAAGTATTTGCCCATAACGCAGAACGATTTCTGACGAACGGCATATTTTTTATATTTTAAACTTCCAGGCGCAATACCAGATCTCCGGATGGTAATCCGGCGGACAGCCAAGACATTCGGTGGTTATCCGTTTATCGATGGCCGAGGCAAAAAAAGGATATTCAACCAGGCCTACGGATTTGCATGGATAATCAGGCAATCCTTTGCGTTTCCTGGCGGCCTGGACCCGGCAGTCATTCATGCGGAAGATAAATTGCGTTGAATCGATGTCTTCAATGGATTGCCGGTTGATGCGGGCATACATGCGGAAACCGAGGGCGATTTTAAGCCCTTCCAATCCCGGAGATTCAGGCAGGCCCAATAATTTCTTTATCCTAAAGGCTTCGTAAGGAGAAAAACGGGACCAGGCGGTGTCATTGCAGCGTTTGGCGGTGTCCATGCCGTAGTGTTTTTCTACGGTTTGAAACCAGACCCCATCATCGGCCAGCCAGTTGACGGCCGCAGTGTCGATGGCCTCGATTAAATTCTCTTTACTAAGCCGCGTCAGTGCCACCGGGGCACCATCTTGGATCTCGAATCCGAAAAGAGCAGCCATACGTTTGAGGATGATGGGCCAGGCCAAATCACCGGCTTCCCCTTCGACCTCGGTGGCCTTCTGTATCCCAAGCTGATATTCCACTTCCCGAAACCAGCAGCCGTAATGGATTAGGGTGCGCCGAAATCCTTCCATGAGCCACTGGACCAGTTCGGGTTGGGAAAGGTCCTCTATGCCTTTCGGAAAATTTTGCTCAGACATCGGGTTTCCTTTGTTTTACGTTTGGTTTTTTTTGGATCAACTCATTTCAAGATAATCTCTGAGAGCCTGGGGTGGAAAGGACAGGTGCAGAAAAATCATTTTTTCCACTTTCAAGGTGTCTTGATAAAGGGCTTCGATTCGCCCCACTGCCTCTGGGGAACGCCCGTAGGTCTCCACCAGATACTCAAAACGATCCTCTAAATCGACCACCTCATCGTGCCGGACGCGTTTGTCGGCATAATGGACCAGAACTACTTCATCCACCCCACCATTTTGGAAATAGGCATCCTCCAGGCGCACATGTTGGGCCACGATCCGGGCCACCGGATCAAAACCCATGGCCCTGACCATTTCTTCGCCGATCTGGGCATGATTGCCCCTGGTCTTGATGGTTTCTGTTTTGGCAATGTCATGAAGCAAAGCCCCGGCTTCTATCAGGTCCAAATTCAATTCCGGGAATTGAGCCATCAAATTTTTTCCGAGGCAAAGGGCTATCCGGGCTACTAGCAGGCTGTGATCTTTGATATTCGGGAGCATACCGTGCTGTTCCATCAGGGACAGACAGATTTCACGAGAGGGGATAAAAGTTTTCATAATAATTTTCTGACTGACAATCCTGATGAATTAGCAAAAAGCAGAAGGCAATTTCTTGGTCATTCCGGCGAAAGCCGGAATCCAGGAACAATTACTATAACTGGACCCCGGCTTTCGCCGGGGTGACAGTCTTGATGCCTTTTCACGAGACCTTCAATCTTTTTAAAAGTTAAGCAGTTCGGTTAAAGGTTCCATCTCATTTTTGGAGTTCAGGTAAATCCTTATACAGATCCAAGGCTTCGGGGTTGGCCAGGGCATCTTTGTTCAATACCGGTTTCCCGTGAATCACATTGCGGACTGCCAACTCCACCTTCTTCATATTAATGGTATAAGGGATATCGGCCACCCGGATGATCTTGGCCGGTACATGGCGGGGGGTGGTGTTCTCCCGGATAGTCTTTTTAATCTTATTCATCAAGGTGTCGTCCAACTGCACCCCCTCGGCCATTTTGACAAAAAGGATGATCCGTACATCTTTGTCCCAATCCTGTCCGACAACGATGCTATCGGCAATCTCCGGCAGGGTCTCTACCTGGCGGTAGATGTCGGCTGTGCCGATACGCACCCCCCCCGGATTGAGCGTGGCGTCGGAGCGGCCGTAAATGACCACCCCGCCGTTTTCAGTGATTTTTATGAAATCACCATGGCACCAGACCCCAGGGAAGGGTTTGAAATAAGCGTTCAAATATTTCTCATTATCCGGGTCATCCCAAAAATAAAGGGGCATGGAAGGGAAGGGAGCGGTGCAGACCAGTTCCCCCAATTCCTCGACCACCGGCCTCCCCTGTCCATTAAAGGCCTCCACTTTCAATCCCAGGCCGCGGCATTGGAGCTCTCCTTCATATACCGGAAGCAAAGGATTTCCGAGAGCAAAACAGCCGTTCAAGTCTGTGCCCCCGGAGATGGACGACAATTGAACGTCCTTTTTTACCTCTCGGTAGATATAGTGGAATCCCTCCACAGGAAGAGGGGATCCGGTGGAGAGGACCGCACGCAAGGGGGTCAGATCATTATCCCTGCCCGGCCGAATCTGCTCTTTCTCCAGGGAGGTGATATAGCGGGCACTGGTTCCGAAGACGGTGATCCGTTCATCCTGAGCCAGTTTCCACAAAACTCCGGGATCGGGGTAAAAGGGGGACCCGTCGAACAAGACCAAGGTGGCCCCGCAGGCCAGGGAACTGGTCAGCCAGTTCCACATCATCCAACCGCAGGTAGTGAAATAAAAGATGGTGTCTTCCCGTTTAAGATCGGTATGGAGCATCAATTCTTTGAGCTGGTTTACCAGTATGCCGGCTACACTCTGGATCATACATTTAGGAAGCCCTGTGGTCCCCGAAGAATACATAATGTACAGGGGATGGTCGGCCGGAACCTGAACAAAGTCAATGGTCGGGTCGGTCTCCGGAGCAATAAATTCCTGGTAATGGATGGACCTGGCAATGGGACCGAGGTCCGGTTTTTCCTGGGTATAAGGAACGACAACGACCTTTTGAATGGAAGGAAGGTCCTTGACAATATCGGAAATGCGACCGATGGAATCAAAGGTCTTTCCATTGTAGGTGTACCCATCGGCCGTAAAAAGGACCTTAGGTTTGATCTGCCCAAAACGGTCCAGGACTCCTTTTATCCCGAAATCAGGCGAGCAGGAAGACCAGACCGCACCCAATGAAGTGGCGGCCAGCATAGCGATGATGGTCTCCATCATATTAGGCATGAAACCGACTACCCGATCTCCCGGAATGACCCCTAACTCTTTAAGAGACTTGGCTAAGGCAGCAACCCGAGAATACAATTCTTTATAGGTGATCTTTTTCGCTTCCAGGGCTTCCCCTTTAAAGATCAAAGCTGTTTGGTCATCCCGATAACGGAGCAAGTTTTCAGCGTAATTGAGTCTGGCCCCTTCAAACCATCGGGCCCCGGGCATTTTATTTAAGTCATCGATCACCCGGTCGAATGGGTGCGAAGTCTTGATGGCACCAAACTCCCACATGGCCGCCCAGAAGTCCGGGATTTTATCAATGGACCAGGCATAGAGCTCGGGATAGTCCTTGATGGTCATTCCATATTTGCGGTTCACAAACTTGATAAACCGGGTCATATTTGTTTTTTCGATCATTTCCGGGGATGGTTCCCATAATGGTGTTTTCATCGGAGGATCCCTTCCTTAGTTTTTCTAATGGATAAAAGATATTGAAAAAAGACAATAGTGTCAAGAAAGATATCGCAGGCTGGCTGGATCAACCCTGCGCACGCCTCATCCATCCCACCGCCCGGCACTGGATCATTTTTCGGAAAATGTTGATCGAAGGCCAGGCCGTCGCCAACCTGGTAACGGACGCGCATCTGGCTGCTCTGGCAAGTAAACACGGCTGTAAGTCGCAGCCCCAAATAAATTTACGCCTATGGCCAATATAGACCTATGTAAGAACATAACGAATCGCTCAAGTAGGACGCCGCTACGCGGCGCCTCTTAGCTCATCGTTCGGCTCGCGTGAAAACAGGCTCTCGACATGGGCATGGATAGGATAGTCTATTGATAAAGAGGAATACTGTTTGGAAAACATATTAAAAAGAGATGATGATTTCACTCCATGCCCCCGTTGCTGCCGGTTAATAGCAAAGCGCGTTCTGCACGAACGTCCCCTTTTGCGCGTCCCCTTTTGTCGAAAGTGACCTCCCTGATGTGCTTCTCCAGATCCTTGTCACCCGTTCCTGGTCGGTTCATTGGTTTTCCTCCCTGCTTCAGCCGGGATGCGGAACGTCTACCCGTCCTTAGTCTGCCTGCCGCCCCAGCGTGCCTTCGCACGTTCTATGAACGAGGGCTGGGTGCTCGGTCCTGAGCCCCGGACGATCTCCTCGAAACCGGGCATGAATCCCGTCTTTCGGTGGTGTTGGACGTTCACTTTCGCTACGGTCAGTTCCCATTCGGTGGTCAGTCCCGCCTTCTCGAAGCACCGCCGTGCCTTCTCGAAGTCTGCGAGCGCGGCGTCGTAGTACTTGCTCTTCTTCCCGTTGAGGATTCGCATCCCCTGGGCACGCCAGAGCCTTGCCGCTACGTCCGGATGCGACTTCTCGAGCTTCTCCGCGGCCGGTTCGGTGGTGTAGTGGCTGAGGTCCTCCAAGGCGTCGTCGCTGGCGTCGCGCAGCCGTTCGACGAGGCGTTCGGGCTCCTTGATCCCCAAAAGAAGCTCGATGGCTGAACTCAGATCCCCCTCCCTCACTGCTTCCAGAGCCTTTTCGTGCCAGAAGTCCCTGTCGGGCTTGGGCACGAATTCAATCAGCTCCTCGTAGGAAAACAGGCTCGGGTGCTTCCGGTACTGCGCCCAGGCAGCCTCGAGCGCCTCCTGGCCGCGGCCCAGCTTTTTGAGCAGCACCCGCTTGAGTTTCGCGAGTTGGTAGCCAGCCATGGACTCATGGGGCGCCTTGTTATTGAGCTCGACCCCCCGATCCACCCAGGCCAGGGCGTCTGCCAATTTCCGGCGGCTGGCAAGAAGCGTAGCGACGGCGTGGCAGTCTTCCGCCGTGACGGCTGTTTCCTCGGCGAGGGCGACGTAGGCCTCGATGTTTCGTTGGGCAAGGTAGAGTGTGCGCAGCACTTCGCCCCAGCGGCGGCGAACATACTCCGAATTCTGCCGGGGAGACCCGTCCGGCGAGGGTGCGGTGAGGGCCACGACGTCGAATCGCGCCCGGACCTGCCGCTCGAAGGCCGCAAGGCCCGCCTTGTGGAGTCCTTTGGCGACGTTTGTTTCGATTCGGTAGCAGAAGCCATAGGGGTCCTCGTCCATCCAGGCGAGCAGGCGCGAGGCCGTCTCGTTCGGATCCACTACCGCGGCCTGGCGGGCCTTGATCCAGCCGAGGAAGAGGGCTTCGACGAATTGCCCGAAGCTGCCGCCCGAATCGTCGATTTCCTCGGCCTTCTCATAGCAGCCCGCGAGGAAGGTCTCGTAGAGGAATGCGGCGCGCGCCGGTTCGCCTTCAACGAGTCTTGCGATCTCAGTCTGAACCGCCTCGATCCCCTCGATAAACTCGGAACAAGCGGTGTACGCGATGAAGCGGTTGGGTTGGAGAGCCTTTTCGATCCGAAGCTCAACCGGATCGAGCTTGCGGTGGCGCTGCGTGCTCATGGCGGGGCCTCCGAGGAAAATGGGATTTACAGATGAGGAACCGACCGAAATCTTCAAATCCTGGTCAATCCTTCATTACTTGAAATTGAGAAAAAGGTCTGAGCATCTATTCAGATCAGTTCAGGAGGTCTTGCCGGTATACCGATTCGTAATCGGCAGGCGCCAATCCTTGCCGAAGGCCCTGGAGGTGATTTTAATTCCCGGAGGACTTTGACGCCGCTTATATTCATTTCGATCTACCATCCGGATCACCTTTTTGGCCATCTCTGGTTCAAAACCCCTTTGGACAATTTCATCCAAGGAGCAGCTTTCTTCCACATAAGCCTCCAAGATCGGATCAAGTAATTCATAAGGCGGCAGTGAATCCGAGTCTTTTTGATCGGGTCGGAGTTCAGCCGAGGGGGGCTTGTCTAAAACCCTTTTGGGGATCACTTCTTTTTCTTGGATTTGGTTTCGATAAAGGCTTAAGGCATAAACTAAGGTTTTGGGGACGTCCTTGAGCACGGCAAAGCCCCCGGCGGTGTCTCCATAAAGGGTGGAGTAGCCCACACCGGTTTCACTTTTATTTCCTGTGGTCAAAACCAGCCAGCCAAATTTATTGGACAACCCCATGAGTAGAGTCCCCCGGATCCTGGGTTGAAGGTTTTCTTCGGTCAGGTCTTCGGGAAGATTCTTAAAATGGGGTTTCAGAATTTCCAAATAGGCTTGAAAGACCGGTTCGATGGGGATGTTTAAAAAATGGATTCCCAGATTCCGGGCAAGTTCTTCGGCATCTTCCAGACTGTGGGAAGAGGAATAGCGGGTGGGCATGGCAATACCGTAAACCTGGTCCGGACTCAGGGCGTCAGCGGCAACAACCGCTGTCAGAGAGCTGTCGATACCACCAGAAAGACCGACTACCACCGCGCTGAAACCATTTTTACGGCAATAATCTCTGGTTCCAAGTACCAGGGCCTGATAGGCCTCGGCCTCGTGAGAAAGAGGGGCTGTCTTTTTAGGAGAAACCAGAGTTGATTTTTTGGGGATTGGGATTTTAGGGATCTCAATGAGTTGAATATCAGACCCGGTTTCCTCGGCTTGTTTCCGCCTGCGGGGATCAAAGAGACGCCAGCGAAAGGCTTCCTTCAGGTCCAGGTCTACGATCAGGAAATCCTCGACGAACTGACCGGCCCGGGCGATCACTTCCCCTTGAGGATCAAAGACCATACTCTGGCCGTCAAAAATCAATTCATCCTGGCCCCCTACCAGGTTGCAGTAAGCCAGAAAGGAGAGATCATCCGCAGCCCGGGTGGCCAGCATGCGCTCCCGGTCCCGTCCCTTTCCCAGATAATAGGGAGAAGAGGAAATATTGATAAGTAATTGGGCCCCGCCGATGCCGGCCTGAAAATGGGGCGGACCGGTGGGATACCAGATATCTTCACAAATGCTAACTCCCAAGAGACCATCTTGGAAACGAAAGACCGGATTTTTTTGGCCCATCTGAAAATAACGGTTTTCATCAAAGACCCCATAGTTGGGCAGAAAATGTTTGGCATAGACGGTGATTAATTGCCTGTCGGAAAATATGGCCGCTCCATTGTAGAGATCATTTTCCACCCACAGGCCACCGATTACAGCCAACAAGCCTTTGGTGGCTGGAGCCAAATTGATTAAAATTTCTTGGGCCGATTCCACAAAGTCCGGTTTAAGCAATAGGTCTTCCGGGGGATATCCGGTGACGGCCAACTCCGGAAAGGCCACCAGATCGGCCTCCATTTCACGGGCCTTTTCCAGACCTTCCATGATCTTGTCGCGGTTACCTGATAAATCTCCAACGGTGGTATTGATTTGAGCCAGGGCCAGGCGAATAGTCATTGGTTTACCGTTCCTTATAACAACTCATTAAATTGTTCAAGGCTAAGCCCGGAATCCCTGACAATCCCTGCCATTGTAAAGGCATCTACGGGATTTGCTTTTGGGATGGTAATGATTCGTTCCCCATTCGTCATAGTTATATGTTTTCCTTTTCTTGCAATCCAAAAACCCGCTTTTTTGAAGACTTTAATTGCTCGTTGATGATTAATTCCTGAAAGTTTAGGCATAACTTTCCACTTCAACGAAGCGAGTCTCTTTGTTTTTGGTTAATGCTTCAACTGTTTGTAAGTAACCCTGAATGGCGTCTTTTATATTGTCCAAGGCTTCCTTTTCCGTTTTCCCTTGAGACCAACAACCGGGCAACCCTGGAACCCATACAGAATAACCTTCTTCCGTCTTTTTAAGATTTACTTTGTATTTCATAAGATACCTCCAGGCAGATAAAATTATATCCATTCCAAATCCGTCTCGGTCAAGCCCCCTCCCGCATCCTTTAAACGAACCCCAATAGTAGGACATAAGAATAAGATTCTATCAGGTTTCTGGAAAAAGGGGTAATCCTTTTCGAAACGTTCCCAGATCGGCCACTCCGATTAAAAATCGGCGCCGAGATTTCCGGCAAAACTTTTAAGTTCTGAGGTAATGTTTGTTCATTGATTTCTTTTCATAACACTTTTCTTAGACAGGATTTACACGGATAGAGAAGATCAATTTCTCCCTTTCCAGAAGAAAGAGAAGAATTGATCTCTCGCCATCGGCGAAAAGACTTTTTCAGCCTTTCTTCCGGAAAGGCTGAATGAAATAAATCCTGTTAATCCTGTCTAATAAAAAGTTAAAGGACTCCACAATAATCTATGATCGTATCGACCAGAATTTTGGTCAGGGTTACGACCGAGGCGAAATCCACATATTCGGTCGCGGCATGAAACCCCTCCCCGGCCGGACCAATAATCACCGAAGGAATACCGGCCTCGGCCAGGATGGCCGAATCCATCCATCCGCCCACGCCAATGAATTCCGGGTCATTTTTTACAGTGTTGGCATAGGCCCTGGTCAAGGCGCCGACGATTTCATGATCCCTGGCCACTTCAAGGGGGGGCCTGGAAAAAGATACCTCACATTTGGCCTTGAATTGTTCATCTTTTGATGCCAGGTCATCGATCAGGGTCTGCATTTCTGCTTCAATCGTTTTAACGGATTCCCCGGGAATGAACCTTCTTTCCAATTCGATCAGACAATAATCAGGGTAAGTGCTGAGTTCGGTACCTCCTTTGATCAGCGAGGCATGGATAGAAGGCGACCCCAGCATGGGGTGCTTTTTTTGAATCAGGGCACCCTTTCCCAGTTCCTCTATCCGGGCCAAAAACTTTCCGGCCTTGACAATGGCATCGATCCCTCTGTCCGGTCGGCTGCCGTGGGCGGCCTTGCCGAAGATCTCAACCTTGATCCAGGCAAAGCCTTTATGGGCGATACAAACTTTTAGGTTGGTCGGCTCGCATAGGATGGCGGCGTCGGCAGGGTATTCCTTGACCAAAACCTCCGTCCCCAGACTCAGGTATTCCTCATCGGCCACAAAGGCCAGGATAACATCCCCCTTGGGTTTTAAGCCGGCATCGATGATGGTTTTGACAGCGATGATCATGGCGGCCAGGCCGCCTTTCATATCAAAACTGCCCCGGCCATAGACCTTTCCCTCCCGGAATACCGGATTTAAAGGTTCAATATCCATCCGGGCTATGCCGACCGTGTCGGTGTGCCCATTCAGCATAAGGGCCTTGCCTTCACCGCTCCCTTTCAGAACTCCGATTACGTTGACCCGGTTTGGTTTTATTTCCTGAAAATGAACCTCAATACCCGTCTCGGTCAGATATTTCCCAATGTGTTCGGCAATGAGCCCTTCCCCGTTCCCTACCCCGGACAGATCGGGATTCACTGATTCAATGCGTATGAAATTCTGCACAACCTTTAAGAGCTCTTTTTCATCAATGCGGATGTCGCTCAAATCTTTATCCTCGTATCCTTTTTCTGATTACTGATTGCTGAATCCTGAATTCTGGATTTTATATTTTTCTCATCTCCCATACCGTTCCCTTAGGATCGGGACAGTGAAGCTTAAACACCTTTCTGTTTTCACTATTCCAGGAAGGAAACCCCAAGGCCACCCGCCAGACATACAAATCAAATACATGGAGCAAGGCTTCGCAAACATCTTTCGGTCTCTTGTAGGGATTCTCATAAATGAAGATGTCTCCCACATTATGTTTGCACTCTTCATGCTTTTCTGTCATTTTAATCTCAATTTTCCCCAACCGTTGCCACAATTCTCGATAGTCCTCGTGGTTCTTTATCTTGGAAAGGTCAATGTTGAGGTCAAGCCAATCTTTCCAGTTCATTTTCTCACCTTATAAATAAATCAGAATAGTTGAATAAAAATAGGGATGGTACTTTTCTCGAATCCCCCCTCTCCTACACCAATCACCCTGAGAAGACAGTTGCCCATCGGCTGTGAGACGAATTTGGGTTAATTTGATGGATTAAAAAGTTATGCAGACTGAGAGGATCAAGTCATCCTTTTTCCGTCAGCGCTTTCAGGTATTTTCGGATCCTTCTGGCATTCGTGCCCACGTCGCTTTTCCCCACGCGCGAAACTGAACGAACGTCGACGCGGCTTCCTGTGGCCTCCGGCCTGACTCGGATCACGATATCATCCTTGAAGCCGAACCACCGGGTGGTGTCCGTTGCCTCGATTCGTCCCTCTGCCTGGTTTTGATCGACAATCTTCCATCCCATCTCCCGTGCCTTCCTGTAGGCGCGTTCGAATGCCTGGTTGGATGGAAGGGGAAGGATGGCCGGGACAAGGTCGGGATAGGCTCTACGCTGCTGGGCCGCTACTTCCGACCCGCCGTATTCAGCCGGATTTGGGGCCTTCTTCCGAAGGGGAAGGATCGAGACAAAGCCGGGCGGATTCTCCGTGTCGGTGGTAATATCATGAATCGGCGGCACTTTCTTGACGGTTTGCCACCAGCTTAAAGGAATACCAGAGACCAAGATCCCGATGATGAGACCGCATACCGAAAGGATAAAGCCTCGACGCATCCGCCCCGGCCGGGTGACCACCGCTCCCACAGCCGAAATCAAGGCGGCAGCGATGCCTCCGTAAGCGGCCCATCTCAGAATTAGAAAGCCCGTTGCAAAATGCCACCAGTCCCATCGGCTTCCGAATCCTGATAGAACAGCGGCTAAGCCTGAAAGGACCGCCAGGACGAATCCGATAAGGACAAATAGTGAACGCATCTCTTCATCCCTTTTGATAAGATTTAATTACAGTTATTATAGTAGCGTTTCTCAGGGGCTTCGTCAAAAAGAAAATATGTATGATCTCATTCCCTGTTTCTTGGAGCCATATGAGAACGCCAAACCCAACTGGAACTGGACAAGATTAATTCAAAAAATATATGAAGTGTCCTCTAACTATACTGTCTTTTTTTTTAGGGCAACATCAACTTTCACAGTTTTTTGAAGAAATGCCGGTTGGCCATCAATGAAAAGCCCTTCCCGGGAATAGGGGATATGTCGGATGATCCGATTAACATAACAAGACTATTTAATATTCAAGTCATTCTTGTTGGATGATCGGGTTTTATTCGGCAAATTTGCTTTGATAGAGGGCATACAAAACCGGAAAACCGGGAGCGATTTTTTGCAGGGGGTCGGCCAGTAATTGGCTCAGTTGATCAGGGGAGAAATAGTCTCCGGTCGTGGCTTCTTCCAGATTGAGATGAATGGGGGCATCGGTTCGGGCCGTGAAGAGGGTCACGAATTCCCAACCGGTTTCCAGACAGGCCGGGTATTGAAGCACCTCCATTAATGGCACATCCAAACCCAATTCTTCCTGCAGTTCCCTTCGGGCCGCCTCTTTTTGCGATTCTCCGGGATCGGTGTGCCCGGCGGCAGAGGTGTCCCAGTGTTCAGGGTACTGGTCTTTGGAGGGAGATCGTTTCTGGAGATACAGGTTTCCCCGGGTATTGAAAATAAAGATGTGGACCGAACGATGGCGTAAGCCTTTTTCATGGATTTCCTGACGGTCGGCAATCCCGATAACCTGGTTGTCTTCGTCCACCACCTCCAGATATTCTATCTTCGGTTGAATGTCCATCGATTACCCAATGATAAATCGATTGTTTTTTGCCACAGACAAGGGGGGGACCATGCCAGATGGGTTTGATCCGGTTGATAATTGGTCAGCCAAATCCCTTTGGGCTTTTTTTAAATGATAAGAATTCCCTTTCAAGTTTTGAAAGTACCATAGTTCGGAAGACTTCACAATTAAATCGAGCGACTCTCAGGAATCTGGAGCCTGTGCTACTCCGAAAAAATATTATAAAGGAGGGGCCGGGGAAAGGTTTTTATTAATATACGCTGTAAACCGGGAAGGAAATTATTGGGGCAGAGTCGAGATTTTTTTCTTTAGGGTTTGGTTCTGGTTGCGGACCTGGATGAGCTCGGCTACGATGGATACGGCGATCTCTTCGGGTGTCTCGGCCTGGATGTTTAGTCCGATCGGGGTGTGGACGAATTGAATCAGTTCCTCTGAAAATTTTTCCTTCCGCAAGGCATTGAAAATAACCTCCCGCTTGTTTCGACTGCCGATCATACCGATATAGCGGGGATGTGTTTTCAGGATCTGCCTCAATACCAGATGGTCGTGCAGGTGGCCGCGGGTTATGATGACCACGAAGGTATTGGAGCCTACAGTAACATTGTCCAATACCCGGTCAAAGGGGCGAACCACGATATCATCCGCTTCCGGAAAACGGCCGGGACCGGCAAATTCCGGTCGGTCATCGAAGACCGTCACCTGGAATCCAACCGTTTTGGCCAAGGGGCAAAGGGCCGAAGAGACATGACCGGCCCCAAAAATTAATAAGCGGGGAGGAGCGATCAAGGGTTCCAGAAAAATATTTTTTTCTTTTCCCTGGGCGACGGCGGTCAACAAAACAGGCTGTCCTTTGAGAAGTATCCCAGGAAGATCTTTCCTGACCGGGTCAATCCAGGGTATGCTTGCCAGTGGTTGGTCTTCTTCCGGCACATAAAGAAATTTTGAATCCCCAAAATCGGCGGATTGAACTTCCTCCAACAATGTGGCTATGAGGGCAGGTGTACCCTTCCGCAAAAGATCAGCTATTTTTTTATAGAATTCCAGGTGAGCGGGAATCGATCCGGAAATAAGTTCCAGTTGGATCTCCAGTTCCCCTCCGCAAATCATTTTGGTCTCGGCCGCTTCCTCTCCGGTTAAGCGGAAGAGGATGATCTTGTTTTTCTTTTCCGCAAAAACCTTTGGCGCACTGGCCAGGACATCGGCCTCCACCTTTCCGCCTCCGATCGTTCCTTCAAAAGACCCGTCGGACCGGATCAGAAACCGGGTCCCTGGGGCACGGGGGGCCGAACCTCTTTGAGCCACTATAGTGGCCAGGATTACTTCGTGACCATGAGCCAGTTCCTGTTCGATGATTTGATAGAGATCCTTCATGAACTATGGCAGCCCCTTTTCCCGATTTTCCTATCCGTGAGGCCAATAATCCAAGGCCTTTTCCCCCAATATCATTTCAATGGAAAGGCGTAAGACCAGGGATTTTCGTTCTCCCAGAGGGACCTTCTTCAAGGACTGACGGCCTTCCAATGACTTCAGGGCATAGCGGGCAATGTTGATACCGTCCCTAACCGTATAGCGTTCATGGGCCTGATGGGCCCTTTGAAGAAAATGGACCACATAATTAAGGATATCCTCCGGGGCAAAGGGCAGGTTCCGTTTCAGGATCAGCTTTTCTTCTTCCGGTTCTGGAAAATCGATAAAAATCTGAGGCTGAAGGCGGGAGTGAATATATTCCGGGAGCTCAAAGGTGCTGGCATCGTCGTTCATGGTGGCACAAAAACGAAACTCCGGATGGGCCGGAATCTTGACGCCGGTGATCACGGACTCCACATAGCGGCGGTTGTCCAATAAAGGGGCCAGGGAGGCCCAACTCTTTTCGCTCATCCGGTTGCCCTCATCCAGAATCAGAACCCCACCACGGATCATGGCCGTCACCAGGGAACTGGCCATATAATGGATCTTTCCCTGTTCGGCGATCACCGGGGTGATGATCAGGTCTTCCGGCCGGGTATCCATGGTGGCCTGATAAAAATAGATTTCCCGCCCTAATCGCCGGGCTGCGGCATAAGCCAGTGTCGTTTTGCCCACACCGGGTTTGCCGATCAGCCGGGGATGCAATGGCAGGTCTTTTTCCTCTACCACCAGCCAGGCGGCCAGGACTTGGTCTATCAGATCGGGTTGCCCGACCCAATCCAGGGGTAAGGTGTCCGGATGACTCAGATAGAGGGTCACCCCTTCAATCGTTACAGTTTCCATAAATTAGAGGCTACCACAGTTCTTGGATTCATTCAACAGGAGATGTTTGGGCTTTAGTAAACCTTCTTGCCCGAAGGGGCCGGCAGGAGTAACGGGATACCAGGAAGGTTATATTTGAATTCCTAATGGTGTGTTTTTCCGTAAGGCAGTTCCGCCTTATTTTTCCCCCAGGATGACCAATTCATATTTCCGGGTTCCCAATCCGATTTCTTCGGCGTATCGAAGCTGAACTTCCCAGTCGATCTTGGGGTAAACCCCACGGAATTTATCTTCCCCGGATTTATAATTTTTGGTTAAGGCCGAATCCTTATTGCCCGGCTCGTTGTTGACCAGGTCCACCGAGGCCTGATCGATGGCCACCGGATCAGTGGAGGCCAGGATACCGATATCCCGGACAATCGGCCGATCACTATGATCGTAACAATCACAGGCCGGAGAGATATCGGTCAGAAAATTCAAAAAAACGGCCCGGCCCTCCTTGCCCTTCAGAACCCCCAAGGTGGATTCGACCAATTGCTCCTGAAAAACCGTTATGGAGGGATTCCAGCGGATCCGGATGGCTTCTTGCGGGCAGAGCAGGATGCACTCGCCGCAGCCGATACATTTTTCCGGGTTGACCATGGCCTTTTTTTCTTGAAGGGCAATGGCCTGCTGGGCACAATGGCTGATGCATTCGCCGCAACCGAGGCATTTCTTGCGGGTGATCTTAGGGGACGTATTGGAATGCTGGCTCAGCTTGCCTTCCCGGGACGCACAACCCATGCCCAGATTCTTGATCGTTCCCCCAAACCCGGACAATTCATGGCCTTTGAAATGGGCCACACTGACAAGGGCATCGGCCTCGACGATATCGGAGGCAATAGAAACCGCCGCAAAATGTTTTTGATGGATGGAGACCCGGACGGCTGATTGGCCTTTGATACCGTCGGCGATTACCAACGGAGCCCCCACGGTGGTGAAAGAAAAACCGTTTTCCAGAGCGGTCTGGAGATGAGAAACACTGTCGCTGCGGGTTCCCACATAAAGGGTATTGGCATCGGTCAGAAAAGGCTTCCCCCCCCAGTCCCGGATCTTGTCGGTTATGGGACGGACATAAATCGGTTTTACATAGGCCGTGTTCCCCTTTTCCCCGAAATGGAGCTTGACCGCTACCAGATTTTTCTTGACCAGGGGTTTGGAAAAAGGGACCCGGTCCAGTAACCGGCCGATCCGTTGCAACCGGTTCTCTTTAAATGAAGTCTTCAAATCCAGAAAATAAACGGGATGAGGCATAATACCCCTTTGGTCTTGAAAGGGCAATCAGGTGAATTTTTCCACTCTATTTTTATTTTACCATCTTTTTCTAATTCTGACGACCTTTATCTATTAAACCGCATTAGGTCAAAGTAATATTATCAGACAGGAGAGTGTTTCCGACAAATTCTTTCCCTTGATTTGAGGTTGAGATCATTTCCCCCATTCTTTTTCATGTTTTCTCCTTGACCGGCCTTCCTTTCTAATTCTATAATCCGTTCCGTTTACCTAAAAATCGTATCCAATCAAAATTTGGTAGAGGGTTACTATGGAATATCTTGAATGTCATCACCTGCCGGTTGAACATATTATCAGTCAATTGGAAACCCATCTGGAAAGAGGATTGACCCAAGATGAGGCCCAGGCCAGGCTGAATAAGTATGGCCATAATGAACTGAAGGAGCGGCCGCGTCCCGGCTTTCTGAGTATGCTCCTGGACCAGTTTAATAATTTCCTGGTAATCATCCTCATCATTGCTGCCATAGTTTCCTTGCTTCTTGGCGAAATCATTGACGCGACTGCCATCATGGTCATCGTGGTTCTGAACGCCATCGTAGGCGTCGTCCAGGAATCCAAGGCCGAGCAGGCCCTGGCTGCTTTAAAAAAGATGGCCGCTCCCTCGGCTCAAGTCATACGTGACGGGCATCAAGTGACCATACTATCCCCGGGCCTCGTTCCCGGCGACATCGTCCTCATAGAAGCCGGGAATTATGTTCCGGCAGACATACGCCTTGTAGAAAGTGTAAATCTTAAAATCGAAGAGGCTTCCCTGACCGGAGAGTCAGTTCCTGTGGATAAACACGCCGCTGTGGTTCTGGACAAGGATATTCCCATCGGAGACCGGCGGAACTCTGCTTTCATGTCCACACTGGTAACCTACGGCAGAGGGAAAGGCTTGGTGACAGGCACAGGCATGCACACCCAGATCGGTATGATCGCTGAGATGCTGCAATCCTATGAGGAAGAGTCTACTCCCCTCCAGATAAAGCTGGATCAATTGGCCAAGATGTTGGGGATTGCCTGCCTGGCCATTTGCGGGGTCATTTTCTTTTATGGTCTCATAAGGGATACCCATTTCGGGACGATTTTTAGCCAAGGTTTCCTGGCCTATCTTACGACAGAAAAGAAGGACATCATCGAGCTTTTCATGACTGCAGTCAGTCTGGCTATTGCCGCGGTCCCAGAGGGATTACCGGCAGTAGTGACCATTTGCCTGGCTCTGGGCATGCAACGGATGATCCGCCGGCATGTCTTAATTCGTAAGTTGCCGGCAGTGGAGACCCTGGGGTGCGCCACGGTCATCTGTTCGGATAAGACCGGCACCTTGACCCAGAATGAGATGACCGTTGTTCAAGGCTGGGCCGGTGGAACAAGATTTAAGGTAACGGGGGAAGGATACAATCCCAGCGGGCAGTATTCCGTAGACAGCCGGGTATTCGAACCGACTGAAGATCCGAGTGTTTCTTTGTTGCTTCATGGGAGTTTGCTATGCAACGATGCCAAATTAGAAGAAAGTAACGCAGAAGAAGGGGAGCCGGCTTGGCAGATGGTGGGCGATCCGACGGAGGGAGCCTTAGTAGTAGCCGCTGCCAAAGCAGGGCTTTGGCGCGGGGAAGTTGAAAAGGTCTTGCCCCGGGTGCAGGAAATCCCTTTTGACTCGGAACGAAAAAGGATGACCACAATTCATCAGAACCAACTGGCCGGGAATCAGCCGACTCCTATAGGCTTCGATTTCCCTGAGGTTTGTACCTTTGTTAAAGGGGCCCCGGACATCATCCTGGATTTATGTGACTCGATTATAAAAGACGGGAAAGCCATTCCCATATCAGCAGAGAAGCGGAAAGATGTGCTGGCTGTAAACCAGGACATGGCCCAACAGGCCTTGCGGGTCCTGGGTATGGCTTATCGTCCCCTGGATTCCATTCCGAGTCAATGCACCTCTGAAGAAATGGAAAGAGGGCTGACCTTTATCGGTCTCCTGGGTATGATCGATCCAGCTCGGCCGGAGGTAAAGGATGCGGTAAAGGTTGCCCAGGGGGCCGGTCTGAAGAGCGTCATGGTCACCGGCGATTACAAGGATACGGCGGAGGCTATCGCCAAAGAGATCGGCCTGTTAACCCCCGGCGGGAAAGTACTTTCCGGTTCAGAGTTGGAAAAGATGAGCGAGGAGGAACTCGTAGCGGAAATCGACAGGGTTGATGTCTGTTGTCGGGTTTCGCCTCAGCACAAGACCAAGATTGTGGATGCCTTCAGGGCCAGGGGACATGTCGTGGCCATGACCGGAGACGGGGTGAACGATGCCCCCGCTATGAAGCGGGCGAACATTGGTGTGGCCATGGGTATCACGGGTACGGACGTCTCCAAGGAGACGGCCGATATGGTGCTCACGGACGATAATTTCGCCAGCATTGTTTCGGCCATTGAAGAAGGACGGATTATTTATTCTAATATTCGCAAGTTCGTCTACTACCTGATTTCCTGTAATATCGGAGAAATTCTCATTATCTTTTTAGCCATGCTGGGCGGGGTGCCGATGCCGCTGAGGCCTGTACAACTGTTGATGCTGAACTTAGTCACCGATGGAGCGCCCGCCTTGGCTCTGGGTATGGAAAAAGGAGATCCGGACATCATGAAACGACCACCTCGTCCAACCAAAGAGCCGGTGATTAACTGGGAGATGCAGATCGGCACTCTGGTGCAGGCCGTGGTCATGACCTCGGCCGTACTTGGCTGTTACTATTGGGCGCTGCAAATGTATCCGCAACAAGTGGAACGGGCCCAAACCATGGCCTTTGTTGCCTTATGTCTTTCAGAACTCTTTCGAGCTTTTACGGCCCGCTCGGAACACTATGGGATCTTTTCCATCGGGGTCTTCTCTAACAAATGGATGCTTTGGGCTGTGGGAGGTTCGTTCCTGCTGGTGATCATTTCGGTTTATGTCCCGTTCCTTCAGCCTTTCTTTGATACTGTTCCCCTAAGTTTCGGGGATTGGCTGTTCATGACTCCCTTTATTTTCATGGCCTCGATCGCTGCCGAAATCACCAAAATTTATCTGAGATGGAAGTCCGCTAAGTTGGCCTATGCCGCGGCGAGAATTTAAAGAGGAGACCCGTAATTAGACATTTGCCATACAAACCATAATGGGAAGATCCCGGCGGATCTGGATGGCCTCTCGCGGGCAGATCAGGATGCACTCTGGGTACAATGGCCGATTCTTTGGGGTCGATTCTCTCTAAACAAAATCCAGAAAATAGAGAGGATGGGCATAGCCTTTCCTGAAAAACGCGTAGGGTATAGAGCAGAGAGCATGGGGCAAGGGGAATAGAGAAAAAATTAAAATGGATTTTTAAGCTCTAAGCTCTTTGCTCTTTGCCTTAAATTATCCCCATGCCCTTCAACACCGAAAGCATGACCGCTGCGGCCATGACCGACCCGATCTGACCTCCGGCATTGGCCCCCATGGCGTGCATGAGCAGGTAATTCTTTTTATTATACCTGAAACCTTCTTTCTGGACCACCCGAGCCGACATGGGAAAAGCCGAAATGCCTGCCGCTCCGATCAAGGGATTCACTTTCCCGCCGCTCAACACTCTTAAAACCTTCCCGAAGAGGACCCCGCAAACCGTGTCCAGACAAATGGCCAATAACCCCAGGGCCAGAATAATCAGGGTCTGCGATTTAACGAATTCCGGACCGCTCATGGTAGCCCCGATGGAAATCCCCAGGAGCAAGGTGACCACGTTGGCAATTTCATTTTGTGAAGCATTGGTCAGCCGGGCCACCGCTCCTGATTCCCTCATCAGGTTCCCGAGCATAATTGTGGCTAACAGGGGAAGGCCTTTGGGGGCGATCAATCCGCCCAAAATGGTGATGACAATGGGAAAGAGTATCCGGGTGGTTTTGGATACGGTCTTTTTATGAGTCTTCATGACGATTTGGCGTTCTTTTTTCGTGGTCAGCATTTTCATGATCGGCGGCTGGAGCACAGGGACCAGAGACATATAGGAATAAGCGGCTACCGAGACCGCCCCCAGCAGATGAGGGGCATACCGGGAAGCGACATAAATGACCGTTGGCCCGTCACAGGCCCCAATAATGCCGATGGTAACCGCATCCAATTTACCAAAACCCAGGGCCAGGGCCAGGAGCAAGGTCAAAAATATACCGCATTGTCCTGCCGCCCCCAAGAGAAAAGTATAAGGATTTTCCAGGACAGGGCCGAAATCGGTCATGGCCCCGATGCCGACAAAAATAAGTAAAGGAAATAATTCGGTGATGACGCCGGCATCATAGATAATGCGCAGAAATCCATCCTTCCCCATCAAATCGGCCAGGGGGATGTTGACCATGATGGCCCCAAATCCTATGGGAAGCAGAAGCAGGGGTTCAAAATCCTTTTTTATTCCCAAATAAAGGAGAAGACAACCGATGACGATCATGACCAGGTTGGATAGCTGGAAATGAGCAAACCCGGCGATGAGTCCGGATAATCCACTGATGATAGCTTCGAGCATGATTTGTTTCTCCTTTCCTATTCTTCCCCTTTTTTGATTGGAAAAAGTTTTTTTAAAACACCCATCAGCGCGCTCATAATTGTTAAGGTCAACAAGGTTCCGCCCATACCGACAATAAGCATACTGAGTCCAAAAGTCCAATTGTCCATGCAGTCCTCCTTATTCCTGCTCCCTCGATCCCGATCCTGTAGAACGGGAAAAGTTTAGGGTTATTTTCGATAGTGAAAGTTCATTTATGATCAAATAAGGGTCGGCTGTTTTTGTGAACCTTAACTTCGAACGCTATTACAATGAAACTCTCATTGTCAAGGATAACTATTTAATGTCCGGTTGTTGGGTTGGAACAGCGTCTAAAAACGGCTTGACTCCTTTTTGTGAAAACGTTCTAATAGGTAGGATTCAATTCACCGATAAAGGAAAACCTATGCCCCGCGAAAACACCAAAACCCAAATCTTCAAGACCCACTGCTCACGAATGGATCCTGGGGGGTGCGGTCTCTTGATCGAAGTCCAGGAGGGCCGGATCAAAACGATCAAAGGGGATCCCCAATGTTCTGTCAGCCATGGGTATATCTGTCCCAAGGGTTTGGCTTCTTTCGAGCGAACGGTCCACCCCGATCGTCTGACCCGGCCGTTGCTCCGACAGCGGGCCCGTGGTGGAGGCCAATGGAAACCGATATCCTGGACTGAGGCCCTTCATTTTATCGCTGAAAATCTGAACCGCATCCGTCGGGAACAAGGACCTCAGGCCGTGGTCTTTGCCCAAGGGGCTCCTAAAGGATTGGAGCATTTTGTCCTGATCCGTCTGGCCAATGTCTTCGGGTCTCCCAATGTCTGCGGCCCGCAGCATGTCTGTCACATGCCCCGGGAAATCGCCGGGCAGGTCACCTGCGGTTTTTTCCCGGTCCCGGATTATGAAGTCCCAACCTGTCTTATTCTGAATTGGGGCAGCAATCTTCTTAAGAGTAATGAAGAAGGGATTATTGCTCTACGCCTGACGGAGTCCATAAAAAAAGGGGCCGACCTGATCGTCGTTGATCCCCGGAAGACCCATCTGGCTTCCATTGCCCAAAGTCATCTGCAACTAAAACCTGGAAGCGACATCGCCCTGGCCCTGGGTTTGATCCATATTATCATCCGGGAAGGATTGTTTGACCGCGAGTTCGTGGATCAATGGACCGTGGGTTTTCAGGAATTGAAAGAACAGGTGGAGACCTTTACGCCGGAACGGGTGGCCGAACTCACCTGGCTGACCCCGGAGGAGATCACCCTGACGGCCTGGACTTACGCCACCTCTAAACCGGCCGTCATCCAATGGGGCAATGCCATCGAGCATACGGTCAACAGCCTGCAGACCTGCCGGGCATTGATTTGCTTGATGGCCATAACCGGCAACCTGGATATACCGGGTGGCAATATCCTGCCTTCCATGCCGCCGGTGGCCCGGCTGGCTGATTTTGTCAAAGCGGATCTGTTGCCGGACAAGGCCCAAAAGATGCTGAGCCGGGCCTTCAATCTGATCCCCAATTTTATGATCGTGCCCCAACCTACAGTCGTTCAGGCCATCCTGACCCAACAGCCTTACCCGGTCCGGGCCATGGTGGCCCAGTCCACCAATCCCTTGATCACCAACTGCGATGCCCGGCGAACCTACGAGGCTTTGATGCGGCTCGACCTTCTGGTGGTTTCGGAAATATTCATGACCCCTACGGCCGCCCTGGCCGATATCGTCCTGCCGGCGGCCACCGGTTTTGAGTTCGATGACATCGGACATTATGGTTTGGCCCAGGGCTGGATTTCATCCCGTACGAAGATTGTCGATCCTCCGGGAGAAAGCTGGCCGGACATAAAGATCCTGAGCGAGTTGGGCAAGGCCTTGGGGCATGGAGATCATTTTTGGGAGGACTATCATGAGGCCCTGGATGAGGTATTGGCCCCGGCAGGAATGAATTATTCCCGGTTTAAGAAACTGGGGATCCTCAAAGGGAAATCGGATTATAAAAAATATGAAGTCAATGGATTCAAGACGCCGTCCAAGAAAGTGGAGCTTTTTTCAGAACGGCTTAAACGCTGGGGATTTGATCCGCTGCCGGCTTTTTCGCAACTTCCCCTCGTTTCTTTGGAATATCCGTTGCTGGCTACCAGTAGAAAAAATTTCCATTTTTTTCATTCATCCTATCGGCAGATTTCGGCGCTTAGGAAAAAGCATCCGGACCCTATTCTGGAAATCCATCCGGCGGCGGCTAAGATTATTGGTCTGACCGAAGGAGATTGGGCCCGCATTATAACCCCTAAGGGGCGGATAGAACAAAAAGTTCACCTGTCCGAAAGTTTGGACCCGCGGGTTGTTTTCTTGGATTATGGCTGGTGGTTTCCTGAGGAAAAGGTGGAGTCCCTTTTTGACTGGGACAGGTCCAATTTGAATATCCTGACGGCCGGGGAACCCTTCGATCCGGCGATGGGAACCCCCAATCTGCGTGCTTTTCCCTGTCGAATCGAAAAAAGCCCCTCTACAAAATAAAAAAAGGAAGGTACATCGGAATTCCTTCTATAGGAAGAAATTCCATCCTTCCCTTAAAGAGGTTAAGAAAAAATTTAACTACCCAACAGCACAACAACCAGAAGGTTATTTCTTTTTGGCCGGGGCTTTTTTGGCCGGGGCCTTTTTGCCGGGGCTTGGGGCAGCAGCCTTTTTGGCCGGGGCTTTTTTAGCCGGGGCCTTCTTGGCTGTTGCCTTTTTGCTTGGGCTCTTGGCTGTTTTAGCGGCCTTCTTGGGGGCGGCTTTCACAGTCTTTTTTGCAGGAGCCTTTGCTTTTTTGGTTGCTGCCATGATAGTTCCTCCTTTCCTATATATAGTATTTTGGAAAATTTTATTCTACTATATATAGTATGTCAAGAAAAAAATACATTTATTTTAAAAAAAATTAATTTTTTTTTAATCCCCATTCTTTTCTTCCTGCGATTCTCGCTCTTCTTTTTTTTTATAAACCGAAACCATCCATCGGAGTCTGGCAGCGAGGACATTTCCCTTGCTGCAGAAAATTTTTCAAAATGGAAAATCCGAAACGATCAATGAGCAGTTGTCCGCAATGATGGCAGGTGGTTTTTTCTCCGGCGTCTCCGGGAACATTACCCGTGTAGACATAACGCAAACCCGCTTCCTTACCGGTTTCCCAGGCTTGCCGCAATGTTTTGACCGGTGTTGATGGTAAGTGGGTAAGCTCGTAGGTGGGATGAAATCGACTGATATGCCAGGGGGTCTCCGCTCCCAGATCATCGGCAATGAACCTGGCCAATTCGCTTAATTCTTCTTTGGAATCGTTAAGCGTGGGAATGATCAGGGTGGTTACCTCAACCCAGATCCCCAATTTTTTCATTTTTTTCAGCGTGTCTAAAACCGGGGTCAATTTGGCCCCGCATTGGGTCTTATAAAAATTATCGCGAAAGGCCTTCAAGTCGACATTGGCAGCGTGAAGATGAGGATGGATGGAATCAAGCATCTCCTGGGTCATATAGCCATTGGTAACGAAGACATTTTTTAACCCCTGGGGCTCAGCCAGGAGGGAGATGTCCTGGGCATATTCAAAAAAGATGGTCGGTTCCGTATAGGTATAGGAAATGGACCGGCACTGGGCGCTGTAAGGGCAGCAGAGACGATTTCTTCCGGGGCCGTCTCTTGCCCGGGAATACTTTTCATTTTCCCGGCTTGAGAAATATCGGCGTTCTGGCAAAAGAGGCAGCGGAAATTACATCCGGCGGTGGCTATGGAAAAAGAGGTGGAACCGGGTAAGAAATGAAAGAGAGGTTTTTTTTCAATGGGATCCACATGAGCGGCAATGGGCTTTCCATAGACTAAGGAGTAGAGGGTCCCGCCTTGATTCTCCCGAACCCCGCAGATCCCTCGTTTGCCGTCTTTGATCAAACAACGATGACTGCATAAATAGCACCAGACCTTCTGGTCTTCCTTTTTTTGGTACAAGCGGGCCTCAAACATGAAACACCTCCTTCAATTTCTGATTGCGGAATCCCTCCTGCTTTTTTTCCTGGATCCCCGCGCTTCCCCTTCTTCATGTCCCCGTTTCTTTTCTTCCCTTGATTCCCTCACTGATTTGAGAAAGTTTATTACCTTTAAAGCCTATCCTTCAAAATCGCTCCGGTGCTCCCGGAGGTAACCATCTGGGAATAACGATAGGCGTATCCGGACTGGATCTTGGGTGGAAGCGGCTTCCAACCCTTTCGTCTTTTGCTCAGCTCTTCTTTGGAAACCAGGAGGGTCAACTTCTTTTTCGGAATATCGATTTCAATCCGGTCGCCTTCTTTGATCAGGCCGATAGGTCCCCCGGCCGCTGCTTCCGGAGAGACATGCCCGATGGCCGCCCCTTGAGATCCGCCGCTAAACCTCCCGTCGGTGATCAAGGCCACATCCTTGCCTAATCCCATGCCGATTATGGCCGAGGTAGGAGAGAGCATTTCCTGCATACCCGGTCCGCCCTTGGGGCCTTCGTAGCGGATAACCACCACGTCTCCCTTTTTGATTTTTTTGCCGAGAATGGCCTTTTGGGCCTCCTGCTCGGAATTAAAAACCCGGGCCGGGCCGCTGTGGGTCATCATCTCCGGGGCCACGGCCGATTGTTTGACCACCGCCCCTTCCGGGGCCAGATTCCCATAAAGGATGGCGATTCCGCCTTCAGCATGATAGGGGTTGGTAAAGGGTCTGATGACTTCCCGATCCAGGACTTTTATCCCTTTTAGATTTTTTTCCAACAGGGAACCGGTTACCGTCATGACCTTCAGATCGATAGCCTTGATATTGATCAACTCGGCCATGACCGCCGGAATCCCTCCGGCTTCATCCAATTCCTGCAAACTGTTGGGACCTCCGGGGATCAGACTGCATAAATGGGGCGTCCGCCTGCTGATTTTGTTAAACAGATCCAGGGGCAGTTCCAACCGAGCTTCATGGGCTATGGCCGGCACGTGGAGTACCGTATTGGTCGAACAGCCCAGGGCCATATCCACGGCAATGGCGTTGCGGAAAGCGGCCATGGTGGCAATGGCCCGGGGCCGGATATTTTTTTTCAACAGTTCCATGACCTTCATGCCGGCCTGCTTGGCCAAACGAATCCGAGCCGCCGAGACGGCCGGGATGGTTCCGTTTCCGGGAAGTCCCAGACCGATGGCTTCGGTCAGGCAATTCATCGAGTTGGCTGTAAACATCCCGGCGCAGGAACCGCATCCCGGACAGGCGACATCTTCCAGTTCCAAAAGATCCCGGGCCTTCATCGTTCCCGATTTGACCTCCCCGACCCCTTCAAAGACCGTGATCAGGTGGACATCTTTCTTCCGCCACCGGCCGGTGAGCATGGGGCCGCCGCTGACCATGATGGCCGGGATATTCAAGCGCAGCATGGCCATGAGCATGCCGGGAACGATCTTATCGCAGTTGGGGATCATGACCAGGGCATCAAAGGGATGGGCCCGGGCCATAACCTCCACCGAATCGGCGATCAGTTCCCGGCTGGCCAGTGAATATTTCATCCCTTCATGATTCATGGCAATCCCGTCGCAAACCCCGATAGTGCAAAACTCCATAGGGGTTCCGCCGCTCATGCGGACCCCGGCCTTTACGGCCTGAGCGATCTGGTTCAAATGGATATGGCCGGGGATAATTTCATTGGCTGAGTTGACGATCCCGATCAGGGGGCGGGCGATTTCTTCATCGGTATAACCCATGGCCTTAAACAACGACCGGTGGGGACTTTTTTCAATTCCTTTTTTCATGACATCACTTCGCATTGAATTCTCCTTCTTTCGGACGATTGATCTACTGATATTCTTCAATCAATCCGTATTAAAAATTGATTCCCTACTTCGAGGATGAGATATTATGCACTTACGTTCAGTTGAACGCCGAACACTTTTAACGCCGAACGGTATTTCCGCATAATAATAAAGACAAATTCAAATGAATTCAATTATTTTTTAGGGTAGGACGAAAAAAATAGTCCCTCTGCCGGAGTGATGAATCTTGACCAACCTTCTTCCTGACCGGTATTCAGACGCAGACGACAGAACTGGGAGGCTTACTCAACGTCGAACTGGGAACCCTTGAGGCTTCGGAATGGTGATTGGCAAAGTTATAAATTGAAATCCATCCTGATTTTTTCGAGATCAAAGGACCGCCCCGGGAATTTGCTTTAGTCTGCCGCCTCATTGAAGGTTCAAAATCTTAACCTCGATTCCTCCTAAGAGATTTCAGTTGCCAATGGTATAGTTAATTCCCTTGTCACCAATTGAGGAGGCGAATGTCAAATGGTCGATAATCTGGGTATCTTTGAGCACCCTTCTCATAATCCACAAAAAAATTTTTCTCCAATAGATCCCAGGAAAACCGCGGAAGCTGAGTTTGCAGAACAATTTGCTTTGGCCTATCGGGATAGGTTTACAAAAATTCACTACGGTACCAATAAGTGCAGAACCCTTTTCATTCGCGAGGTACCAGTATTTGGCAATGGTATCCCTGACTTACTTGTCCTCAGTTGATCCAACGGCCAGAATGAAAAGGTTTCCTCCTTTTTTGAACTGGAAAAGCTTACTCCAACTGTGCGGGCTTTCGAATTCAAGCTATCAAACTGGCGCAAAGGCCTAATGCAGGCCCATCGCTATAAATATGTCTCCAATGCTTCAATCCTCGTCCTACCAAGCCAAAAAATAAAATTGGCGGAACAACGAATTGACCTCTTTCGTAAATTGCGCATAGGTCTCTGGGGATTTACCCCGGAGACAGGGAGCATTGGATGCTTCTATACGCCCCGACCGATAAAACAACAGATTGCTAAAAATGGGCAGAAGGCCATTCAGCTTGCCGCAATGGTAGGCCAATCACAGCTCGGCCCTCTCCTTAAACTGCCGCAAACCATCCAATAGCGGCAGGACGTGTTCATCTCGAGATTTCTGGTCAAGAAAAATATCCAATGAAGCGATTCGGTTGTAGGCTTCTTCTGCTCGCAAATATTTTCTATTTTTGTTTAAACAATAATTATTTTAATTAATTTTAATTAGTTATAAACACGACCGGCGATTTTATTGTTTAAATAAGTCCAATTTTATTCTTTATTTTCCTTTCCAACTAACACCTTTTCTGCTCCATTTAGGGGCACGTTTACTCCCGGTATTTTCTATAATTCCCTTGCCCCTCAAATCGGTTAAGAGATTATGGACCATACTATCTTTTTGCGGGGTCGAGAGTCCTTCTGGCAGCTTATCTACTAATAACTGATTGACGTCTTCTCTCGAAACAACTTGATATTGATCAATCAATTTTAGTATCAAATCCTTATAATATTGCCGGCCAAGGCCTTGATGTAAAATATGTTTGGCTTTTTGTTGAGTAACTGCTGCCAGCTTAGCGCTGATATAAAGATTCGGATATCTTCCTTCCACCAGACCGAGTTTTTTTAACCGTTGATGGGCCTCGTGCTCGATTCGGATTCCTTTTTGCACTTTGTCTAACAGGATCACAGCCCAGAGGTCAAGGTCTGTTCTCTCCATCAGCAGCCGGGTATACTGTTCGTTTATCACCTTCCCGCGAATGATGACGACAACCCGGGCCGGGTCAGAGAGGTCGTAATCAGGCAATCAGATAAATCATTTTTCTTGACAATTCTAATAATTTTCAGCATATTAAATGAAAAATTTTCCAATCAATGGGACTTTCGGCCTTATTCCTACATCCATCCAGAAACCCAAAGAGTGAAATAATGGAACTGAACGCAAAACCAGCCACGACAGATTACTGGGAAGATCTCGAACTATTAAAACAAAGAGTTACCCGGCTGGAACAGAGGATTGCCGAGCTTGAATCAGAAAAATCCCCGGCCACTTATATAGAATTAAGAGATATTTCATATCCCCAAGTGAAAGAGGAAATAGCGCAATATTTTCTTAAAAATGATGGAAAAGAAATCGGCTATGAAACGCTGATAGAAGAGTTGAAAATTGACCCCAAAATGGTCGTTCAAGCTTGTAATGAGCTTCTTGAAGAGGGCAAAATTGGTTGAAGATATTTCTAAATATGCAAGTAAAATTTATAGGGAACCGGGGGATGCCATTCAAGGTGATGACATCTTGGTTTATTGCCGAAAACCTGCTAAGTGGGAATCAAACATTAGAGGTTCCGAAGGCCATCATTATTTCAAAACTGCCGCCAGAATGAACGCCTTAGCTATTCTTAGAAGAACCTTCAAGAATCTTCAGAAATAACTACCAGCACATTCCTTCCCCAGAAAGTTTTTTATCTTCCGTTACCTTCGATAATCTCGATTTCCTCCCGAGTGAGGGAATAAAGGCCATAGACGAGGTGGTTAATTTCGGTTTCGAGTTGGGGGACAGAGGGGCTGTCGGGATCGGCCAGGATGATCTGGACGAGCTTGATTATCGGGGCTTTTTCACTATTTGTCACCGACGGAATTGGAAGAGTTTCCATATACTGCGCAAAGAACCGGACGAACCCGCCACGGATAGTGGAACTTATGTTTTGATAATACCACCAGATAAGATTTGAATTTAGAAGGCCAATGAGCCAAACCTCATCCGTTGGAATAAAATAAACTGTGTTGCCGAGGAATGCCTTACTTTTGTCCCAAGCGAATTTTGGACTTTGGGTAATATCCGGGTAGATGATTTTAGGTCGATCAAATTCTTTGTAATAAGCAATATTGTCCTGAATCTCAAACCACCTATATGGCCCTGGCTTACGTCCACTTTTTTGGTTATCTGATCTTTTTGGTTGCAGGTCTTTTTTAAACTGGAGCAAATATTCCTTAATAGCCGGGTATTTTTCAATTTCGATTCCATGACGGGTAAAAATAACATACAACCCTGCCCACTCGGTTTTCCATTTCCGGATGTCTCGTCCCCGGAGCCAGGGCTTGATCAGTTCCGTACTCTTTGGGTCTCCGGCAATTAATCTCCTCCGAGTGATGTCGTCAATCACAAAGGCTTCGTTAAGGCCAGTCTTAATACCATAATAGAAACGCCCTTTCACATATTTTCCAAGGGAGACCCCGACTCCTCGCAGTTTTTCCATCAAGGCCTGCACTTCCTGGGATTCCAGATTCCATCCATTCTCTTTTAGGGAGGAAATAGAGATTGGAAAACCGATTTGGTCCAGCGTTTCCTCAACTCGTTCAAGTTGGGAAGGTTCTGTGAAGGTGGCGGCGAAAGCCTTTTCACTTCCAGCCCGTTTTTTTCCCACGAGCAGGATAGCTGGATAAGTCGTGGCATCAAAGATCGGTAGGTCACCAAAGTCAATGATCGTTTTTGGAGTAACTTTTGTGGTCAGGAAGGTTCGGATATTCTTGCCGTAACCAGCCCGCATGAATTTATTGGGGGAGAAAAAACAGAGATGGCCGTCAGTCCTTAACAGGTCAACCCCGCATTTATAAAAATAGGTATAAATATCGGCGGTGCCGCAATAAAATTCTCCAAAGGCCTTAGCCAGTTGGGGTTTGATGGATTTTATTCCTTCATGGCGGATATAAGGGGGATTGGCAATGACCACATCAAATCCGGCCTTTTCCTGGAAGACTTCGGCAAAATGGAGTTTCCAGAGGAAAAAAGGGCGAGTGTTATTTTTCTTGTATTGTTCGAGGTCTTTCAGAGAAGAGGTCTTGCCCTGCTCTTTCAGGGTGGCTTCGATCAACTCCCATTCCATGGCCTCAATCTGATTTTTGATCTCTTCCTTTCTGGATTTTTGCGAGGCTTCGAATAATTCTTTGTGAAGATATTTCAGTTCTTCGGCAATCTTTTTAGCCTCGGAAGCAAAAAGAGGAATATCTTCTTCCTTTCTTCCCTCTTGTTTTTCCAATTTTTTTAATCTGCTGGCGATATCCTCCAGCTCTACCTTAAGCTGTTGTTTTTTGACTTTGGTCAGCTTGCTGGGGGCATCAAGCTGAAAATATTCTTTTTGCAAGTCCGTTTGTTTTCTTTTTAATTCGGCCTTGATCTGCTCGGAATCGTCGGAAGGTTTATCCATAATCAGTTTTTCATTAAACAGTTTGATGCCTTCATACTCTTCAAGAAGACTATTTCCCTGCATGATTTTATAATCCAGTTTCGGCAGGGGACGAATCTGTTTAATGTCTTCCTCATCTACGATTAAAGACAGCCACAAACGTAACTTAGCAATCTCCACGGCCCCGGGATCGATATCCACCCCGAAAAGGGAGTTCTGGATGGCATGGCGTTTAAAATGATAAGGAGTGCGTTTCTTACTCTCGCCAAGATAGGTAGTGAGGATTTGGCGGGCCTTAACGATCTCGTTCATCATCCCCACCAGAAAAGCCCCGGAACCTACAGCCGGATCACAAACCTTAATCTCAGCCAGTTTTTTATCTATCAAGGCGGCCCTGGTGCGGATGGACTCAGGCAAACGGTAAGAATACCTTTTTGTTTCCTTTCCTTTTTCTTCCACCCGGGCGTCGTTTTCATTGGTCAGTTCTCCAAAACGGATAAAGGTTTCAATATCCTCTTTTCGGAGGAAGATATCGCTATAGGACCCGATCAGTTCCGAGGCCAGATAGTTGATCAGGCTCTCCTGACACATATAGTGGACGATCTCGCGGGGGGTGTAGTAGGTGCCTTTTGATCTGCGGTCTTTGACCTCTAAAAGATTTTCAAAGACTTTGCCGAGCATCTCCGGATCAACCGCCACCTCCCGTTCCAGGGGTTCGTCTTCCTTGACCGTAAAGTTGTATCGATCGAAGACATCTAATATGCCGGTGCCGGTGTCTCCTTCTTTGGTTTTACAATCGTTGGAAAAGAGTTCATCCGGAAGCATAATATCGGCATGGACCCAGTCATAATCATTGAGCGGGTCAAAAAGCCCGCCGTTCAGGAAGGGAATCTTGCAGTCAAAACGGCTGTAATAATCCTGGTCACGTTCCCGGGCCAGGGCTTCATAAAAAAGAGGTTCCAGAATGTCGTTGAAAAAATTACCGTATTTTCTCCCGTCAAAAAGCAGGCGCAGGAAGTTTTTAGGACCGGTGCCCCAGGGGTTGTCCCGGGCCACTCCAAACCAGCCTTTTTTCTGGAGAAAATAGAGGAAGACGATCTGACCCAGGGTCTTTTTGGCAAAGTTGGTTATATCTACGCCTTTCGAGTCAAAATCTTTCTTGACCACTTCATGGCGGGAAACGATATTTTCCAGGGCTTCTTTCAATTCAAGAAACAGGGAACGATATTTCTCGAAAAATTCTTTGGTGACCTTCTCTATGCTAAAGGCCTCTTCCAGGGCATTCAAGGTTGGATGAGGGCAATCATCTTCCAAAAACTTGACCAGGCTGGTTTGGGCGGTATGGCTGTTTTCATTCAGGCCGACGATAAAAGAAAACCTTCGGGCCGGGGTCAGCTCTTGTCTGGCACGGACTTTCCCTGATTTTATTTCCGTAAGCCGGTAATCCATCTTGATTAAGGAAAAACGCCAGTCATCGGGATTATCGGTATAAAAAGCCACTAAGGCGGCATCTTTAAGGACCCCTCCTCGGCTGCCGTTCAGATACCAGGCGATAAAGTTTCTCTGCCGGGTACGGGCCTGTTCCAGAGAAGTCTGCTTTTTCAGGTGGACGATCAGGATATCTATCTTTTTACCTTCCGGATCTTCATATTTTCCAATCCGTTCCAAAGTGTGGACATAAGGCTTGAAGGCATCGGGGATATAATTGCCGCGATTGATAAAATTTTTGGAAGTATCGAGTCGGTTGAAGATGTTTTTAATGAAATAAGAATAGCGGCCCCGGTCGAAGGGATTTTGGAAGGTATCCCGGATAAGTTTCCTGGCGGCGGGGTTATCCATTAGTCTCCATTTCGGAAAGGTTGTCACTCGGGGGAATAAAAAATTCAGATAAGATGACCTCTCTTGGTCCTGCGGTCTGGGCCGCAGTTTCGGCCATAGTTTCCCTGAAAAATTCCGGGGCAATATTGGTCCGCAATAAAGCGATTATCCTCAAAGGATTAATCTCCTGTTTGAGCTCTTGGTCTAAGGATTTTAATACGATTTTGGCCGTTTGCTTGGGCAGGCCCCCTTCTTCCAGGAGTCGGATTAATTTTTGGATATAGTCCTCATCCTCTTCGGTAAATCCCTTGCCTTTCCGGATTTCATTCACTTTAAGAATCCGTAGAATCTGGGCGGCACTGTCCCGGCCTCCTTTTCCTGCAAATTCCTGCCCTTCTTCGGAGGTAGCCTGTTCAAAGGCCTTTTTATTTTTATCCAGGAGCGGATAGAAATCTTTCCCCATTGAGGACATGGGAGTCTCTTTTCCCACTTCGAACCATTTGGCCGCCGTTAAGAAATCCAGTTCCCCGGACGTTGGATCATCAGCTAAAAAGAACTTTTGAAGTTTCCCTTTATGGAAATAAGTCAGAAGGGTGGGATAAAAAGAGTGGGAAGCTGTCCTGGCCGTCCGGGCCTTCTTGGGCAGTCTTTTGATCTTTTCGAAGGTATCCGGATCGTTATCCCGTATATGGCGGATGACTTGGAGATATCTTAATTCGCTATCTTCGGTTTCATCTTCTCCGGTGATGGTCTTTTTGGAAAGGAGGCGTGAAAACAGGTCATGAGATTTAATTTCTTCCCCTTCGGTTAACAGCCGGGCATCGGCCCCGAGCATCTCGATAAAGGCCTGGATTTTGTATTCGGCCGCTTCCTTAAGTTTGATCTGGTCATTGGATTGCTGAGTGGGAAAAAAGTTGAAGGTATGAATCATATCAAATTTGGTATCCACCCGGTTGATGCGCCCGACCCGTTGCATCAGCCTGGTCGGATTCCAGGGGAGGTCATAATTGATAACCACATTTGCCCGATGAAGATTGACCCCTTCAGAAAAGACCTCGGTAGAAACCAGAATTCGATAATTATCTTTGGGGAAGCGTGCTCCGGGGTCAAAGTTTTCAATGACCTTTTGACGGGTCACGGTGTTTGAACTGCCGGTGACAGCCAGAAGGTGATCCCCGAATTTATTCTTCAGCTCTTCCTCCAGATATTCCGCCGTTTCTTTAGATTCGGTAAAAATGATGATTTTGCTCTCTTTGAGGATCTGTTCCGAGTTAAGGTGATCGATAAATTTTAAGATCTTGGGATCCCGGATCATAGTCTCCCAAAGTCGGGAGAGTTCTTTGAGCAATCTCAAATCATGTTCCAAATCCTTTTTGAATTCCTTTTTGAAATCCCCGGCCTTATATTCAACGGCCTTGTCTTCTTCGATCAGCCTCTGAATGGCCTCGTCGTTATCATTATCCAATAGTTCAA
Organism: uncultured delta proteobacterium; assembly: GCA_963790475.1. Taxonomy (GTDB): domain Bacteria; phylum Desulfobacterota; class RBG-13-43-22; order RBG-13-43-22; family RBG-13-43-22; genus RBG-13-43-22. The sequence goes on along the minus strand of CAWBOS010000012.1, from coordinate 510,114 downwards.
AAATCTTATGGATATATTTTTTACTCACATAAACACGGCCCTTTTCAAGCTCGGTTAAAAAGTGTTCATAGGAACGGATAAACCGCTGAAGCGTATTTTTAAAGGCATGGAAACTGCTTTCCAGACGTTTTACCAGAAGGATTTTCATGAATTTGCCCATATTTTTCTGGGCCAGCTCTTCGGGATGGGTAATCTCTCCTTTGAAATAGAGCATGGGGGTATAACGGGCATATTTAAACTTTTTAGTGACCCATTCTATGGTTTATGGAAGATTTGATCTTCATGGTCATTAAGTTCATAAAAAATGGGATTAGGGTCGGCCACTTCCGGAAACTTCAGACCTTGCCCTTGCAGATCCTCGGCAAAATAAGCGGATATCTCTGAACGAGTTCGACGCACCATCAGATATTTCAAGACCTTTTCCCTGACCTCCCGGGCATTTTCTTTGACGACCTTTAGGTATTCTTCATAATCCTTCTTGCGGTCTAATTTCTTAAGCCGTTTCTCCAGGATTTGGAAAAATATCTCCAGGTTGGAAATATTAGGGATGGTGCTCTTTCGGGCCTTCTGAAACAGCTTGATCTGAGACAGGATATCCCCAGGGGTGTTATTTAAGGGTGTGGCGGTAACCAGGATAACCCGTTTGCCTCGACATATCTGGGCCAGTTGTTCATAGGTGATGTTGGTCTCCGACCGGAAACGGTGGGCTTCATCAATAAAAATGTTCCGGTATTTATCTGTTCCCCGTTCAATCAATTTGTCGAGCTTACCTAGGGATTCAAAGTCAGCATGGACCTTGAAATCGGAAAAGACATTAGGCCAGGACCCGGTAAAATCCTTTTCCAGAAGTACCGGAGGAGCGATCACCAGGCTCCGGCCGTCCAGTTGCTGGGCCAGCATGGCCGCCATGTAGGTTTTTCCAAGGCCCACCACATCCGAAAGGAAGACGCCGCCATATTCTTCAAGTTTGCTTTTGGCATCCAGCACCGCTTCTCTTTGGTAGGCAAGGTTCAAAAAATTTTCAGGCAGATATCTTTTAAAAATCTCCTCCTGATCGATATTGATTTTGTCTCTGAAATATTCCAATAAAAATTTCAAATAAAGTTCATAGGGTGTGATGGTGTCATTCAGCCAGGTCTTGGTTTTGATGGTTTCGAGGTACTTTTCTTTTATATCAACAGCATTTTCCCAGAGTTCATGGAACTTTGCTAGGGCAAACTCATAATCGGCCCTGGTTTTCAGCTCTACGTTGAATTCGAGATTTTCGATCAAACCGGCCTGGGTGAAATTGCTGGACCCGGTTATGACTCTTCCCACATCCCGGTCCCCTTCGGCAAAGGTCATGATGTAGAGCTTGGCATGGATATTTTCGGAAGGATAGGCCTTGATTTCCAGTTTTCCTCTTCTGAGCCAATCCATAAAGGCATAAACGCCTTTCTCCACCGAGAGTTCATCTTTGGAATGCTCCATCTCGAAAGCAACCTGATCAGAAAAGCGGTCTTTAACCTCCGTATGGGAAAACTGGAAGGGAAGCTGGGGGTTCTGCTGGGATTGCCGGATTAGTTGGAAGGTTTGTCTGTCGGTACTGATCCCTATCAGGATTCTTATTTTTTCAGTAGGCTCCAGGGATGGATAAAGCTGGTAAAATCCACTGGAATAAAAATACCCGACCAGAACATCAAAGAAGCGAGTGTCCTTGATCAGGACTCTGAACCGCTCCAGGAGATTCCGATTTTATTCATTGGTGATGAAGGTAAGGTCGGAAGTCATTTTTTCCCCTATTAAATATGAACACCACCTTGATACATCGAGGAAATCATAGCAACTCCTTGAAAAATAATCAAATTTTTTATTTTATCGGGGGATTATCCAGAATTTGAAATAGAGTGCCAAGTGAATTTGGAAAAGAAAAGAGATGATGGCCAGGAGATTGGGGCTGGGGGTTCCTCTTTTTATTGAACCAACCCCGTCAGGGACCATTGGTCTTTAACTTGATCATATTTCAATAGATAGACCCTCTGATCATCAGCCCGGATCTTGAAATAGAGATGGTCTTCTCCATACCATTGGTCGATGATCTCCTTGACGGTAAAAGTCCTCTCCAGGAGTTTAAAGGAAACCGGCCTTTCCCCGTAGCGGTAGCCCGAGTAACAGGAGACTTCAATTTGAAAAACTTCTTTGGGGTCTTGCTCTAACAATGAACCCATTTATCATATTCTTCCTGTACAGGGGGGCTGATCTCCGAGGATCAACCCTTCTTCTTAGCCTCTGCCTGAAAGCCGCGGCGTTCTTCCCCTTCACGGGCCAGGGTTTCGCGGTTGCTGTCATCAACAAGCATGAAATTCTTTCGCCATGTTTCATTTTCCCATTGGAATGGGGTCTGAACCGTGGTGCGGGCCATCCAGGCCCGTTCAAGTAAATCCAGAGCGGTTCCCACAATGGACTTTTGCATTTCAACATCCCAGGGTTTGCCGCAGGGGTTACCCAAAGGAAAGTCAGTGAAGACAAAGCGGGCCACACCGCATTCCTCCACGATGTCCCGGGCAGAACCCATGATCACGGTGGGCAGACCGTTTTCTTCCAGATGTCGGGCCGTCAGACTCACGGTCTGATGACAAACCGGTCAGAGGGCCGACAGGAGCGCGATATCCACACCATCCTCCCGACACCATTCCAGGATCTGCGGGGCGTCCTGATTTATGGTCCGATTCTGGCTGTAATCGGTCGGCACCCCGTAAAACCGGGGTGAAACCGATCCGATGCGCCCGGTATCAGCATATTCAGCCAGGCGATGCAGCGGGAGAAAACTATCGATGTCCTCCGTATGGGTGGCTGCCTTGTCCCAAAAAAGATGGTTGGTGTACATTCGGGCCGGAACGGGATCGACCTCCTGGGCATAAAGCTCCCGGGGCAGGACCTGACCTGAGCCTATGGTGTCTTTTCGTCCGGCGGTGGTCACCAGACCTGCCCGGCATTGGGAGAGCGGTTTCCGGAGCGAAGCGAAGGGAACCTCATGGTAATGGGCCCAGGTGTAGGGCTGGGTGTAACCCTGAGCGGAGTAGTATTCCCGGCTGCGATCCATATAGCTGACAAAAGAACGGTAGGCTTGACGCTGATTCATTTAAGCACCTCCTCGAAAATATTCAAAATTGAAAATCGCTTGTCAACTCCATCATTTTTCATGACAGCGGTCACTTGGCAAAAACTCCTATTCCTCCAATTGAGTGACTTGGCTTCCCAACCTGGAAACGAAAATATGGGAAAACTCGGCGTCTCCCGTTGCCCCATGCCAGTGCTTTTCACCGGCAGGGATGATGACTACATCTCCTACGGTGATCTCCTTCTTCTCTGCTTCGGTCACTATAAAACCTTTCCCCGAAGTGACGATCAGGATCTGTTCGCTGTCGTGGGCATGAAATTTGTTGCGCACCCCTTGGCCGAAATTAACAACCGAAACATTGAATTCCCGGCTGTCCGGCAAAAGGACCTGCCGGGTCACCTCCGATCCGGTAAACAATGGACTGCGGATGGCCTCTTTTTTTATTTCATTGATTTTTATGACTCGCATAATGAATCCTCCCGTCCGCTGAACATTTTCTAATTTTATCATGCCCTTTTTAACCGATGGCGTCGAGGATTATTTTATGGGCTCCCCAATTTGTCTAACTTGATTGAATTCCTTGACCTTATCTTTAGCTCTGATTGCCCCTTTCCCTAAGAAATGCCATGGAAAAAGTAAGGTTTCCGGGTTAAACCGGAAAACGATGATTTCCGTTAAAAAGCGGTTAATTTTAAAAAGCTTGAAAGAAAAGGAAAAGTTTGATATCATATTTTTTTTTAATATAAACTTATAAATAAGAGGAGTACCCATGTTTTTAGATCGTCTCCTGGGAGCTTTTTCCAATGATCTGGCCATTGATTTAGGGACGGCCAACACTCTGGTCTATGTAAAAGGCAAAGGCATTGTTTTGAGCGAACCTTCGGTGGTGGCGGTACGCAAGGACGCTAAGGGCTATAGCCGAGTCTTGGCCGTCGGGAAAGAGGCCAAGTTGATGCTGGGTAGAACTCCCGGTAATATCGTTGCCATACGGCCAATGAAAGACGGCGTTATTGCCGATTTTGAAGTAACCGAGGCCATGCTGCGCCATTTTATCCGCAAGGTCCATAATCGACGGACCCTGATCCGGCCCCGTATTATTGTTTGTGTTCCATCGGGCATCACCCAGGTGGAAAAAAGGGCAGTCAGGGAATCGGCGGAATCAGCCGGGGCCCGGGAGGTATATCTGATCGAAGAGCCCATGGCCGCGGCCATTGGTGCCGGCCTGCCGATCACCGAACCGACCAGCAATATGGTGGTGGATATCGGCGGGGGGACCACGGAGGTGGCGGTTATTTCTTTGGCCGGAATTGTTTTCAGTAAATCGGTCCGGGTGGGCGGAGATAAGATAGACGAAGCTATTTTGCAGTACGTCAAGCGAAAATATAATTTATTGATCGGAGAACGAACGGCCGAAGTCATCAAAACAACCATAGGGACCGCCTATCCCCAGGATGAACCGGAATCCATCGAAGTGAAGGGAAGGGATCTGGTTTCCGGCATTCCGAAAACCCTGACCATCGATTCAGAAGAAGTTCGCATTGCTATTTCCGAACAGATCGATACGATTATTGATGCGGTCAAGGTGGCTTTGGAACAGACTCCGCCTGAGTTGGCCGCCGATATAGTGGACCGGGGGATTTTTCTCACCGGGGGTGGGGCCCTGCTGAAAAATATAGATGTCCTGTTACGGGAAGAAACCGGACTGCCGATTACCATTGCCGATGATCCCCTTTCAGCGGTGGTCCTGGGTTCGGGAAAGACTCTGGAAAGTCTGGAATTATTAAAGGAGGTTTCCATCTCTTAAGAATGTGAAGCGAGAGCAACCCCTTCCCCCAAAGGGATTGCGGGGAGCTTCAAAGATATAAGGGAGCATCGAGTGGTTATTAAGAAACTCCGAACCGTTCTCCTTGTCTGGCTTACCCTATTGGTCCTTCTGGCCTTTTTTTCTTCCATCTCCCGGAGCGGACGAGACTATTTTCCAGTGGAAAGTTCGCTGGTGGACGGAATCCTACCGGTCTTCTCGGTTTTTAACTCTATTAAAACCGGTATCGGTTCCTGGTGGAGCCATTATGTTTTTTTGACCCAAACCCAGCAGGAAAATAAACGCCTTAAGAAACAATTGACCCTACTGAAACAGGAAAATATCCGGTTAAGGGAAATGGGGGCGGCCAACGAGCGGCTCAGAAAGGTCTTGCAGCTTAAAAGCCGGTTGTCCGGCCCCTCTCAGGTGGCCGAAGTGGTGGGAAGAGGCCCCTCCCCCTTTTTACAATCCATTTTTATTAACAAAGGCCGAAGAGACGGATTAGTCCGTGGTATGCCTGTTCTCCTGCCGGAGGGAGTGGTAGGAAGACTGGAAAAGACTTCCGGCCATTATTCCCAAGTCCTATTATTAAATGATCCCGGCTTCGCCGTGGATTGTCTTATTCAGCGCTCCAGGGTTCGCGGGGTCTTGACCGGCATTCCCGGGGGAGGGAATTGTCAGTTGAAATATATAGCCCGAACCGAAGACATTCGGGCCGGAGATATCGTGATCACCTCGGGTCTGGATCAAGTCTTCCCCAAGGGATTGATTCTGGGCCGGGTCCTGCATGTTGATTCAAGGGTCAAGGGCATTTTTCTTTTTGTAGAGGTGGTCCCGGAATGTAAAGCCTCACAGATTGAGGAGGTCCTGATTTTTCAAAAAAAGCCCCCCATACCGGACCAGGAGAGCGCCCAAGATGATTAAAGATTTTTTCTTTTTCTTTATCTTGGGATTAAGCCTATTGGTTCTCCAATCCACCTGGTTGTACGGGGAATCCATCAATCCCTTTCGCATCGACCTGCTTTTTATCCTGGTTATTTTCTTGGGCACCCAGAATCGGTTGAGTTTGGGTCTGTTCTTGGGTCTCCTGCTGGGCACGATGGTGGATATCCTGTCCTGGGGTGGAATGGGAAAGGCCATGATTCTATATCCGCTGATCGTTTGGATAGTCCATCTGGTTTGGACTCGAACCACAATTCAATCCATTTTTTTTATGGTTTTCTCAGTCCTGCTTCTACAGATCCTGTATGGTTTTGCGTCCTATTTTTTTCTAACCCTTTCCAATAACCTGGAACTTACCCGATACCAGTCTTTCTTGATTATAGTTCAATCAGTCATCACTATGCTGGTGAGTCTGCCGCTGTTTTATCTCTTTAAGAACCTTTTTAGGGAAGAAGCCCTCGTTGAGTTGATGTCCCCTATCCCCTTGTTCGAAAAAAAAGAACCGGCCGATCTACAAAGGCAATTCTGGATAACAACCGTTACCATACTGTTGATCTTCCTTGGTTTGGCCGGCCGCTTCTGGTACCTGCAGATTTTCAAAGGCGCCTATTTTAAAAAAATGTCGGAAAACAACCGTATCCGGGTTTTTGACATTCGCCCGGCCCGGGGGATTATTTTTGACCATCGCGGAGAGGCCTTGGTCAATTCCCGGCATTCCTTTAATCTTTATATCATTCCCGATGATGTTCATAACTGGGACCTGCTCAAAAAACAACTTGGCAGCCTGCTCAACATGGACCAGGAACAGATCGAAGAACGCCTGGATCAGAAAAAGGTCAGCCCCATCCACCCCATTCCGATCAAGTTAGATATGAGCCAGGATGAATTAGGCCGGGTGGAGACCTTTAAATATCTGATCCCCGGGGTCTATATCGAAGTGAGTCCTCAAAGGAATTATCCCTTGGGGCCGGTGGCCCCTCATGTAATCGGTTATCTGGGAGAGATAACCTCCAAACAGCTTAAGAGCGGCCAGTACCCTGAAAACAGGATGGGAGATTTTATCGGCCAATGGGGACTGGAAAAGGAATGGCAGGCCGAGTTGGGCGGAAAAAAGGGGGGGCGATTCATGGAAGTGGATGCCATCGGGCAAGAGATTCAGTTGCTGGGCACCCGCGAATCAATATCAGGAAATAATCTGGTGACTACACTGGACTGGAATATCCAGAAAACGGTCCAAGAAGCCTTTAAAGGAAAATCCGGGGCGGTGGTGGTCTTGAATCCCGCGACCGGAGAAATCCTGGCTATGCACAGCTCCCCGGATTTTGATCCCTCCACATTCACCCGAAAACTTTCAGGAAAAGAATGGAATGCCCTTTTTTCAGACCCCCTGAAACCATTTCAAAACAGAGTAATCCAGGGACAATATCCTCCGGGCTCTACTTATAAAATGATCACCGCCCTGGCCGGATTGGAAGAAAAGGTGATAACACCGGAGACAATTTTCTACTGTAACGGTTCCTTCCCTTTTGGGAACCGGGTCTTTCATTGCTGGCGAAAAGGGGGACATGGGGCCGTCAATCTTCACAAGGCCATTGTCCAGTCCTGTGATGTCTATTTTTATAATGTGGGCAACCGCCTGGGTGTGGATCGCCTGGCCCGTTATGCCCAGCTTCTTGGTTTGGGACAGCCGACGGGCATTGCCCTGAATCCGGAAAAAAGCGGCCTTATTCCCACCTCGCTGTGGAAACTGAAACGATACAAAACCCCCTGGCAACCGGGGGAAACCCTGTCCCTGGCCATCGGCCAGGGCTATAATCTGACCACCCCTTTACAAATGGCGGTTGCCACGGCGGCGATTGCCAATGGAGGCCGGATCTTTCGTCCTTTTCTGGTGAAACGATTGGTTTCTCCGGAAGGGAATGTACTCAAGGAATTTCGCCCTCAGCTTATCAGATCGATTCCGGTAAACCCGGAGAATCTCCGCTTAATTCGGGAGGGCATGGCCGGTGCAATTAATGAACCTGGAGGCACCGGCGGGGCGGCCCGACTTTGGGGGATTGTTGCCGCCGGAAAAACAGGAACGGCCCAAGTGGTCAGCCTGGGGAAAAAAGGAGGCCGTGACCACGCCTGGTTTGTGGCCTTTGCCCCTTTGGAATCTCCTCAACTGGCCGTAGCTGTTGTGGTGGAACACGGGGGGCATGGCGGTGAGGCCGCCGCTCCGATAGCCCGCAAGATTTTTGAGGCCTATTTTAATCTGCCCCCCAGGGGAGCGGGACGCCCCTCTCTTCCACCCGACCCGGAAACCCCATCCTCTCCCCCAGTCCAACCTCTAGTTGAGGAAGAACATGATTGATCGCCGATTTATTCAGAATTTTAATTGGTCTCTTCTTCTCCTGGTTTTTATTATGATCGCCATCGGGGTGGTTAATCTCTTTTCAACCACTTATCAAGCCGGAGGAGGAGAAGGGACGCCCATTTACCTGAAACAAATCTATATCGCCGGGGTTGGATTCATCCTGTTAATGATCGTCCTTTTTTTTGACTATCATTTATTGCTTTCCCTGGCCTATCCTTTATACTGGGTTTCCATCGGACTTTTGATCGGGGTCTTACTCCTTGGCCGGGCGATTTCAGGTTCCCAGCGTTGGCTGACCTTGGGTTTTTTTTCCTTCCAACCCTCGGAGCTGGCAAAAATTGCCTTGATTCTGGCCTTGGCCAAATATTTTTTTAACAACGAACTCAACCACCGCTACGGTTTCCGGGACCTCTATCTCCCTCTGGGAATGGCTTTGTTACCGGCCTTGCTGATCGTCAAACAACCGGATTTGGGAACGGCCCTTTTGCTGTTGCTGATCAGCCTGTCTATTTTTCTTTTTTTAGGAATTGCCTGGAAAACCCTTTTTATTTCCGCTGGAAGTCTAATCCTGTCCCTGCCTTTAGTGTGGTTCTTTCTCAAAGATTATCAGAAGAAGAGGGTCCTTATTTTTCTGCAACCCGAATCGGACCCCTTGGGAGCCGGATATCATATCCTCCAGTCCAAGATCGCTGTCGGCTCAGGCGGTTTTTGGGGCAAAGGATTTCTAAACGGAACCCAGGGACAACTCCGGTTTCTACCCGAACAACATACTGATTTTGCCTTTTCGGTTCTGGCCGAAGAATGGGGATTTGTCGGTTCTTTGATGGTGGTCACCCTTTTCTTGCTCTTGATTCTATGGGCCCTGAATATTGCCCGCCAGTCCAAAGATCGTTTCGGTATGGTGATTTCTCTGGGTATTTGTGCCATCTTCTTTTGGCAGGGTCTGGTCAACATGGGCATGGTGGTCGGACTTGTCCCAGTGGTCGGGGTGCCCCTGCCCTTTATCAGTTATGGGGGATCTTCGATCATAGCCAATCTGATTGGGATCGGATTGCTGTTAAACATCCATATGCGGCGGTTTGTCATTCAATCATAATGAAAAAAGTTTTATTATGGTATAAACCCGCACCGGGTATAAGGTATAAGGTTTTGTCTTCCTTGAACCTTGCACCTTAAACCTATTTTCAAGAGTATTTTTCACCAACAAAATACCAGAAGACCCTCATAGCCATGATTTCTCATAAAAACCCGAACGTTCCTTTGATTCTGGCTCCGGCCGGCAACAAAGCCAGTTTCCTGGCCGCCCTGGCCGCCGGTACTGATGCCATTTATTGCGGATTAAAACAGCTTTCAGCCCGCATGGAAGCCAAAAACTTTTCACTGGAAGAACTGGCCGGGCTGACCGATCTGGCCCATTCCAGAGGGGCTCGGGTTTTCGTAACCATCAATACCCTGATTAAACCGGACGAACTGGATCTGGCCGGAAGATTGATGGATGATCTCAACCGCCGAGTCCATCCCGATGCCCTGATTATTCAGGACCCGGCCGTGATAGAGCTGGCCCGGCAGACCGGATTTTCCGGTGAACTTCACCTTTCCACACTGGCCAATTGCGGCTTTGGTGCGGCCTTATCCTTGGTCGGCCGTATTCGGGGAGTCACCCGGGTGGTTCTTCCACGGGAGCTCAACATTGATGAAATCAAACAACTGGCCGAAGTTTGTCCTGACAAGATAGGGCTGGAAATTTTTGTTCACGGCGCCTTGTGTTACGGGGTGTCCGGCCGGTGTTACTGGAGCAGTTTCTTAGGGGGGAAAAGTGGACTCCGGGGAAGATGCGTCCAGCCCTGCCGACGTCTCTATCACCAGGAGGGGACTTCCAAGCGATATTTTTCCTGTCAGGATCTCAGCCTGGATGTTCTGGTCAAGGTCCTCTTATCTGTTCCGGCTATTAAGGGGTGGAAGATTGAAGGCCGCAAAAAAGGCCCTCATTATGTCTATTACACTGTCCGGGCCTATAAAATGTTACGGGATCATTCTCAGGATCCGCAGGCCAGGAAAGAAGCCTTGACCTTGCTGAGTCAGGCCTTGGGCCGCACCGGCACTCATTATGGCTTCCTTTCCCAGCGGCCGATAAATCCCATCCAACCGGAAATTCAAACCGGCTCAGGGTTGCTGTTGGGGTGGGTTTCGGGGAAAGACAACCAATCCTTCATTGGGCTGAAGCGGGACCTCTTTCTCGGAGATGTCTTGCGAATCGGCTATGAAGATGAACCTTGGCACTCCACGGTAAAGATCAACCGCCCTGTTTCTTCGGGCAACCGCTTTTATCTACCATCCGGGGGTCACCAAAAGCCGCACCAGGGGTCCCCGGTTTTTTTAACCGACCGCCGGGAACCGGACTTATCCGAAAAGATGAACCGGTTGGAAGCGGAAATAAACCCCCCCGAAAAAAGGGATTGGCCGCCTTCCCGTTTTCAGGCCTCCCTTCCTCGGAGGCAGACAATAAAAGGACCATCAGTTGAGCAAAGCGTTGTTCGTACCCTTCACCAACCAGGCCGGGGCAAGGGAGAAATCGGTGTCTGGCTGTCGGCAGAGAGTTTTCAGAAAGGTCTGGTCAACCGGAACATCTGGTGGTGGCTTTCTCCGACCATCTGGCCTGCAGATGAGGCCCAATACCAATCCCTTATTGATCAATTAGTGCAAAAGGGACGACGGGAGTTTGTCCTGAATGCCCCTTGGCAAATCGCCTTTTTCCAATATCCCCAAAAACTTTCCCTGTGGGCCGGCCCTTTTTGTAATTTGAGCAACTCCTTGGCTATCAACCAGATCAAATCTTACGGCTTTTCCGGCGCCATAGTCAGTCCGGAACTAGGACAGGAGGATTACCTTTCCCTGCCCAGGCAAAGCCCACTGCCACTCGGTATAGTCCTCTATGGTCATTGGCCTTTATGCATTTCCAGAATTCTTTCCGACCAGCTTAAACCGGCCCGACTTTTTCAAAGCCCCAAGGATGAATCAGCCTGGGCGTCTAGGTATGATTCCAATTATTGGGTGTACCCCAACTGGAAGTTGGATCTGACGGTCTTCCGCAAGGACCTGGAACGGGCGGGCTATCAGCGTTTTGTGCAAATCAACGAACCCGTCCCGAGGTCCATCATAATGAAAGACCGGCCGGGGACCTGGAATTGGAAGATCGGTCTTCTGTAATTGTCCAGATCACCGGCCTGATTGAAGACCTCTTCCAGTCGCTGCATGAGCAGTTCCTGTTATTTGGTCAGATCCTTTTTTTCTTAGACTGACATCGTTTTACCGCTGGCTTTAAAGGTATCCAGGCTTTTACCCTCCACTCGGATGGAATCACCGCTCCTGATGGTTTTAATTTCCCCCCATTCGATCAGGCGATAGAGCTCCTTCCTCCCTATTCCCAGTGACTTAGCGGCCTCCGAAATGCTTAAAAGGGGAGCCGAGACAAATTCTTCCGGAATGGATTCTTCTTCGCCCTGATCAGTTTCCAGCAAACCTTCGTTGATCAAATGTGCTTTGGAGATACGGCTGTCCTTGCTTCGGTTCATCGTTCGATCCTCCCGTGCTTTTTCCATGCATTCCTGCACCTTCTATTGATTGTGGAGCCGGAATCCAGTTGCTGTGTTTTATTAATTCAATTATGAATGACAGCGATAACTTAACACGTAAAAAGGGTTCGAGGATTCCAGGATTCGAGGGTTCAATGGTTTAATTTCATTGCCTTCCACTCCGCCCAGCGGTCCTTGACCCCCGGAATTATCTGAATCCTTTTTCATGTCTCATAGCACTCCCATGGGGCATGAGAATATGATAAGAATACTATTAAGGGATTGGCGTGGGAATACGTTGAAGGCTGTATTTTCAGCGAAAATTCGGATTATTTCTCTAGATTGATTTGTGGAAGCGCGCCGTCTTTTGCGGACTTATAAATGGCAAGACCACCGTCCTGGAGACCATTCAAAGATATCTTCAAGGTGCGGGGCGACGCACGTTGGGCGATCAGAGTTCCACCCGTTTTGCGGCTAGCTATTTCATCCGTCAATCAAATAGGGTCAGCTATAACGGTTTTCGTTGTGCCAGGAGATAGACTTTGTTCTTTTATGCTTTTACCCTGTTTGGCCTTTGACAAAATAGATATAAAATGACTAAACAGGCTGTTCAACCTTCAGAAATTTAGGATGAATGAGAAAATTTTTTTTGACTACTAGAAGGAAGTCCTAACCCCTTATCCCTAGCCCTCCAACCGACTCAAAATCTCTCCCAACCGTTCCCCTTTTTGATTGTGGGTCTGGTAAAGGTCCAGATAGTGATTCAACACCTTGAGCATTTCATCTTTGGAATAAATTTTGCCCAGGTCCTTTCCCAATTGAGGATGGCGGCCGAGTTTGCCGCCCACTAAAACGCGGTACCCTTGAGATTCTTCTTGTAAGGTTTCTGAAGGGCAGGCTGTAATACATAGGCCGCAGGAAAGACATTTATCAAAATCGATAACCGGCCTGTCTTCGCTTTCCTCTAATCGAATCGCTTCTTCCTTGCAAACGTCTATACAGGCCCGGCACTGACTGCAGGGTTCATCGGTTATCTTGGGAGACCTGGCCCCGATGATCCCGAAATCGACGATCTGTGGTCGGGAACAGGCATTGGGACAGCAGGAAAGGGAGACCCGGAAATCATGGTGTATTTTTAAGGGCCCCTGCACACGTTCTCTTAGGAAGGACTTCAGATCCTTTTTAAGAAGTGCCTGCTCCAATTCCTGAACTATCCCTTCGGCTTCCACGGCCCGGTTGGGACAGCCCGAGGGTCCGAAGCAGGTTTCTACCTGAAAGCCTTTTACTTCCCGATCCATCTCGTTTAAGAAACGCTTCTGGGAGTTTTGGACATGGTCCAGGGTCACAATCCGGCTCCCGGCTCGTTCGGCGTCTTCCTCCACTTTCTTCCTCACCCGTTTCCTGACAAAAAAAGGAACGCGGGAGACCGCGTCCTGTGCTTCTTCAGTCCATTTCATTTTTATTCCTTCAATTAGACTCCAGGTCGCTCAACCAGCTAAATATTTTTTTCCGGATAACAGGATAATGCCTGTCGGGAACTTCGTCCTTTAGTGCTTATTAATCTTGAAATCTTTCGGCCAAGAGCAGCTTCTGGTTCGACAGAATTGCGCAACTCGGTTGGATGAGCTCTGGTGGTCTCTTTTTAGATGAAAATTGAGCCAGGAAGAAGTATGGTTGAGTTCCCATATCCTGGGAGGCACGCACCCGGGAACCATCTCATCAATACGGTTTACGGATGACCATCTTTGATAGGCCCCGACCCAGACACATCGCTTGTCCGGATAGACCTCACACATTCCGTCCCGGCTTCCTCCACAGGCCCCGTTTCTAATGTGCTTCGGGCACTTTGACTCCGGACAAAGATAGGCCAGATGTTGTATAGCGCAATCCCCGCAATCTTGACAATCCAACAAAAGTTTTTTGAGTATCCACTCTGACCAGTGGGTAAATATTCTTGCGGTTGGGTGCCGGTCAAGAGTACGGGAGATTTTTTCAAGACAGCGGGTAAGAGGTGATTGACGGTCAAAAAAATACCGATGGGAAGTTTGCAGGAACAGGAACTGACCCCTCTCGGCTGCAGATAGGTCTTTTGGGCCCAGACCGAATCTCGGCGGGTCCTCTTCAAAACCTTCGGGAAAGGCATAAAAGGAATTTTTCCGGGTATCGGTGAACTCTTGAACATAGTCCCGCCAATGATCTCCAATCTCCCCTATACGATCCAGGATTCTGGCCACGGTTTTAAAGCTGCGATGGATCCCTCCAATCTGGATCCCGCGATAGCCGATGCCTTTCAGGATAGCCCCGAGCCTCGCGGTCCTTTCAATGGCCAGGGCCAGTCCCTCTGTGGGGCTTTTCCACTCCTGCAGAACTTTTTCCAAAAGTTCATCCGGAACGACAGCGCCGGGGACTATTCCCCTGTTCATGGCCCGTGCCGCCCTGGGACTTAGCAGATAGACCGAACCCAAAACCGGAAGATCGATGTTCAACCACCGAAAGAATCTTTTGCAGTTCAATAAACTTCCTTACATCATAGCCTAATTGGGTAATTATGAACTTAGCTCCGGCGGCAACCTTTCTGCACACCTTGGCATACTGAGCGAAACTTTCCCCTTCCGTATATTTGAAGGGGCTGACCACGGCTCCCGGGAAAAAACCGTCCGGATCCCCGGATTTATTCATTCTCTCGCTGAGCAGGTTCAACATGGCCAGGAGACTAACAGAGTCCAAGTCAAAAACAGGGGCTCCCTGACCGCCGAATCCCCGGGTTGTATAGTCGCCTGTTAAGGCCAGGATGTTTTTCATCCCCATCATGGCCAGTTGGAGTGCCCTGCTTTCCAATCCGGCCCGGTTCAGGTCACGGCAGGCAAAATGGATGATAACGTCCATCCCAACACTAAATACCTCGTGCCCTATTACGTCGGGACTCAGGGAGGGATTACCTCCCGGATTATCGGTAATCGAGACGGCCGAAATCCTGCCGTCTGCGAAGGCATCGGCTGCAATCCCTTTGACTATATCTAGGGATCGCCCGAATGACTCCCGGCCCGGAACCAGTTCCAGAGAGACTACGAAACATTCCGGATCTGAAAGATCAGTTTGAAAAACACGCAACATTTTTTTAATCCCTATGGGTTTCCAATGCCGTTTGGGCGAAGTCCTAAATGACTTCTTGGGGAAATCAAGATCACGGAGGCAAACAATCCATCGGCGATACTGATTATGATCCCTATTCCCAGATAGGACCAAAATCGTTTTCCTTTGGGAAAGGTCATGGGCCACCCCCGTTGAAAAGATTTGAAGGGTTTGGATCCCTACTTGATAAGGCCAGTCATTTTCTTAATATATATTCAATGTTAAAGAAATTTTTGACTTGAGTCAAAGGTTTTTAAACCCGGCCACTATCCCCTTGGTAACACTAATTATGATTCAATCTGAGGCCTCTTTGATCAATCAGGCTGATTTTTTTCAGCAATAATCCCTTTCCTATCGAAACGGCGGCTATGGTTTTTCTTGCCTTCTTAATTGTTTTTTGTTAAAGCCTTACCTATTTATGAAAGGGACCTCCGGCATGATTCGACCCATTGTGCTCTTATGCTTCTTTTTGTCCGGATTCAGCGGTCTTCTTTATGAAGTCCTCTGGTTGCGGATGCTGATTTTAATCTTTGGCTCAACCACCCTGGCCGTCAGTACGGTACTCACCTCTTTTATGGGAGGCCTGGCCCTGGGGAGCTATCTGTTCGGCCGAATCATGGATCGAAAAAAGCGTCCCTTATTTTACTACGGCCTCCTGGAAGGGGTTATCGGTCTTTATGCCTTGATGATTCCCTGGCTTTTTACTTTTTTGATTCCCATTTATCGGGTCCTCTGGGAACATTTTCATCCCAACTTTTTGGGATTTACCATGATGCGGTTTTTATTGGTTTTCCTCGTCCTGGTTATCCCGACAACCTGTATGGGGGCCACTCTTCCTATTTTGAGCAAATGGGCTGTTCGACAGGAAAACACCTTGGGGGTCACTATCGGCCGACTCTATGCCCTTAACACTTTCGGAGCGGTTATCGGAACGGCCCTGAGCGGCTTTTTTCTGCTTCCTCTTCTCGGGGTCCAAAAAACCCTGGGGATTGCCGTAGCCGTCAATCTTTTGGTCGCCATAAGCATCTTCCTGCTTATCCGGCGCTACCCGATTCCTCCTGCCTTCTCAAGACCTATATCTTTCTCAAAGGAAGACCCCGACAACCCTAAACCCGCCGCGGTATCTCCCCTTCCGAAAAGGGTCATCTGGTCAGTGGTCCTAGGCATTTCCCTGTCGGGATTTATTTCCATGATCTACGAAGTGGCCTGGAGCCGGACGCTTTCTCTACTGGTGGATTCTTCCGTCTATGGTTTTACGATTATGCTGACCACCTTTCTGGTTGGGATCGCCCTGGGTTCCTATTTTTTTTCCCGCAAGGTGGACACGATCCGCTTTCAGGGTTTTGCCTGGGCCTGGCTGCAAATCGGCATCGGTGTTTTTGCCTTCCTCAGCCTGCTCCTCTTCCAGGAGCTGCCCTACTGGTATCTTCTCCTGTATCGTTCCTTGGGGAAATCCATCAATCTGTTGCTGACCGGGAAATTCGTTCTGGCTTTTTTCATCATGCTGGCCCCGACTCTTTTTATGGGGGCCATCTTTCCCTTAACGATCAAAATTTACGCCTCCAACATCAGCCGGATAAGCCGCAAGGTGGGAAATATTTATACTGTAAACACCCTTGGCTGTATCCTGGGGTCCTTTGCCGGCGGTTTTTTTCTGATCCCTCTTTTGGGGATCCGCAATACCATCCTTTTGGGAATAGGAACGAATCTTTTGCTGGGCCTGTACATTTTATTAGTCTCCGGAGTCCCTCGGTATGGTTTGAAATGGATCACCGCTCCAGCGGTCCTGGTATTGACAGTGATTATCCTTCAATTCCCACCATCCTGGAAGGCCCCGCTGATGGTCAGCGGGGTGTATATTTATGCCCATAATTTCGAGAAGACCACCCGGCGGGAATTGTTGACCATGTATGACCCCAAAAATGAACCACTGCTCTACTATAAGGAGGGCCACACTTGTACCATCAGCGTTCATAAGTCCCGGCGCACCGGGGCTATTTACATGAAGTCCAACGGCAAGGTGGAGGCCTCCTCGAAGGGGGATATGCCCACCCAGGTCCTGATTGGGCAGATTCCCATGCTTCTGGCCCCGCGACTGGATGAAGTCCTGGTGGTGGGTATGGGCAGCGGGGTGACCGTGGGTTCGGTGACCCCATTTCCGGCTAAAAAAATAACCCTGGTGGAACTGGAAAAGGCAGTGATCGAAGGATCCCACTTTTTTGATCAGTTCAACAACCAACCTCTCAAAGACCCCCGCTTGGTCCTTCGGGTGGCCGATGCCCGGAATTATCTCCTGGTCACCCCCGACCGGTATGACGTCATCATCTCCGAACCCTCCAATCCCTGGATGGCCGGGGTAGCCAATGTATTCACCCGGGAATTTTTTAGATTGGGATATGATAAATTGAAACCGGAAGGGGTCTTTTGCCAGTGGCTTCAGCTCTACAAGATTTCCCCGGAAAGCTTTAAAACCGTTTTGACCACCTTCCACAAGGTATTCCCTTATGTCTATGTTTTTATGCCTCAGGAGAAGGATCTGGTGATGGTAGGTTTCAAAAAGAAGCCGGACTTATCCCTGGCCCGAATAAAAGAAAGGATGCAATGGAGGCTCGTTGAACAAGACTTGAAACGGGTGGGGGTTTCGGATCTGGAAAATCTGATGTCCCGATTTATCATGGGTCCGGCAGAGGTATCCACCTTGACTCAGAGTGGGGTAATAAATACCGATGACAATGCCCTGATCGAATTTTCCACCCCCAAGACCCTGTTTGCGGAAACGGAGGACTTAAACGCCCAAATCCTGGAACCTTTTCGACAACCAGCCGGGAAATATTTTTATTAAATTCTATTTCTTCAAAGACAACACCCGCCCATAATAGTTTTTCTCCCGCAGAAGGCCCTTTTTCCTTTTGGAAGAATGAATTTTTTATCGTCCGATTTAACTCGTCGTTGGTGGGGCCCTTGTTTCAAATAAAAGGAATTGGAAAATCTCCTTGAAATAACCCCCCACATCTTTTATAAAAAGAACCAGACTGGTTACAGTTGCAAATAAAAGAGGATCTTTTGGAATTAGAGTTAAAAAAAGAAAATTCGGACAAGGTCGAGGCCGAGAGCAAACGATCTTTGGACCGGTTGTTGAAGGAGATCCATTCCCCCGCCTCCTTGGAAGAACTTTGGCCGGTCATACAAGCCAATTCGATTTATCAAGACTTGATCAATAATTGTTCTTCCTGGGCTGAAGCCTACCGGGAAAGGCGTTGGGAGGCCTGGTGTCGGGAAATGGAGAAGGCCGCTTATGCTTCCCGTCCTTATTGCCTTCGCTGCGGGGATTGCTGCCGGCAAGGCAGTCCTACCCTTTATGTTGAGGATATGACAATCCTGCGCCAAGGAATCATAAAGAGATTGGATTTATTAACCTTGCGCCCGGGAGAAATCGGGTTTTCCAATGCCACCCAGGACCTAGTCCTGCTTCCCGAGGAACGAATTAAAATAAAAGAAAAACCGGGCAGTCGGGAATGCCTTTTCCTTGATTCGGAAACCAAAGGCTGCTGCATTTATGAAGATCGGCCGCTCCAATGCCGGGTCATGGAATGCTGGAACCCGGATAATTTTCAGGGATTGAATTCCCACACCTTTCTTTCACGAAAAGAACTTCTCAATCCGAATGATCCATTGATCCCGATCATCGAATCCCATACCAAACGGTGCGCGGTTACCGACCTTCAGGAGGCCTTAAGCGGGATAAAAAAGAGTATGGCCGCCGCTCAGGGAGAGGCCCTGGATATTCTGTTTTTTGACCAACAGCTGCGGAAGCATTTAGCCGAGACCCAAGGGATAGATCCTGAAAATCAGGTTTTTTTATTCGGGCGGCCTGTTTCCGATCTAATTTATTCTTTTGGTTTTCATATAGAGGAAGACGTAAACGGAAAAATCAAGCTGGCGCTGAATATCCAAACTTAAAAAGGATCCATAAAAGCATGAAAAATGATTTCGCTGAACGCCCCTGCACCTCGCAGGCACCGAACACCAAACGTTTTTTGGCCTAATCTCATGTCCCAACCCTCATACCCGGCCTTAAGATCCCTCAGCCAAAATTTTTTAAGAAATGAAACCCAGGCCAGGCATCTGGTGGACCGACTTCCCCTGACCCCCTTGGATAAGGTGGTGGAATTAGGGGCCGGGAGAGGGGCCATGACTTTTCTATTGGCCGAAAAGGTTTCCCGGGTTCTGGCCGTGGAAATCGATGCCGGACTTTCGAAGGAATTACAGGCCAGGGTTTGGGAGACGGGACGGAAAAATATCGAGGTGCTTCACGAAGACCTGTTAAAAACAGACTGGGAGGAATGGTTCAGGATTTTAGGCGGCCCATTCTCTGTTGTCGGCAATCTTCCCTACCATATTTCCACGCCCATCCTGTTTAAGATCATTGAAAACCGCCCGATCATCAAGGCCGCCTATGTGATGCTCCAAAAGGAGGTGGCCGACCGTCTTCTGGCCCGGTCGGGAACAAAAGAATATGGGGTAATCACCATTCTGATCTGCTATTATGCCCAAATACGATCGATAATGCAGCTCAAACCAGGCTCCTTCTTTCCGAGACCTAAAGTTTCTTCGACTTTTGTCGAAATCAGCTTTCACCAGGAATTGGACCCAAAGATTGAAGACCAGGACTTGTTCCTATGGGTTGTCCGCTCTTCTTTTGCTCAGCGACGCAAGCAACTCAAAAATGCCTTAACTGCCGACTCCAGATTTCCAACCCCGTTGATCACCAAAGCCCTGGAGTTGAATCAGACGGATCCCCAAAGCCGGGGTGAAACCCTGACCATTGCTCAATT
Source organism: uncultured delta proteobacterium (assembly GCA_963790475.1). Classification (GTDB taxonomy): domain Bacteria; phylum Desulfobacterota; class RBG-13-43-22; order RBG-13-43-22; family RBG-13-43-22; genus RBG-13-43-22. Next base: position 490,376 of record CAWBOS010000012.1, on the reverse strand, counting down.
TGTAAACCTGTCCAATATTCTGGTCGATTTGCAAAAAAAATGATTCCGGGGCTAAACTGGGAAGGAAATGATGGAGAAATTATTTCAAAACAGCCTCGATGATCCGACAAATGGTTTTATATCCCTTTCTTACTGACCTCCTTCAATGACTCGTCAATTCTTTTCTTAAGTTTCTCCACTTTGAAACTTAAAAATTGATTAAACCCTGGAAGCGAGTTGGGCGACCCGGACGACGATTTTTTTATTTTGCTTGTTCTTGATTTTTCGAAAATATTTCAGCAGGCTTAAATCTTCGGCTGGTAAACCGAGGGTCCCTTCTTTAGGGTTTGTGGAGATTTTGTCCGGTTCAAAGAAATAGGATACCGAAACGGATAAAGCCTTGGCCATAAATTGGATATTTTCTACGTTGAGCCTATTGGCCCCATTTTCATATCGTTGAACCTGTTGGTAGGTAACTCCCAAAACTTCAGCTAATTTTTCTTGAGAAATTCCAAGCTCCTTTCTCCTCTTTTTGATAATCCCACCAATATCCTTGCTGGTCCTAATCCTTCTTGTCTCCATAGCGTAGCAGTATAACAATCCTGATGTTGTCATTACTACTATGTATTGAATTGTAAAATATAATTGACATTTGCTATTTAATAAGTGTATTTCTTGTTGCTAAGTCTTAAGAAAACTCCATGAATTGCCCATCTTCTATGAGAATAACATTAAAATTATCAATAGGTTAAACTTTACTAATTGGGGGATAACCGGATTATGCAAGCTCGAGAGGTAGAAATTAAAATCCTTAAAGCGGAAGAATTCGAGGGTGAACATGATCGGAGAAGTCTGGCCTATATTGGCCTTTTGAAGCTTGCAGGCCTATGGGCCATGATGACTAATACTTCCCAGGCTGTTTTCTTAAAGCTATTCCAAAGAAGAAATAGCCCCCTGAAAAAAATATTATGGGAATTGGGCCGTGATCCGAATCATATTTCAAGTTCTTTTTTTGACCGCTTCAGCCAATATAATCATCAGGCTAAATGGGGGCTGCCGGTTGGCGGGCGTTGGACCTTTTCTACAATTACCATGAAAAAACCAAACCTCAGTTAGATGGAAATTTAGAAGGTTGGTTGACTCGTCATTGGGTAGAAAAAATGGAAAACCGGCAGGCGGTGACTAATCGATTAAAGGTTCTCATTAACCTGCTTTCCGATTCTTTCTTGAAATTTTCCGAACAGACCGAAATCAGACTGGTCTCTATCGCCTCCGGATCGGCCCAGGCGGTAGTTGAGGCCATGAAAAAATGTCCTCATCTGAATATCAAGGCTATACTTATTGATGCAGATCCTACTGCTATCGAGGAGGCGGGTAGGATGATTAGGTCCTGTGGTTTTGACAAAAATTTTTCGATTGTCTGTAATACTACAAAATGTCTCGAAGAAGTCTGTGCTGATTTCCAACCTCATATTATCGAGATGGTCGGCTTCCTCGATTATCGTCCCAAGGATAGAGCCATTGAACTGATTAACCAGATCAAAAGCTTCCTCCCCCAGCCTGGGATTTTCTTAACCTGTAATATCAATAAAAATCGGGAAAAAATATTTCTCGATTGGTTGTTACTCTGGCCCATGATCTATCGGAATGAACAGGAATTTGCAGAGCTGCTTGTTTTGGGCGGCTTCTCGCCGGAAAACATCCAGTTAATCTACGAGCCCTTCCGTATCCACGGCATCGCTGTCTGCAGAAAATGATGAGTGTTGAAAAAGCGTGGGGGCAGAGAGGGAAAAAATGATATCTCCATCTTTTGGTTCCAAAGTAAGAGACTATGGTAGATTGACGGCGGCTGGTGCGGTCATTATTGGTCAATCGTTACTCGAGATCGGGGAAATAGCTTTGGGGGTAACGGTAATGTGGCTATTAGTAATATATGGAATGGTTGCTTTTCCTTTCAGGATTTTTCAAAAATTTATTTTCTGGGGTATTCACTTGACTAAGGTATTCCCTATATGTTGTGTTCTTTGGGTTTGCGTCCTCTAACATGCTGAATGATCTGACATTGGGTGACCGGTCCGATTTGTACAGCATTTTCCAGGAGGCGCATAAATAATTTGCCGCGGTGAGTCGAAGTTCGGCGATTGAATCTAAAAACATACTCATCCAAATAGTAGGCTAAATGCTCATGACTGACTGCACCTTGATGGGTACCCAGAAGCCAACGTTTCAGAAGAGATACTACCAAGTGAGCAAGCTTCAATTCAGTATTTTTAATAGTGACGTGCCGATAACCAACAGAATCCAATTTGCTGTAGCCAAGCCAATCGTCGGTTCGAATGGTACTTCCTCCCGTGACTCTTTCCTTAATAAAGGCGTTGAGACTGTTTGCAGAGGCATCCGGAAGAATACCAAGACGAATTCGCCCAACGCCGTCATCTCCCTTGTCTTCGACTGCGATACCTACGAGTACCTTACCGGCCGCCCCACGACCTCGTTTACCAGGTTTCTCTCCGCCAATAACGGTTTCATCTACTTCAATAATACCAGACAAGCAGTCCCGGTCAGGACGGACCATGGCCCGACGCAGTTTGTGCAACCAGGTCCAGGCCGTGCGATAGCTTCCCAGACCAAGGATGCGTTTAAGGCCCAGAGCGCTGGCTCCATTTTTTTGTCCAGTTACCCACCATATCGCCCTAAACCACACCATCAACGGCTTGTGGGTATCTTGAAAAATTGTTCCCGCTACAACCGACAACTGATAGTGGCAACCGGAACACTCGAACAACATAGTACCAATTGGCCAGGCTTCCGGGTTCCCACATCGTGGACAGATAAAGCCTTCCGGCCATCTCAAACGATAAAGGTAGTCTCGACAATCTTGTTCCGAAGAAAACCAAGACTCAAATTCAGTCAAACTTTTGGGGTACGATTCCACGCCCCATTACTATATGTTGGGGTAACCTTAGTCAAGTGAATACCCCAGAATTTATTTTAAAGAAAAAAGTGGTATTATTATGATTCCAATGAATCTTACGAAAACAAAAGCCTATTCACCAAGTATTGGTTGAGGGCGGCTTCTCGCCGGAAAATATCCAGCTAATCTACGAGCCCTTCCGTATCCACGGCATCGCTGTTTGCAGAAAATAACCTTCCCTTCCAAATCTAATGATTAAAGACTGTTGTGGTATCTTTTAATGGATGATTCTAAATTCTTATTGACATTATCCACATATATGTTAAATTATATTCGCTTTTAATTATTACCTATGGGAGAGACCAAAATGGGACAAGTGACCATTTATCTGGATCAACGCACCGAGACCAAAATGAAGACCGTCATCAAGAAAAACGGGATATCCAAGAGTAAATGGATTGCAGACCTGATTCGGGAAAAAACTGCCGATGTTTGGCCGGTTCATATACAAAAATTGGCCGGTGCCTGGAAGGATCTGCCTTTGGCCGAAGAAATCCGTATGAATATGGTTTCTGATATCAAAAGGGAGCCGGTCTGATGTACGTGTTGGATACCAACACCTTGATCTATTTTTTTAAAGGTTCAGGGGGCGTATCGACACATTTATTGGCTAAAAATCCCACGGATATTGCCATTCCAAGTATCGTCCTTTTCGAATTGGAGGTCGGTATCGCCAAATCTGTGTCTCCTCAGAAACGGAGATTACAACTCCTGGAATTGGCTTCCGTTGTCCAGATCCTTCCCTTTGGCGTTAAAGAAGCTCGGATAGCGGCTTCCCGTCGGGTGGAACTCGAAAAAAAGGGCCTAATGATCGGCCCTTATGATATTTTAATTGCCGCCGTTGCCTTGTCGAATAAAGGGACTTTGGTAACCCATAATATTAAAGAGTTTAAGCGAATAAAGGGACTTCAACTGGAAGACTGGTTTTAAAGGTACAACAGGGCTGTTGTTTGTCCAGTGGAGGACGTTAGAGCAAAACCCCCAAAGCCGCTTGACAGGCAGGGGCAACAAAGGATCGAGTCAAGGCCATATGGCTATCAAGACTACTATGGAAATCTTAATCTCAGACCTTATAAGACCTGAAAGTTCATCAACACTTACATTGAACTAAAGAGAGGGAAAGCGCAAGAAGATTGTTCTTTTTCGCTTGAGGGAAAACTATGCACCACCCTTCAATAAAAAAAAACAGCCAAAGCATTCTGACCTTGGATATCGGCGGGGGGACACAAGACCTGCTGGTATGGACCGAAGGGGAGCCTTTGGAAAATGCCTTGCAGTGTATCCTCCCTTCGCCTACGGTTATGATTGCCCGGAAAATCAACCGGGCCACCCGGGATCGGAAGGCCATATTTTTGACAGGCCCTCTGATGGGTGGAGGGTCCTCTTCCCAGGCGGTCCGCGATCATCTGACGGCGGGTTTGCCGGTTTATGCCCAATCAAAGGCGGCCCTGACCATTCGGGACGATCTCGATCAGGTGGCCCAAATGGGGATCCTGATAACCGAATCGGCACCATCTGAGACCACGGTAATCGAGTTAGGTGATATTCAAGAAGCAGCCCTTGTCGGCCTTTTTGAATCTTTCGTCCTGGCTTTACCTGAGATCCGCCTGGTAGCCGTTCAGGATCACGGCTTTGCACCCCGAGAAAGCAACCGGCGGTTTCGCTTTAAACAATGGGAGGATTTTCTGGCCTCAGGAAAACTATTGGAAACCCTTCTTTATCAGGATATCCCGGCCCATTTGACCCGGATGAAGGCCGTTCAGGAGACCTGGCCTCAAGCCCAGGTCATGGATACCGGGGCGGCAGCCATCCTGGGGGCCTTGGAAGATGAACAGGCAAAAAATATGGACTCCCCCCATGTCCTCATCGTCAATATCGGCAACGAACATACTCTGGCCGCCTGGATGGTAGAAGGCCGTTTGAGAGGTATTTTTGAACATCATACCTTTTTCCTGAACCAGGAAAAACTGTTGAGTGATCTACAGGGATTTGTTGCCGGGCAGTTGACCAATGAACAGGTCCTCCAAGACCAGGGACACGGCTGCCTTAATACCGCACCTTGGGAAGGCCGGTTCCCTCCGCTGATCGTCACCGGGCCGCGAAGGGGATTGCTGGCCCAAGCCCAGGTTATCATGGCCGCCCCCTTCGGTAATATGATGCTCAGCGGGTGTTTCGGACTTCTCAGGGCCTTTCGCTTCAGTGAAGAATTTGATGGACAAAAATTATAACTGTGATATAATCAGAATATACGAATTTCTGATTAGGAGATTTTTCTATGATTACCCAGCTCAGACGCCGGGCGCAGGTAACATTGCCCAGTGAAGTCGTCAAGAAAATGAAGCTGCAGGAGGGCGATAATCTGGACATTGCCATGGAAGAAGATAGGATCATTATAAAACCGGTTCTGGTGATTGACCGGTCGCAGTCCTGGTTTTGGTCGAAGAAATGGCAGGAACTGGAAAAGGAAGCCGATGGAGATATCAAGAAAGGCAGGGTTCACAAAGCAAAGAACGTAAAAGAACTGATTGAAAAACTGGATTTATGATCTATGGAATTCATTTTTACCGATAGGTTTAAGAAATCCTATAACCAGCTCTCCAAGGAAGAAAAAAAAACCCTCCATAAAAAATTCTTATTGATGATTAAAAATCCTCATCATCCTTCCTCGAGAACAAAGAAGGTTCAAGGCACCGATAATATATTCGAATGTACTATAAATATGGCAGTCCGTATGACCTGGCAGTATGATAAGAATTCCATCGTGTTACGTGTCATCGGAGACCATGATGAGGTACTCAGGAACCCATAAGCCATAATAAACGAGATGGACCTCCAAACTGATAACCGCATCGAAAAACTCCGCAGTCAACTCCGCCATCACAATTACCGTTACTATGTCTTGGACGACCCGGAAATATCGGATGCCCAGTACGACCGTCTGCTTCGTGAACTGGAGGAGTTGGAATCGCAACACCCGGAGTGGATAACCCCCGATTCCCCCACTCAACGGGTAGGGGCCCAACCGTCCGAAAAATTTCAATCAGTGGCCCATTCCATCCCTATGCTCAGCCTGGAAAATGGGTTCAATTTTGATGAAGTGAGGGAATTTGACCGGCGTATAAAGAGGTTTTTGAAAGACGATCAGGAGATCGAGTACAGCGCCGAACCGAAAATGGATGGCCTGGCTATTGAATTGATCTATGAGAAAGGGGTTTTGGTCCAATCCTCCACCCGGGGGGACGGACTGATGGGAGAAGAGATAACCCAGAATGTGCGGACCATCCATGCCATCCCCTTGAGACTCTTGGGCACCAAAATTTCCCCACCGGACCATTTAGAGGTTCGGGGGGAAGTCTATATTAAAATAAATGATTTTCAGGAATTTAACCGAAAAAGGGAAGATGCCGGGGAAGCCCCCTTTGCCAATCCGAGGAATGCCGCTGCCGGTTCTTTACGCCAATTGGATCCCAAAATTACGGCCCAGCGGCCGTTGCATTTTTTTGCCTATGGCCTGGGATTGGTGGATGGCCGGGTTTTTTCCAGCCAGCGGGAGGTCCTGCGGGCCTTGCCTGAATGGGGACTCCCCGTTAATCCTCTTATCCGACTGTGTCCGGGGATTACCAAGTGCCTGGATTTTTGTAAGGAGATGGAAACCCTCCGTCATACCTTGCCCTATGAAATCGACGGGGTGGTTCTGAAGGTCAATTCCATTGCCCTCCAGGAACAATTAGGGATCAAATCGAGAAGTCCCCGCTGGGCACTGGCTTTCAAATTTCAGCCGTCTCAGGAAACGACACAGGTCCTCAATATCGAAGTTCAGGTCGGCCGGACCGGGACCTTGACCCCTGTAGCCCATCTGAAACCGGTATTCGTTGGCGGTGTGGAGGTCAGCCGGGCCACCCTTCATAATCAGGATGAGCTTGAACGCAAGGATATCCGGGTTGGAGATACGGTGGTCATCCAACGGGCCGGGGAGGTCATCCCGGAGGTGGTCAAAGTAGTCACCTCTCTACGCCGGGGTAAGGAAAAACCTTTCGCCATGCCGGACCGGTGTCCGGTTTGTGAGTCGCCGGTGGTCCGTTTGCCCGGTGAAGCGGCCCATCGCTGCACTAACCCCAACTGCCCGGCCCAGATCAAGGAATCGATCCGCCATTTTGCCTCCAAAACGGCCATGAACATTGAAGGCTTGGGGGAAAAGTTGGTGGACCAGTTGGTCGAGAAAGGGCTGATTCGGGACTATGGTGATCTTTATTCTCTTTCTAAAGAGACCCTGATACCCCTGGAACGGTGGGCCGATAAATCGGCGGATAATCTGATACAGGCCCTGGAACGAAGCAAGAAAACCCAGATAAGCCGATTTATCTTTGCCCTGGGGATCCGGCATGTCGGGGAACATTTGTCCGGATTACTGGCAGGTCATTTCGGATCATTAAAGGTATTTATGGAGGTTTCCGAGGAAGAATTACTGGCCATTCGCGAAGTCGGCCCCCGGGTGGCCCGCAGTATCCGAACTTTTTTTGACAACCCCCGAAACATAGAGGTTATTAAGAAGATCCTGGCCACCGGGGTGCAGTTCCACGAGGAAAAAACAGGGGGCCGCCGCCCCCTGGTCGGAAAGACTTTTGTCCTTACCGGCCGATTGGCAGGGATGACCCGAGAGGAAGCCAAAGAGAAAATTGAAGCCCTGGGGGGAAAAACAGCCAGCCAGGTCAGCAGTAAGGTCCATTTTTTGATAGCCGGGGAAGATCCGGGTTCCAAATTAGATAAGGCCAGGGAATTGAAAGTGCCCATCCTGACGGAAGAGGAGTTTCTGCAATTACTGAAAGAAAGGTAACTTTAAGGGAACTTTATGGAAAAAACATCAGCCCGGGTGGTCATTCATGGCTGGGTTCAAGGGGTTTATTTCCGGGCCTTTACCCGGGATCAGGCCAAATCCCTGGGACTGACCGGCTGGGTGCGGAATCGGCGGGACGGGACCGTGGAGGCCTTATTTGAAGGAGAGAAGGACAAGGTCGATCAAATGGTAGCCTGGTGCCGGCGTGGATCCCCTTCTTCACGAGTGGAAAAGGTGGAGGTCTCCCCCGGACCTTTTTCCGGCGCCTTTGATGACTTCCAGATTCGTTATAATTAGATCGTTTTTAATTTCTAATATTTATTTGACATTACAGCGTAAAATTAGTATAAATAAAGTTTGTTCTTTAGTATTTTATCAGTGTTTGATCGCTCAATACATGCAACCAGAAGAAATTCATATAAATTTCCCCGGCGGGAATTCACTGGACTTTCCCAAAGATACCACAGTCCTGGAAGCTTTAAAAAAAGGGGGACAGGGGTCTCTGAAAAAGATTGTGGCCGGCCGTCTGGATGGGGAATTAATCGGCTTAACCAGGACTTTATCCGGGGAAGGAAGATTAGAGCCGGTTTTCGAGAATGATCCCGAAGGGTTGGAGATTCTACGTCATTCCACAGCTCACTTGATGGCCCAGGCCGTCAAGGAATTATTTCCGGAAGTCAAGCTGGCCATCGGGCCGGCCATTGAAAATGGATTTTATTACGATTTTTCAAAAAAAGACCCTTTTACTCCCGAAGACCTTCCCCGTGTCGAAGCGAAAATGCGCGCTCTAAGCCAGGGGAATATTCCTATTGTCCGGGAAGAACTTCCCCGGGAAGAGGCCATCCGGCTTTTTTCATCCTTGGGGGAATCCTTCAAGGTTGAGATGCTGGAAGAACTGACCGAGCCCACGGTTTCCCTTTATCGACAGGGGAATTTTGTGGATATGTGCCGCGGGCCACATCTAACCTCCACCAATAAGAGCCGTTTTTTTAGACTGACCCATGTGGCCGGGGCTTATTGGCGGGGGGATGAAAAACGGCCCATGTTGCAGCGGATCTACGGGACGGCCTTTGAAACCAAAGAGGGGCTGGAAACCTTTCTCGCCCAGCGGGCCGAGGCTGAAAAACGAAACCATCGCAAACTGGGCAAGAGTCTGGACCTGTTTGTATTTTCGGAAAAGGTCGGGCCGGGTTTGCCCCTCTTCACTCCCAAGGGCACCGTCATCATTGAAGAGTTGAAAAAACGGGTGGAATCGATTTGCAGGCAATACGGGTTTCAGAAAGTCATGACCCCCCATCTGGCCAAAATCGAATTGTATCAGTTATCGGGCCATGCCACCAAGTTCGGGGATGAGCTTTTTCACGTTACTTCCGCCAAAGAGCACGCCTTTGTGATGAAACCGGTCCAGTGCCCCCACCAGACCCAGATCTATGCCTCCCGGCTCCGGTCCTACCGGGACTTGCCCATCCGGTACATGGAGTCGGAAAAGCAGTACCGGGCGGAAAAAACCGGAGAACTCGGCGGATTGACCCGGGTTTACGCCATCACCGTTGAGGACGGTCACTCCTTCTGCCGTATCGACCAGGTGAAACAGGAAGCCATGAACATGGTGCAAATCATCAGGGATTTTTACTCGGATCTCGGCATGTGGGGTGGCCACTGGGTGTCCCTTTCGGTTCGTGATTATGGCAGCCCGGATAAATATATTGGTGATCCTGGAGACTGGGATATCTGCGAAGCCATGCTGGCCGAGATTTCCGATGAGATGGGGCTTAAGGCCAAGCGCCGTGAAGGGGAAGCGGCCCTCTATGGCCCCAAACTGGACTTTATGTTCAAGGACGCCATGGGCCGGGAAGTGCAGATCCCCACGGTGCAACTGGATTTTGCCACCCCCAAACGCTTTGACCTCACCTATATTAATGAAGAGGGCAAAGCCGTACCACCGGTCATGGTGCACCGGGCCATTCTGGGGTCCTATGAGCGGTTCCTGGCCTTATTGATCGAACATTTTGCCGGGGCTTTCCCCACCTGGCTGGCTCCGGTTCAAGCTGTTATAGTGTCGGTTACCGATCGCAACGCCTCTTATTCCCAAAAGGTGTTTCAAGATTTATTTGCGGCCGGCATTCGGGCCGAATTGGATATCCGCAATGAGAAATTGGGGCTCAAAATCCGTGAAGCCCAACTGCAAAAGATCCCGTATATGATCGTTATTGGGGACAAGGAGGAAGAGCGAGGCTGCATAAGCCCAAGAGCACGCAGCGGAGAAAATCTGGGAAATTGGACTGTAGCGGAGTTCATTGATAGGATTCGAGAAGAGTCGGTGCCGGGGAAACAATAATAATGAAAGACCTTAAGAAACCAAAAAGTCAAATCACATATTCCGCAATTAGCAATCAAAAATTTAACTAGGAGGTGATGGTTATAGCCAAGTCGGTTAGTGTTAACGAAGAGATCAGGGCCGCTAATGTCAGGGTTATTGGAGATGGCGGTGTTCAGTTGGGCATCTTACCCCTAAATCAGGCCCTGACTATGGCCAGAGAACAAGGATTGGATTTAGTTGAAGTTGCTCCCCAATTGGATCCTCCTGTCTGCCGGATTATGGATTATGGTAAGTTCAGATACCAGCAGACCAAAAAAATTCATGAAGCCAAAAAACGCCGGACGATCATCCAGGTCAAAGAAGTTAAACTTCGACCCAAAACCGAGGAACACGATCTTCAGTTCAAGTTGAATAATATTCGAAAATTTCTAGAGAAAAAAAATAAAACCAAAATATCTCTAATGTTTCGAGGCCGGGAGATACAGTATCAGGAAGCAGCCCGGAATATCTTGAAAAGGATCATCGAAGAAACCAAAGACCTGGCTACAGTGGAACAGGAACCCAAGCTGGAAGGCCGGAACATGACTATGATCCTGGGGTCGAAATAATAAAAGCAGGCGAGAGGCAAGGGGCCAGAGGTGATAGGGAAAAACCGAAAGAGGTTTTTTCTCTCCTATAGCCTATTGCCTATAACCATCGTTTATATTTGAATAATCGAAAAAAGAAGAGAGGGCCCAATTAAGGTCCAAGTTGTTAATAAGGAATAAGGAGTGTATTCATATGCCGAAAATGAAAACCAAACGTGGGGCTGCCAAACGGTTTAAAACCACAGGAAGCGGGAAAGTTATCCGTTCCAAAGCCTTCGGCAGTCATATTTTAACCAGTAAGACCACCAAACGAAAAAGAAGTCTAAGAAAATCGGCTGTGGTGGAACCAGCCAACATGCGGGCTATCAAGAGGATGCTGCCCTATAGTTAAGAATGTTTTCAGAAAAACGAGGTGATTAGTCATGCCCAGAGTAAAAAGAGGCTTCAAAGCCCGGCGGAGAAGAAATAAAGTTTTAAAGCTGGCCAAAGGATTTCGTGGTGCGCGAAGCCGATTGTTCAAGACCGCGACCGAGGCCGTGGACCGGTCGCTTAAATATGCCTATCGGGACCGGCGGGTCCGCAAAAGAGAATTTAGAGGATTATGGATTGTGCGGATCAGTGCCGCCGCTAAGAATAACGGCATTTCTTACAGCCGATTTATGGGAGCCTTGAAAAAGGCCGACATCGGCTTAGACCGCAAAGTGCTATCCGAAATGGCCGCTCGAGATCCGGAAAGGTTTACCTCTCTGGTTAAGATGGTTTCCCAATCTTAAGGATTGATCTCTCTTCGGGTCCAACCCTAACCGCCACCTGAATTAAGATAATTGCCATGTTATCCAAATTAAAAAAACTGGAAACCCAAGTCCGGGAAGAAGTGGACCGGGCTGTCTCCATTGCCGATCTGGAGGCCTTGCAGATCCGGTTCCTGGGAAGAAAAGGGGAATTGACGCAGTGTTTACGGGAAGTCTCGACCGTTCCGCCTGAGGAGAGGCCCCTGGTCGGTCAGGAGGCCAATCGTCTCAAAGGGATATTGGAAGGGCTTTTTAAACAGAAAAAGGAGGCCTTTTCCGGAAAAGGTAAAACGGTTCAAACCCGGTTTGACTGGAGTCTTCCCGGAAGAAAAATCTTTCAGGGACGGCAGCACCCTATTACCCAAACTATGGATAAGATCTGTGATATCTTCTCCCGCTTGAATTTTGAAACGGTTGAAGGACCGGAAGTCGAACTGGATTATTATAACTTTGAGGCCCTGAATATGCCTGCGGACCATCCCGCCCGAGACATGCAGGACACCTTCTATATATCAGATACCCTTTTGCTCCGAACCCAAACTTCACCTTTACAAATTCGGGTTATGGAAAAAAATGCCCCTCCCCTGCAGGTCATCTCTCCGGGAAAGGTCTTCCGCCGTGATTCGGATATCTCCCATTCCCCTATGTTTCATCAGGTGGAGGGGTTCATGGTCGGAGAAGATATCAGTTTTGGGGACCTGAAAGGGATCCTGACCTTTTTCATTCATCAGATGTTCGGGGAAGACACCCCGCTTCGCTTCCGTCCCAGTTTTTTCCCTTTTACCGAACCCAGCGCCGAAGTGGACATGGGCTGTGTGATTTGCGAGGGATCGGGCTGCCGACTGTGCTCCCAAACCGGCTGGATAGAGATTCTGGGCTCAGGAATGATCGATCCCGAGGTCTACCGGATGGTCGGATATGATCCCGATCATGTGACCGGATTTGCGTTTGGCATGGGTGTGGAACGAATCGCCATGCTCAGGTATGGAATTGATGACATCCGGATGTTTTTCGAAAACGATCAAAGATTTTTAAGACAATTCTGATGAAAGTCACTATAAACTGGCTAACTGAATATGTGGATTTGACAGGCCTTCCCGTCGAGGACCTGGCCGAGGGTCTGACAATGGCCGGTCTGGAGGTGGAAGCGGTCCTTCCCATCGGGCGGGAATTGGAACCCCTGGTGGTGGGGAAGATCCAGGAGGTGCGGAAACATCCTCAGGCGGACCGTCTGACCATTTGCAAGGTGGACATCGGCCAGGAATGCCTCGACCTGGTTTGCGGGGCCCCCAATGTGCGACCTGAATTACTGGTACCGGTAGCCTTGCCCGGAACCCGTCTCCCTTCCGGGATGGAAGTCCAGGTGGCTACCATACGCGGTCTCGTGTCGCCGGGAATGCTCTGCTCCGAAAAGGAAATGGGCTTATCCGAAGATCATTCGGGGATTATGATCCTGCCGGAGGGGATTCCCGTAGGACTTTCCCTAAGCCAAGCCCTGAGCCTGGAAGACACCTTGCTGGAAATCAATGTAACTCCCAACCGGGGAGATTGCCTGAGTCATATCGGTATCGCCCGGGAGATCTCGGCTATTTTCGATCGCCCGTTGAAGGTTCCGGATACTTCTGCAGCCCCGGTGGGGAAGACCATTGAGGAAGAGACTTCCGTATCGATTCTGGCGCCGGACTTTTGTCCCCGCTACGCCGCCCGTTTGATCCGGGGAGTTACCATAGGCCCTTCCCCGGCCTGGCTTCGTAACCGGCTTCTTTCGGTGGGAATTCGAAGCATCAATAATGTGGTGGATGTCACCAACTTTGTTTTGATGGAATATGGCCAGCCCCTGCATTCCTTTGATTTTGACACCCTTTCCGGGAGACGGATTGTGGTACGCACGGCCGAACCTCAGGAACGGCTCACCACCCTGGACGGCCAGGAGCGAAATCTGACCCCGGACATGTTGATTATTGCCGACGGGGAAAGAGGGGTGGCTATCGCCGGGATCATGGGGGGACTGAATACTGAGATTCAATCTACGACTAAAAATATCCTTCTGGAAAGCGCTTATTTCGAACCCCGCTGTATCCGCCGGACCGCTAAAAAACTGGCTTTATCCTCCGAGGCTTCCATCCGCTTTGAACGAGGAGTGGATATCGAAGGAGTTATCAAGGCCGCAGACCGGGCCTCGTTATTGATCCAGGAATTAGCCGGGGGAGAGATCGTGCCCGGTTGGATCGATGAGTATCCCCAACCCCTGATCATTTCGCCGATCCATCTCGATACCCGAAAGACCGGACGGTTTTTAGGGATTGAAGTGTCGTCAGATCAGGTTGTCGATATCAGCCGCCGATTGGGCCTGACCGTGGTCAATAAAGAAAAAGACCGGGTTGAGATCATACCTCCCTCCTTCCGCCGAGATCTGACCCGCCCGGTCGATCTGATGGAAGAAGTGGCCCGCCTGATCGGCTACGACCGGATTCCGGCGACTATTCCCAATATATCCTCCTCCAGCCGGAAGGAACACAAAACTATTCCGCTCCGCAGGCGAATCCGGGAGATATTAACCGGTCTCGGGTTTGATGAAATTATCACCTATAGCTTTATTTCCGAAGAGTTTTGTTCTACTTTCCGGGATCCAAAGCATTCCAAGGCCATTTCTTTTGTCCGGATAAAAAATCCGATTTCCGAAGATCAGTCGGTCATGCGAACCAGCCTTATCCCCGGATTGCTGATGACCATGAACAAGAATTGGGCCCAACGAAATCTGAACCTTCGTCTTTTTGAATTGGGGAATGTATTTATCGCGGCGGCCGACCCGAAAAAGTTACCCGAAGAAACGAACCGATTATCCGTGTTGTGGACCGGGAGAAGGCATCCCGAATCCCATTATTTCAAAAGTGAACGTGTGGATTTTTATGATTTAAAAGGGGTTTTGGAAAACCTGGCCGACTCCTTGAAAATCAAGGAATTTTCAATCCGTGAGGGCAAAGTTCCAACCTATTTCGTTCCCGGCCAATACATCCAATGCTACAGTTCGGATAACCTCTTGGGGGAAATGGGTGAAATTTCACCGCAGGTCCAATCTCAATTTGACTTAAAAGAAACCGCTTACTTATTAGATTTGGATGTGGATCGGCTTAGCCTGGAAGTCACCGACGTTCCTCAGTTTAAACCCTGGCCCAGGTTTCCGGAAATCTACCGGGATATGGCCCTGATCCTGGATAACCATATCCTCTGGAAAGAGATCCGGGATGAAATTCTTTCACTAAAAGAACCCCTGATCGAAGAAATCGAACTCTTTGATTTTTATTCCGGAAAGCCGATTCCTGAAGGAAAAAAGAATCTGGGCGTTCGAATCCATTATCGTTCTACCGAGAAAACACTTTCTGACGAACTGGTTAATCCGATCCAGGAAAATCTGCTGAAACGGGTCCTGGAAAAATTCGGAGCCACTTTGCGTGAGAAATGATTGCTGTCCGAAGGGAATTGGTTACCAAACCCTTAAGATTAATTTTATTGAATTCATAAAGCAATGGGTTCATAATTAAAAGGAAATTTCGTTCGTCCCGGTATCGTTCGACGAACGCCGAACGGTTTGATCCTATTCCAACAGGGGGGACTCCATGGACACCGAAGGAATTCCCAACAAACAGTACTTCAAAATCGGGGAAGTGAGCGCCCTGACCCAACTGGAAGCCTATGTCCTCCGCTATTGGGAGACGGAATTCAAGATGATCCGCCCGGTCCGTTTCGGTTCCAATCAGCGCATGTATCGCCGTAAAGACGTGGAAATCATTTTCGAGATCAAGAAATTACTATACGAGGAAGGATTCACCATCGCCGGGGCAAGAAAAAAAATGCTCCATCACTCCAAAGAAGAAAAGAAGACCACGCCCCAGGCCGTTGAAGAAGAGAAAACCGGTACTTCCGGTCTGGCCCCCTTAATTCAGGAAATTCAGAGAGACCTCACCGACCTGGCCCGATTTCTGGGCAAATAATCTTTCAATTTTTCCTGACCGCATGGATTAAGACTTACCTTTTCACGGTTATCCTTAAATGGATCTTCAAAAATTAAAAGAGCTCATGTCCCCTTTTCCTCATCAGGCCGGGGTGTATTTAATGAGGGACCAGGAACACCGGATCCTTTACGTGGGCAAGGCCAAGGATTTAAAAAAGCGGGTAACCTCTTATCTGAAAATTGAAAATATTAAAACCGCTGCCCTGCTGGAACGGGTGGAAAATCTGGAATATATAATCACCGCCAATGAAAAAGAGGCCTTGATCCTGGAGAGCAACCTGATCAAAAAACATCGCCCCCGCTACAACGTGGACCTGCGGGACGATAAACAATTCCCCTGCTTGAGACTCGGTTTGAGTGAACCGTATCCCCGCCTGCAAGTGGTCCGCCGGATCAAGAAAGACAAGGCTGTTTATTTCGGACCCTTTTCCTCGGCCGGGAAAATGAGGGCCACGGTCGAGTACCTTCAACGTGTTTTTCCGCTGCGCCAATGCCGCCAGAAAGACCTGCCCCGGCGGTCCCGACCTTGTCTTTATTTTCAGACCGGCAAGTGCCCTGGCCCCTGCCATGACAAAATCAGTCGGGAGGAATATGAACGGCGGGTTCGGGAGGTGGTCTTTTTCCTGGAGGGAAGAAATCGAGATTTGTTAAAAGAGCTGAAAAAGCAAATGCACCTGGCATCTGAGGAATTGAGGTTTGAAGAGGCGGCGGTCCTAAGGGATCGTATCTTAGCTATTTCCGAAACCTTGAAAGAGCAAAAGGTCGTCTCCCCCCGGTTTATTGATGTCGATGTCATTGCCCTGATGGAACAGGATCAAGCCGTTGCCGTGGTCATCCTTTTTGTCCGCCTGGGATCGGTGACCGGAATGACCCGTTTTCGATTCAAGAATCCGGCCCAATCTTCCGATGAATGTCTGTCCGATTTAATTCAGCAGTATTATCAGGGCGAAAAGTATATTCCCCAGACGATCCTGATCCCGATCTCCCTTCAGGACCATATTCTTCTGGAAGAAGTCCTTTCGGAATCAAAGGGGCAAAAAGTTGAACTCCGGATCCCCAGTCGGGGAGAGGGCCGCCGCTGGATGACTATGGCCGAAGATAATTGCCGAAGTGTCCTGGAGAAAAAGGAACCCGAAGATAATTTCCAGGAAAAAACAGCCAAACCTCTACAGGAAAAGCTGGGATTGAAAACTCTCCCCCTGACCGTGGGCGGCTTGGATATATCCAATATCCAGGGGAACCAGGCCGTAGGCTCTTTTGTGGTATTCCGGAAAGGACAAGAGGATAAAAACAGCTATCGCCGTTTCAGGATCAAGACCATCGAGCAACCCAATGATTATGCCATGATGGCCGAGATAATCGGACGGCTGATCGACCATTATCCAAAACTGCCTGACCTGATCCTGGTGGACGGGGGAAAAGGTCAATTAAATATCCTCAAAGACTTATTGGAAAAAATCCCTGCCGAAGAAAGACCGGATATCCTGGCCCTGGCCAAAAAGACCTTTCGAGCCCAGGAAGGCAAAGACGGCATCTACCTGCCCAACAGAAAAAATCCGGTTCGATTGACTTCGGATTCACCCCTCCTGCATTTTCTGGAAAGGGTGCGCGATGAGGCCCATCGCTTTGCCCTGGCCTATCACCATAAGCTGCGGGAAAAAGAAATCCGTCCTCAAAAACAAAAAGGCTCTGATCTTTCTCTGTGATTGAAATAATTTTCCAAATTCTGAAAGCTTCCCTTAACCCAACTTTCCTTGTAACCAAGGGTTTGGTCCAGTTAAAAAGATCCTGACCGAATCTTTTTGACAATCTCTGGTTTTCCTTCTAAAAAAGAAGATTGAAATACACACTCGACCCGGTGAAAGCCGGAATCCCCTCTTTTAACTGGAATCCGAATACTGTCTGGAGTTTATCGTGCGGTATAGGGGGCAGGTTTGATGAAAGCTGAGAGATTTTCACGAACCTCAACAGCAAAAGTTTTTCAAAGGTTGACGTGAGAAAACAAGCCGCGGACAAACAGCGAGCTCTCCCCCGCGACTGGGTAAGAGGCAGTGTCACTGGCAATCTTATGTCCCTATCCTGGCCTATCATGGTGCATTATGCGCTCTTCATGGTCGGTCAAGCGGTGGACATGATATGGATTGGAAGACTGGGGTCGGCGGCCGTGGCCGGCGTGGGCACGGCTTTTATCGTTCATATGCTGGTGGTGTCGGCCAAGATGGGCCTGGTCGCCGGGTCCAGGGCCATGATTGCCCGGGCCATCGGCAAAGGGGATTTTCAAAGAGCGAACCATCTCGGGACCCAGGCCTTTGTGGTCAGCCTCATTTTTGGGATATTCTTCAGTGCCCTGGGGCTGATCTTTCCCGATAAGATAATGGGCCTGTTCAAACTGCGACCGGAAGTAGCTGCTCTGGGCACTGCCTATATGCGCATGCTGTTCAGCGGGTGGGTTTTTTATTCTCTGTGGTTATTGGCTTTCAACATCATGCAGGCCTCGGGAGACGCCACCACCCCCATGTTTATCCACCTGTTCACTCGTTGTGTTCAACTGGTCTTAAGCCCCTTCTTGGTCTTCGGCTGGTGGTTTTTCCCCAGGCTCGGGGTTCAGGGCGCGGCCCTGGCCATGCTCATCGGGCAAAGCCTGGGGATGGTCATTTCCGTGTGGATTCTTTTCCTGGGTGAAAAGTCGCGACTCAGACTGACCCTTAAAGGATTCCGGCTGGATATGGAAAACATCTGGCAAATGGTCAAGATCGGCCTGCCGTCCCTGGTTATGGGTATCCAGTCTAATTTGGGTCAGACGGTATTGATGAAAATCATCGTACCCTTTGGCACACTGGCCGTAGCCGGCCACACCCTAAACCAACAAGTGGAAATGTTTGTCTTCATGCCCGGATTTGGTCTCGGGGCCGGTGCCGGAGTCCTGGTGGGACAGAACCTGGGGGCGCAGCAACCGAATCGCGCCGAACGCACCGGTTGGATCGCTACTGCTCTAATGGAAGGTTTTATGGCCCTTTGCGCCGTCGCTGTTTTTCTTGGGGCGTCGAACCTGATGCGCATATTCACCGCCGAAACTGAACTGATACGGTTGGGAGCGAACTTTATGAGAATTGCCTCCATCGGTTACCTGATGACCGGATTTATTGCCAGCTTGCAGAATTCGATTTCCGGGAGCGGTGATACTATGCCCCCCATGGTGATCAGTATTCTCTGCACCTGGACTTTATTGCTTCCGGCAGCCACCCTTTTGCCGCACATCACTGACCTTGGGGTCTACGGCATCCGTTGGGCAATGGTGCTCACTCAATTGTTCGGCGCGGTGGCCTACATTATTTATTTCCGCCTTGGGAGATGGAAAAACAAAACCGTACTATGATATGATTAATAATCCTATCTAAGGATCGTTCGAACTATTCAAGGCAAAAAAGGGGATAGGGCGCCTCAAGCGGCCTTTTTTGGGGATCGCCAGGGTTTTTCTTCCCCTTTGATCAAGCGCAGGATATTGGCTTTGTGTTTGAGAATAATGACGGCGGCAATGGCGATGGACAGGAAGACGACGTTCCTGTTGTAATGGAAAAAATACATCACCACAGGGAATAAACCGGCGGCCACGATAGACCCCAGGGAGACATATTTCCCCAGCAGGACAACCAGAATAAAAAGAAGAAGGGCCACCAGGATGGCTTTGGGGCCCAGGAGAAGAAAAATTCCCAAGGCAGTGGCTACGCCCTTTCCCCCTTTAAAACCCAGAAAGACCGGAAAAATATGGCCCAAAAAGACGGCCAGGGCCATGAGCGCAATAAAAAGAACCCCCTGATTTCCTTCACCGGCAAAGACCCATTGGCCTACCCAGACCACCAGCATCCCTTTTAGCGTATCCCCCACCAGAGTCAGGATTCCCCATTTCATACCCATCAAGCGGGAGACATTAGTAGCCCCGATATTTTTACTGCCTTCGGCCTGCAGATTGCCCTGGCCGAATATTTTGGAAAGGACCACACCGGTAGAAATGGAACCCACCAGGTAGGCGACAACCGTCAGGAAAATAGCTTGAATGAGCATAAAAATTACCTTTTCGTAAGTCTGTAACTATTTTAAAGAAGAGTTTTTGTTCACCGCAAAGACGTAAAGAACGCAGAGAGAATCATATTATTTGTTCAATTCCGGGAGAGGCGGAATTGAACAAAACAACTCTAGCCCCCGGCCAATTAATTCCCCGGAGGGTAGCGAAGCTTATTGATTGCCGGCCCCTCACCGGCAATCAATAAAAATTCTTCTTTGCGTTCTCTGCGTCTTTGCGGTGAAAACATTTGTTTCGAAAAACAAATCTGTTACACCTGTTCAACTATTATAAACTCAAACCTTTTTTGTAATTCCCCGGATGGCCTCCAGAAAAAAATCTATTTCCTTTTCGGTATTGAAAAACCCCGGACTGACCCTAACTGTTCCTTCGGGAAGGGTGTTGAGGGTCCGATGGGCCAGTACCGCACAATGCAACCCGGCCCGGACGGCAATGTCATAGGCCGTGTCCAGGATGGACGCCGTAGCCGAGGGATTCAGTCCGGCGATAGTAAATGAAATGGTCGAGGTGCGGTCTTCCGCCTTTTCGGGACCGTATAACCGGATTTTGTGATTTTCTTTTAGTCCATCCCAGATCATCCTGCTCAAGAGAATTTCTTTCTCCTTAATTAATTCCAAACCCTCTTGGAGCAAAAATTCCACCCCAGCCCCCAATCCGGCCAGACCGGGGGTATTCAAGGTGCCCGATTCCATCCGGTCGGGTAAAAAATCAGGTTGGCATTCCAATTCCGATTGACTGCCCGTACCCCCTTCTTTTAAAGGGCGAAGAGAGATATCCGGACCTATATATAAGAACCCGGTGCCTTGCGGTCCCAGTAGTCCTTTATGACCCGGAGCCGCCAGGAGGTCGATCCCCATATCGACTACCGAAATAGGAACGAGGCCGGCAGTCTGGGCTGCATCCACCATCAAAAAGAACCCATACTTATGCGCCAACACGGCGGCTTCGCTGATGGGCATGATCCCCCCGGTAACATTGGAGGCATGGGTCAGGACGAGCAGGCGCGTATTCTTCCGTATGGCTTTTTCAATGGCCTGAATTTCAATTTGTCCGTGAGCGTTGCCGGGGACAAAAGTAAGGTCGATCCCCTGGGATTCTAAAAACCGAAGGGGACGGACCACCGAGTTATGTTCCATGGAAGAAGTGATGACATGATCTCCCGGATATAAGAGCCCTTTTAATCCGAGATTAATCGCCTCGGTGGCGTTGGCCGTAAAGACAATCCGTCTGGGGTCGTTGATTTCGAAGAACCGGGCCAGAAGACTTCGGGTCTGGGCAATCTTTTGACTGGCTTTCATGGCCAATTTGTGCCCGGAGCGGCCGGGGTTGGCCCCGATATTTCTCAGGGCATCATCAGACGCCCGATAGACCTGTTCCGGTTTGGGATGGGACGATGCGGCATTATCTAAATAAAGGGTCATAAATTATCAATCATTGGAACAATGGTCAGGGTATCCTCTTATTAAACCTCAATGCCCCGCCTGGGTAGCTCGAAACATGAAAATCGATTTTCGCCGAACGCCGAACACCGAACACCGAACACTATTTTTTTATACCTCTGTTGTTTTCCTTGTTGCCTTTTAAGGTCCATATCATTAAACAAATGGCGGTAAACTTCAAGCGCAATTTAGCAAAATAAGAAATTAGTTGACTTCCATATTTTTCTCCTTTATAAACATAATGTTACCCAATC
Organism: uncultured delta proteobacterium; assembly: GCA_963790475.1. Taxonomy (GTDB): domain Bacteria; phylum Desulfobacterota; class RBG-13-43-22; order RBG-13-43-22; family RBG-13-43-22; genus RBG-13-43-22. The sequence continues at coordinate 469,105 of CAWBOS010000012.1, read as the reverse complement.
TTCCTGGGTACCTGTCTTTTCAAAAATCCCTTCACCAGTAATTTGTGAAGTTAGCATTTTCTTGCTTGATGGAACAGGTTACCGGGCTCAATTGCCGGTTGAAGTGATAGCTGAGCAGATATTTCTAAATTCCGAACTAATAGGTTTTCTGTCTTTTTTAACACGTTTATTTCTTTGCTTCTAAAAAGAAAGCACCAAGAGCAAATTTGATCCCCTTTCAAAAATGGTTTACCCTTAAGGGGGAATGTTGGATTTACCACCGTATCTAATTAATCAAGTTAGGCAAGGTCGTGTTGTCCTTTTTTTGGGCGCCGGGGCGAATAAAGGCGCTACGACACCCGACAAGTACCTTACTTCCTTGAATCGAAGTACATTGGAAATGATCCCCTTACAAAAATAATCTCAGGTCTTGGCAATTTATTTGGGATTAACAAGGACAATGCAAAAAAAGTCGCTAACAGTCTTAGGATATTGGTCGTATTAATCGCTATAAGGCTGGGACCGGCGAGCTTGATAGAACTGTGACCGGCATAAAGCTTATTGATTATTTGGAAAAAGAAGGATTTGAGATTATTTATGTTGGTGGGCATCCCCCGAAGGTCTGCCCGATGGGGATAATTTTAAATACATTGTGGAACGAGTATTAAGAGAGTTGATATTTCAGGCTGCCAACATTATAGCTACAAAGCCAGGCAAAGTGATTGCGTATGATCAGAATGTCCACACTCTAGATGCGTTGCGAAAATTGAATATCGATGTTACTATTTTACCAGGTCACGAATTGGTTCGGTGGAATGGTGGCCCACATTGCATGACAATGCCATTGGAACGTCTCTAACTCGTAAGACAGGGTATATATCCAAGAAGAATAGGAAGAGAAGAGAGAAAAGGGTTACCCATTAAAAGGCCACCGTCAATAGAAAAAGGTTTTCCGTAGGCAAGAAAGAGTATCCTTTTCTTGCTGTGTCTGGACGTGTTAGAACTGCCCTCCGGTTTCCAACGTCTTCCCCCTTGCTGACATTTCATTGGCTGATGCGTCAGCATTTTTTCTTCCCTTTAGCAAAAGGAGGAGGGATTCAGATTAACCAGGTGAAGAATAAATAAGAAACCCACTCATCAATGAGGCCAGCAAAAAGGAATATAAAACTATCTGGGGTATTCACTTGACTAAGGTATTCCCTATATGTTGTGTTCTTTGGGTTTGCGTCCTCTAACATGCTGAATGATCTGACATTGGGTGACCGGTCCGATTTGTACAGCATTTTCCAGGAGGCGCATAAATAATTTGCCGCGGTGAGTCGAAGTTCGGCGATTGAATCTAAAAACATACTCATCCAAATAGTAGGCTAAATGCTCATGACTGACTGCACCTTGATGGGTACCCAGAAGCCAACGTTTCAGAAGAGATACTACCAAGTGAGCAAGCTTCAATTCAGTATTTTTAATAGTGACGTGCCGATAACCAACAGAATCCAATTTGCTGTAGCCAAGCCAATCGTCGGTTCGAATGGTACTTCCTCCCGTGACTCTTTCCTTAATAAAGGCGTTGAGACTGTTTGCAGAGGCATCCGGAAGAATACCAAGACGAATTCGCCCAACGCCGTCATCTCCCTTGTCTTCGACTGCGATACCTACGAGTACCTTACCGGCCGCCCCACGACCTCGTTTACCAGGTTTCTCTCCGCCAATAACGGTTTCATCTACTTCAATAATACCAGACAAGCAGTCCCGGTCAGGACGGACCATGGCCCGACGCAGTTTGTGCAACCAGGTCCAGGCCGTGCGATAGCTTCCCAGACCAAGGATGCGTTTAAGGCCCAGAGCGCTGGCTCCATTTTTTTGTCCAGTTACCCACCATATCGCCCTAAACCACACCATCAACGGCTTGTGGGTATCTTGAAAAATTGTTCCCGCTACAACCGACAACTGATAGTGGCAACCGGAACACTCGAACAACATAGTACCAATTGGCCAGGCTTCCGGGTTCCCACATCGTGGACAGATAAAGCCTTCCGGCCATCTCAAACGATAAAGGTAGTCTCGACAATCTTGTTCCGAAGAAAACCAAGACTAAAATTCAGTCAAACTTTTGGGGTACGATTCCACGCCCCATTACTATATGTTGGGGTAACCTTAGTCAAGTGAATACCCCAGATAAAACTATTTACCGGGTCATTGAGACCATTTTGAAGAAAAAGCCATCGTTTCCTTTTTTCTTGATTTTTGATCGGTTTTTATTTATTTTTAATTAACAAAGTATTAAGAACAATTATAATAAGATAGTGGCTGGAGCCCCACAATGAATATTCAACCTCTATTAACCGATATTCATGCCCTCGAAGAAGAACTGCTTAAATTCGAGCGCAAATTTGGAATTCGGTCCGAGACCTTTTATGCGGCCTACATCAGCGGGGAAGAGCCCGAGGATGATACCTGGACATTGGATTTTGGGGAATGGGCCAGCATCTATCGGACCTGGCTCAACCGCCAGGCTCAATACCGGAACGAAGTCGAACGGTTACAACAACATGATTCAAGTTTAGCCGGCCTCATCCATGTAGCCGCCTAATGAATAATCCCCTCCGAACGCCCGAAGATTACGAACTATTCTTATGAAAGTTTGGCGGGGCGATGAAAAATTATATTGGTACGACTCGCAACCCCATCCTGATAACCCTGTCTTGCAGAGCTCTGACCCGCATCACAAGCACCTCGCCCCCAACCCAAAGCAAAACCGTATTCCGGCTCCAGCGATGAGCTTTACCCAACCCAATCTGCCGGTCATTATCGAAGAGATTGCCAAATTCCTTTCAATCTGAAAAATTTTAAGGCTCTGAATTTTTCGAAGGGCTTGCCGAAGTTTCCGGGCCTTGAACATCTTATCCTACCCTATACCCTTTGCCCTGTGCTCTATGCTCCATGCCCTTTGCTTTCCGTCTCTTGCCTTTTTACTCCGAACTCTGAACCCCGAACTTTATTTTATACCGACTAATCGCTGACTCGTTCTCGTCCAGTATAGGCAATCAAATTCTTCCCCCGTACATACCCGATCAGGGCCACACCGATTTGCCCGGCCAGGGAAATGGCCAGAGAGGTGGCTGCTGAACGAGAAATCAAAATCGGGATCCCCATGCGCCCGGTCTTGATCAATATCTCCGAGGTGATCCGTCCGGTGGTCACCAAAACTTTGTCTTCGAGGAAGATATTATTCAGAAAGCATTCTCCGTAGATCTTATCCACGGCATTATGGCGGCCTATATCAGTCCTGAACAACACCAGGTCTTCGGCCGTGGCCAAGGCGGAATTATGCGTGCCCCCGGTTATCTTGTATAATTCTGAATCTTCTGCCAAACGGCGCATTAAATGAAAAACCTGATCAACCCTTATTTTTAAAGGGGAAGTGATTTTCCCCGTGATCAACGTATCCAGGGCGTTATAGAAAGTCGTCCCCTTACCACATCCGGAGGTTACCGTCCGTCGCAGAAAAAGTTTTTCCGCCAGATCGGTGTCTTCTTCCATTTCCACCCGGACCAGCCGGTTGGCTTCATCCACAAAAACCGACTTAAGGTCGTCAACCCGGTTGATAAGTCCTTCGGACTTTAAAAATCCGACGGCCAGACTTTTCAGATGGTCCCCCAGGCAAAGCAGGGTGACGATTTCATGGTCATTCAAATAAATGGTCACGGGGACTTCCCGGATAATGGGCCGGTCCTGTTCTATGAGTCCCTTTTCCGTCCATTTAAAAACCTTAGCGGTTTCAAATCCCGGGTTTTGGTCATCCATTGGTTAAGGCGGCCCTCATTTTTTGGGAGAGGGCCAGATCCTCCTGGGTGTTGATATTGAAAAAAGAAATCAGATCGGGATCGATTTCTCTTAGGCTTTCTTCGGCAATTTTTTTTACTTTTATTTTGGAATACAATTTGGAAATCTTCATGTCCCCTTTGGATACCTGATCTTCAATGATCTTTAAGCACCGTTTGGAGTAAAGGGCACAAAGGGGTTGATATCCTTCCTTGGTCACCGGGACGATCACATCCCATTTAGGTTCCAGGTTTTTAATCAGAAGCTGGATCATTTCTCTCTTCAAAAAAGGCATATCACAGGCCGCGATAAAAGCATGAGAAGACCGGGTGTAAAAGAGACCGGCATGAATTCCGGATAATGAGCTGCGAACCGGAAGTAAATCACTGACAATCAAGCCTTCCCAGGATACAAACTCCAGGGGTTGATTGGTGACCAGGATTACCTGTTCGAATAACTCCTCAAAAAGTTCGATCTGTCGGCCGATAATGGACTGATCTCCTACAGAAAGCAGGGCCTTGTTCCGGCCGTCCATTCGGCGGTTCAGCCCGCCAGCTAATATAATACCCGTATAAGGATATTTCGACATATAAACTCAGATAAGGCGATACAGGAAGATCATCTTCCTGTTATTCCAATCCATATCTTCTAATCTTATTTAGCAAACCCCGGCGGCTCAGGCCCAGCTTTTCGGCCGTCCGAGTTCTATTGCCCCCAAACTCTTCCAGGGCTTTTTGAACCAGCGACCTTTCCAGACGGTCGGTAACGGCATGAACGGTACCTTGCTTGACGCCGAGGGGGATGTCGGTTGTCTTCGTTATGGAATCCGATAATAAATCAGGGGTAATGGTCCCCTGATCCGTTGCCAGGGTCAAGGCCCTGGCTATTTCATTTTCCAATTCCCGGATATTTCCTGGAAATGGGTATTTATCCAGCAAAGAGAGGCACTCGGGACTGAATCGGCATTCTTTTTCCAGACGTTGACAGTATTTTTTTAAAAAGTGTTCGGCTAATAAGGGAATATCTCCTCCCCGGTCCCGCAATGGAGGCAGGGGTATGGGAAAAGCCTGGATCCGGTAGTAAAGATCCTCCCGGAATCTCCCGGCCTCGATCTCGGCCTTTAAATCCTGATGAGTGGCGGCGATGACCCGAACATCCACCTTGATGGGGTTTACCTCACCGACACGGCGGATTTCCCCCTCCTGCAAAACCCTTAGAAGCCGGACCTGCAATGACAAGGGGGTATCTCCAACTTCATCCAGAAAGATGGTCCCCTTATGGGCCATTTCAAAAAGTCCTTTTTTATCGGCCACCGCACCGGTAAAGGCCCCTCTTTTGTGGCCGAAGAGTTCGCTTTCCAGCAGGCTCTCAGGCAGAGCGGCACAATTCTGGGCCACAAAATGTTTATCTTTTCGAGTACTGTTGTAATGGATGGAACGGGCCACCAGTTCCTTGCCGGTTCCCGTTTCCCCCTGGATCAGCACGGTTACCGGGCTTTCTATGGCTTTTTCCATCAGATAAAAAACCTTTTTTATGGCCAGGCTGCGGCCGATTATGTTTTCGAAGGAATATTTTCCCTGGATCTCTTTTTTCAGAAGGCTGTTTTCCTCTTTGGATTCTTTCAGTTTGGCCCTGGTGGAAGTCAGATCCAAATACATCTTCCGAATTCGAAGCATCGACCGCACCCGGGCCAATAACTCAAAGGTTTTAAAAGGTTTGGTGATATAATCGTCGGCTCCGGAATCGAGCCCTTTCACCCGTTCATCCATATCGGCCAGAGCGGTAACCATGATGACCGGAATAGTACGGGTCTTGGCATTGGTTTTAATTTGCCTCACCACCTCAAAACCATCCATTTTGGGCAGTATGATGTCTAACAGGACCAGATCGGGTAAGAATTGTTTGATAAGATACAGTGCTTTTTCCCCGTCTTCGGCCCATCGGATTTTATAACCATTGTCGGCCAATTCCTGAGAAAGAAGATCGGCCTCCAGAGGATCATCTTCTGCGATCAAGATCTGAAACGGCTCTGGCATGATTTCCGGGTCCTCCCCTTGTCGAAAATAATCGTTAAAACAGGCACAAATAATCCACTAACTAATATTAGGCATGTTTTTAGTTATTTCTCACGATAAAAGGCTACCATCCGATCCACTATTTCGTTTAATCGTTGTGCGCTTTGAAGGACTTTCTCCAAATTCTCTTGCTGTTTTTCCGGAATCTGATCCCTCGTTTTTCTTAAGACCAGACTGGTATACCCCATAATGGCCTGCAATGGGTTTCTCATGTCATGGAAAGCTTTAAACAGGAACTCCCTGGTCTGTTGGTCTTCTTCCGCGACCGGTGTCTGGTCCTTAGGAGATCGTACCTTTTGGGGGTCCCTTACCTGATCGACGGTTGCTTTGGTCTTTTTCTTATCAGAAGGCATTCAATCCCAAGATTTAAATTGCAGAATCCATTACTATTTATTAATAACCAGAAGTATAAAGTAAAAAGATAAAGGAATCAAGTTATTTGCCCCTGCCGGATATCCAATCTCTCTTTCTTGTTTGACTCCTGCCGGCTCTTGTGGTTTAAAAGAATTGAGGGATTTTAAGAGGTCCCAATCCGAATAAATTCAGGATGATAATGTCTAAACAATTTGATATTTCAAATAAAATAATTGGCATCACTTCTACTATTCCGGTGGAAATCCTGTTCGCCGCCGACTGCCTCCTTGTGGATTTGAATAATATTTTTATCACCTCTCCTCAAGCGGGGACTTGGGTCGAAGAGGCTGAAGAAAAGGGCTTTCCCCGAACCCTATGCAGTTGGATTAAAGGCATTTATTCCGCCCTTAAATCTCGACCGGAGATCAAAACCGTCATCGCCGTCACCCAGGGGGATTGCAGCAATACCCAGGCCCTGACCGAAATCCTGGATCATCAGGGAATCCAGGTCATCCACTTCAATTATCCCTATGACCGAAACCCCGATATAATGAAAAAAAACATCGAGGCATTGATGGAGACTTTTGGAGTGTCCTGGTCTAAGGTAAGCCAAACCCGGAAACGGATAAAATCGATCCGGGAAAAACTCATCTTGCTGGATAAAGAGACTTGGGAAACCAACAGGGTCCATGGTTGGGAAAACCATCTTTTTTTGGTCAATAGTTCAGACTTCAATGGAAATTTAAATGGGTATGAAGAAGAACTAACCACCTTTTTAGAGACTATATCTCATCGTCCAAAATTAAAGAAAGTGGTTCGACTGGGATACATCGGCATTCCTCCCATACAATCCGGACTTTATGAGTTTATTGAAGATATGGGGGGCAGGGTTGTATTCAATGAAATCCAGCGCCAGTTCAGTATGCCCCAATATAAACATAATCTGTTCCAACAATATCTGGCCTACACTTATCCCTATGACATCTTCGGGAGAATTAAAGATATTCAACAAGCGGTAAGGCAACGAAGACTGGACGGTCTGATCCACTATACCCAGACTTTCTGCTTTCGTCAGGTTCAGGACCTTCTGATCCGAAAACATCTTTCCCTTCCCATCTTGACCCTGGAAGGAGACAAACCCCGGCCCATCGACAACCGAACCAAATTTCGTATCGAAGCCTTTATCGACCTGTTGAGGAGATAATATGCCGATTGGAATCGACCTGGGAAGCCGATTTGTCAAGATCGTCCAAACCCATGACTTTAGGGATTTCAAGAAAATCCGTCTCGATACGGTTCAGTTCCTGACCCAACGAATGAAAACGGGGACGAATAAGACCAATTACCTTATGGCCCTGGCCGATTTGGGTTTTCGCCCGGAAAAGTCTCTGATCATTACCGGCTACGGCAAAAACCTTATGGGGAAAAAAATCAAAACCATCACCGAGATCCGTGCCCATTTTCGCGGGGCCTGCTTTCAAACCGGTTTAACGGATTTTATCCTGGTGGAATTGGGCGGGCAGGACAGTAAGGTCCTGTGGGTCCAGAAAAAACGGGTCATGGATTTTGAGACGAATGACAAGTGCGCGGCCGGAACCGGCCGCTATCTGGAGAACATGGCCCGGTTGCTGAACCTGAGCGTAAAAAGGCTTTCATTGGAAACCGAAGACCCGGTGACCATCAACAACACCTGCGCCATTTTTGGAGAAAGCGAGATCATCGGTTTTCTTATGGAAAAGATTCCCTTAAAAAGGATCTGCGCCGGGATCAATGATTCCATCGCCCGGAGAATCATTCAGATGATCCGCCGCTATCCTCTGTTGCCCCTGGTCCTTTGCGGGGGGGTGTCCTTAAATAAAGGAGTCGAGACCTTGCTTTCCCGACGGTATGGCCTTCCGGTCATTACCCCAAAAGAACCACAGTTTAACGGGGCCATAGGTTGTTGTCTGGAAGGGGTTTCGATGGAAGAAGTTTATCAATTGACGGAGAAATGAATTGTGACGTCCTCGTAAAAAGTCGCCGAAAGCTCATTTTCGTCATTCCGACGAAAGTCGGAATCCAGGATTTTTAACAAGATGAAAACTTCTGGACCCCGGCTTTCGCCGGGGTGACGACTTTTTACAGGACCATCAATTAAAAGGAAAAGCTTATCATATTATCAAGAGAGAAAGGGAATTTTTTAATGACGGAGATCAATCAACAAGAAGTACAGACCCTAATTAAATCTTTAAAATCAAACCGCTTTGATCCAGTGGAATATGTTGAGAAGGCCACCGACGCCGCAAAAATGGTCTTGGATATGATACCCCCTGAGGCCAAGGTCGGTATGGGCGGATCCACATCCCTGATGCAACTGGGTGTCATTGAGGTGTTGATGGAAAGAGGTCAGTTAACCCGTTCTCGTCCGGAAATTTACCTGACCGGCAGCAATGCGATCACTCTGGATGGAAAACTGGTCAATACCGACATGACCGGTAATCGGGTGACCAGCATGATCTTTGGACCGAAACAGGTTATCGTCATAGTCGGGTTGAATAAGCTCGTCAAAGATGTACCTGCCGCCCTGGACCGGATTAAAAGCGTGATCGCCCCCAATATAGCCAGGAATGCCGGACTCAAAACGCCCTGCGCGGTCGAGGGCAAGTGCACGGACTGCAAATCTCCGATGAGGGTCTGTACCGTCACCACCATCATTGAGGCCAAGCCCAGAATGACCCAGATCTCAATCATCCTGATCGGTGAGGATATGGGATTGGGTTGGAATCCTGACTGGAAGGAAGACCGCAAGGATAATATCCTTTCCGTTTTCAAGGAAAAGTGGGGACAGCTAATTGCTGCCAGACAGGCTGGATGAGCGTCGGCATCTACGGGCCGAGGGAAAGTGTGGGGGAGGTTTTATTGGATATCATGGTCCAATAATCCGATTTATTTTGGCGGAGAAAATTAAATGCGATATAAAATTTCAAATAACTTTTTAAAGTTTGAAGCCGACTCTCTGGGTGCAGAGCCCATGAGTATTCAAACCATTTCTGATCGGGTGGAATTCTTATGGCAAGGAGACGCCAGGTACTGGGCCAGACATTCACCAACCCTTTTCCCAATCGTGGGTGCTGTAAAAAATAGTAAATACACACTGAAAGGAAAAGAATATGAAATGGAGCCCCATGGCTTTGCCAGGGATTCTGAGTTTGAAATGATCGAAGCTACGGACATCAGCTTGAGTTTTTTGCTTAAGGAAAACCTGCAGACTCTAAAAAAGTTTCCTTTTTCCTTTGAGCTCTATAACACCTATATCCTTGATAAGAATTCGGTCTTAGTCGGACATCATATCGTTAACAGGAGTAAGGAAAAGATGTGGTTTTCTATTGGAGAACATCCGGGGTTCAATTGTCCATTACTTAAAGGAGAAACTATGGAGGATTATTCTCTGGTATTTGATGAGGAGGAAGAGCTAGACCGGAGATTCTTGGAGAATTCATTATTAATAGAGAAGAAGGAACCTTTTTTGGATCATGAAAAAACAGTAAGGCTTTCGGAAGGATTATTCAAAAGAAGGGCGATAATTTTGGAAAATTTCAAGTCAGGTTCAGTTTCCATATCAAGCAAAAATCATCAAAGAAAGGTTTCGGTTACCCTTGACGGCTATCCTTATCTTGGTATTTGGTCCCCGGCCACAGGGGCGCCATTTGTATGTATTGAGCCTTGGCATGGAGTTGCTTCGCCTGCAAACAGTGATGGGGATATAACCAAAAAGCCGGGTATTTTATCTTTGGAAGCAGGGAAAAAGTTTCATTGTGGTTATAAGATTATTATAAATTAAACTTTGGTAGTGCTGCAAATTATATGACGGTTTCCGAGCGGATCATCTAATCGCAACTATTTCCCCATCGCTTGTTCCATGGCACCCAGCAATTCCTTTAGAGTCTCTTCCTGTAAAGCGCAAACCGGGATGGCCTGATAGCGGGCACACTGGGTGGCAGCATATTCTTTGGAAACCAGATCAACTTTGCTGAATACCCGAAGGATTCGGATCCGGGAAAGGTCAAGCTCTCCCAACAGATTTTCAACTACCAGCATCTGGTCTTCAAACCGGGGATGACTGACATCAATGACATGTAACAGGAGGTCGGCTTCTTCCAACTCTTCCAGGGTGGCCCGAAAGGCGGTCAGCAAATCTTTGGGCAGGTTTTTTATAAAGCCGACTGTATCAGTAATGATGACTTCACGATCTTTCGGAAATCTAAGCCGGCGGCTGGTTGGATCCAAAGTGGCAAAATAGAGATCTTCGGCCGTCTGACGGCTGTGGGTCAGAGTGTTTAACAGGGTGGTTTTACCGGCATTGGTGTAGCCGACGATGGAAATCACCGGCAACCCCTTCCGGTTTCTTTTCCCTCGCCTTTGCTTTCGCTGGGCTCGGATGGTTTCCAATTCTTTTTGAAGACGATTAATTTTATCCCGGACCCGGCGGCGGTCGATCTCCAGTCTGGTTTCCCCGGGTCCCCGGCCTCCGATACCCCCGGTCAAACGGGATAGGGCATCATCCCGCCCGACCAGGCGAGGCAGCATATATTTCAATTGGGCCGTCTCCACCTGGAGTTTGCCTTCCCTGGTCCTCGCCCGCTGGGCAAAGATATCCAGGATCAACTGGGTGCGGTCGATTACCTTCAGGTCGGTGAAATCGGTCAACGAGCGGACCTGAGACGGGTTCAAATCCTGATCAAAAATAAGAAGGGTGGCCCCAAGTTGGAGGGCCCGGATGGAAAGGCTGCTCAACCGGTCTTTGCCCATAAGGAATTTGGGGCTGACTTCTTTCCTGGATTGGATCACGGTCTCCAAAACCGTCAGACCGGCCGAACGGGCCAGTTCCTCCAATTCCTGCATGGATTCCTGGACCGCAGCCCTGGACTGGGTGGTTACACTGACCAGGATAGCCCGTTCGCCCCGGGTATGAATTTTATTGGAGGCGATCTTTCTGCCCCATTCTTCTTCGAGGGAGCGGATCAAGCCGCTGACATCCACCCCGGATTGCCCGATCTGTTCCGAGTCCAGAATCATCCATTGTTGGCCTTCCGGGTTATCGGGAAGCAAGTGGGCCGTACACAGCCGTTGTGCCTGGCCGGCAGAATCGACCCCGATCGCGGTTACCATGTCCAGTCGCAACAAAGCCAGGTCCATCTTGTCCTCCTCGCTGATCGGTTCTCCTTTCAAATGGGTATGGAGTAAGCGCAGGCCCTTGAGCCGGCCGGCTCCAATTCGGGATTGAGGCAACTGGGGGATAACAATGGATTGGTCATCCCCCAGGATCACGGTTTCAATCCCGCCTTTCCTATTGACTAACAGACCGATTTGACGATTGAGTTCGAAGGAAAGTTGGGCCAGGAAAGAGGCCAATTCTGGCGAAACAATTTGGGCAGGATTTATCTGACGGCGAAAAAGGGATTCGAGTTTTTTTAAATAAAGGGCCTTGAGACCGGAGGTTTGTCCAAAAATGCGGTTAATTATCGAGTCCTTTTACAAGGGTTCTTCAAGGTCAAACGCCAAATCTTCAAACCTTGTCTGCTCACTAAAAAATTTCAGGGGAACCGAACCGGTCGGTCCGTTGCGATGCTTTCGGAGTAAAATTTCAGCGACTCCCTTGTTTTTGGAATTTTCATCGTACATCTCTTCTCGAAAGATGAAACAGATCACATCGGCGTCCTGCTCAATGGCCCCTGATTCTCTGAGATCGGCCAGAACCGGCTTTTTATCGTCCCGGCCTTCAGGCCGGCGATTGAGCTGAGATAAGGCGATAACCGGAATATTCAATTCTTTGGCCAGGGCCTTTAAGGATCTGGAGATCTCGGAAATTTCCTGTTCCCGTCGCTCACTGCCTTCTCTCCCCTTCATTAACTGGAGGTAATCGATCACCACCATGCCCAGACCCCGCTCGGATCTTAGACGCCGGGCCTTGGCCCGCATCTGCAATACGGTCATGGTCGGCGAATCATCTATAAAGATGGGGGCCTCGGATAGATGCCCAGCGGCAGCGGTCAGCTTGGGCCATTCCCGGTCTCCGAAAAAGCCGGTCCGCACTTTATTGGAATCCACCTTAGCCTCACTGCAAATCATCCGTATGGCCAGTTGCTGTCTGGACATCTCCAAAGAAAAAATCACCACCGGGACTTCATAATCCACAGCGGCATTTCGGGCTATATTCAAGGCAAAAGCCGTTTTCCCCATACTGGGGCGACCGGCGATGATGACCAGGTCGGAGTTTTGAAAGCCGGAGGTGAGTTTGTCCAACCGGGTGAACCCGCTAGGGACTCCGGTTACCATTTCTTTGCGGTCGTACAAATTTTCGAGGACCGGCATGCTTTCTTTAATTATTTGGCTCAGAGGATAAACCAGGGGGTTGATCTTGTCTTCTGAAATTTCAAAGATCGTCTTTTCGGCCTCATCCAACAAGTCCTCGGCATCACCGCTAAAGCGATACCCCTTGCTGGCAATCTCCGTGGCCCGGTTAATCAAGCGGCGCAGGATGGACTTTTCCCGGATTATCCGGGCATAGACATCAACATGAATGGCCGAGGGAATGGCATCAGTCAACGAGGTAAGATAGCTGGCCCCTCCGATTTCATCCAATTGTCCTTTATTCTGTAGAATTTCGGTAAGGGTAATCAGATCGACCGGAGTCCCTTTTCGATAAAGATCCAGCATGGAGGAAAATATCTTGCGGTGGGCCTCACGATAGAAATCATCGCCGGTCATGACCTCCAGGACCCGGGAGAGCGCTTCCGGCTCCAGTAGGACACTTCCCAGAACCGACTGCTCTGCCTCAAGGTTCTGGGGAGGGATTTTCAAATTGGCCGAATCCTCATTGCTCATGGGGGTTTTATTTCGCTTCGACTATAGATACCTTTAGGGTTGCGGTGACCCCGGCCTCCAGTTTGATAGGCACTTCATAATTACCCAGACTGCGGATCGGGTCCTTTAAAGAAATCTTTTTACGATCCAGCAAAATATTTTGCTCGGCCAATTTTTCCATCAGATCTTTGGCCGAGACCGATCCATATATCTTCCCTTCTTCTTGTACCTTGCGGAACAATTCAAGGGTCAATAACTCAAATTTTTCGGCCTGTGTTCGAGCACTTTCCAGCTCTTGAGCTTTTCTTTTTAAGATAATCCGCCTTTGCTCTTCCAACTGCTTTTGGTGTTGCGGGGTGGCTTCCAGGGCTTTTCCCTGAGGGATCAAAAAATTTCTACCATATCCTCGAGTCACCTCTACCAGGTCACCGGCCTTCCCCAAGGTAGAAATATCTTCTTTCAAAATAACTTTCATAATCCAAACCTCCTGAAGATGATAGAGTAATTTTATATGATTTATTCGCCTAAGGCAAGCTTTCGAGATGATGACCCGATCAAGGGGAAAAAAGGAAAGAAGCACGGGACAAAGTTACGGTTCGGAACTATTCATTGACAGTTCTGGATACAAACCCGTCATTCCTCACCACAAACAAATACATGATGGAGTCTTGGCGAGTCCATCATAACTGGATTGGCTTCGAATCCTTAAATCCGATCTTATTAATGTTGAACGGAGGTGGCCAGATAGGGCAACAGGGCGATCTGACGAGCCCTTTTAATAGCTGCAGTTAATTCCCGCTGATGTTTGGCACAATTTCCGGTGATCCTCCGAGGGATTATCTTTCCCCTTTCGGAAGTAAAGTGCTTCAATAGCTTAGAATCTTTATAGTCAATGATCATCGTACTGTCGGCACAAAAACGGCAGACCTTCCGGCGGGGGAAAATTCTTTTTTTTCTTCTGGGTTGCAGCATGATCTATTCTCCTTCCTTTTCTGAATCGATTTCTTCCCCAACCGCTTCCTGGGTTACGGCCGGCTCAGGTTCATCGGGAGGAATTTGGGCCTCCTGAAGGAGTTGTTCTTTTTTTCTTTCTTCTTCCAGGGTTGCAGGATCAAAAGGGTCTCTGGTCTTTACTGTTATAAATTTCAGTATGTTATCATCTATTTTGAGATTTCGTTCAATCTCCCGAATCATGGAGCCAGGGCCGTAAAAATCAACCAGGATATAGGTCCCCCTGGATTGCTTTTTGATATCATAGGCCAATCGGCGTTTGCCCCAGTCTTCGGTCTTTATAATGATTCCTTTTTGCGCCGTTATAATCTGAAGATGCCGATCCGAAACGGCCTTGGTTTCCTCATCGCTCAGTTCCGGCTGAACGATAAAAATAAGATCATATCTCCTCATACTTCCTCCTTATGGCTGTTAAAGCCCCCTAATGGGAGCAAGGGGAAATTAATAAAATACTTTCCTTTTGGCAATTTGTCAATTAAAATATTGGAAACAGAAACCCCCTTGACAATCCGTGCAGGGTTCGATTAAAACATTCCATCATGGTGAAAAGTTCGCAAAAAAATCGTTAGAAGCCGAATTCCGTCATTTAAGTAAAAATTGAAATCCTGTATTTTTAATAAGTTACACATAGCTGGATTCCCGCCTTGGAGGCTGTGTCGTAATTACTTAAAGCGCCCTCAAAGTCGCCATACCGGCGAAAGCCGGTATCCAGAACTTATTGGAAATACTGGATTCCGTGTCGCGCTTCGCTTGCACGGAATGACATAAATGCAATTGTGACACAGCCTCTTCGCCGCAATGACGGCTCGTTGCGAATCCATCAAGTCTGAGACATACCGTGGAAATAGATTAATGACGCAAAAGGCAAGATTCCCCAAAGTCAACAGCTTGTTATTCCATAAGGCCCTGGACCTGTTTGAGTGCACCCAATGCGGGACTTGCTGCCGGGGAGAAGGGGGGATTTATCTTTCCCGGAAAGAGATCGACCGCATCTCTAAATTTTTAAATCTTTCTCAACAGAGGTTTCTTGAAAAATTCTGCCTCAAGAAAAATGGGAGGACTTATATCCACATCCGGGAAGACGGCTATTGTCATTTTTCCCAAAAAGGTCGATGCACCATCCATGAAGTCAAACCCGCTCCCTGTCGACAATGGCCCTTTTTCCCGCCCATGCTTATCGATCAGATCAACTGGGAAACAGCCCGCAATTCCTGCCCGGCCCTGGCCCCTTACGAAACATTGGAAAAATATCTGAACCGGATCGCGGGAGCTGAAATTCCAAAAAAATGAATTGATAGTCTCTACTGGCCACCCCCTTTTTATTGAGGATTGGGCTTCTTTGCTCCAACCTTCTCCGATTCCAGGTTTTTAATTTCCTTTTCTATCTGGTCTTTTTGGGCCGGATCTTTTTCAACATATCTCAAGGCGGTTTTAAAATGAAACAAGGCCTTCCCTCGATCTCCTTTCAAACCGAATGATTTACCAAAATGATAATGGGCCTGTCCCAGATTGTTCAAGTTTCCGTAAATCATACCCAAATAATAATGAAGGTCCTCACCCTCCAAACCGAGTTTCAGGGCCTTTTGAAAATTTTCCAGGGCTAAGTGATTTTCTCCTTTTTCCTGGTAGGCCCGGCCCAGCAAAAAGGCGGTAGTCCCGTCTTTAGGATCAAGAAGGGAGGACTGACTCAATTTTTGGATGGCCTTTTCAAAGTCCCCTTTTATTAAGAAGACCTGTCCCAGGTCTCTCTGGATATAGGTGTCCTGCGGCCTGAGACTAAACGCCTTTTCGAATTGGTCGATGGCGGCGTCGAATTTTCCTTCCCGGATGTCGATCCAGCCCTGACCATAATAGATCCAGAATTGATTCTGGGTGTCCTTGGACCAGGACTGAAAAAGATTCCGGGCCCGCTGTAAATCTCCATACTTGGTCAGGGTGAGGGTTTGGAGACGGCGAAACTCATCGGAACTCATCCGCTTCCATGGACCCTGGTCCGCATACTGGTGCAATAAATCTTCAACATGCGACATTCGGTCTCCGGTCAGGGGATGGGTTTGCATGTAGGCCGGGATTCCTTCTGAACCAAAAGACCCCCAGCGTCGAAGTTTGTCGAGCAGGTCGATCATAGTCTGGGGATTGAACCCCGCCTTGGACATATATTTGAATCCAAAATTATCGGCCTCGTCTTCGTCTTCGCGGCTGTAGGTAAGCATCAAGGTCTGAGCTGTGGCCATAGAACCGGCAATGGCCGCACTGGCTATCCTGGGGTCCCCGGCCAAAACGCCGAGCAAAGCGGCGGCTATAGTGGCCAGGCCGATCTTTTTTTGTTGTTCAATCTGTTTTGAAACGTGGTGGTGGGTGACATGGGCGATTTCGTGGCCGAGTAAGCCGGCCAGTTCGCCTTCCGAGTCCATGATTTCAAGAATGCCGGTGGTTACAAAGACATGTCCTCCCGGTACGGAAAAGGCATTCAGTTGAGGATCTTTCAAGAGATAAAAATGGAAAGGATAGGGCTGAGGACCGGCTTGTTTGAGGATGTCCTGACCCAGCTTGTTGAGATATTCCAGAATCAAAGGGTCCCGGATCAGGGAAAATTTAGCCTTCCACTTCCCGGAGCACCTCTTCTCCTAATTTCTGTTCCTCTGTGGTGGTCAGGGCATAGCCATAGTTTCCACTAAAGGAAATCCAGGGATTAAAGGGAACAAAAAGGAGAGTAACTATAAACCCGATAAAAATCTTAAGGAAATATTTGCGCATCCGATTCTCTAAGAATTTGATGCCGGATGCAGGATCCAGGCCATCCATCGATCATCCTGCATTCAGTATCTTGCATTTAAATTTTCATTCCAGGAGACACTCCCCGGTCATCTCCTCCGGGATTGGGATATTCAGGAGTGTCAATATGGTGGGAGCCACATCGGCCAAAATACCGTTCTTGAGCCGTATCTTGGGCCGCTCCGGATCTATCAACAAAACAGGGACCGGATTGCTCGAGGTATGCGCCGTATGAGGGCCTCCATGTTTGCGGTCGATCATCTCCTCGGCATTACCGTGATCCGCGGTTAATATTACAATCCCTCCTTGATCGGAAACAGCTGAGATCACCTGTCCCAAACAGGCATCTACCACCTCACAAGCCTTGATGGCCGCATCCAAAATGCCGGTGTGACCGACCATATCCAGGTTGGCATAATTTAAGACCATAAATCCATAGCGACCGGAATTTATCCTGTTGATGATCTCCAGGGTCACTTCCGGAGCGCTCATGGCCGGTTTTAGATCATAGGTGGGCACATCCCGGGTTGAGGGAATCAGACAGCGCTCCTCCAAGGGGAATGGGGTTTCTATGCCCCCATTGAAAAAATAGGTCACATGGGCATATTTTTCGGTCTCAGCAATCCGAAGCTGACGGATCCCTTGACGACTAATGGTTTCTCCCAGGGTATGAACCAGATTTTGCGGGAGAAAGGCCACCTTCACTCCGGGAGAAAAATGGGTGTCAAACTCGGTCATTGTCATAAAGGTTGATAGTTTCGGACGTCCGGCAACGGGAAAAGCAGTAAAATCCGGTTCGATAAAGGCCCGGGTGATTTCTCTGGCCCGGTCGGCCCGGAAGTTAAAGAAAAAAACGGCATCCCCGTCTTGAATCGTCCCCACCGGGCGGCCGGTTTCTCCCATCATAAGGCGGGGGGAAATAAATTCATCTGATTCTCCGTTTTGGTAGGCCTCTTCAACGGCCTGAACGGGGTCCGGAATAAGAATCCCTTGCCCTTCAGTCAAGGCCCGAAAAGCCCGTTCCACCCTTTCCCAGCGGTTGTCCCGGTCCATGGCAAAGAAGCGACCGCAAATGGTGGCAATCCTGCCCACCCCGATCTCCCGGATCTGTTGCTGCAATTGACGGATGAATTCCAGACCCATTTTGGGGGGGGTGTCGCGCCCATCGGTGATAACCTGGATCATGACCTTTTCTAATTTTTCTTTTTCAGCCAAATGAAGCAAGGCCAGCAGGTGATTGATGTGGCTGTGAACCCCGCCATCGGAAACCAGACCCAGGAGATGGAGAGTCGTTCCCTCATCCCGGCATTGCCTGATCATGGCCAGCAAACCCGGATGGATATAAAAATCACCCCTTCGGATGGCCAGGTCAATACGGGTTATATCCTGATAGACGATACGACCGGCCCCAAGGTTAAGATGTCCCACCTCGGAATTACCCATTTGTCCCTCTGGCAAACCGACCGATTCACCCCAGCATTTCAGTTGGGCATGGGGTCGGGTTTTAAACAAGAAATCCAGCGTTGGGGTTTTCGCCTGGGTCACGGCATTCCCCGGATAATCCGGGCCTATACCCCAGCCGTCTAAGATAATGAGGATTAGGGGACGGGAAGCCATCAGGAGAGCTCCGTAGGAGAAACGTTCGAAGGGATAGGCAGACGCGGGGCCTCCATCCACAACCCCTCCAAATCATAGAATCCTCTGGTCGATTCAAAAAAGATATGGACGATCACTTCATCGAAATCCATCAAAATCCATTGTCCGGTTTCCACTCCTTCTATCCCGCGGAGACGAATTCCCTCCTTCCTCAAGGCTTCTTCCAGATGGCTGGACAACGCCTGGGTCTGGCGGGTCGAGGTTCCGCTCAGGATTAAAAAGAAATCGGCAAAAGAGCAGCTTTTACTGACATCGAGCAGAAGGGGGTCCCTGGGTTTTTTTTGAAGAGCAACCCGGGCCAGCAACAGGGCCTTTTCCTGGGCGGATATTTTCGGATGACGTTTAGACGGCATAAAAATTTCTTTCCATAATATAATGTTCCACTTCTTCGGGCAAGAGATAGCGGATGGTTTGATTATTCTGCCTGAGCCGGCGGATTCGGGTTGAGGAAATGTCCATCAGGGTTATGGGAAATAGATAAATTGAAAACCCGGAAGGGTGTAGGAAGCGATCCTCTCTGGGGAAATAAATCATATCCCCAGATATTTTTTGAAGAATAAATTCTTTAATCCGGTCCCGGCGATAACCAGGGCGATCCATGACTACAAAATGACATAACTTAAAAAGATTTCGATACTCTCTCCAGGTTTCAATCTCCTCAAAGGCGTCTATCCCGATGATAAAAAAAAGCTCCGCCCCGGAAGGCAGGTTTTTTTTAAAGAACCGCAAGGTCTGGATAGAATAGGACTTCCCTTCCCTCTTTTTCTCCACATTTGAGATCTTAAGAAAAGGGTGCCCGTCAATAGCTAAGCGGATCATCTTCAAACGGTGGGCAAAAGGAAGCAGGTTCTGGGTTTCTTTGTGGGGGGGAAAGGCTGTGGGTATAAATAAGACCCGGTTTAAGGAAAAGGCTTCCTGAACTTCTATTGCCGCTCGGAGATGACCAAAATGAATGGGATTGAAAGCCCCTCCGAAAAGACCTATACGAGAGGCATGACGGACAAGGCGTGAGGCACGAGAGATAAATTTTTCTCTCTTTTCCCCCATCTTTTTCGGATTGCGGATTGCCGATTGATTTCTTGAAGCCTGTCCATTGAGATCCAAGTTCGATATCGATTGTGTACGGTCTCTCAAACTTTGAACTTTGAGCTTTGAACTTTGAACTTTACTTCCCTTCAGCCTCACGCCTCGTGCCTCATGCCTTTTCCCTCTCAACTCACGCCTCTCGCCTTTTAATCCCTCACCTGCCCCTGTCCAAAAACAATAAACTTGGTGGTGGTCAGTTCGTTTAGTCCCATAGGCCCGAAGGCATGCAGTTTGGAGGTGCTGATCCCGATTTCCGCTCCCAGGCCCAATTGATTTCCGTCATTGAAACGGGTGGAGGCATTGACCAGAACGACCGAAGAATCCACTGATTTTATGAAGTCATGGGCCCGTTGGTAATCTTGAGTAACGATGGCCTCTGTATGTTGGGAACCATATTTGGTGATATGGGCCACGGCCTCTTTCAGATTTTTTACCACCCGAACCGCAATGATCAGGTCCAGGTATTCTTCATACCAGTCTTCTTCTGCGGCTTCTCGAATCCCTTTTCCCTTTCCTATGATCTTAAGTGTGGCCGGACAACCCCGGATTTCAACCCCTTCTTTTCGGAAAAGTTTGGCCATCACGGGAAGGAAGGCTTTTGCGGCATCTTGATGGACCAAAAGGGTTTCCATGGCATTACAAACCCCTGGGCGTTGGACCTTGGCGTTGAGACAAATCTGGTAAGCCATGGTCAAATCCGCCCCTTGATCCACAAAAACATGACAAACCCCTTTATAATGTTTCAGGACCGGCATACGGGCCTGGGCCGTTACCGTGCGGATCAGCCCCTCTCCCCCTCTGGGGATCACCAAATCGATATATTCTTCCAATTTCAACAGTTCGGTGGTAGCCTCCCGATCCGTTGTCGGTATGATCTGAATGGCCCCTTGGGGAATCCCTTCCTGAATAAGGCATTCTTGAAGTATTTTGGTCAAGACCAGGTTGGACCTGATGGCCTCGCTGCCGCCTTTCAGGATAACGGCATTGCCGGATTTCAGACAAAGTCCGGCAGCATCCACCGTCACATTAGGGCGGGATTCGTAAATGAATCCGATCACCCCCAAGGGGATGCGCATACGTCCTACCTGCAGGCCGTTGGGGCGGAGTTGCATTCCGGTAACCTCTCCCACCGGATCGGGTAACTGAGCGACTTCCAAAAGCCCCTGGGCCATTTCCTTAAGGGTCCCCGCGGTCAAAAGCAAGCGGTCGATAAAGGCTGGAGGATGACCGGCTTTCTTAGCCTGTTCCAGGTCTTTTTTATTTTCTTTCAAAATTATCCCGGATTGTTTTAGCAGGACCTGGGCCATCCGTTCCAGGGTCTGGTTCTTCTGTTTGGAATTAAGGCCGGCCAGGACCGGACAGGCCTCTTTGGCGTTCCGGGCTATCTGCAGAATTTGATTTTTAAGGTCCATGGAAAAACTCCTTTAATAAAACATCCGGTGTTAGTCAACGAACGCCGAACCATTTACTCTTTATCTTGAATGACCATATTATCCCGGTGGATCACTTCATCGGAATGTTTAAATTCCAGTCTCTCTTCGATTTCCGAGGTTTTCAGTCCGCGAATTTTTATTATATCCGAAGACGAATAATTGACCAACCCTTTTCCGATCACACAGGCTTTTTGATCCAACAGGCGGACACAGGCCCCGATCCCAAAACGCCCCTTCACTTCTATCACCCCGGAAGGGAGCAAACTCTTGCCCTTTTCCAGCACCGCCTTTTTGGCCCCTTCATCGACGATGATATCCCCTTTGTGTTTAAGGGTAAAGGCGATCCAATGTTTCTTCCGGCTCAGGGTCGGTTTTTGAGGAAGAAAAAGGGTGCCCAAGGGTTTCCCTTTGATGATCTCCTGTAAAACCCCCTCTTTCCGGCCGCTGGCGACAATGACCGGAATACCCCCGGCGGTGACCTTTCGGGCTGCCATAATCTTGGAGCGCATCCCTCCCAATCCCCATTGCCCTGAAAAATTCGATGTGTATTCGACGACCGTATCATCCACCTCTTCCACCACGGGAATTAAACGGGCACGGGAATCGTCCCGGGGGTCCCGATCATAAAGTCCATCGGTATCGGTGAGGACGATTAACAAATCGCTTTCTATTAAATGGGCGATCAAGGCTGAAAGATTGTCATTATCTCCGAATTTGATTTCGTCCACCGCGACGGTATCATTTTCGTTGATAATCGGTATGATTCCCCACTCCAGAAGGGTGATCAAGGTGTTATGAGCATTCAAGTACCGTTGACGATTGGTCAGGTCTTCACGGGTCAATAGTATCTGGGCCACCAGCAACTGATGGGTATTGAAGGCCTCTTCATAGGCATACATCAAACTTCCTTGCCCGATAGCCGCCACGGCCTGTTTCCGGGGAATCGTATCGGGTTTCCGGCTCAGACCCAGCTTGCCCACTCCGGAGGCAATGGCCCCGGAACTGACAATGACCGTTTGATACCCTTTCTTTCTCAAAAAAGCGATATCAGCGGCCAGACGGACTATAGTCGGATGATGCAAGACCCCGTTATCGGTCAGGACTGCACTGCCGATTTTGATGACGATCTTTTTTATCCCTTTGAGCAAGGCCTTCCGTTGATCGGTCAATCCGTTCTGTTTATCCATTGCTATTACCTTGCATTGAATCCCTTGTTTAACTTTCCTTCTTCGAGGTGCCCGCCAAAGTCCGGTTAGCATGTATAGTAAACAGACGTTCAATAAGGGCGGGGATACCTTCGCCGGTTTTTGCCGATATCGGGATGACCTCCAGGCGGAGTTTTTTAAAGGCTTTTTGGATATTGGCCAAATGGGCCTTCGCACCGGGCAAGTCCATTTTATTGACTACCACCAGTCGGGATTTACTCAAGAGGTCTGGATTATAGGCCTCCAATTCTTTATTCAGAGTCTGATAGGAAAGAAAAGGTTCTTCCCCGGTTAAGGAGCCGTCAATCAAAAACAAAAGGACCTGAGTGCGTTCAATGTGTTTGAGAAATTTGAGTCCCAGACCGGCCCCGGCGCTGGCACCGGCGATAATTCCCGGAATATCGGCAATGGTCAAACGCTGGCCATGATCGTCTTCGAGAATCCCCAAATTGGGGGTCAGTGTAGTAAAGGGGTAGTCGGAAATTTTGGGTTTGGCTGCTGAAAGCTGGGAAAGGAGGGTTGATTTCCCGGCATTGGGCAGGCCCACCAAGCCAATGTGGGCCAATACTTTTAACTCCAATAACAACCAGGCCTCAGTCCCCGGCTCTCCTTTTTGGGCGAATCTCGGGGTCCGATGGGTGGCCGTGGCAAAGTGTTTATTCCCCTTGCCCCCTCTCCCTCCCTGGGCGACGACCAGGGTCTGCCCTTCTTGGGTTAAATCCGCCAGGATCTGCTTGGTTTCCGCTTCCCGAACCAGGGTCCCCAAGGGAACGATGAGCCGGATGTCCCGTCCATTTCGGCCATGTCGATCATTCCCCTGACCGTGGGCCCCTTTGGGGGCCTTGAAATGCTGGTGAAAGTGATAATCCTGGAGGGTCTGGCTCTGGGAGGAGGCGGTAATCAGGACATCGCCGCCCTTGCCCCCGTCTCCGCCATCCGGCCCTCCCCGGGGTATGAACTTCTCCCGTCGGAAGCTGAGGCATCCATTGCCCCCATCTCCGGATCGAACAAAAATCTTGGCCTCATCAAAGAATTTCAAAGATATCTGGCGAGCTTATTCCCTACCCACTAAGGTCTGGCAACCGGGTAGATTGGAAAGGTTAGAAACAAAATGGGGTTATGGTCTAAGCTGCAAGGGAGGATGAAATCATCAATAGACGCTGATCCTTTTTCGGTCTTTTCCCCAGCGCTCGAAGGTTACCACCCCATCTATTTTGGCAAAGATCGTAAAATCCTTTCCCAACCCTACATTTTCACCAGGATGAAATTTGGTTCCCACCTGCCGGACCAGGATATTCCCGGCCTTGACCTTCTGGCCGCCATATCGCTTGATTCCAAACCGTTGTCCTTCGCTGTCCCGGCCGTTTCTGGAACTGCCGCCTGCTTTTTTATGTGCCATAAAAACCCCTCTAAATCCCTTGGATTTCGTTTATTTTAAACTGGGTATAGGGCTGCCGATGCCCGACCATTTTCTTGTACCCTTTTCTTCTCTTATGTTTAAAAATCAAAATCTTACGATCTCGACCCTGGTGCAGGATTTCCCCTACCACCGAAACCCCTTCCAAATAAGGTTTACCGACCATAATTTCCTGGTCCCGGGCGACAAACAGGACCTTGGGTATGGATACCGTTGTCCCTTTTTCGCCCTCTAAGGTTTCGATCCGAATCACATCTCCAGGGGCAACCTGGTACTGTTTTCCCCCGGTTTGAATAATGGCATACATGGCTATTCCCTCGTAAAAATTTTTAAATGGAAATAATAACTTCAAATACAATTTTTGTCAACCATAAAAAATTTTAAAAAAGGGGCTTCTTTTAAGATACCAGTTTCTTGGCCAATAGGAACTTCTGAAAATCAGGAAGAACCTCTTTTGTGTAGTGATATCCCCTATTTCATAATAGAACTACTAAAAATACCGGACCAATATGAGAAAATCTCGTTGTCTGGTACTTCAACAGGGATATTGTACGTTCTCCAATCTCCTTCTTCTAAAATGGTTCCTTTTAAACCGCTGAACTACGTTGTAATCGGGTCTGGTGAAAAAGCGAGAGAAGTTATAGATATGTACTACGACTCCATATTTGCCTTTGATTGTGGAAATTCATTTTACGAAGCATTGGAACTGCGTGGCGTTATTCGAAGATATCTTGAAAAACAAGGAGAAATGACTGTTGGTGGTTTATATCCAGCAATAAAAATTTCTGGTAGGGGTATTGAGCGACTGGGGCATTATTCAGAGCGTCCAGTCGGTGGAAAAAAGATACAGCTTTCTTTCGAAAATGGGTACTGGTTCCAAAGAAACCTAACTAAAGGAACAGAAGATAAGCTCCTTCCTCCTTGGGAGATCATAGCGAAAAACTCTTCTCTTGAAAATAGTCTTGTTTTTAACGAGTTAAGAGAGACATATTGAATAGTTGAAACATTAATACATAACCAGTGCCTGTACGCAGACGGGCTAAAAACTGCGCCTGCTGGTCAGGTTCACCGTTCGCCCAACAAAAAATGATGCCTTGACATCACGACGCATGATGCTATGATGATATTATGAGAACAACACTTACCATAGACGACGATGTTCTGGACAAAGCGAAAGCCGTTGCGGCAAAACTCCGTGCGCCCTTTCGGCGTGTGGTTAATGAGGCGCTGCGTACCGGATTGCAGATCGTTGAAGAAACCTCTCCGCAAACCCGACCCTATCACACCCGCCCCCACAAGATGGGATTGAAAGCCGGGAGGAATCTGGACAACATCCAGGCGCTCCTATCTCAGATCGAAGGGGAAGATCACCGGTGATCCTCGTGGATGCCAATATCCTTTTGTATGCCGAAGACCGGCAGAGTCCTCACCATATGGAGGCCCGCGAATGGTGGGATGCCCAGTTGTCTGGTGCCTCGCCGGTATGTCTTTGCTGGACCGTCCTTGGGGCGTTCATCCGCATCGGCACGAATCCGCGTGTCTTTGAGCACCCCCTGTCTCTCGACCAGGCG
This sequence comes from uncultured delta proteobacterium, assembly GCA_963790475.1. GTDB lineage: Bacteria > Desulfobacterota > RBG-13-43-22 > RBG-13-43-22 > RBG-13-43-22 > RBG-13-43-22. Next base: position 443,878 of record CAWBOS010000012.1, on the reverse strand, counting down.
CTCTCTCGTGTGCAGAGCTGGTTGGATCAACCCTGCACGCGCATCATTCATCCTACCGACCGGCACTGGATCATCTTTCAAAAAATGTTGGTTGAGGGCCAAGCCATTGCCAACCTTGTGACCGATGCGCATCTGGCCGCTCTGGCAAGTGAACACGGTTGTGAACTAATTTCCACCGATACCGACTTCTCTCGCTTTCCTGGGATCAAGTGGAGAAACCCGTTGAAGTAACGAACATTCTGGCAAACCATCGCTTCCACCGTAGGTTCTATATGGGGACATCGAACATGCCGGTGAAGCATACCCTTGAGGGAAAAAATGTCATTTGACGATGAACTTGCGATTCGTGTTCGAAAGATCCTCGAAAAAGTTGAAGGTCTGTCAGAAAAGAAAATGTTCGGGGGGCTTTGTTTCCTGGTTAACGGCAATATGGCCTTAGGCTTGGTGAACGATGACCTGATGATCCGTATGGAACCGGACTCCTCTGAAAAAATGCTTTACCAACCCTATGTGCGAAAAATGGATTTTACCGGGAAACCGTTGAAGGGTTTTCTTTACGTTGGTGAGAAAGGAACTGAGTCCGATAAGGATCTGAGAAAATGGGTTATGAAAGGCGTTGAATTCGCCATATCGCTACCGGTCAAGAAAAAGAAAAAGTAATAAGTCATACCCGATTTCCCCAAGGTTCCCCAGAAAAAGAATTTAAATCCCCTCATCACTACCGTTGCCCCATAAACTAGGTTTCTCTTTCGGATGCCGCATTATGCATCGCGCTATGCAGAATGTGGCATCATTACAACTCATTGAAATTTATTAAATAACAACTTTCCTTTAAAAATCTGCTGTGAAATGAAGCAGAGAACAGTCTCCGGTCAAGTCCTTTTCTCGCCTAATCCCATTTGGCCCCTGTTTTAATATTCATTATGACTTTAATCAGTTACATGATGGGAACTCTTTTGTTTCAATGATTGGCCCAGAACCTGCAATGGATGATCAGTGAGCCTCTTGCAAAAGTCCAGTGATGTCATTCCGGCGAAAGCCGGAATCCAGTCTTTTCAATGCATTCTGGACACCGGCTTTCGCCGGTGTGACGAAATTTGGGAGATTTGCAAGAACCTCCAGTGAAAGCATTTTAAAATTCCGAATAAGAAAATCTTTTTATATTCAGCTTAAAGGAGAGTCCCATGAAAAAGAATGAACAAAAAGGGGTCAGACAGCCTGTAGTTTTTTCAATGGTCAATAATCAATGTGTATGGGGACGAGCCGGGGTAATCAAGCCTACCAAATGCATCAATGCTTTTGACTGTCTCGGATGCGTTATGGATAATCAGGTGCTGGCCAAATTCGAGGAGAAGAGAAAAGTTGATGGGAAAACAGACCCCAGGCCCCCCAGAATGCTTCTTCTCATGAACCAGGGCAAATGCCGACATATGCTGAGCGGACGCATATCTTACGGGTTATGTTCGCAAGGATATAACTGTGTAAAATGTCCTTTTGATCAGATGATTGAAGATGCCAGTTATCTGCCGAATCTTAAACCGCCCGTTGTGGATGCCGCTTCCGGTTTCAATGTCGCCCGCGATCATTATTATCATTACGGACACGCCTGGGCCAGGGTGGAATACGGGGGACGGGTTCGGATCGGCATCGACGACTTCGCCCTTCGACTGCTGGGACCCCAGAATGAAATTCAAATTCCGGGTCTGGGATCCAGCGTCGGTCAAAACCGTCCTCAGGCCGTGTTAAAACGCAATGGGAAAGAAGCTCCGGTCCTCAGCCCCGTGGATGGAAAAGTCGTTGCCGTAAATCAAAAACTGCTGAATAAAACCACCATTGCCAACGAGGATCCTTACGGAGAAGGATGGCTAATGGTGATCCAACCCTCTTCCCTTCGCAATAACCTCAAAAATCTCTTCTTCGGCCAGGAAAGTCTTTCCTGGATCGATGACGAATTCTTCCGTCTTCAAACATTGATGGGTGAGGTTCGCGGGGAGGAAATGCAGTATAAAATGGCAGCCACAGGCGGCGAGGCCCTTAAAGATATATTTAGCGAAGTTCCTGAAATCGGTTGGGAACGGTTGGTGAATGAATTTCTGCACTCACTATAGAATGAAAAAAGGGGGGGCAAGAGTTCGAGTGTCCAAAAATACTGGTAGGAGGTATAAGGTTTAAGGTTTTCCTTAAACCTTATACCTTAGACCTTACCCTTAAAGTTTGCCGAACAGATGTCTCAAACGTCTCCTGGCTTCGTATTCACAGGCCGGACAGAACCTCAGGGGCAGGTCATCCAGCTTTTCCAGACTGTTGGAAAATCTCATCAGGCAATCCATCGTCTGGCAGTGGACAATGCCCAACAGGTGCCCGATTTCATGAATAGCTATTTTTGCGATTCTGTTGTAGGTCTTATCCCTGTTTTTGCTATGGACTCGAAACAAAGAAATAACGGCAGCTTTTCCGCCCAATTGTGATTCTCCGAAAACAAAGGTCAGGATTGGCGTGTAAATATCAACACCAACCACTGCCAGTCTGAGCCAGGGCCCACCAGGAAGGGCCGCCAGGGCATTAATAATTTTTCCGGCCTCATATTGCCCCCTGCGGGGAAGGAACGCATAGTCAGGTTCCGGTTGAACCTGGTGAATCTGGGTATTGAGCCCCAGGATCGCCTGCAAGTTGGCCGCAACTACCGATACGGCCGTCATATCCATCCTGCCCAGGGGGAAAAGATCCACATGGGTTTCTTCAACGGATACCGGTGGGTCTGCAGTCAACTGTTTTTACGTCTCTTTCCGAGAGAACTTTTGAAAAATGTTCAATTTTATTTAAGGTATCGTTTCATTTTTCGAGACAGGGTACTCCGGTTGATTCCCAGTTTTTTCGCCGCATGGCTGATATTCCCATCGCATGATTCCAGGATTGATTCGATATGATTCTTTTCCAGTTCCTCAAGGGTAACGGACGACGGAACGACTGTCTTCTTCCCGGGATCTAAGAACTTAAGCTCCTCGACACCGATCATCCGACCCCTGGCTATTACCACAGCTCGTTCGATAACGTTTTTCAATTCCCTGACATTTCCGGGCCAGGGGTAGGCCGTCAGATGTTCAAGGGCCCCTGCGCTAAAACCTTCCAGATGTTTTCCCGTTTCTTCCACGTATCGTTTGAGAAAATGATCAGAAAGGACAGGAATGTCTTCCTTACGTTCTCGCAACGGGGGGATATGGATCGTGATAACATTGATGCGGTAGTAAAAATCCTCTCTGAATTGATTCTCCTTGATCAAGGGAGGAAGATCCCGATGGGTGGCGGTGATCAACCTGAAATCCGAAGACACGGAATTGCTTCCGCCCAGCCTTAAAAAGCGCTTCTCTTCCAACACCCGTAACAAACTGATCTGCACTTTGGATGAAATTTCTCCGATCTCGTCTAAAAAAAGAGTCCCATTGTCCGCCATCTCCAAACACCCCCGCCTAGTTTTAAGGGCACCGGTAAAAGCTCCCTTTTCATGACCGAACAGTTCGCTTTCCAGGAGAGACTCGGATAATGCCCCGCAATTGATTGCCACAAAAGGTCCGAAAGACCGCGGACTCCTTAGATGGATCGCTCTGGCAACCAGATCCTTTCCGACCCCCGTTTCTCCGGTAATCAGGATGGGAGCGGAAGATTGGGCCACTTCATCCACTGTAGAAAATATTTTCCGCATGGGTTCGGAATGAACGATAAAAACATCCAGGGCTTCTTCCTGTTGTTCAAGCAGCCTTTCTTTTAAGACGATGTTTTCTTTTTTCAATTTTTTATGCATCATCACCCGCTCCATGAGCAGAGACAATGAATCGGGATCAAATGGTTTGCATAAGTAGTCTCCTGCCCCCCGCTTCATGGCTTCCACTGCCGTCTGGATCGAGCCATAGGCCGTCATCATAATAACAACCGCTTCCGGATGTTTTTCTTTGATTCGGGACAGGAGTTCGATGCCGTCCATCCCCGGCATTTTGACATCCACCAGGAAAATATCAAAATCTTTCTCTTCAAGATGGACCAAGGCCTCTGCACCGGATAAGGCGGTGTCAACCTTATATCCGTCTTTGATGAACCAGGCCATGAGCGCTTCACAGATTGTCTCCTCATCGTCTACAACCATTATATGAGTGGATGCTTTCATGCCGCTGCTCCTCTCTCTTCCTCAATCGGACTTTTAGGAAGCTTGATGCGAAAGGTCGTTCCCCTTTCGGGGATGCTGTCAACTTCTATTACCCCATGATGTTCATGAATGATACCGTACACCATGGCCAGCCCCAATCCAACCCCTTTCCCATCAGTTTTGGTGGTAAAAAAAGGTTCAAAAATTTGATGCAAATGTTCCGGATCGATCCCCTGGCCGGTGTCCGTCACTTCCAGGCGAATGAAATCTTTGGTCTCGTCTTCCTCCCCTTTGATAACCAGGCTCCCGCCTTTGGGCATGGCATCGATGGCATTAAAAATCAGGTTTAGCAGGCATTGCTGAATCTGACCGTAATCCCCCCAGGCAGTGAACGGTGGAGTTGGCAGTTCAACGCTAAAGACCACGTCGGCCAGTTGAAGCTGATGGCTGGTCAACAGCGATATGGTGTTTATCATTTCTATGATGTCGATATGGGTGGCCTCGACATTATCCTGGCGGGCGAAAGTCAGCAGGTTTTTTACGATGCCGCCGCATCGAAGCGCTTCACGAAAAGACAATTCCAGGTAACGTTCCAGGTCCGGCGGCCTGGCGGTTGAATCCTTATCCTTAAGATAAGATAAAACCAGTTTAGTAAACGTAACAATGCTGGTTATGGGATTGTTGATCTCATGGCAAACCGAAGCCACAAGCCTGCCCAGAGAGGACAGCCGGTCTTCTTTGACCACACGGGTCAGGTCTTTCTTAATGACCTCAGTTTGTAACAGGATTCTTTCGCTGAGTTCCTGGGTCATATCCCTTACGGTAATGACAAACTGCACCATCTCATTGAAGCGATTGAAGATGGGATAGGCCGTGATCTGGCAGATTCGAGTGCTCCCATCGGAAAGGGCCAGATCATTAACTCTGCGGGCGGGCTTTCCGGTTTTAATTGTTTCCTGGACCGAGCAACAGGCATCTATATTGTAACAGGGCGTCCGCACCAGACTCATCACCTCATGACAGAATTTACCGAGAATGGCATTTCGATCCAGCCCTCCGGTGACCAGAGGTGAATTATTGCTGTTGATGATGCGGTAATCCCGGTCAAGGACAAGAACGCCGTCCGGGGAAGCCTCCAGTAAAGTTGAAGCAAAGGAGGTTGCCAGGGTAATCTCCGTATCCTTTTGCCCCATATGATCATAAAGGTGGGCGATATCAAAAAACAACGAGGAAGACTTCTGATCCAGAATGCCGATAGCGGCGGGTTTGCGTTTTATGATTTCCGAAAGAATTTGATTACTTCCGGTAAGCTCAAGAATTAGATCCAGATATTCCAAAGATAAGAGGTCAAGATAATTTTCAAATACCCTGATCCCCAATTCTCCGGCGTATTTATAACAGGACGCGGACTTTGTGGTGGTAGCGATTGCCGCCAGCCTGATCCTCAGCCGTGAAAGCTTAATGGCACCAAGATCCCTCATGAGGGTTACACATTGCTCTCCCTTGGCCACCACACCGACATTCAAGAGAAGGCCATTTTCCGACAGGGTTGGTTTTACCATGGCACCACCTTTTGAATTTTAGCTATTCTGTTTTAACTAATGGGTGACTATGAAAATTTATCGGCAATCCGCCAGTGAAAAAGCGGAGAAGGAAGATATTTACGGCGATTCACCTTCTATTTTACAACTAGGGATAGGACCAGCGCTTCGCTTGAAACTATTCAAACCATCAAGCATTATCTGGGAAAGGTTTCTCAACAAAGATGGAATCATGATATTAAAAACAATATTTTGTGTCAAGAATTAAAGCAATATTTAAAAAAACATTGGCGGCTAATCACCGAGGGCAGGGGGGTTAAAATTAAATTCGAGTACACTTTTTTTTCAAGAGGCCCTGGAGACCCCATTTTATTAACTTCACGGGAAACCCCAGCGGAGTCTTCATTTTTGACCTATTGGTATGTTCTGCGACTTCGAGATTTATTCTTTAGGGGGCGTAACTGGAACGAGCCAATATGCCCCAACGTTCGTCTTTATTGGTGACTACCCACAGGGATTTATGAACCGCGTACCTGGACCCGTCGGCCTTGTATCGGCTGAATTGGATATTAAAATGTACCTTCAGCGGTGAAGCGTGAATGACTTCCACCGAATCCAGAGTGCTGTGATGCCATCCCTCGCGCTTGGTCAGATATTCGAGTACCGAGTCCAGGGGCTGGGTTTCGGAAGCATTTTGAACGATACGTACCTGGCCTTTGTCGTTGATGCGGATATGAGGAAAATGATGGGTGTTCAGGTGTGCCTCGCCGTCATGGGCGTTAAAGGCTTCAAAAAAGGCCTCAACGGCTTTAGCGGCTTCGATTGCCGACATAGGTTTTCTCCAAACTATTAACCCATCTTGAAATAGTGATTACTTTTCCGAGTAACTACTATCTCCTGAATTCTAAGCCATACAGCATAACTAATCCCACTTCCCCAAAAGGGTAACTACGGGTTCAGGAAGACGGACTAATTTACCTTCCCCATCCAGACAGGCATGGATGGTGTGTCCTTGAGCCAGAAGATCGTTCTCCTGATTCAAAATTCGATAATCAAAACGCATAGAGGCCTTGCGAATGAACCCTACGCCGGTATTGATCAAAATGATTTCATCATAACGGGCCGGCTTATTATATTTGCAGAAGGCCTCAGTAACCGGCAACAGATAACCCAGAGCCTCTATCCCGGCATAAGGAAGACCCAAATGACGGATCAATTCCGAACGGCCGATTTCAAACCAGCGTAGATAATTGGCATAATAGGCCATTTTCATGGCATCCACGTCGCCGTAAATTACCCGGTAGGTCGTCTGAAAGAATTTCATTTGGATAACTCCTGATGAGAATGTATGAACCAGGGCATCAACCGGTCTCCTTTCAGGAAGGAGACTTCCCCCTCAAAAGCCGATCTTTCTGAAAAACCCCTTCTTCGGGAATGACGGCGTTGATCTTCTGATCGGAAGACGGCAAAAGGAACCGGTTCCCGGGTATGGGTCATAACCTGAATAGGGGTGAAATGATCGGTGACGATCAATAGGGAATAGGCTTCAAAACGATTGAGCCCTTCCACAACAGGCCCCACAACCTCTCGATCAAAGGCCTCAATGGCCTGGATCTTTTTCTCCAGACTTCCCTCGTGAGAGGCCTCATCCGGGGCCTCGATATGGACATACACCAGGTCTTTTTCATTTAGAACGCCCAGGGCCTTATCGGCCTTTCCCCGGAAATTAGAGTCTAAATAGCCGGTCATCCCTTCCACAAAAAGGGGTTCCAGACCGGCGGACAGTCCTATTCCCTTCAAAAGATCCACGGCCGAAATTACTCCTCCTCGAAGGCCGAACCTTTTCTGGAAAGCGGGCATGTCCGGGCTTTTCCCCTGTCCCCACAGCCAAATGGAGTTGGCTGGAACCAGACCGCGCTCCTGCCTGGATTTATTAACCGGGTGTTGGCTTAGGAATAGCCAGGAACGGCGCATCAGATCCACAATCGGTCCTAACTCTCCCGCGGTATTCAAATAGTCAGTCACATCCTGCCCGGTCAGGTCATGGGGCGCGGTAGTCTTGGCCGATGGATCGGCCCCGGCCCAGATCAGGATATGTCGATAACTGACCCCGGGATGGAAAGACAATTGGGGATGAGCTAAAAATCCATTAAGGTCGTTGACTAAAATCCTGGCTTCTTCCGTAGTGATATGCCCTGCGCTATAAGAGTTCATCCTCACGTCTTCATTGCCCGGGTGATCCAGGTAAACCAGATTGCAGCGGAAGGCCACATCCTTTTCCTTTAGTCGGATCCCCATGCTGACCGCTTCAAGGGGGGCGCGGCCGGTATGGTAGACCAGGGGGTCATAACCCAGGAGTGAAAGGTTGGCAATATCGCTTCCCGGTTCACAACCCGAGGGTACGGTTTGAGCCCAACCCATTAGTCCTTGGGAAGCTACTGCATCCATGTGGGGGGTATGGGCCGCTTCCAGAGGGGTCTTTCCGTCCAGGTTTTCCTGGGGGTAATCGCCCATCCCGTCTCCGACCAGAATGATATATTTCCTGCCTTTCGAATTCATAACTTTTAATTTTCCACCCTAATAATCACCGTTCGGTCGGTAATCACGGTCAAGCGGTCAATCTCCTGAATGGCCTTTTGGACGGCGGATTCTTTGGCCTCATGGGTCATCATGACTATGGGGACCGGCCCCTCAACCTCTCGGCCTTTTTGGATCACGGAGGCCACACTGATTTTATTGGCCCCGAGAATACCGGCAATGGTGGAAAGGACACCGGGGCGATCCAGCGCGGAAAACCGAAAATAATAACGACCGATCACCCCTGAAAACGGTTTTAAGGCCAAACCCTTTTCCTTAAGCCCTTGTATTGACAGGTTCCGGGGAATCCTTTGGGTAATCCCCTTATTGATATTACGGCCCATATTGACCAGGTCGCTGACTACGGCACTTCCGGTCGGCATCATGCCGGCCCCTTGGCCGTAAAGCAAAACATCTCCCACCGAATCTCCCTTGATAAGAAGGGCATTGTAGGCCCCCTGCACACCGGCCAGCATATGTCCCTTAGGGATCATGGTCGGGTGGACCCTGGCTTCCAACAGGTCCCCTTCTTTGCGGCAGATAGCCAGCAGCTTAATCGAGTAGCCGAATTCCCGGGCAAAGGCGATGTCCAAGGCCCCGATTCGAGTAATACCTTCCACAAAAATAGCCTCAGGATTTAAGGGAGCTCCATAAGCCAGATGCATTAAAATGGAAAGCTTATGAGCTGTATCCAGACCCTCTACATCCAGGGTGGGATCGGCCTCGGCGTACCCCTTTTGCTGGGCTTCTTTCAAGGCCTCCGAATAAGGCAGTCCTTCTTCGGTCATTCGAGTCAAGATGTAATTGGAAGTCCCGTTAAATATCCCCAGGATGCTTTCGATTTCATTGGCTACCAGCCCCTGTTGCAGGGCCAGGATAACCGGGATGCCGCCGCAGACACTGGCTTCAAAGCCGACGTCCAGTTTGCAGTCTTCCGCCTTTTGAAAGATTTCATCCCCCTTGTGGGCCAGCAGGGCCTTGTTGGCTGTAACTACGTGTTTCCCTTTTTCCAGGGCCTTTATAATAAAACTTCGGGCCGGTTCCAGACCCCCGATCAGTTCCACGACAATGGAAATATCCGGATCATTAAAAATGTCTTCGGCTTTGTCCACTAAGAGCCCCTTGGGAATCGGTACCCCGCGATCCCGGTTCAAATCGAGATCGGCGATCCGTTTTAATTTCAAAGGCGCCCCGACCAGGGATTGAAGAAGCTTTTCTTTCTCAATTAAAATCTTCACCATGCCGGTTCCCACCGTGCCAAAACCGATTAAACCCACCTGAATTTCTTTCATGATTCCCTCACTTGACCCTTAGCCCTTTATATATGAAAAATAATTCCAAATTCTCCTTCTTGTTTGTCCCCAGAAAGGTGACCACCTATTCCTACCGGGTCAAAAAAACTCTCTTTGCTAAAAACCGTCAGCCTTTGTCCAAAGCCTTTTTGATACCCCTGACCGCCTGTTGGATCCGATGTGAGTTTTCGACCAGAGCGAACCGGACATATTCATCCCCGTATTCTCCAAAACCCCGTCCTGGGGATACGGCCACCTTTCCCTCCCGGATAAGAAACTTGGAAAATTCCACTGACCCCATTTTCCTGAACGGCTCCGGGATCTTGGACCAGACGAACATAGTCCCTTTGGGCTTTTCCATCTTCCATCCTATCCGGTTCAGCCCTCGGATCAAAGTATCTCTTCTTTCTTTGTAGGTGCTGACGATCTCCTGAACACACTCTTGAGGACCATTTAAGGCAATAATGGAGGCAATCTGGATCGGCTGAAAGACCCCATAGTCCAGATAACTTTTTATACGGGTCAGGGCATGAATCAGATCAGGATTCCCGACTGCGAAACCTACCCGCCACCCGGCCATGCTGTAACTCTTGGACAGAGAAAACAGTTCGACACCGACATCCTTTGCTCCGGGCACCTGCATAAAACTCGGGGCCTTATACCCATCAAAAACCAGATCGGCATAGGCGAAGTCATGGATGACCATCAGGTGGTGTTCCTTGGCAAAGGCCACGATCTTTTTAAAAAAATCCTTATCCACAACCATAGTGGTGGGGTTGTGGGGAAAGGAAATAATCAACATTTTCGGATTGGGCCAGGTTTGTTTGGTGGCGGTCAATAAGTCCTCAAAAAAATTCCGGTCATGGCTCATGGGGATACTTCTCAAATCCCCTCCGGCAATGATGACGGAAAAGGGGTGGATCGGATAGGTAGGATCAGGCGCGAAGACCACATCGCCGGGACTGGTTGTGGCCAAAACCAGATGAGATATCCCCTCCTTGGCTCCAATAGTTACAATGGCTTCGGATTCCGGATCCAGGTTCACCTGATAACGCCTTTTATACCAGTCACAAATTGCCGTACGGAGCCTGGTGATCCCTTTGGAAGCCGAATAGCGGTGATTATGCGCCTTCAACGAGGCTTCCCGAAGTTTATCCACGATATGTTTGGGGGTGGCCAGGTCGGGGTTCCCCATCCCCAAATCGATGATATCTTCCCCCTGGCGCCGCAATTCCATCTTTAAGGTGTTGACAGTGGCGAAGACATACGGGGGAAGACGATTCATGCGTCTGAATTCTTCCATATCCATCTCCTCTTTTTTGTGATAATAAAGCACTTTAAACTAAAAATGTCTCTAAAGTCAAAATTTTTCCTTATTTTTACTTAGGGATTTTGGGTAAGTATTGACAACGGAAGGAAAGGGAATTAGAATTCCTAGCTACTACCCTAAAAGTTAAACCATAAGAATAGGAAGGGAGAAAACATGGCTGAAAAAAATATCACCGAAGTTACCGATGAAAATTTTAAAGCGGAAATAATGGAGGCTTCCACCCCGGCTCTGGTCGACTTTTGGGCCACGTGGTGCGGTCCCTGCAGAGCGATTGCCCCGGTGGTCGAAGAGTTGGCCGTTCAATTTCAGGGGCAGCTTAAAATAGGCAAACTGAATGTGGATGAGAATCCTAAGACACCGGGCCAATATGGAATTCGGGCCATCCCCACTCTGATCCTCTTTAAAAACGGAACAGTGGTCGAACAGATCACCGGAGCGGTTTCCAAAACTACTTTAGAGTCCGCTATAAAAAAAGCCCTTTAACGCGTCTGTGGAAAAGCCTGTTTACGATATGATCATCGTGGGTGGAGGTCCAGCCGGCCTGACCGCTGGATTGTACGCCCGACGTGCCCGGCTTAATACCCTTCTTATTGAAAGGCTCATACCCGGAGGTCAGGTTTTGACCACCGACTGGGTGGACAATTATCCCGGGTTTCCTGAAGGAATTTCCGGTTTTGACCTGGTGGATAAGATGCGCCTTCAAGCGGAACGATTTGAATTGCCGGTTATCAATGATGAGATCGTCTCCCTGTCTCTTCAAGGTCAGGAAAAAATACTGAAAGGAATCCAGGGGGCTTACAGGGCCAAGACCTTGGTCATCGCCTGTGGGGCCGTACATAAAAAACTCGGGGTCCCCGGAGAAGGAGATCTAGGCGGTAAAGGGGTTTCCTATTGCGCTACCTGCGATGGACCTTTTTTCAGAGATCAGGAGATCGCCGTGGTCGGAGGCGGGGACACCGCTGTTCAGGAAGCCCTTTTCTTGACCCGTTTTGCAAAAAAAATTTATTTGATCCATAGAAGGGATCAACTCCGGGCCTGCAAGATCCTGCAGGAGAAGGCCTTGGCCAATCCCCTCATCCAACCAGTTTGGAATGCCCAGGTGGAATCCATCTTGGGGACCGACGGCGTGGAAGAGGTCCGGATCAAAAAGGCGGACGGTTCCCCTGACCTGACCCTCCCGGTAAAGGGAATATTTGTTTTTGTCGGCATCCTGCCCAATACCGATTGGTTGAAAGGGACCTTGTCCCTGGATACCCAAGGATTTATCCGAACCAATGATAGTCTGGCAACCTCCGTCCGGGGAATCTTTGCCGCCGGGGATGTCCGCAAAAAATTGTTAAGACAGATTTCCACGGCGGTAGGAGATGGAGCAACGGCGGTTTTCGCCGCTGAAAGATACCTGGAGACCCTATGAAAAAATATCCCCTTTTTAAATATTCCTGCTGCAAATACGGCCTGATCTGGATGGTTATCGTATGGTTTTTATTATCCCTGATGGGTTGCGGGTTGTTTAAAAGTAAAGAAACCAAAGAACTGGAAAAAACCCCTGAATCCCTGATCGCGGAAGGTCTCGATGCCTACCAGCGGAAAAAATATGAGAAGGCCGGAGAAGCCTTCCAAAACTTGAAAGATCGTTTTCCTTACAATCCCTATGCGATCGTAGCCGAATTGAAATTGGCCGACAGTCATTTCTTAAATAAGGATTATCTGCTGGCGGCCACGGCTTATAAGGAATTTGAAAAGCTGCATCCGTCTAATGAAATCATCCCCTATGTAATCTTTCAACTGGCCATGTGTTACTTCAAACAAATGCCCACTATTGACAGAGACCAGAGTTATGCTCTCCAGGCGGCTCAGGAATTTGAACGATTGATTAAGAATTATCCCCGGAGCGAATATGTTTCCCAGGCCGAATCCAATCTGATAATCGCTAAAAAAAACCTGGCCTCTCATGAATTTTTCATAGGAGAATTTTATTTTCATCAAAAAAATTATGAAGCCGCTCTGGGACGGTTTGAAAATATTCTTCAGCAGTATCCCGACACCTCCCACCCCCCTAAACTGAAAAATTATATTGAAATCTGCAAAGAAAAATTGGCTCAAACCCAACCTCAAAAAATAAAAGCCCCTTGAAATCGATAGCTGGAGGTAAAAGGCTGGTCCCGGGTATCTTGGGATATCGTTTTATAAAGATAAGGGATTAGGAAAAAGAGAGAGAAATCTATTCTCTTTTCAACCTGTTTGGATTAGGGAATTGTAAGCCACAATCCGCAAAAGGAAATCCAAACTTGGGAATGGCGGAGAGAGAGGGATTCGAACCCTCGGTAGAAGTTTCCCCCTACACTCGCTTAGCAGGCGAGCACCTTAAGCCTACTCGGTCATCTCTCCGCATAGGATTGGCAGTCAGTAATCAGTTGGTCATTTTTTTGCAGCCACGGGTTTGACCTGGTGCATGGCGGAGGGAGAGGGATTCGAACCCCCGTTCCCCGGAAGGAAAGCGGTTTTCAAGACCGCCGCCTTAAACCACTCGGCCATCCCTCCCTCCTTAGCTGATTGCGGCTGTTGTCCTTATTTATCATTCTTCATCTTCTCTGTCAACTACAAGACACGGCCTCTCTTTATTTTGACCTGGCTGTGCCTTAATTTTCCCCCCCCCAAAAAATTAAAAACCAAAATTAGTTTGCTCCTCTCAAATTATGAGCCCCTGAGTAATTAGGCAGAATCCAACTCCGAAAAAAAGTCGCCGGATTGAAAATTGGAGTTCTTTGATAAGCAAGAATGGTATCGGCCCAATGTGGATAAAGAATGGAGGGAGGAGTTCCTCGGCCTAGGTTTCTAAGTCAGTAGAAACTTCTGAAACTCGGAAAGAATTCTATTACTAATAATATTATACAGAATTCTAAAATATTGAGAATCAGTTCATGAAGGATAGGTCACGAATTGTTTCAAGACAATGACTTTAAGAAGTGAACCGTTCTCTCAACTTCTCTAAATCCTAACCGGATGTGCCTTTCGATCCCGGTCTGATTATTGATTTCGGCATCACTGGCCAGCTCTGTGAAACCGGCCTGTAATGCAAATTCTTCGGCTGAGCGAATCAGGGCCTTGCCGATTCCCTGTCCCCTGTAAGCAGGATCAACATACCATCCCTCGAGATAGGGAATTGGGGTGATGGTTGTTCCTTCAACATGGTCAATCCGTATGGAAATCTCGGCAAAACCGACCAGGCCAGATGACAATGATTCCGCGATGAGCACGATCCCATTGGAAGAGAGAATCTGATCGACTTCCATTTCATGCCGGCTATCGGGGCAATCAGGCCATAGTGCCTTTCTCATGCCGATCCAACTCTCTCGGTCCGACGAGCTTGCCTTCCTTATATTGATCACGTTATCCTTTTTATTTTCTTCTAAGACCGCGGTTAACTTTTTAATAATATTATCGGAATCATAATTCTCTGTCAAATTAATTCAAAATAGTTGTCTTGGTCTACAAATAAAAAAGGCAAGTCTTTCAGACTTGCCTTTCAGATTTTATTGATATTAGGTTAAAACTTTACCGGCCTTTTTCCACAATGCTTAAACGGACCAAAGACCTTTTCAAGGCTGCTTCGGCCCGTAGATAATCAATGGCCTCGGTCTTGGCCATAGCCAGGCGTTTTTCAGCCCGCTCTTTGGCCCGTTTGGCCCTATCTACATCGATCTCTCTGGCCCTTTCGGCCGCCTCGGCCAGGATGGTGACTTTATTATTTGAGACCTCAGCAAATCCGCCGGTAACGGCCATATACTCCAACTGACCGTTCTTACGATAGCGCAGTTCTCCGGGTTGAAGGGTGGTCAAAAAAGGAATGTGATTGGGCAGGATGCCGAATTCACCCAAGGCACCTACCGCCATGACAATGTCCACCGTTTCTTGAGCCACCAGTCGATCAGGAGTAACCACTTCTAATTCAAGCTTGTCCGCCATGATGTTTTATCGCCTCTTTTTTTGTTAGGCCTCTGCCAATCTCTTGGCATTTTCTACGGCTTCATCGATTCCGCCGACCATGTAGAAAGCCTGTTCCGGCAAGTCGTCGTGCTTACCTTCGATGATCTCTTTAAATCCACGGATGGTTTCTTCGACCTTGACAAATTTACCTTCTTTACCGGTAAATTCGGCGGCCACAAAGAAAGGCTGGGACAAAAAGCGTTGGATCCTTCGAGCCCGGCCGACCACTAATTTATCCTCATCGGAAAGTTCGTCCATACCCAGGATGGCGATGATGTCCTGCAGGTCTTTGTATTTTTGTAAAATCTGCTGAACGTTTCGAGCTACGGAATAGTGCTCCTGCCCCACAACGTTGGGATCCAAGATACGAGAGGTGGAGTCCAAAGGATCCACGGCCGGATAAATACCCAGTTCAGCGATCTGACGGGAAAGAACCACGGTCCCGTCCAAATGGGCAAAGGTCGTAGCCGGGGCCGGGTCGGTCAAGTCATCCGCCGGCACATACACACACTGAACCGAGGTGATCGATCCTTTTTGAGTGGAGGTAATCCGTTCCTGAAGTTCTCCAAGGTCCGTTCCCAGGGTTGGTTGATACCCGACGGCTGAAGGGATGCGGCCCAGGAGGGCGGAAACCTCGGAACCGGCCTGGGTGAAACGGAAGATATTATCAATGAAGAGGAGCACATCCTGACCTTCTTCATCCCGGTAATATTCGGCCGCGCTCAAGGCCGTCAAAGCGATCCGGGCGCGAGCCCCGGGAGGTTCAGTCATCTGCCCATAAATCAGGGCTGCTTTGGGCAAAACCCCGGAATTTTTCATTTCCAGGTAGAGGTCGTTTCCTTCACGGGTGCGCTCTCCCACCCCGGCAAAAACCGATATCCCGCCGTGATGCATGGCGATGTTGTGGACCATCTCCATCATAACCACGGTCTTGCCCACGCCGGCGCCGCCGAACATACCCATCTTACCCCCTCGGGGGAAGGGAACCAACAGGTCGATAACCTTTAGACCGGTTTCCAAAACCTTGACCGAGGTATCCTGTTCCACAAAGGTGGGGGCCGGCCGGTGAATAGGATAATATTTGTCGGCCTTAATGGGCCCCAAACCGTCCACCGGTTCACCGATGACATTTATAACTCGTCCTAAGCCTGGGGCACCTACCGGCACAAGAATCCCATCGCCCGTATCCCGGCCGGGCATCCCGCGGACCAGACCATCGGTGGTATCCATGGAAATACACCTTACGACGTTATTCCCCAGATGTTGAGCCGCCTCCACCACCAAATTCTCTTGACGATCATCAATGGCCGGATTGGTAATACGAATGGCATTGAGGATGTTGGGCAATTTCCCTTCCGGGAATTCCAAATCCACCACCGGTCCGATTACCTGGACTATCTTTCCAATGCTTCCTTCGGGTTTTCCGGTTTCCATCTTATTTATGAACCTCCTCCTAAAGGGTTTTTACCTATTTATTTCTTTAAGGCCTCAGTCCCGCCGACAATATCC
Organism: uncultured delta proteobacterium; assembly: GCA_963790475.1. GTDB lineage: Bacteria > Desulfobacterota > RBG-13-43-22 > RBG-13-43-22 > RBG-13-43-22 > RBG-13-43-22. Next base: position 427,504 of record CAWBOS010000012.1, on the reverse strand, counting down.
ATCAGTTCCTTGGTAATAGCACTCTGGCGGGCCTTGTTGTAAATTAAGGACAAGCTGGTGATCAGCTCCTTACAATTTCGGGTGGCATTGTCCATGGCCGTCATCCGGGCGGCCTGTTCGCTGGCCGCATTTTCCAGCATGCCCCGGTAGATTTGCACATTGATATAACGGGGTAACAGATCATTGAAAATTCCTTCCACCGAGGGCTCATAGAGATATTCCAATCCCTGTTTCTCCTCCCCTTTTTGGGTCAAGGGAGCAATGGGCAGCAAACGAAGCACTTTGGGTCTTTGAACACCCATGTTTATAAATTCGCCGTAAAGGATATAGACCTCATCCGATCCGCCGGCCAGGAAGTTATCGATGACATCCCGGCCGATACCGGCTGCAGTAACCATATCAAAGGAATTAAATATATCCATATAGCGGATGCGAACATTGTATTTTCGGCGTTTATAGTATTCTCCCCCTTTTTTGCCGACCGGTGCCAGGGACACCTCTACCTGTTCTTTCATTCGGGCTTTAATAAACTTTTCCCCGGCATTGATCAGATTGACATTGAAACTTCCGCAAAGTCCCCGGTCGGCGGTAAGGGAAATCAATTCCACCTTTTTTACCGGCCTCTGGGTCATCAATGGGAAAGCCTCGGGATCGATCCGGGAGGAAAGATTATTAATGACTTCTAAAAATTTGCCGGCATAGGGACGGAAATTTTCCATCCGCATCTGGGCGCCCCGCAGTTTGGCCGCGGCCACCATGTTCATGGCTTTAGTAATCTGCTGGGTCTTTTTTACCCCCCCGATTTTTCTTCTGATATCCTGAAGTGTCGCCATGCTAATGACTCTCTATTTATTTATTTAAAGCTTTCTGTGAGCTTTCAGCTTTGAGCTATGAGCTTGAAGGTCTATTTTTGTTGTGATTGAAATTGGGTCTTGAATTCCCCAATGGCCTTTTTCATCTTTTCTTCCAATTCCGGACTTATTTCCTTCTTTTCTTTGATTTCGGAAAGAATATCCTGATGTTTGGATTCGATAAAGGCGATCATTTGAAGCTCAAAATCCTGCAAGGTTTCCACCGGAAGGTCATCCAGAAATCCCCGGGCCCCGGCAAATAGGCTAATAATCATCTTTTCCATGGGCATGGGTTGATACTGGGGCTGTTTCAGGATCTCCACCAAACGAACCCCGCGGTTCAACTGGGCCTGGGTGGATTTATCGAGTTCACTTCCGAACTGGGCAAAGGCCGCCAGTTCCCGGTATTGGGCCAGGTCTAAACGCAGGCTCCCGGCCACTTGCTTCATGGCTTTGACCTGGGCATTTCCGCCGACCCTGGAAACTGAAAGTCCCACGTTGATGGCCGGACGTACCCCGGAGAAGAACAGACTCGGTTCCAGAAAAACCTGCCCGTCGGTAATGGAAATAACATTGGTCGGGATGTAGGCCGAGAGGTCACCGGCCTGGGTTTCAATGATCGGCAAAGCCGTCAAACTGCCTCCTCCCAAGTCATCCCGAACCTTGGCCGCCCTTTCCAGCAGACGGGAATGGTTGTAAAAAATGTCCCCCGGGAAAGCCTCCCGTCCGGGAGGACGTCGAAGGAGCAGGGAAAGCTGCCGATAGGCCACGGCCTGTTTAGACAGGTCATCGTAAATCACCAAGGCATGTCGGCCTGAATCCCGGAAATATTCTCCCATGGTGCAGCCGGCAAAGGCAGCGACATACTGCATGGGGGCCGGGTCACTGGCACAGGCGGCAACCACCACGGTTTTCTCTAAAACTCCGTTGCGCCGCAAAGCCTCAACCACCTGGGCCACTGTGGATTTCTTCTGGCCGATGGCCACATAAATGCAAAAAATATCCGAATCTTTCTGATTGATGATGGCGTCTACGCACAGGGCGGTTTTACCGATCTGACGGTCACCGATGATCAGCTCCCGTTGACCCCGGCCGATGGCGGTCATGGCATCAATGGCCTTATACCCGGTGTACATGGGCTCTTTCACCGGCTGGCGTTCGATAACCCCGGGGGCCTTCAACTCGATCTTCCGGAATTCCTTGGCATTGAGCGGTCCCAGACCGTCGATGGGTTGGCCCACGGCGTCAATGACCCGGCCCAGGACAGCCTCTCCCACCGGGACTTCGGCGATTCGGCCGGTCCGTTTGACCACATCTCCTTCTTTAATATGGAAGTCTTCCCCAAGGACGGCACAACCGACATTGTCCTCTTCCAAGTTCAGGGCAATGCCGTATATCCCTCCGGGAAATTCCAAAAGCTCCATGGCCATGGTCTTTTCCACCCCATAGACCCGGGCAATACCATCGCCGACGGAAAGCACGGTCCCCGTCTCGCTGAGTTCCACTTTTTTATCAAAATCTTGAATCTGCTGTCTTATGACCTGACTGATCTCTTCAGCTCTGATTTCCATACTTAGACACCCTCACCCCTTCTTAAGGATTCTGTTAAACTCTTAAGTTGAGTTTTTAAACTTCCATCCAGGGTCAAATCCCCTACCCGGGCGACAATCCCGCCAATAATGGAAGGGTCCTCATTGACCGTAACCATAACCTCTTTTTGAACGACCTTTTTCAAAGCCGCCTGTATTTTTTCTATAATATCATCGCTAAGATGGACCGCAGCAGTGACCACGGCCCTTTTGATGTTGGACAACTCATCGGTCAATTGGGAATAATAGACCACGATATCATCCACATAACGAATGCGACCCTTGACCAAGAGAAGTTGAATAAAATTGTTCACCGTTATAGAAAACCCGGTCTTTTCCAGAATAGCCTTCAATAGCTTGTTCCGGCTGGTAAAATCATAGATCGGGCTTTGAAGGATATAACGGGCCTGGGTTTCCTTATTCAGCAAATCACTGAAGGCCTTCAACTCTTCCCCATACTTAAGATAGTTCCCGTCTTCTTTTCCCAGGGACAGAAGGGCCTTGGCGTATCTTCGGGAAATAGTAAAGTTTCTCAATTAATGGGTCACCACCTTTGCTAAGTATTCACCGATCAGGACCTTTTGGTCGTTCTCGGTGATATTCTTCTTCAATAGCTCTTCAGCCATTCGGACGGCCATATCGGACATTTCCTGCCGCAAGGCCTGATTGGCCTTCCGCATTTCCTGCTGGATGGTTAGTTGGGATTGATCGATGATCCGGGTGGCTGTTTTTTGGGCGTTCTCTATGATCTTCTGTTTTTCTTTTTCCGCTTCGACTTTATATTCGGCCAGGATGGCCGAACGTTCTTCTTTGATATTGGAAATCCGATTTTCCAGGGCCTGAAATTCCCGGGTGGCCTCTTCTTTTTTGGCTTCCAAATCCTGCAGTTCTTTCTGGATGGAATCCCGCCGGTCGGCCAATACTTGTTTCAAGGGTTTTCTGAGCAGGAAAAAAAGGATCCCGAAAAAGATGATAAAATTGATCGACCGGTATATAAGTTCCCATATTCTTTCCGGAGTTTCCCCGCCGTGAGCTGCGGCTTCATGTCCGGCGGCCCCGCCTTCCCCCCCCGAAGCGGCATAGACCAGCCCCCCATAAAGAACCAGGACAGCAATCAAAGGAAGGTAAGATACAAGGTATTTTGCCAGGCCGTGAAAAAAGGCTTTTCTTTCTGAGGATGAAAAACGAAGATGGGACATTTAAATCGTCCTCCCTAAGATCTTTTGGGCTATTTCCTGAGAGAAGGAGGCTACTTCACCGGAGAGTTTTTCCCGGGCTTCTTCAACCTGCAGGGCGATCTTTTGCCGATTCTGGGTCAGTTCGGCTTCAATCTTCAGGTTAGCTTGTTGGAGAAGTCTTTTTTCTTCTTCCTGGCCTTCTAATTTAAAGAGATTTTTTTGCTCAAAGCCCTCTTTCCGGGCCTGTTGCAACCGGGCTTGGTAGTCCTGTTCCTTTTGAATCATTTCGGAATGGGCTTTCTGGGCCTCTGAAGTCAGACCGCCCACCTTTTCCGCCCGTTGTTTCAAGATGGTTCTAATCGGCTTATACAGAAAGGTATTTAAAATAAGTATTAATAAAAGAACGTTAATGATTTGATAGAAAAGGGATTGATCAGGAATCATTTTTTTGCCCTCCCTGCATAGTTAAAAAAAGATTAATCCGGAAGTAATAAAAGAAGTGTTTATGAGGTTTATGACTTTTTTCACACAACATAAACAAAAGCCTTCTTATCGTATTTTTTGCCCCATGTCAAAGGTTTTTTAAAAAAAAAGTTCTTATAATATTGAAAGGTGATAGCCTCTTAAGTCCCAGTTCCTGATTCCTGGGGATAGCCTTTTCTCAGTGATTTTTATTTATTTTCTTAGATCGGATATTGGAGAAAAGGGAACAGGTCAGGCGGTGGCAAAAAATAGTCTTCAGTCTCAAACTTCTTTATAAATTAATTAATTATAAATTATGCTATTCATAAAAGAAGAACTTCTCCAAGGCTTACGCGGGTAACTGAATAACCGTTCGGAGGCCTCCTGGGACCAAATTCGGGAAAGAGTTATGAGGGACGGGGACGATCGCCATCGACACCAATCTTTTGGTTTACGCTCGTCTTGAAGATTCTCCCCGGAAAGATCCGCGCTGGGTTGTGCGCAGGAGGTTTGTTGACCTCGAGAGCGGAAAACTAAATCCGGTCAAGGGAATAAGGTGATCGAAATTAATCCTTCTTAAAGAACTCCTTGTTTTTTTCCGGAAACAATGTATATTATAAAGGTTCGAAGATAATAAAGGGCAATCACGCAGAAAAAAGTCCTCACCATATTCGATAAATCCCACTAAAAGTCCGGCAAGATTTTTTTCTTTAGAATTATCTGAAACCCTCTTTTGGTCGAAAAACCGGTCCAAACTTTTAGGTGATTTGACAGCAGGGCCTGCCTCCCATCTTAGAAAAAATTAGAGGCGAGGCCATCCTAAGTAATTATTTTATTAATGAAAAAAGCGCATGTCTGAATCTGATAAAAATTCATCTTCCACTCCGCCGGTAGGACCAACCCCTCCTATGCCCCGACGCGTTTTTTACGGTTGGTGGATCGTTTTAGGGAGTACAATTACCCTGGTTTTTTCCTGCGGCATTGGTTTTTACAGCCACGGTGCTATCTTAGACCCCCTGAGGATCCATTACGGATGGTCCAAAGGCACTATCTCAACCGCACTTACTATGTATTTTGCCGTCTCCGGGGTCTTGGGTATGGTGGTTGGGCAGGCCATTGATCGGTTCGGCTCCAAACCTCTTCTTATTCTGGGTTCTATTATTACCGGAATTGGGTTCTTTCTCTTGAGCCGTATAACCCAACTCTGGCAATTGTATGCGGTCTACCTGTTCCTGGCTGTGGGAACCAGTTGTGCGTCCCCGATGACAATTACCACCTTAATCGCCAATTGGTTTGTCTCGAAGAGAGGGTTGGCTATGGGATTGACCATGAGTGGATTAAGCCTGGGGGGAATGATCATGGTGCCTTTTACCGTTTACCTGATCTCCCATTGGGGTCTCCGGACGGCATTACCCACCCTGGGGGGGCTGTTTTGCCTGGTGATCATACCAATCGCTTCATTCCTTATAAAACAACATCCGGCAGATGTGGGCCAATTCCCCGATGGCCGGCAGAAGGTTCCCTTATCCGTTGACTCATCAGGCAGACGGATCTCCTTTGGTCCCCAGATGCGTGTCTGGACACGGGTTGAAGCGATGCACACCACCGCCTTCTGGGCCATTGTCATAGGTTTTTTGCTGGCCATGACCGGCCAGCTCGCCTTTCTCGTGCACCAGGTCTCTTTCTTAAGTCTGACCCTGGGTGTAGCCGGGGCGGCCAAGGCGGTGAGTGTTACGACCGGGGCCAGTATTATCAGTCGTCTATTTCTTGGATCTATCGCCGACCGCTTTGATAAGCGGTTTGTGGCGATATTTTGTTTTTTAATCCAGGGGATAGCCGTTCTTTTTATGGCCCGATTCCACCAGGTGGCGGTTCTTTACCTGGGTACCTTTGCCTTCGGTCTGACTATGGGCGGAATCGTTATGATGCAGTCTCTTCTGGTCGGCGATTGTTTCGGCATGGTTTCCTTCGGCAGGATAATCGGTTTTTCCGGATTGTTTACCCAACTGGGGGCTGCTTTCGGCCCGACCATTGCCGGTCTTATTTTTGACGCTACCCACGATTACCGAATCGCCTTCACTATCTTTGGGATAACCAGCCTGTCGGCAATTGTGGCTGTTTTCTTCGCTAGACCTCCACAGCCTCTGCGGGGAATTTCGGCTTATGGCAGGACAAGAGAATACTCTTAGATCAACCACTTCCAACTTTCTAGATTTTTTCCAAAGCCCTCCCAAAACCATAGGCTTTTAGCCTCAGTTAATTTTGGCATTCTTCAGTAACGCATTCCTTTTGTTTTTCCTTAGAACAACCCCTATCCAAAGGCCTCTTTTTTATCTTCAGGGCCAACTCATGATAACTGGCACATCGAATACAAGCTTCCGAGGTGAGGGAAAGAACTGGCTGTTACCGGTGTGGGTCGTGAGGAGCTATGGGCTTGTTGGAGGTAGAGTTGACTGATTTCATGTAAAAGTTTTTTGGCAGAAAACTTGTTTTAATCCCTGACCTCCCAAAAGGCTCGGACCAGCCGGGAGTTTATTTTTCTTTTCCGGATACAGATACCAACGGCATAAGGAGTCAGTTCCGGTTTGATATCAAGAATGGAAATATTTTTTTGTAAGGGGCTGTTTTCAAAAACGAGCCGTGGGACGACCCCGATCCCGCACCCTAGACTGACCATGGAAAGGATGGCCTCATTTCCGGCCACCTGGGCATAGATATTCGGTTGAATCCCCTTTTTCTTAAACCAGGCATCAATCCTCTTTCGGGCCAGTCCATGCTCAGATATTATTATAGGAATTTTTTTCCAGGGGATTTCCTTCTTAAGGGACCCGGAGAATTCCCAGGGATTTTTGGGAGCGACAAACACCAAAGCCGTTTCAGTCAAGACCTTGAACATTAGTTCTTTTGGAATACGTTCCGGCAAGGCGGACACGGCGATGTCCGTCTCCCCTTCTACCACTTTTTGTATGGCCATGCCGGCATCGCCGGTCTGCAAACGAATATGGACGGCCGGATAGGCGGTTCGAAAAGCATTCAGTAGATCGGGGAGGATGCTCAGGCTGGCCGTTACCGAGCAATAGAGACTTATTTCCCCTTTCAGGCTCCCTTCTTCCACCATCAGATCATCCCTAAGGGACTGCCATTTTTCCAGAACGGTTTTAGCGTAATCCCGGAAAAGAAGACCCGCCCGGGTAAGCTGCACTATCCGGTTGTCCCGTTCAAACAACCTTTGCCCCACCTCTTCTTCCATCCGTTGTATCTGCCGGCTGAGGGCCGACGGACTGATATTACCGGCCTGACTGGTTTTTCCAAAATGAAGCGTTTCCGTCAGATGAAGAAACAATTTTAATGAATATTGGTCCATATCGAATGCCTTTAAAATTTCGTTGTTGCATATTATACATCATTATATTGAAAACATATCACTTTACGCAATAAAAAAATTTCCTTATTGTCGAAGGAAATTCAGTCCCGGCACTGTCGGAGTCCGCAAGATCGGGATTGGCAAAAAAATGAAACCAGGAGGCTATGGAACATGGGAAAGACCATCTTGGAAAAAATTCTTAATCAGGCCGGCGGGAGCCGGGATTTATCGGCCGGAGAAATCGTCAACGCCCGGGTGTCGTTTTTGATGACCAACGATGCCGTGGGTGAATTGACGGTTCAGGCCTTTGAAACCCTGGGAAGGATGCCCTGGGACAAGGACCGGATCGCTGTTGTGCTGGACCATTACATCCCGGCGACCACGGAAAATGCGGCCAGAACACATAAGCTGCTCCGGGATTTCGCCAGAAAATACGGCCTGCACTTGTTTGACCAACAGGGCGTCTGTCATCAGCTAATGGTGGAAAAATTTGTATTACCCGGCGATCTGGTCATCGGCACCGATTCACACACCTGCACCTATGGGGGTATTGGAGCCTTCGCTACCGGTGTGGGGTCCACCGACGGGGCCGCTGTTATGGCAACCGGAGAGATATGGCTAAAAATTCCGGAAACTATACGAATCGAACTCCAGGGCAAACTACCCGACCACTTGCACCCGAAAGATATCATCTTAAAGGTGATCGGGGACCTTGGAGCCGAGGGGGCCGCCTACCAGGCCCTCCAGTTCTCCGGGGGAGGAGTTGCCGGTATTCCCAACGAAGGACGCCTTACTATGTGCAACATGGCCATCGAGGCCGGGGCTAAGACAGGCATCTTTGAACCTGATGAAGTAACCTTGAAATTCACACGAGCCCGGGAGGGAAAGGGCATTTTTTTCAAGAGCGATCCGGATGCCGAATATTGCCGGCAAATGACTATTGCCCTGGATCGGTTAAGTCCGCAGATATCCTGCCCCTGGTCGGTGGACCAGGTCGTCCCCGTGGAAGAAGTCCGGGGAACCCGGATCGACCAGGCCTTTATCGGGTCTTGCACTAACGGAAGGATCGGGGATTTACGGATTGCGGCCCAAATACTCAAAGGGAAGAAGATCCATCCCGAAGTCCGCCTTCTGGTTACCCCTGCCTCACAGGACATTTTTATTCAAGCCGTTACGGAAAGGCTTATCCAAATCTTTATTGAAGCCGGGGCCGTGGTCTGCAACCCCGGGTGTTCTGCCTGTTTCGGGGGGCAGGGGATGTTGTCGGAGGGCGAGGTTTGCGTCGGAACCCACAACAGAAATTTTAAAGCCAGAATGGGTCACAAAGATTCCAAAGTTTATCTGGCATCACCCGAGACTGTGGCCGTATCGGCCATTGCCGGACGGATTGAAGACCCTCGGGGATGAAGAAAGGATGAGGAAAATGTCAGTGATAATCGGAAAAATTTGGAAATTTGGCCATGGGATCGATACGGACATCATTATTCCCGCACGTTACCTGATTCTGCCCCTGGAAGAAATGAAGGAAAAGGCCATGGAGCCGATCGATCCGGAATTCGCCGGCAAGGTCAATCCGGGAGGTGTGATTGTAGGCGGCCGAAATTTCGGGTGCGGCTCAAGCCGGGAACAGGCCCCCGCCGTCCTCCGGGACCTGGGGATCAAAGCCATAGTGGCCGTCAGTTTTGCCAGGATCTTTTTTCGAAACGCTATTAACCTGGGGATTCCCGTTTTGGAGTGCGCGGCTGTCTACGAACAGGTGCAACAGGGAGATACTGTTGAAATTCATCCTACTTCGGGTAAAATAAGAATACCGGCGAAAGTCATGGAATTCTCAGGGTCCCGGCTGCCGGACTTTCTTCTGGAGATCATCGCCGACCGCGGCTTGATTCCTCATCTTATCGCCAAGGAGAAAGGGGGAAAGTTGCCAAATTATTCTGGAGAAAAGATATTGATTGGACAGGATTAAAGGCTTATAAAAAGGCAATCCTGGTCTTTTAATCGAAGCGAAAAATGTCTGGTCGGGCCCGAAATTAAAACAATAAAATAAAGTGTAAGGTATCAAATTTCAGGTGGATTCTCCCAGTATGGAAGTCACCATCAACCTCAAATTATTATAGGATGGCTTTTGTCGGATAAATATTATGAAATCCTCCACTAAATTGTCACTCGTTGCGCCCTGTGGGATGAATTGTGGTATTTGCATGGCCCATTTAAGGGTAAAAAATAAATGCCCCGGTTGTCGGGGAATTGACCTTCATAAGCCGGTTACTCGCTCTCAATGCAAAATCAAAAACTGTTCAACTTTCAAAGGACGAAAATCGTTATTTTGTTTTGAGTGCGAAAGGTTTCCCTGTGACCGATTAAAACATTTGGATAAAAGATATCGAACCAAATACAGGATGAGCATGATTGAAAATCTTGAGCATATTAAAAATTTTGGTCTTAAAAAATTTGTTGCCGATGAAAAATCAAGATGGGCTTGTTCTGAATGCGGGGGCACTGTTTGTGTGCATAAAGGATATTGCTATAGTTGCGGCAGAATGAAACAATAAATCCGATAACCTTCAAAAAGTCATCCAATACCCATTTTCGCAAAAAAAGCTTTTAAAATCCGTGCGGAGATGTAAAATAAAACGTTGGTACAAAAATATCTGAATCCTTTACCCTTAACTCAAAAGGAGAAGAGCCAATGAATAAAGCAACCGACGGCCGGGTTCATACGGCCATAGGTGATGGGAAGATAGACAGCAAAGGCTCAGCCGTGGCCGTTGCCCGGATGGATGTCGATAAGGCCTACGGTGGGATTGGTCTCCTGCTCCAAAAATTCATTCGTGATTCCGATAAGGCAGCCTGGGGAGAGATCAAAACCAAGATCAATTATACCTATGAAAACCTGGATAGGGCTTTGTCGGCCTTGGAGCAGGAAACCCCCTTCCTTTCCCGAATCAATGAAAGACTCCAAAAGGGGCAGAAACTTCTTTTCAAACCGAACATCGTTTCTGTCGAGAGCTTTGAGCCCTATACCTTCGGACCCAGCCCCGGCAGCTCCGCCATCACGGAATGGGCCTTTGTCGCCGCTGGGATGAGGTGGTTCCACGATAAGGCCGGCATCAGCTACTATCAGATGTGTATCGGGGAGGCCGCCACAGCCATGTCAGGAATTACCGCCGGCTTTCGGCATCTTAAAAAGACAGGCCGCCCCGTGACCACCGAGGCGGCCATTGAAGGCCGGTCCGATGATTTTTACGGCGGCTTTGGATTCTATTTCGTCCGCAAGTACCTTTCCGAGGTCTCCGAATCCTCCCGAGGAGATGATCCGATGAAAGGGTTGGAAGAAAGCATGGCTGGTACCTATCTGCCTCCAGGGAAGGTCCAAGATAAGCTGATGGTCTACGACCTGAACCGAATCTGCGACGACATGTCCAAAGGAAGAGATATCCCGGTCCCGGACCATGAAAATTTCGAGTCGATCATTCTCCATAAGGTCATAATCGGAGGCGATCCCACCGATCCCGGCGATCGGGTCCTCTATCCGGGATGCATTCTCATCAACCTGCCTAAATTAAAGATTCATGCCCAGGCCCTTTTCACCAATGTGATCAAGAATCTGGGAATCGGGCTTTATCCCATGGAAGTGTCCCGATCAAACGATTGCAACTGGGAATATGCCACCCCACCCAAGATGAAAATCCCGGGGATGAAAGGCGCCATTCCCCATCAGGTCTGGATCCCTGAATTGGACCCGAAGACCAGTATCCCCTTAAAAAATCCCGATGGGACCTACCGGGTGAAAAAGACCGGCGGACTGACGGGTACCATGCTCGATATCATCGCCGCCGTGGTCCAACAGGATATTTTCATGATGCACATTGTCGATGCCGTGGAAGCTATAAACAGGGATCACACGGGGGTCGGCTTGGGCATCAAGGAGCGTGAGGGACTGGTCATCGCCGGTTTGGATCCGGTGGCCACCGATTTATTCTGCGCCCGCTACATCTTCAGCAATGTCGGCCTGAAGGAATCCGAAGAGGCCGGGTTGGCGGACAGGGCCGGCGGCCACTTCCCTCAGGCGGTTCCCCTGCCCCTGCTTAAAGAAAAGGCCATCATGACCACCAAGGGATACGACTGCCCATTAAGCCGGGATTTTAGTCTCGAGCGGGCTGAAAAACGCAGATTGGGCCGACGACTTTATTATGTGGTCGGAAGCGATGATATCACCGGCCAACTGCTGGCCTCCTTCCGGGGAAGGCTTGGTTATCTGGAGGGCGACAACTTCAAGGAGATCGTCACAACGGCCTTGTATACCGACTCTCACAAGATGCCCTGGGATATGCAGAAAACCTTTTTCGCCTACTTGGATGCCGTGGATCAACTGCAGGGGACTTCATTGAAAAAAAGCTTTCTCGACACCTACGATGAAGACGGCAACGGCATTGTGACTTACGAAGAATATGGGAAAAAAGGGCTCTACGGAACAACCATGTTTTTAGGCGGGCTACGGATAAGTCTCCGGGCGGAGGAGAATGAATCGGAACCTTTCCGGGCCGCTTATGCTTTGATGTCCAATTCCCTGCGCTGTTCCAATCCGGAATGGAACCCGGAAGGTCATACCATCAACAGAGAACAAGTCTATGGTTCGGTCTGCGGAGTTGCCCAGCTCATGTCCCTTTCCCCGGTTGAACAGGAAGACCCCTTCGTTTCCGGTCTTATGTGGGGCAAAGGAAAATGGCCCAGCTATTCCCTGGCCTATGACCGTTATCTTAAGCAACTCATTTTCGGATTTAAATATCCAGCCAGGGTTGGAATCGCCTGTCTCTATGGGGTGGCGTGCACCTACGCCGACTTTCGACAAAATGACCGGAAATTTATGGGCAAGATATCCGGACTTGCCAACCCCAAGGGGCCGCAGATGTATGTGGAAGCGGTGCGTGAGGGCCAAATGAACCCTTTGGATTTCACCTTTTATGTCCCGGCCGGAGTCGGCGGAATGGACCTTCCCAATGTTCAGGAAAGCACCGATCCCGACCAGGTGTTTACCGTTCTCTTTGAAGAGGGGAGCATCCATTGGCCCGACATGCGTTATGGGGATGCAGACATCGGCCGGTAATCAGACCCTACGCTGATGTGTTATCGCAGCGAAGGTGTGATACTCTTTTATACTAACTCCTAAGGAACAAACCTATGACCTCATCCGTCGCTTTTAACGGTTTTTCCAAGCAGACCGTCGCCTTTTTCCGCAAACTGGCCCAAAACAATACCAAGATGTGGTTTGATCAAAACAAGGCGATGTATGAACAACAGGTCCTGGCCCCATCCCGGGATTTCATACTGGCCATGGGCGACCGGCTGAAAACGATCGCCCCGGGGGTCCAGGCCGATCCACGGGTCAATAAATCCCTTTTTCGTCTCAACCGGGATATCCGTTTCAGCTCGGACAAAACTCCCTATAAGACTCATCTGGGCCTCTGGTTCTGGGAAGGTTCCCGGCCCAGGATGGAATGTTCCGGTTTCTATTTTCATCTGGAACCGCTGAAATTTATGCTGGGCGTCGGATTATATTGCTTCCCCAAGGATATGCTGGAGGCCTATCGTCAATCTGGTGTCCATCCCAAGTATGGACCAGCCCTGACTAAAGCGGTTACGGCCATCAAAAAAAATAAAGAGTATTATGTGGGCGAGGCGCATTATAAAAAGACCCCGCCCGGATATGATCCGGCTCATAAAAATGCCGAATTCCTCCTTTACTCCGGCCTTTATGCCGGAGTGGAATTGCCTGTCTCCGAGGAATTATTTTCAGAAGGATTGGTGGATTTGTGCTTCGAACACTATAAAAATATGCTTCCCCTGCACCGCTGGCTTCTGGATTTGACTAAACGGATTTAAGAGGGTAGAAATGATTTTTTATACCAAGAAGAACCTTTCCTTATCCAAAATCGTTTGGAAATGGGGTTGGCATTAATTAATGGTTTTCGTCACCAGATTCCCAAAGACTTCTTCAATATAAAGGGTGCAAACCATGCGTTTTCGGTTGAGGCAGTTCAACCCCTTTTGATTCCATTCCAGCCAGATACATTGATGACACTGGGTATCCGGGAGTTTTAAATTGTAACAAAACGGGGGTTTTTCTGATTTTTCCTCCATCGCTTCTCCTTCCTGGAAAAGGGTTCACCTTTGCTTTATATAGTATATAGGATTTAATTACTACACTATATATAGCGTGTCAATCAAAAATAACGTGATTTGTAAAAAGGGGGGATTTTTCTTATTAAGGCACCGGGATTAGGGAGTGCTCTTGATGAAATCCTTATACTGCTTTTCCAGAAGGGGTTTCCTCCCTGCCGGTATCTTAAGTTGATGAACACCAGGCGGCAGGGTATATCCCTGAATTTCAGGGTTCAGCTCTTTTAATTCCTTAAAAAAAGACCCGCAGGCCTTGGCAATATCCCGCAGGAGGACCGGATAGGGAAGCTGCAGGATCACAGAATCTGTTTCAATGATGGGATAACCTTCTTCTTCCGGAAGGTCAAAGCCGTATCTCAGGGGATCGCTCAAGATAACTTTGGCAGCTAAAATACGAAAAATATAACGCTCGGTCTCCTGGGGCAGGGCCAAACGATAATATTCATTTTCGCCCTGTTGGAGGATTTCCTCCCTAACCCGGTCTTCCCCGCAATTATAGGCCGCCATAGCCAGAGTCCATTTCCCGAATTGATCGTATAATATTTTCAGGTAACTGATAGCCGCATCGGTGGATTTGGCCAAATCAAGTCGTTCATCAATCCAGGGCTTTTTTTGTAGATTGAATCTCTTCCCCGTTCTTTCAAGGAATTGCCAAAATCCTGCCGCACCCTTGGTGGAAAGGGCCTGAGGGCGAAGGGCGCTTTCCGCTACCAACAGATACTTCAGATCATCGGGCATTCCTTTCTCTTTCAAACGGGCCTCGACATAAGGGAAAAAACGCTTGCTCCTTTTTAACCATAGATAGACCTGACCGCGGTCATAGACATTGAGCGTGAATTCCCGGTCCATTCGCTCCCGGATCCTTTCGTTCCCACAAGGGGACCGCTTCATCGCAGATGGTAAGGGTGGAGGGGAAGGTATAATAATAGGAGGCCCAGGTTTGATCCGTGCAGAGTAAAGATAAAAACGCCAAAAAACCACAAACAAAAAAAACCTTTTGGTTTGTTCTTTTCATCATCGGTACGAAACTACCCAACAATCTCCAGGGCATTGAAGAAATACCCGATTTCATAACGGGCCGTGTCCGGGCCGTCGGAACCATGGACGATATTTTTCTCGATACTGCTGGCGAAATCGGCCCGGATGGTCCCGGGGTCGGCCTTAGTATAATCGGTAGCCCCCATCAGTTTTCGATTTTTGTCGATAGCCCCTTCTCCTTCGAGGATCAGCACTACACAGGGTCCGGAGGACATAAAATCGGTCAGACTTTCAAAAAATGGTTTTTCCCGATGGACGTCATAAAAGCCCTCGGCCTGTTTCTTACTCATAGCAATCATCTTCATGGCCGCCACCTTAAGCCCGTTGGATTCAAATCGTCTAAGGACCTCTCCGATCAGCCCCTTGGCCACACCGTCGGGTTTAATAATTGACAATGTACGTTCCATCCGTTTCTCCTTGTTGAATATTTGATTCTTACAATTTGTTATCTGAGAATTTATCTCTCACGTTTTCTGAAACGCGAGATCGACGACTTCTGGCCGGACGATACTCGATGCAGGATCAAACTACCGATACTTGAAAAAAACAAAAAGCGATACTCGATTCTGGATAAAGTCAATCCAGCATCCAGTATCCAGTATCCAGTTTCATTTCAAAAAAATAAGACCGCACTCTATTCTTAAAAGATCAAACTTAACCACCCAAATTCAACACGCTTTGATTAAAACTTTATCGAATAAATCCATTCGGTGTCAAGGAGTAAAAGTCCTCCCAGGAAACAAAAGAGGACATATCACGGCCTTGGCGCTGCTAAATTCATTGGACAGGGAAAATGAGATAGAAGATTTTTGAATCAGAAAATCGGGTTTTCAAATGGCAAGTAATATTTTCTTAGATAGTTTTCCACATATTATTTGATTTAAACTTCCAGATATTTCTCCCGGGCCTCTTTATTGGCTTCTAACTCCTCCTTGGTACCGGAAAATCCAACATGGGCCTTGCCCATCAGGTAAATCCGGTTAGCCAGAGACATGGCCACGCTAATATTGTGCTCCACCAGAAGAATGGAAACGCCGGCTTTTTTATTGATTTCTCCCAGGATATCCCTGACCTCCTTTACCATAAGCGGGGCCAGCCCTTCCGTAGGTTCATCCACCAGCAGAAGAGCGGGATTCCCCATCAGGGCACGACCAATGGTTAACATCTGCTGTTCACCGCCGGATAAAAACCTTCCTTTCTGCTCGGTCCTTTCCTTCAACTTGGGAAAATGTTCGAAGATCCTCTCTACGGTCCAAGGATTCTTTCCCGAGGAAATTTTCCCTCCTTTTATTCCCAAATTCAGGTTTTCCAAAACAGTAAGCTTCGGGAATATCCTCCTCTCTTCCGGGACGTAGCCGATACCGGCCTTGGCCACTTTGAAAGGTGGAAAACCGGTAACTTCATTTCCTTGAAAAACGACCTTTCCAGATTTCGGTTTGACCAGGCCCATGATACTTTTCAGAGTGGTACTTTTCCCCATGCCGTTTCGACCCAGAAGGGCGACAATTTCACCTTCATCAACGTTTAAAGAGATGCCTTGTAAGACATGGCTCGTTCCATAGTAGGTATTCAGATCATCGACTTCCAGTAGCATTTTTGCTCCTTGCGCAGAGCGCACAAACTATGATTTTCGCATATCAGATCGGCTATTGTAGCCTCTTAATTATTATGCACTATGCCTAGTTGTTATGCCGCCGTTTTCCGAATCTCCCAGATAGGCATCCTTGACCGCTTGATTGTGCCGAATCTCGTTCGGGGTTCCGGTGGTCAGAATCTGTCCATAATGAAGGACCGTAATGCGGTCCGCCAGGGAGAAGACGACATCCATATCGTGTTCGATAATGACCACAGTTTTACCCTCGGTCAGCCGCTTGATCATTTCAACGGCGGTATGCGTTTCATCCCGGGACATGCCGGCAGTGGGTTCGTCCAGAAGGATCAGATCCGGATTGGTGGCCAGGGCCATGCTGATCTCCAGCGACCGATGTTTTCCATAGGACAATAAGGAGGCCGGCATCATCATTTCCTTTTCCAGATTAATCCGTTTTAAGATTTCCATAGTCTCCTGGTTTACATCCATCATTTTATCCACCTTGCGGAACAAATTAAAGCGGACGCCTTTCTGGGAAAGGATGGCCAGTCGTACATTTTGAAAGGTCACTAACCGATCAAAAGTACTGGTAAGCTGAAAAGAACGCCCCATACCCAAACGGGTCAATTTATAAGGAGGGAACCCGGTTATCTCTTTGCCCTTAAAGAACACTTTTCCCGTAGTGGGGCAGCAAGTCCCGGTTATGGTGTTAAAGAGGGTCGTTTTCCCGGCTCCATTGGGACCTATGATGGCATGCCGTTCCCCTTCTTTAACCTGCAGGTTGACATCAAACAACACCTTCAAACCGCTGTAATCATGAAAAAGACCTTTTGTTTCCAGTATATTCATCCGACCTTCTCCGAATTAACTCTTGGGGGCGGCTGCCCATTTTGCCTTTAAATCCCGGTATACCCCCATAAACCCCATGGGGGCGAACAGAACAATAATGACGAGCATCAGGCCCATCACCATCTCAATCCGATCCGTATAGTGACGGGCTACTTCCTCAACCACTTGAAAAAACGCTGCACCCAGGATCGGACCGAAAAAAGTCCCTATCCCGCCGACCAGGGCCATCAAAATCGGCATAAAGGAGTTCACCATACTGATGGCGTCCACGGAAATCAGGTTCTGAAACAGGGCATAGACGGCACCGGCCACCCCGGCAAAGGCCCCTCCTATAATATAGACCACGCCCTTGCTTTCCGGCACCCTGAAGCCAAGATAACCGATGCGCTTGGGATTATCCCGTATGCCGACCATAACCTGCCCAAAGGGAGTCTTGGTGATAAACCACATGAGCCACAGAGCAGATCCCCAGGACGGCTACGGCAAAGTAATAAAAATTAAGGGGATTCGTCATGTCTATGGATATAATTCCGGGGATGTTGAACGGCGGCGTCGGAAACCCTCCGATCCCGTCTTCCCCGCCGGTGATGCCCCTCAATTTCAGGGCCATCATATACAGGAGCATGGAAAAGGCGACGTGGAGCATAGCGAAGGCGGTACCGCTGACCCGGACGATCAGGGGTGTATAAAATCAGGGCCAATAAGGCGGCCAGAAACATACCGCATAAAACGGCCCCTAAAAGAGGCATACCCGGGGATATGCTGCAGGGCCAGGGCCGTCCCATAGCCCCCCGTCCCAAAAAACATGGCAGGCGCGAAATTAAGAAGCCGGGCGTAACCCAGCTCTATATTGAGAGACTGGGAAAAAACGGCCATAATGGCAAAGCTCACAAAGAAATTGGTATAGTAGATCCCAAAAATTTTGGGAATGAATAACAAGGCCACACCCAGGGCGATCCACAAAATCCATATTAAGGTTTTTTTCATTCTTCTTCACCTTCTCCGAAAAAACCATGGGGCCAAAAAATCATGACAATGGCCATAAAGATAAACATCAACAGAGGCGCCATCCCGGAAAGGAACTGAACACCGTAGGAACTTAGCAAGCCGAAAATAATGGACACCATAAATGCCCCGGTAAGGCTTCCGAATCCTCCCACTACCACCACAATAAAGGCATCCATACCCATTTGGTCGGCCAGGCCGGGAAAAACGGTCAATATGGGGGCTATGGCCACCCCGGCCACCCCGGCCAGCCAGATACCCACGCCGAAAACGAAGGTAAAGAGCAAAGGGATATTAATCCCCAGGGCATTGACCATATCCCCGTCGGAAACCGCCGCCCGAACGATAGTGCCCACCCGGGTCTTATACAGAAACAGGGCCATAAACCCCAAAACCAGCAGGGCCATTCCAATCACAAAAAGTCGATAGATCGGATATTCCAGACCGGAAATAGTGATTAATCCAGCCAGCAAAGGAGGAACCTTAACCTGAAGGCTGGAAGTGCCCCAGATGACCTTGACCATGGCTATGATGATAAAGCTGACCCCTACGGTTAGGATCAATTCCCCTATGGTCCCATAACCTCTTAATGGTCGGAGCAAAAATCTTTCCATGAGCATTCCGCAGATAGCGGTGAAGATCGGGGCCAGGAGCAAACCCAACCAGAAATTTCCGGTTAGTGCTATGACCTCATAGCAAAAATAGGCCGCAAGCATGAAGAAGGCTGCATGGGCCAAATTTAATATGTTCATCATGCCGATGATCAGGGTAACGCCGGATGACACCAGAAACAGCACCATGCCGTAAGCGATCCCATGTATCCCCTGGGAAACATACATGGCAGTTGTTGGACTCATTGGTTAGGACCTTTCAAAAAAAATGGCCGAATGGCTACGCACCTGTGCAAAATTAAGCGACTCCGGCTGAAAAGTGATCAAAATCTTTTCATGCCTTTCCGGCTAAACCGAAATCCACTTTTGGGGGATATTTTATTAATCTTGTTCCCCAGCGAACCGCCGATTAGGTCCTGGGTTCGCTGGGGTGACGGTTTTGCTTTGTTTTTCAAATTTATTTTTTTAGTTATTCAATCGAGGCACCAAACACCTCACGCTCCGGATTTTTGTTTAATTCGCCGAAGCGGGATTCTTCCCCCGGCAGCGGTCCAGCTTCGGGTCCATCCAGGGAAGGTCTTTTTCCGCCGGTATCACGACAGTGGGTCCAAAATAGGCACTTTTATCGGTCCAATGGTAGGGCGGAATATTGTAAGAGACTTTTTGCTGATCGGGTGGGACATATTCAGTGACATAAAAATCCTCGATCGTATTGTGATCGCAGGCCCGCATGGTTTTGATATGGCCGTTTACATATTCATAACTATCTCCCTCCCAGGTCTTGATGATCTTTTCGGGGTCCGTACTCCCGGCCCTTTCGATGACGCTGAGAAGCCAATCAAACTCCATCGCCAAGGGATCCCACCCCAGCGAGTACTGCACTCCATTATAAGGCGCTTTGAATCTTTTATGGGCATCCTCCATCATTTTCCAGTATTTAACATAGTTATTCGGATCATTGGCGGGGAAAGCAGGATTCTTTCTCCCATAAGGGCCTGCAATCACCAGGCCTGTGGTCGCTTTAACCCCCAGGGAAGCCAGGGTGGCCGGGTTACCCATATAAATATGGGCAAAAGGAATGTTGAGCCCCATGTTTCGGGATTGTTTGAGCAGGTTGGTGGCATCCGGATCCCAATCCCCGGTGAATACGACCTCGGCGCCGGAGGCCTTGATCTTGGAAATATAAGGGGCATAATCGGTCAGGAAGAGTTTATGATAATCCTCGCCAACTACCTGGGCCTCGGGATAGTATTCTTTTAAGGCTTTTTTGAAGTTTTCTCCCATATCATGGCCGAACATGTAGTCCTGACACATAATGTAAAATTTTTTCTCTTTTTTCCTTTGAGCGTAAAAATGGGCGAAAGCACGGCCGACCTGTGAAGTCTGCCACCAGGTCATAAAGGCGTAGCGGGAAAAATTCTGGGAATCCTGAAGTTCATCGGATAAGGAAATCATGTTCACGGAAATGACCTTATATTTATTGGCCACCTGGTTCATGACTTTCACGATGTGGCTGCCGTCGGCGCCCCAAAGGAACTTGACCCCATCCTGCAGGACCATCTGCTCACAGATTCTCTTGGCCTGGTCAGGTCTCGACATGGTATCGGCCTTGAAAAGCTGAACCAGCTTCTTTTTGCCGTCTACCATGAGGCCGCCCCTCTTGTTGATGTCATAGGCGGCCCAGGTCGCATCGAGCCAGAAACCTTCCCCCACCGCCGCTGCCGGACCGGAAAAGGTAGCCACAATAGCGATCTTGATGGTATCGCCAGTGGGGTTCGGAAAGTTGTTGGGATCGAAGTCGGACATGTCAGCCATTTTGTTGACATCAAATCTGGCTTTCACCGCCGCCGTGGCCTGGGTCGAACTCAGGGCTGTTAAAAGGAAGAAAAAAGAAAGAACACAGAAAAGCATTAAAATTCCTTTACCCGTTTTCATGTTAAACCTCCTCTTTAAAATTTTGATGTTAAAGACAAAACGTTCTTTTGCCGAACTTACCTCACTATTTCTTTATCATTTTTTGTTCAAAGTCGACCGGCAGGTAGGGTTTAACAGAGTTTAATAGTACGGTCCCCCAGTGTTGTCAAGCGAAAAAAAACGCTCAGGAAAATTAATTGGAGACCCCGAAAAACACCCGACACTATTTGCTGAGTTCGCAAAAAATCGTCGAAACCCCATTGATCTAATTCCCGCAAAAAAGCCGATCCTATGGTTTTAAGTGGGATCGAAAGCCTGAATTACCTCTGGTGGGGGAAGGACCACTTTTTACCTGTTCATTTTATTGATATCGCCCAAGGGAAAAGATCGATTTTTACCGACGCTTCAGCAGAAATTACATTGGACACCCATGGCGCTCCGCGATCCGTATCGGTTCTCTCCAGTTTGACTGGAAAGGGTTCCCTTAGGCAGGAATATGATCTTCCGCCCTTCTATCGTTTTTATTTTATCGTTCTCAATATGCGAAGCATCATGGATCGAACCTTTTCTCATTATGGCCGAATTGACCGTTCGGCGCCAGGCCCCAAAAATCTGCCCGTCTCTAATTTCGAGCTTGTCAGACATCTCATTTTCCTTTCCGAATTTACGTCATTTTTTCAAAGAAAAATTTTGGTTCCGGATAGGCTTTTTCTCCTTTGCGTCTTAGTCCGCTTCCCCGCTCATCCCATCGGGTGCTGGAATATAATCCGGCGGCCGGACCATCTTCATTGTTCGTGCCTCCGAAGGGCAGTTAATCACGCACAGTCCGCAGCCGATGCATTTTTCAGCATCGATAGAGGCCCTTTCCCGGCCAAGCTCCGGGTAAAAACGGATTTCGTCTGCTTTGATCGGACATCCCTTTTCCTGGCACAGCCCGCAGCCACTGCACTTTTCCGGGTCGATGGTGGCGATGAACCGGCTCTTTACTATGACATCCTGACTGAGACGTTCCTGGGCCTTGGCGTTGACCAAAAACTGCCCGCAGCAATCATGGTGGCAATTGCAGATCAACGAGGGCATTCGGTTGCTATTCCCGACCAAATGAACGAGCTGAAGCTGGTCAAATCCTTCAAAAACCTCCAGGACCTCATCGTAGCTGAGCTTTTTCCCGGCCCCGCGGTTGAGGTTGTATTGGGCCGCCCGGCCGCAGGTCACACAGGTGACTTCCGGAATGTTGTCTTGACAGGCCCTGTCCGGTTCGGCCCTTTTACAGGCGCAAGGTAAAATAGCGATCGGTTCCGCGGCTTTGAATATCTGCCGGATGTCTTCATAAGGCAGCAGGCCGGGCATATCCTTGATCGACCGCCAGCGGGGAATGACTCGCATACTCCTTTTCAACGGGGCCTTGCCGCTGATTACATCCTCAACCCTCTGCCCCCGGTCTTCTTCGCTGGTGGCCTGCAACAATTTAAAAAAGGCCTTATCTAAAACCTCGGGGTATTTAACCACATCGGCCGATCCGGCGCTGTCGTGTAATGCGCCCCAGGAGCGAATCAGGTGCCAGCCGGTCTTGCCTGAGAAAACAAGCCCCTTATCGAATAAGGACTTCAGACGCCGGTCTACTACTTCCCGGTCCATATTCAACCTCCCGGCAATGACCTCACTTGAAGCCGAAAGCTCGTTCAGTATCCGGGCCTCCTCCTCATCGGCCAGTTTGGCCAGAAGGTACGGTAAATTCTTTAGATCTGGTTTGCCGATTTTTGTCGCCAATTCTTGATAAACGGGATCAATGAAATTCATTTTATTCCTCCTAAATCACTCCCGGGTTTTCCGGGTGTTAGGTATCTAAATTCATCCGGGAATCGCCATCAAAGGATTCCGGGGGCTCAACCAGCTTCATACCATGGGCCCCTTTCGGGCAAGTCTCCACACAGCAGCCGCAGCCCATGCATTTTTCATAGTCAACAAAGGCCCGTTCCTGGCCGTATTCGGGATAAAATTTCATCTGGGCCGCCCCGAACTGGCATCTCTTATCCACACAGATCCGGCAGCCGACGCATTTGGCCGGGTCAACGGTGGCCCGATAACGGCTTTTGGCATAATATTCGGTAATTGGGTATTTACTGCCGATGAGGCAAGGTGTTCTCAGGACTTCGCAACAGTCATAGTGGCAGTTACAAATAACCCCGCGGAATTTTTTCGGGTCATTGGTTCGAGTTCCGACATGAACTACCGGATACTTGGCCGTTACATTGCTGAGCAGATCCAGGGCCTCTTCGCGGCTGATCCGCCGGCCGGCCCTCCGGTCGATGTTGTAGAGCGCGGCCTTGCCGACCACCAGGCACATTTCCTCCGGCACTCCGCACTCACGGTTTTTATATCTTTTCCGGCAGGCGCAGTGGAGCACTGCAAAGTCTTCCTGGACCTTGAGCAGCTCCCGGACGTCTTCTCCCGGCAGAACCCCGGGGATGTCCTTGATGGCCTTCCAGCGGGGAATGATCCCCGAGGTGCCCCGCAAACCGGCGGCAATTCTTTGGGCGATTCGCTCCTCCCGGGGAGGCCCCAGTTCAAAATCGCTGAATAAACCGATCAGAGCATAATATTCATCTCCCAAGGCCTGGTCATAGTGAATATTATTCTGGGTATCCAGCCATTGTCCCATACTGCGGGGAAGCTGCGGTCCCTTACTGGTCGGAAAAAGAAGTCCCTTTTCATATAGTTCTCGGACATAACTGTCCGCCGATTCTTTATCGAGATGCAGCTTCTCAGCAAATTTTTGGGAGACCTCCAATCGGACCAGGGAACTATCCCGTTCCTGGTCCGGCAGGGCCAGGACCAACCTGGCCTGGTCCACATTCATCAGTCTTTCCATGATCCAGGGAAAATATTTGGAGTCCTCCAGTCCGGCCTGGACCCGTCTGGACACTTCTTTATAAATGGGATCGATCTTTTTTTTGATCATTTCCTCGGCCTTACGAATGTTTTCATCCATCGTCCTTCTCTCCTTATTTCATGATAGGGTCTATTCAAGGGGTTTTCCCGGAGGTCTGAACCTTGGCCAACGATTTCAAAGGGAAAATTCCCCGCAGCACACGTCGGGGAATTAAAAGTATTAAATCTAATATCATTACTTATGTAATGAGTTAAACCAAATTATATGAATCCGAATTGGTCTGTCAAGTGAAAACACTGCCTTGGGCCGCAGAGAAAAAATACCCCAGGAAAGGGGTTTATATCAGGAGGTAACAGGGGGGTTACAAAGGAAATCGGGGGAGTTTATCCGTCTTTATAAAAAGACATTGGCTTTTTTAAAGGTCCTTTCCACGGATTTTTCCGTCGATTCTCTATAGTTCCTGGCAACCTCCAAGGCCCGTTTTTCATGGTTGCCACAAATGGCTTCCACCAGTTGCTCACGGGTCTCTTTATGATAAGTAGGAGGCAAATTCAGCTCCCTCATAAGCCCCAACTCCCCGAGCCTTTGGCGTATTCTGACATGGGAGTTGTGAAACATCATTAACAAGACATTATCACCTATTTTTAGAAGCTCGCGAAAAAAAAGGGTGTGATTTTCCCAGTATTCTTCACCGGTCATATCATCTTTAAAGGCCGAAACAATTTTCATGAGTTTCTTTTTGTGGAAGGGCTTCGCTTTTCGGGTAGCCGCAATAATGATTTTGTCATAGAACCAGAGGATATATTGATAATACACGGAAAATACATCCGGCGTTATGATCTCCGGACAGGTGATAAGGAGATCCGGAAACACATCAAGGCCTACATTAGTTTTGTAATCATTAACTTTGGTTGCGCGGCCATGTGCGATCTCGACTAATCCCTCTCTGGCCAAGGTCTGCAATGCCCCGCGAATAGTGTGGTTGGAGGCACCGAAACGAAGGGACAATTTCTTTTCAGAAAGCGAGCTGCCTGCCAATGAATCATCAGAGATTATTTCTTTCCTGAGGGTTAAAACAATTTTTTCCACCATCGAGGTTTTTTTTTCAATCTCTGGTTGTTGAACGGTTCTGGTCGTTTTTTTCATTTTTAAATATTTCCTTGGAATTCATCCATGCGCCTTTGTAACCTTTAACAGAAATCCCAGAGATGGTAAAGAGGAACTTGTAAATTTCACAAAGCTACGGCATTGTTCAGGTCTTCATAGTCTTGTATCCCAAAATTTACCAAGCCGGGTTTCATTCCGCCCCTATCCCTTGCGGTTTTGTTGAAGATCCCTTTTATGGACTATTGAAACGATGATGACCGAAATAATGTAACACAAATAAATCGCTTCCCCCAATAAATACAAAAGAATCAATGGAAGGATGGATTTTCAAAATATCCTGACCAAGAGGAAAGGGATAAGTTATCCCCGAATCGTCTTTTTTGGTAATCTTCTCATAGGAGGTTGTCAAAAATCTTTTTGAAAGGGGACGGGAGGTTTTCCGGCTGGCATAAACGGTAGGCCCAATGATCTCCTTTCTTTTTCTAGATCTTCTTTTGCCACACTTTAAACTATTAAGTTAATATAAGATGCAGTGTTTTTTTAACTTGACATACCAATTCGATTTATTTAATTTAAGCTTATTACATAAGTAATATATTCAAAAACCCATTCCCTCTCGATTGATTTGGATACACCCGATGGATATAACACCCCCGGTGCCGAGGAACTGGTGGCCAAAGAAGGGGAGGTCATCAAGGCCGTGGTCGGGGGAACCGGGGAAAGGCCCTCATGGCTGGCTAAGAATGCGCCAGAGGGTGGAAGGCCTGCCTAAGGTCCAGGACCTGGTCGACCGGATCATCAAGGAGGCGACCAAACTTATAAAAAATGGACCACAATTTATGGTTAACTGAAGGGGTATCAAGTTATGACGACTCAAATCAATAGGTCCGGAATTTCGGAAGGGAAGGCTGTTCTTGGGGGTGTTCCTTATTCAGAGCGGATTGGCCGCTTAAGGGAAAACCTGCTGTCCAGCCCTTATGAGGCGGATATCGAGCGGGCCCGGTATTATACCAGGAGCTATAAGCAAACAGAGAATGATCCTCCCTGCTTGCGGGCGGCCAAAGGACTGGAGGAGACCCTGCGTCATATGTCCATCAAGATCGAGGACGACGAAAGGCTGGTGGGCGCAAAAACCTTCAAGAAGGTGGCCGGCCCCATCGGCATCGAAAGATCCTCAAAAAGCATGGTCACTCTGATAGGCACCAATTTTCACGGCAAGGACGTCGATGATATTGGATTTTTGGACAAGGCCGGAAGCCAAAGTCCTGAATTTTTAAAGTCTCTCCTTAATATGCCGGAAGAAATGCACAAAGAGCTGACCAAAGAAATCCTGCCCTACTGGGAAGGCAAGGATATCAGAAGCAGGATGATCATAGGCTGGAAACAGGCGGGGTTATATAAAAAAGATGAGCCGTCTGCGTCGCCGGTCGAGATTGCCGATATGCAAGGGCATGTAACCGCCGGCCTTGGAAAAGTGCTGACTATGGGTTTCAAGGGCATCGCCGCCCAGGCCGCGCGGCAACTGACTAAGCTTAACCCCAACGATGACCAGTTTTTCCTCCGCAAAGATTTTCTGGAATCCGTTCAGGTCACAGCGTCAGCCGTGTGTAAGCACGCCGAACGCTATGCCTCCCTGGCTGAAGAGATGGCCCAAAAGGCGGATGGACAAAGGAAAAGGGAACTGTTTCAGATTGCTTCTCGCTGTTGGCGGGTGCCGGCAGAACCCCCACGTACATTTCTGGAAGCCCTTCAGTCCATCTGGATGACCCAGGCCTTGCTGGTATTGAGCTACGGTGAAGATTCGATCATCTGTCCCGGCCGGGTCGATCAATTTTTGTACCCCTACTACCAAAAAGACCGGGAAAGCGCGCTGATTACCTATGAAGATAGCCTGGAAGCCGTCGAGGAATATTATATCAAACTGTCCACCTTTATCTCCTTTGGTCCTAATAACGTGACTATCGGCGGTCTTAACCGGAATGGAGACAACGCGGTCAACGAACTTTCTTATTTGATGCTCGACGCCCACCAGCGACTGAAAGGACTTCGCAACGGCCTGGCCGTAAGGATTTCAGAAAAAACGCCCCGTGATTTTCTGGTCAAGGCCTCTGAGACCCATCGCTATACCGCCGGCGTCGCCTTTTACAATGATGCGGTGGTCATCAGGGACTTGCTCAAAGACGGTTATGCCTTGGAAGATGCCCGGGATTACTCGATTGTCGGGTGTGTGGAACCCACCGGCACCGGAAACAATAGCGGATATACGGCCGGCAGCGGGGTCCGCCTTTCAGTCGTCCTGGAGATGGCCCTGAACGAGGGCCGGGCCTTCTCCTATAATTGGCAACAACTGGGGATCAAGACCCCACCGGCCGGTGAATTCAAGAGCTTTGAAGAAGTCAAGAAGGCCTTTGCCGATCAGCTCTCCTACAGTATGGGCCTGATGGCCCAAAAAACAACGATCAAGGATCAGCTTTTCGCCGATTCCTTCCCCGCCCCCCTGTTGTCATCGACTATTGAAGGATGCCTCGAATCCGGGCAGGACATCACCCGGGGCGGTGCTTTTTACAACCACGGTTCCGTCTCGGCCAGAGGCATAGCTACTGTCGCCAATTCCCTAGCGGCCATCCGCTGGGCCGTTTTCGAGGAAAAACTGATAACCCTGGAAGAGCTGGTTAAACACTTGCGTAAAAATTTCGAGGGGGCCGATCTCCTTAGGCAGCAGCTCATCCACAAAGCCCCGAAATACGGTAACGCCGACCCCAAAGTGGATGAACTGGCCCTTTGGGTAACGGACCTTTACAGCCGGGAGGCCAGAAAACATCAACGTCTGCAGGGCGGGGTATACCGCACCCTACTGGTAGCCTCGGGAACCCAGCTTTTCGAAGGCCGTGATTGCTGGGCCACTCCCGATGGGAGATTAGCCAGACAGCCGGTTTCCAACGGTATATCCCCGGCAAACGGCACCGAGCGAAACGGCATGACCGCCGCCATGCGTTCTGTCGCCCAGGTCTGCTTTCCCAACATGTCCAATGGCTGTGGTTTCAATATGAATCTCAACCCCCTGACCATAAGGACCGATGAGGGTCTGGACAAATTCGTTTCGCTGATCGAAGGTTATTTCGACCTGGGCGGCCGGCAGGTGCAATTCAACCCCATGAGCCGAGAGACCCTGAAGGATGCCCAGAAAAATCCGAAAAACTACCCTGACCTGATGGTCAAGGTTTCGGGCTATTCCTTTCGGTTTGTTGATCTGTCAAAGGCCCTTCAAAACGATATCATCGAACGGACGGAGTTTGAGGTGTAAAGGGAAATAAGTAAAGAGTTAAAAGTTCGGAGTTCGGAGTTCGGAGAAAAAAACGGGACCTGAAAAAGAAATAATTCAAATATATTAAGCCAACCTAGTTCTCATGACAAATAGTGTTTTCTAAGAATGAGGGAGAGGAAAAATTCTTTTATCATAAGGAGAAAAAAATGGAAGCAACAACCGCAGCCAGAGAAATAAATCGAGAGGTATTTGAAACGTCTGACCAGGATTTATTATATTCCGAAAGGATCGGCCGGATGAGAGAGACTTTACTGGCCAGTCCCTATGAAGGGGATATTGAGCGGGCCAGATATTATACCAGGGCTTATAAGCGTACGGAAGGTGGTCCGCCCTGCAAGCGCGCAGCTCTGGGGCTTACGGAAACACTTCGCTATATGTCCATCAGGATTGATGATGAGGCGAGGCTGGTCGGGGCAAAGGCGAGTAAGAATATCGCCGGCCCCATGGGAATTGAAAGAACCTATATGGACCGTGTAAACATGATTGCCATGCCTTTTCACGGCCAGGACGTCAATTCCATCGGCTGGTTGGAGAACGGTCACGGCGGCAACCCGGAGTGGCTGAAAGAACTGCTCACCATGCCGGATGACGAAATTAGGGAAATGAAGGAGGAAATCAACCCTTACTGGCTGGGCAAAAACATGTCGAGTCTCATGCATGCCCAATGGCTGAAAGAAGGCTTAATTTCCAAGGAACAGCCAACACCCAGCGTTGCCGGTGTTGCTGATATGCAGGGGCATGTCACCATCGGTATGAAGAAAGTTCTCGAGATGGGCTTCAAAGGCATTGCCGATCAGGCGGCCGTACAACTAAGACTGCTCAAAGAGGGAGACCAAGACTACGAACAGCGCCAGGACTTCCTGGAATCGGTCCAAGAGGCGGCCAATGCGGTGTGCGAGCACACCGAACGCTATGCCGACCTGGCGGAAGAGATGGCCCGAAAGTCGGAAGGGGCCAGGAAAATGGAACTGCTGGCCATCGCCGATCGCTGCCGCCGCGTGCCGGCGGAGCCTCCCCGCACTTTTATCGAGGCCGTCCAATCCGTCTGGATGACCCAGGTCCTGATGACCATCAGCTACGGCGAGGACTCCATATTTTGTCCCGGCCGTATGGATCAGTTCCTTTGCTCCTATTTCAAGGCAGACTTGGAAGCCGGGCGGATCACTCCAGACGAAGGCCTGGAGATCGTCGAAGAATATTTTATTAAGCTATCGCATTACAACGGGTTCGGTCCCAATAACGTCACTATCGGGGGGATGGATCGAAACGGAAAAAATGCCGTCAACGACGTCTCCTACCTGATGCTGGAAAGCTTAAGACGTTTGAAGGGCCTGCGTAACGGTTTGGCCGTCCGGATTGCCCCTGTTACGCCCCGGGAATTCCTGCTAAAGGCCTGCGAAGTTCATAGGCGGACAGCCGGCATCGCCTTTTACAACGACACGGTGGCCACCCAGGACTTGATGGCGGATGGCTACGCACTCGAAGACGCCAGGGATTACAGCATCATTGGCTGCGCCGAACTGGCCGGCACGGGAAACAGTAACGGTTATTGTTCAGGTAGTTCTTGCCATTTCGAACGGGTCATTGAGTCGACCTTGAACGAAGGCCGCCTGTATGCGGCTAAGTGGGAAGAGGTCGGCGTCAAGACCCCGACCGTCTCTGAAATGAAGTCATTTGAGGATGTGAAAAAAGCCTTTGCCGCCCAGTTGTCCAATTCCGTATCCATGATGGTCAAGATCAGCGACGTGAAGGACGAGGTCTTCGCCAAAGGTTTCCCCACGCCGCTTATATCCTCCACCATCGAGGGTTGCATCGAGTCGGGCCGAGACATTACCCAGGGAGGGGCCAAATACAATCATAGTACCGTGTCAGCCCACGGTCTGGCCACGGTGGTCAATTCTCTGGCCGCGATCCAATGGGCTGTTTTTGATGAAAATTTGGTGACCTTGGCGGAATTGGTCAGACATCTGCGCAATAATTTCAAAGGTGCTGAAGAATTGAGACAGCAATTGCTCCGCAAAGCGCCCAAGTACGGTACCAACGATCCGAAGGCCGACGCCATTGCCCTGTGGGTCACAGATTTATTGGACAAGGAATCCCGGAAACACAAACGCCCTATGGACGGCGGTACCTACAGGGGGCTCATGATTTCAGCCGGCGGACAGGTTTTGGCCGGCCACGCCCTCGGCGCTACGCCGGACGGTCGATTGGCCCGAGATGCTGTATCCAATGGCATGTCTCCCACAAACGGCACGGATATCAATGGAATGACTGCCGTGTTCCATTCGGCCGCGCAGGCCTGCCAGGCGAAATTATCCGGTGGCACAGCCTTGAACATGAACCTGAATCCTCTGACCCTAAAATCGGAAGAGAATTTAGAAAAATTTGCTGCCCTGATTGAAGGTTATTTTGAAATGGGGGGCAGGCAGGTCCAGTTTAATCCCATGGGCCGGGAAACCCTGTTAGACGCGCAAAAAAATCCGGGGAATTATCCTGATTTGATGGTCAAGGTTTCAGGATATTCCTATCGCTTTGTGGACCTGTCCAAGGGCCTTCAGGACGATATTATCGCCCGGACGGAATTTGATATTTAACTAATCCTTTGCATGTTGCGGGTTCCGGGTTGCGGGTGAATAGAAAAAGGGCCCACCTTTTAAACCCGTAACCCGTAACTCGCCAATCTGACCACTATGTCTCACTCGATTGTCAATCCCATAACAAACGGGGAAACCGGCCCGAAGGGCCTCATCTTTAACATCCAGCTTCATTCCACCGAGGACGGGCCGGGGATACGCACCTCCTTATTCATGAAAGGCTGCCCCATGCACTGTCCCTGGTGCCATAATCCCGAAGGGATAAAACCTTCTCCGGAACTGATCTGGTATGAAATGCGTTGCCTGGGAGCCAAGGAATGTCTGAAGGTCTGCCCCAATGAGGCCCTGAATTTGACTACTGAAGGGCTGATCATCGATCGGAGCCTTTGCGATGCCTGTGGAAAATGTGAAACGGTATGCCCAGCCTGCGCCTTGGAGGTGATCGGGAAACAGTATACGGTCGATGAACTGGCTGCCAGGGCTTTGCAGGACCGGGTGTTTTATGAAAAATCAGGCGGCGGGGTAACCTTGTCCGGCGGCGAAGCCTCCTTGCAGGCCGATTTTTCCGTGGCCCTGATGGAGAGATTGAGGAAGGAAAGAATACACCTGGCCCTGGACACCTGCGGGGGAACAAAGTGGCCGACCTTGCAAAGGCTGGTGAACCTGGCCGACCTGGTCCTCTACGATCTCAAAATAATGAACACCGCCAATCACCGAAAACTTACCGGCATCTCTTTAAATTTGGTGTTGGAAAACGCCCGCAGGATATCGAAAACAGGCAAGCCCATTTGGGTACGTACGCCCATTATCCCGGGGGTCAATGACTCGGTGGAAAATATCAGACAGACGGCTCGGTTCATAAGGGAAAACCTTCCTACCGTTGAACGATACGATCTTCTGGCATTTAATAATACCTGCACTTCAAAATATCAAAGATTAGGGCTCAACTGGAATCTGGAAAATGAGAGCCTGATTCCGGAGGAAACCATGGAGAAATTGGCTGGGACGGCAAGAGGCGAAGGATTGGACTTCGTCCTTTGGTCAGGGCTGACCAAAGAAAAGGGTTAACAATTGTTTATTGAATCCGTCCCTGAGCTCACCGATTGATCTACTCAGTAACTCCCCTGTCCGGCTTGGCAAAAAGTTGGACAGGGGCTGACTTGATTTCGGTCATTTTACCACAGATGATCGGGAACGAACCGCCCCCCTGCCCAGGTCCCTTTTTCCACTCAATCCGTTCAAGGAAAAATCAACCATAAAATCGATCAACTGGGGGACGGTCAATCTTCCCTCAGGGGAAAACCAGATTATGGACCGCATGATCATGGAGATGATGCTGTAGGCCGCCAGCTTCTCGTCTATCGGGGCAAAATCACCTGATTCTATTCCCCGGCGAATAATCTTGTTGAGAATATGTTCATAGGCATCACGCATTTTGATAATGCGTTTCCGGTTGGCCGGGGACAGGCTATCCAATTCAACATCGAATACTAACTTGGAAGTTTTGATCACCCTGAAGATGTAATCGGCGTGGCCGGTTATAAAGAGGCGTAACTGTTCCACCGGCGGTGTAGTCTCATCCTTTTCCAGATGGCTGACACTGGAAATCAGGCTTTCCAACTGTGACCGGAGTATCTCATAAAGGATGGTTTCTTTGTTGAGGAAGAAATTATAAATATTGGGGGGCTTGCATCTGCAGGCCTTGGCGATGTCCCGCATCGTCGTGCCTTCGTAGCCCTTCTTCCAAAACAGGTCCCCGGCAACGGCCAACATCCTCTCCCTTTGGGGTTTGCTTTTTTGAATCATGATTCAATCGACTCCCTTCCATTGTTATGGTGGGACGATATTAAATCGTATTTTTTCTAGAAGGATCATAATGGATATAGAAAACAATTGTCAATGGAAAGGGGGAAAATCAAGCCTAAAAGGGCTTACCCCTCCCCTGAGAAATAGGTAAGCCTTTAAGTGGTATGTTAGGGTTAGAATAAAACTGGGTAATCTCCAAAAAATCGCTTCCGCCGTCAACGTGGTCAAACCCGGATCGGATTGAAGGTAGGCTTAATCAAACCCGCAATGACGAAGATGGCTTTTGAATGACCCTTTAGGGATCAGTCAAACTTGTTTATCGAACTCCCCATACCTTGGTGCGGGGAGCTTCATTCAAAAATAAACTTCTATTTTTGGTCAGTCCGCTCGCCGACCCTTAAGCCAACTGAAGGGAATGCGCTGGCCATGCCTATTTCGCCAAGGGGACGTCTCCGATTTCGATGATCATAGCCGATCTCAGGGCAATTTAAAATCCTTGTAATCCTCCCGCAGCTTGGTTTTGAGAAGTTTGCCGGTGGCTGTATGGGGAAGTTCCTCGACGAAGATCACCGCGTCCGGGACCTGCCATTTGGCCACCCGGCCCCGCAGGTAGTCAAGGATTTCCTCTCCGGAGACCGCCGCCCCATTATTTCTGACCACCAGCAAAAGGGGACGTTCGTCCCATTTCGGATGGGGCACACCAATGACCGCGGCCTCGGCTACTCCCGGGTGCCCCATGGCGTCGTTTTCAAGATCGATGGAGCTGATCCACTCACCACCCGACTTGATCACATCCTTAGCCCGATCGGTGATCTGCATGTAACCGTCCGGGTCCAGGGTGGCCACGTCCCCAGTGTCGAACCAGCCTTCATCGTCAATAATCCGGCCGCCTTCGCCTTTGAAATAACCGCTGACGATCCAGGGACCTCGGACCAGAAGATGTCCGAAGGCCTTTCCGTCCCGAGGCAGCTCTTTGCCCTGGGCATCGACGATTTTCATATCGACGCCGTAAATGGCCCGGCCCTGCTTGGCCTTGATGTTCAGCTTTTCGTCATAGGGCAGGTCCCGGAATTTACACTTCAGAGTGCCAACCGTTCCCAGAGGGCTCATCTCGGTCATGCCCCAGCCGTGAATGACCTGGACATCGTATTCCTGCTCGAAGGTCTGGATCATGGACTTCGGGACGGCCGACCCTCCGATCAGCACCCGTTTCAGAAAGGGCAGCTTCCGGCCGGTCTCCCGGAGGTACTGGAGAAGCATCAGCCAGACGGTAGGCACAGCCAGGGTCAGGGTCACCTTCTCCTGGTCCAAAAGTTCGTAGATAGACTGCCCATCCATTCTGTCTCCGGGGAAGACCATCTTGGCCCCGCACATGGCCGCCCCATAGGGATTGCCCCAGGCGTTGGCGTGAAACATGGGCACCACGGGCATAACCACCTCACTGCTGGAAAGGCCCAGGGCGTCCACCGTGCAGACACAATAACTGTGGAGCACGGTGGAGCGGTGCGAGTAGAGAACCCCTTTGGGATTGCCGGTCGTCCCCGAGGTATAACACAGGCTGGAGGCCGTCTGTTCGTCTAACTTAGGCCAGTCATATTTGCCGCTCTGGCCTCCGATCAGGGTTTCATAACACGAGACATTAGGCAGCCGGGTCTTGGGCATGTGGGCCTCGTCGGTCATGATGACGAAGCCCTTGACCGTCGCCAGTTCGTGGGCGATGGATTCGACCAGGGGGACAAAGGTCAGGTCCAGGAACAGGTAGCTGTCTTCGGCATGGTTGGCAATGTAGACGATCTGTTCCGGAAAAAGCCTGGGGTTGATGGTGTGCATAACCGCACCCAGGCCGGAAATGCCGAAGTACAGCTCGAAGTGCCGGTACCCGTTCCAGGCCAGGGTGCCAATTCGATCACCGGGTTCCACCCCCAGGGACAGGAGCGCCTGGGCCACCTGCTTCGAGCGCCTATGGGCCTGTTGATAGCCGTAGCGGTGTATGGAACCCTCTACGGTCCGGGAGACGATTTCCACCTCGCCGTGGTACAGGCCGGCATAGGAGATGAGAGAGGAGATCAAAAGCGGTTGATCCTGCATCAAGCCTTTCATGGTTACCTCACCGGGGCATCAATTATTTTTCCAAACAATACCCACTTCTGGCCGTCAAATTTGCCAAGCTGTTCTTGCTCCAGGGGGAAAAAGTCTGTAGGACTGGTATTGATCTTTATCCCCGGCAGAAACAGGGGCTGCGCCAGGTTCTTCAGATTGGCCGCCTGTCTCATGATGTTTTCTCTGGTCAGGTCATCGCCACACTGTTTGAGGACCTGGACCATGGTCTGGGCGCAGGTGTAACCAAAGACATTGAAGATATCGTGGAGGCTTCCATCGGGATAATATTTCTTCATCCAGTCTTGCCATTCTTTAAGGGCCGGATCATTTTGCCACTCTGGGTCATCAGGATCTTTCAGGTAAAAAAGGGATATCACACCTTTGGAGGCCTCTAACCCGGCCGGCTTCAACACTGCTCCCTCGGAGTTAGATACCTGGTTGACAAAATGAACCGGCTTCCAGCCGATTTCATGAGCCTTTTTGATGGCCTGGGCGGCAAATTTGGGGGTGGTGATATTGATAAAGACATCGGCCCCGCTGTTCTTTAAGTTGACGATTTGCGAATCTACCGTGGGATCGGAGACCTCATAGGTCTGTTGGGAGACGATCAAACCCTTTGCCTTGCTGCCCAGCCCGTCCATCAAGCCTTTCAGCAAGTCCTTTCCGTAATCATCGTTCTGGTAGAGAATGCCTATCTTGGCCTTGGGCAGGTTCTCGAGGATATATTTGGCATAAATCCGGCCTTCACTCTGGTAGTTGGGCTGCCAACCCATGGTCCAGGGGTGCCCCTTAGGATCTCCCCATTTGGTGGCCCCAGTGGCTACGAAGAGTTGGGGCACCTTTTTCATATTACAATAAGCCCAGATGGCCGTGTTATTGGGGGTTCCTAAGGTCTGAAACAACAACAAGACCTGATCCTGCTCTACCAGTCGGCGCACCTGCTCCACAATTTTAGGAGGGCTGTAAGCGTCATCATAACTGATAAAATTGATCTTTCGCCCGTTTATTCCGCCTTTGTCGTTGATCATTTTGAAATAAGCCGCTTCGGCCTTGCCGATGGTACCATAAGCCGAGGCCGGCCCGCTGTAGGGACCGGTATGACCGATTTTTATTTCGGTGTCGCTGGCTCCGGGTCCGTACTTGCCTTTTCCGTAGGCCAAGCTGCTAACCAAAAACAGACCGAGGGTAATGAAACATAAAAAGATCGTTCGTTTTCTGACCATGATTTTCCTCCTCTTTTTGAATGGGGTTAATTACTTCTCTATTTGTTAGATAGAGACCGTTTTTGCCTGAGCCGGGTCCACTTCCCGGCGATGAAACCAGTTATCCCAGTGGGCATGGTGTACATGAAGATAATTAAAAAGCTCCCATAAATGGCCCAGGGGGCCGCATCGGAGATTGCCTGGGTATAGTTCGGAATGAATTGAATGAAAAAGGCCCCAAAGATCGCCCCGGAGACGGAAGCCAGGCCCCCGATCACCACGCCGGTAAGAAATGAAATGGACAGCAGGCTGTTAAAACTATCGGGGGCAACATATTGAACTACGATGGCTCCTAAAGCCCCGGCCATTCCGGTGTACATGGCGCTGACCCCAAAGGTGAGTGATTTGTAAAGGGGGAGGTTGATGCCCATGGATTCGGCGGCAATGTGGTTGTCCCGGATGGCGATGATGGCCCTTCCGACCCGCCCTCGAAGCAGATTCCAGCCGATCAGTAAGAGGACCAACAGGATGGCTAAGGTCAAATAATAGAGCCATTGGTCCTTGGTCAGAGGCAATCCAAAAGGGGCTTGGGGTTCGGCCAGAACAATCCCCTGAACACCACCGGTCCAGGTTTCGAAATATTTCAAGATCTGGGGTGTGGCAATAGCCAGGGCAAATGTGGCCAGGGCCAGGTAAAGTCCTTCCAAGCGAAGGGCCGGAATTCCGAAGAGAAAGCCGACGACTAAACAAACCAGACCGGCCGCCGGTATGGTCCAAAGATACGAAATTCCAAAGTGTGTCGTCATAATGGCCGAGGTATAGGCGCCGATGGCGTAGAAAGCTCCATGCCCCAGAGAAATCTGGCCGTTGTACCCGGTCAGCAAATTGAGGCCGAAGAGGGCTATGGCATAAACATAGGCCAGGGAAAATTGAAAAAGGCGATAACTGCTTAGCATAAACGGGATTAGAGAGGCCGCCGCCAACAAAGCGATCAACCCGGCGATCTTCCAAAATTGGACCGGTTTTTCCTGATAGGTAGACCCTTCTCCTGCCCCCGAAAGGGTGCTTTCCGTGTTAGGCTCCATCTCTATACCCTTTTGACCACAGCTTTTCCCAAGAGGCCGCTTGGTTTTACAAGAAGAACAACAATGATTAGGACCAGGGCTACGGTTAACTTGAGTTCCGGCCCGATAAATGAAACATAAGTGCCCACTAAATTTTCAGTGATACCGACGATGAATCCACCCAAAACAGCCCCGACGGGACTGGTAAACCCACCCAGGGTGGCCGAGGCAAAGGCATAAATTAAAATGCCGCCCATCATATTGGGGTCGAGAAAAACTACCGGCGCCACCATCATACCGGCCACGGCCCCGAGTGCGGCGGCCAACCCCCAGCCGAGCATCAACATTTGGCTCACCCGAATACCCACCAAACGGCTGGATCCAGGATTCTGAGCGGCTGCCCGCAAGGTCAAGCCGAGAGGGGTAAAACGAAAAAATAAAAAGAGCAAGATCAGCATGATAAGAGTGACTCCGATAGCCCCCAAATCATGGAAGGCCAAAACAATATTGCCGATTTTCATGGGTTGTTTCGGGAAAGGGCTGGGAAAGGGTTTGATGAGGTAGGAATAGACCCAACCGGCGATACTGTTGAGGATAACCAGCAAACCCATGCAGACAATGACTATGGTCAGGATGGGTGCGCTTTCCACCGGCCGGATGATCAGGCGTTCTATCACCAGTCCGCCTATGAAAGACAAGCCGACGGTGAGAAAAAAAGCCACCCAATAGGGTAGGCCGGCATGAATCAGGGTCCAGGCCAGGTAGGTACTGAACATCGCCATTTCACCCTGGGCAAAATTGACAACGTCGGTGGCCTGATAGATCATGACCAGGGCCAGGGCCACACTGGCATAGATGCTTCCGCTGGCCAGGCCGGAAATTATTTGTTGAATGAGGGTTTCCAATGCTGTCCTTTTAAATTTCTGGTATAAGGTGTAAGGTGTAAGGTGTAAGGTGTAAGGTAAAATCTAAACCTTAGACCTTGTACCTTGAACCTTATTTTTAGTGACTTGTCTGAAATCCAAAAACCAAAACTTTAATCCTTGTACCTTGAACCTTCGATCAGTATCCAAGATACGATCTCCGGATGGAATCGTCTTTTAAAAAATCCCTGGCCAGACCGGACAAGACCACCCTACCGGTCTCCAGGAGATAGGCCTGATCGGCAACATCC
Source organism: uncultured delta proteobacterium (assembly GCA_963790475.1). Classification (GTDB taxonomy): domain Bacteria; phylum Desulfobacterota; class RBG-13-43-22; order RBG-13-43-22; family RBG-13-43-22; genus RBG-13-43-22. The sequence continues at coordinate 389,607 of CAWBOS010000012.1, read as the reverse complement.
AGGGCCATAGAGGCGTTTTGTTCGACCAGGAGGACACTAACGCCTTCCTTTTTATTGATGGTAGTGACGATACGAAAGATCTCCCGCATAATTAAGGGAGCCAGACCCAGGGAAGGTTCATCGAGCAGGAGGAGTTGGGGTTGCAGCATCAACCCTCGAGCCAGGGCCAGCATCTGTTGCTCGCCGCCGCTCAAAGTGCCGGCCATTTGTTTCTTTCGATCTCCCAACACCCTAAAATATTCATACATTCGGTCTATGTCTCCAGCCAGATTTGTTTTATCTTTTCGGGCATAAGCTCCCAGGCGCAAGTTTTCCTCGACGGTGAGATTTTCAAAGGTGCCCCTACCCTCCTGGATGTGGGCAATCCCAAGTCGGACAATATCTTCGGTGGCTTTTCCATTGATCCGTTGCCCATTAAAGCGAATATCGCCGGAGGTCTTGACCATCCCGCAAATAGCGCGCAAACTGGTGGTCTTACCGGCCCCATTAGCCCCGAGGATGGCGGTCACCCCGCCTTTTTCCACCTGGAAACTTACTCCATGCAGGACTTTTATCCATCCATAACTGGCTTCCAGATTTTCTATTTCTAATAGTGCCGTCATTTATGCCCATTCCCAAGGTAAGCCTGGATGACTTCCGAATTTTTTTGTACTTCTTCCGGTGTGCCCTCGGCTATTTTTTGCCCAAAGTTCAGAACAACCACTTTGTCGGAAACCTGCATAACCAGATTCATGTGGTGTTCAACCAGTAAAATAGTTATGCCTCTTTTGTCTCGAAAATTTCGGATCAAATTACTTAATTCTCCAACCTCTTCATGATTGAGCCCCCCGGCCGGTTCATCCAACAACAGGAGTTTGGGTTCGCTGGCCAGAGCTCGGGCCAGTTCCACCCTTTTTAAGGTCCCAAAGGGCAAACCAACCGCCGGATGATCGGCCACTGATTCAAGCTCCATAAGAGCAAGCAGTTCCCTGGCCTTGTTTTTAATTTTTTGTTCTTCACTTTTGACCATAGGCAGTCTAAGGGAATTGCTGAAGAACCCCCCTTTGGATCGACTGTGCATGCCGATCATGACATTCTGGAGGACAGACAGAGTTGGAAACAACGCCAGATTTTGGAAGGTGCGACCCAGACCGATTTCAGGGATATGGTGGGGAGACAGACCTAAAATCGGCTTTCCCTGAAACAAAATTTCTCCTTCACTGGGCCGATACAGACAACTGAGGCAGTTGAACAAAGTGGTTTTCCCGGAACCGTTCGGTCCGATCAAGCCGACGATAAAACCCTCTTCCACATCGAAAGAGACCTCTAATAAGCCGATGATACCTCCGAATTTCATGGTGACCTGGCGAATGCTGAGGATGGAGTTATCTTTTTGGGTTTGGGCCTTCAATCAGACTCCTCGTGGATTGGTTTTTTTTACTACTCCGGCAACTTGACCGCTGCCCCCCCTTGATCGCATCAAGGCTCCATTTATTCCAAGGTTAGGATAATAGTCTTATCAATATTTTCATTTATTAATTAACGCTAATTAATTTAGCGATCCTAAGTAACATTGTGTCGGTTGCCTTGTCAAGGAAAATTATTCCCTCTACTCAACTTTAAGAATTCCGGCAACTAAAACTATAGAAAATTGGGGCTCACCAGGTATCCGGGAAATAAGGATTGGTTCCGGCAGAAACCAGGGAGAAATTGGCCAATGCGGCAAATGAAGAAGGCTGGGGTTTGTTTACTGCTCGGGGTTGACCCCGTCGGGAAAAAAGAACCACCGCTTAAGAAAAACATTTAAAAACAGGAAGCCCCGCCTTGCAAGCCGGGGCTTCCTTAACCAGTTCTCTTGTTAAATTAGATAACCCATTTAGTCGGAAGCGGGGGCAGATCTTTTAAATCGGGATCCTTTTCCCAACCCGGGATATGGGCAACTCTTTTGGCAATGGCCTTATATTTTTCCCAGGGAGTATTGGCAAAGATGGCCATTTTCTGCGCCGCCAGGGAACCTTCGGTGTGAATATAGGCCCCATCCAGACCATGCCCGACTAAATCTTTGACCAGGCGAAAGGCCTTAAGCCGGTGTTCCGTCGGAATGCCATCTTTTCCGGCCAGATATTTTTCAATATAGGGCCTTTCTTCCGGATTCATCCAATCCTTATAGGAAAAGACCGTGGTGGCCAACCCGCCGGCAATATCCGCCAGGACCTTGGATTGCTCATGTTGATCATTAGCAAAAAGGTATTTGGCGATATTGGTATACATCTGGCCGGGAGTGGCCAAACCGATATCCGGGAAAATATCAGGATGCTCGACGCCGGCCCTGGACATGGCATCCACCAGTTGGGCGTGCATGGCCAGCCAGGCCAGCTTTTCCTGGATGTGGGGATAGCGATCCAGACCGTTATATTCGGCCATCAGGGCCGCGGCGCCGGCCGCCTCTTCGGTGGATATGACCTTATGGCAGGTACCGAAAAGCCGATGGAAAACGCCGAACATCCAGGCCTGATCCCGGGAAAACTGATATTCGCCACACAGAAAAACCCTGTTCCAGGGGACAAAAACATTGTCAAAAACGATCAGACATTCACTGACTCCTTTCCCCCGTCCATGTAACGGCCAATTCCAGACCGCTTCTTCGTCATCGACATCATGGACATGGGGGGGCGTGGTAATGAGTTTAATGCCCGGGGCATTCACCGGAGTGGCGAAAACCAGGGCATAATCCTTATCCTCCTCACGGTGGGCACGAGAAGGGGAAACGATCAATTCATTACAAGTCGGGGTGGCGCTGATATGAATCTTGGCCCCCTGGACATAAATCCCGTCTTTCTGCCTGTCTACCACCCGCACATAGAAATCCTTGTGCTGTTCCTGGGCCGAGGGCCGAAGACTTCGGTTTCCCTTGACGTCGGTAATAGCCCCGGTAATGGCCGGGTCTGTTTCTCTCAAATGCTTGCGGTAATCCTCAACCGCATCCGTATAATGAGTTCCCAAAGCTTTATCGCATCTCGCCGCGGTAACCCCGGAGGCGGCCAGGGCATCCGGTCCCATGCCGCTCATAGCGGCACCCCAGCGCATACAGGTGATATAAACGTCCCTCCGTCTTATAAGATCTTCCTTCGTCTTGGGCTGGTTCCAGAGGAACAGGTATTTGTCCTTGCCCTCTCCTAAGGTGAGCAGGTCTTTAAAGGCCGGGTGATTACAAAGTTCATAGGAGTAGGCCCTGGCGTTGATCCCTCCCCTGAAAAACGGGTCTTTGGTGATATCGGGTATCTTTTTCCCCTCGAGATAAATCTCTCTTCCATCATTTAGGCTTTCCACATACTGTTTTATTGTCCTAATCATAGGAACCTCCTTCAGTTAGGCTAGTTAAGGTTTCTGATTAAATCCTAATGGAAACCAGACAGGATACAATTTCTTCTTTTGCAGAAAAGCAGCCTCTTCCATGGGCGTTTCAGGACATCTTATACTAATGTTAAGTTGGTCAACAAACACTACTTCTTTTTTTTTCTTGGAACTGCGACAAGCATCAGATGATATTCTTCGGGGTCCAGCTTCCGAAGGGTAAAGAGCTCCGTGCTGCCGATGTGGTTAGTCGGTCGTATGGACACCCTGATTTCTTGAGCCCCCTCAAGCTCCTTCTTCGTTATTACCCCTCTTTTTACCCCTCCGCCCAATTGAGCGACTTGGGTTTCGATGTACTCAAAAAGTTTTACATATTCACTTTGGGGCATTCATTTACCTCCCTTCTTTCCCTCTTTATTTTTCTCAAACCCTTGTTCCCGGTAAAAAGGCATCCCCGCACACCTTGAGAAAAAGGGTTATTTCTCCGCCAAGCCAATCCTCGTCTTTGGCTTTATCTCAATCGAAAGGCTAAAGTATAAAAAAGACCTTGGGGGGTGTCAAGAAGATATTGTCCCGCCTGAAAAGTCCGCTTGTTTCAATAAGTCGGGGTTTTAATTTTAGCTTGACAATCATTCCTGCGCCAACTTAAATAGAAATTCTTTATTTCAATCCATTTATCCAATATTCAGAGGCTTTTTTTATAATCAGACCTAAATAAATGGTCACTTTTGGAATATTCAATTTATGGAAAAAACATAATGAAGGGAGCAATTTAATATAATGGCAAAAAATACATTTCCCGAATTCAGTTCAAGGTATCCCTTGCTTTTAACCTCCTTCATGAAAAGGCCGGTGAACCTGTATCCGGAGGATATCGGCATCGTCTATCGGAATGATGCCGGTGAATATTTCAGATTTACCTGGCGGCAGTGGTACGAGCGGACCTGCCGGTTGGCCCAGGCTCTATTGGAATTGGGAATCAAGCCGGGAAAGCCGGGGGAGCCCGGCGACCGGGTGGCCACCATGGCCCTCAATCACCATCGGCACCTGGAACTTTGCTACGCACCCACCTGTATCGGCGCGGTTGCCCACCCGATCAATATGCGCCTTTCACTAGATCATATGGTTCACACCATAACCCACTCCGGAGACAAGGTCATTTTTGTCGACGACCTGATCCTCCCTCTGGTGGAGATGATTTACGATAGAATAAAATCCACGGTCAAAATGTTTGTCTATATGTCCGACCGCCCGGGAAAACCCCAAAGCAAAGTGGAACCCCTTTACGAATACGAAGAGTTGATCAAAAATCAACCCAAGGAATTTGATTGGCCGTATTTGTCTGAAGATACCCCGGCGGTCCTCTATTACACGACCGGCACGACCGGCCTGCCTAAGGGGGTCACCTTTAACCACCGTCAACTCTATCTGCAGAGCGTCCACCTGATTGCCGGTATTCAAATGGCTCCGAGGCTGCCCAGCGACCCCCCGGATCCGGTGATTAATGTGCCATTGGTGAATATCCCGCTTTTTCACATCCATGCCTGGGGAGCACCCTGGTATTACGTGTTTACCTGCTGTAAGATCGTCTTCCCCAGCCGGTTTACCCCGGAGAGTTTCTGTGAGCTGGTGGAAAGAGAGAAAGTGACCAGCACGGCGGTAGTGCCGACTATGCTGGCCATGCTCCTGGAATATCCCGACTTCAACAAGTATGACTTGAGCAGCCTGACCTCTATCGTGGCCGGCGGGGCCGCACTGCCCTTTGGTTTGAAAGCCAAGGCAGAGAAGGTCTTCCCCGGGATAACCGCCGCTTCGGGATATGGGATGACTGAAACCGCAGCCGGGGTCTTGAATACGGCCATTAAACGCTACATGGTCAATTGGAGCAAAGAGGATCTGGATCAGGTCAGGGTCAAAACCGGTCTACCGGCAATGGGCATCGAAGCTGAAGTGATCGGTGAGGATGGAAAACCGGTGCCCCACGACAACCAGACCATGGGTGAAATCATCCTGAGAGGTCACTGGATTATGGAACAATATTTCGACGACCCGGAGAAGACCGCCGCCGCCTGGCGGGACGGCTGGTTCCATACCGGTGACGCCGCCAAAGTGGACACGGACGGCTACATCATTATCGCCGATCGGATAACCGACGTCATCCGGAGCGGTGCCGAGATGGTCCCCACCGTACTTCTGGAGAACCTGACCGCCAATGCCGACTTTGTTCTGGAAGCCACCTATGTTGGTGTCCCTGATGAGAAGTGGGGAGAACGGCCAATGGCCATGATTAAATTGGTGCCCGGTGCCCAGGTTACAGCAGAAGATGTCTGGAAATTTTTAGAAGAAGAAGGCGTAGCCAAAGGCAAGATAACCCGTTGGATGCTCCCCGTCTTTGTCGGCTTTTATGATGACATACCCAAAACCAGCGTGGGCAAGTACGACAAGATCGCTATCCGGAAACGGCTGGATGAATTTTTGACCAAGGCCAAAAAGCTGGCTAATTGATAGGGACACAGGAATGGGATAAAAATAACCTAATAATCCGTCAAAAAGAGGCCCTCGGGCCTCTTTTTTTATGATTTCAGATGAATGATAGACACCCGGGGCGATGGAGCTAGGCCGCTTTTTCCAATGCCGCAGGGGGGTTGGGGGGTTTGACAAATAGCAGCAACGACGAGGCCACTGCCAGCAATACCGTAAACAAACTGAAAGCCGTCAGGTAACTGCCGGTGTTATCATAGATCCAACCGACATAGATGGGGGCCGCGATTCCCACCGGTGTCAGGAGCATCATGGAAGTCCCCTGTATGGTGCCGAAGGCCTTCCGTCCGAAATAACGGGCCCGCATGGAAGGGTTCAGCGTTATGGCGGCCCCCTGACCAATTCCGCAAAGGACAAACCAGATAAAAATCGTCAAGACGGTCTGGTGTATCAGAAAAATGCCGATGCCCAGCGCCTGAAGACTATAGGCCCCGGCAACTATAAATCTAAAGGTCCCTTTTTTAAGGCGATCGGCTACAAAACCGCCGACAAAGCGGGCCGGAATACTGCAGATGAGCATAATGGAGAACATGCCCGCGGCGATAATAGGACTGATCCCCCGATCCGTCAGAAAAGATATGCAGTGGATGTTGATAGCCGGGCCACCAAACCGTTAACGGCCTGGACGCAAACCAAAAGCCAGTAGGCGGGTGTTTTTAAAGCCTGCCAGATGGTAAATTCGATCTCGTCGACCTCGGCGGCATATTCAATGCCTTTGCGAATCATCTCATCTTCCTCTTGGGAAGCATTCTTGTTTCCGGCGGTGGAAAAATCGTGATTCGCTGTCTTTTTATCGGTAACCTTGGCCCCGTCGGGTAAAAGCCCATAATACTCCGGTGGGTGAGACTTAAAACAAAGAAGGACCAGAGGCAATCCGATGAGTCCCATGACCAGGCCCCCTATCAGACAGGCCGATCGCCAGCCTACTACCACAAATAAGCCAGGCGATCAAAGGCAAAACCACCGCCCCTGAAGCGCCGGAGAATACCATTTAATACTCAGAGCCACTCCCCTGGCCGCCACATCGGAAAAAATCAGTAGGGAATAATATTTTATTAAACATGGTATTCTTCCTCAATTTTGGTGTTATAAAACACGCCAGATGGATAGATCAAGGAGAAAAGCAGTTATATTATCTTGACTTATTGGGTCTATTTTTATATGTCAAATAATTGGAAAAAGAATTTATCGACAGGAGCCTTTCTTCATGCCAACCCCAGCCCGCGTTGCTGTATTACCAAAGGACAAAGGTCCTCTCTCCATTGTCCAGGTACTTCTCCCTGACCCCGGTCCCCACGAGGTGGTGATCAAGCAGTTCTCAAGTGGTGTTTGCCATAGCCAGCTCCACCAGATCCACAATCCGAGGACCACCCCGGTTGTTCTTGGCCACGAGTCAAGAGGTGTCGTCATAGCCAAGGGGAGCAATGTCTCTCATGTGAAGGAGGGCGATTCGGTGATGGTAACCTGGGTTCCCAGGAACAAAGCAGTCAATCCGCGGATCACCCAGGCGGCTACTTTAAAATTACCTGATGGGTCTTTAGCGGTATCTCAAAATGTTTTTACCTGGGCGGACCGTACGATTGCTGATGAGCAGTACGTGGTCCGGGTACCTGAGGACACGGCCAAAGACGTAACCGCGGTGATCCCCTGTGCCGTGATGACCGGAGCGGGGGCGGTCCTCTATACCGCCGGTGTAAGGAAAGGAGAAAGCGTGGCCGTCTTTGGTGTAGGAGGAGTCGGACTCGCGGCAATAGCTGCTGCCAAAGTGGTCGGAGCCTCCCCGATCATCGTAGTGGATCTGGATGATAAGAAGCTGGAATTTGCCCGGCAGTTTGGCGCCACTGAAACCGTGAATGCCTCTCAGGAGGACCCGGTCAAGGCGATCCAAAAGATGACCCGGAACGAAGGGGCCTACGATTGCTGGAAGAGGCCGGTAATGGGCGTAGACTATGCCTTTGACTGCATTGGGAAAAAAATAACTATGGAACAGATCCTCCTTGCCGCACGGACAGGTTCATTTGGGGAGTCGGCCGGGGGGACGGCTGTCTTGGTCGGTGTGCCGCAGACAAAAGTGGAATTAGATGCCCTGGATATCATGATCAACGAGAAAAAGTACATTGGAAGTATGGGGGGTTCCTGTCACCCGGACCGCGACTTCCCCTTATTTCTCGAGTGGTACAAAAGCGGCCTGCTCGATCTGAATGCTCTGGTTACTGTTCGGTTCACCCTTGACCAGGTGAACGAGGCGGTCGCGGCCTTGGAAGCGGGACATATCCAAGGTCGCGCGATTTTAGAATTCTGATTCCTAAAAAATATCGATCATCGGCACTTTTCCTGCGGCAGCCAGAGGCAGAGAAACAGGAAAAACCCGAAGTCAGTCCGCCTGGCCTCCCAATATCTCTCCCTCCGATTAGCGCCTTTTCCTCTCCTCAGCCAGGATTTTCTCAACGAGGTCACAGGCCTGCTGGCGAAGCCCATTTCCCACATGGACGTTCTCGCCAAATTCAAGGTACTGATCCCCTTTGGCCTCGTATGCAGGCCAAGACGTCAAACCTTCTTTATTGGGATCTCCTGTTTTGGCGAATTGCACCCAGTAACCGCTCATCATTTTTGCCAGATTAAGGCGTTTTTCATCAGGAGTTAAAATTCCCCGACCGAGATTATCAAACACATAGGGGATTTCAGACCCATGAAAGGCCCCCAGGGTTTCTCCCAGAGGCCCCTGAGGTTTCATCGTGAAATGGTAAAGATAGGCCTTGGATTTCACGTTTCCCATAGCACGGACAAAATGCCGGATCCCGGCGATAAACCCAAAGTCGCCGAGTACATCGCTTAAGGCCTTCCGTATCTCCGAAGGTTCTTTGACCGGATACAGGGCCAGGATTTCATCGGCGAACTTTCCATACAAGACCTTGACTGCCGAGCGATATTGCACAACCGTTTTAACAGGCGTATTGGCCATGAAAATAATCCCTTCATTGGCATTTGTCCCGGCAATTAAGGGAACATCATTTTGCCTGCCCTGGTCGAAGATGGTATTGATATCATCCGGGATCACCCACCCGTCTGTCACCGGGCGGAAACGATTCCCCAGCCCCGCTTCTGCCCCGATCCCCAGGGAGGGTTTGGAGCCTTCCAGTATCTTGTCGGCACTAAGGGACCGGAGAGCGGCCAGAGGGTCGGCCGCTCCGGCTACCCCCAAATCTTTGGCGATCTGCTCCCCCTGTTTCTCCATGGACTCCTGCCCATACCAAGTTTCCTTCAGGTGCTGGGTCTTGCCGAAGGCATGGCCGCTCTCGGCAATGGCCCGGTGAAACAAACCTTTGGCCAAGGGAGAGGCCATCAGACAGCAGACATTCAATCCACCGGCCGATTCCCCGAAAATGGTCACTCGATTCGGATTGCCCCCGAAGGCCCGAATGTTTTTCTGCACCCACTGAAGAGCGGCGATTTGATCGAGGAGACCGTAATTTCCGGATACCCCTTTCCCGGATTCCTTGGACAACAGGGGATGGGCGAAAAATCCAAAGGGGCCCAGACGATAATTGATGCTTACTAAGATCACACCCTGTCGGGCCAGGGCCTCGCCGTCATAATACGGTAAGGAACCTGCGCCCGAAATGTTTCCGCCCCCGTGAATCCAGACCATGACCGGAAGAAGGGCCTGGTTGTCTTTGGCCTTTGTCCAGACATTCAGGTAAAGACAATCCTCACTGATTTTGTCAAAGGTCATCTGGGTGAGGCGAGTCCGACCTTGCGGCTGCGGACAGACCGGTCCGAAGGAGGTGCATTCAAGAACGCCCTTCCAGGACTTAACTGACTGCGGCGGTCTCCAGCGCAAGTCGCCGACAGGGGGGGCGGCATAGGGAATCCCCTTAAAGACACGAATTTCCGGATCTCGGCCGACCAGCAGACCGGAAATCTTCCCGCTGTCCAGGTCAATAATTTCCGTGGTATTGGCGGGTTCTCCCCAGGCGTTGCCGAAAATCGGAAAAGAAGTGATCGGCAAAATCAAGGATAGGACCAGTAGAAAGCCCAGTGAATACCGGGTAGGAATAGGCTTAATAATCATGGAGAAACTCCCCTTATTTTTTCCGGGCTGTTTTGGGTATACTTTCATACGATTCGTTAATTACCGGCATTTTTACCTGTTCTTTGGCCGATAACAGTCTCCCGTAGATAGGATTATCCTGCCAGCCGTCCACATGGGCGGCCCGTTTGGCCGCTGATTTGAGTTTATTCCAATCGGCACTTCCATATAAGAACATCTCTTGAGCGGCCATGGACCCTTCCCCATGAATAGTGTCGATCTGATAAAAATTACAGGTCATATCCTTGGCCAGACGCACGACACGAAGACGGTCTTCCGTGGAAATACCATCCTTTCCACTGAGATATTTTTCAATATAAGGACGTATCTCAGTATTGTTCCAATTCCGGAAGGTCGGGACCGTGGCCGAAAGTCCTCCGGCAATATCCTGCAGGTATTGGCACATCTGGTGAAAATTACTGGCAAAGGCATAGGCCAGGTTGCGTGTGTACTGCCATTCGCCGCACATGAAGACCCGTTCCCAGGGCACAAAGACATCATCGAATACAATAAGGCACTCCGTCGGCTGCGTGGCGCTGGTCTTGGGATAATCAAACTCCCCTTCCTCCCCGTAGGTTCTCGACACCGGTTCTACAGCCAGCAGTTTGATGCCCGGGGCATTGAGGGGGATGGCAAAGGCCAGGGCATAGTCCTTGTCTTCCTCGCCGTGGGTCCGGCAGGGCAGACAGAGGGCTTCATTGGCGCAGGGAGTGGCGCTGATGTGCACCTTAGCCCCCCTGACCACGATCCCGTCTTTTTGTTTATCTAAGATTCTCAGATAATAGTCCGGGTGTTGTTTTTGTTTTGAGGCATGGAGACTCCTATCCCCTTTGACGTCGGTGATGGCCCCGGTGATGGCCAAGTCCTGCCTTTGCAGCAGTTTCCGATAATTTTCCACCCGCTCCATGTAGTTAGTCTTGATTTCCTTATCCATGACCTCGGCGGCCACGGTAAAGGCGGCCAGGGCATCGGCCCCCATGCAATGGACCATCACCCCACCTCCTGATCGGACCCCATTGATGTAACATTCCCTCCTTCTTAATAGATCTTCAGGCGATCTGGGAGAGGTCAGCAGGAAATTAATATCTTCTCCTTCTTCATTCTTGGTCACAAACAAGTCCCGAAAATCAGGATGATTGGGCAAGACATAGTCCATGCAGGCGGTTTTAATGATACTGCTGAGGGTGGGATGGGTTCGAACATCGGAAACCTTTTCTCCCAGACACCAGATCTGCCGTCCGTCGTTCAAGCTTTCCAGATATTGTTCGACTGTTTTAATCATCGTTCGTCCTCCTTTTTATAAGAATGAATTGGTCATTGTATCGATTGAGTCCCCTTCTAAGAGATCAAAGTATAAAATGAGGGAACAAGAGTCAAACAGAAAAAGGTGAGACGGACAGATTAAACATTGGGCAAAAAAAAGTTGACTTTGTACCTTGCCCGTGTTAGAGGATTTTGGTATTTTAAACGACCCAGGGATTGTCAAAAAATTAGATGGGTTGGGAAGCCTGCCGTATCATTTTTAAAGCGGGATGAGGCTTCGTGCAAGAAGATACCAGAAAATACATGAAGTTAATCGGTATGGCCAGCACCATGGGGATATCCATGGTCCTGGCCTTAGTGATCGCCATTGTCGTCGGTTACTATCTGGACAAATGGTTTAAGACCAGCCCGGTGTTTTTTCTTATTTTTATGGTCTTAGGGATCATTGCCGGGTTTAGAAATATCTATGTAATTATGAAAAGGACTGAAAAGGACATGAAATGACCGGGGGGGTGTCTAAGTGGAGGATTAGGCCAATTGAAGACCCATTTCTTACCAAAATCCGGTTGATGAACGGGGTCGTTTTCGCTCTGTTGCTTCTGGGCAGCCTGATCTGGATGTCCCCCCTATTTTCTTTTGGAGTGACTATGGGAGGTCTGATCGTTCTGATCAATTTTCACCTACTGTACCGGATTTTAAAAAAGGCCTTTATCCCCGATCGCCTCTCCAGCCCCAAGGCGGTGATCATTAAATATTATTTGCGGTTGCTGGGTACCGGCATGATTTTGTATATACTGATTTCCAAACGATTTGTTGATCCTTTGGGACTGATAGTCGGTTTGTCGGTAGTCGTCATCAACCTGACCCTTGTGGGTTGTAATGAAATGAGAAAAATCCTTTTTAAGGAGGCCAATTAATTCATGGAGCACCCGATTTTTTTTATTACCAAACTTTTGGAATCCATTGGGTTAGGTCATTTCGCCCATGCCTATCCCCAAGTCACTAATACCTGGCTGATCATGCTTATTCTGATCGTTTTATCCCTTCTGGCCGCAAAGTCGGTAAAAATGATCCCGGCCGGAGGGCAGAATTTATTTGAAATGATCATCTCGGGCATTGAAAGCTTTCAAGTGGAAACTATGGGAGAGCATGGCCGGTCGGTCTTTCCTTTGATCGCTACCTTGGGCCTTTTTATCTTTCTCTCCAATGTCCTGGGCTTGATCCCGGGTTTCTATTCACCCACGGCCAGCATCAACACGACCCTGGCTTGTGCCTTGATCGTTTTCTTTACAACCGAAATCATCGGCATTAAAACGCACGGGTTCAAATACATCAAACAATATCTTGGACCAGTCTGGTGGTTGGCCCCGTTGATGCTGCCCATTGAGATCATCAGCCACCTTTCGCGGGTGCTCTCTTTGACGCTTCGTTTGTTCGGAAACATCATGGGCGAGGATCTGGTTGTGATTATCCTCATTTTTCTGGCCGGAAAATTCCTGGCCCCTTTGCCGATGATGTTTCTGGCCTTGTTCACCAGTTTCATCCAGGCTTTTGTCTTTGCCCTGCTGTCCATGATCTATATTTCTACCGCCATGGAGGAAGCACATTAAGTAATAAAACAGGGTTCGAGGGTTCCAGGGTTCGAGGGAAAAACAAAAACAATACACCTTGAACCCTCGAACCCTGTTTTTTAAAATCTTTGGAAGAAGGCGAATCTTCATAAGAAAGGAGGATGATTTAATGGTAAAAAGAGTAGCTCTATTGACAATGGCCGCTTTGTTCAGCATGGTGGCTTTGGCCTTTGCCGAAGCCAATCCCCAGGTGGCCGCCGCCGGATTGAACGTTTATTTCGGCGTGGTTTTGGCCGCCGGCTTGGGTATCGCGATTGCCGCATTGGGAACTGGTATTGGTCAAGGTCTGGGATTAAAGAGCGCAGTGGAAGGGGTAGCACGGAACCCGGAAGCCTCCGGGAAGATCATGACGACCATGATTATCGGTTTGGCCATGATCGAGTCCCTTTGTATCTACGCCCTGGTCGTTGCTTTGATCCTTTTGTATGCCTATCCTATGGCGACGCCGATTGCCAAGATGATCGGCTTACCTTTGTAATTGATTAAAATAGGGGGCTGTTGGTTTATCGCTGACGGCCCCTTTTTTTCCTCAGTCATGTGTTTTAATTCACATTTACCTTAAGGAACCAGTTGTGAAATTCTCGAAAATACCCACTGCAACCATAACCCGTCTTTCCCGTTATTCTCGTGCCCTTGAAGAATTGGACGAGCAGGGTCTCAGCGTGATATCTTCTGAAAAACTGGCCCAGTACTGTGAAGTCAACTCGGCCCAAATCCGAAAAGATCTTGCTTACTTCGGTGAATTTGGGGTCCGGGGTGTCGGTTATGTGATTAAGGAACTCCTTTTTGAAATCAAAAAGATCCTGGGCCTGAACAAAACCTGGCATATGGGGATTATCGGCATGGGGAATATGGGCTATGCTTTGATCGACCACAGTAATTTCCCTCGGCAGGGCTATCACTTCGTGGCAGCTTTTGATAATGATCCTCAGAAAATCGGCCGGATGTTATCTCAGAGATTTTCCATCTCTCCCATGTCGGATCTGGAAAAAATTGCCTTAGAACGGGATATCGAGATCGCCGTGATCACCACCCCGGCCGGCAAAGCCCAGGAGGTAGCTGATATGGTGACCAGGACCCCAATACGGGGGATCTTGAATTTTGCCCCGGTTCAATTGCATGTCCCGGAAGGAATTATTGTTCATCATATCGACTTTACGGTAAAATTAGACAGGCTGGCTTATCGGTTGGCCAATCTGACCCCGGAATCCTCAAAGCCTTTAACCGACAGAAACCCCTGGATTTCCAAGCACCTGCTTTAGAAATCGACCGGTATAGGATTTGGGATTTTCCGCCATGGCCTCAGGGATTCCACACCCGATGAGTTGTCCCCCTCCATCTCCCCCCTCCGGCCCCAGGTCAATGATATGATCGGCGGTCTTGATGACATCCAGATTGTGCTCTATAACGACTACGGTATTGCCCATATCTACTAGACTTTCGAGGACTTCCAATAATTTTTGTATGTCTGAAAAATGCAGGCCGGTGGTTGGTTCGTCAAGAATATAGAGCGTCTTCCCAGTGGATCGCTTGCTCAATTCCCGAGATAGTTTGATCCTTTGGGCCTCTCCCCCGGAAAGGGTGGTGGCCGGTTGTCCCACCCGGATGTATCCCAGGCCCACCTGACTTAAGGTTTCCAACTTTTCCCGAATGGTCGGTATGGCCTCGAAAACCACCAGGGCTTGATCAACCGTCAGGTCCAGGACCTGGGCGATGTTCATCCCTTTATAAAGGACCTCCAGGGTGTCCCGGTTATACCGGCTTCCCTGACAGACCTCACAGGTCACATAGACATCCGGGAGGAAATGCATTTCAATCTTCATCAGGCCGTCTCCGTTACAGGCCGGGCAACGGCCGCCGCGGACATTAAAACTGAATCGACCGGGTTTATAGCCTCGGGAACGGGCCTCCGGCGTCCTGGCAAAAAGATCCCGAATGGTGGTAAAAAGCCCGGTGTAGGTGGCCGGATTGGATCTGGGCGTCCGGCCGATCGGCGATTGATCGATATTGATGACCTTGTCGATCAGCCGGACCCCTTTCATTTCCTGGACCCGGCCGGCCCGGTGTTTGGAACGATAAAGCCGCTGGGCCAAAGTCTGATAGAGGGTGTCGATAATTAAAGTGCTTTTCCCCGAACCGGACACACCGGTCACGCAGGTAAAGACCCCCAGGGGTATGGAGACATCAATTTGCTTAAGATTATTTTCCGAGGCCCCTTTGATCTGGATATGCCCTTTCTTCTGGGGGCGGCGGCGGGAAGGAACCGGAATAGTTCGTCGTCCGGACAGATATTGTCCGGTCAGGGACCCGGGGTCTTTGAGCAAGTCCTCTGGAGTACCGCTGAAGATCACCTGCCCTCCATGTTCTCCCGCCCCCGGGCCCATATCGATAACATAATCGGAGGAAAGAATGGTATTGGCATCATGTTCGACGACTAGGACCGTATTCCCGATATCCCGCAGGGTTTTCAAGGTCTGCAGGAGCCGGAGATTGTCCCTAGGGTGGAGTCCGATACTGGGTTCATCCAGGACGTAAAGGACCCCCATCAAATGAGAGCCGATCTGGGTGGCCAGCCGGATACGCTGTCCTTCTCCTCCGGACAGGGTGGCCGAGGTTCGATTGATGGTCAGGTAATCCAGTCCTACATTGGCTAGAAATTCGAGGCGGTCATTGATCTCTTTCAATATTCGACGGGCGATCTGAGTTTCCCTGGCATTAAACTGCAGGTTGTTAAACCAAACGCCGGCTTCTTTCACCGAAAAGGCCGTGACCTGATGGATGGAAAGTCCCTGAATCTTGACGGCCAGGCTTTCCTTTCTTAACCGGGTCCCCTTACAGGTGGGACAGGGGCGAACGTTCATGAATCGCTCCAACTCCTCCCGGATCATGGTGGAGTCTGTTTCCCGGTAACGCCGGTCCAGATTGGGGATAACCCCTTCGAAAGGCCGTTCGTAAAAATGTCTTCGCCCGTCTCTTTCAAAATAAAAACGGATGGCTTCATTCCCGGAACCATGCAGCAGGACCTCCCTGACCTTGGCCGGCAGGTCTTTAAAAGGGGTGTAGAGATCAAAATGGTAATGGCTGAATAAGGATTCAAGCATCTGCTGGAAATAGACCGAGGCCCGATTCTCCCAGGGGACTATTGCCCCTTCGCGAAGATTCAGATTGGGATTGGGCACAATCAGGTCGGGATCGAAGTACATTTTGGTCCCCAAACCGTCGCAGGTCGGGCAGGCCCCTTGAGGGTTATTGAAAGAAAAGAGTTGCGGGGTCAACTCCGGCAGACTGATATCACATCGGTCGCAGGAAAAACGTTCGCTGAAGAGGCTCTCTTCTCCACCGGGTAAAATGACCCGCAGGAATCCCTGGGAGAGTTTCAGGGCCAGTTCCACCGAATCGGTCAGCCGGCGCTGCAATCCCTCCTTGACCACCAGGCGGTCCACTACGACCTCAATGGTGTGTTTCTTTTTTTTGTCCAGGACAATGTCTTCTTCCAGTTCCCTGAACTCGCCATTGACCCGGACCCGTACGAACCCTTCCCTTTTCAACTGCTCCAGCAGTTTTTGATGCTCCCCTTTGCGGCCGGTGACCAATGGAGACAGGAGTTGAATGCGGGTGCCGGGCGGAAAAGCCAACAACTGGTCGACGATTTCCTGGACCGATTGGGAGGAGATCTTTTGACCGCACTGCCAGCAATACGGTTCTCCTATCCGGGCAAAGAGGACCCGGAGAAAATCATAAATTTCGGTCACCGTACCCACGGTAGAACGCGGATTCTTACTGGTCGTTTTCTGCTCTATGGCGATGGCCGGGGAAAGCCCCTCAATAAAATCCACATCCGGCTTGTCCATCTGTTCTAAGAACTGACGGGCATAGGCCGAAAGAGATTCCACATAACGCCGCTGGCCTTCGGCATAAATGGTATCGAAGGCCAAGGTGGATTTCCCGGACCCGGAAAGGCCCGTGATTACCACCAATTTATCCCGGGGGAAGGTCACATCAATATTTTTAAGGTTATGTTGTCTGGCCCCCTTGACCAGGATTTGGTTTAAAGCCATGACTTTTTCCTCCCGGCAAAAGAAACAGCCAAAAGGATGGCCTGGGTCAGACTGTCCGGATTGGCGATGCCTTTACCGGCGATATCAAAGGCCGTGCCGTGATCCACCGAGGTGCGGATAAAAGGCAGTCCCATGGTGATATTAACGGCATTATCAAAATGGAGAAGCTTTAAAGGGATGAGCCCCTGATCGTGATATAAGGCCACAACAGCATCGTAACGGCCTTGAGCGGCCCAATAGAAAAGGGTATCCGGCGGGTACGGCCCGGAGACATGAATTCCCTGTCCTTGAGCAGCCTGGACTGCCGGGACGATAATCTTTTCTTCTTCCGAACCGAAGGCCCCCTGTTCCCCGGCATGGGGATTAAGACCGGCGACGGCTATATGAGGATCTTTCACACCATACCAGTTGATTAACGTTTGATGAGTCAATTCGATGGTCCTGAGAATTTTTTCCCTATCCAATACCCGAAGGGCCTTTTTAAGGGAAAGGTGAATCGTCACCAGGCTGACCTTTAGCCGCTGCCCGGCCAGCATCATGCCAAAGGACCGGGTTTTGGATTGGCAGGCCAGAAATTCGGTATGACCGGTAAAGGAAGGTCTTTCGTAGCGGATTATTTCCTTGCTGATGGGACAGGTGACCATGGCCGCCACTTCGCCTTTTAAAGCCAATCTGGCCGCCAGACGGATATATTCCAAGGCCGGTGCCCCCCATTGGGGATCAGGCCGGCCGGGGAGTACCTGATCTACAGGCAAACTGGAAGCCTCATACAAAGCGACGGTTTCTTGATAGCCTTCTGTCCGGTCTAATCGGGGGATCGAATTAATTGAAAAGGATTTACCCAATCTCCGGGCGGTTGATTCCAGAACCTGCCGGTCCCCGAAGATCAATAGACGGCTGGCTTTCTTGATCCGAGGGTCATCCAGGGCCTTGAGAATAATCTCCGGTCCTATCCCCGCCGGATCTCCCATGGTAACTGCAATAAGGGGTCTTTTCATTTTGGCTTCACTCTAAAAATGGTAAAATGATATTATAATCGAAAAATTGTTTTTTCTCAAGTCCAATCTAATTTTCAACCCATGCTCGAGAAGACAGACTCACCGTCTTTCACACATTTCCGATGGACTGCTTGGGCCACTGGTCAACTTGCCTGTTGCATGGACAAAAAGAATGCAGTATGTTTATGGTTAAAGAGGTCAGAAAGCAGGCCCTGCTCCTACCAGGGCAGAATAATCAAGTACAGCCTGAGGTAAGTCATGAAGAGAGAAAACGAGGGTAAGGATCGAAAGATCGGCATCAAAAGAATCCGCGTGATCGTTACTATGGGTTTATTTCTTTTTTTATGTGAAACCGGTTTTAGCCAGGGAAATCACTGGACCCTCCTTCCCTGGGGACTGAATCTGGAAGAATTAAACCGGACCTTCAAAGAAAAAAATCAAACCGGGCAGATCAGTGAAGACAAGTATCGATCAGAAATTGTACTCCAATATTCACCGGTCAAGTCCTTAAAGGCTAGAAAGGGAAAGCTGGTGGCCCTGCTCAGTTCGACTGATCCCTCAACGCCAGGACGGCTTTACGGATACGCTTTTGAAGGAAAAATTTTCGGGAGGGCGATTTTCTTTAAGGATCATCCGGAGATATTTCCGGAAACGGTGATCGGGAACTTGAAAAAACAATACCCCCAGGGAAAGATAATTCGGAACTTCAGCACGCCCCCAAGTGTTCCTTCCTTTGAGTATAAATCAGATCAATTATATATTTTTTCGACGGAAAGAGGCGTGTTTTATTATGAACCCTTGGTCCTGGAAAAGGTAGTAAAAATCGAACTGGAACGGTCTACCCTGGAAGAAAGAAAAATTGAAAAGGATTTGACGGACCAATTGAAATCTTATTGACCGCCAGGTTTCTTCCTATCCATAAAAATGGCGGCCATTGAGCCTTAAGAAAAATTTATGATTTGTCTTTAGGTCTTCCGAACTGCCCGCGTATTTTATGAAAATCACGATCCAAAAACCATGCCTGATTGGATAACCCCCACCACCGCAGCCATGCAGGCCAGGGTTGTTGACCAGGCCGATGAAAGGACATTGATCCTGACCTCCGGCGGGCGGCTGGCCAGGCAGTTGCGTCATGCCTTCCGCCTGGCCCGGATGAAAAAAGGTTATTCCGGTTGGTTGCTCCCTAAGGTCCTGAGCTTGAACGCTTGGCTCCAGGAAACCTGGCGAGATTCCTGGCCGGAAGAAACCCTGGCCTCTGCCATAAAGACTCTCCAAATTTGGGAACAAGCCGTTCAAGGTCTCGATCTGCCCGATGGACTTTCAGCGGATATCCAGCTTTATCAAATCCTGGATGAAAACTATCGGGTAAGGATTAGAGATAAGGTACCTCCCCTGGGAAACGGGTACGCAACCCCTCTCCTGGTCTGGCGGGAAAAGGTCTTCCGGCGATTTGAAGAAGGGCTTTTCGAACAAGGGTTCGTCCACCCCTCGTTGCTCCCGATAAAAATGCTTGACGAAAAGATCATTGGGGCTCGAATTCTACCGGAAAAAATTTTACTCATGGGGTTTGAATTCCCGGCCCCTATCGAATCGGACCTGCTGAGGGTTTTAAAAAACCACTTGGGGGCGGTTTCCTGTTTAACCAAGACGAAACAAGAACCGGTCCTTTCCGCCGTCAGTCTGCCTAATCTGGAAGAAGAAGTAGTCTGGCTGGGAGAGCAGCTTTTATTGGCCGCCCAACAGTCTCCTTTGCATCGAATCGGGATTGTAGTACCTAACCTGTCCCAATATGCGCCTTTAATCAATTCCGCTTTCCGGGAACTCATCGGCCCTTCGATTAACGAGGAAGCAGGAAATTACAACATTTCCCTGGGTCAGTCCTTGTGGGACCACCCCTTGACCCAGGCCGGGCTCTTGCCCTTGCGCTTTTTCCTGGAAGGGGAATCACGGACCTTGCTCCTATCTTTGCTCCTGTCCCCTTATTATCGAATATGGGGAGCGCATCACCATCAACTGGCTCAGGCGGACTTGCTCTGGCGGAATTATTCTGTAGATTCTGGACTGGACGCCCTTCTTCAAGGCCTTATTCATCACAACTTTTCTGGTTTATCCTATTTAAACCCTTCGGAAGAAACCCTGGAGTCTCTGTTAAAAACATTGAATCAACCACGCCAAAGCGTGGCCCAATGGGTGGAATCTTTGTCACATTGCTGGCGGCTCCTCGGTTTTCCGGCCATAGCCTTGCCGGGCGAAGAAGGAATTTACAAACACCTGGCGCAGACTCTGAAGAATTTGACCCGCGATTTAAAGGCCGGAACGCTGGATGGTCCTCATTTTTTCGTCTGGTTAAAATATCTGCTCAGTCAAACCCTGGTTAATGAACCCGGTTATGAACAATCCGGGATACAGGTCCTGGGTCTGATCGAGGCCAGGGGACTGGCCTTTGATCGCCTCTTTCTGGCCGGTCTATCCAAAGGCAGTCTGCCTCAGCCGGTTCGAACCTTTCCTTTCTTAAGCCCGGAAGAACGCCGGCTGGTTCAAGGGGCGACTTTGAAAAGCCAGTTTGATTTTGCCCGGAGTGCTTTTTCTCATCTCAAAACCGTTTCCCCAAAGATTACCCTGACCCGGCCGGAAGAAGAAAAGGGAGATCCTGTTCCTCCATCCCCTTTTTGGCCGGCCCAGGCAGAAAAGGGTGTGCGAAATTATTGGACGGTCCCTGGAAAAGTTTGGACCCGGGCCGAATGGCTTAAACAAACCCTTCAGGGGATGCACAATTATCCTCTGCCCCATCCACCCCTTGACTATTCCCTCACTCCATTCCCGGCAATTTCCCGGATACCAGAAACCGCCTTGGAAACTTTTTCCTCTCGGCCGAGGGTCGGGGAAGGACCCTCTTTCGATTCAACCCTTTCCGTGACCGCAGTGGAAACGCTTCTATCCTGCCCCTTTAAATTTTTCGCCGAGCAATTGCTGCGAATTGCCCCTCTGGAGGAAATAACCATTGGGATTTCCCCTCTGGAAAGGGGAGAGGCCTTGCACAAGATCCTGGCTTTGATAACCAACACCTTGCGGTCGCAGAAAATCCCGCTTGGCGATCAGAAGGCTGTTGAAAAGACAATCACTCACTGTGTTCATAAAGTGATCAGCAATAAATCCAACAATCCTCACTGGCTCGTGGAAAAGGTGCGACTTATCGGTGAAGAGGAAGCTCTGGGCGGGCTTTTGGGAACCTGGCTGGAAACTGAAAGGGAGCGCTGGGAAAAGGGCTGGCGCTGGGAAAAGGAGGAGATATCCTTTGACGATCTCCTCTTTCCGTCCTGGTCGTTTTCCGTCCGAGGCCGCATTGACCGTATCGACTTTAACGAAACCCTGGCCGAGGTCTGCTGCTGGGATTACAAGACCGGCAGTCTCCCCGCTTCCCACGACATCAGCAAAAATTTCCTGGCCCCTCAGTTACCCTTGTATCTCCTGGCATTGAGATCCCTGGCCGAACTGCAAAAGAAATCCCCGGAAGGTTTTCGGGCCGGATATATCGGCCTAAAATCAGAGGGTGAATTTGCCATAAGGGAACCATGGGCGGAGGCCTCGGCCTGGGAGGCTTGTCTGCCGGACTGGGAAAAAGAAATCGCCCGGATCGGGGAAAAATTAAAGGGGGGTGAATTTCCGCCCGACCCCAGGCCGGAACCCAGAGGAAAGAATCAAGGGGCCTGCACCTATTGTGCCTATAAAAGCCTGTGCACATACTGGAACTCGTCTCAAAGCTGATAGCTCATAGCCGATAGCAAAAACCTTTTCTTTGAAGTATGAGCTTTGAGCTACGAGCTGTGAGCTTTGGATTACTTTCTCAAGATAATTTAGGACTCGAATGACCAGATTTCGGATTAAAAAATGACCGAGGTACTGCAAGATCTCTCCATACGAAAAGAAGTCCTTTCACCCCAAGAAAGCTTCCATGTGGAATCTCCGGCCGGGGCCGGGAAGACCTCCTTGTTGACCTCCCGTTTTATCCATTTGCTGGCTCAAGTGAATGATCCCCGGGAAATCCTGGCCCTGACTTTTACCAATAAAGCAGCCAATGAGATGATGGAAAGGGTACAGGGTATCCTGCATCAGGCCGAGGAGGAAACTGTTGCTGATTCGGACTGGATGAACGAACTCTTGACAGTCGCCCGGAAGGCCCTCAAGAAACATAGAATCCATCAACATCTGATTCAGGCCTCCGACGGCCTGCAGATCACGACCTTTCACAGTTTCTGCAACCAAATCATAAAACAGGCCCCGGTCGAAGCCCAGGTCCCCCTGGAAGCAGTTATCCTGGTCGAGGAAGAGCAGGATGAATTGATCCGGGAATCTCTCGGCCGTACTCAACGGATTCTGATGGACCTATCTCCTTTCGATCCAGCCCGAAAGGCCCTGGAAAGGATTCTTCTTTATTTCAATAACAACTGGAAGGCCCTTTCCTCCGACCTGGCTCAATTAACCGTTCAGAGAGATCGGTTGACCGACCTGCTCAAGGTGGTCCAGGAACATCCCGACCCGGAACACCTGGACCTGGTTTTAAGAGAACGATTGGGATTTTTGATTGACCGGAAACTTCAGATTTTAAAAGCGAACCTGGAATCCACCGACCTCGGGCGGAACTGGAGCTCTTTTTATCAACATCTGATCCTCAAAGAGGCGGCCATAGCCGCTCAAATTCCTGTCCAAGTACCCGGCGGCGAGTGGGCAGCCCTTCCGGCCTGGCAGGGGATTGCCGAACTGTGCACCACCAAGAGCGGTTCGGGACGAAAACAATTCGGCCCCAAAACGGGATTTTATTCCGGTTTTAAACAAACACCCTGGGCGGAGTATCTGGAATCCCTGCCGCAACCGATATTGGAATCGCTGCACAAAATCAAAACTTTCCCCTCCCCGGAAACATCCCCGGTCGATGTGGGACTCCTTTTTGATTTGATCCTGCTGATCAGTCAGGTGGTGGATCATTATCGTCGGTTATGCCAAAAACGCGGAGTCATTGACTTTGTCGAGCTGGAACAGTCTGCCCTGCGGGTCCTGGGCAGCGATGAGGCGCCCACGGACCTGCAGCTTATTCTCGACCAACGAATCAACCATATCCTGGTGGATGAATTTCAGGACACCAGTTTGAACCAGTGGCTGCTTATCCAATACCTTTGTGCCGGCTGGAGCCGGGGTGACGGACGGACCCTTTTTATCGTCGGTGATCCCAAACAGTCCATCTATGGATTCCGTAAAGCCGAGGTTTCTCTTTTCATGAAGGCCAGAAACGGCCTTCCCCTGCCGGGTCAGGGTTTATTGCCTTTGAAAGCGGTTTATATCACCACCAATTTCCGGTCTCGAAAAGAACTCATCGACTTTACCAACGATCTTTTTTCCAAAACCATTATGGCCCTTCCCAACCTGGAAGCCGATGAGGTCCCCTTCCTGGAAGCGCAAGCGGCCCCGGAAATGTTGACTAAGGATCCCGGCCAGATCAAGCTGGCCCTCTTCAGTAAAGAAGAAGATTCCAATCAGTCGCGGCTCAAGGAAGCGGCCTGGTTAGCCGGGGCGGTAAACCAAGCCGATCAGGATCCCCGGTCAGGATCTATAGGCATTCTGCTTTTTGCCCGCACCCATCTGCCTCTTTACCTCAAGGCCCTTTATGAGCAAGGATTACAGGTCCAGATCCAGGAAGGACTCAACCTTGAAGATCGGCCGGAGGTTCAGGACCTGCTTTCTCTGACCCGATCTCTGGTTCGACCGCAGGATGATCTGGCCTGGGCCTCATTGGTACGTTCGGCCTGGTGTTGGGTAGGATTGGATGATTTGCTTCAAATCTCCCGACTTCCGGCGTCATCCTTTGGCGAAAAAATCAGTGAGTTTCTCTCAAATGCCGCAAGCCCCGGAGTCTGTAAAAAATCTGGGACAGGTATTTAGGCATTATCAAAACCAGGTCGGCCGTCTCCCCTTAAACCGGGTGGTGCAGAAGATCTGGGAAGAATTATCGGGCCCACAGCAGGTGGCCGAGCGTTACGGTCTGTCCGGCGTCCGAAACTGCCGCCAATTTTTACAACTTCTGTTTCAGGCCGAAAAAGGTCTGCCTGAAGAAACCTTATCCCATCTGGAATTTCTTTTGGCTTCGGCTTATGCCCCGCCGGATCCCCTGGCTTCCCGTTCCAAGGTTACCATCATGACCGTCCATCATGCCAAAGGACTGGAATTTGATACCGTCTTTCTGCCTCACCTGGACCGCAATCCCTTAGAGGGAAGCCAGAGAGAAGAGCTTCCCTATATTTTGGAGCGATTGCCCGGAGAAAGGGAAGAATATTTGATCGGGTTAAGACCGGATCGCCGGACTCAAGATGATCCGGGGGTTTTGGGATTGTTGAAGGATTTAAAAAAAGAACGCGCTCTGGGAGAGGCCAAGCGGCTCTATTATGTGGCCCTGACCAGGGCCAAAAAGAACCTTTGCCTGAGCGGCCTTTTTTCGGGGAAGGACGATGAGGAAAAGGCCCCGAAGCATTCCCTAATGGAGTACCTCTTAAACCATCCCGGCAAAGAAAAATTTTTGGAAATCGAATATGACCCTTGCCCGCCGCGGATGGTCAAGGGCCGGGAGTGAACCCGTGATGGAAGAAGATATCCTTCCTTTGGACTTTGTTTCCGAACCGGTTCCCTATCGAATTATTTTGCCTTCGGGACTCCATGAAGAAGACCTGTTTCCGGAAGAAGCAGACCAAACCGAAACATTCCTCCAGGAAGAATTCAAGGGGCCTTATGGAATGGCCCGAGGCACGGTTATCCATCGGATACTGGAACACCTGGGGATGGGAAAGGGCCTTCCTACGGAAAAGGCCGTGGTCCAGGCCCTGATTGCCGAAGGAATCGATCCGGAAGTGCCCCAAGTCATGGCCGGCCCGATATTGGAAGAAGTGAGCGCCTGTCAACAGGAGCCCTTCTGCGCCAATATCCTCCGCACCGATCAACCTTTTTCCGCCTGCGAATGGGCACTGGAAGATCAGCTGGATGAACGCACGGTACGCAGCGGAGTGATAGACCGCATCATTTTTGACGGCCACGAGTGGTTCCTGGTGGATTATAAGACCACCCCTCTTCCGGAAAGGATGCCGGTGGAATCTTTTTTTCAGGAGCAGGATGCCTTGTACCGGAAACAATTGCTGGCCTACCGGGAAATGCTGGCCCACGCCCGTTCCCTCGATCCGGCCCTCATCCGCCTTTTCCTATATTTTACGGCAATACAAAAGGAATTCGAGATCAAATAATGATGGTTTCGAAAAAAGTCCACCTGCTTGACAAAATAAAAATAAACATGTACAATTGTACCCATGAAAATAATAGCTGACACAAATATCTTCATAGCCGTTGCCTTAAACGAGCCCGAAAAAGGCAGAATCATTCGACTTACTGAAGGCCATGATTTAATTGCTCCTGATATATTGCCTTTCGAAATTGGAAATGCATTAACAGCAATGATGAAAAAAACCGCTTTGAAGAAAGATGAAGTATTGGCAGTGTGGGAGCTTGTGCAACAGATACCGGTTGATTTGAGACATACCGACATAAAATCGGCCTTAAAAATTACGATAAAATTTAATTTATATGCCTATGATGCTTATTTTTTAGAATGCGCCTTTAACCTCCGAGGCCCGCTGCTTACCCTCGACCTTGGGATGCAAAGAGTTGCACGGGAAATAGGAATTACCATTTTGGAGTAAATTATTATGAAAGTATATACCTATTCTGAAGCGAGACAACGCCTATCCGATGTTCTTAATATCGCAAAAACTGAAGAAGTGGTTATTAAGCGGAGAGGCGGAGAAATCTTTTCAATTATTTTTAGGAAAAGTACAAAATCACCCTTTGACGTTCCAGGGATAAGGACCAAAGCAACCACAAAAGACATTCTTGAGTCGGTTAGAGAATCAAGAGAACGGTTTGCCGAGCAAGAGATCGAAAATTAACGCGCATGCTTTGCCTGGATTTTTGCAAGCTGATTATCCTGAATGGAGGCTCCCTTGAAAAATCAAACCATCATTTTCGCTGAAACACTCTTTGACGGCAAAACACGGAAAGAGAACATCTCCATCATCGTGGAGGGCGACAAAATCGTTGATGTGGTAAACAAAAAACTAAGTCCCGATTTTTCCGGTGTTGTCACCCCGGCCTTCATTGACGCGCATTCGCATATCGGCATGGTGAGGTTCGGCGAACCCGGAAGCGAAGAAGAAAGCAATGATCATGCGGACCAATTTCTGCCCCTCAATAATCCGCTGAACAGCGTCTACTTCGATGATCGCGCTTTTACGGAAGCCGTGGATTTCGGCGTGCTCTACAGCTGCATTGTGCCGGGCAGCGGCAATTTGCTCGGCGGAAAAGCCATGATTATCCGGAACTACGCCCAGAATCGTCAGGAGGCGCTCTTTAAAGATTATGGTTATAAAATGGCGCTCGGGTACAATCCGCGCTCCACAAGGGATTGGAAAGGGGCGCGGCCCAATACACGTATGGGCATTTATTCCCTCATAGAAAAGAAGTTTTCCCAAGTCTTGGACAAGCATAAGAAGGCGGAACTGGGCAAGGAAAAGAAACTTAAGGAACTTGAGGCGCGCGCCAAGGAAAAGAAATTGGCGCGAAAAGATGTTGACGCGGAAAAGGCCATGATTGACAGGGAACAGGTATTGGAACTCGATACCGAAGACAAGGCCATCCTGGATATTCTGGTGAATAAAAGACCGGTTAAAGTCCATGTTCACAAGGAAGACGACATTCTCTATCTAATTGAGCTGGTGAAGAATTACGACCTTACCGTCACCGCTGACCATCTCGGCGATGTGTTTCACACGGAGATTTTTAATGCGCTGGCTGATAACAATATTCGAGTTGTGTACGGGCCACTGGGCTCTCTGCCCTACAAAGTGGAGCTCAAGAACGACAATTACAAGAACGCAGCTCTACTCATGAAATCCAGGGCCTTTTATGGCCTCATGACCGATCATCCGGTGATTATGACGCCCCTGTTGCGCGAGAGTCTGAAATACTTTCTGATTGCCGGCATGTCCGAAGAAAAGGCCCTGTCCCTTATCACCTATTGCAATGCCAGGATATTGGGAATTGATAATCTTCTTGGCACCATTGAAAAAAACAAACTGGCCAGCTTAACCGTGTGGAATAAGAGCCCGTTTCATCTTTCCGCGTTCCCAAAGGCCGTCATGGCCGAAGGCCGCCTGATAAGGAAATAAAAATAAAAGGGCCGTCCCAGTTATTCACACATGCATCATGCTGATGGCGACGTAGCCCGACCGTCCAAGTCGCCACTATTCCGAAAGCTAACCCATCTTCCGCAGTTAGAAAGCATGGAAGACGCGATATCAAATAGTTACGACAAGAATTAGGGCATTTTCTTCACTACATTTTCAATAATTTTTGGTTTGTTGGGGAGCAGAATTTTCAATCTCTGAAGCAGCACTTTGAGTTCCTTTGAGGGAGTAGCCACCATTCTGAGCCGGAGGGTTCTCTCCCGCGCCGGTAGTAGCACATCCAAAGATTTCAAATCCCGCAACTCCTCCAACAGCTTTCTTGGGGCGGTACCGAGTCCCGAGGCTTTCATCCATTGCTGGAGCGTTCGCCACATAGTCAGCGCCAAGAAGCAGACCAGGATATGAGCCTGGGTCCGTTCCTGTTTTTGATGGAAGATCGGTCGCATTCCCAGATCATGTTTCTCGGTACGGAATGAATCTTCCACTTCCGTCAGTTGGATGTAGGTGTTCCATAGGACTTTCGGGTCACTTTCGGTCCAGTTGGTGCGCAGGATGTAGCTACCGCCGGTCTCCAAGGCCCACTGTTGCCGTTGTTCGTTCTTCTTGACTTCTAGGGAAAGCGGTGCGTCTTTTCCGGTACCGGTCTCTATGACTGTAATATTGAACAACGAGGCCGCACGTTTATTTTGTTCCAGCAGTCGCCCTATTCTCCGCTCGACTTTCTGCTTGTCTCGGAGCTTGCCGGTTTCGGCCTGGCGGGCCAGGTGATCCAGTTGGCTTTCCAGTCGGGTCAAAAAGCGGTTTAGAATGGCGTTTTCTTTCTCCTTCCGGCCTTGAGACCGGCACAGGACAAAGATTTCATCCGTTCCTTCCGGCGAGCAACAGAGCTTGACCTCAACATCAGGTTGGACCGCTTCCCAGTTCTGTTCGAAAAGCTGCTGCTCAAACTTCTTCAGCATCACTTTTGGGGTGCCGACCAAATAGCGGGCACCGACTTTGCGCATAAACTCCAGATTCTCCTCACTCACCATGCCGCGATCCATAACCCAGATCCGGTTGGCTTGGCCGTATTTGGCCTCCATCATCTGAACCATCTCTTGGGTCGTCGTGACATCGATTGCCGTCAAAAACCTCAAAGGCTATGGGAAAGCCCTCTCGGGTGGCCACCAGGCCGATGCAGACCTGGGGACAATCTGGACGACTGTCCCGGCTGTAACCCCTCTTGGCCTGGGCATTGCCCTTGGCGGTCCCCTCAAAATAGGTGGAGGTTATGTCATAAAACAAAAAATCAAAGCTACTGCCGAACAGTTCCCCATAACGCTCCTGAAGGTGACGGCTTAAGGCATCCTTGTGGGGAAGCAAGGCATCCAGGGCACGATAAAGCCGATCCTCATTGATCTTATAGTCGGCCACTCCCAGCAGATCGTCTAACGCCGTCTTGCCATACCAAAACTCGGCCATCTGTAATTCCGACGATGGGGCGCAAAAGCGTCCAAGAACTAAAATAGACGCCATGATCGACCAAGGAATCTCTTCCCGGTTGGAAGGAATATGATCTCGGCAGAACCTGGCAAGCCCCAGTTTGTTCCACAAAAGCAACCCCAAATAGACATCGCCGAAGCCTCTGAGTCGCTCGACGCTTACGCCATGGATATTGACCGTGGCCCAAGATGGGGGGTCTTCCCCCTGCTCAAACAGTTCAGGTCCAGGTAGAGGCTTTCCGGAAAGAATCCGTCCGATCTCCTCCCAACCTATCCGCTCTTCCCGATCAAGGCCAGGAAGTTTCCCTATCGTCGCCACTACTCGCTGACGGGGCCCTCGGGCAGTACGGACCGACTCAACTAAAAGCCAGCTCTCGTACTCCGCTCCACCTTTCTTTTTGGTTGCACGCCGGAGATACATAACCCCATTATCTCCGTTCCCACAGCACCTGGCAAGGGGGTGGTCTTCACTACATCCAATTTTCAAAGATCAGGATTTGAAATCATTTAACAATTCCTAAAAATTCATCACGTTTTTCTTGATTTTTTCTCCAAACTGCGGAAGATGGGCTAACCAGCAGCCTGTTTTTTTACGGCACGCGTTTTGCCTTTGGTTAAGCGGGAGGTGGGAACCAGCTTGATTTCAAGGCGACAGCCGACGGCTTGAGCATATTTCTTGAGGGTTGCGAGGGATGGCGCATGTTTGTGGGATGCCTCCAAACGTGAAACCGCACTTTTGGTCGTTCCCATCAGCTCCGCAACGGCTTCCTGGGTTAAGCCGAATCTGGCGCGTGCGGAAAGCATTTCCCGGGTAAGGGCGTACTCTTCTTCCAATTCCTCGTAGACTTTCCTGAATCCTTTCCGCTTAAGGGCTTTTTTGAGGAAAGATGTATGGTCATGGGAAACGGGTTGATATTTTAAATCAGTCATTTCTGTACCTCTTTCATTCTTCTCCGGGCAATTCGTAATTCTTGTTCCGGGGTATCCTGTGTTTTTTTCAAAAAAGCGTGGAGTATCACAACGCGCTGACCGATGATAAAGCAGTAAAATGCCCGTCCAATACCCTCTCGCCCTCGAGGCCTTAACTCGAAAAGGCCGCCACCCAGAGCCCGCGAGTGCGGCATTCGCAAATTTGGCCCGAATTCCATTAATAATTCCACTATCCGCGCATAATCAGCCAATAAATCATCTGGCCATTTTTCTATCTCAGCTTTGACGCGAGCATGGAAATATTCTATCGAATAATTCATGATAGAATGTTAGCAAATTTGCTAATATTTGTCAAGCATCAAAAAATAAGAAAATAAAATCCTTTACAAATTAGCCAGTTATATTCTACAATTCTCCCACCATTAACAGGATGCTGAAAACTCAAAATTACAGGTTGTTCAAAAAGGTTCACATACAAAGCGCTCGAAATCCCAAGGAATGAGTCGTACATTGAAGTACGTGACAATGAGCATGCCCCGCCAAAAGGCTGCGTGGGACGAGGGCAATCCCGCCTTTGGCGGGATAGATGGGCCTTTTTCAGCAACCTGTTAATCTTTCAAATACCTTTCTTTACGATCTTAAGGAGATTCATGGTCCGGATCCATATCTCAAAAGATCCACCCAAGCAATCAACCGTTATTTTCTGCCGGCCATTCAATTTCTTAAATCAAGAAACTTTGTTATCTCTGACGGAACTCAAGGAGGTCGCAGTAGGAGCGGGGAGAGAAACGTGTCTGCTTGTTCGGATTGGGGGGAATCCGCTGATAATCAAGTCAGCCAAAACCTAGCGTATGGTACCAATGATTGAGATTGCCACCTAGACTGGAGTGGAACAACTGAAATAGTCATTAATGTTCAAGAGATGAAGACATTAAACAAAAGTGAATGAAGTGGAGAACGTCCCCTTTCCCATATTAAATCGCTAAAAGGAGGTTATCCAAATGACAATAATTAATGCGACACAAGAATCAATTCATAAAGAAATAGAGACTTATTGTCAGCAAAAGGGATATCAACTAGCAATTGTATCGAATTCTAAAGACCCAAATAAACTTAGGATTGATATTTCCAATCTTGCAGATAGGACAATTATAAATATTTTTTCCACAGGCCCGATATCCATTCAAGGCAAACCGAACCTACTTCGTAAAGAAATGGAAGAGCTTAAATCGCGTTTGGAGAATCACCCAGTATTTTCATCGATTACTTCTACTCCAGAAGTAAAGGCATGTAGTGCAACCTATGATATCATGATTATGGATATTAGAGATCGCATTAAAGCATCTTGGACGCAAATAGCTCCACATTGTGTTACAACAAACTCTCCTTCCCAATATATTTCTTATAGGTCTAAATTGTCCAATCTCGAAGGTAATATAACCATAACCCAATTCACTAATGGCAGATTGATGCTGCAAGGGAAATCAGATTACTTTTTCGACAATTGTTGTGACCATATCGAAAAAATGGCTCAACCCTCAAATAAGGATGTTGCAGCTCGATTTGTATCTGCAGACCAATCCGCTTTAGATTTTTTCGTTTCAAGATCTACACCTGACCTCATTAATCTCGCTGAAGATGAGGTTATAAAAAGCCTCAAAGGTTCCTATGATTTTCTGGATCTCCATGATAAAAATTGGTTCATTGCTTCAAAATGCTTATGTCTTTCAGAGGTGGTATTACCTGAATACTCAGCCTTTGTTATGCCATCCTCTAAGGCATTTGAGGGTTTTTGCAAAAAACTGTTAATTGCAATTGGGTTATTGCCGCTAAATCATTTTTCCTTAAAAACGGCGAATTTCTCTATATTAAACAGCAAAAGTGACCCAAAACATGTTGCCATTTGCGCAAAAGAAAAACACGTTGGCACATATCTTGATAAATTACGTGTTTCTCTTGACCAATATAGGAATTTCATGATGCATAGCGATAGCAGTTTTGTTACAAAAGTTGAAACACCGGATAAAGCACTTTCACTGGTAAATGATATTTTCAAAATAGAAGAAGAACTTTTTACATATTTCAGTACTGTTTTTAGACTTTAATTTTAGGTGGTGATTTATGTTTAACGTCAAAACCCCTATTGAACTTTTTGATAAAATAAAACCCATGCTCGAAAGTGGTGGATTATCAGTTCGTCCTTATACATCCATAGATTATGGAATACAATTCTCCGTATTCAATCTTCAATGGTCAGGTGTTATAAGAATTTTTCAGAATAAAAAAGGGATATTAAAAATTGATTACTCACAACTTAAAGGTGAAAGCGCCACCATTGTCCAGCAATGCATCAGTGGACAAAATGAAGATTTAAGTACACAAAAAAATGCATTTACACTTGGGCCCCCTCTAATTGGTTCAGATGAATCTGGGAAAGGTGACTACTTTGGGCCTCTTGTCGCCTCTGCAGTTTTCGTGAATTCAACAATGTCGAAAGATCTTCAAGCCCGTGGAGTACGAGATTGCAAAGAGTTATCGGATAATAAAGTAAATGAGCTTGCTAAAATAATTCCAACTATTGTCAACGGAAAATGTTCTATCATCGAGATTGCTCCAGAAAAGTATAACGAACTGTATTCTAAATTTAAAATAGAAAACAAAAACCTAAATGTTTTACTTGCCTGGGGTCACGCCAAAGCAATAGAAGAATTGCTAACAAAAGTTGATTGCAATCAAGTATTGGCGGATCAATTTGCTGACAAGAAGTTTATTCAATCTAAGCTTCAAGAAAGAGGAAAGCGGATAAAGTTATTTCAAATGACAAAAGCAGAAAAAAATATTGCTGTTGCTGCGGCATCGATTCTCGCCCGAGATAGGTTCCTAACAAAACTTTCCAAGCTTTCAGAGCTATTTGGCATTCAGTTACCAAAGGGTGCCTCAGACGATACAATTAATGCTGCAAAATATTTCGTAAGAATTCATGGCAAAGAAATGCTTAATAAAGTGGCCAAGTTGCACTTTAAGACAACTCTATCTGTTTTAGCATAGGGGCTATTTTCAAGTGGAAAATATCCAAGAGTTAAAATTCAAAGCTAATCAGCTTCGAAAGGACTCACGGCACGATGAGGCGCTACCAATTTATAAATCATTATGGGAAAAAACAAAAGATTCCTTTGATGGGGCAGGTTATCTTTCTTGCCTCAGGAAACTTCACCTTTTTGACGAAGCGTTAGTTTTGGCTAATGAACTTATAACGAAATTTCCCGACTTTGAATGGGGCCGAAAAGAGGTTGTTTGGACAAGAATACAAGGCCAGTTTAATAAGCTTCCAGAAGATTCACTGCTTAGCACCGTCGTTAATATCGCGAATTCTATTATGGCATTAAATCCTGATTTTCTTGCAAACAAATTAACAGTCTTCAAAGTTCTTAAATTTGCAAAAAAGCACGGCGATTGGGATTGCATAGCGGACTGGGTTGACAAGATTGATCCCGCAAGCCTTTCTGATAAACCAATTAAAATTGAAGATGGCAGAGAAGGTTGGTGCGACCAAGAAATATGGCATAATTTTAAAATAAATTCCCTATTAGAACATAATGACCCAGATTCAGCATTGTCGCAATGCATTGCACTTGAAGGAAAATATCCAAAAAATGCTAAGTTTTTTTCACGCTTAAAAGCGCTTTCATATCGGCACTTAAAAAAATATGATGAGTCAATTGCAATTTACCAAAAGTTATGTTCTATCAGACGCCCGGATTGGTGGTTATTGCATGAATACGGTAAAGTATTAAACGATTCTGATAATAAAAAGGATGCCTTGCAGAAATTTTGTCAAGCCGCTTTATTGTGTTCAAAACTAACTATGTTAGTTAAACTATTTCAAGATATTGGCGATCTTTGTGTTCATTTTAATCAAAAAGAAGAAGCTCTTTATCATTACCAATTAGTTAAGTTGATTCGACTGGAGAATAATTGGCCTATACCCTCTATTATAAATTCATCACTTCAGGCTCTTGAAAAAGAAAATTCTTCAATAAATGTACCTCAAAATACTTCCTCTTGCCTAATAGCTTGTAAAAAATTATGGCTCCAGCAGCTAGAAGGCTCTAATTTTAGTGGCTCAAAACGTGAATTTAAAAAGGGGTTGCGAGGAAAGATATCAATTGTTTCTGACAGACCGATTTGCTTTATAAACTCAAAAGAAGAACTTTCAGCTATTTGTTTTCAGAATGAATTACCAAGCTCGGTTTTAAATGGTGATATCGTTTTTTTCGATGCCGAACCTTCATTTGATAAAAAGAAAAACTGTGAATCTTGGCGAGCTGTAAGGGTTCGAAAGATCTAAAAAAACAAGCGAAAAAATCGTATTTTTGCGTAGGATCTAAAATTCGTACCGGTTTTGGAACGAGGGACACTTCCCATATTTTCTTTATCAAGGCATGCCCTCAACGGACAGATATCAGAGTGCTTGAGTTTGGCACCCAAAGCCTAAGCCCTTCTCCTGCGCTCAAACCGTTAGACGAAATTTCTTTCGATGGCCATGATACCGCAATAAACATATGGAAAATATTTTAGCATCGCCCTATTTTAAATACTTTATCGTACCCTTGTTTACTGTTGGGTTCAGTGTTTTTCTTAAGACAGTGAGTAGAAACGATCAACATACGGCCTTTAAGAAAGAGGATCTTGCCATTGGTTTGGAGATGGCCGTAGCAGCCTTGGTCATTTTCATAACATATTGTGCAACCATGGCAGACCAGATAGTTTCCCTGTCCAACTCCGGCTTGAATCCTGGATTGGTAGGGACTCTAAAAGGTAAATTTCTAGTAGTGCCTTGGGTTTTAACAGCGTTTGTATTAGGAATTTGGGGGATTTCTACACTCATAAGAAAGCTGGGGTGGAAGGATCAAGATAATCTGAACATTTTCTTTGGTATTGCACTTCCGTTTATATATGGCTTATTATGCCTGATCTTTGTCATAAATTGGATTGGATGAAGTTATGAAAAAATCAAAATCGTTTTGGGACAACTGGCCCATCATTGTTAGCATAAGCGCCGTGGTTGTGTCATTCGCCATCTTTCTCCAAAAACTGATCTCTTTCGAAACTGTACTGGGATTGTTATCCTCCATAGTCGCTACGATTATGGGCATTTCTATGGTTTATGCTTTTTCAAGAATGATTCGAAGGAAGGCCTCCATATTTGTGTCGTTTTCTTTTTCTGATAAAGACACCGCGATGAAAATTGTGAATGACTTAAAAAAGGATGGGTATCGAATATACCTTCCAGAAGAAATATTAGCCGTCGGAGATAACATCCAACAGACTATCCAACAGGCCATAAGTAAAGCAAATTTCTTTATCTACTTTATTTCTCAAAGCTCAATCAACTCCCCCTGGGTGTCCAATGAATATGAATATGCAAAGTCCAGAAAGATTAGGATATTTCCAGTGTTATTATCGAAGGTTGAAGTACCATCGGAGCTTAAAAATATTTGCTATGTCGATTTTGGTCAGGATTATGACCAAGCCTACAAATTCTTAGAGACATCTATTCGAAAAAACATTGGTTACCTTCAAAAAACTTTACCTAACAACGAAACAAACGGAGTGCTTAAAAACTAATTTTTTCGCCTGTGCCGCATACGCTATCTGAAATTGTTTTACATGACGATTGAAACTCGGAAATCTCTATACCAATTTCAAGGAAGGATGAAAAATTCATTATATCTTATTGGTTCCTTTTTCATTTTGGCATCAATAGTTGCTTGCCTTGGAGGATTGTATGAGCTTGCCAAGGAGAAAAAGAAGTTTTCAATTGAAGGATTACTTTATGCGCTGGGCATCAGTTCAGCTTTTGTCTGGATTCTAATTTTATTTGGCATTGGTTCTTGGGGAATCTCTTGGATGTATATGGCAGGGCTAAATGTTCTCAATTGGATTTCAGAGAAAACTAAAGTTCCTTTTTTTCTTATTTTCATCAGCCCTATTGTAATTCTGTTTCTTGTCGGAATGGTTATGAAAATTCTAAGACGAAAAAAAGTTTTTGATGATTCTAAAAGGTTTGTGCCTTAATGCACTCACCGAAATTTTGCCTTGGATAACACTCCTTTTGTGTTGGGAAATTTATGCGCAATTTTGTTCGGCTAAAATGAAATTGTACTTCTTAGAAAAACTAAGCGAAATCAACCTTCGAATGGCAACTCACGAGGGAGATGCCATTCGAAGGTTGGCAAATGAAGCAGTGAATTTAATCCTCCTTCCGACAACTGAGGTTCCTCTTACCTTTAGACAGGAATTCAACAAGTTGAAGTCCTTGGCACAGGACACAATTAAGAATCTGATATCTCCAGGACTAACCCCAACGAGACTCTGTGGTATTCAAAACAGGACGGCGGTTAAATATATCAAGTTGTTGATTGATATTGAAGATAGACTACGCAGCGAAGAAAACTGCGCATAACAGCGTTGGTAACGACTCTCACACATTCGCATAGGCCAATGTCGGAGTTTGGCGTCACATTTTGAGTTTGCTCCATACCGCACTGCGGCTGAGGAGCTAGTGGAGTTGGGGGACGTCAATGAAATAATGACTTGACCAGGATGTCTTTCAATTGATGACTTTGCCCTGTGCCTCGTTAGGCCCTAACAGAAACTACAGGACTCATTGGGGTCAATCATTTTTCTGTACGAAAGGGGAAAAATAGATTTGAGTAAATATGTTAATTGAATATTTATTATCGGCAGTTCTGTTAGGTATCGTTGTTGCGATTCCTCCGGGCTCAGTTACTATTATCGCTTGTCAAAGAGCGCTTCAATATGGATTCAGAAATAGTGCTATTTTCACTTTGGGTTCCTGTCTTTCAGATATCTTTTACATAACCCTGGTTTATATTGGAGTTGCCAATCTCATTTCAACCAATCACTATTTAAAAATCGTACTTTGGATTGTCTGTGGAATCATTTTGATCGTTCTTGGGGTGTCATCGATAAGTTCCATAAGAAAGAACCAGGAAATCGAAGAAAATAAACCCCGTTTTCAATCTAATCCACTGACCACATTTATTTCCGGTATTGTAATCACCTTATCCAATCCGTTGACCATAGTGGGATGGATTGTTGTGGCCGGGAATTTCTTCTTAATCTGGAATCATAAATTTCCAAATTACAGAAATTACGGGATCGTAACGGTATCATTTATTATGCTGGGAGTGTTGCTTTGGTTTGTTCCCCTTATTTTTATCGTCAGTAAACTAAAAAAGAGAATAAACGATCAATTAAAAAAATGGCTGATTCTTCTTTCTAATCTTTGCTTAATAATATTTGGGTTCATGGCCTTGTATTACGCTGTTAAAACAATTTACGATATACGTTAAGGGAGAGCGAGGGACCATTCCCCTATTTATGTTGCTACGGACCGATAACAGAGTGATGTGGTTAACATCCAAAGCCTAGGCCCTTCCTTGGGGACATTAACGTTATCTGAAAGCCACCGTCAGGAAATGCTGGTGAGAATTCAAAAAACATGGTATCATTATTTAAAAATTATTAAAGGGATTTTATGAAACAATATAAGATCGTTGTTGAAAAACATCCCGACGGCTATGTTGCCTATCCATTGGGAATTAAGGGGGTTGTCGTAGGACAGGGAGAAACCTACGAAGAAGCTTTGTCTGATGTTAAATCTGCAATTCGTTTTCATATTGAAACCTTTTATGAAGTAAGCGAGTAGATGGAGGTCTTGGTTATGGAAACTTTAAAACAAGAAGCAATCAAAGTCATTTCAAACTTGCCGGAAACAGCAAACATTGATGATATTATGTACGAACTTTATGTCATCGACAAGATCAATAAAGGCAGAGCGGCAGCCGAATGTGGGGATTCACTTTCTATTGAAGAATTAAAAAGAGAGATGGAATCGTGGTAAGATGGACAAAACCGGCAAAGCTCGATTTAAAGCAAATCCATGATTACATTGCCAGGGACTCAAAATTATATGCAAAAAAAGTTTCATTGGAAATCATTGAAAAAACTGAAACATTAAATTCCTTCCCAAAGGCGGGACGAATTGTACCCGAAATAGAAGACCCCAACATCAGAGAGTTATTCATTTACTCATTCCGTCTAATTTATGAAATATTTCCCGATAAGATCGAAGTTCTCACATTAATTCATAGCAAACGCAATTTTATTAAAGAGCTTATAACTTCTTCAAAACAATAAGAGACTATAAGAAGCCGACTATGCATTGGCCTAAAAGAAAAAGGCGGCACGTTCCTTATTTTACTCGAATGTCACTCCTTTCTTTTACCGCTCACTTGAACGAGACAACTGTTGCAGGGAAAGTCCCCTGCCGGTGATTTTTTATCTATCGTAAGGACATTGACGCAACCGCCCTGATCTATTCCCTGTTCATCGGGACTGTACCAGGCCCCGGCATCCAGGCTCACCACCCCGGGCATGATCCGGTCCGTCACCTTGACTTTCCGAATCATTTTTCCCCGCTCGTTATACACGCAGACTTCTTCTCCCGATTGAACCCCAAGCCCGGCCGCATCCATTGGGTTGAGCCACAGGTCATCATCGGCCAAAGCTTTAAGGCGGGGGATGTTGTCCAGCGAAGAGTTGATCCTTCCTCTGGAATGAGGACTTACCAACTGGAAGGGAAAGTCTTTCGTCAAGGGATCCTGAGGCCCTTCCCAAGGCGCAATATATTTGGGTACGGGCGGGATCAAAGGATCACCCATTTCGGCCATCTTTTGGCTGTAAATTTCGATCTTCCCGGATGGGGTCGGGAAGGGGTGGTTGGCCGGATCTTCAACCTCTTTCTGAAAAGCTACCCAGGGTTCCTGAATCCGGTAGTGATAGACCTTTTTGTCTTTTAATTGGGTATAATCCGGGAGGCCTGGGACGGCGGAGAAAAATTCCTGGAGCCATTCATCCTCCGTTTTATCATTGTATCCTTTGATGCCCAAACGAAAGGCCAGTTCGGTGAAGATATCCAGATCGGACTTCACCTGAGGCAGGGGGGCCACGGCCTTTTCCATGATAATATTGTACGGCCCGCCACCCCAGGGTTGGCCGATATCCTGCCTCTCCAGGAAATGGGCTACGGGAAGTACCAGGTCGGCAAAGCGTGCCGTAGGCGTCATGAAAAGTTCGTGAACGACAATCAGTTCCGGCCTTCCCAGGGCCTTAACCCCCTTATTGATATTCAACCACTGGTTTAAGAGATTGCAGCCCAAAATATAAAGCACCTTGATGTCGCCGGGAAATCCGCCTGCTTTGCCCCGGAGAAGAAGGTCGTATAGATCGGAGACATGGACCAGGGGAAAATGGGTTTTGGGCTTTGGCAGACCGGGTAGATATCCCACGGTCATGGCGTCGGTTCCTCCGGCTACATGTCCCCCTTTTATTCCGATGTTGCCGGTCAGGGCCGCCAGAACGGAGGCGGCCCGGTGAAACTGTTCCCCGTAAGCCGTTCGTCCCGGTGCCCATCCCGTAATGAGGGCGGCTGGTTTTTGAAGGGCATAATCACGTGCCAGCTGGACAATGGTGTCGGAAGGGACCCCGGTCCGTTTTTCGGCCCAGTCGGGCGTCTTGGGCTGATTGTCTTCACCTCCCATAACATATTCCTCAAACCAATCAAAGCCGGAGGTGTATTTTTCAACAAACTGGTGATCATAGAGGTCTTCTTCGATCAGGACATAGGCCATGGCGATGAGCATGGCCGTATCTGTGGCCGGGCGGATGGGAATCCATTGCGCAGCCAGATGTCGGCCGGTGGGATTAAGACGGGGGTCCACACAAATAAAGGGGGTTCCATTCTTCTTGGCCTGATCGAGGTAATGGACCGTATCCGGGCCGAAGCGCGTCTCCAGGGGGTTCCATCCCCAGAGGATGATCAATTTAGAGTGAAGAAGGTTATCCCGGGAATTCTTGTTATAGGGCGTCCCGAAGGTCATCTGGGAGGAAAAAAGTCCCCCTTCCAGAGAGGTATTGCCCCAGGTAGCGGTGCTCCCGCCGAAGAGGGAAAAGAAGCGGCGTCCGGTTCCGGTACGTGTCCCGGTGCTGTGCAGGGCGCCCGAAGAACCGGAATGGCCTAAAAACAAAACGGAATCGGGCCCATGTTGATCCTTGACCCTTCGAAGTTCTTTGGCGATTTGATCGAGGGCTTCTTCCCAGGATATGGCTTCGAACCGGCCGCTGCCCCTCTCCCCCACCCTCTTCATCGGAAATCTCAGGCGGTCTTCGGCGTACAGGACTTCCCGCTGGGAGAGTCCCCTGGCACAGGCCTTCAGGCCGGGCCCCGGTTGGTCATCGGTGGTAATCTTTTTTACCTTTCCTCCCTCTACCTGAACCTTGAGAAGACAGCGGGATCCGCAGTCAAGACCGCAGGTAGAGATATAATGGCCATCCTTGATTTCCATCGTGTTCCTTCCCTTTTGCTTTCGTCTTTTGGTCGTTTCAGCCGACCACTTAATTTCGTATCAGTTTAGCTCTTTGAAATAAATATTTCCACCGCGGAGCCGCAGAGGGCGCAAAGAAAAAATATTTTTTCAAACTCCTGAGCTGTTACTCGATTTCTAATTTTTTATTATGGTACATCCTACCATGGTTCCCTAAAAGAGCCAATTGATCATTTTTATTTAACCAATAAGAAAGGTATTGCCTTCCCCCCATCATCCTCCGCCCTTCTCACGACTTCAGGGAATTTGGGGGCATCTTACCAGGTTTTCCCTGACAATGACTTCTGACACCGCAAGAAGGTGGCACATCCCAAAAGGCAGAAAATAACTTGTATAATGACTCAATATTTTGGTATAGTTTCACAATTTGGAAATTAAATAGGTCTTTCAATTTGAGCTGAGCGCCTTAATAAAAATAGGAGAATCATAGATGAAATCATTGTTAGAGGGCATCTTAGTTTTGGATTTTACCCATTGGATTGCCGGCCCTTATGCCGGTTTGTTTTTGGCGGACATGGGAGCGGAAGTTATTAAGATCGAACCCCCCGAAGGCGCGGAAGAACGACGCATGGGGAATGCCAAAAGATATCGAGGAAATACCCGGATGTCCCTGACCTTAAACCGCGGCAAAAAAGGGTTGTGCGTCGACTTAAAAAGTGAAGAAGGTAAGAAAATTGTCTATGACCTGGTAAAAAAAGCGGATATCGTCATTCAAAATTATGCACCCGGTGTTGCCAAAAAATTGGGGATTGACTATGAAGCCTTTTCTAAAATCAACGACAAGATTATTTTTGTGTCCAGTACGGCTTTTGGCGAAAGCGGTCCATATAAATTCAGAAAAGGTTTTGATATCATCGCCCATGCCGCCTCCGGTATCATGGCCGGGTATGCCGATGAGGATGGCAACCCCAGGGGGCCCGGAGGAAGTCCCTATATTGATATCGGTACCGCCATGTTAAATGCCATGAGCGCGGTTTCTGCCCTTTACTACCGGACCCAGACCGGTATCGGCCAAAAAATCGAAACCTCTCTTTTTAATACCGGCATGGCCCTTCAGGCACCCGGTTTTATCCAAATCGACAAACTCGATAGTGACATGCACAAAGAAATGCTCGAGGTGCTCAGAACCGCCCATGATAATAACATGCGGCATACCCAGGTCATCGATAAATTTTCTATTTTGCGGTTGCGCAACGAACAACCCGGATCAACCAGGGATGTAGAAGTGCCGGATTGTAACCACAGGCCTTCGGATCGCCAGGTATACCCTTATTACCGCATCTATCAGACCAAAGACGGGTACATGAGTATCGCCGCCTTGACCGCCAAACAACGCATTTGGACCTGCGAAGTGTTAGGTATTGAAGATCAGTATGCCTATCTCGATTTAGGCAATGGCAATGATGAAACCTACTTCTATCAAAAAGAAGTCATGAAAAAGATGGAAGACATTCTGGGTGAGAAACCCACCAACGAATGGATTCAAACCCTGGAAGGGGCCGGTGTTCCCTGCGGTCCGGTCAATTACGGCGTCACCCTGTATCATGACCCCCATGCCATCGATCAAAACATGGTCTGGTCCCTTGAAAACCCGGTTTCCGGCCCCTACAAAATGATGGGCCATCCTATTAAATTTACCAAAACCCCCATCAAGCCCACCAAGGGGGCCCCGGCCTTGGGGGAAAACACCGTCGAAATTCTAAAAATGCTCGGATACACAGACGATAAAATCGAAGGATTAAAATTACAAAAGATAGTTAAATAGATTGACCTGAACCATTTGTTTTGAGTCAGGATGAGCGTTATTCGCCGGGCGACTATTCAGGCTGATAGGTGTTACGGAGGAAGGGCGAGCCGATCATGCGCAAATGGATCGTTTTTATAGTTGTTTCTTTGGGCATCATTTTTATTTCCTGGAAATCATTGCCCAGGCCCCGCTCCCACGGGTTTTACCGTTTTTTTGCCTTTGAGCTGCTACTGATCCTTTTATTGGGCAACATTGACTATTGGATCCAAGATCCTTTTTCCCTTTATCAATTGATTTCATGGGTCTTGTTGTCGGCCTCTCTTATTCTGGTCATCCATGGGTTTTATCTCCTCCGGGTGATCGGGAAACCCCGGGGCGCGGTTCAAGGCTCCTCCGATCTTGGATTTGAAAACACGGCTAATTTAGTGACCATTGGAGCCTACAACTATATCCGTCATCCTCTATACACTTCTTTGTTATTGTTCGATTGGGGAATTTTTTTTAAACAAAGAACTTTACTGAGTGTGTCCTTAGCCCTGTTCATAACCGCTTTTCTGATAGCCACAGCCAAGGCGGAAGAAAAGGAAAACCTGGCCAGATTCGGTGAAGAATATTCCCGTTATTTAAAGGGCACCAAGATGTTTATCCCCGGGTTGATTTAACAAAAAAGGGTGGTATATTACCGCAGGTTTCAATCACCTCTGCGGAAAGGAGATTCCTTCATATGAAATCGAAGTTTGAAAAAGAAGTATCAAAGCTGTGCCGTCGTTTCGGAACGATTGCCGTCAAAAAAGGATTTGTTTCCAAGGATCAGATCAAAGACGCCTTTATGGAGCAGTTGGATGATGACTTGAACGGAAGGGAGCATCGGCTGATCGGCACTATCCTCTTTGAAAAAGATTTGATGACCTGGGACCAGGTGAATATCGTCCTCAAAGAACTTTTTGACGGAAAATAAACCGGTCAACTTTACCGTCATAGAACCCGAGCAGTAAACCTTAAAAAAAGGAGGATCGAACATGTGGAAAGAATTTAAGGAATTTGCCATGCGGGGAAATGTGATGGACATGGCCGTGGGTATCATTATCGGAGCGGCCTTTGGTAAGATTATCACCTCTTTTGTCAGTGATGTGTTGATGCCTCCCATCGGGCTGATTTTGGGCAAGGTGGATTTTAACAACCTTTTTATCACCCTTTCCAGCCAATCTTTTGCCACCCTGGCCGATGCCAAAAAAGCCGGGGTAGTAACCGTTAACTATGGCCTTTTTCTCAATACCGTCATTGATTTTTTAATCGTGGCCTTTGTCATCTTCATGATGATCCGTCAAATCAACAAGCTTAAAAAGGAACCGGAACCGGCCGTGCCGACCACCAAAGATTGCTCTCATTGTTTTTCGGTGATTCCGATCAAGGCCACCCGGTGTCCCCATTGTACTTCAGAGTTGTAGGCCAATGAACCTCACCATATATCTAAAGAAGGAAAATTCTTTAACGCAGGATGTAAGCCTAAACACCCGGGAAGGCCGGGCTGAATTCCCCCTGGAAAAAATCAGTCTGGCTGATAATGCTTAGGAAACCCTGCCTGTCCAGTGGGCCGGAAAAGGAATCCAGTGAAAAAATTTAGGAGACTGCCTCTCCGATCCTTTGAATGCCAACCGGCTGGTCCCGAATGAGAAAGTATCGAGACAAAACCCCCGAAGAGGTCATGGCCATGGTGACCACCGAGATTATTGAACGGGCCCTAAAATTTGCTACCCGAAAGAACCGTTCCATCTTTATCAGCAAAACCTCCGGGGGAGAAGGGGTTGACGTTCAGACCCTAAATCCAAAGACTAAGGAAGGAAAAATCAATTTAGAGAAATTTTTATCCCCCGTTCGAAGGCATTACACCATTTCCGGTTTAGGGTCTCAGGAAGAACCCAATGCCGTTAATTGGAGGGCCCTCAATCTCCCTCTCGGGCGGAGGATACGATTATTGTTTTTGATCGCCATTATGTTTTTTCTGAAAGGGACCCCGCGTAAAAATAAAATCTATCGTTGGATGGGTGTTCATATCGGAAAAGGCACCGAGATTATGCAGATGGTCTGGCTGGACCATTTCCGCCCGGAGCTTATCTTTATTGGTGAAAATACCTTATTAGGCGCCTTCAGCCGGCTTACTGTTCATGGCTATGAAGGCGCGGGAAAATTCCGGTATGGACTCGTTGAAATCGGTAACAATTGTACTTTGGGCGCGGGGACGGGGATCGGCCCGATAAAGATTGAGGATAATGTCAGAACGCTTCCGGACACTACGGTTTCGCCTTATTTATCAAAAATCAAAAGCGGATCAGTCGTCGGCTGGAATCCGCCGGTCGTAAAAAGCACGAATTTGAAAGAGGAATGACAGCCGATTCGGGAGTATATCCAGAATAATTTGTTTGGGAAATAACCAAGGTGATTTTGGGTGGCGACTCGAGAACTCTGAAAAGGTATCCGCCACATCATCTTATCAATCATGAAGGAGGTGTTTATTAGATGGAATTTCAATTTGGCGAGGAGGAAGAACGGTTTCGGAAAGAGATCCGGGACTTCGTGAAAGCAGAATTGCCGTCGGACTGGGCCCTGGGTATGTTTGAAGAGGGAGAAGGCG
Source organism: uncultured delta proteobacterium (assembly GCA_963790475.1). GTDB lineage: Bacteria > Desulfobacterota > RBG-13-43-22 > RBG-13-43-22 > RBG-13-43-22 > RBG-13-43-22. The sequence goes on along the minus strand of CAWBOS010000012.1, from coordinate 345,156 downwards.
AGGAGGGGTGGGCCTTTATTATGTCCATCTCCAAGAAGCTCTCCGAAAAAGGGTGGCTGACTATGACCTGGCCGCGGGAGTATGGGGGGCAGGGAGCCTCGGCCTGGAAGGCCCTGGTCTACGCCGAGGAGGTGGGCTATTGGGGGATCCCGGGAACGGGCATGGGAGTGAGCGGGGTGTCCTGGGTGGGTCCGTCGCTGATCCTGTTCGGGACCGAAGAACAAAGACGAAAATACATGCCGCTCATCGCCTCGGGCGATCCGGACGGTGTCTGGTGTACGGGATACAGCGAACCGAATGCCGGCAGTGATTTCGCCAATCTCCGTACCCAGGCCCTTCGGGCCGGAGACGAGTATGTGATCAACGGACAAAAAATATGGACCAGCGCGGCCCATCGGGCCCGGTGGTGCTGGCTGGCGGTACGGACCGATCCGAACACCCGAAACAGACACGAGGGCATCAGCATCATCATCGTCGATATGAAGAGCCCGGGGGTGACGGTGCGCCCCATTATGAATTATATCGGCAATCATCACTTCAATGAGGTCTTTTTCGACGACGTAAGGGTCCCGGTCCAAAACCTGGTCGGGGAGGAGAATCGGGGCTGGTACCAGCTCATGCGCTCCCTGGGTTATGAGCGAGGCGGCGTGGCGGCCGGGTCCTATGGTCACAATAAGCGGGTCTTGGAAGAGCTGGTCAGGTATGCCGACGGCAAAGGGTTGATGGACAAGTCTGAACTTCGGCAGGAGTTGGCCCAGGTGGCCATCGACATCGAAATACAACGTCTGCTGGCCTACGAGACGATCTGGAAAATGTCTCAGGGCAAGGCCCCGACCTTTGAGCCTTCCCGGGACAAGGTGTTAAACGATGAGATTCTCAAACGCCTGTCCACTGTCGGTATGGATATCCTGGGGCCTTTTTCACAGCTTCATCGGTCCGGCCGGGCCTTAAAGTGGTTTCAGGATTTGGGAGGCGTGCGCAGCCTCTATTGGAATCTCATCGGAATGAGTTCAGCCGCCGGAACCGAGTTCACCCAGAAAAATATCATCGGACAATTCGGCCTTGGTTTGCCGAGATCCTATTAAAAGGAGACCTGCTATGGACTTTAGTCTTTCAAGTGACCAGGAGTTGATCAAAAGTTCGGCCAGGAAGTTTATAGAGAACGAATGTCCCCGGAACCTGGTGCGGGAGCTGAACCTGGGGGAAAAAGGATACGATCCGGGGATGTGGCGAAAAATGGCCGACCTGGGATGGATGGGTCTGGCCCTGCCCGAAGAATATGACGGTGTGGGGGGCGGGATGATCGATCTGGCCCTGGTGATGGAAGAAATGGGCCGGGGTCTGCTGCCCGGTCCGTTTTTCTCCACCATCGCGGCTTGTGCCTTCCCGATCCTGGCTTTCGGCACCACGGAACAAAAAGAAAAATATCTGCCGCCAATGGCCAGCGGCCAGGCCTTGTGGTCTCTGGCCTTGACCGAGGAAGGGGGGACCAACGAAGCCTCGGGCATCGGGTTGGTGGCAAAACCTGAGAGAGACACCTATCTACTCAACGGGATCAAGCTTTTCGTTCCCTACGCTCACGTGGCTGATACTTTCCTCGTTGTTGCCCGGACAAGCGAGGGAGCGAATCCCCAGGAAGGCATCACCGTGTTCGTTGTCGACGCTGGAAGCCGAGGTGTCGAGATTAACCTTCTCCCCACCACAGCCAAGGATAAACAGTGTGAAATTCGTTTCTCCCAGGTGAGCGTACCCAAAGACAACATTCTGGGAGAACTTAATAAAGGATGGCCCGTGGTGGAACTCATCCATCAAAGGACCGCCCTCCTGAAAAGTGCCGAGATGTTGGGAGGAGCCCAGGCCGTCCTGGAGATGACCATCGAATATTCGAAACAAAGGATCCAGTTCGGTTCGGCCATCGGGTCCTTTCAGGCCGTTCAGCATAACCTCGTCGAGCTTTTCAATGACCTGCAAGGGTTGCGCTATCTGGTGTACGAGGCGGCCTGGAGGGTTGACGCCGGGTTGCCGGCCTTTCCCGTCTGCCCCATTGATCTCCATGGCCAAGGCCAAGGCCAACCAGGTCTATCAGAGAACCTGCATCGACGGCATGAAACTCCATGGGGCCATTGGATTCACTGAGGAACTGGACATCGGGCTATATCATTTAAGAACCCAGGCTAACCTGTCGATTGGTGGGGACACCCGGTTCCATCTGGATAGAATCGCCGGAAGCTGGTTTTCGGATTCCTGAGCTCCAGAAGGGCCTTCCGGATCGACCAGTTGAACGAAGAACTGCCCTGTTTGTCAAAGCACTCTCGGGTGTAACGTGGTAGAAGGGCTAGGGTCACGGTAGAGAGGATTTGGAGCGCTTCGGCCGAGCAGTTGAAGCGGTCTAAAGGAAGGCCGGGAGAGCGGAGGGGAAAGACCCTCGACACGCTTGTACTTCTTTGAAATATCAAACCAACAGGATAGATATTAACCTTTGAAGGAGCAGGAACCGATGGAAATCAAGCACCCATGGGAGATGGTTAAGGAGAAGCCCGACAAGCCGGCTTACATTATGGCTTCAACCGGGGAGATTGTCACTCGACTTCAGCTCGAACAACGGTCCAACCAATGCGCCCATATGCTTCGAGACCTGGGACTGAAATCCGGTGATAATATTTCCATTTTCATGGAAAACAACCGCCAGTTTCTGGAGATCTGCGCTGCCGCGGCCCGTTCGGGGCTTTTTTACACCGCCATCAGCACCCATCTGACCCGGTCGGAGATTGAGTACATCATCAACGACAGTGGGGCCAAGGTCATTTTTACCTCCATGACCATGAGTGAAGTGGCCTCCGAGCTTATCGGAAAAATTCCGGAAAAGGTAATCCGGTTCATGGTCGGAGGAACCAGGGAAGGGTTCGAGTCTTATGAAAAAAAAGTTCAGGGTTACTCCGTTGACCCCATACCCGATCAAGCTACGGGCAGGGACATGCTTTATTCATCCGGGACAACGGGCCGACCCAAGGGGGTCAAGGCTGAATTGGAAGATATCCCATACGGAGAATTTCCGGCCGCAACACTGGGACTGATTCTCCTTTTCGGGTTTAATGAAGAGGTCGTTTATCTTTCCCCGGCCCCCCTCTACCACGCGGCCCCTCTGAGATTTGTTCTGATTACGATCCGGAGCGGCGGGACAGCCATCATCATGGATCGATTTGATGCCCTCCAGTGTCTGAAACTCATTGAAAAATACAAAGTCACCCATAGTCAGTGGGTACCGACTATGTTTGTCCGCATGCTTAGACTTCCCGAGGAGGAAAGGACCCGGTATGACCTTTCCTCCCACCAAGTTGCCATTCATGCCGCAGCTCCTATTTCAATCCAGGTAAAAGAGCAGATGATCGATTGGTGGGGGCCCATCCTGGTCGAATACTACGCGGGGACCGAGGGAAACGGGCTTTCCGCCGTCAACTCCCAGGATTGGCTGGCTCACAAGGGAACCGTGGGGCTGCCCATCATCGGAATTCCCCACATCCTGGATGAACAGGGAAACGAACTTCCCCCCGGTGAAGTCGGGACCATCTATTTTTCTGAGGGCCGGGAATTCGAATATCACAACGACCCGGAAAAGACCGCGGCTTCCAGGAACGAGAAAGGGTGGACTACCCTCAATGATGTGGGCTACCTGGATGAAGAGGGATACCTTTATTTAACGGACAGAAAAACCAACATGATCATCTCCGGAGGAGTCAACATCTACCCCCAGGAAGCCGAAAACATCCTCATTACCCATCCCATGGTCATGGACGTAGCGGTGTTGGGCGTACCCAACGAAGAGTTCGGGGAGGAAGTTAAAGGTGTGGTTCAGATCAGCGACCCGGCCGCAGCGGGACCGGAACTCGAAGCGGAACTGATCCACTACTGTCAGCAGCATCTGGCAAAAATAAAATGCCCCGTGAGCATCGATTTTGAAAAAGAGCTCCCGCGAACCCCCACCGGGAAACTTTTAAAACGGCTTCTCAAAGAAAGATACTGGAAGGGGCATGAGAGAAGGATTTGAGTCCTAAATCCAATTTTATGTCATATTTTTCCCTCTTTAATAAGTGACCTAAACAAAATTAGTTTGAAGAGGGATGGGCTCAATTTTCATGTTATTACTCCGACAAATAAAGTTTTAAATAAGTTCGGATCGAAACTTCAGGAAGTTTAATTTCGTGATTACGTTGTTACTGACAGTCTCGTAGTATCTCGTCACCCCGGGGAAAACCGGGGTCCAGGAGTTTTATTACTTGTTAAAGTTCCTGGATTCCGACTTTCGTCGGAATGACAAGGATAGGCTTTCCGTGATTTTTTTCCGAGATCATCTTTGATGAATTCTCGTTTTTTTAACAATTACAATTTTATATATTTTATTGCCGTTCTAATAAAATAAAAACATAACCGATAACCCTTTTCCCCCTTTAAGGAATTTCATTTCAATCCTCCCCCGCTGAAAAACCTCTGACTCGGGTCATTGACCGAGCGCCTACTTCGAGTCCCTCTATCCCATCGAAGGATTTTTTTGTTTGACAGGGTGCAAAAAATGATTATAATGATAATGAAAATCATTTTCATTATAAGGGAACCGTCATGGAACGATCGGTTTTAACTCACTTTCTAAAAAGCCGGGGATTGCGCCAGTCCGGGCCAAGGGACCAGGTGGTCGAAACCTTTCTATCTCAAAAAGAGCACACTTCAGCCGAGGCTCTTCTATACCAGGTCCGCAAAAAAGATCCGCGGGTGGGTCTGACAACCGTTTACCGGACTCTTAAGCTTCTGACTGAATGCGGCCTGGCGGTGGAAAGGAAATTTAACCGTCAGATGAGCACCTTTGAGCCGGCCCGACTGGGACAGCATCACGATCATCTTATCTGTCTTGGATGCGGAAAGATCATGGAATTTGAGAATAGAAACATAGAGACCCTGCAGGAGGACGTGGCCCGGGAACATGATTTTTTCATCACCCACCATATCCTGGAACTGTACGGCTACTGTCTGGCGTGCTCCAAAAAGCAGGAAAAGAAATCAAAAAGGAAATGAAGCAGGAACCATTGAATACCTCGAAAACTTCAAGCCCGACCAAGGTGATTCTGGTCGGTAATCCGAATGTGGGGAAAAGCGTCATCTTCAATTACCTGACCGGAAGTTACCGGGTGGTCTCCAATTATCCCGGTACCACCGTGGAAGTCTCATCCGGTACGGCCAAAAGCGGCGAATTTTCTTATACCGTTCTGGATACACCGGGAGTGAATAATCTGATTCCCAATTCGGAGGATGAAAAAGTTACCCGGGACATCCTTCTGTCCGAAAACGACTACCGGATAATCAATGTCCTGGATGCCAAAAATCTGCGCCGGGGTCTGTTGATCGCCCTGCAATTGATCGAGATGGGACTGCCCCTGGTTTTGGTCTTGAATATGATGGATGAGGCCAAAAGCCGGGGGATGGAGATCAACCTGAAAGCCATTAAACAAACTTTTCGGACTGCCGGTCATTGCCGCAATTGCCACGCGAAAAAAAGGTTTGGAGCAGCTTTCCCCGGCCTTGAAGGATTCTCCCAGATCCACCTTCTCTTTTCAGTATTCCGAAGGCATTGAAGCAGGGATCGCCTGCCTTCTCCCCCTGCTCCCTTCGGCCCCGATCAGCGGCAGGTCCCTGGCCCTGATGCTTCTGGCCGGGGATGAGAGCCTCCGGGCTTGGCTGGAGGAAAGGTTGACCCCCCAGGAACTGGCCCGGATCGAGGACCATTGTTCGCAATACCGGAAAAATTTTCAAGAACCTCTGGGCTACCGGATCAATATCGAGCGCCTGGAAAAGATCGATCAACTGCTTCTTTCCATTCAAACCCAAAGGGAAAACATCGTTCAAGGCTGGGGCCGGCGGCTGGGTGAATGGTCCACCCATCGGGTCCTGGGATTCGTCTGGATGTTGGCGGTCTTGTTTCTTTCTTATGAAATCATTGGAGTCCTGGGGGCCGACATCTCCGTAGGGTTTATGGAAAAAACGGTCTTTGGGGGATATATCAATCCCTTTCTGACCCGATGGATCAAGTGGGGCATTCCATTCCCTATAATCCAGGACCTTCTGGTCGGACCTTACGGAATTTTCACCATGGCCCTGACCTATGCCCTGGCCTTGATTCTTCCGATTGTCGGTTTCTTTTTTCTTATCTTCGGCTTTCTGGAAGACTCCGGTTACCTGCCGAGGCTGGCGGTGATGAGCAACCGGATTTTCAAAATCATGGGGCTTAACGGCAAGGCCGTTTTACCCATGATCCTGGGTCTGGGGTGTGATACCATGGCCACCATGACCACCAGGATTTTAGAGAGCCGCAAAGATAAGATCATCGTTACCCTGCTTCTGGCCCTGGGGGTCCCCTGCTCGGCCCAATTGGCGGTCGTTTTCGGGATGCTGGCCAAATTCCCGGCCTGGATCTTTATTTCCTGGGCGGTGATCGTCTTCGGGGTGGTCGTCCTGGTGGGTTTCCTGGCCGGGAAACTGATCCCCGGGGAGTGTGCCAGTTTTATCCTGGAACTCCCGCCCTTGCGCTGGCCCCAGTTGAAAAACATTTTGATTAAGACCCTGTCGCGCATCGAATGGTATCTTCAGGAAGCCGTTCCCCTGTTCATTTTAGGGACCTTGATCCTCTTTACCCTGGATAAAAGCGGAGCCTTGTCTTCCCTGGAACGATGGGGCCGACCGCTGGTGGTCAACTGGCTGGGTCTGCCGGTCGAATCCACCTCTTCCTTTATCATCGGGTTCTTACGGCGGGATTACGGGGCGGCCGGTTTTTTCGCCCTGGCCCAGAAAGGGCTGCTGACCCATAATCAGATTTTGGTGGCCCTGGTGACCATCACCCTTTTTGTCCCCTGTATTGCCAACTTTTTTGTAATTATCAAGGAACGAGGTTGGAAAACGGCCTTGGCCATTGTCGGGGTGGTTATCTTTATCGCCCTGTTAATGGGCGGATTGGTGAATTGGGTCTTAAAGGTCTGGTTTTGATGAAAGAGGAATTAAAATATAAATGCGCCTTGTGCGGCCAGGTCTTTCTTTTGGACGGACATTCCTGTCCCTCGTCCTGTCCCATGAGCCGCCATTGCAACCTGGTCTGCTGTCCCAACTGCGGCTACAGTTTTCCCAGAGGCTCCCGAACCGTCGAATTTATCAAAAATCTTTTAAAGAAGAGGGGAAAAAATGAACTCCAACCCTGAACATCCAACCAACAATTCCGGAGATCACACCGGCCATCCCTGGAATAACGGCCGCTTGGCCAGAACCCAGGAGGAAAGCATCGATGAACTGCTGGAATTGATCTGGACCCTCCGGGAAAAAGGGGTCACCGATATCCACAGTCTGCTTCAGAACACCTCGGATCCGGAGGCCAGGGCCGTTTTGAATCATATGATGAGGGAAGGCCTTTTTGAAATGGATGGAGATATTCTGCGGTTCAAGGAAAAGGGAGAAGCCCTGGCCGAAGGGATCGTCCGCCGGCACCGGTTGACTGAACGCTTGTTGATGGAACTGTTCGAGATGTCCGAGGAAGAAGCCGAAAAAGAAGCCTGCAAGCTGGAACATATCCTCAGTCCGGCGGTGACCGACAGCGTCTGTTCCTTTCTGGGTCACCCTCCGGTCTGCCCCCACGGGAAGCCGATTCCCCAGGGGGACTGCTGTAAAAAACTGACCCGGGAGATGAAACCCCTGATCCACCCCTTGAATGACCTGGCCCTGGGCCAGGAAGGTCGCGTAGTCTTTATTTCCACAAAGGCCAAGGGCCGCCTTGGGCCCCTGGGTTCTTTTGGGGTGATCCCCGGTGTCATCATTCAACTCAAACAGCGCCATCCGTCTTTCATTATCCAGATCGGGGAAACCTCCATCGCCCTGGATGAAAGCATCGGCCGGGAGATTTTCGTCAAGCCCGCTTGAGGTAATGAATGATGAACTCGTAAAAAGTCGTCACCAAGCCTGCCCCGGAATGTATTTATCCGGGGGCGAAAGCCGGGGTCCAGGAGAATTATAACTGCTTTAATCCGATCGTTTTCAAGGCTGGATTCCGGTTTTCACCGGAATGACAAAAATGGGCCTTTGGCGACTTTTGCATGCTTGTCATAAATAACCAATCTGTTTACACCGTTCCCAGGATCACTCCGGAATCGTTGGGCGTTTCCATGGGCAAGCGCCTGATTTCCCTGGCCCCGGCCCTGGCCAGCATATCCATGATCTGCTGCTCCGAATAGGATTGGCCGTGAGCCGTACCCAGAAGCATGTTCAGAGAAAACAGGGCCGGATGCAGTGGGCCGTCCAGGGTATTGTTCAACAGGAATTCGTGAATTAGAACTTGACCTCCCGGTTCAAGGACCGAGACCGCCTTCTTGATTATCCGCTGGGCCTCTTCCGGTCCCTCCCCGTGAAGAATTTGGGACAGCCAGGCCACATCGAAAGTCCCCCTGATATCCTCCTGCACATAATTCCCGTCCTGAAAGGTGATTCTCTCCGACAGACCAAACCGGGCGATAGTCTTTTCAGCGAAAGGCCGGGTGGTTGCAAGATCATAGACCGTGCCTTTGAGTCCGGCGTTTTTCAAACAGAAATGGATAGCGTATGTTCCCGGACCGCCGCCCAGGTCCAGCAGATGCTTTTTGCCGGAAAGATCGATCACCGAGGCCAGGTGCGGGGCCAGCATCATGGCCATATTGAACATGCCCATCAGGAAACTTTCCCTAACCGTTTCATCCTCAAAAGAGGCCCGGCCCCGGATTGGTTGGCCGGTGAGCACTGCCTTATCCAATTGCGCCCAGGAGGGCATCAGATGATGATGATGCATAATCATGAAACCGATATACTGGGGAGATTCTTTGGATAAAAAGGTAGAACTGAATGGGGTGTTGGAATAACTCCCTTCCTTTTTGATTAAAAGATCCATGGCCGTCAAGGCATTCAGGAGCATGCTTACACCCCTTGGGTCACCATTAACTTTATTAGCGATTTCCTGTCCACTGAGCGATTGATTACCGACGAGGCTGAAAATACCCAATTTGACCCCGGCGTGAAGGGCACAGGCGATCCAGTAATTGCCGGAAATACCCAAAAGCTTTCCAGGGTTCCATTCTTCTGTTTTCATATCCCGGTTCCTTTCGGTTGAATAAATTGACATAACAAAACAATATTTGATAAAAGATATAATAGGACTGAAAAAATCTCAACAGGAAAAGGAGAGAGAGCCCTGTTGACCAAGGACTCCGGACAATTTATTAGACAGGTTACCGAAACACTTGAAAAGTGGAACCGGGATGCCTGCCTTTACTCGGAGAATCTAATCGTTCCCGCAGGATCTTCGGCAGTCCTTTGCCTCTTTAGTGAGTGCCAAAAAGAGAACGGTCCGGGCACCGAACTCTGTTTTGTATTCAATAAACGATCGAAGTGGGTGAGACAGGCCGGCGACCTTTGCTTCCCCGGTGGAGGCATCCACCACCGTTTCGATTCCCTGGCGGCCAGGATCCTGGGGCTGCCCTTTTTCCCTCTGGGTCGCTGGCCCCATTGGAAGCAATGGAAAGTTCAGAGAAGGAAAGAGTCCGATCTGCTGGCCCTTCTGTTGGCCACCGGTCTGAGGGAGTGTTTTGAAGAGATGCGTCTTAATCCCTTCCGGACCCAATTTCTCGGTCCCATGCCGCCCCAGGCCCTGGCATCCTTTCAGAGATTCCTATACCCCATGGCGGTCTGGATCAGGCATCAGAAACGATTCTTCCCCAACCGGGAAGTGGAAAAAGTTGTTTCCATTCCGCTAAATGATTTTTTGAAGTCCGAAAAATACGTCCGCTTCAGAATGCGTTTTGAATCCTATCTGGACGGGGAAGAGATGATTCAGGATTTCCCGGGTTTTCTCCATGAAGGTGGAGAAGAATCCGAAGTGCTCTGGGGGGTGACCTACCGAATCGTCATGACCTTCCTGGAAATTCTTCTTGACTTCAAGCCGCCGGACATGGACACTTTACAAGTGGTTGAAGGGGTGCGGGATGAGAACTATCTGAATTCCCGATCCAAGAGAATCGGGAAATCGGAATTGGAAAGAGAAGAAACTGATTGGAGGAATTGACTTGGATAACCCCTATAAAGCCCCGAGGGCTGAAATGAAAAAAATAATTGAGGGTGTGTATACTTATCTGCAACCCTTTGTTTTTTACAGCAGCAATGCCGGTTTGATCGTCGGGGAAAAAGAAGCCATCGTCATAGACTCTCTGACCAATCAATATATGATAGAGGGTTTCATCAACCGGATTAAAGAAATCACCGATAGTCCGGTACGTTTTCTGATTAATACCCACGCTCATGGCGACCATACCTACACCAACCACTTCTTCAAGGAGGCAACCGTCATTTGTTCTTCCAAATGCCGGGAAGAGACCCTGAGAATGCCCCTGGATCAGATCGAGAAAGCCAGGAAAGAAGTTCCGGCCATGAATTTCGACGGTGCAAAAGACACGCCACAAGACTTGGTTTTCGAAAAGAGTCTCACCCTATATCAGGATGAAAGGGAAATCCGTTTGGCTTGCCTTGGACCTGGCCATAGCCCATCGGACACTTATGTATTCCTTTTTTCTTTCGGATCGCTCAATGCGCCAGGGCCTACAGTGAATTCAGGGGGGAGGAGCCGGGCAGTCTGCTCAATGTTAATCTGGCCGAATTGATTACTCCCCGTTAGCTGAGAAAGGTAAGGGAGTAGGCTTACCGGAAGCAGTTCAGCACCAAACCGTAGAGTAGCAGCCGTTCCTAAAATGCCTTGGCAAATCACGATCACCTCTTAACTGAGTAATTTCTATAAAGGAGATAAACATGAATTCATTAAGGCACATTCTCTCACCTATAACCATTAAAACTATGACTTTAAGCAACCGGGTGGTGATGCCCCCCATGGGCACCAACCTGGGTCATGACGACGGGACAGTCAGCCCGGAAAATCTGGCCTATCTGAGACGCCGGGCCAAAGGACAACCGGGATTGATCATCACTGAAATAACCGCTGCTCACCCGGGAGGAATCACTACCCCGAACCAGTTGGGGGCCTACGAGGATCGGTTCATACCGGGACTTTCCAGGATGGTTGCCGTGGCCCACGAAGCGGGGTCCAAGATCGCCATGCAGATCCATCATGCCGGCCGGGAGAGCCTCCATCTTTTGGGTCAGGGAAAGGCTGTGGCGCCATCGGCGGTCCCGAGTATTGTCTTCCGAAAGACACCACGAGAGATGACCATTGAGGAAATAAAAGAAGTCATTCAGGCCTTCGGGACTGCGGCGGTCCGGGCCAGGGAGGCCGGCTTTGATGCCGTGGAACTCCATGCCGCGCACGGTTACCTGCTGACCCAGTTTCTATCGTCCATATCGAATAGGCGGACCGACGCTTATGGAGGGACCAATTTAAAAGAACGATCGCGCTTCGTAATCGAGGTCATCAGCGAGGTCCGAAGACAGGTTGGTCCGGATTTTCCCATCTCCGTCCGGGTCTCTGGCGAAGAATACATAAGGGGCGGGTACACGGCTGAGGACTTGCGGACCATCCTTCCGGATATAGTCAAAGCCGGGGCCGATATGATTCATGCTTCCATAGGTACCCACGGCAGCCCCGGAGCTATAACCCAAGCCACAGCTGAATATGAGCCGGGATTCAATGTCCCTCTGGCAAAAAAAATGAAGGAGGTCGTCTCCGTACCGATTATCGCGGTAGGACGATTTAGCGATCCGGCCCTGGCCGACGAGGTGATCGGCCGCGGCGATGCGGATTTAGTGGCCTTCGGTCGGCAATTTCTAGCCGATCCCGATTTCCTGATCAAGGCTAAAGCCGGAAGAACAGCGGATATCCGAAAATGCATCGCCTGCAACCAGGGATGTATCGAGCGGGAGATACTCGGTGAAGGCAATATCCGCTGTTCGATCAATCCCGAAACCGGGCAGGAGACTATTTATCCTGAAGGTCCGGCGGCCAAATCCAAAAAGGTCTGGGTCATAGGATCAGGCCCCGGAGGTCTTACGGCAGCCTTCGAAGCCGCCCGATTGGGACACCGGGTGACCCTTTTCGAGCAGGATCAGGAACTGGGCGGCCAGCTTCGCTATGCCCGGATACCGCCTTATAAAAAAATATACGGGGAATGGATTGACTGGCAGATCGATCAGGTCAGAAAGGCCGGGGTAACAATCAAAAGCAGTACCATGGTCACTGAGACCTTGCTTAAAGATCAACGGCCCGAACAGGTCATCCTCGCCGCTGGAGGAGAAAAGATAATACCCAAGATAGAAGGAATGGATAAAGGACAGGTCTGCGATGCCTGGCAGATCTTGAGCGGTGCGGTTATCCCCAAAAATAACATTCTGGTGGTCGGCGGTGGACTGATCGGAATGGAAACAGCCGATTTCCTGAGTGAGAAGGGGAAAAAAGTGACCCTGGTGGAGATGCTGGAGCGGTCACCGGTTCGAAAGATAACCTCACACGGATATATGCTGCATCAGCGCCTTCAGGAAAAAAACTGCCCTCTCATCTTCAATACCACCTTGAAGAAAATTAATGAAGGGAGCGTGGAGATCGAAACCAAAGGAGAGAAAACAACACTGTTTCCCATCGATCAGGTGGTGCTGGCCGTGGGTTTGAAGGCCCGGGATGAGCTAAAAGAAATCCTGGAAGTATTGAAGATTCCCTTTGCAGTGATCGGCGACGCCCGCCAACCCCGGCGGATTTTTGAGGCTGTAGAAGAAGGGGCTCAGGCCGCTTGGCAATTGTGATGTTTTTTTCCGTCCCCGCTCTGATAAAGGTACTCGGCGTCTTCGGCCTGATACTTGTTCTGAACAGATTACGCCTTGGTTTGAGTCTCTGCCTCTTCATCGGTTCTCTGGTGCTGGGTTTGTGGATGAAACTGGGTCCCGGCGACGTGATCGGGAGTGCCCTTCAAAGCCTGTCACAACTCCAGACCATCAGCTTGTTCCTGATTGTCGGATCAATCCTGGTCATCAGCCGCCTAATGAAGGAGACCCGCCATATGGACCGCATCGTCGAGGGGTTTGCCGGGCTTTCGGGTGATGAACGCACCGCCGGATCGGTATTGCCGGCCCTGATCGGACTCCTGCCCATGCCCGGGGGCGCGCTCTTCTCGGCCCCCATGGTCGAAACCACTTTCAACAAATGCGCCTTATCCGGCGAACAGCAGACAGCGGTCAATTATTGGTTCCGACATATCTGGGAATATTGGTGGCCCCTCTATCCGGCAGTGGTTCTGGCCGTCGCCTTGCTGAAGGTGGCGACTTGGCAATTTATAGCCGTCATGATACCTATGACCCTGGTCATGGTTCTGGCCGGCGTGGTCTTTATTTTAAAACCTATCCAACGGGAATCGGTTCAAGAGAAAAAGGTCTTCTCCTCTTCGGAGTTGAAAACATTTTTTTGGGAGATCATGCCTATTTTGGTCGTGGTCCTGGTCATCATCCTTCTGGAAGGGTTGACCCTTTTGCTGAATTGGGCCGGGGTCAAGATCAGCCTGCCCGGGGCGGTATCTATTCTTCCCGGTCTTCTGGTCTCCCTGATCTGGGTAGGTGTGGTCAACCGAATTTCTCTCAGGCAGTTGGCTGAGGCGGTTTATGACCGGAATATCGTCTCCATTTTATTATTGGTAGCGGCCATCATGATCTTCCAGGGCATTATGAAAGACAGCCGGGCCGTGGTTGACATAAGAACCGAACTGATGACTTACCGGATTCCAATCCTGCTGGTCATCGTCATTATGCCCTTTCTCTCCGGACTCATTACCGGGATCGGAATCGGATTTGTGGGGACTTCTTTCCCCTTGGTCATTCCCCTCTTTCCCCCGACTCCTCTTTTTAATTTTCTTTCCTATGCCGCCCTGGCCTATGTGTTCGGCTTTATGGGGATGATGCTTTCTCCGGTCCACCTCTGTTTCCTGGTGACCAAGGATTATTTTAAGGCCGGCCTTCTCGACAGTTACCGTTCCATCTTCAAACCCTTGCTGACAGTTATGATCGCCGCCGCGGCTTTCTTTCTGATCTCCAGGATTTTTTAAGATCCAGCCAGACAAATTTTCACCGCAAAGTCGCAAAGCACGCAGAGAGGATTATTTTTCTTCAATCCCGTGAGAGGCGGGATTGAAGAAAATAGCCCGGCCTCCAATCAAATATTTGCCCATTGGGCAGCGAAGGTTATCAATTGCCGGCCCCTCACCGGCAATTGATAAATTTTCTTCTTTGCGGCCTTTGCGGCTTTGCGGTAAAACTAGTTAGTTTTCATAAAATTAAAGAATCTAAAATAGTATTGTCAGTGTCATTACAATATGATATAGAGAAGAATAAATTTACAAATTGGTTTGTAAAATAGGTGACGACGGGTACAACTCGCCGCACTCAAATTAGAGGAGGAAGATGTTATGGCAAGAATTGATTTTGGCGGTGTCAAGGAGACCGTGATCACCCGGAAGGAATTTCCCCTGTCCAAGGCCCGCATGGTGTTGAAAAAGGAAGTCATCGCTGTCATCGGTTACGGTGTTCAGGGGCCTGCCCAGGCCCTCAACATGAAAGACAATGGTTTTAACGTCATTGTCGGTCAAGAACCGGGCCTCAAGAGGGACTGGGACCGTGCCGTCGTCGATGGCTGGGTTCCCGGTAAAACCCTTTTTCCCATCGGAGAAGCGGTCAAACGGGGCACCATTATCCAGATGCTGATTTCCGACGCCGCTCAACGGGCGGTGTGGCCTACCGTAAAAGCAAACCTGAAGGCAGGCGATGCCCTCTATTTCTCTCACGGCTTCTCCATTACCTATAAGAAAAAAACAGGCGTCGTCCCGCCGAAAAATGTAGACGTCATTATGGTCGCTCCCAAAGGGTCGGGACTTAACGTCAGGAGAAACTTCCTTTCCGGAGCCGGAATCAACTCCAGCTATGCGGTCTTGCAGGATGCTACCGGAAGGGCCGAGGAACGATGTCTGGCCGTCGGCATCGCCATCGGATCGGGTTATCTTTTTCCGACAACCTTCCCGCATGAAACCAACAGCGATCTCGTTGGCGAGCGGGGGGTACTCATGGGCTGTCTGGCCGGGGTCATGGAGGC
Source organism: uncultured delta proteobacterium (assembly GCA_963790475.1). Classification (GTDB taxonomy): domain Bacteria; phylum Desulfobacterota; class RBG-13-43-22; order RBG-13-43-22; family RBG-13-43-22; genus RBG-13-43-22. The sequence goes on along the minus strand of CAWBOS010000012.1, from coordinate 330,038 downwards.
CCAGTACGACGAACTTCGCCGGCATGGTCACTCCCCCAGCGAAGCCTTCAACGAAACCGTTGAAGAACTCACCCAGAGTCTGATTCGGTTGGTGGATGAAAACGGAATGGACTGGATGTATTCCAACTGCTCCGTCACCGCTCAGCGCGGAGCCCTGGACTGGAAGCCGAAATTCAAGAAGGCGGTCACGCCTGTTTTTAAAGATCTCTACAAACGCGTCTCCTCCGGTCAGGAAGCCGAACACGTCATCAATACCTGCGGCGGAAGGGATTACCAGAAGGTGCTGGCCAAGGAACTGGGAGGAATGCGCAATTCCGAAATGTGGCGGGCCGGGGCAGCGGTTCGGGCTTTACGCCCCGCAGAGAAAGCCAAGATCGTCACCAAGGGCACTAAAGGTGTTGGAGGACGGAAGGTATGATCGAAAAGAACGTTCGGCGTTAAGCGTTCGGCGAAAACTAAGCCCCCAAGCCCCTTGGAGTGCCAAGGGGCTTGGGGGCTTTTTAGTTAAAAAATAAAGTTCAGAGATAAAAAAAGCCGGTTTAAAGTATAAGGTATGGGGTTTAGGTTTCTTCTTTGAACTTAAAACCTTTTGATTCTAGGGGAACCGGTTAAACCACCTCTTCCTTTCTAAAAGCGGCAATCTCTTCTTCAGAATATCCAATCTCTTTTAGGACCTCATCGGTGTGCTGCCCCAGTTCCGGGGCGGCCCCGACCCGGGCCTTCTGCCTTCCTAAGGTCACCGGGTTATTCAGGATGCGGATTTTCCCCTCTTGGGGATGTTCTATCTCGACCAGATATTCATTGGCTGCCACTTGGGGTTCGGCCGCGACTTCGGCCAGGTTATAAACCGGCGCGCAGACAACATCTTCCTTTCCCAAAATCTCCAGGGCTTCCTCTCTGGTCTTGTTGGAAAAGAAACTCTCCAGGGCAGCAATCAACTCATCAATATTTTGTCTCATCTTTTCCCCGGTTTCGAACCTCGGGTCTTTGGGGTTCATACCCGCGGCTTTAAAGACTTTTTCTTTCGCCGCTCGGCCGAAGGTCTGGATGATGAATGATTTCCCGTCACCGGACCGCAAGGTGCAGGAAAAGACGCCGGAGCCGACACGGGCCCGAGTCTTCCCCCGGATCTGACCGCTGAGGAGATAGTCCTGCATAACCCAGCCTATCAGTCCGATAACGCTGCCCATGAGAGAGGCTTCAACCATCTGCCCTTTTCCGGTCCGCTGACGGTCGATCAAAGCCAAAAGGGCCCCGTACCCAAGCATGAATCCTCCGGTTTGATCGGCCACGGCGGCCCCGATCGGCAGATCGGGTGATCCCGGAGGTCCGGCCAGGCTCATGATTCCACCCATAGCCTGCCCCACGGCATCGAAACCCGGTCTGTCCTTCCAGGGACCCTTTAGCCCGAAGCCGGAGCCGGTCATATAGATGATTCTTGGATTGATCGCTGATAAGGCTTCAAAGCCAAAACCCAGACGCTCGGCAACTCCCGGACGAAAATTCTGGGCAAAGATGTCGGCATCCTTGACCAACCGATAAACGATCTCTTTGCCTTTTTCTTTTTTCAGATCAATGGTCACGCTTCTCTTATTCCGATTGTGGGCTTGATAGTAGGCCAGGCCGGCCGACCTTCCCGGTTCGCCGACCAACCGGGGTTCCAACTTGATGACATCAGCCCCCCAGTCGGCCAGTAATAAGGTCCCTACGGTTCCCTGTTGATACTGGGTAAAATCAACGACCTTTATTCCTTTTAATGGAAGATCCATCTTCCAACCTCCTTATATACGATAACTGTGAAAAAAATCCCGGTCACTTGTGACAATGCAAAAATCGTTCAACGATATGTGGATGATTCGAAGTAAAAGGCTTCGTAAAAAGTCGCCAAAATCCGAATTATGTCATTCCGGAGAAGAAGCTGTGTCGCAATTAATAAAAGTCCCTCAAAGCCGTCATACCGGCGAAAGCCGGTATCCAGAATTTATTGAAAATACTGGATTCCGTGTCGCGCTTCGCTTGCATGGAATGACATAACTGCAATTGTGACACATCCTCGAAATCCGGAATCCATTATTTAATAACTAAAACTTCTCCTGGACCCCGGTTTTCACCCCCGGATTGAAACTTTCCGGGGCAGGCTTGGGGGAAGACTTCTTTTAAGTCCATTATGTCAAAAGTTGTTTTTGCCATTTTTCTTGTGTTGAACTTTCAGCTTTGAGCTCTTTTTCTGAACTCTGAACTCCGAACTCTGAACTTTTTTTTGTTTTACAAACCGAACTCAGACAACATCTTCTTCTTTCAGTCGGGCGATTTCATCCCCGGAGTACCCTGCTTCTTTTAAAACCTCATTGGTATGCTGTCCCAACAGCGGAGCCACACCGATTCTGGCCTTATGTTTACCGAGATGAATGGGGTTCCCGAGAACCCTGATGGGTCCTTCCGTGGGATGATTTATTTCAACAATATATTCGTTGGCTATCACCTGGGGATCGGCCGAGACCTCGGCATGATTGTAGACCGGCGCGCAGACAATATCCGCATCAACCAGAATCTTCAGCCACTCCTCCCGCGGTTTAGTGGAAAAAACCCCCTGAAAGGCATCAATCATCTCTTCCTGATTCTTTTTCCTTTTTTCCTTGGTGTCGAATCTGGGATCTTTGTCCAGGCCGGCGATGGCAAAGACCTTATCCCTCTTTTCCCCGCCGACGGTCTGGATGATGAAGGACTTCCCGTCCGCGGCCATAAAGCTGCAGGCAAAGATGGTGGTCGTGATGCGGCCTTTACTTTTTTTAGGAATATGCCCGGTCAGGGGATTGGCCAAAAGAGTAGCGCCCTGGAGGGCGACCACACTGCCGATGAGAGAGACATCGACTTCCTGGCCCTGGCCGGTGCGTTCCCGATCAATGATGGCCAGAAGGGCACCCCAGCTAAGTAAAAAGCCTCCGGTCTGATCACCTATTCCGGCGCCTATGGTCTGATCGGGGGAACCGGGAGGACCGGTGATGCTCATGATCCCTCCCATGGCCTGCCCCACGGAATCAAACCCGGGGCGATCCCACATAGGACCCTTCAAACCAAAGCCGGAACCGGAGAGGTAGATGATTCTCGGATTCAGGCCTGAGAGGGCTTTATAGCCAAAACCCAGTCGTTCGGCAACGCCCGGACGAAAATTCTGGGCAAAGATGTCGGCTTTTTTTACCAGCCGGTAGACAATCTCCTTGCCTTTCTCTTTTTTAAGATCGACCGTGATGCTTTTCTTATTCCGGTTGTAGGCTTCGAAGTAAACGGGGACCCCCTTAGGACCCCAGGGGTTCCCTCCCCTGCCGGGCTCGCCTACCAGGCGGGGTTCCACCTTGATCACCTCAGCCCCCCAGTCCGACAACATTTCGGTACACATGGTTCCCTGTTGAAACTGGGTAAAATCTACGATCTTTATTCCTTCCAATGGTAAACCCATTGTAGTCCTCCTAAACTAAAAAATTCCGGTACAAGGTCTAAGGTGTAAGGCCTTAAACCTTGTACCTTGAACCTCAAACCTTATACCTTACACCTTTTATTTTGAGGCCAGTTCCTTTAAAAGCTCTGCGGCACGGGCCGGGTTGAATATCCCACATTCACAGATTCTGGCCAGTTCCTTACCGGCGTCTTCGGCGCTTCTCTCCCCGCCCTTTATTTCATCGATCAAGGACTTGACCAGGTTAGAGGCCACCATGGCATGACCGCACATAGTGGTCACTTCCAGTATCTCATCGGTTGGTAATTTATCCCTTCTCCCCCAGATGGCCCCTGAGTAATCGACAGAATGGGGACTCAACCCGGCGGCCCGGCAAAGCTCTCCCACACAGCCAAAAGGGCCGCTGACCACGACGGACAGGCCCAGATCGGCTTCTTTAAGGTCCTTCAGGACATTCTTCACCGTTTCCTGATCGGTGAAAACGCCATGGACAATGCTGGTACTGGTGACTTTTTTCATTATCTCGTCTATGGGCACATTGTACATATTGCCCGTTCTCATATCTCCGACATTGACCGGTTGATGGCGCAGGTTGATCCTCAGAAACTCCCGCATTTTTTCAGCAGAGCCTTCTTCATTAATCCCCTTGGCGGCCATGCACAACAAGACGTAATCCCTCCCCAAGCTTTTTTCCGATCCTCGCCTATGTAATGTATGGGTCATAACTATACCTCCTTAAACAGGGGACGCCCCAGGCCCACGTTGATTTTCCCGTTGATGTAAAAGGGCACCTCAAGGTCTTTTAATACCTTCTCGCATGGCGCCGTGCCGTCATCCTCCAGCCGGCTTGAAATCGTCAGACTGAATACGGTCTCTATCTGAGGAGCGACCCCTTTCAACTCCTTTATTACCTCATGGAGATTCTCAAGGGGGGTGGTGCTTTCTATCATGGCCGAACAAACCTTCTCGTTGATGATCTCCTCATTTAATTTTCCCGTTTTCTGATCTACCATCAAATGGGTAACGGGATTGTTGGGAGCGAAGACCACGCCGGCCCTGGCCAGGGCCTGGGCCACCTTCTCCACATCGTTGAATCTCGCCCCCAGGCCCGGTCGGCCCATCTCGGTGGTGACGCCGACAAAGCCCTTTCTGAACTGCCCGGTTACATCGTTGGTTTTGGCCTCCTCTGTTCCTCGACCCGGTACCCGCGTTTCTTTGTGGACCAGGAGAGGATTGGAAAAGGCCGCCCGGATGGAACGGGGCCAGGAATGGACCTCCTCCTCGAAAGCCTCCACCGGACACACCTTGGATCTGAAACAAACGCCGCATTCCACGCACTCATCCTCGTCAATCATCGCGGCTTCAGTTTCCTCGTCCATACTGATAGCCCCCATGGGGCAGTAGGCCAAACATTGTTCACACCCCACGCATTCCTTTTCATCGATCTTCATTGAACCTATCCTCCTTCCCGACTTACTCGCGTGCCCGGGCCTGGCTGGCGCCCAGTTGGGGAGGCAAAACCGTATTATCGGGAATAACATTAATCAGGGAAGTCTTCCCGGAATTAAAAGACCGCTCCAGTGCGGGACGGATCTGCTCCGGTTCGGTAACAAACTCGGTATGGCAGCCCACCTCGTCAAACATCTTGTCGTAACGAATATCGGGCAGCATCCCCCAGGAATCCACCTTGGGTAAAGTCGCCTTCTGAAACTCCGTGCTTATCCAGGAGCTGTTATTGAAAAGGAGGTACACGGCCGGAATTTTATACCGGGAAGCGGTTTCAATATCGAATCCGGAAATACCTATGCCGCCGTCTCCCAGCAAGGCCAGCACCTGCTTTCCGGGTCTGCCCATCTGGGCGCCGATGGCAATCCCCACCGAGTGGCCGACCCCTCCGTCCGTGCCTGCGTCCAGGATCTGGCCGGCGAATTTGGCTTCAATCTTGTCGGTGGTAAAACCGGCCATGGAATAAGAATCTAAGATAATGGTGGCACTGTCATCGAGGAAATCCACCACTTCCTGAGCTAAGAAATTCGGATTGATGGGTCGGGCCTGGCGAACCCCCTGGACCATCTCGACCCGCTTTACCCGGGCCGCCTCTTTGGCCGTGGCTACCAGTTTGAGCCATTCGACCCGCTCGGGCTTGGCTTTCATCAGATCCTTGGCACAATCGATCATCTGTTTGAGGACCAACCTGGGATTGGCCATGAGCCTGACCTCAGTGGGGACCCTGGCTTCCAGATCTTCATAGGCCTCCGACACCAGGATATATTTGGCCTGGTGACTATAAGTCGGGGGTTGGGCATAGTGTTCCAGATTGCTCATCCGCAGACCAAAGACCGCGATCACATCGGCACCATTGAGAATGGGTCTCCGGAAAGCACCGGTAAAGGCCAGAGGATGGGCTTCAGGAACCGCCCCCCTTCCCATCCGCCGGGTGATGACCGGGATATTGAGCAGTTCAACAAATTCCCTCAATTCTTCCGAGGCCCCTGACCAGTAGATCCCGTCTCCCCCGATAATAGCCGGACTTTTAGCCTCAAGAAACATGCGCACCATCTTCTCCACCAGGACCGGATCAGCCCCCGATTTACTCATATCAGCGCATTGATCGGTCGGGATATACCCCACTTGCCTGGTGTCCTCCTCCCTTCTACCCAGGACATTCACCGGGATCTCCAGGACTACCGGCCCGGGAGGATAGGCCACCGCATCCCTCAGGGCCTTCTGGAGATGAAAGGTCAAAGTCCGGGGATCAACGATCCTTTTAGACCATTTAGTAAAGCTTTTGCAGACCTCCTCACCGTAACCTTCCTGGAAGGGGGCCCATCCATCGTGAAAGGCCTCATGCTGACCGGCGATGGCCACCACCGGGCTTTTGCATAAAAAGGCGTGGGCTAATCCGGGAACCATGTTGTACATCCCCGGTCCGGCGGTCCCGAAGCAAACCCCGGGACGGCCCGTGGTCCTGCCCCACCCATCCGAAATATAAGGCCCTGACTGTTCATGCCGGAGATGAAGCATCCTCATGTCTTCATCCAGGGCACTCAAAAGAGGCCACAGATGGCCGCCATGAATCCCCGATATAAACTTTACACCCGCCTCTTTAAGTATTTTAACCAGGATTTTACCCGCTCTCACTTCTGCCATTGGCTTTCTCCTCTCGATTTTTGCACATCAAGTTTCGCAGAACGAAACGCTTTAAGATGAAGCATTGATATAGGTTATTAATTTCTTCCTGTGCCGGAAACAAAACCCCATTTCTTTTTTTAAAAGAACGGGGTCTTGTCGAATCATTCATGGACCAACCTTTCGTGAAAGGGTCGAAGGCTAAAGAAAATTAATCCCGTTTTGAACAATTTACATCATAACAAACAGTTAAAGTCAATCTCAAAAAATATCCAAAAAATGCAAAAAAGTATTGACTCCAACGATTACTATGATATAATACCTCCTAATTTTTTTGAATATTGAAAAGGCAATAATGAATTACTTATTAAAAGTCAGCAATAATTGGTGGTGGTGGCAGGATTCAAGAGAGGGGTTCGTCCGCTGCTGACCTGATATAAAAATCATAAGCCGTGGAGGCCCTCTCAAGGTCTCCACGGCTTTTTTATTTACGCACTCGAAAGGCCGTGAAGAAAAATCGCGGCCTTTTTTGTTTTTTAGAGGAAGTTGTTTGGAAACCCGCGTTCAACAAAGTCTTCATGGCTTCCTGAAGCGGGCAATGACGAATCATGAAAACAGGTTTTCGCCGAACGCTGAACGCTGAACGGAAATATCGAGATAAAGGAACTTGACCATGAACGATCTCTACGTAACCGGTACCGGGATAAAGGTTCTCCGAAGTGTTGAAGTATTGCCCTATAAATCGGCGCTTAAAATTCCCCTGGCCGGCATCGACCAATTCAAAGGCGCTGTCTTTGCCAGTGGCTATGAATATCCGGGAAGATACAGCCGCTGGGATATCGCCTTTATAAATCCTCCGCTTCAGATCATCGGTTACGACCGGAAATTCCGTCTGGAGGCCCTGAATGACCGGGGGAAAATCCTGATAAATTTTCTTAACCAGCCCCTTACCCAAAATCCCCATTTGCAGGAGATCGAAAAAACCGATACCGGAATAACAGGAAAGATTGTCCCCCTGTCCGGTCATTTCTCCGAAGAGGAGCGCAGTAAACAACCCAGTTTCTTTTCCATTATCCGTACGATGATTAAGGTATTCGGTTCTGATGCCGATCCTCATCTCGGGTTATACGGAGCCTTTGGTTATGATCTGGCCTTTCAATTCGAACCGATTCGATTGAAACATAGACGCCCAGCCTTTTATAAGGAGGCGCACCTGTTCCTGCCCGATGAACTAATCCTGGTCGATCATCGTAAAGAGGTTGCCGAAAGAAGACGCTATGATTTTATTTTTAATGGACAGGACACAGTGGGAGTAGAACGGAAGGGAGAAGTGATAGAGATTAAACGCGGCACACCCGGTGAAATCAAGGTGGATCACGGACCGGGAGAATATGCCGATAAGGTTCGCCAGGTCCAGGAGGGTTGCCGGAAGGGTGATTTCTTCGAAGTTGTCCCCAGTCAGCTTTTTTATACCGGTTATGCCGGAACACCGGGGGACTTGTTTAATGTAGTCCGGAAGGTCAACCCCAGCCCTTACGAATTTTTAATTAATATGGGAGACGAGCAACTGGTTGGTTCCTCACCAGAAATGTTTGTGCGGGTGGATGGGGATTTTGTGGAAACCTGTCCCATCTCCGGAACCATCTCCCGGGGAAAGGACGCCATGGAAGATTCGGACCAGATTCGTTCCTTGCTCAATTCAATTAAAGATGAATCCGAACTGACCATGGTTACGGATGTGGATCGCAATGATAAATCACGCATCTGTAAACCCGGAACTGTGCACTTGAAGGGCCGCCGCCTTATTGAAACCTATTCCCGTCTCTTCCATACGGTCGATCATGTGACCGGGACCTTGCGGGAAGATTGCGATTCTCTGGACGCCTTTTTATCCCATATGTGGGCGGTTACTTTGACCGGAGCCCCCAAAAAGGCCGCCATGCAGCGAATTGAAGACCTGGAAAATTCGCCGCGGGAATGGTATGGGGGCGCCATAGGCTTTATCAGCTTTAACGGCAACTTGAATACCGGCATTACCATTCGTACTATCCATCTGAAAGACGGGATGGCCAAGGTAAGGGTCGGTGCGACCCTTCTGGTAGACTCGGACCCGGATGAAGAAGAAAAAGAGACCCGCATTAAGGCCTCGGCCTTTATCGACGCCATTTTAGGGAAAAAACCGCCGGAGCGGATACCATTCATTCCCCATTCTCCCGAGGGAAGGCCGCCCAAAATCCTTTTTGTGGATCATCAGGACTCCTTTGTGCATACACTGGCCAATTACGTCCGTCAGACCGGGGCCCAGGTTGTTACTTTGCGGGCCGGCTTCCCGCTGGAGATCCTGGAAAAGGAGAAGTGGGATATGATTTTTCTCTCTCCCGGTCCGGGCCGCCCTTCCGATTTCGGTGTGGCTGACCTGGTCAAGGCCTGTGTTGAACGGAACCTGCCGGTATTTGGGGTCTGTTTAGGTCTGCAAGGGATGGTCGAGGCCTTTGGTGGAAAACTCGGTCTTCTGGATTATCCGATGCACGGAAAACCTTCGATGATCCGGAATAACCGGAAAGGGATCTTTGAAGGGTTCCCGGAGACCTTTAGGGCCGGACGATATCACTCTATCTTTGCGGAGACGGAAGCCCTGCCTTCCTGTTTGGAAAAAACGGCCATAAGCGATGACCAGGTGGTAATGGGAATTGCCCATAAAGAGCTGCCGATGGCGGCCGTGCAATTTCATCCGGAATCTATCATGACCCTCAAGGACGATCTGGGTTTAAAGCTACTCACTAATGTGGTGCGGATGTTAGGACGAAAAAGGTTCGAAGTTTAAGGTTCAAGGTTCACGGTTTACGGTTTAAGGTTTAAGGTAAAATCGAATACCTTACACCTTGGACCTTAGACCGGATTTTTAGTTAAAGGAGGATGCGAAATGATTCAGGGAGCGATCGGGAAGGTCGTAAACAAAGAGGACTTGAGCCAGATGGAGATGGAAACGGTCATGAATGAAATCATGAGCGGGGAAGCGACTCCGGCCCAGATCGGGGCCTTTATTACGGCCCTCAGGATGAAAGGAGAAACGGTGGATGAGATCGTCGGCGCGGCACGGGTGATGCGGGAAAAGGCTACTAAGATCAACGTGATCGATACCTCATTGAGCCTTGACCGTGATGAGATCAATATCGATGCGGAGACGATACTGGACACTTGCGGGACCGGCGGAGACGGGACCAACACCTTTAACGTTTCGACCGCTACCGCCCTTTTGGCCGCCGGAGGAGGTGTCAAGGTCGCCAAGCACGGGAACAGGGCCGTTTCCAGCCGATGTGGAAGCGCGGATGTTTTGGAAAACCTGGGGGTCAAACTCGACATCACCCCTCAGGAAGTTGAAAGATGTATACGTGAAATTGGAATCGGATTTTTATTCGCTCCTCTCTTTCACGGCGCCATGAAATACGCCGCCGGGCCCAGGAAAGAGATCGGATTACGGACCATATTCAATATCCTTGGACCTCTGACCAACCCGGCCGGGGCTACCGCCCAGGTCCTTGGAGTCTACTCCCCCGATTTAACGGAAAAGATGGCCCGGGTCCTCGGTAGATTGGGTTCGAAAGAAGCCTTTGTGGTTTGCGGAGAAGGAATCTTCGATGAGATCAGCATCTGCAGCCCGACCCGGATCTCTCATCTCAAGGACGGAGATGTTCATAGTTATCAAATTTCCCCCGAAGATTACGGATTTCAAAGGGCTACGATTGATGCTATAAAAGGCGGAGACGCCCAGGAAAACGCCTGGATCATTCGAAATATCCTGGACGGCCAGGAGGGGGCCAGAAAGGATATTGTTCTATTGAACGCGGCTGCGGCCTTCGTGGCTGCCGGACTCGATCAAGACCTGAAGGCCGGCATTGAACGTGCCCGGGATGTGATTGACTCCGGTAAGGCCAAACATAAGTTGGAACAATTGATCGAATTTACTAACAGCATTAAGGTTTAATACGAGAACAATTCTACATTACTCTGGGAGCATGTTTGTTTCCCGTCATGCCGGACTTGATCCGGCATCCAGGGCTATGGATGCTTTCTTTAACCTGGATTCCGGCTTTCGCCGGAATGACAAACCTCTCCTCAGCATAATATTAATTTCAAGATTCATGACGACCTCAAGGGACATGAGGAACTAATATTAACGTAATATTTCGGAAATTATTATGCATTCACGGCTGATAGAAATACTTGAAACAAAAAAGCAGGAAGTGGCCCAACTGAAAAAAAACGGCCTATCCTCTCCCGGTCAAAGAAAGATCCCCGGAATCCGCGATTTCAAATCCGCCATATCTCAACCGGGCCGGATCAATCTGATCGCCGAGATTAAGTTTGCCTCTCCTTCGGCTGGCAGGATTCGGGAAAAGACAGACCCGATAAAAATCGGCCGGATTTATGAACGGGGCGGAGCGTCCGCCATATCCTTATTGACGGATCAAAAATTTTTTCACGGGCACTTGGAAAATCTGCCCGAAGTGAAGCAGGCGGTAAACCTGCCTGTCCTGAGGAAGGATTTCATTATCGATGGGATACAGATTAGGGAGGCCCTGGCCTGGGGGGCGGATGCCATCCTGTTGATTGTCAGAATCCTTTCCGAGGCGCAGTTAAAGGAGTTGCTCCATATCTCTCATGAATGCGGCCTGGCCGCGCTGGTTGAGGTCCATGACCGGGAAGACCTGGAAAAGGCCCTTGATGCCAAGGCGGAAATTATCGGTATAAATAACCGGGACCTGGATACTTTCGAGATTAACCTGCAGACTACCCGTGAGCTGGCCGCCCAGATTCCTGAAGGCCATATCATCGTGGGTGAGAGCGGCATCCACAACCAAAAACATATAGAGGGTCTGAAAGGATTAAAGCTTAATGCCGTCCTGGTCGGTTCGGCCTTGATGAGCAGTACCGACATTGAATCAAAAACCATAGAGATGGTCGAGGCAGGAAGATGAGAATACTTAACCCATTCGGTTTACGGTATCAGTTTAGTTTTTTGAAAACTTGTTTTCACCGCAAAGCCGCAGAGGTCGCAAAGAATAATATGTATCGATTGCCAGTGAGAGGCTGGCAATCGATACGCTTGGCAACCCTTCGGGAGTAGTCCCCTTCGGGCCGAAGCCCTCTTTGAATTTTTCTATCCGAAGGATAGAGTCGGTTAGAACAATCCTGCCACTCACGGGATTGTTCTAAGAAAATTCTCTTTGCCTTCTTTGCGGCTTTGCAGTGAACGAGAATTTATTTTCAAACACCTAACCCGGACAAGCCGGAACCATATTTGAAATATTGTAACATTTGGTGGATTCGTAAAAAGTCACCGAAAGCCTATTTTCGTCATTCCCTTGAAAAAGGGAATCCAGTGTTTTTAATAAGTTGAGAATAGCCTGGATTCCCGCCTCCGCGAGACCTTATGACGACGAAATATTCTATCCAATTTGAGTAGAATTCTATTCCTAAGTTACTACGCCTCGTCCGGGAGTTCCCCGGAAGAGGTGGCCCCTAACAGGGCAGTTGACTTAAAAGCCCGGAGTCTTTAATCTGGTCTTTCCCTTAAGGGGTAGCCCCGATATTAGCTGTAAAAGAACCTCTAATTGAGGCGGCTGCTCCGACGAGCCGCTCAGGGGCCCATTCTCGCAGCCGCCGAGAAGGGGCCCCGGCAATGACTGGGGAGCCCTCCATATCAAAAGATCGACCAGGGAAAGACCGATGATCATGGCAGATGAATTTTGCAAGCAATATCAAGACTACCTTGACGGCATTTATGATTGTATTGATCGTATTGTGCTCAATGCCTATTTCATTTTTGGCCAGTCCCCTGGAGGATTTAGAACCTGGTGGCGGGCCTTGAAGGGAACAGATAACGATCTGAATGATACCAACCTGATGCGTTTTGCCGGACGACTCAGCCGACGGATTCATGCCTATGCTAAGAAAGAAGGTATTCCCTTGATCCATTGCCAGCGCGGTGAACGAAAGCACGAGGTGGCCGAGCAATATATTCCCGGGGATCCGAACTTTCGGGGTGTATTTTGTATTCTGGCCGGGATTGCTCCGGCACCCCTTTTCCACATTCAGCGATCTAAAAGCGGGGGGATCAGTAACATTTCCACCAAGACCCCTTACCCCTATGTCAACCATTATTCGTTCCACATAATGGATCCGGAATGGGGACATCTGACCATCAAACTCTGTCCCCATCCTCCTTTTAATGCCCAGATCATCCTGAACGGACATGAATATCTATCCCGTCAGGCCATGAAACAAGGGCTTGTCTTTACTAAAGAAGGTAACTGCTTTACGGCAGTGACCGATAGCGCAGGTCTGGACCACATCGCGGATACCATGAGGGCCTCGTGCTCTGTAGGGCGTCTGGTTCGGACCTGCGATCAATGGATTTATTCGGCCTGTCTTTGTTTTGCCTTGGATCTTTCGGAGCAGAAAGCCAGTGGCTTCCATTACAGTTATTCTGTTTATCAGATGGAGTATAGCCGCAATCTGCTTTTTAACCGAGGCCGAACTTTGGATCAGGTGTTCCAGGGCTTGATCGATCGAACCAGAGCCCCTTTGAATCTCAAGACGGTTCGAACTATTTTTGGCTATCGACACCGGCCATTCAGTCATCACGGCAAGAAACCGTTGCCTCGATTCGAGATCACGGTCGAGAGACCTGTCTATGATCTGACGATCTTCAAAATCCATTTTGGAAAAATGACGGTCAAGATGTATAGCAAAGGCGAAAGGGTTCTCCGAACCGAGGTTATTATTCACAATACGAGTCAGTTGCGTTGCGGAAAACGGATCGATCGTTTCCCACAGATCTGCGAATCCCTTAAAGAAGTCCTGGAAAGATTCCTCACCGTTCTGAACGGGGTCGATGTTTCTTTTATTGATAACGGTACCTTGGAGAAGTGGCCTCTGCCCTCTAAGGTTGGAGCCACCTCCGTGGGAGGGGTCGATATCAATCGGCCTCGTATCCGGGCGGTCATGGAAGCTGTTATTGCTCTTTCTATCCATCCCCGTGGATTTACGGCTGCGAATCTGGCAGAAAAAGTCCGGGAAATTCTCAGAATCCCGCAGAGCCGGTATCAGGCTCGGCAGGCTTCTTATGACTTGAAAAAGTTTAGAGGTAAAGATCTGGTTCAAATGATCGGCCATTCGCGCTGTTATATGGCCACCCCGGTGGGCTTGCGTTCGATGACGGCTGTCCTTGTTCTGCGGGAAAAAATATTGATTCCTCTGCTCGCTGGCGCTGAAAAGCATCATCCCGGACCAAAACCTGGAAACTTCTCTACTATCGATATTCATTACAAAAATATCCAACATGAGATGCAACAAATTTTTGAAATTTATAAAATGGCAGCATAATATTATCGACAAAACTTTGTCGATGTTGATTCACTAAGCGCCTAAGATGTTCCTGTTTAAGGGGAATGGGAGATGACCAGAGTAAAAATTTGCGGCATAACGAATTTGGAAGATGCGCTGCTGGCTATAGGAATGGGAGCTGACGCCCTTGGATTTATTTTCGCCGAAAGTCCCAGACGGATAAAGCCGATAGATGCCAGGACAATTATTCATTCTCTGCCGCCTTTGGTTAAGACCGTGGGGGTCTTCGTCAATGAAGAGCCGTCCAGGATCAAGGAGATTAGATCCTTTTGCGGCCTTGACCTTATTCAATTGCACGGGGAGGAATCACCGGGAATGTGTCGAGACTTGATGCCTCAGGCTATCAAGGCCTTTCGTATTCAGGACGAAAGAGACATAAAAAATATTAACAGATACCAGGGAATCGTAAGGGCCGTACTTCTGGATACCTTTCAGCAGGGGAAATCCGGAGGTACGGGCCAGACCTTTGACTGGCCTCTGGCCCTTAAGGCCAAGGAAGCAGGAATCCCTGTTATCCTAGCCGGGGGATTGGGGCCTGAAAATATTCAAGAGGCTATCAGAACAGTCGATCCTTACGCCGTGGATGTAAACAGCGGGGTTGAGAACCGGCCGGGAAAGAAGGATCCCATATTGATGAAGCAGTTGATGGAAAAAATTAAGAAGACAGAATCCAGAAGCCAGAATGAAAGTAGAATGACAGAATCGTAAAAGGTCGGCGATCCTTTTTTACGTCATTCCGGTCCCGCATCAAGCGCGGGATAGACTCCAGCCGGAATCCATCCCGCCTTTGGCGAGACCGGCTTTCGCCGGGGTGACTATCTCTGTGATTTGCACGAAGTTGTGAAGATTTGGATTCTGAAATTTCTCCTTCTGCCTTCAGTCTTCAGCCTTCGAAACTTAATCTCAAGGAGCGAACAACGATGAAAAACCGCGGTTATTATGGGGAGTTCGGTGGAGCCTTTATTCCCGAAATCCTGGTAGCCACTTTTGATGAACTGGTGGAGGCCTTCGAAAAAGCCAAAGGCGATCCAGCCTTTTGGAAAGAATATGTGGAGATCATGTCCACCTATTCCTGCCGGCCTACGCCTTTGACCTTTGCCGAAAATCTGACCAACCATTTCGGAGGGGCTCGCATTTACATTAAAAGAGAAGATCTGAACCACACCGGGGCCCACAAGGCCAACAACGTCATGGGTCAGGGGCTCCTGGTGAAACGGATGAAAAAGACCCGGGTCATTGCCGAAACCGGGGCCGGTCAGCACGGCGTAGCCACGGCCACCATGGCCGCCAAATTCGGTTTTCGTTGTACCATTTATATGGGAGAAGTGGATGTCAAAAGGCAACGGCCCAATGTCTTCTGGATGCAGCGCCTGGGCGCCGAAGTCGTTCCGGTCAAAGACGGGACAGCCATACTTAAAGATGCCATCAATGAGGCCTTCCGGGATTGGATCACCCACATGGATGATACCCATTATGTTTTGGGCACGGCCTGCGGCCCTCACCCTTTTCCGGAAATGGTCTCCTATTTTCAGTCCATCATCGGCCAGGAAGCCCGGAAACAGATTTTGGATAGGGAAGGTAAACTGCCCCAGCGGATTTATGCCTGTGTCGGGGGCGGCTCCAACGCCTTGGGCATTTTTAATGCCTTCCTGAATGATCCTGTGGAACTGGTCGGTGTGGAGGCCGGAGGGAAGGGACTCACCAGCGGCCGTCATGCATCGAGGCTGGCCTCCAAGGACGGCTCTATCGGCGTAGCCCAGGGTTATAAAAGCTATTTCCTGCAGGATAGTGACGGGCAGATGAAAGAGACCCACAGCGTGGCCGCCGGGCTGGATTATGTCGGGGTCTCTCCCATTTTATCCTCCCTTAAAGAGCAGGGCAGGATTCGGGTGGAAGCGGCCACCGATCAGGAAGTCATCGATGCCTTATCCCTTACCCTGAAGAAAGAAGGATTGATCCCGGCCCTGGAGTCGGCCCACGGCTTTGTCCAGGCCTTTAAGGAAGCCGGCCGATTACCCCGAGACGAGAGTATCATCATCAACCAATCGGGGCGGGGAGACAAGGACATCTTCACCATTGCCGATGCCTTTGACGACCCGAGCTGGAAAGAATTTATCCGGGAGAAAGCCCATGAATATACCCTTTGATGCTTATCTCAAAAAAAGAATGGCCGAAAAAGATATCCTGCTTATGACCCATATCGTGCTCGGGTATCCATCCTGGGAGACCTGTTTTCAGGTTATCGAGGCCATGGTCGAGGCCGGGGTGGATCTTATGGAACTCCAGATCCCTTTTTCCGAACCTATGGCTGACGGGCCGGTGATCCTTCAGGCCAATCAGAAGGCCCTGGAGAATGGAGTAACCGTAAAAGCCTGTCTTGATTTTGCCCAAAAGGTGACCGGGACATTTGATATCCCTTTTTTCATCATGAGCTATTACAATATCCTTTTCAAATACGGGGTGGAACGATTCGCCCAAACCTTAAAGCAAAGGAATCTGCAGGGCGCCATTGTCCCCGATCTTCCGCCGGAAGAAGGGCAGGAGTATCTCGAGGTGATGAAAAAACTCACCCTTTCCCCGATCCTTTTCTTTTCCCCCACCACGCCCGACGACCGGATGCAATTTATCGCTTCCCTGGGTCAGGGATTTATCTATTGCCTGAGCCGAAAAGGGGTCACCGGCGCCGATACGCAATTTTCTTCAGACCTGGCCGGCTATCTGGCCCGATGCCGACAGGCCACCTCTCTTCCTTTGGCCCTGGGTTTTGGGATCAAAGAAAAAGGGGACATCGATTTTATAAAAGGGAAGGCGGACATCGCCGTCATCGGTTCCCAGACGATCCGGATCGTGGAGCAACAGGGGAGCGGAGCGGTGGGAGACTTTATCCGCAGTTTGCGTTAAGGAGTTGAAAAGATGATCCCCCCTCGCCTTTGAACGTTGCCGCTTGTTTTGAAGAGAAAAAGATCTGCTAAATACATTATTGCTGATACCTGCCTCCCATTCAACCTTCGCCCTGGTTATTCGACATAAAACTACATCTCCTGTTATGATTATACCCTATTGACTTTTTATACATAAAAGGTATAATAATTATACTATGGATTTTGAGTTCGATCCCGGAAAAAGTCTGAGGAATAAGAAAAAACATGGCATTGATTTCTATGAGGCCCAGGCTTTATGGGATGATCCTGAGATTATTGAGATTCCGGTCAAGATCATTGATGAACCCAGATATCTGGTTATCGGAAAGATTGCTGGAAAACATTGGTCAGGTGTAATTACTTACCGAAATAATAACCAGAGAATTATTTCAGTTCGCCGTTCCCGAAAAGAAGAGGTTGAAATTTATGAAAGCTAAAGAATTCGACAAACAATTTGATGAAGGGAAAGACATCTCTAAAAATCTTGATCTCTCAAAGTCTAAAAAACTTGGACGGGAACAGAAGAGGGTAAACGTAGATTTTCCTTTATGGATGATTCAGCTGTTGGATAAAGAAGCAAAACGATTAGGTGTTCCTCGGCAGTCCATCATCAAGGTCTGGGTAGCCGAGCGCCTTGAAAGGGCCACCTGAATAGAATCGGTACCCCTCTTTACTTTGGAGATCTTTTTTCTCTTAACAATGCCATTTTATAGGTGATCCCATTTCAACATTATTCTGAGAAAGGAAGACTATTATGAGTAACCCAAACATGGTATTCGATCACGTTCACCTGGTCAGCAAAGACCCTAAATCTTCAGCAGCCTGGTACGAGGAAAAACTGGGAGGAAGGGTGGTCAACAGCTCTGAAGTCCGCGGTGCGCCTTCAATTGTTGTCTCCTTCAAAGGGCCACCATTATTATTCGCGGCCAGAGGCCGGGAGAACAGGTTAAGGGGAAAACCGGAATAGAGTGGGGAACGGATCATTTCGGGTTCCGGGTGGATTGTGATTTCGACGAGTTTTGCGGGGACCTCAAGAAAAACGGGGTTAAGTTTACGGTCGATCCCATGGATTTTGGTCCCGCGGCGCGTATCGCTTTTATCGAAGCCCCGGATGGAGTGAGCATTGAATTGGTTCATAGAAAGGTGTAGCGATAAGCCTTTGGGGGGTGGTCATCACCATTACCGCCTCAATAGTAGAAGGATACGAAACCTCAGCCAAAATTCAGCTCAAACTTTCAGATCGCATGATGATTTTCGATACCAGGAGGTATCATAAAGATTCGAAGCCCTCGGAAGACAAATTTAAGCAGAGAATTTCTTTTATTCATGACATCCGGGAAGCCAAGACCTTGGCCGACCTGGGCCGGGGAGGCGGATTCTTCACCCTCATCGTCCAACGGACCGGAAAGGCAGGGGTTTACGGGCGCGACAATAAAACGCCGCCATCCACCAGGATGGCCTCTCCGGTCATATAGGATGAAGCCTCCGAGGCCAGAAAATGGGCGACGGTGGCGATGGTTAATTTAGGAGAAAACACTGCCTTCATTTCCGCCCAAAGCTGCTGGCTATATGCGCCCCGTGCTCAAGTTCATATTCGCAAAGCTCAATCATTACCCCGAATGTATCCTTGGGATGGAATTGAGCCTCTTTTATCTTGCCGGTTTCTATGCGTCGCACAAGCCTGACACCAAGTGATTCCAGGTGGGCGATGGCCTCCTCAATGTCAGGAACTTTCAGGGAGATGGCGGCCAGGCCCTCCCCCCTTCGCTCGATGGTCTTGTTGACCGGACCGTCCGGGGAGACACCTTCAATAATTTCCAGTCCGATGGGGTCAAGTGTGGTCCTGGCATCCAGATTTTTGGAATTACGGGGTCCGGCGAATCTTGTGCCCAGCGCCTCTTCGAAAAACTTTAGGGCTTTATCCAGATTCTTTACAAAGATATGAACATGATCTATCTTTTCAACTTTCATTTCTTTTACCTCCATAGAAACCTTTTGATAATATAGAAAGCAACCTCCCTTCCTCGAACATAAGACGATCAAACTGAGGGAGAACCGCGTTTAGAATCCTTTAAATTGGGGTTTCCTCTTCTCCATCCAGGCGCGGGTGGCCTCTTTATGATCGGTCGTTCCGAAGGTAAGCATTTCCAGGCCGAGAGACGCATCAAGAATCAAATTCACCTGATGACTCAACCATTTGTTGACCGCCACCTTGGTGTAGCGTATGGCCCAGGTGGGCCCCTCGGCTAATTCCCCGGCCAGCTCACGGGCCTTTGGCAGGACTTCATCTGAAGGGACGGCATGGTTGACCAGGCCCAGCCGTTCTGCCTCAACGGCATTGATGAGCTTTCCGGTCATCAGAAACTCCTTGGCCCGGGAAACACCGATCAACGCCGGCCAAATGATCGCCCCTCCATCCCCGGCCACAATGCCGACTTTTACATGGGGGTCCCCGAAGCGGGCCTTTTCCGCGGCGATGACCACGTCGCAAAAGAGGGCGATGGTGGCCCCAAGTCCCACGGCATCCCCGTTAATGGCCCCGATAATCGGTTGTTCGACCATCAACATATTCTGAATCAACCGGCGAGCGTTGGCTACGGTCATAAGGGAATAACGTCTCGCTGCGTCTGGATCATTTCTTGAGTCCATACCTTTTACATCCCCACCGGCGCTAAAGGCTTTTCCGGCACCGGTAAGAATAACAGCATTAACCGCCTCATCACGGGCCACATCCATCCAGATATTCTCGATCTCCCGGTGCAACTGAGGGTGGATGGCGTTGAGCGACTCCGGACGGTTTAGGGTTAAGGTGGCCAACTTCCCTTCTTTTTCAACCTTAATGAATTCGTAGCGACTGTAATCGGTCATGGCTTTGGTTCCCTTCTCTAATGATTTATGGTTTTTTTATCAAAGGTCCCGTTCAAATCTATTTAATCATTTCTTTATCAATAAAAAAGAGAGCAAGGTAAAATGATGAATTTGTAAAAAGTAGTGAAATGTCCGGCAATTCAACGGCCCTATATCATAGTTAGCCCTCCGCTCACGCTCAGGGTTTGGCCGGTAATATAGTCAGCGTCCTCTGAGGTCAGGAAAGCTACAGCCGCCGCTATTTCTTCAGGCTTCCCCTTTCGCCGCAGCGGTATCCGCTTCATGAAAGCCTCGGAACGTTTCAAATTGGGTTCAGTCGTACTGGCCAGCAAAGGAGTCTGGATAACTCCCGGCGCCACACAATTTACCAGGATATTATATCTGGCCAATTCCTGGGCCAGCGTTTTGGTGATAGCGATCACGCCGCCCTTACAGGCTGAATATACAGATTCCTTCGTGGCCCCGACTCGGCCCGCATCCGAAGCAATGTTGACAATCCGCCCATAGTTCCTCTTTATCATACCGCCGACCACCGCTTTGGTGATGGTTATGAGCCCTTTGAGGTTGACGGCTATCAGTTGGTCACACAGCTCGTCGTTAATATCCAGAAACGGCACCAACTTGCTCCAACCGGCGTTATTTATCAGGATGTCTATTTTCCCAAATCTATTTTCCGCGCCGGCAACCGCCTGCCGAACATCTTTGGCAATCGTGATGTCCGCTGTAAAAGCTGCGGACTTTCCTCCCCGAGAGGCGATATCGTCTACCACTTCCTGGGCCTTTCCGGACTGAATATCAAAGATGCCGATGGCAGCGCCTTCAGCGGCCAGCCTTTTGGCTATTGCCTCGCCTATGCCCTGGGCTCCCCCGGTCACCACGGCCACTTTATCCTTGAATCGTTCCATGATATCTCCTTTTATATAATTGAAACTCGATTTCAGGTGCTTAAAAAGAGCTATTATTCACCGCTGAGGCGCCAAGAGCGCAGAGAGAATTTTTTTAGAACAATCCCATGCGAGGCGGGATTGTTCTAACCGGTTCTGGCCTTCGGCCGATGCCGGCCTCTCAACGGCTATTGTTAAATTTTCTTCTCTGTGAACTCCGTATCTCTGCGGTGATAACAGTTTTAAGAAGCTGAATCGACACGATAATTATACACCCGGGGCAGGAGAACGATGGTCAGGCAAACAAATGGTCAGCAATCACATCGCGCTGAAAGGTAGAATCCCCAAAACTCACTTCGCTCGCTTTGGCCTGGCGTAAGTACAAGTGCATGTCATGTTCTTCGCAAAAAGCGATGGCCCCGAACAACTGAAAAGAAGTTTGGACCACCCTCCGATAGGCATCGCTGGTCCAGGCCTTGGCCATGGCGATATCCAGGTCGCAGGCCATCCCCCGATCGATCATCCAGGCCGGCTTGTAAACAATATCCTTTGAAAGTTCGACATAGGTAAGCATCTCCGCACATTTGTGCTGAACCGCCTGGAAATTGCTCAGGGTCTGCCCGAACTGTTCCCGCACTTTCATATACTCCACACACATCTCCAGGGTTTTTCGTGACCCGCCCAGCATCTCGGCACTTTTTAAAAGCGCTGCTTTTGATATTATTTTTTCCACATAGGCCCAGCCCCGGTTCGCCTCTCCTAAAATATTTTCAAGGGAAACCGTCACCTGATCAAAACGGACCTCGGCTTGGCTGTCGCCGGCCATGGTCTTAAGAGGGGACAAGGTGATACCGGGCGTATCGGCTTTCAAGATAAAAAGTGTGGTCTTCCGGTCGCCGGTATTGGCCAGACAGATAAAATAATCCGCTATTCCTCCACTCGGAACAGGGGCCTTTATGCCGTCGAGGACAAAGTCGTCATTGACCTTGGAGGCCTTAAGATTAATTCCACCTTCCTGATAATAAAAACCCGGTTCATGCAGGGCCAGGGCAAAGACGAGTTCCCCTGCCGCCAGCTTAGGTAAAAAATCCTCTTTTTGTTTCTTGTTTCCGGCATCAAGAATGATCAAAGAAGAAAGCACCGTCGAAAGGACGGGACTGATCAGGCAGGCGCTTCCCATTTCCTCAAAAAGGATGACCAGCTCTTGAAATCCCATCCCGCTTCCCCTATAATCCTCCGGAATGGCCACGCCCAGCCATCCCAGTTCCGATATTTTTTCCCATAGCTCGGATGGAAATTCCATCTCTCCTTTTAACATTTTTCGAAGTACATCGGTCTGGTAATTCTTGGAAAGAAAATTATTAACCGATGTTTTGAATAGCTGTTGTTCTTCAGAAAGTCTAAAGTCCATGATGGCTTCTCCTCTTAGTTTCCTGATGGGGCGAATAGCTGTCAGCATTAAGCAGTCAGCAAAAGCGATTTTTTAAGGGTCTTCTGAAAGCTGATCGCTAATCGCTGAAAGCTCTCATCCGGAAATACTCTTTTCCGGATGAGCATTGTTTATCCTTTTTTAGTAAGACCCAAACCCATTCGAGCAATGGTATCTTTCAGGACTTCGGTTGTTCCGCCGGCTATGGTATGTCCCCGGCAGATCAGATACCATCTTTCGAAGAGCCCCTTAAAAGGCGCTGATTTTGAACCCTCTTCAAGCTGGCAATCCAGTCCGAGTATCTCCATGGCCAGATCCATTAACCGTTGACCCATCTCATCGGCAAAGGTTTTTCCCAGTGCCGTTTCATGCCTGATGGGAACTTTTTGATCCAGCATCCAGGCTATACGGTAAAAGGCCAGCCGGCAGGTCTCGATTTCAGTCGCTGTTTGGGCCATCTTTTGCCTGATAACCGTGTTCTGATAAAGGGGTTTGCCGTTCCTGGAATTGTTTTTACAGTAATCGATCAACTCATCCAAAACCCTTTTGCAAATAGCGGGTTTCTGATATCTGGCCCAGAATCTATCCATCTCCAAACCCTTGAGCATTTGATAAAATCCTTCATTTTTTTTACCCAGCAAAAATTCCTTGGGGATTTCGACATTGTCGAAATAGACATGATTATGATAATTTTCCCCGACCAGGTTGATAATCGGTTCAATGGTAATCCCGGGAAGTTTACGATCGACGATAAACATACTCAGGCCTCTATGCCGCGGGACATTCGGATCTGTTCTGGTTATCAAGTATCCGTAATCCGCCAGGTGGGCTCTGGCGCTCCATATTTTTTGGCCGTTGACGACAAAAACATCGCCTCGGTCTTCAGCCTTGGTTTGAAGGGCCAAAAGGTCGGAACCGGCGTTGGGTTCGCTGAGCGCCAGCCAAAAAACAATGCTGCCCTTAGCGATTTTAGGTAAAATCTCTTTTCTCAAATGATCATTCCCATGACTTATAATATGGTTGGACATCCCGTCCAACATAAGGTTAAAGGCGCTCGGGGCCCGGCAGTAGGCCAGTTCTTCGGCTACCACCATTTTGTCCAGGATGGTTCTTCCCCGTCCTCCCCACTCTTCCGGCCAAGTGAGACTCAGCCATCCCGCCTCTCCCATCTTTCGGGTATATTCATAGGAGTACCCGCCGTTACCCCAGAAATCGTCGGCGGCCTGCACGGGGAATTCGTCGGGGGGATAATCCTTGATGAACTGGCGGATCTCTTCACGGAGAGCTTCTGTTTCCCTGCTGAATGAAAAATCCATAATAGGTCTCCTCTGTACTTCTTTTTTCAAAACACTTTAATTAGAGTAGTCTGTCTTTTCCGATGTATCCTATTTTTTGCTCAAACAAAAAAACCCCACCTCTCTTTTAAGAAATGGGGCCTCTTATCATTTCATCGACACTCCTTTACTGAAGGTTGCCAACAAAAGAATTCGTCAATTTCCCGCCCTCTATCAATTATTTCTTTTCCCTTGTCTTTAATTTTTCTGGAGCGGGAATAAAAATGGCCTACTTATTTTACTTACAAGCAAGTAAAATATATTTATGATGTGTTGTCAAGAATAATTTGACCCGAGAGAAAAAAGAGAATTACTTCTAACTAGATGTTTTTATATTGAAATATCCGATTATTCAGGACCAGGGCGGGACGGAAGATTCGGAGAGGAATTCTTTTATAAAGCTGGTTATTATTGGTCAAACGGACGCTTTTGATTTTTGTGTCTACGTACGGGTTGATGGTCAGAAGATGACGGGGATAGGTAACCGTTTTCAAATAACGTTATGACTTCATCAGCTATTTGCTCGGGAGTCAAACGTCCTCCGGAGTAAAACCAGTGATAGGTCCAAAAACAGGCACCTAAAATTAGAAAAGAGGCTAACCTAGTATCATTTATTTTAAAAATCCCTTCTTTAACTCCCTCCTCAAGAATTTCTATTAATACTTGATCAAAATCTCTCATCTGTCTTTTGAGCTTTTTTAAAGTTCGGCTATTAAGGGCATTGGCCTGTTCAAATAGAACGATACACAGTTCCTTACGGGTAGCCGCAGCAATCACCTGACCACGAATATACTCTTGCAGCTTCTCTCTTGTTGAAAGGTCCGATTTTAAAATTTCTTTGGAATTTTTAAGAGCAACCCCCATAAAATTATTGCAGATGCCCTTGAGAAGCTCTTCCTTGTTCTTAACGTGATAATATAGAGAAGCCCTAGTCACATCCAGTTTCCGGGCAACATCGTCCAGGGTGCCGGCATGATAGCCTTTTTCGGCAAATATTTTTGTTGCCATTTTTGTAATCTGATCTCGGTCCAGATCTCTTTTCTTCCGTATCTGTTCCCTTCCCATTGTTATCACCTTACCCTGTCGTATCCAGAGATTTCAGTATATCTTGACGGATAAGTAAAATATTTATCATGGCAAGTATTGTCAAGAAGAAATTCATCCCCACCGTCGTCAAAGGGGGAAACAAGACAACTTAAAGTCTGTCGATACAGGGCGAATCTGATTAAGCAGAGGACTAGCCTAAGCAGGTATTTGAAGGGGATTATCGATCGGTTTCGCAGATAAGAATGCTTATTTCAAGGACTGCAGAACCTGTATAGAATCTCTTCGGCCTCTGAGATTATTTCATTCACCAACTCACCAGCCCCTTTGATTTCGTGGATGAGGACGGACGATTGCCCTGCCGCACAGGTGCCGATGTCAACTTTGCCATACAGCCGGGAAGCCTTATAGACGTCTTCGCCGATATATTCGCTGATTTTTCTAATCTGCACAGGAAAAGGCTCGATCTCAGCTTCTCGACCTTCCCATTCGACCGTGGTCTTGTTTTTGATTACCCGGCAAGGCTTTCCCGTAAAGCAGCGAGTGCGCGTTGTCCCCTGGTCGTCGATCTCGGTAATCAAGTTCTTGTAATTAATATGGGCATAAGCCTCCCTGCTGGCTACAAAGCGAGTTCCCATCCAGACACCGACCGCTCCCATAGCCAGCGCAGCGATCAACCCCCGTCCGTCGGCTATACCGCCCGCTGCCAGTACCGGTTGTTCGACGCAATCTACTATCGCCGGTACCAAGCTCAAAGTACCTACCGTCCCGGTATGACCGCCGGCATCGTATCCCTGGGCCACAATAACATCAACCCCTCCGGCGGCCACTCGTTTTGCGTTTTTGATATCCCCCACCAGGGAAATGACCTTTATCCCCATTTCATGGGCCTGGGGAACGATGGCAGCAGGGTTGCCCAGACCTGAAGCGATTATGGGCACGGCCTCCTCAAAGGTTATATCGATCTGCTTTCGGACCTCAGCGGTGAATTCCTCCACCCTCGGGTCAGCCGAAGGCCGGCCGTAGGTGGCGAAGAGTATGTCCACCCCAAAGGGATTATCGGTCATGTCTTTGGTCTTTCGGATCTCTTGACGAAGTTCATCCGGAGATAAGAAGGCCGCGCCCAAAACACCCAGCCCCCCTGCCCGGGATACGGCGGCAGCCAATTCGGACCGGGCCACAAAACCCATTCCCGCCTGGACCACAGGTTTTTCTATATTCAACAAAGCGCAAATCGGCGTTTTCAGTGCTGGATGCATTTTCAGCTCCTTTTTATGAAGGGTTAGATGAAAATATTTCCCTTTTAAAAAGAAAAGTGTAAGAATATATTCCTCTTGGGTCAAGGAAAATTTGTACCACTATCTATCCATTCAGGCTAAAATTCCTAAATTGACTCCTTGACCTTGCATCTGTCACCGGTTATCTTTTCTCACCTGAATAAAGAAGCGAAGGGATCCGTTATGGCTGAGAAGGACCTGCAAGTTTCGACCCGTAATTTTGTTACCCTCCTGACCATTAACCGACCGCACAAACGCAATGCCCTGACCTACGAACTCTTGCGTACTCTCAAAGAGACACTGGAAGGCCTCGCCGATGATCAGGGCACTCGCGTGGTGGTGTTGCGCGGTGCGGGCGAACGGTCGTTTTCATCCGGCATGGATCTAAACAGCATATTAGAGGATGTTAAGGGGCGTCCTGCTTCCCCGCTTGACCATGAGCTGATTCACACGGCCATGCAGGCGGTAGAGGTGCATCCCAATCCGGTGATAGCCCTGATCAACGGGGATGCCTTGGCCGGCGGCTGTGAGCTGGCTTTGCACTGTGATTTCCGTCTCATGGCGGATACCGCCCAGATCGGTATGCCGATCGTCAAGCGCGGATTGATGGTCCCCTTTCCGCTCATTCGCAAGCTGGCGCAGGTGGTCGGACCGTTCGCTGCGGCCGAGATCCTGATCAGGGGGGCGCCGCTTAACGCAGCCCGTGCCCGGGAATTGGGCCTGGTCAACCAAGCCCTTCCCCCGGCCCATCTGGAGGTGGAAACCATGGCCTTGGCCGAGGAACTGGCGGCCAATGCCCCTCTGGCCATGCGCGCTTTGAAGGAGGGAGTCCGGAAGGCATCACTCCCGGAAGCAGACCGCTTTTCAGTGGAGATGGGTGAACTCCTGGTGCGGGTGATGACCAGCGATGATGCCCGGGAGGGGTTAGAGGCCTTCCTGGAGAAACGCCCGCCGAAGTACCAGGGCCGCTAAACCGATACAAATAAAAGGGGAGAAAAAATGGATCAGACAAAATCGGTTCCGATACCGGGCTGGAGCACAGAGATAAGTTCAGTGGGGTTCCATAAAATCGAAATCCGGGGATATGCCTTGGAAGAGATCATTAAACATTTGACCTTTTCCGAGGCGATTTATCTGACCATTCGAGGAGAATTGCCTTCCAAGAATCATGCCCGGGTTTTTGATGCGGTCTTATGCGGCATTGTAGACCACGGGTTCTTTGCCCCCACCGGTATTGCAGCGAGGATTGTGGCTTCGGCCAATCCGGATAACATTATACCCGGAGTGGCCGGAGGTATCCTTACGGTGGGGTCAGTGACCGTCTCTCCCCAGGATACGGCCGAACTGATACTGGAGGCCTGGAAGCTCAAAGAAGAAAATGGCCTCTCAAGGGAAGAGACGGCTGAAAGGGTCGTTGAGGATGCCCGAATCAAAAAAAACCGGATACCGGGATTGGGTCATCCCCTTCACCCGACGGGCGACCCGAGGGCCATAGCCTTGGAGGAAGTGGCCAGGAAGAATGGGGTATGGGGTGAAAAATCCGAACTCTATAAGGAGATCCACAGAATTTTCGTACAAAAAACCGGCAAGACGCTTCCCATTAATATAGATGGCATGATGGGCTGTGTACTCACCGAGATGGGATTCGACTCCAAGGAGATGGCCGGTATTGCGGCCCTTTCCTATATGCCTGGAATAATCGCCCATGCGGTGGAAGAGATCAAAGAGCAGGCACGTCTTCGGGCGGTTGAAGGCGAATATAAAGGGGTCCCTCCACGAAAATTACCGCGAGAATATCATAGAAGATAGAAAAAGTTACTCCGAACCCCGCCCGATGCGGCACTACGAAACATGAAAAAGGGTTCAAGGGGCCGAGGGGTCGAGGGCCGCCGGGCGGAGTGAAAGGCGTGGAATCAAAAACCCGTGAATCCTGGAACCCTCGAACCCCATTTTCGAACTAAAGGAACTTGGGAGGGAACTAATGAGATACTATGACGATTTCCAGTTGGGGGAGAAGATCCTGACCCGATCACGGACCGTGACCGAAGCCGACATTGTGATGTTCGCGGCCTTCAGCGGGGACTGGCACCCCTTGCATGTCGATGAGGAGTACGCCAAAAAAGGCTTTTTTGGCGAGCGGATTGCCCATGGGTTCCTGGTCCTTTCGGTAGCCACGGGGCTCATGGGGCTGGCGGACATGGCTATTTTGGCCTTTTACGGGATGGACCGGGTCCGGTTCATGGCTCCGACTAAAATCGGAGACACACTCAGGGTTGAAATGGAAGTTGAAGAAAAGGTGGATCGAAACGAAAAAGAGGGGATCGTCACCTTGAAGACAACCGTAAAAAATCAGAAAGATGAGGCTGTTGCTTTTATGGAAATGAAGCTGCTGATGGCCAAGGAAAAAGATTAATCGGTTATTAAGGAGAGGGAGGAGCGTCCCTCTTCCACTTGCCCCACCGGAGGGCCCTCTTGCTTAACACCCCCTAAACACCGGCTCTCTTTTTTCCATAAACGCTTTCACCGCTTCCTTCTGGTCGGCGGTGCCGCGTACAAGATTTTGTCCGTAGCTTTCGAGGAATAGAGTTTGCCGCATCTTTTGGCGGACTTCCTCCCACATAACTTTTTTTATCATGCCGATCGTAACGGGCGGCATTCCGGCAATTCGCTCAGCCAAGGATTTTGCCCGAGTCATCAGCTCTTCGTCAGGAACCACTCGGGTCACCAGATTAATTCTTTCCGCTTCTCTGGCATCGATAATATCTCCGGTATACGACATCTCCATGGCCTTATCCATACCGACAACCAGGGGCAATAAGAAGGTCGCCCCGCCATCCGGAATCAATCCGCGCTTAACCCAGATGGCTGAAAAGCGAGCGCTTTCTGATGCCAGGCGGATATCGCAACATAAGGTCAGGGTTAATCCGACCCCGGCGACGACCCCGTTGATTGCTGCAATAATCGGTTTGTTTATTTTTCCAAAAGCCAGTGTAAAGTCGCCGACCAGGCTTAAGAGCGCACTACGTCCGGTTTCCATCTGCTGCCCGGAGGCACGGGCGGCCTGAACAGCCACATCCGCCCCGGAACAAAAGCCGCGTCCCGCGCCCGTGATAATAAGGACCCTTAAGTTATCATCGTCTTCAACCTCTTGAAAGGTCGAGATTAACGATTTTCTAATCTCGTCATTGATCGCGTTCAACTTCTCCGGTCGATTCAGGGTCAGCACCGCAATGCGGCCTTCCTTATCCAGAATTGTCTCCTTCCCTTCCATCCTTTTACCTCCCTTTACCAATAAAAGAATAAGAATTTCCTGTCTGGGATGGGAGTTTAGAGGAGTCTTCCCCTGTATGTCAAGTAAGAACGATCTCCTGGCCATAGACCCTCTGCACCGGCTCAACCGCAAGTCCGAAAGGGTCCCAGAATTTCTATTTGGGAGCGGTTCCTATTTTGGTAAATTGTTTTTGGGCCAAGGTCCCCTTTTACATTTTCCACCTTTTTTTCTTCTTGACCCTGTTTTTTCTCTGCCCTATACTCTTTATAACAAAATACGAGGTCTTACCAAAAAATGGAGATCGGGTACATGACTTCGCCTTTTGGTATTAATCTCTTCCCTCTCAAAAAAATTGTACCGCCCGGGATTTCCGTAGCGGACATCCACCGCGCGGTTATCCCCTACACTCTGGTTGAATTGGCGAGAATGGGTCTGTTTATTTTTTTTCCCGGATCGCCCTTTGGCTGCCGATAGTACTGCTCAGGTCTTTTTGATCGTTTATTTTGGTAATAAAAAGAGAATCTGTTTTATTACCCCGGCCTCTGACCTTTCTCTTGGTGAAGAGACAAAATGCGATTTTGTTTTTTTTATCTTGATATTAGGAGGAAGATATGACTGACCAGACTCTGTCTGATATTAAAGTACTGGACCTGACCTGGCATATTGCCGGGCCCTTTTGCACCAAGCTCTTGGCCGATTTCGGCGCCGAGGTCATCAAGATAGAAAGACCCATAGACGGGGATCCATCCAGAAGCTTGGGACCGTTCCTGCTTGATGACCCGGATCCGGAAACAAGTCTGCTCTTCTCCAATCTGAATCTCAACAAACGAAGTCTTGTCCTGGATCTCAAATCCCCCTCCGGACAGGAAGCCGCTAAAGACCTGGTTAAGGATACGGATATCCTGGTGGAAAGCTTCAGCCCGGGAGTCATGAAAAGGCTGGGCCTTGACTATGAAGTCCTCAAGACCATAAATCCGAATCTGATTATGACCAGTATCTCCAATTTCGGACAGGCAGGTCCTTACAGGGATTTCAAGGCATCGGAACTTGTCTTGAGCGGTCTCGGGGCGGACATGTACTCCTGCGGTCTGCCGGGGCGGTACCCGCTTAAACTGGGGGGCAACTGCCTGCAGTACCTGGTGGGTCATATGTCGGCCGTAGCCACCATAGCCGCTTACTGGTTCCAATTGAACAACGGTCTGGGACAGCATCTCGACATCTCCATGCAGCAGGTTTTAGCGGCGGATACCAACCATAAAATGACCAATTTGGTCTCCTTTGCCTATTCCGGGATGGCTTTAACAACCATCGGTTTGGGCCGGATCGATCCCAGGGAATTCGCCACAGCCATCCATCCGACCGGTGTTTATCCCTGTCTGGATGGGTATATCCGCGCCTACGGTGGTTTAACCCACTGGGAACGGTTTTTGAAACTGTTCCCCCAATTCGAAGAATTCAAGTATCCGGAGGATGTCCTCGATGTGGAAAACAATAAGCCCGAAGTAGACGCGGCCTGGTATGAATGGTGCGCTGAACGGACCAAGCAGGAGATTATGGAAAGGTGTCAGTCGGTGAAATATTGGGTCACGGCCATCAATACACCCAAGGATTTCATCAATGATCCGCAGATGAAGGCGCGGGGATTTTGGGTGAAAGTCGATCATCCGGTGACAGGAAAACAGATCTATCCGGGTGATCCGCTTCACGCCGAATCGAGCCCCTGGCGCGTCAGAAGGCCGGCGCCCCTTCTTGGCCAGCATAATCAGGAAATCCTGAGCCAGCTCGGGAAAAACCGCGCTCAATCAATCGCTGGTCCTAATGAACCCCTTATACCGGGCATTGAGAAATCAGCCAAGCCATCCCTGCCTCTGGAGGGAATCCGGGTCGTGGACATGGGGGTCATTTGGGCCGGTCCATCGGCTGCCTGGCTTTTGGGCGCCCTTGGTGCTGAGGTGATTCACGTCGATAACCCCCACCATCAGCCGGACTATGGCCGCGGCTTTGTGATGTGGACCCCTGAATCTCAGCTCAATCGACCGGATGCCGGGATGTATTTCCCGGAAGGTAACCCCGGGGCCAGGCCCTGGAACCGGCAGGTCTTTTATACCCGGGCCTTGTGGAACCGGCTCAGTTGCTGCATCGATATCGATCAACCTGAAGGCAAGGAGGTTTTTAAAAGGCTGATCCAGGCCAGCGATATCTTTGTTGAAAATAACGGAGCCACAGTCATGGAAAACCTGGGGCTGGGCCATGAGGTATTGTTGTCGATCAATCCCCGCCTCATCTGCATTAACATGCCGGCCTGGGGCCGGAGCGGGCCCTATAAGGATTATGTCGGTATAGGGGCTATGCACCAGGCCATCAGCGGCGAGGACTGGATCAGGGGGTATGACGATGATGATCACCCCTTTCATAATACCTTTCGCTATCCCATGGATTCGGCTTCCCCACCCATGGCTGTTTTCGGGGCCATTATGGCCCTGGTTCAGCGTCTAAAAACAGGAAAGGGCCAGTGGATCGATTTCGCCCAGATGCAGGCCATGGCGCACCATTTCGCGGAAATATATTTGGATGCCGCCTGGAACGGGAGAGACCAAAAAACTATGGGAAACCGCCATCCCACAGCCGTCCAGGGCTGTTACCCCTGCCGGGGTCCTGAACCGACCGAGGAGACGGCCATGAACGGGGGTGAAAGGTGGATCAATATCACCATTACCAATGATGAGGAATGGGAGGGCCTGTGCCGGGTCATGGGAAATCCCGACTGGACTAAGGACCCGAAATTCAGCAATCAGGAAAACCGGCGTAAACATCATGATGAATTCGACGAACATATTGAAGCCTTCACCCAAAAACGGGACAACTTTGAATTGTTTTACGTGCTGCAAGACCATGGTGTGCCCGCCGGACCGGTCGAAGACTACAGAGACTCCCATATGGACCCGCAGCTCAATTATAGAAACTTCTTTCGGACCATAACCGGGGTTGATATCGGAACCTACCGTTATGCGGCTTTCCCTTTCGATTTTCCAAAGACCCCTCTTAAAGTCACCCATCCGCCCTGCATGTTGGGAGAAGACAATGATTATGTTTATCGTGAAGTGATTGGCCTGACAGACAAAGAAATAGCCGATCTGGAGAAAAAAAAGGTGATCGGCGATCTTGAATATGACTGGGCGGGGCCGATGCCTGAATATTTTGCGAAAAGATTGGCGGCCGGTTGATCCTCGGCGCGGCAGTTGAAAACTTCCTCTTTATCTTTCTCCGCAGCTAAACCATGGAGGAGTGAATGGTCCAAACTCCACTGAACCTATCTGTCTTGAAATCCTCCACTCCAGGATCAAAAGCTTCCTGAACCAGGTGGTAGTGATGGGGGGAAATTTATTCGTCATTTCCG
The DNA here is from genome assembly GCA_963790475.1 of uncultured delta proteobacterium. GTDB lineage: Bacteria > Desulfobacterota > RBG-13-43-22 > RBG-13-43-22 > RBG-13-43-22 > RBG-13-43-22. The sequence goes on along the minus strand of CAWBOS010000012.1, from coordinate 297,620 downwards.
GTATTGAAGCCGGTCGCGCGCCGCAACCCATCTCTCAAGGATATAGTTCAGGGTGTAGGCGTCGGCTTGATCCGCCTCATCCAGGTCCAAAGTTTTGGTCAGCTCCACCAGCTCCTGTAATTCCGACTGAGCCCGGATGACCCCGGTCCCTTCCTCAAAAATCATCCCGTTCTCCAGATTCTGGTAGTCGGCCACATAGCGATCATGCAGCAGGCCGGGATCGCGTTCCAGGCGGGTGAAGATAAGAGGCGACGTAGAAGTCATTAGGTTATTCGAAGGGAGTTCCAGAAGCGCTTCGATACTGCGGATGACGCTGGCGGTAGTCAGGAATCGAGAATCGACCTTTGGCTGCCGGCTGGAGCCCGGATTATATTTGGAGATAAAGAGCATTGGGCTGCGATGCGAATCCACATGATCGCAGCCGGCCTGGGCATCGTCCTCGACGACAATGATCGCCGTGTTGCTCCAAAAGTAGGGGTTACCGGAGATCGCTTCCACCAGCAGGCCGAGGGCCAGGTCGTTGTCGGCCACGCTGGCGTCCGGTGTCGGTCCGCCGGGCGCGACGCCGCGAGTGTGGTTGTTTGGCAAGGCTACAATGCTGAAAGCCGGCAGGAGGTCCTTCCCCGATTCCTCGTAGGTGCCGGCAATGCGATCAAAATCCCGCTTCCAGACCAGAAACCTCAAGATATCCGGGTAGTTCAATTGAAAATCGGGATATAAAGGCTGATAGGCGCCGCGGAAGGCTTCTTTGGTGGCAATGCTTCCTCCCAAAACGTTCCCCTGCTCATCCAGGTCTGCGAACAGCGGAATCTCCCACGGAAATTTGCTCACCGGACCAAGACGCGGGTGGGATAGGAAGGCCGGATACGAGTCGCCCTTCTTCAACGATTTGCGGGGTTGTTTAGGATTAGCACAATACTCCCCATAGATGCCTATCGTCTTTCCTGCCCCTAAGACCGTGTCCCAGATATAGCCTCCTTGAGGCGTGTCCACATCGGATTGACGGTGTTCCACCGGGAGAATTAGGTTGTTTCGGCCTACTGAATCAAAGGTGAAGTTCCCCGTGGAATAGTTGATCTGCCACTGTTGCTCGTTCCAGCCGCTGTTGATACCGGCCGTGGACCAGGTATGACCGTTGAAACTGACCTCGGCACTCACAAAGAAGTTGTCGTAGATACCGAACTCACGGGCCAGCCGATGCTGGTTCGGAGTATATTTTTCGCCGAAGTGGAGGCATACTTTATTTGTATCGGCGCCCTTGAGGTCGCCAAAAACCTGATCGAAAGTCCGATTTTCCTTGATCACATAAATCACGTGCCGAATGGGATTGAAGTCCATGGCTTCCCGGGCCGAGGCCAGCGAATCGGGATCGATCTGGTTGTTGCGTTTAACCGCTGCCGTAAACCGGGTCAGATCCGTGTCCATCTGCTTCAGGGAAAGCTGATGCAAAGAGCCTTTCAGTAGAGTCGGGCCGTAAGTAAAGGGGAGCTGTCTTGGAGGATAGGGCCAATGGGGTCGGTTAGGTCCTGTCCCGCGTCCCTTCCCGCTGGTCAGGTACAGCGTTGTTCCATCGATACTGACTTCCGCCGTATGCGGATACCACAGGGTAGGCAAATATCCCCTGATCGAGAGCTTCCCGGTGCCTGAATTTCCTTCGATGCCGACTACGGCCAGGGCATTGAGCAGGCCGCAGGAAACAAAGAGAGTGCCGCCGTCCGGTGTGAAAGTAAGGTGATTGGGACCCGCGCCGAGGACCTTCCGGACCTGCAATTCCTCCGGTCTGATGTCCAGGCTGGCGATGACTTTTCGGTAGTGGTCCGATTGGGGGTCGTTGTCAATAACGCTGACCTGGTCGCTGTTTTCCACGGCCACATAAAGCGCCTTGCCCGATGGGTGGAAAGCCAGGTGACTGGGATGGCTGCTGGGCATCGAAGCTCCGCTGACCTGAAGACCCACAGGCAGGTAATTGACCTTGCCGCTGGCAAGGTCCACAACCGCTACGGCCGAGCCGTTGTAGAGGCTGACATAGAGCGTCCTGCCGTCCTGTCCGACAGCCGCGGCATAAGGGTATTCCGCAGGCAGGGCCGGATGAACGGCGGCATTATGCAGATCAAACACACGTCGTATTTTTTTCGTCTGGGTACTCACCTCCACGACGGCGTCGCTGAGGGTCAGGGCGGCATAGATCAAATCCTGTCCGGGGTTTTCCGGATCAGGGAGCACGGCCAGACCGGAGGGGGTCGGTGCCGGATTATTCCGGACGATCCCCGCCGGCAAAGGAATTTCGCCGGGCGGAAGAGCGATTACACCCTCCGGATCCAGTCTTTTTTGGCCAAGGCGATAGATGCGTATTCCGTTTTGGGTGCGATCCCCCAACTTGGGATCTTGCTTGGTCGAGGCAATGGAAACATAAAGACGCTCGCCGCTGGAACTGAAGGCTATGCCGTAGTAGGGCGTTGTGATACCGGCCGGGCCATCGAAGTTGAGGCCGGTTCCGGGCTCCGTAAAATCGGCGACCTTTCCTGTGGTGCGGTCATAGACGGCCACGGATTTGCGGAATGCCGACGCCTCATGCCCATAGCCGTTGTTCAAAAAGGCCACATATCGTCCGTCCCTGCTGATTGCGGAATTGATGGGGAAGGCGTTGAGGTCGGAGACAAAGGTACCGGCAGGCGCCTTGATCAGCACCTTTCCGGAGGGCAGTTTGACCGGCTTCCAGCCGTCCTCAGCGTAAACCACGCCGGTGGTGAAGAGGATGAGCCATAAGAACAGCGACATGGAAGACAGGGCCAGGAATCGGTTTCTATGCATTTTTGAGATCTCCTCTTGCCGGGGGATCCTATTTTACTAAGAATACTATTAGAGCCGTGTAAATGTAAATATATAAAGGTTGTCTTCTCGTCAAACCGGAGGAGCTTCATGAAGTCCCGGGAATTAACATTTTATGGGGCGTGTTATCTCTTACCACAATAAATGAATGAAGTGGCCAACCCTCGTACAAACACTTGCTCAAACACCGGCAATGAATTGATAGAACCGGTCACCGGGCAGAAGGTTCTTCATCCGGATGTTTTGAAAACCCGCCTGGACCAGTTTAGCCTGCAATTCTTCCGGTTTTGGAAGTGTTCCGGCCCCTTCGGTCATGATTGCCCATAGGTTAATAACCTTCATGGCGACTCCACCGTCCCGGCAACCGGTCGTAACCACCAGACGGCCTCCCGACTTCAAGAAAGTTTTTAAGTGACGGGCCAGGTCCACCTGCTTACCTTCCGGGAAATAATAGATGTTGTTATGCAGGGTAACCAGATCGAATTTCTGGGAAGTCTGATAGTCGAGGATGTTTCCGATTTCGATGGTTACCCGATCGTCGAGTTGCCAATCGTGGATATTTTTTCGGGCAAAAGCACCAACCTCCGGCTGTATTTCTAAACCCACGGCTTTCAACCGCGGATTACGTTGGCAGGCCTGCCGGATGTAAACCCCCGATCCGCAGCCCACTTCCAGCAAAGAGCATTCCCCGGTCACGGGGACTACCTGGTCCATTGTTTCCCTGATGAAAGGTTCGAGGACCCTTGATGAGCGGGCAATTAACTCCCCGTCAGTGTCTGGCCAGGAGAACATCCGGTCCTGCTTGATTCTGTTCGGCGACTCGGTCAGGAGGGTATGATGCAGGAGAACAAATTCCTCCAGGAAGGCCCGTTGCGCATCATAAAAGGGTGTTGCCAACTTTTTGGATAATCGGCTGCCGAGGGAATAGCCGTCCCTGCCGTATTTTAATTCCCGCAGGCGAACCCCTACTTCCAACCAGGCTTCTAATTTTTTCGGGTCATGCTTGGATCCGAATTCCGCATTCAGTTTCTCAAAGCTGACCGGCCCTTGCCCCAACCGATCATAGATCCCTCCTTTTAACCCGGCCATGATAAAACAGACCCGATAAAATTCTTCAGAGCTTTTTTTGAGCCTCAACATCAAAGAAAACTGGCCATCTCGAATCAGGCTGAGAAAGGTTCTCATTTTCATCGGCGTTCTCTCCTCATTGGGGAACTGACAGGGTAACCAACACCGGTTCCACTTATGCCAAGGTGGCCTGGACCTGGAACATCTTTTATCACTTATGTCTTATTTATGAAATCAGAATCTAAAGGCCGGCCTTCAAACTTGATTTCAAGAAATTTAAATATTCGACTAAAGAGTCTATTCTTGCTATACTCCGACTTTTTTTCAAGATGAAATAAATGAAAGAGAGTAAAAAATGAATTGTCATGAAACATTCTTCCGAAGAAATTGATCAATGTATTTCAATTCTTAAAATCCTGGCCGAAGATACGGACCGACTGGCCAATCTTCCGGAAGAACAAAGAATTGCCCTTCTGAAAGTAACCGGGAAAATATCCCGTCCCGACAGGGCGGAAATTAAAAAGAGAAATAAGGCGGCCAATAAAAAACATAGTCTGGCCATTCTTGAAAAAGACCGCCGTGCCAAAAATACGACCGGGATTCGTATGGCCCGGTTTGATACAACCTTTACTGCACCGAAAGAGATTGAATTCAATCCGTCAGAATCTGAACCTAAAGACGAAGAATTAGTTGCCCCCCGCAATTGCTATGTCTGTAAAGAAGAGTTCACCCATCTGCACTTTTTCTATGATACCTTGTGTAAAAAATGCGGTGATCTGAATTATAGGAAACGTTTTCAGACCGCCTCTCTTCAGGGGCAGGTGGCTCTGATTACCGGCGCCCGGGTGAAAATCGGGTATCAGGCGACTCTGATGATGCTGCGTGCCGGAGCCCGGGTTATTGCGACCACCCGGTTTCCGGTCGATTCCGCCACCCGATATTCCCAGGAAGAGGGATTTGCTGAATGGGGAGATCGATTGCAGATTCATGGTCTCGATCTGAGACATATTCCCAGTGTTGAAATTTTTACCAGATTTGTAGAACAAAGGTATGGGCGTCTTGACCTATTGATCAATAATGCGGCCCAGACGGTCAGGCGGCCTCCGGGTTTTTATGCCCATCTTATTGAAAATGAAATAAACGGGATTCGGACCCGGTCCGCTGAGGTCCGGAAACTGCTTGAAGACCATGAGATGTGTAAAAATCAGCTTAAGTCTTTTTGTCCTACTATCCAGGAACGAGGATCCGCCCTTCCGGTAGCCTGGCAGGATCAGGGACCTGGAATTGGGCTGCGTGAATCCGCTCAACTATCACAGATTCCTTATAGTCATGATCATTCCCTGATCTCTAAGGAAGTATTTCCAAAAGGAAAGCTGGATGCCGACCTTCAACAGGTGGATCTGCGCAGGACCAACAGTTGGCGTTTACGGCTTGGAGAAATACAAACCGACGAGATGCTTGAAGTTCAATTGGTGAATGCCGTGGCTCCCTTTGTGTTATGCAATAGATTAGCCCCTTTAATGAAGCGCGATTATACCGGGCAAAAGCATATTGTCAATGTGACCGCCATGGAAGGAAAATTTTTCAGATTCAAGAAAGATGATAGACATCCCCATACCAACATGGCTAAAGCGGCCTTGAATATGATGACCCATACCTCCGCCGAAGATTTAGCCAGAGATGGGATCTATATGAATGCGGTTGATACCGGTTGGGTTACCGATGAAGACCCCGTGGAGCTTTCTAAATTTAAACAGGAAGTGCATGATTTCCAGCCCCCATTAGACATTGTGGATGGAGCGGCCAGGATCTGCGATCCCTTCTTTGATGGGATTTTAACCGGGAAACACTGGTCCGGTAAATTTCTGAAAGATTATTTTCCTATCGACTGGTAGATCCGACCGGGGGAGGTCAGCCTTTGTTTTTCCATCCAAACCAACATCTTTTTATTTGAATTTTCCCTTGGCTTTCGTCAAACCAGCACAGGTTTATTTTCTTAACATTAAAGCAGATTGTTAAGAAAACAGACCCTAGTTATCCCTTTTTCGAAGTCATTTTCAATTACAAAAACATCGACGTCCTTTGTTTGATCTAACAAATTTTCTAGCATATGCAGCTATACTGACACCTCCATAAACCCAATAATCAATCCCACACTTTTCTAAACCAGGTAACAAGATTTCAAATATTGGTTGAAGATCTTCATTCATATAGTTAAAAGGAACTCATTGAGATTAAAATTATCTTACTCGAAGCTCTCATTTCGATCGGGGTTTCGACTCTCTTCCGATTCACGTTCCCTCTTGATTGATTCCTGCAACGCCGAATGCTGACGTTTGGCCCAAGCCCTAACTTCTGCATTATGATGCTGATACAGATCATGAAATAAAATCAATCGCTGCTGCAAAATATCCGCGAGTGAACCACTCCATCCCGTGGGCCTCATGGCCCGTGATAGGGATTCAAAAACTTTGCCCAAATCCGGTGCCTTCTCAAAAATGGTATCCACGATAGGCTTCCAGACTAACTTGCCTGCCTCCGCTGATTCCTCAAAAGGCTGCATCGCCGAGGCGATCATTAAATAACGAGATTCTGGGTCCTTATCACACCAAGAAATAAGGTCGCTCTCAGAAATGTTATCAAGGGGATTACCGCGCCTATTATTGAAATCATAGTCAAACATCCTTCTTCGCTGGTAGTCTTTAATGTCTTTATTCCCTACAAACATGTCCAAAAATACCATGGGATGTGTGCTGGCAAGGATGTTAAGTAGACTTGGATAATCGAAAACATAAACACGATTATTAGCAATCGCTTCTGCGAGATGTTGGCATATATCTTTGGCAGCGTTAGCGCCTCCTTCCCCTTTAAGACATATGTGGCTTATTTGTGTGAGGGCATAATCCTCACCGCTATGCCTTCGGCGTCCTTCAGACAAGGGATATATCGATAACACATTGCGCGCGACCGAAACCAGATTATCGGAATAATCGCGCGCCTTTTCTTCCGGTGAATGAAATCTCATCTTCAAAATTTCGACTACCACATCCAAGCCGTTCTCCTTGGAGAGGATTTTCCTTAAAAGCTCGGCCAGATCATCATCACTTATGGATTCATGAACACGTCCCCAAGCAAGATGTCCGAAAGTATGTATCTTTGCCTTTCCAGTATCCAAAGCTTTATGTAAGCGTTCAACCCCTCTCTGATCTATGGTTGACGTTGTTTGGAAAAAAGGAAACCATTCTCCAAGCAATTCATCGGTTATTAAGTTATCAAGTGTGGAATTATAGAATACCGGGTCGGTTTCCGCGCATGAGGAAAGGAAGCCCATAAAGATCCTGATTTTCCGTTTTTCGGCCGGCGTCTTTTCAAGCTGGGCATACAAGAGTTGCCAGAATTCCTTTTTGTCATCACAGCCATCAGCTAGGCCTCTTCCGAAGCTATAGAGCCGCGTATTGTCCGTGGAAACGAGTTCGGGCAAGAGCGCTTCAAGTGTGTCAGGGTTTTGAGCAACTAGGGCACCTATTTCGCGGGTAGTCTCTTGAGTTCGTGTCCATGCGGATACTCCGGCTCCAGCCTCATCAACATCAACATCCTCTTCCAGATCGAAGGTAGACTGTTCATCTAATAATGCGAAAGTACGTGCACGTTCTAATAGATCATTAGGCTTTAAGAGTTTTTCTATCCTATGTAGTCTTTCTGAAATATCATTTGTGAATCCCTTATTGTCATACCGGATTATTCCCCGTACTGCGATCCAGGCCTCGTTCCATGCCTGGCGCTCATGAATTTGTTTGACTGAATTCTCCAACACTTCAAACATGCCAGCCTTTGTCCATAGGCCGCGCAGATTATCGGATAGGATTTTTTTGGCTTGTTTGGCAATCGGTTGGTCTGAAAGGGCCAAGTGGGTGCAAATCCCGATAAAAACTTCATACCAGCTAACTATTTCCTCGCGTGTCCTAGGATAATATCCATAATCCCTGGACCTTGCGCCAAACCCGAAATCATGAATTGAGCTAAAGTGCCATGTTTCCAGTGCTGCATCCAAAAGGGAGAGCCCTAGTCCTTGCTTATCCTGATCTTCAGAATCTACCAACTCCTCAATGATCTTGGCTCTTTCTTCAACTGGGGCATGAGTGCCGGACAGGTAAAGATAAAAAAGAGATTTAAGAAAGTCGCGTGTAGAATTACGATTTTCCTCTGATTTTTCTGAAAGCGCATAACGGCACAAGAGCTTAGTGCTTCTCTCGAACAACTCAGGATCATAGGCCAAATGCCACAAGAGCTTCACAAATTCATAATAGCGCGGACACTCTCTGGACGTAAATCCTGCTCCTCCTTCTCCGTTTGCGGCGCGTTCTATTGCTTCCAATGCTTTTTCCGGAGATACTGGGGCTATGTTCCTGAATATCTCCATTCCAAAGTCATTAAAATTACAATTCGCTTTTCCAAGCCAACTATCAGGCGACAGCCACTCATTAACTATCTCAATGGCTGGATTGCAGTCATGAAGATAATTAAGACGCCGCGAAAATGATTTTATCAACCGCTCCGATCCGCTTTGGAGAAAAGCCTGAACGAGCGTGTCTTTCGGTATGGATTCAAGCGCGCGTTGGGCAAGACGATTGGCGATAGCGTGGGGGAGCACGGCTCTCCACACCCCCGGGATTGTACCAAATCCCGTTCCTTAAGCGTTTTAACATCCCGATACAATTCGGCCCCCGACTTGCCAATGAGAGATGCCAGGAAATTTAATTCAGATTTTTCTGAATTAGTATCCGTACCTTCAAATGAATAAACCAGAGAGCATACCTCTGCCGATATGAGCAGGTTTTCATTTGGTTCATTCCTTTGCCGGAAAAGTCTTTCGAATAATTCTTCATCGCGAAGACCTGACAGAGTCTCACCATGTTGGATTGTATTGGCAAGTGAAATGGCTACCCGCGCGTTACCTCCTGAAAAGTTTGCGATTGTCCGGGCATCAACCTGGCTGATATGTGGAAAATGCTTTTCAACCAGTTTTTCAATAATCTCATCACTGGCCGGTTCTAATCTAAATACGCTTGTTTCCTCGGGAAGGTTATCCCGAACATCATATTCAACTGTGAGCAAACTAACAGTGCTATGCGATTCAGAACAGCATTGTGTTAACCGACGATGCAAATCGGGAGGACAATTATCGACAATCAGTATTGCTCTTGTCTTATGAGCGATAAGTTGTTCGGCAAATGTCCTCGGATCAGGATCAGGACTGTCGGACATATCGGCATAAAATGCTTGGCATCTGTTAAGCGCTTGTTCTCCGACTCTTTCGTCAAACATGGCTTGAATCAGCCGGGTTTTTCCTACCCCCGACAAACCGGTTAACCGAACAGAATTACCAGGAATGGAAAGTTCCGATCTGAGTTTTTGTAGACCCTCTTTCGTTGACACCCCTTTATCTCTGGCGTTAGTCCCATCATGGAGCCTCAATCCGTCATCCAAAAGATATTCTTCCTCTATCCCTCCCGGAGCTTTCGCCCAATTCTCATAGGGTCGCCAGCCGCTCAGTTCGCGCCCGATCTTTTTGCGTACCCATAGGATCAATGAAGGATGTGAACGCACCCAGGTTGCAATTCGTCCACGATCGTAAAAATCCAGGTGAAGATTTTGGTTATTATTTTCTCCCTCTATGGCTTCCCTCATGGCACCGAGGCGACTTTTTAACGCTGAATCAGTTGTTGACCCGGTTGAACTGACAATAATATATGCCCCGCTCTCTTGAATTAGAGTTTTGATCTCTTCCCGCAAAGTTTCTTTGGGTCGCATCTCCTTGAGAATCGCCCCCCGATTCATGTCGGGCTTTTTTACCTGGAATCCTGTTCTCCTTCTTGGAACGAAGCTAGTCGAGGGTGGGCGAACCTCGTCTCGAACAACAACATCCAGACCACCGTCACGAGCATCTTGATGACCGCTCCAAGTTATTCCTTTAATGGGAAGATCGGCTGAACGATAATCCGCTTCACACAATAAACCGACTAAATCGCGAAGATCTGCATCAGCCAGTTGAGCGATGTCATTTCCGGTGATTTCGAGTAAATTTGCCATATAACTATACTACCTTTTTTGGTCACGAGGGGACATCTTCACGGGATTCAGTAAATATTCCTTCATATTCATTTCTTGTACGCTGATTCAAGACCTTTCAACATAGGGTAGTGCCTGATGTTGAGCGTCTTCAACTCAGCATCCTCGGCTTCAGCAGTAGCTGCCAGTATAGCGTCGGCGAGCCCTACGCCGTGAGACTTGCCGTAATCACGCTTATAAAGTCCTCCAACCTTGGCAATCTCGGTACTTACAGGGACAACACGGAAGAGGGAGATAAACTTTTCCAAAACAGCCAGTTCCGTATCCCCTTTCACACCGGCGAACAACTCCGCAACGACGATTGAGGATAGGATGATCCTCTCTGAGTGCAGGTTGACTAAGTCCACGGCTTTCCTTGTGCCGCGAAAAAAATCAACCAGAACATCAGTGTCAAAAAGGATTGCCCTGGCCATGTTCAGCCCCTGTCCCATCCGGCCCGTGTTGCCTTGAAGTCAGGAAGATCCGTCCTGTCCTTCCAAATTCCAGCGGCCTCGCGTAATACGGCCTCCCGGGTACTCCGGCCCTTTTGATTGATGAAGCGATCGACGGCCTCTCGAATCAGCTCGCTTTGCTTTTTCCCTGCAGTCTTGGCGATGGCCACCAGTTTTTCACGCTGACGCTCTGTCAAATAAATTTGTGTCCGTACCATGTCACACCTCAAATATTTTATACAGCACCATTATACATCATTCCTATTCTTTTTCAAGGGCCAAAGGTCTGAGGATCAAGTCTGTTATTGACCCAAGTTCTAAAGCCAGACCAAAACCTATTTCATTCCCTTCAACCGCCCGTTTGTTTCTGTTACTCTATCTCCTCAAAACAAGACCCCATATTTTTTTCAGAAATATGGGGTCTTGTCGGACTGCTTCATAGGACATCCTTTCAAGGTTTGGATTTCTTTTTTGAACAAATTATTAAAACATATTATTTAGTTAAGGGCAGTCCTCCCCATTTTCCTGATGCACTTGAACAATGGAAGGGAAGTTGGCCAGTTAAGGATGCGCATTGTTGCTTTGTTTGTTTATCGGTTTGGAGAGTTTTGGTAAGGTCCGGATCATTTCTCCGGATTTCTTCTCGGCCAGACGCAATTCGAATATTTTCTGAAGGTTCAGCCAGAATTCCGGGCTCGTTCCAAAGAAATGTCCCAATCGCAAGGCGGTGTCCCCGGTCACGCTTCGCTGGCCATTCAGGATTTCAGTTATGCGATTAGTAGGAACCTTGAGCCTGCGGGCCAATTCAGCCGCACTCATTTCCAGAGCCTGAAGTTGTTCGGCGAGATGTTCGCCGGGATGAATAGCACTACGTCCCATATTGCACCTCAATGATAATCGATGATTTGAACATTGATCGGCCCCAAGGTACCCTTCGGCCACTCGAAACAAATCCGCCATTGGTCATTAATGCGAATACTGTATTGACCCTTACGGTCTCCCTTAAGCGCTTCGAGACGGTTTCCGGGCAAGTCCAAATCAAGCAATGAAGTAGCCGAATCGAGTTGATCAAGCTTCATTTCCGCCTTGTATTCAAATCCGGTAAAGGTCTTGACCCGCTTCCCCTGTGCAAATTCCTGCGTTCGCTTATCTCTAAAGCTTACGATCATGAGAATTTAACTTACCAGATTTTATGCGTTATGTCAAGCATAAAGGTTTTTATGCGGAATTCCAGAAGAGTATGCCTCTTTTTCCCCCGGTCAAGAATCAGGATGCCGTTCTTGGATTACCGATCCCCTGGGACAAGCGGTCGTTGTTCACGGGATTCAGTAAGTTCTCTTCTTCCATTCCATTTCATTAACAAATATGCCGTCCGTGCTGTTCCCGGATACAATTTTTTCCAACTTTACCTTATCAGGATTGTCCTATTGATTTCTATTTCCCTTACACTGTCCAGCCCGCACTCTGCAAGAAAGTATTGAGTTAACAAGTTCAATATGCTTGTTTACACCATACAATTGAGGGGAAATACCATACATTTTTTTAAATTGGTGAACCATATAATCCGGGACCTTGTTCATCCAGATGATTATTCCTGCAGGTATTTATCAGAGGCCAAAGAGATCACCCGAAACTCTTTGACTAAATCCTCCGGTAAGGATTGAATCAGATCCAGGGTTAAAAACCTTTTCCCGACCGCTTCTCCCAGGGCAACCAAGGCCTGAAGGGCTAAAACCTTTCGAAACTGAAGTCGCCTGTAGGACTGGGAGACTTTTTTTTCAGCGGGATCGAAATAATGAATATATCCCTTCCGAAGGCTTCTCCCATATATATGGAAGGTAATAGTTAGCCGATCATCCGCCGCTCCGGTCTGATGGATGCCTTTATCCAAGGGAAGGATCATCCGGATATCTTCGGGCTTAATCTGGGTATCGGAAATTTGTTTCAATTCGGCGTATCCTTCAACCTGGTTATCGTCCATTCTTTGGTACTTGATTTCCCGTAAGGAACCGATCAAACCCCCGATGATACCCCAGGCCCCGTGATCATGAATAGGGCCCAGCCCGCTGTTGTCCCAGATGTAGGCCAGGAGGAGAAAAGACTTGTCCGGGCTGCGAAAGAGTTTTATTTCATTATCGAATATGGATGCCGGTGGGTCAGAAAGAAAGGCCGGATCGGCAATGTATTTCTGCAGGAATTCCCCGAACCAGGAGGGATCTTTAAGCAAGTCCCTTAAGAGCTGCCGGCCGGCCTCCCCCAATAGCGGGGTACTGGGACCCTGGTTCAGATGGGCCTGGAAACGGTCGCAGAATTCTTCCAAATTCATAGCCTTCTCCTACAAATTCGCTTTGCTGTAACTTTTTAGATATTTGAAAAAAGAGTTTACGTTCACCGCAAAGCCGCAAAGATCGCAGAGAGAATTATTTTTGTTCAATCCCATGAGAGGTTGGATTGAACAAAACAGCCCTGGCCTCCAGCCAAACAATTATCCGCAAGGTAGCAAAGGCTATTGATTGCCGGCCCCCTCACCGGCAATCAATAAAAATATTTTTTTCTTTGCGCACTTTGCGGCTTTGCGGTGAACAACCTAATATCTGCTCCTCTTAATAAATAGATTAGGTCATAACTCCTTCAGGAAACCACCTTGCCATTCGGGCCGGCACCGGCCTTTTCCCCTTCACGCTTTTTCCCCTGAGCAACCCCGTATTTACGCAGATGGGTCCAGGCCCGGTATTCGGGGTCCTCAGGATTAGCGGCCAGGGCCTCTTTTTCCCTCAGGTATTTTTTCGTGATCCCGGGTTGCTTATAGACAGCCCGGTCCCGGCCGACGGGGCAAACCTTGGTGCAGATTCCACAAGGGAAACACCTCCGGGCCACGAGTTCTTCGGCCATTTCCAGACAGGCTTGATCGTCATAATCGCCGACTACCCGGTCAGGCCGGATACTGATCGCTTTTTTGGGACAGCACTTGGCGCAGGCTTCACACTTGATGCAGAGCTCTTTTTTAATCATAGGATCCGGAGGTATCCTGGCCGAAGTGAATACGGAAACAAAACGGACTCTGGGGCCGAATTCCGAAGTCAAAAGATTATGGCTGGCTCCCACAGTCCCCAGGCCGGCATATTTGGCCGCGGGAATATGGGCAAAGGCCGCCCGATTATTTTCCTTCAAGGCCCTCATACTGCCGTAACCGTCCCGGGGAAAGAAAAAGGAGGCATGCCCCAGACGATTGAGATACCGGGTCAGATCGTAAGCCAATTGATCCAGTTCCGCATTGGCGGTTTTATACATCTCCATATGGACAACGGATGGAGTGGTTTCCACAATAGGCAGCGGCATTTCCAGCCCCAGGACGATTACGGTTCTGGCGGGCGGCCAGATGGCCTGAGGCCAGAATTCCGGGGGTACTTCTTTGGCTTCAGCCCAGCGTTCTACCGGGGCGAAGCCGATTAAATCAACTCCTTTATTCCGGCAAAAACGGATGATCCGTTTTTTTAGGTCCTGCATCTTTTGGGAAGCTTCTGTTTTTTCAATTTCCGCTTCCGGATCTTCTTTTTTCTTTTTTGTGACCATTGGATCTATCTTTTTTCACATCCGTTGTTTTTGGAGACGCGATTATTATACCCCTTTTGAACCAACCCAAACTAAAAGACTCTTCTTTTCAGATCGATTCGTTACCTTTTAGGCGTCTGGCATACGGCATTGAAAGTAAACATCATTGGAGAATTGTCAATAATCGGGTTCCACTGCGCTGTAGATTCATTCTCAGCCGTCAAGAGATTTCCCCTTTCGTCATAATGACTCCCGGAAAGTAAATTGTATTTTCTCGACAGACAGTCTATTTCTACCCTGTTGACTTATATATCGAAGTTTGTCCCATCCCCCGGCAGACAATCCCTTGGTCACGCCTTTCTTTAAGGAAGGGTTCAAAAAATATTATTAACCGGTAAGTTGAAGTCCAAGGATGCCCTTTATGAGTCTAAAATGGTTATCTAGTGAATAAATTTCACAGTGATTTTGTATCGCGTTTTGGGCAACAATAAGATCCGGAATTCCGATTCCGTTTAAACCATTTTTTAAGCATTTGAATTGGAAGTCGATAATTTGATTCCAATCTATGGATAGTTCCAACTTTTGAATTTGAAATAATAAATTCACAATCTTTCCCTGCCGGCGCACTCTTAAAGCCGGGACCAATTCTGAGAGAATAAGGTCATTAGTAACAATCAGGTTCTTATCTATTAAGTGATCCAGTTTTTCAGAATTATTTCCGCTTCTGAAATATTCTATCCAGAGAGAGGTATCAACTAAGACCGACATTGACGCCCTCTGATGGCGTTCAAATCAATGTCCAAATTGACCTTACCTTTAAACTGTTTCAACCCGGATATCCTCGACTTTATGATTAAATCTTCCAAGGCGCTTATAATGACCTGGGTTTTTGTTTTAATTTGAGTCACCTTCATGGCCTCATCAATTAAATGTTCAGGTAAATCCAATGTTGTTCTCATCATCGGCCTCCTTATTCGTATGCATAATAATAACTTTATATGCATACCATGTCAAGGTTTTCGTAGAGTGAGCAGTAGATCGGAGAAATCACGTGGACAATACTTATTTCTTAACTAACCGAGAAAGGTGTCCGCGGGGTTGATAACATTCTGCGTTGATGGGCAACCGTCAGTCGGACCATTTTACTTCATTTTCTTCGCACCATTCCCTCAAGGCCTCCTGCTCCCGCCGGTTCTCAAATTCGTACCAGGTTTCCAACAGCCCCTTGTTCTCCAGCAAGGCCTTGAAATGTCTGTACCCCCCAGGTCTTCGAAACATTTGCCGGACTTGTTCGTGTTTTTCGGCCAGGTGGGTTTCAACAAATTCGAATACAAGCTCCCAACCCAAGTCCAGATCGTTCTTATGAGGAATATCCAGCCATCCATCCCCCTCAAGTTCCTCATCGGCGATTTCGTCATCATCTCCCATCTCTGACCGGTAGACGATCTGACCCGTGTCCTTGTTTAGATAAGCCGAATTCACTCCGTCAGAAGATGAACTCACAAAAAGAAAGGCGTCTTCAAGATCACTGAACTTAACCATTTTCCTCTCGTTGTATGTGGTTTATGACCCGGCCTTCTCTTTCAATTGTTTGTCGTAATTAGGGACCTTTCGGATATTCTGGTTAGTGCTCAATAATGAGGGCCCTGGGAATATCGGCCATGATATCCCGGATAGCGATGTCATCGTCTGCCAGTTCGTCATATCCATGTTCGGAGATCCTAACATTCCGATGCTGAACTAAATTAAGAATTCTTCCCCAAGTCTCAATCATTTGTTAATTGTAGACTTTTTAAATCTTTCATTCAACAACTTATTCGATCTTAGTTAGAAGGACAATAATTGGGGGCAGACTGAAAAAAAAGTATTCTTGTTTTACCTTTTTTAAAATCAAAAAAATCCTCCAACTCCAAATCCCCGTGCCCTCATTCCCCTCCCATCCTTTTTCTATTACTCTTTCATATCAAAACCACCTCGACCCTCAAAGGTTTCTAAATAAAAGCGGCCCAATGACCCTAAAAATCAAGAACATTGCTTTTTGATCCTCCTCATGGTATTTTCCAGATTGGTGACCTTGCTCTTTCTTCATTCCTGTTTCAACAGGAGGTAAAGGTCTTGATCGTGATCTCATCCTTATGGAACCGGCTTCAAAGGGCCCTTATTTAACGGAGGTGCATCCATGATATGCGAATCAACCTGCGCCGTCTCTCCCGAGCAATTATGGTCGGCGTCCTCAAACCTTTCACCTCGTGTGGAGCGTTTGCGTCGGCAATTTTTTTCCTTCTATGAACGGGAATATACCAATGAGGTCCGGGCCTACACCACCGGCACGCCCTGGGACACGGTGTATTCCATCTGGAACTGGACCAACGTTCCTGAAATCGCCCTGTTCCAGAAGGGATTTCGCAGTTACCTCTGGGCGGCGTCTCAGCCGGTCGACTTGCCCTCGGACTTCTGGCAGGAACCCCTGGCTGTTCGACAAGCCTTGTTTTTTCGTAAAGTGGTTCGCTCTCACTTGCCTGTTGAAATACTGGATGGTGAGCTGGTCGTCGGCTCCCATTTCAGCACGGCCCTCTCCCGTTGTCTCAAAAAAGACGAAGCCAGGGCCCGGGACCGGGAGGAGCAAACATTCCTGAAGGCCTGGAATGACCTTAATAACCTTGGAGTGGGAAACTGCGCTGCCGTCCCCGGTCATCTGGTGCCTAACTACCCCAAGGTCCTTAAAATCGGCTGGAAAGGAATCCGGGACGAGGCCCATGTTTTGTTCGATGATCCCGGGAGTACGGGCGAGCAAAAGAATATGGCCCGGGCAATCATGATTTCCGCGGAGGCCACACATGATTTGGCCGACCGCTACGCCATCCAGGCTAAACTCCTGGCCGAGATGGAAACGGATCCGAAACGTGAGCAGGAGTTGCTGGAGATAGCCCGCATCTGCCAAAAGGTCCCCTGGCTGCCCCCGGAAACATTCTCCGAAGCCCTGCAGGCCCTTTGGTTCACGCACATGCTGGCCATGGCCGCCGAAAGTTATCCGGGACCGGGCCTGTCGCCGGGACGGGTGGATCAATACCTTTACCCATTCTTCCAGGCCGATCGAAAGGCGGGACTCCTTACGGAGGAGTCCGCCCGCGAATGGCTGCAATGCTGGTGGATCAAACATAATTATGTCTATGATTATCAAGGCTGGGCCGGGACCAATCAGGGCATCAATTCTTCCTTTGGCCAGCTTATAACCCTGGCCGGAATGGATGCCCAGGGCCATGACGCCGCCAATGACCTGACCTATCTGATGCTGGAGGTTATCGAAGAGATGAACCTCCTGGAACCCAAACCCAATGTGCGCGTCCACGCCGGCACCTCCGACCGCTTGCTTGATCGTCTGGTGGAAATGCTCTCCAAGGCCCAGGGTTCACCCTTCCTGATCAACTTTGATGAAAATTCCATCGCCGGGTTGCGTTGGCAGGGCCTGCCGGAAGAAAGGCTCTGGGATTACGCACCGGTCGGCTGCCTGGAAAACACCTTGATCGGTGACGACCGCTCCGGCACTGTGGATGTCAACCTGAACCTGGCCAAAGCCGTCGAACTGGTTTTAAATGACGGCCGCGATATGGCCACGGGCCATCGGATCGGACCGCGCACCGGTGATCCCAAAAATTTTAAAGACTTCCCTCAGTTTATGGAGGCCTTTAAACAACAGCTCAAAACCATCCTGGAACAACTCATCGCCGCCAACAACCTGGCCGATGCCGGGCGGGCCCGTTGGGAACCGGTCCCCTACCTCAGCGCCCTGGTGGACGGTTGTCTGCAAAACGGCAAGGACTGCAACGCCGGCGGCGCGCGACATAATTTTCTGACGGTGGAAGGCGTGGCCCTGGCCACTGTGGCCGACAGCCTTGCCGCTGTAAAAAAGCTGGTTTATGAAGACCGGCAGATCGAGATGGAAAAACTGGTTGGGGCCATCCGCGACAATTTTAAAGGCCAGGAGAATCTGCGCCGGACCCTGCTGGTCAAAGCACCCAAGTACGGCAATGACGACGGTTACGCCGATGAGATCGCCCGCGAGGTCAGCCGCTTTTGGACCGAAGAGGCCTTTAAGCACTTTTCACCAACCGGAAAACACTATCGCGGCGGCTATCTTTCCTGGAACTACTGGATCGCTTACGCGCCGACGACCGCGGCAACGCCCGACGGCCGCCTTCGAGGACAATTCCTTTCCAATGCGGTGTGCCCGGTCAATGGGGCCGACCGCAAAGGACCGACCTCGATCATCAAGAGTGTCGGCAAACTGGGTTTGGAGACCGCGCCCAACGGGGCCAGCCACACCATGAGCTTCAGCCCGAACCTGCTGCGGAATCCCGAACAGCGCCAAAAGCTCAAAGCCCTGTTACGGGCCTATGGCCAAGTGGGTGGGACCTGTCTGCAGGTCAATGTCCTGGACGCCGATACCCTGCGGGAGGCCCAAAAGTTCCCCGACGAATACCACAACCTGCTGGTGCGGGTCACCGGTTACAATGCCTATTTTGTAGGCCTGGGGAAAGAGATTCAAGACGAGATCATCGCCCGGGAGTCCCATGCGATTTGATGGTTAGAACGGATTTAACCGCGGACAAGGCAGACAACGCCCGACAGTAAGGATGTGTACTGATTGACGACCCCAGTTAAATAGCTAACTCATGAAAAGGGTGGGCCTATCAATTAATACCCAGCTGGCCTTCTCGGCTAAGCAGATTTTCTCCTGCGAAAGTCCGCAGGGGAAAAAGTCTGTGTGCGTCCTTGTGTGTCTGTGGCAAAAAATTTCTTTTTAAAGGTTAGATTGCTAATTCATTTCTTAAAACAGCCTTGTCAATCACAGTTAGGGGATAATCAGGGTGTCCACCGGTCTGATCTTTAATCTCCAACATTTCAGTACCGAGGATGGTCCCGGCATCCGCACCACGGTCTTTCTCAAAGGCTGCCCCCTGCGCTGTCCGTGGTGTCATAACCCGGAAGGACTCCGTCCCCAACCCGATCTCATGTGGTATGACGTTCGCTGCATCGGCGCCAGGGATTGTCTTAAGGTTTGTCCGGAAAAGGCATTAAATCTCAGGCCCGAGGGGATGGGAATCGACCGGGGGCGTTGCACCCTCTGCGGGAAGTGCGGGGATGCCTGCCCGGCAGGGGCCATAGAAATTATCGGTCGTTCCTTTACCCCCGATGAATTGATCGCTGAGCTTTTGAAAGATCGGGCTTTTTATGAAACATCGGGAGGAGGAGTCACCTTTAGCGGGGGCGAGCCGATGTTGCAGACGGATTTCCTGGAGAAAGTTCTGCCTCGCTGCCGGGAAGCCGGGATGCCTGTGGCCCTGGATACCTCCGGCGCTGTCCCCTGGGAGCGCTACGAAAAGATATTACCCTGGCTGGACCTGGTTCTGTTCGATCTTAAACTGATGGACGAGGAAGGACACAAACGGGCCACGGGCCTCTCGAACACCACTATCCTGGAGAATGCCCGCCGCCTGGCCGCTGCCGGCAAAACGATGTGGATTCGAACCCCGGTCATTCCCGGTTATACCAGTGACCCGGAAAATATCCAAACCATCGGCGGCTTTATCCGCGAAGCCTTGCCGACCGTGCAGCGTTGGGATTTGCTGGCCTACACCAATTTTGGCCAGCCCAAATACCATCGGCTTGATTTACCGTATCTGTTGGAATCAACGCCCCTCTTAACCCAGGCCGAGATGGAATCCCTTTGGCAGACCGCGGTGGAACTGGTGCCGACCGCCGTGTGGTCCGGGGCGACCAGATAAACCCAAACCGATGACAGTTGACAGTCATGGTTCTTCTACCAATGGATTTGGGCACTTGACGAAGTTGGACCAAGAAAGATTTTTTGTCTCTCGCCCGCTTCGCTGGAGGACACAGAGTTCACTGAGAAAACCCTTTATCTTTTTCATTGCGGTTGAGGGGACCGCAATGAAAAAACTGTCCAGCGTTGTAGCGCACCCAGGCCGGAGGCTGAGCCGGCCGGTCTAATTTCCCCCCTCGGGAAATTGGACCAATCTAATCTGCCTTTCTCCGTGCCCTCTGCGAGCTCAAGAGACCGAAGGGAACGGGCGAGAGGTGGTTATCAGTTTTTACCTGTAATCCAATCAGCCTTGATGGATGGACGATTCCAAAGATTCAGGGTTTATTATTGACCAACTAATTTGGAGATGGCCCTTAAAGATAGATTCTCAGATTAAGGTGTTTGAGAAACTACCACCATCTGGAGGAGATCGTCATGTCCCTTCTCAAACAAACGCCCAATTTATTGAACGCTTTGCGCGGAGCGATGACCCCCAAATTTCTGGCCACCCGCTCGGCCCAGGGTATCCCCAACGTCGTCCCCTGTATCTCTTTGCTTCCGACTGAAGATCAGGAGGATACACTCTTTTTTGGAAATTTCCTCTTGCGCAAGAGCATCAAAAACCTCCTGGAAGACCGGCGAATCGGTATTCTGGTGGTCACACCCGAACTGAAGGGATGGACCCTCAAAGGAGAATTTGTCGAGTTTCAGCCAACCGGACCCTATGTGGACCGACAAAAGGGCAGTCCCCTTTTGCGCTATAACGCCTATACCGGAGTCCGTAATGTGGGGCTCATCCGCCTGCTCTCCGTAGAAGGGACCTTTGCCATCTCCAAACTCGAGGTGCTCAAGGATTATTGGCTGACCCGGCTGGCGGCTATCAGACAAGGCAATGTTCAAAAAAAATTATCGGGCAATAACGTGACCATTCCCCTGGCTGTGAGAGGCGAATTTGCCAGGATGGCCGCCGTCAAGGTCCTGGCCTGGATCGGACTGGATGGATATCCCAAGGTGATCCCATCCCTGTCGTTGCTGCCGGCGGGGCAAAAGAAGCTGATCTACCGGAAAATGGACGGGTTCCTTTCACCCACGGACCAGGCCCTGGTGGCTGCCAATATCCTCACCTCGGAAGCTATCTCCTATCAGACTAAAGGGCACTGGTCGGAATTCAATCGAACGGGGGTTATCCAGGTGGAAGAGATTTACGCCGGCGGACCGCCCTATCCGGGAGGGCGGATAGCCTGAAACGGAACAGGCGGGTCATCGGATCCCGGTCGATCCATAGCGGAAGATCCGTAACCCTCCCTTAAAATACCAAGCAGTGCAAGGGAAACGGGCCAATGATACTAGGAGCCTGTCGATCTTGAGCTAAAGATATTGTCTCCCGAGAGGTCCGATTTTATTTTGAGGACTCCAAAGGGTTATAGTAAATTCAAGATAATAGAATAAGGCCTTTTTTTGTAATTTTTCTTTGTGGATTTTTTTATTTGGCAGCTAAGGCATACATTCTTTTTAAGTTGTAGGCCATACAGACTAAATTCCATTCGCCGCTGACCATCTCTAACCCGCGAAGGAAAAATTGTCGAAAGCCCATAATGGCCTTGATAATGCCGAATAGCGGTTCGACCGTACTCTTCCGCCGGGCGTATATCTTTTTGCCCTCTGATGTTTTTAGCCGATGCTTCATTCGGGTAAGCACATCAGCCTCTTCCGGCAAAGGTTCGGGCTGGGCGAAACGTTCTTCTAAGGGAATATTGTGTTTTTCACGATTTACAGCAATATAGGGGGTAATCTGCTCGGCTGCGCACTTATCCAGGTTGGCCTCACTAAAATAGCCTGAATCGGCCACTAGGGTGTCCACCGTGCCTAACTGGTCTGGTAAGGAAATCAGGTTTTCCAAGGTCGTCTGGATTTCTTGCTTGTCATTGGGTTGTTGGGTAACATGATTTTCGACAATAAGCATGGTTGAAAGATCCACCCCGGCTTGGGCGTTGTAAGCTTGTTCAAAGGTCCCGCCGGCAGCGGGCATAATCCGGGAATCTTCATCGGTCAGATTCACTTGATCGGTTTTTTTAGGGCCGGACTCGGGTGGTTTAGGTTCACGTCCTCGGGGTTTCTTACCACCCTCTTGCTCCTTGGCATAACGTTCGGCCATCTTTTGGTCGTAGACTTCTTGCTCTTTGGCATAACGCTCAGCGGCTCGACGTTCAATCTCTCGCTTGGCCAGTTCTATAGTTTCAAGCCGTTTCCCTCTTCGAGAAAGTTCCTCCGGGATACTCATCCCTTCGGGAACCGCTTCCCGGTCCGCTACTTCGGCCTGACGTAAGAGCGAGTCAACTTCTGCCTGAATCTGTTGTTCCAGTTTACAGGCATGATCCCAACTCAAGGCCTTATGTTGGGAGGCATTGGCCTTGATCTTAGTTCCGTCTAAGGCCACTTGGCCCAGTTTGGCTATACCCATTGTTTGAGCAATCATCAGGATCTGGGCGAATAGAGGCTTTAACTCTTCCAGAAAACGTTTGCGGAAGGCAGCTATCGTGTCATGATCCGGGTGTTGATTGGCCGTAATATAACGAAAAGCTACCGACTCATGGGTGGCCAATTCCAGTTTGCGGCTGGAGAAGACGCCCGTGGCATAACCGTAAAACAACAATGCCACCAGCATGGTCGGAGAATAAGCCTCGGAACCCCGGCCGTCGTAGGCGTTTTCAATGGGCCTCAAGTCAAGTTTGGTGACCACCTCCACAATAAATCTGGCCAAGTGATTTCGTGGTAGCCAATCATGAATAGAGGGAGGCATCAGGTATAGGGTATCGCGGTCACAACACTTAAATCGTGGAGGATTCATATTTTCTCTCTACGTAATTTTAAAGTCGAATATATTTAACTAATTGAATTAATTTGTATTTTATCATATAATCCAACTTATGCCAAGAGAAATCTTGTCTTTTGAGCACATTTTTAATAGATTTTTTAAACGAAAATTTAACCGGACAAATTTAAGTCCGACAGGCTCCTAGAAAGGATTAACGGCCTCTTCCCGGCCGCAGTATTGTTTTCTCAGCTTCGGTTTCTCGATCTTTCCGGTGGGGCTTCTGGGGACCGGACCGAAAAAAATCTTCCGGGGCCGTTTATAACGCGGCAGCGTTTCGGAGAACCTAAGGGCTTCGTCTTCGGTCAGGACCTCATCCGGTTTCAGATCGATGGTCACGGCAACGATCTCCCCCAACCGCTCATCCGGATATCCGAAAGCCGCCACATCCTTAACGGCCGGGTGAGTATGAAAAAAATCCTCCACCTCCACAGGAAAGACATTTTCGCCGCCGGTTATGATGATATCCTTTTTCCGGTCCACAATATAGATGAAGCCGTCTTCATCCTCTCGGACGATATCTCCGCTGTGAAGCCATCCCTCCTTTAAGGCCTCGGCCGTTGCCTCGGGATTCTTGTAATACTCCCTCATAACCCCGTCCCCGCGGAGGGCCAGTTCCCCCGGTGTCCCCCTGGTAACATTATTTCCCTGCTCATCGACAATCCGGGCTTCCCAGTTAAAACCAGGTTTCCCTATGGCCCCCACTTTATGGATATTTTCAACCCCGAGGTGGATGCAATTAGGTCCGGTGCACTCACTCAGGCCATAGGTGGTGTCGTAGGCCATGTCGGGGAAATATTCCCTCCAGTGCCGGATAAGAGAGGGTGGAACGGGCATGGCTCCCATATGCATGAGACGCCAGGAGGAAAGCGAATAGTTTTCCAGTTTCAATTCCCCTCTGTCCAATTGGACCAGCAGGTCCTGTACCCAGGGGACCAGGAGCCAGGTGATCGTGCCTTTTTCTTCACTCACGGCCTCGAGTAACCACTGGGGTGAATACCCTTTGAGGATGACAGCCGGTCCGCCGACAAGCAGACTTCCGAACCAGTGCATCTTGGCGCCGGTGTGATAGAGGGGCGGAATGAGAATGAATTTGTCCTGGTGCGTCTGACTGTGGTGCATGTTCTCAGTGATACAGACAGAGACCATGTTCTTGTGGGTCAGGAGGATCGGTTTTGGTTGACCGGTCGTACCGGAAGTAAAATAAAGTCCGCAGGGGTCATCCGGTCCTAAATCCGAGGGAAAGGGTTCATCCGGAGAATTCCCAATGGCCTCGGAGAATGATTCCGCGTAGGTTGGAATAGGTTCACCGGCACAGATAAAGATCTCCACGGAAGAAAGTTCATCTCTGATAGAATCTATTCTTTCGGCAAATTCCTCACCAAACAGGACTATCCGGGGTTCGGCCACGTCGATGCAGTATTGGATATCTTCGCTGGTAAACCGGAAGTTGAGCGGGACCACCCAGGCACCGGTGCGGATAATGCCGAAGTAGGCGGCCAGCCAGTCGATCGAGTTGTGCATCAGGTGAACAACCTTGTCGGTTTTTCCGATGCCTCTTTCCCGAAGGAAATTGGCCATACGGTCAGCCTTCCGGCTAAACTCCTTCCAGGTAATCTCGGCACGCCGCTTTTCCCCGGGGTCCCGTTCCACCAGGGCCACCTCGTCCGGATACATCCGGCTGTTCCGCGCCAGCATTTCACCGATGTGAACAAAAATATCCGCCATCCGCTTTCTCCTAAACCCGATCTGAAGGATCGCTACGCTTGAGTCCCGGGCAGCGGGATCCGCTTGAGGGAAGAGGCAACTATCTTCTGCCTCAAGTTCGTCGAAGACGTACGATCCTTAAGCGAAGCGATCCTCAAACGAGGTGCTCCCTATTTGGCATCCGCAGCCAGTCGCTCCTTTAACCAGGGTTTGTCAGCTATCATCTGCTCCATCCGGTCGGATTGACCGAAATAGATACAGTGGGCCAGGCAGACATTATCGGCACAGGCCGGGATAAGGCCCTTGTCCACCCGGTGATGACAGAGATTGCATTTGCGGGCCTTGCCGGCCTGTTCATCAAAAGCAATCGCCTGGTAGGGACAGGCCTCGACGCAGGCGGCGCAGCCGTTGCAAGCCTCGTCATCCAGAATAACGAGACCGTCGTCCCGCCTGGTGATCGCTTCCGTGGGGCAGGAATCAACACATTCAGGAATATCGCAGTGGCGGCAGAGATTGACCCGGTAGACAAAATTCAGCTTCCCGTCGAATATCTTCGGACCGTCTTCCGAAACGGAAATATATTTGATCCCTATCGGAGCCTTATTTTCCTGCTTGCAGGCCACCTCGCAGCTTTTACACCCCCAGCAGGCTTTTTCATCAATAATGATTGCATATTGATTCAATGAATCATCTCCCTCTTTTTACCTGTAAGAACCAGTTCAATCTCAACGTCATTCAGACGAAGAGACTGTGTCGTAATTAATAAAAGTGCCATCAAGGCCGTCATACCGGCGAAAGCCGGTATCCAGAACTTATTGGAAATACTGGATTCCGTGTCGCGCTTCGCTTGCACGAAATGACATGGATGCAATTACGACACAGTCTCGAAAGCCGGAATCCAGTCAAACAATTTTGTAATATAAATCCTCCCATCCCGGATTAATATTCTCAATCAATTCGAGTTTCCATTTTCTCTTCCATTCTTTCAATTGTTTTTCTCTCATAAGCGGATTCAATATTCTCATGCAATTCATACCAAACCAGCAGATGAACATTATAGCGTTTAGTAAATCCCTCTACTAAATTGTTTTTGTGTTCCCATATTCTTTTGACCAAAGTTGATGTCACACCGATATAAAGGGTGCCATTTTTTTTGCTTGCCAGAATGTATACCGCGAATTGTTTGTTCATTCCCGCCTCCCTGGATTCCGGCTGGAGTCTATCCCGCAGGGGAGGCGGGACCGGAATGACAAAGAAAAAATCCGCCTCTTGGTTCAACACCTGTTCTATTACAACGGCAATTAAATTGTAAAAAATCCTACTGACTTTTTTTAAGTTTTAATTTTGAGAAGAAATTATACATATGGTCATGCAGAAAGTCGCCCAAAGGCCGTGACCGTCATTCCGACGAAAGTCGGAATCCAGGATTTTAAGAAGTTAGAAAACCACCTGGACCCCGGTTTTCACCGGGGTGACAACTTTTTACAAGTCCATCATTACTGGATTCATACTCTTTTAAGAACGACTCCTTTCCGGATAGATTTTGACTAGCAGCGTCCTGATGCTGCTGGCCCCCATGGCCGGGTCCATGGTTTCATAGGCGTTGTCGGTCAGGATATTGATGTTCGACTCGTCCCAGCCGTGGCCGGGATCTTTTTTTTCCGGAAACCACCAGGCATGCTGGGCGGCAACTACCCGGGGGTCCATACCGGCAAAAAGTTTAGCCCGCTGCCGGACCTTACCCCGTAAAGACTCGATGATCACCCAGTCCCCTTCTTGAATGCCTTCTTTGGCGGCCGTGTCCGGATGGAGTTCGACCATCGGGTCCGAGTGCAGCTCCCTGAGCCAGGGCACCTGTCGATTTTCAGTGTGAAAAAACCCCGGCTGCCTGGCGCCGGTGATCAGGATATAGGGATATTCCTCATAGAGTTGGGGTGTGCTGACCGGGCTTTCCGGCGGTTCCCTGAATTGCGGTAAGGGATCATAGCCCATCTTCTCCAGGGTGGTGCTTAAGAGCTCGAACTTCCGGGTAGGGGTGGAGAATCCCGCCTCTTTATATTTCTCGTATTTTACCTCTCCCCGGATGCAGTCCATTTTTTTAAATTCCTGCCAGGTGATGCCCATGGGTCTCAGGATGTAGTCCAGGCCGCCTTCGAAGGAGTCCCACCAGAACTGCCCCTGGCCGAGGCGATGAGCCAGGTCGTTGAGCATCTCGTGGTCCGAGCGACACTCCCCGATCTGGACGACTTTGCGGCGCGGCAGGAGACGGCCGTGACGTTTCCAAAAATCTCCGATGTAGTCCATCTCCAGCCAGGTGGAGGCCGGCAGGACGATATCGGCTAATTCCGCGGTAGGGGTCAAAAAGAAATCAGACACGGCCATAAAGTCCACCTTTTCCAAAGCCCGGTAGACCTCACGGGCGTTGGCCCTGGTCATAAGCGGATTCGAACTGATGAAGAAGAGCATTTTGACCGGATAGGGTTTTTCATCGAGAATGGCATCCCAGACTGCCTTGGGCTGGATGATGGCGAATCGGCCGGCCAGACGGAAACGGTCCCCTCCCAGTCGTTTGGCCGCCTGCTCGGGAGGCAGCATCCCATGGGCCCCGAATTTGCCCACGTTGTGTATGGGCGGCGTCTTGAAGAGCACCTGGCCGCCGGGCCGATCTATGTTGCCGGTGATCCCCATGAGACACATGAGGATCCGGTCGTTGTCGGCACAGGTATTCTGTTGCTCGATGGCCACTCCCCACTGAATGGCCGCCGGTTTGGTCTCGGCAAAGAGGCGGGCCGCTTGTTCGATCTTTTCGCGGGGAATCCAGGTGATCCGTTCCACCTTTTCCAGGGGATATTCATTCACCCGTCTAACGAACTCTTCCCACCCGTGGGTATAGTTCTCGACAAATTCCCGGTCATAGAGCCCCTCGTTAACGATGACCTGGGCCAGACCCAAGGCCAGGGCCGTGTCCGTTCCCGGACGGAGCTGGAGCCAGACGTCGGCCCGGGCCGCGGCCCGAGTCAGCCGGGGATCAACGACGATCAATTTCGCCCCCGCATCCAGGGCCACGGAAAACGGTTCGCCCTTGTAACAATCCGGGTTGCTGATGACCACATTGTTCCCCCACATCATGAGACATTGGGGATGATTTTCATAATCGACGATCGGATTGGTGCCGCAGGTAAGGATGCTGGTGGCAATCCGCGGACCGTAGCAGAAATGGCCGGCGGTCAACACATTAGGAGACCCCAACAGATTGGCAATCCGGTAGATGACCGCTTCATTTTCCCGACCGGTCCCGTATCCGAAAACGACCGATTCGGCGCCGAACTCTTCCTTGTAGGCCAGGATCCGACCGGCAATCGTCTCCAGGGCCTCATCCCAGGTGATGCGCTCCCATTTTCCGCTTCCCTTGGGGCCTTTCCGTTTCACCGGATAGGTAAGCCGGTCCGGGTGGTAGACGAGCTGGGTGGAGGCCAGTCCCTTGCTGCAAAGGGTCCCGTGGCTGACGGGACAAGCGGGGTCGCCTGCTATCTTGGCAATTTTATCGTCCTTGACATAGACCAGGACCCCGCATCCGCCATGGCAATTACGGCAATGACTCCGGACCACCGAATCATAGCCATAAACCTCCATCTCCCGCTCCACGTTGGAATATTTAAACTCAACCATAAGAAAATAAACCTTTCAAAAATAACGGATTCGTAAGGGAAGAGGGACATTGGTTCTCAAACAACTTATTCCCCCCCACTTGTCGGAATGGACCTTTTCTTCGCCCTTAGGGTATCAACAGCACCCGGCCCACCGCCTGACGGCTCTCGATATAGGCATGAGCCTCAGCCGCCTGGGAGAGGGGAAACTTTCGATCGATAGGCACCTTGATATCTCCGGCGGCGATATCCTCCAATAACTGATTGATCATTTTCTGCACCCGCTCAGTAGCGATCTCGGCACCCAGGAAAACCCCGGTCAGCGTTTTGTTGCCCATGGCCAGGCTGCTGACATCCACCCTGCGAAAGCCGCGTCCGGCCTGGCCGAAGGTAATAATACGGCCTCGGGCACGTGCTGCATCAATACTTTTTTGCAGTACCTCGCCCCCGACTCCGTCGACCACCAGATCCACTCCCTGGTTGTCGGTCAATCGCCTGACCTCGGCCACGAGATCCTTTTCTCCATAATTTATACCTTCATCCAATCCATATTCTTTCAATCGTTCCAATCGTTGATTACTGGAAGCGGTGGCCAGCACCCTGGCCCCGGCTCGTTTGGCCAACTGAATGGCCGCCAGGCCCACACCGCCGGCCCCGGCCTGGATGAGAACAGTCTCCCCGGCCTTTAAATGGCCGAATTCGAACAGGCATTCATGGGCGGTACCGAAAGTCACCGGCACGCAAGCGGCCTCTTCAAAAGATACCTTATCCGGAATGAGCCAGGAGGTGATCGCTGGCGCGGCGCGTTTTTCAGCATGGGAGCCGAAGGGACTCAAGGTGGTCACCCTCTGCCCGATTTGGCGATTGGTGACTTTTTGTCCTACCTGGCAAATAACGCCGGCGGCATCATATCCGACAATGTGGGGAACTTTTGGCATAAGGCCTCCGGCCCGATTGAGCACGTCACCGCCTTCAATGGAAATCGCTTTGATATCGATAACAATATCCCAAGGACCACAGGACGGGTCCGGAACGTCTTCATATTTAAAAACATCAGGCTTGCCTGTTTCATAGTATACGGCTGCTTTCATCTGTTCCTCCTCAATATTTTTTTGCGGATCAAGAACGGCGCGTCACAACAGGAACCCGGATTGAACTCGGGAACTTGCTCCCGGTGTGAATAACATTTTCCGCCCCCTGGTGATAACTTGAATCATAGGCACGGCGGGCCGGACGGCCCTGGGCGTCGAGAAAACCCCCTTCCCCTTCCACCGGTTGGACGTCGAGGCGAAGGCGATTTCCCGCGGAAATCCTGGCTGTGGCCGGCATCAGCTCCACCTCGATCTGAACGATCCCGTCCGGTGATCCAAGTAGTTGCTGGTCGAGATTACGATGGGTATGCCAGGGACGATCAATTGTAGAACGGATAAGATCGAGCTTCCTTTGAGAAACCTTGAGACACCCCCAGGTCACCGGGGCCTTGGACTGGCGGGCATAAACGGCATAAGGCACTTCAACACCGTCCGGTCCGATTACTCTTAGGGCCACATAGACATCCATGTCAAAAGAAGTGGAGGAAACCCAAAGGGTAGTTGTGAAGTGGCCGGCCAGCTCGAGGTCTTCGACCAGAACATCCGAAAGGAAGGACACGCCCGATTGGGCATACCCTCCTTCATCATCGACCTCAGCCGGGTATACGACCTGGGCCCCGGACAACGGCAATGAGTCGGCTAGTTTCAAATACGGTCTGGCCGGATCAACCTCTATCAAGGGACCCTTGGCCCCGGCATCAAGAAAGAAACTTCGATATAGGGTGTCGGGAACAGGCCAGGTCTCTTCGTCCCGCCATTCGAAGCCGCCTTGACCGATCCGCATGATCATCCGAACCGGCGGTAACGATGTGGTCTCGTCGTCTATTTCTTTAAGCCAACGATCGAAAAAGGCGAACTGGTCCTTCAGACAATCCCGGTAAAGAAACTTGAAGTAATTGGCGTCAACCACGACCAGCCGCTTGTACGGGGAGGGCGATAATGAAAAAGCCTCGAAACCGGCCCGGGCATGCAATACCCCTGTCTGACTGACGGCCGTCAAAAAGGGAGTGGTGATGCGGTTGAAATCAGCACTGAGCGGGCCGCTACCCTGGGGTCCGTAGACCTCGGGATCGTCAAAGGGATGGGCCAGCATATCGCCGATCAGATTAACGGTCTCGGCCCCGCAAGAGTTCCCTAACAGGTTGGCCCACCATTGACGCCGGTATCCCTCGTTGAAGATACCGCCGGGGTAGGAGAGATCGCGGTACGAATCGGCATCTCCGGTCCAGGGAATCATGGCTTTCAGGGAAGGAGGCCCGAGGGCGGCAACGTTCCATTGGATGGTGGCCGCATAAGAGGCCCCGTGGAGACCGACCTTCCCGCTGCTCCAGGGCTGGACCGCGGCCCATTCGATTACATCGAAATAATCTTCCGCTTCTCGTTTGGAAAAGGGATTAAGCTTGCCGGGTGTGCGTCCGACACCCCGGCAGTCAACACGCACCAGTACATACCCGCGCGGTACCCAGTCCATGGTATTGGCGCTGACGACATTTTCGGCGTATCTTAGAGAAGGGGCCAGGCCCTTGCGGCGTTCCTGGAACCAGGCATCCTCCCGCTTTTCACTGCGCAGGTAATCCTCAGGGGAACAGATAGAACCGGTACCGAAGGCCTTGCCGTAAACACTTAGCCGCAGAATAACCGGATAACGCCCCTCATCCAAAGGGCGATAGACGTCCGCCAGGAGATAAGAGCCGTCCCGGGTGGGGACTTTGACGTCGAAAATCTTCTTGATACCGGCCATACTGCGACGAAGATGGTTGCGAGACTCCTCGACGCTGCGCAATCTCAGCCCGAGCTTCTCGAAAAGTCTCCGTACCGATGGATCGGCGATAAAGCCTTCCTCGTCCTGGTCAAAATTGATCTGGTCGGCCGCTTGATCGATTTCGGCCCTGATAGCCGGGCTGATCATAATACCCCGGGCCAGATCGGTTTCCGAAGCAAGGCTGTGCAGAAATCGCGCCCGGTTGATCACCCGTTGATCCGTTAGGGGTGAGGGATGATCGCAAGCAATAAGGACCAGATCGGCAGGGGTGATCCGGTCTTTGGCCTCAGAGGTGCCTAAAGAAAGCCGTCCGATGTTCCAGGTGACCCTCTCTCCATCACGAAAACGAAAAGCTCCGACGGCATTGCTTACACCTTTCTCGGTTGGCGTGCTGTAATCAGCGCCGATCAACGGCCCATCAACGAATCGACCGACCCGAGTTTGCCTATCGTTCACCGTATGATTTTGCTTTTCCATCTGCTCTCCTGGCTCCTGCTTCGTAACCATGTCGAACTATCTCCTATTCTTCGGCCCCCTTTTCTCCTTGACTCTCTTTTCATCTCCATTTTATATTCTTTTCAGACAAAAGCAACAGCCAATCAATTCTTCGCACAGGAGGAAAGATCATGAAAAGATTCGAAGATAAAGTGGCCCTGGTCACTGGAGGTAATTCGGGCATTGGGAGGGCGACCTCCCTGGCCTTTGCCAGAGATGGCGCCAGTGTTGTCATAGCCGCGCGTCGGGAGGATCTCGGTCAAGCCGTGGTCCGGGAGATTAAGAAAGAAGGCGGTTATGCCCATTACATTAAGACCGATGTCACTAACCCCACGGCAGTAGAAAACCTTTTTAAAGAGATCATCGATCAATATGGAAAACTCGATGTGGCCTTCAACAATGCCGGGGTGGGCGGCCCCATGAATCGTCTGGTCAGACAAACCATGGAAAACTGGGACCTGGTCATCAACACCAACCTCAGGGGGGTGTGGCTTTGCCTGAAACAGGAAATCCAGCTCATGTTGAAACAGGGAGGCGGGGCCATAGTCAACACGGCCTCCACCGCCGGAATAAGCGGGTCGCCGGGCATGGCCATTTACAGCGCCAGCAAGCATGGGGTTTTGGGCCTGACCAAATCGGCCGCCTCCGATTACGCCACCAAAAACATCCGCATCAACGCTGTCTGCCCTGGTCCGATCATGACCCCCATGCTGGAAGAAGGATTTATTGAAAGACCAGCCATGAAAGAGGCTTACCTGGCCACGGTGCCCATGGGCAGATTCGGAAAACCCGAAGAAATCGCCAGTGCCGTATTATGGCTTTGTTCAGATGAGGCCTCCTATATGACCGGCTATTCCATTACCGTCGGAGGCGGCCAAACGATAACTCCGTAGACCAGTGGGAAACCCAGAATGAAAAATAGGTCAAAGCTGGACCATGATTTTCTCCAGGCAGAATCTGCTCACAATCGGTTTATCTTTATGCCGTGAGGACTTTTTTGCAGTTTGAAAAATTTGACGGGGCTGGAAATGGGGATGTGTCCCTATTTATGTGGAAACACCATATAGGTCAGGTTGCTCAAAAAGGCCCAGATACAAGGCACCCGAAACCGGGAACCCGCCCCGAAGGGGTGGGACTGGGCGTTGTCTTTTACGCGAAGAAATCCTGAGGAATAAGTCGTACATCGAAGTACGCCGCATCGCCTGCCCCGCCGAAAGGCGGGGAGGGATGAGGGCAATAACGTTGGCGGGATAGATGGGACTTTTTCAGCAACCTGCTAACCGAAAAAAAGGTAGGCAATAAAGATAGCGGCCAGGGCCCCGGCAAAATCGGCGATCAGTCCGCAGGTCAGCGCATAGCGGGTCTTGCGGATTCCGACTGAACCGAAATAAATTGCCAGAATATAGAAGGTGGTATCGGACGCCCCCTGAAAGACGCATGACAGTCGGCCCACAAAAGAATCGGCCCCGAACCTTTTCATGGCCTCCACCATCATGCCCCGGGCCCCGGACCCGCTCAAGGGTTTCATAAAGGCCGTCGGGAGTGCTTTCACGAATTCGCTGTCTAACCCCAGGGCGGCCACCAGGTAACCGATTCCGCCTACCACGAAATCCATGGCCCCGGAGACTCTGAAGACCCCTACCGCCACCAGAATGGCCACCAGATAAGGGATGATCTTAACGGCGATGGAGAAACCGTCCTTGGCCCCTTCGATGAAGGCCTCATAAACGTTCACCTTTTTTAAAAAGGCCAACACAATAAAATAAGTTATGACCCCGAATAAGATGATATTGGCTGAAAGGGAAGAAATGGTATTGATCCGGGCCTGGGGTATGGTGGAAAAATACCAGATGATACCGGAAACCAGGAGAGTGAAACCTCCCAGGTAGACCAAGACAACTTTGTTGAGCAGGTTGATCCGCTGGATCAGGGCGACGGAAATCACGCCGGCCAGGGTAGAACAGAAAGTGGCCAGCAGGATGGGGATAAAAACATCGGAAGGGTTGGCTGCGCCGAGTTGGGCCCTGAAAACCATGATACTCACCGGGATGAGGGTCAGCCCCGAGGCATTCAGGACCAGGAACATGATCATGGCATTGGAGGCGGTATCCTTATCCGGGTTGATCTCCTGGAGCTGGGTCATGGCCTTCAACCCCAGCGGGGTGGCCGCGTTATCCAGTCCCAGCAAGTTAGCAGCAATGTTCATCATGATCGACCCAGCGGCCGGATGTCCCTTGGGGATTTCCGGAAAGAGACGACGGAAAAGGGGGTCCATCAGCCGGGACATGAGGTTCACAATTCCGCCTTGTTCACCCACCCGCATCAGTCCCATCCACAGGGTCATCACCCCGGTCAGTCCCAGGGAGACCTCAAAACCGGTTTTGGCCATATCGAAGGTACTGTTCATCATGGCCGGGAAGACCCCGATATCCCCGAAAACGATCAGTCGTATCAGACCCAGGATAAAGGCGACGACAAAGAAGGCTATCCAGATATAGTTAAGGACCATAATGACGTTTTTACCTGAACTGGTTCCCGAAGCAACCGGGAAAAATTAATTTTAAGCTGAACCCTTTATCTTTGAGAAAAAGAAAAATGTCAAGATCAAAGGCATTACATCTTTTCATGAATTTTTTAAGGAAATTTAATGAAAAGGCTGATAGGATAATGTAGAGATGAATAAAATTGCCAGGAGAGGATGAGCTATTTTCATCGGCCGGGCAACGAGCCGGTTCAAGTGTTTATGTCCTTGGGCATCAATAAGAATGTCCTGCATTTTGGAACCTTCAATAATCAACTCAAATTGTGTATAGTCGAAGAATGGGGATTGGCAAATAATCCGATCGAAAAAGCCGTTTTTTCTCTTTCAAAAGAGGAGACTACCATGAAAGTGCTCGCTTTAAATTCAAGCCCCCGGGGTGAGGGGCAGAGCAAAACCGAATTATTGCTGAATCATCTGGTTCAAGGGATGCGGGAGGCCGGCGCCGAGGTCGAGGTGATCGACCTGCGGAAAAAAAAGATCCGCTATTGCGCCGGGTGTTTTACCTGCTGGACCAAGACCCCTGGCCTGTGTATCCACCAGGACGATATGACCCGGGAGCTCTTTCCCAAATGGCTGGCCTCCGACCTGGTGGTTTATGCCTCACCCCTTTACCATTATACCATCAACGCCTCCATGAAGGCCTTTATTGAACGCACCTTGCCGGTTGCTCAACCGTTCTTTGAACAGGATAATGACCGGACCCATCATCCCCTTCGTCATCAACCCCCCAAGGCAGTTTTCCTTTCCGTGGCCGGGTTTCCGGAACGGGCTGTGTTCGATCAGTTGTCTTCCTGGGTGCGGTTTGTTTTCGGAAATAATGAAAGTCTGGTGGCGGAAATATATCGGCCGGCGGCTGAAAGTCTGTCTCGGCTTGGAGAAAAGACCCAGGAAATCTTTGCCGCTCTCCGGCAGGCCGGCAGAGAAATCGTTGAGCAGTTATCCGTTTCCCCGGAAACGATGTCACGTATCACCCAGGACACCGTTGAGAAAAAGGAAGATTTCCCCCTATTGGGCAATTTATTCTGGAAGAGCTGCATTGCCGAAGGGGTGACCCCCAGGGAATTTGATGAAAAGGGACTCATGCCCCGTCCGGATACCATTGAGACCTTCCTGCTGTTGATGTCTATGGGCTTTAATCCGGAGGCCGCCCAAGACTCGAAGGCCGTCATGCAATTCAACTTCTCCGGAGAAGTTGAGGGTCCTTGCTATCTTAAAATTGAAAACGGCGGCATCGTTACCGGCAAGGGTTCGGCTGAAAACCCGGATGTGACCATTGAGTCGCCATTTGAATTGTGGATGGACATTTTGACCCGCAAGGCCGACGGCCAGCAGATGTTTATGGAACAAAAATATACAGTCACCGGCGATTTGTCTTTGATACTGAAAATGGGTCAGTTATTCGGGAAACAGCCGGGTGATTAACTCGTCCTTGATGAACTTCGAAAAAGTCGCCGAATCCCGCTTTAGGTCATTCCGGCGAAAGCCGGGATCGTTCAATGGTCTGGTTCTTGGCTTCCAACAGGACGGTGTCTGGACCCCGGCTTTCGCAGGGGTGACGACTTTTTAGAGTCCCTTGATTTTCACTAATTTCCAACCGGGTACCAGAATGAATAATTCGGTCATTAAGCCCTGCGGAGCTTTTTCAGCTTTCGAATGTTGATGGCGTCCCAGTTTTTTCCTCCTTTTTCCCCTTTGGGGGTTTCCAGGACAAAAGGGATGCCGTCCAGTCGGGGATCATTCAAAAGACGCTGAAAAGTCCCACGGCCTAAATGACCAAGACCGATGTGTTCATGTCGGTCCACTCCGGAGCCAAGCGGGTTCTTGGAATCATTGACATGAATTACCTTTAGCCGGTTCAGGCCGATGAGTCTTTGGAAGGAAAGGAAGAAGGCCTGATAGGATTCGGGTTCGGCGATATCAAATCCGGCAGCATAAACATGGCAGGTATCCAGGCAAATCCCGATCATCCGGGGGTTGCAGCTTTGGCCGATCATATCCCTTAGTTGTTCCAAACGGCAGCCCAGTTGGCTTCCGGCGCCGGCCATGATTTCCAAAAGGATTTTGATATTGGGGACATCCGCCTTGGCCAGGGCCCGATCAATCCCCTGGGCGATCCATTTAATCCCCTTTTTTTCTCCGGCTTCCCGGTGACTGCCGGGATGGAGGACCAGAGACTCTATGCCCAGACGGGCCGAGCGGACCAGCTCCAAAGCCAGAGTCAGGATGGACCTGTTTCGTTGTTCTTTCTCCGGGGATGCCAGATTCAGAAGATAGGAGGCATGGGCCACCACCGTTGCGATTCCGGTCCTTTCCCTTTCGGCAATAAATTCGGCCGCCTCTTCCAGGGATAATTCTCCGGCCTGCCATTGGACACTGGGTTTGACGAAAATCTGGAAGCATTCGCCTCCCACGGTCTGGATCCTTTGAAAGGCCTTGGACGGGCCTCCGACAATGGACATGTGGGCGCCAATGGGGTTCATCAGGGTTTCCGGCTCATGATTTATCAATTCAAAAATTCAATAATCAATTAGAAAGGCAAAAGAATGAAAGGAGACCTTTGAAAAAAGTTCAATTTCGGTCAAGATCAAGGAAGGCAAAAATTTCAACCGCAGGCATATATTGAATATTTCGAGTATTGAAATTTGAGCCTGACACAGAGATTGAGTAAAAGGGGGCATTTTTCAAAGGTCTCAAATGGTTATTTGTCCGCCTCAACCAAGGTTTTGGATTTCATAAAGGTCCAGTAAAAATATAGTCCGGCCAAGAAGGAGGTGTTTGTTTTCACCAAAGGGCTGTCGGAAAAAACAGCACCCTGTAAACTTTCAGCTCGAAGGAATCCACCAATCAATACTTTTTTAAATTGTTTACTGAGAGAGAGGGCGCATTGTATCCCACCGTATCCCGCTTGAGCCGAATAAGCCGGACGGTCCGGAGTGGCAAAAGCCTGATCCACCTGGTAATAATAATTGTGATAGGTCGCGTCGCCGAAAATCGGACCGATACTCAATCCGAAGTCCCACCCCTTTCCGCCGATATTATACTGGTCTATATTAAAGCGTGGACTAAAGTCCCAGCCGGCGGGCTTCAATCCATAGAAATCGGTGCTGAATACGGCTCGAATCGGAAAAGTCAAAGTGATTTTATATTCCGCATTCTTATCCTCAGCCAACATCACCTGTAAAGACGGGCCTATTTCAAAGGTGGGGTCCAGATTCGGCATGCCCTGGCGGGCCTTGTTTTTTGAACTGTCAACCGGCACGGCCCCATTGAAACTCATTTCCAGTTGCAGACGATTGGTTTTAAAAAGAAGCCCACTGATTTGTTCCCGATCGATTTTAAGGATATCTCCCCGGTAAGTCAGGAAAGGAAAAGGCAAAAGGTACCAGCGGTATTCATCGGACCCGCGATAATCGGGCATGAGTAAAGCCGTACCCCCCAGGCCGGCTTCCCAAAGAGGGAGCTGCTTTCCCAGTGCCGGGCCAGGGGTGATGCCGGCACAGATCAGGATCAGTATTAAGAATAAACGTTTCATCATATTAGAATCTTCAATCCGAAATTGCCGAGGGACGAAATTCTGATTCGTCTATCTCTCTTGGTTGATGGTTGCCAATAGCTGGTCTATAAAATTGGAATCGATCATAAAAGAAAATTTGACCAAGGGCAACAGGTTATTTTATAGTTGTTCTCATAGCCCCTTTTTTTTAAACAACATGAGCCAATGAACAACACCGTTAAGAACATCTCATTTTTCTTTCCTTCCTTAAAAAAGGTGGACAAACTCCCTTTTTCCGGGATAACTCCCTGTGGGACTAAAGCCGTGTCTATTACCGGCGGTCGTTGTCAATTAAACTGCCAGCATTGCGGGGGACATATCCTGCGGAATATGGCGGCGGCTGAAACCCCATCGGCTTTAAAAGAGGCAGCAAGACGGATTGCCGATAAAGGCGGCGAGACTATTCTGGTCAGCGGCGGGGCGGATAAAAAAGGCCAGGTCCCCTTGTTGGACTTTATTCAGGTTATTAAAGAAATCCGTTCCGAATTGGGGTTGAAGGTATTGGTCCATACAGGTCTGGTTTCTCCTCCCCTGGCCGACGCCCTGGCCGAGGCCCGGATCGATATGGCCCTGTTGGATACCATCGGAGATAACCGGACCATCCGGGACATTTATCACTTGGAGGCCTCAGTTGGGGACTATGAGCGATCTCTTAAACTTCTCACCGATCGGGACATTCCAACCGCCCCTCATGTGGTCATGGGTCTTCATTATGGACAAATCCGGGGGGAATCCCAGGCCTTGGAAATGATCGCCCGATACCCGATAAAAGCCCTGGTCCTGATTGGATTTCGCCCCATCCTCAAAACGCTCATGGCCGGGACCGTGCCTCCGTCCCCGGAGGAAATGGGAGACCTGTTTGGGTTGGCCCGTTCCCTGTTTCCTCAGACACCGGTCATTCTGGGTTGTGAACGACCCCTGGGACTTCACCGCAAAAAGCTCGACCTTCTGGCTATCGAAGCCGGGCTGGCCGGCATCGCCTATCCCAGCGATCAGGCCCTTCGAAGGGCAGAGGATTTGAGAATGAATATCAGTTATCATACAGAATGTTGCGCGCTGATTGGTCTTATAAAATAGAATTTGTTTAATAAAAAATTAAATTGAAAGCATAAGCTCCAAAATTCCCCTCATTCCCCCTTTTCCAAATCCCGCCGGCGGGACTTCCTTTGAAAAAGGGAGAGTGGGGAGGAATTTAATAAATCTTAAAAAAATTATTTTATATTTTACTCCATGATGCGCATTATCGACACCGGATTATTAACCGGAGCGGAGAACATGGCTTGGGATGAGGCCCTGCTGACCGCCCGGTCTCATAGGGGCATTCCGGATACCTTGCGATATTTAAGGTTTTCCCCTCCCGTTGCCCTGGTTGGCTATCATCAGGCTGTGGCGGAAGAAATCCGGATTGATTACTGCCGGCAGGAGGGGATTGAAATCAATCGCCGGGTTACCGGGGGCGGCGCTATTTATTTTGACCAGGGTCAACTGGGTTGGGAGCTGATCGCCTCCAGAAAATCCCTTGGTCTCGGTCTGACCCAGGAGAAGATCACCGAGGCCATCTGCCGGGCTGCGGCCTTGGGCTTGAAGACCCTGGGACTTGAGGCCGGATTTCGACCCCGCAATGATATCGAGATTGAAGGTCGAAAGATTTCCGGGACCGGAGCGGCCTTTGAAGGGGACGTATTCCTCTTTCAAGGGACCTTGCTGATTGATGTCAATCTCGAACACCTGATCAAGGCCTTGCGCATTCCCATTGAAAAATTGAGCCATAAGGAGCTGGCCTCGGCCCGGGAGCGGGTGACCAGTTTAAAGGAACAATTGGGCCGGACTCCCCCCCTGGAAAAAGTTAAAGAAGCCCTGGAAAAAGGTTTCAAAATCGGCCTGGGCCTGTCCTTTCAACCAGGTCAAATCACAGAACAGGAACGGGCTTTATTCCGGGGGCTATTGCCTAAGATGCGATCAACCGATTGGATTCAAGGGACCAGGATTCCTTTCCGGCCTCAGGAGGTGCTTCATTCCATTCATAAAGAAGACGGGGGATTGGTCAGGACTGCAGTCAAGGTTGACCTGAGAAAAGGACGGATCAAAGACCTCCTGATAACCGGAGATTTTTTTATTCATCCCCGGCGGGCGATCTATGATCTGGAGGCCGCCCTCAAGAATACCTTGATTAACGATTTGAAAAGTAAAGTGGGAAATTTTTTTCAGGAAAACCAGGTGGAAGTCGCTGGGTTTGCATTTTATGGATTTTTACCGGGCCATCCGCCTGGCACTGGATAAAATGACCTATCCCGATTTCGGCTTTTCTTTTGAAGAGTCCAAGGCGATGACCGTTTTTAACGGCACCCTGCCGGAGGTCCTGAAGCAGTGCGATCTTCTTTTGCTGCCCTATTGTTCAAAATTACCGGAATGCGAGTATCGGGATAAAAACGGCTGCATCCAGTGCGGTGATTGTACCACCGGAGAGGCCTTTGCCCTGGCCGAAGGAAAAGATCTTAAAATCTTGACCATCCAGAATTATGAACATCTGGTCGAAACCCTGGAAGAAGAAAAAAGGAAGGGGATCCGGGCCTATATCGGTTGTTGTTGTGACGCCTTTCAATTAAAACGTCAGGAAACCTTTAAACAGGCCGGGCTTCCGGGGTTGCTGATCGATATTGAAAATACGACCTGCTACGAACTGAATCAGGAAAAGGAGGCTTATCACGGGGAATTCCGGCAACAAACCCATCTAAAGCTGGCCTTGTTGGAAAAGGTGTTGAATTTAGTTGATTACAAGCGGTGTTGAGAAAGAAAAGCCTATCGGCCCGTTTAGGGCCATTGAGGCCGGCTGAAGGGGCGCCATCCTGCTTAGAGTCCCGGCATCCTTAAGATCCTTTATGATGCCGCCCAAGTTATTTAACAGTTTGCAGAAGAACTCTTTTAGGAAACCAGGGACACATCCCCTATTTTAACCTATGGAAATTAGGAATGTGTCCCTTATTTCTCGGAATGATTTATGCGTTACCGTGACCTGAGAGTAAAAGGTTGGTCGAAGATTTTTGTCTGACGTAATTCCTGCCGGCTTGGTTTGATCTCGGCCAGCCAATCAAAATACCCATCAAGATCCAGTTCCAAGTTAAAACGTGTTTGTTTCGCCTGAAGAGTCTGTGCTGCTTTGTGATCCCAGGGGAATTGAAGGTTATCGATTTTATTCTTCCGCGATTTCTCCATAATAATCCTCCAACCCGTACTTCCTGAAATACTCTCGAATAGGATCTTTATTAACCTGCGTAATCCGTAAAATTTCCTTAATATCCGCTAATTCTTTGTGCTTTCTGTCGGGATCATTCTGGATTGCGAATAATTTAAGGGCTATCAAATGTTCCGGGCTGACGACCGGCAGTTCAGAATTTTCAAAAATAGATCTCTTTTGAGTCGCTCCAAAAATAATATCGGCGGTTTCATCGTCTATATAAACCAAATCAATTCTTGCGGAGTCAATCGAATGTAGATGATTGGAAAACCCTTCTGATCGGTTTAATGTTTCGAAACCAAGGGATTCCAGATATTCGACTATTTTGTCTTGATATTTAAATCTGGTGATAAAATCGATATCCCTTGTTGCCCGAGTATATCCGTAAGCATATAGAGCAAAGGCGCCGATGACCGCATAATCAATATGCTGGCGATCAAAGAATTCCGTTAATATTTTAAACTGGTCTTTTAAGGTCATTTTTTTAGGAATAATCGAACCCCGTATCGATTGAATACCAGAAGTATAAGTTAGGCCAAGGGACGGGTCAAGGTGAAAGTCTCCTCCTATTTCATTAGCCGGTAGGTCTCTTCATAAATCCTCTCCCGCGGTCCCACGGCGATAATCTCAATAGTCCGCCTGCTGATCCTGTAAATAATACGGAACCGGCTCACTCTGAAGCTCCTTAAACCCGCCAGTTCATCACGGAGGGTTTTGCCGGCATCCGGGGTTGAAATAAGGATTTTCAGCGCTGCCTTTATTTTCCTTTTCAGTTCCGGATGAAGAGTCCTCAGGAAATGGGTTACATCATCAGTAACCCTTAGCTTATATAAGATGGGGTCCACCATGGGGGCGGTCTATTCGAAAAGCTCTTCCAGGGTATAGAGCCCCGCTTTTTTCTTTTTTAGATCATTAAGGCCTTTCCTGACTTCCTCCATCAACTCGGCATTTGACCTGACGGCGATGGTTTCTTTCAGGCTTTCAAATTCTTCCGGGCTGATCAAGACAGCAGCCGGTGACCCGTTTTTGGTAATCATAATCTCCTCATCGGTGGAGTTCACCACCTCCACCAGATTACTCAATTTCATCTTCACCTCTGACAATGAAAGGGTTTTCATGGACAGTCTCCTATTCTGGTTGACCAAAATTAAGACTATTCTAACAGATTCCGCAGAGAAAAGACAAGCTGTTTTTCATTGCCGACACCTATCCTGATTATCTTGAAGTAAGCGGCTGTCAAAAATTCACAAAAGAATTGTATTTTGATTTAAAGCATATAAAATGAATGCCGACAAAGAAAAACCCAAATCAATTGTAATTATGGCAAAAAATCAACCATGGTCCTGTGATGTGCTGGTCATCGGGGCCGGCCCGGCAGGAAGCACCGCCGCCCGGTTTGCCGCCCAAAAAGGGTTCAAGGTCATCCTTCTGGAACGGAGGGAGACCGTCGGTCTGCCTGTCCGTTGTGCTGAGTATGTCCCTCTGCCTATCTATCGTTATGTGGATTTAGAGTCTTCCGGAATTCTGGTGCAACCGGTCCGGTCGATGCAAACCTACGTTGAAGGGAAATTGGTAAATGAAATGACCGCACCCGGCCTTATGATCCATCGGGATCGGCTGGATCGGAAACTGTCCGATCTGGCAGTCAAAGCCGGGGCCGAAATAAAAACCGGTTTTCAGGCCCAGGTCATGACCGAAGGGACGGTCACTGCTCGGGGAAAAGATGGACCGGTTACGATTTCCAGCCGGATTATTATCGGGGCTGATGGTCCTTCCTCTCAAGTGGTCCGATGGATGGGGAATGAACCGGGGAACTATTTGATTGCCGCCCAGATCCGGGTTCCCTTAAATAGGCCATTGGATCACATCCGGGTTTATTTTAGACCCTACCTTTTCGGAGGATATGGATGGCTTTTCCCCAAAGGGGAGATGGCCAACCTGGGAGTGGGAATCGACCCTGCATTGGATAAAGGATTGCCTGAAGTCCTCACAAAATTTGTAGGGGAAAGGGTGGCCGAAGGGTCGGTTGAAAATCAGATCATGGGCCGGGGAGGAGGATTAATCCCGGTCGGGGGGCTGACCAGGGTCCGGAAAGAAAACATGATCCTGGCCGGGGATGCGGCCGGGACCTGTCACCCCATAACCGGGGCCGGGGTGGGGAATGCCCTTATCTCCGGGGAAATGGCCGGCGAGGCGGCGGCCGAGGCTGTTCGCCGGAGAAATCTCCAGCCACTGCAAAACTATGAGCAAGAACTGGTTGAACATCTGGGGCACAGCATAAACCACGCCGCCCGAAAGAGAAAAGAAATGATCGCCCAATGGAACAAGGGGCATTTTTCCGAAAACATTCGCCATAACTGGATTGCCTTTAAGGAATATCTAAAATGACCAACCGATCAGGAATGAAGGATGTGGTGGGAATAAGTTCCCTGAATGTAGACTATATCTATGAAGCGGCTGACCTCTCTTTTCTGCAACCATTTTACCCGGAAGGCAAGTGGAGGCGGGCCTGGTTGTTGACCGATTCGGAAGAAATTCAAAAACTAAAAATAATTCTGAAGGAAAAGGCCCGCCTGATTTCCAAAAGCGGCGGGGGCAGTGCGGCCAATGCCTCCTATTGCCTGGCCAAGATGGGTTTTCAAATCGGCTCATTTTCCATAATGCACCTGACTTCCTTGCCCGGGGAAGGACTCAAGCTCCAGGAACGGTTAGCCGGAGAAATGTCCGGAAAGATGCGGATCAGTTTTGATCCCGGTGAAGTTTATGTCCGGCAGGGATTGATCGCCCTTACCCCTCTTCTTTCCCACTGTAGTATTTTATTTATCACCGAAGGAGAATTGCTGATTTTAACCGGATACCCATTGCTGAAAGCCATAGCCACAGTGCAATCCATCGGCACGAAAATATTAGTTATCAAGAAAATCGGGGCGGGAGCCCTCATAGTTCAGGGCGCTGAAACCTGGGACTTGCCGGCTGAAATTATCCAGCCCAAGGATACGACCGGGGCCGGAGATGTTTTTGCCGCCGGATTCTTAGCGGGATTGATCAAGGGGCGGCCCCTTCCGGATTGCGGCCGTCTGGGTCTGATCCTGGCCCATCAAAGCATGATGGGTTTGGGAAGAGAGGCCTATCCCGGAGAAGAAGATTTTAAAAAAGCCCTTAAAAAAGTTGGGAACGAGGCAAGAGATTAATATGAGTCCTTATAAGTTCGGACCAGGATGATGTCCTGTCCGTCAGGAAGGTTGGGTTGACACTTGGGACAGATCATCGTAAATCCTTTGTGGTCTTCAAATCTATTAGTTTTCTAGACCCCCTTATAGCTCCTTCCCCTTCGGCTACCGCTGGCTGCATCCACTACCCGGTCGGTCTATTCCGATGCCCTTACCATTGCTGATCCAGCCATACTCCTTGAGAACGGCCTGGCTATAAGTGACCAGGCCGGTAACTTTGTCAAGCGGCTCGGTAGCAAGAAGGGGGGTTGCTTTGGCCATGATCTCCGGGGGCTCGTCGTCCGGATTTTCCGGGGCAGTTAATTTGAAATAGACTGTGCCTGGAGTGACCACTACCTGCGAAGGAGACAAAGCCGCCACGGTAATACCGTAAGAATAAACCTCTTCAGCAAGTCCTTGAGAGAAACGCTCTATGGCCGCTTTTTCCGCCCCATACTTGGTACTACCTCGCGCATTTGGTTGATAAGGGCCGCGCCCTGGGCCAATCGCTGCGCCGGAAGAAATATTGACGATGGCTCCGCTCCGGCGTTCGATCATAGCCGGCAGCACTGTTTTAGATAGGATAAAAACAGCACGAGGACCGACTGCCCAAGAACGATCCCATTGATGTTCTCCCATGTCTTTAATGGGGATAAAATAAATAAGGGCCGCATCATTAACCAAGACATCGACAGGGCCAAAGGTTTCCTTGGCAGTCTGAACAAGCTGAATGCAGCTATTCTCGGAGGCTGTATTGGTCTGTACGGCTAAAGCAGTGCCTCCGGCCTGCTGGATTTCTG
Organism: uncultured delta proteobacterium; assembly: GCA_963790475.1. GTDB lineage: Bacteria > Desulfobacterota > RBG-13-43-22 > RBG-13-43-22 > RBG-13-43-22 > RBG-13-43-22. The sequence goes on along the minus strand of CAWBOS010000012.1, from coordinate 252,874 downwards.
AAACTGTCGTGTTAAGAGAACCCTCGAAAACATGCTCCCCTTCGTCCAGGGTGCGAGCGGCGCAAAAAACCTTGGCCCCTTCAGCCGCAAAGAGCTTGGATATGGCTTTACCGATACCTCGACTCGTTCCAGTCACAATAGCCACTTTACCTTCTAATTTCCCCATGATTCGTTCCTTTCCGATACTTTTTTGGTTCCCTTCAAAAGTTGAGGCCAATATGAACTTCCACATTTTTTGACAAAAGGTTGCTTTTTAATGGGAAGAGAATAAATTAAGTGAACGCCAGACCTCAATTCCTAACGTCCATATTTTCCTGTGAGTGTCGTTGATCCCAGGATCTTTCCCTCTAAGGCCTTCTTAAAAGCAGAGAGCGAGGTGTTTGCCCCGAGGTTAAGCTTCTCCTGACTTAAGGCATAGAGGGTGAACTGGTAAGGAATGTTCTTCCAGGAAAGGGGAACAGAAATATTTTTCCCGCCCGCTCCAGGCATGACATATTGAATTGGGATCTTCTCTCTGTCCTTAAATGCAGAAGATGAAATCTCCCTGTTACTACCTCCTAATACCTGTTCTTGTTGAATAGCGAGTAAAATAATCCCAAAAAGTAACCACGATATCTTTGAAAGTTTCAATGAAAACCGCCTCCCTAAACACCTTTCTTTTATTTCTTTTTTACAACCCAGGACCTAAGTCGAAATAAAAAACCCCATCTCTTTATTTAAGAAATGGGGTTTTTTAATCTTCCATTGGAACTCCTCTTAAGGGTTGCCAACAAGAAAGCCTTTTTAGAATAGGAAGAAATTTTAACCGCATAATCCCCAAAAAGTCAATTAATTTCAACCATCTTTTTCATTGATTATTATCGAAACGTGACCTTAAAAAGGCAGGTCTTTGAATTCTGGTTAAGCTTATTCAAATTTTGCATGCTGATCCTGATTCTTATGGACAACGATTTGGCCTCCACCACACCATGCGACTGATCGGGACAACCAAGGACGGAAGGCCGCGCAGGATCACCGGCCGGCTTCTTGCAATTTGTCCCACGAAGATTGCTTTGCCGGGCACCCGCCCGCTGCTTGAAATCGGGATCTAAAGGGGTGGCGAATTCCACAATCCGAAATCCGAAATCGGAAATATAGATTCCTTTCAGCCTTGACGGAAACGAAGGCAATGGCATTGCAGAATATTAGTTCTCGGTGTATAAATGATCTTACCAAAGTGATTGGGGTCGTCAGGGCAATCATTCAGTTGGACGGACTTTGTGTTTTCCGCATTCATGGGATTGAAAATAAACAAAAAAGGGAGGATGCAGGATGGCTAAAGTATTGGAAGGAAAAGTCGCGGTCGTAACCGGAGCAGGCCGTGGTATCGGAAGAGGCGAGGCTATGGCCCTGGCCGCAGCAGGAGCCAAAGTCGTGGTCAACGATTTAGGTGGTGGTGGCAATGGTGTTGGGAGCGATGCAGGTCCCGCCCAGCAAGTAGTCAATGAGATTAAGGCTGCGGGAGGAGAAGCGATTGCCAGCCTTGATTCCGTTGCCGAGGCCAAGAGTGCGGAGAGGGTTATCCAAACCGCCGTGGACAATTTTGGTCGAGTCGATATTCTGGTAAACAATGCCGGAATTCTGAGGGATCGCATGGTTTTTAATATGAGTGATGAAGAATGGGACATTGTGCTAAAGGTCCACTTGTACGGGCATTTTTATTGTGCCAGGGCTGCCAGCCGGCATATGCGGGCCCAAAAGTGGGGGCGAATTATCAACACCTCCTCTTCGGCCGGTCTGGGGTCGACTTTTGGACAGGCCAACTACGGCGCTGCCAAGGAAGGGATTATCGGACTTACCCGCCAGATCGCCCGGGATATGGCCAAGTATAATACGACCTGCAACGCCATCAGGCCGACGGCAGCCACTCGGCTGACCATGAGTCCCGAACTGATCGCCAACTGGGAAAGGGCCGGCTTAACCGACATCAAAGAAAGGGTGGAGGCCAATCAGCCCGACGATATTTCACCTTTCATCATTTTCCTATGTACAAAAGCGGCCGGCAACATCAGCGGGCGGACCTTCAACGTCTTTGGGGGAGAGATAAGCCTTTACTCGGAACCTGTGCTGGAAAGGACTATTTATAAAAAAGGCCGGTGGACGGTTGATGAGCTGTTAGACGTTGCCCCGAATACCCTGGGACAAGGTTTGAAGGTGTTGGGTATCGAATAACCAAACATGATCATCGATATGCATGTGCACACCCAGGCATCCGGGGATTCATCGGCAACCGTGGAGACCTATTGCCGCCTCATTAAACGATATCGTGAATATCACCCCTTTCACGGCCTGGTCATTACCGAGCATTGTCTTTATGATCAACAAATGCCTTATCAGAAAATCAGTGATCAATATGATGTTTTGATTCTACAGGGGGTTGAAGTGGAAACGAATCTTGGCCATCTGCTGCTTTATGGAATCACTACCAATTTTCTCAAGCAGGTCGATGTGTCCCGGAGAAATCTCAATAGTCAAAAAGTCATCAAAACCATTAACGATTGCGGTGGAATCGCCATCCCGGCCCATCCTTTCAGAAGTTCTATCTACGGCCGGGCCTTGACCAAGGATGAGATTCAATTGGACGAGGTCAGTATTATCGAAGAACTGAACGGGAGTAATTCAGGAGAGCAAAACCAAAAGGCGGCAGCCCTGATTAAACAAACCGACCTGAGGGGAATCGGAGGAAGTGATGCCCATTACGCCAATCGGGACTGGTTCTTGAATTGCGCGACAGAGTTTGAAAATACCTTTCATACAAGTGAGGATCTGGTAAGAGAATTACGTCATGGTCATTTTCGAGCGATCCCTCTTGATGGTTCGACATCGGGTGAGTTTTAAACAATATCTCAATCCTTCTTAACTTAAATTTTTGCAGCGTTAGTAATTGAAACACCCGTTTCGCCCCCGGTTCATCGATGAAAGAAACTGGATATTTTATCCAATGATTATGATAAATGCCTTAGGAATGATTTTTGGGATTTGGCTTAACAAGAAAGTTGACATCTACGTTGATAGGGGTATTCTCCTCTGAGAAGGGGAGGATTCGTTGAAAAAGATAACTTACCCCTGGAGACCTTTGAAATCTGATCCATTGCACCTTAAGGATTTCCAACAATGGTTCAACGGACCAGGAACAAGAGGATTCACGAATCATAACGTTGGTCTCTTGAGGAATAATTCTTCAGATTCATCAAAACAGAAAGGAGAGTTGATATGGTTGGTATTGTTTCATATGGCGGTTATATCCCCCGGATGCGGTTGAGCCGGGCGGCTGTTGCCAAAAACATGGGCTGGTTTGCTCCCGGACTATTAGGAGCGGCCCGCGGTGAGCGTTCCATGGCCAACTGGGATGAGGACTGCCTGACCATGGCCGTTTCGGCGAGCCGGGACGCCCTGGTGGGTGTGGATAAAACAAAATTAGATGGTATTTATCTGGCCTCGACCACTTTACCTTTTAGTGACCGGGACAATGCCGGTGTTGTAAAGTCCGCTTTGAACCTCAGAGACGACATCACTTCAGCCGATTTTGCATCTTCACTTAAAGCCGGGACGACGGCTTTGATGACGGCCCTGGAAGTGGTTAAGGGCGGGGATAAACATCGGATCCTGGTGACCGCTTCCGATAAACGGCGAACCAAGGCCGCGTCAAACGAGGAAATGCTTTTCGGAGACGGTTCGGGGGCGCTGGTGGTGGGTGATAATGACCTGATCGCCGAATATCTGGGCGGTTATTCGACATCCATTGATTTTGTCGACCATTACCGGGGTGAAGAGGCGAAATTTGACTATAACTGGGAGCAACGCTGGGTAAGGGATGAAGGTTTTTCCAAGATATATCCCGAGGTGTTCAAAGGGGCGATGGCAAAGACCGGCATTGCGGTGGGAGATATCACCAAAATGATCTTTCCCTGTATTTTCGGACGGATTAACGCCAAACTGGCAGGTTCCGTGGGCGCAAAGCCGAATCAGTTGGCCGATACACTGGAGGCCCAGGTAGGCGAGTGTGGGGTGGCGCATCCCTTGGTCATGCTGGCTAAAGAGCTGGAAACAGCCAAACCCGGTGATATTTTACTGGTGGCCGGAATGGGGCAGGGGGCTACCGCCCTGATTTTTCGGGCGACCGAAAACATCATGAAGCCGTCGTCCAGGACAGGAATTTCCGGATATCTGGCCAACAAAAAGACCGAGGAATCTTATACCAAGTGGCTCCAATACAATAATCTCATCGAAACCGACCTGGGTGGAAGGGGGGATCAGGATTATCGTACCGGGCTTTCCTCCCTATACCGAAACCGGAAATATATCCTGGGATTTGTAGGGGGTAAGTGCACCACCTGCGGAACAGCCCAGATTCCGGCCAAGCGAATCTGTGTTAAACCGGATTGCGGAGCGGTTGACTCCTTGGTAGACTACGAATTTGCCGACAGACCGGCCAAAGTGGTGACCTTTACAGCGGATAACCTGGCTGCTTCATTGGATCCTCCGGCTATCTATGGCATGATTCAGTTTGAAGGCGGCGGACGGACCATGACTGATTTTACCGACTGTTCCCTGAATGATATAGAGGTCGGCGTGCCCATGAAGATGACCTTCCGGATAAATTATCACGATCCTAAACGGGGTTTTACCGGATATTTCTGGAAAGCTGCCCCCGATCATAGCAGAAAGGCCTAATCCACCGTTGAAGAATGGGGGGAGGCTCAAGAACAAATGAATTTTTTAAAACTGCAAAGGAGAAAATTATGGCTACAGGAATAAGAGACAAAGTGGTTATCCTGGGCATGGGATGCTCAAAATTCGGGGAGCGCTGGGAGAGCAACGGTGAAGATTTAATGGTGGAAGCCTTTGTAGAATGTCTGGCCGATGCCGGCATTGAAAAGAACGAAATAGAGGCGGCCTGGCTCGGGACCAATTCTCCGGAGTATGGTGTAGGCGGCAGCGCACTGCCCCTGCCGATGACGCTTCGTCTGCCGAATATTCCCGTTTCGCGAAATGAAAATATGTGCGCGACCGGTACGGAAGCGTTCCGTGCGGCCAGTTATGCCGTCGCTTCCGGGGCCTACGATATCTGTCTGGCCCTGGGAGTGGAAAAACTCAAGGATGTGGGTTATGGCGGGTTGCCCGGTAGCGGTGGGAAGATAACCGTGGGCAATATGACCTCTCCCAATATGACCGCCCCGGGCATGTTTGCCCAACTGGCCAGTGCCTATCGGGCCAAATACGGCATCAGCCGGGATTTATTGAAAGAGGCCATCGCCCATGTATCCTGGAAAAGTCATCAAAACGGGGCCAAGAACCCCAAGGCGCATTTGCGAAATCCGGTATCGATGGAGACGATCTTGAACGCGCCAATCATCAGTGATCCCCTGGGACTCTTCGACTGCTGCGGTGTATCAGACGGTTCGGCCTGTGCCATCGTCACCACGCCGGAGATCGCCAAAAAAATGGGAAAAAAGAATCTCGTTTCCGTTAAGGCCCTCCAACTGGCCGTTTCCAACGGCTATGAAATGGAATACGATGAATGGGAGGGGGAACATTTCGTCACCACCGATAAGGCGGCGGACCGGGCTTATGCCGAGGCCGGAATCACCAACCCCCGGCAGGAAATCAGTATGATGGAGGTTCACGACTGCTTCAGTATTACCGAACTGGTGACCATGGAAGACCTGAAAATATCCTCCCGGGGTCAAGCCGTGAAGGATGTGCTGGATGGGTTTTACGATCTTGACGGCCAGGTCCCCTGTCAGGTGGACGGCGGATTGAAGTGCTTTGGGCATCCCATCGGTGCCTCCGGTCTGCGCATGCTGTATGAAATGTACCTGCAGCTCCATGGCCGGGCCGGTGAAAGACAGCTCAATAATCCCAGATTCGGCCTGACCCATAATCTGGGCGGGGCACCATTTCGGAATGTCGCGGCAGTGGCGATTGTAGGGAGATACGACGCCTAATCTTTCTACGCTTTGAAAGACACCGGCGTTACCGGGACGATTTAAGGTAATGTCCATTACCGCAGATCTACCCGGTTCGCCGGTGAGGATTCAGAGGTCGATAGAACACAAACCTGCGCTAAGAGCTCTGTACAGACATCGTCTCGGTGAAAACCGGTCCGCCAAAGGCAGGATGGATTCCGGGTCAAGAGGCTGTGTCGCAATTACTGCAAGTGCCATAAAAGACGTCATACCGGCGAAAGCCGGTATCCAGAACTTATTGGAAATACTGGATTTCGTGTTACGCTTCGCTTGCACGAAATGACAAAAAAAGTAATTGCGACACAGTCTCCAAGCGCGGAATGACGAAGAGGGCTTTTAGCGATCATTCGAAGGCCAGGGTGTGAAGAATAAATGAGTTCCCTTCTTCTGGCTATGTTTTTCATGGTTGAGAATTCGACAGATCAGCCTGGAAAATGATCCGTTTATCTTTAAGGACATTGATCTGTTCTTCAGTATAGCCCAATTCTTTCAAAACTTCGTCCGTATTTTGGCCGAGCTTCGGTGTCCCGCGACGAATGATTCCGGACATCTCTGAAAATTGAGGTCCAACTCCCGGTAGTCTTACCGGTCCGAACTCCGGGTCCTGGATCTCGGCAAAATAATTATTGGCGTCACAGTGCGGATCCCTGATCACCTCTTCAGCCGATTGGGCCGGAGCAACCGGCACATCCGCCTTTGAAAGGGCGCTCACCCATTCCTCATAGGTCTTGCCTTTAAAGGTCTCAGTAAAAATTTTCAACAAAGATTCGTCATTTTTCTTGCGATTTTGCTCATTTTCAAATCGGGGATCGGAGAGCAACTCTTCCTGTCCTAAAACCTGACAGAGACTGGACCAATGTTGCGGTTTATAGCACATAATGAAGATCCACCTCTCATCCTTGGTTTGGTATAACCGGTGGGTTGAACTCAATCCTTTTATGCCCGGTCCTCCGGGGTATTTTCGGTTGATTCCGGCATAGTCAATAAAATTACCCGACTGCAGGGCTATAGAGGCGTTGGTCAGGGATGATTCGACGTTCTGTCCCTTTCCCGTCTTGGTCCTAACCCTGGCCAGGAGGGCCAGAACAGCGCCCCAGGCCCCCAGCATGGGCGTAGCCAAATCATTAAGAGGTATGGCATGAAAAACCGGGGGTTTTCCCAGGCCTCCCTGGGAGACGCTTTCACCACTGCGGGACTGGAGCAGGGGATCATATCCCGGTGTTTCCGACAAAGGACCCGTGGATCCATGTCCCAGAACGGAGACATAGATTAGATCCGGTTTTTCCCTGACCACCGAATCGTAATCCAAACCGAGTCGATGCCAAACCCCCCAGCGGGCATTCTCCACCAGGATGTCGCTTTTTTTAATCAAAGAATATATGATTTGTTTGGCCTCGTCTTTTTTCAGATCAAGGCAGATGGCTTTTTTACCCCGGTTGCAGGCAATGAAGCCTCCTCCCACGGCTCGCCAGGAATCACCATCCGGCGGTTCAACTTTTATTACTTCAGCGCCCATATCGGAAAGCAGCATCGTTGCGTACGGGCCGTTGAGCATGGTACTAAAATCAAGAACCCTGATACCTTCGAGAGGGTGCATGGTCATCCTCCTTTCTCTCTTATAAGAGACCTTCTTTTTTGAAAGCGGCTATCTCCTCTTCTGAATAACCCAAGAGGCCGGTCAAGATTTCATGGGCATGTTCCCCCAGCTTTGGTGATCGGCCTTTTACCTCTCCTGGTGTTCCTCTGAGTTTAACGGGGATACCCATCTCCCGCACCGTCCCCAGACCAGGTTCTTCCATTTCAACGATCATATCATTGGCCATCACCTGGGGATCATCGAGAAATTCCTCTACCGGCAGGGCGGCCGCGCAGGGGATATCCTCCGATCGCAGGAAGGCCAACCATTCGTCCCGAGTTTTTGTGGCGAAAATCTCCTTAAACATGGAGATAATCTCATCACTGTCAGGAGGAAATATCAAAAAGGGAGCGCCTTCGAAGCGGGGATCGGCCAACCATTCCTCATGTTCCATAACGATAGCGAATTTGGTAAGAAAAGTCACATTCCCCAACCCTAGGAAAAACCATTTCCCGTCACTCCCCTGATAGAACTTATAGAGCGGCATGGCCCCCTGCGGATCGGTGAAGGGGATCCTAATCCTTCCCGCAAAATCAACCAGGAACATACTGGCAGCGCCCAGCATAGAAGCGAACAAAGAAATATCGATGCGTTGACCTTGTCCGGTGAATTCACGGGCGATTAGAGCCGTGGTGATACTGAAGGCGGCCATAAAAGCGGTATAGTGGCTTGGGAGGGGATTGACCAGGTACAGAGGCGGACATTCCCTTCCGCCTCCATGTTCGACAAAAGCGCAGGACAAGGCTCCCACCATAGGATCCCAGCCCGGCAGGTCACGGTATGGCCCCTTCGGTCCGAAACCGGAGATGGAGCAATAGATCGCCTTGGGGTTCACCTCGTGGACCTTCTCAAATCCTATGCCGAGTTTGTCGGCTACGCCAGGCCGGAAATTTTCGATAATCACATCGGCTTTTTTGATCAGTTCGTGTGCAATTTTTACGGCTTGATTTTTCTTCAGGTCCAGTTTGATACTCTTCTTACTGCGATTCCAGACCATGAAACCGGGATCCCCTCGAGCAGGATCACCCTCCGGTCTTTCCACCTTGATCACCTCGGCACCCTGCTCCGCCAGAAGCATGGCGGTGTAGGGCCCAGGGATATAATGTCCAAAGTCAATTACCCTAAATCCCGACAGCGCTTGTTCCATGGTTGTACCTCCCTTTTTTACAAGATGAGCTTATACAAAAAATTTGGATTTACAATAGAATATTGACCAAAAAGATTTCTCCTCAGATAAGAAAATTTTATGCCTTCAGGATTCTCCGTCTGACACTTGGGACACTGCATCTTCTTGCCTCAAAGATGGTTAGCTCAAACAAAAAGATCCACATTCAGTAATTTGTACTTTATGGTAGATCACCGAGATCAAAATAAAAAACCCCATCACTCTTCAGAGAAATGGGGCCTTTTCTTCCATTGACACTCCTTATCTGTAAGGTTGTTAGACAATGAAACAGTTTAATATTACGTAAAAATCTCTATACTTTAATAATCAAAAAGTCAAATAAAATCCATGAACTGATATTCCATTGGATAGGATATTTCACATCCTGCTCTTGCTTGGAAGCTGGACTAAAATTGAGGAATACTAATAAAAATATGAGAGAGAGATGGTTGAACTACCCGGCCTAGAGCGTGAAGCTGGCATTTCTTCTATACTGCTTGCGGAATCTTTATGCGGAATGTCATTCTGCAAAATGTGGCGAGGGGATTATGTTTACCAGGAGTTGCTCAGGAGTCTGACAACATCAATGCTTTGTCGAAAATGTTGCGCCGGCCTGGAGTACGACCCTATATTTGGATGACTGCAAATCCTTCAATCAGTCTTCAAAAAATTGAAGAAGTGAGGAAAGCATCTCGGAGTATCGGGGATCGCCTGCCTCCGGAACTGGTTTCAGACCTGCGTCTATGTGCTTGTGCTGAAGTACTAGTAGTTGGGATTCCACTGGACGCAAATAGTTGTGCTCTTTGGTGGGGAGAATTCCAACCCGAGACGGTGAACTGCTACAACTGGAGAAGTTGCTTGGCAAAGGGCGCTGAAAAGAGCCTCCAGTAATTCCACCTAAAGAACCCAAAATTGCTACTTGCCTGACTTTCCTATTAAAACAGAGCATCCCGAATGGCCAAGAATGTATCTGGATACACTTCCCAGCATTCCTTTTATTCCTCTCATACCTTTACCACCAACCACAATTATGTCTGTTTTTAGCATCGTTGCCGTATTTAGTATCTCTAAAGAGGGATCTCCATCTTTTGTTAAGCTGTTTACCTTTGTAAATTTATCACCTATAAATTTACACGCCTGCTCTATAATCTTTTCCGATTCTTTCAATGCCAACGACTTGACCTCAGTCAGAATCTTTTTCATTCTTTCATCTATTTTTATATTAGACTTTTCTGGTATATCCAACCCAGATTGTATTACGTGCAAAACAGTTATTTCTGCATCATTAGGAAAAGGTATCGAATTTAAGAACCTTCCTGTCTCGGTAGCATGACCGGAACCGTCAGTTGCAAAAAGAACTTTTAAGTTACCAGATAGTTCTCCCTGAGGAGATTTTACAATAAGTACCGGTTTTGAAGAATTAATAGCTACAAATCTCGTCACACTTCCTATAAGAATCCTTTTAATGCCTTTTATTCCCTTAGGTCCCATGACAATCATGTTCATATTCAGATCTTCTGCCGTATCAATAATCCTTTTGCCTGGATAACCATCTGCCAACAAAGAGTTAATTTTTGTATTGAGCGGTCTGAGAATATTTGTAGTTGTTCCAATAATCTTTTCGCCAATTTCTTGTTTTATTTGCTTGAGACTGGCGTGGTAAGACGCCCCTTTATCCCTAAACGGGACATCAGTTATGACATGGAGTACGGTAATTTCGTCATGTGAAGACAAATTAAGGTTAGTCAGGAACTTAGCTGCTCTGCCAGAATATTCTGAGCCGTCTGTAGCAAGTAGTATTTTCATATAATTACTATTTCCATGATTTTTAGATTAAAAGTTGATAGGTTTTTCTATGGGAATAATATAAAACAAGAAAAAAATAAAATAAAGAAGGTAAAAAAGGGTGGGGCAAAAACGGGGGGAGCCATTTGAAGAAAATTGGACCATCTGGGTCTGGACTTTGCCGAAAGAAGGAGATTCATTGGAAAAGAAAAGGCAGCCCCTTACTGCTTGAGAACTTCACCTCGTATTCAGGGTCCGCAGGGTCCACTCCTCAGCCAGCTTTGTCAAAATGGAAGATTACGGATTTGAACTCAGGAGTAAAGCAGATATTTCTGGCGAAGTTGCAGAAAGTTGTTCAGTCCGGCCATCCAGGAGGCCTCCAGTTCGGGGATGGAATGGCCGCTTTCCAGGGCTTGTCGAATTTCCTGATCGCCAATCAATAAATCAATAGGCGATCGCCTGGTTTCATATTCATAAGGAGGGGCTTTCCATTGAAAGGCATCCTTATAAAGAGTTTTTACAGCCTGGAGCAAGGTCAGGGAAGTAAAATAGGGTTTAAAAGCCTGCCGATCAAACACCCACAAGAAAAATCCCCGGCATTCCTGCCCCTGCCATTTTTGAAAGGTCGGGCGAAAGGTGGTCTCAATCAACCGGACCCCCGGTAAAAAAATATCTTTAAGATAGTCTTTGACCTCCTGAGGATCGATAAACGGGGCCCCGAAAAACTTCAAAAGGACGTGTGGTGCCCCGGCCCTCGGAGACATTGGTCCCTTCCCAGATTACCTGACCGGGATAAACCAGGGCCGTAGATAGACCCGGCATGTTGGGAGAAGGCATGATCCAGGGATAATCGGTTTGATCAAAATATCGGGACCGATCCCACTCCTTCATGGGGATCACCCGGAGCTCGGCCTGGATGCCCATTTCCTGATTAAACAATCGGGCTAATTCTCCCATGGTCAGGCCATGGCGCATGGGCAGGGGATGGACCCCGACAAAGGAAATCATGGCCTGATTAAGGATATTCCCTTCCACCGCGGTTCCTCCAATCGGGTTGGGCCGATCCAGAACAATAATCTCCTTCCCCAGTCTTCGGGCTTCCTCAAGGCAATAGGCCAGGGTGGTGATAAAAGTATAGACCCGAGTCCCAATATCCTGCAGGTCTATCAGGAGAACATCAATGCCTTCCATCATCCGGTCGGTGGGCCTCCGGGTGTGGCTATAAAGGCTGTAAACAGGTAAACCCGTTGCCGGATCCGGAGCATCCGGGGTTTCAATCATGTTGTCCTGTTCCGTGCCCCAGAATCCATGCTGGGGAGAAAACAGGGCTTTCAGGTTATTTTTGAATTTACCCCGGAGGAGATCTTTGCTATGGTATCCAGTTACATTCACCGAGGCCAGGTTGGACAGCAGGCCCCAACGTTTATTCTGCAAATCAGCCGGGGGATATGATAAAAAAGAATCGATTCCAAGGGACATGAGAAAAAATCCTGATTTAGCAAGTTAATCCCCGGTTGGTCACCGGGATGAAGGCCAATTCGGCCCGCTTCCCTTTACTAAGGGGGGAGCTTCCCAAAGGCTCCCTTCGGTAAAAGGAGGTTGAGGGGCATTAAAAAAATATCTTCAGATGTTTGGTAATTTGAAATAACTATAGAAGAAAGGGCTTAAAAGTCAAGCGCAGGTATTGTTATATAATGAAAAAATTGGTTCTCATCCCCGTGATATTGGCCTTACTGTTTCTCCAAGCGGCCTTTTTTTCTGTTGAAGCTGCAGAAGAGGCTCTTTCCCCCTCAATACCTGCGAAAAGGTGGTCCTTAATCTGGGGCCAGCCGTCGAACATAGTCGATATCGGTCTTGGATATCTTTATTCCAGTAGTACCAGCTCCTGGGAAATCAGCTTTCCGGATCAAAACGGACGAAGCCGATCGACCTTGGAATTTAAGGGGATAAGCGGAGGTATCCCATTCGTGGTTCTGGATATCAACCATCCCGACTCTTATGTTTCTTTATGTATCCAATATGGAAAAGGCCAAGGCTTGAAGGGAGATGGTACGGATTCCGATTTCCTGTCCAGTGGATTGTTTCAACGGTCCCGATTCGATGCCAGCGAAGACGCGACCTTCTGGACCGCTGATATCCAGACCACATTTTCTTTCACCTCTCACCCCCGCAGGGTGTTTAAACCTTTCATAGGGTGGCAGCATTATGAAGAAAATATCACTATGACCAATGGCCTTTGGACCATTTTATCTGGTCAGGATACTAACACCCCTATTACCGGTCTGGATTCCCGCTATGACTTTAACTGGGACGCGTTGCGATTGGGGATCAAGAGTGAAGTGGCCTTAGCAAATACCCTCCAGTCGGGGATAAATCCTTTAAGATTAAAAACCCACCTGGCCTTTTTTCCTTTTATGCATTACAAAGGGGACGGGGTATGGAACCTGCGGGATGATTTAAGAAAAGATCCCAGTTTTTCCCATGAAGCCGACAACTTCGGGATTTTAGGAATGGACGGGGCCATTTCCCTGGTTTACCAACCCCTGAAATTCCTGGAAATCGAAGGGGGGGGGCGAGTGTCTTATTTCTATGCCCAAGACGGTGCGGATACCACTTTTTTTTCTAATAATACTGTGGCCAGGGTGTCATTAGATGAAGCCAAGGCCCTGCAGATCGGCCTTTTTCTCCAGATAACCGGGAGGTTCTAATAATGCCTCTTAAACCCTATCAACAGGAATTCACCCGTTTTTTAGCTGAAACGGGCTGTCTTTTTTTCAGAAAGGGACTGATCTTGAAGGACGGCCGCCCCAGTCCTTATTTTGTCAATATGGGGCGTCTGTGTACCGGCAAATTGAGCTTTTCTCTTGGTTCTTTTTTTGTCCGCCGCCTCCTGGAATTGAACCGGTTACCGGAAGTGGATATCCTTTTAGGGCCTTCCTATAAAGGCAGCGCCATTGCCCAGGCCATGGCCATAAACTTCTGGACCGAGCAGCGGAAAGAAATTCTTTTTGAATACGACCGAAAAGAGCTGAAAGATTACGGCGAAGCCTCCGGACAAAAGAACCTGATGGTCAACAACACCTTCTTCGATGACTGCGGGATATGGATCGTTGATGATGTGGGCACCTCCATGGCCACCAAATATGACCTCCTGCAGAAAATCGATCGGGAACGAGAGCAGAAAAAGATCTCGGTTCGGGTGGTGGGTTTATGTCTGGGCATAGACCGTCAACAGACCACGGCCTGCTATGATTCGGAGGGGAAGGTCATTCCGGGGAAAAAGGGGGAGGACGCCTTGAAAAAATTCACCGACACAACCGGGGTGGCGGTTTATTCGATAGCCCCGATTTCCGAGGTGGTCGAATATCTCTTTGCCGGGCAAATCCCGGTTCAGGTGGAAGGCGAATGGCAGCCGATCTCCGCGTCCCTCAAAAAAGTGTTTGATGAATATCTTCACGAATACGGAACCCCTTAGACCGGAAAAGATGGAAAAAGAAAAACTTAAACGATGCCTGAACAAAAAATGCAAACGGATAACCGACCGTCCGGACCTGGCACCTTCGGCTGTTTTAATTCCCCTATTTCAAAAAAACCGGGAAACCCATATCCTTTTAACCAAGCGGACGGACAGGGTGGAACATCACAAGGGACAGATCTGCTTTCCGGGCGAGGCCTTTAATTTTGAGGACCTGGATTGTTTGACAACGGCTTTACGGGAGACCGAGGAAGAAATCGGGATCGAAATGGATGCCGTCGAGGTTATGGGAGAACTGGACCACATGGTCACTCTCTCCAATTTCCGTATCTGCCCCTACGTGGGGATCATCCCCTATCCTTATTCTTTTAAATTGAGTTCCTTCGAAGTGGAACCCTGATCGAGCTTCCTCTGGACTACCTCCTGAAACAGACGGAATTAAACGAGGCCCCTTTTGACTACCAGCTAGGGCTTGTGTCGATCTCATCGTAACGGATATCGCCGTCATTAAAGTAACTGAAAGCGGATTGCTTCTCCGGGAATTCGCGCCCGGATGGACCCCGGAGGAAATAATAAACCAGACCGAGGCTTCCCTCATCATCGCCAGCGATGTAAAGGAAATGGAATTTTAATAAGGATCCCCATCTCCTCCCTGGCCTTCGCCCCTTGTTTTCCTCTTGCCCCGATCCCTTTCTCCCATTATACTCTTCTCATCAAAAGAGAACATAACGGGTTGCTGAAACTAGGCACCACCCCGAAGGGGTGGGAGTGAGCCGCGGCGTGGGGCGAACAAAAAAGCCCATAATAAATTATTCAATGAAAAAACTAGGGTCTTAAATCGTTGAAAGGCAATGTCTGTTGAAAATTTATTATCGCCCCCGGAACAACCTGGTCCGCTGGAAGGGGCCTTTATGAAGAAAGGATTCGAGTAATATGAGCTGGGATCGAGAAATAGATGAGCTCCACGCCCGTTCCGCTTTAGCCCATCAGATGGGCGGAGAAGAGAAGGTGGCCCGTCAGCACAAATTCGGTAAGCTGACCATACGGGAACGCCTTGATGCCGTTGTAGATCAGAATACCTTCCACGAAATCGGCGAACTGGCCGGGCGCGGACAATACAACGAGAACGGCGAGCTGAAGGCGTTTATGCCTTCGAATTTTGTTTTTGGGACCGCTGACATCGATGGCCGGCCGGTCGTAGTTTCCGGCGATGATTTCACCGTCCGCGGGGGTTCCGCCGATGCCTCCATACCGGCCAAACGCGTCCAGGCCGAAGGGATCGCCTATGAACTCCGGCTGCCTCACATAAGACTCGTGGACGGAATGGGAGGGGGTGGGTCCGTGAAGACCATCGAGATGGCCGGTCGCACCTACATACCCGAATTGCGAAGCTGGGAAGTCGTGGTTAACCATCTGGGGGTGGCGCCGTCCATATCCCTGGCTCTCGGGTCGGTTGCCGGAATCGGCGCCGCACGGGTTGCCACCAGCCATTATTCCATTATCGTCAGAAATACCGCCCAGATGATGATTGCCGGTCCGGCCCTGGTGGATTGGGCCAACCTCGGAACTGTATCCAAAGAAGAGTTGGGGGACGCCCGGATCCATACCCGGAATGGCGCTATCGATGATGAGGCGAATACCGAGTCAGAGGCCTTCCAAAAGGTTCGCCGGTTTCTTTCCTATCTCCCGAGCAACGTAGATGAACTGCCGCCTTTAAGCGATTTAAAAGACAGCACGGAAAGACGAGATGAACTGCTGTTGAGCATTGTTCCTAAAAATCCTCGTAAGGTTTACAAGATGCGCGCCATAATTGAATCGGTCGCCGATCAAGGGTCCTTTTTCGAGATCGGCGCAAAATGGGGCTGCTCGGTGATCTGTGGTTTTGCACGTTTGGGCGGCATTCCGGTGGCGATTTTTGCTGAGGACCCGTTCTTTTACGGTGGCGCCTGGACGGCGGATTCCTGCCGAAAATTGTCCCGTTTTATCGATCTGGCCTCCACCTTCCATTTGCCTCTGATACACCTGGAGGACTGCCCCGGGTTCTTAATCGGCAAAGAGGCGGAGCATGCTGGAACTATTCGTTTCGGCTCCCAGGCGCTGGCGGCTCTGGGGCAATCGTCGGTTCCTTTCTGCTGCGTTGTAATCCGCAAGGCCTTTGGAGTGGCCGGCGGGGCCAATCACAAACCCGGCAGTCATCATTTTCGCTACGCCTGGCCGTCCGGTGACTGGGGCTCTTTGCCGATCGAAGGCGGGATCGAAGTGGCCTATAAGGCGGAACTTGCCAAAAGCGATGACTATGATGCCCACCTGGCCAAGATCAGAGATCGTCTTAACCGGGTCCGATCCCCGTTCAGATCCGCGGAGTTCTTTGAGATCGAAGAGATAATCGATCCGCGGGAAACGCGGCCGATACTCTGTCGTTGGGCAAGTCTGGCCAGAAAGGCGACTAAGCCCGGCACCCATACTTTCACCTTTCGGCCATAATTCCGGCAGATGATCCTTTTTTGTTAGATAGCGCAAAGGGAAATCCGGGGATGGTATAGGAAATAGGGGACGACCTGTTTTCGTAAATTACATTTGTTAGAGGAATATTTTTGAGTTAAAATTAATAAAAATATAAATTCTACTTAGGAGGTATTGTATGAAAGATCTACTGCTCATGTATGCAAAGTACACCCAAAGGGCTAACGCTTCGGTCATCGCCTTGCTGGACGGCCTGTCGGAGGAAGCTCGCAACGAGAATAGGAAAAGCTACTACAAGAGTCTCTCCGGTCTCGCCTGCCATGCCTTGGGCGTAACCCCCTTTTTCCACGGTCTTTTACGCACGGCCGTCCCCGCGGCGTCCTCGGCGCTTAAAGCTACCGAGGGCCTCAAGGCGCCCAAGGGTGATTCCCTTAGCGCGGACCAATGGTCCGAGCTTAAGAAGGTCGCCACAGTCGCCGATCAGGCCACCGTCGATTTCATCGCCGGTCTCGCCGAGAGCGATTTCGTCACTCCGGTCAAGGTATCCTGGTTCGGCGGGAAGCCCGACGCGGTGCCCGTCCATTACCTCTTGAGCACGAGCATCACGCACAGCATCCATCATCGCGGGCAGATATCACAGATCTTGGACGAGATGGGCATCGAGCACAACTTTGCGGGCCTCGACGTGGGATTCCTGCCGAAATAGGAGTGGAGGGGGAGGTTTTGCCATGACTGAAATCAGAAGATCTTATTGCGGATTATGCCATCCTCGGTGCGGTCTGATTCTGGAAATAGAAGACGGCCGAATCATCAAGGTCAAAGGGGACCCGGAACACCCCGTAACCAGGGGCCGGATCTGCTCCAGAGGCCATTTGATGCCCGAGCATGTTCATCACCCGGGTAGAATCAATTACCCCCTTAAACGCCAGGGGGAAAGAGGATCGGGGAAATGGCAGCGTCTGGATTGGGATCAGGCCCTGGATGAAGTGGCCGGAAAACTGGAGGCTCTTCGCCAAAAACACGGCCCGGAGACCCTGGCCTTTACCCACGGCACCAAGCGGACCTATCATTGGGATGAACGCCGCTTTTTCAATCTTTTCGGATCGCCGAATGTCTGCGGGGTCAATAATGTCTGCATGTGCCCCACTCAGGCGGTTGAATACGCCACTTACGGCGGATTTACCTGGGGGGACTTCAGGCATACCCGCTTGGTGGTGCTTTGGGGACATGGCCCCTCCCAATCCGATCCGATCGGTCTTTATCCCCTGATCCTCCAGGCCCAAAAGAACGGGGCAAAACTCATGGTCGTGGATCCCCGCCGCATTGCCGAGGCGGAAAAAGCCGATCTCTGGCTGCAGATAAGACCCGGCACCGATGTGGCTCTGATGCTCGGCTGGATCAGGATCATCATTGAAGAAGGACTCTATGACCGGGACTTCGTTGCCAACTGGACGGTGGGATTCGAAGATCTTAAAGCCGCCGCTGCCGCCTACACGCCTCAAAGGGTGGCGGAAATCACCTGGCTGACTCCGGAGCAGGTCATCGAATCAGCCCGTTTGTATGGGATGACCAAACCGGCGGTCATTACCTGGGGTTTCGGTCTGGACAAGCAGGGCCTCAATGCCACTCAGGCGGCCAGGGCGAGATGCTGTTTGAAGGCTCTGACCGGCAATCTGGACATTCCGGGGGGTGAATCTCTGGGCTGCAACGATCCGGTCGGAAAAATCATCAACGACGAGGAAATGCAATTAAACGAGATCCTGCCGGCCGAACAGCGAGCCAAACAATTGGGGACCGATCAATATCCTTTTTTTGGCTTCCCGGGCTGGTCGAGAAGTGAGCAGGCCAACCGACGCCTCCCCCGTGAATATATGCGTCCCCCAAATGCCGACATGACCTGTATGGCTCACGCCAGACCGGTTTTTGAGGCCATGATTACCCACCAACCTTATCCGGTCACGGCCGCCATCTCGGTAGCCAGCAATCCCATGCTTTCCCTGCCAAATATCCGCCACACCTATGATGCCTTGATGAACCTGGAGCTTTATGTCGTCGGTGAATTCTTTCTTACGCCTTCCGCCGCCCTGGCTGATTATGTTTTTCCCATCTGTTCCACCGTGGAGACGACCGAGCTCTGGTTGACGGGGGGCTTCTGTGTGGCCTGCCCCAGAGGGATCGAGCCCCTTTTTGAGCGGCGGAATACCTATGATTTCTGGCGGGGGTTAGCCGTCAGACTGGGGCAGAGCGAACACTGGCCCTGGAAAGACATTGACGAAGTCTGGGACTATAGACTGTCCCCGCTGGGTTTGACCTTCAACCGGCTCCTGGAACAAAACGGTCTCTTCGGAAAGCCGGAATTTGAGCGCTACAAAAAATATGGGTTCGGTACCCCATCGGGTAAAGTGGAACTGCGATCGAGCACTTTCGAGGCGCTGGGCTGTGAACCTTTGCCGGTCTACCGCGAGATGGCCCAAAGCCCCTTGAACGATTCTCCATCGACCCGGGATTTTCCCCTGGTCCTGATTACCGGAAGCCGGTTTATGCCCATGTACCACTCGGAACAGAGGCAGGTTGAGGGAGCCAGAAAAAAACGGCCTGATCCGCTGGTGACCCTGCACCCGGAAACCGCCGCCGTCCTGAATTTGATTGAAGGGGATTGGGTTCGGGTTGAAACCCCCCAGGGAAGCATTCGTCTGCGTCTGCATCTTTCGGACAGGATCGACCGGCGCATGGCTGATGCCGAACACGGATGGTGGTTTCCGGAAAGGGAAGAGGCGGCTCCGACTCTTTTCAGTGTCTTCGAATCGAATGCCAATGTGCTTTGCCCGGACGGATCGGAATATTGCAGCCCGGAGATCGGCAGTTGGCCTCACACGGCGCTGTTGTGCCGGATCAGGAAAGAATGAGAGAAGCCCTACTTTACAAAACGCGGAGAGAAATATTGGAGTTAGACTAATATCAGCGTTCACTTTATCAAGGAGGATATTATGGCCAAGATTGAAATAGGCAGCGACCGTGCCTACTACCCCATGCCCTGCGCCCTGGTCGGGGCCAACGTGGATGGAAAAGCCAACTACCTTACGGTGGCCTGGTTCAGTATGGTAAATCCCAAGCCGGCCTATCTGGCCGTGGCCATGAACAAGGCCCATTATACCAACCCAGGACTGAAGGCGAATGGGACTTTCAGTGTGAACATTCCTTCAGCGGACATGGTCGAGAAGACCGATTACTGCGGCCTGGTTTCAGGCCGGAAGGTCGACAAGGCCGCCGTATTTGAAACCTTCTACGGCAAGCTGGGAACGGCGCCTATGATCAAGGAATGCCTCCTTAATGTCGAGTGCAAACTGGTGCAGACCGTTGACCTGCCGGCCGAGGAGCTCTTCATCGGGGAAATCATCGCGGCCTACTGTGAAGAGAGCTGCCTCACTGAGGGCGCCCCTGACCTGCGGAAGGTAAATCCCTTTGTTCTTATCATGCCCGACAAGAAGTATCTGGGACTCGGACCGGACGTAGGCGCGGCCTGGGAGATCGGAAAGAAGCTGATCCAGAAATAGATTCCCAGCGAAGGGAAAACATGGACCAGGAAAAAGAAAACATGCCGGTGGCCGATGATCTCTCCCCCTTCGAGCGCATCCGGCGAATAAATTCAGCCGGTGTAGAATACTGGTCCAGCCGGGACTTTGCCTTAGTGCTGGGTTACAGTGATTATCGAAACTTTGAGGCCGTCCTGGAGAAAGCCCGACTGGCCTGTTTTAACAGCGGCCACCACATCGAAGACCATTTCGTTGACGTCACCGAAATGGTCACGATCGGCAGTGGAGCGCAGCGGCCCATCAAAACAGTTTTGCTTTCCCGGTACGCCTGTTACCTCATCGTCCAAAACGCGGACCCCTCGAAAGAAATTGTCGCTTTGGGTCAGAACTATTTTGCCCTTCAGACCCGAAGACAGGAACTTTCTGAAAGGACGACCGAGGAAGTTCGGCGGCTGCTTTTACGGGAAGAAATGAAGCTGCACAATATCCGGCTGGCGGGTACGGCCCGGGCAGCCGGCGTCATCGAGTCCAAGGATTATGCCATCTTTCAGGACCACGGCTATCGCGGCCTCTATGGCGGGTTGTCGGCTAAAGATATTCACCTTCGCCGGGGGTTAAAGAAAAGCCAACAGATTCTCGACCACATGGGCAGCACGGAACTGGCCGCCAATTTGTTCAGGACCACTCAGACCGAGGAAAAACTCCGTCGTGACCGGATCAGGGGTAAAGTAAAGGCTAACCTTACCCATAAGGAAGTCGGCGAGAAAGTTCGAAAAACCATTCAGGAGCTTGGCGGGACGATGCCGGAAGATCTACCGCCGGCCGAAAACATCAGGAAACTCGGCCCGAAGAAAAAGAAGCACCCCAAGACGCTGAAAGATCCAGAGCCTGGTAAGAACTAACCCGACTTGTAAAGGCACTCAGGAAAATGAGGAGGACGAAAAATGGACGAGAAAACAAAGGAACTGTTTAAACTGTTCGAAATCGGAGTAGAAAACGAGAGAAAGGCTCAGGAATTCTATGAGAATTTAATTAAAAAAAGTACTTCCCGAATGGAAAAGGAAATTTTCGGAAATTTCCTGAAAGAAGAGCAAATGCACGAACAAAAATTAATGCAGGTGTACGCTGAAATGAAGGAAAAATATGGCTTAGAATAAGGATTATTCTGAATCGATCATCCTTAAAAAAGATACCATTTTAAAAGGAGGAGTGCCTTATGAAATTCATTGACTTATCGGCTATGATTGCCCCCAGTCCTGAAGGAGTTCCGGAGTTTTTACGAACGGTCATAGAATATCAGTCCCATACCGAGGGTGCGGCCGGAATCCAGGGTATGTTTAATGTCCCGTCCAATCTTCTAAATCGTGGGGAAGGGTGGGCAGTGGAAAAGATAACCAATCTGGGGACCCATAGCACCACCCACATTGATGCCCCCTGGCATTACAACAGTCAAATCCAAGGGAAAAGGTCTGAAACCATTGATGAGCTGCCTTTGGAATGGTTTTTCAGTGACGGGGTGATCCTGGAAATGTCCTACAAAGCCGATGGGGACGGGATGACCGCGGAAGATGTCCAAAATGAACTTAAGCGTATCCGATACACCTTGAAACCCCTGGATATCGTGATGGTGCGTACCGGGAGAGACGCCTTTTACGGCCAACCGGACTATATGTTCCGGGGCTGCGGGGTTACCGCCGGGGCCACCCATTGGTTGTTTGATCAAGGCATCAGAGTCATGGGTATAGATGCCTGGGGCTGGGACACCCCTTTGGATCGGCAGGCTAAAGAGGCCTTGAGCAGCGGAAAGCCGGGGGTTTTCTGGGCCGCCCATCAGGCAAATTTGCCCTATGCCCAGATCGAACGATTAGTCAACCTGGGAGGACTACCCCCCTATGGATTCAAAGTGTCCTGCTTTCCCTTGAAGATCAAGGGGGGTAGTGCCGGACCGGCCCGGATTGTGGCCATGGTACCTTAGTCCCTTGAAATATTGAGAGCGATTATCTGACCGGCCGATTCCCATTTGCGGGTTCGGTCTACTACCGGCCTTTGAAAACCGGGGCCCGCCTTTCAGCCCGGGCGGTCAGGGCCTCGGCGAAGTCCGCCGTGCGAAATGCCTCATTGAGTCCCTTGTTTTCCATATCCAGGGCCGTAGTAACGGCGGCAAGAAGAGGTTGATGAAGGGCCCGCTTGGCCATGCGGACCGCATACCCGGCTCCCTGAGGCGGGACCAGTTTAAGGGCCCTTTCTCGGGCATAGGGCAACAGTTGATCATGGGGTAACACTTTGTTTATCAGTCCAAGATCGAAAAGGTGTTGGGCCGTGATACGTTCGGCAAAAAACATGATCTCCTTGGCCCGCTGGAAGCCGATCAATCTCGGCAGCAGATAACTGGAGGCCAGTTCGGGAATGATGCCCAAACCGACGAAGGGCAAGGAAGCCCAGGCGTGTTCGGAGCAATAGATTAGATCGCAACAGGACAGGCACATGGTGAAGGCCCCGCCAACCGCCAGCCCATTGACGGCGGCGATGACCGGTTTGTCGAATTGCCACATCTTCAAAGTTAATTTTTTCTGGGCAATATCCGTAAGGTCAAGCTGGGCTTTCACTTCCTCGCTTAGTCCCGCCAAAGAGGCGGGATTGAAATAGCCGCCGCTGCTGAAGGCTTCTTTGGTCGGATCGTCGGAATCGGGATCTTTGGCACCGGTCAGGATCATGATTCCAGCCGAGTCATCCTTTTCCATGGCGTCCACGGCCCAGAAAAGCTCGTAAAACGTATACGGGCTCAAAGCATTTTTTCTTTTCGGAATGTTCAGCGTAACCGTGACGATGCCGTTGTCTTCCTTCTGGTAAACTATTTCCTTGAAGTCCTCCACTTTCATCTCTTATCTCCTCTCGGATGTTTCTTTTAGTGATACCATCAGGAACTAGCGACCATTCCTCCGTCACAGGGTATGGTTTGACCCACCACATAAGCGCCCGCTCTGGAACTGAGAAAAATCGCCAAACCGCTAATGTCTTCTATAGTGCCGACTCGGCCGCTCGGGTTGGTTTGACCCACCATATCCCAGTTCACACCTTCTCCTTCAGTCTTTCCACCGAACCCAACTCCGGAGCTCAACATCGGGGTTGGAAACGGTCCCGGCGCAATGGCGTTCACGATGATATGTTCTTTGATCAGGTGTGCAGCCAGAACACGGGTCAAATGGTGCACAGCGGCCTTGGAAGGTCCGTAAGAGAAGTTATTAAAAGACGGCGTTTTGATGCCGTCGATTGAGCCGATATTGATCACCCGCGCCGGATTTTCGGATGAAGCCGCATTTCCGTAACAGCGGCAGGAGTTTCTGGGTGAGAAAAAAAATAGCCTTGACATTGGTATCCATAATCTTATCCCACCCTGATTCGGGAAATTCCTCCAAAGGGGCGCCCCAGGTGGCCCCGGCGTTATTAACCAGAATGTCCAGTCTGGTTTCCCGCTCCGATAAGGCGGTGACAAGCGACTCTATGCCTTTCAGACCCGACAGGTCGGCAGGGATCGAAAGACATTCCTTTCCGTACCTGTCGGCCAGCCGTTTGGCGGTAGCATTGCAAACCTCAGCCTTACGAGAGCTGATATAGACTTTGGCCCCGTGACTTAAAAAACCGGCCGCGATCATCTCACCGATTCCTCTCGAACCTCCGCTGACCAGGGCAATTTTCCCTTCGATGGAAAAAAGATCCTTCATTTTGTTCTCCATAATTCCTCCTTTTACAGTTTCCGATTTGGCCAGAAAACGATTCTTAAAAGGTTGACTTAATTACCATTCAATTCGAAACCTCTCAACTCCCCAATCATCAGAAAAGAATGTTTCGTTTTTAAGGATTCAGATTAACCCATCCCAAGAGGCCGGTCAAAAAAATATTCGGGCCACTCGGCTCTCTCTCCGTCTTGGGGAGTCCTTTACCGAAGGCTCTATTCGGTCCCGGAGTTGCCTGCTGATTTTCCTTTGATTGTAAATCAAAAAAAATGATATACATCAGCTTAATACTTTTCAACAAATCTTGACCCGCAGACACCGGAATGATAATTTCTTTGCTTGTATCACTTTAGCTTTTTGAAAAAAGGGAATATCCTTTTTTTGCCACGGACAAAGGCAGGACATGAGGAAGACGACTTGTCTTCCTTCTACTGTCAGGCCCTTCGGGCATTAAAACCAGGTTCGCCGTTAAGCGATAACTGGTTTGTCTGGCCCGTTTTTGTTGGGCCGGGCAAACGATCTTCTGTCCAGCCTTTGTCAGTGTGAGTCTGTGGCAAAACATTTTTTAAATAACTAAAGTGTTTCCTTTGCTTATACTCTTTGACTTAATATAACCCAGGAAGGAGAAAAAATGACTATCGCCTTTCCCGATCCGAAAATAATAAAAACCAATGAAATCAACATGGAAATTTTTGAACAGGGGGAGGGATTTCCGGTTATTCTGGCCCACGGCTTTCCGGAACTCGCCTATTCCTGGAGGTTTCAAATGCCCGCCCTGGCAGAGGCGGGATACCGGGTCATCGCACCGAACCAGAGGGGATACGGCGCGACGGACAAACCCGAGGGGGTGGAGGCCTATGATATTCAGCATCTTTGTGGTGACATGGCCAACCTGTTGGACGCCCTGGGCCTGGGAAAGGCCATTTTTATCGGCCATGACTGGGGTGGTCCGGTGGTTTGGAATATGCCGTTGCTTCACCCGGACAGAGTCGCCGGGGTAGTGGGAATGAGTGTCCCCTTTTCGCCACGGGGAAATAGCGACCCGGTGGCTCTATTGGAGCAGTTTTACGGGCCGGAACACTATATCGTACATTTTAACCGGCAACCCGGAGTTGCCGATGCCGCCTTCGCAGGAAATCCCGAACGCTTTCTGAATAATGTGTTTCGTCGCCGACAGCAGGGTGACCGAAAGGCAGGATCAGCAAAGGAAAAACCCAGTTTCAAGGTGTCCCTGATAAACCTTCTTGACCTGACCGATCCCCCGGGGGAACCCCTCATGTCGGATAAGGAGTTGGACGTTTTTGTTGCCGCATTCAGCAAAGGAGGATTTACCGGGCCGATTAACTGGTATCGGAACATCACCCGAAACTGGGAGAGGTCCTCCGGCCTTCCACAGCGGATCGATGTCCCCTGCGCCATGATCTACGGGGCCTACGACATTGTCCCGAAGGGGGGCGATTTTTCGGAATATGTCCCGAATCTGGAGAGCCGTACATTGGAATGCGGGCACTGGATTCAACAGGAAAAACCCAATGAGGTGAATGCCTTTCTGACGGACTGGTTAAAAAGAAATTGCCCTTCCCAGGCTGAATAAAGGGCCGAGCAGACATGGCCATTTGATTGCCAAAGGCGGGAATCAAAAAAATGGAAGTCCTGGAGAATTTCACAGAATCGGACCAAGATCTGGATGAAGGGATAGAGTCTACATGATTATCCCGGAGGAAAAATTAAACCGGACAGCATAGCAGGGGCTTTTTGAAGAATTCACCGATCAGGTTTTCTTGGCGGGATGAAAATAAACGTTAAGCACATTCCAACAAAAAAAGCGATGTAAATGACCGCAAACATCCAGTCAGGCCAGTTGTAATACAAAAACTTGTGCACCCAATGGGGAATAAAACCCTGGGGATAAAGAAATGACTGACCGGCTCCTCGACGCAGCTTAGCCTCCCATTCCGTTAAGGGACAGAAAAAGCCAAAAGCAGTCTCTAAAATCACAATCCCCATAGCCGCCAAATGGGTCCACCGAAGGAGCGGATTATAAATAGACTTCCATCGGAGAAAAAAGCCCAGCCAGATATAGACGAATCCCAAGATAATATAGGATACGTAAGTGAAATGAAAAATCATTACAAGATTGGCAAAAATGGCATCCATGATGAAATTAAATTGTGGGCACGTTAACGGCCTCGCGGAGCTCTCTTTTCAGAATTTTTCCTGTTGGCGTACGGGGAATCGTATCCAAAAAAACTATGGTAACGGGGATCTTTTGATTAGCCATACGCGGGGCACAATATTCCTTGATACTTTCTTCGGTAACCGGTGAGCCTTTCTCCAGGACCACGAAGGCAGCCACCGTTTCGCCGAACTCCGGATCGAACTTTCCAACCACGGCGGCATCGGCTATCCCGGGCATGCCCACCAGGACTTCTTCCACCTCCGCCGGATAAATGTTGACTCCGCCGCGAATGATCATATCTTTTACCCGATCGACGATGTAAATATACCCGTCCCTGTCCCGAACAGCCACATCCCCGACCGTCATATAGTTGCCCCGATAGGTTTCGATGGTGGCTTTTTCATTTTTATAGTAACCCTCCATCATAATGGGATTATACATATAGAGCACGCCCCGTTCTCCGTCCGGGACTTCATGGCCCTGTTCATCAAAGATCTTGAGTTCATTATTGGCAAAGGCCTGGCCGACACTGTTGGGCCGCTCCCGCATCTCCTGGGGCGTGATAAAGGTGTTCACGCCTGTTTCGGTGGCCCCGTAATACTCGTTGAGGCAGTCGCCGAAGCGGTCCAGAAAGGCAAGCTTATATTCAGGAAACAAGGGTGCCGCCCCGCAAATCACGGTGCGCAGGCTGGAAAGATCCAGATTCCGGGTGACCGACTCCGGCACCTGGAGCAATCTGACGATCATGGTAGGAACCAGATGGCTTGAGGTAACCCGATGTCTGGCCACCAGCTCGAGGAATTGCACCGGGTCAAATCGTGGTTGGTAGACTGTGGTTCCACCGAGGATAAAATTAACGGCGTTAAAGTAAGAGGGGGCTGAATGGTAAATCGGGCAGCAAACCAGGTGCACCTCGTCGGGATCCATTTTCAGGAAACCAATCGTGGCAAACAGGAAATCCAATACTCCCGGTTTATTGGTAAAATCTGTTTTTCGGGCGGCACCCTTAGGTCGGCCTGTGGTTCCCGAAGTATAGATCATGGCCGTTCCCGCCTGTTTGGCCGGGGGCAGGTTGTCCAGGTCCATCTCCGGCGGGTCTTTAAACAGGGTTTCATAGTCCAAGGCACTAGCGGAAGAAGGCCCTCCAAAGGAGATGAAACCTCCGGGTATGATCTTTTTAAAATTTTCCTTATAGGGCAGAATGCGATCCGCAAATTCATGCCAAAAAAGAAGAACCCTGGAATCCGAGTTTCCGACGATGTATTCAATTTCCGGCGGTTTCATCCGGTAACCGATCATAACCAGGCCTACTTCAAGATAAACAAGGGCCGTCGAGACTTCAGAGGCTTCCGGAAGGTTGTAGGTCATGAGGGCCACCTGATCCCCGGGCCTGACCCCCAGGCCGTAAAGGCTCCGGGCCAGAGCCCTGGCTCTTTCCCGCAATTGTCCATAAGTCATGGACCTGTCAGGACCGATTACCGCGGTTTTGTCCGGGTGTTTCCCCGCGTTGAGTTCCAGGAAATTGGTTGGTTTGCTACGAACTGAGATTTCCGACATAATAGCCTCCTTCCAACGGAATTATTAATTTTATTCATTTAGCTTTTTGAAATTAAATGTTTTCACCGCAGAGCCGCTGAGGGCGCAAAGAAGAAAATGTTTTTATTGATTGCCGGTGAGGGGCCGGCAATCAATATCCTTCACTTCCTTGCGGGGAATTATTTGGCCGGAGGCCAAGGCTGTTTTGTTCAATCCTGACTCTCATGGGATTGAACAAAAATAATTCTCTTTGCGATCTTTGCGGCTTTGCGGTGAATATAAACTCATTTTCCAATAACTAACGTGTTACATTAATTCCATTTATCAGCAAGCCTATCCCCGGAAAACCTCCTGGAGAACAAGATCCCTCGTTCCCGGCCAAGGGGGCCCTGTCCAAGTAGCCTTTCTTGGTAATGGTCAGGATACCATTTCTTCGATAATATCCTTTACGGGCCTGATCTTTTTAATCAAGGCGCTGATCTGGCCTCCTCCCCAGGTTTTGCCGGCATCACCTGCTTTGTATTCCTTGCTGAGATCCACGCCGGAAGCCATCATTTGGCGCATCTCATCGTTGATCAGAGCCCGCATGGCTATGCCGAGCCTGGGCAGCAGCACCGTGCCTCCATCAGCGCAATCGATGATGGCCTTTTTCCATTCCTGAGGGGCCGGGCTCTCTTCAGAGGCCAGAAAAGCGGTCCCGATCTGCACACCCTGGGCCCCCAGGGCCAGGACGGCTCTAAATCCCCGATGATCGGCAATCCCTCCGGCAGCCACGACTGGAAGGTCCACCAAGTCACAGACCAGGGGGATCAGGATCATGTTGCTGGACTCGGGACCGCTGGTTCGAAGTCCTCCGGATTCCGCTCCCGATACGACCACGGCATTGGCCCCGGCCTCTACGGCTTTCAAGGCCAGGGGGGCGGCCAAAATAACATGCAGGCCCTTCAGGCCCAATTCTTTAATTTTGGGATAGATTTTCTTGGGAGCTCCGGCAGAAGTGGTTATGGTTTTGATTCCTGCTTCCGCTAAGATCTCCAGAATGGCTTCATTGTTCGGATTCATGGCGATCATAAGATTGGCGCCGAAAGGTTTGTCGGTCAGCTCTTTGACCCCTGCGATTAATTGTTTGACCTTTTCCAGGTCGTGGACAAAGCCGAGGGCCAACATCCCAAAAGCGCCGGCCTCGGACACGGCGGCGACCATTTTGGGATCGTTCATTTCACCGATGGGCCCTTGTATGATCGGGTACTTGCTTCCAAGAATTTCCAGAATTTTGGACATGTTGAAAACCTCCATTTTATTTTTTTGAAAAAGCTAAAGCAATTCCCTTTTTGCCACAGACAACTGCAGGACATGAGTTAGACGACTTGTTCTTTTTCAGGCGATTTACCTGACCCCGCTACCCTGCGGGGGCTATGTTTGCCCCCGGATCGAGTCCGGGGCAGGCTAGGCGATGAGCCGGTTATTGATTGCCGGCCCCTCAACGGCAATCAATAAATTAGGATTTCTCTGCGACTCTGAGAGCTCTGTGAGAGATAGGACTTTGTCCAGTTTTTGTCTTTGTGTGTCTGTGGCAAAAAAGAATATAATAAAAAGCTAAAGCATTACTATTTTTCAAATTCACCATGCCGGCCGGAACCCTCAGCGAAGCGGGCTGCCCCATTTTGGGCCTCTTGTTCAATGGCCTCCAGCCCATGCCGGAATTCATTGGTCATGGCCTCTTCAAAGGAAAGGTCGAATTGCTCGTAAGCCGAGAGGCGGTCATTACGCAGACAGATTTGTGGGAAAGCGGCCAGTTGGCGGGCCAACTCCTGGGCGGCCTGCCGGGCTGTACCTTTGGGGACTACCCGATTAACCAACCCTATCTGTAAGGCCTCTTCGGCACTGACCGGCCTTCCGGTTAAGATCAGATCCAGTGCCCGGCTGAGGCCGATCAGACGGGGCAGGCGAACAGTACCGCCATCGATTAAAGGGACGCCCCAGCGACGGCAGAAGACACCCAGCACGGCGTCTTCCTCCATCACCCGCAGGTCACACCACAAAGTCAGTTCCAACCCCCCGGCTACGGCGTAACCGGAAATAGCCGCGATGACCGGCTTATTCAGGCGCATCCGTGTCGGCCCCATAGGCCCGTCGCCAACGGGCTCCAACTGATTGGATCGTCCTTCGGCCAGTTTTTTCAAATCCGCCCCGGCACAAAAATGACCCTGGTCTCCGGAAAAGACCGCCACCAGGGCCTGCTCATCGGCTTCAAAGGTCCTGAAGGCCTCGGCCAAGGCAACAGCCGTTTGCCGGTCTACGGCATTGCGCACCTCGGGCCGGCTTAAGATGACGGTTGTTATCGGGCCGTCTTTTTCCATAATCACAGACATAGCCACCTCCTGGTTTTAGAAAAAACTTATCTCGCCCGTTTCCTTCGGTCTCTCGAGTTCGCAGAGAACACAGAGAAAGACGGGTTCAGTTAAGTCTGAATCTCTGAGGGGGAGATTCAGACCAATCGGTCCTGTCTCCGGCACAACCTACAAAGTCTCTCTTGGTCTGAGGCTTCATTGCGCAATAGCGCCCGACTGGCTTTTGATTGCGGTTCCTCTCAACCGTAATGAAAGAATCTGCTTCTCTCAGCGATCTCTGCGTGCTCGAGCGAAGCGGGCGAGAGAGCAAAAGGTCTTTCTTTATTTCTTTTGCCTCAGCTTTTCCCGCAGCGTTGGCCAGACCTTCGGTTCCACCTGATTTCCCAATAACTTATTGGCGCCCATAGTGGGCGCAATATGAGGAATGTTAAAGGGAGACGGATCATTCAATCTGTTCCCGGCCAGAAACAAATTTTCAGCGATCGTTCGGAGCTTTTCTTCAGGAATGGAAAATAACATCTCATGGTCCTGAACACCGGCCATCACCCGGTCTCCCATCCCCGGCGAAACAACCTGACATTTACCGGTAAGGAAGGTTCGGATGATCCCTTCCTTGCAACTGGATTCCATGCCGTTAAAGTTACTAACAATATTCTCCCCGTCATAAGTGGCGGCCAGAATCAGGTGCGACAGGATTAAGGGAGAGCAGTAAAACATCACTAAATCGGGTTTTACCAGAGTTTGATGGAGGGGGGAAACCACAAACCCTTTGAATCGAAACGGTTCAAATCGGGCATCCGAGACCCGGGATTGTTTTTCCGATTCCATATTCTTCTTATATCCGGCATGTTCGGCCCAGGCCCGGTATAAATCATCCGGGTCAGAGACCTCATCCAGGCCAAAATAGAGAACGATAGGCTTGCAGGCGATATCGTCCTTGGTCAGGAAAAAAGAGGCTCCGGTCCGGCGGCAATAAGTATAAACCAGACAAGCCGGGACTTCGGCGCCAAAAACCAGGGAGGGTTGTACAGCGGCCTCCGGGACCTCTTCCTCCGGCCGAATCATTTTGACAGCCACCGGGTAGGTAGTTAATTTTAATCTATCGATGAGGGTTCGCCCGATTTCATGATATTTTCCTAGATCCTCCATAAATCCCCTTCTACTCTTCTGCCATTCGTTTTTAATAAATTCTTAAGAAGCGCATCTTATCAGTTATTTCAAAGAACTGAATTGATGCATTTTCCTAAATCTAAAGCATTAACTGTGTTTGATGAATTCCACGATCACCCGGGCAAAATCCTCACCACGGTCTTCCTGCAGGAAATGTCCCCCGCCCTTGATGGTGGTATGAGGTTGACCCTTGGTCCCCGGAACCTTCTCCAGAAATATCCGATCTCCGCCGCCGGTTATCGGATCGGAGTCACTGAAAGCGGTCAGAAAGGGCTTGTCAAATTTCAAAAGGACCTTCCAGGCCTCGCGGTTGGCGTTTGATGCCGGATCATCGGGGGTGATGGGGACCAGGGAAGGAAAAATTCGGGACCCTTCCTTGTAGGTATCATCCGGAAACGGGGTATTATAAGCGGCAATTACTTCTTCAGCCAGGGAAGTCTTGCATCCCATGGCAATAATCTGGCCGACATTAAAATCAGGAACTTCGATGGAAAACTTCCTCCAGTTTAAAAAGGCTTCGGAAATCTGGCTGTCTCCGGTGGGAAGCCCCGTGTTGGCCACCACCACCCGGGCGAACCGTTCCGGATGGCCGGCCACCAGGCGCAATCCGATCACCCCTCCCCAGTCCTGGCCAACGAAGGTAATCCTTTTTAAGTCCACCTGGTCGAGCCAGGCCTGCATCCAGTCCACATGGCTTTGAAAAGTGTAGTCGCTGCGTTGGGAAGGCTTATCCGACCGGCCGAATCCCACCAGGTCAGGGACGACGACCCGATTGCCGGCCTCAATCAAAATCGGGATCATTTTCCGGTAAAGATAAGACCAGCTCGGTTCCCCATGGATCAGCAGGACCGGGTCTGCGTTTCGTGGACCTTCATCGATATAATGAACTCTCAGGCGGCCGCCTTCTCCATCGGGAACTTCGGCGTAATGTGGCTCAAAAGGAAAATCTTTCAGGTTTTTAAACCGCTCATCCGGTGTTCTTAAGGTTTTCATAATAAACATCCTCCTCTTTATTCTTTTGGAATGGTGCAATAGAGCCGTGAATCAAGAAGGGCCTCGGTGCGATAATGAACTAGGGCCTGGTATTCTTTTCGGCATAATAAAAGATATTTGAAATCTCCTTTCTACCGCACATTCTTTTGATAAACTCGTAAGAGGTTGACTTCCCGGTGAAAACCGGGGTCCAGGGGTTTTCTAAGGAGTACCGCAATTCCGGAAAGCCGTAATTAGAATTTTCATAAGGTCTCCTTTTACAAGATGTTTTTTAAAAATGAGATGATTTCGTTTTATTTACAAAAGCCACTTCATCTGGATTTTTTTGTTTCCAGCCGGCAGGCTGAAAAGCATACCGTCTTCTCCGACCGTGATCGGGCCGCGATATATTTTTTTGGCATCGCCCAGGAAAGCCGCCTTGAGATCCGCAACCGGAAGGGGTGGTATGATGTGGGTCAGGAGGAGATGACGAACGCCGGCTTTCTCGGCGATCCTGGCTGCATCCTCCGGAGAGGTGTGGTAATTGAGGATATCGCCCATGATTTTGGCGGTGTTGGTACGGCCGATTTTTTGGGCAATACCTTTTAGCTTACTGATCATAATCGGCTGAAGGGCTTCATGCACCAGTAAATCGGCCCCCCGGGCCTGGTTAAGCAGGGATTGAACGGGTGCGGTATCTCCGCTGATCACCACCGATCGTCCCTTATAATCGAAACGATAACCCACCGCCGGTTTTACAGGGGCATGATCAACCGGAAAGGCCGTTACTTTGAGGCCGTCTTCATCGATGATGACCGCTTCTTCCTTACCTTCCGCAAAAGAAAATGTCCTGGCCGCACCCCCGGCCCCGCTGGGTGGCACCGTTTCCGGACCGTGATGCATAATTCGGTATTCATCGTCAAGGGAATAGGCCTGATCGAATCCCTTGACCACGGTTTCGACTCCGGTGGGGCCGAAAACATCCAGAGGCGTTTTCCTTGAACCCCCGGTCCATCGTTTCAACATGAGTTCACCCAAATCACCGATATGATCGGAATGAAAATGGGTCAGTAAAACGGCCTTCACCTTTCCGGGATTCAGCCTCATGAGCTCCAGCTTTCTCTCGCTGCCGGGTCCCGTATCGACCACATAGAAGTTTTTGCCGGCGATCACCGCCGTGCAGGCTGAGGCTCGTCTCGGATCGGGTAAGGGGGACCCGGAACCGCAAAGGGCGACATGAAGCCCGTCCGGTAGATCGGTAATGACATCAGTGCCCATACTTTTGGCCGCAATCCCATTTACCAAGGCTAAACCGATCTTTTTCTGTGAAAGAACAAGTCCGGTGATAATCACCGCGACAACAACTGCGCCTACCAGGACCTTGAGGTTCAAAATTTCATTAATTCTAAAACCTTTTTCGTTGGGCCCGGCTTTCAAGGCGAGCACTATGGTCGAGCCGATCAAAAGGACCAGCAAAACAGCCTCAATGATTAAAGACCTGAACCCGGTCAGGGAAAACCCATCCCGGCCAAGACTGATCAGACGTCCGGTAATAATGAGCAGGAGAAAGAGAATAGGAACAACGAGCCAGTACCAACGTCGTGTTGCCGCCCCTAGAAAGCAAAAAAAACTCATCCCCAGAAAGAGGCCGCCGAAATCACCCCTGATGGCGTTCAGGCCTTGAATGGTAGCCGGCTGGACTGAAAATCCCGTGGCAAAAACGTCCGGAAAGGTCATAAACCCAAGGCCGAGGATGAGAAATAAAAGGCCGACCAGCCCGGCCAAAATCCGGAAGATCGTTTCGCTTGGAGACTTGGGTGACTTAGTGTTCATCTCAGACCTCCCTTGGCAACCATCATCATTTTATTGGCCACCTCGGCCCCGGCATTCTGGTTCTGACCGGTCACCAGACGCCTGTCCACTACGACATGGTTGGCAAAGATATCCCGAAAAGCGGTTTGGCTTTCAAACTGTGCCCCGGCAGCGCGCAGTTCCCGTTCCGGATGCTGGGGTGTCATAGTAATGCCCAGTTCCTTGACCTGTTTGTCTGTAACCCCGGTCAGGCGGCGTCCTTTAACCAAGGGCGCGCCGTTTTCATCCTTGGCCAGGAGCAGGCCAAGAGGACCGTGGCAGACCCCGCCAATGACCTTGCCGGCGCTATAGGCCTGGCTGATTTTTTGCCCAAGCACTTCGGAGAAGCCCAGATCATAGGCCGCCCCCCACCCACCGGCCAGATAGATGATGTCGTAGCCGGTGAAATCGAGATCATCGATCCGGAGAGATTGATTGACTTTCCTCTGAAACTCACTATCCTTCAAATAGCGATCGTCATAGGTTGATTTTATAAACCACTTGAAGGACAGGGGGTCGATCGGAATTTGGCCGCCTTTGATACTGGCCAGATCGACTTTCATCCCGCCATCACTGAACTCATAATAGGGGGCGGTCATCTCGGAGGCAAAAACCCCGGTCTTTGATCCCTTATCTCCAAGCCGCTCGTGGCTGGTGGTGATGATCAGGGCCTTGCCCCCCGGAAATTGGACCTTCGGTCCGTTGTAATGAGGATGCAGACCCATGGCCCTTAACCCGGCCGGAAGCCCAAACCACAAGGCCAGCCCCAGAACAACCAATACCATTAGAAAGACGATCAGTATTTTTTTCATATTTTAATTTTCCTGAGGAAGTCTGAAAGATCGCCACCCTTTATCTGAATTGTTTGGTTGTCGTCGCTTGATTGACTCGTAAAAAGTCGTCACCCCGGCGAACGCCGGGGTCCAGAAGAAATTGGACAGTTTCATGATACTGGCTTGCGGCTTTCGGTGACTTTTTACAAATTCGTCAATTATAGTAAAGCTCAAATAATTTGTTCAGTTTACCAAGGCTCCCCTTAATATCCGAAACATCGAGATTTCTAATCCCGTCGATTAAGTCCCATTCTTCTTTGGTGAAAAATTCTTCTTCCGGAGGCGGGTAATAAACGGTTTCTTTCCCCTCCACATCTGTTTTTTTGACATACTCCCTGCCCTCCTCATCGATATACATCTTCCCCGAGGTAGTCAGCATCTTGTAGAGTACTGTTCTTTTCTTTTGATCTCCGACACAGATGAAATGACAGTTGCCGCATCGGGGATTGGTGTAGGCCAGGGGACGGAGCCCCACATTTTCACTTTCACGGGCAATGACGTTGAAAGAATATCGAATTTTTTCGTTGAAGTCCCTGATATTTTTCGGCGTTTTCTCATCGACCAGAAGGGTGGTCATCAACTGGCCCAGATACTGGGGGTCTTTTTCCTTTTCCATCGGCTTATCGATCAGGCAGATGTGGTCCGGCGTCCAGGTGCTCCAGGTTCCATCCTTTGATAATCCGGTCCACCCGGCACAGCCTATGCCGCACCGGGCATAAATTCCCCGTTTGGAATATTCCTCCTTAAAGCCGCCGATTATGACCGGCTGGTAATCTTCTATTTCCTCTTTCGGAAAATAACCGGTGGTACAGGCCTTGACGCATATTTTACACCGATTGCAGGGATTTTCCCGGAGCATGGGATCCGCTTCCAGCGGGGCCGTGGTCAGCACACCTCCCAGATATACCGATCCGCCATATTCCGGAGTGACCAGATTTCCCGACCAACCGATATGGCCCAGACCCGCAGCCACGGCAGCATACCTAAGCGAGAAATCCGGAAACTGCATCTGGGACCGGTATTTCCCGGGGGCTTTTTCCTGGGGTCTGTATTTCCCATTGGGAATCAGCGGAAAGGCCTTATATTCGGAATGGTCTTCAATGAATTTGG
Organism: uncultured delta proteobacterium; assembly: GCA_963790475.1. Classification (GTDB taxonomy): domain Bacteria; phylum Desulfobacterota; class RBG-13-43-22; order RBG-13-43-22; family RBG-13-43-22; genus RBG-13-43-22. The sequence continues at coordinate 217,073 of CAWBOS010000012.1, read as the reverse complement.
AAATAATACGCGCAGTCGTCCAGGCCCCGGTGTAGCTGAACTGTTGGGCTTTTTTTATACTCATCCTTTCCTTTTTGGAAAAATAGTTTTCCAGGGCTTTCATAGGGAGAGGATAGGCCCAGATGATGCAACTTTCGGCACCGGGCAGGCAAAAGTTCATGTCGGCGGAAGGTGGCGCATCTTTTAGTCGATCCCGGCTTCCAACCCCGACGATTTTGGCCCCGGCGGTTATAATGATTTCTTTGATGTCCTGTTTTATCTTTTCTAAATTCATATTTTCCATTTCTGATATCCTTTTTTTACGAATTCATCATTCTTCATACAAGGCCCTTTGCTCAGGGGTCATATTCGATAAGTGCTTTTCGGCTTCTTGGGGTGAAACGGCCCTTAAGGTACCGTCGGGGTCCTGGATGACCACCCCGCTGTTGATGAGCATTTTATAACGCGCCTGACGCACCTGTTTGTCCGGGTGGCAGATGAACTGGCAGTGACCGCAGGTAAATTCCAGGAGGTTCCCCGGTACCAGGGCATGGTAAAGCCCGTAATCCCATTTTTTTCTATTTCGGTAAGCGGGGACGGCCTTTATCAAGGCTCCCAGGAAATCCTCATCCTTTTCCGGGATCGGGAACCGCCCCGGTGACCAGGTGGACCACTTTCCGGATTGGTGTAAACCGGTAAATCCGCCGCAAACGTATTCGCAGCGATTATAGGAACGACGTTTGGAATAATTAAAATTTACATTTCCCAGGGTGACCGTTGTTTCCTCTTCCGGAGACATCAGCCCCGAGGCACAGGCCGACTGGCAGAGACGACAGTCATCGCAGTAATTATCCTCAGGAGGCAAAGGCTCGGTGGGGATCAGGTCCGCTTCGGTGACCACGGAGGCCAGAATAATAGCCGCCCCGTACTTATCCATGATGACATTGCCCGACTTTCCAAAGTACCCGATCCCCGACCTTACGGCCAGATAACGGTGGGAAACTGGCGGTTTTTCATCATAGGGGCCATTGGGGGTGTCCTGGCGGTATGTGGCATTGGCCACCAGGGGGATGGATTTATAACCCTTCATAATTAGAAACTCCGACAATTCCAAGGCCAGGCCGCTGGCCATATTGTTGACCCGGCGGTTGTCGATATTGGCCGAAGCCATATCCTCTTTTTTCAAGAAACGTTCAATGGCCCCTTGATCCAAGGGAACGGCAAAGACAACGGCCGACTTGGCTTCCGGAAGGACATAAGTGAGGTCTGTCGATGGCGGCCCCCCTTCAAGGGTTTCCGGGGTCGCGATCCCAACGGCAATCGCCCCGGAGCTCAGGACCAGATTTTTTACCAATGGGGTCAGTTTTTCTTTATCCATTTTCTCTCCTCCGCACTTCTCGCTATATTGGTTGTAATTTAAAGGTTCCTGAATTCCGACCTTAACCGAATTGTTACAAAACCATCAAAATTTACCCGGCGGCTTTTCTCTTGACTTCTGAAGCCTCCAACAATTCCGGAAAGACTTCTTGAAAAAATCTTTTCCTGGTTTCTTTATAATCCCACTCCGTAGAGAGCGGTTTCCATCCCAGGCCATCCAGGACTATTTCCCCAAAGACGCCGTCCCGGAAACGAATCCGGTCAAACCATTTTTTCATGACCGGAGAATCCGATTCCCTCATGACATATCCGCCGAAGGTCGTTGAACTAAGAGTGAAAATAATCTGATATTCATCGATCTTTTCCGGAAGCTTCAAGTCACCTTTTTCAATTGCTTCCCGAACGACCCCGGCTATAATCTCCACCACCCGGTTCTCGTTTTCAAAAAGTTCCTTCTGACGGGCAGTCGCAGCCTGATGACTTAATCGATTGATATGAAAGTCCAGCATTTCACGGAAATAGGGATGGAGAAAACCGAAATTCAAGGCGTTGAACCCGTAAAGTTTTTCACGGGGCCTGGCCTGGAAGGTGACCGCCCTCTCATAATAGGAAGCCCGTATAGCCGAGGATTGAGCGGCAATGGCCACTATCAAATCTTCCTTGGTCGGAAAATATTTATAAACCGTGGGCTTGGAATAACCGGTTTCCTCGGCCAGCCGGGGGAGCGTTAAGGCATGAAGCCCTTCGGCAGCGCTGATTTTTCGAGCCTGTTCCAACATAAAGGTTTCCCGCTTCTGTTTGACCTCGTTTTGAATCAACAGCTCCCGAACTTTTTTGCTGCCTTTTAAGGTGGTCCTGTTCATTATCTATAACTCCATCTCTTGATTTTTATAATCTCGGGGCAGATTGTATCAAATTATGATAATAATCCGATTCAGATCATGGTAGATAAACAAATTAAAAAAGTCAACCAAAAATTATTTTATTTAACTACAATTAACTTTAGTAAGTTTTCGTTGACAAACAAGATTGCTCCTTTTATAAAGAAATTAACTAGTGTTGTGTCTCATTAATAGACGTATAATATGTCATTTCGAGCAAAGCGAGAAATCTGAATTATTAACGGGTCTCATAATTGTTTTTACATGTGAAGGCATAATTTTCTTTTTTCGGGGCTTTCAGGCTGGTCTCTCGCCCGCTCCTCTTCGGTCGCTTGAGTTCACAGAGAGCTCAGAGAAAGAATATTTTATAAAATCGCTGAGAGGGCGATTTTTTAAACCCCTCACGCCTCCGGCGGGGATTTCTTTGCGTAGCAACGAGGTTTTTGTAATTGCCGTCCCCTCAACGGCAATTACAAATTATTTTTCTCTGTGATCTCTGCGCGCTCTGCGAGAGATCGTCTTTGGGGTGTGACTGGACAGTGTTGAAGAAGCCTGTCGATATTATTTTGAGCCTGTTAATAGTATAATTAAGGTACAAGATATCTCCCTTCGGTCGATATGACAATTTATCTTTAAGACAAAACACTCGAATTTATCCTACCCAGAAACCGTGATTGAAGGAAAGATCTTATGAGACGAAGAGATTTTTTAAAAGGGGTGGCCGTGGTAACCGTTGGTGGGGTTTTTTCTAATTCCAAGAGTTTCGGTATCTCCGCGGGTCCCCATGAAGGACAAGCCACCCATTTCAAAAAAGGAAATAGAGGTTTTTCTGGCTGGAGTCCCCAAGGGGTCTTCCGGGGAGACCATAAAAACAGCCGTTCGAGAAGCGGCCCTGGCTGCCACGGATTTTTCCTGGTTATCTAAGGGAGACTCGGTTTTCATCAAACCGGCCCTGAATTCAGGCAAACCCTATCCTTCCACTACCAGTCCCCTGGCCATCGCCGCCATTATCAGCCTTCTCAAGGAAAAAGGGGCCCGCCGGGTGATCGTGGGTGACATGTCCGGTATCGAGCACGTAAAACTCTCACCAAGACGGTCTTTCCGGCAGCACACGGAAACTCATGGAAACCTCCGGTATGGCCTTTGCAGTTCAAACAGCCGGCGGAGAGCTTCATTTTTTTGAAGAAGGCGGATGGAACAGTTTTTATGAAGACCCCATGGTCACGGGCACCAACTGGAAGCGCGGTCTGATGATGCCCAATATTTTGAAAGAGGTCGATCATATCATCCTCATGCCCCGTTGCGGCCGCCATGTCCTGGCCGGAGCCAGCCTGGGCCTGAAGGCGGCGGTGGGCTACTGGCGCACGGACACGCGCCTGGAATACCATCGGGACGCCTCCACCTTCCACGAGAAAACGGCCGAGGCCAACACCGCCCAAATCCTGGTAAAGAAACAGCGTCTGGTAATTTCCGCGGCCGATAAAATTCTAACCACCTTCGGTCCTGATGCCGGGTATGTTCATCAACCGGAAATCGGTCTGGTAATCGCCTCCGAATCCGTTGTGGCCCACGACATGGTGTCCCTGGCCTGGCTGCTTGGAAAACCGGCACCATATTCCGGCGGATAAAAAGGGCCAGTTTGTCGATAACAGTCCCATTGGTAGCCTGGCTGGGCAATTACTGGGTCGTCCATAAATTGGGCGGTCTGAAGCCGACCCTCGTCGCCGATAGACTTAGTAAAAACGATTTGAAGACCATCTGGGATGACCGGGTCCTCAATCGGGCCTATCATGTTTTCAACGGCGTACCCAAGGTGGTCATCCGGGAGGCAAACCACAATCTGCCTGATGATCTGAAAAAGCAAGCTTTAATGGAGATGACAGGAGGTGAGAATCTGCGCCAAACGTTGAACTAGCCAAAGGCCTTCGGAGGGCCTTTAACGAAAAGAATCCCGGAATGGGCGTGAAAATGAGCCTTCACAAGGAGAGAACGAAATTCCTATTGGGGAACTTCAAATTTTCCGATCACCAGGTCTCCAGACGCCAAACACTCAAGATCATCGGGGGCGCTCTGGCGGTTGGGGCGACCGACTTCGGCCTGGTCTCCCGGGTTTTGGGGGCGGGAAAAGGGCCAATCCCGGAAAAGAAACCGAACATTGTCTTTATCCTTTCCGACGACCATCGGGCCGATACCATGGGCAACACCGGGCATCCCTTTATCAAAACCCCCACATCTCGATCGGTTGGCCAAAGAAGGGGTAAAATTCACCAACACCTTTGCCGCGACCCCTTTATGCAGCCCTTCGCGGGGATGTTTCCTGACCGGCCAATACGCCCATCGCCACGGCGTAAAAAATAATTATACGCCCTGGAATGATAAGAATGTCACCTTTTTGGAGCTTCTCAAGAAGGCCGGATATAAAAATGCCTTTTTCGGCAAATGGCATATGCCCGGCAGACTGCCGAATCTTTTGGGAAAGGCCGTCGATCGATTCGTTACCTTTACCGCTTCCGGTGGGCAGGGGATTTATTTTGACTGTCCTTTGATCATCGATGGGGTCGTTACGGAAAGAAAGGGGAAATACCTGACCGAGGATTTAACGGATCTGGCCCTGGACTTTATCCGCAAGGAAAAGGAAGGTCCCTTCTGTGTTTATCTGGCCCACAAGGCCCCGCACCAGCCCTTTACCCCGCCTCACGAACTAAAAAATCTCTATAAGGATGCCGATGTGAGCCGCACCCTTCCTCCCGAGTACCATTCCTGGATTAATCGCAAAGAAGGGAGTGGCTATTACGGCGTGATAGGCAGTGTGGGGGAAAAATACCTGGATTACCACCGGGTCATTACGGCCATGGACCAGCAGATCGGACGGGTCCTGTCCGAGTTGGAACGCTTGGGGATCGCCGAAAATACCATTGTTGTTTATACCAGCGACAACGGATATTTCTGGGGTGAAAAACAATTGATCGACAAAAGATTCCCCTATGAAGAGGCGACGCGAATTCCCCTTATCGTGCGTTATCCGGCAAAAATAAAAAATCCCGGAAGAACCAGCGGAGAATTGGCCCTCAGTATCGATATGGCGCCGACACTCCTGGACCTGGCCGGGCTTGCAGGTCTCCGGGGACCATGCAGGGCATGAGTTTAGTGCCCATTTTATTGGGCAATAATAATTTCTCTCATCGCTCTTCCGTCCATCTGGAATACTTCAAAGATTTTCCCTACAGTGTTCCCGAGTGGGATGCGGTGAGAACCGACCGTTTTCTTTATGTGGAATATCGGAATAATAAACCAGCAGAGCTTTTCGATATCCAAAAAGATCCCCGCACCATGCACAACCTCATCTCCACACCGGAAGGCCAGAAAGTCCTTCCGGAATTGCAGGCCTTAATGAAAGAATATTTAAGGAGGAAGGCCAATGGCTGAGATCAGCAGAGAAGAAGGAAAGACAGCCCTTCAGCCGAAGGGTGCTCTTACCGGTGGGAATCGCCCTGGGGGTCTGGGTGGTGCTGAATTTTCTGACCAGCCATCTGGAGTGGTTTGGCAGCGGTCAGGTCTATCGGACTGCGGCCGACATCCTCTACTCGATGCTGGGTTTTACCCTCATCTTCAGCAGCCTGATTGTCTATAGCCTCCTGTATGTTCGGGGCGCTTCCACCATAGAAAGAATTTTTTGGGCTTTAATAGTGCCCCTGGCCTGGACTTTAAAAGAAATCTGGCGGGTCAGCGCCTTCTTTACCTGGGGCGAATCCTTTTATTACGCCCTCGGCCCGGCACCGGTAGGACTTTTCGTGCTTCCAGCTCTTGTCTCTTTGCCTTGGCGAATTATTCTGGAGATGGCGTGACAAGAAGAAAAATGGAGTCATTCGAATACTCACCTCCGGCCCGGTCTCGGTTCTTATGATTTTTGCTGTCCTGGTTTATTTTATGCTTTTTTGGGGAAACGCCGGGGATACCCCCGGTTCGAAATTGTTTTATATTTATATGGAAGGCTATAAAGCCTTATTCGTGGAACCTAAGATATGCTGGAAGTTGCCTTCCTTCCAGGAGAAGCTGAAGCCGGCAAGTCTCTTTTACCCCTCAGGAGATTAGACCGATCGTAATACTTCAGCTGTTTATTATAAATACTTTTTCCCCACAGACCCACACAGACAAAAGCTGGACAAAAACTTGTGTTTCTCACAGAGCGCGCAGAGGACACGGAGAAGCACTTATTTTTTCATTGCCGGTGAGAGGCGGGCGATGAAAGCCAGTTGTCGCCATTCGGCGAATTTGCCCCGCAGGGCAGCGGGATCACGGTAAATCGGCCCACTCAACGATTTACCTGAAGAATAAAGTCCCTCTCTGAGAACTCTAAGGGCCTCGAGTGACCAAAGGAACAGGCGAGAGAAGGCTGTCAGTTTTTGCCTGTAATCAAAATCCGCTATACGATTGAATCGAGTTGTCTCACCATCAGCGTCTCCTCATCTGTGCCAAAAAGAAAAAAGTTACTGAATCCCGTGAACATCGTCCCCTTGTCTCACAAATTTTGTTTTGACGACAATTTTTACTTGTCAAATATATAAAAACTTATATAATATAATCATTAAATATGAAACTCCTAAACTTCGTTGGCACGAGTCTGGACGATCTTCATAATTTTCCGACGAAGCCCGCAGAGCTGCCGGCTTTGAACTATATGCCGTTCAATGTGGAAGAGGTTAGATATGAAAAAGTCAATTGTTAAATCTTCCGGCAATTACTTTCGGATTTCAGGATTCCTCCCGAAGAAGCCGCAATTCTTCAATGGGTTTGCCGAGATAATGACTGATCTTCGTCAATTTCTCCAGAGCAAGAAGCTCGACGCAGGTTGAAGCGGCAAAAATTTTAGAAGTCAGCCAATCTCGTGTCTCAGCTTGACATAATAAGGGGGAAATGGAGAAATTCGAGTCTCAGGAGATGCTCATTGTGCTCGCAACTAAGGCAGGTATGCGGATCAGCTTGAAAAGGGCAGCTTAGGCCTCGCCCAATCAGGCAGCAAAAGGGATGAAGCCAGGCCCAATAAATTCCTTCTAAAACTGGTTTCTTATTTTCCATTATGGTGCGAATTAATTTCTGCCTGCATTGGATTTCATGACGAAGAGGATTGGTTCGACTATGAAATGGAGCATGATGAAAAATTTCTCAATAAAATTGTGAGGCCAGAGAGAAAGAAATCAGGCAAGGGAGATTTGTAAAACTGACCAAATTGCCCATTGAACGGGATTGCGAGCCCATTCCCATCACCTGTTGTACAAATCAAAATCATTTGGGATAGGGATAAATGTGAAGTTGCTTTTGCACCAGAGCCACCCCTCCCATGTCCAACCCATACGGTCAATTCGGATCAACTGAGCAGAATGCAAAGGTAAAAGATTTTTTCCCCAGTGACCGGCTGTCCCGTCTTAGCATTTTTCGATTTTTACTTCTCCGAAATGGTTTTTCGTTTATTGCTGCGATACCGTTTAATACACGTTAGGATGTTGTCCGTCCAATCTGCATCGGCCTGTTTTGACACCGGCTGAAACTTCATGATCAGGTTTGCCTTTTCGCTCCTCGGCAAAAGCCACCTGGATGGAACATACATGAAATCGCTCCACTTTCCTGTTGAGGGATGCATGGACACGGCCAGGATGTCAAACTCATCAAACCTGTATGGTCTTGTATCTACGCCCTTTTTTAATCCGCCCCTGGTCTTTTGGGTCTCAACGACCCATTTATCGGCCGAAAAAATTCTGTAGCCTTCTTTTGCGGTCATGGGGCGTTGGTTTTTCTGCCGCTGCATCTTGACCTGAATTCTGATAGCGCCAATACTGTCTTGAATAATGAAATCATAGGGCTGATCGCCTTCCGTACTTATATCCTCCCAGCCTGCCAGGCTTTCAAGTACATCTTTTTTGAAGGCCGCTTCAGCAATAATACCACGTATACCCCTTAAGGTGAGGTCGCTGGCTCTTGAAATGGCCTCAAGAATGATCTCGGCCTTGCATCCAAGTTTTGTCTCAAGGGGGTGGATGTTACCCTGGCCCTGATATACTGCAGTAATTCACTACATTGGTCATCACTGCAATCATTTATCAGATCGCTTGATTTCCTGTAGATTCACCATGTTTTGTTCTTGGACGCCCGCCGGCCCATCCTTGAATTCAAGGATTTCCTGCTTGTTGACGAACGAATATCCCCCATTTCCAGAGTTTTTAATTTACCTTTTCTACACAGCTTGGCAATCGCCTGACGTGTAACGCCCCTCAGTCTGGCCGCCTCCGCCTGTGATACCCACTGGGAGAGGTCAATATTTTTTTGAATTAAATTGGTTGACAATGTAAACCCAATATGATATTTTTATCTTGTCGTTTTTTGTGTTAATATAAATAAAGAGGACCATATGCAAACTTCCATTTTCAATCATTTGGCTAGGAAGCAAAATTTCCGCGAACTGATTGCAGATATCAAGCCCTATTATGCAACCGATTTCGGGGCCGCCTATTGGGGCGATTCCTTAGAGATAATGAGGCGGATTCCGGACGGTTCTATCAATATGGTGATTACTTCCCCTCCTTATGCCCTTCACTTCAAAAAAGAGTATGGAAACGTATCAAAATCTGATTATGTATCATGGTTTATCCCCTTTGCAAAGGAGATTTTAAGGATACTCCGGGAGGATGGAAGCTTTGTTCTGAATATAGGAGGAAGCTATAACCGGGGGGAGCCTACCCGGTCCATATACCACTTCAAGCTGCTGATTGCCCTTGTTGAAGAGGTTGGCTTCCATTTGGCGCAGGAATGTTTCTGGTATAACCCCGCCAAAATGCCCATGCCGGCCGAATGGGTAACGGTACGCCGGATTCGCATCAAAGATTCAGTGGAGTATGTCTGGTGGTTTTCCAAAACCCCCTGGCCAAAGGCAAATAACCGGAACGTGCTGAAGCCTTACAGCAAGGACATGATGCGGTTAAATCAACGGGGTGTCCGCGCAACCGTCCGTCCATCCGGTCACAACATTAGATCAACCTTTGATAAGGTTGACGCCGGCGGCTCTATTCCCGCCAACTTTTTTGAGGATGAAACCGCCCCGGACCTGCTCAGATTCGGTAATAATGCAGCCAATGACCCTTATACCATCAAATGCAAAGAGGCCGGGATAAAGATCCACCCTGCCAGATTTCCTGCTGTTTTACCTGAATTTTTTATCAAATTGCTTTCTGATGAATATGATGTGGTGCTTGATCCTTTTGCCGGGTCAAACACCACCGGGGCTACTGCTGAAAGTTTGAATAGACGATGGATTGCGATGGAAAGTATAGAAGAATATTTAAAGGCCAGTAAGTTCAGGTTTGAAAATACAAAGAGTGTGAAATAATAATAAATCACTATCGGGTTCCCTTCTTTGCCAGCAACACTCGGTTTAATAAAATGGATGAAAATATAAGGATCTTTCTAAGTTATGCCTCCGAAGATATAGACAGAGTCGAGGTTGTATTGACTTTTTGCTAAATAAAAAGCCATACTTTTAAGCCTGGGATGAACAAAAAGATATTCTTCCAGGTGAACTATGGGAGCCAGTTATCTGGAAAGCAATTAAACAATCTGACTTCTCTTATTTGCCTATCTAATTTTCCCAATAAAAGAGGGATTTCCTACAAAAAGAAATAAGCTCACCCTAAATATTTGGAAGTCGAAAAATTAGAAGATAATAATTTTTTAAAATTACAATAAGATTGGAAGAGTGTAACGTACCAGATAACTCAAGTAAATTTCATTGGGTTAATTGATGTGATGAGGAAGGTTTGCACTATTAATAAGATCAATTCACGAAGGAGTGAATCGACAAGATAAATCTTTTACTATTAAAAGATGGTAATAATTTTAAGGTAGATGAGAAAATTTTAAGGAAAGCAGAGAAAATAATCCAAAATATGAATTTGAAGTTTCCTTCCCCCAATTTAATCGCTACGTGCCTGTACTCCTAAATTAGACGAAATTCACCCATAGAATTCGAGGTTTTCTTTTTATTGAGGAAATCACAATGAGTAACACCGCGCCTAAGTGCTTTGAAGGGAGCTTGATCTTAATACTCCTATCATCAACTTCTATTACTTTACCTATAACTCTATTAACCAGAAATGTCCTCTGAGCATCATATTTAATATTTATATTACGTAAGCCGTTCAACTCGTTGAGCTGGAAGTGAAGCATTACTTTTAATTCATCAGTTGGATCCTATTACTTCCCAATGTACCCTTTTTACAGATATTTTATCTCCTTGAGAAAACGTGACTATTTATTTTTGGTTATAGAAATATTGTATAGAGAGACTTGAAAAAACAGCCCTCTATGGATGATTTTAATAATGATGAATGGATAAAACAAGGAGCATATCCAGAAGGTTGAAAACTCCTTCAACTGCATCTTTTTAAAAGTAATTCGTTGATCATAAGTTTTGATATGCCTATCATATTGGCAGTTATGAATAGGAAGAAGTCGGGCGGGTATATATTCCATATGACTTTTTAAAGAATATTGTTAATCAAAGTAGTTCCCTGTCTTCTTTTTGTGATATCGAATTGTAGAAGGGGAATTTCTATATTTTTATTTAAGGTAATAAAACGAAGGTGACTCCGATTCATTAAAAGATTGGAATTCGTTCTTAATAAAAAAAATATCCTATCAGGTTGTTTTCTGGCACCGCCAACTTCTTCTCCCGGCAGCGTTTGATAAAGAAATCAGCGAAGATTGTATATGATGAGGATATAGTGGATAAGACGACCCGCTATTTCAAAATCAATGATGATGTTGTCCTTATTTTATTTGATTAAAAAATAGATCCTATTAATTTAATCGCTACAGCCATTAATATTTTTTTGCAAAATCGGTAGATAATCGATAACATTTCGTACATTACATGTTCAGACAAAAAGTATGTTTTATTTCCAATCATTCTTATCCCTTTCCTTCTCATTCCAACTTCGAATTTCCCTCACTCCCATTGAATTCGTTCATCGTTTCTTTCCGTTATACTCAAAAGAACGATCCAAAAAGAAAATAGGCAAGTAAAGGGAAGCCTGGTGCATAGATGCTTGATGGCAACATAATAGGATGTATATAGTTGTAAAAATCTATGACTTTGAGAAGTGTGATAGTTTTTCAGACTGCAAGGGATCAAGCTTAAAATGAATTATCAAATCACCTACTTGTCTCTTCTACGCAGTGAACTCGTCCGGTTCGAATAAAATTATCGAAAGTCGTCTTAAAATGAATATACGGTGGGGTTGTTTCGTTTCTCATATGTTGATAGAGCATTCATGAGAATATGATCAAAGGCCTCGATCAAGATATCATGATAATTTTGATTATTAATGGAAAATATTTTTCAAATGATTCCATTCTTCTTCAAGGATCCGAATTGCTTTTTCCGTTCATTCTATGCATTTGATAGAAGATGGATGATGAAATGATGTAAAGCTCTTCCCAATAATTTAGCAAGTTGAGTTCCAGCAATGAACTTCATGTTTCTTGGAAAATATTGTACTTTGTGTTGTGAAGAGGAACATGCTTGAAATCTGCTGATGATTGTGCTAAAGTTGAGAGGTATTAATCCTGAAAGGTATGTACCTAAATAATGATAATTGTTTATCTTAGCTTTTTCATCATTATGAAACACCATCAGATGCTTCAGAATAATTCTATAAAACGAAAATAATAGTAAAAGAAGAATAAAAAATTTGTGAAGGAAGATTTGTTTTTAATCTAATAATAATCATAAATGGGGAGTTTTTATTCCAGCTTTGATTTGGTTTGTGGGTAACCACAGCATTAATGAGAACAGCTTTAGCAATCATTAGATTGACCCCATTATGTTCAGGGATGTAGCAAATCACTTCTGATATGTTAGAATAGGTTTGTATGACAAAAGCATATCCCATTTTCAAGCAATATGCTCAATCTACATAGGGTGAGTTGAGTATGCACAATATTTGCATGGGCAGGGTGTAGTGGAATTGAATATGGATGTGTTGTTGGAACATTCAGTTTGGGAGGATTGTTGTGCTCTTGCAGAGATGTGCCTTGCGTGGTTAGTGAGCAAGAAGTGATAGTGCGACATTAGGGGGAGTTGCAAGAAGTAATGAATTAACTCGAGACACATTGCGAATTCTGATCGGCTATAAAAAAGCGGTGCAGCATGTATTTTGTAATCATACATCTTTATTCCTTTTAGTCTTTCTTTTAAGTTTTCTTATATTCACAATGTCTTCCGAATATGGATTGTGTCCAGTGAAATTAACAAAAAATCAGTTTCATTGAAAATATCTCGCCTTTAAGTTCGCTCCAACTACTTGCATAAGAAATTTGAATATTGTTTCCTTCTTTGACCTACGTTCTATATCATTCCTAATTAAAGTTTTTTGCTCCTGACTGTTTATCCAGGGACTCATTACGGAATTTGGAATTGCTCCTTCGTGCCAAAGATGAAATTCACTCCAATGAAGGTCAAATAATTCCCGATAAAAATCTTTAGCAAGCCGTTCCTCTTTTGCTTTGATAGCTTCGCTTTTGTCTCTCATTATGGAAATATACTTATCCAAGCACATTAGTATTGTTTGTCCTCTATTAGCTTTGGCGGTCGCTCTTGCGGCTCTCCAAGTGAATAGAGCAGCCCCGCAAGCCCCGACTGCTGCGAGGGCCAGAAGGGTAAGCTCTAAAAATCGAATAGTTGTTAATGAGCTAGGAATATTTACTTCCATTGGATACCTCCCGTTATCAAGAGAGTTCCCTTATTTGTTTGGCTTAAGAGCCATAAGGACGTTTTTAGCCGATAGCTTCACTTTGTCAATTATATTTGGAGATCTGTCCATGGAAAAGACATAACAACGCCAAAGATTCTCGTGTTTTTTGGCGATATTTTCGATTTCACCCATCATAGCTTCATATTTTGCTACAGGATATGGCTCAGAGTCACGACTGGCTTGGACTAAAAAATCAGGTTTCTTCTTCTGCATCGCAATATCATGGCAATAAACAATTATTTTGTCAGAACTGACGCCAGCTTTTTCAGCAATTGCATCCTCACATCTTTGCCAATCTACTAGCCGATTATGGCCACGACAACACAAAGATACATTCTCTATTTGAGGCTGTGGAAGATCTGAAAGAGCAAAACTTTCCGCTAGGCCTGGTAAATTACGATCTTTTAATAATTGGGCATAATTTGGGATCTCTGGTGGTGTATTTGCGATGAGAAAATTAATTAATTCCTCGTCCGAAAAATCCTTTATCTTTTTTTGAAAGATCTCAGGTTCCTCATCTTTAATCAGACAACGTACACTTTTCACCAATAAAGCGTCAGCGGCAATTTTAGTTGGGTAAAAATAAACGCGTTCGTTAAGCATATACCTTATTTGAAAAAGATTTATCAGTTCAGTTATCGCGCTGGTTACTTTTTCATTGGCAAATGAAATTCTTGCAACAAGGCATGGTTTAAAGTTACATAGCGCAACGGCAATATGGTCATATAACCTGTCATCCCATTGTCGGCCCCAGCCACTGGTAAAATAAGCATCTCTTCGGCTATAATCCAAAAGATCTGCAGAGATTGTATCTTCGATGATTTGTCTTAGATACGGCTTTTCTAAGTCGAATGAATTCTCAGTTGATAAAATATTTAAGAGAAATTCTGACGTCATCAGTTGACAAGATTTTTTCAAGTTGCATTTGGTCAAATCTCAGCTTAGATATTCATCCCTTAAGGTTGGTTCTGGAGAACCCCTGAGTCACGATCCAATGTGTGTTTAAAAGGAGTGTGTATTATATCATGAAGTAAGCCAGCCAATTCGATAAGTTTATTAGATTCTGGAGGTTGAAGTTTATAATCTTTTGGAAAAAAATCTAGCTGAGATAGTAACCTCTTTATTTGATGACAAACGCCAAGTGAGTGTTCAAAGCGGGTGTGCGTCGCTGTGGGATAGACATGAAAGGTGTTGCCTAGTTGCTTTATCCGATGCAGTCGTTGAAAGGTAGGTTGACGAACACAGTATTCCTGGAGATCGTCAAGAACAATATCTCCGCTAATCGCATCTCGGATTCTCATATATGTTATCTACCTAAGAAGATCTTTACCGTTTAACATCCCTATTTTTATGTATTAAATTAAATAACTTCGTTTAGAAAAAAAGTTAGATGAATTATTTTTATTTGGCAATGATGGTTATCATATAATTAAATATTTGTCAATCAGTCCTGCTTTCTCTTCATCAAGTTGGAACATAAAATCACTCCGTGACTTCAATCCATTCGGATGATCCCACCCTCCATTATACTTCAATCCCCGAACATCTTCATTGAGGCTTCTAAGGCCCCGCGCTTGCGGTAATGGCATCAATGCATCGAATAAGACTCTTTACGTTTATCATCTATCTGAGACAGCATCGCAGTCAATCGTTCATTCGCTCTGCAAACATATTGAGTATTTTAGCTGATGGGTACGTCGAGAGTGACGCTACTCCGTTGGCCATTTCGACTGGCACCAAGGCGCCTTCGTAGCGGTTGCTGAGAAGCGACGGGAGAGTTGATAATATACGATCGAAGCCGATGAGGTCCCCGCATGTGGGATTCGGCTTGTGAGGTCCGGTGGGGATGTTGATGACCATGGAATGATATGGATTGAGCTTAAGAAAGATCTTTGCGCCATAGTTCGTGTCTAAACCGTAGGGAGACCCTTGGTTCGGGCGGTGTTGGATGCACTGCTTGATATAGGCATCATCGGGAATAAAATAGGCAGGGTAGGGGGCGTGATTCCGGATAAGCGATAGATGATCCCAGAATCTGCCAGATTTCTCCTGGCCGATGATGTGAATGGGGCATCCTGCAGCGCTGGCATATTCAATGAATTGGCGGATAGGGCCAACAAGTTTGGAGTACTGAGCGCGGATTGACAAGGGGCCATCCTTAATGAAGAGACAGTTTCTGAGAATATTACGATTTCCTTCCCAAAAGTACCGGATTCCAGTGAAAAGCATTAATGTTTCATGAATCGCCATATAGGAGGACGCAACCGTGTCGGGAGCTGAATCTGGGGCCATTTCCTGATGGAAACCTAGCATATCAGTCAACAATATCTCTTTGCCACATTTGGGGCAATTGCCGGTGTCGGCATCATAAGGAAGCGTGGCGTGTCCCCACTGGCAGTGGGGACATTCAAAGTCAGGAATATGGCTTAGTAATCCTGGATTCCATTTCTTATAAACGATCCACTTCAATGTCTCATAGGGTTGAGACTCCAGGATAGCATCTTCCTTTAGGGACATATAGATGATTTCGCGAACTGCGTCATAAAGATTTTTGCCGGCGACTTCGACGTGACGAAGGGGGAAAACGGTAGCGTGATGCATGGCACTATCGCTAAGAATGTCTCGAAGAGCAAAAGGGTGTGGATCGTCGTGATCGATTCTATTCAAAGCATGCTGGTCGAGGCGTAGTAAGTTGTCTTTATGAAGGCTCTAGCACTGTAAGGCGGTGTTTCTTTGGTGATGACTTGATAGGAACCATCTACGCTAAAGACAACGGAGAGAGGTTTTTCTTCAATCTGAGATATCTGCCATAGACCGCCAAGAATGGCAAGGTCAGGCTGGATGTCAATGAGTTGCTTACAGAGATTCTGGACAAGCGGGTTTTTCAGCACCTCAAGGTGGCCGATCTTGCTCGCCCTCTCGCCGGGTAGTCGTCTGCCTGCCTGAAATGGCATCAGCGTTTTCCTCTTAAAACTGCAGCTGGGGCGGCCGCGTTTTTCTCCTGTGGTTGATTTTGGTGGAGTGAACAGAAGGACCTGGACTGGCACGACAAACCTATGAGATCGCGTTAGCATGCGTATATAGCCTGGTGTCTTTGCGGACAGAATGTCATCTTGCATGCTGTCGTAAGCGACATTGAGTCTGCCCAGTGCGGCAACCTCGTCTCGCGATGATAAGTGAGCTATGAAGAAGTTTTCTGTCTGAGCTAGGAGGTCCTTGTTTATAGTAGTAGGGGACTGGGTGGAGTAGACCATACCGATGTGATACTTCGCTCCCTCTTTGGCAAAGCGGCTGTAAATGGTAGTCACATCCTCATTTCGAGGAAAAAGGTTGTGGGCCTCCTCGAAGTAAAGTTGGATGAAATGATTTCCCAGTTTGTTGTTGCTGAACTTGTCTACTTGATGATTGAAAACGGCCCTTGATAATTCGTCAGAAAAGTATTGCATGACCTCTGGATTCGCGTTACCGAGGTCGAGGATGACTGTTTTCCCTTCGTCTAGATAAGCCAGTACCTCTGTGACGAAGTCGCCGGCAGACCGGTCGTGGTATATTCGAAATGGCTGGATCATCGTTGTACCGGAACGACCAGGTGCTGGCTCAAGAAACTCCAGTATTGCCACATCGTCAGGTTGAAACACCGGGTTGTTGCTTCCAGTCGTGAGTGATGGACTGGTAGAATTGTCTCGGCGAAACCTACTAATCACTTCAAGTTCTCCGACGAGATCGTCGAGAGTGTTTATGTTCGCTAATAACTGGGTGCCTGCGTGCTGATACGCATCTGTTCTGAGTTGGGCACTGAAAGCAGGATTAAAACCATTTGTGCGCCCGCTGGATGGAGCCGCTCTGCGCAATCGCATTTGATCTACATCAAAACCAGCTTTCTTTAGAACCGCCCAATACATCTGAAGTTTGCGTATCGACCTTATTTTGTCATTGCCAACTGGCAAATCGTTAATTTCCTGTATGGATGGTAATTCAACACTGGCAAAGCTCTGTATATAGCCAGACTGACGTCCATGTTGACGCAATAAGCTACCCAATATTGGGAGTGAACTCTCAGGACATTCGTAAAAATTGAGTTTCAATGGACGAGAAGGTGTTGCGGCCTTTGCTGTAAGCGCATAGACCTCACAGCGGGAGCGGTAGGCGCTTGCTATGGAGCGGTTGTTGTCCTGAGGGTTGTCGTTGGCGTATTCCCCATTTATGTCAAAAATAAGTTGACCGACATTGGATTGGGTCTCGATGAGGCTTTGGGCGATCAGCTTCACGACGTTACTCTTGCCCAGGCGAGTTTTACCGAACATAGCGGTCCGACATCCTGTGAAGTCGACAGTCGAGACGTTGACATCAACCCTTGGGCCCGGCTTTCCGGGTAACGGTAGGCGGCACTCAGTGAGCCGAAGGTTGCCGATTTTGAATTGGCCTTCAGAGCGAACAAGGGTATTAACAATAAGATTTAGTAGATCGTCGCAAGGCGCGTAGACACGGTATTTGTGGGCGCTGACGAAGTTGTTCAGGTCACCAGAAAATTCCACCTCGTTAAGTTTCTCGGGATGGGGATAGAACATACCCAAGACGGCAGTCTTAAGGGCCCCCCACTGAAGTTCGCTCTGAGTGAACACATCCAGTTCTGGCATAGACTTTTTTTGCAGTTCAAAATAGGTTTGTTGCACCTCTTGTGACAGCGGTGTCGGAGCCGATTCGAGAACCCTGAGCAGTGTGAAATGCGGAGGGAGCGAGTCTATCTTCGCTGATGCCATGATCAAAAGGGAATTGCGAGGAATCCCCCCGACGGCAATCTTGAAAGGGTCAGATGTGATAATAGTGAGAGTGTCATAGCCGATATCGAGAACATAGCCGACGAAACGCATATCCTCGTATTTTTTGGCTTTCTCGTTGGCGTCCTCGCGTTCCATGAAAGTCTTTAGAATACGCAGAGGATGATTTTGCATGGCTGCCGTTTCGAAAAACTGCTTCATCTGCCACCTCTTCAGTAGTTCAATATTAAAACTTCGCCCGCTTCTCTCGTTATGTTGCCTGGGGCTGCCCCCACTCCCGCTTTGAAGGGTATTTGACGCTGTTTTTTATGAAAGGCTACTATATCCGGATGTGATGATGTCGTCATCGCCCATTTAACTCCCCGACGTGTGGCTCTTTTCAATGAATAGGCAAGACGTCTGTGGGATTCAAACGTAAACTGGGAGAACATATAGTGTTCCACCCGGGATTCGCGCCGACCGGGGTGATATGGAGGGTCTACAAAAAGCAAGTCATTTGGCTTCGTGTCGTCGACAATATCTTCGAAATCAGTGCAATGCAGAGTTGTGCCTCGTAGCGCCTTTGACACGGCGATGAGGTCATCCTCCGTGATAGCCCATCGCCTGCTCTGGCCTCCATACCCGATGTTAAACATACCACGTGAGTTCTGCCGCCACATTCCTTTGAAGCATGTGCGATTCAGATAAAGCGTTCGGGCTGCCTTGTCAATTACACCCCAACCCTTCGTATCTTCTTGCCTCACTTGATAGTAGGTACCCTCGTCGGGGGGATACTGCAGAACATCTTCCAAACCATCAAAGGGGCATGGCGGATGCCGCGGTATAGATCGATCAAATCTGGGTTCTTGTCATTTAGTATAGCGGGTTTAGCCTGAATAGCAAAAAAAACGGCCCCTCCTCCAAGAAATGGCTCCACAAAGCGACCTTCTATTTCCTCAGGCTTGGGCATGTGGACAACAATCTGGTCCAGAAAACGCTGTTTCCCTCCCGGGTAACGGATTGGGACCTTTGCTCGTGTATAAGTATGGCCAACTTTATTTTTTATTGGTGTTTCCAAATTTCTAGCCTTAACCATTTATTCTTTAGGTTTTGACCTTCTCTATTTATCACTTAGCAGCTGGAAGTATGAGATGGTTTGCTCAGCTATCACTTCAACGGGCCGTTTAGCCGGATAACTTACTTCAAAAGCAAGGAAATGTTAACTTCACAATTTGGGGAGCTCAAAGCTCAAAGGGAAAAGGTTCAAGGTTCAGAGTTCAAGGTTCAATGTTTAAGGCCCAAATCTCAGAACTGAAAGTTCAAGGCAGAGGGCTCAAAGGAATTATTGTCTATTTGGTCTATTTGGTCCGTTCAATCTATCTGGTCGATCGGGTTGATTGGGTTTAAAAGAAGCCCTAAACAAATAGCCCAAGATAATATAAAGAAAATAAAGGGGAAAAGGGGGAATGTCAAGAAAAAAGGCAAAAACGTTTGGCGCCTGCGATCGGCAGGAGTGTTCGTCGTTCGGCGAATAAAAGGCATGAGGCATGAGGCACGAGGCACGAGGCTTGAGGGGTGAGGGGGCTCCAAGACGCATAGGGCATGGGGGATAGAGTAAGGGGAGTGGCAAGAGGCAGGAGGCGAAAGGCACTAACCGGACCAGCCAGAAAAAAGGAGAAGAGGCGACTGGATTTCTCCTTGACCACTTCTTTTCCTTATCTTATACTATTTTAATAAAGAACCTTATTGTCTAAGTCTTGAAATAATTGAACGCGTTGAAAGTTTTTAGCCTGATTAATCGGGGTAACATGCTTGGATGCCGTGAAGGAGACCGAAAATGAACACCCTCCGATTGGATTTACCGCTTGATCAAATTAAAAAGGCTCTGCGCCAACTGCCGCCACAGGAGAAAATAGCCCTCTGGCGCCTTTTGGATAAAGATCTCGACCGTCCTGCCATTGCCCTAAGATTCGCATCTTCGATCAATTCCATTCGCAAAACCTACATTCATGTCAGCGAAGAAGAAGTGATGAAAGACGCAATCAAAGCAACGCACCAGGTGCGCAAGACGAGTCATGCGAAAAGTCGTTCTTGATACCAATGTTTTGATCAGCGGGATCATTGCCTCTGGATATTCTGCTTCCATTTTGGATGCCGCCCAACGTCAAGAAATCAAACTGGTCACATCCGCACACTTGCTTGAAGAATTCAGCAAGGTCATTTTGCGTCGACACATTACTCGCAAATATCCTAAAGCCGCCGAAAACTCCGAAATTCTCCTTGACTTTCTACGCGCATTTGCCATCCTCACCCCGGGAGTCCCTGCGCCAAACGCGGTTAGTCCAGACCGTGATGATGACTTTGTACTGGCTTGTGCTGCGGATGAAAGTGTGGAGTGTGTTGTCTCCGGCGATCCGCATCTATTGAATTTGAAAACTTACAGAAGTATCCCCATCCTTTCGCCAAAAGAGTTTGTGGAGAAATACTCCATCCCGCACAAGGAGAGAACCGTCAGCGGTAAACGTGGCCAGGCATAGGCCAGGACTTTGAATCTCTTCCAAAGAAACAACTAATTTGGGTCATTCATTTATCTATCCAAGAAGGCATGCCCCACCTTGCTCAATGAAGGCCAGCGAAATAAAAGAGATTTTTTTGCCTTTTCCCTCCTTTGCGCATTATCAACAAATCAACGGTTTCTGAATAAAAAGATGCTTAAATCTCAAAATTGAAATGCCTAAGATAATGGGGGAAGAGATGAGCATTATCGACAAATCAACGGGTTCTTCTTTATGAAAGACGGCTCACTTCCCATCCAGGAGAGACCCCAAACGACTCACCGGCAGGGCCTTCACTCCGCTTTTTAAGGCCGTGGTTGGGAACTGGTCTCTACCTTCGCGATGAATGAGGGCCTTAGTTATCCTATAGTTTGTTTTTGCTTCGGCCAGGCGTTCCATCGGTTTGGCCATGGCCGGGACAACGGTCCGGGAAGCCTTGGTTTCAATAAAAAGAAGCCTCTGGTCCCCGGCCGGAACTATAAAATCGACCTCCAATCCCTGCTGGTCGCGGAAATAATAGAGTGCCCTGGGTCGTCCGGAGGCCATTTGTTGTTTGAGTATCTCTGCAGCCACAAACCCTTCAAAAAGAGGCCCAAGAAAAGGGGATTGATCCAATCCCTTCTCTGATTCAACCCCCAACAGGTGACAGACCAAGCCGGAATCCACAAAGTACAATTTGGGTGACTTAATCAGCCTTTTCCCGAAATTCTCAAAAAAAGGCGGAACTAAGATGATCTGTCCGGTTATCTCCAGGATATTCAGCCAATCAGAGATCGTCGGAACGGAAACTCCCAAGGGAGCGGCCAGGTCGGTACGGTTTAAGATCTGCCCACAACGGCTGGCTACCAGTGCAAGGAATCGCCTGAAGGTCGAAAGGTTACGGATGGAGGTCACCGATCGGACATCCCTTTCGAGATAGGTTTGGACATAGGAGCGAAACCAGATAGACCCGGCCGAAGGGCGTGCCAGGACTTCCGGGAACCCGCCTTTGAGTAACGAAACCTTCGGTGATTCCTGCTGGGAAAACGGCAGAAGGGTAAAAAGGGCGGCCCTGCCCGCCAAGGATTCCGTAACGCCTCTCATCAGCGGCGCTTCTTGTGATCCGGTTAAAAACCACTGTCCCTTTTTGTTCGGAGAACGATCGATTCGGGAACGTACATAACTCAGCAACTCAGGGACGTTCTGGATTTCATCCAGGATGGCCGGGCAGCGAATGTCGTCCAGAAAGGAACGCGGATCGCTCTGCAGCCGGGCGATTACATCAGGGTCTTCAATCAGATAATAGGCCGCTTGGGGGAAGAGTTTTCTAAGTAGAGTCGTCTTCCCCGCCCTCCGAGGTCCGGTGAGAATAACCGCAGAAAAACTCTTTGAGGCCTTTGTGAGCTCGGTTTCTATCTGTCTGGAAATATATTTCATGTTGAGAATTATAAACTAACACTTTAAAATACTCAATACTAATTTTTGAAAAAAATCTGTTCAGCTATCCATTTAACAGGCCGTTTGGTCGGGGACTTACTTCAAAAGCAAGGAAATGTTGACTTTACAATTTGGGGAGCTCAAAGCTCATAGCGGAAATCAGAGCTCAAAGCTGATAGCTCATAGCTCAAAGGGATTTGGAGAAAAAATTCGTTCGTCATTTAGTAAAAAATAGGAAATTTAGCCCTAAAAGTTTAAAACACTAAGATAATACAAAGAAAATAAAGGGGGGAAAGGGGGGAAGTCAATCTTTTTTTGCCGGAACAGGCAAAAAAAGGAGCTCATAGCTGATAGGTTACCCTCCTTCCCCAACCCAATGAACCTGGGGAAATGATTTCCTGGCCGAGTTATAAAATCGTCGGTCCCCGGTCCAGAGAGGGCAGTCGTACATTAGGGCCAAAGCCAGGTAATGGGCGTCATAGGTAGCCTGTTGTCCCAGTTGCAGGGCAACCTCGATGGCCAGGGTATGGAGGCCGGCCTCATCGAGAATCTCAATTCCGAAAGCCAGTATCACCTCCAGGGCCTCTCGGACTTTAGGCAAATCCATTTCCTTCCGGATAATCCTTTTGTAAAGGGCATTGGTTACCTCGGTCAACAGCAGACAGGGCGCCAAGAGACGAGTCTCCTCTTCATCCCAAGTTTCGGCCAACAGGAGAGCCCGTGCGGAATAGTTTTCCGGGACGGCCCACATGACGGCCAGACTGGCATCGATAACCACGTTTTGTTCCATTCGGTTTTCCTACCTTCGAGACTGGCGAATCAGATCAGCCGAATTGACCTGAAAAACCTGTCCCCCGAAGGCCTGTCGTTGGAATTTCCGTGCCCGATCCACGGCCTTGCTTAATGGGGGTCTTTGTTTCTCTTTATCTGCCTCAGAAAGCTGGGCTTCGATGGCCCGAAGGCAAAAATGGGAAAGAGTAACATTCTGCTCGGTGGCTAATAACTTGATCCGCTGTCGGGTGGCCTTGTCGGGAAGATAGATATTCAATCGGACAGAGGAAGTTTGATTACGGTTCATGGTTCGTCTCCTTTTAAAGTAAAATTTAACACTAAGGCACTTTAGTGTCAATATATTTCTCGAAAGATTTTTTTCTGGAAGCTATAAAAGTTCGGAGTTCGGAGACGAAATCATAGGGGAGAGACCAAAGTGAGGGGAGAAATGAGGCGGGAGGGGTTTTGAGAAAGGACGTTAGGCGTCGAGCGTTCGTCGTTCGGCGAGTTAGGAGTCAGGAGGCGTAATAGGATGGGACGCTGGTTCTAAAACAACTTATTTTTCTCCTTAGCCGATTCGAATTTTATATGAGCCTATCGATCTATTCCCTTTTTTATACTTATTATTTAACGAAAAGGCAGAATTGCCGTTTTTGCACGGATAACTCCAGACGCTTGATAGGCTATTTCATGCTGCTTTGTGTTTTGCAATGAGCTCGCGTATTGCCGGAACAATTTCTGTTGGGACTTCTATGACGGTCTGTCCCAAAGCTTCGAATGCAGCCTCATCCTCAGCCACAGCCTCCTCTTCAGACTGGGATTCATAATGGGCTAATACCCTTTTCACACGTTCAGCATCCCATCCTGGTGGGAATCCACTTGCTTTCATTTTTGCTTTCTCCTTCTACGGCGACGATAGGCGATTAAAGGTTTGCCTCGAAGTTCATATGCTGTGATTACAAAAACACTCCTTGGCTCTGGATCAGGAATATAAATCACCCTAAGAAAACGCCCGTCTGATGTCTTTCCAACTGCAACTCGTGATCCCTCCCGACCCGGTCGATCTTCTCCCGGATTAGAAAGAACTTCTTCCACTTCAATTTCCTCAACATCGTGTCCATAGATATGGGGGAGTCCTGTTTCCTGATCGATATAATAACGAATATTCAATTCAATTATACCACCTTTTCTCTTATCATTCTATTTTATTAGCCAATGAAAAAGGGGAATATTTTCCTATTAAACATAATTTGGAAATTTTTCGTTCGAAGAAATAAAATTGTTTGCTTAGCTATCACTTCAACCGGCCTAATGACCGGGGAGTTACTTAAAAAGCAAGGGAATGTAACTTCACAAAATTCAAAGAAAAAACTAAAAGGATAAGTTCTATGTTCTAAGTTCAAGGTTCAATGTTATAGACCCAAATCTCAGAACTGAAAGTTCAAGGCAGAAGGCTCAAAGGAATTATTGTCTATTTGGTCCGTTCAGTCTTTTTAGAGAAATCGGCTATATTATGGGTTATCAAAATTCTTTCTTCTGAAGAAGCATATTCCAGTTGGGCAATATCGGTAAGCCCCCTTTTATCAGCTTCTCTGGTAGTTAAGACATCATACCCTCTTAATTTCAAAGCCATAGCAACGGCCTCGGGAACATCTTCATCGAGGTAAAGTTTGATCAACCTATGCTCTCCCTCAGAAGACCTTCATTTTCGTTCTCCACAATGTCTTTTTCAATTTCTTTAGGATTATCATAGTAATAAGAAAAGGCATCGTGGACCTGAGAAGGTGTTAGCTGAGGAAACTCTCTCATTACTTCTTCAACTGATAGACCCAGCTTGTACCATTTGATAATGGACCAGACGGGAATCCTTGTTCCAGCTATGATATCTCTTCCGCCACAAATATCTTTTATTCTAAAAACATGGGGATGAATCTTTGGCTTTCTTACTGCAACCCCCATAGTAACCTCCTACGGGCATCATTTTTTCCCTTAAATCAATGGGTCAATGATAGCATAATTGGTATGGGAAGACAACCCAAAGCTCAAATGCTCTCCTATGACCTTCCCAGAATTAGCCTTTAGTAAATTGGAAACTATCTATCCATGGAGCCGGAGCGCCGGGCCCTTAAGACATAATAAGAATTGTTTGACCGAGCTCAGGGAATTACTTCCATGCCGGTCCAGGCCTCAAGCTCTTGTCGGGCGGGGTCCTTCTCAGTATAGCTGGGAATATCAAAAATCATCGTCTCCCTGTCTTTCAGCGTGTAACCCGGCCACTTTGGCAATCCCGGATGACTGGGATCCCCTTTATAGGCAAAGGCTGCCCAGGACTGGCTCATGATGGCCGCCAATTCATAGCGGTCCGGTCGTGAGCCGGTCAGGGGCAAGGAGTCCGCGTTATCGAAGACGAAGGGAATTTCCAGGGCATGGCAAGCCTTGAAAAGATACCCTTTGTAATCGGATTCCCACCGGAACAGGTACATATAAACCGGAGCCACCCCGGCAGCCATTTTTCGTTCCACCAGACGAAGGCAGCCCAATCTCCGGTCTTCACTGGTAATCCCGATCAGCAAATCCCAGGGCGTGGCCGTTGGCCTTGAGCGTCTGTAAACGTTGATGACCTGGTCCGTCCTTTCCCCGAGAAAGGGGGACAGTCGCTCGCGAAGTTCCTCTTCGGTAAGCCGGCGGCGTCTTGGGTCTGCGGCTAAGAAGAGAGCCGATTCATCCCGGTTGGTGCCGATGATCAGGGGCACATCGGCCATGGTCGGTGCGGCTACCGGGTCAAATGGATGAGAGGGCAGATATTGTCCATCCACTACCGGACCCAAGAGCAAGATCTGACCGCTGCCTTCACCCAGGAGCCCCAAGCTCTTTTTCAGCGGTGGAAGTTGGCTTATACCATCCAGTATCCTCTCAGGGGGCAGCTCCTGCAACTTCTCCATTTCATCGGCTTTGATCCCCAGAATGCCCAGCAGTCGTTCGGCCAGTTCCGTGGCCTCTTGACGGGTCCGGCCCCGCAAACCCGGGCTGCTTTCGACGATGGCCTTGTGGAACAGGCCTTTGGCCGAAGGCATGACCATCAGTATACTGACCTTCCGGCCTCCGCCGGACTCACCAAATATGGTCACGTTGCCCGGGTCGCCGCCGAAGGCCTCGATATTGTCCCTGACCCACTGCAAGGCCAGGACGATATCCAGCATACCGGCCATCCCGGAAGCGGCAAAGGCTTCTCCGCCGATCTCGGCCAAATAAAGGTAACCGAAGGCGTTCAGCCGATGGTTGAGGGTGACCACCACCACGTTTCCTCTTTTGGCCAGGGCAGCGCCGTGGGTGAGTGGTTCAGAGCCGGCGCCGTTGGCAAAACCTCCCCCGTGCAGCCAGACCATCACCGGCCGTTTTCCCATATCCCCGGTGGTCCGGGTCCAAATATTCAGGACCAGGCAATCCTCCCCCAAAGAATAAGTTTGGTTGATTCCCAATACCTGGGTCTCCCCGGGAGGTGGACTGACCAGTCTTCCGGTTTGGGGGCAAATTGGCCCGAATTCCAAGGCCTGGCGCACACCGGACCATGGTGCCGGCGGCTGCGGCGACCGGAAACGGTTTTTCCCTCCGGTGGGTGCACCATAGGGTATCCCTTTAAAAGAGATTACTTCATTTTCCTTGGCCCCGCCAACTTTTCCATAGGTGGTATTGACAATTAATCCGCTCATTGTTCTCCAATGCACGTGATCGGGTAAGAAATTTAGAGTTGGTTCCCATGTGTTGGTCAGAGGGAATCATTTCTGCCATTATAAGTCAATCGGCCTTTTTAGGCAAGCGTCCCGGGGGGAATTTTCGAACTAAACCCTCATGCCTCGTTGAGCCACTACGAAGCATGAAAATTTTTTAAGACCAAGGAGTTAAGCCGTCATTCCCGCGGAGGCGGGAATCCAGGTTATTCCCATAGCATCAAAGCCCCTGGATGCCGGATCAAGCCCGGCATGACGGAGAACAAACAAACTTATAGGTTATTTAAGGTTATTTTCGAACTGAAGAAAAGAATTGAACATATCATTTTTAAGGGTTATAAAAATAACCTTAATTATTTTTGTGATGTTTACTTGCAGGGAAGAATATTAAGGAGATTATTCCTATGGTGGAAGGTCACGAATTACATACCATGTTCTATCCGAAATCGATTGCCCTGGTCGGCGCCTCACCGAATCCACAGGGGTGGGGAGGAACCAGTTTTTTATTGCGGCTTCGTAACATCGGGTTTCCCGGAAAAATCTACCCGATCAATCCTAACGCCTCCGAGATATTGGGGTTAAAGGTTTATCCGAACCTGCAATCCGTCCCTGAAACGGTCGATCTGGTAATCATTGCCATCTCTGCGCCGGGTGTCCCGAAGGTTCTGGAAGACTGTATTGCTGTGGGCATAAAGAATGTGCATATCTTCAGCTCCGGATTCGGTGAAACCGGAGAGGAAGAAGGCATAAAACTTGAACAACAAATTAAGGAGATAATAGCGCGCGGCAACCTGCGGGTGGTGGGACCAAACTGCATGGGGCTGTATGTGCCCGCCAGTAAGTTAGCGGCTTGGGGGGTGAAGCCCGCCGGGACAGGCCATCTCGCTTTCCTTTCCCAGAGCGGGGGCCACGGTGAAATACTCACCGCCTATGCCCAGTCGCTGGGGGTCTATTTCAGCAAAATAATCAGCTTTGGAAACGCCTGCGGACTCCAGGTGGGGGATTTTCTCGAATACCTACACCAGGACCCGGATACGCACATCATTTCTATTTATCTGGAAGGGATCAAGGAGGGTAACCGGGTTACCCGGCTCATCAAAGACATCAACCGAACCAAGCCGGTCATCATCTGGAAAGCAGGCTTGACCGAGTCCGGTTCAAGGGCCGTTGTCTCTCATACCGGGTCATTGGCCGGTAATAATCAAATTTGGGAGGCTTTTTTTAGACAGACCGGGGCGATCAGGGTAAACTCCCTGGAAGAGATCATTGACGTAGTCCTGGCCTTCCTGTATCTGAAGCCGCCCCGCGGAAAACGAACCCTGCTCCTTGCCGGTGGCGGTGGTAACTCGGTGGCCTTTGCCGACATTTGCGGTCGCCAGGGACTGGAGATACCTCCCCTTTCCGAAAAAACCAGGAAGGAACTTAACGAATTCATCCGCCTGGCCGGAAACAGCACCAGGAACCCCCTCGATGTCTGGATGGTGCAAAGAGAGGTTCAGCTTTATCGCCAGGTAATGGAAATAGCCCTGGCTGACCCGGCCATAGATCTGGCCATTGTCGATCGGGTGGTAGGCGGTCTGGATGTTTTTGATGATGATGAACGCCCTGAGGGGGGGCAAGAAAAGGGGCTGCGAGAGGTCAATGATTTTCTGATCGAATTCGCCGGGAACAATCCCTATAACAAACCGCTGGCGGTTTCCATGGACCTCTACGGCAATGACTTGTACTGCGCAGACCGGGCCTCCCAATTACGCTTGAATTTCGTCACCTCCGGCGTTCCGGCTTATCCAAATCTGGAAAGTGCCGCCCGGGCCATGGCCC
The DNA here is from genome assembly GCA_963790475.1 of uncultured delta proteobacterium. Taxonomy (GTDB): domain Bacteria; phylum Desulfobacterota; class RBG-13-43-22; order RBG-13-43-22; family RBG-13-43-22; genus RBG-13-43-22. The sequence goes on along the minus strand of CAWBOS010000012.1, from coordinate 188,986 downwards.
GGTTCATCGATTACCACGAATTCCAGGCCAAACTAAGGCGATAGGAGTCCCGGGCAAAGTAATTTATAGGATCAACAGCCCGAACATCCTCCCTGTCGTCCCTGGGATTAACAATAGATCAGACAAACCGTCTGAATTCTTGATCGGTCCAGCAGCCGGATCTAAGCAATGGAGGAATGGAATTTGGGCGGGAGCGATGCCGTTCCTAAGAAATTAGTCGCATCATTTATGGTTTGAGGGCCTTGAAGGACCATCATTTTGGAAACGCCGTGGGCCAGCCATTTCTCCTGTGGATCAAAGGCCGTCGCCTCTGCCAGGCAGATGGTCCTGCCCATTTTGATGCGCCGTCCCTGGACAATCATTTTCCCGATACTGGCCGGTACCAAAAAATCGACCTTGAGATCGAGTGAGGTCAAACCAGCTTCTTCATCCAATTCACAATAAATCGACCAATAAGCCGCTGTATCGATCGCTGAAGCATAAGCCCCGCCGTGAAGCCCTCCAAAGGGGTTAAGATGCTGATGGCCCACTTCCATCTCGACCAGCGAATAACCTGGGCCCAGGTCTTTGATTTGTATAGAGAGCAGTCTGAAAAATGGGCCCTGATTGATAAGTTCAAGGACCGCTTCCACATGTTTCGGATTAAGATCCCTCATGGTCGATTTTCTTTTTCAACAATTCTCATCGTTTGATTCCTGGAGAGGATTTCATTTTAGGGAAGACATCTGAATATTCTCGAGGGCAAACCAGACCGTTAACGGCCCGTAAAGTCAGGGGTGCGTTTCTCAAAAAAGGCCCTCACCCCTTCCCGGTAATCCTCGGTCAGGGAAGCCAGCAGGACCTGATCGGAATCCATGTGCATGACGGCCCGGTCGAGGGCGGAAGAGATGGCATTCACACTTCTTTTAATCATCTGAGCGACCACTGGAGGCATAGAGGCATACTCGGCCGCCATGGCCCGAGCCCGATCCATTAGCCGGTTCAGCGGGACCACTTCATCTAAAAAGCCCCAATCCCGCAGGGTGGCGGCCTTTTCTCTCTGGGCCAGGATCACAAAGCGTTTCGCCCGGGCCGGTCCGACCAGATGCACGCATAAAGGCAGGCTGACCCAGCTCAAGGGGATACCCAGGGCGCTTTCGGGATAGGCACAGAAACAATCCTCGGCACCGATACGGAAATCCAGGGCCGAGACGATGCAAGCCCCGCCGCCCAGTGCCCCCCCGTTAATGGCCGCTATGGTGATCTGGTTCATGTCATAGAGTTTTTGGATCATCCTTGGGCCCAGATGGAACTGCCGCTGTTTACCCAACAGAGAAGCATTGGCAGCCGCTGCCCGTTTGGGGTCCCTCAAATCAGCACCGGCACTGAAATGCTGGCCTTGTCCGGTGAAAATCACCACGCGCGTCTCGACGTCCTCCCGGAACTCTTCGGTGACCATCTCAATGTCCCGCATCAAGTCGATGCTCAAGGCATTCAAACGATCCGGTCGGTTGAATTTGACTTCGGCGATCCGTCCGGATCTTTCTACAATCAGATTTTCATAGTTCATGCTTCAGGGCTCCTTGGTTGTTAAGTTTTTGTTTAGGGTCACCCATTAAAAGAATGCTGTCAAGTGGAAAAGATTTCTTCAGGTTTTGTTAAAGTCCATAGACGGTGTTGTAAGAAACAAGGGCCATCATCACTCATTCACCGTATGTTACACATAGCTTTGGAAATCGCAGAAGAGCATTCTCCTATTTGCCGGGTGTTGTGGCCTAATGCTACTCATTTCATACTTCCACATTGCAAAAAAGTTCTATCTTCCTTTTTCCTGTTTGTCTTGAAATTCATTTAGAGTATAATCTCCCCGACTGATTTATTGAGAATCTTAAGGGAGAGAACAATGTTAACCGATGACCAACTCAACAAATACGCCGATGTGCTTTTCTGGGGATTAAAGACGGCCCGGAAGGGACCTTTTAAAAAGAAGGACATTATTCTGATCCAGTATGAACCTCCGGCTTTAAAACTGGCCGAAATTGTATTTGCCAAAACCATCGACCGGGGAATGAACCCGATTCAAAGGATGGGGTTGACCTATGGCATGGAGCATGATTTTTTGAAAAGATCAACAACGGACCAGCTCCTCTTTATCCCCCCTGGAGAAAAAGAATTGCTCAAGCATATTCATGGGAGGATTTTCCTGAGGGCTCCGGAATCACTGACCCACTTGAAAGACATCGATCCTCTTCGGATAGGGAAGGTCCTGGTTTCCAGAAAGCCCTTGCGCGAGATCATGGATAAACGGGAAGAGAAAGGTTTTTATAGCTGGACCCTGTGCTCCTTCCCCACCCGGGAACTGGCCCGACAGGCCAAAACGACTATCAGAAAATACACCGAACGGCTGGTGACGGCCTGTTATCTCGACCACGAGGATCCGGTCAAGGAGTGGGAAAACATCCATCGGAATGCCAGGGCCATAAAAAATTGGCTCAATAGTCTGTCCGTGAAGTATCTCCACATCGAATCTCCGAATATGGATTTGAAAATCACTCCGGGGGAGAGAAGATTATGGAAAGGCGTATCCGGTCATAATGTTCCCAGCTTCGAGATATTTTTTTCCCCCGATTATCGGGGAACGGAAGGGGTCTATTATTCCAATCTGCCTTCTTTTCGCAGCGGAAATTATGTAGAAAAAGTGCGGCTTTTTTTCGAAAAAGGATCGGTAAAAAAGGTGGAAGCCGCCAAAGGGAAGGCCTTTATTGAAAAACAGATCTCCATGGATAAAGGGGCTTCACGGGTTGGGGAATTTTCCCTGACGGATAAGCGTTTTTCACGGATCGATCACTTTATGGCCGATACGCTTTTTGATGAAAACTACGGCGGGGACCAAGGGAACTGCCATGTGGCCCTCGGGGCCTCCTATACCGACACCTTTAGTGGTAATCCGGCCCGGTTGACCAAAGGATTAAAAGAGAGTCTGGGTTTTAACGATTCCGCCCTTCACTGGGACCTGGTGAATACGGAAAAAAAGACCGTCACCGCGCATCTAAAAACAGGAAAGAAACTGGTGATCTATGAAAAGGGGATGTTTAAATATTAAGGCTTTCGTAAAAAATCGACGAAATCCCATTTTCGTTATTCCGGCGAAGGGACTGTGTCGCAATTACTTTTTTTGTTATTTCGAAGCGAAGCGAGAAATCTTGGCCTTAATAAATTCAACATGTTAAGATTCCTCTCACACCTTTGGGATGACACTTATTTCAATTGCGACACGGTCTCGAAAGCCGGAATCCAGTATTGTTAAGAATTTAAAAAATTCTGGACCCCGGTTTTCACCAGAGGTGACGACTTTTTACGAGGTTATCAATATTGATTTAGCGTTCCTGCACCTTCCTGTATTTGACTATCCCTAACAGGGCCTTGGCGCAGTCAACAGGATTTTCAAACAGGGGGATGTGATAACGTTTGAGGATCTCATCAACCGGCCCGCCCACTCTTCCCTCATTCCCGGCCACGACGATCGGCTTATTGTATCTTTTGGGGATAGTAGCGATGGCTTCGGCATACTTAATGGTGGCGATCATTTCCGATGAGTTGGTGTAGCGGTCAAAATTATCACGGGGGGGCATGACGATAAGCCCATCGATATTATCCTGTTTGGCGGCGATTTCTATGATCCTGATGTAGGCCTCCTCATTTTTTCTCCCGATACAGTCAATGGGATTAACCGGGGGAGGAGAAAAGGGCAGCATCTGTTCCCGCAGCTCCTCTTGCGCCTGGGAACTCATTTCCGGAACACTCAGACCTAACCGGGTACAGGCCTCGGTGGCCGTTACGCAAAATCCTCCACCGCCGTGCACGATAGCCACCCGATTACCCTTCGGAAGCGGTTGATAACAAAGGCTGTTGGCCATATAAAACATTTCCATGAAATCTAACCATCGTATGACACCGGCTTGACGGCATACAGCATCAAAAATCTCGTCGTTCCCCGCCAGGGCCGCGGTATGGGAACGGGCCGCCCGGGCCGCCGCTTCCGACGAACCGGCCTTGTAGATGAGCAGGGGCTTTTTCCGGGTTACCGACTTGGCCACTTTTAAAAATCGATTTCCATCTCCGATATCTTCCACATAGGAAATGATGACTTGGGTCGTAGGATCATCTCCCAGGTATTCAAGAAGATCCACAAAAGTAATGGAGGCCTGATTTCCGAAGCTGATGGCTTTACTGACCCCGAATCCATAATTTCGTGATGCTTCGTAGAGGTAATGACTGAGGGTACCACTCTGGGATATGAAGGAAATCGGTCCCCGATGGGGGCGCCTGGTTAAATTGGGAAAGGTATTCAGGTTCCCTTCGGTGCTCCAGATCCCCAGGCAGTTGGGTCCCAGAAAATAGAAACCGGCTCTTTTCGATTCTTCGGCAATTTTTTTTTGGAGCTTGGCGCCTTCTGAACTGATCTCGGCAAACCCGGCGGTGATGACGATCCCCCCCTTTACCTTTTTAGCAATACATTCCTCAATAATCTGGCTGATTGATGCGGCATTGACGGCGATGACCACCAGATCAATCCCACCCGGTACATCCCTGAGGTTTGGATAACCAGGAATCCCTTGAATTATTTTTTCCTTGGGATTAATCGGATAAATGGTCTGGCGATATCTTCCGGCGATCAGACTGTTCAAAATCCCGAACCCCCAGGACTGGATATTATTACTCGCCCCCACAACGGCCACCGATGCCGGTCTGAAAATAGCGTCTAAGGATTTTTTCATCTGAACATCCATCAATAATTAACCTCCCTGAAAAATTTCAAGATGATCGGGGTCACCTCCTGCGGCCTTTCCATGGGTATGAGGTGCCCGGCCTTTTTAACCAGGGCATAAGAACCCCGGGGCATCAAGGATGAAGCCTTTTCCAGTTTGGTATAGAGGCGATTCTCACTGGTTTCCCCTTCCAGGATCAGGACCGGACAAGTTACTCGGGGAAACATCGGCCAGGGATTATTCTTCATGCCGCCCATTAACAGAGCGGCCTCCTTGTGAGGGGAGCACAACAGTCGTATCCCCCCCTGGGGGTCTTTTTCAAATCCATACCGGATATACCTTTCCAGCATGCCCTCCGCCCATTCCTTGAAAAGGGTTTTAGATTCCAGGTATTGCCGGAGTTCCCTTTCATCCTCCCAATGATTTATCCGTTTCAGGGATTTCGAGGCCAGGGGATGGTCCTGAGTAGTAAAAAGTATTTGATACAATTCTTCCATCAGGAATATGGGCTCGATAAAAATCAGTCCCCCGGCGGTCAACTGGCATTCGGCTTCGGAAATGGCGGCCACCGTTCCGGCCATGGAATGGCCGACGACCAACGGTTTGTCCAATTGAAGGTTATCACAAAAGGCCTTCAGGTCTTGGGCCAGTATCAACCAACTGATCCCTTCATCTGATGACTTCGCCTCCCGATGGTCATAATAAAAAGGCACGATGACACGATAAAACCTGGAGAGGTCTTGGGCAATGGGATGCCACAACTCAGGTGGAAATCCGGTGGCCTGCAGCAGAACAAGGCTTTTTCCCGGGCCGTCATAGAGAAGATACTTTATTGTGGCATCCCCGATGTTCTGGGTCAACAAATGAGGATTGTTCAATTTTTTTGCAACCTCGAAGTTCATTAAAGCTTACCCGCCTTACCCACGATCTCTGCGGCGAATTCCCGGGCCCGCTGCAGGCGGCTTTCGTCCGGCTGCCCCAAGGTCTCCCCCCGCCTTTCCCCGAAGGAGCGCATCATAGGATCGGCGCTCTTCACCAGGAAATCGGCGACCTGCTCGGACAGTTCACCCATACAGTCGAACATCTCTATCAGATCGGCCCCGCCGGCCGCCTCCCGGCATTTGTCCAGCCATTGGTCAAGCCCCTCCTGTTTCTCCGGTGAGGCGTGGGTAATGAACAAGGCCACTCTTCTACCAGTAGCATATTTCTCAAGAAAATCCTTTCCCTGTTTGGCCGGGCCGAAGGCAATGATAGGGAAGCCAACAAAAACCAGGTCATACCCGTCCAGGCTGCCCACCTGATCGAATTCCTTGATCTCTTTGTCCCCCCGTATGGCCTCGTAAATTGCCTCGGCCACTAACTTGGTTTTCCCGGTCTGACTGAAATAGGCCACCAACGTCTTCATTATGATTTCTCCTTTCGTAAGTCTTTCTTAATGGAGAGAATCGGTAAGAAGCCTATTGGGGTGTCCAGCTTATTAGATATCCACCGATAAGTCATACATTAGTAACTCCTGTTTTCAGCCGTCTATAAATCCCGAGTCCTTTTGGCCCTGGGTAACAGATCGTCCAATTGTTTTTTTATCGTGATCTTATCAAACTTTCCCACACTGGTCTTGGGAATGGCCTTGGTGATAAGGATATAATCGGGAAGCATCCATTTGGTGATCTTACCTTTCTCCACACCCTCAATCTGCAAAAAGTCAATGATGTCTTTCTCTGTTTCCTTGGCCCCCGGAACCAGGGCCACAATAGCCAGGGGCCTCTGTCCCCACTTTTCATCGGGGACCCCCACATAGGTGGCCTCCAGAACGAAATCCGCCATAGCCGTAAGGTTCTCCAGCAAAACAGTCGGGACCATCTCCGCCCCGCTGCGAATCATATCGGACATCCGGTCCGCTATGGTGGCGTACCCTTCTTCATCCACCTTGGCCACATCCCCGGTATGGAACCAGCCGTCTCGCCAGACTTCGGCTGTTTTCTCCGATTCGTTATAATACTGCTCCATGATCCACGGTCCCCGGATGACGATTTCACCCACAGTCTCGTTGTCCCTGGGAACCGGGCTCCCCTTTTCATCGACAATCCTCACCTCCAGCCCCGGGACGGCCAATCCGGTTTTTACCCTGATCTCGTCCAGTTTTTCATCGGGCCAGTTGACCATGGTTTTCTTGACAAAGGCCCGGATAGCGGCCGGTGCGGTTTCGGTCATGCCATACCCGGATCTGACCTTGAATCCCGGGATGATCTTCTCGGCTTTCCTTTTCAATCCCAAAGACAAGGCCCCACCGCCGACGCCCAGGTTCTTCAGGCTGCTGAGATCGTATTTGTGAATGTCTTTATATTCTACGATCATGGCCAGGACGGTCGGCACCACAGAAGTTGAGGTCACCTTTTCGGTTTGTACCAGTTCGCAGAATCCCTCCACCGTAAAGGTACCCGGTAAGACCAGTTTGTTGGCCGAAAAGACATTGAGAAAGGGAGCGCCCCAGCCATGCACGTGGTACAAGGGCGTTATCGCCATCCAAACCTCGGCCTCTCCAAAGCTGACGCGAGCGGGATCGTTGAGGAAATGATTGTAGGCAATAACATGCAGGGTCTGTAAATAGAGCTGCCGATGGGTAAACATGGCCCCTTTGGGCAGGCCCGTAGTGCCGGTCGTATAACAAAGCGTGGCATAGGTATCTTCATGGAGGATCGGCCACTCGAATTCAGGGGGTTGCTCTTTGATTAATGCTTCATATTCATAGACCGGTGCGATTTTTGTCTGAGGAAGTCCCGGTTTATCGGACAGGTAAACGAATTTTTCCACCGTACCTTTGATCCGATCGTAGATTCTTTCCAGCAACGGCCAGGAAATATCATCCACGAAAATGATCTTATCCTGGGAGTGATTGATGGTATGGACGATATGATCCTGGGAGAGCCGGGTATTGATGGGATGCAGCACAGCCCCGCTGCCCGGCACGGCATAATATAACTCCATGTGCCGGTGATGATTCAAAGCCATGGTCGCAATCCGGTCCCCGGGTTGACGGGGTTTTCCGGGATTAAGACCCAGCTGTCCATTTAAAGCATTGGCCAGTCGGCAGGTCCTCTCATACCATTGCTGCCAGGTAAATCGAAAATATTCGCCGGTGTTAGGATTACGGTAAACAAGCCCGATCTCATTAGGATAAATATCCACAGGCCGCTTCATGAGGGTTTTAAGTAGCAAATTGTAGTTGGTGCTGAACTCCGGGTAGGTTCTGACGCTCAAGTTTCTTCTCCTTTCAAATCAATGATCAATGATATCAGGGACGGGCCGATACCTTGAGAGATTTGAAAAATGTTCAATTTTGTTCAAGGTCAAGGAAGACGAAAATTTTAACCACAAGAATACAATTAGTATTTTGAGGATTAAAATTTGAGTCTGACGCAGAGATTGGGCAAAAGGGGACATTTCTCAAAGCTCTCACTCTTTACTTTTCCACCTGCTTATGAAGAATTCTACTCACATAGGTAAAATGAAATCCAAGATAATCGGCGATTACCCGTTGCGTGTATCCGTACTTTTGGATAGCCTCGGCAATCTTTTGATTCCGCTTTTGTTTATCTTTGATAAAACTCTCTCTGAATATTTGGTCAAGAGCCGGTCGGTCGGCATACCGTTGGCTCTTAGAAATCTCGGGAACCTTTTTGTGTCTTTTCAGATAATCAGCGAGGCTGTTGACAAAATCATCTTCTCCGAAAATCGCCTGACCCTTGACCTCTTTCCAAATGGTTCCTTTGCCAATCCCCCAGGTGACGAACCGGCGGTATTCTTTTTCTGCCTTGGCCCTTGTCCTGCTGAATTGCCCGAGTATCCAATCTCCTGTCAGACAGGGATGGGCCGTTTCTTCTCCGACTGTTGCCCGGTAGCTGGACCATTTCCAGTCCTCAGGCCGATCTACCAGTCGGGCTCCGACCGGATTTAATACCACATATCGGCCGGTTTCAAGAAGATGATTGTCTTTTTGGATAAGAATGGCCTTATACCTGCCTTGAAAAAGATGACCGGTCCGATTACGTTTTTTATTAAACGATTGAGTATAAACTCCGTTTAATTGTCTCATCCCCCGGGAAAGATTCCCCTCGGGGGTTTCAATCAGAAGATGGTAATGGTTGTCCATCAGGCAATAGGCATGGCAGAACCAGTGGTAGCGTTTATTGACCTGGGCCAGGATCTTGAGAAACAGTTCTCGGTCCTGCTCGTCTTTGAAGACGACCTTTTTCTCATTGCCACGCGAGGTAATATGATAAACAGCCCCGGGATATTCTATACGGAGTGGACGAGCCATGAACCCAACATATCAAATCTCTGGACCAAAGTCCAACAGTATAGACCTGACCCCCAATTATTCTAATTTATACAATATCTGGTATTTTTTCTTGACATTTATACAATAACTTGTATAAGTAATTTAGCTTAGAAGCCGGATTCATCTTTCTAAACTTTACAATCAATCCTTGGGGATGCGTTAAACGTGAAGACCAGGAGGACTCCGCACATTAGCGCCCTGGCAATGCTGGAATATTTCGAGGAATCAATTTGAGTCTGTCACTGATATTGGAAGAAAGGGGATTTTTTTCACGACTTTCGAGACATGAATAGAAGGACCTTCCTGCTAAACAGCGCTTCATTTCTTTTCAGCGGCCTGTTGGGGCTCGACGGCCTGTCCAAGGCCTTTGGGTTTTCCGATGGGGAACAGAAACCCCTCCCCCGTATTGCCATAATAATCGATGATATTGGATTTTCCCGATCCCCGGCCAGAAGATTTCTGGACCTGCAGGTCCCGATTACCTTCGCCATACTCCCCAAGCTGGATAAATCTCTCGACTTGGCCGAAGAAATTCACGCCCGGGGGCATGAAATCATGCTCCATCAACCCATGGAACCCCATAACAGCAAGATTGATCCCGGGCCTGGTGCGCTTTATGTCGGATACGGGGCGGAGAAAATAGTAGAAGTGGTAAGAGAAAACATCGCCGGTATCCCCTACGCCCTGGGGGTCAACAATCACATGGGTTCCCGGCTTACCGAATGCCGGGAAGAAATGAACCAAGTACTCAATGTGATCGAGAGCAACTCCCTTTTCTTCGTGGACAGCTTTACTTCAAGCCATTCCATAGCCTATCAGGAGGCCAGCAGGCGGCACATCCCCTCCACCTTCCGAAATATTTTTTTGGATAATCTTCGAAGTGAAGCTTACATCATCAACCAGCTTCAAATATTAGAAAAGGAGGCCATTAAATATGGCCGTGCCGTAGGCATAGGCCACCCCTTCCCGGAAACGGCAAGGGCCATCTCCCGACTTCTCTCCGGACCCGGAAACTTTTCCAAATACATGGTCCCGATATCTTCCGTCCTCAATGTTTGACAAGTTAATAAAAGTCGCTGAAACCCGAGTGACGCCATTCCTGGCGAAAGCCGGAATCCAGTATTTTGAGTAGCAACAATTCTTCTGGACCCTGGCTTTCGCCGGGGTAACGACTTTTTACGAATTCATCAATATTTGAGTTTTAGTAATTATTATGCCCGCTTTTTTTAAGTGGACCACACAGAGAATTTTTCTCCTTGACCCCTTTTCAGGCTTATCCTATACTCATCCATCCCAAAGGAATTCTTATCAAAAGCTAAATGGTTTCGGTAAGATAGGAATTGGAAAAATTTGATTTTTACAGGTTGCTCAAAAAGGTCCAGATACAAGGCGCCCGAAATCCCGAGGAATGAGACGTACAAAGTAGTACGTCGCAATGACGAGGGATGAGGGCAACGAAGTAGTTGGGCCTTTTTCAGCAACCTGTTAAGAGGCATCATGTTCATTACTTTCGAAGGCATAGAAGGGTCGGGGAAGACCACCCAGATCAAACGGCTGCACAAAGTTCTGAAAAATAGAAACATCCCCTGTCTGGTCACCCGGGAGCCGGGAGCTACCAAGATCGGTTTGCAGATTCGGGCTATCTTGCTGGACCGGAAGAATAAAAAAATGGACCCCCTGGCCGAATTATTTCTTTATCTGGCTGATCGCTGTCAGCATATGAAGGAAAAGATCGGTCCGGCCCTCTCCGAAGGCCAATGGGTTATTTCAGATCGTTTCTGGGACGCCACCGTGGTTTATCAGGGGCTGGCCAGGGGTTTGAATATGAAACTCCTCAAACAACTCCGGCCCATGATCCTGGGTTCCGTCTGGCCGGACAAGACCTTTTTGTTGGATTTGCCGGTTAATATTGGTCTGGAGCGGGCCTGGGAGAGGATCAATAAATCCGAAGAATCCAAGAAGGAATCCCGTTTTGAAAAAGAGGCCAGGACCTTTCATCAAAAAATCCGTCAGGGGTATCTCTCCCTGGCCCGCAAAGAACCGGAGCGGATTAAAGTGATCGATGCTACCCTTTCCCCGGATCAAATTCATCAACAGATAATCCATATCCTTTTCCCCGCCAGCCAATAAACAATAAGCAGACCGTTTTGCAGGCGTTCTCCTTTTTATTAAATTTTTTAAGGAACTTGGCTTTGGGTTAATAACATGCTTTTTGAAAAGTATTTTAGGTCAACTTTTTGAAAAGTCCTTGACTTAAGTCATGTTCCAACCGGGAAAATTCTAATTTATAATCCGGACCTGGATGGTTTGAGGCCAATGATGGTCTTGCCAAAGAAAAAAAAAGTCTTAACTTATTTAGGCTTGATAAAAATTTTTATGCCAGGCAAAAGGGCAGTTTGAAAGGCATTTTTTAAAAAATAAGAAATAAGGGTTTATCAAAACCTCAGTAAGAAGGAGAAATTAATGGAAAAAGATACCGAGTTAAAAATGGTCAAGGCTAAAGAGGTCAATGTGCGGGACTGGACTACCTGCGAAGCCACGGCCCAGATGCTGGAAAAGGCCCAACGAGACGGGGTTCAAACCGCCTTTGACCGGGCGTCGGACATGAAGCCCTGCCCCATCGGGGCCAAATCGGCCTGTTGCCGGATTTGTGCCATGGGGCCGTGCCGCTTGAACTCCAAAGACCCTTATGGGGCCGTCGGGGTTTGCGGGGCCACAGTGGATACCGTCCAATCCAGGAATTTTTCCCGCATGGTGGCCTGCGGAACCGCAGCCCATTCCTCTCACGGCCGGGTGATGCTTAAACTGTTTAAAGACGTGGTTGAGGGAAAAATAAAGGATTACACCATCAAAGACCCGGTAAAGCTGGAAGAAGTGGCCCGGTCCCTGGCCATTGAAACCGAAGGACGTTCCACAAAAGAAATCGCCCTGGACTTATGTACAGAACTTGAACGGACCTTTATGGAAGTGGAAGAAGAAACACCTTTTGCCAAACGGGTTCCCCCAAAGACCCTGGAGCTTTGGCGTAAAATGAATATCGTCCCCCGCGGGGCCATGCTGGAGGTGATGGAGCTCATGAATCGGACCCATGCCGGCATGGACCAGGATTATGAGAATCTGACCAAGCAGATCAGCCGTACGGCCCTGGCCGACGGCTGGGGCGGGGCCATGCTGGCCACGGAAATTTCGGATATCCTTTTCGGCACCCCCGTACCTGTTCGGGCCGAGGTCAATATGGGCTGCCTCAAGGAAGAGGAAGTCAACATCGTCATTCACGGCCACGAACCCAATCTGTTGGAATCCATACTGGCCTCGGTCAATGATCCCGGACTGCTGGCTGAGGCCAAAGCTGCCGGGGCCAAGGGGATCAATTTAGTGGGTATGTGTTGTTCAGGGCTGGAAATGCTTTGCCGCCACGGGATTCCCCATGCCGGAAATTTCATGTCCACGGAAGCAATAATGGTTACCGGGGCGGTTGACGCCATGGGTGTGGATGTCCAATGCATCATGCAGGGTCTGGCCAAGGTGGCTGAATGCTACGGAACCAGGCTTTTTACCACCAATCCCAGTTGCCGCATCGAAGGGGTGGAACACATTCCCTTTGTGGAACACGAGCCCCGGAAATGCACGGATGCCATTGTGGAACAAGCCATCGACCGATTCCGGAATCGTAAAGGCCAGATTCAGATCCCTCAGATAAGAAACCTGGGGATCCACGGCTTTTCCCATGAGTACATCAATTATATGCTGGGGGGCAGCTTTCGGTCTTCCTACACCCCGTTGAACGACAATATCATCAACGGCCGAATCCGGGGGGTGGCCGGGGTGGTGGGCTGTGTCAACCCGCGAGTCAAACAGGACTGGGTCCATGTGGAATTGGTCAAGGAACTGATCAAGAACGACATCTTAGTGGTCCAAACTGGCTGTTCCCAAATCTCTTTGGCCAAGGCCGGGTTGTGTTTGCCGGAAGCGGCCAGACTGGCCGGGCCGGGGCTGAGGGAAGTGTGTGAGGCAGTAGGTATGCCGCCGGTGTTAGGCATGGGCTCCTGTATTGACAACAGCCGAATCCTGATGGCTGTTGCCGAGATGGTCAAGGTTGGAGGTTTGGGCAGCAGCATCGCCGATCTGCCCGTGGCCGGAGCGGCCCCGGAATGGTACAGCGAAAAGGCGATTACCATCGGACAATACTTCGTCGCCTCCGGTGTTTTTACGGTCTTCGGTGTAACCTATCCGATCATAAAAGATACCAAATTTTATGACCTCCTTTTTGACGGGCTGGAAAAACAGGGGCTGGGCAAGTGGGCCTTCACCCCTGATCCCTATGAAATGGCCCGATTGATGATCGAACATATCGACAAGAAACGAAAGGCCCTCGGTATTGACAAGGCCCGGGAAAGGATCTTTGTTGATATGGCGGCCAGGAGGGAGATGGCAGCGGCCTAAAAATTATGTCTCGCTTTTAGAGAGAAGAAGCCCGGCCGGATTCAGGAATAATTAGAGGTTTCGCCTGTTAATTGTTTTATCTATTAAGAGGAGCAAAAAATAGATTGTTTTCACCGCAGAGCCGCAAAGGACCCAGAGCAAGAACATTTTTTGCTTTCCGGTGAGAGGCCGGAAAGCAAAAAGAGCTTTTTTCGTTTGCCGCCTCTCACCGGCAAATGAAAATCTTATCACTGCGTTCTCTGCGTCTCGAACGAGTCCCGCTTTTATCCCGACGAGTGGGCGGTGAAAAAATGTTTCAGTGATGTAACCTATTTTAAGCTCTCGTTAATAGTTGGCTGGGCTTTCTTTATTTACCTCATCATCCCCATACGCCTCTTATTGGTTTCCCTTCTGTATTTTAATGCCCAATATTTCTTGACACGCCGGAAAATCTTCACCTATACTTCAGCCACCTCAAGGCAGGTTTCTGTCAACCGGGGTAACATAAAAAGAGATCACATGAAAAAGGAGACCCTGATGAACACACCGGCATCGGTTATGGAAGCCAAATTATTCCCAGTGGTAGAAACGCAATATGGTAAGGTCCGCGGTATTAATCACCAAGGCGTAAAAACTTTTAAAGGTATCCGATATGGGGCCTCTACGGAAGGTAAAAACCGCTACCGGCCGCCCCAACCGCCGGCATCCTGGACAGGTGTTCAGGACACCTTCAATTACGGTCAAATCAGCCCGCAGACTCCGGCAGACCGACGAGGCGATTACACTAATCTCATTCTGTGGGACAGGCAACCAGGAGGCATCGGCGAAGATTGTCTGGCCTTGAATGTCTGGACGAGAAGTGTCAACGACAGCGCCAAAAGGGCGGTGATGGTCATATTTCACGGCGGCGGTTTTGTAACGGGCTCCGGCAATGCCTTTGGATTTGACGGGGAACCGGCGGCTCGCCACGACGATGTGGTCATGGTCTCTGTCAATCATCGCCTGGCCGCCTTCGGATTTTTGCACCTGGCCGACCTGGGGGCGCCCGAGGAGTTCAAATATGCCGGCGTGGTCGGGGCCATGGACATGGTAGCCGCGCTGCAATGGGTGCAAACCAATATCGAACACTTCGGGGGCGACTCGAACCGGGTGATGATTTTCGGCCAATCCGGAGGCGGTGCTAAAACCAGCACCCTCCTGGCCATGCCTTCGGCCAAAGGTCTCTTTCATCGCGCCGGGGTGCAAAGCGGCTCTTCCTTGCGTCTGGCAGAACCGGAAAATGCCACCAGGAATACCGAGGCCCTTTTAAAAGCGCTGGGTATCGACAAAAAGAATATCCCCCAATTGCAGAATCTGCCTTTCACTCAAATCCTGGCTGCCCAGACCAGTTTGGGGTTTGATGTGGGACGATTCGTCCCGGTCATCGGCAGTGAGGTATTGCCTCATCATCCCTTTCATCCAACGGCACCTCCGGAGTCTGCCCATATTCCGGTCATCATCGGCACGACCCTGGACGATGCGGCTATCGGCATGGCCAACTTCGATCTCAGTGAAGCTCAACTCAAACAGAATCTGGACCAACAATTTGAGGGAAATGCCAGCCGGGTTTATAAACTCTATCGGGAAACTTATCCCCAGGTGGCGCCGTTCCTGATCCAGGCCCGCATTGCCACTGATCGGGGTTTCCGTTATAGCGCCATTAAACAGGCGGAATTGAAGGCGGCTCAGAATGGCGCCCCTGTTTATTATTACCTGTGGGAAAAGACGGTCAAATCTTATAACGGCCAATTCGGCGCCGTTCATGGGGTGGATGTGGGTGCGGCTGTGCATGATCCCCGCGGTCCCATCAACGATTGCGGAGACCGGGAAGGCAAATTGCTGGTGGACCGTTTCGCCGCCGTCTGGACCAACTTCGCCAAAACCGGGGTCCCGAATTCGGACCTCACTCCCGACTGGCCGTCCTATGACGCCGTCAGGCGGGCCACTATGATTTTTGATGTCAACACCCGGGCCGAGAATGATTATCGGCGTGAGTTTCGGTTGCTGTGGGATGAACTGGGCGGAAGCGGATTGTTTGGATAATAAAATTAAAGTCCTGGGTTATCTGATTGATCGATTCGGCCATATCCGTAGTCACCCTGCGTTTAGCCGGGGATAGTCCTCCAGTACTTTATCCCGGCAGCCCCTTTCTGGCATTCGGGACATCGCCTTTCGTGCATATCGGATCCATTTGTTCCATACACACAGCCACAGATGGTACATTCAGTCTTGTATGCATATTGCCCATGATCAGTACCCGGAACTCCGCAATGACCGCAGCACTGCTGGCCGTTAGTAACTTAGGAATAGAATTCTACTCAAATTTGGATAGAATATTTCGTCGTCATTCCTCTATGTTGAAAAGCAAGTCTTTTTTATTAGAGAATGACTTTTAAATGGTTTTTAAGGTTTTTAAGATAAACCTCTTCATGGATGGCTACCTGTATGATCTCCTGAGGAGGCTGAACTACCTGCGATAGAAACAGGCAGCCATCCATGAAGAGGCCAATTGGGGCTATTCTCTTTTAACCGCAGGAGATTAGCCCGGAAGCCGATCCGTCGAGCAATTGAAACCAAACTTAAGGGCTGAACCAATCTTTAAAATCAACCTTCTATCAGCAGACATATCTGGATCAGATAGCTGCATCATCTTGATTATATTAAAATCGTGGGCACGGAGTCTCGCGAAGAGCAGACACCCTCTACCGATGAGCTGCAGGAATGACGGACCGTTTACGCCCACGAGCCAATTTATCGGATTGGAAGCACCTCTTCAAGTTATTATTGAACTACCCCAGGAACATATTCTACCTGGTTCTTTAATACATAACGAATGCGGTTGAGCAGTTTCCGAGCAATTTTAATAATGGCCCTGGTTTTCTTCATCCGTTGGCAATATTCATTAAAGGCCAGGAGCAGGACCGGATCCTTCCGGGCAGCCACCCAAGCGGCTTCGATGAGCAAAGCCCTTAACTGGGGGTTTCGCCGATGGGTTAAGTTTTTTATATGTTCGGTCTCCCCAGTGGATTCGACATCGGGGATTAGTCCGACATAACTGGCCAGCTTGTCCAAAGAGGCAAATCGGGCCAACTCACCAAGCTCGGTCAAGAAAATCATGGCCGTCAGGGTACTGATGGGACCGTTTTTAACAACCGGACCCTTTCGCGATATTCTGCTTCCCGGGACAGCAAAATAATGGACCGGTTTAAAGAAGCGATGATCTCTTGGAGATGATGGAGTTCGTCCAAGTGGGCCTTGAGGGCCCTATCTCCACTGCTCCGCTCCATTCGAAGATTTTCGAGACAGCGAAGAAATTTTTGAGACCAATGGCGGTCAACAACATCTTCGGGCAGATTAATCCCATAAAAGTAAAGGAGCGCCTTAATTTGATTTTTACACCGGGTTTGCTTTCTCACCATGCTCTGACGGGTTCGAACCAGGCTGCGATCCTCCCGTTTCGAACGGACCGGTACGTATATCCCCTTCAATTCCCTGTTCCGGAGGCTCCTGGCCAGCTTCCGGGAATCGCTGGGATCCCGTTTGCCGGTTCGTTCTTTATTCGTCGTCGGAACATCGGCCGGATTGGCCACAATACAATGGACTCCTTGCTCCCGAAGCTGATCATGAGTCCAAAAGCCGCTGAAGCCGGCTTCATACACCGCCTGATAGGCCGCTCCGGGAAAATTGCGTTTAAGATAATGGACCAGTTTTTCTGTTTTCGGAGGTTGGGTAAAAGTCTTATGCTCACATTGTTCCGAAAAAATACTCACGGTCCAACTCTTCTTATGGACATCCAGTCCTACGTAAATCGATTGACCCGAAAAATCCAATTTGTTAACATGTTCCATGGCAAGTCTCCTTTCGGTTTGTTTTTTGCTGCTACAAAAGACTATATCCGAAAACTCGAGACTTGCCTTTCTTTTTCAATCATAAGGTCTCGCGGAGGCGGGAATCCAGGCTATTCTCAACTTATTAAAAACACTGGATTCCCTTTTTCAAGGGAATGACGAAAATAGGCTTTCGGTGACTTTTTACGAATCCACCAAATGTTACAATATTTCAAATATGGTTCCGGCTTGTCCGGGTTGGGATTTAGAAAACCAATTTCTACCGACTCGCCGCTACCTTCTTGCCATTGAATTGACATATCGATGTCGTTCATATTGATCTCTCTTCTCAACATGGCAATCAGCCGGAGAGTTAAGAGATCGGCTGCATGGTTAGCTGCATCAATCTTCATAAACAGGATACTGCTTTGGGTTCACACCTGATGATTCAATTAGTGCAGGATATTTTGTTTGCTTACTTTCTGTTTTTTTCTTTCTTGATTTTTTGATCTCAAATAACCAGTTATCTCCAAAATCGAAAAGATAATATAATTTGCAGCCAGTCAATGGGTATATTTCATTTAGTTTCGTTTTCTTTGGAACAGCATAAGCTCTATTTCTAGGATTTTTCCCGATGTAAAACTCATACAAATGGTCATCATCAAAATCTACTATCTTTTGAATATACTTATGTAGATTTTGTAGAGTACAGTCTTCCTTAACCTCGAATATCCTTGACCAAGGGACATCATCCTCATCATATGGGAATGAAATAGTTAATGTATATATTTCCATTAGTTCCTCATTCTTTTTTCAGCGTTACGTCTCACCGATGGACGACAGCCGCAGGTTGATGGCTATCCGTGTTCCGGCGCTTGTTAGGCTCTTCAACATCTTCTTCCAATTTTCCGGTTGCCATAAAACCTTAAGGACTCCAAAACCGAAGCCTCAAGAACCGGGGCCGGTACAGGCGTGCGTCCGACTCAATCAAGTCCAAATCCGTTGAGTTAGTGGTATAGGTGACGATGAGTTCCTCGGGGGAGAGAGAGATTTCAGGATGCCCTTTGGCGGCATAGCAGAAAATACGCGGGTCCCACTCCGCCTCCGGGCATCGGTAAAACCGGATCGGCGCGCCCCAAGGGCCGTGGGGTTCAGGGGCCAGACGAAAAACCATATATTTTGAAAGGCTGTCCTGGGTATAGAGCATCAGGTATTGATTGATGACTGACTGAAAAGAAACCGAGAATTCACTGGCCACATTGGCGCTCAGGCCCTCGGCCCGGTCGGCCTCGTCCACCCATTCCCCCTTAGAAAAAAAACGCCACTGATCGAAATCCATAATCTGGGCTGCAGGTACCCTGGCCAGGATCAACTGGGTTTGTCTGACGCCGGCGGAAGATTCATCGACAGTGCCGAAGATATAGCAGTTCTCTCCTTTGACCAGAACTGAAGACCCCCAAAGCCTGTTTTCTCCGGACCAGGGAATCTTCTGCTGTGAAACCTGCCAGCTCTTGGGCGGATCATCCGGGTTGCTGACCTTGCCCAGCCAGGTGGCCACGGGCCTGAAATCGAAACCCGGTATCCCGTCGGTACGTTCAACCTGAATCAGGAAAAGAAACAGACCGTCTTTGGTCCGCACCCCATGATAAGGCCAGAACCAGCCGACCCCGTCCGAAGGCCGCAAAAAGGCCTCAGGTTTGCCCTTTACTGTTTCACCATAATAAAAATTTATCCCGGTTGGTAACGGCTCCTTCCCCTTCTGAATGGCAATGGAGTTGTTGACCAGAACATCATCGATGTGCCTCCCGTCCTTGACCTCACCGATAAAGGTGTCGCCAAAGAGCCATAAAATCCGGTTGGAGTCGAGTCCCACGGAAAAAACACCATCACCCCCGGTCCATCCCTGACTGCGCTGAAAAAGGGCCTCATAGCGGGGCAACGGTTCAACCGAAAACTGCGGCAGTGGATGGCGGCCGGCGCAGGCGGACAGAAGGAGAATTACTAAAACAAGGAGGGTCCGATAAGAGGCTTCCCACCTGCCCTTTCTTTTAGAGCTACGATTGCTTTGGCTTGAATGAATATTTATCATTTTCCTATTTTAACCCCCTTTTATCTAAAAAGCCATTATTCAACAAGCCTTTTCTTTTCATTGACTCAGGGTAAAACCTGGTTTAATCTTTAACCCTGCCGTAAACAATCCCGTTTTAGGATATGACCCAAAACTTATGGAGAGGAAGATGAACAAAGGTCAAGCAAAATCCATGGATAACGAAATAAGAACGGTGAGGACAACAACGGCCTTCGATTGCGGCGGACGTTGCCCTTTGAGGCTCCATGTCCGGGAGGGCCGGGTCTTGCGTATAGAAGGTGATGACACGGCCGGGCCGGACGAACAGCTCAGGGCCTGTCTGAGATGCCGTGCCTTTCGCCGTTACATCTATCACCCCGACCGGCTTCTCTATCCTATGAAAAGGATCGGCCCCAAAGGCAAGGGTGAGTTCAAGAGAATCAGTTGGGATGAGGCCTATGAAACCATTATTGAAAAGCTGAAATACTGTATTAAGACCTACGGGAATTCCAGCGTCTTTCTGAGCACTGGCGGTGGCTATTTGGGCTCCCTGCACAGCGGGGGTGCCGCCTTCGCCCGACTCCTCAATCAATTGGGCGGGTACTCGGGCAGTTACGGAAATGTCTCCTCTGAGGGACCCGTTTGGGCCTGTCTGACACACTACGGCTCGGTTATGGTCGGTCATAGCCGGGAAGATATGTTGAATTCCAAACTGATCATCCTTTGGGGATGGGACCCGGCCCGTATGATCTCCGGGACCAATACCATGTATCACCTGATTAAGGCCAGAGAAAACGGGGCCAGGGTCATTTCTATAGATCCGCGATACACGGACACGGCCGTGGTAGCCGCCGACGAATGGATCCCCATAAAACCCGGCACCGATACGGCCGTAATGATCGCCATGGCTTATGTGATGATCCGGGAGAATCTGCAGGATCAGGCTTTTCTGGATAAATATACCATCGGTTTCGACCAGTTTAAATCCTATGTCCTGGGTAAGGAGGACGGCCAGCCGAAAACTCCGGCCTGGGCCGAGGCCATATCGGCTGTGCCCGCTTCTACCATTGAAAGGCTGGCCAGGGAGTACGCCACCACTAAACCGGCTTGTCTCATGGACTGCCAGGGGCCGGCCCGGTCGGCCATCGGGGAGCAATACACCCGTTGTGCCATGACTTTGACCAACATGACCGGGAACACCGGCCGGCCCGGAGGTTCCGCGGCCGGTGGTCTCATGGGCATCCCGGTGGGGCATATGTTTTTCGGGTCAAATATTCCTGCCGGGAAAAATCCCGTTGAAGCCGGGGGCCCTTCTATCCGGGGGACCTTGGATTTGAAGTTGAGATTAGTCAAGCGGGTCCATACCAATGTAATGCATGATGCCATGCTCAAGGGGAAAGCCGGAGGCTATCCCTTTGATATCAAATTTGTCTTCAATATCGCCAACAATCACTTGAATCAGCTTGGCAACGCCAACAAATCGGCCAGGGCCTATGAACAACTGGAATTCATGGTGGTCAATGACCTGTTTATGACCCCCACGGCCCGTTATGCCGACATCCTGCTGCCGGTGACCTCTCCGGCGGAAAGAAACGACACCACCCGTCCCTGGCCTTCCGGTCCCTATTATGCCTTTATCAACCAGGCCATTGAGCCTCTCGGAGAGTGCAAGTCCGACCTGGATATTGCCGCTGACCTGGCGGAAAGGATGGGCATCAAAGATTTCCGCCCCCTGTCTGACGACCAATATTTAAGAAACTTTATAGAAAAAAACCCGGAGACAGGCAAAGAAATTCCGGATTATGAGACGTTCAAGGCCCAGGGTGTTCACCGCGTCAAACTTAAGGAACCTGTTGTGGCCTTCAAGGCCCAGATCGAGGACCCGGAGAACAACCCCTTTCCAACCCCTTCGGGAAAGATCGAGATTTTTTCCCAGCGGGCCGCCGATATCGGGGACCCGGAAAATGTCCCTCCCATACCGAAATACCGGAGGGTCAAAGAGGACCGTTTCGATCCTTTGATAAAAAAATATCCGCTTCAGATGCTTTCGCCCCATCCCCGGACCAGGGCCCATTCCACCATGTTCAAAGTGGAATGGCTGCAGGAGGTGGAACCCCACCGGGCCTGGATAAACCCGGTGGATGCCGACGCGCGAGGAATAAAGGACGGAGATGAAATCCAGGTCTTCAACGATCGCGGCAAGATCGCCATCAAGGCCTGGGTCACCGCGCGCATTGTTCCCGGGGCTATTTCGGTTACCGAAGGGGCCTGGTACGATCCGGACGAAGAGGGGCTTGACCGGGGAGGGTGTCCCAATACCCTGACCCTGGATGAATATTCGCCGGGCGGGGCAGCGGTCCTCAAGACCGTTCTGGTTGAGGCCAAAAAGGCCTAACGGCCTTTTGGCAGTTATTTTGTTTGAAAAAAGAGATTTTGTTCACCGCAAAGCCGCAAAGGGCGCAAAGAAGAAATAATTATTCCTTTCTGCTGAGGGGAAGGAATAAGCTTTCGCTGCCCTGCGGGCAATGATTTGGCCGGAGGCCAGGGCTGGTTTTGAACAATCCCGCCTCTCACGGGATTGTTCAAAAAAATCTCTTTGCGTCCTTAGCGACTTTGCGGTGAAAAAGATTTTCGAGTTTTCAGTCCCGATTTATTCGGTTGGAAGGAGATCGATCATGCAGGTTGGATTCTACTTTGATCAAACCCGATGTACCGGGTGCGGGGCCTGTCAGGTGGCCTGCAAAGACTGGAACGACATCCCGGCCGGACCGGTAAAATGGATGAGGGTCCTTTATACCGAGAAAGGGGAATATCCCAAACTCTTTGTCAGCTATCTGGCCGTCCCCTGTTACCATTGTCTTACGCCGGTGTGCATTCCCGCCTGTCCGACCAAGGCCATCAGCAAGCGTGACGAAGACGGGATCGTCATTGTGGATCAAGAGGCTTGTCTGGGCAATGAAAAATGCGACACCAAATGCCTCAAGGCCTGCCCCTATGACGCCCCTCAGTTCGGACCTGAACCGGGGGCTAAGATGAGTAAGTGTGATTATTGTTTGACGCGGCATCAACAAAATAAATTACCGGTCTGTGTCGAGGCCTGCCCCACCAGGGCCTTTGATGCCGGACCTTTTGAAGAATTAAAAGCCCGATACGGCGATATTCAAAAGGCGGAAGGATTTAAATATTCCGCCAGGACCAAACCTGCCGTTGTTTTTAAACCGAAAACTTCTTAGAAAAAGACGCGGGAATATAAACCATAAGGAGGTGCCTGAATGCAATTAAAATCTGTCGACCAAATCAGCTACGCTGTAAATGACATTGATGCGGTTATTGAAAAATGGTCGGCCTTATATGGAATGGGACCCTGGACCTTCGTGGAAAACAGCGGTAAGGATGCCAAGGGGCGGCCCTGGAAAATAAGAATGGCCTTTACCTATATCGGACCGGTCCAGTTCGAACTGGTTCAATGCACGGAAGGAAGGATTTTTCAATCCAAATTTCTCGACAAATGGGGCGAAGGGCTTCATCATCTGGGTTTCTATGTCGAGGATGTTGACCGGGAAGTGAAGCAACTGACCGAAAAAGGGGCCAAGCTCCTGATTCATGACCCGGGCAAATTCGCCTACCTCGATGGCGGCGGTCCCGGAGGGGCCATTTTTGAAATTATGAAAAAGTCCTAAAAGATTTTTTCGATGAACTTTCAATTCTTATTCATTAACAATTATTTGTAATATTTTAGCTTTATGAAAATCCTTTTCACCCAGAGGCACAGAGAGCACAGAGGCTCTTTTTTTCAAAAATCCGGAGATACCGATTTTTGAAAACCTGTCTGCCTGCGGCAATTTTGGACCGCATATTCGCGAAGCGAAATGAAATCATTTCAAAAAGCTAAACTGATAATAATATTTTAATCAGGAAGGTTTCATATGCTGCCCAAAGAATACGATGTTGAAGGAAAGGTTGTTTTTATCACCGGGGCCGGCCGCGGTATCGGCAAGGGAATCGCCCAGGTTCTGGCCGAAGCCGGAGCCGATATCGCCCTTAATGCCCTTACAGACCGCTATGTCGTAAACACTGCCCGTGAAATCGCCAAATCCAGCGGACGCCGGGTATTGCCTATCCTGGCCGATGTGACTAAATCCGCTGAAGTGCAAGGGGCGGTGGATACGGTAATGAAGGAGTTCGGCCGGATAGACGTCCTGGTCAATAACTTGGGGGACGCCATTCAAAAACCATTGGTTACCCTCCCGGGGAAAAAGGGAGAACCGGCCACGGATGAGGAAATAAAGAAAATAGTCGATCTCAACGTTACGGCCGCCATCCTCTGCACCCGCGCCATAGGCCCGCAGATGCTCGAACGCCGTAGCGGCAAGATCATTAATATTTCTTCTTTCACGGCCGGAAAAGGCGGGAAGGAAGTGGTACTCTACTCCCTGGCTAAAGCGGCGGTGGTGGGCTTTACCCGCACCCAGGCATTGGAATGGGCCCCCTATAACATCCAGATTAATTCCATCGCTCCCGGCCTTTTTCCCGAACCGCTGAATATCCGGGATGAAGAAACGGCCAAAAGAATGAACGAATACATCACCAAGATGACCCCTCTAGGCCGCGCCGGCCGGTTGCGGGAAGTGGGCCTGCTGGCCCTTTATCTGGTTTCCGCGGCTTCCGACTACATGACCGGTCAAACCATTTATCTCGACGGAGGGCTTAGTCTGTAATAGTAACCCGGCTCATTCCTTCTTTGGAAAAAATCCGGATTAATCGAATAGACGGAATTGTAATAAGTCATTAAATCCCATTTTCGTCATTCCGTCGAAAGACGGAATCCAGTGGTTTTAGTAGTCATAAGGTGACTGGACCCCGGTTTTCACCGGGGAGACAATTAAGTTACGAATCGATTAGAATTGAGAGAGAAC
The DNA here is from genome assembly GCA_963790475.1 of uncultured delta proteobacterium. Taxonomy (GTDB): domain Bacteria; phylum Desulfobacterota; class RBG-13-43-22; order RBG-13-43-22; family RBG-13-43-22; genus RBG-13-43-22. The sequence continues at coordinate 164,627 of CAWBOS010000012.1, read as the reverse complement.
CTTTCCAAACCCAAGAAAGGAGAAACAAGCCATGAATAGTCCCACCCTATTAGACCAGGCCTTTCAGGTCATCATGAAGCGCATGGTGGAAACCGGCCAGGCCCCTTTCTACACGGAACTGGCTTCCGAACTCGGTCTTTCAGTGGAAGAAGGAAGAAAGACCCTCCATGACCTCTTCACCTCCGGAATACCGGGCTGGCTTTACCCCCGGACCGAGCACATCGTCTCCTTCGCCCCTTTTAACAATCTCCCCACCCAGTACCGCATCACCGTCGAAGGCCAACAGAAATGGTTCGGCCAGTGAGCCTTTGAATCGCTGGCGGTCTGCTGGTTCTTCCCCGGCAAGAAAGTAACCATCGATTTCCCCTGCCTCGATTGCGGTGAACCCCTCCGGGTCGTGCTTCAGGATGGCCAGTTCCTCAATGGCCAGGAATCGGCGGGTTATATGACTTACGTTTCCGTGCCTTTCTGGAAATGGTTTGAAGATTCAAGCTTTGCCTGAAGCACCATGAATTGCTTCCGGTCGGAAGCGCATGTTCGCAACTGGGCCTCCTATGTTGAAGGAACCGAAGAAGGAATAACCCCCTTACCCGATATGATGAAACTTTTTTCCGGTCCCTATTTCAGACGACGGATGGATGAAGACTATGTCTCCCATATGTTTGAGTACGCCCGAGAGATGATCCAAACCATGAAGGAGATTAATAAGACCGGCCCCTTCTGGAAACGGCCGAAATAATACGGTCTTGCCTGGTAAGGAAAGGAAAATTCCCATGAAGGGATACGATAATCTGGCTTTTCTGGATGCCATTGACCTGGCCCGGCTGATCAAAAAAAAGGAAATAAGAGCAGACGAACTGGTTGAATTTACCATCCAACGGATAGAAAAAATAAATCCTAAGATTAACGCGGTCATCCACAAACTGTACGATCAGGCGCGGGAGACAGTACGAACCTGGAGCGGAAGACTGGAAGAGGGCCAGACCGCTGAAGCGGTATTTGCCGGTGTCCCTTTTCTGCTGAAAGATCTAACCGCCGAGTGCCAGGGGACGCCTTTTTGTGAAGGCTGTCGCGCGTTGAGCGGGTACGTTTCCAAGTTGGACACCGAACTCGTTAAGAGGCAGAAGGCCGCGGGTCTGATCATCGTGGGGAAAACGAACACCCCTGAATTTGGCATTCTCCCGACCACCGAGCCGGAATTATACGGCCCGACGAAAAATCCCTGGGACCCGAACCTGACCCCGGGAGGTTCGAGCGGCGGATCGGCCGCGGCCGTGGCGGCCCGCATCGTCCCCATGGCCCATGGGAACGACGGCGGAGGCTCTATCCGAATCCCTGCCTCCTGCTGCGGTCTCTTCGGGCTCAAGCCCACCCGGGGCCGGAACCCTCTGGGACCCCTCTTTGGAGACCTGGTTAGCGGGCTTACCTGCGAACACGCGCTAACCGTCAGCGTAAGGGATTCGGCGGCCCTTCTGGATGCCACTTCCGATCCGGACTTTGGAGATCCTTACTGGGCTCCGCCAAAGGACCTTCCTTACCTGGAGGAGGTAAGCCGGGAACCGGGACGTTTAAAGATCGGGGTCCTCCCGGAGATCCCCGCCGGTTGGCACGATGAAAGCCAATTACATCCGGATTGCGAGCAGGCCGTTAAGGACGCCGCCCGGCTGTGCGAGGAATTGGGGCACACCGTCGAAGTCATCTCACCCCGGGTATTGGATCAGCCGGGCATTATCGCCACTTTCGGTGCGGCCTTCTCCTGTTACACCGGCCATTCGGTGGCCTATTGGGAACGGGAACTGGGAAAGAAGATTGGGCAAACCGACCTGGAGCCCATCACTTGGGGCAGCCTTCAGGCGGGGTTAAGGAGGTCCGGACCCGATTACCTGGTCGCCGTGCAGGAAATCCAACGCTTCTCGAGAAAGATGGCCCGCTGGTACCAGGAGGGGGGATACGACCTGCTTCTTACCCCCACCATGGCCATCCCGCCCACCCCCTTGGGGGCCTTTCAGATCAAGGCCGAGGACTCGAGAGGTTGGCTTCGAGTAACCAATGCCTTTGTGGCCTTCACCAAGGTCCAGAACATGACCGGACAGCCGGCCATGTCCGTTCCCCTTTACTGGAACAAGGCCAATGTCCCCATCGGAGTCCAATTCGCCGGACGGTTCGGCGATGAAGCCACGCTTTTTCGTTTGGCGGCCCAGCTTGAAAAAGCACGGCCCTGGAAAGACCGCCGGCCGCCGGTTTCCGATTGATGCCGATCGACCTGCCCGCGCCACCGGCCTTTCACCTTTTGGCCAAACCGACGGGAGCCATCTGCAACCTGGCCTGCAGCTATTGTTTCTACCTTTCCAAGGAGAAGCTCTACCCCGGCAGCCGCTTCCGCATGACGGGCGAGATGCAAGAGACCTATATCCGCCGGCTCATCGAGGCCCACCGGTTTCCCGAGGTGACCCTGGCCTGGCAGGGCGGCGAGCCGATGTTGATGGGCCTGGATTTTTTTCGACGCTCGATCGAGTACCAGGAGAAATATCGCCGCCCCGGTATGACTATCCTGAATACCATCCAGACCAACGGCACCCTGATCAATGACGAATGGGCCGCTTTTTTCCGGGAACACCACTTTCTGGTAGGGATCAGCATCGACGGGCCCCGTGAGCGGCACGATGCCTTTCGGCGGGATAAGCAGGGCAAGCCGACCTTCGATCGGGTGATGCAGGGCCTGGACTATCTGAAGAAACATGGGGTGGAGTTTAACGCCCTGGTGACCATCCACAAGGCCAATGCCGATAACCCTTTGGACGTCTACCGCTTCCTGCGGGATGATCTGGGTATCCGCTACATCCAGCTCATCCCCATCGTCGAGCGCCGGATGGAAAACAAGGTCGTAAGCGATTTCTCGGTCACCTCCGGGCAGTATGGCCGCTTTTTGATCGCTGTCTTCGAGGAATGGGTGCGCCATGATGTGGGGGAAACATTTGTCAATATGTTCGACGTCGCCCTGGCCAACTGGGCCGGAGAGCCGCCAAGTTTGTGCGTGTTCGCGCCGACCTGCGGGATGACCCTGGCCCTGGAACATAACGGAGATATGTACTCCTGCGATCACTTCGTCTCCCCGGACCATTTCCTGGGAAACATCGCCGATACCCCCATGATCGAAATGGTGGCCTCGCCCCAGCAGCAAAAGTTCGGCCAGGACAAACTGGACCTGCTGCCCCCCTATTGCCAGGAATGTGTGGTCCGTTTTGCCTGCCACGGCGGCTGCCCCAAAGACCGGTTCATCAAGACCCCGAAAGGGGAGACTGGGCTGAATTATCTGTGTAAAGGATACAAGGCCTTTTTCAGGCACATCGATCGCCCCATGCGCATCATGACCGCGCTCCTGCGCGAAAACAGGGCCCCGGCTGAGATCATGCAGATGTATCATGACCCTTGAAAAATGTTCTTTTTTCAAGGGTCTCGTACAAAATTATCAGCTTTGATGTATATTTGTCGTCGCCCGAAAGGTGGAGGAGAAGGTTATGTGCCTTTCGGTGGATCGGTCTCATCCCGGACGGCGGCTCAACCTTCCTGCTGCCTCGAAAGGTGGGCTGGTCCAGGGCAATGGAACTCTCGATGCTCGCCGAGCGGCTACCGGCCGACAAGGCCCTGGAGTGGGGTCTGGTCAACCGGGTCGTTGACGATGGCCAGGCGCTCAATGCCGCCATGGATCTTGGAAGGGAGTTGGCTGCCGGGCCCACGGTCTCTCTGGCGCTGATCCGAAAAGCTTACTGGCAAAGCTTCAATAATACCTATGAACAACAGCTCCACCTCGAGTCCGAGCTTCAGACCGAGGCCGGCCGCACCCAGGACTTCACTGAGGGAGTAAACGCCTTTTTCGAGAAACGCCCGCCCGTCTTCAAGGGGAGATGACCTAAGCGTTTAATCGCCTTTTGTTTTAGAGGTCACCTAATAGTACCGAGAGAAGAAAAACCCCCAAACCCGGAATCGACGGGGCTTTTCGAGTTTTGGTAGTACCGGTCTTTCGATGTTCTGGAATGGCTTCCTACCAGTATCAGAAAAGGGGTAACTTCCCCCAGCACCCAAATCTTATTTTTTGGCTTTTTATTCTGAATTCTGATAAAATAATTCTAGTTTGTTTCAAAAATCTTTTAGACAACCCAACAAAATCGTTTTAAAAATCACGGGAGCAAAGATGATACCAATTGAGTATGATGTCATTGTTTTCAAGGAAGACCATACCTATGTGGCTTACTGTCCGGAGCTCGACATCTCAAGCTGCGGCCAAGATGTTCAACAGGCCAAAGAAATGCTGAAGACAGCAGTACGGCTTTTTGTCGAAGAGGCAGAAAAAATGGGGACTCTTGAAGATATTTTGGATGAATCAAGATATAAGAAAGACTCTGCCGGACGTTGGATACCCCCCAAACTGGTGGCTACCGAATTGGTGAGCGCCTATTAAGTAAAATGCCCAAAATTACTCCGATACCTCCTGACCGTCTAAGGAGAATTTTTGAAAAGGCCGGATTTCGATGTGTAAGAATAGAAGAGGTCCATTTCGTTTATACAAAAGAAGGGGTCCCAAGGCCGGTAGTTATCCCTGATTGGAAAGAAGTACCGGTGTTTATCATTAAGAACAATTTACGAACTGCAGGATTAACTCGGGATGAGTATTTTGGTTTGTTGGCAGAATTATAAAGCCCAATACTGACTACCCGGAAGCCCTTGTTACCCCTCTCGGTGAAAACAATTATTTCAAAAAGCTATACAATTTTATGCCGGATCAGGTCAAAAAGAATGAGCCTATTTTGAAAGAAGCGTCTCCGGGTTACGCCCCTGACGGTAAAGGAGTCGATGATCGAGACATTGATTTGTCGCTGCTGCAGGAAAGTCTTCGCTTGACCCCCTGGGAAAGAATGCTCGCCAACGACGACGCCTTGAATTTTGCCGAGTCACTGCGCGCCGCCATGAAAAGACGACATGCAGAATCTTAGCGAACTGGTGCGACGATTGATTGTTTCGGACGTCGAATTCGTACTCGTGGGCGGATTTGCGGCCGTGGCTCACGGGGCCACCCTGGTCACTCGCGACCTGGACATTTGTTGTCGGTTCTCGGAAACCAATTTGATGCGGATTCAGAAAGCCTTCACGGATCTGCATCCCGTTCATCGCCCCAGGACTGATTTACCGCTGAATCTCACACCTGAGCAGTGCGCAGTCCTAAAGAATCTTTATCTAAGGACAGACCTCGGTAATGTGGATTGTCTGAGCGAAATTCTAGGCCTTGGTGATTATGATGAAGTCTTCCGACAGACTATCAATGTCGAACTTCCCTCGGGAATATGCCGCATCCTGGACATTGACTCGTTGATCCGCGCCAAGGAAGCCATGAACCGCGAACACGACAGGATCACCGTAAGACATTTGAAGGAAATCCAAAAACAAAAGCCGAAGAACTATATCTAGAGCGGTTCCCTCCCTGCTTTAGGCTGTCGGCCATGATCTTTTTGATCCCTCGCCCCTCCCGCCTCACGCCTCGCGCCTATTCCTTCCTTTAAGCTTTATCTTTCGGCCTTCAGCTTGGTTTTGCCTTGAGTTTTATTCTGCCTCATGCCTCAAGCCTCGTTCCTCGCACCTCATGCCCCTCGCCTCCGTCTATACCCCATACCCATGTCCGATATTTTTTCCCATTTATTGTTGAAAATTGCAATGCAATGCATTATAATGCAACCCTAATAAGATTTTGGGAGAAAAATCATGCAATCACAAATAACGGTCAGGCTGGACGAAGAATTTCATGAACAGATCGCTAACGTCGCCAGAAAACTCCGGCGTAAGCGTTCCGATATCGTCAGGATGGCTCTTGAAAAGTTTATTTCTGAAATCGAGGGACTGAATGAATCAAAGCCATATGACCAGGTAAAAGGTCTGATCGGCTCAGTATCAAGCGGGATTCCCAATCCTAGGGAGGCCCATAGAGAATATCACATCAGGGCAGGCACCCTTGGTGAGGGGGGAATGAGGATGCCCGTACGGCAAGTAAGGGAAGTCTTTAAAGAAAAAATATCGGCAGAAATTCAAGGTCTTTCCGAGGCTGAGATGGAAAAAATTATAAAAATGATCCATTTAGTAAAAAATGAATTTTTCGTTGAAAAGAATAAGACCCGGGAGGAAGGTTTTAAGAAAGCCAAGGGGGCTTGGAGGGACGTTGATGTAGATGACATCTATAAGAAACTTAATAAGGAATGGAAAAATTGGAAACCTCCCGTGTTTGCGTAGATACCGATATTATCATTGATTATCTTCGCGGCAGAAATGAAAACCAGGAAATCCTGCCTGCTTTAATCGGAAAGTATGAGGTCCATATCTCCCCGGTCTCAATTTACGAGCTTTATTATGGGGGATACTACTCCGGAAAACTGAAACCGGTTGAGGATGTTCTGGCCATGCTGATCCCATTCGATTGGACTCCGGAAGATTCAAAAAAGTCGGCCCAAATCCATGCAGCCCTTTCCAAGGCAGGAAGTACTCTGAATATAAAAGATATTCTGGTTGCGGGCTCATGTTTTACACGGGTTATTCCCCTGATAACCAGAAATATTTTACATTTTAGAAAGATTAAAGGCCTCAAGGTTATCGAGGGGACTACGTTTTTGAAGAACAAATAAGTAATCTTTTCTTGATTCTTCGGCCCGAACTCCTCTGTACTTTTTCTCCTTTCCCTCTTGACTTCCCCTCTTTTCCTTCTTATTTACATATTATTATCTTTGGTCTATTTGTTTAGAGCTTCTTTTAAACCCAATCAACTAAATAGACCAGATAGACAAAACGGATTAATAGGTATCTTTTTTAGTCGCCGAATCCCGCCTTGCGGGACTGAACGCTGAGAATTCACCCTATGAGCTTTCAGCATTGAGCTTTGAAAGGAAAGTTTCCTTTCCTATCGCCGAACAAAGAACGAAAAACGACGAACGTCTTCAAATAGGAAGACCAATGCCCAATACCCATCTTTCAAAAAGATCTTTTGGTAACAGCGGCCGGAAAGTCACCATCGTAGGTCTTGGAGGCGAGGGCGTCCTCAGGAGCTTCGGAAAGGAAAAGGCGGCCCAGGAGGTGATCGAAACCGCCCTTGACCAGGGGATCGGCTATTTCGATTCCGCCCGGGCCTATTCCGGAAGTGAAGCCTATTACGGTTTAGTCTGGACTCGTCGTCCCCAGGACCGGGCCCGAATCTTTCAGACCAGCAAATCGGGCCTGAGGACCAAAAAGGAGGCCCTCGGGGAATTAGACCGCACCCTGCGCAACATGGGAACCGATTACCTGGACCTCTGGCAGATCCATGATTTAAGGACGGAAGAAGATCTTCAAACCATAGCCGGGCCGGGCGGGGCCTTAGAGGCTTTTATCGAGGCCAAGGCCAGCGGAAAAATCCGCTTTATCGGCCTGACCGGTCATCATGATCCGGAAATTTTGACCAGGGCCGTTAAGGCCTGGCCGATAGATTCGGTCCTCATACCCGTCAATCCGGTAGAGGGAATCCTGGGAGGGTTTCTGACCTCCACCCTTGCGGCTGCCCGGGCCAAAGGGGTGGCAATCATCGGGATGAAGGTCCTTGGGGGTTCGAATTATCTAATCCCCGAGACCGGGATAACAGCCGAGTTGCTTATTCGATTCGCCCTTTCGCAGCCCATTACCCTGGCCATCGTCGGCTGCTCCTCGCCGGAAGAAGTAAAAACTCTGGCCCGGATCGGCCGCCATTTTGAACCGTTATCCCCTGAAGAACAACAACGGATCCTCGACCTTTATTCCCCCTATGCCCAACGGCTGGCCTTTTATCGCGGAGTGATCTAATAAGGATTGGGTCTTGTAAATATCGCCGTATCATGGATAATATTTAGCCAGCAGATGGCTAATTTGTCATGCAGAAATTTTGGTTCTCTCACCGAACTCTGAACTCATTACTCCAAACTTCTTTTGGCTTCATGCCTTCCGCCCCTTGGTTTGTTCGCCGAACCCCAAACTCCCAACTCCGAACTTCATTTGCCTCCCGCCTCTTGCCTTTTTACTCCGAACGCCGAACGCTCAACGACCAACGTTTTTTCCCTTGACCGTCACTGAAAATTAGACCATAATGATGTCAAATTTCCATGAAAAATGACGGCGCAATATCCAAATGATTCCTCGAATCCTTAAAGATCCGGACCTCAGCTTCTTTCTCCTGGGGCCCCGGGGCACCGGTAAAAGTACCTGGCTTCGAGCCACCTTTCCCGATGCCCATTGGATAGACCTGTTGTCTGAAGAAACCTACCAACGGCTGCTGGCTCACCCGGGTCTTTTTGCCGATGAACTTCGCGCCCTGTCTTCCGGTCAAAGGATAGTCGTTGATGAGATACAACGGCTGCCCAATCTTCTGAATGAAGTGCAGAGGTTCATTGAAGAAAAACGTCTTCGTTTCATCCTATGCGGATCCAGTGCCCGAAAACTGAAGCGGGCCGGCGTCAATCTACTGGCCGGGCGTGTCTCGAGACGTATTATGCATCCTTTTATCCCAGAAGAATTGGGTAAGAAATTCAATCTCGAGAAGGCCCTTCAGTTCGGCCTCCTGCCTATTGTCTGGGATTCTCCCCAAAAGGACGAAACCCTAACCGCCTATACCCAGCTCTATCTGAAAGAAGAGGTCCAGGCCGAAGCGCTGATTCGAAACCTGCCCGGGTTTGCCCGTTTCCTACCGGTGGCCGCCCTCTTTCATGGCCAAAACATCAATGTCACCAACATCGCCCGGGAGGTGGGGGTGGCCCGCGCTACCGTAGCCGGATTTCTGCAGATCCTCGAAGAAACCCTGCTTTGTTTCCGGATTCCGGCCTATGAGGCCAAACTTCGGGTTAGGGAACGCAAGTTACCCAAATGGTATTGGTGCGATCCGGGACTTGTCCGGGCCATGAAGCGGTCCTCCGGGAATGTTGCCGTGGAAGAGGAAGGCCCCCTGTTTGAAGGATTGGTGGCCCAGGTGATCCGAGCCTCTATGGATTATTTTGGTGTCGGTGATGAATTGTTTTATTGGGCGCCGTCTTCTAAGGCTGAGACGAAAGTGGATTTTCTGCTGGTCAAGGGAGAAAAGATGATTGCCGTCGAAGCCAAGTCGGGAAGGAATTTCTCGGAAAGCTGGAGCAAAGGGCTTCGGGCCGTGGCCTCCCTCAAGGGTTTGCAACGCCGCATCATTGTTTACCCTTCCGGCCCCAGTCTGCAAACCCAGGATGGAATCGAGGTCCTCCCCTTCCTGAGTTTTGCGGAGCAATTAACCCGTAATCTTTTTCCAAAACAAAAATAAGGCCAATAAGTTTCAAGAATCCCGATTAGGGTCCCTCTCTCCGAATGCTGAACGCTGGACTCCCCACTCGACCTTTCTTTTGGCCTCACGCCTCACCCCTCACCTGGTGCGTTGCTTTGATTGCGTCTTTCATCACTTCTTCTTCGCTGACATGAATGTAGGTTTTGCGAATGGAATTGATCGAAGATGCGAATCTTAGGGCAATGGCAGGACGGTCGAGATCTTTATCTAAAAGGCGCCAGAGGGCTATTTTCTCCTGTGGCGGCAGTTGGCGCAGAGCCTTTTTAATTTGATCAAGCGGTAAATCCAATCGGACGGTGTTCATTTTCGGTCTCCTTCACGGCATCCAGCAGGTTACCCCGATTAATCAGGCTAAAAACTTTCAACGCGTTCAATTATTTCAAGACTTAGACGATAAGGTTCTTTATTAAAATAGTATAAGATAAGGGAAAGAAGTGGTCAAGGAGAAATCCAGTCGCCTCTTTTCGTTTTTTTCTGGCTGGTCCGGTTAGTTCCTTTCGCCACACGCCACACGCCTTCTTACGAGCTATAAGCTATCAGCTATGACCTACTGCAGCCTTTAACTCAAGCAACCCAATAGACCACATAAACGCAATGGACCAAACTGCCCTTTGTCTTTGTCTCCGAACTCCGAACTTTTATAGCTTCCAGAAAAAAATCTTTCGAGAAATATATATTTGACACTAAAGTTCCTTAGTGCTAAATTTTACTTTAAAAGGAGACGAACCATGAACCGTAATGAAACTTCCCCTGTCCGATTGAATATCTATCTTCCCGACCAGGCCACCCGACAGCGGATCAAGTTATTAGCCACCGAGCAGAATGTCACTCTTTCCCATTTTTGCCTTCGGGCCATCGAAGCACAGCTTTCGGAAGCCGATAAAGAGAAACAAAGAACCCCATTAAGCGAGGCCGTGGATCGGGCACGGAAATTCCAACGACAGGCCTTCAGGGGAAGGGTTTTTCAGGTCAATTCGGCTGATCTGATTCGCCAGTCTCGAAGGTAGGAAAACCGAATGGAACAAAACGTGGTTATCGATGCCAGTCTGGCCGTCATGTGGGCTGTCCCGGAAAACTATTCCGCCCGGGCTCTCCTGTTGGCAGAAACTTGGGATGAACAGGAGACCTGTCTCTTGGCGCCCTGTCTGCTGTTGACCGAGGTGACCAATGCCCTTTACAAAAGGATTATCCGGAAGGAAATGGGTTTGCCCAAAGTCCGAGAGGCCCTGGAGGTGATACTGGCTTTCGGAATTGAGATTCTCGATGAGGCCGGCCTCCATACCCTGGCCATCGAGGTTGCCCTGCAGCTTGGGCAACCGGCTACCTATGACGCCCATTACTTGGCCTTGGCCCTAATGTACGACTGCCCTCTCTGGACCGGGGACCGACGCTTTTATAACTCGGCCAGGAAATCATTTCCCCGGGTTCATTGGGTTGGGGAAGGAGGGTAACCTATCAGCTATGCGCTCCTTTTTTTGCCTGTTTCGGCAAAAAAGGTTGACTTCCCCCCTTTCCCCTTTTATTTTCTTTGTGTTATCTTTGTCCCCTTTGTTTAGAGCTTCTTTTAACCCCAATTGACCATATTCACCAAACAGACCAGACTCCCCCTATGAGCTTAGAGCTCCCCAAATTGTGAAGTTAGCATTTCTTTTGTCGATGATATAGAAAATATGGGATGTGGCCCTTTTTTCGACCAGACAAACAAAATAAACCAAATAGACCATACGACCAAAGTGCTGGTTGAAGTAATAGCAGAACAGACATTTTTTTCAAAAAAATAAATAACTGGTCGCTGTCCCTATTTTCTATTGGCCTCGTGCCTCATGCCATTCCATGAGCAATAAGCTATCAGCTATGTAATCCATAAAAACACGCTTAATTATACTACTTCTTCAACGCGTTTTTCTAATTGTTCTTTGATCCAGGCATTAATACTTTCCCCAGAATGTTTGGCGGCAACGTATATCTTACGGTGTAAGTCAGGCGGGATTCTCAGTACGAATTTCCCGGTAAAGGGCTTTTCCGGCTGTTGGCCGAGTTTGGCGCAATATTTTAGATAATCCTCAACGGAATCTCGGAATGCCGATTTAATTTCATCTACCGCTTTCCCCTGGAAAGTGATGACGTCCCGGGTATTGATGACTTCACCGTGGAATATTTCCGCTTCGTTGTCGAATTCCACATGTCCTATATAACCTTTATATTCCATCATGGTTTTACTCCCGATTCCCTTAAAAATTTCCGTACGGATTTTACTGTACCTCTGTCGGTTTCCTTTTGTGGGCGAGGTCGATGGAACGTTGCCCGAATCCCGTTCAAGTAAAAACGGACGCGCGAACCGCTCCCTTCATCCCTTTCCGCCCCGAATGAAAGGAAAAGGGCTTCTATATCCGTCCAGAGGATATTCGTCTTTACCGGATCATCAAAGATAGCCTCAAGGGTTTTCCGGTGTTTTGCTGCCATGCGTGAATGATATCATTAATAGATATCAAGTCAATAAAATTTTGATGAAAATAACCGTTGGTCATGACTTCCTCCTTTTTACCCTGAACTTTCTTTTTTTGAACCCCTATGAGCTATCAGCCTTGAGTTTTTGCCTCTTCCCTCAAGCGCAGCGCTCCTCAAGTCCGATTGGGACGCTCGTCTATCTTCCTTTGGGCTATTAGCTATGAGCTGATTTTCCCCCTCACGTCTCTTGCCTTTTTTACTTGATTTACCAGGAATAAAGTCTATACTTTATGGCATAGACAAAAGGAGATTTTTTATGAAGACCGCCAAATTATTTAAAAATGGAAGCAGCCAGGCCGTGCGGCTGCCCAAGGAATTTAAATTTCCGGATGATGAAGTGTACTTAAAAAAAATAGGCCGATTGGTAATCCTGATTCCCAAGGATGATCCCTGGGGTTCCCTGATTCGCAGCCTGGATCATTTTTCCGATGATTTCATGAAGGAGAGAAACCAACCGGATCTGGAGAAGAGGGAATCCTTATCATGAAATTCCTTCTGGATACCAATATCTGTATCTACCTCATTAAAAGGAAACCCCCTCAGGTCTTAAGAAAGTTCCAGTTTTTTAAGGTCAACGATCTGGGTATATCATCCATCACCCTGGCCGAACTTGAATTCGGCGTCCAGTTGAGCCGCTATCCGGAAAAAAACCAAGAGGCCTTGAATGAGTTTGTGACCCCCCTGGAGATCGTCCCCTTTGATGACCGGGCGGCAGTCAGTTACGGGGAGATCCGGGCTTATCTTCAAAAACGGGGAATAAATATCGGGGCCATGGATATGCTCATCGCCGCCCAGGCCAAAAGCCTTTCCATTCCTTTGGTGACTAATAATCAAAAGGAATTCAAAAGAATCCCCGGTCTCCGGCTCGAAAACTGGGTCTAACGGTTAACGGAGGTGAAATCAAAATGATAGACTTGGAATATTCATTGATCATTGAGGCAACCAAGGACCCTGATTTTTTTGGATTCTATTCGCCAGATTTGCCGGGTTTTTCAGGTGTAGGACATTCCGTCGAGGATTGTCTTTATAAGGCAAAATGGGAAATGATTGAACATGTTAACTTGTTAAAAGAACAAGGTTTGCCGATTCCGGCCAAAAATGAAAATCTAAAGATTATTATTCAGAATGAAGAGGCCACCCTAAAAGCTGCTTAAAAATAGGCAATGGCGCGGGTTCCTCCCTGCTTTAGCTGTCGGCCACGATCCCTCAACCTTGTTCCTTTCCCCTCCCGCCTCTCGCCACTCCCCTTTGCTCTATACCCCTTGCTCTATGCTGCTTTGGATCCCGCCTCACGCCTCGTGCCTCCTGCCTTTTTATTTGCCGAATGCCGAACGCTGAACGTTTTTTCTTCAAATCGCTTGCTGATCCGAAGTTTTTCTTGACATATTACGCGAGACGTAATAGGTTGTAAGATATGATTAAGTCTTTTGCCTGCAGAGACACGGAGGCTTTATTCAATGATCGTCGAGTTCGTCGTTTTCAGGCGATAGAACGTCAGTCAAGAAAACGACTAATGGTTTTACATGCCGCACCAAGTCTCGAAGCCTTAAGGCTTAACCCTGGCAACAAATTCCACGCATTAGGAGGAAATAGAAAAGGCCAATGGGCGATCAGCATCAATGCTCAATGGCGGATTTGTTTTGAATGGCGTGATGGAAACGCTTACCAGGTTCAAATTATTGATTATCACTGAGGTGTTATAAAATGAGAGAGAACAACCTGCTGCCTCCTATTCCCCCGGGGGAAATTTTACGGGAAGACTTTATGAATCCTGTCGGACTCAGCATTAACCAATTGGCTAAGAATATCGAGGTACCCCCAAACAGGATCAGTGAAATCGTCAATGGGAAGCGGGCTATTACCGCTGATACGGCTCTTCGGTTACAGCGTTATTTTGGAGTTGAGGCTCAGTTTTGGCTCAATCTCCAGTCCGAGTTTGATCTTAGAATCGCAAAAAGGCAAAAGTGGCTGGATATTGAACGGCATATAACTCCTATCAAATGGAAGGTAAATGATCCGTTAGAAAAGGCGATACCTGCATAAATCTGAGCTTTGTCTTTCAGCCTTCAGCTTGTTTTTCCCATAGGTTTTATTCATACTCTTGCCTTGCATCTTGCGCCTCCTGCCTTTTTACTCCGAACTCCCGACTCCCTACTCCGAACTTTCTTTTGCCTCCCGCCTCTTGCCCTTTTCTTCGACGAACGCTCTACGCCGAACGTTTTTGCCTTTTTCCTTGACTTCCTCCCCTTTCCCTTTTATTTTCTTTGTATTATCTTTAGTCTTTTTTAGCTGCTTTTAACCCCAAGACACCCAATCGACTAAACAAACAGAATAGACCAAATAGACCAGATTGCTTTGGGCTTTCACTTTTATCTTTAAGTGTCTTTTTCGACGAACGACGAACTCTGAACGACGAACGTTTTTTAAAGATAGCATTTCCTAGTTTGTTGATATAGGTTTCCGGTCCTGATTACCGGTTGAAGTGATAGCTAAACAGACATTCCTCTTTTCGAGTAAATAAGATATTTTTTATTTCAAGAGGTTAGAAGATCAGGGCCGCAATTTGTGACCTCAAGATCATTCAATCGGATCGGAACCTGCTTTTCTCCGATGACCTTTTCTGACGGATCAACCATAAATAGTGTTGCGAGATGAAGATGGTTAATTTATAATATTAATAAGTTAGAGAATTGGCCTTCAAATGCAATCAGTAAAAGCCAATCCAAGATGAAAAAAGATCAAAGAAGGTAAAAGAATGATTAAGAAAAGCCGCATCAAACTTCCGAAAGAACCGTTAGAAGAATTTTGCAGGAATTATCATATCCGTAAACTCTCCCTCTTTGGTTCCGTCCTCCGGGATGATTTTAAGGCCTCGAGTGATATTGACCTTTTGGTGGAATTTGAAACAGGATTCAAAGTGGGTCTGCTTAAGATGGCCCGAATAGAAAATGAACTATCAGAGATCTTAGGCCGAAAAGTTGACTTGCGTACCCCTGGGGACTTGAGTCGATATTTCAGGAAAGAAGTGCTGGAAAGCGCAGAGTTAGCCTATGCGCAATGATGATTTGATCCGTCTCAGGCATATGTTGGATGCAGCCAGAGAGGCGGTAGACTTTGCCCGTAATAAAACAAAAGAAGATTTTGACAATGATCGAATGCTAATTCTTTCTATCGTAAAATCCATTGAGATTATAGGTGAGGCGGCGTCAAGGGTCACGAAAGAAGGTCGCGACACACAACCAGAAATACCTTGGATGGATATCGTGGCCATGAGAAATAGATTAATTCATGTTTATTTCGATATCGACGTCGACCGGGTCTGGGATACAATCAGTGATGACCTCCCTCCCTTATAACAGTTCTTGAAAGGATCCTTAATTCTAAAACGTAATTTCGAGGAAGGACGTAAGAGGCAAGGGACGTCTTTTTTTCAACTCCCTTTCAGCTGGCAGCGAACTTATGTCATGGCTCTCCGGCCCAAACCGAAGCGGTGAAGGCTTTTCTTGAGAAAAGAAAAGGCGTTAAGAAATGAGGGCTCGGGATACTTATTTTAATGATAAAGGAGAAATAAAATGGCGATTAAAGGAATGGATCATATTGTTGTGCGGGTGAAAGATATCGATGATGGGATAAGCACCTATAGGGATAAATTGGGAATGGAACTGGAGCGTACCTCCGAGTCCGAAGCTCTGGGTATCAAGCAGGCCTTCTTCCCCTTCCCTAACGGGGGATTTTTAGAAGTAGTGGCCCCTTTTGGTCCTAATTCAGCAGTGGGTAAAGCGATAGAAAGAAGTGGAGAAGGAATTCACACGATCGCCCTGGCTGTCGATGACCTGGCGGCTACGGTAAAAACCATGCAGGATGCCGGGGTTCAACTCATTGGTGTAGGCGGCCCCCAGGTTTTTGTGCACCCCAAATCCGCCCATGGTGTGTTGGTTCAACTCACCGAGAGAAAATAAAAGCAGACTTAGAGCCGGCGCCCCACCCTGGCACACTCAAGAGCTCCCAGTTGTTTGAGCACGTGGGTCAGGTCTATACTGTTGCACTTTTATGTTTCGTAGTGGGGGAACCTGGTGTTAAAACAACTTATTCAATCGGGCAATTCATCCAGTTTTACAAATCTCTCTGGCCTGATTTTTTCTCTTTGCCCTTGAAACCTTTGGGGGTCGTTATCCAATTTCATTCCGTTTTGTTTGATGGCCCCATCCTTTTGATCGACATGGCCCGGATTCTCCGGAATCCGGATATAACCGTCAACTTATTGCCCGGTAAACAGTAAATACAGAACATGCAATACTTCTTGACAAAGGCAATTTATCCGGATAAATTGCTTTTATTATGAAAATTAAAAAGAGACTTTTTGACCTCAACTTACCTCGCGGAAAATCCGCTTTTCTATGGGGTCCGCGCCAAGTCGGGAAAACCTATTGGATTTCCCATACCCTGTCAGGCGTCGAGATTATCGATTTGTTGAAAACCGACGTTTTAGCGGAATATATCACCCGTCCGGCGCTTTTGCGAGAACGCTATCAAAATCACAAAGGCCTCATCGTCATTGACGAAATTCAAAAAATACCTCCTCTTCTCGATGAAGTCCATTGGCTTATTGAAAATAGAAATTTATCGTTCTTATTAACCGGCTCCAGCGCCCGCAAATTGCGCCGGGGACATGCGAACCTGTTAGGCGGCCGGGCCTGGCGAAGGACCATGACCCCCCTTTCCTATGAAGAAGTAACCGGTTTTAGTCTGGAACGAATTATGGTTTCCGGGCTGCTCCCGCCCCACTTTCTCTCCCCCGATCCTATCGAAGAAATACGCTCTTATGTTGCCGATTACCTTAAAGAGGAAATCGTTGCTGAAGCCCTTACTCAAAATATTCCTGCCTTTAATGAATTTCTAAGGGTGGCGGCGATTACCTCCAGCGAGCTGATCAATTATGTGAACATCGCCCGGGAAACAGGGGTTTCCCATAGAGTGGTCCGTACTTATTTCGATATTTTGGAAGATACTTATCTGGGGTTCAGGATTCCTCCGTGGAAGAAGTCGCAAAACCGGCGCATGATCACTACCGAAAAATTTTATTTATTGGATGTGGGTATAGCCAATTATTTGGCCAGACATCAACCTAAAATCGGGAGCTCTGAATTCGGCAAGGCCTTCGAACACTATATTTTGATGGAATTAAAAGCCTACCAAGCCTACCGCAACCCCGAAATGTCCATAACCTTCTGGCGGACATCAACCGGACGTGAAGTGGACTTCATTCTTAATGACAAGGCGCTGGCACTGGAAGTAAAAGGTTCATCCCGCATTCACGAAAGCGATATCGGTTCTTTGCAGGCCCTGTTAGATGACGGACCGGTTAAAAAATGTTGTTTGGTTTGCCTGGAAAAGCAGCCGCGTCAGTTGACAAAAAAGATCGAATCGATTCCCTGGCAAATGTTCATCGAACGGTTATGGAACGGTGAATTTGAATAAAGAGGCGGTCTTTCCCGAATACACCTAACCAATGGGGTCACCCATTAAAAGGCCACCGTCAAGAGAATAAGGATCTCCGTAGGCAAGAAAGAGCAATTTTCTTGCAGGGCAAGGACGTGTTAGAACTGCCCCCTTGTTTCCAACCTCTTCACCCTTGCTGAAATTTCAAAAGTTAATGTGTCAGGGATATCGTGATATAGGGGACGACCTCAAATATTTCAATAGTTGATTTCCCTTGAGCATTTCCCTCCAAGAATTTGCCCAATTCCCAGAGCTTAATCACCTCTCCCGAAAGCCTAAAACAGTAACGAATTGACAAAAAAAAAGAGGCCGGCCGCCCCCTCCTTTATTAAGAATGTTCAGAGGGCTATTTTTTCTGAAAGGCCTGAATACGCCTTAAAATTAATTGATAAACTTCCTCCTTCTCCCTTTTCCCGATCCCGATGATTTCCACGACTTCCAGGTAATCCTTTAAGAGACGGTACACTATGCGGATTTTCTTTTTGGCCGCATAGAGTTTGAAAAATCCTGTGAGGTTCAAACCCGTTTTATTTCCGAGAGGTTTTCCGAGAAATGGATTTTCCGAAAGGGCATCGATCTTTTTGGCTACCTCTTTTCGGACTGAACCGCCAAGCCGGTCGAAATCCTTAACTGCCTCAGGAAGAAATTCAATTTTAAAGGCCACGTTTAGCCTTCACTTTTCCCCAAGGAATATTGTGAGCCCGTTTGTGATTTTTTAGCCTCCGATCAATCATCTCCGCCATCTCGAAATGTTCCAGAATGTTTTCCGCCTCTTTAAGAAGTTCATATTCGGAGGGTGAAATGATTACGGCGGCCAACGAGTTATTCCTCATGACAAAGAGAGGCTCCTCGTTATTGGATAATTCTCTTAATTTCCCGGTAAGCTCCTTTTGCAGCTCAGTGATGGGAATCATCCGTTCGGTCTCGACCTGCATGACTAAACTCCTTTGCTAAAATATATAGAATTATACATATAATAATACAAAAGTCCAAAGAAAAGGGTTTCCCGTAAGACGGGAAGCCGGAGTTAAGACAACCTATTCACTCGGGCAATTCGTCCAGTTCTGCAAATCTCCCTGCCTGATTTCTTCTCTTGCCTTTGCAATTCTGCCCAGAAATTTTTCATCATGCTCCATTTTATAGTCGGACTAATCATCCTGGTCATGAAATCCAATCAGCACGGCCGCCGATTTCCGAGCCTTGGTTTTTCTGCTTAACCGGATCAGGAGTAGATCCCCAGGAAAAGGGGTCTCCGTTGACCTATCTTAAGCCCTTCCTTATAAATCTTGTATCTTTTGAAACCTCAGATTATATTGCCTCTTCAGGGCTCCGATCCTATTCTTTCTCTTCCGGAATCACAATCAAAAGTCAAAAGTGGGGGACCGGGGGTCAGGTCTATACTGTTGCACTTTTGTGCTTGGTAATGGGTGACTCCTTGCCCCAACCAATAAGTTTAATGAACCTCTCAAAAAGGAGGATAGAATGAACCTTCCCCAGTTTGACGGACGCTTGAAAAATGGTACAATAGAGCCCAAAGATGTGTATGATGGAGGAGAGGAAGGCAATCAATTTTTAAAAAGGAGATGAATATGGATTACATGGAAGAAATGGCTAAATATTACACAACACAAAAACAGAAAGATTTTACCCCTGATTTTCTTGATCCAAGCCAGATCGATAAATATGAATTCTGGGATGAGATACAAATTGGTGAGGAGAGTGAAATACCCACCAAATTTGAAGTGAAAGCCGAAGACCTGAAAGCCTTTGCCGCCGGGGTCCCTGACGATAATCCCATTTTTTATGATGAGGAATATGCCAAAAAATGCGGCCATGACGGGATCGTGGCCCACCCTCTCTTTGTTACTCAGATCAGGTTTTATCTTTTACAGGGAGGAGGACATGGCAGTTGGAATAGGACCCCAGGGGCCAGAAACCCGGGACAAATCATCGAGTATTATGACCCCCTAAGGGTGGGAGATATACTGACCCTTAAATTGACCAGCTATGATAAATGGATCAAGAGAGGGAAATACTATATGAGAGCCTTGTCCCGGATCTACGATCAATTTGGAAACCTGAAAATGATATACTATAGTACTTTAATTTTGCCCAGGACCAAGGCCGATGTCCTGAGATTTTTAAAGGGAGAGCATGCTCTGGAAGCCTGAGCCATAATGGATATTCTGCAAAACTCAATCATTCTGGAAGGATCAAAAAATGGAAAACAGACTTACTTTTGAATCGATAAAATGCGGGGATAAATTACCTACAGTCCAGCAGCATTTGAGTCAGGAAGATATTTGGCACTTTGCGGTAGCTTCGCTCGATATGAATCCGGTTCATTGTTCGCCTGAATGGTGCCGGAAATCACAAGTGTTTGGTATTCCTGAAACCGTGCAGCATGGGCAAATGACGCTTTCTCTCTTAACCAAGGTTATTACTAACTGGGCCTATTCTTCCGGCGGAACCATGAAGGCCTTTGAGGCCAAACTGATTAAGCCCGTACCGGTAGGTTCAACTTGTACCTATGGCGGCGATGTGTCCGAACTCCACCCGGTGAAGAAAGGAAAAGATTTTGTGGCAGTAGAATTGTGGGCCACTGATCAGGATGGAGATAAAGTAGCTGTGGGTAAAGCACAGGTAATCATACCTCAATGATGTCTATTTCTTAAGTGATCTTTTCTTTTAGTTTTGGGGTCCGGTTGAAGCGATTCAAAATAAGGGGGGGGAGGTAAAGATGGAAGAGGTGATCAAAAGGGCTGCCAGGAATTTGGTCGATTCCAGGTATGCCATCGCCCTGACCGGTGCCGGGATGTCAACGGAATCCGGGATACCGGATTTCAGGGGGCCATCAGGGGTTTGGACAAAAAATCCTGATAGGGAACGCAGGGCCTATAAGAGCTATGAGAAATTTCTTGAAGACCCCAAGGAATATTGGAAAGAGAGGTTGACAACTCCGAGTGTGTTGGGGAATTTGGAAGCGTCCAAACCGAATAAGGGGCACTATGCCCTGGCGATGCTGGAAACACTGGGTGTTCTAAAGTGCGTCATCACTCAAAACGTCGATGCGCTTCATGAAAAAGCGGGGAATCGAAATCTGTTGGAGTATCATGGTAATTCTTTGAAATTAAGATGCATATCCTGTTCCGCGCGATTTCCTCGGGATCAATTCGATTTAACGGTCATGTTGAATGAAGACAGGCTTCCTCCCAAATGTCCCAAGTGTGGTGGCCTGGTAAAGAGTGATGGGGTGGCTTTTGGAGAACCGATCCCGTCTTACGTGGCCCAGAGAAGCCTGGAAGAAGCGGAAAAATGCGATCTAATGCTTATTTGCGGGACTTCCGGGGTTGTCTATCCCTTTGCCAGTCTGCCGCGGGTGACCAGGTATAGGGGAAAGGCCATCATTATTGAGGTAAACGCCGAACCGACGCCACTTACGCAGGAGGGCATTTCCGACTACCTCATTCAGGGCAAGACCGGCGAAATCTTACCGAAAATCGTCGAAGAAATAAAAAAAATGAAGTAACTTCACGACCCGGGGAGAATAGGGGTCGTTCGGGCAGAAGGTGCTTGGAAATAATGGAACCTCGGGGGGGACATTCTATATTGTCCCTGTCAAGAGAAAGAATAAGATTCAAAGAAAAATAAAGACATTAATGGGATGCCATTTTAGTCTTTTTTAGAAATTACTCTTTGTCAAATACAATTTCTTATGCCGGACCCTGGCCCTAATGCCGGTTGCCTGAAAAAGGAAAGTTATATCAAAAGAGCCGGGAGAAATCCAAAAAAAACTCTGGGGTTCAAGAGAAGGAGTGAGAGCATGGGCGATGAAAAGACGCTGGAAAGGATCGAAGCCAAGAAGAAAGAATGGGAGGAGGGGACCCTCAAGCGTACTCTGAAAAGAGTGGGGCGCACGGAAACCCGGAACCGGTTCTACACACCGCTTGATATCAAGGGACATGATTTCATTGAAAAGGTTGGGTTCCCCGGTGAATATCCATTCACCTCCGGTATATACGCTACTTCCCTTATTGATGAAAACACAGAGCTCATGTGGGCCCGCGGTTATTCCGGCTATGGAACCCCGGAGGATACCAGAGATTATTACCTGGACATGACCTCTCGTGGACAAAAGCGAACGCCGAGCCTGCCCTTTGACCTCCCCACGCAGTGTGGCTATGATTCCGACGATCCCATGTCAGAAGGGGAGGTAGGAAAGACGGGAATCGCTATGGATACCTTAAGGGATATGGAAGTTGTTTTTGAAGCCTTTCCGGAGGATCTTTCCAAGGTAAGAAGCAGCTTCACCATCAACGCACCGGCCAATGTGATTCTAGCCATGTATGTCGCCCTGGCCGAGAAAAGGGGAGTACCTTTAGAGGCACTCAATGTCAGCACGCAGAACGATATTTTAAAGGAATTCGTGGCTCGCGGCACCTATATTTTTCCACCCAAGCCATCCATGAGGATGATCAGGGACACCCTCACCTATTGCAGTGAGCGTCTTCCCCAGGCCGGCACGATTCAGATCTGCGGGTATCACATTCGTCACGCCGGCGCCACCCTGGCCCAGGAGCTGGCCTTTACCTCTGCCAACGGCATCGCCTACATACAAACCGGTCTGGATGCCGGCCTGGATGTGGATAATTTTGTTCCCCGATTTCATTTTAATATCTTTGGCGGGGGACCGGAGTTTTTCAGGCAGATTGCCCAGGTCAGGGCCGGACGAAGGATGTGGGCCAGGATTATGCGGGAAAGATTTGGGGCTAAAGACCCCAGAAGCTGGATTCTTAGAACCAATGTCGGCGCCAGCATAGGGGAATTTACCAAGACGGTGCAGCGTCCCCTGAACAACCTTGTCCGGTCGGTCATCGGCGGTGTGGCCGGAGCGATAACGGGGGGCCTTCCCGGCACGGGCTTCCCTTACGATGAACCCCTGGGACTGGGGCACAGCCTTGAGGCCCATCAACTCAATCGTGATGCCATGCGCATCATACTTTTCGAATCCAAATTGGGTGACGTTCTGGACCCATTGGCCGGTTCTTATTATGTGGAGGCCTTGACGGACGAGGTCGAGGCCGAGAGTTGGGAGATACTGGATAAGATCGAGGCCATGGGGGGTGCCGTGGCCGCCATAGAGAATGGATATATGCAGAGTGAGATTACCAGGAGTGCTCTTCAGTACCAACGGGAAATTGAAAACGGTGAACGGACCCTCGTCGGGGTGAATCGGTTCACCGGCGAGAATGAACTTGAAGTAACCACCAACCGAATGCTGCTTCATCCCTACGATCCCGCGAGAAGAGAAGAAGCGGAGCAAAAGCAGATTGCCAACCTGGCCAGGGTCAAGCGGGAGCGAGACAACACCCAGGTTAAGATAACCCTGAAGCGGCTCGGCCAAGAAGCTCAGGATGAGTCGGTGAATCTTTTTCCCTTTATCCTCGATGCCGTAAAGGCTTATGCCAGCGTTGGCGAAATCTGTCATGTTCTTCGAGAGGTCTTCGGTGAATATCAGCCACCGGCGGTGAAGATTTAAGACAGCCTCCCCTTTTTACGGCGGGCCGTGGCTCTGGGGTCAGGTCTATACTGTTGCACTTTTATGGGGAACCTGGTGCTAAAACAACTTATTCAATCGGGCAATTCGTCCAGTTTTACAAATCTCTGTTGAGAAATTCTTCTCCATGCTCCATTTTACAGTCGAACCAGTCGTCCTCCCTATGAAATTTAATCACCACGGCCGCCGGTTTCCTTTGACGTGTAATAAATACCTCTTCCACCTTCGGGAAAAGGAACGCGACGAAGGTAATAAGTTGACTGAAAAGGCGTGGGGGTGCTAAGGGTAGATCGTGACCAGGAGATTTCGAACCGACGTTACCGGCGTCCTATTAACCAAGGAGGTGATTTATGTCAAGAAAAAGATATGGGCCTGATTTTCCGGATATCACCTATAAACCACACCGGTATGAAGAACGCCTATTCGATACGGGCGATACTCTTATTAATTATGCAGTAAACGGCTCCCCCGATAAGCCGGCTCTGGTGCTGATTCCCGGCCAAACGGAATCATGGTGGGGATATGAGCCGGCTATGGAGTTGCTGGCCAGCCATTTTCAGTCCTTTGCCGTTGACTTGCGCGGACAGGGGCGGTCAAGCCGGACGCCAGGACGCTACACCTTCGACAATTTTGGAAACGACATTGTAAAATTGATAATCTTTGCCGTAAAGCGGCCGGTTGTGGTCAGCGGCTTGTCCTCGGGAGGCGTCGTTGCCGCCTGGCTGTCGGCGTATGCCCCTCCGGGGATGATACGCGGGACTCACTACGAAGATCCTCCTTTGTTTTCTTCCGAAATTAACCCCGCCTATGGGCCGTCGATCAGAGAGGGCGCCGGACCGGTTTTTGAGTTATACAGCAAGTACCTTGGAGATCAGTGGTGCGTCGGGGATTGGGAGGGGATGTTGAAGGCCGCGCTGGATTTGCTACCGGCCAACCGCCTGGAGTCATTTCTGGCCAACTATGAAAAATTTAAAACCGAACCGCCACGAAACATGAAAGAATACGATCCCGAATGGGGTAAAGCCTTTTTATCAGGCAGTGTGGGCGCCTCCTGCGACCATGCGCGTATGCTGGCCAGGGTCAAATGTCCGGTGCTCTTCACCCACCATTTATGGAGAATCGATGAAGCGACAGGCAGCCCTGCCGGTGCTGCTACCCTCCGCCAGATCGACCGGGTTGAGGCCCTGGTGAAGAAAGCGGGGCAGCCCTTCTCGCGTATCAATATACCTGATATGGGTCATAATATGCATCTCCAGGACCCGGGCCTGTTCGTTCGTATCCTTGTTAATTGGACAAAAGATTTGCCGACTGAGGAAGAAGTCCGGGCAAATGGGGTCTTTGCTGGAAACTGAATCCATTTCTCTCACGACTAGGCACTCTTCAGTCAGGTTTTGGTGTGAACCGGGAGGATTAAGTGAAGAAAAAATTGAAGGCAAAGGAAATAGACCTGCCCCCCGGTCTCCGGAATTATTTAATGTCCTTCAGCCGCTGCAGCAAGCCCCGGGCGTCTTGGAATATCGAAGATCCGGGCCATATGACCTCTTCGGTAAGGATTCCCTTATTGATGTTAAGAGGATAAGGAACGAAAAAGACACGGTCAAGGAGGAAAAAGGAGGAAAGGCAAGAATCACAATCAGAAGTCAAGCGGAGACTGACCCTTGCTTTTTATTTACAAAGATCTCACCGATAAAAATACAGTTTAATTCTTTCCCATATACAGTTCTTGCAGTATATATTTTTTAGATCATTTGCCGGAAAATTAAATAAAGATCAGAAAGCCATACCATCATGTAATACAAGGCATCTTCAAATGTTATCTTGAATTTGGAAGAACCTAATCCAAGACGGAGATGAACCCAATAGTTCGATACTTTGCTGATATCGGTTCTAAGACCAAGGAAAGGAATTGGGTATGAATAAAAATAACGCCAGACTATTATTCCTTATTCTTATTGGCTTTGTTTTCCTTTTGTCCTGTCTGTTTTCCAAAGGGATCGAGGCTGCTGGAACCTCTGGAGAATCAATAAAACCAGCGAAAGATAAAAACAAGAAAATTTACGCCCTTGAACTTTCTAATCCTCAAAGTGATCAGGACAGGACCTATTTGGGACTTGAGGATTCCGGGACGTTCAAATTAAATCAAATCAAAACCAAAGTTTTGATTATTGAGATACTAAATTCTTATTGCCCTCATTGCCAGCATGAAGCTCCCCTGGTAAACAACCTTTACCGCAACATACAAGAAAGGGCTGACCTAAAAGATAAAATAAAGATTATCGGCATCGGTATTGGTGACAGTCAGGATGAAATCAATTTATTCAAACAGGAATACCAGGTGACTTTCCCTCTTTTACCCGATCAGAACAGCGATATCGGCAATACTTTCGGAGTGAAAGGCACTCCTACTTTTATTGGAATCAGGCTGAATGACCAAGGCCTTCTGGAAAAATTTTTCTTTCAGGAAGGGGGATTTGGGAAGGCCCCCAAGTTCTTAAAAGAGATTATTAAAAAGTCGGGATTAAAATAGGTGCAAAATCGAGGGACGCCATACTTATATTTCAACCAAGAAAACATTAAACAGATATGGCGTCCCCCGATTTCCTGCTTAACCGGATCAGGGGTAGATCCCACGAAGTTGTACGGCCTTGGCCACCCGGCCCACACCTAAGATATAAGCGGCCGTACGCATATGGACCCTTTCTGTTTGGGAGATCGCCAGTGTTTCCCTGAAGGCCTTGGTCATGATCCTTTGCAGACGATCGGCTACTTCCTCTTCACTCCACAGAAGTTCCTGCAGGTTCTGGACCCATTCGAAATAAGAAACGGTGACTCCACCGGCATTGGCCAGGATATCCGGAACCAAAAAAATCCCCCGGTCATAGAGGATGTTATCAGCCTCCGGGGTGGTCGGACCGTTGGCCCCTTCCACCACCATCCGGCAGTCAAGTTTGGAGGCCTTCTCCGCGTTGATTTGATTGCCCAGGGCCGAAGGGACCAAAATGTCGCATTTCAATTCCAGTAATTCCTCATTGGTCACCTTAACGGAATTCACTTGTTCCGTCAGGAAACACTGATACTGCTGCTTGCAGGCCAGGGCATTGGGGATATCCAGTCCCTTGGGGTTGTAAAGTCCTCCTTTGGAATCGCTGATGGCCACCACCTTGGCTCCCGCCGAATGGAAAAATTGGGCGGCTACCCCACCCACATTGCCGGCCCCCTGGATTACAACCCTGGCCCCATTGATGGATAGCCCGATATGACGGGCGGCCTCGGTGGCTGTAATAAAAACCCCTTTCCCCGTCGCTTCCAACCGGCCAACAGAGCCGCCCAATTCAATCGGTTTTCCGGTAACCACCCCGGGAACAGAATATCCTTTGAGGATACTGTAGGTATCCATAATCCAGGACATGACCTGGGGATTGGTGTAGGCATCGGGGGCCGGGATATCGCTTTCCGGCCCGATAAAAGGGGCTATCTCCCAGGTAAAACGGCGGGTCATATTCTCCACTTCCTTCAGCGACATGGTCTTGACGTCACATTGGACTCCGCCTTTGGCCCCTCCGAAAGGGATGTTGACCAGCGCCGTCTTCCAGCTCATCCACATCGCCAGGGCCCGCACTTCATCCAGATCCACATCCGGGTGATATCGGATACCTCCTTTGGCCGGACCCCGGGCCGGAGAGTGAACCACCCTGTACCCGGTAAAGACCCGCATCTTGCCATCGTCCATTTTAACCGGGAAATGGACGATCACCTCCCGCTTGGTCTGTTTGAGCATCTCCAGCACACCTTTCTCCACCTGGAGATACCGGCCGGCTATTTCCACCTGCTCCTGGGCGATCTTAAAAGAATTTAACGATTCCATAAAAGGATTCTCCCACCTTTCTCAGATATCTTCATCTTCCTGCTCTCTGATGATTCGTGTCCCTTTTGTCCTTCGGGCTTTCATTGCTGCGCTCATGCCGGCCTTTAAGGCCTCCAGGTTCAGCTGCTCCGTGCCCCTGGGCGCCCTGGCCAGCACGGCCTGCTTCAAGGCCTTGGGCGTAACGATGGCGGTCAATTTGGTAATGGCCCCCAAGGCAACGATATTGGCCGCCATTTCCCTTTTCAGTTTATCCCGGGCGATCCGGGTAAAGGGAATCTGATAGGCCTCAGGAACCGGAACCTGATGGACCAGGGTGGAATCTACAATTAATAGCCCGTCGGGTTTCAGGTCCAGGTAATACTCATCGCAGGACTTTTCATTCATACAGAGAAGGAGGTCCAGGGCCATGGCCTTGGGATAGTCTATTTCCACATCACTCACCACCACTTCGGCTTTGCTTATGCCCCCCCGGGCCTCGGGTCCGTAACTCTGTGTCTGGGCCACAAATTTTCCGTCATAGATCCCGATGGCCTCGGCCAGAATCAGGCCCATCAGGATCAACCCCTGGCCCCCGGATCCGCTCAACCGTATATCGTATCTAAAAGCCATGCCCTTTTTCCCTTAACCTTATCCACCACTATTTGAAATTTCTATTACTGGTTATGAGTGATCAACTCACAAAAGGTCGCCGAAACCCGAATTTGTCATTCCGGCGAAAGCCGGAATCCAGTGTTTTTAAATAGGTAAAATCTCCTGGACCCCGGCTTTCGCCGGGGTGACGACTTTTTGCAAGTCCATCACAAGTTACTCGCTACTGATTTTGGTTACTGGTTTCTGGTTTTAACCCGCAACCAGCAACCCGTAACGAGAAACGAACTGCCCGCAAGGATAAAAATGTTAAAGATAAATCCTTAAATGGTATTACCTAAGCGACTAAACCCCTTGTTTCTCTCCTGCCTCCTTCGCCCATCCGCGCACTTTTTCATACTCCTCGTCATACACCGGAAGCTCTTTATCCACCAGCACGCCTATGGTGAATTTGTCCTTCAGCTCTTCACCGGTCAACCTGGCCGCCTTCTCCATGGTAACGGCATGGTCTCTCTGCCAGGTCATCATTTCCACGGCCGAGCCCATCTGGTTCATTTTGCCGAACTGGGTATGACAATGGGATATGACTTCGACCACCGAGAAGCCCTTTTTCAAAAAGGCCCTTTCCATTAGGCTGTCCAGTTGTTGGGCATGGAAGACCGTGCCCCGGGCCACAAAAGGGGCCCCGGCACACACGGCCAGTTCGGCTATATTAAAGGCCTGTTCCACCTGGGTGTACGGGGAAGTGGCCGTCCTCGCCCCGTAAGGTGTGGTGGGCGAATATTGTCCTCCGGTCATCCCATAGACGCTGTTGTTTAAAATGATGGCGGAGATATTGATGTTTCTTCGGGCCGCATGGATAAAGTGATTGCCGCCTATGGCCACGGCGTCTCCATCCCCCATGACGACAATGACCTTGAGACCCGGCTTGGCCAGTTTGACGCCGGTGGCAAAGGTCAGGGCCCGGCCGTGGGTGGTATGAAGCGTATTGAAGTCGATATAAACGGGCAGCCGCCCGGTACATCCTATTCCGGAGATGAGAACCACTTCATCCTTGCTGAACCCGCACCGGTCTATGGCCCGGATGAGCGCCCCGAGCATGATCCCTATGCCGCATCCCGGGCACCAGACGTGGGGGAACTTTTTGTCGTGGCGGAGATACTTATGGATCAATTGGGTCACTTCAGCCATGGGCCACCTCCCTGATACGCTCCAGGATCTCCTCCGGGGTGATAATCGACCCGTCTACCTTGTTGATGGTAACCACTTTGGCGGACCCCTTATTCACCCTTTTGACCTCTCTGGAAATCTGCCCCATGTTCATCTCCGGGACAATGATCGTCTTCGAGGTCTGGAGAACCTTTTCCACCGCGGTCCTCATAAAGGGCCAGAGGGTATCCAATCTCAAGAGGCCGATCTTCATTCCGCTCTCCCGGGCGTCCTTGACCGCCCTCCTGGCGGACCTGGCCACACAGCCATAAGCGATAATGGTCATCTCGGCATCATCGGTCTGAAAAAATTCCCCGCTCTGAATTTCCGGAAAGTGCTGGCTTATCTTTCGGAAGAGCCGCCGGATAAAGGGGTCCACCTCATCAGGGCGGGAGGTCGGAAATCCCCGGACGTCGTGGGTCAAGCCGGTGACATGGTAGCGGTAACCTTCCCCAAAATCGGCCATGGGCGGGACGCCTCCCGGGGTATCCTCGTAGGGGATAAACCATTCCGGCGGAACCGCAGGTCTGACCCGGTTGAACAGCTCGACCGGTTCGTCGTCAGACAGGGTGATCTTCTCCCTCATGTGGGCCACCACTTCGTCTACCAGGAGAATAACCGGGGTCCTGAATCGTTCCGACAGATTGAAGGCCCTGATCGTCAGGTCATAACATCCCCTCACCGTTGACGGGCAGAGGACGATGATCGGATGATCACCGTGGGTACCCCAGCGGGCCTGCATGACATCGCTTTGGGCCGGAGAGGTGGGAAGTCCGGTGCTCGGTCCTCCCCTCATGGCATCGACCACCACGCAGGGCACCTCGGCCATGGCCGCGAATCCCAGGTTTTCCTGCATGAGAGAAAACCCGGGACCGCTGGTAGCGGTCATGGATTTCACCCCGGCCAGCGAGGCGCCGATGATAGCCCCCATGCTGGCAATTTCATCTTCCATCTGGATAAAGGTGCCGTCCATCCGTGGCAGCTTGACGGACAAAAGCTCCGAAATCTCTGTGGCCGGGGTAATGGGGTACCCGGCAAAGAAGCGGCAGCCGGCCTTGAGGGCCCCCTCGACGATGGCCTCGTTACCCTGGAGGAGCAGTTCCTTCTTTCCCGTCTTCTTGGGCTTTTTGGGCTTCTTCATGCTTCCTTCTTCCTTCTTTGGATTTCTTACGGACCGTAATGGCAAAGTCGGGGCAGCGGAGCTCACATAATCCGCAGTTGGTGCACTTGTTAATGTCTTTGACATAGGGATACCCTGCTTCATCCCGGGCCAGGGCCCCGGTGGGACAAAAGTTGGCGCACAGGCCGCAGCCCTTGCACCAGGTCTTATAAATATCGATGGTCGGAGGATTTTTGGTGTCTTTAGATTCTTTGCTCTTATTACCCGGTTTCGCTTCAGCCATTAGAAGTTCCTTCTATATTCTCTAATTCGGCTAATCCTGGCCTACCTACAGAATTAATCTAAGGCAAGTAAGGAGAAGAGTCAATGGGCTACCTCATTTCAAGGAAATCGGATTACCTGACCTTAATTAGTGGGGTTCCTGATTAGCGAATAGCCGTTATCAGTCAGCAAAAGCCATTTTTTAAAAGTTTTTTTGAAAGCTGAAGGCTAATCGTGACCGCTCTCATCGGGAATTATGAGAGGGGACGCCGGGGTTAAAACAACTTATTCAATCGGGCAATTCGTCCAGTTTTACGAATCTCCCTTTTTTTAAAAACAAATATATCCGGTCTAAATTCGATTTATTAAATTTATTCCATGGACCAGGGATTAAGTTTTCGGTAGAGGGCCTCCCCTCCACTCACAATTTCCAAGACAACCTCCTTGGCATGTAAGATCCTGTGAACCAACCCTGCTCCCTGGCCCGAGGTAACGCTGATGACCCCTTGATCTTTTTCTTTTTTTTTCTTCCGTAATTCCATGAGGCGCGAGCGGGCCTCCTCCATGGGCAATCCCTTCTTCATGGATTGGAGGAGGCTGTTGAGTTGGGGGCTTGTCAATACCCTGACCGGTTTCCCGGTAAAGATCTCCGTCACTACATTGTCTTCATCCACGGCCTCAAGGATTCTCTGTTTCTCCTCAAGAGAAGCCCCGGATTCTTCGGTAGCCACGAATCGCGTTCCCATCTGCACTCCGCAGGCGCCCAGGGAAAGGGCTGCCATAAACCCCCTGGCATCGATGATACCCCCAGCGGCGATCACTGGAACCTTGACGGCATCGACAACCTGGGGTACGAGGGCCATCGTACCGACACGACCGACGTGCCCACCTGCCTCACAACCGGAGGCTACCAGTGCATCCACACCTTCTTCTTCCAGGCGTAAGGCATGCCTTACTGTCGGCACCACCCCCAGGACCTTGATTCCCCGTTCCTTGAGAAACTGGACGATGGGTTCTCTCGGATCTCCCCTGCCGGTGGTGACAATGGCAATCCCTTCATTCACCACCAATTCTGCGCGGGAGCGGGTGAATTGAGGACTTAAGGGCATGATGTTCACCCCAAAAGGCAGTGTGGTGAGTTCTCGTGTCCGCTGTATGGCCTGCCGTAACTGCTCCAACGAGAGACCCCAAGCGGCTAAGACACCCAGTCCGCCGGCATTGGATACAGCGGCAGCCAGATCAGGGCCTCCGATTCCGCCTAAAGCCCCTTGGATAATGGGGTATTCTATCCCCAAGAGACGGCAGAGTTTTGTGTAGAAGGGCCTCTTCTTTGATTCTTGGCCATTTACATAGCGTTTAATTGTTAGTCCTTCTTCCTTCTCAAGCATAGGGAGACGACCCCTTCCTTTTTATGATTCCATCCTGACTTTGTGCAGAGTTTCTCAGGAAGTTAGCAAATTCCCGAGAAGTATTCAACCGGATTAAATTCGTGGTTTTCCTGACCGTAAAGGGTTCAAGTCTCCGCTTGGCCGATTGAAAAAAATCTTGTTAAAATTGCTCCTATAATATTTCAGTCCAAGCTCTGGTATACATGGGGATGCGGTGAACCTCTATTCCTGATATTGGGGTTTAAGAGGTATGTTAGGTATTGTATCCTTGGAATCCCCCTGTTGGGCCTGCTTTCAAGACTCTTTGGCTTTTATCCGTGTGTCAAGCCGATCTTTTCAAACATCCTGGTCAATCCGGTCCCAAGGGCAAACAGGGATTCGATGTTGAGATTGTCCTCGGCCGTTGAATCGAAAAACAGGTTAAGGCTGGATTCGAGCCCCTCATCCGGTTTCCAGTAACAAATCAGTATCGGAATTTTCGGCAGGGGATGCAGAACCAGAGAAATATCGGAGGCATAATGATTCTCCACTTGTCGGCCGTTGAATATCCGGATCATGTCCTCAAAAAAATCCGTATAGGTATCGGCTACCCTTTTTAAGGGCTTTTCGCATCGTTGATGAAAAAGAGGCCCCCAGGTCCCTCCGTTTTTCAATTCCCTGAAGGGAACCCACCTCCCGGAAACGGGGATTCCCGCTCCGGCAATGACGTAGTTGAGAACCGGTCCGGTTATCCAATCATGAACATGAATATCCGAAGAAAAATCCCCCTGGGTATCGACACTGAAGTCTTTCCCGAGAATTTTCAGGGTCAATTTGCCATCAGCATATCTTCCGCCCGTTCTTTGCGCTGCCGCGGGAAAATCCAGAATAGAAAGCCTTTTTCTTAAACGTTCCAACCTGTCCTTGAGCTCTCTGTCGTTCTCTCCTTCCGTTTTGGGTTTGGCTTTAAACCGCTCAATAATTTCCGGGTCCAGACGAGGGCAGTCCTGGAGACTTTTTTGCCCTTTAAACACGGCCGCGGCAAAAGCCAGACAGGTGAGTTCACCACACTTGCGGCAATTTGATTTTTCCAGCAACCTCAGAATATCCATGGGTGAGTTTAATTGAGGCATTAGAGTTTTCCTCTTTTATCGGGCGGAAAAATAGGGACAGCCAGAGGCAGGTGACTTTTATTTTTTTGGCCTTGATATTGTCAGCCTGTCGGCTGTTTCCAGCGCGTATGGGGATAATTCATTGCCAAGGCCCGGATTCTCCGGAACCCCGATATAGCCGTCAACCGGCTGATAATCGTAGAGGCAGAGTTCCTTGTTGAAGGAAGCCAGATTGATCACATGATGCTCATGGATGCAGAAGTTAGGAATGACCGCTTCTAAATGCAGGGCTGCGGCTGTTGAAAGCGGGCTGGCACAGACATGCGCCTGGACACTTACATCATAAGCGGTAGGTTCCTCATAGGCAAAGATATTATATTTCTCGGCCCTCTTTCCGATCTGGATGGCCGCCTGAGCATCGGTAACGGAATGGGCTTCTATAATGATATCGACCTGCGGGCCTATGGCCTCTCTCACCGCGGCAATTCTTTCCTCAATCAGGTTCAGGTAATAGGGTTTGAGTAATCGGGTGGCCTCTTCGGAAGAAAAATTTTTACCATCCCGGTCATAAGTAAAGAAGTCGATTTTGATGGCCTCATAGCCTTCGGCTACCGCCTTACGGGCAACGGCGGCGTAATCTTTCGTGGCCCAGACCGAAGTGAGCCCATCATCCCAGCCGAATTGAAGCTGGCTGGCATAAGATCTCAGTTTCTCCCTTCTCTTGCCTCCAAGCAGCCGGTAAACGGGGACGTTGAAGGCCTTGCCCTTGATGTCCCATAAGGCCAGGTCGATGGCGCTGATACCGGAGAAAATCACCGGACCGCCGTTCTGCCCCCAGAAGGTGGCTTTATATAACCTGTCCCAGATTACTTCGTTATCGAGAGGATCTTTGTCGATAATCATGCGGGAAAGGTCTTTGATCATGCCGAAAGCAGCTGAGGCACCTACACCGTAAGCCATGGCCGCCTCGCCATATCCATAAAGGCCTTCATCGGTATTGATACGGCAGACAACGAGCCGCCAGCGGGGATTATTCCGCGGTTTGAGCTCCATGACATCTACACTTATAATCTTCATGTTTTCGCCTCTCCGAACTTTTGTTGCCGTCCTTTCTTTGCCCAATACCCCCGGGCTCTATGTTTTGGCCCCTTGTTTTCCCCTTTTTCCCCTTTATTTATTTTAGTAATAACTTTTCGTTCCGGCTGTTAGGCTTCTGTTTTGAGTCTACTCGATCAGCAAAAAAGCGTACCTGTTCATGGGTTCGTCGTAGTTCTTCAAAACCTGAATGGGGTAACCTATACCGCGGACGGTCGCGTACACGTCTATGCCCAGGGCATCGGCGCCCGGGCGGGCCATTTTTGGATTCTTGCATTTCAGACGATCAGCGGCACAGTCCTCACAAAACCCACAGGAAGCAAACGAGATAAGGAATGTTTTGTAATTACCGGAAAGGAACACTTCTCTCTCGATCTCCAATAGTCTCGAGACAATTCCTTGGCCCCACGTTTTACGATCCTCGGGTGTCTCCATTTTCTTTTCAAAATGGAACACCGCGACCTGGCTATATTCTGAAATCATCTGTCGGCATTCCTCAATGGAGGGGACATGGGGAGGACACGTTCCTCTCTTGCCATAAGCGGGGCAACCAAACATGCATCGAAATCGCACCCACTGGGCCACTACGATATCCCTGGCTTCGATCCATTTGAAATCGGGAAATCCACGATCCTTAAACAACTTCTCCAGCATTGCTTTCTCCACCATCTCAAGCCTCCCTATGTTCACAGACCGCCTCTGAGACGGCGATCCTTTCTTTGTGCACTCTATCTGAAAAGTGGGCCGGTATCGATCCGGATAGTCAAAGATCAGGTCTGGTAAAGACCGCCATTGACCTGGATGGTTTGTCCGGTCATATATCCGTTGCCGGCCAGCATAAGGGCCACTTCAGCCACCTCTTCCACGGTCCCGAAACGGCCGACCGGAATGCGATCCGGTCTGGCCCTGAGATTTTCGCTGACCATATCGGTGATGATCAAGGCCGGGCATATGGCATTAACCGTGATCCCTTCTTTGAATAACCGGGAAGCGTAGGAATGGGTCAGCCCCAGGATACCGGCCTTGGCGGCCGCATAATGAGGGCCAACAACCCCTCCAACCTGGGCGGCGGTCGAGGACAGGTTGATGATCCTCCCCCAGCGCTGGGCCCGGAGACCCGGCAAGACAGCCTCAGTAACCAGGTAACAGGATTTCAGATTGATCCTGAGCGTTTCGTCCCAGACTTCTTCGGTCATTTCCTCGAGGCTCCGGGGTTTGGCGATCCCGGCATTGTTTATAAGGATGGACAGGGTCCCCAGTTCCTTCTCGATGGTTTTGACCAATCGGCTCACCTCTTCCGCCCGGCTGACATCGGCCTGCACGGCCAGAGAGCGGCGGCCAAGACTTTTGATTTCCGCGCACACCCCCTGGGCCTCCTTTTCACGGAACTGGAAATTGACCGCCACATCAACGCCGGCTTTGGCCAGGGACAGCGCGATGGCCCGGCCGATTCCCCGACTGGCCCCGGTCACTAAAGCGATCCGGCCATTTATTTCCAAAGTCATCTTTTCTTCCCTTCTTTGATAAGATTAGGCTGTCGTGAACAGTTCGGGGTTGGCGTATTTGGTGATGTCAATCGCGAAATGGACAAACAAATCTTTTTGGCCCTTGATGGGGAGCCAATAAGAATCCACGAACCGTTTACTGGGGGCATAGTAGCCGACGGATCTTTTGCCCACCCCTTCTTCCAAAGCCGAATTTCCCAGACACTGTTTATGAATACAATCATCCCCGGATAATTGATAACACTTCCCTCCCAAACGGACCCCCCTGTCTTTGGCTGTTTGGTTGAAATCTATAATATCCCGATCTTTTCTCAAAAGGAATACGGGAGTAGGAAACATATCCCACATCAAATGAAAGGCTTTTATAATCTCCGGACTGACCTCGGCCTTGTTTGGCTCTTGACTCTTTTCCATTTTTGTTCCTCCTATTATTCAGCGATATGATTCACCATAAACACTTTGGGGCACATTGTCCAATTCATTCACAACGTCCTCTTTTCTGAAATTCAAGGTCATGCTTTTCCATACAAGCTCAGTTGATGGAGGGCAGAAAGTGCCCGGATAGCCTTCTCCGGCGTGGGAAAGACGGGGACCCCGTTATCTTCCAGCCATCGCAGGGTTTCATGGGTTCCCGGCTCCATGCCGGCCACCCACAGCGCCAAAGGCTTGCCCAGGGCCGGGGCGCGGTGAAACAGCTCTAAAATTTCCTTGGGCAAAAACAGGATTTGGTGAGGAATCTGGAGGTGGAGGGCATCCACGTTCTCGTCCTCGCTCAAGGCGGCAACCAGGGTTTCGTAAACCCGGATTGAGTCATTAAACTGCAGGGCAACACCGAGGTCGAAGGGGTTAGCCGATATCTCCCAGGGGGGAAAGATTGGTCTCAGTTTCTCTATGGTCTTTTCCCCGGTCTTGGCCATCGTCATGCCCTCCTGCTGAACGAGATCGGTCATGATGACACCCTCCCCTCCCGGGAGGGCGGCCACCACGACGCGGTCGCCCTTGAGGGTGAGAGGTCCGAAACGTTCCAGGGCCCTGGCAAGGTCAAAGAACTCCTCGATGGTATAGGCCCTGATAGCCCCGCATTGCTTCAGCAGTCTATCGAAAACCCTATCATCGCCCTTGACCATGGCCCCGGTATGGGAAGCGGCGGCCTTAGCCCCTTCCTCGGTGCGGCCTGATTTAAGGACCACTACACGTTTCCCCAGGGCGGAGGCTTGATGGATGAGATCCAGAAATTTGCGACCATCACCTTCCAGGCTCTCCAGGTGGAGGCCGATGACGCGGGTCAGGGGGTCAAAGACAAGGTAGGACAGGGCATCCACCTCGTTCAAATCCATCTTGTTGCCGAGGTCGATGAGCTTGTTCAGATGAAGGTTAAAGGCTGAGAACATCCACTGGAGGCGCGGTTCATAAAGGCCGGACTGGAAGATCAGGGAGAGACCCCCGGTCTTGAGCTGTTCAATGGGGTGGAAGCTGATGGCGAAGTGGTGAAGGGGATTGATGGGGCTGAGGGCGTTGGGGCCAATGGCCCGAATGCCACTCTTCCTGACGAGTTCGAGCATCTGCTGCTGTATTTTCTTTCCCTCTTCCCCGGTCTCGGAGAAGCCGCCGGCGACCAGGACCACCCTCCGGATTCCCTTCTCGATGCATTCCCGGAGGATCTTGGGGGTCTGAGCATGAGGAACAGCGATCACGGCCAGGTCGACGATCTCCTCGATGTCCATGACCCTCGGGTAAGTCTTCACCCCGAGGATCTCCTTTTCCGTTGGATGTACCGGGTACATCCGGCCCTGGTACCCGAGCTTGACCTGATTGCCGATGAGATTGTAGCTCGGCCTTATGGGGTTGGCTGAGGCCCCTATCAGGGCCACGCTTTCGGGATAGAAGAACTTGTGGAGAGAATGATCGGTGATGTCTTCCATGTTACGTTACCCCCTATGATCGTGTGGGCCGGCCCTTATATCCCACTTTCCCTGAATTACCTATCTTTTCTAAACAAGAACTGTCACCCAATGGAGATTTTTATTTACTCGGGTCCTCTTGAGGTTTTAAAGCCTGCATAAGACGCCCTTTAAAAAGGGAGGCCTTGGCTTACTGCCTTTATCTAATGGGGCTCTTATTATCTTCAATTAAGGGACTGTCCTCGTCCAAGATGGTTTTTTGACACGATGTTGGCGGTCTGGGTGGCCTCATCATAAACAATAAAAGCATCTCCCTTTTTCAGTTGCTTCTTCACCATCTCCACGTTTTCTTCCAGCGATTTCTTGGTATAACCGGAATCAGTACCCTCTCGGGTAACAAATTCCTCAATAAGCCCCTCCAAGGCTTCCCGGCTTAGTTTTTCGTAGGGGATCATCATCGATCGTTCCTAATACATTTATCCTTTGAAAAATCGCCTGTCCGATATGGCTGAGTTGATTACCTATAAGGCACAAGTCAAAAGCCAATGGTCTCCTGGGTCCGGTCCTTTTCTTTTTTTATACACTTCCCAGCAAAAAGCAAGTTCTATCAAACAATGATTCAATCCTTCCTTTTGAATAGAATCGAAGAGCCCAAACCTTAGTAAACAAAATCAATTTGACTTTTTAGCGATTAAGGGTTAGAAAAAATTAATGAATTAACGAGCTTTTCTGATGGCAACCCTTACCTAAGGAGTGTCGATGGAAGAATAATAGACCCCATTTCTCGCAAGTGGGGTTTTTTATTTAAATATGGATAAAAACCTTTTGCATGGAGGATAAGATAATGAAAAAGTTATTATGGGGTGCACTTCTTTTAGCGGTGATAACTGTGTTCCCTGGTGTATCAATGGCCCGGGTTGATGTTCATGTAAACATTCCTTTACCCCCCCCAATTCCCTTTATTGCGCCACCTCCTGTGGTTGTATTGCCCGGAACCGATGTCTATGGAGTCCCCGATGTGGAAGCAGAAATCTTCTTCCGACAAGGCTGGTGGTGGAGACATTGGGATAATCGTTGGTATCGCTCAAGATATTATGACCGTGGATGGGTTTTTTATCGGGGTTATCCAGGCTGGTATAGAGGGGTACCTCATGACTGGAGGGATAATTATAGAAACCACATGTGGTACGGACGTCCTTGGAATCATCACCCCATAGATCACGGTGACCTGGATAGACATTGGAGAGGCGGTCATTGGAGAGATGACCATGGATGGGATCATCCTGGCAGACACGGTGGACCTGGTTGGCATGATGGTGGCCCTCGTGAACACAGGGGTCCTGGCGGGCACGGTGATAGAGACCACAGATAAATAAGATTAGGAGATCTCGGTAAGTATAGTTCTCATCCCGGAATGATAATTCCGGGGGTGGGGGTCTATAGGGTCTGTTGCTCAAAATCTAATTTAAGAATCATAAGGGTTAGCAAGAACTGACTTGGGAAGGTAGCTAAAAGGAAATTCTCCCCAAAAACAATTGGCCAGACGGATTAATAACCTTTTCGGATTTACTTTCAAGCTCCTATTGGCCCCTGCCGGCCTTTGTTCTTTGACATGATGAATCAGGAGTAGAATGTTCTGTAGGGAATCCGTCAGGTATTCCTGAATCTGGACTCTCCAAAGATTTATCCACCTGGCCCGTTTAAATCCATAACGGGTCGCTTGGGCAAAACTTCGTTCCAGGAGATGCTGACGCATCTTAAGATCTTTCTTCGAATCAGAGGACCCTTCCTTGGCTCTCATACTGGCTGAGATCTTCCTGCCGGAGATGTCGTTTGATGGACCGCCCGGTTCGGGAACGGGTACATTGGTCTTTAAGCGAACAAGAGTGAAAAACCTTTCGGGCACAAACATACTCCAAGGCCCGGCGTTGAGGGTAATAACGTCGAAGCTCTAACCGTTGCCCGGCAGGACACCGGTAGGTGTCGGTCTGGGCATCATAAATAAAATCTTCCTCGTTAAAGATACCCGCTCGGCTGCCGGATTTTTCCTGTTGTCCTTTAAGATCCGGAATATGGGCGGCTATTTTACGATCATGGCAATGCAAAAAGTTTTCCACCGTCCCATACTTGCTATCAGCTACCACCGTCTCGACCGCCTTTTCCGTATTCTCCTGATGCTGCTCTATCAAGGTCGATAAACGATGGGCTTCATTGACCTGTCCCGGGGTTACTTCGGTAGCCGTAACCACTTCCGCTTGGCCATCCACCGCTCGGTGAACCTTGTAGCTCAACTTGGGATTCCCTCCTCCTTGGCGGACGACCGAGGCTTCCGGATCGGTCGTGGAGATATAACGCTGATTAACGGCTCCCGGCAGTCCCTCAGACGGTTGTCCCTCTAACCGGGCTTCCAACTTCTGATAGCTTCGGTTCAGATACCGTTTCAAAGATTCCCGATTCACTACCGAATCATTAGAAGCATCGGCCTGGATCAGGCTCGAATCCATAAACAGCTTTCCTTAACTTCATTGTAGATAAAATCAAAGTCTATGAGTTCGGCAATCTTTCTTAGGGATGATCTGGTCGCACCCTTTGTTCAAGGTGAAAGCCATAGTAAAATAACTTTTCCTGATTCTCTTTAGATTCATAACCCATCATGATGCAAAACCTCTTGATTAAAGATGAGACTATTATATAATAATAATTAAACATATCAAATAGTTATTTTAATCTTACCGCAATTTTTTTGACTTACATCGCGGTTAACTGAGGATTTGGGCAACAGACCCCATACTCTTGCACTTTTATTCGGGAAAAAATAGGGCCTCGTTGAATAAAACCTCTGGATTCATCGGC
Organism: uncultured delta proteobacterium; assembly: GCA_963790475.1. Lineage (GTDB taxonomy): Bacteria > Desulfobacterota > RBG-13-43-22 > RBG-13-43-22 > RBG-13-43-22 > RBG-13-43-22. The sequence goes on along the minus strand of CAWBOS010000012.1, from coordinate 124,841 downwards.
TGTTCCAGAGGACAGGATAAAAGTAAGCGGACTATGATTTGATGCTCCGGCCGACTTTGGCCGCCTTCAGGTTTATTCTTGACACCCTTTCCCCTTGCCTCTATATCTATAGAATATAAAGTTATTATGATAGAGTTATAAGAAAAAGGAGCGAGAAATGTCTGATAAAGTTCTTCTGATTGAGCGACAGGACAAGGTGGCGATTTTGACCCTCAACAGACCGACAACTTTAAACGCCTTAAATACTGAAATTCAGGACGCCATCATAGCGGCCTGTCAAGAACTCCGCAACGATGACAGTGTCTGGGCGGTTATTATGACCGGCGCCGGAAGGGCTTTCTCCTCCGGAGCGGATGTGCGAGTGTTGCATCAAGAGGCCGGTGAAGTGCCGCCAAGGCAGGAGCGGCTTGACACCTACGGCTGGGTCGGGAGATTGTCGACGGCCATTTACAAGACCCTGGATAAACCGGTCATTGCCGCTATAAACGGGGTGACCGCCGGCGCCGGCATGTCGGTAGCGCTGGCTTGCGATATGCGCATCGGTTCGGAAAAATCAAGGTTTAAGGTGGTGTTCCCGGAGCGGAGCCTGAGTCCCGATACCGGCATGTCTTATTATCTTCCCCGTATTGTGGGTTACAGCCGGGCCTGTGATTTGATCTTCACCAGCCGCTATGTCGAGGCTGAAGAAGCTTATCGCATCGGGCTACTCGACCGTCTAGTCCCATCGGAAAAGCTCATGGATGAGGCCTTGAAGGTGGCTAATCAAATCGTATCCTTACCGCCCATGGCTACCCAAGCGGCCAGGCGGGTCCTTCAACAGAGCATGGAATTGGGCTTTGATGAACAATTAAAGAACGAATACTATCATCTTATCATTTCCCGCCGCGCACCTCACGACATGAAGGAACAGCGGGATTCTTTTCTGGAGAAGCGGCCACCCAGGTTTACCGGAAAGTAGAAAGGCTCGGGTGAAAACAGAAAACCAATGGAGGTGACTATGTCCAAAGTGAACTACAAGAAAGTTTTTGAGCCGGTTCGTATAGGAACATTGGAGATAAAAAATCGTATCGTCCTTCCACCTATGGGGACCGGTTATTCGGAAGAGAGAAAAATCGGTTCTCGCCTCCTTGACTACTATGAGGCACGCGCCCGAGGGGGAACCGGGCTGATCATCACCGAAGGAGTTGCTCCCGGAGTAAAGTGCCAGGGCCCCCGTCAGCTCAGCCTGGGAGATGACCAGGATCTCACCGGCTGGCGGGAACTGGTGAAGGCCGTTCACCAACATGGAGCCAAGATAGCCGTACAATTGCATCATGCCGGTTACGAACACAGGGACGGTGCCTTTGTCCAAGTGGCCCCTTCGTCTCTCCGGGTCCCCAGCAGGATGATCGGAGTCATGGGAGGGCTTCCCCAGGAACTGACCATCGCTGAAATCGGTGAGATCGTTCAATGGTTTGCCGATTCAACGAAACGGGCCAGGGAAGTAGGGATCGATGCCGTGGAAATCCACGGGGCTCATCAGTATATCGTGGCCTCTTTCTTGTCCTCGGCCACCAATAAGCGAACGGATAAATATGGCGGAAGTCTGGAAAATAAAGCCAGAATTTTGATCGAGATCATCGAGGCCATGAGAAAGGCCGTAGGTCCGGACTACCCGATATGGCCGCGGATCAACGTCCAGGAATTTGGCGTTGAGGACGGGATCACCCTGGAAGAAACCAAGCAAATCGTCCCCTGGGCGGTAAAGGCCGGAGCCCAGGCCGTTCATGCCTCGGCCTATGGGGCCTTTTCCTTCATCACCAAGGCCCCGTTGCCGGACACCGCGGCTTCTTTGGTGCCCCTGGCGGATGAGCTGAAAAAAATCACCACGGTTCCGGTGATTGCCGTGGGCCGACTGGATCTGGAGACCGGGGAGAAGGCCCTGTTGGAAGGTAAGGCCGACCTGGTTGCCATAGGCCGACGCCTCATTGCCGATCCTGACCTGCCTAACAAAACGGCCGAAGGCCGTTTGAATGAAATCAAGACCTGTATCGGATGCTTTGAGTGTATTGAACGCCTCGGTTCCAGGGACGAGGGGCTTATCTGTACCATCAACCCGGCAACCGGCCAGGAGGGTGTGCGTAGGATTCAATCGGCAGCCCTAGTGAAAAATGTATGGGTGGTCGGCAGCGGACCGGCGGGAATGGAGGCGGCCCGGGTGGCCGCGCTCCGAGGCCATAAAGTGACCCTTTTAGAGAAAGACCAGGAACTCGGCGGCCAATTAAACATAGCCGCCCTGCCGCCGAATAAGGGCGATATTTTCCCCTGGCTGAATTATCTGATTCATCAACTGGACTTAACCGGTGTTAAGATCAGGCTCAGGACCGAGGTGACTCCGGAATTGGTTGTGGAAGAGAAGCCGGATGTGGTGATCCTGGCTTTGGGGGGTGTTCCCATCACACCCGATATCCCCGGCATAGACGGACCTCAGGTGGTCACGGCCCATGATATCCTTTTCGGCAAAAAAAAGACCGGGCAAGAGGTGGTGGTCATCGGCGGTGGACTGGTCGGATGTGAGACGGGTCACTACCTGGCCGAAAAAGGGAAAAAGGTAACCATTATTGAAGTGTTGAAAAGGATGGCGGCCGAGATGGGTCCAATGGTCCGGCGCCGGCTCATGGACGGGCTTAAGCATTATCAGGTGGTTCTGCTGACCGAAGCGAAATGTCAGGAAATATCGGCAGGCGGGGTAACGGTGATCATGGCCGATGGAGGCAAAACCCTTTTCCCGGCCGACACCGTTGTATTGGCTGTCGGATATCATGCCAACGACCAGTTGTTCAAAACGCTTCAAGGACGGGTACCGGAAGTCCGCTGCGTCGGCGACTCTTCCCAGCCCCAGGGAATCATGGAGGCCGTTCGAGACGGATATCTGGCGGCCCTGGCCATATAGTCAAAGAAACAGCTTGAGATTTTAAGAAATTATTCGATATCTCAGTTCAATTCTTTAGTTGGAAATTCAGAGTTCGGAGTGTTCGCTTGTTACTCCGAACTCTAAACCCATACCCTTTCCTTAATTGGAGGGCACCCTTTCCTGGATTGGTTCTTTCGCCGCTGCCCCTGCTCAGGTCCATTCTTTTTTCATAATCTTTTCCCGCAGGGCCTCCTGCTGGAGGTTCTGAATTTTCTCCCAGGGTTGGGTCAGGGAGGAAGGGATATCCAGCAGAAAATATCCGGGGCGGATCTGGCAGGTTTCAGGTTCTTCATCCCAATCATAGCGGTTGGTGCTGTCCAGGTCAAAGGGGGTCCCGCGAAAGGCGCCGGTGAGTAAAGATATGCGGGAGAAAATATGACGGTCCAAAACACCGAGGCAATTGGGGATGGCGTTGAAATTGATGCAGCGGATCAGACCGGGGGGGACAGTGCTGTGCATCCAATAGCCGGAGGAGGCAAAATAAGCCCCTTCGAAAATCAAAGACAAGGATTTCATTTGAAAGGGGTTTAAGATCAACCCATAACGGAGACTGCTTAAAATCTGAATCCCCATTCCCTCCAATTGTTGAAGAAAAATCAGTACCCGTTCCAGATAGGCAATATACTTCACCAGTTCTTCTTTCTGCAAATCCAGATTTTCAGCAATCCGGTTGAGGGTCAGCAGTATCTCCTGGGCCCGGGGTGGAATTGGATAAAGATCAAACAGAGCGCTCAGGTGGTATTGTTTCATTTTCTCCACGAGATCTGGTTCGAGGGGATAATTCGGAAGTGGATGACCCTCTTTGGCCAGTTCCAGGGGGATTATATGGGCCGGCACTTTCCCGGCCGTGATGAGACGCATGGAGTCAAAATTCTGAGTTTCCAATTCGGAAATAAAATGCGTCAATTCAGAATCGACTTTCCGTGAGATATATTCCTTTCGGAATTCCTGCATGATGGAATAGATCTGACGGAAAAAGAAATTTTTCAGCAGAAAGTTATTTTTAAGTTCTCCGGCTTCCATCTGGCCGTGAAGAATTCGCAGGATGTCTTCATTATTAAAACGAAGGACCAGAAATCTTCCCACTTGCAGGGCCTCATTTTTGTTCTTTTCCCGGAGGAGTTCCAAAAACCGACCGACCAGGCTGGAAAAACTGTCTCGAAACCGTCCCCGCTTTTTAAGACGCCCGAAATCCTCCCCGAACCAATTCAGGCTGATCAGGTCTTTGTTCCCGATCTCGTCTTGCAATTCTAAAAATTTTCGGTAAATCTTTTGAAAGGCCGTCAGGCTTTGGAACAGGGTTTGTTTTTCAGTTTCCTTGAAGTCCTGGTGACAGGAGATATAAATGATCAGGGTTTCGATTTCATAGTGATTGATCAGAACGGCACAGGTCCGGGTTTTTATTTCCTGCCTGATCGAGGGGTCTCCTTCCAACACGATCAGGAGCAAAAGGGGATCGACCAGAACAAGAAATTCCGGGGCCCGTTGAGTGTAGCAATTGAGTAATTCAATGAATAATTGGGGGGTGACCCGGGGATGACTGCTGGAGGAAATATCTTTCAGGATCTTGGCAATACAGAAGTCTTGAATTACAGGGAAATCCAAAAGAGACAGTTTTTCAATGATGGTAACGTCAAAGGGTCTTGAAGGAAAAAGAATTTCTCTGAGGGCCCGGATTGCTTCCCGTTCCGGATTGCTTTCGAAAGAAGCCCATTCCGCATAAAATAATTCCTGGAGTTTGACCAGGTCGTGATACGCGGGTTTGACTGGAGAAAATAGAAATGCGCAGGCGGATTGGGGGATATGGCCTATCTCCGAGAGCAAGAGGGTTTTGCATTGAATAAGCTGATCTGATAAAAAAGCAGGCATTCTTTATACTTTCATGCCCCCTCCGCTGGGTCCTGCTCTTTTCGAATCTGCTCATAAACCTCTTTAAGGAGGTGTTGGCTTACGGCCTCGCGGAATTGTTCCTCGTTCATAAATTTGGCTGTAATCTCCTCGTTCTGATCCATCCGGTCGATGAAAAGTCCTTCCAGCGCCTTGCGGAAGACGTAACCGAAGTTCTCCATCGTATTGGCAACAGCCGCTTGACGGAGGCTGTTATCCGCCACTGCATCTTCCCGTATGGACTCGAAGAATAACTGGTCGCCTGGTTTGAATTCGGTTCCAAACCGCTGGTTAAGAATATCGATTAATTTGGATAACTCTATCTCATCTTTTCGGGCCATTCCTGTGCCCACGGAGGTGGGCCCCGGTATCTCATAGCGGGCGCCCGGCTCCATGACGATTGAACCCTCGCCAATCTTTTGCAGGCGATAGAATTTGAGCGAAACATCGTCGTCAAAGTTGTAGACCGGTCCCCGGTTGCCCCTCGGCAATTTGTTGAGGAGAAACCGGATGTATGAATACAGCTTTTCCAGGTCGGAGTCCTGGAAAGGGATCACCTGCGACAGCCCAGCCTTTCGGGGCAAACATCATCGGAGATGAGAAAGTTGAGTATCAAATAAATAACTTAAAGCATAATAAACAGTTCATCAAGAAGGGACGTTCATGCCGAACGTGCTTAAAAGTAAGAGTTCCCAAGGGGGAGCGGGAGGAATCGGCTCCCCCGGGTGAAGCTGAAAGAGGTTACTTGTCTGATGCCACGGCTTGCTGCGGCTTATCCTCCAGGCCGTATTTTGCTTTTAAGAATTGCTCTCCGGTAGTGGGGTAAAGGGCGTAAACGAGAAGATCAAAATCATCCTTGGCCAGGGAGCCGATTTTTTTTCTGGCCTCCTCGAGTTCCGGTTCCAGATAATCGGCGGCCCGTCCGGTGACCGGCGTCTGCCCCCGTTTATAGTTTTTAAGGACTATTTTCTGAATCTCGGGATCGATGGGGGTCGGGGTTTTCCCATAGAGTCCATAAACCAGGTCCTTGACCTGGTTGGTGATCATTTTATATTTGCCGAGTAAAACATTCAAGACGGCCTGGACGCCCACAATCTGCGAGGTCGGGGTGACCAAAGGCGGGGTGCCCAATTCCCTGCGGGTGATGGGGACCTCGGCATAGACCTCATTCAGCCGGTCCAGGGCCTTGGCCTCTTTGAGCTGGCTGACCAGATTGGAGATCATCCCGCCCGGGACCTGATGGACCAGCACGGCTGTGTCGATAACCGACATCCGGTTGGTGGCCAGGAAATTACTGTATTTGGGTGCGATGGTTTCCAGATATTCGCCCAATTCCAGGAGGGCGTTCAGGTCCAGCCCCGGATCGCGCGGCGTTCCCCTGAAGGTGGCCACGATGGGTTCGATGGCCGGTTGAGAGGTCCTTAAGGCAAAAGGGGCCAGACAGGTATCAATGATGTCCACCCCGGCCTCGATGGCCTTCAAATAGGTCATGGATGCCATTCCGCTGGTGTAGTGGGTATGGAGATGGATCGGGATTTTAATGGCTTTCTTCAATTCCTGGATCAACCAGGCGATGTCATAAGGGGCCATGATGCCGGCCATGTCTTTGATGCACAGGGTGTCGGCTCCCATGGCTTCCAATTCCTTGGCCTTGGTGACATAGTAGTTCATGTTAAAAACCGGTCCGCCCAAAGATCTTTCGGTCAGGGAATAACAGATGGCCGCCTGAAAGTGTTTTCCGTTGGCCTTGATCCGCTCCACGCAGGTTTCAAAATTACGGAAATCGTTAAGGGCATCGAAGACCCGGAAGATGTCCATCCCGGCTTCGCAGCTCTTGTCCACAAAGAGCCGGCAGACATCATCGGCATAGTTGCGATAGCCTACCAGGTTCTGGCCCCGCAGGAGCATGGTTAAAGGGGTTTTTTTAATATATTTTTTCAAAGTCTTGAGCCGATCGAAGGGGTCTTCGCCTAAGAACCGATGCATGGTGTCAAAGGTCGCCCCGCCCCAGACCTCCATGGCCCAGAAGCCCATCTCATCCATCTTTTCGGCAATGGGCAGCATATCCTCGGTCTTCATCCGGGTGGCCAGCAGGGATTGATGCCCGTCCCGAAAGGTATTGTCCTGAATTTTAACTGGAAATTTTGAACCTTCCCAACTAGTATCCTTCATCGGTATCCTCCTTCGATTTTTGTGACCTTGGAATCAGCACAGGATGATGAGGGAGAGTTTTGAAAAACGTCCTCTTTTACCCAATTTCTGCGTCAGACTCAAAATATAATCCACGAAATACTATATGTATTCCTGCGGTTAAATTTTTCGTCTTCCTTGATCTTGAACAAAATTGAACATTTTTCAAAGCACTCCCGGGAATGCTTCTTACCCTGGAAGACAATTCTATAATGGATAAAATAAAAGATAAAGAGAAAAGCGTTCTTTTTCGTTGCCAATTTTTCCGGTTAAGTCTATAGTAAAATTTACTCACAATATCTTCCAGTTATAGAAGGGGCGACCGGGGCTATCGGCCGGGAAACAGTGTCGGGGAAAAAATAACTTGGTACAGGTGACGGATGCCGAAAAATAACAATCCCCTTATTTTTTTAAGGGACCTCTTTCTGACCCTGCGTCCCAAACAGTGGATCAAAAACGGGGTCTTGTTCGCTCCCTTGCTTTTTTCACAAAACTTGTTGAATGGTCCTTTGTTCACAAAGACCCTGGAGGCCTTCGGTCTTTTCTGCCTTCTGACCGGGGGGGTTTATATCTTTAATGACTTAAAAGATCTTAAAGAAGACCGCCAGCATCCAATCAAGCGGAACCGTCCTCTGGCCTCTGGCCGGGTGAACCCGACCTTGGCCGGAATTATTGCTTTCCTGATTTTGATTTTGAGTTTCCTGATCGGGTGGAGGATCTCCATTGGCTTGACCCAGATTATGGCCGCCTACCTCCTTCTCCAGGTCCTTTATACCTTATATTTGAAGCATCTGGTTATTCTGGATATCTTTTCCATTGCCGCCGGATTCGTTTTCAGGGTAGTGGCCGGTGGCCGGGCCATCGGAGTCCAACTTTCTCCGTGGCTTTTAATTTGTACCATGCTCCTTTCCTTGTTTCTGGCCATGGCCAAAAGACGGCACGAATTGGTCTTTCTTAAAGAAGATGCCGCTAATCATCGTGGGATCCTGAAAGAATATTCCCCCTATCTTCTGGATCAGATGATGGGGGTGGTAACGGCCACCACGGTGATGAGTTATGCCCTTTATACCATCTCGGAAGAAACCATTGCTAAATTTCACACCCCCAATCTGATTTTTACTGTTCCTTTTGTGCTTTATGGGATTTTCCGCTACCTTTATCTGGTGCACCAAAAGGTGGAAGGCGGCCGGCCCGAAGAGATCCTTTTGACCGATCGTCCTCTCCTTTTGGCCGTTATGGGTTGGACCATTACCGTCGTGGTTGTCCTCTACCGCTAAATAATAATGGCCGATCCCCAATTTTCCATTCTATCGAAACGTTTTTTCCTTTTTTTAGGTCTGGGGGTTGGGGTATTCTTAGGACTGTCGCTGTATGGAAATTGGGGAGCGGTCACCGGGGCTTTTAAGGATTTTGCTTATTGGACCCTGCCCTTGATTCTGGCTTTGGCCTTTATGAACTATCTTGTTCGCTTCGGGCGCTGGGAGTTATATTTGAAGCGGGTGGGAATTTCATTACCCCGGAAGGAGAGTTATTATATCTTTATGAGCGGCCTGGTGATGACCGTGACCCCGGGCAAGATGGGTGAATTGCTAAAATCCTATTTACTCAAAGAAAGCCGGCAAGTACCGCTGACCCGATCGGGACCCATTATCCTGGCCGAACGGTTCACGGATCTTTTGGCGGTTTATCTATTAACCTTGTTGGGGGGGATCTCTTTCGCCTTTGGGGCCCGGCTTTTATGGGTAGGGTTGCTGGTTTTGGTTTTGGGCCTTCTGCCTTTGGTTTCTCCTAAGGTGTTTAACGGCCTGCTGGGGCTGCTGCGACGGTTTTCCTGGGGCCGTCGATTAGAGGGGCCGCTGAGCGAAGCCTATCGCACCCTGCATGATCTTATGGGGTTCGGCTTGCTGTGCTTAGCCACTTTCCTGGGGATGGCAGCCTGGTTTTTTGAATGCCTGGCCTTTCAGATGGTCTTTACCGGGCTGGGGGTGGAGGTTTTACTGATCAAGGCCACCTTTATTTATGCCTTTTCCACTCTGGCCGGCGCCTTGAGCATGCTGCCGGGCGGGATCGGGGCGGCTGAAGGCAGCATGACCAGCCTTTTGCTCCTAATCCAGGTCCCCAAGGCCCTGGCCACTACGGCCACCATTATCGTCCGGATTTGTACGATCTGGTTTGCCGTTATATTGGGGTATGGTTTTTTAAAAATATATCAGAAACAGAAAAATTTATGAACATCGATCTGGTAAGAAAAATTGATTTTTGGACCGGTATTCCCGCCTGCTGGCTTTTGACACTTGTGAATCGTTTCATAAAGCCTCTAAGCAGAAGACCTCCTCAACCACCACAAAAATTCCTTTTCATCGAGCTTTCGGAGATGGGCAGCGCCATCCTGGCCTATCCGACCATGAAAGCCCTTAAAAAGGAATATCCTTCGGCCGAACTCTTTTTTTTGATCTTCGAAAAAAACCGGGCCAGCGTGGACATCCTGAAAATGATCCCGGAAAAAAATGTCCTGGTCATCCGGGAAAAAACGCCTTTTTATTTTCTGCTTGATTGCCTGAAAGTGATTTTCAGGATGCGCAAGGAAGAGATCGATTGTGTTTTTGATCTGGAGCTGTTTGCCAGGATAACAGCCATCTTCAGTTATTTGAGCGCGGCCCCGATTCGGGTTGGATTCCATAGATTCCGGATGGAGGGCCTCTATCGGGGCCGTCTTCATACCCATTGGATCCAGTATAACCCCCAGCAGCACATCAGCAAAACTTTTTTGTCTTTTGTCCGGGTAATAGGCTACCCGGAAAAAGATTGGCCGGCTATGGAGGCGGCCATTCCAGATCAGGATATTGAGACCGCCTCATATCAGGCTTCAGAATCGGATGCGGCCTCTCTCCGGGAAAAAATACGGAGGTTTTATCCGGAAATCAGCCCGGCACATAAATTAGTCCTTCTCAATCCCAGTGCCGGAGAAATTCCCATCCGGGCCTGGCCGGTTAAAAAGTACATTGACCTAACGAAACGTATCTTGTCCGATCCCCGAATCGTGATTCTTTTAACAGGGGCCGGGGCCGATCAGGAAACCACCCAGCAGGTGCATCAAGCCTTGAACCACGCCCGCTGTATCCAGTTTACCGGCCAAACCACCTTTAATGAATTGATGGACCTATTCAGTATCTCCGATCTCCTGATCACCAATGACAGCGGCCCGGCCCATTTTGCCTCCCTGACGGGCATCAAAAATTTTGTTTTTTTCGGACCGGAGACCCCCCGGCTCTACGCGCCCTTGGGGAAAAATACCCAGATCCTGTATGCGGATTTTCCCTGCTCCCCCTGCCTGACGGCTTATAACCATCGCAACACCCCCTGCCGGGACAATAAGTGTCTTCAAAACATCCCGGTGGATACGGTTTATGCCTTAGTCAAAGGGTATTTAGGGGGAAATTAGAAGATAGTAAAAATATTTTTACTTATTATGTCTAATAAATTCAATATGTTAAAATTTTGGCGCCAGCGACTACCCATTTTCAGTAAAAAAATTTTTACTGAAAGGCATTGGATCGGCCATTTAAGAGAAGAGGGATATAATAAATTTATTTAATTAAATCAAATTATTATATAATAATTATCTCTTTGTTGTTCTGTTGGCATCTGATTTGCAGTATCTATTGTCAAGAAAATAAATCTCTTTATCTCCTTTCCTTGAACAAAAGCCAACCTGACGAAGGTTGGCTTTTGTTTTTAGGGTTGACTGTCTAAATCCAGGTAACCCAATTGGCCAAGGGATCACGCTTACTGCGATACCGATTGGCCGGTGCTTTCCAGTCCGGATATCCCAAGGCAAGCCCGATAAGGATTTTTTTCTCTTTGGGAATAGGGAGATAAGTCCGGATGACCTCCGGATAGCGGGCCAGGGCGGCCAGGATGCAGGTGCCCAGACCTTGGTCTGCGGCCGTCAGGCAAATGGTTTGGATGAGCAGGCCGATATCCAGGAGGGCATAAGGACTCAAGCCCTCATCCAATAAAAAATAAAGAAAAACCGGGGCACCGAATCCTCTGAAATTATTTAAAGAATGTTCGACACGTTTCACGGAGTCATCCCGCTGAATGTCCAAAATCGAAAACAGGTCCTTACCCACCTGCCGATAACGGGACAAATAGGGTTCAGGAAAGGATTTAGGCATTTCAAATTCAGGCGTTTGAACAGCCCGTTCCCGGGCTTTTTGGCAGAAACCCTCCCCCAGTTTTTTAACCGTATCTCCCGAAACAACCAGAAGTTCCCAGGGTTGAGTGTTACCCCAGGAAGGGGCGTGGCCGGCCAGGGAAAGAATGGAATTTATGATTTTTTTAGACACAGGTTTCGGTAAAAATCCCCGGACGCTCCTTCTTTCTTTAATAACTTGTTTCAGTTCCATATTTCCCTCCTGTAAAAATGACGTTCATGCCCTGACGGTCTTTCCCTTTCACCAAACAAGATATGGCCTCATCTTTTGATAAAACCATTTTTTGATAGACAAGTAAAGAGTAAGCATGACAAAATAATAAATTGAATTCTATACCATTTCTCCACTGTGTTGCAACTTTTTAATTCTTTTGAAGGAACAGGATTGATGTCCGGAAATTCAAAATCCCTTGGGTTTCATAAAGGCCCTTCTTCTGTTTCTCCGCAGATGCTGGAAAAAACGGAAACTTATCTCAATCGGCTCCTGACCGCTAAGGAATCTGATCCCGAAGCCATTGAAACCATTAATAGGTTAGCCCGGGAACTGGATGAAAATCCGGCCCTGGCCGAAATATTTTTAAAAAATGTAATGGCCCGAGGAGGGGATTTTTTCCCCTGGTTCTTGCCAGATCTGAACCGCCGGATCCATTCCAAGCCGGTTCAGAAAGGGATCAAAAGGGCCCTTTACCTCCTTAAGCAAAAAGGAATTGAACCTCCCTCGACCATGGCTCAGCAAAAAAAACATGAAGAGGGGATTCTAAGGGAAATTGAACCCGTTCAGGGAACCGGCTATCTTTCGGAATTTGATGGGTTAAGAAATCAGATGGTTGGTTTATTAGTCCCGAAGCCGGCCAAAGAGCGATTATTTGTTTTTGCCTTGATAGGCCGTGAAGGGTTGGAAAGCCTGCAGTCTTTAGAGATCAGTAAAAGGGAGGTCAAGGACATTATCGCCGATCTGGAACGCCGATCGGGCCTTGTTTTTTTGGAGGCTGATTCAACTCATGCGGCCTTTTTACTGAAAGAGTCCCATGACCGGCATTCCCAGTTATCCAAAGAGGATGAACGGGCCTACCAGGGAATCATCAAACTTCTGGAGGGGAAAAAAATGATCGGCCAATCCCCGATTATCCATTCCCTGTTGACTCCCGAACTCTTGAAGAAATCCATTTCTCCGGACCTCCAAATGTTAGCCAGGACGCCGGAGATTTTTTATTTGCTCCCGGAACCCAAGATCCTGGAGCCCTATCTAAGGACCATTGAAGAGGTTAAAACCGGTTTGCTGATATTAAATGAGATGCAAAAGAGAGAAAGGGTTAAGGTTATTGTTGACCAGGCGGTCCGGGAATCGTTTCCTCTAGAGAAGAGGATCATCCCCCGGCGTTATCTGGAAGAGGCTGCCTACTTGTATTATCTCAAAGGAAAACGGGAAGAGGCCACCGACCTCGTTTATTGGGCGGGCACCATGAATCAGGAACCAGGATCTCCAAACGCAAAAGACAGTCCTTTACTGGTTTGGTTGATGGAAACTGCCCTCTTGAGGGAAGATGCCGGCGCTGTCCCTGCAAACCAACCAGCAGAACAAACCACGGAGGGAGGGATCATCCTTCCGGCCTGGGTGAGAAGAGAGGATTCCCGATGATCTCCTTATCGATTTCCACCTCACGGCAAACGGAATTTCTGGATATTACCAGCAAAGTTGAAGAAGTGATTTTAAAGGCCCAGATCGCCGATGGCCTGGCCCTGGTCTATTGCCCTCATACCACAGCCGGGATCACAATAAATGAAGGGGCCGACCCCAGTGTTCAGGATGACATCCTGAAAATCCTGAACCATGTGGTCCCCTTCAAAGGCCCTTACCGTCATGGGGAAGGGAATTCGCCGGCGCACATAAAGGCCAGCCTGATCGGATCGTCGGTTTCGATGATTATTGAAAAGGGCCGGCCGGTTTTAGGCCAATGGCAATCCTTGTTTTTTTGTGAATTTGACGGTCCGAGAACCCGGAAGATATTGATAAAGATTATTTCTCACTAACCGGATCGGGACCCTTTATTGAGAACCTCTTAAAAAGTCAAAAAACCGACTTTTCTCGAGGCGGGAAATCCCGCCCCGGCGGGACTCTCCCGACACTTGAAGTGAATTCAAGTGGTTCCATCCCGCCAGAGGCGGGACCGGGACTTAATCGTACCCGGCCGGTTGATGGACTTTTTGAGAGTCCATCTTTGTTGATTCCCATCGAATTCGTAATGAATAGATTTTTTCTTTTTCAAAATAATTCTGGGACACTTCGTAATTAAAGGACGGGTTCAAAGCTAAGTCAAAAGTACAATCGGTACCATTCTGCATTAAGCTTACCGACAACAATGCCCGGGCTTTATCTTTCCGGAAATCAATAGGTACCACACTTTTATCAATGTCTTTGAAAGCAACCAAAAGGTGGGAATTATTTTCATGTTTTTGGGTTATAATCTTGGGAAAAATTCTTTGGCTTAGAGAGATGGTCATTAGAATCGTGGATTCTTCCTCTTTAATAATGACCGGGCCAAAATAAATCGGATTCTTTCCCAATGTTTGTTTGGGTTCTTTTTTAGAGATGATTTTTGGGGGAGGCGAAGGCAACTCCTTGGGTTTGGGAGCCGGTAATTCTTTGGGTTTAAGCAGCGATTCCTCCTTCACTTCTATGGGGAAAATAAAGAAATTCTGGATGATGCCTTCCTTAATTAATCGATTCCCCTGTCGGGCGGCCTCCTCTTTGGTCTCATAATGATCCGATATAGACGATAAACCATTCTTTCTGGTTAATATCCTCCCTGGTCATATACTGGGTGGCCATTTTAAAAGATTTCAGACGTTCAATTTCTTTTTGGGCTGCGGCTAATGTAGAATAGGCTGACACCTGTAGGGCGAACCGAGTGGATCCCTGGGCCCAGAGTCTATTGGAATCCCCAAGGAAAAAGAGACCCCCGATGATCAGACCCGCCAAAGTCAGGATCAGTAAGTAATGCTTCATGGTGACTCCAGAGTCGATATTCAGAACGCCGGTAATCAATATATCATAGTTAAAATGAGTTATGCAATTTTGAAATTATTGAATAAGTGGATACATAAAACGAAGACCCTTATGGTTTGAGAGGGATTAAACATGCCATCTCCTAAAATCGTTTATTATATCTCCGGACACGGTTATGGTCATGCGGTCCGTTCCATTCAAATCATCCAGGAATTGCTGGAGTTAAGTTGTGCCGTTATTATTAAAACGACCACCCCCGTTTTTTTATTTAAGGAGGGATTATCCCGTCCGGTCCAGATCATTGCCGAAGGTTTTGACGTGGGACTCCATCAAATAGATAATATCCGTTTCGATCTTGAAAAAACAAAAGAGGGTGTAAAAAAAATACTAAGCTCGGCGGAGGAACTGATCCGGAAGGAGCAAAAATATCTATTAGATCAGGGTTGTTCCGGGATTGTTTGCGACATCCCCTTTATCCCCCTGGCCGCCGCCGCGCGTTCAGGGCTGCCGTCAATCGGCATCAGCAATTTTTCCTGGGACTGGATCTATTCCTTTTACGGGAGAGGGGACCCGGCATGGCTTCCCCTGGCCGAGGCCATCTCTGGCTATTACCGGGAAGGGGGCCTCTTATTACGCCTCCCGTTTCACGCAGAGATATCCCCCTTTAGCAGGATCGAAGATATTCCCTTAGTGGCCAGGAAATCCGGGAAGGAAAGAGCCGAAATTCGACAAAGCCTTGAGCTTCCGCAAGACCGTAAAATCGGATTGATCGGTTTCAGCCGTTTGGATTTGCAGGAACCGGCAATCAAAAAGATTAGCCGGTTGTCTTTGGACTACCTGTTTTTAATCAAATCCCCCTTGAACTGGAAATCCCCTGTTTTCAGGAGGGTCGAGGAAAAAGAGGTTTCCTTTGCCGATCTGGTTTGTGCCGCCGATTTTGTTATCACCAAACCCGGGTATGGAATGGTGGCCGATTGTCTTTCTTATGGTACCCCGATAATTTATTCCGACCGGGGAGAATTCCCAGAATATCAGGTTCTGGTTGAAGGAATTAAAAGTCAGTTGGCTTGTTGTTATATGCCGAAGGAAGACTTATATTCAGGTCACTGGGGACCTTATCTGGAAAACATCAGCAAACAACCCCGGCTTGAGCCCAAACTAAGAACCGATGGTGCACGGGTTGCGGCCGAACGAATCATGGAATGGATGGAAACCGGGGGACAAGGTGGGAGGAATCAGAGATAAGGCACCAGACCAGAGGCCGGGAAGAAGGGGAGGATGAGGGTAACCAATAAAAACGGATTGATGCCGGTGCTCACCAGAAACCCGTACCGATCACCTTTAAAACTTGACCGACTTTATTAAGTCTTTATAAATTTCAACTTGTTCGGGCGTTATTTTCTTTCGGAGTAATTTTTTATCGACCAGAATCGGGAGGTTACGATTTAAGGCCAGGGCCAGGGCATCGCTGGGACGGGCGTCGGCGGTGTTCTTAATCCCTTCTTTTTGATAAACTACCCTGGCCCAATAAGCCTTATCCCTCAGATCATGGATTTCTACTTGTAGGAGCTCGACCCTGGTCTCGGCCAGGATGCTCAGGTATAATTCGTGAGTCAAGGGACGAGGGATTTGAATCATTTTTTTTTCTTTGGCAATGGCCAAGAACTCGGATTCACCTAAAATCATGGTTAGTGAAGTGTCAGAGTCTTTGTTTTCCTTCAGGATAACCACCCTATCCGAATCTTTTTCGGCTTGGAGTATTATCTCGGTGATGACTACAAAATTGGAATCGGTCATAAGTTTTCTTCTCCCCGGAGCTTCTGGCAATAGCCCAGGTATTTATAAATTCTTATTTAATAGCTCAGCCCCGCCCGGGCGGGGCTGATTTCTACTGTTTCAACTTCTTGTCAGCCCTCTTGCCTGGCCTAACTTAAGAAGAATGGGATTTTGCAGGAAGTCCCCCCCGGTATTTCAAATAAACTATAGATACCCTTTGAAAGGTTTTCAAGGGGTTTTTAGGAGGCCGCCCTATGTCGTCCGGAATTGTGTTAAAAGATTGTTTCAAAACCTACACCTACGATCAAGATAAATCCCGCACACCCCAAGAGACCATCAGCCGGGTCCGGGCCTTGTTAAAGGAAGTGGATCTGGATATTTTGAAAGAAACCGTCCGTATTGACAGCGGGAGACTGGGCATCCCCATCTTCATCAGCCTTTGCGGCCGGGATGCGGTCCGGATCATCGGGACCCAGAAACAGATGGGTAAAGGGGGGACCCCGGAACAGTCCGAAGCCAGCGCCCTGATGGAATTGGCCGAACGGTTCAGTTTCTTTGATTTTATAAAAACCCGTCCTTTTATAACAGATACCTACCGAAATATTAAAGACCAGGCCCTGCCTTTTGAAGCCCTGGGCTTATGTTTTTACGATCAATCCACAGACCCGGATAAAATCAGGGCCGTGTTTGAAGAAATTCCCCTGTCCTGGGTTCAGGCCCATAACCTGACCCAAAAAAAAGATCAGTGGGTTCCTATTGACTGGTTTTACTTGATCCACGAATATAATGGGCCTTCGGCCGGCAATACCCTGGAAGAGGCCATTTTACAGGGGTTGTGCGAGGTGATCGAACGCCATGTGTCTTCGGTTATCAGTCATGATTCGCTGCTGACTCCGACCATTGATCCGGCCTCGGTGTCCGATCCGGCGGCCAGGGACCTGATTGAAAAATTTGATCGTCTGGGGATTAAATTATTCCTTAAAGATTTTTCCTTAGATACCGGGATCCCTACGGTGGGCTCGATTGCCTATGATCCTTCCACCTACCCGGAAAAAAGTGAAATTGTTTTCACTGCCGGGACCACTCCCAATCCGGAAAAGTCATTGATCCGGGCGGTGACCGAAATCGCCCAACTGTCAGGAGACTTTAACAGTAAAACTCGATACCGGCCGACTCTCCCCAAATATCAGCAGTTGGAAGAGGCCCAATATGTCATGGCCAACCCCAAGACCATCCCGATCACCGACCTGCCCAATCTTTCAAATGAAAATATCCGGCAGGAAATTGAATCCTGCGTTCAGGCCCTGGCCCGGGTCGGCTTGGAAGCTTATGTGGTCAATGTAACCCATCCCAAGCTCGGAATCCCGGCCGTTTATACCATCATCCCCGGGGCCCATTTCCGGGACAGGACCCGTGATACGGGGTTTCTTTTTCATCTGGTCAAACTGGTGTCCATGATGGATGACCCCGGAGAGGCGGTTGAAATACTTCAAAAGATCATCCGGATTTTTCCCGATCGATATGAAGTCCATTTTTTTCTTGGATTCGCTCTGGAAAGAAATGAACAGCCGGAAGAGGCTATGAAATATCTTAATCAGGCCCTGCAAAGGAATCCGCGGGATATCGACCTGAGCAGTATTTACTGCCATATCGGGGTCTGTCTGAAAGATTTGGGACGGTATGAGCAGGCCATAGAGCTACTGGATAAGGCCAGAACCTATAATGCCGACCAAAAAGAGATTTACAATACTCTGGGCTTTTGTTACTTTAAATTAAAGGAGCACCATAAGGCTATAGAAGCCTTTGAACGGGCTATTGAGATCGACCCCGGTTCGGGGATCGATTACGCCAATATCGGGTCCAACCTAAGGGAGTTGGGTTTTTATTCCGAGGCCGTTAATCTTTTTCAGATGGCCCTGGAGATAGACCCGACGATTGAGTTTGCCAGGGAAAACCTGGAAAAATTGACCCGGCTGAAGGAAAAAGAAAAAGAAAAAAATAACTGATTTTTTCCGGGCAATATTCGGAGCCAAAAGAAAAAGGTTAAGGAGATGTTGAAGTTCACTCAGACCTTTAAAAAATATGAGACCTTGGTCACCGATGTTGAAAAGGGCATTGGCAAGATCAAGACGGCCTTCCCGGCCGAAGTCCGGTGCAATAGACAATGCAGTGATTGCTGTTTTGCAGTTTTTGATCTTACCCTGATAGAAGCGGTGTATCTGAATCACCATTTTTTCCAGGGCTTGGGGAAAAAAGACCAGGAGGAAATCCTGGAAAGGGCCGATACCGCAGACCGGCAGGCCTATCGAATCAAGCGCAAAATTCATAAGATGGTAACTCAAGAAAACCGGGAAGAAAAAGAAGTTCTCTCTCTCCTTTCCCGGGAACGCATTATGTGTCCTCTTTTAAATGAAAACCGTCTTTGTGATCTTTATGAAAACAGGCCCATCACTTGCCGGGTCTATGGGGTTCCTGCGGCTATTCAGGGAAAGGGTCATAGCTGTGGCATATCCGGTTTTCATGAAGGGATTGCTTATCCGACCATCAATCTTGATATCATCAATGCCCGGCTTTTAGAGCTGTCCAGGGACCTGTTGCAGGAAATCGATATTGAAACCTCCCCCCTGGAGCAAAGGCTGGTGCCCCTTTCCTCGTCCCTTCTGACCGATTATGACGAGGAATATTTCGGACTTTAATTTGGTTGTTGCCCGATCCTCGCGAAAATTCAGAAGACAGTAACGGTTAACCGCTAATCTTTACAAGGAGTATTTGGGGATGGCTATCCTTACCCCCGAGGAAGAACAAAGGAAAAAAGCCATATTTGATGGGATGTCCCCCAGGGTTCAGTCGCGTATCCTGAAAAAAGGGTATGATACCTGGGACCCTTTTATGGAACCGAACGATCCGATTGATCTTCGGAAGGGTAAATTGAATCGAACGGCCCTGGAGCTAACCCGATCCTTTTTGGCCGGTTGTGATTTCCCGGGTTACAGCAACGAATTCGGCCAGGGGGCCTGGGAGATATGCAAGGGGCTGATTGATGAAGATGACCGCTATAAAGGGATGTATGCCTTTTCCATTTGGTATGAAAAGGAATTGGCTAAAGAAGAAACGAAGTAGAACTAT
Source organism: uncultured delta proteobacterium (assembly GCA_963790475.1). Lineage (GTDB taxonomy): Bacteria > Desulfobacterota > RBG-13-43-22 > RBG-13-43-22 > RBG-13-43-22 > RBG-13-43-22. The sequence continues at coordinate 105,686 of CAWBOS010000012.1, read as the reverse complement.
CGCCGGTTGATATTTGAACGGGATATAATTGAGTTATTTTAAATTAATGCTATGAGGCAGTTATGAAAACAGTAAATAAGGATCGGACTCAAACCACCGAAGAATATATCGAAGAATTAAAGGAGTCCCTGACCAGAAACCCGGACTGCGGGACCAGTCACTATAATCTGGCGGTGGCCTTTATTAAACAAGGCCGATGGGACGAGGCGATTCATGAACTTAAAGAATCCATCCAAAGCAGTCCCAGTTTGGCCGAAGCCTATGTCGATCTGGGAGGGATCTATTTTCAACGGGGGGATTTGGAAGGGTGTATTCACTTGAACCGAGAGGCTATTAAAATCAGACCAAGGTTTTCCGTGCCCCATGGGAATTTGGGCTTTGCCTATTTACAACAGGGGGATATCGAGGCGGCCGTTGAATCCCTGGAAAAAGCAATGGCTATTAATCCTCAATTTGTCCAGGCCCTGGCCACGCTGGGCAGCGCTTATTACATGCAAGGGCGTTTGGAGGAAAGCATCGCGGCCTCACAAAAGGTTCTGCAAATGGCCCCTACCTTTGCCGTGGCCCATAATAATCTGGCCCTGGCCTATTTTGAAAAAGGGGAATTTCAAAAGGCAGTCGCCCATTGCGACCAGGCCAGATCTTACGGGTATTCAGTAGATCCCCGGTTCTTGGAATTAGTTGAGTCCCATCGAAATACCAGTGAACAAGCCTGAAGCAAAGAGGATCGGGGAACGGGGGATGAGCTGTCAACCCATCGTTTCATTTCTTTCTTCTTCTCTTTTAGGGAGGAAGCCTTTTACCCGGGATCGACTCAATAGCCGGCTGCCACTATCTCAAATCGATTTTGAAGAACCAGTACAATCCTTCTGGACTTATCAGCTTTACTTTCAGACTATCCATGAAATTTTGGCCAAGGATTCCTTCAGGTTGCTTCAAGAAGCCGCAAGCCGGCAATTAACTGTCCCCCTAAATCCGTCGGAAGTCCGAGAGATCCTGATTTATTCAGAAAAACATGGAAATTGGTATCACCCGGCGAAAATTGAGGTAATCACCTCTCAGGGATGTGCTCGATTTGGGTTGAATGTAGCCCTGACCGAAAGAGGGCGGGCGGCCATGTCTCGGGAGATCAGGGCCTTAGAATGGTTGGCTGATAATTTCGTCTATCCCTGGTTGCCAACGGTGTATTTTCATGATGAAGCAGGAACCGTTTCCTCCTTTGATTCTGAAAAACAGGAACGGTCTATGAGTCTGTTTCTGGCCGATTGGTTTGAAGGTTTCCATGAATTCCACCTTTCCATTGATCCCTTTGATGGTATTCAGAAATCGGTTCTTTGGGATGGAAGCCCAAGACCCAACTTCCTTTCCAGACAACAAGCCAGAAATGTTTATATTGAAATTTCAAAGATATTGACCCTTTATTACAACCCCCGGACTTATCACCAGATCTTTCCCTGGCACCACGGGGCCGGTGATTTTGTGGTCCGAGTAGATGGAGACCGGATTGAGGTCAGGCTGGTGACGGTAAGGCAATATGGTCCCTTGGCCGATCCGGAGGATATGTCCGAGGAAGAGGCCCTCATTTTCTTTTTGTTGAATCTTTCCCTGAGAATGAGGCTGGATAGACTGGATGGGGTTGGGGAAATTACCTGGGCCGAAGACTATTGTCTGGGTTCAACCTGGGAAGGGTTCCTGGAAGGCCTAAGGATAAAAGAAAAGGAAGGGTCCATAACCTCCGGATTCAGGAAAACTTTTCTGAAAGATTTAAGCAGGTTTTCAGTTGAGGCCTTGACCGAACGATTTTCCGACCTCCTGGCCTCTTACGCCCCGGAGGCCCCGGATCTGCCGGTAATCAATAAAAATATTGTCTCTCATATAAACCAAGTCCATCAGGCCAGTCAGAGTTTGGGAAGATAATATCCTCCGGTAATTTTCCGTTTTTTTGTTGACAAAAGCCGAACATATATTTTATAGCTTGATTTTGTCTTTTTTTTCACTTTCTTCCCTTAAAATAGCTTGCATCTTCTTAGAAATGCAGGAAGGGAGGGATTTAATTAATACAAAAGGTTTTCGATATAATCTAAAAGTATAGTATTGCCGGTTAACGCAAATGTGAATTTCCGGGAGGAGGTGGTGGATAGAATTAACAGGACTCTTCGGGGCCTGAAATAAAATTTGTTATTATATTAAATTTTTATCATTAACGAATGGGAGGTTATACTAATGAAGCATAAAACACCCCTGCTGGATCAGTTAGAAAGCGGGCCGTGGCCGAGTTTTGTAAGCGATATCAAACGCGAAGCGGAATCTCGGGCCAAGAACGAAAAAGGGGTCAAGTTTCAGATCCCTTCAGATGTTTGTGATGATATCCTGGGTGTATTGGAACTGACCTATGTTCACAAGCGAACCCACTGGAAACACGGCGGCATTGTCGGAGTTTTCGGATATGGGGGCGGGGTTATCGGCCGGTACTGCGATCAACCGGAAATGTTCCCGGGCGTGGCCCATTTTCACACCATGCGGGTCAATCAGCCCGGCGGCAAATATTATTCCACCGAATATCTGGAAAAGATTTGTGATTTATGGGAAAGAAGGGGCAGCGGTATCACCAACATGCACGGTTCCACCGGAGACATCATCCTGTTGGGAACTCACACCCCTCAACTGGAAGAGGTCTTCTATGAACTGACCCACAACATCGGGCAGGACCTCGGTGGATCGGGGTCCAACCTGCGCACCCCTTCAGATTGTCTGGGCAAATCCCGCTGTGAATATGCCTGTTATGACACCCAGGCCTTGTGCTTTGACCTGACCAATGAGTATCAGGATTATCTGCATCGCCCGGCCTTCCCTTATAAATTCAAATTTAAATTCGACGGTTGTCCGAACTGCTGTGTGGCCTCTATCGCCCGGTCGGACATGTCCTTTATCGGCACCTGGAAGGACGATATCCGGATCGATCAGAAGGCCGTGGCCGCCTATGTGGGCGGCGAATTAAAACCCAATGCCGGCGCACACAGCGGACGGGATTGGGGGGCCTTTGATATTCAGAAAGAGGTCATTGCCCTTTGTCCGACCGGTTGTATGGCCTGGGATGGAAAAAAATTGACCATTGATAATCCGGAATGCACCCGCTGCATGCATTGCATCAATGTCATGCCCAGGGCCTTGAAGATTGGTCAAGAGACTGGGATATCCATTCTGGTCGGGGCCAAGGCCCCCATTCTGGATGGGGCCCAGATGGGTTCCCTTCTGGTTCCCTTTATCAGCGCCGAACCGCCCTATACCGAAATCAAAGAACTTATTGAGAAGATCTGGGATTATTGGATGGAAGAGGGCAAAAACCGGGAACGTCTCGGAGAATTAATTAAGAGGAAAGGGTTCCAGAAATTATTAGAAGCCACCGAACTGGAGCCGGTTCCCCAAATGGTCAAGGAACCCAGGACCAACCCCTATATCTTCTGGAAAGAGGAAGAAGTAGAGGGCGGGTTCACCCGGGACATTCAAGAATATCGCAAGTTTCATCTGAGATAGGAGGTAACAACCAATGCCTTATGATCCATCAAATCCTTTAAAGGATAGAATTACCGATATAGGACCGAAAAATTACCAGGATTTTCTTCCTCCGGTCATCAAGAAAAACTTTGGCAAGTGGGACTACCATGAAATTTTAGAACCCGGGGTCTTGGTCCATGTGGCCGAAAACGGCGATAAGGTCTTTACCGTACGGGTTGGCGCGGCCCGGGTGATGAGTATTTCCCATCTCCGGGAACTCATGGAGATAGCCGACAAGCACTGCGGCGGTTTTCTGCGCTTCACCACCCGGAACAACGTCGAATTTATGGTTGACAATCAATCCAAAATCGAACCCTTAAAAAAGGACCTCTTGAGCCGTAAGCAGGCTGGGGGAGGTTTTAAGTTTCCCATTGGCGGGACCGGTGCCGGGATCACCAACATCGTTCACACCCAGGGCTGGCTCCATTGCCATACCCCGGCGACCGATGCCTCCGGCGTGGTCAAGGCGGTTATGGATGATTTGTTTGATGAATTCACCAGCATGAGAATGCCGGCCCATGTCCGCATTTCCCTGGCCTGCTGTCTGAATATGTGCGGGGCGGTCCATTGTTCGGACATCGCCATTCTGGGTTATCACCGCAAACCTCCCATGATCGATGCCGAAGTAATCGACAAGGTCTGTGAGATTCCCTTGGCCATTGCCGCTTGTCCGACGGCAGCCATCAAACCGGCCAAGATCAAGAAACCGGATGGAACCGATGCCCAGGCCGTAGCAGTCAATCAGGACCGTTGCATGTTCTGCGGAAACTGCTACACCATGTGTCCGGCTATGCCCTTGGCCGATGCGCAAGGCGACGGCATCGTGATCATGGTCGGCGGCAAGGTCTCCAACCGGATCCACGCGCCCAAGTTTTCCAAGGTCGTGGTGGCCTTCCTGCCTAATAATATCCCCCGCTGGCCCGAGGTTACCTCTTGCGTCCGAAATATTGTTGAAACCTATGCAGCCAATGCCAGGAAATATGAACGGTTGGGCGAATGGGCCGAACGGATCGGCTGGGAAAAATTTTTTGAAAAAACCGGTCTGGAATTCACCCATCACCTGATTGATGATTTCCGCGATCCCGCATATTATACCTGGCGGCAGACTTCCCAGTTTAAATTTACGGCTTAGTATTTCAGAAAGGGAAGTTCAATATCCAGGTTCGAAGTTGGGAATTCGGAGTTTGGGGAAAAGCTTTTCTCCAAGCTCCGGATTTTTGACTTTAAACACCAAAAGAAAAGAGGATTAAAATGGAAACAGCCGAAGCCCAAAAAATAATTATCGAAGGTCTGGAAAAGAAAAAGGGCAAATCCAAATTTTATTTGAAAGATTTCTATGCCATGCTGCCCGATTGGAAACCAAGGGAAGTGAATAAATTAGTCAACAATATGGTCCAGCAGGAGATGCTCGAATACTGGTCCAGCGGCAGCACGACCATGTATGGGATTAAAGGGGCCGGGAAACAGGCCGCCGCCGAGGAAGGGGAGGAATAACCCGATTTTGTATCAGGGTGCCCCGGCCTCAAGAATAAATTGGAACTTTAATACAGGAAAATGGGCCTTCCCAGAATCATGATGGCCTCCCTTAGGGGGGGATCCGGAAAAACCGTTCTCTCCATGGGAGTCCTGGCAGCTTGGAAAGCTCAAGGGCGTAAAGTCATTCCCTTTAAAAAGGGACCGGATTATATTGATTCCGGTTGGTTGGCTGTGGCAGCCGGCCACCCCTGTTTTAATCTGGACCCTTTTTTAATGGGCAGGAAAACGGTTCTTCATTCCTTTCAGCATAGGGCCCAGGGCGGGGAGTTATCTCTTGTCGAAGGTAATCGGGGCCTCTTTGACGGGATTAACCCCCAGGGGACTTACAGTACAGCCGAGTTAGCCAAAGTATTAAAAGCCCCTCTGGTCCTGATCGTGGATTGTACCAAGACCACCCGTACTGTTGCGGCCATGATTCTAGGCTGCCGGCAATTTGATCCGGATCTGGATCTCAAAGGGATTATTTTAAACCATATCGCCGGGAGCCGGCACGAAAAGGTTATCCGAAAAGCAGTGGAAGAGTACTGCGGGTTGCCGATTTTAGGGGCAATACCTCGAATGCCCTCCACCCAATTTCCCGAACGACATTTGGGCCTTCTGCCCTCTCAGGAACACCCTGAAGTGGAAAAGGCTGTTCTGTCCGCCCAAAAAATGGTGGAAGGTTATCTGGATCTGGACCGTCTCCTTGACCTGGCCTATGCGGCCCCTTTTCTGAAATCCTATTCCCCCCAAACAGTTCATCGCAAAACGGGATCTTCATCGATGAATCCTTCAATTGGAATTATTCAGGATCAGGCTTTTCAGTTTTATTATCCGGAGAACCTGGAGGCCTTGGAAAAGGCCGGGGCGAGATTGTTCTTTTTGAATGCCCTGACCGGAGAATTTCCAGCATCCCTGGACGGACTCTATATCGGTGGAGGGTTCCCTGAAACCCAAGCCCTTCTGCTGGCTAAAAACGATTCCTTTCGTTTGGCCCTGAAAGAGGCCATTGAAGAAGGTCTTCCAGTGTATGCTGAATGCGGGGGGCTGATGTATTTGGGTAAGCATTTATTTTATCAGGGAGAGGTTTATCCTATGGTAGGGACTTTGCCCTTGACCTTTGTTTTGGAGAAAAGGCCACAAGGCCATGGATATATCCAGATCAAGGTCCAGGAGGAAAATCCTTATTTCCCGGTCGGCAGAGTAATTAAGGGTCATGAATTTCATTACTCCAGAATTTTGAACTGGGACACCTGTAATTTCACCCCGGTTTTTAAGATGATCAAGGGGTTTGGTCTGGATGGGATTGGGGACGGGATCTTGTATAAAAATGTTCTGGCTTCCTATACCCATCTTCATGCCCTGGGGACTCCGGAGTGGGCCCCTGCCTTAGTGAAACAGGCCGAGAAACATAAGCTCAATTCAGTCCCTGGAGATCTCTTGTTTGATAAAACCCTTTTAAGCCGGTCGTCTTCTGCGGTACCTCAATAAGCTTATGTTTCAAAGGAAACAAACAATAACCCAGGATTATGCGAACGTATTGAGAAAAAAAGAACAAAATACCCTTGACATTTTAAAGAAAATAGGTCATTTATTGGCCACAAAATAAAATAATTTTGTGAGGAGGAAGAACCATGCCAACGGTAGAATTTAAAGGGAAAACCTTTAATGTAGATGAAGATGGCTTTATTGATGACTTCAATACCTGGAGTCGTGAATGGGTCGATTATGTGAAAGAATCTGAAGGGATCAGCGAACTTACCGATGAACATTGGAAAGTTATTGAAATTCTTCAGGACTATTACAAGAAAAACGGGATTGCCCCGATGGTCCGGATTTTATCCAAGGTTACCGGATTTAAACTGAAATATATCTATGAGTTGTTTCCCTCCGGACCAGGGAAAGGGGCCTGTAAGATGGCCGGCCTCCCAAAACCGACCGGCTGCGTATAAAGAAAATTCAAGTTGCCGGTGACGAGTGACGGGGAAAAATTCGTTTACCCTTCTATTGTCACTGGTAACATGAATCAATTATGAGGTTGGAAAAATTCTTATCAGATAGAAAGTCGGCCATTTTGAGCCGGTGGTTTGACCGGACTATTGAGACCTACCCCGAAGAGACTGCCAGATTCTTAAAAAGTAAGAAGAATCGTTTTGCCAATCCGGTTGGAAACATCCTTTCCCGGGAACTTGAATCCATCATGGACGGGCTTTTTCAAAGGGATAGACCTTAATACCCTACGTCCCTGTCTCGACAATATTATTCGTATTAGGGCTGTTCAGGACATTTCCGCCTCCCAGGCGGTGACCTTTATGTTTTTACTAAAAGAGGTCATTCGGGAGGAGTTGGCCCAGGAGATTGAAGAAAATCGGATCGGGCAGGAGTTGCTGGCATTAGAGTCCGGAATCGATGAACTGACCTTGCTTTCATTTGATATTTTTATGCTATGCCGGGAAAAGATTTACGATCTAAAAGCCAACGAAATTAACAATCGAACCATCCGGCTTCTTAAAAGGGCCAAATTGGTAGTGGAAGATCCGTTGGAGACACCATAGATTAGTGTTTCGCTCTTTGGGTTTTTAAGTTCAAATGCCAGTCAAAACCCGGCGGCGCAAGTGTGTCAGGCATTTCAGCACCAAACCTTACCTTAAATGATGAGAGGTAGAAATTCATGAATTTTATATTGGGCATTATCATATCCTTCATCACGGTACTGGTTCTCGTTTTCATTCCCTTTGTCGGGATGCAGGTGGCTAACCTGCAGGTTTTATTCGGGGTGATTATTCCCTATGCGGCCATGGTTCTTTTTTTAGTGGGGGTGGTCGGCCGATTGCTCCTTTGGTCTTTTTCTGCGGTCCCCTTTCGAATTCCCACCACCGCCGGCCAACAGAAATCCTTCCCCTGGATCAAATCCAACAAAATCGAGAATCCTTCCAGCGCCGCAGGCGTTTTCGGCCGGATGCTTTTGGAAATCCTGCTCTTTCGTTCTCTTTTTCGTAATTCCACGATGGAATTCAGAGAAGGACCGCGGGTGACCTATGAATGGGAAAAGTGGCTATGGCTGTCGGCCATCCTTTTCCATTATTCCTTTCTGGTGGTTATCTTGCGGCACCTCCGATTTTTTACCCAGCCGGTCCCGGCTTTCGTAACCGGCCTGGAAGCCCTGGATGGTTTTATGCAATTCGGAATCGGCCCATTACCTGGTTTAATGCTCCCGGGATTGTACCTCAGTGGAATCGTCCTGTTGGCAGCAGCCGGCTATTTGTTCTTGAGAAGGGTTTATATCCCCACCGTTCGGTATATTTCCCTGCCCACCGATTATTTCCCTTTATTTTTGATTATGGCCATTGCCACCACCGGGATTCTGATGCGCTATTTGCTGAAGGTTGATGTGGTCGGCGTGAAAGAATTGGTCATGGGGCTGGTGACTTTTCATCCTACAGTGCCTCAGGGAATCGGGGTCCTTTTTTATATGCACCTTTTTTCGGTCTGTTGCCTTTTGGCCTATTTCCCCTTCAGTAAGTTGGTCCATTTGGGGGGGGTCTTCCTGAGTCCGACCAGGATCATGGCCAACAATAACCGCTTTGTCAGACATATTAATCCCTGGAATTATCCGGTAAAGGTCCATACCTATGATGAATATGAGGAAGAGTTCAGAGAAAAAATGGTTGAGGCTGGAATCCCAGTGGAGAAGGAGTAACCATGGCCGATAAAAAAATCCAATCTCCCGAAGAACTATCCCGAATAAAACATTCCCCACCGCTGTTAAAAGGCTGGATGGATACGCCGGCGGTCATTAAACCGGGGACCTATTGCTACGGGGCTCAAGCCAAAAACCTGGAAGCGGTAGGGCTTCCCAATGCCCGGGCCTGGAATCCTATGGATGCGGATTGGAAATTACCCGACAATTGGAAGACGATTATCATTGAAGGCATCAGGGAGCGGATCAGCCGTTTCCGGAGTTTCCATATCTTTATGGATATCTGTGTCCGCTGCGGGGCCTGCGCCGATAAATGTCATTTTTTTATCGGTTCCGGAGATCCGAAAAATATGCCGGTTTTAAGGGCAGAACTCCTGCGTTCGGTCTATCGTCGGGAATTCACCACGGCCGGCAAGATCTTCGGAAAAATGGTCGGGGCCCGAGACCTAACCGAGGATGTCGTGAAGGAGTGGTGGAGTTATTTTTTCCAGTGCACTGAGTGCCGGCGCTGTTCCGTATTTTGCCCTTACGGCATCGACACTGCCGAAGTAACCATTATCGGCCGGGAGCTTCTGAACCTGCTGGGCTTGAATATCGACTGGATCGCCGGTCCGGTGGCTAACTGCTTCCGGAAAGGAAATCACCTGGGAATCGAGCCCCATGCCTTTAAAGACATGATCGATTTCTTCCTGGATGAAATCGAAGGGGTCACCGGCATCCGGCCCGAGCCCTCTTTCAACCGGAAAGGGGCCGAGATCCTCTTCGTCACTCCTTCCGGGGATGTCTTTGCCGACCCCGGCACCTATACCTGCATGGGCTACCTGATGTTGTTTCATCAGCTGGGCCTGGATTATACCTGGAGCACCTATGCTTCCGAAGGGGGGAATTTCGGATTTTTCACCTCCCATGAAATGATGAAGAGACTCAATACCAAGATGTATGCCGAAGCCAAGCGGCTGGGGGTCAAATGGATCCTGGGCGGTGAGTGCGGGCATATGTGGCGGGTGGTCAATCAGTATATGGATACCATGAACGGACCGGCCGATTTTCTGGAACTGCCTGTTTCCCCGATTACCGGAACCAAGTTTGAAAACTCGTCTTCGACCAAGATGGTCCATATCGTCGAGTTTACCGCCGACCTGATCAAGAATGGAAAGTTAAAACTGGATCCCAGCCGGAACGATCACCTCAAAGTTACCTTTCATGATTCCTGCAACCCAGCTCGTGGTATGGGCTTTTTTGAAGAGCCCCGCTATGTGCTCCAAAGCGTTTGTAATAATTTCTTTGAAATGCCGGAGGGTACCATTCGGGAACAAACCTTCTGCTGCGGCAGCGGCTCGGGTTTGAATGCCGGTGAAAATATGGAACTCCGTATGCGGGGGGGATTTCCCAGGGCCAACGCCGTAAAATTTGTTCAGGAGAAACACGGGGTCAATATGCTGGCCAATATCTGCGCTATCGACCGGGCGGCTTTAAGCACCTTGATGGAATACTGGGTGCCGGAAGTCGGGGTCACCGGGCTCCATGAATTGGTGGCCAATGCCCTGATTATGGATGGGGAGATTGAACGGACCACGAATTTACGCGGTGAACCTTTGGGAGAAGAAGCCGAGGAGGATAAAGAAGAATGATGTACGACGAAAATAAAATCATTCCCATGATTATTGTCTTTGTGATCCTGGTCACCTTTCCCCTGTGGTATAACCTGGGGAAAGCCGCTCCCCCGCCGGATCCTAAAATAGATACACCGGTCATTCAGGAAATGAAGGAAAAAAAGTGCATCGAACCCAAGGCGACAATGATCACCACCCATATGAAAATCCTGGATGAGTGGCGATATGATGTGGTGCGTGGGGATAATAGACGGCAACTGACCACGGCCGACGGCCGGGTTTTTGAAAAGAGTCTTCAAAACGGCTGTTTGAAATGCCACTCCAACAAAACCAAATTTTGCGATCAGTGTCATAATTATATGGTGGTCAAACCCTTCTGCTGGGATTGCCATATTGCACCGAAGGAGAACAACTGATGGGCATCAATAGGAGAGAATTCTTAAGGATTAGCGGGATAGCTACCCTCTGGGGGCTGGGAGGCAAGGCCGCTTTTGAGATCCTTAAGCCCGGGGCGGTTGAGGCTCAGAGTCCGGTGCCCTCGCCAAGAAAAAAACAATGGGCCATGGTCATCAAAACAAAACAATTCCAAAGTCCAGAAGACTTTCAAAGATGCATCGAGGCCTGTGACAAGGCGCACAATATCCCCAAGGTGGACCAGGTGCGCCAGGAGATTAAATGGATCTGGAAGGAAAAATATGAAAACGCCTTTCCCGATGACCAAAACCAATATTTGCCTGAAGGGATGGAGCGCAATTCCTATTTGGTTCTTTGCAATCATTGCACTAACCCGCCTTGCGTCCGGGTCTGTCCCACTCAGGCTACTTTTAAACGGGCTTCCGACGGGATCGTCATGATGGATTTTCACCGCTGTATCGGCTGCCGGTTCTGCATGGCCGGCTGTCCTTACGGGGCCCGGAGTTTTAACTGGGGGGATCCCCGGAGGTTCCTTAAAGAACCATACGACAACCCGGACTTTCCGACCCGGTCTAAAGGGGTGGTAGAAAAGTGTAATTTCTGCGAAGAGCGGCTGGCCAAAGGGCTGTACCCGGCCTGTGCCGAGGCCAGCAACGGGAGGATGGTCTTTGGTGACATCAATGATCCCCAGTCTAATGTGAGGCAACTTCTCCGGGAAAATTATTCCATCCGAAGGAAACCCAGTTTGGGAACCCAACCCAATGTCTATTTTTTAGTATGAGGTGACTATGTTTGAAAAGGCGCTGTCCGGATCAAAAGAGTATTGGAGCTGGATCTTCTTTTTACTGATCTTTATCGGCATCGGTTTTATCTGTTATCTCTATCAGTTCAATGAAGGCTTGCGCATAACCGGGATGTCACGGGATGTCTCCTGGGGGTTGTATATCGGCCAGTTTACCTTCCTGGTCGGAGTGGCGGCTTCGGCGGTCATGCTGGTTTTGCCTTATTACCTGCATAATATCGAGGACTTTGGGAGGATCACTATCCTGGGGGAATTCCTGGCTATTGCCGCGGTGATCATGTGCATGCTTTTTGTCTTCGTCGATATGGGCTATCCGACCCGGGTTTTGAATCTCATCCTCTACCCGACACCGAATTCCATCCTTTTCTGGGATTTTATCGTTTTGAACGTCTATCTGCTGCTTAATATCCTTATAGGCTGGAATATCCTGGCCGCAGAAAGAAAGGCGGTTGCCCCGCCCAAGTGGGTTAAGCCGCTTATTTATCTCTCCATACCCTGGGCGATCAGTATCCATACGGTCACGGCCTTTCTGTACGCCGGCCAGCCCAGCCGGCATTACTGGCTGACGGCTATCATGGCCGTCCGCTTTTTGGGTTCGGCCTTTGCCGCCGGTCCGGCCTTGTTGATCATCCTGGGCCTGCTGGTCAAGCGTTTGACCGGTTTTGATCCCGGACAAACAGCCATCAATAAGCTGAAAAATATTGTCGCCTACGCCATGTTGCTTAGTATTTTCTTTGTTCTTCTGGAGATTTTTACTGCCTTCTACAGTAATATCCCCTCCCATAAACAACCCCTTCAGTATCTCTTCTGGGGACTGGACGGTTATAACCGTTACGTGCCCTGGACCTGGGTCTCGGTGGTGGCCGGTGTCCTGTCCGCCTTAATTTTATTATTACCTTTGGTAAAGAGAAGCAATGCCTGGCTGATGGCGGCCTGCATTGGGGTTTTCGGCTCGCTGTGGATTGAAAAGGGAATTACCCTGGTCATTACCGGCTTTGTGCCTTCTCCCCTGGAGCACATTACCCAATATGCCCCTACTCTGCCGGAAATCTTTATCGCCCTCGGAGTTTGGGCCACCGGTTTTCTGGTGCTGACCCTTCTTTATAAAATCGCCATCTCAGTCAAGCTGGACCCCAACAGCGCCTCGATTCATTAATCAGTCATTTTTCCAAATTTGAAATCCATCTTAAGCCCATTCCCGAAAGAGTATGGGCTTTTTTTGAATTAAAAAAAAATTGCTGAAATGAATGGAGGACCTCTTTATAATAGAGTATGGACAAATTTCGAAAACCATATCGCCTGATATCCCACCCGGCTGATTTAGGCATGGAGGTTTGGGGGAAGGACCTTCCTGATCTTTTTGCCCAGGCGGGCTGGGCTTTTTTTGATGTCATGGTGGAAGCCCGTGGGATTAAGCTACGACAGGAAAGAGCGATTACCAGTGAAGCCCCGGACCTGGAAGCCCTTCTGGTGGCTTGGCTTGGTGAGCTTTTATATATCTTTGAAACAGAACATCTGGTTTTTGGCCGGTTATCAATTCAGACCATGACTCCTCAGACCCTTTCCGCCATTGGCTGGGGAGAATCCCTTGATCCAAAGAAACACCAGGTCAAGACAGTGGTCAAAGCGGTCACCTATCATCAGTTGCGTATATGGGAAGCAAAGGGGTTTTGGCGGGCCCGGGTAATTTTCGATCTATGAAAGAAGCCAGATACAGGAGCCAGAAGCCAGAAGAAAAATCCTGGTGACAAATTCGAGAGAGGCAATAAACTCTTTAGTGACCAAATAAAAAATCATAAATCTAAAAATGAATTGGTTTATTATTCTGAATTCTGACTTATGAATTCTGGCTTCTACCGGCTGGAGTATCTTATGAGCGAGAAAATAAAAATTGAAAAAATAGATGATTACCGTTTCCGGATCCCCCGGGAGGGGAAGATGCGGACCGATGGCCTGGTTTTCGTGTCCGAGGCCCTGCTTTCCGATTTAAAGCAGGACCAAAGCCTGCAGCAAGTGGCCAATGTCGCCTGGCTGCCGGGAATTGTCGGCCCCTCGTTGGGCATGCCGGATATCCATTGGGGGTACGGTTTCCCTATTGGAGGCGTTGCGGCTTTTGATCCTGACCAAGGGGTCGTCTCGCCGGGCGGGGTGGGCTACGACATCAATTGAGGGGTGCGGTTGCTGCGCTCCGGGTTGAGCCGCAAAGAGATCGAAGGCCGGGTCAAGGAAATCGTCCAGGCCCTGTTTCGGAATATCCCTTCCGGGTTGGGTTCACACCGCAAGGATTTTAAACTTACAGCCAAGGATCAGGAAAAAGTGTTGGCTCTGGGTGCGCGGTGGGCTGTGAGCCAAGGGTTCGGGGGCCAGGAAGATCTGGAACATATCGAAGAAGGCGGTTGTATCGAGGGGGCCGGGCCGGATCTGGTTTCGGCCAGGGCCATGGAACGAGGAAAAGATCAATTAGGCACCCTCGGTTCGGGTAATCATTTTGTCGAAGTAGGTTATGTGGAAACGATTTACGATCCGAAAGCGGCCAGCCAACTGGGCCTTTTTGACCAACAGGTCACGGTAATGGTCCATACCGGATCTCGGGGTCTCGGACACCAGGTTTGTGACGACGCCATAAAAAAACTCATCCCGGCCACGGCCAAATATGGCATCGAATTACCGGATCGACAATTGTGCTGCGCCCCAATCGCCTCTTCCGAAGGGAGGGAATATCTGGCGGTTATGGCTGCGGCCGCCAACTTCGCTTTTGCCAACCGGCAGATTATTACCCATTGGGTTCAGGAAACCCTGGAACGGGTTTTGCGGATCAGTCCCAAGATTCTGCAACTGGAACTGATCTATGACCTGTGCCATAATATTGCGAAATTTGAGGATCACCAGGTGGATGGTCTAATGAAATCTTTATGCGTGCACCGCAAGGGGGCGACCCGGGCTTTCCCTCCCAATCATCCTCAGATCCCACCAGCCTTTCGGGAGATAGGGCAGCCGGTCCTGATACCAGGTGACATGGGCCGTTACTCTTATGTTTTGTTGGGAACCGATCGGGCTATGCAAGAGACTTTCGGCAGTGCCTGTCATGGCGCCGGCCGGGTCATGAGCCGCCAGGCTGCTAAGAAGGCTGCCAGAGGCCGGTCTGTAGTCCGGGAGATGGAGGACCGGGGAATATATGTGCAAGGGGCCGGCTTGGGGACCATCGTCGAAGAAATCTCGGAGGCCTATAAGGATGTGGCCCAAGTGGTCGAGGTGATCCATCAGGCCGGTATTGCCAAAAAGGTGGCCAGGTTGAGACCATTAGGAGTCATCAAAGGATGAGAGTTTTTCAAAAATGTCCCCTTTTGCCCAATCTCTGTGTCAGACTCAAATTTTAATCCTCGAAATACTATATGTATTCCTGTGGTTAAAATTTTCGTCTTCCTTGATCTTGACCAAAATTGAACCTTTTTCAAGGCTCTCAGGAAAACTATGATGAATAATAATCTGGTCCAATCCATAAAATTAACACCGAAGGGCACATATTTCGGAAGGCAATTTATCCCCTTGACCCCTCAACAGGTATTGGTTGAAAAAACCTGGGAAGAATTTCTGGAAAGTACCCTGGGACCTGAATTGCGAACCGAAGAACTCGAAGCTCTGGAGAGGGCCTTAAAAAAATTCAAAGGGATCTCCGAACAAAAATTAGAAAACCCGTTTTTCTGGGAAAGCTGGGCGCCCACCTGGGCCGAATATTCGAGAAGGAATTTGAACCGCGGACTTTTATTGTTAAACCGCCTGGATCGGTTGGAAACCTATCATAACATCATCAGCCTGGGGGCCGGTTCATGCTGGCAGGAGGTTTTCCTGGCCCAGTACTGTTGCCCAGGAAGTAGAATTTTCGGCCTGGATTTTTCTCATCACATGATCAAACATGGAACCCATCTGGCCCGGCAAAGAGAAATTAATAACATTCATTTTACGGTCGGCAAGGTAGAACACCTGCCCTTGGCGGAGCATACCGGAGATTTAATCATCAGTATTAATTTATTGGACCTAATTCCCGATGTGCCCCGAGTGCTGAAAGAAATCAAAAGGATTTTATCGGAACGGCCATCAGGCAGGTATTTTTTTGTTTTTCCGTTGAATCCCCGGGACCGTTTGCACTCCAAGGCCGAGACCTGGAAGACGATGGTGATCGAATCCGGCCTGGAACCTCCCAGCCTTTATTGTTTGTCGGGGAAGAACTACAAAGGAAATTCCCTCCGCCTGCTGGTTTTGACCAATATGGAAACGCCGGGGTAAATAGGGGGCGTTAGAAGGACCGAAGGATTTTTATTAAAAAAGAAAAGGCCTTATTATGTATTCCAGGGGCCTCACTCTCCCTGGGACCGGCCACGTTCAGGATTTTGATTTGGTAAGTCTTGCCCCATTCCCGAACCGCATGAAAGTCCTTTACGGCGGACAGGTCAATAATCAAAAACGGTTTTTGGTGAACCCTGGCCAATTTAATGGTCAGGGCCGTTCCGCCCGTAGGTCGTCCCCAGGTCAGGATAAGGGTGCCGTCCGAGCCCAGGATATTTTTTTCGGTCCGGGTCGGATAGGCTGAGGAGCTGGTCTCCAGCAAAGTATAATGCATGGGAATCGAGCCGTCCTCGGCTCGCCGGCCCTTGGGGCACCACCCGCCTGTCGGTAAGCCCAATTCCAGGGCCGCATCGAGGGCCGCCCGGTCCACGCCGGTTTGTCCTCCGGAGATGAGCTTGGAGAATATTTCTTCCATGGTCAATAATTCAATATTTTTTGGATAAAAGGGAAAAATATGATAACCTATTCTTGATTATTT
Source organism: uncultured delta proteobacterium (assembly GCA_963790475.1). Lineage (GTDB taxonomy): Bacteria > Desulfobacterota > RBG-13-43-22 > RBG-13-43-22 > RBG-13-43-22 > RBG-13-43-22. The sequence continues at coordinate 89,265 of CAWBOS010000012.1, read as the reverse complement.
TTAAATAAAGAAGGTAAACAATGCCCAGAAGCAAACCGTCGGAAGCGGATATGAAGGAAAAGATAAGTAGCCAGTTAAAAGTACTTAACAAGAACCTGAAAGAAAGACTTGCGGAATTTCAGAGGACCGAAACGATCAATTTACCAAAGGTCTTGCCGGCGGCGGAAGAACTGCAGGAGCTTAGAGGGCTCATTGATTGGTGTCTCAAGCTTTGGGCCGAACACGACGGATTTATTTTTAAACCCGGCCGATATTTTAATGAATGATTCGATTCAAACCTCTTCTCTTTTTGGTTAATAGTCCCCTCCTTTTGATGGATAATCCACCAGCCCCTTTTCTTTCACCGAACATAGAAATGAGCGACTCGGCGCAAATCCGGATTTTCCAGGACATGAAAAAAGCGGATTTTGGTCAGAAGCACGGGAGAGAATTGGCCCAGGGGCAGGTAGATGATCTTCCGACCTTGGTTATGGGCAAAAGTATGGCAATAGGAACGGGGAGGTTTCGCGGCGATATAGGCCACCAGCCGTTCTTCACTGTAATCGATCCCGGATAGAAGCAATCTCTCGGCCTTGGAGCGGGCCATATTGAAAAAACGGTCTTTCCAGATGTCAGCCATCCGGAAGGGGGGATAACTCAAAACAAAGCCGCCGTACTCACAGCGGGAAATGCCCGGACCGATCACCTCATCTCCGGCCGGAGTGGCATAAAAGGCCATATCCGATTCCTGATTGTGTTCCCCCAGCCAGGTTAATTTCCATGGGAACTGTTCCGTCTTCTCCTCCGGCGGTTCATCCTCATGGAAAATAAATACCACTGATCCCACCCGTCCGCGGACCTGGATCTCTTCCCGGACATAGATCTTTTGTTCCACAACCTGACGCAAGGTCTCCCGGATATCCAAACCGTCCATCATGGAGGAAGAAAAAGGAATCACCCGGACTTGTTCCTGAGACAAAACACCCCGGACCTTTTTTTTGACATAATCACCCAGCCCTTCCACCCGGATATCTTCCGGGGGATAGGAGCAGATATACCGGCCGTCCCAATGCTTTTTGTATCCCTCTTTTTCTGCCGGAGAAGGCCTCTTTTTTAAAGGGACAGGCACCAGCCGAGGTCGAAAAGTCCGAAAACGTCGGTAAAAACGAATCTGTTTTTGGTTAATCCGCAGATCTTCTGCCGTTACCTCGATTTCCGGCAATGGAGGGGAGGCTTCCTGAAAAGGATAACGGGAGGCAAGGTCCCAAACCTCATAGGCAAAATTGTCGTTGACCATTCCCCTGGAGGCCATTAACAACTGATAAAAATCAGGTGATAAACTACCTTGAATCAAGGCCAGGTTACGGGCAAATTTTCTTATCTGGCCCAACTGATAGGTCTCGATCTTTTCCCGGCTGTTTTTCCGATGCGCTTCCTTGGCCCCGTTTAACAATTCTTCCTGAACGGACAGACGATTCAGCTTTAGAAAATGGGAATCATGGGAACCGGCACAGGCCCTTTCTTCTTCATATCTCCTTTGCAGAAAAGGCATTTCAGAGAGGATTTCCCGGCTGGAGGATTCTTTCAAATATCCGACGATGACCCCGGAGCGTTTCTGTCTTCCCAAGGGCAATTCCGGGTTCTTATCGAGTTGGTGAACAATGCCCGACCAATGGATCAGCCCACAAATCAGCAGGATTCTCTGATATTGATGGTTTAATCTGAGGGCCTGACTGGCCATGGTGCGTTCTCTTAAGGCATCGTCAGGCGAAGGGGTCTCCTGTCCCCGTTCTTTAAGGTAGGCCAGGCAATAGGACCGATAACCGATTTGGGTGACGGCATAAGGATCGGGCATGGGATCGGACCTCTGGGGATAGGCCTCGGTATCCCGGTCGATAAAAAAAACCGGGAGGGTTTTCTCGATGCCCAGGCGTATGGCCTCAATAATTCCATCTACCGGCTCTATGGGAAGATAAATATAACGCCCTGATTTTTCAGGATAGAGGATCACGGAGAGGTCGGGCAGTCTTTTGACCGCAGTCAAGACCGGCTCTTGAATAGTTGGGGGGAGCTCAACCGCTATGACCTGGGGCTGGAATTCAAGAATTTGCCGGTGGACCTCCAGGGCGAACTCCAGGCGGTTGTGGAGGATGGGCAGAAACCGAATATTTTGATATTGGAATGGATTGTCTTTCATGATAGAATATTAACATGATCTGAAATGATAATCCTCCGAAAAATTTAAGCAGGAAAAAGCCATGACTATCTTTGAAGATGAATTAAGCGATCTCAAGGTGCAGATCCTTAAAATGGGGTCCCTGGTGGAAGAAGCCATCGACCGTTCCATCAAATCTCTGGTGGAACGAAACAGTGACCTGGCCCGGCAGGTGATTGAAAACGATGCCCGGATCAATGCCTTCGATGTGTCGGTTGACGAAGAATGTATCAGGCTTATTGCCCTGCGCCAACCCACGGCCGGGGACTTGCGATTCATTACCACGGCCATGAAGATCACTACGGATCTGGAACGGATGGGGGATTACGCCGTGGATATCTGCGAAAGGGCCTTGGAACTTAATGAAGAACCTCAGTTGAAACCTTATATTGATATCCCCCGCATGGCTGAGATCGCCGAGGGTATGGTGCGGGATGCCCTCCAGGCCTTCCTGGAAAAAAACACCTCCCTGGCTTATGACGTGATTAAAAGGGATGATGAAGTTGATCAGCTCACGGTGCAAACTTTTAATGAACTATTATTATTTATGATAAAGGACAGCTCGACCATAACCCGGGCCGTCAAGATTTCCTACATTTCCAAATACCTGGAGCGTATTGCCGATCATGCCACGAATCTGGCCGAGATGGTGGTCTATATGAATGAAGGCAAAATGATCCGCCACACCAGACCCCCCGAAGAGTAACCTCGAGAAGTGATTTGGCCGCGGTTGAAGACCCTCCGGGGCGCAACAAAGCTCTCCCCTTAAGGGAACCCTTAAGGATTGCTGGGAGTGCCCTATTGAGGGGAAAAGGTTATTGATTTACTGTATTGGGGCAAGCGCTTTGCTTGGTTAGGACCCGTCTCGTACAGATTTTGATTGACCGGTAAATAATAAAGCATCGAGGATGGGTGTGTATTATTGAGGGGGCATTTCTTTTTCAAACTCTTCCAATTCTTTGACCCAAAACTTCGTGGCAAATCCCCATCGTTCTTCTTTAAGTAATTCGCGGGTTTTTTCAAGTTCCCTTCGAATCTCTTCCCTGGAATCGGATTCGTTGATGGCCCAAAGGGCTTGGGCATAAAACAAATGATTGAGCGGATGCTGCGGGAACTGTTCGACCGTTTGTTTTAACAGCGCCAAAGCTTTGTCGTAGTCCCCGATATTTTGCGGCCAGGGTGGGGCCTTCAGATACAACATGCCCAAAACTCTGCCCGGTCCACCTGAATCTTCGGCGGGTACTTTTTGTTGGGCCGATTCCAACTTTTCGGCCAAAGGTTTTAGATTTTTCAAGGCCAATACATAATGTCTGCGAATCACCAGACCCATGTTGAGCGCCCAATAATACTTCTTTTCATGGATCAGTTCTTTGCATCCTCGGCTTTTGTCGTAAAGATCGAATCAAAATTCCTCTTGGGCCACTGGCCCACTTTTTCCACCTCACCACTCAAGACCGAGATCTCGGTGAATCGGACGAAGGCGGGCGGCAGGCGGATTGAAAAGTCCTTACTGCAATAATCGCTCGACGAAAAAACTGTGGAGGGAAAGAAGATTATAACCAGAAGAGACAAGACATACAGGGTATGACGAAAATTTTCTGTAGACATTTGCATTCCTTTCAAAGTTTCTGGTCAAAAAACTCAGAAAAACAATAAGTTCCTATTTGGTTTTATGATTATCATGTTGGAGAAGAGGGGTCGAGAGAAAAGAAAGAGATATAATCGCATAGTTACAGGTCTCTTGGAGAGGAGAATACAACAGGGATGTTGCTCTTATGTTGTATAAAAATGGGGAGCCTGCCTACTCAACCGGCAAAATAAGGCAAATCCAGGCTGGTACATCATGAAAAAAGCCCGCATTTCCCTTGGCCTTCAAATGGTCGAAAATGCGGGCCCACTCATACCCTACAGTGTTACCGGACTAATTTTCCTGCTGGATGGCGCTTAATTGCCAGGAGTCTCTGCCCCCATGGGTCGCATAAAAGTCCAGAATTCCCGAAATTCGACCGGTTCGGTTTTGCTGCCGGAAATCACAGTGCCGGTGGTTTTGTCCGCCGTATAATCCAGGATATTGGCATAAAAGAGCAGGGTGAGAAAGTCATTACCTTCCTCCTGCCAGGCCTCGGTGATATCCACCGAACGAACGGCGATATTTTCCAACCGGTTGATGCTACAACTGGATTTCTGTTCTTCCAGGTCCTGGTTAAAAATCCCTTTCATTTGATCGGTAAGAAAAGGGCTGACCGGACCCAAATCCTGATTTTCCCCAAGTGGCCTGAATCTTAAAAAACAGGTCCTGGACCCGGTCTTTAAAAGCCAAAGGATCAAGGGTCTGATCCAAGGACTGAATCTTGGAAATTCCAACAGCTACATCCTGATCCGGCCCCTGGGCCGCTGCGGAATAGGTCTCGGGTTGTTGGTAGGAGGAAGGAGAATAATCAGCGAACCGGTTTTGGCTACTAAGTTTTTTTTTCTGTTCCGAATAAAACGAGAAGCAAAAAAGATCACCACTATAATCAAAATAATTTCTAAAAAACCAATACCGGATCCACCGGAACCCCATCCGGACCCCGCGGCCCGACCCATGCCGCCAAACAACAGATTTCCGAGGAAACCACCGGCAAGACCTCCGGCCAGGCCGCGCAGAAAAGGGCTCCCGGTTGATTGAGGCGGGGGGTTATTGGGGTTGGACATGTATCCTGAAGAGGGCGGGTACTTCCTTGATATTGGGAGGCCCCTGGCGGCTGGGGTGCTGAATAAGTACGGCTGCCCCGGAATCCCCGGAACGTCCTGCGCCGGCCCCGGCCCAGACTTCGCTGGAAATAAGGGCTAAAGAAAATAATAGAATGATCCCGATCCCTAAAATTTTTACAATGGATTTATCTTTTGCCACGGGACACCTCGTTATCCGAACTGGAACTATTAAGGAAAGAACTTCTAATCTTACGATTGAAAAGTAAGCAGCTATCGATTGGGCATTACATAATTTCTATATTCAACTTTGTTACCCCTTTTTTAACGAAGCCGAGTTGTTTGGCCAGGGCATACGAGATATCCACATCCCGTCCTTTGATATACGGTCCGCGATCAATGACCACCCCTTCGGCAGCCTTCCCGTTTTCAGGATTGACCAATCTGACTTTGGTACCGAAAGGCAAGCTCTTATGGGCCAAGGTTTTTTTGTTCATATCATAGCGCTGGCCACTGGCCGTAATCTTATGATGATGCTCTTTGCCATACCAACTGGCGGTCACTTCCCTATTTTCCAGGGTCGGAACAGTATTGGGAGGAGCGGCATAAATCATTAATTTTTGCCCTGGTTGAATTAGGTTTGGCTTAGATATCCCGTTTTCTTTGGCGATCTGATAGGGGTCTTTATTAGAAAACTTCCTTCCTATTTTCCATAGGGAATCTCCTGGCTTAACGATATATTCAACGGGATTGTTATCGATGGACTCGGGCGGAGACATTTTTTTTCCCACGTCGGCCTTCAGTAGTTCTGAAAAACTGTCTTTGGATGTCCTCTTGTTGGATGCTTCTTGGATGGAACGTTCGATTTTGAGATCCAGGATTTCAATGTTGTTACGTGCGGGTTGTATTTCCATAATTCATTGTCTCCTTTTTCAGATGTGGGTCAAAAATTTGACCCCCGGCCCGAATATGCTTTAAGGTCTACCAAGGTTTGTTTTTATATTTTAATAGAGATTTTAATATGTTTCAAAAAACAGGCCTTTTTCTTGACTTGTATTTTGAAAAATTAATACTAAGTCAATGCAAATATAATGCCTTGTTCTACCGTAAACAGTCTTTCGACAAGGAAAAAAATTCCAGAGGGATGAAAGCTTCCTTTGGTCGTGTTGCGGTCGCATTGAGCCTGCCCCGGCATTTATTCTACGTAATTTATCCTATAGATAATTAAAAGAATTTACCGGAAATAATTTGAGAATCAGGGGTGTTTTTTGGGCAAGAAGATACTCCCCCCGGGGGGGGTACTTGCAAAAAGGAAATGGAATGCAAATTATTTGGTTATTTTTTCTTGACAACAACATTATATTCCAGTAAGTAATAATTTTCACATTATTAGGATTGGCTTTTTTATTCCCTGCCAAGCGCAGGTCTTCTCTCCTTTAGGATTAAGAAAGCGAAACTTTGCCTTAGAGAACTCCTGTTGCCTGCTTTGGGGTATCTAACCAACCATGTTGGATTCGAAAAATTCCCCGTCCCTATTTTGAGGAATGTGAGTAAAGCGAAGTAAAATCCACATTATCAACCTGCTGGTTATTACATGATCGTCTCATTATCATACCTTCTTACGAGGACAGGATAGAGTCCGCTTTTCAAATTAATCAACGATGAATATATTGTTAAAAATCTTAAAAGGAGGAAAAACCATTGGCCTTTGAAATACCTAAAATCACCTATTCAGGAAAAATAAACGAGGTTGCCATCGGAAAAGCTTCTCCCATCACTGTCGGGGGGGAGACTTCCTATCCCTTTCATTTGTTTGAAGGACAGATGCCTCATCCTCCCAAAATCGCTATGGAAGTCTGGGATATGGAACCGGACGACTGGCCGGAAGCCGCCACAGGCCCTTTTGCCGATGTCCTGACTGATCCCGCGGCCTGGGCAAAAAAATGTGTAAAGGAATTTGGGGCTGAAGCCATTGTCGTTCAGCTTAAAAGTACCGATCCCAATGGGCTGGATAAAGGCCCGGACGAGGCCTCGGCCGTAGTCAAGAAGGTATTGAAAGCGGTCAAAGTCCCTGTTATTGTCTGGGGCTCCGGAAATGAAAAGAAAGACACGGAAGTCCTTAGAAAGATCAGCGAAGACTGCCAAGGGGAGAATTTGACCCTGGGGCCGGTGGCAGAAGGGAACCATAAGCAAATCGGGGCCTCAGCTCTTGGTTATAATCATACCATTATCGCCTCCACCCCTATAGATGTTAACCTGGCAAAACAGCTCAACATCTTATTGGAGAACCTGGGGGTCCCCAAAGAAAAAATCATTATCGATCCGACCACCGGTGGGCTTGGATACGGTTTGGAGTACTCCTATTCGGTGATGGAGCGGATCCGCATGGCCGCCCTGGCTCAAGAAGACGAAAAACTCCAATATCCTATGATCAACAATGTCGGGAATGAGGTCTGGAAGGCCAAGGAGGCCAAACTGACTGCCGAGGAAGCCCCTACCTTAGGAGATGCGGCCAAACGGGGGTTCCTTATGGAATCAGTTGGAGCAGTATCTTACCTTTTGGCCGGGTCGGACATTTTAATTTTGAGACATCCCGAGACCGTCAAACTGGTTAACAGGTTAAAAGACCAGATGATTACCGGGGACCTGGATTTGAGTCCGGCCGATCTGGCAGGCAAACTGGCTGCTCTGAATGTCAAACCCCAAGGAGAATATCCGGAAATCGTTAAGACTGCCGTTGCAGCCGCCGAACCGGCCAAAGATGAAAAGAAGGCCGCTCCGGCCAAAGCCAAGGAAGCAGCTCCGAAAGCGGCTCCGGCCAAACCGGCCCCGAAGGCCGAACCGGCTGCCCCGAAGGCCGCAGCCCCGAAGGTAGAAGAACCAGCCAGGATTTCGGCCGAAGAAGAGGCCAGGATAAAGGCTGAAGCTGAAGCGAAAACCAAAGCCGATGCCGAAGCCAAAGCGAAGGTTGAGGCTGAGGCAAAGGCCAAGGCAGAAGCCGAGGCCAGGGCGAGGGTCGAGGCCGAGGCCAAAACTAAGGTCGAGGCTGAACAAAAGGCCAAGGATGAAGCCAAAGCCAAGGCTAAAGCCGAAGAGGAAGCCCTGCAAGCCGCCCGCGCTGCTGAAAGGGTCAAGAGGGAAAGCGGACCAGAGACCGTTTGCGCCGAAGGACCAAAAGAAATGAAGGTTGCTGAAGTTCAACTTTCACCAGTGGATAAACTGCTGGCCCAGGTAAATAGGGTCAATAAACGAAGCTAGAAAATAAGCAACAGGCAATAGCCAAAGGAAATCATTTAACTAATAACCTTATAGCCTATAAGCCCCACGGGGCATTTAACCAGAGACCTTAATGCAGCCTGAAAAGGCTGGTAGAACAAGGAGGAATAACCATGGCATCAGAAGAAGCCAAAGAGACTTTGAAGGTTGTGGAAAAAGAAAAGAAAAAAATCAAACCCGAAGACAAGAGCGTTGATTCGGCCACCATACAGATGCTTTATAAAGCCCAGAAGGATGGGGTGGAAACGATCTTTGACCGGGCCGAAACCATGAAACCCTGTAACATAGGGATTCAGGGGACCTGTTGTAAAAATTGTTCCCAGGGCCCTTGCCGCCTGCCCCTGACCAAGAAAGATTTGGAGGGGAAGGATAACCGCATGGGCCTTTGTGGGGCCACCCCGGAAACCATTGCCGCCCGAAATTTTGTCCGCATGATCGCCGCCGGCGCTGCCGCCCACTCCGATCACGGCCGGGGCGTGGCCGAGGTTTTTCTGGCTGCAGCCCGCAAACAAACTCATGATTATGCCATTAAGGATGAGAATAAATTAAAAGAAATTGCAGTGGATTTTAATGTCGCCACAACCGTTACCGTCGATGGCGAAGAAAAAGACCGCGATATTTATGATATCGCTGCTGAAGTCGGCGAAAAGGCTTTGGCAGAATGGGGCAAGCAGGAAGGCGAGATTTATTATGCCAAACGGGCCCCCAAGGCACGCTATGACCTTTGGAAAAAATTAGATATCGTTCCCAGGGGCATTGACCGGGAGATCGTCGAGATCATGCACCGCACCCACATGGGGGTGGATCAGGACTATGAAAACCTGATGAAACAAGGCTCCCGGGCGGCTTTGGCCGATGGTTGGGGCGGTTCCATGATCGCCACGGATATGCAGGATGTCCTCTTTGGGACCCCCTATCCGATCCAGGGGGAAATCAATCTGGGGGTTTTGAAGAAAGACCACGTCAATATCATTGTCCATGGTCATGAGCCCCTCCTTTCCGAGATGATCGTGGTAGCCTCTCAGGACCCGGAGATGCTTCAGTATGCCGCCTCCAAAGGGGCCAAAGGCATTGTCCTGGCCGGGATGTGCTGTACGGCCAACGAGATTCTGGTCCGTCATGGTATGCCCATCGCCGGTAATTATTTACAGCAGGAACTGGCTATCATCACCGGGGCCGTGGATGCCATGGTGGTCGATGTCCAATGCATCATGGAAAATCTGGCCAATGTCGCTACCTGCTACCATACCAAGATGATCACCACCAACACCCGGGCCAAGATGAAGTCCGGGGATACGGTTCATATCCAGTTTGACGAGCATCATGCCCTGGAAGATGCCAAACGGATCGTCAAGACCGCTGTGGATAACTTCCCCAATCGAAGAGCCGAGGTGCTGATCCCCAAGGAAAAAGAAAAGATGGTGGTCGGATTCAGTTATGAGGCCATCAACTACCATTTGGGAGGAACATTCCGGGGGTCGTATACGCCGTTAAATGATAACATCATTAATGGCCGTATCCGCGGCATCGGTGGTGTGGTGGGCTGCAATAATGCCCGGACCATGCACGATAGCGCTCATTTAATTGTCGTCAAGGAACTTTTGAAAAACGATGTCATCGTCCTGACCACAGGTTGTAACGCCATGGCCTGCGGCAAGGCCGGATTACTCTCTCCTGAATCGGCCAAGGTCTTTTGTGGCCCTGGACTGGCCGAAGTCTGCGAGACTGTGGGTATCCCACCGGTATTGCACATGGGCTCCTGCGTGGATAACAGCCGGATACTGATGGCCGCCACCGAAGTGGTCAAGGCCGGGGGCTTGGGGAATGACATCAGCGATCTGCCGGCCGCCGGGTGCGCCCCGGAATGGATGAGTGAAAAGGCCATTTCCATTGGTCAATATTTTGTGGCTTCCGGAGTCTATACGGTCTTTGGGGTTACTTTGCCGGTGGAAGGATCTCCGGTCTTCAAAGATTATTTATTCAGCGGGATGGAAAATGTCTTGGGCGGCAAATGGGATCTGGTTGAAGACCCCTATGAAATGGCCCACAGGATGATTGCCCACATTGACGCCAAACGCAAGGCCCTGGGGATTGATAAGGCCCGGGAGCGTGTGCTTATGGATATGGCCGACCGGCAGAAGCTGGAAGCGGTTTAATTTATATTTAAATGACCTCTTAAGAAAGGAGGAACTTGTTCCATGTCTAAGTTAGTTGCTTTTGCCGCCATTCAGGGCGCATACAATATCGTTTCTAAAGGGGAGGGCACTTTGAAAAAGGCCCTGGACAAATACGGGCCGGATCAGAAGATCGAGTTTCCCAATACCGCTTATTATCTGCCGATCATCTATTCCATTTTGGGGATTCCGGTAAAAACCCTGGGAGATGCCAAGAAACCCATGGAGGTAGCCAGAAAACTCCTTCCGGCCCACGTCAAGAATATGTATCACTTACCCTACTTGGGGCCCTTACTTGATGCCGGGATGGCCACCCTTTTTGCCGAGGAGATCTCGGAAGTCATCCGCTATCTCGAAGATCCCAATTTCTATTTGGTCAGTGAGGATATCGATGAGGCCTCCGGCAAGATCTGGCTGGGTGCAGCCGAGGATACTGTCTTCCGAAAACGGGGGGTAGAATTCGTCGATGGTACGGCCCCCGGGTTTGCCGCCATCGTCGGAGCGGCCCCGGATCCGGAAACGGCCAAGTGGATCGCCGAGGAATATCAGAAAAAGAACCTCTATGTCTTCATGTGTGCCAACCAGAACGGCACCACTTTTTCCGAACAGCTTTTGGAAGCCGGGGTTCAGATCGGCTGGAATACCCGTCTGGTCCCCTTTGGGCCGGACATTTCGGCCGCCGTCTTCGCCCTGGGATTTGCCAACCGGGCGGCCATGGCCTTCGGTGGGATCAAACCAGGCGATTATAAAAAAATGTTGTTATACAACAAGGATCGTATCTTTGCCTTTGTCAACGCCTTGGGCGATGTCGGAGCCGAATGGGCGGCCAATGCCGCCGGTTGCGTGAACTGGGGCTTCCCGACCATCGCCGATACGGACATCCCTGAAATTCTGCCGACCGGGGTCTGCACCTACGAACACGTGGTGGCCAATGTTGGTCATAGAGAAATGCCCCAAAGATCCATCGAGATCCGGGGCCTCAAGGTCACAGTAAGCAGTATTGACATCCCCCTGGCCTATGGTCCGGCTTTTGAAGGGGAACGGGTCCGCAAAGAGGACCTGTACCTGGAGATGGGCGGTGGGAAGACCCAAGCTACCGAGCTGGTCCAAATGGCCGATATGAACGCCATCGAAGACGGTAAGGTGGAGGTCGTCGGTCCGGATGTGGGCGATATCAAAAAAGGGGATCGCCTGCCTTTGGGTATCCTGGTCCAGGTAGCCGGCCGTCAGTTCCAGGAAGATTTTGAACCGATCCTGGAGCGACAGATCCATCACCTGATCAACTATGCCCAGGGTGTCATGCACATCGGGCAGAGAGATATCGCCTGGGTCCGCGTAGGTGAACCGGCAATCCAGAAAGGATTCACCCTGAAAGATATCGGGGTCATCCTCCATGCCAAATTTCATCAGGATTTCGGGGCCATTCTCGATAAGGTCCAGGTGACCTTATATACCAAAAAGGAAGATGTGGATAAATTGACCAAGAAGGCACGGGCGATTTACCGGACCCGTGATGAGCGGGTGGAGAAGATGACCGACGAGAGTGTGGAAACCTATTATTCCTGCACTCTGTGCCAGTCCTTCGCCCCCAACCATGTCTGTATGGTCAGCCCGGAGCGGACCGGCCTTTGCGGGGCCTATAACTGGATGGACTGCAAGGCCTCTTTTGAGATCAATCCCACCGGGCCAAACCAGCCGGTCCAAAAAGGGGAGTGTCTGGATCCCAAGCTGGGCCAATGGAAAGGGGTCAATGATTTCGTCTATAAAGCCTCCCGCCAAAAGGTGGAAGGTTATAACTTCTACAGCCTGGTCTATGATCCCATGACTACCTGCGGCTGCTGCGAATGTATTGCGGCCGTTCTACCGACCTGTAACGGAGTTATGACTGTCAACAGGGATTATACGGGCATGACCCCCTCGGGGATGAAGTTCACCACCCTGGCCGGCGTCATGGGCGGCGGGGCCTCTTCGCCCGGTTTTGTTGGCCACAGCAAGTATAACATCACCCAAAGGAAATTTATCGTCGGGGACGGCGGTCTGCTCCGTATGGTCTGGATGCCCAAGCAGCTCAAAGAAGAGCTTCGTGATCGATTGATTAAACGGGGTGAAGAGATGGGCTATCCCAACCTGGTCGACATGATCGCTGACGAAACTGTCGGCATGACTGAAGATGAGATCATGCCCTGGCTTCAGGAAAAAGGCCACCCGGCCTTGTCCATGGAATCGATTGTAGGATAAACCCGAAAACCGATATAAGGTATAAGGTACAAGGTTCAAGGTTTAAGGTTTACCTTGGACCTTGTACCTGATTTTTAATCGATTGTTACAGCGCTCTTATCACTAACAAAAAAGAGCGTTAAAAAATATTATATGCGATTAAGGAGATAAGCATGGCATTAACAGGAATTCAAATCTTCAAGCTGCTGCCCAAGACCAACTGCGGGGATTGCGGAGTGCCGACCTGCTTGGCCTTTGCCATGAATCTGGCTTCCGGCAAGGCCGAACTGGCCTCCTGCCCCTATGTTTCCGAGGAAGCTAAAGCACAACTGGCCGAGGCCTCGGCCCCGCCCATCCGCCCATTGACTATCGGGGCCGGCGACCATTCGGTCAAGACCGGAGGAGAGACGGTCCTGTTCCGGCATGAAAAGACCTTTTTTAATCCTACCGGTTTTGCAGCATTGCTGACTACTGATATGGCGCAGGATGTCGTCTCGGGCAAGCTCAGGAAGTGGGACACCTACCAGTATGAACGGGTCGGCTTGAACTTACGGCCTGAAATGGTGGCTATTAAGGATATGACCGGGGATGCCGGAAAATTCAAAAAGACCGTCCAACAGGTTTTTGATACCAGCAATTTTAGTTTAATATTAATGAGTGAAAAGCCTGAAGTCCTGAAAGAGGGTCTTGCGGCCTGTCCCGGAGGGAAGCCCCTGCTCTATGCCGCAACCAAGGATAACTGGCAGGCCATGGCCGATTTGGCCAAAGAGGCCAGTTGCCCTCTGGCCGTCAAAGGGGACGGATTGGCCGGATTGATTGCCCTGACCGATAATCTGACCAAGGCCGGTTTAAAGGACCTGGTCCTGGATTCCGGGTCCAGGGGCATCAAACAGGTTTTTGAAGATCAAATCGCCATCCGACGGGCGGCCCTTTCGGGAAAAGAAAAAGGCCTCGGCTTTCCCACCATCTGCCTGCCTTTTGAAATGGCCAAGGACCTGGAAATGGAGACCCTGATGGGGGCGGTGATGGTAGCCAAGTACGGCGGGTTGGTGGTCTTTTCCGATTTTGAAGGCGAGTCCATCTTTCCCCTTCTGTTGGAACGGTTAAATATTTATACCGATCCGCAGCGGCCCATGACTGTGACCCAGGGGATCTATGAGATTAATGGACCGGACGAAAACTCCCCGGTCTGTGTCACCTCCAATTTCTCCCTCACTTACTTTATCGTTTCCGGTGAAATTGAGAGCAGCCGGATTCCCACCTGGTTGTGCATCATGGATACCGAAGGCCTGTCGGTCATGACCGCCTGGGCGGCCGGTAAATTCGTCGGAGACGCCGTTGGGATTTTTATTAAAAAAAGCGGGATCGCTGATAAAGTCAAACATCGCAACCTGATTATTCCCGGGTATGCGGCGTCTATTGCCGGGGATCTGGAAGAGGAATTGCCGGGCTGGACGATCAAGGTCGGTCCCAGAGAAGCAGCCCATATTCCCAAGTTTCTTAGAGAGCTTAAGTAGTAGCGAGGAACAAGGAGCGGAAGAAAAGTTTTTTTCTCGATACCCGTCACTCGTCACAATCTTTTAAAAGGAGAATACTATGCTTACCATTGGAGAAAATCTTAATGTCATCAACAAGGGAATCGGCCGCGCCTTCAAAGAAAGAGACCCCAAGCCCATTCGAGAGATGGCTGAGAAACTGGCCGCCGCCAAGGTGGATTTTATCGATATCAACCTGGGACCGGCCAGAAAAGACGGCGCAGAACTGATGCCCTGGGTGGTTAAGATCGTTCAGGAGGTCACCGATATCCCCCTGGCCCTGGATACTTCCAACATCGACGCCATCGAGGCCGGCCTTAAGGTCCACAAGGGCAAGGCTATTATCAATTCCATTATGGCCCGGCCGGAACGCTATACGGCCATGATCCCCATTTGTAAACAATACGAGGCCTGTATGATCGCCCTGTTGTGGGGACCCGAAGGATTACCCCGGGATGAAAATGAACGCGGGGCCCTCGCCGCCGAGCTCTTGTATGCCGCGAATGAAGGCGGGATTCCCAATGAAGACATCTTTGTCGATCCTATTATCACCCCGGTCAACATCCAGCAGCAGCAATTGATGAGCACTCTGACCTTTATGAGCATGCTTCAGGACATCGCTCCGGGGGCCAAGTCCACCTGCGGATTGTCCAACGTTTCCAACGGGCCCCCGGACCATCTGCGGCCCATCTTGAATCAAACCTATATGATCATGCTGGAACGTAATGGTATGTATTCCTGTATCGTGGATGCGTTTGATGAAAAAATACTGGATATCGCCCGGGGCAATCGTCAGGATATCGTCGATATCGTTCACAAGGTCATGGACGGGGAAAACTTTGAAATGGGCTGTTTGTCCAAGGAGATGCAAGACTATGTGAAGACGGCCAAGGTTATCCTGGGCCAAACCCTCTTTTCCGATTCCTGGCTGGAAATCTAACCAACCGATAGACCGATAAAATTCTTCAGGGCCATTTCCCATGATTGGAAATGGCCTTTTTTATTAAGGAAAAGTTATTAAATTTATTTTCAAAGCTTGAAAATTGTAATGATATTTATAAGATGTTATCATCAAACCCTGGTAGGAATGATCTTCATGAGATTTCTAAAACCCTTTACCGTTACTGCTCTCTTCTGTTCGTTTTTCATTTCAATCTTCGGCTATGCTTCGACCTCCGAGAAATTGCCGTCCATTCAGTTCGGCACAATTCCGGTTCTTCAATCCCTTCCTCTTTTCGTTGCCGCTGAAAAAGGATTTTTCAGGGAACAGGGCCTTAATGTACAGGCAAGGTCGGATACCGCAACCAGCCGGCCTTCTTTGAACTGACCACAAAAATAAGGGATATCCTGGAGGAGAGGGCGTGAGAAGTCGGAAAATTATCACTTATGCAGTCACAGTGGTCCTCCTATTCGTCTTCTGGTACATCCTGTCCCTGGTTTGGGGCAGCAATATCCTTCCTGACCCATTCCTGGTGGTTCAGCAGGGAATCAAGGAAATCGGAAAGTCGTTTTTTTGGCTCCATATAGAAGCCAGTGTATCGCGAATGCTCATCGGCCTTTCCCTGGCCTTCATCCTGGCCGTTCCGGCTGGTCTGATTCTGGGCAGCAATCCAAAACTAGATAATCTTTTTGCGCCACTTATCTATCTCGGTTATCCTGTTCCCAAAATTGTTTTCATGCCCATTATCTTCGTACTCTTCGGCATCGGGGACACGGGGAAGATTGTTCTTCTGACCATGATCGTTTTTTCCCAGCTTCTGATCACCACCCGGGACAGTGCCAGAAAAATCAGTAAAGAGATCATCTATTCCCTTAAGTCCCTCGGGGCCGGTCGGTTTGATTTCTATGTTCATGTCGTCTGGCCCATAAGCCTTACGGGGATTTTCACCTCCCTGCGTATTGGGACGGGCACGGCTGTTGCTGTGCTTTTTTTCGTGGAATCCATAGCCACCAACCAGGGGCTGGGTTATTACATCATCGATGCCTGGTGCCGGGCGGATTACATTACCATGTTGTAAATGGAAAAACCAATAGGGCTCACCAATCCATTGGGAAGGATCATCACTGAAAATGAACGGGCCGGCAGGGTCTCGGAAATATTTCCCCATGAAAAATAAAGGTCTTGTCAGGGCTTGGATCCAGGCCAGCCGTTTACCCTTTTACGTGGCCACTTTCATTCCCCTTTTCATCGGATGGGTCCTGGCCATCCGGCATCAAGGTCAGATACGGGCCGGTCGGTTTCTACTGGTGCTACTCGGTTCCTTTATGGTTCATTTAATAACCAACCTGGCCAATGATTATTTCGATCATCTGGTGGGAGCGGATTCCGGGGAGGCCATTGGAGGTTCACGGGTCATTCAAGAAGGAAAGATCGCCCCCCGGATCATGTATCGGGTCATCGTCGGCCTCTATGCCCTGGCCCTCGTGGTCGCCCTGATCATTGTCTTTGGATTTAAATTATACCTTTTGGCAATACCGATCCTCTTCGCCGGATTCAGCAGCTACTTTTATGTAGCTCCGCCCATTCGTTACGGCTATCACGGCCTTGGGGAACTCTTCGTCGGGATCAACATGGGCCCTATAATGGTTGTAGGCACCTACTGGGTTATTGCCGGCCACCCGGACTGGGTGCCGCTTCTGATCTCCATCCCGGTAGGGATCATGGTCGCCCTGATTTTATTTTACCAGAGCCTGCCCGATATGAAGACGGATGAGATGGCGGGAAAATACACCCTGGCTGTCAGGCTTGGGAAAAAGGGCGCTTTGGTGGGATTAATTCTCTTTTTCTTTATTCTTTATCTTAATCTGTCCCTGCTTATCATCCATGGAGTTCTTTCTACCTGGGGCCTTACCTTTTTAGTCACGGCCCCTATTACGATAAAAGTCATCCGGATTGTCATAAAAACGGAGGACTGGCAGCTACTGGACCAATTTGGGTCTTATGTCCGTATGATCTATTTTCTGACCGGGTTGGCCGTTTTGGCGGGTATTGTTTTTTGATGGATCAAGGTTCCGGCCTATCTATTCCCGATGTCGACGGGACCAGGCCAGGCCGCTTTTGTGTAGTCGATCCCTTTCTTTCAAAATTGTTCTTCTTGATTTTTTTGAACCACTCTGGTCGATCGGAATCAAAAAATATTGTTCCAATATGATACCGGCGAACTTACCTTGCAATACCCGGATCGGTTATGGTATGTTCCAAACATTTTAATGCGGAAAGGAATCCCTCGCGGACCCATGGAATGGATAACCTCCCTGATCAACCTTTTTTTACATCTGGATCAGCATTTGAATGTCATCATCCGGGATTACGGCCTTTGGACTTATCTGATATTATTTGTAATCATTTTTTGTGAAACCGGATTGGTAGTGACTCCTATTCTTCCCGGAGATTCCCTTCTGTTTGCCGCCGGGACCTTTGCCGCAATGGGTGCCCTGGATCCGATATGGTTGGTCGGTCTGCTCAGCCTGGCCGCCGTGGCCGGTGACACGGTCAATTACTGGGTTGGAAACCTGGTAGGGCCAAAAATATTTCACCAGGAGAAGGTCCGCTTTTTTAAAAAGGAATATCTGATGCGGACCCATGAATTTTATGAAAAATATGGGGGCAAGACGATTATCTTCGCCCGTTTCATCCCCATTATCCGCACCTTCGCCCCTTTTGTAGCCGGAATAGGGGAAATGACTTACCTGCACTTCATCTCTTTTAATGTCATAGGGGGAATAGCCTGGATCGCTATTTTTATCTTTGGAGGATATTTTTTCGGGAACCTGCCAATGGTCAAAAAAAACTTTACCCTGGTAATCATGGCTATTATTCTTATTTCCATCATGCCGGCGATTTATGAATTTTTTCGTCAGCGGATGCAATCTTCAAAAAATAATCGAAAGAGGACTAGTTAATTATAACAACGAATTTTCCTCCCGGCCATTTGGCCAAAGAGTAGGGGAATCCCCATGGTAGAAAAAATCCGGATTTCTTCGGGCGTCGGCCAACTGGACTCTTTATTAGATGGGCTCTATATCGGAGATAATGTTGTCTGGCATGATGATGCCGGGAGCCTGGCCTCGGTGTTTTGTTTGAATTTTATCCAAATCTCCCAGAACCAAGACAAGCCGGTTATTTATGTGACCTTTGACCGCTCACCCCGTAATCTCCTGGAAAAGTTGGGTCCCCTTTCGGAAAATCCTCTCCTGACCATCCTGGACTGCTTCACCTTTGGGAAAGGGGCCGGTTCTCCGGTTTTTTTGAAATTTTATGAATCATCGGGATCAGAAACGTCCTGTTCGATTGTCCGGGTGGAAGATCCACGGCAAACGGACCGCGTCGTGGAGAAGCTTTACGGTCTTCATGCCCCTATGAAAGGCGACGTTCGTCTGGTTTTTGAAAGCCTGACCGGAATGGCTGAGCTTTGGGGGGGAGAGGAACAGGCCCTCCAATTTTATTCCCATTCCTGCCCCCGTCTTTATGAGTTGAATACCGTGGCCTACTGGATCATGGAAAAAAAGGCCCACACCACTCGTTTTAGGGCCCAAATCAACCAGATTGCCCAGGTGGCTATTGATCTATCCGTTAAAAGGGGAACCACCTCCCTGACCATTCTTAAAGCCGAAAAGCGGGATCTGGAAAATTTACACAAGCCGCACCCTTATTGGGTCAAAAGACAAGACCGTTTCTTTTGATGCGGAAAAACGCATCGGCATGGGGATAGACCTGGGACAGCGGGTCAAAGAACTTCGTCTGAAAAAAGGCCTGTCCCAAACAGAGCTGGCTCAGCTGGTGGGGGTGACTCCCAGCACCATCTCCCAGGTGGAAAGCAATATGATTTATCCCTCCTTGCCCGGATTATTAAAGATGGCTGAGATCCTCTCAGTTGAAGTAAGCTCCTTCTTTCAAGAAAAAAGCGGTAACAAAAGCCGGATTGTATTCACCCCCCAGGAAGCAGTAGCTGTAAAATTCCCGGAGCTTCCGGAGGGGAGTATTTCGGGCAAATTACTGACGCCGGTTGATATAGAGACCAAAGCCGAACCTTACTTGATTGAAATTCCTCCTTTTCAAACCCTTTCTTCCCATTTCTTTGTCCATAAAGGTGAAGAGATGGGATATCTGCTGTCTGGAGAGCTTCGAGTCAAACTGGCCAAAGAGATTTATACCCTTCATTCCGGCGAGGTGATCTTTCTGACTTCGGAAATGCCCTGGGAATGGAAAAACATCAGTTCTGAAACGGCCCGCTTGCTTTGGGTGAAAATAAAATAATGGAAGAAAATTCTTCTGACAAAATCTGCGGACTGAACCGCAACATCTTTTTTTCCGGGGTAGTCAGTTTTTTCATGGATTTCAGCTCGGAGATGGTGTATCCCCTGGTACCCTTGTTCCTGTCTTCCGTACTTGGGGTCCCGAAATCAGTCATCGGTTTAATTGAAGGCATTGCCGAGAGCACGGCCAGCCTGTTGAAGGTTTTTTCCGGCTGGCTTTCGGATCGCCTGGGTCATCGCAAATGGCTTATGGCTATCGGATATGGGATTTCAACCTTGAGCCGTCCTTTAATAGCCACGGCCCCTAATTGGGGTCAGGTACTGGCCTCGCGCTTTGTGGATCGATTCGGAAAGGGAATTCGAAATGCCCCTAGAGATGCCTTGATCGCCGAGTCCTGTGAGGAGGAACGCTTGGGGCGTTCTTTCGGTTTCCATCGAGGGATGGATACCTTGGGGGCCGTTGCCGGACCGGCCGTGGCCTTCGGTCTGTTGGCTTATTTCCAGGGACAGTATCGTTTGGTCTTTTGGCTTTCCATGATTCCCGGAATTCTCGCCGTCCTGACTATTATTTTCTTTATCCGGGAAACCCGGGCCTGTGCTCTCGACCAGGCCCTGAAACCCAACCCGGGCTGGTCCAGTTTTGACCGGTCCTATAAATATTTTATTGTGGTCGTTATCTTATTTTCAATAGGCAATTCGAGTGACGCCTTTCTGATCCTGCGGGCCCAGAATGTGGGCATCCCCCTGGCGATCATTCCTCTGGTTTATCTGGTTTTTAATGGGGTTTATGCCCTGGGTTCATTTCCGGCCGGGATCGTTTCCGACCGCATCGGACCCAAGCCGATCATCCTCATGGCCTTTATCTTTTTTGGCTTTATCTATCTGGGTTTTGCCGGGGCTAGACACCCCCTTCACATCTGGTTGTTGTTCATTGCTTATGGCCTCTTTATGGCCATGACCGAAGGGGTGCAGAAGGCCTTTTTGGCCACCCTGGTTCCGGCAGAGTTTAAAGCCACCGGGTTCGGCTTGTATAATACCCTGGTGGGTCTATCCCTGCTCCCGGCCAGCCTCATCGGCGGGATTCTGTGGGACCGGTTGGGTCCCCAGGCCACTTTTTATTACGGTTCGATTACGGCCTGGCTGGCGGCCCTTTTTTTTCTTTTTTTTCTGTTGAAATTCAACAGTTCTTCCAAGAAGCGGTGAGATAATTAGAAGTTCTGTCCCTGTGTTAACGCTTTGTCACCGAACACCAAACGAAAAACGACGAATGTCTCCCCCCCCCTTTTTAACCTTGTCCTTTACGCCGCGGACCTGTTTTTATCTTGACTTCCCCCCCCTTCCCCTTTATTTTCTTACTATTACCTTGTGTTATGATGGATTCCTTTCAAGTTATTTCATTTCTTTGTATTTTGTGAAGTTAACATTTCCTTGCTTGTTGTAGTAAGTTGTCCGGCCAAATGGCCGGTTGAAGTGATAGCCGAACAGACAATTCCTTTTTCGAATAAGTAAGTATTCATCCTTTTTTATTATGATAACAACTTTGTTTCAAATAAATTGGAGAAAGAGTCAAGAGCAGGCCCCTTTAAACCCCGTTACAAGGTGGTTCATAAATTCGTTCGGCAAACTCTGGCGATTTACGGCGTGCTCTTACTTTATTCGAAACTCGCCAGACTTAGACCCTTTTAATGATAAATAAATGAGTAGATACGCTGTAGAAGAGAGATTGGAATGGAGGCAATGGGTGACGCCCAAACCACTTGAGGCGAAGCCTATACACCGCTGGTATGTTTTTCCTCATAGTTTCACCGGTGATTTAGTTCATGGGCTTATTGAGGAATGGAACTTGACCTCACAGGATCGAATTCTCGATCCATTTGCCGGGGCAGGGACGACAATCCTTTCCGCGAAGGAAAAGGGAATTCCTGCTACGGGACATGACATTTCACCATTGTCTGTCCTAACATCCCAGGTAAAGGTAGCTAATTATGACGAAACACTCTTAAGGCGTTCATGGCGTGCATTGGAAAAGAAACTCGATCCATCTTCATGGAACGGCCCAATCAAAGATTACCCGGTATTAGTAAAAAAGGCCCTGCCCGGTCGTTTATTGGGGGCTTTTGATACTATCTCACACGAAATAAGCGAGATAAAGGCTTTGGAAAAGGAGAAGGATTTTTTCCGTCTTGCGCTTCTGTCTATTCTACCTGAATTCAGCCACGCTATTGCCACTGGCGGCTGGTTGAGTTGGGTTGAAAATCGAAAAGGCTACAGGGAAATTCCTCTGACACTCAAGGCCAAAATAGAGGGAATGTTTGAAGATCTGAAAGATGTTCATTTTCCTCGGCGTTCTCTCTGGCAAGTCAAACAATCAGATGCACGTTATCTTCCTGATGATGACTACACTTATTCGGCGGTTATAACCTCTCCGCCATATCCTAACCGTCATGACTATACTCGCGTTTTCGGCGTTGAGTTGATGTTCAGCTTTCTTGATTGGGAGCAAACTCGTGAACTTCGCTATCAGAGTTTTCATTCACACCCGGAGTCGCATCCCCAACGGCCTGCGCTTGAGGGTTATATTCAACCATTGCCGTTGACCAGAGCCCTGTCGAAAATGCGGAAAAGTGACCACGACCCAAGGGTTCCCACAATGCTTGAGGGATATTTTCAAGATATATTCTTAGTCTTGAAAGAAATCTCCCGTGTCTGCAGAGGTGGCGCTAAAATAGGATTTGTCGTCGGGAATGTTCAGTATGGCGGCCAAGCAATCCTCACCGATGAACTAACAGCTACGATAGGTGAACAAACATTTTTATCCTGCGAAAACATGATCGCTGTCCGTTACAGAGGCAATAGCGCTCAACAGATGGGGATCTATGGCAGGAGACCTTCGCGGGAGACTATTGTCGTTTTCAAGAAGGTTTGAGAGAAAATAGCGCCATGTATATAATACGATTCATAAGACGAGCCATCTGGAAAATCAAAGCAACACATTGGATATATCTTGCGCTTCACTTTGTGCTTTTGGTAATTGGACTATTGTTGGTGATTTCCGGAAGTACTTTAAGGGACCCGACCCGCAATACGATAATTATCTCGCTCGGTGGATCCATCATTGCCACTGCAATCGCGGGCTGGGTCCTTTTCCTCTACGTCTGGCTATCACAAGATGAGTCTCGTCGGATGGAAATCATTCGTAAGTTTGGTTTGATCGAAGCGTTCGAGAGCAGGGCCGTTCGAATCAAGGCAGAATATGATACGCGACTGGACCATGTGTCAGAAGCTATCGATATAATGGGGTTTGGGCTTCGAGCTTTTAATGAAGATTACCATCATGACTTCGCAAAGTGGGCGGCTCGAGCCAATGTTCGAATATTACTCCTCGATCCGGAGTTCCCCAGTCCAAAATGCTCCTTTGCCGATCAACGCGACAAGGAAGAGAACAATGATCTTGGTGATATAAGACGGGATGTGCACTCTTTCATACGAGGGTGCGCCGAATTATTAAGGAATAGAGATTTCCGTTTTGAAATCAAGCTATATCGCTGTCTACCGTCGATCAACATTTTTCGTATCGATGACAATCTCTTTTGGGGACCGTATCTTATCGGGGATGTAAGCAGGAATTTTCCTACGTTTGTGTTGAATCAACAAGGGACCCTTTATAAACGACTATTAGATCACTTCGATGGGATATGGAACAATCCGGAATTTTCACGGCCGGTTCCTATTGAGTGGTTTGAATCCAATGAAACAAAAGGTAATAGTTAGAGCCTTTCCTAGAATTCACCTCACGCTCATCGATGTCGCTGGCATCACACATCGACGATATGGCGGAGCCGGGTTCTCCCTCGATGCACTACCGATAGAGGTAGAGTCTAGTCTTGGAATCGTTAATGAACTGACACTCCAAGATAAGATCGATCAGCGTGATGAGGCAGACGTGCATGCACTCATCGAGAGAATCGCGACTGTTTTGCACACAAAGTTCACGGTTCACATCCTTGCCCTTCCACCGCAACACGTCGGCTTTGGCAGCAAAACTGCCTTATTGTTAGCCATCGGATCAGCCTGCAATGCTTTACTTGGGAACCCCCTGCTGCCAGACGATATCAAGCAGCTTTGCCGCAGAGGTGGAGCTTCCGGTGTAGGAGTGAACGTCTTCTTTCAAGGGGGGATTATCGTTGACCTAGGGCACCCCCAGTCTACAGAGATTGGCTTTGTACCATCATCTGCCAGGCAAGCTTCCGTGACCCCACCCGTGAGCATTAGATTGCCATTCCCCGAACAATGGCAGATCCATCTTTATTTATCGGACAACCGCATATACACGGGTGATGATGAGATCATGTTCTTTCAACAAAATACACCTATTCCCGGAGAAGAGGTATTTCGAGTATTAGCAGCAGTTTATCATGGGATAATCCCGGCTTTTATGGATGGCGATCTTCGCCTACTCAAACAATCGATGGTAGATGTTCATACAACCGGCTTCAAGCAACGAGAACTCCAAGGTCAAGGCAAAGAGGTGAGATCTCTTCTGGAACTCCTCAACAAACATGATCATGTCGCAGCCGGCATGAGTAGTATGGGCCCTCTCATCTATGCCATAGCTCCAGCCGACGCATCAGCTATGATGGAGAAGATTAACAAGACGCTACAAGAGACCACTCAAGCCAAATACCTCGGGGTCTGCAAGGGTCGAAATACCGGCCATGAAACCGAAGAGAACCTATGATGTCTAAACCTAAGATTAGAGAATTATTCATCAACTCCCCTAAGCGACTTGGGATAGGATTCTATACATCAAGTATCGATAAATTCATTCAAGCGCGGTTGATCTTCCAAAAGGTTGGCCTTATATTGCGGCATTTTAAGAGCTCACAAGATCCTTATCATGAGGACTATAACCTGGGCCAAGAACAACTCTTATCCCGCGCCATCGACGAGATCAAATATCGGTTAGGGGTTAACTCGATGTTCTTTGTTGAGGATACTTCTGTCAAGATTGATGCATTATGTTCGGCCGACGAGATTGTACCTGGCCTAAAAATTAAGGAGTGGTTTGCAAGGACCAGCTTCAAGGAAATCGATGCCGTGTTACGGCAGCATGGGAACGATCGAACCGCTACTGTGTACTCGGATATTGCCTTACATGTGCCCAATTTGAAAAGACCTGTATTCATCCATGGCGAAACCAGCGGTCATGTTGCAGAAACGCCCCCCAATTTTAATAAGTCGGACCAGTATCCTTGGCTTAGGCCTGATTCCTTCAATGGCTGGTTCGTACCAAATGGAGCAAAAAAACGCCTTGGTGAAATGTCTTTTGAGGAATCACTGGAATATGACTTTCGCGTGAAATCTTTAATCTCTCTTACTGATAGACTTGAGGAATTTGCGGCAGTACTCAATTTAAGCGGATCGTACTTTATGAAGCAGCCCAAACTGACAACAAATCTCAGCCTGTTTAAAGAGGATGTTTCCTTGTACCTGATTGTCGGGAAGCTATGTGCAGGCAAAACCACATTTGGAGAGTATGTCTCATCTCACTACCCATATCGATTCATCGAAGCTAGTAACATCATGCGACTGATAGCTGAGGAAAACGGGATAAAAGCGCCTACTCCGCTTTACCTGGCAAAAGAGATTTTCCATGCGAAGGGGCCAGACATAATAGCTAGGTACATTGTCGGTTTGTATGGCAAGGATTTGTGTAACAATACAATTATAACTGGCTTTAGACTTATTGAAGAGTTACAATATATTAGGAGCCAATTTCCAAACTCTACTAAGGTTGTTTTCATTGATGTAAGTGAAAGGACAAGGTTTGAAAGACACTTGCAGCGAGGCCGCATCGAGGATATTAAGACACTACTTGATTTCCAAGAGCACGATAGGCAACAATGGCGTTTTGGACTGTTACCGGTTGCACAAGATTTGGCAGATATCAAGATAGAGAATGAGGGAACGATTGAAGACTACCATACTCAGATAAATGCATTATTGGGGGATGCGTTTAGTAAGCTCCCCGGAGTATCAAACATAAAACTTAAGCGAAAAGTTCTCCAAGAGGCGCGTATGTTCAGATGTCTGCGAGCATTGGATCAAATCTCTGGACCAGCAGCGTGTCCTGACATCGCCAAACTGACTGAACGGGATGTTCCCGTCAATGACGCGGAACATGTAGAACGGATTAGTGCCAGACATGTGAATTGGGTTCTAAAGGATTTCCCGGAGTTGGCTAGGCGGATAAACGCCAAGGGCGACAAAGTTCGATATGAAATACTACCTGCTGGACGGGCATATCTTGATGCGGTCCATTCCATGAAAGAATGATAGCAAAAATGTAAAGCAGGACGTTCATGCCGAAGGCATTGAAAAATAAGTAATATGTCCCCTGAATTCCCTGAATTCGATCTCTATAAAATATTTATAAATGCGGGGTTTCGATGGTGACTAATTTGGAGAAACATTTGAAGGTCTTTATAAGTTACTGTCATGAGTCCAAAGAGCACGATAGAAGCGTCCTTGCACTTGCTGATCGTCTCTGTCGAGACGGTCTTGATTGTAATCTGGATCAATATGAGGAATCTCCTCGACAGGGGTGGCCACGGTGGATGGAGCAACAAATCCGTAATTCTGACTATGTTTTGGTGATTTGCACAGAAACATACGATAAACGTGCCGGAGGTGATGAAACTCCTGGAAAGGGGAAAGGTGGTCGTTTTGAATCATTACTAACCTACCAAGAAATCTACGATAATGATTCAATAAATGAAAAGTTTATTCCAATTATTTTTGATCCAAATAATACGAAATTTGTTCCCAGACCTCTTAAACCTTTTCAGTACTACGATTTAAACAGCAATACAGGCTATAAAGATCTTTATCGGAAACTAACGGAACAACCTCTAATAAAAAAGCCCAAAATTGGTAAACCAAGAAAACTTCCTGTAGGTATCAATCTTAAAAATAAATTTCGAAGGGATCTCAAGATACAGCAAGATCAACAAAATTATATTAAAAAGATACATCATTCAAGAAGAACTCCACCCTTAACTAGCGATCAAGGGTCAAAATCAAAACCTTTATTAACAGGACCTAAATCACCTCAGTCGATTAAACATCGGGAAAAGATAAGAATTTATGAGTTAGCAGAGGAATTAAATATCGAAATCAAACAAACCATTAAAGGTGCGACTAATGAAGGGATACGGGTAAGTACCGGGTTCAACACTATCACATCAGAGCAGGCAGAAAGGATTCGCAAAAAGTATGCTAGTTATAAAACCTCCGAAAGCATTTCATTAAAACAAAATGAACAAATCGATCAGGTTCAAAAACAAAAATCAACACCAATACGGCTTGACCTAACTGGTCTACTAAAAGAGGCATCTTACGCACCCACTATCTGCGCTTCGCCTGACGGATATTGGCTGGCAACACTTCATGCAAACCAAACGGTACATCTCTGGGCAATAAATGAATTGTCACAGCATATTGCTATCACACCGCGCACCACCGATGGATACTTCATTTCGAGTGCGATGCGGAAAACATCAAAAGGATGGGAACTTCTCCTTGGTCTATCTCAGGGAATCGAATGCTGGCATATAGATTCAGTTGGAACATATAACCTAATAGAATTCAATTCATATCCAAATCTGATACAGGTTCAGTTTTCGACAAATGGGAATCTTCTGCTTATAGTGACATTGGAAGGATTTTTACAGATTAGACGGACAGATAATGGGGAACTGGTACGAAGATTCAACTGCAATGAAAATCTTACAACAGGATCATTTTGTGATAGCAATCGTTATGTCATCGCTGGTAGCAAATTGGGTAAGACATTTGTTTGGGAAATAGCATCCAAAAAACTTATTAATTCAAGAAATGATCACCGTGGTCCGGTTTCCACCCTGATTGGATTGCCAACGCGGCCTGCCTATATATCTTCCGGTGAAGATGGTTTATTGGTCATTAGCCGATGCACAGAAGGTCGATTACTGAACAACATTTCATTTGCAAAAGGTATTGTTTGCGCCATTTACCACGAAGCTACCAGAAAAATTTGGTTGTGTCTAGAGGATAATACACTTATCGTCCGAGACATTATTTTTCCAATAATTTGTTATCAAGAATCTCTATCAAACGAGCCTCTATCCCTGACACTCATTGGAGATAACTTTTTAGCAATTGCAGATTTTGACAGAAAAATAGAAATCCGTAATACCGAAACTAATAAGATCCTATCCACATTTTATGGATTTGGCTCTGAGGATTGGCTGATAGAATCGGCGAATGGATATATTATAGGCAAAGGATACGAAAGATTTACGCTGTAAGGAGGAAGATATGTCGGTTTCAGAAAAACAAGCGCTCGATCAATTAGTATCTTTAGGGGTGATGAAGCCAGAGATAGCGGAAATTATCCAAACACTGGCCCGGGATAAGGCCCAAGATATTCAACCCCTTGAAGGCGTGTCCGTACGTCCCTTAGTGTTACTGTTGGATAGATCTGGGTCAATGGTACCTCTTAAGGCTGGAATGATCGATGGGCAACACCACCTCATTAATTCATTGTTGGGCGCAAGCTCTGCCCTTAATATTTATTTTGGTCAAATTCTTTTCAACCATGAAGTCCAGGATCCGTACTTTCAAGATGTGACCCCATTTCGAGATCCTTCCAACATCCGCCAGGCTCATCCCAAGGTTAGACTTCTTGATGACCAGAACTATGTTCCTGACGGGGGAACCGCATTATACGATACCATTGTGCATGCACTGGCGATGTTATCACCAATACTACTCGGAGCGGAGGAATTGGGTCAACAAGTAATGGCTCATGTCGCGGTAATTACAGATGGAAAAGACGAACATAGCAAGACAAGAGCAGAAACATTGAGAAATGTCATTGAGTTCGTATTGGAAACTGGCATTATTCATCGAATCTCTCTTGTTGGGCTTGGCGATTTTGATTTTAAAGCGATAGGTAAATCAATCGGTATTGAGGACGTCATCGAAGGAAACGCCGACCCTAAAGAAATTCGCAAGGCAATGGATTTGATCTCTAGTCATGTAATTAAGGATAGACAATGAGCATTACTTACCAATCCAAATTCGATGGCATCACCATTTTTGACGCTGACGGACAGCGTTACACGCTCACCAATTCAAATTACATAGATGGAGGTAAGGATGGCGAAGTTTTTAAGTTGAATAATCAGTTTGCCGTCAAGATGTACCCCGACTATCCCATTAATTCCTCAATGAGTGAGAAACTGAGTACTCTTTGCGGACAGAAGAGGAATTTCCACGAACTGGTCGTGGCTCCGCTGCAGATGGTGTTCCTTGAAGGGTTACCAACTAACCAAGCTGTTGGCTTTATTATGAAGTACCTACCTGATGCGAAACCGATTAATTCCATGAGTTGGAAGCCTTCAATTGCTCCTAACGAAGAACCCCTATTTGATCAGATGATTGCCAATTTCATATATGAGATAAACGACGCTTTGGGAAGCCTGCACGTTAATCGTGTCTTCATGTGCGATCTTAAACCTCAAAATATCCTTGTTTCAAACCTTAGACCATATTTAATCGATTTTGACTCCTGTTCAATTCCTAATTATCCAGGTGAAAGTTTCACGATTCAATATCTCGATCCGCGCATCAGGGATCGCGTTCCAGACGCAGTTGGCCCTAATGAAGAGTTTTCAGCTCTGACCGATTGGTGGGCTTTAGCTGTCATCGCCTTTGAGCTCTTTATGGGTGTATCACCTTGGGCAGGAATTCACCCGAAATATCGCAAAGATCCTTACGTATTTAGATCATATAATTATTCTGCAGTATTGCTTGATCCTATGGTCCAGCCCCCAAAGTTTGATATAAGGAACCCTAAATGGCTTGAGAGTAAACCTAAGCTTAAAGCTTATTTTAAAAAAATATTTTCATCAGACCCAACAGGTCGTGTCCCTTTGGTCGACATGTTGGATTCATATTTCCCAAGGGAAGAAGCTCTCCAGCGGACCCAAAGAGCCGATAACCTGATGGCTAGGTTGATTCAAGATGATCGTCAAAGACGATTTTGGGAGGAACTCTGGAACGATATGATTGAGAGAGCAAGGAAGAAAACATTAGAACGCGATAAAGCACGCATTCGTCTCTTAGACATGATGTATTCTGCATGAGAATTAAGGCAGCAAAAGAGGTTTAAATGACTATACCAAGCTACTCCGTATATGCTCCTGAGAGTCCGAACTTGCTTGTTGGATCCTTTGTTATGGAAGGTAAGCTTCACAAGGAGGTTTCTCTTGGATGTCAAGACGCATGCCACATAGTCCAATCATCGAATTTGAAAGTAGCAGTAGTCTGCGATGGATGCAGCACTACAGATTTTGGTTTTACACAAAATCAAGTTGGAGCTGTTTTGGGGGCATATTGTTGGGCGAACTTTCTTGAAAAAGAATTGCGTGATGGCGACAATATTAACGATCTTCAATTTGAAAAAGCCCTACGAATTACTGGCAGCAGGACAATAACTTTTTTTAAGAGGTTCTGCAAAGGCTTAGGACTGGCATTTCTTTCAAAAGAATGGTGTGATTTCATTCTTAACAAACTTCTATTTACTATCCTGGGACTTGCAGTCGTACGTAATCGGTACTGGGTATTTGGCCTCGGTGATGGCTGCTTCGGAATTGACGATGGTATAACACCCATTGATAACTCACCCACTCTATATTTTAACCAATCATTACTTGAGAAATATGGATCGCCGAAACTAAAAGTTGACATCCATGTTAGCGGGGAGATTGAAACGTTGAAATTCCTATGGATTGCGAGTGATGGAATCAATGACGTCTTGTCATCTCCGGTGGGCAAACAGGATTTTCAAGATTTCCTCCGGGACGAATTCACCTGCGGACACAATAAAAAGGGGGAAGATACCACGATACAAGCATTTCGTCGATCAGTTTTTAAGCGGCATTTACGCCATTTTTCGGACGACATTGCACTAGCCGTCGTTAAAGCGGCTACAACCAAGGGACTTATCTCGGGACATATAGAAGGAGAAAAAGATGAATAGACGCTTGGATGGGAAACAAATTCAACCAGCTGACCTCACGCCTGATGTGTATGAAGGATTTTCAATAGTAGAGAATATAGTCTTGGCTTCGTCTAATCTCCTTCGTGAATTCTTAGGATTGCGGGACAATGACACGTCCCCCGGACCTATCCCCAAGTTCGTCACTCGAAAAAATCCTAGCCTTGATAATTATTTTGCGGATTTAATACTGCGAGCTTGTTATTTACCAGTAGATTACTTACCAGCCTACGAAGAACATGTAATCAGAGGTTCTCAAGAAGAATTACCCTCCGACTTAAACCCTAGACTTGTTAGCGCGGTTCTCATTGGTATCGGCGGGATGAGTAGCAACCCAGATTTTAAAAAAGTATATGACGAGCACAAGGGACATGGGACCCGTACCGCCAACTCTGCAAGCGATATCGTCTTTCAAGAACATTTAGAATGTCATATAGATAATCCTGGTATTCAGGCGATAGAACCGATACGTCGCGAAATTGACGAAATTGATGCTATTGGAGGCGCAGCATTTGACCATATTTTCACTATTGTAAGAAATCTTCATGTTGCGCAATTCCGCCAACCAGGGTTTATTTCAGAATCTTTGGATGCCCAATGGAAGAGGGCTATTATTGAAGCTGTGTTAATGTCAGTATGTGTCTCGATAAGTTCATTCGACAATTTTAGCAATCAAAAGGCTATTGATGCCTTGGAGCAGGAATGGAATCGGTACCTCAAAAAATCTGAAAAGTTAACACAGAATGGTTTTATTGATCCTACCGAACCAGAAGCAGCAGTTTATGTTAGGGAAATGATCCTCAGACCTAATATTCTTGAAATAAATGGCAAACAAAGTAATTTCACTCATAGAAGGATACTGTTTGCCCTCCAACAGGTTTGGCATCCACTAGTTGTATCTTTTATAATGGGTTTTCTCTTCGAGGCAATGATACAAGCGCAACAATCGTTTTTCGAGATGCAGAAGAAACAACTCCCTCTCCGTGAGCTTCCTGGGAACTATGCTCTTATTTATTATCAGAAAGAACCTTTAGATAAATTTCCACAACGTGGGATACTCGCTCGCATGAATGACGAAAGAAAAAAAGCTATTGTAATTGTACATGATCCAGCTCGTCAGATTACAGCAATATTTAGGAATAATCATTTACCAAAACATCAATGGAAAAAATTTCACGACCTTTTGATCCAAAAAGAAGGTGACCAAATTTGGTATACACCTACAAATAAAGAAGGCAATATTGCTAATTTCATCCTAAACGGTACGGAATCCTTTGTTGGCGTAGACATGACGCAGTTAAATGATGATGATTTTTTAAAATTATTTAATTCTGCACTTAAAGAAGTTCCCAAGAAAGATTAGGGTTTACGCATAACGAGTTGGGCCGCTCAATCCGGGGACACTATGCCTATTTATTTTGAGAAATGGTTGGGGTTCCTAAATTTCCGGCGCCAGCTCTCTGCTCTACCCAATATTTACACAGTAAACCGCCCCAAGCTACAGCAGACCGGCCAGATCCCGGATGAGTTTTCCGCTGTCTTTCCAACCCAAACAGGGGTCAGAGATGGATTTTCCATACACGGTGCCTTTTGCCAGCTGGGATCCTTCCTCAATGAAACTCTCAAACGGAGACTGGAACCTGTTCCAATTTGCTTTTTCTGCAGGAGTTTCCTACGGAAGATGCCTTTATAGAACAATACGGGCTTAGGATTAAATCGTTACTCCCACCAGGGTGATGTTGTCCCACCCCCCAGCCTCCAGGGCGGTCTGAAGGAGGCCCTCAAGCTTCTCCTTGATGCTGATTTTTTTGATCAGTATGGATACTAATTCCTCGTCTCTTACTTGGTGATAAAGCCCATCCGTGCAAAGGAGCACCAAATCTTTATTTTGAATCTTGAATCTGCCGGAGCTCATTATCATCGGCTTGCATCCGAGACAGTTAATTAAAATATTTTGCAGGGGATGGACCCTGGCCTGATCTTTGGTTATCGCTCCTTCTTTGACCAGCCGAGTTACGAAGGTATGGTCTTCCGTAACTTGAGTCAGCCCCCCGGCCCGGAAGAGATAAAGCCGGCTGTCGCCTACATGGGCCCAATGGATTTCCCCTTTTTTTAAATAGGCCGAGGTCAGGGTCGTACCCATTCCTTCCAATTGGGGACCCTTTCTGATTTCTTCCCTGATCCTCGGTCCGCGACCTGGAAGACAGCAGCAAATGAGTCTTCAACATTGGCCAAGTTGGTATTAAAATCTTTGAAGGCCTCAATGGCTGTCTGGGCGGCCAATCCGCCACCCGCCTCGCCACCCATGCCGTCAGCCACGGCCGATAGAACGGTTTGGTCTTCAAATTCCCGGATAAAATATCGATCCTGGTTTTCTTTTCTTCTCAACCCTGGGTGGGTCATGGCGTATGTTTCCATGATTAATTCAGCACCTTCCAATATCTGCAATTTCTTTCCTGAAACTCGGCCTACAACATCCCGGCCAGATCACGAATCAGCTTTTCGCTGTCCTTCCACCCCAGGCAGGGGTCGGTGATGGATTTTCCATACACGGTGCCAGTTGCCGGCTGCGACCCTTCCTCAATAAAACTCTCAATCATCAAGCCCCGAACCAGGTCCTTGAGCAGGGTGGAGTGACGGCGACTGTGCAAGACCTCTTTGGCGATGCGGGGTTGTTCGGCGAATTTTTTGTTGGAATTGGCATGGTTGGTGTCCACGATAATCGTCGGGTTGAGCAGTTCCCTCTTCTGGTAGGCCTTGGCAAAAAGGTTCAGATCCTCGAAATGGTAATTGGGGACTGCCAGTTTAGAGTGATCCACCGCACCACGGAGTACGGCATGGGTCAGGGGATTGCCGGTGGTCTTGACTTCCCAACCATTATAGTTGAATACATGGGAGGCTTGAGAGGCCTGAATGGAATTAAGAGTCACTTCGAGTTCTCCGGAAGTCGGATTTTTCATGCCCACTGGTACTTCAAGACCGCTGCAGGTCAAACGATGGGCCTGATTCTCCACCGAACGGGCCCCCACGGCCACATAACTTAAGACGTCTTCGAGATAAGGGTAGTTTCCGGGATAGAGCATTTCGTCGGCCGCGGGAAGGTTTGATTCCCGGAGGGCGCGGATGTGCATTCTCCTGATGGCCTGAATCCCCTCGACAATATTAGGCGCTTTTAGCGGATCCGGCTGATGAACCATCCCTTTGTATCCCATACCATTGGTGCGGGGCTTATTGGTATAGATTCGCGGGATAATGATGATCCTGTCCTGGACCTCAGCCTGCACCCGGGCCAACCTGGTTATGTAATCGCAAACCGCATCTTCATCGTGGGCCGAACAGGGGCCGATGATGAGCAGAAACTTTTTGCTTTCCCTGGTAAAGACGGCCATGATCTCCTGATCCCGCGCTTTCTTGATCAAAGACAGGTCCTGAGAGAGCGGGATGGCCGCCAGGATCTCCTGAGGAGTCGATACTTCTCGAATATAATTGAAGCTCATAAGTTATTACCTTTTTATACGAAAATCTCCTGGATTAATCTCCAGGCTTGTTGTTTATCCGTCATGCCGGATTCGATCCGGCATCCAGAGGTTTTTCAGCCTAGATTCCGGCTGGAGTCTATCCCGCACCTAATGCGGGACCGGAATGACGACTTAACTCACCGGTTATACAAAATTTTCATGCTTCGTGTCGCTTCCAGAAGCATGATCGTTTACTGTGAAAAAAGTTTTGTGCCCTCAATCCGTTTTTGGAGCCCTTCGCTATCCTTCCGGTCAATCCATTTTTTCAGTTCAGAAAGACTTTGCTGATAATCCTTGAAGACCCGGTCGATATGGGGGTTCTGGGTGATGATTTGGGCGTAAAGTCCTGAATTAGGTCCAAAGATTTTTTTAAGAATATCCATCTTGGCATCGAAGGCCGGTGTGGACACCGGATTGAGTTCCTTTAGATCAAAACCGGACCGCTTCAGGGCCAGCCCCATGGTGATGGAATTCAGATGATTCAAAACCTGGACCAGGGCCATCCATTCATCGTGTCGCTCAGGGGTGGTCTCGATAATCCGGGCTTGGTTTTTTATAAAAACAGCCTTTATCCGGGGGAGCCATTTCTGCCCCCTGGCCGGGCAGATGACAATATTATGTCCGGTCAGGGCCTTAATTTCAGGGCCGAACAGGGGGTGCAGACCGATGACCTCGGACCGAGAGTATTTGAGCATGGTTTTAACCGGTTCTTCCTTGAGAGAGGTCAGGTCCATCAACAGGGATTCGGCCGGCATCAAAGGCCCTACCTGTTCAATTACCTGGCAGGTCACCTTGATGGGAACACTGACGATCACGATGGGACATTCCCGGGCCAAGGTGGGAATGTCCAGTCCGGTTTTTCTTCCGGAGATCTGGACCTTGAAACCTTCATTCTGAAAAAAACGGGCAAACCATTTTCCTATACCGCCGGTCCCGCCGATAATACCGATCTGATGTTTTTTCATTGGACTATCGCCTTTTGTCTTAACAGGTGATCGACCAACACCAGGCTGACCATGGCTTCGCATACGGGGATGATGCGGGGTATGACTGAAACATCATGTCGGCCTTTGATCGCTAAGGAGACCGGCTTCCCTGAAAGATCGATGGTTTTCTGCTCTTTCCTGATGGAAGCTATGGGTTTGCAAGCCACCCGGATAACCAGATCATCCCCATTGGTTATACCGGCCAGTATCCCGCCGGCATGGTTGGTTAAAAAGCAGTCAGGGGTGATGGGATCGTTACACTCGGACCCGGTCATCCGGGCGGCCTTAAATCCGGCACCGATTTCCACCCCTTTGATCGATCCGATGCTCATCAAGGCCTTGGCCAGATCGGCGTCCATTTTATCAAAGACCGGTTCCCCCAGACCCGGAGGGCATCCACGGACCAGGATTTCCACAATCCCTCCCAGCGAATCCCCTTTCTCGGCGGTCTCTCGTAACTTTGCTTCCATTTTTAAGGCCGCCTGAGGATCGGGACAGCTAAGGGTGTTTTGGGAAGTGGCCTCAAGGGAAATTATTTCGGCATTGATGCCGCCTAATTCCAGGGTATAAGCCAGGACTTCAATATTTTCCCGGGCCAGGATTTTTTTGGCAATGGCCCCGGCCGCTACGCGGGCCGCCGTTTCCCTTCCCGAAGCCCGGCCGCCTCCCCGGTGATCCCTGACCCCGTATTTTTTATAATAGGTCAGATCCCCATGACCGGGGCGGAAAATATCTTTCAGTTCATCATAGGCGGAGCTATCGGCATCTTTATTGCGGATGAGCAGGGCAATGGGGGTTCCGGTGGTCCGGCCTTCAAAGACCCCGGAAAGGATCTCCACCTGATCATCTTCCTTTCGGGAAGAAGCGCTTTGAATTTGTCCGGGCTTTCTCCTTTTCAAATCTTTCTGAATGTCTTCCTCGGTCAACGGGATCAAAGGCGGGCACCCCTCCACTACCGCACCCAAACCCGGCCCGTGAGATTCCCCCCAAGTCGTAACCTTAAATAAAACCCCTGTTGAATTGCCGGACATAATCGCTCCTCTGGCCTTTCATGTCTGTTTGGTCTATTTGGTTATTTAGTCGTTTCGTCTTTCCAGTCAGTTTGGTCTGTTCGGTTCATTGTGTTCATCGAGTTTGTTGGGTTTGTGGCCTCAAGTTTTTTGCCCCCGATGCCTTGTCTCTTGACAAGAGCAACCAGTTCTTCGGCAATGGATTCGACCGTTTTCCCTTCCGTGTCTATGGAAAAATCAGATGATTGCCGGTAGATCGGCGATCGCCGGGTCAGGATTTCCCGGGTTTCATTTTCCCAATCCTTGTCTGACAGGTGAGGGCGGTTGTCGATAGTATGGGGATCGGTTTTCATTCTGGTCAAGAGGGTGCCGACATCGGCGGTCAGCCAGACGATCAAGCCCATTGGTCTTAATGTTTCCCTGTTTTCAGGATCCATCACCGCGCCCCCTCCCAGGGAAATAACACCAGGTTCCCGGGAGGCAATTTCTTTAATGACCGCTTTTTCTTCCTGACGAAAGGAATCCCATCCCTTTTCCTCCACCCAGGCCTTGATCGATTTCCCAATACGGTCGGTGATCATTGGATCCGTGTCGTAAAAAGGGAGCTCCAGTTTCTCAGCCAGCCGTTTCCCGACAGAGGTTTTTCCCGTACAGCGGTAACCTATCAGGATAATGTTGTTCATTGTCATTAATACGAAAATAACCTTCGTTGTTCGTCGTTCATCGTTCGTCGAAACCTATTTTCATGATTCGTGGCGTCTCCTGTCCAAGGGGGTCTTATTTTTGGGGGTTGTCCACCCTGAAGCCATGAGCTTCAGGGCCAGGCCAAATATTTTAACTAAATCAGTAGCAGGCCTTCACCTATGTCCGCAACAAGCTAAGGTTTAGGCCCTGCCTCGAATCAAACTTTGCCGGACGGGCCGGGATAGGGCGATAAGTTACCCTTAGGACAACCCCCAAAAATAAGACCCCCTTGGACCTTTCAAAATTTCAAATATCTTTGGCTAGAAGCTAATAGAGTTTCTTCAATTCTTCCCAAAATCCGGGGAAGGATTTCTTTACACAATCCGGGTCCTTGATTTTAATACCCGGAACAACCAATCCCAGAACTGCAAAACTCATAGCTATCCGGTGATCATTATAGGTATCGATTTCCGCCCCTTGAGGTTTACCCCCTTCAATTTTTAGACCGTCTTCGGTTTCTTCGGCCTTGATCCCGGTTTTGGTCAATTCCCGAATCAGGGCCTCCAGACGGTTGCTTTCCTTTATTCTGAGATGGGCGACATTTTTAATGATCGTACGTCCGGGACGGCAGGCCGCCAAGATAGCCAGGGTAGGGACCATATCGGGCATATCGCCAAGGTCAAAGACGAATTCTCCTGAAATCAGTTTTTTCCCTGTAACCTCCACCCAATGATCTCCTCGGACAACAGTACATCCGAGCGCTTCCAGGACCTTGAGAAAGCGGATGTCTCCCTGAAGGGTTTCGGAGGGTATGGGCTGAACCTTTATCGTCCCCCGGCACAAGGCGGCGGCTAAAAAAAAGTAAGAGGCACTGGAGACATCGCCTTCGATCCGGCAATCAATACCCTGGTATTTTTGACGGCTTTTTATAAAAAAACGGGTTGTATTTTCTCTGGAAACCTTCACTCCAAATTGTTTCATCAAAGCGATTGTCATCTCCACATAGGGCAGGGAAGGGATAGCTCCTTCAAGCTCCAAGGCAAAATCGTCCCTGGCCATAGGGGCGGAAATTAAAAGAGAGGAGATATACTGACTGCTTTCAATGTTTTTCAAAATGACCTTGCCGCCTTGAAGACCATCGGCCTCGATAAGGACCGGAGGAAATCCAGGTTGACCTTTGCTAATGGCTTTCACTCCCAGAGTCTTCAGGGCCTCCAGCAAAGGCTGAACCGGTCTTTCCAAAAGACGGGGGGCACCGGTAAGGAGAAATTCTCCTTTTCCCAGACAGACCACGGTGGTCAGTAAACGCAGGGCTGTGCCATTGTTCCCCAGATAGATTGCTTTTTGTGGATTGTTGATTCGCCCTGCAGTTCCCTGGACCAGCAGGTCTCCGTTTTGGACCTCCATATTTGCCCCAAGCAGACGAAGGGCCTCGGCCAGATAACCGGTATCTTCGGAAATAAGGGGGCCTTGCAGACGGGAGTCTCCTTTGGCCAGGGAGGCCATGATCATGGCCCTCTGAGTGTAACTTTTAGAGCCGGGCATGGTGACCCGGGCCTTGATCTGACCTAGGGGTTTAATCTCGATCATATTCTTTGAGCTTCGAGGCAACCACCTCTTTCATGTAGTCCCGGGGGGGTTCCAGACCGGTCCAGATCTTCAATTGCTCGGCCCCCTGACTGAACAAACATCCCCAGCCCGGAAAGGGTTTTACATCCTGCTTCCGCGGCCTCTTTCAGTAGTTTTGTTTGTAAGGGATTATAAATGATATCCACTACCCAAGGGAACCGGTTAAGAAGTCCCTTTGGGAAAGGGGACATCCCTTGCTCCGGGGCCATACCGAGAGAGGTAGTATTGATCAGGCAGTCCGCTTCAATTTTTTTCTTTTCGGATAAAGGAAAAAATGGGCAGCCGAATTCCTCTCCCAGGGCCTCTGCTTTGGAAAGGGTCCGGTTAAGGATAATCGGCAGCGCCCCTTCCTGAATCAGGCCGTAAACAACGCCTCTGGCCGCACCCCCGGCCCCGAGGACGGCAAATCTTTTCCCTCTGATTTCCAGGCCCTCTTTCAAGGAAAGGACAAAACCAAGCCAGTCGGTATTGTATCCCATAACCTTCCCTGATGATTCCGGATGGTATTGACGGCCCCGATCCGAATGGCATTTTCCTCAACTTCGTCCAGATATTTCATGACCTCCGTTTTGAAAGGCAGGGTCACACTTACCCCCTGAATGTCCAGGCCCCGGATTCCGTCCACGGCCTTTCCGATGTCTTTCACGCAAAAGGGAACATAGCGGGCCTTGAGACCCAATCGGTCTAACGCGGCCTGATGCATCAGCGGTGAAAGACTGTGGGCGATTGGGTTTCCGAAAACGGCGAATATTTTTATATCCGATGAAGACATCATTCCTTTGTTTCTCTTTTCTTGTTGCGGGTTGCCAGTTACGGGTTGTGGATTGATAACTCAAAAGACTCTTTCTTCTAACTCGAAACGCGTAACCCGTAACCGTTTTTTTATTTTCTCACCGGAACATTCAGTATTTTGAAAACCTTTTTGATCTCCCCAATCGTCATTTGCCCCGGGGCCGACTCCTCCCCCTTCGTTAACGAAGCGTAACTCAGATAAGAACCCAGGAGCGGGGCCATGATCCGACTGATCTTTCCCGGGCCCCCCATGCAAAAGGCTATAATTTGCAGACCTTTTCTTTGGGCATAGGGGATGAGGGATAGGACCTTGAGATTGTCTTCCATCTGTCGGGCCTGGGGGACAATCTTGATGATATCCGCTCCGGCCCTGTGTCCTTCTTCTATTTTCTTTCTTAAATCTTTAAGGCTTGGTGTCCTTTCCAGATTATGATAGGAAAGGATCAATCGGGATTTCCTCTGATAAGCTTCGATTTTTTTCTTCAATTTTAAAACCAGGGCTTCTTCGGTCCTGATTTCCAGATCCACGTATTCGCTCCCCAGGGCCACGGCCTTGGTTAGAAGGGCCACCCGTTCATTTTCTCCACCAATAAAAGCCCCACCCTCTTCTTTGACCCGGTTGGTGACTATGAGTTCCCCTTTGCGGCCAGCCAGTAATTTTTCTAAATCAACTTTTCGGATTCCATCGATCCTCAGTTCTAAAATATCTGCCAGACCAAAGCCTTCCTCCATCTTGTGTAAGGCCTCGGCTGTCGTGGTGGAGGTAATGGGAACACAGATCCTCAAGGTGTTTCTCCCCGGGGATAAGACCCCATGACTTTGACATAATGGGTAACCTGGCCGATTTTTTTTAAACAGCTTTGGACTTTCTCATCCTCTTTATGTCCGGCGAAATCAACGAAGAAGAGATATTCCCACATCCGATCCGGCCAGGGATAGGACTCAATCTTGAGGAGATTAAGCCCCTCCTGGGCAAAGGGTTCCAGGGCCTGAAGCAAGGCCCCGGGCACATGGGTGGTCCCAAAGAGGATGGAGGTCTTGTCCTTTCCGGTAGGTTCACTTTGATCTTTGCCCAGGATGAGGAATCGGGTGGTGTTTAAAGGGTGATCCTCAATCCGGTCGGCCAGGATTTTAAGTCCATACAATTGGGCGGCCTGCAAGCTGCCTATGGCCGCTCCCTCTCGGTCCTCTAAAACTTTTTTGGCAGCTTCGGCCGTATTTTCTACTTTCAGCAAGGTGGACTTAGGATAGTTTTTCTCCAGCCAACCCTGACATTGAGCGAGGGCCTGGGGATGGGAGTAGACCCTTTTGATCTTCTTCATCTTTTCAGGGGAAGCCAGAAGATAATGAGAAATCCTCAAAAAAACCTCGGCCCGGATAGAAAGAGGGGTGGAAATCAAACGGTCCAA
Source organism: uncultured delta proteobacterium (assembly GCA_963790475.1). Classification (GTDB taxonomy): domain Bacteria; phylum Desulfobacterota; class RBG-13-43-22; order RBG-13-43-22; family RBG-13-43-22; genus RBG-13-43-22. The sequence goes on along the minus strand of CAWBOS010000012.1, from coordinate 48,790 downwards.
AGTTGGTTTAACCGATCCCTCACCGGAATTTTCAATGGGCACCACGCCATAGGCACTTCTCTCTCTTTCGGCTTGTTCAAAGACCAGGGCGATAGTCGTTTGCGGTGAAAGTCTCGCCGATTGGCCGAAATGGGCCAGGGCGGCCAAGTGGGTAAAAGAGGCCTCCGGACCAAAATAGGCCACGGTAATAGGTCCCTGAAGCGCTCGCGAGGCGGAGATAATCTCACGGTAGATATCCCGCAACGCCTTATCGGGCAGAGGTCCCTGGCTGATCTGGGATAGATACTGATAAACCAGGCTTTCCCGAGAAGGATCATAGACCTCCCGGCCGTTCTCATTCTTAATCCGCCCCACCTCAAGGGCCAATGCGGCCCGTTCATTGAGAAGAGAAACAATTTCCTGGTCTTTTGTTCTTAAGGCTTCTCTTAATTTTTTTATGGAATTCTTTATCATGCTTTCAGGGCCTCAACGGTTTCCCAGATAACGGTTTTGGATATGTCTCCGTTAATGAAAGGGAGTCCGATCTTTTTCAACAGGATGAAGGGAATATGTGACCCTTCTTTTTTCTTGTCTTTCGTCAGTCGTGACATCAGGGCTTTCGTTTCCAGGTCCTTGGGGATGCGATGAGGCAGTTCGAAGGCCTTGATTAGGGATTCTATCCGCTCCCGGTCCGTCGATGGCAAATAATTTAGTTTTTCAGACAGGGTAGCGGCATAGACCATACCGATGGCCACCGCCTGGCCATGAGAGAGGGCATAACCCGATTCGGATTCCAGGGCATGCCCGAGGGTATGGCCAAAGTTGAGAATGCGGCGCAGGCCCCCTTCCTTCTCGTCCATTTCCACGATTCTTTTTTTGATCCGGCAGGATTTGGTGATGATCTTTTCCAGCAGCTTAAAATCCCTTTTCCGCACAGCCTGGGTCTCTTCCTCAAGGGAGGTTAAGAGCTGGGGGTCTTCGATGATCCCGTGTTTCAGGATTTCAGAAAGGCCGTTGTTGAATTCAGAGTCCGGCAAGGTCTGGAGAAAAGTCAGGTCGATAAAAACGGCCTGGGGCTGATAGAAGGTCCCCAAGAGATTTTTCCCGGCCGGTATATCAATCCCGGTTTTGCCGCCAATGCTGCTGTCCACCTGGGCCATCAGGGTCGTGGGTAGCTGAAAAAAAGGCAGGCCTCTCATATAAATGGAGGCAATAAACCCCGTCATATCCCCGGTCACCCCTCCTCCCAGGGCAATCAGGGCCGTATGCCGGTCAACACCCAGGGCAATAAGCTTTTCCACCAACTGGAGGCAGGTCTGAATATTTTTAGAGGGCTCCCCGGCAGGAAAACTGATCAAATCAATTTTTAAATCCATCTGTCTTAAGCTATCCAATACCCTTTTCCCGTGCAGAGTATTAACTCGGGAATCGGTGATAATGACATAGCGATTAATCCAATTCCCTTTATTTAAAAGGACCCCGACGCGATCGATAATATCCCGGCCGATATGAATTTTATAAGAATGAGAAATTTGAGAATCCAATTGGACTTTGATCTGATTCATTGCCGGACTCCTGTTTCTTTTCTTAAAACTCCCTGGAGCATCCTTAATTCCTCCATCAATTGGTAAAACTTTTCCGGTTTTAAAGATTGTGCCCCGTCACAGAGGGCCTTTTCCGGCTGGGGATGGACTTCAATAATTAACCCGTCGGCACCCACGGCCATGGCGGCTTTGGATAAGGGCAGGACATACTTCCAATGGCCGGTGGCATGGCTGGGGTCGACAATCACCGGAAGGTGTGTCAATTCCTTTAATACCGGGACGGCGCTCAAATCCAGGGTATTGCGGGTGGCGGTTTCAAAGGTTCGGATCCCCCGTTCGCAGAGGATGACTTGATTGTTTCCCTCGGAAAGAATGTATTCGGCGGACATCAGGAGCTCTTCGATGGTAGTCATCATGCCCCTCTTTAAAAGGACCGGCTTTCGGGTCTGGCCTACTTTTTTTAAGAGAGGAAAATTTTGGACATTCCGAGTCCCGATCTGCAAGATATCGCAGTTTTCTTCGACCAGCTCCACCTCTGTGGTATTCATGACCTCGGTGACCACCGGGAGTCCCCATTTTATCCCTGACCTTTTTCAACATCCTCAGCCCCTCTTCTTCCAGACCTTGAAAACTATAGGGTGAAGTCCGGGGTTTGTAGGCCCCGCCTCTCAGGATATGAGCGCCTCCTTTTTTTATAATATAGGCGCTCTCCATGAGTTGTTCATCACTCTCGATAGAGCAGGGGCCGGCCATGACGATAAATTCCGGACCGCCGATTTGTATATCCCCGACCCGGACGATGGTGTCTCCTGTTTTAGCCTCTCTGCTGGCCAGCTTATAGGGCTTCAGAATTCTAACGGCTTTTTCCACCCCGGGCAGATACTCTACCGACTTCAATTGCTCCTTCCCTCGGTCGTCGCCTACCACACCGATGATGGTTTGGGCAACTCCCCTTGAGGGGTGGGTCTGGTAGCCCACGGATTCTATCCATTGGATGACATTGTTTATCTCTTCGTCTGTAGCCTGTTTTTTCATTACGATCACCATTGGTAACTCCTTCCTTAGACACAGGGCCGATGTCGGTGCTCACGGCTTGGCCAACTCTCAAAAATAAAAAAGCCATGGGGAGCACTCTTTCTGTCTCCCCATGGCTTTTTTTGATTTCTTTCTTTTTTTAAGTTTCTCTATGAACTCCTAAGCGATGGGCAGACCGGTAGGAAGTAGTAATAATAAAAATAAAACCAAAATTTGGAACTGAAATTGAACAATTTGCTACCCATTTTTTTGTTTTGAGTTCCCGTTAATGGCTTATATTTAAGTCGATAAGCCTTTCTTTGTCAAGAAAAAAAAGAGCTTCATTGAATTGTCAGGAATTTTTTAAAGGGTGGAATCAGTCTTAGGTCCATGATGCGAAATAAAAACTTTAGGTATTTAAAGAGGTTATAGGCAAGACCTTTGCTGCAACAACGCCCGCCAAAAGTTTACCAGAGGCGTTGTGCTTAAAGGGATACAGGACTACTGCCGAGTATTAGACACCGGCATCGGCTCAGACAATTCTTCTTTAATTTCCTGGATAAGCCTATCCAAATCAAACCCAAAGTCGTCAATAACGATGGTCCCGGTGGAATCTCTCTCCACTTTAGTAATTCCGGGATGGTCCTTTTCCAGATGATTCAGGACCAAGTCCTGCTGTTTGACCTTTTGTAAAAGCTGCCGGCTCTTTTCTGCCAGCTCTTTTTGTTGAATCGCCTGGCGAAGGGTAATGCGGATTTCCTGTTCGTTGCAGGGCTTCAATAAAAAACGATAAATTTGTCCCTCGTTGATGGCCCGCAGGGCCAAGTCGAGGTTGGCATGCCCGGTCAGCATGATCCGAATGGTTTCCGGATAATCCCGGTAGACAAGAGCCAGAAACTCGGCCCCCGGCATGCCCGGCATCCTTTCATCGCTGATGACCACGGACACGGGCTCGCGGGCCAGAATCTGAAGGGCCTCATTGGCGGAATTGGCACTCAAGATCTCGTAAGGCTCCTTATGAAGAGTCCGCTTCAACGCTTCGGTGACGTGAGGTTCATCATCTACAAGAAGGATTTTATGAGACATGATATATTCCTTTATGATGGAAGAAGTATAAATTAGGGAAGAAAAAGGGTCAAGGTAAAAAAGGGTTAGTCGTTGATCCGCTTTAGGGTGACGGGGGATAGCGGATAGGCTTAGGTCCTCCTCACGATCCTCTCTCCTGCTCTCAATTCCCGGCCAGATAGGTCTTAAACCATTCGATGGCCACTGTGCTGGCTTGGTAAAGACCTTTATTTTAGGAAGGGAAAAATAGAGTTCCGGATATACGAGCCGTCACTCCATATGTTTATACTCAGCGAGGTTATCCCTTCAACTCTGATTCTCCGGTATGCCGCTCTCGCAGGGCACATCGGTCTGGCACAAGCCACAGCCGTAACCGGCAAATCCGAATTTTTCCTTGACGTATTTTCCGCATGTGCCGCCGGCATGATCCCAACACAATTTCTTATCGTGTCCGGCTTCGGTGATGGCCCCGACCGGACAGCGTTCGGCGCAGACCATACAACCCCCCTTGGAGAAGAAAAGACAATATTCCTGATGGTCTTTATAAGGCCGGGGGGTAGGAGGAATCTCAAGACGGGCGACGACGGTCCCCACCCGGTGGGCCTTGCCTTTGGGTGTGATCAGGCCGTCGCAAAGCCCGAAGGTCCCCAGGCCCGAGGCATGGGCCGCATGGCGTTCGGACCAGCGCGATGCCAGGCCGAACTTAGGCGACACCACCATCTTCCATTCCGGGGACAGGACCGGGGCCACGGCTTGAATCCCTTTTTTACCCAGTTCCTCAACGACATGCTTCCGCAGCAGGATGTTGAAATCCTCTCCCGGAAAACGGGCCCTTACCCATCGTTCTGAGGGATAGAAGTCCTCTGCGCGGTTGTCGGCCTTGGTGACCTCCCGCTGGGGCAGGATCCAACTGATTATAGTCAACTCCTGGGGCTTTGCCGGTGAATCCGGAAAGATCAAATTGAAAATTTCCTCAGGGAGGAAGTGAAAAGGGCCAACATGTTCCTTGTAACTTTGGTAAACAGGATCGGCGCCGGAAGAGAAGCCGATCAAGGCCTCATCCCAGGCCGGTTCATTGGCCTCGTTTTTCAACGAATTTTCCGGAGAGGTTCGTATGAAGTCATCAATAATCTGGATTACTTCCTTTGCTTCCATTTACATATCCTTTCTGCCCATTTCTTATATGGGGATGGCCTCGATGGAGGTCTGGGAATCAAAAAACGGTTTGTCCGGTCAGGGAAAGGTCATAGCCCCCCAGGGACTTTACGGCCTCCTTAAAATCATTCGAACGGATGACGGATAACAAGGCCTGGATCTTTTCTTCTTCAAAGAATTTATCTGGAATGACCAGGTCGTATTCCTCCTGAACCACTGGGATGAAATCCAGATCCAGAGCCCGGGCCGCGGCATAAATCCCTAAGCCCACATCGGCCCGGCCGCTTAATACGGCCACAGCCACGGCCATGTGAGTGAACTCTTCCTCATCATAACCGTTAATAAGTGCCGGATCAATGCCCAATTTCTTTAAACGGAAATCCAAGAGTATACGGGTCCCGGATCCGGCCTGGCGGTTGATAAAGGCCAGATCTTTTCGGGCCAGATCTCGCAGGCCGTTAATCTTTTTAGGATTTCCTTTGGCCAGGATCAACCCCTGCTGACGCAGCACTAAATTGACCCCTTTGACCGGTACTTCAGGAATCAGCCGCCGAATATAGCTGACATTATATCCCCCGGTTTCCGGATCGAGGAGATGAGAGCCGGCCAGATGGGCGATTCCCCGCTTGAGGGCCATTAAGCCTCCGGTACTGCCCACATTGCTGGAAGTCAAACGAAACTCCGGATAATGCTGGGTCAAAAAATTTCCCAGGAGGTCCAGCGTATTGTCATGACTGCCGACAATGACCACCGTGCGGGACAGGACCGATTCTTCTCGCAGGAGTTCGGCCTGAACCGGCTCCTCCAGGTTGATCCCTTCCGAATTCGTGGGGATGCGAATCATCCCATCGGCCCGGGTCAAAGAAGTGATGGTCCCGGCACCGCGGGGCAGAGGGTTGGCAATGATTTTATCCCCCACCCGGCCCAGGTTAACCCGTAGGAATTCCTCCTGGCCCAGTTTGGAAGGGAAAGAACGGGCCGGATAGACCGACATGGTTTTTCGCTCCGGCGGTAGAATGCCTTGCATTTTGTAAAGCGCCGGTCGGGCGAATTGTTCAAAAGAGATGGTGGCTGAAACCGGATAACCGGGATTTCCGATAACCGGTTTGTCTTGAATGGTCCCCAATATGGTGGGTTTTCCGGGCATGATGGTCACACCATGGACCAGGACTTTCCCCAGGCTTTCAATGGCCGTAACGCTGTAATCCTCGCTGCCGGAAGAAGAACCGGCGTTGATGATAACCATTTGACAATCGGAGGCTGCCGCCTTGGCCAAAGCTTCCTGGATCAATTCTTTCTTGTCCCGGACGATGGGCCAACGAGCCGGCTCTCCCCCGCATTCACGTACCAACGCGGAAAGGATCAGGGTATTATATTCAGGGACCTTGCCGGGGGGCAGGGCTGACAGGTCCGTCCCTTCCCATTCTATCAGTTCCGATCCGGTGGGGATCAGGACCACCTTGGGTTTTTGGATCACCGGAATCTCAAAAATGCCTCCGGCGATCAAGGCCCCCAAATCATAGGCGGTGACGCGGTGTCCCTGGGGCAGCAGGAGTTCGGTGGCCACCAGGTCTTCTCCCATTTTTCGCACATACTGCCAGGGAAAGGCGGCCGCTTCAATTTCAGCCAGATCCTCTTCGACCATATTTACCTGTTCGACCATAATGATCGCGTTGGTTTCCTCAGGGATGGGCTGACCGGTATTGATCCAAAAAGCCTGTTTTCCGATCCGGAATTGTTTGGGGTGATCGACCGTTGTCCCGAAGGTGTCATCAGCCAAAAGGGCGATGCCGTCCATGGCCGCCGCATGAAAGTTCGGCGAAGAAAAGCGGGCAAAGACCGGTTCAGCCAGAATCCGTCCCAGACCCTCGGAGGTGGAGATCCGTTCTCCGGCCAACATTCGGCTGTAGTCCAGACAATTCAAAAATATTTCCCGGGCTTCTTCCAGTGATTTCAGGTGAAGATATATTTTTCGTTTCATGGTTTTTTTTCTCGTGACTCTCTACTAAGTTGGAAAATTGTTCTGACACGATTTACAGGATAGACAAGATTAATTTTCTCCTTCCCGTGAAAGGGGAAACCCAATGCTGCGCCTTGGCGAAAAGATTTTTTCAGCCTTTCTTCCGGAAAGGGTGGAAGGGATATAGCTATAAATCCTGTTTGTCCGGTCTGAAGAAAACAAATATTAAAACAACAAGACCTCCACCCACTCCCCCTTCTCCAACCCTTCACAGTTCTGATCGATCCGAACCAACCCGTCGGCTCGGACCATGGTCGAGATAAGCCCGGATTTGCCCAGGATGGGCATTGCTTCCCACCCTTGCTTGCCCTTTTGAAGGGAGACCCGAATATAGTCCTCCCGGCCTTGAGCTGAAGCAATATTCCGGGACAATTGTGCCTTGAATCCCGGAGGTTGTCTTTCGATCGTTTCTCCTTCCAAATGATGCAGACAAGGTTTGACGAAAAGGGTAAAAACAATCATGGCCGAAACCACATGACCCGGCAAACCCCAGAGGATCTTATTCCCAATTCGAGCCAGAATGGTGGGTTTTCCGGGACTGATGGAAATACCGTGAGCCAAAATCTCCGACCTTGGAAAACTGTGAATGACCTCAAGGGTATAATCCCTGGCACCCACGGAACTCCCGCCGGAAATCAATATCATATCCGCCTGATCCCGGCCTTTTTCACACAGGGTTTTCAATTTCTCAAAATTATCCCCTGTCCGTCCTAATAATTCCGGAATGGCCCCGGCCTTGGCGGTCAAGGCCTGCAAAGTCGAGGAATTGATATCCCGGATAAAACCAGGGGGAGGTTGCTCCTCTACCGGGACTACCTCATCACCGGTGGAAATGATCGCCACTTTGGCTTGAAGATATACGGGCAAATCAACAATCCCCAAGCCGGCTAGGATTCCCAGGTCCTGGGGGCGAAGCCTCTGTCCGGCCATTAAAACAGGCTGGGCTTTTTTTATGTCTTCTCCCACTTGAATAACATGATCCAAAGGAGAAACGGGTCTGAATATCTCTATAGTATTAGCGTCGAGTTGCTGGGAATGCTCGATCATGACCACCGAGTCGGCCCCTGGCGGAACCATTCCGCCGGTGGCAATACGATAACAATGTCCTGGCTGTATTGGTGTTTTTGCCTCCTGACCCATACTGATCTCACCGGATAGAGTCAGCAGGGCCGGAACGGCCTCCGAGGCCCCGAAAGTGTCTCTGGCCCGCACTGCAAATCCATCCATGGTAGCCCTGGGGAAATGGGGGAGGTCCTCGGTGGAAAAAATATCATCGCCCAAAACCCGGTTTAACCCATCATTTAAGCAGATGTTTTCCTTCGTCAAACGAGGCAGGGTTTTAATGATTTTGTAAATTTCTTCTGATGTCTTTACCTGAAAAAATGGCTTCATGAAAATTTCTTTTTTTGCCCGACCTTATTTTAAGGTCTCAAGATAATATAGACGAAAAAATTGCTGCTATGGTCCCATCGAAGGCGAGATCTTCATTTTCATATCAAGGCTATTATGGGACCCACAATGATACCCCGAGGGTAAAAGGTTGACAAAATCCCTTTTGTAATTATTATGTTTAAAAAGACATATTATTGCAACTGTAAAAAACCATCGGGGAATCTTTTATGCTTCTTGATTCTTATAATCGTCCTATCAATTATCTCCGGATGTCTTTAACCGATCGCTGCAACCTGCGATGCGTATATTGTATGCCGGAACAGGGGGTTCCCAAGCTTATTCATGAGGATATCCTGACCTATGAGGAATTATTGAGACTGGCCCGGCTGAGTGTTGGTCTGGGTATTGAAAAGATCCGGCTTACCGGAGGAGAGCCCCTGGTCCGAAAAAACATTGTCGATCTTATTAAAGCATTAGGGGAAATCCCGGGCATCAGGGATATCAGCCTGACCACAAATGGTGTCCTTTTAGCAGAACAGGCCCAAGCCTTATGGGAAGCCGGGGTAAAAAGAATCAATATCAGCCTGGACACTCTTGACCCACAAAATTTTGCCAGGATTACTCGATTCGGTTTTTTTGACCAAGTTTGGGAAGGGATTCAAGGGGCCGAGCGAATCGGGTTTTCCCCAATCAAGATCAATGTCGTAGCCCTAAAGGGGATCAACGATGATGAAATCCTGGCCTTCGGCCGATTGTCTTACGAAAAACCGTATCATATCCGTTTTATCGAGTTCATGCCGGTGGGAGCGGAAAACGGCTGGAGTGCCGAGAGGTTTCTCTCCTCGGAAGATATTTTAAAAAAATTACAGGTTCTGGGACCCCTTTTCCCGATTAACGGCCAAGGCTTGGATGGTCCGGCCAAACGGATGTCCTATGCCGGGGCGAGGGGGGAAATCGGATTAATCAGCCCTATCAGCGAACATTTTTGTCCCTCCTGCAATCGTCTTCGCCTTACAGCCGAAGGCCGGTTGAGGGTCTGCCTCTTTTCCGACGACGAAACCGATTTGCGAACCCCTCTGAGGAACGGCGCTTCGGATACGGAATTGGAATCTATCATTCGAGAAACCATCTCCCGGAAACCCAAGGAACATCCTATTCAAATGAATCCTCTTCCCCGAAAATGTCAGCGGCAAATGTCTAAAATTGGGGGTTGATCTTTTAATCAGCCGTGCTATGATGTTTCCGTAAAAAGTCCTTAAGATCGTCACCTGACGAGAGGGGATTTTTTTTTGACTTCCTTGAAATTCATTATGTTATAATAATATTATAATTTAGGTTATGAATCCGACCAAGGATTCCTGTATATTTAACCGTAATCGGATAATTTGTAGTTATTACGTTACCAATGTTTTTCTCCCATATCATCGCCGAAAGAAAAATCCAGGAAGCCATCCTGAAGGGAGAACTGGATAACCTGCCCGGCAAAGGAAAACCCCTACAATTGGATGATGACAGCGGTATCCCCGAAGAGTTGCGTCTGGCCTACAAGATATTGAAAAATGCCGATTGCCTGCCTCCCGAACTGGAACTGAAAAAAGAAATCGTCCAATTGCGGGATTTATTGAAGGGTATGGAGGACGTGGAAAAGCAATACCGCCTGATGAAACGGCTCAACTTCCAGATCATGAAACTGAACATGATGCGCCGGGCTTCCCCCCTGTTAGAAGAGAATCAGGTTTATTGCGAAAAGGTTATAGAGAAATTTTCCCAAAACAATTCCAATAGAAAACAAGGATAATCCTGGAGACCGATTTCAAAGGTCTCAAACCCCCGGTTAAGAAGAAAAATATTCCCGACCGAATTTTCTTTGGTTTTATTTTAGTGGATAGTCCTGCTCCGAGACTCCCCGGGAACAATATTCAGGTCCAGGCGTTCCGAGTTTCTTATAACAGTCAGCTTCAAATTAACTCCCACCTTTTCGTCCGTCAATAATCGATGCAGATCATCAATACCCTTGATAGGATGATCGTCGAAAAATATTATAATATCTCCCTTACATAAACCAGCCTGTTTAGCCGGGCTGTTATTATCAACGGATAATACCAAAACCCCCGTTTCGACCGGAAGGTTATAAAAACGGACTACCCGGCGATGAAGAGGTATGTTTTGCCCTCCGAGACCTATGTAGCTTCGCCTGACCCTTCCTTCCCTGATGAGCCGGGAGGCAACGAACTTGGCCGTATTTATCCCGATGGCAAAACAGATTCCCTGAGCGGACTGAATGACCGCAGTATTTACCCCGATAACCTCGCCCCTGGAGGTAACCAAAGGTCCTCCCGAATTGCCGGGATTAAGCGCCGCATCGGTCTGAATAATATTATCTATAAGTCTGCCGGACATGGACCTTAAGGATCTGCCTAAGGCACTTATGACTCCCGATGTTACGGTGCATTGGAACCCGTAAGGATTTCCGATGGCAATGGCCAGTTGCCCGACCCGGATTCTATCTGAATCTCCCAAAGAAGCAAAAATCAGTTTTGGCGCATGTATCCTGATGACCGCCAGATCCGTGTCCGGATCGTCCCCAATCATATCTCCGTGAAAGGTGCGGCCATCGGACAGGATTACCTCAATTTGGCTTGCTTCATGAACAACATGGCTATTAGTCAGGATGAATCCATCCGGCGTAAAGACAAAACCTGAGCCATTGGCCTTAATTTCCCGGGGAAGTAGGGTGCCGTTACGTTGCTTTATCTTTATGTTACGGCAAACATCTATGTAAACTACGGATGGACTTACAACATCCACGGCGTTTATCACTGCGTTGGAGTAGGCATCCAGGATATCATCGTCAGAAGGTATGGCCTGTCCTTCATTAATTCGTTGACTTCCGAACCTTTGGTTTGATGCTAATCTTAAAAACGGTTTCATTCTTTCTCCCTGAAAGTTAAAGATTAAAATTGTATTTAAAGATAATCATCAATGGGACTTGTTGCAAGCCGTAACTATAACTAGGCACTAATATGCGCGAATTTTGACCATCTCCATATGTTTTTGGCTGTTACTAAAAAGTTAAAAGAAAGGCTATAATGCCCGATATAAGGATGTAGTCGAAGGTTTTTATGCGGAATAATAAATTGCTATGTCCTGCTAAAACCTTTACACGCAGGGGCTGAAATCTCCGAGCTAGGAAGCGTATTTCACCTAAAGTCCAGATCAGTTAAAAAATGGTATTCGAAAAATAAAACAAAAACCGTTGAAAGAAAGAAAACAACCCAAACAGGCCGTTACCAGGGAGAAAATGAAAACCGGCTTTGAGGTGGAAAGTATAGCTATGGAGGCCAGGATAATCGAGATTTGTAATAAGACCTCGGCAAAATCAAAATAGGGGTCTTTCCTCCGATTTAAATCCCTTTCCTTTTCCAGTGATTTGGCCTCTTTTTCGATTTCTTTCTTTTCCGTGTTATAACGGCTCTCTTCTTCCCCCATTTTTGTTAACAGGTTTTCAAAACGTTTTCTAACTTCCGGTTTCATGGAGGCGCCTCTTTCGGACAATTCTACCTCTATTCGGTTTTTTTCATTTCGATTGAGATGCTCCCGAATCACCTTGGCCTGATAAAAACTCCATTGATCCGAGGATTGCTGTTGGGCCAGCAGCATTTCTTTCATGGCATTGCTTCCCCCCAGGGAGGTAATAGCCAGAAACACGGCATAGATGGCTGTAACCAAAGCCAATCTCCGGGTAAAGGTCTTTCCTCTCTCTTCTTCCAATTCTTCAGGGCTTGGAATTTCAATTTCCGACATAGGCCGGTCCTTCCTTTCCATAAAAAATGAAAACTGTAAAAATCTTACAACATTCTTCAAAAAGATGGAAGGTGGTTTCAGGGGTTTTTTGAAATTAATCTAAGGAGGCCCCTCTGAAGACCCGATGATTTCTCCTGGCGATCCAATCGAATCATATTTACCGAGAGAATTGTAGGATTGGCAATTTGTGTTGAATTTTTTATGAGGCTGTTATAAAATTTATGCTAATCCGAATCCCTGAAGGGGAGTAGCTAACCAGATAAGGTCAACATACCGGAATTAACTCCTGGCCCTGTCGTTGGTGGAAACCAATTAGCGAGACCTTTAGCGTGACTGATAGAGTCCAAGCTAAAGTGTCTCGTTTTTTTTTTAAGGAAAAGCCTAGCATGACCGCCTACCTCACGTCTCTTGTCTTCGTAGTTCTGGCTGAAATGGGAGATAAGACCCAATTATTAGCCATGGCCTTTGCCTCACGGTACCGCTGGCAGACGGTTCTCTGGGGGGTTTTCCTAGCCACATTGGCCAACCATTTGCTGGCCGTCCTTCTGGGAAATTACCTGACAAGCCTTATTCCCCTCAAGACCATTCAACTCATCGCTTCCGCTTCTTTTATCCTCTTCGGACTCTGGACCTTGCGAGGGGATAAACTCAACAATGAGGACAAACGCTTTAATTACAGCCCCTTTTGGACCGTGGCCATAGCTTTTTTTTTCGCGGAAATGGGAGACAAAACACAACTGGCAACGATCGTCCTGGCGACCAAATATTCAAGAATTATTCCAATATGGTTCGGGACTACATCGGGCATGATCATCGCCGATGCTGTCGGTATTATTTTTGGTATAGTCCTTGGGAAAACCATACCTGAGCGTTTGGTCAAGTGGGTGGCGGCAGTGATATTTATTCTTTTTGGAGTTATGGGTCTTTATGGGACCATTTCAAACCACTATTGGCCGATACTGGGAGGTTAAACACTAGTACACTCCCTTTTGATTAGAGCGGAGCAAAAAGAAAAGTGTTCCTTCCGCCATAAATATAGTAATATGAGCGTTAATTATAAGTCCGGGATATTCTAATTTTAAGGTTGTCATTCAGTGATTCGATTAAACCGCAGAAATTTTCTGAAACTTACCGGGATAGCCGGAGGGGCGGTATTGTTGGGTCTCAAAGGGGAGGAAATTATGGCCGCCAAAAAAACCGCAGTGGCTTTAAAAAAGACCAAGTAATCGTAAAGAAGGGGTGCAGGGTTCCCTAAAGGCCCTGGGGATCAATCCGGTTAAGGGGAAAAATGTCCTGATCAAACCGAATTTCAACACCGCCGATATCACTCCCGGCTCCACTCACAACGACACGCTGACCGCACTGGTTGAGGAGTTTTGGGCCATGGGGGCCAAATCGATCAGTCTGGGGGAAAGGAGTTATCCTCTCACCCGGGAGGTAATGGAGCAAAAAGGGGTCCTCCCCCTCATGCAAAAATTAAATGTAAAAATTATTGATTTTGATGATCTCGATAAAAAAGATTGGGTTGAAGTAATTCCCAAGGACAGTCATTGGAAAAATGGTTTTAGGATTGCCCGGCCTATTCTGGAGGCCGAATGCCTGGTCTCCACCTGCTGTTTGAAAACCCATCAATTCGGCGGGATTTTCACCATGTCCCTGAAACTCCATGTCGGGGTGGTCCCAACCACCCGGCACGGGTTCAATTACATGAGGGAACTTCATACCTCTCCGCATCAACGGAAGCTGATTGCCGAACTGAATCAACCCTTCACGCCTCACCTTATTGTTCTCGATGGAGTGGATGCCTTTGTGGACGGCGGGCCGGCCACCGGAAAGACTGCTAAGGGAGATGTTTTTCTGGCCTCCACCGACCGGGTGGCCATTGATGCCGTCGGCGTGGCTGTTTTGAAAAACCTGGGGAGCAACACGGCCATTATGGGAACCAAGATATTCGATCAGGAACAGATCGCCAGAGCTGTAGAGATGGGACTGGGGGCTTCGTCGCCGGCGGCCATTGATCTGATCGCTGCCGATGAAAAAAGCAAGGATTACAGAGATCGAGTCGTGGGTATCTTGAGTAAGGGATGAAAAGTGTTCAAGGTCAAAGAAGACCCAATCAGATCGGCCAAATGGCTTTGATCAGCGTCCCAGATCCCTTGGCCGACTCGATGGAAAATGTGCCCTCTGAAAATTCGGTTCGCTCTCTCATGCTGGAAAGCCCCAGACCTTTTTTCAAACTTTCCTCAGAAGAAAATGTGGCCTGGTCAAAACCTTTTCCATTATCCCTGATACTCAGCTCTATGGTGGAGTCTACTTTTCGCAATCCCAGACACATATAGTCGGCTCTGGCATGTTTGCCGATATTAGCCATGGCTTCCTGTATAATTCTAAAAAGGACGATCTTAAGATGATCCGGCACCTCCTCCTCCCGGATGGTAATCATTTTTTCAACGCGGATAGCCGAATAAATCGTTTCAAATCTTCGACAAAACCAGGAAATGGTGGCTATAATTCCCAGATCATCCAGAAGAGGGGGGCGCAGGTCGGCCTGAATCCGTCGGGCTTCTTCCATGGTTTCCTTGATAAAGGGGATGAGGACCTCTATGAGATTGGATTTAGCCGGCATCTGGTCTTGGGGGATATTACTTAAAACCTCTTCTACCTTGAATTTGATGGCACTCAAAGACGATCCCAGGATATCATGAACTTCAAGGGCGACCCGTTTTCTTTCATCTTCCTGAGCGGTTAGGATCTTGGAGGCCAGGATTCGCAGTTGTTTCTTTGATTCCTGGAGGGCCTCTTCCGCCTTTTGGTGTTCGGCAATTTCTTTTCTTAGTCCTTCATTGGCAAGGAAAAGTTCGGCTGTTCGTTCACGAACCCGGACATCCAACTCGTCCCGGGACCTGCGCAGTTCTTCTTGAGCCTTCTTCAGCTCATGGTTCTTGATGACGGCTGTTTCGTAAGTCGAAAGCAGAAGATCGAGGATCTGTTGCCGTTCGGCAGTGATCCAATATTTCTCACCCTTAAATAAGACCTCCACCCCCTTTGGGACTTCCGATTCCCGGGGTATTCCGGCTTTGATCAGGGTGTGCCGGATCTTTGCCAGGAGATATTCCTCATCATAGGGTTTGGTAATGAAATCGTCGGCCCCGCTTTCAAGGCCTTTGAGCACGTCTTGGGGGTCGGATAAGGCCGTGAGCAGGATAACGGGGATGTTGTTCAGGTATTCATCCGACTTGATCTTCTTACAGAGCAAAAAGCCGTCCATCTTCGGCATGAGGATATCGCTGATGATCATGACCGGCCTGATCCGGTGGATCATCTTTAAGGCCTCTTCCCCATTTGGGGCGACATAGACCTTATAGCCCTGCTGTTCAAGCCTATAGCTCAGATTTTCGGCTTGAGTCGGACTATCTTCGACGATCAATAGTCTGGTATGCTCATTGATAATAGATTCCATTCAGATCTCCCTATTGACCATCGATGATTTAAAGGCCCGTTGCCTTTTTTTACAATCATCAAGCGTCAATTATATCATCAATATTCTTTTTTGGGCCATGACCAACCAAATAAATAAGGGCCGATGCTATCTTTTCAGGGGGGAGTTCGTACATGGCCGCCCCGAGTTTCCGGGCTTCTCCCGGCATCCCGAAGACAACAGAACTTTCCTTATCCTGTATAATAGTCAAGGCCCCTTTTTCCCTCAATAATTTCAATTCTGCAGCCCCGTCGCTGCCCATGCCGGTCAGCAAGATGCCGGCTGATTTTGCGCCATACACCTCGGTAACGGACCGGAAAAGGTGAGACACCGCTAAGTTGTTTTGGCCCTCGGTTTCTTTTTTTTGAAGCCGTAAAAATCCGCTTTTCCCTGCCCCCATATAAAACCCGTCGGGGGCAAAGTAGGCCCGGCCTCCCAATATTTCTTCCCCGTCTTTGGCAATGTGCAATCGAAGGCCGCTGGTCCCATAGAGCCATTCCAGCATCCCCTGAATAAAGCCAGAGGCAATATGCTGGACAATCAGGACCGGCACGGGGAAATCCGGCGGAAGCTTGGAAAGGATCGTTTGAAGGACCAGGGGACCGCCGGTCGAGGCCCCTATGGCTACTATTTCTATATCCTGCCTGGCTTTAATAGAAAAAGGGGGCTTTTCGATTTTTTTCTCTTCTTTTATCTTGGGTGAACGGTCCCATCTCCTGACAACCTTTACTTCCGACATGAGCTTGACCTTGGAGATAAGCTCTTCTTTCAGCCGCTCACTCTCCGGGTGGCCTACACCTGCCGGTCTCTGCACCACGGCCAGGGCACCGGCTTCGATGGCCCGGAAGGTGGTCTCCAACTCCCTCGGGTCCCAGATACCGCTGACGATGACTATAGGCACCGGGTGGGTTTCCATGATCCTTCGGGTGGCTGCGAGGCCGTCCATGACCGGCATATGGATATCCATGGTGATAACATCCGGTTTCAGCCTTTCAGCCAACTTCACCGCCTCGGCCCCATCATTGGCCGTTCCGATTACCTCCGTCCCCGGGTCGGAACTGAAAATATGGACCAGGTAGTCCCGGGCGGTGGGAGAGTCTTCGACGATAAGTACCTTGATCATTAGGCCGCCTTCTTTATTTCTTGAAACGGAGAAAGGGAGAATCGGTGAATGAGCGAAAAGAAAATATATTGGGTGGTGATCACTTTGACTTGATTAACCATTTGTCCGATTCCTCGATCATCTTTACGATTTGGCCTAAAATCATCTCATAAGTGTTGGTTAAATTCTCTGCAGTTTCAATCTCCCGATAGCCACATTTCTCAGCCAACTCAATCCACACTTGAGTCTCACAAGCTTCGCTTTCAGCATCACTCAATTTGGCAATAAAGGCCGCCTTATAACGTCTTTTTCTCCATATTTCAATGTGAGGAATCGGAGAATCGCTCTTAACATCTCTCCGGTGCTCCGTTTCGCCGTTTCATCTATTTTGTTTCATATTAACCTTTTAATCACCTCCAACAGGTTGCTCTGGTCAAAGCTGCTCTTGATGATGTAGGCGTTGGCCCCGACGTCAATGCCCCTTTCCCGGTCTTCCCGAGAATCAAGGGCTGTGACCAGGATAACCGGCAGTTCGGTCAGCCTCTTATCAGAGCGGATCTTGGTCGTCAGCTCGAAGCCGTTCATCTTGGGCATATCCACATCGGAGACCACCAGGTCAAAGTCCTCCCCCCTAAGTATGGAATAGGCATCGATACCGTCGATGGCGGTCTTGATCTCGTATCCCGCTCCCTCCAGAATATTTCTAAGGAGAACCCGGGCGGTCACGGAATCTTCCACCACCAGGATTCTTCTTCTCTCTTCGATCTCTTGAGAACGGGGGGCTACCGAAGAGACGGCTTCAGAAGCTTCTACAGCGGATTTCATCATATCCGGGACGTTAAGGACGGATACCACCCTCCCTCCACCCAGCACCGTAGCGCCTGAGACGTTGCGGACCCGCTTAAGATGCCGGCCCAGGCCCTTCACCAGAAACTCCTGCTCGTACAACACCACGTCAGTCTTGAAAGCGATAAGCTTTTCTTCCGCTTCCAGCACGATTACCTGAAAAAGAGACGGTTCTTCTCTGGTTTTTCCAGAAGGAGGAATCTCAAGGATGGCTTCCAGGTGGACGAAAGGCAGGGTGGAGCCGAAGAGGGAAATCGTCTGCCGGCCTTCGACCGTTTTGATGTCATCGGGAGATACCCTCATTGTACGCCTGACCTGAGCCGTAGGAATAACAAAAAATCTTTCTCCGAGGCGTATGAGAAGCCCCCTGACCGTAGCCAGACTCATTGGCAAAAGAATGCGGAAGGCCGTCCCGGTTGCGGGCGAAGACTCTAAGGAGATTACGCCCCCCAGCTTCTCTACCTTCTCCTGGACGATGGCCAGCCCGAGTCCACGGCCGGAGATGTCGGTAACAATCGGACTGGTACTCACTCCCGAACGGAAGATAAAGGCCTGCAACCTCTCTCCGTCGAGCCTTTCGGCGTCCTCAGGCGAAAGAAGGCCGAGCTTCAGGGCGGAGTTCCTCACCTTGGCGATATCGACTCCCGGTCCATCATCGGTTATAGTCAGCTCGACTTTGCCGCTGTCCCGGTAAGCGACCGATAGCGAAATCCTTCCGGCCGGTGGCCGGCCCCTTAGGATTCTTTCATCGGGTCTGTCGACTCCGTGATCCACACAGTTTCTTACCAGGTGGATCAGCGGATCATTCATTTCCTCCAGGATTCGTCGGTCGACCTCCACCTCTCCGCCGGAGATAATTAATTCCGCCTCCTTCCCCTGCAAGGTCAGAAGGTCGCGCACGGTCCTTGGCAGGGAATCGAAGAGCGTGGAGAAGGGCGTCATGGCCAACCGCTTGGTATCTTCTACCAGGCCTTCAACCATGAGGCCGACCGAACGACGGTCAGCCTCCATTTTGTTTTCCAGGGACAATAGCCTGGTCTGGAGGGTTCGGATAAGCTCCCGGCCGGATTTTAGAAAATCGAGAAGGCCGGCCGGAGGAAGCACCCTTGGCGCCCCGTCGCTCGCAACCCCCTTTCCCAGAAATTTACCCAAGGTCCGGGCCTCGTTTCTCACCGCGGACCATCGTTTTTCCATGTTTCCCAGGTCAGCAATAATTTCTCGTTGTTCGGAGATCCTTTCTTCCAGGGACTGTTTAGCCTGGAGCAGTCCTTCAGCCTTGAGCAGGACGGAGTCGAGCTTTGTCTTTTCGACCCGGATGGTCTCGGGATTGACTATGGACAATTGTTGACGGATGATTCGAGGAACAGCGTCAGGATTGGCGATTGATGATTGTTGGTCGGCGATTGGCGATGGTTGACTGAGGATTGGAGAATCGTCCCTGTCCTTAGGAGCCGTTACCTCCAGATTTGCAGCGGCCTGATCGAGGTCGGAAATCAGCTTTTTGACCAGGGATTTATCAGGGGTTTTCCCTTCAGCATCAAGGGAATCGAGAAGATCGCGGAGTAAATCAAGGCCCCTATAGAGGATATCGAAGAAATCCGGAAGGGTTTCCCTGTCCCGCTTCTTCAGGATGGAGAAGATGTTCTCCATGGACCGGCAGACCGATTCGATGACCGGCAGATTGACGGTGCGGGCTGCCCCCTTCAGACTGTGGGCCTCGCGAAAAACGCCTTCGATCAACTCGGGGCGTCTGCCGCCGGCAGGGGTCTTCTCCATCTCGAGAAGTCCTGATGAGACTGCAGCGATGTGCTCCGCCGCCTCAACCTTGAAGGTAGTCAGAAGCCTTTTCAGAAATGCAGCATCTTTATCCATTGTCGATTTATGATTGATGATGGATGATTGTCAATGAGGTAGACGACTTATGATTTCCCATCTCCGATTCTCCGGTTCACCGATTCTCCCTTTCATCGAAAATCATTAACCCTTATATTGTTCAAGCAGCTTTTTGAGTTTCTGCCCCAGTTCATTAAGGTTCTGGGCGGACGATTCGGTCTGTCTGGCCCCTTCTACATTTTGCGTGCTGGCGGTCTTGATGTTATCCATGGCCACGACGATCTGGTCCATGCCGACTAATTGCTGCTGACTTGAGGCGGCGATTTGCGTCGAGGCCTGGGCTGCCGCGGAGATGCTATCGGCCAGAAGGCTGATGGTCTCGCCGGCCTGTTTGGATTGGGCCACGCCGGCCTCCACTGCTTTATTCCCCTGTTCGGTGGCCATGACCGCTGAATTAGTCGCCTTCTGTATGTCTCCGAGGATGGCCCGCACCTGGCCGGTAGCCTGTTTCGATTGTTCAGCCAGACTCTTGACCTCCTGAGCCACTACGGCGAAACCCTTGCCCTGCTCTCCGGCCCTGGCCGCTTCGATAGCCGCGTTTACGGAAAGGAGGTTCGACTGCTCGGCCAGGTCGTTGACCGTGGCAATGATCTCGCCGATGGTCTGACCCTGCTCGCTCAGTCGGACGATACTTTCAGCGATCGACTCCATCTGCCCCCGGATGCGGTTCATAACCTCCATGGACTCGCTGACCGACTTTCTACCGGCCTCCGAGGCCTGGGCGGTCTTCTGCGCGATCTCGGCCACGTATTGGGCCTTCTGGTTGGACATGATGGTGGTCTGTTTTACCTCATCGACAGTGGTGGTGGTCTCGCTTACCGCCGTGGCGGTTTCCGACGCGGCAGCGGCCACCTGGCCGGTGATGCTCAGGATTTCCGTCGTAGCCGGGGCCAGGATGTTCACCGACTCCTGCACCTCGAGCATGACCTGCCTGAGGTTCTCCTCGGCACGCTTCCTTTCGGTGATGTCCCTGGCCGCGGCAAAGACTCCCTGCATGTTCCCCCCTTCGTCTTTATACACCGAAGCGTTGTAAAGAACGTCCGTCGTCCTTCCTGACCCATGGCGAACGGTCAGGGGGAAATCCCGGACCAAACCTTCGGCCAGCACTCTGGTATATCCCTCCCTGGCCCGTGAAGGTTCGGTGAAATAGTCGGAAAAATCACTGCCGACGAGCCGGCCACGGGAGATGCCGGTCACCTCCTCGGTCGCCCGGTTGACATCGGTGATCTTTCCATCAGGGCTGATGGTCACCAGGGGGTCGAGGCTGGCCTCGATGAGGCTGCGGGCGTACTGGGAGGCCTGTCTCTGGGCGGTAACGTCACGGGCCGCCGCAAAGACGCCGAGGACTTTACCTTCCCTGTCTTTGTAAACCGAGGCATTGTAAAGGACATGGGTGAGGCCTCCCGAAGTGTGGCAGATGGTCAGGGGGTAGTCGGTGACAAAACCTTCTTCGAAGACCTTCTTATAACCCTGGCGGGCCTTTTCCGGCTCGGTGAAATAGTCCGAAAAATCAGTGGCCAGGAGCCGTTCCCGGGAGACACCGGTCACTTTAATCGTTGCCTGGTTCACATCAGTGATCTTTCCATCGGGGCTGATGGTCACCAAAGGGTCGAGACTGGCCTCAAGGAGACTGCGGGCGTATTGAGAGGCCTGTCTCTGGGCGGTTATGTCGCGGGCCGCCGCAAAAACGCCAAGGACCTTACCTTCCCTGTCTTTGTAGACCGAGGCATTGTAAAGCACATGGGTCAAATTCCCTGCGGCATGCCTGATCGTCAGGGGATAATCGGTGACATAGCCCTTTTCGAAGACCTGCTGATAACCCTTACGGGCTTTTTCAGGCTCGGTGAAGTAGTTTGAAAAATCGGTACCGATAAGGGACTGGCGATCAAGGCCGGTAACCTTGGTGGCGGCCTCGTTGACATCCGTGATCTTGCCTTCCGGACTGATGGTGACCAGAGGGTCAAGGCTGGCTTCGAGGAGGCTTCTGGAATAGACTGATGTCTCTTGAAGTCTCGTTTCCGCCTTCTCGCGCTCCACCACCAAGCGGTTCATGAAAAAGGCAATGCCCAAAATGATCAGCAGTCCGATGATCCCCAGGCTGATGATCATCCAGGAAGACCTCCTGGACGAATCCGTCGACCGGGTCAGCTGCTCTTGGATCGCCTTCTCCACCAGGTTGATGAGTTCACCCACCTTGGCGCGAATCTTGGCGTTACGTTCCGATTGGATACCGAGGGACAGATTCTTGGCATCAGCAATTTGCCCGGCGGTGATAAGGGGCACGACCCTTTCATCCCTTGTCTTTTCGAATTCTTTTCTTAAGGATTCCAGTTCTTCAAACTTGCCTAAAAGGGGTGGAGAATCTTTTAATGAACGGCGGACGGAATCGGCGTCCTCCTTGATCTCCCCCAGTCTGCCCTTGATGTCCTGGAGCCTGGTCTTCTGCTCGGCAGAGTTCTTTTCGGAAAGCATCATGACCAGCATGTCTTCGCGGATTCCATTCTGATTGGCCCGCATGTCTTTGAGAGCTACGGTCGCCGTGAATTGCTGGGAGTAAATGATTTCCGCCGACCTTCTTAACTTGGCAATGCTTACGTAGGCCGTCGCAATTACCACAGCCAGAATGAGCATGATCAGGCCAAGGCCGAGAAAGAGTTTCCCCCGAGTCTGCATTCCTTTGGATTGATGATTGACGATTGATGATGGGCGATTGGAAGACATAGGCACCTCACTGGATTGATGATTGATGAATGTCGATTGTTGAATGAAAAGCAAAAGCCAAAAATAGTGATGATAGATGATTCTTGGATAGATGATAGATGATTGATGATTGTCGATTGAAAGGCACCTCTGTGAATTTTTCAGCCCTTGATTTACCTTTTGGCATTTGTTTGGTATAAGTCATTTCAATCATCAATCAACAATGTTAGACAAACTCATTGACCACGATTCTTGTGTCGGCCAGGATCTTGCCGGCGTCCAGGATGGCCATCCTATCCGGAGAAACGCCCTTGAGATATTCGCGCCTGAGCCCGGTGAATGTCGGGGGAGGCGGTTGCAGCCCGTCGCGCAAAACCTTGCGGACCCCGGTAATAGT
The DNA here is from genome assembly GCA_963790475.1 of uncultured delta proteobacterium. Classification (GTDB taxonomy): domain Bacteria; phylum Desulfobacterota; class RBG-13-43-22; order RBG-13-43-22; family RBG-13-43-22; genus RBG-13-43-22. The sequence goes on along the minus strand of CAWBOS010000012.1, from coordinate 26,401 downwards.
GTCGGCCAGGACCCCGAACTCCATGTCTTCGGAAGAGAGAACAATGACCCGGTTCAGATCGCCAAGCCCTGTTTCGGGAAGGTCAAAGAACTTTCTCAGGTCAAGGATGGACAGGATCGTTCCGCGCAGGTTGATGATGCCCAGGACGAAAGCCGGGGTACAGGGGACCGGGGTGAATTCTTTGAGAGGATAGACTTCCCTTACATAAAGCGATTCCACCCCGTATTGCTCATAAGAAAGGGTAAACTCGACAACCTCTATCTGTTCTCCTTGTTCAATTTTATCAGGTTCTCGGGCCAAGACCTCGGCACGGGTCTTGAGAATCCGCTTCTTCTCCTCTTCGCTGGGGGACCACCCCTTTTCCAGGGCCTCTTTGGCCGTGTCCAGGCGCCGGTGCACCTCTTTCCAATCGATGATTGATGATCGATGATTGTCGATTGGAATGGTCATTGCTTCTTTCCCTGGGCGGTTCTTCTTGCCGCAACAAAAATGGATGCCAGCTCGTGAGCCTCTCGAAGAAGGGGAGTAATAAGTTCGGTTTCAATTAACCTCTCATCGATAATGAATTCCAACCAAAACTCAGATTCATCAGCCCCTTCTATAACGGTGCTGATTTTTGAAATAAAGGACGCTTTGGTCTGGGACAACAAAGCTGCCCGATAGTTCGCAGCTACAGATGTGGCGCACCTGATCAACTGTTTTCGTATGTGGTCGCACAGAGTTATCTTGGGCAGGATCAAGGCAAGTTTGACAATCCTGTGGGCGAAGTCCTTGGTTCTCTTCTTTAGGTCTTCAGGTCTCATCTTTTAATATTCGTCCTTCATCAATCATTGATCAACAATCATCAATCCCACATGGTTGACCGAATGATCTCTTTGAGCCGGCCGGCGGTAAGGCCTTCGGCCCCAGGAATGACCTCTTCAACAGGGCGATGGCCCAAGAGCCTTAAGGCGTTCCGAAAGTGTTTTGATGATCCTCTTCTATTCCCCTGCCGAAGGGTAAGGCTCCCTAAAAGGATATGGGCCGGTATGAAGTCCTGGTCGAGATAGAGCGCCTTTCTGAGATCGTCGACTGCCTCGGACAGTCTGCCTTGTTCCTGCAAAATGGAAGCCCGAAGGTAATAATGTCCGGGGTTGAACCGGTCGACGGCGATGGCCTTTTCACAATAACCCAGGGCTTCCGGGAGACTTCCTTGATCAGCGGCACTGCGAGCCAACTGGATTGCTGATTGTTGATTGTTGATTGTCGATTGAGAGGCAGAGACCTCGGGGTGCTGATTGTTAGTGAACCGATCTTCTGGAGAAATGAATGACCTTTGGATTGATGATTGAATGTCAAAGGGAATAAACGAGGGTTTTTCAATCGACAATCGCCCATCATCAATCACCGGTCCCCGGGTTTCCTGTTTTCTATAGAAGGTCGGCCCCTGGAAGTTGACGCTGACGAATTCCGAGGAAAGGGCTTCGGTGGTCTCGCTCGGACCGGTAATCAACCAGCCTCCTTCGACCAGGCATTGGACCAGTTTTCCGGCCACATGGCCCTTATAGTCGGGCGTCAAATACATGAGCACATTTCGGCAGAGGATCAGGTCCAGGGCATTCGTCTGCGTAAGCGAGGACGGATAGGCATTTTGGACCAGGTTGTGACAGGTAAAGGACACTCGCTTTCTGATCTTTGGTAGAAGTTCGAAGCGGTTTTCCTTCGTCTTGGTGAAGTATCTTTCTCTGACCCACTCGGGAGTGTCGCGGAAAGACCACTCTCCATAAATCCCTTTAGAGGCCTTCCTCAGGAAGGTCGGGTTGATATCGGTGGCCAGGATGGTAATATTCCAGTCCTTGGTGTCACCCATTATTTTGTGAAGAAGGATAGCCAGAGAATAAGGTTCCTCACCGGTGCAGCAACCGGCGGACCAGATCCTCAGGTATTTGCCGGTGGTTCTTCGAAGTTCGATGAGTTCCGGGAGGATTTTCTCTTCGAGAATTGCGAAGTATTTTTTGTCTCGGAAGAAATAGGTCTCCCCAACAGTCAGATGACCGGCCAGGACCCCTATCTGGGACTTGCTGAGGGGGGAGGAGATGAGCCACCTGGTGCAGGCTTCGGGGTCTTCAAAGCCGAACTCAGGAGCAACCGAACGCAGGCCCCTTTCCAATTCCCTTCGGCGGTCTTTGGGGAAATAGAGGCCCAGGGAGCCGGAAATGAATTCGCCGGCTTGAGCGAGCAGGGTCTCAGGGAGGCGGCTTCCTTTATTCTTCCCCTTGTCCATTTAAGGCCTCATCCAGGTTTGTTTCCTCTTCAAGAGAGAGAAAGCCTTCCAGATTATGGATTAAGAGCAACCCGTCCTTGAGCCTGACAACCCCTTCGACATATTCCAGGCCCGGCAGGATGTCCATTGCTTCGGTTATTTCCCCTTCGAAAATCTGGATGACCCCGCTGACCGAGTCCGCCGGGAGCGCCACGGTTCGTTTTGAGGTGCTGGCAATGATGAAATGGTCCTTCAACTCCACCTCCCGCTCCGGAAGGCGGAATCTACGGCGTATATTAAGGGTCGGGATGATTTTTCCCCTGATATTGATCAGGCCCAGGACGATCTCCGGGGCCTTGGGCAGAGGGGTTATCTCAACCGCGGGAATAACGCGTTCCACAACGCCCAGATGAAGGGCATATCGATGGTCATCAAGAAGGAAAGGAACAAGCAGCGCTGAAGGCATTAAAAGCCGTTTCTCCTTTTCTCTCGCGCAGATGTCAAGATTTTCCCCTCCTCAGGCAGAAGGATCGTTTTGGATGATTATTGATAACAGTTTGCTTTTAATTGACAAAGTATATGACAGGGTAAGGAAGGGGTCAAGGAGAAAAAGGAATTACCTCGATTTCATTGGAAAGGGTTTTTAAGGGCATCTGTTCAAAGAGCCGCCGGCAGAAATCAAGGCGCAGGTGATAACGCCCTTCCTTGATATTTTTGGGGAGAGTGAGGTTGATCCAGTGAGAGGTCTGCCGGTCGTTAATCGGGAGACAATTCCCGGCAGATTGGGCCTGAATGTCGATCTCAATCAAGGAGTTGCTTCCTTCAGGCTCGGCCATCAATACCGCCTTTTTACGGATGCCGAATCCGAAATTACTCACCGAAGAGAAAGAGAGGCGCACCTGTTGGCCGGCCTGATAACGGTCGAAGTCGGTGGAAAGAAACATGCGGCGATTGAAATCGCTTTCGTTGGTATCTACCTTGGAGGTGGCCGCCTCCCAGAACCGAGGGCGGGAGGCATCCAGATGAATTTCTTTTCCACCGTAATGACCTACCCCGCAACAATTTTTCCCCCGGATGAGTTCCCAGAGATCCTTTCCGTTTACGCCCTCAATATAAAAATCCAGGGCCAATCCATCCATATGGGTACTGGTTTTGGCTACAATCCCCCCGGCCTTTTTCAACCCGTCGTTGTATTCCGGACTTCGGTAGCCTGAGGTCAGATAGATCACCTTTCCCGGGGCGACCAGGTCTGAAAAATAGTCCAGCATAAAGAGCAATCTCGGAGAAATATGTTCCCCCTTCCTTTGACCGGAAAAACCAAAAACGGAATCGATCCGTTCCAGGGCCGATTCATCGAGGGAGCCATCGGGAAGCATCAGTCCCACGTCGGCTTCCTGTTGGGTCTTAACATTTTGAATGTGAAGTTTGCCATCCCCCATGAGGAAAAAGGGCCCGGGTTTGGATTGGGCAAAGGTCGGTGAAAGGGCCATGAAAAAGAAAAGTGTGCCAATAAGGCAGGATCTAATTAATTTATTTAAAGTCAAATTGATGATCCTATTATATTCTCTTTTTTGGAACTGCTATCGATCCTTGGACGAAGTTGGGTCTGTGTTCGGCTCAATAATGACTTTGATGGAGTCCTTCCCCTCTATTACCAGTTGGAATCCCTTGGCGATTTCTTTTAAGGGCAGTCTATGGGTGATTAGATCATCCACGATAACCGACTCGGATTCAAGTAGGTTTAAGGCCTCGGTAATATTCAGCGGCCCGCAATAATAGGAGGTGAGAATCTTGACCTCTCTCATCCAAAAATAGTTAATCGGTATTTCCACTTTTTTATCCGGATCGGGTACGGCAAAAAAAACAACGGTTCCGCCTTTGTCCACAGACTGCCAGGCCTGTAGGACAGCCGGAAGGGCCGAGGTGCAGAGGACGACCACATCGGCCTGCTTCCCGGTGAGGGCCACGAGTCTCTCCGGCACATTTTCACCGGCGTCAATCGTTATTCCCGCTCCGAACCTTCGCGCGTATTCGAGTTTTTTGGGGTTGATATCGGTGGCCACAATGTTACATTTTTTAACCTTAGCCAGTTTAACATGCAGCAAACCGGACATTCCGCAGCCGACGACCAGCACCGTCTGTCCTTCTCGGATGGCGGCCAGTTTCTGGGCCCTGACCACGCAAGCCAGCGGCTCAATAAAGGTGCTTTGATCGTAGGTGATTCGATCGGGCAACCTACGCATTCCATTGGCGACCAGGGCACCGGGAACCAGAATATATTCAGCAAATCCCCCAGGGAGCCGTTCTTTAACTTCCGTGCAAAGAGGATAGTAGCCTTTCTGACAGTAATCGCATTTCAGGCAGGGGACTTTGGGGGCCACAAAAACCCGGTCTCCCGGCAGGTAATCGGTCACAGATTCGCCTGTTTCAACGATCAACCCGCCGATCTCATGTCCGGGGATCAAAGGGGCCCGGGGAAGCCGGTACCATTCCACGATGTCACTGCCGCAAATCCCGCAGGAGATGACTTTTATCAGGATGTCATTAGGACCGGGTTTAGGCCTGGGCATCTCCTCGATTCGGATGTCCCGGTTGTTATACCACCTGGCAACTTTCATTTTGAATTACTTATTTTTTATGGTGTTGTAAAGGTCGAAAGCTTTCTCCGGGGTCTCATTATCGTGAACGACGGCCTTTACCGCCTGGATCATGGCTATCGGGGATTCCGATTGGAAGATATTTCTGCCCATATCCACACCCGAGGCCCCTCCTTGTACCGCACGATAGGCCATGGTCAGGGCCTCCAGTTCGGGAAGCTTTTTACCGCCGGCCATGACGATGGGTACCGGGCAGGAGGCAGTAACGGTTTCAAAACCGTCTTCCACGTAATAAGTTTTGATATAATGGGCGCCTAGTTCGGCGCAGATACGTGTGGCCAGTCTGAAGTAGCGGGCATCCCGGGCCATGTCCTTGCCGACGGCGGTGACGGCCAGTGTGGGAATGCCGTACCGCGTCCCCATATCCACCGTTTTGGTCATGTTGATGATGGATTGGCGTTCATAATCCCCGCCGATAAACACTTGAACCGCCATGGCACACACATTAAGCCGGATAGCATCCTCTATATCAACGGCGATTTCTTCATTGCTCAGCTCCTTCAGGATGCTGGTCCCACCCGATACCCGAAGGACGATGGATTGGGAAAAAGAAGGCGGTACAATGCTTCTTAATATTCCTCTGGTGAGCATCAACGTGTCCGCATAGGGGGCAATGGGTAGGATAGTGAGGTCCATCCGTTCCAGACCCGTGGTGGGCCCCTGAAAATAACCATGATCCACGGCCAGCATGACGGTTCGGCCGGATTTCGGATTAAAGATCCGGGCCAGGCGGTTTTTCATCCCCCAATCCAGGGCGTTGGAACCTTTCAGGAAAAATCCCTCACATCGTTGGGGGGTATCGGTAAAATATCTTTTCCCCTCTTTTATATCGTCCACATCCGGCATCTTAAATCTCCTTTGTCGAACTTATTGAATATATTTGATAAGAATTTCCTCTGAGATGAGTTGAGTATAAGAGAAGACCAAGGGGGGGTCAAGGAGAAAAAAACAGCTTGCCCTCTTCGTTTCAGATGCGTTCCATATAAAAATCCGCCGGAAAGAAACGAAAAAAACAAGTCCGATTTTTCCGGCTCGCTATTCAGGTTTAATTCGACCCTCGGCCGGTTTCTGATGAACTATTGGTCTGAAAGTTCATCAATACTCCGGTTAAGGCCGAAAGTATTTTCTGAATAGTCCCGGTTTCGGGAAGCGGTATCTTCAAGAAAGATTCCCCCGTTTCCGGATCTTGGCCAATTCGGGGACTTGAGAATTTGGGGCCTGTCTGAGTTTCTGTTGAGGTGGGTTGGCCGATGCTCTTACTGAGATTCATCAGAAACTCCGCTCCGCTTATCAATAGAGGCTTTAAAAGATCCAACCCGTTTCCTGCCCTATCCCCTAAAATGGGAAACGGTTTTCTTTCTCCCCGATCAAAGCCCTCCGGAAGGATCGCCTTCTGTTCCGGTTCTTCTTCCATCCCTTGCTGCCTTTCTATGGAGGGTCCGGCCTTTTCCAGATTTTCAGTGACGGTTTCCACGGATTGCATGAACCGCTTCATTTGAGACTCCCCGATCATAACCACATTTTCCCCATCCTGATCCAAGGCCCCGGCAAACAATGATTTTTTGAATTTGAGGAGATCCAGAATCCTTTCTTCAATGGAAGCGGAGGAGACCAAGTTGATGACCCGCACCGGTTTGTGCTGGCCCAACCGATGGACCCGGCCGATGCGCTGTTCCAGGACAGCCGGATTCCAGGGAATATCCAGGTTGATTACTACCGAACCGCTCTGCAAGTTTAACCCTACGCCACCGGCATCAGTGGACAAAAAGACCTGGCAGGCCGGATCATCCTTGAAGCGAACCAGCAAGTCTTTTCTCTTTTTGGCCGGGATGCCGCCGTTTAAATGAACATATCCGATCTTGTTTCGGTCAAGAATTTGTTCCACCAATTCGGTCATCCTAAGCCACTGACTGAAGATGACCACCTTTTCGCCGTCTTCCCCGAGGATCTCCTGCAGGATAATCTCTAATTCTTCAATTTTGGGGCCATGAACCGTTTTCTTGTCCACCAGATAGGTATTATCCGCAGCCATGCGCATTCTGGTTAAGGCGATCATCAATCGACGTTGATCGGCCTCACACAAGAATTTATAACGCCTCCACTTGGCTACCAGTTTAACCACAATCTCATAATTTTCATCATGGATTTCCCCCTGCTCCTTGGTCAGGGGGACAAATAGGATTTTGTCGATTCGTTCAGGAAGCTGCTCCAGGACTTCTCCTTTCTTCCGGCGGATCATAACCGTCCGCAAGGTTTCCCTGACCTTCTGCAAATCCTTATAGCCGATCACCTTGCCCCCTTCATCGGTGATCCGGTGTTGATGGAGGAAACGGTACAACGGACCCAGTGGTTTTCGGTCGATAAATTCTACAATCGAATGCAGTTCTTCGATTTTATTTTCTATGGGGGTGCCGGTCAACACAATGGCAAAGGGAGAATCGAGTTGTTTTACGGTTTGAGCGGTCCGGGTTTTCCAGTTCTTGATTCTTTGGGCTTCATCCAGGATAATCAGGTCAGGGGACCAGGCCTTAATCTTTTCCAGGTCACGAAGGACCAGCTCGTAATTTATGATTTTATAGAAAGAAAGCTCCCGGTATTGTTGATCCCGTTGATGGTTGAATCCCTCAATCACCATGGCCTTTCGGGAAGTGAATTTTTCGATCTCCCCTTTCCATTGGTATTTGAGGGTGGTCGGAGAAATAATCAGGACCTTCTCTATGCGAAATAGGTCGGCCATTAACTCGGTGGCGGTTATGGCCTGAATGGTTTTACCCAAACCCATATCATCCCCAATCAAGCAACGGCCGGCCTTTACGGCAAACAAGGCCCCTTCCCGTTGATAAGGGTATAAGCGGGTTTTGATAATATTTTTAAATATGGGGCTATTGATTCCCTGATTGAATCGGGAGCGGACGATTTCTTGCCGATATTCCTGATCCTGATGTTCGGCAACGAAGGCCATGACATCATCATAACAGCGGACCTCATGTCCGTTATTCGAGGGGAGCCCGCACAGATGTTTTGAAAAATCCAGAAGATGGTCTTCTTTTAGAATACCGTTAACGTCGAATAATTCTTTAGCCCAGAGAAGCACTGGGTGGGGAACCTCTCTTCCGGCCTTGAAACGGACCTCCCGTTTCGGGCCGTAATGAAGGAAAATTTCGGAAAAAGTCGGGATATATTCTTTTCGAAAGGCCTTCTTAGCCCCCCGTTTTTTCGTTAACTGGGCCAAGGTGAATTCGATATGCTTGCAGGTCCCAAGATGATTGATGCTGTAATCCGGGCAGGAACAATAATTCTTCCCTTCTTCTGCCCCGCGGATTGCCACCCTATAGGTATTCCCGGAATCGGGATTAGTAACCGAAAATTCAGAAAAAAAGGGATGATCGCCCTGATTTTTGAGAATAAAGTCTTGTTTCTGACCGAATTCCTTCCGGAGCAGTCGCTGCCATTCTTCAAGCTCCAGATGCTCGGGCTTGAGGGTCCGGGAGATTTTTAAGTGGAGGGGTTTTCTTTTTTGTTTTGGAGAATTTTTTTGAGATTTTTTTCTCTCGACTAAGGCGATGACGGGTTGTGTTTTCAAGATAGGGAGACCTTTCTAATTCTTATGGGATGGCACCTTTGATTCCTATAGCATAAGCTCCACCTTTCTGCCAAGGGTCTTTTTTTGCCATCCCGACGGGTAATCCGGGAAACTAATTTCTGATTTGGGGCGGTTCTATAAAGGACTGGCAAAGATGGTTTATCAGAGTGAAACGGCAATGAAGTGCAAAGAACGTTTCCAGAAGAATCGGGGCAAACTATTCACCTTCCTGGATTACGATGGGGTCCCGTGGAACAACAACAATGCCGAGCATGCGATCAAAGCCTACGCGACACTCCGAAACGTCATGCGAGGTACATCAACACGCGTCGGCACAGAAGACTACCTCATCCTGCTGAGCGTCTGCCAGACCTGCAAATATCAAGGATTGGACTTCCTCGATTTCCTGCGATCGGGAGAGAAGGACATCGAAGTATTTGCGCAGTCCAGCCGCAGAAAAGGCTGGAGCCGTCAATCGCAGTCGGCGAATGGTGCGACCTTGGCAAGTGAAGCGGGGGATTGATTTCCAAACACGAGATATTACTCTGCGCTGAAATTCGTGGTTCAAGAAAAAACATCAGGGGAGAAGACAATGGCCATACAGAAAAAGTAAAAAAAGGGACGGTTCTGTTTTTTATTTAGCTCGTTGGAGGAGGAAAGAGACAGAAAATCCTTTTCATATCTTGTCGTATTTAAGGACTTTTCTCTTGCCATTCTTGGTTGTGATCTTGGGGCAATATGGAGATCGTTCCGGGAAATTACACTTTAAGAATTAAAGGACAGCGTCTATTTTTGAGGGTTATGAACTGGTAGTCGATGAACCCAAAGGCACTTATTATTTCCTTTTCTTCCTTTTCCGGCGGATCGCTTGTTTCAGGGCAACCTTGGCCTTGGTCAGCGGGGTGATTTTTCCGCCTTCGAAATGGACCCGGAATTGAACATAGAACTGGGACAACGAGTGCAGTACAATTTTGAATAAGTCATCCCGCCCCTCGGTGTCCCCCCGGCAGATATGATGGTGGCAGCCGATGGCCACGGCCTGAACCGGGACAAGCAGTTGAATTTTGGACAGGCCCTCCAGATCAAGGGGTTTTTCCGTTGATTCAAGCTTCATGGCCGCGGCCCGGACCTCATGCCGGTCCCGGGCGTATTCTTCGTAGCGCAGGGTTATAAGCTTTTCCCAATCTTTGAGATATGCGGATTCCACCCCCATTGTCTTTAACTTATCGACGTAAGCCTTGGGGATTTGCCGGTTCAGCTTCCTGAAGTACCCGCGGAAATCTTCATCCACCCGGAGGTCCGGGGCTTCCAGGAGAAGCATAGTGAGAACGAGGTAGGCAACAACCAGTTCATTAAAGATCCGGTCCTGCTCCACCTGATTGATCTTTTCGAACCCCGCCTCCCGCCTGAAGGGTACATTTTGAAACAATTCAAATGCGGAATGGGCACAGGCCTGGGACAAGGCCTCCGCCGTAGCCTCGGCCATTTGATCCAGAGATTCAAATTGAGGTTTATTCATGGGCCTCCCCCTGTAAATCAGCGCTCCCTTTTCATGATCATGTAAGTGGCCAGGGCCTTGGCTACCAGCCTCCCCTGGGAATCTCGCACGTCAACCTCCCCAATGGCAAGATTGCCTCCCTTATGGGTTATTTTGGCTTCGGCGATGATTTCCCCTTTGGAAAAGGGCCGGATATAATTAATTTTCATTTCCACGGTGGTAAAGACCTCGTCTTTTTCGACCATACCCTGCAGGGCCATGGCCACGGCGGAATCGGCCGGGGCGAAAACTGCGGCCCCGTGGGCCGAACCATAAGCGTGATCCAGTTTTTTGTCATAGGGCAGCCTCACCTTGGCCCACCCTTTTTTAACATCCACCAAGTCCATATTGATTAAAGACCAGAAAGGGGTATTGTTTTTGACCTTGGTCAACATGGCCTTTTTAAAATTGGGGGATAATTCTTCAAATTCAGTCATGACAACTCCTTGTCCTTTTTATTCTGCCGGTTTCAGGCAGTCTGCCTGTTATACCGATAGGGAAGTAACCTTCCCACATCCTTCAGGGTTCGATCGGGGGATTAAAGAGTGAACTACAAAAAGATATTTTCCTTTACCAGAAAGAGCGGGCGTGATGCAACTTCAAAGTAAATCTACTCTCCGTAGATCTGCCAATAGTAGATATAATATACCGTTTGATCCCTGCCGCCCGGTTTCTTGACCGTTCGTGCCTTTTCCACCGACCACATCAGCGAGAAACCTTTGGTATTTCTGCTCTGATAGCGAAGGTCACTACTGCCGGTGATTCTGGACATCTTCCATCCCTTTCCTTTCGACAACCCAAGAAGATCCTTGATCACAGAACCGATGTCCGCGGAGGAAGTAATCTCAAATCGTTTCTTCGGGGTTTCCCGGCAGGTCCCCTTTTCTTCTTCACCACACGGTTTCTCCTTCGCGCCCGAAATCATCGGCAGTTTCCCGGCATCATCGGCCGGGGCCGGCAGAGCAAAACCGAGGAAGGTGAAAAGTACCAGAACGAAAATCGGAGACTTATTCCCCATGGGTGCAGCTCCTTTTAATGCTTTGAACCGACCTTCTTGAAGTCGATAAAACCACGATCGACATCGGTAGAGATCAACTGGACGCGGAGCCGGTGGCCGATATCCAGGCCTTCAAATCCCTGGACCAGTTTTCCTTCAACCGGCGGCTGGAAGAGGCGGACCCAGGTGCCCTTGGGGGCAGCACCGGTGACAATGGCATCAAACTGTTCGCCGATCCTCGATTCCAGAAGGAGGGCTGCCGCCGATTTCTCGACCTGTCGCTCCACTTTTCTGGCGGCATCCTCTTCCTCTGTGCAGTGTTTGGCCAATTCCTCCAATTCCTCAATGCTGTAAGGCCATGTCCCTCCGGCTATGGCCGCCTTAATCAACCGCTGGGTGATCAGGTCGGGATAGCGGCGGTTGGGCGCCGTGGAATGGGTGTAATCCCGGACAGCCAATCCGAAATGACCCGGTGTCGTTTCCTCCGGCAGCTCGGCGAGATATTCGCCAGGCCCCAGGAGTTTAATAATACTGAGTGAGAGATCAGGGAAACGATCCGGATCATTCGCTTTGGCCTTCATCAGAAACCCTTCCAGGATTTTGGAGTCGGGCTGATCAGGGAGGGTGAAGCCATGCTCCTGGGCTATCTCCACGATTCTGTCCCAGCGCTTTGGCGTGCGGACTACCCGGCGCAGAGAGGGGAACTTTTTTCCGGAGAGATAGCGGGCGGTCACCCCATTGGCGGCCACCATGAAGTCCTCGATAATATCTCGGGCACGGTTCTTTTGGGTTACAGCCAGATCCTGCAACATATCGCCTTCAAATACAGGACTCGTTTCAATCGTTTGAAAATTCAGGGCCCCATGCAAATGCCGGAAGGCCTTCAAACACTGGGCTACCTTGTCCTGCAGGCGGAGGTTCTGATCAAGGCCATCGACGGCCGTGATCCTTTCCGGTTGGGGACCGCCGGTTTCGAGCCAGGCGGCGACGCTGTTGTAAGCGAGTTTCGCCTGATTGCGGACCACGGCCCGATAAACATCCGAGCCCTGAAGTGATCCGTCTTCACTGAGGATCATTTCGATGACCACGGCCAGGCGATCCTCGCGGAAGTTGAGCGAGGTGAGGTCGGTGGATAATCTCTCCGGAAGCATAGGGAAAATCGCGGCCGCCGTATAGACCGAAGTGGTATTATGCTGAGCATGGTCATTGATGGCCGAGCCTTTTTTGACCAGGGCATCCACATCAGCCACGGCAACCAGTATCTTGACCACCCCTGCGGGCATTTCCTCAGCCACCGTCAGTTGGTCAAGATCCCGCGAGTCATCATTGTCAATGGAGGCCCAAAGAAGGGTCCTGAGGTCCCGGACCTTTTGGCCGTCGGCCGTCGCCGGTGAGGATAACCGGTTTAACTCTGTCAAAACCTCAGGGGAGAAATCAGGCAGCAGCCCCCGTTCGAGCATTACCCGATGCGCAATATCGTGCAGGATTTGGCGATGTCGCTTTTCGTCCTTCATGATCATAACTCCTTTTAAAGTAAATTCCCGTTTTCTCTTGCCGCTAGGTGAGTCTTGTGTCCAAGCCTTGAAAAAGGGCCTGATACAGCTTCGGTACCGCCGCCTTCCGCGCCCTGCTCGGGCTAAAGCAGTCGAACAGCCTCACCGCCAGAAACACATTTATTCCGATTCTTATTACCTCCTTTTCAGCCGAACTTTAGAGGTCGCCTTTTCCGAATACATCGCTGGTTGAGGAAAATACAGTGGACCTCATTGTTTGGTCTTCTTGCCGATCATACCGGCCTCTTCGATGGCCTTCTTGGCTCATTCGGGACAATAGCCGTGAGAGAACTGGGAGGAGTATTCGTGCCCTGACAAGGGTCTGCTCCGAACCACACCAGGGCACTAAGCACAGACAAAGTTACTGAGGCCCCTAATCCAAGAAACCATGCGCCAACCGAAACAGGCAAAAAGTAGAACAGGAAGAAGTTCAGTTCATATCCCGTCAGCCAATCCACCAATCCGAGAACGAGTACACCTACACCCGCTATTGTTGCCCACAACCACGCTGGTAATAGCTTGTTCATGGCGTATCCTTCTCAATGCCTATGAGCCATGGGGTCCGGTCTTGAAAAATCACTTTTTCTTTACCCCTACTTCTGTTATCACCATTTTAACTGTAATATAAAAAATTTTTCAATAAAGGGCAACCGTTTAGAGAATATATTTAGGCGGGAATATCCTATCCATAAAACTTATATTTCAAGACCTAGTCTCACTGAATTCTTCTTTATTCGAAACCGAGCCGATTCGCAGCACCGGCTTTATCGTGCTGCCTTTTTTGGAATCGGCCATGGCCTTGTTAATTTCCTTGAAGTCATAGAACTTCACCAGGCGGTCAAAGGGAAATCGCCCGGTCTGGTACAGTCCGATCAACTTGGGGATAAAGCGCTGCGGCACAGCATCTCCCTGTATGACACTAATATCGGTATGGCAGATGCCGCTGGCGACGATGCCTACCAGGATCTCATCGTCTCTAGGGCCTTCCAGTTCGAGGGACTCGATTTTGAGAGGTCCTCGGCTCCTCAGGACCGCCGCTTGAATAGTATAGGTCTTCCATTTCGAAGGGTGAGCCAATCTTTCAGTTCCTCTCGCCATCATCTGTGTATTTAAAAATACTTTTCCATCAATCGGTTGACCCATTCGGGGACGATTGAGTCCTCTATTCTATCAAACTGGGGATAATAGGGCTTGATGTCTAATACCGGCGTATCGTTTATGGCGTCGAGCCCCTGGACCTCTAAATAATCATCACCAACACTGATTATTTTAACTGCAGTAATGCCGATGGGATTAGGTCGGTCTTTTACCCGTTGCGAAAAAATTCCCACTGTGGGCATGCTTTTCAAACCCCGGGGTCGTCGTTGCAGGTGTTTTTCTTTTTCATAATGTGCTTGATGAAGATAGGTGACAATGACGGCATGAGAGAAATCTTCGAGCCCAAGCAAAGCACCGGCATATTCAGGTTTTAATAAGATACGCGAAATGACCCCTCCCCAATTTTCATCGACCTTTTCGGTTACCGGCGAAGACACATAGCCGATTGGTCTTAATTCAATTTTTTTCATATTATTTTTGCGATTATAATGGAAAGTTCATCTGGAAGCCCTTTTTTTGGGGGATCCGGGGGAACGACTTGTTCGGCCTGTTGCTTTTTCTGCGAGATCAATCAAAGACCGAAGTGCATCGTTGACTGATTCATCGGTAGGGAACACTTTTGCGACCTCTGGATTGAGCAGAACAAGGTTTGTTCCCTCGCGATAAGATTCAAAATATTTGCCACGGACTCCTACGCCAAGGTCCTCCCGTTTATACCTCGGGCGGAGTTCTTCTGATTCCTTAGCCTTCCTCATAGATCACCCTTTCGTTGCGGTCCATAAGACGCGCGTTTATAATTCTTGTTCGGTCTCCACGTTTTGTATGAGAGACCACGACGAGACGCCTTTGAAGAGACTGCCCAAAAGTCAATTCTCTTTCTTCTTCTTTGGAATGGTCTGGGTCTGGAAATGAAATAGCCAGAGGATCGCCAAAAACTGTAGAAGCCTCTTGAAATGTAACCCCATGTTTTTTTATATTTTTCTCAGCTTTCTTGTGATCCCACTCAAATTTCATGGTAATATCTAATTATACCAGAACCGACAGATATCGCATAAAGTTAGTATATTTCATTTTGCGCCCAACGCTACGGATACCGGCGGCTACCAGCCGTCTGATGGATTCGTTTATTGAGCATTTTTTAGAAGATTCGTTTCCAACGCTTGAATCCCCCAATATCATTTGATGACAAATCAAACCATTCTCCCTCACCTCGTTTATCTTTAAATCTATTATGCCAGTATGCTTCAATCCAACAGGGTCGTCTGTCTCGATTCTATGGATTGTTTTTGGTGGAACTGGAATCTGGATTGCAAATTCTCGCTCTCGACGACCAACAGAATTAGTTCGACCAATTTTGTAATGCTTCCCGGATTTCATTAAGTAGACAAAGCCAGAATTCACGTTTGATGTTTTCTTTGAATTTTCTTGTTGTTCGTGAGTTGCAATAGGGGTGTACTTTGAACAAAGTATAATAATATCTTCATTGCCTGGATGTGTCTGACAATAAAGCACAACCGCTTCAATTAAATTTTCCTTCCCACCAAAACGGTTAAACACATTATGACTTGGGAATGATTTATCATTCTTAGATTTATGCCGAATCTCCCCTGCAACGGGAAGCTTCCCCAATTCTCTCACCAGGCCAATGTAGCTTTGGATGATTAAATCACTGTCTATTGCTGTTTTGAACTTGTTTGGAGCATAGCCAGCATCTAGAAGCGCATCACCCCAGCGTAGCCAAATGTATGGATACCAATCAGATTCCCTGATTCCAGTTTCACGCTCAAAAACCTTAAAGCCCGGTGCGTTACCGTTATTTTCTTTTGCTATGCGCTTGATTTCGGAGATGATGTGATTCTTGTTCATATTATCTCCTTTTGCCCAACAATTAATATACGAAGATTATTTTCCTCAATTTTCTCTGATATTTTAACACCCCAGCATATTTAATAAAAGGTAAAAGTTATATGAAATTGAATAGGTATCCATTATTTCTGTCGTCTTGCACTTGTATTGAATTCTTTTTAATTAATCTCTTCTATGCTTCTATTTCTGAGAAAAGGGTGACTACCGCAATTCTTTATAAAATACAATAATGTTTAAAATTTAAAATAAAATACAAATTTGTTATTTAAAGATATTCTCCGACGTTATCTAAAACTCAAGCAACTTATTGTAATTAATGGAATATTAAAAATAAAACTCGGTTGGCATGGATTCTGCTCATTCATAGGGTCAAGAGGGGTTGGATCTAAATCACCAATCAGCATCACCAACCTGAGAAAGGAACAAGGAGAATGAAAAAGAGTTTCTTGAGTGTGACTATGGCTGTTTTTATGTTTTTGGGGCTCGCGGTAACGGCCATGGCCGAGGAAGCCAAGCCCGAGACCGCCAAACCTGAGGAGACCAAGGCCGAGGCCGCCAAGCCGGCGGCCATGTCCGTCGATCAAATAAAGGAACTCCTGGGGATGAGTATCTATCTGCAGGGGGGATATACCTATAACTTCAGGAACCCCGATTCCCAGGAGAATGATTTAAGGCTCTTTGACCATAAAGCCAGCAGCTTCACCCTGGACCTGGCTGAGATTCAGTTTTTGAAAGATGCCCCAATAGGGGGAATGGGCTACAAACTTAAATTGTCGGCCGGAGAGACCGCCAAGTTTATTCACTCCCGCGGGCTGGGTATCAAAGACGGACAGGCCCCGGCGGACACTGAGGCCTTTGACCTGACCGAAGCCTATCTCCAGTACAATGTCCCTCTGGGCAAGGGACTGAAGTTCACTTTCGGAAAAATGGCCACCTATCACGGGGCCGAGATCATCGAGGCCAGGGACAACCCCAACTATTCCCGGTCGTTTCTATTTAACTTTGCCATCCCTTTTACCCACACCGGTTTAATGGTGAGCTATCCCTTTTCGGAGGCCCTGACCACGAGCTTTTATGTAGTAAATGGCTGGGATAACACGGATGACAACAACACCGGGAAGACCCTCGGGCTGAGTTTAGCCTGGACCCCCATCGAGCAACTGGCCATGAGTTTCAACGTCATGTACGGGCCGGAGCAGAAAGACAACAATTCCAACAACCGGTTTCTCTTTGACTGGGTGGGGACCATCAAGCCGATCAAGAACTTGAGTTTTATCTTGAACACCGATTATGGCAGCGAGCAGAAGGACCCCAATGCCAGTGGCGCGGATTCATTATGGTATGGCGCAGCCGGGATCGTCAAATATGATTTCAATAATTTCTTCAGCCTGGCCCTGAGGGGGGAATATTTTAACGACCGGGACGGGGCCAGGACAGGAACGGCCCAGATACTTAAGGAAATCACCTTTACCCCGGAATTCCGGATAGCCAAAGGATTGATCCTCCGGCCCGAATACCGCTATGACTGCTCGGACCAAAACAGTTTCAACGGCGGTAAGGATAAGAACCAGCATACCATCGCCTTGGGGGTCATGTATACCTGGTAATCAAGTTTTTAATTCAGTTCTCCGGAGGGAAGGTCTTTTTTAAAAAAACTCCGGAGAACCTCTTAGGAGGAAACAATGAAAAGAATATTACTTATTTTTATTATGATCGGTCTGGTGGTAATGATCGGGGCTTTATACTGGGAGGGGCTAAGTCTGGCTGAAGAAAAACCGGCTTCCGGAGTTACCGAACAGACCCAAGGGGCTGCTCCCGCTCCTGGGGCTGCCCCTGTAGCGGCTGCAGCGCCGGCTCCGGCACTGAAGCCGGATCCGGCCGGATCGAATACCGGAGGTGCGGCGGATGTGGTCGGTGCCTCAGCCGGTGCTCCGACCAAAGAGGACATGGAAAAGCTGGCTAAAAATGAGCCGCTGGCAGCTAAGCTGGCTGATGTGATCGGCCATAACCGGATCGCCATCAATTTTGTCTGGACCCTGCTGGCCGGCTTCCTGGTTATGTTTATGCAAGCCGGGTTTGCCATGGTTGAGACCGGTTTCACTCAGGCTAAAAACGCCGGGCACACCATGGCTATGAACTTTATGGTTTATGGTCTGGGAATGCTTGGTTACTGGGTTTGTGGCTTTGCCCTTCAGATGGGCGGTGCCGGTGCCGGGCCCCTCAGTGGAGGAACAGCGCTTCTCACTAATGAATTCACCATCAACCTTTTCGGAAAGGAATTCGGGCTTTTTGGGACTTCGGGATTTTTCCTCTCCGGGGTGAGCTATGATGCCGCGATTTTTACGCTCTTCCTGTTCCAAATGGTCTTCATGGACACGACGGCGACCATCCCGACCGGTTCCATGGCCGAACGCTGGAACTTCAAGTCCTTTGTTATCTATGCCTTTTTTGTGAGCGGCCTCCTCTATCCGTTATTTGCCAACTGGGTCTGGGGCGGAGGATGGCTGTCACAACTCGGCAAGAATTTCGGCCTTGGGCATGGTCACGTAGACTTTGCCGGCTCATCGGTCGTTCATATGGTCGGGGGGGTTGCCGCCCTGGCCGGCGCAATTGTCATCGGGCCGCGACTGGGAAAATATAAGGGCGGGAAGGTTCATTCGATACCCGGACATCACATCCCTATGGCCGTGGTGGGTACCTTTATTCTGGCTTTCGGCTGGTTCGGGTTCAATGCCGGCTCTTCCCTGGCCGGTACCGACCTGCGTATCGGCATCGTAGCCACCAATACCATGCTGGCCTCGGCGGCAGGGTCCTTTTCTTCGATGGTCTACATGTGGATGCGTTATGGAAAGCCGGACATCAGCATGATATGTAACGGTATGCTCGCCGGGCTGGTGGCCATCACTGCGCCTTGTGCCTTCGTTACCGCACCGGTGGCGGTGTTGATCGGTCTTATCGCCGGCCTCCTGGTTTGCCTCTCGGTCTTATTCGTTGACCAAAAGCTAAAAATCGATGATCCGGTCGGCGCCTTTTCCGTCCATGGGGTAAACGGCGCCTGGGGCGTCATCTCCCTGGGACTTTTTGCCGACGGGACCTACGGTGACGGCCTGAATGGCGTTGCCGGCACCGTGAAGGGACTCTTTTATGGAGACGCCTCCCAATTTGCCGCCCAGTGTATCGGCACGCTGACCAACATTATTTATGTGTTCGTCGTGGCCTATGTTTTCTTCAAGATTCTTGACAAGGTCGTTGGTCTCAGAGTCAGTGAAGAGACCGAAATGGAAGGACTGGATCAGGCCGAGGTTGCGGTTACGGCTTACCCTGATTTCAGCTTACCAAAATCACACCGATAACGGAGAGGAGTCGATTATGAAAAAGATAGAAGCAATCATTAAGCCCTTTAAACTGGATGAGGCGAAAGATGCTTTACAGCAAATCAACATTGAGGGTATGACCGTTACGGAAGTGAAAGGGTTCGGCCGTCAAAAAGGGCATACCGAAATTTACCGTGGGGCCGAATATATGATTGATTTTATCCCCAAGGTTAAATTGGAGCTGATCGTGGAAGACTCCCGGGTGCCGCAGGTCCTCAAAGCCATCCAGGAGTCGGTCAGGACCGGAAAAATCGGGGACGGGAAGATTTTTGTCCTCCCTGTTGAAGAGGTGATCCGGATCAGAACCGGCGAGACCGGATCGGCGGCTATTTAAATCAATTCAAGGACGATCGTTTGTTGCCGGTCGGCCCACAATGGGTTTCTTCGGTTGACTGGGCAAAGATCGTCCTTGGATAAAAACAATTTTGTAAATAAAATTTAATTAAATAACAGTTTTGTAATTTATTACTTGAGCTCGTGAGCCTCTCTGTCATTGTAACAATTAGTTTTTATTAATATAAAACTCAAATCACTGATTTGGCATGTTTCCTGCGTTATAAGGTGTTAAAGTGATTTTCATGATATTCTTTTATAGACGAGGAGGTTGGTCATGAATGCTATTAATGCAGGAGATACGGCTTTTATCTTGATCGCTTCGGCACTGGTCATGTTTATGACCCCGGGATTGGCCCTGTTTTACGGGGGGATGGTCCGGAGTAAGAATGTTTTGGGGACCATCATGCACAGCTTTTTCATCTTGGGGCTGGTCACCATCGAATGGGTCCTTTGGGGATACAGCAATGCCTTTGGACCTGACTTGGGAGGTGTAATCGGCAGCCTGGATTGGTTCGGTCTTTGCGGGGTCGGGGCCGCACCCTTTAAAGACTATGCCGCCACCATTCCCCATCAATCGTTTATGATGTTCCAGATGATGTTTGCGGTTATTACCCCGGCCCTGATCACCGGGACCTTTGCCGAACGGATCAAGTTTTCCACTTTTATCGTCTTCACCCTGCTGTGGTGTACCCTGGTCTATAACCCAGTGGCCCATTGGGTCTGGGGAATCGGCGGTTGGATCCGAAATCTAGGAGCCTTGGATTTTGCCGGGGGTACCGTGGTTCATATCAATTCCGGGATAGCCGCTCTGGCTGCGGCCATGGTGATCGGTAAACGAAAAGGATATGGTCATGAACCCTTTCATCCCCACAACCTGCCCATGACCATTACCGGCGCGGCCATTCTCTGGTTCGGGTGGTTCGGTTTTAATGCCGGCAGTGCCCTGGCAGCCAACGGTCTGGCGGCTTCGGCCTTTACTGCCACCCACATTGCCGCCGCCGCCGCCACCTTTTCCTGGGTCTTTACTGAGTGGATCTATCGCGGTAAACCGACTACCTTAGGAGCGGCCAGCGGGTGTGTGGCCGGTTTGGTGGCCATTACCCCGGCCTCTGGATTTGTGGGGCCGATCTCGGCCTTGATTATCGGCTTGGCTGCCGGGGCTGTTTGTTACTTTGCTATTTTCATGAAACATAAGTTCGGTTATGACGATGCCCTGGATGTAGTCGGGGTCCACGGGGTAGGAGGAACCCTGGGAGCACTGGCCACCGGGCTTTTTGCCAGCAAGCTGGTCAATGACGCCGGGAACAACGGTCTATTTTTCGGCAACCCCTCCCAATTAGGCATACAAGCCATAGCCGTGGGCGTGACCCTGGTATATTCCTTTGTGGTGACCTTGATCATCCTTAAAGTTCTGGATTGGACGATGGGCCTTCGGGTGGAGCATGAAGACGAGCAAGCCGGTCTGGATCTCAGTCAACATAGCGAAGTGGGCTATACGTTGTAGGAGGTACCCTATGAAAAAGATCGAAGCAATAGTCAAACCTTTTAAGTTGGATGAGATCAAAGATGCTTTGCAAAGAATCGATATCAAGGGAATGACCATCACCGAAGTCAAAGGATTCGGACGTCAGAAGGGGCATACCGAGATTTACCGTGGGGCCGAATACGTCATAGATTTTATTCCCAAAGTCAAATTGGAACTGGTTCTGGATGATACCCAGGTTCCTCAGGTTCTCAAGACCATCCAGGAATCGGCCCGGACCGGAAAGATCGGTGATGGAAAGATATTCGTTCTTCCGGTGGAGGAAGTCATTCGCATCCGGACCGGGGAACAAGGGAAAGAAGCGATATAATCTTTAAATAAACATGGAATTCAGAATCCAGGAGTCAGAAGTCAGAAGAAAGACTTTTCTCCTCTATTGGAAATTTCATGGTTACGAATTGCGGTTAAAACGGAATTGCCTTGATACCGCTCTAACCCGGAACGCGCGAAGACTAATTACAAAAAAGTATCTATATATTTAAAAAAAATGACAAAAATGTAATTAATTGGAGGAGGCTTATTGATTCCTATTCGTTAACTGACAGATTTTAAACTGAAATAAATAACCAGGCAGCCCTGGCCGTTTTTTTGCAAAAGCCTCTCGATAGTTGCAAAAAAATAATCGATAGAGGGGCTGACATGAACTTTAGGAAAGGTCTGGCGGTTTGCTTTTGTCTGGTTTTTACTTTTTTGGAGCGGGTGGTCTGGGCCGCTGAAACCCCGACGGTGGATACCGGTACCACGGCCTGGATGCTGATTTCCACCGCGTTGGTCTTGTTTATGGTCCCCGGCCTGGCCATGTTTTACGGGGGGCTGGTTCGAACCAAAAATGTCCTGGGCACCATGATGCACAGTTTTATCGCCATGGCCGTTATCGGTGTCCTGTGGGCGGTCTGCGGATATTCTCTGGCCTTTGGGAAAAACATGCTTGGGGGATGGATCGGCTGGAACGGAAATTATTTTTTCTTAAGTGGAATTGACGATACCATTCACAAGGCCCGGGTGCCGGAATATGTGGTGGCCATGTTCCAGGGAAAATTCGCCATCATCACCCCGGCCCTCATTGCCGGGGCCTTTGCCGAACGGGTGCGCTTTTGGAGTTACACCCTTTTTATCACCCTTTGGTTTTTATTGGTTTATTGCCCGTTATGCCACTGGGTCTGGTCCGAAGATGGATTTCTTTTTCAAGCAGGGGCACGGGGACTGATCGATCTGGCCGGCGGTACGGTCATCCATGTCTCGGCCGGGGTCAGTGCCCTGGTGGCCGCTTTATATCTTGGTGCCCGGCACGGCTATCCTAAGATAGCCATCCAGCCCAACAACCTGGTTATGACCCTGACCGGGGCCGGTCTGTTGTGGGTGGGATGGTTTGGTTTCAATGCCGGCAGCACCGTTTCCAGCGGACTGGATACGGCCCGGGCCTTGACCATGACCCAACTCTCGGCCGCTTCCGGTTCTTTGACCTGGGTATTGATAGAAGGGATTCATTTAAAAAAGACGACTTCTCTGGGTTTTGCCACCGGCATATTGGCCGGTTTGGTGGCCATCACCCCGGCGGCCGGGGTGGTTCAACCGGTCGGGGCACTTATCCTTGGGTCCCTTTCGGCTATGGTTTGTTATTGCGCTATTCTCCTGAAGTATAAACTTGGCTATGACGATACCTTGGACGTCTTCGGGGTTCATGGGGTCGGAAGTGCGCTGGGGGTGCTTCTACTTTCCTTTTTTATCCGTCCCAGCTGGATGGCTGAGGCAGCCCAAAAGGCCGGGGGGATCTGGACAGCTTGGAATCAGTTTGGCATCCAGGCCCTGGGGGTCGGGGTGGCTCTGGTGTATGCCGGGGCACTGACTTTTCTGCTGTTGTTTGTTATCAACAAGATAATCGGCTTCCGTATGGAGCAGGGAGATGAATTGGCGGGCATGGATGAAAGCCTGCACGGGGAAGAAGGCTATGGATTCTTGAGGTAATCAGAGCCGCTGAATTTACGTCGGAAAGGAGGTGAATGAGCATGTCTTTTAATTGGGGACCCTATTTCATTGTACCTTCGGAAGTCCTGAAGACTTATTCAGGGAAAGTGTTGTTACGGGAACATTTCGACGAACAACTGCCGGCCAAGGAATTGGAGGAATTGGGGCTGGCAACCTTAAAAATGGAGAGTATGAGATCCTGGGCCTGATGCACGTAGTCATCAAAAAAGAAGATGGGGAATTCATGATTGCCAGGCAAAATGTGGTCACCATCACCCTTCAAAATTAAAGACTAATGGAAAAAAATTCTCTGATCATTAAGCATAATCCCTCGGAAGGGGGAGGTCTTTTCGAAAAGATTTTAAAAGAAAGAGGGTGGGAACAGGAAATCCTACCGCTTTATTCCGGAAAAGTATTGCCGAATTCGGTGGATTCCTACGGCCTGATTTTGATTATGGGCGGCCCCATGAGCGCCAACGACGAGGATCGTAATCCCTTTCTCAAAAGAGAACTGCCCTTTATCCGCCAGATGTTAAAACTGGGAAAACCGGTCTTGGGCATTTGTCTGGGGGCGCAAATAATGGCCAAATCATTGGGGGCCCGGGTGTACCCCGGCCCTCATAAGGAGATCGGCTGGTATTTTCTGAATCAGACCCCTTCGGCCAAATCGGACCCTTTGTTTTGCCTATTAGATCCTTGCTTTTTGGTATTCCAGTGGCATGGGGAGACATTCGATCTTCCCAATGGAGGAATTTGTCTGGCCGGTAACGAAGCCTATCCTTCTCAAGCCTTCCGGTTCGGGGAATGGGCTTACGGACTTCAATTTCACTTTGAGGTAACCGAGCCGATGATAAAAACCTGGTTGGGCCAATGGAGTGAAGAAATTAAAAAAGCCAAACCTCAGCCTTTAACCGCTCTGGATATCCTTCGAGACAGCCGGATCTATTTGGAAAGGCTTCAAAAACAGGTACGGCTTTTCTTCGGACGTTATCTGGAGCTGCTTGAGCAAGGCGCTTAAGTTGTCCGGATGCTCTGATTGAAATTCATTTCAAAAAATCTTCAAGATACATGAACCGGATTTTAACTTTTGGATAAATTTCATTAATGTAAGTTTTTTGATAAAAAATAACATTTTTGTATTAATTTATTATCGGCCGATGGCCTCATTTTTATAAGCGGCTAATTCTATAGTAAAAACAGAAGATAGGCCTGTGGCATATCAATTGCACTGATTACTATTATCATTTGGATTAGAAATATGAGACAATATCAAGGCCTGTCTGGGCAAATATGAAAACAGGAGGACGGACCTCATGCTAAAAAAGATCGAAGCCATTATCAAACCTTTTAAACTGGATGAAGTCAAAGATGCCTTGAACGACATGGGCATCAAGGGAATGACCATTTCAGAAGTTAAAGGATTCGGCCGCCAGAAAGGGCATACCGAGATTTATCGGGGGGCCGAATATGTAATCGACTTTTTGCCAAAGGTCAAGATCGAGGTAGTCATTGAACAGGAATTGACCGGAAAAGTCGTTGAGGTGATTCAGCAGGCGGCCAGGACCGGTAAGATCGGTGACGGCAAGATCTTTGTTCTACCGGTGGAAGATGTCATCCGCATCCGAACCGGAGAGCAAGGGAAAGAAGCGATTTAAAAAAACAGGAGTCGTGATTCAAAGATCCAAGGTAAAAGGTTAAAAAAAAGGGTAAAACCGTATTCCTTGACATTGCATCCTATGTTTTTTATTTTACCTTAACCTTGAACCCTGAACCTTTTTATAATTATGACTGAACCTCTGCACAATAAATATCTCATTGAACAGCGTCAAAAGCTGAAGCGACAGCACGACCAGGGCGAAGGGGGAGGGACCATCGCCGGCCGGCATGCCTCCTTTATCGATGTTTTTATTATTTCCGTTTTTAACAGTTTGGAGGTCAGGGCTCTTATCGGATTGGAGGGCGAGGAACAATCCTGTGTGGTCATGGGGTTGGGGGGATACGGCCGCAAGGAACTCTCTCCTTTTTCGGATATCGATCTCCTTTTTCTTTATCCTGAAAAGAACGACCCTCAGGTCGAAGAAGCCATTCGAAAGGTCCTTTATCCCTTATGGGATGTAGGATATGATTTGGGCTACACGGTGCAATCCATGGTCGATTGCCTGGCCATGGCCCGATCGGACCCTCAGTTTTTAACCGCTTTGCTCGATGCCCGGCGAATAACCGGCAACCCTGCCCTGGCTCTGGCCCTTAAGAAACAAATCGGAACCCTTTTGAAAGAAGGGCAGGGCCTTAGGTGGCAGGAGTGGATTCTCAATGAAAGAGAGAAACGACATCTTCGATACGGAGACTCGGCTTTTTTTCTGGAACCGCACCTGAAAGAAGGGCGTGGCGGGCTTCGGGACATCCATATCCTCCTGTGGATCGGGAAGGCCCTTTTAGAGGCCCCGGACTTTCGCTCTTTGGAAAAAAACGGCTTATCTTTCCTGGGAGGATCGGGACACGTTGATCCAGTCGCAAAAATTTTTACTCCGGCTTCGCAACCAACTCCATTACCTGGCCGGAAGGAAAACGGATCAACTCTCTTTTGAATTTCAGGAAGCCATGGCCGAATGGGCCGGGATTAAAAACCAGGGGGATATCCTTCCGGTTGAGGTCTTCATGCGGGATGTTTACCGGCACCTTCAATCGGTTCAGACGATTCATCAAAACTTTTTTGAACGATTGACCGAGCAGAGACAAAAAGGGGAAAAACACCGAGAACAGATTGAGCCGGGAATATTTCTCGAAGGGGGGAGGATCTATCTCGAATCGGCCAAGGTAATTTTGGACAATCCTTCCGTTCTGATGAAACTGTTTTGGTATGCCTTGAAGAAAGAAGCCCGACTCAGCCAGGAAACGATCCGATTGATCAGGCAATGTTTATACTTGGTTGATGAGAGTTTCCAACACTCCCGAATGGTCAGCGAGCTTTTTCTGGACATCATCAAAGACCTGAAAACCCCGCGGGAATTATTGGAAACCATGCTTCAAACCGGGTTTTTGACCAAATACATTCCGGAATTCGAGGCCACGGTCTGCCGAACTCAATTTGACACCTATCATGTCTATACCGTGGACATCCATCTGCTTCTGACCCTGGTGGAACTGAAAAAAATCGGCCAGGGATTCTATATGAAGGAAGAACCCTTATTATTCGGCATTTGGGGAGAGATTGAAGATTTCTCGGTCCTCTACCTGTCCGGTCTTTTTCATGACCTGGGTAAAGGTGAGGGAAAAAATCATGCTCAGCAAGGGGCCCTGATGATCCCGGGTATAGCGGAAAGACTCAAACTGCCGCTCCAGACCTCTAAAGCCATTTCTTCTCTGGTAAAAAATCATCTCCTTTTGGTGGAGACGGCCCTTCGACGGGATTTGAACGATGAAGAATTGATTGTCCGCATGGCCCAACAGATCCAAGATCCTGCAACCCTGAAAATGCTCTACCTGCTAAGCTATGCCGATGCCCTGGCCACGAGTACCCGGGCCTGGAACAACTGGAAATCCCTGTTGCTGAAGGAATTGTTTTTTAAGATTCTTCATATTCTGGAAAAAGGGGAATGGGCCTCGGGATTGGCCCTGGAAACCATAGAAACTTCCCAAAGGCAGGTCAT
>CAWBOS010000011.1:0-308601 GCA_963790475.1 uncultured delta proteobacterium | reverse complement strand
CGCCGTCAGCCACCGATTTTTCATCGCTTCCGGCAAAGGCCGCCCAGGTATTTATCCCCATGGCGTTGCCCGGCTACGTGGCCGTGCATGCTCGTCGTCCTACCGACGGTAATCTTATAAACGCCTGCGGCCAGCTGGCCCTTTTACCCCCAGGATAGCATCTATTTTAGTAGGATCCAAGAGTGGTCTTGGCCGGAATCTATGTCGGCAAAGGGTTTTTGACCTTTTCCGCCGGCGGTCTCCTTGATTTTCAGCAAAAACCTTACCCACCCCGGCGGCTAATTTTTCCACATCCCGAGAACCTCCGATATACATAAACATGATTTAGGAGAATCCCAAAAAAAATGATTGTGTATGGCGGTAACTTCCAAACCGTTGCCCAAGGCCGCGTCCAGGACGGGATTAACCTGATCTTCCGTCAAAACAGTATCTCCCATTACCATGGCCTTGCCACCGGTGATTTTAAAACCCGCCCAGACGCCAGGCCAGGCCGGAACCATTTTAGTGCCTGAAATCTCCACCTTAAGGTCGGAACGCGGGAAACCGACTTTGTAAACGCCTTCTTTGGACACGTACTCTCCTTTAGCACCTGTCAATTGTTCGATTTTTTTCAATAGTCCTTGCTCCGGTGATTTACTTTCCACCCCCGGTTTCCCTGAGCGACCAATAAAGACAGTTGAAAAACCCATAAACCCAAAAACCCGAATACTAATGCCGCTAAAATAATTCTCTTTCTTCATAACATCCTCCTTTTTTCTTCAACGGTACAAAGGAGATCGTTTTTAAAAGTCCCCTTAACCCTTGTAACCCATAGACCTTGAATGGAAATCCTCTCTCGAAGTATGAGGCCTAAAATAGAGGCCAGGGACTGAAAGGGCCAAGAATTCAAGCCAAGGCTCGAAATTTACCTCTTGAACACCTTCCCTGGCCAAGGTCACTTGACACGGCATTCTCGTACTACACATACCTGATGGCAACGGCAATGATAACTCGTCCGTATACAGGGTATATCTGACGGTCCCACCAGGGACCTGTCACGTACCCGCCATAATCCTGGTGGTGTCTGCCACGATGACCACGGCATCCGCACCCATTTGCGCACCGGCCTCCTTCAACTTTGCCTCCATTTCGGCCATCGGCGGATTTCCCTCCGGCTCAAGACTGATCTCGCCCAAGCGTTCGTGGGGACGCGATGGCTCCCCGCGAAGTATTTGGACACTGGCCCGGGATCCGTTGGGGGATATACCGGCACACCCAGATACGGGTTTTGAATTAACGGTAACGAAGCTACACCCTGATAGGGCATTAAAAGTGGCCAGCATAAAGCAAATGGCCAATACGAGTCGAGAGTTGACGCATAATAGACTCCTTTGCCTCTTTTTCCGGGAATGAATTCTGCATCCCGCAGAAAGTCTGAAATTTCTTTTTAACCCGGCAGGACCATTTTCACGACGACTTACTGCGGAATCGGTCTCTTGGGCAGATAAATACCTTATTTTATTATGAACAAAAAGAGAGGGAAATGGAAATAATGGTTGAACAGTATATTTTCGTGGTTGAAGTGGTATTTTATCAATAAAGGGGAATTTTGCACTTTAGGCCCGGATTGGGAGGCATGCGCCTTAACTGGGGGCTTTATCAGCCTCGCCCATCTTCAGTTGAAAGAAAACTTCACCGGCCTTTTCAAGAAGAAAAACCGAAGGACGACCTCGCATCGCCGACCTTGATTTCTTTTTCATAAATCTTCCTTCTAAGAATTTTGCCTATTGGGAGACTTAACTCCCGCCCAAAAGACAAGGGCCACGGCAGTTAAAATAACCGAGGCGATTATAAAAGACAGGGTAAAACCCAAATACTTGGCGACAATCCCGGAGACCACGGGCCCGTAGTGTGGCCGATATCCATAATGGAACCGAGTATATGCCCGTAGCCAAACCGTACAGTTTCTTTCCGGCTGAAATCGGCTACCAAGGCCGAAGTAGCCGAGGTAACAATCGATAAGCTTAATCCAAATAATATACTTAAAAGGAGCAACGGGAAAAAAGATTTGAAAATCGACAGGCTCCCTATGCACAAGGCCCCCATCATGGCCCCGACCAAATCTTGGGGTTTCCGTCCATGGCGGTCTGAAAAGCGGCCCAAAATAGGCTTGGTCAAGGCCAGGGTAATCACCTGCGCGGACAGGAAGAACCCCCACCTCATAGGCACTGAGCCCTATTTTTATGGAATAGATGGGCAGGAAGGTTTCAAAAGTCCCATAGGCAAAAAGGATGGCCGCTTCCATACCGCTGGTCAGGGAAATTCCGGGGTTGAGCCATGACTTTTTGAGGATCTTTAAAGTCTCCCCTAAAGGCTCCCTCTCTTTCTTCAAAGGGGACGGATAGGGGAGTTTAAAGACCATCAAGAAGGGCCAGGATGCCCGCTAAGCCGCAGACCAGATAAACGGCCTTAAACCCCAAAGAAGGATTGAAGGCCAAAAAGCCAATCAGGCTCCCTCCGATGATCGGGGCCATAAACCGGCCGAGTAAAGTGGAGGTGGAAAGCCAGCCTAATTTTTCCCCCTTCCCTGCTGGAAGAGGTCAGAGACCATGGCCATGGCCACAGGGATGAAGATGGCCGTGGCCAGCCCATGATAAAAGCGGACTAAGGCCAGTTGCCACAGGTGGGCAACGGCCAGATATAAAAAGGGAGCAGTAGAAAAAACCAGGCGGAAAACAGAAGCATCCTTTCCGGCCCCAGCGGTCGCGAGAGCGAGGTCCGAGCCAGAATGCTGACCCACTATCCCGGTAAAAGCCGATATGGCCGCAACGAAACCTATACCGGCCGGATCGGCCCCGAGGTGAGAGGCAAAAAGAGGCAGCACAGGGCTTTTGGAAATGGTGGGGGCTGAAGATGTGCCAGCCCCCCCGTAAACAGAGAAGTAAAAACGGCGATAATATAACCTTCATATTTCTCTCGCCCAGATCCTAACAGGAATCACGAACGCCCAGGAAGCTTAGGTCCTTCCACTGGAATGCTACCACTTTCCCATCTCCTCCAAGACTTTCATGACCCGCCAGGATACCTCCCCGCTTGCCGTGGTTCCTGCCCATATGGGAATAAGCCACTGCCACCGCCTCCAATACTTACCTCTTCCCCGACGCTGGCTGAGACAGTGTCTTTCGGCCTGTCCCCGGATTTCACCTTGCAACCGGCTTGCATTCCTTAGGCCAATCCCGGCCCTTTGAATTTGGGCTAAGGGTGCCCGCCCCTGAACCTCTTTTCCGCAAAGAGAATAGTTTTCAGACCATCCGGAAGAGCCTTATCCTGCAGGGACCGGATCAAAGGATACCCACCCCGGTGCTTGCCGCCCCGACTTGGGTGATTAAGCGTTCCCGCCTCCAATATTTATCTCTTCCCGATGTTCGGGGCTTTTCGAGCTGTCCCAGGTTTAAAACCGAATCCACCCTGGGGTCCTGGATTTCTCCAGGGCCACCGCCACCCGTCGCCGAACGGTGGTGCGTTCATCATAAACGAGGCGATCAGCCGTTCCACGGCCCGTGGGTCTTTGAACTTCCCCAAGGCGATGGCCGCGGTACGGCGGACCTCTTCCTTTTCATCCTGCAGGGCCGGGATCAATTTTTCCACGGCCCGCGGATCGTTGATTTTGCCTAGCGAACTGACGGCCTCGGCCCGGACTTCGGATTCCTTGTCCCTCAGGGCCTTAACGAGTGGTTCCACGGCCCGGAATCATTGAATTTACCCAGGGCGGCGGCGGCCTTGCGCCGGACATAGCTCTCCGGGTCTGGCAAGGCATGAATCAGCGGTTCGACAGCCCGCGGGTCTTTGATCTCCCCCAGGGCGCTGGCGGCTCGCCGGCGGACGTAGCCTTTCGGATCCTGAAGGGCCTTGATCAAGGCCGGGACAGCCTGGGGGTCTTTAATCTTTCCCAGAGCGGAGGCCGCCTGGCTCCGAACCGTCCAATCCGAATTCCCCAATCCCGGATCAACGGATCAAGGTCCCTGGCGGGCGGCTGGGCCATCGCCGACTTCCATCCCGGTGATGTGAGGAACAGCGTCAAAAAGGCAATCCAAAAAAATGTATAAGCCGTCTTTTTGTCAATCCGATCAGCCATGGTCCTTCCTCACTGTTTAGAAGATACCGGTTTCAATATCTTCCGGTCTGAGGGTTCTTTGGGGATCACCATTTGATAACGGACGATTCCTTGGTCCGATCAGTATCTGAACGATCATTTCATCCTTCTTGATCCAAAGGTAGGCAAAGCCCGGCTCCGGCAGATTGAAAAGGGCCCGGGGCCCGGTTTCCTCCTCGGGTCGCAGTTTACCCGCCGACCCGGAAACGACCAGCGGCAGGCCGCAGTCGGCCTTCAAAACCTGTTGTTTGTGCTCATGGGCGGAAAGGTAGAGGTCGACCTTGTCACAGAGCAGGGGGAGGACATCCTGAATGAGAAAGTCGGTGTCACCATGATAACCATAGGAAAATATAGGTTTGTGCCCCATGACCACGTTCCACCGGGCCAGGGAATCTTCCAGTTCCTTCTTCAGCCAACTCTTCTGTACTTTGGAAACCGGGAAGGAATTGGTATTCAGGGCTATGATTTTTATATCGCCGATGGTCAGGGAGTAGACGTCTGAAGGCATACGCCAGTACTTGGATTTTTTGGTATAGTCGATCTGGGCCCGCCAATTGTACATATTTCCTTTTCGCCCCCAGTCGTGTTCCCCCAGGATGGTGAATACCGGTAAATTCAGGGTAGCGTAGGGTTTTTCGAATTTTTCGATGAACTGCGGGTCGTTGATCGACATTACCCCGGTAGGGTGAATATTATCTCCCAGCATGAGGGCCAGGTGGCACCCCTGTCGAGCGCAAAAATTCTGCATGGCCCGGGCGACTTTGAACTGAATCTCATCCCCGGTGCCGCTGTCCCCGAAAACCAGGATTTTAAGTCCTTCGTCCCGGATAGTCTGCTCGGATACCGGAAGAGGAAAGTCGCGGAGAAGGACTACGTCCAGAGGGTGCTCTTCGACCGGTTTTTCGGGGAGGGTGACCAAGGCCTGAGAGGCAGGGATCAGGAAAATTTGAATAAGCAGGATAAGTGAAGGGATAAAAATTCGTTTCATTCTTTGACTCCAGCGAGCGGAATAATAATATTTGAAAGAATCTTTATATTATATTAGCTTTATTCTCAAGAATTTTTATTGTTAACTGTAATAGCTCTACAGTAGATACAATTTCGGGAAACCGGAATATGGGTTTCTCCTGGTCCAGGTCAGACCCCGGGAAATCACTCACCGCTGGGTGCCTTTAGACTGATCCTTCACTCCAGGAAACCTTTCGTCCTTTGCCAACCCCGAGCCACCGACTTGTTGCGACAGGCTAAAACAATACCAAATCCTCCCTCAGATCCGGGGGCGGGTATTTGCCGCCCATCCTTAAACCATAACCAACCGTAAATGAAGTTGATCAAAAATTCATTGGTCCGGATGATTTATTTCGGGCGTTCATCTTCCTGTAATCTTCCCTTCTTATAATGGGCCTGTAAGTTGAGATCAAACGAAGGCTTGCAGTACACAGCGTTATAAAAGAAAGGAGGTGATCACTATGAAAAAGATAATAACAATTATGGGAGGAATCGCTCTGGTGTCCCTTTTCGCCATTGTCGGAGTTTACGCGCTTCAGGAAAAGCCTGCGGGCAGCCTGTCAATAAAAGGCGATGACGAAGCCGGATTTGCCGAGATGGCCAAAATTTCCTTCGATTCGGCCATGAACGAGGCCCTTAAGGCGGTACCGGGAAAGGTGATCAAGGCGGAACTCGAAAATGAGGACGGCTATCTTGTCTACGGGGTTGAGGTCGCCAAGGCCGACCGGCAGATAGCGGATGTAAAGGTAGATGCCGGAAACGGAGAGGTTCTCAAGATCGAAACCGACCGGAAAGACCATGAAGACCATGAAAGAGAAGATTCCGACAATGGCCATAAAGAAAACGAAAAGTAATAACCATCGGGACGGAACTGTTTCCGCCCCCTCCCCCCTAAAATAGGGAGGGAGTTCCAAGCCGGATTGTAATCCCTTGTAACCGTGAGGCAATTATAATGAAATAAGGAGGGCAGCCATGATTATTAGTGTAGAGGGGCTGGTTAAAAAATATGAGTCCCACACGGCCCTGGACGGCCTTGATTTCGAGGTAGGAGAAGGTGACATTTTCGGATTCCTGGGTCCGAATGGGGCGGGGAAGACCACGACCATCCGCAGCCCGGTGAGCAAGATGGAAATTGCCCTGGGGAAGCTGGGAGCGGCCTTAACCAACTGGGGAATTATTTTGGTCATTTCCCTGCCTTATCTTTTTGTCGTCGGGAAAGGGGGACAGAACGTGACTATCGGAATCATTTATCTGGCCGTCCTCGGAACGCTTCTGGCCGTTATTTTTTCCGCCTTTTCTCTGGGGCTTTCAGCCAGGATAAAGTCCATAAAAAACTCCCTGATTCTCTCCTTCTTTATCTTTCTGCTGGCCGGGTTCCCTATTTTCATCTCGGCCGCTTTGCGGGGGACATGGTTCGGGCTGGCCCTCGATTTTATAAATCCCCTGGCCGATGCCCTCAATACCTTTGACAGCGTGGTCATCGACAGCCAGGGCTTCAGTTTTCAGGCCGGTCGGGTGGCCATTATCTGCGGCTACACCGTTCTTTCCTTGTGGTTTTTGAAAAGAAGTGTATCCAGACTGGAAATGTGAGGTAATAAAATGAAACGCACCCTATTATTTTTATCAACCAGTTTTCTGGCCATAATGGTATATTATTCCAATACCCTGGCGGCAAGCCGTATCTCGGTCTTCATTAATCCGCCTTCCCTCCAGGCTAATATGGGGGACAAAATAACCTATACGGGGACAATAACCAATAATTCCGACCAAGCTGTTAACAATATTATCGCTTACATTTCACTAGCCAATGTGACCCGAGGAAAAGAATCGCCCATGGATCTTGAGGACTGGAGCGCCAACAAGGCCATCAAAGTAGAGACCATTCCGCCCCGGGGGACCTATGAAGGGCGATGGCCCATGCGTCTGATCGATTCCGGAAGTTATGTGGCCTATATAACAGTGGTGGATAAAAATAATGATACCCCAATAAGCAGTGTCATGTCCCATCTTGAGGTCAAACGCATACTCAGGTTGAACCCGAACAACGTCCTTCCTGTAGCCGTGGGAGAACCCATTGTTCTGGGAACTGTATTTATGCTTATCGCCTTCAGGAGAAAAAAGGGGGCCGCAAAATTTTGAAAAAGTCTTTTCTGATTTTCCTGCTGATTTTTGCGGGTCTGGGCGGTTGTGCCCATTATAAGCCCAAACCACTCAATTTTCAGCCGACCTTGCTGGACCGGGTGCCGCATTTAGTTATCCAGCCTCAAAAAATGCCCTGGCCGGAATTGGCCGCCCATCCCTTCAATCCCGATGACGGTTTGGATATGACTGAAGTTGCTATATTGGCAGTCCTCAACAATCCTGATCTGAAAACGGCCCGGGATGAGCAAGGGATAGCCAGGGCCCAATTGATGGCCGCCGGTATTCTGCCCAACCCCCAATTCACCGGCGGGTTGGATTTTCCCGTCAACGGCGATCCGGCCCTGGTGAATGCCTTTAATATGGGACTGAATTACGACCTTAATGCCTTGATAACCCGAAATGCCGCCATCGACGCCGCCCGGGCCGATAGTCTTAAGGTCGATTTGACCGTCTTGTGGCAGGAATGGCAGGTGGTCCAGCAGGCGCGGCTTTTATTTGTGAAAAGCCGGGCCGAAGAAAAAATGAGACCTATCCTGCAATCGTACCAGGCCTTTTTTGCGGACCAGTATCAGCGAACCCAAAAGGCCTTGAACCAAGGGGATCTTACCCTGGAAACATCCAGCGCCGATCTAATAGCCTGGCAGGAGGCTACCTCACGTCTGAATGACCTCGAACGGCAAATCAGTAAAACCAGTCATGACCTAAAGGCCTTGTTGGGCCTGGCACCGACCGTCCTACTCGACCTGACCGGGGCAATGGACCTCCCGGAGCCGGACCCGTCAAAGATCGAAACCCTTCTTTCCCGCTTGCCCCTGCGCCGGCCGGACCTGTTGGCCTTGCAAGCCGGTTATGCCAGTCAGGAACAACGTTTTCGCCAGGCGATTTTAGCCCAATTCCCGGCGCTCAACATCGGCTTTACCCATGCCCGGGATACCAGCGGGATATACACGGCCGGCTTCGGCATTGCCATAACCTTACCCATTTTCAATCGCAATCAGGGCAATATCGCCATAGAGCGGGCCACCCGCCAACGGTTATATGACGAATACCAGGCCCGTTTGAATGAAGCTGCATCTCAGGTGGCTCGGCTGTTGGCTGAATGGAAACTGAGCATGAAGCAGTATGAGTCAGCCCGGGGCATTCTGCCCGAACTGGAAGTTTCCGCCGGGCGTGCTCAAAAGGCCCTGGAGGCCGGCAACCTGGATGGACCGGCCTACACCCGATTTATGACGGCCTTTCTCAATAAACGCCTGGAAACCATTACCTTGGAACAAACCCTGTTGGAACAACGCATCGCTTTACAAATCCTGCTGGGGAGCAAAATTCCTTTCACCCTTTCGCCGGCAGGAATTCAATTTGAAGAAAGGCCCCGTTAGTATGAAAATATAAAATAAGAATCCAGAATCCAGGAGTCAGAATTCAGAATAAATACTCTTCACTTTTCATGATTCGTGGCGATTGCCGAAAGCAGGAATGAGAGAATAATATGAGGAAAATATTTTGTCTTTTAAGCATAGGGCTCCTCTGTATTTCCGGCCTTTTCCAGACGGCCTGGGCTGAGGCCCAGCCCAGCGCCCTGGTCCAAACCCAGCCCTTGGGCCGATATCATCTTACCGACCATTTGTCCTGTTACGGCACAATAACCCTGAATCCGGATAAGGTCCTTAGTCTCAATTTTCCCCGGGCCGGGCAGATCACCCGTATTTTGGTCAGCACGGGTGAAATGGTCAAAAAGGGGCTGCCCCTCCTGGAATTCGAGACCAGTCCTCAGGACAGTGTCGGTTATGTCCAGGCCCAGTCGGCCGTAGACTTGGCCAGACACGATTTGACCCGCCTGCAAAGTCTGGCCTCCGAACAATTGGCCACCCGGTCCCAGATTGCCCAGGCCCAAAAGACCTTGATCGATGCCGAAGCTGCTTTGGCGGCCCAAAAGAAATTGGGAACGGACAGGAAAAAGGAACTATTGCTGGCCCCCTTTGACGGACTGGTGAATGATTTGAAGGCAGTCCAGGGGGAACGGATCCAAATGGGAACGACGGCCCTGCAACTGGCCCGGACTGACGGATTGCTGGTGGTCCTGGGCATTGAGCCGGAAGACCGGTCCAAAGTCAGACCAGGCACATTGGTTTACGTGACTTCAGTATTTGATGGGTCCATTCGGGGATCTGGTCTGATCCGGAAGGTCCATGGTCAGGTTAACCCGCAGACAAAACTGGTGGATGTCACGGTTGACTTTAAAAATAATCAGGCCGCTCCTTTACTGCCCGGTATGTCCGTCCGAGGAGAAATTTTTCTCAATGAGTACCGTGGTCCGGCCGTACCGCGTCAGGCCGTTCTTAAGGATGATCAGGGGGCCTATGTTTTCGTGGTCAGAGAGGGCCTGGCCCGTCGAGTCAGGGTAAAGACTGCCATTGAAAGCAAGGGTTTGGTCGGTATCACCGGGCCGTTTCGGGAAAATGACCGGGTCGTTGTCTTGGGAAACTACGAACTAAAAGACGGAATGGCCGTCCGGGAGGGCCGATGAGCTCTATTATCCTCAAAATACAAGACCACAGACGCTCCATCTTGTTTGTCGTCCTGGTCCTGGCTGTGGCCGGTGCGGTCCTGTCTTTTAAAATACCCGTTTCCTTATTCCCGACGATTGATTTTCCAAGGGTGGTCGTTTCCTTAGATGCCGGAGACCGGGCCGCAGAATTGATGGAATTGGAGGTCACACGGCCGGTTGAAGAGGCCTTGAGGGCCGTACCCGGGGTAAAATCCGTACGCTCCACCAGCAGCCGCGGCAGCGCTGAAATCTTCGCCGACTTTGATTGGGGGGCCGATATGGTCGCTTCGCTGCTGCAGGCCGGGTCGGCCGTCAGCCGGGTCTTACCCCAATTGCCGGCAGGGACGACCTTCGAGGTGACCCGGAGGGACCCGACGGTATTTCCCGTATCAGCCTACAGCCTTGTTTCCGACCGGCATTCCCTGACCGAATTGTATGACTTGGCCAGATACCAGTTAGTCCCCTTATTATCCAGCGTGAACGGGGTCTCCCGGGTCCAGGTGCAGGGTGGGGCCAGGGAAGAATACCGGGTCACCGTGGACCCGGCCCGACTGCAAACCTATGGCCTGACCCTGAATGACGTGGCCCAGGCCCTGACCGCGGCCAATGTGATCACGGCCGTAGGACGCCTGGAGGACCATTATAAATTGTACCTGGTCATGTCCGACACCCGTCTGACCAGCCTGGATCAAATTCGTCAAACCATCCTGCGCAGCGGTCCTAACGGTCTGGTCCGCCTGGAAGATGTGGCTGACGTCCAAAGCAATACGGTTCCCCAGTGGCTGCGGGTGACTGCCGACGGTCATGAGGCCGTGCTGGTCAATATCTACCAGCAATTGGGGGGCAATACCGTCCGGATCGCTCAAGATATCAAGGCCAAACTGGCCGCCTTTCATTCCCAGCTCCCCAAAGATGTCCATATCAGCAACTGGTATGACCAGAGCGAATTGATTTTGGCCTCGGCCGGCAGCGTGCGCGACGCCCTGATTATCGGCATCCTCCTCGGGGCACTGGTCTTACTCCTTTTTCTGCGCAATTTCAAAATTACCTTGATTGCCGTCATCATTGTGCCCACGGTCCTGACCGCCACCATCCTCCTGCTTTATGTGCTGAAAATGAGTTTCAATATTATGACCCTGGGGGGCATGGCCGCGGCCGTGGGGCTGATCATCGACGATGTCATCGTCATGGTCGAGCATATCATGCGCCGCTTGCGGGCCGGCGGGGGGGAGCATCGGGGCCGAGTCATGGCCGCGGCCCGTGAATTCGCCCAGCCCCTTTCCGGGTCCTCTTCGGCCACGATCATTATCTTTTTACCCCTGGCCTTTTTAAGCGGGGTTACCGGGGCCTTTTTCAAGGCCCTCTCGCTGACAATAGCCGCGGCCCTGGTTTTTTCCTACCTGATCACTTTTTTGGCCGTTCCCCTTCTGGCCGACCATCTCTTGGGTAAAAAAGATGCCGAACAAAAAGAGGGTGGCCGATGGACAACTTATGTGCATGGTCGATATGCCTGGCTGATGGAGCGGGTTCTGAAACGGCCTGTATTTATTTTATTCGGGATTATTCCCCTGCTGCTGGCGGGGGTTATGGGATATCGCCAGGTGGGGTCCGGTTTTATGCCCCACATGGATGAAGGCGGCTTCATCCTGGATTGCCGTACCCAGGCCGGAACGGCCCTTTCGGAGACCGATCGTTTGTTACGGCAAATAGAGGACATTATTAAAACCACCCCGGAGGTGCGGACTTATTCGCGGCGGACCGGCACCCAGTTAGGCGGAGGTCTGACCGAAGCCAATTCCAGCGATTTTTTTATTCGTCTGAAACCCTTGCCCAGACGTCCCATCGACCAGATTATGGATGAAATTCGAGGTAAAATCGAGCAGACGGTGCCCGGGGTTAAAATTGAACTGGCCCTGCTCATGGAAGACCTGATCGGGGATTTAACCGCCGTTCCCCAACCCATAGAAATCAAGCTCTATTCGGACCATCTTTCCCAACTCCGGTCCCTGGCGCCCAGGGTAGCGGCGGTCATCAACCGTGTTCGGGGCGTGGTGGATGTCAAAAACGGTATCGTCCTGGCCGGGGATGCCCTGGAGATCAAGGTGGATCGGATCAAGGCCGCCCTGGAGGGCGTCGATCCCGAGAGTATTACCCGTATGCTGAACGACTACCTGACGGGTACGGTAACCACGAGAATTCAAAAGGAGGTTAAAATGATCGGGGTTCGGGTCTGGATTCCCCAGGGCCTACGAGAATCGACCAGCACCATTGGCAATTTATTATTACGCGCGCCTGATGGTCATTCATTCCCTTTGAGGCGGATAGCCGAATTAGTGCCTGTCTCCGGACAGCCGGAGATCACCAGTGAAAACTTGAAACCCATGGTGGCCGTTACCGGCCGCATCAGCGGCCGTGACCTGGGGTCGGTTATGGGTGAGGTGGGCCGGGTCTTGAAGGAACCCGGTCTAATCCCCCAGGGGGTCTACTTTGAATTAGGGGGCATGTATAAACAGCAACAGATTGCTTTCAAAGGGCTCATGGCCGTATTTGTTGCCGCGATTGCCCTGGTCTTTTTATTGCTCCTGTTTTTATATGAACGCTTTCGGATTGTTCTGGCCATCATGGCCATTCCCTTATTATCCTTATCGGCAGTATTTATTGGCTTATGGCTGACCGGAATCGAACTCAATATCTCTGCCATGATGGGCATGACCATGATCGTCGGCATCGTCACCGAAGTGGCCATCTTTTATTTTTCGGAATATGGAGATCTTTTATTAATCTCAGAAACCAGGGAGACCCTTCCGGCCCTGATCGAGGCCGGCAAAAACCGGATGCGGGCCATCGTCATGTCCACCTTTGTGACCATCCTGACCCTGTTGCCCCTGGCCCTGGCCATCGGCCAGGGATCGGCCATGCAACAACCCCTGGCCATCGCCATTATTTCCGGGCTGTTGATTCAGATCCCCCTGATTTTGATTGTTATGCCGACCTTGTATCACTTATTATCTTCAAAAAAATCCTTGATGAATTCATCGAATTTAGAGGAATAACCTACGATGCGGTTATTGATCGTTGAAGATGAAAAATCCCTGGCCGACATCCTTAAAAAGGGATTAGAGGAAGAAGGCTACGCGGTCGATGTGGCTTATGACGGCGAAGACGGACTTTTTAAGGCTGAAAATGAGGCTTCCGACCTGATCATCCTGGATATTATGCTGCCCGTTATTGACGGAATCACCATTTTAAAAAATGTCCGCCAAAAGGGGATACTTACGCCGGTCCTGATGCTGACGGCCAAAGACACCATCACCGACAAAATAACAGGGCTGGATGGCGGTGCCGACGACTATCTTACTAAACCTTTTTCTTTCGATGAGCTCTTGGCCCGCATTCGGGCTTTAGTGCGCAGGAATTCCCAGGCGGGGACCTCGATGATCATAATAGAGGATCTGGTGATAGATATGGCCGCTCACCAGGTCCAACGGGGGGGAAATCCTGTGTTACTTTCGGCCAAAGAGTATGCCCTTCTGGAGTACATGGCTATCCACAAAAATAAAGTCCTCAGCCGGACCGTTTTGACTGAACATATTTACGATCAGGATTTTGATCTTGACAGCAATGTCATCGATGTATTCGTCAACCGTATCCGGAATAAGATCGACCGGGAATCTGATAAAAAGCTCATCCAAACGATCCGGGGAGCCGGCTATATGCTGAAGGAGTGACCGATGTTCTCCTCTATGAAGGCCAGGATCATTGTCTTCTACTTGGCCGTCTTATTTGTTACTTTATCGTTATTGGGGTTATTCCTTTATTTCAGCCTCAGTAAAATCGTCCACCATTCCATTGATTCCAGTCTGACGTCCAGGGCCAGGGCGCTGGCGACATTGGTCCGTAGTGATAAAAATGTTAATAAAGAAGCCGAATTCAATTTTTCAGACGAGGTCATGTGGGAGTATAATTCGCCAAAATCAAAACACTTTTTCCAGATTCGCCAAAGGGATGGGGTCACACTCGAAAAATCGGCTTCCCTCGGGAACCAGGAGTTACCTTTGGGGAAAAAAGAAAACAGGACCAATTTCAGGACCATCCGCTTAAACGACGCCCCGATCAGAGTCATCAATTTTTTTGTGCCGGAGGAAAACACTCAGCCTGAAAATGGAAAAAGCTCTACGATAGAAGGGTATAACCACGGCCTTATCATCCAGTGTGGCGAAGATATAGACGACCGGATAGATTCCCTTGAACGCTATAGCCTGGTTCTTGCTCTTTCCATCCTTTCCATTTTACTGATCTCCGCTTCGGGCGGGTTTATCATTGCCAGGAATGCCCTCCAGCCGGTAAAAGATATCTCAGCGACCATAGACAAAATTTCAGAATCCAACCTCTCCGAACGTATTCAGGTTGCGAGCATTCCGACGGAATTAAAGACCTTGGCCATTTCCTTCAACCGCAGCTTCAACCGTCTTGAAGGGTCATTCAACCGTCAGAGACAATTCGCCGCCGATGCCTCCCATGAACTCCGGACGCCATTATCGGTTATTATAAGCCAGTGTGAAATCACTCTCAGGCGGGTACGGACTGCAGGGGATTATCAAAAGGCCCTCAAGGATATCGATCAGGCGGCAGTCCTCATGTCGGAAATAATTCGAAAACTCCTGGCCATCGCGCGAATGGGGGCCGATAAAGAAATCCTTAAGATAGAAACCGTAAAATTGGACGAAATCGTCCGGGAATCAGTTAAACTGCTGACCCCGGTGGCGGAACAGAGGGGCATCATTATCAAGAACTTTTTCAATGACCCTGTTTCGTTTCCCGGAGACCGAGCCTTGCTGGTGGAGTTATTCACCAATCTTATAGAGAACGCCATTAAATACAATATCCCCCAGGGGGAGATCACCATTTCTTTTAAAAAAGAATTGCCCTGGTTTGTCTGCGAAATAAAAGATACCGGCATCGGTATACCGGAAGAAGATTTAGAGAAGGTTTTTGACCGTTTTTACCGGGTTGACAAATCCCGTTCAAAAGAGATAAAAGGAGCGGGCCTGGGATTAAGTATAGGAAATGAAATAGCAAAACTGCATGGTGGTAAAATAGAGATAAAAAGCAACCTAAATATGGGAACGACACTTTTCGTTTATTTATCCTCGGTTTTATGATTGAAGATAAGGGCGTTAAAAAAATGAAACAGGTGGCAATGTTGAAGACAGATAAAACCCCAAGGATGAAGTCTATTCCAAAACTATTTCTTTTTTTCGTAGTTTTTTCATCAGAGCATTCTGGTTGACCGGCACCATCGATCATGGAAATATTTTAAGTGTAGACTTACGTGACTTAGGGGGTGTCCCTTAGCTCTACTCTGCCATATCTCTTATTTTCAGCATCGTGGCCGCTATTACCATCCAGAAAGAGTGGGAGCAATGGAATGAGTTGGTTGAAGCCACCAAAAGAAGAAAGAAATGTCCTCGGAGAATTATGGGCCTGGTCTAAGCATTTATCAACAGATAACAAACAAAAATTTGCAGATGGTATCGTAAAATATCTTTCGGTTATACTGCGAGAATGGCATCATGGCATCTAACCCCGCGGGAATATCAAATACTTCTTGAGAAAATCAACAAAAGCCAAGAAAAGCTGGCTGAATTTTGCCGATATTAAGGAGCGGCCCTATTATTCCATTTTCCGAGGACAGAGGATAAGTTTTGCTTTAGTTCAAACAAGCTGGTATATTTAATTATAATGAAGTTATTAAGGGTCTCAATATAAATGAGCCTCTTGCAAAAGTCTATTTTTAGGGAATAGACAAGCATAAAGAGTGAGCCTCAGCGGTGGTTCTGTGTTAAGATGATGTTTAGAAAGAACACAAAAAAACACAGGAGACACCGATGAAGCTCTGGAAAAAAGTATCATGGTTAAGGGGTAGATTGCAACAAGGTTTATTTTCCGATTTAGAAGAATGTTGGGAACAGCCTTTGACTGAAAAAGAGGAACGGCTGGTGACGATATTGGAACTGGTTGAGGTTGAAAGATATGTTCCCCGGAGTTCTTTAAATCAGTGGATGGGGAGGAAGATCCTTGAGCGCCAAGCGATAGCGCGGGCTTTTGTGGCCAAGACGGTCTATAACCATTCCTTCACCAGATCAACCATTGAACATTTGAAAACGACGTCTAATGTAAGACGCATCTGCGGGTTCGAAAAGGTATCCGACATTCCCTCTGAGGCCACTTTTTCCAGGGCCTTTGCGGAGTTTGCCGAAGGGGGGCTTGGCGAAAAAGTTCACGAAGCCCTGGTGGAACGTTGTTTAAAGCCGGAACTGGTTGGTCATATATCCCGAGACGCAACGGCCATAGAAGGTCGGGAAAAGCCGACTAAGAAGCCTGTAAAAGAAAAGCCTGCGCCGAAGAAGAGAGGACGTCCAGTCAAGGGAGAACTCCGTGATTCCAAGGAAGACAAACGCTTGACCAGGCAACGAGAGCAATCAGTTGAAGAGGCCTTAAAAGAATTGCCGGTTTACTGCGACGTAGGGACCAAGAAGAACTCCAAAGGGTACAAAGAGACCTGGGTCGGGTATAAACTCCATGCCGATGTTAATGATTGCGGATTGCCGGTGAGTGTCGTCTTGACCGCAGCATCGCTTCATGACAGCCAGGTCGCTATACCGTTAATGAAGATGACTAGTTCCAAGGTGGATTATCTTTATGATTTGATGGATGCCGCTTATGACGCTGGATCTATCTATGCAATCAGCAGAGCTCTGGGACATGTGCCCATTATCGACAAGAACTTCCGCGGTAAGGATGTGATCCCTATGGCTCCCCACGAGGCCAGAAGATTTAATGGAAGGACAGCATCAGAACGGTTCAATAGCCGGTTAAAAGAAGAGTTCGGTGCCAAGAATGTCATGGTCCGAGGAGCCTTGAAAGTCAATCTCCATCTCATGTTTGGCGTCCTGGCGCTCTTTGCGGATCAGTTGATAAAGTTGGCTTCCTGAGTAAATTTTCAAAGAACGGGGTGAAAAGTTCAGGTCAGGAGGAGAACTATGCCTGAAAATTGTTACCAAAGTCTCAAATCTGACTATCGTCGTTAAGAAAGACCCAAAATTCCTAAATCGACTGGGATAACCGCCTGCTGATATATTTCATCATGCAGTTTTTATAAGTTTTGCAAAAGGTTCAAATATATAGAATAAACTAAAATCTTGCTGCAAGGGACCCTTAATAAAATTAAAAAAAGGAGGTTATGAAGATGCATAACAAAGAAGAATTGTGTCAAAGTATCAAGTCTCTTTATCCCGAGATCGGCCAATGCGGCATTGATGTGAAAGCGGAATATGATGAGGCCAAAAAAGCCTGGGTCGTGGACTTAAAAAAGGAAGGTCATCAGCTTAAAACCTATTTGGATTCAGAGGATGCCGACTCCTGTATGGAAGGAAAGCAATGCGTCAACTTGGGACTCCAGGTCGCCCAATTGGTATCCAACATTAAAACCTCAGGATAGGGACAGTATCAAATACAATTCTTTTTTGGATCGGGAGTCAAGGGCTTTCTATTTTCCTCTATACCGAGATAAATATTACTATTGATACCCAACATCGAACATT
Source organism: uncultured delta proteobacterium (assembly GCA_963790475.1). Taxonomy (GTDB): domain Bacteria; phylum Desulfobacterota; class RBG-13-43-22; order RBG-13-43-22; family RBG-13-43-22; genus RBG-13-43-22. Next base: position 291,170 of record CAWBOS010000011.1, on the reverse strand, counting down.
TCCCTTATATAGGGCTGTTCCTCCTGCTCCTTCTCGGGGGAATAGGACTGCCTTTTCCGGAAGATGCCACGCTTATTCTTTGCGGGTTTCTGATCTCCACTCAGGTGGTAAAGCCCATCCCGGCTCTGATCACCGTCTATGTGGGTTTGTTGATCGCCGATTTGACCCTCCATTTTATTGGTAAAAAATACGGCCGCCAGGTGGTTTCCCATCGCCATTTCCACAAATTGATTTCTGCGGACCGGCTCTCTTTTCTGGAAGGAAAATTCAACCGTTGGGGAATCCTGATTATCGCCTTGGGAAGACATGTGGCCGGATTGAGGGCCCAGATATTTCTCGTTTCCGGGATTATGAGAATGCCCGCCCTGAAATTTTTAGTCACCGATGCGGTGTCTTCCCTCTTTACCATGACCCTGATGATCGGGGCCGGCTATTGGGGAGGAAACAGCATCAAATTCATAAAACAAGGCATAGTTAAAATTGAACACGTTGCCATTCTGGTTGTCATTCTCTTCATTCTTTTTTATTCGGCATACCGATATCTGAAACCCAGGTTGAGTGGAAAAGAATAGGAGATTCCACAGATGTCTCGGAGCCCGGAAATATTGACTTTATGTTGACCAAGTAGCCGAAAACGGCTTCAGTTTCGTCGAGGGTTTGGTATGCGTATTTTAGTGGTCGAAGACGACTTCAAAATTGCCTCTTTTATTATGAAGGGTTTAAAGGCCGCCGGCTATGCCGTGGACCATGCCTCCGATGGGGAAAGGGGTCTCGATATGGCCTTGACCGAGCCCTACGATACCGCCATCATCGATATCATGCTGCCCAAACGGGACGGGTTATCTCTCATCGAAAAGATGCGGAAAGAAAAGGTCCATACCCCGGTGATCATTCTCAGTGCCAAAGGATCTATTGACGATCGGGTCAAAGGACTTCAGACCGGAAGCGATGACTATATCACCAAGCCTTTCGCTTTCTCCGAACTCCTGGCCCGGGTGCAGGCCCTGATCCGCAGAACCAGCGGCCTCTCTGAACCCACCCGTCTGGCCGTAGGCGATTTATCCCTCAATCTTCTTTCCCGGGAAGTTCTCCGAGGAGGGCGGAAGATCGATCTTCAGCCCATTGAATTTTCGCTTCTCGAATATCTGATGCGCAGTGCCGGCCGGGTCGTCTCCAAAACGATGATTATGGAACATGTCTGGAATTATAATTTTGATCCCCAGACCAATGTGGTCGAAGCCCGGATCTGCCGGCTCAGGGATAAAATCGACCGGGATTTTGAAACGAAACTGATCCATACCATCCGGGGAGTGGGATATGTCCTTAAGGAATCCCATTAATTTTTTGAATACCCTCTCCTTTCGACTGACCCTCTGGTATGCCGGGATCTTCGCCCTCTCATCCATTGTAGCCTTTCTTTTGTTCTATGCACTCATCACTTCTTTTATGCGAGATCAAACCGACCAGGAGCTTTTAGGACAGGTCAACCGCTTCTCAACCCTCCTGGCTACCGAAGGGATCGAAGCCGTGAAAAGTGTCGCCTTGGTAGAGGCCAAGGCCGCCGGTGAAAAGAAAGTTTTCTTTCGGTTCCTTTCTTTGGAGGGACAGGTTTTTTCCTCGTCCAACATGTCCTATTGGAAGAATATTGAAATTTCAGAAAAGGCCATCCAGGAATTGCTTCGTGCGGGACGGCCTGTTCTGGAAACTATTATCTTTCAGGATCGACCGGATAAGATCCGGATCCTCTACGCCATGATCAATCCCAGCATAATCTTACAGGTGGGATTGGTCATGGAGAGTTATTCCCGCTTTCTGGCCGCCTTCAAGGGGATCTTCATCATCACTATGTCCATCCTGATTTTGGCGGCCGCGGGCTTGGGTTGGTTTATGGCCCGGCGGGCCGTCTCCGGAGTGGAGGCGGTGACCCGGACGGCCCGGAAAATATCCGGAGGCACTCTGGAAGAACGGGTCCTCATTAAAGGTCAGGGGGACGAAATCGACCAACTGGCCCAGACCTTCAATCAGATGCTCGATCGCATTCAAATTCTGGTCACCGAGATCAAGGAAATGACCGACCATATCGCCCATGACCTGAGAAGCCCCCTGACCCGAATTCGGGGCCATGCCGAGGTAACCCTGACCACAGCTAAATCCCTGACTGAATATGAAACTATGGCCGCTGATACTATCGAGGAATGCGACCGGCTCCTGGAAATGATTAACACCATGCTTCTGATTTCAAAAACCGAATCGGGGGTAGACATCATTTCGGTTGAAGAAGTGGATCTGGTTGTCCTGGTTCATGAAGCCTGCGAATTGTTTTTACCCACCACAGAGGATAAAGGGGTTCAGTTAACCTGTGAGGTGCCGGAGAGAAGCCTTCTTAAAGCCGATACCCGGATGATTCAGCGCCTGCTCTCCAATCTTCTGGACAACGCCATCAAATATACCCCGTCCGGAGGGTCCGTTACCGTTTCCATAGTAGAACAGGAGGAAAATCTGGTCCTCATTGTCAAAGACACCGGGATCGGTATTTCCCCCAGTGATCTTCCCAGGATATTTGAACGGTTCTATCGCTGCGACCAAAGCCGGTCTCTGGAAGGCATCGGTTTGGGCTTGAGTCTGGCCAGGGCCATTGCCCGGGCCCACGGCGGAGATATTATGGCCGTCAGTGAACCGAATGAGGGGAGCACTTTCAAGGTCATCCTTCCCAAATCCCCGTCGCCACCAGGGCGCTAACATCCTCCCCAACCTAACCAACTTGTAATCTTCAGGTCATCTTCCGATCATCTTCCTGATTTATCATTCCCTCAACAGAAAGATTTATAGTCAACCAAAATCCATTATCTCAACTAAGGAGGAATAACATGGAACATAAAAAACGATTCAAAAACATTCTCCTCACCCTGGTCCTGATCGGGGTCTTGACTGGAACAGGATTGGGAGTGTCCCAGGCATTCAAACATTCCAATGCGGCAGTTTCACCGGAGCCCGCCATTTCCCAGCCCATTATGATCCCGGCTACCTTCAGCGATTTGGCGGAAAAGGTTCGTCCCGGGGTTGTCAACATTCAGGTCGTCAAAAAAGTAAAGAACATTGGTCTGAACACCCACAGTTTCCATGGGTTTCCCTTTGGGGAAAAGGACCCCTTCGGTGATTTTTTCGGACCTTTTTTCCATGGAAACCCACCAAGAGGGTACGAACAGCGGGGCATTGGTTCGGGGTTTGTCATCAGCCGTGACGGATATATCCTGACCAATAATCATGTGGTTGAAGAAGCCGACCAGATTAAAGTCAAACTCAGTAACGGCAAGGAGTATACAGGTAAGGTCGTCGGACGGGACCCCAAGACCGACCTGGCCTTGCTCAAGATCGAAGGGGCCTCGGATCTCCACCCCCTGAACCTTGGCAACTCAGAGGATATGAAGGTCGGCAACTGGGTCGTGGCCATCGGCAGCCCTTTCGGACTGGAACAGACCGTGACCGCGGGCATCGTCAGCGCCAAGGGTCGGGTAATCGGATCCGGACCTTATGATAACTTTATTCAAACGGATGCGTCCATCAACCCCGGCAACAGTGGAGGCCCCCTCATCAATATGAAAGGGGAAGTGGTCGGCATTAACACGGCCATTGTGGCCCAAGGCCAGGGGATTGGTTTTGCCATCCCGATCAATATGGCCAAAAACATTGCCGGTCAACTCCAGAATAAAGGCCATGTGACCCGAGGCTGGCTGGGCGTGACCATTCAGGAGGTAACCCCGGATTTGGCCAAGTCATTCGGCCTCAAGGAAAATAGGGGCGCCCTGGTGGCCCAGGTAAACCCGGGCAGTCCGGCGGAAAAGGCCGGCATTGAGCAAGGGGATATCATCCTTGAGTTTGACGGTAAAAAAATATCAGAAGCGAATGACCTGCCCCGAATCGTGGCTTCGACAACGATAGGGAAATTGGTTGGTTTGAAGCTGTCCAGAGAAGGCAAAGTCATGGATCGCTCCCTGAAAGTTGGAGAAATGGAGGAAAAAGAAGTTACGGCCAGGGCGCCCTCTTCTCAGCCATCCCTGGGGATTACAGTCCAGAACCTTACTCCGGAAATCGCTCGGGGACTTGGGTTAAAAAAACCAGGAGGTGTGGTCGTGGCCGAGGTTGAATCCGGGAGCGCGGCCGACGAGGCGGGTATCCAACCCGGAGATGTCATCCGGGAGGTCAACCGGAAACCGGTCAAGAATGCCGATGATTTTTTGCAGAAGATTGAAAAGATCAAAGGTCAGGACAACATCCTGCTCTTTATTCAAAGAGGAGAAAACCATCTCTTCGCCGCGGTAAAACCAAATTAGCCCCCCCGAGAACGCCCGAAGGAAGACGTTGTTCCAGGCTCGACCTTCGGGCGTTTTTTCCCTCAATTCAAAATCATTTTTTTCGGCAATTCATCCAATCTCCGCCGTTCAATCCTTTAATTCGAGTCGTTGTTTCTGAATCAGGCCTGGCAGTACCCTGTTACATAACCGGCCATACCGGCATCAATTCACCTCCGGCGTCTGGAAGCCCCCTCTTTCGAAACAAGGCCTGCCAGGAGAACGGCGAGGATCCCGGTGAGAAAAATGCCGTCAAACGTTCCTGCCCCCCCAATGGAAGCAACAGGAGCGCCCAGTCCCTGGATCTTCCCCAAATTGAGAAGGTCGGCCCCGATGAGAGTGCCGAGGCTTCCTGCTATGTAGGCGAGGGGGGGCGCATACTGTCGGGAAAGGAATAATCCGACTACGGCGGCGATCAAAGGCGGGACGTAGGTCGGAACGGCAATCCCCACGCCTTTCATGGGCTCGGCGATGAGGTGCACGCAAACGGTTACAATGCCTATACCGACGAGGCTCTTCTGAAGCAGTCTATTCTTTATGAGCAGGTAGATAGAAAGAAAAACGGGAATGATAGCCCCGCCGAGATTGACCGCAATAACCGTCCCCGGCCAGTCTCGTACGATCGGAATGACCTGAGGTATACCATAAAAGGATACGACACCAGGTAAAACTATCGGATGGGGAGGAAGCTGCCAGACGGGGATATTCACGTAGCTGCCCAGGAAAGAAAGTGCCAACAGGAGGAACATGTGCCTTGGCCCGATCCCGATCTTGTGATAGGCGTAGCGAAGAACCCCTACCTCAACTACCGCTATCAGAACAGCGAGAAGGGCCGCAAAAAGAATCAGAAAAGGCAATGCTACAGGAAAGTAGTGCATTATGGCCTCTGTATCCCCAGGATAAAGGATTTAAAAAAGGAGTAATCAATTTTTGAAGGTCCAGACTATCAGAATAACCTTTTGCTGGGAATTATTCAAATTGAAAAATTGGGAGAGATTTTACTTCTTGATCATTTATTTCCCATGCCTTAAACTCTTTCCCATAAAAACCAAATCTTCTTCAATAATAATGGTTCTGAAAAATTGATCACCTCCCCGGTGAGCAAGAAGGTTACAGAAAAAAACCGAAGATGGATCTATAGGAAAAATGATATCCAGAAAAGTTCGTCTATATAATCCCGGTAGGTTGAAGGGAACCTTCAGGGCCTTGTCACATCGCAATTACCGCCTTTTTTTCGGCGGACAAGGGATCTCTCTTATCGGGACCTGGATGCAGCAAATCGCCATGAGCTGGCTGGTGTATCATTTGTCCCATTCACCCTTTATGCTGGGCCTGGTCGGATTTATGGGGTCCATCTCCACCTTTCTGTTAGCTCCGTTGGCCGGGGTTTTGGCCGACCGGTGGCCTCTTCGACGGGCACTGGTGATTACTCAAATACTGGCCATGGTCCAGGCCTTGCTATTAGCCTTCCTCACCCTTGAAGGCCTGATCGATGTAATCCAGATCATGATTCTCTCAGCCGCTCTTGGATTGGTTAATGCCTTTGACATGCCGATACGGCAGTCTTTTGTGCTTGAAATGGTGGAAAAAAGGGAGGATTTGGGCAATGCCATCGCCCTGAACTCCTCTCTGGTAAACAGCGCTCGATTATTTGGACCCGCCATAGCCGGCCTATTGATTGGAGTCGTCGGTGAGGGGATGTGTTTTCTTATCAATGGCCTGAGTTATCTTGCGGTTATCGCATCGCTGTTGGCCATGAAAATTGCTCCCCTCCAAAGAAAGAATCAAACCACCCAGGTGTGGCAGGGGTTGAAGGATGGGTTTTCTTATGCCTTTGGATTTATTCCCATCCGTTCTTTGCTGTTGCTTTTGGCTTTGGTCAGCCTGATGGGAATGCCCTACTCAATCCTCATGCCCGTTTTTGCCAAAGATATCCTCCATGGGGGATCTCATACCCTTGGTTTTCTTGTAGGATGTTCGGGCCTCGGAGCCTTGGCCGGTGCCATTTATCTGGCTTCGAGAAAAAGTGTCTTGGGCTTAGGGAGGATCATTGTCATGGCTTCAAGTATCTTTGGGATAGGACTCATTGCCTTCTCCCTGTCCCGTCTTATATGGCTCTCTTTGGGTTTGATGGTTCTGACCGGGTTCGGGATGATGGTCCAAATGGCCTCCTCCAATACGGTCATACAGACTATCGTCGAGGATGATAAACGAGGACGCGTGATGAGTTTTTATACCATGGCCATTAGGGGCATGACCCCCTTCGGCAGCCTATTGGCCGGTTCGATGGCCAGCAGTCTGGGCGCACCGGCAACCCTCATTTTCGGCGGAACCGCATGTATAGCGGGCGCACTCCTCTTTGCGAAAAAGCTTGACTCGATACGGAAAATAGTGCGCCCGATATACATTAAAAAAGAGATCATTTTAGAATGACCGATAGAAATCGCCACAAACCTTTAAGATGACTTAGATTCACAGAAAGAATAATTTTAAATCATGTAAGCACCTCACCGTAAAGCAATAGGTACGGAGGGGGGGTCCAAAAGGTCCTTCCTTATTTTTAGTAAAACTTCTATTTTCGTTAAATAATAGCCCAGCCAATAATACCGCAAACATCGACCATCAAAATCAAACCCAGGATGAAGAACCCATCGGCAATTCGTTCCAGGCAATGAATTCGGCGAATACTGCGCATCCGCAAAACGTAATAAGCACAAAGGCATGAACAGATAAAGAAAAGGGCCACTACAGAAAGAAGATCGTCGGCCAAGGTGTCGATCTGCTGGGCGGAGATAGCAATGGGGATAAAGCCGATCACCGTCAGGCATACACCGACCATGGCGGCGGATACCGAAAAAAGATGCCTGCAGATATCTTCTTCAAAAGGTTTATTCTTTCTTAGCCGAGGCATGGGTTCGATTTCATTAGGGGATTCTTTTTATCGCATGCTTAGATTGTCCTCCCTTTTATTTTAAGGGGGAGATTGTTTTCCGGCAAACCGGAGTATTTCTTCAAGGTTAAATATTTTATTAACCATTCAGTGAGGCAAAAGGACTAATAGATAATTGTCTGATCGAAAGGATTTTTTTATTTTTAACTTAAGAAAAATCCTTTGGTCTAACTTGGCTATCCGGACCATTTAGATCGGCCTCTTCAAGAAAAGTCCTTGGAGAGACAAAGAAAAAAGCGAAAGGGGGGAGGTAATAAGCAACAAGGATATTAGGCGGTCTTTTAGAATTTGTCTTAACTTTATCAAAAAAATTACGAAAGGAAGGAAAAAATGATCAGTTCAACTAAGACTTTGGCGTTTTTATTCGCTTTACTTTTAATGACCGGCAGCGTTTATGCCATGACTCCGGGAGATGGAGGTCCAAGAGAAGGTTTTAAGGACTTTCATCATAACCTGTTGAATCTCACTCCGGAACAAAAAACCCAGCTCCAGACTTTGCGGGATAATTTCCATAAGGACACGGTTTTTCTACGCAACAACATTAAAGTTAAAAGGCTGGAGCTTAAAACCCTTTGGACTGTCCCGAAACCGGAAAAAGACAAGATCATAGCCAAGCAAAAAGAGCTTAACGATTTAAGAACCCAATTACAAATGAAATTCATCGACTTTCGGCTGGCAGCCAGGGGTTATCTCACCCCGGACCAGGCCGCCCAGGTTGGGATGTGGGGGCCGGAGATGTGGCACCGGGCGCATATTCATATGGCCAGTAGGATGTAGGTTGGCTTTCACTAGAGCTGTTGTGAGTAGAGTACGATCCTTTGTTCCGGGGAGAGGAAATACAGTGGATGCCGACAGAGCCTCTTTCAAGTGAATGGGAGCTCTTAGAAAATCAAATTTCTTTGAGATAATTTGATTGAAAGGTTTTTGATAATTTTATCAACCGAAGAGAATACCAGCCTCTCCCCGGGAAAAGAGAAAAAAGCGGCCCTTTAACTGCAGATCGGTAGACAGGAGGTCCAGAATGCCTAAATCGAAATATTTTTTCAAATGAGTCTCTTTCGGTCAGGGTATTAAATTCGACACTATTATACCCTTGGCAACCGGTATCGAAAACTAAACCCCCTAAGGCTGTAGCTGGGCATTCAGCAGGAAGAGTACAGCGTTGAAGACAAAGGATTTGCTATGAAAAAAGTGATTCTCATTAGTTTATTTCCACTCGCCTGGCTATTACTGGTGCTTTTTGCCTTTCATTTGACAGCTATGATAAAATTTTAATAAAATTATAAGCCCACGATTGACAACCGGAGTATTCGTAATTAGAGGTAAAATTTAGCAGGTTTACTGATTAAGGAGAAAGAAAATGAAAATTCCAGAACAAAATTTGAATAAATCGGCCAGGGTCAGTCTTGGGCTTTTGTTTCTTTTAACCCTTTTCGGGTTGGTTGCCTGTTATCCTAGGCAGGAATTGGTGGTTTCACAACCTGTGGCCGGGCCCCCTCGACCATCCCTCCCTCAGGTCTATTTTTATCCCCAAAAGGGTCAAACCGTCGAACAACAATCGCGGGACCATTACGAATGCTATAACTGGGCCATCAAGGAGACCGGTTTTGATCCAAGTCTTTCGCCTCTTCCGCCGGAGCAACGGGTCAGGGTGGTACCTTTACCTCCGCCAGGCCATGACACAGCCGCCTTCGCCGTGGTCGGAGCGGTACTGGGAGCTATCCTGGGCGGGAGACATGCGGCCGGTGGGGCCTTGATCGGAGCGGCCGGAGGAGCCGTTGCCGGGGCTGTCTCGGATACGGCCAGACAAGAGGAAGCCCGAAGACAGGAAGAGGCCTATGCCCGGATGGATCAGGCCCGCTACTCCCAATTGGTACAAAGGGAGCTTGATTTCCGGCGGGCCATGGGTGCCTGCCTCGAAGGCCGGGGTTATACTGTAAAATAAAAACCGGACTAGGAGCCTGTCGATCTTGAGCTAAAGATATTGTCTCCCAAGAGGTCCGATTTTATTTTGAGGACTCCAAAGGGTTATAGTAAGTTCAAGATAATAGAATAAGGCCTTTTTTTGTAATTTTTCTTTGTGGATTTTTTTATTTGGCAGCTAGGAGTTTGTCGGTCTTGAAACTCATAATTATTATACAAAAGGGATCGGATTTTTTCTTAGAGGATCAAAGGGGTTTTTAGTTCAACAATAAAGATATCAAGCTTTTTTCGACAATTTTTCCTTGCAATTGCTCGGTCATTATTATTAATGGGCTAAGATATGCATTCTTTTTAAATTGTAGGCCATGCAGACTAAGTTCCATTCACCACTGACCGCTGTTAACCCTCGAAGGAAAAATTGTCGAAAGCCCATGATGGCCTTGATGATGCCAAATACCGGTTCGACCGTGCTTTTCCGCTGGGCGTATATCTTTTTGCCCTCGGGTGTTTTTAGCCGATGCTTCATTCGGGTCAGCACATCAGCATCTTCCGGTAAAGGTTCAGGCCGGGCAAAACGTTCTTCTAAGGGAATATTGTGTTCTTCACGATTTACAGCAATATAGGGGGTGATCTGCTCGGCTTCACACTTATTCAGATTGGTTTCGCTAAAATAGCCTGAGTCGGCTACTAATGTGTCAACCGTGCCTAACTGGTTTGGTAAGGAAGTCAGATTTCCCAAGGTATTTTCAATTTCTTGCTTGTCATTGGGTTGTTGAGTGACATGATTTTCTACGATGAGCATGGTATTCAGATCCACGCCGGCTTGAGCGTTGTAAGCTTGTTCAAAGGTTCCTCCGGCAGCAGGCATAATCCGGGAGTCTTCATCGGTTAGATTCATTTGGTCGTTTTTTTTAGGACCGGGCTCGGGTGGTTCAGGTTTACGTCCCTTGGGTTTTTTACCACTTTCTTGCTCTTTGGCTTTACGGGCGGCCCTCTTCTGGTCGTAGATTTCTTGTTCTTTGGCATAACGCTCCGCAGCGCGACGTTCGATCTCTTGCTTGGCCAGGTCAATAGTCTGAAGGCGTTTTTCTCTTCGACCCAATTCCTCCGGGATGTTCATCCCGTCAGGAATCTCTTCTCGTTCCGCTGCTTCGGCCTGACGTAAGAGCGCATCGACCTCGGCCCGGATCTGTTGTTCCAGTTTACAGGCATGATCCCAACTCAAGGCCTTATGTTTGGAGGCATTGGCTTTGATTTTGGTTCCGTCTAAAGCCACCTGGCCCAACTTGACTATACCCATAGTTTGGGCAATCATCAGGATTTGGGTGAATAGCGGCTTTAATTCCTCCAAAAAACGTTTCCGGAAACCAGCAATGGTGTCATGATCCGGATGCTGGTTGGCGGTAATATAACGAAAAGCTACCGACTCATAGGTGGCCAATTCCAGTTTGCGGCTGGAGAAAACCCCGGTCGCATAACCGTAAAAAAGCAAGGCCAGCATCATAGCAGGAGAATAGGCATCGGAACCCCGGCCATTGTACGCATTTTCAATAGGCCTTAAATCAAGTTTGATTACTACCTCCACAATAAAACGGGCCAGATGATTTTCCGGAAGCCAATCGTGGATAGAGGGAGGCAAAAGGTATAGGGTGTCACGGTCACAACACTTAAATCGTGGAGGGTTCATGTGGCTCTCTTGGTGTGGTCATAAAATTATAAAAAATGTTAATTTAACTTATTGAATTAGTTTTATATTCTACCATAAAACTTAGATTTAACCAAGAGATTTTTCTCTTCTTAAATAAAATTTTGACTATAAAACATTTAAGTCCGACAGACTCCTAGGGCATACATTCTTTTTAAGTTGTAGGCCATACAGACTAAATTCCATTCGCCGCTGACCATCTCTAACCCGCGAAGGAAAAATTGTCGAAAGCCCATAATGGCCTTGATAATGCCGAATAGCGGTTCGAACCGTACTCTTCCGCTGGGCGTATATCTTTTTGCCCTCTGATGTTTTTAGCCGATGCTTCATTCGGGTAAGCACATCAGCCTCTTCCGGCAAAGGTTCGGGCTGGGCGAAACGTTCTTCTAAGGGAATATTGTGTTTTTCACGATTTACAGCAATATAGGGGGTAATCTGCTCGGCTGCGCACTTATCCAGGTTGGCCTCACTAAAATAGCCTGAATCGGCCACTAGGGTGTCCACCGTGCCTAACTGGTCTGGTAGGGAAATCAGGTTTTCCAAGGTCGTCTGGATTTCTTGCTTGTCATTGGGGTGTTGGGTAACATGATTTTCGACAATAAGCATGGTTGAAAGATCCACCCCGGCTTGGGCGTTGTAAGCTTGTTCAAAGGTCCCGCCGGCAGCGGGCATAATCCGGGAATCTTCATCGGTCAGATTCACTTGATCGGTTTTTTTAGGGCCGGACTCGGGTGGTTTAGGTTCACGTCCTCGGGGTTTCTTACCACCCTCTTGCTCCTTGGCATAACGTTCGGCCATCTTTTGGTCGTAGACTTCTTGCTCTTTGGCATAACGCTCAGCGGCTCGACGTTCAATCTCTCGCTTGGCCAGTTCTATAGTTTCAAGCCGTTTCCCTCTTCGAGAAAGTTCCTCCGGGATACTCATCCCTTCGGGAACCGCTTCCCGGTCCGCTACTTCGGCCTGACGTAAGAGCGAGTCAACTTCTGCCTGAATCTGTTGTTCCAGTTTACAGGCATGATCCCAACTCAAGGCCTTATGTTGGGAGGCATTGGCCTTGATCTTAGTTCCGTCTAAGGCCACTTGGCCCAGTTTGGCTATACCCATTGTTTGAGCAATCATCAGGATCTGGGCGAATAGAGGCTTTAACTCTTCCAGAAAACGTTTGCGGAAGGCAGCTATCGTGTCATGATCCGGGTGTTGATTGGCCGTAATATAACGAAAAGCTACCGACTCATGGGTGGCCAATTCCAGTTTGCGGCTGGAGAAGACGCCCGTGGCATAACCGTAAAACAACAATGCCACCAGCATGGTCGGAGAATAAGCCTCGGAACCCCGGCCGTCGTAGGCGTTTTCGATGGGCCTCAAGTCAAGTTTGGTGACCACCTCCACAATAAATCTGGCCAAGTGATTTCGTGGTAGCCAATCATGAATAGAGGGAGGCATCAGGTATAGGGTATCGCGGTCACAACACTTAAATCGTGGAGGATTCATATTTTCTCTCTACGTAATTTTAAAGTCGAATATATTTAACTAATTGAATTAATTTATATTTTATCATATAATCCAACTTATGCCAAGAGAAATCTTGTCTTTTGAGCACATTTTTAATAGATTTTTTAAACGAAAATTTAACCGGACAAATTTAAGTCCGACAGGCTCCTAGGGGTGTGGATTATTTAATTTATGTTTCTTAAAGAACTCCCAGATTAGATCATTGGCTGAGATTTGCCGGGTGGAGGGGCCAAGAATTATCTCCCCGCTCGGCCTGCCGGGCCAGGTGTGGCCTCCTCCTTGAATCTTATATAAAATAACATCGGCTCCTGATTTAGGAGCCCGGTAGATATATCGTACCACCCTGGTGCCGTCGTCCGCTTGATCCGGCAATTCTGCTGTTTCAGGTTCTATATTAGCCCCGTTAACCCAGACCCAGGTCCGTATGGTGTCCATCGCCGAATTGATGCCGATTCTTGTTTTGGATCGGCCTCCATGTCCATCGTCGAAGTGGACAAACTCATCCCGCGTACCGTGAAAGTGCAACACCGGGACAGGCCATTCAATGGTGGAAGGTCCCACCTCAAGGCTTCCAGCTACAGCCGCCACAGCAGCAATGCGGTAGGGAATTTCTGCTGCCAACCGGTAGGCCATCATGGCCCCATTCGATATGCCGGTCGCATAAATTCTTGACCGGTCCGCCGGATAACGTTCCTCCACGTTATCCAGGACATTTTCGATAAAGGCAACATCCTCTCTATTGTTGAATTGGGCCGAGCCGCAGCACCGCCCTGCATCCAGGTCAATTTCTTATCCTTCTGGCCTGTGCCGTTCGGATAGACTGCCAAAAAGCCGGCTTCATCAGCCTTTTCATTGAGATTACAGAGGCGGATCATAGACTCACCGTCCATCTCCTCTCCGTGAAGGACCAAAACCACCGGCAACAAATTGGAACCCTGATGGCGGTCGGGCAGATATACCCAGTAACCCCTTTTCTCATCGCTTTCTTGAAAAAGGGGATGGAAAGAGGTCCCTCCCTGGACCATTCCTGGAAGTAAAAGAAGAACCCCGAATAAGGTGAAAATTTTATCCCATTCCATTTATTTGTTGTTGCCCGGGACCGAAATCGAACAGGATATCCCAGCCTTTTCAAACGAGGCCCTCAATTCCTCACCTTCTTCCTGAAAGAAGGCCTCATCCATGGCCCATTCCATTCCGTATTTTTTATAGGCCCGGTCGGCATAATGATAATTATATCTGTCAATCAGGGCATGGTCCACCTTTCCCTTCAGCATCTCAGCGAGCCTGTCAGCCCCTGGAAGCATGGGGGCGATCATGACATAAGTCCTGATTCCCTCTCCATGAAGGATCCCCAATGCCTTTAGGCGTTTTTCTATCGGAGGGGCACCCGGTTCAAAGATCCTCCGCATCCTTTCATCAGCGGTAGTTATTGTGAACCCGACCTCACTATCCGTTGCCCTCTTCAATATCTCAATGTCCCGCAGGACCAATGGAGATTTTGTCTGAATCACAACCGGCCAGCCGTTCTCCACGAGGATCTCAAGACATCTCCTGGTGAGTCTATACTTTCCTTCTAAGGGTTGATAGGCGTCACACACCCCGCTTATCCAGACGGTTCCTTTTTTCTTTTTCTTGACCTCCCGGGCTAAGAGTTCCGCCGCATTCATTTTTACATCCACAAACTCACCCCATGGTTCACTGTGCCCGGTAAATCTCTTCATGAACCGCGCATAGCAGTAGCTGCAGTTATGCCCGCATCCCACATACGCGTTCAAGGCATAGTCATAGACCTGGGATTTTGAAAGGATGGCCTTGGCTTGAATTTCCTTAATGATCATAGTTCCCTGTATGTCATAATTGGATGTCTTTCATGGATACCATTTTGGGTATTATTATGGGCCAACTGAAAGAGAGGTTAAACAGGTTTTCCGGGAATTTCAAGAATTTTCAAAAAAAATTGCTGATGCCGTTCATTTGATAAAAAAACAGATTAAAGCGGCTTCCAATGAAGAAATCGAGGCATTACCTTATTCCTCAGGAAAATTGATTTATCATGACAAAGACGGGAATAACCAAACAGGCCCAATTCCTCTAAACGGTCCTAACTTAAATTGTGATCGACTTCACCAACTGTTCATCTGACGCATGTGCTTATCTTATCGATTACGAGTTCAACTAAGATAGTCTGCCTGGATGGCTCCCTTCGGATTAAGGGAATATTTAAGTAAGCCCAAAGAGCGGCAACGAGAAAAAAGAAAGGATCTATACCAGACTATTTCATAATGTTAGAATGGAACTCTTGATTTTTATTAAGAATATCTTGGATGGATTGAACCAATTCGACTGAGAAAGAATCTTTGCTGATATAACCATCAGCTCCGGCATTTAAAGCGGCTGTCCGATATTCGGAAGATTTATGAACGCTAAAAACCAGGATTTTAGTCTCCGGCCATTGTTTCTTAATTTCCTTAGTTGCAGTTATACCGTCCATCCGGGGCATGGCTATATCCATCAAAACCAGGTCGGGGTGAAATTTTTCAACGGAATCAATGGCCTCAAGACCATCGCCGGCTTGACCAACGATATCGAAAATCGGGGAATGGGAAAGAACGGACTTTAGTCCCTCTCTGAGAATGGGATTGTCATCGACGATCAGGATGCGGATCTTATTGTCCTCAGTTAAAGAACTAGCTTGAGGGTTCAGGATCGCCTTATTATGCGGTTCTGAAAGAATCAAATCGAATTCCTCGGTTTTTAAGAGATCTAAGGCCTGTTGGAGTGAAATAGGGGAACGGATTATGCTCCCAGGATACTTAATAAAATAGATAACTCTATAATCTTGGTCAATGTGGAGGATTTTAATTGGGGGATTCATTTTTGACTCCTTCCTGAATCATACCGCAAATGCCAAGGCGATATGTGAGGGTAGCATTCAACTTACGCTAACTAAGTTGATAATGAAATACAGGCAGGAGAGTATTTTGTGGGGGGAAAAGGCGTATTTAAGATTTGATTACTGTTTCAACTATTCTATTTTATCTAAAATTGGATTTGGGCGAGTACAGGAAAAAATCGATTTCTGACCACGGGCTTTCCCCCATCTTAATCTTAACCCATCCTAAACCGGGCCATGGCCGGAAAGTTTACCAAAAAAAAAGAGGGGAAGGGGGGCAAGGGAGAAGGAAAAGACATTCGGCGTTGAGCGTTCATCGTTCAGAGAAAACCATTACACAGGGAAAGAACATGGAGGTCGGGATTTGTTACATGAAAAAAGGACCTCCGGGGAATGCCAGGCTTGTGAAAGGCTCTGGTAAATATGGCGGTAAGAAAGTGTGAGTTGGGAGGAAGGTTTTGGCAGGAGGACATCATTTCGGGAAATTTTTGTCTGCCCGTAAACCCCGTCATAGCCGGGCTTGAACTGGACCAGGCCCCGGCGGACCTGCATAATTCCATCGGCCAGGCGGCCGTCCATAAAGACCGCATTTCTTTTTCCTCAAGATCCATTAAAATCCAAAACTCGGACCGGCCTCGTTCTATCTGACGAAAGGTAAGGACGTTGGAAATCTTGGGCAGTTCTATCATGCCTATGCACTGCAAGAAAAAAGCTTCTTCTTGTATACGGAAAACCTTTTCTCTAGACGGTGGCTTTTTAATGGTGACCCCATGGCCAAAGATTTTCTGGTCTGGGGACTTTGTTCAAAGGTCTTGAGAAAGGGGAGGGGGACCCCCAAGCTATAAAGAAACAAGGCGCGAAAAGATCTTATTGACGTAATTGAAATAATGATCGCTGTTTTCCACCCCAAAAACCCAGAGGTCATAAAAACGGTCACAGGCCATGGCATGACGTTCGGCATATTGGGCAGGATAAATTAAAACAGGGATCGTTTGACGTTCATCATGGACCCCCAACTGAGAAAAAGTCTTTAAGAACACCTCAAAAGGAAAACTTTCCGGTTCCAAAACAAACAGCGTTACACAATTGGTCAATTCCGATAAATTCAAGCCGGTATCGGTTTTGATCAGGCTTATGATAGCCTTGACCTTGCCTTTCTTTTTGATCGAAAAAAGATGACGTTCCCGTTTAAAACCCAGGCGATGATAGGTTTGGTTTAAACGATCGTCTTTCAATGTATCCGGATACAGATCAAGGGCTTGGATCATTTGCCCTCCGGAGGTATGGTTATAAAAATGGGCCAGTTCGTCCAAATCGTTCGGCCCGGTCGGGGTCATAGTCCAGGGTTCGGGAAGTTCCCCTTGATGGGGGCTCAGGATCATGGGGTAGGAGATATAGGCAAAACGATCCAGCGAACAGATCTTCGGGTTTTTTAACGCCCTGGCCGCTCCTCCGAAAACCAGATTGGGGAACTTGTTTTCCGGCCGGAAATAACAGATGATGTTATCCATCCGGGTAGATTCAAGATAATGGGAATCGATGATATACTGTTCGATCTGCTGCAACAGGGTCAAGGCCACTTTCTTGTGTCTGGAACTGGGGGTGGCTGCAAAGTGGTGAAGCATCCAGGTGGCACCGTAAACATGGAGCATGGAGATATGTCCCAGTATGCTTCCCCTCTCCTGGTAGGTAACATGTCTCTCGATTTCCGTCGGACTTTGATAGATCTTTTTATAAATGTTTTTAAAATCTTCTTTATTTTGCTGGATATAATGATATTTTTGCGGATAGATAAATCCGGCCTGGAAGAAAAATTGCCACAAAGATTCCTGTTCAATGGTCCCGCAAATATCCAGATTAATATTCATGGATTTATTGACCAGGTTGGTTAATTTAATATAGTCTTCATTGGACATATTTAAAATAGTAAAGCCGGATTTGACAACCGTGTCTTCCATTTTATTTTGATAAATGACCTGGGCTTTGCAGGATAAGGTGGCGGTATTGGCCAGCTCGATTTGAAGGTCGGGAATGATCATTCCCGGCAGAAGTGTGGAGGATCCCCCTTCTTCTTCCACGGAGAAACCGGAAGTCGATATATCGCAGACATTAAATTTTATTAGTCTCTTAATCAATGGGTGAAGGCAATAAACCCCGGGGGACGGATGCAGGGTTGTTCTCGAGGCACGAAACTCTCTTCGTTTGAATCTATGGATAGGTTCATGGTTGGGTTCCAATACTAAAGTTTTCGTATTAAGATTTTCCCTCTGCTTGACTATTTTACACTGCCGGGAATATAAAATTTCTTCTCGATCCTTTAGAATGATTTGGACAGGATATTCGGAATTAATCCATTTTAAAGATTTTCCTTCTTCGGAAAAGACTTCCACCCGAAAAGAGTTGACGCTGAAGACATCCAGACGCCCTGGGAAAAGAATCCCGTTTTGAATCAATTCCGCCTGAACCTGATGGCAGGGGTATCGATTGGTTTTCCGTATAATGATTTCAAAACCGAATTCCGGCAAGGTCAACCCAATCCCCTGCTCATCTATTTCGACGCGCCGCGATTGGGCCAAAAGGATTTCTCTCTCGTTTTCAATCAGAAAACAAAGCACTTCGAAATCTTTCAAAGATTCACTATAGTCCCCCGGGCGGGCCCATAGGCCGGAAATGGTGCCTTCCTGACAGGGCTGGGGTTTGATGGCCCGGGTTACGATCTCATCGTATTGGGGATGACTGAAAACAACTAAAAATTCTCTCTCAGAGAAATTGAAATAATTGAGAAGGTCGATCAGTTTTTTGCGGGGGATCTTTTTGGCATTGTTGAATCCTCTCTCCAGTTCTCCTTCGGTTAATAATCGGACCAATTCAAATAAATTCCCATAGGTCAGATCACGGCCCTTGGTTTCTTCTTCCTCCAATAAATTCCGGACCTCAATGATCTTACCGATCCCTGGTCTGATTCCTGGCTTATTCATTAATAATTTAATAGGTTCCAAATGGGCAGAACAATCTCCCCCGACTATGTCTATTCATAACAGGCGGGAGACCTAATGTGCCAATAAAGGGATTAAGCTTACGTTTGACTCTTGCTACTGCTAATCCAAAATAAAACAGATTAAAAACAGCTAAAAAGGCTGAATACTTATTCATTCGGAAAGGAAACCTCTGAAGATAGATACTAATTAATAAAGCAGTTTTTATGCCATTTATCTCTGTTTCAAAAAACTTAAACTTTTTTTAAAGTCTTACGTATCAAATAGGTTCATAAAATGAATCATCCCCTTTCAAGTCTCGGTCCTGAATTACTTTTTTTGTCTCCTCATTTTCTCTCTTTGGGGTATTTTTTTTCACATAAGCGCGATAAGTTTCCCATAAAGGGTTAGGATTTGCCTCCAAAAAAGGATGAAGAATCTCCGGGTAATTTTTTTCTTTATATTCAAGAAAACAAACTTATTAAACAACAAAGGAAACGGAAAAGCCAGGAAAATCTGAGACGCTCACCGTTGCGCGTTCATCGTTCGTCGTCAGGAGAAAAAATCTTAACACCGGGACAGAACATGGAGGGCGGATCTATAATGTTTAGCTTTTTACCTCAAGAAAAAATTCACAGTCTTGGCGGTCTTTGAAGACGGCCTTGTCTTGGTTTCTGGCAGGGGCCGAGACAGCCGTTCAATGAAGTTCACAGTCGGGGGTCCATTTTTTTGCATTTTGTTTTTGTCTTCCCTCCCTCAGCTAAATCGTCAATCTCGTCAAAGCAGGGCACCCCAGGTTATATCCTCCATCAAGTCAATCAACAACCGATAATCGTTCCGGTCTTTAAAAATCCGATCCGATCTCCTCCCCTGGTTCATCACATGATACCAGGTTCCCTCATATTCCTTTGGTATCCATATCGGTTTATAAGTCAACCGGAGACTTAACCCAATTATTACTATGTAAAAAATCACCACCAGTTCAATACATCTTCGGCAAACCCGAGGAAATTGGAGACTTGAAGTACCGTTCCGTCGTCAAGCACCGCCTTACCATCGAAGGTCCCGAAGACTTGGTGTTGAACGGTCTTTAAAAACAAAATTTCCGAAGCGGCATGCCGGTCAAGAATAGGAGTGAAGTCCATCTCAAACCGCCCGTCGTTGCTGGCAAATTTCCAGGGTGCCAGGTAATCGTCGGTGTTGATATGAAAAGCCACCTCTTCCAGTTTGTGAGCCTTATTATCATAAAACAGCATATTTTCCGTGGCCGGTGAACGATCGCTGAAACCATAGCCGATATTCCAGCCGAAGGGGTGCCCATTGAGCAGACCCGAGGCCGATCCCCAATACCACCTGTTTTTATAGGTCCAGTTCCCCCGCCCCCAGTCCAGTACCCCGAAACAGGATTGCGGATTGAACTCGTACGGCCGGTCGCCTATGGTAATGGTTCCCCTGGCCGGCATACAATTAGTTTTTTGATTGTAATAAAAAGCCTTTCGATTTTCCTCCCAGGAAGTGGCGATGACCATGCTGTCCATTTCCGGGTCTTGGTATAATCTCAGCTCTCCTTTGAGACCCTTTCGCCCTTTATTATCGATGAACCCCGGCGCTTCAACCTGAATAATCCTTTCGGGGCCGGACACGATATACTTGAGCCTTATCTTTTTGTCGGCGAAGGCCACTTCTCCTTTATCCGGGGTTGAAGGGAATCCCATTTTCCCTTTGGGTAAATTCAACGTCGATCCGATATGCCTGTAGTTTTTTTCCTTAAAATCAAGCCAACCGACGCCGGCCGACCCGATATAACCCAGATCGGCCATGGCAAAGCTGATACCGAATCCTTCTTCCTGGCAAAGGACCGCATAATAATCCCATTCCTTAATCCGATACCAGCCAGCCTTGATTTTGTTTCGGTCATAGCGCCAGAAGGCCCTTGTGGCATACCCCGGTTTTGTCAACAACCCGTTTTCGTCGAGAAGTTCACATGGTTCGGTAATTTGCTGCTGTTTGCCCATCCTATCTCCTTATGTTCTTGGGTCTTGGATCCTGGGGGGGGGCGGACGAGACCAACCCCTTCAAGGTCTTTGATTTTAACACATCATTATAATATTCTTAATCTCCAATCAACTCCCAACCCGTTTCATGACCCGATTTTCGCACATTGTCCCCCGTCGACAGGCAGATAGATTGAAGTAATAAACTTTGCTTCATCGGATGCCAGGAAAAGAGCGGCATAGGCCGTGTCCCAGGCAGTTCCCTGCCCGCCCTTCAATGGGACAAGACCATCCCGAATTTCTCTGATCGTTTTCTTTTCTATGATGGCAATTTTATCCTTAAGACGATTGCCCATTTCTACCTCCTTGTATTTAGCATTTGAATTTATGGTGTTAAAAAGGGGTCAGGTTCTCCATTTGACCTATTATTAAACCTTTCCTTAAAATCTCATAGCTCTTTTTTAACCTCTTGTTTTTCAGGAACCGGAGAGTTGACCCTTTTAATACCAACTTTTTCCCCCTGGTAGCCCCGGTATAGGTCCTGTTTCTCTGAAAGGAGATATAGTGCTGAATGAGAATGGGAATGACCACGGCCGTATATTCCAATCCCCGGGGCGGTCTTATAATAATTACTTTCCAGAAATTATAAATTCTAAGATAAGTTTCCAGATATTTCCCAAGATTTGCAATATTTCCCTTTCAAAAAAACCCTATTTTATCCAACTTATTGTAAAAACGTTATTAATTATATTGGCATGAATTATGCCTTAATAAAATATAAGCATTCAAAAAAATATCAAAAAATTGCTGATAAATTTTACTAAATAAGGAGGTGAATCGATATGAAGAAGATGATTACGTTGCTTATGGCAATGGCTTTCGCGATGACGGTTTCCTTTGCTTTCGCCGCTGAGGAAAAGGCTGCTTCTGAACCGGCCAAGGCTGAAGAAAAGGCCCCGGTGAAGAAAAAGGCAGCAAAGAAAAAGGTGGTAAAGAAAGCCAAAGTGAAGAAGGAAGAAAAGAAAGAAGAAGCTCCTGCAGCTCCTGCGGAAAAGAAATAATCTCTTTTCATAAATTTCCACAAAGGGGGGATATTAAACTATTCCCCCTTTTTTAATTTCCTGCTCTTGCAACTCAATCTCTTAACATCCTTTTTCGATTATTTCGCTTTTAATCGCCAGAGATTCCCTTTGCTTTAATCCTAAGTCATTCCATAATAGTTTGGTGGATCTGTTCGAGAGGTCATGAATGGAAAGCGATTATCAACAACAGAAGCCATGGAACTGAATGTCCATTTTGCCCTGGAAGAAGGACATCAAAAGAAGAATGAGAATCGATGGTTTGGGGTTCCTTCAATGTAGTAAGCGAATTTTACTAAATATCAGTTTGAGAAAATCAACACCCAACAAATGACTAATATCTCGATAGGTAAAACCGCCCGACATCGTGGATTGATTTTGTCTTGACACACAAGACCCAATCCCGTAATCTCTGACTCCCCAAAAAGACTCCTTATTGTCTGAACAAAGGTCGGAAATCGCTCTTCTATTGTCGTTGGATAGAGGAGGGAGAGGTTAAAGGATGTTTCGTGCAAAAGATGCGATTCTCTTAGTGGTGATCTATTCATCCATTCTTACAGGAATCTTTTCCCCTGGTTTTAGCTCTATTTTTCAGCCCGTCCCTTTTTATTCCATGATGACCCTCCTATTTCTTAGTTTTCTTCCTCTTCGCATTGCCGACATTAAGAAGACCCTGACAGAATCTCTCGGGGAAATCTCGCTTTTTCTGGTCATACGAATGATCCTCCTGCCATTGACGATCGCTATCCTATTCAAAATTATATGGCCCGAATATGCTTTGTCTGCCTTGCTTTTGAGCGGGATATCCACTGGTGTTGTTGCGCCCTTCATCTCGAATCTTCTTGGAGCCAACACATCCGTCGTTCTCGTCATGGTCATCATATCGTCGCTCCTGGTTCCTTTCACTCTCCCTGCGCTCGTGGATTTTCTTTTCGGAAAGGCGCTGGATATTTCTCTATTAAGCATGATCAGGCTTTTGTCTATGGTCATCTTCATTCCCATTTTACTGGCTGAAGGGGTTAGAAAGTTTTCGGAGGGACTTACTCAGACATTGATGAAGAACCAGTATTATATCGCTTTGGTTCTTTTTGCTTTGACCAACTTGGGAATATTTTCCAAATACTCTGACTTTTTCTATCAAAGACCTGGGACAATCGCGGTATCGATCCTGGTGGCGATCATTCTCGGCGGCCTCTATCTATTATCAGGCCTTATTCTGGCTTGGGGGAGGCCATTGCAGGATCAATTGGCCGCAATCATTAGCCTTGGCATCATGAACAATGTGCTCGTAATCGTTTTTAGCTCTCAATTCTTCACACCCCTGGAGCCCACAGTGGCCGCCATGTATATGATTCCATTCTTTGGTCTTATCCTGCCCCTCCGGGCCTACCGAAACTGGAAAATAAAATAGGGGAAACGTGAACATTGACCAATTGTTGGGGACCACCTTCACTCATCAAAACAATCCTTTGATAGCATCTGGAAGGATGATAAATCCGAAATGTTTTGCGAATAAGGACGGGCCCGTCGGCAGATTGCGTCTGGAAGCCACCGGCAATATGGCCTGCAATGGTCCGCTTTATTATGAGAGGTTTTATGAAGGCCACCATGCCTTGCGGCCTCTATAAATTGTCGTGACAGAGGACCTTGCAAAGGTATATAGCTGATGTGTAGGAGAAAAGATGCACCGGCGAGTTTTCGGCGGCGCGGGACGGACAGACAACCGAGCCTGTCGATTCGGTGATCAACTCCAGGGGGGGTAAATCTAATAATCAAAGGAGGAAAACGATGGAAAGGCAGGCTATACTTTATGAGGAAATAGGTCCTGTGGTCCGGATTACGCTCAACCGGCCGGAGACCCACAATGCCCAGAACGCCAGGTTGATTCTGGAGCTCGATGAGGCGGCCCAAAAGGCGGATCGGGATCCGAACATCCGGGTGATTATCCTGTGCGGGGCCGGAAAATCCTTTTCCAGCGGGCATGATTTGAGTCCTATCCCCGGTGATGAACTCCAGCAGGACTATCGGGAACGTCACCGCAGAAGTGTTGAAGATCGTCTGGAGTTGGAGGATGAATATTATTTGAGTAAATGCCTGGCCATCCGAAATCTGAAAAAACCTACCATCGCCGCTATCAAAGGCAACGTGGTGCTGGGGGGAATCATGCTGGCCTGTATGTGTGATATCATTATTGCGGCCGAGGATACCCGGCTATGGAATCCCTCGATCCGCCATTGCGGCAGCGGCGGGGAAGTGATGGTTCTTCCCTTTGAGATAGGCTTCCGGAAGACCAAGGAATACCTGTGGACCGGGGATATTATTCCTCTGGAAGAGGCAGAGCGCCTGGGCATGATTAACCGGATCGTGGCGAATGATCGGTTGGATGCCGAGGCCCTGAAACTGGCTGAGCGGATTGCCCTGATGCCCCCGGTTTCCGTGGCCCTGACCAAACGCGCCATGAACAAGGCCCAGGACTTTATGGGAATGGCCATGGCTTTTGAATATCAATATGTCTGGCACCAGATGACCCATGCCACCAAGGAGTCCGCAGACTGGAATGCCGAAGCATCCAAACACTCCCGGGAAAAGGGATTCAAGGGCTGGCTGGAATTTCGTGACGGTCCTTTCAATGAACAGGCTAAAAAGAAATATTGAGCCCTAAGAAATTTTTTTTTGAAGTCCGCCGTTTGACAGGAACGTTTACTAAAAAGAAAAGAGGGGAGAGGGGCAAGGAAAAAAGGAGAAGATGTTCGGTGTTGAGCGTTCATCGTCCGGTGGCAAAAAAATTAGACAGGGACGGAAGATGGGAGAGCGGAACTGGGACCATTGAAAGAAAGGATCTCCGGGGGATGCAACCGCCTTCCCTTGGTTCATCACATGATATCGGGCTCCCTCATATTCTATCCACAGTGGCCTGCTCATGTTCCTTTAGTCCCTGTATCGGTTTAATAAGTCAATCGGAGACCCCTTTACAGTTTTATTTTTCATGTTTAATTGAGGTAAATTTTAGAAAAGTAGTAGGGCGCCTCAAGGCTCAAGGGCTTATAGGGCGGTAGAGTGGGCGTTATCGTTATGCCATTGGAGCTTCTGCTAATTGTTGTTTACCCCCGGGACCTTGAACGATAGCAGGCTGAAATATCAGAATAAAAGCTACACCCTTATGGTTCTCGATAATTTTGAATGCCCCGGTTGCGGAAAGTGTGTGAATCAGGGCATGGTGCACTGAAAGCACCGCTTCCTGGAGTTTATGATCATCTTCAAGCATGACAACTTCAAGACCGATACTTTTACATTTGCTCGCGGAAAGGTGCCGTGCATGAGATAATGTGAGCGAATGATCAACGAGTTCATTTAAGATGGCATCAGCCTTTGCTTCAGCATCAGGCTTTCCTGCAAGCATGCCCCGGAGCAACCACTCCCGGGTCATATTGATAGACCATTTAATAGCCTTCTCACACTCGCCAACTAGGGTGGGCTGGTACTTTGCAATGATAGGTTGCCATACTGGGATTTTGGAGGGGTCGGCTTTGATTTCTTCGTGGGCGCGCTTAAATTCTTCAATGATTCCATGGGCAGGAACGTTGCCAAATTGGGGATCAATTGGTCCGAGGCTAGAATGTTTACCCATAAGAATCTCGCGACAGGCGCAAGCGATCATTGTGCCAGCGGACAATGCAATCTGCGGGACAATAGCTCTTATATTCGTATTGAACATAGAGTAGAGATAATCAACCAGAGACTCTGTAGCTGCCGTTCCTCCGCCAGGCGTATGTAAGATAAGATCAAGTCCTTTTGAGCGATCCAGTTGATGGATTGCAGTCATAAACCCATTTTTGTCTGCGTCGTTGATGTCAGAACCCAATAACCCAGGCTTCTGGAGCCATCCTGAGTAGTACACAATGACATTGCGTCCGGTCAATTTATGTAGTTTGTACAAATACTCACGTCGTACAACGTCATGAGTACCACCGCGTTTTCTAATATCTTCCAGGATGGTGTTCCAGTTAGGCATACTCTTGCTCCTCTTCGAGAGAAGTCGACGGCACGATACGAATGAACAATTGCCCCGACGCTTTAGTGTCTTCTCCTGTGGGTGGGGCCAGTGGGCGAAATGATTCTCGTTGCTCTTCTCCTTCCAGGCCGAAATCTCGGAACATTTGACGAATCTGTTTGGGCGTAAGGTCTTCCATTTAGATAACCTCCTCCGTCAAGTTTTAAGCCATAATTTTATTAATGACAATGTCCTTCATTTTTTACCACATTCGTGCGGGAAAAACCCTCCTAATTTTGACTATCCTAACCTCCCGATTTTAAGCCATTTTAATTATACAAAAAAACAGAGGAAATAACAAATGTTTCCTACAGAGGTCAGGGTCTGCTTGGCCTTCTACGCGCCTATCAGGCCGACCCGTTGCCGCCAGCCATCGGCTCCCCGCGTAAAGCCACTCTTGGTGTTGCGGAGAGGATTTTATGGAAGGTCTATCATTTCGGGAAATTTTTACCTGCCCATAAACCCCATCATAGCCGGGCCTGACTTGGACCAGGCCCCGGCGGACCTGCAAAATTCCATCGGTCAGACAGTCGTACATGTAACAATTGTAGAAGGGGTCGGTCCCCTTTGTTTTCTGCCTTGGTTCGCCTTTGCCTCAGCGGACAGCATGCAATTCCTCGCGGACAACTCGTCGAAGGACCTTTTCGATAGTCTCGTCCCGATTCGTGATGTATTCATGGAGGGCATTGTTAAGCAGGGTCTGATAATTTCCGCCCCCAGATTCTTCCACCCGCGACTTGAACCATTCTATAATGTCCCTGTCCAGTCGAATGGTAATCCTGACTTTGTTGCCCGAGGGAGGAATCACTGCTCCCCGCCGAGCCTTACTAAAATCATAATTGAGTTTCATAGCCTTTTACCTCTGATCTTGTTGCTTTCCTCGCAGATATGATTCGGATGTTTTCGTCACGCCACCGATAAACCACGACAAGAATTCTGCCGAAGCAATCCATTCCGACAGTCACCTGACGTTCTTCACCGTGTTCGTAGTCTTCCATGGTGAGAGCGTTCGGATCTTCAAATACGGCGAAGGTATCCGCGAAACCCACTCCGTGCTTTTTCTGGTTCAGTCGGTCTTTGTTTGGGTCCCACTCGAACACAAGAAAAGTATATGTACATTCGTATGCACATGTCAAGCTATTTTTCAACGGGCTAATGCAATGCTCACTGGGGATAAAGGCCACGTCCCCTTCATTTCCTAAACTTGTGTACCTTCAATATGCGACCCCAAGACCCACGACTTGCTCTGAAAAGGCCTCAAGTTTCTAACCTCTTGATGGGTAAGGGAGAACATAAAATCATCAGGAAACCGCAAAAGATTTCTTGATCCTGATGAGTGATTGGTGCAGTGAAGTTATCGCTGACACATTAACCTTTGAAATTTCAGCAAGAGTGAAAACGTTGGAAACCTGGGGCAGCTCTAACAGTCCTTGCACTGCAAGAAAAATGTTCTTTCTTGCATACGGGGACCCTTTTCATCTTGACCGTCGCCTTTTAATGGGTGGCCCTATGACTACAATAAATTAGTCACAATTTCATCCATTAACTTGGCCCGACCTATGCCCTCACAAGCGGCAGATTTTCCGTATCCTATGTGAGATCAAAGACTTCGTATGGCCTAACTCTGTTTAACCGACTAAACGAATTTATTTGACATGCTGATCTTTCATAATTATAATTTTAGCATATGAATCCACGAGATAACAAGTTGGTATCTCCTTTTAATAGAAAGCTCCCTAGCTATAAGCGCCCCCCTGTCACGGAAGTGGTATGTGGAATTCGATTTAATCCTTCTCAAAATTTTACTTTACCCCATATTGGTCTTCTTTGGGATAAATTTAGAGGAGAATATCCGCAAGTTCAGCACGCAGCTCCCTTAGTCTCAGTTCATGGTGAGCTTTTATTAGATAAGGTTACTGGAGCCCCCCTTCCCAGAGTATGGTTTATTAATCAGCCGGGGAATCAACTTGTTCAATTCCAACCTGACCGCATCTATTTCAACTGGCGTCAACGTGATGATATCTATCCTCGATACGAATATGTTATTTTAAGATTCGAAGAGGTTCTCGGAACGCTACAGGCTTTTTTTGAGGAATTCCAACTTGGGGAGTTTACCCCAATTGAGTGTGAGCTTACCTACATCAATCATATCCCCAAAAAAGCTGAGCGCGAGACAGTAGAGGAGTTACAAAGAATTTTTAGAGACTTCTTTTGGAATCAGCCTCCACGTTTTTTGTCTAACCCTATCGATATCTCTTGGAACCTAAAATTTGCACTTCCAGCAAAGAAAGGGGAGCTTGTTGCAACAATCAAACAAGCTAAACTTATTGAAGGCAACGTCCCTATCTTTGTTTTAGATTTCACGGCAAGGGGGATTGGTACGACTAAAGACCGGACTGGAATACGTGACTGGTTTGATACAGCACATGAATGGATAGTATCCGGTTTTGCTGATATCACAACCGATACGATTCAACAGGAAGAATGGGAACGAGAACATGTATAAGTATGGGGTCAACCAGTCAGAAAAAAAATTTGAAAATCCAGCAGCCATATTTAGTTTGAAAGCTGTGGGAAGTTGGACGGAGCCTATATCAAATGGTCAATTTGGGACTGTTCAAGAATTAAACTCCCCCTCACTCTTGTATTCTGCCGATGCGACAAGTATATTCCTTAAAACGACACTTCCCAAAAACCTTAGGATTGAAAGTTCTACTCCAACTGTCCAAGAAACAGCAGAAGCGCCAAGATGGCAATTTTATTCAAGAGTTGAAAACCCTACCACAGAATTGAGTACACAAGAAAGCAATGAAAACCAGGTGTCAGACATAATCAGGAATATTAGAGATACTAAATCAATTCCGGAACGAGAGGTTGTTGCTCAGCGACTTTTTGAGTTGTTAGAAGATGTAAAGGAAGAAGACCCAGTAAGTAACGGAATTTCTTTAAAGTCTTTGCTAAATTTCTATAGTTTTTTACAGATGCATAGCTATTACCTTAAGAAGCCAGCAATTGGGTTAACACCTACTAATGAGATTTATGCCTCATGGAAAGAAAGCCAGGCATCGGTCTTCAGCATTCATTTTTTGGCTTCAGGGTTCGCTCACTTCGCGATTATTGCCCCCTCTCCCTCTCCTCGGATAGAGAAAAAAATTTGTATATCTGGCACAGTCAACCCCGATACCCTCTTAGAGAAGGTCAAGCCATGGGGAGTACTAAAATGGGCTGGGCGTGAAGGGCGATAAAGTCCCCCCTACTGACCATATTGCTCGCCTTTGCTATGGCAAGGGAGTAGAAGATGGCCAGATCCTTGGTGTAGCCTTTTTGCCCCGTAATACAGATAATCACCTCTCAGTCAATTGGCTTGAATTTCTTAGTTGTCCGGATCGACTATTAGAGATTGCCGAACTTCGAATTCGATATGCCGCTATACCGTTCAATTTAAAAAAGAAAGATCTGATTGCAATATTAAATGTGGGGGATATGTGTATGAATGTTGAGGAAGGGAGCCAAGGAGGCTATCATTTGAGAGTGACCCATGAACCTACAGAGTCCGATGACTCGCATTGTGGCATCTGGGGTTTCTCAGGAAATAATGGAATTAATCTACTTATCGCCGAATTAATTTGGTCAACGGTTCTTGAGACCTATCCCGCTATCGAGACTCTTTAATTCCTGCCCCTGCCTTTCAACTTTTTTTAACCCTTCATGGTTATTGCTCCAAGAAAACAAAACCCTTATGAATTATGGCACCCCAAAACCGGGTTATATCCTCCATCAAGTCGATGAACGACCGATAATCGATCCGGTCTTTAAAAATCCGATCCGATCTCCTCCCCCGGTTCATCGCATGATATCAGGCTCCCTCATATTCTATGCTCATTGACCTGCTCATATTCCTTTAGTGCCGGTGTCGGTTTAATAAGTCAAACGGAGACTTGCCTCCTTTACTTTCTTCCATACGGACGACCTTTTTCTCACGACGGTGGCCTTTTGATGGGTGACCCCTTTAGACTTTACTATTAATAAAAAACCGCCATAGCAAGGGAAATAAGTAGTATACTCCTTCGATCCTTGGATTCTTATTTTGTTTTCTGCAAAAAGCCTTGATAGATAATAGATGTTAAGCTTGAGATAAGTAAGCCAAAGATGAAAGCTACTGGAATCGAAATCATAACCCATTGGCTGCTCTTAAAATCTTCGATCACAGCGATGATATGAAATAAAATAGTAGTTGCAATTGCCGATAAAAAAATGGCCACAAAATCAATTTTTTGTGAAATTTTCTTTCTTTTTATGCTAATAGCAACACAAAAAATAATATCTAAAAAAATAAAAACTATAAAACCAATAAACCCTTTCATATTGTCCTCAAACTTACAATCAATATTTATTTTTTTAAATAACAATAACTTAATAAAATGTTTTTTTATTGTATATACTCAAATTTTGCGAAATTTTTCGCATTTTAGATTATTTGTTTTGCGAAGATTTATAAGCTGGGCCACCAAGCTTATCGACTGCTTGATAGTATATGTATGATGTAGCGGAGCAATCTTGCCGCCAGTATCCTCCCAGTTTAGAACATTCTTGGCGCATGTCTCTTAGAAAATTATTATCACATTCTTGTTTCTTTTTTCCACAAGTATCATAACAATCATCATGTTTTTTGCATGCATTACTAAAACTATACTGTCCCCACCATGAATCTGGGACAAAATACTCAGAAATACCGCTTCCACAATATAAGCCAAAGGGGTCATTCATATTCACCGGATCATTCATCACATACCCATACAGATTTGTATCCCCTCCCCCAAAATCAATCGGGTCTTTGGCGGTCCAGCGGCCAATAGAAGGATCATAGTCGCGGGCGCCGAAGCGTACGAGATTAGTATCGCGGTCATGAAGGCCTCCGGCGAATGCAAATGGAATGCTCATTGATGGATTCGTGTCTGAAATTATACTGCCGAAGGAATCGTAGTCAATCTTTTTAACGACGTTACCTGAGGTATCGATAGCCGCTTTAAGAGATCCGATCTGGTCATAGGCGAGGTAATAGGTGATGCCATTGTAAGTCATCGATACCGGCAGTCGTCCATAGGCATAGTTGAAACGTATTATCAGGCTGTTGGAGGAATCATAGACGGCCAATAAAGTGATGGCGTCTTTCCATAAATATTTCTCGATTATAGATCCGTTCACCCTTTTGGCTATTCTCCGGCCCATGGGGTCGTGGTCGTAAGTGATGACGGTACCGGAAGGTAAAGCAGCAGAGAGGAGTTCGCCTCTTGACGAAAAGGAAGTTCCCAAGCTCCCGGCGGCGGTCGTCTTCTGGGTCATAAATCCATCAACATCGAACTGATAGGGTTCACCTCCTGCATTGATTATATGGTCTTCATCCGAAAAAGTATAGGGACGGTTAATACCACGGAGAGTGTTTATTTCAGTGAGGCGATTGCCATTGGGATCATAGGTATAGGATTCCACGACCATGTTATTCTTTTTGACTTCGTTCAGCCTGCCGTTGGTATCGTAAGAATAATCGTAGGTATCGGTTATCCCATCAACGTTCTCAATCTTTTGTGTAATCCTGCCGGCCAGGTCGCGGGTCAAAGAATAGCTGTACTTGCTCATCCCTCCTACCAGGTATACAGAGCCATCCAGCTCTCCATAACCACTGAAGGTCCGGGTATTGGTCAGGGTACCGCCAGATACAGTTCCTGCTAATCCATTCAGGGCGTTGCGGGTGATGGTGAATGACCCGGCTCCGATTAACAGACCATCATTATCATAAGTTAAGATCTGAGATGCGCCGGCATAGTTTAAAGAGATAAGACGGAAATCGTTGTCATAACCATATTCGATGATCTGATTAAGCAATCCTGTCCGCGTATCGGTTTTCAACAAAGAGCCATCATAGGTATAGGCTACCTTCTCTGTGTCTCTGGTCGCATCCTGAAGGTTTGTGCCACAGGTATATGTATAGCTGGTCACTCCTTCCGGGGTGGTCGTTGCTGATAGAAGACCATTCAGATAAGTATTTTTGATTTGTCTACCGGAAGGGAAGAGGATTGACTTCAGATTTCGTTCCTTGTCATAGGTGTACTGATAATTCCCGGACAAGGGCGTGGTCATGGTCCTGCGCAGGTTGACGCCGGTGTATTCGAAGCCATGACTGATGGTTCGGGGATTGGTCAGCACGGTCATGTTGCCGTTTGAGTCGTAATCATAACTTATCATCGTAGTGTCAGGCAGGGTCTGGTTTTTCAATCTGCCCATTGAATCATAAGTATAATGGAATGTCTTCCCATCCGGGGTGGCCAGGCTTTCGATATTGCCCCGATTGTCATAGGTGATCGTCGATGCCCTGCTTCCGGTTGTGGTGGTGGTCAGCCTTCCTCTGGTGTCATATCCCAAAGTTAAGGGGAGAAGACCGGTCACTGTCATGTTCTGCGTAAGCAGATTCAAAGGATTGTAGTTCCGGGTTATGGTCCTCCCCAAGGGCGAGGTGCTGGTCAGGATACCGGTATGGGTGTTGTTGATCAATGTCCAGTTCCTGCCGTTTATACCGAGGGTTTTGGTTATCAAATCAGGCACACTATCGGCATTGGTGTCTTGATAATTCCTGGTGTCGGCGGTTAGCAGGGTGAGCCCGGCGGGTGAGCGCTGGGCGAATTCCTTGAGATATTTATATTTGAAGGCCGGATCGAGATCGTATTTCATAGTCTGGTTTAGACCACAGGCCGGCTGTTCGGTTTCGGTCAGACCATCGGCGGAACGGGTAAAAGTGCTCACCGAACCAAAGGGGCTGGTGGTGATCGAAGTATAAGCCCCGGTAGAATCGGTCCGGTCCTGATAGGTGGTGGTGTTCCCTTCGGCGGTCTGCGTGGTAGCTGTGACCGTCGCGGAATTATCCACACTTCTTGAAAAACTCCAGGATCCGCCTTCCGGATCGAAGACGTTGGAGATCCTCCCGTTGGTATCGAATTGATGGACAAAATGGTTTCCCTTGGGATCGTATTTATCGGTCAAGAGGCCGTCTGAGGTGTAGGTAAAGGTATTGGCGGAATTATCCGGGTAGGTGACGGCGGTAAGATGGTTGCTGCTGTTAACAGTCAAACGAGTAATAATCCCATCCGGTGAAGCGAGCGACAAGGGCACCCCGTTTCCATCCCTCTGAATCGTGGTCTGGTTGCCGAATCGGTCGGTAATAGAAATAAGCCTGTTTTCCGAGTCATAGCCGAAGGTCAGCAGGGTCTTTCCTGTTTCCAGGTCGATAGTGGATTTATGGAGACCAGTGCTATACATGATATAACCTTGGCCATTTTCATCGGAGAAGGCGGTGTCGCCGGCATTGACGACGGAACTGAATGCTTCCGGATAGGAAACCTTTCGTATCCGTTGATTTCCAGTATCTCCTATATATACAGCACCTGCACTATCGACTGCTATGTAATTTGCCCCGAGAAGATTTGCCTGAATAGCCAGACCTCCGTCTCCACTAAAGCCTGCCTGCCCATTGCCGGCAAAGGTGGTAATAATCCCGTTAGTATCGATCTTTCTTATGCGGTTGCCCCAACTATCTCCTATATAAATGTTCTTTGAATTGTCCACTGCTATACCACTTGCCCCACTGAGACTGGCCTGGATAGCGGGTCCCCCATCTCCACTGTAACCCGCCTGCCCATTCCCGGCAATAGTAGTAATAATTCCGCTTGCATCCACCTTCCTTATCCGATTCGTATTGTATCCATCCACTATAAAAAGATTTCCTTCATTATCTACTGCTACGCCATTAGGCCCACCAAGTTGTGCCATCGTGGCAGGACCTCCGTCCCCGCTGTAGCCATACTGGCCATTGCCGACAATAGTGGTGACAATTCCATTTACATCTACCTTCCGTATACGGTTATACCAACCATCTGCAATGTAAAGATTCCCGGCATTATCTACTGCTATTCCATTTATATAGCCAAGAGGCGTCTGGGTCGCCGGACCTCCATCTCCAGAAAACTGCACATACTGACCCCCCTGACCATTCCCGGCGATGGTGGTAATAATCCCATTTGTATCTACCTTTCTTATACGATGGTTGGCTAAGTCTGCGATATAGAGATTTCCAGCATTATCTACTGTTACATAACTGGGCTCGAAAAGGCTTGCCTGAGTAGCAGGTCCTCCGTCTCCACTGTACCCCCGCTGACCATTACCGGCAACGGTAGTAATAATTCCGTTGTAATCCACCTTTCTTATCCGGTCATTCCAACTATCTGCTATATAAATATTCCCCACCCCATCCAATACTACCCCTCCCGGGGCGTAAAGATTTGCCTGAATAGCAGGGCCTCCGTCTCCACTAAAACCCGCCTGACCATTACCGGCAATGGTGGTGATAACCTTGGCATTATTTTTAAGAGTTGTCCCGTCTCCTTTATACAGGGTATAAGGATCAGCGGGTTGAAAGTAATGATGAGATGAGAGCGTCCAGCCTTCTGCAATTTCTTCGGTGTTCCCCTGATAGATTATTACCGCGCTCTGCTTCCAGGATGTCATTTCCTGACGGGCAACAGGGAATCCGGTTATGAAAGTACCTACTTGACCAAATGATTGTTCAAAACTGCTTGGGGAAGAATAATATATTGTCGGGTAGACAAACCCGATACTGATATTGGCAATGGTCGAACCAAAAACCGGTTTGTTCAAATAATCGAAGCCATCCCAAATAAATTCCCCTCTCTGATTCGGCTGTGGAGAAAGCGAGGTCTCAAAGGTCCGGCCGGCAACCGTCATACGGACTATGATCCGTAACAGGGTCGCCGGTACACTCGAACCGCTCGCCGGAATTGTAATAACTGATTTATGTCCTTTGGTCCGATTGCTCGCATAATGGAGGGTCATGTTCGTGCCGGGTATCGGGATATCTTCATGGAAGATTCGACTTCTGTTCTCTACATAGGAGCTGATACAAGAATTATCATCGTTTGCGCATTGACCATCAGTAATAGGGGGATATTCCGGATTCGGGGAAATGGCATCTAATGGGAAACCATATGGCCAGTTATAATCCCAGGGGGTAAAATGGGTATGTTCCACCCGCCAAAAGGTGGCATTGGGCGGGTATTGAGTCGGATCGGTCAGGCCCGGGGCAGGATATTGATTAATCCCATCCGTATAAGCATCGACTACTCTATCTCCATTGGTATCGAGAAGCCGGACCACCTTGCCGTTATTCTGGGGCACCCAGACAGCCCGGTTCCGATCATAGTAACCCACAGGCACGATTTCGCCAACATTGAAGCCTAGAAAGTTATCCACATAAACCACTACTGGTTTATCAAACCTGACGCTCTTGGCTCCATCTACAGCCAGCTCAGCACAGTAGGTAAAGGCCGAGGTGGGCGGGAGCTTGGCCGGCATGGATTTCGGAGTGGGATATTCTGTGGCCCGGACGGTGATTTTGGTCAGGGGCTGTTCATTGCCCTGGTCATCTTTCACCAAGGCCCGATTATCACCGGTGAAAACCATGGTCAGGGACCGGGTGCCGAAGGAATCGGTGGTCGGAGTGCTTCGGTGGGTCAGAATGGTTGAGGCATTACCATCAAAGCTGATAGCCGTTGATGCGGCATCCTCAGGGATCATGATAATCGTCTCGGTATTGGCAATGGTATTCCAGCCGATATTGACCTGGCGGTGGACAGGAAGATATCCTGCTTTCTGATAGGTCATTATGACGGTTCCCCCTCCGTCCAAGGGGATGGAAAACCTACCCGCAGGATCGGTCTGGGCCGTTCCATATTCCGGATGGCTGTGGATGCCTACTACCACATTGGACAATGGATTATCGGTGGCATCATTGACCAGCCCGGTGATCAAGGAGAATCGTTTGGGGTCATAGCCGGGAATAGTGGCATCAGAAGGGAAGAGGTCTTCATACTGCTTCCCATAGGCCCCTTCCGGCAAAGGGGTGACGTTGGAAGAAGGGGTTACGGTAAAATCGATGGACCCGGAAGCCCCTCCTCCCGGTCCAGGATTGGTGACCACCACCGGATAAGTTCCTTTTGCGGCAACGGCTGTTGCCGGGACGAAGGCCGTAAGGTGAGCGCTGTCCACATAGGTGACCGTTACCGATGTGTTGTTGAACAGGATGGATGAGCCGGTGACAAAGTTACTGCCAGCCAAGTTCAAGGTAAAACCAGGGCTGCCGGCCTTGATGGAATTCGGATCTATTGAAGAAAGAATCGGTACAGGGTTCATGACCGTTAAGGACATGGGGTTCGATATCCCTCCACCCGGTGCCAAGTTTGAGGCGGCGATCGAAAGGATGCCACCAGAGGCTATATCCGTTGATGCAAGGGTTACCTGAAGCTCTGTTCCGCTGATATAGGTGCTGGGTCTGATTGCCCCATTGACCGAAACACTTGTGTCCGGAAAGAAGCCGGTGCCGTAAACCGTGAGGGTCAATCCTTGGCCACCCGCCGGAGTGGAAGCAGGATCAATGGTGGTTATGGCCGGGACCGGATTTATTACGGTAAGGACTGCGGAATTGGAAACACCCCCTTCCGGGATAGGATTGGCAACGACAACCTGCCAGGTCCCGGCTTTGGCCAGGAATCCCTGGGGAATTGTGATGCTCAGATGATGATTGTCGATAAAGGTGACCGGCAATAAATCCGGAGAAGGGTGGACAGATACGGACGAGGTCTTAAGAAAACCCGAACCCTGAATCGTCAGCGTGGTCCCAAGACTGCCTCTGGCAACAGTCGTGGGATTGATTGCATCAATTACCGGCACAGGATTGGGAAGCTGAATCAGGGTCAGGCTGTCTGTTTGACCATCCACCACAGCGGCTATATTGGTAAAGGGATTGACGGCCAACCCCCGAGTTCTCTTGTTCAAGGGATACTCCTGAAGGGCCGTGTTGGTATTCAAATCTATCCGAAGAAGGCTTTGGGTTTTATCACAAGCCACCAGGACCGTATTGTCTAAGGGATTCATGGTCAGGTCCACTGGGTTTTTATCCACTGGGATCGTCTGGGTCTGCCACTGAGTCAGGTTGATGATGGAAATAGAGTTCCCTTTGGTATTGGCTGTGGCGGCCAGATGGGTCTCCGAATTGATGCTGACTGCCCGGGGCTTGTTTCCCAACGGAATCATCCAGGTAACCTGAAAGCTTCCCAGGTCTATACCCGATACCGTATCATCTTTTTCATTGACCACCAGGGCCAGACCGAGATTGGAATCGACGGCCAAATCCCTTGGTCCCTGGCCCACCGGGATCGTTTGGAGGACAATAAACTGTTTTAAATCGACCACCGAAACCGTATTATCCTTATAATTGGCGGTAAGGCCCAGATGGGGGCCGCTATCCCTTTCATAAACAGCCACACTGGAGGGAGACTTCCCAACGGATATATTGGCCAGGACTTGGTGGGTGTCCAAGCTGACAATCGACAAGGTATGGCTGGGTTTTTGGACGACCAGGGCGAGGTTTCTGCTTAAATCCACGGCCACTCCCAAAGGTTTTTTCCCGACCCCGATAGTGGAAATGACCTGTTCCGTGTCCAGATCCACCAGCGAAATCTCATTAGGCTTAACGCTGCCTACCAAGGCCTGATTCGTGGTAGGATTGATGGCCAGGCTGCGTGGATCTCCCTCGATGGAAATTTCTGTATCTTCCGCTGTGGAAGATACGTAGCCGAGGATGAGAAGGAAAGATAAGGAAATGAATATTAGGACGGGCAATTTTCGAGACAGTTTCATAGGACCTCGCTTTAAAAAAAATAAATTTAAATTGCTTGAACTGAAGAAAAATCTGTCCATCAGGATTAATAGAATTTTCCTGCTTTTGCTCCAGCCCTGGGAAAACTTACTAATCAAAACAACAAAAATTTAATACTTATTCTTTCAAAAAAAGAAATGTTTGCTAAGCTATCACTTCAATCGGCAATAAGGCCCGGAAACCTATATCAACAAGCAAAGAAATGTTAACTTCACAAAATATGAGTGAAGGGTATTTAAAGGGAAGAAAGCTTAAGACCTAAAAAATATCAAACAAACAAGTTAGTTGATAAAGCAATCTTTATGCCATTCGGTTGTTTTCCAAATAATTTGTAAATATATACAATTATTTTATTATGTTATACATCTGATAGGTAGTTGATTAGACAATCTCCCTTCCGGTTTTGCTCCTTGAATTATTCTTATTGGCTCTCCCTTTTCTCTTATTGAGTATTTCTTTTTACAAAAGCGCGATAAGTTTCCTATAAAGGGGTTGGGTTTTACTTCTGTGAAAGGCTCAAGTCTATTTTTGAATTTTGATCTTACAAATTGACGCATAAAATAAACTTGTTAAAACAGCTAAAAGGGCCGAATGCTTATTTATTCAAAAAAAGGATATCTGCTCAGTTTTCACCTAAACCCTTCAGTTGGCCAGAAAGTTTACTAAAAAAGAAAAGAGGGGAAAGAGAGGAAGAAGGTTTGGCGTTGAGCATTCATCGTTAAGAGAAAACTATTACACAGGAAAGAACATGGGAGGGCGGAACTAGGACCATTGAAAGATAGGATCTCCGGGGATTGAAGGGATTTTGAAAGGCTCTGGTAAGTAATGCGGCTAAAAAAGATTTAGTTAACAGGAAGGTTTGGGAGGGGGAACATCATTTTTGAATATTTTTACCTGCCCGTAAACCCCGTCATAACCGGGCCTGACCTGGACGAGGACCCGGCGGACCTGCATAATGCCATCAGCCAGGCGGTCGTCGGCGCTCGTAGGGCCTTGGCTATTGGCTGGGAGGTGAAGGAGTAGGCTTGGACTACGATTTCTGACTTGGCTCGGTCGATCTCCCGAATAACAACCTCAGTGCATCCCCCGTTAGGGCTGAAATAGACTTGGGTGGGGGTATTGTTAAAGGTCAGGTTTAGGGAATATACAAAGAAGGGATGAGCAATAAAACAAGAACCGTAAAAAGATAAAAAAGGAGAATTGGTCTTTTCATTTTGACCTCCGCAAGATGGACAAGATTAGCCCGGATAGGTTCTATTTGCAGGAGGTATGAGAAGAGCTGGTAGATTCTAAATGGGAGAGGACTTCACCTATTTTGTTATAACTCATTACCTGTTAACCTGTTACCCCAACGCATGAGCCGGAAAAGGGAAGGAAAACAAGTTACATTTTTGGTCGTTTCTAACACTTCTTGTTATAAAATTTTTCCGCTTAAGTCTCCCTTCCTCTTTCTCTTCCTCATCTTTTTGTGAATCCAGAATTTCATTCACCTTCACTCATATTCTTTAGAAATGATAGCGGGCCAAATAATGGCCCGCGCCTTTAAGCTATCTCGATGAGGTCTCAAGTATTCTGCCGAATAATACCCACCGCTGCCCATTAAATTTACCAAACTGCATTTGCTTAAAAACGGTAAAGTCCGTCGGGCTGGTATTGATCTTTATCCCCGGCAGAAACAGGGGCAACGCCAGGTTTTTGAGATTGGCCACCTGTCTCATGACATTTTCTCTGGTCAGGTCATCGCCACACTGTTTGAGGACCTGGACCATGGCCTGGGCTTGAGTGACACCAAAAACATTGAAAATATCGTGAATGTTTCCCTCGGGGTAGTATTTCTTCATCCAAGCCTGCCATTCTTTAATGGCCGGATCATTTTTCCACTCGGGGTCGTCCGGGTCTTTCAGATAGAAGAGGGACAAGGCGCCTTCAGAGGCCTCAAGCCCGGCCGGTTTCAGCACCGAACCCTCAGAGTTGGATACCCGCGCGATGAATTGGACCTGTTTCCAGCCGATTTCATAGGCCTTTTTGATGGCCATGGCGGCAAACTTGGGGGTGGTAAAATTGAGAAAGACATTGGCCCCGCTGTTTTTTAAATTGACAATTTGTGAATCCACGGTGGGATCAGAAACTTCATAAGACTGTTCGGCAACAATTAAACTTTTCGCCTTGCTGCCCAGGCCGTCCAATATGCCTTTCCTCAAGTCCTTTCCGAAATCATCGTTCTGATATAAAATTCCTATCTTGGCCTTGGGCAGATGCTCAAGGATGTACTTGGCATAGATGAGTCCTTCACTCTGGTAGTCGGGCTGTGAACCTATGGTCCAGGGGTGCCCCTTGGGATCCGCCCACATAGTGGCCCCGGAACCCACAAATAGTTGGGGCACCTTTTTCATGTTACAATAATTCCAAATGGCCTTGTTATTAGCGGTGCCTAAAACCTGAAACAATAATAGGACCTGATCCTGCTCCACAAGTCGGCGCACCTGTTCCACACATTTGGGAGGGCTGTAGGCGTCATCATAGCTGAGAAAAATGATTTTCCGCCCGTTGATCCCGCCTTGGTCGTTAATCATTTTGAAATAAGCCCCTTCCGCTTTAGCGATGGTTGCATAG
Source organism: uncultured delta proteobacterium (assembly GCA_963790475.1). Taxonomy (GTDB): domain Bacteria; phylum Desulfobacterota; class RBG-13-43-22; order RBG-13-43-22; family RBG-13-43-22; genus RBG-13-43-22. The sequence continues at coordinate 251,344 of CAWBOS010000011.1, read as the reverse complement.
GCCGAGGCCGGGCCGCTGTAGGCCATCGTGTTACCGATTTTGATTTCGGTGTCGCTTGCCCCGGGGCCGTATTGGCCTTTGCCAAAGGCCGGGCCGTTAATCAAAAAAAGACCTAAAACAAGGCACAAAAAACTAATAATTCGTTTGCTTCTCATGGGTTTCCTCCTCCTTTTGGATGTGGATTAATAAACCTCTCGCCTTGAGCAGATACCGCTTTCACCTGTACCGGCCTCATTGCTCGGCGATTACCCCATTGATCCCTTGAGCAATTATCTTATAACAAAACCCCTTCTGTCAAATTATTCTCCTAATCCTTCCTATAGAAATTAGGGAAAGTTTAACCATATGGATGAGCAACTCATGAACCTGGTCTATCAGGGAGTAGGCTTGGACGGGTCCATTTTATTTGGTTATCCTTCCGAATTACGATTTATACTTTCATTAAATTCCTGAGGCCGATTTTTTCTTGACAAATTTTCTTCCTATGCAAAAATATACCAACCGTTCTGCTTTTTATTGAGGAGATCAATTGAATATGGGAACCAAAGGAATCCAAACCCGCCAACAGATTGTAAATAAATCTCTGCAGCTCTTTTCCGTTAAAGGATATTTCAATACCTCCATTTGCAATATCTTGGAGGCCACCCATCTAACTAAGGGAGGACTCTACGGTCATTTCCGGAGCAAGGAAGCCATCTGGAATGCCGTTTATGAAGAGGCCGTAATGATTTGGAGAGGCATTGTGTTCAAGGATGTCAGAAAGACCGCCGATCCCCTTAAACGCATAGAAAAAACCATTGAAAACGCCTTGAAAAACTATCTGGGAGCCGATGTTTTCGAGGGGGGGTGTTTTTTTGCTAATATGCTGGTTGAGCTTTCGGGGCAATCAGCCCCCATGAGTAAAAAGGTCCTCCGGGGATTTATCCGTTTTTCCCGGTTGTTTCACTCCTGGCTGGAGGAGGCGGATAAAAAGGGTCTGGTGAAAAAAGGACTTAACTTTAAGGAAATCGCCGATTTCATCGTGATTTCCATTAATGGGGCCGTTACACTCTATTCAGCTGGAAGAGATCCGGACATATGGAAGCAAACCATTAGTCAACTTAAATTTTATATTAGTCAACTAAAAATTGAAAAGGAGAATCAGGGATGATAACATTTTTAGAAAGGAAATTTGCGGGCTCCCAAATGGAATCGAAGGGTTTTTATGGTGGCCGGCGGTATGGAAGAAGAGCAAGGAAGGCCGTAGTAGGCAAAATGGCAAGAAGAGACAAATAAAACGATAAAAAGTAGAAACTAGAAAGAAGAGGTAATTGATCTATGATTAAATTCAGCGACAAACAATTAGCAATTCCAAAACTGATGAGGCCGGTCTACCTGGTAACCGCCGGCCAGTCGAAATTCGACCGGGCTTTTCCGGACAAGCGGACCGAGGAACTCGCTATCGACGCCCTGACCCAGGCGGCGGAGTTGATCAACATGACCCCCGCCGAGTTGAAGAGCTACATCCACACCTGCTACTACGGACACTTTGCCGACCACTTCGGTGATCAGCTCCTGGGCGAAGCCTTGATCCATGACCGGCTTGGGCTCGACCCGCTTGGCAACTGCGGGGTCAAGACCGGCGGGGCCACCGGCGGAACGACCATGTGGGAAGCTTTGAAGGCGGTCGCCTCCGGATACTCCAATTGCTGCCTGGCCATGGGCTGGGAGCGGATGGACGAGGTCCCCACCGATGAAGGTAACTTTTATATTTCCTGTGCGGCTGACAAGGACTGGGAAGGGCCCCTGGGCCATATCTATGCCGGATATTACGCGGTCATGGCCCAGAAATACTGGAAGGTCTTCGGTAAGGAAGAGGACTCATTCCGGAGGACCATGGCGGAGATTGCCGTGAAGCACCACGGATACGCGCGCATGAACCCTTACGCCCAGGCGCCGATGAAGATCACCGTGGAAGACGTGTTGAAATCACCGATTGTGGCCTACCCCCTGCGTACCCTGGACTGCTGCCTCATGAGTGTCGGCGTCGCCTGTACGATCATCTGCGATGAGGCAACGGCGATGAAACTGACCAAGAATACGCCCAACAAGCCTCTGCGGATGTGGGTTACCGCGGGCTCGCATACCCTGCGGGCGGCAGACCGGCGAGACATGGAAATCCCCCTCCTGCCTAACGAGACGGCGGATCAATATAAGGATCTGGGCAAGAAGTTTCCCGGCGGCGAGCGCTATCCCGGTTTCACCGGTTTCCTCGCAGCCCGTATGGCAGCCTATTACGCCTATAATCAGGTCGGCATTAAAGATCCGACGGAAGACCTGGACGTGATCGAGCTCCATGACGCCTTCACCATCAGCGACATGCAGACCTATGAGGACATCGGTCTCAGGCCCTACGGCTACGGTCGGGACTACGTCGAGTCGGGCGACTGTTATCACACGAACCCGAAAACCGGAAAACCGGGCAAGCTTCCATCCAACCTTTCCGGCGGGCTCATCGGCTGCATGCACGCAGTCGGCGCGACGGGTATCATGCAAGTCTTCGAGATCGCCTGCCACCTCTGGAACCGTTGGGGGGAGATCCACGGCGATGAGAAGAGATGGAAGGAGTTTAATCGTCAGAAACCTGCGGACTGGACCGACCTGCAGGTCAAGGGCGCCAAGCGGGCACTGGCCATCAGCCATGCCGGTGTTGGGTCTCATGTAACCTGCACGATATTGATGGACCCCGATAAATTAATTAAAAAGGACGCGTAGAGGAGAAACGACTATGAGCATGATAGGACAAGTATATGTTAAAAAAGGACAGTATAAGATAAAAGGTGATTTTCACCACCTTGAGTTGGGTCAACCCATCCGCCTCGCTGAAGAAGACTGGCGGCTGATCGGGATCACTAATCCCCGGCAGTTGACCCACATCCATTCCTACGGTGGTGAAGCTCCTTTTTTTGAGAATTTGAGCAAAGGAAAACTGATGGGTACGCGCTGTGAAAACCCAAAATGCGAGACCACAGGCTCTATTTACCAGCCCTTCAGAATCTATTGCCCGGATTGCCTTAGCAAAAACACGGTCATCGACATGACCGATCTTGCCAAGAAAACAGCTAAGGTGCACACCTTCATGGTATGCGAACGGTCGGGAGCCTTCAATTTTTTGGATAAACCCATTAAATTCGTCAATATCGAATTTGACGGAGTAGTCACGATTCTGTTCAGTTATCTGGCGGTCGGCGAGCCGGAAATCGGCATGCGCGTGGTCCCTATCTTCCAGAAGCTGGACCCGACCTATACCATTTTGGACATGGCCTGGGTACCTGACGGTACGAAAGAGAACCAATTGCCGAAGGGATTTTCTTTTTAGTGGTTAATGCGGGACCCCATCAAAAAGGGGTCCCGCAGACTGGCATAGTATAATTCAGAAAAGGTAAAATCATACCCCATTATATAAATCTGCTGAAATACTGGAAACACTCCGGTTTTCAAGTCTTCTATGGTCCAAGAATCTATCTCAAAAAAAAAGGCCATAGAAAATATGACCCGCTACACCATGCCGCTGCCGTTTCTAAGTTCACCAAATATTAAGGCCCTCTTATCGACGATTAGTTTTGAACTCTTGTGTTTTTCAAGAATGGAAGTTTGAGGATTACAAGGAAGAAGTACTTTAAATTACTTGAAAAATTGTCTTCTCCTCCCAATTAACCCTCTACAAATGTTTCAAGAAGGTATATCATAAAATTGACCATTACTGGCTATAATATTGCTTAAAAAGGTTCATGGGCTCCCGGGCTGATGCCTCCGGCTATGGCCGCAGCTCCGATGGCTTTCATGGGCTGGATCGGGATGGGGGTCCGGTAATAAAACCCGGAAGCCATTAAGGTTATTCCGAAAATGAAAAAACTTGCGGTCAAAGTCAAAAGAACTTCCTTTTTTCTATTCGATTGCAACTTCGTGTAGGGAAATACGTTAAGAAAACAACCAGATAGAAATGATACCCCCGGTTAGGACGATATAGAGGAGATCTATTTTTTTAATCAGGGCTATCAAAGCGGCAAGGCAAAAGAGGATTCGAAGGATATCCCAAGGAACGGCCAGGGCAAATTTAATAAGGACATAAAAAAGCAGTCCGACAAAGGAGGCCAGGATGCCCTGAGTGGCCTTCAAAAATAGGGGCGATGATTTTAATCGATCGAATACTGGATTTATGATTACCATTATTAAAAAGGAGGGGGTAAATATGGAGATGGTGGCGACCAGAGAGCCCAATAAACCAAACAATAGGTAGCCCACAAATGTAGCCGTAATAACAATCGGCCCGGGGGTGACCTGGCCCAGGGCAATACCGTTCATAAAAGTTTTTTCGTCAATCCAACCCCGCACCTCCACCACCTCATGCAGCATCAAAGGCAGGGAAGTGAACCCGCCCCCGAAGGCGAATAGATCGATCTTCATCATCAGGAGGGACAAACCCAACGACTTGATGTTCAAAAAATAAAGGGCTATCAACCCGGCTATTGGGATTAATAAAAGGAAGATGATGGGTTTGATCTTCCAGGGCTCCGCTTTTCGATCCGACACTGGTGGGTGCTTGGTATTTCTATATAAAAAAATACTGACCAATCCGGCTCCTGGTATGACCAAAAAGGGGCTGATCCCGATCCCCAGGGAGCCGGCTGCGGCTATGGCAATTATAATATTTTGATAACGATTGGAGATACTTTTCCCGAAGGAATAGGTGGCCTGGGCAATAATGGCCACCACAATGACCTGAAGTCCAGAGAAAAAAGAGTGGACAAAGGGAAGATCATGATAAGTGACGTATAAAATGGAAAAGGCCAGCATTAAGGCAAAGGCCGGCAGTCCGAAACCGAGATAAGAGGCCAGGGCTCCCCTGATCCCCTTTATCCTCAGTCCCACAAAGCCTGCCATTTGCATGGCCGTGGCCCCGGGGATGGATTGACAGAGGACTATCCCCTGGTTGAAAATTCCATCGTTCAACCACTTTTTCTTTTTAACCGAAAGCTCCTTAATGTGGGCGATCATGGCCGGACCGCCAAAAGCGGTCAGGCCTAATCGAAGAAATGACAGAAAAAGGGTGGATAGGGAAGGAGAGATCATTGTTGAATTTACGACAAATTATCTTTTAAGCCTGCCTGTGCCGAAGCCAAATTTTCGAGGAGGGAGGCATTAAATGGCCGGCGTCGGCACCTCTTCCCAGGCCGTTGCCTTCTTGACGCGCACGATTTCGGCGATCTCGCCAGTCTTCACGTTGATGTCCACGAAGCTTATCGGCACCCTGGTAGCATTCACACCCAGGAGCCGGTAGCCGGAAATATGTCCTCCAGGGTGGTCGATTTCAACCAAAGCCACCCTTCGGTAACTACAGGTATCACAGACCCCATTATTCTCTTTGACAGGGATCGGGCAGTGGTGCCTCCTGGCAACGGCGGGATCAACATGGAACATCTGCGCCATGTGGAGCGAAGGCGAGCTCCTCAAATGCTGGAAGGGATGGAGTACCCATTCGGTAATCATGGCCACGGTGTGATGCTTCTTGTAGAGATGGAATTCGCTCCCAGTGTCGGCAATCATACCCTGCATGATGTAATCCCCCGGCATGACATATCCTAAGTAGTCTCTATCTGCCGCAAGGCCAGCTTCGGTGACCCGATTATTTCTCAGCAGGCCGGATAATATGGCGCCGCTCAGCGCTCTGTCCTCGGGAAGAACAGGGACAAGGGTAATATTGCCTCTGGCTTCGAAGGCAAGCGAGTGCAGCGTAACCTCGCGAAGAACGAAACCACATCCAATGACCACGAGTAATACCGACAATGGAATAACCGCGTACCGCAACGAATTTCCAGGGAAAACCGGGAAATATCTCTCAATCCCTTTCGGTGCAAACATGCCCGTCCGGTCCTTATAGACTTCATAGGACCTGCCGTACTGATTTATCATTCTCTTCTCTTCGTCCCTGGCCAAAAAATAGTAAAGAATAAACATGACGGACAAGCTGGCCAGGACGATGTATCGGGGCCACAGTATGCTCATCCCAATGCCCCATACACCCAGGGCGGTATACTGGGGATGACGGATATAACGATAAAGGCCCTTGGAAACTATCCCCCATTTAAAGATTTTCCCCAGATATACCTGCAGGGCGCAGATGACAAAGGTCAGGGAGCCTGCTACAAAGCAGATGGAGCCGAAAACGCGCACCGCCTTGAGGAACAGAGTCGGGGGCAAAATCATGTGGGGCAGGAAGAACGTGGTCAGCCACCTTGTGGCCGCCCAACTGTCAAGAAAGTGGAAAATGGGATTGAAAACAGAATAAAAGAAAAAGGCAAAGGGGCTTATCATGATCATGATTTCGAAGGCCATCACGAAGAAGACAACTATGCTGATGCGTGCGGTGATCCTTGTTATTATCTGTTCAATTTTCGTCCTAAACACGGGTTACCTCTTTCTTGAAATTGCCTGGTCGATCGCGGCCCTCAGATCCTGCATGGTCCAATCTCCCTGAAAAGGTTTAGGCCCCGAGCCTGAAGGGAAACCGGAGAATCTTACCGTCCTCTGGGCCAGTTTGATGGTCTGGGACCCGTCTATCCAGATGTTTAAGGGGATATGTTCGTGGAGGCCCTTCCTGGCGGCGAATTGTTGTGCCTCTCCGGTATCGATGTCGTACCAGGAAACGGCGATCTTATCCCCGTAATTCGCGAAGACGGTTTTTAGCTCTCTGATTGTAGGCTGCATTGGGCCGTGGTTCATATAAAGCACTTCGGCATGCGGAATGCCTGCGGCTATGGCATTGATGCCAAGACACAAGGCCGTCAAGACCAGTATGCCGAGAAATAGTCTCATTCGATTCTTCTTATTCGGGATTACCGTCTGATTTGGGGTCAAAGGCGCTGTTATTGGAATCATGGACACACCGCCTCCCTGTGCTGGGACATGGAGCCCTCGACCAGATCAAGGAATTTTTTTTGCTGCTTCCGGTCAAGCATGGATTTGAATTCGAGCATGTGAGAAACGACCGTATTCTGCATCTCTTCCTGTATTTTATTGATATGGGCTATCGTCCTTTCGATTGCCAGGTTATCGGTGTGATCTACCCTCATGAGGGCGACGAGGGAAGTCCTGAGCTGATTTACTTCATTCTTCTTCTCAGCCACGGCGCGGTGGAACAAGGCGGCTTTTTGCTGAAAGAGCTTTATTTGCTCCGGTTTCAGGGACAGCTCTTCGAACAGATAATTTCCTTGGGCAGGACAATTATCCGGTGTGGCCATACGATAGCGGGACTGTCTATAATGTGTGTACCCTGCAGCACCAAGCAAGGAAGCGTTCATCAGCAAAGAAAGGATCAGGATATATTTCATAAAATTATTTTTCATAGGTTCCCTCCGCCAGGGCCATATAGGCCCCACTGATCGAACCAGGAGGTGTGGCCTGGAAAAGATCGAGAGAAAAGGATTCTTGAACAGTCATGGGTCTTTCGGGTGCTTTGCCGGTAAACAGCAGGTTACCAGAGACCATGCCGATCAAGATGATAACCAGGGCGAAGGCCACTTCAACGGCCCGGAGGAAGACAGGCTGAAGCGTAAAAAAACTCCAGAAGGAAGGCCTTCTTTCTTTTTCTTCAATACGGGCCATGACTCTGGTTGTAAAACCGATAGGGGCTTCATACTTTTCCGCTGAAACCAGAAGGCCATGAATCGATAACTGCTCTTCCAGTTCTTTTCGGCAGGCCGGACATTGGTTGATGTGAAGCTCAAAAACGCTCTTTTCGTCCCGATCGAGGTCTTGATCTACATACCGAGAGATCATTGGTTTTATTTGTGAACAGTTCATTTTTCTCTCTCCTACTATTAAACGACCGAGATTCGATTTTGTTCCCTAAATTCTATTTTCATATCTTGTTTTGCAGGAGCTGGCGCATCTCCTCCCGCGCTCTTGATATCCTTGATTTAACCGTCCCTAAAGAGATATGCAGCACCCCGGCCGTTTCTTCGTAGGAAAGCCCCTCGATCTCCCTCAAGACGATGACGGCTCGCGAATGCTTTGGCAATTGTTGGAGGGCTGATTGTATAGTCTGACCTATTTCTTTGGATTCATAACGATTCTCAGGTGATGGCTCGGTCGAGGGCAAGTCTTCATCCATGGATTGGTGTTTGATGGGCTCGGTACGTGATTTCTTTTTATGGTCAAGACAGGTATTCACTCCGATACGGTATAACCAGGTGTAAAGGGAGGATTCGGGTCTGAAATCCTTCAATTTTCGATAGGCCTTGATAAATACCTCTTGAGCTGCATCCTCCGCATCTTGAGGATTTCCAAGCATATATTGGCAGAGATTATAAATTCTATCCTGATGGACCTGGACGATCTGTTTGAACGTCGATAGATCACCTTCTTTAAATCGCTGGATTAAAAGAGTTTCAGCCTGAGGGGTCATGATGTCCATATTAGAATAACGAATGAAAAGCATTTTTGTTCCATAGAATCGGATAAGTGACAGAATGAATCTTTCATTTCATATGAGGAGGCCCGTTTTATTCAGAATAGCAAGCAAAAAAGAAAGGATCAAGTAGAACTGGCGAAAACTAAGGGGGGAAATGGTGTTTACTGATGGAAAGGGAAAGAACATGGGAGGTCGGGATTTGTCAGACGAAAGAGAGGATCGCAGGGGATTGCAGTGATGCGGGGGTGGTAAAAGGCTCTGGTAAATAAGGCGTCTAAAAAAGTGTGAGTTGAGGGGAAGGTTCTGCGGAAGGGGCATCCATTTTGAAAATTTTTACCTGCCCGTAAACCCCGTCATAACCGGGTTTGACCTGGACCAGGCCCCGGCGGACCTGCAAAATTCCATCGGCCAGGCGGTCGTCCATAAAAGACCGCAGTTCTTCTTCCGAAAGATCCAATAAGATCCGAAACTCGGACCCGCCTCGTTCAATCAGGCGCAGATACTCCTTTCGAATCCGTTTGGATTGGGCCCCGACGTCGTAAACCTCACCCAGGACTTCTTCCAGGGGGACCAGATGGAGCGCCGGGACGGCCCCTTCGGGTACATAACCTTCCGGCCGGTCGGCCAGGGCCTCCACCCGATGCATGACGCCTACCACCAGGGTTTTTCCACAAACGGGGCAGAGATAATCCTTCTCCCTCGTTTGTTCCGGAGCATAACTGATCCCGCAACTCCGATGACCGTCGAAATGATATTTGCCTTCTTCCGGGAAAAATTCGATGGTGGCCAGAAATCGTGTTGGATCTTTGTCTTTGATGGTTTGAATAATATCGTCATAAGTCTTGGGGCAATCGAAGATATTGGCCTCCCGTCCGATCTTGGCCGGCGAATGGGCATCGGAATTGGAGATGAGACTGAGCCGGTCCAGGGCCGACCAGCGCCAGTTCATGGCCGGGTCGGAGGAAAGGCCGGTTTCAATAGCATGGATATTGGCCGTTTCTTCTTCAAAGCATTCTTCCAGGCCGTCAAAACCGGAATGAGAACCAAAGACGGAAAACCAGGGAGTCCAGGCATGGGCCGGAACAACCAGGCATTCCGGGTCGATATCCAGGACAATTTTTACCAGGTCCTTGGCCGAGAAGCCGAAGATGGGGCGGCCGTCGGACTTGACATTGCCGATGCGGTCCAGATGAAGATTGATCTTTTCCACCGAACGAATCGCCGGGGCGAAGATCATCATATGGACTCGGCGGCCTTTGCCAGCCTGGGTATAAATGTGGCTGGTTTCGGCAGTCAATATAAAGTGGACTGGCGCGGCCTCATCCCCCTTTAATTTAAGGAGCCCCTGGCCGGTTTCTTCCAGTTCGGTCTTGATCTCTTCAAAGTAGGTTGGATGGGTGAAATCGCCGGTTCCCAGCAGATGAATCCCTTTCAGCCCGGCCCAGTGGGCCATGGTCGGCAAATGCATCTCTTTGCTGGTGGCCCGGCTGTAGGCCGAATGGACATGGAAGTCGGCGATGATTTTCATGAGAAGTAGGCGAGAGGCGTGAGGAATGAGGCAAGACATAAGAGGCGAGAAGATTGATGGAAAAAAATGGACCGAAACCTTAGCAAAAGATTGACGTTTTTGCTTCTTAAAAAATACGCAGGATCTTTCTTTTGCCTCATGCCTCGTGCCTCATGCCTCACGCTTTCTTTCCCCTCTGGCCTCACACCTCATGTCTCCTACGGCCAGATCGCATGTATTTTCTTGTCTTTTTCCCAAACCTCTTTTTCCAAATGCTGCTTGAAGTCTTTCAAGGCCGAGGCCAGAGAGGGTGAGTTCAAGGCCAGGATCTGGGCGGCCAGGATGGCGGCATTCTTGGCCCCGGCGGGCCCGACCGCCATGGTGGCCACTGGAATGCCCGAGGGCATTTGAACCATGGCCAGCAAAGAATCCAAACCATTTAACGAAGAAGAATCAATAGGCACCCCGATAACAGGCAGGGTGGTCTCTGCCGCCAAAACCCCAGCCAGATGCGCGGCCGCCCCGGCCCCGGCAATAAGGAGCTTGAAACCCCGCTCTCCCGCCTTGCGGGCAAATTCGGCCGTCTTCTTAGGCGAGCGATGGGCCGAGGAAACCATCAGCTCATAGGGAATGTTAAATTCCCTTAAAATCTTCGTTGTCCCTTCCATAGTCGGAAGATCCGAATCACTGCCCAGGACAATCCCCACCAAAGGGGCTGAATTGGTTTTACTCCCGGAGTATCTTAAGGCCTTTCGACCGATATCGGTTCGACAATAAGCGGTTTCCCAACCGATCTTTCCCACAGCCTGGTAGGCCTTTTTTATGGCTTTGGGAATGTCCTCTCCCAGGGCGGTCACACCCAGGACCCGTCCCCCGTTGGTGACAATAGACTTTTCTTTTAAGGCGGTACCGGCGTGAAAGGCCACCACATCCTTCATGCCTTTGACCTGATCCAGTCCTTTAATGACGTGGCCCTTTTGATAGGACCCGGGATAACCTTTTTCGGCCATGACCACGCAGACCGCCGGCCGTTCGTCCCAGTCAATTTTTATTTTATGCAAGGTCCCATTAACCACGGCCTCAAAGATCTCCACCAGATCTGTTTTTAAACGTATCAACAACGGCTGGGTCTCGGGATCTCCAAAGCGGACATTAAATTCCAGGACTTTTATCCGGCCGTCTTTGATCATCAATCCGGCATAAAGCACCCCTTTGTACAGCCGTCCCTCTTTGGCCATGGCCTGGACCGTGGGAATCATCACCTGGTTCATGGCCTCCTGAAACAGGGCCGGGTCGACCACCGGTGCCGGGGAATAAGCACCCATTCCCCCGGTATTCGGCCCCTGATCGTTATCGTAGATGGGTTTGTGATCCTGAGAAGTGGGCATGGGCAGGACAGTCCGGCCGTCAGTAAAGGCCAGGAATGAGGCCTCTTCCCCGGTAAGACATTCCTCCAGGAGGAGCATATTGCCTGCTTCCCCAAAGGCCTTATCGTACATGATTAATTCAATGGCCGCCCGGGCCTCGGCCTTGGTCTGACAAACCATAACCCCCTTGCCGGCAGCAAGTCCATCGGCTTTAACCACGATCGGGGCCCCCACTTTTTCCAAATGGGCCAAGGCCTTTTTAGGATCGGTGAAGGTTTTGAAGGACGCCGTGGGGATATGGTACTTGGCCATGATGCGTTTGGCAAAATCTTTACTGGCCTCCAGGACAGCGGCATTTTTCTTGGGACCGAAGGCCTTGAGCCCTTTTTTCTCCAGGGCATCGACCAGTCCTCTGGTTAAGGGATCTTCGGGACCAACCACGGTCAAGCCGATCTTTTCTTTTTGGGCAAATCGGACCAGGCCGGGGATATCATCGGCCTTTAGGGGCAGACACTCGGCCAATTCCCCGATCCCGGGATTGCCCGGGGCGCAATAGATTTTAGACACTTTTGGACTCTGGGCGATCTTCCAGACCAAGGTATGTTCCCGGCCGCCTCCACCTACAACCAGTACTTTCATGAAGCCCTCCTATAAAAATCGTAACACTTTAGTTATTCGAAAAAGGGTTTATATTCACCGCAAAGCCGCAAAGATCGCAGAGAGAATTGTTTTTGTTCAATCCCATGAGAGGTGGATTGAATAAACCAACTCTGGCCTCCGGCAAAAAATTACCCAGCAAGCTAGCGAAGGCTATTGATTTCCGGCCCCCTCACCGGCAATCAATGAAAATATTCATTTCTTTGCGCCCTTTGCGCCTTTGCGGTGAAAACATTTATTTCAAAAAGCTAAACTGATACAAAAAGTCTTAAAATCTTAAATGCACGTCCCCGGCAAGAAATTTTTCCTGTTGGCCATTGTCAAGCTGAAGGATCAGGGCACCATGATCATCGATACCCTGGCCTATGCCGGTCCAAGTCTTCTGATTGTTGGATATCGTTATCCGTCGATTATTGACCAGGGAATATCGATTCCATTCCTCCTTTAGCAAACCGACTCCTTCGATATTAGTTTGTTCATATAAGGTTTCCGCCTGTTTCAGAAAACGCGCCAGAAGCCTGAGACGGGAAATTTTGTGACCGGTCTCTTTAAGAAGGCTGATGGACGGCTGCCCTTCCGGTGGCGGTTTGGGCGGGGACCAGTTGCAGTTGATCCCGATCCCGACAATCATATACTCGATTCGATCCGGATCGGTGGCAAACTCGGTCAGGATCCCGGCTAATTTTTTTTCACCGGCATAAATGTCATTGGGCCATTTGATGCCCACTTCAATACCGGTGACTTCTGGTATGGCCCGGCAAAGGGAAACCGAAGTCAGCACCGTCCCATAAAAGGCCTGTTGCGGGGGCCAGTCCGGCCGCAGGATTAAAGAAAAAAGGAGATTTTTCCCGGAAGGGGATTGCCACTGACGGCCCAGACGGCCTTTCCCCTTTTCCTGATATTCAGCTACCAGCAAGGTCCCTTCCCGGGCCCCGTTGGCGGCCAGAGACCGGGCCTGGATATTGGTGGAATCGGTGCGCAGAAAATGAAAAATGTTTTGCCCGAAACGGTGAGTATCGATCTCCTGCCGAATCAGATCCGGATATAAAATATCAGGAAGGGCCTGGAGACGATAACCTTTACCCTGAAGGGATTCGATTTTGAATCCCTCTTCTTTGAGTTGGGTGATATATTTCCAGACCGCCGGTCTGGTCATTCCCAATTGTTTAGCCAGGGACTCTCCGGAAACAAAATCGCTTTGGGACAAGACCCCCAGTATTATTTCTTTAGGATGTGGGTGAGCTTTCCGGTCAGAGGCTTCCATGATGGCTTTAAAAAAGACGACCTTAAAAAGTGATGGACTCGTAAAAAGTCGTCACCCCGGCGAAAGCCGGGGTCCAGAAGAATTATAATTACTTTAAAATACTGGATTCCGGCTTTCGCCGGAATGACGTACCTTGGGTTTCGGCGACTTTTTACGAACTTGTCAAAAGTAACACTCTATTTCTTTTTCAAAAAGTCCCGTATCAATTTAATGGCGCAAAATTCGCCGCACATGGTACAGACATCGGATTCACCGCGGCTGGTTTCAGCCCTCATTTTGCGGGCCTTTTCCGGATCCAGACAGAGTCCGATCTGCTTTTCCCAATCCAGGGCCTTGCGGGCCGAAGCCATTTGCCGGTCCTGTTCCCAGGCCTGTTTGTTCCCCCGGGCCAGATCAGCGGCATGGGCGGCGATCCGGGCGGCAATGATCCCTTCCCGCACATCTTCCGGGGAAGGGAGTTTGAGATGTTCGGAAGGAGTGACATAACACAGAAAATCGGCTCCGGCCATCCCGGCCAGTGCCCCCCCGATGGCGCAGGCGATATGATCATAACCGGCGGCGATATCGGTGACTAAAGGACCAAGGACATAAAAAGGGGCACCCTGGCAGAGCTGTTTCTCGAGCAGGATATTGGCCTCGATCTGATTCAGCGGTACATGCCCAGGTCCTTCGATCATGACCTGGACTCCGGCTTTAAGGGCCTTTTCCCGTAATTCACCTAAAGTTATCAGTTCCTGCACCTGGGCCCGGTCGGTGGCGTCGAGCAGGCAGCCCGGCCGCAGACCGTCGCCGAGGCTCAAGGTCAGATCATATTTCCGGGCCAAATCCACCAGCCGGTCATATTGTTCATAATAGTGGGTTTTCTTTCCCATGATAAACCATCCAGGTGGCCAGGAAGGCCCCGCCCCGGCTGACGATATCCAGAATCCGGCCTTGCTGCTGCAGACGCTCCAGGGAACCCAGGGTGACCCCGCAATGCACGGTGATGAAATCAACCCCGGCCCGGGCCTGGCTTTCAATCACCTCGAAGATCTTTTCCGCGGTCAGGTGAATAATTCCGCCTTTTTCCCGGATCGTTTCCACCGCGGCCTGATAGATAGGGACCGTACCCAGAGGGAGAGGCGAATGGGCGATCATGGTGCGCAGGATCTCCTTCAGGTCTCCCCCGGTGCTGAGGTCCATCACCGTATCGGCCTTGCTTTGGACGCAGATCTTAAGCTTTTCCAGTTCCTGGTCCAGGTCTATCTGGTCGGACGAGGTCCCGATATTGGCATTGACCTTGATGGTCAATCCTTGACCGATGCCCACGGGGCGGTCCTTCTTTTTCTCGGTGTTGGCCGGGATAACTATTGTGCCCTGGGCTACCCCTTTTTGGATCTGCTCCGGATCCAACCCTTCATAGCGGGCCACATCCCGCATTTCCGAAGTTATGATTCCTTTTTTGGCTGATTCAATCTGTGTCAAAATAATACTCCTTATTTTTTTAGCCAGGCATAGGGATCGGTCACATTTCTCCCGTGACCGATCGGTTGAGCTCCGGCAATGGCCGTGGTGATGAATTCTTTGGCTTTTCCCAGGGCCTCGATCAAAGAAAGACCTTGTCCCCAAAAGGTGGTAATAGCGGCGGATAAAGTACATCCGGTTCCGTGAGGGCTTCGGGTCCGGATACGCGGGCTGGAAAATTCCAGGAAGGTGGACCCATCAAAAAAAAGATCTACGGCCGCCCCGGATAAGTGCCCCCCTTTGATCAGGACATTTCCCCGGGTCCCTTCTTTAATGACCCTGGCCGCCCTTTTCATGTCGGTCCGGGTTCGAACCGGAAGTCCGGTCAGGATGGAGGCCTCGGAGAGGTTAGGGGTTATCAACCCGGCCAGTGGAAAAAGGTTGTCTTTCAGGATTGGGACCGCCTTTTCCTCCAACAGCCGATGCCCGCTTTCAGAGATCATGATCGGGTCCACTACCAGCTTTTGCACCTTCCTCTTTTTAAGTTTCCGGGCGACCAGAGAAACGACTTCGGCCTGGACCAGCATCCCGGTCTTGACGGCATCGACATCGATATCGGAAAGGACCGAATTAAGCTGTTTTTCGATAAAGGAAACGGGGACCGGAAAGATCCCTTGTACCCCCAAGGTGTTTTGGGCCGTCAGGGCGGTTATGACCGAAGTTCCATATCCTCCCAGCAGGGCGACGACTTTCAGATCGGCCTGGATACCCGCTCCGCCGCCGGAATCCGAACCGGCAATGGTCAAAATGCGAGAAATAATAGTCCCCCCTTACCAATAAAAACAGGCCATACCCGGAAGGGATGGCCTGGATTTGGAAAAATGGTGGAACGTTTCTTTTTATCGGCAGGTACAATCCAAATCGAAAACGCCCGAACGATGAGTAACGATGCCCTTCTGAAAGGTTGGGGCGGTTAACCCCTCTTCTTACGTTGATGACGGGTTTTTCTCATCAACTTTTTATGCTTATGCTTCCTCATTTTTTTTCGTCTTTTTTTGACTACGCTACCCATCCAGTTCCCCTCTTGATTTCCGAAATTTCTGAAGAAATATATTTAAAAGTATAACTTATAGCCGATTTGCCCTCTATTGGCAAGAAAAATAATTAAACAAATAATCGCTTGACAATATTATGGATTTTAATCCAAATTAAAATAGAAAAAAAGAATGGGGATGTCGTTTCCCAATAAATTCAATATTTAAAGGAAGTCCATGAATCCCGAAGCCATTTTGTTGATGGAATTGACCAAAGAACCCATGATTGCCTATTTCTCTATGGAAATAGGGATACAGAGCAGTATCCCGACCTACAGCGGCGGTCTGGGTGTTTTAGCCGGAGACACCATCAAATCCGGGGCCGACCTCAATCTTCCCATGGTAGCGGTTACCCTGCTCAGTGAAAAAGGATATTTCCGCCAGGAATTGGATGAAAAAGGCAGGCAGACCGAACACCCGGTTTTCTGGGAGCCGGCCAAATTCATGACCCTGCTTTCCCCCAAGGTTTCGGTGGAGATTGAAGGCCGGAAGGTTTTAATTCAGGCCTGGTTCTATACGGTAAAAAGCTTTACCGGAGGACAGGTCCCGGTTTTCTTTCTCGATACCGACATAAAAGAAAATGCCCCCGAGGATCGGGAAATCACCTCTTTCCTTTACGGGAAGGATCTGGCTTACCGTTTAAAACAGGAAATTGTCCTGGGCATCGGCGGGGCACGACTGCTGAAAAAACTGGGTTTTGAAATCAAAAAATATCATCTTAATGAAGGTCACGCCAGTCTGTTAACCCTTGAACTTCTCCAAATTTTTCAAAAGCCGATTGAAGAGGTTTGGGACGAAAAACTGGTCTGGGATGTCAACCGGGTAAAAGATCTTTGTGTTTTTACCACCCATACCCCGGTGGATGCCGGCCACGACCGTTTTTCCTATGACTTAGTCCGGCAGATCCTGGGTGAGCCCATTCCCTTTGATGTGCTGAAAGGTCTTGCCGGGCAGGAATTTTTGAATATGACTTTGCTGGCCCTTAACCTGAGCGAATTCGTTAACGGGGTGGCCAAAAAACACTGTGAAATTTCCAGGAATATGTTTCCCGGTTACAAAATCAGCGCCATCACCAATGGGGTTCATTCCTACACCTGGACCTGTGAAAGCTTCAAGAAACTTTATGACAAATACCTGCCCGGTTGGGCCAATGAACCTGAATTATTTGTCCGTATCGAAAGGGTCCCGGATGAAGAAATATGGGAAGCCCACCAGGAAGCTAAGAAGGTTTTATTCAGCTATGTTCAAGAGACCACTGGTTTGAATATGGACCCGGAGGTGCTGACCTTCGGTTTTGCCCGCCGGGCAACGGCTTATAAAAGGGCCGATCTGTTATTCAGTGATTTGGAAAGACTAAAGACCATAGGGACGGGTAAGATTCAAATCGTCTATGCCGGTAAGGCCCATCCTAACGATCAGCCGGGCAAGGCCCTGATCGAAAGGATTTTTGATTTCAAGGAAAAATTGAAAGGTCAAATCCAATTGGTTTATCTGGCCAACTATGATATGGAGCTGGCCTTGAAATTGGTTTCGGGCGTGGATGTCTGGCTTAATACTCCCCTTCGACCCCGGGAGGCCTCGGGCACCAGCGGGATGAAAGCGGCCCATAACGGTGTTTTGAATTTCAGTGTCCTGGACGGATGGTGGATAGAAGGTCATATCGAAGGATACACGGGATGGTCCATAGGACCCAACCCAACCGAAACAAAACTGGTGGACGACTATGATACCCGGGATGCCGAGGACTTATACAATAAGCTCGAAAAGATCATCATACCCCTTTATTATAATGAAAAAGGGATCTGGGTCCGGATGATGCAAAATGCCATCGGAAAAAATGCCTATTATTTTAATACCCACCGCATGATGCGCCGCTATGTGACCGAGGCTTATATACGGTAGAACCCAATTTTGGTCTGCGGGAGAGACATCGGAGATTTAAAAGGATTTATGGATTCAAAAGATCGGAGGCTCGAAAGGTTCAAGGTGAACCTTACACTGTGCACCTTATACCTTAAACCGAAGGCTTCCGATTATCCTGGGACCCCCTCATTCTTGCTTTCTAATGTAGTTATGAGAATAACTTAAACAGCCGGGACCCGCTTTTTTTGCTTTCCAATTCCTCAAATTCCCGCAACAGTTCTTCCTGTTTTTTATTTAAATGGTTGGGGATTTTCACCTCTACCTGGATGATCTGATCTCCTTTACCGGACCCGCGAAGGTGGGGGAACCCTTCCCCTTTCATTCGCAAGGTTTGGCCGTTCTGGGTCCCTTTGGGGATAGTCAGTTTTTTAGGGTTGTTTAATGTCGGCACCTCAAGTTCCGCCCCCAGGGCGGCCTGGGTCATCGAAATGGGGAGAGAACAAACCACATTGTCCCCGTCCCTTTGGAAGAATTCATGTTCTTCGACATAGACGATGACATATAAATCTCCCGGAGGGCCCCCCTGGACTGCCCCCTTCCCCCTGACCTCGAAAACGCAAGCGGGACCCATTGGAGATTCCGGGCGGGATCTTGATGGACAAGGTTTTGGTCTGTTCAATCCGTCCTTGCCCGTGGCAGGAAGGGCAGGGATGGGTGATAATCTGGCCCTGACCATGGCACCTTGGACAGGGGGTACTGATTCGAAAAAACCCCTGGGACTGGACCACCTGTCCCCTGCCGCCGCAGGTGGGGCAGAATTCGGGCTTGGTGCCGGGTTCAAGGCCATTCCCATGGCAATGGGTACAGGTCTCCATCCGGGGAATTTTCAGTTCCATTTCCTTACCTTTGGCCGCTTCCATGAAAGAAACGGAGAGATCATAACGAAGATCCGCTCCTTCCCTGGCCCGCGATGATCCACCCCGGCCCCTTCGGCCGAACCCGAAAAAGTCTTCGAAGATATCCCCGAAGCTGGAGAAAATATCTTCAAATCCGCCAAACCCGCTGAAGCCGGTACTCTTCAACCCCTCATGGCCGAACCGGTCATAAAGATCCCGTTTTTGGGCATCATGAAGAACCTCGTAGGCCTCGGCCGCTTCCTTAAACCGTTCTTCGGCTTCTTTATCTCCGGGATTACGGTCCGGATGATATTGGAGAGCCATTTTCCGGTAGGCTTTTTTTATTTCCTCTTCATCGGCCTGCCGGGAAACTCCCAACACCTCATAGTAATCCCTTTTATGATTGTCGTTAGGCATATTGCTGTTCACGCTTTTCAGTCAGAATTTATCTCACTTTTTAAATTGAAGCGGTGGGGTTCCAATATTATTTGGAATTGTTACTTCCTTATTACTTATGAAGAAACAGGGATGATCCTTATCCTTTTATCAAAGTCTGTATCTCTTTAATTTTTTCCTCATCAGCCAGGGCTTTAAAGGCCATCAAGGCTTGTTGAAATCTGCCGGCGCCCAGGGCCTTTTCTCCTACCTTCCTCCATAAATCTTCGGGGACCTGCTCCTTCAATAGTTTCCCGGTTTGTTGCAGCAGAAAAGGATCGCCTTGTTCCAGACTCCACTCCCTGATCTGCCGGATCCCTTCCAAGTCCTGGGCCTTTTCAAAAAAATCCAGGGCATCGACCGGTCGATCCTCTTTAAGGTACTCCCATCCATATTGAGCGAGTTCGTCACTGCTGATACTCGTGTTGTGGAGCATCTCTCTTTTTTTTAAACAGCTTACAATCCTGGCCATTAAGGACCTTCCTTGACCTTTTTCTCTTTCAGGGCCGAAAGGTCCTGATCGAGTTCTCCGACGAGATACTCCGGGAGTAAAAAAAGGTCTGGTGAGTTGGAGACTCTGACATAGGAGTCAATACCGACCGGTGTCTTTTTACCTATTTGAATTTCAATCCATTTACCCTGGTTCAAAAAAAGAACCTTTAACCTGGGGGGATCCAGGCCGAATTCTTTCCAGTCCTTCCCTGAAACGGAAAATCGTTTTTCCGATGTAAGCCCACTCAAGGTCCGGAGGATATTATTCACAACAGCCGGATCGGCCGGCGCTGAAACCGGTTGAACGATCTCCCAAACCTTATTCTTTTTCAGGTCAACAACGTCAGTGCCTCTCAGCCATTGGATCTCCTGAATTTTTTCGGGTTGAAGGTTGGTAAAAAAGGGCGGGACCTTTAATCCCTCTGTCTTTCGAGGGATCATAAATTCTGATACAGCCCAAAGCCCGGCAACGAACAGAAGGACGGCGAGGTATATCCAAAGCTTCTTTAAAATCACCGCGCCTTTCTCCTTGAACGCCAAACGCCTATCCCGGCCCCAATCACCACCAAGGGCAGCAGGACCATAGGGATCAGGAACAACATCTGGGCCTGGGCTGAGGTCAAGGATAAAGGACGAACCGGTGTTTTGGCCGGACGGATGGATATAAGCTGTTCTTCTTCGGTCAGGAAATTGATGGTATTCAGCAGCAGGTCCCCGTTGCCGGAAAGATTAAAATAAGCGTTGGAGGCAAAATCCGAATCGCCGAAAACGGCGAGCTGACCTTTGGGAAATTTTTGTTCCTTTTTCCCGGGTTCTTTGGAATCCGCTTTTGGGTCCGGTGAACCAATGGTCACTAAAACGGCCAGGTCCAGCGGCCCTTTCCGGTCTTTCCCTTCATCAAAGGAGGCCTCACCCTTTTCCATTTTTCTTTTGTCGGTCTCCGCCCAGCTCTCAGACGATGAGCGAACCAGTATATCGTAAGAAACCCCTGGCGGTGGTGTTGCGGGAATCGTCAGGGATCGGGCCGTGGGGAAAAAAGTAGCCACATTGAATCTTTCGGTTATCGGATGCCGGCCGTAGGAACCGGCCATGGGGATCAGGTAATCCCCGCCAAAAATCCGGCTGACCTTATCGATCAGGATATCCTGATCCAGGGTCACCCCCAATGAGGCCAGCCAATCTTTTAACCCACCGTCCTGATAAGGTTCCAACATCAGGACCACCCGGCCTCCACGGCTGACGAATTTTTTCAGGTCCTCAATTTCTTCCGGGAAAAAGGGTTTCTTTGGCCCGGCAATGACCAAACAGCTGGTCTCGGCCGGAAGGCCGGTCCCGGACATAAGATTGATTTCTTCGGTCTGGTAATTTTCTTTTTCCAAGAGACCCCCGGCCTGGGAATATCCTGTCTTTTGGGAATCCTGAAGACTCTTTTCCCCATGTCCGGTAAGAAAAACTACCTTCTTGACTTTGTTTTGCATCAATCGTAACAGGCCGTTAGTGATCCCCTCTTCATCGGCGGTGGCAACATTGCGGGTTTTTCCGGCAGATTCCAGGGTCAAGGCCCCGTAGTTTCGCACCCCGTATTGCTGAGCTAAAGCGGGTTGCCGATCGGGGTCTATAAACTGGTAATGAATTCGGGGATTGATATAAGAATAGGTCTCAAAAAGGGCCTGGGCATTTTTTTTAGCGGGGTTTCCTTCCTGAAAAAAGGCCCGGATCCAGACCTCCTGCCTGATGTTTTTTACGATTTTTTGTGACTGGCTGGAAATGGAATGCTTCTTCCCTTGGGTCAGGTCCAACCGCCAGGGGAACCGATGGACGATCAGACTGATCCCCACCAGAATGGCGATGAAGACTATAGCCAGGAGGGTCAACAGGGACTTTTCCTTCCATTTATTTATCTTGGTGGCAATCATGATTTATTTTTATGAGGATTATTTCTTCTATAATAAACTTTTCTATTCTGAAATCTGAAATCGTAAATTACCAATCAGTTCTTTGGTTCCTTTTATTTCGAAATCCGCATTCCGAAATCCGAAATCGTTTCATCCTCTAATCTTTTGTGAGTCCAGAAAGCGTAAAGTTAAGAAGATAAAAAACACCGAAAAATTAATATAATACATAATATCCCGGGTATCCAGAACCCCTTTGGTAAAAGGCTCCAGATGTTCCAATAAGGAAAGATAGTTGACCACCTGGCCGACCCCTGGTCCGGAGACCGATCCGGCCCAGCCGATGATCCAAAACATAAGTAAAGCTCCAAAGCCAAGGACCGCGGCAATAATCTGATTTTGGGTCAGGGCTGAAGTAAAGAGGCCCAGAGAAATGAAACAGGCGGCCATTAAAATCAAACCACCGTAACCGGTTAAAACCGGCCCCCACTCTACAACTCCGAAGAGGGAAATCATCAAAACATTAATGCCGGTCAAGGACAGCAGGATGAAGACAATAAAGAGGGTGGCCAAATACTTCCCCAAGACTACAGCCGCTTCCCGAACGGGATAGGTCAGGAGGAGTTCAATGGTCCCGTTCTTCTTTTCTTCCGCCAATAGACGCATGGTCAGCAAAGGGATGATCAACAGAAGGATAATGCTCATATCGTCAAAAAGGGGTTTTACAACCATTTCATTCAAGTTGACCAGCCCTCCCGCATTGGGATTCTGGGCGGCCTGAAAACTGATCAGACTGAAATAGGCCACGGAGGTATAAAAAAAATAACCGCACAAGATCAGGAAAATCCCTCCGACAACATAAAAAATGGGAGAAGCAAAAAAGGCGTACAGTTCCCGTTTAAAAATCGCTGCAAATCCCTTCATACCTGGTCTCCAGGTTCTTCGGTCACCAACTGAACAAAGACCTCTTCCAGGCTGAGCTCCTGACCGCGCATTTCCAGCAATCCCCATCCTTTTTCAATGACCGATCTCGCCAGGTCGGCCCTGATATCCTGGTCCTTATCCATCTCCACCTGGTATCTTCCAGGACCGTCCTTTGGTTTTTCTTCCGCTTTCAAGACCCCGGGTTGAAGCATCAGGACCTTTAAGATTTCTTCCGGGGGTCCCTGGATGGTCAAATGGATTTTCCGTGAGGTCTGAATCTGAGCAGTCAGGTTTGAGACCGTATCAATGGCCACAATCCGGCCCCGATTGATGATGATCACCCTCTGACAGATCTGGCTGACTTCCGGTAAGATGTGAGAACTTAATATGATGGTCCTCTCCTGGCCTAAAGACCGGATCAATTCCCTGATCTCCACCACTTGAGCCGGGTCCAATCCGATAGTTGGTTCATCCAGGATCAGGACCGGGGGATTGTTCAAAAGGGCCTGGGCCAGTCCGACCCGTTGTTTGAACCCCTTGGAAAGATGCCCGATGATGCGTCCCCGGACCTTCTGTAACCCGCAGTCATCCAGGGTCTTATTCAGGGATGTTTTGATTTCATGGGCGCCCATCCCCTTGGCCTGAGCGGCAAAGGAAAGAAATCGTTCTACGGTCATCTCGGTATATAAAGGAACACTCTCGGGAAGGTAGCCCACTTGTTCCCGGACTTTGAGGGAATCATGTGAGACATCCCAGCCATTGACCCGGGCTTTTCCGGAGGTGGGTGGAAGGAAACAGGTCAAAATCTTGAGGGTAGTGGTTTTCCCCGCCCCATTGGGTCCTAAGAAGCCGACCACCTCCCCCTGTCCGATAGAAAATGAAAGTTCGGATATGGCCGGTACAAAACCGTAATATTTGGTTAACTGTTCAACTTCAATCATAAAAAATTCAAATTAAGAAAATAGGTTACCATATTTTGAGAATTGGCCGTAAGACTCTGAAAACTAATTAATTTTGTTCAAGATCAAGGAAGACGAAAAATTTAATCCCAAAAATACCCTTGGTATTTCTAGGGATTAAAATTTGAGCCTGACGAAGAAATTGGTCAAAAAGGAATGTTTTTCAAAGCTCTCGGCTGGTTATTCAATAATCATTTCAAGTCAAAATGTCAAGTTATTCAATTATTTTTAGTGATTCCCGAATCTGTCTGACTAAAGGCCCGTCTTCCCGCCACAGCTGGCAACTGTTGATCAGATACTCCAGGTTAGGTGTCTCTTCAAAGGACCGGGGCACGGTGTGGGGCTTTCGGCCTTGATCGGCCCAATAGCCGTGCAGTCCGGCCGGTCCCATGGCCAGGATCAGGTGCATCAGGTGACTGCAGCCTTCCACCCCGTACAACTTCTTACGCACCTGATCGCTGAATCCGGTGACTACGGCCAGACCGATAATTTTTTTCACCGAATCGACAACAGTCGGGCACAGCGGATGAGGGATGGTAGGCATTTCCGCTTCGGCATCGAGGATGGTAATCGGCTTCCCTCCCAAGAGAAGTCGGACACACATCCAATGGACCACTCCCGGTGGGCGGGGCCGTCCGTCCCTGTTGTAACCGGGCACCATCCTTTCGTCCCGGAGAGACCCTTCGACGACCACCTGGTCGTTATCCAGCGGATAAGTGCGGATATCCAGTTTTCGTTCATGGACCGGGAATTCTTGAATCAGTTCTTTCAGTGAATTCATATCGGGACTTTCTTCGATTCCTTAAAATTCTTAAGCCAAGCCAAAAATTATATACTTAAAAGGCCCGGCGAGTGCAACTTAAAAAAATAATTCCGGGATTGAATTAGTCTGATCTCATAAAGTCTCTGAAGACGCTACTCCTTTGGAGTTGACTTTAACTAATGGATATGTTTTAAATTGTTTATCTAAAAATCAGCTTTTTTAAGGACGTTACTCCCAAACCCGAGAGGCCGGTGCATGAAGCAGTCCGATAATGCCCCCCATTTTTTGAAAAGAAGATGGGGCTTTTAATTTTTTGATGGGAGGATAAAATAGGAACCAGAATGTCTGAGAAGAAGATCCAGACTACCCTCGCCCGTATATGGGGTGAAGGGGAACAACCCATCAGGTAACGTGACCCAATGCGAATGCTAAATGTTGCCGGTCGTGCCATGCCGCTTCAAAAGATACCGAGTAGCTATGCCTGAAAAAAATGCTCCCCAGAGATGTCTGGAATGTGACAAGTTTTATAGGGCCCGGACCGATAGCCGCTGCCGGGTTTGCCGGGATTTGGAATTTGAGGAAGGGATTCTTTGTCATCTGAACCGAGCCGTCCAAGATGATCACAATTTTTCTTGTCACGCCTTTCGCCCGAGATTAAACCTTATTGGTTCGGCTGAGGTAACGCCCCCTGCTCCGGTTGATCGAAAGGCAAGGCATAAATCCATTTATGAAATAATGAACTCCGACAAGTTCAAATACCAGAAAGCCCTGGCTCTGCAGAAATTGAAACAATATCCCGGAGGGGTTTTTATGGAACTCAAGTATCATCTGGCCTGGAATGTCAGCCAAAGGACACCCGTCTTTTCTCCTGAAAAAGAATATTTTAATTTAGTTCTTGATACGGTTATTGGTTGCGGGGGACTCGTTGGGGGAGTTGCCCGTCTGCTCTGGCTGGCCCCGGATCACCTGCATATTTATCTCGAATCCGATGGGGAAAAATCCATAGAAGCCATCATCCGAAAACTTAAGCTCTCCTTAAAAAAAGCACTCCTGGCTACTTTTCCTGAGGTCAAGAAGAGTCTTGATAGGGGAGAAAATATTTGGGACAAGGCGTATTTTTCAGAAACTTTGGGTTAAAAAAAATCGAATTCGACAAGAAGATCCAATCCCTCGCCCGCGTTTACAATGAGGACGAACCGACAGTCGCAGAGGTGTGAGCTATGAATGGTCTCCCTGTCAGCCAGCAACAAAAATTTATGACCCCGATTTTCACCGAACGACAAGGCCAGTTTCTGGCCTATATCCATCAATACAGCGTCGTGAACGGTTACGCTCCGGCTGAAGCAGACATGCAGCGATTTTTTCAGATCTCGCCGCCGAGCGTGCATTCGATGGTGCTCACGCTGGAACGGCGTGGCTTTATTCGGCGTGTTCCCGGGCAAGCGCGCAGCATCACCTTGATCGTTCCGTCTGATTCATTGCCCCCATTGAAAGGCATTCAACATAGATAGTCAGAGCCATGAAAAACACGACCAAAAAGCCTGGCGGCTGGAGTACTGTCCGCCAACAACTCACTACCTGGGACAAGCCCGCACTACTCGCCCTGATGAAAGACCTATTTGAAGCGGACCCTGAGAACCGCGACTTTATCCTTGCCCGCTGTAAGGCCGGCGAGAACAATGCCGAGGTCCTGGAAAAGTATCGGAGCAAGATCGTGGAGCAGTTTTTTCCCGCGCGAGGCTTCGGCAAACTAAAGCTGGGAGAGGCATGTAAGGCCATTCGCGATTTTCGCAAGGCTACGTGCAACCTCCCGGGAACGGTGGAATTGCTGATGACCTATGTGGAAAACGGTGTAAAATTCACCCACGAATTTGGGGACATTGATGAGCGGTTTTACAACAGCGTGGAGTCAGTGCTGGAAGAACTGTCCGTTCTATTGCGCGGCGAGGCGCAGGGGATGTATTCACAGTTCCGCGACCGGTTGGCGAGAGTGGAACAGATGACGGACGGCATCGGCTGGGGATTTCATGATTTCGTCGGAGATGTCGTCTGGCAACTGGAAGAGGAACTGGGCCGCCGCTGACTTTTGTGAGTAGATTCAAAAGGGAAAATCACTAAAGGAAATCAAGTTGAGCCCGCTTTCAGGATGGAATCGCACCCGGCCTGTTTTTCCTACAAGTTCGAACTTCTCCATTTCCAAAAGCGAGGCCGCATTGGCTTGGATATGAGCGAGACAGCGGCTGCCGTCCCTGACCCTCCCAATCACCGTGCCCTGCTCCGGTTCACCTTTTCTGTCATGCCTGATGACATAGGCTTCAACCATCATCTCGCCGTCGGCCCGTTCCAACGGTTCGGGCAGCGCTGAGGCATCGATGGACGCCTGAAGGCCGGTCGCTTCCCCGCAATTTACAGGAATAGAGGGCCGCTCACCGCCGTATATTCCAACAGCATGTTTCGTCAGGTAGAATCCGTTGGCAGTCACCATGGCCTTCAGCTTCCGGTTTTTTCGAATCCTATCGACCACAGAGGCAATGCCATTCATGGTATAGTTGTTGCCGGGACCGCCAAAAAAGGCGAGACCTCCCGTAACAGATAGATCGCGCCCGTCATCTTCCGAAATACCGATTTCCCGACGTGCGATTTCCACAACGCAGGGGAAACAGCTGTAGAGATCGAAAACGCCTATATCATTTAAAGACAGACCTGCCCGGTCGAGACACAGCCGGGCGGCCAGGCGGATCGCCTGTGAACTATCCAGACGGGGACGACGGCTTACGACCCAGATTTCATTAAGTTCGACTCCGGACAGAGGATAGACCCAGCGCGCGGGGTCTATCCCTAATTCCCTTGCGGTCTTCTCGGTAGTCATAATCAGCGCAGCGGATTGGTCTACATCGATATTGGCATTCATCATCTTGGTATAGGGATAGCCGATATAACGGTTGCCCGAGCCGGGGGTGGCTATCTCCTCCGCCGATGCTGCACGGCGTATCCAGGCGTAGGGATTTGTTGAAGCTATCCGCGATAAACGAGCGCAAAGTTCGCCCAGATATTTGCGGTGCTCCTCCGGGCTGCGGCCTGAAGAAGCCCGGAGCGCCGTCTCGAAAAGGGGATAGACATAAATGGCACGGGAAAGGTTGTACTTTTTTTCCAGTGGGCTGAAGCCGGGGGAATTGTTACCATCGATCCGATCCGGGGGCTCACTCCGGGGCCAATCCAAGACGACTTTACCTTTGGACGACCGGCGCAGGGCATAAAAAGCTTCAGCCCCGGTCATCAGGACGGCCCGGCATTCACCGGCGGCAAGGGCCCTGACGGCGTTATTGACCAGGGCCTGGGGGGTATTGCCTCCGACCGCTGTGTAGTATCGTCTTTGGGCATTCAAGCCCAGGTTACGGGCAAGAAGCCCGGGAGCATCGTGATAGGAAAAGAGGAAGAGATTGACGACGTGGATCTCGTCGATGCTATTCCTTATCTCGGCACTTCCGGTATTGATCAGGGCGCGCCGACTGGCCTCCTCCATCAATCCGAGAGGATGGAGTGGGAGGGCCTGGTCTTTTTCCTGACGATATTGAGCCGCTCCGACGATAATCGGTAAATTTTTCATGGTTTTTCTTATAACGTCATTCAGTTGATGAAGGGGAAGAACCGGTTAATGCCTGCCTTGAGGAAAAAAAGGATCCCTGAAGGATAGAAGACCGGTGATTTAAGTGTGGATTATGATGGGCCACAGGCAGGTAGTCAAGCGAAATAAAAGGGGCACTTAAAAAGTAATCTTCTGGTAAAAAATCTTTTTAGCCGCTTCGGCGGTAAAAATATACAGCAACACGATGAGGGCCAGTAAAGGGAAAAAATAAAGGGGCAGAGCCTGGAAGCCGAACATTGGTCCTAAGGGGGTATAGGGAAACAGCAGGGTTACCCCGGTTACTATCAAGGTAGCCCAGGTTAAGGCCCGGCCGGGTTTGCTCTTGAGAAAGGGACGCCGGGTACGGATAACCAGGACGATCAGGGCCGCTGAGATGACCGACTCGATGAACCAGCCGGTTCGGAATTGAGCCGGTTGGGCCTTGAGGAAAAAAAGAAGGACGCCGAAGGTCAGGTAATCGAAGATGGAACTGATCAGACCGAAGGTTATCATAAAATTTCGAATAAAACGGATGTCCCAGCGCCTTGGTTTTTCCACCAGTTCCTGGTCCACCCGATCGGCGGCAATGGTCAGTTCCGGGAAATCAGTCAGCAGGTTGGTCAGAAGGATCTGTTTGGGCAGGAGGGGAAGAAAGGACAGAAAGAGGGAGGCCCCGGCCATGCTGAACATGTTGCCGAAATTGGCACTGGTGGCCATAAAGACATACTTAAGGGTATTGGCAAAGGTGGTCCGGCCTTCGCCGATACCTTGAGCCAGGACTTTTAAATCCTTTTCCAGCAAGACGATATCAGCAGCCTCCTTGGCCACATCTACGGCCTGATTCACCGAAATGGCCACATCGGCGGCATGAAGGGCCGAGACATCGTTAATCCCGTCCCCCATATAGCCGACGACGTGGCCGGCCTTTCTTAACCCCAGAATAATACGCTCTTTCTGGTTGGGCTCGACTTCGGCAAATATATCCGCCTCCAAGACCAATTGAGTCAAGGCCCGGCTGCCGGTTTTTTGGAGTTCAGGGCCGGTGATGATTTTGAGGTCGGAAAGACCCATCTGACGGCCGATAGTAGCCGCCACCAAATGGTTATCTCCGGTGATGATCTTAAGGGCCACCCCCATACCTTTGAGTTGCTTAATCGTCTCTACAATACCCTCCTTGGGGGGGTCGAATAGGACTAGAAAGCCTAAGAAGATCAAATTCTTTTCAAGGTCTTTGGTCAGAACGACCTTGGATTCCATTTCCCGGTAAGCCACCCCGAGCACGCGAAAACCTTGGGCGCTGAATTCCTTAAAATGGCCCTGGATCTGTTCCTGGACCTGGCTCAGGTCTATTTGGGTTCCATCGGCCTTTTCAGCCCTGGAACAGGCCTCCAGGACATTGGATAACGCCCCTTTGGTGACCAGCAGATGCTTGTCCCCCTGAGAGACCAGGATGCTCAAACGTTTGCGGATAAAATCATAGGGCACCTCGTCCACCTTCTGAAAAGAGGAAAGGTCAAAGGGGTGAAAGGTGCGGACGGCCTGATCGATGGGGTTGGTAAAGCCGCTCTCGTAGTAGGCATTCAGATAGGCATAGAGCAAAACTTTTTCGTTCTCCCGGCCTTCCCAATCCAGGGCCGAGTGGACTTTGACCAAACCCTCGGTCAGGGTGCCGGTCTTATCGGAACACAGGACGTTCATACTGCCGAAGTTTTCTATGGAGGTTAACCGTTTGACAATCACCTTTTCCCGGGCCATTTTTTTGGCTCCATGGGCCAGATTGATACTGATGATGGCCGGTAAAAGCTGAGGAGTTAAGCCCACGGCCAGGGCCAGGGAAAAGAGGAAGGATTCCAGGACCGGCCGGACCAGATAGACATTGATGGCAAAGATGGCAATGACCAGGATTAAAGTGACCTCCATCAGAAGATAGCCGAAGCGCCGGACCCCATGTTCAAACTCAGTTTCCGGGGGCCTGAGTTTCAGGCGTTCGGAGACCCGGCCGAATTCGGTTTCGATTCCGGTCTGGACCACCAGGGCTTGGGCATTACCGCTGACTACATGGGTTCCCATGAAAAGGGCGTTGGTCCGACGGGCCAATGGGGTTTCCGCTGCCAGTACCGCGGTCATCTTTTCCACCGGATAGGTTTCCCCGGTCAAAGAAGCCTCATCCACAAAGAGATCATTTGAGCTTAGAACCAGCCCATCCCCGGGGATGACATCACCGGCCTTCAATTGGACGATATCTCCGGGAACGACCTCTTCGACCGGGATTTCCATAGGTGTCCCATCCCGCGACACCGTCGTCTTGATCTGCACTATTTCCAACAATTTCTTAACCGCATCGGTTGCGCCCCGTTCCTGCCAATATCCCAGGAGACCGCTGACCAGGACAATGGTCAGGATGATCAGGGCATCGACCGAATCCTGAAGAAACAAAGATAAACCGGCGGCAAAGATCAGGATGAGGATAATAGGGCTTTTGAATTGCCCGAGCAGTAAAGAAAAGGCATCCGATCTTTTGGGCGGCCGGAGAAGATTAAGCCCATATAGCTTAAGCCGCTTTTCCGCCTCGATCACGGTCAATCCTTGTAGGGAAGTCGCCATTTCCCGGAGGATTTGTTCAGGAGGTATACTCCAAAAATTGGTGGACATATTTTCCATAGCTGGCCTTATTTATTTGGGGTTTATAATAGCCTAAAATAGAAAAATGATCAAGGCCTCCGGAGGTGCATTGTCACTATAAACACAATTTTGAACAAATCCGTTTTCAGCAACTTCAGACTATTTCATCCATTTATGCCGCCCGGGCTTGAGGGCCAAGGTAAAGGTAGACTAAAGGGAATCGGCCAAGAAAATCTCAGGGTGGAACTCTTCAAAACCTAAACGTTGCAAAAGAAATCGCCAAATTTTGAATTATGCTGCCATTTTAAAAGTATCTAAGAATTCGAACAAACCATGTTTAACGACTTCATTACCACTCATAGTAAGAGTCAGGTTACCCTGGGGTGCTGTGAGTCTTCCTGCTCTTTGAATATAACGATGGCGGATCCATTTTAATTCATGAAAATTCCAAAGCGGGGTTCTTTTCTCGGAGGTTCCTCGATCTCTATCCCGGGTAGCCATTTGTAATTCCCGGTTCAGGTTATGGGCAAAAATAGCCGCTATCATGTAACATTGGTTTCCTGAAAGTTTCTTAACCGCAATATAATCCAGTTGGCTTTGGGATTTCAATTCCCCAAAGACACTCTCCTGACTTCCTCGACCATTGTGAAAGACCAGGATCTTTTTAGCAGAAATCCTCTTGTTGGTTACGATGACCTTATACTCGTACCCATATTCTAAAGGGATAAAGAGATCCAATTGAATCGGGGCTTTTTGGATTTGCTTGCATCGTTGTCGTATAAAAACAAAACGGAACTTTACCGGCCATTTTTTCGGTTTCCAGGGGGTTTCAAAATACGACCAGCGATTATTTAAATGACGCCAACGCACTCGATTTTCAATCATCGATTTTAATTCGGCAAAGCGTTCAAAAGGAACGCTGAGGGTAAATTCGATGGATTCCTGGTCTAATAAGGCAACTATTTCCTGGCTGAAAAAAGCGCTATCCATCCGGACCTCAAGCGTAATACCCGGCAGTTCTTGTTTGAGCCAGCTAAGGCATTGATGGATAAACTCACTGGCCCCATTCGAATCATGGACATTGCCGGGGCGATGATAGAAATCAAATACTTGTCCGGTTTGGGCAATGGTACAAAAAAGGGGATAGTAACTTCGGGCTCCCTTCTTTTTCTTGTTAAATCCAACCGCCGTGCCTTCGGCTTTTCGGGATGTAGATAAAACTGATCCATCAAAGTCAACGGTTAATCGACTCAGACCAGTTTTTTGGAGACGTTCGATAACCATCTGGCGGTTCAGTTCTCGGATTTTTTGGATGGCTTTTGGATCGGTACTTTTTAAGGCGCGACAAACCGTAGAGACATCCGGGAGGCGTTTCATTCCTAATAGTCTTTGAACCAAAGGATCATCTTTATAATAGTCCATATCCCGGAGTCTTCGAAAGCCCAAAAGAATATGGATAATCAGCAGCATCATAATTACATGATGTCCTATAATTTCCGAGACGTGCAGGTGACGAAAACACTGGCGCAGTCGTTCTTTCAAACCCAGTTTCTGAAACAAAGGATGAAAAATTATCAAACCTGAAAAGGATGTAAGTTTCTGATCTTCAAATCGGATCTGAGGAGTTTTATATGCTCGACTAAAAAAATGCCTTTTGCTATACTTCACCTTAGGTGGCCTCCAGTGACGGAAAATTGTGTGATGTGCTAATCTCACTTTAACCAATACTGGAGCCACCTTTCAAGCTCTTTATTACTTTTATTACACTTTTTTTATGCCACTATAGAGAAAACTCAAGAGAGAATAATCAAGGCTCGGAACCTGGCCTAACGATCCTTCAAAAATAATTTAACTTAGTGAAACTTTATTGATCTAAAAGTATACGGATGATGACCTCAATGGAGTCAGCCGAAGGGGGAAAAGAAGATGAAAGATTCTCAGGTGAAATTATCAAAGATTTATGTACAGAAAAGTATTTTTGTTTTTGAGGGGTTAGGATTTCTATTGGCGGTCTTGACCTTATGGGTGACTGAATACCTTGAACCCCCCTTCAGCACCACACAGGTCATAATCGAATCGACGATAATAATCCTCTTGGGATTTTTTACGGTAAATTTGACGCGGAGACTTATCCAAGGGATCAAATACTTGGAGGGATTCCTGGTTATGTGCTCTTCCTGCAAAAGCGTCAGGATAGATGACCGTTGGGTCAGAATAGAAAATGTCATTAGCGATAATTCTGAATTACAGTTCTCCCATAGTCTATGTCCTTCCTGCACCGAAAAACTGTATGGGAAATTTCTGGCCAAAAGTTGATGCCTGACCATTGGAAAATTCAAAATCGTCGTCTAATCTTCAACCTTATCGGCTTCATTATTCTGCTGGGCGGTTTGGGTGGCGCAATTCTGATTTATCGCACTGCTGGAAATAATTCGAGCAAAGATTTGATTTACCAAGAAGAGGGCGGATCTGTTTATCTAATTAGGCCAGAGGATTCCAAAAAGTATATCCGGGACTTGGAACTCTATGGCGGAAGGGCAAATGTGCTTGTAACCGAATTCAGGCTTTGGCTGGTTGGGTTATGGCAAGCGAAATCACTCTCCTTTATCCTAACCTTCATAACCGTTTTAGTAGCCGCTGGTTTATTTTATGCTGCCAACAACTTGCCATTCTGTTCATCTTCGAGTGTCCGCAATAAGAACAATCAAGACGAATCCGTCTAAAAAGAAGGAGGCAGGAGGTCAAAAAAAAGGGGTATTAGACTGATCGCTTATATATTTCCTGCTCTTCGGGTTTCAGGGAGGTAAAGATCCTCCCTTCTTTTTTATGAAAAATTATTTTCTCTTCTCGGGCCAACCAGCCTAAGCCCTGGTAGACGATTTCTCCTTTCTCTCTCAGAATTTGAGGGAGCTTCGAAATCTCTACCCGTCCTTTTTTCCCCAGAGTTTTCCAAACTCTTCCAGCCATCTCTCCTATTATTTCCTTCATAAATTTTCCTCCCCCATTTTTTTGAATTTTAATAAGATAGAGGGCTTTCAAGAGCAGGGCCTGAAAGCATTATCGCCTTCTCCGGTTTGTCACCCTATGGGTGTTGATAGGGTTCCCGTTTATTTCACCGAATACCCTCGCCCCTCAAGGCAAGCACCCATGGCCCGATTATAGTCCGCATGTTTCTGGAGTTTTTGTGATTCGGGCACACTGTCGGGCGGCTTTGTCGGATTATAGTTTGTCTGGTTTGCCGCCCAACGGTGACACTCATATCGATCGTCCGCTTGTTTTTTTTCATTCTGGCCCTGGCGGGGATAGATGAAGATCTGATCACCCGGTATCTGACCTCCGGCAGTTGGTAATGGAGGAGGGCCCGGCGGAGACAGTACTTCTGAAGACGGAACTGGGATGACCTCCCCGGTCGGGGGCACAACGACCTGGTATCCGCCGGGAGCGGCCGTGTAATAGACCTCATTGGCGTAGTAATAGGGAACTCCCCCTACGGAGATGGTCGTGTAATAGGGAGGTAAAAAGGGAACAAACAGTCCGATCGGAGGGGCCACGACCACGAAACGCCGCCCCAGAGGACGATACCAGACTCCTTCAAAAAAGTAGAATCTTGCTCTGCCGAAAACCACCAACCGGTGTCCTGGTGGCAGTACATCAATATAAAGACCTCGAGGCGGGTAGTAATGGTTATGATGATAACGTGAATCAAAAAATTGACGGTGACGAAATTCACGTTCGACCGCGCCGGCCATCTGGCAGAGCCCTGCCAGGATTATCCCCGACAATAGGGTTAAGACAAAAATCTTGATTTTTGTGTTGAATAGATAGGCCATGGATATTCACTCCTTAAAATCAGATATAGATCTAGGAGCCTGTCGGACTTAAATTTGTCCGGTTAAATTTTCGTTTAAAAAATCTATTAAAAATGTGCTCAAAAGACAAGATTTCTCTTGGCATAAGTTGGATTATATGATAAAATATAAATTAATTCAATTAGTTAAATATATTCGACTTTAAAATTACGTAGAGAGAAAATATGAATCCTCCACGATTTAAGTGTTGTGACCGCGATACCCTATACCTGATGCCTCCCTCTATTCATGATTGGCTACCACGAAATCACTTGGCCAGATTTATTGTGGAGGTGGTCACCAAACTTGACTTGAGGCCCATCGAAAACGCCTACGACGGCCGGGGTTCCGAGGCTTATTCTCCGACCATGCTGGTGGCATTGTTGTTTTACGGTTATGCCACGGGCGTCTTCTCCAGCCGCAAACTGGAATTGGCCACCCATGAGTCGGTAGCTTTTCGTTATATTACGGCCAATCAACACCCGGATCATGACACGATAGCTGCCTTCCGCAAACGTTTTCTGGAAGAGTTAAAGCCTCTATTCGCCCAGATCCTGATGATTGCTCAAACAATGGGTATAGCCAAACTGGGCCAAGTGGCCTTAGACGGAACTAAGATCAAGGCCAATGCCTCCCAACATAAGGCCTTGAGTTGGGATCATGCCTGTAAACTGGAACAACAGATTCAGGCAGAAGTTGACTCGCTCTTACGTCAGGCCGAAGTAGCGGACCGGGAAGCGGTTCCCGAAGGGATGAGTATCCCGGAGGAACTTTCTCGAAGAGGAAAACGGCTTGAAACTATAGAACTGGCCAAGCGAGAGATTGAACGTCGAGCCGCTGAGCGTTATGCCAAAGAGCAAGAAGTCTACGACCAAAAGATGGCCGAACGTTATGCCAAGGAGCAAGAGGGTGGTAAGAAACCCCGAGGACGTGAACCTAAACCACCCGAGTCCGGCCCTAAAAAAACCGATCAAGTGAATCTGACCGATGAAGATTCCCGGATTATGCCCGCTGCCGGCGGGACCTTTGAACAAGCTTACAACGCCCAAGCCGGGGTGGATCTTTCAACCATGCTTATTGTCGAAAATCATGTTACCCAACAACCCAATGACAAGCAAGAAATCCAGACGACCTTGGAAAACCTGATTTCCTTACCAGACCAGTTAGGCACGGTGGACACCCTAGTGGCCGATTCAGGCTATTTTAGTGAGGCCAACCTGGATAAGTGCGCAGCCGAGCAGATTACCCCCTATATTGCTGTAAATCGTGAAAAACACAATATTCCCTTAGAAGAACGTTTCGCCCAGCCCGAACCTTTGCCGGAAGAGGCTGATGTGCTTACCCGAATGAAGCATCGGCTAAAAACATCAGAGGGCAAAAAGATATACGCCCAGCGGAAGAGTACGGTCGAACCGCTATTCGGCATTATCAAGGCCATTATGGGCTTTCGACAATTTTTCCTTCGCGGGTTAGAGATGGTCAGCGGCGAATGGAATTTAGTCTGTATGGCCTACAACTTAAAAAGAATGTATGCCTTAGCTGCCAAATAAAAAAATCCACAAAGAAAAATTACAAAAAAAGGCCTTATTCTATTATCTTGAACTTACTATAACCCTTTGGAGTCCTCAAAATAAAATCGGACCTCTTGGGAGACAATATCTTTAGCTCAAGATCGACAGGCTCCTAGGGGGCGGATTTACCAGATCCCCATTAATTAAGAAACAATCCTTTTTTTAACTTTTTCTTCTTTAATCCTCAAACTTCCATTTTTGAAACAAGACAAGGATTCAGAAAGTTCTTAAAAATAGGAAAATATTAATAATTCTCTCGACATGTATGAAATATCATACATTCCTTTCTGACTTCAGTAGGAAAAACTCAATCGTTTGACCCTTTCCGAAAATCCTCTATCTTAAAAAACTTTTTCATTTCATTGAGATATAAAAAATAAATAAAATGGTACATCTTTTGCTTAAAGAAAAGAAGAGGCTTTATAATTTTTTTCTTTTGCCATTCATTTTTCCCTGAAGGTAAGTATACATGAAAACTTGGATTATCAGTAACGTTTTTACCGCCCGTCCAAATCTCACTTACGCCTTCTTTTTCCCGTACTCTTCTTGCCACTATTTTGGTTCTTCCTTTCCATGGGGGACATTGCCTCCAAGTCACACTAACCTGGGATCCAAATAGTGAAAGGAAATACAATTAAAAAGCAACTTCTCATCAATCCTTATTTGGGCCCATGTGCCGAATCATTGACTTGTCGCTCTTGTCCAATAGTCTTCGACTTATAGTTCTTTTTATCGGTATCTTATCTCTTTATGCCTGTGCGACAACGAAAGGGGTTCGTGAGGAATACCAGCCCATTCCGAGACATCTGGAAGAGAATATCGAAGGAAATGACTTTTTAGTTCCCAAAGGAGATAATATCATTGGCCGGTTGGCTTTCATCAGTCTTGAAAAGGGGGATACGCTACCTGATATTGCAAGGCACTTCAGCCTGGGAATCAATGGAGTTAGTGCAGCTAATCCGGGGGTAGATATATGGGTGCCTAAGGTCGGAGAACGTATCCTATTGCCTCTGAGATTTATCCTGCCCGACACTCCTAGAAAAGGTATCGTGATCAACTTAGCCGCGATGAGGCTTTTTCAATTTAAAGGAAATAGTGAGTCGCTGGCGGTGTCGACCTACCCGGTCGGTGTCGGTACCGAAGAGCGACCCTCGCCCACAGGTCAAATGCATGTGGAGCGCAAGGCGATCCGCCCTACCTGGCATGTGCCTGCCTCAATTGCTGAAGATCATAGAAAAAAAGGAGATCCTCTGCCCGCTAACGTCCTGCCTGGCCCCCTAAATCCTTTAGGAGAATACGCGCTATATTTAAGCAAGCCGAGTTATTTGATCCATGGCACAAATAAACCGGCCAGCATTGGTCTTAGAGCGACCAACGGCTGCATAAGACTCTATCCGGAAAACATAAAGAAGGTCTATGAAAACACGCCGGTTAACACCCCCGTACGATTCGTTAACCAGCCCTATCTCCTAGGTCAGAGTAATGGAATAATTTACCTCGAAGTTCATGCCCCCCCGGAAGACTCGGACACTGTTGAGTTCGATAAGATATATGCAAAATTGAGAAATATTGAAAAGGAAACGGGGCGCACGCTTGACTGGAGCAAGGTTAAGAAAGTATTGGCCGAAGCCCGGGGGATTCCCGTCCCAATATTTGAGATCAGACAAGGAGGTGAAAAAGGGATTGAGGAAACCATAGAAGTCAAGCACCCAGACGAATTATATGGCAGACCGGAAATACCAGAACTGAAAACAGGAGCGTGGACTGTTTTGGCCGCTGATGTGCGCGACGAGATTGATGCTGTAAGACTTGCCGCCATTATCAACCACCAGGGTCCACAAATCCCGGCCTGGGTGCTATCAAAGAATGAAAGCTACCGTGTTATCGCTGGCCCCTTCAATGATATCAAAGAGGCCAAGGATGCCATCAAACGCTTGAAAATTGATTTGGAAATAGATGGTATATTGATTGAACCGGTCAATAAGAGACAGTCGAGAGAAAGGAGGTGATTAGACGATGAAGAAGAGTCTTTTGATAATCTCAATGATGCTTGTTCTTGCTATTGCTGTGGGGGGTTGTGCAACAAGGGGTGACCTCGCGAAAGTTCAGTCTCAGCAAAACATGACTAATGCGAAAGCTGATCAGGCAGCGCAGGAAGCCCAGGCTGCCAAGGCGGCATCTGATGCGGCCACGTTGAAGGCAAATGAAGCCGCAGCCCGTGCCGAAGATGCTGTCAAGATGGCCGAGGAAAGGGCGAAGATGGCCGAGGAAAAGGCGAAGATGGCTGAGGAAAAGGCGCAGCTCGCAGATGAAAAGGCGAAGAAGGTTGAGGCCACTTTCCAGAAATC
Organism: uncultured delta proteobacterium; assembly: GCA_963790475.1. GTDB lineage: Bacteria > Desulfobacterota > RBG-13-43-22 > RBG-13-43-22 > RBG-13-43-22 > RBG-13-43-22. The sequence goes on along the minus strand of CAWBOS010000011.1, from coordinate 213,322 downwards.
CATGAAGAAGTAGGTCAATTTCAGGGGAGCCGTTAACTTTGCCTTTAGCGCTCGGGAAGGAAGTGGCATGGTTTTGAAACCCTGCCACTTCCTTATGCTACCACCATTCAAACCTGTCTGGACCATTCAAACATCTAATTAATCAAACCAGGGATCAGGCTCTCATCACCGTTCCTATCCAATATTGCGCAGCCTGGGTCTGGCTTTGATCCATGAACCCGAGAGAGTCTCTACAAATTCCAAAAGCAGGCTGATGGCTTTAGTCTTCTAAACTATTGCGGAAATAGTGAAAACTTTGCAGAATTTAAGTTATAATGTGGTATATTTTTGGATACATGAGGAAGAGGAATGGTTCTGCGCTCATCCAAAAATATAATAAAGAACACGAAGGGTATATGGGTAAAAAGCAAAACAGGATACGTGGGCATCTTTACATTTTAGTTGTCGGCATCATAATAACGCCAATTCTAATAGGCGGGTGCAGTCACTTTAATGAGGGATTTCAGGCCCAGTCGACCTTCAAAGAAGCGAATGATCTTTTCAGCCAGGGAAGCTACCAGGCCTCTCTGAGCAAATACAAGCAGATTATTGAAAAATATCCCAAGGCGGGAGACAGAGTTCTTTTCGAGATGGGTATTATTTATTCTTATTCAAGGAATGAACAAAAAGATTATCGGAAATCTCTGGAATGTTTTCAGAAACTCGTAAAGGATTACCCGGGGAGTGGATACAGGAAGGACAGTGAGATGATGATATTTCATATCAATAATATCATTATCAAGGATAAGACGATTGCTGCGCAGCAAACTCAGATTGAGACTCTCCAGCAGGGGGTTAAAAGCAAGGGGGGTGAGATTACTACCCTGCAAAAAAAGATTGAAGCCCTTGAACAGGAGGTCAAGAGTAAAGAGAATGAGATTACTGCCCTGCAAAAAGAGGTTTTTACACTCCAGTCGGGACCGGCAGATAAAGTTCTGATTGAAAAGAAAGAACGTCGATTGACGTTGATCTCAAAGGGCAAGGTGCTCAAGACCTACAAAATAGCTTTGGGGGGAAACCCGAATGGCCCCAAAGAAAGGCAAGGCGATAACAAAACACCGGAGGGAACCTACTTAATCGATTCAAGAAACAAGGACAGCCGTTATCACCTATCTCTTCATATTTCTTATCCAAACGAGAAAGACAAAAAGCGGGCAAAAGAACTTGGTGTTTCTCCGGGCGGAGACATCATGATCCACGGCATTAAGAATGGTTTGTCGTGGGTTGGTGATTTTCACACGGAGGTTGACTGGACGAAAGGGTGTATTGCCGTTACAGACGAAGAAATAGAAGAAATTAACAAATTAGCGCCAAATGGTACGATGGTTGAGATAAGGCCATAGGAGACCGCCTAATTTCCAATCTGAAGTTTAAAAGGGGGGGGGCACCCCTTCCGCATTAGGCGGACCGGAAAATCTTCAGTTCCAAGGCCGTGCTCCATAGTTTAATGACAAGTCTTGTAAAGGGGTCTAATCCAAACGGATTCGAAAGGAGTATCTGCGCCTGAAAAAATCAATAAAATTGACTCTTCGGTAGGTCAATATAAGATAGGCCTGATAGGTGAAGTCACAAGAAAAGTTATCTTGACACAATCCATCAACCTAACTATTGTCAAGGACAAGTGATTCGATCTAGGTAATTTGAAAACAAATCAATGGATCTACTCCTGAAGAAATTGAAGTTATTCTACTACGCTTTAGATCACCCGATAAAGATTCTAAGAAAGGACTTTCCGAATTCATAGAAAAAGATAGGGAGAAGACCGTTTAATTTCCATAATCAATTAAAATGATTAGAGCGAACATTTAAGAGTAAAGAGGATTAGTATGAAGAAAATTTTCCCCATAATTCTATCGGCACTACTTTTCTTATCTTTTTCAACCGATATCTTTGCCCGGAGTAGCGGCAGGAAATCTTCCGGATCCAGAGGTCATGCGGGCCATAGAAGGAGTATTACTCATCGGGGTTTATCTGCTAAGAAACAATTTATGAAACAAACGGGATATCCCCATGGTAGGCCGGGATATGTAGTGGATCATATTATCCCGCTTAATCGAGGTGGGGCCGACTCTCCAGGTAATATGCAATGGCTGACCAAAGAAGCCGCAAAGGAAAAGGAAGGGTGGAAATAACTTTCAACTAAGGAACTCATTTCTCAGGAAAAGGGTGGGGTTTTTGTTTGGCCAAAGAATATTTCAAAGAAAATTATAATCGAGTTGAATTGTTATTAACAGCCTTAGAGGGTTTTTATTACTTGAAATCGTTAAAGGAGGTAGGATTTTCGCACATTTCCATCGGTAATCAATTTGTAAATTCCAACCCTGCCTAGTCCCGTTTTCTTAAAAAAAACAATCTCCATTCCCTTGCCTCCCATCCCGTTTATTTCCTTGACCAGGTAAGCGTAGGTTGCTTAAAATCAACAGATTGGATTATAAACTATAGAAGAAATATCGGCAGCGCCGATGTGAACGAGTTATAGTCCCTTAGACTCCAGGAAACAAGGAGGTGGTTGAAATGCGCGGGAGAATCCTATTGTTGTATCCGGCTCTTTTCTTTATCTGTATTGGTTTGTCAGTCTATGCCAGGGAAAAGGCGCCTAACAGGTTGGGATCCGAAAGGCTCGTTGCTCAAATGGACTCTTCATGGATGCTCGATAGTTTGTCGGTCAGCCCCAGCAGTAAGCGCATCGCCTGTGTGGCTTATGCGAAAGACAAGCAGTTTGTCGTGGTTGATGGAAAAGGAGAGAAGAATTATGATAGCATAGGGAAAGGGACCCTCATATTTAGCCCGAACAGCGAGCGTTTGGCCTACGCAGCCAAGAAAAACGACAAATGGTTAGTAATCATTGATAGGAAGGAAGGAAGAGAACACGACAGCATAAGTATTCCCGTCTTCAGCCCCAATAGCGCACTTGTCGCCTATGTGGCAAAAAAAGCCAATAAATGGGTTGTGGTCATTAATGGAAAGGAAGGGAAAAAATACGACGGCATCGCCAATGGGTCCCTCAAGTTCAGCCCAAACAGCGAGCGATTGGCCTATTCGGTCAGGGCAGGCAACAGACAGCTTGTGGTCGTTGACGGAAAAGAAGACAAGCAGTATGACGGCATAGATATGGTCAGCTTCAGTCCAAACAGCAAGCATCTGACCTACGTGGCTCACGCGGGCGGAAAACAGTTTGTCGTCGTTGATGGAAAGGAAGAGAAGGGATATGAAATTATAACCAAGGAGAGTCTAATCTTCAGCCCGAACAGCGAGCATCTGGCCTATGCCGCTAAAGAGGGTAACAAGCAGATCGTGGTCGTTGATGGGAATGAAGGGAAGCACTATGATAACACCGACATCCCGGTCTTCAGTCCTGACAGTAGGCGAGTGGCCTATTCAGCCATGGCAGTGGATAAATGGTTTGTGGTTATTGATGGCAAAGAAGAGAAGCCATATCAGAACGTGGGGCAAGGCACTCTCATATTTAGCCCCAATACTGCCCGTGTCGCTTATTTGGCCCGGGAAGTCACTAAACCTTTTCCCTTTGTCATCGTAGATGGCAAAGAAGGAAAGGCCTATGAGGGCATCTGGAGGCGGTTACTTAAATTCAGTCCGAACAGTGAGCATCTGGCCTATGCCGTTAAAGAGGGTAACAAGCAGATCGTGGTCGTTGATGGGAATGAGGGGAGGCAGTATGACGGATTCGTAAGCATGTTGAACTTCAGCCCAAACAGCAAACATTTGGCTTATGTTGCCAAAAAGGGTGACAAATGTGTTGTGGTGGTTGACGGAAAGGAAGAGAAGCCATATGACATCGTGTTTAGTGAAGGGGGAGTCATTTTTGACTCTTCAGATAGGCTGCATTACCTGGCCCAAAAGGGCAACTCTATTTATTTGGTTACTAAATTCATCGAATGAGCTTGTAATAGGGGCCCCCCCTTCGCCTTAAACCTGATAGAACTACCCCAAGGTCCCCAACGTCATTACCCCTGCTAAATTTCATAGGTTGATGGGTCAGCGATAACTCCACTGCACCAGTCACCCATCAGAATCAAGCTGAAGCGGATCTATTTAAATCATTTTGGCAATAAAGAGACCCGGCCTGTTTATTACTGGGTTTTTCTCTTTACTTCGAACAGCAGCTTCCCGGGGTTCCGCAAGAGTTGGGTGATCCGCAGCAACCGCTTGAGGGTTCGGGTATGGAGAAAGACGGAGAGCTGACGGAAACATGATGAGCGGACATCAACTTAATCAAATCTTGGCTCCCGCATTGTTGACAGGCGACAACTTCCTGCTTCCCCAGGACGAGAATTTCACTCATCTCCCCGCACTTTCCGAAATCGTCAGCAGTCCCGGTGCCCGGTCCGATAGGCGGATCGGCGGTCTTTTCGGGTACGCCGCGCTCTGGGCCTTCTTCATCATCTTTCTCATCTATCCCCTTACCCGCCTTTTTTATGACAGCTTTACCACCGACAACGGGATCTTCACCCTGGCCAACTTCTATCGGTTCTTCACCGATGCCTTCTACCTGAGGACACTTATCAATTCCCTGCTGCTTGGTGTGGCCACGGTTATGACTACCTCGGTCATCGGTATCTCCGTCTCTTTTCTTTTGCTGCGTTATGACTTTCCTGGTCGAAACCTCTTTTCCTATCTGACCATCATCCCCATGATCATGCCCCCCCTGGTCGGGGTCATGGGCTTTACTTTCATCCTGGGGCGGGCCGGGACGGTGAACATCCTCCTCCAGGACTACCTGGGCTTTCAACAGCCGATCAATTTCATGTACGGCGTCCATGGGTGCTTCTGGTGGAGACGCTGCACCTCTTTCCCCTTATGACCCTGAGCATTGTCGATGCCCTGAGCAAAATATCGCCTTCCCTCGATGAGGCGGCCGAGAGCGTCGGCTCCCGCGGCCTGCGCAAATTCCTGGACATCACCTTTCCGCTTACCACGCCGGGATATGTCACCGGGGCCCTCCTGGTCTTCATCTGGACCTTCGCCGATTTTGCCACCCCTCTGGTGGTGGGGGTCGATGACCTCCTGGCCTCCCAGGCCTATCTCAATATCGTCCAGTTCGTGGACCGGGGCCTTTTCAAGATGGGGATCGTCATCTCGGCCATCATGGTCATTCTGGCCATTGTTTTTCTCGTCATCGCCAAGAAATACGTGGCCATCAAAGATTACAGCTCCCTGGCCTATGCCCAGATCGAACGAAAAAAGCTGACCCCTCTGTCCAAGGCCGGCGTTCTCGCTTTCCTCATTTTCATACTCCTCTTCGCTTTTATCCCTTACGTCGGAATCGCCCTTGATTCCTTCGGCAAGGGCTGGGCCTTAACCCCCATTCCCGTCAAATATACCCTGCAGTACTTCCAACGGGTGGCCGTGGAAACACCCAAATTTATTCTCAACAGCCTGCTCTATTCGGGCATATCCGTGGCCATCTGTATCGCGGTGGGGGTCCCCGCGGCCTGGGTCATGGCGCGAACCAAACTCCCCGGCCGGGAGATCCTGGATTCCCTGACGACGCTGATCCTGGCCCTGCCCGGGACCGGGATCGGGATCGCCTACATGCGGGCCTTCCGTGACCCGCTGCCTTTCATGGGCATCCCTCTCATCGGACTGTGGGTCGTCATCCCCATCGTACTGGGGGTAAGACGTCTGCCCTACACCGTCCGCGGGACCTTTTCGTCACTGCTCATCGTCCACCGCTCCTTCGAAGAAGCGGCCGAAAGCGTGGGGGCCACCAAGACGCGGACCTTCAAGGATGTGACCCTGCCCCTGATCTGGAAAGGTGTGCTGACGGGCTCTCTTTATTCCTTTATCCTGGCCCTGCAGGAGGCTTCGGCCACGCTCCTCCTGGTCGTCCCCGGTCATGAAATGATGACTGTGGGCATCTTCAATTTTTATATCGGCGGGTCGGTGAATGAAGCGGCAGCTTTGGGATTTATTTTGATCATTCTGGGTGCGGCCTGTTTGTTGATCATCAATCGGCTGGCCGGGGGCCGCATGGGAGGGGTTTTCGGATAGGAGAGAAAAAAATCGGAGGCACCCGGCCGAGGAAAAATAAAAACCGGATTCCGGGAATAGTTTCATAGAGGGCAAAAGAAAATTGGTGTGATAATATCCAAGGGAGGAATTAAAATGGAAAAGTTTCAAGAAAAATGAAAAGGCCTTCAGCAGAGAAGATCGCCGGGCCAGATCATGAGCCGGTTCCTTTTGGCTGCCTTGCTGCTGATGCTTCTTGCGGTCAATGTTGGGGCGGACGCATCTCGCCCTGTCCTCTTCGTCCATGGTAACGGTGACAGCGCCGCTTTATGGTACACGACCATCTGGCGTTTCGAATCGAACGGCTACAACCCCTCGCTTCTCTCGGCCATCGACTTCAAGCACCCCACCGCCCGTAACGATGATACCAAACCTCAGGAAAACCGGAGCAGCATCATCGATCAAGCCAATGAGCTCGCGGCCAAGGTCTCCGAGATTCAAGCTCGCACCGGAGAGAAAAAGGTGATCCTGGTCGGCAGTTCGCGAGGGGGATACGCGATCCGCAATTACATAAAGAACTTAAATGGCGCGGCAAATGTTTCCCAAGCTATCTTGTGTGCTACGCCGAATCACGGTGTCCAGGCGACTCCAGCAAATCTTAATAATGAAATGAATGGGTTGGGTCCTTTCCTTTCCGGACTTAACGCCGGTGATGAGGTTTTCCCCGGAGTGCAGTTCATGACCACCCGCAGTGACTCGAATGATAAATACGCACAGCCCGATGGGCGATTCCTGGGAATGCCCGGGTCCCCGACCAATGTTACTTATGCCGGGCCTGAGCTTCGAGGAGCCAAAAACATAGTACTCCCCGGGCTCGACCATCGAGAAGTCGCCTTCCATTCTCTGGCCTTTAAAGCTATATATGCCTTCATCACCGGCTATCAACCCAAGACTCTCGAAGTCATCCCCCAACCGCAGCCAACCCTGAATGGCATGGTCAGCGGATGGGCCAATGGTGCCCCTACGAACCTTCCCCTGGCCGGAGTGAAGGTTGAAATCTACGAAGTCGACCCCTTAACCGGCCGGCGCCTGGGAGAAGCAGTCCATCAGCGGACGACCTCTGAGAACGGGCTCTGGGGCCCCTTCACCGCCAAACCGACTGCCTATTATGAATTCGTGATTACGGCAACCGACTACCCGATTACCCACCTCTATCGCACGCCATTCCCGCGTTCGAGCGCCTACATTCATCTGCGTCTGAGACCTCTTGGCGACCGCGACAAAGGAAGCGGTAGTCTTGTCACGCTCACTCGGCCTCGCGGGTACCTCGGACACGGCCGGGATACATTTCTGATCGACGGCAAAGTGCCGCCAGGGGTCAATGAAGGAGTGCCGGGAACCTCCGAAGCGAAACAGCGCTTTGAACCGGGGCCTCTCCGCCCGGTAAGGGTTGTTTTGAATCAAGAATCCCTGACTGTCCTCACTTACCCGCTGGACGCCGGGGAAATAGTCATCGCCGAGTTCCATTATTAAGTCTATGGAGATTAACCTCGATGTTGCAAAAGTTTCGGAGGCTCCAGGTCCGAGGCTTCCAGGGTGCACAGAGGATTCCCTTGTTCATGGGCTTATACAAAATTGGGCCGTAAAAACCAACCCTTCTTAAAATTTGAAACAAAAAAAAGAGAACACTAATGAATGACCTGAAACAAGAAATCAAAGAATATATTCTAAAGGTGGGGGCTACCGATGCGCGGGTCACCGTAAAGGAGAACCTTGCCGGACCTCCATCAGCCGACCCCACTTATCTGCTTCCCTCAGCCCGCACCGTTATCGCTTATAACGTTGCCCTGGATCGCGATTTTATCCCGGACTATTTCGGCAAGGTTAGCCGGTTGCCCTTCCGTTATGAGATGTACCGTGTATATCAGACCCTCGGCAGCATTGGCCGACAGGTAGCCGACTATCTCATCTCCCGAGTTTCCAGGCTGTCGGCCTATCGCCCAATGGTGTGTACCGCCGGGAGGTAAGCCGTCCGGGGTTTCTGGTCCCGGATTTCTCGGTCCGTTATGCCGCCCTGCCTCTTAATGCACAAACCCCGTCGCTTTACCGACGATTACCTTCTCGCCCCGCTGGTTTTCGCACCAAACATCCAGAACCAGCTTTATCGCTTCGCCTTCCACGACCTTCTCCCGAACTTGGCCTTTGGCAACCACCGTGTCTTCCGGAAAGACCGATTGAATAATAGACACGGAGAGATTTCCCCCCAGATACCCTTCACCGAAAAATTTGACGAGCATCTCCCCCAGGTATTCCATGACCTGGCTGGCAAAGGCCAGGGGCTTATCAACGCCCCAGTTCTGGGCTATCTCATAGTCGTTGTGCCAGTTCCTGATGCGCGGCCACTGACTCCGATAGAGGCGTATTTTATCCAGGGTAAGTTTTTCGGTAATAGGTTCTATCTCGAATCCGACCTCGGTATGCCTGCTGGCGGTTACCTTCATGGGTTGGAATGCTGTCGGGTCTATTGATTTTGTGTTCATCTTCCGCTCCTGATCCGGATTTATTTTTCCATTCTGGCGATTAAAGGAAAGGCCTGCACGGACCGCATCCGCACGACCTCGGAGCCATCCTCTTCTGTAACTATGAACTCAAAGGATATATGATCCCTCCCTCTTTTCGCGGTCTTATCGGTCACTTTGCCGGTTATCTTGATTTTTTGACCTACCCTTAGAGGTTTTATGAATTCGAATTCCTGTTTCGCCCAAACACCTTTACCTTCGGGCAGAACAAAGTGGTTCCATAGCATGATGTCGGTGTCGTAGGAAAGGAAGGTTGGCGGAGCGATACGGCCGCCGAAAGGTGATTCCTTCATGTACCAGGGATTGTAATCATCATTAGCCCAGGCCTGTCTTTCTACCATCTCCTCAGTAATAACCATCTCCACCGGGGTAATTTCCTCCCCGATTTCAGCCTGGAGCAAATCATGGGTGCCGGCGAATCTTAGCTCAGGTTCCATTAGTTACCTCCAATCAGAAGTGATCTTACCGCTGTTTCATAAAATTTCTCCGGTCCGACTCAATTCAAGATATTCAGGATTCAAGGGTTGTCCGAATCACAGTCAGGCTTGTGCTCTTGCATCTCGACCACCCGGCGATAAGGTGATCGGTTAACGCTCAGTCGAAAGAGATCCGGTCGCGAATAGTGCCCGGCAACATCGCAAAGCGCCTTGGCGGAGAAGATGCGATCCATCGAACAGTCGGCCAGGAGGATGGTTTCCCCCTCGGCCGGCCCGGCTATGACCTCACCCCGGGGATCGATGATACAGCTTTCTCCCGGATAACTGCTGGCCAGATCCTTATACGTTTCTGAAACACGCTCGGGGGACAGCACCGCACCCACATCAATGACATAGGCACTCGCTTGGGAGGCAAAGGCCCTGGACAAAAACATATGGCGCGAGTTTTTCATCCCCGGCCAGGCAGCAACGTGGATTTGAGTTCCCTGGGCTATCAGGGCATAACCGGGAAGGACCATGTTGTGTTCCCAACAATTGAGCCCGCTGATTTTAGCGTAGGGGCGATCGTAAACAGTGAGACCGCTTCCATCCCCTTCGCCCCAGGCTGTGCGTTCCCGGTGGGTTGGTTTGAGTTTTCGGTGTCGGCCCAGGATCGTTCCTTCACTGCCGATGAACAGCAGGGTGCAGTAAACCGTTCCCCGAGTCTGTGAGTCCCGTTCCGCCACACCTATGACGACATCCGTATGAGCTAGGCGAGCCGCCTCACACAATTGGCCGGTGGTGGGGCTCGGTATTTCGACCGCATTGGCCAGATATTCAGCGGCCATCGATCCCGTGGCTGAACCCCAAACGAAAAACGGATAACCCGGCAGCCATGATTCACTAAAGGCGGCCAGGGTGGCGCCCTGAGCCCCCGCTTCCCGGATAAGGTGACAGGCTTTCTCGGTCGACGCCTGACGATCGAAGTAAACCGGCTCAGCCTGAATCGCCGCCAGTTTGAACTGAGTATATTCCGTCATACCTTATTTACCTCCTTTGAGGGTTACTATCTCCTGAAACCGGATAATATTTTCACCTGACTGTTGGATAACACGACTAAGGCTAAGATTTGCCCTTTGATAACCCGGATAGCTTTTCCTCCTTCATCCCTCTTTTGTTTATCTTACCCGTACCGCCCCGCATAAGGGGTTCTTTTTGTATCCAGATCAGAGTGGGGATTTTGAATTTGGCCAACCGGGTGCTCAGGTAATTCCTCAATTCCTCTTCGGTTAATTCTTCTTCCGGTCGTACCTGAATTACAGCGGCCACCTGTTCGCCCAGTCTTTCTTCCGGCAATCCGAACACGGCCGCCTCAAAGACCTTGGGGTGTTCGTATATGGCGTCCTCTACCTCCCGACAGGCGATGTTCTCCCCTCCCCGGATCACCAGGTCCTTGGCCCGGTCTTTGATATAGATAAAGCCATCATCGTCAATAAAACCCACATCTCCGGTTTTCAGCCACCCGCCTTCGAGAAAAATATCCGCCGTTGCCTTGGGGTCCTTCCAGTACTCTCTCAGGTTGGCCGGGCTTTTGAAACAGATCTCCCCGATTTCACCGTTCTTTAAGGTCTTGCCCAGCTCATTGACGATCTTGGCCTCAACCAGGGGAGGGGTGGGACGGCCAACGCTGTCCGGATGTGTCAAATAGGGTTCCCCGGAGTTGGTGGCCCCTATGGCCGTGGTTTCAGTCAACCCATAACCGGCCTGGGAAATATGCCTTCCTAAAATTTGTTCCAACAGTTTGACATGCTGTGGCGGCCGGGCGGCGCCTCCGCCGCCCATGACCGTCAAACTGCTCAGGTCATATTTCCTTAGATTGGGGGAGTTGACCATTTCCCAGGACATGGAAGGTACCCCGTTGAATTGGGTAATATGCTCTTTCTCGATCAGCCCGAGGGCCTCTTCCGGGTCCCATTTATACAACATGATCATTTTTCTTTTGATGATGAAGTTGGCCAAAAATTGCGAGATAAGGCCGGTGACGTGAAACATGGGTACGGTCAGGATGGTGGATGGTCTATTGGCCGGTTTGACTTCATCCAGATAGTCCTTATCCAGGTGCAGTAATCCGATAACCGGAAAATGCCAGGACATGACTGTGTTAATAACCGCCCGGTGCGTGGTCACTACCCCTTTGGGCCGGCCGGTCGAGCCGGAGGTGTACATGATATAGGCGTCATCATCAAGATCGACCTCGGCCGCGGGAAAATCTTTTTCTTTTGATCCCGCAACCAGATCCTGGTAGCGGATGGAACCCTCAGGCAGGTCTTTTTCAGGCCGGGCCACCACTAAGGGTATCTTGAATTCTTTTAAATAGGGGACCAGACGGTCGGTACGCTGCTGATCGGCAAAAATAAGTTTCGGCTCGCTGTCTTGAAGTCCATAAGCCAGCTCAGGCCCTTCCCACCAGGCGTTAAAGGGCACGGCCATAGCGCCAATGGCCGTGATGGCCATGAAGGCCAGGCAAAACTCGGGATAGTTACGCATGGCAATAGCCACCCGGTCCCCTTTCTCAATGCCGAATCTTTCTTTCATCCGCCAGGCCAGTTGAGCGGCGAGTTGATACGCTTCCTCAAAAGAATAACGCTCGTCCCTGTAGATCATGCAAGGCCAGTCCTGATCCCCGAACCAGTTGATAAAGACCCCGGAATAAAAAGAATCCTTGTCCATCCCCAGGGCGTACATTTCCCTGAGGTTCCTGGGGGAGGATTTAAAAACCCGGTATTTCACCCCGCGGATGGTTTCGGTGGTGACTTCAAATAGTCCGCCAGGGGAAGTAAATTCGTCAATCAGACGCTGACGGACTTCATCGGTAATAATGGTAATCGCACTCATTCGAAAGTTTCCTTCATCTTCCCCATCAGGGGGAGGGAGTAAATTCGGTTCCCTCTCTGCAACGAGAGAGGGTGATTAAAAGTGGGCTTTATGAGACTCTTGATAAGTCATCTTAAAGGGTTTGATTAGTAACATCCACAATGAGCTCGGAGGTTCCGAACATCGGAATCCGCTTCACTGCTGAGACCGAGAAATCAAGTTTATTCAAATCGATTTTTCGAAGATTCTGGTTGTCATAGGTTCTGAAGTAAACCATCCGATGGGTGAGATCGCGAAAAGAGGCCCACTGGGTGGATTCTTTAAGAACGGTCTTTTTATCCGGGAAGGTGTCCGTCACCAATCCCAGAGGGATATCAAAAGTGTTGATGATATGCTGGGCAAGATTAAGAGAATCGTTCCGCATCCGGTTGTTTGTCCGAGAACCTGGTTAAAACAGCGAGGCGGACGAATCGGCTCGGCGGAGTGAGATCCCCGGGAAGGCCGAACATGCCTGATCCATGGCCCGTGGCCGGAAAGGTAAGACCGGACATTTGATAGGGTTCCGGTTTTTCACTGGTCATGCCGACATACTGACGCAAGTTGGTTAGCTGCCAGGGGAATCTGGGACCATTGGTCATAAGGCCAAGAGGATTGTCATAGATGTTGCATAAACCGTCTTCATATTCAATCACGATACAGCCGCCGTTGGCGTCATAGACGATGAAGTGCGTGGTCGGGGATATTTTTGTCTTGGGGTCCGTATATTGGAACACTTTCACTTTACGGATTTCCCGTTTAACCTCCTCTACACTGGCAAAGTTGCCCAGAATCCAATCTCCGACCATGGCCTGAGCCAGGGTGGTTTTTCTCTCCCCGGGGGTAACCTCCTGCCATTTCATGTCAGTTTCATACCACAGCACCCCGATAGCCAGTCCCTTTTCATTCATTCCGTCAGACAAGCCGAAATCCAATCCGAAAGAGGCAATCCCAACGTAGCCATAACGCGTTTTCCAGGTCAAACCTTCCGGCCCGTCAGGGGTGGGACTTGAATAGGATTTATTTCTTGGGACCACGATGGCGTCGTATTTGAGGTCAACGGCAAACTCCATGGAGCGGCCGACCATGATCGTGCCGTCGTCGGCCTTGAGCCGAAAGACCGTGCAGGAGTCAGCCGAAAAAGAGGACAATCCAACCAGGCATAAAATGGTAATAAACATCCCTATTTTTTTTCGCATAAGAAACTCCTTCCAATAAAAAGCGCTTTCACCGGAAAGGTAAGCCATCCGGGGAGCAATTATCGTTATTCAACTTCAAAATTCTCAGATTTAAAATTGCTGTAATATCTTCCACTCTGAGCCGTGAACTTGAGCACGCAGTAATCAGGATCAGAGTCCCTTTTTCACTTTCATATTTGTAAATTTAGAATCTTAAAAAGGATTGGCTTTATGACAAACGTTTTCCTTTGTTGTTAGGCCTCTTGCTTCAACCTGATCCTTATTTTTTCCTCCAGGTCGGAAATAATGGATGTTAAGGCCGTTCCGGCTGTAATTGGACCGGAATCATTCCAACCTTTTAGAAAAGCTTCCCTGGTCTTCTGCCGGAACTGATCAAGGCCGGTGGCCAGGTCTTTCCAGAAAAGGAGCTTTTGAAGGATATGACGCTCCGGAGCCGTTAGATCCTTTTCGGTATCATAGGAGCTTCCGTTTTGGGTTAAAACAATCATTCCGGTATCAGGTTAGCTTTTCGCTGAAGGCGAATCGAGGTTGCTCAGGGTCGTCCGGAGCCTGAGCAAGGTACATGTAAATCCTGTTAATCCTGTCAGAGAATATATTTTCATAAGGCTAAAGGGTTACTCATTCCGCTATTGGCCGTTTACCGCTTTTTCAATCCTGGTCAAGGCCTCGGTTAAGATATAACGGGGACAGGCAATATTCATTCTCTGAAAACCGCTGCCCGCCTTTCCGAAGAGGAACCCGTCATCCAGTCCCACCCGGGCCTTTTCCCGCATAAATTGTCTTAAGGCCAAATCGTCCAAACCCAGGGCATTGAAATCCAGCCAGATCAGATAAGTGCCCTGCGGCGGAATCACCTTTATCCGGGGAATTTTTTGGGCAAAATAGTCCAGCATAAAATCGAGATTCCCCTGCAAATAATCCAGGACCTGATCCAACCATTCATCCCCGTAACGGTAGGCCGCTTCCAGGGCGGTATAACCAAATAGATTGGGCCCCGGTAAGATTCCCGCCCTGGCGCTGGCAAAGTTATGGCGTAGTTTCTTATTGGGAATAATAATGCAAGAGGCTCCCAGACCGGCTAAACTGAAGGTCTTGCTCGGGGCCATACAGACGATGCTGTTCTGCTCGAACTCTTCAGAGATCGAAGCGAAAGGGGTATGTCGATGCCCTTTAAAGAGGATCTCACAATGGATTTCATCAGAAATAACGGTTATTCCATGCCGGATGGCGATCTCTCCCATTCGGGTCAGCTCCTCCCGGTTCCAAAGGCGTCCTACCGGATTATGCGGATTGCATAGAACCAGGGCCTTGATCCGTCTGGAAGCCGGGACCATACCCATCCGGGGCAGGAATTTACTCTCCAGATCCTCAAAGTCCATTTCATACCGATCATTGATCCGCTTGAGCTCATTATTGACTATTTGGCAACCGCTGTTGGTAACGGCCGGAAAGAAAGGATAATAGACCGGTTCCTGAATAATAACCTCATCGCCGGGATGAGTCAAAGACCGGATGGCGACATTAAGGGCGGGCACTACACCAGGGGTATAAACGATCCATTCCGGGTTGATCTTCCAATTGAATTTCCGCTGCAAGCGTTCTACTATGACTTCATTGATACTGGGGCCAGGCTGGGTATAACCATAATAAGGATGCTCGGCCCTTTTTCTAAGGGCATCGACAATAGGCTGGGCTACCGGAAAATCCATATCGGCGACCCACATGGGAATGACATCGTTATCTCCGAAAATGAATTGGGCCGAATCCCATTTAACACAATTGGTATTTTGCCGGTCACACACCTGATCGAAATCGTATTTCATTACCATCACTCCCTACTGATATTAATGGGGGTCTTGTAAAAAGTCGTCACCCCGGCGAAAGCCGGGGTCCAGAAAAAAAAATAACTACTTTAGAATACTGGATTCCGGCTGGAGTCTATCCCGCACTTGATGCGGGGCAGGAATGACGCCATTCGGGTTTCGGCGACCCCTTACAAACTCGTCATTAATATGGGTCTCATTATATTGTTGACCAAATTTGCCGACAGAAACTCCTATTCTCAGCTAATGCTAGCACTTATTTTTCAGGTTAAGACAATTTTGATTCACTTAATGAATAGAATTTATTTTACATATTCGCCATAGGTTACCAGCGCGTCCAATACTCTTGCGGCACCTCCGGGCATGCGGTAGCAGACGGCGTTGTGCTGCCCCAGCCTAAAGGTGATTCCGGCCTGCTCCACATTGGTAGCCCACATGTATTCAGAGGCAATGATTACAGGTTTGTTGTATTTATCGGCCAGGGCATTAAACTCGTCCATAGCCAGGGCGACCGATTCTATCATTTGATCTCCCCAGTTTTCCCGGGAAGATTGATCCTGGGGGGCGTCGAAACTACCCATCCTCAAGGCCGGCATGAGGCTCAGGAACATAAGGGCATCTACCGACCGGCACTGCATCACCAACTCCACGGCTTTAAAGAGGTTATCGGCGGCAGCCCCGGCTACCAGGTCCACCGGGTTGCCCCGGTTCCACCAGGCCGGGAGAATTTTGTCCAACTCATTGATCGTTTCCTCGGGTAATTGGACTATGTCGAAACCAAGTTCCGCGCAGGCATCGGCGGCCAGCACACCCCAACCCCCTCCGGCGGTAACGATGCCCAAACCGCGTCCTCGGGGCAGGGGCTGCCGCAGGAAGGCCAGGCCGATATTCAGCATTTCATCCAGGCTCTTGGCCCTGATCACGCCGGATTGTCGGCAAACGGCATCAAAGACGGCATCCGAACCGGCCAGGGCGGCGGTGTGTGAGGCTGCCGCCTTGGCCCCGGCCTGAGTTTTGCCGGCTTTGAGCATGACGATAGGCTTCTTCTTACTGACCTCACGGGCAACCGCCAAGAAGCGTTCTCCGTCTTTGAATCCTTCAATATAAGACAGGATAACTTTTGTGTGGGGGTCATCGGCCAGATACTCGAGGTAGTCCTCGCAGTGCAGGGCTGCCTCGTTGCCGCTGGCGATGCAGGCACTACAACCGAAACCGTGCATCTGGATCTGGAGTGACAGGGAGTCCATTACGTTCCCACTCTGGGCGATTACGGCCACGGGACCGGGAGGCACAAAGAAAGAAGGGAACTGGACGTACTGAGAGTTCCAGGGGCTCATGACCCCGTTGCAATTCGGCCCGACCAAGGCCATTCCCCCTTGGCGGGCAATTGTAACAATCTCATCTTGAAGCTTTGACCCTTTGCCGCCCAACTCCGCAAAACCGGCGGTTATGATAATACCGGTCCTGATCCCTTTGGAAACGCATTCTTTTATCACCGCCGGAACGGATGGGGGTGGAACTATGATAACCGCCAGATCAGGAGTTTCAGGCAGATCAGCAATGCTCTGGTGCACCTTCAGACCGAGGATCTCGGGTTCCCTGGGATTAACAGGATAAACACTACCCCGGAAACCGCCATCTATGATATGTTTGAGAGTAAGGAAACCCCACTTGGTCGGGTCTTTGGAGGCGCCGACAAAGGTCACCGAGCGGGCATTGAATAAAGGTTCCAACTTATGGATGCGCACGATCTTTTTCCTTTGGGGCCAATGTGATTGATCTAACCGAAGACTTGATCTTAGGTGTGGGAAGTATAGGGGATTGTATTCTGATGTGTCAAGAATTTTGGCTTGAATTTTGGCCTGACAATGAGGAACGTCTTCTATCGTATCCGAAACCAGGGGTTTTTTGACCGGACAATCAGCCTAAACATAAAAAATAAAGGAGTCGGGTTTATGGGACCCCACACAGTGTATAAAGAAAAAATCATCGAATGCGCCCAGTGGCTCTCTGTCAAGAGATTCTTCGGCTCCCGGAGAGGCACCGGAGGCAATGTATCCATGCGGGTGGAGGGTGAAGAGGCTTTCGTTATCACCCCCTCCACCCTTCCCTATGATCAGCTCACTCCGAATGAAATGTGTGTCCTGGATTTTAACCGGAAACGGATTGAGGGGAAACGTGAACCTTCCCTGGAGTCCGGACTTCACTTGAAAGTCTACCAGTGCCGACCTGATGCCAAGGCCGTGATTCATACCCATCAGACCTATGCCAGCGTGTTTGCCGTGTTGAACAAGCCGATTCCCTCCTTACTTGACGAGGTCGCCCTGCATATCGGGCCTATGGTGGAGGTCGTGCCGTACGCCTTTTCAGGAAGCCCTGAACTTATCGCCAATATCGGAGGGAAGCTGGACAACGGGTGCTATTGCTACCTGCTGCAGAACCATGGCGCCTTAACCCTGGGGGCTGCCCTGGAGAAAGCCTGGCTCAATGTGGAACTACTGGAAAAAGTGGCTGAAATTTATCTTGGTGCCCTATCCACCGGAGGCAAACCAACCCTTCTTCCGTCTGATACTTTGAATTTGTTGAAGGAATTGCGCAAGACGGAATAGGGAAGCTAATCGGTTTCAACTCCAATCGACTCATAGGAAACTTCTTGTAGATTACATTTTCCGACTTAAAGAACAGACCACCTTGCCCTCTCGGTCTTTATCGCTTAAGATAATCTACAAACCGGCAACAAGGAGTCATCATGCCACGTCGTCACTGGTCCCGACTACTTCAAAAAGTTCCGGCGCTTAATCAGATAAATTCCCTTCCCAGGAGATAGTGCTATGGACATCAAAGATCGATTGGAAACACTGATCGAAACCAACCCTTCCCGAAGAAAATTTCTAACCTGTACGGGGAAAGCTGCGGCTTTCCTCTCGGCCCTGCCTCTCATTAAAATTACGGGAAACAAAGCCAACGCCGCACCGGGATCGCCTAAGGTGCCGAGGACGGCCATTTCCCTTAAAGGGGGGAAATATACCTTGCTGAAAGACGGGTTGGTCGTAGACGGCACCGGGAAAAAGGGGTTTAAGGCCAGTCTGCTCATCCACGACCGGAAGATCGAGAAAATCTCCGCCAACGAGATCAACGTGGCCGGTCAGGTTATCGATTGCAGCGGATTGGTCATCATGCCGGGGATCATCGACGCCCATTCCCATATGGACTGGTACCTGCCCATTAAAGGACATGATGAACTGAAGCTTCCCTTCACCGCCCAGGGCGTAACCACCTTTGTGGCCGGTCAATGCGGCTACGGTGTGGCCGGGTTCCGCAAGAATAGTCCCTTTATGAGTAAGATCACCCCCAGGGCAAAGGGTCTTTTTCAAATCGAGTGGGATTCGATGACCCAGTACTTCGCTCACTTGAAAAAAAACAAAATGACCCACAATATGATGGTCCTGTCGGGACACGGCACCACCCGAGCCTCCATACGCGGATTCAATGCCGCTCCAATAAACCGGGAAGAGATGAAAGAGATGCTTCTGCTTCTGGAACAGACCATGGATGAGGGCGCGGCCGGCGTGTCTCTGGGCTTGCAGTATGAACCGGGGATATTCACCGCCGGCGATGAACTCAGAGAGATCGCCAGACTCGTTAAAAAGAAAAATAAGATCCTGACGGTGCATCTCCGGGCTTACTCCGCGCTCGCCCCGGGATACCCGATGAGCACCCCGAAGATCCTGTTGGATTATGTTTTGCCTTTCGACGGGTATGAGCCCAGCAACCTGCTGGCCATGGACGAGATGCTGAATATAGCCAGGGAAACTGGGGTGCGTCTTCAGATTTCCCATCTGATATTTGTGGGGACCAGGACCTTCAAGACCTGCGACAAGGCACTCAAACGGATTGACCAGGCCGTCAAACAAGGCGTGGACGTCAAGTTCGATACCTATGCCTACCACTGCGGCCAGACCATCATCAATGTATTATTGCCGGCCTGGTTCCTGGCCAAGATCCCAGAGGTGTATAGTGATAAAAAGATGCTGGCCAAACTCAAAAGCGAGTTTGGTCTTATCCAGAGGTTCCTTGGCTTCGGAAATAAGGATATCCAGATCACTTATGCCAATCATGAGGACCTCAACCGCTACAACAGCCTTTTCCTGGACGAAATTGCAAAAAAACGGGGTCTGGACTGGTTCGACAACACCATGGATTTCGCACAAAAAAGCAAAGGGGTGGCTAACATACTCAATCACCGCTACAGCAATCTGCCAATTGTTGAAACCTTGATGCGGCATCCCGCTTCCCTCTTTATGACCGACTCGCTTCCCGCTCCCCAGGGTGTGCAGAATCCGGCCTTCTCCGGGAATTTCCCGCGATTCTTTCAACTGGCCCGCGAGAATAAAATTATCTCTCTGGAGGAGGCGGTCTACAAGATGTCCGGGGCCGCGGCCCAGAGATATGGTATCAAGGACCGCGGCTTCCTGAGGGAGGGCCTGGCAGCCGACATCACGGTTTTCGACTGGAAGAATATACGGGATAACAACACGCTGACGGAAACCAGCAAAACCCCTGCGGGAATAGAGGCGGTTTTCATGAACGGCCAGCAGGTCTTACACCAGGGGAAAGTGGATGCCTCGATCAACGCCGGTGAGGTTGTTGTCTAGCGGTCCAGGCTCAACCTCCCGCCTTGGGATTTTTTAGAAAGAGGATTAGACCAAAGGCCAGGAGCATCGATATAAAATAGACCCTAAAAACCTGTTGGTAGGCCTCCAAAGGATAGCTCGAACCGGTTCTGCCGACCGCAATCCAGCAGGTAGACGGTAAACGGTTGAAAAAGGGCGGCCGCCAGAAAGGCGGCCGGGTTCATCAGGCCGACTGCCGTACCGGTGAGCCAGGGCGGAAAGAATTCTGGGTCGACCGAAACTTAACCGGTCGGCCAGGAAGCCGATCAGCGGAGATCCTATGATAAATCCCAGGGGGAGGATCATCAAAATTCCTCCGGCCTGAAGCCGGGTGTAACCGTGAACATCCATCAGATAAAGGCGGCCAGCCTTTGTCCTCCGGCCGGTCCCGCATAAAAAACCAGGCCAAAACCCCGAGAAGCATGGAGACGCCCCCAAGGCCGAAAAAAGAGAAACGCCAGCCAAGCAGCAAAACCAGATAGGTCAGGGGAAGAGAGGCGGAAAGGTTTCCGGCATTACCAGGGCCAAAAAGAGGCCGGTTATGCCGGCGAATTCTTTGGGTCTGTACCAGGCGGAGAAGATCTTCAAGGCGGGTACGAATATGCCCCCAACCCCTATGCCGATCAATCCCCGGCCGACACCGGCCAAGAACATATTCGGGGCCAGCCCGAAAACCAGACAACCCAAACAGGAAAACAAACGTAAACACGGTGACCACCCGGCGTGGCCCGATGGTATCCGACAACAGACCCACCGGCGGTTGCACAGCGGCATAAAGATAAAAATAGGCCGAGGCCATCAACCCCAGGGAGGTGGGTGGCATCGGCCTCGAATTCGTTCACCAGATCACGGGCCATAACCGTAGGCGATATCCGGTGAAGGCAGGCCAGGAAATAGATGACCCCCATGATTCCCAGCATCAGCCAACGGTAGCGAATAGGATTATTCAGGAAAGACATGCTGGGTATCCAATTCCTTCTATAAGGCGGCACTAACAGTTTGCGGAAAACCCCTTTTTAAGAGGTTCTCAAGGCCTCGACGATATTAAACCGGGCGGCCCGCAGGGCCGGCAGGAATCCCCCGAGAAAACCCATGATCAGGGAAAAGGCAAAGGTCTGGGCTGCAATTCTAAAATTCAGAACAAAGCCAAAGGCCAATTCCGAGAAGGTCTGAAAGTTGATGGTCGAGATGCTTACCCACTGCATCAGGGAAGCGGCGGTGAGTCCCAGGCCCCCTCCCAGGGCCCCGAGCAGAAGGGACTCGATCAAAAAAGCGGCCAGGATACTTTTTCGAGGAAATCCGAGGGCCCTTAAGGTGCCTATCTCTATTGTCCGGTTGGCCACGGCCGCATACATGGTGACCATGGCCCCGATCATAGCCCCGAAAGAAAAAATAATGGTCATGGACAATCCGAGAATGCGGATAAAACGGGCCATCATCTCCGATTGGTCGGCATAGAATTGGGCTTCCCGTTTGATGGTCACCGTTAACCGGGGATCGCTCTCCAGGCGTTTTTTTAAAGACCGGAAAGATGCTTCATCCGAAATTTTCAATACCAGGGAAGAGTACACCGGGCGGTGAAAGGTATTCATGACCTGTTCCACGTCGGTCCAGATTTCCGAGTCAAACCCGGTCTGCCCAGCATCAAATAGGCCTACCACCAGCCAGTCTCTCAATCCAAAGCGGATGATTTGCCCCAGGCCGGTTCCTTTAAATCGTTTGGCGATATTGCTGCCGACAATAATTTCCGAGGTCCCCGGTCTGAACAATCGACCGGACACTAACTTGATTTGGGGTCTCAGCACCAGGGCGTTATCAGAGACTCCGCGAATGGTGACATTCCCATCCTGATTGGTTTCTGTCTTAGGCAAGGCCACCAGGACTGTTACCTCCCGGCTGAGTAAAGGTTCTCCTTTATCATCGAGGGCGATTTCCGGCTGGGTTTCAATAATGGCCGCCTCCCGGCGTTCCAGGATACTCATCACCTCGGCATCGGCCGAGCGGCGAACGACGATCGCATTTTGAAAAGACCCCGTATCTTGTAAGGTTTTTTGCAGGCCCTCGGAGAGCATCAGGACGGCGGCAAAGACATAGACCACCAGGGCCATCCCGGATACCGTCAGGATGGTTGTCATCTTTCTGGTCCAGAGATTTCTGAGGCTGTAGCTGAAGGGGAGGTTCATTATTTCTCGGCAATTTTTACTTTTGCCCCATCCCGAAGATTCCGATTGGGCTTAAGAACAATCCGCTCCCCGGGCTTGAGACCCTGGAGTATTTCAATAAAGTCAGCCAGGGGAGGTCCTTTTTGAACCGGGATTTCGCGGACTATATCTTTTTCCACCCGGTAAACCCAGGTCTTCCCTTTTTGATCGATGAGGGCTGACGGGGGGATAGCAACCTTCGGTTTTTCTTCCTTAGTGATCTGGCGGGTGAGAAAGGCCACCTTGGCGCTCATTTCAGGAAGAACCCGTTCGTCTTTCTCCAGGAACTTTACCTTGGTCAGGACCGTTGCCTTGGAACGGTCGGCTGTGGGGACGATCATATGAACCTGTCCGGCAAATCGCATTCCGGGCAGGGAGTCCAGTTGGATTTCACAGGGTTGCCCCTTTTTCACCTTTTCCAGATTGGTTTCCGAAACATCGGCTTCCACAATCAGGGAATCCAGGTCGGCCATGGTGACCACAGCCGCCTTGGCATTGATGGAAGACCCAAAAGGTGCCACGACTTCTCCGACATCGGCATTTTTTGTCAAAATAACGCCATCAAAAGGAGCCCGGATTAAGGTATAGTCCAGGGCTACCTGACCGGCCCTGACCCCGGCTTCAGCGGCTTTGATTTGTGACAGAGCGGCTGATTTATTGGCCAAAAGCTGTTGTAACCTGGCATCGGCGGTATCGTAATCCGATTGGGCAATGGCCTTGGATTGAATTAACCGTTCGAATCTTTCAACCTTTAACCGGGCATCTTTGATCTCCGCTTCGACTTGGGCCAAGTTGGCTTTGGTGGTGTTCACTTGGGCTTTAGCCTGGCTCAAGGTCGCCTGAAGATCGGCGTTTTCTAATCGGCCGATAATCTGCCCCTTTTTTACCCGGGTCCCCTCTTCCACAGCCAGAGTTTCCAGTCGCCCGGTTCCCTTAGAGGCTACGGCGGCTTTGCGCTGAGCCACCACGTATCCGCTGGCGTTTAGGACCGTGTTGGCCTGAGAGGGATAGATCAGGGAAACCGTGGTTATTTCAACTTCCCGGGTGGGCTCCAAAACACCCTGCCAATAAAGGATGCCGATCACCACTAAGAATAAAATCACAAAAATCAGGAATATTCGGCCTTTGTTGCGCCGTCGGCCCAAAGGGGCGGCAGCCGGCCCTGTTCTGGCAATCTTGAGTTGGGAGAGGTCTTCTTTTTCCATTTGTATTTTATCCGTTATTCTGATATTAGATTGATAGACTCAATTTAGGTATTAAAAAGAGAGCTTTTGTTTCACCGCAAAGTCGCAAAGAACGCGGAGAGAATCATTCTTGTTCAATCCCCTGAGAGGCGGGATTAAACAAACCAGCCTTGGCCTTGGCCCAATAATTACCCGGAGGGTAGCGAAGGTTAGCGATTGCCGGCCCCTCACCGGCAATCGCTAAATTTTTTTCTTTGCGCCCTCGGCGTCTCCGCGGTGAGAATAGTAATTTCAAAAAGCTAAACTGGTACGATTCTTACACATTGTTAAGCAGGGGCGATTAGCTCAGGTGGATAGAGCGTTGGTCTCCGGAACCAAAGGCCGTGGGTTCAAGTCCCGCATCGCCCACCAAGTAAAAACAATCAGTTATTCCTTCAGAACCATCATTCTTAATTGATTCTATATTATTTTCCAACGATTTTCTAACAGAATTTAAAGCAGTCTCCAAAAGATCCACTTGTTGCCAATTAAAATCCGTATAATTAAACAAATATCCATAAATATCAAGGCTAATCTGGATACTTGAATGTCCCGGTTAAGAAGTTTTTTTGATGGGACCTGGAAACCACCTGCCTTTTTTTGTGCGGCCTCTTAATTGAAAGGGTTAAGGGAGGAATTTGAAATGATTTTCTTTGTAGAGATTTAGGAATTCATCTACCGTCATCCCGGCCAATTCAATCTGCTTTCTCAATAATCCTTGTTTGATCGGTTCACCCTTATGAACGGGGATTGACAATATACCGGGATAATCCTTCTTTTGACAGGATTACATGGCTTCCTGTCCGCCTCTCAAGTTTCCATCCAACCCGCGCAAAGGCCCTATTATTAAAAGAAGTGAGGCGAGGAGGGATCCTCTGGTTCTAAACTGAGGCATAGGCAAATTCGAACTCTGAATTTTTACTGGCCTCACCCCTCCCCCCTCTTGCATCGCGTCTTTTTTCTCCCTCCTATGAGCTATAGGCTCTCAGCTATGAGCTGATTTTTTGTCCTTAGACAAAAAATCTGTTGACTTCCCCCCTTTTCCCCTTTATTTACATAATATTATCTTTTACCTTGAGTTTCTTAACTTTGAGGTTTAGGCTTTTTTTATCGCCCAACGACGAACGAAAAGCGACAAACGTCCTTCAGAGTACCAGCCGCCAGTGATTTGTGAAGTTAGCATTTCTTTGTTTGCTGAATTAGGTTTCCGGGCCTGATTGCCGGTTGAAGTGATAGCTGAACAGATAATCCCATTTCGAACAAATAAGTATTCAGCCTTTTTTTGTTTTAACCAGATTGTTCCATTGAATAAATGATAAAAAAAGCTGGAGAGTAGGCTTGCCCTCATTTGTTTTATTTATACGAGGAGGATTTTTCCATGAAAGATAAAGAGAAAACAAAGGAAGAGCTTATTGATGAACTTATGGCATCACGCCGGCAGATTACAAAAATGGAAAAATCCCTGGAAGAAACCAAACAGACGGAAGAACTTTTTAAAAGGTTTGTGGACTCATCTCCGTTCATCATGGCATTGCTGGAAGGCTCCCCTTCACAAACCAAATTTTTAAATCCTATTTTTCCCAGGTTGTTTGGGTATTCGGTTGATGATATTCCGGATATTGACCACTGGTGGTTACGGGCTTATCCTGATCCTGCTTATCGTAAAGAGGTTATGGCGAAGGAGAATAGAAAGTATCTGGAGAGATCGACCACTCAATTTGTATTTGGGCCGGTGGAAACGGTGGTTACCTGCAAAGATGGCTCTCGGAAAGACATTGAATTCCGGACGGTTTCTTTCGGAACGACCTATCTTGTCTATGGGATAGATCTTACAGAACGCAAGCGGGCGGATAAGGAGTCCAAGGAGAAAGAAGAACGCTTCAATGCCCTGTTCAACCGCTCTTTTGACTGTGTATATGTCCACGATTTTGAAGGTCATTTCCTAGACGCCAATCCTGCTGCCCTTGACCTCCTGGGATACAAAAGGGAAGAGATATCTTCATTGAGTTTTGCATCTCTCCTCGACAAAAACCAGCTCACCAAAGCCCTGAAATCCGTAGAAGAGATTAAACAGGCAGGTTATCAAAGAGCGTTGATGGAATATCAATTAAGATGCAAAGACAGCAAACAGGTCTATGTAGAAACCAAAGTATCCCTTATCTACAGGGATCAAAAACCCTATGCGATTCTGGGTATAGCCCGTGACATCACAACACGAAAAGAGGCCGAAGCCTTGTTGAGAAAACGAGAGGAGGAGTTAAAGGTTAGAACAGTTCATCTCGAAGAAACCAATGCGGCGCTGAATGTTTTGATCAGACAGAGAGAAAAGGCCAAGAAAGACTTTGAGGATGAAATAACCGCTAATATCCGGGAGATGGTAAATCCTTACGTCGAGAAACTGAAAGCTACAACCCTGGATGAAGTTCAAAATATATATCTTAACCTCATAAAATCCCATTTAAAAGATATCACCTCCCCTTTTGTACAAACTATAAAGTTTAACCATATGAATTTTACTCCGAGTGAGGTGGCTGTAGCAACCTTGATCAGGGAAGGAAAGAATTCTAAAGAGATAGCGCAACTTATCAATATTTCAAGACGAACTGTAGAATTCCATCGTAATAATATCAGAAATAAGATGGGTATTAACAGAGCCTCTTGCAAAAGTCCAGTGATGTCATTCCGGCGAAAGCCGGAATCCAGTCTTTTCAATGCATTCTGGACACCGGCTTTCGCCGGTGTGACGAAATTTGGGAGATTTGCAAGAACCTCAACAGTAAGAAGATAAATCTTAGAACCTGTCTGCTTTCCTTCCCATAATACCTGGTGTCGGGCTGGTATTCTGCCAGTAATTTTCAAGCATTGCAACTCGATAAATTTTTGTGATATTAATGCAACCACAACATTTTTCCCACCTTTTTTATAAAAATTTATAAAAAAACTGGAAAGGTTACCTGACAATTCAGGCCTAATCCATCTCATAACGACTTATCAATCGGCATTCGTTGGCGGATTAAAAAGAGGAAATGACTTCATTCGGCTCTGACTCATTGGGACAAATCCAAGATGGCAAAGCCTGTGAATACGTTTCCCTATTACATTACCGTGTGCGGATGATTTATGCCAGGCCATCCCCGCTACGTCGGATAGCGAAGAGCATTCATCGCCATTGCCACCACTGCTAAACAAAAGTCGGTCTGACCGGGAGATATATAAAAAATATCTCCCCCAAACTGTTGCGATACTTAAACAGATTTAAAAACCAAATTTAAAGAAAAAAGCCATGAAAAAGATCTTTATCCCCCTTTGGATTCTCGGCATCTGTGCGCTGTTCACTTCTTGCTCGGCGGCTGTCAGGACGACGGGGGCTCTGAATACCCAGGCAGAGACGGCCTCTTCGGTCGGGGATTACCAGATCCAGGTCGGCGATGCCCTGGATATCAAGTTCTTCTATCACCCCGAATTGAACGAGTCGGTGATTGTTCGGCCGGACGGCCGGATTTCCCTCCAATTGGTCCACGAGGTCCAGGCCTCGGGCCTGACCCCGGAACAACTGCGGAACTCTCTCCAGAATGGGTATGGATCCCAGATCAGCCAACCGGAGATCGCGGTCATCGTCCGGTCCTTCAGTGCCCAAAAGGTCTATGTGGACGGGGAGGTGGCCAAGCCAGGGCTGATCCCCCTGACCGGCCAAATGACGGTCCTCCAGTCCATCGCCTCGGCCGGGGGATTGAAAGATACCGCCCGAACCAACGAGATCATCATCATCCGCCGGGGTCCGGAAAACCGGCCGGCCTCAATGCTGGTGAACGTGGGAAAGGCGATCGACGGTAGCGACCTCTCCCAGGATCTCTCCCTGCAAGCGTCGGACATCGTGTATGTCCCCAAGTCCCCGATCGCCAACGTCAACACCTGGGTGGACCAGTACATCCGGAAGAACATCCCGATCCCCTTCGGGTTTTATTATAATTTAGCACCATAAATTGGCTGATAGCTCATAGCATGAAAAATAGGTCATAGGAAGTTATCTCATAGACGGCGAATCGATCGGCGTCAATTTGAAATTTGAAATGGGATATCCTTAGTCGATGCGTCGCCTTTTTTTCTCATGACTTATGGGCTATGACCTATGGGCTATGAGCTTTCTGTTGTTACTGTGAACCAAGAAAACATAAGGTGTATCCATGCTATCTGATGAGGGCATAATTCAGGAACCCAACGGCAGCAGCCTCCGCGATTTCATCTCCATCCTCTTCAAACGAAAGGCCGCCATTCTGACCATCTTCCTGGCCGTGGTCATCACCGTCACCGCCGGCTCCTTTCTCATGTCCCCTACCTACGAGGCCGAGTCCAGCCTGCTGGTCAAGTTCGGGCGGGAATTCATCTATCGGCCCGAGGTGGGGGATAAGGCCCCCATGATCACCTTCAACGAGGAAGAGGCCATCAACTCCGAGATCAACATCCTCACCAGCCGGGACATCATCGAGCAAGTGATCAAAACCATCAAGCTGGAAAATATCTACCCCGACCTGGTGAAGAATCCCCCTTCCCGGATGACGCCCCTGGAGGCCGCGGTCATCACCTTCCAGAAGAAGCTGACGGTCGAGGGGGTCAAGAAGTCCAGCGTTATCGACGTCTCCTTTCAACATAAGGACCCGAAGGTAGCCGCCCGGGCCGTCAACGTGCTGGTAGACTTTTTTAAGGAAAAGCACCTTCAGGTCCACGGCGGGACGGAATCGAATTTTCTCGAAAGCCAGACGAACCTGTATGACCAGGAACTTAAAAACTCGGAAAACCGCCTGGAAGACTTCAAGCAGAAGAACCGGGTTTTCTCTATTGACGAGCAGCGCAGCCTACTCCTGAAACAGCGGACTGAGCTGGATACCACCTTTAAGAACACCCGGAACCGGATCGATGAGGTGGGCAAAAAACTGGCCTCCCTGCGGGGCCAGATGAAGACCCTTCTGGCCGACAAAGGCCGCTATACCCAGACCGAGCAAGACAAAATCATCGTCGAGGCCCGGGCCAAGCTGCTCACCCTGCAGTTGAGCGAGCAGGAGCTGGCCTCGAAATACCCGGACACTAACCGGCTGCTGGTCAATGCCCGCAAAGAGATCCAGATCATAAAGGATTTCTTGAAAGAGCAGGAAGACGTTATTGGCGTCAAGGTGCAGACCTCCAACCCCGTCTATCAGGAGGCGGAGAAGGAAGCCATGAACGCCGAGGCCGAAGAAGCCTCCCTGCGGACCAAGGCCGCCACGCTCCAGTTGCAGATCGGTAATCTGGACAGTGAGATCAAGACCCTGGATCTCCGGGGAAATGAGCTTAAGGATCTGAATCGGAAGGTCAGCACCAACGAAATGAATTACAAAACCTACCAGGAAAAGAAGGAGGAGGCCCATATTTCCGACGAGATGAACCGCCAGAAGCTGGCCAACATCAGCGTCATCCAGGCCGCCGTGGTCCCTTCCAAACCCGTCAAACCCAAAAAGCGCCTGAATATCCTGCTGAGCATCATCCTGGGGGCCGTCTCCGGACTGGGGTTCGCCTTCTTATCGGAATATATGGGGCAGGGCATTTCGACTCCCGAGACGGCGGAAGAGAAACTCGGCTTGCCTGTTCTGGCCACCGTTTCTTTACAGGAAAAGATTTATTAAGAGGAGCAGATTATAGATTGCTTTTACCGCAAAGTCCCAAAGGACGCAAAGAAGAACATTTTTTGCTTTCCGTTGAGCGGACGGAAAGCAAAAAGAGCTTTTTCCATTTGCCTGCTTCTTACCGGCAAATGAAAAACCTTATCTTAGCGTTCTTCGCGTCTCGAACGAGTCCCGCTTTTCTCGGGACGAGTGGGCGGTGAGAAAATATTTTTGTGATGAAACCCATTTTATGCTCTCGGTAATAAATATCGCTGGCAACTATGGCCCATTACCAATAGGCTGATTGATCCTATGTATCTCCAGTTCTACGGACTGCATAAAGAACCCTTCAATCTCACCCCCGACCCGGAGTTTTTTTCCTGGGGGCAGAGAACCAGCAGGCCCTGGCCTCTCTCATTTACGGGATCGAAAAGCGGAAGGGCTGTGTGGTCATCACGGGTCAAGTGGGCGTGGGCAAGACGACTATGGTTCGCTCCTACCTGGAGGAATCCCGGGATTCGGCCCTTAAGGTGGTTTATGTTTTTAACTCGAACCTTTCCTTCCCGGCGCTGGTCAAGATCATCTACCAGGAACTGGGTTTGGCGGTCGAAAGCGATGACCTCTCCGAACTGGTGAACGGCCTCCATCTGGCCCTTATCGAAGCCTACCAGCAAGGAATCAATGTGGCCCTGATTATCGACGAGGCCCAGAACATGCCGGTGGAGACTTTGGAAAATCTGCGCATGCTCTCCAACCTGGAAACCGTCAAGGACAAGCTGATCCAGATTATCCTTATCGGTCAGCCCGAATTGGCGGAAATCCTGGACCGGGACGAACTGCGGGCCTTCAAGCAACGGATCTTCATTCGCCTGGCCATCGGGCCCTTCAGTTTTGAAGAAAGCGAGGCCTATATCAAACACCGGCTGGCCAAAGCCGGCGGGAGTGAAAAGTCCGTTTTCACCAGGAAAGCCCTGCATCGGATCATCGAGGAGGCCCAGGGAATTCCCCGAATCTTAAACATCCTTTTTGATAATGCCCTGATTACCGGATTCGGCTATCGGAAGAAACCCGTTGACATCGGAGTTGCCTTGGAAATCATAAAGGATTTCAGAGGAAGGGAAGCGCCGGAATTCAAGAAGCCGGCGCGCACACCGCTCCTGGGCTATGGGCTGGCCCTGGCCGTTCTTCTGTTGGCCGGCGGGCTATTTTTTTTCCGTGGGAACCTGCCTTCCTTCGGGCAAAAAAACAATCATCCCGGGCAATCGGTTGTGGCCGTGATCCCTGCTGCACCGGTCCTCCCGGCCCCTTCCCCCACGGTCACTTTGCCGCCGACGAATCCAACGGTCTCAAAGGAGCCGAAAACCAGCGCCCGGCCTGAGGCGTCTTCCCCGCCGGGAAAAGTTTCGGAAGAGGAGACCGAGGCCAAGGAGGTTGCGCAGCAGATAGAAGAGGGGGATACCCTGAACTCTCTTATCGAGAAAAGATACAGCCCCCAGGAAATAAGGCAATACGGCCGGAGTCGGCTGATCAGCCTGATCCGGGAGAAAAACCCCGGACTGAAGGACCTCGACCGGATCGTCGCCGGTAAGACGATCGTCTTCCCGGAGCTGAATGAGGAATCAGGTAAAGGGGGAAAGAACAGGCCCTTGAATCCTTGAATCCTTTATTACAACTAGTCCCCGTACCTCCGGCAGAGCTGGAGGGTTGAAAATATTAGCCCCTCGAAGGGGCTCAAAAACTAAAGCCCAAACCCATTAAAGACGTCTCCCCGGCGAAAGCCGGGGTCCAGGGGTTTCCAAGGCTATAGAAAGTTTCTAGACA
The DNA here is from genome assembly GCA_963790475.1 of uncultured delta proteobacterium. Classification (GTDB taxonomy): domain Bacteria; phylum Desulfobacterota; class RBG-13-43-22; order RBG-13-43-22; family RBG-13-43-22; genus RBG-13-43-22. The sequence goes on along the minus strand of CAWBOS010000011.1, from coordinate 182,832 downwards.
TAATGGCTGACAATTAAAAAAGCGACCTGCCCCTTATCGTCGTGGGTTATATTAGGGAGTGATCCCAATACAGAGCCAAGAATAAGGAGGCAGGTCATGAAACATTTTATCACAGTTGTCGGTATGGATGTACACAAAGATTCCATAGAGATTGTAATCGCCGAAACCACGGGAACTGAAGAAGTTCGGCATTACGGAAAAATTAACGGCGACATGGCCTCATTGGACAAAGCAGTCAGAAAACTCAAAAGCACCAGTAGGGAACTGCACTTTGTCTATGAAGCTGGGCCATGCGGCTATGAGATTTACCGTCACCTATCCTCGCAGGGGTTTACTTGTGTGGTCGTTGCCCCCTCGAAGACTCCCAGACGGAGCGGCGACCGAGTCAAGAACGACCATCGCGATGCCCAGACACTGGCCCGGCTTTATCGGGCCGGGGAGTTAACCCCGGTCTATGTCCCTCGACCGGACGACGAAGCCATGAGAGATTTGACCCGCGCCCGGGAAGATGCGGTCAAGGCCTTGCGCACTGCTCGTCAACACTTAGGGGCTTTTCTGCTTCGGTATGGCCATAGGTACCCCGGTAAAACATCCTGGACGCCTGCTCATAGGCGTTGGCTATCGGACGTCACCATGCCCCACCCCGCCCAGCAGATTACCCTTCAGGAATATATCCACACGGTAAACGAGGGCACCCTGCGAGTCGGTCGTTTAGTTGACCAGAGTCTGAAGCTGTTGCCCCAATGGAGCCTGGCCCCAGTGGTTGAAGCCCTCCAGGCCCTCAGAGGGGTGGCTCCTACTGTGGCTATAACCACCGTCTCTGAGATCGGCGATATCACTCGTTTTGAGAACCCCCGGCAGTTCATGGCCTATCTGGGTCTGGTTCCCTCGGAACACTCCAGCGGCCAGTCCGTCAAACGGGGCAGCATCACCAAAACCGGCAATGGCCACGTAAGGCGCGTTCTCGTTGAAGCGGCGCATGCTTATAGCTATCCGGCCCGGATAAGCAGGTTTCTGCTCAAACGACAACAGGGACTGCCGCAGCCCATCCGGGAGATCGCCTGGAAGGCCCAGGTTAGACTCTGCGGCCGGTTCCGTAGGCTTATGGCCCAAGGAAAAATGAAAACCAAAGTGGTAACCGCCATCGCCCGCGAGCTCTCCGGCTTCATATGGGCGATTGCCAGGGAAGTTCAGTTGCGAAACGTGTAGCCTAGGTCAAAAAACAAACCTTCTTAAAGGAGTATAGAGACCACCCATTATATCCTATCCAGGGGACCAGCAGAGACGCGACCCCGTTGGGAGAATCCTCGAGGAATCCAAGGAATAAGGTCATCCGAATTTCCGATCCTAGAGCGAGGCAGCTCCTGTGACGAAGTCAAGTCAGGCGTTCAAAATACGCGAATATCAGAATGATCAAACGTCGCTAAATCGGTCCCGTCTCTGCTTGTGCCCTGGATTAAACTGACAGTCTAACCCTCTACTAGGGCCAGGAAAAATCTTTTCCTCTTGACAACTGTCAGCCATATCGGATTCCGGCTTTCGCCGGAATGACAATCCAGAGGTTAATTCATTTTTGAAAAATATCTCTGACGGGGTATTGGAAAAATAATGAATACTCCTTTATTGAATATTGTCCAATCCTGCTCCCGGAATTGTCAAACTTTGGGTATCCCCTGGCAAATCCGGGGGTTTATTTAAAAGGAAATTAACTGGGAGAAGACCCCTATTTAAGGAGTTCCCATGACCAAAATTTTTGAAGCCCTCAAACAGCAGCCCCGGGAAGAAGCCCGGATATTTACCCGGCTGCCGGAAATAAGGAACGAAACGAACCCGAAACAAGGTCCGGGTTCCGACCTCGAGGAGTCCATGATCAGCCTCTATCAGGGTTTGGAGAACACCCTGCCGGACCGGGGCCATAAGGTGCTGCAGTTTGCGGCCTCCTGCCGGGGCGAGGGGACCTCAACGATCGTCAAGGAGTTTTCCCGGGTCGTTACCGAAAAGTTTGGGAAATCGGTGCTGGTTCTCGACGCCGACCAATCCCATCCCACCCAGCATCTGTTCCTGGGCGTGACCCCCCGGCACTATCTGGAAGAAGTCCTGAAGAACGGTTTGGCTGTAGAAAAGGCCATCTACCGGCAGGGAGAATCGCGGCCGGCCCTGAGCCTGATAGCCGGGAATAACGGGGCGACGACGAAGATCTTCGATTCCCCGGAAATCTACGGTCTAATGGACCAATTGAAGGGCCTCTTCGAATACGTCCTGATCGATTCACCCCCAGTTACCGAATCCCAGGACACCCTGACCGTTTGCCGAAAGGTGGACGGGGTGGTCCTGGTCATGGAGGCCGAAACCACCCGCTGGCCGGTGGCCTTAAAGGTCAAAGAAGAGATCATCAAGAATGGGGGGAAGATCATCGGGGTGGTTTTCAATAAACGGCAGTATTACATCCCGAAGTTCATTTATAAAAGGCTTTAGCCGACATTAAACAAAACCGTCATGCCTCGTTGAGGCTCCACGAGGCATGAAAATTGTTCTAAGGGTTAAGGAATCAAGGGGTCCAGGTTTCGAGAAAAAGGCTTGGAATATAAAACCCTAGAATCCTCGAACCCTCGAACCCTTGAAACCTGTTTTCTATTTTCGTACTATCCTGACATCATGCCAATAAAAATTGCCATAGGCTGTTCCAGCTACCTCCTGGGCGAGGCCCTGAAAAAATTCCTCGAAGACGACCCGGAAATGAAGGTTATCGGGATTTTTACCGAGAAAAGGGACTTAACGGAAGCCCTCAAAATGAATCCCCAGGTCCTTATCGTTAACTCCACCCTTTTTCAGGACAACGAAGGGGAAATTCTAATCGCGCGAGGGTTAAAAATACTGATCCTGGATGTTGGAAATTTAGGAGACCTGGATGCAAGAAAAATGACCGACCTGATTGAAAAGGGTTTGGTGGGGATCATTCCCACCGGAGAGGATATCTCGGTCCTCAAAAAGGCCCTTAAAGCCGTTTCTTCGGGAGAGCTCTGGTTTGACCGCAAGACTTTGAGTTCGCTCCTGGCCAATAAACACGCTTCGTCCGAGCCGATGGTTCATTTTACCAAGGCCGAAGAAAAGGTCATTTCCCTTCTCTGCCGCGGATTCCGAAATAAAGAGATTGCCCAGGAACTGCAGGTTAGCGAACAGACGGTTAAATCCCATTGCAACCGAATTTATAAGAAAACCGGTCTGACGGATCGCCTGCAACTGGCCATTTATGCCTATAAATTGCGGCCTGAATGGGGGCACCAGATTCTATCCGCTAAGAGTTCAGGAATCAGCAAGTGAGAAGTCATGGGCTGGATTGAAAGGCCGCCCTGTAAGAATTATTAACGAGAGTATAAAATAGGTTACGTCACAGAAACATTTTTTCACCGCGCACTCGTCCGGATAAAAGAGAGACTCGTTCGAGACGCGAAGAACGCTGAGATAAGATTTTCATTTGCCGGTGAGAGGCGGCAAATGAAAAAAGCTCTTTTTGCTTTCCGTCCTCTCAATGGAAAGCAAAAAAATGTTCTTTCTCTGCGACCTTTGCGGCTCTGCGGTGGAAGTAATCTAATATCTGCCCCTTATAATATTAAAGAACTAATCTTCTGAATTTTTTCTCCTGACACTTGTCTTCTGTCTTCCAATCCCTCAATAAACACAAGGTCATTTCATTGATTTAGTACTTTGGTTGTAAGGTTCTGCATACCTTTGCCTCCTTGACATTCCTCCTGCGTTCTACTTTAGTGGCCGATAACATCTCATCACAAAAAACCCGGAAGCGATCCGGGGAATATCTAAGTTCAAAAAAGCAAGGCATATTTCCTTAACATACTTTCTCAGTGGAAAGGAAAGGAAGATGATGCTGCGGATTAACTGTCCAGCCTGTGGTCAATATACCTATTCTGCTTCGGTAGAAGCTTTCTCCCCCTGTAGCTATTGTGGAAAAATATTCAGCGGGAAATATGGTCCTGAAAAAAGGAGAGAACACCGGGAAAAACGCCAAATCCTTTTTAATTTTATATGGAGAGGAAGGCCTGTAGAAGCCCAAACCTTCGATTGCTCCCACCGGGGTTTAGGAATTGAGGTTTTCAAGCCGCTGCCTCTGACTGTTGGACAAAGTCTAAACTTTACCCTTGAAGAACTTCCCCGAGCGGGGAAAGTGGCCTGGATTAATAATTTTCCTCATAAGGTGGTAGCGGGACTTAACGTCTCTAAATCATCTTAAGGCCTGTTTTACTGCCAAGGCATAAGGGACACGAAGGAAAAAAGAAAAAGTAAACCTTGAGCTCTTGGCTTCTTGAGCGAAACGTGCTTTGAAATAAACCTATAATGAACTGGGAGCTTTGAAAAATGTTCAATCTTTGTTCAAGGTCAAGGAAGATGAAAATTTTAACCACAGTAATACATTTAGTATTTCGAGGATTAAAATTTGAGTCTGACACTGAGATTGGGCAAAAGGGGATTTTTTTCAAAGCTCTCGAATTATGAGCTAACCCATGGGCACATTCCGCCGTAAAATCCTTTTAAAAGCTCTCAAGCTGTTTGACCTGGCAGCCTTGGCCGGCTATTTCCTTTTCGCCACCTGGGTCACCTCCCAGGAGATGAAGGGGGTCTCCTTTGAACGGGTCCTGGCCATGCGGATCAAGGCTTCGAACCTGCTGATCTGCGTGGCCTTCCTTCTGGTCTGGCACGGCCTTTTCTCTTTTTTCAAGCTCTACCATTCCCGTCGGCTCACAACCCGTCAGGAAGATATGCGGCAGATCTTCAAGGCCGTCAGCCTCGGGACCTTGGTGTTGCTGCTCGCCTCAATCTTCTTCAATATACGGCTGATCAACGGTCTCTTCCTGGACGTTTTCTGGGGGTCCTCTGCCCTGGGGACCATTGCCGCTCGCCTTATACTGAAGTACGGGCTGAAAAAGATCAGGAACCGGGGACGGAACCTGCGAAATATACTTCTCGTCGGCACCAGTTCCCGGGCCCTGCGCTTTGTGGACAAGGTTTTGAATACCCCGGAGTTCGGTTACCGGATCATGGGCTTTGTGGACGAAGGCCCCGGGATGAAGGGTTTCGAGAAATCGGGCCACCACCTGGTGGCCGACTTCAACAGCCTGCCGGCCCTGCTCCGCACCGCGGTTATCGACGAAGTGGTCATCTGCCTGCCCATCAAGTCCTATTACCAGCAGATCTCTCAGATCGTGTCCGACTGCGAAAAGCAGGGCATCCTGGTCCGCTTCCCTTCGGACTTCTTCAACCTGAAACTGGGCCGGGTCCGGCCGGAAGAGAACGAGGAGGATGCTTTTATCACCGTCTCCACCGGGCGGATGGAGGGGACTCCCGTGGTGGTTAAGTATATGCTGGATTTCATCGGCTCTCTGCTCCTGCTGATTGTGCTCTCGCCGTTTTTCCTGGCTGCAGCCCTGTTGATCAAACTGACCTCGCCCGGGGCCTGTTTTTTTCGTCCAGGACCGGGTCGGGCTCCACAAGAGGATCTTCCGGCTCTATAAATTCCGGACCATGGTGGCCGACGCGGAGGCCAGGATCGCGGCCCTGGAAACATTGAACGAGGTAGACGGGCCGGCCTTCAAGATCAAGGACGATCCCCGGATCACAGGCATCGGGAAATTTTTACGGAAAACCAGTATCGACGAACTGCCCCAGTTGATCAACGTGCTGAAGGGGGAGATGAGCCTGGTCGGCCCGAGACCCCTGCCCGTTCGAGATTACAACGGTTTCGACCAGGACTGACAGCGCCGCCGCTTCAGCGTCCGACCCGGAATGACATGCCTCTGGCAGATCAACGGCCGCTGCAGTGTCTCTTTTTCCGAGTGGATGAAAATGGATATGCAATATATTGATCAGTGGTCATTCTGGCTGGATCTCAAGATTCTGGTATTGACTATTCCTGCGGCTTTAAGAGGTTTAGGCGCCGTTTGATCGGTTTCACTGTGAGTTGAACAAGATGAATGGGGATTCTGTTTTTCTGTGATCTTGAATCCTCGACCCCTTGAATCCTTGAATCCTGTTTCTTGTTATGAGCTATCTTGCTATGAGCTTCCATATCGACCGGTCTTACTTTCCCGGAATCGAAGGAGCGGTAGCTTGCCCTGAAGCCCTGGTTTTTCTATGAGCTTTGAGCTATCAGCAATGAGCTTCCGAATAGACCCGGCAGACCAGATAGACCAAATCACCAAACAGACCAGAGGTTAACCGTGTCCATCCGTGAAATCCGTGCCAAAAAAGTCGTTAAGCTTTTCTGACTTTTCCAATGAGCCTATCAGCTTTGAGCTATGAGCTAAACTCATTCGTGCCAAAAGGTTTTTTTATCTTAACCCGGTTAGCCGCCGAAGGCTGAGCCGGTTGGTTTGAATCTTCTTTTCAAAGATTCAGGCCAAGAGAATGAGACCTTTGAATTATTATGCCAACTTCCTTTTCGTCATTCCGTGCTTGACACGGAATCCAGTGTTTTTAATTGGTTCTGGATACCGGCTTTCGCCGGTATGACGTAATAGGAGACTTTTTCAAAGGTCTGAGAATGGGTCCTCTCTGCGCCCTCCGCGCGCTTGAGCGACGGAAGGAAGCGGGCGAGAGAAAGTTTTGATTTTGAAAGAACCGTGCTATCCATGTCATCCGTGCCAAAAAGAAACCTTTCCGCTTCTTTGATTTTTCCTGTGCGCTATCGACTTTGCACTATGAGCTAAATCCAGCTATCAGCTTTGAGCTTCTGAACAACCCAACAAACCCAACAAACCCAATGGACCCAAGGAACCCTATAGACCATACAGACTAAACAGACCAAATAGACTAGATTGACCGAACAGCCTCAACAAAGGAACACTTGAAACCAGACTCAATCTATGTTATTATAATTAGTTATGTGACTTTATCTTGAATATAAAAAACATTGATCAAACAAAACAAATCCAACAACCCCAATTAATAGGTAAAAGGAATCCCTATGAAAATTTTTGAATATACAGCCGTCGTCTGGAAAGAGACGGAAGGGTTTGTTTCCAAGTGTCCTGAACTAGGGGTGGCCAGTTGTGGGGATACGTTTGAAGAGGCGGTCAATAATTTAAAAGAAGCGGTGGAATTATATCTGGACAACGCCAAAGAACTCGATCTGATTGAGGATATCGAAGAAAGCCTGACAACTAAAGAAAAATTTACGGCTCATTTGGAGGCTGTTGTTTAATGACCAGAATGCCATCCCTTTCTTCAAGGGAGGTCATTCAGGCTTTACGAAAAGGAGGCTTCCTGGATGCCCCCAAAAGAGGTAAGGGAAGTAGAAAAGTATTACCGAAAGGAACCTTAAGGGCAATTCTGGAGCAGGCAGGATTGTCACGAGAAGAATTTCTCTCACTATTATAACCCTTTCTTTTTGTTCCGCCCCCGGCGGACATCAGTCCACAAGAAATCGATTGCTCGATTCTTGATAACCCCAATGCCGGTTTGTTGGCCCTATGCTCTATGCCCTGTGCCCTTTGATCTATGCTCTCTGCCCTATGCGACGAAACAGACTGAATAGACCACGTTCAGACCGAACGTCCCTTCCTGTGACGCTGAGCAAATGCAAAGGATAAAGATTTGACCCTAAACCATATTTTTGAAGCGCCGTACAAAAAATGGAAATAAGATATTCTAAACACCTTGAAAACAGACTGGTTTTAAGGAAAATAGATAAAAACCTTCCCCGAAAAGTTTTTGAAAGTTCAAAAGAAAAGTATCTGGATATTTTGAGCGGGCATCATGTTGCCGTGGCCTCGGAAGAACTTTATGGTAAAGGGAAATTATGATAGCTTATAAAGAAGAAGAAAGCTGGATTAAAATTATAACCATTCATCCCTTAAAAGAAGGGCAAAAAGGGAAGAGGATAACCAGCGGTAGATGGAGGAGTCTGTAATGGAAGGATTTAAGGTTTTTTATGATGATCGAGAGGATATCTTGTATCTGGGCAGGGAAGGACAGGAAGAGGAAGTAGTGGAGCTTAGTCCGAACGTAAATATGGAATTAGACAAGGCCGGTAACCTGATCGGGGTTGAGGTTTTTCAAGCCTCCCAACTATTTAAAGACGTCATTAAACAGATGGATAAAAAACTCCAAGCAGCCTAAGGTTCACCCCCGACCATGCCGTCTTTCCCCGGAACAACCCGACAAACCCAACAAACCCAATGAACCTAATCGACCAAACAGACCAGACCAGAATTAAACCGTGTCCATCTGCGTAATCCGTGCCAAAAAACATTTGACTTTTACGCTATGAGCTATCAGCTATGAGCTATTCACAGCTATCAGTTATGAACTTATGAACAAGCCGACAAACCCAATAAACCCAATAAACCAAAGCAACCCAACAAACCAGATAGACCAAACAGATTAGATCGCCCTTTGCCCTATGCCAACCAGACGAGATAGGGCAGGAGAGACAATAACTGAATGAAATGGACAACTGGAAAAATTAAAAAGAATATGATAAATTAGAAGAAAAACTAAGGAGAGATAAGCCATGGCTTATTCTTTAAAACAAAAGCTTATAAATGATATCCAGGACCTCCCGGAGAAGAAGATTAAAGAGGTTTTCGATTTTGTCGAATATTTAAAGCTTAAAGAGGATGAGTGGTTCATCCGCTATGTCAACCAAAGAGGCCGGGAGGCCGGCGAGGATAGAAAAGCCGGGAAAAAATTTATAAGTCTGGCAGAGTTGCAGAAGGAATATCGATAACTCCATGGAGGGATATCTCTTATCATTTTGGACGACGGCCGGAATATAGAATTGTCTATTGCATTGAGGGGAGGACGATAACGGTTACGGTTATTGGTTCACGGGAGGGAATATATAAGAAAGCAAAATCCAGGAAATAATTATTCCATATCCTGGTTCGTTTAGACCAAAACAAGCCAGATCAACCAAACAGACAAAACTGACTGGAAAATGCCGCAGGCCGAGCTTGCTTTTCATTGCGGTCCCTCTCAACCGCAATGAAAAAGAAAACCCCGCCCCTCTCAGCGCCCTCTGCGCGCTTGAGCGACCGAAGGAAGCGGGCGAGAGAAAGTTTTGATTTTGAAAGAACCGTGAAATCCGTGTAATCCGTGCCAAAAAGAAGCGCTTATCTTTGCAGTCTTTTAACTGACCAAACAGACCCAACAAACCAAATAGACCAGATAGACCGAACAGACCTTTGAGTATTGTTTCCTGTTTTTCCAATGATCTATCAGTAATGAGCTATGAGCTAAGATCATTCAATGCCAAGAAAATAGACCTGTCCCTGGTTCAAGCACGTTCAGAACGAGCGTCCCTTCCTATGACGCTAAGCAAATGTAAGCATAAAGATTTGACCCCAAACCCACAGGGACAAGGATAGCCGAAAATAAGTTTTGCAGAAGGGATCAAAAACACTTATAATTGGTACCTATCCCAATCCAGTAGCCTAAAATATTAAGGTAGGATTGATGGAAACAAAACTATTGAACAGCGTTCTCTCCGGGTTAGCCGATAACAACATACGATTTAAATGATATCAGAAGGCTCTTGACCGGTTTGGGATTCTTCGAGAGAATAAATGGTGACCTTTATATCTTTTATCGAAGCGGAATTCCCGAGATCATTAACCTCCAACCTTTGAGGGACGGCAAGGCAAAGGCTTATCAGGTCAAACAAATTAGAAAGATCATTCTCCAATATAAAATTCACAGTGAGGTCATAGATGTTTAAGTACGAACTGGTTGTTTATTGGAGCGCTGAGGATGGGTGCTTTATTGTGGAAGTTCCTGAGCTTCCCGGGTGTATGGCCGATGGAAAAACCTACGGGGAAGCAGTAGAAAATGCCCAGGGAGTAATTCCCGAATGGCTTAAAACAGCTCAGGAATTGGGGAGAGAAACCCCGGAACCCAAAGGAAAGCTGGCCTACGCTTAAAGAAAATCCTTTTATTGCGTTCCTCCGCCAGGAGGGGGATTTTTCTTCTGAAATCGGAAGCCCGATTTCAGAAGAAACTCAAGGGCCTTTAACCGTGTCCATCCGTGCAATCCGTGCCAAAAAATTCCTTTAGCTTTTGTATTTGCCTCTTTTCCGCCCCCGGAGGATCGCCGGGCTCAAGAAATCGGCTCCCCGAGTTCTTGAGAAACCCTATGCCGGTATGTTAGCCCTATACTCTATGCTCTATGCCCTTTGCTCTATGCCGATTGGCCGTGTCCATCCGTGCAATCCGTGCCAAAAATGTCTTTGTCTTTTGCTTTTTTTTTAGTTCCGCCCCCGGCGGACGGCCGGGCTCAAAAAAGCCCCTGCCCCAGGACGACCCGATCCAACGAAAACCCGACATTACCCTGGCCCAAAAATATTTAAATTGGTGGCCTGGCGTAGAGTTGGAAGAAGGGCTGCAGGAGACCATCGACTATTTTCGCACCCGATTGACTGCTTGGGCCTGATTTTTGACGACCATCTCCCGATTCAATATGATTGTCTTTGACTTAGGCCCTGACGAAACAAACCAAATAGACCGCACAGACGAACAGAATAACTGAACAGAATGAAGAACGTGGTCTACAGAAATCGATTAGCCGATTTCTGTAGAAGTCTGAGTGATTAATCGTGTCCATCCTAGTGTCCGGCCCATCCGGACCCGTGACAAAAAGAAGCCTTCCTTGACAATTTGGTTGTACCCCTATAAACTTTCAAATAATAAATATTTTGGGAGGGCAACAATGCAGGATCTATTAAATCGTATCACCTTTAATAAGGAGGTTCTTTGTGGAAAACCTCTTATTCGAGGTCTGAGGATATCTGTCGAAATGGTGTTGGAGCTATTGGCCAAAGGAGCTACACAAGAAGAGATCCTTCAAGACTATCCCCAACTGGAGCCGGATGATTTCCGTGCTGTTTTGCTCTATGCGCATCATATGGTTGCCCGAGAAGATGTTTTTGATCGTGTCGCAGTTGGCTAATCTTCATGAACTTCTTGTTGGATGTTAACGCAAGTGGGGTTGTGGCTCAATGGTTGATTCACCAGGGGCATGACATAGTCGAAGTCGGTCAGAAGGACCCCAAGATGAGTGACAATGAGATTTTGAATTGGGCCATAAAGGAACACCGGATTATTATTACGACAGATAACGATTTCGAGGAAATGATATGGCGACAAGGTGAGCCTCATTGTGGTGTCCTACGTTTGGAAAACTTGCCGCGCTTTGAGAGAATAAAGCTTTTGCGTGATGTCATGGATCGGCATAGCCGGGATTTGGAATCCGGAGCGATTGTTATTGCCTTGAGTACGAAATTTCGTGTCCGGAAGCCGCAACCCGGAAGTGTCAGCATGCGGACTTGACTTGACAGCAGTCCTCAAGAAATCGGCTCCCCGAGTTCTTGATTACCCAAGTGGTTAACCGTGTCTATCCGTGTAATCCGTGCCAAAAGGTTTTTTTATCTTAACCCGGTTAGCCGCCGAAGGCTGAGCCGGCTTGCCGGAATCTCCTTCTCAAAGATTCAGGCCAAGATAAAAGGTCCCGCTCTGCGCCCTCTGCGCGCTTGAGCGAACGAAGGAAGCGGGCGAGAGACAGCCTTAATTTTGAAAGAACCGTGCAATCCGTGTAATCTTGATTGTGACCGCCAGGGATATGAACAAAAATGAAAGAAAAAGATATGCAAAAAAGTAAAAAAATGGAGAACATGTCAATAGATCAGGCCTCGGAATTTTGGGACCGCCATGATTTTACTGAATTTCCAGATACTGAGGAAGTAAAAGGGCTTCGATTTAAATTAAAAAAGAAGAAGTATGTAGGAATTGAGAATGGATTGTATGAAATAATTAAAAAACAGGCCAAAAAATTACGGATCAATGAAGACAGTTTGATCAACGACTGGTTAAAAGAAAAAGTGGGGGTTTAACTGGCCGCCGTCCCGAGGATCAGAGGCTCCGCCCACTGACAAAAGTGACCCAGTGGTTAACCGTGTCCATCCGCGTGTCCGGCCATCCGGACCCGTGCCAAAAATAAGCTCTTGTCTTTTGCATTTTTTTTGTTCCGCCCCCGGAGGATCGCCGGGCTCAAGAAATCGGCTCCCCGAGTTCTTGAGAAACCCTATGCCGGTTTGTTAGCCCTATACTTTATGCTCTATGCCCTTTGCTCTATGCCGATTGGCCGTGTCCATCCGTGCAATCCGTGCCAAAATTTCTTTAACTTAATTTACTGCCTGTCAATAAAATGAAACACCAGGACATAACCGGCCGGATTATCCAATGCGTCTATAAGGTCCACAAAATCCTGGGCTTTGGCTTTCTGGAAAATGTCTACCAGAATGCTCTTCTCATCGAACTGGAAAAGAACGGCCTGAAGGCATTCAGGGAAACTCCCATCCAAGTTTCTTATGACGGCATGGTCGTCGGGGAATACTTAGTTGATATCCTGGTGGAAGACCGGATAATCCTGGAACTCAAATCAGTTAAAGAACTCCATCCGGCCCATGAGGCCCAGTTGGTTAATTACTTGAAGGCCACCGGCCTGGAGGTAGGGCTATTGATCAACTTCGGGGAACGAGCTGATATCAAACGAAAAGTCTTAACTCTGGCTTCGGCAGACAACCGGTCTTCAGAAATCGATTAGCCGATTTCTGAAGAAGTTTGAGTTGGTAACCGTGTCCATCCGCGTAATCCGTGCCAAAAATGTTTTTGTCTTTTGCTTTTTTTTTAGTTCCGCCCCCGGCGGACGGCCGGGCTCAAAAAAGCCCCTGCCCCAGGACGCCCCGATCCAACGAAAACCTGACATTACCCTCGCCCAAAAATATTTGAGCTGGGGGCCTGACGTGGAGTTGGAAGAAGGGCAGGAGACCATCGGCTATTTTCGCACCCGATTGACCTAAGCCACCTTCGCGGTTCAAGTTAGTTTCATGAAACACCATGAACATATACAATCCAATTTCGGAATGAACGTCCCCCTTTTCTGCCAGGTGACCGTGCCCAGCCGCTTTTCCCTTTGACCTTTCAGGAGAACTGATCTACAATTTATTAGGATAGGGAAAATTGAATAAATTTTAAAAGAAAGATCGGGGACATGAAAAAAAAGACCATCCAATACAGTACGGGAGTCGATGCGCTAGTGGCATTGGCAAAGCGTCTAGCGATATTTGAAAGTGGATATGGAATGGATTCCGAGGATTTCTTTGATCAATACACCAAGGGGAATCTGGAGGATTCCGAAAAATTTGTTGAGTGGTCAAATGACTATCAGCATTACTTGGCAATGCGCGGGGAGATAGAAGAGCGGCTACAGCATGCTGCATGATTCTCTTAAACAATATTTGAGGGAGATTGAGGATGTTGTTTCTCGTTTGGCAGGTGTTTATGTTGAAAGATATGAGGAGGAGGTTTTAAGTTCAAAGAGGATTAACCTTCGTTTACGGATCCGCTTTAAGAGTGGGGCAACGATAGAGATAAGCGAGGCGGTTGTCGTGATCGAGGAATCAATATCCCCCTTGGGTTATCGATATCATTTTCAGAATTTAGATAATCATACTTTATTTCGTTATGATAACACACCTCATTTCGCAGAATTTGAAACATTTCCCCACCACAAGCATACACAAACAAAGGTGGTTGCCTCTGAAAAACCTTCAATCCGGGAAGTTATCGAAGAGGCCGGGAGATGGGAGAATCAAACCCCGTTTAGTGGGGGATTGTCCGATAGGGCCAAAAATATTGAATAACTGGAAGTCTGAAAATCTTCTAACTGAACTGGACAGGCTTTGCAGACAGATCACCATGTTCCAACGGTCCCTTAAATGATTTTGCTCTTTGCCCTATGCTCTCTGCCCTATGCCAATAGGCCCTCTGCTCCATGCTCTTTGCCAATAGGCCCTCTGCCGGTTTGTTAGCCCTATACTCTATGCTCTATGCCCCCAGTATCCGTGTCCATCCGTGCAATCCGTGCCAAAATTTCTTTAACTTAATTTACTGCCTGTCAATAAAATGAAACACCAGGACATAACCGGCCGGATCATCCAATGCGTCTATAAGGTCCACAAAACCCTGGGCTTTGGCTTTCTGGAAAATGTCTACCAGAATGCTCTTCTCATCGAACTGGAAAAGAACGGCCTGAAGGCATTCAGGGAAACTCCCATCCAAGTTTCTTATGACGGCATGGTCGTCGGGGAATACTTAGTTGATATCCTGGTGGAAGACCGGATAATCCTGGAACTCAAATCAGTTAAAGAACTCCATCCGGCCCATGAGACCCAGTTGGTTAATTACTTGAAGGCCACCGGCCTGGAGGTAGGGCTATTGATCAACTTCGGGGAACGAGCTGATATCAAACGAAAAGTCTTAACTCCGTCCCAAGATCCTTTAACCGTGTAACCCGCGTCATCCGTGCCAAAAGGAAACCCTTGTCTTTTGCATTTTTTTCCGCTCCCGGCGGGCAGCCGGTCTCCTGAAATCAGCTTCCTGATTTCTGGAGAAAAGCTTGGCATTAACCGTGTCCATCCGTGTGTCCGGCCCAGCGGACCCGTGCCTAAAATGTTTATTAGCTTTTGTATTAGATTTTTTCCGGGTACTCGGGGACAGTATAGTCCTCAAGAAATCGAGTTCCGATTTCTTGAGAAATTGAAAGGCAGTAACCGTGTCCATCCGTGCAATCCGTGCCAAAAAATTCCTTTAGCTTTTGTATTTGTCTCTTTTCCGTCCCCGGCGGACAGCCGGTCTCCTGAAATCACCTGCCTGACTTCTGGAGAAAAGCTTAGCACTAACCGTATCCATCCGTGTGTCCGGCCCAGCCGGACCCGTGCCAAAAAATTGTTTCCTGGTTTTCCAATGAGCTATCAGCTATGAGCATCTGAACAACCCGACAAACCCAAGCAACTCAATGGACTCAATGAACCCAATCGACCATATGGACCAGACAGAAAATACCTGTTCTCTTCCCATTAGTTCCTAAATGGAGTATAATAGACTAAGAATTTTAGGAAATAGGAGAGGTCTATGAAGCTTAAACTGACGGAAGAATTATGGAAAGAAGGAAATATGTATGTCTCCTATTGTCCGGAGCTCGATATAGCCTCCTGCGGAGAAACGATCGATCAGGCTAAAAAGAATCTGGGGGAAGTTATATTAATCAATCTGGAAGAGGCTCAAAAGATTGGAACGTTGGGAAACCTCCTACAGGAGGCCGGGTTCGATGAAAATCAAGGAATTTTTTCTATTAGAAAAGAGCTGGTTGGTTTTACCCCGATAGAAGTCGCCATATAATGACGTCTGGAATCAAACCCACCGACTACCGGACGCAGGTTAAAATATTTGAAGCGGCCGGTTGTTCCTATGCTCGATCAACTTTTATACAAATTCGAGGTAAACAGGACACCGTTTAATTAGATGGAGGTTGGTAATGGAAATACAATTTATCACAGATCAACAAGGCAAGAGGACTGCGGCAATTATACCTTTCGATGAGTGGGAACGGACTGAGAAAGCGAAGGACATTCTTGAACACGCCTACTTGGCCGGAATCATTGAAGAACGCAAAGACGGTGAATCAACAGTAAATCTTGACGACTTATTAAAGGCTGAGGGATTGACTCGTGCCGACCTGGAAGGTTGAACTGACACTGGAGGCCCAGGCAGACTTTAACCGGCTGGAAGGCAGTGTAAGAAAGCAAGTTTTGAAACAGCTTGTCAAGCTGGAGCTGAATCCAAAGTACGGAAATCCTCTGGGTAACAAAGCTGGAATAAACCTTGAAGGATATTTTAAATTATACGCCGACAAGAAGCGCATTAGGATTGTTTATAAGGAAATTGAAAACATTATCAGGGTGATTGCTATCGACAAGAGAGAAGACCTGGAGGTCTATCAAATCGCCCTGAAAAGAATTCTATCCATGAAATCGGAAGAACATTGATATTGATCCTATTGGAAAGAAGATCCCTTTTGTCCAAAGAAATGTTGGAAAATCTTCTAAGTGAACTGGACAGGCTTTGTAGGCAGATCACCATGTTCCAACGATCCCTCAAGTGATGTTGCCCTTGGCTTTTTGCTCCATGCTCCATGCTCTATGCTCTATGCCAAGAGGCCCTCTGCCGGTTTGTTGCTCCATGCCCTATGCTCTATGCTCCATGCCCAGTTGGCCGTGTCCATCCGCGTAATCCGTGCCAAAATTTCTTTAACTTAATTTACTGCCTGTCAATAAAATGAAACACCAGGACATAACCGGCCGGATCATCCAATGCGTCTATAAGGTCCACAAAACCCTGGGCTTTGGCTTTCTGGAAAATGTCTACCAGAATGCTCTTCTCATCGAACTGGAAAAGAACGGCCTGAAGGCATTCAGGGAAACTCCCATCCAAGTTTCTTATGACGGCATGGTCGTCGGGGAATACTTAGTTGATATCCTGGTGGAAGACCGGATAATCCTGGAACTCAAATCAGTTAAAGAACTCCATCCGGCCCATGAGACCCAGTTGGTTAATTACTTGAAGGCCACCGGCCTGGAGGTAGGGCTATTGATCAACTTCGGGGAACGAGCTGATATCAAACGAAAAGTCTTAACTCCGGCTTCGGCAGACAACCGGTCTTCAGAAATCGATTAGCCGATTTCTGAAGAAGTTTGAGTTGGTAACCGTGTCCATCCGCGTAATCCGTGCCAAAAAATTCCTTTAGCTTTTGTATTTGTCTCTTTTCCGTCCGCGGTGGACGGCAGTCCTCAAGAAATCGGCTCCCCGAGTTCTTGATTAGCCAAGTGGTTGGCCGTGTCATCCGTGAAATCCGTGCCAAGAATAGATTCTATCTTTTCTATTTGTCTCTTTTCCGTCCCCGGCGGACAGCCGGTCTCCTGAAATCACCTGCCTGACTTCTGGAGAAAAGCTTAGCACTAACCGTATCCATCCGTGTGTCCGGCCCAGCCGGACCCGTGCCAAAAAATTGTTTCCTGGTTTTCCAATGAGCTATCAGCTATGAGCATCTGAACAACCCGACAAACCCAAGCAACTCAATGGACTCAATGAACCCAATCGACCATATGGACCAGACAGAAAATACCTGTTCTCTTCCCATTAGTTCCTAAATGGAGTATAATAGACTAAGAATTTTAGGAAATAGGAGAGGTCTATGAAGCTTAAACTGACGGAAGAATTATGGAAAGAAGGAAATATGTATGTCTCCTATTGTCCGGAGCTCGATATAGCCTCCTGCGGAGAAACGATCGATCAGGCTAAAAAGAATCTGGGGGAAGTTATATTAATCAATCTGGAAGAGGCTCAAAAGATTGGAACGTTGGGAAACCTCCTACAGGAGGCCGGGTTCGATGAAAATCAAGGAATTTTTTCTATTAGAAAAGAGCTGGTTGGTTTTACCCCGATAGAAGTCGCCATATAATGACGTCTGGAATCAAACCCACCGACTACCGGACGCAGGTTAAAATATTTGAAGCGGCCGGTTGTTCCTATGTTCGAACCCAGGGCGATCATCTGGTTTATCATTTCCCCGGCGCTAAACGCCCGGTCGTCATCCCAAAATATAAAGAAATTCCGGTATTCATCATAAGGAATAACATGAAAGTTATCGGTCTATCGGTTGAAAGGTATCTCTCGTTCCTTATTAATACTTAAGGAACATTTCATATTCCGCTCCTGCAGACGGCAGTGCTCAAGAAATCGCTTCCCCGATTTCTTGAGAATTGAAAGGTAGTAACCGTGTCCATCCGCGTAATCCGTGCCAAAAATGTCTTTGTCTTTTGCTTTTTTTTTAGTTCCGCCCCCGGCGGACGGCCGGGCTCAAAAAAGCCCCTGCCCCAGGACGACCCGATCCAACGAAAACCCGACATTACCCTCGCCCAAAAATATTTGAGCTGGGGGCCTGACGTGGAGTTGGAAGAAGGGCTGCAGGAGACCATCGGCTATTTTCGCACCCGATTGACCTAAGCCACCTTCGCGGTTCAAGTTAGTTTCATGAAACACCATGAACAGATAAAATTCAATTTCGGAAAGAACGTCCCCCTTTCCCCTGATGCTAATCCGAGGTAATCTAAGTGCCTAAGGTTGCTCTAATCACCGGCATCACCGGCCAAGACGGGTCCTATTTAACCGAACTGCTCCTTAATAAAGGCTATGAAGTCCACGGGATTATTCGCCGGAGTAGCTCCTTCAATACCGCCCGGATTGACCATCTCTACAACAATCCTGAAATTTTCGACAAAAAACTGTTTACCCATTATGGGGATCTGACTGATTCCAGCAATCTGAATCGTATCTTGGAGCGGGTTCAGCCTGATGAGATTTATAATCTGGCCGCCCAAAGTCATGTCCGGGTTTCCTTTGAAGTTCCAGAATACACGGCAGAAGTGGATGCCGTGGGCACTTTGAGATTTCTGGATGCTATAAAGGAAATTGGTTTGAATACCCGTTTCTACCAGGCCTCGACCAGTGAACTTTTCGGCAAAGTCTTGGAAATACCACAATCGGAGACGACTCCTTTTTATCCAAGATCTCCTTATGGTGTGGCCAAGGTGTATGGCTACTGGATTGTGATCAATTATAGGGAAGCCTATAATATTTTCGCCTGCAACGGGATTCTCTTTAATCACGAATCCCCTCGTCGAGGTGAAACTTTTGTTACCCGAAAGATCACCCGTGCCGCAGCCCGAATCCGGACGGGTTTTCAGGACTGCTTAACCCTGGGGAATCTGGATGCCAAGAGAGATTGGGGATATGCCCCTGAATATGTAGAAGCCATGTGGCTCATGCTACAGCAGAATCAACCCGAGGACTATGTGATTGCCACCGGAGAGAGTCACAGCGTTAGGGAATTTATTTCAGTAGCCTTCAGTGAATTGGGGATGGAAATCGAGTGGCAGAATTCCGGTGTCGAAGAGGTCGGCATAATTACCAGTTTTATGTCCGACAACCTTGAACTAACAGGATCTCAGCTTCAACCAGGAGACATTATTATTCGTATTGACCCAATTTATTATCGGCCGACGGAGGTCGATATCCTCATGGGAAACCCGATGAAAGCTAAAAAGAAGTTGGGCTGGGAACCCAAAGTAAAGTTTGATCAATTAGCCCGCATGATGGTCAGATCCGATCTTGAAAAAGTGAAGCGAAGAGGATATTGAGGAACTTGATTTACCTTTGAATTTTTAGCATTGAACTTTGAAATATAAATAGTGACCATTCAGAAAAGAGGAATTGCGTTATGACCTCCATCCCTAAATCCGCCCGCATCTATGTTGCGGGCCATCGCGGCCTTGTCGGCTCGGCCATCCTCCACGTCCTGGAGAAGGCCGGCCATACCAACCTGCTGACCGCCTCCCGAGACCAACTTGATCTGCGCGACCAGGCGGCCGTCAACTATTGGTTCAAGGCCAACCGCCCGGAATACGTCTTCCTGGTGGCCGGGACCGTGGGCGGCATCTGGGCCAACGCCACCCGGCCGGCCGAGTTTATCTACGACAACATGATGATCCATGCCACTGTGGTTCATGCCGCCCATCTCTATAAAGTAAAAAAACTCCTTTACCTGGGCAGTTCCTGCATTTATCCCCGGGAGTGCCCTCAACCCATGCGGGAGGAATACCTTCTCGGCAATTACCTCGAGCCGACCAATGAACCTTATGCCATAGCTAAAATAGCCGGAATCAAACTCTGTCAGGCTTATCGAAAACAGTATGGCTGTAATTTTATTTCAGCCATGCCCACCAATCTCTACGGGCCGAACGATAATTTTGACCTGATCAGTTCCCACGTGCTCCCGGCCCTGATCCGTAAATTTCACCTGGCTAAACTTGCTGCCCAGAGTGACTGGGAAGGCCTCCAGCGGGACGAAGCAATTTTTGGCCCTCTTCCCGAAAACTTCAAACAGTAAATAATTCAACACGATCAAATGACAAAATAAACCCAATAAACCAAATGAACCAAAAAGACGGACCTAAGGTCACTATTTGGGGCACCGGCTCCGCCCGCCGCGAATTCCTTCATGTGGATGATTTAGCCGATGCATGTACATTTATTATGGAAAACTGGGAAGATGCGAATCATATCAATGTGGGAATAGGAGAAGATCAAACCATTAAAGAATTGGCCGAAATGGTCCGGGATATAGTTCTATCCCGAAGCTGAAATTGTCTTTGATTCCACCAAACCCGATGGCACCCCTCAAAAACTTTTGGATATAAGTAAACTCAAAGAATTAGGCTGGACCCCTAAATTAAATTTTGAAGAAGGTATAAAAAGCACCTATGCCTGGTATCTCTCCCAGACCACGTGAACGGGCAGTTGCAAGTCTTTTTTCTGTCTCCGCCCCTTGGCGGACAGCCGGTCTCAATAAAACGAGTACCCGTTTTATTGAGAAATGACAGAGAGTAGCCGTGTCCATCCGTGTAATCCGTGCCAAAAAGTTCTTTATCATAATCAGATCAGAATCCGCAGGCTAACTTAGCGCCCCCTTCGCGCCCTTAGCGCCTTAGCGGTTCAAGCTTTCTCCTAACCAAGGCGCCAAGTACGAGTTATGCAACTTATAACCGATGTCCCGGATTACACGGTACCCCTCAAAAATTGTTGGATATTGGGAAGATTCGTGATTTAGGCTGGATTCCCAAAGTAGATTTTGTTAACGGCATCAAAGATACCTACGCTTGGTATCTGACCCAAACCCAATAGCCTGGATCAATTAGATCAACCAACAGACTAGATAGACCAAACAGCTCTACGCCGTTTGTCACAATTCAACTAATTCAACAACGCCCCTGGTTCCTGCAGAGACAATTTAGGATTTCAGACTTGACTGAGGATTGCAATTCCGCTGAGGAGGCAAGAAGTCCAATTCTTGAAGGCACTGGGACAAAAATTCGGCGTCAAAATTGGATGCAGATGGGTATTGGCTTATTATCAGGGGCAACACCGCGTAAAGCGTTGGTCACGCTGGCTGACCAAGCCGTAGCCAGCACGACTAACTTCGTGACTGGTGTCATTATCGGCCGGGCATGCACAAAAGAGGAATTTGGCCTCTATATGCTCAGCTTGACCATAATGCTTTATGTGACGAACTTGCAGACGTCACTTATATTGACGCCGTACATGATTTTCAGCCCTCGGCTGAAGGGGAATGCACAGGCACTCTACACTGGCAGCACTCTGATCCACCAATTGGCCATGTCTGCCCTGGCAATACTCTGTTTGGCGGTAGGGGGAGTTGTGCTCTCTCTCGGCATGGGGCCCCAAGGGCTGGCGCCTGTCGTGTGGGCACTGGCTGTGGTAATTGCATTTATTCTGCTCCGGGACTACGCCCGGCAAATATGTTTCGCGCAGCTCCGAATGAGGACCGCCCTCCTGTTGGATTCATGCGTAGCTGTAGGGCAAATCGGCGGAATCTTGCTCCTGGCCTACCTTGGCGTGTTGTCTGCCAGTCGGGCATATTGGGTGATTGGCACCGCCTGCGGCCTGGCCGCCTTGGCCTGGCTCATCTGGATTCGCACGGAATTCACGTTGAGAATCAGCACGGCCGTACTGGACCTCGGTCGTGGCTGGTCATTCGGGAAGTGGGTCTTCGCAAGCGGCTTGCTATGGACTCTAAGCATGAGCCTCTACCCATGGTTCCTGGCAGGTTTTCATGGGACTGCGTCCGCTGGAGTGTGGGCGGCATGCCTCGGAATCGTTGCTATCGGTAATCCGCTGCTGATTGGCGCTCAGAATTTTCTTGGCCCAAGAATAGCGCATTCATTTGCGGAAGGCGGACGTAGTGCGCTGCGGCGGTTCGCCCTCAGGGGGAGCATGGCCTACTCTGTTCTAGTTATTCCGCTTTGCCTGATACTACTGGTCTTCGGCGGTTCGCTGATGGCCCGCCTTTACGGCGCCAAGTATGCCGGCAACGGCATGGTGGTCGCCGTGCTGGCGGTGAGCGTTCTGGTCTCAGCCGCGGCTTTCACCTTTTCACGGGCCCTCTTTGCCATGGGGCGGGCGGATGTGGACTTCATGGCTAACTTCGCCGCTCTATTCGTCCTGCTTACGCTGGGACTTTGGCTGGTAAGGGCTTGGGGACCTCTCGGGGCAGCCTATGGCCTCCTGATAGCGAACATCGCGGCATCAGTATCGAGGGTTGTGATGTGTGCCGTGCTCACCCGCTCCCCGGATCGGCGGTAAATGGGATGAGCAATGTTACGGTAGTACGCTCGCGCTCATTACTCCACAACGCAAAGGTGCGGTGGATTACATATATCCTCCTTGCGGCAGTGTTTTTCGTAGCGCAGCATGACTTATTGTTTTCTCTTCGGGAGGGCCTCTTATGGTCTCCCGAGTCGATGGAAAGAAATTTCAACCCCCACATAGTTTTCTCGTTGCTGGGTCTTTTGGGAGTAGTTGGTCTGACGCGGAGAGGCCAAAATCGTCTTGGAATCAAAGGAGTTCTGGGCTGGCTTATTCTGTCTAACCTCGTTTGGTCGTCTTTAAGCGTCGCGTGGGCAGATGATGCCGCTTTTACGCTAAGAAGGTTGGGGACACCGTTGATGCTTTGCCTGGGTACTCTGGCCGTGTGCAAACACTTTTCCCTTCGCGACATAATCCTCTGGGTGTTCTTTGCTACCGCTTCCTTTCTCCTGATAGGAATCGCCTGCGAGATCGGCCTCGGCACGTTTCGGCCCTGGGTCCCTGGCTATCGGTTTGCGGGGACGCTTTCTCCCAATCATCAAGGGATAAATTGCGTTCTGTTTCTGCTTACGGGTATCGCCGCCGGCAGGGTCGCAAAGTGCGGCCGCTGGTTTTTCATTGTGTGCGTGTTCGTGGGGCTCGTTTTCATCGTTCTCACAGGATCGAGGACAGCCTTTGGATCTGGCATTGCCGCCCTTCTCGTTTACTGGGTTTTGGTATTATCACGCTCCCCCAAGCTGGCCTGGCTTCTCGGTCTCAGTATAGCTGCAGGTGTGTGCCTTCTCGTTCTGTTTGTCGAAAACGACTTCTTTACGGGCCTCTGGCAGGGCGTCCTGCTTGGAAGGACAGACTCCGACATGTCCAGCTTTACTGGCCGTATCCCTTTATGGAAAGAATGTCTGGACTATGCAGCAAGGCGTCCGCTTGGAGGTTACGGATACAATAGTTTCTTCACCCCAACCCACATAGCCAAAATCTCGGCGACTGAGGGATGGGCCATAGGTGAGGCTCACTCGGCTTATCTTGAACTCCTATTAGGCACAGGGCTGGTTGGGATGGTTTCCTTCGTGCTGATTCTGGTTCTCGGCATTAAACGCTCCATTGTCCACTATAGAGCCTCGTTGAATCCCGGCTTTGCGTCCTTTGTTGCGATATTCGTCTTCTGCTTACTGGACGGGATTTTGGAGTCAGCGGCCGCCCACCCAGGCATGTTTTCATTCGTAACCATGGTTGCTTTGGCGCACCTGGGGTTTACTTTTCCCCAAGCCCGCACGAACGGAATATGCAGAGGAAGGAGAAGAAGCGACACGACTTCTTTGGCTTAGTCCAGGCTGTTTTCTGTCCAATCAATCGGAGAAAGAGCACAATAATGATAAACGAAGAGTGTCCAAGCGACGGTTCCTTCGCCTGCCAGACTCAGATAAAGGTCGTGATGGTGGTCGGTGAATTTCCTCCCCTGTTTGGGGGAATTTCTGACTACACGGCCTTCCTTGCCAAGGAGTTTGTAAAGCTTGGGATTCGAGTCGTGGTTGTGACTACAAAAGTGAACAGTTTTGCCAGGGAATCGTTCGATGAAGGCGTGGATGTGCGACGTATCATGTCAAAGTGGCGGATGCGGGAAGTTAGATTCATCCTCAACATCATTGACGAAATGGGCCCAGGCACGATAGTCAACCTGCAGTATGGAGGCTATGCGACTCAACGGCGCCCAATGGTGACTTTGCTTCCGGCAATCTTAAGATTACTGCGACCGCACTGTCGTGTCGTCGTTACGCTGCATGAATTCCGGGGACAGCGCCTCCGTTGGCGGATGTGGACTGTGCCGATGCCTCTCGCGGCCCATGGACTGATTTTCGTTGATCCCCCCGACAGGAAACTCCTGGCGCGCTGGACTACTTTGAGACGACCTAGAATCAAGTGCATTCCGATTGCGCCGACCATTCCCCCCGTACCGGTCACCAGTGCTCAGCGTAGAACATGGCGACAAAACCTGGGCGTGGTAGATGACCGCCCGATTGTCGTTTTCTTTGGGAGTATTGAGCCAGGCAAAGGTTTCTTTGATCTCCTCAAAAGTGTGAAGAATCTGCGAGAAGCCGACTTGCCACTGTGTCTTCTGGTTATCGGACGTTTTGAACCGTGGTATAGATGGAAGTCGCATTATGAGAGTGAGGTCCTTATGGGAGGGGTTGAGACGGGTTGGGTGAAGTTAGTGGAGAAGTCATCTCCCAGTGTCGTCTCGCAGTACCTCCACGCGTCAGATGTAGCCGTGTTCCCGTTTATCCGCGGTGCTAGATCCAATCGTTCGAGTCTTCTTACAGCGATCGCTCATGGGCTTCCAGTGGTCACAACGCGTGGCGTGGATACACCAGACGGGTTCGACGAACAATTCGGGGTCGCGTTAGTTCCGGCTCAGAATGTGTTGGCCCTAAGCACATGTCTTAAGGGCGTCCTAATGTCGGAGGAGCTGAAGGAACAAATGAAGGTAAGGGCGCTGAAAGCGGCTATGGCTTTTTCTTGGCCCTCGATTGCCCGTACGAGTGCAGGTTTCTATGCGTCACTCACGGTTGCCCTGACCCACGCAATCTGATCCAGGAGAAATGTTAGCATCTTGAGAGTACCGCTTTCTGCGGAGAAGGTTGTTACGTGATCAGTCGGATTCCCTCGAATCGAGTGTCATCGATCCTCGCCCGCAGGAATTTCGTAAAGATCGAGGCATTTTCATCATCCGCATGAAAAGGCGGAAGGCTATGTCGCAGGGCGATGACCGCGACCTGTTCGGAGGGGGCGAGACCGAGTCTGATGGTGCGAATCCAGGAGCCGAACGAGCGGCAGATCAACTCCGTAACCGTGACCGAGAGAATCTGAAGCAAGCCCTGTGCGATGAGCCCGAGTATGACTAAATGGTTAAGATGAGAGCCCCGTCCAAGTCTTCTGGAAAACTTATTCCGCCATCTCAGGGCACGCGGGAATAACCCGAGGTATTGCCACAAAGCTGTTGGTTCACGATCAAAATGGTGGAATATAGGATTTTCAGGGCGTGGTAATTCTCAAGGTGAAGACAGATAGCCAAGATCACAGGGCCAATGTAATGATTGCAAGTGGCTTGCATAAAGGAAGGTAACAATGGGAATACGAAGCAGATACTTGGATTATACTTTGAGAGTGCTTGCAGGAAGGGTGGGCCTCGGCCAGCTCGCGAATCTAGCGCACAGTCGTTTTTCTCCTCGAACCGAGCTGGTATCTTGGATGCCCACTCACATATCAATTTTTGCGACTGACAGCTGCAATTTGCGCTGCGATATGTGTCCGACTCATTCCGGCAAGATTCCAGAGAATTATTTGCATCGTCACCGCCCAAGCCAAGACGCGTCTGTTGAACTATTGCGTTTTGTTTTGGATCGTTATCCCCGGACCGTAAGACTGAGCTTGATCGGTACCGGGGAACCTCTCCTCAATGCTTGCCTATTTGACATGATAAGTGAAGCCACCAAACGGCGAATGGTGGTGAATACGATTTCCAATGGACTTATCCTGGATAATTTTGTCAAGGATATTGTGGGCAGCGGACTTGACAGGATATCTGTAAGCCTCAATGGACATACGTCTCAAGAATTCCACCGTATGACTGGGAATGCAAAAGAGTCTCATTCGAAAATAGTAAGTAATATTGAGGCTTTGGTTCATGGTAAACGTCGAAACAAAACTGCCATTCGGATTGAAGTCTCATTTATCGTGGACAAGTGCAACTTCTGGTACATGGCAGATATGATTGCTTTTGCAGAGGACTTGGGGGTTGATGAAGTTGTGTTCCTCCATATCCAGCCGGCACCCTACCCTGGTTTTTTCCCAGAAGAGCGATGCGTTTGTCTCGATGATGCTGGGGTACTTGACACATTCAAGGGACTTATGTCGAGGAAATATCGTTGCGATGTAACGTGGCCTTATCTCCTGAAAGGTGCTGATAAAGAAAGAGTCGTCTGCAGATGGCCGTTTAGCATATTGCAGGTTGATGGGGATGGAAACGTTGGAGGCTGCCCCATGCAGGTGCTTAATATGCACGACAATGGAAAGGTTTACGATGACGACCCTTGGAATAATGAGTATTACAAGGATTTAAGGAGAAGACATTTGGAAGGTGATCTGTTTTTGCCCTGTAAATCATGTGTAGAGAGTATGGGCATCAATCCGCTTCAAGTTGTAAGGTGATCTGGTCAAGTAAAAATGGACACTGGGTTAAGCAATTTTTTTCGAAACAAAGGTCAGTTCAAAATCATTAGGGGCCAGGTAACCCAGGGACGAATGGAGCCGGTAGCTGTTGTAAAACATCTCGATATAGTCGATAACTTCCCGACGGGCTTCTTCACGGGTTGGATAGACCTGATCCCCCAACTGTTCATTTTTTAAGGTGTGAAAAAAACTTTCTACCACGGCATTATCATAACAGTCCCCTTTTCGGCTCATACTGGGGATCATGCCGAAGGTTTTTAATTGTTGTTGGTATTCATAGGCAGCATATTGGCTGCCCCGATCGGAATGATGGATTAACCCTTTGGCCGGTTTTCGACGCCAATAAGCCATGCGGAGGGCCTCCAGAACCAAGGTCGTCTTCAAATGACTATCCAAGGCCCAACCGACTACTTTGCGTGAATACAGGTCAATAATGACAGCCAGATACAACCATCCCTCCAGGGTCCAGAGATAGGTGATGTCGCCACACCAGATAGAATCCGGTTGATCGACCTGGAACTGCTGGTTCACCAAATTGGGGGCCACTGGCAGATGATGACGACTATCGGTCGTTCTTTTGAATTTCTTGGGACGGTTCACTTCCAAACCGGCTTTCTTCATTAGACTCCCGGCCCGGGAACGCCCCACATCGTATCCCCTGGCTCGAAGCTCTTTGGACATTCGGCGGGAACCATAGGTCCCTCGATATTTTTGATGGATATGGCGAACCAGGGATAACAATTTAAAATCCTTATCAACTTGCTTATGGCTTTTTTTCAAAAACTTATAATATCCACTCCGGCTGACTTCCATAACCCGGCACAAAACGGTTACGGGATAGGCCTTCTGTTGCTGCCGGACAAAGTCGTATCTTACCTCGACTCTTTGGCAAAGAAGGCCGTGGCCTTTTTTAAGATGTCACGCTCCATTCTCAGCCGCTGGTTTTCCTTCCGGAGTCGCTGCAGTTCTTCCTTTTCCGGGATCAGATGCCCCTTGCCGGGGAAGGCATTCTTCCCATCAGAGGCCAATTGTTGTTTCCAGCGGTTCAATACACCGGGATGGATTCCTAAATTCCGGGCGGCTTCTGTCGTTTTGTACCCCTGCTCGGTTACCAAACGTACGGCATCCATCTTAAACTCGGGGGTATACTTCTTTTTCTCTTTGATCATGGGTCACCTCCAAAAGCTCTTTTATTTTATCACGCTTTTCTTGGTGTCCACAATTACTTTACCATTTCAAGGCAGACGAGAAGGTAAATAGTTCCTTAGGGGACATCCGGTGACCACTGGGCGGTCAGGAATCATTAAGATAACACCGACTGACGCCGAGCCAACCTTATCACACACCCTGGTTGGGGGAAAAAGCGCCGTCTATTAAGCTTTCGCAGCTTAGGGCTCTGATACAATGAGACCTTTGCATAACCGTGCCAAAGTTTGTGGAAAGAAGATAGAGAAGCCGGAAAAAGATTAAAAGGAAGCAGAAAAACAATTAAAAGAATTAATTAACTAATTGGAATAACTTGACAAAGAAGCATAAAAAGAATATAATTTCTCCACTGAAATCAATACCAGGGGGAGAAATGGGTTATAAAAAGTGGAATCAGAATGTCAGTTTCGTAGATATCGGGTTAAGCAGATCGATGGAGAAAAACCGAAGCCTGAAAACCATGGATCGTATCAACCGAGTGATTGACTGGACTAAAGTGGAAGAACGGTTGATGGACTATTACGAGGTTGGAAGGCAGGAGGAAGGGGCCGATGCCTACCCGCCCTTGATGCTTTTGAAGGCCTTACTGCTGCAGAAATGGTTTCATATTCCCTCTGATCCTGAATTGGAGAACCAGATTAACGATCGTCTGTCCTTTAAGAAGTTTTTAAGCTTACCCTTTGATCATATCTCTCCCGATCATTCCACATTTTCCCGGTTTCGGAGTCGGCTGTCGAAAGAAGCGATGACCTGGATAAACAATGAAGTGTTACAACAGTTTTCCCGGCAGGGATTAACTATCAATGAAGGGATCGCCATAGATGCTCGGTTGATCCAATCGGCCAGTCATCCTTTAAGCAATGATGAACTGGAAAAGCAAAAAGAAAAAAGAATCTCCCCTGAAGGTCAAGTGGATAAGAATGGGAAGCCGCTTAAATTTGGGAGAGATATAGAATCCGATTGGACCGTTAAGAATGATATTCCCCATTATGGGCTAAAAGAACATGCTTCAGTAGATATCAATAACGGACTGGTTTTGGCTACGGAACTAACCCCGGCCTCCCATCACGATTCCCCCTATCTGCCTCTTTGTGCAGTCACGCCGAGGCGTGATCATACGGAAGAACCGATTAAAATAATTTATGCTGATAAGGGTTACTTCGGGGAACCCAATCGCAGCTTTCTTAGCCTGAATCACATCAAAGATGGGATTATGCGGAAGGATACGACCACGGCCAAGCTGACCGAATATGAGATAGACCGAAACAAGAAGATATCCCAAAAGCGATACATCGTTGAGCAGTATTTTGGTTTGAGCCATTTACATACGGGAGCGAAACGAGCTCGATTTACAACGATCTTTAAAAATGTAATGGATGCCATGTTTAGGCAAATGGCCTTTAATCTCTTTCGGGGTTCAAAGATCATACTGGCTACCTAAATCGGGGGAGAGGGTTCGCCCAAGGCAGGGTCAGGGCGACCCAAGAGGGGCTCCGGGAGTTCTCAGAGTCCTAAAACAACCTCGTGGTTATTGTTATTGGCCCATTTAGTGGCCGTTGAGTTGAAAATTTAAATTAGAATTTTTTTAAAATGGCCCTTTTTGAAATAAGACTCTCATAACCTATAAATTCAAAGCTCTCACAATATGAGACCTTTGCACAACCATGCCAAAGTGAGTGAAAAGAGGATTTGAAAAAGCTTTAATAGGAAGCAAAAAACAGTCAAGATATAAAATAACTAACTGAAATAACTTTACAAAGATGCATAAAAAGAATAAGATTTCTCCACCGAAGGCATTACAAGGGGGAGAAATGGGCTATAAAAAGTGGAATCAGAATGTCAGCTTTGGGGATATCGGGTTGAGCAGGTCGATGGAGAAAAACCGAAGCCTGAAAACCATGGAATGGATCAACAGAGTAATCGACTGGACTAAAGTAGAAGAACGGCTGATGGACTATTACGTGGTTGGAAGGCAGGAAGAAGGGGCCGATGCCTACCCGCCATTAATGCTTTTGAAAGCTTTATTACTGCAGAAATGGTTTCACATTCCGTCAGATCCTGAATTAGAGAACCAGATCAACGATCGTCTATCCTTTAAGAAGTTTTAGGCTTACCCTTTGATCATTCCTCTCCCGATCATTCTACGTTTTCCCGATTTCGGAGTCGGCTGTCGAAAGAAGCGATGACCTGGGTTAACAATGAAGTGTTGCAACAGTTTTCCCGGCAGGGATTAACCATCAATGAAGGGATCGCCATAGATGCCCGGTTGATCCAATCGGCCAGCCATCCTCTTAGCGCTGAAGAACTGAAGGAACAAAAGGAAAAGAAAGAGACTGCCGAGGGTCAACGGGATAAAAATGGGAAGCCGCTTAAATTCTTCCGAGATATAGAATCCGATTGGATGGTTAAGAATGATATTCCCCATTATGGTCTTAAAGAACATGCCTCAGTGGATGTTGATAATGGGTTTGTCTTGGCCACGGAGCTTACGCCGGCATCCCATCACGATTCTCCCTATCTGCCTCTTTGTGCCGAAGCCAGTTGCCATACGGATCAGCCGATTAAAATCATTTATGCGGATAAGGGTTACTTCGGAGGACCGAACCGCAGCTTTCTCAGTCTGAATCAGATCAAAGACGGGATTATGCGGAAAGATACGATCACGGCCAAATTAACCGCATATGAGAAAGAACGAAATAAGAAGATATCTCAAAAACGCTATATCGTTGAGCAGTACTTTGGTTTAAGCCATTTACATCAAAGAGCTTACCGGGCTCGGTTTACCACCCTGTTCAAGAATGCAATGGACGCGATGTTCCGGCAGATGGCCTTTAATCTTTTTCGAGGTTCAAAGATCATACTGGCTACCTAAATCGGGGGAGAGGGTTCGCCCAAGGCAGGACCAGGGCGACCCAAGAGGGTCTCCGGGGGCTCTCAGAGTCCTAAAATAACCCTCTTGACTATTGTTATTAGCCCATTTAGTGGCCGTTGAGTCAAAAATTTAAATCAAATTTTTTAAAATTGCACTTATTGAAATAGGACTATCATAAACTATAAATTCAAAGCTCTCAATATGTGTTGACTTTGCGGAAATTTACCATCCAGACCACCTTGGAACTCGTACACTGGATCCAAATGAGAAATCACAAAGCCTATCTTTCACATCGGAAAAAGAAATTGGCCATTAAGGACTATGCATCGTTGAAGGGCTAATTGGTCAAGAGATTGCGCCCAATAGTAACTGTGCTTATGCCCGTTTATAATGGCATGCCCTATTTGATTGAAGCAGTTGACTCTATTTTATCACAGACGTTACAGGATTTTCTTTTCTTGATAATTAACGATGGCTCGACGGATGGATCCGCCATTTACCTTAGCAATTTGACCGATAAACGAGTTCAAGTTGTGACACAGCCGAAACGAGGTCTTGGTGCTGTATTAAACGTCGGCTTGGAGCTTTGTAGCACGGAATTTATAGCGCGAATGGATGCAGATGACATAGCACTATCGACCATGTTGGAAACACAATTAGGCTTCTTATTGGAACATCCACATGTAGGGTTGGTGGGCACGCAGATAAAGTATTTCACGGGGTCAGGAAGAAGTGGATTTTCACCGCCGCTTGCTCTAAATCATGGACGGATTTATTCAAATCTTCTCAGTGGTAGGCACGGAATTTGTCATCCCAGTATAATGTTTCGGACAGTTTTGGCAAAAAAAGTCGGAGGCTACCGAACGGATGGTGTAGGAGAGGACCTAGATTTTTTTCTACGCGTGGGCGAGGTGGCGGAACTTCACAATTTAAGAGATGTGCTTCATTGCTATCGGCTGCATTCGAATAGCATTAACTCCAGAAAATTAGGTGAAGTCAAAGAGCAATACGCTTACGCAACTGGGTGTGCTGTGAGAAGACAGCTTCATGAGTCAGAAATAACTTTTGATGAGTTTCACGCTGTGTATCAGAAACGGCCTTGGTTGATTCGGTTGGCTGAGGCCATGGAAGTTTACGCCAGTATCCAATACCGAATGGCTCTTATCGACATTCTTAATGCCAAGCTGGCCAGAGGTATTACCCGTTTAATTTATTCCAGCCTCTGTTCACCTAAGATGACCTTTCAACGAATAGGACGGACTTTTAAAAGGAGCACAGAATCGAATCAACCCAAAATGACTGGCTTGAGAGGTTGAATTGATAAACTCACGAGTTTTTATCTTGACTGTTTCTGTGATGAGTTTCAAACATCTTATGTAAATAGACTCAGCTTTAACTGATGGCGGCGAGAAATGAGTAAGGGGATGTGTTTCGTGTGGGTTCTTTAGCCTTATCCCGGTTGGCACTAGAACGACACTCTAAAAAGGATGTATCTTGAAGACTCCTATCATACCGATTAGTGTATCTATACTAAATATGAAGATTAACCTTCTTACACTCGAACAAACGGCGCAATCTATTGAAAGCCTGATCGTCTCCGGGGGCAAGCATTATCTTTGTGTGTGTAACGTGCATACTGTTATGACAGGAGTGGATGATAAAAAGTTTCAGCAAATCAACAATAATGCCACCTTGGCGGTGCCGGATGGAATGCCATTAGTATGGGCTGCGAGACTGCTTGGCTTTGACCAACGGGAGAGAGTCTATGGTCCCGATTTGCTTTTGACCGTTTGCGAAAGGAGTGTTGAGAAAGGCTACTCTCACTTTTTCTACGGCGGCGGGCAGGGTGTACCGGAACGGCTCGCGGAAAACCTGTCTAGTCGTTTCCCTGGCATTAGAATCGCTGGTTGGTACTCGCCTCCGTTTAGGTCCCTGACAGACATTGAGGACGAGCAGGTGGTGAAAACAATAAACGCAAGCGGAGCAAACATTCTTTGGGTCGGCCTCGGGGCGCCGAAACAAGAGTACTGGATGGCAAGCCACGTCAGCCGTATTAGTACACCTGTCATGGTGGGGGTCGGGGCGGCATTCGATTTCCACGCTGGCCGTGTAAAACAAGCACCACAATGGATGCAGAATCGCGGCTTGGAGTGGGTATTCAGATTGTGTGTGGAACAACGGAGACTGTGGAAAAGATACCTCTATAACAATCCAAGATTTTTATATCACCTTGGCAAGCAGGTTATCTTCGACCGCCTTAAACTGAAAAGAAAATGAGATTTGCTACGCGTATGTAAATTCGGATTAGACTGGAAAGTTGGGCCGTTTTTGAATCCTTCGGAACACCGCATCTACCAAGAACTATGGTGGTCGGGGGCTTCCACTGCCCATTTTCAATAGGGGCAAAGAGTAGCCCATCTTCCGCAGTTAGAAAGCATGGAAGACGCGATATCAAATAGTTACGACAAGAATTAGGGCATTTTCTTCACTACATTTTCAATAATTTTTGGTTTGTTGGGGAGCAGAATTTTCAATCTCTGAAGCAGCACTTTGAGTTCCTTTGAGGGAGTAGCCACCATTCTGAGCCGGAGGGTTCTCTCCCGCGCCGGTAGTAGCACATCCAAAGATTTCAATTCCCGCAACTCCTCCAACAGCTTTCTTGGGGCGGTACCGAGTCCCGAGGCTTTCATCCATTGCTGGAGCGTTCGCCACATAGTCAGCGCCAAGAAGCAGACCAGGATATGAGCCTGGGTCCGTTCCTGTTTTTGATGGAAGATCGGTCGCATTCCCAGATCATGTTTCTCGGTACGGAATGAATCTTCCACTTCCGTCAGTTGGATGTAGGTATTCCATAGGACTTTCGGGTCACTTTCGGTCCAGTTGGTGCGCAGGATGTAGCTACCGCCGGTCTCCAAGGCCCACTGTTGCCGTTGTTCGTTCTTCTTGACTTCTAGGGAAAGCGGTGCGTCTTTTCCGGTACCGGTCTCTATGACTGTAATATTGAACAACGAGGCCGCACGTTTATTTTGTTCCAGCAGTCGCCCTATTCTCCGCTCGACTTTCTGCTTGTCTCGGAGCTTGCCGGTTTCGGCCTGGCGGGCCAGGTGATCCAGTTGGCTTTCCAGTCGGGTCAAAAAGTGGTTTAGAATGGCGTTTTCTTTCTCCTTCCGGCCTTGAGACCGGCACAGGACAAAGATTTCATCCGTTCCTTCCGGCGAGCAACAGAGCTTGACCTCAACACCAGGTTGGACCGCTTCCCAGTTCTGTTCGAAAAGCTGCTGCTCAAACTTCTTCAGCATCACTTTTGGGGTGCCGACCAAATAGCGGGCACCGACTTTGCGCATAAACTCCAGATTCTCCTCACTCACCATGCCGCGATCCATAACCCAGATCCGGTTGGCTTGGCCGTATTTGGCCTCCATCATCTGAACCATCTCTTGGGTCGTCGTGACATCCGGTCGATTGCCGTCAAAAACCTCAAAGGCTATGGGAAAGCCCTCTCGGGTGGCCACCAGGCCGATGCAGACCTGGGGACAATCTGGACGACTGTCCCGGCTGTAACCCCTCTTGGCCTGGGCATTGCCCTTGGCGGTCCCCTCAAAATAGGTGGAGGTTATGTCATAAAACAAAAAATCAAAGCTACTGCCGAACAGTTCCCCATAACGCTCCTGAAGGTGACGGCTTAAGGCATCCTTGTGGGGAAGCAAGGCATCCAGGGCACGATAAAGCCGATCCTCATTGATCTTATAGTCGGCCACTCCCAGCAGATCGTCTAAGGCCGTCTGGCCATACCAAAACTCGGCCATCTGTAATTCCGACGATGGGGCGCAAAAGCGTCCAAGAACTAAAATAGACGCCATGATCGACCAAGGAATCTCTTCCCGGTTGGAAGGAATATGATCTCGGCAGAACCTGGCAAGCCCCAGTTTGTTCCACAAAAGCAACCCCAAATAGACATCGCCGAAGCCTCTGAGTCGCTCGACGCTTACGCCATGGATATTGACCGTGGCCCAAGATGGGGGGTCTTCCCCCTGCTCAAACAGTTCAGGTCCAGGTAGAGGCTTTCCGGAAAGAATCCGTCCGATCTCCTCCCAACCTATCCGCTCTTCCCGATCAAGGCCAGGAAGTTTCCCTATCGTCGCCACTACTCGCTGACGGGGCCCTCGGGCAGTACGGACCGACTCAACTAAAAGCCAGCTCTCGTACTCCGCTCCACCTTTCTTTTTGGTTGCACGCCGGAGATACATAACCCCATTATCTCCGTTCCCACAGCACCTGGCAAGGGGGTGGTCTTCACTACATCCAATTTTCAAAGATCAGGACTTGAAATCATTTAACAATTCCTGAAAATTCATCACGTTTTTCTTGATTTTTTCTCCAAACTGCGGAAGATGGGTTAGCGCGTCAGTTTTGGTTGAGGTTTGTATTCTCGGTTGTCTCACCCTCTTGCTATTATATATGAATGTCACACGATCTCAACTGTGTTAGTTTCCAGACCCCACCTCGTCGACCCATCATGCGGGTCCCCCGCAATAGGACTTTCTCTTCTTCTAACCCATAGGTTCATGAGCCTACTCGCTACCAGCGTTTTCGGGACGATGATATCGAACCCTATAGTCGCCATAGAGACCAAGACGCGTGTTGTAGCCAATCCCTATACTAACTGTCTCCTCTGCACGATGCGCGTGGCAACACATTTTACTATAGCAGAGACCTAACTCCTATAATTCATAAGAACATTTCGCTTGATTTATGAGTTGCTAACATGATAAGATTAATTTTATGATCCGTCAATAGATCAAATGTACGTTCCGGGGCGGCTTAGTTGAAGCATTTTCCAGCAAAATGGGTTCCATGCCTACGCTCAATAGACTCGCTCCCGTGATATTGGTTATAGTACCTGCCAAGTCCTTCATCTGTCTAACGTTGTATTCTGTTGGGATTGCAAAGTTTATAGTCTTATCTGGGTTCCAGATGATGAAACCTTTGTAACCGTTGTCTCGTGCTATCTGGGCAAGCCAGGTTCCTTGGCTGTCTAAGTCACATGACAGTAACTTGGCACCAACGATCCACTTCTGGACCTCTCTGTAGGCAATAGCAGCAGGCTTCAGAGTTGTACTGTCACTCTGGGTCATTTCCAAAGTCACCCACCAATGGTTATCCCATGCATACCAAAATAACCGATCTACCCCGGTAGCCCAGTTAAGGATGTATGACCTGGCTACGTACGCAGATGCCTCACTATCCGAAGAAAAAAGCTTGGGTCTGCTCCAACCTGCCTCAGTATCCCATAGAGGTTTATTGCTAATACCATATTTTGTCATAGTCTGTCTAACATTGTTAATGACCGGCACCATTGCTTCGGGTAGGTCGGGAAACACGTAAAAGTGATAGCCAATAATGTCTGCATAGGTAGCACCCCCCTTAATGAAATATTGCCCCAGCCACGGAATTCCCGCGGCCATGGTGACGGAAGGAGAGACGACTTTTACTGTGGGATCTACTTCCTTAAGAATTGCGTACGCTTCCCGTGCCAGTGTGACCATTTGGTCTACTGTTCCAGTATAGAATTCGGATAGATTAGGTTCATTCCAAATTTCGTAATAATGAATGCGCCCTTTATAGCGTGTAGCAACTGATCGGACGTAATTTCTCCAATCTTCAATGTTTGCCGGTTCGGCTGCAGCTCCAGGCTTATAAGGAGAAGGTTCTGAAGGTCGTGCCGAAGCCCAAGCAGGAGATTGGCCAAGTGTCAAGAGGACTTCAACGTTATGGGCTTCGGCTAAGTCGACATTTGTATCCAATTTTTCAAAATGCCATTTGAACTGGTATAGTAATTGTGGACACCAAGAAAAGCGTGATAAAATAAAAGAGCTTTTGGAGGTGACCCATGACCAAAGAGAAAAAGAAGTATACCCCCGAGTTTAAAATGGATGCGGTGCGCTTGGTAACCGAACAGGGGTACAAGACCAGCGAGGCTGCCCGGAATTTAGGCATCCACCCCGGTGTATTGAATCGTTGGAAAAAAGAAATGGCCTTGGAGGGGGGAAACGCCTTTCCCGGCAAGGGCCGTTTGACCCCGGAAAAAGAAGAACTACAGAGACTCCGCAAAGAAAACCAAAGGCTTAGGATGGAGCGTGACATCTTAAAAAAGGCCACGGCCTTCTTTGCCAAAGAGTCGAGGTAAGATACGACTTTGTCCGGCAGCAACAGAAGGCCTATCCCATAACCGTTTTGTGCCGGGTTATGGAAGTTAGCCGGAGCGGATATTATAAGTATTTGAAAAAAAGCCATAAGCAAGTTGATAAGGATTTTAAATTGTTATCTCTGGTCCGCCATATTCATCAAAGATCCAGAAGGACCTATGGATCCCGCCGGATGTCGAAAGGCCTCCGGGATGAGGGATACAACATTGGCCGCTTTCGAGCCAGGAGTCTGATGAAGAAAGCGGGTCTTTCGGTCAAATGGCCTAAGAAATTTAAGAAAACGACCGATAGTCATCATCAGTTGCCTGTGGCTCCCAATCGGTTGAACCAGCAGTTTCAGGTAGATCAACCGGATTCTATCTGGTGTGGGGACATCACCTATCTCTGGACCCGGGAAGGATGGCTGTATCTGGCCGTCATTATCGACCTGTATTCGCGCAAGGTGGTCGGTTGGGCCTTGGACAGCCATCTCAAGACTTCCTTGGTCCTGGAGGCCCTCCGTATGGCTTATTGGCGTCGAAAACCGGCCAAGGGGTTAATCCATCATTCCGATCGGGGTAGCCAATATGCTGCCTCTGATTACCAACAGCAGTTAAAAACCTTCGGCATGATCCCCAGTATGAGCGACAAAGGGAACTGCTATGATAACGCCGTAGTAGAAAGTTTCTTCCATACCCTAAAATATGACCAATGGGAGGACCAAGCATATCCCACCCGGGAAGAAGCCCGTCAGGAGGTTGTTGATTACATCGAGATGTATTACAACAGCTACCGACTTCATTCCTCCCTGGGCTATATGGCTCCGAATGATTTTGAAATGAACCTTGCTTTGGAAAAAATTGCTTAACCAGGTGTCTATTTTTACTTGACCAGATCAATTCCCCCTTATTCGATTCCAGAGTGGCCCAGATGACATCTGCATCCCACAACCGCAACATGCCGAATGGAATAGCGGGCCAAGGCGTGTTTGTAGTAGCATTATGAATGTGCATCCCAAAGAAAGTTGGGGGAACAATATCATCAGTTGAACGTGTGAGTATGTTTTGCGCGGTATTAGTTGCGGCCCAAGGTAATGGTTCGACGGCAAAGAAGGCAAGAAAAAAGAGTAAGCCAATTAAAACTATGATTACTTGACCAGAATTTCTAATTTTTTTCATGGGGGAAATTAGCCTTTAGGTACCTTTACCGATTTTCACTCAAGGACGAAATCGGTAAGTTTATTTGTGTTGGAGGCAGAGTGTAGCAAAATCAAAGTTTCCCTCCAACTCTCCTCCATCCCAAGTGGAGCTTCACGACCTAATTATAACTATCTCATCGGGGGGAAAACTAATTTTACTAATTATTACGCAAATTTGATGCCAAGGCCCAAGGAAATAATATATCTAAATGATTTATATTGGTTATCTTTATAACCAAGGGCAGAAAGACTTTGGGTCGTGGAAATCCCTGCAAAAAAAGGCAGTTCAGACAAAAAAATGAATACCCTCATGATTTATATCTTCACCAAGTTGCTTTACCGATTTCCACTCAAGGACAAAATCGGTAAAATCATTTGCCCTGGAGCGGGATGACGGCTCTACCGAAATTTTCCTTCAAATCTACCACCCCTTGAACAGAATCTGATCACTCGGCTGGAAAGTTGACCCATTCACTTTGGCGATGGTTTTCCAGGGGGTAGTCTGCGACAGGCCATCATTGGTATCTTGCCCATTTATGGCAGAGACGTAGTAGGTTGCGGCATAAAGGGCTGGGGAGAAGGCAAGCAAAAAGAGCAAGCCGATTAAAACTGGGATTACTTGCCCTGGCTTTTTGACTATTTCTAAATTGGGAATTGACATTTTAGCACCTAAGTTGTCCTTCAAGATTCACTTATCCCTTTACCGATTTCCACTCAAGGACGAAATCGGTAAAAACCTTTGTCTTTTTGTTTTCTTTTGTTCCGCCCCCGGTGGGCAGAATGATTTATTCCCCTGCGTTTTATCGGCAGGAGAATAAATATTACATCCGTGTCATCCGTGCAATCCGTGCCAAAGAGAAGCCCTAGTCTTTTGCATTCTCTTTCCGCCCAGGCGGACGGCAGTCCTCAAGAAATCGGCTCTCCGATTTCCTGATTACCCCAATGCCGGTTTCTTGGCCTTATGCTTTATGCTCTATGCCCGCCATCCGTGGCCATCCGTGTAATCCGTGCCAAAAATTAGAAAACATTGGTTCTACCGATTTCCACTCAAAGACGAAATCGGCAAAATCATTTGCGCTGAAGCCTGATGATGGCCCTATCAAAGCTTCCTTCCCTTAATTCCTAATTTTGTTCATGGTGGAAGTTGGCATTTAGGCACCTCGGTTGAGCTTCACGACCTATTATAACTATCT
Organism: uncultured delta proteobacterium; assembly: GCA_963790475.1. Taxonomy (GTDB): domain Bacteria; phylum Desulfobacterota; class RBG-13-43-22; order RBG-13-43-22; family RBG-13-43-22; genus RBG-13-43-22. The sequence goes on along the minus strand of CAWBOS010000011.1, from coordinate 143,823 downwards.
TATCGGAAAACGACCTTATTTTATAATATATTATGAAGCAATTTTTAAGCCAAGAACAAAGGAAATAATATATCTCGATGATTTATATTGGTTATCTTTATAAGCAATGGCAGAAATACCTTGGGCCATAGAAATCCTTGCAAAAAAAGGCAGTTCAGACAAAAAAATGAATACCCTCATGAATCTACTGATTTTCACTCAAGGACGAAACCGGTAAAATTACTAGTAATTCCGGTGACACCATAGTAGTCTTGGATTGATAGGCACCATTCATAAGCGTTGGAATTTGTTCTGAAAGATGGACCGTTCAATCAGAAGATTGCTGGTTCCAGGGAGGGCAAACGGCGGCCGGAGCGGATAACATTGGAAATCAATCGGATTTCGGGTTTAGGGGAGTCCCGAATATGTACTTGACAACATATGTATTAAGAGACATAATATTACCATGAATTGGAGAATTCTGTTTCATGAGGATTTTGAACCGGAGTTTGATGCCTTGCCGGAAGAAGTGCAGGATGAATTGCTGGCTCATGCCAAATTACTCGGACATTTTGGGCCTCAGCTGGGCCGCCCCCGCGGCGATACCCTAAACGATTCCCGCCATGCGAACATGAAGGAACTGCGTTTCGCCGCCGCTGATGGGGTATGGCGGGTTGCCTTCGCGTTCGATCCGAGAAGGCAAGCTATTCTGCTTGTCGCCGGGGATAAATCAGGGGTCAGCGAAAAAAGATTCTACAGAAATCTCATCGCAAAAGCCGACAAACGATTTGACAGCCACCTGGCCCGTTTTAAGGAAAGGAAGCATAAACCATGAAGACCATAAACCAGAAGATGAAAAGCCTCAGCGCCAGGCGTCGGAAGAAGATCGAGGCCCGCGCCACTGCTCTCATTGGGGAGGAGATGACCCTTCAGGAACTTCGACGAGCGCGTAAGATCACTCAGGTACACCTGGCAAAAGCCCTCGGCATCAGCCAGGACGGCGTATCCCGTCTCGAAAAGCGAAGTGACCTTCTGCTTTCGACCATGAGAAAGAGCGTTGAGGCCATGGGAGGCAACCTGTCCCTCGTCGCCGAATTCCCCGACCGGAAGCCGGTCATTCTTTCCGGGATTGCTGCAGTAGAGCCAGATCCCGCCTAAAATCGCTCAGGACAGCCGATCTTCCTAATTAACCACATTCCCGGAGGCAGACAGTTGAACCTGCATCAAAACAAACGCATTCTGGTTACCGGCGGCCCGATTTTTTAGGTTTGCACCTTTGTGGGAAATGGGCCTTGAATTATAAGATTCCTGATTACCACTCAAGGACGAAATCAGTAAAATGATTTGCGCCGGAGACAAATGATGGCACTATCAAAGTTTCCCTCCAAGTCTCCCCCGTTTGAAGAGTATCTGATCTCCCGGTGCAAACCTTGAAGCATTAACTTTAGCGATGGTTTTCCAGGGGGTGGCGTCCGAAAGGCCCTCATTGTTGTCCTGCCCGCTTGTTGCATCGACGTAATAAGTTGCGGCATAAAGGGCTGGGGAGAAGGCAAGCAAAAAGAGCAAGCCGATTAAAACTGGGATTACTTGCCCTGGCTTTTTGACTATTTCTAAATTGGGAATTGACATTTTAGCACCTAAGTTGTCCTTCAAGATTCACTTATCCCTTTACCGATTTCCACTCAAGGACGAAATCGGTAAAAACCTTTGTCTTTTTGTTTTCTTTTGTTCCGCCCCCGGTGGGCAGAATGATTTATTCCCCTGCGTTTTATCGGCAGGAGAATAAATATTACATCCGTGTCATCCGTGCAATCCGTGCCAAAGAGAAGCCCTAGTCTTTTGCATTCTCTTTCCGCCCAGGCGGACGGCAGTCCTCAAGAAATCGGCTCTCCGATTTCCTGATTACCCCAATGCCGGTTTCTTGGCCTTATGCTTTATGCTCTATGCCCGCCATCCGTGGCCATCCGTGTAATCCGTGCCAAAAATTAGAAAACATTGGTTCTACCGATTTCCACTCAAAGACGAAATCGGCAAAATCATTTGCGCTGAAGCCTGATGATGGCCCTATCAAAGCTTCCTTCCCTTAATTCCTAATTTTGTTCATGGTGGAAGTTGGCATTTAGGCACCTCGGTTGAGCTTCACGACCTATTATAACTATCTTATCGGAAAACGACCTTATTTTATAATATATTATGAAGCAATTTTTAAGCCAAGAACAAAGGAAATAATATATCTCGATGATTTATATTGGTTATCTTTATAAGCAATGGCAGAAATACCTTGGGCCATAGAAATCCTTGCAAAAAAAGGCAGTTCAGACAAAAAAATGAATACCCTCATGATTTATATCTTCACCATGACATCATCTTTACCGAATTGCACTCAAGGACAAAATCGGTAATGGGATTCACGATAGAGCCAGATGATGCCACTATCAGAGTTTCCATCCTGTCGTCAAGAAAAAGAGAAGCAGGGAACATTGGCTTTAAGTTGCTTTACCGATTTCCACTCAAAGACAAAATCGGTAAATTCGCTCTATCCGCGGCTTATTCCAACTCAGGCAGCGAACCTTAGGGTTTTTACCGATTTTTACTCAAAGATAAAATCGGTAAAAAGGCCGTCATCCCTCTCCGGCAAGCCTGATCCTTCCCATTTTTTCTTAAAGCAATTTATGGTAAATTAAGAAAGGAAGTCTGGCTATAGGTTCTCAAGGACCTAATCCGGAAGGCCGATCCGCCCATAGTTAATCTCACCTGATTAACACCCGGTGTTAGATTCAGGAAAGGGGTATCCAGTATGGCTTTGGAGGATATTAGTAAACGGAGTGGGAAGAGTCGCTTCTTCCGGTCCACCCGGAAACTCAACCAGGCCCAATTGGTCTCCCACATTACCCAACGTGCTGCCGGTCGGGAACCGCTGTTTGTCGAGGATCAGGATTATCTGTTCCTGCTCGGCTGGCTGAAAGACTGGGTTCAACAGGCAGAGGTCGTCCTCTATGCCTTCTGCTTCATGCCCAACCATGTCCATCTACTGATCAGTCCCCAGCAGGACAACCTCTACGGGGCCATGCGGGATCTCTTCTCCCGATATGCCCGATACTTTAACCGAAAATATGAAAGAAAAGGCCATCTTTTTGGGAGCCCCTACCGACAATCGGTTTGTATGGATGAGAAATACCTGCTGGCCGCCTCCGTTTATATTCATCTGAACCCTGTCCGAGCCGGCCTGGCCGCAAGCCCCGATGCCTATCGCTGGTCTTCCGACCGATTGTATAGTGATAGGATGACGGCCAACTCTTTTGTCGACAGCTCGTTTATCCTGGGGTTGATTTCGGACAATTACGCCACTGCCCGACGGACCTATAAGCTACTCTTGCAGCAAGCTTCCGGCTTGAAAGTAGACGAAGTCCTGGAGGTGGAAGGGGCCATCAACCGACTGCAGGAAAAGCTGAAAAGGTTGGTTCCAACCGTTTGGAATGGAATCACCCTGGGCCGGTTGAGAAACCCGAAGGGGATCGACCTATTGGATAGCGAGGAATTATCTCGAAGGATTGAAACCCTAAACCGGAAAAGCCGCCTGGGTCAGGCCGAAAGCCGGCAAGCCCGGAAATACTTAATTGAGCAGTTGATAGCCAGAGGATTTAAAAGAAATGAGATTGCAGACCGGCTGGGAGTTTCGGTGAAGACAGTTTACAACAATGTCCGGGGTTAGGTCTTGAATCATAAGATCCCGATTTCCACTCAAAGACAAAATCGGTAATAATTTTATTAAACCGCTCCCTCCTCCGTTGTTTGATTACCTGGGTTATGGGGATATTTGCCCTTGGGCGATATTCCCCAAGGGCAACCTCCGGCTTCGCACAGGGCACGCGAAGCACCTGACTGGTTTTTCATTGCCAGCATTTATTCAATGAAGAGAGACCTTTGAAAAATGTTCAATTTTGTCCAAGGTCAAGGAAGACGAAAATTTTAACCACAGGAATACATTTAGTATTTCGAGGATTAAAATTTGAGTCTGACGCAGAGATTGGGCAAAAAGGGGTGTTTTTCAAAGGTCTCGAAGAAGACTGTGAATAGTGGAATCATAACCTCCCCCCTGATGCGATGGGCTGGGTTGGTAGTAATTGCCTTGGGGGAAGTGACCTGGCTGGCCATCCGGATCGAGGCGCCTTCCACTGGGCTCCTTACTTACACTAAGGGCTTTCCTTCCATTTTTATTACTTCTCTAGCGGTCGCCTTGATCTTGGGCTGGGCGCGTTCCTACGGCAGAGTGCGCGAGCTTTCGGTCTTCCATGAGGCAGGGCTGGCATCCTGGTTGATGGTCCTGGCCCATTTAGGTGGCTTCGCCACGTTCTTCTGGCTCACCATTTGGGTGTTCGAAGGTGAAGGGGCCTCTTCGACTGCTCCCCTGTTTTGGTTTCTCACCTGGGCCGCGGCCGGCTTGGCTACGGGTGTTTTCTGGCTGCTGGCCGCAATGCCGGCGCGGGCCTGGATACGCCTTATCCGCACCAATGTCTCTGTCGTCTCGGCCGGGTTCATCATCGTAACGGCATCCGTGGTCTGGGGGTTCTTTGCCGGCAGGGCCTGGAGGCCGCTCCGTGGGCCGACGTTCCTGCTGGTGCGCTGGCTGCTTACGGCCTTCGGGCAGGACGTCGTCAGCCAACCGGCTCATTACGAGCTTGGCACGAAGCAGTTCAGCGTGGGCATCTACCCCGCCTGTGCCGGATATGAGGGCATAGGCCTGATGGTCTTGTTTGCAGGCGTCTACCTATGGCTTTTCTGGCGCAGACTAAGGTTTCCTCAGGCTTACCTTCTTCTACCCGGCGCTGTCCCTCGCCATCTGGCTCATCAACGCGCTAAGGATGGCCCTGCTGGTCCTGGTCGGTACTTACGTTTCCCCTCAGATTGCGATGGGAGGCTTTCACTCCCAGCTTGGCTGGCTTGGCTTTATCGGAATCGCCTTAGGTATGGTGGCACTGACCCAGCGCCTGCCCCTTTTCGCTGCGAGCCAATCCGGTTTCGAGGATAAGGGCCAGGAGGGCAACCCGACAATCGCCTACCTGGCGCCCCTGATGGCCTTTGCTGGCCCTCAGCATGATAACCGGCCTTTTTTCGAGCGGGTTTGACTGGCTGTATCCGGCGCGTGTGCTGGGAACGGCGGCGGTAATCTGGCTCTTCTGGCGACGGTCTTTGTGGCGCAATCCGGCGGGTAGCTGGTCATGGGGTGCAATCGCGATCGGCGTGGTGGTCTTCGCCATCTGGATAGGGTTGGAAAAGGTAACAGGCAGAGCGGGCGCAGGCTCCTCCATGGCCAAAGGACTGGGGGAGATGCCGGTTGGCCTGGCAATGACCTGGGTATTGTTCCGTGTGGCCGGTTCTGTAGTGACCACGCCCATAGCCGAGGAACTCGCCTTTCGCGGCTACCTGCTCCGACGGCTCATCTCGGCCGACTTCGATCAACTCTCTTCAGTGAGGTTTACCTGGCTTTCGTTTCTCGTTTCCTCGGTCCTTTTCGGGGCCCTGCATGGGCGCTGGCTGGCCGGAACTATAGCCGGTATGTGCTATGCCTTGGCGATGGTCCGGCGCGGGAGGATGGCTGATGCCGTCATGGCCCACGCCACCACTAACGCACTTATTGCCGCGGATGTTCTAATTTTGGGAAATTGGAACTTGTGGAGTTAATTGCTTTTTTTTACCACCTGAATATTTTTTGGCACGGATGGACACGGATGACACGGTAAGACAAATTGATTATCCATCAATCAGGCCTCTGATTGATGAATAAAAATCCCTCAGCCGGTGGGCGGACGGAAGTGGTCGGGAAATCGGATGTTAGATTTCCTGAAAACCCAATGCCCTTTAACCGTGGCAACCCGTGAAATCCGTGCCAATAAAATTCTTTTCATGGTTATAGCAGTTCATGATCAACAAACAACAACCGTCAAAGGAGGGAAGAATGAAAAATTTCTTAAGAATTATGGCAGTGGTTGTCTGTATCCTTTTTATGGTGGTGGTACCGCTGGCCTTAGCAGGTAACGGAGGGGGCAACGGCGGAGGTAACGGAGGTGGAAATGGTGGTGGTGGCTGCGTTCCGGAGATCGACCCGGGTCTGGCCTCAGGCGCGATCGGCCTTCTTGTAGGCGGTGTCTTAATGCTGACCGGCAAGAGGGAAGGGAAGCAACGTAAAGATAAGTAGGATAACCACTCTCCGGGCCAGAACGTGGACCACGATTGAGACACGTGGGACATCGGCATTGTCTTAACTGGAGGCGTTGCAAACATCGCGGCCCCTGATTATGCAGGGCTTTTTAGTCTGGTCCTTTTCAGAAAGACGAAAAAGGCAAAGACATAGTCTCTCCGAACACCCTATGCAGCAGAGCGCCCATCGGCCGGCCCGACAGGCGCTTTTTTTTGAGATAAAAATGGGGTTCAAAACTCTACAGGAATAATTGGAAGTTCGATTCTCATTTCTGTTTTATGAATCGCGGGACGTTGTCCACTCCATTCAGTTATTGCCTCTCGTCCGCTACGCTCGAGATCGCGGAGGACACGGAGAAGAATTGAATTTTTCAGCGCGGTCGAGAGAGACCGCAATGAAAACAGGCACAGCCTGGGGCAACATCCTAGTTATGTGAGCCAAGTGATTTCCAGGATTCTATCTTCTTCAAGGGTACGAAATTCGGGGTCTCCAGTTAGGAGCAAGGCGTTGTTAACCTTGGCCAGGGCCGCTGCAAAGGAATCCGCATAAGAGATCGGATAGATGGCTTTAAGTGCCGCTGCGGTCAAGAGAAGTTCCTCATTTATAGTTTCGACGAATTTTATTGGAAATCTCTTGATCCGGGCATAAGCCAGATCCGCCACATCTTGACCCTGTTCTCGAAGGGTAATATAGTAAACCTCTCCCAGATGAAGGGCATGTAAATAGAGACGGCAAACTCCCTTCTCGGCCTGATGGAGAAGGTCTTCTATTTCTTGGGCGAATGGTTCATTTTCGAGATAGCCTATGAGGGCAAAACTGTCCAACACATAATTAGTGCCTTTTGCCAAGCCTTCTGTTCTCCCTCCTTTTTTCCAGTTGCTTCTCTTTCAGATAGGTCTTCAGTAGGCCCGACCTCTTTAGCATTCCCCTAGCGGCTTTGATGGCATCATCCTTTTCAGGAACCATTAACAAGCCTTCCTCCTTGGGGATCCACCGAATCGTCATTGCCGGAGCAATGGCGTACTTTTCCCGTAATCTCTTTGGGATCACAATCTGACCTTTTGATGTTACCCTGGATTTACCTGCCTCCACCTGTTTCCTCCGTCTGGTCTTTTTGGTTGCTGAGAGTCAGCTTAAGGGAAAGAGTAAGAATTTGTCAATACTTTTTTCTTACCAACAGTAGTAAAGGGGTAGAGAGGAGAAATCTCTTTTCTGCAGAATTTCATGCGGTCAAATCTTCGTTGTTGACATTTCTGCTCGACACAGCTTAGCAACTTTTTCAGTTTTTGATCTTTCTCCCTATAATATCGAGCGCCATATATTTGAGGTCTGGTCAAACCTACAATAGTGCAGCCGACAGACCACCCGGGCATCCCCTGAAAAGTTTATAGAAAGAAATATATCCCTTTATCAGATAATATCCCAGTTTTATAGCCTCGGAACCGAAGTCCTTAATACCTTCCGTATCCTTCCACCAGTTATCCCGGCCGTAGGAAGGGAAGTAGGGATAGGGGATAAAACGGACCCCCAAAGCATCCCCCTGATTTTGATAGACCAGCAGGCTGCGCCGGGTATGAAAGCTCAGGCAAAGGAGAAGTGCTTTATGGATGCCTGCCAGAGAAAGCCTGGACACCACGTAACGGGCTTCGCTGAGGGTTATGGGATGACCGTTGATGGGTAATATCCAAATATGGTATTGGTTTTTTCTCAATCCCCCCTGTTCTAATTCCGCTTCCAACCACCCCTGGTATTTATCCTGGATAGCGAAAAGTTTTTCATTTTCGGAATATCGGTGAAGCACCAGAATGAGCTGCTTCGCCCGGCCCTCTTTAATAAGCGCCACCCCGGCCCGCACCGCCCCCTCCCGGACCACTTGGTCCCCTTCCACCACCACCGCATCGGCTTTTCCTGTTCCTTGGGGGGCCATAAAACGGCCCAACCCCCTCAAGACCGGCGGAGAAAAAACCAACAGTCCCAGGACCAGAAGTCCACCCAATAATAAGAAGTAAAATCTTCTTCGCTCCATTTGAGTTTCACTCCCGCCAACGCTTTAAAGAGAGCTTTGAAAAACGTCCCCTTTTGCCCCTATTTCTGTGTGAGGCTCAAATTTTAATTCTCGAAATACTAAATGTATTCCTGTGGTTAAAATTTTCGTCTTTCTTGAACTTAAACAAAATTGAACATTTTTCAAAGTTCTCTTAGGATTGCCTTTGGTGTGGGACTTTTATTTTTGATGCCTCTCATTTTTCTTATGCCGGATGGAAGGGTTGTCCCCAGATCCGAAAACTTGACTCGTCGAACTCTATCAATAAGTGGGGCCGCCGGATAAGAGGTAACCGCCTCCCATAGGAATAGATTTTCTAACGGTTTTCTAACGGACCATTATCAAATACCCAAAAACAACATAAAAAAAGGGAACCCCCCTTATTAGTTAAGGGGTTGAGTTCCCTTCTTTTTTTGTTTGTTCCTTTATATTATCTGATTCTTCAGGAGAGTCTCCGGAACCAAAGGCCGTGGGTTCAAGTCCCGCATCGCCCACCATGTAAAATCTTAATTCATCAATTGAAAATGCACCCGCACGAGGCCCTTGGTCAAAAGATTAAGTTATAAAACAGGCCATCCCAGAACCCTTTGACTGTTCCCGCCCAAAATGGCCCCTCGTTGTTCCGGGGTCAACCCGGTCTGATCCAATTCTTTCAAATACCTTTGAAGGCCCAGGAGCGGGTAATCGCTGCCGTAGAGGATCTTTTCCGTACCGATGATTTTGACTGCAAATTCGTAAATCTCCGGCCGGTAAAGGAAAGGGGAAGCGGCGGTATCGAAATAGGTGTTGGCCAGGACCTCTTTGACTTCCCGTTTCATCAACTGATACCACCACAGACCTCCACCCCAATGGGCCAGGATAAAAAGGGTTTTCGGAAAGGCCTTGATTAAATCATAAAGCTCCCCGAAGGGCTGCTGCCCCTTCCCAGGATACTGGTGTCCCACCGGTTCGTTAATATGGAGCAGGATCGGGACTTCCCACCCCTGGGCCAGTTCGACCAAAGGACTCATTCTTTCCCGCCAGGAACCTCCGGTCAAAGGAGAATAAAGGGCAATCTCTCCCAGACCCTTCATCCCCGCCTTTAGACAGCGTTCCCCTTCTTCAAGGGCCTCGGGCAGTTCCGGATTCAAACAGGCAAAGCCCAACAAACGCTCCGGATACCTGGCCATGGCCTCCAGGACATAGTCATTGGATCGACGCACCAATTCCTGTTGCCTCCAGGGAAACCCGAAGGTTACCGAGCCCTGGATGCCATCCCGGTCCATGGCTCTAATGAGCCCCCCGGCAGTCGATAAGGGGGCCTTTTTTTCATCCTTATACAGAAGCTCGAAGGCCGGCTCTCCGGGAAAAAAAGATTGCCTGCCCCGGCAGATTTCAGGGGGGAAAATGTGGGTATGGATGTCGATGATTAAAGGCCTGAGGGATGAAGGGTGAGGCATGAGGGGGCTCTCTATTTAATCCGTCCAACCAAGGGTGCTTTGATTTTCCTCTTCCTTTTCCTCTTCTACTTTTATATCCTGGGTGTCGTATTTTTCGCCTTCCTCCTCCAGCCTCCCTCCTCGGGCCTCATGCCCGTGGCCTTCCGGCCCCGGCTCCAGTTCCGGCCCCGGCCTCCTGCCTCGAGGCTCAGGCTCCTTGGGTTCCTCTTTTTTCTTTTTCAAAAACTCCAGTTTCCCTTCTTCAGGCATCAGATGGGGACGACCTTCCAGAAAAATGGATACCCGGTGCCGTTCTTCCAAACGGGCCAGCTCTTCCCGTTTCCGGTTCAACAGATAATTGGCTACTTCCAGAGGAAGGTCTCCATGGACCGAGGCCACAGTTCCTTTGGAAATCCCCAGCGAAATCTTTCTAAGGTACATCAGGGCCAGGGTTTCTATGGACCGGACCTGGCCTTTCCCTTGACAGGCGGGACAGGTATAATAGGTGCCGAACTGGATCGGAGGCCGGATTCGCTGACGCGAAAGTTCCAGCAATCCGAATTTTGAAATCCTGGAGACCGTGGTTCGGGCCTTATCCCTTTTAAGGTGATTCTTGATGACCTTGACCACTTCGTTTTGATTTTTGGTCCCCTTCATATCGATGAAATCAATGACGATCAATCCGCCCAAATCTCTTAACCGCAATTGCCGGGCGATCTCTTCGGCTGCTTCCAGATTGGTTTTGAAGGCCGTTTCTTCGATCTGTCGTTCTTTGATTGAACGCCCGGAATTGACATCCACCGCCACCAGGGCTTCGGTGGAATCGATAACAATCTGCCCGCCGGATTTTAATTTGACTCGGTTTTGAAAAATGGTTTCAATCTGGTTTTCAATCTGGTGTTTGGAAAAGATCGGCCGGGTCTCTTTGTAGAGTTTGACCTGGTTGCGTTGGCGGGGGGCGATAATTCCCAGAAAATCCCGGACCTGTTTATAAATGTCTTTATTGTCGATCAGTATCTCCTGGATGTCGGGAGTAAAAAGATCCCGGATGGTCCGGATAGCCAGATCCATTTCCTTATAAACCAGAGAAGGGGCCGGTTGTTCCATGGCCCGGCTCCGGATCTCTTCCCACAGGCGCATCAGGGATTCCATGTTGGCAGCCAGTTCCTGCTTTTTCTTTCCCGCTCCGGCCGTTCGTACAATGGTGCCGATTTCTCCGGGTGCTTTCAATTGGGTCAGAATGGTTTTCAGTCGTTCCCGTTCGGCTTCATCTTCTATTTTGCGGGAAACGCCTATGCCGGGTTGGCCGGGTGTTAAAACCAGATCCCGCCCCGGAAGAGAGATATAGGTGGTCAAGGCCACCCCTTTGGTCCCGGACTCTTCCTTGGTCACCTGAACCAGAATTTCCTGCCCGCGATGGATTATTTTCTGAATAGGGAGTCGGCCGTGTTTGTGGGAATCGGAGGGTTCCGAAGGTTCGAGGTGATACTCCGGATGGATCTCGTCCGCTTGGAGAAATCCGTTTTTTTCGCTCCCGTAATCCACAAAGGCGGCCTGCAAGGCGGGTTCGATATGGGCCACCACGCCCTTATAAATGTTGCCTCGAATCTGTTCTTTGGCCGTGGTCTCGATATAAAATTCTTCCAGGATGCCGTCTTCGATCAGAGCGATCCGATACTCTTCCGGATCGACGGCATTGATCAGGAGTTTTTTGACTGGGGGCATGCTTACCTCACTTTTTCTTTTCCGGCCTTAACCTGCTGCACCTGATACATGAATGCCTCAAGACGAGTACGGGTATTGGTTTGTTCCTGTCCGTCATAGGAAAGATTCAGGAAGGGAATGTTCTGATGATCCTCCCGAAACCGCTTCAGCAGGGCATTAACGATGGTCCCCGGCATACAGGTGAAGGGCATGATGTTGATCAATCCGCAAGCCCCTTTGGACCAGTAGTCCTTGGACTTGCCCAGACTCAGGATGGCCTCACCCTCAAAGGAAGGATGCAGATAAGGATGGGCGTTCTTCAGGGTGGTCCGAATGGGGGGCTCACCGTAGTTACGAATCGATCCTTTAAAAGTATGTTCCAGTTCGTGCTCCAGTTTGACCTGAATCCTGTGAGTTAAAAGGAGTTCAAGGAGATTGGAATACTTTCGAAGCCAAATAGCTCTCCAGATCGCGGTGTGATTGGTATAGAGAATCCATTCGGCAATCGGAGGCAGCCAGGCTTCTCCTCCCAGGGCCTCGACCTCCAGGACCACATCTTCATTGGCAAATTTGTTGGCCCGGGTATAGATTTCTCCGACCATGCCGATGACCGGCTTGGAACCGGGGTTTTCTACAGGAATGGCATCAAAGGCTGTTCTTGCCGCCTGCAGGACTTCCACCAGATCCCCTCGGGAGGCAATGGTCTCCGCAACTTTACTTAAATAGGTGTGGTAAACCCCGTTAGTCTTCCCCGGATTTTTTTCATAGGGCCTAGTCTCCCGAAGTTTCTTTTCCAAACAATCCACCGCTACGACTCCCTGCCAGCCGAGACGGGTAAAGTCACTACCCCCGACCATACCCAATTCCCGATAAAGGGTTTCGCTCTGATCCGGGGCATAGACCGGCACCTGAGGAAAACCTAAGTCGTCCAGGACCAGACGATGAAAACGGTGGTATTGCCCGAACCGGCAGGGACCCGTTCCCGAAGGCATAAAAAAAGCCGAACGGTCGGGATCAAAGTTCTTTCGGTTGATCAACTTGACCATGTCTCCGGTGGTCAGGATGCAGGGATAACATTCTTTACCGGAGGTCAATTTCCGGCCCCAGATCAGTGTTTCCTGATCCGAATCAGGCAGGACCTCGGCCTCCACGCCGCAGGCCTTAAAGGCCGCGGCCACAGCCAGGGTGTGATCGGTCATGGGCGGGATATAAATTTTTCGGTGGTTCCCGGATGGAAGACGGAAGTCCGTTCGTTTTTTCAGGAGCGGGAGGGCTGCGGTCTTACTGTTTCTTAGACTATCCAAAAAGGCCTCCAATCTGGTCACCACGCCGGCGTCGGCGCTATGTTCGTCGATCTCGATTTCCAGATAGGGTTTCCCTTTCAAAACGTCGCGGAAAAAATGAAGAATGAAGGAATCGGGGCCGCAGCTAAAATTAGTGACGTAAATTCCATATAGTCTTGGATCTTTGATGAGTATTTCCGCAGCCCCCATGATCTTCTGACCGAACCGCCAGTAGTGGTATTTAGGGTCCTCGGTCTCGTTTTTTTGATCCAGGGGGAAAAAATCCATGGGGATGGCCAGGACCCCGAGATCCCGCAGTTTTTTGGGGATATTCAAGTTAATGCCGGGATCAACACCGTTATAGGGACGGCTGACGACCATCATGGCGATCTCCTCCGGCCCTAAGGCGGCCATGACCTCCCGGCCACGATCCTGCATTTTTTTGTAAAAATCTTCCTGGGCGGTTAGTCCTTTTTTCATGGCCCCGGAAATCAGAAATGGATTGATAATCCCCAGGGAACGGCCCATTTTCATCAGTCCCTGTCTTAAGATCCTTTCTCCTCTTCCGAAATAGAGAACCGGTGAATAAACTTGGACCCCTTTATCCTGAAAGTTGAAGGAAGAATGAACTGTGTAGGCCAGGGTTTGGGCCAGGGGACAGACCACACCCTGCGGATAATCCGGGTTGTCGGTTTTCAAATCGACGATGCTGGGCAGGAAAATCCGGTCCACTCCCTGCTGGATCAGTTCCAGGATATGCCCGTTGACCACCTTGACGGGCAGGCAGGTCTCGGCGGCCATGCTTTCCACGCCCTGATGGATGATCGATTTGTTGGTTACACCGGAGATGACCACTTCAAACCCAAGCTGGGTGAAAAAAGTACGGAAAAAAGGCAGAAGCTCCCTGAAAAACATAGCCCTGGGAATACCGATTTTTCCCCGTTTCCCTCCTGGATTCAAGTCTTCGGACTGCCCTGCCATCCAGGCCTCCCTCTCGGCAAAGAGGTCGGGCATGGGCTTTTGGACGGTTTTTTTGGTGTCCACATCATATTTGTCACAACGGCTTCCGTAGAAGAGGGGTTTCTCTCCTTCAATGCTGACCTTATTGATGTCACATTGATTGGGGCATCCTTTGCATTCAAAAGAGGAAATTTCATAATGGATCCGGGCCAAGTCAAACCCCTTGAACCGGCTTTCCTCCCAGGTTCGCTCCCGCATGGCCAGGATGGCCACGCCGATGGCCCCGGTCACATCATTATGCTCGGGTACGGTGATGGGTTTGCCGACGATTTTTTCAAAGGCGGCTACAATCCCCTTGTTGAAGGCCGTGGCTCCCTGGTAAAAGATCCGTTTGCCGATCCGGCGGTCTTCTACGACCTTGTTGAGATAATTTTCGACAATCGAATAACTTAAGCCCGCCACCAGGTCCTTCTTATCCAGGCCCTTCTGTTGGTGGTGGACCAGGTCGGATTCCATAAAGACCGTGCAGCGTTCTCCCAAACGGATCGGGCTCTCCGAATCCAGGGCCAGGGCCCCGAATTCATCTTTGATGGAGATGCCCAGCTTCTCGGCCTGTTCCTCCAGAAAAGAACCGGTTCCGGCGGCGCAGACTTTATTCATCATAAAATCCACGATGGCCCCGTTTTCCAAACTGATATACTTTGAATCCTGGCCGCCGATTTCAAAAATGGTATCTACCAGAGGATCGATGGCCGCCGCTGCCGTAGCCTGGGCCGTGATCTCATTGCGGACGATATCAGCTCCGATGAAATCCCCGGTCAGATACCGGCCTGAACCGGTGGTAGCCGCCCCCTTGATGATGACCCGGTCCCCCACTTCTTTCCCGGCCGCCTCCAACCCTTGTCGAATGGCTTCCAGCGGCCGGCCGGCGGTCATCAGATATTGTTTGGATAAAACCCGCATCTCCTTATCGATGACCACCACGTTGGTGCTGATGGACCCGACATCGACCCCCAGATAGGCTTCGACCTTTTTCCCCTGCGTCGGAACCGGGGCCTGCCCGGTGAAAAATGGCTGGATATAATCGTCTCTTAATTTTAAAGCATCCAGCCGCCGGGCCTCTGAGGTTTGAGTTTTTAAATAATCTTTGAGAGGCTCCAACCCCTTAAATTGATTGAGGGCGGCCGGGTCTTCCTGAACGATCAAAGAGGCCCCAATGGCCCCCATGGAAAAAAAGTGATCCGGGATGACCAATTCCCCTTCTTTAAGCTCCAGGACCTCGGAAAAGGCCCGCCGCACCCCCCGGTTGGCCGCCACCCCCCCCTGGAAGGAAACGGGTTTGAGGATGTTCTTACCTTTGGCGATATTACTCTTGAGGTTCCTGGCCACGGCAAAACATAACCCGGCGATGATGTCGTAATCCGGGGTGGCCTCCTGCTGGAGGTGGATCATGTCGGTTTTGGCAAAAACCGTGCAGCGGCCGGCGATCCGGGGAGGTGTCTGGGACTTTAAGGCCAGTTGGCTGAATTCTTCAATAGTCAGGCCCAGACGATGGGCCTGCTGGTCTAAAAATGAGCCGGTACCCGCGGCACAAAGGGTGTTCATGGCGAAATCCTGGATGACCAGGCGGCCCCCATCTTCCGGAGAAAGCAGGATCAGCTTGGAGTCCTCCCCGCCCATTTCAATAATAGTTCGGACCTGAGGGTGAAACCGTTCTATGGCCCGGGCCTGGGCAATGATCTCGTTGACAAAAGGGACCCTGAGCAGGTCGGCCACTTTTTTCCCGGCCGTCCCGGTCAGGGCGATGGACCGGATCTGCTCCGGAGGGAATTCTGAAAAAAATTCATTAAAAGCCTCCAGAGCGGTTTCCATTGGCTGGCCCTTGGTGCGGCGATAATCATCTTTGAGGATCTCTCCTTGGCTGCTTATTATAATGGTGTTGACGCTCACCGAGCCGATATCCATTCCCAGATGTAAATCCTTCATTCATCTCCTCCAAAAATTATACGGGGCTATTTGCCCCGGTAGAAGCCTTGTCGATTAAACAGGTCATAATTAATTTTTTTTTCCTGAATCAGCCGGTCCAAGATAGGAACCGTTTCTTCCAGGGAAAGGCCCAGAAATCGGGCGATATCTTCGGCCGTACAGGGCCGGCGGGACACCAGGTCGCAAATCTTAGAATCCTGTAGAACCCCTTTGGTCTGAACCTTGTCCTGGGCCGGACCGGAAATGATTTCAGCCCAAGGTCCCCAGGTTTTTTGGATCTCTTTCAAACGCCCGTCCGACAACGGGACGGCGTAATCTTCTACCGGAGGGCGAACTACAGTGTTGAGGTGTATTTTTTCCGGATTGATTTTTTCAATATATTGTCCAAAACCTTTAATCTGTTCCGGGGTATCGTTAATCCCCCGAAGAAGCAGCACTTCCAGCCAGATCCGTGGACCTTTGGATTTTCCCAGCTTGATCAAACCGTCAATCAACTGGTCAAAGCTCAAAGACGGATGAGGGCGATTGACGGTTTGAAAAACAACCCGATCCGCCGCATCCAGGGATGGGACGACTACATCGGCCGCCAGAACCCTTTCCAGGACTTCATCGTTAAAAAGCAGGGAACCGTTAGTGAGCAGGGCAACGGGCACCGATCCCATTTTTTTGATCTCTTTGATGATCAAGCCCAGCTGGGGATGCAAGGTCGGCTCCCCCGATCCCGAAACGGTGATAAAATCCAATGTCAAGGGAGAGGCGGACAATACCTGGTCCAATTCCTTCAGAACGTCATCCGGTTGTATCACTTCAACGGGTTCAATGGTTTTGCAGTCGGTTCTCCCCAACTCACAATAAATGCAGTCAAATGAGCAGGTTTTATAGGGGATGATATCCACCCCCAGGGAAAATCCCAACCGGCGGGAGGGTACCGGTCCAAAAATGTTCTTCATGTCATCCCGTCTTTTGATCCCTTGACCCCTTGAAATAGTTTAACCATAATTTAATACTGCCAAAATGTACTCTACTATCTTATGCCTTGTCAATTTGAAAGTTGAAACCTTAAAACCTTTTTAGATTCATGATATTCACTCCAGAAATGACTACGATATCAAAATTTTTCATATACAAAAAACCCCTTTTTCTTCCTGAAAAAGAATATCTTGATTTTATCCTGGAAACAATTAATAGTTGGGAGAATATTTCACGAGGAATGGCCGGTCTGCTTTGGCTGGCCTCGGATCACCGGCATGTTTATATCAAATCCCACCCGGCCATTATCCGGAAACCTAAGTCTTTTTTAAAAAGGGAAATTCCAGCCAATTTCCCGGAGATTAAAAAGGACCTGATCCGGAAAGGATACTTGGGGATAAGGCCTATTTTACAGAAACTTTGGGTTAACAATATTCGATTTTGAAATTTCTCTAACAAACATTATAAAAAAGAAGGAGAAACAATCCAATGGCAGAAGAAACATTGTATCAAAAACTGGCGGAAGCAGTTGGGGCCGGGGGCTCGAAATACATTCCCGGAATTTTTGAAACCTTAGCCGATGAAAAAGAAGCCAAAGTCCTGTTGGCTGCCGCACCACCGGCAACCATCCAGGAACTCGCCCAAAAAACCGGCCTGAAGGAGAAAGAGGTTGAGGCGACCATTGACCCGCTTTTCAAAAAGGGTCTGCTCTTTAAGTCGAAAAAAGCGGACGGAACCCGATATTATCGGGTCAGGCAAGTACTTCAGATGCATGATTCCACAGCAGTTATTGTTAATGCGCCTCGGAAGATGCTGGACCTGTGGAAAGCCTTCATGAAAAACGAGTTCGATGAATACAGCCGGAAGTTAGAGCAAATGCTGCCCTCGGCGGTGATCCGTGTGATCCCGGTCAATGTGTCCGTCCAGAACGAGACTCAAATCCTGGCTTTCGACGATGTCAAGAGCATTATTGCCGAGGCCAGAAACCTGGCAGTTACCCCCTGCTCCTGCCGGGCCATAGACGGAGAATGCGGCAAGCCCATTGAGGTCTGCGTGCAGATCGACAAGGCGGCCGATTACTCGATAGAACGCGGAACCGGTCGAAAGCTGGAAAAGGAGGAAGCCCTCCAGATGATGAAGATGTGCGAAGAGGAGGGACTGATCCACGTCACCGGAAACAAGAGGACCTTGGGCCATGTGATTTGTAACTGCTGCAGCGATTGTTGTCTGAACTGGCCTTCGGTCCGGACCGGCTTGGGAAAATTCGTCGTGCCGAGCCGGTTCAGGGCCAAAGTGGATTCTGAAGAATGCACCTCATGTGAATCCTGCCTGGATCGATGTTATTTCGAGGCGATCAGTATGGAGGGGGAAGGGGATACCGCGGTTGTCAATCCTGAGAAGTGTATGGGCTGTGGTCTCTGTCTGGTGACCTGCCCAACAGAGTCCATTTCCCTGGAGGAAGCCCGGCCGGCAGAGTTTGTCCCGGCTTAGAACCGGTTAAGTCCTAAGACCTTAGTGGATTGAACCCTAATTAGTGAGACCTTTGAAAAATATTCCAATTTTTGCCCAAGGTCAACGAAGACAAATATTTTAACCACCGGAAGACAATTAGTATTTCGAGGATTGAAATTTGAGTCTGACGCGGGGATTGCGCAAAAGGGGATGTTTTTCAAAGGTCTCTAGTCCTTCAAGACCGAAGGAGACCTTTTTCCCCTTGACAGAGCCTGTTTAATAAGTAACCATTCTCCACGAGTTTTCTTCAAACTCCTTTCAATACCGGGAGGCACCGGCCATGGAAAGAGAGCGGCCCCTGAATCGAAGAAAGGATGATCGATATCTGATCGATGAGATCCCCCTGGAAGGGATCGGGACCATCATTGAGATCAGTAAAAACGGCCTGAAAGTAAAGAAAGCCCCCGGCTTTGTCCCTGAAGACCCCACCCTAACAATTCCCATCTTCGGTCAGGAAATTAAGGCCAACATTCGTTGGCAGGACAAAACTTTTCTTGGATTGCAATCAGCCACCTCTTTCAATGATCCGGCATTATTTATTCAAATCATAAAAAGGGCCAAAGAAATCATCGCCCCGGCTCAGATGAAGATCCACCTGGATAAGGCCATGGCTCAATATAAAAAGGACGAGGGATTGATTGGCATGATCAATCTGCTCATGGAGGTAGATAGTTCTGAGCCGGATATAAGGAAGATAGGCCGATATATCGACGAGATCAGCAGCCTGCAGGAAATGGAGATCCAGCCCGAGATAAAGGACGGGGAGGAAGACCAGAAAGGCGAAAAAGAAAAAACCTTTAAAGAGGAATTAATCGCCAGGGCGATCGGTTTACAGAGGCGGGAAGAGCCCCAAGAGATGGGGGTTGATTTTGCGATTACCATTCTGGGGCTTTCCAAGGTGGGCGACATTATTCAGGACCATATTAATAAAAGGGTTTTTCAATCGGAGGCCTCCACGCCTCTTTTTGAAAATTATGAGACGTTTAATGTCCTGAAATCCGTGGTGTTTAAAAATTTATGCCGCTTTTTCGGATTGCAGGATATTCAACAGGAAGGCAGCACCCTTCTTTCCCTGGAAACCACCGGGGTCGACCTGTTGATTAAGGAGAGCAGCGGTATCCTGGACACCTATTACAAATCCCCCTCCCGGTTGTATTCAGAATTTTCCCGGATGTATGAAAGGGCATTTTTCGCCGTGGACCCCCTCCAGATAAACCAGTACTACCTTGAAAAAGGTCTTAACACCTTGGGGGATCTTTTCAATGGTTATATCCTGGCCCATCACACCCTTAATCCCCACTATTTCGCCTCGGAAGCTTTGAAAATAACATTGAACAAGGACGGGCTTATCTTTTCCTACCTGGCCTGCCTGACCTTCCTGGCTATTCAATTTCTTATGGACAAAGACCGGGAAAGCGGTTTTGCCCTTTCCAAAAGGTTAAAAGGGCGGGGGATGGATGATAGAAAGATCGATCAGTTTCTGGAGCAATCGGTTACTGATACTAAAACCATCTTACGCAATCTGAAATTGAAAGGAACCCTCTCCAAGCCTTTATTACCGGATGGGTTCATTCCCATTGAAAGTTATCTGGGAAGGGATATCCGGTTTGAATATCTGATTCAGGTATTCCGAAATTTCGACCGCGGGCAGGTTAAAAGGATGGTCTTGCGCTATGAGGACGCCGGATATGCCCATTTTATACTGGGCAAACTGATAAACTCGGAAAGCTTTGATTTGAATTCCAAGACCCTATGTGTAGTCCCTTGCCGAAACGTTTCAAGCGATCAATGGTATATCAAGGACTTTGCCTATTTCGACCTCATCATATTCAGGGAGATCCATAAGCTCCCGGCACCCCACCTCAATTCCTTTTTAAAGTTATGGGGTACTTTCGATGGGCAGATTATAGCCACCTTCAGTCATCTGGAGGCTTTGGATTATAAGAACTCCCCTATTTACTCGGTCTTCAACAATGCCATCGTTGATTTTCCCTCCTACTTCCATAATGATGCCGTTTATGAAAAGATGATAGATCATACCCTCCAGTACCTTCAACCTTATCTGGGTGATCAAGCCATCGACCGCAACCGATATCTGCCCGGAGTGTTTACGATGAATCATATCAAGGCCGATATTCTTCTGACCAAAGAGATAATATAATTGACCTGAAGATCCCCCGGGATTCCGTTGAATTTTAATTTTTCGATCAAGACCAGTCCTATTCCCCCCCGGTGTCCGGATTGCCTTCCTTAACCCTTTTGTCCTTTACACCTTTTCCGCTTACATGTTAAGCTATCGGTGTTGTCTGCATCGAAACTTTGACGAACTAAGGCCGTGTCCGTGCCTTAGATTCTGAAAACGGCGACGGTTTCAACAACCCGCAGCCTATTGGAAAGGAAACCGATGATGGAGATCCCAATTCTTGAAATTTTTTCCGACTATGTCTGACCCTGGTGTTATTTCATTACCGGGCGTATTGAACGATTGCACAAGGCCTTTGAAATAGATATCCGCTGGACCGCTTTTCCTCTTCATCCCGAAACTCCGGAAGACGGACAATCCATTGAAGAACTTTTCGCCGGTCGTCTGGATATAGATCAGATCAGGGCCCGGTTGAAACAGGCGGCCCGGGATGCGGGCCTGCCTTTCGGAGACCGGAAGATGACCTATAACAGCCGCTTGGCCCAGGAGTTGGGTAAATGGGCTGAGTCCAAAGGCAAAGGAACCGAATTCCACCACCGGGTTTTTAAAGCCTATTTTGTCGACGGAATCAACATCGGAAAAATTTCGGAACTCACTTCTTTGGCCGGGGACATCGGGCTTTCCGAAGACGAAGCTCAGGAAGTGCTGCGAAAAAGGGTTTTTAAAGAAGCGGTGGATTCAGACTGGGTTCGTTCCCGTCAAAAAGGGGTTCAGGCCGTCCCGACCTTTCTTTTAGAGGAACGTTTTTTGGTGGGTGCCCAACCCTATGAAAAAATAGCCGCGTTTTTGGAGGCCGCCGGGGTGAAGAAAAGAACCGCTACGGATTGAGACCAAAAGTTTTGAGTTTTGAGTTTCGAGTTCGGAGTTTGGAGTAAGGAGATTTCACTCCGAACTCAATACTCCGAACTAAAATAATTTTCTATTAAAACAATATAAAGGTTAATCATGAGTTCCTATGTAGTACGCCCCGCCCTGATTTGTCCCTATACCCTGATGGAGGAAGAGGCCCTGGCCTGGGCCATCTTATTATTTCGGCAAGCCCTATTACTGCACCCTTATCCATTACCTTTACCGGTCTCTTTCCAATCTCTGGCGGATCAGGGATTGATTCAGGCCCGGTCTCCGGTGCGAACTCGGGAGGAGATCAAGGAAAAAGATATCCTGTTGAGGGAGTTGGAGTATTATGTGGCGAATAATCCCGGAAGGGGTTTTCTGAAATACCTTATGGAGGCGGCTGCTCAAGAAGAAATGGAAACTCAAGAAGAGATTGCCGGATTGATGATGGGGCGGCCTTTAAAAAAGCGCCAAAGCGATTCCCCTCTGGTCAGCGGCCCGATTCTCCTTTGTCTGATTCATGAATGGATGATGCAGGAACGGGAAGTGGAGAACTCCCTCGCCGAAATCGAGGAGCAGGAAAAAATTTTGGTCCAGGGCTGGCAAGAAAACCAGGAGGAGGTATCGATTTGGAAATCGACCGACCCGCTGGTATTAAAAAGGATTGAAACGGAGATCAACTGTCCCCCGGCTCTGTCCGCCTGGAGGGAATTAAAGAATACCTTGGTTCCTGAACCCTTCACCCTTTTTACCACCCAGCAGTGGGTCCGGGCCGAACATTACGGCCTGGATCCGGAAGAAGGCCGGACTAACTCCATTCCCTTGCCGGATTTGAGTTCCCTGGCCGGGGCAGCTTTTAATAATCCGGGCATCAATGGCCTCATCCGGGAAAAGATGGATGCGGTTTTATTTCTTCCTATTGGATCCGCTTCAAAAAGTGCTGTCGATGATTTTCAGAAATCCCTTTTATCATTAGATTTGCCGTCTGAGGGTAAATACCGTCTCGTCTTTCCACCCAACTCATCTCCCTTGCCGGACCCTCGGTCTTCATCAGGCCAAAGAGGCCCCGATCCCTTGATCCTGCTTTTACCGGTATCGATCTGATCCGTCATTATTTCCGGATTATTTTCCTCTTTTTCCCTTGACCTTAAATCCCTTTAGTTTATGGTACAAAAATAATACAAACCGGACCGATATTTGCTTTACTGATATATCAAAGGCCTATCATGCCCGACACCTTGTCCATAGAAATCAACGAACAGTTTCAGCAGGCCCTGGACCTGATGGAGAACACCGACCACCCTGTTTTCATTACCGGGAAGGCCGGTACGGGCAAATCGACCCTCCTTAATTATTTTCGAAAAGTGACCCGCAAGCGTGTCGCCGTTCTGGCCCCAACCGGGGTGGCGGCCCTCAATGTCCAGGGGCAGACCATCCATTCCTTCTGCGGCTTCAGGCCGGACATTGCCCTGGATAAAGTCAAAAAAAAGGCCCAGAAAGACAAAGACCGCCCCTCCATTTATAAAAAGCTGGATACCATCATCATTGACGAAATCTCTATGGTGCGGGCCGACCTTCTGGATTGCGTGGAAAAATTCCTTCGTCTAAATGGGCCACAGCCTAAAAAACATTTCGGCGGGATCCAGATGATTTTTATCGGAGACCTGTACCAACTCCCTCCGGTGGTTACCTCGACCGAAAAAGATATCTTCCGCCTTCAATATGAATCTCCTTATTTCTTTTCCTCCCAAATTTTTTTGGACCCGAAATTCAAAATGGAATTCGTGGAGTTGTAAAAAATCTATCGTCAAACCGAAGAGGATTTCATAGCCCTGCTCAATGCCATCCGGAACCGCTCGGTAACCGACTCGGATATCGTCCGTCTCAACCAAAATTGCCTCCCGGATTTCGTCCCACCCGAAGAAGATTTGTACCTTTATTTGACGAGCACCAACGATCAGGCTTTTCGGCAAAACCAGGAGAAATTGAAACATCTTCCCGGCAAGGTATATACCTATCAGGGTCTCGTTGAAGGAGAATTCGAAAAATCGGCCATCCCTACAGACAAGGACCTGGAACTTAAAGCCGGGGCTCAGGTCATGCTGCTCAATAATGATCCTTTGGGCCGCTGGGTCAACGGTTCCATCGGCAAGGTCAACGAGATCATTCACCAAAAAGGGGAAGAGGATATTATCAAGGTCGAACTTCCGGGTAATTTTATCGTGCCGGTTACCCCCTATACCTGGAATATCTTCCGATATGGCTTTGATGAGAAAGTCCGGAAAATTTATTCCGAACCCATGGGCTCCTTTACTCAATATCCCATAAAGCTGGCCTGGGCCATTACCATCCATAAGAGTCAGGGGAAAACCTTCGACCGGGTGGTTATTGATATCGGCCGGGGGACCTTCGCCCATGGACAAGTTTACGTGGCCCTGAGCCGCTGTACCAGTCTTCAAGGCATCGTCCTTCGCCAACCCATAAGAAAACAGCATATTCTCATGGATTACCGGGTTATCCAATTCCTGACCCGTTTTCAATATGAAAAATCAGAAGAGCGGCTGGCTTATGCGGACAAGGTGCGAATGATCGAAACGGCCATGGGAGAGAGACAGGACCTGGAAATCGTTTATCTCAAGCCCGATGACACCAAATCCCGCCGCCGGATTCGTCCCGAAGCCATTGCCCTGCTCGAATATAAGGGGAAACCCTTTGAAGGCCTGCGCGCCTACTGTCATGAACGCCAGGATTTACGACATTTTCGGATAGATCGGATATTGGAGATAAAAATCCTCACTGAAAGTTGTTAATATTTCTTAGTGTCCGGAAATATGTATGGCGTCCTGATTATCACTTATCTAATCTCGAGCCCTGCCGGCACGATGATTTAAGCGGTATGGCCGCTTGAACGACTGGTTGGGCGAACCCATATATTCCTCAGATCACCAAATCAGAGGGTCGATC
Source organism: uncultured delta proteobacterium (assembly GCA_963790475.1). Taxonomy (GTDB): domain Bacteria; phylum Desulfobacterota; class RBG-13-43-22; order RBG-13-43-22; family RBG-13-43-22; genus RBG-13-43-22. The sequence continues at coordinate 119,768 of CAWBOS010000011.1, read as the reverse complement.
ACCTTAGGTACTCCTCCTATTCAAGGATCACAATTTGAAGGCTGGACAGCAAAAGTCGTTTGTTTTTATCCGAAATCGCTCCAAGATGATCAAGAAACCTCCGGTTGTCGATCGAACGTATCTGATCGACGATAATATCTGAATCATGCTCAAGTCCCGCCTCGCCTTTTTTCAGATGAATGCGCAGAATGTCTGCCCCCATTTGAATTTTTGTGGTGATGGGGCAAATGATGGTGCTGGGATGGTTCTCATTCAAGAGATTCGTTTGGACGACGATCACCGGCCGGATCTTGCCTGGTTCAGTGCCGAAGCGGGGATTGAGGTCGGCTTTATATACATGAAATTTGATCGGCTTCATTTGGGCAGTTTGTCTTCAATAAGTTCTAATTCCTGTAGCGCCTCAAGTGATGTCTTCGATACCAAAATAGACTCTTTTTTTAGCAGCTTCTTCAGGATGCGTCGCTTCATAAACTTATTGTAAAAGCTCAAGGCATCGTTAATGTATGCATTTCTCGATGTATGGATCGTGTCGATAACCTCTTCGGTTTCTGAAAAAATGTCATCTCGCATTTTAAGCGATAGCGTCCTGGACATGACAATCCTCCCTTCAAGCAGGTAATACCAATAGTATATACGATAGACTCCGAAGGTCAAGGACTAAATTGCACCTTGAGCAAGGCTCCGAGACAACGACGCGCTTGCCCTTGGCGAACGCGTACGACATCTCGACTACGCTGATCCCCGCGTACCCCATCGGCACGAAGGCGTAAAGGACGTCGCTGGCATCGATCTCCGTAAAGTGCTTCCGCGTGACGGCGGCCTTCGCTTCAAAATTCATCTCGATCGCCCCCTGGTCATGTTTAATTGTTATTTGCTTTAATTGGGGTCGGACCGGCAAGCAAGGGCCATCGGCGTCTAATGGCCTGGTTGGGCTGTTCTTATTCACTTTTCCCCCCGTATCATCGCCATAGTTCCTAAAATAAACGGTGCTTTCAACAAGCGTGGGATAAAGGGTAAGTCTCTGGTTTCAATGAACTCTACTTTGGCTATTCCCCAGCTATTAATAGTCGCAATCAATGCCTCTGGATCGCCGTACATCTTCTTGATGAGGAATTCGTCTTGAAAGGCAAACCTACCCCCTTTCTTGAGAACCCTTAGTCCCTCACGAATAACGTCACGCTTGTCTTTGACACCGCCGACCTCATGGAAAACAAAATTGCCCAACGCGGCATCGAAGTACCCGTCAGCAAAGGGCAATGACGCGGCGCTTGCTCTCTGAAACACAACGCGGTCACTTACTCCCTCAATCGCTGCGTTTCGCTCACAGACGCTCTTGGAGTAATCCCACTTCTTTCCCCAATAGTCTATGCCGAGGATCTGTGCCTTACGGTGCTTCAGAGCCAGCTTGATCGCCAGGGCACCGTTTCCGCATCCAATGTCCAAAGCTCTGCCTTCTCCATCCCAATCCAAGTGCCCTATTACCAAATTCCAAATGGATTCTTGAACATTTCCGGAGGTCTATGACTATTATGTTTACAAATTACTTTTCTTGCCCGAAGGTAAATATCGTATCTCCTTTAAAATGACATGATATACAGAGAGGAAGGATTCTTCATGCTGGACCTGTCTCCCTTGAAAACAGGCTGACCTTGACATGCCCGGACCTGTAGTTTGTTTCGATTTGATAATCACTCTCCTCGAGAAATCTGTCCTTGCAAAAACAAGTGGCCGATGCTAAAAATTGTTAATTTTCTAAGCCCGACTTGTCGCAAGAAATAAAAATTAAAGATAAGTATTCAGAAGGAAAAATTATGGCAACCGGTATAGCAGAAAAAATAATATTCCCCTCCGGGTCCCTTTCTCTGGAAGGTCTGCTGATCCAGGGAAAATTGTCCAAGGCCGTGGTGGTCTCCCATCCCCATCCTTTGTACGGCGGAGACATGCAGAATCATGTGGTTGGTTTGATAGCCGGTGCTTTTGAAGACCAGGGCTGGACAACCCTGTGTTTTAATTTTCGGGGGACCGGCCGAAGCCAGGGGGATTTCGATCAAGGGCTGGGGGAGCAGGAAGATGTTTCAGCAGCCGTAACCTATCTGAAAGAATTAGGGGAACAAAAAATTATTCTGGCCGGTTATTCCTTTGGGGCCTGGGTCAATGCTCAGGCAGCCCTGACCCTTTCGGATGTTCAAGGATCGATATTGGTTTCTCCTCCGGCGGGCATGATGGATTTTTCCTTTTTATCTCAGGATACTAAAACGCGTCTGGTTGTGCTCGGGGATCAAGACCCTTACACCCCTGTCGCCAAGATAAGGAATTTAGTCCAATCCATGCCGACACCACCCCCCATCAAAATTATTAAAGGAGCGGATCACTTCTTTTCTTCCGGTTCAGAAGAATTGACAGCGGCCATAACAGCGATCCAACCCTCCCTATGAATCTAAACAGGATGCGAAAAACCTCGTTTTTCACAGGTAGCTCAAAAAGGTCCAGATACGAGGCGCCCGAAATCCTGAGGAATGAGGCGTACGAAGAAGTACGTCGGAATAAGCCTGCCCCGCCGAAAGGCGGGCAGGGAGGCGGGGCAATCCTGCCGTTGGCGGGATAGATGGGCCTTTTTGTTCGCCCCACGTCGCGGCTCAATCCCGCCCTTCGGGTGGGTTCCCGGTTTCAGCAAACTGTTAAAAAACCAGGGGTTTGGGTCTTCAGCACCTACCTGGCCGAAGGCCTGCCCTATTCGATTATCCGGATCCTTTCTTCGGTCTTCTTCACCGACATCGGGATGAAGGAACGTTACATCGGGTATCTGAATTTTCTGGGCATACCCTGGAACCTGAAATTCCTTTGGGCCCCTTTTCTCGATATCCTGGGAAAGAAAAGGACCTGGATGATCGCCATCCAAGGCCTGATCACACTGTTAATCGTCGGTGTTTCCTATGGTTGTTTTTTCGCCGCCAGGCAGGCCGATGCCGCCTTGATCCTGGCGATTATTTCGGGGACCTTTATCCTGCTGGCCTTCCTCTCAGCGACCAATGACATCGCTATTGACGGATACTATATGGAAGGTCTGACCGATCCCAAGGAGCAGGCCGCTTATACCGGCTATCGTGTTTTTGCCTACCGGATGGCAGTTATTCTGGTACGCAGCGGCTTTGTGGCCCTGGCGGCTTATGCCGCGGCCCTTCTCGGCGGGGCCGATAAATACCAACCCTGGGGTTATGCCTTCGGGGCCGCGGCTATCACTATGCTGCTGCTGACCTTATTCCATGTCTGGCAGCTCCCCCGATTCGAGAAGGACCGTATTCAAGGGACGCGATCCTTGTCCGAAATTACCCGGGAGTTCGCCCGGGCCTTCAGCACCTACTTTGATCAGGAGAGGGTGGCCCTGGTTATTATCTTCATCATTACTTATAAAATCGGCGATGAAATTTTGTTCTCCATGGGCACGCCTTTCCTCATGCGGGAACTGGGCGTAACCAAGGCCCAGCTTTCCTGGGTCGGAGGGATTCTCGGGGCCTTGGGCGCTATTGCCGGGACTTCCATCGGGGGGATTTGGATCAAGAAAAAGGGGCTGAAAAAAGCCATCTGGCCCCTGACCATCATCATGAACTTCAATATCTGGGCCTATGTCTGGCTGGCCTGGTCCCTTCCCTCCGCGTCGACAACCTCCGGTTTGGCCCTCATTGCCGCGGTCCACTGCTATGAACAGATGGCCGCCGGTCTCGGGAACGCGGTCCTGATCGTCTATATCCTGCGCACCTGTAAACCGGAATTCAAGGCCTCTCACTATGCGGTCGGTTCGGCCATCATGTCCCTCTTCTCCACTTTTTTCGGCGGATTCGGTGGAGTTATGGTAGAAAATATGGGTTATTTGAATCTGTTTGCCTTGGCCTTCCTCGCCTCAATCCCGGCCATGCTGCTTATGCTGTGGGTGCCGATAAGGGAAGAAGGGGGAAATTGATATTGTTCACAATCAAGAAAGATTGTAAAGATTCCTGGATTCGGCAATTTTCTAAGACGAGTTCGGAGTTCGGAGTCAGGGATGGAAATTTTTTTTGCTCCGAACTCCGAACTCAATACTTCGAACTACCCCGATCGTCATCTGAGATTGTCTTGCATGTATGGAAACTTTTCATGGGACGCGAAGTGAGTTTGCAATGCAGCCGGTGATTAAAGCTGAAAACCTGACTAAATGTTTTCACGATCTGGTAGCTGTGGATCATATCTCGTTTGAGATCCAGGCCGGGCAGTGCTTTGGATTTTTAGGACCCAACGGCGCGGGCAAAACCAGCACCATCCGGATGATTTATGGATTTTCCCCAATCACGGAAGGAAGTCTGCTGGTCTTCGGGAAAGATATTCGCCGGCACTTTCGGGAAATCAAGACCAGGACCGGGGTTTGCCATCAGGAAAACAATCTCGATCCGGACTTCACGGTATGGGAAAATTTGCTGGTCTACGCCCGGTATTTTAATCTGCCCAAAGAGATCGCCCGGGAAAGGGCTGAAGAATGGCTGAATTTTATGGGCCTGATCCATAAACGGGATTCCAAGGTCCCGGAACTTTCCGGCGGTCTCATGCGCCGCCTGGTCATCGCCCGGGCCCTGATGCACAATCCCGAGTTGTTGATTATGGACGAACCCACCACCGGACTGGATCCCCAATCCCGACATCAGGTTTGGGAGCAGGTCTGGCAACTTAAAAACAAGGGTCTTTGTATCCTTTTGACCACCCATTATATGGACGAGGCCGAACAGATTTGCGACCGTCTGGTGATTATGGATCAGGGGCATATCCTGGTGGAGGGAACTCCCCTTTCCCTGATACGCCAACATATCGGCGGTAATGTGATCGAGGTGGAAAATCCCGCTCCTCCCTTATTAGATTTTCTAAAGACCCGACAAATCTCTTTTGAACAGCTCCCCCATCGTCTGTTGATCCCCACCCGGGAAGGAGAAAAATTGTTCCGCCAAATCTCCGATGAATACTGCACCGGCGGCTGTACCCTGCGTATGGCCACCCTGGAGGATGTGTTCTTAAAATTCACCGGCCGGGGGCTCCGCGAATGAACAACCTGACTCCAAATCCTGCCTTTGACAATCCGCAATCCGAAATCCGAAATCCGAAATTGATTACCTGGCGTTTTATCCGGGTCTGGCAGCGCAATTGGGATGTCTATATCAAGACCTGGAGGATTAATTTTCTGCCCCCGGTTTTGGAACCGATTTTTTATCTTTTGGCTTTTGGTGCGGGATTGGGTTATCTGGTCGGGAAACTGAATTTCGGAGGACGGCTGATCAGTTATGCGGCCTTCATCGCCCCGGGGATACTGGCCATAAATATCATGCAAAATGCCTTTTTTGAAACCACTTATGCTTCTTATGTGCGGATGTATTATCAAAAAACCTTCGATGCCCTGATGGCCACACCCTTGACCGTGGAAGAGGTTATCCTGGGCGAAATGGTCTGGGGAGCCAGCCGCTCGTTGATGGCCACGGCCTTGATGATGATCATCCTTACTTTCTTCGGACTTTTAAGCTATCCCTGGTCTTTGGGAATACTCCTGGTCTCCCTGCTCGGGGGGATGGCCTTCGGAGCAGTGGGTATGTGTTTTACCGCTCTGACGCCGAACATCGAGGCCTTCAACCTCCCGGTCTTTCTTTTCATCACTCCCATGTTTTTATTTTCCGGGACCTTTTTCCCTTTGGATCAGCTCCCTTTCTGGGCCAAAGCGCTGGCTTGGGTTTTCCCCCTGACTCACGTGGTGGAGCTGACCCGGGCCCTGGCTTTGAATATTCTTTCCCTGCAGCAGCTATGGAACTTTCTATATCTCCTGATCTTCTGCCTCATCACCCTGCCCCTGTCCTTGCGCCTGATGGTCCGCAGGTTGATTCAGTAGTTTCAATCACTCCTTCGCCCTGTCTATTATGCAACTTGAGGGTAGTCCAAGTCATGCGCGTGATATATTCCTCCCACCAAAATCGTGTACAATGAATATGCCGCCCCCAAAGATTCGCCTAAGGGTATAACCGAGGAATTCGGAGAAGTAATTTTATTCAGACTTTCCTTCTGATATTTGCCTCTTTTAAAACTATTTTCTTGACAAATTAAGTGGTTATGTTAATTTAACCCAAACAGCCTCAGGTTTATCGTCTTCTTTTCAATGATCTTGAGGAGAATAATGGCCAGTATTCTATCCCCAAAGATTCCTTCTTACTAACAGTCTGTGTTAACGTTATCCCCACCTTTTTAAGTGGGAATTATTTAGGAATATGATGAAATGATACAAGAAATAATTCAAAGAAACTTTTTTGAAGTTGGAAATTTGCATGACGAGGATGATAGAGACAGCTGGCAGGATCGCAGCTACCTTGAACGAATTGAAACCATTGAATTCTTAAGAAGGGCGATGTTCGGGCATGATCGAATTTCCGAAAGACTTCAAAGAGTTCTTACAATTACTGAACTCAAAGAAAATTAAATACCTCATAGTCGGAGGATATGCCGTAGGCTTTCATGGTTACCCCCGGGCAACCGGTGATCTGGATGTCTGGATAGCCATCGACGAGAGAAATGCCTTGAAAATGGTTGATGTCTCGAAAGCCTTTGGATTCAATCTTCCGGAATTAAGAAAGGAATTATTTTTAAAAAAAGAAAAGGTCATCAGAATGGGATTTCCTCCAATGCGGTTGGAGATCCTTACTTCTATTGACGGGGTTCTTTTCAATCCCTGTTACAAAAATCGCGTTATTGCAGATCTTGGTGAATTAAAAATTAATTTCATCTCCAAGAACGATTTGTTGATCAATAAACGTGCGAGCGGAAAGCCACAGGATCTTGTTGATTTTGACAAATTGAAAGATCGACCTGCGCGGCATGACACCTGACTTTTTTACTTCTTTACCGGAGTCCCTACCAAAACATGAAAGAATCGATTTGCCTGGAACCATGGCACGGGCAACGAATGAAAAATTGATATGATTAAACAGAGTGCCGGGTTGCTGATGTATCGTTTTGGGAATAAGGGGCTTGAGGTTTTTCTGGTTCACCCCGGGGGCCCTTACTGGGCGGGCAAGGACGAAGGGGCCTGGTCGATCCCCAAGGGCGAATACACTGAAAATGAGGACCCGCTGGAAGCTGCCAAACGGGAATTTTTTGAAGAGACCGGGTTTAGGGCCGAAGGGGTTTTTAAGCCGCTTTCCACCATCAGGCAGCCGGGTGGAAAGTGGGTTCCCGCCTGGGCCTTTGCCGGGGACTGCGACCCTTCTTCGATCAAGAGCAATACCTTTACCATGGAGTGGCCGCCCCGGTCCGGCAGAAAAAGGGAGTATCCGGAAATAGACCGGGCGGCTTGGTTCGGGGAGGACGAGGCCGTCCGGAAAATAAACAAAGGTCAGATCGGCTTTCTTGAGGAACTTAAGGGCATCTTGAATATGCGATGAAAGAGAGATTTAGCGGATCAGAGGGACGATCAAGGGCAGTTCATTAGAATTTAGAATAAGGGATGATGGGAGGTCTCAGTCTATGGTTACCATTCTTAATGTCAAGAAAATAGACCTGATCTCTTTTAATAGGTGACCCCCAATGATCCTCACGGATCAACTACTTTTCATAGTCTGACTCCATTCCCTCTTTATCCTCCTTCACGCCGTCACTCCCGGTAACAGTGTTCGCCGCTACGCCGACTTTTTCAACACAATGAAACTTTTCTTGCCATGTATCGAAAATCGCTGAGTCCGCTAAGGATAAAGCGGTAACGGTTAGTTGATCCCCGCCTTCGCTTTTAACACTTCTACTAATATCTTGCTCAAATGATGACTTGAATTCTCCCGAAGAAGACGGAGAAACAATTTTATAGTATCTAATGTTTCCCCATTGGATCTTTATTAAAATTCTTTTATTTCCGGTGGAGGCACCTTCAACAACGATATCCACCAAGTCTCCCTTATATGTGAAACCTTTAACAGTCGTGATTCCTATAGTTGGGAATAAGAATGATTTCGGAACACTTTCCTCTTCTTCCTTTTCCTCATGATCTTCGGCAACTGTAACCGCTGGTTCCTCTTCTTTTTCGGGAGTTGGTGTCTCCAAAGGCAATGATTCCGGAGGACTGACTTTTTCCTCTTCTGCTTCTTCAGCCTCTGCTGCCGCTACTATCTCTAAAACCTTTTCTACCTCAGGACCTTCCTCAACTGTAACCGCTGCTTCCTTCCCTATTTCAATACATTGAAGCTCTCCTTTCCATGTATCGGAAATAGCTGAATTGGCTAAGCAGAAAGCCTTGATGGTTATTTGGTCCCCACACTCACATTGAGCACTTTTAATAATTTCTTGTTCAATTGATTCGTTAAACTCTGCTGAAGAAATCTGCCTTATTATATTGCGATTTTGTTTTTTGCCCCAAATAGTTATCAAAATATAAGGTATTTCATTGGAATTTCCTTCAACTACGATGTTCACCAACTGGCCATTATCTTTGACACCATAAACAGAAGTGATTTTTATCGTTTCTGCCACGTTAGGTCTCCAATAATATCTAAAAGCTTAATCCAACTTATTGCTTAATTGCCAATTTTTTATCGTTTATCCCCTGACTTCGTATAGTTCCGTACCCCCTCTAGGGTCAGGTCTATTTTCTTGGCATTAAAGAGATCTACCCCCAACGGTGCATAGATACAGGGAAAGGGAGCTGTTACCGATGCGGGGATTCGGTGGATGTATTTTGGTCGCATTCGATCCCAATGAACCACATGGGGTATCTCAGCCCCCTGGCATAAAGTTGCTTAAGTCCTTCAACGGCATGCCCAACCCTACCCGGCGATAGGGCAATGACCATTTCATCATCGAAGGGGAAAGGGGGGAAGTCAACTCTTTTTTTGCTGAAAAGTGCAAAAAATCAGATCATAGCGGTCCAAGAAAAAGAAACTTCGGGGTTGGGAGTTCGAAGCTAAAACGAGGGGGAAAGATCGGTACCTCAGAGGTCAGAATTCAGAAGGGCCTGATTTGTAGAGGCGGGGAAGGCTGAGGAAAAATCAGCCTTCCCTATTTTTTTATTCCCATTCATCCAACCCGTCGGCCAGGACCGTTGGTTTAGCCGGTTGAACGGTGCGAAAGACTTTTGAAGGCGTGCTTCTTTGACCATCGACAGTCAACAGGTGATCCTCGATGGAAATGCCGAAGAGGCGTTCGTTCTCCTTCAGATAAGGCAGGATCAGTTGCCAATCTTCCTCGGAGAAGGGGACGATCTCCCCGCCGTTAAGCTGTTCGGCCACTATTTTTTGATGGGGGTCCCGGATATAAATGGCCCCGCCGGAGGCCAGAGAAAAGAGGTTCGATCCGGGATAAGGTGTTTCCTGAGGAATTATATTCCCCTGGGTATCAACAATCAGGCCGTTGACTATGACAAATCCTCCCCCGTTATGGGGGTCTCCGGCCATGAAGGATTCGGCCAGAAAATCCAGGGCCGTACCATTAATGACTACCTTGGGCCTGCCCACTGCATTAATCAGCGGGCGTCCGGCGGCATTACCCAACACATAAACCTCACCGCCTTTGGCCCCGTACAAAAAGGTCTGCCCCACATCGCCGTGGACCACCAGTTTGCCGCTTTTGAGAATCTGCCCCAATTGGTCCTGGGCATTGCCATGAACCAAAATTTCCAATCCATCGATCCCGGAAGCCAGGTAATCCCCGCTACTCCCATAAGCATCGATGCGGACCCCTTTGGTGTCCGGCCCCAGGCCGCAACCCAGAAATCGTTGCCCCCGGTACCCATAGCCGATAAACCTTTTCCAACCCAGCTCATAAGCCTTGACCACCAGGCGGGCATCGCAGTCTTCCCCTTCCGGCTGAAACTGACCGGCATTGATGACCAGGACCTTTTCCCCGTCTTCCGGGGCACGAAGCGTTTGACGATGGGCATAATCGATCCTGAGAAAAGAGGTTCCTTTGGTCTGGTTTATAAGAGGAATCTCGTTAAATATTTTTTCAAGGGACCGGGTGACCAATTGCAGAAGGGATCGGCGGCGTTTCGTCCCTGTGGGATACCTGCGATCCAGAAGCAAGGTCAACAATTCGATTACCCCTTCCTTTAACTTTTCCTCTTGGGCCAAAACCAGCAGGTGGTCTAAAAAACTGTTGAGCTGGGCATAGTCCCATTTTTCGATGGAACCCCTTAAGGAAGAAAATAAGGGAACGATCTTCCCTGATTCCAAGGCCTGCCTGACCTTTTTAGCCATCGCCGTCTTTAAAGGCGCGGTCTTAAGTTCAAGGCGAAAATCATGGGGGGTCCGCTCGGCCGGGATATCAATGGGCCGGCCGAATTTATCCTGACAGCTCAGGTTCCAATTTCCGGCCTCCGATTCCTTGACCGAAAAAATAAAGGCCCCGCCGTCGGTATAGCTCCCGCCCCTGGCGTTCCAATAGCGATCGGCAACGGTGCCGAACCGGGAATCTTCCCTGGCCAGGGACTGCAAGGTCGCATCGATGGCCTGTTTTTCCGAGCAGATCAGTCCGATCTCCACTTCTCCTTTTTGCAGGGCGAAGACCTGCGGCCGGAGCATGGCCGTATCGGTGATGCCGATCAATTGATAGGTTTTTTGCCCGGTGAGATTACGGGCAATGATGAAAAACCACGGCCCGTCCGGGGAGCCGTGGATCTGGGTGGTCTGGATCTGGCGGTAAATCCTTTGTTTTTCCAGGGGCAGCTTATCAAAATCCATTTCCGTGGTCGGGGCCAGGGATTCGATGATGTATTCCAAAGGATAACCATAGACCCGGTTAAGGAGATCAAAGACCTGAACGGAGACCTCGGTATCGGTCAAAAACAGAGGAACCACATTTCGCTGATACAGGTATTCGCTGACCGAATAATAATTGGCGAAATCTCCGTTATGAACCAGGGCTTCATCCAGCCCGATAAAGGGATGGGCCCCTCCAGGATGCCAGACCCGCCCCTTGGTTGGATAGCGCTGATGGGCGATCCAGACATGGGCCTTGAAATCATCCAACTGATAATACTGGGCCACCTTCTCGGCATACCCAACGATCTTCAGGATCATCATATTGCGGCCGTGGGAGAGGACAAAGGCCTTTTTCTCCCCCAACGAACTGTAATAGTTTTGGTTCAACCGGAAGGTGTTTTGATAGATGAATTCTTCAGCCGCCTTTTCAGGGGATAATTTATTCAGATTTCTTTCCTGTTGAAAAGAGGCCAGAACTTTTGGTTGGACCTGGACAAAATAGCGTTTAACCTGAGGGGGTTCAATTTCCAAACCGGGGATATCCCGATAATCGTCAACGGTCGGGGCAAAATCCTCCTGGGCAATTTTAAAAAAAGGGCGGACAAAACGATCTTCCAGTTCCTTTAACACCGTTGGGTCCAACAAGGCAATCTGGAGCAGAAAATGAGTTTCCAGAGTGGATTGGTCCACCCCCAATTTACCGGCCTCCAGGCCGACGGCGGCGATGCCGCCCCCTTTTCCATTCCCGCGATTGTGCATCTGAACCGAAGGTTCGAAAATGTGGCGGCCGCCCACTGGGATATTACAGGCAAATCCGGTAACCCCGCAGCCCCCTTCCTCGGACTCGGTGCGTAAAGGGAGGACGGGAAGCCCCTTGGTTTTTTCCAGTAAACGGGCACGGGAATCAAGAATGGCTTGAGCAATATATTTTTGATTCATACGATAAACCTTAATAGAAATGGGTTCTAGGATTCAAGGGGCCAAGGTTTCAAGTGAAAGGCGTGGAAGTTAAAACCCTTGAAACCCTCCTGCCTGCCCGCAGGCCTCGAACCCTTGAACCCTATTTTTTTTATTTACTATTCCAACTCTCCTTCAATTTCTTCGGCCTTTATGTAATCCAGATGAGCCAGGCAATCCCAGCGCCCGACTAAATCCCGGATATGGCTAATGCCTAACTTTTTAAGGATGGTTCTCAATTGTTTCATCCAGGCGGAATAGACATTGATGATCCGCTGGGTCCCCCAATCCTGGGTCATCAAATTGGTCAGTTCCGGATCGGTGGTGGCGATTCCCCGGGCGCATCCGCGGCCGGATTCGCAGTTGTGACAACGCAGGCATTCCAAAGCGACCATGTCGGTGGTACCCAGGCAAACCCCGTTGGCACCCAGGGCGATGATCTTGGCTACGTCATACCCGGTCCGTATCCCGCCGCTGGCGATCAGGGTCAGATTGTCCCGGATACCTTCGTCCTTAAGAAACTTATGCACTTTGGGAACGGCATACTCCAGGGGCATGGCAATATTTTTTTTGGCAATATCCGGGGCCGCTCCGGTGCCCCCGTAACTGCCGTCCAACTGGAGTATATGGGCCCCGGCAAAATAGCTCCCGACGGCCACCATATCCACATCATTCGGGGTAGAGACCTTGACGGAAACCAGGGCTCGGGGATTGGTCTCTTTGATCCAATCGATATGTTTTTTGTGGTCCTCCACGGAATAGACACTATGAAAGGGGAAGGGAGAAAACAATGAAGTTCCCACCACGGCCTCCCGCATCCGGGCCACCTCCGGGGTGACCTTGTCGCCCAACAGATGGCCGCCCAATCCTGGTTTGGCGCCCTGGGCATACTTAAATTCCACAATGCGAACCCGTTGGATGGTCTCTTCCCGCACCCCGAACAGGCCGGTGGCCACCTGGGTGATAATATGATCTTCATAGGGGATCAGGTCGTCAGGGAACCCCCCTTCCCCGGTACTACAGAAAGTCCCCCAGGCGGTGGCTGCCCGAACCCGGGAGAGAATGGCATTGATACTTACTGAACCAAAGGACATTCCCCCCAGGTAAAAGGGAATCGGAAGAGTAATGGAAGGCCGCTCATCTCCGGTACGATTGAGTTCCAATGAAAGAGAAATATCTTCATCCCGGCAATCCAAGGCCCTGTTGGGAGGAAAAACGAGCCGAAGCTTGTCAAACCCGCCCCCCGAATCGCCGGTCTTGTAATTGAGATCTTGATAAGGGACTTCTCCGGTTTCGGCCATGTACCAGGTACTGGCCAGCAGATCGGCCGTCCACCTTTTATCACCCAACACCTCAAAAGACGGATTGGGGTTCATAGTGATGGCTTCCTTAGGACAGCGGGTACTGCAAAAATAATCATTTTTTTGGCAGGCCGGACCCAGGCAAAGGAAGTCCTTGCCGGGTTTGGGCCGTTTGGCACCCGGTTGATAAACCCCATAAGGGCAAAGCTTCAGACAAAGGCCACAATTGTCACAATTCTTTCCGATGGTTATGCGATACTTGCTTATGGCATGGCGAAACCGGGTCGGTGTCGGCTTCACCTCCGGAGGAACAAATTGAGAAACATCAGACATGATACCCTCGTTAAAACCCATCAGTTGGGACGGCACAGTAAAAAGTCCTGAGGAATGAGGCGTACAGAGAAGTCCGCCGCAATAAGCCTGCCCCGCTAAAAAACGGGGAAGGTCGCAGTGCAATCCCGCGAAACGCGGGACTTAGGGGCTTTTTTACGAAGCCGTCAGACATAGGTTAATTCCTTTTATGCAGAGGGAGAAAAATCTCCCTTTCCAGGTCTTCAAAAAACATGGCCCTTCCCATTTCGCCCCGCAGGCGCCGGGCTTCCCGGATGCCCATGGCCCCCATGACTTCCAAAAGCTGGTTGTACCACCCGGCCATCAGGTTCCTGATCCGGGCCTGTCCACGGGGCGGGTAGATCTGGGCGATATTCACCGGGCAGGGAATCTCTTCCGCGCACCTCCGGCAAACACGGCACTCCAAAGCTACCAGGAGGGGGATGTCCACGGTGACGGCATCGGCCCCGCAAATAATCAGCTTGGCCAGGTCTTCGGCCATGGCCACACCGCCCCCGGCTAAAATGGTAACCTGATCCCGAATCCCGTTTTTAACCAGATGTAAGTGGACCTCTTTGATTCGATCTTTGACGAATAAGGGGGCTTCTCCCTGTTCGCGGCCGAATTCATCGGCCATAAAATGGATGATTTCCAATCCGGCTTGGGTGAGTTCCAAAGCCCGACCGGCTGCCTGGGGGGACAGGGAGATCCGAACACTAATCACGACCCCGGGATTTTGGCCTTTAAGCCATTTCAGCTTTTCCAGGACCTTGGGTCCGTCCGGGATTTCTATCAAACGCAGCTTTTTAATGATTGCGCTATCAAACCCTTCAGGATCGCCGGTCAGGTAGAGCATGATGTGATTCAGATAGCGATGAAGGCTCGGGTGCCAGTCCTCCTGGGCAATGATCGTGAAGGTATTGATCTTTTTTGCCGCCCGAAGCAAGGTGTGATTGATGCGGTCCCGCGGGGGAGACCAGGGCAGTATGTCAAAGATGATCGGTAAAGGGATCTCGACGGAAGGATAGACCGGAGACAAGAGCTTCCCCTGGGCATCAAATTCCAGGGCCTGATGCTTCCGGCCCAGATCGACCTGGGTGCTGATATACTCCCGGCCATGGATTCCATCCCGGGTGGGCCGAACGATTTCGGACATATCGGTCCACATGGCGTCAAATCCCGATCCGGAAAAAGGTCCCCCGTATCCGGCGCCGGAAACCGGGATACGACCGGTCTCGGCCTGAAACCAGAGTTTGGAGATGATCTCCGGCGTCCAGTAATGATCCCCAAGATTTTTATAGTCCGGGTTTAAGGCCTTATGGATCAAACGATTCGGGCAATTCTGAACACAGCGGAAACAATCTTTGCATAAACTGTCCAACGAATCGGACATCAAACGAGAATCGAGTCCCCGCTTATCATAAACCCCGTAAACACATTCCCGCTTGACGCATTTGGGACATTTAAGACAACCCTCTTCCCAGGCGATGACCCCTGACCGGATGACGGTGGGAAAACGATTGGGTACCGGCGCCGTGTGAATATGGTATTTGGCTGGCATAATAAAACCTCGGTATAAAAATCTAAGGTGCAAGGTCCAAGGTTCAAGGTAAAAGCACGAAAGGAAAAAACCCTAACCTTACACCTTGGACCGTTTTTTAAATTGTTGGCCTTGGTAACAGCCCGGCCTGTTCAACGATTTGGGGAACGGCCTCTTCCCATTCGATGGCCATGATATGGACCCCATGGACCCCTTCCAGTTCTTTAAGGGCCTGGATGGTTTCTATGCTGATTTTGATCCCTTCCTGTCTTTGTCCCTTGGCCGGCGCGGCTTTCATACGCTTGATTAATGCCTCCGGGATGTCCATTCCGGCTACCTGACTTTTCATATATTCAGCCATCTTCGCTGATTTCAAGGGGGTGATTCCGCCCAGTACATGCACTTTTTCATGAAGTCCCCGGTCTTCCACTTGAGCCATCCACTCTTTAAAGCGGTCGAGATTGTAAATGCACTGGGTTTGGATAAATTCGGCGCCGGCCTTGACCTTCTTGGCCAATCGGATCACCCGATAGAAAAAGGGGTCGGCAAAGGGGTTGGCGGCCGCGCCGATAAAAAGGTCCGGAGGAGGGCTGACCGCCACGCCGCCGATAATTTGACCCTCATCCCGCATCCGGCGGACTGCCTGGATGAATTGGATCGAATCCAGATCAAACACCCCAATGGCCTGAGATTGATTGCCGAAGCATTGATGATCGCCGCTCAAACAAAGGACGTTCCGGATCCCCAGGGCCGAGGCCCCCAGGATGTCGGACTGGAGGGCGATGCGGTTCCGGTCCCGGACCACCATCTGGAGCACAGGATCGAGCCCTTCCTGAAGAAGGAGAACGCAGGCCGCCAGGCTGGAGAGGCGGACGACCCCGGTCTGGTTATCGGTGACATTGACACTATCCACATAGCCTTTAAGGATGCGGCCTTTTTTAATGATAGCCTCAGGATCGGCCCCCTTGGGAGGCCCGCATTCGGCGGTAACGGCAAATCGGCCGGCGGCTAATACCTTTCTTAGTTGACTTTCGGTTTTCAATTTTGTTGATCCTCCCTGATGATTTTTCGAGGTCCGGCCCCTTGCTTTTTGGACCAGTCAGCCGGAGCATAAACCTCCTCCAGAAGATCCAGTTGATTCCTTTCCTCCAGCCGGGTCACGATCAGATGCCAGGCACAAGGGGTCTCCGGATTGACTTCGCACTTCCCGTCCTGAGAACCGCCACAAGGTCCGTTAAAGATTTGCTTGGCGCAGCGGGTGACCGGACAGATATCGGCAAACAGATGAAGTCGGCAATCCCCGCAGCCTCGGCAATTTTCCAGCCAAAGGCCCGGCTCTTTGGTTTGTCCCAGGAAAGAAGTGTTCAGGGCTGGCAGGATAGGAATATTGGGAAAGACCTCTGCCACGGCCTGTACTCCGGCCCCACAGGCCAAGGAAAGGATGGCGTCATATTGGTCCGCCAACCCGGTCAGTTGATCAATAAATTCATAAACACATTGACGTTCCAAGGTCATTTCCCGTGTTTCCAGTTCCCTGGTGGTCATTCGGGCGTCCATCCGCAGGGCCGATCCGAGAAGCCCGACCTCCTTTTCTCCCCCTGCGGCACACTCGCCCACGCAACTGGCGCAGCCGACGATCAACACCTTTTTAAAAGGGGATATCATGGCAATGATCTCATCAATGGGTTTTCTCTCGGCAGTTATCATTGGTTTTTCTCCGTTCAGCTAATTCGATTCTTCCATTCTTATTTTTCAGGGCCTCTTTCAGTAAACAAAGGTACGATATCATGCTTGGTTTTGGCCCTTAGCCCTACGCCAGGCCTCTGCTTTCTGCCCCTCGCCCGGTTACAACCGGTCCAGCAAAGAATGCCCCGTAACGGGGGCCTTGGTTAATAATTCCCGGGTCAGTATATCAATTTTTTTGGGCAGAGGAGGATCGGTGGTTATTAGAATCAACCGTTCCGGATCCAGTCCGATTTCACGGATCAATTTTTTAGCATAGCCAATCCGTTTCCCCGCCCGTACATTGCCCTGCTGATACCGGCAGACTTTTATCGGACAGGTGATCAGATAGACCAGATCCGCTCCTGCCTCAAAGGCCCGCAGGAAGTGGAGCGGTTCTATCCGCCCGCTGCAGGGCAGAGGGAAAAATTTGATCCGGGGTCCTAATTCTTTTTCGATGACCCGTCGATTGCTGTCCTGATCCGGGTCCAATTGCTGGCAAAAAAAGATGGACACATTTAATTCCATATTTTCTTTATTCATACCGGTCTTTCTAAGGCTGACAGCCCCAGGCTCAAGGCTGAAAGCAAGAATTACAACTTTGAACTTTTGCCCTTAGGTTTCTGCAAAAGATTATTTCAATACGATCCATCAGACCAAGTCCGTCCCCACTATTGGCAACGGAAGTCCATAGATGGGATTTTCAGATACACGAGGTTTTCCACCTAATAGGCTGTTGATTCTGAAAGTTCAGGGCTGGTCTGTTCGACAACTACCCGAAGACTTGGAATGCAAAAAGATTACCAATGTGGAAATATACAGGAATTTCTATAAAATTTCCAGAGAAAAATATTTCAACCTATTTAATTTTATTGAAAATTAGTAATAATAAGATTTTCCAGCGATCTTTAGCTGAGCTGAAAACGATGCTGAATTAAAAAAATAATTAACAAAATTGTAACTAATAATATATAAAATATAACAATTATGTAAAAAATCTATCTCGGTTAGTTTGAAGGAATCTAAACCGTCCGATTTACCCTATAGATCTCTTGGAGACCAAAAGGGTATGAGGGGAACCTATTTAATAATCAACTGATTATAATATCGGCAGATATTTATCCAATTCATACCGGCTGACATGCGTCCGGTAGTGGTCCCATTCGATCTCTTTATTGGCAATGAATTTATTAAAAATGTGATCCCCCAAAGCCTCCCGGACCAGAGTGCTTTTCTTAAGCTCTTCGACAGCGGCATAAAGGTTACCGGGAAGAGAGTTGATGCCTCTGCCCTCCCGTTCGGCCGGGGTCATTTCAAAGATATCTTCTTCCACCGGATCGGGCAACGGGTAGTTTCCTTCAATACCGGCCAGTCCGGCGGCCAGTTGGACGGCAAAACAAAGATAGGGATTGCAGGCCGGATCGGGGGAGCGGAATTCAATGCGGGTGGCCTTTTCCTTTCCCGGTTTGTACATGGGTACCCGGATCATGGTGGAACGGTTCCTTCGGGCCCAGGAGACATAGACCGGGGCCTCGTACCCGGGCACCAGCCGTTTATAGGAATTGACCCATTGGTTGTTGATGGCCGTCATTTCCCGGGCATGTCGCATCAGCCCGGCGATATAACATTTGGCAATGGGAGAAAGATGGAAAGGATCGCTAGGTTCGAAAAAGGCATTCTTTTCTCCTAAAAACAAAGACTGGTGGGTATGCATGCCGCTGCCGTTCTGTCCGAAGATCGGTTTGGGCATGAAGGTGGCATACACCCCTTTGGTTCGGGCAATCTCCTTGACGACCAGACGGTAGGTCATGGTCATATCGGCCATGGAAAGCCCCTCGGCGTAACGCAGGTCGATTTCATGCTGGCTGGGGGCCACCTCATGGTGGCTGTATTCGACTTTGATACCCATGGACTGAAGGGCGAAGATGGTCTCCCGCCTCAGGTCTCCACCCAAATCGAGGGGACGGGCATCGAAGTATCCGCCAAGGTCCAGGAAATTGGTATCGTTACTGTCCTGGAAGTAAAAGTATTCCAACTCGGGCCCGATAAATAAGGTGAATCCTTTCTCCTTGGCTTTGGCCAGCAACCGTTTAAAGGCAAACCGGGGATCGCCGGGATAAGGGGTCCCATCCGGTTCGAGGATATCGCATAACATTCGGGCTACAGGTTGTTCCCCGGCCCTCCAGGGAATCATTTGGAAAGTGGCCGGGTCCGGTTTGGCGATCATGTCGGACTCTTCAATCCGGGCGAATCCTTCAATGGAGGAGCCGTCAAATCCCATGCCCTCGGTCATCCCTTCCTCTAATTCCGAAGGGGTTACGGCAAAACTTTTTAACAGCCCCAGGATATCGGTGAACCAGAACTGGATAAAACTAATATTCTTATCCTTCACCAGACGGAGCACGTCTTCAACTGATCGGCCATTCATAGGAACCTCCAGAAAGTCAATTATTACAGGTAAAAAATCCGAACGAATAAAAGGAGCCGGCCCGGGAAGAGGGTCACATCGCCCTTTCCCCTGGCCCTGACTACTGGATTCTTTTATACCATCTCAAATTAAAAGTAAATTTAAATTCAGTGCGAATCAAAAGCCTTTTCCTCCCGGGACTATAATAGCCTGTCCAAAGAATTTGACCATTTTTTTTCTTGACAAGAGAAACTATAATTTAATAAATCATTTACTATATTTTATGGCCAATCCCAAATAATCAAGTTTACCAATGAAAGAAATATTAATCGAGAAAATCGTTTCATCGATCGGCGGAAAGATCGCCCATCTTCGAAAACAAAAAGACCTGTCTTTGAATCAGTTGGCTGAAAAGGCAGGGGTTTCAGTGACCACTATCCAATAAGGATTGAGACGATCCTGAAAGGTCGTTTCAATCCATTGTTCAAGAAGCCCGGATAAATAATGACGATCTATAAAGGGTAAAGGTTCGAAGGGGGACGAACTGAGGAGAGGATAAAAAGCTTATAAATAGACTCAGGGAACAGGAAAAGGACTAAGAACTTACCTTACGAAGCACGGCAATACCTTTTTTCACTGATCAGATAAAAGCACCCATCGATTTTTAGGACTCTGGACATAGGAGTCCCTACCGCTTTAGTTCTTTGACATTTTGGATTTAAGAAGGGGGTCTTAGGAAGACCGTTCAAGAACTGTCCAGGGTCAATTGAGGAGTGAGACCGGGGATGAAGGATACGAGGTATCTGAGGGTTCCGCCGCAGTTGGGACAGATGGGAGTTGGAGAAGGGCTTTGCTGATATTCGGGCATCTTCAAGACGAAGGAATAGGCCATTTGAATGAGGGTAGATATTCTTTCGAAAGGGACCGAGCAATTGGGGTTCATGAAGCCGTAATAGCGGATTTTCATGAATCCGGTGGGCAGGACATGCTGAAGGAAACGGCGGAGGAATTCCATGGAACCGAGGGCCATAGTCCTCAACCGATGGCTATGAGGTTTGGTGTATCGGAAGAAGACGGTGTTGTTTTCCACCTTGAGGATGCGGGAATTGGAGATCGCCACTTTGAAGACATAAGGGGCGAGGTATTTTAGGCTGGCTTCGGAGGAACCTACGGCTTGAGAGTTGACGTTCCAGTCGATCTGCCAGACCTCAGTAGGGATTTGCTCGAAGAGACCGACTTCTTTCATGGCCTTTTTGAACTTGGCCTTAAAGATTTTGGAGAGGGCTCTGACCGGGAGATAAAAATCGATCCTTGAGGGATGCCAGAGACCGTCAGTGGTGGAGAGGGCTCCGCCGGGGACGATGTAATGGATATGGGGGTGATACTCCAAGGTACGTCCCCAGGTATGAAGGACCCCGAGGAATCCCGGAAGATCACCGCCGATGTATTTTTCGTCCGGAGCCAGCTTTTTGATGGCCTCGGAGGAGGCTTTGAACAAGGCGGAATAAGCCACCCTCTGATTTTTCCGTATAAAGCGGCGCAGTTGTTCGGGGACGGTAAAGGTCATCATGAAATGATGTCCGGGAAGTTGATGCTTTATCTGTTTATCCAACCACTGTTGGGTTTTATGGTGTTGACAAGTGGGGCAATGGCGATTGCCGCAGGAACGATAGATCAGATGGGACTGGCCGCATTTTTCACACTGGTATAGGACGAGGCCGCAGGCTTCGGTACGGCAGCCGATGATGGCCTCGATGACCTGGCGGTGTATTTTAGGCATAGTCTGACCGTAGCGCCCCAGGTATTGGGGGCCGAAGGTTCGAAAGATCTCATTAATGGTGGTCATGGTCTAAGCCCCCCATCACCTGATTGATCAACTGGCAGGCATCCTCTTGACCTTTTTGAGTGAGATGCAAATAGACCATGGTCGTTTCCAATTGGCCGTGGCCCATGTATCTTTGGATGACCCGAAGGTTGACGCCGGCCTCAAGCAGATGGGTGGCATAAGAGTGCCGGAGGGTATGAACAGAGACCATTTTTTTGTGGATTCCGGCAGCAAACTTGGCTCGACGGAAGGCCCCTTGGACACTGCTTTTGGCCATGGGCGTTTTAGCTTCCTTGACGCCTTGTCTGGTTCGGCCGATGGCTGGAAAAAGGAGGGCAGGATGACGGTGGGTGACCCAATAGCGACGGAGCAGGCTGAGAGTGGATTGGGGGAGAGGGACATAGCGATCTTTGGCGCCTTTGCCCCGGTGGATATGGATCATCATCCGGTCACTATCGATATCGGAGACTTCGAGATAGAGTCCCTCCTGAAGTCTCAGACCGCAGGAGTAGACGGTGGAAAGATAGGCATAGTTCTGGAAGGTTTTAACCTGGGCCAGGAGTTTACGGACTTCTTCAACGCTCAAGACGGCCGGGAGTCTTCGTTCGGTTTGGGCTCGGAGGATTCCGAGGATGTGCCAGTTGCGCTGGAGTACTTTTTCAAAAAAGAAGCGTATGCCGCAATAGCATATCCGCATGGTATTGGGGGCCCACTTATCGACATTTTTCCGTTGAAGAAAATAATCCTGAAGTTCCTGTTCGCTGATGGAATCAGGAGTTTTGTTATAAAACTGGGTGAGCATGCGGACGGAGCGGGCGTAGGCTTCCTGGGTGCGTTCCCCTTTACCGTTGAGTTGAAGAGCTTGGATCGTTTTGTCATACCAATTGTTCATCATGATACTTCTCCTTATAAGGATGGATTTCCCCTTCCTATGAGGAGGGGGTTTGAAGTATCATACTGGACTAAACGGTATGCGTCCTATCGAATGGACTTCTGAAGAGATTTTTCAGGAAGGATTACATAGAAACGGTTCTGCCGCACAGCGGCTTACTTGAACCACAAGCTGGAACGCAGTGAGATGACCCCGACGGTAACCGTTCTGATGAAGATCGCTGATGCTTTGGAGGAAAAGATCGGCTATTTTTTAGAAGAAAAAAATGGCTCCTTCGATTATGTTGAAAACGTTGAATACCTTCCCAGAGAAAATGGAAAAGTTTTTAGAAATACCTCAGGAACCACGCAGATAAAATACCTGGCCCTTCGCTTAAAGGGGGCCAAAATGCTGGCCCTGATGACCCATCTCAAAAAAGGAACCATGAGTTCCGCCAAACCGGAATCCCATCCAGGAGAAGAGTTCATATTCTGCCTGCAGGGGGAGATACACTATGAAATTGACGGGAAGGTTTATCCTTTGAAAAAAGGAGACACCCTCCATTTCTTTTCCACCCTTCCCCACCGATGGGAAGTGATTGGGGACCAGGTTACCAAGAATTTATGGGTGATAACCCCTCCCCCTTCCGGGGCTGTTACCGAGCTCTGGAAATAGATTTACAGGTACCAATTCAATTTCATTACTTTACTAAGGGTGAGTTTTAAGGTCTTGATTCAAACCTCGGGAGCATGCTTTTCGTCTTGGGGATAGGAATCACCGGCCGGTTTGAATAGCGAGGGTTGCATCGTTTTTCTCGGTGAGGACGGACCTTATGGAATCAGGAACAACCTGGATTTCACCCAGCCGTTTTCTATGGTGGAGGGGAAACAAAGTCAGTTTTTTGGGAAGTGTTTCGGTTTTTACACCTTAACCTATATCAAGATTCTAAGGAGGGGTCATGGCAGGGAAAAAGTTTTTCTTGAAGGTAATGGGAGGTTTGTTCATTGGGACCTTTATCTTGGGGTGGGCAGTCGTTTACTCCGTACAGGCTGAAAGTAAGATCCTCAAATTGGGGGTGATAAACCCTCTGACCGGACCGGCCGCCCAGTGGGGGCTGAATACCAAGTGTACTATGGAATCCCTGCAAAAATTTTTTAATGACCGGGGGGGGATTACGGTCAAAGGACAAAATTACAAGATTGAAATGATCTCTGCCGATGACAAATATACCGTCGCCGGCGGGCGGACGGCGGCTGAAAAACTTCTTTATACCGATAAAGTCGATTTTTTAGTGGGTTCTTTCGGGGCCGAACCGATTTCCGGTTGGGCACCCTTGTCCACCAAAGAAAAAAAATTGGCGGTTATCGGAGGGCCGACCTGGAACCCAAAACCGGAGTGGCCTTATCTTTTCAGAGTGGCCTCCAGTGACGAGGAAAGAAGCGAAGCCTTGTGTTCTCTGATGAGGGAGAAGTTCCGCTGCAAGAGTGTCTTGTATATTTTTACCGATGATCTGGTGGGAAAACTTGCCAAAGAGGGAGCCCTTAAAAATGAAAAGAAAAGGGGGTTGATCATAAAAGACTTTGTTTTGGTTCCTCCCGGAACAAAGGATTTTTATCCTTTCTTAAGTAAATCCTTAAAGTCTAATCCGGATTATTTACATTTGAAAGTGCCTCCGGGGTCGGCGGCCTTGATCGTCAAACAATCGCGGGAACTGGGGTACAAGGGGCGTATCGGTTATCCAACCTCCATGCCCGGTGATCTGGAAAAATGGCAGGATATCGCCGGAGTTGAAGCCTCCAAAGGGTTTGTGGGCATCATGGTCTCCCCGGAGGAAAATAGCCCTTTGGGTGTGGAGCAGGAGAAATATTATGAGAAGCAATGCCCTAATATGAAAACCACGGACATGGCCTATTCTATGGGACCCCATATCCTTTTAATGGCCATTGAGAAAGCTCAAAGCCTTGATTCGGATGCGATCCTGAAGGTACTCCGGACCATGGAGTTTCGCAGCTTTCATAAAACTCCTTTGCGGGCCGGCGGTGAAAAAACTTATGGGATTAAGAACCATATGACGGTTCCCGTACCGTACAGTGAGATTGTCGGGAAGGGGCAGGTGAAATATTTAGAAAGTTTTATGGAGGTGACCCCTTAGATTCTTTCACCCTAATTCTATGGTTAGATTTCGCTTTCTCTCTCGAATGACCTTAATAGAGGAATGAATCATCATGACCGAATTGATGCAAGCCATTCTCAACAGCCTTGTTTTATCCGCTAATTATATTTTACTGGCTCTGGGTCTCAGTTTAATCTTCGGGATTTTGCGGGTACTGAACTTTGCCCATGGAACGCTCTATATTTGTGGGGCTTACCTCGTCTACGCCTTGTCCAAATGGGCAGGCGTTAATTATTTCCTGGCCACACTCCTGGCTATGGGGGGTGTAGGCGGATTGGGGATCTTAATCGAGTGGGCCATCTTGTATCCCTTGACCAACAAGGTCAAGGTAGCCTCCTTGGGGGCGATACTCGGAGTGAGTATGGTCCTGGAAGGAATATTGGCTTTCATTTTTGAAGGGGAAGACGTTTCGATCGGTTCCTATTTTACAGGGACCGTTTCCCTGATGGGGGCCACCCTTTCCCTGGAACGTATCATGGTGGTTGTCTTATGCGGGATTGTCGTTATAGGCCTGTATCTATGGATTCAAAAAACCAAACAGGGTATTGCCATCCGGGCTCTGGCCGAAAATCCCAAGGTGGCCAGTCTTCAGGGGATAAATATTCGATCCATCCGCTTTCTGGTCATGGGTATAGCCTCTTTCCTGGCCGCCTTTGCCGGAGCGGTTATTACGCCTCTTTTTTATATCAACCCTTTTATGGGAGGCAGCCTCGTTTTCAAAGCTTTACTCATTGTAGCGGTAGGGGGAATGGGAAGTATCGAAGGGTCCATTCTGGCCGGTCTCCTGATCGGATTCATGGAATCCATCGGAGTGACCTATTTAGGACCCATCGCCGAAGTGGCCTCGTTTATCATGGTCATTGCTGTTTTTCTGTTCAGGCCCCGGGGCCTATTTGGAGTTGAATATGAGTTTCATTAAAAGAAACCCAAAGGGGTTGGGACTGATCGTCCTGATTCTGGTACTGATTCTCCTACCGATTATTTTTCCCAACCCGGCCCGTATTGGTATGTTTATCAGTTGCGGGGTAGCCAGTATCCTGGCCATGGGCTGGCTGATGATCTTACGGATCGGTTGTTTAAGCCTGGGGCAGGTGGCCTTTTTGGCCATTGGGGCTTATACCTCGGCTCTTTTGGGCCAGAAGCTCGGGATCAGTCCCTGGATTGGGCTTCTGGGCGGAGGAGTCGCCTCCGGATTGGTAGCCTGGGCCCTGGGGATGGTCGTTCTTAAAATCCGGGGGCTATCGTTATCCATCATCACCTTTGCTTTTGCCGAAGTGGTCCGCTTAATTTTTTCAAGTCTGGAATTTTTCGGCGGCCACGGAGGCATTCTGGAAATACCCAAATTCAATCCTCTGACTCTCCCCGGATGGGGCAGGATTCAGTTCGATTCTCCTTTTTCCAATTATTACATCTTGCTGCTGATCCTCTTAGTCAGCGGGCTATTTATGTGGCGTATGGATCGTTCAGCTCTCGGCCGAATTTTTAAGTCCCTTCCGCAAAATGAGGACCTGGCCGAGAGCCTGGGGGTCTATCCGCGAAAATACAAAGTGATCAATTTTGTGACCGCCTGTTTTTTTGCCGGAGTTGCCGGGGCCTTCACCGCCCACTACTATGGTTGTCTCTATCCCGGAAGTTACTCCGTTCTCCAATCCATCATTGTTCAGATTCAGGCCACCGTAGGCGGAGCCGCATCAGTGGCTCTGGGAGGGATGCTGGGGGGGTTCTTGATGGTCATGATCGAATCCTGGTTGCTCAACGTCGATGCCCGCTGGGTCTACATTTTTTACGGGGGTGTCATTATTCTGGTTACCTTCATCCTTCCCGAGGGTCTCCTCAGCCTTCCGGCGAAGGTGAAAACCCTTTTTAAAAAGCAGGAGAAAAGCTTGTCGGTCCAGGGGCCTCCGGGTTAAAGGGAAAGGGTATGGCTATTTTAGAAATCAAAAGGGTATCCCGAGATTTTAAGGGATTAAGGGCCTTGAGCCTGGTCGACATCGAAGTCCGGGAAGGGGAAATCTTGGGGATCATCGGGCCTAATGGGGCGGGGAAAACGACCCTCTTCAATATTATTTCCGGATTTATAAAACCGACCCAGGGGGATATCGTTTTCCGGGGAAAAAGCCTGGTCGGTATGAGACCGGATGCTATCGCTCGAAAAGGGGTCGTTCGTTCCTTCCAGGGAGCCGGTCTTTTTCCGGCCACTTCCTGTCTTGGAAACCTTATCCTGGCCCATCATCTCTACAAAGATTCCGGCTTTTGGAAGACCATGTTGCATACCAAGTCCTATGGCGCCAGGGAACAGGAGGTGCGGGAGAAAAGCCTGTCCACCCTGAAAAGATTACAATTAGAAGACAAGAAAGATATCGCCGCCAAGGACATTCCCTACGGATATCAGAAGATGTTGGGTATAGCCATGGCCCTGGCCACGGATGCCCAGATTTTAATGCTGGATGAGCCGGTAGCCGGCATGAACCCTCCGGAAGCCCTGGCCATGACCGAAGAAATTCGTCGCCTTAGAACCGAATTGAAGAAGACGATTGTGCTGGTGGAACACAATATGAAGATGGTCATGGGGGTCTGTGACCGCGTCGTTGTGATCCAGTACGGCGTAAAGATCGCCGAAGGATCGCCGGAAGTCATAAAGCGAGATCCCGAAGTGATCAAAGCCTACCTGGGGACGGAAGAAGGTTGAGAAAAAGTGGAGAGCAAATATGTTGCTTGAAATAAAAGATTTGAAGGTGCACTACGGCGGGGTCCAGGCCCTGCAAGGCGTTTCTTTGGATATAGAGGAAGGAGAAATCGTCTGCCTGTTAGGTGGAAACGGGGCCGGGAAAACGACCTTGGCCAATACTATTTGTGGATTAGTGGAGCCAGAGGGGGGAGAAATCTGGTTCAAAGGGAAAAAAATCAACGGCCTTGCTCCTCATACCATTGTTAAGTTGGGAATTGCCCAGGTACCGGAAGGGAGAGAAATTTTCGGGACCCTGACGGTATTGGAAAATTTAAAAGTCGGGGCCTACCTGACTCCGTCGAAAAAAGAAATCGAACAATCATTGGAACAGGTTTACGACATTTTTCCCGTGCTCAGCGAACGAAGAAACCAACTGGGGGGAAACTTGAGTGGAGGCGAGCAACAAATGCTGGCCATCGGCCGCGGGTTGATGGCCGGTCCCAAATTACTGGTCCTGGATGAACCTACCCTGGGATTGAGCCCTATTATACGCAAGGAAGTGGGTACGGTTACAAAAAAAATCAACCAGTCGGGCACCGCTATTATCTTGGTGGAACAGGATGCCCAAATGGCTTTACGGATTTCTAATCGAGGGGTCGTGCTGCAAAATGGGCAGGTGGTTATGCAAGGCCCCTGCAGTGAATTGCTTGACAATCCGGAACTGAGAGAGAGCTACCTTTCTTGAAGAAAAGGAAAGTGTGACGATTAAGGGATTCGTAAGAAGTCGCCAAAACCCAAATCACGTCATTCCGGTCCCGCATCAGGTGCGGGATAGACTCCGGCCGGAATCCAGTATTTTACAGTTGTTAAAATGCTCCTGGACCCCGGCTTTCGCCGGGGTGACGATTTTTTACTTGTTCCTCACAATAAGGACTTAAGAGCAAGGAGGACTATCTAATGGCCAATGAGACGATAAATTTTGACAAGAAAAATGACATAGCTGTCCTGACGATGAATCGGCCGGAAAATCTCAACAGCATCAATACCAGGATGCAGGCCGAGATGAAGGCCATCTGGGAAGAGATAGAAAAGGACCGGAGCATCCGGGTCATCATCATCACCGGGGGAGAGAAGTGTTTCAGCGCCGGGGCCGATATCAAGGAACAGTTTCCTCCGGGGCAATCCCGGCCCAGCTCTCGGGACCAGTTTAAGAAGTTTGAGGATGACGATCGGCCGTTCATAGCCGCTATCAGCGGTTTTTGCTTGGGGGGAGGACTTGAATTGGCCCTGTGTTGTGATTTGCGCGTCGCTTCCCCATCCTCCAAATTCGGGTTGGTGGAATTGCGGATCGGTTCTGTCCCGGGTGCTGGAGGCATGCAACGACTGCCTCGAATAGTGGGTATCACCAAAGCCAAAGAGATGCTCTATACGGCCAGTCGTATCGACGCCGAAGAAGCCTACCGGATCGGTCTGATCAATAAAATCGTTCCCGAGGCTTCCCTGTTGGATGAGGCCCTGAAATTAGCCCAGACCATGCTGGAATTTCCCCCCCATGGTCTGAAGATAGCCAAAAGGTGCGTCAATGAGGGGATGCAGGTCGATCTCCAAACGGCCCTGAAACTGGACCTGGCCATCAGCGTTCAGGAGATGTCCACCCCCACGGCCGTAGAAAACCGGATGGAAGGACTTCTTGCCTTCCGCGAAAAACGCAAACCCCAATTTAAAACAGAGTAGGAAATTTGAAAAATCGTATTAATATTTATTAGAAAAAATGTTTTTACCGCAGAGCTTGCTATATTTTAGAAAGTAGTTAAGCCGTACAAAAAAGGCTATACTCTTTCTTGATTTGAGGTCCAATTTGCAAGTTGGTTAAACCCAAACCAAGGAAAGGAGTATAGCCATGAATAAGATTGAAACAAAAAAACTTAAGAAGGTCAATGAAAAAACCCTTATCGGTACCGTGGACATAGGCAAAACGACCAATATGGGATATGGCCGCTGTCCAGACCGGACGGAAATCAAACCTTTTGAGTTTTTCAATAATGATCAAGGATTTACGAAATTTTGGAATCGGATGGTTGAGGCCAAAGAGGCCAATCACTTGGAAGAAATCGTGGTTGGTTTTGAATCCACCGGGTCTTATGGAGAACCCTTGCAACATTTTCTGATGAAACGGCCGGTGACACTGGTTCAGGTTAATCCTATGCATACGAAGAAGTTGAAGGAAGTCCAGGGTAACTCGCCCAATAAGACGGATAGGAAAGATCCCAAAGTCATTGCGGATATTATTGAGCTGGGTCATGCCCTTACCGTGGTCATTCCCGAAGGCGCGGCAGCTGAACTTCGCCGACTGACCCATGCCAGGGAGAGAGCCATACGAAGACGAACGGGCCTTTTGAACCAGATTCAGGATTTGGTCTTTATTGTCTTCCCCGAGTTTCTGCAAGTGATGAAGAATATTAAAACCCGCAGTGCCCAATATCTGTTGCGGCATTATCCGTGCCCGGAAGATATTATCCAATGTGGTCTTGGGACCTTGAGGGCCACGCTGAGACGGGTTAGCCGAGGGAAGCTGGATAAAGAGCGAGCCCCGGCCCTTTATGCGGCCGCTGGCCATTCCGTAGGTCTTCAAGAAGGCCGCAAGGCGATTCTTTTTGAGATACGAGAACTTCTTTCTGAGATTGAATCTTCTGACCAGTTTATTGAGAAGGCGGAACAGGAGATGGCGGCCCTTCTTCCCGAGATCCCCTATAGTCATTCGATTCTGTCCTTGAAAGGGATAGGAGAGGTTACCACCGCCGGACTGATTGGAGAAGTCGGGGATTTTCGTAAATTTCATACGCTGGCTGAAGTCCTGAAGTTGGCCGGACTGAACCTCTTTGAAATCAGTTCTGGAAGGCACCAAGGGAATCGTCATATATCCAAAAGAGGCCGGTCGCTTCTTAGGAAAATCCTCTTTTTTGCCGCTATCAATACGGTTCGAAAAGGGGGAGTGATGCATACGGCCTATCAAAGGCATCTGGATCAAGGAATGCCCAAGATCAAGGCCCTGGTAGCCATTGCCCGGAAGCTTCTCGGTGTTATTTTTGCCTTGGTGCGTGATCATAACGAATATATGGAAAATTATTCAAAAGGAGCAACGTTAAAACTGGCTGCTTAGACCTTCTTAGCGTGTAAGCGGAGAGATTATCGTTTGCGGCATCTAAGGCGACTAAGTCGACCTTCTCGCAGAGCTTAAATAACTCTCCGCTTGCACCTTAACCCCAATAAAGCAAGGTTAGAGCTCTGTTGAGACTCTCAAATTACCAGAGTTGGGCAAGGTGTCACTCTAAGATAGTTACCAGTTTGTTTAATAATATTTAAAAAACTCTTGACAACAATAAACCAGACGCAGAGAGCGCAGAGGATTATTAATGTACAATTCCGTGAGAGGCGGGATTGTACATTACAGCTCAGGCCGTTGGCCAACAAATACCCGGAGGGTAGCGAAGCTTATCGATTGCCGGCCCCTCACCGGCAATCGATAAAATTATTTCTCAGCGCTCTCTGCGTCTCAGCGGTGAATAATGACTCTTTTTCAATCACCTAAAGTTTCACAAGGCTGCGAAGGATTTTTAAAAATGACCTTACCATTAGAAGGCATAAAGATATTAGACTCCGCCCATCAATACCCGGGGCCTTATTGTTCCATGCTCCTGGGGGATCTGGGTGCCGAG
Source organism: uncultured delta proteobacterium (assembly GCA_963790475.1). Classification (GTDB taxonomy): domain Bacteria; phylum Desulfobacterota; class RBG-13-43-22; order RBG-13-43-22; family RBG-13-43-22; genus RBG-13-43-22. The sequence goes on along the minus strand of CAWBOS010000011.1, from coordinate 89,519 downwards.
ATCATCAAGGTGGAACAACCGGGGATTGGTGATCCGGCCCGGGCCAATCCCGGTTTTTTCAAAGGGATCAATCGCAGTAAGAAAAGTATCACCCTGGACCTGAAGAAACCTTCAGCCACAGAGATCATTAAGCGCCTGGTCCGGGAGGCCGATGTCTTTACCGAAGGTTTCCGGCCCGGGGTGGTCAAAAGGTTGGGGGTGGATTACGAAACCTTGAAGGAGATCAATCCCCGCCTGATCTACTGTTCCATTTCCGGCTACGGTCAGGATGGACCTTACCGGGATCTGCCGGGCCATGACCTGAATTATATGGCCATGGCCGGAATGCTCGACTCCATCCGGGATAAAGATGGAAACCATGTGCCTCCCGGCGTGGCCATCGGAGACCTGTCTTCGGGGATGTTTGCCGTCATCGGGATCATGGCCGCCCTGATGGCCAGGGAAAAGACCGGCCAAGGTCAGTACATAGACGTGTCCATGTTTGACGGCCTCCTTTCCTGGATGTCCATACGCTTTGGCCTGTTTTTTAATACCGGCTCATCCGAACGACCCTATGATGCCGGTTACGGGGTATTCAAGGCCGGAGATGGAAAGCCTTTCACCCTGGGCATCGCCCATGAAAACTGGTTCTGGGATCGTTTGTGCCAGGCTTGCGGCCTGCCCGAATATATAGGCATACCGAGCCGGGAAAGGCATCAACGGAGAAAAGAGTTGGTCGGGAAACTTGAGGAGGTGTTTTCCCAAAAAACCAGGGACGAATGGATCAAAATTTTGATCGAGGCCGATGTGCCCGTGGCTCCCATCAAAACACCGGAACAGGCCCTGGAAGACCCCCAGGTCATTTTTAGAAAAATGATTCAGGAGATTCCCATTCCTTCCGGCGGGTCTATTAAACAGGTGGCCTTCCCCATAAAATTATCGGAGACGCCGGCCGTGATGCAGTCTCCCCCTCCGGAGTTAGGGGAACACACGGAGGAGGTGCTGCTGAAGGCCGGATACAGACGGGAGGATGTGGATAGATTCAGGGAAGAAGGGGCGATTTGAAGGCGGACTGAAGGCTGAAGGCTATTAGACTGAAGATAAAAATCATAACGAGAAAAAAGGAATCAATAACAGAAAATGTGCCAGCGCAGGTAGACCTGACGACTTACCAAGAAAGGAAAGACATGAACCCCAGCGATGTATTGACAAAAACAGCCATCATGTTCCCGGATAGAGAGATCCTGGTCACACCGGAAAAAAGAATTACCGCTAAAGACTTGCTTGACCGTTCCTTCCGCCTGGCCAACGCCTTTCTGGGGCTGGGACTGAAAAAAGGAGACCGGGTGGCCACACTTCAAACCAATTCCCATCAGGGCGTTGAATCATTTTGCGGGCTGATGTGCGCCGGCCTGGTCCGTGTGCCCATGAACTCAAGGAATTCAGGCCGGGAGCATCTCTATATACTCGACAATTCCGAGGCCCGGGCCCTGTTGGTAGGGGAAGAATATCTCGAGGTCATCAAACCCATATTGCCCGAGGCCTCAACAGTAAAATGGACCATCGGCATCACCAGCACACCTTCGGCCGGAATGCTTTCTTACGAAGAACTTATTTCAAAGTCCTCCCCGGAAGAGCCGGCCGTGGAAATGAACGACCGGGATATTCATCGCCTCTCCTATACCTCCGGTACGACCGGCCGGCCCAAGGGAGTAGTCCAGGATAACCGAGGGGCCATGATGAGCATGTATAATGTGCTCATCGACGGTTTGAATATTCAAGAAGGAGACGTCGTGGCTCTCACCTCACCGATTACCCATGCCAGCGGTTCCATGATCCTGCCCCATTTTATCCGCGGGGCCATGGTGGTTGTGCTTCCCGGTTTCGACCCTGAACAACTTCTTCAAATCATTGAAAAGGAAAGGGTGACCACCCTCTATCTCGTGCCAACTACGATAATCATGCTTCTGAACCATCCGGACTTAAAAAAATATGATTTAAGCAGCCTCAAGACCATTCGTTACGGAGCCTCCCCTATTGCCCCGGAGGTCTTGAAAAAGGCTATCGCCGCCTTCGGAAATGTCTTTATCCAGGGATACGGCTTGACCGAAGGAAGCATGCCCCTGACCTTACTCACCAAGGAAGATCACCTCATGGATGGTTCCGACAAGAAGCTTAAGCGTCTTGCTTCAGTGGGTAGAGAAGTGACCGTGGCCAAGGTGCGGATCATGGGCGAGGGGGGAAATTTCCTGCCGCCGGGAGAAATTGGAGAGATTGTGGCCCAGTCCGACCAGGTGATGCGGGAATATTGGAAAAACCCCGCGGCCACGGCCGAGACCTTTCGCGGCGGATGGCTCCATACCCGGGACATGGGTTATCAGGATCAGGATGGATATGTCTTTTTAGTGGACCGGAAGGACGACATGATTGTTTCGGGGGGATTCAACGTCTATCCGAAGGAAGTGGAGGATGTGCTTTATATGCATCCGGCCGTGCTGGAAGCGGCCGTATTCGGTGTCCCTCACGAAAAATGGGGAGAAACGGTCAAGGCCGCCGTCTCTTTGAAAAAAGGGATGACTGCCAGCGAAGAGGAGATTATCGAGTTCTCCAAAAAGCATCTGGCCGGATATAAGAAACCCACCTCGGTGGACTTTATTGAAGAACTTCCCAAAAATCAGAACGGCAAGATCATGAGAAAAGATCTCAAGGAGCCCTATTGGAAAGGAAAGGGGAGGAAGATTAATTAAGAAACAAGGCTGAAGACCGAAGGCTGTTAGGCTGAAGGGAGGAAGACTGAAGACCAAAGGCCGTTAGACTGAAGGAAGAGGCGTAAAATGAGGGTTCTCTTGTTTTACCTTCGGCCCCTGCGACGGGCAGGAGCCTTCAGCCTAAAAACCTAAAAGGAGACCAACATGAATTTTGATTTTAGCGACGAACAAAAGATGCTGCAGGATACGGTCACGCGGTACATCAATGAAAAGATCATGCCCATCGCCGATGAAATGGACCGCAAGGGTCCCATGAGTAAGGAAAACGCTCACCGCTTCCTCAAGGACCTCAAGGAGTTCGGCTACGTGGGCACGTTAGTTTCCGAGGAAGACGGCGGGCCGGGACTGACCCACATGGAATGGCCCATCCTTTTTGAAGAGCTCCGGCGTGGATATGCCTCGCTCGGGGGGGTCACCGGCATTACTTCGGCCTCGACGGGCCGGATCGCCAATTGTGGAAACCTGGAATTGAAAAAAAGAATCCTTCCCGGTCTTCTGAACGGAGATACCATTATCTGCAGCGCCATCACCGAACCTAATGTGGGCTCAGACACGGCAGCCATAGAGACCAAGGCCGTCCCTGAGGGAGACCATTATGTGATTAACGGGACCAAGATGTGGATTTCCAACGGCACGATTGCCGACTATGCCATTGTGACCCTGAAGGTGGTGGATCCGGCAACCGGGAAACAGAAACCCGGTCAGATATTAGTTGAAAAGTCTCAATCCCCCTTTACATCCCGGGAGATCCATAAGCTGGGGGTCAAATCCTTTCCCACGGCCGAAATGATTTTTGAAGATTGCCGGGTTCCTAAAGAAAACCTGCTCCGGCCTAAAGAAAACAGCCAGGGAGAACCTTTGGATTCGTTGAACTTCGCCCGGGCCAATGCCTCGATTTCCGCGGTGGGTATCTCCCAGGCGGCCCTGGATGCGGCTATCCGCTATGCCAAAGAGCGGACCCAGTTCGGCAAGCCCATCGGACAATTCCAACTGATCCAGGCCATGATCGCCGATATGATGGCCGATATCGATGCCGGAAGAATGCTGGCTTATCGGGCTTTCTTTTTATTGGGCAAGGGAGTACGCTGCTATAAGGAATGCTCGCTTTCCAAGGCCTTCTGCACCGAAGCCGCGGTTCGGGTAACTTCCAAAGCCATTCAGATCCACGGGGCCTACGGTCTTTCGGAGGAATATCCCGTGGAGCGCTATTTCCGGGATGCCCGTTGTTATACCATTCCCGATGGAACCACCCAGATCCAGCAATTGATCGTGGGCCGGGAAACCCTGGGGATGAGGGCGTTTAACTAAAAGCAGGCTGAAGGTAGATAGGCTGAAGACTGAAGGTTGTTAGACTGAAGGAAGGGGTAGAAAACAAGAAGAATTTCTTTTGTTTTACCTTCAGCCTTCAGTCTAAAAGCCTTTGTACGTCTTACCTTCAGCCTAACAGTCTAATCCCTTCAGCCTCAATCTATGAAAATAGATAAATAATCTCAAAAAGGAGTTTATCCATGACTAATGACGGAAAGACCATACCGGTCCGGGAGGGATTATGGACCACCCCAGCCTCTCCTGATGAGAAGCCGCAATTGATCGGGAGTGAGTGTACCGCCTGCGGAGAGGTGTTCTTCCCCAAAAGGGAGAAGGGGGTCTGCATTCGCTGCGGTCACCGGGGCCTGAAAGACCTGAAACTTGACCGCAAAGGTAAAATCCACAGCTTCAGCGTCATCATGCAGCAACCCGCGAAATATTTCCTGGGCAAGGTCCCCTACGCTTACGGCTGGATCAATCTCCCGAACGTCAGGGTCCAGGCGCTGTTTACGGGAGGCGATTTCAATAAACTGCATATCGGAATGCCCGTGGAACTGGTAATTGAAGAACTCGGGGTCGATGAAGAGGGCAACAAAGTCCTGGCTCATAAATTCAGGCCGATCCAGGGATTGGAGAGAGGAGTTTAAGCCAATGAAATCCATAAGCGAATTAAGAGCAATGAGGAAGGTATATATCGGAGGGCTCGGCCGCGTCCGCTTTCAGCGCTATGAAGACCAGGAATATTATGACTTTGCCAGCCAAGCCCTCTTAAACTGCTTAGATGAATCGGAGATGGAATGGAAGGATGTCCAGGCGGCTTTTTGCGGAAACGTCTACGCCGGAACCGGTAAGGGCCATCAGGTGATCGCCGAGGTGGGGCTTACCGGGATCCCAATCATCAATATGGAGCAGGCCTGCTCGAGTTCTTCTGCTGCCTTTCGGATGGCCTATCTGATGGTGGCCACCGAAATTTATGATGTGGTCGCGGTGTTGGGTTTTGAAAAAATGGGCCGCGGCCTGCTGGCCAGCACCGCGTTCAAACCCTGGGAATTAGCGCTGGGGTTCAACGTGCAGCCGGCCAACTATGCCCAAGGGGTGGTGCGGTACATGGAAAACTATGGGGCCACGGAGGAGGATTTAGCCCGGGTGGTGGTACTGGAGCGCAAAAACGCCAATCTGAATCCCTATGCCCGGTGGTATCAGGGTGGAGAGGTAACCGTCGAGGATGTCATCAAATCCCGTGTCGTGGCCGCTCCGGTACGCCTGATGCATGCCGCAGCCATGGTGGACGGAGCGGTGGCTATCATTCTCTGCAGCGGGGACAAACTCAAATCCGGCATTGCCCGGACAAAAAAGGTCGAGGTAGCGGCCTCCGTGCATACGACCGGAATTTATGGGGAGGGGAGCGTAAAGTTCAAAGCGACCACTAACCTGGTCAAGGAAGGCGTGAAACAGGCCTGGGAAATCTCCGGCTATGGGCCGGAGGATATGGACCTTATTCAGGTCTATGAGGCAATGGCACCGGCGTTTCTTACAGACATCGAAGACATGGGTTTTTGCAAACCCGGCGAGTCGCCGCGGCTGTTGCAGGAAGGCACCTTTGACATCGGTGGGAAGCTCCCGGCCAACACCGACGGAGGCCTCGTGGGATGTGGACACCCCCTGGGAGCTACGGGAGCCCGGCAGATCGCCGAGGTTATCACACAATTGCGTGAGGCAGCCGGGCCAAGGCAGGTTGAAGGAGCCAGGATCGGCCTATGCCATAGCAGCGGCGCCGGTCCCAATGCTGTCTTTACGATCCTTAAAAGAGCATAGATTCAACTGACGGACCCGTAAAAAATCGGTCAGCAGGCTGAGGACGATTAAGTCCTGGCCTGGGGAAGGGCCGATTATCTAAATTGACAAGGACCTCTTTTCCCGGGAGGGGAGTCCAGATCTAACAGCGGTGTGGTGATATTGAAGAGATAAACCGGCAGACTCACTCCTGATCGCGATACTCATTCAGGGATACTTCCCGAATTGTTTTTGCCTTGAAAAAGGTCGATCTAACAGGGAAGTGTCCCTTTTTTTTAAAGGCTATTATGGAAAAAAATCCAATAAACTTACCAGCCCTGGCTCGCAAACACATTCTAAAAAAAGATGAAGTGGATCCGAATTTAGAAGAGCTGGTTCGCTCGGCCAAAGCATTTGGGGCCAGCGATGCCCGACTTATATCTTCCAAGGACATTTCCGTGGAAGATAGTCTGGCCAATCTTTGCAGGGAACCCAAATGCGAAAATTTCGGATTGTCTCCGAGCTGCCCACCCCACGTGGGCGGACCGGCAGAATTTCGCCAATTACAGAAAAACCTTGAATACGCCGTTATCGTAAGATTGGTTGTTCCTTCGGCAGCCCTTTTCTCTGAGGAACGCAGAGGAATAATGCGGTTGCTCCATGAAATAGTTGCCGGCATCGAACAGGAGGCCGTCAAAATGGGTTTTTCAAATTCAAGGGCCTTTGCCGGGGGATCCTGTAAACAAATTTTTTGTTATGAATATGGGGCCTGCCAGGTATTATCGGAAGAAGGGGAATGCCGCAATCCGGAGCAGGCCCGACCTTCCATGTCCGGTTTCGGCATCAATGTTTCCGAACTGATGATGGTCTGCGAGTGGCCGGCGAATATCAAGATCAATAAAGCCGAAGCGACCGCCGACCCTTTGTCCTGGGTTGCCGGATTGATACTGGTGGGATAAAAAGTTACCTTCCCCACCCCGTACTTTCTTTTTCCTCCTCTACCCAAAAAATCCATATCCCTATGCAATCGGGGGCATATTAAATTTAAGCAAGACGACTGGCCTTGATATTAGGCGGTTGAACGCCCTGGTTAACGCGGAAATACTGACCGTGACCGCTTGGGGGCTGCCGGGGCTGGTAATCGATATCATCGCGGCCAGTCTCATTCACGTTAAAGCCCGGTTTTCCCAGGTTTTGACCTACCTGGCTTTGCTACTCAGCGGTCTGGCCCTGATGATCAAGTAGGCCCCAAACCATCATGCCTTCTGCTTCTTTTTGTTGGGGGGGTTACTCTTTATTTCCCAATAGATCCACCGGCTATGGCCGCCCTTGGATACGCACAGCCAGTTGTTTTTGCATCCGATCAGCATCCCGGGAAAAAGTAAAATAATACCCAAAGTATTGAAAAAATGCCAGTAGGGCGCCGCCGACGCTCAGCCAAAGTACCGAATCTCCAATCCCATAATCCGCCACGACAAAGGCGTAAATCAGGCTGGCTATTATTGAACCGCAGGAGTCAGCCATTCGGCCGATCGAGAAACCAACCGTTCGAACTTCCGGTAACAGGGCCGCCGAAACCACCACACGGGTGATACTGTACATAAATTCAACGCAGAAGGCCGTGAAGAAGGCCACGATCATATACAGGGTCAGGGAATGGAAAGGGACGCCGAAGACCAGAAAAGTCATAACGACCAGGATAGCCAGCACACAATGGCCGGTCACCAGACGCATTTTTTCGCCCATACGCCGCCCCATTCGATCGCCGAGCAGACCGCCGGTTATGCTTCCGACAATAAAACCGATCAATCCCAACAGAGTGATCAATATGGCCAATCCTTCCCGGATGTTTCTAACCTTGACAAAGAAGGTGACCGAAAAATTGACCAGCATGATTTTCGGAAAACCCAGTAGAATCAGGTTGACGATATCCACCATGATCGTCGGCACGCGGAATTGGTTCATCGCCTCCCGAATACTAAAAGCACGGGATTCCCTTTCTTCTATGATATCCAAGGAGACACCTTCAAGGGCTGCCTCAGTCTGCCCTCGTATCGGTTCTTCAAGCCACTTCCAAATGGCCAGACTGGCCCCTATTCCCAAAACACCAAAACCCCAATAGGCCATACGCCACCCCATTGACGGCGCATGATCGGAAAGAAGACTGAAAGCCACTAAAGCAAATATAAGTCCTGAATAGGCCAGACCGCGTAAAAAACCGAAGGCCTTGCCCCGTTCCTTGACCGGATATAAATCGGACAAGACGGAGTTGGTCTGCCCTTCCATCGCACAGGCGCCCACATTGGCGATCATGGTTACCACGAAAAAAAAGGCGAACTTCTGTGAAAAGCCCGTCAGTATCGCTCCGACGGCAGCCAGCAGGGTCGAGGCGGCCAGTATCTCCCGGCGCCGAAAACGATCGGAGAGCATACCCCAGATAAAAACGCTAACCGTTTCGACACCCCGTTTGACGGCGGTTAAATAACCCAGTGCGCTGTCGGCCAGATTGAGTGCCGATTGGATGGAAACATACATGGTATTCAAGATCTGCGGTTCGGTAAAATCAAAGAATTGGGCGAAGGACATAATGATTATCGCCCGTTTGCCGCTATGATTTTTTCCGGCCGGCCCCTCTTCTTCAACATCTCTGGGTTTCGACATGGCTTGATGCTCCTATGGAAAGAGTTAGTGATTCCGGAAAAAATAACCTTTCATCTCGTAGTTCCAATAATCCGAGGTGGGAGATCGGAAACTATTTGATACCCAGAATTTCCAAAATGTCCAGCAAGGATTTTACTTCGAAATCCGGCTTGATTTCGTGCTTCCATTCTTCTCCGGAACGGTTTACCCAGCAGGTTTGGAGGCCCAATTTTTTAGGGGTGAGGATGTCGGATTTGGAATCTCCGATGTGTAGAATATTCTTGGGCTTTAACCGGTAATGTTGCAGTACCTGGGTGAAAAATAGTGGATGCTCCTTATAGGTTTTCATCTGTTCGGAGACAAATATCTTGTCGAACCCATAAATATTCTCAATGCCATTCAGCATATCGCTGTCGCAATCCGTGGACAGACAAATTGGAAATCGGGATCCGGCAGCCTGCAAAAAAGGACGGGTGTCTTCAAAGAGATGATCCAGTTTATGACCTTGAAACAAGGTCTCCGCCGCTAAGCGGGGGTCATACTGGAAGTTTATTTCTTCAAAAAGCAGGGTATAGCTTTCGATAAAAATGTCCCGGATGTTTTTGAAGGGGTCTAACTGGGCCGCCGCGGCATCCAGATTATTGAATAGAATCTCGGTGGCCCTTTCCCAATACTTCTGCGCGAGTTTATCGTTATAGTTTTCTCCCATCAAGGTCCGCCAGATAAAACCTCGATTTTCGTCCACCTTGACCAGCGTACGGAATAGATCGGTGCTGATTACTTTTATGGCCGAGATTGTATTCATGTCGGGAGGGATAAACCTTTCCATATTTAAAGCACTAAAAGCCGGTTTTGAGTTTACTCTGGCGCTCGAGATCTTTCAAAACGAACCGAAGGTCGCCGTAGGATACGTCTTTCCCCAGGATTTCTTTGGCCGGAGTCAGGCCCTGGTAGGGATTGCCCTGGAAATAGGCGGCGATACGGGCCGCTTTTTCCGGTTCCATGAGCCGGTCCAGACTCAGTTTCCCGGTACCGACAAAATGAGCCAGATGACCTTCGACCGTCGTCAAGGTCAGACCCCGCAGCGCTGCCACTTCGGTTGTACTCCGTCCTTCAAGAAAGAGTCTCAGGGATTCTTCTTTGGTTTTTGGCTTTTTGGATTTTTCTCTTGCCGGCCGGCCGCTCTCGATTTCCTGCACCGCTTGAGACTTAGGCAAGTTGTGTTCCAATCGGTATTCGCCGACCAGCTCCAGGATTTCAGATCCCAGGGCTTTACCTTTCTTGCCTTTCAACCCCTTGATTACGCAGAGTTCTTCACTTGAAGCCGGCAGCCTTTCGGAAATCTCAGCCAGGGCCGTGTTGTGAAGCACCCAAAATGCAGGCCGCCCGGCTTTCTTAGCTTTGGCCGCGCGCCATTGTTTAAGTCTGTCAAAAAGCTCCGGGTGGCTGAAGGTGTCGGATATCGCCCCCTGGTCTTCTTTCCGAGGAACCGGTTTGGTAGCCGGTTCCTGGAATAAGGATTGTGCGCGCACTTTGAGAAAATCAGCAAAGACGATGCCTGATCGGCAGGCATTGAGGCAGTACAAATTCCCCGCCGCTTCCTTGAGCACGGCCTCCAGGACCTTTTGCAGGTCCTGGCGGGCTTCGCGGTTGTCGGTTTCAAACGAAACGGCTTGCAGGGGTTGGGCCACCAGTGATTCGATTTTCCCGAAAAAATATTCGGCGGCCTTGCCCACCCGTTCCTGGAGCAACGGACTGGTTTCCAGATCACCAGTCTCTTTGACGATCTGCCCGCGCTGAAGGGTGAACTTGTCGGCCACTCCGGTTATTTCCGCCTTGGCAGCATCAATAATTCCCCCGAAAAAGGCAGGAGTGACCCCTGCCAATATGCTTTTGTACTCGCTGGTGATTTTCAGGCAGGAGAACAGACAACGCAACAGGTTTGAAAAATCGAACAGCTCATCGAGAAGCATTATCTGATAATCCCGTTTGGCTTCCTGGAGTTGGTCTTGATCCGGGGCATTTTGTTCGAGGATGCGGGTGAATTCCCCGACGACGGCGCTGCTTTTGATGCTGCGGTTTTCGATAGGGGTGCTGAGCACCAGTCCCTCGAGGGTCCGGCAACGGCTCAGGGCCACATAAACCTGGCCGTCAGCAAAAGCGGTCCGGGCATCGATGATGACTTTATCAAAGGTAAGTCCCTGGCTCTTATGAATCGTGATCGCCCAGGCCAGTTTGAGGGGAAACTGAATGAATTTCCCGGACTCGGTTTCTTCAATCGCCTTGGTCTCTTCGTTCAGTGTGTATTTGATGTTTTTCCATTCGGCGGGTTCAACCAGGATTGGTTTGGGATCACCGGGGCACTCGACCACCAGCCCGTTTTCGGAGATCCGTTTAAGCCGGCCGATCTTGCCGTTGAAAAACAACTTTTCAGGAGAGCTGTCGTTCTTGACGAACATCACCTGGGCCCCGGGCTTGAGCACTAATTCAGAATCCGTCGGAAAGGCGTAGGGGGGAAATTCACCTTCCACCCGGGCCTCGAACCGTTTCTCTTTGCCGGGCAAGGCGGCCAGCCGGGCTTCGTTGATTTTCCGGGCCTGAAAATTGTGGGTGGTCAGGGTAATGGTGCCTTCAGGCGCTTCTTCGGCCAAGACCGGATGGCAGCGTTTATTAAGGGCGATCAGGTCGGACTCATTCATCCGGTTTTCGCGGACCTTGGCCAGCAGATCGATGAACCGGGCATCGCTTTGCCGGTAGATATGTTGCAGCTCGATACTTACGAACCGGGTCCGGGCCAAGGCCTGGCTGCTGAAAAAGAACACCGTCTGATAATGGCTGCGCAGGATTTCCCATTCGTCGTCTTTGACCACCGGGGCCAGTTGCTGCAAATCGCCGATCATCAGCAATTGCACACCGCCAAAAGGCCGGCTGCCTCCGCGGAAGCGGCGCAGGACCGCGTCAATGCCGTCCAGCAGGTCGGCGCGCACCATGCTGATCTCGTCGATGACCAGCAGGTCAAGACTGCGGATAATATCTATTTTTTGCCGGCTGAAGCGGTAATGGCCTCCTGGTTTGTCGCCGCCGGATTCCATATCCGGTACCAGGGGACCGAAGGGTAACTGGAAGAAGGAGTGAATGGTGACCCCGCCGGCATTGATGGCCGCCACCCCCGTAGGCGCCACGACAACCATCCGCTTGGGCGACTGCGTTTTCAAGGTGTGCAAAAAAGTCGTTTTGCCGGTCCCGGCTTTCCCGGTTAGAAATAGGTTCCGGCCGGTGTACTGCACATATTCGAAGGCCAACTGGAGCTGAGGATTGTCTGGGGGGTCTGTCATGGAATTGATAAGGCCTCTAAAGGGTAAAATATCGGGAAAGACCTCAACGGATACAGCAAAGGAAAAGTCCTCAGTAATAGGTTGAGAAGCCGATATTTGGTTAAATGGAAGGCCGTTGAATCAGAGTTTTAAGTTCTTTATTAAGCATCGGCCATAAATGGGGGTGGCTTTCCACCAGCCGGGCGATATCGCCCAGGTCTTTGATTTTCTTGCTCTGCCTTCGTTCCGTATCTTCCCAGGCTTTCATTTTCCCATGCAATGTATCTTCGAGTGAGGCCACCCGCATTAATATCCCATGAACATCCGCCGGGACTGATCGGCCAGGGAAATCCCGGTAGAACTCCCCGGTGCTTATTTGAATGGTTAACCTGGATCGACCCCTCAGATTAACGGACCAGGGAAAGCGTTCCGCCTTGAAGCCGCTTTCTTCCAAAAGGCAGACAGCCCGTTCCACGGATTCGACGGCAATCACCAGATCCACATCCTGGGTGACCATCGGCTCTTCGGCCCAATGATTAACGGCGATTCCGCCGATGGCACACCAGACAATATCCGCCCTTTCCAGGCAATCCACTAGACGCATGACATCATCGGTCCCGCCGGAGGTTTGCCAGTCGTAAAATTGTTTGGGTGTCATATATGTCCTCTTACGCCCTCGAGCGTTATTGGGTCATATCATTAATCAACGCCCGGCCGGGATAGGCCCCTTTTTCCAATTCCTCGAATACCTGAGGTAGTTCTGTGAGGCAAGCCTCCCGGCTGATGTGCGTTTTGACTTTACCCTCTGCCGCCAATTGAACCAATTCCCTCATTTCCTCAACGTTACCCACAGCGGAGGACATGATCAGGGGATCCCGGGCCAACAGATCCAGCGGGGATAAAGACAGGGAGCCTTCGCTGGCGGCCGGCATTCCTACACTAATAAAGACCCCGCCACGTTTCATCAATTTTAATCCGAGTTCAAAACCGGCTAACTTGGAAGAAAAGACAATGCTGGCATAGACCCCTTTGAATTTTTCTTTGACGAATTGGGCGGCTTCCCCGGCATCCAGGGCATAATCGGCCCCCAAACTTTTTATGAAATCCAGTTTTTCCCGGCCAACATCCACCCCGATAACTTTATATCCAAAAGCCTTGGCAACTTGTACCGCATAGTGGCCAAGTCCACCCCCGGCCCCGACAATGGCTATCGGCTTTCCCGGAAGGATTTCATACTTGAGAAGTTTTTTAACGGCGCTGTAAGCGGTTAATCCGCCGCAGGCCAGGGGCACTTCCTGGTTGCTCACCTCATCCGGGAGTTTCACCAATGATTTTGCCCATAGTGAAATGTACTCGGCATAAGTCCCCATAATGCCCTTGGTCTCTTTACAAAGCCTCGGCCTCCCACTGAGGCAATACTCACAGGCCCCGCACCAATACCCTCCTCCGGCGCCGCCCAGGCCCAATATTACCCGGTCTCCTTTTTGGACGAATTTTTCCGCCCCGGGTCCCAATTCCTCGACTATCCCGATTCCTTCATGACCGAGGGGAATAGCAAAAGGTACGGCGAACCGTGGCCAATCCCCCCTGACCAAATGTAAATCCGAGTGACAAACCCCGGCAGTGATCATTCGGACCAGGGCTTCTTCGTTTTTTGGGCTGGGCTTGGGGACCTCTCTTATTTCTAATATGCCTTTCTCTAAAATCGCTGCTTTCATGCTTTACCTCCCTCACTTTTTCCAATTTACAGAGGATTATTTTTTCAGTTACAACTATAGAAGTATACTACGACCTGTTTAACTATTTCAAGTTTAAATAGTTTTTGTCAATGAATAAAGAAGGCCGTGTCAAAAGGACGGATCGCAGGACGGCATTTTGGCTTGGATTTTTCGGAATATATCGTCGTTGGGAGTCGGATTTAATATTCATTGACTCTTATTTTCTCTCTATTCTATAATCCCCACAATTGAGAATATATTCTTGATTATTTAAATTTAATGGTGTGGCCTGACAGAAGCCTTTGCCGAGAAGAATACCGAATGTCCTTGTGGGTTTGCCTCGGCAGGGCAGCGGAGAGAACCTTAAAAGAAGGAGAGGTAAACATGAAAAGTTTGAAAGAAGTGGTTGTCGTGGATGCGGTACGGTCGGCTATCGGCAAATCGGGGCGCAAGGGAATGGAAAAAGGCGGCCAGCTTTGCCAGGCATCGGCTCAGGATTTCCTGGCCAGGATTCTCCGGGGATTGTTGGACAGGGTTCACTCCCGAAGCCCCAAATTCGACGAATCGGAAATCGAAAACGTGATCATTGGTTGTCTGAGCCAGATCGGGGAACAAGGGGCCAATATTGCGCGCGTGGCCTCTCTCCTGGCCGGTATCCCCAACGAGGCGGCAGGTTGCACAGTGAACCAGTATTGCAATGCCGGACTCAAGGCCATCAATATCGCTGCCCATGAAATCATGGCCGGGGAGGGAGACATCTTTGTCTGCGGGGGCGTGGAGATCATGTCCCACTACGGCATGATGTCGGATATTCAGGTGGCCATCGATGCCAAATATCCCGTTCGGTTGTCGGAACGCCTGGCGGAGGGCGGCCTGTCCGTGCCCCAGGGGCTTTGCGCCGAAATGATCTCCGAGGACCAGAAGCACACCCGGGAGGACCTGGAGCGTTTTGGCAGGTGGAGTATGCAGAAGGCCATCGAGGCCCAGAGGAAGGGCTGGTTTGCGGAACATATTGTTCCCTTCGAGTTCACCTATGAAGGAGTGACCCGAAAGGTTGAAAAAGACGAGGTCCTTCGGGCCAAGGCGGTGGAGGATCCTGAGGCCTACCTCCAGGATCTTATGGGCCTTCCCACACCTTTTAAGGAAAAAGGGCGGGTCAGTGCCGGCAATTCCTCGCAGATCGTGGATGGGGCGGCTGCGGTCCTGCTGATGAGTGCCGACAAGGCCGAGGCCCTGGGACTTGAACCTCTTTGTAAGATTTCAGCCTGTGCCGTGGCCGGAGGGGAGCCGGTGCCCATGCTCCTGGCGCCTATCCCGGCGGCGAGAAAAGCCCTCAAGCGGGCCGGCAAAACCATCGCGGATATGGACATCATCGAGCCCAACGAAGCCTTCGCCTCCCCCTTGCTCCAGTTTGCCGATGATCTGGGCTACGACCGTTTCGATCCCCGGGTGAATCCGACAGGTGGGGCCATTGCCCTGGGTCATCCCATTGGGGCATCCGGAGTCATCTACTTCGGGGAAATGGCCCATCACCTCAAGCGCACCAAGGGGAGGGCCGGCCTCCAGATGATCTGCGGCGGCGGCGGAGTCGGCATCGCCACCGTGGTGGAGGCGGTTTGACCCTGAAGGGCCGAATAAAACCCATTTTGCCACGGACCCACACAGACGACCACTAGACTTTTCCCCCGGCGGACCAACGCCGGGGGAAAACCTATATTTCAGTCTGTTTTTGTCTGCGTTGTCCGCGGACGCCAAATAGCAAACGGACCGGCCGGAAAAAGGCGAACGCTGGGCCAAAGACAACTTTACAAATAGAGATATAAAAGAGAAGAAAAAAAGCAGGCCAAGGCCAGCCCGATTAGATGCCCTTGGAAATTAAAAGTCAGAATTCAAGACAAGCCTTAAGTTGTTCTGGTTGACCTGAGCAGTAGTTGGGTTGAGGGACAGTTGCCCCTCCTATAAAGGACTTGCCAACAATCCCCAATTACGTTATTCCTTCGAAGTGAAACAAGCTTTGCTTGATATTTCTATTGACTTTTCATTTTCCTAATTATAGAAATAACTTATTAATTTCAAGGAGGATTTAAGCGATACACAAAATAAGCGTTCTAACCCTTTAAAAGTGAGGAGGTAATTATGAATTCAGTTATTGTCCTTGTTTTGGGTTTTATTGTCGCGTTTATCGGCTATCGTTTTTATTCCAAGTATATCGATACCAAGATCATCAAGTCCGACCCCAACAGAGCTACCCCGGCCAAGATGTACATGGACGGCGTTGAGTTCATGCCTACCAGTAAGAACATCCTCTTCGGATACCAATTCAAATCCATTGCCGGCGCAGCTCCGGTTATCGGGCCTATCATTGCTATCCAATGGGGATGGCTCCCTGCCTTGCTGTGGCTCTTGCTTGGTGCGTTATTAATCGGCTGGATCCATGACTATTCCAGCGCAGTGGTGGCCATGCGAAATGAGGGGGCTTCCTTCGGTGGATTAAGTTACAAATTGATTTCACCGAAAGCTCGGATCATTCTTCTCTGTTTTATCTATTTCTTTCTGCTTCTGGTCGCTGGTGCTTTTGGGAATATCGTCGTTGATGCCGCCATAGGGCAAAAAAGCTCTCCCATAGCCTGGCTCTTTCTCACCTTTGGTGGAATTCTTGCCGGGCAGATGATCTTTCGCTGGAAAAAGGATATTATTCTGACCACGGTTGTCACCGTGCTCATTATGTTGTTTGGGATATACCTTGGATCAGTTGCTCCCTCTGACAGCATCCTTGGAGCCGGTATTGCTAATAGCAGAGTGGTATGGGCGATTGCTGCGCTGGTCTTCTGCTACTTCGCGGCGGTTTTACCCATCTGGAGGTTCGCCCTTCCAATCAACTACGTTGCCTCTTACATTGTCTTCCTGGGGTTGTTCTTCGGTATCATAGGAGTATTTATTCTTCATCCTCAATTTACACTTCCGGCTTACACTTCTTTTAATATCGGAATCGGGCCTCTCTGGCCCATCATGTTTGTGACCATTGGTTGCGGGGCTGTCTCCGGATGGCACAGTATCGTTTCCAGTTCAGGGACGGCGCGCCAACTGGAAAGCGAAATGGATGCCCGTCCGGTAGGGGGCGGCGTAATGTTTGTAGAAATGATGCTTGGTGTATTCGCCCTGGTCATTGCCGGGACCATTTTTGCGTCCTCGGCCGAATATTCGGCAGCCGTGGGCAAGGGAGCAGTCGGCGTCTTCGCAGGAGGGGTTTCCAAATTCCTGGGTGCGTTGGGAATGCCCGCTGCTATAGGAAAGTCCTATGGTGGCGTGATGTTAATCATCCTGGCAGTCACCATCCTGCAACTCGTCATCCGGTTTATGCGAGTTGCCACATCGGAATTGTTGGGCGATATCAGCCCCGTCTTCAAAAATGCCCATATTGGGACTGTCATTGCCAGCCTTCTCACCCTGTTTCTGATCTTGACCGGATGGTGGCAATACCTCTGGATCCTTTTTGGAGGAGCCAACCAATTGATGGCCTCCCTGGCCTTGTTGCTGATGACAGCCTGGTTGATGTCTCAGGGGAAACGATATGGATGGACTTTTTACCCGATGATTTTTATGTTTTTCACTACCACGGCTGCTCTCTTAGTTACTGCCTGGAGGCTTTTTAATCAAATTTATTTGGGAAAGGTTAAAGGCGGGGCCATATATGGAAACAGTCTGATGATTTTGGTTGCGATCTTCCTGGTCATTTGCGCAGTCATTCTGGCGGTGGAAGGACTGAAGGCCTTTAACCGTTATAAAGTTATACGGGCAGAAGGAGCGCCGGCAAAGGCGTAATTTATTCTGAAAGAGGTTAGTTGCGAGGAGTAAGGCGAACCCCTACCCCTCCATAGTAAAAGGGGTAGGGGGATTATAATGATAAGTGATTAAATTTAAAGAAAGGGTATTTATGACCGAAGAGGAGAAAAAGAAAAAAGGGGGATTTCTACAGGCGGTTAAGGAAATTGTTTATGGAGTGGCCGCTCATGATTCAGCTCGGTTTGCTATGAAGACCCGAGCGAGCATGGAGCACCTTTTTATCCTCATTACCATGGGAGATATGCTCGGCGTTCCTATCCTACCCCCCTATTACTCGCTTAGGTTGCTGCCTTATGTGGTTCCCCAGATCTCCACCTGGAAGAGGAGAATGCTGAGGGAAAAGGATTTTACTGACGCTTTGGCCTAAACGAAGTTCGGAGCGAGGAATTCGGGGTTGAGAGAAAAAATAAGAATGATTACCTGTATTTCGAGCTCACCCTTCCCAACTCCGAAATCTAAAAATGAATAGGGAGGTGATTACCATTTCACTAACAAAAATATTTGAACGATATCCGGAGAGACGCTACATCATGTTCGGCGGGAAGGGCGGCCTCGGCAAGACCACTTTTTCGGCGGCAACCGCCTATTATCTGGCCAAGCAAGGCAAGCGCGTCCTGGTTTTTTCCGTTGACCCGCAGGCATCCTTGAGCGATATCTTCAAAAAAGATATTTTTGGAAAAGGTCCCACGGAGATCATTCCCAATCTTTATGCCCAGGAGATCGATGCCGACCGCCGGGTCAAGGAGTATCAGCAGGAAATCCGGCAGAAGATACTCGACCGCTACGGAATGGACCAGATCCCGGAAGAGATCGAAAGTTACATTCAGGCCGCCGCAGCCGAACCGGCCATGGAAGAAAGCGCCATCTTCGATGAAGTTGTCGATATCGTGGTCAAAGGCGGGTACGACTACTACATTTATGACCTTGTGCCCTTGGGGCATGCCCTGTATTATCTCAGCATGGCTTCCGTCTATGATGAATGGATCGATAAGATTACCAATCTCCGTCAGCAGATGCGGGAATATGACCAGGCGGCAGCCGTGATACGTCGCGAAAAAGAGTTGGATGAAGACGCCATTTTAAATGAGCTGCTTTATATCAAGGATCGGATCAACAAATCCTCCAGTATACTGACCGATAAAGAAAAGACCGCCTTTTTTTTCGTGGTAACGGCCGAAGAAATGGTGATTGACGATACCCTGAAGGCCGCCGGACTTTTCGCTAAATTCGATGTGCCTTTAAGCGGTTATATCGTCAACCGGGTTTTGCCGGAAGAGCTGAGCCGTCAACAGATTCCCGAGTACCTTAAAAATCGTCTGGTCATGCAGGAGAAATATTTGAAGGTCATTAATGATACCTTTAAAGATCAGATCCTGGCCTATGTGCCCGAGATGGAACGAGATGTGACGGGCCTGGAGATGATTGAAAAACTGGCGGCACGGATGTTTTGAAAAATCTCCAACAGGAAGCATCAAGGAGCTTCACTATGGATCACATCACCCTAAGCATGACTCAATATATGAAAAACCATCCTAATCTCAAATATATCTTTTTTGGCGGGAAAGGGGGGGTGGGGAAAACGGTTATGGCCGGGGCTGCGGCCCTTTGGTCAGCCAAACAAGGAAGAAAAACACTGCTTACCTCCACCAACCCCGTTCACAGTCTCTCCAATCTCTTTGAACAGGACGTCTTCGGAAAAGCGGTCACCGTGTGTGATGAAAAATTCTGTTATGCCTTTGAAATAGACACACGCGATACTATTGAGCGGTCCAAGAAAGAGATCCGTGAAAAGATCAATTGGTTTTTGAGATTTGCAGATCTTTCCACAAAGGCGGATGATTTTGTGGAATCGGCCACGATGAACCCGGCCTTTGAAGAATCGGCCATGTTTGAAAACATGACCGACCTTATGTTCAAAGACGAATATGAATTTTATGTTTTCGACACCGCCCCCACGGCCAACGCCAGGCGTCTATTAGGGATGTCCAAGGTCTATTCCCTCTGGGTTGAGAAGATGCTGAAAAGCAGAGATGAGGCAAAAACGTTGAGAGAAGCCCTCTCCTTTTCCAAGAAAAAAGAGAAGGACCCCCTGATGGAGTATCTCTTAAGCTTTAAAGACCGAATGGCTAAGGCCCAGAGTCTCCTTACCGACGAAAGCCTGACCGCCTTCTTTTTTGCCACCCTGCCCGAGGCCCTTCCGATCGCGGTTATCACCCGTTTCATCAATTGGTTTTATGAATTCGGAATACCTGTAGGGGGTGTGTTGGTCAACGGCATCATCCAGAAAGACCAGGTGGGAATAGATTCAGCGGAATTCGTGCGTAACCGGGTTGAAATGCAGGAAGGGCACATGGAAGAAATCTGGAAAATCTTTGGAGGCAAGGTGAGGGCCACCATACCCCTCTTTGAAACCGAGGTTAGAGGAACACCTATGTTGAACCGGATGATCGACCATATGTTTGTATAGGATTTTCTTTTGTTGGGCCGTTACCCGATTTATTATCCTATCTTGTTGCTTTTATGATTCTCGTTCCATTAAAATAAATAACCTCGTGCTTCTGCACGGGACATTAAAAATCAATCTAACTGCCTAAGATTTTTTTCTTTATATCTGGAGGTGGTTTTTTTTATGCCCGTGCTTCATATTTTACCAAGTCCTCATAGAGTAGGTAGCCCTTTCATCCCCGTGCTCTCCAACAGAGAATTCAGGGGTTTGACCTAAAAAGACAGGTCAAACGCCCCCTTTTATCGAAAGCCCGCACCTGGCCGGCATACACCCTGGAAAACGATACCCAACTGGAGTTGGGGGAGGAGATCAAGACAAGGACCGGTTTGCTCAAAGCCGAGTACGATTTCTTCGATCCCCATCGCCGAACCAGCGGTGAAGGAAACGGGACGTCCTTGGAATTACAATTTATGAGTCAACTTTTTAGATTTATTTGTAAATCGCACAGCTTACTGTCTCAGATAGCGGTGCAGTTCACGGGGGCGCGACAGTGGTGCAGCGGTTGTAAGCGCATAGGGGTTGAAAGAAAAGAATGCAGGTATTATATTAGAATTGTTATGAAGCCGATTTCTATAGAAGTTGTAACAAATTTACTCACCGTATTCAGTTACTGTAACCGATGTAGACCTATATTTACCGAGAGCGGATTCGAAAGCAAGGTGAATAATGAAGCCCTCGCTGAATATCCGAAAGAGTTCCGAGAAGAACTCCATCAGCTTTCTGATTGGATTCATGAAATTACCCGCCTTTATAAGCACCGCGTCAGAATCATAATTATCGACGCCAAATCCCTTATGGGGATTTACAAATCCCTCAGGTACCGTTTCCGTAAATATCCTGCCTTTATTGTCAACAGGGAGGATGTCCTAGCCGGTTGGGATCGGGAGAAGCTCTACGACATTCTCGACGCACATATACAAAGAGCACGGGTATAAAAACAGGGCCTCTTAGGTTGCTCTCACTCTTGGCGAGTCTTCCCTTTTTTAATTGTGTTCAATAATACCAGGGATGTTAAGGAAGGTGAATCCTCGAAGGGGAAGCAGGATTCTGCAATCATCGATGCCTATCTTGATTTCGAATTGCCGGAGTAGTATCGGTTCCCTGCTCCTAAAGGTCCCCGGCCACAAAATCCGTCAGATCCTTTTCCCGGAGAATTCTTCGCTTCCATGTTTCTATGGAAGGAACCAGATAGGGCAGAAGCCTCATCGAATAATAAGGCGGCAAGAGGGGTATGCCTATCAGATCTCCAAAGACGATTGCCATGAAAAGGTTGTCCAAATGCCCTCTTTCCTTCTTCATTTCTAAGTCCATTTCGTGGATCAGCAACCCGTAAAGGAATTCCCGAATGAATTTAAGAAACCCCTTTAATTTTTTTGGGAGACCGGAGAACCAGGCTGGCGGCATTGAACTGACCTTTCTTCTTAAAAAATTTTCATTGATGTTAAAACAATTAATCAAAAAATAACAGATCTTTTATCATGGTGATAACCTCCAACCCTGTTGGTCATGAGGTAATAGGCACGGCATATCCAATTATAACGCGTCCCCATAAACCCATGGGAATCATCCCCCGGAAACGATGGCCAGCAGCGATACTTTATCGCCTTTTCGGATTCGAATTTCCTTGTCATCATTATAAAGGCGCCCATTGATATTAAAGGCGTAATAACTTGTGAGCTTATCTTGTTCGATACGAATAACCCGCCCGACCAGTTTAGGAATTTCACGCCGAAGCGTTGCAACAACCTCCCTCAGGCACGCCCCATCCGCTAGTTCTATCTCCACCTCAGGCGCACCTGCTATTTCGCGCGGCAGCCCATATAATCCAATAACACACTTGAACAAAGGCCTGGTTCTCATTTTTTATCCAGCTTCAAACCTTTTGAGAATTCAAATCAAAAATGTTTGAATTATTATATAACAAAATTTATTTCAAAGGTTGTCAATCGGTTTGCAGGTTCTTTCGCAGCACCGATTTGAGGATTTTTCCGGTGCCCCCTCTGGGAAACTCGCTGATCAGGCGCACTTCTCTTGGGGCCTTGAAATGGGCCAGGTTCTTTCTGGCGAACTCGATCACTTCCTCGGGCGAAATTTTGGATCCCGGTTTGGGCACCACCAAGGCCAGAGGGATTTCCCCCCACTTTTCGTCCGGTTTGGCGATAACCGCGCACTCCAGAATGTCCGGGTGGGAATAGAGAACCGCCTCCACTTCCAGGGACGAGATATTTTCCCCCCCGCTGATGATAATGTCTTTCTGCCGGTCCTTTATATAGAGAGACCCATCAGCTCCCATGGCGCACAGGTCTCCGCTGTGATACCAGCCATCCTTAAGGGTTTCAGCCGTTTCCTTGGGGCTCTTGTAATACCCTTTCATGACCATGTCGCCGCGCACCAGGAGTTCGCCCACTGACACGCCGTCCCAGGGGAGGTCGTTTCCATTGGGGCCCACGATCCGGTACTCCACGCCCACCATGGGAAACCCCCAGGTGCGCTTGGCACGGAAGGTTCGTGTCTCCTCATCCAGGTACGGACTCAGTTCGGGCCAAGCGATCAAAGGGCAGGTCTCGGTCATGCCGAAGGCGGTGGAAGTGAGCGCGCCGAAGACCTCCTCAACCCGGTCAATCATGCCGGTGGGGGGCGGCGCACCGCCGATAAGGATCCTTCTCATGCTGGATAGGTCATATTTCTCAAGATCGGGCACCCCCAGGATGGCGTTGGCCATGGTGGGGATGATGTAGAACCGCGTCACCCTCTCCCTTTGGATGATCTTCAAGGTCTCGGAAGGGTCGAATTTCTGGAGCATGACATGGGTCCCGCCCCTGGCCGTCAGGTAATGGGGTGTGCCCCAGCCGTTGACATGAAAAAGCGGGATCAAATGTATCTGGATGTCGGTCTCATCCATGGGGGAGGAGGCCAGGAGTGACAGGGCATGCAGGTATAGGTTGCGATGAGTCAGCATGACTCCCTTGGGCCGGCCAGTGGTCCCGCTGGTATAGAAGATCTCCGCCGTGTCGTCCTCTTCAAAGGGATAGGCCCCGGGAGAATAAGGCGGTTTCGGGGAGGACCCTTCCAGCATCTCGTCGTACGTGCCGCTGATCCAGTTGCAAGTGTCGCCGCCCTCACCCAGGAGAATGAATCTTTTCACGGAAGGGATATGCCCTCGTATCGATTCGATCTGAGGGATGAAGTCCCGGTCCAGGAACAGAATCCTGGGCTCGGATTCATTGATGATATAGTCAAAGTCGTCAGGGGCCAGCCGGATATTGAGCGGCATGAGAATGGCGCCGATCTGCGGAATGCCGAAAAAGGCCTCCAGGAGCCGGTGACAGTTGTATCCCAGGTATGAAATCCGGTCTCCCTTTTGCACGCCGAGACCGCGCAGACCGTTGGCAAGCCGATGGACCCGTTCCCCAAATGCGGCGTACGTGAAACGGCTGTCTCCGCAGACGACGCCGGTTTTTCCCCCATGAAGTTTCAGAGTTCTTTCCAGGAATCGTATCGGGGTGAGCGGGATGTTCATATCATTTCCTTCCTTGTGAGCGCCGGATCGAGTCTGTTTCGTAAATTAACGGCGGGGCAAACCCATTGCCCGAACGCGTGTATTACCCTACCGAAAGAACCGGTGATCTTGAAAATTATCTCACGACTCGGGAGCGGGCTTGGGGAAATTAATCCGATCCCTTTCCTGAAGGCCGTCGGACTCCCCCTTTTTCATAGACCGCCATCAAACGGTCAATGCCCTTTTGGGGCAGGGGCCCTTTGATCTGGGCCGCGATCACCTCTTGCAGATGGTCCAGTTGGGCCAGACCGAAAATGACACAAGAGAGCTTCTTCTGGCCCAGGACGAAGCGTATGGCCGTTTGGGCCCTGGTCCCATACTCGGTTCCGATTTCTTCAAAAACCGCCCTGGCTTTCATTGTTTCACTTTCAACCGTGTCTCCCTCGGTAAGAGGCCTTTCGCGGCCGGTTCTATCATCGGTGGCGATGACCCCCGCGGAAAAAACCCGTATCCCCATGGCGGCCACACCAAACTTCTCACAGGCATCGAGGATACCGGAGAAATCAAAGGCCTCCCAGACGCGGGGCAGGCGGAAGCCGGCACTGGGGTTGAGGAGATTATAATAGACCTGAGCGGAAGCAATCCTACCGCTCTCAATCACTTGGATTATGCTCGGCGTCTCACCCAAGGCCGTGATCCCGAAATATTGGGTAAGCCCCTGTTCCTTCATCCTTTGGAGACCATCAAGGACACCGTAATTCCGTAAAATATCGGAGGCGGCGATCGTATACCCCTTGGTCACAGAACCGATCCGGTTGTGCAGTTGAAGCAAGGTAACCGAATCGCGTTTGAGGCGCTCCAGGCTGGCCGTTAGGCTCCTTTCAACTTGCCCGGGGATATCACTCAGGTCTCGGGTATCAATGGTAACCTTGGTGGAGAGGTAGGGGGTATCGTCGATCTCTTTAAGAAGCCACCCCAAGGCTTCTTCAGACTTGCCCATTCCATAAGAGGGGGCGGTATCGATCCAATTGATTCCGGCTTCCATGGCCCGCCGGATAGCCACCCGCCTGGTAGTTTCATCCTGATTAATTAGGAGGCCCCCGACGGCGCCACCGCCGAAGACCAGTTCTGATACTTTCAGACCCGTCTGGCCGAATGGACGATATTCCATTTCCTTATCCTTGCGTTCCTCTGCCTTCAGGCCGCTTTCCCGCGTTTCTGAGCCAGCATCGTCAGGGCCGCCATAGCGTTTTCCGGAGGCTCGATCCATTGGGATTCCGGTTTGATTCCAAGCTCAAGAGCCCCGGCCGGACATTGAGTCACACAAAGGCCGCAGCCGATGCACCGATCCAAGTTGATCTTGGCCAGACTTTCATCCGTTAAGGAAATCGCCCCCATTTGACAACGCTCAAGACAGATTTCACATCCGGTGCAAAGGTCGGTGTCCGCGACGGCGAAATATTTGGAGGCCACCGCTTTCGCCGGACGGGGCATCTGATTTAAGGCACGAAGCAGGGCGCAACAATCGCCGCAGCAACAGCACATCCCTCCTGGATTCTGAGAGTTGGAATTTTGAATCACCAGTCCGGCCTCTTCGGCCACATCCAGGACCTTTAGGGCCTCCTCTACCGTTATTTGGCGTCCCAACCCCTGATCAATATAATGCTGGGCCGATGCCCCGAAGGACAGACAGACCTCAACCGGTTTGCCGCAACCCTGGTCAATTAGTCCTTGCTGAACCCGGCAGATACATCTGGCCAGGGATATAATTTTCTTGTTCTCGATAACCCGCCGGGAATCTTCGTAAGTGGCAATAGGATGAGAGACTTCCAGAGAACGGTTGATGGGGATGGCGCGCATCAGGGGGTCGACTGAAGCGATACTTTTTAGAAAGACCTCTTTAAAATACTTCTCGCACAGTCCGGCGAATTCCTTGTCCATTTTATTAAGCTGGAATTCATAGAGCCCCAACACAAAAGGAACCGCCCCAAATTTGACTGTATCGCCCCTGTGCCAGGAAAAAACATTCCCCTTTTCCTTCATCTGTTGCAGCAAAGGACCCACAACATCAATTTTGGTTCCTAATCGTCGGGCTATTTCTTCCGCTGTCTCAAGTTGTAAATTCAAACCAAGGAACATCTCCGCTTCCTCTTCGGTGAAAATCCTTTCCAGGATCTTGAACTCCACCCCCGATTCGGTAAGCGGAAAGCCGCAGGAATATTGGTCCAATTTTTCGCGTAATTTTTGATAAACCTCGCTGGGCTTGGCATGTTCCATTTCAATTTCCTTTTTTATAGTTGTAATGGATAAAAAATATCTCCTGTCCCCCGTAATGTCAATGGATAAGGTTGGGTAAGAAAGACCGGCCTCCATAGACATCAGCCTTCAAAATCATCGGCGAATTCCTTTTCTTTGTTAATCGAACCAAAATAGAGATTTCTCTGACTTAAGTTATTTCTCTTCTGTGATGAACTCGCAAAAAGTCACCGAAACCCGCATTAGTCATTCCGGCGAAAGCCGAAATCCAGTGATTTTAAGTAGTTTTAATCTCCTGGACCCCGGCTTTCGCCGGGGAGACGACTTTTTGAGAACTCATCTTCTGTCGATCTTAATAACGACATCATAAAATAGGTTATATCACAGAAACATTTTTTCACCGCCTACTCTTCCCGATAAAAGAGAGACTCGTTCGAGACGCGAACGCTGAGATAAAATTTTCATTTGCCGGCAAGAAACAGGCAAATGAAAAAAGCTCTTTTTGCTTTCCATCCTCTCAACGGAAAGCAAAAAATATTCTTCAGTGCTTCCTCTGGGCCTCTGCGGTGAAAGCAATCTATTATCAAATCCTCTTAATAAAAAAGGAATTTTTTTATTGACTTTCGTACCATTTTTGGTACATCACAGAGAATATCGCCAGGCGATTTGACTATAGCCCGGCAACGATTGGCAACACTCCAATCTGTTACTTTATCTACACTGGAACGGGCGGCATCGGCCTTAGGGAAAAAACTTAGAGTGGAATTGGCTTAGACCTCCGGAAAAATTCGGGAAGTCAAGCCAGGTTAGAGTCAGATCTTCAGGACTACGTGATGTGTTCTATTTTTACTACAACAGCGTAGACCTTTCCGAGTTGCCAGAGGGTTTTTTAATGGGTACACTCAAGATGGGATAATTTGTCAATTTGACGACGCCCTCTTTTTCCTATGTTACAAATTATCCTTGAAACATCCTTGCCGATAAACGATAATCGGGAACCATGGACGAGAGAAACTTTTACGACGAAACCCCGGAGACTAAAAAATTCACCCACACCTGTCCGAAGTGCCGCCAACAAAACGAATTCTCGGTCCGGTGGTTGCGACGCTCCAAGAAGAAGAAACTGCCCCCCGGCGCCGGTGAACTAGACCGGGCCAAGTTTGCCAAGGCCCGAGACTACCTGGTGCGGGTGGATGATTTCCTGACCTGCCCCAATCCGCGCTGCCGCTGCCGATTCGAAATTCCCAATGATCAGACCGTAGTTTTACTCTAAAAGGAAGTTTGAATCCAAGGGACGCAAAAACCTTAGCTTCTTGCGTCTTTTTGTCTGAATTGTTATGTAGCACTGTCATGGACAGCCCGTAACGCCTCAATCGGGAAAACGCACTCAATTGCTCCCATTGGTATTCTGTTCATTTTTTGGATGATTGCGGGGACAGCAGGGCTTTGAACACCCCCCTCGCTGAGAATATTGTATTTGTAATGGAAAGCAAATCATTCAAACATCCGAGTATACGTTTGCTATTGGTGTTTCCGTAGCCCACCGTTTCGAATTCGGATTGTGCTTTTGCCAGAAACTAATCGGAAAAATTTTCAGATGCAAGAACGCATTGAAGGTGGGGTTTAAAGATGGCGTCGAGGCTACGGATTTGGACCCTAAGTAAATCCGGGATGATAAAGTTGAATAAGGTTTTATCGTTTACGAACAATACCGCCAGCCTTGGTTTTGTCCGGCTGTAGTGAGCTACAACGAACTCCAAGAAGTCATATACCTCGAACCATCTGCACTGGAAGAAGTAGTCCCGTATTGCTTCAAGAATCCTGCCTCCTCGGTCTGGCCTTGAATCAATGGGTTTCTTGAAATAGTGGAATCAAAGGGCTTTACTGATTGAATCGTTTCCGAAACAGGGTTGAAGCCCTTCCGCTGACTAAATGTCTTCATGTAGTATGACAAGCAATACTAGAAATCAGCGGGAAACCTATTTTGGGCTGATCCGTTGCATTGATTAGTTCGGCGATTCTCATAAGTCTTCAGGGGTAAGGCCTGTATGCTTGGCAACCCGTGCCAACATCTTCGGGCCTATTTCTTCGCGGTCATGGAATGCGAATACGTACTCAGGCCAACCGGAACGGGCGAGAACACGATGTGAAGTGCCGTGCCGCCGCTTGACTGTCCAACCAATGCGAAGCAAGGCGGTGAGGACTTGTTGGGCTTTTGTTGACGGCCATCGGCTCATGCTGAGACGGCGAACACTTCCTTAAGCTCTGGAATTTCTTCCTCGTGCTCCAGTCGGTCAGCCATGACTCGCAAGGCCAACGCCTCCGCTTTTGAAATGGCTTGCTTGCGGGTATCCCCGTAAACCATGACGCCGGGAAGCTCTGGGATTTCCGCAATCCAGCGACCATCTTCTTCTCTCTCGATTTCGATTCTCATAAATTACCCTCTATGATTATGATACCCCACTCAAAGACCATGCGCAACTTTTGTTTTCTTTGGTCGAACGCCAAAAATCAGCGGTGCCCGGCCCCGCCGACTTGAGGACAATACCACCGAGCGTGTCCGGGCATCCGCTGCATTTTTTTGGTTAGGCAATGGCTTTACCAGAACTTCCACCCCCGAAAGGATCAAAGTATGCCTTTGTGCCCAACCACTAAGGAAAGAATCAATTCAATCTAAGGACATTGATACCAGGGTCGAACGATAAACTTTTCTCTTTGGTATTGAGCTTCTCCGCCGTAAACCAGCACACCGGAAGACAGGACCGGGGGGCCAAGAGCGGTAAAAAATCTCAGCCCGTCAAAAAAAGAAGATCCTATGGTCTCACCGGATTTAACTTCTATAGGGATCAGATTTTTCCCGGTGTCGATAATGAAATCGACTTCATGCCCCGTGTGATCCCGCCAAAAGTAGAGGGGAGATGTCTCGCCTCTGTGGGTAAAGGCCTTGTATGGCTCAGAGAGGACAAAGGTTTCAAAGATGGCCCCTTTAAGGGGATGGGAAACGATATCTTCCGGATCTCTGATCCTGAGGAGGTAGCATAAAAGACCGGTATCCAGAAAATACAATTTAGGACTCTTGATTATCCTTTTAGAGAAATTGGCATAATGAGGCGAGAGGAGATGGATGATAAAACCTGTTTCCAGAACGGAGATCCATTGCCGGGCGGTAGTATGAGAAATCCCGCAATCAGCGGCCAAAGAGGAGAGATTAAGCAACTGCCCACTTCTTCCGGCACATAACCTGACAAATCTCTGAAAGGTTTCCAGATTGCCGATATTGGTTACTTCCCGGACATCTCTCTCAATGTAGGTCCGATAATAGGCCGAAAGCCAATCCTGGGGGTCCAGTCCCTTGTCATGGATTCGGGGATACAACCCCTGATGCAGGATCTTTTCAAGACTAAAAGGAGGTTTTTGCCTCTTTTTGGGCAGGGCGGCCATCTTCCAGGGATCGGGCCTGGGGGTTCCAAGGAGTTCGCCGAGACTGAAGGGGAGCAGGTTAACGATGGCTGTCCGGCCGGCTAGGGTTTGGCTGACTTTATTCATAAGCTGAAACCGCTGAGATCCGGTCAGGATATATCTCCCCGGAGAATCATCCTGATCCACCAATCCTTGCAGGTAAGAAAGTAAGGCCGGGACCTTCTGGACCTCATCTAAGATAACCCCCTTGTTATACCTGCGGAGAAAACCTTTCGGGTCCTGAATGGCAAATTCCCTTTCGTTGGGTTCTTCCAGACTTACATAGGCCAACTTCTTAAAAACCATCTTGGCCAGGGTTGTTTTTCCTAATTTGCATGAGCGTCAATATCCTTCCCGATCAGAATTAAATCTCTCAGCTTTTAAGTTGGGCGGGATCGAGGAGGCCGGGGAAAGACCTGTAATCTCAACTTTGTTCTATTTGCTCCATAAGCACCACAATCGACCGTGACTGTACCAGATAAGTCGATCCGGAAACGGCCGGGGCCTGGTCCCAACTGCTGATGTCGTCAGGGGAGTCCAGCGCTGTGTCAATCCATCGCCGCCAGGTGTTTTGAGGGGGGGGCAATTCAAAAGCCAACGGTTCCCAGAAGGCATTCAGCATCATGTGGATCAGTAACCTTCCGTTAAGGTACCAGGCGGTCAGAGCGATGCTTCGGGAATCAGGGCCCCAATCGGGCTGGTTGAGTTTGACCCCATGCCATTGAAGGCGAGCCTCCCTCAGGAGCTGATTCAGCGTGATTTCCCGCGATTGGATCGAGTTGTCTCTATACTGGCGGGCCGCGATCAGGGCCTTCACGAAACGGTGGATGTCCTCATGCTTTTCCTGCAGTCGCCAATCCAACCAACTGATTTCGTCCTGGCAGTAGGCGTTGTTGTTGCCCTGCTGGGTCCTCCGAACCTCATCGCCCATGAGGAGCATAGGCGCCCCCAGCGACAAGAGGGTGATGGCCAGGAAATTCTTCACCTGTCGGTTGCGAAGTCCGGCGATGTCCGGGTTGTCTGTGGGACCTTCCATCCCGCAGTTCCAGCTCAGGTTGTCGTCCATCCCGTCCCGATTCTCCTCGCCGTTGGCCTCGTTGTGTTTAAAGTTATAGGAGACCAGGTCATTGAGGGTGAAGCCGTCGTGGCAGGTAATGAAATTAACACTATGGGCCGATTCTTTTTCCTGATAGCCGTAAATATCCGGACTGGCCAGCAGGCGAGGGGCTACATTGGTGACGGTGTCCCGGTCACCTCGCATAAATCTACGCACATCATCTCGGAATCTCCCGTTCCATTCCACCCAGCTTTCACCAACAAAGCTGCCCACCTGGTAAAGCCCGGCTGCGTCCCAGGCCTCGGCGATCAGCTTGGTGCCGGCCAAGTGCGGATCAGACTCAATCTCCCAGAGTACCGGAGGATTGGCCTGGGGTTTACCGGTTTCGTCCCGGGAGAGAATAGAAGCCAGATCAAAGCGGAAGCCGTCCACATGCATTACACTGACCCAGTAATGCAGGCTGTCGATGATCATTCGGCGGACAATGGAGTTGCTCGGATTGAGGGTGTTGCCGCATCCTGAATAGTTGGCGTATCGGCCGCTGTCGGCTTCCAGCAGGTAATAGGCCTTGTTTTCAAAACCCCGATAGCACAGGGTCGGACCGTTTTCATCCCCCTCCGCGGTGTGGTTGAAGACCACATCCAGGATCACCTCGATCCCGGCCCGATGCAGGACCTTGACCATATCCCGGAATTCATCCAGCCCGCCGAGGGGGTCACGGCAGGCGCAATAACCGGCGTGAGGAACGAAGAAGCTTATCGGGCTGTAACCCCAATAGTTCCTTAAGCCGGGGGGAGCATCCTGTTCATCAAATTGAAATATCGGAAGGAGTTCCACAGCGGTGATTCCCAAATCCTGCAGATAAGGGATCTTCTCCGTCAAACCGGCAAAAGTGCCCCGCTTATCCTCTGCGGCACCCGAGCTGGGATGACGGGTGAAACCGCGGACGTGCAGTTCATAAATAATGGTATTGGAGAAAGGGTGCATTAAAGGGGCATCCCCCTCCCAATCGTAACGGCCCAAATCCGTCACCACGCTTTTCATGGCCGTGGCTGTGTTCTCCCCGGGAAGACCGGCCGTCAGCCGGTTGTAATGATCCGGCGTTACCAGGGCTTTTCCGTAAGGGTCCAGCAGGATTTTCAAGGGGTCGAAGCGCATCCCCTTCTCCGGCTCAAAGGGTCCGGATACCCGGTAGCCGTAGATCTGGCCGGCGTGCAGGCCGGGTACAAAGACGTGCCAGTAAAAATAGGTCCGGTTTTTCGCCGGATCCAGGGGGATTACCCGGGATGGCCGGGGGGCATCGGCCCGTTCAAAAAGCAGCAATTCCACCCCGACCGCATTTTTGGAATAGACGCTGAAATTGACACCCTCCGGGCAGACGGTCGCTCCGAGAGGGAAACTGATTCCATTTGGCGATTGGATATTCAGCATTTTGTTTGCCTCGAAGTTAATGCGAGATATTCATTTTCGCGATAGGGGGGAAGAAGAGTTGTTTTAAAAAAACCGCTTGAGGGCCGTTTCACTTGAGGAGCGTTCGTCTCCGACGAACCTAAGGCGGCGTTGGTGATTGCCTCATTCCTCAAATCCCGCCTTAGGCTGGATGCTCCTTAAGCGAAGCGATCCTTAGGCCTTTTCAATTCTGGCTCCAGGATTTCAAAACTTCAAATAGACTTGGCAGAATTAATCCACCTTAATTACCAAAGCCGCTCCCGTATCTCCGGCTGCACACCCGGCAAACAAGCCATACCCTCCGCCAATTTTGACCAGCTCTTCGATCAGTTCCACAGTGCATCTGGCCCCGGTCGGTCCCTGGGGATGGCCAAAGACCAGAGAGCTCCCGTAATTATTGAATATCGCTTCAGGGATTTTCATCAGTTTGCCCATGACGATGTCATTGACGGTGAAGGGATTATGGGATTTAACGGCTTTCAGATCCTTGACCCCGATCCCGGCCTTTTCTAAGGCCATTTCGGCCGCCGGTGATACCGCAGCGGCCATGTGGGCTTTTTTGGCCCGGGCATAACCATAACTGATCAGCTGAATGGTGATATCTTTATTGGAACTCAGTTCTCTGGCCTTCTCTTGGGTGGTCACAATAATACCGGCGTTTCCATCGGCCGGATGAGTTTGGGCTCCAAAGGAGATACATCCCCCGGGCAGGACCGGTTTGAGCGGGGCCAGACCTTCCGGGGTACAGGGGGTGATCCCTTCATCGCCTTCGATAACCAGGGTTTTCTTTTTGGAAATACGGGTTTCGACCGGAATCATATACCCTTTTTGAAATTCCCGGTCGTTGGCTAAGGCCATCAGATATTGTTCATATCGCCGCACGGCCATGGCATCCGATTCTTCTTTGGTGATCCCTCCGTACATGGCCGCCACATTTTCCGAGGTTCTGATCATGGCTTCCCCGGCATAGGGATCGCGGTTAAAATTGTCCATATTCCAGTTCTCGCTGATCACTTCCCCCCCGGGCCCGTTAGGATTGGGCCAGATCGTATGCGGGCCGTTAGAACAACGATCCATGGTGGCCACCAGGACATTCTCATAATTCCCCGACTCCACCCAAAGTCCTGCGGTATAAATGGCCGCGGCGCTCGTGGCGCAGGCCTGGCTGATGGTCGGTCCGCTGATCCGGTCATTCCCCAATAGACCGCAGAACCAGGGATTGGCATAAAACCAGGCGGGTTGTCCGATGGTCATGCCTAAAACACAGCCGTCAAAAATATCCGGGGAAAGCCCCCTTAATTCTAAAAATTTCCGGGCTGTTTGGGCTCCCAATTCAACGGCGTTAATATTTTGGAAGGACATTTGCCAACGGGAAAAAGGGGAAGACCAATAACCTTTATAAGGGATGAAAACTTTCTGAAACATGAGAACCTCCTTAGAGTTAGGGGGAAAATATTTTAACACTTCTCGACCTGAGAAATATAGAGACCCCCCTTTTTGGTGTCAAGGGAATTAATTCTGGGATTGAGAATCTGCCACAGGAAAATGCAAAATGAAGGTCGTCCCCTTTCCTACCTCACTTTGGACATCGATAGTTCCCCCATGCTCCTGGACGATGCCGTAAACAGTGCTCAATCCCAACCCTGTTCCTTTCCCCACCTCTTTGGTGGTGAAAAAGGGTTCAAAAATTTTCGGAATATTTTCCGGAGGGATGCCCATCCCGGTATCGGAAACCTCCAAGACCACCTGTTTTCCTGCCAGATCTTGATAGGTTCGCAGGGTCAGAGTCCCTTTGCCTTCCATGGCATCCACGGCATTGATGATCAGATTGACCAGGACCTGATTCAGTCGGTTGTGATCGGCGGAGATTAAAGGCAGGTCAGGATCGATCTCCTGGACAACCTGAATATTGGGTTGAACAATGGGACCTAAAAAAAGGGGGGTTTGAAAAAGGGCCTGCTTACTCAGGAAGTCAACGGCTTGCCGGATCGATTGATTGAGGCTGCAAGGGACCCGCTGGTGGGTGGACTTGCGGCTGAATTCCAATAAGTCTTTAACGATCTCCTTGCAGCGTAATGTCTGATCGATAATCTCTTTAAGGTCTTTCCGCTTGGGATCTTCCTCCGGTGTTTCCTCCAGCAGCAAGTTGGCGTAGATCAAAATGCCCCCCAGAGGATTATTTAATTCATGGGCCACACTGGCTGAAATTTCTCCCATAGAGGCCAGTTTACTGGCCTGCATCAATTGATCGTTGAGCTGCCGGTTTTTTTCATCACGCCTTCGGATCATTCTGATTATAAAATAAGTGACGGTGATGGTAAGGATGATGATACCCAAACTGCTCAGATGAATAAAAATCAAAGTGGACCAGTTGACCCGGTTGACCTCCTTGAAAGCTTCTGAGTAGTCCTGCTTGATCACCAGCAGCCAACGGGGTTCCTTAAGCCAGGTGTAAGCAATGATTTGACGGGGTAAGGGCCGGTCAGGACTTTCCTCATCTCCTTCTACAATCTCTACGCCGCTGTCTTTCTGAAATTCCCCGACAGGCAGGTGGGATTTTTCCATAATCCTGCCCGTAAGACGGGGGCTGGTTTGAAAGGTACCCGCTTGATTCAAAAGATAAGACTCCCCGGTTTTGCCGATTCGGACATTTTCCACCAGGGAACGAAAATAATTGGTATCGATACTGGCCCTGAGTATCCAGCGATGCCCCCCTTCATGTCTTAAAATAGCGATG
The DNA here is from genome assembly GCA_963790475.1 of uncultured delta proteobacterium. Taxonomy (GTDB): domain Bacteria; phylum Desulfobacterota; class RBG-13-43-22; order RBG-13-43-22; family RBG-13-43-22; genus RBG-13-43-22. The sequence goes on along the minus strand of CAWBOS010000011.1, from coordinate 55,213 downwards.
ATGAAATGGGGTGAATTACGAAAACCCAAAAACATATCACTGATGAAAACTCCCTTTTTCATCACCTCCTGAAACCATAAGGTCTGCGAGTAATCTTTATTCATGAGTTGATAGGGGCCGGCATAAGACAGATGATTACCCTTTTCATTAATTACACCTAAATCAATGAAAAATTGCCCGCCTCGGTTTAGAGCAGCAAAGACCCGGGCCAGATTTTCCTGCCGACCTAACTGTTCTAAGGATTGGGTCTGGACCACCATATCGAGATCAGAGGTCCTTTCTTTTAAAAACATCTCAATAATTTTTCGGTGATCCTCGACCTGACCTTGAAAAGTAGCCTTCAGCCGTGTCCTGGAAAAATCGGAAAAATAATAGTAGATTCCCCAGCCGATCAAAAGATGGGGAATTAAAGAAGTCACAAAAATCAAGGAGATAAAATCAAGGTAAAGCCTGGAGTAGCCTCCTTTAGTTTGTCGGATATCCTGCATCAATCGATCCCTATGAGCCGTTTTCGGTGGTCCGTTCTCCACCACCCGTTGGCCTGTTTTCTCTTCTAACAAAAAAGTAATGAATATGCCACTTTTTTGTTTCCCTCATTGAATCAAAAAATTTGCACCCGGGGGATAGTGGCAGCGGGATCGTTTTTCTCCTTGCTCCCTCTCCCGGGTCTGTTATATAATTTGTTTTATTCACCAAAGAAATCATTTCGACAGATGACCCTCTTTAAGCAGAGGCGTCTCAAGCAGAGATCGGCCCGATGGAAAACTATCCACCCAAAAAACCCGCGAAAATTGCCATTCCTTTTCATGATTGGAAGATCCGGAAAAAACTAATCAGCGTGACCCTCTTCCTGGTTTTGTTGCCCCTTCTGATCGTCGTCTCATTCAGTCTGGCCCGATTCAATGACGCCTTGAAAAAAGCCTCCGAAGAAGACTTGGAACACCTGGTCAGGAACATCTATGCCTTGTGTAAAACACAGCAGGAAATGATGCCCAAGGGAACGGTCAACCCGCCAACGGGTAGAAGCTTCAACACCTTAAACGAAGAGATCAGACAGAATAAAGTGGGAGATACCGGCTACGCTTTTATCATTGACAGCCGCGGCATCCTGCGGGTCCATCCGGCCAAAGAAGGGGAGAATATCCTGGATTCAACGGATTCAGCCGGTTTCAAATACATACGGGCCATGATTAAAGAGGCCCTGGTCCTGGGAGACGGCAAAGTAGGAACAATCCGCTATCCCTGGATGAATCCTGAGTTAGGAGAGACCAAGCCCAGGCAGAAACTTGCCAAATTTATCTATTTTAAACCCTGGGACTGGATCATTTCCGCCGGGGCCTATGAAGAAGAAATTTATCATTCCCTTTATGAAACTGAACGGTTCATCTTTATTGTGATTTTTGTCAGCCTGGCCATCGCCTTTGTTCTGACCGTCCTCCTTTCCAATTTCCTGACCGGGCCGATTCTGGATCTTACCCGCGTTACCACCGGGATGTCGTCGGGTGACCTTTCCCACAGGGTAATAATCAAAGGCCAAGACGAGATCGGGACCCTGGGAGAATCTTTCAATTTGATGGCGGAAAAGATTCAAAACTATACTTCGAATCTGGAAAATCTGGTAGAACTCCGGACCAGAGACCTGATGGAATCCCGGGAAAGATACCGTTCCCTCTCTCATTTTTTGACCAGTATCCTGGAGAGCACCACCCAATATGGCATTATCGCCATGGACGTAGACGGAACCATCACCGAATTCAATAAGGGGGCGGAAAAACTCCTTGACTGGAGAAAGGAGGAAGTTATCCGCACCCAGAATATCGCGGTTACCTTCCCGCCCTCCATCTCCGAAAAAGGGATTGGAAAAGCCTTGTTACATCGGATCAGGACCGAAGGATTAACCAATCAGGAGATGGACCGGGTTCGGAAAAACGGTGAACGATTTCCGGCCTCCTCTTCTCTGACGGCCATTGCCGATCCCTGGGGGGGAGATTAAGGGTTTTGTTGAAATCGTCCGGAACATTACGCTATACGAAAGACCCTGGAAAAAGAACTGCGGGAAACCAAGGAATTTCTGGAAAACATTATGGAGAGTTCGGTGGACGGCATTGTCACCACCGATCTCAAGGGCAAAATCACTTACCTGAATCGGGCGATTGCCGAGATGCTGGGGTACCAGAAATCGGAACTTTTGGGCAACCATATTTCGATGATTTATGTCCGGGGCATTCAGGAGGCCCGGGATATCATGAACCTCATCAGGGCCAAGGGACGGATTGAACACTATGAAATGGAAGTCAAAAGGAAGACCGGAGAAATCCTGACCATATTGACTTCGGCCTCTCTGCTCCGGGATGAAGAAGACAAGGTGATCGGCACTTCCGGAATATTCAAAAACATCACCGAGCAAAAACGCCTGGAGGCCAAGCTCAAAGAAACCCAGTTTTATCTGGTAGAGGCTTCCAAAATGAGGGCCCTGGGTGAACTGGTGGCCGGGGTGGCTCATGAACTGAATAATCCCCTGATGGCCTCTCAGACGATCTTCCATGTCATCCAGAACAACCTTCATGAGGACTGTCCCAACCAGGAACGTTTGGAACTCATCGGGAAATGCAATGACCGCATCGAAAAGATCGTCAATCACCTCCGAGAGTTTTCCCGGCAGACCGAATCCGATTTCCAGGAAATCGATATCAAACCAGCCAATAGAAAATGCCTTACTGCTCACCGGTCAGCAACTCCTCAATCATAATATAACCATCACCAGAAAATTATCCGAAAACCTGCCGAAGATCAACGGAGATACCAATCAGCTTGAACAGGTCTTCCTCAACCTGATATCCAACGCCAGAGATGCCATGGATCCGGTGACCGGGCCGAAAGAGTTGACCATCGGCTCCTATCTTGATGAGGGCAACCCCCCTTCGGTGATTGTTTCGGTGAAGGATACCGGAGAAGGTATTCCCGAAGAGATTCTCAGCAAAGTCCTGGAGCCCTTCTTCAGCACCAAACCGGTGGGCAAAGGCACCGGATTGGGCCTTTCTCTTTGTTTCGGCATTGTGGAGGCCCACGGGGGTCGTCTGGAAATCAAGAGCCGGGTCGGGGTAGGAACCGAGGTTAAGATAATCCTTCCCGTAACCCGGGGAAAATAGGCCCGTCTATTTTTACATAAACAAGGAGTCAGAAAATGGCGAAACGTATCCTTATTGTTGATGATGATGAATTGGTCCTCATGGCCCTGAGAGAACTCCTCAAGGCTCAAAATTATGAAGTCCATACCTTTTCCAGAGGTTCCGAAGCCCTTAAAAAACTCGACCAGGAAATATTTGATCTGATGATTCTCGATATTGTCATGCCTGAAATGGATGGCTTTGAACTGTGCAAGAAAATCAGGGAAAAACCAGCCAGCAAAGGGACGCCTATCATTTTCTTATCGGCTAAAAACCAGGAAGAGGATCAAAAACGTGGGATGGAGGTAGGGGCTAACCTCTTTTTATCCAAGCCGATATCTCCTCAAAGGCTCCTGGCCCTGATAGCGGATGTGCTCGGCTGAATTTCGAAGAGAAACTTCTATTAGACCGGTTGACGAGGTAAGGATGAAGACGATTTTTGTATATTCAGGAGAAATGGCCCAATTTGATTTCGGATATGATCACCCTTATAAGCCGGAAAGGGCTATCAAGACCTATGACCTTTGCACCCGTTATGGGGTCATGAATCGTCCCTGGATGACCATCCTCGATCCCCGAGCCCTTGGATCCAAACCTGCTCACCCTTTTTCATACACCCGCCTTGATTCAAGCCATCGAGAAGGCCAGTCGGGGAGAGTTCGAACTGGAGATGTTGGAATTCGGTCTGGGGACAAAAGATAACCCGATACTGCCGGGGATTTATGATTGGGTGTTGCGGGCAGCCGGGGGAACCCACCAGGCCATAGAGCATATCCTAAGCGGTCGGGCCGATGCGGCTTTTAACCCTCTTGGAGGGTTTCATCATGCCATGCCGGACCATGTAGAAGGGTTCTGTTATCTGAATGACATCAGTATTTCCATAATCGCTGCCCTTAATAAAATGCCGGATCTAAAAGTCGCTTATATCGATTGCGATGCCCATCACGGAAATGGCGTCCAGGAGGCCTTCTATGAAGACCCAAGGGTACTGTTTATTTCTCTGCATGAGACCGGGAAAACCCTTTATCCCTGGTCCGGATGGGAAACGGAGACCGGAAAAGGGGAAGGAGAAGGCTTTACCATTAATGTACCTCTGGAGCCCGGGACCGATGATGAAGTATATGGCTTTGCCTTCGATGCCGTAGTTCCACCCTTGGTCAGATCTTTTAACCCGGATATCATTGTAGCCGAACTCGGGGCTGACACTTTGATTTCCGATCCCCTCACCCATTTAAAATTGACCAACAACGGTTATCAGCAAACAGTGAGGACTATCCGGGAACTTTGTCCCAAGGTAATCGGCCTGGGAGGCGGCGGCTACGATCTCTATCGTACGGCCCGGTGCTGGACCCTGGCCTGGGCTATTCTAAATGAGGTCGTGCCCATGGATGAATTCGCCGGTCTGGTTGGCGGAATGATGTTCGGGCCCGAGATGGAAGTAGGCAGCCTGTATGACTACCCCTACTTAAGCGAGGGAGAGATCAAAGAGAAGGCCTTTGAGGAGGCTCGAAAAGTGGTGACCTATATTCAGGATATGATTTTCCCCTTACATGGAATATAACAAGTTCGGAGTTCGGAGTATTGAGTTATAATTAGAAACGCTTTGATCCGAACTCTAAACTCCGAACTGAAAACTTTCTTTCAACTCCTTGAACCTGTTCTTATTTTTCCCCCGGCTTCTTTAAAAACCGGCAGAGGACGACTGCTACGACTAATATCACTGCCGAGATATAAAATGACAGGGAATAAGAACCGGTACTATCTTTGATATAACCGGCAATCAAAGGCATTAAAAAACCTAAACCCCAGCCGAGGAATACCAGCCCGTAGTTGACCCCTAAGTTTTTGGAACCGAAGTAGTCGGCCGTAAAAGCGGGCATGATCGAAAGCCCCCCTCCGTACTGCCAATAGGCGACGCCGGTCGCTAAAAACAAAAGAGGGATACTCTCGGCCTGGATGATAAAGGGGGTGGCCAGTAAAAATACCGCCGAAACCAGTAAATTGACGGTATAGGCGTTTCCCCTGCCGATCTTATCCGAATAGAGCCCGGAACCGACCCGGCCGAAGGCATTGATCAAACCGCCATAGGCGGCGATGATCCAGGCGTTTCTGGCAAAAAACTCGAGTTTCCCGGCGGTCTTGGCCAGGAGGGGGGCGGCATTGGCAATGACCAGGAGACCGGACTGGGCGCTCCCGATGAACATCAAAAGCAGGGCATAATATTGCCATTTAGACAACATCTCGGTCGGAGCATAATCGGCTGCCGCGGTAGTAACGGGTTGAGAACTGGCTTTACCGGGGGGTGGTCCTACAGGGACATAACCGGCAGGCGGATTGGATAACAGCTGGCTGGCAATCACCACTACAATCGCAAAGATAATTCCCAGGCCGATAAAGCTGCCGGAGATGCCGTATTTTTCAATAAAATATTGTCCTAAAGGGGCTACATAAAGGGCTGCCCCTCCGAAACCACCAACCACTATACCGGCAATCAGACCCCTTCGGTGCGGCCCGAACCATTTGAGGGCGGCCGGTGTGGGTGCGGCATAACCAAGACCCATACCGATACCCCCAAGTATTCCAAAGCCAAGAATCAATCCCAGGTAACTTTTCATTAGCCCGGATAAAATGCAGCCTGCTGCCAGGGAAAGGCCCCCCAAAGTTGCCCCTATTTTCGGACCAAAACGATCCTGGAGTTTGCCTCCTGGTATCATAAAAACGGCAAACATGATGCCGCAGAGAAAATAGGCCACCGTTCCTTGTGTATCGGTCAGATAAGCCCAGCCCGCATTTATTCCGGTCATCAATTCCCCGGCATCCGCCTTGGGTTTATTAACCAGAGCCTTTTTCCAGACGCTCCACGCATAGAGCATACCTAAACAAAGATTGATTGCTACTCCGGCAAAGGCAACAACCCAAGCCCTTCCCGGTTCTTTATCAACATGTGTTGCCATGGTTTTTTGTCCTTTTAAGTGGATGAAATGGTCCCGATGAAAGGCTGAGACTTCATTCCCCACAGAGATCAGGAGGTCACCGGGAAGGGGGACCCGGTTGTGTTAGCTGTGAAAAAAGCGACCCCAGCAGATAACTTGTTCCCTTCATGACCTCGCTGTCTCTGTGGCATCAATCAATCTAAAAAAAATGGGTGAAAATAGTCTATCTTTCCTTACAACCGGCCCTTCACGATGTCCTCAACAACCGCGGGATCAGCCAGGGTTGTGATATCGCCAAGCTGGTCGATCTCTCCAGAGGCAACCTTCCGCAGGATCCTTCTCATGATCTTACCGGATCTGGTCTTCGGGAGACCGGGAACGAACTGCAGCTTGCCGGGTGAGGCGATGGGTCCGATTTCCTTTCTCACTTGGGCCACAAGGTCTTTTTTCAACTGATCACTTCCCTCAAAACCCACCTTGAGGATTACATAGGCATAAAGGTCTTCACCTTTAACGGCATGAGGAAAACCGACGACTGCGGCTTCGGCTACCGCTGGATGGGAAACCAGGGCACTTTCAACCTCGGCCGTGCCGATCCTGTGGCCGGAAATATTGACCACGTCATCAATACGCCCCATCAGCCAGAAGTATCCGTCTTCATCTTTTCTCGCACCATCACCGGAAAAGTAAAAGCCGGGTTGTTGAATAAAATAGGTATTGAAGAATCTCTCAGGTTCTTTATAGACGGTTCTCATCAGGCCCGGCCATGATCTTCTGACACACAGCTCCCCGCCTTCATTAACCCCAGCCTCCATCGCCGGTTCTTCCGCTGAGGACCTTGCCTTGAGAATGACCGGGTCAACACCGAAGAAGGGCAAAGTAGCCGAACCAGGCTTTGTCGGCCAGGCGCCGGGAAGCGGCGTAATCAGGATTCCGCCCGTTTCGGTCTGCCACCAGGTATCTACAATGGGGCATTTTTCCCGACCGATAAACTTATGGTACCACATCCAGGCTTCCGGGTTGATCGGCTCACCAACGGTACCCAAAAGCCGGAGCGAGGAAAGATCTCTTCCTTGTGGCCATTGGTCACCTTCTCTCATAATCGCCCGGATGGCCGTCGGAGCTGTATAGAATATACTGACCTTAAGCTTCTCTACGATCTGCCAGAATCGGTCCGGCTTTGGATAAGTGGGTACGCTCTCAAAAACAATCGATGTGGCCCCGTTGCACAGCGGGCCATAGACGATGTAGGAGTGACCCGTTACCCAGCCGATATCGGCTGTACACCAGAAAATATCTTTATCTTTATAATCAAAGATATATTTAAAACTGATATAGCAATAAACCATATACCCGCCGATAGTATGGAGGACCCCTTTGGGTTTGCCGGTTGACCCTGAAGTATAGAGAATGAAAAGCGGATCTTCGGCGTCCATCGGTTCTGCCGGGCACTTATCGCTGATATCGGCAGCCTTCATTTCGTCCTGCCACCAAAAATCCCTCCCAGCCGTCATCGGCACCTCAAAATTTTCGAGACGTTTAACCACTACAACCGTATCAACCTGGTGTCCTTGTTTGGCGCAATAATTAACCGCCAAATCGGCATTAGCCTTGGAACTCACTTGCTTGCCGGCTCTCCAATAACCATTGGCCGTAATAAGGACCTTGGCCCCGGCGTCGAGAATCCGGTCTCTTAAAGCCTCGGCAGAGAAACCGCCGAAGACGATGGTGTGGATTGCCCCGATACGGGCACAAGCCAACATGGCGATGGGAAGTTCGGCAATCATGGGCAGGTAAATAGCGACCCGGTCACCCTTCTTGACACCTTTTTTCTTGAGGACGTTGGAAAACCTGGAGACTTCCTTTAGAAGCATTTTGTAGGTATATTCCTTAACGTCTTCGTCCGGCTCGCCCTGAAATATGATCGCTACTTTATCCCCTTTGCCTTTTTCAACCTGGTAATCCAGACAGTTGTAGGCAAGATTCGTCTTGCCTCCGATAAACCACTCCAATTTGGCATTCTTGAAGTCTTCTACATTGACCTTATCCCATTTTTTAAACCAATACAGGTCTGATGCCACACCACCCCAGAATTTTTCTGGGTTCTCAATCGATTCTTTCCACATCCTCTCATATTCTGCTCTGCTCTTGATGTAGGCCTGATCAACAAATTCTTTTGAAGGAGGGAATTGCCTCGTTTCCTCCATCATTGATTTTATTTCTGCCATACTCAACCTCCTAAGTTTATATTTGAAAGTGTGATAACGATTCTTTATGACTAAATTTTTAATAATTTTCTTATAACATTAAAGGATAAAATCCTTTTTCAGCTTTCAGTCCTTGGTCATCCCTCCCCCCTTAAATGGTATTGGTTCTCTGGAGCGCCAACCTATCAATTTATCAATAGTATTCCGATGGTGTAAAAACTATAAAAGATATCAAAAGCCTTTTGCCAGGGGCTTAATATTAAAAAAATTGATAAAAATTATAAATATAATTTGCAAACTTTATACCAAGCAATAGGGGGAGGTTGGGAAGAAGGGTACACATAAAAATACTTTTTTAGGGGTACTACTTAACCTTCTGATTTATTGTAAAAACCAGACCTTTTCACCCCCGAATCTATTTACCGAAACTTATTTCTTTACCCTTTGATGGCAAAATAGAATATGCCAATATTTTTTACAAGTTGTAAATCTTAAAAAAGGAAACCAAGTTTTTTACTTCACAAACCTTTTATTCGCATGACTCACAAACTCTTTCCAGGGATCTTACTGGAAGGTCTTCATCCGAGGATTGGAGGGGATTTTTTTTAAACCCATCAAATGATGACGGATCTCATTAATAATTCAACAGGGTTTTATTTCCTGAATATTTTTTCTTGCAAAATTAGAATAATTGAATAAGGGTGAGCCTTTTGCAAAACTTATAAAAACTGCATGATGAAATATATCAGCAGGCGGTTATCCCAGTCGATTTAGAAATTTTGGGTCTTTCTTAACGACGATAGTCAGATTTGAGACTTTGGTAACAATTTTCAGGCATAGTTCTCCTCCTGACCTGAACTTTTCACCCCGTTCTTTGAAAATTTACTCAGGAAGCCAACTTTATCAACTGATCCGCAAAGAGCGCCAGGACGCCAAACATGAGATGGAGATTGACTTTCAAGGCTCCTCGGACCATGACATTCTTGGCACCGAACTCTTCTTTTAACCGGCTATTGAACCGTTCTGATGCTGTCCTTCCATTAAATCTTCTGGCCTCGTGGGGAGCCATAGGGATCACATCCTTACCGCGGAAGTTCTTGTCGATAATGGGCACATGTCCCAGAGCTCTGCTGATTGCATAGATAGATCCAGCGTCATAAGCGGCATCCATCAAATCATAAAGATAATCCACCTTGGAACTAGTCATCTTCATTAACGGTATAGCGACCTGGCTGTCATGAAGCGATGCTGCGGTCAAGACGACACTCACCGGCAATCCGCAATCATTAACATCGGCATGGAGTTTATACCCGACCCAGGTCTCTTTGTACCCTTTGGAGTTCTTCTTGGTCCCTACGTCGCAGTAAACCGGCAATTCTTTTAAGGCCTCTTCAACTGATTGCTCTCGTTGCCTGGTCAAGCGTTTGTCTTCCTTGGAATCACGGAGTTCTCCCTTGACTGGACGTCCTCTCTTCTTCGGCGCAGGCTTTTCTTTTACAGGCTTCTTAGTCGGCTTTTCCCGACCTTCTATGGCCGTTGCGTCTCGGGATATATGACCAACCAGTTCCGGCTTTAAACAACGTTCCACCAGGGCTTCGTGAACTTTTTCGCCAAGCCCCCCTTCGGCAAACTCCGCAAAGGCCCTGGAAAAAGTGGCCTCAGAGGGAATGTCGGATACCTTTTCGAACCCGCAGATGCGTCTTACATTAGACGTCGTTTTCAAATGTTCAATGGTTGATCTGGTGAAGGAATGGTTATAGACCGTCTTGGCCACAAAAGCCCGCGCTATCGCTTGGCGCTCAAGGATCTTCCTCCCCATCCACTGATTTAAAGAACTCCGGGGAACATATCTTTCAACCTCAACCAGTTCCAATATCGTCACCAGCCGTTCCTCTTTTTCAGTCAAAGGCTGTTCCCAACATTCTTCTAAATCGGAAAATAAACCTTGTTGCAATCTACCCCTTAACCATGATACTTTTTTCCAGAGCTTCATCGGTGTCTCCTGTGTTTTTTTGTGTTCTTTCTAAACATCATCTTAACACAGAACCACCGCTGAGGCTCACTCTTTATGCTTGTCTATTCCCTAAAAATAGACTTTTGCAAGAGGCTCGGGTATAAGAACTTTTTGAGAACCCCATAGGAGGGAAAAGGGGACTCTTGATTTTTATCCAGGATCTAAAGAATGGAATTTACTTTCATATATATCCCTCCCAATTCTAAACAATACGTCCAAAATACCGATTATCCTGATTTAACCTTTTTATGTATGGTGTTCCCCCAGTGGAAAAAAGAGGATGAGGTCATCTATCTCTAATTTGCCGATTAGGAGGGAATAGTTATGCTTAAAAATCTGGTTTTGGGATTGGTTCTTTTTCTTTTAGCCGTGGGTACGGTCTCGGCTCAGGATCCGGTTGTCGAATTTGAAGGCCGGTACTGGATAACTAATCTCTCGGCCGAGAGCAAGTTGACCCGGGGGGGCCAGGGTACGGATATCGACCTGAAATCGGATTTGGATATAGGGGATAAGAATTTCTTCTCCGGCCGGTTTAATTTCTTTATTAGCCCGACCCATCGGTTACCTTAAATTACACCCCCATCAGTTATAATACCGACTCCAATTTAAAAAGGACCGTGGATTTCGGGGGTGATATTTATGCGGTCAACACCCGGGTGATCGGCAACCTGGATCTCCAATATTTACGTTTCGGATGGGCCTACCAGTTCGTCAACCTGGAAGGGGGAATGTTTAAATTCGGGACCCTGCTGGAGATCAATGGGGTCTGGGGAGATGTTTCCTTGGCCGCACCGAACCTTGGAATAGATAACAAATGGAATTTTACGGCTTGGCTGCCTACTCTGGGAGTGGCCCTGGACATCAATCCAACTCCTTTCTTGAATTTCTTTGCCGAAGTATCCGGGCTTCCGGCAGGACAATATGGAACGATATGGGAGGTCGATGCCGGTGTCAAGTTTATCCCCTTTAAGAATTTCAGTATCAGCGGGGGATACCGGCTCTTGGATATCGAAGCCCGTAACGACCCGGACTACGCCAAAGTAAAGTTGGGAGGTCCTTATATCGGGTTGTCTCTCCGGTTTTAAAAAGGCAGGCAAGTGGCGAGAAGGGTTGAGGCATTCACTACAGGTTTTTTTGATCTTTCCCGCCTCACGCCTTCTCACTCACCCCGGCTGAGGCGAAGGTGGCCATCTCGTTGTAAATCTTTACAGCCGCCTCAATAATGGTCATGGCCAGAGCCGCACCGGTCCCCTCTCCGAGGCGCATCTTTAGATCCAGAATGGGTTTCACTTTGAAAATTCGCAGAAAAGTTGCGTGACCGGCCTCTTCGGACAGATGGCTGAAAAAGAGATAATCCTTAACCGGGGGACATAGCCTGCAAGCCGCCAAGGCCCCGGCTGAAGAAATAAACCCGTCCACAACTACCGGGACACGAGCCGCAGCCGCACCCAGACAAAGGCCACAGATCCCGGCTATCTCCAATCCTCCAAGAGCCGCCAGGGTGTTAAGCGGATCGGTCAGTCTGTCCTGGTTGACTTTCAAAGATCGTTTGATGACTTCGATTTTCTTTATCAACCCGGCGTCATCAATACCGGTCCCGCGGCCGGTGATATCTTCCACCGGGCAAGGGAGCAAGGTCGCAAACAAGGCTGAAGAAGGGGTGGTATTGGCAATGCCCATCTCTCCGCTGCCGATTAAGGTCACCCCCTCATCCGCAGCCGAGCGGGCCAGTTCGATTCCGATTTCTATCGCTCGGGTGGCTTCTTCAAGGCTCATCGCCGGACCTAAGGCGATGTTATTGGTCCCGGATTTTATTTTCCGACGGATGAGACCCGGGGCATCAGCCAGGGGATCGGCCACCCCGATATCGATCACACACACCTCCGCCCCGGCATGCCCGGCCAGGACATTCACCGCCGCTCCACCGGCCAGCATATTTCTGACCATCTGAGGGGTCACTTCTTTTGGATAAGCCGATACGCCTTCTTCAGCCACCCCGTGGTCCCCGGCAAAAGTAAAAATCTTTTTTCTGCCCAGAGTGGGCTTTGGAGTGCTGGTGATCAGGCAATATTGGGCCGCCAGGTCTTCCAGCAGGCCCAGGCTTTTGGGCGGTTTGGTCAGTTGATCCAGATGGGCTCGTACAGCCGGTTCTAAGGACCAGTTTATGGATTGGATGGATTCAATAATTTTGTTCAGAATGCTCATTTTTTCTCCCCTATGAAATATTTTAGATTGCAGACGGGTAGCCTAGCCCCCCCTGGACTGTGATCATTATCAGCAGACATGAAGACCAGCTTTGATGTAACATTTGATACTTTCTCAGCAACTCGAGGTTTTATCTCCGGGTCCGAAAGATTATTTCGAAATAGATTTTGACAGCCCCAACCGATTCCGCAATACCTCCTCGGTCGGAACCCCGGATTGGTAAACTCCATCCATAAAAATAAAGGTGGGAGTGGCGTTGATTCCTTTTTTCTGTAAGAAGGCGATGGTATTATTTACTTTTTTGGTCCCCTCCGGACACTGGTTGTCTGATCGGTAACCGCTGTCAAAACCTTCAATACCCTTGTTGTCACAGAGGACTGAAATGCATTGTTCCTTGGCCCCCTTGTGGGAGTCCAAGGGGAAGAAAATAAAATGGACCGAGAGATCCTCCTTGGGGATTAGTTTCTTAACCAGAGATTCAGCTTGTTTGCAAAAGGGACACTGGGGATCCGTGATCAGATAGACTACTTTTTTCCCCTGACCAATAGTGAAGGCCGTCAAAGATTCTATTTGACGTAGCTCCTCCGGAGTCAGCCGGTTCAGCAACTGAACCGTTTCCTGGGTCAGATTTGTGCCGGTTTTCGCTTCATGAAGGTTTCCGGTGAACAAAAAATCCCCCTGTGAATCGGCATAGAGGAGCTCAAGCTTACCCCCTATTTTCAGTTGAATCTGACAGAGACCTTTGACCTTACTGGGATCTATCCTGATGATCCCATACTGTAATTTTGGAAAAGTCTTTTGGATTCCCCGGTTAATTTTTTCCTTCTGGGGACATTGGGCCTTAGTAGATGAAGGAAGGGCTGAATTACCCCATAAAATCATTCCCAGAAAAAGTACAGAAAAAATAAAAGACCGGCCTAAACGATTCATGTTTTTCTCCTTCTTAAGAAATCAACTACTTTTACCTCGGGATAGCTTCGTTTTCTTGGTAGGATCAGCGCGGAAACCAGCCGGGTGTAGACTTAATGAAATGGCCTAAAAAGGCTTTGGAATAAAATGATTATAAGATGGCGAACGAATGTGGTCAAGGAGAAAAATTTGGGTGTGTTCGAGCCTTATTAAAATAATTCTTTTTGTTTTACCTGGTATAAAGAGATCTTCTGGCGTCAAGTAATTCGTTCTGAACAGGTTCCTGGTCATCTATAGCCAGAGGATATTTTTGCGGAAGACCGAAGCCGCTCTTACCCAAAACCAAGGCTATGCCGGACCATTCTTTTGCGAAACGATCCACTGACATTCGGATATTGCCGCGACTAGGGTCCGCCAGGTAAATGCGGTCCCCCCGGGCTCCTTTTAGCACGGCGAAATGCTTATAGTCCTCACGCTCCAAATGGATGAGCACCGGCCCTTTCAACTTGGGCAAGCTTGCATAATTCAACCTCACACCGACAGCCTGGTAACCCCTTTGCTCAGCACAACGTTTAAGGTCGAGCAGGGAAAGTCCGTTTTTCTCCCGATCTTTGACCTCCTCTTCGGTCATCCGGCCGAGAATGCTCAGAAGAAGCTCTTCCTCGCTCACCTTATCTCCGAAGTAATATCGCAGAAGGGTTGCTAAGGCCCCTGAACCGCAAGAGTAATCAAATCTCTGGATGACCACATTTCGATCGCGCAACTCTTTCCAGGAAAGTAAGGAATGGTCGGTCCTGATTCCACCTGCCTGTAAGGGCATAACAGAAACATTAGTAAGGGGCGTTAGCGTGGCACAGCCATAAAGCATCATACCGACAAGAAACAATCCGCAAATAGCAATCAGCTTCTTCATAACAATGCTCAGATCTTAAAAACGGCGTGTGGCGGAAAGGCCAATAACAAAATTCGGCGTATCGTTATTAAAACCGAAGGTTACAGACGGCTCGATATAACTTTTCTTTGAAATTCGATAAGTCAAGGCCGCCCGTAAAGAAACCGGCTCAGTGGAAGAACCGGATACGGTCGTTCCATCGGATTGAGTCTCCCATTGATAGCTTCCGGATACCTGGGAGCTTAATGATACATTTTCATTCACGGCGAATCCGAAACCAAAGTTATAGCCGATTGTTTCTCCCGGCTGGACGTTATGAGATCCGTCGATATAAAAGTGCCGCGACGCGAATTGATGCGTGTATTGGAATCCCCAGAAAAGGACAATCGGGTCCGTGGTTTTGATGAATTGCAGTCCCACCGTGCCGGCCCAGTGACCGGAGCCCAGCGACAGTCCTCCCTCCTGTGGTTGATCTCCTGTCGGAGCTATTATGCGGAGGGTGGTAATGATCTCCGGCCAACTGGCACTTTCCCGGTATATATCAAAATTCAGTCCCCCCGTGGCATCCCCGACCCCAAATTTATCGCTTTTGGTACTGCTGTCAGAGAAGGACAGCTCCTGTTGGGCATAGGCAATAGGCAAGGACAGAAAACCTTCGACTTGATTCAGAAGGCCGATCCTGAGGGTCAGGGGTAGTTGAAACTGGCGGAACTTGAAATTTGCAACGGAGGAAACCGATTGATTGCCCAGGTAACTCAGACCGGCCTCGAATTCCGCCTGGCGCGGCCGTAGCAAAACGGAGTTTTGTCGAAGGAAAATTTTCCTGATATCCTCCTCATCTTCCGGCTTTTGACCGATTGTTCTGGTCTGACCGATCTCCTCAGGTGATTTTGCAGCAGGTTTACCCGCTTCGTTCGAAGACTCTGATCCCTTGCCACGAACATCCTGTAACTGAGCCGATAAAAGGTTTGTTTCCTTAGGACGGCCCGATCTTTCCGCTCCGGTTTTGGAGGTATTTTGCGATGGGTCCGGCACGGCTTTCACCAGGGGGAGTTCATCAGGTAAAATGGGATGAATAATTTTTACCGAATCAAGGGCCAGGGCCCGGTCGCCGAGGACATCGGATTGAACAACCACCGTTACCCCTTTCCCCGGGACTATCCTGCCGATAATCCGTTCTCCAGAAACTAATTCCACAACCACTCTACCATCCGTGGCTAACTTTTGAATGTATTGGCGTTCGATGCGGAGGGTGCCGGAATGAGGGGAGGAAATTTGGACCCCTGTTGGTGAGAAGGTGATTAAACTGCCACTGATGCGGTCGCCATTGGTTAAGAACACCTGGTCGGCGCCGGCTTGGCGCAGCCCGGTTCCCAAACAAAAGAAGATTAGAATTAGAAGAAAAACAAGTCCTCGATGATAAGAGAATCGCATACCGGGCCTGACTGGTTATTAGTAACTTAGGAATAGAATTCTACTCAAATTGGATAGAATATTTCGTCGTCATTCCCGCGGAGGCGGGAATCCAGGCTATTCTCAACTTATTAAAAACACTGGATTCCCTTTTTCAAGGGAATGACGAAAATAGGCTTTCGGTGACTTTTTACGAATCCACCAAATGTTACAATATTTCAAATATGGTTCCGGCTTGTCCGGGTTAGGTAGATCCTGGTGCCTTAATTTTGTTTCCCTGAATCCCGCAGGTTCTTAAAAAAATCAAATCCGTGGGATTCAGAGAAAGCTGATTGGATAAATTTTAATTTATTCTAAGAATCGACTTACCGGCAATCAAGAGTTGCATTCCAGTCACGGCCTCTCGGCGGGAATACTCCGTATACGGCATGGGTTTCCAACCGAAGAAAAATTTGCCTCCTATCAAGCTGAGGCCTGATACGTTGACGACGGAGGATGAGTCTGGCAATCCTGTAGGAGATGAAATGTAGATATACCCCCAATAAGGTACTTTTGTTGTTGGGAGGAGGGATTGAAGTGCGTTAAGCAACCCGTTATCAGCAGCGAATTTATCCGCAGTACTCTTAGTAGGGTCCGCATAAACCAAATCGTGAGTCCTGAAAAAATTGTCCATCGCGTCTGCATATTCAGTACCCGAGCCACTCCATCCTGGTCCACCCCAATATCCGTAGCGATAACCCAAGGGATTCCATGTCCATTTAACATCTTTGCCGTATTGGCCGGAGCCAAAGTCAAGCATATTGAGCCCAATTACCTTGACCAATTCATAATCAGTTCCTGCTTGGCCACGCACCGCGGCGGCCGCCGCATCATCCAGGGGGATTGCGTTTGCCTGGCCCAAGGATACCAGGATGGCAGGGGTGTCTTGCGACACGCCGGGCTGATTGACTGCCCATAAGGCCCCTGGGATCAGCAACAACATCACACCCAATACAATAAAAATTATTTTCCTTTTCATTTCCGGTCTCCTTTCTTTCGTTTAATGGGGTTTTGTTCTCTGGTTAATAATTTTTTGTCCTTTGCCTGGCAGATGGTTGGTTTTGGACTTGATATAGTTTCCAGTTTCGTTTTGCAAAACGGGATATCCCGCTTAATGAATCAAAAGGAAAACAGGGATCGGAGATGACTTTTGAAGCTTTTTTACCGCACGATTAATATCTTCTGAATAAATCTTATCTTTTCAAAACAGAATGTCAATATATATTTTTATTCGCTCCTGTCCCGAAGTTATCAACATAAAGTCAACTGGTTTTACGCATTTTCTCCCCTTCAAAAACTACCCACCCGGCTTAAAATTACACTTTCTAAAAAGTAGATTCTATTCAATCCAATGGCTATGAATTCTAGTGTCTCTCTCAGGCCCTGTTGATCAAAGTGGCCAGGTAGCCGGCCCCGAACCCATTGTCGATATTCACCACGGCCACGCCCGAGGCGCAGGAATTGAGCATCCCCAGCAGGGCGGCCAGACCGTTAAAGCTGGCCCCGTAGCCGATACTGGTGGGAACGGCAATCACCGGCCGGTCCACCAGCCCCCCGACCACACTGGGCAGGGCCCCTTCCATCCCGGCCACGACGATCAAGACCGAAGCCGAAAGGATCTTTTCTTGTTTGGCCATCAGGCGGTGCAATCCGGCAATCCCCACGTCATACAAATACTCCACGGGATTGCCCATGATTTGGGCGGTGAGTAAGGCCTCCTCGGCCACCGGCATATCGGAGGTACCGGCTGAAATAACCAGGACCAGCCCGCGGCTTTCCTGTGTCTTAATCGGTTTGGAAAGACAGGTCAGGACCCTGGAAAGGGGATGATAGTCGGCCTCGGGGAATCGCCTGCGGACTTTGGCCGCCTTCTGGGCATCCAGCCGGGTAACCAAGATATTGTCTTTGTTTTTTTTCATCCGGGCCATGATTTCTATGATCTGACGGTCCGTTTTCCCTTCCCCGAAAATGACTTCCGGGAAGCCTTTCCGCAAAGAACGATGGTGGTCGATCCGGGCAAAATCGATATCTTCAAAAGGAAGATGCTTCATTTTTTTCACGGCCTGATCCACCGACACCTTTCCATTTTTGACTTGATTTAAAAGTTCTGTTAAACGGTCCTGATGCATGTTGGCCCTCTCCATTAACTGCCGCTTCGGGGTTTATCGATTGAAATGGAAATCTAATTGATTTTAATAATTTATTTTATTAGAATACAGCGTATTATCTATTCTGTCAAATGGATCGAAGGTAATGGCAACCCCCCTTTCCTGGATCGAGATTTGTCTAACGGTTTCTCCGCAGTTGTGCGAGACCTGCAGTTCAATCATATTTGAGGAAACCGGTCAGGGCTCTTTTACCGAGGAGGGACCGGAAGAAGGTCAGGGACCGTCCCGGCTCAAGGCCTATTTGCCTAAGGATGAGTCTTTCCGAAACAAACTGGTTAAACTAAAAACTCGAATCGCCTCGCTATATTATTATTTCCCTGATTTTCCTCCCCCGGCCTGGGATCTTTGCCAGATATTTGAAGAGAACTGGCAAGAAAACTGGAAGCATTTTTTTAAACCCCTGCGGGTAAGCCCCAAAATCATTGTCTGCCCTACCTGGGAAGCCTATGAACCCCAACCAGGTGAGACTGTTTTGAGACTGGATCCGGGCCAGGCCTTCGGAACGGGCGGGCATACCAGCACCCGCCTTTGTTTGAAGGCCATGGAATCCTTGGCTGGAGACCCAAACCTGCCCGACTTTCTTTTTTCCAGGGTCCTGGATGTGGGAACGGGAAGTGGGATCCTGGCCTTGGCAGCCGCTTGTTTCCAGGCCCGGTCGGTGCTGGCTATTGATAATGATCCCCTGGCCGTGGAAGCCGCCAGGGACCATGTAAAAATAAATAAAATGGAAAACCGGATTCAGGTGGAATTGGCTACCCCGGAAACTATCAGCGGCCTCTTTTCCTTGATACTGGCCAACCTGACTTTGAATGACCTGATCCCTCTGGCCGGAATTTTCAAGAAGCTGTTATCCCCCAAGGGGATTTTGGTGACCTCCGGGATTCTTGGCGCACAGGCCAGGACCTTGATCAGGGCTTATGCCCGGGAAAAGATACCTCTTCAACTTCTGGTCCTTGAAGAAGAATGGGCCTGTGTTGTCTTCAGACAACTGGATAATTAAAAGAATCGTATCAGTATAAACGTTTCACCGCGGAGCTTGCTATATTTTAGAAAGTAGTTAAGCCGTACAAAAAAGGCTATACTCTTTCTTGATTTGAGGTCCAATTTGCAAGTTGGTTAAACCCAAACCAAGGAAAGGAGTATAGCCATGAATAAGATTGAAACAAAAAAACTTAAGAAGGTCAATGAAAAAACCCTTATCGGTACCGTGGACATAGGCAAAACGACCAATATGGGATATGGCCGCTGTCCAGACCGGACGGAAATCAAACCTTTTGAGTTTTTCAATAATGATCAAGGATTTACGAAATTTTGGAATCGGATGGTTGAGGCCAAAGAGGCCAATCACTTGGAAGAAATCGTGGTTGGTTTTGAATCCACCGGGTCTTATGGAGAACCCTTGCAACATTTTCTGATGAAACGGCCGGTGACACTGGTTCAGGTTAATCCTATGCATACGAAGAAGTTGAAGGAAGTCCAGGGTAACTCGCCCAATAAGACGGATAGGAAAGATCCCAAAGTCATTGCGGATATTATTGAGCTGGGTCATGCCCTTACCGTGGTCATTCCCGAAGGCGCGGCAGCTGAACTTCGCCGACTGACCCATGCCAGGGAGAGAGCCATACGAAGACGAACGGGCCTTTTGAACCAGATTCAGGATTTGGTCTTTATTGTCTTCCCCGAGTTTCTGCAAGTGATGAAGAATATTAAAACCCGCAGTGCCCAATATCTGTTGCGGCATTATCCGTGCCCGGAAGATATTATCCAATGTGGTCTTGGGACCTTGAGGGCCACGCTGAGACGGGTTAGCCGAGGGAAGCTGGATAAAGAGCGAGCCCCGGCCCTTTATGCGGCCGCTGGCCATTCCGTAGGTCTTCAAGAAGGCCGCAAGGCGATTCTTTTTGAGATACGAGAACTTCTTTCTGAGATTGAATCTTCTGACCAGTTTATTGAGAAGGCGGAACAGGAGATGGCGGCCCTTCTTCCCGAGATCCCCTATAGTCATTCGATTCTGTCCTTGAAAGGGATAGGAGAGGTTACCACCGCCGGACTGATTGGAGAAGTCGGGGATTTTCGTAAATTTCATACGCTGGCTGAAGTCCTGAAGTTGGCCGGACTGAACCTCTTTGAAATCAGTTCTGGAAGGCACCAAGGGAATCGTCATATATCCAAAAGAGGCCGGTCGCTTCTTAGGAAAATCCTCTTTTTTGCCGCTATCAATACGGTTCGAAAAGGGGGAGTGATGCATACGGCCTATCAAAGGCATCTGGATCAAGGAATGCCCAAGATCAAGGCCCTGGTAGCCATTGCCCGGAAGCTTCTCGGTGTTATTTTTGCCTTGGTGCGTGATCATAACGAATATATGGAAAATTATTCAAAAGGAGCAACGTTAAAACTGGCTGCTTAGACCTTCTTAGCGTGTAAGCGGAGAGATTATCGTTTGCGGCATCTAAGGCGACTAAGTCGACCTTCTCGCAGAGCTTAAATAACTCTCCGCTTGCACCTTAACCCCAATAAAGCAAGGTTAGAGCTCTGTTGAGACTCTCAAATTACCAGAGTTGGGCAAGGTGTCACTCTAAGATAGTTACCAGTTTGTTTAATAATATTTAAAAAACTCTTGACAACAATAAACCAGACGCAAAGGGCGCAAAGAAGAAAATTTGTGTTTGCCGGTGAGAGGCCGGCAAACACAAAACTTCGCTATCCTCCGGAAAACTGTTTGGCCGTGAGCCAGAGTTGGTTTGTTCAATCCCGCCTCTAACGGGATTGAACAAAAAGATTTTCTGTGCGCTTTGCGGTGAAAAACTCACTTTTCAAACTACAAAAGTGTTAAAAAGAATCCGATGCGTCGATTTTTTATTCCGTCCGAACAACTTCTTGGACCCGATCCTTACCTTGGGGGGGACGAAGCCAAACATCTTTTACGGGTTCTGCGGATGAAGATCGGAGACCAGGTCCTCCTCTTTGATAATTCCAATCAGGAATACCAGGCCCGGATCGCCTCTATCATTGGAGACCAGGTCTATTTTGAAATTTTAGACCGGAAGACGATCATGAGGGAATCCCCCATTCAGTTAACCCTGGGATTACCATTGATCCGTCCCCAGCCTTTTGAATGGATTCTACAAAAAGGGACGGAATTAGGAGCCGTTGCCTTTCGTCCTTATTATTCCCTTCATAGCCGGCGAAATTTTGAAAAAACGGAGATGGAATCCCGAATGAGGCGTTGGCAAAGGATTCTGGTGGAGGCCGCCAAACAATGTGAACGAAATGTTCTGCCTGAGCTTTTTCCCGCTGTTCCTTTTGCCGGGCTTCTTGGAGAAAGTCATCAGGCCCTCAAGATTCTGCCCTATGAAGAAGAATCTTCGCGGACCTTGAAGGACATTGAACGGCAATCAACCTCTTCAGGGACTTTTTTGGCTTTAATTGGACCTGAAGGGGGTTTTCATAAAGACGAAGTCCGACAGGCGCGGGATAAAGGGTTTGTCTCTATTTCTTTGGGGCCTAGAATCTTACGATCAGAAACCGCTGCCCTGGCGCTGCTCTGCCTGATACAGTTCTTATGGGGCGACCTGGGATTAACAAAAACCTAGTCAAACCTATTTGAAATATTGGAGCAGGGGAGTCAGAATTCAAATTATAGAATCCCGATGTTGGCCGGTTCGCTTAAGGAGCATACCGCCAAAGGCGGGATTCGAGGGAAGAGGCAACTGCTTTTGGCCTTAAGTTTGTCGGAGACGAACGCTCCTTAAATGAAATGGTCCTCAAGCTTAGCGCTCCTTGCTCCCGGAAATTCAAGAACGTTTAAAAAATTGTGAAAAATAAATAAACAAAAAAAGGTATAATGAATCTTAACTTTAATAAACGGAGGAAATTATGCGCTGTCCCAATTGTGGCTATATCAGTTTTGACTACCTGGATCAATGCGTAAAATGCAGGACCGATCTGACCGGGGAAAGGCAACGGCTGAACCTTCCGGAGATACGGCCAAACCCGATTTCCTTGCAGGAAATCATGGAACGGATGTCGAGTATAACCCAAAAAGGAAGGGGGTCTGAAAAGGAGGCGACCATAAAGGCCCCAACCCC
Organism: uncultured delta proteobacterium; assembly: GCA_963790475.1. Classification (GTDB taxonomy): domain Bacteria; phylum Desulfobacterota; class RBG-13-43-22; order RBG-13-43-22; family RBG-13-43-22; genus RBG-13-43-22. The sequence continues at coordinate 33,178 of CAWBOS010000011.1, read as the reverse complement.
GGGTGTTTCCAAAGAATCGGAGATTGACCTGAGTCAAGGGCTTTCTCTGGATATTTCATTCCCCTCAGGCCTGAATCCGGAAAAAAAGGCTTAGAGTGTTTCCGGAAAAAGCAGCTATTTCTCGAAATAGGTCAGTCCCCCCCTTGGCGGGATTGCCTGACCGTAGGTTCAAATCCATTGATATCAGATGAGACGGCTGGCTTATTAGCTGCGGGATCCCATTATTCAAAATTTTGTAATGTTTAGACAATCATTACCTCCCCGGTGCCGGGTTTTTTTTCTTGACAAATTTTTCAGAAACGATTAAGTCTCCATTTGTGCCGAGATAGCTCAGTCGGTAGAGCAGCGGACTGAAAATCCGCGTGTCCCCAGTTCGATTCTGGGTCTCGGCACCACGGTCACCTATTAACTTCCGGTGAACAACATTCAAAATCTTTTCCATTGTCTTCCGCTCTAGATCGACTGATAACATCCTAAGGGATCTCTCGTTTGAAATCCGATGAGAAGATTTTCAGGCACAGACGGAAAAAGAAACTTTGTCCTTCTCAATGGCCTAACCCTCCCCTTCGATCCATCCATTTTATTTTTATTCATCCTCTGTTTGAAGATCACAAACGGGTTCGTCTTTCTATTTTTTAATAATCATCCTGGTGACCCTTTCCCCCCGTTTCCCGTTGAAGGCCTTTTCTCCAATGAGCTATCCAAATGGATTTTGCAGAACTTCTTATTATCAAGGAGGATTTCATGAATCAAAATTTGGTTAATCTGATGGCTGATCTGAAAGAAGAAGAAACCCTCGCTCTGGTCCATGAATTGATTAAGGGAGGAACCAACCCCCTGGATATTCTGGATGATGCCAGTTCGGCCATGGAGGTGGTCGGAAAACGCTTTGAAACAGGCGAGTACTTTATCCCCGACCTCATCATGGCCGGAGAAATTTTAAAAGGCATCTCGGATATCGTCAAACCCTTTCTCGAAGCAAGACAGATCGGTGTAAAAAAAGGCAAGGTCCTCATCGGAACCGTGGCCGGGGACATCCACGATATCGGGAAAGACATCGTGACCTTTATGCTGGATGTGAATGGGTATGAGGTCCTGGATCTCGGTATCGATGTGCCGGTTTCGGTATTTGTCGAAAAGACCAGGGAATTTAAACCCCAGGTCATGGGCTTGAGCGGGTTTCTCACCCTGGCTTTCGAATCGATGAAAAAAACGGTGGAGGGCCTTGAACAAGCGGGCCTACGGGATTCCCTTAAGATCATGATTGGGGGGGGTCAAATGGATGAAGAAATAAGAAAATATGCTAAAGCGGATGCTTATGGCAAGGATGCCGTAGCAGCGGTTAATTTATGTCGACAATGGATTGGAGCTTAGTTATGAGTAAGACACCTGAAGATCTTTACCTGGAAAGAGATAAACGAGTCGCTGATGCCATCGCCCTTCGAACCCCGGACCGCGTTCCGATTCTGGTTTTTTTCGGTTTTTTCCCGGCCAGATATTCAGGCCTGACCGTTGAAGAGGTGATGTATGATCCGGAAAAATTGTGGGAGGCCGAATGGAATACCTTGACCGACTTCCAGATGGATATGGCCCATAATCCCTATCCGTTGCGATTTCTCGGACCTCTTCTGGAAACTCTCGATTTCAAACAGTTGAAATGGCCCGGACACGGCCTGGCTCCTCATCTGACCTATCAGTTTGTCGAAGGGGAGTATATGAAGGCCGAGGAATACGATCATTTCCTGCTCGATCCCACCGACTTTATGATCAGGAGATACTGGCCTCGTATTTACGGTGCCTTTAAGGCCTTTGAAAAACTCTCTCCCCTCCACGGTTTCATCACCTATTATATGGGAACGCCTCATGGGTTTGCCCCTTTCGGCTCTCCTGAATTGATCGAAGCCCTGGAGGTGCTGAAGAAGGCCGGGGAAAAATCGGCTCAAATCCAATCCTACTCTCGTAGATTCGTTCTGGAGGCCAGGGCCAAGGGTTTCCCGCTCCAAGTCGGCGGGCTGACCCAGGCCCCCTTTGACACGCTGGGTGATTTTTTTCGGGGGACCAAGGGCTTGATGCTCGACATGTACCGCCGGCCGGAAAAGGTTATTCAAGCCTGTGAGAAATTACTGCCTTTCATGATCGAGATGGGAGTGAACGCGGCCAGGGCCTCCGGCATCCCCAGGATTTTTATCCCGATTCATAAGGGATTGGACGGTTTTATGTCTATGGACCAATTCAAGAAATTTTTCTGGCCCACTCTCCGCGAACTTATGACCGCCCTTATCAAGGAAGGATTAATCCCCTGTCCTTTATGGGAAGGGAACTGTACCTCCAGACTTGAAATTATTAAAGACCTTCCTCCGGGAAAGGCCTGCTATGCTTTCGAGGCCACCGACATCTTCAAGGCTAAAGAAATTCTTGGTAAAACCATTTGTCTTCGAGGAAATGTTCCTCTCTCCCTCCTGGCCACCGGGACAGCGGAAGAAGTAAAGGCCTACTGCCAAAAACTGATAGACGTTGTCGGAAAAGATGGGGGCTTTATTATGGATTCATCGACCGGGCTTGACGATGCCAGACCGGAGAATGTCAAGGCTATGTTTGAATTTACCAAAGAGTACGGGAAATATTAATTTCCGATTGCCGATTTCGGATTGCGGATAAAAGAAAACAAGGGGCACATTGTGGAAACTGTTGTGATCAGTCCCAAGGGCAGGGAAGTCCTCATCGGAAATAACCGGCCGGTTATCCTGATCGGAGAACGGATAAACCCCTTTGGCCGGGGGCCCTTGAAGGAAGCCATGAAATCAGGGGATATGGAACCTATTCGGGTCGAGGCCTCAAAGCAGGTGGAGGCCGGGGCCGATATCCTGATGGTCAGCACGGCTGCCTTCGGAATCGACGAGACCGTGGTGCTTCCTCTGGCCGCCAAAGCGGTCATAGAGACCGTGGATGTGCCCCTTTGTCTGGAGAGCAGGAACCCGGTTGCCCTGCAAAAAGCCTTACAAATAGGGTGCGGCAAACCTATCATCAGCTCGGTAACGAGTGAAGAGGCTGTGCTGGAACAGATCCTTCCCCTGGTAAAGCAATACCATACCGCCTTAGTCATCTTGGCTTCGGACGCATCGGGTATACCGAGCGATGCGGCCAAAAGGGTAAAGATAATCTCAACCATTGTGGAGAAGGCGCAGGCAGCGGGCATTGGTGCTGAGGATCTCCTCGCCGATTGTGTGGCTGAATCCAGTGCGATAAATCCCCTGGCCGCTATCATCACCCTGGAAACAATGAGGAAGGTCAGAGAAAAATGGGGACTGAATCTGGTGCTGGGGGCCAGCAATGTATCCTTTGGGCTTCCCAGCCGAACCGTGATCAATGCGGTCTTTCTCTCCCAGGCCGTCCAAGCCGGACTGAATTCCGTCATCGTCAACGCAAAATTGATGAAACCTTTTATCCTGGCCGCCGATTTATTGTTGGGACGTGATCACCTGGCCCGGCGTTACATCGGCTATTATCGAAAGTTAGCTAAACCTATTTGAAATTTCAGGGGGGTCGTAGGGAGTCTTGCACTGATTTTTAAAAATATTAAGGTCTCATAACAATCTTGACCTGAACATGAAGTGTTTGCATTCCATACGACCGGGAGGTCCTGGCGGTAAAATTTATCTGTATTATTTTGAGCCCTTAATAATTGCTCAGAATTATGGGTGTAAGAAATAGAATAGTGTCTCAACCAATTGATACCGTTTCCAAAGTCCTTAGGCAAAATACGGTGGATCATATTCCCAAAGGAGAACTTTTCATCAGCCGGGATTTCCTGGATCACTTTTTTGAAAAATTCAAAAAAGAATATATCGATCAGCTTCAAACAGCCGTTGAATCTTTGGGACTTTCACTTTTAGGGGTTGACCTCTCCCCCCAATGGTCCCAATCTCTTTTGTGGAATAGACAATACAGGAAACTTGAAGAGTATTTTTTGGTCGGATGCATCACCGGACCTGTCGCCGGTTTGATCAAAACTTACGGCTTTTTTAATGTTTTCTTATCCATGAAAAAAAACCCCACCCTCTTCTCCAACGAGACGGCGACGCTGCTGAAGGACGTAGAAAAAAAGACCCAAGCGGCACGAAATAGCGGCTTCAGCGCCATAGCCGTTACGGACGACATCGCTGGCAATAGGGGTCTTTTATTTTCTTTCAACGATTTCATGAAAGCGGTCCGGCCGATATACCAACAGATGGCTGAAATCATCAAGGGCAACAATCTCTATGCTTTTTTTCATTCCGACGGAGATATAACTCGAAATCATCCCCAGCTTGATAGAAGCCGGATATGACTGCATCCACCCGGTTGACGCCCAGGCCGGGCTAAGTCTCTATGCCCTGAAAAATAATTTTGGCCGACAGATCACCTTCATGGGTCACATAGACCTTTTGGCCTGGAATGAAAATCGGATTACTCAAGAAATCCGCCGGGCCGAAAAAGAATTTAAAAACGGAGGTCTGATATTAGGTTCGGCCGGCGGTCTATCGATGGAAACGGCCGAAGATAAGCTGAGAATGCTCTACCCCCAATGGAAATTAAAAGAACCGCATCCATGAAGACCCACCGAGTCCTTTTTGCCCCTTCTTTCAGAGAGGTCTTCGAAGAGGAAGGAAAATCTGTTTTGGATACCGCCCGCCAGGCCGGAATTTATATCCCATCCGACTGCAACGGGAAAGGACAATGCGGCCGCTGCCGGATACGCCTGATCGAAGGGAGTGGCGGTCCCTTTCGCAAAGAAGAATCCGATTTTATCAATGACTTTGACCGGGCACTGGGTTACCGATTGGCTTGCAGGACCCAAATCTTGGGTGAGGCCACCGTTTGGGTCCCCGGAGATCACCTCCTGGATTCAGGACCGGCAAAGAAGGAATTCTCTCAAAGGTTGAAGGGAATCGATCCGGCGGTGAGAGGTTATTACATCGACCTTTCGGAAGAAAAAAAAACCCACGGCCATTATTTTGAATAAAATCGTTCGATTTCTCGAAGTCCACTATGGGCTGAAAGGCATTACTTCCGATCCAACGGTATTAAGAGATATGAGCGGAATAATCCGGAAAGGCCGGCAAAAGGTTACGGCCTTGGTCTGGATGGATCAAGAAATCATCGCCCTGAGTTCCGGGTGGGATAAAACCAGTCTCGGTCTGGCCATTGATATTGGGACAACCACCGTAGCGGTCTATCTCTGCGATTTACTTAAGGGGGAGGTCATTGCCGAAGGGGCGGTCACCAATCCTCAGGTCCTTTTTGGAACGGATATCATGTCCCGCATTGCTTATTCCGTGAATCATCCCGGTGTCGGCGTTAAACGGATGCAAAAGGAACTCATGGGCTCCTTGAACAGCCTGATCGACCGGCTGGCGGCCCGGAATGGTTTTAAAACTAATCAGATCATGGACAGTACCGTGGTCGGCAATACCGTCATGCATCATATTTTTCTCGGGGTGATTCCTGATCAACTGGGCTTATGGCCGTTTACCCCCGTAGTAAAAGGGTCCGTGAATGTAAAGGCCGGTGCACTCGGGCTGCGCATCAATCCATCCTCTTATGTCCATGTACTCCCTGTGGAAGCCGGGTTTGTGGGAGCCGACAATGTTGGGGTCCTGCTCTCCGAGGAACCTTACCATCAGGATGAGCTGTCTTTGATTATCGACCTGGGCACTAATGGGGAGATTATCCTGGGAAATCGGAAAACGCTCCGGTCCTGTTCCTGCGCCACCGGGCCGGCCTTTGAGGGCGCCCATATCTCCTGTGGTATGCAGGCCCTTACCGGGGCCATAGCAAGGGTGCGCATTGAGCCGTCTAATCTGGATGTCGACTACCAGGTGGTAGGGCGGGAAGGTTGGGCAAGCCGCCATCCCTCCGGTGCTTTGCGGCCCGCGGGGATCTGCGGTTCGGGGATCATTGACACCGTGGCCCAATTATTTAAAACAGGTTTGATAAAAGAAAGCGGGGCCTTTTCCGAAGAGATAGACACACCGCGACTCAGAAGAAGCCCTTCAGGCGTAATGGAATTCGTTTTGGTCCGGAATCAGGAAACGGCCCAAGGGAAAGACATCGTTCTGACCCAGAAAGATATCCGGCAGATCCAACTGGCCAAGGCCGCCCTCCACGGCGGGTGCAGGGTTTTATTGAATCAGGTTGGGGCAAAGTCTGTAACCCGGATGAGGATCGCCGGGGCCTTCGGTCTCCACATCGACAAGGAGAGCGCTCTGACCATAGGGCTTTTCCCCTGGTGCGATCCGAAGAACATTACCCTGGTGGGAAATGCCGCCGGACACGGGGCTTATTTGGCTTTAATGAATAAAGAAAAAAGGAAAGAGGCGGAGGAAATTGCCGACCGGGTTACTCATGTTGAACTGGCCAGGGACGATGCCTTTCAAAGAGAGTTCCTGAAGGCCCTGGCCATCCCTTATCAATCCACAGGAGGTCCATCATGAATCTTGCTCACCATCTGGAACAATCGGCCTTCTTCTTCCCGGACCGTCCGGCGGTCCGTCAGGATGATGTGGAAACGACCTATAGGCAGATGAACGATTCGGTGAACCGGGTCGCCACTGCTCTGATCCGATTGGGGGTTAAACCCGGGGACCACATCGGGCTTTGTGCCCCGAACTCGACGGAGTGGATTATTTTCTACCTTGGTGTGCTCAAGTCCGGGGCCGTGGCAGTCACTCTTTCAGCGATACTTACCGGAGACGAATTGGCGAATCTGGTGCATCATGCCAGACCGCGTTTTCTCTTTGTCGCCCCATACAGGCTTGGTGAATTAGAACGGTTGAAAAAAACTGATGGGCTGGAAAAGATAATCTGTCCGGGAGGCGACCTGGACCTTCGGGCCCTCAGGGAGATGGGATCGGGATCATTCAGGGCCGTGGACCGGGATCCTTCGGATATCGCCGCCATCCTTTATACCGGTGGGACCACGGGAACTCCAAAGGGCGTCATGCTGACTCATGACGGCATCAGTATTTCCAGTTACAGCGTCGCCCACTTCGAACGCTCCACGGAAACAGATCGGGCCATGTGTTTTATGCCCTTCAACCATGTTTTTGGACAGATTCATATCATGAATGCGACTATCTCCAGTGCCGGTTGTCTTGAGCTTCTGCCCTCCTTCGACATCGATCGGGTTATGGAGGCCATAGAGGCCGGCCGAATAACCAAACTCTATGCCGTTCCTACGATTTATATCCGCCTTTTGGCCCTTGGAGATCTGGAAAAAAGGTTGGGGAAGTTACGCTATTGTTTTTCAGCCGCAGCCAGTCTGGCCGGGGAAGTGGTTAAACAATGGAAGGACCGAACGGGGATCACTATAGCCGAATCGTACGGGATGACCGAAGCCATGCCCGTTACTTATAACCATTATTACCGGCATAGGGTCGGATCGGTGGGGCATCCGATCTTTGGTGTGGAGGTACAGATCAGAGATTTGGAGGGAAACCGGTTGGGACAAGGTCAGACGGGGGAGATCTGTGTCCGTGGACATGTGGTTATGAAAGGGTATCTGAATAATCCCGAAGGAACCCGGTCCGCCTTCTGGGAAGGGGGGTGGTATCGCTCCGGAGATATCGGCTTGTTCGATCCCGACGAATACCTTTTTATTATAGACCGTCTTAAAGACTTAATTATCACCGGCGGCGAAAACGTCTATCCCCGGGAGGTGGAAGAGGTCCTCTATACCCGGCCGGAAGTGGCCGAATGTGCGGTTGTGGGCCTCCCTGACCGGGAGTGGGGTGAACGGGTGACCGCTTTTATCATCCCTAAACCGGGATTTTCGATTAACCCGGATGAACTGAAAATTTTCCTTAAGTCCCGATTGTCGGCCTTTAAAGTTCCCAAGGAATATGTACCGGTCAGTGAGCTTCCCAAGAGCCCGACGGGTAAGATTCTAAAACGGAAACTCAGAGAACCACTCGTCGGGGCCGTCAATCGTCCCCAGGAAAACAAAGCATCATAGACGATTCATTTGATTCTTAGGTATAAGGAGAAGGGGGTTTTCGCCTGCGGAATGATTTTTCCATCTTGGATAGAATATCCCCGAATTCGACGGCATGCCTTTGCATGGCCAAAGCCGCCTTTTTCGGATTTCCGGAGAAGACCGCTTCCACAATCGGCCGATGCATCCCCGCCGGATGCATAAGGTGATAATCGGGATCGGCGGCCTTGACCACCCTCCAGGTTAAACCCAAGATGGAAAGAATCAGGGCCTCAAATAAGCGGTTGCCGCACATTTCAGCCAAAATAAAATGCACTTTCGTCTTTCGTTCCCGATCCTCCTCCAGAGAGGTTGAGGGTTGTTCTTCGGCTTCCAGGGCTTCTTGAAGCTTTTTAACGTAGCCGGCCGTGATCCGGGTCGCCGCCATCCGGGTCATCTCGGGTTCGATCACCAGCCGGACCTGATTCAGTTCGGGAACCGAGATCTTTTCCGCCAGAAAAAGATCCAGAAAGGCATCGGATAAATGTTGGAAGGATAAATGAGTTACAAAGGTCCCGCCCAAGGCCCCCGGCCGGGTAACGATAAACCCCGCATTCTGAAGGACCCGGAGGGCTTCGCGAATAGCCACCCGGCTGACCTGCAATTGCTCGGCCAATTCCCGTTCCGGAGGAAGGCGGTCACCGGGGTTAAATTGCCTCTGCAGAATCGACAGCTTGAGTTGTTCGACAACCTCCTCGGAAACACGGACTTGCCTGATGGGGGTAAATTTTGGCATAATTAATATTATAAAAGAAAATTCTTTTTTACAACTTTAAACATATTTATTGACAAAATAATTTCATTAGTCTAAATATTAGACCATTAGACCAATAGAAATCCATTGTGACCCGTGGTTCAAGTACCAACCACCGAAATTTCTTGAAGGAGATCAGGCTTCCCTCTCTTGGGAGGACACCGATGAATGTTTCCGGGAATTTAGAACGGTCGGCCTTTTTCTTTCCCCAGTCCCCCGCCCTCAGCCAAGGAAAGCGGGAGATCTCTTATCATTCCTTAAATGAATCAGCCAATCGGGTGGCCACTTTCCTAATCCAACAAGGAGTAAACCCGGGAGACTTCATCGGTCTTTGTGCACCCAATTCGATCGAGTGGATCATGTTTTATTTTGGGGTGCTCAAAACCGGTGCCGTGGCGGTGACCTTTTCCAGCCTCCTCCAGGAGAACGAACTTCAACTCCTGGTGGATCATTCCAGACCCAAAATGATTTTTACAACCGAGGACCGATTTCCTGAGCTGGAAAAAATGAAAGCCACGGGATTCTTGGAAAATATTATCTGCCCCCAGGGAGACCTTAATCTCGCTCAAATTCTAGACCGGGGAAAAGAAACCTTTCGGGCCGTCGACCGGAATCGGTCTGAACCCGCCGCCGTCTTATATACCGGAGGGACCACGGGAATCCCCAAAGGGGTCCTGCTCACCCATGAAAACATCAATGTTTCCAGCCATAATGTCGCTTTTTCAGAAAGATCCGACGAAGGCGATCGGGCCCTTTGTTTTCTTCCTTTCAACCATGTCTTCGGCCAGATGCACATCCTGAATGCCACTATCTTGAGCTCCGGGTGTCTGGAAATTCTGCCCGCTTTCGATTTGGAAAAGATTTTACAGATCATCTCCCTGGGCAGGGTCACCAAGTTTTATGCCGTCCCTACGATTTATACCCGTTTATTAACCGAAGAAAACCTCAAAGAAAAATTAGGCCAAGTCCGCTATTGTTTTTCGGCGGCCGCCAGCTTGGCCGAGGAAACGGTCCGGCAGTGGAAAGAAAGCACCGGCCTGACTATTTATGAAGGGTACGGGATGACCGAATCGGCGTCAGCCGTCACCTACAACCATGTTTGTCGTCATGTCGTCGGGTCGGTGGGGGAGACGGTCCCCGGGGTCGAGGTGGAAATTCGTGATCTCTCGGGCAACATTATGGAGAGTAACCAAGAGGGGGAGATTTGCATCCGGGGGCGGAACATCATGCCCGGATATCTGAACAATCCCGAAGAAACGCAAGCCGTCTTTTGGGGCGATGGCTGGTTCAGATCCGGAGATATCGGGTTTCTTGACGACCAGGGATACCTTTATATCGTGGATCGATTGAAAGATGTGATCATAACCGGCGGGGAAAACGTCTATCCCCGCGAAGTGGAAGAGCTTATATATACCCGAAGTGAAGTGCAGGAGTGTGCGGTCGTCGGGCTTCCCGACCGGGAGTGGGGGGAACGGGTGACCGCCTTCATCATTCCCAAACCAGGGCGCATGATTGCCCCCGAAGAACTAAAATCTTTCCTGAAAACCTCTTTATCCTCCTTTAAAGTACCCAAAGAGGTGGTGACCGTGGCCGAAATGCCCAAGAGTCCCACCGGCAAAATATTGAAACGGGAATTGAGAAAAAAGATGGCAGAACTCAGACCATGAAGGCATTGATATTATGTGATTTGATTTTTTATCTATTGACTTATTGGTCCCGGTTTAGTATCGAGGGTATTCCAAAAAAATCTCCTCCATAAAATTGGGGTGGGTGCCTGTTTTCCATATCATTGATTTTTTACTCCTGAGATTTTTGTTATTATCATGTAACGGTTTCGGAAAAAGTTTTCAAATCCCCTCCCATTTTTTGGGAAAGGATCGCCGGTCTGGGCTTATTCGCCTGCCGGCTGGTAACGGTGCGGGCAGAGTATGCAGACCGGGAAGGGAAATTAAACTGTAAAGGAAACGAGACCTTTGAAAAATAATATTTTTCATTTCATGTTCAACGAGTAAGCATTTTACTCTTTCCATCCGTCTTATATTGGTAACAATTTTTTAGAAACGAGCCCGGATCTGATTAGGAGTCTGTTTCAGATGGAAACCAACCCGGTTTTACTGCGGATCGAAAACCTATCGCTCAGTTTCGGCGGTGTCGGCGCCCTGATCGACATCAGTTTGGACATCCGGGACCGGGAAATACTGGCCATCATCGGACCTAACGGAGCCGGCAAGACCGCCCTTCTCAACTGTATCAACGGCTTTTACAAACCGCAACAAGGTGAAATCTTCTATAAAGATCAAAAGATCTCCCGCATGAGACCGGATCGCTTAGCCGGACTGGGGATTGCCAGGACCTTTCAAAACATAAAACTCTACACCGGACTGACCACCCAGGACAACATCATGGCGGCCAGACATGTGCTGATGAAGCAAAATTTCATCACCAGCTCATTATACTTCGGATGGGCGGTTAAGGAGGAAATCAACCATCGCCGGACGGCCGAGGAGATCATCGACTTTTTGGAAATAGCTCCCATTCGAAAAAAGGTAGTCGGTATGCTACCCTACGGCATGCGAAAAAGGGTCGAGCTGGCCAGGGCCTTGGCCTTGGAACCGAAGGTCCTGCTGCTGGATGAACCGATGGCCGGGATGAACCTGGAAGAAAAAGAGGACATCGCCCGTTTTATCATTGACGTCTTCGAAGGTCAGGGGGACACTTATCCGGACACCCCGGTTCTAAGGGATGGGATCGGCTGCATCATCCTGGTCGAACATGATATGGGGGTGGTCATGGACATTGCCGATCGGATTGTTGTCCTCAATTTCGGACGAAAAATTGCCGAGGGTACTCCGGCAGAAATCAGTTCTAATCCTGATGTGATCAGCGCTTACTTGGGGAAAAGGAAATAGGGTATTATGCGATGGTAGGGTTCAAGGGATCAAGGGATTTTTGAAACCGAGCTTTTCACTTGAACCCCAGACTCCTTGATCCCTTGAATCCTTTTTCATCTTTCTATATTCCCTGGAAGAACTTAAAGGTTTGATTCGATGCTCCAAGTCAACAATATTGATGTGGTCTATATGAATGTGATCCAGGTGCTGCGAGGAGTATCCCTGGAGGTCGGAGACGGGCAAATCGTGGCCCTCCTCGGGGCCAACGGGGCGGGCAAGACCACCACGCTGAAAGCCGTTTCCGGGATGTTGAAAACCGAGGAAGGGAAAGTCACCGAGGGCAGTATTATTTTTAACGGGAAGCGGGTAGATCACCACGGCCCCGAGGATATAGCCTCGTTGGGCCTGAGCCAGGCCATGGAGGGGAGAAGGGTCCTTGAACACCTTACTGTTGAGGAAAATTTGTTCGTGGGTGCTTATCGCCGTAAAGACCGCGCCGGAGTCAAGAGAGATCTGGAATTAGTCTATGATTATTTTCCCAGGGTCAAAGACCTCCGCCAGCGGACCAGCGGCTATCTTTCCGGAGGAGAACAACAGATGCTGGTCATCGGCCGGGCACTGATGGCCCGTCCGAAATTGATGCTCCTGGATGAACCATCCCTCGGTCTGGCCCCCCTGCTGGTGCAGGATATCTATGAAATCATTCAGAGGATCCATGCCGAACAAAATACGGCCATCCTCCTGGTGGAGCAAAATGTCGACGCCGCCCTGGGAATAGCCGATTATGGTTATGTGATGGAGAACGGACGGGTGGTTTTGGGCGGCCCGGCCGGGCAGTTAAAGGATAATGAAGACATCCGGGAATTCTATCTGGGGTTGTCGGCTGTCGGCTCCCGAAAAAGCTATCGAGAAATAAAACACTACCGGCGAAAGAAAAGGTGGTTGGGGTAGAAAGCTGCCTTCAGAAAATTTGAGGAGCGTCCGCCGCGGCGGACTTGAGGATCGTTCGTCTTCGACGAACTTGAGGCCGAAGGTGCAGTGGCCTCCTCCCTCAAGTCAGGACCAAGTCCTGACGTTCCTTAAGCGAAGCGTTTCTTAGAGACCTGAATTCGGAAGCACAAAAGGTACAGAATATGGTTGTAAGAGGAGGACAGATCTACCAGAATAAGGGCGACACCTGGCCCAAGATACTGAAATATAATTTTGAAAAGTATGGTTCAACGCGGAGGGCCATGCACCATAAGCATTTTGGTATCTGGCAGGTTTATTCCTGGAAGGATTATTATCTACAGGTCAAATCCCTGGCCCTGGGACTGTTTACCCTGGGTCTTGAACCTGGGGATAAGCTGGTGATTGTGGGGGATAACGCCCCCGAATGGTATCATGCGGAACTGGCTGTCCAGTCCGATCATGGGATTGCGGTGGGGGTGTGTCCGGATTTGTCTCCCCAGGAGATCAAGACCATTATTAAAGATGCTGAAGCTCGATTTGCCGTTGTCGAAGATCAGGAGCAGGTGGATAAAATCCTCCAGATCAGGGCCGAACTTCCCTTGCTTAAAAAAGTTGTTTATTGGAACTATAAAGGGTTGGCCCATTATAAAGACCCTGTTTTGATCGGGTATAGACAGGTTTTAGAAAAAGGGGGCCAATACGAAGCCGAACACCCCGGTCTATTCGAAAGAAATGTGAAGGCCGGTAAGGCCGAGGAGGTCTGCGCCTTGGTATACACTTCGGGGACCAGTGGATCTTCGCCTAAAGGAGTCCTTCACACCTACCGGTCCATGAGGACGGGGTCCGATCATTATTTGTCACTGGATCCCTGGACTGAGGATGACCATGTGGTTCCCTCTCTGCCCCCGGCCTGGATGCCGGAGCAATGGTTCAATATCGGCTGTCATCTGCTCTCAGCCTCCACCCTGAACTTCGCCGAATCGCCGGAAACTCAGCAGCGTGATATCCAGGAAACAAATCCAAGCATTGTTTTCTATGGTGCCCGGTTGTGGGAGAGTCAGGCGGCACTGGTGGAGACCCGGATGCTTGAAGCGGACATTCTCCAAAAGTGGGCCTACCGCCTTTTGATGCCCATAGGCTACCGGACGGCCGATCTTCGGTTTCAAAAGAAAAAACCCGGCCTTGGTTTGAAAACCCTCCGCTGGTTGGCGGACTGGGTTTTGTTCAAGCCACTTAAAAAGAGTCTGGGTTTATCCAAAGCCAGGATCTGCTACAGTTCCGGAGCCTTTCTCAGCCCCGAAACCTTCCGTTTCTTTCATGCCCTGAATATTCCCTTAAAAAACCTCTACTTTTCCACCGAAGGGGGCCCTTTGACCGGGGCCGGGAAAGACAATATCTGCCCGGATACAGTCGGAGTGGTCCTTAAGGGGCTGGAGGTAAAGATAACCGAACAAGGGGAGATTCTGTATCGTCAGTCCGGAAATTTTGTCGAGTATTACCGGGATCCCCAGAAGACCGCCGAAGTGTTTAAGGAGGGATGGTTCCATAGCGGAGACTGCGGGTTCATCCGGGAGGATAGTCATCTCGTATTTATTGACCGGATCCAAGACAGGGTCATTTTAAAAAGCGGGGAAAAGCTCACCCCCCAATTGATTGAGAGCCGGCTGAAGTTCAGTCCTTATATCCAGGAGGCCTGGGTTACGGCCGGCCCGGACCGGGCTTACCCCTCGGCAGTTATCGTTATCAATTATGATGTTGTCAGCCGTTGGGCCGGCCAGAGGAGAGTGGCCTTTTCGACCTTTATCGACCTTTCTCAAAAGCCGGAGGTCTATGAGTTGATTAAGCAGGATGTTGAAAGGGTCAACCGTACCCTGCCCCCGGGCTGCCGGGTGAAGAAATTTGTCAGCCTCTACCGGGAACTAAGTCCGGACGAGGGAGAACTGACTCGAAACAGAAAGCTGCGGCGACCGGTTTTAGAAGAGCGATACCGCGGACTTCTTGAATCGATTTATCATGATCAGGTTGAGGCGCCGATTGAGGTTCAAATCAGGCACCCGGATGGGCGCCTGGGAATCCTGAAAACGACCCTTTTCATCAAGTCCGGAGAAGAGGCGGCCCAATGACCTTTTTTCTGCAATTGGCAGTGACCGGTTTCGCCCTGGGAATGGTCTATGCCCTGGTGGCCCTGGGTTTTGTTATTATCCTCAAATGCTCCAAAGCCTTTAACCTGGCCCAGGGGCACTTTGTCATGATTGGTGGTTACCTGGGCTATACCTTCCTGGTAACCTTCGGCCTGCCGATCTGGGCCACACTGATTCTGGCGGTAGGTGTGGCCATCCTCATGGGTTTGTTAATAGAGCGCCTGACCCTGCGCCCTTTGATGGGCCAATCGGACCTGGCCGTTATCATGATGACCATTGCCTTGGCTACTGTTTTGGAAGGATTGGCCACCCTGATTTGGGGCGGAGAATATAAGACCTACCATGGATTACTGCCGACATTGACCCTCCAACTGGGTCAGATTTCCATACCCCCGGAGTCGATGATCGGACTGATGGTATCGGTGATTTGCGTAACGCTGCTCATGCTTTTGTTCCGCTATACCAAAATCGGGCTGGCCATGCGGGCCACAGCCGAGGACTTGCAGGTGGTGCAGAGTGTGGGTATCAAGGCTACCACGGTCTATGCCTTGTCCTGGGTCATTGCCTGTGTCGTCGGGGTGATCGGGGGCATTCTTTTGGGAGGAGTATCCGGCGTTATGATCCCACTTTCCGAGATCGGTTTAAAGGCCTTCGCCGTGGTCCTGCTGGGAGGGCTGAACTCCATAGGCGGGGCCATCGTCGCCGGCATCCTACTGGGTGTGCTGGAGAATGTGGCCGCCGGATATCTCGACCCGTTACTACCCGGCGGTGGATTGGCTCAGGTATTTCCATTCATGGTTATGATTATCGTGCTCATTTTCAAACCCCATGGTCTGTTTGGTCTGGTCAGGATAGAAAGGATTTAATCAATGGGTTCAGGCTCCGGGACTTTTCAAGAAACCTACGCCCAGGATATGGCCATATTCCGCACCAGGCTGCAGTGGGGGCTGCTCATGGCTTTCCTCATCTTACTTTTGACCTGCCCCCTGTTTTTCAGTGACCGGCTTTTGACCATCATGACCATGATCGGTATTGCCATAATCAGTGTTCACGGGCTCAATATTCTGACCGGCTACTGCGGCCAAATTTCCATGGGGCATGTGGGTTTTATGGCCGTTGGGGCCTATGTTTCCGCGATCTTGACCGCCAAGCTGGGCTGGTCCTTCTTCGCCGCCTTGCCCTGCGCCGCCCTGGCCGCCGGAACAGCCGGTTTGATCTTCGGTCTGCCCTCTTTAAAGATCAAAGGCTTCTATCTGATCATGGCCACCATAGCCGCCCATTTTCTTATTATCTGGTTGATCCTCCAGCTCCAAAATGTGACCGGTGGTGCTGACGGGATGGCTGTGCCCAAACCTCAGATAGGCTCTATTATTTTGACATCGAAAGCGGGCTATTTCTACTTAGTGATGATCATAGCCTGTCTGGCCACCTTCCTGGCCGTGAACCTGGTCCGGACCAGGATAGGCCGGGCCTTTGTAGCCATCCGAGACAACGACCTGGCGGCCGAGGTTATGGGGATCAATTTGTGGAGTTATAAGCTGCAAGCTTTCTTCATCGGCTGTGTCTATGCCGGTGTGGCCGGGGCCTTGCTGGTTCATTATTATGGTTTCGCCAGTGTCGATCAGTTTCCCTTCATGGATTCCGTGTGGTATATCGGCATGCTGATCGTCGGAGGTATGGGCAGCATCCCGGGGGCTATTCTCGGCGCCATATCTCTTAAGCTGCTCGATGAACTGGTCACCGTTGTCGGCCCCATCCTTTCGACCGCCGTGGCGGCCCAGGCCGCCGCTTCATTGGCCCTCATTACCCGGGGATTAGTCATTATCCTTTTCCTTATTTTTGAACCCAGAGGACTCGATCATCGATGGGAACGTATCAAGGCCTATGTCCGCTTATGGCCGTTTTCACATCAGGAATTAAAGTAATCGGAAAGGGGGGATCGACTGAAGTAAATGGGGTATTGTTTTGTATGAAAAACCGTTCGGCGTTAAGCGTTCGGCGAATCCCAATTTAATCCTATACAAACTAAACATTCAGGTTCTGAAACGGGCACCGACGAATCATAAAAATAGGCTAATGTTTATGTGGGACAGGCGCCCTCGCCTGTCATTTATAATCACAGCCGGGGGCGGCTGTGCTACAATTTCAAAGCCTAAAATTCTATTTTTGTATTATACCCCATGCCTCTTAGGGGTGCCACGAAGCATGAAAATATAACTCTTTCGGTGGGTTAGGTAGTCATTCCGACGAAAGCCGGAATCCAGGTTATTTTATAATCGACAAAGTCCCTGGATGCCGGATCAAGTCCGGCATGACGGAAAACAAACAAGTCTGGAATTTAATCCAGGGTTCATACTAAAGGAGGAGCAAATGACTAAAGCTAAAATGGGTTCATTAGGGATCGCATTCATTATGATGTTAATGGTAAGCGTATTGCTGTTTCCCCCGAATGCCGGCGCTGCCGGAAAAACCGTATATATCGGCGGCACCATGTCGCTGACCGGCCCCTACGCTGAGGATTCGGCAGCAATCCTGGCCGCCTTTGAAGATTATGTTAAATATGTAAACGAGACCAAACGATTGGCCCCCTGGCGCAATGAGAAATGGCCGGCAGACATACACCTGGAACTGCTCTGGCGTGATGACGAGCTCAAGCCGGCCAAGGCCCTTTCCATCTACGAGGAGCTGAAGGCCAAAGGGATGCTGGTTTACAGGATTTCAGGATCGCCTATAGCCCTGGCCTTAAAAGACCGGTTATTTCAAGATAACATGGGTGCCACCAGCATGGCCTCCGGTCCTTATCTACTAAAACCGCCGCAAACCATTTTTACCTATTACCCTCTTTATACCGATGGACTGGCGGCCATCGCCGATTGGTTTAAGGGGCAATGGAAGGGACCGGGGAAACCCCGGGTGGCCTACCTGACTGCCGACAATGCCATGGGAAAATCGATTGAGATCCCGGAGATGAAAACTTATCTGGAAAAGGAGGGGTTTGAATTTGCCGGTATCCAGTATGTGCCGCTGGTTCCCACCTCACCTCCGACGACCCAGTTGATGTGGCTGAAACAAAACAAAGTTAACCTGGCCCTGGGTGTGATGATCAACCCCGGTTCACAACCGACCATCAAAGAAGCGGTAAGGCTGGGAATGGGACCCCATCTGGATTACAAGATCGTCTTCGGCATGGCCTTGCCCAGTCATGCTGCCGTGTTCGCTCCGGCCATGGGTGAGTTGGGTGACGGTTTTATCGTGGGCGGGAGCTTCCCTCCCTTGGATGACCTGGCCACTCCGGGGATAAAATTCTGCGACGATCTGCAGAAGAAATACCGTCCCACCAAGCGGGCCACCCATATTATGTATGTGGGCGGCATGATCGAGGCCATGGTCCAGGTTGAAGCCATAAGACTGGCCCTCCAAAAGACCCCCTTAGAGAAGCTCAAACCGACCGATGTGCTTCATAACGGCTTTTATCAGATCAAAAATCTGTCTACCGGGAACTTAAGCGCTACTCCCCTTACTTATGGTCCCGGTCATATCGAGGGAGTTAACGCCGTACGCGTTGATCAGGTCCAGAAGGGGAAGGTGGTCAAAATAGGTACCTGGCCGATTCGGAATATTTATCCACATTGATTAATAACCTTTTGGGGGGCTCTAAAATAGGAGCCCCCCAAAATCCATTGGAAACAAAAATGACCATCACTAAAAATGAGCTGTCTGTATTGGACCGATTTAACTTTGACGTTCAACCTGTCGGGGTTAAATTTTTGGCCCGGCGCCCCGACCGGATCGAAAGGCTCGAAGAAAAATTGGCTTTCTGCGAAATGCTCAAGAAGGCTCAGGAAGGAACGGCCTTTTTTGCCGATGCCGGGGCCCAGGCCTGTGAGGCCGGACGGTATGTATTGGGACAGGCCGATGCCCCGGGTCCTTATATCAGCGGCGAATTCGGGGCCGGCTTGAAAATCTTCGAAGAACCCCGTTCCGCCGCCAGGCTTTATCATTATATCCCGAGGATAAGCCCGGGAGTAGTGAACTGTGTGGCCTTTTCACCCTTAAACCGCCTTGCTTTCGACCCGGATATTCTGATCTGTCTGGCCCAGACCGGCCAAACCGAAATTCTACTGCGGGCTATGAGTTATAGAACAGGAAAAATGTGGTCAAGTAGGTTTTCAGCGGCCATAGGCTGTGCCTGGATTTTTGTCTATCCCTATTTGAGCGGGGAACTGAATTATGTTATGACGGGTCTGGGTCATGGAATGAAACGGAGAAAGCTGTTCCCCGAAGGCCGCCAGTTGGTATCGATTCCCTTTGATCGGCTCCCCTCTCTGCTCCAAAACTTACAGGAAATGCCCTGGGACCTTCCCGCCTTTCAACCGGACGGCCAGGAATTTGTCCAGCAGTTGGTCAACGAATTAGGTCTGGCCGGACCCGGGAAAAAATAACTACAAATTCAGCGGCGCAGCCTGTCTGCGTCTGCTGGAGCGTTTTGTTGGTGATCTTTCGTTAAGTTAACAAGGTTTGGAGCTTGGTGCGGAGATCGCTAAGCTTGGTTGTAGCAACGTCCCATACGATCTTATAGTCCACCCCGAAATAGTCATGGATTAGCCTGTCTCGCATTCCCATTATTTTGCGCCATTCGATTTCCGGTTGTTGATCTTGGAACTCCTTAGGCACCTTTTTGGCGGCTTCGCCTATGATCTCTAACCCATCTTCCGCAGTTTGGAGAAAAAATCAAGAAAAACGTGATGAATTTTCAGGAATTGTTAAATGATTTCAAGTCCTGATCTTTGAAAATTGGATGTAGTGAAGACCACCCCCTTGCCAGGTGCTGTGGGAACGGAGATAATGGGGTTATGTATCTCCGGCGTGCGACCAAAAAGAAAGGTGGAGCGGAGTACGAGAGCTGGCTTTTAGTTGAGTCGGTCCGTACTGCCCGAGGGCCCCGTCAGCGAGTAGTGGCGACGATAGGGAAACTTCCTGGCCTTGATCGGGAAGAGCGGATAGGTTGGGAGGAGATCGGACGGATTCTTTCCGGAAAGCCTCTACCTGGACCTGAACTGTTTGAGCAGGGGGAAGACCCCCCATCTTGGGCCACGGTCAATATCCATGGCGTAAGCGTCGAGCGACTCAGAGGCTTCGGCGATGTCTATTTGGGGTTGCTTTTGTGGAACAAACTGGGGCTTGCCAGGTTCTGCCGAGATCATATTCCTTCCAACCGGGAAGAGATTCCTTGGTCGATCATGGCGTCTATTTTAGTTCTTGGACGCTTTTGCGCCCCATCGTCGGAATTACAGATGGCCGAGTTTTGGTATGGCCAGACGGCCTTAGACGATCTGCTGGGAGTGGCCGACTATAAGATCAATGAGGATCGGCTTTATCGTGCCCTGGATGCCTTGCTTCCCCACAAGGATGCCTTAAGCCGTCACCTTCAGGAGCGTTATGGGGAACTGTTCGGCAGTAGCTTTGATTTTTTGTTTTATGACATAACCTCCACCTATTTTGAGGGGACCGCCAAGGGCAATGCCCAGGCCAAGAGGGGTTACAGCCGGGACAGTCGTCCAGATTGTCCCCAGGTCTGCATCGGCCTGGTGGCCACCCGAGAGGGCTTTCCCATAGCCTTTGAGGTTTTTGACGGCAATCGACCGGATGTTACGACGACCCAAGAGATGGTTCAGATGATGGAGGCCAAATACGGCCAAGCCAACCGGATCTGGGTTATGGATCGCGGCATGGTGAGTGAGGAGAATCTGGAGTTTATGCGCAAAGTCGGTGCCCGCTATTTGGTCGGCACCCCAAAAGTGATGCTGAAGAAGTTTGAGCAGCAGCTTTTCGAACAGAACTGGGAAGCGGTCCAACCTGATGTTGAGGTCAAGCTCTGTTGCTCGCCGGAAGGAACGGATGAAATCTTTGTCCTGTGCCGGTCTCAAGGCCGGAAGGAGAAAGAAAACGCCATTCTAAACCACTTTTTGACCCGACTGGAAAGCCAACTGGATCACCTGGCCCGCCAGGCCGAAACCGGCAAGCTCCGAGACAAGCAGAAAGTCGAGCGGAGAATAGGGCGACTGCTGGAACAAAATAAACGTGCGGCCTCGTTGTTCAATATTACAGTCATAGAGACCGGTACCGGAAAAGACGCACCGCTTTCCCTAGAAGTCAAGAAGAACGAACAACGGCAACAGTGGGCCTTGGAGACCGGCGGTAGCTACATCCTGCGCACCAACTGGACCGAAAGTGACCCGAAAGTCCTATGGAATACCTACATCCAACTGACGGAAGTGGAAGATTCATTCCGTACCGAGAAACATGATCTGGGAATGCGACCGATCTTCCATCAAAAACAGGAACGGACCCAGGCTCATATCCTGGTCTGCTTCTTGGCGCTGACTATGTGGCGAACGCTCCAGCAATGGATGAAAGCCTCGGGACTCGGTACCGCCCCAAGAAAGCTGTTGGAGGAGTTGCGGGAATTGAAATCTTTGGATGTGCTACTACCGGCGCGGGAGAGAACCCTCCGGCTCAGAATGGTGGCTACTCCCTCAAAGGAACTCAAAGTGCTGCTTCAGAGATTGAAAATTCTGCTCCCCAACAAACCAAAAATTATTGAAAATGTAGTGAAGAAAATGCCCTAATTCTTGTCGTAACTATTTGATATCGCGTCTTCCATGCTTTCTAACTGCGGAAGATGGGCTAAGCTACGGACGAATGCCCTTTTCAAGGTTTCATTCTGGTTGAAAGATACAAAGTCTTGTCCTTTGAGTTGAGATTGAATATAGTCAATTTCATCAAGAATATGGCGGAGGTATTCACGCGGTGAGAGAAACACGTTCCACCTCCCGAAGGATATAAGGACCGATGTGAGGACTAAGAGCCTCAGGCGTCAGTACCTCCACCTTGCGTCCGAACAAGTCCTCAAGTAAAAACGATAACTCCATAAAATTGTCGAAGGAATGCTGGTCAGGCGCGAATTCAACGAGGATGTCAACGTCGCTTTTCGGGGTTTGTCGTTCCTTGGCAAAGGACCCGAATAGACCAACGCTTGTAACTCCAAGCGCTGCCAGTTGCCGATGGCAGGCTTTGAGGCGTTGTATCGCTTCCTTTTTGTTATTAATAGGTATAGTCATCTTTTATCCTCCGCTATTACTTGCTTTGCTCAATAAATTTAATCCCGCGGCTTTCGCCTACTTTTTCAATGCGTCATTGTGGTTCCGAGATCGCCAACACGATGCTCACCTGCACAGGCGGACGGAAAGAGGGGTAGGTAAAACCTTCTCGGATCTAGCCCGATATTCTTCCGCGTCAGGTGCAGCTATTCGTTAGGGCAATTCTGTAAAATCTTTCATGGCTATTTGCTTCAGTTTCGTTTTGCGATCATAAGCGTATTCTCCTACCCGACGGATTATTGCCTTGATTACTTGAACCATCCATTCTCGTTCCTTGGGGCTAAGTGGTTCAAACGTGCCGTTCTTGGGGAACTTGCGGACTTCTCCGGGACTGCCTTTTGTGGAAGAAAGTCTTCCAAGGGTATCTAACACCTCATGGTCAATGTTGTACTGTCGCGCCACATCTTTACGGCTGCTTGCTGATGCCTGAAAAATAGTCAGGCACATGTAGGCCATCGAAGTAAGCGTTTCTCGGTTTTGACGATATGATTTATACCGTAAGTACATAGTCTCAGCATCCGGAGAAGCGCTGAAGCTCATGGGAAGTGAAGGGTACTTTCCCCGCGAGACATGAATGGTAACGCTGTCTGATAGTGTGACGTGAGACGAAATGTGAGCGTGCAAATTGATTGTGTTCCCATCCGTCTTAGGGGGAGATCGGTCAATGATATCGGCGTGTTCATACACCAATCGTAAATCGTCCGGATCGTCCTCCAGGCCAATTAGAATCTCCCAAGAACGCAAGTATACCTCATAGTTGCATAATAAAAGTGCATAAAACACCATGAAAATGCTTGAAGGTGGCTCCAGTATTGGCTAAAGTGAAATTAGCACATCTCAAAAGAACCGATACAGGAGGCCACCTAAGGTGAAGTATAGCAAAAGGAATATTTTTAGTCGAATGTTTAAAATTCCAGCCATCAAGTTTGAAAATCAACAATTGACCTCATTTGCCGGGCTAGTTATTTATCAGCCACTGCTCCAGAACCTGAATCTCAAAGCACAACTCAAGAAATGTTTTGACCATTTAAAAGTTTCCGAGATATTTGGTCATCACCTCATTATGCTTCTTTTGATCTTTCACCTTTTACTGGGTTTCCGTAAGCTGAGGGATCTGGATTATTACCAAGATGATCCCTTGATCAAGCGTTTATTAGGGTTAAAAAGGCTGCCAGAGGTCTCAACGGTTTCTCGCGCTTTGCGAACGATTGATATTTCGGCCATCGAAAAAGTTCGGGAACTATGCCGGAACCAGGTTATTGCCAGACTGCAAAAGTTGGCTCCTTTTCGTCTGACACTGGATTTTGACGGATCCGTTCTTTGGACCTGTCAGCGTCGAGCGGAGGGAACCGCTGTGGGGTATAACAAAAAGAAAAAAGGAGCCCGCAGTTATTATCCTTTGTTCTGCACCATTGCCCAAACCGGGCAGGTTTTCGATACCCTGTTTCGTTCCGGAAATGTCCACGACTCTAATGGAGCACGGGAATTTATCGAACAATGCCTACGCCTCTTGAAGGAAGCCCTTCCCGGCGTAATCATAGAAGCCCGACTGGACAGCGCCTTTTTTAACGATAACCTCGTACCGTTTTTAGAAGAACAAGGGGTTGAGTTTACTCTGTCAGTGCCTTTTGAACGTTTTGCCGAATGGAAACAAATGATCCAGGAGCGAAAACGTTGGAAGCGGCTGGATGACCGATGGTCTTGGTTTGAAACGTTTTGGAAACCCAAGAAATGGGATAACCGATTTCGTTTCCTGTGCATCCGTCAACGAGTCTCCCTGGCTTTCCGAGGTCCGATTCAACTGGACTTATTCGTTCCTCGGGAGGAAGGCTACGAATTTAAAGTCATCGTAACCAACAAGCGGGTCAAGGCTAAGAAGGTATTGATGTTCCATAATGGGCGCGCCGACCAGGAAGGACTCTTTGGAGAATTGAAATCTCAAGCTCAAATGGATTATATCCCTGTTCGTCGCTGGGGCGGAAACCAGCTTTATACGATGGCTGCAATCATGGCCCACAATTTAACCCGCGAATTACAAATGGCGGCTCGTCCAAGGGAAAGAGGGACGACCGAGAAAAGAGCCCCTCTATGGTGTTTTGAAGAATTAAAAACTTTACGCCATCTGATTATTCAAAGAGCAGGGAGATTAACGTTACCCCAAAAGCAACTAACCCTGACGCTTAATGGAAATGAATCAGTCCAAAGAGACTTTTTTGTGTATCTGGATGCTTTTAAAAAGGCCGCCTGATCGGTCTTTACAAAATTTGCACTTTTTTTATGCAACATCCGGGTATAGTTCCACCACTGCCCTAGCTTCATTAGCGGTGGGGTAGTGTCTTAGCATCCCGAAAACCGCCGCGCTTTCTTCTAAGCGGAATTCAAAATCATCTGTAATCTGGTGCAGCGGTTGAGCTCCATTGTAGTCCACGTTCTTTCCCACCACAACCCGGTAGTGAAGTGTTTTGACTTGAGGATCGTTCATAACCGCCTATTCTCGTTGAGCCCTACGATCAAGCTAAGGGGCGCGGCGGCTTTATGCCGCGTCCCTCTTGAGCGCCGTGTTAGGCCGTTTATAATTCACTCTTTTTACTATTTTGCCTTGTTTATTAATACTTCGCCGCAGGCTGAACAATTATAACTTGATACCTTTGTAAAGACTCTAAATGAGCTTTGACAATATGGACATGTTGTGGTAGTGGCAGGGGACATAATAGCCTTGATGAGTAAGCCGATTCCATAAAAAAGCTGAAATAGTCCACCAATGCCTTCTTTCAGCATAGGAACGATAAAAAGAAGACCGATGGCGATATACAACTGCCACAAACCAACGATATGAGCAAGGAAAGCCAGGCCGACGCCAATTAACCCAACCACGACAAAACCCATGCCATCCTTGATTCTTGCCATGCTAACCTGCAATAAGCCTTCTTTTGTTTTTGTGCGATTCTCATTATCTTCTTGCTTTAGAGTTTTAACCTCCTGCCGTTGTTCCACAGTCGTAGGTTTCCAACCAATATGTTTAAGAACCATAGCCGCGCCATCATGAACGTCTTTATCCTTATAACTCAAAGCATCGACTAACATATCTTTTGCAGGGTGGCCTATCTCTTTTAGTTTGTTCCAATCCTGCAAAGCAAAATAATATCGAACTTCTTCTGTTTGATTTGAAGGAATAAATCCAAGTTCATTGAGAGCGGCTGCAGCGGCCTTTCTGATGAAAGACGTCTTGTTTCGCAAGGAACCAACTATGGGATTAATTGCTCTCTTATCTCCGAGGCTTGATAATGCAAATATTGCTTTTTCACAAACTACTGAATCCTTGTCATTCAATATTTGGATTAAAGAGTCCAAAGCATGCGAAGCTTTCATTTTCCCCAGCGCAACTGCCGCTCTGCTACGCACAGAGGCAGTGTCATCGTTCAAGGCATTAATCAAATCATCGACAGCTTGTAAATTACCAATATCACCCAAAGCCTCTGCTGCACTGGAACGAATGCCCGGTTCTTTGTCTTTTAAAGCAGCAATTATGTGAGAAAGAGCTCGGTCTGCCTTCAGAAGCCCTAAGCTGTGTGTGGCTGCCGACCTGCACCGGCTTTCTTCTTTCGAATTAGTCAAAATAGAAACAAGAGGCGCCACTGCTTTACCATCCCCAATCTTGGCTAACGCTTCGATGGCTTCAATTTTTAGGTCACCATCTTCGTTTGATAAAAGTTTAATCAGTGTATCAACGCTCTGTAAGTCTTTACGTTCGCCTAATAGATAGGCGGCACTTTTTTGAGGCCCTATTCCGTCACTTGTTTTCATCAACACGTCAATCAAGAGTGCAGAAGTTCTTGGGTCATTAATCTGGCGTAAAGAGTTAATCGCTTGCCTTTCTGAATTTGGATCTGGCGGAGAAATAAGTAATTTAATTAGTGAGTTAAGGTTATCACTCATTTCATTCTCCTTTGCCGCTATTATATTGGCCTAACAATGTAATTAAGTGGTTTTCCCGAAATGTACCATAAATTTGAGTCAAAAGTGAAATATTATTGATAAGAAGCTGAAGTTTTGTTGCCTTTCTAACTGCTTAAGACCACAAAGGAGACGTCTGTTCTAATTTGCATAATTAAGAGGGCGGAAATCAGGGAACTACGATAAAGGGATAAGCCTCCTTTGCAGGAGAATTTTATTGGGCTTTCGGGGAGTGCGCTCGCGGTGCCTGTTCAGAACTTATTTTTTATTACCCTCCTGAGAAAATCCGGTTAAAGATCAGGCGGACCTTCTCGGTGACTTTATGGTAATGGGCCACCATATCCCAGGAAGGCAAATCAGCACTGCCCAAGCCCAAGACATTCAATTCCGCTACCCGTCTCAGTTCCTCCGGATCATAAGTGCGGGGGTCCCCTTTTCGGTCATACAGCAATTGCAGTCCATGATCCAACAGGCCCAGGAATTGATAGGCCTCTTTAAGCAGCAGAAAGGTTTCCTCCGGCAGATAATCCGTATCCCTTATGGCCTTCAAGGTTTTCAGGGTGTTGTTCTGCTTCAATTCAGGGGAGGTTAATCCATAAGTCCATTGGAGATATTGGACAATAAATTCGATATCGGCCATACCCCCATGTCCCAATTTGGGATTGATACGCCCACGGTCTTCTCCCGATCTTTCTTTTTCCATACGGATTCGGTAGTGGTTCATCTCTTCCCGTATTTCCGGCGGAGGCGGTGTCTCATAAACCAAGGTCTGGATAAATTCTCGGATGCGCTCAGCCAAAGGAGATGGTCCGACAATGACGCGGGCCTTCAGCAGGGCTTGTTTCTCCCAGTTTTGGGCCTGATGTTGGTAATAGTCAGAAAAAGATTCGAGGGAGACAATCAAGGGACCAAAACTTCCGGAGGGCCGCAGGCGGGTATCGACCGTATAGCCCGGCCCTTCTTTTAAGGGAACCGAGAGATAGGAAATAAGGCGTTGAGCCAGCCGGACCATATATTCATGATAGGTAATTCGTTTTCGGTCTCCTTTAGTGTTGACCGGGGAAGGGTTTGTTTTTACCTCCGAGATAAAGGGCCTTTTCAGGGAATAAATAAATATCAGATCCAGGTCCGAGAGATAACCCAGTTCCTCTCCCCCAAGCTTTCCCAATCCGAGGACACAGAAAGGAGCCGGAGGAATTTTGGCCGGCAGTTTGGGATAGATAGGATGGATCACCTCCTGATTGAGTCTGTCTTCAGCCAGGGGCAGGGTTCCCTTGAGGATATAGTCGGCCAGGGAAGACAACCGCTCTGAAGTTTCGACATAAGAAATCCTCCCAGCCAGTTCTTCCAAGGCTATGGCCAGGAATTGTTCGCTTTTCTGCCTTCTGAGCACAGAGAGTCGCTCTTCCGGGTCCTTGTCCTTGCCAGGTCCCTTTTTTTTTCTTGAAGGTAAAGACTTAAGGGTGAGAGGAAGAAGGCCGATTGTTTTTTGGAGGGCCAGATGATCCATCATTTCCGGATTCTGGATAAATAACCTCCCCAGCATCTGACTCTGGGCAAAGAGATCCATGATTTCCCTGGCCAGTGAACTCTTTTCCCAAAGCATGGCCAAGATGCCGGTTCGACCACCCACACTGGATAAAAATCGGTCGGCCAAAGAAAGGCTTTGATCCGGGTTGACCGTTTGCAGGGCAAATCCTAAGAGAAGGGGATATATTTTTTCTAAGAATTCCTTTTCCCGGGCAGGGGCGATCGTCAATCGCTTACCCCAGGATTGAATGATCTCCCGGATCGGATTGGTCTGGACAAAACCCAATACCTTTAACTCTGTGGACCAGTCTTCAGGATCAAAGGAGGGTTCCAATAATTGCCGGATTTTTTTATGGGAAACCCCGGCCTGGGTCAATAAAAGATTATCAAAAGCCGATCGCACATTTTGCCTGACCCGCTTCAACTCGGCGAATAATTCCTTTGAGGAAGCCGGACGTCTCAACCATCGAATCGGCATTTCTCCGGCAATGCGCTCCAAGGCCTCCGGATCCCGGGGAAGGGAATGGGTTTGTTGTTGATTCACCATCTGTAAGCGATGTTCCAGAACCCTTAAAAACCGGTAAGCCTGACTCAGGTGCCGGTATTCCTGCTCGGGAAGGATTTGAGACTCCTTCAACTTGTTTAAAGACTTTAAGGTGTTTTTTTCCTGAAGCGATGGGATCTTGCCTCCAAAGACCATCTGCAGGGCCTGAATGATAAATTCAATCTCCCGGATGCCGCCCGGACCAAGTTTGATATCATCGCCTTTCAGCAAGTGAGAACGGGTTTCTGCCAAAATTTTTTCTTTCAGGGAACGGATTTCGGAAAGAACCGAATAGTCGATGAATTTTCTGTAGATGGTAGGTTGGACTTCTCTGACAAAAGTTTTTCCCAGGATAATATTTCCGGCCACGGGGCGGGCCTTGAGCAGGGCCAGACGCTCCCAGGTCCTGGCTTCTGTTTGATAGTAGTCGACCGCTGAATCGAAGGAGATGACCAGGTCGGAATCTTTTCCTCCCGGCCTAAGACCCAGATCGACCCGGAACACATGATCCCCGGCTATCTGGGCCCCCATGGCCAGAACAACCCGTCCGGCGACAATTTGGAAATACTGCCTTTGCTCAAGGGAAGAGATGGGTATAAGGCTGACCGGTCGATATAGAAAGATCAAGTCAATATCGGAACTGAAGTTTAGCTCTTCTCCGCCCAATTTGCCCATTCCCAGGACAACCAATCCCTCAGTCAATCTTGAAAGGGGGACAGACCCGGAAAGTCCGGCCTGCTCGGAATGACAAAACCGGACCGATGCCTCAAGACAAACCTGGGCCAGCACCGAGAGGCTTTTCGTGATCCGGGAGACAGTGCTTAGGTTTCCCAGATCCTGGGCGGCAATCCGCAGGATTTCTCCTTGTTTAAAACGACGCAAGATCAGACAAAAGGTTTGAAAGTCCCTGACACCGTCTACTTTCTCTTCTAAATCTTGCTTGAGTTGGGCCGAGGATCTTATTTCCCGCCAGCCTTCCCGGCCAAATATTTCATCGGCCAGGGAAGGCTCCTGACGCAGGATATGGGTGAGATAGGGGGAAAAGGCAGTTATTCTGTTTAGAAGTTGGAGAGCTTCATCGGTCATTTTAAAAATAGGTTCAAGGTTCAAGGTTCAAGGTTCAACTCCGTCAAACGAAGGATTTGAATCCTCGAACCTATGAACCTTTTTTAGTCTCCGGCAGTGTTCGACGAACGACGAACGCTTAACGACAAACGTCTATTAATTAAATATCAAAGTACAACATGAATTCGTGGGGGTGAGGCCGCAACCGCACTGGATTGACTTCCCCTTCGGTTTTATATTCTATCCATTTTTCGATCACATCGGAAGTAAAAACATCGCCCCGGAGCAGGAATTCATGGTCTTCTTTCAGGGCATTCAGGGACTCTTCCAGAGAACCGGGGGCCGATGGGACATTGGCCAATTCTTCAGGGCTCATTCCATAGATATCTTTATCCAGCGGTTCCCCTGGATCGACCCGGTTTTCTATGCCGTCGATGACGGCCATGAGAATGGCTGAAAAAGCCAGGTATCCGTTACAGGACGGGTCCGGGGTCCTGAATTCCAAACGTTTGGCCTTAGGAGAGGCGGAATACATGGGAATTCGGATAGCCGCACTGCGATTCCGGCTGGAATAGGCCAGGTTAACCGGGGCCTCAAATCCGGGGACTAACCGCTTGTAGGAATTGGTGGTCGGGTTGCAAAAGGCGCACAAGGACCGGGCATGCTTCAGGATTCCACCCGCGGCATAAAGGGCCTGCTGGCTTAACCCGGCATACTTATCACCGGCAAAAAGGGGAACGCCGCCCTTCCAGAGGCTGACGTGCGTGTGCATGCCGGAACCGTTGTCTTCAAACAAAGGCTTGGGCATAAAGGTGACGGTCTTATTATTTTTTTTGGCCACATTTTTTAAGACATATTTAAACCACATGAGTTGGTCCCCCATCTGAACCAGGGGCCGAAATTTCATGTCGATCTCCGCTTGGCCGGCCGTGGCCACTTCATGATGCTGGGCCTCTATTTCTATGCCCAGTTGCTCCAGGACCATGACCATATCGGTCCGCAGGTCTTGCTGGCTGTCGGTAGGGGATACCGGGAAATAGCCTTCTTTATGTCTCGGTTTATATCCCAGGTTAGGGGATTCGGCCCGGCCGCTGTTCCAGATCCCTTCTACCGAATCGATCTCGTAAAAGGCAAAATTGGAACCACCGTCGAAACGGATATCGTCAAAAATAAAGAATTCCGCCTCGGGCCCGATATAAGCCGTATCTCCAAGACCGGTGAACTTGAGATAGTTCTCGGCTTTGCGGGCGATATTGCGGGGGTCACGGCTATAAGCCTCTTTGGTAATCGGATCGACGATATTACAGATCAGGCTCAAGGTCGGGACAGCCATAAATGGATCCATCACCGCCGTATCCGGGTCCGGGACCACCAACATGTCGCTGGCATGGATCGGCTGCCAGCCTCGGATGCTCGAACCGTCAAAGCCGAATCCGGCTTCAAAGGAATCCTCTTCCAGTTCATGCAGCGGGACGCTGAAATGCTGCCAGAGTCCGGGGAAATCCAAAAATTTTAAATCCACCATCTTGGTTTTGTTCTTCCGGGCAAAGTCCATTACTTCTTTTGGGGTCATTGTTTTTCCCTCCTTAGTTTTTTTGTATTAATAAATTTTTCACCGCAAAGGCGCAAAGTACGCAAAGAAGATAATTTATCGATTGCCGGTGAGGGCCGGCAATCGACAATCTTCGCTACCCTCCGGGTAATTATTTGGCCGGAGGCCAAGGCTGTTTTGTTCAATCCCCTCTACGGGATTGAACAATAATAATTCTCTTTGCGTTCTTTGCGTCTGGTTTATTGTTGTCAAGAGTTTTTTAAATATTATTAAACAAACTGGTAACTATCTTAGAGTGACACCTTGCCCAACTCTGGTAATTTGAGAGTCTCAACAGAGCTCTAACCTTGCTTTATTGGGGTTAAGGTGCAAGCGGAGAGTTATTTAAGCTCTGCGAGAAGGTCGACTTAGTCGCCTTAGATGCCGCAAACGATAATCTCTCCGCTTACACGCTAAGAAGGTCTAAGCAGCCAGTTTTAACGTTGCTCCTTTTGAATAATTTTCCATATATTCGTTATGATCACGCACCAAGGCAAAAATAACACCGAGAAGCTTCCGGGCAATGGCTACCAGGGCCTTGATCTTGGGCATTCCTTGATCCAGATGCCTTTGATAGGCCGTATGCATCACTCCCCCTTTTCGAACCGTATTGATAGCGGCAAAAAAGAGGATTTTCCTAAGAAGCGACCGGCCTCTTTTGGATATATGACGATTCCCTTGGTGCCTTCCAGAACTGATTTCAAAGAGGTTCAGTCCGGCCAACTTCAGGACTTCAGCCAGCGTATGAAATTTACGAAAATCCCCGACTTCTCCAATCAGTCCGGCGGTGGTAACCTCTCCTATCCCTTTCAAGGACAGAATCGAATGACTATAGGGGATCTCGGGAAGAAGGGCCGCCATCTCCTGTTCCGCCTTCTCAATAAACTGGTCAGAAGATTCAATCTCAGAAAGAAGTTCTCGTATCTCAAAAAGAATCGCCTTGCGGCCTTCTTGAAGACCTACGGAATGGCCAGCGGCCGCATAAAGGGCCGGGGCTCGCTCTTTATCCAGCTTCCCTCGGCTAACCCGTCTCAGCGTGGCCCTCAAGGTCCCAAGACCACATTGGATAATATCTTCCGGGCACGGATAATGCCGCAACAGATATTGGGCACTGCGGGTTTTAATATTCTTCATCACTTGCAGAAACTCGGGGAAGACAATAAAGACCAAATCCTGAATCTGGTTCAAAAGGCCCGTTCGTCTTCGTATGGCTCTCTCCCTGGCATGGGTCAGTCGGCGAAGTTCAGCTGCCGCGCCTTCGGGAATGACCACGGTAAGGGCATGACCCAGCTCAATAATATCCGCAATGACTTTGGGATCTTTCCTATCCGTCTTATTGGGCGAGTTACCCTGGACTTCCTTCAACTTCTTCGTATGCATAGGATTAACCTGAACCAGTGTCACCGGCCGTTTCATCAGAAAATGTTGCAAGGGTTCTCCATAAGACCCGGTGGATTCAAAACCAACCACGATTTCTTCCAAGTGATTGGCCTCTTTGGCCTCAACCATCCGATTCCAAAATTTCGTAAATCCTTGATCATTATTGAAAAACTCAAAAGGTTTGATTTCCGTCCGGTCTGGACAGCGGCCATATCCCATATTGGTCGTTTTGCCTATGTCCACGGTACCGATAAGGGTTTTTTCATTGACCTTCTTAAGTTTTTTTGTTTCAATCTTATTCATGGCTATACTCCTTTCCTTGGTTTGGGTTTAACCAACTTGCAAATTGGACCTCAAATCAAGAAAGAGTATAGCCTTTTTTGTACGGCTTAACTACTTTCTAAAATATAGCAAGCTTTGTGGTGAGTGAGAACTCTCTTTTCAAGCTCCTAAACTGTTATTATTTTTTTTATTTATTACTCCGTCAATGCGAACAGGATCGCTTTCTTAATTTCTTCCAACCTTTCTTCGTCAAAAAGCTTTTGGCCGTCCAGATCGGTCACATAAAACACATCCACCACCTGATCGACCTTGGTTGATATCTTGGCAAAAGAGATGTTTAGTTCCATCTCCGAAAGGGTTTTAGTAATGGTGTAAAGCAGTCCGAGACGGTCCTCGGTGTAGACCTCGATGATAGAGCAAAAATCCGAGCCATGGTTGTCGATAAGCACCTGGCTTTCAGCTGTGATTCTCGGGCCGAGCGAAAGGACCAGCGCGGGTTTCTTTTGGGCCAGGCGATAATCCAAAGATAATTTCCCCGAAATGGCCCTGGAAAGCTGATCGTAGACCCTTTCCCAGGTTTCATCGGCAAACAACGGGTCCAAAGGGGGGTTGACCTGGAAAATATCCAGGGCTACCCGGTCCGGGCGGGTAAAGATCTGAGCACCCAGGATATTGATGTTGTTTAAGGACAATACACCGGTGAGCCTGGAAAACAAACCCGGACGATCGTGGCAGCAGATAAAGATTTCATAGATCTCCTCCTTTTTTTCCACGGTCCAGAGAAAAGGTTTACCATCCAACTGTCGCAATAATCGCAGGTGGTTGGCAATCGACTCCGGAGGGGTGGAAAGGAGGTAGGAAGAAGGCATTCCTTCTAACCGATCGTTGACCTCTTTCCCCGATATCTCTTTTTCCAAAAGACTC
>CAWBOS010000010.1:0-2018944 GCA_963790475.1 uncultured delta proteobacterium | reverse complement strand
TGAGCATGGTATTGCTGTTATCATGGATGTCGTCTACAACCACCTTGGTCCCTCCGATCTTGATTTGTGGCAGTTTGACGGTTGGAGTGAAAACGAGAAAGGGGGAATCTACTTTTACGAGGATCGCCGCTCGAATACACCCTGGGGGGAAACGCGCCCCGATTATGGTCGGGACGAAGTGCGCCACTATCTGCGCGATAACGCCCTGATGTGGTTCGAGGAGTACCACGCCGACGGCCTACGATGGGACATGATAGCCTATATCAAAAGCATTGACGGCAATGACGACAATCCGGCTAATGACATCCCCGAAGGCTGGAGCTTGATGCAGTGGATCAATGTGGAAATCAAACAACGGTTTCCCGGCAAAATCAGCATCGGCGAAAGCATGAAGAATAACCCCTGGGTCATTAAAGAGGTAGGAGCGGGCGGCGCCGGTTTCAATGCCCAATGGGATGCCGAATTTGTTCACCCCGTTCGCCAGGCCGTCATCGTCCGTGATGATGCATCACGTGATTTGGGGGCAGTCAGTGGAGCGATCGAGCATCGCTACGATTTAGACGTCTTTCGGCGGATCATTTATACCGAGTCGCACGACGAGGTCGCCAATGGTCGGTCCCGCGTGCCCGAGGAGATCTGGCCCGGCAAGGTGGATAGCTGGTTTTCCAAGAAACGCTCCACCTTGGGCGGTGCTCTTGTTCTTACTTCGCCGGGTATCCCGATGCTTTTTCAAGGGCAGGAGTTGCTGGAAGATCGCTGGTTCCAGGATAAAGACCCGATCGACTGGTCCCGGGCTGAGGACGAACACGGTATTCTCGGCATGTACCGGGATCTGATCGCCCTGCGGCGCAACCTGTCGGGCGTGACGCGGGGGTTGTGCGGTCAAAACATCCATATCTATCATTTTAACGATGAGGCCAAGCTCCTCGCTTTCCATCGCTGGGACAAACAGGGCCCAACCGATAGCGTCGTGGTGGTGGTGAATATGACGAATCAAAATCGCGATGATTATGTCATCGGTTTTCCGAGGGCCGGATTGTGGAAAACGCGCTTTAACAGTGACTCCTACAACTACGGCCCAAACTTTTACAATCATCCTACCCCTGACGTCGAAACTCACATAGGAAGGAGCCGATGGACTACCCTGCTCCGGCGAAATCGGTATCGGGCCATACACAGTGGTGATTTATTCGCAGGATGAATAGGCTCCGTCACCATGAGTTGAGCAATGAGTTTTTGGCGTTGGTGCGGTGCCTTTTTGGATGCTTGCCGGGACCCTCACAAGAAAAAAGCAAAGATGGAAAATCTCTATAAAGACCTCGCCGGACAGATTGAGATTCCGTCTGAGGTCATTGCCTGGGAGGTCTGATGAAAGCCGAACTGGATGCCTTAGCTAAAGGAGAGTACTCCGATCCCCATCACCTCCTTGGGGGCCATCCCTATCACCAGGGGGACAAAAAGGGGGTGGTTATCCGGGCCTTTCATCCGGATGCCTCCATTGCTACGCTTTTAATAGAGGGGCAATCCCTGGATATGCCCCGCATTCATCCCGGCGGGATATTTGAAATCCGGCTCAAAGGGGAGACCTGGCCTTTTCCTTATCGTTTCCGTTTCTCCTTTCCGGATGGAAACCTTTGGGAGACTGAAGATCCTTATCGATTTCTTCCCACCCTGGGAGATATGGACCTCTACCTGTTTAATGAAGGCAATCATCTGAAACTATATGAACACCTTGGGGCTCACCTTAAGACCATAGATGGGGTCTCCGGGGTTTCCTTTTCCATCTGGGCTCCCAATGCCAAACGGGTCAGCCTCCTGGGAGAATTTAACCGCTGGGATGGCCGGCTCTTTCCCATGCGGGCCATGGGCAGTTCCGGGATCTGGGAACTTTTTGTTCCCGGGCTTGGTCCGGGAATCCTTTATAAGTTCGAGATCAAGACCCAGGACAACGATCTGCGCATCAAAACCGATCCCTTGGCCTTTTCCATGGAACATCCACCCGGAGCCTGTGCCCGGATCTGGGATCTCTCAACCTATCAATGGAATGATAAAGCTTGGATGGAAAACCGTTCCCGAGTCAACCCGCGAACGGCCCCCATGGCCATTTATGAATGTCATCTGGGCTCGTTTCGCCGGGTGCCGGAAGAGGGCTATCGCTCTTTGACCTATCGGGAGATTACCCCTTATCTGATTGAGGAGATGAAACGATTTGGGTTCAACTACCTGGAACTGTTGCCGATAGCTGAATACCCCTTTGAAGGTTCATGGGGATACCAGGTAACCGGTTATTACGCCCCCACCAGCCGCTACGGGACCCCGGATGACTTTCGCTTTCTGGTGGATGCCTGTCATCAGGCCGGGATCGGGATCATCCTGGACTGGGTCCCGGCGCATTTTCCCAAGGATGATTACAGCCTACGCTGGTTTGATGGGACTGCCCTTTATGAGCACGCCGATCCGAGAAAAGGAGAACATCAGGACTGGGGCACCCTGATCTTTAATCTCGGAAGAAATGAGGTCCGAAACTTCCTCCTGGCCAACGCTCTTTTCTGGCTGGACCAGTATCACATTGACGGGTTGCGTGTAGATGCCGTGGCCTCCATGCTTTATCTCGATTACAGCCGCAAGGAAGGCGAATGGATCCCCAATCAATACGGAGGTAGGGAAAATCTGGAAGCTCTTTCTTTTCTGAGGACCGTCAATGAGAAGGTTTACGGACTTTTCCCCGGCTGTTTCACAGTGGCCGAGGAATCAACCGACTGGGGCGGGGTCACCTTGCCTGTCCACCTGGGAGGTCTGGGGTTTAGTTTCAAATGGAATATGGGCTGGATGAACGACACCCTGCTCTATTTTTCCAAGGATCCGATACATCGGAGTTCCCATCACAATGATTTGACCTTCTCCATGCTTTATGAATACACGGAAAATTTTATCATGCCCCTTTCCCATGATGAGGTGGTGCACGGCAAGGGATCTCTATTGTCCAAGATGCCGGGGGATACCTGGAAAAAATTTGCCAATCTCAGGACACTCCTGGGTTATATGTATACCCACCCCGGTAAAAAACTCCTTTTTATGGGCACCGAACTGGCCATGGACCGGGAATGGGACCATGACCAGAGTCTGGACTGGCACTTGCAGGCCGATCCCTTACGAAAG
Source organism: uncultured delta proteobacterium (assembly GCA_963790475.1). GTDB lineage: Bacteria > Desulfobacterota > RBG-13-43-22 > RBG-13-43-22 > RBG-13-43-22 > RBG-13-43-22. The sequence continues at coordinate 2,015,785 of CAWBOS010000010.1, read as the reverse complement.
GGCTTTCAAACCTATTTGGCCGATCTGGGAAGACTTTACTTGAATGACCCGGCACTCTGGCAATGGGATTACCATCCTGAAGGCTTTAGCTGGATTGACTGCCAGGACTGGCAGCAGTCGGTTGTCTCATATGTACGCCGATCCAAGGAAGGCTGGCTGGTAGTAGTATTCAATCTGACGCCGGTCCCTCGTCTGGGGTATCGGATTGGGGTCCCTGAAGCCCCCTTCTATCGGGAAATCATCAACAGTGACTCAGCGTGGTACGGAGGTAGTAACCTGGGGAACGCCGGCCTGATCCGGACCGAATCGACCCCTTTCCAATATTACTCTCACTCCCTGTCCTTAACCCTGCCTCCGCTCTCCTGTTTGATCCTTAAGCCTGAAATGCGATAACTCTTTCTGCCTATCCAGGAAGCATAATCCATTCCTCTGTTCCACTCCAACAGGCCATTCAACTCCTGAAAACCGAGGAATTCAATTTGATTCTTTTTTCAGAACCACACAATAAGGTGATCCTGAGACCTCAAGCCTAATCGGAATTAGTTATGAATAAATTTTTTAATCCGCCTCATCTAACATGAAATGACCCCTTTTCGTCAGAAGACGCCCCCCGTCTCCTTGCCTTTAGCCCTATTTTTCTCTTTCTCCACCTTTAAAACCTCATAAATTTCAACGGGCAACGACTTGCCTTTCAGTTGAAGCGGCTCTAGCGTGCGAAATTTTTTTTCTTTCTACCCGCGATAAAGGCACCTGGACTGTTTTCATCAGCCTATTCCTATTATCTGTTCTCATTAAGACTCTTTTGGGTTTTGATCAGGGGACCATCTCTATTCCGGGGATAACTTGATTTTGAGATGCCTTCCGACATCGACCAACCCATATTTCTTATAAACCGGATAGCCTGATTCGCTTGGATTGTTGACGACAAGCTCGTAACACCCCCTTGAGGATCCTTCCTCCAAAGCGGCCTTGAGCAGTTTACCACCGATCCCTTTTCCCCTCCCTTTTTCAGTGACGATAAACTCCTCAATGCTGGCGTAGATTCCTCCAAAACGGATGGCCGTAGGAAAAGACAGGGTGATCAAACCTATTGCTTCTCTCTTTTCATCGGCCAGAAAAATGGTGCCCAGCTCCGGATGGCGAACCATTTGCCGAAAGGTTGTCGCAGTGGTCGTCTTCCAATTAATACCACTCGCTTGAACTCCCAGCAACTGACTCAGCAGTTTGATAACCTGATTTTCATCTTCAACTCTGGCACGACGGATTTCCATTTCTTCCCTCCTTTGCTGATGTCAAAAGGTGCAGGCCTAAGGGTTTCCCCCAAGTGGCCGAGCCTTAAACCGTTGACAACTATTTTACGGCAACCTTGAGGTTCTTGCCGGGGGTAAACTTGGGGACCTTTCTGGCGGCGATCTTTATCTCCTTTTTCGTGCCAGCTACTTTTGCCAATTCGTTGATCAGATCACCTTTATTCATCCGCTTACCCTTCTTTATGATTTAGCCCTTTCCATGAGACCCGTTGGCGGTATTATTACAACACTAATTGAAATATCAAGCAAATTAATCGATGAGGGCTCCTGTTTCCTGGTCCCATTCCAAAGAAAAATCCTCCTATATACTATTCCCAAAAAAGTGTATAATGGGGTCCATTCAAAGGCCAGATCAGTTATGACCCGTCTTCCAGCAACGCCACTTTACCCTAAAAGAAGGGCAAGCAAATAGAGGAATTTAAGAACCACGTTTCTGAATCGAGAGCGGGGGGTTTTTGTTTTGTGGTGTATGATAAAGGCAGGGTAATCAGAAGTAGCCCCCTTCTATTAAGGTACTGTTTTTTTTCTTGACCCCTATCTTTTTCTTATTTTATAATTCCTTACGTCAAAAGAAATCTAGGAACGCAAGAAAGGAAATCGACAGTCATGATGTACGATTTTAATGCCGATAACATCTTTGAAATAGCGGAACAGTTGGAACGTAATGGCGCCGAATTCTACCGCATCGCCGCTAAAACGGCGAAAGACGACAACGCCCGCGAGTTATTACTCAGTTTGGCGGCCATGGAAGATGACCATCGAAAAATCTTCACCCAAATGCATTCCCAGTTAACTGCATCGGAAATAACCGCTACGGTCTTTGATCCCGAGGGGGAGGCAACGGGCTATTTGAAGGCCCTAGCCGATACCCGCGTTTTTTTCGAAAAGAAAATAGACACCTCTTCCATGGAGGCAATTTTAAAGGATGCCATAACTGCCGAAAAGGATTCCATCGTTTTTTATCTAGGGATGCGGGAGGTGGTCCCAGAAAGACAAGGACGCAGCCGTCTGGATGATGTGATTAAAGAGGAAATGGGTCACATCCGCCTTTTGAGCAAGGAACTGACGATTCGGAAAAAATAACACTCTTTGCCCTTATCCTTTCAACATCAGGGGGACAGGCCCGCCGCCGCTTTTTACCGGTCACTAAAAAACTTTAACTGCAACTGCCGCCGCTGATATCTTCGCTATCTAATTGCCAGATGTTATTTACTTTTTTAAAAGTAAGCTGAACGCGCTGTCCATGTCCTCCCTTATAATTTCCGCAGAACCAGGTCAGCACCCGGAGATCATCCCCAAAGGGGTTTCTTATATCCTGCGCTTCGTTGGCGTTATTGGAGATCGAACCGCCGTTAACCTCGTATTGAACATCCACATCGGCGAACCCTCCGCCGGAAGAGCTGGAACCGACACAACGCATCAGAAAAAGGGCCAGCCCCAATAGTAAGAGGGCTACGGCCGGAATATAGATTTTTTTCATGATTTTTATCTCCTTGAATTATTTTTGGCAACAATATGTAACAAAAGAAAGATTGGGTCAAGGAAAAACCAGAGGATAAGAATGAAGAGAGGTAGGGTTCCTCAATGACCCTCTATTTTTCTCCTTGATCCTGGTTTTCCTTGTTTTATACTCTTCCTATTAAAAAACAAATTCTATCAATGATTCTCATCATTTTTTGCGACCATGGCGCCTCAGTGAAAGTGTCTTCAATGCAAGGGGGAAAAATGACACTTCAGAAAAGGCATCCTCTTGAGGCACTTTTGGCGATCATACCAGGGGCTGCTTTCCATCAAGGAAGGCGGAAGCGTACTACTCGGAATTATAACCAAGGACTATACTATTCTGCCCATATCTTGTGGTCCATTTTTCTTGACAAACTACTCCCATTTTTTTTATATTTACTCCATCCCAAAGCAAGTTTTTATCAATTTAGAAGGAGGAGAATTATGCTTCACCTAATTTGGTACCTACTTATCGGTCTAATCGCGGGAGTGATTGCTAAGTCAATTATGCACGTCCATCTGACGTTAATTTGGACGATAGTGCTCGGCATCATCGGTTCGATCATCGGCGGCATGGTGACGCACATGTTTTCCCGGCCGAGAGAAGGTGTCAAATTTCACCCGGCGGGCCTCATCTTTTCGGCCCTTGGTTCCATTCTCGTCTTGTTTCTCTGCTACAAGCTGAAAATTCGTTTTCCCCACTGATAGGACACGACAAGCTCTCGACGGCTGGCAACTCAGCTGTTTTCTAAACAGCCATCTAACAACACACTATCTTACTCTAAGTTGGCTCCGTCATTTTTTAATGCTGCGAGCAGATCGACAATAAAGCCACGAGCAGAGACCTCCACCGAAACCCTAAGCCCTTGAAATTCAGATAGACTTCTCAGCCTCCCAGCTTCCTTTCTATGAGGATGCCCTGATCAGGATTCGGAAGGTTCCGGGGATCCATGACTTGGCGGCGCAATTTTTCAAAAAAATATTAAGGAAGGTCATATCCGATGAAGGAGAAGGTATTTGAGGTTGACAAGGATGCCTTGGAGATGGCATTGATAGAGGTTAGCAATATATTCTCTAAAGGAGTTATTCAATTTGAATAAAAATGAGGAAATTAAACTTCTTCTCCTTGAGGAACAAAACACTTCTTTCCAGAGAAAGAACCATGCATTCCTATAGGCAGACTGGGTTGGCATTCACTGCCCCGGAACCGGATGTCCTGACCTACCCTCCCAGAAACCCCGAAGAACCGATTATCCGCAAAGAGGACTTCAAAAGGATCTTTCTGGAATCATCGGTTTTAACCGCAGGGACCTTGGGCGTCTATGGGTATGGACTGGCTCGTTATGGACAGGGCCCCCAGGCCGATACCCTGGCCTTTATGACCTTGAGTTGCAGCCAACTTCTGCATGCCTATAGCTGCCGGTCTGAAACCCATTCTCTTTTCAGCTCGGAAAAGCTCCCTCCCAATCGGTTGTTGAACCTGGCTATCGCCGGGTCGTTGGTTGTTCAAGCCGGCACCTTGATCATCCCTGGGATGCGAGGCCTCCTGGGACTCAGCACACTAACCCTCTTTGACAGCCTACTCGTAGGCGGAGCCAGTGTTTTACCCTTTATGATCAACGAATCCACCAAATCCACTGGAAAAAAGCCATGAAAAAAGACTTCATCTTTATCTCTGAATCGGTCACCGAAGGGCATCCAGACAAACTATGTGATCAGATCAGCGACGCCATTGTCGATCATTTCCTGCAACAGGATCCTTATGCCCGGATCATTGACGAGTGCGCGGTGGCCACGGCCATTGTTTTTATTGCCGCCCGTTTCAATGGGAAGGCCACAGTGGACTTTCCTGCCCTGGCCCGAAGCGTCATTCACCAGATCGGTTATGATCAACCTGGCTTTAATTCCAGCTTATTGCCAGTCAAACCAGCCCGCCCCATTCAGGGGGACCTACTCTCGACCGTTTAGAAGACGATCTCCGGGAACTGATCATCACGCCGGTCTTTAACGAGGAGGAGATCGTTCCTGATAAACGAACCAGGATCTTTGTCAACCCCGACGGTCCCTTTATTATGGGAGGACCTTCGATTCATTCCGGACTGACCGGGAAAAAGAACGCCATTGATACCTACGGAGAATTTTCCCGTCACAGCGGGGCCGCTCTAAGCGGAAAAGACCCTTTACGCATAGACCGGATCGGGGCCTATGCCGCCAGATATGCGGCCAAGAATATCGTGGCCGCAGGGTTGGCCGAGGAATGTGAGGTGCAACTCAGCTATTCCATCGGCTTTCCCCGCCCAGTGAGTATTCAGGTAGAAACTTTCGGTACCGGTAAGGTTTCCGACGATAAGATCGTTGAACTTCTGGAAGATCACTTTGATTTTCGATTGGCCGGAATCTTGAAGCAATTCAACTTAAGATATCTGCCTTTAATCCTTAAAGGCGGATTTTATAGAAAGCTGGCCGCCTATGGCCATATGGGGCGGATGGACATCGGCCTTCCCTGGGAGGTTACAGATAAGGCGAACCTTTTAAGCGGAAACTGACGGTTTATGCAGAAAAAGCGGGCTCAACGCTTACGTAGCCCATTTGCACAAGCTTTATTTGAACAGCAGAGAAAAGGTATAAATCAGTAGGCCCACCAGGCCCCCTACGATTGTTCCGTTTATCCTGATCCACTGGAGGTCTTTGCCCACATACAGTTCAATCGTCTGGCTCGTTTTCACGGTGTCCCACCTCTTTACCGTGTCAGAGATTATCGATATTATGGAATCAACATACTCCTCTGCAAAATCCAGCAGAGAGGTATATATCCACCGATTCATCCCCTCTCTTAGGGCTTCGTTTTCCATGAGACTCTTTCCGACGGCAAGAATCCCTTTTTCTAAATGACTCCTGGCCCCCGAGCCGGAATCCGTAAGATCCGCTATCAGCTTGGTCTTGATATCCGACCAAAGGTTTTCAAAATATTCCTTGATTGCGGGATTAGTGAGGAACTCCTTTCCCATGGCATTGACCTTCTCAGCAAAGACCTCTGAATGCTTCAGGCTGTCTATGAAATGTGTGGTAACCTCGTTGAACCTTTTTCTGATTTCGTGTTCCGTGTCACTCTGAATGTCCGAGAGCGTCTCTTTTAGTTTGTTTAGCATTCTATCAAATATCATTTCATTGATAAAACCTGGAATGTACCAAAGATGGGTTTCCCTGGCCTTCTCCCGTATCACATCCTTGTTCTCCTCAAGAATGTTTCCCGTAATGACCAAAGCCTCATTGAGGAGGACCTGGTGCTTATTCTCTTTCGTCATAACGGTAAGCACATCTCCTATCAAGGGAAGGACCCTGATCTTTTGTAAATTGTTCAGCACGAGACCAGTGGAAAAACTCTTGAACTCCCGGTCATCGAACTGTTTGACGAAAAGCAGCAGGTGTTCCAAGGATTTCTCCGTAATCTTTTGCACTCTCTGCCGGTTTGTGAATACTTCGCCGAGCCAGGCCAGCATATCTGTCGTCCTCAGCTTTTCCTCAAGTGTCTCGCGGGCCAGAAAATTATTCTTGATGAAAACAGCGAGATTTTCCCCGAACCTGTCTTTGTGTTGCTGAATGATCGCCGTATGAGGGATCGGTAGATTTAAAGGGTGCCTGAAGAGCGCCACAACGGCAAACCAGTCAGCAAGGGCTCCTACCATGGCCGCTTCCGAAAATGCTCTTACTACGCCTAAGATAGGATATATTTTTTCGAGCCGAAAGGAAATGATAAAGAGGATCGCCATGCCCACGAACAGAAGTGTGGCCAGCCTTTTCATATTTCTTAAGGCCGCCCTGCGTTTTGCCTCATCTATCTTTTTATTGGCCTGGAATGTCGTCATGGGATAACCCGGAAGTGCTTCTTGGTATGGGGGCTCATCAATTGGCTGTATATAATGCCATAAATTTGAATATAACGGATACAAGGGGGAATGACAAGGGTTAACCTGAAGCCAATTCTTCGGAAACAACAGGCGCCACTGAATGAAACACAGAACGTGCTTGATTTATAAAGGAATTGCGATAATACACCCTGTAGATGCTTGTTCCTAAAGGGGTTCACTTAACGGGCACAGGATATTAGCCTGATAATCATAGATATACCCACATATATCTAAAGAGGTAATAATTTTTTCCTTGTAATTCTCAGACTTCCATTTTTGAAATATCGGAAGAGTACCAATCGTAATTGTGAATTATTATTACTGGCATCTTAAAACATTAGTAGGGTATGCCGTGTAAAACGTATGACTGGTCGGTTAAAGTCCGACGGTGGGAGTTCGGTAGTTCACCCACGTAGCTTGAGGGAGGTGTAAGGGGTAACCTGAAGCACTAAGTTTTCTGACAAAGGCTCCTTTAAGGGAGCTGAGCAAACCTGCGGGTTGCAGCGCAAGCGAACCTATAGGTAGCCTCGATATTTACAATGGAGTTGTCGACCCCCTCCTACACTGGGGAAGACCGCTGCATCTATCCTAACCCTAACTGCCAGAACCGATAGATGGACTTCCGGGGCAACAGGGGTGACACGCAGGGGAAGCCATACGACAATGAACACGGGAGACCCTGGGCGATACCCAACTGGGGGGCAACCGGTAGATATAAGGAAACGAAGTTTTACCGGGTCGGCCAGGGAGTCGCAGTTGCCTATAGTACCGCTTGTATCCCAAGGACAACATAACCTTAGGAGAGGGAAGGGGCAATACTTTTATCACGTTTCAGAAGAAGTGAAGGAAAGGGGATTGCACGAAGGTGCTGAAAACCCCAGAGAAGATCCGGGAACTTCAGATTAAACTATACCGGAAAGCCAAGCAGGAGAAGGAGTACCGATGCTATCTTCTCTATGACAAGATATATAAGAGGGACATCCTGACCCATGCCTATCGACTGGTCAAAGCGAACAAAGGGTCACCGGGAATAGACGGCGAAACCTTTGAACGTATTGAGGAGAGAGAAGGGGGAGCTGAGAAGTATCTGGAAGAGATAGCCGGGGAACTACAGCGAAAGGCTATAAGCCTCAGGCGGTCCGCAGGGTTTACATTCCTAAGGCAAGCGGAGGCAAAAGACCGCTGGGCATACCGCTGATCAAGGACAGGGTCGTGCAGATGGCCGTGAAAATAGTAATCGAGCCTATTTTCGAAGCCGACTTTCAGGACAACTCCTACGGATTCAGGCCGAAGCGGAGTGCTCATCAGGCGGTGGACGATGTAAAGAATCATCACGACAAGCTGATGCAATTGGTGGCCAAACGTATCGTAGATAAGCAGATACTGAAACTGATCAAGATGTGGTTGAAGGCGCCGATTGTGGAGGAGTGTTGGGACGGCAAGAAGGAGTACAAAGGGAATGACCCTGGACTCAATTGGCGAAAGCTTCTGGAGGAAGATAATCGGAAAGCCGTATTCGGGAAAATCCCGCCCTGCGGGATTTGATGAGGGGGAGCTGGAAACCTCTGACCGCCATAGTTCTAAGTAGATGCGTGCATCGAAAAGTTCAAAAGCGGCTCCAGCTCGGCGCCAGCTCTCTACTCTACCTCATAGTTGCATAATAAAAGTGCATAAAACACCATGAAAATGCTTGAAGGTGGCTCCAGTATTGGCTAAAGTGAAATTAGCACATCTCAAAAGAACCGATACAGGAGGCCACCTAAGGTGAAGTATAGCAAAAGGAATATTTTTAGTCGAATGTTTAAAATTCCAGCCATCAAGTTTGAAAATCAACAATTGACCTCATTTGCCGGGCTAGTTATTTATCAGCCACTGCTCCAGAACCTGAATCTCAAAGCACAACTCAAGAAATGTTTTGACCATTTAAAAGTTTCCGAGATATTTGGTCATCACCTCATTATGCTTCTTTTGATCTTTCACCTTTTACTGGGTTTCCGTAAGCTGAGGGATCTGGATTATTACCAAGATGATCCCTTGATCAAGCGTTTATTGGGGTTAAAAAGGCTGCCAGATATCTCAACGGTTTCTCGCGCTTTGCGAACGATTGATATTTCGGCCATCGAAAAAGTTCGGGAACTATGCCGGAACCAGGTTATTGCCAGACTGCAAAAGTTGGCTCCTTTTCGTCTGACACTGGATTTTGACGGATCCGTTCTTTGGACCTGTCAGCGTCGAGCCGAGGGAACCGCTGTGGGGTATAACAAAAAGAAAAAAGGAGCCCGCAGTTATTATCCTTTGTTCTGCACCATTGCCCAAACCGGGCAGGTTTTCGATACCCTGTTTCGTTCCGGAAATGTCCACGACTCTAATGGAGCACGGGAATTTATCGAACAATGCCTACGCCTCTTGAAGGAAGCCCTTCCCGGCGTAATCATAGAAGCCCGACTGGACAGCGCCTTTTTTAACGATAACCTCGTACCGTTTTTAGAAGAACAAGGGGTTGAGTTTACTCTGTCAGTGCCTTTCGAACGTTTTGCCGAATGGAAACAAATGATCCAGGAGCGAAAACGTTGGAAGCGGCTGGATGACCGATGGTCTTGGTTTGAAACGTTTTGGAAACCCAAGAAATGGGATAACCGATTTCGTTTCCTGTGCATCCGTCAACGAGTCTCCCTGGCTTTCCGAGGTCCGATTCAACTGGACTTATTCGTTCCTCGGGAGGAAGGCTACGAATTTAAAGTCATCGTAACCAACAAGCGGGTCAAGGCTAAGAAGGTATTGATGTTCCATAATGGGCGCGCCGACCAGGAAGGACTCTTTGGAGAATTGAAATCTCAAGCTCAAATGGATTATATCCCTGTTCGTCGCTGGGGCGGAAACCAGCTTTATACGATGGCTGCAATCATGGCCCACAATTTAACCCGCGAATTACAAATGGCGGCTCGTCCAAGGGAAAGAGGGACGACCGAGAAAAGAGCCCCTCTATGGTGTTTTGAAGAATTAAAAACTTTACGCCATCTGATTATTCAAAGAGCAGGGAGATTAACGTTACCCCAAAAGCAACTAACCCTGACGCTTAATGGAAATGAATCAGTCCAAAGAGACTTTTTTGTGTATCTGGATGCTTTTAAAAAGGCCGCCTGATCGGTCTTTACAAAATTTGCACTTTTTTTATGCAACATCCGGGTCTACTGTACACTTCCAATCATATATTTAAAACCGGCCATCAAATCAGCTATTGGTTTTGACAATAGAATGATAATATAGAGCAGTTTCCCCAATAAAAATTTGCCCCTCCTCTTACTCTGACATTCTTTTGCTCTGGAACGATTCAAGAACTATGACTATATGATTAAATATTGACAAAAATGGGTGTTCTGGTCACCTTGAATAGCCACCTTAATCCCTGTCGAAAAGAATCCAATCATAAAAAGTACCAGGAACAAAACATTGCCTCATCTGATTATCAAAATACCAGAATATTATCTGTTAAAATACGACCTTTCAAATCACGGTTGTCAATAGTAAGGGAGATCGAGCAGAGAATAATTAGGTGAAAGGATAAACCAGGAGATAACCAGAGCCAACCAGAACCCCACCCAAGCTCAAATCCCTTGAACGTCTGATAACCTACTCGGACTTTCACATTCTATTCCCTCACCATCCACCCTGCCTTTCTTATTGCTCCAGTCCTTATCTTGCCTTATACTTTTCCAATCAAAAAACACCTTCTTATCAGCTAAGTAAAATTGAAAAAAGGATTATTACCATGAAAAAGATTTACAATTTATTATTTATGGTATTTTTTATTGCTCTGTCCATTCCTGCTTATGGTAAAAATGATTCTAATGCCCCAGGATTATATAAGAACTGGAATTTGACAGTTGACAACTTGGAAATTCTCCAATCTTTTAAAATTTCTGATTATTCAAAAATTATTATTTTGCCTTTAGATACCTTGGCAGTCTTGATTCCTACCGATAATACTCGTGAGCCAGTGGAAATAGTTCTATCCCGGATTAATCAAATTTTTATCAGGGGTTTGAAGAAAGGAATTGAAGATAAATTAAATGTCGACTTGGTTAAAAAAGAGGATGAAACCAATCCTGACATATCAAAAGCAGGAGTATTAATGATCAAGGCAAAAGTAACAGAAATGAATCCTGGTTCCTTTGCTCTTCGTTTCTGGATAAGATTTGGTGCCGGTAAAACAAGGGTCGAAATGGAAGGAGAAGTATCGGACCCAAACACCAAAAAGACTCTTTTGAAATTCAAACATGCCCGTGTATCTGCAAGAAGATTAGTCTTCTATGAAAGAGTATTAACCGGGGATGCAATGGGTGTTAGTGAAGATATAGGAAAAATGCTGTTGAATTTTTAATTTTGTCAGATTCATGATAAACGATCCTAAATCAATACACTTTATCCCGCATATTTTGACACTGTCCTTCAAATCAACATTTGTATAGGCAGATTGTAAGAGTCATGGCTTAACATTTTACAGGCTGTCAAGTTTAGTTTTTTCTTAATGAACACTTTCTCCTTGATAAGCTTTTGGTGGGAGAATTCGTTCCTGTAGTCCGCAGACCCTCATTTTTAAAAAAACAGAATAGTTCAAACCGAAATCGTCTTTATTGAAGATGGCGAATCTTTCTGATATTATCCGGAAAACTGTTGAATAATTTTTTAGGCAGGGAGACGGAGGAAGATGACGGAATGAAACTGTCGCTCAAAACCTATACTTCATACAGCATCGGCTGTGCTGTTGTATGGGCTGTCATTTTGGCTGTTGTTTCATCTGAAGCCAGCAAAGACACTGCCCACACCTTGTGCATAGTCTTCCTTGGATGGGTGATCGGGTGGCTCTCGGCCATGATTGCAAGGGCTGTTTACCCTCCGCCTAAATCGAGGCAGTCGGGGAACGTAGCTCATTGAGGGTTGGGAAAATCAAAAGGTTCGGGAGTCAAATCGTGCTTTATAAGGCTGAACAATCGGCTGAAGTGGACGGCTTGGAATGTGGTAGCTTTTTTCGGAACTGACATGACCGCCACTTAGCCAAGAGGTTAATCTCTTTCGCGAATCATCATTTTTTTGCGATGGACAAGGGTTCCAGCATTTTGAAAAACCACCTATTTACTATTCCTAAAATCGTGTATAATCCATTTTATTCAATAGGCAGATGAGCAATTTGACCCGTCCTCCACAAGGCCGCTTTACCCAAAGAAAGGCAAGTATATGGAGGAATTTTGCAAACCTCATTTCTCAACCAAACATGGGGTTTTTGTTTTTCGAATGCGCCGTTCGGTAACAGTCAGCCCGATCATTGGAGGATAGTGAAAAATGAAATGTCCTAAATGTCTGCACGAGAATCCAGAGGGTGCTAAGTTCTGCAATGAGTGCGCTACCCAATTAGAGCTTGTTTGTCCTATTTGCGGATCTGCAGGATGAAATCCGTACTGTCATGTCCTGTTCTGATAATAAAGAGCCATGGTATCCCAAGGACGAAGAGAGACTGGAAGAGCGGTTTTGAAGGCATGAACGTCGGCCACGAACTCCGCGTGCAACTGGATCGCGGGGATGTGGAGCGTGGCTATATCGACTTTGAGAGAGTTCTATAAGGAAAGGCAGTTTTACCGAAGGAGACTCAAGCCGTGGAGAACCTCAGCACCTTTGTCCTGGTCGGAATCTTTTCGGCCGGAGCTATCGCCACGTGGATTGCCGGTGTCTACCTCTCGCGGACGACCGACGTCCTCGATTTCCGATGGAAGTTCGGGGAGGCTCTCGGGGGGATGATCCTGCTATCGGCGGCCGGCAGCCTGCCCGAAGTGGCTATTACAATATCCGCCGCCGCTCAACATAACCTTCCGCTGGCCGCCGGCAATCTCATAGGCGGCATCGCGTTGCAGACGATGGTGCTCGTCATCTGCGACATGTTTGTGAAGGGTAAGAAGCCGCTCAGCTACCTTGTTGGCAGCCTGATGCCGGTGCTGGAGGCGTCGCTCGTCGTGGTCATTGTGGCCATCGTTTTCATGGGCGCGATGCTGCCGCCGTCGGTTGCCCTCTTCGGAGTGAGCCCCGCCTCGATTTTGATCGTCGTGGTATGGGCGCTCGGTATCGCCATGCTGAACAAAGTGCGAAACTCCCCGGCCTGGGAGATCACAATGAAAGGAAGCAAATCAGGACGGCCACACCGTCGCATCCCACATCCCAAGGTCCACCATCCATACGAGAAGTGGAGCACGACCCGCATATTTCTGCTGTTCCTTGCCGGATCAATTGTGACGCTGGCCGCCGGTGTGGCGCTCGCACAAAGCGGTGCTGCTCTCGCTGATCGGTTTCATGTAAACGGCATTGTGTTCGGTGCGACCATCCTTGCCGCCGCCAGTGCCCTGCCCGAAATCAGCACTGGCATAGCTGCGGTGCGTCTCGGAGATAATCAATTGGTGATGAGCGACGTTTTCGGTGGTAATGCGTTCCAGATCTGCCTATTCGTACTGGCTGATATTATCGCCGGCACACCCGCCTTGCCGCAATCGGGCGTTGAGAACGGCTGGCTGGCCGCAGTTGGAATTCTGCTGACGACACTTTATGCGTCATCGGTTGTCATGCGTCCCGCAAAACGTTATTTACGACTGGGGCTCGATTCGGTGGTCGCTATACTGGCATTCGTTATCGGCATTGTGGGATTGATGTTGATCGCTCATTGAGGTCGGTCGATCCTGGTTGTGCCTCCCATAAAAGGGGAATGCCCTTCTAAGCAGTTATCATGATAGGAACGTTTTGGCTGAGTATTGTTGCGTCTTGCCTGATTGCCGCATCTTGTATCATATACCAATCCAAGGACAACCGACGAGAAAAAATCTTCCTTGCCTTAAATTGGCTGACGGCATGACCTCCCATATCCCTGGCCTGGGCGAACAACTGATGAGCTATTACTGCATTAATAATAACGCCTCCAGGGGGCTTCTTAAAAATAAATCTGGAAGCCCTGATTCACTTTCCATCTATCGAGATACTCTCCCGGAGGCCTCTTCTTCTGAAGGGATGGGCTAATGTGTTCTTCCTCAAACTCCTCTTTTTTAAAAATTCCAGGATTTCAAACCCTTATTAATAAAATATTGCCAATGAGGATTTGTTGCGTAACGCCCCGCAAGAGGAAGTCTCCAAGGAAAAAGAGAAACCAGGGCCTTGGGAAAAAAGATTGAAAAGTTGGACATTCATTTCCACAGAATAAAATACTTAATGTCGGATTCCATAAATTGGAAGATTTTTAGGGATAAGACTTCTAAAATTATAGATATTGGAAAATAAGGGGTCTGATAAAAATTAATAAATATAGAATTAGTTGAAATTATGGTTATAAATTATTTGGTATGATAATTGCTTATACAATTAGTAAAATTAGCTACAGAAAGGTTAAAAAACCTTTTGTATAGAAATTGTAAGGAGGGAGGTGAATTGAATGAAAAAGATCATCGTTTGGACCATGGCTTTGGTATTTGCCCTGTCTGTTTCTATGGCTTTTGCCGCTGATCAAACGGCCACTCCAGCCGAAAAAAAGGCTGCCACAAAAGTTGAAAAGGCTGGGACAAAGGCAGGCGAAAAGGTTGAAAAGGCCGGAGAAAAGGCAGGCGAAAAAGTTGAAAAGGCTGAAGTAAAGGCAGGCGAAAAGGTTGAAAAGGCTGCAGTAAAGGCCAAGAAGAAGGTAAAGAAAGTCAAGAAAGCAGCAGAAAAGAAGGTGGAAGAAAAGAAGGCGGAATAAAAGTAGTAATCTTCTTACCTAATCGTCCAATAAAAAGGGTGAAATCGGGTTATCCGGTTTCACTCTTTTTGTTTATACCTCTCATTATTCCTCTCCCCCAGGGTAACTAAATTCTTGAATTCAAAAATTAACCTATTCTAATTGATGAACTTGTAAAAAGTATCAAATTTAATTGACTTTATGAAGATAGAAGTGTAGGAAATCAATAGTAAATTTATTAATTAAGTTTTTTGTTGGCAACCTTCTTATTTAGGAGTTCCAATGGAAGAATAATAGACCCGATTTCTCAACAGAGAGAGGTGGGGTTTTTTGTTTTAATGAGCCAAGGATCAAATATTTGAAATTAAAACCCCTACAAAAGGGTAACTAATTTATGGGGCTAAAGTTACCCTCATCGAAACAAGACCATACTATAGTGACCCTTCCATCTGGGCGGAGAATCCTGTAGCTCAATTTCGATTTGATAATGACAAAAAACAATGGCTGTTATACTTTAATGACCGAAATGACAGGTGGCATCTTTTATGACTTGATTCGACCGAGCTCTTATTTTGGTGATCTTTTAAAGGAGCTGGATTTGGATCCTGGGAGCATATTTCGGGAATAAAGTAACTGGTGGATAAATAATTCATAATATTGATGGAGAACAGCATCACCCTGGGAAGAACCATAATCCGCGAATCAAGTACCGCTTAATATCAGATATTATAATAGGTTTTAATTTCAGGAAGAGATCGGGGGAGATCAGCAAGAAAAGGAAATAAAAAAGGGGGATTAGTTCAATATCCCCCTTTATGGTAATATTATGAAAAAAGATTATTTCTTTTCCTCTGGAGCCGCAGGAGCTTCTTCTTTCTTCTCTTCTTTTTTCAGCTGCTTCTTGGCTCTCCTTACCTTCTTCTTGGCTCTCTTTACTTTCTTTTCCGCCTTTTCAACCGGGGTTGCAGGTGCAGCTGGGGCCTTCTGTTCTTCGGCGGCAAAAGCTAAAGAAACACAAAGGGAAAATACCAAAGCTATGGTCCAAACAATTATTTTTTTCATCTGAATTCACCTCCCTCCCTATAAAATTTATACAAAAGGATTTTAAACCTTTTTGTAGCTCAATTTATCTGTATAGAAAGCATTTATTGTGCCAAAATTTATTTATTTTTTTATTTCAATCAGTTAATTTATAGTAAGTCTCCTCCGGTGGGTCTATTTTCCAAAATGTACAATTTAAGGCCCAAAACTCCATCAAAACTTCCAATTTCTGGAATGCTTCATTAAATCTTTAATCCTTCGTAAATGAATTTCCAGCCTTTCGATCTTTTTCTCAAAATAGCGAAGTTTTTCCTTTTCCTTCGATCCTGGAGAAGGGGGGAATCCTGTGGGGCGGAGAACCTTTAAAGTCAACGACCGGGTCATACAGATTACCAATAATTATGACAAAGAGGTCCACAATGAAGACATCGGGAGGATCATCCAAATCGATGAAGAAGCCCAGGAAGTCACGGTGATCATCGATGATCGAAAAACAACATATGACTACAGCGACCTGGATGAATTGGTCCACACCTACGACGTATCCATCGATAAGTCCCTGGGATCGGAATACCCGGCTGTGGTTATTCCCATTCTCATTCAACATTAGATCCTGCTTCAGAGAAATCTGATTTATACCGGTGTAACCAGCGGAAAAAAACTTGGTAGTGCCGGTCGGAACGAAAAAGGCCTTGGTCATTGCCATCAGAAAAAACAAGACCGAGAAAAGATATACCCTGTTGCGGCAGAGATTATCGGCAAGATAGATTGATTGCCCAGAATGTACCGGTTCAGGATCAAGGGAAAAGAAGGAGGCGGGAATCCTTGACCGTGCGACTTTCTTCCTCAAACTTCCATTTCTGAAAAAAGAAAGGAGTTCAAACCATAATCAATGCAATGGACTCAAAAAATTTGACTTTATGGTAATAATGGAGATAGACTTTATATAATATTGGCTCAGTTCTTCTCTTGGTAACCTATTATCGGGAGGTTAATATGAAAAAAATCAATAGTATTTTTTTTGTTGTGTTTTTTTTATTAATTACTGGGATGGCGTATGGCGAATCGAAAGACATACCTTGTGTAAAAGGAAATTGTGCTGGGTGGAAAATTTGGTACGAGAATGAATCTGGTATTACTGATAATATGACTATTCATATAAAGAATGAAACAGGAATAACTGCTTTTGGAGTCGTGGCAGGGATTAACTCTTATGATCAATTTGGGAAGTTACTTGAAAGAACAGAAATTAGGGACCGTGGCCCCTTTTATAACGGTTATGAATTAAAAAAAATTGTGATTTTTCCCTCTGGGTCATGGAAGATTCAATGCGATATGTACTGGACTAATAGCCCCGACTAAGAAAGGTTATTTGTAATTATTTACAACGAATTGGCCGATTTTGGCCATTTCAAAGTTGCACGTGATTTCTGATAAAATCTTTCTTATTTCTTTTTCCCTTAATCATTTCAGCCTCATCCTACCTAATCCAGTTATATCCTGATCGCTCTTAGATAGTCCGTGCTCTTATGGACGGTCTGAGCATCGGGTGCTCCCTCGAGCGGCTTTGCCGGATCAATGCCTGTCTGACCAACAGCCCAGTCGTGGCTGATAATCAATCCGTGCAAGAACCCCCTATATCCTCAATACCTACGATGTCCACGATGCCACCTATCTGGTCCTCATAGACTCAGGGTATATCCTTTCGGCGAGGATATACCCCGATATCCCGAGTCTACTTGTTTTCTGGTGCTGGCGCGGGTGCACCAGTGGCTCCAGTCGCTCCGGTTGCTCCGGTTGCTCCGGATGCTCCAGATGCTCCAGACGCCCCGGGTGCTCCAGGCTCTCCCTTCTCCGCTGCCGGCGCAGGCGCTCCAGAAGCTCCAGTCGCTCCGGTTGCTCCCGGTGCTCCGGGTTCTCCCTTCTCCGCTGCTGGAGGTGGTGGCGATGATTGATTGCAGCCAATCAAGGTAAAAATCGCGAGAAACGTTAAAGCTACAAATAATACTACTAATTTCTTCATATCTTTTCACCTCCCTTCTTTTTGGTAAGACTTTGTTTTTTGCTATAAAAAATTTGAAAAGTGACAGCTACCGTCGTCTATTCCAATAGTAACCGCCGCCCCCGCCAAACACTATGACCAACACGACGATGATAACGATGAGCGTTGTAGTACTCATGGTGATTTCCTCCCTTTACTTTATTGAACATCTGTGTCAGTTTTGAATTATTCCCTTGACCGCGCGATTGGCATTCTTCGGCACTCATTCGACTTGCCTTGCCTTCGTCCATCTCGTCTTGCCTGACCCCTTTTTTGCCGCTCAGGCCGCCTTCAGCTTGCTTGATCTCGACTTTGTGCTTATTGATGATCTCGCCTGTTGTTTGCCTGTTACGCTTTTCTCCGTCCGGCGTGTTTTCAAAGACAATCGATTTCTGGCGTCTTTTCCGTTGCCTCGCACTCAGTCCTGCAGTATTTGCCCGTCGTTGTCCGTCCTATGGACGCTCCGCCTCCGGCTTGCCGACCAGCTCCTCAAAAAGCGTCCGGTAATGAATCATGGCCTGGCGCAAGTCTTCGGTGCTGGCCTGCCCCTGCGTTTGACGAAGCGCAATTTGGTGAGCGGCACGATAATTTTCGAGAACCAGTGGATGATCCACAGAGATATCCGCCACCCGCTGTTCAAAGTCGCTTACCGGATAGCCACGTTTGGACATCACATCGCCCAGCAGTTGGTCGGCTTCTGATACGGCACCTCCGGGGCTGTCAACGAACCGCGCCTGGACTTTGCCCCAGGACTCGACAAACCGCGCTCGGTCGCCCGGAGCGAGCGGCCGGATGTGCAAGCCCTCCACTCGTTCTGCGCGCTCGTCGAGCACCCCTTCTGCTTTCCGCCGGCCTCCGCCTTCTTTCACGGTGCGGGTATATTCAGCGCCACCAAATTGGTTCCTTAGCCTTTTCGTTCGGCGTTTACGGAAAAAAAAGTAGATGGCGATGCCTGCGACCACCACCACGGCGACAGCGATGACTATAGCTATTTGTGTCGTGCTTACGGCCGATAAGTCCATAACCTTCCTCCTTTTTTTTGTTGATTCCTTGACCCAAATCTAAGAGCCGTCGCGGTCTTGGTTGTGCGACGCAGTACCGGCTTCACAGTTTCTCGACGGCTTTCTTCACCTGGCCGATTTTCTTTTGAACCTTCCCGGCTATCTTTTCGCCAATACCTTCAGCTTCCAACTCAGGATTATCGCTGACTTTCCCGGCGACCTCCTTGACCTTTCCCTTCACTTCGTGAAACTTTCCTTCCGCCTTGTCCCTACTGCTTGATTTCATGGTATCCCTCCTTGTATTAATTCTATTTCTTCAAATTTTTTTTAGGTATACCAAATACCTTTGCAAGTAGCTTACCAACAACCGGGGGAAAGGAAGAAGGTTGGAATCAAGCCTGATATCCAGAAGTTTAATGAATAAGAGAGATTGGCCAAGAAGGTTGAAAGATTTTTCCAGCCTCCATATCTGGTGGAACCTCCAAATATGGAGGGAAATTTTGAGGGGTGCCGGATATCCTAAAGGACACCTAAAACCGGGGTACTCCCCCGAAGAGGTGGTGAACCGATACCCTCCACCCCGTCGGTTTCATTTGACATTTCCATAGATAAACGGCACTATATACATTAAGTTTTATCTTCCATTTTCGGAAAGATGGATCAATCTTACCTCTTTCGGTTCAAGCAAGGATAGGAATTGGAGGGGGAGACAAGGAGGTGGCCTTGAGTATGGCCGGCAACATCACCGATCGCCAGGAGATAGAAAATGGTCTGGAAAAAGCCGCCAAAGAACCGGCCGCGACTAAAATATCCGAAGATGCAGCCAGCGAATACGCCGAGAGCATCATCAACACCATACGTGAACCCCTAATCGCTCTGGATCAAGATTTAAGGGTGGTCTCCGTCAGTCGCTCCTTCTATGAAGTTTTTAAGGTAAACCCCAAAGAGACCGTGGGTCAGCTTGTCTATGACCTGGGAAATAAACAGTGGGATATCCCCAAACTGCGGGAACTCCTGGAAACCATCCTTCCCCAAAAGACAACCTTTGATAACTATGAAGTGGAACACGATTTTGCCACCATTGGCAGGCGCATAATGCTTTTGAACGCCCGGCAGATTAAGAGGGGGTTTGGGAAAGAGCGGATCATCCTCCTGGCCATCGAGGATATCACCGAACGCAGGGAGATAGAAAACGGTCTGGAAAAAGCCCATGAAGAGTTACAGGAGTTGGCCGCCGAGTTGAAACGCACCGCCAAGGTAAAATCTGAATTTTTGGCCAATATGTCGCATGAGCTTAGGACCCCGCTTAACTCCATTAACGGTTTCTCTGAGGTTTTATACGACGAGACCTTCGGACCGCTCAATGAGAAGCAGAAGAAATACGTTAATAACGTCCTAACCAGCGGGAAGCACCTTCTCTTACTGATAAATCAGATACTCGATATGGCCAAAGTTGAAGCCGGAAAGATGAAGCTGACATTATCGAACTTACCTATGAAAAGCCTATTAAATGAGATTTCACGACTGGTAGAGGATATGGTCAGCAAAAAAAAGATTGAAATGTTGATTGAAATAGACGAAGACCTGCCGAATATTGAGGCCGATGAACTCAAGGTGAAAGAGATAATTTACAACCTGCTTTCCAATGCGGTTAAATTTACCGCCGAGGGTGGTAAAATTGGCATGCGGGCGGAGAAAGCCGATCCCGAGATAGAAATAACGGTCTGGGATACGGGGGTCGGTATCGCACCTGAAAACATGGGGAAGATATTTGAAGGGTTTTTCCGTGTCGATACCCCATATTCTCGGGTAACCGAGGGGACCGGACTCGGTTTGCCGCTCTCCCGGAAGCTGGTTGAGCTGCACGGCGGGAAGCTTTCTGTAGAATCAGAAGGGCTAAATAAAGGCACCTCGGTCCGGTTTACTCTGCCTATTGTATCCGGGGGGGTGGTGTGAGATGAGGAAGAAAGCATTAGTCGTCGATGATAATGGAAACAATCTGATGCTGGAAAAAGACCTCTTGGAGGTCGCCGGCTTTGAAGTATTTGAAGCGGAAAATGCTGCCGATGGAATCGCCATTGCCCGGAAAGAAAAACCGGATATTATAATAATGGATGTGCGGCTTCCAGATATGCGTGGTACCGAAGCCGCCAATATATTACGTCAAGATAAAGAGACCGGCTATATTCCCATTGTTTTTGTGACTGCTTCGGTAATGGCAGAAGGCCGAGAAGAGGTCAACGCCATAGCCAACAGCGGATTTATAGGTAAGCCGATAAATACGCGCACCTTTGCCAAAGAAATCAGTCAATTTATCAAGTGAGTTTTCCAATAGGTTGAAAAGTAAAATTCAGAAGAGATAGAGGATGAAAGACAAACCGGTAATCTTAGTTGTGGATGACCAGCCCCAAAACATTGAACTTCTCGAAGCCCATCTTGTTCCGCAGGGTTATGAAATTGTCGAGGCGGCAAACGGTGAAGAAGCACTGGGGAAAATCTCTGATAATCAAATCGATCTGATTCTGCTGGATGTGATGATGCCCGGAATGAACGGATATGAGGTTTGCAGAAAAGTCAAAAGTGATTCGGGAAACGCTTTCCTACCGATAGTCATGCTGACCGCTCTTGATAACCTGGAGGCAAAAATCGAGGGACTTAAAGCCGGAGCGGACGATTTCCTGAACAAACCTTTTCAAAAGATCGAACTTATTGCCCGTGTCAATAATTTGCTGAAGATGAAATTTCTCCACGATGAAGTGGAGTTAAGGAATCAGTTGATATCCAGTATGTTGCATCGTTATGTAGACCGCAGCGTTATTGAACAGATACTCGCCAACCCGGACAAGTATTCGGAGTTGGGCGGTGATAGAAAAGAGGTTGCGGTGTTTTTCTGTGACGTACGCGGATTCACCTCTCTTTCTGAGGGCATGAATGCAGATGAACTTATCCATTTGCTCAACACCATATACCAGGCGCTTACCGGAATCGTTTTCAAAAACAAAGGTACCTTTGACAAGTATATCGGCGACTGCATCATGGCTTTCTGGGGTGCCCCGACGGATATCGAAGATGAAACAGTATGGGCAGTTCGGGCTGCCTTGGAAATGCAAGGCGCTTTTGAAGATTTAAAACAGGGATGGCCGCCGGAGTTGAAAAAGCTAGGGATCGGCATAGGGATAAACTACGGAGAGGTGGTTGTCGGAAACACGGGGACTGATGAAACAATGGATTACACGGTCATTGGCGACGTCGTGAACACTGCCCAGAGAGTAGAGTCAACAGCAGGCTCCGGCCAAGTTCTCATTACAAAAAGTGCCCTAATGCGGGTAGAAGGAAAAATAAAATTTCGCACACTGGAGCCGCTTCATCTGAAAGGCAAGTTGTTGCCCGTTGAAATTTATGAAGTAAGCCGATAGATACGCGCACCTTGGCCAAAGAAATCAGTCAATTTACTAAGTGAGTTTTGTAATATATTGAAAAATAAAATTTAAAAGAGATAGAGGATGAAAGACAAACCGGTAATCTTGGTTGCGGACGACCAGCCCGAAAACATTGAACTTCTCGAGGCCTATCTTGTTCCGCAGGGTTATGAAATTGTCAAGGCGTCAAACGGTGAGGAAGCGCTGGAGAAACTTTCTGAGAATCAAATTGATCTGATTTTGCTGGACGTCTTGATGCCCGGCATGGATGGTCTTGAAGTTACCCGTAGGGTCAGGCAGGATAATACACATCGACTGCTTCCGATAATCTTGGTTTCCGTATTGCGGGAAACGGAAGATCGGGTAAAGGGAATTGAAGCCGGGTGTGATGATTTTATTTCATATCCTGTGGATAAGATGGAGCTTTTGGCCCGGGTCCGGTCCCTACTCAAGATCAAGGCCTACAACGATTTGATGAGTAATTACCAGAAAGAGCTGGAGTCCGAGGTGACCAGGAGGACCGAAGAATTAAGGCAAGCATTGGAGAACCTGCAGCAGGACATCACCGCGCGCAAGCAGGCCGAGGAAAAACTGAGGGAGAGCGAGAAAAGGTATCGTGACCTGTATGATTTTTTGCCAATCCCAGTTTATGAGATGGATTTGGAAACCAATATTACATCGGCTAACCGGGCTATTTATGAGACTTTTAGAGGTACTGAAGAGGATTTAAAAAAGGGTTTTAAAGTATGGCAGCTACTTTCACCAGAAGAGATTGAAAAATCCGGTAAAAACATTGAAAGACTGTTAAGGGGGGAGAAAATAGAAGGTACTGAATATACTTTCATGAGGTTGGATGGGTCTGTCTTTCCGGCCATAGTAATCTCGAGTGTCATTTGCATAAATGACAAGCCTGTGGGACTCAGAGGAGCTATCATTGATATTACGGAGCACAAGCAGGCGGAGGAGAAACTGCGCCGGATGAATGTGTTTCTGGACTCGATTGTCGAGAATATTCCTGATATGATCTTCCTCAAGGATGCCAGGGAACTCCGGTTCATCCGGTTCAACCGGGCGGGAGAGAATCTGCTAGGTCTTTCCAGGGATGACCTGCTGGGGAAGAACGATTACGATTTCTTCCCAAAGAAGCAGGCCGACTCCTTTACGGAGAAGGATCGGGAGGTTCTGCATGGGAAGGAGCTTGTGGATATCCCGGAAGAACCTATTCAGACCCGTAATAAGGGAGAGCGCACACTGCACACCAAGAAGGTGCCGATCCTGAACGCAGAGGGAGAACCGGAATACCTGCTGGGCATCTCCGAGGATATCACCGAGGACAAGCGGGCCAAGGAACAACTTCAACATACCCTGGAGAGTCTCAGGAAGGCGTTTAGCACGATCATCCAGGTCATGGTGTCCACCGTGGAGGCAAGAGATCCTTATACCGCCGGTCACCAGGCCCGGTCCGCGGACCTTGCCCGGGCCATTGCCACCGAGATGGGACTTTCTCAGGATAAAATCGATGGCCTGCGCATGGCCGGTGCCGTCCATGACATTGGAAAACTATCCATACCTGCCGAGATATTGTCCAAGCCAACAAAATTGACTGTAATCGAATTTTCACTGATTAAAGAACACTCTCAAAGAGGGTACGATATCCTGAAGGACGTCGAATCCCCCTGGCCGCTGGCCCAAATTGTTTATCAACACCATGAGCGGATGAATGGTTCGGGCTATCCAAGAAATCTGAAAGGGGATAACATTCTTATGGAAGCCCGCATTTTGGCTGTGGCTGATGTGGTGGAAGCCATGGCCTCTAACCGGCCATACCGCCCGGCCTTGGGCCTTGACGCTGCCCTGGAGGAAATTGAGAAGAATAGAGGGACCCTTTACGACAACGCTGTCGCAGTGGCCTGTCTGAGATTATTTCGAGAAAAAGGTTATCGACTGGGATAGAGCTGATTTTAAAGGGTAGTCTTCCCCATAATTCAGTAACGTCTGCCGGAGCCTCATCAAAAGGAAAATCAGGAGGCATAGGGACTTTACCCCTTTGCCTTCCACTCTGCTTTTCTCCTCAACCCTCCTTATCTTTTTTCTTTCCATTCAAAAACGAAATCTTATCAAAAGTTTTTGGCCTTGCAGGCCAATGTAACCAGATCACTTTGGTACTGGAGGGGACGACGCGAGCCTCTTCTTTTTGAAAGGTGAACCTTTTATCATCCTACTTTCTATCCTCCTTTTCTCCTTTCCCTCCTTCCGGTTTTCCTTGAGGTTGAGAGTGCTGCGGTTGCTGAACCTGAGGTCTTTGCTCTTGCCTTTGGGGCTGCTGAACTCTCTCTTGAGGTTTTTGTCTTGGCTGCTGAACCTGAGTTTGTCTCTGCGGTTGCTGAACTCGAGGTCTTTGCTCTTGCCTTTGAGGCTGCCGAACTCTCTCTTGAGGTTTTTGTCTTGGCTGCTGAACCTGAGTTTGTCTCTGCGGTTGCTGAACTCGAGGTTTCTGAACCTCAGGCCTCTGTTGATATTGCTGTTGCCTTTGTTGTCTTAGTTCCCGTATCTGTTGTTGTGGTCGAGGTTGATAGCTCTGGACACCCCAAGTTCCTTGCCTTTCCCAATGTCGATCGTCATGCCAGCTCTTCCAGTTCTGTTGAAGTTGCTGGTAAGGAATCCGTTCATAGTTCCAGCGGTGCCCATACCAATTGCGGTCTCTGTAGTATCCTCTCCAACCCGGGTCTATATCAAAATAAAAACTGGGAACATTGTTATAATAATCCCAGCCCTGGTTATAATAATGTGAGCGATACCAACGTCCTTCCCACAGACGCCACCACCAACCATTGTAGAAGAAAATGTCCGCGTCTATGTCAGGGACGACGTAGACATAGGTATCAGGCAGCACTATCAGCGCCGGTGGGGCGGCAAAAAAGATAGGCGGCGGCAGAGAAATACTAATATTTACATCTACCCTGGCCATCGCCGGCCAAGGAACTACGATTACCAACGCTAACAGCAATGTTCCAAAAAATAACTTTTTCATTTTGCCACCTCCTATACACATCTCTGTTTTAATCCTCATTACCCTTTTGTGCTTCCCATAACCAGCAGCAGGATGCCGCCCACGAGCGCGATTACCCCTACCATGGGCGGCATCGGAAGAATTTTAGTTTTCTCTGCCGCCCCCTGGATAGGGCCGAGATCAGGGATTTTCTCTCTGATCGTGTGGGCGATGCCCCGGTAGGCAAAGGCCGCAATTCCCAGAGCAATCAATATGATCTCCTTTATAATCTTCGGTTTCTGGAAACCTCTCGATTCCTCAGCTATGATGGAACGAGAGGACCGTGCCTTACTACCCTCGCCGTCCCTGAATAAGGCCGACTATAATAACGATAACGGCAATCACCAGCGCGATGTGAATGAACCCACCCATCGTATAACTGGTCACCAATCCCAGCAGCCACAGAATTATCAGTATTACGGCAATCGTCCACAACATGGGATTCTCCTCCTTTCAAAAAGTGTCTTATTTATAAATCTCACTATAGAATAACCGTTTCCTATTTCACGATCAGATTATTCTTTACGGATTTGACCCCTTTGACGCTCATTGCGATTTCAGCCGCTTTATCGACTGCCTTTTGATTATTAACAAAACCGCTTAGCTGAACAACGCCCTTGAAAGATTCGACACTGATCTGGAATGACTTGAGAAAATCATCTGCTGCCAGTAGAGATTTTATTTTAGTGGTGATGACCGAATCGTCAACGTATCCCCCTGTGCTTTCATGGGTACGTGTAGCGGCACAGCCGGCAAAGGTGGTGATCAGCATAAGAAGCACTAAACAGTGAATAACGATATTTCTCTTTTTCATGACGGTTACTCCTAATCTGTAATTTACTGGTTAACTGGTTAATTGCGCAATTTTTTCTAGTAAGGAATCGTAAGATTCGCCTGAGCCTTTCCGGATCTGCCGACACCCTATTACTTTATCTACAATACTTATCTTTTTACTTCCTCCTTTCTCCTTAAAGCCACGTCAGATTCGACCTGGCAGCAACAGAATGATCAAGACCAAGAGGATCAATCCGATTTCGCTGACGGGATAAGGTTGCCTACCAAAATTACAAATGCAAGTAGCTTACCAACAGCTAGGAAAAAAGAAGAAGTCTGGAATCATGCCTGATATCGTAGGGTTTGATGAACAGGGAAGATTAGTAAAGAAGATTGAAACCATTATTAGGCCTCAATATGTGGTGGAACCCCCATATATTGAGGGGAATTTTGAGGGATAGGCGGGCGGTGTCATTCCGGAATTAGGCTTGAATTCCGTCCTCTTAAACTGGATTCTCGCTTTCTTCCAAGAAATAAGCAAATTCCCCGCCCAGAATGAGAACGATCGCAGAATAATAGACCCACAAAACGAAAACGACCAGGGTACTTAATGAGCCATAAAAAAAAGAGTACTTGGCGAGATGGACGACATACCAGGCAAAAAGATGTTTGGCTGCTTCCCAGAGCAAACCGGCAAAAAGGGCCGCCTGAAGGGCGGATTTGAAGTGGACCCTCTTATTCGGGGTGATTTTGTAAATCAAAAAAAACATGCAAAAGGTGAGGAAAAAAGGGAGCAGGTATTTCAGGATCCATTGAATCGTCGGCCCTATCGCCACAGGAATCAGTCCCTGGTAACTTTGAAGGAAGGGGACCACGGAGCTAAGAATCATGCTCACCAGGAGGAGGATTCCTACCAGGATAATCATCAAAAGATCAATGCCTAATCCCCGCATTATTCCTCGGCTTTTCTTCGTGCGGAAGACGATATTGAGAGCAATCCGCAGGGAGTTGAAAACCCAGGTGGAGAACCAGAGCAAACCTACAAATCCAAGGATTCCTACAATCTGACGGTTCTCGATTAGATCCACGAGGCTTCCCATTATCTTTGGATCCAATGCCGGAGCCACATCCCGGAAATAGGTGCGAATATGATTGAGCACTTCCTGGTCGTTGTAGAGATAAGTTCCAACCAAGGCTGATAGCAGCAGGATAAAAGGAATCAAGTTGAGGAGGATATTGAAGGCAATCCCCGAAGATAAGAAAAAGCCATTGTCATCATTGAATTTCTTAAGAACTTCCCAAAGAAGGCCGAGGTTTTTGAGAATTTCTCTGTGCTGCTTGAATCTCATCAAATAAGTTTGTTTCATTGCGTCAAGGACACCCAAGAGATAATCCCTGATTTATTCCTAAAGAATGGAGCCCCGAGGGTCTGATGCTCAAAGATCCTTTCTTTCCTTCGTGCCTTATTTCTTGCGTCGCTTCAACCTCTTGATCAGGTCAATCTCGCTTCCGGATCCCAGCATGATGGCCAGCCCTTGTGTTTCTTCATAACTTTCCAGCGCGATTTTGGCCAGGCTGGTCATAGGCACCGAGAGGATCATACCAATCGGTCCCAGAACCCATCCCCAGAAGACCATCGAAAGGAAGACCACCAGCGTCGATAAACTCAGGCCTTTGCCGGTAAGTTTGGGTTCTATGATATTGCCCAGAACAATATGCACGACCACAAAGCCAAGGACGGTTAGAAGGGCAGACCCCACCCCCAACTGGACCAGCGCGAGAAGGGCAACAGGCAGGACAGCAATGATTGCCCCAATATTAGGCACATAGTTCAGCAGAAACGAGAGCGTTCCCCAGAGCAGCGGATATTCGACCCCGAGGATCAGGAGCCAAAGCCAGATCACCAGGCCAACGGCAGCGCTGATCAGGGTTTTAATGACCAGATAGCGCTTGGCGCTCTGGCTGAATTTTTCAATGGTAGACAGTGACCTCTCCGGGATTTTTAACACGGTCTGCAATTTCTTTGGAAAATCTGCTGCCTCCAGAAGGATGAATACCACCGTAAGCAGGATCAGAAAGGTATCGGTGAGGACACTGCTCAGGGCCGAGAATATACCCCCTGCCAGGCTCATCACCCACCCCGGATTCAAGATATGGGGCACCTCCTCTGCCGGGATGTTAAGGCCCTTCTCGCTCAGCCAGTTTATTAACGCGGCAATATAGGCCGATAATCGCTCTTGATAATTGGGAAGGGAGGTCAAGAAATTACTCAGTGAAGGGCCGATCAATGCTCCCAAGAGTAATCCTACCAGGAGGATGGTCACCAGAATGAGCACAAGCGCAATGACCTTTGGCACGCCCTTACGTTGCAGCCAGAACATTGGCGGGGCGCAAATGACGGCAATGAACACCGCCACAAAAAAAGGAACCAAGATGGAACTGGCCGCCCTCATCCCCGCCACCACAATGATAAAACTCGCCAGGATCAGTATTGCGGGCGTTTTGGCTGTCCGTTTAACATTATCGGTCATTAAATATCCTTTTGCCTACCTCGATCTTCCCTTTTCTTCCTCGGGACGTTTCTGCTCTCTTGGGTTTTCCTCATCTTTTTCAGGGGGCCTCTGGTCCTTTGGTTTTTCGATTTGTTTTTGTACAGGACCTTTCTCTGCCGGTTTTGCCGGGACCACGCGCTCCGGTCCTGCGGGTTGACCGGGTTGTTGCACCTGCTGACTCGGCCTGGCTGGTGCTGCGCGTTCAGGTCTTGCTGCTGGTGGTTGAGGCTGAGCCGGTTTTGGGGGAGCCACTCTTTCCGGTCTTGCGGGTTGACTGGGTTGTTGCACCTGCTGACTCGGCCTGGCCGGTGCTGCGCGTTCAGGTCTTGCTGCTGGTGGTTCAGGCGGAGCCGGTTTTGGGGGAGCCACTCTTTCCGGTCTTGCGGGTTGACTGGGTTGTTGCACCTGCTGACTTGGCCTGGCTGGTGCTGCACGTTCAGGTCTTGCTGCTGGTGGTTCAGGTTGAGCCGGTCTTGCCGGACTCACTCGTTCCGGTCCTGCGGGTTGACCGGGTCGTTGCACCTGCTGACTTGGCCTGGCCGGTGCTGCGCGTTCAGGTCTTGCTGCTGGTGGTTCAGGCGGAGCCGGTTTTGGGGGAGCCGCTCGCTCCGGTCTTGCGGGTTGACCAGGTTGCTCCTGCGGGCTTGGTCTGACCGGTGCCACGCGCTCCGGTCGTGCTGAAGGCGGCACAGGTTGAGCAGGTCTTGCCGGACTCACTCTTTCCGGTCCTGCGGGTTGACCGGGTTTCTCCTGAGGACTCGGTCTGGCCGGGGCCACACGCTCCGGCCGTACGGCAGGCTTCTCCGGCAGACCCGGTTTTCCGCCGGTTTTGATCTCCCTCTGCTGAAACTTTATTTCCGCTTTCGGCCGGTTCACCTCGGCGGCGGGTACGATATGGTTGGTGACCTTGGGCGTTTCGATCCGGACTTCGCGGTTAACCTTCCCCTCCGGGATGCTCTTCACTCGTTCCTGGACCACGGAGGCCTTTTCTTTCCTGCCCTCACGGATGATGGCCTGATTCTGCTGGATTCGGTTGATCACGGTATTGTGAGGTTTCTCCTTTACGGTTATGTTTCCATAATTATAACGCTGTTTGTTCGTCGTGTAATTGTCGATCACCGTGTTATTGACGACCGGTGCCGCACGGTAGTTATTGATGAGGGTGGCCGGGTTTATGTTGGTCACCCGGACTTTCGCGTAATTGTTCACCTTATAGAAATTATTCCGGTCGACCACAACGGCACGGTTGGCGTAGGCATAATTCCGGAGGTTGATATTGATCCGCGCTAAACTGACGTTGGTTACGGCCACATCGTGAGGGCCTCCCCAGTTGCGGTAGCTGTAGTAATTCTCGAGTGGCGCCAGAGGCACCCAGCCCACATAAGCTCCACTGTGAATCCATGAAACCCTTCCGGGATACCAAAAGAAGCCCACGTCGAGGAGGGGAAGCCCGACGCGCCTTCTCACCACAGGCGGGGCCCAGTACCAGTACTTTCCTACATAGACCCAGTTACCGTAATGGTGGGTGACGTAGCCGAAGGGTTCCGCCGGGATCCAGGTCTGGTCCCCGTACCAGTCGGTCCAGCGGCCCACGGAAAAAGGCGACCAGCCTACGACTATTGTGGTAGGCCGCCAGAACCAGCACTCCGTACCTTCATAGGAGACCCTCTCCCATCTTCCGGTCTCATCCAGGGCATACGACTCGTTTCGGAGACTGGGCGGAAGATATTCGACCGAGCGTCCCCTCACCCTGGCCTTCGCCGCCCAAAAGTTTTCCCGGACCGTGTTCCAGCGGTTCCAGTCAGGATCGACGGTTCCATCGCCTGAGGACACTTGCCGCTGGTCAGCGAGGATAGAGGGGGATCCGGCCGCCACATTGTATTTGGTCTCAGTGGCCGAGTGGACGAAACTTACTTTCCCTTTCACCGTGACCACTTCGATGGAGTTTTCTCCCACGTAGAAATCGAAGACCGTTCCGGGATTGGCCAGGACGTATCCGAAGGGACTTGTGGCTTTGATGACCGTGTCGGAGCTTTTGTTGTAGAACCGAGCCACACCCGAAGCCATGTCCATTTCGGACAGGTCGGTATCCAGGGTGATGAACTGGATCTGGGTGCTGTTCCCGATCCTGATCCAGGTGTCGTTGGGAACGATCAGCTCCGCCATCCCCTGGGTTCCGGAAAAGAGGGTATCCTCGGCACCGAAGGGTGCGTCCTTGACCACGGCCACCCAGTCCTTCTCCGCAGGAACATAACGAAGGAGATCCCCTTCAATTAGAAATATGCGGCCTACCACTATGGCCGGAGCGTCTGCGGACGAGGATACCGGAACCATCATCACCGCTGCCAGAAACAAACACACCCCCAAACCCATCCAGCTCTTCACCCTCTTTATCTTCCTCACGGTCTTTCCCCTTTGTGTGAGACCTTATAGTCCAATGACCTTTCCCATATTCCTTTGACTCCTAAGATAGACTCTCCCGGTTAGGGCGGGACACTGCCCCTATGTTAGGGAACTTTGTCCTTATGGAAAATTTTTTACCTACCTCAAAAAACTTTTCAAGAGGGCCGCCGCCCGTCCCTCTAACTCTTTCCCCACCGGTCCTTTCAAAAGCATCAACACCGATGGAGGCGCCTAACGTCGGAATTCGGCTTGACTGCCGGGTCATTTTATTTCAAAGGATAATTTTCTAACAATAGAAAATTATCCTGCCAATCAGCGGATCAACCCGAGAATACCAAAAATAATGAGATAGATGGCAACGATATAATTCAAAAGTCTCGGGGCGACAAGAATCAGGATTCCCGCGATTAGAGCAACCACCGGCTGTGGCGTTAGTCCTATTTGCATGGCGTCCGTCCTCCTTTCCAAGCTCTGTACGAGCCAAGATTCCCCCAATTCATGGACTACGGTTAGGGGCTATGCGTTTTACATACCCTGTTTGTATCTTTTTCAAGTGAAGCAGCGCGGCTGGAAATCTCCGCTTTTTTCTGTGTCGTTGGTGTTGAAAACTAATTGATGTGCCTTAAAACATCCTCAAATCCGCCCTAATACTAAGAGGATGATCACAATCAGAAGGATCAATCCGATTCCGCCGCTGGGATAAGGTCCCCAGGACTTACTGTGATTCCAGGTGGGCAAGGCGCCGATGAGCACCAGGACTAAGATGACGATCAGGATGAGTCCCATGACATTTATCTCCTTTCTTCTTTTATTATTTCAGCCTTTATCTCTTTTTAGGAAATTTATCTATTAAAATCTCCTTTATCCCTGCCGGGTGGAAAACGGTGTGGAACGTCATTTCAGAGGGCTCCTGGAGAAGATTCATCGCCCCCCGGAGTACCCCAAAACTCCTCGACTTCAGGTAGCCATTAAAGTTTTCCTGGGTATCCCATTCCTCAAGAAGATTGAGTTGATTTTCATCCTCAACACTCTGGTAAAAGTCGCAACGCCGGCAACCTTTCTCCGCCCTTATGGAGCTGATCAGGGAAGCAATCGTCTGCGACAACTCCAGGTGCTTCTCGGGAAGCACCTTCATGCGTATGACGACCAGGATCATAGAGAATAGTTAATGCAAAGAGGTTGCCAAAAATCAGAAAAAAGAAAAAGCTTGGAATCAGGCCTGATATCGCAGGGTTTTATTGTAAGGGGGGAATAGCAAAGAAGGTCGAATGGATGTGTTGGACCTCCATATTTAGTGGAACCTCCATATATTGAGGGAAATTTTGAGGGGTGCCGGACTTCCTAATCCGAGGGTTTAGTTTCCGGCCGGACTATCCCGAGCTTATGCATTCTGGCTCTCAGGGTGCTTGGGTGGAGGCCCAGGATAGCTGCGGCCCCGTCCTTTCCCTCGATTCGCCATCGGGTTTCTGAAAGGGTCTTAATAATTTGGTTTCGCTCCGTCCCTTCCAGGGTTCTCACGGGGGATGAGAGTGGGGGGGATGAAATTTCCAGTTTATCTGCCAGATGCAAGACCGGCCCGGGGCACAGTATCACGGCCCGTTCAATGATGCTTTCCAGCTCCCGGACATTCCCGGGCCAGGGATAATCCTGGAGGGCCTTCATCGTTTCCTTCTGAATGGACGTGATCTGTTTGCCCAATTTCTTAGAATACCGTTCTATGAAGGCCTGGACCATCAGCGGGATGTCTTCTTTCCGCTGCCTTAGAGGAGGGACAGTGATGGGGAAGACGTTGAGACGATAGTAAAGGTCCTGGCGAAACCGACTGTGGCGCACCTCTTCCTCAAGGTTTCGATTGGTTGTCGCCAGGATCCGCACATTGACTTTGATGGTCCTGGACGAGCCCAGGCGCTCAAATTCATTATGCTGGATCACCCGGAGCAGCTTGGCCTGTAAATCCAAAGGCAGTTCCCCGATCTCGTCTAAGCAAAGGGTGGAACCATGGGCGATCTCAAACCGGCCGACTTGCCGGGTATCGGCCCCGGTAAAGGCCCCCTTCTCCCGGCCGAACAATTCGCTCTCGATTAAATTGGCCGGCAGGGCGGCACAGTTGACGGTGATCAAGGGTCGTTCCCGGCGAGGGCTTAGGTTATGAATGGCAGCGGCGACCAGTTCTTTTCCCGTACCGGTCTCACCGAGAATAAGGACCGTGGTGTCCTGAGGGGCGACCTGTTCCGCTCGATAGAGAACATACTTGAGACCATCGCTTTGCCCGATAATATGGTCGAATCGATGTCTCCTTTTGTTCTCTTGACGGAAATAAATATTCTCGGCTTCCAGTTGGTCTTTCATGGTTTGGATTTCAGAAAGAGCTGTGCGAAGTTCGACAGCTTGTCGTTCCAGTTCGTTGTGAGATTTTTTTAAAGCCTCTGCTGTAAGTTTCCTTTCAGTGGTGTCGCGGATGTTACACTGAATCACTTCATGATGATTAACCAGATAGACATTGCTGACAAATTCTACGGAAATTTCCCGCCCTTCTTTCGTCTTAAGCGGCAAATCATGGTAGCGAACATATCCTTTGCTCTTCAATTCCGCAGAGGTGGCTTTCGATGCTTCAATATCTCTAAACGTGCCTATTTCCCAGAGTTTTTTCCCAAAAAGCTCCTCATGTGTATAACCCAGCATTTCTAACAAGAATGGGTTAACATCCACTATTTGTCCTGTCTCGGCATTGAGGATTAATATTCCATCTTGGGCTGCTTCAAAGAGACGGCGGTAGCGAGTTTCAGAAGTCTTTAGCGTCTCCTCCATCTTCTTGCGCTCGGTGATGTCCACCATTACGGCGCACACCGTACCTGGCATGTCCGTGCGCTGAAGGGCACTTACGGAAAGTAAGACAGGTGCCGAATTTTCACTTCCGGCCTGTAAGGCCAGTTCTCCCTTACTGTTCCCCTTTAAACCCTGCTCAATCAATGCCTTAAATAATTGAAGGTCTGTTGATGAAATATATTGGTAGATTGAAGATCCTATTACTTTTTCCAGAGACCCTCTGACGATATCTGCAAAACTTTGGTTACAGTAAAGGATCGTGCCGTCGGACGCCAGAGTGACGGCCCCTTCGTTCATGGTTTCGACCATGACCCGGTAAGGATGCTCGGCACCCATCAGTGTAAAGACCCGATCTCCTTCCGCCGTTGAGACAACCAGACCATCCACCTCACCGCTTCGGATAGCACGCAGGGTTTCCTCAGCCTCCATCATCCGCGATGAGAGTTCCTGTAATTCATCCAAAAGTTGCTGGTGTGTTCTATATGATTTGTTCATTGATCGTACTCATGAATCCTTGGGTTTCAGATCGATGCCGACAAGAAACCTTTCCGTATCCGACATGTCACCGATGAGCTTCCGGAGTGGTAAAGGGAGTTTTTTGATGAGCGTTGGGGTGGCAATAATCTGCTCTCCCTTGGCCAGCTTGGGCTGCTGGTAGATGTCTATCACCTTGAGTTCGTAGCGGCCTGCCAGGTGTTTTTCACAGATTTTCTGGACATTGGCGATTGCCTGGGTTGACTTTGGGGTCATCCCGGTAACATACAGCCGAAGAACATACTTTGCCCGGTCTTGCTTCGCCGCCACTTCTTCGAATTCCTCAGTGCTCGTTTCCCCTCTTTTCCTTTCCATGGCTGTTACTCCAAAGTTGGTTTTATCATCCGGATATAGAACGAATGTCGAGTCCCACCAGCACGCGCTCTGTGTTAGCCAAATCTCCTATAATCTTTTTAAGCGGTTCAGGAAGCTTCCTTACCAGTGTCGGTATGGCAATAATCTGGTCCCCTTTAGCAAGGTGGGGATTCTTTAAAAGGTCTATCACTTCAATGCGGTATTTCCCCGTGAGGTGCTCTTCGCAGATCTTCTTTAAATTAGCAAAGGCCGTAATTGATTTCTGGGTCTGACCGGCTACATATAACCGGAGATTCCAGATTTCTTCTGTCGAATCGGTCTTTGCTTTCTTCCCCTTTGTTGGTATGACAGCTTTCACCTTACTCTCCTTTCCCTTTTCT
This sequence comes from uncultured delta proteobacterium, assembly GCA_963790475.1. GTDB lineage: Bacteria > Desulfobacterota > RBG-13-43-22 > RBG-13-43-22 > RBG-13-43-22 > RBG-13-43-22. The sequence continues at coordinate 1,980,988 of CAWBOS010000010.1, read as the reverse complement.
TTTTCGAGTGCTTCGCCGGATTCCTGAAGGTTCCCGCTGGCGAAGATGCGCCATATCTAAACGGTCTTCCGCCAGGACAGCTTGTCTTTTCCGCTCTTCTTCCACCATCAAGTGCAGCTCTTCAGATTCCGCATCGAACTCGGCCCGGAGGGCTGCGATCTTTTCTTCCAGGGCCTTCCTCTTGCGCTCCTGCTCGCGGAGCCTGTGATCCACGTCACGCTGATGTGCCAGTTCAGAGGACTTTTCCTCGGCTTCCTGGGCGGCCCGGGCACTCCCCGTTAATACCTCGCCGGACCCGGTATAGATATCGATAAGGTCAATGCCCTGGTTGGTGAGCAGGAACTCTTGAATCTGGTTGGAGTGGGCCATGCCGCGGGACTTCAAAATGTAGAGGCCCCGGTTGCGTTCCCCATTGAGTTCGATATCCCGGAGAAGAAGCCAGGTATCGATCAGAGAAGATATCTCTTCGCTCGTGTGTTCAAGACTCCCTCCAAAATGGGTGAGGTCCGTAAGGAAAGTAGAGATCTTTTTCATCTTCAAATGGTCGATCAGGCGCGTTAATATGGATTTGACCTCTGATGCTGTTCCCGCGGCGCTCAGGTTGCTGATCGGGTCTACAATGAAGACCTGGGGATTGAAGGCATCGATCACCTTGTGGAAGGTGACCAGATGCATCTCAAGGCCGTAAAGCGAAGGCCGGGCTGAGTGAAACTTGAGAAGCCCCTTCTTCACCCATCGGGCGAGATCTATGCCGATGGAGCCCATGTTGCGGATGATCTGGTTGGGCGATTCCTCGAAGGCAAAATACAGGCAGCGCTCACCTCGCCGGCAGGCGGCGTCGGCAAAGGTAGTCGACAAACTTGTTTTGCCTGTACCCGCTGTACCGGAGACAAGGATGGTGCTGCCCCGGTAGAACCCCTTCTGATCAAGCATGGTATCCAACTTGGGGATGCCCGTGGAGATGCGCTCCGCGGAAACGGGGTAGTCGAGCCCCAGGGAAGTGATGGGCAGGATAGAGAGGCCGCTGTCGTCTATCAGGAAGGGATACTCATCGGAGCCGTGAGATGAGCCACGGTACTTGACAATACGCAGGCGGCGGGTGGAAATTTGCTTCTCGATGCGAAAGTCGAGGAGGACAACGCAATCGGCGACGTATTCTTCGAGCCCGTAGCGGGTCAGGGTCTTGTCGCCGCTTTCCCCCGTAACGACGGCCGTCACACCGCGATCTTTCAACCAGTGAAAAAGCCGACGAAGCTCTGCCCGAAGGATAGTGGCATTAGGCAGTTCGGAGAAAAGTGCTTCTATGGTATCTAAGACAACCCGCTTCGCTCCGATGGAATCAATGGCGTTTCCCAGGCGGATGAACAATCCTTCCAGGTCGTATTCACCCGTCTCCTCAATCTCGCTTCGCTCGATGTGGACGTAGTCCGTTGCGATGAGACCACGCGACGTCAGGTCATGGAGATCAAAACCAAGAGAGACGAAGTTCTTGGCGAGATCCTCCGGCGTCTCCTCGAAGGTCATGAAGACCCCGGGTTCTCCGTAATCCAAGGCGCCCCGCATGAGAAACTCCATGGCGAAAAGTGTTTTGCCGCAACCCGCACTGCCGCAAATCAGCGTTGGCCGGCCTTTTGGAAGCCCTCCCTTGGTGATCTCATCGAGCCCTTTGATGCCCGTCGGGCATTTTTCAAGAACATCGACATCATGTTTTATCTTGGTCATCATCATCTCCCAACACACCTTTAATAATCTGAGTAATGCTCATAAGGGTAAGATACTCTTATGGTTACTTAATCAAATTCTATTAAAGTATCAAAAAAATCATTACCTTGCAATTAAAAAATCTTCGATAAAAAAAGTAGTAATTCTCGTCCCTGTAAAAGACTTCCCAAAAGTCTAGGGTCGTTCCAGTTTAGTAGGGGAACCTTAACCGCTCCTCTGCCTTCCACTCTGCAAACTAAAGAAAAAAGTTGTGCCTAGGTTATAAATTGAAGTAAAATGCAAAAAATCTTATAATATTACTATTATTAATATCAATTAGTTACGCTTATTCAGCGATTCCCGCCTTCGGCACCAGAATAATTTATTAGACGTGATCCAAAAAGATTGATCCTGATTTTTTGGGAAACCAACCACTCATCTTTTTCAAGGAGGGGAGCTATGATTCGAGTGGAGACCGAAGACGACCCATGGGAAATCAAAGACAAACTTACCTTCGCCGGCTTCGAGGTTTCCGGGGTCATCGATCACGGCTTTATCCGTTCCATTTACGCCTTTGATCCCAACGGCATTTCTATCGAATTCAGCCATAATGTCGAGGGTCTCGATATACGCCGGAACCCCTCTATGGCTGACTCGGCCCCATCCAAGGTCTCTCAGGAAGGTCCGGAGCCCATGGCCAAGATCTGGCCGGAGGTCTCAGCCCCCACCCCGTTGGACAAACGCCAGGTCTTTCCCAGGGCCGGCAGCGAACTGCTCCATGGAATTAAAAAGGGTTAACAAGGGCTACAATTTGATGATTTCCAACTGAAACTCGATGTTCATGGCCGGGAAGATAAAGGCAAAGAGCTTTTCGTAATATCCTGGAAACCGATTGGCCAGGAAGGACACCCCATCCAACCGATGAATCTTCCAGAAATTGATCCGGGACTTTATCTTTTTAAATCGAACCTGGGTATAGAATTCATATTCCGGGAAACCGCCGCAAAAATAATCCAGGGATTGTCTGTTGAAAAAGTGGCGATGGGTAGGATCTCCGTAGGCCTGGGTGCTGGTGAAGTGGGGAACCTTGATGAAGACCTGGGCCCCGGGCCGGCCGATCCGGTGGATCTCTTCCAAAGTCCGGATGACATCGGCCACATGTTCCAGCACATCAATTCCGTAGATTTGGTCGAACTGGTCGTCCTCAAAGGGATAGGGGAGAACATCCAGATCATGGAGGACATCAGCCTGGGATTTTGGATTTCGATCCAGACCAATGGCCCCGCTGATCTTCCGGTTTCCACAACCGATGTCCAATATTTTCATACGTCAGTTCCCTGAGTTTTGAGAAACAGAATTTATTTTAATTCGTTGGTCCGGTCTTTCCCAATACCGTAATAAGGCTCCTGAGAAGGGGTATTCCCTGGGTTGATCTTTTTTAAAATTGTACAGCTTTCCATGGTGTTCTCACAAGGTTCTTCGCAGGGCTCGATGTGGATGACGAGGTCCATGGAAGGGATCTTCCGGTTTATTTCTAATTCCAGGTCGCGGGTTCGTTCATGGGCCTCATCTATCTTCAGCAACCGGCAAAACAGGACATGCAAATCCCCATAGATCCTGCTCCCGGAAAAGCGGGTTCTGAGCTTATGAAAACCGGCAAAGGGATAAGGCATTGCTTCCAAAATACCGGTCAATTTTTCCTCAGTGGCCTTCGGAATGCTGGCATCCATCAAACCGAACAGGGCATTCTTTCCGATCATCCCGGCTGAGTAAATAATAATACCACCGACGATGACGGCGAAAAGGAGATCAAAAAAGATCTGACCGGTAAAATAGGTCAATAAAATAGCCAAGAGGGCGGCCGAATTGGAGTAAATGTCGCTGGTATAATGAAGGGCGTCGGCTTTGAGGGCCTGGGAACCGGTGATTTCCCCTGTTTTTTTCAGACGCCTGGATATAAAAAAACTAAAACCAAGGGAAAGGAGCATGACCCCCAAATCCAAGAGGGAATATTTTATTTTTTGATGTTCGATCCATCGGTGTACCGAGGTCACGATGATATAGGTGCCGGAGAAGACGATGGCAATAATTTGAAAAATAGCCGCCAGGTTTTCCGCCTTACCGTGACCGTAGTGGTGCGTATCATCGGGGGGTTGGGCGGCTTTTCCTATGGCCAGGAAATTCATGGCCGACATACTGACATCCAAAAGGCTGTCCAGGCCCGAAGAGAGGACGGCCATGGAACCCGAGATGAGACCTACTGAAAATTTACTACTGGCCAGAATAAAGGCTGAAACAATTGCAAATAGGGATGCTTTTTGTTTGATGTTCATTAACTTTAATTGAATCCGTTCTAGCCGGTTTCTCCGCCTGCCTTTTGATATGCCAGCCCGGCCCGAGCTAAATTAGAATAATATAGCATAAATTTTAATAAATTAATGCTGAAAAATTAAAGAAATAACCATGGCAGGTTCTCATTACCTCTGGGTATTTGCGAATTCGTTATTAGGTAATTTTTCTCCTTAAACTTATAGAAAAGAGGTGTCAAGAACGAGGTAAAATTCCTTCCGTCTAAATTAAAAGAGATGAACAATGAATCGGATAACTTCATTCTTTCGGATTCAGTAGGTTGACCGTCAAAGTCAGGCCTTCTATTTTTTGAATCACTACTTTATTTCCGGCCTTTAGTGGGAATTCGCTGACGGCTTTCCAAAGCTCCCCACCAACAAAAACATATCCTTCCCTTCGATCCCATCTTTTGACTTCTCCCACCTCTGCTAAAATGCGCTCAGGACCGGTGAATGATTTCTTCCTCCGACGGAACAGGGACCAGACGAGAGGAAAGGCCACATGCTCTATGAATTCATAAACAAGAAAAATAATGACCAGAATGATAATCAGGGTTTCCAATTAATTGCCGCCGTATAACATTAGTTCTCGGAACCCGGGTCGACCAGGAATCTAAATTTTTGTTTACCCTCCTCAGACCAACCCTGTTACTTAAATGTTTTATTCAAACTCCCGGCGACCGGCTGTCGAAAGATTCATTTATCGCCTGCCGTGGCCCCTGGAACCACTCCCCGTCTCAAATCTACCTCTTCCAGCGGAAGAAGGACCGGCCCCACTTGGGGACCCTCTCCCGGGCCTATCGGAATTCTTCCATAGGGGAGTTCCGTCTTTTCCACGGAATACAATATTCTGCCCGGAGAAGGGAATACGGATTTCCTGGGCAACAATATACAGATTGCCGTCTTTTCCAAAGGATTTCGAGCCCCGGACAATTACCTCTGTCCCTTCAGAAATCTTGACTTGGATTTCATTCCAGTACCAAGGGGGAGAAGTTAAGATCGTATAGGTTTTCCGATCTGATATTAGTTGAAAGCGAACCGGACCTTTTTCCTGCCGTGAAAAATTGAAAGCCTTTCCCTGTACCTCTCCTACCGTATTCGGATCAAACCCGCCTGGATAATGGATCCCGCTTTCTTCCAGGATGATTTCCTTTTCAGAGGCCCATACGGGTAGAAGAAAGGGAAGAATAAAAAAGAGAGTGAAGAAAATCAGGAAGGTATTAATCGTGGGTCTCCATTTGGAATGATGTTCACCGCGATGTTCATGGTGGTGTTTTTTATACCATTGAGGTCGATCGAACTTTTCTTCGAGGGCATGAAAGACAACGATACCCGTAATGATCAATCCGGCCAGGACAAATAGGATAAGGCCGGTTACCCAAGAATTTTTCTTGAAAGACCATGGCCATGAAAATTTTGGCCAATTAGGTATATTAAACGAAGAAGAGAAAGACGGTAATGATTTAAAAAAAGTAAAGTCGGGGAATGGTTCTTTTGGGGGAGGCTCTCCTCTTGGGCTTGGGGCGGATTTTGAAAGCGAATCCGTTCCAGGTCCGGATCGATTGCCTTATTGTTGCGGAGCGGAAATTTCCCGGTGAGATTTGATTTTCTGTTTCTCCTGACAAGACCGTAAAGCGGAATGACGACACCAGGCGGAAGTAACGGTCCATTGCGGCAAACGGGATAAATGGTAAAGGAATTCCTGCTTGTTCTGCTTTAATTCACCCCCAATCATAGGTCCAAGAAAAAGAATCCCGGATTCGATTATTCCCTGTCCGCCTATGATTCTGTCCATTCCTCCGGGTGTGTGCCATGAAATGGTCCGGTCATCGTTGACCGTAATACGATAGCGATCAATCCGATATAGACCCGTCAGTAGTCCATTTAACCTTTCCACTCCACCGTGCTGGGGGTTCATCCTGAAGGACATTTGTTTTACCAGGTCGGCCGTCAGCCTTCGGCCGGTCTTGACTTCCAAGAGTTCGGAAAAAAAACAATAATAAAGAGTCTTGTCCCAAAAAGGCAATTTTTTCAATTGATCAAGGAATTCTCCTATTAATGATCCGTCCTTCTCATCACTCCAGGGCTTTATGATTAAGATGTTTCCATGAATAAAGCATTCTCCGCTCCTCTGCCTTCCAAAATCGAAATGGGTTTCCCACCACAATACACCGGTTTCATATTCGATAATTCGATATGATCTTAAACGATATGAGGTCTTTATTTGCATAAAAGGGTCAAGCCTGTCGTCCTAATGATTCAACGGTTATCGGGTACAATATTTTACTTGGGAATAGTCACATAATCTTCATTGAAATTTCCCTGTTCTGCCGTTGTATGGCAGGCTATGCAGTTCGACAAAGACCCTATGGATTTCCGATTAAGGACTTCCGGTTTAATCCGCCGGTGCTTTTTCTGAATATATGGAATTTCGGTGATGCGCAAAGGGTTTTGACCATTGAGGCATTTCATGATTTTAACGGACTTTTTGGATGAAGACCGGTCCGCCCCGTTTTCTATAAGGTATTTTTGGATAGCTTTTCTGGCGTTGGGATTAATGGAAAGCTGCTCTCCAAAATGGTTGGGCAACCGGTTGAGGATTGTTCTCCATGAAGATCCGGGAAGCAACTCAGGCGGATAAGCGAAATGGCATCCTTCACAGGTGGTTTTATAGGCCGTGTTGGAGGCACGTTGGAATGCAATTTTTTGAATGGAATTTTTTCCAAATTGCGGGCCTGCCCATCCATCCCTGTGAAAATCCGGTTTGGCAATCAGATGGACTAATACACCGACACTGATGAAGAATATAACCAGCAAGGAGATGGGAGTCCAATAATGTCTTTTAATCATTTTCCTAATGACCTCTGATAAATATTTTATTCCGACAGATTCTCCCTACGTGGAAGGTGGGGGGGTGGAAACCGAAAGGATTCCACCCTCCCGTCAAAAAAAAAATTGAATAGGGCTGTTTCTCTCCCGCCAATTCCGGCAATTTTAAGATTACCTTTGAAAGCGGGCCCCGTATCCGGTCCCGTCTTTTGGCCCGAAGCCTGCATTGCCTGGACAGTCCCCAGGACCGTAGGCATTTCCTCTTCTAAGTCCAAAACCGGCCCGGGTTGTTTTCCCGTTGAGACAAGATCCGTCCCGAAGCCGCAATCGGTCCCGATTCTGGACACCGGTTTGCAGACAGGGTCCGCCCATCGATCCGCCACCGCCTCCTCTCCGGGCTTCCACAGCAAAGGGAAAAGCAGTGGTAATCAGTAATGCTCCTGCAATTAGGGGTACAAAAAATTTTTTCATCATGGTCTTCCTCCTTAATCGTTTTTACTGAATTAAGAAGCAAAGGCCGTGCCAATGAGACTGGTCCGGGCAATTCCCTAAAATCTCACATGAAAATCATCTAAAGATCCCGTGGCGATCTTGGAATCCCTCTTTAATGCTGCAAAATTTGCAGATCAGAATGCAAACCGTGCATCATTATTCAAAAGTATAAGGAAGAAAAAAAATAAAAAAGGAAGGTCAAAAAAGTCCCGAGGGTAGATACATGAAATTCAGAGGAATGAGAGGAAATTGTTCTAAGGTTGACCTGAAGAGGGACGAGGCAATCCTGCCAAGGCGGGGATGATGGGCTTTTTTCTTCATCCTTTAAAGTCCATATTCCTTAATCCGATACTGAAGGGTGCGAAGAGAAATGCCCAAAATCCGCGCTGTCTGTTTTCTATTCCCTCCGGCCTCACCCAAGACCTTTTGTATTAATTCCCGTTCATTGGTTTGGAGTAACCCTTTCCCAATTGAAGAAGATTCCTCTTGAGGATCTATATTCAGATGAACCGCATCAATCGGACCGCTGGCAAGAATGACCGCCCGCTCGATCACATTCTGCAATTCCCGTATATTTCCCGGCCAGGGATAACTTAGCAGCAATTCTTCTGCTTCCGGACTGAAGCCGGCAATTTTTTTCCCCAAAGAGGAGCTGAATTTTCCAACAAAATATTCGGCCAGCGGGATAATCGCCTCCCGGCGCTCATTCAGGGGGGGCAGGCTGATGGGAAAAACATGGAGCCTGTAGAATAGATCCTCTCGAAATCGACCACTCGAAATTTCCTCCTTGAGGTCCTTGTTACTGGCGGATATAAGCCGGATATCAACGGAAATGGCCTTTGTTCCGCCTACCCGTTCAAACTCCCGTTCCTGGAGGACCCGGAGAAGTTTTACCTGCACCGCGAGGGGTATCTCTCCTACCTCGTCCAGAAAAACAGTTCCGCCGTCGGCCAGTTCAAATCGACCCTTTCGGGTACTGGAGGCCCCGGTAAAGGCCCCGCGTTCATGTCCAAAAAGCTCGCTTTCCAAAAGGGTTTCAGTTAAGGCGGCGCAATGGACAGGGATGAACGGCTTTTCTTTCCGAAGGCTCAGTTGATGTATGACCCGGGCCACTAATTCTTTCCCCGTCCCGCTTGGCCCGGTAATCAGGACGCTGGCTGAAGTGGGGGCGCCATCCTGCACCAACTGCCGGACCTTTTTCATTTTTTTGCCTGAAAAGATCATGTCCAGGGGAGGGAATTGTTTCCCTAATTCCTCAGACAGAAGGGAGATGGTTTTTTCGGCCTCGGCCTCTTTCAAGACACGCCGGATGACATGACGCAATTCTTCCGGATCTCGAAAAGGCTTGGTTAAATAATCGGAGGCCCCGGCTTTGATGGCCTCTACGGCATTACTGATGGAACCGAAGGCGGTTATAATGATCCACCGGATATCCGGTTTTTCTTTTTGAACTCTCCGCATCAGGTCCAGCCCGGAAAGCTTAGGCATTTTAAGATCGGTAATGACCAGATCGAAGTCGGCGTCTTGTATTTTTTTCAAACCCTCCTTCCCGTCTTCAGCCGATTGAACCTGATAGCCATCTTCGGTCAGAATTTGGGTGAGGAAAGAACGCATTAATTCATCGTCTTCTACAACCAAGATTGAACGGCTCATTTCAAGACCTCGCTGTCTTAGGTAATTTGATATTCAAAACAGCTCCGGTATGCTCCGGATTATTGAACAGGCTGATTTCTCCTCCCATCCCTTCAACCACCTTTTTAGAATAAGCCAAACCCAATCCGGTTCCGGTTGTTTTGGTGGTATAAAAAGGGGTAAAAAGACGGGCTTGGTCTTCTTCCGGGATTCCCGGTCCGGAATCTTCAATCCGGATATCCACCCATTTGCCTTTAGACGCGGCCTTGATCTGGAGACTCTGGCCGTCTTCGATCACTTGCAGGGCATTCTGGATGCCGTTGAGTAAAATCCGATGCACCTTTTCTTTGTCGGCAAAAACCTGTACCCCCGCTTCGATTTGGGTCTCGATTGCTATGGCTGTTGAGAAAATTTCTGAATCGATGACCTCTCGGATTATCCGGTCAACCGCACAGAACTCAAGGTGGTAGTTTTCCTCACGGGAAAAGATAAGCAGATCCCGGACCAGGGATTCAATCCGTTCAATCCCCTTTAAAACAAAGGTCAGTCCTGTTTTTTTGGGATCTGAATTTTCCATTTTTTCGTCTATCCATTGGGTGTATCCTTTTACGCTGCCCAGGGCATTGCGAATTTCATGGGTCAACACGGCCGTCATCTGCCCAATTAATGACAATTGTTCACTTCTCTGCAGTTTTTTCTGAAGACGAAGTTGATGAACAAACGCCCGGTCAAAGAGGATTCCCATGGCCCAAAGGATCAGAAGGACCAGTCCGACGGTCCACCACATCCCCTGAGAACGCGAAATGATTTGATCGGCCGGATAGGTGTGGATGACCAATCGGAGCAGTTCCGTCCGTCCTTCCTGGAGATGGAGGGGGTAGTTAAATTCAAAGGCCGGCAGGCCGGTCCGCAGGGTGATCCGTTGTCCGTAGGCTTTCCCGGTTTGCAGCCATTGATACAGTCCTGTCTCCCTAAGTGGAGTCCCGATCAGACCGGCATTGGTATGAAATAGGATCAGTCCCTTTGTATCGGAAACTAAGGCGTAGGCAACCACCCGGTCTGAAAAAATGCGGTTTACATGCCGGGTTGTCAGATTATCTCCGGAGCGAAGTTCCGCTTCTACCGTGGAGGCCAGCGCCATGGCCGTGCCTTCCATGGCCTGATCAGCCAGATTCCGGGCCGACCTGGTATTTTGGAAGGTAGTATAGAGTATGGCGGAAGAAGAAAGAAGCAGGAATAGAAAGAGGGCGGCTCTCAATACAGTAGATCGAAAAGGATGCATCAAAGCGCCTTGCTATGGCAAAACAGAAATCGTTCCCGGAGAACGGTCGGTGATTTCCCCGATCAGGGAGGCTTCCCTTACCCCCTTTTGTTTCAATTTTGCCAACAGATCGGCGGCCCGATTCGAGGAGACGGCTATCAGCAAACCCCCGGAAGTCTGCGCATCGGACAGGATGTCGAGCAGATAACCGGGTAGGGCCGGATCGACCTGCAGAGAGTGATGGCAAAAATTTCGATTGGCATGGGTGCCGCCGGGGACCATACCCATTTGAGAATATTCCCGGGCGTAAGGGATGATGGGGACCTGGGAGGCCCTAAGAGTCATCGAGCAATGGGAAGCGTTGGCCATTTCCAGGGCATGACCCAGCAAACCGAAACCGGTGATATCCGTACAACTGTGGGCCCCGACTTCCTGCATCACTTCGGCCCCGATACGATTCGATTCCACCATGACCCGGATCATCGCTTCTTCGGCTTCCGGTGAGGCCGCTTTTCCCTTCAGGGCCGTGGCAATGATACCGGTGCCGATGGGTTTGGTCAGGATCAGTTGATCCCCGGGACGGGCCCCGGCGTTGGTCATGACTTTATCCGGGTGGATAATCCCGGTCACCGAAAGGCCGTATTTCAATTCCACATCGTCAACACTGTGGCCGCCGACCAGCAAGGCCCCGGCCTCATGAATTTTTTCCAGGCCGCCCTTTAGGATTTCCTTCAGGACCGATTTGTCGAGGGTATTTTTGGGAAAACAAACAATATTCATGGCCGTTAAAGGTTTTCCACCCATGGCATAGACGTCGCTCAAGGCATTAACAGCGGCGATCTGTCCGAAGAGGTATGGATCATTGACGATGGGGGTGAAAAAATCCAAGGTCTGAATCAAGGCCAGATCGTCCCGTAGTCTATAGACTCCGGCATCATCCGAGTTTTCCCGTCCCACCAATAAATTGGGATCGGTTTCCAGGGGCAAGTCGGCCAGAATTTCCTGCAGGTCTCCCGGACCCAATTTGGAGGCTCAGCCGGCGGCCCGGGCGCCATTGACCAGATTTACGGGATGATCTTTAAGCATTTTTCATTTCCTTTTTTAAAATAAATTCCTTAAATTCCTGGGCCAGGGGAGAAAGGGTTCTCTGTTTCAGGGTGATGAGATAAAAATTTCTGAGCAAAGGGAAATTTCTGACTTTAATTTCCTGAAGCCGGCCCTGTTCCAGATCTTCCCAGACCGCCCGGCGCGAGATAACCGAAATCCCCAGGCCGGCTTTGACGGCTTGGCGGATGGCTTCATTACTCCCCATTTCAGCCACGACCTGGAGATCCTTGAGGTCCAGATGGATTTTTTTAAAGGCCTGCTCTAGAGACTTTCGGGTTCCTGATCCTTTCTCCCGCAGAATGAAAGGGAGGCTTAAAAGTTTATCGGGGATTATGGCTTTGGGTCTTTCCCGGGATTGACCGGGAAGAGCAATGCAAACCAGTTCGTCTGTGGTTAACGGCTGGGAGGAAATCCGTCGATGTTCGATCAAGGCCCCGACCAGGCCCAACTCAATGGTCCCGTCCAGTACTTTTTCTTGAATGTGCTGGGTATCTCCAATCCACAACCGGATTTGTATTCCCGGAAAGTTTTTTTTAAAGAGTCCTAAAAGGCCGGGCAATATGTATTGTCCGGGTATGTTGCTGCCGCCGATCAACAGGTCACCGGTCCCTTTGTCCCGAAATTGCTCCATGGCCCGCAAAGAATCCTGGCGCAAGGACATCAACTGATTGGCATATTGAAAAAGGAACTGGCCGGCCTTGGTCGGGACTATTTCCTTCCCCTGGCGATCAAAGAGGGTCAGTCCCAGGTCTTCTTCCAAAAGCCGGATGTGTTCACTGACCGTGGGTTGGGAGAGATAAAGGGCCTGTCCGGCCTTGGAAAAACTTTTTTGCTCAAAGACTTTGGTGAAAACTTCCAGTCGTCTGAAATCCATGATTACCTATAATTTTCAAGCCTCGTAGTACCCAAAAGTTAATGAAACCTAAACCAGCAAAGAGAAGTCCTTAATACTTCCGCTTGCGTAAAATATTGACAATTAACCAAAGACCCAATATCCCCGAAACCAGATATCCTACCACCCCAAGGGCCGGAAAGCCGAATAGCAGAGGTTTTACGCCGGTGGTGATTATCATGGAAGAACCGACGATCAGGGCGGCAATGATGATTCCGAAGGTGACCCGGTTGCTGATCCTTTCCAGAGTGGTATTTAAAGATGAGAGCCCGGTATGTTTGAAAGTAAAGGTCAAGTCCCCCCGGTCCATTTTACGAAAGAGGGCTTGAAGTTTGGCTGGAAAATCCTGAACCAGGTCCAACAAATTCAGCCCCTGGGTGCGTAGATCCTCCGAAAGGCTTTTTAGGGACCAACGTTCCTTGACCAGTTCGGCAGTCAACTGGCGGGCTTCTTCAATCAGGTTGAAATTCGGGGCCAACTCTTTGCCTAAGCCCTCCAGGGTCAGCAAGGCCCTGCTCATCAGGGCAAAATCCGAACGGATGCGCAGGCGGTGTTCCTTAAGCAGGTTCATCAAAGACAAGACCAATTCCCCGATTTGGATTTCTTTTAATGAAAAATCATAATAGGAATCGATCAGGTCCAGAAGATCTCTTTCCAATCGATGGTAGTTAAGGTCGGAGGGGACATCCGCCGTGAGATGGGGAATGAGGCGAAGAATAGACTCGCTGTCTTTTTGGATCAAGGCCTGAATCAAATCGATCAGGCGATGACGTAAATCACGGTTAATTCTGCCGGTCATGCCCCAGTCCAAAAAGCATAAGCGTCCGTCCTCCATGACCAGCAAGTTGCCTTGATGGGGATCGGCATGAAAAAATCCCTGGCGGAGCATCTGATCCAGCATAATTCTGGCCCCGTTTCGAGCTAGCTGTTCCCGGTTATAAATGGAATCATCCAGCCGATCCAAACGAGTCCCTTCCACCAGCTCCATGGTCAGGACAAAAGGGGTGCAATAGGCTTCAAAGACCTCGGGAATGTACATCAGATCCGGAAAAGAAAGGGTTTTTCGAAAGATCATCATATTCCGGGCTTCCCGGGTAAAGTCCAATTCCCGGGTCAGACTGAATCGCAGTTCTTCCACCAGACCAGGAAGGTCGTATATTTGATAGGTCCGCAGTTCATTCAACCGGGCGGCAATGGTGGCCAGGATATCCAGATCGGCCCGGATCAAGGGACGGATATCGGGACGCTGGACCTTGACGGCCACAATCTTATCTTCTTTGGCCAACCGGGCGCGATGAACCTGGGCCAACGAAGCAGATCCGATAGGGGTCCAGTCAAATTTCGAGAAGATAGAATCTAAAGGCTGATCCAGGGCTTTTTCGATCAGGGCTTGGACGGCCTGTTGCGGGGCGGGCGGGACCTGATCCTGCAATTTTTTGAGTTCCAGGACCAAAAGCCCGGGAACCAGATCGGGACGCATACTCAGGATCTGTCCGAATTTGATAAAGGTCGGCCCCAGTTCCTGGAAGACCATGCGGATCCGTTCATTGACGGTCATGGGGGTCTTGATGCGGTTGATCCTTCTCAGAATAAAAGAACCGGGAAGGTCCAGGCGATGAATGATGTCATCGAATCCGTATTTTAACAAGACCCAGATGATATGCTTAAAACGACTCAGGTTGCGGATGGATTTTATTTCCATCGTTTCCTCTACCGGTAGTCCAGAGTGATATCGAGAGCCTGGACTGAGTGAGCCCACGGCCTATCTTAAGGTACAATTCCGGGGAAGCTCCGTTATCCAGGGATAGGGCGATATCCTTTGGGCAAGGAGGGAATCAGGATAGTTCCTCAACCCACCTCGAGCATGCGATTCAAAGCTCGGTAGGCTTTTTGCCTTATCCCTTCATCCAATTCTATTTTATACTGCATTTTATCCAGAGATTCGAAAACCTTTTCGAGGTTCGTCTTTTTCATGTTCGGGCAGATAAGACCCTGGGACAGGAGGTAAAAGGTCTTGGCCGGGTTCTCCCTTTTCAACCTGAAAATCACTCCCATTTCTGTTCCGATGATAAATTTATCGGCCTTCGATTGTAAAGCGTAGTCGATGATCTGTTTGGTGCTTCCGATCACATCAGCGGCTGCGGCCACTTCCGGCCGGCATTCGGGGTGCACCAGTAAAACCGCGTCCGGGTGCTGTTGTCTGGCCTTTTGAACGTCTTCAAGGGTGATCCTGTGATGCGTTATGCAATAACCATCCCAAAAAATGATCTCCTTGTTTGGGACCTGCAAGGAAACATAATGGGCCAGGTTTTTATCCGGAATGAAGATAATTTTTTTCTGAGCCAGGGAGTTTACTACTTTGACGGCATTGGCCGAGGTGCAACAGATGTCGCTTTCGGCCTTTACGGCCGCGGTTGAATTTACGTAACAGACGACGGCCGCATCAGGGTGCTGCTCTTTCAGGGTTTTGAGTTCTTCAACGGTGACCATGTCGGCCATGGGGCATCCGGCATCCAGGGCCGGGATAAGCACCGTTTTATCTTTGGAAAGGATCTTGGCGCTTTCGGCCATGAAATGAACACCGCAAAATACGATCAATTCGGCGTTGGTGTCGGCGCAATAGCGGCTTAGGGCGAACGAATCGCCGATCTCATCGGCGATTTCCTGGACTTCATCGATCTGATAGTTATGAGCGACGATGACCGCCTTTCTTTGGATTTTCAGTTGATTGATTTTACTGGCCAGTTCTTTTAAATGTGCCTGCACGAGTCGATATCCCTTTGATTAATAATAACCGGTGAGCCCTGCCCACCCTACCAGCAAACACCGGGGGACAACAACAAGCAGTA
The DNA here is from genome assembly GCA_963790475.1 of uncultured delta proteobacterium. Taxonomy (GTDB): domain Bacteria; phylum Desulfobacterota; class RBG-13-43-22; order RBG-13-43-22; family RBG-13-43-22; genus RBG-13-43-22. The sequence continues at coordinate 1,965,877 of CAWBOS010000010.1, read as the reverse complement.
ATTCTAAAGGTTGTGCCCTGGTGTTTGCTGCCAATATGTTTTCCTCTAGTTTATTACGGTAGCATAATGGCAGCAAGATTTCAAATTATTATATCGGCCTGGAGCAGTTTCTTGATATTTTCTTCCCCGTGAAGGCTTTTCCTTTACATGCCGACATTTTTGTCCATCCTCTCATGAAAAGAAGGTAGCGGCATGCGGCATAAGTTATTCCTTAATAGAGGCGTAGATCGCATTTTCAAAGAGATCGGCGTTGTTTTTCTTTTCTTCTAACGGTGTGACTTCAAGCACCACAGAAAAGTAAACCAGCAGGATCTCATTCACGGGATCTGCAAATAGACGGGTTCCACCGGCGCCGGTGTGCACGAACGTTTTTGGCGAACGTAGACTTCCCAAAAAATACCTCCATTTAATATCGCCAGCCACTGACCAGCCATAACCCCAGGAGGCCTCAGGTACAAAGATTCCCCACCAATTAGTTCCAATCCCCGGGATCTGGTTTCGGGTCATCTCCAAGACAGCGAGCCTGCTTAAGATGCGTTGATCACCATACCGGCCACCGTTTAGGAACATCTGGCCGAAAATAGCCATATCCATAGCTGTGGAGAACATACCGCCGAACCCAACTCATACTTTTCCCCTTCATTTTCTATCGCCAAACTAAGCAAGCTCTTTTCTTGATAACCGGAGGTATGGGAAAGCAGGTGGTGGACCTGAACGGATTTTGCTCCCTTGCCACAGATCTCAGGAATATAATCGACCACGGGACGGTTCAGCCCCAACAGGCCGTCCTCCACCAGAATCATGGCCGCTGTGGCTGTAACCGGTTTGGTCAGGGGACCCATGGGGAAAACAGAGTCGATCAGAAGCGGCGGTGAATGACCTTCGGGTGTTAGCCGGCCATAAGCTTCATGCAAGAAAATAATTCCTTTTCTGGCCGCCAGTATGACCAGAGAAGGGGTCTGACCTTCCGCCACCCAACCTTCGGCGAGCTGTTTGACTCTTTCGATACGCGCGGCTAACATCCCAGCCTCCTCCGGTGTTCCATAATGAAGTTTTGGTGAATTATTCATATTCTTCTCCTCTCTATAAGACCTTTGGAAAATGCACCCATTACGTCATACCGGCGAAAGCCGGTATCCAGAACCACTTAAAAGAACTGGATGCCGGATTGGGCCTGCCCCGGACCTGATCCGGGGTCCGGCATGACGGCAATAGGTTTGGGCTTTCTCGACACGGATTTAAGTTGTCATGTTTGCCTTCTCGCCAAAATCAGGGCCACGAGAGGGTTTGTTTCAAAATCCCGCCGCTGTTTCTCGTCGGGGATAGTCTCCTTAAGCTCGGTCAGAATCTCCGCTGCTGCGCGATAATCTTCAATACCGCCATGTTCATCCCCCAGCCTTCTTCGAGCCTCCGCTCGACCGGTCAGGATACGCCAGAGGAGCGATCGATAATGGACTTGTTTTGCTTGTTTTAAGGCCTCTTCGGCAACGGCTAATGCCTCAGGCAGTCTGTCCAGACCAAGGAGGATGCGGATATACAATTCAAGGCCCGGTATCAGGTTGAGGACCATTCCTGATTCAACCTTTTCCTCTTCCGACAGACTTAAGGCCTCTTCCAGTGATCCTCTCATCAACATGACCTCAGCCATGGCCTGCCGACCGAGGGCAGCACCGAAAGATTCCAGATCCTGCTGAATTTCCGTCAGCGTTGATTCATCCAGGGTTCCAAGACGGGCCAGCGAAACGACTCGCAAATCCTGTACCCCCCTTCTCATCCAGGCCCGGTTGAGCTTTTTAGCCAGCTCGGAGGTTCTTCGGGCCCGCTCGGCCGCCGGTCCAAAAGCAAGCAGGTCCGTCAAATAATAGGTCATTCCGTACCGCTGCATAGCGAAGCCAAAGGCCTCTTCCGTAACCTCTCCTTGAAGGGCTTCCCAAGCCCCACCAAATTGCCCGAGACAGACCAAGGCCAGGGCCTTTATGGTGTTATACTGGACGGGTTTGGCACCCAGTTTTTAAAGAAGCAGATGGTATTGAAAATGCGGGCAGAGTGTGGACAATGGTCCGAGGGACTGTCAAAATAGAAAAGGGGCCGAAGCCCCTATTCCCAAATTACCTAATAATAACTGGTGCCTGGGACCGGAATCGAACCGGTACAGCCGCGAGGACCGAGGGATTTTAAGTCGAAAAAACTACTTAGGCGATTTCCCATCAAAAATTAAGTAGTTAAATATCAACCAGTTGTAAAAGGCAAGTTGGATTATGTTGGGTTACATTAGGTTATTTTCGGTTACGACAGGTACAATTGCTATATCCGCTTTTTACGGATTCTCCTCTATCTCCCCTCCCATAGGTTAATACCGACTTCTTACGAATTGACAAAAAGTATATACACTTGTGTCCATATTTATTCGCATCCAAACTCTGCTTATATGGAACTCAGGAGTGAAGAATAAGCATACATTTTACGTAAAAAATACGAATAGATTCCACTCATCCTAACCATATCCCTTCTCGGGTAGCCTTTTGATCAACTTTTCAATCTTTCTATTATCTTATCTTCATCGATTCTTTATAGTGTCGATGATCGTTTGATTGTACAAGGTAATGATACTACAAGGCTTTTCGTTCTGGCCCTTTCAGCGTTCAGGGACACTCTCATGATCCTCCTGATTAGGGTCCATTTAGGTGACCACGGCCTCAGGAGAGGTGCACTGCGGTCAGGAATCAACAACCATGCGGGTGTGAGACTAAAGATCCCTGGCAACACGAAAGCCGATTTGGTTAAGGATTTCATTGCGGCTTCCGGGCGGGAGCCAGGCTCGACTGGCAAGGCGTATACCATCGGCATCAAAGTTCCAGGAACCGCCACGCAACACGCAGTAGACACCACCCTCTATGACGGGATTCATCCCTGAATGTGAGCTATAAGCGTCCTCACTAAACGTGTCCTGAACCCATTCACAGACATTGCCGCTCATGTCATACAAACCCAGGCCGTTCGGCCGCTTCCTTCCTACCGGGTGGGTCTTCCCTCTCGCGTTTCTCCTGTACCAGGCAAACTTCATTAGCCCTGATTCGTTGCTGGTCCCGGCCCATTTTTCTTTCTTCCCCCGGCTCCGGGCGGCGTACTCCCACTCGGCTTCCGTGGGCAGGCGATACCTTTTCCCGGTTATGTCATTCAGCTTACCGATAAAATTCTGAGCATCATCCCAGTTTATTTGCTCCACCGGGTAATTGTCCCCGTTCTGAAAAGCTGAAGGATTATTCCCCATGACGGCCTTCCACTGACCCTGGGTTACTGGATATTTCCCGAGATAGAAATCATCCACACAGACCTCATGGACCGGCTTCTCAATAGCAGGAATTCCATCCCCAAAGGTATCACCCATCGGATAACATCCGCCTTTGACCAAAACCATTTCGATGCCGGTCGTCGGTTCGGTATAGGGAACCGGTGCAGCCTGGGTCTTAGAAGTCGGGGAAGCTATATCCACTGCTCCCTCTTTCTTGGACGTTTTTGACAGGTCGAATACATAAGACATCTCAGCCTCCTTCTAACAAGTTTTTTTAATAAATAACGATGAGAGAATCAATATCGTCTGGCCCCCCTGACATCCCCCATCACCTTTACCCGTCAAAGCCTTCAAACTCTGAGCCACACAGATATTGTCAAACTTATCTTTCCTGATCTTCACCGCCAGTCGTAAAGCCTCTCGAACGATGAATGCGGTATCCGAAAGAGGACGGCCGGTTAACTCACGAATCGCAGCACTAAGCTAAACCCCCTCCACTGAAGATTGTTTATCGATTTGGAGAGTATACAGTGTTTCAAAATCTGAATTCTGGTTTACCCGGATACGAGTCCTACACCGGTCCCTAACTCTCAAATTGTCAGGAGCCTCTGCGGTTGCCTTTCTTAGCAGAAGTGAGGGCCATGTCTGGGCATTGACAGATTAGCCCTTAGCCTCGCTTCATTCTGGTCGAGATCCCGCAAGATCTGTTCCGAGCCCGGTCGATCCTTGAGCAGGTTTCTTGCCGAAGCAAAATACTGTGATCCTTCCAGTCCATTTCCTCTACTGTAGCAGACGTTCCCGATGGTCATTTGAGCCATCGCTTCGGTGAAAGCCAGTTCCTTAATTCCCTTTACCAACCGAATGGCGTCCTGAGCAAACTTCGATGCTTCGGTGAGTCTATCGAGATTGCCGAATGCAGCGGCCAGGTCTTGGCTAACCATACCCAGGATAGGTGCCGCCTCAGGGATGTTAGTTAATAGATCATGAGCCCGCATCAAATGGGTCAGGCATCCCTCCCAGTCACCCGATGACAACATTGTAGATCCCTGTTTGGCCTCATTCAGGGCTTTAAGAAAAGCTATCTTCGTTTCTCCGGAAAGTGTTTCCCGGATCCGGGTGACAACCAAATTTACATCGGACATTGCAGCCTCCTTTATTCCTGAGCGGCTTGTATCAAGTCATTCGCCAGCCCTATTATGGTTTCACTTTTTTCCACTCGGGTCTTCCATTTCTGAGGAATCCCCCGAATACCCCACTTAGCCCCAAGGATGGCACCGGCAACAGCCCCGGCAGTATCGCGGTCAAGGCATTCATTAACGGCCTTTAGAATACCTTCTTCAAAGTCCGGTAGTCTGCTCCAGGGAACTCCAGGCTTTAACCCCAAGCAGTCTTCAAAAACCTTCTTCCAAATGGAGAGTCCTGTTGTCGGGTCCAGGTCGTCGGCCTGCCAGTGCCGTAATCGTTTATAGTCCTTCCGCCGATCTTCCTGATCGGGGTCCTGTTGGGTCACCAGGGCCTCGGGATCGTCAAGGTAAACGGGTACACTCCTTTCCTTACGAAAAATCGACAATAGGGCCAGGGTAAATTCCACGGGGGGGAAAGTAGCTTGGGGATGCCCATGGCTAAGGGAGGCTACCCAGTAAGCGAGATCGGCCGCCTGGTGAGTAGTGTAGCCTTTCTGATAGGCATAGATCGAAACAGGCGAAGTTCTCATGAGTGCCCCCGAACTCCAAGAATTTAGGTCGGCGACTCCATGTTTAGCGGCGTAGGTTACTGTTCTTCCCGAACCCCGGCTTTCATCGGAATTGATCCAGTTGTAAAAAGCCCCCCGGAAACAAGATTCCATAGATTTTCTGGTTCTTTCATGTTTTATGAAGGCTCTACAGACGGCCAGGGTCATGCCCGTATCGTCAGTCCAGGTCCCGAGTCCGCCGAAGAAAGGGTAGAAATCCTTTATGCGACCATTGTCAGATTTGACCTTGCGACTTACAGCACCGGGATCCTTTCCTTCAAAGGGGGCTCCGAGTGCGTCCCCTATGGCTACGCCAAGTAGGCACCCCTGGATCTTATCGTTTCCCATGACTATTCCTCCTCCTCATTTAAGAGGTCAGGAATATCATTTCGGTCCAACCCCATTTCCGAAATTCCTTGGTTTATTGAAGCGGACCTTTTATTCATCATTTCTTCAAAGTTTCGATCACACTCTTCCAAAGACTCCAGGAGCCGTTCACCGTCCTCAATGGTTAAAGGAGCCGGGGCAGGGGTGCAAATGATCCTGAACCGGTAATGAAAGTCCCTATCGAAATAAGATAGAAAGTTTCCAAACTCCACATCATGATAGCAGGAAGGGTCTATCCCTATAATCAAGGCCCCCTCAATGAAGAAGGCACATACGATCCCATTCGATTCAGCGATCAGGTCTTCCAGGGCCAAATGGTCTTCAAGGGTGGCCGGGTAATCACGATTCATCTTCTGCCAGTTCTCCTGGGCCTCCCTGAAAGCACTGACGGCCTTTTGACGTTTGATGCTTTCAATTACATATAGGGGTGGATTTTTGGAATATACAGTGATTGTGGCCGACTTCATGACCGTCGGATTAACTCCAAGTTTCTTCCAGATCATCGGGTCGAACTCTTTAAACTGAGTGAGTTTATTTCTTTTCTTCTTTTCCATCTTTGTTAACCTCCAATCTCGGGGCAAAAAAAAACCTGGAAGCTAAATGTCAGCCCCAGGTCTTCTCCGCCAGCATTTTAGCAAATTGTTTTTTAACGTGGGGCTGCAATAGCAACAAATCCCCCCACAAACCTATATTATCTATGTCGAGCTAATTATCATTTTTTTGTCGATCTCACCTCCTTTTGGTAATGACAAGAAGTGAATTTTTCCGCCCTTAAAACGCAAAAACCTCACGCAAAGGTGAGGTCTCAAAAACCGTTTGTCTTTCGACCTCATGGCCACTCTTTTAAGTGACTAAGCACCTTTACGGATCAGGTTGCCGGGCAGTAGGGATTTTACCCTCCGCCACTCGTCATGTTGGGTGGTAATATAACCTATGGGTTAAAAATTGTCAAGATAATTCTTAGAAACCACCCTTTTTCTATCTCAGAGGACGAATGTGCCGATTCCATTTGCTAACAAAAGCCTGATATTCATTCACCGTTCATGGAACCCCATCCCCCAAGGTTTCCTGTCATCTAATAGTGTCCCATAAGGCATTTTGAATCATTTGATTCTGTTTATCATCGGCTCCAGTCTCGTCATACGGTATTTCTTTACCGGATACGACCCGCCAAAACGCAGAACCAACTTGAGTAATTTGGATATTTATGCCATAGCCCGTGTATTTTTCAACCCAGACTCCTGAGCCTTGCCAGGTTTGTCCCCCCCCCTTATTATTAAAAAGTCTCCCTCCGTCCGTGAAACTTATTTTTGAACCAGAGTCGCTCTTCTGGAACCCTCTTACATAATCGCTCAGAGACAAACCACTTCTTTGCTCAACAGAAATAGTGACGAAAGTACGGGTATCCTGTCCGCTGAAGATGTGAAGCTCCCCGCCTATTTTATCAGTTTGAATTGAATGTTTCCATTTGGTGTTCATTAAGGCATGAAGTTTCGTCCACGGGTTTTCCCAAGAATAGTATTGGTTGGTGTTATTAAATCCAGTTTCACTTGGTGCTGGTGCTGGCATTGTGGCCATTTCTTCTCGGGCTGGAGCTGGGGCTGGTGCTGGCTCCGGAGCCATTTGTTCCTGGGCTGGTGGTCGCGGTGGTATTGATTTCGGGGAGTTCATATTGAGCCCAATTATGAAGAGCATTATTAGGATAAATCCCATAACCCCTCCTATAAGCTTAAAGCCCCCAGTTGAATCCGTAGCCGATAGTCTTACTGGTTTTGTTGTCGGTGTCGGCTTGATGGTGGCCGTGCCTGGTAAAACACGCGTTCTTTGCCGAGAGATGATCTCTAAATGGCAGGTGGGACACGTCTTCCCCTGAAAACGCATGTGACGTATGTCGAAAGGGTGACCATCGCACCTTACAAGCGCTTTGTCATCAAGCAGTCTTTTGAAATGCTGAGCCCATTTCTCCGCCGACGGTCGTTCTGACTGGGTTCCGGTAAATGATAGGTCGAAAAGACTCCGCGTCTCGTCATCAAAGCATGAGTGAATGCTTTGCGGGCGCGGTAGGATCCGTGGGTTCGGCGTCAAGCCATGGGGATAGAGACCAGCGGCCGCCTTCTCATCGTTGGTGTTGGCCGATATGTTTGCGTCAGTTACGATGCCTTGGAACGGATGCGTCCCCCCATTTAGCAATTGGAACAGGATGACCGCAAGGGCATAGCGATCCTGAGGCTCCGATAGGTTCTGCGGATAGATGTTGCCTCGATATGCCTCGGGCGCAATGTAATCCGCTGAGAGCATTTCGGCAGGAAACCGTTTCTCTATCCCTTGAATTGAAAAGCCATCGCAATCGATCAGCGTAACGATATGGGTTCGCCTGAAGACACGTATGTTCTGCGGCTTCAGATCGATGAAGTAGTGGCCATGCTTATGCAGCTCTGATACCGACCTGCTGAGATTACTTGCGATCTCCAGCTTGAACGAAAGCGCAACCTCCTCTGGCGACTCCAGCTTCTTAATCAGGGTCTTGTCGTAGTAACAGTCAAACGTAAAGGACTCGGTCTGGTCCACGACTGGCATCAAAAACCCTACCGGCGGACCCTGCGGACTTCTTAGAAGTGATGTCGGCCACCCGTACTTCGGATACGTCCTGGTCCCAACAGTGATCCATAAGGAATCTGGCGGATTGGCAATCATTGCCATAATCTTGTCCGCATTTACCACTCGATTGGAGTTAAAGATCTTCGCCGCGCACGAGTTACCATCAAACATCGCCGGGTGAATCACGGCAACGCCACCACGGCCTAAGGCTACAGAGGTGTCTACCTCCGCAAACCCAAGGCTGCCCGACTCCGTACTCGCTTCAAATCGCATTCGGTTTAGACCATTGTCCTGATTTGGAAAATTTTGGGTAGGTAGTTCTTTGGTAACAAGTGGCTCACTTTCAGGTTTGTCTACTTTAATACTTTCGGCTTTCATCTTCTTCCAGTTGTTCTGGGCATCCGTATTCCCCTGAACAGCCGCCTTATGATACCACTTCATGGCTTCAGTATCGCTCTGTGGAACTCCCTTACCATGTTGATACATCCTTCCAAGGTTGTTCTGGGCATCCGTATTCCCCTGAATAGCCGCCTTGCGAAACCATTTCAAAGCCTCGACATAGTTCATTGGAACACCTTTACCATTTTGATACATCCAGCCCAATCGGCATTGGGCGGCCGCATCACCTGTCTCGGCTAAGTTTCTGTAATGAACGATTTCTTCTTGAGTGCTCATCCACGGCCTAAGGCTACAGAGGTGTCTACCTCCGCAAACCCAACTTTGCCCGACTCCGTACTCGCTTCAAATCGCATTCGGTTTAGACCATTGTCCTGATTTGTTTTCGATTGATGCCGTTCGCGGACATTGAATCCGATGTTGTAGATAGATCCTGGATTGAACTCCCTATGTGTCATTCTGACGTCCTTCCTTTTAGGGCGCCCCCTCCTTCTTTCTCCGACTTTGCTGCCCCTGAAGGAGTCATGTCTCTTTTGCCTTGGTTTGCGTCTCGATTAATTGATGACCATGGTAAAAAATTAATTAACCGCCGTCTCAACACGCCATCGAGGCAGAGGACCACACTCGCCCCCACTACCAGCATGAATACGGCAAATAGGATCACTTTTATTGTATGAATGCGGCGAGGGCGACTAACCACGGAAGAAGACATTACTCGCTTAATTCGACTACGAGCGGTGACTCCGTGGATTGGACGGGTATTTGTTTGCCGACGAACCGATGAGATAGTCTCACTTGTCAGCGGAACAGGCACTCCATACTCCAACAGAACACCACGGGGAACACTGGCAATGTTGCGGCGCATGCAGACCACGAGTGTCTTATCGTCATTTGTCAGCTTGTCAGCTTGCGCGTCTGTAATCGTCCTTGTCAGCAACGCTCCCCACCGCTTGCTATCCGATTCATTCTTGCACAGAGTGAGGAGAGGTCCAACAAACCCACCCTTTGGCACGCTTTCTGCGACTGTACAGAGAGCTGCGCCACCATCTGTAGCAAGCATCACCCACTCACACCGTGGTAGTGGAGTAATTCTCAAATGCTTGATCCAGTCGCCTACCGTGATGAAGAACGTCTCATTTGCGTATTCGGCATTTTCAGGAGGTGATAAGAAGGGTCCAACATCAAGAGAAATCTTCTCCGCATTACTATCTCTCTTAGAGCTCCCTCCGAAAATTACTCCGTCACCAATATGTATCGCAAATCCACCCGACGGCCCTAATAAACAGGCAACAAGTGTGCAGTGGAAAGAGCTCAGGACATCAGACTGGGCAATTGTTCGTAGCTCCTCACGCACGGTGAGAACCTGCTGAATTACAAAATCATTGACCCATGCACCGGGTGCACGAGTAGCAAATTGATCCGAAAGCTCGTTAAGCTTCCTTGCAAAACTTCTTGCGACGAGTGCAGAACTTTCTTGCGACCTCGCTGCACTTCCAGCGCCATCACTTACCGCGACCGCAACCCACGATCCGTCTTTGCTGATGAAGATATGGTGTGAATCCTGACATGGTGTCCCCAAGGCCAGATGGCTTGTTCCTATAACACTTGCTCCTGCCGCAATCCATGAATCTTCACTTTGGGTCATATTCCGACATTTCGCCATGGATCAGTTGATGGGAGCTGGATCATATCTCCTGGCCGACTCCGGCTTGCTGCACTCAAACTCGCACTCAACCAGACAAAAAGCTCTTTGAATTTCATCCCAGCTAACATTAATGGCGGTTTAGCACAGATTTCGCTCATCTTGGAAAGATTCGCCCCTTGAACACCGACCGCAAAGATTTCAATCTTCTTGCTGGCTTCAGCGGCTTTACACTCGGTAACCGCAGTTGCCCACTCGGAAGCAGAGTCAGTCGGCTCACCGTCTGTCATGACGAGCATCCATGGCCGGGTATAGGAGATCCCCGCTTTCTTCAGGTTTCGTTTCCCTTGCTCGATCATTTGGAGGGCAATTAGTAGCCCTTTCCCGAGCGGGGTGGTACCTCCGGAATTAAGTTTCAATGCACTGAAGTGCTTTGCATCAGTCCAGTCCATCATGACGTCTGCGTCGTTGATCGGCCCGCCAACGCATACGATTGCCAATTGAACGCGAACCAACGCCGTATCATCCGCCCTAAGCGCTGCTTCGAGCATGACAATTCCATCATTCAGTTCCGCAATCTTTGTTTTTCCGAATGATGATGGCACATCCATAGATCCTGATGCATCAAGCACCAAAACGCAAAGAGTGCGCTGATTCGGATTCCCAGCAAAATCAATATTGGACATGGTGATACCTCTTAGGGTTTGGAAACGACTCGCGTCTTACATATCATATCGAAAACCGTGAGTCGGTCGGGAGTGAAAAACACGCTCATATACGGACCAAGAACGAGCAGTAGCCAGCCAGCCAGCACGACCGTAAATGTGGCACCATAAGATGGCTTATCAATTCCAACGATCCCGATCACGCCAAGAGCAACAAGGAAGATTCCCACAAACGGGACAAATACCTTTGCAAGGAATCTTAGGAACGCGTGCCATTGCGATAGTCGCCCTCCGTAATTAGTTACAACAATGAGTCTTGTTATTAGTTTTCCAGGTGTTGCCTGCATTTTTGAGCCCACAAAGAATGTTTCATAGGCGAGAGGAATCGTAAAAAATAGCAGTATGGTCATTGTGGCAAACCAAACTCCGTCTGCCCTGAAACCCCCGATCAAGAATGGAACTTTAAGTATGCCAATCGCAATTGCCGGACCAACCGTGAGAATCAGGAAATCGATTAAGTAGGCGACCAGTCTTTGCCAGTAACCGGGAGGTGCCATTGAGCGAACCATTCCGCTGGCAGACGGTGCCACGGATACATAAATATTGCGCCCTGGCGCTTGCCACTGCGTCGGCTTTGGGGGGGCGGATCTAATAGGAGGAGCGTTCCCAAAAGTTCGATTTCCACAGCTTGGGCAGATTCTCATCGTTGCCATGACTTTGGTACCGCAACTTGCGCAATATATTGGATCCATCTATACTCCTTGACTTTATCGACACGCCCTTAATTAAAAGTTGCAATCAAGAAAACTTGGTTAATTTATTATTTTATTATCTTTTATCGGCAAGAAGTCCATAAATCCTGAATTATTTGCAAGGAAGGTTAACTCCACAATGTCTCATGGAATGCCTTTTCTCGTAAAAGCCGAAAAGCCAATCTTCCCAGTTAGTTTCAGTTATCCTAAGTTGCAATAATTAAGCCATTACTGCATTAAACGGTTAAATTACAATTATTTTGGTATGTTAGGGTTTATAAGGGAATCTTTGAAGGGCAGAAATAGGTTGAGAAGTAGGGTTTATTTGGCATATTTAGACAAAATTTATCCTGTTTTAAACAATAAAAGGGTGCAACTGGTCATCTGGCCGGTTGATATCTCTTGGCCAGATCCTTATAATCCAACCCAAAGGTCACCAACACCTCCGCAGCAGCCTTTAACAGGATCTCCAGATACTTCTTTTTATCGTAGTCTTCTCCCCCTTGGAGAAAAGGGGCAGGAAGGATTCTTCTATCTTCACCCGAAATATCACTATCCCGGAGCAGATAACCAACCTTCTGCCCGGGATGAATGGTCAAGCCTACCGACTCAAATTGCTCAAGGGCCATGGCCGATGGAGTCTTGACCCGGTATTCTTCGAGTTTCCGGGTGAGACGATGAGTAATGACCAGCTCCTGGCTTGCCACTCGGCCCTCTTTGAGCCGGGCTACATAATCCCCCAAGTGATCAAGGATCTCCGGCAACTTGTTTTCCAGGGCCTTTCGATCATGAGCCGTACCCATAATCAGCAGAAGGTCTGTCTGAGCCTCCTTGATAAATGGGGGTATGTCATGACGGCAGCAAGCGATACCGCGGGTCTTAATGCTCCCATCCTTAAATAGGCCGAAATACCGATTGGGCACCGGACGGTTAGCATTGACCTTAGAGGGTAAAAAAATTATCCAGTGGTAGATTCCTTCCAGGTTTATGGGGACTCTGGTTCTCATCCCAATTTCATTCAAGAGTTCCTTGATACTGGCCTCTGTAAGCCATGGACCTTCAAACCAAAGTGAGTCGGTTAGACCATGAAGGACCCGGTAGCCTCTTTCTTCTGCCAGTTCCTTAGCCAAGAAGAGTTTATTCCGGCCAAAGGCGGTTATGGCCTCATGGGCCTCAATACGACCAAAGCGGGCGTTCTTATACCCTGTATACCGGAAACAGGTGACCAGTATCCACTTGAGGGCCTTTTGAAAGGACTGGTAGGTGTCCTTCAAGGGATGCTTGGCTTTAACCCTGGCTTTGAGTTCAGCCCCGAGATCTAAGATGGGGCTTAATGTTTCAGGAATTAACCCTTTCTTTTTTTTACAGATATTATATCCAACTTCGGGAACAACTTTACCTGGACAGCAGGAGCAAAGCATGGTCTCCGGGGAAATGTTGTGCTTGACCATAATGTTCGGGTACATGGAGGCAAAGTCGATTTCAGCGACGTTTTCCCTGAGTCCTATGGGTGGTTGGAACACCAGCCCCCCCTTATCGGCCACCAAGAGGTCCCAGGCACTTTTAAAGTCTTCGGGTCTCCCTTTCTTCCAGGGGATGAGGATTCCCTTATGAATGGCCCGGTCAAGTTGCATCGAAGTGATAGCGGTCCCTGGTGAGGACCTGGCCAGGGTCTGGACCGGTATTTTAGTCAGCCGGGAAATAAAAAGGAGCCCTTGCAAGCCGGCTTCGCGATAAAAGAAGGAGTTGCTCTGATCGATATGGAACCGGCCGTATAAGGGGAAGGTTGAACTCTGGTAGATTATCTGTCCGTAGCTAAAGTGAGACCTCCACTGGCCGACGTTTCGTCTCAAGGGGGGATGGGGATCCCGGTCCAGAGCCAGGGGAATTTTTTCCTTTTGAGCCCAGTTCCAAAGTATAGGCAGGATCCGATCATCTCCCTTTCGAGAGACAATTAAGTCGGGATCGAGATCCACCAAATAGGTATTGAGCTTCTCTAAAAGCTCGGCCGGTCTCGACCCTCCAAGTTCAAAGGATCGGCCCTCAACAGTTAATTCAACACTGTTGCCTCTCTCCAGCGGGATTTGGGAGTCCTGGGTTAGCCCAAGTTCAATGGTCTTGAAGGGTGGAAGCTCAGTATCCGGGTCCCAGGGAGAGTCCAGAATTTCAAAGCCGAGAAGTCTTTTCTCCTCCCAGTGGAGTTGGCAATAACATAGGGGGAAGAGACCGTTCAGATAGGCATAATACTGGAGGACTGACAGATCAATGTTATAGAAACTGATCGCTCCAGAATATCGGGAGAGAACGGTTTGGATGCGGAAAAGGTTCTTGAAAAACCCGACTTCGAGTTCCCTGACTTGAATCAGCTTTCCGCTCCAAAAGTCTCTCCGTTTGGTCCAGCAGGCCCGGCGTATTAGGTACGAGAGGTCTTTTTCAAGGGCCAGGATATCTCTCGGACTCCCTTGAGCATAGAAGCAGTAGGGGAATGAATCGTTTAAACAAAGGAGGGTTCCTGATTCGAGCCGGAACCAGAGGACTATCAGATCTTCCCGGACGTAGAGATCAATAAGCCAGCCGCGAGCAGTCATATTCGTAAGACTTAGATGATTAAAGATTTAAAGGTTCTTGAGACGGTCTTGAAACGTGCCCAGGTTGATCTTAAATTGGGTAGTCACCTCCCAGAAATGGGGATAGCCTTTTTCAACTAAAGAGTCCTAAAGATATTCAAATATTTGTTTTATCTGATCGTGAGGGCTACATGAAGTGATAGGAATAATACTATACGTCTGTATGGGTATCAAGAGAAAATTGGAAGATGGATAGAATGAATTGAGATTTACTAACCTGGGTTTGGTTGAGTGGAATTGGATTTATTGGAGTTTTATTGGAATAATAAGGACTAAGGCATTAATAGGGTTCTCCAACGCTCCTGCCCTATCGGGATCTCTTATACACCCTGTTTTTCCATGTCTGGAACTATGGATGGGGTAATAGCGAGTATTGTTGTTATTCGTTATAAACCTTGACAAGAATCATTATTAGGCTTATGTTATAAATATAAGGAATTCCGTTAGTTGCCCCTGAGGGATACGATAGCGGTTGAAGTTGGTGAAAAAGTCAACAATTCAAGGCATCTGGGCTTTTATCCAAGATGCCTTTTTTTTGTGCTATCCCAACTTGAGAAATAGTTCAAAAGGAGGAATATGACTATGGCAGAAGGAAGTGTAAAGTGGTTTAACGAGAACAAGGGCTTCGGGTTTATCAATGTTGATGGTCAGGAAAAGGATGTTTTTGTCCACCATTCAGGCATCACCATGCAGGGTTTTCGGACTCTCACTGAAGGTCAGCGGGTGAGTTTTGATATTGAACAAGGCCCCAAGGGACCCTCAGCAGTTAATGTAAAGTCTCTTTAGGTAACTGGTTAATCTATAATCTGGAGAAGATTTTAACTTTTTCCAAACGCAGAGGAGGATTACGTGTCATCTTTAATTGGAAGTGATATCGAAGCCTACTGTTCAAAGTGTAAATTATTATTAAACCATATTATCTTATTTCTTGAAGACAATACGGTATCCAAAGTTAAATGTAAAACTTGCGGTTCAGAGCATAAGTATAAGGATCCGAAGTCACCCCCAAAAAAGTCTTCTCTTTCCCCTAATCGGCATCGAGAAAAAAATGTCAAATTGGATCCCATTTTTTATAAGAGGGTCGTTACAGCTCCCGCCCAATGGGGAGATAAAAAAAATGAAATGAATCCGAAACAACTTATAAAAAACTATCGCACGCAAGATACTTATCAATTTAAGGATGTGATTCAACATCATACCTTCGGCCTGGGTTTTGTCGAGGGGATCATTTCAACCACAAGGATGGATGTCCTGTTCTGTGATACTATAAAACGAATGGCGATGAACACTGAATTGATTCAACCTTAACTTTGGTAGATTTTCAGTTCCGGTAAGTCCATTGTAGGGCAGAGTCATCTCCTCGATTAAGAATTTAAAGATCCTTTCCTCTTCTGGTGCTATTTCCCGGGAACAATATTTATCCATCCTTTATTCCCTGACGAGGCAACCAAACCATTCCCAATGGAATAAATACTGCCTACGATAGTTCCATTGTCCCCAAGAAGGGGACATGCGGCCTATAAATAGGGAAATTTTTCTTCGGAAAGGAACCAATAATAAAGAAGGGTCGGTAAGCGATTACCATTTAAAATCTGGCATGGCTGTTTAACATTCAAAAACAGGGCTTCGTGAAGAATATTGGCCTTTTTTTAATAATGTAAGTTTAAGGAGCTCAAGGAAGATATTTCCCATCCCTAATTTATTCTCCCTGCTTTATTAAGCCCATTCAGGATCCAAAGATACTCCGCTATATCGGACAGATATTCTTCCAGTGTTGCATTCAGTAATAAGAAAGCTTCCATCCTCTTATCATCAATACCGATTAAAGCCCTTTTTAAGGCCTCTATCTTCTCACCAGGGCCTTCTGTCTTTATTAATTGCCCCATTAACTTTTACCTCTTTGATTAGATCAGTGAATCCTCTAAATATAAGTATTAAGGAAATCCGGTGCCACAAATCTTACAAATCTTTAATTATTTGTTTTTTATTGGTTTATTGGTTAGCCAAATACCTGAACCCAACTGCGAAATGAAGAAAATTTCCATTTCTTTCTAATTTATTTCTCTTTTAAGGAAGGAAAAAAATCTCCCTTTATTCCAATTTTACTTCACAGATATTATTTTCGACGGGGACTGGAATGTTGGACTCATTGGATTTTTGTTGGAGTTAAATGAGGCTTTCTATTCTTGCTGAAGAAATTTCTCAGCAATCTTCTGGGTGATCAGCGGGGCATTCCCTCCTGCCCGATTATTGACCAGAACATTCACCTTGGCCCCTTTTTCTATCCCTTCATGCATCAATTTGGACGTCTCTTCGATCATCTTTGGCTGGAGCATTCCTTCAATCAGTTTATCGAATGGATGGGCTTTGGCATAGGCCTCTTCATAACGCATCTTGAGGGGAGTACACAGCCGGATAATCATTTCACGGCCGGAATTGAGCACACTGTGGTCGGCTTTGTCGAATTGTACCCTTAGTGGGGGAAGCCAGGTCCAGTGCGAAAGGACCTGCCCGATTCCATGTTTTTCAAGGACCTCAAAGACGGGTGGAGTTATATAAGCTTCGGTTCGGAGTTCAACATGGTAACGGTGGTCTTTGGGAATAGCCTTAAAGAAAGCATCCAGGGATTCAGCCATTTGGTCTTCAGGAAGCTTGTCCTTGAATTTCTGGTACTCCTGTTCAAAAAGGAAGCCAGTTAGGGATTCCCCCAATATTTCTATGGCCGGTTTGTAGAATTGGTTGGTAAATATTTCAGGGTTGAGGTAGTCCTCATTGGGGATATATGCAGTTCCCCGGCGAAACTTTTGGGCAGAGACGACATGAGGGACCTTAAGAATAAGGCGATCCCCTTCTTTGAGATACTGGTGGTATCTCATTAGGAGTTGATAGTTCTGGGTTGGGGTCCCATCGGGTTCGGTAAGTGGCCGATAAAAGGTATAATCGATTTCCAGGACTCGAAAATATTGGAAATATTCTTCAACGCTATCAACTGGCAGGACCTCTTCGATGAACTTTTTCCCTCCGACGACATTTGTTCGGCGGGTTATTCTACCAGTATGGCGGTCTTTTGAATAAATCTGGCCGATCCATCCGGCGTAACTGTCGGAGGTCGTTCCAAGGTAAATGTTAGGATGGAGGGATCGGAAATGGAAATTTCTTTGATCTGGGTTTTCCATTTTGAAATATGAAAAAAAAGGCAGAGCCAAATGACTCTGCCTTTGAGGAAAGAGATGATCGATGTAATTATTTTCTAAACTTCCTTCTAAATCCCCAAAGCCCAAGCAACCCAGACCCAAGAAGGATCATGGTGGTGGGTTCGGGAACAGTGTTGTATTCGAAGTTCGGCCCGAACATAGCCGGATCGAAGCTGCCACCTAAAGAGGAGGTGGGCATGACCAGCGAGTTGCTTTGTATGTACTCGTCCCGCAGATAGGTGATCCCGGGACCTGTAAAGAAGCTCCCAGGTACAATTGCAGCATTCGCTATATAGTCGTCGCTATTAGCAACCCAAGTCGCTCCTATGGTGTAGGTCCCCGGTCCAAGGAGGGTGGGCGTAGCCGAGACGTATCGGAATTGGTTGACCAGTGGATCGGTAGTCCCTGTGTTCATAGGTGCGGAGACGAGCAGTGTAGCAGAGTTAGTGTCCCAAATGCCGACGGTATGGGCGTCAGCCAAGCCGTTTGGCAACCCGGAGCCGCCGAGGCCGCTGTCGAACACGCCTAAATTCGTAACGAGAATGCTGCCGCTCACCGTGAATTGCCACCCAATGGTTTCGTTCACGCCTATAGGAGTTGCAACAGACCAGATGTCTTGATTAAAGGTGACCGCTGGGATCGATGTGGCCTGAGCCGCCGGTGTGCATAAACTATAGATCAAAACTACCAAAAACAACCCCAAAAGTAATGCTCTTCTCATTGAAATGACCTCCTCTTTCCGATTTTAGCGTTTTAAGGTGCATGAAATGTGCCAATTTTATAACTATTATATTTTATTATAATATTTTTTATTCTCATATTTTTTATAGGGTGAATTTTGTAAGAAATCCCGACGATTTTATGTTTTTATGATTACAAAAACATAATAAATATATAAATTACAATATCTTATATAATTAATTTAGGATAATCGGAAACTGTAAAGAAAACCGACGATTTTCCTTCTTTTCATTGATTTCGGATTGAAGTCTTTTGTTTGGCGGATTGGTTTAGAAAACTGGAAGAAAACGGCAAATATTAAAGTCCCTATGATCAGTTTTACAGCTTACGAACATTCTCAGCAGCAGGACCCTTAGCACCTTGGACGACATCGAAACTGACACGATCAACCTAAGCCAGCGATTTAAAACCTTCTCCCTGTATCGCGGAATGATGTACGAATAGGTCCTTGCCACCGTCCTGCTCGATAAAACCAAATCCTTTTGAATCATTAAACCATTTAACTTTTCCTTCTGGCATCGTTAACCCTCCTTTGTATTGAGTCTCTCCTTGGAGACATTTGCAATGACGGTGTAGTATGAATAATTCTTTCTGGAAATGCAAGAAGGTTATCATCAATCTCTCCGAGTGCTTGATATTTCATTATCCGATGCCTTATTCGTCATCGCCTATCTCTCTCAAGGCCTCTCGTTGTTTTTTTAGGGGAGACGAGAGAGTATCCTCTCTAAGAGTGACATGGTGGGTTACGTTCAAATTGATCCTATATCCTTTGATGACATAACTGTCCTCAGAATCAACATTATACTGCTGTAGGGCTTCCAACAGATCATCCCTGGTTCCATAGATCCCTTCCACTTCACCATTCATAATGAAAAAATATTCTTCTTCCATCTTCTTTTCACCGCCTATCATTTGAGGTTATCAATAAGAAACGTGTAACCTTGACAATTAGATCTCATTGTCTGTCTAATTTTCTAAAATATCAAGCTATTCTCACAGACGATTACCGATTGAACCCTTCCATTCTATTCAAAAGGGAGGTTTGAGGACTACAGGAAAAAATCGGCTCGGCCATGGATCTCAGACCCTTTGAATTCTCTTCATCCGGAAACGCCACATCCCTGATCATCAATCTCATTCTACCTTACCTCTAATCTCTGCCTCAACAGGATGTATCTCTTTTCCGTTTTGTTGTTCCTGATGGCAATAGCCAGTGCCTTTTTAGTTCCGACCAGCACCACCAACTTTTTCCCCCTGGTTACCCCGGACTTTTACTTTAGCAACGGTATACCCATTTTCATCATTGGTATAGGTTACACGTTCAATTTGGCCTTGGAGATCGGTGAGATTATTTGTAGGCATTTGTTCCTGAGGATAAGAAGGAATTAGTAGTGGGAAGTCTCTTTGTCTTGAAGTTCTCTCTGCCTTCCGATTCTATAGGCATCTATGACAGCAAATATCCAAAAACCAATAATAATATAATAAATGACCTCTTGATAGGGTCCTGTGGTTAAAATTTTTGATCCGACAATGTCTGGTAGGCCTCGCGGGTTCTTGGTACCACCCTCTATTATAACCATAATGTCGTCAAGGCGATTCATTACAGAAACCGTGATGAACCAGACCATATAGCCTAATCCGGTAAGGAAAAATATTATGATAACCAGACCCCTACGATACCTTTTTAGATAGAGATGGCCAAGGCCTGGAAAGAGGAATAGGGATAGAAGTGCGGCTTTATATGATACTTTCAGTTTGATGTCCATACCATCGTCCATGCCCTTTAAATGGGCAAAGTTGTTATACTGTTCTTTCAACCTATAAAATCGTAATCTGACTTTTGACCGGATTTTCCATCTCAGTATGTCGGATGTGTACCGCTGACCTTACCCCTTCAGACCCCGGTGTGTCCGCCAGTATTCATACTCATAGGGCCATTCCTCTCTACGCCAGATCATCAGTGAACGCATCCGTTTTTTGAACTCACGGCTAATCTTTTTGTACTCGGGGCTGATTTCTTTGTCCCGCCATGCCTTAACAAGCTTCTCACCCAGGGTAAAAGCCTTTTCTCTTAGTTCTGGAGGGAAGTTATAATCCTGTATCTGACCCATCGTCGCCCAAACGGAACCAACAGGGGTAGCCCCAGTGGTGGCCAGGAAATGCTGCATGTAGTCCGCTATGGGGGCTTCATCCCCTCCTCCAGAGGTTACCACCGCCACCCCATACTTCCCCTCAAAGCCCTGGCAATGGATCACGCCGCAGCAGCGGTCGAAGAAGGCTTTTAGTTGGGCACTAACTTGGAATATATAGTTGGGGCTGGCGAGAATGAGGCCATCGGCCTGGTCGACGCTCTCCTTGATCGTTCTGAATGAGTCTTTCTGTGGGCACGACCCCATCTTGTGGCATGTATTGCAGGCCTTGCAGGGCTTTACCTCCTGTCCTTTGATGGCGAAGATCTCAGCGGTAGCTCCAAGGCTTTCGGCCCCCTGGAGCACTATCTTCATGAGGGATCCTGTTGCCCCCTTAACTCCTCTCGGGCTACCCACAATGGCTGTAATCTTCATAGGTATCCTCCTTCTTATCGAACATAAAGCAAAATAGCCTTGAAAAGGGAAGCACTATGTCCAAGCTGGATATAGGCTTCCTCTTTGGTCAGAGGGCGGTTCTCGGTCTCAAGCTGGTAACCTAATTTCATAGAGAGGGTGGCTATTCCGGCTACTTCCTTGATCAGATCGTCTTCAGACTGGATCTTTATGGGGTATATTTCTTTCCCGGAAAGGGCTTCAGGAGGCTTTTCAAACTTGCTCCTGTCTGATCTCCAAATGAGGACAGTAAAAATTGGGTAGGGATAGGGCTTATTGAGATTCAAAAAAGTTGGCTGCCCCTTGCTGCGTGTTGCATAATGGGCACTGGCCACCTTGCCGCATACTGTTTTTTGCTGGCCGATGAATTTGGCGGCATCTTCAGGGGGGACAGTTTCCTGTGCGAAAACAGAGGCGGCAAAGGTGAGAATAAGGATGGAAAATAAGAGAATTTTTGGTTTACTGTTCATTTTTTTCTCCTGCGGAAGGTATGGGGGCGTAAACCCACTCATCGACTTGTGTCCTTTGACCTTTATAGTTCAAGGCTCTTTTGAGAAATGGGGGATCTTACTTTTTGATTGGAATTCCTTATATTTGATTCGATCTTAGATCGGCTTACGTCCTTCCACCAGGCAGTCCATCCGTTCACCGCTTCTGAGGAGCTTTACATCTTTAAAACAAGCCTTTTCAAGGGTATCTTTTACTTCAATAAAAGTATAGGTGTCCCCACCACGGGTATTAACCAACATATTCAATGCAAAAATGGCTCCGGCGGGTGGTCTGGTCCGGGTTTCCTCCATGATGTGGTCCCGGATGAGAATTACCCCTCCAGGTTCAAGGGCTCGGTGAACCTTTTGAAAAAGATTGAAATTCTCATCAAGGCTGTTTTGATGAATTATGGCGGAGAGAAGAGCAAGATCACAACTTTTCGGAAGCTCATCTTGATAAAAGTCTCCGGCCACCAATTCCACTCGATCAATTAGCCCTTCCTCTTGCAAACGTTCGCGGGCGATGGGGATGACCCCTTTCAGGTCAAAAATGATCGCTTTCATTTCCGGGTTTTTCCGTAAGAAGGCAATGGTATAGGTTCCTGAAGCCCCTCCGATATCAAGAAGTTTTTTAAACGGCTTTAAATCAAAAGCCTGGGCTATTTCGGAAGATAGACTTTTCGCTCCGATGTGCATAGCTCCAATAAAGGCCTTCATACTTTTCTCGTCGAACTTGAGGCCTTGTTTGGTTTCTGGATCCTGTCCCTTTTTGACTGTTTCGGTAAGTCCACTCCAGGTATTCCAAAGATGATTCATATGAAGGACCATGGGGAGAACGGATTCCGGGTGTTGGGCCGAGAAAAGAGTGCCATTTTCCGTATTGCTGTAAGGTCCTCTTTCTTTTTCGACCAATCCAAAGATAACAAGGCAGTCAAGAAGTCTGGTTAAAGCCTTTCGATTGAGACCCAACATATCTACAATTTCGTCCGCATTGGATGGTTTTTGTTCAAGATGGGTAAAAAGATCGATTTCTGCCGCTGTCAGGATCACTCGACTTTTCATAAAACTACTGGCTTCAGCCATCACTTCTTCGTGTATCATGGTCTGCTCCTCAATTTTTGATAGAAAATTCATTTTTTGATGTTAGGAGTATAAAATAAAAAGGATTTACGGGCAATGGGAAAAAAAGAAGAAACAGGGATACCGAAAGGGTTAGACGGGGTGAGATCCTTGGCCTTAAATGGAACCAGGTTAATCTAAAAGAGGGCATAGTCAGATTGGAACCAGGTGAAACTAAAAATGACCAAGCCCGGACCCTGTACATGGAACCTGAGCTTTGGGAGATGATGAAGACCTGCACAAAAAACGACGTTTGGATTGTACTTATGTTTTCCACCGTAATGGAAAGAAAATTGTTGATCCCCGCAAAGCTTGGGCAACTTCATGTATAAAGATCGGGCTATGTGAAACTTTGACTGACGAAAATGGAAATTCCGTCAAAGATAAAAAGGGGAAGGTTGTTTTGGTCCCTAATAAACTTTTCCATGACCTGAGAAGAAGCGGAGTGAGGAACATGGTTAGGGCCGGTATTCCTGAGCGAGTAGCCATGAGCATTTCCGGTCATAAGACTCGGTCGGTTTTTGACCGCTATAATATCGTCTCGCAAGAGGACTTAAAAGAAGCGGCTAAAAAACGGCAGGCGTTCAATGATGATCAAAAATTACGGGTACAATTTAGGTACAATGAGCTTTTAGAAGCAAAAAAAGTTGTAAACATCAACCATGCAACTAAATAATATTTTTAAGAAAATAGAAGGTAGTATGCTTGAAAGGTGCGTAAATACTGGCTTTGATCCTGGCGGAAGTGTAAAAAGGTAATAAAAAGTGGTGCCTGGGACCGGAATCGAACCGGTACAGCCGCGAGGACCGAGGGATTTTAAGTCCCTTGCGTCTACCAATTCCGCCACCCAGGCACTGGATTCTTTTTAATGGATTTCAATAAAATGGTCAAGTTTAAATTTGACGACTTGGTGTAAAGGCTATCGATCCCGTCTTGATCGGGAGGGCTTTTTAATGAGTCGTCCAGGTGAAGGCCTTCGAAGTTGGCATTTTTTCTCCTTGACCACAATCCCCCCGCCATCTTATACTTGTTCCAATAAATGAACGCTGTTTCACATTCGGCTATGGTTGATCAAGAAAAAAAGAACTGTATCGTTCGATTTTTGACAGAACGGTTTCCAAACCTGAAAGCCATTTACTTGTTCGGGTCCTCAGTGAATCCCGATGGAAGGGTTAAAGGGGACATCGATCTGGCTATTTTGCCGAAGAACCCTATTTCCCCCTGGGAAAGATGGAAAGCGGCTCAAGAACTGGCCGTTCAGATAGAAACAGAAATCGATCTGGTGGATTTGCTCCGGGCTTCAACTGTTATGCGATTACAGGTAATATCTTCCGGCCAATGCCTCTATGAAGAGAGAACGGAAGATCGTGAACGGTATGAAAACGCCGTCTTTAGTGCCTATGTCCGCTTAAATGAAGAACGGAGGGGCATTCTGGAAGATGTGTATGCCCGGGGGTCGGTCTATGGATGATATTCGGACCAACAAAGTGGCGATCATTGAACGTTGCATCAAGCGGATACGGGAAGAGTATTCCGCTGATCCGATCAATCTGTACGAAAATATTACCAAACAAGATTCCATAATTTTAAATATTCAAAGGGCCTGTGAAACCGCCATCGATCTGGCTATGCATGAAATTCGCCTTCGCCGTTTGGGAATCCCCCAGGACAGTCGTGAGGCATTTTCGCTACTTTATAAAGAAGGACTGATCTCAAAAAATCTTGCAGAAAAAATGATGTCCATGGTAGGTTTCCGAAATATCGCCGTCCATGACTACCAGGAACTAAACCTGGAAGTGGTCCAACAGATTATCGAAAAGCATTTGGAGGACTTTCTGGAATTTACCAGAATCCTTATTAAATCCCAACCTCCGGCTAAAAAGGGAGGATGAACCGATCCTGGGAAAGGGGATATAGCCAGTCTTAACCGGTATTTTTGAAAAACCGCCTTTTAAAGCCCTCCATCACTTCATCCATTTCCCGAATGGCCATCAAACGGATTAAAAGAAAATAAACCAAAACAGCCGCAAGCATGGCCAGACCGAGGGAGATTATTTGATTCAGGATTCCCACCGGATTCAGGAACCGGCCAAGCCATTGATATAGATAGTAGGCGGACAATCCCGTGACCAGTGAAGACAGGATGATTTTGATTAAAGATCGGAAAAGAACCCGCAGATCATACCCCCCTACCTTCCGATAGAGGACCGCGCTCAAGAAAATAAAATTAAAGATCATGGTAATAGACATGGAAAAGGCAATGGCCTTATGCTGAAAAATGTCCAGGGTCAAGGAAATAAAAACCACATTGCTGACCACGGCTAAAAAGCTGGCGATGACCGGGTATTTCGTGTCTTTGAGGGCATAAAAAACCGGGACGGTGATTTTAACGGAGGAGTAGGCAAAAAGGCCCACCGCATAGTAGATCAGGGCCTCGGCGGTATGGGTGGTATCCAGGGCATTGAAACGGCCGTGTTCAAAGATCAGACGGATAATCGGTTTAGCCAGGAAGGCCAGCCCGAAAGAGGCCGGGACGGTCAACAGGAAAGCCATGGTCAGGGAAGACACATAAGTGGTTTTCAAGGCCCCCATATCACCCTGAGAGACCTGCCGGGCAATGACCGGCAAGGTGGCGATGGAAATGGCCACCCCGAAAATACCGATGGGAAACTGCATCAACCGGAAGGCATAGTTGAGCCAGGAAACACTCCCCTGGGCGCAGCGGGCGGCAAAATTAGTATTGATGAAGACATTGATCTGGGTGGCGGAAAGGCCGATCACCGCCGGTATCATCAGGACCATAATCCGGCGCAGCCCCTCGTCTTTGAGACGCAAATGAGGCCGCCAGGAAAATCCCGATCTTTTTAGAGAAGGAAGCTGAATGGCCAGTTGCAGGAATCCGCCGATCAGGGTCCCCACCGCCATGCCGACAATCGGGGGCTGACCAAAGGACGGGGCCCACCAGGCGCAGAGCACCCCTCCGACAATCGAACCCAGGTTAAAAAAAGTGGAGGCCATGGCCGGGATGAAAAAACGGCCTTTGGTATTCAAAATCCCCATCACCACTGCAGCCGAAGAAATGAGGATCAGAAAAGGAAACATAATATTGGTCAAAAGCCGGGTCAGGGCGATCTTGCCTTGAATCCGACCAAAGTCCGGGGCCATGATCCGGATGATCTCATCGGAAAAAATTATCCCCAGGAGGGTGATCAGGGAAAGGAGCAGGGTAAGGGTCAGCAAGACATTGTTGGCCAAACGCCAGGTGGCCTCGGGTCCCTTCTTCTGATCATAATCGGTAAAAACAGTCACAAAGGCCGTTGATAAGGCCCCTTCGGCGAACAGATCGCGCAAAAGATTGGGGATACGGAAGGCCACCACAAAGGCGTCCATATAATATCCGGCCCCGAACAAAACGGCCATGACCTGTTCCCGGATCAAGCCCAGAATACGGCTGGAAAAAACGGCGATCCCGACCGATCCGGCTGTTTTGGCGACCTGGGTGGTGGTTCGGGGTTGGGAAGGGTTCTCCATCTTAAAGATCCAATAGAAATCGGCGGGTTTTTTCTCTAAGAAGGTCCGAGAGATTTATAATGCCCTGATAGGAAAAGGGCAGGGGAATCTTCCCGATCCAGGAATCCAAGAAAGCGGTGCCTTTGAGGACATAAACCAGGTCCCGGTTGAAGATCCCTCTTCTATCCAAGGCCATCAGGTCTTCAAAAAGCATGGTGGCCGGGATGGTTAAGGTGATAGTGCTTAAAGCCGGAATTTGGAAAGGCTGTTTTGATTCCCCGATTGAAAGGCGTTGTCCATCCACATCCAGTTGATATTGATAACCGGAAAACTTAGTTCCCAGGTCATTCGGATTTTTGAGCTCCAGGGTTCCTTCCAGGGTGACGGACGATTGATCGATCTCCAGGATATGAACGGTTTTCAATTCTATCTCCGGATTTTTGAATCCATAGCCGGAAGAACAAACCCAAAAAGCGTTAAGGATGAAAACGAATAGGATCAGAGGTAAAAGGGAGGGTCTCTTCGCAGAGAGACCTTTGAAAAACGCCCCTTTTTGCCCAATCTCTGCGTCAGACTCAAATTCTAATCCTCGAAATACTAGATGTATTCCTGTGGTTAAAATTTTCGTCTTCCTTGACCTTGGACAAAATTGAACATCTTTCAAAGGTCTCTTAAGTGGTCAGGCAAAAAAAAGAATTTGTGTTTCGTCTCGATCGATTGAATCCTCAAGGTCATTTTGGTCGGGGCGAGAGGATTTGAACCTCCGACCCCCTGCGCCCAAGGCAGGTGCGCTATCCAGGCTGCGCTACGCCCCGACATGGTTTTTATTACCATAATCCATTGGTAAAGGCAACAGATAGATGGAGGGTATTAGATGCCGGATACCTCTTGTCGAATTTCTTTTTACATTTCTTGGCCGGTAATAAAGGATATAAGATGGGGGCGCATTTTTTCCAGGGCCCTGGCCCGGTGACTGATATGATTTTTGGTTTCCAAGGGAAGTTGGGCCATGTTTTTTTGAAACTCCGGGAGATAAAAAACGGGATCATATCCAAAGCCCTGGTCGCCTCTTGGGGCGGCGGCGATCCGGCCCTCGCAGATCCCTTCGGTTTGGACCCATTGTCCGGTGGGTTCGTAGAAAACCAGGACACAGACAAAACGGGCCGTCCGCTTTTCTTCCGGAATTCCCTGGAGCAGGGTCAGGAGTTTTTCGTTGTTCTCCCGATCCGAGGCTTGAGGACCGGAAAAGCGTGCCGAATAGATCCCCGGGGCTCCCTGCAAGGCATCGACCTGCAACCCCGAGTCATCGGCCAGAACAGGCAGATTCAGGCTATTAGAAACGGTCCTGGCTTTTCTTAAGGCGTTTTCCAGATAGGAGGACCCATCTTCAATAACCTCCGGCAGATCAGGGAAGTCATTCAAGGATTGGAAAGCAAGAGAAGGGATATTCAGGGAGATCCCGATTTCCTTTATCTTCCCCTTATTATGGGTAGCCAGGACCAAGATCATGGGTTAACCCTGAAGTTGCATAAAAATTGATCAATAAATGACTTCACCCTTTCCGCCTCGGATCTGCAGCACCCTCGGGTTTTGCAGCATCGGGGTTGAGCACTTGATGTTGAATCGTGGTCAGCTTATCAATTCCCTGGGCGGCCAGGGTCATCATCTTTTCAAAATTTTCCTTGGAAAAGGGTTGCCCTTCAGCCGTCCCCTGGATTTCGATAAACCGGCCTCGGCCGGTCATGACAAAATTGCAGTCCACCTCGGCCGTGGAATCCTCCTCGTAATTCAGATCCAGGGAGATCTGATTGTTAACTACCCCGACACTGATGGCGGCCACGGAATCGATAATGGGGTCCCGGGGAATGGAGATTTCTTTTCGAAGATACTCGACGGCATCTACCAGGGCCACATAGGCCCCGGTAATTGAGGCCGTTCGGGTCCCCCCATCGGCCTGTATCACGTCGCAATCGATCCAGAAGGTCCGCTCTCCAATCAGACTCAAGTCCAGGACGGCCCGCAGAGAGCGTCCGATCAGACGTTGAATTTCATGGGTGCGGCCTCCCACCCGTCCCTGGGTGGATTCTCGGGTGGTCCGGGTCTTGGTGGCCCGGGGAAGCATGGAATATTCGGCTGTGATCCACCCCTGGCCTTTGTTTCTCAAAAATGGCGGGACCCTTTCCTCCAGGGTGGCCGTACAAATCACCTTGGTTTCACCCAATTGAATCAGCACCGATCCTTCGGCATGTTTAATGTATTTCCGGATGATGCGGACCGGACGTAATTCGTCGGCCTTTCGACCATTAATGCGCATTATCTAATCTCCTCGCTCCTGAAAATGGCAAACCTAATCATGCTCTCTATCCCCTGTCAAGTTTTTTTTAAAAGATTCTTGACATTCTTCAACGCTCTGCAGCAAACTGCAGAGTGAAATATCAAAATTAGGAGAAGACATGACTGAATCATTGAGTCTCCCTTTTTCGGCCCTGGACCGGCCGGAAGTCAATTCCCTGATCTTTTATCCCCGATCAGATACCGGCACCCCGGCTCCGGCAGGGGCGGAAGACCGTCTTTTCCCGGTAGATACGGGAGTCGCCATCGGGGCCCGGTTCTATTTGTCTGACCCGAACGGTCCCCATCTCCTGTTCTTTCACGGCAATGGAGAAATCGCCGCCGACTACGATGATGCCGGCCCTCTTTATCAGCAACTGGGTTTAAGCCTTCTGGCTCTGGATTACCGCGGGTATGGAAAAAGTCAGGGGAGCCCGACCGTCGGCACCTTGCTCAGCGATGCCCTGACCTGTTTTGATCTCGCTTATGATCAGATCCGGCGGAGAGGGCGCGGGGGGCCTTTTCTGATCATGGGGCGGTCTCTGGGGAGTGCCCCGGCCATTGAAATTGCCTCAAAACGCCTGGAGAAGATAGCCGGGTTGATCATCGAAAGCGGTTTTGCCTACTCCCTCCCGCTGTTGGAACTGATGGGGATACCGGTTGACGGCTTAGGACTTGGGGAAAAGGACGGGTTTCAAAACGCTCCCAAAATAGCACAAGTCGCCAAACCCACCTTAATCCTTCATGCCCAGTTTGATGAAGTGATCCCCTTGAACCAGGCCGACGTCCTTTTGAGAGATTCGGGGGCCAGACGAAAGGAAATGGTTGTAATCCCCGGGGCCGGGCATAATGATATTATTTTTCGCTGCGGCCGGGCCTATTATGAGACTATCGCCCGATTCGCCAATAGTCTGAAAGCCAGGGGGAAGGATTAATGGTCTTTTTTCGAAGGGACCCAGGCATTGAGAAATGAACCTGGAAGATTCTCTATCGGAATTATCAGGAAATAAGAAAGGCTGTGGACATCGGGTAAACCTCGCCACAGCCTTTAAACAAAAATGACATCACTCGGCCTTGATAACATTGGCAGCCTGGAGTCCCTTGGGGCCCTGGGTTACCTCAAATTCGACTCTCTCTCCCTCCTGCAAGGTACGAAATCCATCGCCTTTAATGGCTGAAAAATGAACAAACACATCACTGCCATCATCCTGGGAAATAAAACCGTATCCTTTTCGGTCGCTGAACCATTTGACCTGGCCTTTGGCCATTACAACTCACCTCCCCTCCACCATCTCATTTAAGTTGTAACAGCTTCCGGCCGGAAAGAACCAGACCCACAAAAAACCCTCCTGGTTACTGCCATTTTCCACGAACCACAAACTCTGTACAACTGAAAAGTGATGATAAAACGGTCTTGACTGCAAAGTCAAGGAAAAATAAAAGGAAAAATAACAGGATTTGTTCTCAGGCGTTAGAACCTTTTTCCGTCAATATGGGATAGTATTTCACAAAATACAAGACGCCGGACCACAAAGTCAATACCAAAGCAATCCAAAGGATGATGGTTCCCCAGAAGTGAAAATCGATGGACCAATAGGAATAATGAATCATCAGGGGAACCAAAGCGATAGCCTGGAAAAAAGTTTTATATTTCCCCCACCAGGAAGAAGCCAGAATATGCCCTTTTACGGCCAGCATGGACCGCAGCCAGGTTACGGCAATTTCCCTTCCGATCAATAAAACCCCTATCCAGGCCGCAACCCTGTCCAATCCGATGAGCATGATTAGAGAGGAACCGATCAACAGCTTGTCAGCCAGGGGATCTAAAATTTTACCGAACTTGGTGACTAAATTTTTTTTTCGGGCGATGAAGCCGTCCAACCAATCCGTAAAAAATGCTATGGAAAAAATCAATGCGGCCCACAGGCAGGAATTAGGTCTTCCCGATTGCAAGGCGAACAGGATAAAGGGAATGGTGATGATTCGTAAAAAAGTCAGATAATTGGGAATATTCAAAATCGATGTTTTGACGGGAGGCATCAACGGATTTATTTTACCGGGTTGAAAGGAGTCGGCTTTTAAGTTGGTTATAAACCTGCGTTACCCTCTGGACATAGGTCCTGGTTTCCTGATAAGGCGGGATCCCCCGATAGAGGTTGACTTTTTCCGGACCGGCATTATAGGCGGCCAGGGCCAGGGACATGTCCTGATTATACATATCCAACAGATACCTCAGATAGCGGGTTCCTCCTACGATATTTTCTTTGGGGCTGAAGGCGTCCGATACTTGAAGATCTCTGGCGGTCTGGGGCATGAGCTGCATCAGCCCTTGCGCGCCCTTGGGGGATAGGGCCTGGGGATCAAAATTCGATTCCACATGAATGACGGCCTGAATAAGTATGGGATCTATTCCGTATTGTTGAGAGGCCTCGTCAATATGCGGGGCCAGAAGAGAAAGGTTGTTTAAATTAGAATTTTTTGAAGAAAAGGTCTTGGGATATCCTTTCGATGGGGACGAAGGTCGAGTCTTTTCATATTCCTTGTAAAAAAGCTGATAGTTGGAGTTGGCGGGAACATTGGTAAAATGGACCACCCCCTTTTCGTCTTGAAAGCGGAAGATGTCCGCCTGTGACAGGGTGGGGATCCCCGGGATCTCCAGGGCAGCCGACAGGAAAAGAATCAGAAAAAAGTTTTTTGTTAAAAAGAGCCGGTACACGGATTATTTTTTCCCTGGAATTTTTTTCCAATCATCCAAAAATTTTTGAATACCAATATCCGTCAGGGGATGTTGGGCCAACTGTAACATAACTTTGTAGGGAATGGTAGCGATATCAGCCCCCATCAGGGCGGCAGTCAGCACATGGACCGGATGGCGGACCGAGGCGACTATGATTTCCGTTTCATAACCGTAATTATTAAAGATGGTCACAATCTGGCCGACGATTTCTATGCCGTCCTGAGAAATATCGTCGAGCCGGCCCACAAAAGGGCTGACATAAGCGGCCCCGGCCTTGGCCGCCAACAGGGCCTGAACCGGAGAAAAAATCAAGGTCACATTAGTTGGAATCCCCAGGGCGGAAAGTTTCTTGACCGCCTTTAACCCTTCCGGGGTCATGGGAATTTTTACGGCAATATTTTTATGGATCCGGGCCAGGGATTGGGCCTCTTTGATCATCTCGGGAGCGTTTTCGGAAATGACTTCGGCACTGACCGGACCATCGACTATCAGACAGATCTTTTTGATCAGCTCCCGGGGTTTTTCTTTCTCCCGGGAAAGTAGGGACGGATTAGTGGTTACCCCGTCCACCAGACCCAGGGCCACCGCGGATTCGATCTCTTTCAGGTTGGCTGTATCAATAAAGAATTTCATCTAAGGTCCTTTCCATTCAAGCTCTGGTTATGTAGAACTGCGAGCCTTGGCTTCTTTCATAAATCTATCCCGGCACTGGGTACTGCAAAAATAATAAGTCATCCCGTTGCTACTCTTCAGGACTACGGCCTGTCTTTTGGGCAGATAAACCTGGCAAACCGGGTCCTGAACCATCTCATCCTGAATTTCCTCAGGCGCATTTCTTTTCGGCAGCTTCGGTGACGAGAGGGACCGCTTCAGGTACCTGTAAACCAAATAACCAATAACTAATATTATAATCCATCTAAATAACATTGTATATCACTTTCTTAAAGCCCAGTTTCCTGAAAAAACCTTTCTCTTTACCTTAATCCCTCTGCCGAATCAAGGCTTGACCTTGGGCGGTCAATTCATCCCTTAGTTGGGCCATGGTTTTTTTTAAAACCGGATGGACATAGTCCGGCGCAATCTCCGCCAGGGGTTCCAAAACAAACCTTCTCTTTTCCAAAAAAGGATGGGGAAGGGTTAACCCGGGACTGTCCATGATGACCTGATCGTAGGACAACAGATCCAGGTCAATGATCCTCGGTCCCCATTTGACGGTTCGTACCCGGCCCAGGGCGGTTTCAATGTCCAGCATCCGCCGCATCAGGGTTTCCGGTGACAGGGGGGTTTCCAGGAGGACGACTCCATTGATAAACCATTCCGGATCTTCCGACCCCACCGGCTCGGTCAGGTACCAGGAAGATTGCCTGAGGATTGCCTGTCCCGGGATGGCTTGGAGGCCGGCCAGGCCCTTCAAGCAATTTTTTTTTTATCTCCCCGGTTGGAACCCAGTCCAATGAAGGCCTGATGCCCGGACATTAGAATCCCACCTTGTTCAACCGCAGCACGGCCTCTTCCAGACGCTCTTCCGGGACGGTCAGAGAAATACGAAAATAACCCTCGCCGGGATCTCCGAAGCCGTTGCCCGGCGTGGTCACAATCCCGGCCTGCTCCAGGAGATGGGCCGTGGTCCTGGTGGAGGTGTACCCCTTCGGTACTTCAATCCAAAGATAGAAAGTGGCCTTGGGCGCTTCGACCCCCAGACCGACTTTTTTCAATCCGGCCACCATCAGGTCCCTTCTTTTTTGATAGATGGCATTCAATTCGATTAGACAATCCTGCGGCCCTTCCAGGGCTTCTATGCCGGCCCATTGGATGGCCTGAGCGGCACCCGAATCGATATTGCTCTTGATCTGGCTCAAGCCGGCAATCAGTCGGTCATTGCCTACGGCAAAACCGATGCGCCAACCGGTCATATTATAGGTCTTGGATAAGGAATGGAATTCAATTCCCACTTCCTTGGCGCCGGGGATTTCCATAAAACTCAAAGGCCGGTACCCGTCATAAGCAATCTCGGAATAAGCGGCGTCATGGGCAACGATCACCTGGTTTTCCCGGGCAAAGCCAACCACCTGTTCAAAAAATCCGCGGTCGGCTACGGCCGCTGTAGGGTTGTTGGGATAATTGAGGAACAGGATTTTGGCCTGCCCGGCCGCCTCCCTGGGTATTTGTGACAGATCCGGCAGGAATCTATTTTCCTTTAACAAAGGTAAAAAATAGGACCGCCCGCCGGCAAAAAGGGTTCCGATATGATACACCGGATATCCGGGGCTGGTAACCAGAGACAGATCGCCGGGATTCAAAAAAGCCAGCGGGAAATGGGCGATCCCTTCTTTGGAACCAATCAGGGTGACTACTTCTTTTTCCGGGTCCAGGGTAACTCCAAAACGACGCTGATACCAGGAGGCCACAACCTTGCGGAAATCATTCATGCCGGAATAGGACGGATAGCGATGATTCATGGGGTCCAGTGCGGCCTGATTCAGCCGACGGAGGATATGGGCCGGGGTAGGTAGATCCGGATCGCCCACCCCCAGGTCGATGATATCCACCCCTTTGGACTGAACTTCGACCTTCAGACGGTCGATTTCCATAAAGAGATAGGGCGGGAGCTGTTTGAGGCGATCTGCCGGTTGAATCCAATCCATATAGAATATGACTCCTTTGCTTTTTTAGATTTCAATAATACACGTTAGTAAAAAGTTCGAAATAGCTCCGGTCCGTCATTCGGGCTTTTGCCAGGGTGACGGCCTTGGGAATTTTTTACAAATAATTTAAATATAACACAGGTATTGATGTTATTCAAGCCAAAGTAAACTTTAAAGATGCGCCAGTTCAAAAGCGAAGGACAAAACGTGGGAGAATTAAAGGATTCTTGAAATAAAAAGATGCTCCACAGGGCAGGGTATTTAAATAAAAAAAGCTTGACAGAATAAGGAGAGGTTATACAATATTAATAATGGTTAAACTTTTTTGCTAAGGATTAAAAATTATGACCATGGTTAAAACATTAGCCAAGGGACAGATTGTCATACCGGCGAACATCAGGAAGAAATATCGGATCAAGCCGGGAACTCGGATGCACATTATGGAACAAGGGGGGTTGATCTATCTTGTTCCCCCGGTGGCCGATCCTATTAAAGAGGCTTGCGGTCTACTGCCCTCCAAGCCTTCTCTTTCTGAAAAACTGCTTAAAGAGCGGCAAAAGGATTTCAGGTAATGGCCAAGGGCCCCTTTATCTTCGACAGCTTCGCCTTGCTCAAACTTTTTCAGCAGGAGAAGGGATTTGAAAAAATCGTTCGGCTTCTGGAAAATATCCGCAAGGACGAGTCCGTCAAATATCTTAACGCCATTAACCTGGGGGAGATTATTTATTCCATAAAAAGGGAATTTGGTGATCAAAAGAAGATAGAGGTCCTGGCCAGTATTGAAAGGTTGGATTTCACTATTCTGCCCGTTCCCAATCCTTTGATATTTGAAGCCGCTGAATTTAAAGCCCAGTACAGCATTTCTTGTGCCGACTGTTTCATCCTGGCCTCGGCTTTGCAAAATAAAGCTGTAATAGTAACCGGTGATCCGGAATTCAGGAAGGTGGCCCACCTGGCGGATATTTTCTGGGTTTGATCAGTTTCCATCCAGAAACGGTCCTTTTTCGCCCTGGCTGTGTCAATCTGCAGGATTGTTTGTGCGGCGTACCCTTGTACGCCTCCGCGCAATCCCTTGATTTCCTTGCCAGGACAAAAAATTCCTCGTTTCCGAATTGGAAACCAATGGTTTTACATTCGGTATTTCCGAATGGAAATTAATTATCTGTAAAACCCAGCACATCATGCATATCATAAAGGCCGTTCTTTTGACTGATGATCCATCTTGCTGCCCGGAGGGCGCCACGGACAAAGGTGTCCCGGCTGTGGGCCCGGTGGATGATCTCGATCCGTTCCCCAAGACCTCCGAATAAAACCGTGTGCTCGCCGATGATATCCCCGGCTCGAAAAGTCTGGATGCCGATTTCCTCAGGTTTTCGTTCCCCAATGATCCCTTTCCGTTCATAGACCGCCACCTTGTCCAAATCTTGAGAACGGGCCTGAGCCAGGACCTGGGCCAGTTTCATGGCCGTGCCGCTGGGGGCATCCTTCTTCAAATTATGATGAACCTCAAGGATCTCGATATCAAATCCTTCTCCCAGGGCCTTGGCTACATCGCCAACCACTTTGAACAGGACATTCACTCCGACGCTCATATTGGGGGCCAGGAGGCAAGGGACCGATTGACATAGCGTTTTTATTTCTTCCATTTCTCCGGAAGTGAATCCGGTACTGCCGATGACCATCGGTTTTTTTCGGGCGGCGGCTGTGCGCAAATGTTCCAGGGAAGCGGAATGAAAAGTGAAATCAATAATGACCTCGCCCTGGTCGATCACCTCCTTAAGATCTGAGACAATGGGCAATCCTTTGTTCCCTAATCCCAGCCATTCCCCAAGATCTTTGCCGACCGAAGGGTGTCCCGGCTTTTCAAAAGCCCCAACTACGGCCATATTCTGAGTTTCATTGATCAGCTGGACGATTCTTCCGCCCATTCTTCCGCCGGCCCCGGCAATGATGGTTTTAATCATGGGATACTCCTCCTTAGAATAGCTGAAAGCTCATAGCTCAAAGCTGAAAGGATGAAATTTTTCCGTCAATTTTGAACTTTGAACTTTGAACATGCTTTAATATACTAACGCTTCTTCAAATACCTCTGCTTCAAAAATCAGGCGGACTTTTCCTTCCAGATAGACTTTGTTGATTCCCCGCCCCGGTTGGCCCTCCACATAAACGGTCAAGATCTCTCCCCCGCTGGTTCGGACCTGAACCGGGGACAGGACTTTGTTTTTGAAAAAGGCGACCGCGGCGGCAGCCACGGACCCGGTGCCGCAGGCCAGGGTTTCCGCTTCCACCCCTCGCTCATAGGTGCGCACCCACAGGTTTCCCGTGTCTTTTATCTGAACGAAATTAATGTTGGTCCCGGCCGGTTTGAAATAATCATGATAACGAATAAGAGGACCCAGCCCGACCAAATCCGTTTTATCAAGATCCTCCACCCAGATCAAGGCATGAGGGACTCCGGTATTTAAGAAATCAAAATTAAGGATCTTCCCCTCCAGTTTGATTTCCTGGTTTAATCTCAAGTCCTTTGGGGGAGTCAACTCCAGCTTGACCAATGATCCGTTTACCCGGGCCTGGATGGGACCGGCCAAAGTTTCAAAGGTCATCTCCGTTCCGGCTATGCCCCGGAGAAAGGCAAAGCGGGCCGCACAGCGGCCTCCGTTGCCGCACATTTCGGCTGCGCTGCCGTCGGCATTAAAAAAGTGCCACTTGAAATCATAGCCCTCCGAAGGTTCAATAAAAATCATTCCATCGGCCCCGACCGATACCATCCTCCGGCACAGGGCCCGGGCCAAAGACACCATCCGGTCAGCAGGAATCTCTTGGGCGCGGTTATCCACCAGGACAAAATCGTTGCCCGATCCGCTCATTTTGGTAATTTTAAGAAAAGGTTTTAAAGTCATTTCATTTCGTTTTGGGGAAAGGGCAGAGGGCAAAGGGTGGAAAAATCGCCTAACTCGAATTAATTGGTCTTTCAGTCTTCAGTCTTCAGCCTATTCTCCCTTATTTAAAATTCCGTAATCTTCTCCAGGGCTGTCATTTGGGCGTAGGTCTCCCGTTTCCGGATGACCTGGAATTCCTTCCCGCGGACCATGACCTCGGCCGCCCGGGGTCTGGAATTATAGTTGCTGGACATGGTAAACCCGTAGGCCCCGGCACTCATGACGGCCAGGAGATCTCCGGTCTCCGGGTGGGCCAGCTTTCGGTCTTTTCCCAAAAAATCCCCACTTTCACAGATAGGCCCGACCACGTCGGCCTGAATAAGGGGCCGATTTGTGCGAACGACCGGCTGAATGTGATGATAAGCGCCGTACAAAGAAGGGCGAAGCAGATCGTTCATGCCGGCATCGACAATGATGAAATTCTTTTCCTCTCCCTTTTTAACATATAAGACCTTGGTCACCAGGATACCGGCATTACCGACCAGGACCCTCCCCGGCTCCAGTATCAGGGTGTAAGGGATTTTGCCTAATTCCCGAAGAATGTCCCGGCCGTATTCTTTAGGATGAGGCGGTTCCTCCTGATCATAAGTGATTCCCAATCCCCCTCCCAGGTCGACATATTGTATCTCGATCTCCATTTTTTTTAATTGGCTGATCAGCATTTTTAATTTCCCAATGGCCGCCAGGAAGGGCTGGGTGGCCAGCAACTGGGAACCGATATGGAAATCGACCCCGGCGATGATGATATGAGGCAGATTTTTAGCCAATTGATATTCTTCCAGCGATTGATGAATATTGATCCCGAACTTATTTTTCTTCAGTCCGGTGGAGATATAAGGATGGGTCTGGGGATCAATATCCGGATTGACTCGGATGCCGATAGAAGCTTTTCTCTTCATCTGCCCGGCGATGGTGTTGACTAACTTAAGTTCCTCGGGAGATTCGATATTCAAGAGCAGGATTTTTTCTTTCAAGGCATAACGAATCTCATCCGAAGTCTTCCCCACACCTGAATAAACAATCCTTTCCGGGGGGATGCCGGCTTTCAAGGCCCGATAAAGCTCTCCACCGGAAACGATATCGGTTCCACCCCCCAGTCGGCCGAAAAGATGCAGCAAGGCCAGGTTGGAATTGGCCTTTTGGGAATAGCAGATGAGATGCGAGGTTTTGGAAAAGGCCCGGTCGAAGCCCTTAAAATGGCGTTCCAATGTTGCTTGGCTGTATAGGTAAAAAGGAGTCCCCACCTGATCGGCGATTTCATCCACCGAGAGCCCTTCAGCATAAAGTCTGTTTTTTTTAAATTGGAAATGGTGCATGTTAAGAGCCTTCATAAAGTTAGAATCCAGAATCCAGGAGCCAGAAGTCAGAAGGAAAAAAACGAATAAGGAATGAAAATGGGAAAGCTGCTAAAAGCCCCCGGTTGTCATTCCGGTGAAGAGACTGTGTCGCAATTGCATTTATGTCATTTCGTGCAAGCGAAGCGCAACACGAAGTCCAGTATTTCCAATAAGTTCTGGATACCGGCTTTCGCCGGTATGACGCCTTTTATGGTACTTGCAGTAATTGCGACACAGCCTCGAAAGCCGGAATCCGATAGTTAAGTAATTAAAAGTCTCCCGGACCTCGGTTTTACCGGGGTGACTACTTTTTGCGAACTCATCAGAATTAATTTCTAACTTCTATCTTCTGACTTTTGCCTCCAGACTCCTGATTTTTGGATTCAGGGGTTATAGGTTATTTCAGTTTCCTTGGACCTCGGACCTTCCCGCAAGGCCGGGGCCGACCCGACCGCGCTGACGGAATACAAATAAGACGTCCCCGGTTTAACCTGCCGGTCTTCATATATCGTATCCAGGACCGTCTTGGGAGTGATCCGGACGGGTGTCTTTTCGCCTTTCGTTCTCCTGTAGATATAATAACCGCTGGGTGTTTCCGTTTCAATCCCCTGCCAGCGAAGCTCCACCCCGGTGGGATTGACTATGGCGATCAAATCCTGAACGGGCGGAGGCGGGGTGGTGCGGGTAAAAAGGATCTCCTTTTCTTCCGATAACTCACTCTCCAGAAGATTCCCCTGGATCTGGCGCAGGGCTTTAACCCGATAGGCATAGGTGACGTTTTCCTGAAGTTCCGAATCGATATATTTTGATTCTTTTATGGGGTCGGTATTGAGCTTCTGCCAGGGTCCTTTCTCCATTCTCCGTTCCAGGGTATAACCGGCCAAGTCCACCGCGGGTGTCCCATTGATTAAGGTTAGGGATGGGTTCCAGGAGATCAACAGACCCTTTGGATCGGGTTTCATTTGAAGTCCCGATGGCGGGGAAAGCGGGAGTTCCCAGGACAGGCGCAGGGTCTTGGAAGGCTTACTGGCCGCCTCTTTTTTTGTTACCGCTGTCACCTGGAAAAAATAGGTATTGCCGGGATTGAGGCGGTTAAG
Source organism: uncultured delta proteobacterium (assembly GCA_963790475.1). Lineage (GTDB taxonomy): Bacteria > Desulfobacterota > RBG-13-43-22 > RBG-13-43-22 > RBG-13-43-22 > RBG-13-43-22. The sequence continues at coordinate 1,927,066 of CAWBOS010000010.1, read as the reverse complement.
GATCAGTTGGACCTGATCCGGTTCAATCCGGATGTCCGGCAGTTCGGGACCTTTCAGATCAATCCACAAAGTTTGCTGAAATTGATCGGGACAGGTGGCGCAAAAATCTTTGGTCGGCCATTCCCCTTTTTGGACTCTGAAACCCTTCAAGTCGGTTAAAGGACTCCCATCGGTATTTTGCGCGGGGATACCCCAGAAGACTATCAAGGTTTTCCCCTTGATTTGGTAACTGAGATTTTCGATTCCGTTGGGGATTACCGCTACCGGAATGACCGGGTTGGCTTTTTTCCCACAAGCCAACAGGCTTATCATCAGCAAAAACCAAACCAGGATCACCATCCATTTTTTTATCCGCTGAACTGCAAAGAACATATCCTCTTCTCCATATCTCTTAAGGCCTTCTTGACCTGCTGGGGAGCGGTTCCTCCCTGAGAATTCCGTTGGGCCATCGCCGATTCAAGATTCAGAACGGAGTCAACATTCGCCCCAAAAATGGAATGGAAAGTCCTTAGGGTAGATAAGGGGATGTCTCTGAGTTCCAGGTTTCTTTCCTGAGCATAAGCCACGATGGTCCCCACGGCATGATGGGCCGTTCTAAAATCCAATCCCTTTTTGACCAGGTAATCGGCCAGATCCGTAGCCAGCAGATATCCTGTTTCGGCGGCCTTCTTCATCATCTCGGCCTTGAACCGGATATTGGACCAGAGGCCACTCAGCAGCCGGGTGCAGTTAAGCAGGGTCTCCACCGAATCAAAAACCGGCTCTTTATCTTCTTGTAAATCCTTGTTATAGGTTAAGGGTAAGGCCTTCATAGTGGTCAACATCCCCATCAGATGGCCGTAAACCCGGCCTGTCTTCCCACGAATCAATTCCGGGACATCGGGATTTTTTTTCTGGGGCATGATGCTGCTGCCGGTGCAAAAGGCATCACTGATCTCCACAAAATTGAATTCCGAACCGGACCAGAGGATCAATTCTTCGGACATCCGGGAATAATGCATCATCAGAATCGCCCCGGCAGACAGGAATTCGATGACAAAATCCCGGTCACTGACCGCATCCATACTATTGGGGGAAATCTGACTAAAACCCAGTTCCCGCGCCACCTGGGTGCGGTCGATAGGAAAGGAAGTGCCGGCCAGGGCCGCGCTTCCCAAGGGGAGGATGTTGACCCGCCTGAAGACTTCGCTTAACCGTTCCTGATCCCGGCAAAACATCTCCAGATAGGCCAGCAGGTGATGGCCCAGGATTACCGGTTGGGCTCGCTGTAAATGGGTATAACCGGGAAGGATCAGATGACCTTGATTCTTGGCTGTTTCCAGTAAGGTTTTTTGCAAAGATTGGAGTTCTATCTTCAGATCCCGTATCTGATCTCTCAGATAGAGCCGCAAATCCAGGGCCACCTGATCATTACGGCTTCGGGCGATATGGAGTTTTCCGGCTATTGGCCCGATTTTCTGTGTTAGACGCTTTTCCACAAACATGTGGACGTCTTCATCTTCAAGAGGGAAAGTCAGTTTTCCTTGGTTCCCTTCCTTTTGAATTTCCAAAAGACCTCTGCGGATGCGCTTGGCCTCCCGGGCGGGGATGATCCCTTGCCGGGCCAACATGTTCAAGTGGGCCAGACTCCCCACCAAATCGTAAGGCAATAATCGATAGTCAAAAGGGATGGAATTGGTGAAAATATCCACCAAAGGGTCGGTGGCCTCAGAGAAACGCCCGGCCCAGAGTTTCTCCGAACTCTTCTTTTTTCTTGATGGTGAAGGTTTCATATCATTACCGAGGTTCAAAGTTTAAGGTTCAAGGTTCAAGGTTCGAAAAAAAGAGGAAGCCGTTCCTTTAAACTAGCGTGTGGCTTTTTTTCGATACCAGATTCTGAATCTTCAGTCTCAATCCATTAAGCCGGATGAATCCCTCGGCGTCTTTTTGGTGATAAACCTGATCTTCTTCAAAGGTGGCAAAATCCATCCGATAAAGGGATTGGTCGGATTTCCTTCCGGCGAGGATCACATTTCCTTTGTACAACTTCAAACGGGCGATGCCCGAAACCCTGGTCTGGGCTTCATCCATCAATTTTTGAAGTAGTTCCCGTTCCGGAGAAAACCAATACCCATAATAGACCATCTCCGCATAGCGAGGGATGAGAGAATCCCGAATATGCATGACCTCCCGATCCAGGGTCAAAGACTCGATGGCTTGATGCGCGGCGCGGATCAAGGTCCCTCCCGGGGTCTCATAAACCCCGCGGGACTTCATCCCCACATAACGATTCTCCACCAGGTCCACCCGGCCGATCCCGTGTCTTCCGCCGATGCGGTTCAGGGAGGAAAGTAATTCCGCCGGTTTCATTTTTTGCCCGTTGAGCGCAGTGGGATTTCCCTCTTCAAAAGAGATCTCGATATATTCCGGTGTGTCCGGGGCCTTCTCCGGTGATCTGGTCATCTGAAACATGTCTGCCGGAGGTTCCATCCAGGGATCCTCGAGAATTCCTCCCTCGTAACTGATATGCAGCAGATTAGCATCGGAACTATAAGGTCTTTCCCGGGTAACCGGCACGGGAATCCCGTGGTCCCTGGCATAATCAATTAAAGCCGACCGGGAATTCAAGTCCCATTCCCGCCAGGGGGCGATGATTTTAAGGGAGGGATTGAGGGCCATACAGGTCAACTCAAAACGGACCTGGTCATTGCCCTTGCCTGTGGCCCCATGACTGATGGCACCGGCTCCCTCGGCCTCGGCCACCATGACCTGGTGTTTAGCGATAATCGGCCGGGCCAAAGAAGTTCCCAAAAGATAATGCTGCTCATAGGCGGCATTGGCGCGAAAGGCCGGAAAGATATACTGACCGACAAATTCTTCTTTCAAGTCTTTGACTACAAACTTGGAAGCCCCGGTTTGCAGGGCCTTTTTTTCTATGGCCGACCAGTCCTCTTCCTGACCCAGGTCGGCGGAAAAGGCGATGACCTCGGCTTGGTAAGTTTCCTTAAGCCATTTCAATATGACCGAGGTATCCAATCCTCCGGAATAAGCCAAAACGATTTTCATTATATTTTTCTCCGTTCCCAACAAACAGAATTAAAGGCTTCGTGGCTTTTATTACACCAGTTAAGAGTTAGGTGTTCGAAGTGATGAGATTTTACTCCGAACTATTCACTCCGAACTAAAAATTATCCCCCTTGATTCTCCTCCCGCTTATTCTTTTCTCATTCGTTAGTGCTCGATAAAACATATTCCAAAAGCGCCTTATGCACATGGAGCTTGTTCTCCGCCTGGTCAAAGACTGCTGAATTGGGACCTTCCAGGACATCGTCGGTAATCTCTTCTCCCCGGTGGGCCGGTAGGCAGTGCAGGACCAGACAGTCGGGCTTGGCCAGAGAAAGAAGGGTTTTGTTTAATTGGAAGGCCTGGAAAAATTTGATCCGTTCAGCAGCCTGATCTTCCTGACCCATACTGGCCCAGACATCAGTGTTGATCACCTGAGCCCCGCGGACGGCCTCGGCCGGATCTTCGGTTAGGCTGATCCGCTCCCCGGCTTCTTTCTTGGCCCTCTTCCAAATTTTATCGTCAGGCTCATATCCCCTGGGGCAGGCCAATACCAATTGGAAGGGAAAAAGGCAAGCCGCTTCGATCCAGGAGTGGGCCACATTGTTTCCATCCCCGACCCAGGCCACTTTCATTCCGCTGAAGTTGTTTTTTCGCTCCCAAATGGTGAATAAGTCACTTACAACCTGGGCCGGATGATAAAGATCGCTTAAGGCGTTGATGATCGGAATAGTGGAAAAACGGGCCAGTTCATCAAAAATTTCCTGCGAAAATGTGCGAACCACTAGGCCGTCCAGATACCTTGATAAGACCCGGGCCGTATCTTTCAAGGGCTCATTGCGAGCCATCTGAGTATCCCGGCTGCTGATAAAAACCGGATGCCCGCCGGTTTGAATAACGGCCACTTCAAAAGAAAGGCGTGTCCGGGTGGATGGTTTTTCAAAAAGAAGACCGATGGTTTTTCCCAGAAGGGGTTTGTCCTGTGTTCGTCCTTCTTTAAATTCCCTGGTTCTTTTCCAGATGAACTCAATCTCTGAAGCGGTCAGGTCTGAAAGTTTAAGGAAATCTCTTTTACTCATTTTAAGACCCCCCATTATTACGTTTTTTTCAGAAGATCTCTTAACACCTTAATCAAGGCATCAATCTCCTCCGGTTCAACGATCAGGGGCGGGGCAAAACGAAGGATCGTATCCTGGGTACAATTGATCAAAAAACCTCGCTGAAAACAGGCGTCAACGATCGGCTTACCCGGCCGATCCAGGGCGATGCCTAAAAGGAGTCCCAGACCCCGGACGTCAAGTATTTGCTGGAATTCTTTCTTCAACCCCTGCAATTGATCCTCAAAGTAGGCCCCTGTCTTTCTTACCCGAGGGAGAAACCCTTCTTCCAGGATAATGGAAAGGACGGTCCCGGCTGCGGCAGTCACCAGAGGATTACCTCCGAAGGTGGCCGCGTGAGTCCCCGGTTGAAAAGCTGCGGCCACCTCGTTGGTGGCCAACAAGGCCCCGATCGGAAGTCCGTTTCCCAGGGCCTTGGCCAGGGTCATGATATCCGGGTGGGCCTCAAACTGTTCATGGCAGAAAAGGGTTCCTGTCCGACCCAGACCGGTTTGGACTTCATCCAATATTAATAAGGCCTGTCTTTCCTGACAGCGCTTTTTGACTTCTTTCAGGAAGTCTTTGTCCGGAACACGGATACCCCCTTCACCCTGAACCGGTTCCATGAAAACCGCGCAGACCGAATCATCCCACTGCCGGTCCAGGGCGGCCAGATCGTCAAAGGGCACAAAAGAAAAACCGGGAAGCAAAGGTCCAAAACCCTTTTGAAATTTTTCCTGACCGGTGGCCGAGAGGGACCCGAGAGTTCGGCCGTGAAAGCTGTTTATCATACTGATGATGGTCGTTTTTTGGGGACCGTAACGTTCGGTCGAGTAGCGCCGGGCCAGTTTTATCGCCCCTTCATTGGCCTCCGTCCCGCTGTTGCAGAAAAAGGCCTTGTCGGCAAAAGAATGATGGACTAAAAGTTCGGCCAAGGCGATCTGGTTTTCGATATGATAAAGATTCGAGGTGTGCAGGAGCATTTCCGCCTGAATCTTAATGGTTTCAACCACCCGAGGGTGGCTGTGCCCCAAGGCCGTAACGGCAATGCCGGCTAAAAAGTCCAGATAAACACGACCGTCCTGATCCCAGATCCGGCATCCCTGACCTTTTTCAAAGGCCACCGGGATCCGGCCATAGGTGTGCATCAGTACTTGGTCGGACCGTTCGACAATATCGGTTATTGATTCCGGTTTCTTTCCCATCAATTAATCCCTCTCTCCGGTTTAAGGCATGCGCAAAGGTTCACGGTTCACGGTCTAAGGTGTAAGGTTCAATACAACAACCTCAGAGGTTAAAGAATTCCGACCTTTCCTGCATTTCCTTTTACCTTATACCTTGTACCTTGAACCGTTCTTTTATGTTATTTCCGTCCCTACCCCCTGGTCGGTAAAGAGTTCCAGTATGACCGCATTCTCCACCCGCCCATCGATAATGTGGGCTTTTTCAACACCATCCGAAAGAGCATCCAAGCAACAATTGACTTTGGGGATCATCCCGCCGCTGATCGTCCCGTCTTCGATCAGTCCGGGGATTTGATCCCGTTTCAAAGTAGAGATCAATCGGCCCGTTTTGTCTTTGACCCCTTCCACATCGGTCAGCAGGATCAGTTTTTGGGCTTTCAGGGCTGCGGCCACTTTTCCGGCCACCAGGTCGGCATTGATATTATAGGTCCGCCCCATTTTACCGACCCCGATGGGAGCAATGACCGGGATGAAATTATGAATCTCCAGAGTGGTGATAATCTCGGTATTGACCTCGACCACCTCACCCACCATCCCGATATCGATCAACTCCGGGGGATCATCCGGCCCCCGGCTTTTAAAAAGGTTCATTTTCTGGGCGATGAGCAGCTGTCCGTCCTTGCCGCTCAACCCAATGGCCTTGCCCCCTTGCTGATTAATCAGGTGAACGATCTCTTTGTTGATCTTTCCGCCCAGGACCATTTCGACCACATCCATGGTCTGACTGTCGGTGACCCGGACGCCTTGGATAAATTGGGAAGATATGTTCATCTGGTCCAGTACTTTTTTGATCTGGGGCCCTCCGCCATGGACCACCACCGGATTCAGACCGATGTATTTCATCAGGACCATGCTTTTGGCAAATCCCGTTTTTAATTCTTCGTCCACCATGGCATGTCCGCCATACTTGATCACCATGGTCTGATGATAAAAGCGCCGGATATAAGGCAAGGCCTCCATCAAGATAGAGGCCTTTTCATAATAGGGACTATGGTTATCTTCCTGGTTCATGGGATCACCTTGGCGCAAATAAAAACAGGTCCAAGGTTCAAGGCCTTGAAGCCCGAACCTTAGACCTTATACCCTTTCTTTACAGGATATATCGGCTCAGATCTTCATTCTCTTCAATAGCCGACAATTTATTCCGGACATATTCGGCGTTGACCGTACACTCTTTTTCCGTCCGGTCCGGGGCCTCAAAAGACAGATCGTCCAGCAGTCTCTCCATAATAGTATGCAGCCGGCGGGCCCCGATATTTTCCGTCCTCTGATTTACATGAAAGGCCGTGCGGGCGATTTCGGCTACGGCCTCGGGCAAAAAGGTGAGATTGATGCCCTCGGTTTTCATCAATTCGCAATATTGGGTGATCAGGGCCGCCTGGGGCTCGGTCAAGATACGAATAAAATCTTCCTGGGTCAGGGAATTCAATTCCACTCTAATGGGAAACCGGCCCTGTAATTCGGGAATCAAATCCGAGGGCTTGGAATTGTGAAAGGCCCCGGAAGCGATAAACAGGACGTGATCGGTCCGCACCATCCCGTATTTGGTGGTCACCGTCGATCCCTCGACTATGGGCAGCAGGTCCCGCTGAACCCCTTCGCGGGAAACGTCCGGTCCGTGGCTGGAACCCCGTCCGGCGATTTTATCAATCTCATCCAAAAAGATGATCCCGGTCTGTTCCACCTTGCGGATGGCTTCTTCCGTTACTTTGTCCATGTCAATCAGGCGTTGAGATTCTTCCTGAACCAGGATCTCAAAGGCATCGGGGACCTTAACCTTGCGGTGTTTGGTTTTTTTGGGGAAAAGGTTCCCGAACATATCTTTTAAATTGAAGTCCATCTCTTCCATCCCCGCAGTGGAAAAGATCTCCACCATCGGGATCGATCTTTGGGTGACTTCCATGTCCACAAAGCGCTCCCCCAGCTTTCCTTCTTGAAAGAGGGTTCGCAGCTTTTCCCGGGTGGATAAAGGTTCGGGACTGGGTTTCCTGACCACTTCTAAAATTTTTTCCTGACCAACAGGTTCTTCAGGCTTTGGAGTTTCGGTCTTGGGAGGAAGCAATAAGTCCAATAATCGTTCTTCGGCAATCTCCCTGGCCTTGGCCATGACCTTTTGTTTTTCTTCGCCCTTGATCATATTAACGGCCAATTCCATAAGGTCCCGAACCATGGACTCCACGTCCCTGCCCACATAACCCACTTCCGTAAACTTGGTGACCTCCACCTTCAGAAAGGGGGATTGGGCCAATCGGGCCAGCCGCCTGGAAATCTCGGTCTTGCCGACCCCGGTGGGGCCGATCATAATTATATTCTTTGGAGCGATTTCCTCTCGAATCGCCTCAGGGACCTGCTGTCTGCGCCAGCGATTCCGTAAGGCGATGGCTACCGTTCGTTTGGCCGCATCCTGACCGACGATATATTTGTCCAGTTCAGAAACGATTTCTCGGGGTGTTAAATATTCATTGACCAATCTATAATTCCTCCAATACGATCTGCTCGTTGGTGTATATGCACAGGGAAGCCGCAATTTTCATGGCCTCCCTGGCGATGTCAACGGCGGAAAGGGTGGAAAAGCTGAGCAAGGCCCTGGCCGCAGCCTGGGCCAAGGGACCGCCGGAACCTATGGCCGCCACTTCTTCATCCGGCTCCATGACATCGCCGGTTCCGGACAGAATCAAAATATGGTCCTTATCGGCGGCAAGCAATAAGGCTTCCAGTCTTCGTAAAATTTTATCCGTACGCCAGTCTTTGGCCATTTCCACCGCCGCCCTGGTCAAATTTCCATTGAACTGTTCCAGTTTGGCCTCCAACTTTTCGAACAGGGTCAGGGCATCGGCCGTGGCCCCGGAAAACCCGGTCAGGATCTGGTCATGATACAGCCGCCGGATCTTTCTGGCTTTATGCTTCATCACCGTTTGTCCCATGGTGACCTGGCCGTCGCCGGCAATGACTACCTTGCCCTGATGACGCAGGGCCAATATGGTCGTTCCTTCAAACATCTTACCCCCTTGGATGGGCCTTTTGATAGACTTCCAGTAAATGACTCATGCTGATATGCGTATATTTCTGGGTCGTGGAAAGGGAAGCGTGCCCCAACAGTTCCTGTACGATCCGTAAGTCGGCCCCGGCATTCAGCAGATGGGTCGCAAAACTGTGGCGCAGGGAATGGGGACTGATGGCCGGAGACAGATTTCCTTGGATTACCCTTTTTTTTAACCTGCGGGCAATGGTCCGATCGCTGACCCGTTTCCCGAACCGGTTCAGGAATACCGCCTGATGATCCACAATCTTGAATTCCTCTCGCCGTTCAGCCTGTTTCAGGCCTCGTTGATAGGTCATTAAAGATTCGATGGCCTTCCGTCCCATGGGGACCATTCTTTCCTTCCCCCCTTTTCCGACCACCCGGAGTAATCCGAGGGAAAGATCCAGGGAACTCCAATCCAAAAGGGTTAATTCCATTAACCGCAATCCCGAGGCATAAAAAAGTTCCAGAAAAGCCTGATCCCGGAGTACCAACAAGGAATCGGTGACCGGCTCCTGCAATAGAATGCCCACTTCCTTCTCCGAAAGGAAGGGAGGGATTGTTTTTTCAATCTTGGGAGTTCGGACCTGGGCTATCGGGTTTTCCAGTATCCAGCCTTTTTTCTGGGCATATCCGAAACAGGAACGAAGCGCGGCCATTTTTCGAGCCACCGTGCTTTTTTTGTTTTTTTTGTGGAGCTGGGCCAGAAAACCTCTTAATAATGGCAGATCCAACTGCCCGGTTTCCTCCACGCCCTGGGTTCCCAGATAATTTAAAAACTCCGCCAAATCATGACCATATCCTCGTAAGGAATGAGACGACAACCTTCTTTCGGCCTCATTCTGCTTAAGGAAATCATCAATGATTTGACGGATTGAGGTCATTACCCCTTTTCTCCTAAAAAAGATGAATTAACCATAAATTGTAAAAAATGTCCATAAAAAATGCGTCTGGCCGGGTGGCGCTTTTGGATTATTACACCAAAATATCAAATGGTTTCGGTTTTGGGATTATTTTCAGAAGGGCCTCTTCCAGAAAGTTGTTCCTAAAGAGCATTTTTGCCCCCTTCTGAAAAACGGTAACTGCAATTTTTTGCAGGTAGGTTATTCGAGAGAGGTCATCCTATCCGAATCTTGGCCCCCGCCTTTAGCACTTCTTCTTTCATGAGGTAAAGGGCATCAAGCAAGGCTATCTGGAAGCTGCCGGGACCGGAGGCCTGGGCAGCTGCCTTTTCACCGGCCAAACCGAAATAAGATAATCCTGTGGCGGCCGCTTCTAAAGAATCCGGATCCACGGCCAGGAAAGCGGCGATCAGGGCCGTGGCCGTACAGCCGGTACCGGTGACACAGCCCATCAGGGCATGCCCGTTCTCAACCCGATAAACCTGCTTACCGTCGGTGATCAAATCCACGGCCCCGGTGATGGCCAGTGTGGTCTTCAGTTCCTGGGACAGGGACATAGCCGTTTCTGTGGCCTGATCCACAGTGTGAACAGAATCCACCCCTTTGGTGGTTGAACTTGTCCTCTCTCCGGCCAGAGAGAGGACCTCCGAGGCATTGCCTCGAAGTACCTGGATCGATATTTCTTTCATGATCCGCTTGGTGGAATCAGTGCGCAGTCTGGTGGCCCCCGAACCAACCGGGTCCAGAATTACCGGGATCTTCAGGGCATTGGCCCGTTTTCCGGCCTTCAACATGGCCTCGATCCAGGGAAGGCTCAGGGTCCCGATGTTGAGCACCAGGGCCCCGGCCATGGCCACCATTTCCTCCACCTCTTCCAGGGCATGGGCCATTACCGGGGAGGCACCACAGGCCAAAAGGGCATTGGCCGTATAGTTCATGACTACGTAATTGGTAATATTATGCACCAGTGGTCTTTTTTCACGGACGCGCTTCAAGTTCTCCGCGGCCTTTTGGGCCAGGGTTTGATCGAACATATAACACTTTCCTCCTTGTGGTTTAATTCTATTCTATCCTAATGTATGAGTGCAAAATAATTATGACCTGCCAGGAATTCAGAATCCAGAATCCAGAATAAGGCCCGATATCTTTTATAGGTTTTGTGTTTATCCTGAATTCTGGCTTCTGAATTCTGGATTCCCAAGTTTTTGATATCTTTATTAAGGTTTCTTCGTCTTGAGGACGAACAGGTATTCCCTTAAGTTCAATGGACAGGTTATTAACCCAATCGAAAATGATCCCAGCCCGAGGGGCTGACCGGTTGTCTTGAACCATCCGGGAGGATCAAAGATATCTCTCCGGCCTCAGCGGTGATTCTCCCTACTTCGGTCAAGGGGACCGGAAGAGCACATTGGGCGGCAAGGGAACGAATTAAGGCCACGTTCTCTATTTGGCAGGTGATAATCAATTCGTAGTCGTCGCTGTCACCCAGGAAAAAGTCGTGGGGATCTTGATGAAAGGTATCGGCCGCCTGTCGGAGAGCTTCACTGACCGGAAATTTTTCTTTCACCAAAACGGCCCCGACGTTACTCTCCGCACAGATATGCCCTAAATCTCCCAGGAACCCATCGCTGATGTCGATCATGGCCGAAGCCAATCCTGCGTGGGCAATCGCCGCCCCCAGATGAGCCCGGTGAAAAGGGGTGTTGTATTGCTTGACTAAAGGATGCTCCAGTATTTTAAGATCATTCGGGGATCGAAGCAGGAGCTTAAGACCGGCAGCCGCCTGGCCCGGATATCCGGTCACCAGGATCATGTCCCCCGGCCTGGCTCCGGAGCGCCGTAATCCCTTCCCCTGTTCCACTTCTCCGATCAGGGTGATGTCGATGAACATCCCGTTCCCCGATTGGGTGAGATTTCCTCCGATAATGGAGGCACCAAAAGGGTTCAGCTCCAAAAGAAACCCGCGATATAACTCTTCCATCTCCCGGATTAAAAAGTCGGCCTTTAATCCCAAGGAGATCAGGGCATAGAGGGGGTTGCCTCCCATGGCCCCGATGTCACTGATGTTCACGGTCATGGCCCGACGTCCTAAGTCCAAGGGGCTGATGTGTGCGTGAAGGTAGTGACGTCCTTCTACCAGGCAATCACAGGTGACCAAAAGTTCATATCCGGGGCGGGGAAGGAAGGAAGCCGTATCATCGCCGATTCCCAGGGTTACCCTGTCGGATTTAGAACCTTCCCGGTCCAGGAGGGCATGGATTCTTTGAATCAGCCCGAATTCGCCGATATCCTTTATGCGCTCAGGCATGGCGGCCCGACTCCAGTAGGCCTCTCAGAATTCTAGTGGCCTCTTTAGGGTCTTTTTGGCAACAAACCGCGGAAATGACGGCAATCCCGTAAACCCCTGTTTGCATCACCTGGAGGGTATTATCCTGATTGATGCCGCCGATGGCTATGATTGGTAGATCAATCTTTTTTACGACCCGCTCCAGGAGATCGAGTCCGCTGGCCGGGGCGGCGTCTTCTTTGGAGGTCGTCGGAAAGACCGGACCGAACCCTACATAGTCCGCACCTTCCCGGAGACATTTACGGGCCTCCTCCAGGGTGCCGGCCGATCCGCCGATGATGGCCTTTTCACCCAATATTTTTCTGGCTAAAGAGATCGGGAAGTCCTCCTGACCCAGATGAATTCCATCGGCCTGAGAAGCCAAGGCCCAATCCAACCGGTCATTGACAATAAAGGTCACCCCGGATCTTTGACATAAGGTCTTCAGCTGCCCGGCGACCCGGATCATCTCCTTGGCAGCCCCTGATTTCTGGCGAAACTGGATGGCATCAGCCCTGCCGGCAATGGCCAGTTTAGCCAGCTCCACATGGGAAAAATGGTTTTGGAGGGAGGTGTCGGTCAATATGTGCAGTCGCCCGATTTTTTTCATCTCGAATACCTGAACTCAAAAAGGAGTACCGGACCATATGCCGGTTAAATATTAAACAAATTAAAACATATCCAACGGTTAAAGTCAAACACAAAAACAGCTTGTCCGTCTTGCACTCATATATCCATTCAATAAACAGACTGAAGCCGGTGCCGGAAATTAATGATGGTTGGGATTGAAGGTTAATTGAGAAAGCGGATGATGATGCAAGCGGTTTGTGGTATCCTGAAAATTACCAAAAGTGATCTCCACTTTTGGGGTCAGTTAAACCTTATAAAACAACTTCAACTTGAAGGTAAAGACTCTATGGTAACCATCTTGATCGTCTATCACTCTCAGAGCGGTAATACCCGAAAAATGGCCGAAGCCGTGGCCAGAGGGGCAAGGGAGATTGAAGGGGTGAAAGCCATTCTTAGAAGGGCATCGGAAACCGGGGACGAAGATCTTCTGAATTGCCAGGGGTTGGTCTTATGCGATTTTCATCAGCGCCGGAAACGACGGGCAGGGGGCCTTGATGAATATCGAGAAGATCTGCCTTGGCTATCAATTCAAGAAAATCCATCAGCCAATCGTAGCTAAGGGTCCGGTCAGCGAAGAAATCCTGGCCCGATGCGAAGAACTGGGCCGGACCATAGCCGCCGGCTGCGAGGCGGGGATTTATTGACAAATTAGGCGAGGGAAGAGAAAAAATAAAATCCAGAATCCAGAATTCAGGAGCCAGAATCCAGAAGAAAATAAGAGATTTTAAGTTGGTTGTTCTTCTCCTGAATTCTGGCTCCTGGTTCCTGGATTCCCAATTTCAAATATTGTTTGTTCTTTTTTAACAAAAACCTTCAGGCTGATGGAAGGTTCTTTATTTAATCGCCAACAGTTCCACGGTAAAAATAAGCACGGCGTTCGGGGCAATTAATGGACCCGCGCCTTTTTCACCATAGGCCAGCTTGGAAGGGACAAACAGCTGCCATTTGGACCCGACCTTCATCAATTGCAGCGCTTCGGTCCAGCCGGGGATTACGCCATTGACGGGAAAAGTGGCCGGCTCCCCCCTCTTGTAGGAGCTGTCGAATTCGGTACCGTTGATGAGCGTACCTTGGTAATGGGTGCTCACCTTATCAGTGGCCTTGGGGGTTTTTCCGGTTCCCTCCTTAATAACCTTATATTGTAATCCACTGGCCAGGGTCTTAACGCCTTCCTTTTTTTTGTTCTCGGCCAGAAAGGCTTCCCCTTCTTTCTTGTTTTTTTCGCCCTGGACTTTCATCATTTCCGCTTGCTTGGCGTTCATTTCCTTTTGAAAGGCGGTCATGACCGTGTGCATCTCTGCTTCGCTCAACTGAAGTTTGCCTCCTGAAACGGCATCCTTAAAACCTTTGTAAAAAATATCCAGGTCTAATTCCATCGGCAGTTGTTTAATATTCCGCCCTATGTTTGTCCCTATGGTGTAACTTATCTTGTCCTTCTGGCTTTTCAGTTGCGTGTTCTCGGCGGCCAAAACCGGTGCGGCCAAGAGCAGAAGGCACAATATCCCGATCAATACTGATTTCATAAAATACTCCTTTTCATTTCAATAGACTTCTCTTCAAGATCTTAAATCTTTTAAAAATAACACATGAACTCCAATTTGTCAAACGAAAAAGGATAAGGATAGTGTCCTGGTTTGAAAAGGACACAACCAAAGACGGGATATTCGCCAAAGGAAAAATTATTTGACCATGAATTGAACCGAATCCACCACCCGGTTTTCCGGGTCGATAATGGACAGCACATAATTGCCCCGTTCAGGTTTCCATAAGAAGAAAGGATCAAAGATGCCGGTTTTTCGGCCGTTGATCATCCATTGAACCCGGGGTGCCTGCGGACGAAATTGAAAAAGGACGCGTTGCAGATCTTCCGGGATCTCCGGGTCGATGTGGATCAGCATTTCATCCACCGGAGAGATGATTTGCGGTTTCTGAAAAGGGGAACCGGCCCTGACCTGAAAAACAGGTTCTGTGCCTCCTATAAAATATTCTTCCCGGGGGGGTTCCACTTCTTGATGAAAGGTCACCCGGGTAAGGGTCACACCGACCGGCGGGTTTGGGGAATTGGAAGGTTGGTTGGCATGAAGGTAATTCATCAGGGCCAGCCAGATCGGCGCCGCCCCGGAAACACCGCTGACATTCCTCATCGGTTCTCCGGAAAAATTTCCCAACCAGACCCCGACGGTGTATTTTTCGGAATAGCCGAGGCACCAGTTGTCTCTCATGTCCTTGCTGGTCCCGGTTTTGGCGGCTGTCCAGAACCGGGTGGCTAAAGGATTTTCAAGTCCGAAGGTGGTGCTTCGGGCCCCTCTATCGGAAAGGATATCGGAGATAAGAAAGGCCGCTCTTTTATCCATTGCCGGTTTGGGCCTTCCGACCTTTTGACCAAGGCGAATCCTCAAGGGGCTGAACTTCCCGCCATTGGCCAGGGTCCGGTAAGCATTGGTCAATTCCAAAAGAGTGATGTCCGCCGAGCCCAGGGCCAGGGAATATCCGTAATATTCCGCTTCTTCTGAAAGACTTAACAGGCCCAAGTGCCTGAGCCGGTCCCAAAAAGGATTCAGACCCACCAGAAGCAAGGTTCGCACCGCAGGAATATTCAACGAGGCCGACAGAGCGATTCTGGCACTCACCAGACCTCTGAATCCATCATCGTAATTTTGGGGGACATAAAGACCGGTTGAAGTGGTGACCTGGAGCGGGGAATCTTCAAGGAGGGAGGCAGGTGTCAGGAAGCCTTTCTCCATGGCCAGTTCATATAGAAAAGGTTTTAGCGTTGAGCCGGCCTGCCTTTTGGCAATTATTCCATCGACCCAGAGGGCGGTGGAGGTCTGGCCGCTGTTTCCGACATAGGCCAGGATATCTCCGGACCGGTTGTCTACGACCAGGATCGACCCGTCGGATACATGTCCCTCTTTAAGATCCGCCAGATAGTGGTTGAGGGTTTCCAGGGCAAAAGATTGCAGCTTTCCATCAAGGGTTGAAACCACTCGGGCCTCATCCTCTTTCAAAAGCATTTGGGCCACCTGAGGGGCAATGGATATAGCCGGTTTAATCGGGTAGGGGGATTGAAGTCTAATATTTCCCAAGGCTTTAATCGCCTGGCAGTCAGTCTGGGTAGACAGGGAACGGCCAAAGTAACAGGCCCGGTTAACGATGCGTTCGGCCGGTGCATTGGGAGAGGCGATCAAAGAGGCCAGGATTATTGACTCGGCATCGGTAAGGCCGCTGGGCTCCTTAAGGAAAAGGCCTCTTGAGGCCGCGGCGATTCCCTGAAGTTCGCTTCTATAGGAAACCAAATTCAGGTAGGCCTCCAGGATTTGGGTTTTGGACCAGGCTTTTTCCAGGGCTTGGGCAGCGCGCATCTGGTTCCATTTTTGTATCAAGGTGCGTTTCGTCCCTGGTGCCTTTTGTTTTTTGTCGAGCAGGGGCACAAGCTGCATGGTAATCGTACTGGCCCCCCGTGTTCGTGAAGAGAGGGGTTTTTTTAAAACAGAGAAAAATATCCCGGGCCAATCGACTCCTGAATGGCGATAGAATCGACGGTCCTCTACATAAAGGACGGCCCGGATAAGGGCCGGAGAAATGGACTGGAGATCGACCCACTCCAATCTCCGGCCCTGGGCATCGATTCTCATCTGGTGGATGACCCGGCCGTGACGGTCCAACAGCAAGGCCTCCGATTCTTTATAGGAGGCCTTTGCCTTTTCAAAGGAAGGTGGTTTTTTAAAATCCCCGGCAGTCAGGACCAAAATCATCGGCAGGACAAGGGCCAGGGCCAAAACCAATCCGGCCCATTTTATGATTCTAACTTTTTTCATAAATATAAAGACCTCAAGAGACCGAGGATCTCATGGATATCCTTTTCAGAGGATAAAGTTTTCATGAAACCTTTATCCTTTATCTTTGGACGTTGAACCTTGAACCCCGACCTTTGCCCCTTGAACCCTGACTGGGGTTATGGCCGATCTCCATCTTGGGGTTCGGCAATTCTCCGAACATCTCCGGTGCATAAAGGGCCTCAACCCTGGTCTCGGGCAAATTAAAAGCCCCCCCGTTATTAAGCCGCACCGTGTATTCAACGGTCCATTTCCCTTTAGGAACAAATTCATAGTAAACCCTCAGGGCTTCGAAGGAACGCTCCCGAAAGGTTTCCCAGGCCCGCCCCTGCTCCAATTCCCCTCTGCTCTGGGTACCCGCGTCCCTTCCCAACCCGCTTCCCAATATCATGGAGCCTGCCGGTATAGGGTCGTTGACCACCACCCAGGTCATGTCGGACTGAGATTCCAAATCGAGATGGATCCGGACCACATCCCCTTTGCTCCAGGCGTTGGTCATTTTTTGTTCCACGGGTATCCACGTTTTTTTAATCGCATAACCGCTGGAAACAGGCTGTTTCAAAGGTATGGCCGCCAGACTGCGAATCGTAGCCCAGGGGCTTCCATTGCCTTGGTGGGTAATCTGAAGGGTTTCTTTTTCCTTGGGCCAGGCCAGGTTTACTTCTCTCCCGGATGGGTTTTTGGCCCAGTCTACGGATTCCGACTTCTTATCCAGGGAGGCATCGGTGCGGCCGGTAACGGCGACCGATTCATAAAGCGTTTCAAATTTTTTTACAGCCAAAAGACCCCAAACGTTAGCCATAGTGGTATCCCAATGTCCTCTTTTCATTCTTCCCAGCAGACCATTGGCCATTTTAGGATGATCCTCTTTCCAACCATCCAACCGGAGGGTAGTGAGTAATGCCCTGGCGGCATTGCTATCCGCTGTGGTCATAAGCCACCAGAGATTATCTGTCCTTTCGGTGGAAAAGTTCAAGACCGTTCCCTGAAGATTCATTCTTGAACGCAGGATGTGCTCCGTTTCCGACAATCTTTTGGTCCGGTCGGGAATATCTTTAACCCGGGACAGGATATTGATCCAATCCAATACGGCTGAGGTGGGCCAGAGATTGGGTTCAATGGCAATAGGACCCAGAAGACTTTTGTCGGCCGCCCCAAAACGGGAAAGGGCTTCTAAGGCGGCCACCTTTCGTATGGAGAGGTCGGCCGTTGGCAGGGCGGAATAGCGGATTACCCGGCCTTCGATAAAACCTTTAAGGCCTTTAATCATTTTATCCTTTAAGGGCTCGGGTATTTCCAGGCCGGCTTCCTGACTTACGGAAAGCAGATAAGCGGTCAGCCCGTCGGCCCCCTGCCGCATAACGGGAAAGAATTTTGCCAGCCCGTCGTCGTCCAGATAGGAGGGTAAGAAGGACATCAGGGACCGCCAGTTCTCTTTTTCCTGGAGCACAACGGCCCTGGAAATTTTTTGTTCCAGACAGCTATAAGGGTATTCTTTCATATAGTCTGTGACCCCGTTCAGTCCCTGGGAGAGTTTGGGCCTGAAAAGAAGATTAATCCCGCCTTGCCCGGGGACGGCCCCATCGGGGATCTCGACCGGCAGGGAAAAGGGATCCTTTAGGCGGGTGAGGATGGCCTGGAAGGGCCGGATTTTAACGGCCCTGGCTACTTTTTGAGAGACTTTTATACGATCATTAGCCGGTCCATCGGTCTGTTGAATAACGGCTTCGTAGTCCAGTTTCTCCAGGCCCGAAGGCACTGTAATCTCCCAACCTATTTCCCGGGCTTCCCCGGCCGGAATCGTTTCCTTTACGGGCTCCAGCTCTTTTTTCCCATTAACGGTATTGACCGTCAAACGGGCCTCAACCTGCATATCCTTTTGAGAGGCGTTTCTGGCTGTGAATCCCGCTTTAAAGCGGTCCCCTTCCCGGACTAAAGGGGGAATTCCGGAGAGGATCATTAAATCCTGATGGGTCCTGATGCTGGTCCCTCCCGAACCGAATAACCCTTCACCGGCATTGGCTATGGCCACGATTCTGAAGGAGGTCAGGGAATCGTTAAGGGGGAACTGAACGGAAGCCTGTCCATGTTCATCCAAGGCCGCGCTGCCCTTCCAGTAAACCAGGGTGTCGAATAATTCCCTGGTGAGCTGCCGGCCCCCTCCGCCGCCATGAGGAAGGGCCTTTCGTCCGAAATGTCTTTTTCCGACTACCATCATCTGGGCCGTAGAGGTGTCCACATCGCATCCCCTCCGCCGCATCATGGCCTCGAGCAGTTTCCAGCTTTCATTGGGCTTCAGTTCCAGAAGTCCTTCATCGACCACAGCTATGGCCACTTCACTCCCTTTAGGCGGAATTTTTCCGTAAGCGGTTTTGACCAGGATACCGGCTTTAACGGTTTCACGGGGGGTATAAATTTTTTTGTCCGGCTGAACTTCAACCTTTAATTCATGGGGTTTCCAACCGACTTTTATTTCCGTCAGGCCGAGTTTATAGGCCGGTTTTCCCGGATCGAATAAGGCTGTAGGCCGGGTATTCGGCACCCGGCCCCGGACCACCAGGGCCGAGACAAACACATTGGGCGCATAATTTCTTTTGACCGGGATTTCCACCAGCGGATGCTCTCGGTTAATTTTTTTTACATAGGCATCCAGGACCCCTTCCCGCTCAACCGTAATGAGGACTAAGGCCCGCCGGAAAGGCATCTTGACCTGAAACCGGGCCAGATCGCCTGGTTCCAGGTGTTTTTTTTCAGGGATTAAATCAATACGATCGTCGTTACGGGCTTCATCCCAATGGTCTTCTTTTCCCGAAATCCAGATCTCCTGGTTGGCGAAAATAAGGTTGTTTTGGTTATCAACTGCCTCGGCCTGCAAAATCACCCGGCCGCTGACCGGTGATTTCCCCTGGCAGAACAAAAGGCCGTTTTGATCGGTTCTTCCCTGACAGTGCCTTTCTCCTGCTTTTATCTCAGCGATATTCTCATAGGCATAAAACCCCCCGGCAATGCGCTTCCGGTATGAATAGGTCTTTCTTTCCAAGAGGTTCACCAGGACTTCCACCTGGGGTAGCGGTTGGCCTTTGAGATCCAAAACCACCAGGGTATATTTGAGAGAATCCTGGGTGGCTTCATTGGTACCGGAATGGATTCCGATCAGTGCCTGGGCCGGATAAAGCGGGATACGGGAAGCCACGGTTTGAATTTCCCCATTGGGGTCTTTGTATTCAAGTTCCGTGAGCAGGTCCTTAGGACTGTCGATTTCCGGAAGTCCGGAGAGCCTGGTCCGTATTACCCCCTGTTGGTCGAGTGTCAAATCAAGGGTGTGGAGTT
This sequence comes from uncultured delta proteobacterium, assembly GCA_963790475.1. Taxonomy (GTDB): domain Bacteria; phylum Desulfobacterota; class RBG-13-43-22; order RBG-13-43-22; family RBG-13-43-22; genus RBG-13-43-22. The sequence continues at coordinate 1,907,637 of CAWBOS010000010.1, read as the reverse complement.
TTTCTTTTTTGGTCAGGGATCGATCGCCTGGTTCATCCCCTTCGTCAAAGTCCTCTTCGTACTCTTCGTCATACGCCGTGGGCCGGATTATTCCCGGTTTTACTCTTCCATTGGAAAAAACAAAATCTTCAAAATCCGGAAAAGAAATAAACTTAGGTTGGATTTCGGTGCGGACCTTCACCAGCAAAACGGCGGCGCCGCCGCCGGAAAGGTAAGAGACCGACAGGTCCAGCTCTATTTCCTTGGCCTTGATGACCGGGTCTTTAGGCCCTTGAACAGAGGCCTTCATCAGAGGGATTCGGAATTCTTCCACCCGGAAGGAGCCGCTTTCCAGCTTTTGATCAAATTGCAATTTGGGTTGATTCGATTTGGAGGCCAGCGAAACCTCATAGGTCCCTAATTTGGCATTGTCCGGTATCTTGAAGACCGTTTCCGCGGACCCGTTGGTCCGCCATTTTAAAGGAAAAACGTATTGCTGATTGCTCCCGGCATGTTCAATAACGACTTCATTTATTTCTTGGGTCTCCGAGGTAAGGGACAAACCCTTCATGGAGGGCTTTCGAAGGAAATGTTTCATGTGAACTTTTTCCCCGGCCTTGAACAGGGTTCGGTCGAACACCGTGTGTGCCAGTAATCCTTCTTTCCCTGAAAGGTCACCGGAAGGGATATTGAAACGCCACGACTCTATGCCTTCGTTCCAACTGGTATGGGTAAAGGTCATATCCTTTTGAGTTTTGGCAAAAATAAAAAGCCCGCCCTGGATACCGGAAAGGGCCGGCAAATATTCCTCGTCTTCCCCTTTATCCGGACAGCGAGGAAGATTTTTCCCGGTAGGTAGGGCGACATTTATTTTTGCCACCCCGGTTTCGTCGGTTTTCCCTTGCCAGTGCTTTTTTCCGGTACAGTCGCGGACCGTGACCTCGGCCTCTTTGACCGGTTCTCCCTTGTCTAGGGAGGTTACCCAGACCAGGGAAGAGGCCCGGCCCCACTTGAAATGAGCGGCCAGGTTGGTAACCAGGGCGGCAGCCGGCACATACATGGGGATGGATTTGCCCAGAAGGCGCGCCCCTAGAATCTCGCTCTGCAATTCCAGCACATGAAATCCAGGTTCTTTAAGAGGAATCCCGATCACTTCAAATTCGTTAGGTCCTCCCTGCTTAGGGATGGAAATTTTTTGAAGGCCTCCCTTGTCTCTCAGGATGGATTTTTCCCTCTTGGCCGATTTCAGGATTTTAAGCCATTCAATAATTTTTTCTTCTTTATCCGTTCCGAGGTGATGGATGCTGCCTTTCAGGCTCTGAGTTAATTGGTCAGGCAGACTTTTGCCCGTTTGGGGGGTGACAGTCTGAATGGATTCCCCGGCCTTCAAAGCCGGATCAGGGGTCTTTTTCACGGGGCCGTCTTGTTTATCCTCTGAAACAGTCATCCAGGCCTTGATCTCGGCCTCGAGGTTTCTGACCGTCAAAGGCAATATTCCTCCCTCGTTCCATTCCAGGATGCCGAACCGGGCGGAAAATTTAGCCAAAGAAGGGTAGCGGTCGGTCTTGATTTTCAGGGGGAATTTGTCCTGATTGCTCAAAGGTCGGCCGGCGTCATCCTTTAGATTTTTAGGAAGGTGCACGGTGAAGGAGGTGTTTTCCGGAAATGGGCCTTCAAAGATGATCTGGTCCACCCATTGTTTTTCCCCGTCTCCGCCCGGTTTGGGTTTCCATATCCTACCCGGTTGACTTTTAAGCAGGATTTGACGGGCCGTTTCCCAGGGAACCGGAGCCGAGAAAACCAGTTTCATGGGCAGAAGAGGGATGCAGCCGCCGGTCGGCTTCTCTTTTTTCCCTCTGAACCTGGCATAGAAGGGTTTGCGCGTCTTAAAAACCAGGAGTTGATCTTCTCTGGTGGCAATGGCGCTCAGGGTCTTCACCCCCCTTCCCCAGACGATCTTGACCTCAGAACCGGAAGGGAAGGTTTGCTTGCATTGAAATACGACCTGGGGGATTTTCCCTTTTTTAACTTTCAGTTCCTTAAATAACCGCTCTCTCTCTTCCCCTTGGATCAGTCTGATTCCGACCCGCTCCTGAATCCCTTCCACTGAGCAGTAAACCTGCTGTATGATCGAAGCTTCGTCGGCCTCGGCATCCAGGGAAATGATAAAAACCTGATTTTCATCGATCCAGTTGTTTCCTTCCTCGGGCCTGGATCCCCGCACGGAAGGGCCGCCGGTATTAAAGGAAAATAGCTTTCGACCGCTGATTGGTACACCGGCCAGGGTTTTTAAATCCGGTTTTACTTGAAAGGTGCACATCACCCCGGCCGGCATGTCCCGCTCAAAATCATAGGCCCAGGTTTTTCCGTCTACCCAGCGGCCCTTTCCTTTTTCAGGACAGTCGATGGTAAAAGGGTCCTGGAGCCTGGGATCACCGAAGGGGACCATCGCTTCGGAAAATCCGGCCGTCACCTGGCGGATATCCTTTATTGTACCCTGAGGGGAGAACTGCTCCACCTGCGCTGTTTCTGCGGCGGTGGCCAAAAGGACATAAAAAGCCAGACCCAAAAAAACTTTAAGCAGGACTTTCATGTTGTTCCTCCGATTCGATATTGAAGGGCACCTTGATTTCAACATAGGCATAACCTATTATTTTTCAATGAGGTATCCAATAGCTTTGTAACCTTTTAGCCGTTTCTGATACATCCGAACAAGCATCGGTACGTTAGTATCCAAATAATCGTAAACTTGAACGACTTTCTTATTTTCATGGATGCGATGTAATCGTCCTACATATTGTTCCAATGTGCCTCGCCAGGAAATCGGCATCACCAAGAACAACGTGTCCAGTCGGGCATCATCAAAACCTTCTCCGATATAACGTCCGGTGGATATAATAACCCGTTCTTCTTCCCCGGAGATAGATTTTAGCTGATCAAATAGTATTTGCCGTTGTCTTTTCCCAAGGCCCCCTTTAAGGACAATCACATTTCGCGCGAACTTTTCAAGGCGGGAGGAAAAGAAATTCAAATGTTCAGTCCGTTCGGTTAATAATAAAGGCGATCTTCCTGCTTCGAGGGCCGATAAAAGGTCATCAAAAATAAAATCATTGCGTTCTTGGTCCATTATCAGGGCGCTATAAATATCCTGAACAGTAGTCTTAATGGACATCTCTGGAAGTCTGAAATTAGTTTTTCTCGGGAATACGACATGTTCAAAAGGCTGGATTGTTGTTGCTTTTTGGGGATTTTCTCTGAACCGAATTGGACCGCATTGCATCAGGACAATCGGATGATGGCCATCTTTTCGAACAGGAGTGGCTGTTAATCCCAGTACATATTTCGCTTTGACCTTTTTTAATACCTGTTCGAATGAAAAGGCCGGTATATGATGACACTCATCCACAATGATCTGACCGTACTCGGCCACTATATCCTTCACTTTTCCTTTGCGGTTCAGGCTTTGGAGGATTCCGACATCTATATTTCCGGACGGCTGATCTTTACCACCTCCTATCTGCCCTATTTCTTTTAAGGCAATATCCAGAAAGAAGGCCAACCGGTCCCGCCACTGATCTAAGAGTTGCTGGCGATGGACCAATACTAGCGTATTAACTCCTCTTGCCGCAATAAACCAGGCGGCAAGCACGGTTTTGCCAAAGGCGGTAGGGGCTGAAAGAATCCCAATATCATAGGGAATTAAAGCAGCGGTAATTTTTTCCTGATCCGGCCTTAATTTTCCAACAAACTCTGCCTTAATGCCGTGTCCTTTATAACGTTCATCAATGAGTTGACTTTTTACGCCATGGGTTTGGAACAGGGCCAGAATCTCATCCAAACTTCCTCGAGGTAAACCAATATACTCAGGAAAGTCTTCCGCGCAACAGATAATCCGAGGCTTGTCATAAGTCGGGAGGCGCATGGCTTGAGCCCGGTAAAATTCAGGATTTTGAAAGGCGGCCAAACGAATCAATCGCGAAATTAAAGCGGGAGGAAGTCCTTTTTTCTCAATATAGATCAGATTTCCTTGGACCAGTCGAACAGACTGAGGAAAAGGACCGGAAATGGGTTTTTCAATTTTCTTCTGAGAGGGTGGCAGGGTCCAAGGATCTTCGTCTGCAATTTCATCCTCAAGACTTATCCGTATGTTTATGATCTGTCCCGTTTTGGAAGCATCTTGGAGAATTGCCTCCAGTTTTTCGAATGAAAGTTTCTCAAGGTTTGAAAGGAATTCCCATTGATCGGGATATGGAAACCCCTCAGGATTAAGAAATACACTATTACCTTTTTCTCTTGGAGCCCATTGCAGGGGGAGGGCGATAAGGTTGCCAAAACCACCTTTAGGCAGGGTATCTTGATTCGGGAAAAAGCGGTCATAAGAATCCAGTCCCATTTGATGCCGTTGATCGAGTGTCCGGGTTAAGATGGTACACCCAAGCTTTCGGGCAAGAGAGGCTGAAACAGGGCAATCAAAGAAAATCCAGACATGTCCTCCTTTCCCCGATCTGGAACGTTCCAGGCCCGCCGATATTCCCAATTTATTACAATTGTTAAGGAAAGCAGCGGTGTCCTCCTTCCAGGTCTTCTTGTCGAAATCGGCGGTCAAAAGCCAGCAGGTTTCATCAGAAAGCAGAGGATAAACCCCAATGGTATGCTTTCCTATTAGATGGTTCTGGATAACTTCATCCGTTACCGGCAGGAACTTGCGGTTTTCGCAATTGGCACATTTTACCCTTGGTTTTCCGCACAGGGGTCTTTTCCATTCATAAACGCAGGCCGGAGAATAACCGGACCGTCCGTCTTTTCGTTCCCAACGAACCGGATAAACGTCATCGCGGCCACGGAATAAACTTCTAAACAGATTTACTTTGGCTTCAGGCGGGGAGTTATTACTGACTTTTGTTTCAGAAGAGGAATATGGGATTGAGAATTCTGAAAGGGTAAGTTTTGGGGGAGATAAAGTTTCCTCTGAAGGTCTTCCAATTAATTTCTTTAGGCGATCATTTTCCTTCCGCAGACGGGCACATTCATTTAAGGCTTCATGGAGCTGGGTCTTAATGTCCTTAAAAGATTCCATATTTTTTTATGCATTTATGCCTATTCGGGCCAGTAAATTTTCCCGGAAGTCTTCTACTTCATCTGATACCTTGTCCGCAATTTTGTCAATATGGTAAAATCTATCTGTGGAAGGGGACTCCCTTCTTGCCTGTGGCAGGTCGAGATCTACTACCCCAACAATGGTCCAACATTCTACATACCCTTCTTTTCTTGCCTTCTGGTGGCTCTTCTCGGCTTCACCGATGCGGTTATGAATGTTGGAATAATCACGGCCACCTTTAATCTCGATTGCCACCAAATTTCGATATCTTCCGGAAGGGAGTTTTTCCCTAATGCAGATGTCGGGATCGTTAGCAAATTCAACTTGAACAATCCGACCAGCCGCATTCCGGACCTCCATAGATTTTTCAACTTTTTTTATTTCGACAGAGGACAACAAAGAATTAATGAGATCAAAAACTTTCTTTGTGGCCTTACTGCCCATTATGTTAAGAGCACCACCTCTTAGTTGAGGTCCCAGAGTGAGCAATGTCAGTTCGTGTAATCCTTCCGGGGTAAGCCGGGGAATCCCCTTGGTCAGGTGTTCTGCGCTGTTGCAAAGTATTTGGCATAGTTCATTTAGAAAAGATTCGTTTTCAGATGAAAGCCGTCCCTTTTCTTCCATGGATTTAAAAGAAGTAATTCCATAACGGTCTCCGTAGAATTGTTTTTGGGAGAAACCCAGAAGTAATCGGTAATACCCCAGTAGCCGAGGATTCTCTTTAAGAACATATGGCATGGCAAAAACTAACTCTCCTCGAAGACCCCAACCGGCTACCCGCTGAAGTCCTTTTCCGGAGACAAAACTGGCTAACTGGCGGTCGATTTCAGCGATTTCCATACGTGCTACCGTGGATAAGAGGGCACTCAGCAGGTAGGTGTGCCGAATTTCCTGAAGACGACGGAAAAAAGTAATCTGCAAATCAGGTTCTGGGACCTTTAATTTTTTCATTGGGCAACCTTCCGATCATAGGTGAAAAGCAAGGATTCCGTATTTCTGATTCGCGTTAATGCTAATTTGACATAATCTTGGTTCAATTCAATCCCTACATATTTTCGATGCTGCTGTTCACAAACAACTCCGACTGTCCCGGAACCAAAAAAAGGATCTAAAACCCAGTCCTCGGGTTCAGAACCTGCTAAAATACAAGGCTCCACAAGCTTTGGGGGAAACGTAGCAAAATGGGCGCCTGTAAACGGCTCTGTCGGAATAGACCATACTGTACGTCGATTTCGGCCATTGACCTCCTGAACGCTTAAATAATCATAATAATATTTTATTGATTTGGAGAAAAGAAACAAATACTCGTGACAGCGCGTAGGCCGGTCTTTGACACTTTCCGGCATACAATTTGGTTTTTCCCAAATGATGTCATTTCGCAGATACCACCCTGATTTTTGAAGGGCAAACGCCAGCCGCCATGGAACGCCAACCAGGTCTTTTGGTTTTAATCCGTAAGGTGTTTTTGCGCGGTAAGACATAGCCCTTACTGGATTCTTTTTATCCGGAGCCCTATACCCGCGGTTTCCACTCGTGTAACTGTCTCCGATATTCAGCCAGAAAGTCCCATCTTCCTTCAGCACACGCCGGACTTGTTCAAATACGGCTACCAAGCGGTTGATATACTCGTCAGGATCATCCTCGGCACCTATCTGGCCTTTAGCTTGATAATCTCTAAGCCCCCAGTAAGGAGGAGAAGTCACACAACATCGAAAAAAATCCGATGGCAAACGTTCTATAAGATTCTCGGCGTCTCCCTGGAAAATAGTGGATTGAACTATTCCAACGGTGTATGTCCCATGAGGTTCTCGAATAAACTTCATTGCTGAATCCTTTTTTTCAACTCATTCTTTCCTAAGAGCTCAATCGAAACAATTAGGAACCAGACGTCATTGATGGGGATTTGGGTATCCAGGATCAGTTTCAAGCCCAGTTCTTCTTTTTCACCTGATCAAATACCTTTCCAGCCTGACGCTGATCCTCAGATTCTTCATGAGTCAGCCCTCCGGCCGTTTCCCGAACGACCGGCTCCCGGGACTTATGGAGGCCCAATTTCTCATCAACGGCTTCTAAAATAAAACAGGTTTTCTTTTTCCTGGCTTTGGTGGCTGCTTTTCGGATCATCTCTTCCTTCTCGGAGGGTATTCTTAAACTGAACGGCGTAAAAGCCTTCCTCCCAGATGTGTATCTTTTTATTAAAATTGTATTGCAAGCTAAGGTTCAAAGCAAGGGGATTTATCGATAAAGGGGCTTTTATTAACGAAAAGCCTAAGAAACAAGACCAGATTATTTCCTAAGCTTTTCGGTAAAAAGGGGCTGAAAGGGCAGGGGGGCTTAACTAAAAAACGGATTATATTTTTTTTCGTAACCGATAGTGGTGGCCGGGCCGTGACCGGGAAAAACCTGGACGTCATCCCCCAGGACAAAAAGCCGATTTCGCACACCGGAGATCAGCAGGTCGTAGTCCCCGCCCGGAAAATCAGTACGTCCGATGGAACCGGCAAACAGGGTGTCCCCTACAAAGACAACTTTGGGCGTGTAAAGGGAAATCCCACCCGGAGAATGGCCGGGGGTGTGAATCACTTCCAGGGTGATCTGTCCGAAGACAATGCGATCACCGTCTTTGATAAACTGGTCCGGAGGGGAATCCTCGGCGCGCATTCCCCACATACCGGCGCTGGCCGAAAGGTTGGCCAGCATCGGCGCATCCCCTCGATGAATCAGTACGGGGGCCCCGGTCATATCCTTTAAGGCCTTATTGGCCCCCACATGATCAAAATGTCCGTGGGTATTGATGATGTATTTCAGGGTCAAGGCCTTCTTTTGCAGACCGCTCAGGATACGTCTGGCCTCATCTCCGGGGTCAATGACCACGGCTTCTTGGGTTTGTTCACAACCCAAGATAAAACAATTGGCCTGAATAGGCCCGACGGTTAATGATTGAATAATCACCTAAGAGTTCCTCCTTGATTAGCAGGATTCAAATTATTATGACAGTGCGGTCCCGGTTATAAAAACTTCAAATTGGGCAGAAATAATGTATTGGATTACCCTGAATGAGTCAAGAAAAAATGGGGTATAAATTATTTTCCCTTTGGTGTTTAAAGTTGACGAGAACCCCGGGGCGGTATATTACCTTATAAAAACAAGCAGGAGGTCCGTCGATATCCATGATCGACTTATCCAGGAATTATCTTCCTGAAAAAATACATCACATCCATCTCCTGGGCATCTGCGGCACCGGCATGGGTTCTTTGGCCGGGATGTTAAAGGACCGTGGCTACCACATAACCGGGTCCGACCAGGCGGTTTATCCCCCTATGAGCACCTTTCTATCCGGTTTGGGGATCGAGGTGATCCAGGGTTACGGACCGGAAAATCTTAAGTCCCGACCTGATCTGGTCATCGTCGGAAATGTCATCACCCGAGTTAATCCTGAAGCCCAGGAACTGATGCGACTGGGTCTGCCTTTTCTATCCTTTCCCCAGGCCCTGGCCCAATTCTTTCTTCAGGACAAGGTTTCTCTGGTCATAACCGGCACACACGGTAAGACGACGACCTCGTCCCTGCTGGCTTCCATTCTGGACCAGGCGGGACTTGAACCCTCTTTTATGATTGGGGGGATTTTAATGGGGTATGAACGGAATTATCAGATTGGGGCGGGACCCTATTTCGTCATAGAAGGGGATGAATATGATACGGCCTTTTTCGACAAAGGCCCCAAGTTCCTCCATTACCGGCCGCACTTTGCGGTTCTAACCAGTATCGAGTTCGACCATGCCGATATCTATCCTGATGTTGAAGCCATTCAAACAGCCTTTTCTCGATTCCTGTCCATTATCCCCGAAGAGGGTTTACTGGTGGTTCATGGTGCCGATCCCCGGATTCAGGAAATCCTTCATCAGGCCCCCTGTCCTGTGGAAACCTATGGGATGGAAAACCAATGGGAATGGCATTTGGAAGATTTGACTACCCACGAAAACGGCAGCCGGTTCACAGTTTATCGGCGCGGTGCGTTTTGGCATAGTTTTGATTCCCCGTTGATCGGCAAGCACAACGCCCTTAATTTCCTTTCCTTGATTCCGATATTGATTCATGTGGGCTTGAATCCGGAAGACATTGCCCGGGGGTTGGCAGGATTCCAAGGAATTCATCGCCGGCAGGAGATTCGTGGGGTCCGGGCCGGGGTCACGGTGATCGATGATTTTGCCCATCACCCAACGGCGGTCCGGGAAACTATCCGGGCCGTAAGATCTCAATATCCGGACCGGCGGCTGATCGCCGTCTTTGAACCCCGGACCAACACCAGCCGGCGCAATATTTTTCAAAATGACTATGTTTCCTCTTTCGAAGGGGCGGACTTGATCGTGATCCGGGAGGCCCCGGACTTGGAAAAGATTCCCGAAGGGGAACGATTTTCCTCAGTCCGATTGGTTGAAGAGCTGATATCTGTCGGTAAACAGGCCCGCTACTTCCCGGCTACGGATGAGATCTTAGAATTCCTTTCTCGCCAGTTTAAAAGCGGAGACATTGTTTTAATTATGTCCAATGGGGGTTTTGATCGTATACATGAGAGGCTGTTAGACCTCTTAGGTCAACAGAAAGAGACCTTCCATCTCAATCAGGATCAGTAGACCTTGATGCCGTAAAACCCCTTGAGGCGATAAGCTTGTGGCCCCTAAGGGTCATTGATTTTTTTTGGAAATAGGATCAGGTAATGCTTGACGTTATAAAAGAAGGCTATCAAAGGGGGAAAGGTATGCTCGCAGAGTCTTGTCATACCTTGCCCCCGGTTGGTTCGAAGTTTATTGTTGAGCAGGAAACCGGTTATTTGCCCTTTTGGACCGCATTCTTAAAGGCATCATTCTTCAAGAGCGAATGCACAGCGGAAATAACGGCATTGCTCAGGGCTTCATAATAATTAGTGGCAGAATAGGATTTACCGAAGCGGATCGACTCACCGCTTATCATTTCCTCCCAGATTACGGCTTTGGTTTTTGATAATAACCGGACTTTCAAGGCAACCTGCCCCTTATAGATAGATTGTTCGGTGACGAAAAATTTCATGATATCCGCCTCCAGTGTCAGGTTGCCTTTTTCCTTGACGACGTCCATATCAAAATCAGAAAGCGTTTTCGAAAAATAGAATGTCACCCAGTTGGCCACATTATCTTTCGTGGTAACAGGCAGTTCCGAGCTGGACAATCTTTTCTCGATATTCACTCCTATCTCGGCGGGGTTCTTTCTGAAATCATTGAAAGGCGTAATCATGAAATGTGTGTTTTGGTAAACCGACAAATCGATCGCTTTCAGGGATCTCGCATCATCCGCCGGTTTCCATTCAAGCGGGATGCCCTTAAGAAGTTGGGGTTCGTCCGCCAGGGCATAAAAAGGCGAACTGAGTACTAAGCTCACTGCAAGCAATACCAACCACAACATCCTGAAGTTCTTCACGGTCAGTCTCCTTTCTTTGATGGGTAGAGTAAAGGTTTCGGCAGCACGGATCTCCAAAGGTATTATCGGGTTTGTGTCGGTTAACGTTGTTCTCTCGAATAGAAGTTTTTCTTTGAAAAAAGATTATAAAAGAAGTGGCCTGAGCGGTCAAGAGGAAAAAACGGAAATGCTGGAAGAAAAAAGAAAAACTGTTTCCGGTAAAATTTTTTCTTGACAGACATTCAATTTCCCTTATACCTTTTTCTCAACATAAGAATAAATAAAACCAAAAAAGGAGGTTCAGCGATGAATATTGACGACATCAAAACAATCGGTGTGCTTGGGGGCGGTCTGATGGGGCAGGGTATAAGCCAGTCGGCGATAGTCGCGGGCTACAAGGTCATTTGTCGTGATCTGACGGATGAAATTGTCGCTAAAACCATGGACAACATTGTCAACGGACGGTTCGGCCTGGCCGGAGCTGTCCAGCGGGGCAAGCTGACGCAGGACCAAGCCGACAAGGCCCGGGGTTTATTGACAGTGACCAGCAAGGTCGAGGATCTTAAAAACGTGGACTTCATGATCGAGGCTATTGGCGGCGGCCCCGGTCAAATGGAAAGCAAAGACATGAAGCTAAAGGTATTCGCCGATCTGGATAAGACAATCAATAAGAAAGCTATTTTCGCCAGCAACACCTCATTTTTTACCATCGCCGATCTGGCGGCGGTTACCAGTCGCAAGGACCGTTTCATCGGTATGCACTTCTTCAGCCCGGCGAACGTGATGAAAGGCTGTGAGGTTATCTGGACCGCGGATGTATTGCCTGAGGTGATCGAAATTACCATGGAACTCGGCCGCAGATGGGGCAAGGTCCCGGTGAAGGTCAAAGACAGGCCCGGGGACACCGGCTTCATCGGCAACCGGGTTTATCGTGCCCTTCGTATGGAGGCCAACAAGATCGTGGAAGAAGGCCTGGCTACTCCCGAGGATATCGATACCGTAATGACCACAGGCTTCAACTGGCCGGTCGGACCTCTGGGTATGGGACGCGGGGCACGTGGGGGTTGGAAGTAATAAAGTCAGGATTCAAGGGTTCAAGGATTCAAGGGGTGAGGGTTTTTAATTCCCTGCTTTTCGCTTGAATCCCTGTCCCCTTGAATCCTTTTTTATGTTTCTTGGCGCCCGCTAGGACGGTTTGGAAGTCTGTTTTTAGATCCTTTACTTTAATAGATCCCGCGAAAAGCCCAGGATCTGCCGGCAGACGATCAGCATCTGGATCTGACCGGTTCCCTCAAAGATATCGTTGATCTTGCAATCCCGCATCCATTTTTCAGCCAGCCATTCTCGTGAGTAACCAAGAGGCCCTAAAAGAGCCACGCATCTTTGACAGATCAAAGTGGCGGCCCTACCGGCCTTGGACTTTCCCATGGAGGACTCCAGGCTGTTTCTCTGGGCCTTGTCCAGCATGGAGGCCGATTGCCAGACCAGCAGCCTGGCCACATCCAGGTTGGCCTCCATATCCAGGACCTCTTTCTGAACGGCGCTTAAGGAATGAATACCCCGGTCATAAGGAAAGTCAACCCCGGCTTCTTCCAGTTTCTCTTTGGTGAAAGTCAAGGCGGCCCTGGCTACTCCCAGGGCCATGGAAGCTACTGCCGGTCGGGTGGCGTCGAAGGTGGCAAAAACGCCTACCTGTCCGCCTTTGGCCGCTTTGACTTCCGGTGAACCGAGAATATTGTCAAAGGGGATACGACAGTCTTCAAGAAGGATCGAGGCGGTATCCGAGGCCCTGATCCCCAGTTTGTGCTCCAGTTTTGTCAGGGTTATGCCCTTGCGGAATTTTTCGACGACAAAGCTTTTAATAGCCGCCCGGCCTTTGCTCTTGTCCACCGTGGCCCAAACGACGACGGCCTCGCAGCGTTTTCCGGCGGTGACGAAGATCTTTTCCCCGTTAAGTACCCATTCATTGGTGGCCGTGTCGAGTTTGGCGGTTGTGGAAACCGCCGCAGTATCAGAACCAAAACCGGGTTCGGTGATGGCCATGGCGCAATACAGGTGGCCAAAACGGGCTTTCTGATCCGCGGTGGCTACGGCCCCGATAGCGGCATTGCCCAGTCCGGTGTTTGAAGCGGCGCCGCCCATCATGGGATCCCCTGCGGACTGTTCCTCGCTTAGAACAATCATGCTCAAGAACCCGCCGTCGTTCGGTCCCGGTTCAGCCATGATTTTAGCGGTGTTGGCGGAAAGTTCTTTTATCCGATTTATTTCTTCCGGTTTTAATTCCTCATGTTCATGATCGTCATAATAACGGGCCAGACTCCTTAAATATTCAGCACCCTCTTGGGCTGACTTTTTAGCTTTTAGCGTTTTCGGCGTAAATGAAAAATCTATCATCGTTTTCCTCCCTTGGCGAAGCCCGTGGGGGCTTCGTTTTATAATCAAAAGGTCTAAGGTTTAAGGTGTACGGTATAAGGTATAAGGGTTAAGGTTTAAGGTGTTGGGGGTTTAGAGTTCTTTCACCTTACACCTTGGACCTTAGACCTTAAACCTATCTTTTATCCGATGGCCAATCCTTCCAGGGTGTCAAAACCCCGGCCGTTTCTGAACCACAATTCCACCGGATGTTCTCGGATATATCCGTGACCGCCTAAAACCTGCACCCCGTAATCCGTAACCAGCATGGTCTTGTCGGCGCAATACATTTTAGTCAGCCCGGCGTCCCGAGTGGCATCTTCGTTCCGGTCCAACCGCCAAGCCGTCCGCCTGACCATCAACCGCATCCCGGCCACTTCTATCGCCGATTCCCCCAACATCCAGGCCACTGCCTGTCGGCTGGCTATGGGCTCCCCAAAGGCAAAACGCTCTTTGGCGTATTTAATGGCATACTCATTCGAGGCCCGGGAAACCCCAACGGCCATAGAACAGAGATTGGCCCGGGAAAGATTCAGCAGTCTCATGAAGTTGATACTTTTCTCTCCTCCCAGACGGCGAGAAATGGGCACCTCTACATCCTTGAACGTCACCGGAAATAGGGGTAAGGGTTTGAACCCCATATTCTTTTCCTTTTCGCCGACAGTCACTCCGGGAGTGTTCCTATCCACGATGATTGCTTCAATCGCCGCCGCCCCGGCTCCTTTAGCGGTGGTGGCATAAACCAGGATCTGCTCCGCCCGGTCGGCCAGGGGTACCATGCATTTGGCCCCGTTTAACACCATCACCTCTTTTTGCATCTCCACCGTGGTGTGCAACATCGTCGGTTCAAAGGTGATCCGGCGTTCCATCAGGGCCGCTGTGGCCGGGTAAAAATTCTCGCTGCAAAACTTCGGCAGCCATTCCTCTTTTTGTTCGTCGGTCCCGAACTCAAGAACGGGAACGGCCATCAGCAAAGGGGATAACGCTCCGATGGCCAGACTGGTGTCTCCCCAGGCCAGTTCTTCGGCCATGATTGCGGCGTTAAGGGCCGAGCGGCTCATGTCGTACCCGCCGAATTTTTCTGGGATAATATTAGCGCAAAAACCCAGCTCCCAGACCTTCTGCAAGAGGTCTTCCGGTAATTCATCTTTTTCATCACAATCCCGCGCAATAGGCCTTAACTCCTTTTCGGCAAATTTGCGCATCATGTCCTGGATCTGTTTTTGATCTTCGTCTAATGTAAAATCAGCCATTTATCTTCCTCCTTTTTTTAGGCTTCCCTATCTCTATCATTTATGGATTTATAGAAAGTCCCAAATACCAACCTGCCAATTAAAATAATGACAAAACGGGTCCCGAACAGGCCGAATAAATTCCGAGCGCTCGTTCACTTTTAGCATGTTTTACCACACTTAACATTAAGAAGTCAAGGCAAAAAGGAAAAAAGACAGCTCAAGAAAAATAAAGAAAATATTTTTCTTGACAGGCAACTGTCTTCCCTTATAACTTGACCAAGTATCAGAGCAGGTTTCCAATAGCCGGATCGTTTTCATATTCATCGGTCTACTCGAAACATCTCGCGGAGCATAAAAAACCCAAATAAGGAGGTAAGAAATGAAGCTCGAAGACATCAAAACAATCGGAGTACTGGGTGGTGGCGTAATGGGCCAGGGGATCAGCCAGTCGGCGATTCTGGCCGGATACAAGGTTATTTGCCGTGATCTTACCGATGAGTTGGCCGCCAAGGCCAAAGACGCTGTCGCTAATGGCCGTTTCGGTTTGGCCGGAGGAGTCCAACGTGGCAAGATGACCCAGGAACAGGCTGACCAGGCCCTGGCCCTGTTGTCTACAACCAGCAAGATCGAGGACCTTAAAGACGTTGACCTATTGATCGAGGCCATTGGCGGCGGCCCCGGCCAAATGGAAAACAAAGACATGAAACTAAAGGTCTTCGCCGATCTGGATAAGGCCATTAACAAGAAAGCTATTTTCGCCAGCAACACTTCATTTTTCACCATCGCCGATCTGGCGGCGGTTACCAATCGCAAGGACCGTTTTATCGGGATGCACTTCTTCAGCCCGGCAAGTATCATGAAAGGCTGTGAGGTCATCTATACGGCTGATGTCCTTCCCGAGGTGGTTGACATCATCATGGAGTTGGGACGTAAGATGGGCAAGTTGACCGTGAAGGTCAAAGATATTCCGGGTGATACGGGTTTTATCGGAAATCGTATTTATAAGGCCCTGACCTTGGAAGCATTGAAAATCGTCCAAGAAGGTATCGCCACCGGCGAAGATGTAGATAATGTTATGATGACCGGATTCAACTGGCCGGCCGGCCCCCTGGGTATGGGACGTGGTGCCCGAGGTGGTTGGAAGTAAAAGAAGTAAAGCTAATTAGTATGAAAAGGGGGCGATGCGAATCGCCCCTTTTTTTGGAATAAAAAATGGAAAAAGCGGATCAAAGTTGAGCTGACTTAATAACCTCTCTGTTTATCCACTACGTTGAATAAGGGCTCACCGGCCCGATAGCGTCTCAGGTTTTCGAGGAATATTTCCAGGACCCTTTCGAAATAGAAGGGGGTTGACCCGGCAAAGTGCCCGGTAATGATAACATTTTCCATATCCCACAAGGGGGAATCTTCCGGCAGGGGTTCTTTCTCAAAGACATCGAGGCCGGCCCCGGCGATCCAACCTTCCTGCAGGGCTTTGGTCAGGACCTTTTCCTGGATAATGGAACCCCGGGCGATATTAATGATATGGGCGGATTTCTTCATGCTCCTTAGCTCTTTTTCTCCGATCATCCCTCTTGTTTCCGGTGTCATGGGCGCGGCGATAACGACCCAGTCGGATTGGGTGAGCAGTTCCTTGAGCCCCTCCGCCCCATACATCCGATCAACATAAGGAGAAGAGCGCTCCGGATTCCGGCGCGTGGCCAAAACCTTCATGTTTAAACCTTTGGCTTTTTCGGCTGTTTTCTCTCCGATCCTTCCCAGCCCGATCACCCCCAGGGTTGTTCCCTCCAGTTCGGTCACCTGGCCCCGCCGTCCCCATTGATGGTTGCGTTGTTTTTGGAAACTGTAGGGAAAATCACGGGCCAGGGCCAGCATCATGGCCAGAATATGTTCGGCAATCGGAATGGCATGGACCCCCGAGGCATTGGTCAAGATGAATTCTTTTTCGATGAGGTCCGGAAAATTTAGTAACCAGTCCGTTCCGGCAAAGTCCTGCTGAACCCAGCGCAGATTGGGAAGTTCACGAAGACGGGCAAAGGGAAGACGTCCGAAAACCAGTTCTGTATTCGAGGTCAACTCATCGGCCCTTTGCTCCCAATCCTGTTTGTTTCTGATGATAAGTATTTCGGCCTCCGGAGCAATCTGCCTGATTCTCTCCAGGGTTCGTTCGTTCAAGGTAACGTCATTGATGAACATCCCGTAAGGGATAACAATGGCGCCGATCCTATGCTCTTTCATTATTTTTGAGCTCCTTATCTGCTGAACATTTTTTTTGAAGGGAGTATAAATTTTTAGAAATATTATCTGAACTCAGATTTTATGTCAAAATTTTTAAAACTCCTCCTAATCTTGCCGGGGGGTGACGATTGGAAAAAAGGGATTGAACTGGTCAAAGAGGTTTGCGAAATCAACAAGCATCGACAGATCCCCTTCCACTACCAGCCTGTTGGCGGAGATCAGGTCGGCCGCGGTGACAAGACCGGACATCAGATATTTGAAGTCCAGGCTGGACAGAGTCAACTTGGTGGTCGCCCGGGGATCCTGTTTGTTGATGAAGGTGTTTAATACCGAATTTTCAACGGTTAATAAATAGGGTTGGTCAAGATCGGTGAAATTCAGATTGAGGACCAATCGTTTGCCTTCCGCTTTGGGGCCGTTTAGACGCACGGCCAGGGCCTGAAATACGTTTTCCAGGGGCAGGCCCTGCACCATGCCCGGGCTCATTTTCGCAGGGGAGCCTTCGGGAATACCATGACGAAGTTCAAGGGCCCCGGTAAGATAAAAGTTACGCCATGGCCCGGATTCGGTTTGATAACCCATTTGTTCATAGGTGTCGGCCAGCAAGGCCCGGGCCTGTATATTATCCGGTTCTGACAGAACAACATGGTTCAACACCTGAGCCACCCAACGGTAATCCCCATCATCAAAGGATTTTCGGGCCTTTTGGATTATTGCATCACCGCCGCCCATATAGTCCACATAGCGTCGGGAGGCTTCCGACGGGGGTAAGGGGTTCAGATTGGCCGGGTTGCCGTCGAAGTAACCCAGGTATTTCACATATACCGCCTTGGCGTTGTGGCTGACGGTTCCGTAGTAATCGCGATTGGAGAAATTCCGGGCCAGGCTTTCTGGAAGTCTTAATTGCTCGGCGATTTCTTCTTTGGTATAGCCGTGGTTGGCCAGACGCAGGGTCTGGTCATGGATGTATTTGTAGAGGTCCCGTTGCTGTTTCAAATATTCGATCACCGCTTCCCGTCCCCAGACCGGCCAATGATGACTTCCGAACTGGACCTCCACTCGGTCACCGAAGAGATCGATCGATTGGTTTATCTGATTGGACCAGGCCAGGGCGTCTCGAACCTGCGCTCCCCGGGGTGTGTAAACATTATGTAAATGATGGGAGGTGATCTCCGACATACAGAGGGCGCGAAATTGGGGGAGATAGAAAACGAACTCAGATACCGCTTCCGTGTCGGGAGTCATCTGGAAGACGATCTCGACCCCATCGACCACCCGGGTTTCGCCCGTTTTCTTGATGATATCCGTCGGGACCACAAAACCGGTTGATCCCAGCGACAGCAGGGCCCCCAGGCCGTTGGTGATAAAGCCCCGGGGTGAATGAGGCAATGAATGCCCGTACATATAATCGGCCCGCCGCCTCATGACATTACCGGCCAGCACATTTTCGCTGAGAGCGGCCTTGACAAACTGATCCGGGGCGACGACAGCCACCTTTCCGGATGTTACATCCTCCGGATCGATCACGCCGAGCACACCCGCAAAATGATCGGCATGACTGTGGGTGAAAATGATGGCCCTCACCGGACGGCGCCCCAGATGTTTGTCAGCCAGATCGAGGGCCGCTTGCGAAGACTCGGCCGAGGTCAGGGGATCGATCACAATCCATCCGGTTTCTCCTCGAATCAAAGTCATATGGCCCAGATCAAAGGACCTCACCTGATAGATGCCGTCTGCAACTTCAAAGAGGCCGTGATGAAGGGCATTGAGCTGGGCCTGGCGCCAGAGGCTGGGGTTGGCGGTGGATGGGGCCTCTCCCTCGAGGAAAGAAAGGTTTGAGAGATCGTAGGTTATCTTACCATCCGTCGATCGTTTGATGGTCAGGGGAGAAATACTGGCGATGAAACCACGGGCGGCATTCTCGAAACTGCCACGGTCTTCAAAAGGCAATTCCATCAGTACCGTCGCATTCTTTTCAACAGTATATTTCGTTGCCGGTTTTGAGATGGCGAGTTCTTCCGGCAGAGGCGAAGGATGGGTGGGACTTTTGATGGTCATGGGTTGGTCCTCTCTTGAACGGATGATTCGATGAACAGCACAAATTCATTATTATTCTTTTAACAAGCCATTCAGACGATAAATTAGAAGGATAATAAAAATTGTCAAGATAATATTTATCATTTATAATAGGTTACGGTGAATTTGAGGTTTTATTGATCAAGGGTCTTCAAACCCCAACTTTTGAATAATTTGTTCGCCATATAACGAATCGATTTTACTATAAAATTAAATGAGTGCAAAATGGCCACAAATTACATTTTTGAGTGGGATCCCCCAAAAGCGCATGAAAACCGAGAAAAACATGCTGTATCTTTTGACGAAGCTGCAACGGTATTTAGGGACTCAAAGGCACTTTCCATATTTGATCCAGACCACAGTGAAACCGAAGACCGATGGATAACTCTGGGTATTTCGGAAAATGGAAGGTTATTGGTTGTGATCCATACCTTTCGTGAAGAAAATGAAGATGCCGTAAGAATCAGGATTATTTCAGGCCGGAAGGCAACTAAGCAAGAAATCAAAATCTATGGTGAATGAACATGAGAAATGAGTATGATTTTTCAAAAGGTCAAAGAGGTAGGTTTTATCGTCCGGATATGAAGCTAAACATTCCCGTTTACCTCGACGAGGCCGTTTCAATCTTCGTTGAGAAAATTGCTTCAAAAAAAGGAATTGATCGATCCTCGGTAGTGAATGAGCTTCTCAGGGGAGATATTAAGATCGCCGAAGCCATGGAATAATTTTCCATCGGCAAACCAATGTCTGCACAAGATTGCCATTCCTCTCCAGCTTTACGGCGAATAGTGATATGTGTCGTTAATGTCATAGCTATAAGGAGGAATCAGATGACGGTCGAAGAGCGTTATCGAGATAGATACAAATCAGGGGACACTCCTTGGGACGTCGGCCAGGCAGATTTCAACCTTATCGAAGTGGTTACCCAAAAACCTATTCTGAGCTGCAAAGCCTTAGATATTGGCTGTGGAACCGGAGACAATGCCCTATGGCTGGCCCAGAACCGCTTTCAGGTGGTTGGCACCGACACTTCGGAGATTGCTCTGGAGAAGGCCAAAGAAAAGGCTTCTAAAGCCAACGTGGAATGTAATTTCATGCTGGTTGATTTCCTTAACAACAAAATTGAAGGTGCTCCTTTTGGCTTTGTATTTGACCGAGGCTGTTTTCATTCATTCAGTTCTGAAAACGATCGAAGCCGGTTTGCCCAAAATGTTGCCAACCATTTGGAAGAAGCCGGCCTTTGGCTGACACTCGTTGGAAACGCTGATGAACATCGCCAAGGTCCTGGTCCCCCTCAACGGACTGCCGGAGATATAGTCTTGGCCGTGGAGCCTTATTTTGAGGTTCTTTCCCTCACTTCCAGTCATTTCGGATCTAATCGACCGAATCCGCCTAGAGCTTGGAGATGCCTGTTGCAAAAACGGGGGGAAAACGAGACGTAATGGAAAAATAGTGCCTTTCCGGCAGGAGAAAGGTTAGGGGTGAACCGCCGGTCAGAAAGCATTTATGCGGGAGCTGCCGCTCCGCAATGGATAATCATCAGCCCAAGGGGATAGATAGGGGTCAATAGTATACGATTACCCGCAGTATTATGAAGTGGCCTTTTCATTCCGCGACATTTCCCACGAGGTAAATGTTTTCGAGGAGTGCATAAAGCGCTATGCCCAAGTCCCCGTTCACACTTTCTTAGAGCTTGCCTGTGGAAATAGTCCCCACATGACCGAACTGGTGGCCAGAAACTATCGATATATAGGGCTCGATCTTAATGATCAAATGGTCAACTATAGTCAAAGAAAAGTGACTGATCCCCACAAAGCCACTATCGTAAAGGGAGATATGTGCCGGTTTGCTTTAACCGGATCGGCCGAGTTTGCCTTTGTTGCCTTAGGGTCCCTCTATGCTCAAGGAACAGACGACCTCCTGAGTCATTTCCAATCTGTGGCCAGGGTATTGCCAAGCGGCACCCTGTACCTGCTCGATTGGTGCGTTTATTTCAGTTCAATGCAAGGCATGGAAGAGAGTTGGGAAATAGAGCAGCAGGGTATCAAAGTCAAAACAATGGTTCAAGGCCGGATAGTCGAACCGGTTGAGCAGCGGTACGAGGAATCGATCACTCTTGAGGTGACCGATAACGGACGAATAAACAAATACTCGGGGACTGATTCAAAACGGCTAATCTATCCGCAGGAGTTCCTGCTCTTTATACGACATTGTACCGACTTCGAATTCATGGGATGGTGGAATAATTGGAACCTGAATGACCCCTTGCCAAGCCCCAAACCAATCCAAAGGCCGATTGTACTGCTACGTAAGCGATGAGATGCGATTGTGCTCTATTCTTTCAAGAACGAAATGAAGAAAAATGGAGCATAGTATATCTTTGGACCCTTCTGCTAAAGGGCCATGTGGCAGTGCCGGTGCAGTTAAGCTGAAATGAAAGGGAAGAACTTGGTCGGCGGGGCAATGAGGCGACCGATGAAGTACAACATTCACTGAGGAAACATGAAGCAACTTCCGACTTTGAAAACTGAACGGCTGATTCTGCGACCATTCGAGATGAGCGACGTCACCGACGTCCGGCTCCTTGCAGGCGACCGTGCCATCGCCGACACGACACTCAATATCCCACACCCCTATGAAGAGGGCATGGCTGAACAGTGGATCAGGACTCATCAACCGAGATTCGAGGCCGGAGAACTTGTGAACTTTGCGATTACGATGAGGGCGGACGGTGAACTTGTCGGCGCCATCGGGCTTGTGATCGAACGCCGCTTCGACCGCGCCGAACTGGGGTACTGGGTCGGCCGTCCTTACTGGAGACAAGGTTACTGCACGGAGGCAGGCCGTTCTGTGCTTAAGTTCGGTTTCATGGAGCTAAACCTGAACCGAATCCATGCATCGCATTTGTGCAGAAATCCAGCATCGGGTAGAGTCATGCAAAAGCTCGGTATGACCAGGGAAGGACTCCCGGCAGCAAGTCAAGAAATGGGACAAGTACGAGGATCTTGTCGGGTACGGCCTTCTGAAGTCAGAGTGGGAAGAATATCGCGAACCAACCCATGCAGACGACACTGAAAAGCCATACCCCTTGATGGGTACCGTTATGCAAGATATCATAATAAACAAAGACGAGACAGAAGAGACACGCGCATTCTGGAATCGAGTTGCGTATGATTGGGACATTCAGGTGGGAGATAAAGGAGACAGCAACCGGGTCTTGAATTCTGATCCAGTCCTTTGGGATTTCGTCGGTGATGTCGCCGGCCTAAAGGTGCTTGATGTGGGTTGCGGTACAGGTTACCTGTCCCGGATGCTCCATGAGCGGGGCGCATATGTCATCGGCATTGATTTTTCAGAAAAGATGATAGAGATCGCAAGTGGGAAGAATCTCCAAGTCCCGTTCCGAGTCGATTCCTGTTCCGAGCTTAAGACCGTGGCTGACGGTTCGGTTGACATGGTGATCGGTAACTATGTCCTCATGGACACACCCGATTTAACCGGAGCAATAAAGGCCTTCAACCGAGTCCTCAAGACAAACGGGTTCGCAGTAGTCGTGTTCTCACACTCCTGCTTTCCCCAAGGACGCGCAACCGTCTCTACCGATGGGCAAGCAGTACGATACTATTGGCCATTTCCATACTTTGAACAGAGGAAATGTATAGACCCACCTTGGGGACACTTCACTTCTGAATTCATCTGGTTTCATCGTCCTCTTTCGGACTATTGGAAGGCTTTCATCTCTTTGGGATTTGAAGTTGTGAAATTTGAGGAGCCTGCAATCACTGAAGACCGGTATCTTCTGGCCGAAAACGAAAAAAAACTGAACTTTTGCAGGACTCGTCCCTGCTCTGTCGCTTTCAAACTGCGAAAAAAGCACGGGATAGCATAACCAAGGAGTCCAGGCGGCGCGATAACCCGTACGCCGGACTCCTCCCATTCAACTGATTAAGGATTTATATATGTTTTCTGAATCCATAGATAGAATTCAAACCGAGCGATTGTTTCTTCAGCGGATCAACCAGGACCATTTAACTGATTTATGCGCTCTGCACAGTGATCCTAAAGTAATGGCAACCCTTGGGGGAATTCGTAACAATATTGAGACAAGATCTTTCTTAGAGCAGCAATTAACGTATTGGAATCAATACGGATATGGTGAATGGGTAGTATTTGAAAAGACAAGTGATTGTTTCATCGGTCGTTGTGGCCTTAGACGTATGATTCTCAATAATAGAGATGAAGTCGAAGTCGGTTACAAGCTACTCTCAGATTTTTCGGGTCGAGGGTTGGCAACTGAAATGGCTGAAACAACAATTTCAGTTGCTTTTGAGGAGTTAAGGCTACCCGAATTAGTTTGTTATACTGCACAAAACAATCAAGCGTCGATCAGGGTAATGGAAAAGGTAGGTTTTTGCTATGAGACTGATATTGTGAAAAATAATCAACGTCATGTGTTTTATCGGTTGAAGCGATCAATATAAAAGTCCGGGAATAACAAAACCTGTCGAACCAATTATTCCACCTGACATCTTTTTCGTTTCACTGCAAAATGCAGGTGAACTTTGGTGTTAAGTATCAATGGGACTACAAATGGATATTATTAAAGCAAAGAAGAAAGATATCCCCGATATCGTTTTTCTAAATTCATTTGTCCAGAAAATTCATTTTGAAAATCATCCAGATATTTTTAAGCCCGTAGGAAATGATGAAAATCTTAATAAATTCTTCGATTCTATCTTAAATAAAGAAACAAATTTTATTTTGGTTGCCTATGTAGGAGGAACTCCTGTGGGGTACTTATGGGCAACATTTATTGATAAACCGGAAGATCCACTCACATATGAAAGAAAACAAGTTTATATTCATCACATAGTCGTTCACGAAGGATTCAGACGTCAACATATCGGAAATGCGCTTTTTAACGAAATGCAGACCATTGCAAGGGGGAAGGGGTTTCTTAACTTCGCCCTTGATACATGGAATTTTAATGGGATTGCCCAAAGGTTTTTTGAAAAACTTGGCTTTGATACATACAACATTAAAATGTGGCGAAATGATGAATCTAACACTTAATAATTTTCTTCACCTGACCGATGTTATGCTGCGCTTTACACCGGACAAGTGAGAAATAGGTTAGGCCAACATAAGATGGATAGGAATGAGATTGAAGTTTATCTGCAATTTGTCCGTCGGTATTATGAAGGAAGAGATGCCGGACATGATTTCCGCCATATACAGCGGATTATTTCGCGTCTACCATCCATCTCACAGGAAATGAATCCGGTGCCGCATAGACTTTGCTTTCTGGCATGCTTCCATGGGCTTGGAGAGCACATCCGAAACGACATGACCTTTCGAAATAATGTCTTCTCATTTCTTGGTGACCTCAAGTGGCAACAAAGCGAGATTGAAGAGGCATTTGAATCGCTACTTACCCATCTGAAGAACCCTCGGACTCCAGAAGAAAAGATCATTCATGACGCAAATTACATGGAAGTGTTAGGTGCTTTCGGGATAGCAAAGGCCTTTACGACGGGTGGGGCGAGAGGGCAGGCGTACGAGATGACGGCAGATATCTTTGAGCATAACCTTGATCGTATCGTTTTCCAGACGCCGGAAGGCAAACTGCAAGCAGAAGAGAAGACAGCGTATGCTCGTGATTTTATTCTTGGACTTCGGAATGAATTGAAATAGTGAATGCCTAACCACTTGCTGAACCGGATCGGCGGGGAAAGACGCCCGCTTTCCCGTTAGCGTGACGTTAGTCGGACGCTTCCCACGCGTGAGGATAGAATATGGTTTATCAGAAAGTAATAATTGGAGCGGGGGCTATTACCGTTGATGGCTGGATATCCACACAAGAAGATGAATTGAATCTATTGGATGAATCTACATGGGCAAGGAAATTTGAAAAAGGAACCATTACCCATCTTTTGGCCGAGCATGTATGGGAGCATCTGACTTTTGATGAAGGATTGATCGCTGCTAAGATCTGTTATGCGTATCTAAAAGCTGGAGGCATGATTCGAATTGCTGTGCCAGATGGTAATTTTCGAAATGAATGGTACCAAAACATGGTGAAGGTAGGAGGACCAGGACCTTCGGATCATCCTGCGGCATCACATAAGGTATTGTATACTTATGATAAGTTGTTAGAAATATTAAATGAAGCTGGATTTAAATGTGAATTGCTTGAATATTGTGATGAGGATGGTGTTTTTCATCATAGATATTGGAATGAGATAGATGGGAAGATAGGAAGATCATTCAGATTTGATACAAGGAATTCACTTAAAAAGCTAGGAATGGTTTCCATTATCATTGATGCAAAGAAGGAAATATCAATAGATTGAGCCACGAAGGGAAAATGAAGAGGCCATTCTATTCGACTTTTGCTTGGGCTTATGACTCGCTGGTTGAAGGGCCGGTGAAAGAAAGGGCTGACTTCATCGTGGCACAGCTCCGGCAGAGACAAGTGGCGACCGGCGCACGTTTGCTTGACGCTGGGTGTGGTACCGGTACCTACGCTATTGCAATGGCAGAAAGAGGATTTTATGTGATCGGCATTGATTCTTCCGCGGAACTGATCGCAGAGGCCAAAAGAAAAAGTTCTATGGCTGGCACCTCTGTTGATTTCGTGGTTGGCGACATCCTCGAATTGCCGGAAGAGATCTTTGTTGATGCCATTCTCTGTCGCGGGGTGCTCAACGACCTTGTCAAGAGCGATTCTCGCTGGGCAGTCTTCCCCTCTTTTGCTCGCGTGATGCCGGAAGGTGGAATCATGATTATAGACGTAAGAGAATGGGACTCGACGGTCATCCGAAAGACGGTAAATCCGATTCTCGAAAAGACGGTCATAACAGAAAAGGGAAGCCTCACGTTCCGCAGTGTCACCAAACTCCGACCGGAAACCCTCTCTTTGTTAGTCTCAGAAACCCATGTGTTACAAGCGTCGCAGGGTGAAGAAACTGCCCTCTTTGACTTTGAGATGAAGTGCTGGACACAGAAGGAGTTGAGGGCACTTCTCGTTGCCGCTGGGTTTAGCGAAATCGAGTATTTTGGCGACTATGACTTCAGCAAAGGCGGTCGGCTCCACGGATCGCTTGGTGGCAGTAGCAATTCTGGGCCGAAAAACGGTAAGGCCCAATAACCGCGTGCACCCGATCGCCGAAACAGCCGGCTCCGGGTGACGCAGGCGATCGGAAATCGACTAACGTCGACATGCAGCGATTCGCTGGGAACTCCCGCTGATGGCCGTGTTGGGCAAGGGAAAAGGAATATGCTGAAAGATACCTATGAAGGGTTTGCTGAGCGGTATGACTGGATGAAGGGGAGTAATCCTGCTCGTGAACAGTTCTTCCGGCAGCTATTCGAGAAACACAGGGTATCGAAGGTTCTGGATTGTGCCTGTGGTACCGGTGTAGACTTGATCATGTTCCACAAGATGGGGGTATTGGTATTCGGATCTGACCTGTCAGATGCCATGCTTGCTCGGGCTCGAAAAAACATTGAAGAGGCACATGTCGAGATTCCTGTCCAGAAGGCCAACTATTGCGAACTACCAAATCATTACACAACGGAATTCGATGCCGTGGTCTGCCTTACCAGTGCGATTGATGAACCTCTGGAAGATGCCGAGACCCTTCGGGCGTTGCTAAGCATGAAAACGGTGCTGCGCCCCGGCGGGATTCTTGTGTTTGACCAAGGGAATTCTGATGCAACTATGCGGAATCCGCCTCGCTTTGATCCGGTCATTAATAATCGTGATTATACAAGGCTCTTTGTGATTGACTACGCAGGGGACATTCAAACGTTTATCATATTCGATTTCGTTCACACCCAGGAGATCACCGATTTTCGGTATACGACTGTTCGTATTAGAATCCGCCTGCAGGATTCCTGGAAGAAACTACTGAGTGAAGCCGGATTTGATAAAGTGGAATTTTTCGGTGACTGGGAATCGACCCCTTATGACAAGGAATCAAGTCGCAGACTGATCGTCGTAGCACAAAAATAGAATCGATCAACGAGGCGTCTCACCAGATCGCGGATAACCCGCGGTTCCCGGTGAAACTATCCGTTGAACTAGAGGATCAAGATATGGGAAAATGGGCCGAAAGTGAGTTCGGGGTTAAGACATTGCCGCCTCGTGCATACTTGTTTGCCGGTCCTAGCACCAGGCCGAAAGTCGATGCCGTAGTCAATACTTTCGGGAAGGTGCTCTTTCACCAATATGTTGTATCCGAACGATATCTCGTCGACGGAGAAAAAGGGGGCGCCACAATCCTGTTTCAACTTTATGGCGCTCCCATCATGTGTGACCTGGTGACAATCCTTAAAGATGGGAATGTGAAGGAGATCGTCTTCTTCGGGACTGCCTTTGGAATTTCAAATGATATGAGAGTCGGAGATTGCATTGTACCGACGCAGGTGCAAACCCTGGATGGCGTGTCGGTCAAGCTTGGTGCAGATCCATACACGACCCCCAGTCCGGATATGGTCGAAATGATATCGGCGGCTTTAGAACGGCGGCACATTCCCTTTCGGAGAGGAAAGAGCGTCAGTGTCCCGGCAACGTTCTGGCACGGTGACGAGACCCAAATGGATCTTGACGCCATCGCCTTGGAATTGGAGTTCGCGGCTTTTTGCCATTGCGCACAGGCCGTGGGAATCAAGGCCGGTGGAATTCTCATCATAAGTGACACAAAAGAACAGGGACTCCCCGATGAGAGACTCCCTCGTGATCCACGAATGATCGAGGCATTTCAGGCCATCAAAGAAGGCTGGGAAAAATAACAAACAAAACATACGGTCGCAAAGTACGGCGGAGCTGTCCGTGAACCGAGATCGTTAGGGCATTGGAAAGATGAATAGCAAAAAATGAATGTAGTTCCAAAAGATCCCTATGGTATCGCTTAGAAAGAATTTATCCAGGGAAACACAGCCGGGGTGCTGGAAAAACGCTATTGGAATGGGGTCAGCGAGCTGATACCCGTCCAGGCTTTCTTTCGTGAACCTGACTATTACGGCGGCGATGCCTTTGCCCTCAAACATTGTCGTGGTCGCGTGTTAGACGTGGGGGCGGGAAGTGGACTACACGCCCGTTATCTGGAAAAGGCGGGTTTTGAGGTAACAGCCATAGATGTGCTACCGGAAGCTGTTTCCATCATGCGCGGCCTGGGGCTTTCGGATGTAAGGGAAATCAACTTTTATGAACTGCCGGCCGAAGGTTACGACACCCTGCTGTTTCTCGGCCGGACCATCGGATTTGCGGGAACCCTTAATGGGCTTGACAGGGTCTTTGTTAAATGCCGGGAACTGCTTAATCCAATCGGCCAGGTGTTATTGACGTCCTTAGACATGGGACGTAGCGGGGTTTTTAACGATGATGAGAATCTAAGAACCGGAAGAGGTTACCCGGGAGAGGTACGCTTTCGGTTTGTATACCACGGTATCGTAGGAGAGGAACTTCGGTGGCTTTACATTGACCCACAGACACTTTCCGAAAGAGCTCGTCTTTGCGGCTAGCCCATCTTCCGCAGTTTGGAGAAAAAATCAAGAAAAACGTGATGAATTTTCAGGAATTGTTAAATGATTTCAAGTCCTGATCTTTGAAAATTGGATGTAGTGAAGACCACCCCCTTGCCAGGTGCTGTGGGAACGGAGATAATGGGGTTATGTATCTCCGGCGTGCGACCAAAAAGAAAGGTGGAGCGGAGTACGAGAGCTGGCTTTTAGTTGAGTCGGTCCGTACTGCCCGAGGGCCCCGTCAGCGAGTAGTGGCGACGATAGGGAAACTTCCTGGCCTTGATCGGGAAGAGCGGATAGGTTGGGAGGAGATCGGACGGATTCTTTCCGGAAAGCCTCTACCTGGACCTGAACTGTTTGAGCAGGGGGAAGACCCCCCATCTTGGGCCACGGTCAATATCCATGGCGTAAGCGTCGAGCGACTCAGAGGCTTCGGCGATGTCTATTTGGGGTTGCTTTTGTGGAACAAACTGGGGCTTGCCAGGTTCTGCCGAGATCATATTCCTTCCAACCGGGAAGAGATTCCTTGGTCGATCATGGCGTCTATTTTAGTTCTTGGACGCTTTTGCGCCCCATCGTCGGAATTACAGATGGCCGAGTTTTGGTATGGCCAGACGGCCTTAGACGATCTGCTGGGAGTGGCCGACTATAAGATCAATGAGGATCGGCTTTATCGTGCCCTGGATGCCTTGCTTCCCCACAAGGATGCCTTAAGCCGTCACCTTCAGGAGCGTTATGGGGAACTGTTCGGCAGTAGCTTTGATTTTTTGTTTTATGACATAACCTCCACCTATTTTGAGGGGACCGCCAAGGGCAATGCCCAGGCCAAGAGGGGTTACAGCCGGGACAGTCGTCCAGATTGTCCCCAGGTCTGCATCGGCCTGGTGGCCACCCGAGAGGGCTTTCCCATAGCCTTTGAGGTTTTTGACGGCAATCGACCGGATGTTACGACGACCCAAGAGATGGTTCAGATGATGGAGGCCAAATACGGCCAAGCCAACCGGATCTGGGTTATGGATCGCGGCATGGTGAGTGAGGAGAATCTGGAGTTTATGCGCAAAGTCGGTGCCCGCTATTTGGTCGGCACCCCAAAAGTGATGCTGAAGAAGTTTGAGCAGCAGCTTTTCGAACAGAACTGGGAAGCGGTCCAACCTGATGTTGAGGTCAAGCTCTGTTGCTCGCCGGAAGGAACGGATGAAATCTTTGTCCTGTGCCGGTCTCAAGGCCGGAAGGAGAAAGAAAACGCCATTCTAAACCACTTTTTGACCCGACTGGAAAGCCAACTGGATCACCTGGCCCGCCAGGCCGAAACCGGCAAGCTCCGAGACAAGCAGAAAGTCGAGCGGAGAATAGGGCGACTGCTGGAACAAAATAAACGTGCGGCCTCGTTGTTCAATATTACAGTCATAGAGACCGGTACCGGAAAAGACGCACCGCTTTCCCTAGAAGTCAAGAAGAACGAACAACGGCAACAGTGGGCCTTGGAGACCGGCGGTAGCTACATCCTGCGCACCAACTGGACCGAAAGTGACCCGAAAGTCCTATGGAATACCTACATCCAACTGACGGAAGTGGAAGATTCATTCCGTACCGAGAAACATGATCTGGGAATGCGACCGATCTTCCATCAAAAACAGGAACGGACCCAGGCTCATATCCTGGTCTGCTTCTTGGCGCTGACTATGTGGCGAACGCTCCAGCAATGGATGAAAGCCTCGGGACTCGGTACCGCCCCAAGAAAGCTGTTGGAGGAGTTGCGGGAATTGAAATCTTTGGATGTGCTACTACCGGCGCGGGAGAGAACCCTCCGGCTCAGAATGGTGGCTACTCCCTCAAAGGAACTCAAAGTGCTGCTTCAGAGATTGAAAATTCTGCTCCCCAACAAACCAAAAATTATTGAAAATGTAGTGAAGAAAATGCCCTAATTCTTGTCGTAACTATTTGATATCGCGTCTTCCATGCTTTCTAACTGCGGAAGATGGGCTAGGAATCAGAAGTGCTTTACGACGAAGGGGACGGCAATTACTTAGCGAGACTGACTCTCATGGCATGACAACAGGCTACAGTCGGCTGATCGCTGCCGCAGATGCTCACGTTAGGCAGTGGAATAAATCGATGGATATACAACTCCGCGTTGCCACATTGGAAGATCGTGATTTCCTTCGAGCGCTTAACCGCCTGGCGTACGAGGATGTTGTGAAGCAGCAGTTTGGCGTTTGGGATGATAGCGCTCAAAAGCAACGCTTTGATTTAAAGCTTCAACAAGCCGCGTTCAGAATCGCTGAACTCGCGGGCCGATCGATCGCCGGGGTTTGGTCTTCCGAACATGACGACCATGTCTTCTTGCATGAACTGCTGGTTCTTCCCGAATTCCAAAACCAGGGGATTGGCTCCCTGATCTTGCGCTGGGAGCTTGATCGGGCCGAGATTATTAGGAAACCAATACGCATCCACACTCTTGTGTGCAACCGCGTGCAGGAGCTCTACAAACGACATGGCTTCATAGAAACCAGCCGTAGCGACGTCTACGTTGACATGGAGAGAACGGGGTGACCTATCGCTCCAGCGGATAGCCAGGGTAGGGCGGTCGTGCCGTGGCGCAAGCGCCGGGATGAAAACAAGCTCCACCAAGTGGACCTTTGGGAATAGGAGAAACATGCTATAACCTGATGATGTTAATAGAAGGGAATTTTTATTGAAATTGGCAAATAATTCTCTTTGAAAAATGGGGTCTGGAAGGAGTGACTATATAAATCTTAGTGAAACTTTTAAAAAAATAAGATAAAAAAGGGCCTTATAAGAAATTGATATAGTCCAATTCCTAAAGAAAATTAGAAAAAGGGGTTAGAAATTCTTATCCAATACATCAGAATAAGGAGAATCTTACTATGAAGCTCTTAAGATTTTGGCCCATCGCTGTTATGATCGTTATGGCCTTGGGATTAACCGCTTGTCGTGGGGGAGGGGCCGAAGTCAAAACACAGTCTTACTCCACCACGTTGGGACAAGAATTGAAAGACCTTGAGGATGCCTATAATAAAGGGATTATCACGGAAAAACAATACAAAAGATCAAAGGAAAAATTGATCGAGCAAAGGACGGACAATTAACGAAGTCAAGGAATCATTTGGGGGGGCTTGTCATTCAAGTTTTGTTTTCCTAATGAGAATTGAATGATGCCTCGATGGAATTGATGAATCACGAATCGACTTGCGGTCGGGACCGCCTTCTTCCCGACCTTTCCCTGGAATCAGTTCCCTTCCTCCGGCCATAGGCGGCTCCCTTTCTTCCGGATTCCGGTGTACGGGGTTTCCTGGGTCCCGTCGGTTTTGGCAAAATCAGCCAGTCTTCATCGGGCTGGATGCAGCTTAATTTTCTGCCCATGTATTCCTCGATAGGGGGGAGGTAGAAGGCCTCCTCCTCATCGGCGAAGCTGATGGAGGTCCCCGCGGCCCCTGCCCGTCCGGTGCGCCCGATCCGGTGCACATAATCTTCCGCATCATGGGGCAGCATATAATTTATCACATGATCCATGCCCTCGATGTGCAGGCCCCGGCCAGCCACATCGGTGGCCACCAACACCCGAAATTTCCCGGCCTTGAATTGATCCAAACGCTGGATCCGCTGGTTCTGGGGAATATCCCCGGAGAGTTCCGCACAGTTTATCCCGTATCGGGTGAGCATCTCCGCCAGTCGTCTCACTTCGTCTTTCCGGTTGCAAAACACCAGGACTTTTTTTAGCTTTAGCTTTTCGATGATGTTGTAAAGCAAAGCAAATTTTTGGTCCGTAGTCACGATGTAAACAATCTGGTCCACGGTGTCCACAGCGACCTGCTCCGGTTCGATATCCACGGTTACCGGGTTATTAGTCCATTGGGCGGCCAGTCGGGTAATCTCTTTGGTCAGAGTCGCACTGAAAAGCAGGGTCTGACGCTTTTCCTTGGGCGGGGTGCTGTGGATGATCTTCCGGACATCGGGAATAAATCCCATGTCCAGCATCCGGTCCGCTTCGTCGATGATCATTACTTCGGTTCGGTTCAGGATCAGATCCCGTCTCTGTTGAAAATCGAGCAGCCGGCCGGGGGTGGCCACCACGATATCCACCGGAACACCGGCCAGTTGTTTCCTCTGCTTTTCGTAATCCATCCCTCCGAACACGGAGATTACTTTGAGATCGGTGTATTTGACGAATTGGCGGGCCTCCTCGGATATCTGAAGCACCAGCTCCCGGGTAGGGGCGATCACCAGCACCCGGGGCGTTCCGGGCTTCCGCCCACCGTGGATGGGATTGTTCAACATCCGGGCGATAACAGCGATGAGAAAGGCCGCCGTCTTACCGGTTCCGGTCTGGGCCCGGCCGCTGGCGTCCTTGCCCGATAGGGCGCTGGGAAGAATTTCGGCCTGGATCGGCGTACAGTACTGGAACCCCAAATCATGGATGGCGTGCAGGAGCGGATCAGGGAGGTCGAAATCGTGAAAGCGGGTCTTTCCCTCCGCCGGTGAAACCTTAAACTGGGAACTCCGCCAGGGCTCGGCCGCTGCCGGGGCCGCGGGGGTTGATGATGCTCCCGCTCCCGGAGCGTTCCGATGGCTTCTTTTCCGGGGGCGCCTTCTGGGATGGGACCGTTTTTCCGGGTCCAAACGTGGCTGTTCTGGCGGGGACTCCGTAGCGGCTGTTTTTTCTTTGTGGACTTTTTCTCCCGATCGGCCGAGATAGCTGATCTTTCTTACTACTTTTTGAATAAAATTTATCATCGGTATAAAAAAATTTAATATGGAGGTCTAATTCGGGCTCTTTTTTGAATTTGAGCATGAACAGCGAGTCCATATTTTTAATTGACTATCCTCCAATCGATCTTAAGTAATTTTGGGCGATGGTATTTTTGGGATTCAACATCAGGGCCTCCCTAAGAAGGAGTTGGGCTTGCTGGAAATTATTCTTTTTTATATAACAAAGGCCCATGTTGGTCAGGACTTCATCCTGAAAGGGAGGAGATAGTGCCCGGCACAGGGCATAAGAGTTTATCGCCTGGTCATATTTCCCCTGATTCAAGTAAATAAAGCCCAGGTTAAAAGAGATTTCGGGAATCCGACTATTCAATTGCTGGGCTTTTTGATAAAGGGGAATGGCCCCTTGGAAATCTTGTTGAAAAGTCAAAAGACGGGCTAATTGAAGGTTGGCCTCAAAATTATTAGGGTCCATGGCCAGGGCTTGTTCTAACAACTTTCGGGCATTAGCCGGATTAATTTTCAATTGATCCTTGGCTTGGAGAATTAAAGAATCCAGATTGGGGGCTGCTCTTTGCTCGGGGGGCGCAGGAGGGGGAGCTACTTGAGTCAACCCTTGGATCGGCAACTGGTCAGGCCGATTGTATTGCGGGCTGTTTTTTGCAAAACGAACAACCAGGACAATCCCGACCACCACAAAGATTAACAAAACGATGGCGAAGGTTATGGGCTTAAGCGCGGTCCCCGGGGTCTTGCTTGGTGCCGGAGGGGCCTTAGGGACGGAAGGTCGGGGGGGCACCGGGATATCTACCGCGGGGGAAGCCACGGCAGGGGCCGATTCGGCCTCTTTTATAGGCACTACTTTCGGTTTGGCTTCCATCCTTCCCGGGGAGATCTGAGTTCTCTCTTCCATTTTTACTTTCGGGGGTGTAGGGGCGGGGATAGGGGCCTTTGTCCTGATGGTCGTATCGGCCAGGACTTGCTTTGATGCCGACACTCTGCGTTTAAAGGCCCGGATGTCCTCCAACATCTCCATGGGAGTTTGATATCGAAAAGTCGGATCTTTGGCCAGGGCCTTTTGGCAGATGTTTTCTATGGCTTGAGGGATGTGGACATTTAAGATCTTTGGAGGTACGGGTTCAACCTGGACTATTTTATAGGCCAAGGTAATCGTGGTTTCACCGTCAAAAGGCCTTTCCCCGGTAATGACCTGATAGAAAAGCGCTCCAACCGAAAAAATATCCGAACGGATATCCACCTTCTGACCGGAAATTTGTTCCGGAGACATGTAATAAGGGGTCCCCAGGACTGTTCCAGTGGTAGTTATGGAAAGGGATGGAAGCTTAGCGATACCAAAGTCCATAACTTTGGTTTGCTTATCATTCAAGATCATAATATTGGTCGGTTTAATATCCCGGTGGACAATCTGTCCCTGGTTGGCAACGTCCAGGGCCATTAAAATTTGCTCAATAATGATCATCGCTTCTTCAACAGGCAGGATTTTTTGTTCGGCAAGTATTTCCCCCAGGGTCTTGCCGACAATAAATTCCATGCAGATATATTGAAATTCATCGGTCTCTCCATAGGAGTGAATGGTGACGATATTGGGGTGAGTCAAACGGCCGGCGGCCTGGGCCTCCTGAATAAGACGCCTTCTGGCTTCCATCATGGCTGGTGTGGCCGGTTGGCCTTCTTTAGCAATCAATTTCAGGGCTACGGTTCGATGAAGGATATTATCAAAGGCCTTATAGACAACGCCCATAGCCCCCTGACCGATAAATTCGTCGAGCCGAAATTGATCAATATTTTTACCAATAAGATTGCCGGGGGAAATCATCGGCTAAGTTCTCCTTAAATCTTTTCTAAATTGATATTTCTTTCATCCGCCTGGTTGACCTGACGGGGTTAATGGTTTTCCGGGGATCACCGGCCCTCCTACTGCCGGAGGCGAAGCCGGGAGGGTCGATGCGGCCGTTGGCGGCTCCCCTGTAGCACCTGAGAAAATGAACAAATAAACCACCCAAAAGAAAAAAAGAACCAGCAAGTGAGGAAGAATCCTGGCAAAGACATTTTTTTCCGACAGCTTGCGGGCGATCATGATTAAGGCAATGACAGAACCCAAAAACGCGGCCATGATGATCATCATTTTGAGAAAGGTGACCACAGAGCTATTGATAAAATGAGAGACGACAATTTCCCGGCTCCCTATGGGAATTCCAAAAATTATTTTATCATATAACTTATAGAGATAGGCAATAAGGTTATAGACCCCGTCGCTTAGAATTTCATGGGAAAGATGGGCGATATGACCGGCCATGGCCAGGGGGATAAAGGCCAGCCCGTAATGAGCCATATTTTCAGAGACTTTTTCCTGAGAAGCGGCGGCCGAAAGAGACGAACTCAAGGTAAAGGGAACAATGGCAAATAAAATAAAAAAGAAGAAGAGGACGGTGGTCGTGAATAAATCACTCCATCCCAGGGATTGTTCCCAAATTTTCCAATAAGTCAACTTGGTGAACTGATGGCGGGCCATAAGCCCGATCAGCATAACCCCCAAAAAAGATATGGCGAATATGGGTTGGTGTTGGTGCCAAAGCTCCTGCAGAGGAGGCCGAAGATTAACCTGGACCCCCCTGTTTTCACAGCTCTTTAAGCAATTCAGACACATCATACATTCGGTGTTGGTGGCCAGGGAGGCCGGATAGGAAAACATGGGGCACCCGTCAGCCATTTCCGTTCCCTTATAACAGGAATGTTGGCCGCATTGAGTCTGGCAGATCTTCTTGTTTCCCCGGACTTCGGCAATGCTACACGTAGAGTAGGTCCCCAATACCGCGGCCAAGGGGCAGACATAACGGCAAAAGGTCTTCCGTTCAAAAAGGACACAGAATAGCACGGACATGCTGATAATAATCACCAGAAGGATGCCCGTGGCCAAAGGCTTATCAGCTACTCCGAAGTATTCTTCCGAATACTCAAGGAAGAGAAAGGCCAGAATAACCAGCCAGAAATTCATCGATTTCAAAAACTTGGGGACCGGCAGATTATATTTTTTAAACCGAGCGACAAAGTCTCCTATGCCGGCAATCGGGCACATACCGCACCAGATCCGACCGATCAGAAAGGCCGAAATAGGCAGGATCGGAAACCAGATCAGCCAGGTGATCAACATCCCGGGGTTGTTTGCCGGATCCTGGAGGGGATGACCTGCCGGCCTGGTGCCTCCGTAGA
The DNA here is from genome assembly GCA_963790475.1 of uncultured delta proteobacterium. Lineage (GTDB taxonomy): Bacteria > Desulfobacterota > RBG-13-43-22 > RBG-13-43-22 > RBG-13-43-22 > RBG-13-43-22. The sequence continues at coordinate 1,871,679 of CAWBOS010000010.1, read as the reverse complement.
GGGTGAAACCGGCCATCACCACCACCATAAGAATATTGAACCAGATGAATACCTTGGGGATCAGCGGATGGCGGAGAAAATCCCTGATCTTATCCTGACGCAGAATATTAAGCTTGTGGATTTCTTTTTCCGAGGGGATGACAAAGATCAGATCGCCGGGAATGATGACATCTTCAGAAGAAACAATAGCCGACCTTTGGATGACATTTTTCAATTCTTTGATGTTTCCCGGCCAGGTATAAGAGACCAGCTTTTCCGTTGCTTCTCGGGAAAGACCGCTGACTCGTTTGGCATTTTTCTTGGCAAAAGTCTTTAAATAATAGTCGGCTAATATGGGAATGTCCTTCAGGCGTTGGGTTAATTGAGGTAAAACGACCTTTCGTTTGGTCAGTTCTTCGCGGAGCTCGGGAATAAATTTCTCCATGACCTCGGCCTCTGCTCCCGAAGCCAGAAAAACGACCTTGGTCTTGGCCTTGACACTTTTTTGGCCGTAGACCCGATGAAACCATCCATACTTGAGATAGGTGACCAATATGCTTTGTTGGTGGGCATCCAGCAGTTCGGCATGGGCAATGGCCAGGGTCCCGGTGTCAATCATCTCCAGGTAGCCTATCTGTCCTTTCATGTGAGTGACTCCCGGATCGGGTTCGATGCCGAACAGGGTAGCCCCGGCCTTGGTCTCTTCCAGATCGGCCAGGGAGATTTCCACATAAGGATATTCCGGGTGGGGACTGACTTTATGGAAGTATCGGGCAAAGGTTTTTTTACCGGTTCCGGTGGGACCGATGATAAGGGCCGTCTTGTCTTCTTTAGCCAGTTGCTCTATCTTTTTCTTGGCATCCAGGATCTTTTTGTCCTGACCGATGATCTGGACATCGGTCGAGGTAATGATATCTTTTAAATTGTCCTTTCTCTCCCCCTGGCGATCCGAATCCTGCTGGGCTGAGCGAAGCTTGGTCATAACCATCCGATAGAAAGCCTGATTCAGATCGGGTTTCTTTTGCAGTAATTCATTTAATTGTTCTTTTCGGAGTTCCAAAAGGGTGCTGTCCTTGGTGGCGATCATGGAATTATTGCCCGATTCTCCGGCCAGGAGGGCCCGTTCCCCAAAGAAATCGCCTGCTTTCAAAAGATCGATAGGCCGCTCCCCGCCTTCTTCGTTGACGGCGACGATACGAATCTCACCGGAGTAAAGAAAATACATGCTTTCCACCAGCGTGTTTTGTTTTATAACGACGGATTCCTTTGGAAAGAAACGGACAAGCAGGTTTTGGGCCAATAACAATTTGGTTTCCTGATCGAACCAGTTGAACAGATCGCTCTTTTGGATGAAGGCCTCTTTTTCGCGCAGGGAGATTTCCGGTTCTTTTTGGGTAAAAAGAAGTACGGTATCTCCGATAGCAATCCGGTCCCCGGACTTGAGGGAGATTTTATGAATCACCTGGTCATTGACGGAAACCCCATTGGTGGAATTCAAATCTTCGATGAAATATTGCCCTTCTTCAAAATATATTTCAGCGTGGTCTCGAGAGGCTTTTCCGTCCGCCAAGACCAAGTCGTTGTATCCGGAGCGGCCTATCTTTATTTTTTCTTTTCCCAGCGATAATATTTTGTGATTGGCTTCACCGGTAACCACTTCAAGGGTGGGTAGATTGGAAGGCGATTGGGCCTTCGGATGAGTGAAAGACTGAAAAGCGACCGTCGCCTCACCTTCATCAACCATAGGTTTCGGGAGATTTTCAGGGTCGGAAAAAAGCTCAGGATGATTATCTTGGAAATGGTTTCTTCGGCTGTCCTGCCCGAACATTTCCTCTTTTTTCGATCGGGTTTGATCCAATTTTTCTTCCTGGTTCATGATGGCTTTTCCTCTGGTTTGATTGTAGGGACAATCAAACCGGTCTTCCGACTCTGTTTAAAAGTGATCCGCTCTCTAAAAAGAATAACAGATAACCCGGATATAGAAAAATTATTCTCCTGCTGAATAAACTCAAATTGGGTTTCTAATTGCCCTCCCGGCTGGTGAGAAGGGATAAGGGGATAAACAAACCCGAAAGGTTAAGCACCCCTTATCCAGGATGATCAGGAGAGACCTTTGAAAAACGCCCCCTTTTGCCCAATCTCTGCATCAGACTCAAATTTTAATCCTCGAAATACTAAATGTATTCCTGTGGTTAAAATTATCGTCTTCCTTGACCCTGGTCAAAATTGAACATTTTTCAAGGTCTCCAGGATCCCTCACAAAAGTCTTTATGGGTTTTTATAAGTTTCAATCAATATCACTTTGTTGTTTTGAAATCTTATATCCGATCTACCCCCTTGTGGATTAGAATATTTCCATTCGATGAATCCTTTTTGGTAGAGTTGGTCCGGGGAACCCATAATTTGTTGGACCTGCTCGGGGGTCATCCCCACCAGAACCTGATTTGCATCCCGGGAAGGCATCCCAGGCTGGGTAACCTGGACTGTTCCGGCCGGAGCAGGCATTTGGGCCGAGCTGGCGGGAGCAGGCATTTGAGCCGAGCCGGGCTGAGTAGGCATTTGTGCTGAGCCGGGCTGAGCGGGCATTTGAACCGTACCGGCGGGAGCCGGCATCTGAGCCGAGCCGCCCGGAGGCATTTGTGCTGAGCCCGGAGGTGTTTGACCCGGTGGAGGTGCCTGTCGACAGCCAAACACCACCAAAGAAAGGAATACCAAAATCAAAAAAATTATCCAACTAAACCGTATCATTTTTTTTCCCATAATTTTCCCCTTTTTTTCTTCCTGGTTCATCTCGCTGTTCCCTTGCCCTGGGTCAGGAAAGCCGGCTAACCCGGTTTCCCTAACCCAGCCGGCAAGGAGGTTGTTTTCGAAAAAAGGTGGACAATTTTTTGAGGACCTAATCTGCCTTTGATGAAAAGTTAGGGCCCTCTCTGATATTCAACTCAGTGCAATGTTTCAACAGGGGATAACTCTTAATGCCCCCTTTCAATAAAGGCCACCTTATTGTTTTGAAGTTTGACTTCCACTTTACCTTGCGGGGTATAATATTTCCATTCAACCATTGCCCCTTTTTGTTCGATTTGCCCCGGCGCTCCCATGATTTGTTGGACCTGTTCTCCGGTCATCCCCACCTGGATCTGATTCGGATCCTGGGAAGGAGTCCCAGCCGCAGGAGCTTGGGCTGTTCCTGCCGGCGCTGGTGTTTGAACCGTTCCGGCCGGAGCAGGGCTTTGAGATGAGCTGGGCGGAGGAGGTGTTTGAGCTGGTGGAGGAGACTGACAGCCGAGAACCATCAAAGAAATGATCATCAATATCAAGCCAATAATTCCACTAATCCGCTACCATTTTCCTTTTCCATAATTTCTCCTTTCTTTTCGGTCAATTATTGGGGTGACTATCAAGGAATATCCCAACTTTCTTATATTCTCATTGAAATTATAATTCAAGTTATAATAATTTCAACAGAATTATTGACTGACTTTTTCCAAACTCCCTATCCTCCTTGAACCTCCCCAATATCCGACTTCTTATGCGATTTATTAAGAATTTTCTTCGCCTAGGGGAAGAGTATAGAAGAAGCCAAGAGGTGGGTCAAGGGGAAAAAGGGGTAAAAGAGTTGACCTTTGGTTATTGGGAGGTCAGGGCAGGGTAACCGAATAGTGGAACTGCTGGAGCGAATCAGGCATCAACCGGTTTTTGAGTCCCCCAGTTTTATGGAAACCGGTGAGGTCTTCCAGATACGCTGGCAATATTCCCGGATGGACCGGTCAGAGGAAAAGAATCCCATGCGGGCAACATTGAGGATGGACATGCGCGTCCAGTTCTCCCGGTCCTGATAGGCTTGGGCAACCTTTTCCTGGCAGTCGAGGTAAGACCGGTAATCGGCCAGGACCATGTATTCGTCTTGGCTCAGGAGGGTATTCACCAGCGGAAGGAACAAATCCGGATTTTCGGGGGAAAAGTGTCCGGAGGCGATCAGGTCGAGTGCCTCCTTAAGTTCAGGATCCGCCTCATAATAGCCGCGGGGATGGTAACCAAGAGATTTAACTGCCTGCACCTGGTCGGCGGTCAAGCCGAAGAGGAAGAAGTTTTCAGGGCCTACCTCGTTGCGGATTTCGATATTCGCACCATCCAGAGTACCGATGGTGAGGGCCCCATTCATGGAAAACTTCATGTTGCCGGTGCCGGAGGCCTCCATCCCGGCGGTGGATATCTGCTCGGAAAGGTCGGCCGCCGGATAAACCCGTTGCGCGTTCTTGACATTGAAGTTCGGCAAGAAGGCGACCTTCAATCGGCCTTCGGTCACCGGGTCCTGATTGACCACGGCGGCCACGGAATTGATCAATTTGATGATGAGCTTGGCCATGTGGTAGCCGGGTGCGGCCTTGCCGCTGAAAATGAAGGTGCGCGGAACAAAGTCGACCTCCGGTTTCTGACGTAACCGGTTATAGAGGGTAACGATGTGCAGGAGGTTCAGGTGTTGCCGTTTGTATTCGTGGATCCGTTTGGCTTGGATGTCGAACAGGGTGTCGGGATTGACGGTCAGGCCGGCAAGGCGCAAGAACAGAGCGGCCAGGACCTGTTTGTTCCGGAGTTTGATTTCCCTCCATTCTCTTCGAAAGGCGGGGTCCTCTACGGCCCCCTCAAGACGCTGGAGTTCGTCGAGGTTTTTGATCCACTGGTTTCCGATTCGGCGGGTGATAAGCCCGGCAAGACCGGGGTTGCTGAGCAGCAGAAAACGCCTGGGAGTAACGCCGTTGGTTACATTGGTGAATTTTTCCGGTGAAAAGTCTACAAAGTCGTGCAGAACACCGGATTTGAGCAGGTCCGTGTGTAGCTTGGCTACTCCGTTGATGTTCTGGCTGCCTACGCAGGCCAGGTTGGCCATGCGCACATAACGCGGTCCTTGTTCGTCGATGAGCGACATGCGGGCGACCCGGGCGTCGTCATTGGGATAGCGGAGCCGGATTTCGTCCAAAAATCGCTGGTTGATTTCAAAGATGATTTCAAGGTGGCGCGGCAGCAAACCGGCAAAGAGAGGGATGGGCCAGCGCTCCAGCGCTTCAGGCAACAAGGTATGATTGGTGTAACCGAAGGTGTTCTGGGTGATCTGCCAGGCCTGATCCCAGGGCAGGGTATGCTCGTCGACCAATAGGCGCATGAGTTCGGCCACGGCGATGGCGGGGTGCGTATCGTTGAGTTGCACCACGAATTTCTCGTGCAAATGGTCCAGGGAACCGGACTGTTGAAGAAACATGCGGATCATATCCTGCATGGCGCAGGAGGCGAAAAAGTATTGCTGTTGGAGACGGAGTTGTTTGCCCTGAATCGTTTCATCATTGGGGTACAATACCTTGGTGATGTTCTCCGAGGTCACTTTTTCCATGACCGCCCCGTAATAATCCCCGGTGTTGAAGGCCTGAAAGTCGAAGGACTCTGCTGCCTCGGCTTTCCACAGGCGCAGCAGATTCACGGTGTTTCCGCCGTAGCCGAGCACGGGCGTGTCATAGGCCATTCCCCGGACGACGCGATCGGGAATCCAGCGAACACGCTGCCGGCCGTCTTCAAAATAGGTCTCGGTGTGACCGCCCAGTTGGACATCAAAGACGATTTCCGGCCGGGCGATTTCCCAGGGATTTCCCAGACGCAGCCATTTGTCGGTAAGTTCCACCTGCCAGCCGTCCCGAAGGGCCTGGTCGAAAATACCGAATTCATAACGGATGCCGTAACCGATGGCAGGGATCTGCTGAGTCGCCAGGGAATCCAGATAGCAGGCCGCCAGACGGCCCAGACCGCCGTTGCCCAACCCGGGTTCCTCCTCCTGCTCCAGCAAGTCGTCCAGATCCAGACCTAATTGCTGCATGGCTTCCCGTACTTGGTCAAAAATGCCCAGGTTGATCAGATTGTTGCCCAATTGGGGTCCCATCAAAAATTCGGCCGAGAGGTAACACACCGATCGGCTGCGCATTTGATAGTAAGTACGGGCGGTGTTGGTCCAGCGGTGTAAAAGGCGGTCGCGGACGGTGTAGGCCAGGGCCAGGTATCGGTCGTTACGGGTAGCCACTTCAGGAAACCGGGCGCAGAGATAGGCCAGATTATCATTAAAGGCCTTGGCAATTGTCTCCGGGCGGAGCCCGGAACGGATGTCCTCGGGTTCGGATTGGCCAGTGGGGCTGGGGTAATTAGGATTTTGTTCCATGCTTTTTTGGGGAAGATCCTCTTTTTACAGCCTCTTCAGGAGTGGAGAGCCTGTTTCCATAAGGCTCGAAGGTTTTGCTTTGCAATCGGGGAAACCGTTGGCCCGGCGATTGTGAATCATTTTAGAACTGCTTGAGTATAAAATCAGCCAGGGCGAGGAGTCAAGGAGAAAAGAGAACACGGGCCTTTACAGATTGAATTTATAGCGCCGCCTATCCTCGGCCGGTAGAAGGACTCCATAAGGATTCTGTTCCAGGGCCTTCGCCTGTTTCCTGGTAAAGGCCGGGAGGTGGGTGAGGATCAATCGGGTCTCAGGTGGGAGCTGCTTTCTGATTTCCAAAATATTTTCCTGGTTGAGATGGAAGGGGTAATCGTCGTCAATGGAGGTCATTTCTAAAACAACGATATTCGCGCCCTGTAGGAGTTCCAACAGGGAAGGACTTGGCCCCGTGTCGCCGGAATAGAACAGCCGTTTTTTCTTATAAGTCAGACTGAACCCCAGGTTGTATGTCTTTCCATGAGACATTTTAAAAACCTTGAAAGTCATTGTCTTGAGGGAGTATTCTTTGCCGGGGCTTACCTCTAAAATTTTCAACGGAAATTTCCGGGAATAACGCTTCCGGGTGTCGGGGAAGGCCAGGTCTATGAGGGTATAAGAGAGTTTCTTAAGGCCTTTCGGGCCGATGATCGTCAAGGGCTTTTTTCGCTTGGTGATAAAATAATGATCGAGGAAGATAAAGGGCAGTCCGAAGCAATGATCGCCGTGAAAATGGCTGATGAAGATGTACTGGATATCCTCCAGAGGTATGTTTAGTTCCTTGAGGGCCGGTAAAGTGGTAGGGGTGGCTTCGAAAAGAATCCGCTCATCTACCAGGAAACTTCCATAGGCCCGTCCTGGGGCGAAGGCATTGCCCGAGCCGAGGAAAAGCAAATCAATGTTGATTTTTCTATTTTTCATGGTCGTTATTAGGTATGGGTTTAGACGGACTTTTCCCCCGCCCCCTGTCCGGGTAAAGTCCGGTATGTTGCCGAATCCCCGATCAGGCAACGGATTCGGGACAAGGAATGTCCTGTCTACTGCGGAAAGGACTGACCCCGGACTTCGATGTTTTTTTGATGAAAAGAGTATAAAAGAAGCCCGGCGAGGGGTCAAGGGGAAAAGCCCGGGGTGGTTTTTTTGGTGATTGATTTTTCTTATTATATAGTTTAGTTTCTTACATCAAAAAAAGGGGCTTTGAAAAGGTGGAACCTCATGACCATCGTCAGAGGGAACCCTTTTTAGGAGAGCCCCCCGGGGAGGGGAAATGACCATTCCTGAAAAATCATTTTTTGTGCTGTTGTTCCTGGCTGTGTTAATGGGTAGTTCGGCCTGTTTAAGTGCAACCGGAAATCAGGTCAGTCCAAATGGGACAAAAGAAGCGCTGAGTTCTGGGATTGATCCGGCCTCGACTTATAAGAAGACATGCGGACAATGCCATATGCCCTATCCGCCCGAATTTTTACCTTCCGGTTCCTGGGAAAAGCTGTTAGGTTCGACGGAAAAACATTTCGGAGGAACTCTGGAGATAGACCAAAAAACTAAAAACCTTATCGCCCTTTATCTTAAAGAGAACGGGGCTGAAAGTTCCAACTCTAAAATACCACAGAAAATAATGGAAAGCCTCGGAAGCAATATGCCCCTTACGCATTACCGAGATTCCTTACATCCTGAAAAAGCACCGAAAAATATCTTCCGATGTTTTTCAAAAGAAATCAATAGGGTCCTTTGCCAATTGTAACGGCTGTCATCTTTTGGCGGACAATTGGATATTTACCCGGAAGATAAGTATTCCCAAATAAAGGGGGGTTCCCGACGGAATATTAATCCAGGGGTACCCATTGATGGGTAATCCCCGTGGGTCTTACCCGGACCAGGACAAAACCGAACTCCGGTTTTCCGAAATTATATTTACCGTAAAGCCTTGCCCCTCCCCCGGCGCTGATAACATATTTAGTGCCGGCGATGTCCATTTCGTCATAGAGATGAATATGTCCCATAAAAACCATGGGCACTTTAGCTCCTTTGATTAAATCCATCACCTCGCCGCCATGCCCTCCCTTTTGGTCATCGATCATGGCATGCACAGTCCACCGCCCGATGGCCGGGGGTATATGGAAGGCCACCAGGCAGGGTTTTTGGCTGGTCAGGTTTTCCCGGGCGAAGGCCACTGTCTCCTCGGTGAATTTTCCCGTGGCATTATCAAGGCCGATAATGCGAAAACCACTCAGGTCAAATACCCAATTAAGCTCCCCTACGTATTTACGATAGGTTTCCGATCCATAACGGACGTCATGGTTTCCCGGGAGATGCAGGATGGGGATATCAAACGGAGCGATCTGCTTTATATAATTTTCATATTCAAAGACCTGTCCTTCCCGGACAAAATCCCCCGTGTTGAGGATAAAAAAAGGCTTAAAGGCCTTGGCATGATTTAATAATCGATTATATACTTCCGCTCCATCCCGGTTATCACCGATGACCACAAAATCAAACCCTTGACCTGAACCTTCCTGCTTGGCCAAAATGGCTTTGATGTTTTGATCCAAAGATAAGGGGACCGCCCAGACCGAGGAGGACCATAAAAAGAGGTTCAGTAATAAAAACCAAGGAATGAGTAAAATTCTTTTTTTCATGTATATCAGCCTTTCTCAAATCAAATGTTCCCCCGGACCAATCCATCCTTATGAACCGGAGGGACGGGAGGTCCTGGTCTAATCACCTGAAAACCAGCGGTAGCATGAATGGGGTTAGGCCTTATCACTCATCTTTATTTGTCAGACGATTGGATAGGTCGGCCAGACCGGATTCAACGGAATTATCGGTGCGGATTTCCTCAAAGGGGATGGCATATTCCTGCCCGGCCAGGATCGCCGGCATCACCTGGTTCTTCCCTTCCTGAAGCAGACGGGTCAATTGACGGGCCATTCTTTGCGACAGGGTAATATCCCGGTAGTTGGGGGCCGCCCCCCGGATATCCCTGGAAAAACCCTCACAAACGACCCGTCGCCGGGTTCGCAGACCGGCTTTTTGCAACTCATCGCGGAAGTATTCAGCGGCATTCCCTTTATATCCGGCCTTTTTACGTTCTTCCCTTTTATAACCCTCAGCGACAACAATAACCGCCGATACTTTGTGATTGAGGGCTTCGGCCACCTGGCTGGGATCATAACGGGAAGAGGGCAGGACCGCCAGATCGGCACCGGCCCCCAGACAGGAATGAAGGGCATGATAACCTCCTTCCGCCCCCATCATCTCGATAATATAGATCCGGTGGTGGGTACGGGCATCGGCCAGATAGGAGAGGATCTTTTCCGAACCCACCTGGACGCCGGTATGTTCGCCGATACATTCAGTACCGAAAATATCACTGTCAATGGTGACCGGGATAAAAAAAACCTTGACGGAAGCCGGCAGGAGCAGACTTAAGGCCTTGAGGCCGCTGAAGGTCCCATTGCCCCCTATTCCGATCAAGATACGAATCCGCCGGGCAATCAGATTTTGGGCAGGCCAATTTTTGATTTTCCGGCTTCAGAAATTCCGGGTAGCGTTCGGTCCGGAAACTGGCCCCTCGGGCTTCGCGCAGAGGCGGAGTGTAAATAACCCCGGGCAGGTGCAGGTTTTCCATCTTCTGGTAAAGGTCCTGGTCATTGATCAGACAGCAAAAGTCCCCGGCCTGGCCGCTGACCAGGGATTTGAAACCCTCCCGGGCCATAAAGACCTGATGTCCGGCTTCTTCCAGAAAATAGGTCAGGAAACCGGTGACGCTGTCATATCCCGGAGCACAACCACCGTCCTGGACCAGCAGGCAGTCCATCTCCTGGTAGAGATCATCCCCGGAACGGACATAAGAGGTGATCTGACGGGCTAAGGCCTTCAGGATTTTAATATAACTGGATGGATTAATTTTCTTTTCATTTTCCAGATCTCCGGCTTGAAAACAGAGGAGCCTACAGGTCTGGGCGGCCCTGACTGAGGCCGTTCGGGGCAGGGTATCAATGACGGCAATCTCACCAAAGAGGTCTCCGGGATTCAGGCGTTTGACCGTCCTTCCGGCAATCTCCAGACTGCAAAGGCCTTCTTCAATGATGAATAGGGCATCCCCCAGATCTCCGGCCTGAAAGATGTACTCACCGGCACCTATATTCCAGTCGCTTGGCCAAGGCGGCCAGCGAGCTGATTTCCCGGTCGGATAAACCTCGAAAAGGCCCAACGGCCTTCAGGAAAGAATGGAGCCCGATGTCTTCTTGATCAACAGGGATGGGTTTGGCCATAGGTAAATTTTATTCTGAATACTCCAAAATAAAAATAAATGACGGTGCAGGAAAAGTCTATATAGATAACGCCCCCAACATAAAACCGTTTCCGGATATTTTGGGGTCTTACAACCTGTTTAAGGGGTCGGCTTTTGGAAAATTAACCTTAGGATTTGTGATGATGATGTCTAAGTTCCCTCAATTCCTTTTCGTTTTCTTGAATTTCTTTTTCTATCTTCTCCTTATCCTCTTTCAACTGCTTGATCTTTTCTTGCAACTCTTCAATTTTTTCATGTCTCTCCTTCTTGTCGGCAATCTGAGTTCCCTTTAGAGAATTCCCGGGAGTTTGATCGCTCGTTGCGTAACAAAAAGAAAAGGCTGAACATAGAAAAAAAATAAACATTAGGGTTATGATTGTAACTTTTTTCAATTTGGGCCTCCTTATTGAGATGCATTGATCCGACCCCAAAATAGATTACCTGATCTTAAAAAAAATTCCAAGCAGTTTTCTTATAATCAGAAGAGAAGATATCGTCGGATTGATCGAAGGGACCATCCGGTCAGGGTTGACCCATATGGGGGGCATGATAAACAGAGTCAGGTTTTTTTAGTCAACAGGGGTAGGGGTGAAGGGGGCTTTAAGGCGAAGCACATTATAGGCCATAACCGGTTCGCTGAAGCCTTTCACTTCCAAGGCTCCGGTCTCTTCCACCTCCACCAGGTCCTCCACCTGAAAAAGGGTCTTGCGGCTTATCAGAATTTCACCCCCCTTGGCCGCGGCGCACAACCGGGCAGCCAGGTTGGTGGTCTTCCCAATGGCGGCGTAGTCCATCCGTCCCTCGAACCCGATATTGCCCACAAAAACATATCCGGTTGAAATCCCGAATGAAATATCCAGGGCATAGCCTAATTTCTTCCATTTCTTGCGCAGGTCGACCAATCGTTCCCGGGCGGCCACGGCCATGGCCACTGCCCGGGAGGCATGATCTTTAAAACGGACCGGGGCCCCAAAAAAGACCATGACCCCGTCTCCGGCGAAACGCTCCAGAGTCCCGTCATATTGAAAAATAATCTCACCATAAAGGCCATGGAAGTCACCCAGCATGGCCATAATTTCTTCCGGTTCAGAGGTCTCCGAGAAATGGGTAAAGTTTCGAAGGTCGGAAAAGACGATGGACACCTCCTGACGGGTAGGCTTGAGGACGTGGGATTCATCCCCGGATAAGACCGCGGCCACTACCTGTGGAGAAAGATACCTTTTCAGCCGGGTGATGCGTTCGGCTTCGGATACATCCGCACTGACCCGCTTTTCCATTTGAGAGTTTAAGGAGGTAGCTTCCTTTCGTAAGCGGTGCAGTTCCAGCATATTCCGGAGACGAACTTGCAATTCAGTGGGGTCCGGTTGGCGAAGCACCTCGTCCACCCCGGCTTGGATCAGGGGGTACAGGTCCTGCCAGGATTCTTCTTGAATCAACAACACAATTGGACCAGCGTTCGGGCGGGACTTTATTTCCTGGCAGACATTCAGGGTGGCTTCCGTTTGAATGCCGAGCAGAATGCAGTCCGGCGGGGATTTTTCTAAGATGGAGTGGATTTGACGGCTATCCGACGTCCGTTGGATCACCACCCCGGAAGCCGCCAGGGGGGCCAGCAGGTGTTCAATCTGCGAGCATTCCGGATGGACGACCAAGAGGGTTGGTGGTTCCTGGTTTTTGGAAACCAAGGGGATAGGAGCGGGCTCAGGACCTCGGGGAACAGCAGCCTCGGGTTTCCTGGGTTTTTTTAATTCGTCGGGCTGCCCCATTTCGGATCTTTTCGGCTGCAGCGGGGCAGGTTCTCGGATGCGTTCAGGTTTTTTTTCTATTGAAATCCCAGGTTCAGGTTTTTTCGCCGGCTCCGGCCGGGGTTCTTTGGGCTTGGTGAATTGGGTAGACGGGGCAGTTTCCTTCTCCTGGTACCCCTCCAAAAGAATATCTGAAAGCCCCAGACGAATCTTATCTCCGGGATGCAGCAAGACCCGGGTGATGCGCTGATTGTTGACCAGGGTCCCGTTAACGCTGTTTAAATCCTCTAAAAAAAGTCCCTCGGACTTCAACTGCAACTGGCAATGTTCCCGGGAAACCAATTGATCGTTGATGACCACCTCGCAGTGGTTGGTCCGTCCGATCTTCACCAAGGTTTTTTCCAGGACGTAAGTCCAGCGCTTACCGACGGAAGGCGTGATCAGTAGTTGATAGGCCATAGGGTTCTTTGATTAAAGGTTGAATTATATTATACGCCCAGGATTTGTTAAAGTCAAACTTCCGTATATATCGTATTGACTCCCGGTTCGGGGTTTGTTATACATTATCGACAAGTGCCCATGGAACCCTCCACTGTCCGGAAAGATTTTATCATTCTGATTTCCAGCCGGGTGTTCACCCGGATCGGGGACGGCTTCTTACGCATTCTGTCAGTTCTGCTGGTGGCCTCAAAAAGCAAGGACCCCATGATCGCCGGTCTGGTCCTGGTTTTCCGTTATGTCTGTGAAATCCTCATCAATGCCATATCCGGCCCTTTTATTGACAAAATGCGCATTCGCACCTCACTGATGGCCGCTGATCTGCTGCGGACATTTTTAAGCCTGCTCCTGGTGGCGGCGGTGCTGTGGGGATATCCCTACCCGGTTTATCTGGTTTTATCTTTTTTAGGTGATTTTGTCTTTATTTTTTTTAAGCCAGCGGCGGACAAGGTGGTTAAAGTCAATTTCCCGGTTCAAGGAAGGGACCAAGGTTTTATCCCAGATTGATGCGGCCAACCATTTCAGCAATATCAGCGGGTTATGCGCTGGCCAGTCTGGTGGCCGGCTGGCTGGGGTTTAAAATAGCGGTCTTATGGGGACCGTTTTTTTTCTTTATTTCTTTCTTTCTGGTCTCCCGGCTTCACCTGGCCGGGGAATCGGTCATCGATTATCAAAAAGTCCGCAAAAAGTCCTATTGGGCCAGTCAAAGAGAGGGTCTGCGGTACACCTGGGCTAACAAGCCTTTGCGGTTGTTATTGATCGGTCGATCCCTGGTGGCGATGGCCCGCGGTTCTTTTTCCGTCCTTTCCGTGGTCTATTTGGCCCATATCGCCAAAGGTCTGTCGGCCTACGGTTATTTCGAATCGGCCCAATCGGCCGGCAAGGTCGTGGTTACCGCCCTGGTGATCCCCTTCTTTTTTGCCTATCGTTCCACCTTTTTCCTCACCGGGGTGTCCCTGATCGTCATCGGGTTGTCCTTTTTCGGGTTCAACCTGGTTAATGACGTAATCCTGGCCTGCCTGGTGGGGGCCATGGTGGGGGCCGGCCAGGCCTCCGAGGCGGTGGGGATTGATTCCATCATCAATCGTTATTCCGATGCCCACATTCAGGGGAGGGCCAAATCCACCACCAGTTTCGGCAGCCGCATTTTCGGACTGACGGCTATTGCAGCCGTGTATTTATTAGTCAATTCTTTTAACGTTTCGGCCCGTACTCTTTTTGGCTGGCTGGGAATTTTCCCTCTTTTGGGAGCGGTGGTATTTTTTTTGGGTTGGCGGGCTGAAAAAGAGGAAGGGATGAAAAATCCATCCTAATAGAGGTGCCTATGGCCTTGGATAAGAAACTCCTTAAATCTATCGAAGCCCCGGAATTGGAAGAACAGGCGGTCATTTTTTTTGATGCCTTGCAGCAGGCCACCGACTCCGGTATTAAGAAAATCGATCAAGCCTATGGCGGGGTCCATTTGGGGATCAGTCTTCCTCCCCTGGGGGAGGGGGACCGCGGCATTGTCTATCCTCTGCGTTCCCATTCCCTGTCCCTTTCGGAAGCCCCGGGGCCATTGTGCCTCAAGGTAGCCAAGCAGCAACCGGTCTGTCGGGAGCGTCTCCTGGAAGAGGCCATGACTACGGATTTTTTTCTTTCCGAACAGGTTTATGTCCCGCGAATTTATCACCTGGATCCTCTTGGCCGCTTTTGCATCAAGGAGTTTGTGGAGGGGGAATCCATTACCAGCCTCTATCTGCGTTTCAACGACTTGTCGGTTAAAAGTCAACAATTGATTCTGGAAGGTCTGGAAAATTTTTTAAATCGACTCCTGGAATTATTCAAAAAAAGGCCGGATTGCAAAGTCAGCGTCAGCCCAAACAACATTTATGTGCTGAGTGAGGGGGGAAAGTTTAAGGATCCGACCCAATTCGTCCTGATCGATCCGGGGACTACCCTGAAGAAAAATTACGAGGGCTATACCTTCAACAAGTATTGGAATGAAGTCCTTCCCGACCGCATCCGTAAATACCAGCGTACCGGTTATTTGCAGTGGCTGGTACCTCAGGAAGTGACCCAATCCGAACGGGACGAGGCCAAGGAATTTGAGATTTTCCATGGCCTGAAACCGGCCGAGATATTCTTGCTGTTGAAAACGGCCAAGACCATTGAATTTGAACCGGAAGAAGTCATCCTCCGGGAAGGGACTATTGGAGAAAATATCTACCTGATCTTGGAGGGGGAGGTGGAGGTCCGGCGGGGCCACTATTCAAGACCGGGTTCCTGGCACCAGAAGATCGGCCGCGGTTCGGTGTTGGGGGAAGTGGCCTTCCTGCTTCATGTGCCGAGGTCCATGACCGTTGTCGCGGCTAAGGCCTGCAAGTTGATTGAAATCGACCAGGACCTGTTCAATGAGTTGTTGGAGGCCAACCTCACGGCCCCTTACAAGCTCATAAAAAATATCGCGGTTATCTTATCCGAACGACTTTACCGGTTGACCCTCCAGCATGAAAAACTGCTGGAGACCCAAAAAAACATTGAAACTTAGGACGTCTTCCATGGATGAGTCAAAGCCGCAAAATGAAATCTGCCCCCGTTGTGAGGAAGGCTTTTTAATAACGGTTAAAACGGCCCAGGACATAACTATCGAAGGGTCCGTTGTCCGTATTCCCAATGTCCAGGTGGAGGAATGCCGGGTTTGCGGTTTCCGTTCCCTTTCCGGAGGAGAGACGGGCTTGTTCGAAATCCTTTTCTCCCCCCAGTATGCCCGGATGGCCGATTTAATACAAGCACTCCACACCGCCGGCTATTATGGGATGTTCTTAAGAGAGGACCGCTCGGACACCTTCATCGGTTTCGGATCAAGGGAATATGTAGCCAATCTGGCGGGGGATCTGCGGGGCCTTTATCTGGATAACGAGTCGAGCCACGTCATTCAAGGCCTGACCAGCTTTAAGACCGGATTGATCCCTATCAACCTGGCCGGGAACCAATATACCGTTATACTGCCCAGGATCGGGGAGGGGGAGAACGGTATTGTCTACGATTACCAGGAAGCCCATCAGGCGGTTTTAAAGATCGCCAAGCCTCGCGCCTACAGTCGAAATCATCTGAAAGATGAATATGAGGTGACCGAGTTTTTCGAAAAGCAGGGTGTTCCTGTGCCGCGCATCCTGTCCAGCGATCCTTACGGAAGTTTCATGATCAAGGAACGGCTGGCAGGCGAATCCCTGGCCAAAATCTACTATTCTCTGGGTGGACCGGGGAGTTCGGCCTATCAACAGGTGCGGGAGACCGTACAGGTCTTCATCGACCGGCTGTTGGATCTGTTCATCAAAACCCCGGAAGTGAAGACCTCGGTTAGTCCCAATAATATTTTTGTGGTCTTGAAAGGGAAAGGCTGTCAATGTTTGCTGGTGGATACCGGGCCGGCCCCTTTCCATGATTATTCGGGGTTTAACTTCGATTATTATTGGGAAACGGTGATCCCCCAAAAGATCAAGCAGTACGCCGCCGCCGGTTATCTATAAGCGGGGTGATGTAGTTTTGAAGGAACCACATCCCCCTCAATCCCCCTTTTCAAAGGGGAGGTCGGGAGGGATTTAATCAAGGTTTTTTTATTTGCGATCAGGCCTGTTAGAGGCCAGCAAATATCAAGCCTCCGGTTCTGCCGGAGGTCGGTCAGGTGTCTCTTCTCCTTTATTTCGGCTGGATGGACCTCTGTTGCGGAACGGGAGAAGGCTGCTGCCTCTGCCTACAGGCTTCTTCAGCGGCTTTAAGACCGTTGCGCGCCACCATATAATCCGGGTTCAGCTTTAAGGCCTGTTTAAAGGCGACTATGGCTGTTTTGCAGGAGTGTTCCCTCTGCTCGATTTCTCCCAAACAGTAATAAACTTCTGCTTTTTTGCTGCCGAGGGCTCTGGCCTCTTTTAAATGCTTTTCCGCCTCGCCATTTTTTTTCTGGTGAAAATAATTCAGCCCCAGAGCCTCCCTGACAGGCAGGGATTTGGGGTCAATCTTAAGGGCATCCTCATAGGCCTCTTCCGCTTCCTTAGTCTTGTTCCGCTTTTCGTAGGACTGACCCAGGGCGTAGTAGGCTTTAAAGTATTTACCGTCTATCTCAACAGCCTTTTTAAAGGCAACCGTGGCGTCTTCATAGTCCCCTTCCTTATACTCCTTCATGCCTTTGTGATAATAATCCTCGGCACTCTCCTTCTCCGATTTTATTTCTTTTTTGGACATGGAGGCACAACTGCAGGCAAAAAGCACCAAGACCGACAAAGAGGCTACCTTCATCCATTCCCTTTTCATAATCTCCCCCTTCAATTTTAATCAGAATGCTCCTTAGGATGAAACGAATATAAAATAGACGATAAAGAGTAGTCAAGGATATTATCCGCCTGCATCACGCCGGCCCAGCGGCAGGCAAACAAGTTCAATAAACCTGACTAAGGATATATTCTCCCTTCAGACCGGCGGGATCCAGGGTCTTCAGTAGGACCCGGATCCGCTCGTTCCTTTTAAGCCTTCCGGGGATAGAAACGGTCAGGTAATTTTCTGTCAGGACTTGGGTCCATCCTTTTTCTTTGGCGGGTTGCAGGACAAGGGCAGAAAAGTCATGGGTCAGACAGCGGCGGTTAAATGATTCTCTCTTCCGGCGGTCAATGTCCCGGATGATCCGCAGGTGTTCTTTTTTTGTTTTCTCCGGGACCGGATCGGGAAATCCGGCTGCCGGGGTTCCAGGACGGGGGGAAAAAGGAAAGATGTGGAGGTAGGATAAAGGGATTTCCGACAAAAAGTTTATGGTTTCCTGGAATTGGATTTCCCTTTCCCCTGGAAAGCCGACGATCAGATCGGCCCCGATCGCAGCCAGGGGAATTTTCCGGTGGATCGTCTGAATCAAATGACGATAGAAATCCACCGAATAGTTGCGATTCATTTTTTGCAGGATGGAATCAGCTCCGGACTGTAAGGGGATATGGAGATGGGGGCACAAGTTGGGGAATTCCTTAATCAGGTCAAGCAGGGCAGGGGTGACCTCCCGGGGTTCCAGCGAACTTATCCTGAAATAGAGATGAGGATGTTTTTGAAGAAGGATTTCTAAAAGAGAAGCCAAGGTGGCGGCCGGGGAAAGGTCTGCCCCGTATTGCCCCAGGTGGATGCCGCTCAGGACCAGTTCCTTGACGCCCCGGTCATTTAATAGTGTTACCCCGGAAATTACTTCTTCCACGGGCAGGCTTCTGGATCGCCCCCTGGCTCTGGGGACCAGACAGTAACTGCAATGGGCGTTACAGCCGTCCTGAATGCGCAAAAAGGCCCTCGTTTTTTTACCGGGCAAAGGAAAGCGCGCTTCGAGAGGCTGTTCGGCTTGCGGCAGCAGGATCGTTCGGCAGGTCTTTGTCTTTTCCGGTGAGGCCGGCAGATCAGGGATTTGCAGTTTATTGAAATGGCCGATCACATAATTCAACCCGGGGATCTTTTCGAATTCCTCGGGAAAGAGCTGGCCGGCACATCCGGCAGCTATGACCCTGGATTGTGGATGGTCCCGAACGGCCTTCCTGACCATCTGAGCCGATTGCCTCTGGGCCTCGGCGGTAACCGCGCAACTGTTGATGATATAAAGATCGGCCTCTTCCTTAAAGGACACCGTTTCCCATCCCTGGGACTGAAATCGCTCCTGCAGGCAGGCGGATTCAAACTGGTTGACTTTACAGCCCAGGGTGTGTATCGCTACCTTTAAAGGATTACTCTTTCCAGGTGGTTTCAATCCAGCCCCCTCCCAGAACTTTATCCTCCCAATAGATGACCGCGGCCTGACCTGGAGTAACCGCATTTTGCGGATTTTGAAAATGGATCTCCAGCCCCTGACCTTCTCCGACGTGTAATCGGGCCTTAGCCGCTTTGTGCCGATATCGGACCTGGACCATGATCTCCAAGCCGTCGATTTCAGGAGGGCGGGATATGAAATAGACATCGGAAAGGAGACAACCCGAAGATTCCAAATCCTTCTTTCCGCCAATGACCAATCGGTTGAGATCAGGTTCCAGACGGATTACATAATAGGGTTCTGCTGCCGGCAAACCCAGTCCTCTTCTTTGTCCGATGGTATAAGCGAACAGTCCTTGATGGGTCCCCAGCTTTCTTCCCTGGATGTCCACAATTTCCCCGGACCGGATAAGTTTGGAAGGGATATGTTTAAGCAGAAACTCCCGGTAGCCTCCCTTGGGCAGGAAACAGATATCCTGACTTTCCCCTTTGGGGTTCACCGGAAGACCGATTTCCCGGGCCATGCCCCGAACGTGGTTTTTAGTCCAGGGGCCCAAAGGGAATAGAATTCGCTTAAGGTTTTGACTGCCTAACTCTGTGTAAAAAATAGGATTGATCCTTAGTGTTGTCCAGTCCTCTGGCAATGAGCAATCCCTCCCCCCAGGGGGCTTGGACAATTCGGGCATAATGCCCGGTGGCAAAAAAGTCGGCCCCTAGGCTCAATCCTTTCTGGTACAGCAGATCAAACTTGACAAGGGGATTGCAGACCACACAAGGATTGGGGGTCCGTCCCAGGGCATATTCGGAGATAAAATAATCCACTACCCTTTTTTGAAAAATCTCTTTTAGGGAAATAACTTCCAGGGGGATCTTCAAGAAGGCGGTTATTTTTTCCAGCCAGGGGAGGGCGGGTTCCGGGGAAAATCCGAAGTCGGCATGGAGACCTATGACCCGGTGGCCTTCCTTTTTTAAGAGATAGGCGGAAAGGGCGCTGTCAATTCCCCCGCTTAAGGCGATAGCGACTGTATTCACCATGTTCCCCTGTCCTCCCCCTTATCAAAGGGAGGATAGCGGATGATTTTAATGCTAAAACAACTAATTGTAATATTTTTATAAACCATCAGATGATAAGCTAAAGGTAGACTTTGTTTGATATTTATTTCGTCTGTTCTCTCTCGTGACCCGTTTTCGTCAATTTTTCTAAGAAAATTTTTTGAATACTTTTTCAAACCCGGCCAATGATTTTTCGATAGTGGCATCCGGAGAGCAATAAGCAATCCGGAAGTAACCCGGGGCTCCAAAACCCATACCTGGTACGACAAGAATCAATTCTTCCTGCAGGGCCTGAACAAAAGCAACGTCATCCGGGATGGGAGAACGGGGAAAAAGATAAAAGGCCCCCTCAGGTTTGGTGAGTTGATAACCTATCTGAGAAAGGCCCCGATAGAAAATATCCCTTTTTTTTCTGTATTTTTTAACGTCTACGGTTAAACCTTGAACCTCTGGTAGAAGCCGCTGCATCAGGGCCGGGGCGTTGACAAAGCCCAGGATGCGGTTGGTAAAGGAGCAGGCGGCCAGCAATTCTTCTTTCTCAGAGATCTGGGGATGGACCGCCAGATAACCGATTCGTTCTCCCGGCAGGGAAAGGTCTTTGGAATAAGAGGTGACACTGATGCTTTGCCGGCAGGCCTGAAAGATGCTGGGCACCTGGATTTGATCATAAACGATTTTCCGATAAGGTTCGTCGCCAAGCAAATAAATCACCTGCCCCTGTTCTCGATTGATCCGGTTTAAAAGGTCCCCCAATTGCCTGAGGGATTTTTCATCATAGACTTTTCCGGTGGGATTGTTTGGAGAATTAATCAACACGGCTTTAGTCCTGGTGGTCAAAGCCTGCTCAATGGCCTTGACATCGAGTGAGAAATCCGGCCTGGTGGGGACCACCACGGGAACTCCCTGGACATTATCGGTATAAAAAAGATACTCGACGAAATAAGGGGCCAAAATGATAATTTCCTCTCCCGGCTCGATCAAGGCTTTTAAAACGGCATTCAAGGCTCCTGCTGCCCCACAGGTCATAACCACATCCTGTTCCTTAAAGGACAAGCCATGTTCCCGAGATAAGAAATCCGCCACGGCCCTGCGGGTTTCCGGATACCCGGCATTGGACATATAGCCGTGAAGGGCTGGAACGGGCTGATTCAGGATTTCAATCAATCTCCGGTTAACTCTCTCGGGCGGATCCAGATTGGGGTTCCCCAAACTGAAATCAAAAACGTTTTCCTGGCCGTGTTTGGCCTTGAGTTTATCCCCTTCCTCAAACATTTTTCGAATAAAGGAGCCTTTTTCCATTTTTTCTTTTATCTTTTGTGAGATGGCCATTTTTTTCTCCTGACAGACTGATGAAATCACCCATCTTTCCCGCCCCAAGCGGAATTATCATCATCCCCTTCGGATTCCACCGGGGCAGGGTTACTGCGGCGCGTTTCTTTGTACTTTCAACCCCTTGGAAAATAGTCGCCTTAGATCTGAATGATTTCGATCAGTCGGCAACTTACATAATTCATTTATTTGGTTTTAGGTTTATATCGGCTTGGTTCATCAAAAAAATCCAAAGCCTTCATCGGCGATAAGACGTGTATGGAATGGATAGCCCCGGTTGGGATGTAATAGGAATCGCCGCGACGGATGGTTTGTGTTTTACCCCCCACGGTTAATTCCACTTCCCCCTCCAGCATGACCCCCCATTGAGCCTGGTGGTGATGAACTGGAATCTCCCCCGGGCCATCTGTAGTGAAAAAAACAGCCTGCATCCCCTGTCCCTGAAATAATTTTCCTCTGACCCCGTGAAAAGGTATGCCGATATCCGGGAGTTTCTCGATCATCTCCGGAAACAAAATTTTTCCAGCCAGAGCACCCTCCATCCTAAACATCATTTTGAAAAAACATTTTTTTATCTCAATAACATAATACAAGTCTTGGGTAAAGCTTAAAAAAATCGAACCATGGCTTGACAAAAAATAGAGCCCATGACATAACTTACATGAAATTATAATAAAAGGGGGCTAAAATGAAAAAAATTCTGATTACCGGAGGGGCCGGGTTTATCGGCAGCCATCTTTGTGAGACCTTATTGAACCGGGGACATGATGTGGTGTGTATCGATAATTTTTTTACCGGCGCCAAAGAAAATATCCTGCATCTCAGGGACAATCCGCATTTTGAAATCATCCGGCATGACCTCATCAACCCTATCACTTTGGAAGTGGATGAGATATACAACCTGGCCTGTCCTGCCTCTCCGGTCCATTATCAGTTCAATCCGGTCAAAACCGTTAAGACCAATGTCATGGGTACTTTGAATATGCTGGGCCTGGCCAAACGGGTTAAGGCCCGTATTCTCCAAGCCTCCACCTCGGAGGTTTACGGTGATCCATCGATTCATCCCCAAAAGGAAACCTACTGGGGAAACGTTAATTGTATCGGCCCCAGAGGCTGCTATGATGAAGGGAAACGGGTAGCCGAAACCCTGATGATGGACTATCACCGTCAGCATGGGGTGGATATCCGTATCGCCCGGATCTTCAATACCTATGGTCCCCGGATGGCCGTTAATGATGGCCGGGTGGTCAGTAATTTTATTGTTCAAGCCCTGCGGGGTCAGTCCCTGACTGTCTACGGTCAAGGGCAGCAGACCCGGTCTTTTTGTTTTATCTCCGATATGGTTCGAGGGTTGATCGCCATGATGGAACAAGATGAGACTATCGGACCCGTCAATTTGGGAAACCCCAAAGAATTTACCATCCTGGCTCTGGCCGAAAAAGTGAAGGCCCTGACCGGCTCTAAGTCTGCGATTATTCACAATCCTCTGCCTCAAGATGATCCTGTCCAACGAAAACCTGATATTTCTCTGGCCAAAAAATATCTGAAATGGAAGCCCCGAGTAGAAGTAGATGAAGGGCTTCGCCAGACGATTGATTACTTTCGTGGCCAGATAGCATAGACGCATTAATTTATGTTTACCCCCCTCCCTCCCCTCCCCGGCTCGGCTGAGCCTTTTCGATATACTCAAGGCCCAGAGCTTGTCGAAGGGCTCGTCGCCGGCCGCAAGGGGGGATGGTTAGGGTGGGGGTGATATCACTTTTTTTATTTGGTCTGTAAAAACTTGAAAAAATATCCTCCTCTCATTTCTATTTATTTAATCTTATTCCTTTCTTTCGGGTTGTTTCCCTTTCAAGTCTTCTCCGCCGATTCGATTCGTGTGGACGGGGTGATCGATGGGGACACCATTATCATCTCCGGTGGACAACGGGTCCGCTATTTGGGGATTGACGCCCCGGAAAGAGAGGGGAAAGAACCAGCTGAATTTTTAGCCCAGGAGTCTAGGCAATTGAATCGCCGGCTGGTTTTGAAAAAAGAAGTCCGGTTGGTGTATGGTCCGGAAAGACGGGATAGATATGACCGGCTATTAGCCTATGTCTTTTTGGAAAATGGGTTGTTCGTCAACGGAGAGCTGGTAAGGCAAGGTCTGGCGAAGGTCTTGTATCATGGACCTTGGATGGAGCGATTCGATGAATTACTGCAATTACAAAGGGGGGCTATTAAGGATTTTCGGGGAATATGGACCAAAGCCCTTAAAGAGAGCGATGAAAACTATCGAGGACAAGTCCATACCCGAAGGTTTCATCGTCTGGACTGCTCTTTAGGGGAAAATATTGCCCCTAAGAATCTGATTATTTTCCAGTCAAAAAAAGAGGCTTATTGGCAAGGATACAGCCCTTGCCGTATCTGTAAACCGTAAAGGGAATTTTTTTATTATGGTTGAGAGTTATAAATAAATCCAGCCCCGGTTTTCCTTCTTAGTTATGTCTTTTCAAAAAATAAAAAAGGGGATACCGGTTCTCCAAGTTTTAGGTGTCTTGAAACCGATATCCCCTGATTTGCAAGTCCCTACTCAATTTTCATTCCTGCCAGAGGCAGGCAATACACCACCTTAAGAATTGTTTTAGTTGAACTGCGAACGCCGAAAGCTAAACGACGACCGGTATTATAGATATTCTAAGCCCCCATGAAAAGTCTTTTGGGATTCTCTACCATCATGACTTTTATCTGCTCATCGGTTACGCCCTGGGCTTTGAGGGCCGGAATAACATCCTTGGAGATATGGTCGATGCGCCAGTTGGCAAATCCCGCTTTGGCCTCCGCCGGCCAAATGGGCGGACGGCCCAGCCAGTTCACCGTGTCGTGGGAGAGCATGATCTTCTCGGTAAAGCCCAATTTACATAAATCGGCCACATTCTTAACGTTGACCTCCGTGGGAGTAATGATGTCCAGGCCGATCCGGTCGAAAGCAATATAGACGCCCTTGGCCAGAATGGCCTTGTGATATTCGATATCCTTGGAATTGGAGACGTGGCCGATCATGGTCTTTTTAGGATCGGCGCCTTGCTTAAGAAGGAATTCGGCCTGGGCCACTCCAGGAAGCGGACCTTCGGTGTGGGTAATGATCGGCACCCCTGTAGCCATCTGGGTAACCGCCGCGGCCTTGTGCATATTTTCTTCATGGGGGGTCATCTTGGGACTGGTGGCGACCTTGAGGACCCCAGCCCTCATTCCGCTTTTGCCGATGCCCTCGGTAATCTCTTTAATAAAGATTTCGGACATCATCTTGGGAAGATCCACGCCCGTCCAGGCCCTGGTCGTGAAATAGGCCGGGGCTCCCTCTGAATTGGTATACAACCCCGTGGAGCAGATAATGTTGAGCCCCGTTTTTTTGGCCAGGGCTATATACAATTCCGGATGACGCCCACAGTCATTGGGTGTGGCATCGACGATGGTCTTAATGCCGTAACTCTGGGCGGTTTTTATCTCCCCGAGATCTTCTTTTAGATACTTCCCAAAGTCAAAAGGAGCAATGGTATCATCGGCATACCAGCCCGGATAGCCGAAGACAAAATGTTCATGCATCAACGTGGTCCCCAACTTGTCCGGGGAGATGGGCCCCAAGGCGGTGTTGATCATCCCCTGCTTAAAGGGCTTGATAGTCATCTTTTTGGAAGCAGCCTCGCCAGTGAGAGCCGGAACCCCAGTCAAGGTTGCGGCCGCCCCCAAGGCGGCAGAGAGCTTTAGAAAATTTCTTCGATTAATTCCTGATTCTTCCATTTTCTTCTTCTTCATGTCATCCCCCTTTGTAAGTGTGTTTTTATTTTTTGTTCCTCTTAACGAGCCCTTTCAAAAAAATACACTTAAGCCTTTGACCATTGATATCGCATTTGCTGTTGATGCGCTGGAAGGGAAATATTCGAGAATTTTTCTTTATTTGTTATTTGACAATCAATTGCTTCTGCATGATAAAGAATATAAAATAGACTCGAAGGGATAGTCAAGAGAAAAAACAGGTGAGCGGTCATGAATGAACGTTCTTATCCGGATCGGCCCTGGGTTGGAGTGGGAGGGATTGTTTTCCAGGACGATAAGGTCCTATTGGTTAAAAGAGGAAAAGAACCCGGGTTTGGTAAATGGAGTATCCCCGGAGGTGCGGTTGATGTTGGAGAAACCGTAAAGACGGCCATCCAACGGGAGATCGAGGAAGAAACCGGTATACTGGTCGAGGTCCTCGATCTGGTCGAGATCTTTGAACGGATCATCCCCGACCCACAAGGTAGAATTCTCTACCATTATGTTTTACTGGATTATTGGTGTAGGGTGAAAGGCGGACAACTGAAAGCTCAAAGTGATGCGGCGGATGCCGGATTTTTCCCGGTTGTCTCTCTGAATAGTATGAATCTTCCCCAGGAAACAGAACGAGTTATCTTGAATGCCTTTGAAAAACATCAAAAATATTTACTTGACAAAAAATAAAAAAGAGAAGAAAAATCGATAGGATTGCACTGTTTATTCGTTGATATTCAGGTCAAGGCGGGGCGTATGAAAAACGAAGGTAAAACAAAAAACAAGTGGATGTTTTTTTGGATTGGGGTGATCGCCTCACTCATTTTAGGCTGGGCTATTTTTCCCGTGCTTATCCATTCCAACAAAGAACAGCCGGTTCGTTTCAGTCATCTGAAACATGGGCAAGAGGCCTCTTTGACCTGTCAGGATTGTCATGCCTTCAGAGGGGATGGGAGTTTTGCCGGTGTCCCAAACCTGACTAAATGCCTGGAATGTCATGAGTCGGCTATTGGAAGTTCGAAGGCGGAAGCCGATTTTATCAAACTGGCCGAAAAGCTGAAAAAGGAAAGGAAGAACATCCCCTGGCTCATCTATTCCCAACAGCCGGATAATGTCTTTTTCTCTCACGCTGCTCATACCAAGATGGCAAAATTGGAGTGCACGGCCTGTCATAAATCTGTGGGCGGTAAGACGGAAAAAAATCCGCCTTACCATTTTAAATGGATTTCCGGTTATGCCCCTGAAGTGATGAGTATGAAAACCTGTGAGACTTGTCATGAGAAGAAAGGTGCTAGTAATGCTTGTTTCGTTTGTCATAAATAGTTACCTAATTGAAATTAAAAATCCAAATCCCCCTCAATCCCCCTTTACAATGGGGGAAGCTTTACCCCTCCCTTTGGAAAAGGGAGGTTGGGAGGGATTTATGAAAGCTTTTTCCAAAAGGCCATGAAAAATAAAAATACTATTATTCAATTATATTTTAATTTCTTTTAGGTAAACCCCCGGCTCGGCCGGGGGACTCCCAGAGTTTGACAATTCCGGGAGAATAAGAAAGCCTCCAACCTGTGAACCGCTCAAGTTTACAGAGGAGGAGGCTTTCCATGAAAAAGGAACAAAGTTTAACCCATACGAAGTGGGAATGCAAATACCATATTGTCTGGATACCGAAGTATCGGAAGAAAAAATTATACGGGCAAGTACGAAAATATTTAGGGGCGCTATTCAAGGACTTGGCCATCCAGCGTGAATGTACGATTATCGAAGGGCATTTACAACCGGACCATGTCCACATTTTAATCTCGATACCTCCGAAATATGCTGTTTCGCAAGTAGTTGGGTATCTCAAAGGCAAAAGCGCCATTCAAGTAGCCCGAGCCTATTTGGGGCGAAGAAAGAATTTCAGTGGCCAGAATTTTTGGGCTCGGGGTTATTTTGTTTCAACCGTGGGCAAAGACGAAGATGAAACACGGTTATATATAAAGACTCAAGAAAAGGAAGATCAACGTCTCGATCAACTCCTTTTGTTCGATGAAGAACCACCCTCAGGTGGTCAATAAATAATCCGCTTTGAGCGGTTCACAATTTCAAGCCTCCGGCTTTGCCGGAGGTCTGGTGACTAATAGAAGAGGTCTTTCGAGATGGCCATAGACCGTAGGGATTTTTTGAAGTTTATTGTCGGGGGTGCAGTGGGAACGGTTATTTCTCCGTTGCCCTGGATATCCATGGATGAGGTGGCCAAATGGAGCCAACGCTGGGCCCCGATTCCTGATAAAGGCGGGACCTCTTATGTCTTTTCAACCTGCAAACTTTGCCCCGGAGGATGCGGGATCCGGGTCAGATTAATCGAGGGGAAAAAGGCGGTCAAGATCGAAGGCAATCCCAATCATCCGGTTAACCGGGGTGGGTTGTGTCCTTTAGGTTTGGCCGGACTTCAATATCTATACCAGGAAGATATAAGGGTTAAATCTCCTTTAAAGAGGATCGGAGACCGAGGCGAAGGAAAATGGAAACCCATTACCCGGGAAGTGGCTTTAAGGGAATTAAGTTCAAAATTAAAAGAATTAAGACAAAATAATTTGTCGCACACCGTAGCCTTATTGGATGGAGAGGGGGAGGGGAGTCAGGCCCAATTGGCGGCCAGGTTCTTGAAGGCTTATGGTTCTCCCAATTTTATTCAACCCTTTCAATTAAGCGATCTGGAGGCCGTACTTACTCAAACCATCCACGGGGTTCGAACCCGGATAACTTATGACCTTCCCCGGTCTCAGTATGTCTTGAGTTTCGGCAGCGCTTTGCTGGATGGGTGGGGAAACCCTTGCTGGGTAGGCCGGGCTTTTCAGGAATGGCGCCGCGACCCTCAACAGGGAAGGGCCAAAGTGATCCAGATTGACACTATGGCCACTACGACGGCCTCTTTGGCTGATGAGTGGATAGCCATTAAACCGAAAAGCGAAGGGGTCCTGGCCTTAGGTCTGGCCCAAGTGATGATCGAGAAGGGCTGGATCGATACGAAATTTATCCGGACCAGGATGTCCGGACTGGAAAAATTAAAAGAGCTTCTGAATAAAAACTATACACCGGATCAGGTGGCTAAGGAAACAACCCTCAACCAGGAAACCATTACTAAGCTGGCCAGGGATTTTTCCGCTGCCAAACAACCGGTTGCCCTGTGGGGGAAAGGCAAAGGTGAATTGCCGGTCAGTTTCTTTGAGGCCCAGGCCGTTCATCTCCTGAATCTCTTAGCCGGTTCTATCAATCGCCCCGGGGGTGTTTATTTGCAACCCGAGTTCCCCTATGCCGGCTGGCCGAAACTGACGTTGGATGAAACCGCGAAAAAGGGTCTTGCTCTGCCGAGATTGGATGGGGCCTTTTCCGCCGACTACCCGAAAACCGGACAATTGGCCGGCCGTTTTTTTGCCAATACCATTCTAAAAAAACCGTACCCCATTAATGTCTTGTTGATCAACGAGGCCAATCCTGCTTTTACCTTGGGTGAAAAAAATATTCTCCAGGCTGTAGACCAGATTCCTTTTGTCGTTAGTATTTCTCCCTTTATGGACGAAACCGCTTCCCTGGCCGACCTGGTTCTTCCCTCCCCGACTTTTCTGGAGCGCTGGGATGACAGCTATAATTGTCTGGGGGTCCCATTTCCTGTATATGGTTTGACCAAACCGATTTTTCCTCCCCTCCATGACACCCAATCCCTGGGAGAAACCTTCCTGCATCTGGCCAAAGATTTGGGAGGGCCGGTTCAGGAAGCCCTGCCTTTTGAAAATATGGAACAGGTAATCAAGCAGACGGCCAAAGGTCTCTATGATTCCAAGAAAGGTCGATTGACCGATGAACCGCCCAAGGAAGACGGAAAATTCATTCCGGCCTCCTTTGAATCTTTTGATAAATTTCGGGAACAATTAGTGGTCCAGGGGACCTGGTATCACCCGGAGAACAAGGGCGAGCAAGGAAAAAGGAAGTGGGATTTTTCTCCTTCCACCTTGCAGACCGGGGCCCGGGAAAAAGCCCAAACCGGCCAGGAGTATCCTTTTTGGATGGTTCCCCAATCATTGCTTCTGCTTCAATCCGGATATGTGGCCAATCCGCCTTTTCTTACCAAATATCTGGGGGAAGAAACCTTGATAAGAAATAATCTGGTAGTCCAGATTCATCCCGATACGGCCCAGGCTATATCCTTAAGGGAAGGGGACCGGGTCGAGATTAAGTCGGTCAAGGGAAAGATTAAGGCCCGAATCCATCTCTTTGAAGGGGCCAGACCCGAGTGCGTTTTTGTCCCCTTAGGGATGGGACACAAGGCTTATGATGCCACGCTCAAGAACCGAGGGGACAATCCTTATCCCATGTTGGATACCTGGGCGGATCCCCTGACCGGGCTGGATGTGGCCTGGGCTACCCGGGTAAAAATACAGAAAGTGTAGAGGTCATCATGAAAGAGGTATCGGTCGGAAAAGAATTATATGGTATGGTCATTGATCTGGATAAGTGTACCGGGTGCGGGGCTTGTGCCGTGGCCTGTATGGCCGAAAATAACCTGTCCTTCCGGGATGACGAGACCGACAAACTCAGGAGCACCACCTGGATGCGGCTTTATCGCCTGAATAATAGGAAGCCCTTTCCCGGGACCCGGATCGCTTATTTACCCCGTCCCTGTATGCACTGCCAGCACCCGCCCTGTGTCTCGGTCTGCCCGGTCACTGCCACCCAGATCGATGAAAGAGGGATCGTCAGTCAGATCTACCCCCGGTGTATCGGATGCCGGTATTGTATCGCCGCCTGTCCCTACCATGCCCGCTATTTTAATTGGTGGGACCCGGTTTATCCCCGAGGTCTGGAAAATTATTTGAACCCGGATGTTTCAGTGGCCATGCGTGGGGTGGTCAGTAAATGCACCTTTTGCAATCATCGTTATCAGCGGGCCAAAGATAAGGCCTTTATGGAAGAACGACGCGATCTCAAAGAAGGGGAATACATCACGGCCTGCGCCGAAGCCTGCCCGACCAGGGCCATCACCTTTGGAAACCTGAAGGACTCTGAGAGTCAGGTCTCCCGGCTCAGTAAATCCCCCAGGGCCTTTCGACTCCTTGAAAAATTAGGAAGCCGGCCCAAGGTTTATTACCTGACTTCCCAAGATTGGATTCGCCGGCAAGGGGATAATCATTTAAAAAACGAAGTCGTCAGAAAGGTTTCATAGAATATAGGATAGAGTTCCAGTGTTGAAGGATTCAAGGGGTTTATTTCAACGCCTTTCACTTGAAACCTTGACCCCTCGAAACCTTGAAACCTTTATTAAAAAACGAGGTAGGACATGAACGAAATCATCATCTCCAAAGATAACGATTTAATCCCTGAGGGTTTACCCCGATGTTCCCTGTCCAAATTTAAGCTGTGGGTTCTTATCCTGCTTTTGGTTTTGGGTTGGGGGTTGCTGGCGGCCTTTCTAATCTTCTGGAAGGGTTTGAACCAGACCAACATGAACGATTATTTCGGGTTTGCCCTGTGGATCACCTTTGATCTGGCGGTGATTGCCCTGGGGGCCGGGGCCTTTTTTACCGGTTTTCTGACCTATATCTGGGGCAAAAAAGAACTGAAGGCTATTATCAATTTCGCGGTGATCATTGGATTTATCTGCTACAGCGGGGCCATATTGATCCTGACCCTGGATGTCGGCCAGCCGCTGCGTTCCTGGTACGGGTTCTGGCATCCCAATATCCACTCCATGCTGACTGAGGTGATGTTTTGTATTACCCTTTATCTGGGGGTATTGATGATCGAATATGCGCCTTTGGTTCTGGAAAACCGAAAAATCAATGCCAACCAGGGTGCCCATTTTTTTGCCCATAATCTGCATCAGTTGATGTTTATCTTCGCCGGGACCGGGACCTTTTTATCCTTTTTTCATCAAGGTTCCCTGGGCGGCATGTATGGGGTCATGTTCGGCCGGCCTTTTGCCTTCAGGGAAGGGTTTTTTATCTGGCCCTGGACTTTCTTTCTCTTCATTGCTTCGGCCATTGCTTCCGGCCCGGCTTTTACGGTTTTGATCACTTCCCTGACCCAGAAGGTGACCGGAAGAAAATTAGTCAAACCCGAAGTGATGGCCTTGCTGGGCAAGATCGCCGGAGGTCTGCTGATCGTCTATCTCATTTTGAAACTGGCCGATACGATTTATTGGGCAGCTGTCGATCTGCCCGCCCGGGGACTTCGTTATATGGATCAATATCAAGGTCCCTATGGATTTTGGCTAGTGGTGGCTGAACTGGGTATTTTTGGAATCGTTCCGGCCATTATGCTCATGAGTGCCAGATTGAGGATGAGACCCGGTTGGCTGGCCTTGGCCTGTCTGTTATCCTGTACCGGCGTGGTCTTTAACCGCTTCATCTTCACCGTCGTTTCGCTGGCCCTGCCGGTGATGCCCTTTGACCACTTTGTAACCTACTGGCCCAGTTGGCAGGAATGGGCGCCGACCATTGCCGTCTTGGCCTATGGGGCCTTGATCATTTCTCTGTCCTATCGCTACCTGCCGGTCTTTCCACAGGAAAAAGAATTGAATTAGATTCGCGACCGAACTGCAATAGATCGATATCTCCTGGCCTGGTATCCCACTTCTCCGGGACCGCACCTTTGTTAAAGGACCTTCAATTGTTTCTCCGGGATTGAAGAAAATGTCTATGGTCAAAGAATGAGGGGCATAGGTCTTCTCTTGAAAGGGAAATAATTTCTACTACTGAAGAAAGGGATTCTCAATCAGAATGCCTTCAATGAGTTGTCCGGTTTGATGAGGGAGTAGTAGCCTATGGTTTTTTATTGACTTTTTGGTCTGAAAGAGACAAAATTTTTTTTAGAAAGTGTGAATTTGATACGATGGATAAACGCATAAATTTTCCGATACGACCGGAAGTAATCATTTTTGATTGCGACGGGGTCTTATTTGACTCCCGGAAGGCTAATCAATCTTTTTATAACCATTTGCTGGAACAATTCGGCAAGCCCGTTATGAGCGAATCCGATCTGAATTATGTCCATATGCATACGGCCGGGGAATCCATTGCCTATTTGTTCGAAGACAATCATCTTCGGGATGCTGTCCTGACTTACGCTCAGGCCCTTGACTATAATCCTTTTATCCGGTTGATGGAAATGGAACCGGGATTGATTGATTTTTTGGAAACCATAAGACCAAGAATCAAAACTGCTGTTTCCACTAATCGATCCACCACCATCGGCCAGGTCTTAAAAACTTTTGCTTTGGAATCTTATTTTGATTTAGTGATCGGTTCCTTGGATGTAACTCGGCCGAAACCGGACCCTGAATCGGTCATAAAAATCCTGGATTTTTTTCAAGTAGGTCCTGAGAAATGCCTGTATATCGGAGATTCGGAAGTTGATGTCCAAACTGCGGGAGGGGCCGGAGTGCCTTTTGTCGCCTTTAAGAATTCATCCTTGCCGGCTAATCTTCATATTAAAGGGTTTTCAGAACTTAAGGGGTGTTTAAAGGGTTAATGAGGTCAAGTCCCGCTTTCAAGGCCCTTATTATCATCCTAAAACGGGGTGGATTTGTTTTCAGGATCCACGATTTGCCGAATTCTAACTTCGGGTTCTCCTATTGGATCTGAATAAACGGAAAAAAACAGATAGTTGGATGTCCCGCCTTTAATGGAAAACCGTTTGGAAAAAGTCTTGAATTGGTTTTTTGATGGCGTTTGAGCAAGGCTGATAAAAACCGTGTGGGGCCCTTCGGTAATCAGGTCGTCAAACCAAATGCTGTCGGCACCAAAACCGCCTAAGATATCATGATACTCTTTCTTCTTGAAATCCTCCCAATCTTTGATAACGGTCAATTCTTTATCGTCCAGCCAACCGGCGATATCATTTAAGGATAGGGGCTTTAAGGGCCTATCCGAGGATTCCCCAAAGCTTCTCCTGATAGTTCTTCCCTGAGACAACAAAGTCCCTCGCCCGGAATATTTTCCTTTTTCCATTTTCATTGAAGCAACGATAACCACACGCCCTTTGGGTACGGTCCGCATTTGAATGACCGACAGTCCTTTGTCCATTTCTTGGGAAGGAAGGGCCGGGCTGAGGAATTCTTCGCTGCGGATATCCGTTCTTTTGGTTTCGCTTTCTACCAGACTTATAGGTTTATAAAAAGGAATCAGACTTGCCGTTACTTTTATTCGGTTTTCCGGCTCTCGGCTCACCTGACCAATAATAATCAAATCAACTGGAAACGGTCTAAATTTTTTCAACAAATTTTGCTGAAAATTTCGTTGAGAAGAGGTGCTCCATTTTAGATCGGAGCTAAGGCTGGCCTTCAAACTCTGGCTTACCGGATGATCTTTCCCATAGACATGAAATTGTTTTCCTTTGTTCAAGGCCGCCCGCAATTCCAAGGCGATTTGATTGCCTATTTCAATTTCTTCCCCGGCCGGATTGGAAAAATTTGAAACCAGGACCCCGACCTCCGGTCTGTGTTGATAATCAAAACCAAGATCGGCAGCCGAAAAAATAACCCATTGGTTTAGATTTTGGATAAATCCTTTTAACAATTCTGAAGAATTCGTTAAGAGGGGCTTCACCCTTTTGGGCATATCCGGTTTGAATCATCCCACCCAACATCAATAAACCGAGTACCATGGAAAGAACGATTATTTTTTTCATCTGACCCTGCATTTCTATTTTTGTTAAGGTTCAGGAAAATAGATACGATCTCCGACCGCAATTTCCTTGCTGCTTGATTCAATGACGCATAACAACAAACGCTCATTAATGATTTCCAGGATAATAACCTTTCCGGCTCTCACAAAAGGAAAGGCAGGTTTGCCATCAATCGTCACCTGGGCTTGTTGAAAAACTTCCAGAGTATCCCCTTTTTTAACCGGAAGGGTTTTATCCAAGGTGACGAAAATCTTATCCCCGGAAGAAAGGGTCTGTTTTCTTTCCTCTACTGGTGAAACAATCGTGCCAAACGTTTGAGAGGCCGGACGTATTTCTTGAGATGCACCAAAGACCCAGGTTAAGGAACCACAGAAAATTAACAAAACTACCAACAGACTTGAAACGCATTTACAAATATTACTCATAAATTTCCCCTATTTTTAACTAACACAAAAATACGATTAGTCGGTTTTTGTTTCCCCGAACTCGATTTCCATGTTTCGATGTACCTGCTTTAACTATCACTTCCAAACCGCTCGGAGAGTGATGGTCTAATTATTTTGGGAGTGAGAAAAATAAGCAGTTCGGTATCTGCTGTCGTTCGGTACTTTGTTTTAAAGAGCCAGCCCAAAACGGGAATATCTCCCAGGCCGGGCACCTTGTTATCTATAAGCGTTTCTTTTTTGAAGATAATCCCTCCAATGACCACCGTATTGCCATCCTTGACCATCATTTCCGTTGAAGCCGCCTTTAGTGTTAATGGTTGGATTTCCAAATTTATCTACGTTGGTGAAGTCGGCTCATTTTTTGAAATATTTACATTGATTCGAATATTTTTACTACTAGAAATATGGGGGGTAACCTTAAGTTCCAAGACAGCATCTTTATATTCAGTGGTAAACGAAACAACGCCACCTACTACTGATTGAGTTGTTACTGGAATCTCTGCTCCCTGTTTAATTATGGCTTCTGTATTATCTTTGGTTAATATTTTGGGAGAAGAAATGGTTTTCCCCCGGCCTTGTTGTTCCATGGCCTGGATTCGAACATCGATGTTTAAATTGGTTGAGGCAAAGGCGAACCCCAAGCCTCCAAAAGCCGAAGAAGCGGCGTTTAGCGGCAAATTGACGGCATAATTACTTGGCGCCGGCCCGCCTCCGGAGGCGTCTCCACCTCGAATAGTCCCGGCGAAAGGTGCGTGGGCATCAGCGAAGGAAGCTCGCCCCTCCCCATCGAATCCCCATATCCCGTGTAAAATTGGCATCGGCCTCGACGATGCGGGCCTCGATCATGACCTGAGAAATAGGTTGGTCGATTGTTTTTATTAGTGATTCAATAATAATCCAAATCCCGTTCGGTTCCCTTGGCGATCAAGGTGTTGGTGTGTGGGACACTTATGATACGCACATCAGCCCCCAAGAATTTTTCCGATCCCGGCAGTGTCGCTCTGTCTTTGTCGCTTCCCGGCAGTCTATCCTCCGTGATCTTTTTTTCTTTTTCTATGGAACCTTGAATTAAATCCTCAACCAACTTCACATCCACATTTTTGATCTGGAATTGTCTCGTACTCCAGAGAACTTTTCCGACTTTCCGGCGTTGTTCCTCGGCCTTCAATTCTTCCTGTTCCAGTTTGATGGCATCGAGTTTCGACTTGTTTTCATCATCCAATATTTTTTTATAGTTTTCACTGGTAGTGACTAAAAAGGTTTTTTCACCACGCTGCAGTTTTCTCAGATTGTTACCCTCCAATATTGTATTCAGGGCCTCGTCCCAGGGGACTTCTTTTAAACTCAAAGTCATTTTTTTTTCTTTCACCTCATCCCCAACCACGATATTTACCCCGCCGACTTCACCGATTAGACGCAGCACATTGTGGAGATTGGTCATATAAAAATCAAAGGTGACCAATGGTTTTTTGGAAAGAACCTTTTCTTTCTTCAATAGATTATCTTGGAAACTTTTTTCTTTTTTAAATTCTTCAATGGTTGTTTTCGGTAAGAATCCATCTCCGGTCTTGTGGGGGACGGGTGAAATTGTTTCAGGTTTGGCTTTAGGAAAGTCCACGATAATTTGATAAGGCGTTCCTTGTTTATGGGAAATCTGATAGACCGGGGTTTGGAAGAAGTCGAAAACAATTCGAACGGTTTTGGGATTGAACTGGGAATAACGTACCCCTGCCAGAGAAGAATCCTTCACGGTAATGGGTTTTTGAGAGCCTAAAATACAAGGGCTTAAATTGACGACCAGCCGAGGGGGACTGGTCATTGTGGAAGATCGGTAGACCACCGGGCGGTTGATTTTCAGTATGACCCGTAATCGATCCGGCAACACCTGATCCTCTATTTGGATTAATCGGGCTTTGGGAGTGATCTTTCCTTCTTTCGCCCAGAGAGAAGATGGATTTTCTCCCAGGCCAAAAAAGAAAAGCAGAACTCCCCCCAGATAGATAATGCGCCTCTTTTTGTTATTTTTCATATTTGCTCTCAAATAAAGGTGAAGTATGGCTTGTTTTGCTGATTAAATTCATCAAAGAATATCCGGTCATCGAATTCCGTATTGGGCCTGGGGAATTTTTAAGGTAACGACTCGAGAACTTCTCCGCCCCAGAAAATCCTGAAAAGGTTCGTGGATAACAACTTCTTTACCAGTTATCCGGATGACTTTGCCACCCATTTTGCCGATACGGGTCCCGACTTGAATGAAATATCCTTTTCCGGTCAGGTCCTGGACTACGGCTTTTTTTATCCCTGAACCGGTGACCACCCCCACCAGCTCAAAGTCACTGACTTCAAACTGTTCCAAAGGCAAAACTTTCTTCCCCTTACTTTTGGTCTCGTTGGATACCGTGGTGGGCATAAAGGGGTCCGGTTTTCCTGTCGGATTATAGGGGGGAATTGTTTGTGCCGACGTCTCTACCGGGGAAAGCGCGGAGGATGGGGGCAGGGTCGAGGAAGGCGCCG
Source organism: uncultured delta proteobacterium (assembly GCA_963790475.1). GTDB lineage: Bacteria > Desulfobacterota > RBG-13-43-22 > RBG-13-43-22 > RBG-13-43-22 > RBG-13-43-22. The sequence continues at coordinate 1,835,385 of CAWBOS010000010.1, read as the reverse complement.
AATTAACCTTCCGAGCGGTGGGGAGAATCTTTTGTATTGATGGACCCTCTTGAGCCGATTTGGCACAGGCCGCCAAAGCCAGCGGTAGGGTGAAATAGAAGATAAATAAGATCAGAATTTTTTTCATGATTTATTATTTCTCGAGGGAATTGTAAAAAGTCCAAAAGAGCCCCCATTCGCCATTCCGGCGAAAGCCGGAATCAAGAAAACTCGATTGATTCTGGACCCCGGCCTTCGCCGGGGTGACGGCTCTGGAGACTTTTCACAAATCCATCATTTCTTTACAGCCTTCGGTATCGGTGTTGATGACGGGAGCGGTAGAGGCAAGACCCGGAAAGTCACCAACTGACAACGAGTAGTAATTTGGGCTGTTTTATCGTCAAACCCCCCCAATTCCAATTGTTTAATATTGACAATTCTGGGAAGCCTCCGAATATAGTCAAAAAACATACCAATCTGATGATAGGACCCCTTAACATTCAGGGTAATCGGGATCTCGGCGACGAATTCTTTGGGGATTTCCTTCTCCGGTTTAAACAGCAGGAATTCCAGACCCTGCTGCTGTCCCAGGTTGGAAATATTTTTAAGCAGATGGGGAATTTCTTTGGCTTCCGGTAGCATGATCAGTATTTGTTTATATCGGACATCCATTTCGGCCAGCTCTTGTTTAAACTGGGCGATCTGCGCCCGGGTTTTGATAATCTGATCCAATTTTACTTTTTCCCGGGCGATATCTTCTTGGAGAGCCTTTGATTGATTCCAGCGAGGCAGGAGTAAGAAGTAACCTATAACCACTCCCAATATAATCCACCCCCCCACGGCTAATAATATTTTTTGCGAGAAGGGTAGTTGGGTTAAGCGATCGGTTATGGGAGAGAAAGAGGCCATAGGTATTTTATTTTTTTTCTTCCGAAGGCGCCGGAAATTTCAACCAGGCGATCAGAGTGAAATTTTTAACCTTCATATCCTTATAAACGGCCTGAGTCGAATGAACCAGATCTACCTGCTTGAACAGGGATGAAGCTTCAAGCCGTTTCATAAAGTCAGCCAGAATATCATTACCCAGGGACACTCCATCGATCCTTATTTCCGGGCCGGTTTCTTTTAGAGAGGTTAGCCAGAGTTGATCGACCGGAATGATTGCCGAGAGTGACTCCATCAGGCGTACCGGACCGTGGCGTTCTTTTTCCAGATTTTGAAGAAGGGCCAACCTGTTTTGGGACACCTCCTTCTTGTCTCTGAGATCTTTGATCTCTTTTTGAAGGGCCGCGGCTTCCCGAGTTTGCATTTCCAAGGCCGCCTTCTCTTTTTTAAGATTTTGGACCTGGCTCCCCAACATCCAAAACCCGATAAGAACGGTTGCTATTACAATCAAGCCAGCCAGTAATATCCCCTGAAGGAACCACCGCTGATTTTTTTCCTTTCCTACCTCATGGGCGGCCAGAAGGTTAATTCGGATCATCAGTTCCCCTTTTGACGCAAGGCCAGGCCGAAAGCAATGGCCATTTGGGGCCCTACGCTTTGCAAATAAGCGGGGTCAAAGATTTCCGGATCAATCCCAACTTGGGAAAAAGGATTTAATAATTCCACCGGGAGTTGAAGTCCTTTGGAAAGTAATTGTGGAAGTCCGGGCATTAAAGAAGAACCCCCCGAGAGGACAATTTTCGCCGGTTTATTTTCTGGATCGGAAGCGCTTAGAACGTCCAGTACCTGTTTAATTTCTTCCGTCCAGGTTTGAAAGATCGATAAGAAAGGAGGACCGATTCGGTCTAATTGGTCCGGCGTCCGGTTCCTGCCCAGTTTTATTTTTTCAGCTTCATCAAAAGAAATGTTCCATAGCGATTGTATTTGTTCAGTAAGCTGCCGGCCTCCCAAAAAAATATCCCGGGTAAAGACAGGGCCGTATTGGTTAAGGACATGGAGGGTGATCTGACCGGCACCCAGATTTACCAGGGCTACCGGAGTGGAATCTAATGGATAATTATTTTCGTAGGCATTAGCCAAGGCGAAGGCGGTGACATCGGCGATGGAGGCTTCCAAGCCCGACAATTCGAAGATTTCCAGGTAGGCGTTCAAAGTCTCTTTTTTGGCGGCTACCAGAAGGACGGACATGGAATCCATATCGGCCTTGGGTGGATTCAAAACTTGAAAATCAAGATTGACTTCTTTGATATCAAAGGGAATATGTTGTTGGGCCTCGTATTCGATGGACTGGGTCAATTCTTTTTCCGGTATATAGGGCAGTACAATTTTTTTAATAATAACCGAATAGCCGGAAATAGCAAAAACGATTTCTTTTGTTTTTATATGCAAATGGGTTAACAAATTTTGTAACGAATTGGCAATTATTTGAGGTTCTTTGATAACCCCGTTGACTATGGCTGAAGAAGGTAAATTGGCCAGGCCGAAACTTTTTAGAGAAATCTCTCTCCGTCCGTGGGCCAGATGACAAACTTTCACGGAGTGGGAGCCGATATCTACTCCGATATAATTTTCCTTGCCAGTGCTTGAAAACAACATGGGGTCTTCTTAACTAACTATTTTTTGTTTTAAATTACATAATATCAGACATAATTGCCATAAAATTTAATATCCTTGATTTCCCGATGAAGTTTTTTCAGTTTAGGAAGTAACTCATTTATTTAAGAAATTTTAAAATGTTATATACAAGAAAAAAGAGGCCTTGTCAATAATTTATTGTCATTAAATATAATTATCTTTAATTAATTAATAAAAGAGAGGCCTAGTACAAAAAATCTTCTGGGATAGGACCCAAGGCTTTGAAAAACAATCTCTTTTGTCCAATTTCTGTCGCAGTCTTGAGTTTTAAGACTCAAATAAGTTGTCTGCAATATTCATTCCTTCTCATTCCCGCGAAAACAGAATCTAAGTATAAGGTCTTATTTCAATCTTCCGCCTGGACGTTTTCCACGGTAATGGCCTTTCGTAATTTTCTTAGAGATTCATTATTAATAAGTCAGTGGGGTTTGTCAAGGATATTTATGGTTTTTTTTATTCATGACAAATGGTTAGGTGGGAATATTTAGAAAGAAAGAAGGTAACAACTCGACCATAATTCTATAGTCAGGAGGGAATGACAAATCCTTGGCCGTGCATCCTTTCTCGAATCAACGACACTAAAGACCTTGCCCTAACGACGAGGATTGGAGATAGATACGACACAAACCGCATTATTTACCGCTGCTTCCTTCCAGACCTGACGGAGTTCATAACCGTTTGTTGCGTACCGTCCAATTCTGACCTTAGATAAAGGAACCTTTACTGTTATTACAACCCTCAAAAGGAGATTCTGCCCCGCATGAGCGGATTTCGGGTACAGGGCACCGCCAGCTCCCCGCTTAGCACGGCCAAGAATTGGACTAAACGTCAACTCGTTCTTTTAATTCCTTCCCCACTTTGAAAAAGGGGAGTCTTTTTCTGGAGACATTGATGATGGACCCGGTTTTTGGGTTTCTACCTTTGTAGCCTTGATAATTTTTAACCTTAAAACTACCAAAGCCACGGATCTCTACCCTTGTTCCTTTAGCCAGGGCCTCCTCAATACTCTCAAAAAAATGGGTCACGACTAATTCGGCGTTCTTGATGGTCAGGTCCTGATCTTTGGCTAAGGCTTCAATCAACTGGGACTTGTTCATCTTCGATTCCCTTTCTTTAATTGATTTCAAGATTAGATCTTAATAAAAATTAGGAGTTAATTCTACCTGTTTTTCATGAAAAGGCAAGAACTTTTAGCAGGTCCAATTCCAAAAAATGATTCCTTTTTTCAAGAAAAGCTATTGATTTTTAATGAGCGGTGATGTAAGAACTGGTTAATAAATAAGGAAAAACATGAAAATAAAAAAATCAATCCTTGATCTGGTCCCCTATCCTCCAGGAAAACCCATCGAAGAATTAACCCGGGAATATGGGATTAAACAAGTAATCAAGCTGGCCTCCAACGAGAATCCATTGGGTCCTTCCCCTCTGGCCTTGAAGGCCATACGACGCGTCCTGCCCCAGATTCATCGCTATCCCGATGGAAGCGGTTACTATTTAAAACAAGCGCTCAGCCAGCTTCTGGGCCTATCAGCGGATCAAATCTTGTTAGGTAATGGATCCAACGAGATAATCGAATTGGCCTTGAAGACCTTTATGAAACCGGGTTTTGAGGTAATATCTCCCGTTCCCTCTTTCCTGGTTTATGAAAAGGCGGTTCAGGCCCTGGGCGGAAAAAGTATCCTGGTACCGCTCAAAAGATTTAGGATTGATCTGGAAGCGATTCTATCCCGGATCGGCCCACGAACTCAAATCATCATTATCAACAACCCTAACAATCCCACCGGCACCACCATCAGAAAGAAAGAATGGGAATGGTTTTTAAGAAGTGTTCCTGACCGGATTCTGATACTTCTGGACGAGGCCTACATTGACTTTGTGGAAGATAAGGATTGCCCAAGTGGACTGCATTACATCGATTCTGGAAAAAACCTTATAGTTTTTCGAACTTTTTCCAAGGCCTATGGGTTGGCTGGGCTTCGTATCGGCTATGGACTGGCCCAGCCGGAGCTGACCGATTACGTTAATCGGGTTCGGCAACCCTTTAATGTGAACTCTCTGGCCCAGGCCGCCGCCCTGGGGGCCTTGAAAGACCAGGCTTTCTATGAAAAGACCCGCACTCTGGTTCGCGCCGGAAAGAAAACGATTGAAAAGGGGTTGACCAGAATGGGTCTTTCCTACGTGCCTTCCCAGGCCAATTTTATTTTGATAAAGGTTCCCCTGAAGGCACAGGTGGTCTATGAAGCCCTGCTGAAAAAGGGGATTATTATCCGTTCTATGAAAAGTTACGGCCTGGATTATTATATCCGAGTCAATATCGGGCTTCCCCGAAGAAAACCAGCGGTTTTTACGGGCCTTGAAACAGGTGCTAGCTCCTTAAATAAAAAAGCCGCCTCAAACAAGGATAGCCAGGGGCCGTCGCCTTTTGTCTAAAGTGAAACGCTCCTTAAGTCCGGCTTTTCCACGCGATCATTTGGCGTTAAATAAGGAAGCAATCCCCGATTTCAAAATTTCACAAATATCCTCATCGAATTTGACTTTTTCGAGATCAACCTTAATGGCCAAACCGAATATCATCATCACTATTGACGGTCCAGCAGGGGCGGGTAAAAGCACCATCGCCCGGCTTTTAGGCGAGCAATTGGGATTGGATTGTCTGGATACCGGGGCCATGTACCGGGTAGTTGCCTGGATACTAAGAAAACAAAAAAAAGAAGATTTAGCTGGAAAGGCCCTTACCCTTTTCTTAAAGGATTTAGAATTTGTCATTGAAGGGAACGGGCCGGGGCAGAGGGTCTGGGTTCAAGGTAGCGATGTCGGTCAGGAAATTCGAACCCCGGAAATCAGCCGATTGGCTTCCGCAATATCTATGAAACCTGAAGTTCGTTCCTTTTTGGCTGAAAGACAAAAGGCTCTCGGCCGGCAGGGGGGCCTAATCGCCGAAGGAAGGGATATGGGTACAGTTATTTTCCCTCAGGCCGGATTTAAATTTTTTTTGAATGCTTCCTTGGAGGTAAGAGCCAGAAGAAGATTCGAAGAACTGATCCAGAAAGGGCAGTCCGTTACCCTGAAAGAGGTGGAAAAGGAGATGGAAGCTCGTGACCGTCAGGATCAGGAAAGGACCTTGGCCCCACTACGTCCTGCCCCGGGGGCCTGGGTGGTGGATACTTCTCATTTGTCGATCGAAGAGGTTGTCCGATCCATTCATTCCCGAATTTTCAAGGATACAAACACTTCTGCCGATGATTTCCGGTCTCGCTGAACCGCGATGTTGCCTAAAAAATTGACGGGAAGGGATAATCAATTAAACTTGATTTTTATGAATATTTTTGATAAGCTTGCGTAAATTACCGTAGCCGCTGAACAGAGGCAAGGACGGGGAAGAAATAATATCGATAAACTCCCGGTTCTTGAAGAGAAAAAAGGAAGTTTAGGGGGATAAAAGGTTAATGGAAAAAAACACAGAGGAAATGGATAACCAAGAACACGAAACCCAAGCCACAGAAAAGACGACCTTGAATGAGAGGTCTCCAGGGAACACGGGGGAAGAGGAATTTAAAGAATTATACGAGGAAAGCCTGAAGACCTTTCAGGAAGGGGAGGTGGTTAGAGGAAGGATTGTCGGTGTTGATAAGGAATTTGTAATGATTGATATCGGCTATAAATCAGAGGGGCGCATTCCTATTAGTGAGTTTTTAACCCCCACGGGAGAAATAACGGCTCAGACCGGTGAATGGGTGGATGTTTTGATTGAAAAACGTGACGATGAAGAAGGGGATATCCTTCTTTCCAAAGAACGAGCGGCCAAGATCCTCGTTTGGGATGAAATCAGCCGAATTTATCGCGATGACGGGGTTATTGAAGGCAAGATTGTCGGAAAAGTTAAAGGCGGGCTGACGGTTGATATCGGTATTCCTGCTTTCCTGCCTGGATCTCAGATCGACTTGCAGCCGATTCGTGATATGGATCATTTACTGGAACAGTCCTTCCCCTTCAAAATCCTAAAATATAATAAGAAAAGAAATAACGTTGTTCTATCCCGACGGGTTCTTTTGGAAAAGGAAAGGGAGGAACAACGAAATGCGATTTTAGATACCCTCGAAAATGATCAAGTCCTGGAAGGGGTAGTGAAAAACATTACCGATTATGGGATTTTTATCGACCTGGGCGGAATTGATGGCCTGTTGCATGTAACCGATATGAGCTGGGGCCGGGCCAGCCACCCTTCCGAATTGTGCAAGGTGGGCGACAAAATGCAGGTCAAAGTGTTAAATTTTGATAAGGAACGTCATCGAGTCTCTTTGGGATTGAAACAACTCCATCCCGATCCCTGGACTACGGTGACTGAGCGATACCCGATCGGTCGGAAGGTCAAGGGAAAGATAGTCAACCTGACCGATTATGGGGCCTTTGTAGAATTGGAAAATGGTGTGGAAGGGTTGATTCATGTTTCTGAAATGTCCTGGACCCAGAAGGTTAAACATCCATCCAAGATTGTGTCGGTGGGAGAAATCGTCGAGGCCGTGGTTCTGTCCGTGGATCCGGATAAAAAAAGGATTTCTCTGGGAATGAAGCAGGTCGAACCCAATCCCTGGGATGTGATTGCCGAAAAATATCCGGAAGGTACGGTGATTGAAGGAAAAATTAAAAACATTACCGATTTCGGGATTTTTATCGGCATTGATGAAGGAATCGATGGGTTGGTCCACATTTCGGATATCTCCTGGATCAAGCGGGTGAGACATCCTTCAGAATTGTACAAAAAGGGACAGGAGATCCAGGCCAAAGTCCTGCATATCGATAAGGATCAGGAACGTTTTTCGTTAGGAGTTAAACAACTGGAAGTTGATCCCTGGGAAGAAATTCCTAAAAAATATCCTACCGGATCCTTAGTTAACGGGGTTATCACCAATGTGACCGATTTTGGAATATTTGTTGAGGTTGAAGAAGGCGTGGAAGGGTTGGTTCATGTCTCAGAGGTCAGTAAGGAGAAGATCAAAACTCCGGTCGGGCTATATAAAGTGGGGGATACGATCACAGCCAAGGTAATCAACGTCGCCAGGAAAGAGAGAAGAATCGGACTTTCCATCCGCCGGGCCAAGAAAGAGGAGGATCAGACCTTGATGAAAGAATACCTGAATAGCTCCAAAGAGGCTAGTTCCAATCTGGGTGATTTGCTACGGGAGGAAATGGAAAACAAAAATAAGTTTAACCTGGATTCGGACGAATCCTGATCCCGACTTTTCCCGCATGGGGAAGCTTTTCATTTATTAAGATTGTCAGGAGCTTTCGCATGAAAATTGTAAATCAACTCGGAGTTGAGAGTTCGGGATTAAGCGTTTACTCCTAACTCCGAACTTTAACCTTCACCATGTCCCGGCTAAAAGCATGTCTGAAAAAAAACACCCTGTCCTGTTTGGATTATTTATTTACGGTCTGGTGGCCTGCGGCTTGGTTCTCCTTTGGGGGGGAATAACCCTCTTTCTTAAAAGGGATTTTGACATAAGTTTTGGTAATCGTATCGCCGTCGTTTCCCTACGGGGGGTCATAACCGACTCCAGAGAGGTGGTGGAACAACTAAAGAAATATCGGAAAGACAGCCGGGTCAAGGCGATTATCCTTCGGATTGAATCCCCTGGAGGAGGAACCGCCGCCTCCCAGGAAATTTACCGGGAGGTCCAACGAACCGTTCTCAAGAAAAAAGTGGTGGCCTCCATGGGAAATGTGGCTGCTTCCGGAGGTTATTATGTGGCTTTGGCGGCTAATAAGATTGTGGCCAATCCGGCGACTCTGACCGGCAGTATCGGTGTGATCATGGAGTTGTCCAACATTAAAGACCTCCTTCATAAAATCGGGGTCAGCCGGGAGGTGGTTAAAAGCGGTCCTTTTAAAGATATCGGCTCGCCGGTAAGGGAAATGAAACCAGAAGAACGCCGCCTTTTGGAAGAAGTGATTAAAAATGTCCATCAACAATTTGTAGAGGTTGTTGTTAAGGGACGCCGTTTAAATCGGGAAAAGGTGGAGAAGCTTGCCGATGGACGAATCTTCACCGGGGAACAGGCCAGGGACCTGGGATTGGTGGATGAATTGGGTAGCTTCGAAGACGCGGTTGAACTGACCAAAAAAATGGTGGGTCTTAGAGGCGAGGTTAAATTGATTTTTCAGGAAAAGAAACGTTTTTCGGTTTGGGACCTTATCTTTAGTGAATGGATGGGAGAGATCAAGGAATCCCTCCAACTCCCCTGGCCTTCGGCCCAGCTTTTATTGCTCCCGCCTATTTTTTATAAGAATTGACGAAACTCTCCCAATCCTTCCCGTATCACCTCAATCTCATCATCGATCAGTGAAATAATCGTAGACGGTTGATTGGCCAATATGCCCCCGTCTATAGTCAGATCAATCTGCGATCCAAAGGTTTCTTCGATCAAAGAAGGATCGGACAAGACCTCCCCTCCTGAGAAACCGACACTGGTGCTGATAATCGGATTGCCCAGGGTCTTTACCAGAGAAAGACAAATGTTATTGTCAGGCACCCGAATGCCCACGGTTTTTCTCTTGGTGGTCATGATTTTGGGGACCAGTTTGGTGCCCAGGAGGATAAAGGTGTAGGGCCCCGGCAGATATCTTTTCATAATCTTATAAGCCTGGTTGGTGACCTGAGCATATAAGCTGATGTTTTTCAAATCCGAGCAGATAAAACTGAAAGGTTTTTGGGGGTCTCTTTTCTTAATCTGATAGATGCGCTGAATTGCTTTTTTGTTGTACATGTCACAACCTAAGCCGTAAATGGTATCGGTGGGATAGGCTATGACCCCTCCTTCCTTTAGAAGGCTCACGGCCTTATCGATCAGCCGTTTCTGAGGATTAGAGGGATTAATGCGGAAAATCATAAAAGCTCCTTAACGAGAAACATTTTGACCAGTCCGGTTTTAGGTGCCCAATTATTTTCCTGGTTTTTCGAATGAAAGGTCAGAAATGATCTGAAGGGGTTTCAGAATCTAATCAGACCCGGTAATATCGTTACCCTTTCCTGATAACCGGGTTACCATATTATTAGCGTTTCTTGTCCTTGCGGGGCAGAAAAAGATAGTTTTATTATAGCTTAAAGAAAAAAGTCTTGTCAAACGATCTCTGACCTCTTATACAGAATATAAGAATAAAATGATTTACAGGGTGAGAAAACACTAATGGCTGTTCCTTCATGGTTTTATTATATAATTCTGATCATCCTTGGATTGGTACTGGGAAGTTTTTATAATGTATGCATCTATCGTTTACCCCGGGAAGAGTCTATTGTCTGGCCCGGTTCGCGCTGTCCCCATTGCCGGCATCCTCTCTCGGTATTGGATAATCTTCCCCTGGTAAGCTTTTTGCTATTAAAAGGGTCATGTCGATATTGTCAGACCCCAATTTCATATCAATATCCCCTCGTCGAAGGAATGACCGCTCTGGCCACAGTTTTGTTAGGCTGGAAGTTCGGCTTTTCCTGGGACTTCCTTCAAGCGTTGCTTTTAGTCAGTGCCCTGTTGATTGTTTCCTTTATCGATTTATCTCATCAAATCATCCCCGATTGGATAAGCTATCCGGGGATAGGGATTGGTTTGATACTCTCCTGGCTGACAGGGTCCCCCGGGTGGCGGTCTTCTTTGATCGGCTTGCTGGTCGGGGGCGGGCTGTTATGGCTTCTGGCCGTCGGCTATCAACTGCTGGCCAAAAAAGAGGGCATGGGAGGAGGGGATATCAAGTTATTGGCCATGATTGGTGCCTTTCTCGGCTGGCAGGGGGTTTTAGTCACCCTTGTCTTCGGCTCCTTTTTGGGGACCCTGGCGGGTCTGGGATTGATCCTGGTTTGGAGGAAGGATCGCACTTATGCTGTTCCTTTCGGACCTTTTCTTTCTCTGGGGGCGGTCATTCATCTCTTTTTCGGCTCGGCTCTTTTGAACTGGTATCTCGGTTAACTTTTTTTACCCTCCGTTCAATTAAGGTAAACCACTCCTTTATCCTTCTGTCCGCAGTCACAACCCAACAATTCACGATCGACCAAGGCTGTCCCACTCGAAGTTCTTTCTGTGCGCCCTTGATCAGAGAGGTCCGGTCGGGTCGAAAATTCAAGGCTATAATACCTCCTCGGTTAATAACGGATCAATGGTTGTCTTTGAGCGGTGCTATAACCAATAAAAATTCAATTTTTTCCCAGAAGGGAGATATACAAAATGACAAAGAGAAAAAATGCTTCGGGATTTTCTTTGATTGAAACGATCATGACTCTTGCCCTTTTAAGCCTGGTTTTTTTGATCGGTTGTTATGGTTTTAACCAAGTTATACCCAAATACCGTTTGGAAGGGGCGGTAAACAGCCTGGTTTCCGATTTCCACCTGGCCCGAATGCGAGCCATTGGACAAAACTGCTTTTACCGGATTCAGGTTGACCCCGGACAAAAACAATATTTTTTAGAAAGGGAATCTTTAACCGGCCCTTCCCGCTGGCCGGGTACCCGTGAAGGGGTTCTCCGGAAATTCAATGATCCGGGCAATCCTTATTCTTACCCGGGAGTGAATTTGGAAAGCTGCAGTAACCACCCGATTTTTTTACCTCGAGGAGGAGTGATCGGGACCACGATTGTCTTAAAAAATTCTTCCGGGCAAAAGAAAATTACCCTTTCCTCTGAGGGAAGGGTGAAAGTGCAGGAGGGCTGAAATGGAAAGAGAAAATAATTGCCGGGGATTCACGCTGACGGAAGTGCTAATCACGATAACCCTTTTAGGATTGGTCCTGGGCACTTTTTGCCAAATATTTTTGTCCCAGGCCGAGGCCAATAAGACGCAATCCAGGGTCTTACAGGGACAACAAGGATTGAGGATGGCCTTGGAATTAATCGCTCGTGATTTCAAGAGCGCAGGATATCCCCTGGGAGATCATTCCTTTTTGGCTGATCTCTCGGCCTGGGTCCCCAACTCCTTTATTCCCAAGGTCCCGCAAATCGTGGACCCCCAAGGGGCGGTAACGGTGACTTCCGGGGGGGATAACCCGGATCTCCTTTCTTTATTGATCGTTCTTTCCAGTGAATCTAACCCCACGGTCCTGGCTCAAGAAACCCTGGCCGGAGATACCTCGATCAAACTGGCCTTAACCGCTTCGGAAACCAATGGACAATATAATCTTTCCGATATGATTTATATCGGCAAACCGGCAGAAAGGGCTCTGGTAAAGGGAATTTCGGGGTCGACTCTGATCATCGACACCGATCCTATTCAACCAGGCAACCAAGGACTGAAAAATGCCTACCCGCAGGGCACGGAGGTCGGGGAAATCAGTCTGGTCAGTTATGCGGTCTTTAACGATAAAAATGATTCGGGAGGAAGATTCCACGAGTTAGGTGTCCCTCTTCTTAAAAGAAAGATCAACGCCTGTGGCTACGAACCCCTGGTCGATAACATTACCGATCTAAAAGTGAATTCGATAAGACCTGAACTATACCGGCTTCAGCTCTCAATCCGGAAAGGCCTTCCTCAGACCGGGAAAGAAAATGATTTAACGATGAGCACCCAAGTGATGAAGCGAAACCAATTTTGAAATGATTAAATCCAATTCCAGGAGGAAACAATGCTATCCCCCATAAAACAACAAAAGGGAGCTGCTTTGGTAGGGGTCATGCTGGTTTTATTGGTATTAACCATTCTGGGATCCAATGCCTTTCTGACTTCCACCACCGAGTTGAAAATCAGTACCAACTATAACCAAAGTGTGCAGGCTTTATATGCGGCCGAGGCGGGAATTCAGCACCTGATATCCGGATATCGGCAGAATTTTGAATATTTCTTACAGAAGAAAACAGGTCAGGAAATGAACTTTCCCTTGAGTGGACAAGATCATCCGGGGATCAAATTCTGGCTTCAAGAATTGAGATATGATCCTCAGCAACTTCCGGCCTATGTTGAAGTGATTATGATTGGAAAAGACACGGGTCAAAATTGCCTAAGCCGTATCCGGGCCACTATTTATTGTTCACGATCCGGAGGGCCTGCGGATGTGTCTCCGATTTTTAAAAGGGGAATCGTCACTGCCGGTGTTCTCCATTTAAGCGGCTCGTTGGGAATTCTTGGGAATCTGCATGCCAACCAGGGGTATAATCTAGACCCTTCAGTTATTGAGCAGCTCAAACAAAATCAATTTACCGTTACTCAATCCCTGGACCCGATGCGCCAGGATTATCTCCCTTCAGTGGAAGTCCCGGCGATCTCCGAAAAAAAATTTCAAGAATACCGGTCCATGGCCCAGCAATCAAGTAATCAGCTCCTTTTTGGAAAACAAAATCTGCTTCTTTCCGGGGACCAGAATAATCTTTTGATTTTTATTGACGGCGACCTGATCCTTCAAGGAAACGATCTGTCCGGAATAACCATTGTGGCCACTGGATCGATCACCCTTAACGGTTCCACCCTTCTGGCCTCTGATCATACCCTGGATGTGGCTTTTATCGCCGGCCAGGATATTATTTTGAATGACTTTTCTCAAATCGCGGGGGTGTTATGGTCCAATAAGTCCGTTAAAAAAACGGGCTCCGGAAAGTTGCTGGGAGACATTGTTTGCCAGGGAGATATTATTCAATCCGGGGGATTGCAGTTTGAAAGAGTTTCCCAAATCTCGAATATTTACTTGTCGCCAATGCCGACTACTTACTCCTTTGCTCTGAATGGCTGGTCGCAGATTTAACGGGGTTATGGAGTCTTAAAAACCCCTCACCAAGCCGAGGACAATTAAATTCCGACTTGGGTTGATAGCGGGGCCACTCGAATTTTGTTCAAGTGGCGGGCGAGTCCCGCCAAGGTCAGGATTTCCGGCCTCGCGAAAAGCCGTTTTTAACTTTTTGCGAGGGACTCAAGAGTGGAAAAAAAATTATAAAAATTCTTGACAATACCGAAACCAATATGCTACTTATCCTCATCAAAGATGATTTGGTATCCCCCATGAATTCAATGAAAAAAAAGGGTAAAAAAGACGACTGACTTTTTTACCCTTTTTTTATTCTGCCTGACGTCGGGTCTTGGATCCGTAAAGATTTATCTTTATAAGGAGGGGCATGAATGATGAGTAAAGGGAAAGTGAAGTGGTTTAATGATGCCAAGGGGTTTGGATTTATTGAACAGGATGGGGGATTGGATGTCTTTGTACACTATTCGGCTATCCAGATGGACGGTTTTAAAACCTTGAAACAGGGTCAGGATGTGGAGTTCGAGATAAAAGAAGGAGAAAAGGGTCCGCAGGCAGCCAAGGTAATGAAGCTTCAGGTTTAATCTCACCATCGGAAAATGATTGGAGGCCCTCTAATGACTTATGGAAAATAGAGGGCCTTTTTTGTGACCGGCTGGTAAATAGTTCGCACTTTCAGCTGAAAATAAAAGAAGGAAAGCGGCAGTGCTTGATCAGTTACAAATTGTTAATCTGGCCCTTATTGATCAGGTGACCTTTTCTTTTTCAAAAGGGTTGAATATTCTTTCCGGGGAAACCGGGGCCGGTAAATCGATCATTATCAAGGCGGTTAATCTTCTTTTAGGGGAAAAACCCTCTCCGGACACAATTCGCCAAGGCGCGGAAGAAGCCCGGGTTGAAGCCCTTTTCAGCCTTCCCTCCGACCATCCGCTGCAGGATCTCCTTATTTCCCTGGGCCTGCCGGTTGAGGAGCAAATTCTGGTCAAACGTACGGTACAAACCGGCGGAAAAAGCCGGGCCTGGATCAATGGAAGTCTGACCAACCAGTCCACGCTGGGCCGGGTGACCCGCTCGTTGATCGGCATCTCCAATCAACATGAGTATCAATCCCTGTTAAATCCGGTTCAGCATCTTTTCCTTCTGGACCGTTTTGCCGGTTTGCTTTCCTTGCGGGAAGAAGTTCAGAACCGGTTTGATTTCCTGGAGGACCAAATCAGGGCCTGGCAAGAGCTTATTAATCAGGAACAAAAAAGAAAGAGTCAGAAAGACTTGTGGCTTTTTCAAGCCCAAGAGATTCAACAGGCCGATCTCCGTTCCGGAGAAGATCAGGAACTGCCACAGCGAAGACGGGTTCTTCAACAGGCGGAAAAAATATGGGAGAAGGTTCACCAGGCCGGGCAGATCTTGTCTGAAGAAGAACATTCCAGTTTGACCACCCTTTCTCTTTCCAAAGATCTGGTTCGAGCGGCGGCCGCCATGGACACCAGCCTCCAGCCCCTGTTTCAGGATCTGGAGACCCTTCAATTACAGTTGAACGAGATTGTCGCCGGATTGCGGGATTACCTCTCCCGCCTGATTTTCGATCCTCAAGTTTTGGAACAGGTGGAGGAACGGCTCGACCGAATTCAGCGGCTGACCGCTAAATACGGTCCGACAGTCGAAGACGTTTTGGGCTACGGGGCACAAATAGAAAAAGATTTAAAAGAGGGGGAGGATCAGGAATATGAACGGAAGGAGTTGGAAGGGGATATTCAAACGGCACGCAGACGACTTTTTGAATCTTCTCTGGAATTATCCCGGAAAAGAAAGACGGCGGCTTTGGATTTAACCGCCCAAGTTGAATCGCAATTAAAAGATCTGGGCATGGAGGGTTGTAAGTTTCAAATGGTTTTTTCCCCAATAGTCAACGAGAGAGAAAAAGACACCGAAGAAAATTACATTTATGAGGGAACTTTTCTGAGCCGCACAGGAATCGAGAAAGGGGAGTTTTATATCGCCCCCAATTTGGGAGAAGGTCTGCGGCCTTTGGCCCGGATTGCCTCAGGCGGTGAACTTTCCCGGATTTTGTTGGTCCTCAAAGGATTGCTGTCTCATCAGGACTCCCTGGAAACCCTGATTTTTGATGAGGTGGACTCCGGGATCGGGGGAAGTCTGGGGGAGGCCGTTGGCCGGAAGTTGTCACAATTATCCCAGGCCCACCAGGTGGTCTGTATCACCCATTTGCCCCAAATCGCTGCCTTTGCCGAGACCCATTTCCAGGTGTCCAAGGAGACCCGCGCTCAGCGGACCCAGACCAGGATCCATTTGCTTCAAGGAGAAGAACAAGTGGAAGAAATGGCCCGTATGCTGGGGGGATCTTCCTCTTCCGCCAAGACTGCCTCCGTGGCCAGGGAAATGCTAAGCCGGGCCAGAAAATATCAGGGATAACCATGCCGGATCTTTCCTCCTGCCTAATCAACCCTAAAAAATCCCGTTCTGAACCGGGTATTGACCCCTTGGCCCTGCTTATACCCCTACCCGGGGATTTACAGCGGATGACCCGGCTTTTTGGAGAAGTCGGCTCCCTCTGCTTTAAAAATAATCTCTTGCGGGTTTTTCAACTCACGGGTTCTTCAAGAACAATTGGGGTGGCCGGGCCGGCGGTTGGGGCTCCACAGGCGGTCATGATTTTGGAGAAGCTGATTGCCCTGGGGGCTCGGCGTGTTATCTTTCTGGGTTGGACCGGTGGTCTGAATCCGGCCTTATCCCCCGGGGACCTTATCCTGCCGGATGAGGCCATCAGCGAAGAAGGGACTTCGCGTCATTACTCCAATGAATTGCGTTCCAAACCTTCCAGTTCCCTGTTTCGGGATATAAAAGCAGCCTTGAATGAAAAGGGTTTATCTTTCAAACAAGGGCCGGTCTGGTCCACCGACGCCCCTTACCGGGAAACCATAGATAAAGTCAAGGCTTTTCAATCCCGGGGTGTGCTGGGGGTGGACATGGAGACCTCGGCAATTTTTACCGTCAGTACCTTTCGAGGGATCGAAGCGGCGGCTTTGTTGATTGTCTCCGATGATCTTTCCAAAATGACTTGGCGTCACGGCTTCCGAGAACCCCGGTTTTTGGAAGCCAGGAAACAAGTTTCCCGTTTGTTAGTTCAATTTACTGTTCGTTCTTCAGTTTGATATAGATTGATAAGCAGGTAAGCAGTGACAGCCGATCCCTATCCCACTGTTTTGTGTCAACCGGATACGTTCAAATCCTGTGCGGCCTGCTGCGGCCTTTATAATTATGTGGACAGCTCACGCGAGTCGCTAACCCGGAGGCTGCGCGCCAGGTCCCGACGTTTTAGCGAAGTCATGAAAACCCGGGGAGATATAGCCTATTACGCCAAGGAAACACTGGCCGAGGAAGAGGTTACAAAGAGATACGAGGTCATTATATACCTCGGGTCCAATCGCGAAACCTGATGAAAATAATCGACGACTGGTTTCTCTACGGCCTCTGTCTGACCGATATTGACCTGGTCACCGTCTACTTCCGCTTGCTGGCCGACAGGATCGGTGAAGAACTCAAGTCGGAAGTTTTTGATCATAAGGCTCTAAAAGATATTGCCAGTGAATATTTTGATTGGAAGGTTTCCTGGCCTTTTCGTTCGCCGGACGTCAACCGGCTGGGTAAGTATTCATTCGACGGATCGGAATACATGATCAGTCGAATTGACTATCGCTATCTATCCGTCCTTTGCTCGATCAATTTTTCCTTCGATCTGTTGTATTGTTTTTCCGTGATAATCCCCTTCTGGTAAGCATCCTCAAGGTCTTTCAATTCCTGTCCCAAGGTGGTGGAGTAGGACTGTGATTTGACTTCGGCTCCCCCCCCTCCGCAGGCGGCTAAGCCCAAGGACATAACAATCACAACCATAGCAACCCAAATTTTTATAAGCTTCATAGATTGGTCCTCCTTCGTCAAGACAAATTTTGACTAAAAAACTCTCGAGCCATTCGGGCAATACTATTGACTTCTGTTTTGGTCAGTGCCGTATCAATAACCAAACGCCCACAATAATAAGTATGAACGGCCACCCTTTAGCCATTAAAGTATGGAGACCTGGCAGCCAGCCATAATTTGACAGAAGGAAGATAATACCTAAAACAATAAGGATATAGGCACCGATTTTTGACTTAGTCTTCATAACACCGCCTCAGAAAAAAATAATTATCATAATTATATTGCGAGTGATAAAAATATTAACGAACCTTGTTTATTACTCGTAGTCATTTAACTTTTTATAATCTTTTATATATTAATAGAAAAAGATTGCCTTGACAATTACTTTTCAAACCCCGATTCAAAGAATGGGGGGATGGTTGGGAGATCAGAGGATTAACTTGAAAAATAATCATGAGAAATATATTATCAATCCTTTTGCATTGTCCGGAAAATGTGGAGAGCAGAGGAAGTGAATGATTACCTTTAAAGGGGTTCATAAATGGTTCAAGAAACTCCATGTTCTTAATGAGGTTGATCTTCATGTCGGGCAGGGGGAGGTACTGGTGGTCTGCAGCCCTTCGGGTTCCGGAAAGTCAACCTTAATCAGGACGATCAATAAACTCGAACCCATCGATCAAGGGACGCTTATAGTGGACGGTATGGATCTTTCCGATCCTAAGACGGATATCAATAAACTCCGGGCGGAAATCGGATTTGTGTTTCAGCAATTCAACCTTTACCCGCACCTTTCGGTGTTAAAGAATATCACTCTGGCCCCGATTAAGATCCGCCACACCCTGAAAAAGGAGGCCGAAGAGCAGGCCATGGCCCTTCTGGAACGAGTCGGCCTGACTGATAAGGTCAATGCCTATCCGACCCAGCTATCGGGGGGGCAACAGCAAGGGTGGCTATAGCCCGGGCCCTGGCTATGAAACCTAAAATAATGCTTTTTGATGAACCCACTTCTGCCCTTGATCCCGAGATGATCGGGGAAGTTCTGGCCGTTATGCAAGACCTGGCGAAATCGGGAATGACCATGATTGTTGTGACCCACGAAATGGGGTTTGCCAGCGAAGTAGCCCACAGAGTTGCTTATCCAACTCTCTCTGGTGTCTATCACTCTGGGTTTTGTCCTGGGCTTGATCATTGCCATCATGAGGATGAGCCAGGTCCGGCCCATCCGCTGGTTTGCTCACGGCTATCTGGAATTCTTCCGGAACACACCCCTCCTGGTCCAGATCTTCTTCTGGTATTTCGGATCATATAAGATATTACCGGCCTCGATAAACAACTGGATGAATAGTCTGAATTTTGAATTTGCAGCGGCGGTAATCGCTTTAAGCATCTATACCTCGGCCTTTATTGCCGAAGATATACGTTCCGGTGTCCGCTCGATCCCCAAGGAGCAGTTGGAGGCGGCGCAAAGTTCGGGTTTCACTTTTCTTCGTTCCATGCAGTATATTATTCTACCCCAGGCCGTCCGCTTGACCATCCCCCCGCTGATAAATCAGTTTTTGAATCTGACGAAAAATTCTTCCCTGGCCATGACCATCGGCGTCATGGAATTGACCTATCAGGCCCGTCAGGTGGAAAGCTATACCTTCAGGGGATTCGAGGCCTTTACCGCGGCCACACTGGTGTATGTGGTGATCTCTCTGGTCATCACCGGACTGGTGACCTCTACAGCAAGAAGGTCCTTACCCCTATGAAAGTCCGATAACATGGGAACGGGGTTTGATTTTACCGTTATCTGGACCAACCTGACCTACTTTTTCATCGGGCGTTTCCCTCACGGTCCCTTGGGCGGGATCGCCCTTACCCTGTATCTGGCCGTAGTGGCCTGCGTCCTTTCCTTTGTGGGGGGCCTGGTGTTGGGCCTCATGAACCTGTCGCCCAACAGGATTGTGAAATACGCCTCACTGGCGCTGGTGAATGTTCTTCGCGGGATGCCGCTTTTAATGGTAATATCCTGGATGTATTTTCTTCTTCCGGCATTTCTGGGTCACACGGTAACCGAGAGTTGGACGGTGATTATGGCCCTGACGCTGTTCACCGCGGCCTATATGTCTCAAATCGTCAAGGCTGGAGTGGAAAGTATACCCCGGGGGCAAACAGAGGCGGCCATATCAACGGGACTCCGTCCCTGGCAGGCGATGATCTATATTGTGCTACCGCAGGGGCTCCGCAACATGATCCCCTCTTTTGTCAATCAATTTGTTTCCTTGATCAAGGATACCTCCCTGGCCTTTATTGTCGGCGTTTCGGAATTGACCCACGTGGCCACCCAGATCAGCAATCGTACCATCGTCTATTCCACGGAGATATTTTTCTTTATTGCCGTGATCTATTTTATTATCTGCTATGCCTTTACCAGTTTATCCCGTTGGCTTGAAAAACGTTTGGCCTGGAAAAGCTGAGGGTTTCTATTTCGGACTAAACCTTAGCGGCCGAGTGTTCTTTCACCATACTAAGAAAAATAAAAAACCAACCCAATAGTAATTCTATCATCACATGGGAAGCCAATGTAACCGCGTTGGATTGCAGGCCTTGTTTAATCATGATCTCCGGTTTTAAAACGTAGGCGGCGACTCCAAAAATACCGCAAAGATTCCAGGTGGCCACGACAAAGAAATAATACCCTATGATCCGAAGGTCTCTTGCCGTCCTTGCCGATTTTTCAAGTCTGGGACGCTTTTTCATCCAATAGCGGATAATCAAAAGAAATAGTAAAAGAATAATGGTCCCTTGAATACCAAAAAACAAAGGATAATATCCGATAGGGACATAACAAAGAATTAAATATAAAGCTCCGCCTATGATAAAAAACCAAAGGCGGCGCGATTCCATTCCGGCATTAAGGGCGCCGCCGATAAGCACCAGCAGCATACCCAGCTTGAAAGAGAAGACCCAGATTATATAGATAATGAGATATCCGGTGACATTGGCCCTGGCCGGGTCTCCAAGATTAAGTCTCCGAGCTTGGGCCAATGCCGCATTAATATCTTGAAGGTAGAGCAACCTGACGACCAGATAAAAGGCAAGCAGACCAATACCAATTACTGCTATGGCAGTTCCCGTCTTATGCTTTACCATTTGTTTCTCCTTTCCGGCCGAAGGTAGGGTCAATATTTTTTACCTTTTGTACCTCTATGCTGAAGAGTCCTCCATGATCCCAAAGGCTCATGGGATTACTCATTTTAGGGTGATTCGGTTATTCCCTGTACTCGGCCTTTATTCGTTTAAGTATCCCTCAACAAGGATGACTTGTGTCTCGGCACCCTCTTCGCGCAATGATGCAATGGCACCGTACTCCGGGGAGGCCAACCCCCATACCTGGTGACAAGGGGGGAGACTTGGTCCAGGTATTGTCGATATTTTTCTCGGTCTTTTACTTTGGAGTCGATAATCATGTATACAGACATGCATATCCTTTCTGTTACGATTGAAGACCGAGTGTAATCAATGCCCGATAAGACGACGAGACTTTTACCCCGCAAGAGGCGTAACTGATAAGGGCGACCATCTTGATGCCATTGTTGCCCGAGCAATCCACCGCCAAATTTCTTTATAACACCCTAACCCGGACAAGCCGGAACCATATTTGAAATATTGTAACATTTGGTGGATTCGTAAAAAGTCACCGAAAGCCTATTTTCGTCATTCCCTTGAAAAAGGGAATCCAGTGTTTTTAATAAGTTGAGAATAGCCTGGATTCCCGCCTCCGCGGGAATGACGACGAAATATTCTATCCAATTTGAGTAGAATTCTATTCCTAAGTTACTACGCCTCGTCCGGGAGTTCCCCGGAAGAGGTGGCCCCTAACAGGGCAGTTGACTTAAAAGCCCGGAGTCTTTAATCTGGTCTTTCCCTTAAGGGGTAGCCCCGATATTAGCTGTAAAAGAACCTCTAATTGAGGCGGCTGCTCCGACGAGCCGCTCAGGGGCCCATTCTCGCAGCCGCCGAGAAGGGGCCCCGGCAATGACTGGGGAGCCCTCCATATCAAAAGATCGACCAGGGAAAGACCGATGATCATGGCAGATGAATTTTGCAAGCAATATCAAGACTACCTTGACGGCATTTATGATTGTATTGATCGTATTGTGCTCAATGCCTATTTCATTTTTGGCCAGTCCCCTGGAGGATTTAGAACCTGGTGGCGGGCCTTGAAGGGAACAGATAACGATCTGAATGATACCAACCTGATGCGTTTTGCCGGACGACTCAGCCGACGGATTCATGCCTATGCTAAGAAAGAAGGTATTCCCTTGATCCATTGCCAGCGCGGTGAACGAAAGCACGAGGTGGCCGAGCAATATATTCCCGGGGATCCAAACTTTCGGGGTGTATTTTGTATTCTGGCCGGGATTGCTCCGGCACCCCTTTTCCACATTCAGCGATCTAAAAGCGGGGGGATCAGTAACATTTCCACCAAGACCCCTTACCCCTATGTCAACCATTATTCGTTCCACATAATGGATCCGGAATGGGGACATCTGACCATCAAACTCTGTCCCCATCCTCCTTTTAATGCCCAGATCATCCTGAACGGACATGAATATCTATCCCGTCAGGCCATGAAACAAGGGCTTGTCTTTACTAAAGAAGGTAACTGCTTTACGGCAGTGACCGATAGCGCAGGTCTGGACCACATCGCGGATACCATGAGGGCCTCGTGCTCTGTAGGGCGTCTGGTTCGGACCTGCGATCAATGGATTTATTCGGCCTGTCTTTGTTTTGCCTTGGATCTTTCGGAGCAGAAAGCCAGTGGCTTCCATTACAGTTATTCTGTTTATCAGATGGAGTATAGCCGCAATCTGCTTTTTAACCGAGGCCGAACTTTGGATCAGGTGTTCCAGGGCTTGATCGATCGAACCAGAGCCCCTTTGAATCTCAAGACGGTTCGAACTATTTTTGGCTATCGACACCGGCCATTCAGTCATCACGGCAAGAAACCGTTGCCTCGATTCGAGATCACGGTCGAGAGACCTGTCTATGATCTGACGATCTTCAAAATCCATTTTGGAAAAATGACGGTCAAGATGTATAGCAAAGGCGAAAGGGTTCTCCGAACCGAGGTTATTATTCACAATACGAGTCAGTTGCGTTGCGGAAAACGGATCGATCGTTTCCCACAGATCTGCGAATCCCTTAAAGAAGTCCTGGAAAGATTCCTCACCGTTCTGAACGGGGTCGATGTTTCTTTTATTGATAACGGTACCTTGGAGAAGTGGCCTCTGCCCTCTAAGGTTGGAGCCACCTCCGTGGGAGGGGTCGATATCAATCGGCCTCGTATCCGGGCGGTCATGGAAGCTGTTATTGCTCTTTCTATCCATCCCCGTGGATTTACGGCTGCGAATCTGGCAGAAAAAGTCCGGGAAATTCTCAGAATCCCGCAGAGCCGGTATCAGGCTCGGCAGGCTTCTTATGACTTGAAAAAGTTTAGAGGTAAAGATCTGCTTCAAATGATCGGCCATTCGCGCTGTTATATGGCCACCCCGGTGGGCTTGCGTTCGATGACGGCTGTCCTTGTTCTGCGGGAAAAAATATTGATTCCTCTGCTCGCTGGCGCTGAAAAGCATCATCCCGGACCAAAACCTGGAAACTTCTCTACTATCGATATTCATTACAAAAATATCCAACATGAGATGCAACAAATTTTTGAAATTTATAAAATGGCAGCATAATATTATCGACAAAACTTTGTCGATGTTGATTCACTAAGCGCCTAAATCATATTCTCATTTGACTTTCACACGAATTTTATGTTCACCAAATTCTACGACATCACCTGAAAAGATCTTTTTCCGTTTCCTGGTTTCGACCTTTCCATTCACTTTAACTTGACCTTCAGAAATTACATATTTCGCTTCACCGCCGCTATCGACCATGTTTTTGAACTTCAAGATCTTATAGAGCTCAATTGGCTCTTCTAAAATTTCAATTTCTTTCATTTTGCAAAACACCCGGTGTCTATTTCATTTGAATACGTATTATTAAGTTATTCCAAAATTTCAGCCTAACCCCGCCATTAAAAAAACCAGGGAGGTAAGCACCAATCATTTGACTATGGTTTGAGTACTCTTGAGTCTAAAAACCCCTTCAGATTCTTTATAACCTAATATAAATGATAAAAAATATCTTTACAATATTTTAAAGGTCGAAGAGATTGGAATAAATAGAGAATGGGTAAAGGAAGGGTGGGGCAGGCGGGAACAGACGAACCAGAGAAGAATGTCTTGAATAAATTTATTTCTGAATATATTATGGCTGTCCGGTAACAAACACCACCCCAACCTGTTTATATTTACTATTTTTCGGATCTGTTTTGCTTTTTGAAGTTCAAATACTTTAGTTAGACAGGATTTATCGGATTATCGGGATCTTTTCGCCTCTGCGGAAGAAAGGCACAAACCGGGACCTTCTGCGGATATAAGCCCCATTCCCGCTGGATGCGGGTCGAGGTTGCTCAGGGTCTTCCTGGGCCTGAGCAAAGAAAATGTAAATCCTGTTGGTCCTGTCAAAAAAGGAGTCATCGTGAAGCTGCAAAATCATAAGGTCGTTATTATCGGCGGCAGTTCGGGCATTGGTCTGGCGACGGCCAGAGCCGCCCTTGAAGAAGGCGCTTCAGTGGTAATCGCCAGCCGCTCGAAGGAGAAACTTGAAAAAGCCAATCAGCAACTGGGCCAACAGGCCCGGATTTATGAAGTGGATATGGCGAATAAAATGTCGCTTCAAAAGCTTTTTGAGGAAGTGGGGACGCTGAATCACCTTTTTATAACCGCCGCCGAGCCTAAAACAGGTCTCCTCTTAAAAACCGACATGGAAGAGATCCGTTCTTCGTTCGATACCCGGTTTTGGGGAACTTACTGCGCAACCCAATCGGCGGCGCCGAGTATGGCCAAAGACGGATCCATCACCTATATGTCAGGCAATGCGGCTGTACGCCCCATCAAGGGATCTTCCGTTGGGTCGGCATCCGTTGCGGCTGTCGAGGCCTTTGCCAGAGGTATGGCCCTTGAACTGGCCCCCATAAGAGTCAATGTCATTAGAGCCGGCCTTATCGATACCCCTTTACTCGATAGGTACGGAGACCAGCGTCAGGTCATTATCGATGGTTTCGCAAAAAGGTCGCCCTTGAAACGCATTGGATCGGCAGAGGAAGTGGCCGAAGCTGCTATTTATCTGATGAAAAATACTTACATGACCGGCAGTATACTGCAGGTGGATGGAGGGGGCTTGCTGATTTGACCTCGAAGTTGTATCGGCCCGGACTTCAGGGAATAGGACACACTGACCGCCTTTAAGGTCGACTGCCTTGATAATGATTATAGGTTAGGCAAGGATTCGACAGACGGGAAATCCTTTAACATTTCCTCTAAACCTTGAAGGGAAAGTTGTTCAGCAGTAACCCAGCGCATTTTACGTTTGATAAAGGTATTGAATTCCAGGATGTTATCACTAAGGGGTTTCTGGGTCTGGTCCCACTGGGCCTTCCAGATCAATTTGCCATCTTTTACCCTCATCAAATGGAGATCAAAAGCTACCGAAGCCGGTTTCTTAACACTATAGCCCGTCCCTATTCTTTCCTGATAGCGGAACACGTCGCCCCAGAGCACATATTCCGCCTTCATTTGAACGCCCAGGGTTTTCATCAACCGCAAAGGGTCTTTCTCGATCTTCTTGGCCAGAAGGATATTATAAAACCCCTCCACCTGATCCGGATTGACAAAATCAAATCCTTTACCCTTTTCCGAAAGAAGGTTCCACAACAAACGGGTCAGAAGTGCGGACGGATCCCCTTCAACAGGTCCGCTGCCGATGATATTTCCGCAGTACCGGCAGCGAATGATCTCATTCCCCTGGCCCTTTTCCACTTCAAAAGAGACAACCGCCGTCCTTACCCCTCCAAAGGAAACCCCTTCCCCGGCCATGAGCACCATACCCGTAACCAACATTAAAACAAGAAGCCCTTTTTGTAGTTCTCTCATCCTCATAGCATCCCCTAAGTGGAGGGAATATCACTCAGACCGGCCCGAAGCTAAATGGCCCAAGCTATAGCCCTACCAAAGCCTCTAAATAAGACTTCGATGATATATTGAATATTTTCTCTCGCCAAAACTCTAAGTAAGAGTATAAGGAAAGAGAAAGACAGGGTCAAGGAGAAAAATAGGGCGTGTGAGCAAAGGGGTAAGGGTAGTCAATGCCCAGCCTCACTGCCCCACAGTTCCTTGAGTCGCTTGTCACGACCGCAGGTGGTACGGTAGAATTTGTAACGGATCGGGTTCTTTTTGTAATAGTGCTGGTGATATTCCTCGGCCGGGTAGAATTCGGTGGCCGGCACGATCTCAGTCAAGACCGGTTCTTTGAAGGTCTTGTTTTTTTCCAGTATCGTTTTGGACTGCAGCGCCAAGCGGTGCTGTTCCTCATTATAATAGAAGATGGCGCTTCGATACTGGTGGCCCGAATCGCAAAACTGTCTG
The DNA here is from genome assembly GCA_963790475.1 of uncultured delta proteobacterium. Classification (GTDB taxonomy): domain Bacteria; phylum Desulfobacterota; class RBG-13-43-22; order RBG-13-43-22; family RBG-13-43-22; genus RBG-13-43-22. The sequence continues at coordinate 1,809,664 of CAWBOS010000010.1, read as the reverse complement.
TCCTTTGAGGTCGGGTCGATGTTGTGCCAAAAAACGTTCAGAAGCTTTTCGTAAGTCACCTTGGCCGGGTCATAGACTACCTGAACTGACTCAGCATGTCCGGTCTCGCCTGCGGAAACTTCTTCGTAGGTGGGATTTTTTTTCTGGCCGCCGGTATAGCCGGAGGTGACCGAAACCACGCCGGGGATCACGTCGAAAGGGTGTTCCATACACCAGAAACAGCCGCCGGCAAAGGTCGCTTTCTCAAGATTCGTTGCCGCCATGACAGTGCCGGCGATAGCGAGCGTTATCGTCAGTCCCATCATGCAGAGAATAAAGTTTTTCATGGGGTCCTCCTCTCTGATGTCTGGATGATTTATTAGAGGCCAAGGATCGCCCAGCATCAGATTTCATGCTTTTAGGCAGCCCGGTCCTTTTCCAGCAATCAAAAAAAATGAGGTTTTGACAGGTGGAAAGAGTATAAGGAAAGAAAAAGACACGGTCAAGGACGAAAAGAGCGAAGGAGGCAAGGGGAGAAGGGTCCCTTTTGATAGAGAGAATTGATGACATCCCTTAAGGTTAAGAAAATGGACCCAGAAATTGTTAAATTACAGGATTTCTGATGAAAAAATACAGAATTTGCCTTATTTCTATTTCCCCCTTTTTTTAATTAAATAATATTAAGAATTTTATAAAGTCCGAATTGGATGATGTTTTCGTCATTTTTTTCCCAGTTAAGAATTCAAAGGAGGTGAAAAAACTTTTTATAATTCTTTCGGAAAAGTGTGAAAGGGCTGTTCCCTGGATCTTTCCTATTTCAAATAACTCAGAGAAAAAAAGGAGTATCGCGGTGAAAAAAATAACATTTACAGGATTAATACTATTGGTGTCGATCATGACTTTGTCCGCCCTGGCTTTTGGAGAAATAAGCGGCATAGTTCCCCCAGCCGGGATGCCGAGTTCCTCCGGTATGGGGGGTCACGGTACGGGCTCGGGGATGATGATGGGCCACGGTCTGAGCGGGCAGGGCATGGAAGAGGGCATGATGTGCCAATGTGGCAGGCATGATCGGATGGCGGAGGTCGAACATCACCTGTCCGCTTTTTTCACGGTCCTTAATCTCGACGAACAACAAAAAAAGTCAATCCGGGAAATCAAGAGCACCATTATCAAGGAAACAATAAGAAAAATGGCCGATATCCAGATTGCCCGGATCGAACTCCAGGATCTTCTTGCCCGAGATCCCGTGGATATGAAGGCGGTTGAAGCCAAGGTGAAACAAATCGGGATGGTCCGAACCGACATGCACCTGGCCCACATCAGGGCTCTGGAAGAGATCAAATCCAAACTGACCGCGGAGCAGCGCAAACGGTTGGTCGAGATGATTAAATCCCACCCGATGATGGGCCCGACAGGTATGAGGCCGGAATAGATGGACAGTAAAACCATAAAACCAAAACAATCCCAATCAAAAAAGAATAATCAGGAAAGGGGAATAATCATGGCTTACACGGCTAAGGACTACGCCGGGTTAATCGGCATGACCGGATTCAGTGAGAATCTTTTAAAAAATCATTTCACTCTCTACCAGGGGTATGTGACCAATACCAACAAGGTGCTGGAAATCCTGGGACAGATGCTCAAAGAGGGGAAGACTGGTACCCCTGAGTATGGGGAGCTAAAGAGGCGCCTGGGTTGGGAGTTCAACGGCGTGCGCCTTCATGAGCTCTATTTTGAAAACCTGGGCGGAAATGCTCCCATAGAGATCAACGGCAAGCTGGAGAAGAAACTGGCCGAATCCTTCGGTAGTTATGAGCTCTGGGAAAAGGATTTTAAGGCCACGGGGGCCATGCGTGGAATCGGCTGGACCGTGCTTTATCAGGATGCCGCCAACGGCCGGCTCATCAATTTTTGGATCAATGAACACGATGTTGGACACCCCTCCGGTTGCAGACCGATCCTTATTATGGACGTCTTTGAACATGCCTTTATGCTGGATTATGGTTTGAAAAGGGCCGACTACATCGAGGCCTTTTTCAAGAATATCGACTGGAGGGTGTCCGAGACCCGGCTTAAGTAAACCGGTTTTCAGACAAGTAATCTAATCCTTGCCCCCTTTTTTTACGATATCGAGGGCCTCGGACTTTAATCAGTCTGAGGCCTTCAACGGGCGTCATTAGCCTCAACGTTTCTAAAAGGAGAAGAGATGATTTCTAAAATTCTGGTGCCGACCGATGGCTCCAAAACAGCCCAAAAGGCGGCTAACTATGCAATAGACCTGGCTAAGAAGGTCAAGGCCTCAGTGATCGTTTTGAGCGTCATCGATAAGGGGGGCATGATCGGTCAGACCGTTCCGGCCCGAAAGACGGCCAGACATATCCTCGAGCCGGTTGAGGATTATCTTAAAGAGGCGGCCGAAGGTTTTGCCGGGATCATTGTGAAGATCTGCCGAGAAAATAGGGTTAAGTCTGACACGGTCGTCGTGGAAGGGCACCCGGTCGAGGAAATTTTGAAAGCGGCCGAGCGGTCCAAAGCCGATCTCATTATCATGGGTTCCCATGGTCGGAGCGCCCTGGCCGCGGCGATATTGGGCAGCGTCGCTTACGGGGTTATCCACAAGGAGTCGAAAATTCCCGTTCTCATTGTTCGGAGGTGATGAAAAGGATTTCCATTTTTTTCGATTCTTTTTCTTTTTCGATTTCTCTTAATTCGGCAATTCTTTGGCCTGTTGGTGCCGCCGAGAGACCCCTTCCGCATCCGATGCGGCGTTTTGCCGTGGTCCGGCAGTCGCAGACCTTTGCCTATCATCGTCGAGACCCTCGGATTTCATTTCTTTAATATAAACTGCAATCCTATTATAAGGACCTGACACTATGCGACTTGCCTTTATCTCCCTTTTTTAGATGAAATATCGGATATTTTTTCAGGAGGATTCTATTTTCTATTGTTCTATGTTTTTGAAAAATAGTATGATTGGGCCTATTCGCCCGGGAGTAAACCAATAGTTTTTATTGTTGTTTGGGTTGGTGGGGATCGCAAATTGTTTCATAATCTGATAAATTGAACTCATCATAGAGAATCGCAGGGGGAGAAAAGAGATGAGACTGGAGTATCCCAACAACAAGGTCCGCGAAATCATGGTCCAATTTGCCGAAGCCACCGGTTTGACGCCCGCCGGGGAGCCTCCCCGACGTTATCTATGGACCGATGCTTTTGCCCTGTGCAATTTTTTGGAGCTATATCATCAGACCGGAGAAGAGGGGTACCGCGACCTGGCTCTGCGTCTCGTCGACCAGGTCCATGGCCTTCTCGGCCGGCACCGGGAAGATGACCGTCGAACCGGCTGGATCAGCGGCCTATCCGAGCCGGAGGGTCAGAGGCATCCGACAATAGGTGGCTTAAGGATCGGCAAGGAAATGAACGAACGGCTTCCTGATGAGCCCCTGGATGATCGTCTGGAATGGGACCGGGACGGGCAGTACTTTCATTATTTGACCAAGTGGATGCACGCTCTCAACCATCTGAGCCGGGTCATGAAAGAGGGCGTTTATAATGAGTGGGCCTTGGAGCTGGCTAAAACAGCCCATGACCGGTTTACCTATTTCCCCAACTTCGGCCGCCGCAAACGAATGTACTGGAAGATGAGCATTGACCTTTCCTATCCCCTCGTACCTTCCATGGGACAACACGATCCCCTCGACGGCTATATCACTTTTTGCCAGCTTCAGGCCACGACCGAACGATTTTTCAAAAAATCTACCGGGGCGGACCTGAAGAACGAGATCGACGACCTGGCTGAAATGTGTGAAGGTCAGAGTTGGGTCACCGATGACCCCCTGGGTATCGGTGGCCTGTTGAGTGATGCCCTTCGGTTGACACAATTGATGGCCGAGGATTATCTCGGACTAACCGAGCTGCTGAAGATCTTATTGGATTCTGCCCGACTGGGTTTGGAGAAGTTCCTTCGAACGGATCCCTGGAAGCTCCCAGCTGAATACCGCCTGGCCTTCCGAGAATTGGGATTGTCCATTGGTTTACACGCTGTAAATAAGGTCCGGTCCATGATCGAGGAAAACACAGATCTGGTGCCGAAGGCCGATACGCTTAGGACATCACTGACGGCCCTGATGGGCTTTGAACCATTGATCGAAACCATAGAACAGTTTTGGCTGGAACCGGCTAACCAGTCGGCTAAAAGCTGGAGGGGGCACCTGGAGATCAACCGGGTGATGCTGGCCACCAGTCTGGCCGCTGATGGCTTCCTGGATCTTTGACGGACGAAGGTGCAGGGAGCTCCAAAATCGTAACCCCTTTTTTTGACCGAAAAACAGGTCTCGGAGATAAACCCATGTCCAATGGAAAAAATGCTGAATCTCAAAGCGAAAGAGTAGTTCAGAAAAATAGACGGCATCGTTACCTAAATATTCACACTGCCAGCTCGACCATGGGTGCCTCATCCATAGGTGGGGTGGCAATTGGGGCCATAGCTTTAGGTGTGCTGTCCATGGGGGCGCTGGCCATCGGCGCTCTGGCGGTGGGACGATTAGTGATAGGGAAATTTATGGTAAAAAGAATGAGGATCGGTTCGTTGACGGTCGACGACCTGATCGTAAGGAGGCTGAAGATCCTGGAAAAGGATTAATAGACCGGAAATTGATGTACTATCAAGAGCTGATCCTGTACCCCCTCCCGGAGATTCGCCTGGCCAGAGAGAGCCATGCCTTCACTTCTTGATTGCCTCCAATTCCTCTTCTATCACTGCCCGCAGTAGGGGAACTTTGTACCCGTTCTTGGACAGGGGTTCGGCCTTCTTGACGGCTGCCATTCCGGCCCTGGCGATCGTTCCCGCTGTTAATTCCTTTCCCTTTATCTCTTCTTCTACTTCTTTCGCCCGCCAGGGAATCGGAGCGACTCCGCTCAGGAATACCCGTGCCTTGGCCACCCTGGGGCCATCGAAGTTCAGGGCCAGTGCTACGCCTGCCAAGGCAAAATCCCATGAGCGGCGGGCACGGACTTTCCTGTACGAGCTTTTCAAACCGGGTTGAGGCGCAGGTATCAGAATCTCGGTGACTATCTCTTCCGGCCCGATAACGGTCTCCGTTTTCGGGTCAACAACCGGAGGCATAAAAAATTCTTCGATCTTGATAATCCTTGCTCGTTTCGGACCGGTCACGACTACCTGGGCCTCAAAGGCTGCCAGGGCCGGGGCCGTATCAGAAGGGTGGACGATGTAGCAGCCCTCACCACCGAAGATGCAATGGTACTGGTTCTCCCCCGAATAGGCAAAACAGGTGTCACCGCCTTTTCTCGTGCAATGGAATTCACCCCGGTAGTACCAGCAGCGGGGCTTCTGGCAGAGGTTTCCGCCGATAGTACCCTGATTGCGCAGTTGGGGGCTGGCCACTTCTCCCGCAGCCCGGGCCAGGCCGGGGAAAAGTGTCTTGATCAACGGGTTTTCCGCCACTTCCGTAATCGTGGTCAATGCCCCGATCCTTAAGTCCCCGCCTTTGTCGCGGATGCCTTTCAGGTCCCTGATGCCGTTGATGCTCACCACTTTTTCCACGGGAAAGATCCCTTCCCGGATGCATCCGAGGAGGTCTGTCCCTCCGGCAAATATTTTCGAACCCGCTGTCGAAAGGTGTTTGACCCCTTCATCAACAGATTTTACGCTTATATACTGGAATGCGGGCATCATGATCTCAGCCCTCCTTCCGGCCTTTGGCCAGTTCATTGCAGAGCGTGACGGGATTGATGGGGCTTACCGTCATCCTCCGACCTGTAGCATGATACACGGCGTTAGCAATGGCTGCTGCCGTGGGGATCGTCACCGGCTCCCCTAAACCTTTGCTGCCCGTCAGGTTGGCCTCGTTATCGGGCCTGTCTATGGGGACGGAGACGATTCGGCCAGGCACATCGAGGGCTGTAGGCAGCTTGTAATCATGCCAGTTTCTATTGACCATCTTACCGGTCTGTTCGCCGTCGAGGACCCTCATCTCGGTCATGGCCAGGCCGACTCCCATGGTGATGCCCCCGACCACCTGATTGTTGTAAGTGAGTCGGTCCATGACCCGTCCGCTGTCATTGGCGCTGAGGAAGCGGATAATTCGGACTTCGCCCGTCTTCATATTGCATTCCACCTCGCAGAACTGGGCGCAAAAGGGGTTGACTGTTTTATTCTGGGGGTTGGGACCCCGGTAACCGACGCCGATAATCACTCCCTGGGTCTTAAGCCCTGATATATCGGTTATCTTGATCTTTTTTGAGGGGTCTTTCCCATCAACGACCATCCCCTGTATCATCGAAAGGGCCGACTGATCGGTCTTCAGTTCCTCCGCTGCCAGCTTTAGTATCTGCCGTTTCACCTCTATGGCCGCTGAACGCACAGCGGGCGACTCGGTAGGGACGGTCTTGCTGCCTCCGCTCCCTGTGGCGTACTGAGTGGTCCCGGTATCGGCATGCTCGATCTGGATGACTTCAGGTCTAATCCCCAGCTCTTCCGCAACAACAAGGGCCATGACGGTCTTGGTACCGGTCCCGATGTCGCTCGCCCCCATATTCAGGTTGACGCTGCCGTCGGAGAAGAGCCTCACAATGATAGTTGAGGGAGGACCGCCTCCGCCCACAACCCAGGTGCCGCCGGCCATACCAACTCCCCGGCGCATCCCCGCGTTCTTGGGGTGTCTTGCGATTTCTTTTCGCGCCTTTTCCCAGCCGAAAGCTTTGGCCCCTTCTTCGAGACATTCTTTGAAGCCCGTTGTCGTGTAGGCCGGATTCCCAGCCCTCGCCTGGCTGAAGGTCGATATGTTTTTGAGACGCAGCTCCACCGGGTCCATCCCGATAGCCTCGGCCAGGGCATCCAGCATCTGTTCCAGGGCCCAGGCCCCTTGAGGATGGCCGGGCGCCCGAAACGGCCGCGATGGACCGGCATTAATGTATACGTCCGAGAGCTCGGTTCGGACATTCGGACACAGGTACAACTCCTTGACGAGCCAGTCTGTCAGGCCTGATCCGCCTGCGGGAAACGCGCCCCCCGTGCCGGTACAGGTAAAATGCAGGGCCGTGAGGGTGCCGTCTTTCTTCACGCCGGCCTTCAGCTTCATATTGGCGGGGGGCCTGTTGCCCACGGCAAGGTAGGTCTCCTCCCTGGTCAGGAAGAGCTTTACCGGCCTGCCTGTCTTTTTGGCCAGGATGGCGGCGATAATCGTATATTTATCGGCCTGGAGCTTACTGCCGAACCCTCCTCCCATGTAATGGCCTATGACCCGCACCTTGGAGAGAGGCAACCCGAGGACCTCGGCGACCCGGGCCTGCACCGGATAAACACCCTGGGTCGATTCCCAGATGGTCAGGAGGTTCCGCTCCCAGCGGGCCACACATCCATGGGCCTCCATAGGCGTATGGATCTCGCACTCGGTCCGATAGGTCTGCTCCAGGACCACGTCTGCCTGGGCAAACCCCTTGTTCATATCTCCCCGTTCGTATATTTCGACCGGCTTTACCAGGTTCCCTTCCGGGTGGACCGCCGGAGCCTTGGAGTCGAGCGATTTCCGCTCATCGACGACAAAGGGGAGAATTTCGTAGTCCACTTTGATGGCCCTCACGGCATCCCAGGCCTGGTAAGGGTTTTCCGCAGCTACGGCAGCGATCGTCTCGCCCTCGTACCGGCACAGGGGGTCAAAGAGTCTGACCTTCTTTTCTCGGGTGTAAGGCCAGTAGAACCCTCGCTTCGTCGGTTGCAGCGCTGATCACCGCCCGGACCCCTTTCATTTTCTCCGCCTCTGTCGTATCTACCTTTTTCACCCGGGCATTGGGATAGGGGGAGCGGAGTATGGCCCCGTAAAGCATTCGGGGAAGGGAAAGGTCGGACGGATAAACAGCCCGGCCGCTCACCCGTTCGTAAGCGTCAACCCTCGGTATGGATTTACCGACAACATTCGTCTTTTTCCACGGCGCAGGGGCAATTCCCGGAAGGGGAGTATCGGGAACGGGAGTGTCTGCCTGATAGTAAAGACCTTTTTCTTCGGTGTTCATGACCGGCCTCCTTTTCCCTTTTTTAAGGCTGCCGCCCGCTCGACGGCCTTGAATATGTGATCGTAGGCCCCGCAGCGGCAGAGATTGCCGCTCATCGCCCTCCGAATCTCTTCATGGGAGGGTTCCGGCTTGGACCGGAGCAGTCCCTCTGCCGCCATGATCTGTCCCGGCGTGCAGTAACCGCACTGGAAGGCATCCTCCTCAAGAAAGGCCTGCTGGACGGGACCCAACTCGTCACCGGCCATAAGGCCCTCAAGGGTTGTGATCTTGACTCCCTGAGACTCTACGGCAAGGGTCAGACAGGCATAGCGGGGCACATCATCAATGAGTACCGTACAGGCCCCGCATTCACCCCTCTCGCAGCCTACCTTGGTGCCGGTCAGTCCCAGCTTCTCCCTGAGTACGTAGAGGAGCGACCATCGGGGTTCGACCAGCAAATGGTGGCGGCGGCCATTGATCGACAGGGTTATTTTGACCGTCTCGTTGGCTTTTAAAACTTCGGGCTCCCGGGCGGTTTCTGCGACGAGCTGGCCTGATACTGCCACAACCGCCGCGCCCGTGCCCATAGTGGTGAGGAAATGGCGCCGGGTGAGGCCATTGGTCTTACCTGAACCGTTCGCGCTGTTTTTTTTCTTTTCCATGAAGACCCCTGAAAAGTTTTTGGTTTAAGGTTGGTCCGGAGGGGATTCGGATTATGGAGTCCGCTGCCGGCTTTTGAATTAAATGGGTGCCATTTCCCCCGGCATTCTCAAATCATTTTTGTCTTCAGCCGTATTTCCCTGAAAATACCCCACCCAAGGACTAATATCCTGAACACTCCGACTACGAACCCATTGCCGATAACAGGTCTCAGAACGAGAAAGAATTTGATAAAAAGCTGTTTTGTTAGGCTGAAATTATAAAATGAGCAAAAGTCAGGGTCAAGAAGAAAAAAAATGGATTGTGGTAGCAAAAAAAGGATGAAAAAAATGGAAAATAAGGGGCAAGAAGTCTTCTTTAAATGAAAATAGGAGACGATGATGCAAAACTATTCTTTAAACGGTCGCAAAAAGCGCTAAGGAAAGTCCATCCTATGAAATTTGGAAAGACTTGAGGGGGTCAATTTTCGGTTTTGTCATTTCGAATGCTGGTGACGGATGGATTGAATCACGTTGTCGAGCTGTTCAAGAAACCGTGCCCGGTCACGTTTTGTTAGAGGCGGAGGCCCGCCCGTTATTTCTCCAGCGCTACGCAGCGCAGACATCAGGTCTCTGCTCGCCACCGCCATGCCGATATTGTCTTCCGTGAACGGCTTTCCGGTTGGACCGATGACCCGTGCGCCTTTTTTTATACAGCGGCCGGCCAGCGGAATGTCGGCAGTGACGACGATGTCTTCAGTTTGCACGTGTTCGACAATCCAGTCATCGGCTGCGTCGAACCCGTCCTTTACAACTTCGAGTGCGATCCATCGTTCATCCGGGACCCGCATCCAGGAATTTGCCACCAAGGTAACTTCCAGGTGAAATCGACTTGCGACGCGGTATACCTCCTGTTTGACCGGGCAGGCATCCGCATCTACAAAGATGTGCAGCAAACCAAAATCCTCTTCCCTTTCCTTGTTTCGATCTTTTTCGTTTATTGTGACCAGGCCTTCAAAAATTGCAGATTTTGCTTCGTCCCCCTGCCGATTACGTTTTCGAACTTCATGATCTTATAGGGCTTGGCAGGCCTTCAAATTTCAATTCCCCCCATCTGTTAACACCCTGTCGTGATAGCCTTCGAATAAATAACGTCGAAGAGCGTTACACGGCCAGAATATACTGGTTCCCTAATACGCTGCAGTCATCGCTTTCGTGGCCGTTGGCGATATTTATTCGAAATATTCTTTTCCGGCAGGCAGGGCTCGCCACCACCCGGAGGAAGGATCGTCTTGTCCTCCGAAGCGACCCAGACGAAACGTGACGCCGATTTACTTCCCTTACTGGCGGGAACCCGGAAACGACGTACCTGAAAGCCGCAGCGCACCAATAGCTGCTCGAATTTTTTGTTTGGATCCGCCGACCACACCGCCAGGCAGCCTTTTTTGGCAAGTGCGCGGCGACAAGCTTGAATTCCTTCATGACCGTATAAGCGATAGTTGCCTGAATCCGTCATCGCCTCGGGACCGTTGTCGACATCCAGCAGGATCGCATCGAATTGACTATTGGAACGCGAGATAAGTCCGAAGATATCGCCCGTCACGAGATCAACGCGTTGGTCCCTCAGAGGCTGGTCATTGAGTGCCCCGAGAAACTCACGGTTCCATTCGACCACGGCACCAACCAGTTCAACCACCATCACTCGGGCGTGAGGACCGAGCATATCGAGCGTCTGGCGCAGAGTATAGCCCATCCCTAAGCCGCCGATAAGTATGCTGGGCGCCTGGTGACCAGCCAGGTGCCTGCAGCCCAGCCGGGCCAGTTCCAGCTCCGATTCGTATTGGCGGCTGTGCATAAGATCTTGACCGTTGACCGTTATAAAAAAGTCACGGTCATGCTGATACAGCGCCATTTCGCTTCCATCGGGGGTCCGGGCTTCGGCGATCTTTTTTCTTATTTTCATGGGAACACCTGTTTCCTCTATGAGCACCGATACCCGACTGCCGCCAAAGTGCCAGCAGTATCAGGTTGGAACTAATTTCAGCCATCATAATATTCCTTTTAATTTCAAAGCTCCCATTGTAATTTCTTTTCGGAATGCTTCATCCCCCTTCTTCTTTATTGTGATATTCATTGCAAAAAGCCAGACCTCTTTTGCTGTCTCAACATACCCAACATACCAGGCTAACTGGGAATTAGTCCCTGTCTTAGCTCTGATTGTATATTCAGGATTTTCTTCCACGATCATAATTTTCTTCAATAATTGAATATAGGATTTTTCGTATGGGATTTTCTCTTCATATAACCTTCTTAGAAGATCTATTTGTTCTTTGGTGGATATCTTTAGATCACCTTAAGCGAAAAAGTAGTTACCTCAAGGCTGGCTTTTTGATTGCCCCATTCAGCTTTTTTTAGATGGGTTATATATTTTTCGTTACCGATTCGTCTGGCAAGCTCCTGATAAAACCATACACATGATATAGGAAAAGCAGTTTCAAGAGTTTGGTCTTTGTTCCAGGCGTCAAGTCCTCTATCTTTTCCATCCCATCTGATTACTTCCTTCTCATTTTTAACAGCCCCCTCTTCAAGTGCAATAAGGGTGTTTAAAATTTTAAAGGTCAAGGCCGGTGAGAATCTTTCTTCGGAACGGATCTCATTGTAGACATAGGTTTTCTTGCTGTCTAAAGAATCGATAATGATTGTACCTTCTACTCCACGTGATTGAAACAATTTTGCCAAGTCAGAATCTTCGGCATAAGAATACCCATTAATGAATAAGGGGAGTACCGCTATGATAAATAAATTAAATATGGCATGAATGAATTTCATTTTCTTCCTATTGTGAATAACATTTGCCTCCCCCGTTCATCGGGTGAAAGGCCTGGTGGGGGTCTAAAATTAAACTTGACTTTCATCCTTATTGTTGTACAATAAACCGTACAATATGGGAGGTGCCACTTGGACGCAATTACCTATACGGCTGCAAGACAAAACCTTGCGAAAACAATGGAAAAAGTGTGCAGGGACCATTCCCCGGTGGTCGTCACTCGAAAATCTTCTAATTCTGTAATCATTATGTCCCTTGAGGACTATGAGGCCCTTGAAGAAACTGCCTACCTTTTGCGATCACCTAAAAATACCAGACGGCTGGTCGAATCAATTGCCCAGCTTGAAAGAGGCGAAGGCGCTGAAAGGGAGCTGATCGAGTGAAGGTCATTTTTTCTGATCACGCTTGGGAAGATTATCTTTTTTGGCAAAGCACCGACAGGAAAATCCTTCGCCGCATCAACACAATGATTAAAGAGACCATGAGAAATCCCTTGGAGGGTATTGGCAAACCGGAGCCGCTCAAACATGCACTTTCTGGTTATTGGTCTCGACGTATCACAGATGAACATAGATTCGTTTATAAAGTGTCAGAAGATTCCATTCATATAGCTCAATTGCGATACCACTATTGATCTGTCTTTCCTTGCGCCAACATGGGCTTCAGCGGGAGTGGCCGCCTTTTGCCACGATCCGGTTCAGCACCTTGTTGGCCGATAATGGCCTAAAACCCCCTCTGTAGCTTCAATTCCTTGGAATATAGAAGGTCATGAAGCTTGTACGCTGGTACAACGGCGGCAATTCCCATATTCGAAAGTGATATGGGTGCTGTTTTTGTATTAAGGACTTTGATTTCCTGAGCGTCAAGGAATGTTCCCTGCATGATACCCGCAAGTTTAAGGACAGGTGGTCCGACAACTAGACTTCCCGGCTCACGATCGCTTCCCAAGATCTTCAAAGTTGCCCTAGTGTGCAAGCTGAGTGGGCTATCCGGTGGTGCGACTGCGGCGGAGAGTTTTGCTATGTGGTCATGAAAATCTTGCCGGTTCTTGATATCTAAAGTTTCAAGAATGTGTTTCAGGTACTGCATAGGCTGATCCTTTATGGCTAATGTGGCGTTGCCCGTGGCACGCCGCTTGGGGTCGAAGACCTGCAAGCAAGTGACATCGGTGTCCAATGGCCTGGTTGGTGCCGCCTGCGGCGGCGGCAACCAGTTGTTCTGAAGTTTCCGTAAAACTCTCCAACTTAAGGTATCCCTTCGGGAAGGTAACAGTGGCTATTGGCTGTTGTTGTCCTTTCAATAGGACGACAAACCTTCCAAAATCAAGGTAACCCATTATAAAAGATAAATATTTGCTTGACAATTTATTTTCAAGGGGAGGATTCGAAGAAAATAGGTGCGGCTTAGATTGATTGAGGCTAAAGAGGGTAGGGGGTAGGCTTTAAACGGCTGTTGAGATCAAACCGAGGATTGTCTCGGCGTGAGGATATGGAAAAGAGAAGATTATCTTGAAAAATATTTTTAATACTAATAGTATGTTTATCGAAAAAAACTTTACCCAGGAAAGGAAGAAAAATGGATCAACGATTACAGGGAAAAGTGGCCATTGTCACCGGTGCCGGTCAAACACCGGGGGATACGATAGGCAACGGCCGGGCCATGGCTGTTCTATTTGCCCGGGCTGGGGCCAAGGTCTTACTGGTGGATCGCCGTCTGGATTCCGCTGAGGATACCAAGGCCATGATCGAAAAGGAAGGCGGAACGGCTTCGACCTTTGCCGCCGATGTCACTAAAATCGATGACTGTCGGAGAATTGCCGAGAAGTGTGTGGAAGTTTTTGGGCGAATCGATATTCTGGTAAATAATGTTGGTATCGGGGGGGAGGATTTCGGCCCGGTGAAATTAAAAGAAGAGGTCTGGGATCGGATCTACAATACCAATGTCAAAAGTGCCTTTATGACCTGCAAATATGTCCTGCCTGTCATGGAAAAACAGGGCAGCGGCTCCATCCTGAATATCTCTTCAGTGGCGGCGGTAGCCAATACCTCCATGCTGGCTTATAAGACTTCCAAGGCCGCACTCAATGCCCTGACCCATTCCGTGGCCATGAAGTATGCCAAGAACGGGATCCGGGTCAATGCCATTATGCCCGGCCTGATGAAAACCCCCATGGCCATTGAAGGGATTTCAACTTCCCGAGGAATCAGTAAGGAACAACTGATTCAGCAAAGAGACAGCATGGTTCCTTTAAAAGGAGGGATGGGCTCGGGCTGGGACATCGCTTATGCCGCCCTTTTCCTGGTTTCGGACGAAGCCAAATTCATTACCTCAGTGGTACTGCCGGTAGACGGCGGTCAATGCGGCAAAGTCGGATGACGGGGGACAAGAGGAGTCCTGTTCACCACAGAGCCAAAGAGGACACAGCGTGGGTTTTTTGATTTGTGGGAAAATTTGTGGAAATTATAAAAATATTGTAACCCGTTAGCTGTTTGAAAAGAAATTATTTTCACCGCAAAGGCGCAAAGGACGCAAAGAGGATCATTTTTGTTCAATCCTATGAGAGGCGGGATTGAACAAACCATCTCTGGCCTCCAGCCAAATAGTCCCCCGGTGTTTTCTCCCGCAGAGACTCAAAGACACGGAGGGGAAATGAAAACAGGAAGCTATCTCAAAAAAAGGTTTTTTTTGCGTCCCAGCGGTAAAAAAGTTTTTATTATTAAATCAGGAGAAAAATCATCATGAAAAGAATCAGATTGGGCAGAACCGGTCTCATGGTCAGCAAACCGGCCTTTGGTGTTTTACCGCTCCAGCGGGTGGAAATGAATGAAGCAGTTCGAATTCTACGGAAGGCCTATGATAACGGGATAAACTATTATGATACGGCCAGGGCCTACTCGGACAGCGAGGAAAAAATAGGGAAGGCCCTGTCCGGCGTCCGAAAAAATATCGTCATTTCCACCAAAACCCACGCTCGTAAAAAAGAGGGCCTGGAAAAAAATCTGGAAACAAGTCTGAAAACATTGAAAACGGATTACATCGATATTTATCAGCTTCATAATCCCGAGAAATTGCCGGATAGAGAGGATCCTGAATCGCTTTATGATGGCTTGCTGAAAGCGAAAGAAAAGGGATTGCTCCGTTTTATCGGCATCACCAATCACCGGCGCCCGGTGGCCATGGAGGCTGTACAGTCTTCCTTTTTCGACACGATCCAATTTCCTTTGAGTCTCCTGGCCACCGAAGACGATTTAAAATTAGTGGAAGCCTGTAAACAATCCGATCTGGGTTTTATCGCCATGAAAGCCCTCAGCGGCGGTTTGATTACCAACATCCCGGCCGCTGTAGCCTTTCTGAATCAGTACGAGAATGTGGCACCCATCTGGGGCATCCAGAGAGAAACGGAGCTGGATCAATTTATCGATCTCGAAAAAAATCCTCCCCGGCTTAATGAAGAAATGTTGAAGGCCATCGAAAAAGACCGCCTGGAACTGGGAGGAGATTTTTGCCGGGGATGCGGCTATTGTATGCCCTGTCCGGCTGAAATCCCCATCAACACCGCCGCCCGCCTTTCCCTTCTTCTGATGCGATCTCCTTACGCGAGATTTTTAGAAGACGATTGGAAATCGGAAATGATGAAAATTGAAGATTGCACGGAATGCGGAAATTGCAAGGAGCAATGCCCTTACAACCTGGATACTCCGGAACTGTTGAAAAAAAATATGGAATTTTATCTGGATTTTTATGCCCGACATAAAAAGTAGCCGGAGGTATTTTTTCTAACGCTGGCGGAAGAAATGGGACTCAAACGTTGAATAAAAAGACGTTAAAGATATTTTGGGGATACGCATAAATCCCCCCGAACCCCCCTTTAGTAAAGGGGGGCAGGGGGGATTTGACGTTCGGAGGGAAGGGGCCAATAGGGATATCCTCCAACATAAACAAAATCACAAAACAAATAAATATAATGCCCTGTTCAATTTGGCATTGAACGAAATTGTATGCAACTGTGAGGGAGGCTCTCTTTTCAGACGATGTGGCAGGCGACAAAGTGTCCGGAAGCGGCTTCCTTCCAGACCGGGGTCGTCTCCGAGCAGACTTTCTCTCTCCGCTTGCACCGGGGGTGAAACCGGCACCCGGGAGGGGGGAATATGGGGCTGGGTATTTCCCCTTCTAAGGCAATAGCGGTTCTCTGGTTTTCAACTACCGGGTCCGGGACCGGTATGGATGACAACAAGGCCTGGGTATAGGGATGGAAGGGCCGGGAGAAGAGCTCGTTCTTTTCCGCCAGTTCCACCATAACCCCAAGATACATGACGGCCACCCGGTGACTGATATGCTTTACTACCGATAGGTCATGGGAAATAAAAAGATAAGTCAGGTTGAATTGTTCCCTGAGATCTTCCAGCAGATTGATGACCTGGGCCTGAATAGAGACGTCCAAGGCGGAAACCGGTTCGTCGCAGACGATAAATTCCGGACGGACGGCCAGGGCCCTGGCGATGCCGATCCGCTGCCTCTGTCCCCCGCTGAATTCGTGGGGGTAACGATGCACATCGGTAGGGTTTAAACCCACCAGCTTCATCAGTTCCAGTACCCTTTCCATGCGTTCTTTCTTCCTATCCGGGACCCCGTGGACTTTCATGGGCTCCCCAATGATCTCCCTTACGGTCATGCGGGGATCGAGGGAAGAATAAGGGTCTTGAAAGATCATTTGCATGGACTGGCGTTTGCGTCTTAAAGCATTCCCTTTCTCCAGGCATAGATCCCTGCCCTGGAAAAAAACCTGTCCGGCGGTAGGTCGATAAAGTTGAAGCACGCCCCTGGCGGTGGTCGATTTTCCGCAGCCGCTTTCTCCCACGAGCCCGAGGGTCTCCCCGGCTTCCAGATCAAAACTGATCCCGTCCACCGCCTTGATGAATAGTTTTTTGCCCTTGCCGAGGACACCAAGGTTTATAGGAAAATGGACCTTCATCTCTTTAACTTGAAGTAATTTTTGATTACCTGTCTGCATTAGAAAACCTTCCAGCAAGAAACGTAGTGTCCCTGTTTTATTTCATTAAAAGGAGGGAGATAACGATAACAAGAATCGTCTCCTATTGGGCATCGGGCGACAAAGGCGCAGCCTTTGACCAGTTCACGCATGAGATCGGGGGGGGCACCGGCGATGGAAAAAAGCCTTCCCTGGGTTTCCTTGTCCACTCGGGGAATGGATTTAAGCAGCCCCTTGGTGTAGGGGTGAAGGGGATTCCTGAAGAGTTCGGGAGTTGTTGCCGTTTCAACAATCTTTCCGGCATACATGACCATAATGCGATCGGTCGTTCCGGCCACGGCACCGAAGTTATGGGTGATCAGAACGGTGGCCGCCCCCAGGTCCCTGGCCAGCGCCCGAATCAGGCGAAGGATCTGATCTTGAATGGTGACGTCCAGAGCCGTAGTCGGCTCATCGGCCAGCAGGATGGTGGGATTACAGGAAAGGGCTATGGCGATCATGACCCGTTGTCTCAATCCCCCGCTTAGCTGGTGCGGATAGGAGCGAAGTCTCATTTGCGGTTCCGAAATGCCGACCTTGGTCAGGAGCTCTATACAGCGATCTTCCAGAGCCGCGTCCTTTAATTTCAAATGAAGTTTTATGACCTCCTGCATCTGTTTCCCGATAGTCAAAACCGGATTCAAGGAGGTCATGGGGTCCTGAAAGACCATGGAGATCCGGTTTCCCCGGATCCGCTGCATCTCTTTTTCGGACAGTTTTAAGAGGTCCGCTCCGTCAAATTTAAGGGTCGTAGCCTGGATTTTTCCGGGAGGAACCTGGATCAAACGCATCACCGAAAGGAAAGTGACCGATTTACCGCAGCCGCTTTCCCCCACCACCCCCAGGGATTCCCCGGGAAAGAGGGCGAAAGAAATATCCCGTACCGCATTAAGCGTACCATCGCGGAGGTAGAATTTGACATCCAATCCCTCCACATCCAGAATGGGTTTTCTTATGGTCGGTGTATTTTCCATTATCTCCTGAGTCTCATTCCGCCGGTCAGTTTGGGATCCAAAAGGTCCCGAAGGGCATCTCCCAACATGTTGAAGCCGAATACCCCGGCACTGATAGCCAGGCCGGGAAATATGGCCAGCCAGGGGCCCTTTAGCATGTAATTCATTCCATCGCCGCTCAGCATCCTTCCCCAGGAGGCCGCCGGGGGTGGAACCCCAAACCCCAGGAAACTGAGAGAGGCCTCGGCCAGGATGGCATTACCCAGACCGAGAGTGGCCATTACAATGATGGGCGCGGTTACGTTCGGGAAGATATGGCGGATCAGGATGGTAATATCACGGCATCCAACGGATTTGGCCGCCATTACATAATCACTTTCTTTGATAGCCAGGACCGCACTGCGGACCACCCGTGAGGCCCCGGCAAATCCGGCGAGGGCCAAAGCCAGTATGACGTTCAACTGCCCCGGTCCCAATATAGCCATTACCGTGAGCATAATCACCAGCCAGGGGAAGGACATGATGGCGTCCACAAATCTCTGCATGATCGTGTCGAACAGCCCTCCGAAGTAACCGGACAGAATGCCGATGATCGTGGACAAAAGGGTGCTCAAGCCCACAGCGCCAAGCCCCACGGTCATGGATACCCTGGCCCCATAGGCAATTCGGCTAAACATATCCCTGGCCAGGGCGTCGGTTCCTAAGTAAAAGGTACTGCTGGGCGGGGCGACGATTTTTTCTCCATGCATGGTGTCCGGATTATAAGGGGATATGACCGGGGCCAAAATGGCCACCAGGACCATGCCCAGGACTAAGAGTCCGCCGAAGGCCCCGAGAGGTTTGGTCTTCACCAACTGGATAAATAAATCCAGAAGCCAGTGATGCCTCTTCGGGGGGGCGATGATTTCTTCCACACGTACGGATTCGGGGTCGATGATTTTTTCTTGAGAACTGGATTCCATAATTTCCCCTATTGTGGCAATAAATCATATTAAGTGCTCTTGGCCCGCTTAGATCGGGGGGGGCACGAAACAGTAAAATTGTGTTTCACCGAACGACAAACGGGATTTTTTATTAACGATACCGGATTCTGGGGTCAAATAACCCATACATCAAGTCCACGATGAGGTTGATGCTTATAATCCAGGTGCAGATAAAAAGATTGATTCCCTGGATGGCCGGATAATCCCGCCAGGAGATGGCATCAATGAGGTATTTCCCCACGCCCGGCAGGACGAAAATTTGTTCCATGATCACCGTGCCCCCGATGAGCACGGCTATCTGGATGCCCATAATGCTCAAGACCGGTATCAGGGCGTTTTTCAGGGCATGACGGACCACCACCACCCAGCCGGCCAGTCCTTTGGCCCGGGCGGTCCGGATATAATCTTCTTTCATGACCTCCAGCATCATGGTCCGCGTCATACGCATGATCCCGGCCGAAAGGGCGATGGACATGATAAAAGAAGGAACCACAAGCTGGGAAAGACTTTTTATGGGGTTCTCCATGAAGGGGACATAATCCATTGGAGGGACCCATCGGAACCAGATGGCACCGAAGACCAATATCAGGGTGGCGATCCAGAACCCTGGGATGGATAATCCGCCAATGGCCGCACTGCGCAGCAGATAATCGGACCATCGGTCCTGGTAGAGTGCAGAGAGGACCCCGATAGGCACACCCATCAGGATGGTCCAAAACAGGGCCATAAGACCCAGACGAAGGGTGGTGGGCAGACGCCTGGCGAGTTCTTCCGTGACCGGTTTCCCGCTCCAGAGGGATTTCCCCAAGTCGCCCCTGAATACATTTTTCATATACAGGACATACTGGATGACCAGCGGTTTGTCCAGCCCCAGGGTTTTTCTCAGTTCGGTTTCATCGTTCGCATAGCCCTGTTCCGAGATCATAATCGTGACGACGTCTCCGGGCAGAAGTCGTACGATACTAAAGATAAAAAACGAAACCAGCAGGAGGGTCGGCACCAGAAGTAAAACCCTCCTTAGAATATACCAGCGCAGCATGGATGTTTTCCTTTTAGATTAAAAACAGGCTATAGGCACCAGGCGATAGGCTATGGGCTAAGATGATGGTACTTTTGATTTTATTTCTTATAGCCTATTGCCCATAGCCTATCGCCTTTCTTAAATTAATGTTTTTCCATCCAATAGGTTTCCGCAATCATGGGTTGATAATCAAGGAGGTAAAAGGTCCTGTGAACATAGGGCCTCCGGATGGTGAATCGCATCTGGGTATAGAGAAAGGTGTGGGTGGCGTCGTCCATGATCTTTAACTGGATCTCTCTAAGCAGGGCCTTGCGCTTCGTCACATCCATAATTTTCTGCTGATCCATGATCAGCTTCCAAAGCTCATGATTGCTCCATTTATAAAAGGTGGATTCATTCAGAGGACCGAAGTAGGGGATCATCCACTCTTCCGGGTCTACCCCGGCGGTCATGATATGAAGAGATAATTCGTAATCGAAGTGATAGGCGCGGTTGAAGTATTGGGGTTGTTCCAATAGGGTCAATTTGAGATCGATGCCGACCTCCTTGAGCATTTCTTTCAGGACCTGGGCCGGCTTGGTCATGTATTCCAGGTTCCAGGTCAGAAGCTCGATGGGGAAGCCGTTGGGATACCCGGCTTCGGCCAGAAGCTTTTTGGCCTGTTCAGGATTGTATTTCACCTGATCGGCAGGAGGAAGGGCATCATCATAAACCGGGGGAACGGGTCCGGTGGCGACAGTGCCGAAACCACCCCAGGCCAGTTTCAACAACCTGGGCTTGTCAATGGCCATGGAGATGGCCTGGCGGACCCTCTTGTCATCAAGGGGCTTTTTAAGGGGTTTGGTCCCTTCGATCCAGGGCTGCACTCGCAGGACCCACATGTGGGTGCCGGGATATTCATCGATGAGGGCGTCCGGGGCTTCTTTTTTGGCGGTATCCAACTGGTAGAAGGAGAGCCCGCAGCCATCCAGTCTTCCGGCAATAAAGGCCGACAATATACTGGCCGGATCGGGCATGATTTTAAAATTAATACCGTCCAGATAGGGCAGGCCTTTTTTAAAGTAATTAGGGTTTTTCACCAGGGTGATGTGGGAGCCCTTGACGAATTCCTTGAGGATGAAAGGACCGGTGCCGATGGCCACTGTTTTCAAGTCCCCGTACTTGTCGACCACCTCCTTGGCCACAATGGCCGCCCAGGGTGTGGCAATGTACTTGAGAAAGGGGGCGAGGGGCTGGCTTAATTTAAATATAACCGTGTACTTGTCCGGCGTTTCGATGGATTTGATCTTGTCGAAATAATAATAGTGTTTAAAGTCGGATTTCCGACCGTACATGCCCATGGCCCGTTCGATGCTGTATTTGACATCCGCCGAGGTGCACTCTCGGCCGTTGACCGGGGGGACGTTGTGAAAACGCACCCCCTTATGAATCTTGAATTCATAGGTCGTGTCGTCGATCTGCTTCACGCTTTCGGCCAGATCCAGCTCCCATCCGGTCATCTCGGGGTTGGTCCTTAGCAGTGTGCTATTGGTATTACCGGTGATGACAGTGGTCGCCCCATAAGTTTCCTGGTGGGCGTCGAGGGATCTCGGGTCAGCCTGCATGACGCTCCGGTAGATTCCCCCATATTGAGGTTTTACGGTTGTTTTTTGTTTCTTTGCCTCCTGAGTCTTCTCAACCTTTTTTGCTTTATCCCTCAGAGCCTTTTTCATTTGGGCGGGTGCCGTGGAGACCAGAACCAGGGAAAGAATGATTGAAAACACCATGGGCCACATGGACCAACCTGTAAAGTAATTCTTTCTTGCCTTTTGCATCTTACCCTCCTTTAGTAAAATATGGTTAAGATATTTCCAGATACGCTCCAATATCGTCAATGATGACCGGTTTGGAACCATATTACTCAAAGGGTCAATTTCGGTTTCAAGAAAAGACTTTTATTCCTAGTGGTCAATGAAAAAATTAACTGACATGCAATGATAAGGGGAAAAGAAGTTAAGTGCCCCTTTAGTCGATTGAATAACGCTCAAAATCCCTTCACCTCACCTTTTTCTGTAGTTAAAGTAAGTTGATTCCTTGTGCACCCGGCAGGCCGACAGGGGGATTTTTTACGATCTTGGATGGGAAATCCATCGTTACATAGAGTGGATAATAGAAAGGAATTTAAGTTTTTGATTCGATTTTTGAATGCCTGGTCCAATTTATTTGCCAAACAACGGAAATCGGCAATAGCCGTTTTTAGTTAATTGAACAAAAGTCTAAAGTTTTAATTTTCACTTATTATACTTTTAATAGCGAGTCAAGGGAAAAATAAAAAATCAATGGAGAAAAACTTCACAGGGAGAGTGTCTGGTCCTGGGATTGAACCCTCCCGGACAAGTAATCTTGTAACCCAAGACCGCCTCCAGAAATTTAATCCGCAGGATGATATTGAATGGGTCCTTAATCGAAAACAAACTTTACATTTTCCGGAAACTCTTGTTCCGGATTCTCCCCGCATTTCATGGTGAAGAAATATTTTAGGACAGGTCCTCAGCGGTCGGCGAAACAGGCTTCCATAAGGCCCTCAAGACTTTTCCCCTGCAGGGCTGCGCCAACTGGAGAAGAAACATTTATGGGTCCTTCCCGATGGTACAAATTTTGCTTTTAAATTCTTGAAAAAATAATTCTTTCCGACCTGACCCTAAGGAGAATGATAAATGGCCGCCGATATCCGACAAAGTATCAGCCTGGTTAAAAAAGAAGTTCTATTGGACAAGATTTCCGGGGAATCGGAGCAATCCCCGGCAGTGCGGATACAAAAAGAAATATTGGAGGAGGCCATTCGCCTGAAAGCCAGTGATATCCATTTCGAGCCTACTGAAAAGACGGTTCAGATACGCTACCGGATTGATGGCTGGTTAATCAAGGGGCCGATCTTTCCCCGCTCTGCCCTGGAGTCTTTGGCCTCTCGCTATAAGATTAGCTGCAATTTGGATATCAGTGAAAAAAGGATCCCTCAGGATGGAAGCTTTAGGATCCGATATCAGGGGAAGGGCATTGATCTCAGGGTGTCCTTTCTTCCTACCCTGTGGGGGGAAAAGGTCGTGGTTCGCATTCTGGACACCCATCAGCCCTTTCTGGGAGTGGATCATTTGGGGCTGCCTGGGGTCCAGTTAGAACGGCTCTCGGCCATGATTGAACGTCCCCAGGGATTGATCCTGGTTGTCGGACCTACGGGCAGCGGAAAGACCACCACCCTGTACTCCATACTTCAAACCATCCATCGGGAGGGTATTAATATCATTACCGTCGAAGATCCCATCGAGTACGCCCTGGAGGGGATAAATCAGGTTCAGGTTTTTGACAAGGTCGGACTGACTTTTGCCAATACCTTGCGTTCCATTCTCCGACAGGACCCGGATGTCATTCTGGTCGGAGAAATCCGGGATGAAGAGACGGCCCAAATTGCCTTACGGGCGGCCTTTACCGGGCATTTGGTCCTCAGTACCCTGCACACCAATGATGCCGTTTCCACCATCACCCGTCTATATAACCTGGGATTGGAATCTTATGTCCTTTCTTCCTGTTTGTTGGGGATCTTGTCGCAAAGGTTGATTCGAAAAAACTGCTCCCAGTGCCTGAATCCTTATCAGCCCGATCTTTCAGTTTTGGAGCGGTATCATTTACATTTGCCGAAGGAGAATATTTTTTACCACGGAAAGGGCTGTACCGCCTGCCGGGGGCAGGGGTATGAAGGCCGGGAGGGAGTTTTTGAATTACTGACCGTGACCCCTACTTTTCGGGAGGCGATCCAGACGAAGGCCCCGGAGACGGAATTGCGGCGTCTGGCCGTGGAGGAAGGGATGGAAACCCTGCTGGCCTGCGGAATCAGGAAAGCCATGGCCTCCATGATCAGTCTGGAAGAAATGATGCGTGTCGTCCCTTATGAAGTTGGCGCCCGCTGCTGCCCGGTTTGTCTTCACCCGGTAGAACATTTTTTTGCTAACTGCCCCAGTTGCGCTTACCCATTGATCTTGAAATGTTCGGGTTGCGGAAAAAAGCTTCAGGATTCCTGGAAGGCCTGCCCGTATTGTGGAAAGGCTGCTTGAAAGCGGGTGGGGGGGTAAAAAACGATACCATTCCTCCGAAAACCCGCAACCTGCAACAGAAAGATATCGATTTCCTTTGGTGCGGTCTTTCTTTCAATGAATGTCATTAGAAAAAAATAATGGAAAACTTGACAGGTTTTACTGAAAGTGGTAGAAATCAACCTGTCGGGACGTAGCGCAGTCTGGTAGCGCACCTGAATGGGGTTCAGGGGGCCGCTGGTTCAAATCCAGTCGTCCCGACCAGAAATTTTAAGGGGTAATTCGGTTGTGGCGGATTACCCCTTTTCTACTTATCAAGGGTCTCAAAAAATTATTGACCCTCCGGTCTCCTCTACTGAGAGATCTTAAGTCTTAGGTCAAGATTATTTTAAGATCCTCAACAAATTAAGGCAACAGGATGAAATTTTGTTCATTCATGTGTGACAAGGCCGATAATAAAAAAGCCCAACATGCCGCCTGCCTGGCGGCCAACGGCGTGTTTTGCGGGATACTTGGCAAAGTCGTTGAAAAAGGGATACCCTGTCCGGTCAAAGGTAATCTGAATTCTCTTCGTAGAGCGGCAAGGGTCGGAAAGAAAAAGAGTTCCTTATAATGCAGTAACTCATTCGTAGCAGTTCTTAAATCTCTCCTCAAATTCCGCAGGGCTAAATCGGTAGTCCTGCGTTCCATAGCATTCGACCGCAAAAGAGGAACAAACACTTCCAATCCTGGCGGACCGTTCGATACTCATACCCCGGACTAGACCGCTGATCAATCCCCCGCGGTAAGAATCGCCGGCGCCCGTTGGGTCTTCCACTTTTTTCGGATTGACGGCAGGAATGGTGATTTCATTTTCCGGTGTGTAAATTCGTGAACCCGCTTCCCCCAGAGTGACAATAATGGCCGAGGCTTTTTTAAGGAGGTCCTCTTTGTTTAATCCGGTTTTGCTCATGATTAATTCCAGTTCATAATCGTTGGAGATTAGAATCCGGCATCCTTCTGTGGCCTGGAGGAGGTCTTCGGCACCCAGCATGGGTATGGATTGTCCGGGATCAAATATATAGTCGATCCCTTTGGCTTTACAGGCCCGCGGATAGGTTATCATGTCCTCCAGGTTGCCGGGAGAAATAATGAGCAAGGTTTCTTTCGGGTTGAGTCGGTCGAAATCCAGGCAGGAAGAAAATTTCATGGCCCCGGGGTTGAACCCGGTGATCTGGTTGTCGGCCTGATCGGTGGTGATGTAGGCACCGGCGGTGAATTCTTCTTCTATGATTTTGATATTTTTGGTGGAGAGCCCGTTTTGGGTCAGCCAGGCCAGATATCGATGATAATCATTGCCAATGGTAGCGGATATTTCAGGTTGTTCCCCCATCAGGGCCAAGGCGTAGGCGATATTGCCGGCCGTGCCGCCGAATTTCTCTCTCATACCATTGACCGTAAAAGCGATATTTAAAACATGAATTTTTTCTGGGAGGATGTGTTCCTCAAAATAACCTGGAAAATCCATTATCCTGTCATAAGCCAAAGAACCGGAAACAATGATATTCATAAAACTTGACCTTTCAAATCAATTCTAAATCGTCATCCATGATGAAACGCAACCAATCCTGGACGCTGGGTTCGGTTGATGTAAATCTGGACATATCCGAGTCGTCCATAATTTGTTCCTGGGTGACAAAACACACCGGCCAGCCGGGAATGCCCGGAGAAACCCCGCAGTGATCATTTATCCGGTAAGCTATGAATCCCATCTCTGAGCAGGAAATCCGGTATCTTCTTTCACGGCGTCTGATTCGAATCGTCTGGTTCAACCATCCTTTACTCTCGAAAAGGCCGATGAACGTTTGAAGGACATCCGGCGCTTTCATTTCCAGGGGATTTCTAAATTTTCTTTTTACCGTCTTCATGGGACCTATCCTTTTTCTCGTTCGGCATCCTTTCGGCTGCTTTCTTTCCATAACCAGATGACCAGGGAGACAATTCCCATCCAGGCCGACAATCCGGCAAAAAGGGCCATGAAAATTCTGAATTTCATTTCTACCCCTTTGATCCACATGGAGAGCAATAGAAAAATAACCATCGCCAGGATTATTATCCCCAGTTTTTTCCCGATCCTTTTTATATTCAATGATTCGGCCATACTTTAAGTCCTTCTTGGACCGGATTCCGGGCGGTTATGCCCAGATAGCCCCTGGATTTAAAATCTGATTGACACTTAATCTCACAAGTCCTATATATCATAAAGATCCTTTTTTTAGTGAAAAATTTTGAGATAATATAGTTCAGGCACCCTGTCTGACAATAGTTTGATATCCTGATGAGGATCAGCCGAGGGCTTGGCCTTTTTAGGGGGGTATTCATATAGATTATGATCTCGATTTTTGAAAAAGTTTACAAAGGCTTTCGATAAAAAGGCGGTCATGATGGACTTAAACCAAGCCCGGGAAAGAATGGTCCGGGAGCAACTTATCCCCCGGGGGATCAATGATTTGAGGGTCCTTTCGGCTATGCGGAAAGTCCCCAGACATTGGTTCATGGAAGAGGCCCTTTGGGGCGAGGCCTACAGCGATTATCCTGTTCCTATCGGGGAAAAGCAAACCATTTCCCAGCCCTATATTGTGGCCTTGATGACCCAGGCCCTGGAGCTTAAAGGACAGGAGAAAGTTCTGGAAATCGGCACCGGTTCGGGATATCAGACGGCTATCCTGGCCGAACTTTCTCGGAAGGTCTATTCCATTGAAAGGATCCGCTCCCTGTTTCAAAACGCCCGGAGGATCCTCGATCAATTGAAATATTTAAACGTGGTGCTCAAGGTGTATGACGGCACCCAGGGCTGGCCGGAAGAAAGTCCCTTTGACGCCATTGTCGTAACCGCGAGCTTCTCCGGATATCCCGGCGCCCCTTCTGGAACAACTGGCCGTAAACGGCCGAATGATCATCCCGGTGGGAGACCGCTATTCCCAAACGCTAGAAAAAATCACCAGAACCAAAGAAGGGTTCCGGGAAGAAGATTTGGGGGGAGTCCGGTTTGTCAGTCTGATCGGTGAACATGGCTGGAAAGATTGACCCTCGAAGCCGCATAAAAATTGATCTTTTGATGGTAATTGATAATAAAAACATTCCAGGGTCCTGCCTGATTAAACCGAAACAAACGCCATTTCTTCTCTTGACATCATCCATCAAAAGCGGGATTATTAAAAATAATGAATTTTTCCGAGTGTATCGAAGAATAATGATGATAAATTATCACCGAGGGATTTGACCATGAGTAAAACTATCGCGGAAATAAACGAAAAAATTAAAAAAGGGAAGGCGGTTGTGGTGACCGCTGAGGAGATTATCGGGCTGACCAAAAAGAAAGGGGCCAAAAAGGTGGCCCAGGAAGTAGACGTGGTCACCACCGGCACCTTCAGCCCCATGTGTTCTTCCGGAGCCTATTTCAATGTCAAACAACCCATTCCCAAGATGAAGATGGGAGGCGGTAAGGCCTATCTAAATAATGTCCCGGTTTATACCGGCTTTGCCGCTGCCGACATCCTTATCGGGGCCACAGCCATGCCCGATGACGACCCCCGGAATGCCGTCTATCCTGGACAGTTCTTATACGGCGGGGCCCACGTCATAGAAGAATTGGTGGCCGGGAAAAAAGTGGTTCTGACTGCCACCGGTTATGGGACCGATTGCTACCCCTTGAGAAAAAGAGAAGTAACCTTGACCCTTAAGGATTTCAACGATGCCGTGCTTTTCAATCCCCGTAACGGCTATCAAAATTATAATGTGGCCTTAAACCTATCGGACAAGGTTATTTATACCTATATGGGAGTCCTGCGCCCGAAAATGGGTAATGCCAATTACTGTAGTGCCGGTCAGCTATCTCCTCTAATGAACGATCCTATGTATCGGACCATAGGCCTGGGGACCAGAATATTTCTGGGAGGAGGAATCGGCTATGTCTGCTGGCCGGGAACACAGCATAATCCAGGGGCCCCGCGTGGGAAAAACAAAGTCCCCCGGGCAGGCGCAGGGACCTTAGCTGTTATTGGAGACCTGAAGCAGATGAGCGCTCCATGGTTGCGGGGAATTTCCATGACTGGTTATGGCCCCACCCTGGCGGTAAGCATCGGGGTCCCAATACCGATCCTGGATGAAGAAATGGTGGCCTTTACCTCTGTCCGGGATGAAGATATCTGGGCCCCGATTGTCGATTACAGCCATGACTATCCACAAGGGACGGGAAAGACCCTGGGCGAAGTCAATTATGCCGAATTAAAATCGGGAAAGATATCCTTTAAAGGGAAAGTAATTCCTACCGGCGGGATGTCCAGCTATAGCAAGGCCAGAGAGGTAGCCGAAACCTTGAAAAGTTGGCTGCTTCAAGGAAAATTCCTGTTGACCGAACCTGTGGCCCCGTTGCCGGGAGCTTGAAAAAGAACGGTCCAAGGTTTACGGTTTGAGGTTCAAGGGAAAAGAATTGAAGTTGGAGATTAATGTAATATAATTTCGATTTATTAGGTGAAACCTTATACCGTGTACCTTAGACCTTAAACCTATTATTTATTTAAGGAGATTGTTATGGCCAAGAAAAAGGTCATCTTAACTTTTCCACCAGCCCTAATAGAAGAACCGATCACCTATAACCTGATCAAGAATTATGATTGCCAGATCAATATCCTGAAGGCTACGGTCCGTCCCAAGGCGGAAGGACGACTGGTCATTGAATTAAACGGCAGTCGTGAAGCGGTGAGCAATGGATTGGACTATCTAAAAAAGATAGGGATTCAAGTTGAACCTTTGGCCCAGGAGGTGAGACACCTTAAAGACCGCTGTTCCCATTGTACGGCCTGTATCCCTCATTGTCCTACCAATGCGCTGTCAGTGGACCGGGAAGAAATGAAGGTCTCTTTCAATCGGGAACGATGCATCATCTGTGAGGCCTGTCTGCCGGTTTGCGCCTATAAGGCCATGGAGATCCAGTTTTAAAACACAGAACCGGTATCTTTTCCGAAGAAGAAATCTTTTTCTCTGACACAACCCGGAGGTCACAGGGCCCAGCGGGAAAATAATAGACACAGGCCGCTTACATGACAGTTCCTTTTCCCGTCATCCCCTTCCTGACCCTCTTTAGGGTAGTTCCAGCCGGATGGAGCGTCCTAAAAACTGACTGGCGATATTTTCAAAAGCCGGGGTCAGATCGGAGACAAAAAAACGATGCCCGTCCTGTTCGGCGGCGGGGGTTAAACTTCCGGCAATTTCCGGATTCTTTTCCAGGTATGCCTTTAGCAGCAGAGCCACTTCCTGCGAAGAATCAATTACCGCCACCCGGCGGCCCATCTTGGCCTGAATAATGGGTTTGAGCAGCGGATAATGGGTACAACCCAGGACCAGGGTATCAATCTGTTTCATTTTTAAGGAAAATAAATACTTGCGGACGATCCTCTTGGTCTCCGGTCTTTTCAGCCAGCCCTCTTCCACCAGAGGGACCAGCAGGGGACAAGCCTGCGAAAAGACCTGGATCTCAGCCCGGGCCTTCTTCAGCAACCGCTCATAAATTCCGCTTCCGATGGTCGCCCTGGTTCCAATGACTCCTACCCTTTGTTTCTGAGTCAACCGAAGGGTCTTTTCAACTGCCGGGCGAATCACCTCAAAAACGGGAATGGTAAATCGCTCCCTTAAGGATTCAAAAGCTACCGACGAAGCCGAGTTGCAGGCTACAATAATAATCTTGGCCCCCTGAGATAACAGGAATTCCGTATCTTCAGTGGCGTATTCAATAATAGTCTTTTGGCTTTTAGTCCCATATGGAAAGCGGGCCGTATCGCCGAAATAGACGATGCGGTACTGGGGAAGTTTTTCCAGAACCTCCCGCACCACCGTCAACCCGCCTATCCCTGAATCAAAAATACCGATCATTTGGATTCTCTAACACTCCTTAAAAACGTTGGGAACAAAATAGATGAGACCCGCTCAAATGTAAACCAAAAATAATAAAATAAGCCAAGAAAAGGCGACGACAAACCTGCGGTCGATCCGGCCCTTTCCTCATAAACGATTACCACCAGTTCAACACGTCTTCCGCGAACCCGAGAAAGTTATCGACCTGAAGCTCAGTTCCATCATCCAGGACCACCTTTCCGGTGAAGGTTCCGAAGACCTGGTGTTGAACCGACTTTAGAAACATTATTTCCGTATGGGTTTGCCGGTCGAGGATGGGGTTGAAATCCATTTCAAAACGCCCGTCGCTGCTGGTAAACTTCCAGGGGGCCAGGTAATCCCCGGTATTGATATGGAAAGTCACCTCTTCCAGTTTGTGGGCTTTATGTTTATAAAACAACATATTTTCACTGGCCGGTGAACGATCGCTGAATCCATAACCGATGTTCCAACCGAAGGGGTGACCATTAAGCAAACCAGAGGCCGATCCCCAATACCACCTGTTTTTATAGGTCCAGTATCCTCGTCCCCAGTCCAGTACCCCGAAACATGACTTTGGGTTGAATTCGTATCTCCGATCACCCAAGGTAATGGGTCCCCGGGCCGGCATACAATTTGTTTTTTGGTTGTAATAAAAGGCCCTCCGATTTTCCTTCCAGGAGGTGGCGATAACCATGCTGTCCATATCAGGGTCTTGATACAGGACCAACTCGCCTTTTAAACCCTTACCCCCTTTTTCATCGACATAATCCGGGGCGTCGATTTGGATAATCCTCTCTGGGCCGGAGACGATGTATTTGAGTTTGATCTTTTTATCGGCGAAGGCTACCTCTCCCTGGTCCGGAGTTGCCGGAAACCCCATTTTCCCCATGGGGAGGCCGGACATCGCACCGAGTTGTTTGCAGGTTCTTTCCTTAAGATCAAGCCAGCAGACGGCAGCCGAACCGATATATCCCAAATCGGCCATAGTAAACGTTATGCCGAACCCATCTTCCATGGAAAGAATGGCATAATAATCCCATTCTTTGATCCGATACCAACCGGCTTTGATTTTTTCTCTATCATATCGCCAGAGGGCCCTGGTGGCATACCCGGGGTTGGTCAACAACCCGTTATTGTCGAGCAGATCACACGGTTCGGTAATTTGTTGTTGCATACCCGTTCCCCTTTCAGAAAATTTTTTTTCTAATCTCCAAATTCTTCGAGTATCTTCCCTAGGTTTCGGACAACTTTTCGCCTAGTCGAACAACAGGATATGAAGATCCATGACATTCGTCCCGGTTGGACCGGTCATAAACAGTCCCCCGGCCTTTTTAAAAAAATTATAGGAATCATTATCTTTCAAATGCTTTTCTGGAGAGATTCCTTTCTGAACGGCCCGGTTGTAAGTCCGGCCGTTAACCAGGGCTCCGGCCGCATCCGTAGGCCCATCGGTACCGTCGGTACCGGCGCTTAGGAAAAGAAATCTTCGCCCTTTAAGTTCGACGGCCATAGCCAAAGCCAGTTCGGCGTTGCGGCCTCCCTTCCCTTCCCCGGTAACGGTCACCGTGGTTTCCCCTCCGGCTAAAAGGCAAAGCGGTTTCTTTGAAGGGCCATGGGATTGGATCATCTCTTTGGCGATGGCCCCATAGAATTTAGCCAGTTCCCGGGCTTCCCCCTGGATTTGAGAACTTAAAATAAAAGGCTTGAATCCCAAAGTCCGGGCTTCTTTTACAGCAGCCTTAAGGGCCATCTGATTATTGGCAACGATCCGGTGGGTCACTTTCTCAAAACAGGTTGAACCCGGTTTGGGGGTATCCGCGATCAATCCCTGGATCCCCCTTTTTAGAAAATGGGTAACGGAGGCAGGCACTTTTTTTATCAGCTGATATTTCCCGAGAATATCTATGGCATCTTGAAAAGAAGAACTGTCCGGAAAAAAAGGGCCGGATCCGATGATGTCCAAAGGGTCGTCTATAACGTCGGACAAGACCAGATTGATCACTGTTGCCGGAGAAGCCATCAGGGCTGAACGGCCCCCCTTGACCAAAGAAAGGTGTTTGCGCACCGTATTCAGTTCCTGGATCGGTGCTCCGGCATTGAGCAGGAGATGAATTGTTCTCTGTTTTTCTTTTAAGGAAATGGACGCCGGTGGGGAGGTAAATAAAGCTGAACAACCTCCGGAGGTCAAAAAAATAATCAAAGTGTCAGAATGAGCGGCCTGGAGAAAGGAAACGATTTGCCGGGTGCCCCGACAACCGGCTTGATCCGGCAGAGGATGTCCGCCTTCAACGAGGCCTATCTTCGACAGCCGGCCGGCATGACCATATTTGGTAATGGTCAGGCCGTCAGACAATTTGTCTTTCAAAAGGTCTTCGCCGGCGGCAGCCATCGGGAGCGCGGATTTTCCCGCCCCTAATAAGATAATTTTTTGGAATGGGGTTAAATCAAATTCTTTGGAAGAAGATGATCCGTCTCTGAGCCGAAGAATTTTTCCTTTAAGAGAAAGGTTTTCTAAGACGGCTTGATAAGCATCCGTCCCGGCCAGAGCAGCTTTGAATATTTTTATTGCAAGGGAGCGAAGAGATTCCATATCATAAAAATCAGGGCCTATCAAAATTCCGGGTCAGACCCGTCAGGGATTTTCTTCCTTTCCGTTTTCAGGGTAACACCGGATCAGGATTTCTTCAACTGAAAAGGCCTGAAGTTAATATGATAGTTGCAATCTTATCCAATTATGTTACCATTTTTTCCAGGATAGCCTTATAGTTTTCCCTTGGTCAGGAGAACGAATGCCAAGTCATCTCGAAAAACTGCTGGTTCTGTTGGGTTCAACATTCCTCATTGCCGGATTGCTTTTGGTTGGCCGAACCATCTTCTTTAGAATTTTTCACCGCTGGGCGGTAAAGAGCGAATCTCACCTTGAGGATCTGATCGTTCGGGCCATTAAGGTCCCCTCCGTTTTCTGGTGCCTGGCTATCGGATTGTATGTTGGAATTGATCTTTCGGATTATTCCGGAAAATATTTATTTTATTTAAGCCGTACCATCCACCTCCTCTTGATTCTTTCCATTACCTTGGCCTGCGCCAATCTGGCGGGGAAGTTGTTCATCCATTATTTTCAAAAATCGAAAGTATTGTGACCAACTTTTCTCTGCCGGATAAAAGGATGTCCGTGTCGATCCCCGTCTCGGTCAGTTATCAGGCCGATCCGGAAAAGGTGGAAAGGGTTTTAGTGGATGAAGTCAAAAAAGCCATTGGGAACATCCCCGGGTTACTGGGCCATCCCGCACCTTTGGTGCGGGTTACTCCGGGCTTCGGGGACAGTTCATTAGATTTTACCCTGATCTGCCAGGTGGAGGAATTCGGGGATCAATATCCGGTGCAGCATGAACTGAGAAAAAGGATTTTCGAACGGTTGAAAGCGGAAGACCTGGAGATCCCCTATCCGCACCGAACGGTTTACCTGCGGGAGGAAAAGGATTGGAAAAGTGGATCATAGGGTAGGGGGGTACGGTCAGGAAGAAAAGAGATCGCTTCCCCTCACTTTTCATCTTGTGTTTCCGTTAAATTTTTCTAATATTATTTTCCCATTGAAAAAGGAGAAGACTTATGGACTTGTATGAAGCCATAGCCAGAAGGAGGACCATTACGGGTTTTACTAAACCTGCTTCAGCGGAAGCACTGCAACGGATCATCATGGCTGGTTCTATGGCGGCTTCACCAATGAATTCGCAACCGTGGGAGTTTATCCTGGCGGATGATCCCGGGCTCATCGAAAAAATTGCCGAGCACAAGTACCAACAGAACCAGAAATTGTTTCGGAGCTGTGGGGTGAAGACCAGGTGGCGGTGGAAAAACTGCTCGGTCTGACGGAGGAATATAAACTCGCCGCCATGGCACTCATCGGGCGGCAAAAAGGGTATCCCAAAGTTCCCAAGATAAAACGTCGTAAAGACTGGAGCTGGCTGCACCGGAACCATTTCGGCAACAAAGGATTAAAGCAAAATATTTGTACGGTTCATGTCAATGTCGTCAAAAAACTTTTAAACAAATCAAGAAGGAGTCTTTTGAAATCTTTACCTTCGTCGGGGGCCTTTATCCCCTTGTTAGTCAGTTGACGAATATACATCTAGAAAATATTTAATTAAAAGGATAGGAGCACTATGAGCTGGAAAGAAAAGGTCGATGAACTGAAGCGCCGGCAGGAATGGGCTCGCAAGCTTGGGGGAGACCAGTCCGTCTCTTATCAGCACAAACTGGGGAAACTGACGGTCAGGGAGCGGATCGAGTTGCTGCTCGACCAGGGTTCCTTTTCCGAACTGGGGATGACCGCTGGAAGCGCTGCTTATGATGACCAGGGGAACCTGTTGTCCTTTACCCCCACCAATGCCGTTATCGGGAAAGGACGGATTGACGGACGAAAAGTGGTCGTTTCCGCAGACGATTTTACTATCAGGGGCGGATCATCCGAATCGACCATCTCGGATAAATGGGTCTATGCCGAACGCTATGCCCACGAAATGCAAATGCCTCTCGTCAGACTGGTAGATACCGCAGGAGGAAGCGTTCGGTTGCTGGAAAAATCCGGCTCCTCCAAGATCCCGGGGTACCCGACCTGGCCGGTGATGCAGTTGATGGGCGCCGTCCCGGTGATCGGTGTGGCCCTGGGTTCCTGTGCCGGGTTGGGTGCGGTGAAGGTCTGTGCTTCTCATTTTTCCGTTATGGTCAAAGGAACGAGCCAGGTCTTCGCCGCGGGTCCACCGGTGGTGCAAGCCGCCTTTGCTCAGGAGATCGATAAAGAGGATCTCGGGGGTTGGAGAGTCCAGACGGGGGACGGCGGGGCAGTCATGAATGCTGCGGAGAACGAGGAGGGAGCCCTTAACCAGGCCCGCAGGTTCCTCTCCTACATGCCGAAGAATGTTTTTGAAGTTCCAGCACGAGAATCCTCAAAAGATGATCCGCAAAGGCGGGAAGAAGGGCTCCTGACTATCGTTCCAACGGATAAACGCCGGGTTTATAAGGCCCGGCAGATCCTGAGAATGGTGCTGGATAAAGATACCATATTTGAGATAGGCCCTCATAACGGGCCGTCCCTGATCACTTGTCTGGCCCGTCTGAATGGGTACGCGGTGGGCGTGATGGCCAACGATGTTCTTTCCCTGGGCGGGGCCATGACCCGTACCGCGGCCGAAAAAACGGAAAAATTTGTGGATTTGTGCGACACCTTCCATATTCCGATCATCAATTTTGTGGATCAGCCCGGAGTGATGCCTGGTGTGGCCGCTGAAAAGGCCGGCACGCTTCGGGCAGTCATGAAAGCGATCGGGGCCATCGAACAAAGTGAGGTTCCCTGGATATCTATAATGGTCAGGAGGGCTTTTGGTGTCGGAGGAGGGATGCACGGGAGAAAGGGGTCGATCAACCTGAGGTTTGCCTGGCCGTCGGCCTATTGGGGATCTATTCCCCTGGAGGGAGGGATCTCGGCGGCCTATAAGAAAGAGCTCGCGTCCTCGAAGGACCCGGCAGCCCGTCTGGCGGAATTGGAGGCCTACTACGAGCAGTTTACCTCCCCCTTTCGAACGGCCGAAAAATTCGGTATTGTCGATATTATTGACCCCCGGGATACGCGGCCCCTGCTTTGCGATTGGATAGAGGAGGCCCATGAGGTAACCCGGAACCAGGTGGGGCCTGTCAGGCGAACAATGCGTCCATAGGAAAGGCCATTTGGTCTAAGAGGAAAACAGATATGAATAGAGGAAATTTACGGGCCTGGGCCAATTATCGATATGCCAATCGACCGGCCTTCATTTATGGTGACAAACGCCTTACCTTTGGTGAAATGTTTGCCAGGTCCGGCAAAGTGGCCAACGGTCTTCGTTCGATCGGATTGCGCAAGGGACAGAAAATGGCCATTCTTCTGGGCAACAGGATCGATACCCTGGATTGTCAAGGGGGGATCGGGAGGGTCGGTTTGACCACTATCCCGCTGAATCCCCGGCACAGCCCCCGTGAACAAGAATATATTTTGAACAATGCCGAAGCGGATGCGCTGATCATGAGCGCGGAGTTCATTGATTCCATATCTCCAATCCTGCCTTCTGTACCGACTCTGAAGAAGGTGATCGTCATGGGCGCAAAAGGGGGAGAACCGCAAGGAATGCTGGCCTATGAAAAACTGGTTGAGGGTCAACCGGAGTCGGCACCGACGGCCGGAACGGGAGACGATCACATCGACCGGATCCAATATACCTCAGGAACGACCGGGAGACCCAAGGGTGCGGTTTCGACCTCATTACTCTCTTATAACCGGATCATCAACGTCCTCATTAACCTGGATCAACCGATCCTGCCCTCGGATGTCAATATGGTGGTCGGTCCCCTGGCCCATGCGGCCGGCCTGATGAATGGGGTCTATAACATCAAGGGCGCCACCAATATTATCCTGACCGGATTTGATGAGGAGGAGATCCTAAGGACGATTAAAAGAGAACGCGTTACCAGTATCCTCCTGGTCCCCACCATGTTGATCCGGCTGCTGGCCGTGCCCAACCTGCATGCCTATGATTTGAGAAGCCTGAAAAGGATCTGGTACGGCACCGCTCCGATGCCCAAAGAGAAGTTAAAAGAAGCGATTGAAATCTTCGGGCCTGTCTTCCGGCAAAATTACGGGTTGACCGAAGCCACCCAGCCCCTGGCTTATCTGGGACCCGAGGACCATAAAATAAAGGGAAGCGAAGAAGAAGTCAGACGCCTGGCTTCCGCCGGCCGGCCGGCCCTGGGCGTTTCTCTCCAAATCATAAAGGAAGACGGTAGCCCCGTCCGGCCCGGCGAAATTGGAGAGATTCAGGTCCGGGCCCCCCATGTCTTCAAAGAGTATTGGAAATTACCGGAAGAAACGGCCGAAGCCTTCCGGGGAGGCTGGTTTCACACCGGGGACATGGCCACGATTGACGAAGAAGGCTTTATTTTTATCATGGACCGAAAAAAGGATATGATCATCAGCGGTGGATTTAATATTTATCCCCGAGAGGTGGAAGAGGTTCTCTTGGCCCATCCGGAGGTCCTCGAGGCCGGAGTTGTCGGTGTGCCGGATGAGCTCTGGGGCGAATCCGTTAAGGCCTTTGTGGTCAAAAAGGAGGGTTCGACCCTGGACGAGGAATCCCTGATCCGGTTTTGTAAAGAAAATCTGGCCAGCTACAAAAAACCTAAAAGCCTCGTTTTTATCTCCGAGCTTCCTAAAAACGATAATGGGAAAGTCCTCCGTAAGGAGTTGAAGGAACCCTTTTGGAAGGGATATGATCGAAAGGTTTAAGGGTCTGGATCAGGTTTGGAATGTCGGGATTGAATGATATCTATAAATCCCCCCAATGATAAACCATAGTTTCATATTCGGTGTTTCCGTTGGACATTAAGTAAAATAGGAGGAAGTATATGAGCCACGAAGAGAAGATGAAACAATTCTATGAGAAGCGAAAACATCAGCTCACCATGGGGGGAGAGGTGAAGCTCAAGGCCTTAAAAGAAAAAGGAGGGCTCAATGTGCGGGAGCGGATTGAGTATTTCTTCGACCCCGGCACCTTTTCGGAGTTGGGACTCTTCGGCCATTCGGCGGCCCGGGGAATGGCCGAAAAAACGCCCACCGACGGCAAGATCATCGGATACGGTGAGGTCAACGGACGGCCGGTGGCCATAGCGGCCAATGATATCACCATCCTGGGGGCCTCCAGTTCGGCCACCAACACGAGAAAGTTGGAATATATCAAAACCTACGCGGTCCAGAACGGGTTGCCTTTGGTCTTTTTCGGGGAATCCTCCGGGCAGCGGATGCCCGATGCCATGGGGTCAGGGCGGATGTCCCAGGGGGGGGCGAGCGCTACCCAGTACCGGCGGCTACGAACCTCACCCTGGATTTCCGTTCTCATGGGGCCCTGTTACGGCAGTTCGTCCTGGTATGCGGCCATGTCTGATATCCTGATTATGCAGAAAGGAGCGGTGACAGCGGTTTCCAGTCCCAAAGTAATAGAAATCTCCACCGGTGAAAAGGTCGATCCTGAAGAATTAGGGGGCTGGAAAGTTCATGCCGAAATCTCCGGGCTGGCCGATTTCGTGGGGGAATCGGACGAGCACTGCATTGACCTGACCAAAAAATTGCTCGGCTACCTGCCCACGAATATGAACGAGACGCCTCCTCTGGCGGAGGTTCCCAATAATTCCGGCAAAGACATGCCAAACATTTTGAATTATCTTCCGGAACAACGGAACAGGGTTTACGACATCAGAAAAATTATACGGACCATAGTTGACGGGGAGGATTATACCGAAGTCAAGGCCCTGTTCGGCCGGCCCTGCACCACAGGTTTTGCACGGCTCGGCGGTCAATCCATCGGAATCATTGCCAACAATCCCTATTTTGGGGGAGGCGCCCTGGACGCGGATTGCTGTCTAAAGATCACCAACTTTCTGGTTTTGTGCGATTCTTATAATCTTCCGATTATCACCCTGATGGACACCCCGGGGTTTTTAATCGGCAAGGCTGGAGAGCGCCAAAAAGTCACCGCCAAAATTATGAACTGGATGAATGCCCTGCAGTTGGTGACGGTTCCGAAACTGGCCGTCATTGTCCGGAAAATCTACGGGCAGGCCTTTCTCAATATGGGCGGTGGAAGAAATTCGGATCTCTTGGTCGCCTGGCCCACGGCCGACATCAGTTTCATGGATCCGGAACCGGCCATCAACGTGGTCTATAATCTCAAGAAGGAAGACGACCCGGAAAGATTTGAAAAGCTATCAAAAGAAATGGCACTGAACACCGAACCCTGGAATGCCGCGGGTGGGTTTGGGTTGCAGGACATCATCGATCCTTCCGAGACCAGGGATTTTTTGATTAAGATGCTGAAGCGCTATACCAACCGTCTCTCCAAAGGGATCGGACAACATCTCATGCATAATTGGCCGACCAGTTATTAAAAAGAAGAATCGAGGACCCAGGAATTCGAGGGTTTAAGTATTTTAGCAATCCTCCTTTAGTCAACAACCTCGTAGCTTGCTGCGAGGTTGTTGATCGATCCAATCTTTTTTTTACAGTTTGGGTTGATTTTTGCTATCGGTTTTTTCAGTAGCCTTGCCTAGCCAATTCAGATCAGCCGCTCGTTTTTATCTCTTTCCCCTCATTTTTCGGTACGTTTTGAGAAATCATCTGCGACATCCAGGCATTGAAAAGGTTTCCGCTGGCTGAGGCATCCCCACCTCCAACCAGGACCTGGGGCACAATCTGAATCTTACCAGCCGCTATCTCTTGAATGAGTTTGATGATGGCCACATTCTGCTGACCAATGGCCTCCTTCTGGGCATTGTAGGCGGCGGCAACACCGTCGCCCTCGATCTTGCTTTTGTAAGAATTGCCATCAGCCACCAGTATGGTAGATTCTTTGGTCCCTTGAGCTTGGAGAATCATAGAGCGCCTGTTACCGTCCGCTTCCTTAACTTTGGCCTCAGCCCGGTCATTGTTGATGTCTATGGATAATTTGGCATCAATAACATCTTTCTGTTTATCCGCCCGGGACGATTTCTCCATGACCGCAATGCGTTTTTCTTGAGCCATGGCTTCCTGGTCATACTGAGCTTGCTGCTGATTGGCAATCTCCTTCTTAGTTTGAGTGTCCAACAAATCCTTAGGTATATCGATATAAGCAATGAGTAAGTTTTGAGCCTCGACGTTGTACTCGGAAAATCTTTCCTTGGCGTGTACCAGCGCTTCGGTTTGCAGGTCCGTCCGGCTTTGGAAAAAATCAATCGCTTTTTTCTCGCCGGCTTTATTCCTGAAAGATGAATCGATCAGCGGATGTACGATTTGATCGATCAGATTGGCCACCGACCCGAATCTGGCTATGATGTAGGCCGCGTTGCCCGGCTGAATTCGAATCACCATTCGAACATTGACTTCCAGTTGAAAGCCGTCTTTAGAAGTCACCTTCAAGGGATCAAAACTGTACAGGACCCCAGCAGCCATAGCCTCCGTTGGTTTAACTCCCTTTACTTCCGTCCCGATTCTTCCCTCGCTTGCCCAATCGATGGTAACGGCGGAAGTAGGCACTTGATAGGGTGAGAAAGCAATCGTATTCAGATTGTATTTCCCTGGGGCTATCGGCTCTCTCCAAATGCCGCGGGTGTATTTATCGGTTATCAGTATCTTCTCAACATCTTCATGGATCGGACCACCCATTCTCCCTTCTTTAGTAGTTCCCTCGGGCCCTTCGAGTGCTCTCTCCAACTCCAAACCCACGTTGGACCTGATTACGGCCACATATCCCGGAAGGACCTCGGCTACGTCTTCAATTTTGATATCAAATAAGTTCGGATTGATGAAATATATTCCCGGCTGCAGGGTATCCAACTGCGGTCCCCGGTATCCTTGGCTATCGATAAAGAGCTGTCCGTTTTGATAAGCTTTGTGGTCTGCTTCGGACCCGTCATCTTTTAGGGCCTTAGGGGCGATGACATAGCCGGTCGGTAAGGGAATGCCATCTTTAGCAACGGCGATACCAATAGTATTCTCATCTATTTTTACCGCGGGGGCTTTGGTGATATTGAACAGTTTGGAATTGATCCGGTAGGTGCCCGGGCGTAGAATTCCAACCTGCGGTCCCTTCCTCCCATGGTTGGCTAAGAACATCTCCGCGTCTTGAAATTGATTACACTCGACTTCGTCGGCTAAGACCCGGCCCTTAGGGAGTGGTTCACCGTCGATGGATTCGACGATACCGATACTGGCAACCTCTACCGTCACCACCGGAACTTTGGTAAAGGTCCAAATGATAGGTAACCTCCAGTAGAGCCCGGGCATCAGAGTCCTGGCCCGAACCCCTATTTCCCCTTGACGGGCGATTATTTGTCCCGCCGGCATTTTTTTGCCAAACATGTTTTTAGTAAGGATGCCGACTTGATTGGGGCCAATCAAACAAAAACCTCGAAGGATAAAAATCAAAGCGATAAAAGCAACGACCCAATAGAGAATCCAGTGTATCATTGTTGTTTTTCTCCTTCCTATTTATTCTTTTTCAGATGTACCCAGCAAATCCATGGCTCCATGGATGACAGCCAGTACATCAATCTGGTCTGACTTTATGTTGTAAATGATACGGAAGGAACCTTAAATCACTTCTCGAATCTGGTCAACATCATTTTCGGGAACTCTTCGGCCTGAGAAAGGGAATTTGGCAATTTGCTGAGATCTTCGGGTAAGTCGATCTACCATGCGCCTGGCGTATTCGGGCGAATCCTGAGCAATGTAATAATGGATTGCGTCAAGATGACCTTCAGCGGTGTCAGTCCAGTGGACTTTCATTCCGGTAAACCGTACTTCGCCCGGACCTCTTTCACGTCCTTGGTCCGGCCTGCATTGCTGTCAGCCAACCCGCGCTCAACTGCCTCTCGGACATAAATCTCTCGCATCAAATCATCCCAAGTAGCATTTGGCGGCATCCGATCGATGATCCTATGGGCTTCCTCCTTTTCCATGATTATCGACATAGTATTCCCTCCTTTTTTCATAGAATAGCACTAAACTGAGCCGACTTCAACTTATCCCAAGCGGTCGTTCACGCCTGGTCAGGGACCGTCGTTGTAGAGCCTGCTTGTTCGTCGATTAGCGGCACGCACGGTTGTGATCTCTTTTGTGAAAAACGGTGTCCGTCCTTGTGCTCCAACAGATCCCAGAGGTTACCATACAGGTCCTCAAACCAATACCCAACG
Organism: uncultured delta proteobacterium; assembly: GCA_963790475.1. Taxonomy (GTDB): domain Bacteria; phylum Desulfobacterota; class RBG-13-43-22; order RBG-13-43-22; family RBG-13-43-22; genus RBG-13-43-22. Next base: position 1,768,493 of record CAWBOS010000010.1, on the reverse strand, counting down.
TTTGTTCTGTTTCGGGATGTAGGTGTCCTCAATCAGCTCGAAACCCAGCTTCGTGGTATAAAAGTCGATTGCCTCGTCGTAGTCTTCAACCACTATCGCCACATGCACAATGGACCGATTCATTTCCTAGCTGTAAGATCCTGCCGCATATTTCCGATTAAGTTCTTTTATCGCCTTCATTTGGAGCTGCTCTGAATAGCCTGGTATAAGCGTTCCACCAGGGCCTGATTGTAACCGTGAGAGGTCATGTTGGCCGTAATGCGTCCTCTGATGGAGAAACCGAGGAGGTAGAGGTCTCCGATCAGGTCCAATATCTTGTGACGCACGAATTCGTCGGGATAACGGAGTTCCGTATTGATGACCTTGCCGTCGTACATGATGATGTGGGAATGGAGATACCCGCCACCGACCTTTCCCAGCTTCTGGGCCATTTCGATATTCTCAAAGGTGTTGAATGAGCGGGCAGGGGCTATATCATTGGCAAAAGATCCTTTTTCAGGATTGAAAGTGAGAATCTGTTCCCCTATGGGTGGAGGGTAGTCAACCCTCATTGATATTTCAAACCCTTCAAAGGGCTCCGCATAGAGATGCTTTTCTTGCCTCTCCTCGCTGCCCACTCCGAGCTTCTGGCGGATGACAGCGACCCTGGTGAAGGCTGGCTGTTCCTCTATCCCTGCCTGTGCTATGAGGTCGCTGAAGTCCTTGGCGGAGCCGTCAATGTTCGGTACTTCGTCGTCGACCTTTATGAGCACGTTGGTTATGCCGAACATGGAAAGAGCCGCCATCAGGTGTTCAACCGTGCGCACCCGCTGCCTGCCGTTGTCCAGGGTGGTGGAGTTGGCAGAGAAGGTCTTCGATGAGACCGTTTGGGAAAAATTCCCCAGGGAGGTGATATGTCCACGGATGGTTTGACCGTCAAGAGTTTGAAAGACGATCCCTTCGTCTATTCCCAGGGGACTCAGGATGATACCTGTGTTCCGGCCGCTCATAAGCCCTATACCGTTAAGGACAACATTCCCCCTGAGGGCGCGTTGAGGTTGGGGTGAATTCACTACCTCCACCATGCCGGGAGGCATCAAAAGGTCCGCACTGGCGATCTCAAGCCTCGTATCCGAAGGCAGGGTTGCGCCGCCCCCGGAAGATCGATGATTAAGGGCAGACTTCACCTTGTCGAGTAAAACCTCCAGATGCAGCGGTTTTTCCAGAAAATCGTAGGCACCGGCCTTTATCGCGGCTACCGCCGTCTCGATGCCGGCATGTCCGCTCATCATGATAATGGGGAGTGCCGGGAATCGGCCATGCAGATTTTTCAGGAGTTGCATTCCATCTATGCCCGGGAGCCAGATATCCAGCAGGGCGAGAGAGGGCTCCATTGTATCGAGCCCCTGCCAGAAGCTCTCTGCGTCAGGAAATACGATGGCCTGATACCCCTCGTCTTTCAGGATGCTCGCTACTGTGGAACAGATGAAAGATTCATCGTCTACAATACAGATAGGGTTCATATATGGTTATTCCTATTGAATTATTAAAGAGATTTTCCATTACCCAATGCCGAGAGCAATACGGCGACCGGTTTCACGTTTTGTCGAGGTAAGGCGCCACGACGGCCTGCGTATCTGCGCTGCCGACAACAGGAACTATCTCTATGGTCACGCCGAATCCGCGCCATTCGAGCACCCATTGCTGAAAGAGGCGAACGTCGTCGCACTCCATGAGCTGAAAGCATCGGCTGAAGTTTGGCTCGACCCAGCTATCGATGTACTTTAACCCGCCGGGAAGAAGCCTTGATCCATCCCGCACCTGCCGATAGATGGGCACCATGTCGTTGTCTTTGAAACGTTCAATGACCATGAACAGCATTACATACCTCCGAATGATTGAACCGAATGCAAAGATGAGCGCCCTGTCTTGGAAGCAAGATGGTCCGGGCAGAACATTTCTCCCCCGAGCTGTGCATCTCTCCTCGGTAAATCAAGACGGCTAATACGGCGTTGACCCTTAGCACGAAGCTTTTTTGGCCGAAGAACCCATGCAAACAAGTGATATTGGTATCCAATGCCAGGATGGTGCAGATGCTCTGGTGCCGACCGGGGGATGAACCCGGTAGGACAACCCCGCATCGGCGAACGACGATGTTGTCGCCACCTATCTTTCCTTTGGAAGTACCTTATACAACTCTATTGAGCTTCCAGTTCTTCTTTGCAAGGAAGTGGAGAATCCAATCCTCTTCTTCTGCATGAAAGACATACCTCGTAGAAATACTTGCTATTCTGCGGTTCATTTCTTTAACGATTGCCATACTTGTGGGGAAATAACCTTCTGGGAGATCAATCCTTCGGGTTGCCCAGAGGGTCACATAGCTAGAAACAGGAAAAGACAACTCAGATTCGATCTTCCCAATTCCAAGAGAACGAAAATAGAATACAGGGTTGTCTCCTGTTAGGAAGACGGGCTTTTCATCAAATGTAATGAACTGCCATGTCATCGTGGCAATACTCTGAGCCATTCGAGGCGTTCGGTCAATAGGTATTACGTTGTGCCAGATTTCTTCTGGAGGATCACAGGAGAATCTATCAAGAATCTCATCAATTTCTGCTTTTCGGCGTTGAGCGATGGTTTCCTTTTCGGGGCTTTTTAAGAGAGCCTCATCTAACTGTCGGTGCAATGCTGTACGCAAATCTTCGGCAATCTTGGGTGCACGCTCCTTTAAACGAGTCTTGCCTTCTGGAACCCTTTTCCACATCACTGCAATGTAGTTCGAAAGGATAATTTTATCATCTGAAGTTAGAGGCTTTCGGTTATGGATCTTATCAAGCACCCGGTTCGCAGGATTCTCAATGTCCTCCGAAAGGTATTTCTCGAGATCCTGCGGGTAAAGACCACATATATTGGCAATGCTCTTTACCTGGGTCGGGAATTTACGGTTCTCTTTCTTATCGTACACCCACAGCCGGCGACCAAATCCTCGACAGAACCCCCTGAGATAGTATTGTGGAATGTAATGATCGCCCATACGTCTTGTGTAGCCTCGTGTCTCCCAATGGAATCAAGGCGAGACGCTCTTTTAAAATTTATTAACATAACCTGCAAGCATAATATTCCACTTTTCGATTGATTCTCCCCCCTCCGCAGAAAATCCGATCCCGTTACATGGCGAAAAGAGCCGGGAGCATCAATCTTGCTGTCCTTGGCATATCATGATTATTAATCTCCTACAAATATGGTGCCAATTAAATTATTAAAGAGCATTCCCATTACCCATATTGAGGGCTAACGATAGAGTTCAGCCACCGGTGGCTAATGCCTGGTTTTCGATTTGACGAGGCCCCGAAAGCCCAAGATTGCCAAGCCTGTGAGGCTCGCCCAAACGTAGTCGCTGAAACGGCCAAACAATTCTTGGGCATACCAACCATATGGAGGTTGGTAGTCCCCGGGGCCTGTGAACCCGATGATTCCGCTTACCTTCAGAGCTAAAGGCCATAATGCCGTAACGAGGAAAGGACCAATAAAACAAACCGGTACCAGAAACACCTTCTTCCAAGTTGAAAACGACATGTGCTTAAAGACAATCCACATCAGCCACGCTGGCAACACTAAAACAATGATTAGTCCTGGGATTGCAACAGGTAGCCCTGGCCATACGAACTCAAACTGAGCATCTCCCATAGATACCTCCTTTGTAATACGCCCAATGCGGCGTTGACCCCTGGCACGAAGCTTGCGGTGCCGAAGGCCCATGCAAACGAATGACATCGGTGTCCAATGGCCTGGTTGGTGTCGCTGCGGCGGCGCCGACCGGGACATGGACCCGTTAGAGGCAACGCCTGAACTTAGGGGCGCGACGATAGGAGCGTCCCCTGGAGTAATGGGTTAGGCCATGTTGTCACGACTTTATTAGATGAGTAACAACCCGGCTCTTCGAATACTCTGACCCAACGATCGGATAGCCATCACGCTCCCGAAGTTTACGGAGCCTAGCCAGGGCCGGTTCCAGCTTATGGGCGCTCTGCAGTGCAGCATTGAACACGGAAAATATACTTAGCACAGTGATTGGCGAAGACTTGGCCTTGCTAACGTCCCGGGCGTGGGCGAAACACTCGTCTTTATGTGCTGCGGCGTAGTTAGCAAGTAGCACCTGCTCGATGGGCGCTACTACATCCAAAACGTACTCACCATACTTTACGCATTCTTTAAGGGTAGGGATCTTCCCTTTATGCACGACATCATTTCGTAGAGTGGTTTGCTTATCAATCTGTGCTTGCGGTAGCGAAGTATACGGTTTGCCGGTTTCCAGCAACCAGACAACGATGAACGCACCGAATTGCCTTTCTGATTGCCTCGACATCACTTTCCAAATAGACTCCAATGCATCAGGCGCGATCTCCTTTTGTCGTGAGATGACCCTCAGAGCAAATTCGTAATACCTTTCCAAGGCTCCTGCAAACGAAGCAATGGCGTCTCTGAAATATCCGTCTAGAAGGGCATTGGCTCCGATGGTGTAAAGTACCTCATGCTTAGGGGTGCGAAGGACCGTTATCGTGCGATGCCCCTGCGGACATTCGATTTCGTAGACTCCGTCGTTGCACACCGAGCATATGCGCGAATAAACGGTGCGTGATTCACCGGGGGCGATCTGATCCGAGCATTTGCTACACGATATCTCAAGACGCACGGTTGCTATCCATCAAGGACCTAACATAGGCGTCAGCGAGAAGCGCATGGCGCGGATTCGCTGAACGCGCTGGTTAGGAAATTCGTATTACAAATCAATAGGTTGTCCTCATCAAATTTCAATATTTCACCAACGTCCTCTTCGCCCTTCCGGCCGCTTTGCCCAGTTCATGCACCATCTGACGGTTTGGGTCTGGGAGGAGGAACTGGCAAAGGACGCGCTCGTAACCAGTATCCAGTCTTTCGTCCGCCCCACAGCCTCTCCCACCGCAACAGATACCACTCACCGGTTTCCTTGTCCACATAATCCTCAATCTCTGCCAATCTTTCCGCGGCCTTGTCTATATCGCGATGGATTAACCAGAGAAGACAGGCAAGTGTCACTAAGCCTACAAGCAGCGAGATGATAAGTTTACAGTCAAAATCACGACTATTCGTAAGCCAACCGAGAACTATCACCCCGACGCCGATAACCTGGAATAAGTTGTTCGTCCGGTGGATGATTTCGTTGCGGAGGCCGTTGTATTCGTGGAGCAGAATCTGAACCCGCTCCTTGCCGACTAACGGCTCCGACGCCTTTTTCTCTACTTTCGATTCGTTCATAGCGCTCTCCCTATAATAATCATTTTCGCATGCCCCATTCACTTCCTTGTTCCCTCCAACAGGACGCCTAACATATTATTGAACTGTTTTCTGGATAATATCAGGAAGTTTCAGCTTATTCAATAAAATATAAAATCACCTAAACGTAACTACCTAAGTTCATTATAATTGGTTTTGAATAATACGCTTGGCAGACAGCGCCTATCGGGTTCACTCCAGCCAAATTGGTGGTTTAATCTTCTTTACTATCATTTTATTAACAGGTAGAAGGAAGATGTCCCATTTTAGTAAATTGTAATAAAATCTGAATCAGTAGAAAGACCTATTGGGATTTTGAAAGGAGGAGGAAAATGGATTTTCAGCTAAACGAAGAACAACGGATTTTCAAAAAGATGGTCCATGATTTTGCCGATCAACGTCTGGCTCCGCTGGTTCCGGCATTGGAAAAATCGGGAGAGTTCCTGGACCTGAAGGTAATGCCCCTGTACGCGGAGATGGGTCTCTTGGGCATTTGTTTGCCCGAACGCTTCGGCGGCGGGGGACAGACGGCCTTTGAGGCTGTCCTGGCCATTGAAGAACTGGCCCGGGTCAGCCCGATCATCGCCTTCCCTGTTTTTGAAACCAGCGTGGGGCCTATTCGGGTAGTGGACCAGTTCGGAACGGAAGAACAGAAACAACGTTTTATTCCTCCGGCCTGCAAAGGGGAAAAACTGATGTCCGTGGCTATGACCGAGCCGGGGGCCGGATCAGCCCTTACCGATTTGAGCACCAAAGCCGTGCTCAAGGGAGAGCATTATGTTTTGAACGGGCAAAAACGATTTATTTCCGGGGGGGGACATTCCGATCTTTATATGGTCTATGTGCGGTTCAATGAGATCAAAGGGGCCAAGGGTATCGGCGGCATCGTTGTTGAAAAAAATACTCCCGGTCTTTCCTTCGGGAAGCAGGAGGAGTTCATGGGGCTTCAGGGAATGCCCAGCTCCGATCTGATCTTTGAAGACTGCCTGGTGCCCAAGGAGAATCTGGTCATTCCTCAGGGTGATTTTGCCAAATTGATGCAGGCCTTTGATGTGGAACGCTGCGGGAATGCCACCATGTCCCTGGGGATTGCCTGGGGAGCCCTGGAGGCGGCCAAGAAATATGCCCAGGAACGGAACGCCTTTGGTAAACCCATTTGCGAATTTCAGGCCATCCAATTCCTCCTGGCCGATATGGCTATGAGGGTTGAAGCGGCCAGATTGCTCATTTACCGCGCGGCGACCAATGCCGGTACCGGATTGCCTTCGGTATTCGAATCCTCGGTGGCCAAATGTTTTTCCAATGAAATGGCCAAGGAGGTTACGGACATGGCCCTGCAGGTTTTCGGAGGTTATGGCTATTCCAAAGAGTATCCCATTGAACGAATGCTGCGCGACAGCCGCGGCTGGCCCCTGGCCGGGGGGACGGTTCAAATCCAGCGCATCAACATCGCCGGGGCCATGCTGGGACGACGGTTCAATCAACGGTAAAAGGAGGTTTTCCATGAGAAAGAAAATTTTCTGGTTTAAGACAGTAGCAGGGGGCGTTGCCTTGGCAGTTCTCTTGGTAGTGGGAGGACTCAAAGAAGCCGGGGCGGAAAGTAAAATTCTTAAATTGGGTGCCCCCATTCCCTTGACCGGTCCGGCCGGACAGTGGGGTTTGAGTGTCAAGTGCAGCATGGAATCTTTAAAACGATTCTTTAATGACCGGGGAGGGATTACGGTTAAGGGACAAAATTATAAGATCGAAATGTTTTTTGCCGATGACAAGTATACCGTAGCCGGTGGAAGGGCTGCCGGTGAAAAGCTGATCTATAACGATAAGGTTGATTTTCTGGTGGGGGCTTTCGGTGCCGAATCTATTTCCGGGTGGGCTCCTTTGTCCACCAAAGAAAAGAAACTGGCTGTCATCGGAGGGCCGATATGGGTTCCCAAACCGGAATGGCCTTATCTTTTCAGGGTTTCCGCCAGTAATGACGAAAGAAGTGAAGCTTTATATACTTTAATGAGAGAAAAGTTCAAATCTAAAAGTGTCTTATATGTACTGGCGGATGACAATGACGGCAAACAGGTTAAGGAAAATACCATCAAACATTCCAAGCAAAGAGGTATGGAAATAAAAGATTTCCTCATGGTCCCTCCTGGGACAACCGATTTCTATCCCTTTTTAAGCAAGACCCTAAAGACCAATCCGGATTTCGTATACTGCAAACTACCACCGGGTTCCGTGGCCATGGTTGTAAAACAATCTCGAGAATTGGGCTACAAGGGGTACATCACCAATCCCAGCTCCATGCCGGGGGATTTGGAAAAATGGCAAGCTATTGCCGGAGTCGAAGCCTCCAAAGGATATATCGGGATCATGGTTTCGCCGGACGACGACAGCCCGATAGGTGAGGAGAATATAAAATATTTTAAGAAGGATTGTCCGAATTTTCAAGTCACGGATCTGGCCTATTCCATGGGACCGCACATTCTATTGCAGGCCATTGAAAAGGCCCAGAGCTTAGACCCCGACGAAATCCTGAAAGTGCTCCGGACCGCGGAATTTAAAAGCTTTCATAAAATTCCGGTACGAGCCGGCGGTGAAAAAACCTATGGTATCAAGAATCATATGACTGTACCGGTATCATTCAGTATGATCACGGGGAAAGGCCAGGTTCAATTCTTGGGAAGTTTTAAGGAGCAGACCCCATAAAAGGGATTTTTCCCGAGATTTTCTCTATTATACTTAAGGATTTTGATCCCGGAGTGCCTTCTTCATCCCAATCTGATCTTGGCGGCGCCTTTTTCTTTCCTTAAGAGGGTCGGATCATCGATGATCCGACCCACCAGATTGACCTCGCTGGCTGGGACCGGATCGGGACCGGTGCTCATCGGGGTTGGGCCAAAAAATATGGCCAGGGCTTTGCCCGGCGGCCAATAGCCGATATCCCCGGCCTTCACTTTCCGGTTGGCCGATTCATCCAAAGGCATATTGACCGGAATCCCAAAATAGAACTCATCGCCCCACTCATTGGGCCGGGTTTCAATGGGTAGGCAAGAGAAAACGGCCCGGGCACAGGGAGAATCGAAGAGTTCGGCGTTTAAATTTGTCTGTCCGATGATAATTTTAATGGGATTTGGCATGGTTAATAATAAAAATATCTCTCTCCTTTTTCTAAAGGGTGCTGTAGCTGGCTGGGGAAGGAAAAGATCACCGGGAAGCCCGATTTCCATTTGACCCGGTAGAGCGTCTTTTGGGCCGTGTTGTTTTATTAGCAATATCAATAAGTGTAAGAAGGGCATTATTCACTGCTTCTTCATTCGGGAATGCCTGAGCGACTTCCGGCCTGAGGACAATCACGTTAGATGATTCTTTTAAACGTTTTGCGTACTTCCCTCGTACAAAGCCGCCTTTAAAATCAGAGCGCTTATACTCAGCCCGCAATTCGTCTTTATCAAGTCCTTTATCCTTCTTCATAGAGTTCTCTTTCTCCTTTGCTCGCCTTGCGGGTACTTATGATTCGAATTGCTTCGTCCTTTTCGGTGTGAGATACCACCACAAGTCGACCTTTTTCTGAAATACCGAAGGTAATATAACGTTCTTCACTTATGGAATGGTCAGGATCGACACCAGTTGCGGCCATGGGATCACTTAAGGCGGTTGCTGCCTCCTCAAATGAAACTCCGTGTTTCTTTATATTGGATTTAGCCTTTCTTGGGTCCCATTCGATTTTCATATTGTCAGATTATATCACGTTTATGTGGTTATGTTCAGGTTTTTCTAGCTGTCCGACGAACGGTATTCTCCCACTTCCTTTACATGATAATATCTTTGGCACGAAGAGTGACTATTTCCGATTCACTTAAGCCCAGGAGTCCCTGCAGCACGTATTGATTATGCTCCCCCAGCAAAGGGGCATGACCGGCTGGTCAATTCGGTGTCGCTGATTTTCCAGGGCAATCCGGCCAATTCCAGTTCTCCCAGTTCGGGATGTTGAATCTTGAGGAAGAAATTCCGGGCCTTCAGGTGACGATCGGCATAAATATCTTCGGCGTCCCGTGAGGGTGCGGCGGCCAGACCGGCTTTTAACATTTCCTCGACCATCCAATCCCGGTCTCTTTGGCGGGTCCATTCCCCGATGATGCCATCCAGTTCTTTTTCATTTTTCTTTCGGGGGACCTGCCGGGCAAACCGAGGATCGTCGGCTAACTCAGGTTTGTTCATGACCCGGGTCAGGGCCCGGAATTCTTCATCGGTATGGACCTCCAGGGCCAGCCAACGGTCAACGCCCCAGCACTGATACATATTATGCGGGGCATATTCGGGATGGCGGTTGCCCTGGCGTTCGGGAATAATGTTGGTCATCAGGTAGCCGAGCAGTTGCTCCCCGATCAGACAGGTCGAACCTTCGCACTGGGAATAATCGATGAACTGTCCTTCCCCCGTCTTTTCCCGGTGATGAATCGCGGCCAGGGTGACAAAGGCCGTGGTAACGGCGTTGGTGATATCCGTGTGACCCAGGGACCCGAAGGTGGGATGATCTTCCGGATAACCGGATATATAAGCCACACCCGAGACGCTCTGGTGAATCTGGGCAAAACCGAGATAGTTCGTTTCCGGTCCATTATGACCCCGTCCGGAGGAGGAAACCACAATCAGGTCCGGTTTGATCTTGATCAGGTCCTGGTAACCCAAACCCATTTTGGTCATGGCATCCGGTCGCATGTTATCGATGACGATATCGCTCATAGCCGCCAGCCTCTTGGCCAGTTGGATGCCTTCCGGTTTGCTCAAGTCCAGGGTCAGACTCTTCTTGTCCCGATTGACGGAATTGTAGCTCAAACCCTGGTTGGGCGGCACCTGATGGGGTTCCGGCTCCCACCTGGGCCACATGACGGCCCGGCGAACAATATCCGTTCGGCGTGCCCTTCCACTTTGATTACTTCAGCCCCGAGATTGCCCAGCATCATGGTGGCGTAGGGACCGGCCCAAACCCAGGAAAAATCCAGGACCCTCAGGCCCTGCAGAGGGAGTTTCAGGTCTGGTGCGCCCTGGCCGGGTTTCTCAGCCCCTTCTATGGCCTGGTCGAGGATTTCCCGACGGACCTCTTCGTTATGCTGTCCCAGGAGCGGGGCCGGTCTGAAGACCCTGGGCGGGGAAGCGGACAACCGGTAAGGCCAACCGGCATATTGGTATTTACCGGCTACAGGATGGTCGACCTCGGTGAAGTACCCTCGCGCTTTGTACTGTTCATTGTTCATGACTTCTTCGGCTGAGTTGATCGGCCCCACCGGGATGCCCGCTTTGGCCAACTTATGGTAGATATCCTGTTTCTTCTGTTGCTTCATCCAGGCATCCAACTGAGGAGCGATTTCCATCAGATGGTTGGCCCGATAAACGCGGTTATCCCAACGGTCGTCGGCCAGCCAGTCCGGTTTGCCCATCAGTTCCCGCAGGGCCCGGAAATGGTGATCGTCATTGGCCCCCAGAGTAATGATATCCGTCACTGGTTTCCATACGGCCCATGGCCGGGGGCCGGTCCGGGACCCGGCCCCAGTTGAAACCGTCGTAGCGGTGGTTGTGCAAAGTTCCGGGGAGCAGGTTGATAACACATTCCTGCAGAGAGATATCCAGCAGGTGTCCTTTACCGGTCTTCATTCCGCCTAAAATCAGGGCCATGATGCCCACAGCCGCGTTCAAGGCCCCGTGATAGCCGACCTGGTATCCCCCGAACTTGACCGGAGGGAATGACAAATCGAAGGAACGGGTCGGTATGAGATTGCCCTCACCACCGGCCTGGATGAGCGTCAGCTCATCCCCTTTGGCCTTGGCCCTGGGGCCGGTCCGGCCGTAAGGGGTGATGGAGGCATAAATAAGCCGGGGGTTTAATCGGTGAATTTCCTCCCAGCCAAGATTATACTGATCGAAAAAACCGACAGGCTGATTATCGATGAAAACGTCTGCCCAGCAGAGGAGTTTTTTAAAGGCCTCGAGTCCTTCCGGCTTTTCAAGATCCAGGGTCATGCCGCGCTTGCTGGTGTTGGCATAGAGAAAGAGGGCGCTTTTTTCCGGGTGTTTTCCCTCTTTAGGAAAAGGGCCGCAGCGGCGGGAGGGATCGCCTTCAGGCGGTTCCACTTTGATGATATCGGCCCCCAGGTCCGCTAATAATTTTCCGCAATAGGGGCCGGAAACCATGGTGGCATATTCCACCACCTTAATACCTTCTAAGGCTCTATTAGACATATTTCTCCTTTTCATCAGATCGGTTGTAATCCGAAACCGATGATCGGTGTTTTTTGGGGGGAACTTTTAATCTTGATGGACTTGTAAAAAGCCGCCAAAGGCCTGTCCTTGTCATTCCGGCGAGGAGGCTGTGTCGCAATTCCTGGAAGTGCCATCAACGCCGTCATACCGGCGAAAGCCGGTATCCATCCCGCCCTTTGGCGGGACCGGTTTTCAACATAGAGGGGTGACGACTTATTCCGAGTCCTCAATCGTTTTTTAGCTTTTTAACATATCAGAATTTTCTACTAAAAGTTAAAAAAAGTAATACGAAGATTTTTTCATTTGGAATTTTCCTTGACCACCCTTGATCCATTTCTTATAATTTTCTATCCTCATAATCGTATACAGAGAAAGGAGACTTCGACATGGCCGACCCCAAATGCGATCAATGTTCCTGGCGGGCAAAATTTGATCGAAATCCCAAATCATTCCTGGGTCGTTTCTGGCGGTGGCATATCAATTGGTGCCCAGGCTGGAAGGCCTATATGAAATCCATCCCTGAGGATAAAGGAGCTGAGATCCGGGCAAAATATAAGTTGCCGGAATTCAAAATATGAGCACCTTCAAATTAATCCCATACTTTTCTTTATTTTCATAGTGGCCGAGTCCGCATCCAAAGAAAAGGTTTATGAAGGGGTTTACGAAGTCTTAAAACAACGGGAACAGATTGTCAATCTTTCCAATGAGCTGGTGTCCCAAAAACTCCCCAGCTATGAAGAATATAAAGAGAACGGGAGAAAGCAATAAAGGTAGATCATAAATTAAGGCGTCTGCTCTTAACTCTTACTTGCACTTTCGGACAAGAAGTTACCAAAGAGGTGGGCGATGATAGATAAAAATATAGATAAAAATAATGTAGAGAATTCAGATCGAAACATTGGCAATTTTATGTGGAACCAGGTTCAAGGACTTTTGTTTCGACTGCGGAATATTCGACCTGGACCAATGGTAATCAGCCTTTTGTGTTGTGGCCTCCTGGCGGGAGAAATACAGGCCCAATCTGCCCTGAAGGCTCAGGCTCCTGACGCCCTCAATCAATTCAATAATTCTGTGGAGGCCCTTGTAAAAAAAGTTTCCCCGAGTGTGGTGCAGGTGCTGGTCACAGGATTCAGACCTTTGGATGAACAAAGTCATAGAGAGGCAAATTTGGTTTTTGGAATGCAGCGTGTCATCGGATCCGGGGCTATCATCGATTCTGATGGATATATCGTAACCAATGCCCATGTCATCAGTGGTGAGCACCGGGTCCAGGTGGTTTTGACCTCTTTGGGGGATGAGGGGGATTCCGCCTTTTCACGCTCTGCCTTGCTGGAGCGCACCCTTGATGCGCGGGTAATTGGAGTCTCAAACGAATTGGATCTGGCGTTACTGAAGGTGGAGGCCAAGGGACTGCCGGCATTGCCCATTGGAAATTACGAAAGTCTTAGGCAGGGAGAGATCGTTTTCACTTTTGGCAGTCCCAGCGGACTGCGGAACTCCGTCTCGATGGGGGTGGTGAGTGCGGTCGCCCGTCAACTCGATCCCGACAGTCCATTGGTTTTCATTCAAACAGACGCCGCCATCAATCCCGGCAATAGCGGTGGTCCGCTGGTAAACGTGAATGGAGAACTGATGGGGATCAATACTTTCATCCTTTCTCAGTCCGGAGGAAATGAGGCCTTGGGATTCGCCATTCCCAGTGCCATCGTCAGCTTCGTCTATCCTCAACTCCGTCAATACGGTCACCTACACCGTGGAGTAATCGGCATTAAGGTTCAATCCATCTCACCGGGGATGGCTACCGCCCTCGGCCTTCCCAGAGACTGGGGGGTCATTATCAGCGATGTTTTCCCTGGATCTCCCGCCGATGAGGCGGGACTTAAAGTTCAGGACATCATACTGACGGTCAAGGGGAGACCGGTCGACAATCTTCCTCTTTTCGGGATCAGTTTCTTTCTGGTCACCCCCGGGGAGAACCTTAAAATGGAAGTCCTTAGAGGAACTGAGAAGTTGTCCTTCGAAGTCAGGGTCACCGAACAGCATGAAAATGTAGATCGCTTGTTTGACATGGCGGACCCTGAGAAAAACCGGGTGCGAAGAATGGGGATTGTGGGCCTCAATGTCGATCCCAAGGTCCTTCCGCTACTTCCCGGGATTCGGTTGGACTCCGGAGTCATCGTGGTAGCCAAAATCGCCTCGGTGGGAGGGGCTAAGAACCCCCTGCTCCCAGGGGACATCATTCATGCCCTGAATGGAGTCGCCATCAACAACATCGAGTCGCTTAATTCTGCATTGCATCATCTGAAACCCGGTAGTTACTTGGTTCTACAAGTGGAACGGGGGACAAAACTCTACTATGTGACTTTTCAATTAGATTGAGATTTCGATTCCATTAGGGGAGATTCAGACTTTTTCAGTCCCGAATCCATCTCACAAAAAAGAGGTCGGCAACCGCTTCCAGGCGTTGCCTTCTACGAATACTACGCATCGGTAAGACCCAATAAGCACAAAGACAGGAACAGAGAAAGAGAAGGGCCTCTACAGCCAGAAGATCGTCGGCCAAGGTATCGATCTTCTGGACGGAAATAAAAACGCGGATAAGTCCGATTACCGTCAGGCATACCCCGACCATGGCGGCTGATATGGGAAAAAGGTGGATGCAAATATCTCTTCAAGAAGTTTATTCATTCTTAGTTGAGACATGGCATCAATTTCCTTGAGGATTCGTTCATTGTAGATGGTAAAACCGGACTCCTGCTGGCTTTTAGGGGAGCCTTATTCCCGGATAGACCGGATGTGATTTTGTTAAGTCAAATTTATTAACCTGTTTGTGGAACAAAAGAACTTTATAAAATCGGAAGCAAAAGGTTTATATTTTTAACTTAACAAAATTTTTTTCTGTCTGATAGAGCAATCTAAACAAATAAGTCGGCCCTGTGAAGTATGAAGAGGAGTGCGCCCATGAAACGACCTATGCGATTTGTGGTCCAGATTACCCGAAAAAACCCATCGACTATTTGCATATTCATTACTCTGGTCACCTTGCTCGTTGACTTTACCACAGGGCGAGATATCCGCTTTCCCCTCCTGTATTTGATACCGATCGGACTGGCGTCTTGGATGGAAAGAAAAATCCAAGTTGCGGGCGTACGTCACGCCATCCGTCAGATTACAATAGACCGGGCGGAAGCCCTGGCCAAGGAGGCCCTCAGTGCCACTACTCCGAAGGAAATCCAGGAGATCGTTTCCTCCGTGCTTTACAAAACAGCCGCTTAGTCCGAGAAATGAGGCTGCGTATAATTCAGCCTTAAAGATTGCCGGCTAAACTTCACATATTGGCAGAGGGAGTCTGACGCCAAATGAGCATCTTTGTAGCGTGATTTCATTGAAATTGGATGAAGTGACGGTGATATCGGTAGAGCTCTGTGTTGCAAACTTGTGAGCATCCGATGCAGCGCATTGTTATGCTTGTAGGAATTCAACATGCTGTCCTCAAAGCGTTGCCATTTTCTGGATATTTTTCTCACTGCAAAATAATTATTGTAAGTGCAAATCGGGATGAAATCCGTATTACCTATGTTATCGACAATAAATAATCGAGAAATTCCAAACTCAGTCTTTCGACACAGAATGTTACTAAGTGCCAGATTTTGTGTTATGATCAGATTTTGAAATAAATAGTCTTTCAGTAAATATAATGAATTTGACAGGCTGTCATAATATGTTTTTGTTTTCTCTTCTGAGGACAAGTAATATTCCAAACTTTTTGATACTACAAAGTCGTGATCGACAATCAAATCGAAAACAGAACCTGGACCCAGATTTGTTTGAATGTCACCATAATACCTGGGAATCATATCCCAGGAAATTCCTCTTGTTTCAAGGTGTCTGTAGTACCTTTTCTCGCGTTGGCTTTCTTTGGGGTGACCGGCCCAAATCACTTTGATGCAGCGATTCTTATTCTCGGGGTGTCTATAGCATTCCCTATGAAATCCCTTCCCAATAAAACCAGATTGGTCGATAGTAATCATTGATCTATATCCTGCATACCGGGAAACTCCGCTTTATCTCCAATAGAGGGTACAGGCTTTGTTTCACTTAGAATTTATTTTATTTTTCCTCCCACGCTACCGTCTCGAACAGCAGCATTGAACTCTTGGTGGGAATTCTCGCCCGTAGAAGTATTCTCATCCTGGTTCCCTTTCCTATCCGATATTAAAATAATAATTATTCGCAAAATAGGCCTACGTAAATACTGTGATCAAAGTATTTTTTGGATAAAAGGCAGGTATTTTTAATGCCCGCCTGTATATTCGGCAATTGATCTGTTTTAATGATTATTGATTGACCTTCCCCGAAAAAGTGGACAAGGTTAAGTTTCATTAAGGAGCTCTGAGGATTTCAGCTTGCCATATTGTAGTTAATAATTGAGACGAGCGAGGAAGAAGGGCATGGTCACACAATGCCGCCATAAAATAATAACGCCTATATACACTTTGTATAAATTGGAGGAAAAACTTTCAAAAGGTAAAAAGGTAATAATCCATAAGGTTACTTCGGTTCTGCAAGGCGCAAGCCGATGTCGTAGCGTTTGAAGTCGGGCGCGTTGTCGCCACGGCAGGGAACCCGCAGGCCCCTTGGTTTGTCGATCCAGCTTCCCCCCCGGAGCACACGGCTTGCCTCTGAACCCACATATATAGGGTTAGTCTGGGAATGTTCTTTGTAAGCATGAGCATTATAAATGTCCTGACACCACTCCCAGACATTGCCGCTCATATCATACAAGCCCAGACCATTCGGCCTCTTCTCCCCTACCGAGTGGGTCTTGTTTCCCGAATTCGCGTAATACCAGGCATAGTCCCCAAGCTCTGATTCATTGCTGGTCCCGGCCCATTTCTCACCACTCCCCCCGCTCCGGGCCGCATATTCCCATTCGGCTTCTGTGGGCAGGCGATACCTTTTCCCGGCTTTTTGATTTAGTTTTTGAATAAATTCCCGGGCATTATTCCAACTAATATTCTCAACCGGATAATTGTCCCCATTTTTAAAATCAGCCGGGTTATTCCCCATAACCGCCTGCCATTGCCCCTGGGTGACCTCATACTTCCCGAGATAAAAATCATCGACGCAGACCTCATGGACCGGCTTCTCATCCGTAAATCCATCCCCGAAGGTATCACCCATCTGATAACAACCGCCCTTGACCAGGACCATTTCCATGCCGGTTGCCGACCACGCCCGAGAGGCCAAAATCAAAGTCAAAGTCAAAAAACCGGCTACTACTAATCCTCTTAATTTCATTCCCTCGCTCCAATCAATGTTCCATTTGGTTCTATTGTAAAGTTACTGAGTTTCTGTCAGACAAACCAGGGACCTCACCACATAATATTAAACATTAAACAGAGGGTCAAATCTTTGGTATTGACAATTTCTTTTCAATCCGTCCGACCACCTCTCTTAATTTCTTATGCGAAGCATGCCGTTGTCGGTTATAGGTACGACAAATATCAAACGCCGTTTGTCAGTAATTACGGTTTCAACTCTTCTGTTTTTTCCAAATGGAAATTTAAGGAGTATAAGAAGCAAAACGTCGGGGAGGACTCAGGGTGTGACTGGTCCTTGCTGATATTCTAGAACGTCCAACCGCTGCCCAACGCCTTGTACAGATTCACAAGGGCCTGAAAGAGGACGCCCTTGGTCTCGGCGCGGGCCAGTTCGGCATTGAACAAGCTGCGTTCCGAATCGAGCACTTCGATATAACTGGTATAGCCATTATCAAATCTCAGGCGGGCGAAACGAGCATATTTCCGCAGGGATTCAATCTGCCGGTCCTGAATCTCGAGTTCTTCTCTGGAGCGCTTCTGGTCGATCAGGGCATCCTCGACTTCCCGGAATGCCGTCTGGATAGTCTGCTGATAGCGAAATAAGGCTTGTTGCTGCTGTGCTTCAGCCGTTTTAATCCGTCCCCTGATGGCGCCACCCGTAAATATCGGGGCCACCAGCGGAACGGCCCAGTTCCAGGCCCCCGCAGGCCCGGTAAAGAGATTCGACAGGTCAATGCTTGAGACACCGAACGAACCCGTCAGAGAAATCGTTGGGAAATAGAGCGTTCTTGCCACACCGATCCTGGCATTGGCGGCGATCAGGTTTTGCTCCGCCTGGCGTATATCCGGACGATTGGCGAGCAGGATGGAGGGCAGACCCGCAGGCACAGTCAGAAGGACAAGATCGTCAATCTTTTTGCCCCGCGGAATCGGGCCGGGATTCCGTCCCAGGAGCTCGCTCAGGGCGTTTTCCTGCTGGGAAATCACCTTTTCAAGAACCGGAATGGTCGCTAAGGTTTGCTCGTATTCCGATTTGACCTGACTTAGTTCAAGTTCCGAGATGACACCACCCCGGAACCGAAGTTGAAAAAGATCGTAGGATTCCTTACGGCTCTGCGCGGTTCTTTTGGCTATATCGAGCTGCTTGTCGAGATTGCCGAGATTCACATAAGCGCTGGCCACAGACGTAACAAGCGTAAGAAGAACGCTAATCCGCCCTTCTTCCTGGCTTAGAAGATCGGCGCGGGCGGCCTCTGTCCCCCTCCGCAGCTTGCCCCACAGGTCGAGCTCCCAGCTTCCGTTCAGCAAAGCCAAATAGTTATATGCGGGATTTTGAGTCGCCGATGAAAGCGGAGTAGGCCCCAGCCCAGTCACCTGGCTTCGGCCCGCACTGGCCTCCCCATAAACCTGCGGAAACAGGGCCGCCCGTGTCGTCCCGTATCGTCCCATGAATTCCTCAACTCTGGCCGTGGCTATCTTGAGATCCTTGTTTTCTTTCAGGGCCACCCCGATGAGTTCGTTGAGAACGGGATCGTTAAACTGCTCCCACCAGGACACGTTGCTGATTTCTCGGGCCTCCTTCTCTTCAAAACGCCAGGCGCCGGGGATCTCGATATCTGGCCTCCGATAGTCGGGACCCATCATGCAGCCGGAAAGAATAAGCGCCAGCAGAAAAGATAAAAGGATCTTATACATGATCTCCTTCCTCGCTCTCCGGCTTTTTTTTATTCCTGCGTTTTTCCGTCATTTTGACAACGACGTAGAAGGTCACCGGAATCAGGAAGATAGCAATCAAGGAGGCTGCTGCAGCTCCGCCCATAACAGTGGTTCCCATGATTTGTCTGGCCACGGCTCCGGATCCTGTAGATATGGCCAGGGGAAGCGTGCCGAAGAGAAAGGCGAACGAAGTCATGAGAATCGGCCGGAGCCTCAATCGGGCCCCTTCGAGAGCGGCATCCGTCGTAGATCTCCCTTGTTCATGCCTTCTTTTTGCGAACTCAACGATCAGAATGGCGTTCTTGGCGGCCAGACCGATCAGCACGATCAGCCCAATCTGGGCATAGACGTTGTTCACCTGGCCGCGGAGCCAGATTGCCGTGAAAGCACCGAAAACAGCCACGGGCGTTCCGAGTAGAACACTGACGGGCAGGGACCAGCTTTCGTACTGGGCGGCAAGAATGAGAAAAACACAAAGCAAGGAGAACCCGAAGATGACCATCGCCGGTATACCCTCCTGGGCCTTCTTTTCTTGGAAACTCATTCCCAGGTAATCGAAACCCATATCTCGCGGCATACTCTGAGCAAAGACCTCTTCCAGCGCCTTCATGGCCTGGGCTGAACTGTAGCCGGGGTTGGCCATGGCGTTGATCTGTGCCGAACGATACAGGTTGTAGCGCATTGTAAATTCGGGTCCTGTTCGTGATTCGACCGTCGTGACCGCCGAGAGCGGAACCGGATCCCCCCGGTCGTTCTGTACATAAAATTGTCCGACATCCTCCGCTTTGGTTCGGTAGGCACCTTCCGCCTGGACATAGACCTGCCATTGACGTCCGAATCGGTTGAAGTAATTGATGAAATAACCGCCCATAAAAGCCTGGAGCGTTTGATAGACCTGTCCGAGATCGATGCCCTGCTTGAGTACCTTGTCCCGATCGACATTGATGAAAACCTGGGGCACCGTCGGGAGGAAGGTCGTTCTGACTGAGGCAAGCTCCGGTCTCTTCCGTGCGGCATCGATGAATTTGTTGACATTCTCCGAAAGAAAACTAATGTCCTTGCCGGCACGGTCTTCGAGGACCATCGTTACGCCCCCGGCCGTCCCAATGCCTGGAATGGCTGGCGGAGAAAAGGCGAAGGCGCTGCATTGCGGCAGTTTGGCCAGCTCTCTGTTCAGACGGGTCATAATCGCGTCATATTGCTGGTCCGGAGTTTTCCGATCCTTCCACTCCTTGAGGTTCACAAAGACAAAAGCACTGTAGGTGTTCTGGACCTGGCTGAGCAAACTGACGCCGAGGATGGTTTGGTAGTGCTTAATACCAGGCGTCCTGGCGATGATTTTTTCGATCTCCTTGCAGGCCTCATCGGTGCGCTGCAGTGAGGCGGCATCCGGCAATGATACGTTGACATACATATAGCCCAGATCCTCTTCCGGCAAAAATCCCGCGGGGGTGACTTTTCCGATCCCGAAGGAAAGGACCGTGATCCCTGCAAGAAACAGAAGACTGAGGGCGCTCTTGCGGATCAGGACTCTGCAGAATCCAACATATCCTGTTGTAGCGCGTCCGAACCAGCGGTTGAATAAGGTGAAGAAGGACCCCAGGGGGCCGCGGGTCTCTTTCCGGGGCTTGAGGAGAAGAGCGGCAAGGGCGGGGCTGAGACTCAAGGCGTTGAAGGCCGAGATGAGGACCGAAATGGCAATGGTCGCTGCAAATTGCTGGTAAAGCCTGCCCGTAATTCCCGGAATGAACACCGTGGGGATAAAGACCGCCGAGAGCACCAGGGCAATGGCCATGACCGGGCCGGAAACTTCCTGCATGGCCTTGAATGCCGCATCCTTGGGAGACAAGCCCTCCTCGATATGACGTTCGGCCGCTTCGACAACGACAATGGCATCGTCCACGACCAGGCCTATGGCTAAGACCAGGCCGAAAAGAGACAGGGTGTTGATGGAGAATCCGAGAAGAGGAAAAAAGGCAAAAGTGCCGACGAGAGAAACCGGAACGGCGAGGGCGGGAATGAGGGTCGGCCTCCAGCCCTGAAGGAAGATGAAGACGACGACGATGACTAACGCCAGCGCTATCAGGAGTGTTTTGACAATCTCGTTAATGCCTTCAGTGATGGACTTGGTCGTATCGAGACCGACAACATAATCGAGATCAGCCGGAAATCGCCCCTTGGCCTGTTCCATGACCCTTCTGACGCCGTTGGCTGTCTCGATGGCATTCGTGCCGGGTAACTGGTAGATGCCGATATTAGCTGCAGGTTCCCCATCCAGCCGCCCCCTGAACGTATAAACCTGCGAGCCCAGTTCAATACGGGCCACATCCTTCAGGCGAACAACGGATCCGTCGGAGTTGGCCCGCAGAACGATCTGGCCGAATTCTTCGGGTGTGATCAGACGGCCCTGGGCCCGTACGGAATAGGTGAACTCCTGGCCCGGAGGCGCGGGTTCACCACCGATCTGCCCGGCCGGATTAACTGTATTCTGCTTCTGGACGGCATCAATGACCCGGGGAACGGTTATGCCGAGCTTCGCCAGGGTATCGGGTTTGACCCAGATGCGGATCGCATACATACCGGAGCCCCAGACCGTAGCCAGGCCGACTCCGGGCACGCGGAGCAACTGATCGACGAGGTTGATGTAGGCATAGTTCGACAGAAAGATGGCGTCATGGGACCCGTGGGGTGAATAAACGGAAAGGGTCATCAGGGGGGCGGAACGGGCCTTCTGGACCGTGACCCCGTAATTCCGCACATCGGCGGGAAGCTGCGGCTGAGAAAGATTCTGCCGGATCTGGGTAAGCACCAGGTCCGTGTTCGGACTGGTCGCAACATCAAAGCTGGCCGTCAGCCGCATGTTACCGTTGTTGGCGTTGACGGAGTACATGTAATTCATGTTGTCCACGCCGCTGAGCTGCTGCTCGATAGGGGTCGCCACGGACTGCTCGACGGTTTGCGCGTCCGCACCTGTATAAGTCGACCAGATCTGGATCTCGGGGGGCACGATCTCCGGGAACTGGGCGATGGGCAGACTGACCGCCGCCACGATGCCTACAATGACGAACATAATGGAGATCACCATGGCAACAATGGGACGATTGATGAAGAACTTCGACATGACGTCTATTTTTGTCCTCGCCCGGATTCTACCGATTTCTGTTCTCCGGCCATCGAGGCGGTGCCGTCCCCGGACTGAACGTAAGACTGTGGATTCACGATCATACCCTGCCTTACTTTTTGGAACCCCTCCATGACCACCTTATCTCCCGGCTTAAGCCCCTCATCAATCACCCAGAGGTTGTCGATTCGTTCGGCGGGTTTTACCGACCTTATATCGATTTTATTACCGGGACCTACGACGGCTACCTGATAGCTTCCCTGAAGTTCCCTCACCGCTCGCTGGGGGATCAGCAGTGCGTTTTCCTTGATTTTGCTTTTGGCACGGACCTTGGCAAATTGTCCGGGCCGAATAATATTTCCGGGATTGCTGAAGAAGGCGGCGAGTTTTATGGTGCCTGTCTTCACATCCACCTGGCGGTCGGCAAGGGCAAAGTATCCTTTATAGGGATGAACACTGCCGGAGGATAGAATCAATTCCAGGGGAATGTCCTTGAAACTAGGGCCGCCGTTTCCGACCATTTTGAGGTACTCCTGTTCACCGACGGACACATAGACCTTGATAGGATCAAGAGTTGATACCGTTGTCAGTTCCTCGATCAATCCGGGACCGACGAGATTTCCGATCTGGGTCTTGGCAATGCCGGCGATGCCGTCAACGGGAGAGGTAATCTTCGTGAAGCCGACGTCCAGCGTTGTTTTTTCAACAACAGCTTTTGCCGAAACCACCGCCGCACGCGCGGCCTGTTCAAGGCCCATGGCATCGTCCAGGTCTTTTTTGCTGATGGCATTCAGCTCCGCCAGGGGCTTGATCCTGACGAGATCCGCCTCGGCGGTTGCCCAGCGTGCCCGCTGTTGCTCCAGTTGTCCCTTCGCCTGGTCCAAGGCTGTTTGGAAGGTGCGCGGGTCGATCTCGAAAAGAATCTGTCCCTTCCTGACAAAATCGCCTTCACGGTAATTCTGTTTGATCAAATAACCCTGGACCTGCGCTCGGATTGTGGCATTGACCTTACCATCCGTTGTGCCGATCCATTCTGTATAGACGGAGATATTTTGCCGGGCAACTTGTGCTACTTGGACTATGGGCCGAGCGGAATCCTTCTCCTCTTTCTTCTTTCCGCAGCCGGACATGAGGAAAAAAACCAAACTCATAGCTGCGATGGAAGACAGTACGGCCGCACCCAAAAATGTCGCTTTCCTGTTCTTTTTTATCATAGAAATAGACCTTCGCACTCCAGAAGATGATTAATATTTTTCTAATTAAATACCAGGTGCTCTTTTATTTCTTGATGGGCCTAGGGGAGTAAGTATGACTATATTTTGAGGTTCCGATAAAATCAAATCAAATTTATTATTTTTTGAGCATGGTCGAGGCGGTTGCCAGGGAAACCGTTGATTTAATAAGGGCTCCCTTTCCAATCAAAAAATGTACAACCCTGTAATCTCCATCAATATGCATTATTCAAACTGGCTCTTCCATATTCTTCCCCTTTTAGTTAGGGGGCATAGAGAACACCCGCTTTGCCCTGACCGCTCTTCGGGGGTGCCCATTTCCGGATCCTAACTTTTTCTCTCATTTTATTAACTCTTAGTTAATCTAAGTTGCGAAATATAGAAGGTATGTCCTATTAAGGGCATAAAACTCTCCTTTATTAGACAGGTAGGGGTTTATAAAGTTAAAATTATCTTTTAATAGTTTCTTGGCGGAGTAACAGCAGGAATCGATACGAGGTATGTTACCGAAAAACAACTTATTCTCGGATAGACTGGAAGCGATTTTATAAGGTTAACTTCTTCTTAGCCATTCAGCGAACAAAACGACATAAGGAAGTCATTAAATCGTAAGAAAATCATTTTTATTTTTAACTTAACAAAAATCACTTCTCTCTAAAAAAAATAAACCATACAAATTTGGAAGCTGTTTTAAAGAAAGACCTTGGGGTATCAAAAGAAAAATGGAAAGGGGATGGGCTAAGCAGCGAAAGATTATACGGTTTTTAGATTTCGGGACTGGAAAGAAATAACCTTAAATTCGTAAAAAACCAAGGAAGGAAGAAGAAATGATCAGTCAAACTAAAATTTTGGTTTTGTTATTCGTTTTACTTTTAATGGCCGGCAGCGTTTATGCCATGGTCCCGGAAGATGGAGGGGCAAGAGAAGGATTTAAGGCTCATTACCGTAACCGATTGAATCTTACCCCGGAACAAAAGACCAAACTCCAAGCCTTGGGGGAAAATTTCCGGAAAGAAACGGTTTTCTACGCAATGACCTCAGGGTCAAACGGCTCGAGCTCAAAACATTGTGGACTGTCCCTAACCCGGATAAAGACAAAATCATAGCCAAACAAGAGGAACTTTTAGGTCTGACCACACAATTAAGAATGAAAGCCATCGATTCTCGGTTGGAAGCCAGGAGTTATCTCACCCCGGAGCAGGCCGCACAGGTTGGGATGTGGGGGCAGGAGATATGGCTCAGGGGTCATATGCGCCAGAGAATGTGGGCAGGCGGCCGCCCATAGAGCCGTGGCCATTTTCTAAATCTCCCCAAAATTGTTCTTAACCCTTGTATAAAAGTAAGGGGGGGAATTTATGAGTTTTGAGGAGGGGATTACGGTTCCAACACGACAGAGGAACTTTTAAGAAAAAGGAGTTCTCAGTGAATGAGTTCCTTTAGGACAACTGGATCAAAAAGGACTTTGACAAATAATTTTTGAGGCAGGATGGTTTCCGCCTCTCCCCAGGGGAGAAAAAATGGTCACTTTTTTACATACCGAACGGTCCAGAAGATTGGGCGACCCTGAGATTGAAAATGATAGGTATAATCACATTAAACACAAAAAACGTTTTAAGAGTAGTTTCCATACCTTCCAACAAGTGGAAAAACAGAAGGAAGGGATTAAAAAGCATCTTATAGAGGGGAAACAGGATTTAGCGTTGCGATTTACTAAAGAACTTATTGTCAGCCAACGTCGCAATGGTGATCCTGAACATATAGCCAAATCTTTATGTGATCTTGCACAATTCGCTAAGGGATTGGGTAACCAAGAACTCCAGCTAGAATTCGCTTCAAAGGCAGTTGCAGAAGCTCCTGGCGATGCTTGGTCCTATGCTACCCTTGGAGACGCTTTCCGGTCCCTGGCTGAGTTCGAACAATCTCTGGAGATGTATCATACTTCTGCGGTGCTTGGAAATGTTTGTGTAGCATTATGTGGGCGTGCGGAGGTATTGAAGGACTTGGGGCAGATAGAAGAATCCCTTCAAATTTATGATCAATGCATTCGGGACTTTCCTGCTGATCTCGTTCCCCGCAATGGTCGGGCAGCCGTATTGGCTTATAATGGTAAACTCCAACAAGCATTGGATGCTTACAACGAAATATTACGAGAAATAGCCTTTGATTTAGTTACGATCAGTGGTCGTGCCCAAGTACTTCGAGACATGGGACGACTCGACGAAGCCCTCGAGGAATTTAGTGAACTTGTTAAAAGTCACCCTGAGGGCTTAATTCTGCAGTCTCTGCGCGCAGAAGTTCTCCGGGAGCTTGGAAAGATAGAGAAGGCTGAGGAAGCTCTAGTTATTATGGTCGAGCATTTTCCTTTGGCTTCAGCACCACGAACCGCACATGCAAAAATACTCCGAGATTTAGGACGTTTTTCTGAAGCAGTAGAGGAGTATAGTAAAACGATTATGAAATTCCCTTTGGACCCTTGGGCCTATGTTGGCATTGCCGAAACTTACAAGAAAATAGGAAGACTCCAGGAGGCACTGGACACCTATGAACAAGTCATGAATCGTTTTCCTCGTTCTACAAGTGCTCGAAATGGTAAGGCCTCCGTGCTGGTAGCTATGGGTGATTACTTAACCGCCTTGAAAATTCTCCCTACTAACTTACCAGCAACTCGGAGTGACTGGGTTGCTTATCATATTAGGGGTATGGCCCAACTGCGTTCTGGTAAATTGGAAAGGGCAGAGGAAATTTTCGAATGGGGAGCAAGAGAGAGAGAGAATCCTTGGGTATCTCAACGTGCCTACTTTAAAACAGCTCTTGCGAGCCTCCGCGTTCGGCAAAAACGATATCCAGAAGTTTTCTCCCTTGTTCAGGAAACAATTCATCCATCTATTGAACCAATTGCTCATTCACTAATTATGCATGCCTCTGGTGAATTAGGTGATACGCCTCGGTTCAACCAATCTTATGAATCCATTCGGAATACATCAGCACCTGTTCTAATAGAACTACGCGAAGCATTAGCGAAGCGTTACAGGAGACAAACTGCTTCTATCCCGCCGGATAGTTGGTTCTTTCTTCACGAGTGTGATTCGTTACTTCTTTCTGGTTAGTTGTTCTATCGAAAAGGCCACGATGGATACCGGCCCTCAGCGCCTCTCCTGTCTCCATGATCAAACAAAGGCAGGGCCATTATGTTTATGAACATTTCCAATAGGTGAATCTGAACGAGGAGTCTATTTTCCAAGGCTTGCTGACTGAATAAACGAGAGAATTCTTGAGAAAGAAACAAGCATCATTCCTAATTCATCATGCCCAAGAGAAAGGCAGAGAGTAGGCGGAGAGGACCGAAGTCCTCTCCGCCTACTCTCTGCCCGACAAAGGTCATTTAGAATCTGAATCCTATGTTAGCAGTCGCCTGGATTCCGGTAAGGTTGGTATCGGCATTAATGACCGTGGTTGTTGTGGTCCAGAGGTATTTGCCCTCTACCCCAACAAAGAATCTAGGGGTAAAATTAAAAGTCACACCCAGGCCAAGAAAGCCCCCAAATAGAGTCTCTGAATCCGTGTCGGAATCGCGGTGCCTACGAAAACTGTCTGAGTCATCTATGTCGGTCTCCAAAAAGTAAGCCCCTACACCGCCTATTCCATAAAATTCAAATTTATCCACAGGAATTAATCCCTTAAAAGCAACTGTCAGCGGAAACGTTCTAAAACGTACTGACGTTGGGGATGAGTCAGGGGCTAGCAAAAGATCTTTTCTCCCTTTGGTTTCAAAATTTCCGGCACTGGCTTCTATCGCCCAGTTCCTGTCAAAATAATGTCCAAAAGCGGCCTCCCCGTTGAAGCCGGTGTTAAAGCCATCAAGATCGCCACTTTGCGGTGAATATATGCCGCCCTTTAGGACTACATAGTTCGGCATCCTATACTGCTGAGCTTGTGCTGGAAAAGAAAAAGCCAATGCGCAACACAAAATGAGAATAACCCCAATCCACTTTGAGTATCCTTTCATAAGTCCTCCTTAGGATAATAAGTTCTTGGTCATAAAAACCGATTGCCAATTAGGTATTGTATAACATATTAATTAAGTTTTCACTATTTTAAATGAACGTTATGGCCGTCTTTATTGGCGCTTAATATAATTAAAAAAAATTGATCATCGAGGTCAAATGAAGAGCGTAAAGCACCAAAAAAATCCAGGCGACTGGAAATATACTCATGAGAACTAATCTTTTCATCCCCGAATCATTGATTTTCATCATCTTACTCGCATGGTTAACGGCAGGCAACAGACTTGCAGGTTTAATGACCTTGGCCCCCGTCGGCCGATTTAATATTTATCGATTGTCTTTTTAGACAGAAGGAAGTTTTGTAAGTTAAAAAAATAAATAATTTTCTTTTCGAATTTAAAATTAATGAACCTTTGAAAAGCCCAACCGCAGACCGACGACAATTAAAGCCCAGTCTGAGGCGAGGGTGTAACTACTTAATTTAATTCAAGTGACGGGAGAGTCTGGCCTGAATGAAGGGATATCAAATAATTTGACAAACAAAAGCATGTGGTTTATCTGATTTTTCTAAAGTAAAATTTCATTAGGGGGGTCGATCAGAAATGGCGGGAAAGATCGTCGAGAAGGTTATAAGAGATAGTACAGGCAAGGAGGCCACGGTCGATATCCAGGGCAAAAATATACGGATCCAGACTAAAGACGGAACGGGAGAAATGAACGTTACCTCCGATTGGCCTCAGGACATGCCTGGTGATGTCCCCCACTTCACCATGGGAAAGATCAAGGCGGTCAATAAGACTGACGCCGGAGGAACAAAGGATTGGAATGTGGTGATTGAGGAGGCCCAAGAAGGGGCTCTGGCCAAATATGCCGATGAACTTAAGGCTAAAGATTGGAAAATTATGACCACAACGACCGCAGGCAGCGGGAGTTCGGTAATGGCCACCAAGAAGGATCTGACGGCCGTGGTTGTTTTTCAAACCGATAAAAAAGGAGGGGCAATAACCATCAATCAAAAATGATCCACCCCCGAACCGTAAGCTTCTCTGCCAGCCAAATTTTGAAACTCCTTTTGGGGAGAGGCATACCGCATTGCCCGAAAGAAGATTTAGTAGATACCCTGCCTCGAATCAAATATAGCCTTCCCGGCCGGGTTGGAAACTCGTAAATATTTTTTGGACAATCCCCAAAAACAAAACCACTTAGAGGCCTTCTTAAATTAAAAATGTGTTCAATTAGTTATAAATTATCTGGGGGTTTAAAATAAAGTTCAAACCATCTCTTCTTATTTTTTAACATTCAGCCACCTTTTATAGTCCAAAAGATAAATTATAAAATAAGCTGCGTCGAGACCACTAACGAAATCTTTAGAAATTAGAACTTATGAGAAATTTAAAAAAGACTTTTTATTTCGGCAGGATAGCTCAATGGTCTAGAGAAGAAACGAAATTTTTTGGCCTTTCCCCTTATAATTCTCCAGATTGTTATCAGAAAAATGACGCTTTAAAATTCTAAAAATACATTCTTCACTGTATGTTCCCCAAAGATCAGTTATTCTAAAATGTTAAAGATAAATCGTATAGGGATAATTGAAAAAGAAGTAAGAGGGAAGGGGCGGCCCATGGATGCCCCACCTTCTCAGGGACCAAAATTTTCCGAGGAGGGGCAGGCAAGATGAAAAAGGATAA
Source organism: uncultured delta proteobacterium (assembly GCA_963790475.1). Lineage (GTDB taxonomy): Bacteria > Desulfobacterota > RBG-13-43-22 > RBG-13-43-22 > RBG-13-43-22 > RBG-13-43-22. The sequence continues at coordinate 1,739,867 of CAWBOS010000010.1, read as the reverse complement.
CCAGGGACCAGTTGAATCATCATTTAATGTTACCAAGGGGATAGTAGAATTTGGGCGGAGCACCCTTGACTAACATTTTTGTGTCTGGTATTTTCTAAAAATGTGCCTGATCTCTCGGCGAGAAGCCGGTCAGAGGCGTATTCTTTGAAGTGCGCCGGAAATGATCAATAAAATGTTTGAGAGGCTATCATTATGACATTTGCGATAGAGTCCGAGAAACCTGACCTGCCGAATTCTACAGATGCCGGCAGGAAACCTAAGCGCTGGTGGAAGATACTTCTCGCGGTTGGCATCGTGGCGGTCGGCGTATATTTCTTCATTGTAAGGCCGGCGATGAAATCGAAGGTCGACAAGCAAAGGTCGGCCAATCAGACGCGAAGTGTGTCCGTAGCCGCGGAACAGGCCAAAAAGGGGGACCTGGCGGTGTATCTTGCCGGGCTCGGTACGGTCACACCGCTCAATACGGTCACCGTCAAGACGCGCGTGGACGGGCAATTGATGGAGATTCGCTACAAGGAAGGCCAGACCGTGGAGAAAGGAGAGGTATTGGCCGTCATCGACCCGAGACCCTTCGAGGTGCAGCTCGCCCAGGCCGAGGGCCAGATGGCCCGCGACCAGGCCCTTCTGAAGAACGCGGTCCTCGACCTTGAGCGGTACCGGGGTCTTTGGCAGCAGGACTCCATCCCCAAACAACAGCTCGACACTCAGGAGGCCCTCGTGCGGCAGTATGAGGGTATTGTAAAGGCCGACCAAGGCCAGATCGATAGCGCCAAATTGCAACTTACCTATTGCCGGATCACGGCGCCGGTGAGCGGGCGCATCGGCTTGCGTCTCGTTGACCCGGGCAACATTGTCCATGCGGCCGATGCCAATGGTCTAATCGTCATCACCCAGCTTCAGCCCATTACCGTTATCTTCCCTATCCCCGAGGATAATCTCCAGCCGGTGTTGAAAAGGCTGAAGAAAGGAGAGCGGATGCCGGTTGAGGCCTATGACCGGGAACAGAAAACGCAACTCGCCGCCGGGTCTCTTCTGACCATCGACAACCAGGTCGATCCCAACACCGGCACCGTGAAATTCAAGGCCTCGTTCCCAAACACCGGCCATGAGTTGTTTCCGAACCAGTTTGTCAATGCAAAACTTCTCATTGACGTAAGGCGGGGTGTCGTCATCGTCCCTTCGGCTGCCATTCAGCGAGGTCCGCAGGGCCCGTTCGTCTACGTGGTGAAGGCTGATCGTACCGCCGTCGTCCGCCCTGTTGAGTTGGGTGAAATCCAGACCGGTAATGTCTCGATCAAGTCCGGTCTCTCAGAAGGCGAGCTCGTGGTAACGGATGGAGCAGAGAGACTGCGGGACGGGGCAAAAGTGGATTTAAAGGGCGACGAAACCGGCGACAAAACGCCTCGAAAGGCTCGCTGATGAACCTTTCCCGCCCTTTCATCCTGCGGCCGGTCGCCACCACGCTGCTGATGGTTGCGATTCTTCTGGCCGGGGCCGTCGCCTATCGTTATTTGCCGGTCTCTGCACTGCCGCAGGTCGATTACCCGACGATCCAGGTGCGTACCTTCTACCCGGGGGCAAGCCCTGACGTCATGGCCTCTTCGGTCACGGCTCCATTGGAGCGCCAGTTCGGCCTCATGCCCGGACTGGCCCAGATGACTTCGACCAGCTCCGGCGGAAGTTCCGTTATCACACTGCAGTTCAACCTCGACCTGTCCCTCGACGTGGCCGAGCAGCAGGTCCAGGCCTCCATCAATGCGGCCTTTACCTTTCTCCCTAGAGATCTTCCCAGTCCGCCGGTATATAGTAAAGTAAACCCGGCCGATGCCCCGATTCTCACCCTGGCCCTCACCTCGAAGACGCTGCCTTTGCCCAAGGTCGAAGACCTGGCCGACACCCGATTCGCGCAAAAGATATCCCAGCTACCCGGCGTGGGCCTGGTGAGTATCAGCGGGGGACAAAGACCGGCGGTGAGGATCCATACCAATCCGGCGGCCCTGGCCGCCTACAACCTCACCCTGGAGGACATACGCTCGGCCCTGACCACGGCGAATGTCAACCAGGCCAAGGGAAGCTTTGATGGCCCCAGGCAGTCCTACATCATCGGGGCCAATGACCAGATCTTTTCCAGCGTTGAGTACCAGTCCCTTATCGTCGCCTACAGGAACGGGGCCCCGGTCAGGTTATCCGATGTTGCCGAGGCCGTAGACGACGCCGAGAACGTTCAACAGGCCGCCTGGAGGGATACGACGCCGGCCGTCATCCTTAATATTCAGCGCCAGCCCGGGGCCAATGTCATCGAGGTTGTCAACCGCGTCAAGACCCTATTGCCGCAGCTCAGGAGCTCCCTGCCCCCCGCGGTGGAGGTTTCGATCCTCACCGACCGGACCACAACGATCCGGGCCTCGGTGCATGATGTGCAGTTCGAGCTGATGCTGGCCGTGGTCCTCGTAGTGCTGGTTATCTTCCTTTTCTTACGCAACCTTTCGGCAACAGTCATCCCCAGCATCGCCGTACCCGTTTCCCTGGTGGGCACCTTCGGCGCCATGTATCTTCTCGGGTTCAGTCTCAACAACCTCTCTCTCATGGCCCTCACCATCTCCACCGGTTTTGTCGTCGATGATGCCATCGTTATGATTGAGAATATCACCCGCTTCATTGAAGATGGCGACACACCCCTCGAAGCCGCGCTCAAAGGATCGAAGCAGATAGGCTTTACGATTCTGTCCCTGACCATCTCGCTCATCGCTGTGCTCATCCCCCTTTTGTTTATGGGGGATGTGGTGGGACGACTCTTTCGTGAGTTCGCTGTCACCCTGGGCATCACCATCCTCCTCTCGGCGGTGGTGTCCCTTACCCTCACCCCTATGATGTGCGCACGTCTGCTCAAACATACCCGCGAGGAGCAGCAGGGGCGTATCTTCCGGGCCTCTCAGCGGGCCTTTGACCGCATCATCGGGGCCTACGGAACCTCTCTGAAATGGGTGCTCGGACGGCAGGGAGCCACGCTCCTGACGGCCGCCGGCACCCTGATACTCACGGTGGTCCTTTATATTATAATACCGAAGGGATTTTTCCCGGTACAGGATACCGGGGCTATTCAGGGTATATCCGAGGCCTCCCAAGTGGCCTCCTTTACGGCTATGGCTGAAAAACAACAGGCTGTGGCCCGGATGATCCTCAAGGACCCGGCCGTAGAAAGCCTCTCTTCCTTTATCGGCGTCGACGGCACCAATGCCACCCTAAACAGCGGACGGATCCTCATCAACCTGAAACCCCACAGCGAGCGGGGGGTGAATGCCTCCGAGGTGATCAGACGCCTGCAACCCGAGCTGGCGAAGGTTACCGGAATACAGCTTTTCATGCAGCCGGTCCAGGACCTCTCCGTGGATGCGCGGGTCAGCCGCACCCAGTTCCAGTACACGATGGAGGACCCCGATGCCAATGAGCTGTACCATTGGGCCCCCAGGCTGGTCGAGGCCCTGAAGAAACGCTCGGAGCTTCTCGATGTGAGCAGTGATCAGCAGGACCAAGGGCTTCGTTTGGCCCTCGACATCGACCGCAGAACCGCGTCACGTTTCGGCATTTCTCCGCAGAATGTGGACGATACGCTCTATGATGCCTTTGGCCAGCGTATTGTCTCCACCATATTTACGCAGCTCAACCAGTACCGCGTCATTCTTGCGGTGAAGCCCGATTTTTTGCAAAACCCGGCCCAGTTGAGCAACATTTACCTCCGTAGCGCCACCGGCGGACAAGTGCCCTTGAGCGCCATCACCCGAGTGAGCGAAACGACCGGGCCTTTATTGGTCAACCGGCAGGGGCAGTTCCCGTCCGTGACCGTCTCCTTCAATCTGGCCCAGGGGGCCTCGCTGGGCCAGGCCGTGGGAGCGGTGGAAGCGGCTGAGCACGACCTCAATCTTCCGGGGAGCATCCTGGGGAGCTTCCAGGGTACGGCGCAGGCCTTCAAGAATTCCCTGGCCAATGAGCCGATTCTGATCCTGGCCGCCCTTATCACCGTTTATATCGTTCTCGGCGTCCTTTATGAGAGTTACATTCATCCCATCACTATCCTTTCGACTTTACCGTCGGCCGGTGTAGGCGCCCTCCTGGCGCTGATCGCTCTGCGCAATGATTTCAGTGTGATCGCCCTCATCGGCATCATCCTCCTTATCGGCATCGTCAAGAAAAACGGCATTATGATCGTTGATTTCGCCCTTGAGGCCGAGCGCAAGGAGGGAAGAAATCCGGAAGAGGCGATTTACCAGGCATCCTTGCTGCGTTTCAGGCCGATCATGATGACCACCATGGCCGCCCTGCTCAGCGCGCTTCCTTTGGCCCTGGGCGGAGGCGTAGGATCCGAACTTCGCCGTCCTCTGGGCATCGCTATCGTAGGAGGCATGATCATCAGTCAGATGCTCACCCTCTATACCACGCCCGTTATCTATCTTTGGTTTGACCGGTTGGCGCGCCGGTTCAGGCACCGTACCTCCGGCGCTCCGGACGGAGAGACTGTTTCCACTGACCGGCCATGAATATTTCAGAGACCTTCATTCACAGGCCTGTGGCCACGACGCTGCTCGCTATCGCCCTCGCCCTGGCAGGGCTGACGGCCCTTCGTCTGCTGCCCGTGTCTCCATTGCCGCCGGTCGAGTTTCCCACCATCGCCGTATTCTCAGCCCTGCCCGGAGCGGACCCGGAGACCATGGCTACCTCGGTGGCCGCGCCCCTTGAGCGTCAGTTCGGACGGATAGCGGGCGTCAATGAGATGACCTCCACCAGTTACCGTGGCTCCACTTCCATTGTGCTGCAGTTTGATCTGAGCCGTAACATCAATGGAGCGGCCCGTGACGTACAAGGCGCGATCAACGCGGCGCGAGGATACCTTCCGGCCAATCTGCCGAGTAACCCTTTTTATCGGAAGATCAACCCGGCCGATGCTCCGATCCTGTTGATTGCCCTAACCTCTGATGTGGTCACCACGGCGCAGATGTTTGATGCCGCCTCGAGCATCATGCAGCAGAAATTGTCTCAGGTCGAAGGCGTGGGCCAGGTCATCGTCGGGGGAAGCTCGCTGCCTGCCGTTCGTGTGGACGTCAACCCCACGGCCTTGAACAAATATGGCATCAGTCTGGAGGACATCCGGGGCGTGCTGGGCAGCACCAATGTAAACCGGCCCAAGGGACAATTGTGGGACAAGGAGCGTGCCTGGGAAATACAGACCAACGACCAGTTACGCACAGCCAGTCAATACGAGCCGGTAATCATCTCCTATCGGTCGGGGGCGGCCGTACGTCTCCTCGACGTGGCCGAGGTGACCGATTCTGTGGAAGACGTCAGGGCCACCGGCCTGGTAAACGGGAAGCCAGCCATCATGGTGATCATCTTCCGCCAGCCCGGGGCCAACATCATCGAAACCGTGGACCGGGTCCGTGCTCTCATCCCTCAACTGGAGGCGGCCATGCCCGGCGCAGTCAAGGCAACCGTTGTGCAGGACCGCACCCCGCCTATCCGGGGATCCCTGAGGGATGTAGGGATCACCCTCATGATTTCGTTCTTTCTGGTTATCCTGGTCGTCTTCGGCTTTCTCCGGAATATCCGCTCCACCATTATACCGGCCGTAGCCGTGGTCCTTTCCCTCATCGGCACTTTTGCCGTTATGTATATGCTCGGTTATAACCTGGACAACCTCTCCCTCATGGCCCTCACCATTGCCACCGGCTTTGTCGTCGACGACGCCATCGTGGTCCTTGAAAATTCGACGCGGCATATGGAAATGGGCAAATCCGCTATGGAAGCGGCCATCATCGGTTCGCGGGAGATCACTTTTACGGTATTGTCCATGAGTGTTTCTCTGGTGGCCGTCTTTATCCCTCTTCTTCTGATGGGGGACATTCCCGGCCGCCTGCTGCGCGAATTTGCCGTGACGCTGAGTGTGGCCGTGCTTGTTTCACTGGCGGCCTCTCTGACGGTGACCCCCATGATGTGCGCCAAGCTCCTTAAACAGGGAAAGACCGGCGCGCATGGCCGGGTTTATAAGATGAGCGAACGCCTGTTCAACGGGATGCGCGCTCGATACGAACAGACGCTGCACTGGGCCCTGGGTCATCCCCGGTTCATGCTGAGTCTGGTCGTTTCCTGTGTGGTGGTCACCATCGGCCTCTTCATCATCAGTCCCAAAGGGTTTTTCCCTGAACAGGACACCGGGCGTATTACCGGTTCCATCATTGCCGAGCAGCACATCTCGTTCCAGGCCATGCGGGCGAAGCTCAAACAGGTGGTGGACATTATCAAGGCGGATCGGGACGTCGAGAACGTCGCCGGATTTACAGGGAGTTCGGGGGGGGGCGGCGCCACCACCAACACCGCCCGCCTCTTTATCGCTCTGAAACCCAATGAGAAGCGCAAAAGTACGGCCAATGAGGTCATCGGCCGACTGCGGGGGAAATTAGGTCAGGTGCCCGGGGCTCCCACCTACCTTCAGGTGGTGCAGGAACTGCGGATAGGAGGCAGGCTGAGCGGAGCCATGTACCAATATACGCTCAAGGGAGAGAACCTGGACGACCTCAACCGCTGGTCGCCGCGAGTCCTGCAGCAAATGCGCCGTCTCCCCGCACTCGCGGATGTGAACAGCGACCAGCAGGATAAGGGTCTAGAGGCCAATCTGGTCATCGACCGGGACACGGCCTCCCGTTTCAACATCACGCCGCAGGCCATTGACGATGCGCTTTACGACGCCTTCGGTCAAAGGCAGGTCTCGATCACCTACACCTATCTCAATCAGTACCATACGGTGATGGAGGTTCAACCGGCTTTCTGGCAGAGACCGGACACACTTCGGGACATTTATGTGCGTTCGGCGACAAGGGACATGGTGCCGCTCTCCGCCTTTACCCGGTTCGAGCGCAAGGCGACTTCTCTGGCGGTCAACCATCAGAGTCAGTTTCCCGCCGTTACCATCTCCTTCAATCTCCTGCCGGGTAAGGCGCTGGGGGAGGCGGTAAAGGAGATGGAGGAGGCCGCCCGGAAGATGGGACTTCCGGGGAGCATCCGGGGCAGCTTTCAGGGAACGGCCCAGGCCTTCCAGTCCGCTCTGGCCAACATGCCCTGGCTTATATTGGCCGCCCTGGTTGCGGTCTACATCGTGCTGGGGATGCTCTATGAAAGCTACGTGCATCCGATCACCATTCTCTCGACCCTGCCGTCGGCAGGTGTGGGGGCCTTTCTGGCCCTCCTCCTCTTCCGTATCGATTTCAGCATGATCGCCCTCATCGGCATCATCCTTCTCATCGGTCTGGTCAAGAAGAACGGTATCATGATGGTCGATTTCGCCCTGGAAGCGGAGCGCAAAGAAGGGAAAGGCCCGGAGGAGGCCATTTTCCAGGCCTGTCTTTTACGTTTTAGACCGATCATGATGACGACGATGGCGGCGATGTTGGGGGGGCTGCCTCTGGCCTTGGGCCGGGGCATCGGATCCGAGCTTAGGCGTCCCCTGGGCATTGCCATTGTGGGGGGTCTCATATTCAGCCAGATGCTTACCCTTTATACGACACCCGTGATGTATCTCTATCTGGACCGGTTCAGGCTGCGCATGAAAAAGTTGAGGGAAAATCGCCGTCCGGGAGCGATGGGAAATACCCCGGAGAATGTGTGAGGTGAAGAGGTGAATAACATGGTCAGGATGATTAAAGTGATGGGTGGGATGGCGCTGTTCCTGTTGTTGGCTGCCTGCGCTCTAGGGCCCGACTATAAACGGCCCAGTGCGCCGGTGCCGGAAGCCTACAAAGAAAACGCGGGCTGGAAAATAGCTCAGCCGGCCGATGAAATCGCCAGGGGGGCCTGGTGGAAGGTTTTCGAGGACACCCAGTTGAACGACCTTGAGGAACAGATAAACCTCTCGAACCAGACCGTTATAGGGGCAGAGGCCCAGGTCCGCCAGGCCCTGGCATTGGTCCAGATTGCCAGAGCAAGTTATTTCCCCTTCATCACCACCAACCCTTCCTATACCCGGGCTGAGAGTTCCTCCACACTGGCGAAGAGTCAGGCTGCCGGTGGCGTTCCCGCCTCGGATTTTCTCTTACCGGTCAACCTGTCCTGGGAGGCCGACGTCTGGGGAAGGATTCGCCGCACGGTCGAGGCCAGTCGGGGCAGCGCAGAAGCCAGCGCGGCAGACCTCGAATCCGCCCGCCTGAGCGCTCAGAGTGGCCTGGCGCAGGCCTATTTTCAATTGCGAACGGTTGATACCCAGATTCAGCTTTTCGAGGAGACGGTCAAGTCTTTTCAAAAGGCGCTTGATCTGACTCAGAACCGCTATGGCGGTGGTGTGGCGGGGAAAGCCGATGTCCTCCAGGCGCAGACTCAGCTGGAGTCCACGAAGGCCCAATTGATCGATCTGGGCGTGCAGCGCTCACAGTTGGAGCACGCCATAGCGCTCCTCATCGGGAAGCCCGCCTCTGCTTTTACCCTTGCTTCAGCCCCGTTTAAACCGGTTCCGCCCGCTGTACCCATAGGCCTGCCTTCTGAGCTTCTCGAACGAAGGCCCGACGTCGCCGCTGCGGAACGGCGTGTTGCGGCGGCAAATGCGCAGATAGGTGTCGCCAAAGCCGCCTTCTTTCCGAGGATCACCCTGAGCTTATTGGGGGGTTACGAAAGCGGCGATTTCTCAACATGGTTTAATTGGCCGAGCCACTTCTGGTCGTTGGGGGCTGCCCTGGCTCAGCCGCTTTTTGCCGGCGGCTCGATACAGGCCCTTACGGATCAGGCCAGAGCGGCCTACGATGGCACGGTGGCCACTTACCGCCAGACCGTGCTGACGGGATTTCAGGAGGTTGAGGATAACCTTGCGGCCCTGCGTATCCTTGAAGAGGAGGCGCGGGTGCAGGATGCGGCAGTGAAGGCGGCACAGCAGTTTCTGACGGTAACCATGAACCAGTACCAGGCGGGGACGGTCAGTTATCTCAATGTGATTGTGGCCCAGACGGCAACATTGACGAGTGAGAGGGCGGCAGTGGACATTGCCGGACGAAGAATGACGGCTACGGTACTGCTTATCAAGGCTCTGGGCGGCGGGTGGACATCAGCATCGTCCGGGCCTTAATTGGACCAAGGAATTCCACTGAAAAATTATTAGACCTCATTTCTCATGAGAGAAATGGAGTTTTTATTCATCGTGCCCTATTTGAAAAAAACTGTGCCACCTTGCTTTCAGCCGGTGAAGAGGCGGTCCTGGCCCTCCTGATCTTCCGTACTGAACTGACCGCCATTTTCTTTATCGGGACCATCCTGCTTATCGGGATCGTCAAAAAAAACGGGATCATGATGGTGGACTTCGCCGTAGAAGCGGAACCCAAGAGTGGGGTAAGCCCGGTGGAGGCCATCTACCAGGCCTGTCTGTTGCGGTTTAGAGCGATTATGATGACCACCATGGCGGCTCTGCCCGGTGCCTTTCCCCTGGCCTGGGAACAGGCGTGGGCTCAGAGATCCGCCGTCCCCTGGGTAATCGCTATCGTCGGCGGACTGGTCACCAGTCGGATGCTTACCCTCTCCACCACACCGGTCATGTACCTGTCTCTTGACCGACTCCGTCTTCGGTTGAAAGGGTTGAGGAGAACGTCAAATAGAAATGACCTCAAGTCTACTTGAGTGGTCCCCGGAGATCAGCCAGGGATCTGACAAAATAGATCCGCCTCTCCCGAATCACCAAGCCGAAAGACAGCTGAATCGTCAGTTTCCTAATTCAAATCAGCCGATTGGTTCTCTGCAATATGATATTCTTGATTTATCGGAAAAGATTGGTTGGTCGGTTCCAGAATGAGTCTCAGTCTTTTGGGGAAGCATGAAATTATTAACTCGATCATTAAAATAAGAAAGTCCCAAATCCAACACATCCTTTTCGTATGAAAAAATAAAATGTTCATAAATCACCTCTTCGCATTTCAGAAGATGATTGATATTCTTTCAAGCAACTATCTCAGGTTTATTATATTTCTGATGGGGGCTCATGGAGTCAGTATGGCCATCTGTTGAGGTTCAAACAAAATCAGATCGAATTTAATATTTTTGAGCAAGGTTATGGCGTCTTCCAGACCAACGGGTGATTCGACAAGCGCCCCCTCCCTGATCGAAATATATACAACCCGGTAATCGCCATCTATGTGCATTATTTTGATGGACTCTTTCATATTTAATTCCTTTTTAATTAGAGCTGTAGCGGTAAAGACCGGCCTGGCCCTGACCGTTCGCGGGGGGCGCCCATTCAAGGACGGAGGTCCGGGGCAAGCCCAAAATTGGTTTCTATATTCAAACGAAGACCGAAAACAGGCAATTTTTCCGCCTGTTCCGGGGTTAAGAAAGTCTGAGCTATTATCCTATTATCAGTGACCTTAATTTGCAGCTCGGTGAATAACTCCATAATTTCCTTTTTTTTGGCATTGATCCTGTCCTTATCCGGTTTAGGGTCGGTCCAAAGAACCCTGAGTTCCTCAAGCTTTATCGGAATCTCGCTTCGGAGATAGGCTGTTTCCTCCAGGAATTTATTCCTTAAGCCTTTTAACTGGATCTCCTGGTCCGGGGAGAGATTTAATGACTTGTTCTCAACCGATTTACTCGCCCTGCTAAAACCACCACGATCTCTGAAACCTGAACCAAAGGCATGAGCTGAACCGGGCAATAGGACCAAGAACAAGATGATCGCCAAGAAGGCCGGAATCAAAGCTATTGTTCGGATCTTAATCATATCTTTCATTTTATGAGCCCCCCTTTTTTCCTTTTGACCGACGGCCCAAGAGAAAGGTTAAAAAGTAAAAGTTATTAGGGGTCTCAAAACAGTTTTCACAAAATTTTGCTGTCAGGGACCGGGGGGGGGTCTTTTGGTAAAAAAAGCGAGAACTTATTTTCTGAAACTAAAATATTACTTGAACAGAAGATTCGGCAGGGCCATGGTCAGCCAGGGCCAATAGGTGATCAGTAGAACGGTGGCAAAGTTTACGGACAGGTAGGAGAGTAAAGGCCGAACGACCTCCGAAACTGTAATTTTCCCGATGCTGCAGCCGATGAAGACCCCGAGTCCGACCGGCGGGATAAACAGGCCTATTCCCATGTTGGCAATCAGAATAATTCCGAAATGGATGGGATCGATTCCGAACTGGACGGCGATGGGCAGGAGGATGGGCACGGTCATGATCAGGGCCGGAACACCTTCCAGGACCGCCCCTAAAAAGAGAAAGGAGAAATTGATAATTAAGAGAAAAAGGATCTTCCCCCCTCCCAGGGAGAGGATGAAGCGGGCCAGGGTTTGGGGTACCTGCTCCCGGGTCAGGATCCAGGCGAAAACGGAAGCCATCCCGACCATAAGCATGACCTTGCCGGTGACTACGCCGGTTTCAACCAGGACCTCTTTTAGCTTTTTTAAATCGATCTCCCGGTAGACCCAGAGGCTGATCACCAGGCCGTAGGCCACGGCCAGAACCGCGGCTTCAGTGGGCGTGCAGATTCCACCTAAAATCCCCCCGAAGACAATGAGGGGCAAAATGAGGGCCAGAATTGCTTCTCTAAATGCCCGGCCGAGGGGTCTGATCCCCGGCCAGGGTGACGGCACCAGGCCCACGCTTCGCGCCTGAATGTTGAGCTGAAACATCAGGGCTGAGGCCATGACCAAGGCCGGGAGAAACCCGCCGGCAAAGAGCGCCCCGATGGAGGTATTGGCAATGCCGCCATAAACGACCATAGCGATACAGGGTGGCACCAGGATCCCCATGCCGCAGGCCGCACAAACGATGGCCGTTGCCCGGGAAGGACTGTAGCCGGCCTGGTTCATGGCCGGAATGAGAATCGAGCCCACGGCCGCTGTATCGGCGGCCGTGGAACCGGAAATCCCGGAGAAGAAAATTTCGGAAACGACACAGACCATCCCCAGACCGTTTCGAAAGTGTCCCACCAGGGCTTGGGCCAGCCGCACCAGACGGAGAGAGATCCCGCCCGTATCCATCAGCATTCCGGCCAGAATGAAAAAGGGAACAGCCAGGAGGGGGAATGAATCGCTGCCGGTGAATATTTTTTGGGGAACGATAATCAGGGGAATGCTTCCCTTGACCAGGAGCCCGAGAATCGAGGCCATTCCCATGCTGAAGGCGATGGGGACATTGATCGCGATAAAAATGATAAAGGCTATACTGAGAATAAGCCCCATCCTTATTTATCCTTATTTATCCTTTACTAAATCTTTCAATAAGGCGGTCAGGAGGTGAACGGTCATGAGCCCGGCACCAACCGGAAGAGAGGCGTAGGCCCAGGCCATGGAGATGGACATGGCCGGCGACTCCTGCAGCCTGGTCATTTGAACCAGCGTGATCCCCTGGAAAAGAATAACCAGAACTACCGCCCCCATCAAAAAATGGACCAGGATCCCGAGGTAATGTTTCCCTCGCTCGGGCATCATCCGCTGAAAAAAATCGAAACCGAAATGCCCTCCTTTCTGAACACCCAGAGCGGCACCCAGAATCGACAGCCAAACAAAAAGATAGCGGGCCATCTCTTCCGACCAGACCAGCGGACGGCCAAGGGCATAACGAAAAACGACTTGAAGGAAGACCACCAGGGTCATGACCGAAACAATGAGGATCAAGGCCATCGTTTCTGCTTTGGCCAGAACCTGATCGAACTTATTAAAGACCCGAACGATGTAGTACATTTATTTATCGCAATTCCCCCGCAGTCTGATTAAGCGCAGGGCTTTTCTGCCAGTTAGTTTTTCTGAGGGTTTCGTCTCTCGCCTCGTGCCTCGTGCCTCACGCCTTTTGCCCTTTGCCCTATGCTCTATGTTCATTTCTTTTTTTACTAACGCGTGTTGATGATCCTCTCAATTATTTCTTTGCCGAATTGGTCTCTGAATTCCTTATAGACGGGGGCGGCAGCCTCCTGGAAAGGCTTCTTGTTGGGTATGGTCACCTGTACGCCTTTGGCCTTAATCTCGGCCAGTTGCTTGGCCTCGGAGTCTCGAAGGAGATTGCGCTCATAAGTCGCGCATTCCAGCGCGGTGTCCAGCATTATTTTCTGAATGTCCTTGGGCAGCGCGTTGAACACCTTTAAACTCATCAAAAGCGGGGTGGGGGAATAAAAATGACCGGTGAGTGCCAGATACTTCTGAACTTCATAAATCTTTTGATGGTAAATGATGGCTATCGGATTTTCCTGTCCGTCGATGGTCTTCTGTTGCAGGGCGGTATAGACCTCGCTCCAGGCCATGGGCGTGGGGCTGGCCCCAAAGGCCCTGAAGGCCGCGAGATGGACCTTATTTTCCATGGTTCGGATCTTGATCCCTTTCAGGTCTTCGGGTTTCTCAATGGGACGGACGTTGTTGGTGATCTGGCGAAACCCGTTCTCCCAGAAGGCCAGGCCCTTGATCCCCTTGGCGGCAAAGGCATCAAGAAGCCCCCGGCCGATCGGACCATCAAGGACTTTATAGGCATGTTCCCGATCACGAAAAAGGAAAGGCAGGTCCACTACGAACATTTTAGGAACAAACCCGCCCAAAGGACCGGTAGAAGTCACGACCAGGTCGATTGTCCCTAATTGAAGCCCTTCAACCATATCACGTTCGTTACCAAGCTGGGTGGAAGGATAGACGTCAATCTTCACTCTATTGCCGGTCTTTTGGGCCACGAGTTCCGCGAATTTCATCGCCCCCAGATGATAGGGATGCTCGGGGGCCACGGCGTGACCCAGCTTGAGGTTAATGGTCTGAGCGGCAAATGACAAATTCCCGGATACGGTCATGAGGATAAAGGTCGCCAAAAAAATACCACCCCACATTCGTTTCATCGATTTCTCCTTCTTTTTCGAAAATCGCTATTTTTTTTCGGAAACGGCGAGACATTACATTAATATTTACAATGTAGCCTTTCTCCCCGTCTTCGTCAAAAAAAAAATATTTACCTTGACCATCAAGAACGAGGACAAACGCAATGCCCTGACGCCGGATTGTCTTTTTGATATCGCACAAACTTTTGACGATCTTGCTCATGATCAGGCCATAAGGGTGGTGATACTTCGGGGTGCCGGAAAGGAGGTCTTTTCCGCGGGAGCGGATATTACGGTCATGCCCACCCGTGGCGTCCCAGTTTTTTCAGAAGCCCTTCTTAAGTTCAGGCATTGGCGTTAATATCGGTTATTATTGCCGGCGCCTTAGGGGGGCGGACAAAGGGTAATATGGCCGATGAAACCGCTAAGAGTATGGTAAACAACCAGAAAGCGCTGGTATAGGCGCCCGTGGAGTCATATACCCAGCCGGCGTAGATGGGGACTGCCACTCCCACCGGAGTCAGGAACAACGAAGACATTCCCTGAATAGTCCCGAAGGCCTTACGCCCGTAGTAACGTGCCCTGATCGAGGTGTTAAGGGTCAGGGCTGCACCCAATGGAAACTAACTGTCGTATTCCTCCTCTTTCAATAAACTGTCCATCAGGGCCAGATATTGTTCTCTGGTGAGTGGAGGTTTGCTTTTGGCCAGTATTTCTTTTCCTTTAACGGCGTCATCGGCCAGAAGGTCTATGACCGTCATAGCCATGGCCTTCGCCGGAATAATGACCCCGAGTTCATAGTCATTTATCATAAAATCATTCCCATGACTTAACCCTATGGCCCCGCCGGCGTAAGGATGAATGGCCGGCATGATCTGACTGATGTCCCCCATATCAGTAGATCCGGTGTTATGTCCGACCGTATCTCCGACTTCGTCCTCTCCCACCAAAGAAATGGCATTTCCTTTGTAGACTTCCTGCAGGAGAGGATCGTTTATCATAGGAGAATATCCGGGAAGCGTGGTAATGTGGACCTTTCCCCCCACCGCCAAGGCGCCGGCCCGCAGACAGCGGTCCACTTTGTCGTTAGCATTTTTTATGGCTTCCAGTGTTTTACCACGGACATAGGTCTCCATTCGCACATCGGAGGGCACAATATTCACGGCCTCGCCGCCTTTGGTAATAATGGGGTGTATCCTGATGGCGTCTCTTTCCCGGAAGGTTTCCCGCTGGGTGTGAATGGCCGAAAGGGCGATCATGGCGGCGTTCAGGGCGTTGATGCCCTGATGGGGGGCCGCGCCGGCATGGGCCCCTCGTCCAAGGAATTGAATCTGTTTGGCCAGCATACCGTTACTGGTACCGCCCACTCCCAGTTTCTTTCCTCTTGGATTACTATGGTTATGAGTCATCATGGCCAAATCGATGTCATCAAATTCCCCCAACTTGATCAACTCCTGCTTGCCGGCCAAATAAGAGATTTCCCCTTCTTTTCGTAAACGGTTCCGGAAACTGATTTCAATATACTCTTCGGCCGGAACCGCCATAAAAACCACCTTGCCGCTAAGATAGGGCATCACGCCCGAATACCTGAAACCCACGGCCGCTCCGATCATCGCGCCTATCTGGGCATGATGGCCGCAGGCGTGAGCCGCCCCGGTTTTTAAGTCCGCTTTCGGGTGATCGGGTATGATCAGGGAGTCCAGTTCTCCCAGAATGGCCACGGATGGTCCCGCACCCTTTCCGGATATGGATCCTTTTAAACCGGTCAAGGCTAATCCTTCTCTATGGCTTATCCCCAACTCTTTGAATTTTTCTCCCACCAGACGAGATGTTTTTATCTCCCGGAAACCGGTCTCAGGATTTTCCAGGATATGCAGCGCTGTTTTAATAATTTTATCCTTCCTGCGATCGATCTCCTCGCAAACCCTGGCTTTCAAATCATCTTTCGTCGGCATAAATTTACCCTCAATACCTTCTTTAATAATTTAACGCAAATGAACCCGCGAAATTTCTTGGTGGCATTCCTTATATTTATATAATATTATCATCTTTAGTTCAATAGATCAAATAGAATTGACAAATAATATCATGCAGTTTAAATTTAGCCAGGATGAAAAGGGGAGGATAGAGGCGGGGATAATAAAATTTATTTTTAACCCTCGTTAAGGGAGAACCGTTATGAAACTGAACTACGAAGTCAAGGACCGGATAGCCTTCATTACTATTAACAGACCGGAGGCCATGAATGCCATGGATCCGGAAGTCTATGCTTTACTTTCCCAGGCCTGGATCGAGGTGCGCGACAACCCGGATATATGGGTGGCCATTATTACCGGCGCGGGCGAGAAGGCATTCACGGCCGGAGCCGACCTGAAGACCGCTATTCCGCAAGAACGTGGAAAGGCCGATTTTTTCTTGACCCAAAAAGACATGATCCTGAACCGCGGTTTGGAGGTTTGGAAACCCATCATCGCGGCCGTAAACGGGTACTGCCTGGCCGGAGGGATGACCCTGCTTTTTGCGACCGATATTCGCATTGCCGCTGAAAAGGCGGTCTTTGAGATATCCGAAGTCAAACGAGGGATCCTGCCGGGCAATGGCGGCACGCAAAGGGCTTTAAAACAACTCCCCTATGCCGTGGCCATGGAAATGCTGCTCCTGGGACGTCGGTTGACTGCCCAGGAGGCGTTGGCTTTTGGTTTGATCAATAAGGTCGTTCCTCTGAAAGACCTCATGACCACCGCCGAGGATTACGCCCGGCGACTTTGCGAGAATGGACCTCTGGCCTTACGGGCCGTGAAAGAGTTAGCCGTCCGGTCTCAGAGTATTCCCCTGGAAGATGGTATCCGTTTGGAAACCGCCTTTCAGGAATTTCTTAGAACAACCGAGGATGCCAAAGAGGGCCCGCGGGCCTTTGCGGAAAAACGGAAACCTGCTTACAAAGGACGATAATTTTAGGCATTCAGATTGTATAATTTGGGGAGTTATCTAGAGGGTAAACACTTTTAAAAGCAAGGGAAAGTTCGTTGCTAGTTGTTCGATAAAACGAGAAACGATAACTGATAAAATATTTAATTCAAATAGGATGACTCGTAAAAAATCGTCTCCCCGGCGAAAGCCGGGGTCCAGAAGAATCATGACTACTTTTTAATACTGGATTCGGCTGGAGTCTACCCCACACTTGATGCGGGACCGTAATGACTTAACTCGGGGTGCAGTGATTTTTTTACGAGACCATCAAATCCCTTAGGTTGGCATTTAGAAAGGAGACAACAATGATTAGTCATGATTATGGACTTTCTGATGAGCTCAAGATGCTTCAATCCACGGTCCGTAAGTTTGTTAAGAACGAGATCATTCCCGAAGAACAGACCCAGGACCCGGACGCTATCAAGCTTCCGGACGAAGTGGTTTCAAGGCTTCAGAAAAAGACCAGGGCCATGGGCATGTATCAGCCTTCCGCTCCCGAGGAATACGGCGGGGCGGGTCTGGATTTTTTCTCCAATACTATTTTTATGGAGGAGGTATCCAAGCACCGCCAAGGATTGTATAACGCCGGTTGCGAGGCCTTCGGCCATCCCATTATCCCTATTCTCTATGCGGGAACCGAAGCCCAGAAAGAAAAATACCTGAAGCCCTGTGTCCAATCGACCATGCGCGGCTGTTTTGCCATCACCGAACCTTCCGGAGGATCGGACCCGGCCCGGGCCATCCGCACCCGGGCTAAAAAAACCAATAAGGGATGGGTGATTAATGGAAATAAGATATGGATTTCCCATGCCAAGGTTTCGGATTTTGCAACGGTATTTGTCCGGACGGATGACGGCCCTATCGGGATTCGAGGAGAGATCACCTGCTTTATAGTGGAAACCGGAACGCCCGGATATACCATCAGCAATCCTATTCCGGTTATCAGACCGGAGGCCCCTTTTGAACTCATCTTTGAAGATTGTCTGGTTTCTGAAGAGCAGATGCTGGGGGAAAAGGGCGGAGGCTTCGATCTGGTAAAATCCCTTCTCACCCAGAACCGTATTCCTTACGCCGGCCAATGTGTGGGAGTGGCCCAGGAGTCCCTGGAGATGGCTATTGAATACAGCAAAATCAGAGAGACCTTTGGAAAACCTCTTTCCCAGAGGCAGGCGGTTCAATGGATGCTGGCCGATTCCGCTGTTGAACTTCATGCCGCCCGATTGGTCGTCTACAATGCCGCCCGCTGCCGGGCGGAAAACAAGCCCTTTGAAATCGAATCCTCCATGGCCAAGCTTATGGCCAGTGAAGTATCCATCAATGTCGTGGATCGGGCCATTCAAATTCACGGCGGCATGGGGCTGGCCAAAGAATTGCCCCTGGAGCGGTGGTACCGGGAATTGAGGACCCGTCGAATCGGGGAAGGGCCATCAGAAGTCCACCGGATGGTCATTTCCAGGGAGCTGCTTTCATAAAACAATTCGGTTTACGGTATGAGGTACAAGGTATACGGAATGAGGTATAAGGTATAAGGTATAAGGTTTATGGTATAAGGCATAAAGTGGAGGGGGTGTGAATCTACCTTAAACCTTATACCTATTTTTTAGGAGGGATGAAGATGAAACCAACCCGTTCACTGCTTTTTGTGCCCGGCCATAAACCCGCCTGGATGGAAAAGGCCGTCAAATACGGTGCTGATGTACTGATTCTCGACCTGGAAGATTCTGTTCCGGATAATGAAAAGGTGGCCGCCAGGCCTTTAGTCAAGGCGGCTTTAAAGTCCCTTTCAGCCCAGGGTCAGGTTTGCAATGTCCGGGTCAACGGCTTTGTCACCGGATTGACCTTTGATGACCTGGAGGCCGTGATCTGCCCGGAGCTTAACGGGGTCGCTTTGCCCAAAGTGGAAACGGTGGAGGATATGAAGACTTTGGATACTATGCTGACCCTTTTGGAAAGGCGGCACAATGTTGCCATTGGCACGATCAATACTTCCCTGGGCATAGAAACGGCCAAGGCCCTGCGGAATGCTTATGATATTGTCACCTCCTGTGCCAGAGTAACCGGCCTTTCCCTGGCCTGCGGACCGGGTGGCGACGCCAGCAGGTCTATGGGTTATATATGGTCCAAGGAAGGGACGGAAACGCTCTATCTCCGTTCCAAAGCGGTATTGGAGGCCCGGGCTGCAGGAATTCCCTATCCAACGGTCAGTTCCTGGTGGGATATCAAGGACACAGAGGGTCTGAGAAGGGATGCCATTTTTAACCGAAGCCTGGGATTCAGAGGGCAAACCGTGATGCACCCCACCCATGTGCCCATTGTCAACGAGGTCTTCACCCCTTCGGCCCAGGAAGTCGCCTTTTTTAAAGGTCTGATCGAGACCTTCGAAACGGCTGAAAAGCAGGGGAGTGCGGCGGTCATCTATCAGGGAGACATGATCGATTATGCCATGGTCAAGATGGCCAGGGAGATGCTTGAATTTGCCGAGTCCATTGGTTGTCCGGTTTGAAAAGGGGGATTTTTTCTAAGGAAAAAATATGGAAGCTACGGAACTCATGAAAGGGGCTATCGATATCCACATCCATGTCGGGCCCGATCCGATTCGTCGCCGCCGGGTAACAGCTTACGAAGCGGCCATCCAGGCCCGGGAGGCGGGGATGCGAGGGATCGTTTTGAAAAGCCATCATTATGTCACCACACCTATGACCACCATTATCCGGCAGTTCGTGCCGGAAATCGAACTTTTCGGCGGCCTGGCCTTGGATGAGGATGTGGGGGGTCTCAATCCTATTGCGGTCAAGGCGGCCGGAAGGATCGGGACAAAAATGGTCTGGATGCCAACTTTTACATCACGATGCGACCTGGAGAGGCGTGGGATTATGGGAAAGGGGATATCCCTTCTGGATGGTAAGGGGGAACTCCTCCCCGCCGTGACGGAGATCCTGAAATTCATTAAAAAATATGATATGACTCTGGCGACCGGACATATATCCACACCGGAAATTTTCGCCCTTTTAAGGGAGGTAAAGGTGGTGGGGGTGCCACGAACCATCATCACCCATCCCCTTTCCGTCTCTGTCGGGTGCAACGCAACTATCGAAGAACAGAAAAGGATGGTCGAGGAAGGGGCCTTGATTGAGCATTGCTTTGTCGGAACCATGCCTACCACCGGCAGGTTAGATCCGGCCAAAATGGCCGAGGCCATCAGGGCCGTAGGGGCGGAGAACTGCATCATGTCGACCGACTTTGGGCAGATCGTCAATCCTCCTCCGGTCGAAGGGATGCGAATGTTTATCGAGACCATGATCCTTTATGGCCTTACCGAAGACGAGATCATCAAAATGGTTAGGCACAATCCGGCCAAGGTGCTGGGTCTGCCGGTTTAAAGTGAGGAGGAAGAACCTAAAGAGATCTTTGCGGTAGCGCTTCAGGGAGATGCGTGGGAGGAATACTTATTCTCGGCACTGGCCGACAAATGTTCAGGTCAACCAACCCAATTCATTTCCAATTTGCGACGGTGGACTGCACAATCGCGGAGATAGAAATTGATCAAGCTTTGATAGGGAATGCCCGTTTCCTCGGCAATCGACTTGAAGTAGGCAATGGTTTCACTGTCTAACCGCATAGTGACCGGTTGCTTCAGGTATTTGATATAGGGGTTTTTACGCCCTTTCATTTTGGAAAAATCATAATGGTCTTTCATCTCCTTCGCCTCCAATATTCCTATTCTTCTTCCTGGTCCGCTTTCCTTGCCGAGAAAAGCCGAATGACCGTTTCGCTTTCCCGAAAACAATGGCAAACGATAAGAATCCGCAATTTAGAACTTATGCCAAGAAGAAGAAAACGGTCCTCATCCTCCAAATGTTCGGGATCAAAAAATTGGATAGCCTTCTCGTCATAAAAGACCGTGCGTGCTTCATCAAAGGAAATGCCATGCTTTCTGATATTGATCTTTTCTTTCTTCTTGTCCCACTCAAACCTTAACTGGATCATATGTACATTGTACGGATAAATAAGCTTAAGTCAAGAAAATTTCTAAAACACGAGTCATCTTAAAATCCCCCCCAGAATCAACTCATCCTGAAGAAAGGCAAGACAATCTGTCTTCCTCTTTTACTTCTTTTTTGACTCCAGATAGACTTTGGTCTGCTGCTTTACGATGTCGATCAGATTGCCCATGGCCAGATTGACATCGATCAAATGGAGGCCCCAATCGGCCTGAATCTGCCCTCCGACCACCACATCTCCCGGAATATCATCAGTCCGAGGATCCTTGGGGTCGCCATGGACGGTAATTTCCAGATACGATCCGTGCTTATTGGAAACACACTGTCCGGTGAGCATCCCGGGCAGACTGACAAAGGGCGTCTGGATTTCCTTTTTGGGCGTAACCCAGGCGAACGTTTCCGTAGGGGAACCGGGTCTGCCTCGGGAGGACAGGTAGGCATGCAGGTCGCCGCTGCCGCCGCCGAGGGCCGCCGGATTGGTACAGGCCGCCACCGTATCGCCCTGGCCTTTAGCAAATCGGCTGTTTCCCGGCGGCGGGACCGTAGATCGAAATGAGGCATAGGTAATAATACATCCGATCTCGCCGGTCTTGCGACACAGAGGCATCTTTTTAAATGTGCCACCCACGTCTTTGTTTGGCGGGACCTGAACCCGAGAACCGAGCAGCAGGGCGGAAATGATTTGAGACTGAATGGGCTTGCCTTCAATATCATTTTGAATGAGGTAGTTGAGGACCCCCGAACCTTGAGAGTGACCGATTAAAACCACGCCCCTCCCTTTATTGTCGTGCTGAAGGTAATAGTTCCAGGCATCGAGAACATCTTGATAGGGAAGCTTAATATCCACCGCCATCGGTTTTCCCGTCATTCCGGCCCGAAGAGCGGTCAGAGTGACTTGGCGATAGAGCGGGGCATAGACCCGGCATTGTGAGCCGAACCGGGCAAATTGTTGCTGAATTACGCTTTTTTCTTCCGGTCCGGCGATCATATCACTGTTCGGAGTCGGATCGTTGGATACCGTAGGGTAAACGTAAAAACAGTCAATGGGCGGATCGGGGTTGGCCTTCCAGTCTTCCCGAGTCAGGGTGCCGTCGGCTGCAATAATGGTGCTGGCCTGATCAACCGCGCAAGCATCCTGCCCTCCCGGCCGGCACAACCAGTTGGACGACTGGCTGTAATCATTTTTGGCCGTAACCTTTTCTGCAACCTCTTTGGTTTGGGCGGATACTGATAAAACCGAAAACAGACTGAGGATGAGCCCGGCAATAAATATCCAGGTTATGGTGGAACGTCTAAGCATCTTTTGTAATCCTTCCTTTTTTAAGATATTCGTTTTCCTATGAAGCCTGTTCGCTTTCGGCGAGGTTTTGATAGTAATGTCTCCCGTGGATTTCGTCAATGGGAATTGCATCCTTTATGCTTCCTGATATAGAGCTTTCCTTCTTTTTGCCCCGCTCAAATCTTGGCCGATTCATAGAAGCCTTGAACCCAATATCCGAAATAAGTCAAGATTATTAACAGAATAGGCAGAAAAAACTTGACAATTCCAGAGAATAATTGATATTTTAAAATCAAGTGTTGTTGTTTTCTTGAATTGGACCCTATTGGGGAGGCAAACCATGAGAGAAATAATATAACCCCACTTCTGACTTGAAGTGGGGTTTTTTTGTTTGGCCTATTAAACCCTCATACCCGATTCTGGCGGGCACCACAAAACATTAAAATTGGGGTTCGCCTAACGCCGAACGATAAACGACGAACGGTACTCTCTTATTAAATGTGGCACCCAAATATAATAATGTTTATGGCAGAGTAACTTGAAATAAAAAGATATCAAGTCGTGGAGAGACCATGCCGGAGAGACCCGCTCCCTTAGCCAAAATCACGCGCCCGAGAATCCGGGGAGTTTTCCCCAGGGAAAGGCTGTTTGGCTTACTTGATGAAACACGAAAATATCCGGTGACTTGGATTTCCGCCCCGGCCGGCTCCGGAAAGACGACTCTGGTCGCCAGCTTCCTCGAAGCCTATAAGATTCCCTGCCTTTGGTACCAGGTGGATGAAGGAGATGCGGATCTCGCTACCTTTTTCAATTACCTGGGGTTGGCGGCAAAGAAGGCAGCCCCTCAAAGAAGAAAACCCCTGCCCCTTTTAACCCCCGAATACTTGCAAGGCATATCCACCTTTACCTTGAGGTTCTTTGAGAACCTTTTCAACCGGCTTAAGCCGCCTTCCGTCCTGGTACTGGATAATTTTCAGACTGTACCGGCTGAATCCGATTTTCATGAGGTGGTCAATAAGGGGATCAGCGCGATACCCGACGGAATCAATGCCTTCATCATAAGCCGCCATGACCTGCCACCCGCCTTGGTCAAGTTGAGGATCAATGGATTGGTGAAAACGGTCGGCTGGAATGACCTCCGTTTAACCTTGGAGGAGACGAGCGGGATTGTGCCTTTGAAAGCCCAAGAGATCCCTTCAAAAGACGTCATCAGGCAATTGCACCAGGCCGCCGACGGCTGGGTCGCCGGCCTGGTCTTGATGCTGGAGAGCATGAAGAGGGGGGTGGAGCCCCATTTGTTTGGGAAGATGGCTCCGGAGGAGATCATCGATTATTTCGGGAATGAGTTCTTCAATAAAACAGATCAGGAGATCCAGGATTTTTTACTCAAGACCGCCTTTTTGCCTAAGATTACCATAAAAGCAGCGGAACAGCTTACCGGCCTCTCTAATGCTGATAGGATTCTATCGAGACTCAGCAGAAATAATTACTTTACCGAAAGGCATTATTCCACTGAGCCTGTTTATCAGTTTCATCCTTTGTATAGGGATTTCCTGATGGCCCGCGCCCGGGAGACTTTTTTCCCCGAAGCGCTATCGACTTTGCTCCATCAGGCGGCCATTCTCCTTGAGCAGGATGGCCAGACCGAGGCCGCGGTTTCCCTGCTGCGGGAGATTGGCGATTGGAAAGCCTTGGCGGGACTGGTGCTGGTTCACGCCCCGGATATGCTTAAACAGGGCCGGCATCATCCTCTGCAGGAATGGCTGGAGAGTCTGCCCGCAACTCTGCTGGAGGCCAATCCCTGGCTTTCTTATTGGAAAGGATTGAGCATCCTGCCCTTTTCTCCGGCTCAGGCCCGGCTTACCTTCGAGAAGACCTTTGCCGGATTTCAGGCCGGGGGCGATACTATCGGGGCCATATTGGCGGCCTCGGGCATGGTCAATGCCATTTTTTTGAGTGATGATAATTATAAACTCCTTGATCACTGGTATGACGTGCTAATTGACCTTGTGGCTCCTATCGGGCAATTTCCTAATGAAGAAATGGAGGCTTCCGTCATAGCCGGCCTGATCACGGCTTCAGTAATGGGGGATATCTCCCATCCGGAGGCCGAGACCTGGGCCGGGCGCGCTTTGGAGATCGCGGAATTACCGCCGACTATTACCTTCAAGGTGCATGCGATAATTTCTCTATTCATTCACCGTCTGTTCTACACCAGCGTGCAGGAGGCGTTGCCTATGCTGGACCGCCTGCGGCAATTATCGCGCTACCCCTATGCCCAGCCGTTCGGTTCAATTATCTTTTGGAGTGCTCAGGCCTATTACACCCTTTTTCCCGGACTACACCGGGAAATGATCGCGGCGGTCAATGAAGGGCTGAAAATCTCAAGAGAAACAGGTGCCCATTTTGCTGATGGGTTTTTTTATATCCACGCGGCCATGGGCTTGATAGACCGGCTGGATTTGAAAGGCGCCGAAGGGTGGGTGGGAAAGATGTCGTCCGGGGTTGAACAGTTGTCTAATGGGGAGCGGGCTTTTTACCATATCCATCTGGCTCGTATCGCCTTTATCAGGAAAGACCTCGATCAGGCGTCTTATGAGGGAAAGCTGGCGCTCGATTATGCTCAAAAGATTCAGTATGGATTGACCATGGCTGTTGCCCAACTGATGCTGGCCCAGGGAGTGACCAGAAGTCCGGTGACCGAGTTCGGATTACCGCCCAATTGATTGATGCCCTTAGCGGGTATCACCTTTGGGCCGAGCGTTACGATCGTGACCTGGAAGACCTGTTTGCCCTGCAGGATGAGGTTACGATGAAGATCCTAATGGCCATGCAAGTGAAACTGACCGAAGGGGAACAAGCCCAAGCGGACGAAAAATATTTCAGGGGGAAGCAAGGTCTCGATTGCTACTTGAAGGGATTGGAAGCGTCTCATTACCTTCAACTTTTTTCTATCGAGGACAACAACACGGCTCGGCGGATCGCAGAGGAGATTGTGGCTAAGTGGCCAGAGAATCCATATGGTTATCTATTTTTGGGTTGGGTCTACTGGATGGATGCAATTACTGGCTCCACGAAGCTCCCTCGGGAGTCTTTAGAAAAGGCCATGGAATTGGCTCAAAAAGCCCTGGCGATAGATGATTCCCTATCCCTTGCCCACAGTTTGTTGGGCTCTATTTACAGCCAAAAAAGGGAGTATGACCAGGCAATTGCCGAAGGGGAACGGGCTATAGCCCTTGATCCAAACGGGGCATTAGCCAATGGGCTCTATGCCCTGAGTTTGTTAGAGGCAGGCCGGTTGAAGGAAGCCATTCCTATGTTTCAAAAAGCAATCCGACTCAACCCCATCGGTTCGGCCGGTGCCTTTTTAAATTTGGGTACCTGCTATAGGAGGCCATCCTGCGGAGTCCTGATAACATTTTCGCTCATGTTGGTCTGGCCTCAACCTACATCCTGATGAACAGAGGGAGGGAGGCCCGGGCAGAAGTTCCCGAAGTCCTCAGAATAAATCCAAAGTTCACATTGGATAACTATGCAGAAGCAGTGGCTTATGCCTATCCAGATCAATCGGAATTCGATGATTATATTGATTCATTGCACAAAGCGGGTCTGAAGTGAGCTTGTATTAGAGTCTTTTATTTTTCCAACGAATCTTATGAGTTGATGTTTATTTTATTTTAGGACTCTTAATAATGGCCATCCGATAATCGGTCTAACCTCCACAGGAGGCAAGAAGATGCAGTGTCCCAAGTGTCAAACACACCTTCCTGACTCAACCAAATTCTGCAAAGAGTGCGGTCGAGAGATTGAGGTGGCCTTCCCTGAACAGAGAAAACTAATGGCTCTTAATTGGAACAAAATTAGGAATCCGGGGAACTGAATCGGGAATCTTTAGTTCATTAACTTTTGACAAAAAATATAAAAAGGGGGCCTTATGAAAGAATTTAATGACCGGGTAGCTGTAGTGACAGGTGCGGCCAGTGGTATTGGTCGGGGGATGGTGGAAAATTTTGTTAAATTAGGAATGAAAGCAGTTTTAGCGGATATTGATGCAGATAGACTTAATGTCACCTTGAAGTCATTTACGGACTCTGGGGCTAATGTAATTGGAATTCCCACTGATGTCTCTGATCCTGAACAGGTAGAGGAACTGGCCAGACAGGCACATAATACCTTCGGGAAAGTTCATGTTTTGTGCAATAATGCCGGTGTTGCTTATGGTGCACGCAGTAGCTGGGAGGAGCCTTTAGAGGCCTGGAGGTGGGTTCTCGGGGTCAATCTTATGGGTGTAATCAATGGCATCCACACCTTTATGCCAATAATGCTTGAACAGGAGGATGAAGCACATATCGTGAATACTGCATCCGCGGCTGGAATAGTTATGAACGCCTGGAATGTCTCCTATGGGGTAAGCAAACACGCGGTTGTGGCCTTGTCAGAATCCATGCACCTTGAACTTAAGAATAGAGCGAGCAAAGTCAAAGTAAGTGTTTTGTGCCCCGGCCCTGTCAATACAGATATCATGCATTCATCTGAGAGGCTTAGACCCGATTCGGTACCGCCACCTCCGGGGTTAACCAAGGAGGAAGAGTTATTTAGAAAGGCCTATGGACTTTGGATTGAACGGGGTATGGATCCAAAAGAAATAGGTCGGCAGGTCGTTGAGGCCATAAGAGAGGAACGTTTTTATATATTACCACACGATTTCAGTAATAATGTTGAGGCGAGACTTAAAAACATACTGGGCAGTAAAAATCCTGAACCCATGCTGCCGCCACAGGATCTCGCCCAAATTGTCCAAGAGGTAATGGGAGCATAATATACCAGGTCACAATGAATCCCTATGGCTGGCTTGACCATTTCTGCTTACAGTATTGGAAGACTATCGCCAAAGCAGGATGAGTCTTCACAGTGGACCGGTTTGGGGTAGGAGGGATGCAATATGATTTGTCCCAAATGTCAAACTGAAAACCCGGAAACAAAAAAGTTTTGCAGAAAGTGTGGGGCAAAATTTTTGAGAGTATGCCCGCATTGCAACTCGGAATGCCTTCCCGACGATGAGTTCTGTGGCGATTGCGGACAAGATCTTCGAGCTCCCAAAGAAACCTCCCCGATTAACTACGACCACCCCCAGTCCTACACCCCTAAACATTTAGCCGATAAGATCCTGACCACCCGAAGTGCCCTGGAAGGCGAACGCAAGCTGGTCACGGTGATGTTTGCCGATGTGGCTGGTTTCACCTCATTATCGGAGAAACTCGAACCGGAGGAAGTGCACCAGATCATGGAGGGGTGCCTGCGGATACTGATGGATGAGATTCACCAGTATGAGGGGACCATCAACCAGTTCACCGGAGATGGGGTCATGGCCCTGTTCGGTGCCCCCCTGGCCCATGAGGACCATGCCCAGCGGGCCTGTTATGCGGCCCTGGCTATTCAGAAGGACCTGGCCGAATACAGTGAGAAGATCAAGAAGGATTATGGCCGGGAATTTCAGATGCGTATCGGCCTCAACTCCGGTCCCGTGGTCGTCGGTTCCATCGGGGACGATCTGCACATGGATTACACGGCCATCGGGGACACCATCAATCTGGCCTCCCGTATGGAGGGCCTGGCTCAGCCCGGGACCGTGCTTCTCTCCAGGGACACTCACCGCCTGGTCAAGGACTACTTCGATCTGAAACCGATTGGTCCATTGGAAGTGAAAGGCAAGGAAGAGCCCCAGGAAGCCTTTGAGCTGGTCAAGGCCGGGGGAGCAGCTACCAGGCTGGAAGCGTCTATGGCCAGGGGGCTTACCCGGTTTGTGGGTCGGAAGAACTCCATGGCTGCCCTGATGGAGGCCTACGAGAAGGTAAAGAGCGGAACCGGCCAGGTAGTGGGGATGGTTGGAGAGGCCGGGGTGGGTAAATCGAGACTCCTGTTTGAGTTCAGAAACCGACTGCCTCAAGAAGAATTCGGTTATCTGGAAGGCCACTGCATCCACTATGGGGGAGCCATGCCATATCTTCCCATCCTCGACGTTCTGAGATCCTTTTTTGAAATCAGGGAAGGTGAGCGGGAAATGGTCATCCGCAAGCGGGTCAGGGAAAGAATCTTAGGCCTTGACGAGAAGCTTCAGGGGATCATCTCACCGATTCAGGATCTCCTCTCTCTCAAGGTGGAGGATGAGGGCTACCTTAAGCTCGAACCTAAACAAAGAAGGGAAAAGGTCTTTGAGGCCCTTCGAGATCTGTTCATCAGGGAAAGCCAGGAACGTCCCCTGGTACTGGTCATAGAAGATCTCCATTGGATCGACAAGACCTCCGAAGAGTTCCTGGACTACCTCATCGGCTGGCTGGCCAATGTGAAGGTTATGTTGGTCTTGCTCTACCGTCCCGAATACACCCATAGTTGGGGGAACAAGTCCTACTTCAACCGGATTGGGCTGGATCAACTCACCCTGAAGTCCAGTGCCGAACTGGTCAGGGCCATCCTGGAAGGGGGGAAACCGCCCCGGAACTCAGCAGCCTTATCCTGAACCGGGCCGCAGGCAATCCCCTATTCATGGAGGAGTTGACCCACTCACTACTGGAGAACGGATCAATCCAGAGAAGCGGAGATCAATTCATATTAAGCAAAAAGCCCTCAGACCTCCAGGTGCCTGACACCATCCAGGGTATCATTGCCGCCCGGATGGACCGGCTGGAGGAGAACCTGAAAAGAATCATGCAAGTGGCCTCGGTCATCGGCAGGGAGTTCGCCTTCCGCATTCTACAAGCCATCAGCGACCTGAGGGAAGACCTGAAGTCCGAGCTTTTGAATCTCCAGGGACTGGAGCTCATCTACGAAAAGAGCCTCTTCCCGGAGCTCGAATATGTCTTCAAACATGCTCTGACCCAGGAAGTGGCCTACAACAGCCTCCTCTCCAACCGACGCAAAGAGATCCACAAGAGGATCGGAAGTGCCATAGAGGAGATCTATGCCGGAAACCTGGAAGAATTCTATGAAGTCCTGGCCTATCATTACTCCAAAAGTGAAGAGATTGAGAAGGGTGGCCAATACTTAAAGTTATCTAGGGGAAAGGCGGTTCGAAATCATGCCCTCTGGGAGGCTTACGGTTTCTATAAGGAGGCCGTGAATTTTCTCAGCAGACCACCTGAAATCAATGAGAAGAAGAAAGAAATAATCGATATTATATTATTAATGAGACCTCCGATGGCACTTCTCGGATATCCGGAAGGTTCCTTCGGGTTTCTTATGCAAGGCGAAGGGCTGGCAAAGGAGATGGGGGACACGAGACGTCTCGCATTAATCCATTCTTTGTTGGGAAATTATTACACGCAAACAGGGGATTATCTGACAGCGATCAGGTATACGGAAGAGGGTTTTGAAGAGACCCTAAAGGCACAGGATATTGACTTGATGGTCCCTCTTGGTGTTTCTCTTTGTGTTACCTACTATTCATTAGGCCAATATAAAAAGATCATTGATAAAATGCCCGAGGTGATCCATCTTATCGAGAAAAAAGGAAGAGAATCCGAATTCTTTACTGTATCTCTGAATCCATATTCTTTTATTTGTTCATATTGCGGCGATGCCTTGGGCGTCTTAGGGCGTTTTGAAGAAGGAAAGGCCTTCATGGAGAAAGCCCTCTCTAATGCTTTGCTGACCGGTGACCCGGCCACTCTGGGAATAACTCAGGTTTTTTATGGTTTGCTCTATTACTCCAAAGGAGACTTTACATCCGCAAAGGAGCACTTTGAGGAGGGAATTGTCTATTGTGAAGAAGCCAAGTTTACTTGGGGAGCAGCCATGGCCTTATGTTTCCTCGGACATGTTCATTCATTTCTTGGCGATCCCGAGACCGGCAGAAAAAAGGCAGAAAAGGGGCTTCATATATGGGCTGAGACTGGCGTTGTACAAACCATTTCCATTGCTCATTACACTATGGGTGAAATTGGCCTGGCCCTGAACGATCTGGAAAATGCCAAAACCGTTATGGAAGAGGCCTTGAGCCTTTCTCGCAAGAACGGTGAAAAAGCAGTGGAAGGCCTTGCACTTGTTGGTCTCGGGAGAGTGCTTGGCAAAAAGGAACCACGACGGATTGAAAAGGCTGAAGAATGTTTCTCTCAGGGATTGGCCATCCTACAAGACCAAGAACTGAAACCCTTCTATTCGCCGGGACGCATGTACCTGGGCGAGTTCTGCCTGGATGGGGGCGAAAAAGAAAAGGCCCTGGAAAACCTGAAAGAGGCGGAAGGAATGTTTCAGGAGATGGGAATGGAATATTACCTGGAGAGGACACGGGAGATTTTGGGGAAGCTTTGATGGGGAGCGAAACAACGGCTGATCAGCAGAGGCCTGGCTTTTCCCCTATGACCTCCCCAGGAAAAACTTTTGACATTTCAGAATCTTCCGGTATATACACAGACCAAAGAACCACACACAGCACAAAGCAGAACCGCATCCTCATTTATTTATTTTAAATGCAGTTCAAACCAAGATTTCCTTTCACCCGTATCTGTGAAGTTAACATTTAATTGCTTTTTAAAGTAAGTTATACGGCCAAACAACCGGTTGAAGTGATAGCTGAACAGGTATCCATTTTTTCCATAAAAAGTTTTCATTGTATTTCTTAGGAAGATTTTCTCTTAAAAAAAATTGAAAACGAGAGTCAATATTTTCCTATGATGTTTTCGATCATTAGGAAAATAGGTGCTGTCCTTATTTTCCAAAGTTGAAAAAGGAGGAATAAGCCGATGATTAGTGAAGGAATGCAAAATGTAATTAATTTAGTGAAACAATTTCAAGAATTCCAGCAAGAAGAACTAAGCGTACAAGCTATGCGAGACGGTTTAGAGCAAATGGCTACAATGGCGGGACTTCCTGACGATGTGAAATGCGTTCCGATAGATGCCGGGGGAGTTCCGGCTGAATGGGTTTCCACTCCAGGTGCTGTAGAAAGCAATGTTATTTTATACCTCCACGGAGGAGGTTGGATAGCAGGTTCAATTAATACACATCGAAACCTTGTAGCTGGAATTTCCAGGGCATCTAAAACGCGGGTTTTAATTGTCGATTACAGGCTTGCCCCGGAACACCCATTTCCAGCGGGACTGAATGATTGTATTTCTGCCTATAAATGGGTTCTATCCCAAGGAATTAAACCTGAGAATTTAATAATTGCCGGGGATTCTGCTGGAGGCAATCTGACGCTAACTATCCTTATCAAACTTCGAGATGAAGGAACGCTTCTTCCAGTTGCGGCAGTGTGTCTTTCTCCTGCAACAGACTTTACCTTGTCTGGTGAATCATTGAAAACCAGAGCAGAATTGGACCCATTTGTATCACCGGAAGGCATGGAGTTCATGGTGAGTCAATACGTTGAAGAAAAAGACAGAAAGAATCCTTTGGTTTCCCCTCTTTTTGCGGACCTCCGGGGATTACCTCCGCTCCTCATCCATGTAGGAACATCCGAGATTCTTTATGACGATTCAACTCGGCTTGCTCAACTTGCAAAAGAAGCAGGAGTTGATGTCACCTTAGAGATTTTTGAAGATATGATTCACGTGTTTCATGCTTTTGCTGCGTGGGCGCCGGAAGGGCAAGAAGGTATTGAAAAAGTAGGTGATTTCGTTAATAAATATATGAAAGGAAAAGCGTAGGGGAAAGGACAAATTGTGAAGGACGAAAAGTTGAGAAACGAAGAAGAGCTGGCCGGGCTTTGATAGATCGTTTGATTCATGGCTGCTTTGACGTCAATCGTGACATCGTATGGGATAATGTTTTGAAAGACGAGCCTCCTCATGTAGCCGATTTAGAAAAGATCATTCACCGTGAAACGGCAATAAATCCGAGTCTTATATTTTTTCGATCCCCGATTATTGAAGGTTTAGAGATTTTCAATGATGACATTTACCATTAAATGGAGGTAATGATCATGGCCAAAGCGAACGAAAATGGGATTCAGATAGAGTCTGATCCCTTATTTTGGAGCGGATATGAGGTGGAAGTTTGAGAAATTTCCAATATGAAGCCTCCATAAAGGGAGACCTCCTTATAGGGGCTTGTTTTTTTCTCCTAAATAATTTCCCAATCCATTTTACTGTCAAATTCTAACCAACTATAAGGGTATCATCCTGGCGCACATGGCTGCCGGATTGATGCCGGGGCCACCGGTGCCGCAGGAAGCAATTGCGTTAGTAAAGAAAGCTCTGTCAGAGGGGAAACCCGTTGCCGCCAACGCCTATTCCGGCATTGTCTTAGCGGAAGCAGGTGTCCTAAGGGGAAAGAAATTCGCTTTTTATACAGATCCGCTTAACATGCCCGAATTGTATAAAATACATCCCGGACTTGCAGATGGTATTTATAGCGGTAGAGGTGTGGTCCAAGATGGAAAAATCATCACCTATGGGCTTTCTCCCTGGCATGAAAATGTGATGGGCATAGGCATAAAGGGAGATGGAACTGTCCAATTAACACGGTCATTCATTGCAGAACTCGGCTCTAAGTGATTTAGGTAAGAGCTCGCAAAAATTGGAGCGGGAAATGAAGTGGGATTCTCAGAAAGTACCTATACGAAGTCCCCATAGGAATAACCAAATGGGAAAACACCTATATGAAGGATGGGTTTTATTCCCGTCCTTGCAGAAAAAAGAAGGAGATAGATTCAAATGAAAAATTTCATGGGCAATGTTTCGCTACCGTGGTAGGCGATCGGAAATTGGATTGGCAATAAGACTTACTTGGCAAGTTTACCCGTTTATTGCTTCTAACCTTAACGATAGCTGGTTAAATGAAAAATTAGCAAGGATGCCTTCTATCCTGCCCCATTGGTTTGCTTTTCTCCTTGATCCTGTCTTTTTCTTATTTTATACTCCAGCCTTCAAGAAGTGAGTTCAATCATCATAATGATAACCAAACATGAGGGAAGTATGAACCCAAAAAATGTCGTTGAAACCAGAGCGGGAGAAATTCGGGGCTATTCCGAAAACGGGATAAAAATATTTAAAGGGATCCCTTTTGCGGAACCTCCGGTCGGCGAATTGCGCTTTAAACCCTCAATTCCTAAAGAACCTTGGAAGCCAATTCTGGACTGCACCCAATACGGTCCGATTTCACCGCAAAGGATAGATACCTTCATCGGTCCCGATTCGGAGTGGGAGCAGAGTGAAAAGGATTGTTTGAACCTAAACGTCTGGACTCCGGGAACGGATAAGCGGCGGCGTCCGGTGCTGTTTTGGATCCATGGCGGAGGCCTTTCCTTCGGCAGCGGTGCCTGGGATGACGGTTCCGCTTTGGCCCGGCGCGACGATGTGGTCGTGGTGACCATTAATTACCGGGTGGGCATTTTCGGATATTTATACGTTAAAAATGAAATAGCGAACTTGGGTCAATCGGATCAAATCACCGCCCTGGAATGGGTCCGGGACAACATCGAATCCTTCGGCGGGGACCCGGATAATGTGACCATCTTTGGGGAATCCGCCGGGGGCGTGGCTGTCTGTGCCTTGATGGCCATGCCCGCGGCTCAAGGTCTTTTCCACCGGGTGATTGCCCAAAGCGGTGTCTGCCATCCTTTGGTGCATCACCCGCCAGCGGAAAAGAACACCGAAATAATCCTATCGGAACTGGGATTGAAGGAATTCGATATCAAAGTCTTGCGCAAAATACCCACCCGAAAGATTGTCGATGTCGGAACTCGACTGGAATTGGAGGCCCGGCAAAAAGGAAGAAATTTTCCCTATGGTATCTTTGTTGACGGAAAAACTTTATTGGAACATCCTCTTGCAGCCGTAGGTAAGGGCCTGGCCAAGGATATCTCGCTGATCGTCGGGACCAACCAGGATGAAGCCAAATTATATACGGCCATGCGTCCGCCGGCAAAAGGTTTTGATGAAAATGGGTTACTGAAATCCGTTCACAGAATACTAAGAATATTTGGAAAAGACGAGTCTCAGGCTAAACAACTGATTGAAACGTATTCCCGGGCCAGGGAAGGCAAACTGCCGATTGATCCATTGAATATTCTGGATGCGGTCATGACTGATTTTAGATTTCGGATTCCGGCGATACGGTTGGTCGAAGCCCAAAGCAGGCATCAATCCCAGGTATTTTCTTATTTGTTTACTTATCGATCCCCGGCTATGGGGGGAATCCTGGGGGCTTGCCATGCCCTGGAAATACCTTTTGTATTTGGCGCACTGGGAGAAAAGGAGAGAAAGATCTACCCCAAAAGAAGTGCGGAAACCGATGTTCTCAGCGGGAAGATAATGGATGCCTGGACTTCTTTTGCCCGAAACGGAAATCCGACCCACAAAAATATTCCTCGATGGGCGCCTTACGATCAGAAAAAGAGGAGCACTATGCTACTGGGCACCGAAGTCAAGATTAGCGAGGATCCCTTTAAGCAGGAACGGAAGGTCTGGGAGGGGCTTATCTAAAAAATCAATTTTCTATGGGGGGATAGGCGATGACGATCCGAACAGAACCTGATAAAGAAACTTCCATTGCAGACGTAGAGGCCATCAAACAAACGGTAATGAATTATATTGAAGCCTGGTACCAGGGAGATCCGGAGAGAGGGATAAAAAGCCTGCACCCTGATCTGGCCAAGCGAATCGTCCGCACCCATCCGGACTCCGGCCAGGACACCCTGGAAAATATGAGCGCCGCCAGGCTGGCAGAACGCTGGCGCTCGGGTCAAGGCCAGGCAACGCCTCCGGAGAAACGAATGAAAGAAGTGACGGTTTTGGATATCTATGGCGGTATGGCCAGCGTGAAATTGGAGGCGGCTGGCTGGATTGATTATATGCATCTGGCAAAATTTGACGGCCGATGGGTCATTGTTAATGTGTTATGGGAGGTAAAAAAATAATAACACTTTAGCTGTTTATCAAAAACCTTTTTGCCACAGACGCACACAGACAAAAACCGGACAAAGTCTTTTCTCTCAGAGAGCTCTCAGAGTCGCAGGGATGACCTAATTTATTGATTGTCCCGCCGTTGCGCCGGCAACGGGCCGGCAATCAATAACCAGCTATCGCCTGTCGGCAAACATAGCCTCGTAGGGTAGCGGGGCCAGGTAAATCGGCCCACTCAACGATTTACCTGAAAAAGGAAGTCCCTCTCTGAGAACTCGGCGGGCTTAAGAGACCGGAGGGAACGGGCGAGAGGAAAAATTTGTGCCCTCTAAACCATTTTTTTTGCTCCGGACAGAAAGGTCGCCATATTCTCTTTGATGAAGAGTTTGTTAAATTTCCCGACACTGGTCTTGGGTATATCGTTAGTGATGAGAATATAATCCGGAAGCATCCATTTGGCGATCTTTCCTTTTTCCACTCCTTCCGTTCTCAGATATTGAAGGACGTCTTCCTCGGTTTTATTCACACCCGAGACCAGGGTTACGATAGCCATGGGTCTTTGGCCCCACTTGGCATCCGGGACGCCGACAAAAGTCGCTTCAAGGATGAAGTCGGCGGAAGCGGCCACGTTTTCCAGCAGTACGGTGGGTACCATCTCGGCCCCGCTGCGAATCATATCAGACACCCGGTCGGCGATGGTCAGGTAACCCTTTGAATCGACCCTGGCCACATCGCCGGTATGAAACCAACCGTCGGGCCAGACCTTGGCCGTGTTTTCCGGATCTTTGTAATACTGCTCCATGACCCAAGGCCCCCGGATAATGATCTGGCCGATAGTGGAATCATCACGGGGCACCGGCCGGTCTTGATCATCCACCACCTCGACCTCCAACCCTGGCAGAGGAAGGCCTGTTTTAACCCGGATCGCATCCAGTTCCTCTTTGGATTTGTCTATCATCTCCTGCTTGATAAAGGTAGCCACAACCGAGGGGGCGGTTTCGGTCATGCCGTAGGCGGAGGTGGCCACAAATCCGGGGATCAACTCCTCGGCCTTGGCTTTGAGACCCAGGGGCAAGGCTGCACCTCCCACCTGGATATTCTTCAGGCTGCTCAAATCATATTTCTTCAAATCTTCATACTCAATCAGCATGGCCAGACTGGTGGGCACCAGATTGGACATGGTCACCTTCTCGGTCTGGACTATTTCGCAAAACCCCTCAGCAGTAAATTTTCCGGGGAAGACCAGTTTGTTGGCCGAGAAGAGAAACTGGTAGGGGTATCCCCAACCGTGAATATGATACAAGGGTGTATTCAACAGGACTACTTCCTTTTCACCCGAATAGACCAGGGCAGGGTCGTTATTTAGAAAATCCCTGGCCATTTTGTGAATGTTGATAAGATAAAGGGTCCTATGGGTGAACA
Source organism: uncultured delta proteobacterium (assembly GCA_963790475.1). Classification (GTDB taxonomy): domain Bacteria; phylum Desulfobacterota; class RBG-13-43-22; order RBG-13-43-22; family RBG-13-43-22; genus RBG-13-43-22. Next base: position 1,703,556 of record CAWBOS010000010.1, on the reverse strand, counting down.
TGACCCCTTTGGGCATTCCTGTGGTGCCGGTAGTGTAACACAGGGTGGCATAGGTATCTTCATGAAGGTAGGGCCATTCGAATTCCGGCGACTGCTTCTCGAGCAGTTCTTCATAAATGAGGAGATTCTTTAGTTTTGTTTCCGGTTTCCCCGGCTTTTCGGAAATATAGACCAAGGTTTTAACGGTGTCTTTAATCCGATCATAGATGGTTTCTACCATGGGCAGAAATTCATCATCGAAAAACAAAATTTTATCTTCTCCATGAATGATGGTATGGACGATGTGATCCAGAGAAAGTCTGATATTGATGGGGTGCAGAACCGCACCTGAACAGGAAACGGCGTAATAGAGTTCCAGATGGGCATGATGATTGAGGGCCATGGTCGCCACCCGGTCACCCGGTTCCCTCGCTTTCCCGGGATTGACCCCCAGCGATTGCAGGGCATTAGCCAGCCGGCAGGTGCGTTGGTACCACTCGCGCCAGGTGAAGCGGAAATAGCGGCCGGTCTTCGGGCTTCGGTAGACCACCCCTATTCTGTCCGGATAAAGGTTGACCGGCCTTTTCATAAAAGTTGTCAGGAGCAGGGGGTAATTGGTGCTGTATTCGGGATAGGTCTTCACGTTTATTTTCTCTCCTTTAAGACTAAAAAAGATTTTAAATCCCCCTCGATCCCCCTTTTCCAAAGGGGGAAGCTTGAAACACCTCTTTAACAAAGGGGGGGGAGGGGAAATTTTCCCTTCAGACTTCCAGGCTTGTTCAATAAAAATTGGCTTTTGGTGAAAAAGACTATAAAATGAACCAAAGCGAGTCAAGGAGAAAACAAAGGAAATAATATGGGCGGCAATAAAAGGCTAACAATCGGAGTTTTTGTTTTTTGTTTAGCGGTAATGTTTTTTTTGCCGTTCACCGCTCGCGGGCCGGAGCTAAGCCCTTCCCTTGGAAAACCTCAACAAGTCTCGGATCATTTCAACGGTACTGTATTCTTCAATCCCGGGCTTTCGCAATCCTCGCCCTCATCTCCGAATAATCCTCCAAACCGAAGCAGTTTTTGGTATCTTTGGAGGTGGGTATTCAACAACGATCGGCCCGAATGGCCGGAAATCAAGGATTTTACTCCCGGGCCGCCCCCAGTGGCTCGTGTACCCACGGGAACACTCCGGATCACGCCGATCGGGCATTCCACTTTCCTGATTCAAATGGATTCCTTTAATATCCTGACCGATCCCATCTGGTCCAAACGCTGCAGTCCGGTATCCTGGGCGGGACCCAAACGACATAAGCAGCCCGGCATACGATTCGAAGACCTGCCTGCCATTGATGTCGTCCTGATTTCCCATAATCATTACGATCATCTTGATTTGCCCACGCTCAAACGCCTGGCCGGGAAAGGCACGCCTCACGCCGTTGTGCCTCTCGGAGACCTCGATCTCGTCCGGGAATCGGGGATTCCCCAGGTGGACGAAATCGACTGGTGGCGATCCATTTCTTTGTCTCCCCGAGTGAAAATAACCCTGGTACCGGCCCAGCACTTTTCGGCGCGTACCCCCTGGGACCGTAATAAAACTCTCTGGGGAGGTTTTGTCATCTCCGGCCCCTCAGGAAACGTTTATTATGCCGGGGACACCGGATACGGTCCCCATTTCCGCGAAATTGCCCGGCGTTTTTCTCCGATCCGGGCGGCACTCCTTCCTATTTCACCTTTCCGAACGCAGAAATCGAAAGACCAATCTCCTCCGCAATTTTCCATCCTCCACATGGGACCTTCTGAGGCCGTTCAGGCCCATATGGATCTGAATGCCCATTTCAGTATTGCGGCCCATTTTCAGGTCTTTCAGCTTGGGTGGGATGGTTTTGATGATGCCGTGAATGGACTGGCCTCAGTTTTGAAAGAATGGGATTTGAAGCCCGACTCCTTTATTGCGCCAACGACGCCGGGGCGAGCCCTGGATTTAAGCCCGACTGTTGCCGAATTCGGAAGGCCGAATATCCATATCGCTTCAGTTGCCGGACGATGAAAACAAAATGAAAAAAATCCGGATAGGGTTATTGATATTATTAGTCTTGATGATTGGCGATACCTTTGCCCAGGAATCCCATGAAGCGAATAAAATACAATACCTGATTTCATCCATTGAAACCTTGAATGGGGCGGAGTTCATCAGGAATGGAAAAGCCTATGACGCCAAGAGGGCTGCGGATCATCTGCGTTTCAAACTCAAAATGGCCGGTGATCGGGTAAAAACAGCCGAAGATTTCATCCGGCTTTGCGCCTCCAAGTCTTCTTTTTCAGGTAAACCTTATCTAATCCGATTTTCCGCTGGTGTAACGATGGAGGCCGAGGTCTTTTTTCGCAACAGGCTGAAGGCCTTTTCAGATAAAACCAACCATTAATACCCGAAGCATCTCCGGATTTAACAAGAAAGTTGACGAAGGATAGCCAGGCATCGGAGTCGAGGAAAGGTTTTAATGGAGCCGTCGAGAGACTTCAGGGCGGAATATATATTCAACTGGTAATCTATCAGGGAAGCGCATACCGCTGGTTAACATTAGTAGCTGAAGTCCCAAGCCAGAGGTCAGTCAATTCTTTCCCATTTTCCCCCGAAACCCCCAGGTCTCAACGCCGTTCATCCCATTTTCTTCTTGATACAATCTTCTTCTTGTCTTATACTTTTTTTTCAACAACTAAGTCAAAAAGCATAATATCAGAACTAATTCAGATCTGGCCGATCCGAGATAGATAATAGATAACCGAGATCGATAAATATGGTCACCAAAAGGGTATCCCTTCTTAACAACGATTTTTTCAAAATAAAATCCTTTAAAGAAAAATGAGGGAATCGGGAAATGGAACTGAGTAAAGGTTCTGGAAAAAGAATCAACGATCTCCTGGATCTGTTAAAATCCATTCAGGCCCAAAAAGAAGCCACGCCGGAACCAATCATTAGATTCCAGGACCAATACAAAGCAATTCCTTTGGAAGACCGACCTTGGTTTTTTGAGGCGGTTATTCGTAAATTTGAAATCAGCATGAAAGAAATTGAAAAAGAATTACGCCTGGTGTTGACCGGCGAAGGGAAAGACTCTATTCAATGGCTTAGAGGCCTAAGCGACCTCCGCCGGAAAATCGAATCCCCTATAATTCGGATCTTTAGAAATTTTTTGAACATTTCCGGCGGATTGAAATTTCTCCTGGATCTGAGGGCAGATGTGATCGCCGCTCAACGTCAATACCCGGTAAACCTGGAGCCGTTGGATCTGGATATTGCCCAGCTTTTTGATCTCTGGTTCCAGGGTGGATTCCTTTTTCTCAACGAAATCACTCTGGATTCTCCGTACCGCCAGATTAGATATCTTAAAGAACACGATCTGGTCCATCCCATGGCCAACCTGGAAGAGATGGGATCCCGTCTTGGGGGGGACCGCCGATGCTTTGCCCTTTATCACCGTCTCATGCCCGATGAACCCATTACTTTCATCGAAGCGGCCCTAACCCGAGGTATGGCTACTTCTATCCACGAGATCATCGAAAAACAAGAAAACCATTTTAATAATAAAAAATCCCCTGACACGTCAATATTCTACTCTATCAACAATACCCAAAACGGTTTGTCCGGATTGGGTTTGGGCAAGGTCCTAATATTTCAGGTCGTCGAAATCTTAGAAAAAAATTATCCTGGCATAAAAACCTTTGCCACCCTAAGCCCAATCCCGGGGTTCTGGGAGCGATATTTCAAACCGCTCCTCAAAGGAGAATATGATTCCTTCCAAATAAACAGGGATCGTTTACTGGAATTATTTTCAGAAAAAATCCGACAATCCCTCTTTGAAATCCATCATATAAAATCGGGTAAAAAGGCCACCGATCTCGGTGCCGTACTTTTAGAAATTCTTTCCGACCCGCGATGGATTGAAGATCCGGAATACCTCAGAATATTAAAGAAACCTTTGACAGATTTGGTTTATTTTTACATATCTCAGGAAAAAGATCGGCAAGGGAAGCCCCTCAATGCCGTGGCCAATTTTCACTTAGGCAATGGAGCAACCGTAGGTCTGAAAAACATAAACTTTGCTGCCAATCATTTCCCCCGTGGGGTGATGGAATCATGCGGGATGATGGTTAATTATATCTACTCCCAAACCTGGCTTCGACAGGTCAGTCAAACTATGAAGGCCTATTTACCCTGGAGGATTTGATCTCGAAGTTGCCTGAAAAATGATTAAAATGGGGTAAACTTATTTGGCCTTGTGCCGGAATTTAATTTAAATTCCGACCTCTTGCCCAAATTACTGACCAATTCGTCCCGAGAGAAGGCCAGACCCGATCTTTGATTTCATTCTTGACATCTTCCATGACCTGTTGTTAACTTACTCCCAATTTATTGGAGGGTGTAACCAGTGAAAACCGGCATTGTAAAAGACCCCATCTATCTGGAACATATTCGGGGGGTTCCCCACGTGGAAAGCCCCCAACGGTTGGAAGTTCTTTATCAGATGCTGGAAGACTGCTTTTCCGGCCGGTTGAAATCTATCCAGCCCCGCTTGGCCACCCCGGAGGAGCTGGCTTATATCCATACTCCGGAACATATTAAAAAGATAGCCTCCACGTCTGGAAAGTCTTTTGTCTCTTTGGACCCGGATACGCAGACTTCCGCTAAATCCTATGAAGCGGCCCTGATGGCCGCCGGAGGTCTTTTCGCATTGATAGATGCCTTGCTGGCCGGGAAGATCGATAACGGCTTTGCCCTCATCCGGCCGCCGGGCCATCACGCTGAAGCCTATCGGGCCATGGGGTTTTGCCTGTTCAATAATGTGGCCCTGGCCGCCGAGTATGCCCGTAGGCATAGCGGTCTGGGAAGGATCCTGATCGTCGATTGGGACCTCCATCACGGCAACGGGACTCAGCACTCTTTTTGGGCGAACGACCGGGTTCTGTATTTTTCCACTCATCAGTACCCTTATTATCCCGGAACGGGGGCTGTGGGTGAGGTAGGTGGAGACCCGGCCTGCGGGTATACGGTCAATTGCCCCCTTTCCAGCGGTTATCAGGATGAAGACTATGCCCAGATATTTGAAAGGATTCTCCAGCCCATAGGCCGTCAATTCAAGCCCGATCTCATCCTGGTCTCTGCCGGGTTTGACATCTATTATGAGGACCCTTTGGGGGCAATGCTGGTGACTCCCAAAGGATTTGCCCGAATGACCCAGACCCTGATGGAATTGGCTAAGGAGGTCTGTCAAGGCCGGTTGTTATTATCCTTGGAAGGAGGATATCATCTGGAAGGTCTCAACCTTTCGGTCAAGGCAGTCCTTAATGAGCTTCGGGGAGAAACCATCCTTTCCTCCCAGGAACAACATCCTGACCCTCGTCCGGACTTGCCGATCATCGAAAAGGTCTGGTCCATTCAAAAAAATTTCTGGAAAAGGGTTTGATATCCAATGAAACTTTCCAAACCGGAAGTGGAGCATATCGCCTTTCTGGCCCGGTTGCAGTTGGGATCGGAAGAGATAGACACCGTCACTCAGCAACTCAATAATATTCTGAGTTATATGGAAAAATTGTCAGAATTGGATACCTCCGGTATTGAACCCACGACCCACGCCCTGCATCTGTCCAATGCCTTTCGGGAAGATCGGGTTCTTCCATCCCTGGATCGCGAGGATGTCCTGGCCCTGGCCCCGGAACAGGGGGGCTCGGCCTTTGTGGTGCCCAAGGTGATTTAACTGCCGGTTGCTTGTTGCTGGTTACTTGTTACTCGTTAAAAGCAATAAAATTAACTTCAACAAGAAACGAGCAACCAGTAACGAGTAACGAGTAACAAAAATCAAGGTGCCCCATGGAACTCTATGAATTAACCATTAGCGAGGCCCACGAAAAATTAAAAAGCGGAACGGTCAGTTCTTTGGAATTGACCAGGTCCGTATTGGACAGGATTGATCAGGTGGAACCTAAAGTTGGGGCCTATATCACGCTGACCCCTGAATCGGCCCTGGAACAGGCCGGTCAGGCCGATGAAGAAATTTCCCGAGGACGGATCGGCCCTTTGACCGGCATTCCCATTGCGGTTAAGGATTTGATTTCCACCCGGGGAATGAAAACCACCTGTGCCTCGCGGATCCTGGAAAATTATATTCCCCCTTTTGATGCCACGGTTATGAGCCGACTGCAAAAAGAGGGGATCGTTCTCCTTGGCAAAACCAACATGGACGAATTTGCCATGGGTTCTTCGACGGAAAATTCGGCCTTCAAAAATACGCATAATCCCTGGAATCCGGACTACATCCCGGGGGGGTCCAGTGGGGGATCGGCCGCCGCCGTGGCCGCCGGAGAATGTCTGGCGGCCATAGGATCGGATACCGGGGGGTCTATCCGTCAACCGGCTTCCCACTGCGGAGTGGTGGGCATGAAGCCCACCTACGGCCGGGTATCCCGATTCGGATTGGTCGCCTATGCCTCTTCCCTGGACCAAATCGGACCCCTGACCAAAGAAGTTTCTGATTGCGCCCTGGTGATGAATGTTATCTGCGGTCATGACCCCCGAGATTCCACTTCGGTCCCGCGGGAGGTGCCGGATTACACCGCTAATTTGCGAAAGGGTGTAAAGGGATTGACCCTGGGAATTCCCAAGGAATACTTTGTGACCGGGATGGACCCCGAAGTGGAGCAGGCGATACGAAAGGCCATTACCGTTTTTACCGATCTGGGGGCCGTCTGCAGGGAAATTACCCTGCCTCATACGGAATACGCCATTGCCGTTTATTATATCATTGCCATGGCCGAGGCCAGTTCCAACCTGGCTCGGTATGACGGGGTCAAATATGGATTTCGAGATCCCGATGAATGCAGTCTGATGGAGATGTATCAAAAGACCCGCACTCGAGGGTTTGGTCCGGAAGTCATTCGCCGGATCATGCTGGGGACCTATGTCTTGTCGGCCGGGTATTACGATGCCTACTATCGAAAGGCCTCCCAGGTGCGGACTCTGATCCATCAGGATTTTCAGAAGGCCTTTGAGACCTGTGATCTGATCATCACCCCGGTGGCCCCTACGCCGGCCTTTCGCCTGGGAGAAAAGGTCTCCGATCCTTTGCAGATGTATTTGACCGATATCTTCACCATATCGGCCAATCTGGCCGGTATCCCCGGTCTATCGTTGCCCTGCGGTTTTAGTGCGCAAGGGTTGCCTATCGGGCTGCAAATCCTGGGAAACCATTTCGAGGAGGAAAAAGTCCTCCAGACTGCCTACGCCTTTGAGCAGACCACGGATCATCACCTCCGCCGTCCGTCTTTGTAATTTTTTCTCCTTGACCCTGCTTCTCGGTTTATTCTATATTTCTTTCCATTATCTGGAATTGTAGCCCACCTCACAAAAAGAGATAAATTTTATTTACTTACAAAAAAGGGAGAAAAATTTATGGAAAACGTAGTCATTCTCAGTTGTGTCCGTACCCCCATCGGGAGTTACGGCGGTGCTTTAAAGGACATCCCGGTTTACCAACTGGGGAGTCTGGTCCTTAACGAAGCGGTCAAGCGGGCCAATATCGAACCGGCCCTTGTCGAAGATGTGATCATGGGGACCGCTTATCAGAACGGGGAATGTGCCAATGGAGCGCGCATGGCTGTTCTGGAGGCCGATTGGCCGGATACGGTTCCGGGGGTGGTCCTGGACCGGCGTTGCTGCTCCGGATTGGAAGCCATCTACTATGGGGCCTTGAAAATCCAGACCGGTGATGCGGACATCGTCATTGCCGGCGGGATGGACAGTATGAGTCAGGCCGAACTTTACATCCCCGGAGATATCAGATGGGGACTCGGTGGTAAAAACCACGAAAAGTATGGTTTCATGCCCCGGGGGCATGGGGCCCTGGCCATGTGGGGCCTCCCTTTTTATGACCGTATTCAGAGGGCCAGGGTCATGTCTCAGCCCGTTGCCCGCTACGGTGAATTGAGTTCCATGATGACCTGGGCCGAGGCGGCGGCAAAGAAAGAAAATATTTCCAGGGAAGAGGCCGATCGCTGGGCCTTCCGGAGCCATCAACGGGCTATTGCCGCTCAGGATGCCGGCAAATTCGCTCAGGAAATCGTGTCCATTCCCCTCGGCAAAGGGAAAGACGGCCAGCCCCTCTTTTTCAATACGGATGAAGGGCCGAGAAGGGATACCACGCTGGAGAGGCTGGCCAAACTACGTCCGGTTTACCAGGACGGTGTGTGTACGGCGGGGAACTCCTCCTCTGAGAATGACGGTGCGTCCGTGATGGTCCTGGCCTCGGAAAAAAAGGCCAAGGCCCTGGGTGCAAAACCCCTGGCCTATTATCGTTCCTGCGCAGTGGCCGCTACGGATCCGACTCTGACCTATCCGGCGGTTCCGGCCTCAGTCAACAAAGCTTTGCAAAAGGTCGGCCTGACCATTGACCAGATCGATTTGATCGAGGTTCAAGAGGCCTTTGCCGTTCAAGCCCTGGCCGACGGCCGCCTTTCGGGTCTTGATGACCAGGCCATGGAGGCCAAAGTCAATGTAAACGGTTCAGGTATTTCTCTGGGTCATCCCATCGGGGCCACCGGGACCATGCGTTTGACCACCCTGGTCAACGAAATGACCCGCCGGGATTGCCGGTACGGACTGGAAACCATCTGCGGGGGCGGCGGTCAGGGGATCTGTATGATTATTGAGAGGAAGTAATTAAAAACAGGGTTCAAGATTACCAATGAAAGGCTCATATCCTTGAGGGCAACATCAAGCATGATAATGTAGAAGGAAAACTCTTAGACTAAAAGATGTGATACTTTTCTCAACTATTGATTAGATCCTAAAAAAACATCAAAGGCCCGCGTTCGTCATTCCGGCGAAAGCCGGAATCCAGTGTTTCTAACCGTGCTTACTCTCCTGGACCCCCGGCTTTCTCCGGGGTGACGACTTCGTAAGAGAAATTTGTGGTTTATGTATTGATTAGGAGAGGAGCGCAGGCTAAAGCTCTTACTGGGGTGAATAAATTCTGTGCATCTTTCAATATTTCAAATCCGGTCTTCGATCCATTGATGGATATCAGTGAGCACGGTTTCCTTTTCCGGTTCGTTCAGGATTTCGTGATAGAGACCTTCGTAGATCTTGATCTGCTTGTCCGTTGAGGCGATTCGATTATACAGATTTCGTGAGGACTCGGCGGGGACGATCTGGTCATCCCCGCCGTGAAGGATTAAGCAGGGAGAACGGTAGCTACTCATATTCTCCAACAACCAATTCACTCCGGTGATAAAAATTTCTCCCATAAGCTTCATGGTAAACTCTTTGAGCACCAGAGGATCGTCGTCATAAGCCTTGACGACCTTCGGGTCCCGGCTGATCAGGTTGGACAGGGAATTAGGAACAGGGGATAAAGCCATTGCGTTGTAATCGAAGTTCTCTCCCAGATCTTTCACCGCCGGGAGGACCATGACCGCCGCCCCGGAATGAATAAGCCCGGAAAGACGGTCCGGGTGCTTAACCCCATAGGCTACGGATATAAATCCTCCCATACTGTGGCCCAAAAGAAAGATCGGAAGTCCGAGATTTTCCTGCCGGGCGACATTAAGGACCAGGTCGGTATCGTCAATAAAACGTTCATAGTTTTCTACAAATCCCCGCTGGCCTCCGGAACGTCCATGACCCCGGAGGTCAAATCGATAAACCGAATAGTCCCATTCATTGAACCGGGAGGCGGTGTGGTCATAGCGCCCTGAATGTTCACATATTCCATGAACGATTACCACCACCGCCCTGGGACGGTCTTTGAAATTTCGGGTCATTAAAATATTTATCCCGTCTTGAGCTGTTAGCAACCTTTCTTCCGATCTATTGTCCATGGTTTTCCCCTTCATTAAAGGCCATGACCTCCCTGAAATCCGGGATGACATGGGTTGGAGATTATGGTAAGTTTATCTTGTTATCAGCTCTTTTCCTTTCTCGGCGGAATTCTTTTTAACATCATCATAGATAGAAATAGAATTATTTCAAGAAATTAATACGCCTGTATTAATTAGGAGCGGTATTGTGAAAATTATTAGAGTGGATATGTCCAAAAAAACCATCCGGGTTGAGAAATTACCCGAAGGTTATCTCGGTCTGGGAGGACGTGGTCTGACTTCGGTGATGATCAATGCCGAAGTCCCCCCGAAATGCGACCCCTTGGGTCCGGGAAATAAGCTCATTTTTGCACCGGGACTCTTAAGTGGAACGAGTCTGGTCAACACCAGCCGGATTTCAGTCGGCGCCAAAAGCCCTTTGACCGGGACCATCAAGGAAAGCAATTGTGGAGGCACGATTGCCGCCGCCCTGGGACGTTTGGGGATTGGGGCCGTTATTGTGGAAGGGCAGGCCGCGGATGGGGAACTCCATCTTTTGCGGATCGATGGAAAAGGGGAGGCTTTTCTTTTACCGGCCAATGAATTCAAAGGAATGCGGACCTATAAACTGGTGGTGAGACTTCTGGAGTCCTATGGGGAAAAGAATTCGGTGATCGGCATTGGCCCGGCCGGAGAACTTGGTCTGAAAGTCGCCTCCATCCAGGGATCGGATATCGATGGCCGTCCCTGTCGGGCAGCGGGACGGGGAGGCTTGGGGGCGGTAATGGGGTCCAAGGGTTTGAAGGCCCTGGTGGTGGATCAGGGGGGAAACAGTCCTGATGCCATCGTCGATCCGGAGGCCTTTCGGGAAGCGGCCAGGACCTTCGCTAAGGCGATCCGGGCCTTTCCCCATTCCGGACAGGTCCTCCCGAAATTGGGGACGGCCGGTTTGGTGGCCCCGGTGAATGCCATGGGCGCCTTTCCCAGTTACAATGCCCGCAAGGGGGTGTTTGAAGATTGGGAAAAGATCAGCGGAGAGAAACTGGCCCAAGTCATCAAGGAAAGGGGCGGGAATCCCAGCCATATGGGTTGCAGCCAATGCATTATTCACTGTTCCAATGTATACGTTGATAAACAAGGTGAATATATAACCTCTTCCCTGGAATACGAGACTATCTGGTCTATGGGGGGGATGATCGGGATCGGTGACCTGGATACCATAGCCCGACTGGATTTCCTCTGTGACGACATCGGACTGGATACCATCAGTACCGGTGTGGCTATCGCCGTGGCCATGGATGCCGGGTATAAAAAATTCGGAGATTTCCAGGCCGCCGTGGAGATGGTGGAAGAAACCGTCAAGGGGACAGAGATGGGTCGAATCCTGGGCAACGGCCCAGTGGCCGTGGGGCAACATTTCAACCACCGCCGGGTCCCGGTGGTTAAAGGACAGAGTATTTCCGCCTATGACCCCCGGGGCTTGCAAGGCAATGCCGTTACTTATTCCACCTCTCCCATGGGTGCCGATCATACGGCCGGAAATCTGGTCGGCCCTTCCCTGGCCGGACGTCTCAATCCTTTGAAACCTGACGGCCAGGTCCAGGCCTCGCGAAACGCCCAGATTGCCGTGGCCGCACTGGATTGCACCGGTCTTTGCGTCTTTACCCTGGGGGCCATGTCCACACCGGAAGGGGGCGCGGCCTTTCTTAAGGTGTTGAATGCCAAACTCGGCACCCAGCTTGGTCCGGAGGCCATAACCGAAATGGGGATACGCGTTTTAAAGGCCGAACTGGATTTTAATCGCCGAGCAGGGTTCACCAACCGGGATGATCGGCTGCCAGAATATTTTTATAAGGAACCCCTTCCGCCGCACAATACCGTGGTTATGATCAGCGATGAGGAGATGGACAGTACTTTTAGCTTCTGATAAAAATGGCCTTCACCTAACTGTTGGGAATCTTCATTATGAAGAAAAGGCCGATTATTTTAGTCCCCTGGGGGCCCCCTACCCACAAGGGGATCTTCCCCGCGCCTCTGATCAAACCCTGATCCCGCTTTCTTTTTTTAATAAGCTATTGACTAATTAAAAAGTTATGATATAGAAAACACTATGATTTATTGCTTTTAACCCCTCCTTTTTACGATCCCGAGAAGAGCGATGATCTCTGACCCGATCCCAAAAGGCATTTCTTTTCGATCCCCCAAATTTGATATTAAATACTGTGCGGTCTTCACTCCGGAAGGCCAACCCTTGAACTGTTTGGGGAAATTCGGGATGTTCAGGAGAGGAGGTGAGGGAGACTTCTAATTTCCGATCTCGATAAAGTTCAACTAACCCTTGAATAAGGAGGAAGGATATGGACTTCGGATTTACTGAAAAGCAGGAGAAGTTGAGAAAGGATGCCCGGGAATTTTTCTTAAACGAAATACCGGAAGATTTTGATCCGGGCGTGGAAACGATGTTTTCCTTGACCAAAGCCCAGACCGAATTTTGGATGAAATTCCAAAAAAAGGCCGGCAGCAAAGGGTATCTGACCCCTGGATGGTCCCGGGAAACGGGTGGGCTGGGACTCAGCCCGATCGAGCAGGGAGTCGTGGAGGAGGAATGGGGATACACCGGAGGACGGTGGCCCAATTTTTCAGGACTTCATATTGCCGGACCAGCCGTTCAGATCTTCGGGACGGAGGAACAAAAGAAAAAGTTTTTGCCCGGCATAGCCAAAGGGACGGCTATATGGAACCAGGCCTTTACCGAACCCGAGGCCGGTTCGGACGAAGCCAACCAGAAAGTCAGAGCGGTTCCGGAGGGTGAGTATTATGTATTAAACGGCCAGAAGACTTTTATCAGTACAATGGTAAAACCTGACTACCTTTATACCCTGGCCCGGACCGCCGATACCGAACCAAAACATCAGGGGATCAGCCTTTTTCTCGTTCCGGGAGATACACCGGGTATCACTTACCAGGCCCAGGGAACCATGGGTTTCGGCACCCAGGTGAATATCTTTTATAAAGACGTAAAGGTGCCCAAAGAAAACCTTCTCGGAGAGCTCAATAAAGGATTCTACCACGCTATGGCCGCCTTCGAATTCGAACGCAGCGGCACCGGTAATCCCGCCACCCATAAACGGATGTTGGTGGAATTCATTCAATTTTGTAAAAAAACAAAACGTAACGGAGTTCCTCTCATTAAGGATCCCGATGTTCGGAAGACCCTGGCCAAGATGGCTCTCGATATCGAGATCCAGAGACTCATCGCCTGGGAAGCGGTTTGGCGGCATTCTAAAAAGAAAGAATTGGGTTCGAAACCTTATGACTTGAGCGGCTTTTTTAATAAACTCATTTCGACTCAGCATCCGGAGAACATGATGAATATCCTGGGGCTTTACGGCCAACTCCGCTCCGGGTCGAAATGGGCCAAATTCGCAGGAAAGGTTGAACGCCGCTGGCAGATCGCCCGCAGCGTCCACCCGGCCGGCACACTGGAAGTGAATAAGATTGTCGCAGCAGGCAGAGGATTGGGTTTACCCAGAATACCGGCCAAGTTTAATAAAGTCATCGCCGAATCTTTGCAGGAAAAGAAAAAATAACTCAAAAGGGTATTGCCATACACAGAAAGGAGCGGGATTATGGATTTTTCTCTTACCGAAGCGCAGGAAAGACTGAAAAAAGAGGCCCGGGCGTTTCTGGAAAAGGAATGCCCCGAGAGTTTTGTCCGGGAAATGGAGGAAGATGATCAGGGTTTTTCAAAGAAGCTTTGGCGGAAAATGGCCGGGAAAGGGTGGCTGGGACTGGGATATCCGGAACAATTTGGAGGGAAGGGGGGCAGTTTCTTTGACCTGGCCATATTGTTCGAGGAAATGGGAAGGGCCATGCTGCCCAGTCCTTATTTGTCCACGATTATTTTAGGCGGTCTGACTGTTTTGGAGGCAGGGAGTAATAAGCAGAAAGCGGACCTGCTGCCGAAGATTGCCAAAGGAGAACTGATCCTTTCGCTGGCCCTGACCGAACCGGAATCCAGTTGGGAGGGAACGGCCTGGAAGCCCGAAGGGGTAACGGTAAGCGCCACTCCCAAGGGGGATGATTATATCATCAATGGGACGAAGCTGTTCGTCCATGATGCCCATATTGCCGATTATCTGCTGTGTGTTACCAGAACCCGAAAGGGGAATAAACCTGAAGACGGCATCACCCTTTTTCTGGTGGATGCCAAAGCCCCGGGAGTAAGCTATGAAATTCTGGAGACGACGGCAGGCGACAAACAGTGCGAGGTTGCCTTCCGAAGGGTTAAGATCCCCAGGGAGAATATGGTCGGTCCCCTCCATAAAGGCTGGGCGCCTCTGGAAAAGGTCATGAATAAAGGGGCTGTTCTACTTTGCGCCGACATGGTCGGCGCCGGACAACGCGTATTGGAAATTACCGTTGGATATGCCAAGGCCAGGGTCCAGTTCGATATGCCCATCGGCATCAACCAATATGTACAGGACCATTGTGTCTTTCTATTAAGCGAAGTGGATGCCTCCAGGTGGCTGACCTATCAGGCGGTATGGAAACTCAATGATAACCTTCCCTGCAATCTGGAAGTGGCCATGGCCAAGGCCTGGACCAGCGATTCTCATGAGAGGGCCTGCTGGCGCGGTCACCAGGTCTTGGCCGGGGTCGGCTATGAAGTGGATCGAGGGCTTTTGCCCCTCTTTTCCAGAAGGGGGAAGACCAAACAGCTCTATCTGGGCGATTCCGATTTCTATCTGGAAAAGCTGATGCAGGAGGTTGAAAAATGGCCTGGGCCCGAGAAATTCAGGGGAAAACCCCTGAATATTTTTGATCTCCCCAAGGAAAAACAGATTCCCTTCTGGCAGCCTTGGAGGGAACGCTGGGAAGCCATCGAGACCAGGAAAAAAGAAAGAAAATAGAAAAAGGGACCTGCAACAAATAAATGGCAGGCAAATCGAAGAAGCCGGGTCCTCTTGGACCCGGCTTTTCATTTCATCCGTCTTTTTGTTCTTTAACTCTCCAAAGAAATTCGCTGACCAGAAATAGAAATGTCAGGACCTGGCGCTAGAATCTTTTTTCTTCCTGGTTACTTTCTTTTTATTGATTCGATTATAGAGGGCGATTTGTTCGGCCATGGACAATTTTTTTTGGGGGTTCGTTTTCGAGGCCCAGCAAAGACGGCAGCGCTCCAGCGAGCAAACCTGGCAATAAAGACAATCCGAACAGCGGCGGCGTCTGACAAAAGCGGGCGGTTCAAGTTTGGAGTTGCAAGGCCTCAGTTTTGAAGACTCATCTTGATTAGCCTTTTTTATCTTTTGTATTTTCCCTTTCACCTTTCACCTTGGACCATTTAGATAAGAATTTCCTTTTTGAAGGGAAAATATAAGGCAACGAAAAAACAGAATCAAGAAGAAAAAAGTGTAGGGAGAATCCTCCTTTCAATTCTGATATTTCAACACGAGCCATGATCTTTATTGAGGAATTCTTTTTAAGTCACTCCCTGGAATTGGCCGATGCCTTGATTGCGGCTACTTGTATTAATACTTCGGAAGTCCTTCTAACGGCCAATACCAAACATTACCATCATATTCCGAATATGCGGGTGATTAAATTTAATCCGGATAGACGCTGATAATAAACAAATGCAAGGAAAATGGACCTGACCCAGTCCAAAGATATCTTAGGGGACATCCAATGTTGGGGACTTGATAGGGATGGAAATAGAGACCGATATCAACAGGATTGAAAAACTCGCCCGGCTTCGGGAAAAGGCTAATTGGGCTTTCCGATGTTTTTTGAAAAGCTCCAATTGGTCGATTCACAGAATCGACTCCAAGGTTCACCAACTGTACCGGGAACTATCCTCCAGGATCGAGTGCACCTCCTGCGCTAACTGCTGCCGGGTGTCCCGGCCTCTTCTCACTAAGGCGGATGTAAAACGGCTTTCACAAGCGCAGGGCCTGCCCGTGAGTGCCTTTCGTGCCCGATACCTGCGGACGGACGAAGACGGAGAAGGTGAGACCTTCAATACCCTTCCCTGTCCTTTTCTGAAGGACAATCGTTGTACTGTTTATGACCAAAGGCCGGCCGACTGTCGCTCATTTCCCCACTTGCACAAGCGGGAATTCATTTTCAGGGTCAACCAGGCTTTTTCAAATTGCCAGATTTGCCCGATCGTCTTCAACCTCTACGAGGGACTAAAACGAGAGTTTTGGCACCGGAGGTCATGGGATTAAATAATAATGATAGGGAGTCAAACAACTTACGAGTATGGAAGTTATGCAACTTAGAACCAACGTCCCGATCTACGGGGGGTAAGCCCCTCTGGGCCGAACTCCCCCAAAGAGGCATATAGTGCGGCAATCAATATCGCTCGAATTGTTCGCCGCCATCTCAGAGATAAATAATTTCCTCCGGAGGCCAGGCCATTTTGCTGCCGTCGCCCTTCTTCTTCGAGGAGGACTGGCTCGACTTGAAGAAAATAAGACATGGCAAAATTTATAAAGATGGATGATCAAGACCGAGAAAATTTTCCGGTTCAGGCAATTGTGTGCCCGAGCCATTGACGGCTTGGTTCCAATGGTTGAGATTGCTCCAAGGGGCGAGGGTAACAAAAGTGGAGGGACACCCACTTTGCGCCCAAAAATAAAAAGATTTTGAATTAAATGGACAACGTGTGCGCCAGGCCAAGCCTGGTGTTTCTTACAGGGTGAGAGTCCCTGTCGGGTAAGGAATAGCCAACCACCCGTACCGAGTGTTGCGTGACTGGGAAGGATAGACAAGTGGTTGAACGACCCACACGAAGCGTACACAGGGAATCATATAGGCCACAGGGAGAGGGGTGCTCTCCTGAAGCATGATACAGCATCGTAATTCATATGAAGCAGATGGCGACGTTATACGTTGAACGGAAGCCGAAACAAAGGATTCGTTAAGGGCAAGAATCTGGAGGGTCTGCCGGTGTCGGAAGAAGGGCGTGGCATGTATGAAGAGAAGCACTATGGAACCTGGGAGACCCTGACAGTTCCTGAGAAGAAGGGAGATCAGGTAGGCGTGTCCAACGAGAAAAAGGAGGCGTGCCGAAGACGGTCAGGGAGTCATACTCACTCATAGTACTCAGAGACGGTAGAGCCGATCACAGGGGGAAGGGGTGAGCAGGATTATGTAGTCTGCAAAGGAAACATTAACCGGACAAAGTCGGGCTGGAGAATTAATGCAAACCTCACTGCGGGGAATAGCGGAGAAATCTGCACTACATAAAGACCACCGATTTCAGAACCTGATGGGACGGATCGACGCAGAGATGCTGTATTGGTGCTGGAGATTTATGAACCGGAAGTCAGCGCCTGGAGTAGATCGGGTGACCTACTGGCAATACGGGGAGAGATTGACAGATCATATAGTTGACCTGGTCGAGCGGGTCAAAGGGGGCTGGTATCGGGCGAAGTTGGTGTTGAGGCGTTTCATACCGAAACCAGGAGGGAAAACAAGACCTCTTGGGATTCCGGCCACGGAAGACAAGCTGCTGCGAACAGCAGTAGCCAAGATACTGGAAGCGATATACGAGCCGATATTTAAGGCTGGCAGCTTTGGATATAGGCCGAAACTGGGAGCACTGGATGCGATCAAGGAGGTATCCACAAAGCTTCAGTTCGGGGGATTCAACTATATTGTCGAAGCTGATATCAAAGGCTTTTTCGATGCAATCGATCACACCCTGTTGATGGAGATGCTGAAGAAGAAGATCGATGATAAGCCGTTTCTGGGCTTGATAGGGAAGTGGCTAAAGGCCGGTGTATTGGAAGAAGGCCGGGTGATCGATCCCATAACGGGAACACCCCAGGGAGGAATCGTATCGCCGATATTGGCCAACATCTACTTACACTATGTTTTGGATGAGTGGTTTGAGGAAGTGGTGAAAGCGCATTGCGGGCAGGCATACTATTGCAGATATGCGGATGACTTTATATGTGCCTTTCAAAGCCAGAGGGATGCCCAGCGGTTTTATGATGTGCTGGGCAAACGTCTGGGGAAGTTCGGTCTGACCTTGGCGGAAGAAAAGACACGGATAATCCGTTTTAGTCGGCTGCACAGGGAAGACAAGGCCATGTTTGAATTTTTGGGATTTGAATTTCGATGGAGGACGAGCAGAGCAGGGAAAGTGCACATTTGGAAACGGACCTCCCGGAAGAAGTACAAGAATTCCATAAAGAACTTTGACGAATGGTGTAGAAAGAACATCAACCTACGGATGACAGACTTTTTCAGTAAACTCAATGCGAAGCTTCGGGGGTATTACAATTACTACGGAGTGATTGGGAACTTTAAGAGTCTGGCATCATTCTACTATCGGGCGATGAGGATATTATTCAAGCGTCTGAATCGGAGAAGCCAGCGTAAGAGTTACACCTGGCCTGGTTTTAATGAACTTCTGAAATATTTCCGGATAGAGAAACCACGGATAACGGAAAAGAAATTGCCGAAGCAACTGGAAATGGCCTTTTGAGGGCAGAAGCACCCAAGCGAATAATTCTGAGGAACCCGGTGCGGTAATTCTGCACGCCGGGGTCTGTGAGGGGGCAGTCGGGTAACTGGCTGTCCTACCTCGATCCCCCTTTTCAAATAGGTGAGCGTACCGCCGTACTGTACTTTTTCCGCCGCACCGGTTTCAGAGACTAAGCCCGTCCCTATTAGGGTGAAAACAATAAAAAATAAAATGAATCCCCTGAAACTCTTTTTCATTTTTCCCTCCCTATTATTGAAACGTCTCTATCTCTGGTCAAACCTTCTTCCCAGCATAGCCGAGGCGATGTTGATCCGTTGAATTTGAACCGTACCTCCGGCCAGGGGCCAGCCGCGGCTGTCCCGCAGCATACGTTCGATGGGGTACTCTTTGGAATAGCCGTACCCGCCGAAGACCTGCATGGCCATGTCCGTAACCTCCTTGCCGATTTCATTGGCAAAACATTTGGCCACGGAAGATTCGAATACCGAGGGCAATCCATTACCGGCATTGACCACCGCCCGGTAGATCAGGAGCCTGGCGGCCTCGACCTTCATAGCCATATCCGCCAGGAGTAATTGTATGGCCTGAAATTCGCAGATGGGTTTTCCGAAGGCCGTTCGTTCCTTGGAATATTTTTTGGCTGCCTCCAGGGCGCCCCAGGCGATCCCCAGCGATTGGGTGGCATTCCCGCAGCGTTCCACATCAAAGGCCTGCATCAACTTGGCGAAACCGCCTTCGGGAATGATCAGATTCTCTTTGGGGACTAGACAGTCTTCAAAAATAAGATCGCAGCTGTGCATGCCGTGAAGACCCATGAATTCTTCCTGTTTTCCAAAGGAAAATCCCGGAGTGCCTTTTTCGGCCACTATTCCGCCGATTCCCTGGTGTCCTTTACGATCGCTCAAGCGGACATAAACCATATACCAGTCCGAATGGCCTCCTCCGGAAATAAATCTTTTTTGGCCGTTGACCACATAGTGATCCCCTTTAAGAACGGCCCGAGTTGTTAAGTCGGTCAGTGCCGATCCTGCTCCTGGTTCAGTCATGCCGACGGACATAAAATTCTCACCGCGGGCACAGGGGGGAATAAATCGTTGCTTTTGTTCTTCCGTCCCGAATTTTTCCACGGCCCGTATCGGCCCGAAACTGCTCTCCATGACCACACCGGAGGCCCTGGTGGTGACCCTGGCCAGCTCTTCCATGGCCAGGATGGCGTAAATCGCCGGCAGTCCCTGGCCGCCATATTCCTCCGGAAGGGTAATACCCAGCAAGCCCAACTCCCGGTATTCGGAAAGGAGATCCTTCCGCGCCAGGGAAAGGTCTCCTTTCTCCCAATAGTCCACCATCGGCGCGATACGAGAATCGGCAAAATCATGTACCGATTGTTTGAAAAGTTTTTGTTCTTCCGTCAATTGAAAGTCCATTCTTTTCTCCTTTTCTGTCATTTGCTTTTTTTTTGAAGTTCGGCCTATTAAAATAACTGTTTTCACCGCAAAGACGCAGAGGGCGCAAAGAAAAAATATTTTTATTGATTGCCGGTGAGGGGCTGGCAATCAATAACATTCCCTACCCTGCGGGTGATTGTTTGAATGGAGGCCAGAACTGGGTTATTCAATCCCGCCTCTCAGGGGATTGAATAAGAATGATTCTCTCTGGGTCCTTTGCGTCTGCGGTGAACAAAAACTTTTTCTTTTACATCCAATTCAGGAAAATTGTTCGACGAGTCTATTCTTCATCACCTTTCCTCCCGGATTGGTCGGCATTTCGGCTAAAAAGAATACCTTCTGAGGAATTTTATAAGGAGCCAATTGATCCTGGCAGTAGGCCTGTATTTCTTGTACTGTAATTTTTCCGGCACCCGGTCTGGGGACTATCGCACAGACCACGATGCTGCCCATGACCGGATCGGGCAGGCCAAAAACGGCCACATCCAGAATTTTGGGGTGAAGATGGAGGACATTTTCCACCTCTACCGGGTAGACATTTTCTCCTCCACGATTGATCATCTCCCGGCTGCGTCCAACCAGGAAGAGGAATCCATCCCTATCCTGATAGGCCATGTCGCCGGTGTAAAACCATCCCTCTTGATACACTTTGGCGGTTTCTTCCGGCACTTTGTAATACCCCTTGGTGACCAGGGCGCCGCGTACCGCCAATTCACCCACAACATTCGATCCCAGTTCTTCTCGGCTCAGGGGATCGACAATCTTTACTTTGGTACATAAGGTCGGTTTTCCGACCGAAGTCGGATGGGTTTCCATATACAAGTCGGGCAGGGCGCTGATGGAAGGGGCTTCGGTCAGTCCATAGCCATTCCTGAGGCGGGCAGAAGGAAAAACTTCTTTTAGTTCTTTCAATAAATCGGGCGCCATGGGGGCCGCGCCAAAACCAAGCCTCCTGATACTTTCCACTTTAGATCGCCGAATGGCCGTTTTATTAAGGAGCAGCCAATACATGGTCGGCGTTCCGGTAAGGCCAAAGAGTTCTCCCCGGTTTACAAGTTCCATAATTTCCTGGGGGTTGAAAGAGGCCAGCAGAATACTGCCCCGTCCCAGAAATACGGCCGCCGACATTTGCTCTATGGCCATGATGTGAAACAGGGGAGCGACGATCAGCATATATTGCTTTTTGGATGATTCCTGGACCGGGGAGCCTGAAGAAGCAGCCAGGGCCAATCCCTGAGCGATCGTTGCGCCGGACCTGAAGGCGCAAGTAATAATATTGCGATGGGTGAGCATAACCCCTTTTGGTGTCCCCGAGGTCCCGGAGGTGAAAAGAATAAAGGCCGTATCATCTTCGGAAATCCCCTTCGAAGGCGGTGTCTGTTCCCCTCCGGGGAGGTGCATCAGCCGGTCATACTCGAGTACCACCTGGTGGAAATTGAGTTCTTGAGAAGGGATCTCCTGAACTTTCGATGACAAAAGCGGGGAAGACAGTAGTACTCTCAAATCGGAAAATTGTAGCTGCCGCTTCAGTTCCGGCGCGGCTAAGCGGGTATTAAAAATAACCGCCACTGCCCCCATCTTCTGGATGGCCCAAAAGGAAATAATAAAACCGATAGAGTTCTCCATCAAGAGGCCGACATGGTCACCGCGGCCGGCACCTGTTTTTTCTTTGATGTGGGCAGCCAGGCGAATCGCCAGATCCGCCGCCTGTCCGAAGGTGATCCGCCTTTGTCCTTCGATCAGACATATTTCATCCCGATAAGTGGAAGCGCTATGAAAAAACATTTCCCACAAATTCGGGAAGCGGTTTTTGAAGGTTTGTATCGGATAACCTCCCGCCTCAACGGTTTCTAATGAAAAATCATCGACCAACATAGATAGAAAACCTCCGCGTTCTTTTGGTTATTTGTTATTATAGTATAAAAATATGATTGTAATATTACATTACCTATTCTCAAGTAAAAGTCAAGTTATTTTTAAAAAAGACTTTTTTTGATAAAAAAATTAGTTGGCAGGTCAAAATTTGAATGAGGGACTTATGAAATCTTTGGTATTGACAGAGATAGTGGAGATTGAATTTTACTAATGGATCTGCTTTAAATTGTTTGTTTTCTCCAGTTAAGGATATGAGAGGTTGTGTCGGCCATCGACTCTAAGGGATTGAACGGCAGGCCTCCGCCAGGCGCAGCAGCCGGAAAAGCCAGGGGGCGCCGATGACCAGCCAACCGCCTATCAGCGCATAGCGCAGGAAACGGCCTATTGCCCCGGCCACTGACCCATCAGCCGGGAACATGGCCTTAAGCCCCAGGTAAAGCGCCAACAGCACCATGATACCGACCAGAAAACGAACCAGGCGTTTCCACCAGCGTCCCCGGGCGCTGAAAGGCACGTAACGGCGCGCAAATACCAAACCAACACCCACCCCGAACAACGTGCCCGAGATGGTGAGTCCCTCCAGGGAGGGATTGGGCACAAGCAGCAAAACGGGCACGCCTGCGGCCAGTAGAAGTTGAAGTCCCAAGTGCCGGTCGGCCAACCACTTCCCCATCCGGGAGCTGAACCTGATGTAAAAAGCCAGCAATAGTGCGGCAATAATCCATCCGGCCAGCACATCTGTTGGAAAATGTACACCCAGGTAAACACGGGAGAATCCTATCAGCAGCAACAACACCACCGTCAACGACCAGAACCAGGGCCTTTTCACCCTGTCGGCAATGGCGCCCCAAACCGTGACTGTTAGCTGCGCGTGTCCGCTGGGCAGGCCATATCCCGTTGCCTGGGACAGCTTCAGGCCGGGATTGAGGTCGAAGGGACGAGGCTGCTGCAGCAAATCTTTCAACATGACATTGAGAGAGCTTGAGAGCAGAAAAAAGACAGCCAGGAGGGCGCCAAAGCTGTAATCGAAGCACCACAGTATCAGAGGCAGAAAGAGGAGGTAGAACTGCTCCTCGCCCAGGAAAGTTATCCCACGGAAGATGCTGTCCGGCACCGGCCCGTGGACCTGTTGTATGGTCATGATGAGGTTGATGCCCCACTGCCAGATCGCTTCCATTGGCTCCTCCTCCCTATCAGATAGAAAATATCCTTTGATGGTGGAGTATAGAATAAGATAAGATTACGATCAAAGGGAAAAAAAGAAGAAAAAACAGTGGAGGGAAAAAAATCTAAGGAGATTGGGCCGATTGCCGGGGGGATATATAGGACCCTAAATATTTCTCCCTGTCTTTATTTCTACCTCGCTGAAGAGGAGGAATACCGGCCATGGCCGAGATCGTGGAGGAATTGAATACTCTGGAGGAAGAGGCGCGGGAAACAGACAAGGCTCAAAATCCATCCTCCGGAATCTTGGGTTTTGACTTTAAAAAATCCCTGATCTAAAAAATGCCCTCTCAAGAAATAGGTTGAAATTTCGGTTACTTTTTTGTATACACATATGTAACCGATATCTGGGTAAGGAGAGACCATGTCAAGTTCAACCATTCGAATAAGTAAAGAATCCAGCAATATTCTGCGGGAGATAGCCGCGCAGGAGAGGAAATCGCTTCAAACCGTCCTGGATGCGGCGATTGAGGAGTACCGTCGCCATCGTTTTCTTCAAGAAGCCAACAAGGCTTATTTGGTATTAAAAGAAAACTCCAAGAATTGGAAGGCGGAGCTGGAAGAAAGAAAACAGTGGGAAGCCACCTTGTCCGATAGTCAAAGGGACTAACAATATGGCAGAACCACGACGGGGAGAAGTCTGGTTGGTTGATTTGAATCCCACGCGGGGGCGCGAGCCATTCGGAAGAAGGCCTGCCCTTATTGTCTCTGTAGATCTGTTTAACCAGGGCCCGGCTGAGCTTATTGTAGTTATGCCCATCACCTCAAAGGAAAAAGGGATACCCTTCCATGTTCCCATTGAAATTTCCGATGGAGGACTTCTTAAACGAAGCTTCATCAAATGTGAAGATATTCGTTCCGTCTCCAAAGACAGGCTTTCCAAGCGGTTGGGCCTGGTTTCCCAGCAAGCAATGGCCGCTGTGGAAGATCGTCTTCGGATTCTTTTGAATTTATGATTGAAGTGTATTAGGTTTGAATCATTGATTTCTATGACATTCTTCTCCGGAAAACGGACAAAATGCTTTATGGGCCAAGTACTTTTGGTATGCGGATATGCTGGCCTTTCGCGACCTGGGCACCAGTATGACCGGGGCCGGGTATGCCGCCCTGCCTTTAGGGGTTTTGGAATTCTACCGGGCCGAGCTGTTGCCCAATACTAATGGCTTGATTCATGGGCGTAAAGGGCAGGCCTTTGTCCATGCGGGTGGGATAGACAGTATTTTCTCAAGAAATGAGTTGAGCCCGGTGGTCAAGGCGGCCCATGAGGCCGGGGCGAAAGAAATCCATTGCTTGGCCTGGGAATTTGAGATGGACCTCAGGTTGATCTGCCATGAACTGGAGGCCGCGGAAGGGGTCAAGATCAAGCTGATCCCCATCCCTCGGGAGATCATGGAGAAAAGTCGTACCAATCCCCCGCCTTTTCTGGAAATGGCCGTTTTGGAAGCCGAGCCGGTTTACAGTACCAAAGAGGGGAAACGTCGTTTGGATATTAAGTTAAAAAAATTTATTCCCAGTCTGGCCGAGGTGCCGAGCAAGGAACTGGCAGTGCTCAAAGAACGGGCCATTAAAAGCGGTTTTGATTTCATTGACTTTTGGGCCGTGGACTTCAACTGGCAGGAAGGCAAGCCCTTTGAGCATCATTTGAAATTGAGGTATAATATCAAAAAGGGCAAAAGGGGAAAACCCAAGGAGGACATAAAATGCAAACTACTGTTATCTATTCGGACGGACAGACTCTAAAAACCAATTCAATCTTGAGAAAGTGGTTGGGGAGGCGAAAGAAATTTATTGCCATCATAGAAGGAAACAGCCTGATCATCAAAAAACCTCATTCTCTTTTGGATTTTTCTGCCGAACCGGATGAAGATTTTATGACCATGGAAGAAATAAACAAGGAAATCCACAAGGCAAGGAAAGAGAATGAACATCGTCGTTGATACCAATGTGTTGGTTTCAGCCGTTTTGTGGAAAGGCCCCCCTTCTCAGGCTTTGAAAATTATTCTGGAGAAGCACTCCTTGGTTCAGAGCCAATCGACCATAGAGGAATTTGAAAGGGTTATCCGGAGAAAAAAATTCAGAAAAATTCTTGAGAAAAGTGGAGGAAACCCCGAGACTCTTATTGAAACCCTAATTCTTGAAAGCAAATTCTATGCTATTTCCAGACGGTCAGCAGCCAAAGCCAAACGGATCAAAATCGAGGATCAGGAAGATGCCATTTTTCTTGAACTTGCCTTAGAAGCTAAGGCCCCAATTGTTGTCTCCGGGGATAAACACCTGCTTGACCTTAATGAAGTCGGACAGATTAAAATTGTCAGCGCAAAAGAATTTCTCGCCCTCCAGGGCGAATCCCTGATCTCAGCGTCGATTTAAACCTTAAAGCGATTCGGTTTTCTCTGAAAAGGGAGATGTCAATGCCCAGCCCCATCATTAATCCCGCTGCCCTTGAACCTTTATGCCTCTCATGAAGAACCGAATTTCCACCGTGTTCGGGCCGAAAGTCCGGACAACCGGCCAAGGTTGTCAAAAGCCGACGACCTTCCTCCATAGTCATTGCCAACAACCTTCGATCATTCGTCAAGGATTGGCGGGAAACGGATTATGCCGGGGCCTCGGATACCACCCGGGAACTGTTATATCATTGGTTTGAGCGGGACCATATTTTTGAGAATCCTGCCGGAGAACGCATTCCTTTTAAATATTATTTTTGTCAACGGGAGGCTATTGAAACTTTTATTTATCTTTATGAAGTCCGTGGACTAAAGAGCCTGTCATCAGTCATTTCCGAATTTGGCGGAGAAGATCGGGAGACGGCTGCCCTGGGGGTCAATCCGGCCGAGGACCAATGGCTCAGGTACGCCTTCAAACTCGCTACTGGTGCCGGGAAAACCAAGGTCATGAGCCTGGCCATTGTCTGGAGTTACTTCCATTCTCTACGGGAAAGCGATTCCCCTTTGGCCAGACATTTTGTGGTAATTGCCCCCAACCTGACGGTCTTTGAACGGCTTAAGGAAGACTTTGGAAATGGTCGTATCTTTGACAGCGATCCATTGATCCCGGTGGCCTGGAAAGGAGATTTTAATCTGACCGTGGTCCTTCAGGATTCCCCGGGTGGTGCGGCCACAGGGGGAACTCTTTATCTTACCAATATCCACCGCCTTTATGACCCGGGAAAAAGGAAGGCCCGGAAAGAGGCCGAAACCTATGGATGGATGGGACCAGAGGTCTCCAAAGGAAGCGCCCTGGATACCGGAAAGGCCCTTCGTCAGCAGATTACGGCCCATGAAAGGGTTATGGTCTTAAATGATGAAGCCCACCACCTCTGGGACCCGGGCTCGGCCTGGAATGAAGCGGTCGGATTTCTGCAACGGGAAATTAATAACAGGACCGGCGGAGGGCTGGCGGCCCAATTGGATTTTTCGGCCACGCCTAAGGACAATCATGGCCGTATCTTTCAGCACGTTATTTGCGATGCCCCTCTGGGCGAGGCGGTTGACGGCGGCATTGTCAAGACCCCGATTATCGGCCGGAGAGAAGGTCTTTCGGAAACCCCAAGCAAAGATGCCTCGAAGAAATTTGAACAACATCTGATGATGGGTTACCAACGGTGGCTGAAGTCTAAAGAAGAATGGATTAAAAGCGATAAAAAGCCGTTGCTTTTTGTTATGAGCGAGGATACCGAAGCGGCCGACCAGATCACCAAGCGGCTGAATTCCGATCCCCTGTTTTTGGAGTTAAACGGCAAAACGATCAACCTTCATACCAACCTGAAAGGAACCATCAGATGGGTCGGGGGAAAGAAGAAAGGCTATCCGGTTTTTGTGGAGAGCGAGAAAGAAATCAGCGAAGAGAATCTCTCCATCTTACGGGAGCTTTCTCGTGACCTGGATTCGGGCAAAAGTCCTTATCAGTGCATTGTCTCGGTCCTTATGCTTCGGGAGGGATGGGACGTCAAGAACGTGACCACCATTGTTCCCCTTCGCCCTTATACCTCCAAGGCTAATATCTTGCCGGAACAGACCGTCGGAAGGGGTTTGCGACGAATGACGCCGTCCGTCGGAGGGGCCTCGGAATTAGTTACCGTAGTCGAACATAACGCCTTTGTGAGTCTCTATCAACAGGAACTCAGCCAAGAAGGTCTGATCATCGAAGTGGTGGACGTGGAAAAGGTTCCTAAGAGTACAGTGACCATTTTCCCGGATCGGGAGAATAAGGAAGTAAAAAAACTCAATATTCTTCTGCCGTCCATTTCTCCGGGGCACAGCCGGATTCCCAGGCTGGAAAATATGACGATAAGGGATATTCGAAAGGAATTCTCCAAATATGAACCGCTGCCTTTAGGGGGAACAAAGTCCGCGGAAATTCAATATGAAGGACGGCATCTTTTTGCCAATGAAATTGTGGAAAAGATGAGGATCCAAATGCCCCTAGCTTTGTTTCAATTTCTAAAAAAGAAAAAAGTAATTTCTTTCGCCCCGGTTTTTACTCCCCTTCTCGGCCCAATGGATGAAGCAGCCAAGGCCCTGATCTTGAGGCAATTGCAGGAAGAAATCCCGTCTGATCGAAATAGACGCTACGATTTTTTTCATCTTGATCTGAGTGAATTGCCTGTTGGGGAAGCCAACTTTCATAAACGCCAGGCAACCAACCTGGAAAGGACTCTCGTTGATCAAAACGGGTTGATGCCTATAGGACTTCTACGCTGGTGTCTGGAATATACTCGGACTACACAACGAAGGGTTGGTGGCGTTTTTGAAACGGTCCGGGAAAAATTTTCCGGCCTGTCGCAAACTGATTTATTTCAGGTGGCAGATACCATCTACACCTTTAGAAATGAATACGTAGCCCACCAGGACCGAGAGTTGAGTGATCCGACGATTGCCGAGAAGGCGTTAATGGAATGGGCCGTGGGGCTTTATAGGGTTTGGAGTTGTCGCTAAAAATAGTAAGATAGTTACTCAGCCAATAATTCCTCATTTCAATAGCATGTAAAATCCACAAGTCTGCCGGCTACTTGACGGTCATGATCCGCGCCCAACAGGGATTTAAAGCAGGGATGCGTGCTTTTCCCCCATGGATCGGGAAATGGTCGCCTTTGTTCAGAAGATCAATCAACTGCTTCTTCCCGCTCACCGGGACCGGTAATTCAATAGGAACCGGTTTGTCTGCAGCGTTGACGGCCACAATTACATACTCCTCCTGTGTTTGCCGGGCAAAGGCCAATTGCTCGGATTTGACCAAAAGCGGGCGATAATTACCGTAGCGCAAGGCTTCGGATTGGTGCCGGATTTGAGCCAGGCGACTTATGACTCCGGGCAAATCAGGGTGCGGGCTGTTCTTAGAGATCTGGGAATAGTCAAGACGTGGCCGAAGGGCCTGGTCCGTTCTGCTGGTTCTCTTCCCTTCGATGCCCCATTCACTTCCATAATAGATCGAAGGGACACCCGGCATGGTAAACAACAGGCTGTAGAGCGGGTAGAGATGGGCCGGGTTTTTGAGCTGGCTGGCCACACGATTAACATCATGGTTATCGGCAAAAGAGTAGAGGGGAAGATTCCGATACATCCCCTTTTCTCCAAACTGGCGATTCAGGGTATGGGCCAGTTCAAAATAATTTTTGTCCACATGGCTTGAGTACAAACCCTTGAATCCGACGTAGTTGGTGACCGAATCCAGGGTTTCCGGGTTGACCCATTTTCGGTAGTCACCGTGAATCACCTCTCCCACTAACCAGAAATCGGAACGGCGACTTTTACAAAAGGCCGATAGCTCCTTTAGAAAAGAGAGGTCAAGGCAATCGGCTACATCCAATCTCAGGCCGTCGATGGCAAATTCACGAATCCACATATCCACCGCCTGGAAGAGGTGACCCTTAACCGCAGGGCTGCTTAGGTTGAGCTTGACCAGGTTATGATGTCCGTTCCAGGCCTCGTAGGTAAAGGGATCGTTATAGGGGCTGTGTTTGTGGAAATCAAGTCCCTGGAACCAGTCGCAATAAGCGGACTGAGGGTGGTTCTTCAGGACATCACGGAAGGCCCAAAAATCTCTTCCCACATGATTGAAGACCCCGTCCAGGATCAGGCGAATATTCTTCCGGTGGAGAACGGCGCTCAGGCGTGATAACATTTCATTGTTTCCCAGGCGACGATCCACCTGGAAATAGTCGGCCGTATCATAACCGTGAGCGCTGGCTTCAAATAACGGCCCCAAGTACAGGGCATTGACGCCTAAATTCTGTAAATGCCCCAGCCAGTCGTAGAGCAGTTCCAGACGGTGATCGGCCGGGGAGGAAAAGTCATTCTCAGGCGGAGCGCCGCAAAATCCGAGCGGGTAAATGTGATAGAAAACCGAATCATAGGCCCAATGTGACAATATTAATCTCCTCAACACTGTAGTGTGGCCTGTTAACAATAGGGATAGACCGGCCCGAAGAGTATCAATTATTTTTCCAATACCCCGTCAGAGATATTTTTCTAAAATGAATTAACCTCTGGATCGTCATTTCGGTCCCGCATCAAGTGCGGGATAGACTCCAGCCGGAATCCAGAAACTTTCCATAGCCTGAGAAACCCCTGGACCCCGGCGCCTGCCCCGGACCCGATCCGGGGTTCGCCGGGGAGACGGCATTAATGGGTTTGGGCTTTTGTTTTTGAGCCCCTTCGAGGGGCTAATATTTTCAAGCCTCCCGGCTCTGGCGGAAGTACGGTGACTTAAATTTTTTTGAAAGATATCAGTCCGTCATTTTCTGCCCTTACAATTCGTCCCTCCTTTTCCAATTGCAGGAGATGGACATAGGTTTCATTAAGGGCCAGGCCTCTATCAAAACCGGAAAGAGAGTCCCCGAAAATCTTTTTGGATATCTCAGCCGGCATTTGGGAATCCCGGGTAACGGATTGTAAGGTCAGGTCCTTTCGTTGAATGTGATGTTCAATAATTTCTTCCACTCTCCCTTTGAGATTATTAAAAGGTTCCCCGTGGGCGGGATAGACCTTATGGACCGGCAAAGCGCCGATCCGCTCCAGCGAGCTTAGAAAATTTTCCAGGGGCAGAAACGAGGGACAGGTGAGGTCGGGGCTCAGGTTGGGTGTTATGTGCGGCAAAATACAATCGCCGGCCAGAAGAATCTGCTCTTCCGGCAGAAAGAAACAGATATGCCCCCGGGTGTGGCCGGGGGTGAAGAGAACCTGGAAGGTTCGCTTTCCAAACTTTATGAATTCTTCGTCGTTTAAAAAATGATCCGTAGTAAATGGGGCGGTTGCCATCGTAAAGGCGTCTAAAACCGCACTGAAGGTATGAATGGTTTTTTCGTCCAGTCCGTATTGTCGCCAAAAATGCCCCAGCGTGTCGATTTTTGGCTGATCCTGATGGGCACGGGTTATGGCCTCGAATTCAATCTCCGACAGAAAAATACGGGCGCCGGAGATCTTTTTGATCTGTCCGGCGAACCCGCAGTGATCCACATGGGAATGGGTGATGAATATCCGATCTACATCTTCTATCGATCTCCCGATTCCGGCCAAGGCCTTTTGATATAGGGACAAACTGGAGGGCATTAAGGGCCCGGTATCGAAAAGGGCGACCCGCTCCTGGTCAATTGCGGCATAGGTATGGACATAATCGAGCCCAAAGGCCAGGGGGATGCTGATCCGGTATAGGCCCGGGGCGATTTCTTGAACGATTTCTTTCAATGGGCACCTTTTTGGTTTGACTTTTTTATTTTTTCCCACCCTTAAGTCTGGTCATGGAAGCCTTCATGGCCTCTTGACTGTCCTTAGTCGTACGAATAACGCCCATATGAGAGGAGATCATATCCAAAGCCGTTCTCAAATCCACACGACTGCTCTGGTAGACGGCGCGTTTAATCAGTTGAATGACCTTGGTCGGTCCGTCTGCCAGCCGCCGGGCGAATTTATAGGTTTCGTCCATCAGTTGGTCGTCAGGGAAAACCTTGTTGACCATTCCGATGCGTTCCGCCTCCGGTGCGAAAATAAAGTCACCGGTCATAAGAAGCTCCAGGGCTTTGGCTACCCCGACCAGTCGGGGTAAATAGTAGGCCCCGCCGTCTCCCGGAACGAATCCTACTTTAACATACCCTTCGGAAAACCTGGCCGACTCGGCGGCAAAACGAATATCGCACATCAGGGCCATGTCCAGCCCGGCGCCGACAGCTACCCCATTCAGGGCGGCGATCACCGGCTTATCCGTATCCTCCAGGGTCAGAGGGATACGGTGGATCCGTTCCCATAAGTTGGTTTT
The DNA here is from genome assembly GCA_963790475.1 of uncultured delta proteobacterium. Taxonomy (GTDB): domain Bacteria; phylum Desulfobacterota; class RBG-13-43-22; order RBG-13-43-22; family RBG-13-43-22; genus RBG-13-43-22. The sequence goes on along the minus strand of CAWBOS010000010.1, from coordinate 1,672,440 downwards.
GTGATCAAAAGCCGTAGGGGCCGCAACGGCTCCGTCCTGAGCCGGAGCAAAATAAGCACCGGCACAAAAAGAGTCGCCGCTCCCCGTCAAGACGATGACCTTGACCTCCGGGTCGGTCCGCCATTGTCCCAGCGCATTGACCCAGTGGTCGATCATGTCCATGGAGAATGAATTCTTTCTCTCCGGACAATTCAAGGTAATCGTGGCGATCCCATCCTCTTTCTTAAATAAAATTTCTTGCTTGGTCATGATTCCGTTCTCCTTCCTGGTTATGGTGAGGTCCGGAACCCCACCTTTTTATGGATTGGTAGTCAAATAATTTTTCAGCCTAACTTTGGGGCAATGGTTCTGATGGTCTGAAAAGCTTTATAAAGGGATTCAATGTCCTCCTCACTAAGCTCCGATAAATTTTGACTCACGATTTTTTTCAAGCCCTGCATACTGTCCTGTAAAAATTTAATCCCCTTTTTGGTTATGAAGACGTTAATGACGCGCCGGTCCGTGGCATCCAATTTCCGTTCAACCAAACCCTCTTTCATAAGCTTATCGACGAGTGTGGTCATGTTTTGTTTGGCGATGAGCAATCGCTTGCCGACAGCCGAGACCGGAAGCGGTCCGTTTCTTATTAATATCCGAAGGATACTGAAGGTTTGGTTTCGGAGCGGTACAAGCGCCGGGTCTCGGGGATCTCCGTTGAAAAGGCGCTTCAGCAATGGAAAGAGTTCAAGTGCATTCTGGGAAATCTGTTCCATTTGTTTTTCTCTCATGTTGACTCCTTTTTCTCAAGGATAGTATGCATTTATGATAGTAACATAATATTACCTAATCTCAGGCATAAGTCAAGCGATTCTTGAAAAGGAACTCAGAAATAAATAGGATCGTATCATATATTTTGACATTTGGTTAGTCCCCTTATACACTTTATTTTTGCAACGGACGAAGGCAGACCAAGACAGACAGAAGAATGGTACTGATTGACGACCTGTCAATCAGTACCTTGCCGGCCCGTGCGTGTGAGCAAGTTTTTCCAGGCGAAAGCCGGCCCCGTAGGGTATCCATAGGGGGTCCGCCCGGAAGAAAGTCTGAAGATGTCGCCGTGGATCTGTCGCAAAAGGCATATATTAAACAGCTAAAACGTTACCATATCCATAGTGCAAACTTTTTCCTGATGAGAATCACTGTTAAATTATTTGGGACTTTGAGTGACCTTTTTTCCGATTACGATTTTGAGAAAGGTCTTGAAGTGGACCTGCCCGAAGGGTCGAAGGTTGCCGACCTTTTGGCCCGTCTGAATATTTCTGACGAACGGGGTGGAACGGTATTGATGGACAGCCGGATTTTACCGAAGGACGAACGGCTGACCCCCGGATCACAGGTCCTGATATTTCAGGCCCTGAATGGGGGGTAATGGCCTTTACCAGTCCTGAACATTCTGTCACTTTTGCTTTGCCGATAATCTTCAATTTTTAAACGATTCCTCTCGGATTGAATTTCATTTCCAAATATGCTTGACTTAAGTTGCGACTAACTACATTGTAATACAAATGAACCAGGAGGCACTTCATGAGTACAGCCCTGTCAGTCAGACTGCCCAAGGAACTTTCCGAACGATTGGACAACATGGCCAAGGAAACAGAGAGACCCCGTTCTTTCATTATTCAGAAAGCGTTAGAATCCTACATAGAAGATTACGCAGACCTGCAGATTGCCCTCGATCGGCTCCATGATAAAACAGATCCTGTTGTGTCCGGCAAAGAGCTGAGGAAATCTCCTGGCTTATAATATCGTTTACAAAGAGTCAGTTCATCGTGATTTAAAAAAGCTGTCCAGAGCGGAGGCCGGTCGTCTCCTTGACCGGATTGAACGGGAGCTTGTGAGAAAAGCCGAATTCAATCCGGTCCTCAAAGGACCATTTGCCGGGCTACGTAAATTTCGAGTAGGGGACTGTCGGGTCATTTACGCTTTATTAGGTAACGATGTCTTAATCCTCAGAATCGGTCATCGTAAGAATATCTATAAAGGCGATCATCTTAAAGGGCATCTATAAATAAATTCGGAATACTGTGCCTTCGAAGTCATTATCGTTCAATTCCCCTAATAGAGAAAACAAATTGGAGTCTTTTTATGTTACCCATTTATGTCGACCTGGATGATGTTTTGTCGGAAACGACTCTGGCGTCCAGCAAACTGTTAAAAAGGGAATATGGAAGGGAGGTCGGATTAGAGCAAATTACCTCCTTCAATTTCCAGGAAGCTTTTGGGCTTAGTCAGGAAGAATATGATTATTTTTTTGAGCTCATTCACCGGCCGGAAGAAATACTGGGATTAGACCCCGTTGATGGGGCAATAGAAGTTTTAAAGAATTGGGCCGCCCAGGGGTATGAAATCGCCATAGTGACCGGTCGTTTAACTTCCACTTATGAGACCTCATTGGAATGGCTTTCTTCGCATAAGGTTCCCTACGATTCTTTCATCATGGTGGATAAATATTCCAGACCGGACACAGATCACAGGATCGCTATTTCAATGAATGACCTTTCGTCCATGAAATTTGGTCTGGCTGTGGAAGACTCTCTGTCCATGGCTGAATATATATCTCAAACCATGGACACCAGGGTTGCCTTATTTGATCGTCCCTGGAATAGAGCCCAGTCTATTTTTGATAAAATTGAAAGATGTGCGACCTGGGACCGGATTGGGCTTCAGTTAATTCACGAATAAGAAGCAGATTACAGAGGATATTTATTTGCGGAAAGCCAAGCGGTGAATGGCCTGCCGGCCCGATCTAAGGATTATCCCCTGGTAGGCAGGCTTTAAGAGCAATCGTATTTCACTATTAGGGCAGGTGCGGAGAAAGCTATGCTTGGAGCGGGTATCGCGCTGCTGACGTCGCTGGCCTGGTCGATCAGCAGTATCTGTGTTAAACTGGTGGCCGATAAGATCGATTCACTGGTCATCAACACCCTTCGCACCTGGGTCGGTTCGGCACTGCTCATATTATTGATTATAGTTACAGGCAGATACGAAGCTTTTTCCCATATTCCCTGGGGATCTTTGGTCTATGTGGTCATTTCCGGCGTATTGGCCATGGCCATCGGGGATACGATCTATATCAAAAGTGTGGCCCTTTTGGATATCTCTATCGCCTTCCCTCTTTCCCAGTGCGCTTTTGTCCTTTTGGCGGTCCTATCGGCAATTTTATTCTTAGGCGAACAGTTTACCTGGATTACCATAACCGGGGCCGTTTTGGTGGTCCTGGGCATTTACTTGATGACTTCATCCAGGGGGCAGGGAGGCAACTCAAGGGATAAAAAACGGATCAACCCCAAGGGCCTGCTTTTCATACTGATCGCCATCGTGACCTGGACCGGGGCAACGATCCTGTTGAAAATCGGTGTGACCGGAGTCGATCCCTTTGTTGCCGCAGGACTCAGGATTTCCACTTCGGCGATTGTTTTATTATTTTTATTTCATTCAGGTCCGAAAAAGGGAAAAACATCGTTTAGGCAGATTGGCAGAAAAAATCTGATCCTGGTTGCTTCCGCCGGTCTGCTCACCTACGGGGTGGCCGCCGTGGGATACATATCGGCGATTCAACTGATCGGTGCAGGGAAAACTGTGCTTTTGACTGCTGTCGCCCCTCTCTTTGCCTTGCCTTTTGCTATCTTCATCCTCGGGGAAAAACCGAGGAGGTTTGCCATTATTGGGGTTATTGTAAGTGTGGTTGGGGTTTGGCTGGTGGTGGTCTGAGCCTTACCACTCATTTGAAATGATATGAATTTAGTGACAGGAATAGAGAATTTTAACAAGTCCTTGAACGCCAGGAGAAAATTCTTGGCGCTCAAGGACTGGAAGTCTCATTAAAAAAGGTTAAGAAGGATAATGGCTCAACTTCAAATGAAGTTTTAAGTTTGCTCCTTCTTTACATCCTCTTGGCTTTTTCCAGGTAGGTTTTCACATTATTTTTGATATCCCGTTTGTTGTATTTTCCCACGCTGGTCTTGGGCACATCATCGACAATGGCCACCAGCTTGGGCAGCATCCACTTGGTGATTTTACCCTTGGCCACACCTTCAGCCTCCAGAAATTTAATAAAGTCATCTTCGGTGGCCTTGGAACCGGGGACCAGTTTGACCAGAGCCATGGGGATTTCCCCCCAAACCTCATCGGGAACCCCCACGATGGTGGCCTCCAGGACAAAATCGGCCATGCCGGCCAGGTTTTCCAGCAGGACAGTCGGGACCATTTCCGAGCCGCTGCGGATCACGTCGGACATCCGGTCGGCGATGACGACGAAATCCTCTTCATCCACCGTGGCCATGTCTCCGGTGTGAAACCAGTTGTCATGCCAGACTTCGGCTGTTTTTTCCGGATTTTTATAATACCGTTCCATAACCCAGGGGCCGCGAATAATGATTTCGCCGATGGTGCTGTTGTTATGCGGTACAGGTTTTCCTTTATCATCTACCACATCGACTTCCAGCCCAAGCACGGGAAGTCCTGTTTTTACCTTAACTTCATCCAGTTTCTCCTTGGGCCAATCTCTCATATATTTCTTAACAAAAGCCGTTATGGTCACCGGGGCCGTTTCGGTCATACCGTATCCGGAAGCGGCACTGAATCCCGGAATCCGTTTCTCGACCTTGGACTTCAAACCCAAAGGCAGGGCCCCGCCGCCTACCCCCACGGACTTCAGACTGCTCAGATCGTACTTGTCGATATCTTTATACTCCAGAATTAGAGCCAAAATAGTCGGCACAACCGCCACGCTGGTTACCTTTTCGGTTTGAACCAGATCGCAAAAACCATCTACCGTGAACATTCCCGGCAAGACGATTTTCTGGGCACTGAAGACATAGGCAAAAGGCTGGCACCAGGCATGGATATGGAAGAGGGGTGTGGTCATCATGGGCACCCCGTTTTCTCCAACATACACCGTGCTGGGATCATTGTTGATTGAGGTCATGGCCATTAGGTGAATCGTTTGCAGATAAAGGGCCCGGTGAGTAAACATAGCTCCTTTGGGAAGACCGGTGGTAGCTGTGGTATAGCACAGGGTGGCATAAGTGTCCTCATGAAGATGGGGCCACTCGTATGTGTCCGGTTCCGCTTCCAGCAGGGCTTCGTATTCATAAAGGTTTTCGATCTTGCTTTGAGGCAGCCCTCTTTTATCGGACATATAAACAAAAATTTTCACTTTGCCCTTAATCTGGTCATAGATGCCTTCCACCATGGGCAGGAGAATATCATCGAAGAAAATGGCCGTATCCTCGGCATGGTTGATGGTATAGATGATATGTTCCAGAGCCAGCCGGACATTGATGGGATGGAGCATGGCCCCGGAGCAGGGGACGGCATAATAAAGTTCCATATGACGGTGGGTATTCAGGGCCATGGTACCGACCCGATCGCCGGGTTCCCCCGGCTTTCCGGATTTGATACCCAGCTTTTTGAGGGCATTGGCTAATTTACAGGTCCGTTTATACCATGCGCCCCAGGTGAATCGCTGATATTCAGCCGTGAACTGGTTGCGGTAAACGATCCCGATCTCATTAGGATAGACTCTAACCGGCCTTTTCATAAAGGTGGTGAGGAGCAGAGGGTAATTGGTGCTGTACTCAGGATAGGTCCTTGCTTCCATTTTAAATCTCCTTTCTACAGAAAAGTTGAAAAAAATGTTTGCCTGACTTGTTTTACTAGACTGTATATATCACAGCTATCCAGATATCAAGATAAGTTTTACCAAAGGTTAATATGTTTAAAATCTCAGGCGAATTTTCCTCAAAGGGGTTAAAAAAAACCTGGTTTGAAAACGATAAAATTAACGATAAAATTAACTGTGGATAAATAAACTCAAGCCTGATAAAATATATAACTTTAGTCAAGGGGCTGAATAATAAACTGAATAAATTGTAAAGAAGCGGACCTATACTAACCATCCGGGACAAGGTCCCTTGAAATGCTTGGGAGGGTACGAAAACGCTCATGAAGAAATGGGGATTCAGAGGATTAGTCGTTTTGGTAGTTTTGGCCGGGGGCATTTATCTGGCCGCCTATTTTATCCGTTCTCTTTCTCATGAAGAGGTGGAGGATGCCTATGTAGCCGGGACTATTGTCCCCATTGCCGCAGAGGTCAAGGGGCGGGTGGTCAAAATCAATTTTAAAGATAACCAATCGGTTGAAGCCGGAATGCCTTTGCTCGAAATTGCCCCTGATGATTTCTCCTCGGTATTTCAAGAAAGGAAGGAAAACATTTCCCGCTTAAACTCGGAAGAAAGCGAAATCCAAGCTTCTGTGGAGGAAAAGAAGAAGGGTCTTTTACAAGCCCGGGCCGGTTTGAATGCCATTTCGGCCGAAGAAATCCTGGCTAATAAAGAATTGGAACGAAGCAAAAATCTGTATAAAGAAGGATTGGTCACTACCAGTCAATATGAACACGCGGAGTCGGTTTTGAATGTGGCCAGTGCCCGGAAAGAAGCGGCTGCGGCGGCAGTGGAAGGAGCAGAGACCGGGGTAAAAACGCTGGAAGCCCGCTTGAACACCCAGAATTACAGGATCAAAGAGGCGAAAATCGCCAGGGATAGGGCCCACCTGGATCTCTCAAAAACGGTGGTTGCCGCCCCCATCTCGGGAATTATCGCGATGAAGAATATTGATGTCGGAAAATATGTTCAACCAGGTCAGAGCTTGTTTTCCATCGTCAAAGAGAATCCCTGGATCGTGGCCAATTTCAAGGAAACTCAAATCAAGAAAATGACGGTGGGCCAGCCGGTCGAGATAAAAGTCGACGCCTATCCCGGCAAGGTGTTCAAAGGACATATCGACAGCCTCCAACCGGGCACGGGTTCAGTCTTCAGCCTGCTTCCTCCGGAGAACGCCACCGGTAATTTCATCAAGGTTGTACAACGTATCCCGGTGAAAATCACTATCGATACCCCTTTTGACCCGGACCATCCCTTATGGCCCGGTATGTCCGTTGTTCCCGACGTAGACGTGAGCCGTCCCACCGGGTCCAAACTCTCTGCCAAATAGAGGTCCCGTGGACGAACAACACGAAAGCCCGGTTAACAAGTGGATGATCGCCATAACGGTCATGACCGGTACTATTATGGCGGCCATGGACGGCAGCATCGTCAATGTCGCCCTTCCCCACATAAGGGCGTCGGTCAGCGCCTCCGTGGAGGAGATATCCTGGGTGGCGACCGGTTATATTCTCTCCAGCGTCATCATCATGCCCATTGTGGCCATGCTCAGCTCCCGGTTAGGACGAAAGCGTTTCCTGAACATTTCCGTATTTCTTTTTACCATTTCTTCCATGCTTTGCGGACTGGCCTGGAATTTGAACTCCTTAATCGTCTTTCGTCTTATTCAGGGAATAGGCGGCGGCGCCCTCATACCCACGGCCATGGCGGTATTGAGAGAAACCTTCCCCCCCGAAGAGCAGGCCAAGGCCATGGGCGTTTATGGGTTTGGTGTTATGTTAGGTCCGGCATTGGCCCCTACCCTGGGAGGATGGATTACCGATAATTATTCCTGGCCCTGGGTCTTTTATATCAACGTTCCCATAGGAATCATCAACATCCTTTTAGTTCTACGGTACATTAAAGATCCGCCTTATCTGGTCAAGGAAAAAGGGAAGATGGATTTTGCGGGCTTGATGTTCATGGCCTTGGGTCTGGGGGCCTTTCAGATATTCTTGGAAAAAGGCAATCTGGAAAATTGGTTTTCATCCAATTTAATTAAATATCTGGCAGCGGCCTCCATCATAGGTTTTCTGTTGTTTATCTGGCGGGAATTGACTACCGATAAACCGGCGGTTAATCTACGAATCTTGAAGGATATCAATTTCAGCACAGGAACCTTTCTCGGAGGTCTCCTGGGCATGGGCCTGATGGGGGGTCTTTTCACCCTCCCACTCTTTTTACAGCAACTCCTTAATTATCCCGCTTTTGATTCGGGCCTGATGGTGTTGCCGAGAAGCATTGCCATGCTCATCGCCATGCCGGTTGGCGGCCGACTCTATAACAAGACGGGGCCGAGATGGCTGATAGGGGTGGGACTCTTTATGACCGGTGTTTCCTTCTACCAGTTTTCGCGCCTCTCCCTTTCGGTCGGATATTGGGATATATTTTTCCCCCAGTTTCTACAGGGAGCCGGTTTCGGGCTCATATTTACCTCTTTAAGCACGGCGGCCTTGTCCACTATCGAAAAACCGCTCTTGCCTGCCGCTACCGGACTTTACACGGTCATTCGGCAGGTATTCGGAAGTATCGGCATCGCCGCCGCCGCGACCCTACTGAGCCGGGGAGAAATCTGGTATAGGTCGGTGCTGGTGGAGAAGGTAAATGTTTATAGAGATGTCACTTCCGAATTATTGCTAAAATTCTCATCCTATTTTTACGCTCAAGGCTTTGACCAGGTGGGTGCGGATAACAGGGCTGCCAAGGCTATAGGGGGAATCGTTTTAAGACAAGCGAGTATGCTTTCCTTTAATCACGTTTACTTCCTGGTCTCCATACTTTTTTTTGTCTCCGTTCCTCTGGCCCTATTCATTAAGGATGACCGATTGTCAACTTTTGAATGATGTCCTTAGAGATATCGGCCAATAACCGGTATGTCGTTGTGAAACGTTTAGCAAAGAGGGAGGATCTATGGCGGAAAAAAAACCTATGACCATAACCTTGTCGAGACAGATGGGGAGCGGCGGTTCTTTTATCGGGTATTCGGTGGCCAAAGAACTCGGTTTCCAATATGTCGATAGGGAAATCCTGCGACAGGCCGCAGACCGTCTGGGGACGGACCCCGGAGCCCTTCAATACCTCGATGAAAGATCGGCGACCTTCCTGGAGACGCTTATGAAAGGATTCTCTTTCGGCATACCGGAAATTTCCGTTCCTCTTCCCCAGAGGCGGCCGGTTGACCATAAGGAATTGTTCACCGTGGAAGGCAAAATCATGAACGAGATTGCCGAACGGTATAATGCCGTTATCCTGGGACGAGGAGGATTCTATGCCCTGAAAGACCGACCTGAGGTGATCAGGGTCTTAATCCATGCCCCACGGCCGTTTCGTGTCAGACGAATAATGGAGGGTCAAAAGACAGCCGACCAGCAGGAAGTACAGGCCAGAGTCAAAGAATCGGACCATGCCAAGGCCAAATTTGTCCGGGATATGGCCGGAGTGGATTGGCTGGATGCCCGAAACTTTCATCTTTCCGTTGATTCCAGCATGGTCGATTTTCCGACGATTATCGAATGGATAGTCAAGCTGGTTCAAAAAAAGAGGTCTTAGAAAAGACTCCGGATGGATTCTTGAGGATTGCCGGGAATTGGGGAATGGTTAGGGCAAAAGGGTTTGATTCTCTTGACTATTGGACATTATTCGCTTGACAAAAAGCAGACGATGTTTATTATAAGGAAATTTTTCAAAAGGAGGACCTGCATATGAGCAGTTCGAATTATTTTTTTACCTCGGAGTCGGTTACCGAAGGGCATCCGGACAAGGTGGCCGATCAGATTTCTGATGCTATTTTGGATGCTATTTTGGCCGAAGATCCCAAAGGGCGGGTGGCCTGTGAGACCATGGTCACCACCGGCCTGGCTTTGATCGCCGGAGAGATCACCACCTCTTGCTATGCGGATATGCCCAAGATCGTTCGCCAGACCATCAAGGAAATCGGGTATAACGATTCTTCCATGGGATTTGATTGGGAAACCTGTGCGGTCCTGACCACTATCGACAAACAATCTCCGGACATTGCCCAGGGGGTCAACAACCTGGGAGAGAAAAAAGAACAAGGGGCCGGGGATCAGGGGATGATGTTCGGCTATGCCTGCACGGAGACCAAAGATTTTATGCCCATGCCCATCTGGTATGCCCATCTTTTGGCCAAACGACTGGCTGAGGTTCGGAAAAAGAAAATCCTTAATTTTCTGCGGCCGGACGGCAAAACCCAGGTGACCGTGGAATATCAAAATGGGAAGCCGGTATCCATACCGGCCGTGGTCATTGCCGCCCAGCACAATCCCGATATAAGTTACAAAAAATTACAGGAAGGTATTATTGAAACGGTCATCAAAAAGGTCATTCCGCCCAAGCTCCTGACCAAAAAAACCCAATATTTTATAAACACCACCGGACGTTTTGTGGTTGGCGGGCCCATGGGGGATTGTGGTGTGACCGGGCGCAAGATCATTGCCGACACCTATGGTGGCCGCGGAAGCCATGGCGGCGGGGCCTTTTCCGGCAAGGATCCCTCGAAGGTGGATCGCAGTTCCTCCTATATGGCCCGTTATGTGGCCAAAAACGTGGTCGCAGCCGGATTGGCCGATACCTGCCGACTCCAGGTTTCATATACCATCGGTAAAGCCGAACCCCTTTCCATTTTTGTGGATACGCGGGGTACCGGAAAAATCCCGGACTTCAATATCAATCAGATCATAAGACAGATTTTCAGTTTTAAACCGGCGGACGTGATTTCTTATCTCGATTTGTTAAGACCCATCTATAAGAAAACCGCTGCCTACGGCCATTTCGGCAGGAATGAACCCGGTTTTTCCTGGGAAAAAACAGATAAAATCGAAATCCTCCGAGAACGGGCGGGATTGAAGAAATAATCAAAAAGATGTTCAAGGTTCAAGGCCTGCGCCTGCAGGCCCGCAGGGGCAGGAGGTTCAAGGAAAATCTTAAGCCGATATTGCTCCTTATTTAACCGTATACCTTGGACCTTAAACCCATATTTTATCAAGGAAAGGAACTTAAAGTGAAATACGATGTCAAAGATTTAAATCTGGCCGCTTCCGGGGCCTTACGTATCGAATGGGCCAATCAGAGTATGCCGGTCCTGGAAAGTATCCGGAAACGGTTTGCTAAAGAAAAACCCTTGAAGGGGGTTCGCCTGGCGGCCTGTCTTCATGTAACCACCGAGACCGCCGGCCTGATCCGAACCCTGAAGGCCGGAGGGGCGGAAGTGGCCTTGTGTGCCTCCAATCCGTTAAGCACCCAGGATGATGTGGCCGCGGCCCTGGTTCAACAAGACCAAGTCCAGGTCTTTTCCATCAAAGGGGAGGATGGCCAAACCTATTATAAGCATATCTATCAGGCCCTGGAGATAAAACCTCATCTGACCATGGATGACGGGGCCGATCTGGTGTCCACGATTCACTCCGAGAAAAGGGGCTTGATTAAAGGGATTCTGGGAGGAACGGAGGAAACCACTACCGGCGTGATCCGTCTGCGGAGCATGGCTGAAAAAAAAGTGCTCTCCTATCCGATTGTCGCTGTCAACGACGCCAAGACCAAACATCTTTTTGATAACCGCTACGGTACCGGACAAAGCACGATTGACGGGATTATCCGGGCCACCAACCGGCTGCTGGCCGGGAGTAAGTTTGTGATCTGCGGGTACGGCTGGTGTGGAAGGGGTGTGGCCATGCGGGCCAAGGGCATGGGAGCCGATGTCATTATTGTTGAAGTGGATGCCCTCAAGGCCTTGGAAGCGGTTATGGACGGCTTCCGAGTGATGCCGGTGGCTGAAGCGGCCAAGGTGGGGGATATCCTTGTCACCCTGACCGGGGATATCAATGTGATTCGCAGGGAGCATTTCCTGACCATGAAAAACGGGGCCATCGTGGCCAATTCGGGACATTTTAATGTCGAGCTGGACCTGAAATCCCTGGGTCAGATCAGCAAGAAACGACGCTTCATTCGGGAATATGTGGAAGAATATACACTCAACAGCGGAAAGAAGATCAATGTCCTGGGGGAAGGCCGGTTGATTAATCTGGCCGCGGCCGAGGGCCATCCTCCCAGCGTGATGGATATGAGTTTTGCCAATCAGGCCTTATGTGCCGAATATATGGTTCAAAAGGGCAAGACCTTGAAGAAGATGGTTTATGGCGTTCCGGAAGAGATCGACCGGGAAATCGCCCGGCTCAAGCTGGCCTCGATGGGAATCAAGATAGACAACCTGACCGCCGAGCAGAAAAAATATCTGGCCTCCTGGGAGATGGGGACGTAAAACATTGACGGGGTGAGACGGGGACTCGGAGAAAAACCGGGGACTCTGATCTCCTAAACCCCATCGCCTATCACCCCAATGAAGCTATTATCAGGATTCGGGACGCTTCTTAGGAATATGAAATTGATAAAAAAACCCCCGAGGGCTAATTTATAGTCCATCGGGGGTTTTTTTATCCTGTTTAATTGTTTGTTGACAAATTTAATTTGAAAATTATAATGGTCATTAAAAATATCATTCAGGAGTGCCCATGGAAGATTTCCAGAAAATTCTGCCCGTTACCAAAGTAAAAAGAAACCTTCTTGATATTCTTAAAAATATGGAAAAGGAAGAGGAGACGATTGCCCTGACCAAGAATGGTGAGCCCATCGGGGTGATGATGTCGCTATCCCGGTATGAAGGTCTCCTGGAGACGATCGAGGTTTTGAGTGACCGAAAGATAATAACTGCTCTACAGGCCTCAAAAAAAGATTTTAAAGAAGGCCGAGTGTTGGACCATGATTCGGCCTGGAAAGAATAATGCCTTCCTATCGCCTGCTTTATTCTGAAACTTCCAGCAAGCAAATTAAATCACTACTTGGGCCCGCGAAAAGATATTTACGAACTTTTCCGGCAATGGTTGGCCACCGGAAAAGAGAAGGGATAAACTAAAATAAGCAGGTTCAATTCAGACAGATGGTCACCGCACTCCTGATCGGCTTGGCTAATTTTGAAAAGATTACTTTCATTATTTTTCGTTGAAGATTTCCTCCATCGGAATTCCTTCCACTAAGATGAACTTCTCTAAGGAACGAAAAAACCGTGGTCAAGGAAAAAAATGTTGTGATGGTTTTTTGCCATTGGGTTGTTTCTGTTTATCCAAAAGAACGATTAAGAGCCAAGAGCGAGACCCTAACTCACAAAAAGATTGACTTTTCTATTAAGCATGATAAACTTCCTCTTAATTCAAAAGGAGAAGTATTTAACATACCTAAAGAATTATATGATTCCACATGAATACATATTATTAACCATTGGAGGCCACTTCTATTTCAACGCCAGAGGTGTGCCCTTTTTTTGACATAATAAATTAAATAAATACAGCTACACAAACGGCTGCGGGTACACTCCCGCAGCCGTTTTTTTTTGTTCTGAAGAAACAGCACCAACGTTAAAACATATTGTCTTCAGCGCTCTTTGCGTCTCGCCGATCCAAGCGGGCGGCTAAAATGGAGTATAAAAAATGTTCAAGAATCAATATGTCAGTAATTGGCAAACATTTATCATTATATGGTTAGGTCGGTTGATATCCATATCGGGAACAGGTATGACACGTTTCGCGCTTTTAATATGGGCCTATCAGCAGACAGGCAGGGCGACTACATTAGCTTTAGTAGGCTTTTTTACCTTTGTGCCGTATATCCTCATCAGCCCATTGGCAGGAATAGTGGTCGATCGCTTTAACCGGCGTTTTGTTCTTATCCTGAGTGATATCGGAGAAGGTCTAATGACAACAGCGATCCTGTTCTTTTATCTCAATGGCGATTTGCGGATATGGCACATATATTTGAGCCGGACTATTGCTGGATTGTTTATGGCGTTTCAGGTCCCTGCTTATAGGGCCGCAATAACCTGCTTGGTGGCAAAAACTCAATACACAAGAGCCAGCGCACTCTGGTCGCTCGCTGATTATATGGCGCAGGTATTTGCCCCAATTTTGGCCGGTATTTTAATTTACGTGATCCATATTAATGGAATAATGCTGATCGACATCATTACATTTTTGATGGCAGTCAGCACCTTATTAGTAATTCATATTCCTAACCCTGCGCCTGAGTCCACGGATAGAACGACTTGCTCTTCTTTTTGGCAGAATTTCAGTTTCGGTTTTCGATACATTCTTCAACGCAGGGGATTATTAGGGCTCTTGTTAATCTTCTCAGGCATAAACTTTTTTGCGGGTCTAACCTATTTTTCGATCCTGCCTGTATTGATCCTTGCTCGAAGCAGTGGTAATGAAATGGCGCTGGCAACGGTTCAGGCCACCCTTGGTGTTGGTGGGATCGTTGGAGCCACAATAGTAACTCTCTGGGGAGGGCCAAAACGACTAATCCACGGAATTCTTGCGGGGGCAGGAGCATCTTTCATATTAGGTGATATTCTTTTTGCAACGGGTCGCAGTATTCCGGTCTGGACATCGGCGGCCTTTTTATCAGCCCTGTTCATACCGCTAATTGACAGCGCCAATCGTTCCCTATGGCAGAAAAAGGTCGCTCCCAATGCCCAGGGACGAGTATTCTCCGTTCAGGGAATGGCACAGCAGATGAGCCTTCCATTAGCCTATATTCTTGCAGGGCCGTTAGCAGATCGCCTATTTGAACCGGCCATGTCTTCCGGGGGCCTTTTAGCGGATACCTTTGGTTGGCTTGTAGGCACCGGCCCGGGGGCCGGGATTGCAATAATGTTTCTTTGCACAGCTGTATCAGGAATGTTGGCCAGTGTGAGCGGATACATAATTCCAGTGGTTCGAAATGTCGAGACTGATCTACCGGATTATGATGAAATTAGTGTCTCGATCAGGGACGGTTGAAACCCATCGCCTTGCTGCCCTTGGTTTTTTCATGTTGATTTTCAGTTGCTCATAAAATACTTAAAACGGGAAGTCGTTAATTTCATTCACTAATTCATTTTTTGGAAAATCCGGATAAATATGATAACCTTATTAAAGGAAAAAAATGAATTGAGATATCTCCTCATCCTCAGTTTTCCCTTTATCTGTGGAAGAGAATATTAAAATCTCCTCCTTCAGTTACGGACATGGCTAGAATAAAAGTATTGAAAATTTTTTTTCTGTTATCTGCAGATAAAATTTAATAAACCTAAAGTGAATGAAATGAACAACCTCCCTCTTTTCATTTTCAGATACGCTTCGTGAACACTAAAATCCTGATTCATTGTTTTCATTTAAAAAAGAGTGGCTGTCCCCGATTTATGATCCCTACTGCTATCTATTTCAACATGGCTCGGAGGTCGGAGAGCAGACCGTAAAACCTTCACCATACCAGGAATCTTTATAGTCTATAAGAGTTTGATTAAATAAATCTTTCTCGTGTTTATTATAAACGAACTCGAAGTCTTGTAAATGCACGATTTCATCTTCTTCTCTTGGTTCATCCAGAACCATTGCCAATCTGGGGCCGGTTCAACCATAGCCTTTCTGAATCAACCGAACGGATTGAGCATCAAAATATCTCAGTACCTTGGAAAGTTCAATTTTCGCTGTTTCCGTTATCGTTATCTCAATCATCACTTTTTCCTTTAGTAACTTAGGAATAGAATTCTACTCAAATTGGATAGAATATTTCGTCGTCATTCCCGCGGAGGCGGGAATCCAGGCTATTCTCAACTTATTAAAAACACTGGATTCCCTTTTTCAAGGGAATGACGAAAATAGGCTTTCGGCGACTTTTTACGAATCCACCACATGTTACAATATTTCAACTATGGTTCCGGCTTGTCCGGGTTAGGTATTTTAAGTGAAATTTGATTGTGGTTTTCGTTGATAACCCATATTGACCCTGATCTGTAGTTTTCAATCGAGAAAAAATGGCAATTCGGGAAACTGCTTTTTTATCTCATGTTATAAAGATATGTCCACCTTTAAAAAAATCAAGAGCGACGCCTGAAAATCGCGGTCCTTTTTCTCCCCTTCTTATTCATATTCCTTGGGTAAGCCGCAGATCATAACCACGGGGTTCTTTGATGACGTGTTTTTATACTGATGCTTCTATTAAAGGTCATCACGGCTTGTTTCTCCAGTTCACATTCCATTTTTCATGGGTGGAACAAATCTTCGTGAGGTATTCCTCGATCCAGTCTGCGATATCGGGGCTGATGTAGAACCTGGGCTCCATGAGCGGGTCGTCGGCAGAAATAACGCCCTCGCTGACCGCAATGTCGAACAGCGGTGTATGGGGCATTAACCTTATCCCCGCGCAGAAATCCAGCATCATGGGTTTTCGTTCTTCGAGGAATCGGATGGACTCTTCCACCGTTTCCCTGTTCTCCCCGGGAGCGCCGAACAGCAGGGAGGGGATGTAACTTATTTGCATCTCTTCCAGCATGATCAGGCAGGACTTTAATTCATCCTTGGTGAATCCCTTTCGCATGACCTGGAGCATCTTTTCAGAGCAAGTGTCACAACTGGATGAAGCCACCACACAGCCGGCTTTCTTCATCAATTCCAGGAGTGAATGGTCTGCAAAGGCAGGATGTAAGGTTGCCACCCAACGAATGCTCAGTCCGCGATCGATAATAGCCTGGCAGATGGCTTTGGCATGTTCTACCGGATGATTGAAAATGGCATCAGTAAAATACAACATCTTAACACCAATGTCCTTCTGGATCGATTCCAGCTCCGCCGCTACGGTTTGCGGAGATTTCATCCGCCAGTGTTTACCCATAACATGCGGGCTGTCACAATAGAGACACCCGAATGGGCAGCCCTGTTTCACCACGATATTGGCCATGCCCCTTTCCTTGGCGTATCGCTGATTATCGAACAGATCCCGGCGCGGAGGCTTCAGTGCGTCCAGGTCGGTGACGAATGCGTGCGGATTATGTCGAATGCCACCGGCATCTCTCCAGACCAGTCCCGGCAGATCGGTGCAATCGGAGCCTTGTTCTATTCGATCGACCAGTTTCGGAAATACGGTTTCGCCTTCGCCGATAACTCCAAAGTCGGGCTCAAGATATCCAAAAACCGCCACCGGACTGACGGTAAAGGCCGCTCCGCCAATGATAAGGGTTGCCCGGGAGTTTTCCCGGCACAGTTCAACGAATTTTTTTTCCAGGGGTAGATAGTATTCTGTATTGAGACAGCTTTGATTATCCAGGTTTCTGATGGAAAGGGCGATTATCTGGGGTTTAAAACCTGCCAAGGTTTGCATTAATTCTGCTTCGGGCTGATCGCAAAACATCAGGTCAAGCGCTCTGATCTCGTGTCGCGCTTCATGCATCTGGGCAATGATGGAGGCCAGTCCCAGCGGCATCGGTAACATGGCAGCTCTGGATCGATTGGTCGAGACAAACAGTATCCGCATACCAGATTCTCCTTTCTGTAGTATATCATCATTTTAGAAATGTTTTGACCGGTCTTACGGTCATTTTTAATTTAAATAATTTAAATTAGATAAATTATTTCTCTTTGTAAAGATAAGAAATTGGGGCGTGCAAATCGGGGTCGAACCACGAAACCTATTTGATCTAATGTCGAATATTGCCAACGGCAAAAACTAATTTCTTGACAAATTAGGCGGTTATGTTAATAAGTCCCCAGCACCCTCAATCCAACAACCCTCTTCCTTCAGATCTTGAGGAGATTTATGGCCCAGCTCCATGCCTCAAAAGATCCACCCAAGAAAACACCCAGTTCCGGTAAGATCCAAATTTTTACCCTGGTTCTGACCCTCATTTGGAAACAGGATCAGGGTATGTTCGAATTGAACGGAAAACCCCATAAGGATAGAAATCAGGTGTTGAACAACTAAATTAAAATAATAATATCTAATAAATATGGTTCAATTATTTATTGTTTAAATGATCAATTCTAAAATTTCTTGGTAATTGAAAAGAAACTATTCAATATTTTGTTAGGCCGTGACCGAATCTATTCACACCCATAAGGAGATTTCCCGAAATGGACATTCCACGGATATTCAACATCACCGAAAGTGCTCACCGCATCCATAACCCGTTCACACCCGAAAAGCTCGCCACTCTCGGCGCGGCGCTGCGTCTGGAAACGGGGACCCGAGTGCTCGACCTCGGCAGCGGTTCGGGGGAGATGCTGTGCACCTGGGCACGCGATTACGGAGTCATCGGCACCGGCATCGACATGAGCCAGTTGTTCACCGAGCAAGCGAAACTCCGCGCTGAAGAACTCGGCGTCGCCGATCAAGTCAAGTTCATCCATGGCGATGCTACCGGCTACGTCTCGGACGACAAGGCCGGTGTGGCAGCCTGTGTCGGTGCTACATGGATCGCTGGGGGAGTCATCGGCACTATCGAGCTTCTGGCGCAGAGCCTCCGCACCGGAGGGATCATCCTCATCGGCGAGCCCTACTGGCGGCAGTTACCGCCGACGGAAGATGTTGCCAAGGGGTGTCTTGCCGGCTCAATCTCCGACTTTCTCACGCTTCCAGAACTTCTCGCGTCTTTCGGCCACCTTGACTACGACGTCGTGGAAATGGTTTTGGCAGACCAAGACGGCTGGGACAGATACGAGGCGGCTAAATGGCTCACCATGCGCCGATGGCTTGAAGCTAATCCCGACGACGAGTTCGCGAAAGATGTTCGAGCCAAACTGACCTCGGAACCCGAGCGCTACGCCGCTTACACACGTGAATACCTAGGTTGGGGTGTGTTCGCGCTGATGACGCGGTGATGAGTTGTGGCATCCGGCGGATTGTCAACGGCTGTGCCGCGCATCAGGTGGTGGCTCGCCGAGATGTGAGTGAGCCTAGAACTCATCCGCCATCGCCGAAATCTCCGTCCAAAGGCTCTGCACGTTCAAGAGTGCATGCCCGAGCCAAGATGTGGATCAGTGTGCTGGGGTGGACATGGCGGGACGGCTCAAAAGGCAGGGCGGTTAGTGGCCTGAGCGGCGTTGCGCCGATGGTGTATTTTCACTTTTTTACGGCAGCGCCAAGTTCTCAACTTTCTTGGCTGGGTGCCACTTTGTTCATTACTGGCATCTTTGTTCTTTTTCGATTCCGTCCCAGGCCTTACATCGCCCGTGCTAGTCATGACACAAAGGCCTAACCAATAAGGATTGAGACGATCCTGAAAGGTCGTTTCAATCCATTGTTCAAGAAGCCCGGATAAATAATGACGATCTATAAAGGGTAAAGGTTCGAAGGGGGACGAACTGAGGAGAGGATAAAAAGCTTATAAATAGACTCAGGGAACAGGAAAAGGACTAAGAACTTACCTTACGAAGCACGGCAATACCTTTTTTCACTGATCAGATAAAAGCACCCATCGATTTTTAGGACTCTGGACATAGGAGTCCCTACCGCTTTAGTTCTTTGACATTTTGGATTTAAGAAGGGGGTCTTAGGAAGACCGTTCAAGAACTGTCCAGGGTCAATTGAGGAGTGAGACCGGGGATGAAGGATACGAGGTATCTGAGGGTTCCGCCGCAGTTGGGACAGATGGGAGTTGGAGAAGGGCTTTGCTGATATTCGGGCATCTTCAAGACGAAGGAATAGGCCATTTGAATGAGGGTAGATATTCTTTCGAAAGGGACCGAGCAATTGGGGTTCATGAAGCCGTAATAGCGGATTTTCATGAATCCGGTGGGCAGGACATGCTGAAGGAAACGGCGGAGGAATTCCATGGAACCGAGGGCCATAGTCCTCAACCGATGGCTATGAGGTTTGGTGTATCGGAAGAAGACGGTGTTGTTTTCCACCTTGAGGATGCGGGAATTGGAGATCGCCACTTTGAAGACATAAGGGGCGAGGTATTTTAGGCTGGCTTCGGAGGAACCTACGGCTTGAGAGTTGACGTTCCAGTCGATCTGCCAGACCTCAGTAGGGATTTGCTCGAAGAGACCGACTTCTTTCATGGCCTTTTTGAACTTGGCCTTAAAGATTTTGGAGAGGGCTCTGACCGGGAGATAAAAATCGATCCTTGAGGGATGCCAGAGACCGTCAGTGGTGGAGAGGGCTCCGCCGGGGACGATGTAATGGATATGGGGGTGATACTCCAAGGTACGTCCCCAGGTATGAAGGACCCCGAGGAATCCCGGAAGATCACCGCCGATGTATTTTTCGTCCGGAGCCAGCTTTTTGATGGCCTCGGAGGAGGCTTTGAACAAGGCGGAATAAGCCACCCTCTGATTTTTCCGTATAAAGCGGCGCAGTTGTTCGGGGACGGTAAAGGTCATCATGAAATGATGTCCGGGAAGTTGATGCTTTATCTGTTTATCCAACCACTGTTGGGTTTTATGGTGTTGACAAGTGGGGCAATGGCGATTGCCGCAGGAACGATAGATCAGATGGGACTGGCCGCATTTTTCACACTGGTATAGGACGAGGCCGCAGGCTTCGGTACGGCAGCCGATGATGGCCTCGATGACCTGGCGGTGTATTTTAGGCATAGTCTGACCGTAGCGCCCCAGGTATTGGGGGCCGAAGGTTCGAAAGATCTCATTAATGGTGGTCATGGTCTAAGCCCCCCATCACCTGATTGATCAACTGGCAGGCATCCTCTTGACCTTTTTGAGTGAGATGCAAATAGACCATGGTCGTTTCCAATTGGCCGTGGCCCATGTATCTTTGGATGACCCGAAGGTTGACGCCGGCCTCAAGCAGATGGGTGGCATAAGAGTGCCGGAGGGTATGAACAGAGACCATTTTTTTGTGGATTCCGGCAGCAAACTTGGCTCGACGGAAGGCCCCTTGGACACTGCTTTTGGCCATGGGCGTTTTAGCTTCCTTGACGCCTTGTCTGGTTCGGCCGATGGCTGGAAAAAGGAGGGCAGGATGACGGTGGGTGACCCAATAGCGACGGAGCAGGCTGAGAGTGGATTGGGGGAGAGGGACATAGCGATCTTTGGCGCCTTTGCCCCGGTGGATATGGATCATCATCCGGTCACTATCGATATCGGAGACTTCGAGATAGAGTCCCTCCTGAAGTCTCAGACCGCAGGAGTAGACGGTGGAAAGATAGGCATAGTTCTGGAAGGTTTTAACCTGGGCCAGGAGTTTACGGACTTCTTCAACGCTCAAGACGGCCGGGAGTCTTCGTTCGGTTTGGGCTCGGAGGATTCCGAGGATGTGCCAGTTGCGCTGGAGTACTTTTTCAAAAAAGAAGCGTATGCCGCAATAGCATATCCGCATGGTATTGGGGGCCCACTTATCGACATTTTTCCGTTGAAGAAAATAATCCTGAAGTTCCTGTTCGCTGATGGAATCAGGAGTTTTGTTATAAAACTGGGTGAGCATGCGGACGGAGCGGGCGTAGGCTTCCTGGGTGCGTTCCCCTTTACCGTTGAGTTGAAGAGCTTGGATCGTTTTGTCATACCAATTGTTCATCATGATACTTCTCCTTATAAGGATGGATTTCCCCTTCCTATGAGGAGGGGGTTTGAAGTATCATACTGGACTAAACGGTATGCGTCCTATCGAATGGACTTCTGAAGAGATTTTTCAGGAAGGATTACATAGAAACGGTTCTGCCGCACAGCGGCTTACTTGAACATTTCGTTCAAGCCGACGCCTCGCGGCGCGGCTTAACTCAGGCGTTGGATCAAGAGAGGAATGATAGATGACTCAACCGTTTACACCGCCGAAGTTCCAAGGAACATCCTTTAACTGCCCTTTCTGCAACCCGTACGCCAGACAGGTCTGGGGCGACGGGTGCTGGATCCCCAGTAATCATTTATTGGTCAAGGGCCTGCACGTGTGCCAGTGTAGCCACTGCTCTAAGTACAGCATCTGGTGGGCAGGCAACATGGTGTTCCCGGATTCATCCACTGCGCCTATGCCGAATCCAGATCTCCCAGAAGACATTCGACGGGACTTCGAGGAAGCTCGAAACATTGTCAACCGGTCCCCCCGTGGTGCCGCCGCGCTGCTCCGTCTTTGCATCCAGAAGCTCTGTGCTCACCTTGGCGAGCCGGGCAAGAACATCAACCAAGACATTGCCGCTCTGGTCCAGAAGGGCCTTAATCCCCGCATTCAGAAGAGCCTCGACATTGTCCGCGTTGTTGGGAATGACGCTGTGCATCCTGGAGAGATTGACTTGCGCGACGACCCCGAGACCGCCGTCCATCTCGCCAGGTTGGTCAACTTCATTGCAGATGCCATGATCACGCAACCCAAGCAGATCGACACACTCTATGATTCTCTGCCACCGGGAAAGAAGGAACAGATCGAGAAGAGAGACGGCAAGAAATGATCCAACAACGGAGTCGAGAGCCGCTTCGGGTTAGCCGCGCCGCTTCGCTCTGCGGCCAACCCGAAGCGGCTCACTCCGAACGTTAGCGGAGAATAGAAGAAATGAACACCACGAGGACATTTGTTAAGAACCGTGAGGGACTTCCGTTCAAGGATTCTGTAGCGCTGGTTTGGGGCAATAACGCTGCGTGGCTTTGCGTCGAATGCCGTGAACTTTTGGGAAACCGAACGGGTGATGCAGAGTACCGAGTCCAATGCCAATGCGGAGCAAAATATGAGATCGAACGGACACCCAACAGGTCAGGAAAACTCCATCTTGGCACCGCCACAGGAATTCGGCTGACCGAAGGGACACACAGGTAGCAGCGGTAAACATTCAATTAAGAGGTTGCGATGTCGGAGGGTAGTTTTGGTGATCAATTGAACCGGACTTTTGAGGAGGTGTTTAAGCAAACTGACCGGGCTTCGGCGATAGTATCAAGCGCTCTCCTCGAAGAGCTGTTGGAACGACTCCTTCTTGCTTTCCTGATTGACCACCAGTCGGTAGAAAGGGATTTATTTGATGGAATGTCACCCCTTTCCACAATGAGCGCTAAAATCAACCTCGCCTATTATTTAGGTCTACTAGAGCAAAGTGAATTTGAAGACCTGAAGCTTATCAAAAACATCAGGAACGACTTCGCCCATTCTTTCGAAGGTATCAATTTCGAGACCCAGCGTATTAGGGATAAATGCCTTCAGCTCAAAACACTGACAAGCACGAGTCCGCCGAGGGATGCGATGGACAGCATAAAGAACATAAAAACGTTCTTTCAAATCAATACAACGTTGCTGGCGTCTATCCTTTTTGCTCATACCGAGGAAGTCAAGCACATGGAGCCCCACAAGTACGGCATAGGTAACGTAGACGGAACGGGTAAAGATGAGAAAACCCGCTAACCAAACGCGTGCACCCGATCGCCGAAACAGCCGGCTCCGGGTGACGCTTGTGTTAGTGGTTTGTACCGCAAAAAGGGTTTTTTTAATAATAACTGAGGACCAGACCCGTGAAAAAAATAAGTCGTCGATCTTTTCTGAGAAAGGCCGCCCTTTTGGGCGCCGGGACCCTGGTGGGCGATGACGTCTTTTGGCGTCTTATGGGAATCACCCCGACGGGGGCGCTTGGGCAAACGTTAAAACCGGATGTTGTTGCCGTGAAAGGCAGAGATTACTTTGCCAATACGCTTCGCGCTGTGGAACCATTGGGCGGAATAGCGTCGTTTGTACGCCGAGGGGATCGCGTGGGGCTTTTGGTGAATTCGCCCTTTAAGCACTTCGGGGCGTCGGTCAACCCGGATATTGCCTTGGCCGTTATGCAAATGTGCCTCGATGCCGGCGCAAAGGAGATTTGCTACTTAAAAAACCCGCATAAAAATTACTGGGAACGATCGGCTTTGGCAGGGAAATATGCTGCCGCCATTAAGAGCCTGAAGCCTGAAAGCGGTGATCATGTCCCAAGGGATATCCCCGGCGGAATCTTGCTCAAGCAGGCCAGGGTGAGCAAGGAATTGTTGACCTGCGATGTCTTTATCAACATCGCTAAAACCAAGCAGCATCGCGGCGTGCATATTACCGGAACCTTGAAGAACATGATGGGGTTGTGCCCTTTTTCCACCAATATCCGTTTCCATATCGGGTCCCTCAAGAAGGTTAGTTCAATGGGCGATGTCGAACATCTTTCACAATGCATCGCCGACCTCAATCTCGTGTGCAAGCCGGATCTTTGCATCTCTGATGCCACCGAGTTTTTAACCGAGAATGGCCCTTCCGGGCCGGGCAAGTTGGGAAGGGCCGATATCATAGCGGCATCACTGAATCGGGTGAGTTTGGACGCCTTTTGTTGCCGGTTCCTTGGCCGTCACCCGAAAGAGATTCTGATGATTGGCAATGCCTATCGGCACGGTCTCGGCGAAATGGACCTTGATAAATTGCGAATCAAAGCGATTGCCTAGTACATCGATTGAGCCATCAGGCTTAAGGAACGGAAGACTTCGATATATAAATGAGGCATAAAATGAGGCATAAACTGGTGTATTCCAGCTCCGTGGGCATGATCTTAGGCGTCTTTCTCTGGTTGTTTTTGGTTCCGGTTTTCAGCCAGGCAGAAGATCCCAGGGGGGCCAAGGTCCTGTTCGACTTGCTTCCCTCCAAGTCTCAACTGCAGGGATGGCAATTGGACGACACGCCCCAAACAGCAGTGGGAACTAAACTGTATAAACTTATCAACGGTGGTGCCGAGATCTATATTAAAGCAGGATTCAAACAGGCCATAATGGCGACCTATCGCAATAAGGCCGGGAAACTGATGAATCTGGAGATCTATCAAATGACATCTGAGAAAGGCGCTGCGGGTGTCTTTAAACAGAAGATGGGGAAACAAGGCAAAAAGGTATCGATCGGCATGGCGGCCCTGCTGGAAGACGGTTTCATGAATTTTTATCAAGGGCCTTATCAGGTGACGCTCTCATGGGATGATGATGAAGCGGAGACGGTCAGTGCGCTTCTAGAATTAGCACGCCTGGTGGCCAGCAGATTATCGGCCCGGCACTGATCCTTCTATAGACCATTGAGGCTTCATTCTTGTTTTCATTGTTTAATTGTTTTAATTGGTCCATTTTAATTTTTAATTGGGGTCGGACAAGAGATTGAAATTCCAATGAAAGATATAAAAATAAGGGATTAGAAAGGCCTTAAACCGATCTTTTAACCTCCCCCAAAGATGGGTTTAAGAAGAACAGCGATGCCGTTAGCCAATAACTTACAGACTGTCTGGAATTTTACTTTACAAATCTCTTCAGAAGTCTAAACGATAGAAGGATAGAAAAAGTGAAACATTATAGACCTGATCCCGCTCCCCCAGGGATGACCATCTACCAAATCGATGAATAACAACACGAATCTTACATTTTCAGGCAGGCTAAGAAGTATTCGGTGTGCGATTAAAGGCGTAGTTGTCATGCTCGCTTCTCAGCACAATGCCTGGGTTCACGCTTTTGCTACGGTCGTGGTTACCGCCCTAGGTTTCTATTTCACCCTTGCGAAATCCGAATGGTGCTGGATTGTTCTGGCGATTGTTGCCGTTTGGACTGCTGAAGCTCTGAATACGGCCTTCGAGATTCTTACCGACGTGGCTTCTCCTGATTTTCATCCCCTGGCCGGAAAAGCCAAAGATGTAGCTGCGGGAGCTGTATTGATTTCCGCCATCGGTGCCGTCATAATTGGGCTTATTATCTTCGGTCCGCATGTTTTCGCGATGTTCTAGCTATTAACTATAACCCTAAAGACCCTCTTCGGATGGGGAGATATACGGAAAACTTTAGAATAACTGTTGGGTGAGAAGAGTTTAATTGGGGGTCGGCTTGGGCTGGCCCCAGAAGAACTTATTGCTGATAAAACATTAAAAAGGGCTCGATAACCCGGGAAGGAGACTGAAATGGCAAATACAGAGGAGACGTACGAAAAGCTGCGGCAATTGCTGAGCCCAAGTGTTCCAGGCTTTGCCCCTTTGCCGAAACATCCATTAACGGACAAACTGTTGCGGAATATGTATTCCGAGGAAGAAGCCGAATTTCTGACCGGTTGTCTAAATAAAACCTGGGAGAAAGTGCCGCTCAAAAAAGCAGCGGAGTTGGCTGGAAGATCCATTGAAGAAGCCGGGGCTTTGTGGATGGATATGGTGATGAAAGGCAAAATCCCCTCTGACAGAGAAGAAAATGTTTTTATTTCCGCTTACCTGCCGGGAGTTTTTGAAAGCTATTTTACTTTTGAAAAAGATGACCCTGAAAGAATGAAGCTGGCTGCCGAAGCTCATCGCCGCCTGCTAAAAGTGGCCTTTACGCCGGGATTGGAATTACCTATCAAAGAACCTTCTAATTTCAACCCAGAGGCGGGATGGCGTTTTGTGCCCGCAGTGGAGCCTACACAAAAAACCATTGAAATAAATAAAACCCTAAAAGTGGAGCATCAAATCCTGCCTTTTGAAGTTCTTGGAGAATACCTTTCAAAATATGACATTTTTTCCGTGGTTCAATGCTCCTGCCGAACAGCGGCAAAATTAGCAGGAGAACCCTGTAAACGGACCGAAGAAAATTTCTGCTTGGGTGCCGGGGAGGCTGCGGAGAAGGCGATTGAAGCGGGTATCGGACGGAAGCTGAATTTTGATGAGATGATGGAATTGTTGAAAAAGGCTTCACGGGCCGGATTGGTACATTCAACCCAGAATATGCAGGCGCCGGCAACCTTTATATGTAACTGCTGCTCATGCTGTTGCGGGGCATTAATCGCCATCAAAGATATGAGATACAAGGGGAGAGCGGCAAACACCAACTTTACGCCGGTGATCGATGACGACCTTTGCTCTCTCTGCGGAACCTGCGTAGAGATGTGCCCCATGGAAGTGATTAAATCCAAGGAGGAGGCCGGCCAAACTGCAATGGCCATTAATCTGGATTATTGCCTTGGTTGCGGCGTGTGTGCCGCCAATTGCCCGTCGGATGCCATTACCCTGAAAAAAACCAGAGACCATGTGCCGGTTGAGTCATTGCCTCCATTATTTGGTTGATTCCAGGTTACATTTAATGTTATGGGGGGCTGACCACGCGGACTTTATGATATGATGAATGTTATTGTAAATTCTGGCCCTTAAAAAAGGTTTATGTCGCGGTTTTTGTAAATTGGGGTCGGGCCACGAGAACTTTTTAATCTTAAAGAAAATAGTATCATTTCTACCTTTTTCCGGAACATTAATTATGAATAATCAACAGGTTTTCGTGGCCGACCCCAGACTGTTCATAGGTTCTTATAGTGACGTCAATGGATATTAGAGGAGAAATATGAGGAATAATATCGTTCATCCCGGGGCGGAAAATCTGGTATACGAAATCCGTGAAATTGTTGCGCTCGCGCAAAAGGTGCAGCAAATGGGTGTGCCAATCGTTTGGGAGAACATTGGTGACCCGGTTGAGAAGGGCGAGGAGGTGCCGGATTGGATAAAAAAACATGTTATCGATGCGGTATCGGAGAATGCAACCTATGGGTATTCTCCAAGCAAGGGACTCCTGAAGGCGCGGGAATATATCGCCTATGAGCGAAATATTGAAGGAGGGATTCAAATCACCCCGGATGACATTCTTTTCTTTAACGGACTTGGTGATGCTATCTCGATGATATACAGGAATCTCAACCGCAATACGAGAATTATAGGCCCCAATCCCGCCTATCCGACACATTCGTCTGCCGAAGCAGCGCATGCTGATGCGCCTTACATTACTTATGCGCTCAATCCCTATAATGGGTGGCAGCCTGATCTTAATGAAATGGAACAAAAGATCAAGGGGCATCCCGAGATCTCAGGCATTCTTATCATCAATCCTGACAATCCTACCGGATTTGTATATGAAGTTGATGTTATGAAGCAAATTATTAACCTGGCACGCAAGTATAATCTCTTTGTCGTTTCGGATGAAATCTATTCCAATCTAACCTATGGAGACGTTGAATATAAAAAGCTTGCCGCCGTTATCGAAGACGTGCCCGGAATAGGTATGCGCGGCATTTCCAAGGAGTTCCCCTGGCCTGGGGCGAGATGCGGCTGGATAGAGTTCTATAACAGAGACAAAGACCAGGATTTCAAGGCCTATACCAAGGCGCTTATCGATTCAAAGATGCTTGAGGTTTGTTCAACGACCCTTCCACAGAGTGTGATTCCGACCATTATGAGCGACCCTCGTTACTATCCCTATGTTGAAAAGCGTTGCGGACAGTACAAGAAACGGGCAGAGATCGCCTATGATCATTTCTCAAAAATTCCTGAACTTGTCGTGAATATGCCCCATGGAGCGTTTTACATGAGTGTGATATTCAAGGATGGAGTGCTTACCAATACAGAGGCGCTTGCCATTGAAAATGATGAGGTAAGGAATTTTTTTGAAGACATTATTACGAAGGAAAAGGTGCTTGATAGAAGGTTTGCCTATAACCTTTTGGCCTCAACAGGCATCTGTGTTGTGCCGCTTATGTCAGGTTTTAACTCTACCTACAATGGTTTTCGATTCACTCTTTTGGAATCGGATGAATCGAAATTCATCGAGACCATAGAAATAATATGTCGATCGATCAAAAAATATATTTCTTCTATAAACGGAGGGTAGATGAAATTGGGGTCGGACCTAATGCCGTTAACTTAAGAGAAAAACTCTGTCTTTACTATCCTTTATGGTTTCGGATTTAATAACAATATCCGGATTTGAGGTATACATACGTGCAGGATTACGTCTTCGTCCTGGACGGCGTTTCTCGACGACGCCACGGCTTTTTTTTCGATATATGCTGTCGGTCACGGGGAAAGTGCCGGTCTGGTTTGCATTGGACACGATGACGAGAGCAACATAGCACAAAGGCTGCGTAGAGGGAAGACCAGAGTAAAACCTCGGCCGTAGACAATAAAAGTTTTAAAAATAAACGGGTCTCCGTGAGCGCACGGGAAAAGCTAAGTTGAGCGACGGTGAGGTTGGCCAAACAACTGGCTTCGAGCATGGCCAGGCGGATGAGGCACAGGGCAATCATGTGCACCAGGAGTTCCTGATGAAAAGAGGTGGGAGATTTACAATGCCAGGAAGTGGCTTTCAGGGTGTGCTTAAAATCGCGATAGAAGGTCTCGATGTCCCAACGCAGGTGGTAGAGATTGGCCAGTTCTGAAACGGGGAAAAGGAAGGGGTCTAAAAGAGAGGTGACCAGACGGCGCCGGCGAAAGCCGTTTCGATAAACAAAAACAACCCGGACGGTAAGAGTGGTTTTATCGGTGGAGTCGGTGATCTGGCAAAGATAATCTCCTGGGCCGAGGGCTTGGATTACTTGGGGACGGTTAGTCGTCTTAGTGGGAATGATGAAGTGGGCCTGCCGAGAGAGGATTTTGTTGAAAGTGGCGTGGTTGTAAAAGCCGTTGTCCAACAGAAGCAGATCCCCCTTTTTAAGGTATTGGATGAATTTGCGGATGAGCTTGTGCTCCGAGGTACAGATTTTGTCGAAGACGAATCGAAGGGGAGCACGACTGATCAGATCAAAGAGGCAACAAAGTTCGACGGCAATCGGCCCCAATCCCTGCTGGCCTTTGTGGGCACCGAAACATTGGTAAAGGGATGTTGATTCGGGTAAGGCGAGAGTGGTCTTGTCGCTGGCCAGCAGGCGCAACCCATGCCAACGACGGTGTTGGTCCTTGCAGGCATTTTGCAGTCGGGAGACCAGAGACGCCATAAACCCAGGATAAAGCCTCCAGGGGAAAAACGGGCCCGGGCTTTGCAGAAAGCGGCCACGGAAATAGACCATTTGATGTCCGAGATGTCCCGTAGCCAAGCGGAGGATCTCGTGGAGGCTGGAACGATGGGTATCCAACGACACAGCCAACATCAGCCAGAGCGTTTCCAGGGTGGCCAATTTGCGATGACGGCGCCATTCATTTTTCAGATACCGTCGGTCTTCCAGCCTGGACACCAGAGCTGGATCGAGCCATTGAGTAAGCAATCGTAGATCAGGTTTTGACATGGGTTTTCTCCTTTCCTTTGATGAGAGAAAATGTGGCCGGAGCGGTCTGTTTAAGCAGAATGCCCTGGCGAGCCTTTTTGGCCAAGGCACTGGACAAGGTGTCCCGGTCGGTGAGACGTCCGAAACGTTGTTGGAGAAGTTGGACGAGATCATTGACATGTAAGGGTTTCCTATTTTCAGTAAGTAAATTAATGGATAAATCGACAAGAGACTGACGTCTTCTTCCCTTTCGAGGAGAAATGACAGGTTCAATCTCCGGTTTTCCTTGAAGCTGGCGAATAGCCCGTAACTGATAATCAAGCTGAAGTTCAATGACTTGAAGAAGGACTTCTTTAAGATCCTCTTTTTTCATGGAAAGAGCCTCCTAAGGGATAAGGAATTGATAGTCAAGTAAGTTGTTATTACAGTAATACTAATTATATAAACTGACATTTGTCAAGAAAAAAATCGGGGAATCCAGAGAAAACAAAAAGGATTGAGGGAAAAAGGGGAAGTGATGGGTAAGTCAGAAAATAAGATAACTTATTGTAATTAAAGTGCTTATCCTTAAGTTAATGGCATTGGGTCGGACCGAGACAACAGTTTGAGATCCCATTGAGAGACATCAAAAATAAGGGATCTATCCCCCATCGGCTTCATGCTCGCCGGCTTGCCTGTAGGTGTTCAGACTATTGGGCCTTATCTGGAAGATCACACGCCCATTCAATTCGCCGTGTTGCTATAGGAACAACTGACAGGGGGTTTCAACATTCCGCCCGGCTTTGAATAACGGTTGTAGTTGTAGGCGGGGAAATTCCGGAGATAGTATACTTCGTTAGCAACTTGAGGAAATGCCGACCACCTCGTTGAGGCGCCACGAAACAGGAAATATTCGTTTCCCCCTCACTCCAACCCTCTCCCTCGGAGGGGAGAGGCAGCTTCCTCTCCTTTGAGAGGGGAGGATTTCGGTATTTTATTTCTTGATTTCTTTTTTTCCCCTGAATAGTATGTAAGAAAGTCATTTAAACTGGAGGTGGCTTATGGATGCTAAACTTACCGTTAAGTCGGTAAAAGGTTATTGTTCGGCAGGCTATAAGGTCGGTGATTTTTTTCATGTCAAGGGCGGGTTGATGATCGAAGCGGGCCGACCCCAAGGGATTTGTATGTATGCCTTGCCGGCCCTTATTCCTTATCTGACCGCTTATTGCCGTGAGACCTCTCCCAATGATTGGATCAATCTTAAAAAAGAACTCCAATGTCCGGATAATACCAATACGGTCATTTTCGGATTGGAGCGTATTGAGAGTTGACGGATTCATTAAAAGTCGCTGGAGCCCATTCTTGTCATTCCGGCGAAAGCCGGAATCCAGGATTTTGAATTGTCTGGATGCCGGATCAAGTCCGGCATGACGTCAAGGGGTGTGCCCTTTACGGATAAAAATTTATATCGTCCGCTATAGTAAATTGAAAGGATTATTCTGTGGAAAACGAATATGGTTATGCCGGAAAGGTCTTGAGGATTAATTTATCCACGGGACAAATCAGTCATCTTCCCACGGCCCAATACGTGGACCGTTTTATCGGCGGTCGAGGTCTGGCCGCTAAAATCTATTGGGACCTGGTGCCACCGGAAGTGGATGCCTTTCATCCTCAAAACTGCCTGATCTTCGTTACCGGACCTTTGGCCGGTTTCGGGGGCTTATCAGGTTCACGCTGGCAGGTGTGTGCGAAGTCTCCATCGGCCGATCCTCACACCTTCAGTTATTCCAACATGGGGGGCCAGTGGGGGGCTCATTTAAAATTTGCCGGTTATGACGGATTAATTGTGGAAGGGGTTTCCGACAAACCGGTTTATATCTCTATCCGCAACGATAAAGTTGAAATCAAGGATGCCTCCCGGCTGTGGCTGAAAAGCGCGGTGGAAGTCCGCCAAGCCGTTAAAGAGACCTTGGGCCAGGAGACGAGGGTTCTGGCCACCGGACCGGCCGGAGACAATCAAGTCGCTTTTGCCGGTCTTTTGGCAGACAACGATGCCAGTGGTTCCAGCGGGTTTGGTGCCGTGATGGGCTCAAAAAAGCTGAAAGCCATCGTGGTTCAAGGGGACCAAAGCATCAAAGCTGCCCACCCGGAAAAGTTGCGGGAACTGGTCGGCTACGTGAGAGAACTGAAAAAACTCAAACCCGGAACATTGGAAAAGCTCATGCCGGAAGGGTCGGGATTGAGAAGGCAGGCCTGCTTTGGTTGCATAGGGGCCTGTACCGGTCGTTTGATTTATCAAGCGAAAGACGGCACCCGGGGTAAAACCATGTGTCAGTCTTCTATGTACTACGCCCAGGCAGCCTGGAAATTCTTTGGAGAACGCACTGAAGTTCCTTTCTTTGCCAACCGAATCGCCGACAGCTACGGGTTTGACACCATGGTTATGGATTCGATCGTCACTTTGCTCTTTCGCGGTCACCGGGCAGGAATATTCACTGAAGAAAACACCGGCCTGCCTCTGGCTCAAATCGGCAGCCTCGAATTCATCGAAGCCCTGGCCAAAAAGATTTCTTTCCGGGAAGGCATCGGCGATATCCTGGCCCAGGGCACAACCCGGGCCGCTGAAATAATAGGGCAGGGGGCCCCGGAGTTGATTGCCGACCAGATTTCCATCGCCGACCACGGTCCGGCCTATTGTCCCCGAATGTATATCACCACTGGAATATTTTATGCCACCGAACCACGCCAGCCGATTCAGCAGCTTCATGCCGTCAGGAGCCCTGTCCTCAAATGGGTGAGTTGGTTGGGGGGTAATCCGGAGGCTTATATGTCCACCGATCTGGTCCGCTGGATAGCTAAGACATTCTGGGGCAGTGAAGAAGGGGCTGATTTTTCCACCTACAACGGGAAAGCCCTGGCAGCCAAATTAGTCCAAGACCGGGAATATGCCAAGGAAAGCCTGATCCTCTGCGATTTTTCCTGGCCGATCACCGATGTGGTTTGCTCGGAAGATCACAAAGGCGATCCGGCGCTGGAGAGCCGGATCTACTCGGCGGTGACCGGCAGGGAAACGGATGAAGCGGGTTTGAATCAAACCGGTGAGCGCATATTCAATTTGCAGAGAGCCATTCTGACCCGGGAAGGTCATATGGGGAGACAGGCCGACCGTATCCATGAGATGTTTTACACAATACCCTTGAAAGAGACTTTCCTGAATCCGGAATGTTTGGCCCCCGGAAAGGGGGGCGAAACGATCAGCAGAAAAGGGGCAGTGGTTGACCGGGAACAATTCGAGTCCATGAAGACCGAGTATTACCGATTGCGCGGTTGGAACCCGGGTTCCGGGTTGCAGACCAAAGAAAAACTTCACCAACTCGGACTGGATGATATCGCCGCGGATCTGGATATTCGGAAGGGTTTAGCTTAGTCGGAATTATTTAACTACAACCTTTTTTTCCTAAAAATACCAAATCCATATTATTTAATTTCTTTTCTCGTTGTGATAGGTTTATCAAAAATAATCCAAGAAGGAGGACAAAAATGTCGCAAAAGAGCTGGCGGTTGATTCTGTGTTTAGTGATTGTGGTTTTTGGGGTGGCACCGGCTTTTGCCTACACCACCGAGCAGGCCTCAAATGGGAAGGCGCTTTATGGCAAAAATTGTGCGATCTGCCATGGGGCCAATGGCGAGGGTGGCACGGTTCCCGCGCAATTCGGTAAAATAGCCGGTACCAAGACTTCTCCGGTAGCCGGTCCGGGATACCTGCCGAAGATGAAGACGGCCGGTCAAGCCTATGAATTCGCAAAGAAAAATATGCCGGCTAACAAGCCTGGCAGCTTGAAGGACAATGAATATCTGGATATCATCTCCTTTGCCCTTCAGGCCAACAATGTTAAGGCTGACGGCAAGCCCCTTACTCCGAATTCGGCCAAAATGATAAAACTGGCCGGGGGGGAGAAATAGGTCGTTTCCAATTTTAAACTGAAAAGGTTTTCTTATTTTATCCCTATGGACTTACCCAGGAGAGTAAGCAGGGAGTCAATTTTTAAGTTATGCTTAGGTCCCTCCGGTCCTAAGACCATCAGACAACCGGGACAATAAAGGCCCAAGATATCGGCACCGGTATCTTGGGCCTGTTTAAGCCTGCCATCCCGGAAATCCAACCTCGGCTTTCCCGATCCGCCGATAGCGTAGCCTCCGCAACACCAGGTTTCTTCCCGGCTGTTTTCCATTTCGATGATCTTAATTCCCGGTATGGCATTTAATATCTTTCTGGGGGAGTCTGAGCCGGGTTTTACTCCACGGACAAAGTGGCAGGGGTCATGAATGGTAACGGTGGTTTCAATCTCCTTAAAGGGTCCAAGCTCATCCAGGTGTTCGGCAATAAAGTCGGTAATAAAAGTCCATGACCAGGTGGTTTTCGGATTATGATGATCGAAATTCATGTTACAGGTGGGACAGAAAGTCACCACTTTTTCCGGGGAAAGGGTGTTCAGCCCCTCCATCAGTTTGGAAAATTGTCTATCGGCTTCTTCGGGACGGCCGGCAATAAGCTGGAGTTCCCCGCAACAGTAATCAAAGCCTCCCAAGACTTTGAGGGAGGGATCGATGCGCTTTAATATCTTAACCGCAGTAATCAAGACCTCCCTTTGGATGAGTCCGAAGCAACTGGAGAAGAGAATGGTTTTGATTGGCGGTATCGGTTTCTTATTTATTTCTGTTATTAGCCAATCCTCCTCCCGGAGATGTTCCTGATAAGACGGCAAGGCCATGGCGATCAATTCCTCAGCAACTTTTAGAATCGAGGACACGCCTTTGGGCACGGGGTCTCCGATTTCCTGGAGAATCGCCTTGGCGACGGCAAAGCCAAGGGCCGGAGTAAGGCCTTGGGGGCAGGATGCCGTGCAGGTATAACAATAGAGGCAGGAATAAATTTTCTTTCTGGCCAGTTCTCCGACCTTCTTATTTACGAAGAGATCGAGTACCTCACCCATAATCTTTTGGGGATCAACACCCTTAAGCTCCGTCTTGGAGATTATGGGACACTTTTCCAAACAAAGACCGCAGCCGGTACACTCTTTTCCAAATTGTTCTCTGACTTTTATAAGATTAAACATAACCCCTCATTCTATTTTTCATTAAAGATTCAGGAGACATTCCTCGATACACTCTTGGCGTCAATATCTTAGTAGAAGTTGTTTTCATATTCTCTTTTATGGCAACATTATCTTGCCTCCCGCTTCTTCCCATCGCAAGTTGCCTAAAAGGCAAGGGAAGACAATCCAACCCCTTCATTTCCTCTCCAATGCAGAGGCTTCAATGTCACCCCGAGTCGGCCTGCCCCTTTACCCTAATGTTGTTAACTGACTCAAGATTGATCTCCAGGGGTATTTTAATGCACAGCATCATCCGGGGGGATCTTGCGGACATCTTAAATAGCCAAAGGTTTTTTCTGGAAAAGCCTGGTTCTAATCTCCCGTCGACGATCAAGGGGAAGAATTATGCTGATTTTGGTTCCTTCCTTAGGGACACTATCAACATCAATATGACCTTTATGAACCTGAACAATTCGCTGAGCCATGGTGAGCCCCAGGCCCAGGCGGTTAAATTTCGTAGTAAAAAAGGGGTCGAAGATGAAAGGAAGGTGTTCAGGCTCGATCCCTTCTCCATGATCCTTAACCCCGATCAGTACGTGATTCTCGATAATATCACCGGTTACCGTTACCTCACCCTCATTGGGGCTGGCCTCCAAACCATTTTGAACAATGCACCGCAAGGCTTGCTCGATAAGGCCTAGATCAACATAAAGGGGTTTAACCGGTAAAGTCGCTGAATCAGGGAATTTAATTCTAACCGAATTATTTTCCAGTTCAAGCTGGGAGGCCTTCCTTACCTCGTCAAAAACCTCAGCAAGTGTTAAAGCAAAAAAACGGTCGGAGTGAACGTTGGCAAATTCCACCAATCGATCGATGATGTGCTCCAATCGTTTGGCTTCATTGTGAATAATTTTGGTGTAATCAGCATACTCCTCAGGCGATATCTGATCCCTGGCCAAACGTAAAGCGAATCCCCCTATGGCAGTAATAGGATTTCGAATCTGGTGGGAAATTTGATCGGTCATCATTCCTAGCCCGACAAATCTCTCCGATTCGATTTGTTTCTTTTCCATTTTTTTAAAAGGGGTGATATCTTGCAGAGCGAATATGATTAACTCATGGCCTGTGGAATTATCCTTATAAAGGGCCGTGGAACAGTTAACAAAAATGGAATTTCCATCCTTCTTCCTTAAAAGGACCTCCCCATCAAAGCCGGTGTTGTCCCGGGTCAATCTCAAGATATTGGGTAGGAAAACCCGGGTATCTTCAGGCAAAAAAAGGGTCTCGATCGATTTACCGTTCAAATAATCTTGGGGATAACCCAATAGACCATTTGCCAAATGGTTAGTAAAGCGGATCCACCCGTGATTGTCTGTTAAGAGAATTCCCGTCTTAAGAATCTCGACTAAATTACTTATCAGACCTGGCGACCAGGTAATAGAATTCATCTCTTCTTTCCCTTCCTTTTTTGTTTCAGGGTCGGATAACGACTAAATCGCCTTATGATCGGATCAATTAAAGAAGCAATTTATATAGTAATACAAATTTCAATTTTTATCACCAATAGATTTTTAAGCTTATTCTTTAAAGCCTATCAATCTACAGTGCTGATTTATTAGCATTACTATCGGTCTAAATTTGAAAAAAAAGAATATGGGGAGGAGCGGTAAAAACAGGAAGGGGTTAAATACTACTACGGCAGTAAAATATATGGAATTGTAATCCTTAAAATATCGGAATCGATCAAAAATGATCTCGAAAAAATAACGGAAAGCATATTTTTGTCATTCTGACGAAAGTCGGAATCCATCCCGCCAAAGTTATCGCCAAATGGCGGGTCAAGTTAAAAGTTTTCATGATTGACGATGTTAATGTACTGTTTAACCACATGTTTGGCTAATCCGGTTACGATATGGATATAATTTAGGTCTTGGTTTTGGTCATAAACCGTTTTAACACGATGATAGTCTTTAAGGTATCGGTCGACCGCTTGCTGAGTATGACGACATTCTCTGGCGACATCGGCCGGATCTTTTTTTTCGACAAGTACCTTCTGCAGAATGGTGGTTTTATGGGACAGACAAGATCCCATGTCATGTAAGGCACCGGTATGCGGCAGAGTGCAGCCCTGATCTTTCTCATAATTTTTTCTTAACCGAGAGACCTGGGATGGATGTTTTAAGAGGAGCAAGCCGATATCGCGCATGGAAAGGATGCCGCCTTGGTCATGAGCTTCCAAGATTATGCGGGCGATGGCCTTTTCAGCGATCTGGGACAGGGGCTGGCCTTGAGCCAGTCGTTCTACATCCTCCGGGGTAATGATGGATAACACGACCGGAACATATCTGCGGCGGGGTGAATCGCCCCGTGTTTTCTGGTCCAGGGCATTCCAAAGGATTTGCCCCGGTTTCAGTCGCTTGACTTCCGGGGATAGGCTTTCAAAAAGACCAACAATTTCTTCGGCCAGTTTTTGCCGCATCACTGGGCCAAAGAGTTTGGGGAATTCACGGGCGAAAAAGTTGATCATTCCCGCCTGGAGGAAGCGATCTCTGGCGGCGTTATATCGTTTTTGACTGTCCGGCGCTTTAATCATCGGATCCTCCTGGGCGGCGTCGGGAAGGGGCTCTTTTTTTTTAGAAAAAGGCGCAATTCTTCTTTCCGATGAGGAACGATCGTAAGAGTTTGATAAAGCTGATAATAGACTTCAACCAGTTGAGCCGAAAGTTTGACCAGGAAGGCGATGGTATGGCGGTCAAATCCTTCCTCGGTTAAAGCGATGACCCGTTTGAATTTGTCGATATAGTTTTTTATGGCAGGAATACTATGATGGGTGGTCTGAGCGATTTCGGTATATTCTTTTCCTTGGAGCCATTCCTGGACGATTAGGTTACGATGGGAAATGGAACGGCCCATATCTTTAATCGTGGAACGAAGGGGCAAGAGAACCTTTTTTTCTTGGAGGGCCTGTAGATCTCGAGACAGGGTTCTTTCGCCACAATTGAACAACCGATTGGCCAAGTCCTCCAGGGTCAACAAGCCTCCTTGTTGGAAGGCTTCGTGACAAACCCGCTGGAGTCGGTGCTGCCTGAGTCCGATGATCCCTTTTTGCTTTCGGATCTTCAGGTCCTCCGGACCGGAATCGAGAGTCAGCGTTACGGTCACTTGTCGGCCCTGAGCTAAAGGTTTATTCGGGGACGCTTCCACCGCAATTACCTGAAAGAGTAATTGCCCTGGCTTAAGCGTGCCACTGGTTTCAAAATAAGGTCGATACACTTTGTAGACGGTGTCCAGGATGGCACCGGCTTCGAAAGGCGAGCATTGCAGACCTTGGATGATTTCATTCATGAACTGTCGATCCAATTGTTTCTGGGCCAGTCGATCCCATTTTTGGAGTGCTGAGTTGTTGATCATGCCGGTCCTCCCCTTGAGGTTGAAAAACGGATTTCGGTCTAACCCGTGGCTTGGATTTCTTCGCCTGGGTAGACTTAACTCCTTTACCAATCATGATCATCATTTTACCATTCAATGCCATATGGCACAATTATAGGCGGGACCGGTTTTCACCGGCATGACGACATATTACGAGATTATCAGTAATAATGTTATCCCGAAATTAAACTTCTTAAAGTTTCGGTCCGAACAATTTTTCAGATTGTCATTATTTTTTGCAGCTCTTCCGAGTTATTTTTGTGTGTCCTTATTATACTTGGGGGTTACACGCACCCAAGTCTCATCAGGATCAAAGACCGTTATGGTTTGTATGATCGTTCTGCTGTTCTTACCCAGGTCCTTTTGAAATACGGCTCCATCCTGATTGACCATGAAGGTCACGACTCCCGAAGAGCCATATCGCGCCGGGTAGGCGATAAGAGCGAAACCACCAATCATCTTGCCCTCGACCACATAATCACGGGCGCCGCCCGGAGCCTTTTGACCCTGAGCTTTGAGAATTCGGTAGAGATATCCGTGGTAAGGCATCGGGGTGTCGGCCATGAGTTTCCCGCTGTAGCCCTCATCCCGGGCAGCGGCAAAAAGGGGCCCCATGGGGCTTTGCTCCTGGCCTTCGCCGGCCTCCCAATAAAGGCCATCCTGTTTGCCCGGCGTACTGATGAACTCCTGGGCGTATTCAAGAAGGCCCTTTCCCTGGCGGCCCTGCCGCAGGGCATATTCCTTCTGAGCATCCACATAAGCCAGGCAAACCTGAATGGCATTCAATTCATTGCGCCCGACCCTACGGGCCAGTATCTCCTGTCTGCCTGCCCGGGTATCAAACTTCCATCCTGTTTCGGTTTTGACGATAGGGATGGAAAAAGGCCAGTCATCTTTTCCCAGGAGAAGCGTGGCCTTTCCGGAGACCTCTTCCAGCCTGTTTTTCTCCTGGAAACGTTTGATGAACCGTTCCCTTCCTGCCTCATCCTGCACCGGATCCCCGGATAGAATAAGGGCCTTGCTTCCGGGTCCTAATATCCTCAGGAGGGATCGGGTATCATCGGTCCTGACCGCATCCACCATGGCCTTGACGGCCTCTTGCGGAGAAGAATAGCCTTTCTGGTTCCTGGGGGTCCTGGCATAGACGTTGCCGCCTATAAAGGCAACGGTAAGAACGATGGCGGCCACAGTTATTCCCTTGTTTTTGAACCAACCTTTTTCTGCAGTCTCTTTGGATCGACACATCACTATATCCTCCCTAGGCATTTGGGGCCTTTGGTCAAATCTCATTTGCCGCGCCCTCTTGGATTTTCACCACCTGGATGCCCGCCTCCTCTTTCGGGTCTGCCACCTTCGGGCCCTTGGCGCTCGGGCCTTGTCCCGGAGAGGCTTTCATGCCCTCGATGGCTATCCTCCCGCGTCTGACCGCCGGGACCGGAACCGCCAAAGACCGTAGGCCCTTGAAGCCCTTGAACTTCACGATGTATCTGGGCGGGAGGCGGTCTGAAACCCTCCGGACGCGTGAGAACCGGACGCGGAGCAGGCTGCGGCTGTTGAACAGGGGGAGGGGGTTGTCTTCGTAGCTCAGGTCTACCAATCCGTTGACTGGGGGTTTCCCTTGGTTGTGGAATAGGGGTTACCCTCGGTGTTGGACTGGTAGTTACCCTTGGTTGTGGAACAGGTGTGATCGGTCTGGCCGGTTCAAGCGCGGAGGGTCTGGGGAATCCCTGGGGTTGCTCGGTGCTTGGACGGCTAACTCCCCGGGGGATAACTCCTCCAGGAACTGGACGATCATACCCTCTGAAGCCGCGACGGGTGTCCGAACCGGGCAGAGGCCCCCTTCCGAACTGCCGGGCGATGGCCGGAGTCCGGTAGGCCACCCCCCGACGGTGATCAGGATCATGCACCCAGACCCCTCGGCCGCCTCTATCAACGTTGAAGTGAGGCGTATACCGGTTGCGGTCGATGCGATTATTAAGGCGTATGTTTCTGGTGATGTTGATCATCACCCGGTGATTGTGCCAGTCACAGCCGCCCCAGGCATAACCCCAGGCCACACCAATCCGCACCCCAGAGCCGAATCCGATGAACCGACCGGGGGTGATTCTCCCTCGCGGGTAGTAATGAAAAGGCGGATAAGCCGGCCACCACCATGGGCCGTAAACGACCATCGGGTCATAGACCGGAACGTAGACCACCTCCGGGTCGTACGGCTCGATGATGATCTCCCGGGTCTGAGGATCAGAATCCACCACTAGCTCATTAGTGCTCCTGAGGTAGCCTTGGGACTGGGCCTTCTGCCTGAGCCTCTGGATCGTGTCTATCACCTGGTCTTCCCCGGCCAGGAAGGCGTCCCCCAGCATCTCGGTCCACTCCAGGTTGTCGCTCATCATCTGTAAGACAGAGGGGAAGTTGACCAGGGATTTCACGCTGGGGTCCCAGTCTTTTTGTTCCAGGGCGGCTGCCAGTTGGTCCCCCCCTAAATTAGGATTGGCTTGAATCCAGCGGGCGGCCTCGACCACCTCCAGGGGATAAGTCGCCGCGATCAGGACCTCTGACAAAAGGTCATCCGGATAGAGGGCGATGGGCGCCAGCATCTGGTCCAGTTCTTCCTGGCGGAAAGGCATTGGATCGCCCGAGTCCGGGCCTTGGGCCATGATCTCCCCAGGGGCCGCGAGCAGGGTCAGAATCAGCGACCACAGCCACAAGGAAATG
Organism: uncultured delta proteobacterium; assembly: GCA_963790475.1. Taxonomy (GTDB): domain Bacteria; phylum Desulfobacterota; class RBG-13-43-22; order RBG-13-43-22; family RBG-13-43-22; genus RBG-13-43-22. Next base: position 1,631,702 of record CAWBOS010000010.1, on the reverse strand, counting down.
ATAATATTTTTTCTTATTTTCATTGCTTTTCCTTCTCGATCTAACTGACTGTAATGATTCTTTATTTTTAAGATTTTTTCAGGGAATAAAATGATCAGCGGTGTGCCGCTTGTCAAGACCTTTATCTGATGAACTCGCAAAAAGTCGCCGAAATCCGCATTAGTCATTCCGGTGAAAGCCGGAATCCAGTGATTTTAGGTAGTTTTAATCTCCTGGTCCCCGGCTTTCGCCGGGGCGACGACTTTTTGCGAATCAATCTCATCTCAATTTTAATAGTTTTCCGATAGCCTATTTTTAATAGATCAGACTTTTTTGGGGGGGAAAGGTTAAAAGGGGGAAGATTAATGGAAGTTTGCGGAAGACCCCTTAAGTTCCTCGAAAATTGCCTCACCATTCCAATTTTTGGGGACCGCCTCAGTCTCCGGTCAGGGAGATGCGAAATCCCTTGACTGAGTCGAGTCTTGATAAAGTTTGTGAGAGACGCAATATGTTTTCCTCTTTTCGAGTACGAATCAGCAAGTCGTATTCGAAGAACTTCCCTTCATCTGTAAGAGAGTAGCTTAGTTCTACGACATTGAATCCATGTTGAGTTAAAAGAGTTCGCAAGTCCGCTTCAGACATTGTCATCTCCCGGGGGAAACGCAGTGAGTTATGAGCATAAATAAGGGTAGGTATTTTTGACTCGATCCAACGAAAAATAGTGAGGGTACCAAGGGTTAGGATAGTCACGATGATTACTGCGTTGTAAAAGGCAACACCTGCAAGAATCCCTATTGCTGCGGTAATCCATATTGATGCTGCGGTTGTCAGGCCCCGTATCGAAAGTCCCTCTTTCATGATAACTCCGGCGCCGAGAAAACCGATGCCGGTCATAATCCCCTGAGCCATACGTGTGGGGTCAATCCGTACGGTCTCGGGCATGGCACCAGAAAACCACTGGCCTTGGTAAACCGTGACAAGCATGAGGAGGCTCGAAGCCATGCATACAAGAGTGTGAGTGCGGAATCCTGCAGCATGCCCATTATAAGTCCTTTCAAGCCCTACAAGCCCTCCGGCGATCATCGCCACCACTAAGTGAGTCAGAACATTGAAAAAAAAGCTGCCCATTGATAAACTCCAATCTGGATAAGACTCACGGAATGTTGTTCTTATATAATAGATATTATTTCAAACGGTTTTGTCTTTTTTTTATCGTTCATTCTTTAAATCTCTGGGCGATTCATCAAAAATTAAAAACCCCGCCTCTTGGTTGAGAAACAGGATTTTTAAAATTCCTCCATATTTTTGCCCCTCCTTTATGGTAAAGCGGCGATTCTGAAAGACAGGCTACCTTACTGATTTGGCTTTTGAATGGACCTTCATTATACACGTTTTTGGAAATTGTAAATGGGGATTTTTCCCTGGAAGGGGCTGGAAGGGGTTCGTCGGCGATTAGCGATTGAACTCTGGTATAATCAGGAAAATACGAAAGACAATGTTACAGAAAGCAATTCTTCTTCCAAGGAGAAGGGACACTTCCGCAATTTTATTTCCAATATTATATTGCTTCTTGGATTTGCCGCTATGCGGTCGGGAGACTCATAGGGATCAACCGGGAAAAAGATTAACCCGGGCATCGTTTCGTTTATGGGCGATGCCTGGGTTATCGACTCATTCTGTTGCCTTCCCCCCCTGAACCGATTCTTTACTCTGACCAACGAATTCCCGCATCAGTTGCCGCACGCTTTCAAAGAAAATATCCCGCCTGATGTGGCTGAAGAAGATTTGACCTCCTGATATTTACGACTTCTTCCCTAATCCTCTCTTAGAATGCTTCGGGCGATGGTTATCCGTTGGATTTCTGAGGCCCCTTCATAGATGCGAAGAGATCGCTGCATCCGGTAAATGCGTTCGATGGGGGTTCCTTTAATGAGGCCGGTACCCCCGTGGATTTGAAGTGACTCGTCGACCACTCTATGACACACTTCCGTGGCGAAGAGTTTGGCCATGGAGGCCGAAGTCATTACCGTTCGCCAGTCTTGGCCCTGGTCCTTCTTTTTAGCGGCCCAGTAGACCATCAGCCGGGCAGCCTGGATTTCGGTGGCCATATCGGCCAACTTAAACTGGGTGACCTGGAACTCAGACAGGGGCTGGTTAAAGACAATCCTGCCCTTGGCTCGGGTCTTAGCCTCCTCATAGGCCCTTTGAGCGTATCCCACCGCCGTTGCCCCCACTGTAGTGCGAAACATATCCAGGTTCTCCATGGAAATCCTCATTCCCCGGTTCAGTTCGCCCAGGAGATTTCCCTTGGGAACGCGGCAATTCTCAAATCTCGGCTCACAGATACAGTGAGCGGCCATCAGCTTCATTTTCCGGCTGGGGTCGAAGCCCGGGGTCCCCTTCTCTACGATAAAAGCGGAGATGCCTTTATTGCCTTGGGCCGGATCGGTCTTCGCGAAAACGGTGTAAATTTCAGCGGCCGGTCCCTGACTGATCCAGCGCTTTGACCCGTTCAGGACGTAATGGTCTCCATCCAGAACGGCAGTGGTCTTCATCCGGGCGACATCAGAGCCGGCATCGGGTTCGCTGAGAGCAAAGGCGGCTAATCTCTCCCCATTCCCTATGGGAGACAAGTATTTGCGCTTTTGTTCGTCGGTGCCGAAAAGTGTAATAGGGTAAGTCCCCAGACCCTGCATGGTGAAGATGGAAGCGGCAGCACTACATATCCGGCTGAACTCCTCCCGCACAATGGAAATGTTGACGCAGCTTACCATTCCGTCTCCGCCATACTCTTTAGGTACCATCAGGCGAAGGAGCCCTTCATCGGCCAGCAACTTGACCAGGTCCCAGGAAATCTCTTCAGACTCGTCGACCACGGGTGCCAGGGGAGCAAGCTTTTCCTCAGCGAACTTCCGTACTCGGCGTCTCAATTCCTTTTGTTCTTCGGTAAACATAAAGTCCATGATGATGTGCTCCTTTCATTAGTTCGAAAAAAAGGGTTATAGGATTCCAGGGTTCGAGGCATGCGACGAGCTCAGCCGAGTGGGTTCAAGGTCTTTAGTCTCCAAGTTTTTCCCTTGAAACCTTGAAACCTTGACCCCTTGGCTCCTTGAAACCTTAGAAAAATTTTCGTGTTTCGGGCGTCTGCAAAAATGGGAATAAGCCTTATTTTAACCCGTGCCACTGGATGATCTCCTCATCCCTGGCCACGCATCCTGTAACCCCCTTGGCATCCTGTTGAGCCAAGAAAATGGCCGCCTTGACCATTTTCTCTGGGCCGATCAACCGTGACTTATCGTATCCCGGCGGCAAATTGAATACATATCCTTCTGTAGCCACTCCCTGAGCCGGCTTGTAACAGTTGACGGCAATATTATACGGACCAAGCTCAGCAGCCAAGCTGCAGGTATAATGCTCAATCGCCGCCTTGGCCGTGCCATAGGCGATTCCGGTGACCCCGTACACCCTGCTGTCTGCCGCGCCGGAACTGGTATTGATAATGCTCCCTCCTTTCTGTTTCATCATGATGGGGAGGACGGCTTTGGTGCACAGGAAAGTCCCCAGGAGGTTCACCCCTATGACCAGATTCCAGCGACGGGTCGTCGTCTCGGCGAAGGGGCCGGGGGCCGCTACTGCCGCGTTGTTGACCAGGATATCTATCCTGCCCCATTCTTTTAACACCTGCTGCACCATGGCCTGGACCTCGTCTTCGACCATGACATTCGTCTTAATAGCCAGGGCCTGGCCGCCCGCGGCTTTAATCGCCTCGGCGGTATCAAGAATGGTCCCGGACAAACCGGTTTTTAACGGCTCAACCGTTCGGCCGGCAACTACCACTCGGGCCCGTTCCTTGGCAAATTCAATTGCGACTGCTTTTCCGATCCCCCGACTGGCACCGGTTACAATAGCCACCTTTCCATCAAGTTTTCCCATGGTACACTCCTTTCTCCCTTAGGATTGACACCCATTCTGAATAGGTAACAAAAGAGATTAGATAGTGATTCTTCTTTTATTTGTACCCGTTTAGCTTTTTAAATTTCGCAATTTTTATCAGACAGGATTTACAGGATCACCTTGATTTTTGTGCCTTTCCGGAAGAAAGGCACAAACCATATCGTCCTGCGAATAGACGCCTCAGTTTCCGTTAGAAGCGGATCGAAGTTGCTCAGGATCTCTCGGAGCCTGAGCAAAATACTTATAAATCCTGTTAATCCTGTCGGATAATTTATTTTTTATAAGTCTAAAGTGGTACCTGTTTTTTTAGGTTATTTCGGATGCCCCGATTTTCGATCCAGGAATTCGTAATAGCCGATAAAACGGCTGATGGCTTTAGCGGCTGAGGGTACGCTGGGATAAACCGGGATCCCCGCTTCCAAGCACTTTTGTTGGGCTAAGAGTACGGCATTGATCGTTTCCGCCCGTCCACCCGAGTAAAGGACAATCACCAGAGGCTTGGACAATCGTTTAGAGAGTTTGAGGAGGATGCCGATGGTTTCATCCAGGGACTGGCTCAAGCGAACTCCGATTCCCCCATAGATATCGATCCCGAGGTGGGTCAATATGATATCGATACCTGGGTCCGCATCGATGGCTTTCAATCCTTCTTCATAAAAGGCGGCCCAGGCGGCCAATCCCTTATCAGGCTCCACCGGATTTCTGGCACTCGTCCCCGCGTCGGGAATCAGTTGTTCCAGTCGTTTTTGCGTTTCCAACTGAAATTGAGGGACCTTTAAACCGGCTTTTTCGCACATGTCCGTAGCCACCACCCCCAATCCGCCTCCTCGACCGACGATTCCGACCTGTCGCCCGGCCGGACGATGGAGATGGATGAAGGCCAGGGCCACATCAAGCAACTCCTCCAGATCGTCAACCCGGATGACCCCGGTCTGTCTGAAAAAGGAATCCCAAATGATTTCCGAACCGGCCAGGACTGCCGTATGAGAGGCTGCCGCCCGGCTGCCGCCTTCGGTAATACCGGCCTTTAGAGCGATGACCGGTTTTTTCCCGGTGCATTCCCGGATCGCATTAAAATATCGGCGGCCGTCCTTAACCCCTTCAACATAGGAGGCGATGACCTGAGTTTCCGGATCGTTCGACAGATACTCGATGAAGTCCGTCCCGTCGAGATCAATGGCGTTTCCGTAACTAACCACCTTGCTGAAAAAAATACCCCTTTCATTACCCTGGGCCACCACCCGGGAAGCCGAGGCCCCGCTCTGGGAAACAAAGGCCACCGGGCCCGGTATCTTTGACAACATCCGGCCGAAAGTCAGACCCCCGTGAGGATAATACAGACCCATGCAATTGGGACCGATCACTCTGATGCCGGCCTCTCCGGCAATGCGTTCAATTTCGTTTTGCAGTCTGATCCCCTCCGGCTTGCCGGTCTCGCTGAATCCGGCAGTATAAACATGAACGAATTTGACCCCCTTGGCCGCGCAATCGGCCATGATTTTATCCGATACTCTAAAAGGGACATTGAAAATGGCCAGGTCCACAGGTCCAGGAACGTCCCTGATGGTTGGATAGGTCTTGAGCCCCATGATTTCGGTGGCTTTGGGATTGATCGGGTAGATCGTGCCGGCATAACCAAAGGCGATTAATCGGGACACCCAACCGTCGTTTTCCATTGATTCGTTGGAACGGGCGCCTATAACGGCAATCGACCTGGGATGAAATATTTCATCAATTATATTTTTCGATCCTGGAGCAGTCATACTATTCCTTCCGGGCAGTAATGAAACAGAATCTATCACAGGGCTCTTTGGACTGTCAAGGCAACCATGAAGTTGCCCCCCCTTCGCTTTTAACCGGTTCAGCCGTTTCGACCGCAATCAGGGGGAGCCGGAGCTATCCAGGTTGCTTTCGGCAAAGTGAAGGGAGTCAAGAACCTTGAGTCCCATTGGATTCCAATTGGTTTCCTCAGGCCTGTTCTTTAACACAATTACGTTTGACTTATTTGGCCGGGAAAGATATACAAAATAAAAATCCATCAGGAGAAGATTCAAATTAATTCTTAAAAATAAATTCATTGGAGGAAAACGATGACCAACAACCTGCCTTTTACCGATCCCGCTGAAGTGGGGATGTCTTCGGAACGTCTGAAACTTATCCAAGCCATGATCCGGGGGTATATTCAAAAGCAACTGATCCCGGGCGCGGTCACCATGGTCGCCCGTCAGGGAAAGATCGTTCATTTCGAAGTCCAGGGTTTTCAGAATGTGGAAAAACAGATTCCCATGACCAAAGATACCATATTCCGAATGGCTTCCATGACCAAACCCATAACCTCTGTGGCCTTGATGATGCTGTACGAACAGGGTAAATTTCAACTGGGGGATCCCATCTCCAAATGGTTGCCGGCTTTTAAGAATATGCAGGTGGCCATTTACAAAAGCGGAAGAGGATATGATCTGGTACCGGCCGACCCTCCCATCAATGTCTGGCATATCCTAACCCACACCGCCGGGTTTGCCACTGAATACAATCCCAAAAACCAGGAGATTTATAGGCAAACCACAAAATTCCGCAGCCGCAAAGAGGTCATTGGTGACTTTGTGGACCGGCTGGCCACGGTTCCTCTTAACAATCATCCCGGGACCGTGTGGGATTATTCCCGCGCCACCTGCGTTGTGGGCCGGCTGGTCGAAGTATTATCAGGACAAACCCTGGCGGATTTTTTTAAAGAGCATATTTTCGAACCGCTGGGCATGATGGACTCCCATTTCTTCCTGCCTGAAGAAAAACTGTCCAGTTTTGCCGTGGCGTACACACCGGGGGATGATAAGAAAATCAAACTGACCGATCCTGATACGATGGAGAGTTTTTGGCTCAGCAAGCCCGGCATTTATTATATGGGGTCCGGCGGATTGGTCTCTACGGCCAAGGATTATTTCCAATTCGCCAATATGCTGATGAGCGGGGGAAAGAGCGGAGAGAAGAGAATACTGAGCCGTAAAACGATCGAGTTGATGACCAAGAGTCACATAGGCAATCGACCGGTCTGGTTGACCGGCCCGGGCAACGGATTCGGCCTGGGGTTCGGCGTTACTTTGGACCGGGGGCAGACCCATAACATGGCCTCGGAAGGTTCCTATACCTGGGGAGGCGCTTTTTGCACCTATTGGTGGAATGATCCTGTAGAAAAATTATTCGGAATGGTCCTTACCCAGGTGCGTCCCTACGATCATCTCAATATCAGGATGGATATGCAGACACTGGCTACGCAGGCTATAGATGATTGAATGGCGCTTTTTTCGTCATTCCCGAATGTCTTTATCGGGAATCCAGGTTAAAAAAAATGAGAAATCAAAGTCCCTGGATTCCGGCTAATAACCTGCCGGAATGACGGATAAGGGGGCGCATCAGCAAAAAAGAAACACATCGACAAAATATTGTCGATGTATAAAACACTAAGCGGTTAATGGAGAAAATTATGTCTAAACCAGTTCCGGGAACCCCTGAGTGGCTGGCCCAGGTGGTTGAAGAAATTGTGGAACCTGAACGTCCCATTGTTGATCCACATCACCATTTATGGGAAAGACCGGGCGGGCGATCTTATTTGTTAAAAGACCTGTGGGCCGATACAGGTTCCGGGCATCATATCGTCAAAACAGTCTTTATTGAATGTCATTCCGGCTACCGAACCGAAGGTCCGGAACATCTGCGTCCTGTCGGTGAAACGGAGTTTGTGGCTGGGATCGCCGCGGAAAGCGCCAAAGGGGGAAAAGGGGGGGCTGAAATATCCGGTATTGTGGCCCATGCAGACCTGACCCTGGGTGACCGGCTCGGAGAGGTGCTACAAGCCCATGAAGAGGCCGGACCGGGATTGTTTAAGGGAATTCGTCATGCAGGGGCAAGTGATAAAAACAGGGAAGCCCTTTCCATTCCCGGCCGTGCACCGGAGCATTTGTATCAAAGAGAAGACTTCAGACAGGGGATGAGGGAATTGGGCCGCCGGGGACTTACCTATGACACCTGGCATTATCATCACCAGAATCCGGCCTTTGCCGAGTTGGCCCGGGCCGTACCGGGAACCCGGATGATCCTGAATCATTTCGGGACCCCGTTGGGTGTTGGTCCCTACCGCGATAAACGGGAGGAAATTTTTGTCCAATGGAAAAAGGATATGGCCGAAATCGCCAAATGTGAAAATGTTTTCGCTAAGCTCGGCGGGTTGGCCATGCCCGATAACGGTTTCGGCTGGCATACGCGGGAAATCCCTCCTTCATCGGACGAATTTATCGAAGCTCAAAAAAGGTATTATCTGCATACCATTGAATGCTTCGGGCCGGAGCGCTGCATGTTTGAAAGCAATTTCCCGGTGGATAAGCTTTCCCTGTCTTACCATGTGGTCTGGAATGCCTTTAAGAAAATGGTGGCCGGCTTTTCTGAGTCAGAAAAGGATGCCCTTTTCCGAGAGACGGCAACACGGGTTTATCGTTTGGATTAGGAAGGTTGGTAAGCACCAAGAGGAGTAAAGCAAAAGCTCTCTACTCCTCTTGGTCAGGATTTGCTGCCGGAAACCGGAGGCCAAATTCGCAACCGGTCAAGGTCTGTAGATGAGTTGATTTACTATTTTATTAATGCGTTGTAAATGTATCTGGTCATATGACCGGCCACTTCCTCAATAGCATCTCTGACATCGCTGCCCTGCCGATCAAAATGCCTCAATTTGGCAATGATCCCTTTATCTTGATCCCGCAGAATCATTTCGATCCCTATGCCGGCCTGCATTTGTCTTCCTCCGGCAAAAGGTATCCAGGCCTTACCCGGGCTGTATTTCTGCACTTCGGTAATACACAACTCGGCCGTGAGCGTACCCTTTGCTTCCTTTTGGTTCCGTTGGCAAAAGTATTCTTCAAATATGGATTTAACCGAGTCAGTTAAGTGATTTGCTGAACATATCCGATTTATTCTCAATGGTTCCCAGCTTTATCTGGTATTGACTGAGATTTTCTCCGGGTTTGACCCACACCCAGTCCACCTCGTCTCCTTTGACCATGTCCGTATAATCGGTGATGATGCCCTTGTGGAAGTCCTTGTCCTTGTACTCCTTATCATCGACCAGCCGATCCGAACTGCTTAAAGCCATTGAGGGAATTAGTACTGCCATAGCGAAAATGAGACAGAAGAGTGAAACAAACCCCTTGGTCCACATTTTGTTGCCAAACATTGTTTTTGAATCTTGACTTGACATAATTTTCTCCTTTTTTAAACTTTTATTCGCACTGAGGCGATATTACAGCGATTTGTAAAAAGTCGGAATTACCCCTCAGAGTCATTCCGGCGAAAGCCGGAATCCAGAATTGTCAATTAGATATAATCCTGGACCCCGGTTTTCACCAAGGGGTGACGACTTTTTATCAAGCTGTCATTATCATTTGCATCCCCCGAAACATTTATCCTCTCCGGGCATTCTTCACTTCTTCTTTCTTCTTCCCCGGTTTCTCTTTGATGGCGGCCTGGGCCGCAGACAGCCGGGCGATGGGCACCCGGAAGGGAGAACAACTCACATAATCCAGATTGAGGGAATGGCAGAATTCCACTGATCGCGGCTCTCCGCCGTGTTCCCCGCAGATACCGATCTTCAGATTCTTTTTGACCTTCCGTCCTTTTTCCACGGCTATTTTCATAAAGGCCCCGACCCCATCAACATCAATAGTGATAAAGGGATCGTCCGGGAGGATTCGTTGTTCCTGGTAAAAGGGCAGGAAACCGCCGGCATCATCCCGGGAAAGACCATACACGGTCTGGGTCAGGTCGTTGGTGCCGAAGGAATAGAAGTCGGCCTGGGTGGCGATTTCATCGGAAGTGATGCAGGCCCGGGGAAGCTCGATCATGGTCCCTACCAGATAGTTCACCTTGACCTTGGTTTCTTTCTGGACTGCCTCTGCGATTCGGATGGTCAGCTTGCGCATGGATTCCAGTTCGTTGACGTGCCCGACCAATGGGATCATGATTTCCGGAATAACCTTGACTTTTTTTTGGGTCAATTCACAGGCAGCCTCCATAATGGCCTGGACCTGCATTTCATAAATTTCCGGGAAGGTGATACCCAGCCGGCAGCCCCGGTGGCCCAGCATCGGATTGAATTCATGAAGGGACTCGTTTTTAGCTCTCAATTGGGTAAAGGACACCTTCATTTCCGCGGAAAGCTCCTGAAGTCTCCTCAGTGGTCTTGGGTAAGAATTCATGCAAGGGAGGGTCCAGAAGGCGGATGGTCACCGGAAGCCCATCCATGGCTTTAAAGATGCCGATGAAGTCTGCCTTTTGTGTGGGTAACAGTTTGGCCAGGGCTTTTTGTCTACCCTCCAGGGTATCGGAAAGGATCATCTCCCGTACCGACCGAATCCGGTCGGCCTCGAAAAACATATGTTCCGTCCGGGTAAGGCCGATGCCCTCGGCCCCGAAGGACCGGGCTATTTTCGCATCTTCGGGCCGGTCGGCATTGGTCCTGATTTTTAATTTCCGGGTTTGGTCGGCCCATTTCATCATTTTCAGATACCAGGGATTATTGGCCGGATCGGCCGGCAATAATTTGAGCTGGCCTTCAAAGACACGGCCCCGAGTGCCGTCCATGGTGATCCAATCTCCTTCCCGAAGTTCATGGCCTTTGACCCGGATTATTTTATTATGGGCATCGATGTCCAGGGCATTGGCCCCCACCACACAGCATTTTCCCCAACCCCGAGCCACCAGGGCCGCATGACTGGTCATACCTCCTTTAGCGGTCAGGATGGCCTGGGCGGCATGCATGCCATGGACATCTTCAGGAGAGGTTTCATTACGGACCAGGATTACCATTTTCCCTTGTTTGTTCCAGAGATCGGCATCATCGGCGGTAAAGACGACTTGACCGAAGGCCCCGCCCGGACCGGCCGGCAGTCCCTTGACTAATTCGACGGCCTTTTTCCCGGCCTCCGGATCCACGCTGGGGTGCAGGAGCTCATCGATCTGATCGGGATTGACCCGGAGTAAGGCGGTTTCCTTGCTGATCAACCGGGACTCGGCCATTTCCACGGCCATCCTGATGGCCGCCTGGCCGTTTCGTTTCCCGGTACGGGTTTGAAGCATCCAGAGTTTACCATCCTCGATGGTGAACTCGATATCCTGCATATCGGTGTAATGTTTTTCCAATCTCTTCTGGATTTTGAATAATTGTCGGTACAGGTCGGGCATCATTTCTTCCAGGGAAGACAAATGCCGGGTATCCGAGGTCTTCCCCGCCTCGTTGACCGGGTTGGGGGTTCGAATGCCGGCCACCACATCCTCGCCCTGGGCATTAGGCAGCCATTCACCGTAGAATACATTTTCGCCGGTGGCCGGGTTCCGGGTAAAGGCCACCCCAGTAGCCGAGGTATCCCCGGTGTTGCCGAAGACCATAGCCTGGACGTTGACCGCTGTCCCCCAATCTTCCGGAATCCCTTCGATCTTACGGTAAGAAACCGCCCGTTTGCCCATCCAGGAATGAAAGACCGCCCCGATTCCTCCCAGAAGTTGTTGTTGAGGATCATCAGGAAATTCTTTTTTCAGGGTGTCCTTGATGATGGTCTTAAAATTTTCACACAGACTTTTAAGGTCGGCTGCGGTCAGGTCGGTATCCTGATGGTAGCCTTTCTTCTCTTTCACCAGGTCCATAGCCTGTTCTAATTTTTGCCGGATCCCTTCCCCTTCGGCCGGTTCGATACCGGCGGCCTTTTCCATGACCACATCGGCATACATCATCAACAGGCGGCGATAGGCATCATAGACAAAACGTTCGTTATTGGTCCTTTTAATCAGTCCGGGGATGGTCTTGGTCGTCAGCCCGATATTCAAAACGGTTTCCATCATACCCGGCATGGATCTTCTGGCCCCGGAGCGGACGGATAAAAGAAGAGGGTCCGCGGGGTCGCCGTATTTTCGGCCCATAATATTTTCGACCCTGGCCAGGGCGGCCTCCATCTGTCGGTTCATTTCCAGAGGATAGGTCTGTTTGTTTTGGTAGTAATAGGTGCAGACTTCGGTGGTGATGGTGAATCCGGCCGGAACGGTTACCCCCAGGTTGGTCATCTCCGCCAGATTGGCCCCTTTGCCGCCCAACAGGTTTTTCATGTCGGCATTTCCGTCCGCCTTGCCTTTTCCGAAGAAATAGACATATTTTTTATTTTTCCTGGGCTTGGATGATTTTATGGCTTTTATTTTGGCTTTTATTTTATTTTTATTCATGCTCTTTTCGCACCTCCTGCACTTGATTAACAGGTTGCTGAAAAAGGCCCATCTATCCCGCCAACGGCGGGATTGCCCTTATCCTTCGTCATTGCGACGTACTTCTATGTACGCCTCATTCCTCAGGATTTCGGGCGCCTTGTATCTGGACCTTTTTGAGCAACCTGTGAAAAATGAGTTTTTCCGCATCCTGTTTAGTCAACAGCCTAATGAAGTGACGGGCGACAAGTGCTAATTAACAAGAATGACCAATTATGTTTTTTCTGGTCACTGGTCACTTTTCTTAGTTCACCACCTTATGAGGGCACTGCCCCAGGTCAAGCCTCCGCCAAAGGCTGTCAGCAAAACCAGGTGCCCCTTTTGGATGGCACCGCTACGAACCGCCTCATCCAAAGCAATGGCAACGGAAGCCGAGGAGATGTTGCCGTACTTATGGATGGTCATGAAAAATTTATCCATGGGAAGGTCCAGCCGTTTGGCCAAAGATTGTATCATACGCAAATTGGCTTGATGGGGGATGACCCAATCAACATCCTTGATGGAAAATCCGTTGGCCTCAACAGCCTCCAGACAGGCCTCGGAAAAGTGCTTGACCGCCACCCGAACCGAAGCGCTGGCCTCGATCAATTTGAGGGTGTGAAGGTCCTTATCCACACTCTCATGAGAGATGGGCGTCGTCTTGGAACCCCCTCCGGGCATCAATAAATTGGTTCCATTGGCCCCGTCAGTATGGATGTGGGTGGAAAGGATTTGGGGATTGTCCCCATTTCCGGAAAGAAAAACAGCCCCGGCCCCGTCTCCCCAGAGGATGGCCGTGGAACGATCTTTCCAGTTTAAAGTCCTGGTCATAATTTCCGAGGCGACTACCAGGATATTTTGGTAGGTCCCGGCTTTGATATATTGTTCGGCCACGTTCAGGGCAAAGATGAAACCGGAGCAGGCCGCCGTTACGTCAAAAGTCACTGCCTGGGGGGCATCCAGTTTGGCCTGAAGCCAATTGGCGCCGGCCGGACAATGGGTATCCGGGGTGATGGTGGCCATGATGATGAGTTCAATATCCTCGACCTTCTTGCCTGCCATTTCCAGGGCTGACCTGGATGCCTCCAGGGCCAAGTCGGAAGCGGCAATTTCCGGATCGGCCATACGTCTTTCGTGAATACCGGTTCGCTGGGAAATCCATTCATCCGTGGTGTCCATCATTATTTCGAGGTCCCGGTTGTGAAGGACCCGGGGGGGCAAGTAGCTTCCTGTTCCCAGGATTCGGATCGACATTGCGCGTTACTCCTTAACAGACAACTATAGAAACGTTTTGAACAATAATTCAGTGCCAATTTGCAATGGCCAGGAAATTAACGAATTGATTGAGATTACAGAATCATGGGCAATCTGTCAACACCCTTATCACTAATTATTTCCCTTTTTTTGAATATCGTCACCAGCGGGCCTTAAATCCCCGGGTATCGATGTGGATATAAGGTCCCTCTTTCCCGTTTTTCCCCCAGTCATAAACACCGAGGCCTCACCAGAACAGGGAAAAAAAGGAAATCTTGAAATGGAGTCCTAATCAGGCCGCAGATTAACAGCGTAGAAGAGGTATGGACCCCAACGGCCTCTTAGGGCCGAGGCGTCTTTTAAATTAATGAGGTTTAACAAAGATTCATTACGAAACAGTGTAAATATTAATTGACATATTTGTTATGACATTATAACCTTTCTTCCACCGGAATTAAGAGGGCCAAGAACCTTTCCCATAGGTAGCGGGTTTACCCGCCATCGTCACCCCAAAGGAAAGAGGTTGTGATAAAATTAAAAAAAACCCCCATTCCTCTGTACCATCAACTGGAAAAGGTCCTCCGAAAAGGAATCCTTTCCGGCAAACTCAAGTCCGATCAGGCCGTTCCTACTGAAAAAGAATTGTGTCAGGAGTTCGGGGTCAGCCGAATAACCGTTAGACAGGCCCTCTTGTCTCTTGAAAGTGACAACCTTATTCGCCGGGAACAGGGGCGGGGTACCTTCGTCTCTTTTCGTAAAAACAACAACTTCCAGTTTAAGCTCTATGGAACAGTCGATGATCTTTTTGATCTCGGCGTCCAGACTACTTTAAAACTTCATTCGAAAAAATTGATCAACCCTTCTCCCCAGATAATTCAGGATATGATGCTGAACTCAGGGGAAAAAGTTTATCTCTTCGAAGGACTACGGCATCTGATTAATGAACGCCAGGCCTTTTTTCAGGCCTATGTCCCCGAAGAAATAGGGGAAAACATAAAGATAACCGATCCGGATCGCCCGCTTTTTATCGAGAGAGTCGAGAAAGAATCCCTGGAGACGGTAAAGCGAAGCCGGCAGATCACCTACGCCTCGGTGACTGATAAAAATTTGGCCTCCATCCTGAAGGTCAAAAAAGGACATCCGCTTCTGGTTATCAAACGCGTTTATTTTTCGAGGTTCGGTAGGGCCTTAGAGATGGCGATCACTTTTTTCCCGGGAGATGCCTATAAAGGGGTTGCCGAATTAGTAAGGGGCAATGCATAAGACGGCATGGTACAAGGTATGAGGTATAAGGTAAAGATCTTGAATCTTAAACTTTGAACTTTGAACTTTGAACCTGAACCTGAACCTTATACCTTATACCTTAAACCTTACACCGTATACCTAAACTGCAGTTCAAGTATTTTAATTTGGAGGGAAGGCCATGAGCGACCAGTATGAAAAGATACGTCAAAGAAGGCAGGTTTGGCAGGAAAAAACGGTAAAGAAAGCCTTAGAGCGTTTTCCTTATTTGAAAGAGGCCCCCAGCCGTTTTTATACCCCCCTGGATACTCCGGACTTTGATTTCCTGACCCAAGTGAGCTTTCCGGGAGAATATCCGTTTACGGCGAGCGTTTATCCTTTTGATCCCAGAGCCGGTACCGCCAAGATGGCCGCCAGGGCCCCGTCAGGTTCCGGTTTGACCCGCGCCTCCGGCTATTCCGGATATGGAACGCCAGAGGACACGAGGGATTATTATAAACAGAATATTTCACGGGGAGGTAGGCAAGGCCCAAACTTGGCTATGGATCTTGTAACCCAGTGCGGGTATGACTCGGATAACCCTCTAATGGCCGGTGAAGTGGGCAAAGTCGGAGTGGCCATAGACACCCTCCGTGACATGGAAATCATTTATGAACCGTATCAGGGAGAGCTCGATCTGGACCGCATCGCCTCTAATTTTACCATCAATGGTCCGGCCATTTATTTAATCGCCATGTACGCCGCTTTGGCTGAAAACCGGGGCATTTCCCCGGAAAAATTACAGGCCACCCCTCAGAATGATATTCTGAAGGAATATATCGCCCGCGGGGCCTATATCTTTCCCCCCAAGCCGGCCATGCGACTCTTTAGAGATATCCTGGTTTTTGCCAACCAATATATGCCCCGTATGAATATCACCAGCATGGGAGGGTATCATATCCGGGAGGCAGGGGCCTCGCGTACACAGGATCTGGCCTATAGTATGGCCATCGCCTCTGCCTATCTGCAAGAAGGGATTAATGCCGGTTTGGACGTGGATGTCTTTGCCCCTCGTTTTACCTTTAATGCCATGGGCGGCAGTATGGAGTTCCTGCAGGAAATCGCCTTTCAACGGGCTTCCCGGCGCATGTATGCCCGCCTCCTCAAGGAACGCTTTGGAGCCAAGAACCCCCGAAGCATGCTGCTTAGAATGAATATGACCGCCCACATCGGTCCCTCCAGTACCACCAAACAACGTCCCCTCAATAACCTGACTCGGGCCGTTCTCGGGGCGGTGGCCGGGGCCATGTCCGGAGGACCTCCCTCGGCTTTCCCTCCTTACGATGAACCCCTTGGATTGGGTTGGAGCAGGGAGGCCCAGCAATTATCCCAGGACGTCAGCCGCATCCTGACCTGTGAAGCCAAACTGCTGGAAGTTGAAGATCCCTTTGCCGGTTCCTATTGTATCGAATCCCTTACCGATGCGATTGAAAAAGAGGCCTGGGCCGAGCTGGAAAAATTGGATAAAATGGGCGGTATCGTGACGGCCATCGAGCAAGGCTACGTGCAGCGGGAAGTAACGCGAAGCGCCTATGAACACCAGAAAAAAATAGCCAGCGGAGAGACTCTGGTGGTGGGGGTGAACTGTTTTACCGGCGAACATGAACTCGAAGTGCAGACCACCCGCCTGGTCCCGCACCCCTATGATCCCGACCGCCGTGCCCGGGCCGAAGAAAGGCAGATTGCCAACTTGAAGGAGGTTAAAAAGAACCGGAACAACCAGGAGGTGCAAAAGCTGTTGGCTGAATTAAAAGAACAGGCGGGGCAGAAAGATATGAACCTGGTGCCTCATCTGATCGCCTGCGCCAAGGCTTATGTTTCTTTGCAAGAGGTCTGTGACGTATTCAGAGATGTTTTCGGAGAATATGATCCCCCCTCCATATTTTAAGGATTTCAAGATGGAATTAAATCGAGGCCGGACGCCCGACGAAGACAAAGAATATCTCTTCCGATACCCCATTGATGACAACTCGTATGCGGCCCGGTTGAACCTGATTGACCTGCCGGGCCGGCACCTTCGCGCCCTCCTGGACCTGCTAACTCCCACCTGGAAAGGGGAAGAGGTCCGCATCGATGGATACCGGTCTCTTGGCGGACCCGATTTGGTTCATCCACTTTTTATTGATGAAACCTGCGATTTCCGCCGGTCCGATAATCGTCTGGATATCTATGAGCCACGCCTGACCTACATCCGAAAATTAATAGAATCGCTCTTGTCGGTAGTCGAATTTGAGTTCCATAATGAGCCAGTTCAGATTGACGGTTTTCGTTTAAGAAAACCAGCCCGATGGCTGAGACCAGGAGGCGGGGCCTCCGACATCCTGGCCCAGGCTGCCACCCGCTGCAATCTCAGGTGCCTTTTTTGTTATAACCTCGGCAGCCCCCCGGCCTTTCAAGAAAACCCCGGCAGTGCCGAGGAAGAATTTCAGGAAATTCTGGCCCGCATCACCTGTTATGTGCCCGGATCTAAGATGGGTTTTTTCCCGGACGTGGGTAGTCCCTGTGAGATGCTGACCCATCCCCATATCCTGGAGATCCTGGCCGCCCTTCGTAAAAAAACCGCTGAGGTCCTGCGCATCCCGACTAACGGCGCGCAACTCACCCCGGCGATCATAACCGCCCTGGCGCAATTCCGGCCTTTGTTTGTCGATATCTCTTTGAACAGCAGTTCTGCCAGCCGACGACGCTGGCTGATGAGAGACCTTCACCCGGAAACGGCTTTAAGTGCTCCGGCGGCCCTCCAATCGGCGCTCATCCCTTATTCGGTGGTCATTGTCCCCTGGCCTTTTCCTTCCGTTGAAGAAATGGTGGAGGACCTGGTCCATACCGTGGCCTTTTCGGCCCAATTCAACCCGGCCTTTATTCAAATTAGTTTGCCGGGGTACTCAGGGCTGTTTTCCAAGGAGACCCTTTTTGATCGGGAAGAGGTCTGGAATCGAGTGAAGGACGAGATCCAACATCTTCGATCCCTGACCGATTGTCCTTTGATCATCCGGCCTGGCCTGTTTGAAGAATATCTCGACCCGGAGGCTGTAGACACCCCTCGGCTGATCGGGGTGATCAAGAATTCTCCGGCAGCCGGAGCCGGTCTGAGAATGGGCGATCGATTGAATGCTATCAACGGCCTTCCGATCAAAACCCGGCCCCAAGCCCTTTCCCTCCTGGGATTGGTCCAGAGCAGCCTGTTGGAAAGGGTCTCGGTGACCGTTGCCCGACCGGACGGGCCGGACGATCTGTCCCTGGAATTAAACAACTTTGCCTATCCTTTTGATCCTAAAATAGTTCCCTACGCCGGGTGCGTTTTTCCATCCTCCGGGATTCCCTTGGATTGGACAGGACGATTAAGAAACCTGATTCTAAAGGTACAGGCCCGGGAGATCCTCATTCTAACCTCCACCCTGGTTAGGCCCACGCTGGAAAAAAGGATCAGAGAAACCCCTTTTCCGGCCGAGATTAAGCTCCATCTGCGTGTTCCCCCCAACCGGTGCCTGGGGGGAAATATTTTTATGGGTGATTTATTAATGGTCGAAGATTTTATCTTCGCTGTAAAAGATTTTTTAAGGGAGGGCCTGGTGTCGCCTGATCTGGTGGTCATTCCATCCTCTCCTTTCCATATGAGCGGATGGGGAAGGGATTTGAGCGGCCGAGTCTATAAAGATATTGAACGTGTGACCGGTATTCCGGTGGGTTTGATTGAATGTGACCCTATTTTTGATTGAAGGTACCCTCAGCCACTAAGACACGAAGGCGCAAAGAATGGATATGATGTTTAAACCCTTATCAGAAAGAGAAGAATTTATTGCTGAAAAAATTGTGGACGCTGCCTATACAGTACATAAAACATTAGGACCGGGTTTGCTTGAGAGGGTCTATGAGGTCTGTTTTTGTCATGAACTATCCAAGCGAGAATTGAAATACCAAAGGCAAGTCGATATTCCGATAACCTATCATTAAAAATGGGATCAAGAGAATTATTGCCTGCAGACCCGCAGGTCTTTGTTGCTTAGTGACTTGGTGGCTGAACTATTACGATTGAAGGAGAACAACGATGACCGAAAAGAAAATCAGAGTCCTGGTGGCCAAGCCAGGATTGGATGGCCACGACCGAGGGGCCAAAGTAATCGCCTATTCTTTGCGCGACGCCGGTTTTGAAGTGATCTATTCCGGGCTGCGACAGACCACCGATTCCATTGTCCGGGCAGCCATCCAGGAGGATGTGGACGTAGTAGGGCTTTCCATCCTCTCCGGGGCCCACCTGGCCCTGACCCGCCGAGTGGCCGAGGGGTTAAAGGCCCAGGGGGCCGATGATGTGGTCCTGCTGGTAGGCGGGTTGATTCCTGATGAGGATATCCCGGCCTTAAAGGAATTAGGGGTAAAAGAAATTTTTACTTCCGGAACCAGTATTAATCAGGTGGTCGAGTCTATCAAGAAACATGTCCGGATCAACGGATAAAAAAGGTATAAGGTTCAAGGTCTAAGGTTTAGAGAAGAAAAAGCATAAAAAGGACTCAAGGGGCCAAGGGGTCAAGGTTTCAAGTGAACGGCATGGAAATTAAAACCCTTGAATCCTTGAAACCTCGAATCCTTGAACCCTATTTTCTAAGGAGGTGCCCAAGTGAGCACAGATATTTTATTAATTGAAAAAAAAGACCGGGTGGCAACCATGATCTTCAATCGTCCCGAAAAGCGCAATTCCCTTTCTCCGGATCTGTTGATCAGGATTCATCAGACCCTGGAGGATTTCGCCCGGGAGGATGCCATAAGAGCGTTGGTTGTCCGGGGTATCGGTGATCAGGCCTTTTCCTCAGGATACGATATTGCCGCTATTCCGACCGAGGTCTCACCCCGAACCAGGGAAAAATTAAGAGATCAAAACCCCCTGGACCTGGCCCTCAAGAGCATCATCAACTTTCCCTATCCGGTTATAGCCCTGTTAAATGGCTATGCCTTCGGTGCCGGCTGCGAATTGGCCGTCTGCTGTGACCTGCGGATCGGCGCCGACGATATCCGGATGGGGATGCCCCCGGCCAAACTGGGTTTAGTATACCAGCTTTCCGGTCTGACGCGCTTCATCCAGGTGATCGGAATTTCCAATACCAGAGAAATATTTTTTACCGGTCGTTATTATCCGGCCCAAAGGGCCAAGGAAATGGGCCTGGTGGATTATCTCCTGCCCCGACAGGAAGTGGAGAGCTTTGCCTATGAAATGGCTCGCGAAATTGCCGGCAATGCCCCTTTATCGGTCAAAGGGACGAAACGCATCTTGAACCTGTTGTCTAAATCGATCACCCTGTCAGATGAAGACCGCCGGGAGGCGAATGGAATTATCGCCCAGGCCTTTAACAGCGAAGATCTCAAGGAAGCCCAGAAGGCCTTTATGCAAAAACGAAAACCGGAATTCAAAGGGAAATAAAATAGGCGTTAGGCGTAAGGCGTAAGGTAAAAGGCCTCAAACCTTAGGCTAAAAATTTTTTTTCTCGTATCGAAGGAGCAAACCCATGGAAACAACTTTAGGATTGACCAGAACCATCGCCCGGTTGATCACCCAAGCCGACCTTTCGTCCATTCCTCGGGAATGCTATGAACAGGCCAAGGTCGCCTTTCTGGACTGGTTCGCCGTCCTGATGGCCGGAAAGGATGAGCCTCTGGTGCTGAAGCTCCTCCATTATAACAGCCTCATGGGCGGCAATGCCCAGGCGACTATCCTGGGCCATGGACAGAGAACCAATGTCAGCCAGGCGGCCCTGATCAATGGGGCCATGTCTCATGCCCTGGATTATGACGATACCATGGCCCAGTTCCAGGGCCATCCTTCGGTGACCTTGTTTCCGGCCTTGCTGGCCCTTTCCGAATGGAAGGAGAAAAGCGGGTTCGAATTCTTATCGGCTTACATTATCGGCCTTAAAGCCGGGGCGGTTATCGGGGCCTGTGCCGGGTTAGAACATTATGGGGCTGGATGGCATGGAACATCGACCATCGGTCGTCTGGCTTCGGCCGCCGGCTGTGCCCGATTGTTGGGCTTAAATGAACAACAGACGGTTTACGCCCTGGGCATTGCCGGGACCCAGGCCGCCGGGTTAAAGAGGGTATTCGGCACCATGTGCAAGCCCTATCATGCCGGAAAGGCCTCCCAGGTAGGATTGGAATCGGTTTTGCTGGGGAGTGAGGGATTTACTTCCGCCGAAGATATCCTGGAAGGGCCGGACGGATTTTTCCAGCTTTTAAAGGGCAGGGTGAACCCAAAAGCCGTTGATTCGCTGGGGAAAACCTGGGATACGGAGAAATTGGCCCAGAAATATCATGCTTCCTGCCACGGAACTCATTCAGCTATCGAGGCGGTGCTTAATATGGTAACCAAGGACCATTTAACTGTTCCGGATATTAAATCCATAATCATCCACACCACCCAGACGGCCATTAATATTGCCGGAAAAAAGACGCCGAAAACCGGTCTGGAAGGAAAGTTTAGTATTTATTATTGTGTGGCCAATGCCCTTTTAAGAGGAGACACGGGCATGCAGGCCTTTACGGATGAAAAGGTCAATGACCCTCAGATAAAGTCTTTGATGGAAAAGATATCCATTGTGGCCGTGCCGGATTCGAGCATCTTGGGCTTAGCGGCCAAGGTGGAGGTTGAGACTCTTTCAGGCAAAAGGCTTCAGGGTTTTAATGACATCATGAATGAAATCCCCGAGCTGGAAACGAAAAGGAAAAAAGTGCAAGCCAAATTCATGGATTTATGTGTTCCTGTCTTAGGCCGGAAGCAGTCCGAAGAAGTGATGAAGGCCATCCTCATCCTCGAAGACAGGAAGAGTATGAAAGATTTCATAGAGTCCCTGTAGGATTTAAAAGATGAGACTTCAAAATAGATAAAAGTGACGCTTTAGCATTATAAGAAAATATCTGACAGGATTAAAAAGTATTTTGGATTTCAAAAAGCTAAACAGATACAAAGAGTTTTATTCTCAAATGAAAAATAGAAAGGAAATGATGGAATGGAAACGGCATTAGCCAATGTAAGAATTCTCGATTTAACCCGTGCCTTAGCCGGCCCCTTTGGTGCCATGATTTTGGGAGATCTGGGGGCGGAGATTATCAAGATAGAGGCCGTGGCCGCTAATAGAGGGTTCAGCGGACCGACTGCCTATAGAGGGCAGGATGCCTACAATATGAGCATCAACCGCAGCAAGAAGAGCATCACCCTGGACACCCGAACGGAAAAGGGAAGGGAGATCTTCTATGATCTGGTAAAGGTATCGGACGTCGTCTTTGACAATTTCAGGCCCGGCGTCCTGGAGAGGCTCAAAATGGATTATGAAACCCTCCAGAAGATCAACCCCCGGATTATCTGTTGCTCGATCAGTGGCTTCGGCTCCAGCGGCCCCTATCGGGACCGGCCGGCATACGACGTGATCATTCAGGCCATCACCGGCTCCATGAGTATTACCGGAGAGGAAGGCCGGCCCCCGGTCAGGGCGGGAATCGCCGTCAGTGATCTGGGTGCCGGAATGTTTGCCGCTCATGGTATCCTGGCCGCCCTTTATGCCCGGGAACGCACCGGAGTAGGGCAAAAAGTGGAGACTTCCCTTTTTGAGGCCACATTGGCCATGCTCGCTTATGAGGCCAGCATTTATTTCGCTTCCGGTGAAGTGCCGGGACCGGTAGGATCCGGGCACCGCGTTCTCCCGGTTTATCAGGCCTTCCAGACTGCGGACGGCTACATCACCATTGCCGCCGTGGGAGACAAATACCCCCGTTTGTTTAAGGCCATGGGCCAGGAAGACCTGCTTAAGGAGCCCCTCTTTACCGGACCATCCACTCTTGAAAATAAAAGGAAGAGGAATTCAGTCCTTCAGGAAATTTTTCTCACCAAAGGGACCGAGGAGTGGATGAGGATACTCATCGAGGCCGATGTGCCCTGTGGGCCGGTGAATACCCTGGACAAGGCCCTGGCCGATCCCCAGGTAGCAGCCACAGACATGGTGGCCACTATTGAAAACGGTTCGGGCGGGCGGATCAAACAAACCGGGAACCCCGTCAAAATGTCGGGGACACCATCGGAATTGAGAACAAAATACACCTATCCTCCGGTTATGGGGGAAAATACGGAAGAGGTTCTATCTCAGCTTTTGGGTTACTCGAAGGAAGATATGGACCAGTTACGGCAGGAGAAGATTATATAATAAGGAAAGGCCCCGGCATGAAGCAAAGCCATAGATTTCGAGAATTATTAGCAGGCCAGGAACTGCTCATCGCTCCCGCAGCTTATGACGCCCTATCGGCTAAAATTATTGAACAGGCGGGTTTCAAGTTGATGGCCATCAGCGGGTATGGCGTCTCGGCCTCTCTGATTGGAAAACCCGATGTGGGATTGACGACAATGTCTGAAGTGGTAGGTGTCGCTCGTAATATCGCCGGCGCGGTGAATATCCCGGTTTTCAGTGATGCAGACACCGGATATGGGAACGCAATCAATGTCATGCGCACCACGGAGGAATTCATCAAGGCGGGTGTAGCTGGCATCCACCTGGAGGATCAGGTCGCCCCGAAACGCTGTGGCTACGTAGCCGGGAAACAATTGATTCCCATCGAAGAAGCCGTTGGGAAATATAAAGCGGCTGATAAGGTGCGCCGTCAACTTGACCCTGATTTTGTCCTGATTGCCCGCACCGATGCCCGGGGAGCGTTAGGGGGAAGTATGGAAGAGGTGATCCGGCGAGGTCGGGCCTATCGGGATGCCGGGGCGGATGTGATCTTTCCTGATGGCCTGACCAGTGTGGAAGATTTGGAACGCAGCGTCAAAGAAATCCGGGCCCCTATTTTATACAATATGACCGGCGTTTCTCCTATGCTGCCTATGCCGGATCTCAAGGCCCTGGGCGTCGCTATGGTCGAGATCGCCGGAGGCGCTTTTGTGGCCGCGGCCAGGGCCATGTGGGATTTTATGCACGGACTTCAATCCGGCGGCACGGAATTTTTAAGGGAATTCGGCCGGGGACTGAAGGACCATCCGATTCGCAATTTTCACCAATTTATCGGATTTCCGGAAATCAAAAAATATGAAGAATTGTTTCTGCCTGATGAAGAGGTCCAACGCAAATACCGGGAGACCGTTGGTTATCGACCTTAATGTTGGGATCCATGAAAAAAGAAATTATGCGACGCTTTGTCTTATGGGAAAAATCTTTACCTGACAGGATTAACAGGATTTACATGCCTTTTGCTCAGGTTCCTGAGGACCCTGAGCAACTTCGATCCGCTTCTGGCGGTAGTTCAGGCTTCTGTCCAGAGAACGATTCAGTTTGTGCCTTTCTTCCCCCCGCTTGTCTGCGTGCTAGCTTGCAGACAGGTCGAAAGGCACAAAAATCCGGGGAATCCGGTAAATCCTGTCTAAAAAAAGTATTCGAATTTTGAAAGGATAAACCGGTGCGAAATTCAGTAGAAGGGGAGGGCGTCCTATGGGAATGACTATGGCCGAGAAAGTTCTGGCCAGGGCCTCCGGACAGACTGAGGTTCAAGCGGGACAGTACGTGACCGCCGTCATTGACCGGATGATGTGCCACGACGCCTTTGCCATGAATGGTCTGACCCTTAAGGGGATGGGGGTCAAGAAACTCTTTGACCCGGAGCGGGTCGTGGTCATTGTGGATCACTATTTCCCGGCACCCACCGTGAGAATGGCACAAGGGCAGATCATTATCCGGCAGATGGTCGAGGAGTTCAAAATTCGTCATTACCTGGGTTTTGCCGGGATCTGTCACCAGGTCATGGTCGAAGAGGGATTCGTCATCCCGGGCCAATTGATCCTGGGTACGGATTCCCACACGACCACCTACGGCGCCTTGGGCGCGGCCAGTGCCGGGATCGGGGTTACTGAAATGAATTATGTGCTGGCCACGGGGGAATTGTGGATGCGGGTTCCACCGACGATTCGTTTCCGGCTCACCGGTACCCCTGGACCGGCTTTGATGTCCAAGGATCTGATGCTTTATATAGCCGGACGGTTCGGGACCGAGGTTGCCCAATACCGAGCCATCGAATTCAGCGGACCCCTGGCGAACCAAATGAGCATTGCCAGTCGGATGACCCTGTCCAATATGGGTGTGGAGATTGGGGCCAAGTTTGCCTTTTTCGAGGCTGATCAAAAAACGATCGACTACCTGCATGATCGGGCCCGCCAACCGGTTTCGCTATTCGGGCCTGACCCCGATGCTTCTTATGAAGAGAGCTATACCTTGGATATCACCGCTGTGGAACCCCAGGTTTCCCTCCCGCACAACCCCGGAAACGCTAAACCGGTCTCGGAAATCGGGGATGTCCTGATCGATCAGGCCTTTCTTGGTTCATGCACCAATGGCCGGCTGGAGGATCTGGAGGTAGCGGCCGGAATTTTAAAGGGTCATCAGGTAAACCCCAAGGTCAGACTTCTGGTAACCCCTGCTTCCCGCAAGGTCCTTATTGAGGCCGACAAGGCCGGTTATATCCGGGTACTTCTGGAAGCGGGAGCGCATATTACTCCCACAGGCTGCGGCCCCTGCCCGGGAGGCCATATGGGGCTGATCGGTCCCGGAGAGGTCTGCATCTCCTCCACCAATCGTAATTTCAGGGGAAGAATGGGGTCACCCGAGTCCGAAGTTTACCTCGGATCTCCGGCCACGGTGGCCGCTTCGGCTATTGAAGGCCGTATCGCGGATCCACGAAAGTATTGGAGCGGAACGACGTTGGGAACGGATCTTCATGAATGTCGGGATTAATGAGGACTTCGTAAAAATCGTCACCCCGGCGAAAGCCGGGGTCCAGAAGTTTTTACTAATTCAAGACACTGGATTCCGGCTGGAGTCTATCCCGCACTTGATGCGGGACCGGAATGACTTAATGTTGATTTCGGCAAGTTTTTACGAGTTTCCCATTAATGAATGGGGCTCGTTTTATTACCTCTATTATTTATAATACAACAGCAAGAGGGTTTTTATGGATTGGATTATTAGGGGCAAGGTCTGGAAATTCGATCATGATGTGGACACGGATGTCATGGCCCCCTGGAACTCTATCGGTCTGCCCTGGGAGCAACGGAAAAAGGTTATCCTTCATAATCGAGAGGGGTTTTCAGATCAGGTAAGACCCGGTGACATCATCGTCGCCGGTCGTAACTGGGGATGCGGGTCGAGCCGGGAAAATGCCCCGGAGAACTTAAAAGAATTGGGTCTGGCGGCTGTCATCGCCGAGTCATTCGGACGCATATACTTGCGGAACTCCATTGCCATTGCCTTTCCGAATATTGCCTGCCAGGGGATTCATAACGCCTTTGAAGAGGGAGATGATCTGGAACTGGATCTCAGGACGGCTAAGATTCGCAATCTTACTCGAACCAAGGAACTCCAGGGACAACTCTACACGACAGAAATGTTACATATCATAGAAAAGGGCGGGTTGATGAATGTGCTGAAGGAGCTCATTGCTGCTCAAGTGAAATTATCTCAAAACTGTATCTGAGACCCGTTGGTTTCGTTTTTGGTGAGAGTGCATCCTGTTGATGATCAGGCTTTAAGATATGAATAACGATTGGTCGGAACTTATTGAAAAAATGCGGCAGGGATCCGTTCGAGCCCTGTCACGGTTGGTGAGCCGGGTTGAAAATCGGGACCCCGGCTGGATGGAGGCCATGCAGCAAATATACCCTTTGTCCGGGAAAGCGCGGCTTATCGGAATCACCGGGTCACCGGGAGCGGGGAAGAGCACCCTGACCAACGGAATGGCCTGCGAGCTGGTTTCCAGGGGTTTCAAGGTGGGTATCATCGCCGTGGATCCTTCGAGTCCATTCTCCGGCGGTTCTCTTCTGGGGGATCGGGTCCGTATGAAAGACCTCTGGAATCTGGATGAGGTCTTCATCCGTTCCATGGCTACCCGAGGCGCCTTGGGGGGCCTGAATCAATCGGCCCGGGATGTGGCCAAGATTTTGGATGCCTCCGGCAAAGATTTCGTGCTCATTGAAACCGTCGGGGTGGGACAGGATGAAGTAGAGGTGGTCCGAGCCGCCGATTTAGTGCTGGTCGTCTGCGTTCCCGGCCAGGGGGACGCAGTCCAGGCACTTAAGGCCGGGATCATGGAGATCGCCGATATCTTTATCGTCAACAAAGCCGATCGGGAAGGTGCGGATGCGGTCATACTGGATATTGAAGCTATGCTGGATCTGGATCCGGCCCAGGACAATCACCGACCCCCGGTCCTTCGAACCGTGGCCAATCAGAATAAGGGCCTGCCGGAATTAGTCGAATCCGTTTTGGATTTCTTGAAATCTTCGAGGCATCGACGAGTTTGGCAGGAGGTGCGGATCAGAGAAGAACTCATCGGGTTGCTGGAAAAACAGCTGACCGGTCTGATCAGGGATCAATGGGAGAAGGATGGAGGACTGGAAAAGGCCGTTCGGCAAATCGAAAGAAGAGAGAGGGACCCTTATTCCATCGTCCAGGAAAGACTCGATTACCTATTGCAACCCATAAGAAAAGATGACCCTTCGGGCTGATGATAATCCTTTTTTTAAACCCACCGGGCGGTTATCGAGACCCCTGTCACCCTCCCGCCATTTTACGATTCCATCAAGAGCTCCCTGGGGTCCGGTGCGGTCGAGTGGTCTGCGCAAAGCGGCCAGTTTCTTTACGCGGTCCTTACCTCCCGGAATGATTGGATCGCCCGGAATCCGGTCCCATTGGTCAGGCTCTTGAAAGCGATCGCGCAGGCCAACCTCTATATCGCCCAACACCCAAAGGAAGCCAAGGCGATCGTGCAGAAACGATTTAATTTGGACGCCGGATAGGTGGATCGGATCTGGCAACGGAACTTGTTTTCCCTCTCAGTCGACCAAGCCCTCATTACGGCCATGGAAGATGAGGCCCGGTGGATGATCCATAATAATCTGACCGCGGGGGGAAAAACGATTCCTAATTCCCTTGATTTTATCCATACCAAGAGCCTCAAGGAGGTCAATCCTAACTCGGTTAACATCATCCGCTGAGCAGAATGGGGAAAAGAACCATGGAAATCGGGAGGGATCTATAGGAGTGAGGAATAAGTCAAATGCGCAGTAAAGTCATTTTCTTTGGGTTGCTGTTTCTGGCGGCGGGCATCGGTCCATTGTCCTGTTCGAAGAGGGACTATCCCGGGAAGGCGGAGACCCTGACGATTGCAACCGTGCCAACTGAGATTAATGCGCCGCTCTACATTGCGGAAGCTCAGGATTTCTTTGCCCGTAATGGCCTTAAGGTTACCCTCAAAGAAGTCTATGATTCGGGAGCGACAGCGACCGTCGGGATGTTAAATGGTGAAGCGGACATTTCTACAGCGTCTGAGTTCGTGGCCGTGAGGCAGATACTTAATAGAAAAAATCTCGTCAATTTTGGAACCATAGCCAAGTACGAGAATACTTTCATTATCTGGCATACCGATAGTGGAATCAAGACACTTCAGGACCTCAAGGGGAAAAAGGTTGGCGTTACTCTAAAAACAATCTCAGAATTCTACCTGGGAAGAACCTTCAGCTTGAATGGCCTGAAGCTTGAGCAGGTAACACTCGTTTACGTTAAGGCGGCGGATGCGGAAAGGGCTATTACCAATGGGGAGGTTGATGCTGTCGTTACCTGGGAACCCTGGGTAAACCGAATAGATCAACACCTGGGTAAGGAAGTAATCATAAGGGCCTTACAGAGCAGCCAGCAGGCTTACTGGAATTTAGTCAGCACTGGCAATTGGGCCAAGAACCGTTCCCATATCGTAAAACGGCTTATGAAATCGATAACTCAGGCGGAAGACTATCTCGCCCGTCACCAAGATGAGGCCAAAGCCATCGTAGTGAAAAGGATGAAATTTGATGATGCCTTTATGGAGAGGGTCTGGCCACGTTACCAGTTTTCGCTTTCCCTTGACCAGTCGCTCATTGTGGCCATGGAAGATGAGGCACGATGGATGATAAAGAGCGGTCTGACCACGGAGAAAAATGTACCCAATTTCCTGGACTATATCTACGTGGATGGTCTGAAGGCCATAAAATCGGAGGCGGTAAGTATAATAAGGTAGGGTTACCGCTTATCAGCGCTTAGGAGAATTCATGAGACTAAGAACTCGATTCATCATCACCATGCTCCTGTTCGGAATCACCCTGGCCGTCATCGCGGCCTCGGCGATTATCACGAATCGACAGGTGGAAAAGACCGGTCAACAGGTAAGGATAGCCTCCCATATCGCCCAGGGGGCAAGCGAGCTGAGCTATCTGGCCAATGACTACCTCATTTACCGCGAAAGCCCGCAACTGAAGCGCTGGAACTCCAGATTTGCCTCCTTTTCCTCAGAGGTGGCCGCTCTGCGTGTAGACCGGCCCGAGCAGAGGGCGCTCGTCGCTGACATTAAGGCTAATAGAGAACGGTTCAAAGAGGTATTCGACAGCGCCGCCTCTGCTCTGGAAAGTCCTTCCCGGAATCGGAGTGCCGTCTTTGACCCGGCGTTTTTTCAGGTCTCGTGGAGCCGGATGGCGGTCCAGTCCCAGGGGTTGGCAGCAGATGCTTCACGCTTGTCACAGTTATTGCTTCAACAGATAGACGAGCGGACAAAAACAAGAACTATGCTCGTGTATGTGATGGTGGCCTTGTTTGGTCTATTTCTGATAGTAAGCTATATGCTGACCTACCGACGCATCCTGAAATCGATATTGGCACTCCGGGCTGGTACTGCTGTTATCGGTTCCGGCAATCTTGATTTTGTCCTCGAAGAAAAAAGACATGATGAAATCGGCGAGCTATCCCATGCCTTCAACCGGATGACCGCTGACTTGAAAGAGGTGACCGCATCCAAGTCGGACCTCGAGAGGGAGATAGCCGAGCGCGAGCGGGCCGAAGAGGAACTGCGCCGGAATCGGGAATGGTTAAAGGTCACGCTTCGGAGTATCGGTGATGCCGTGATCGCCTCCGATGCCTCCGGCCGTATCACTTTTCTCAACCCCGTGGCAGCGACCCTGACGGGCTGGCCGATAGAAGAAGCCCTTGGTCAGCCGATCCAGAGTGTCTTCAGGATCGTTGACGAGCAGTCGGGCCAGCCGGCCGAGGACATCGCTGAACGCGTGCTGCGGGAAGGATTCATTATCAACCTGGCTAACCATACAGCCCTGATCTCCCGAGACGGGCGGGAGATTCCTATCGAGGACAGTGCGGCCCCAATCAAGGACGGCGTTGGCAACATCATCGGAGTGGTCCTGGTTTTTCATGATGTCACTGAGAAGCGATACGCAGAGGAAACTTTAAGGGAGAGCGAAGAGCACTATCGCTCTTTGTTCGATAACATGCTGAACGGCTATGCTTACTGCAGAATGCTCTTTGAAGAAGGGAAACCGAAAGACTTTATCTTCCTCAATGTTAACAGTTCCTTCGAAACCCTGACCGGGTTGAAGAATGTAACCGGTAAAAAGGTGTCCGAGGTCATTCCCGGCATACGGGAATCCGATCCGGAGTTGTTCGAAACTTACGGTCGGATAGCCACCACCGGCGTCCCTGAGCGGTTTGAGACCTATGTGGAAGCCCTGGGCATGTGGTTTTCGATCTCCGTCTACAGTCCACGAAAAGAGCACTTCGTGGCCATCTTTGACGTCATTACCGAACAAAAAGAGGCCGAGGAGGCGACTAAGAAGAGCGAGGAAAAATACAGGCACATCGTGGAGTATTCACCCACAGCGATTTACGAGATCGACTTCAATGAGAAACGGTTCATGACCGTAAATGAAGGTATGTGCAGGATGGTCGGATACACGGAAGCTGAACTCTTAGAAATGAACCCTATGGATCTCCTCGACCAAGAAAGCGGGGTGATATTATTAGACAGGATCAGGCAAGCCCAGGCCGGAGAGATTCCGCTGGACCAAATCGAGTACAGGGCGAAGAGGAAGGATGGAAGTACCTTATGGGGTGTATTACGCACCAAGTTCAAATACACCGATGGGAAGATAGTCGGGGCCTTCGTCGTAGCCCACGACATCACCGAGCGCAAGAGGATGGAAGAAGAGCTTCGCAAATCCCATGATGAGTTGGAAGCCCGGGTCCTTGAGCGAACCGCGGAACTGGCTCAAAGCAATAAGGAACTGACCATCGAAATCGCGGAACGGGTGAAGATGGAGCGAGCCTTGCTGGAATCAAAAGATCAACTGCGGATCCTGGCCTCCCAGCTCCTCTCCGCCCAGGAGAATGAAAGAAAACGGATCGCCCTGGAAGTTCATGACGTCCTGGGATCATCTCTGAGTGCCATCAAATTCAAGGCGGAAGAGGCCTTACTACAACTCCCCCAAGACGGGTCCTCCAATAATTTTAGTAGATCTCTGGAGGCCCTCATTCCCCTTGTCCAGGAAACGATCGATGAGGCCCGCCGAATTCAAGCCGATTTGCGACCGTCCCTTCTGGACGATCTGGGTATCGTTCCTACCCTTTCCTGGTTTTGCCGGAGATTTGAAACAATTTATTCCGGGATCAAGATTGAAAATGCGGTCACCATCCGGGAAGAGGGGGTGCCGGATCATCTAAAGATCGTCCTTTTTAGAATCACCCAGGAGGCCATGAATAATATCGGCAAGCATGCCAAGGCCAACTCGGTGTATCTCGGGCTGCAAAAAGTCGACAACACCATAGAACTGGATATCAGAGATAATGGAGAAGGATTTGATCTGGAAAGTCTGTCCTCCAGGGATAGTTTGAAAAAGGGCCTGGGGCTCTCCAGCATGAAAGAACGGGTTGAATTTTCCGGGGGAAGGTTTTCCATCGAATCCGTCCAAGGGAAAGGGACGGTCATTCGGGCGACGTGGAGGATTTGATTTATTATTGATGATGCTTTCGTAAAAAATCTCCTCCGCCGTCACGCCGGCGAAAGCCGGGGTCCAGAACAGGTTGAAATTCCTGGATTCCGGGTCAAGCCCGGAATGACGAGAGCGGGCCTTGACGACTTTTTACGAGTCCTTCATCAATACAAATCATAAATTTAGCGAATAGGGCAGGCATCTTGCCTGACAATAGGTTGAATCCAATAAATGTCAGCCGAGACGGCTGACCTATTTTTATCTGATCGTTCCCATGCTCCAGCGTGAGAACTATGAAAACCCTTCAGAACAATTTATTGCGAAGAGGAAAACATTATGAAAATCGGCCAAGGACTTATCCCCGCTGCTTTAGGGACAATGCTATTTCTGGTCATTGCCGGTTGCGGCCAGAAGGCGCCGCAGCAGCCTGAGAAAATCGTCCTTGGGACGCAGATGATAGCTCATATCGCACCGGTCTGGATAGCCGAAAACAAGGGCTATTTCCAGGAAGAAGGCCTTAAGGTGGAGATAAGGGAATTTGCATCGGGACAGGCGGCCCTGCAGGCCATGTTGAACGACAAAGGTATCGACCTGGCCACCGCATCCCAGACGCCGGTTATTATTAACAGCTTCCATAGGAATGATTATTCCATTATCGGCGGTATGGTTTACTCGGATAGGGATATCAAGATCCTGGCCAGGCAGGACAAGGGAATAAAGGCCCCCGAAAACCTGAAAGGCAAGATCGTAGGAATGACTACCCGGACCACCAGCCACTTTTTTCTGAGCTTATTTCTGACCTATCACCAAATGCAAATGTCCGACGTCAAGATTGTCGATTTGGAACCGGCCCGCTTATCCACGGCCCTGATACAAGGACAGGTAGACGCCATAACCACCTGGGAGCCGCATATCTACCCGGCCAGGAAGGCCCTGGGGGATAAGGCCCTTCTTTTGCCCAGCGAAGGTATCTTTCGAGATGACGTTTACTTTATTGCCCGCAAGGATTATCTAAAGGATCATACCGAGGCCTTGAAGGGGTTTCTCCGGGCCATTGAAAAAGCCGAGGCGTTTATTCAGAAGAACAGCAATGAGGCCATGAAGATTGTCGGGCAAAAGTTGAAAATAAATAAAGAGGGCATAAAGCCGATCTGGGACGACCTCCTTTTCAAGCTATTTCTGGATCAGTCCATCCTGATTTCCCTGGAGGACCAGGCCCGGTGGGCCGTAAGAAACAGAATTATGAATGCGGAAAAAGTGCCGAATTACCTTGACTTCATTTATCCCGACGTCCTGAAGTCGGTCAAGCCCGAGGCGGTCAAGATAGCCGGAAGATAGGAAAAGAATATGAAAATTGGTACGAAATTATTCCTGGCCGTATTTGTTCCCGTTCTGTTGGTCCTGGTGGTCGGGGCCACCTTAATCTTCTCCTACGCCACCATGGAAGCTGCCTTTGACAATGGGGATAAAGTGCGGCAGATCAGGGACAGTATTACTGAGCTTAACCACCTGGTCATTTCTTATATTACTTACCGGGAGGAACGGCCGAAAGAACAGTTCCAGGCGGAGCAGGAGAAAATGACGAGGCTTATCGCCGGCGCACGTTTCCGGAATCCCGACCAGCAGAAGCTTCTGAATGAGATCGGTATTAATAGTCAATCCATGAAAGACGCCTTCTTTAAGCTGGTCTCCAACACCGGCTTCTCCGGTGCGGCCGAAAGCAATAAATTGATCAAAGAAGTTGACGAACGGTTGGTGGGGCAACTCCTGATAAGGTCTCATAATGCGGATTCGATTGCCTCGGCCCTGAAAAGCTTGGTTGATAAGGACATAAGGAAGACCCAAACAGGAATTCTCACCTTCATCTTCGTGGTTTTGGTATTGACCACATTTCCTCTTGGCTTTATCCTGATCAGAATGAGGAGAAGCATCGTCTCGGATCTGACCAAACTCCGCAATGGGATCGAAGTCATCAGATCCGGTAACCTTGACTATGCTATCACTGTAGGACGCAATGATGAAATCGGAGATTTAACCCAGGCCTTCAACCGGATGACCCTCAATTTGAAAGAAGTGACGGCCTCTAAAGCGGATCTTGAAAGGGAGATGGTCGAGCGCCACAAAGCGGAAACGGAGCTTCGAGCCTCAAGAAAATTCCTGGAGATCGCCAACCGGCACACTGACCTAAACCCCTTGCTCAAGGATTTCGTCGGAGAAATGAAAGAATTCACCGGGTGCGAGGCCGTCGGTATCCGCTTACGGGAGGAAAATGGTAACATCCCTTATATGGCCTATCTGGGGTTCGGCCGAA
This sequence comes from uncultured delta proteobacterium, assembly GCA_963790475.1. GTDB lineage: Bacteria > Desulfobacterota > RBG-13-43-22 > RBG-13-43-22 > RBG-13-43-22 > RBG-13-43-22. The sequence continues at coordinate 1,597,827 of CAWBOS010000010.1, read as the reverse complement.
AGTTCTATGAAACCGAAAGCCCCCTTTCTCTAAAAACGGACCATTGCCTGTGCATCAACGTTATCAAGGGGACCACCGACCCCGGATTGTCCTTCTACACCGAGGGCGGCTCTTTCTACATGAACGGGACTACCCGGTTCCTGGCCACGGTCTCTGAAGAGGACAAGGGGCAGACCCGGAATGTCTGTAATCAAACGGGCTACGAATCAGTCGCCCTGATCCCGATACGGCTCGGGCCGAACATCCTGGGGCTTATTCATCTGGCGGACCGCAATGAAAACAGGGTCCCCCTGAATACGGTGAAGGTTTCGGAACAGGTGGCTTCGGCTTTAGGTATCGGGATCCAGAGGACCATGGCCGAGGAGGAACTGCGCCGGCAGCGTGAGTGGCTCCGGGTCACTTTGACGAGCATAGGCGATGCCGTCATGACTACGGACGCTTCGGGCAGGATCACTTTTCTTAACCCGGTTGCCCAGGCCCTGACCGGCTGGCGACCGGAGGAAACCACAGGACAACCGGTTGAGAACATCTTCAGGATCATCAACGAACGGAATCGCGAGCCGGCCGAGGACATCGTTAGGCGTGTGCTGCGGGACGGATCCGTCGTCACCCTTTCAAACCATACGGCCCTTATCACCCGAGAGGGGAAATTGATCCCCATCGAGGACAGCGCAGCGCCGATCAAGGACGATGCGGGTAACATCACCGGTATGGTCCTGGTCTTTCATGACGTCACCGAGAAGCGGCGGGCTCAAGAAGCGCTGCGCGAGAGCGAGAACCGCCTGCGGCGATTTTATGAATCCGGCCTGCTCGGGGTATTCTACTGGAACATGAACGGCGAGATCACTGAGGCCAATGATAAGTTCCTGGAGATGGTGGGCTTCGATCGGGAGGACCTGACTGTGGGTCGAATCGAATGGAGCGGCCTGACCCCGCCAGAGTATCGGCCTCTGGATGAGAACTCGGTTGCAGAACTGAAAACCACAGGCATGAACAAGACGCCCTTCGAGAAGGAGTATATACGCAAGGATGGGTCACGCCTTCCAATCCTAATCGCCGGTGCCATGCTGGATGAGGTTCGGTTCAACGGGGTAGCCTTCGTTCTGGACATCACCGAGCGCAAGCGGGCTGAAGGGGTATTGGAACAACGGACCTTGGAACTTGAGCATCTCACGGAGACGCTGGAAGAGCGCGTCAAGGAAAGGACCGCGGAGCTGGCCGATCTTTCTTCCCGGCTTGTTTCCGCCCAGGAGGATGAACGAAGGCGGGTCTCTTATGATCTCCATGACAATGCCTGGCAAGCGCTGGTGGCCATTCGTCTTGAGATGGAAGACCTCTTCTCCGACCGGGAAGGAATGGACCGGGCCGCTTTGCAGAAAAGATCGAAAAAAATCATGGCTGACCTCCTCGAGGCAGTGGGAAAAATCCGTTCCATGCAGGGAGATCTATGGCCTTATGTCCTCGATGATATCGGCATCCTGGCCACGGTAGATTGGTACTGTCGGGAATTTGAAAAGAGCCATCCGGGCCTGACCATTAAGAGACAGGAAAGCCTGGCCGAACACGAAATCCCCTCATCGGCCAAACTGGTCATCTATAGAATCTTGCAGGAAACGCTGAGCAATGTGGCCAAACACAGCCAGGCGCGCCGGGTCACGCTTCGCCTCCAGAAAAATGACCACCGGATGGAATTTACCGTTGAAGATAACGGCCTCGGTTTTGACCCGGAGGAGGTCATGGTTAAGAGAAGTCCCTGGGGGGGGTTGGGGCTTTTGAACCTGAAGGCGCGAACGGAACTTTCCGGGGGACTCTTGGAAGTTGAATCCGTTACGGGTCAAGGAACTATGGTTCGTGCCTTCTGGTCATTGCAGGAGAATGATTGAGACACTAAGGCTAGAAGGGAGAAATATCTATGCTGAACGTATTGCCGGTTGAAGACAATCCTCTCTTTCGGGAAGCCATTAAGCGGAATCTCTTTGAGAATTTCCCTTCGATAGTCATTGAAGAGGCCGCAACCGGCGAAGAGGCTTTACAGAAAGTCAAAGAAAGTCCGCCCCATCTCATTTTTATGGATATCCGTTTGCCCGGAATCAATGGCCTTCAATCGACTCAAATGATAAAGAGGGACTTTCCAAACATTCAGATAGCCATCCTGACCGGTTACGATTTGCCTGAATACAGACAAGCGGCCCTTCAATATGGGGCTGATTGCTTTTTGGTCAAGGAATCATTAAAAGCAGATGAGATCGCCGAGTTTGTTAAGTCAAGTGCGCGATCACTAGCAGTCCAATAAAAAAGGAGTTAATCCCGCCTTGAATGGCGGGACTAACTCCTTAAATATCTTTGGTGGAGCTGAACGGGATCGAACCGTCGACCTCTTGACTGCCAGTTATTTCTCTAAGGGAAAGATATTTTCCTTTTTTGTAGATAACTTTATGTTTTTTTCTAAAAAAGAACCCGGAGAAGAGATCTGTATTAGGTTATCTTTTCCGGGTTCTTCTTTTGTCTGGAACACAATTACTGCACAAAAAAACGGAGAGAACATCATTTCAAAATTTAGAGGGGAAGGACCACAAAGCCATTGACATTCGGAAGGTTTCCGGGAGCCTCGCTATTCTACGCTAACAGCGCTTCTTTGTTTAGATCGGGCGATGCCCAAACCTTCCGGGTGGCGGAACAGCAGGATCCCCTTTTGGCCCTCAAATCCCGCACCGATCTCGACCAAGCCAAGGTTGACACCGAGCTTGCTGATTTTGACAAAACCTCTTTTTCCGATTCCATGGCCACCATTAAGGACATGGCCAAGAATTGGGGCAAGACCCAAAAACCCGGGCGGCCGGATACTTCTCTTATGGGACGATTCTTCGGATCCCCGGAATTCACCTTTGAGAAAGTCCCAGCCCTTAAAAAGGTCGTGACCTATAACCTGGATCGGGCCGATCTGCGGGTAGGGAAATTCAACGACCTGATCAGTGATCCGAATGGGCGGGACCTCCATGAGGGAATGCGGGCTCTGCAAAAGGAAAGGCCGGAGGAATATAAGCGCCTGGGGAAATTACTGGTCAAGGCCGATCAAAATAAACGGGTCTATAATGCCGACCTGATTAAGAAGATGGGGTTTTCCGATCAGGCCGTAGCTGCCTGGGCCGATGCCCGGGCGATCATGGATAACGGTTTTGATCGGCAAATCGCCTCCTACCAGGAGATGGTCCGAAGAAATGCGGAAGCCGGTCTCCCGGCTCCTACCATTGTAATTCTCGATGAAAAGGGACACCCTAAAGAGGTATCGGTCAAGGCCGCCATTGCCCTCATGGGCGAAATGCGGGGCTGGTACTGGCCCCGGCTGCGGGAATCCGGGCAATACCAGATCATAGCCAGGGCCACGGATGCAATGAAAGCCAAGGGAATACATGACCGGCTGGAGTTTAAGGATTTTTTTGTGGAGCATCGGGTAGCCGAGTTGCGAAAACGGGGCTTCCGGGTTGAATATTTTAAATCAAAGTCCATACCCGAGGATCTGTTCGCCATTTACGGCAAAGTTTTGGGCACGGAACAAATGATCAACGAGGCCCTGAATCGGTCCCTGCAGGAAGTGGGTAACAAGAGTAATTTCCAGTTTTCCGATATGGGCATCAAGGCCATGTGGGGAACATCGGCGGATGATAAAACCGATTTTATCGTTGACACCAAGAAGGTGCCGCAAGAGCAGTTGGCCAAGGTCATGCCGATCATTAAGGCCCTGGGCGGGAAGTGGTATTCGGCAGAGAAGGGTGAGCCCAAATACTGGCATTTTGTCGGGAAGGATAAGCGCCTGGAAAATAAATTAAGGCGGGCCCTTTCCCGGTACGATAACCGCCTCCTGGCCGTCGAGGAAGAATTCGCCCGGGCCCTGACCACCAATGTGGCCAACATCGAAAAGGGCCGTGGTTATCGATCCTCGATGATCCAGAGGAGCCCCGAGGTGGGAGTCAATGTTTGGGAGGGATACGAGCAGGATCCCTTGAAGGCCATGACCTCCTATGCCAGCCGCCTGGCGGCCGGTGAGGCCAAGAAAGAGACTGCTTTAAAGATGATTCGGGCCTTTAATGGAACTGAAAAAAGTTGGGCGGAGTTCAAGATGGAAAACGAAGAGGCCGAGTACGAGGATTATATGAAGTATGTAAATTCGCAACGGGTCTCGCCTACGGAACAGAAAAACGCCTACCATGACGGCCTGACTTATATCCAGGAGGCTTTACGCAATCCGGAAATGGCCGATCGGGTGGTGGGTGTAGCCAAGGGCCTGGCTAATTTTAAATATTTGGGATTCCGGGTGGCCGCCCCAATCGTCAACATGACCGCCCTGATTACCTCAGTACCGGCAGCCATGCAGGGCTATGCCGGTATTTCGCTCCCGTCCACTTTTAAATGGCTGGGCAAAGGGGCCGATCTTTGGAGACAATACCGTCACCCGGAGACCTGGGCCACTTTACCGGCGGAGACTCGGGCCGCCTTTAAGATCATCCAACATAAGGGTTGGGCCGAGTCCCAATATAACAAAGAGGCCATGGCCGTTTTGAAGTCCAAAGTGGGCCAGGGTTGGAATATGGCCATGGATGCCTCAATGTGGATGTTTAGTGTGACGGAGCAATTAAACCGGGTGGCGACCATCATGGGTACCTTTGCGGCCATCAGGGAGAGGGAAGGGGGAACCCAAAAGCAGGGGGATTTGTCCCTGGTGGAACAGGCCGCCGTCAATAAGGCCATGGAAACGGCCAAGAAGGTTTCCGACCGGGCCCATGGTGTTTATGGTCCGGCCACGATACCGGCCATCGCTCAGGGGAAGGGACCGGCGGCCATGGTGGTAAAATCCCTCTATATGTTTAAAAAGTTTCAACACAACTATCTCCAGACCATGTATGAACTGGGATGGAAACAAAAAAACTGGCAAGCCGCTACCTTCATGCTGGCCGCCCCGACCCTGCTGGCCGGCACCGGCGCCTTTCCCATTCCCTGGGCCTGGGATGCCTTGATGGGGATTTTAAAGCACCTTCTCGGGATAGACGACCCGGAAGAAAAAATTTATTCCTCCATGGAAAAGGCCCTGGACGATTATGTGGGCGGGATCCCGCGCCAGGGCCTGGCCGGGATGGGCGGACACCTCTTGGATTTCAGAGCCTCGCTGGGAACTGGGAAGATCGATATACCGACCAATATGATCGAACTGCTCGGGGCCCCCGGATCGGTCCTTTCTGATGTTTATCAGGGAGGGGCCGATATTATCAAAGGTAATGCCTGGAAAGGAGCTGAGAAGATATTGCCCCGGGTTGCCGGGACGGTTATGCAGGGATATCGGGAGGCCACCGAGGGAGTGACGACCAAGACCAATGCCCCGGTCTTCTTTGGGCGGGAACAGATTAAAGAAAATTTTGTAGATGCGTTTCTGAAATCTCTGTCATTTAACCCGGCCCGGATCCAGCGCATGAAGGATATTGAGCGGGCCGAAAAAGAAGTATGGCGGGATTATAAGGACCGGAGAAGTAGTATTGAAAGCCAGTTTTTAAAGTTTTATTTGCAACCGGAACCGGATCGTGATAAAAATAATATGATTGGAATGATCGACCAGGTAAAGCGATACAACGAGCGGGTCAAGTCCCATGGTCTGGCCGGGGTGGAACCCATGATCACCGGCGACAGCCTGAGAACCTATATCAGAAATAACCTGAAACCAAGCAAGAAGGAGCAAATTAAGGACAAAAATAGAAAACAGTAAATTTCGGGAATCTGGCCGTTCCTGAGATTTTAATATAGAAAACCTAAAAGGCGATAATGGAGGCTCGCGTGCTCCATTATCGCCTTTTTTATTTTAAGCCAACCCAAAGAAGGTAGCTATGAATAATTTAGCCATTTATCAGCAGTGCGCACCTCAGATGCAGACCGGGGATTCCCTCTTATATATAGGCAAATCCTGCATTGGTTGGACCATACAGGAATGGACTAAATACGTCCTGTTGCGGTCTGCCCAAAGAGATCGAATCATTTTTAGCCATGGCAACATGGTCCTGCGTTTCCCGGAGTACGAGGGTAAGACAGACCGCCGCTGGGTACTGGACGCGCGATCGGCTGGGGTTTTTCCAGTATTGCTCTCAGATTATCTGGCCACCTATGACGGGCAAGTCTACTGGTATCCGTTACGAGGCCAATACGATTACGCCAGGCTGGATATCGGTTGTTATGCCATGACTCTGGCCGGAAGGCACTATGATTTTCTTGGCCTGCTTAAAAATGCCATTGGGCTGGTCTCGGCAGACATGAGGGCCCTGTTTTGCACGGAATCCATCTTTCTCTGTTATCGGGATGGTGGCCACATCGTGATCGGAGAGAAGGCCCCCAGGCCGGATATGGTCCCCCTTTTGGGGGTATTCAATGAATCTTTAAAACTCATTTAAGAAAGGAATTAGAACTATGTTAAAAAAACTCTTTTTACTCGTGCTTTTGTGTCTAATGGCGGCCTGTCAACAGGCCTGTAGCGTCAATGCCAGCGGTCAGGGCACGGCTTCCGGGGGCGACGCGACCGCTGCTTCTGGAATGGTTTGCACTCCGGATGCCGAAGGAAAACTGGTTTGTGTGCCCACATCAAGCGCCGCTACCAAGGGGGGAAACTCCGGTTCCAGTTCTGGCGCCAATTCATCGTCCGTCTTTAAGTAGGGTTGCCACTTGAGACGGGCACTGAAAAAGATTGGTCAAAATATCCGGCTGATCATAATTGCTATCCTGGCGGTCTCCGCCTCTCTGGGGACCGCCTGGTGGATCTCACAACCAGGATTAACGATTGTATTTAAATGACCGGAAAGGGGACATCCCTAATGCCGCAACCAAAAGACGTGACCTGCCCGCTACACGATGGGTTAACGGGAAACATCGAGGTCTTGTTCTCGAAAATTGACAAACTCATGGATAAAATATTTTGGCTCCTGCTGATTCAGGTCCTTTCGGCTTTTCTTGTTGGAGGGGATGTTATGATTAAAATCATCCAACTGGTAGGTCCCAAATGAGTACCCGAAATCCAAAGGACATGGCTCCCAGGCTATACGATAGATATTTAGTGTGGGATCGGCGGATGCAGGAGGCGGGTTTACGGTATTGTCTGACCAGGGTGGCCTGTTCCTATAAGGAGCAGGTTGCCCTGTACTCCCAGGGCCGGGACAGCCTTTATATCGTCAACCATTATCGCTGGCTGGTTGGGCTTCCTCCTATCCACGATCCCGAAAACAGAATAATCACCTGGACTTTGAAGTCGCTGCATATCGTTGACATCGAGGACCATGATCCGGATAACGACAAAGCCCGAGCCTTCGACTTTGCGGTCACCAGGGACGGAAAGCCTATTTGGGATAAGATGCTTCTCGAGGCTGACCGAATGAATTCCATGTCGGGATTTCTCTCTTGCGTTTCGTGGAGCAAATTGTCTGCATCACTGGCGAGGGCTTGAAGGGGAAGCAATATTTCATGAATGATCGATGATAATTCTCTCATGACTTGAGTATCTATAATCATTTTTATCTTTGACTCCGATTAAGGTCTACTTTAAAATTTATTCTTTATGGATCCCTTCCAGATTCTACTTTTCTTTGCATAGGCGGGATACTTTTCATAGACAGTTTTAAGCAGAGCGTTGTTGTCAAGATTGCCGTAGGCATCAAGGATCGCGGCGACGTCCTCCTTGAAATCGTCGGGAAGATCGGCCAGAGCATCATCGGTACTTGCGGGATCGACCAAGCTGATACGGGTTTTCCCTTCGTCGGTGTCGTTGGCCACAGTCACCAAGCCATCGGCTTTGAGGCGTTCCAGGTCACCGTAGATCTCCTTGGCATGATGTTCGGATACATCGATGCAAAATCAATTTCAGCGACATTTTCCCTGAGCCCTATGGGTGGTTGAAAGACCAGGCCCCCTTTATCAGCCACCAAGAGGTCCCAGGCGGTTTTAAAGTCTTCGGGTCTTCCCTTCTTCCAGGGGATGAGGATTCCCTTGCTGATAGCCCGGTCAAGCTGCATGGATGTTATAGCGGTCCCTGGAGAGGACCTGGCCAGGGTTTGGACAGGGATCTTTGTCAGCCGGGAGATAAAAAGGAGCCCCTGCAACCCGGCTTCACGGTAAAAGAAGGAGTTGCTTTGATCGATATGGAACCGGCCGTAAAGGGGGAAGGTTGAACTCTGATAAATAATCTGACCATAGCTGAAATAAGATCTCCACTGACCGACTTTTTGTCTCAAAGGGGGATGGGGGTCCCGGTCCAAGACCAGGGGTATCTTTTCCCTCTGAGCCCAGTTCCAGAGTATAGGCAGGATCCTGTCATCTCCCTTTCTTGAGACGATCAGATCGGGATCGGACTCCTTCAGATAGCCGTTCAACTTTTCTAAAAGCTCAACCTTGTTCGATCCACCAAGTTCATAGGACCTACCCTCATGGATTAGTTCCAGGCTGTTGCCCCTCTCAAGCGGAATTTGGGGGTCCTGGGTGAGGCTAAGTTCTATGGTCTTGAAAGGGGGAAGCTCGGCATCCGGGTCCCAGGGAGAGTCCAGGAGTTCAAAGCCGAGAAGCCTTTTCTCTTCCCAGTTGAGTTGACAATTACATAGGGGGAATAGGCCTTTTAGATAGGCATAATACTGGGGCACAGCCAGGTCAATATTATAGAAGCTAAGTCCTTCAGTGGCTCGCGAGAGAACCTTTTGGATGTCAAATAGCTTCTTAAACGAGAAGGCTTCCAGTTCCCTGACCTGGATCAGCTTCCCGGTCCAAAAGTCTCTCCGTTTGGTCCAGCCGGTCCGGCGGATAAGGTACGAGAGGTCTTTTTCAAGGGCCAGGATATTTCTTGGACTCCCCTCTGCATAAAAGCAGTACGAGAAGGCATCGGTCAGGCAAAGGAGGGTTCCCGATTCGAGCTGGAACCAGAGGATTATGATATCATCCCGGACATATAGATCAATAAGCCAGCCGCGAGCAGTCATTGTAATACTTATTTGATCAGGCGGTTAAAGAGCGATAGACCCCGATGACTTTCCCCAGGATCGAAAAAGTGTGTAGGTCCTCCCTCTTTATGATCAGGGGCTTGATTTCCGGATTATCTCCCTTCAACATTACTTGACCTTTTTGCGGGTAGTAACGTTTGAGGGTAACCTCATTATCCAAGCGAAAAACCCCAACCGCCCCTTCAGGAATCCTTTGCTGGCGGCGGACGATTACCTGGTCTCCAGGAAGGATAAAGGGGCTCATGCTCACCCCCCGAACCCGGAGAAGGAAGACCTCCTCTCCCTTGGTCCATCTCTCGGGAAGGGTGACATAGTCCTCCACCTCCTCTTCGATCAAAAGCGGCCCTCCGGCTGAGATGGCCCCATAAAGTGGGATGGTCCGGAGTTGGCCGGAAGATCGGGTCAAACTCACCCCACGAGAGCGGTTGGGCTCGCGTTTTAAATATCCTTTCTTGATCAGGGCCTTCAGGTGGTCTTGGATGGAATTCGGGTAGACCTTAAAGTGGCTGGCCAACTCCCGCAGAGAAGGAGGGTAACCATGTTTGGTCTGGTAATCCCGGATTAAGGTCAAGATCTCATTCTGTCGGGTTGTAAGAGGATTCATGGTTTTATGATATACTGTTCATTTGTACAGTGTCAAGAGAAAATTGAAAGTTAGTCCGAATGACTTCAGCCTTAATTAATCCGGTAGGGTTGGGCGCGATGGGTTTGTTGAATTATTATTGAAGTTAAAGGATTAAAGCTTTAATGGGGATGTTTAAGTGGATATCGTTATGGATTATTGCCGGGATAGATTAGGGGATCAACTTTGAATATCTTTTGAATCAACCTCACCCAATTCCTTTTGGGTTTTTTCTTCAGTCTTGGGCGGCTGCATCCTCCGCAGCTCCTCTATCTCCGCCTCTATCTTCTGTATATCCACCTTCATCTGGCTTATCGAAGAGACCCTCTCCTTCAGGAAAGGTGCTTCGTTGGTAAGAGGTTCTTCCATGGTGCACTCGTCGTAAACGTACTCCCCGATTTCTAAGTAGAGTTTCCGTGTCCTCCTCTGGATCCTCACGATCTCCCTCTTCCGTTTGCCGATTTTCGCCAATTTCTCTAAGTTGAAGGCAATGACATCGGCTTTCTCCTTTATTTTCTTCAAGCCTTCTTCCGTCTTCTTTTTCCAGTCTTCCAGAAGCGTCATCTCATATCCTCCTCTCCAATACACCCTTTACTAACCATTATAGTATACAACATATAGGTGAACTGGTCAATTAAACCTAAAGGCAGGTAGAAGGAAGCTGGGAATCTGATGAGTCGATCTTAAGTTCAAGTGTTTTGGGTTTGAGTGGGATCTCAGGTTACTTTGCCTTACCGGTTTGCTCTTTTCCCTTCAGTCCCAATAACAGAATGATTGCGATCCATATACTTGTCCTGAATAGCATCGCTGTGATGCTGATTAACGACACAGGTGCCTTGAAAAAGAATAAAATGATGAGGATGATTAAGACAAGGCCATGGAGTGAAAGGATCGTTGTTGCAATCTTGATGCTCCCCTTGCGTTCCCTCCACAACCAAATACCGATAATAACTGAGGCGAATCCCAGGACAACATTGTACCACACGAGCCAGGGCAGAATAGTATAGTCCTTGGTTACGAGACCGAGCAGTACGCTCCCGCCTTCCTTGATGGAAAGCAACCCTGGTATGATCGCTAATAATGCCGCAAGACGATGCCTATTTTGAAGGGTCATTTTTCCCCCTGAGTTGAAGACACCTTCACCGTTGGGCGAAGGTCGCAAAAAATGATGAGAATGATTGATAGAATTTGTTTATTGATGGAAGAAGTATAATATAAGGAAAAGTGGGGTCAAGGAGAAATACCGGGAAGGCAAAAAGAGGATTCTTCTCCGCCTGTCCTGATTACCACTTTACCCCTTTCCTTTTAAGACTTGATCCCTCTTGATAACGGGCTAAAAAGTATTACCATATAACATGGTGTTAACCAGTGTATAAATGGTCTTGCTTGTTATTCTTTAACTTTTCAGTCCCCTTAAAGTCTTATGTAAAAAAGACCAGTTTGAAGCGGTTGCCTGTTCCGAACCGGCGGGGAGAGAGTATGAAAAAGCTCATTAGTTTGTTAAGCATCCTTTTTGTGTTGACCCTATTCATGCCGCTTAAGCAGGCCGAGGCCGACCGTGGGTCCAGAGGATCTCGTGGATCTGGGGGGCATGGAATATCCGGAGGATCTCGCGGGCCTGGAAGGTCTGAAGGGTTTCGTGGACCTGGAATATCCGGAGGGTTTCGTGGATCCGGAAGAAATGAAGGCTTTCGTCGGGATGGAGGACGTGAAGGCTTTCGTGGATCAGGAAGGTCTGAAGGGTTTCGTGGGCCTGGAATATCCGGAGGGTTTCGGAGGCCTGGAATATCTGGAGGGTTCCGAAGGGATGGAATACCTGGAGGGTTTCGTCGAGATGGAATACATGATGGATTTCGTCGGGATGGAAGACATAGAGGATTTCGTGGACATAGAGGGTTCTTGCCCGGATTGATTATCGGCGGAGTCATAGGGTGGAACTTGTGGCCATATTATTACTCTCCTTACTATGGTTATCCACTGCCTCCAGATGAATATTATCCACCTCCAGTCGAGGGAAGTCCGGTGCCACCCTTGTCAAGCCAAGAATCGGAAAACCGGATGTTAATCTACCCCCGAGAAGGTCAGAGTGAAGAGCAACAGGCCCTGGATTTTGACGAGTGCCATGACTGGGCTGTTGATCAGGCAGGCTTTGATCCGCAAACGCCACCCGAGGACGCCCCCGATGCTCAGAGAATTCAAAAGAGCGGGGATTATCTTAGGGCGATCAGTGCCTGCCTTGATGCCCGGGGGTATACCTTAAAAAAACAATAATTGGCCATACGCTGGTGTTCTGCATATTAAAGCTTACTGGGCTTGATCGAAGGGTAATGTAAGAAATTCAGTCCCTTTAAATCTCATTTAAAAAAGACCAGGTTAAGCCGGTTGCCTGTTCCAAACAGGCCTGGAGGAAAGAACATGAAAAAACTCATTAGTCTGTTAAGCATTCTTTTTGTGTTAGCCCTATTCATGCCGTCTATACAGGCCGAAGCTTACCGTGGGCCTGAAAGATATAGTGAACGTGGATGGCATAGAGGATATAGATATGATAGGTATGGACATCGTAGGTGGTGAGGGTATGGGGAGTTCTTTCCCGGATTGACTATCGGCGGTCTTATGGGCTGGGGCTGGGAGCTGGGTTGCTATAACCCTCCGTCATGTTACTATCCACCTCCAGCCCAAAGCCATCCCTAATTTCTTCTCCCTGTTTTATTGAGTCCATTAAGGATCCAAAGGTACTCCGCTATATCAGGCAAATATTCTTCCGGAGTTGCATTCAGTAATAAAAAAGCCTCCATTCTCTTATTATTAATACCGATTAAAGCCCTTTTTAAGGCCTCTATCTTCTCACCATTGCTTTCTGTCTTTATTAATTGCCCCATTCACTTTAACCTTAATTATAAATCTTTGGATAATTGGATCATCTGATAATAAGTATTAAGCAAATCCGATGCCACTAACTTCAATACTTTTTAATTGATTGTTTTTATTGGTTTATTGTTTAACTAAAGACTTGAGCACTATTGAGAAATGAAGAAAATTTCCATTTTTTCCTGATTTATTTCCCTTTTTAGGAGGGAAAAACATTTCCGTTTATTCCAATTTTATTTCACAAATATCATTTCACTAACGATAATTCTCATAGTAATGGATTGACGCACTGGCTCATCTGAACTCAGTAAGAGGACGAAAGAAGGTATAATCGATTCCGGGAAAATGAAAATGTTGGAAATATTCATCAACGCTATCGACCGGGAGGACCTCTTCGATAAACTTTTTCCCACCTATGACATTAGTTCGACGGTTAATCCTGCCAGCATAGCGGTCCTTTGAATAAATCTGGCCGATCCATCCGGCGTAACGGTCTGAAGTCGTTCCAAGGTAGATGTTGGGGTGAAGGTCTCGGAAATAGAATTTGCTTCGATCTGGGTTATCCATATAGCTGGCTTAAGTTAAAGGAAGACTAAAGCCCTTTGAATCAAATTGGAAAAGTTTAAAGCTAAGAAGGGTAAGAATTGCTTTTTGAATTTCTTAGGTATTTTCGACCCCAGAGACGCAATAATTTATAGAATCACGTTCTTGTCACTACCCCTGCTTGCGAGAGCACGTCTTGGATATCCTGTGATGAATAACCCTTTTTCGCCGAAACATGAACGATTGGAATTCCAGCGGTCTGAAGGGCGTTGTCAAGAAACTGGTCTCGGCTTTGTCTTCTCGACTGGCCGTGGGTGCTGTCGTCAAGTTCCACCACGAATTGGATGTTCAGGGTCGCTGGGTCACATCCCACTATGTCCACATGCTTGTTCTGGATTCTGTTGAAGGCGTTTTGCCAACTGCCTTTGTTCATCCCGCCTTTTACCCTCACGATATCTGCCAAACGTACTTTTCCCATGAACCGGTAACGACCGTTGACTGCCTGTTCAAGTACACCCAAAAAAGATCGCTCGGCAGGAGAGAATAAGGCGTCCATCTTTTCGTATGGGTAGTTCTGCGGCTCCCGTGCTCTTCGTCTCAACACGATCTTGATAACGGCAGAGACGACCAAGAGGACTATTATGATGATGACGAACGGTAGAAGGCTATGAAACATATGTGACAACTCTCTCCTTATGTAGAACAATGTAATTATTTTAAGTGGTTTTCCCGAAATGTACCATAAACTCGATTTAAACGTAAACAATATAGACAATAGGTGAAGCTTGGTTAAATTTTTCGTCCTCAGTCTTGAAACTGTACATCCCTAATCATCAATCTACCTGGCCGTTAATCTCTGCCGCAACAGGGTATATCTCTTCTCCGTCTTGTTGTTTCTGATAGCTATAGCTAAGGCCTTTTTCGTTCCGACCAGCACCACCAACTTTTTCCCCCTGGTTACCCCGGTATACAGTAGATTCCTCTGGAGCAGGATATAATGCTGTATGAGGATGGGTATAACCACGGCCGGATATTCCGAGCCTTGGGATTTATGGATGGATACAGCATAGGCGTGGACCAATTCATCCAGATCGCTGTAGTCATAGATAATCCTTCGGTCATCGATGGTCACCGTGACCTCCTGGGCTTCTTCATCGATTAGGCCGATCCTCCCAATGTCTCCATTATAGACCTCTTTGTCGTAGTTATTGACAATCTGCATAACCCGGTCGTTGACTTTAAAGGTCCTTCCTCCCCGCAGGACCCCATCTTCTCGCGGATTAAGGGCCTTCTGAAGCTCTATGTTCAGGTTCCCGGCCCCGACTATCCCCCGGTGCATAGGGGTGAGGACCTGAATCTCAGTGCCGTGCTTAAGCCCAAATCGATGCGGTATCCGGTCCTTGACCAGGCTGATGATCAACTCCAGGACCTTTTCTGGATCCTCCTGTTCGATAAAGTAGAAATCTTCCAGTTTATCCGGGTTGGACTTAAGGTTCGGGGTAAGACCTTGGTTGATCCTATGAGCATTGACGATTATTGAGCTTTCCTGGGCCTGGCGGAAAATTTCATTTAACTCGACCACTGGGGCTACGCCTGAATCAATTATGTCCCTTAAGACATTCCCGGCCCCGACGGAAGGGAGCTGGTTTACGTCTCCAACCAGGATAAAGGTGGCGGTTAGTGGAATGGCTTTTAATAGATGATGCATGAGCAGGGTGTCGATCATGGAGGCTTCATCGATGATCAGGAGTTGACAATCCAGAGGCTTTTCGTCGTTCTTATCAAAGGCCCTTTTCCGCATATTGTATTCCAGGAGCCGGTGAATGGTCTTGGCTTCGTGCCCTGTGGCTTCGCTCATCCGTTTGGCCGCTCTTCCGGTGGGGGCCGCCAGCATGATCTTGGTTTTAAGGGCCGCGAATATCTTGAGGATGGCAGTAATAATGGTCGTCTTGCCGGTTCCGGGACCCCCGGTAATTATCATGACCTTATTACCAGCGGCAGATCGGACGGCTTCGACCTGTTTATCGGCCAGGGTGATGGAGAGCTTAGCCTGAACCCATTGAATGGCCTTTTCTGAGTCTATTTCTCTAATCGCCTGCGGGGTGGTGAGGAGCCTCTTGAGGCGAGCGGCCAGGCTTGTTTCGGCTATATGATACCCAATCAGATAAACCGCCTTGTTGTTCTCCTGGAAGGCCTCCAGATCCTGGTTCAGGTCCTCAATGACGATCTCTTTGTCGGCCGCCAGGGTACCCAAGGCCTTGACAATAACCTCCCGGTCAATGTCCAGGACCTCCTTGCATTTCACAATCAGGGGTTCATAGGGGTAATAGACATGACCCTCATCGGTCATTTCCTGGAGAACGTAGAGGATGCCGGCCCCGGCCCGCAGATCCGAGTCTTTGGCAAACCCAAGCTTCTCGGCTATCTTGTCGGCGGTGATAAATCCTATCCCGAAGATATCAGTGGCCAGCCGATAGGGGTTCTCCTGGACAATCTTGATGGCCTCATTACCATATTGTTTGAAGATCTTGGCCGCGTATCCGGAACTGACCCCATGGGATTGAAGAAAAATCATTACCGCCCGGATCTCTTTCTGTTCTTCCCAGGCATGTTTGATCATACCTATTCGTTTTTTACCTATCCCTTCAACGTCAGCGAGTTTATCGATCTCCAGTTCAATGATATTCAGGGTCTCTTCCTTGAACATCTTGACGATCCGTTTGGCCATAACCGGACCGATACCTTTAACCAGACCTGAACCCAGGTATTTTTCGATGCCGTATACCGTGGCCGGGGTTGTGGTCTGGCAAAAGACAATCTTGAATTGCTCACCAAATTTGGGATGGTTGCCCCATTCCCCCTTCATTTTGATGATTTCACCGGGTGTGGGGTTGATGATATTGCCGATAATCGTTACCAGGTCCCGTCTTCCATAGACCTTTACCTTGGCAACGGTATAACCGTTTTCATCATTGGTATAGGTTATTCGTTCAATTTGGCCTTGGAGATCGGTGAGATTATTTGTAGGCATTTATCACTGATGATATGAAGGAATTATACTTTAGAAGTCCCTTTGTCTTGAAGTTCTCTCTGCCTTCCGATTCTATAGGCATCTATGACGGCAAATATCCATAAGCAAATAATAACATAGGAAACAACGTCTTGATAGAGTCCTGTAACTAACATTTTTGATCCGACAATGTCTGGCAGGTGTTGCAATTTCGTAATATCACCCTTCATCATAACCATTGCCCGGTCAAGACGCTTTAGAGCAGATGCCGTGATGAACCAGACCATATAGCTTACTCCGGTAAGGAAAAATAACATGATAACCAGACCCCTCCAGTACCTTTTTAGATAGAGATGGCCAAGGCCAGGAAAGACGAATAGGGATAGAAGTGCGGCCTTATATGATGCTTTCAGCTTTATGACCATACCATCTCACATGGGCAAGGCTGTTATACTGTTGTTTCTATAAAATCGTAATCTGACTTTCGACCGGTTTTTCCATCTCAGCAGTCGGATGTTGACCGCCAGCCTTATCCCTTCAGACCCTGGTGTGCCTTCCAGTATTCGTACTCATAGGGCCATTCCTCTTTACGCCAGAGCATCAGTGAACGCATCCTTTTTTTGAACTCCCGGCTAATCTTTTTGTACTCGGGGCTGGTTTCTTTGTCCCGCCATGCCTTCACAAGCCTCTGACCCAAGGTAAAGGCCTTTTCTCTTAATTCTGGAGGGAAGTTATAGTCCTGAATCTGACCCATTGTCGCCCATACAGCACCAACAGGGATAGCCCCAGTAGTAGCCAGAAAATGCTGTATGTAGTCCGCAATAGGGGCCTCATCCCCTCCTCCAGAAGTAACTACCGCAACACCATACTTTCCCTCAAAGCCCTGGCAATGGATCACGCCGCAGCAGCGGTCGAAGAAGGCTTTCAGTTGAGCACTAACATGAAATATGTAATTGGGGCTGGCGAGAATGAGGTCATCGGCCTTGTCGATGCTCTCCTTGATCGTTCTGAATGAGTCTTTCTGTGGGCATGACCCCATCTTGTGGCATGTATTGCAGGCTTTGCAAGGTTTTACCTCTTGCCCTTTGATGGCGAAGATCTCGGCGGTAGCTCCAAGGCTTTCAGCCCCCTGGAGAACTATCTTCATGAGGGAGCCTGTGGCCCCTTTAACTCCTCTCGGGCTGCCAACAATGGCTGTAATCTTCATAGTATCCTCCTTCTTATCGAGCGTAATCCAAAATGGCCTTGAAAAGGGAAGTGCTGTGGGCCAGTTGAATATAAGCTTCCTCTTAGGTCAAATTTCGATTCTCCTTCTCAAGCTGATAGCCCAATTTCATGGAGAGATTGGCTATTCTGGCTATTTCCTTGATCAGATCGTCTTCAGAATTGATCTTTATGGGGTAGATCTTGATCCGGTCCAAGTGATCCAGAACTTCATCATCTACGGCTCCATCCATGGCTGCATGGTTCTGCCGGTTGAACGAATTGTAGAGGGTATTATGGAGGGGCATGGACAGGTCGCCAACGTAATGGACACAGTAGGCGAGATAATATACGGCGTACTTCCCAGCAGCCTTAGCGGATCTATAGTCCCGGAGGGAAGCTACAATGGCCCCGTAGAGGTGGCCTTTTTCATCGCTGGGATCATCATACCTTGTTATTTGATCGAGAATCATCTGAGGGGTAATTACCGAACCAGGCGGATTATTGGAGTAATGATTCCGGGCTTCCTTATCCCCTGCCTTGATTTTTGCGATGTCCGGCCCAGCGGCATTGTACCATTGCTGATATCCGGCTGCCTTGGCAATGGCTAAGTGGGTGTTGTCATACCACGCCTGGGAAAGACCGGGAAGATTGAGGAATAGCAGAATTGTTAATGCAACTATCCTTTGGATTCTATTTTTTATAAGCATGGGGTAATCACGGAATTGATCGGACTACTTTGCCCTAATCTGAGAAGGGTTAATTCTTATAGAAGTATTTTAAAGTTATTCATATTGATGAAATTCATATTAATACCTTGTCGGATTTCCATTAGAGCGTGTATAATGTTGTTTCGTTGGTTCAAGCCAGGTTTTTCTAATTGTCGATTATTTCTGTCGGATTCAGGAGAGTTAACTTACTGAATCCCCTTAATACTAACGAAAAGTGGCTTGTATGGAGCCCAACGTCCACTGCCTATGCGATATCCGTATTTCGACGAGAAAGAATATCTTTTTCCTTTAGCTACGGAGGAACCTTCAAAATTTAAAGATATAACCCTTGAGCCGTTGGGTGGAAGTTCAATGGTACGCCCGCGATCAGACAACTCCAATTCATTATTTCTGCCTGCTGTATAGGTCGTAACATAATTAAATTGGATGTTGTTATCATCTTGTAGGAAAGTATTTTCTCTGTGATCAATAGCTCTAATCTCTAAGCTCTGATTTGTCTTATTAGTATGTTTCAAAAGAAGGTGAAAATATGGACCGGATTGCTCAAATGAGACAACATCTAATCTAAGCAAGGAACTATCAAAGAAGGGGCGTTCGCTCTTCGACAAGGGCGAACCTTCACTCCTATCGTCTACAGAAGAAGATCGACCTGTCCCTATCCCTTTTGCAAGAAGTTCTTCAATAGCCTTTGTCTTATCAATATTTCCATTGGCAGCCCCAATTATCCTGGCTGTATCCGTTGTTATCATTTTGGCTGTGACCCTGATACTATCTCCAAACGGGGTAACCGATCCTGTTATAATCGCATCAACTCCTGAAATTTGTCCAAGTTTTTTAACAGTATTAGGATTAAGAAGACCTGAAATTGAGAGCTTGTGTTCAGCAAGTATAGTTTTTAAATGGGTTCTATCAATTACCTCAAAGCCTTGGGCTACGATTGTTAAATCTGCTGAAATTTCCTCAGCAAGAAATCTACCAAGTTCTGTCACATTTCCCTGTAAATCTGTAAAATCAACAACGGCTATGGTTTTTTTATGGAACTTAGAAATACTTTCTGCCATATTTGCGGAAAGGCTTTTTATCTCCTTGTCGTAAGCCATCGAAGGATTAGAATTTAATAATAAAAAGATTGATAAAATGATTATTACAGACAAGAATCGATGCATTTCATCTCCTCCTTTAATGATTTGGAGTTAATATTTTATCTGAATATTGCTCTGCAAGGATTTCTAACCCACGTCCCAAAGCCGCATTCTCAGAAAAACCAGGCCCGATGACACTGACAGTATCACTTTTAATAATTTCAGCGTTCTTGTTTAAGGTTTTATAAGAGAAGTTGATGTTACATGAAATTAAGTCGCTATCAATCTTTGAATCTTTTTGAAATGAGTAACTTAGTTCTCCAAGGATAAGAAAATCAATTTTTGATAAAGCCTTTGCCTGTCTTAAGAGATCCGTGTTTCCATCGTAAATTTCTCTAAAGAATCCTTTTGCTTTAAATGATTTTTCCTTAAATAGATTAACTATTAGGTTAACCTTTTCAGTTCTTAAAAGACTATAAAGGGAATTTTCAGGGGTAAATCCCTTTTCATCTTTCCTTGACTTAATTACTATAGCTATATTTGACTTGCCCACACGAATAGGAATATCCCGATTTATTAAAAGAGCAAATTCTTTTGGTACTTCTTGCCCCTGATCTGTTTCCAATGGCTTTGGAGAAGAAGGCTTCCCTTCAACAGGATTAAAATCTGGTGTTTTTCCATTTCCCCCTTTTTCTTGAGGATGAAAAGTTTTTTTCTCAATGATATTAGGAGCCATACGATTATCATTCTTTAGCCATGCCCAAGAAACTCCTATTAATGCCACGATCCCAATTGCAATGACTTTACTCCAAACAGGGTCACGCCAAACTCCAAGGATAAATGATTTGTTTTTTTTACACATTGTGTATTAAGACTCCAATGACGGGACCGGTGTTCTATTTTTTATTATTATATAGAAAATCTTGCGGATGATCAAATCTGCTTCGCCTTAATCTGTGTCGGGTCTTTAACGATTATTTCGGGTTTCCCATGGAAGCTTTGGATCACCCCGCTAACACAGACCTCCTTTCCAGAAAGGGGTTCAGGAGGTTCTTTAAACTTGTCCCGATCTGAGCCCCAAATGAGGACTGTAAAAATTGGGTGGGGATAGGGCTTGTTGAGATTTAAGAAGGTTGGCTGGCCTTTGCTACGAGTGGCATGATGGGCACTGGCTACGGTGCCGCATACGGTTTTTTGCTGCCCTATGAATTTGGCGGCATCTTCAGGGGTGACGGTCTCCTGGGCGAAGACAGAGACGGCAAAGGTGAGAATAAGGATGGATAATAAGAGAATTTTGGGTTTAAGACTCATTTTTCTCCTCCTGCGGGAAGGTTTAAACCGCACCTCTTCGAAAAATTAGATTTTAACTTGCCGCTGGCAGCTAATAATTAGCTTAATCACCCCTCATTTCTTTCGGTATACGTTCAGTCCGACTTTTTCTTCCCTGTCTGGAATTGATACATTCCCCTCAGTGGATGCAATGATGATGGTCTTTCCCGAAGACGACGGGCCGAACTCTTTGGAAAGATCGACTTTGATAGTTAGGATGCTTTGTTCCACGGTCATTTCAACATTCTTCATAGTTCTCCTTCTCCTTAATTTGATTTGTCAAAGACTCAAAAATTAAAAGCCTCCACAAGGGTTGGACCCCTTTGGAGACTTCATATAAGAAATCTCTAAATCTCACACTCCATTTTAAAAGTTGGTCTATTAGGGGCGATGATCACCACTAATGAAAAATGCGGTGCCTAAAACATTAAAGCCCCTATATGATCACTTTTACAGCTTACGAACATTCTCAGCAGCAGGTCCCTTAGCACCTTGGACAACATCGAAACTGACACGATCACCTTCGGCCAGCGATTTAAAACCTTCTCCCTGTATCGCGGAATGATGTACGAATAGGTCCTTGCCCCCATCCTGCTCAATAAAACCATATCCCTTTGAATCATTAAACCATTTAACTTTTCCTTCTGGCATCGTTAACCCTCCTTGGTATTGAGTCTCTCCGTGGAGACATTGATAATTTCAGGATAGCTATAAGTAATTATTTATGGAAATGCAAGATTATTCCCTGTTCACCCCCATTGACATTCATAACCTTAAGGGGCACTCCTCTGGGAATGCCTCTCAATCGTCCTTATCGCCTCCCTGTACTTGGCGACCCGCTTGAAATCGACTTCCTTCGGGTTCGCTATCCTACTCAGGTCACAATTGTCTCGAAGATCGGCAAGCTTCACCCGACTTCCTATCGGATTCTGTGCAGCCCTCTGGATAAAATCTTCGTAATCTTCATATTTTCGCCAAGTAACCGAGTCAATGGCATCTATGATCACATGGGGGAACCCTTCTTTACGAAGCCGTTGAAGGGTCCAATTGGTATCCTCTACAACGTCATGCAGCACAGCGACAATGCGGTCTTCGGGCTCTTCCATTTGGAGCATAAGCCTCAGAGGGTGGAGGATATACGGTGCCCCAGCCTTGTCAACCTGCCCGGCATGGGCCTCTGCTGCGATCACCACGGCTCGTTCTAAGGTGCTCATCGGTCAAACCTAACAAGATCGGGGTGGGGACTTCTTCAGCCCGCTCAATATTCGGAAATACTCAACTATATCTGGCAGGTATACTTCCGGAATGGCATTGAGTAATACGAAAGCCTCCTCCCTTTGATCTTTAACCCCGATTAAAGCCTCCTCTAAAGACACTATCTGCTCCTTTTTAGGGTCCATTGATTTTGTCACCTTCTTCTTTATTTAAGAGTATTCCATTCATCATGCCTAATGGACCTCCTGAATCAGATCCTTGGCCAATTGATCTATAATTTCAGGTAGGGGAATTCACCTACTATTCGTTGATTTCGTAAGGATAAATAACCAAGTATTACTGATTGAAAGCCAACAACATGACGGTCACTGGGAGACGAGTTCGTTGGCGATCTGGTGGAGCGGCTGGTTAGTTCAAATCATTTCCCAGCCTCAAATTTATCGATGGTTTGGATAATGAAATATGCTGGTACCACGGCTGCAAACTTGCCACCCGTATTATCTGAGAGCGTACCGTGAACTAAGCCGATGCAAGCAAATCGGCCTGTGCCAAAAGCCACGCCTCCTAAACTTACTGTGCTTAAAGCATAAACGGGTGCTCCGCTAAAACCCTGCACGGTCGGATCTTCCATAATTAGAAAGGTAGTCTCAATGTTCTTGTCAAATCTTTTATGGCGAAACAGATTACTTGCTACTTTGGAGGACTTTTTAATAGGAGAGAATTTCCCGGTCAGGCCTAAAGCGAGGGGGAAGCCAACAGTAGTCAATACACGATTCTCATATTGGCTATATTCATTCTCATTCATTAAGAACATGTTAGGCTCTAAGACCTTTATTATGGCTTTGAATTCTTCTGAAGGCTTTAGCGATAGCAATGCTACATCTGCTTCGGGATGATAGAACCAAGATTGCCCTTTACCAGGTCCTGTCAGGTCTTTAATGTCATAGGTCAATGGTTTATCGTCTGGACCATGGACGGTGACTTTCACATCGTATTTGAGACCTGTTGCCACGTGTTCTGCGGTGATGAGATATATTTGAGAACCTTTTCTGACGAAAAACCCTGTCCCAGAATTACTTTTTCTGTAAGGGTGAGGTTGAGTTTCGCTCGGAGCCTTTAACCAGATTTCATACTCAGTACCATCAATTGGGGTGCGTTCTACTTCTCCCTTCCCTTGGAGATAGGCAACAGTCTGAAATACTTCATCCATGGTTTCAGGCTTGGCCACCTGATCAAAATAGAAAAGAATTAAAAATGCCAAACCTAAGATACATCTAACGTTTAATGATCTATTCATGTTCAGCAACCTCCTATCTCTTTTAATGAATCTCTTGCAATAACTCCTTAGCCAGTTGAACTATCCCTTCTGTAAACGGGTCCATTTCAGGACCTTCATTTTCGGCTATAAAATCCTTAACCTTCTTTTTTTCTTCATCGGTAGGTTTTAAATAATCGGCCGGGACTTTGGGGATACCCCCAGGCTTTGGCCAAGGGAAGTTAAGAATAGCGTTTTTATCTGGATCCGGATGCCATTGTCTATAAACCCGCAAGGCCTCTTCTAATTTTTCCGCATCTCTGGGATACCAGGGTTCCTTATTATCTGAACAGGACATTACAGTATTGATTTCATCCATCAGGTAGAGAAAGGCTTCCCGGTAATCATTGTCTAATAGAGGAATATCAATCATTGACTCTTAGAGGAAATTATCCTGTTACACCAAGATTCGTTTATCTGATTTCGGGAATATCCCTTAAAAAACCTCTCATATAATCCCGGACTTTGTCTCTTTGAGAAAGCATCGCATGGCCCCCAGTGTCAAGTAGGATTAGTTTCGACCGTTTAATTCTTTGATGAGCATTCTCGGCGTGAGAGTAGCTTACCAATGCATCGTCTTTGGCATGTATAATTAGCGTAGGTGCTGAGATATTGTTTGTCGGCACCCCGTCAGGAGGGATCATTTTACCATCGTTGATCGTACCCTTATATCTTTGGCTCATGGGGTGCATTATGTCCAGCATTTCCTGAGCGAGATCCTTCTGTTCAGGGGTAAAATTATCGTACACTTTAGAAGGAATGCCCATGAGATTAAGGATTAGAGACCGCATGAACTTGGTGAAAAGCCAATAAGCATAATCAGATTGCTGGATGAGATGGATAATATTAATGAAAAATGGATCTTTACCGCCAGGAGTTAGAGTCTTCCTTACTGCGGACAGCAGTATCAGTGCTGAACATTTATTTGGAAAGTCATTGGCAAACTGTGTGGCTGAAGGTCCTCCCGCTGATATGCCAATAACAATTACGCGTTTGATATTCAAATGATCTAAGAGAGAACTGTACAATGAAACCTGTGCTTCCATCGAAGCTTGCCCCGGAATCGGCGAGCGAAGATAACCAAATCGCGAAACCGAGATGAACTGGTAACCAGTCTGACCGAGAAAAATCTTGCCAGCCCATAGACCCTGGTCATAACCGCCCCCTGCACCATGTATCAAGAGGATCGGCGTCCCTTGTCCAATTACTGAATACTCGATATCTCCTTGATCTGTTTTCAAGACTTTGCTACCAGCTAACAGACGGTCGCGAGCCCCCTGCATTTCACGATGATAACCTGGATAGGTTATTAAAATAAATCCAACGACTATGCAAACCAGAATGGCAATAATAATGAGGAGTATTCTCATAGTCCTGTTAAGACCTTTTTGAGAAATTCAACCGCTCGGTCATGAATCTCCGGAACCTTGCTTTCCCGTGGTCCGGCCACGTTGAGAATTTCAATCTTGTTTTTCTCTCCCCAGGCCCTGACCATTTGTGGGTCTATTTTGTCGTCAAAGTCAATTATCAGGTGGGGTTTTTTGTATTCAACGGCCAACTGGACTGTAAAGGAAGTTCCCCCGCTAACCGGTCCCTTGGTTAGAATAAGGGTGCCATCAGCTTCCCTTAGATTCTTCTCCGTCCTATGCTGGTAATTGGGGGAGAGCGTTTCTTGAAGGGGATACTTGGGGTCAATAGGGCCATCCTCAGCCTTTCGTCCTTTGGGACACCAGCCCCCACAAGGAATACCGAGTTCCAGGGCCACATCGAGAGCCGCTCGGTCAACACCGGTCTGGCCACCGGAGATAATCTTAGAAAACATTATGTCCTTTCTGAAATATTTCTCGATTCAATATCAGCCATCATGTTTTTAGACCTATAAGGACTTCAGTAAGAGGAACTACTCGCTAAATCACCTTCAAGTTCCCATCAGGTCTTATCCTTATTTTCCCAATTATTCTTTAGGACCATCCAGGAGGTCCCGGATAAGCGGCATGACCTGAATGTCAGCCAAGTTGAACTGTTTTAAGGCCTCTATGGAGACCCGAATCTTCTCTTTTGTTGTTGCCTGGGAGTCAATAAACAAAACGTAATCCCCTCTTATCCGACAGAGCCCTCCTCTACCGGATGATTCATCTCGTATGACCTTGTCATGGCGTATGGTTATTCCCAGCTTATAGGCCAGGCCTTCAAGTTGACTCAAAACTAATTCGTCTTTCACAAAAGACCTCTAATTTAGATTAAGATGGTGAGGCTAACGGTTGAGGGGTGGGTTTTTCAATTATATTATTCCCTCTCTCAAAGGTTGCCAACAAGAGAACTTCTTCACTTTACTATTGATTTTCTACCCTTCAATTGGTAAAAAGTCAATAATTATAATATCTTTTGGGGGAAATTACAGTGCCAACCTGGAATGCAAAATCAGAAGAAGAAAGTCTTGAATATTTATACCCTGCTTTAGCCAAAGAATGGCATCCCTCCAAAAATGGAAGCTTGACCCCCAAAGAGATCAAAGCCAGGGCCTGCAAGCTTGCCTGGTGGATGTGTCCAAATGGTCACGAGTATGAAACATTGGTTCATTATAGAACTGTCCGGGGTTGGAATTGTCCATTCTGTTCAGGTCATCGAGTTTGTAAGGAAAATTGTCTCAAAACTGTTAACCCTTGTTGTTTTTCAAATTATAGTGCCTAAAAACGGCCCTTTTTATTCAGAATGACTGGCCTTTTTTTTCAACTAATATGGTCTTTATTCAAGCGCTGAAATTTATGGCAGTAACCTCAAGGATCTTGAAATCTAAGGGAGAATAAAAACTTACTGCCATGAATTTCAGCGCAACCCAAAGTACCTAAGCGAATTAATGCCTCCTAATTGGAAAAAGTCGATACCACATAATTTAAAAAAATATGCCCATTTAATTTGACATCCTACAACCCTGGAATAGCGAAGGAGTGGCATCCCACTAAAAATGGAGGTTTAATTCCTGAAGATGCCGTCTCTGGATCAAACAAAAAAGCATGGTGGATCTGTTCAAAAGGTCATGAATGGAAAGCGACTATCTCCAACAGAAGCCATGGAAGTGGATGTCCATTTTGTAGTGGAAGAAAGACATCAAAAAAGAAATGAAAGCCGATGGTTTGGGGTGTCTTCAATGGTATAAGCGAATTTTACTAAATATCAGTCTGAGAAAATCACCATTCTCGTTGCGAAATAAAATCCGGGAACAAGGAGACGACTGATCCTCCAACCCGTTAAGTTTCTTTGATTACCTTTTTACCTCTTGGCATCTTTTGATGGAGATCCCTTATCTCTTCGAGCAGTTCGGCTTTGGTAATGAGCCCTTTCTTCTCCAGAAGATTGATCAGGGCCTCTTGTTCATAGACATTGCTCATCAGGAGTTCTTTATAGTCAACTACTTTCTTGGGATCAAGTTTTTCAGCCATTATTTCCTTTTTATCGAATCCTTTCCAAATAAAAAGTCACCAGTCCAGACTTTGTTGTCCCAGAGCCAGTGTTTAAATACATCCTCCAGGCAGATAATTACAACTCCTTTAGAACTGTCTACCGTGGTCTTGAACCATTTGAGTTGGTCTCGCCGTATGAACACAAGCACCTTAAAAGACCAGTCAGAATCGACGAGATTAAGAGCCATTAGGTGCTCCCGAAGTGGGTTAAGCCAATGCCCCTCGTAATTGAGTACCTTCTCAGCAAGCCCCGACAGGTTTCCTCCAGCAGATACCTCAACAATATAGACAGTTCTTTTCGGGGGTCTCATTGCCACAAAGTCGGGACAACTCCAACCGTTTCCAATGTCATATTGGGGAGAAACAAAGGTTTCTTTATTTGCCGTCACAAAATACATCGCCATTTCTTCATAGATATCCATGATTCACCTTTAAACCAAATCTGACTGCGTAATGGTAACTTCCACGCTTATCTTGACACCAAGATGATGCTTTTTTGTCAATATAATTAACGCTCGATTTTGACGATCCCCACCTTGTTGACCCCACTACAGACAATGTAAAGACTTTCTTCCAGAGTGGATACCATGTTTCGCACCGTACCACATCCAGACGGTATCGGCCAACTTTGGAATCCCTTTGAGGAGGGATCGAATCGAACAATGGTATTTGAATTTAGGCCGGATTCGCTGTACCACACCGAGGCGTCTGGCGTTATGGCTATACCATATGGATGAAATTGGGGACCCCAGCCCTGTATCACTCGTTATTAGGATACCTGGAATAGTAAGAGGCCCCTTTTAGTCAATAAATAAATATAGAAAGTAGGCGGAAATAAGTGAAGCAGGTATCATCACTAACAGAAATGGCCATAATTAGTTTTCCTATTAGTCTAATCGTCAATTTCGCCTGTTCCTCCGCAAGTAGGGCACTCCCCTGAACCTCCACAATTCTCACACTCCAGCGGTGTATCAAAAATAGCTTCGTTCAGACCCGACAACAATTTTTTACCATCACCGTGACACCTTGAACATTTACCGTTCCCTCTGGTTGGGATGGAAAATACTGCAACAGAATCGCATTCTGGACACTGTGCCATGATTGATCTCCTTCAGTAAGGATTTAATTTTTATTAATAGAACTTACCAACCATATCTATTGCTTTTATTTTGATGGCTTCGCTCGTAATTATAGGGATCCCCAGGTGTGATTCTGTCCGTATTGGGATTATAATTTCCGGGATAATTATAATTATCCCGTAGGGTATTGTTGGGATTGGTTCGTTGGTATGGCTGGACATAGGTGTCTTTTATTCCGTCGTGGTTTGAATCTCGCCAATATCCACGTACACTGGCACCAAAGGTTATTGCAGGAACTAACAGAATAATCGCCAAAGTTAAAATGATAATCCTTTTCATATTTAGCCTCTCTTTCTTAGCAAGTACAACTTGGGCTTAAGGTTCCATCACAACAAATCACTCTTCCAGTCGAACTGCACCCGCAGACTCCTCCATGCCAGGAACAGCACCCGCTCCTTTCGGGATCTGCAAGGGGACTTGTAAATGAAATTTCTTTAAGAAAACAATCGATGTTTTGAATTTCTTCGGTAAGTACAGGGAGGGTAAAGGTTAGAATCAAGGAAACCATAATGATAAAAATATTAACTAATTTTTTCATGGTAAGCCTCCTTAATTTAAGGTTAAATGCTTATTCCAATCAGATCAAATAATTCTTAAAATCAATATAAATTACCTCCTGGTTTTTCCTATTTTTTTACCCATGGATACAATCTTGGGAATTTAGTCCCCGGGTATCTGGATAATAGAAATATTAATAACTTATCACATTATTTGCGTGTCAACAATACTTATTTCTGTCTTTTTGGGGGATCTCCCACAGGCCGACTTCTTTGACCTCTGTAAGGCAAAGTATAGGTTTAAGGTGTAGGATGCTTAGGAGGTCCTTATTAATGAAAAAGATTTCTGCCAAATGAGATCTCGGGAGGAGAGAAATAATTATTCACCAACCTGGTTTTAACCTTCAAGAATGAAACAGATCTAATACCTGGCCTGATAAGGCTCAGAATGCCCCCTATGTTGGTTCCAGTTGTCTATATAGGGCCTGGCCAGGTCTTTGGATTTGATGATCAAGAGGTTTTCAGCATTCTTCTCCTCAGCCGCCCTGGTGAAGTTAAACGACCCGGTGATAACCGTCTCTCGGTCGATAACCATAACCTTATTGTGGGCGATGGCATGGGCAGGATCAATATAGGTCGGGATGCCAACGTTAGCCAGGAAGGTGGCGGAGGTGTATTTCTTGGACCTCTGGCTTTTATCCACAATGGCTTGAACCTTTACCCCCCGTTTATGGGCTCCAAAGAGGGCCTTGGCTATAGGCTGGGAAGTGAAAGAATAGGCTTGGACCAGGATTTCCACCTTGGCTCGGTCGATCTCCCGGATAATAGCCTCAGTGCAACCTCCATGGGGGCTGAAATAGACTTGGGTGGGGATGTTGGCCAGGGGCAGGTTGAGGGAATAGGACAAGGAGGGAATGAGTAATAAAACAAGGACCGTAAAAAGGAAAAAAGGGGTAAAGGGTTTTCTCATTCTGACCTCCGCAAGATGGGCAAGATTAGCCCGGATGGGTTCTATTTGCAAGAGGTATGAGAAGTCCTCCTTCGCAGATCATCATCTTATAAAGCCTGGTCTCCGAGATGTTCCCTTATCAATTGTCTACCTATGTGATACAACTTAATCATGTCTCTGTTAACATACAGCCACTCAGCTTTTTCTTTATCTGTCCTAAGTTTTTTATATTCCGATTCTCTTTCAGAATTCTTAGGTAGTTTCGCTAAAATAAATGGAGGCTCCTTCTCATAATTTGAACTTATCAGTGAACGAGAAGTTCTTTCTATTTCAATGTGATGCTCCAGTAGATAGGCTCTAAGCTCTTTTAGACACCCAATTTTAGAACGACGTTTATATTCGATTGGAAAACTATGACTTGAGATCAAGAGAGTATTCTCGTGACACCTCTGAAACGCGTAGTAAAAAAAATTCGATACTTTCCCCGGCTTGCTTTCCTCTATCCAATTACTTAATCTTTTTTTGGTAAGCCAAATCTTTGACACAAAAACATTTGGTCCAGTTATGTTCTGTTCCAGACATTCAATGATTTCATTAACCTTGATTTCGACACAAAGAGGGAAAGACCAATTTTTACAGGTTCTTCCTCTGCTGAAAGTACCATTGATTGTAAAGTAAGAAAAAGCTTGTCCACAACGTGAGGCTAATTCCTCCCTCCTATAATGAAATCGACCTTTCGGAGGCCTGGTATCCATAAATATCCTTATTTCAGCAACTTATTTAAATTTGGCTAATAATATAATAAATTCAACTGGTTTTGTCAAAGAATAAAAAGTCGTTTTTCTATAAGAACCTTCATAGTATATAGAAAAACAACTTTCTGGCAATAGCTGTAACTTACTTACTTTATTATTATTTTATGGCACAGAGAAAAAGTTACTCAAGGGTCGGACTCATAACCTGGACTTTAAACACTTCGACCTGGACCTGGAAGTGTTCCGCGATGAAGCGGTGGCTCTGAGTCTGTCTGGTTGACATACGATCATTAGTTCCTGGTTTAGCCTGATCTGGCATGGTTCTTTGGACTTGATGATCAGAAGAGTCTCCGTCTCAGTTCCCCCTATCACTCACATTACTCTCAGAGGAGCTTCCTCTAAACTCTTTCTGAATTTCTGCCATGATTTCTCAAAGGTCCTTCTATGCTTATTCCGATTGCTACTCCAGAATTGAAGGAAATCACTCGGAAGCCCTTTTCTCCTAAAAAAGGAAGAAACATCTATTGCTGTTGCACCCTTGCCTCTTTTATGCCTATAGAAAGCTAAAGCAGCGTTGAATACTGAGTTAGTAGATCTTTTGAGCGGTACAATAAGGGGGCCATTTTTTTCGCATGCTTGTCTGAAGACTCTGGCAGGATTGCCTGACCTGATTATCGGATTAAGATTAGACCAAAGAAAGTAGATCACCAGCCACTTAGCATAAGCTCTTTCGGGATACCCCTTTGCTGCTTGAGCCGCCCTCTTCATAAGCCAATATCTGGTTAAGTAATAGTCTGGATTCGCGTTCGGGAATATGGTTTTATAGTATTCCTCTTCAAAAAGTTTTCCTTTTCCGAGTCGAAGAGTAACCGGATCCAGATCGCATGAGGCAACCGCTTGGGCAATCTCCTCCTTGGATACAGTCCAGAACTTATTGGCCCCAGCAGCACCCCTTACCTCTGATTTTGCCTGACGTTTTCGCATATACAGATAGCCAATCTTCCTTAAAGCCCTTTCTATCTCAATCTGTCGTCTGTCGTTAGACACAAGATCTGAAGCCTGTATTGCATTTTGCCAATTGGTGGCCCTTACAATGCATGACACCAAGTTCTCAAAATTTTCATGATCCGACTTCGGGTCACGAAGGACTCGAATAACTCTGACAGGAACGCTTGCCTTAGCAGACATCTCAAACATTCGATGAAGTGTTCGCGTTGTTTGCTGCCCATTAATGATCTGTGGATTATCAACGTGAAGGATATCTTTACCGCTACTGCTCCTCTGTTCAGCAGAATCACAGACTATCGTAATACCATTATTGTAATACCAAAAGAATTCAGGCTCATGCTTAAGGGTTATTACCATACTCTTGTTGACATCAGTATTCTCCAAGAAGCCTCTTACGTTCCTTGCAAAAATTCTGGGGCCTGTTCTTTCAAAAATCTCTGCAACAGCTTGCCCTGACATAGAGAAAATCCAGGACTCTATATCAGTCTTTTTGTCATGCCTTTGGAGTATCCCTTTCATAACAACCCCATGACCAGATTCCATCTCAAGATCCAAAGAAGGAACAGGAGGTGCTACTCCTTCGAGATAGTCTGCAAGCAAAAGCATGATCCTTTGGCCTCCGCAGATTTCAATGCCTGCGTGGCACTTTGCTCTCCTTACGATGTTGATGGCTTCTTTTTCTAAGTCTTCACTACATTTTCCGAGGGTGGCATAGTAGAGTTGAAGTCTATAATCTCTTTTTACGATTCTCTCTCTGGCCTCCTTCATACGTTCTTGGACTACTTGAGCCATCCCCTCTAAAAATGAATCAAAGGTTTTTTTCGGAGCGGATAAATTTATAGCTATGTCAGCAAAACTAATAATATCACTACGATTTTCGGCCTTGTGATTGATTATTTCTCTATATTTTCCCTGAATAATATAGACATCCTTTGATTTATCAAGAATAAGTATGGCGTCGGTACCTTTGTCTCCGGAAGTCCCCGTTAGAGCATTGACGGCTGCTTCCTCGTTCTCAGTCACAAAAGCCCTAATGAACCATAAAACGAATAGTTCATCTTCGGCAAGGCGGGGAAATTGCTCCCTGAACCCTTGTAATTCTCGCTTTAGATCTTTCTCGTTCAATTTCTTTTTTGCCATATTAACCTCCGAAATCGTTTGAGATGAAAAACGTTCCGTTCTAAAACTGGTTGTGGTCCTTGGGAGGGCGTTCGGGGTTTACCGACGACTATGTCTGATTATAAAACTTCAATGACAAATCGACTTTCCGGCAACCGTGATTCCTTCTTTAGTGTCTCAAACGCCGACTCAAGTAACCCCCGATTCTTCCCCATGAGAATAAAGCAGGCATGGGAGACATAAGCGATACCCAGAATGCCCTGTTTAGCGAAGATCTTCAGTTTGTTTTCAAGTTCCTTACGTTCTTCACCCCTGGCAATTGACTGGTCGAAAACGAGAACGAGCCTTTCAGGCCCGGCCTCTACAATTTCAATCAACTCGGTACTGAAAAGGTATCGGGGTGCCTTCGCCCCTCTGATGGGATTAAGGCGAACCCCTATGTCCGGATCAAGGAAGACATGATCAGTGCATTTTCGAGCTGGTTCAATGTAGGTATTTCGATCAGTTCCAGGAGTTAGTGTTTTAGAAGACAGGAGATGAGTGCTTAAAAGACGGGAATAAATGTCTGTCTGGTCTGGAGTAAGGGGCTCTGTAAACATCGGATGGGTGTACCACGGCCCTAAGGCTGATAGCCACCTCAGTAGGCTTTGTTTTACGATATCATAGGAGTCGCCAAGATATTTTGGATTCAAGCTATTGCCCCTATCTTCCCACAAAACCCTATGCCTCACCAAGCGGCGAACCCACCGTCGGTGAGCCCCCACGGATTAGACGATGGTTACCTTTTCATATGTTCTTGTACCGGATTGGATTTCGACCACCCATGCCTACAGAGTATCCCACGTATTCGTCTCGGATTTCAGTTGCCACAATTCCCTCAAATTCCCATCGCCCGCTCGACTTGAATCCTTTCGAGTCGCGAGTTTGGTATTTGAGCGTTCCCGCTGGATGCCATTTTTGTATCTTGTAAACTTCTCTGACAATACCTTGGTAGACCGCCATCCCATAATCAGCATTCTCACGCCGAGGTCCAACGACCCAAATGCCTCGGGTTGCCTCGTACAATTCTAAGGCCGTCATGTCGCTTCTATAAAGCTTGTTGATCGTGATAAGAATAGACTTGTGACGTACACGTACCGGCTTAGCACTCAGCATTGCGATGATCTCCCTTGACCCAATCCGTCCAAATGATTTCTCGTGATGACCGGCGACCTTGTTTGAGAGGTGCGATAGCCCGATAAGATCAATGGCGGATGCTTCGACCAGCTTCGCCTCTGGATCAGTTAGGCCATATCGAATTATATCAATTTGCGGTTCCTGCCCCGATTTTCGTATAGCCGAGATTATTTCTGTCTTCTCTGTCTCCGATGTGTCTTCAAGATGGGAGAATAGTCGGTTGCCCTGGCCCTTTGCCGAGATAGAATGGTCGGCCGTCACGTGGGTCAGTATATAGGTACACGTAGAACTTGAGGATCTCAGCAATCTCCGGGGTCATTCTCATGTTTTCAGACCCACATACATGAAAAGAATAGAATTATCTATGTTTCGCTAAGATTAAGGGGTAACTGCGTATTCTGATCCCATGGGGGAAGAGGTATTATCTTTATGACCTCAGTCACATCGAAACGTTGAGATACAACTTCACCGTATTGATCGTAAAACACTGTTGTTGAAACACGGGCGTGAATTGAGTCGCCTGGCCTGACAAGAACTTCACGACTCTGAAATTTTTGAAGCCAGATCTTATCAACAACCTTAGCCTCAATGACCCGTTTCTCATGGCGAAATTCCCACATGGAACTGCCTAAAAAGTCTGGTTTTTTAACTTTCAGGATCATCTCAACTTCGCCATGAAGGGATTCATTGGTTAGAAGTTCTTCAATTGTTGCCTCTGGCACCCGGAAGGAGAGATTAAATGGGAAGCGGTCAGTTTGCATAATGATCGCTGCTGAGTCGCTCGACGACAACTGGGAAAGTGCTTGTCCTATGGAGTTTAGGTCTGCCAATAAGCGTCGTGATGGCACTGGCGAGTAGGCCGGAATCTGTCGGACTTGCGTTTCCATGGCGAGCGTGAGGAGGCCATTTTCTAAGCCACGGAGCTGTGCTTGATTTTCGATTTGATCTTTGCCTTCGAGGAATTCAACAACCTTGCGTTTTCCCTTTAAAAGGTATGATCCCACCCACTTTTTCCAGTCAAGGTTCTTGAGAGCATCGTCATCAACTGAATTGAGGATTGTTGCAAGCCAAGCTCGGATTGAGCCCGCTTCGACTTCCTGTAGGACAACGACAGCCTCGATATTGGCTGCCACTGATTTGGCAAGATCACCATCTACTGCTTGAAATGACTCAATCAGTTGCGACATCGCCTGGAAGACCCTTGCCGGGCGGTCGGTGCCTTTTTCAAATTGAACTTCGATGCAGTAATCGCCTTTGGGCTCAATCAAATCGGTCATGATTTAAGACTTCATCAAGGTATTAAAAGTCCCTCAAAAATATAACTACGTGGGGAAAAGGTTGACTAATCAATATCTTCTACATCAATCCCCGATTGGGTAAAGGCCTCCTCGATCTTGTCTTCGTATTCCTGCTCGGTAAGTTGGCCATCCTCGGCTTTTATGGTGATTTCCAATTTATTAAATTTACTTTGTAAATAGTTCAGGGTCCCCATGATGTTGGAAACTTTTCCCTTGGGGAGTTCGAATTTTATTCCGACTTTATTTATTACCTGTCCTCTGGGGAGCGTTTTTTTGGAGTCGGCTTCTTTGGGAGGCTCCGGCTTCCCTCCAGGACCTGGGTAGGGAACAGAAAGTTTTTGTTCCTCCTCTTTTTTCTGCTGCTCCCGGCAGATCGCTTCGGTGATCATGATTTCTTTCCCGCTCAGGGCAACCGAAGGCAATTCTTTATCTTTGAAGAAACGGCAAACGGGTCTGTTCTCCTCCAGTTCCCCCAACCCGAAGAGTCCGCTCCGGACCCCTTCGGATATCCCTTGCTCCAGGACAGCTCGATTGAAAAAGCGGGTTTCTCCAGGGGTCTTCATAGATGACTGGTAAACCTGATCGGTCAATACATAGTCCCTATTTGCCAGAAATTTTTCCTTTAGAACCAGGGGAGCAACCTTCTCCAGGATCTCTCCCCCAGTCCTAAGCTTTTCGTAAATCTCCTGGTCCAGGGCTTTGACCTCCCCGAACGTAGGTATTCCCAAATCAATTTCATTAGTCCCGTCTTTTACGGGAACAGCAATCGTCCGGTATAACCGTCGGATGGCTTCCTTAAGGTTATCCTCGGACTTCTTCAATTCCTGGCGGTTCTTTTTACGCTGATCCTCGGATAGGTTCAGGGTCTTGTCCTCTTCAATGGCCTCGCAGGCCAGTTTCTGCCTAACCGTCTGTTCAAAATGTGGACGTTCCATTTCGTGGGGATAAAGAAAGAAAATGGTATTTCGGAAAACTCGGGGAGTTTGGCCTTTTGTTTTAAGAATGCTGTCTATGACCTCAAGGGTCCCATTTTTTATGACTACCAGCTTTAGGTCTTCCGTATCGGCGATGTTGCCAGGAGTCTCTTCCCAGATAAAGGTCTTAAGTTTGCCCCCGGCCAGGTTCGACTTGAGGAGATCTTTTTCCACTGTCTGTATTTCCGGGTTTTTGATGTTTTCCATCTTGGCCAGGCGGATACTGTTCAGGTTGGGCTGATTACTGAAATAATACTTGTCCCCGAAGCTTTGAAGGTAGAAAAGCTTCCCGGTTAACTGGTCCGCGGCTTCGGCCACCACACTGGAAGGATTCTCCATAGTAGTCGCTTGCCTTTTTATTTCCACCATGTTGAGGCCATGGTCCTGGCCGCCGGAGA
Organism: uncultured delta proteobacterium; assembly: GCA_963790475.1. Taxonomy (GTDB): domain Bacteria; phylum Desulfobacterota; class RBG-13-43-22; order RBG-13-43-22; family RBG-13-43-22; genus RBG-13-43-22. The sequence continues at coordinate 1,562,124 of CAWBOS010000010.1, read as the reverse complement.
AGGAATGCATAAAGATGGTCGTGGCCGCCCTGCAACCCAGGTTAAGTCCCTGGTAGGCCTTACCGAGAGCCGAATTAACCTTCCGGGCATTGGATTTTTCCCCGGTGATATCCGCATCGATAATCCCGTTGTAATGCATCCCGATATGCTTGACCAGTTCTTGCCTAATTTCCTGTCTGGCCAGATCAAAATCGGCCAAGGTGATGTAAGGCTGGTTGCTCTCCTTTAAGCTGTGGATCACCAGGGATAGGAGCCGGAGCACCCCACGGGTCCTTTGAAAGGTCGGAAAGCTTCCCCACCGATGATAAAGGACATCAATCACTTCCGGCAAGAAGGGATAAGAGGCCATGAATTGAGCCCGGTATTCACTGGGCTGTACTCCCGGTGGAAGAAGACTTTCCCGTTCCGCATAGTCCAGGAATTCCAACACGACCTTCTTTGCTTCTTCTTCGTCAATCCGGCTGAAAATCCTCCTTCCTATGATCCGGGTAATTTCCTCATCCTGGACAGGGGTGTAAATCTTTTCCGTTCGCCCGGAAACCTTTTGCAGTTGTTGGAAAAGCTTGTCGGCCCTATCGTCGTAATGCTCGATCACACTCGAAGGCAGAGTGACCACCAGGCAGGTCTTATCCAGGGTGCTGACGGTCTCGGTCAGTTCCTGGATAAAGGCTATCGTTTGGGCGGCCAGGGTGCTTTCTTCAACCTTAACCCCGGAGGCCTTGGTCACATATTCGAGGACTTCGTCCATCAGAATCAGAACAGGCTGCCGAGAAACAAGCAGTTCTCTGATGGCCTCTTTCCCTGGAGAGACCGGGTCGGAAAATTTTTGTATTCGCCCGGTCAACTGCTTCTCCATCAGCCCCCACAAGGTTTCCTTGGGGTTCAGGGCTGTACCGGAGACCACTACCTTTTTTGCTTTCCAGACTTGGGTTTTATGGAACAAAGCAATCAAGGTATGGGTTTTCCCTCCTCCAAATGGGGTCTGGATTCGAATAAACGGATCTCCCCCTCTTCCAGCCAACCTTTTTTCTACGATAGACAACAAATTCTGGAGGCCTTGAGTCAGATAGGTTCTTCGGAAGAAGAGGTCTGCATCCCTGTATTCTTTGTGGCCTCGGCCCTGATACGTTTCCCAAAGATCGGCTGCAAAAACATCCATGGTCAAACGACCTTCCAGAATGTCCTTATCTGGAATGGCTATGGCATGAAATGGTTTCATTCGAATTTAAACCCTTTCTGTTCTTCTCTAATTATTGATATATCCCTTACCGCCTCTTGAACCTTTTCCCGACCAGCAAGAAACCCATCCAGGAGTTTTTTCTCCTTACTCTCCAAGGGCAAGGTCTCCGATACGGCTTGTGCCACCCGATAGAAAGCTTCTCGATTTCCGAACCCGGTTTCTTTTAAAACAGTGATTAGGTTATCTCGCTTGCTGTTCTCCCAAAGTAAAAGGACATGGTGTAGCACGTCGATTAACTCCCTGGAATTTTTAAAGTCTTCCAATTTCCGTTCTTCGGGACCAAGGATATGAATGAATTCTTTCTCTTTCTTAATGAAGCCATGGCGGCCCCATTCTTTTGATAGGTCCATACTACAACCCTTGGCCAATTTCTGGGCCTCGTCGAAAAGTATTTTGGCCTTGCCATAATTCCAGCGGTACAGAACGTAAAACCGGGTGAGGTCGGTAATCTCTTCGGCAAAACCATTGTGGAGGATCTGGCGGACAGCGTAATCGGTGGTGATCCCCCGGATGTCCTCCAGCAGACGGTCGGCCCGGATCAGATTCCCTTCGTAGTCCATGATCTTTTCATATTTACCAAATATTTCTATAGCTGATCCAATGGCAGAAATAAAAAAATCCGCTCCACCGATACCTTCCTGCCAGAGACGATCCAGCTTGGTCTTCAGATGGACCTGAAGGTCTTCTTTTACTTTATTGTAAAACCCTGTGGCTTCACGTTTCATTTTTCGAGCGATTATATATATTGAAGATGCCAGTGAGGCAGTTTCCTGGGCGTTCATTCGAGCCTGCATTTCGGTACGAATTGGCCAAGCACCGGTTATGACCAAGCCCGAGTCGAGCAAAGAGTTGATCAAACTCTCCCAGCCTTTAGTTGATTTATGAGCATAAACGATTACTGCAATTCCTTTCGGTTTCAAAGTTCTATGGATTTCCTGGAAAGATTTTTTTAGCATCTCTTCAAAAAAGGCTTTGCCGTCTTCCCTTCCTCCGGGGCCGTTGGAGTAGGCTACGATCTCCTGTTTTTTGGGAACCAGTGGAGTTGAGAATAATTCTGGGTAAACGGACCCCAGTGAACGTTTCAACCAGACATAGAAGAAATCGGAGAGATAAGAGTATGGGACATTGTCATAATAAGGCGGATCTGTAAAAACAGCATCAAAGAAATTATCGGTGTGCAGAAGGTTAGTGGCCGAAGATTGTGATACGATGGCAAACTTCTCAAGGCCATTAAGAATTTTAAAGCTTGTCATCAATTCATCTAAAGTCTTATCCCAGCTTCTACTTATTCCCGATATTGGGTTTAGTTCAAAATAATCCCAAATCATGGAGATTGCTTGTCTGCCACTTAATCCGGGTATTACTTGAACTGTATCAGGTTTCCACCTACATAATGAGCTACATGAGTCAACGATTTTGTTAACACTAAGAGATAAGTAACTAACAACTGCCTTGGCATAATCCTCATCCTTCGTCTCTTCTTTTATTTTCTCCCAGCTTTGACGAACCTGGTCAACGAATGTAATAAGGGCGAGTTTTTGTCGTGAGTTGAAAAGATCCCCCCAAGTTTTTATTTTATAGTTTAAAACACGATTTGTTCCTCCCATTGTATTTGAAGGAGTTGTAGGTATCTCTTCATCCGGCACTGGGTCCAGACCCCATTCCTTCATAAGGGTTTGACGTTTTTCTTCCAAGTTGACGGCGGATTGGTTAAAAATCTCCTGGTCTTTTCCTGTAGCCAAGCGATATCGTTTCCCGCTCACTCCCGATTTATGCAGGACTACTGCTACCAGTCGTTGTCCAGCTTTCCCTTCCTGAAAAAGTCGTCGTGTATTATTGGCCTCCACCGATGATCCACAGACGGGGCAGGTCACTATAGCCTTGGCCGTAGTCCCGTCATCAGGATTAAATCCTTGAGGCATTTTTTCATACCCTGACCCCACAATTTTTAACTTTACTTCTTTCCCATCGGGGTAGGGATATAGGGCCACCTTGTTATTAGCCTTCTTGGCCAACCAGAGATGGCGTAACAGCGGGATTTCAGCCCTACAGGCCGGGTTTTGACAAGGTATGGTCTTGGCCCAGATATAGCCAACTGGGATCGATCCATCAGGGTCGGGGGGGTAATACTTACCGATTTCCTTTCTGGTTTCCTCCAGGACCCAGGTCCCCCACTTTTTGACATCATCCAGAAGGTTACATTTTCTGCCAGATTCCATCTGCTCGTCCATCAGCATTGTCATCTGTTTTGGATTCTTTGAAGGTGAGGTGGAACCTTTGCCGGTCATTTGCCCATATTTCTGGGGATACTCAAGCGTACATTTCTGAATCAATACAGCCACTGGGTTGTAGTCGTTCGAATAAACTTCGCATCCGAGACGAAGGGCTTCCAAAGGAATAGCACCTCCACCGCCAAAAGGGTCCAGGACTTTCGGGGGCTTTCCCCCATTGGCCTTTAGGATGTCCTCACGAGCCTTTTGGATCATTTGCCCGTTCAAGGAATTCTCCCATTTTGAAAATTCAATGATGAAGTTCCGCTGCTGGTTCCATTCTTCGGGGGTTTTGGCAGGAGGTATCAAAGCCGCATAGTTGGTGGCCGTGAGGAAGCCAAAGGACGCCTGGCCCACCAGATATGCAGGGTGGAAATATGGCCATGGCGGATATTTTTCTCCTTGGCCGACTCGACACTGACCTCTTTTACGGGAAAGCTTTCTTCGATAAAGCGTTTATCCATTTTCTTCTATAATAATTTAAATAGAAAGTTTATACTTTTTCTTTATATCTAACCCCTTGCAATAATCATCAAAGAACTCATATAATGTAATTTCAAGGTTTTCGATTCCATTAAATATTTCTGAAAAATTTTTTAAAAAGGATTTTCTTATCTTTTTATCTTTTTTACCCAATAGGAGATATGGATTTATTATTACCATTTTTTTTAATAAATTTGTTCGGGCTTGTCTAAGAAGCCATTTGCTATAGAAATCCGTGGGAGGAAGGCTATAACCCCAAACAATAATTTCGGTGGCGGATCGGACCTCTTGAGCTGCTAAATTCCATATCCTTCGTATAAAAGAATATTGTCGATAGGTTTTATTAAGAATAGGGGGAATAAGGAGATTCTCCAAAGGTTCATGACATTCGGAACAATTATGAGTCTGGAGGGGTTTGGATAAAGGAAAAACTTTTTGCCATCCTCGGCATTTTTCATTTATGCAATGGAACCAATCAACAAATCCATGCAATTTTAAGATATATCCATTACTTGAATCCCATTTAATATATGGATCGCTAATTGACATATGATCTATACTAAATTCGCTGTGTACGGATAAATTTTTTATAAAATTCCTGTATTGAGGAAGGGAATATCCAACATGGTAATTCTTTCGATGATCATTCAAAATATTTTTCCGTTCGAACATATCATCAAGAAGTAGATCCCAATTAAAAGTAATAAGTGTATCGGTCTCCCGGATTTTCCATTTTTGATTAAGAACCTCATCCAGTTTGAGATTATTCTTTATTTCTTTCTCTAATCCGATAAGGATTTCTCTTATGAGTTTGAGCAACTGTATGCGGATTTTATTAATTTCTGGAGAGTCGAAACGTTCAAGTTCTATCTCAATATGAGTGAACAAATCTTCAATGTTTATCCTTCCGGATAAATTTAACCCAAGAGATTTTAGAAAGAATTTCTTAATTTCTTCAAATTCGGGGCTCTTGGTTAATCCCAAATGTTGTGCTGAAATAAAAAAGTCGTTTACCGTTGGAAAATTTCCTCCACTTATCGCAATCGAACTACCCGCCCCTAAGATAAAAACTCTTTTTTCGATCATATCCAAGTTAGCTTTCAATATTTAATTTGTGTCCTTTTTCTATTAATTCATTAAAAGGAATGATGTAACGAACCACTTCGATTCTTTCCTCCGCTTGGAGGGTGAGGGCCGGGTTAGGGATGATATAAAGCTCTGGGTTGGGTGCGGCATTCATCACGGCATACAGGTAATAATCCTCCCCGAAGCGTCTGGCCTTAAACCATTCATTAGGGGTCAAGGCTACAGGTCCTAAATACGACCTGGCCTTCACCTCAATATAACGGGTTTTTTGTCCGAGCCCGAAGGACCTGATATCAAAACCAAGATTTTCAGCGGATACGTCCTGGGGTTCCCTACCTTGATCTTTTTCATACTCCATGGCCGTTTCCATCCCGATCCGCTCAATCTCCGGATCGGACTTCATTGCCTCTTCGACCCTGTCACTGGGGACAACCCGGATCATTCCGATAAACCGGGGCATGGTCATGGTCAGGCTGCGTTCTTTTTCGATATTTTCCCTTAGTTCCTCCAGGGCCTTTTCATATTTTGCCTTCCGTTCTTCCTTGTTGTGAATGGGAAGTTCAACAGGTTCCCCCAGATTTTTTCGGTCGTAAAGTTGGATTAGTTCTCCATCCAGTCGGACAATCAGATATTCCAGGGATCTGATACCGTATTTTTGTTTTATGTTGGCCTGTCGTTCCCTTTCCTTCAGCAACTCCTCCCGGTATTCCTTAAGTTTCTGGATGGCCTGGGGAGTGACATTTTTTTTCAGGCTTTCTAAATTTTCGGTCTTCCCTGAGGTGATTCCGCCTTCGGCCAAGTCCCAAATGATGGCCGGGGAAACCGGTCGGACCCCTCCGGATTCCATATAAAAAGCAAAAAGCCTTTTCCCGGCTACGTGCCCAGTTCCGTCTTTAATTTCTCCCTCGTAGAAAAGCAGATAACCGTTCATCCGGCCCTCGGGATCGGTAAATAACGCTCCTTTAAATAGGGCATCAGAGAAGCTGATCTCGATCCAGGAGAGAACCGCTTCAAACAAGGGATGGCCAAAAGATATGAATTCCAGATCGGGGTTCCTGAAGGCCTGCTCCTTATCGAAGGTGGCCTTGGGATACCTGCGGATCAAGTCACCATGAAACTTTTTGAACTTTTCCTGTTCAGCAATCCGGCGGAGATCGGGAGGAACGGCCTCGATTGACAGGAAATTCGGCTTCACCTCTTTGATTTTACCCCCGGCTTTGATATAGGCTTTTTTAAAGAAGGCTTCGGTATATTCCGGGATCAGGCGATACTCTCGGGCTTGTTCGGCCATTTCCTTGATCCTGGTGTAATCTATATAATGAGTGGCGAGGGTCTCACCCAGGTTTTCCTTCACTCTGGCGATATAACTTTCATCGACTTCTATATCCATGTCTTTCAGGATTTCATCTATGTTGCGGGCATTGGCGGCGGCCTCCATGAGAAGCTGGGAGAGACTCTTGTCGTAGAGGACCTCGCTCAGGACATCAAAAACTTTATCGCTGCCCATAGCCTTCCTGATTTCATCCAGTTTTTCGAAAAGGCAGTGGAGGACCTTACCTTCCCGAGTATCTTCGGCTACCAGGTTAAAAACCGATACCTCCTTTTGTTGACCATAGCGATGTATTCGTCCCATTCGTTGTTCAAGACGGTTTGGATTCCAGGGGATGTCATAATTGATCATTAAGTGGCAGAACTGAAGGTTGATGCCCTCACCAGCAGCCTCGGTGGCCACCAGAATTTCCGTTTCGTTTTTGAAAATGCTTTCGGCCTTGACCCTGTCTTCCAATTTCATGCCGCCATGGATCATATTGGAGGTGTAACCCCATTCCCTGATCTTTTTGTTCAGATAATCAAGGGTGTCCCTCGACTCGGTGAAAATGAGGATCTTTTTGTCTTTGGGATCGGGGTAGATTTGATATAGCTGTTGGAGGGTCTTTTTAAGCTCTCGCAGCTTGATCTCAGACTCCTCCTGGATAATGTCCTTGGCCTGGGACATCAGGTCGTTAATGGTCTTGATTTCCCTTTCCAGTTCCTCCCGGTTTTCTGCTACGCTCAAGGTTTCCCAGATCTCTTCTTCCTTCCAGCGTTCTTCCTCACTCAGGTCTTCCACCGTTTCGAAATCAAAGCCTTCTTCCTGGACTTTATTTTTGTTTTGGACTCCTTTGAGCAACTCCTCCAGTCGTTTTTTTCGGCGTTCCAGGGATCGGAAAAGGGCAAAGGTGCTGGAGGCCAAGCGGCGTTGCAGGATGACCAGGGCAAAAGCGATATTGCGTTTCTTGTCTTTACTTAGGGCCTTGTTGTACTGGAAATTTACATACTTAGAAAGGGCATTGTAAAGGTCTTTTTCGGCAGGGGATCCCGAGCCAAGGTTAAAGGAAATGGTTTTAACCGAGCGTGGCAAAAACAAGGGGCGACCCTCGAAATCTTTTAAGTCTTCTTTGACTCGCCGGATAAACAAGGGATTATCCTTGTTGGCGATGGACTCCTGAAGCATTTCATTGGTGGCAAAAAAGCCTGGCTCCAAGAGATCCAGAAAAAGGCGGAAGTTCTCCGGATCTCCTTTATGGGGGGTAGCAGTCAAAAAGAGGAGGTGTTCGGTGATACGGGACAAGGCCTCTCCCATCTTATAACGACCAGTCCGCTCGGTTTTGTCCCCATATCGGTAGGCACTCAATTTGTGTGCTTCGTCGATGATGATCAAGTCAAAATGGGTGGCAGAGATGATGGAAGGGAGGACGGTTTCCTGTTTGACAAAATCCATTGAAGCGATGATCTGATTTTCTCGGGACCAGACGTTTTCAGCGTAAAAGGCATCCAAGAGGCCCCGGTCGATGGGAATGAACTTTTCCTCGAAGCGATCAGCCAGTTCTCGTCGCCATTGGTCTTTGAGGTGGCCTGGAGAAATAATCAGGATACGGCTTATCAGGTTACGGAGTTTAAGTTCCTTAATTATCAGTCCAGCCATAATCGTTTTGCCCGCTCCAGGGTCGTCTGCAATCAGAAACCGAATGCGGGGCAGTTGAAGGACGTACCCATAAACCGCTTCGATTTGATGCGGGAGGGGATCTACCTTGGAAGTATTCATAGCCAGGAGGGGGTCGTAGATGGAGGCGAAACGATAACGCCGGGCTTCCAGGGCCAAGAAGACTTTCCATGGTTCTTCGTTAAAAAGGTCTGGTTCGGTAGAGGGAGGGGGGAAGGGGAATTCATTTCTCGGGATGATCTGGTCTATATAAGTTGAGGAAAGGGTCGTGGCCCCGACAATATGGACATACTCTCCAAAGTCCTCGAAGAGCTTGATCTCGACCGGTTCCGGCCAATTCGGGCCTTTAAGGATAGTCCCTGGCTTAATTTCTTCCATCATTCCCCTGTTTGTTGGTTAAGCGGAAAAGGAGAGAAAATTAGATTGGATAATTTAAACCATAACAAACAGTTAAAGTCAACCTTGAAAGCAAAAGTTATTAGCGGATGTGGATGCACATATCCGGGGGTCAAAGAGGGCCGGAGCCCCCCATTAACCGGTATTAAAGTGTGGAAATGACATCTTACGAGCATGGTCTCAGGGTGAACCGAATTCCAGGCAAGCATTAACGCATGTTAAGCATGATTCCGGGCTGACATAGGAGCAGAGACGGTCGTAACGGTGTATAAGTGGTTGATTCAATGGCATTTAGGGATGCCCGCATCCTTCGACCAATTTTTTTTACGAATGTTCGCGTCAAGGGTGTCAAGGTGTCAAGGCAGTTTCTATCTCTTACTCTAATTATCTTATTATCATTTTATTCTATATAATCAGGTATAGAATAGGGTTGACACCTTGACAGGGTTGACACTACCCCTGGTCTATTCCTAACCGGGGGAACCGTCTCGATCATTTTGGGTAGGGCTCGTAATTAGGGTAGTACCGTGGGTGGTCTTTAATCTTCCTGTTTAGCTAAATGAGGCAATGTTGCACGAATAGTAGCCTTTAAATTTTCTCCTGCTTTCTCCGGGGTGTCCTTATCCCATATAATTGTGAGATGATGATTTGTGTCAAAATGGGTCTTGTCCTTCTCGAATTTTCCTTTTTCACAAGTGTAAATCACCGGTTTTCCCAACCCTTCGGCATATCCTGCCTCCCAATAAGCCCCTGGATTTTCGTGTGTTAAATCTGCAATTAAGAAGTCGGAAGATTGGATCTCCACACGCAATCTGTCGTCAATGAGGCCAGCTTTGGGGGTATCATCCAAACGACAGAGTTCAAACCCGGCATCCTTAACACATGGCTTAAAAATTTCAGACATAATCGTGTCAAGTATCGGGTCTCCAAATTTCATCGCTATGAAAGCCTTTCGATAACTCTTTGATCCCCTACGTAACTGCTCATAGTAATCCCAGCCTTTAAATGAAAGCGTTACCAGGCCTCTACCTGGGGCACTCATTGCATCGATAAGGTTTCCTTCAACAAGACCAGCATCGAAAAGGTATCGAAGGATAAGACCAAAACCTTCATCTGATTTAGCACCAACAATTGAACGGTGCTTTTCCGGTTCAACCAGAATAGTCTCGCCAGGACCTTCGACATTTTCAGCGATCCAACGAATGAGAAGATCTGCCTGCTCACGAATTGTTGGCAAAGGTCGCTTTAAAATTTCATTTACTGTATCTGTGTCCAGTTCTGCTCCTTTGTTTATGTTTTGCATAGTTCTAATCGCATGACTTATTTTGGCACTTGCGTCCTTGTTATCTTGAAGGATATGGGGAAGAATAGTGAATAGGGTCCCAGAAAGAACAAATTCTCCACAGAGTGGACAGGAGAAAAAGGCTGCATCTCTCCCACTAAGTTGGTCAACAACAGTTAATGCCGACTGACAAACCGGGCAATCATTTGGCATTTTGGCCTTCCTTTCTTCCGGTACAATACGTTCATTAGCCTATGCCTTTCCCAGAGTCTTCATTTCTGGTGCTCCTCATCGATGACCCGAAAATAATCTGACTTGGAGAGGTGATCAATCCATATAGTCAGTATTTGGGTCAAACCTGGCAAAGGACATTCAATGAAAATGCGTCTTTCCTTTAGTCTAAAATCCTGATTCTTTCAAGAGCCGGTTAACCGGCCGGTATGGGGCAGCAGTTGGTTATTAGCCGATTTATTCCAACTTCAGAAAAACTGGAACTGTTCCGTTTTGTTGCAGCACCCAATACTTCCTGTTCGCGGGTAATAATTTTCCCTCAACAACCGAAAATTTAAAGATTTCCGATTCGATTTCTTTCAGGAGTAAGACTTTCTCATAAGCAAGAGCCTCAAGCTTCTCTCGATCCGTCTCTATTGTTGGATTTAGATGGTGGTAATCGTCTCTCTTTTCCCATATCCTAAGAAACTTGTCTTTCATGCCCTCCGATATGAATTGTCTGGTTCGCAGTTTTGCGATGTTTTCTTCAAAATTCCTTTTTGGTTTCCAGCCGTTCTTTTGGCAAAGGAATTTGGCAAGAGCCTCAGCAACAGCCTGAGACAGAGCAATAGAGCCATAGAAGTGGCCATCTCGGAACAGAAGGGTGCATTCAGCCGAAACTGGTGCAAATTCCGTGAGAGGGACTATTCCATGAGGCTTTACCTTCAAGTAGCGTTCGACTCGGGACGAAAGTGTCTGATTGAACTCCTGCTTGATCCCATCCTCCATGTATACTCTCAGTATTCTTTCTTGAATATCCATGTCTTCATTGTCTCATATTAGGACTTTTACCCAAAGCCCGAGTTTTGGGCTATGGGTGCATCCGGTAATTACCCTGTCTTCGCGGTTCACTTTGCTCCAATACCGGCCTGGACCTTACCAGCATTCGCATATAGGATTTGCCACAATTCAAAGGGCGGTCAACAAACCCTTCAGGAAGTATCCCCTCTGTATAGGTACGCATGACCGCTTCCCAGTGGATATGGTCCCGCAAAGGAATTCCAACGTCCTTAATGCCTTCATCGCCAGTAAACCCAAGGGTGACCAGAATTACAGGAATACCCATAGAGGCTATCTTCCAACTGTACGCGAGCCGGTTTGCAAGCTGGTAGTGCGAGTCTCGCGAGATGTTCACGCCAGGCACAATCTTGCTCAGTGCAAGAGAGGCTTCAGCAATTGCCTTCCCTATCTGTTCGTGGTTATCGTCTGAATTTGTCGAGATACCAGAGCGATGCCGCTTTCCGGCCCAGTCCAACTCACGTTCGTGGGCCTTGGCTTCGACCAGTGCAAGGCCAGGCTTCCCCGCAATGTCACAGGCCACCACAAGATCCCAGTTGGGCTTATTTGCTCCACCACGGTGGACCAGCCACCATGCAGCCAATTCTTTCCAGCAGTTTGTTCCCGGAATGAACCGGTCTCCACAGTCCTCCAGACAGGCCTCTTCCGGCTCGATATAACCTTTAGGCTGCCAAACCATGGAACGAGAGAGTCTACAGTCGCTCAAGCCGATGAGTTCGATGAACTCCTTAGGGAAGTCTGGGGTTGATGTCCAATCAAGGATGTGCTTTCGGCTGCCCCGAGTCATTCTTCTTGTCGCTCCACAGATGATGAATTATTGAACAGTTTTCTGGATAATATCAGAAAATTTCTGAATATTCAATAAAATGGGAAATATGCACAAGTCCAAAAATATCATGACCCTTTCCCACAGACTGCCGGGGGAAGACACCGAGTTACTTCCAATTTGAAGCCCACATCGGGAACCACCAGTAGGAGGTAGGGAAGGGGAACACCGTCCCCACTGAGGAATGAAAATAATAAGGAAAAGGTCAAGGATAGGGATAGCCGTGAATCGATGTTGGGACGTTATGAATCATGGGTTCTCATTAAGGTTAGTTAAGTTTATCCAAGAAGATCCTTGCAGAGAGGAATGGTTCACTTTTCAGGTTCAAATGTGTAACCTTTGCCAAAAGAAATTTTTGAAGATTTGCCTGGCATGATAAGATTGTCCGAAGATCATAGCCATCCATTAAGACGATATTCTTATCAGGGTTTTGCTTCAGTAAATTGGGCACATTGTTGGACCATCCATTGATGGACAAATATAAGCCCATCACCTGTTTTCCTGAACGACCTACCTGGCCTTGTAATCCATCCAAATTACGAATATCATCGAGCTTCTCCCGCCATCGACATTCGACGAGGTAATGCCACCCCTCCATCCGGAATGCACCGTCAATCTGTTCTCCCCCTTCGTTTCGAGTGAATGATTTTGTGACCGGAAGTTGATATAAGTCAAATAATCTGTTTAATAATTCTTGCAACAAATAACCCCGCCGATGTGGATCATTTGAGATAGCAAGATCGTCAAACATCATCAATAATAGGTCTGAGTTCTTTTGTATTAACTCCGCACGTTCATGTTCCATGCGTGCCAGTTCTTCCTTGAGGACCAATTCCCGTTGTTTTGCCTCACGAGCCTCCATTATCTCAATAGTGCCAAGCAACTCTCTTGCCTTTTGAACAGTCGCTCTTGCCGCATATTCATCGTCTGCCAGGTGGAAGCTTGACCAGTGTGCAGCGATTTCAATAATCCTCCGAATCGACGAATCAATACTGCCAGATTGCGTGACCGCGTCAAGGATGAGCGGGGCGATTTGCCTTTTTGATAATACGCGGCCAGTCGATTCATCATGTTTGTGAAGAAGTGGGCCATAAATGCCGGAAGAAATTCCAGCAGGCTTCAGAATGAGTTCTACCATCGTAGACTTGATGTGAACCAGTGTTGCTATGATCTCAATTGCGAGTCTGCGTCCCTCTATTCCTAAATCATCCATTTTGCGTTCCCTTGATGAAATTGATCTTTATGCCCAACAAAGAGCGAACTATGCGGCGGGTGTTCTTTCCCGCCTAACCGGTGCACCAGTTTATTGGGCATCTTTGCGGCTATTTCGCGTTCTTAAAAGTGATTTTTTATGTTATTTTATGGATTGTTTGTTTATTATTTTCAATAGGTTTTCGGGTTCTTCACAAAAACTACTCTCCGGAAAACTGTCCCAAAAATCTTCAATAGCTTTCCCGAATTCAATTAAAGTTGTCTCATTAATTGCAAGAACCTCATCAAGCAGACTTGAGCCATAGAGTTCAAGCAATTCGATTTTATCATAAGTTTTTATAAGATCCGGGCGTTTTTTTCGAAGTTCATTGGCAGATGAACCTTCGCCATGCTTGACGACATTGCACACTAACCGTAAATGATCAATTTGTTTCAATCCGTTAAGAGAACTGAGATCGACTCCGTAAAGAAAAAGAAGTTTCTTCATGTCTTCGAGTTTAGAAAATATATGGTTAATTGTGAGGTTAAAATTATGTTTGAGTTCCTTAAACAGGTAGTTCCGTAATTGTTGTTCAAAGGCTTCATACAATGCAACATGCCAAGATGACAGAAGGACATACTTGCCATGGTTTAATAATTCCCAGTGCTTATAAACGCGATCCATTGCCTCATCTGCAATGTCAGAGGGATCTATTGCATCTGGATCCGAACAATTTTCCATTACACCCTTAAAAAAATTGTCTCCGTGTTCTTCAGCCTCACTGTCAATGTTATCAAAAATAGGTTTTAGTTTTAGATTATAAATTTCTACAAATCTGCCAATTTGATTTTTCAAATATCGTTTTTGCATGTCATGCAGATAAAGTTGTGGCTTCAATGCTGAACCTCAAGGCTCAAAATAAATTCTAACCCGGATAACTCCGCAAATGAAAAAATCTGATGGCCCGCTAACCTAAAGCATTTACTTGATAAAGTGTGTCACGTTTTAAAAATGTTTTACTTAATATAATATATCGCCAGCTTGAGGAGCGTGCGTGGATCTGTAGCCTAACTCTCGTCTCTCTCAAGGCTTAAGTTTAGCATTTTTCTCTTAGGAAACTAACTCGTTTCCCCTTTCCTTTACTGAAAGATGGTATAATAACTGGGAATTTGCCCATCTTTTCCATATGGGAGAGAACAGCAGCATTTGCCATAGACTCAAGTGCCTTATTACTAAAGTGATGACCTGTGCCATAGATTATGAGCAGAATTAGCCAGTATCCCAATACCATGTAATCTCGGCAGGACAATATTCCAACTGCAAAATCTGAGAACCAGAAAAACCACACCAAAAGACCGAGCGTCGTCCCCAAGAATGAAGTTCCATGGGCGTGAGTAAAATCGGCCAAACGGTCTGTAATCTTGTTTAATCCTTTTAGTTCTTTCGATTCTTCAAGATTTGCATACCAGTAGTATGTGAGAATCTTCCATGCGTCACGTTTGTTCAGGTTTTTCTTTGGTATCGGATTTTCATTGGAGTCAGTTACCACCATTTTATCAAGTGAAATGAGGTTTCTCACGATAGTCAGGTGATCAATCGAAAACCAAGAAAAAATTGTCCAGTAAGCTGTGTGGTATGCACTTGCTAAGATGTAGCCAACGACTCCAGATGTTATGAAGACAGCAATAACCCCACCAATTAGGCCAGTGTGACTGTCGAGATTTTTAAGCAATAACTCTATTGCTGGGCTCCTGGTAAAATAAACCGCGAGTAAAAGCTGGCTTAGGCTCGCCATACCTGGAAGTGTATATCGAAGGACCCGCTTGACTTCGTCCATAAGTTCTCCTTTGATAACGAAGGATGCCGTTCAGAATCCGCAACTTTGAAGTAGTCCCTTGAAACCGATTGGTGTGCGAAAGATCAGAATGGTATATCTTCATCCGGATTTTGCGATGGAATATCAGCTTCACCTTTTTCTTTCTTAAGTACCAGCCTGTCTTGATTCTGGAGAAGCCACTCAATTCCTTTTCCGGATAGGGAATAAACAAAGAATTCATTGCCGTTCCTGTCTGAATCCATTTGATCCTCAATCAAGTCCTTTCGTAACAGTGTGCTGAGAGCCAAAGTGACCGCGATTTTTGTAAAACCAGCTCTATCCATATCTTCTTTGATCGTGTAAGCCGAAACCTTATCTGAAGGCGAGTCAATATTCTCTGCAATAGTCACCAAGGCAACAATCTCGTGGTGTCCCAGACCTTCGGTTTCCGCAATAGAGGGCATATTGGACATCCGGCCAAGAGTTTCCTCCTTGGCTAAGATTGCTTTTATCCTCTTAGTGATATTATTTTTTAATTCATCAAAATCCCTTGTTGATTCTGACTTGTATATTGTAATATTCCTATGCTGAACGTCAAAAGGGAATTTTGTCTTACGGTCTGAGGAGCAAATTAATACAACTTCTTTGGAACTTGCAATTGAGTACCCGAGTTCAAACCAAACGTTAGGATTGTCTGTACTTATTTCAGCAAGACATAATTCTGCGTTTCGTATTCCGGATTGAATTTCTTCAATTGGTATACTTGCTGCTGGGTCACGATCTACCCGGTACGGCTTTAGTCCAGCAGAAGCTATTGCTGGGGCAAATACGTCCTCATATCTTTTATCATAAACCCCCTTATCGAATGGTTGTATGACGAAACAAGTTCCCATAGGCCCCCCCTAAAATTAAAAAATATAATAGCTATCCTTCCAATAATTAATATAAAAAATTGAATTCTTGTATATATTTAAAAGAGTTATAGATCATTCATAATAAAATATGAGTATATAAATAGTTAATATTTTAATACAACTTAGTTAACTAATAATCAAAGATTAACCTTTTGTAACCTTTAAATTCGTATTATATCACATACAAAGGGTATCAGTAAGAAACTTATAACCGATATTTGTTTTAAGGGAAACATTCCCATCCTGAAATATTTCAGTATTTCGACAACATGATTTTCCTTTTCCGCTTCAAACCAATTTAAGCGAAACTGTTATCTCAAAAACATCTTCCATACCACCCAGTGTCCCCTTTAAAATCAGAAAACGCAGGATACCATCAAACCATTCCGGAAAATTATTAGATTGTCATATACAGCACTTCGATTGCGAAAGAAATTGATGGGTGGTACTCCCATCAGCTTTATTGGCAACACGAACCCACCCCAATATTTTGAAGTGTTCTTTAAACAACCCCGGAACAACACCAATCCCCCAGGATATTTTTCTAAGTCCGGTTCCCAGTTAACGGGACACTGTATACAGTTTTTTTACCCAAAACTATAAAAACTACCCGAAAAATTTTTAGACTCGGATATGGTAGAAATCGATTAATTTCCCCGGGAAAATTTTGGGACTCGAATCTCACAGAATTGGACTGGATACTCCCGAAAAATTTTAGAAGGTCGATTCATACATGCCGATATATGTGGACAGAAGGGCCTTTAGGCCAATGCCCATAGGACTGATGGGTATACCCCCCCTGGCTTAGGGGCCGGATACATAGCGGCGGCTGACTTCCAGATAATCAATAACGATGATCTTGATGGATTCCGGGGGGTCCATTGAGCTGATGATTGTATGACCTTCTCGGG
The DNA here is from genome assembly GCA_963790475.1 of uncultured delta proteobacterium. GTDB lineage: Bacteria > Desulfobacterota > RBG-13-43-22 > RBG-13-43-22 > RBG-13-43-22 > RBG-13-43-22. Next base: position 1,545,657 of record CAWBOS010000010.1, on the reverse strand, counting down.
CTCACCAGGAGCGTTTATGTAGGGCAATTTTCCGGGACATACAAAGACTCATGCCTCGGACAGACCGTCCCACAGAAGGCTTTACGGGGCTTTGTTATGGACCACACAGAGGGAAGTTCTTCATTATCGATCAGCTTGCCTGGTTTAAATTAAAACTCGTATACCGTGTCACGGATTAACGAAGATCTGGTGTAACGATTGTCACGATATCCCGGAAGAACGATAAGCGGAAAGGGATGGAAATGTTGGCCGGGAGGTTGATGACCTACCAGCGACCTATAAGAAATAGGAGTTAAATACCCGGACAACTCGGGATTCCATTCAACAGTGTCTCGCCATGGGATGCACAGTAAGCCAGTGGCTTCATGAAAGGGGCTGGTTAGGAATCAACGCGGCCTTTTGTTTACGAGTCTGAGGGGAATGGGGAGTGGCTACCGTCTTTTAAATAGTGGGGACAGGGTGGGGACAAAATAGAAGTAAAGACGATACACTGGGAAAAAAAGAAAAGGATTTAAAGCTTGTTTGTGGCATAAGTCCTTTTATTTTATACTTATTTAAATGGTGCCCCCGGCGAGACTTGAACTCACGGCCTACAGATTAGGAATCTGTCTCCCCAAAGAGATCGAATTACCGACCTACTGATTAAGAGTTTTGCAGTATAAGTCGTTTCCTTATAAGACGAGGAAGGAGATTTTTTCAAGGGTAGCGAAATATTGTTGGTAGCAGTTTGGTAACGTCTTTTTAACTATAAGCTACTGAAAATATTGGTGGTCCCAATGTGGTTCAAACCCGTGTTACCGGCGTGAGAGGTCCTAAAAATACGTATTCCGCCTATATTTACAGCCTTTTTTAGCTGAAAAATGGTTTTCAGGATAAAATAACCCTCAAAGGAGATTCCATGCCAAAAACACGGTAGTGGGTCAGTTTGATTACTTCAAACTGACCCACTACCAAAAACACGTCTCCCTTGACTTAGGTGGCCCACTACATTGTATAATGCTTCACCCGGCGTCGCTTCGCTCCGACCCCCTGGCCGGAATTTTCGGAATAGGCATGATGTCTCGGGAGACGAGAGAAGAAAGCACAATGGAGTTTCAAGAGAGCTATTTTTTTATTTTTAATTTCCAGGGGATAGATCCTGACTGATCATCAGGATCGACACGGCCGGAAATCCTGGCCGGCCTTCCTCTGGAAACTTCCAGGAGTGCCCACAGGAGGCGGAATTGAAGGATAAATCACAGACTTTAACCCGAAAGACTAAAAAGCAACAGAAAACTATTCCCCTCACGAAAGCTTCTCCAGCAGAACCTCCCGAACCCGAAGAGTCTCAATCATGCCCACTTTGCCTTCAGACATTTGAAAATGAATTTCTCCGCGATGAACATATAAAAATATGTCGTAAAAAATGGCATATAGAGGCTCCCACAGGGAAGCTTGTGGGTGAAGTGGATACCGATCTCAATGGGCAGCCTCTGAATTTATCTGAAATAGAAGAAATGAAAAGGAGGCTCCCTTTTCTTTTTAGAGGGAAAGAGGATATTGATTCCCATAAGCAACCGCCGGACTTATCTGTAATAGGAGAAATACGAAGGAAGTATCCATTTCTCTATAGATGGAACAAGGGAGAGTTAAAAGATTTAGCCTGTCCGGAAGAAAAAATTATTGAGGTAATGAAAATATTTGATTCTTATGGGGCAGGTGATTTGAACATGAACATCGGTCTGATGAGGACGATTCTTGATCGTATTTGCTCCAAAATTGTTCAGATGATTCCGAATATTAAAATTACAGTGGTAGCCCGCATAAGTGATCTTCCCAAGCATCTTTCGGTTGATATTTCGGAAAAAGGTCAATACGAAGGGGCCATTGACCCTGAGACCAATACTATTTACTTGGTAGCCGATTGCATAACCGATATTCAAAAAACCACAGGTTATGAACTGATTGGACTTTTGGGAGTCCACGGGCTTTTGAGAGATGGATTCAAACAGGTGATGAATCGGATCTCTACGGCTTACGGCCCCGAGAAGATAGGAGACATCGCCAAGGGTTATGGGTTGGACTTGAATAAGCCTAAAGAGAAGATGCTGGTTATAGAAAAATTGATTATACAGATGGCCGAGGAGGCTGAGAAGGACAAAAAATTGCAGATCTCGAAAATTTTGAAAGAAATCATCACTGCCATCCGCGGGGCTTTTGAGGAAATGGATTTTAAGGTGAAGAATTGGACTGATGACGATTTTCGTCAATTATTGAAACAGGATCTAAAAAAACGGCGTGTTCTTTCACCAATAATGTCTGACACAATAGAGAAACAGTGGATAGATTGCGTATATAAGGCCCGAGCCCAAGTTTTAGAAAGAAAAAGCTGGCCGGAATTGGATAAGTCTGTACTCGATAAATTGCATGAATTTTTTCCGAAAACCCAAGGAGGCACCCGGGGACGCTCTATTATAATGCCTTACCAAATTGTCCTGTTAAAATATAACCATAAGGAACTCCTGGACATCATTAATGATATTAGGCGCGAATTCGAGTATGTAAGCTTAGAAGACAAAGATGCTGCAGAAGAAATTAAGGTGGCATTTCCAAAAATCCTGGAAGTGTTAAGGAAAGATGAACTCTCGATTTTAGCAAGCACTTTATTTGAAAAAGGGGATAAATCAAAGATAATTTATTGTAATATACTCAAACTGAAAATCAGAAAAGAGCAATGCTCGCCTGGTGAGGACCCAAAATGTAAAGAATGCTCTTTTTACTCAAAAGAGTTTTCAATGACACCCGGAAAAATTTCCTTACAGATCATTGGAAAAAGAATAAGCCGTAATCCAAAAGGACTCCAAAATCTCCTCAATAAAATCACACTACCGTCATAGTTCTTTTTAATTCCCCCCAAATTCCTACCTACCCCAGAGTTTAAGGCCTCAAACCATCCTTTCCATGAAACCCTGAGTTATTTCAGGCCGGGTATAAGGTTGAAAACCGGCCAGCGATAACCTTAAGGGCATCCTTCCAGCATTTTCCTGTTTTTAGCAAAATATACGAGAATTGAATCACCCGTTAAAGGGAGGGACTGGCCAGCAAAGGATTTGTCAACCCATTACTTCCATCCCCAAGTTATGGGCTGGATCAATCTTTTTTATAAACAACAACTGCTATAAGGAAAACATCAGATGGCTGTGAGGTCCTGGTTGAGGGCCTTTAACCCGAATGGTCGACACGTAAGAAAAAAGAGAAAGCAGGGATACCAAGATGAAAGAAACTTTGGGATTGTTCGACCAGGGCCCTAAGACAGAAAAAATGGGATCAGTTTTTTTCAACGTCCAGGTAAGGGTGACAAAGGGCGATTCTGGCTTAGTCACCTGTCAAATTGAGGATGCTGAACTTCCTACTTACTATGACTATGACATTCAAGAGGTTTTTCGACCCATTATCGATGAGGTTCTTCGTGGGATGAATATGTATTTTCGGCAATTGGTTGAAGGTCAAAGACCAAGGGTTGTCTCCCCACAATCATGGACCAAGAGATTTTTTCGGAAATTCGAAAAATAAAACCATCACGGGATGCCCACGGCAACCCCGGTGAGCTTATGGTAAGCGGATGTCCTCAGCTTGATTCGGGGGGTGATGTTCGTCCTTCTGATCGTTTATCGGCCAATTTAAAAAATAATTTTTGAGGCTCGGAATGGATACCACTAAGGAAGCGATACAGAATTATTTCAAGGGAAATTATCAGACTTTTTATTCGAAATATCTTCAAAAAGTCAAGCAAATCGGCGGCGATGAATTTTTGGCCCTTTGTCCTTTCCACGCGGACTCAGACCCTTCTTTCAATTTTAATAACCAAAACGGACAATATTTTTGTCATGGATGCGGGAAAAAGGGCGATATCATTCATTTTTACGGGAAGATCAATGGCCTGGAGACCAAAACTGATTTTGGAAAAATACTCCGTGGGATTTCCAATGATTTCGAAATATCCCATGAGGAGCAAAAGCGTCGGATCGTTAAAACTTACGATTATGTCGACGCAAAAGGAAATCTTGTCTTTCAGGTCGCCCGTTTCGAGCCCAAAGGCTTTTCTCAGCGGCGCCCGAATGGAAACGGTGGTTGGATTTGGAACCTGAAAGGCATCGAACCGGTTTTGTATGATTTGCCAGCAATTACATCAGCGGAAGAAGTCATTATTGTTGAAGGCGAAAAGGATGTTGAAAATCTTAAGGCCCTGGGTTTTGTCGCAACGACTTCTCCCATGGGGGCTGGGAAATGGCGGGCCGAATATAGCTCATCCTTAAAAGGAAAACGAGTTGTCCTCGTTCCTGACAACGATGGAGTGGGCCGCGAAAGTATGGTTAAAATTGGGGCCTCTTTAAGAGGTATTGCGGCTTCACTGAAATGGCTGGACCTCCCGGATCTTCCAAGCAAGGGGGATATGTCCGACTGGATTGTGAAAGTCGGGAATTCAAAATTAGCAAGGGACCAACTGGCCTTAATGATCGAGAGGGCCCAAAAATATGAACCGCCTCATAAAAAGACCCTGGACGATATCGTCATGGAGGCCGGAGACTTCATTCGGGTTGAATTGCCTGAACGAAGAAAAATTGTTAGTCCCTGGTTGCAGGAAAATAGCACCGGCTTATTAACAGCACCCCGGGGGACCGGTAAGACTTGGTTCGCGGATTCAATAGCTGATGCCATCACACGTAATGAGTCATTCGGACCATGGCAGACTGAGGCCGTTTCAACCTTGGTCCTGGATGGTGAAATGAGCACCACTGATACTCAAGAACGGATTGTTTCTCTCAATCCAAATAACATCCGGAAAGCCCCTCTCTACGTCTACTCCGACGCCATGGCGAGTGCGGCCGGGCTACAACGGGCTAATCTGTTAAACGAGACCTGGCGGGGTACGGTCAAAAGGCTGCTTTTGACCAGGCACATTAAGCTGTTCATTATCGACAACCTGGTTTCCCTGACCGGTGGAATTGATGAAAATTCAGCGAAGGAATGGAGCCCCATAAATGCTTGGCTGCTGGACCTGCGCTTTGCTGGAATATCAACGTTGATGCTTCACCACACAGGCAAAAGTGGTGAACAAAGGGGAACCAGTGCCCGAGAAGACAATCTGGATTATTCGATAGTTCTTAAAAAACCATTTGATTATACCGCAGAGGACGGAGCGAAATTTATCGTATCGTTCTCAAAGGCCCGGGTGAATACAAAAGACCTCCCTTTAATTCAAGATTGTCAATTCCAGTTAATTGAAGACCCGACCGGCGGAATGATCTGGTCTTGGGGTAACGTTAAAAAGCAGACCCGGTTGGAAATCCTGCGCCTCCTCGATGAGGGCATTTCATATGATGGGATCAAAGAACAGGTCGGGGTTGCCAAGAGCTATATTACCAAGATCAAAAAGGACGCCATCAAAGCCGGTCTTTTGAGTCCGCTCGGCAAGCTGACACCGAGCGGATTTCAGATCGTTCATGGGTGAAAAATATATCTGTAAAGCAGCTTAAAAGTGGTGAACGAAACGGTGAACGGGACACTTTTGGGAAATAATGAACAGGTGGTGAATGGAAGTGAATAGGAATTTTTAACTATATGGAATTTTTAAACATTCAGGATCAGTAAGAGTGAACCCCATAGTGAACGGGTTCCGTTCATTCACCCACCCCCCCTATAGGGGGTGAATGGTGAACGAGATAAGAGGATAAAAATTTATCGGCGTGCCCTGGGACCGAGCCCCCGGGGAAGGGTAGGGTGGGTAAAAAAATTATGAAAGGAATAATGAAATGGAAATAGTGATGGGAAAGGTTGCGATAGATTTGGATCGTCTGGTTCTTGTTTTTGATGTTATGGGCGGGAACGAGGTTGATCTTGACGAATGTCGGACCCAATCAGAGATTAATGATTGGGTGGAACACTTGCAAACAAAAGTTTGGGCGTCAGAGATCTTATGTGATTTTTTGAGGGCGGTAAGGTATTTTCATCGGCTTTCAAGGATGGCTAAATAAAGCTAACAATGAGCACCACAATGAAGGATGTATAGTGATTATAACAAATCATTAAATATTTAACAATTAAAAAAGATATGAATACCATAGCGAATCCAATGATGAAGACCATATAGAACCGGGTTCATCAAGTAATATCAAATCTCGATGAACCCCACGATGAAGCCCACAGGGGATTGATTATAACTATCACATTTTATTATAATTATCAAATTGAACAAATTATGAAACCCACAATGAAGGCCAAATAAAAAGCCCGATGCATAAAGATCGCTATTTTAGGAATAGGGGATATCGAAAAATCTTCCAGATTGGGGATGGTGTCAATTACGATTGGCATTCAAGGACCGTGCAAAAATATACAGAATCAGACTTCCCCTTTACGGGGGGCGCAGGGGTGGCAAAGGATTCGAAGAACCCATTACTTCTATCCTCAAGTTATGGGCTGGATTAATTTCTTTTATAAACAATAACGTTTAAAATTTTATTCAAAGGAAACAGGAGAAATCAAATGGCATTAATCAGAAAAAGAAATTGACTTCGCGAGATTCGGATTAAAAAAAACTTGTCTGGCTACGATCTTCAACTCCTCAGCAAGATTCCGGCTCAACTTATCTATCTGGTCGAGAGGGGGCTTAAAAATCCCCACAGTTACGAGAAAGAACGAATTTCCAAAGCCCTTAATGCTTCGATCGATGATGTTTTCCCAAGAGAGATGGAACACAACCAGAAAATTGAAATAATTTTGAGATCTCCTAAAACAAATTAAAAAGGGCTCTTCAATGAATCGTGAAAAAAAAGTAGATTTGGAAATCATGGAAATGTTGAATGAAGAAAATTTTACTAAATAGCCGCGCGGTAAAAATAATCCAGGGCCTTCTAAGCAAATAGCGGAAAGACCGGCGTGGTCTCCGCGATAAGCTTTTTTTTAAGACTTTACGTTTCCATGAAAATCAGATTTGTTCTGATAGTTTTGACTCAGTTCTTTCCCAGAAAATCGAGTGTCTACAGTTTCTTGTCGATAATTAATCGCCGAACAGGCAAAAGAAGGTTTTAAATGACTGTACCCTATATTCAAGGCAGCCAAAACACCGGAAACCTGGTCACCACCGGGCTCCTGAGGGCCCGGAGTAACGCCTCTTCGCCCTATAAACTGGCCTCCGGGGCTATCAAGGCTCTGAGGGAATTTGAGCCGACCATCAATGTGGATGGCAACATCCAGGTCCAGCCTACCACCGGCCCTTCCCTGGGCGGCATTAACGGGACCAGGCCGGTCAAACCGAGAAATTTTACACCGGTTTATCCCGCATCCCCGGATGCCCCCATTTTTCCGGACCTGACCCTGGAAGACATGGCCATACCCGGCGAGGTGATCCAGTCCAGCTTCACCCCTTACAAATCGGACCTGCTCACCAAACTAAAAGCCAAACTGACCGATCAGATCGTCAACGGCGGCACAGGTCTGTCGCCACAGGTAGAGACGGCAACCTTTAACCAAGATCAGGAAAGGGCCTTGCTGGCCCTGGATGAGTTCAAGGCCAGGGCCGCCGGTGTCTCCATCTCTTGCCAAGCAAAATGAAATTAATCAGGGACAGGAACCGACAATTAGGTTAAGGACTTATGGAAGCGAAAATTGATTTTGATACCCAAGGGCTTATTGACGAAATCATTCGAGGAGTGGTTAAGGAATTAAAACCACTTTTACTAAAGGGTCATGATGAAGATGTTTTTTTCGATGTAAAGGGTCTATCTCAATATCTGGGAGTCAGTGCCGATTGGGTTTACAAGAAAACATCCTTAAAAGAAATTCCTTTCATAAAACTTGGGGGAGGCTTAATAAAGTTCAGGAAAAATCAGATAGATAAATGGTTGAGCGAACAAAATGTTAAGCCGCTTCCATTATTAAATTTGGTCCGAACCAAAAAGATGACCTCTTGATTGTATATCATGTAATCATGGAAAAAATATTTATGAATTCAAGTCATTAAAATGTTGTGTGCTCTAAATTGTGCACTAAAAAAAGTTCTTGACGATTCTACTTTAAGTAGAGTTAAATAAGCCCATAAAAGCCTGGACTCCAAGAGAGATTGAAGAATTCAGAAAGAGTCAGGGACTTACCCAAAAGGAATTGGGAGAATTAACCGGGGTTGCCCTTAATACGGTTTATCGATGGGAGAAGGGGATAATTATTCCATCGATGACCGCAAGGATTCTTCTTGGAAAGTTGGAGCAGGAGTTCGGTAAACGAAAATCAAAGGACGGGAAAGGGGGTGAAAAAGAGTATGGCAAAAGGAATTTATAAAAGGGGAAATATTTACTGGATCAGGTATGTCGGGCTTGATGGGCGGATTATACGAGAATCATCGAAAGAGTCTAAATTCAAGGATGCCGAGACCCTACTCATTAAAAGAAGACAGACTATTAAGGAAGGAAAACAACCGGAGGTCAGGAAGATTGCCAACTTCAGTTTCAAGGAGCTTTCAGAAGAATATATTAAATGGGCTGAAAGGCAAAGGTGTTTTAAAAGCAAATCTTATCTGATCGATCAATTAACTGTTGCCTTTCGGTATATGCCCCTGAGACGGTTTTCTTCTATGCTTCTTGAGCAATACCAGACAGAGAGAATCAATAAGGGCAATAAGCCGGCCACAATCAACCGGTTTTTGGCCACGATCAAGCATATGTTCACCAAGGCGGTTGAATGGGATATGGTGGAAGAAGAAACTTTAAGGCGGATCAGGAAAGTAAAACTGCTTGAAGAAAATAACCGGCGGTTAAGGTATCTTTCTAAAGAAGAGATCCAAAGTCTCTTAGACCACTGTGATTCTCATTTGAAACCCATTGTTACTATGGCCCTAAATACCGGATGTCGTAAATCGGAGATTCTCAATCTACGATGGGATCAGGTGGATCTGAAGCATGGGTTTGTTCTTCTGGATCATACCAAGAATGGAGAAAGAAGGGAGATTCCGATTAACCAGACCCTCAAAGAATCCTTGGAAAACCTCTTTAAAGGAACTCAAAAGAGACCAAGAAGATTGGATATTCCCTGGGTATTCTATGAAACTAAAACAGGGAAAAACTACCAGGACGTTAAGCGGTCGTTTAAAACTGCTTGTTGTAAAGCAGGAATTAAAGATTTTACCTTTCATGATCTGAGGCATTGCTTTGCCTCTCATCTTGTAATGAGTGGGGTAGATCTCACCACCATTAAAGAGTTATTGGGCCATAAAACTTTGACTATGACCCTCAGGTACGCCCATCTTGCACCGAGTCATAAGGTCAACGCCGTGAAGATTCTTGATTCAGCCATGAATGAAAAATCAAGTGCACAAAAAGAGCACAATTTACAAAAAAAAGGAGCTAACCAGTGACGGCTAACTCCTTGATTTTTCATTGGTGGAGCTGAACGGGATCGAACCGTCGACCTCTTGACTGCCAGTCAAGCGCTCTCCCAGCTGAGCTACAGCCCCGATAACCTAAAGTATTTTTTTTACCATCTTCTTGTTTCCTGTGTCAATGTTTTTTTTGTTCCGTATTTTTTCTTGACAGGAACAGCCCCCTTTGTTTATAGTTTCCAAACGTGCCGGAGTGGTGAAACTGGTAGACGCAGGGGACTCAAAATCCCCCGACCCTCGCGGTCATGTCGGTTCAATTCCGACCTCCGGCACCAATATAAGAATAAAAATAAGGGACTTAATGACTATGCAACCTTTAAGTCCACTTTTCTTTTTCCTGCCCTCAAGTCATTTCCATCATTCTGTCCCCATTTTCTTAAAGACGGAGGCCTCTTCCCATTTTCCCAAACTCGCAAACAACAACGCTCGTCCTTTTCCCAAGAACCACCTTTAAAATAGATCCAGGGTACCTATAAGGGACTGGACAACTTTTCAAGAGCTTCCCGCCTATCGTTCATAACAATTTTCGCGTATCGATTTACTTGCGCCTCATTTCTATGGCCGAGCACTTTCTGGAGCAGTGTCAGGTTGTCGTTTTCCCGTTGAAAATGGAGCGCGAAGGTGAGGCGAAAAGTGTTAAAGGTTACATCAGGGATACCCAAGCCTTCACAGATCTTTGCCAGGCCTAAGTCGCCGGAACGGTTCCGGCAGGACCTGTCCATACAGTTCCTCGGCGTTCATTTGGGAGGATTGAACACTCTAAAATTTTCTCGGGGTTCTCTCTTTTTGTTTCAAATATCATGGTAAGGACTACTACCCCCATCAGTCTATGTCAGATTGGTGATGCTGTATAAGAGGATCAAAAATTTTTCCGGGACAGGTTTGTGGTTTTTCTGCATTTATTTATTTGTTCTGACCAGTATTTGGGTTGAAGGACAATATCAAGATAACTCTTCTTGCGACCCACACGTCCACGAAAAGAGTAGCCGTTAAAATTAACTACTGATTGAAAGTGGGCAACAGCCAGGGTGATGCGCGGAAAGCGTATCGCCTCCAATCTTGGGTGCGGCAGCCTCTCTCTTTGAAGACTTGGCCGATCAGATACTGCTATACTGCAACTGGAGGCAAGGAGGGATCATACTTGCTCATCAGAAAAATGGCCTTAGTCGGGCAGGCGACCATACATGCGCCGTCGCCAACCCAGTTTTCCGGGCGAACAGACTTGTCCACTCCTTCCAGGATGTCCAGCCCTGGTTGAGTGCAACTTCCATGACCAGTATTGTTTAATGCTCTGCCACACTGCCCATAGCACATCACCCAATGTTATGTATTGTAACATGGCCACTCCTTCTCTCTTTTTTCCAAGTTTTGTCCCCGTATAAACGTTACCTGGTTTGCATACCCATGCACGACACTCTTAGGTGTTCTCTTAACCTTCGCTCTCAATATCTGCACCCTCTGGACGCCTGTCCCTATTCTTTATTGCCTGCATTGGAACGGATCATACTTGCTGGATGTTTAATAAAATAGGTTATTTTAAATCCGATCGATCTGCAGGATTTTAAGTCAGATATTTAGTATTGGCCTATTTCTAAATAATATCCGGTCTAAGTAAAGTCGAAGGAAAGAAAAGATAAACAGCTTCTGATATTAAAAAAAACTTGGGAAATAGTTTATCTTGAATAGATCAATAAGAAAATATCGGTAAGAGAGTATTTTGAGAAAAGGAATATTGTATTTTTACGAATAATCGCAAAAAACCAAAAAAAAACAAACATAAGGGAGCTATCATCACCCTTGTCTATGTTTGTATAGTCAAATCCAGATTTTTTCACGATTTATTTGATGCAGACACTGGTCAGAATGGATGATCGGTTTGTGGTAACATCATGCCAGATATAATTAGAAAGGGTAAGCACCCATCTTAGATTTGGAGCTGATTTAGTTTTGTTAGACCGCGTTTCTCCTAAAGATATTTTTAGGTTATCCCTTTTAACGAATATCTCACCATTAAAATACAGTAAAGATTTTTTGAATATACAGTTTTTGCCGTATATATTTTTTAGACCATTTGCCTGAAAATTAAGTTACTTTTCAGAAATCCTACTCCATCACAAAGAATCTTTAAATGTTATCTTGAATTTGTAGGGACCGAATCGAGAGGAGGAACGGAGATGAACCAAACAGTTCGACACATTGCTGTAGTGGCAATATTACTTTTTGAGTTCATGGTTTTCTTGACGTCAGTGGGGAGTCCCGCCGAAACCTCTGAAGAATTAATAAAACCAGCGAAAGATAAAAATGGAAAAATCTCAGCCATCGAACTTCCTATTCCTCAAAGTGAACAGGATAGGACATATTTGGGACTAGAGGGAACCGGCACGTTTAAATTAAATCAGATTAAAACCAGGATTTTGATTATCGAGATTCTAAATTATTCTTGTTCTCATTGCCAGCACGACGCCCCCCGGGTAAACAACCTCTACCGCAACATACAAGAAAGGGCAGACCTAAAAGATAGCATAAAGATTATCGGCATTGGTATTGGAGAAAGTCCGGATAAACTTAATTTATTCAAACAAGAATACCAGGTGACTTTCCCTCTTTTACTTGATGAGAACAGCGATATTGTTAATACATTCGGGGCGGAGCGCGCTCCTACTTTTATCGGAATTAGGTTGAATGACCAAGGCGTTCCGGAAAACTTTTTCTTTCAGGAAGGCGGATTTAAAGAAGCCCCAGAGTTTTTAAAAGAAATTATTAATAAATCGAGATTAATAATATAGGAGGGTAAAATGTCTTGTAAACTTAATAAACGCATTATTTCCCTTTGGGTTAGATAAGGTATCATTACAGTTTATGACGGTGATGGGCAATATGCAGGATTCAAGGACAATATTTATCCGGTTGGAAAACTTAGAGAAATCTCAGCCTGCCCAAAACAATAGTAGGCCATCCGGCCCCACTGTGGAATTTGGAGGTTATCCTTTTGGTGCACAAAGAAGAAAAAATTGACAGAAGAATTTCAGTATCCTCTGTAAAGGTTACTAAAGAGAGAAGAAGGAAGAATACAAGGAACAATTCGACTAAACCGACCAAAAAGACTGAACGCTGGCTTACCGAAATATTCTTTAGTTTTCTTTACTATCGTCCCGAAGGACAACAGTATTCTTCGACAAGAAATTATCCCAAGGTAAAATTACCCCGTAGTCGTCATAAATAAACCATTATAACGATCCCCTCCCAGATCTGACCATGGATAGATCATAGGGTGTAAATTCTCACGCATATCCCTATCTCCTGAAAAAACGGAACTCATAATCCCCCCACCCTGGCGGTCATGTCGTTCAATTCCGATCTCTCCCCACTCTCGTCCCACTTTATAATAATTGGCAATTACACCCATTTTTGACCTAAGAACAAAAAGGCCGGTAAGATTCCCCTAACGAGACCTTAAATTCAAGCGCTTGGCTTCCATTATTGCCCTTGGCGCGACGTTGGCCTGGGTGCCCTAGTGAATAACACCGGGATTATCTCTTGCCCCAAAGTGGTACGCTCCTTCATTCCGCTTCTTCCTGAAATCGAGTTTTTCTCTTTCGTCTATCCATACCTCATTTCAAATAGTAATCAAGACAGATGGCGATGAAAAAATGTCCTCCAAAGACTAAAAAGAAAACCCACGGGACTCTTCATCCCACCCTGAACCGCCTTGACCAGGTCGGCTCATAAAATAACTTTCAAAGAGATTCCATGCGGAAAGCACGTTCCCACTTGACGTAGATGGCCCACCGCATTGTATAATGCTTCACCCAGCGTCGCTCCGACTCCCTGGCCGGAATCATCGGAATAGGCCAGAGACCGTTTAAACCATGAAAAACAATTAACCGGACTATTCGAATCAAGTTTTCCTTATTGGTAGCAATTCTATCGGTAATTTTTTTGTTGGCGTTTGGGTTAATGACTGCTTGTGTAGGCCCTTATAAGGGAATAGGCCTATAGCAATGAACCTAAAAGGACCTAAGCAAAATGGATAAGGCGGCTGGGTATCAAAGTCAAACCGATAATGTTAAAAAACCAAACCTAAAAGAGTTGGCGCTGTTTTTTCTTCGTCTTGGAACGACAGCGTTTGGAGGACCCGCCGCTCACATCGCCATAATGGAGGACGAGGTGGTTCGGCGCCGGCAGTGGATCACCCGGGAGAAATTCCTCGATCTGCTGGGAGCCGCCAACCTTATCCCCGGCCCGAGTTCCACGGAGATGGCAATTTTCATCGGCTACCTATGTGAAGGTTGGGCAGGGCTTCTTTTAAGTGGTATCTGTTTTATCGCTCCGGCCATGGTTATCGTTATGGGATTTGCCTGGGCCTATGTGCGGTTTGGTAATCTTCCCCAAGTGGCTTGGTTACTTTACGGTGTCAAACCGGTAGTAATCGCTATCATCTTACAGGCGCTTTGGCAGTTAGGACGCACAGCAATAAAAAATAGATTCCTGGGTGTACTTGTCATTATTGATATCCTATTGAATTTTTTAGGAATAAATATACTGATATTGCTCTTCGGAACCGGGGTAATCTCGGGAATATGGCAAGGGCTTGTCCAGGATCGCGCGAGAAACTGGAAACCCCTGTTCATTATGTTTTTGTCAGTCTGCTGCTTTCTCGCGGTCACTTATTTTGCTGAGGGATTATATTCCACAGGGAAAGCGGCGTTCGGCTTGCTACCGCTCTTTCTCTTCTTCGTGAAAATCGGCTCTATAGTCTTTGGGAGTGGCTATGTCCTTCTGGCTTTTTTACAGGCCGACCTCATCGGGCATTGGCATTGGCTTACGACAACTCAGCTATTGGACGCCATTGCCGTGGGGCAGGTGACCCCTGGTCCTGTCTTCACCACCGCCACCTTTATCGGCTATTTGCTCGCCGGGTTGCCAGGCGCTCTGATCGCCACCGCCGGGATTTTCCTTCCCTCATTTACCTTTGTCGCTGCCAGTAGTCCTCTAATCCCGCGCTTACGCAAGTCAGCCGTGGCCGGAGCCTTCCTGGATGGGGTGATTATTGCTTCCCTGACACTAATGGCTTGGGTGACCTGGAGCCTGGGGCGTGACGCGGTCGTTGATCTTCCCTCTGTTCTGCTGGTCTTAGGAAGCGCTTTACTGCTCTTTCGCTTTGGTTTAAACTCCTTGTGGCTTGTACTTGGTGGAGCACTAATCGGCTTTTTGATGCACGTGGCAGAGCTATAATTCCTGAGTGAGGAGGTTACCATGGTCAAGATAAAAGGAATGAGAAAAGGAAATGGTACAATCTATATTGGTGGATGTCCAGAACCGTCCCCTTATCTTCGGGATTACCTGTTTGCATGAAGAGAGTAGACCGCAATGAATGATAAAAATCCCAATATCAACGTTGACCGTGAAAAGTCCAGGGAGTTGAAAGAAAGAGGGGTGCAGTTAGTAGACGAGGGAAATGTTGCTGAGGCCATATCTGTTTTCAAAGAACTATCCAACAGGATGCTAAAGATGTTGAGGCCTGCTTTCACCTTGGACATTGCTACATGTCAAAAGCAGAACATTTCAGGGCCATTCGTTGTTTCCATCAGGCCCTCCAGTTTGATCCCAATAATGTAAATATACTTTTTGGAATGGCAACATCGAGGTCCGGGATGGAGTGTCCGGGTTCTATAATGAATTAAAGAGCCGTTCAGAGGATTTTGTTGAAGTTGTTTCCGTAATGTCTTTGAGGGTTATGCAAAAAATTACCGCCTCATAATCAATAAGGAAAAATAAAGTTCAGCGTTAAATTCCCAAATAAGTTATAGGGTAATTCTTTGAAACCTAAACTTTGACCTTCAATCACTTGTACCCTTGAACATGAACAGCGAACGCCTTCCCCGGGCTTGCTGCGTGGGCCGTATGTCCCGTCTTCAGCGGGATCAGCGAGCGAGCTACAATCAATAGATATTTACCTTGCATAGAAAATTCCCTGCACCAGGTGCAGGAAGATTCGATTCAGGATTAAAACTCTTCAAAGTCGTCGGAGCATTCTTGCGGAAAACTTAAATCAAAGGGATCAGCCCTGAGTTTCAGGAAAACCGACAAACTTTGGGTCTACCTGAACAGCACTGGTGTTCAGGAACATGGAAACCATATTGTATTGTCCTACGGTCATGAGCATATCCATTATTTGCTTTTCATTGTAGCGTTTGGAAAGAGTGCTCCAGGTCGAATCAGAGATAGAGGCATCAGCATGGAGCTCGTCCGCTGCCCGAAGCAGGGCGAACAGATGGTCCGATATTATGGGTTATATAGCAACGTCTCCCGGGACTTCGAAAAAATATCAAGATGCCGTCATTTTCCTACTATCTACGGAGATACTCAGTGAGCCGCCTTATCTTCTGACGAGGCGGTTTGTTGAGTTCAACCAGTAAGTGTGCCACGAAGCTGCACAAGAGATGAGGGGGAGGTCCCTCGAAGTCGGCTTGCGGGAGCAGGCTTCAAACCACCTTAAGCTGCGATGGTAAAGGGCCATGGTGGTGAGCGTTAAGGAAGAGGCAGGGCCACGACCCTGTCAGGTAAGGATCAGGGAGGCGAGCGCAAGCGAACTACTTCTGAGGTGTCGAAATGAATGGATGATGTCAAAACTGGGGGGCTTACTGATCTCCAGGATAAGTTCAGGGGGAACCTGTTTTACTGCTTGGACGGCATCCGGCATAAAGGTGGCGCGAACCTGATTTAGGCTCTGGTGTGGAACGTGGGAACCTGTCGTCCCGATGATAAGGGAGAAATTCAAGTGGAGGACCCTACAAGAATGAGAGTACCGATGCGGGGCACAGGGACGGACCAACTAAATCTCTGTAATGGGGATGGAGCGAAGGGGTTGAATCATCTGTCCTTGCCTTTTGGCCAACCAGCGATGGGAGGAACCAAGAGGTAAGGAAAGGTCGCTATAAAAGGCAACTGGATGATAGGAGACGGATGACGGGAGACTGTCACGTCCGGTTCTGTGAGGGCCTGGGGGTGAAATTCCCCCGGGCTACTCGACTCGTTAATTCTCCGGTCTGTCTTCTTAAAACATTAGTAGGTGCTATCTTCATTCTTAAAACCCCCGGCTTTATATACGGTCCCAGGATCAACGATCTCCCTAGTACGATAAAACACGTATTGACCAAGGCTCTGGGGCTTCCCCTTCCAATCCCCTGGCATTGACACTTTTAGAATTGCAGACCTTAGGACCTTTTTAGGAGCTCCCCTATCCCCTGAGGGAAAAGATGAACAGTTGGTCTTAGGGAAATGTGAGGTTTATATCCAGGGGCCGATTGAACATTATTCGCTCCTGGATCAGGAAACTGTGGAGATGCCCAACTTTATTCCATGGGAGGATATGCCAACGGTTTTAATTTTGACTTGTATATTAATATTTTGTGCTTATCTTCTAAATAGCATTCAAATAAGTTGAATGCCAAAAATTTTCAGAATTTCTTTTAGAAAGGTGAGTAAATTTATGAAAATCAGACCATTACATGATCGGGTCATTGTGCATAGGCTCGAGGAGGAGGAAAAGACCAAGGGAGGAATTATTATCCCGGATACTGCCAAGGAGAAACCTCAGGAAGGTAAGGTTATTGCGGTAGGTCCAGGAAAAATATTGGAAAACGGGACCAAGATCGCTCTTGATGTTAAGGTAGGGGATAAGATTCTATTCGGAAAATATTCCGGGTCTGAGATCAAGATCGAAGGAGAAGAGTTTTTAATGATGCGAGAAGAAGATATTCTAGGCGTGATCGAATAAAGGAGGCAGTAAATTATGTCAGCGAAGGAGATTAAATACGATTCAAAGGCCCGCGAGTCCATGAGGATAGGAATAGATACCCTGGCCGATGCTGTCAAGGTGACTTTGGGGCCTAAAGGACGAAACGTGATATTGGATAAATCATTTGGTTCTCCGACCATCACCAAGGACGGCGTTACAGTGGCCAAAGAGATCGAACTGGAAGACAAGTTTGAAAATATGGGGGCCCAGATGGTGAAAGAAGTGGCTTCCAAAACGAGTGATGTGGCTGGAGATGGGACCACTACGGCTACTTTATTGGCCCAGGCCATTTATCGCGAGGGATCCAAACTGGTTGCTGCTGGGAGCAATCCCATGGCCATTAAACGAGGCATTGAAAAGGCAGTTGATGCGGTAGTTAAGGAATTAAAGAAAATCAGCAAACCCACCAAGGATCACAAAGAGATTGCTCAAGTGGGAACCATTTCGGCCAACAACGATTCCACCATTGGTAATATCATTGCCGAAGCCATGGAGAAGGTTGGTAAAGAAGGGGTTATCACTGTTGAAGAAGCCAAGAGCATGGAAACGACCCTCGAAGTGGTGGAAGGAATGCAGTTTGACCGGGGGTATATTTCTCCCTATTTTGTGACTGATCCGGAGAAGATGGAAGCGGTTTTAAATAATCCCTATATCCTGATTAATGAAAAAAAGATCAGCACCATGAAAGACCTGCTTCCCGTGTTGGAACAGGTCGCCAAGGCGGGCCGGCCGTTGTTAATTATTGCCGAAGAGGTTGAGGGAGAAGCCCTAGCCACCTTGGTGGTCAACAAACTAAGAGGGACCTTTTCCTGTGCGGCTGTCAAGGCTCCGGGGTTTGGAGACCGGCGCAAGGCCATGTTGGAAGATATCGCCGTTTTAACCGGTGGACAGATGATCTCTGAAGATTTGGGGATAAAATTAGAAAACGTCTCCCTGAAGGATATGGGAACGGCCAAACGCATCACTATTGATAAAGACAATACGACGATCGTTGACGGCGGGGGTGAGAAATCAACCCTGGAAGGCCGGGTCAAACAGATTCGAGCCCAGATCGACGAAACCACCTCGGACTATGACCGGGAGAAACTTCAGGAACGGCTGGCCAAGTTGATCGGCGGTGTGGCCGTAATCAACGTGGGGGCCGCTACGGAAACCGAGATGAAAGAGAAAAAGGCTCGAGTCGAAGATGCCCTGAATGCCACCCGGGCAGCCGTTGAAGAAGGGATCGTTCCCGGTGGCGGGATAGCCCTTTTACGCTGCATCCCATCTTTGGAGGCCGTTAAAACGGAGGGAGAAGAGTCCTTGGGAGTGAATATTATCCGAAGGGCCCTGGAAGAGCCGATCCGGCAGATTGCCAATAATGCCGGATTTGAAGGTTCCGTGGTTGTGGAAAAGGTTAAAGCAGAAAAAGGCGCCCTCGGCTTTAATGCCGAAACAGGAACCTTTGAAGATTTAATGAAAGCCGGAGTTATGGACCCAACCAAAGTAACCCGTTTTGCCTTACAAAATGCGGCTTCAGTCGCCTCCCTCTTGTTGACCACCGAGGCTATGGTAGCCGAGAAACCAAGAGAAAACGAGCCTGCCATGCCGTCTATGCCGCCAGGTGGAGGAATGTACTAATTTCAGATTCCAATGCAATCCCGCATAGGCAGGAATCACAGGTAAGTAATAGTAATGGTTTTATTCGGTCGCTGACCCAATAGAAACCGTGAGGTTAGCCAGCGCGGGCCATGTTTAATAATGAAAAGTAGTCAAAAAGCCTCCTAATCTCAGGGGGCTTTTTTTGTAATTCTCTTGGGTGTGGAGAGGGCATTTAGGCAACAGGTCGTTAACAAGTAACAGAGATAAAACGATGAGGGGTGAATTGTCAGAAAATCAAATAGCCTAGATCGAGTTATTCCCGAGGAAAGGCAGAGAAAAACAGTAAATCTGTTGACAATCCAATCCATAATTTAATACACTCCTATAGTTAAGTAAGGCCCACGCAGGGTGAAGAAATGCTTTTCTGTGATGTGGAGGAATCATGAGAATTAGAGTAGAGGATGAAAAGATCATCAAGGCTATTAAAAAGCTGGAGGGGATTGATATTACTCTTAAGACCGTCGAAGATGCTCAAAAAGCCATGCATCTCATTCTCCGCAAGACGGCAATATCCAGTACCAAAGACTTTGAAGGCCTCAAGGGCATTGCCATCTCTCAGGCCATCGAGCATGCCTCCAGTGCCGTGAAATACCAAACTTATTACGAGGTAGAATTCATCCTCACCGATGACCGCTTCATCGAAATGGAGATAGCTTTAATTAAGGAGCTTCAGACTATGTTTGAAAAATTATGAATATGGGGTTATCTGACCACCCTTACTACTCATTTGTCAAGTCAAGTCCGTTTTCTGACATCGAAGCATTACTTCTCTTTCTTGAAAGGCCTTTTGATACGGACCCTTATGCCGCTGATTGTTCCGGTAACTGCTTTCCTAATGGCTGAACCCGTTTCGCCGCCGATTTTCTGAGCTGACTCAACGGCCCCCGTTGCTGCTGCCGAAGCGACCTCCTCTGCGGATAATCCGAGCTCCTTCGCTGACTCAATAGCTCCCAGTACGGCATTTTTGGCTACGGAAGTCCGCTATTACTCGCCTCCCCCTTGGTTCACTTTCGAGACCCCCAAATTATTCTAAAGTTTCTGTATAATTTCCCAACTCAAAGGATTCTGGGGATGTAAACGAAACCATTTATCTCCGGATTGGCGACCCTGCACTCATCCTGTTGTCAAAAAGAGGATACATTCAAAAGCTCCTGTCTAAAGCAAGCATCAGCATCTGCAAAAAAATGTCAGGATTTATGCCTTTTTCGTTGAATCCAACGTATTTCGTTTTACCACTCTCCCTGTCCGTAATCTTTGAAACTCCATCAATGACAACGATATGTTGATCCTTGACTGAAAGATCTGCATGGAAGCCAAGCAACTCGAAAGCCTTATCAATAATCATGATATGCCGATCCATTATTTGCCTGCTGATGGTTAAACCAGACGTAAAGTTGAACAGGTCCCAGATCAAGCCGACGGGAATCTCAACCTTTTCTTCCTCCAGTATTCTAAAATTTGCATATCCGAGATAGCATGCACATAATGTAAATGCGGGAAGAATCAGTAAATCATAAATTTCGCCCTTTGCCTGAATGTCAGCGGGTATTTCCCCTTTCTTCACAACCTTGATACCGGAAAGGTGGGATAGCCTCTTCCTTTCCGACAGAAGCATCTTCGGGCCGGATTCTCCATGCTTTTCCTGCGACTGACTATTTTTCATGAGTCCACCTCCCTTGTATCAATAAAACACAAAACCCCGCTCTCTTTTGAGAATCGGGGTTTCGATCTTCAGTCCATAGCACCCTCCAAGGGTGTAGGGTTATAAATTAGTAAACGAGTTAGCTTGTAAATCAAATGATACTCTTAAATCTTTTAATATCAAGAAATTTTGTTGGAAAGTGAAAAACAACATAGACCGGTAGGTTATCTTTCTTCTCTTAATAATGTAGATTCCGCAAGACAGGTGGGTGTGTATTTCAGTCAATGAGGATTGCTGTTCGAAAAGGTGAATACCTTTCAAAATTGCCGGATGCTTGGCTTCAGGAAGAACTTCCGGAATATAGAAGTACCCCGAAGAGTGGTAAAGATATAAAGGAAAGAATCAGCGGGAGCCCAATTCCATAAAGTTCTGAGGGAACCCTTGGTTTCCAGCAAGGATATCTTCGATGGATTGAATCAATTCGGCCCGGGAAGAATCCTTTAATATATACCCGTCGGCACCGGCCTTATGGGCAGCCACCAGGTATTCAGGGGTTTTATAAACGGTGAAGACCAGGATTTTAGTGCCCGGCCATCTTTTCTTGATTTCCTTGGTGGCGGCTAGGCCGTCCATCCGGGGCATGGATATATCCATCAAAACCAGGTCGGGAAGTAATCTTTCAACAGCATTAAGGGCTTCCACCCCATCGGGTGCTTCACCGACAATATCGAAAGCTGGGAAGTCCGAAAGAATGGACTTTAATCCCTCTCGGAGGGCGGGATTGTCATCAACGATCAGGATACGCCGTGGTTTATTCATCAGTTAGGATTAAAAGGTCACGTTTGATAAATATATTTATAAAAGTAGCTGAATAATATCAAAGATTATAGAGGAAAAGAATGGTGGGAATACTGTATTTTTTCGCGGAAAGAGCTGTATTTAAAATCTAATGGTCCCGAAAGCTTATCTTAGCTATAGTCCTAAAAATTCAGAAGGCAAACGGCCCGGATAACCGTTCCTTTTCCCTCAATGGATTCGATAGCAAATAAACCACCTGTAAGTTCAACCCGCTCTTTCATGCTTGTAATCCCAAGTCCCCTCCGGCCGTGCTCGGGAGAGCTGACTTTCTCCAAATTGAAGCGAGTTCCATCCGGCCGTCCAGTAGATTTTTATCGGCGGCGATAATCAATACCTTTCTGACCGAGCATGAAATCAAACCTAAGCCTAAGAAGGTAGCCATCATCGGTGAGGATCTAATGGATTACAATCCCTATTGGCAGGGCTGGCCGGAATACGGTTTTCGACCTTATGCGGATGTGGCCTATAGAGACCGGGGAGTGGAAGTGGTTTATACCTCCAAAATCGCCGTGGGCGAGAAGCTATTTCTGCCCATTTTCGAAAAAATCGCCGCTTCCGGGGCCCAGTATATCGACTTCGCCATGAGTGCCTACAGCGACTTCTATGTTCTGGCCAAACAATGGGCCACCTCAGCCGCTAAAGACATCCCCATATTTCATTCCGGTGTATCCCCCAAATACTGGGAAATTACCAACGGCACTTGTTTAGGCATGGTCGGTTGGTGGCCCTCGGATATAACCAATTATGAAGTCGTTGGGAAAACCAGGGAATATGCGCAGGGTTTTAATAAAACCTTTGGTTATCCGGGCAGCAACTGGTTGGCCGAGGGGGCCTATGACGATGTCCTGTTCTGGTCTGAAGGGATAAAGAAAACCGGCTCCCCCGATATTGAAAAATTAATCAAAACCCTGGAGAACATTGAGATAGATGGGGTCAGAGGAAAAATCAAAATCAATCCCCAGGATCACACCTCCCATAGTTTTCCTTATAAAAAGGGGTTTGTAGAAGATGTGGTTAAGGAAATCGCCAAGAGTTCGCCGGCCAATATGAGCAGGGACATGGGGAGAGTTTTCAAGAAATGGAACTTATTCCCCTACGGAGTTTTTCCCTTCGGTCCATTGGCTCCCTTGTCCCAGTGGCAAAATGACGGCAAGATTGTTCTCTTATATCCCCCTGAATTGGCCAAAATGTCCAATCCGGGGCAACAGTATGTGCCTATCAAAGAGTTGAGGGCCAGACAAAAATAATCCTTCCTTAATCCCTGTCCGACAGAGGAGCGGACAGCGGTGGAGGACACTTTGGGGAATACGGTATTTTGGCTATGAGTCCCTGTATCATCTCAGAAGCGAAATTAAAAAATCCCCATTGGATAGGGAGGGGATAGACAGGAGGATAAGAAAATGAAAAGCAAGACCCTTTCTTTCTTCGTCGTCATGATGGCCTTTTTATGGATGATCGGGGTGAGTGCTTCTTTCTCTCAAAGCAAGGAGCCGATCAAAATCGGACTGGTAGGCGCTTTGTCTACCCCTTATGGGATAAGCAATAAACTTTCCCTTGAAATCGCCGTTGAGGAGATCAATAAAGCCGGAGGTATTCTGGGCCGGCCGGTGGCGTTGGTAGTCATGGACTGGAAGCGGGAAGTTCCTTTGGCCGTAGCCGCCTACAAAAAGCTGGTGATGACTGAAAAATGCCTGCTCGTCTATACGGAAGGGACTGAGGGGACTACCGCCTGTATGGAAGAGGCGGCCAAATTGTATCCCGAGTTCCCCCACCTTCAATTCGCCATCTGGACGGCCCATGATGGTCCCACGGATACCGTTTGTGCCGAGTATAATAAATATAAATTCTTTTTTAGAGTTTATCCTAAGACGGGAGACAGTTACGATCCGAAGTTGAAATTTTGGACGTTTTTTACAGATGTGGTTAAAACCAAGAAATTGGCCCTGGTCATTGAAGATATCGGATGGACACAGCCTTATGTAAAAGGAAGCCCGAGAAAATATCCGCCCCTGAAGGAATTCCTGGAAAAGAAAGGGCTGAAAGTGGTTTACTCTGCCCAGAGTGCCATTAACGAAAAAATGTTCCTGCCTACTTTTGAAAAAATTGCCGCTTCCGGGGCGGACACCATCTATTGGGTCACCGGTTACACGGACACCATCACTCTGGCCAAACAGTGGGCGGAATCCTCAGCCAAGAACATCAATCTTGTTGCCCAAAGCGGGGCCTGCAGCTATGCCGCTTTCTGGAAGATGACCGGGGGAGCTGCGTTGGGTTGGGTTTCGACCTGGCCGGAAGTTCGTATTCCTTTTACGGAAAGAAGTCTGCCCTTCCTCACTGAATTAGATAAAAGAGGAGGCGGTCTGATTGCTTCGACTTACGGGGCTTACGACGGACCCTGGATCCTGAAAAACGCAATTGAAAAAGCCGGCAAGGCCAATGATGTGGAGGCCTTGATCAAGGCTTTGGAAACGGTGGAGACCAGACATGGATTTTGGACCTGGAAATTTGATAAATGTCATGATCCGCTTAAAGGCTACCCCTATCTTCCAACCATCATGGGCCAATTCCAACATAATGGGGATTACGTAGCGGTTTTCAGCGAGGACATCAGGAAAATGACCGACCCGAAAAAGAAGTTTATCGGGGTGAAGGAGTTAAAGACGAAGGAACTGCAGAAATAAAGGATTTTAAGTTAAGTACCTTCCCATTGATAATTTTGGTGAATCCCACCGTAGGTGAAATCTCTCCCCACTCTTATCCTTCAAGAGGAGAGGGTGGGGGGTATCTTTTTTCCCTTCTCTGTGAATCTGATCAGTCGATTTGAAGATTAGTTCGAAAATAGGGCTCCAGTTTTAAGACACTCTCGGTCCTTTTTTCATGTCCCGGCTTCCAGAGGAAGCCTCTTCGAAAGCTCGGCAAAGCCGAGCGGATCGTGGTGCCACGCCCCTGAGAGGGGCATGGCGGTTTAGAGATTCGATACTATTTCCCTAACCCGGACAAGCCGGGACCATATTTGAAATATTGTAACATTTGGTGGATTCGTAAAAAGTCACCGAAAGCCTATTTTCGTCATTCCCTTGAAAAAGGGAATCCAGTGTTTTTAATAAGTTGAGAATAGCCTGGATTCCCGCCTCCGCGGGAATGACGACGAAATATTCTATCCAATTTGAGTAGAATTCTATTCACTAAGCGCCTAAGGCCTCATGCCGCGATACTTCGGTCCCAGTTGGGTGGCGGTAACTCCCTGGGCCTGCCTGGCGAATTCACAGAGGAGGGGCCTTGTATCCCGAGGATCGATGACCTCTTCTACCCCCATTAAAGAAAAATTATGGGCGGTGCGCATGGGTGAACCGATGTCCCGGAGACGTTTTTCGATTTCGGCCCTTTTGGCTTCCGGGTCGGGCGCCGCCTCAATTTCCCTACGAAATTCTGCCATCGCGCCGCCGGCAATGGGCAGAGAGCCCCATTGGCCGGAAGGCCAGGCGAAGCGGAGGTTCAAACGATTATATTGTCCATGACCGGCTCCGGCGACTCCAAAGGACCGTCTTAACAAGACGCTTACCCAGGGGGTAGTCGCCTGATGCATCGCCGCATGGACCCGTACGGCCTTCCTTTCCGCCCCGGCTCTCTCTGATTCCGGACCGAGGAAGTAACCCGGAACGTCCATCATATAGATAACAGGCAGATGAAAGGTATCCGCCAGGTCGATGAATTTCAGCATCTTCTCCGCCCCGGGTACATCCTGCGCTCCTCCCAACCAGGTCGAATCATTGCTGAGTATGGCGACCGGATACCCGTCCAGACGGGCCAGAGCGGTCACAACGGACTTTCCGTAATAAGGGGCATACTCAAACAGGGAGTTCTGGTCCACCACCTGGCGGATGAGTTTCCGAACGTTAAACGTTTTCTTGGGGTCCTTGGGTATGATGGAGATTAGCTCCTCCTCCCGTCGATTCGGATCATCCCCCGTTTCCTCGCGTGGAGGCTGCTGCCAGACATTGGGGGGCAGGTAAGAGAGAAAACGCTTGATCTGGCGCAAGGCATCTTCCTCATCTTCGGCCACATTGTCGATGACTCCACTCCGGTAGCCATGGACCTTGTAGTTCCCCAGCGCCTCCTTGGTGATATCGATGTCCAGAGCGCGTTTGACCAAAGGGGGGCCGGCAACAAACAGTTCGCTGTTTTTGGTCATCACATTCCAATGAGAGAACGCGGCCTGCACCGCAATCCATCCCGCCGAAGTCCCTAAATTGGCGGCCACAACCGGCACCAGGGACATCAACTCGGTCAGCGTTGCCCAACCAAAATTCACCGGAACAATGGTATGGTCCCCGCCTTCGGTTACCGTCCCCCCGGCCCCATCGTATAAACAAACCAGGGGCATCCGTCGCTCCTTGGCCATTCTCATCAGAAATTCGGCCTTAAAGCTGGCATTGTCGTCCGAGGAACCGCCTTTGATAGTAAAGTCATTTCCAAAAACACAGGCCGTCTGCCCATCAATTCGTCCATAACCCATAACCACACTGCTCGGGGTGAAGGACTGAAGTTTTCCGGTGTCGTCATAGACGGCCTTGCCGGCCAGGGTTCCGATTTCTTGAAAGGAGTCTTGGTCACAGAGCCGTTCGATACGCTCTCGAACCGTCTTCCTTCCTTTTTCATGCTGTTTGGCAACCCGCTCAGGACCACCCATTTCTCTGGCTTTTTTCTCCTGGCGTCTCAGTTCATCGACTTCATCTTGCCAGCTCATACCATTCCTCCCAATTTTCCAAGTCCATTTCAACATTGTTTTGAGAGTTTTTAACAGTCCTAACCATTATTCGATTCTGATGGTCAATGTCAAAATATAATGGATGAAGTGTGCACTGCTACCCGATCAAGGCCCTCAATATTTATCGATTATCTGTAAAGAGGTGCGATTGAAACTCCCTGGATTCAATGACCGGTTTCTGGTGGCAGGGAGGTAGATAAGTTTTGGGTTATGGAAAGGGGGAATTCCTATTAAACCGTCTTGACCATCAACTTCTCTAAGGGAAACCTGGGACGTTGTGCCGGGATTTGTTCCGGATATCCGATGGGCAACAAGGCCACAACGTGAAGATTGTCATCCAGATCAAGAAGTTCTTTTGTTTTCAGAGGGTCGAATCCGCCTATCCAGCAGCTTCCCAGCCCTAAATCAACCGCCTTGAGCATCATATGGGTAATGGCGATCCCCACGTTCATGTTCAGATAGGTCAAAACCTGTTCTTGGCTCCTTTCCGGTGGAACATATTCGCCGTCCACTTCAACCTTGTCAAAAACACCCGCTTGTATCAATTCGACAACCCGGTCCGGTCTGGTGTCCAGAGCCGAAAGGTTGGTACAGCAGGCAATGACCACCGGTGCTTTTAGGGCAAACCGGTAGATGGTAGCCGTTTTAAGTTTTTCCTTCATTTCCGGAGAGCGGATAATGATGAACCGCCAGGGTTGGATATTTGAGCCGGAAGCGGCCAAACGGGCGGCCTCCAATATGTCGAAAACGGCCTTGTCCGATACCGGATCCGGTTTGAAATTCCGTACACTTCGGCGTGTTTGGATTACCTGATCAAATTCCACATTTCCTCCATCCAAATCATATTTTTCATAATAACTTCTTTATCGATGAGAAGAGTATAGGGCAGGAAAAAGACAGGATCAAGAAGAAAGATTGGTTGAGGGCATGGGGGATAAGGGTTTCTGAAGAAAAAAGGTTTAACAAGTCTGGATTTTATTTACTCCTTCTCTTCATCTTCCGGCTTATCTTCATTGATGTCAGAATCGGATTTAAAGACAAAAATTTCAATAGCATTATTTATAGCCTGTTCAAATGTTTTTCCGGCACCTAATAGACTAACTTTTATTTCAAAGTCTCCTATTGTCATCATATGTAACTGTTCCCTTAATAAAATATCGGCATTTTGAATACTACCAGAAAGCAAACTGTCTGGAAGATCGTTTGACTATTCAATTCGTATGCATTTACCATACCTGTATTATAACTATCTTTAAATACAGTATAATTCTTATTATGGGGGATTAAGAGAAAATCAAAATTATGGTAAATATATCAAAATAGGTATTAAATTAGCCAAATAGCCACTAAGTTTCTCTTTTATGCCCTTCATTTTTCTCTTATTAGGGAATATTTTTCAAATAAAGCCCTATAAATTTCTAAGCCTCTTCCGGGAGTTTACCTCCGAAGAGGCGGCCCCTGACGGGGCAGTTGGCTTCGAATAGTGGATGAAAGTCCCTTTTTCGTCTGGACCCGGCTTTCGCCGGGGCGACGGCCAAGAGGACATTTCGCGACTTCATCCTGGATAGGAAAAAAATTTGTCGATGTTTATTTACTAAACGACTAGAAAATTTAAAAGACTTACCAAATCAACAAAGCCCTCCAGGTTTCGAATGGGTTGATTTTCGATGGCCAGGATTATGTCCCCCGTCTCAAAACCAGCCTCTTTAAGAGGGCTTTTCGGACCAATCTTAATGACCTCAATATAGACAACCTTGGAAAGATTTTGCTTGGCTACCTGGATAATGGTGGTGCTTAAATCAACGGGTTTTTGTGCGGTCCAGGCCGGGGTGATCGAGGCTACCCCAAGAAGAATAACCAGGATCAAAATAAGGAAATAATATTTTCGGTTGACCAACATAACTTTCTCTATTTTTTGGATTTAATAACGGGAAAAAATTCGATTCCGTTATTGTCCGAATCCATGACTATTGTTGATTTTTCAAATAAGCTTCTAAGCGTTGGCATCCGTAAATAAATCTATTATCTCAAATTAAAAAAGTTTAAAAAATAAGGCGATCCCTGTATTTTATCTTGAAACTTATAGTACTTTATTAAAATTTCTCCAATATTTTTAATAGCAAAAAGGAGTGGCCGGGAGGAAGGACAGCCTATTCTTTTTGGGTTGATTCACAAAGGCTTGGTAGAGTCTGCGAGAGTGCCAGGCAGAGAATCTGCGAACCATTCTTGTTCAACATGGAACTGGTGCCTATAATCCGTCATAAATGAAAATCCGAGGACTTCTGGAAGAAGTTTTTAATGCGGCTGTCTGGATTTCGATCCACTTTTCTTTTCTAGTGTTTTTTGAGGTTAGCGTACTCAGCCTTTCAGACCCCGGTGTGCCTTCCAGTATTCGTACTCATAAGGCCATTCCTTCTTTCGCCAAAGCATCAGAGATCGCATACGTTCACGGAAATCCTGGGTGACCTCCTTGTACCCAGGAATTTCTTCTTTAGCCATCCAGGCCTTGACAAGCCTCTCCCCCAGGGAAAAGGCCTTTTCTCTTATTTCCGAAGGAAAGTTATAACCTTGAATCTGACCCATTCTCGCCCAAACAGCCCCAACAGGAATAGCCCCGGTGATGGCCAGAAAATGCTGCATGTAGTCTGCTATAGGGGCCTCATCCCCTCCTCCGGAGGTGACCACTGCCACTCCATACTTTCCCTCAAAGCCCTGACAATGAACCATGCCGCAACAGCGGTCCAAGAAGGCTTTCAGTTGGGCACTAACGTGAAATATGTAGTTGGGGCTTCCGAGTACAAGACCATGGGCGTGGTCGATACTCTCTTTGATCGTTCGGAAGGAGTCCTTCTGGGGGCAGACGCCCTCCTTATGGCAAGTATTGCAGGCTCGGCAAGGTTTTATTTCTTGTCCCTTGATGGCAAAGATCTCGGTAGTCGCTCCAAGACTTTCAGCCCCCTGAAGCACTATCTTCATTAAAGCGCCTGTAGCCCCTTTAACTCCTCTCGGGCTGCCGACGATGGCTATGATCTTCATAGGTATCCTCCTGGTATCCTCCTTATTGAGTGTAATCCCAAAGAGCCTTGGGAAGCGAAGCGCTATGGCCCAGTTGGATATAGGCTTCCTCTCTGGTTAAAGCTCGTCTCTCTGTCTCCAGCTGATAGCTTAACTTCATAGAAAGGCTCATATTTTATCCCAATCAAAATTGGTTTTTTCAGAGGGCAACGGTATAACGAGAACCGGCTTTCGGGTTCTTGCCAATACCGCTTCAGCTACACTTCCAAGAAAGGTGTGTTTCAAGAATCCTTTTCCATGGGTTCCAAGGACGATCGCATCACAAGCCTCTTTTTCCGCTGCATTCAAAATCTCTTCTACGGAATGGCCCACCGGAACAAGGATTTTGGATACCAGTTCAACGCATGGAGGGCCAATTTGACTCTCCATTTTCTCACAAAACTTCTGAAGATTTTTCTTGATTTCCACAACGTCTGTTTCCCGTTCCGCTGTCTTGGCTTTTTCCAATATCTCAAACAAACGATAAGACATTTCTTCAGGGTACAAATAATGAACAGGGGCAACAGAATGTAAGATGACAATTCTTGCCTTATGCCTTTTTGCCATATCAACAGCATAAAGAAAGGCATAAGATGAGTTTTTGCTGAGATCCGTTGCATAAAGAATGGTCTTGATTTCGGGTATCATTTTTCTTCTCCTTTCTTTCTCTTCTTTCCTGATTAATAAATGATTGTCGGGCTATCAAGAATGGAGAAAATCAGGATTTTAGTCCCCTTTGTCATTTTACCTTTTATGTTCTTCCTCTCTTCCTTCAGGTCTTCTCTGAAGTTGAGGGTGTTGCGGCTGCTGAACCTGAGGTCTATGCTCTTGCCTTTGTGGTTGCTGAATCCTCTCCTCAAGTCTTTCTCTTGGCTGTTGAACTCTTTCCTGAAATTGTCTCGGTGGTTGCTGAATTTGATGTTTTTGGATCTCAGGTCTCTGTTGATATTGCTGTTGCCTTTGTTGTCTTAGTTCTTGTATCTGTTGTTGTGGTCGAGGTTGATAGCTCTGGACGCCCCAAGTTCCTTGCCTTTCCCAATGTCGATTATTATGCCAGCTCTTCCAGTTTTGTTGAAGTTGCTGGTAAGGAATCCGCACATAGTTCCACCGGTGGCAGTACCAATCATGGTCTCTGTAGTATCCTCTCCAACCTGGGTCTATATCAAAATAAAAAGTTGGAACATCGTCATAATAAAACCAGGCCCCGTTATAAAAATGCGAGCGATACCAACGAATTGCTTTACCGTGTGGCTCTGAGAGAATCAAATTAAATTTTTGGGTTTTCAGCAGTTTAATGGCTTGTTTGAGGGGAACCAGGGAACGGATCATACTTCCCGGATTTTTAATGAAATAAGTTATTTTAAAATCAGAATCGATGTGCAGGATTTTAATGGGGGTATTCATTATTGACCCTTTCTTTAGGCCATTAGAAATGCAAAAGAAAATTGATTCATATTAAATATCCCCTAAGTAAGTTAATAAGGAAATATAGGCAGAAGAGTATTTTGAGGAAAAAAATACAGTAGTTGTAATGTTGGCCGCCC
This sequence comes from uncultured delta proteobacterium, assembly GCA_963790475.1. Lineage (GTDB taxonomy): Bacteria > Desulfobacterota > RBG-13-43-22 > RBG-13-43-22 > RBG-13-43-22 > RBG-13-43-22. Next base: position 1,514,937 of record CAWBOS010000010.1, on the reverse strand, counting down.
TCCCCAAAAGGGCACGCCGAAGTTCCGGCTATCGAAAGAAAAGTTCCCGGTACGTTGCCCTTTTACTTTAGTTAGGTGTGAGCGTGACTAGTCTTTCTTTTGAGTCAATTGTCATGGTAAGGTGTGATAAAAAATCCCGGCCCAGCAGACCATCGGCTCCTTTAAGGTCAGCGGCATAAACGACAATAAGAAGTGGACCCACTCTGGTTTCACCGACTTGAATGGAATCAACCCACACTCCCTTTGCATAACCCGTTCCCGTCACGCTTTTCAGGGTAACGGAAGGCCCATTTTCCGTGGAAAGGCCTAACCTTGACTGAACCGAAGGTAAAATTATGGTGCGCTCGGCACCGGTATCAAGGACGAGCCTGATGGGTCCGAGGCCGTTCATCTTGGCATCCACCAAAACGAGAGAGCCTGGCGTGAAGGAAATTCGCGTCAGGCCGTTGGCGGGCGGACTCGGATTCAGTTCAGGGGGAGCAGGAGGAGTCGGTGGAAGAGAAAGCTGTTGAGCCTGGGAACGGTATTCCTCGGGAACGCTCTCAAGTCTCGCGGTGTAGTTCTGAATCCCCTGGTCATCGACCCAGTAATACATATCCGACAAGGCAGCTTCAGGGAAAAAAAGGCAGATCAGGAATACCGTTATCATCCAGCGGCGCATTTTTGAACCCTTCCGACCTATCAGGATGCTCTATTTGATAAGTATCTGCTCCTGATAAGAGTATAGGGAAAGAGAAAGACAGGATCAAGGAAGAAAAATAGAGTTAGAGAACCAGGATAAAAGCTGGTCCTATTCTTTTTTTTCAGTCGTGTCTTTTTCAATTTCCTTGGGTTTGGATGGTGGCTCTTCATCGTGATCGTAAAGGCCGCTTTTAAATTCTTGGATTCCTTTCCCCAAACCTTTTCCGATTTCCGGTAATTTTTTGCTCCCAAAGATAAAAGCGGCTATTACCAGAATAACTAATAAATCCTGATTAATACCGAGCATAACACCCTGCCTTCCCTTCAACTGTTTAAATGGTAATAAGAATAATTTAACCTATTCTTTAACTTCCAATAAATATACTTATTCGGCTTTGCTCCAGACTATATTTCTATAATTCTGCTGGGTCCTCATCCGGTTAGCTTCTGTCCTTGGGCTGAGCCAATATTTGTTCCAATACCGTCTGATCGGGAGGAATAAAAGGGGACGAAGTTGGGACTTTCGCAAGTAGCTCCAGGAACTGTTCGGTCTTTCCTCGCATCGGCGGCAAGTGTCCTGAGAAAATCATTTTGGGCAATTTGGCGAATTCTATCCATCACTTGGCCGAATCCGCCCGGCTCAACCATATGGACCCAGGGGCTGTCCGCGCTGGCCCAGCTGATCATGCCTTGAGCCAGATCCTTCTCTCCGATATCATCGGCATTCTGCGCCGGCGAGGGGATAATCGCACCAAAGCAATCGGCAGAGAAAAAGGCTTCCGATTTGTTATCGTAGATACCGATTGTCGTCAGGTTATCGAACAGGGGAGGCCTAACAGCGGTCAGCTTACGGTTACCTACCCTAATGCTGTCTCCCAAATTTAGCCAGTAAATCCGATGCATGGATACCGGCCAAGCCGAGCTCATCCTCAATACTGCCAAGGAGTTTGCCGCGAGCCGCGCACTAGGTGCTGCTTCCAGAACCTTCTGAATACTGCCGGTATGATCGGCATCGTCGTGGGTAAGCCACACCCCCCTCAAGTCCTGAGGATCAATAATCGACTCTAAAGCCTTCATAAACTCTTGACTCTCAATTCCCATTCCCGTGTCAATGAGGATCGGCTCTTTATCCTTGATGACGAAGGCATTGACCGGAAGGAAACCCATACCGGGGATCGGAAAATGCGCAGGAAGGACCTCGATATCAGGCATCGATTGAAAGGGTCTATCCATTGGAAACTCCCTTGTTTCGTGGTTTTCAACTCAGAATTCCCAGGAGTTTGAAATTCTTCGTTTATCCAATTTTAATTTAAACACTCTCCAAAATAAATAATATGGAGTGGGTATCTTTAAGAAAAAAAGGAAGTATTTTTGCACTAATCATGGTTTATTTACGGTTTCGGAATATTAGGCGCTTGGACACTATGGGTTTGTAGTCAAGGGTGAACGCCTTGGGGTGTGATTCTTAGAGCCGATTAGCCAGGCGGTCCGGGATAGGATGAGGGTCCCTTGGGTTTTCGTTTTTGAAGGTGTTTACCGGAGAATGGCCCTTTACAATTGCAGGAACCCCAACTTATTCATTTCCGAGGCAGCATCCGATAAACCGAGTGCGTCCAGGGTGCTTTTCTTTTGGCGTCCCGAATCGGGGTCCCATTTTCTTATCTGGTAATATTCACGCCGCAGGGACTCGTATCGGTTCCGATCGAGGGTGTTGCCCTGTATGGATACCGGGTTTTCGTCCGATCCGGGAACAATCATCTGAGGATTGGTGGCCACACGGGTCACTGGTTTGGTAAAATTAAAGTTCGGCGGCAGGTCCGATTCCTTCGGCTTACGGCCCTCACGCAAAAGGATGCTTCTCTGAAGATTAAAAATTCGCTCGCCAAAGAGATGCAGATCATCTTCCTTGACCTCCATACCGGTTACGGCTGAAAAAATCTGCGCCGGAAGTTCCGGATCGCCCACGTGATCGGGTGTGTTGAACGAGTCCATTATTGGCCAGGCAAAGTCGCACAATCCCAGACTATCTTTGACATAGGTACGATCCTGAATTTTGACAGCCCCCAGGGCCTTTCCATCGTAAGTGGCAAAATTTCCCGCTTCTTCACTCCCCCAGAACCGCCCGGCGGCCTTGCGAAATACCTCGGTCGTAGTCGGGGATAAGTCGGGACGGGTTCGGTTGGCCAGCCAGCGTATGAGATGAAAGACCACCTCGTGTAACATGGCAATCGGCTGTCTGGGTTCGAAAGCATACAATAATGCGGTAATGGGATATTCCCGCGGCGCATAACCCCCCGCCAGACCGATACCGCCGCCGCTCATGTTGATGGTCAATTGGTCTGAAGCTTTGTCCCCCATTTGTGCCGAGGCCCTCATCACCCCTTCGGCCAGGATGTTTCCGAAGCCTTCCCTTTTGGCGATCATCGAGGTCAATTGAGTAATGAAGGACAGTGATCCTAAATCTGACAGATTGATTCCAGTTTCCTTTTCCGTAAGCAGGCCCTTTTTTTCACAGGCCTGCAACCACTCGACGACGTTTTGGATTTCCATAGTGCAGAGGGCATAATCATTACACAAGGCCGTGGCTGAAAAGCTCGTATCGATGGGTTCGTCTTTACGGCGGTAAACCCAAGGCATATAAAAGGTCATGGAATGGCATTTTCTAACGGCTTCCCGGCCCGAATTGGTTCGGAACAGGCCTCTCTGGCAGTCCAGGCCGCAGGCGGCGCAGGGGGATTTCTTTAGATAGGTGATTTGTTGCTTGGGCAAAGGGAGTTTAATGGGCAGCCGTTTGCTCAAGAGGACGGTTCTGCGGTTGAGGGCTTGGAGCTCCTCCTTCCTGGCCACCGATGGACTTCCGGGACCTCTTACGGCAATAGCCTTTAGCTTTTTCGATCCGAAAACGGCTCCGAAGCCTGAAGTGACGCTGCCCTCATTATCGCTAATGACGGTGGCGCTTCGGCACAGATTTTCTCCGGCCAGACCGGTTGAAATATATCTGATGTCTTCCCCGTACCGGCCTCGGAGGATCGTACTGACCTCATAGGTTCCCTTGCCCCATAAGTCTGCAGCATCGCAGATCTCCACGGTTTCACCCCTGATAACGATCAGGCTCGGTTTGGAGGCTTTTCCCGAAATGACGATCCCATCAAACCCGGCTTTTTTCAGTTCGGAGGGAAAAAATCCGCCCAGGCTCCCGTAGGAAAACCCCTCAGGGTTCAACATTGGCGACTTGCCCATCACCGTACATCGAGTTGCCCCTTGAACGCCTGTGGCTACCAGAGGACCGGCCATGATGATGATCTTGTTGGCGGCATCAAAGGCACCTACCTCCGGAGGTACTTCGTCCCAGTATATCTTGGTGGCCATGCCCCGGCCTCCCAAAAACAACTGGGACAGCCTTTCCGTTTCTTCAGTAGTGATGCGGTTATCACTCAAATCGATCCGAAGGATCTTTCCACACCAACCAGGCATCTTTTCATGTCTCCCTAATATTTCTTAAAAGTGACGGTCAAAAAGATCAATTTTAGGAATTTGAGAACTTCCTTTTTGATGAAAAGAGTATAGGGTAAGGTAAAGACAGGATCAAGAAGAAAAATAGTGGAGCCGCTTTCTTTGGGTTAACTCGAAGCCTATTCCATGGTCCAATTTCTAAGGGCCGCCTTAAAGGCCTATGAAAATGAGGGAATCATGGTAACTGTTGTAACGGCGTTGACTTTCAAGCTCCCGTTGAGTAGCATAACCCCATGATGGAAAAGCCCTTTGTCGGCAAAACTTATTCCCTCTACGGTATTGGCAGCAACAGTGATGACTACTATGAACGACTAGGCCTTGTGGCCGATCATTGCTTGACAAAAACCGATTGTATCGAAGAGTTGCTAAAGGAATTCTCCCCGTTCACCAAATCTGCAGCGGAGCATCTGCGAGAACTACCGTTGAAGAAGCGCTGGGATCGAATACTGCAACCTCCGAGCAACAGTATCATCTGTACATGCTGGAGATCGAGTTGCAGAATCGTCTGAAGGCTAAGTCGTTCCGGAATTGTGATACGAAGTTGGCATTTCTTCCGCACTGTTTGCGTGATCTTAAAGGCGAATGCCAATCGGCAAAACATGGGGAGGATTATGTTTGCAGGGGTGCTCTGGAGTCTGCGACATCAATGCGGTGTCGAAAATATTGCGTCGGCATGGGGTACAGCCCTATATCTGGATGACCGCAAATCTCCAATCACTTTTCAGGAAATTGAAGAAGGAAGGAAGGCATCTGGGAGTATTGGGGATCGCCTGTATTCCGGAACTGGTTTCAGGCATGCGACTGTGCGCTCGTGCCGAAGTACCCGTGGTTGGGATTCCACTGGACGCCAATCGTTGCGCTCGTTGGTGGGGAGAATTCTATCCCAACACGGTGAACCTGCAACAACTGGAGAAGTTGCTCGGCCAAGGGAGGCTGAAAAGAGCCTCAAGCGAAGGCACTGTTACAGGAGATGCGGGAGATACTCCTGCTTCGGTTTATTCTTTATGAACATCCTTCTTTCTGCCCCTGTTTGACGGACCCATAAGCCCAAAAAGCCCTTTGCCTCCCGGTCGGATCGAAGCCCTGAGAGAATTTGCCGAAAAGCAGGGTTGGAAAGACATCGGTCATTCGATCAAAGAAGGAAATAGGCTAAGAAGGCCAGCCGGCTGGAGTTAAAAAAGCTGGTTCAAATTAGGCAATCTTGGGCTTTAAGAGAAGGCGCCTTTTCTCATCGTACTCTCTGATGAAGTCGATTACGCCCTTAATAAAATCATTTTCCTCATTACTCATTTCTTCAACAACGAATTTCAGGCCTTTAAGGTATTCCTTGGACACATTGCCAAGTTCGCCTTTTTCCGCTTCAGCCTCCATTTCCCTTAAAACTTCTTTAGCTAAATCAATATTAAATCTGGTCATGTTTTTCCCTAATTCCCTAAAACTAAAATTTAATTTTTGAATAAAACTCGGAACTCACTTCTATTGCCGAGAACCACGCCGGACAGGGATCCTTTACCCGGCCTATCCTTAGACCGTCCATGGTGTGAAATCGGGATCTCTTTAATTTTGCTTTTTTAATTTTCCCCCACAGCAAACGGTACCGAATAAAGGATCTCTGGGCGCTGACTTTCGATTCGAGGTCTCCAAGCCTTCTAGGCTGCCCTGGCCGGTATATGGTCCGGTGGCCGAACCAGTTTCATGGATAAGGCCTGGGCCTTATCGCATCCCACGACACAAACACCACACCCAAAACAGGCATCAGGATCAACTTTAGCTTTTAGTTTTTTTGATTTTGTTGCACCTTCGGACTTGACCATTTCAATGGCATCGAACTGGCATCGATCCACGCAGGTCTGGCAGCCGATACAGGCCTTTTCGTCCACGACCGCTATAAAGCGGCTTTTTGCCCATAATTTGTTCAGGGGTTCTTTGATGATATCCATGGGAACCGTGTTCATGCAGCAATCCCGGCAGCACTGACAACTGACAGTCATGCCGACCAGCTCGGAATTGTTCTGCCAGGTATGAAGGAGGCCGTCTTCTTCCACCTTATCCAGAAGCGCCAAGGCTTCATCCAGAGTCAATTCTTTTCCGGCTTCTCTGGCCATGGCATAGTCGGCTCCGCGATTGAATTGGAGACAGTGCCATTGTTCTTCTTCGGCTGTATGGGCACAGTGTTCGCCAACAGCGGTGGTGCGATACCTACAGGAGCAGGGGACGACCGCAATGCGTCTCTGAGCTTTAAAGATTTCACGAATATCTTCAGTGGGCAGAATGTCCGGCAGATCTTTAATTGCCCGATAAGCCGGGATGATTCTGGCAAAGGGCTGCGGGGACTCAGCAAAGATCTTTCCCCGGTCAGGATACCAGTCATTCATGACAAAATCATGCCATAAACGGTAATATTCACGGTCCTTGACCACATCTATTCCTTTAGGCGCCTGGCTGGCATCATGAAATTGCCCGACGGAGCGGGCAAAGCGATAATACTGACGGTCATTATAGTCACCTTTGGGAAAAATGACACCGGCATAGAAAAGGGCATCCAGTTCTTTCTCGACCTTTTCCAGATCAAAGTCTGTTTTCTGAGCCACTTCATCAGCTGTCCCGGGAAGGGCCGCCGTAATTTGGGCCTGTTCGGGGGTCAATAAATATTCCAATAGGGCCCGCAGGCGGTGGGAATTAGGATACTTTAAATTATTCATTAAAGTTTGATAGGAATCTTCAGCCATCATGTTTTAGTCCCTCCTTTAAATAAGGTTAAAAAGGATTTAGAAAATTTTTTTTACAGGTTGCTCAAGCCTGTCAATTAGTTGTTTGCTGAACGATGTTGATTAATAACTGCGTTATTTCTTCAACCTCCTCTTCGGCTTTGGAATTATTCGGCGGTCTCCCTTCAAATCCCGCCTCCTGCACCTTTGGGTCAAAATGAATGGTTCCCAGGGTCTGAACATTTCTTTTTTCAAGTTCCCTGATCATTTTTTCTTTGATATCCTCAGAGGGAACTTTGTTCAGCAGGGCACCCGCCCTGTCTATGCCCATGCCCTCGGCCATATAGACGATTCTTTCCGCCAGGGCCATGGATTCAAAAGAGGGCTCAACGATGGATAATACCAGATCGACACTTCTTTCCACCCCCCGGCCGAAGCTCTCGACCCCGGCTTCCATATCAATCAGGATGATTTCATTTTCCATTAATGACAACCTGGAAACGAACCCCCTGGTGACATCAGCCAGGGAACAGGCACATCCCTGAAAGGGGTCCTCTATCTTTCCCACCATTAAAAACTTGATTCCGTTTTGCGCACGCATATAGGCCGGCGGGATATCCATGACTTTTATTTCAGGCAGCATTATCCAGTGGGTATCTTCTTCCGGCTGCTCCGTATAGGAAAAACGGCTCATCAATGACTTGAGAGGCTTGGGAATTTCATCAAAACCCAGGGACCGGTATAGGCCCGGGTTGGATTCATCGGTATCCAGTACCAGCACACTGTAATTCAGACTGACCAGGGCTTTGGCCATCAAAGTCACCATGGTGCTTTTACCAACGCCCCCTTTACCGCAAACAGCGATTTTTTTTACCGATCCTCCCTGCCGGGCATGGGCCTTTAGATAGGCCCGAACCTTCTTTGAAGCTTCGACCATCTCTTCGTTGGTGTTCGCCGCGCACAGACCGCAATCTATACACCCCTCAGCCTCGAAATAGGGGCAGCCAAAAGGACAATGAAATATTCCCATCGATCATTCTCTTATAATAATTAGGTGTTCATCCCCCGGGTAATTTCCTGGGATTTCTTAATAGCTTTCTCCCCGGGCATTTCTTTTTTTTGACAAGAAATTCCCCTTTGATGGGGAGAGTATAGAATGAGATAAAGACAGGATCAAGATCAAAAAAAGCTCGAAGGACAAGGGGATAAGAAGGTCTTTTGCCCCCTTGTCCAAAGATTGACCTATACTGTCTTTAAGGCCCCTTGGACACGCTCGGGAGTCATGGCCATCGTAAAAAGACGGGCGTCGGTAGCATCAAAAATGGCATTGGCAATTGACGCTCCCACGCAGGTGATGGCCGGCTCTCCTCCACCCTGGGGCGGAAGATCACGGTTTTCCACCAGCACGGTCTCGATCTTCGGCAGCGTGGAAAAGCGGGGAATCTCATAAGTATCAAAGTTCTGCGTGAGAACCTGCTTGCCTTTGAATTCCACCTGCTCGGAGAGGGCATAGCCCAAACCCATGGTAAGGGCACCCTCCATCTGCAGGCGTGCCCCTTCAGGATTGATCACCAACCCCAGGTCTTGAGCGCAGATCAATCGCCTGACCCGCACCTTTCCGCTTGTCCGATCAACCTCGACCTCGGCCATGGTCGCCACACAGGCCCCGGCATCCGTAGAACAGGCCAGGCCCTGGCCCCGACGGCTGGGGCTCACGCCCTTCTTCCAGCCGAAAAGGTCGGCCGCAGCCTGGAGCGTGGCCAGCACTCGTTTGTCCGTGATGTTTTTCAGGCGGAATTCGAGAGGGTCCGCACTGATTCTTGCGGCCATGATATCGATCTGGGATTCTCTGGCAAAGGTGTTGGTAGGGTTCCCCGGGGCGCGCCAGGCGCCGGTCCTGAAGAGCTGGCCTCCCGCATCAGGGGCCATCCAGCTGCCATAGGCTGTTTCCCTAAAATGGGCCACGGCGTAAAATTGCTGCACACCCCGCCCAGCATAGTAGGTATCGTATTTCCAGAAGGAGATCCGTCCCGCATCCGTCAGTCCTGACCTTATCTTGACGACGGCTGCGGGACGGAAGGTATCATTAAAGAACTCTTCCTTTCTGCTCCACATGACCTGGACAGGTTTTCCGGTCCGCTTGGCGAGACGACCGGCCTCGACGGCCTGCTGATTGAAGGTCTTACCACCGAACCCACCGCCGACAAAGGGCGTGATGACGCGTACCTTTTGAGGAGGAAGGTTGAGGGTCCTCGCCGCCTCCTCCTTGAGCCCGAAGGGGTTTTGTGTCGAGGCCCACAGGGTGAGCCGGTCGCCTTCAATCTTCGCCAGGGCCGTATGGGTTTCCATGGCCGAATGGGCCACATAATGATCATAGTAGGTGTGTTCAAAAGTTTGGCTGGCCAGGGACTCGCCTTGCTCCAGATCGCCTTTCTGTCCGAAGACCTGACCTTCCCGGGGAGCCGTTTGGAGGAGATGAGAGAAGAGTGTGCTGTTGTCTATCGTGTTAGGAGGCACCTCGAACTCGGCCTTGATGAGAGAGAGGGCATTTTCAGCCACATCCGGGAGGGGATGGAGGACCGCCACCAAGTCCTTATCCTGAACCACGAGGATTTCCTTATCTCCCTTGAGGGCGGAAGTATCGACCTGTTTCAAAGTAGCGCCGTGTGCCGGCGGCCGGAGGATCTTGGCATAGAGCATACCGGGCAGCCGGATGTCCCCCGCGAATAGGGCCCCTCCGGTTACCTTCTTAAGGCCGTCCTGGCGAGTGAGGGAGGTGCCCATGAGCCTGAATTCCGTCGGTTGCTTTGGCTGCGGCTTGGTCCGAAGATGCCTCTGGATAACCTTGCCCTCACAGAGTTTTGCATAGGTAACCTGTTTTGTCTTATCCTGCCGGGCGGTGACCACACCGTCCTTTACGATTAACCGGTCCACCGGCAGCTTGAGGTGCTCGGAGGCCAGGGTCAGCAGCACGGATCTCGCCTCGGCACCGGCCTGACGGAGAGGTGGGCCGAAGACGCGGGTACTGAGTGACCCCCAGGTGCCCATATCCCAGGGGCATTGGTCCGTGTCGCCCATAACCATGTCTATGTGCTTTACGGACACGTCCAGCTCATCGGCCAGCATCTGGGCGAGGGAGGTCACAATGCCCTGACCCATTTCGATCTTACCGGTGAAACAGGATACGCGGCCGTTGGCCCCGATTCTCAAAAAGGCGTTAAAGTCGGCGGGCAAGGGCTGCATGCCGGGAAAACGTGGGCTACCTTCCTGCGCCGGAAGCACACCTGCCGAGAAGAAGATGAGGATGCCGCCACCCACGACCTTGAGAAAATCGCGACGGTTAAGAGAAAAACCCTGTGCTTGATCGTCGACCACCGTCGGGGAATTCTTTTTGGTTTTCATCGAGACCTCCCTCTCTCCATGGTCCGGGCCGCGCTCTGGATAGCCTTGACGAGTCGCACATAGGATGAACAGCGGCAGAGGTTGTCATTCATGCCCTGGATGATATCGGCCTCGCTTGGCCTGGGGTGCTCTTTCAGAAAGGAGTAAGCAGTGAGGATCATTCCCGGCGTGCAGAAGCCGCATTGAAGGGCGTCGTGCTCCACAAAGGCTTTTTGAAGGGGATGGAGTCTCCCGTTTACGGCCAGGCCCTCGATGGTGATGACTTCCTTACCTTCCACGTCTTTTACGGCGGTCTGGCACGATCGGACGGCCTTATCGTTGATGAGCACGGTACAGGCGCCACAGTAGCTTTCACCGCAGCCGTACTTGGTGCCGGTGAGGCCCAGGTCCGTTCGGAGGACCCAGAGGAGGGTCCGATTGCCGTCTACCTTCAAGCGGACGGGTTTATGATTGATCTTTAAGGCGATCGTTTTAATCATGACAACCTCCCCAAAAGCGGGTTAAGAATATCCTATATTATATGGCGGTTTTTGGGCACTGTTATTATTGTTCGTTGGGCATCCCCGGTTGTTGCACTGACTTTTCTTGAAAAAGACTGCTTATTATTGAAAAGTATAAGATGAGAAAAAGGCCAGGTCAAGGAGAAAAACGGGCCTTAGCAGGTCTGGACTTTACAGCTATAAGGAAACAAAGGGGAAAGAAAAGGCAGACCCTTCCCCTTGGCGACTTCAACTGTTTTAAAGCGATCTCTTCGAAAATTAACGAATACCGTTTCGAAATGTGCTTAAAGAAAGCAGTGGCCAAAAATCTTTAGCCTATCTACCGTTTTGGGGTTTGTTCTCATACATCAATTTGTCTGCCTGGGCCAGCAAGGCATCTATAGAACAAGGGTTTCGAGGATCAAAAAAAGCAACGCCCAGGCTCAGGGAGAGGGTATACGAGAGCTTTGTTTGGCGATAATCGTTTTTCAGGACCTTCTTGAAGCGTTGGATCAGTTTTTCCGCCGAGGTCTCAAAGCTGTTCATGGCCAAAATGACAAATTCATCACCCCCTATGCGAGCAATGATATCCGATTCCCGAAATGTTTCTTTAAGTATTTGTGAAGTATCCACCAAGGCTTGATCACCTTCTTTATGGCCGAAGGTATCATTAATTCCTTTCAAATTATCCAAATCTCCGAAAATGAGCAGCATTTCTGTTTTCGTCCGTTGGGCATTCTTTAATCCCTGTTCCGCCAGGGCAAAGAAACCCCGTCGGTTATAGAGACCGGTCAGCTCATCTTTAAGGGATAAGGTCTTGAGAGCCTCCTCGGCCAGTTTACGGTCGGTGATATCCCTCAGATAGGCCAAGGAAACAGCTTCTCCTTGATAAGTCGTCTTGGCGGCAGAGACTTCAATATGAATGGGCTCCCCGTCTTTCCGTTGACCTTTAAATTCATATTTTTGGGGTACTGGTTCCCCCATTTGTCTTCGACGGTTAATATCGATTACCCGCTCCCGGTCATCAGGATGAATCAGCAGAGCAACCGGTTGCCCTATGATTTCTTCAGGACTGTCATAGCCAAAAATCTCAACCATCTTTTTATTTGAAAAGATATGTAGGTCCCCTCTAACCAAGGCAATGCCATCATTAGATTGTTCAATGGCAGTCCGATAGCGTTCTTCACTTTCTCGAAGCGCCTCTTCAGCCCGCTGGTGCTCGGTGATGTCACGGAATGACCATACCCGGCCTACAATAGTATCTTCGATTCTTTGAGGTTGGGAATACCGTTCAAAAACCCTACCATCCACAAACTCGATCTGATCGAAACTGGATTTCTCAGGCTGTGCATACAATTCCCTGACTTTGGTAACAAACTGCTCCGGATCGGTTAGTTGCTTCAGGACATGGCTTAAGGCCTTTTCATCCTCCTGGCTGGAGAGCACTTCCGCTGGTATTTCCCACATCTCGGCGAATTTCTGGTTCCAACGTGTAATCTTTGCGTTCCTGCCTACGATTAGGATACCATCGGCAGTGGACTCCAGGGAGGCACTGAGTAAAGATAATGAATATTTAAATGCATCCTCCGCCTGCTTACGCTCGGTGATATCCCGAGCTATGGCTTGAAATCCTATAACTTGGTCTTCCTTCGTCTGCAACTGAACATGCTGGCCAACCCAAACCTCCCGTCCATCCTTAGCAATCAGGGGTAATTCAAAATAGGTATCTGGAATCTTTGAAACAAACTGTTTACCATAGGTCCGAGCCGCTTTCTCCAGATAATCGGGCCGTATCAATTCCAAATATTGGTGACCGGCGAGTTCTTCTTTAGAGTATCCGGCAATCCTTTCTGAAGCAGGATTGGCATAAGTTAAATACCCATTGGCATCTGTTTCATAAATTATATCATTAGCCTTCTCTATGAAAGCCCAGTATTGGGCTGCTTTCTTTTGAGATACCTCTAATTCTTGATTAAGCCGGGCTTCTGCTTGCTCCAAGGCCTTAATTCGGGATTGTAATCGGGTTAGGGCATTTTCTATGAGTTTGGGGGCCAACGGATAAATTTCCACTTTTTCTCTCTCAACTATCAATCTTTATAAGGACTTTTTATAGAATTTATTATCCCCAAAAGGTTTTCCCTTGTTACAACAAGCTTACAAATAATTTTGTCTTTGCCCTTTTTGCCTTTTTTCATTACTTTCATAAGGATGAATCCCCGTCGTTGAAGTGTCCGGAGGATACAGCGGGAATTTCAGCCAAAGAGCCAAAAGCGACGGGTACGGATCCTTTACTCAAGCTATTCTTAGACCGCGTAGGGTATGAAATTGGGATCTCAGTAATTTTGCTTTTCAAGTTTCCCCTCAATTCGATTTTTATTGGGTTTTCATGATTTTCTTCATCCCCTTCTCACTTCCTTTTTCTTTTTTGTTTATTCTCATACATGATCTTGTCCGCCTGGGTAAGCAGGTCCTCTATGGAACAGGATTTCTGAGGGTCAAAACATGCAGTACCCAGGCTCATGGAAAGTGGGTAAGGGCGTTTTCTTTGGGACTCATGCTCATTCAAGGCTTTCTCAAAGCGAATAATCAGCTTTTCCGCCGAAACCTCATTACAATTCATGGCCAGCATGACAAATTCATCTCCCCCCATACGGGCGACGACATCTGACTCACGAAAGGTTTCTTTAAGAATGTTGGATATATCAATTAAAACCTGATCTCCTTCTTGATGTCCGAGGGTATCATTAATTCCTTTTAAATTATCCAAGTCTCCATAAATGAGCAAAACCTCTGTTCCATTTCGTTGGGCTGCCTTCAATCCCTGCTCGGCCAAAGCAAAGAATCCCCGGCGGTTATATAAGCCGGTCAGGTCATCTTTGAGAGACAGGGTTTTGAGGGCCTCTTCTAATTTTTTTCGATCGGTGATGTCCCTGGCGATCCCCCGAAAGCCTGTGATATTACCCCTCCCATCCCGAATAAGCGAAACGGAAACCTCTCCAAATCCGGTTGTCCCATCTTTCCTGATCACTTGCCAATCAAAACTCTTTGCCGGGATTCCTGTTCGATACACTTCATTAAAGGCCTTGTAGAGCTTAGCAGCGTTCTCCTCGTCTGTGTACTGACGGCTGTTCAGGCCCATCAACTCATCCCTGGAATACCCAAGCAAGTCACACAAGGAATCATTGAAGAAGGTGAGGTTCCCGGCAATATCCACCTCATAGTATCCTTCTTCGATGCTATCCAGGATGTCGCGATAGCGCTCCTCGCTTTTCCACAAGGCATCTTCCGCCTGCTTGCGCTCAGTGATGTCTTTGGAAACAACTGTGATGTCAGTAATGTTTCCCTGTAAGTCTTTAATCGGACTAAATGTCCGGAGGAAATATTTATTATCTCTTTCGCTTCTATGTTCGGTTTGGAAAGAATTGCCTGTGGCGAACACCGCTTCAACTTTATCAGAGAACTGTTTTGTATCTTCTGGCGAATGGAACTCCCCATAGATTCTGCCTATAACCTTATCCAATGACAGGCCAAGCCTCAACAAGTGGGCCTTGTTCATTAACCGATACCGGCCTTCCCTGTCTACGGAATACAGGGAGTCTTCAGTTGATGCCAGGGAACGATATTTCTCCTCCGATTCCCGCAGTGCTTCCTCTGCCTGTTTGCGATCGGCTTCTGATTTTTCGAGTTCAGCAGTCCTACAACGAAGATCTTCCAATTCCCGGATCAGTTGTTCTTCAGTCTGAATCTCAGATTTCATCTTTTATTTCTCCAATTTCCAGTAGGCATGGGGTATTTCCGGAATACCCTTTTATTAGACTAAGCATCTATAACTAAAACGTATACTCCTTCTCCCTGAAAAGCCTTAGACCTGCATCCACGACCTCGGGATTATAGAGGATACCCTTGTTTTTTTCTATCTCATCCAGGGACTACGGCCCAGGAAATTCAGCGAGATCTTTCATTGATTATATGTTATAAGCTTTTTGATAATATTTTAAGAAGGCTTCGACAATTTTTTGGTCGAAGGCAGTGTTGATCCCTTCTCTCAAATGCCTGATCGCTTCATCAATATTCATCGGATCTCGATAGTGTCGCTTAGCGGTTAAGGCTTCAAAGACATCGGCCACAGCAATAATCCTGGCACCCAAGGGAATCTCATCTCCCTTCAAACCATTGGGGTACCCGCTGCCGTCCATCTTTTCATGATGGGAACCTGCCAATAAGGGGATGTCAGAATAATTACCGCTGAAATTCATCTGATCCAAAATCAATTTTGTTTTTAAAGCATGAGACTGTATTTCTAAATACTCTTCAGTCGTGAGCTTTCCGGCTTTTTTTAGAATATCATCCCTTACGCCCAACTTACCATAATCGTGGAGCAGCCCTGCTATTCCTATGACCTCACAATAATCTTCCCCAAACCCCAATTCCTTGGCTATGCCAATCGAATATTCGGTCACCTTTTCGGAATGACCGGCCGTTAACGGATCCCGGGCATCAATGGAGGCCGCCAGAACTCTTAAAATTGAATTAAATTGTGCTTTTTGTTGCTCTATCAACAGGGCATTGTTGATGCTGATCCCAATTTGAGGGGCGATTCCTAACATTATGCTTATATCCGTTTGAGTCAAATCTCGCTTTTTTACAATATTATCGACTACCAGGACCCCTAATGAGTCTTTCTCGTAAATGATAGGACAACAAACAAAGGATTTGCTCCCGGTCCCTCTAAGGAATTCGAAACTTTTTTCTGAAATGTTTCCTTGTAGTTGATCAACATCGTTAATCAGGAAAGGTTTCTGTGAATGAAAGCAAAGGACAAAGACCCCTTTGGATTCGGGGTTATCCAAATGGAAAAAAGTAGTTCTAATGACCTTCAGTTGTTCCTCGTTTACTCCATAACCGGCAGAATAAATCAATCGAGTTTTTTCCGGATTGGCCAGGAGGATCATTCCCCGGT
This sequence comes from uncultured delta proteobacterium, assembly GCA_963790475.1. GTDB lineage: Bacteria > Desulfobacterota > RBG-13-43-22 > RBG-13-43-22 > RBG-13-43-22 > RBG-13-43-22. The sequence goes on along the minus strand of CAWBOS010000010.1, from coordinate 1,499,194 downwards.
CATAATCCAGCCGTATCTCCAGGGCGCGCATAATATTTTCCAGGATATCGTTAATATTTAACTTTTTACTGATGGCCTGTCCAATCTCATTGATCATCAAAGCATTTTTATAGTTGATATCAATTTGATCAATTTGTTGTTCTGCCAATACCCTAAAATTATTTATGGTGGTTTTTAACTCTTTCTTTTCCGATAAATTAATAACATAACTTAACGATATGAAAACAAGAAGAATTGAAAGAATAACGATGGTATCCCAAGGGAAAAGAGGAATCAAAACACCTCCGGCCAGTAATGAAAGAACCACGCTGATATTTCTAACTCTTTTCCAAAAGGAAGAAGGGGAGGCCTCCCAGGAAATAATATAGCGGCAGACCTTTCCCCCCTTAAAAATACATTCAGTATGATCTGTCCGGGATATTTTATAATCAAAAATATCAACGATGGCCTGGAACATCCCCAACCTGTTTTCGCACTGATAAAGTTTTTCTTGAACACCTTCTTGAGGAGTTACGGTGATCTCTACGGTATTGGGGGAAACTTTTCTGGACTGATAAACGAAGGATCTTGTAAACTTGGAAGTGACATGACCTAACATGGAATAGGCCATTAAGGGGCCGATCCAGGTAAGGGCATATTGTTTAAGTAATCCCGCTCCTTTGGAAGAGGCGGCGTATCGCCCTACTTCCCGGGCAATGTCCTTATTTCCGGTTAACTCTACCAGTTTCTCATGAAATCGGTCATGTTGCTCTTGAGTAAACCAGTGCCCTTCATCACTTATCTGATAGGATTCCACTTGGGCATATTTTAATAAATCCTGAATATTGACATAGGGATAATTTATTTTAGTAAATTCAATGTAGGTATTCAGTATTCTACTGTTGTAGAGAGGTTTTTCAGACATTGGATGATTTTGTTTTTGTTTTACTTCTTGAACGGTAATGTCGATTTCTTCTTTGTTTCGAATTATAAACAGGGTTTTCGACATAGGATATGAATCCGTCGGAGAAACCCCGTATGAACGACTCGTTGTCATCAGCCAATCTCCTGATTTCATTATTAATTATTTTCTTGAACCAAACTTCAATATCTTTTTGGTCAAACCGCCAATGTCTGTCTATTTTTGTCCCAGTGATCTGACCTTCCAGGCAAAGCTTATAAGTGGTCGATTTGGGAATTCTCAGCCATCTCGATACTTCATCCGCTCTAAGAACGTCATCCTTAAAATATCTCATAGCTACTCCTGTTTCTGGTAAAGAGGGAAAATCTCATTTTCCCAGTTACTTTCTATTGTCCCAGTTGCAACAATTAGGCCATCAGTATATTTAACGGTTAAATTACTATTAATTTAACAGGTTACGGATAAAAAGGAAATCCTGGAAGGTTAAGATTAACCGGGGAAAACAAGTCTTAATGGCTATAATAATGCAAAATTTGTCCCATTATAGACAATTAATGATTATTTCCCGGGATACCTACGATTGGGCAGGTGAGCTGGAAAACGAATGGAACTATCCTTTTATGATACCATGGGAGAGCTTATTGATCACTCCCGGATAGATTTTCCGTGGTGGACACGGTCGAACGGGAAAAGCCGGTTGCTGTCGGCATCAGCGGCTTGATCAGTCTCGTTGCTTCCTTGGTCAGACAGGTTAGACCCCTCCTCAAAGAACGAAAGCTCGAACAGGTGAAAATTATCGCTGGGGGCGCGGCCCTGAAGCAGCTTTCGCCCGAGTGGTTGAACGTCGATTATGTGGCTGAATCCGCTTTCGATGGGGCTGATTTCATCGCCGGTATTGCTCGAAGGAGAAGCCAATGAACAGCCTCCAACGGATTGGGTCTGCGGCCGCATTTGAAGAATCCGACCGAGTGCCGGTCATCGCTCAGGTTTTCGGACATGCCGGGGTTATGGCCGGGGTCGCTCTCGGGGACTATGTCCAAGACGGTGAATTGCTGGCCCGCTGCCAGATAAAAGCCCTGGAACGATATGGCTATGATGCGGTCTTTTCGGTTATGGATATGAACGTGGAAAATGAGGCATTAGGGGCCAGGATCCGCTACCGGAAGAATTTATATCCGGTGATCGAGCAGCCGGTGTTTGATAAAAACAGTGCCTGGGACGGATGCCCCTTACCCGACCCGGAACGCACGGGCCGCATGCCTGAGATGCTGAAAGCTTTAAAAATAATGAGTCAAGAACTTGGTGAAGAAGTTCTGATTGTCGGCTGTGTCGCCGGCCCGCTCACCCTGGCCGCCCAATTGTTAGGCCCGGAAGAAACCCTTTACTTAGCCATTGATGATCTCGAACGGTTAGGGACCCTGGTGGACTTGGCCGCCGACGTGATTATCCGCTTCGGCCTGGCTCAGATCGAAGCCGGGGCTCATCTACCGATCGTTTTTGATCCTTTCGCTTCCCCGGCCGTGGTGCCCTACCAAATCTTTCGCGAGCTTGAACTGCCCCGACTGAAGAAGATTTTCGGGACTTTCAAAAAGGCCGGCGCCCTGGCTAACTGGCTGCACATCGCCGGTCCGGTCCAGTCGATCTTAGGATTCTACCCTCAGGCCGATGTTGATATTGCTAATTTTGATTATGACATCACAGCGACAAAAGCCCAAAGCCTTCTCCCGCATACCTGCCTTGATGGAAACATCAAGTCCCTTTCTTTTGTTGAGGAAGACCCCGAAGAAATCAAGGCCGAGGCCTCCCTCTTAATGCAGTCCTTTGCCGGACGCCGGGGTTTTATCCTTTCTTCGGGTTGTGAGATCCCGCCGGAGTCAAAAGAAGAAAATATCCAAGCCCTGGTTCAGGCCTCGGTCGAGCAAGGTTAGCTCCGATGCCCCTTCTTTGGGTTTTAAGTAACCCCAAAGACCGTTTGATCGCTTTTACACCAGGGAAGTCATTGCGGGAAGTGCTCGACACCACTGACCTGCGGGTTCGAACCGGTTGCCGGGGATCAGGGGCATGCGGTTTGTGCCGCATTCAAGTTTTGGCCGGCAGGGTGCCAGGGCCTACCAAAAACGAGACCCTTCTTCTTTCCGAAAAGGAGCTTCAGGACGGAGTTCGATTGGCCTGCCAGGTGATCGGCGCCGATGACCTCCGGATCAGGATCTTGAGACCGGCCCCCCGGCCCAACTGGCGAAAACTGAACCCGGGTGAAATTCCGGATTGGACTTCTCTCCACCGATCATTGGAAAAGGCTGCGGAACCCGATGATCCCGCTTATGGCCTGGCCATCGACCTGGGAACCACGACCGTAAGCCTGTCCTTGTGGGACATTTCCAGAAACCAGCGTCTGTCGGCAGTCTCGGGGCTTAATTGGCAGTCGCGTTATGGCTCCGACGTCATGACCCGGCTGCAGGCGGCCAGCCAGTCAAAGGAATCCGCCCGGGAAATAAGCCAAACCGTAAAAGACTGCCTGGCTGAAGGACTTCTGGAGGTGTGTTCAAGCGAAGGGTACGATCCCTGGAAGATAAGGACCATAGCGATCGTCGGCAATACCGCCATGACGGCTTTGCTGGCTGAAAAGGGCCTGGACCTGCTTTCTCAACCCCGATACTGGACGAGGTCCATCGATTGTCGTCCCGAAAGTACAAAAAACTGGTTTGAGACAGTAAATTTAAGGGCTGAAGTCTCGGTCAATCTTCATCAACCCCTGGCCGGTTTTATTGGTTCTGATCTTCTGGCCGGTGTGCTCAGTACCCGTCTGACCGAAACCGCGGCCGGTCTCTTGATTGACTTCGGCACCAATTCCGAGATCGCTCTATGGGATGGAACCTGCTTGTGGGTCACCTCGGCCGCCGGAGGACCGGCTTTTGAGGGAAGCGGAATGAAATGCGGGATGCCGGCCGGACCTGGTGCGATTTATAAGATCGAACAAAACGAAGGGATGGGACTGGCTGCCCAGGTCATCGGCGATGAAAATGCCCAGGGCTTTTGCGGCTCCGGTCTGGTCGATCTCATCGCCTATTTGACAAAAACAGGAAAAGTTGATAAAAAAGGACGAATCACTGCTGAACTGCCGGAAAGGAGATTCGTCTTGTCGGTGGACAATCCGGGTCTCTTTTTGGATGGCGGGGATATAGACCTGTTTCAACGAGCCAAGGCCGCCATCGGCGCCGGAGTGCGGTTCTTGCTAAAATCCGCCCGGATGAGTGCCGAGTCACTGCAACGCATTTCTATTTGCGGCAGTTTTGGCAATTACTTGAATATCCGGAATGCCCAGGAAATCGGCTTGCTTCCTTTCATCTCCCCTGAACGTGTTGAACTCTGTGGTAACGCCGCCCTGAGAGGATGTGAGTTTCTCCTTTTGTCAAACGGAAAGGGCGATGGTCTTCAGCGCTTAAGAGAGAAATCGAAAATCATCAATCTTTCTCAGGTTCCCGAATTTGAGGATCTATTCCTGGAGAGTCTTTTTCTTCAACCCATGGCCGGGAATTAAGCGATGTCGGAAGAGCCTTCCTATCAAGGACCATATGTAGAAAGTTTTATAAAGGCCGCGCAATATATCGTCCGGCTCACCGCTCAACAAAACATCCTCGAGGAGTTTGGGCGTCTCATCGTCAGTTATTTCAAGGCGGAGTGGGTCGCCTTTGCCCGGCTGGACTCTGGGGGGAAGATCTCCCTTGAGAATCGGGTCATGGGCGGTGAAGACCTGCCCGGGGGGATCTTGTCGGAGAAGGTCAAAGGGATCATCCATGACGTGCTGGAGACCGGATTCCTGGCCACCGAAACGGTCTTGGGTTCCGAATCCTATGGGGTCCTCTTTTTGCCCTTACCCGAGTCGAATCGGACGACGACGGTGCTCCTCATCGGCCACAAGTCTTCCACTCCCGTTCGACCTGAGTTACTTAACCTTTACTTAGCCCTGACCGGGATCGCCGGAACCACCCTGGACAGGATATCCAAGGAAAGGCAGCTCCGCACCTACCAGGTCCACCTGGAGGATTTGGTAAAGGAGCGCACCGCCGAGCTGCAGGTCTCCAACAAAAGCCTCGAAGAAGAGATCGCCGTGCGTCTGCAGGCGGAAGCGGCCCTCCGGGAAAGTGAACAGCGCTGGGCCACCATCTTGTCCAGTGTCGGCGATGCGGTCATCGCCACCGATGTTGAGGGCCGGGTTACCTTTATGAATGCCGTGGCCGAAAGGCTTACCGGTTGGACTCTTGGCCAAGCGGCGGAAAAGCCGGTGGAGGAGGTCTTTAACATCATCAACCAGGAAACCCGCTGCCGGGCCGAGGGCCCCGTTTGCAAGGTGCTCCGGGAAGGGATAATCGCCGGTCCGGACTACAACGCGCTCCTGGTGAGGAAAGACGGAACAGAAGTCCCGATTGACGACAGCGGCGCGCCCATAAAAGACCGGGAGGGAAATATTACCGGCCTTGTGCTCGTCTTCCGCGACATCACCGAGCGCCGGCGAACCGAAGAGTTATTGCGCCAGAGCGAGGCACGCCGGCAGGTGGTCGAAGCAGTCGAGGCCGAACGCCGGCGCCTTTATGACGTTCTGGAAACGCTGCCGGCTATGATCTGCCTGTTGACCCCCGACTATGGCGTAGCTTTTGCCAACCGGTCTTCTCGGGAGAAATTCGCAGAATCAGACGGCCGGCGCTGCTATGAATATCGTTTCGGACTTAGCCGACCCTGCGATTTCTGTGAATCATACCAAGTTCTGGAAACCGGTAGACCCCATCATTGGGAGGTCACCACTCCGGACGGCAGTATCCTTGATGCCTATGATTTTCCCTTTATCGATGCCGATGGATCGCCCCTGATCCTGGAGATGGATATTGATATCACCGAGCGGAAGAAGGCCGAGGAAAACTTAAAAAAGGCGCATGACCAGGTTCGATATTTTGCCTCCCAATCCCTGACCATTCAGGAGGAAGAGAGGAAAAGGATTGCCGGGGAACTGCATGACAGCACCTTAGCCTCCATGGCGGCGATGAAAATCGGAATTGAGAAAATAACGGCGGAGACGAAACGAGGGGAGAGCAGTACTGAATCCCTGCAGGACCTCGCCTCTAAAGTTTCCGAGATCATTACTGAAGTTCGCCGGATCATGGTCGACCTGCGGCCGGCCGTCCTGGATGACCTGGGGATCGTGGCCGCTATGAGCTGGTTCTGCCGGGAATACCAAAAGACTTATCCTCATATTTCCGTGGAAAGTCATATCGGAATTTTAGAATCGGAAGTGCCCGATCCTCTGAGAACGCCGATTTTTCGAATTTCCCAGGAGGCCATGAATAATATCTCCAAATACAGCCAGGCCTCCCTAGTGAATATTTCTCTTCAAAAGAAGGCCGAAAAAATAACCTTGATCATAAAGGATAACGGGGAAGGGTTTGACCCCAAGACGGTCAGGAAGGGACTGGGGCTTTCAACCATGAGAGAACGGGCTCAGCTATCGGGCGGATTTTTCGACCTTGAATCGGCCGAGGGAAAGGGGACGATTATTCGGGCGGAGTGGGGCGGCCTTTCAATATGGAGCGGATCTATCCAAAGTCAAAAAAAGGACTGAGAATTTCTGGGCGGAAAAAATCCTGACAAGGGAGGGAAATACGATGGAAGTTAACGGTAAGAAGAAGAAAAAAGACAGAGCCATGTCACCGTTAGAGGAGGGACGGACGGCACTCCTGGCCTCCATCGTGGATTCCTCCGATGATGCCGTCTTCGGCAAAACCCTGGAAGGGATTATTACCAGTTGGAACCGCGCTGCGGAAATAATGTACGGGTATACCGCGAAGGAAATTATCGGCCAGCCGGTCACTATCCTTCTCGCCCCGGACCGACCGATGGAAATGGAAGAAATCCTGGCCAAAATCCGCCAGGGCGAGCGGGTTGATCACTACGAGACGCTTCGCAAACGTAAGGACGGCACGCTGATCCATGTTTCCCTGACCGTCTCGCCTATCCACGATACCTCAGGGAGGCTCATCGGCGCTTCGTCCATCGCCCGGGATATTTCAGAACGTAAACGCATCGATGAGAAGTTGCAGGCGACCTCGAAATACGCCAGGAGCCTGATCGAGGCCAGCCTGGACCCCCTGGTCACGATCAGTCCGGAAGGAAAGATCACCGACGTCAATGAGGCGACCGTGAAAGTGACGGGTATTCCCCGCGACAAGCTCATCGGAACGGACTTCTCGGACTACTTCACCGACCCGGAGAGTGCGCGTGACGGCTACCGGCAGGTTTTCTCCAGAGGATTTGTCACCGACTATCCGCTGACCATCCGGCACAAGGACGGACGACTCACGGACGTCCTCTATAACGCCTCGGTGTACCGGGACATGCAAGGCCATGTCCTCGGCGTCTTTGCCGCCGCCCGGGACATTATGGCCCAGCGGCAGGCAGCGGAGTATGCCAGGAGTCTGGTTGAGGCCAGCCTGGACCCCCTGGTGACCATCAGTCCGGAAGGAAAGATCACCGACGTCAATGAGGCGACCGTGAAAGTGACGGGTATTCCGCGCGACAGGCTGGTGGGAATGGACTTCTCGGACTACTTTACCGAGCCGGAGAAGGCCCGGGAAGGATACCAGCAGGTCTTCGAGAAGGGTTTTGTCACCGATTACCCTCTGACCATCCGGCACCGGGATGGGAAATTGGTCGAGGTCCTCTATAACGCCTCGGTTTACAAGGACGTCACCGGCAACGTCCTGGGGGTTTTTGCGGCGGCCCGTGACGTCACCGCCCAGCGGCAGGCTGCGGAATATGCCAGGAGCCTGATCGAGGCCAGCCTGGACCCCCTGGTGACCATCAGCCCGGAAGGGAAGATCACCGACGTCAATGAGGCGACCGTGAAAGTGACGGGTGTCCCACGCGACCGGCTGGTCGGGACGGACTTCTCGGACTACTTTACCGAGCCGGAGAAGGCCCGGGAAGGATACCGGCAGGTCTTCGAGAAGGGTTTTGTCACCGATTACCCTCTGACCATCCGGCACCGGGATGGGATTCTGGTTGACGTCCTCTATAACGCCTCGGTCTATAAGGACGTGCGCGGTAACGTTCTGGGGGTGTTTGCCGCCGCCAGGGACGTAACGGAATCGAAACGCGTCATGCGCGAGTTCTCAGAGACGAAAAACTTTCTGGATAATATTCTGGAGAGCTCAACCAAGTACTCTATCATCGGAAAAGATCTGAACTACCGCATCCTTTCCTGGAACGAGGGGGCCCGGCGGAATTACGGCTATGCGGCCGAAGAGATTATCGGCAAAGAGTCGAGCATCCTTCACACGCCGGAAGATATTCAGTCCGGGGTCGTGGAAAAAATGCTGAAGGTTGCCTATGAAAAGGGTCTGTCGGAAGGCGAGTTCGAGCGCGTCCGGAAAGACGGCTCCCGTTTTATAGCCAGCGTTGTGGTCACCCGCCGTATCGATGGTTCGGGCCGCCCCATCGGATATCTCCTGATGAGCAATGACATTTCGGAAAAGAAACAGGCCGAAGAACAGATCCGTCAAGCCTCCCAGTATGCCAGAACCCTGGTTGAGGCGAGCCTTGATCCCCTGGTCACCATCAGCCCGGAAGGGAAGATCACCGACGTCAATGAAGCGACCGTGAAAGCAACCGGTATTCCTCGAGACCGGCTTATCGGGACGGATTTTTCAGATTACTTCACGGAACCCGAGAATGCGCGCCGGGGATACGAGCAGGTTTTTTCCAAGGGGTTCGTTACCGACTATCCCCTGACCATCCGGCATAAGGAGGGACGACTCACGAATGTGCTTTACAACGCCTCGGTGTACCGGGACATGCAAGGCAATGTTCTCGGCGTCTTTGCCGCCGCTCGTGACGTTACGGCCCAGAAGGAGGCCGAGACCAAGCTCGCTGAGCAGAGGGCCCGGGAAGAGCAGAGAACGCGTGAGCTGGAGCGGCTGGCGGAACTGGAGAGGTTTCAAAGGCTGACGGTCGGACGGGAGCTCAAGATGATCGACCTGAAGAAGGAGATTGAGGAGCTGCGGAAGGAAAATGATTCGCTGCAGAGGAGGACGCCGATGGAGAGGGCCGAACCATGATCGCTCAATCCCTTCAGCTATTGCCGGTAGCCTCGGCGATCATGGACATCAAAGACTACACCAAGGCGATGCACAACATCCTGGAAGACTTCGCGGAAGAGAAGGCCCGTCTGGAGGAGATGCAGCGGGCCACCGTGAACATCCTGGAAGACTTTGCCGGGGAAAAGACCCAGTTTGAGGAGACGCAGCGGGCCATGTTGAACCTCCTGGAAGACTTTGATGTGGAGCGATCCAAAGCGGAAGTTGCCAACCGTGAGCTCCTGGAACGGACGGCGCAACTTGAGGCCGCGAATAAAGAGCTGGAGGGTTTTTCATACTCTATATCTCATGATCTTCGCGCGCCGCTTCGGCATATCACCGGATTTGCTATGATGTTACAAAAAAAGGCCTCCTCCGTTCTTGATCAGACTACTCTCCATTATCTGGATACCATTTCCGAATCGGCGAAGCAGATGGGGGTTTTGATCGATGACCTTTTAGCTTTTTCACGTATCGGCCGATCTGAAGTGAAGAAGAACAGGGTCCCTTTAGGAGATCTGGTAAAGGGAGTTCTTAAGGAATTACAAGAAGAAACGGAAGAGAGAGACATTGCCTGGAAGGTCGGGGAGTTGCCGGAAGTCTATTGTGACAGCTCAATGCTTCGTCTGGTGTTCGTCAATCTTATTTCCAATGCCGTGAAGTTTACCCGGCCGAGGCCGGAAGCCGAAATCGAAATTGGGTGTATCCCCGAGAAGGACGAATTTATATTTTTTGTTCGGGACAACGGGGTCGGGTTCGATCCGAAATATCAAGACAAACTTTTTGGCGTGTTCCAGCGCCTTCACCGTCAGGAGGACTTTGAAGGAACGGGCATCGGACTGGCCAATGTCCAGCGCCTCATTCATCGCCATGGAGGCCAAACCTGGGCTGAGGGTAAAATAGACCATGGGGCCACTTTTTCATTTTCACTTCCAAAATAAGGAGTTTAAGTTTAAAATGATGAAAGAAATGAAACGCATTTTACTCGTTGAAGACGATCCTAAAGATGTGGAACTCACTCTTGAAGCGCTCTCTGAATACCATCTGGTCAACGAAGTGGTTGTGGCCCGAGACGGTGAAGAAGCCCTGGCCTATCTATCCCGCAGCGGCAACTTCGAAACATTTATTGATGGCAATCCGGCGGCCATTTTGCTCGATCTGAAACTTCCCAAGGTCAGCGGGTTGGAAGTGCTGGCCCGGATAAAGGCGGATGAAGAATTAAAGACAATTCCGGTGATCGTCCTGACCTCCTCCCGTCAGGAAGAAGACTTGGGAAGATGCTATGAGTTGGGGGTTAATGCCTATGTGGTGAAACCCGTTGATTTCCATGAATTCATTAACGCCGTTAAAGGACTCGGTATATTCTGGGGAATGATCAATGAACCGCCGCCGGGGAGCGTGGGAAAGGGCAGGGCGTAAGTGCCGGGGTAATTTCCCAGGCCCTGTTCTGTGAGACCTGAATTCCCGGTCACCCGGGAGAATACTGGACACTTCCGATACTCAAGAAAGGTAATTCCATGAAAGGATCATTGCGAATACTCCATCTCGAAGATGATTTGAGAGACGCGGAACTGATAAGGGAAATGCTGATCTCGGAAGGGGTGGCCTGCGACATCGTCCGGGTTGATACGCAGGCGGCTTTCCTCGATGCCCTTGCGCAGAAAGATTTTGAACTGATCTTTGCCGACTATTCTCTCCCCGCTTTCGACGGCATCTCCGCCCTCAAAATTGCACAGGAAAAATTCCCGGAACTACCCTTTATTTTTATTACAGGAAAAATGGGGGAAGGTCTGGCGATCGAAACCCTTAAGAATGGAGCAACCGACTATATCCTCAAGGATAATCTTTCCAAACTGGTGCCGGCCATGAACCGGGCTTTGCAGGAATTAAGAGAAAAGGAGGAGCATCAGCAGGCCGAAGAGCAGTTGAAGGAATCAGAAAGACAACTCAGATATCTCTCATCAGAACTTTTGAACGCCCAGGAGAAGGAAAGAAAAAGAATTGCCGGGGAGCTTCACGACAGCGTTGCCGGATCTTTGGGGGCCATCGTATTCAGTATTGAGAAAATCCTGGGCCGGACGGAGCAGGACGAAAACACCCAGGCGGGATTAAAAGACCTCCTGGACCGAGTTCGATCCGTCATCGAAGAAACCCGCAGGATCATGTCTGATTTACGCCCTTCTCTTTTGGATGACCTGGGAATCGTGCCGGCCATCAACTGGTTCTGCCGCGAGTACCAAAGAACCTATTCGCACATCCGTTTGGAAAAACAGATTGACTTGTCGGAAAGGGAGTTAACCGATTTCCTAAAAACGGCGATCTATAGGGTCTGTCAGGAAGCCCTGAATAATATCGCCAAACATAGCCAGGCCAATCTGGTAGGCCTGTCTCTTCAAGAAAGAAATGGTAGAATAGAATTGACGATTGAGGATAACGGGCAAGGGTTTGAACAGGATAGGGTCAGAAGAGGCTTGGGTCTTTCCACCATGAAAGAAAGAGCCCAACTTTCTTCGGGCTCTTTTGATCTTGAATCCGGAATTGGGAAAGGGACCGTTATTCGTGTTTCCTGGTCCCGTTGCGGATCATAATTCGGCCAGGCCTACCTGCCGGGCAGCCGCTCCAAGAGTTGAGAGACGATGCCATCCCCTTCATGGGGTTCCCTGAGGCCCACGACGCCCACCACAAACGAACCCGACTGGTGCAAAACCGTACCCTTGTAAAGGGGATCGATCACCCGGAGAGAGGTCCCTTTTTTATCGCCGGAGATTTGGGGTATAACCTTGGCCTCCTCGAGATATTTCCTGTATTCGTCAAAGATCCGCCCGGCCGCCTCCTCTGACCCGGCCAGTATGACCAGGGCCTTGGCCGGCTCCCCCTTGATCGTCACCTCCACGGTGAGACCCCTTCCGAAGAAGCCGTGGCCGAGCAGCCCCCGGGGATAATATTTTTCGGTGAGGGCAACGGCGCCGGACACGTTGAGAAGCCCGATTTCCCGGGGCTTTTCCCCCCCTTGGGGAAGGTTTCCGGAGACGGTTTCGGCGCAGGATTGAAACAGACCCGCTTCCTGGGTGAGCGACCCCGAGGACTCGACCTGAACGAAGTAACGGTCCCGATAGAACATCAGTTCTGTTTCATCGAGAAAACCTTCCGCGCCCACCTTCAATTGCGGCAGCGTTGAACTACGGTAGTTCGCATAGATGCCAAAGGCGTCCAGCAGCGACCCCATCTCGAAGATATTGACTACCATCCCCTTATCTTGGGGGCCGGCTGTGGGAGTATCGGTTTTTACGTATCTCACGGTCACTGCCTTCTTGAAGCCGTAGGGCAAATAGATCTCGGCTTCCCCATCGATATACCGGTAAAGGTTCTCCGGGGTATAAGCCGCCACCTGGCCCTCCATAGCCCAACCGGGAACACAACTCGCCGGGAGGAAACCCTCGAGCTTCTGGGCAGCCGCTGACGGCGGAGAGAAGGCAGACAGCGCGACCGCCGTGCAAAGAATGGAGACTAGAACATAACGGGTCATGCCAATAGGCTCCCGGCCTGACGCATCTTTTCGGCGATGTTCAAACCGTTCACGCACCGGGCAACACATTCAGGGCAGGTCGAACATAGAGCGGCCCCGGATACCTCATCGAAGGTGGCCTTGGCAAGTTCGAATTCCTTATAGCCCTCGGCATACATGAGTGCCCGGTTCACCGAGCTTATATCTACCCCTTGGGGGCAGGTGTTCTGGCACTGCCCGCAACGCCGGCAGTAGTAAGAATCGATGGCCTTTCCGTATCTGGCCAGGATGCGCTCATCGGCGCCGGTAACCTTCGTCCCCATAACCGGCATCAGTTCCTTGATGTGCTCCAGGGTTTTCATCCCGGCGATGGCCGTAGCGACGTTGGTGTCGTCAAGCACCCACTTCAAAGCCGCCTGGTGGATGGCCGCGTCTCCGGGTACGTCCGTCTTATAATGGCCTGTTTGAACTTTCATGGCGATCACGCCGATTCCCGCCGCCTTGGCCCTGGCGATGGCCGCTTTTACGGATGGGTCCGACTTGAAATTATAGTCCACCAGGACGGTATCGAAAAACTTCTCCGGGTCGTTCACCACCCCGTCGATGACCTCGGCCTGGTTGGTATGGGTGGTAACGCCGAAGAAACGGACTTTCCCCTGTTCTCTGAGTCTGACGTAAGCCTCTCGTACCTCGGGGATGAAGGCCCGTTGGGGACTTTGAAGACTGTGGAGTTGGATCACGTCGATATGGTCGGTCTGGAGATGCACCAGGCTGGTCTCCACGTCCTTCATGATGGCCTCCCTGGTGTTTGAGCCCGGCTGGGTTTTCGTGGCCACGACTACTTTGTCGCGTATTCCCTTCAGGGCCCTGGAGACAACCTCTTCGCTTCTTCCGTTCAGATACCGCCGGGCCGTATCCACATAGTTGATGCCCATATCGAGACCGGCTCTTATCACCTCGGACTCCGGCGTGAGCATGGCCCCGAAGCTGAGGCTGGTGACCTTTAGCCCGGTTCGGCCCAGCGTGCGAAAGGCAAGCGTAGCGGCCGGTTCGGCCCCGAAGAGATTTCCTACGCCCGTAAGACCCAGGGTCGCCGCCCCGGCCACCCCGATCTTCAGTAAATCTCTCCGGTTTACTGAACGTTCCTCATCCGTCTTTTTCATAGTACCTCCAAAATCGTTATTCGTTTTATCTAACACTACACTCCGGAATGTCAGCCTTCTTTTCATAGCTGTCAAGGGGATGATCAGCCATTGGTCCTTTTGTCCTACCGTTTTTTCTTGGCCATCTTAAAAACCTCTACCCCGGCCTTTTCTTCCAGTGGGCAGACGTATTCACAAATACCACACCCGATGCACAACTCGTCGACCACGTAGGGTTTCTTAAGGGTGATCCGTTTTCCGTTATAGTCGGCTTCTTCAACAGACTCGAACCGGATCGCCTTGTCGGGAATGGGACAGTGTTCCTCGCAGACCATGCAGTTCATCTTCTTGGCATAAGGCAGGCAGTGATTCTTATCGAAAACGGCCAATCCGATGACCGCCTTTTTTTTGATCGCCAGAGGCAGCTTCGGTATGGCCCCCGTGGGACACACCTGGCCGCAGAGGCTGCAGTTGTATTCGCAGTAGCCGAGGCGGGGTTGGAGGACCGGCGAGTAAAAACCATACGGACCTGCCTGGAAGGAGGCGGGATAAAGGGCGCTCTTCAGGCAGACCTTCATACACTCACCGCACCTTGCACACCTTTTCAAAAAGTCCTCCTCATTCCCGACGCCCGGAGGACGCAATAGGCGTGTCTGCCTCTCAGCCGAAACGACCGTAAAGATCTGTGAGGCAAAAAGCCCCGAAACAATCCCGGTCAAAAAAACCCTTCGGCCGGGGGAGAAAAGGGGCTCTTTCCCGGTCTTCAGGGAAAGGCGGAAGCTCACGCGCTGATAGGCACATTTCCTCTGACAGTCAAGGCAGAGGATACAGTCGGGTTTCTGTAATATCTCCTCATCGAAAGCGGTGGGACAATGGGTCCGGCAGTCGCCGCAGTCGGCGCAGAGCCTGGCCGGAAGCCTTCGGAACATGGAGAAGCGGCCCAGAAGCCCCAGGAGCGTGCCCAGAGGACAGAGGTTCCGGCACCAGTTTCTCCGCTCGAACCTTTCCAATACCAGAACGATGGCCAGGAAGATGAGCGAGATGAAGGCCAGGGGGTAGAAGGTCTCCCGAAAAGGGAGCAGGTAGCTTTTAAGGAAGTTATAGCCCGGATCCAGGTAATCCCTCGAATCCCCGAGAATCCGATATAGCCCTACCCATCCTTCTCTGGCCAGAAAACCAAAGAGCGGATAAAATGAGAAGGTCAGGAAGCGGACGAGGATGGCCATGGGATCAAAGAGACCGGAAAGGTTCATGTTGAAAAGGGCGGCAAAGAGGAGGGTGAAGAGCAAATAATATTTTAGCTTGCCCTTAAGAAAGGCGAGTGGGCGTCCCTTTTTTATCCGATCAGTGACCAGGTCTATGACCGTACCCAGGGGGCAGATCCATCCGCAAAAAAACCGGCCCAGGAGGAGAGAGAACAGGAGAACCAAAAGGCCGGGTAAGAGAAGGAGCGTAAATGTTTTGGCCGACAAAAAATAGCTCACCGCGACCAGGGCATCGGCCCGGAAGAAGGCGTTAAGGGCTACAGAGATCTCGTCCTTACCCCGGTAGTCGGTGGTTACAAAGAGGAAGAGAAAAATGGCCAGGAAGCCTAGCTGAAAATAGCGGGACAAGCTGGTCTTCATTTTTCAAAGGTCTCTCTATCAAGCAAGTAGGGTTGGATTGATACTGGAAAAAAGAACAACGAGTAACGAGTAACAGTAAAATTTCAAATAGGTTTGGTTAGGCCTTTATTATCTTCACCTTATCCAGATTCATCTCACCCAGCCCCCTTTTATAGGCGGTAACCGTGATCGGTATGTCCTGAGGCTTGAGCCCGAAAAGACCCGTTGCATAAGCGTCAGCCGCCACGATATCGGTCGAGGCGATCACCTTGTTGACGATTTTCACGTCCCTTAGACTGCCCCCCGTAGGACCATGGGCTGTGAGAATGCGGGTGGCATCGATCACCACCAGATGGCTCTTTACCACACTGTTCACATCGGCCAGGGCATCTTCGATCTGCCGGTGGATAAACCCCCGATCTCCCCCCATGATGCCCATCATGTTCTTGAGTCCCAAGGTCAGGCCGGTAAGGGAATGGTGTTTGGCAATGGGGACATTTATGAGAACGTTCGCGTTCAGGGCCTCACCGTAAAGCTCCCATTCTTTCAGGAATGTCCCCTTGAGGTTCACCTTTTTATAACGTTCCTCTTCCACATATCGGACGTCCACGTTCTTGAGATCTTTCAATGCGGCGGGGATGCCGCTGTTCTCGTAGCTCCTTCTCATGTCGTTGCAGGGATTGTCAAAGACCTTGACCTTCTTGGCCCCGGCCTTGAGGCACTCCTCGACGATGGCCCTGACCACGGCCGGGTGGGTGGTGGCCGCTTGTTCCGGTTTCCTATCCCAGCCCATATTCGGCTTGACGGCCACCGTATCGCCGGCCTTCACAAACCGGCTCATTCCTCCCAGGGCCTTGATGGCATTTCTGGTAATCAATCCGTAGTCCTGGCCCTCGGCGACCGCGACAACCGCTGGCTCCTTGGCCCAGAGAATTCTTGGCAACAATCCGTTCATGAAGATGAAGAACCCCGAAAGTTTGAGAAAATTCCTCCGATTCATTGTCTAACCTCGTACCTTTGTTTCTTAAGACGGGAAAACCGCCATCCTGTCCAGGGCGCAAATTGCGTTGTGCATTGTTTTTAAGTATAAGCCTTCACCGATTTGGAGTCAAGCCTCCCCGACTCCCGGTAGTGTCCTAATTTGAAATGAGATCACGGATTGACCAGATATGGTCCGTGATTCCTGCCTCCATTGCAGGAGTAACCTTGATTGTTCCGTGAACCCTCACAAAATTATAATGGGCGAAATGAAGGGCAACCGCCGCCTTGAGATTTTCCAGTTTCTTACTAAAAGCATTGGTTAAACGGGTAAACCGGCGTATTTGCATCCTCATTGTTAAGTTTGACCTTTCAATATAAGAAGTACATATCTTATTCCAATCAGGACTACCGGAAATATACTCTTTTAGGACGGAAACGACCCTTGGAGGACTGTATCTACCTGGTCCAAGTGGTTCGGCCTCGTAGGACTTTACAATTTGCCCATAATCAATATCGGCCCCAAAGGTTGATTCAATCGCTTCAACATAGGCGGGTAATTTATCTGAACTTAATTGAACTCGGTTTTTAAGACGAGAGGCCAAATCATCTATAAAAGCCTGGGCATTGAAAAGATCACGTTTCCCAACCCTATAAGCGGGGATCAGTTTAGTATCTGAATCAAGGGCCACGAAGGTATAAAAATCACCTACCTTAGAAGGATCATCATCTAAGCCAACGTGCCGTTGCTTCTTGCCGACAAAAGACCATATCTCGTCAACCTCTATGTTTTTGCAGGTTAACCCTTTCATGGTTGAATCCATGATTTTTTCGCAAGAATCCCCAACCCGAACAAGAAGGCGCATAATAGTATCTCTATGGACCTCTGTAAGCCGTTCTAAGCTACGTATTGAAGCACCCTCGACCAGACCTCGGACAATCATTTCCTGCTTTTCAGTCTTTAAATTGTTCATCTCAAAGTCTCAAAGTCTCCTATTGACAAAACCTCAATAGTCTGTTATGTTATTGAAACACTTTTTAAGTGGAGCGCCGGAGTGTCGAACCCCGCCTGGTTGGTTGTAAGGGCCTCCAGGGGAACCAGTCCGCGCCCCATTAAGAATCGCCATGACCCCAAGTCTATTCCCGCCAAGGATGATCGGACCTGGGGTCTTCTCGTTATGGCCCCTACTGGCGGCGATTGATTGACCAGTAAGGGCTAATTTTCTTCTCATTTCATTCCCTCCCAAGTAAATTTCAATCTTTTAATCCTAAATTATACCACTCTAATTCATTTGTCAAGAACAAAATTAATATATTTTAATCCTATTGTTCGTAAAAAATTGTTCTTGACTTTCGGGAACAGGCAGACTATAACTACAACCAACACAATAGAAAAGAGAGGTGCGGAAATGAATAGCGATCAAGAAAAGAAGGAACGCAAGGCGGGAAAACGAAGTCCCGGATATCCCATGATTAGTCTTGAAGAAGCCATTCAAAAGGCAAAAATTCTGTGGAATAAAGATACTAACAATCCCATGCCTTTAAAAGTCGTCTATGAACATCTCGGTTATAAAACCATAGGTGGTTACGGTGGGAGGGTGCTTTCTGCCTTGAAACAATTTGGCTTGATTTATGAGAAACAAAAGGATATCATACTAACAGATGAAGCGATATATTTAGCGTTGCATGAGCCATCTGACGAGATATATATTAAGACAATAAAAAAATTAGCTTTAAATCCAACACTTTATGATAAATTATTTAATGAATGTAAGGGACAGTTACCGTCAGATCAAAACCTAAAAGTAAGGCTGATAAAGGATTATGGATTTAACGCTGATAAGGTGGATGGCTTTCTTCTTGACTTTAAAAAAACAATTGATTTTGCTAACTTGAAGAACTCGGATACTTTGACGGTAGAAACTGTCCCTTCACTGGAGAAACCAATGCAAGGTACAAACACATCAATATCGACAACACCAACTACAACGACACTCGCGCCAACAACCGCGCCCCCCGATGAAAGGGAAATTGCAACTTATACTATTGGGCGAGGGTTAAAGGCACGCATCATAATTTCTGGAGAACAACCGACAACTATTAAGTCAATAAAGAAATTGATAAAATTTTTGCAGGAAAATGAGGAGGATTTACCAGAAAGCATTGAAGATGAAAAAGAAGATCCAACAGAACAATAAAGACCTTCAAAGGGCCATTGAACGATTACACAATTGCCGCGCTTCTTATATCGAGGATGTAATAGTGGTGGAAAAATTTGGCCTCGATACAGCTTGGGAAGGGATTGTCGCGGTTTTTGACCTTCAAAACCATCCTACAGCAAATCGAGCTTACGCGTGGTCCCATGAGATTGAAGGATCAAAAAAGAGAAAATATTATGCGGTACTCCATCAGGGGAAAATAGATTCGCCAGAAAAAGCGGTACGGGCGGCAATTGTTCAGGACGCAAAAAGTAAATCAGTCAAAAAAAACAAAATTTTCTAAAATATATAACCTCATAAAACCATTCTATAGTTTATCAATCCCTTCCCCGGCTCTTCTATTAATTTAAACCAAAAGGTTGACAAATAAGACCATAAGGTTTACAATTATTCCAAAAAAGGTTGTCAATTATAGATTCTAAGGATTTTAAAATGACAAAATTAAGGAAACGTGGTGAAAAAATAAGAGAATTTGTTCTTGAAAATGTCGAGGCAAATCCAAAAGATATAGTTAATCTTACTACTAATGAATTTAATATTTCTCGACAGGCAGTAAATAAACATATTCAACAACTTATAAAACAAGAAGTTTTAGACCGAAAAGGAAAAGGGCAAGGAGTTCGTTATACTTTACACCCACAATCAATTTGGAGAGCAAAGTTTTCTCTTGAAGACAACCGTGCAGAAGATGTCATATGGAGAAATGAGATAGTTCAACGATTGGGTCAGTTGCCAGAGAATACACTCGATATTTGGCATTATGGTTTTTCGGAAATGTTTAACAATGTTATTGATCATTCTGGGGGGACATGTGTTGTAATTATCATTTCTAAAACCGCACATTCTACGAAAATGAATATACTTGATGATGGAATAGGCATTTTTACGAAAATTAAAAACATGTTGGGGCTTCTTGATGAGCGTCACGCAATAATCGAATTGACTAAAGGAAAATTGACAACTGATCCAGCTCGTCATACTGGAGAGGGTATTTTTTTTACTTCACGCATGTTCGATGAATACAGTATTTTATCGGGTGAAGTTTTTCTTTCGCATACATATGACAAGGAGGGAGATTGGATATTACAAAATTCAGAATATCAAAATGGAACTTATATAACAATGAAATTAAAAAATAATACGGCACGAACAACCAAAGAAGTATTTAATAGATTTTCGGATAATGAATATGGGTTTACAAAAACTATCGTGCCTGTTCGGTTGGCACAATATGGTAATGAACAATTAATATCCAGATCCCAAGCGAAACGGCTATTAATAAGAATAGAACGCTTCAAAACTGTATTATTCGATTTTAGGGACGTTGAATCTATAGGTCAAGCTTTTGCGGATGAAGTTTTTCGGGTATTTGCAAAACAACACCCACACATAGAAATAATCCCAATAAATGCTAATGAGGCCGTTAAACAAATGATTGACAGGGTTATGGAATTCGTAGAATATCCTTCGCCATCTCCTTCTGAATATGAAATTCCCACCGAATGAATGTTTTTTAAATTTTACCCGTTCAAATTAGGACACTACCCGACTCCCGCTGCCCTTATCGCTTTGGGAGCCGGAGCGTAAAGCGATGAGCCAAGCCTGTGCCAGACCTGATCAGGGGAACAGGTTTTTAGACACCACCGCTAAGGCAATGGATGGCCTTCAAGCCATTTCCGAAAAATGCTGAAACTAATTTAGAGGGATAGACCGGTATCCGGGTCCTCGATTTGTCCCACAGAATTTTCGGCCCTACGGCCGCCAAATTTCTGGGGCAGTACGGGGCGGAAGTGATCAGGTGGAAGTGCCCTTTCAGGGGGATTACTGGCGGGGAGGGACTTACTGGGGAAAATTCTGGAAACACTCCAATCCGCTCTGATACTATATCAACCAGAATAAGTATTTCGTGGCTATCGACGTCAAGAAACCCAAGGGAGCGCAAGGTTCTTTTTGAGAAGATGGTCATGAAAGGATATTAACAGCTAATCTTAATAACTGGTTTACTGATGTGAGGTTCAATACTCATCTGATCTTCGATGATGATACAAGAACTGCTGTCTTCGATAAAGGCAAAAATCCGGTAATGGGAGCGGATAGCAAACAAAAGAGAATAGCAAGGTTCCAGTTTAAGGAGTTTCTTGGATTTTTTTTCATTTTCAGATCTTAAAATCAAATATCAAATAATTTAACTGGATAGGAAGGAGATATTCCTTATTCCCGGAAGTATATTTATAAAGCTTTCTGGTAGATCCTGAATTTTTTTACTACCTGACCTCCGATTCTCTCATATTCAGACCTCATCCTGGTATTATCTTCCAGAATAAGGTGGCTGTCGATAACATCCATCTTGTGCTTTATGCCTGACTGCAGAATTTTCACGCCCATAAGAACTTCAATTCCTTTACCCCGGTAAGGTTTCTTAACGCCGCCAAGCATCATCAGCAGTTTCTTTGAACTCTTTGATTCCTTCAGGACTTTAAATATCCCGAAGGGGAGTAATCTGCCTCGGCAAGCTTTAATTCCGGAGCTAACATCGGGCATCCCTATTGCAAATCCGATCAAACCTCCGTCGGCTTCCACCACCTTTATAAATTCAGGGTTGAGGATAGGAAGATATCTTCCGGCAAATTCAGTTTTCTCTTTATCATTCAGTGGAACAAAACCATAGATCTCGTTGAATGTCTCATTCATAAGTTCGAGAACAGGTAAAATATATGGTTTCAGCTCTTTTTTCTTATTAAACTCAATAATTTTATATCCCTGAGTTTTCTCAAGCCTTGAAAGTACCTTCTCATAGACCGAAGGAAGCTGCTCAGGCATTTTGGCGAGGTAATTTACCAGGTCAATCTTCTTTTCATACCCTTCTGCTTCAATAAGGTTTGCCATATATGGAGAATTGTTTGCGCTGGTCATAAACGGGAGATATTCAAAGCCTTCAATCTGAAATCCCTGGGGATCTTTGTCTGAAAATCCAAGTGGACCAACAAGGCTGCTCATTCCGTTTTCTCTTGTCCAATTCTCAACCCTGACTATCAGGGCATGAAAAACTTCCTGGTCGTAATAACATTCCATAAAACAGAATCGTCCGTGATTCTCATTGTTGATAGCGTTATATCTTTTGTTGATAATACCCATAATTCTTCCGACAGGTTTATTATCCTTCGACGCCAGGAGTAAAAGTGCATCAGCATACTTATACGATTTGTTTTTCTTCTTATTAAACAGCAAACGTTCATCCCTATAAATAGGAGGAAGCCAATCGGGCTCTGTTTTATGGATTTTCTCAGGCAGAAAAATGAATTCACGAAGCTCTTTCCGTGTAAGTACTTCTTTTATAATTATTTCTCCCATATAAGGTCTATTAGGTGCCGGCTAGTAACAAAAAAACATATTATGAATAGCGATTCAATTTTGATGAAAAGAGTATAAGGAAAAGAGATGACACGGTCAAGAAGAAAACCAGGGCGCGAAGACAAGGTAGGAAAAGTGTTTTCTGACCGAAACGAGGCGGTGAAGGTCTTAACCGTCAATAAAGGGGTGATTCAATACTAAGAAAAAGCAAAGGGCAGCGGCTTTCGTCACAACATCGGGGTAGAGATCAGCCTGATCGAAGGTGAGACGGGGTTGATTGAGTGAAGATTCAAGGGCTCCAATATCTCGAATCCCACGAGCACCGCCGGAGGTTTCTATGATACGCTCGTGCAGTTCAAAAACTTCGCGGATAGAAAGGTAGCGCATCAGGCTAACCGCTTGTAAAGTTCCTTGTTTTTAGACAAGACCTTGCGCATCGCCGCCTCAAATTCCGGTTCCGTTTGACCAATCAGGTCTTCAATAGAGGCGGTTACAAATTGGGCAGGCAAAAGCCCAAACTTTTCCGCCTTCTTCTGCAACAATTCTGCCTTTGAGTCTTCTATTTCCACGGTTATTCTCACCATAATATATTCTCCTTTAATAAGCTTCTGATCCTCTCCTCAATTCATCGCCCATCAACCTTTACCCTATATGGATCATAGTTTCACAACACGAAGGGTTAAGTTAGATCTCTAAGCCATAACAATTTATTTTTGGTTAGCCGGTTCAAACCCTGAATACAACCTATCCTCTTTAAATAATTATAAATGAGCCTTTTAGAAAAGTCCAATGACGTCATTTCTCCTAAGCCGGAATCCAGTCATTTCGATATCTTCTGGACCCCGGCTTTCGCCGGGGTGACCGATAAGGGGAAAATATTCTCGTCATTCCTTCTATAATGAAAAGCAAGTCTTCTTTTGAGGAAGGTTTTTATTGTTTTGTTTTAAATAAAGACCGCTGGAGAAACATGGAACCGATTACTTAACATTTTTATTTGACGGACATTAAGTTGACGTTTACCGGATAAAATTTATGATACAACTCCCTGGCTGCCGATTTCAGATAGATCCGACTGTTTCAGACCATGTTCTTCCATCAAGGCATTCAGAGCATCTATCGGATGACCCTCTATCTCCTTAATATATTGGGATTCGTAGGTTTCAATCAGGCTCCCAATCGTCTCCATCAGCGAAGATAAGGAATGGTTCTCATTATTCCCGACTTCGTCAATAAGGCTGTCAAGGAGACTAATCAATTTGTTGTTGTCTTTTTCATTATGCGGCACAGAAAATATAGGCGCGATATCAGGCCAAACTTTTACAATTTCTTTAAGTTTGATATTCATTATTTCCTTCAAGATCCTCACTCCCTTTGCTTCAAAGTCATACTCGACAAAAACAACAGAACCAAGCCGTAAAGAATCAGGACGCCGAACCGGCTGAGATGGGAAAAGAGCCCACCCGCTTCGGCGATCATGGCTCTAATCAATATCTGGGCATAGGTGAAAGGGATCAGATAGGACAACCAGCGCACACTCCAGGGGATGCTCGACAGGGGCAGGATCAACCCGGAGATGAAAATCGTGGTCAGGATAAATAAGGGGATGAAAGGAAAGATCTGGGCTTCGGTCCTGGCCAGGTTGGAGACCATGATCCCCAGGGCAATGGAGATCATGGACAGGGTCCACATGACGACGAACAGGGAAAGCATCAGGCTTAAGCCGTAAGACAAATGGAATAGTAGATTCACCTCCAGCATGATGAGCAGGGCCTGAAGGGTGGCCAGGGAGGCATAGCCCAGGAGATAGCCGATGACGACCTCGGCGCGGCTGAAGTTGTTGACAAACATCCGGATGAGTGTTTCATCCCGTCGCTCCCTAACGATGACGATCAGACAGAGCACATAAGAGGTGAAGTGAATGATAAAGGCCGTGATCATGATATAAAGTTCCTGAGGATTGGTGAGGAGGGCAACCGGCAAGGTCCGGATAAAGACCTTGAAAAGATAAAATATGATCAACGGCAGAAAAATGGCCAGAGCCAGAAAACGCCGGTCTCCGATAAGCTGGTTATCAATGCGGGCGGCAATGGCCAGAATATTTCTAACCATTTTCTTCTCCTTCTTTCAGAAGCTTCAAGAAAATATCCTCCAGGCTTTCCTGCTGGATGGATATATGGGTGATGTCCGGCTTAAGACCGTAGCGACGCAACAATCCGGGAAGTTCACGGGAGTAATCGCCGGCCTCTGCCATGATTTGCTGGCCTTCTATTTCCAGGGTCACCCGGGTTTTCCCTTTGGCCAGGATGTGCTCCGGCGTATCGTCTATGAGCAATTGGCCCTCCCGCAGAATACCAAGGCGGTCGCACAGCAGGGGTTCGTCCATGAGATGGGTGGTGATGATGATGGTTTTGCCTTGATTCTTCAATTCATGAAAGTACTTCCAGAATCCTTCTTTGAGGACCGGGTCCACCCCGGCGGTGGGTTCATCCAGAAGTAAAAGTTCCGGTTCATGCACCAGGGCGCAGGCCAGCGAACAGCGTTGTTTTAGTCCTCCGGATAGGGTTTCCGTTTTGCGGCCGGCCAGATCGGCCAGGCCGACAAAAGCCAATACCTGATCGATCCGTTCTTCCAAGCGGTCGAGATTGTGGGCCTGGGCGAAGAATTTTACATTGGCCCGAACGGATATATCGCCGTATAAGGCCGGATTCTGAGGCATATAACCCAAACGGCCCCTAACCGATCGGGCTTTCTGCGGCATGGCCTGTCCCAAGACCAGAACTTTTCCGGCAGTCGGTTTGACCGCACCTACCAGGGTTTTGATCAGGGTTGATTTCCCTGAACCATTGGGGCCCAATAAGCCATAAATCTGTCCGGCCTCGATGGTCAGATCAAGCCCTTGCAGGGCTTTTACTCTTCCATAATTTTTAACCAATCCGGAAATGATTATGGTTGGTTGCATGGATTATTGGTATCTTTAGGGGAATAGACTGAAGGCTGAAAGTCGAAGGAATAGAAACAACGAGACGATAATGAAAGCCTTGCCTTTCCTTCAGTCTTCAGCCTATCCACCTTAATAATCAACCCTACTGATTGTACTGCTCCCTAAGCACTCGTTTCAATATCTTCCCCGTCGGCGTTCTGGGGATGGCCTCGGTAAAGACCACGGATTTGGGAATCTTGAATCGGCCGATTTTGCCCTGACTCCATTCGATCAGTTCTGCTTCAGTCAAAGTTTCCCCCGGCTTGAGGACCACAATGGCCTTGACTGCTTCGCCCCATTTTTCATGGGCGTAACCGATGACGCCCACATCCGCTATTTTGGGGTGCTGTAAGAGAGCGTCCTCGACCTCGGCCGGATAAATATTCTCTCCGCCCGAGATGATCATGTCTTTCTTGCGGTCTAAAATATACAGAAATCCGTCCTGGTCCAGTTTTCCGATGTCTCCGGTGTAAAGCCAGCCGTCCTTGATGGTTGCGGCTGTATCCTTGGGTCGGTTCCAATATCCTTTCATAATATTGGGCATGCGTAATAATATCTCTCCATTGACCTCCGGCCCTATATCTTTTCCTTCTTCATCAACCACCCGAACTTCAGTGTGGAAGAAGGGTTTACCGCAAGAGCCGACTTTAGTTAAGGCGTTTTCAGGATCAAGCACGGTGGCGGTATTACCCTCGGTCAGACCGTATAATTGACGGACCTGAATCCCGGCCGCGGCATATTCCTTGATCAGGGTTACGGGCACCGGGGCGGCATAG
This sequence comes from uncultured delta proteobacterium, assembly GCA_963790475.1. Taxonomy (GTDB): domain Bacteria; phylum Desulfobacterota; class RBG-13-43-22; order RBG-13-43-22; family RBG-13-43-22; genus RBG-13-43-22. Next base: position 1,473,615 of record CAWBOS010000010.1, on the reverse strand, counting down.
ACCAGAATGGTCCGGACTGAACTCCAGTCATATTTTTCGAAATTCGGGACCCACTTCAGGATATCCAGAAGGGCCGGCACCGAACCGAATCCGGTAACCTTTTCTTCCTGCAGGAGTTCCAGAAAACGCTGGGGGTCCAGACTTCGAAGCAAAATCGCTTTCCCGCCGTAATGGGTGAGCCAGGGAGGGGCGGACAGGGCACCGATATGAAAAAGGGGTAGAGCAATCAATGTGGTATTACCGATTTCCTGACCTAAGGTGCACATGAGATTGACTGAGTTCCAGTAATAATAGGTGTGGGTTAGTTCCGCTCCCTTAGGCCTTCCGGTTGTCCCCGAGGTGTAGAGAATAGTCAGGGTGTCGTCATCCCAACCGCTGATTTCCGGTTCTTGATCGGAGGCGGCATTGATTAAACCATCATAGGACTTGGCCCATTCAATCGGCTCAGGGCTGATGGCGATCAGGTGTTGGGCCGGAATATCTTTACGGATGGAATCCACTACTTCCTGGTATTCCTTGCCGAAAATGAATACCTTGGCCTCGCAGTCCGATAAAATAAACTGTATCTCCGGTCCGGCCAGGCGGTAATTGACCGGCACCAGAATGGCCCCGATTTTTCCCAATCCGAAGTACAGGTCGTAATACTCCGGTTCATTCAGGGCCAATATGCCCACTCGGTCTCCATGGCCCACACCCAGGGCTTTCAGGGCGTTGGCCAGGCGGTTGGCCCGTTCATTAAGTTCCCGGTAGGTCCGTCGGACCTTCTCGCAAACCAATCCTTCCCGGTCCGGGGTTAGAAAAGACCGCTTGGTTAATAATTCTCCGATGTTGATTTTCATGGGGGCCTCCTTTTTCATGGTTTTCGTTAGGGGGTTTATGTTATCGGGGAGGATAGAGGCCATGGGCCATGGGCAATAGGTCAACTGTTTCCTGATTTTGCTTTTCCTATCCCCTCCTGCCTCTTGCGTACAGCCAAATTTTATCAAATTAAGAAATAAATGAAATTTAGGAGGCGCATCGTTGGCCAATTTATAAAATCATTTTACTGATAATCTCTTTCATGATCTCCTGTGTGCCGCCGCCGATGGACAGGATGCGGTTGTCCCGATAAAGCCTTTCTACCAGGTATTCCCGTATAAACCCGTATCCACCATGGATCTGGACCGCCTCATGAGTCACCAGGTCACTGACTTGGCAGGCAAAATTTTTGGCCATGGAGATTTCTTTGATCGGGTTCAGACCGGCCTCAATCTTGGCCGCTATTCGATAGGTAAACTCGCGGCTGGCCTCGATCTGGGTAGCCATATCAGCCAACTTGTGGCGAATGACCTGAAATCCTTCCAGAGGTCGGCCGAAGGCCTGACGTTGTTTGACATATTTGATCGATTCTTCATAGGCCAATTGGGCGGTAGTGTTGGCCATAAGGGCCAACTGCAAACGTTCGTTTTGAAAATTGCCCATGATGCCGTAAAAACCCTGATTTTCTTCGCCTAAGAGGTTTTCAGCCGGGACCAGACATTCTTCAAAAAGCAGCTCGGCCGTATCGGACGCCCACCAGCCCATTTTTTTCAGGACATTGGTAACACTGTAGCCCGGTGTTGTGGACTCGATGACTAATAAGCTGATCCCGTGAGGTCCCGGATCCCCGGTGCGGACCGCACAGGTTAAGACATCGGCCCGGCCCCCGCTGGTGATAAAGGTCTTTCGGCCATTGACCCGGAAGAAGCTCCCTTCCCGAATGGCTTTGGTTTGGATGCCCCCCACATCCGATCCGGCATTCGGTTCGGTGATGGCCAGGGCGCATATTTTCTCTCCCCGTAAAATGGGTGGGATCAGCCTTTTTTTGAGAGTTTCCTGACCCAGGCGCAGGATAGGGGGTAGTCCGATATCCAGAGAACCCAAGCCGGCCGCCAGCCCACCGGAACCACTACGCATTATTTCTTCAGTGGCTGCGACTTTAAGAAATATATCGCCCTCGGTCCCTCCATAGACCTCGGGATAACCGATCCCCAATATGCCGGCTGATCCGGCCTTTTGATAAAGTTCACGGGGGAAGGATCCCTGCTCTTCCCATTCATTAATAAAAGGTTTGATTTCTTTTTCAACAAATTTCTTGACGGTCTGGCGGACCAGGTTGTGTGTTTCACCAAAATATTCTTGAAAGGGCATGTCGATTCTTCGTCCGTGCTTAATGAGCACATTTCAATTAGGTGATGGATTCCGTGTGATTCTCTTTGGGTATCAGATCTTCCATCCTTGGCGGAGGGATGACCGTGGCCTCCCCCTTAGGTCGGTTTCTTAAAGCGTGTGGTGATCTTAACCGCTATGGTTCCCAGGCCGGAAGCTGAGTTCCAAAGACCGGAGCGATCAGACTTTGCGGTAAGGCCCCATGACCGATCCGGGTTTTGAAGGGCGTCAGTTTGGCAAACTCGTCATTCACATGGAGAGGATTAAATTCCCCGCTGATGCCGGCAAAAAGATAGAAATCGGTTTCCGTAATGGTTTTGGTAAAAGAGGCCTTGTCCCCGATCTTCAATTCATTATAGTTTTTTCCCAGCTGAAAGTCCATCGTTCCGCCATCAAATTTATTTAAGCCCCAACCTTTTTCGGCAATCATCAACTCCGGCCACTTCCTGGCCTAGGTATGCTTCATTGCTTTTAAAGCGAAATAAATGGAACTGACGTGCAAGGCTTGAAGAAAATCCCCCTGGTGGAGCATGTCAACGGCCTTCTCTAAGAGGACCAGGACGGTTTCAACTTCTTCGGTATCGTCCATCTTCGGATCATTTACCTTTTCAAGGTCTTTGGCCAAAAAACAATGGGTAAGGTTGGAATGGCTGGCCGGGTTTGGAGAAACTATCCCCGTCTGTATGAAATGATTGCCAGTGTAGCCGGTCTCCTCCAGCAATTCACGCTTGGCCGCCTCCAAAGGATTTTTATCGAAAGACTCAATTCCTCCGCTGGGTAACTCCACAACCACCCTTCCGATTCCATGTCGGTATTGCCGAACAAGGACGACTTCATTCCGTGTGGTAATTCCGAAAACATTAATCCAGTCCGGGTATTCGAGAACATAGTAAGGTTCTATGATTTTCCCGCTGGGCAATTGACATTGATCGGCCCGAAGCTTCAACCACTGGTCATTCACTAAATATCTGGATTGTTTAGTCTGCCATTTCATGGGGTTCTTTCTATCAATCACCTTTTTTTGTCAAGGCCTGGTTTTAGGAAATGGAGCAGGCCTCTTTAAAAATATTAAATGATTTTCAATAGGGTCAAACCTTCCCGAATAAGCACCGCAGCGAAAATACACAGGAGAAAAGCCAGAAAACGCAAAGTGTACCGGTACCAATTTCCGGTTAAAAAGGATTTTGACTTGCCGATTAAGAGGGCCAGCAACACTTTTGATCCGATCAGAAAAAGATAAAAACTCAGGATAAAAGCCCCAGACGCCCAAATCCCTTGCTTCATCGATTTGGTGATAGTTGCTGCGCCGATAGTGAACCAAAAAAGATAAGGGTGGGGGTTTAAGAGGTTGACAACAATCCCCTTGGTAAAGGATTTCGGATTTTCCACTCCTTGCTTCGTTTCCAGGCCTCTTAAACGAAAGCTTTGATATCCCATGGAAAGAAGAACCAATCCTCCAATCAAGGAAATAACCCCCAACAGGGAATGAAATCCGGACAATTGGCCCAGGATAAATACCGTCAAAAGAATTATCGGCAAGTCGGTGATCATTGGGCTGATCGCCACCTTGATCCCGGCCCTGGAATCATGCCGAAGGGTTTCGGAAACGAGCAGTGTCAGCAGAGGCCCTGGCGCAAGACCCGCGGAAAGCCCGAGCAAGGTACCGATCATCCAAAAGGTTATCATCGTTCTTCGTTTTTAGCGGGTCTCAATCGTTGAAACCTCCAGAACACCAATTAAAACAATTTGCTGGACCCGGACAAAATCCCCCGGCCGGCCACCATACGATTGATCTGGTTAGTGCCCTCGAAGATCTGGGTCAACTTGGCGTCCCGCATCAGTTTCTCAACCACTGTACCTCTCATGTACCCTGAGCCCCCCAATATCTGGACGGCATCGGTGGTGATTTTCATGACGGCATCGGTGGCAAAAAATTTGGCCAGAGCCCCTTCGGTGGTGCAGCGCATTCCCTGATCCAGCATCCAGCCCACCTGAAGATACATGGCCCGGGAGGCCATGATCAGGGCATTCATGTCAGCCAGCATAAACTGGACCCCCTGGTGGTTTCCTATGGGCTGGCCGAATTGAACGCGGGTCTTGGCCCACCCAATCGATTCATCAAGGGCCTTTTGTCCAATCCCGGTGCAGATCGAGGCAATGTTCACCCTTCCCCGATCCAAGGCCATCATGGCCAGTTTAAAACCCTGGCCTTCCTGACCGATCAGATGATCCGGGCTTAATTCGAGATTTTCAAAAAACAGTTCAGCCACATTTAGAGCCCGGTGGCCCATCTTATCTTCTATTCGCCCGACTCGAATACCCGGTGTGTTACGAGGAACGGCAAAGCAGCAGATTCCTTTAGTGCCCTGACTCCTGTCCATTGTGGCAAATAAACAGAGTAAATCAGCATACTGGCCATTGGTGATGTAACATTTGGAACCATTAATAATATAGCGATCCCCCTTTTTCTCCGCGGTCGTTCGCATGACCCCGGCATCCGATCCGGCCTCGGGCTCGGTAAGGCAAAAACAGGCGCTTCTGTAGCTCTCGGTCATAGTCCCGATAAATTTTTTCTTTTGTTCCTCGGTTCCCCCGAGAAGGATCGCCCCTGTGGCCAGATGGGCTATGCCGATCATCTGGCCGATGGCGCAGCACTCGTAATTCAGGGCTTCGGTTACCAGATAATGCTCCATATAACTCATTCCCGATCCGCCGTATTGCTCCGGAATATTGGTGTACAAGAACCCCAGGTCATGGGCTTTTTTCAGAATGGCTTCCGGATAGGTACCCTCCCGGTCATATTCAATGGCCACCGGTTTTATCTCCTGGGCGGCAAAGGTCCTGGCCTGTTCCAGTAAACGTTTTTGATTCTCACTTAAGCTGAAATCGATCATGATCTATTATCCTTTCCACAGGTTTTAAAATCTTTAAGTCCTTTCGGTTTGATTCATCCCGATACCAATAAAAACAAAAAGTTATTTTTTAAGTAAATGGGCAACGAGTGACCAGGAGAAACCACACCAGCAGGAAAAGGGCACTCCACCAGCCCAAAAAAGAAATGATAAAACCCACGGTAATTTTAACCTGCCAGGAAGTAGGAAGCAATTCAGAAGCTCTGCCTTCCTTTTCCCGTTTTAATAAGAATGGGCTGACGCGAAAGCTTAAAAAGAGGCCGTTTAAAACTAATAAAATGCCGATGATCGCTTGATAACAGGGAATGCCGGTCAAACCGTTCTTCCGATAGGTTATCAGACCGCCGATAATGGTCAGCAAGAGACCGATCCAGATGAGGGGCTTGGTCACTTTATGGGTTCGCGTGGTCGCCTCGGTCCAGTAAGGTGATTTCCGGCCTAGAAAACCATGCAGGTCGATAACGGTGACGGCTCCCAGGCCGATGATAAATCCGGCCAGGAAAATAAAAAGTCCGATAATGTCTATCCAGGGGATATCCGGCATTTTTGAAGACTCCTTCTGTCTTGGACTTATAGGAAATAATATCCCCTGGCCAATTACCTGTCAAAATAAAATCAATCTACCCAATCGGTCTGAATTCTGCTGGAGTATCTAAAAATAGACCAGTTTTCCGTCATAGGCCGTCTCAAAGGCCAGGTTGTCCAGGCGATCCAAAAGGTCACTGCTCATATGGGTGAGAATCAACCGTTTTGTTTGAATAAGAGGCAGGTGCCTGGTTATGTTCGCCAAGTCGAGATGAAACTTGACCTTCTTTTCGAGGAAGTAAGCCTCGGAGATGAAGAGATCGGATTGAGATGCCGCTTCTATTAGTTCGTCGGTCCATTCCGTGTCCCCACTGTAGGCCAGGGCGCGGTTTTCAGCTTCAAATCGGTAGGAAAAGAAGGGGCCATCTGAATCTCCGTGAAGGGCCTGGAAGGGTCTGACTTTAACTCCGGCAACTTCGGCCGGTTCCTTGGGCCTGAGTTCGATGAAAGACAGGCCGAACTTAGGTTTTGTTTTTGACGACCCGGGAAATGAAGTTTCCATGACCTGTTCATAGCAATGTACCAACCCGGGCGGGCCGACGATGATCAGCGGTTGATTCCTCTTGGATGAGAACTGGGCATCAAGCATGAAAAAGGGAATACCGCCGAAGTGGTCTGCATGAAAATGCGTCACGAAGATGGCCTGAATTCCATTTAACCGGATATCTTCCTTTTTCAATCCGATTAAAGAAGAGGCCCCGCAGTCAATCAGGAAATTCACCTGTTGGCCGGTGACGTGGAAGCAGGTGTTTAGTCTCCCGCCGCTGCCAAAGGCGTCACCGCTTCCGATGAATTGTAATCGCATGGGTAAATCTCCAGCTCCATTTGAAGAATATCTTGATGTTCTTTAATGCGGTCGATCATCGCCGGGGCTCGTTCCCCTTCTCCGAAGATTCTTGAACGGGTGTCGAATCAACTAGGGAATACTTTTTAAAAAACTCCCAGATGACATCTGTCGCTTTAAGTTTGGCCTTGTTTTTTCCCGCCAGGAACTCCGGTAGGGCGGATCGGCCGCCGGGCCAGTGGTGACCGTGCCCCTCGATGATGTAGAGAACGACATCGTGGTCTTTGCCTGGACAGCCATAGGCTGTTCCTTTGGCCCCATCCTGGTCATACACCACAAGCGGCTTTTGTTTACAGTCAAGCATCGCTATCCATTTCCCGATCATCTCCTGGGTTGACGGTTTGTTTCCGTAGGTTTTTTGTCCTATCCGGATTTCACCCCCGGCGAAGGGATTCAGAGGATCAGCTGTTCCGGTGATGTACAGAAGGGGAACAAGGCGCCCCGGGTTTTCTTGATCCAGCCAGTCTGCGCCGGCGACAGGGGCGGCAGCGGCAATGAAGGAGGATAGTTCCCGGGCCAGACGAAAAGACATCGAGGCCCCGTTGGAAAAGCCAGTGACATAGATCCGGCTTTTGTCCACCTTGAATCGCATATCCAGGTCGGAGAGTAAGGCGGATACGAACTCCACATCGGCTACCTCTCGATCTACTGCGCCGATGCCGGGTCTCTTGGAACCGTCATTCCAGGTCTGCGGATTGTCACGGAACCGGCTCGGACGGGAGGGGTCCGGGGGTGTACCTTCGGGGAACACGGACAGGAAGCCTTCCTGGTCGCCCTTCTCTGTCCAGCCGGTTTCCCACATGGCGCCTTTAGCCGTACCTCCACCACCATGAAACATGATCACCACCGGCCACTTTTTGTCAGTATTGTATCCCGATGGAATATGAATGACATAGCGTCGATCTAACCCGCCCGAGGCAATCTGGACAGTATGAGTGCCGGAAGATACCTTCCCTGGTGCTGGAGGGGCCTCTTCTTTGGCCGTTGCCCAATGGGCCGCGAGCAGAAATAAAAATACCATCAAAACCGCTGCAATATTTTTTCTCGAGGTTATCATAGGATCTTCCTTTTAATGCCTTAATGATTCTATCAGCTACGTCATTCATACCTCATCGGTTTCCAGACGTTTGCCCAGGCTCACAGCATTGTCCGGCTTAAAGCCGATCCTGTTGTAGAATTCAATTACTCCGGTATTCGAGCTGCGTACTTGTAAGTTGATTTTGGGACAACCCAATGCCCGAAGATAGTCCTCCGCGGTCTCCATCATATATCTGCCGATCCCCCTATTCCGGTATCGGGGGTTGACCGCGAGATAGTTTATCCATCCTCTGTGGCCGTCATATCCGGCCATGACGGTCGCAATGATCCGCCGGTCTGTCAAGGCGACCAGAAACCCGTCGGCCTGCACCTTGAGCTTTCGCCGGATGTCCAGATGGGGATTATTCCAGGGAACGACAAGTCCGCAGTCTGTCCAAAGCTTGATAACGGACTCTTCATCGGAAGGGTCAAATGGTCTGATGGCCATGTTCAACCCATCTTTCTTCCCGGTGATTAAGGGGGGCCCCTGTTTAATCATACCCATAACCTCAGGGATGACGAAAGGCTGAAGAGAGCGGTCAATCCTTATCTCCGGACCTTCGATCGACTCTGGTTGCGGACTCTTGATCTTCCCGAAGCCAGAGGAGAGGTAAAGCCAAATTCCAGTGCAGAGCGGCCACCCGCAAGATCAATATGGCTAAAGCCGAAAGAAGAATAATCAACGGGCTTGGCAAACCAAGATAAGACAGAATCGCCAGCAGAAGGGCGCCGCAAAGGCTCGCCGAGGCGTAGATCTCCCGGCGAAGGATCAGGGGGATCTCCCCTGAAAGGACATCGCGAACGATGCCGCCGACCACGCCGGTAGTGACACCCATGACGATCCCGATGCTGAATTCATGGGTTGCCTGCAGGCCCTTCTGAAATCCAATGACCGTGAAAACCGCCAGGCCGACCGCGTCCCCATACATCAGGAGGGTAGCGGGCAGTTTCCAGTACCGCGCCGTTATAAATGTGCCGATCGCCGCAATCGTGGCTGCCCCAAGATATACCGTGTTTGAAATCCAGAAGATTGGATAGGCCCCGAGGATCATGTCCCTTAGAGTGCCGCCCCCCAAAGCGGTCACGCAGCCCAGCACTACTACGCCAAAGATATCCATCCTTTTCCTGCCGGCGGCGAGGGCTCCAGTGATGGCAAAGACAGCCGTGCCGATCAGATTAAGAATATGTATAGTGTCGTTAAGGGTAATATCCACCTGAATCCTTCACTGTGGTTGATAAAATCCTTCGGTCATGTTCACTGAATATATATATATATTGGGCATGAATATCAACCCCAGATAAACAAATAATTGCAGGTTACCATTATTTTGTTCTTGAAAAAAATATCCGCCACGGAGCTCAAATGATGGCCGCTCCAATGGAATGTTTTCCATTTTGATTATTTTTGAGTATTAAGATAATAGTGCCAGAAGATCCGGGCGGCAACCCCCCTCCATGGCTCCCAGGCCAGACTCAGAGTCTCCAGTTGCTGCAGGGAAGGTTGGGCCTTGATTCCTTTAACCCGTTGAACGGCAGCGCTCAGGGCCAGATCTCCGATAGGCCAGATATTCGGACGTCGAAGGGCGATCAAAAGATAGATATCCGCCGTCCAGCGGCCGATTCCCTTAATCCGGATTAATTCGGCACGAGCCTGGTCATCCTCCATCTTCTTGAGGCCCTCCAGGTTAAGGGAACCCGAGATAACGGATTCGGCCAGATGACGGCAGTAATAAGCCTTCTGACGGCTGAACCCTATTTGTTTAAGCGTTTTGAGGTCCAGCTTCAGGAATTCTTCCGGGGTCAAGACAGGGATGGCCTGCAGCAGACGATTAAAAGCCGCTCTGGCCGAGGATAGAGAAACCTGCTGTTCGAGAATAATCTGTACCAGCGTCGAAAAACCGGGATCGCGTTTCCAAAATGGTGGTGGGCCCAAAGTGGACAAGACCTTAGCTATATCGCTGTCCCGATTTTTTAGGATGTTTAGGGCCTGGTAAAAGACCGGTTGGGTGAGCGGTTTAATTTTTTTCGATACCATTCAATATTAAGTCCGGGATATGGGGCGATAGGGGAAAATGACCCTGACAAGCTGGGAGCCGGTCCCCCGACGCTGGAATTCGGGTGTCACAGACATAGGTGCCAGCCCCAGGCCCTTAATTTCTCCTTGGGGGACGACTACGGTGACCGGCGTGAATAGAATGTGCCCGACAACCTGATCATCCATTGTGGCTACTAAAGACAAGGCATCCGGGCAGGCGGTCCGAAGGGTGTCCACCAGAATGGCCTCGGTGGGCTGACCAAAGGCCAGTTCATTGATATTATGGACTGCAACGGAGTCGCCGGACTGCTCGCGACGGATTTCAATCATTTCTTTCCTTTTTCGTATCTTTTTAGTTTTTGAAATTCAAAGTCTTTATTAGACAGGATTTACAGGATTACTTCGATTATTGTGCCTTTCCGGATGAAAGGCACAAACCAAATTGTCTTATGGATAGCCTTAATTTCCGCTGAAAGCGGATCGAAGTTGCTCAGGGCCTAACAGGGCCTGAGCAAAAAACATGTCAATCCTGTTAATCCTGTCAGATAATTTATTTTCATAAGGCTAACGTGTTACACCTTTTCTTTTATTTCTTTTTTGGAATGAAGTTTGTATAAAGTTCCTTTGCCAGCTTGGAAAAGGCCTGATTGGCCTCCGGACTACTGATGTTGGTGGTCATGACCAATGCTGTATCCGATTTGGTATCAAGCCAGATGTGGGCCAGATTCATGCTGTTTGAACCACCATGATAGAGGAGGGGATAAGGAGCCCAGTCAACAGTCAGTTCTCCCCACCCCAGGGCATATTTTCCGCCCGGTGGAGTGCCGGGTGCGGCATCCTTTCTTTCCGGCATGGAAATGACCGGGGTGTGCAGTTTGCGCAGGGTATCCGGCCTGACCAGGGCCGGCATACGCTTTCCCTCGCCGGCATTCCACCCGGCCCAGCGCGCAAAATCAAGGATCGACATGTGGGCGATCCCGGCCGGGCCAACAATGGGCGGGCCGTCACCATTGGGACCGGCGAGAAAGGCCTTCACCTTTCCATTGATTAAGGCATGCCCGAGAGGCGCATCGATTTTGCCGAGCGAGGCCTGTGGCCCGAGACCGGCGGTTCGAAGCTTCAAAGGGCCGAAGATTCGGTCGGTAATCATCTCGTCCCAGGTCTTTCCCCCAATTCGTTCGATCATGGCCCCCACGAATATATATCCCGTATTCGAATAAGCGAATTTCGTTCCCGGAGGGGAACCCAGAGGCCGCTTGCTCCATTGCTGAACGAGCCAGTAGCGCATCTCATCGAGGTTTCCTTCCTGGGACATGGCTTCTGAATACAGTTTGAAGACGTCTTCATTATCGGTCGGAATACCACTGGTATGCGATAGCAATTGTTCCAGGGTGACGCCTCGCAAGGCGGGGTCCATCTTCTCGGCCAGCTCGGGAAAGACCTCCCCGATGGTTGTGTTCCAACGCAGCTTTCCTTCTTCCACCAGCATGGCGGCCAATAAGGCGGTCATGGCCTTGGTATCTGAGCCCAGATGGAACCGGTCATTCAGGGTAACCGGAATATTCGATCCCGCCTTACGGGTGCCGACAGCACCGGCGGCGATAATCCTTCCCCCTTTGACGACCGCGGCGGCAAGAGCCGGCAGGTTGTATTGGGACAGATAGGGGGTAAGTCGGGCATTGAGATTTGTTTGGGCTTGGGCGACCCCAAAGAGAAAGATAAAAATTGATATGACAAAGGTTACCAGCAAGTATCGACGGATAAAGTTCATGAGATTGCCCCTCCCAGCAAAATTCTAAGCAGTTTATAGATCAATTTTATTTCTCTGGCGAACGGTTCAAGAGTTACGAGAATGATTTTTAGTTCAAGTGGAACTGATTGCTAAATGGATTTTCCCAAAAATTTTTTTCGGCATCAATTTCATCCTTCGGTCCTTGATGCCTCGGGTGATGGGTAAGGAAAAGATAGGGTCAAGTTAAGATTTTTTCTTTCAAAACCCAATGACGAATTTTGGCATCCAGTTCCTTCAGGGTCCCTTTCTGAGATCGGGCCAGTTCTTTGAGGTCATCATACTCAATAGAAAAATCATCCGCGGACTTATGGGTATGACCGGGCCGCGTTATTCTTTTGATTCGTATACGGCCCCAGGGGGTTTTGATGGATTGGATGGACCGGGGCAGGGAAAGGCGGTCCACTTCATAAGACCTGACGCCAAGGGTAGTAGTCTCATTCAAGAGAATAGTTTGCAATGGAGCCATAGTTTCCGGTTTGGATAAAACCTGGAGCAGGACCGCGGGTCTATTTTTTTTCATCTGGCAGGGAATCAAGAGACAATCCAAAGCCCCGGCCTCAAACAGACGCTCCAGCAGGTTATCGTACCACTGGGGATTCATATCGTCGATATTGGTTTCCAGGACGATCAGTTTTTCGTTGATTAGGCCGGAAGTTTTTTCACCCAGCCAGATCCTGAGGGCATTGGGACGATCCTGAAGGTGGATCTGCCCCAGACCATAGCCCACTCCTTTTAAAAACAAGGCCGGCGGAGGTCCGTAAGACCGGGCATAGTGGGTGAGGATGGCCGCCCCGGTGGGGGTGACCAATTCCTTTTCCCCATTGGATGGAATTACCGCTGCCCCCCGGAGCAAGGCCAGGGTGGCCGGGGCCGGAAGGGGCAGGGGGCCATGACCGCTTTGGACCCATCCCCGGCCGACAGGCAGGGGAGAGGAAATCACTTCCTGAATTTGAAAATATTCAAAAGCCAGCGCTGCCCCAACGATATCCACGATGGTATCCAAGGCCCCGATTTCATGGAAATGCACTTCCTCCAATTCGAGGCCATGAATTTTGGCTTCCACCTGGGCCAATCGCTTGAGAATAGCCAGACTGTTTTCTTTGACCGGAAGAGTAACCTTGCTTGTTTCAATAAGCTGTTTGATGGATTTATAGGTTCGGGCAATGGGTTTCCCTTTTTTTCCATGAACTTGCAGGGAATATCCGGTGATGTGGGAACGTCCCTCCCGTTTTACCAGTAAACGGAGTTCAGGGAGGGGGATTTGGCTCAAGGTTTGCCGCAAAAGTTTTTGAGGGAACCCGAGATCCAAAAAAGCCCCCAGGATCATGTCTCCGCTGATACCGGAGAAGCAGTCGAAGTAAGCAATGTTCATAGATACCCTTGACGGGTTGATGAAAAACATCCATCTGTCCCGCCCTTAGCGGGATTGCCCTCATCCCGTTCCCTGTACGCCTTCATTCCTCGGAATTTCGGGCGCCTTGCATCTGAACGTTTTTGATCAACCCGTATAAGTTGAATTTTTTGTAAGATTCTAAATTATCTTACGTAACAGTTTTTTGGCCTTGGGTTTTGGGGCCAGCAAGGCCAGGTCAACCACCTCATCGATATCTTTTACTAAAACAAACTCGATCCGGCGGCGTACTGCTCTGGGAATTTCCATCAAATCCCTTTTATTTTGTTCCGGAATGATCAAGGTTTTTATCTTGGCCCGGATAGCCGCCAGGGTTTTTTCCTTGAGCCCGCCTATTGGTAAGACCCTGCCCCGGAGCGTGATTTCACCGGTCATAGCAACGTCCTTGTTGACCGGGATCCTGGTTAAGGCGGAAATCAAGGAAGTCACCAGGGTGACCCCGGCCGAGGGGCCGTCCTTGGGAATGGCTCCGGCCGGGACATGGATATGGATGTCCAAATGTTCATAAAAATTATCTTTCAGATGCAACCGTTCCGACCTTGATCGGGCATAACTTAAGGCCGCCTGGGCCGATTCTTTCATCACGTCGCCCAGTTGACCGGTCAAGGTGAAGTTCCCTTTCCCCTTCAGGATCATCGTTTCCACATAGAGTAATTCGCCGCCGCTCTGGGTCCAGGCCAGTCCCGTGGCCACCCCCACCTCATGCAGGTTCCGCACCTCATCGGGCAGATAGGGGGGCGAGCCCAGAAATCGGTGCAGGTTTCCTTTGAAAACGGTGAAAGGTCCTTTTTCTCCCTCGGCGATGCGCCGGGCGGTCTTGCGGCAGATGGCGGCCAATTCTTTTTCCAAATTGCGAAGGCCGGCTTCATCGGTATATTCGTTGATGATTTTCAGAATGGTTTCCCGACTGATTTTCAATTGTCCGGGCTTGAGGCCGTTTTCTTTAAGTTGTCTGGGCAGCAGATGAGAGAGGGCGATTTTTAATTTTTCGTCATCGGTGTAACCGGACAGTTCGATCACTTCCATACGGTCTTTGAGGGCCGAGGGAATAGGGTCTATGGAATTAGCCGTGGTGATGAACATGACCGAAGAAAGATCAAAGGGGATATTCAGATAATGATCACTGAAGGAAAAGTTTTGTTCGGGGTCCAGAACCTCTAACAAGGCGGCTGCCGGGTTTCCCCGGAAATCCGAACCGATTTTGTCCACCTCGTCCATCATAAACACCGGGTTATTGGTGCCCACCTGTTTGAGCCCCTGCAAGATCCTTCCCGGCAAGGCCCCGATGTAGGTTCGGCGATGCCCTCGAATCTCGGCCTCATCCCGGACCCCGCCCAGCGAGATGCGAATGAATTTCCGGCCCATAGCCCGGGCAATAGACCTTCCCAGAGAGGTTTTTCCAACCCCCGGTGGCCCGACGAAGCATAGAATTGGACCTTTCATCCCGGGATTCAATTTTCGGACACTTAAAAATTCCAATATTCGCTCTTTTACTTTTTTTAAGTCATAGTGGTCCTCGTCCAGGATCTTCTGGGCCTCTTTGACCTTAATTTTGTCCCGGGTCTTTTTATCCCAGGGCAGGGATACAATCCAGTCTACATAGGTCCTGATAATGGAGGTTTCGGCCGAATCGGGATGCATCTGCTCCAGGCGGGAAACCTGTTTTAAGGCTTCTTCCTTGGCCTCTTTAGGCATCCGCATTCCATCAAGCTTGGTTCTATATTCTTTTAACTCCGCCGTTTTTTCTTCATATTCCCCCAATTCCCGACGGATAGCCCGGAGTTGTTCCCGAAGGTAATACTCCCTCTGGCCCCTGCCCATCTCCTCCTTGGCTTCCGACTGGATACGAGCCTGTACCGTAGAAACCTCCAGTTCTTTGGCCAGATGTTCGTTGATCCGTTGCAGCCGGGCCAGGGGGTCGGACAACTCCAGGATTTCCTGAGAGGCTTCAATCTTCAATCTTAAATTGGAAGCGACCAGGTCGGCCAACTGCCCCGGCTCATCGATACTGTTCAAAATGGTGACCACATCGGCTGAAAGCATATCTTTTAGAGAAAGAATTTTTTCGCTCTGTTCCCGAACGTTACGCATCAGGGCTTCGGTCTCCACCTGATTTCCGGACACGAACTGCTCAGACAGGGGGTGGAGGCGGACCCGGATAAATGGCTGGATTTCCAGATATTCCAGGATCCTGACCCTGGCTACTCCCTGGACCAGGATTTTAATGCTCCCATCCATAAGTTTCAGAGTTCTCAGAACGATGGCCGCGGTCCCTACGGAATAGAGGTCTTCGGGTTTTGGATCTTCGACCAGAGAATTTTTTTGGGCGGTTAAAAGGACCAGGCGATCATGGGCGACGGCCTTTTCAACGGCCAGGATGGAACTCTCTCTGCTTACCAGTAAGGGCATGATCATGTTAGTAAAAACGACCACGTCCCTGACGGGAATAAGGGATAGGACTGAAGGGATGGTCAGGTCCTTAAAAGGTTCCCCGACAATTTTTTCCGTTTCAAAATCGATATCTTGATAGGCCATAGTTTGTTTCTAACTTACAATATATATTATAGATTTGGTTATGAGAGCACCTGAGGGATTCTAAAAATTTCGGCATCAGCTCCTGTCAATCATTCCGATCCCGCGTCCCCTTCCTGATATGAAATCCAGGAGGGACACAGGCCTTGCTTTTAGCTTGAGGTGACGGCTCTGGATGACCTTAACAGGAACATCATATCTAAAAGTCTGAAAAGATTATGCTGGAATTTAGAGGATTCAAGGAGTAAAGGAACCATAGGTTCAAGTGAACAACGGCCAAGTTCTATCTATCTGACGAAACCTTGAACCTCGAACTGATTAGTTTATTTTAAATTTTTATTTGAGGATCGTCAAGGGATTTAACAAAATGAAAAAAAACGTCTATATTTTGCTTGACCTTATTTAAAGGCTTGTGATAAAAATTACTTTTTATTAATTGGGTGAAGATAATGAAAGGGATCAAGAAAAAGACCGCCCTGACCGCCGAAGGGATCCATGAGGCCTTGGACCAAATGGTGACCCAAATGGTAACCGACTATCCGGAAACGGAGCGATTAGTACTGATCGGAATCCGCACCGGAGGGGCTTTTCTGGCTCATAGAATCCAAGAGCTTCTTAAGGCCAAGAAAGGGCTGACCGTTCCCACGGGGGCCCTGGATATAACCCTCTACCGGGACGATTGGACCCGGATCAATCACAAGCCCATTGTCGGAAAGACGGAGGTTCCGGTTTGTCTGGATGATAGGACGATTATCCTGGTGGATGACGTCCTTTACACGGGACGCACTGTACGGGCAGCCATGGATGCCTTGATCGATTTCGGAAGACCCCGTCGGATTTCTCTGGCAGTTCTGGTTGACCGCGGGGGACGGGAATTACCCATAAGCGCTGACTATTCCGGGATCCGCCTGGAAACCAAACCCGGAGAACGGATCAACGTCTATTTTAAGGAGATGGGAAAAAATGATCAGGTGGTTATTGAAAAGGAGACCGAAGTAAAAAATTGATTTGCAGGGAATCAAGAAAACAGGTAAATCCTCCTTCAATTAATTCATGAGGTCTTTCAAAATTCGTAGTATTTAATTTAGAGTTTGGAAGTTTTAATTCTTAAAAATCAGTTATACAGGAGTTCCTATGGCTTCAGAGAGAAAAAGATCCAAGGGTCAAAAAATCGGTGCGGTGATGGTGGTTGGAGGAGGGATTGCCGGGATGCAGGCGGCCCTCGACCTGGCCAACTCAGGCTATTATGTCTATCTCATTGAGAAATCCCCTTCCATCGGAGGTGGGATGTCCCAGTTGGATAAGACCTTCCCGACCAATGATTGCGCCATGTGAATTATCTCGCCCAAATTGGTCGAGGTCGGCCGACACATCAACATCGAATTACTGACCATGAGTGAAGTTACCTCCATCAGCGGTGAGGAGGGAAATTTCGAAATCCAGGTGCATCAAAAACCACGATACATCGATATGGATAAGTGTATTGCCTGTGGTTTATGCGCCGAGAAATGCCCTAAGAAGGTCAATGATGCCTATAATGAGGGCATGGGAATCCGCAAGGCCGCCTATGTCAAATATGCCCAGGCCGTTCCTTTAAAATACGTCATTGATGAAGAAAATTGTATTTTCTTTCAAAAGGGAAAATGCCGGGCCTGCGAAAAATTTTGTCCCAGCAAGGCCGTCAATTTTGAGGAAAAACCCAAAGACCTGACCTTGCAGGTCGGGTCGGTCATATTTGCCGCCGGATTTAAATGTTACGATCCTACACAATATGACGCCTATTCCTATTCCAAATTACCAAATGTCGTCACGGCCATGGAGTTTGAGAGGCTGCTCTCGGCTTCGGGTCCTTTCATGGGCCACCTGGTCCGCCCTTCCGACAATAAAGAACCAAAAAAAATTGCCTGGCTCCAATGTGTGGGGTCCCGGGATGTGAATCACTGCGATCATGGTTATTGTTCGGCGGTTTGTTGCATGTATGCCATCAAGGAATCCATTATTGCCAAAGAACACAGTAAAGAGGAATTCGATGGGACGGTCTTTTTTATGGATATCCGTTCTCATGGGAAGGATTTCGAACGCTATTACAATAAGGCCAAAGATCAGGGCATTCGGTTCATCCGCTCCCGCATCCATTCTGTCGATCCGGTTTCGGGATCCGATGACCTGAGGATCACCTATATTACCGAGAAAGGAGAGGTCGTCAACGAAGAATTCGATATGGTCGTCCTTTCCGTGGGGTTGGAGATTTCTCAGGAGACCATAGCCCAAAGTCAAAAGTTAAACCTGGCCCTGGATCATTATAATTTTCTGCAAAGCAGCAGTTTTACCCCAGTGGCCACCTCCGTTCCCGGCATTTACGGCTGCGGTGTTGTCTCCGGGCCCAAGGATATTCCCCAATCGGTGGTCGAAGCCAGTGCGGCGGCCTGTGCGGCAGCCCGCAACCTCTCCTCGGTCAGAAACACCCTCACCCTGGAAAAGATCGTCCCCAAACCCCGTATCGTGGCCGGCGAACGTCCCCGGATCGGGGTCTTTATTTGTGATTGCGGCATTAATATCGCCAGCGTGGTTCGAGTCCCGGAAGTGGCGGCCTACGCCAAGATGCTGCCTTATGTTGAATATGTGGAAGAAAACCTGTTTACCTGTTCCCAGGATACCCAGGACAAGATGAAGGAAGTGGTCCGGGAACACCGCTTGAACCGGATGGTGGTGGCGGCTTGTACACCCCGGACTCACGAACCCCTGTTTCAAGAGACCTTGGTCGAGAGCGGCCTCAATAAATACCTTTTTGAAATGGCCAATATCCGCAACCAAGATTCCTGGGTCCATGCCAATGACCCGGATGCCGCCACGGTCAAGGCCAAAGACCTGGTACGGATGGCCGTCTCCAAAGCGGCCCTGCTGGAACCGTTGCAGGAGACCGAGGTGGAGGTGACCCAATCCGGGCTGGTGGTTGGAGGGGGTGTGGCCGGTATGACCGCCGCCCTGGAATTGGCCGAACAAGGATATCAGGTCTACCTGGTGGAAAAATCTTCCAGGTTAGGGGGGCAGGCCTTAAAATTAAATACCACCTGGCGAGGTGAAGATATCCAGGGTTATTTGAAAGATCTGGTCCGTTCGGTGGATGAACACCCCCGAATAAAAGCCTATCTCGGACACCAGGTCACCCAGGTCGATGGTTTTGTGGGTAAATTCAAGACCCGTTTAGCGGGAATGGACGATCCCTCGGTCACAACCGACCTGGAACACGGCGTGGTGATCATCGCCACCGGGGCCGAGGAATTAAAACCAGAGGAATATCTGTATGCCAAAGACCCCAGGGTGTTGACTCACCTGGACCTCGATCAGAAAATGGCCGGAAAGGACCCCCTGGTAGAGAAGGCCAAGGCCATTGTTTTCATCCAGTGTGTCGGCTCCCGTGAACCGCAAAGGCCCTATTGCAGTAAAGTCTGCTGCACTCATTCGGTCCATTCAGCCCTTAAGTTAAAGGAAGAAAATCCCGATCGGGATATTTATATTCTCTATCGGGACCTCAGGA
This sequence comes from uncultured delta proteobacterium, assembly GCA_963790475.1. Classification (GTDB taxonomy): domain Bacteria; phylum Desulfobacterota; class RBG-13-43-22; order RBG-13-43-22; family RBG-13-43-22; genus RBG-13-43-22. Next base: position 1,454,702 of record CAWBOS010000010.1, on the reverse strand, counting down.
CCTTCGGGGAGCGGGAGGACCTCTATAAGGAAGCCCGTCAGGCCGGTATTCTTTTTATCCGCTATACACTTGATGAAAAGCCGGTGGTGGAGGTCAAAGAAAATGGGCTGTTCGTCACAATCAAGGATCATATCCTGGATCAGGATATCCGTATCCAGGCCGATTTGCTGACCCTGGCCGGGGCTATCATATCGACTAAAGACCATGAACTGGCCCAGGCCTTTAAAGTGCCTTTAAATGAAGACGGGTTCTTCGTCGAGGCCCATGCTAAACTGAGACCGGTCGATTTCGCTACCGACGGGGTGTTTTTATGCGGGTTGGCCCATTATCCCAAACCCATCGACGAATCCATTGCTCAGGCTCAGGCAGCCGCGGCCCGGGCCATCACCCTGTTGGCCGGGCTGAAGATTCAGGTGAGCGGCGCCGTGGCCCAGACCAATCCCAGTGCTTGCAGTCAATGCGGGATTTGCGTCGCTATTTGTCCCTATTCGGCACCGGGCTGGAATGAAAGAACCACCAAAGCCGAAATTAACCCCGCCCTGTGCAAAGGATGCGGTTTGTGTGTGGCCTCTTGCCGATCCGGGGCCATCAATCTGAAGGGATTTGATCAGGGGCAACTTTTTGCCATGATCGAAGCGGCCTAAAAATCCGGTGCAAGGTACAAGGTTTAAGGTTAAAACATGAAGAATACTCCTACCTTACACCTTATACCGTATACTTGAATTTATTTTACCTTTCTAAGGAAAAATTATGAGCGAACCCTTTGAACCAAAAATCATAGCTTTTTTATGTAACTGGTGCAGTTATGGGGGGGCCGATCTGGCTGGGGTCAGTCGATTGCAGTATCCTCCTAACATCCGTGTGGTGCGTATCCCCTGTTCCGGAAGGCTGGACCCCAAATTTATTCTGGCCTCCTTTCGCCGCGGGGCCGACGGGGTTTGGATTTCGGGCTGCCATCCCGGGGATTGCCATTATATCGCCGGTAATTATTATGCCCGCCGGAAATTCGCCGTGCTGAAAGGACTTCTTGAACACATGGGGATCGAACCGGGACGCCTGCATTTCTCCTGGGTTTCCTCGGCCGAAGCCACCAAATTTCAGCAAGTAGTTACCGAAGTAACCGCGGCGGTCAAGGCCCTGGGACCGGCCCAACATTTTATAAAGCATTTGCCTGAGGTGGCTTAGATGGTGGAATACACAAAGAAAATACAAGACTTAGCTAAGAAGTTATTAATGGAAAAAAAGGTCGATGCCTTTATAGGTTATCGAAAAGGCACCGTCCCCATGATGAATGAACCCATTGTGGTCAAAGATCCGGACCAGGTTGATCAATTATATTGGGATTCTTTCTGCGGGATTAATCTGGCCAACTATTTACCGAAACGGAAGGAACGCTTGGCCATCGTGGCCAAAGGCTGTGATTCCCGTAATATCGTCGTTCATTTGCAGGAAGGACAGATCAAGCGGGAACAGCTCTATATCATCGGTATTCCCTGTCAGGGCATGGTAGACCGGCGCAAGGTCTGGACCAAGCTGGGGGGGAAAGAACCCACCCTGGTCGAAGAAAAGGGGGATGAAATTATTGTCAGCGGAAAAAATTTCCAAGAAACCTTCAAAAAGGGCGATCTCCTTCAGGATAATTGTGCCATCTGTATCCACCGCAATCCGGTCATCTACGATGAATTAGTAGACGAATTGGTCACTGAGCTGACGGGTGTGGACCGTTATGAAGACGTCCGGGCGGTGGAGGCCATGGACCCGGAGGCCCGCTGGAAGTATTTTGAAGAGCTAGTCCGTCCCTGCATTCGGTGTTATGCCTGTAGAAATGCTTGTCCCCTATGTTATTGTCCAACCTGTTTTGTCGATGAGTCCCGGCCTCAATGGATGGGCAAGAGTCTGGATCCCACGGATGTACGGACCTTTCATTTCCTGAGGGCCTTCCATTGCGCCGGCCGCTGTACCGACTGCGGGGCCTGTGAACGGGCTTGTCCGGTGGGCATCAAGGTCCGGCAATTCACCAAAAAATTGGAAAAGGATATCCTGGACCTTTACCACTTTGAAGCCGGGATAGTCCAAGAAGGAAGACCTCCCTTGGATGTCTTTCTGCCTGATGACCCGGACGCATTTATAAAATAAAAACGGGCCAGAGGCAATAGGCTCGAGGCCTTAGGCCAACCCAAATAAAAATTTATCCAGAAATACAGTATAAGGGATCAGACGAATGATCGAAAAAGTATTCTCCAAAAACAAATTCAATGACTGGCTGAAGGAACTTAAGAAATCCTTTGAAGTGTACGGACCTGTGGCCCAGGGGGATCAATGTAACTTCGCCGCCTTGACCGAGGGAACCGATCCGGATTTTTCTTTTCAGAATACCCGGCTTTCTCCCAAGGGACTGGTTCAGCCCCAATCGGAACGGATGTTCCAGTTCAGTCTGGACCCTGAGAATCCTGAAGCCCATATCCTGAAAGAAGAACCGAAAAAAGAAAATAGGCGGTTGTTGGCCGGTATACGCCCCTGTGACGCCCGGGCTTATGATCTGGTTGGCATTAATTTTGTCACTCCTGATTATGAGGACCCTTTTTGGAAGCAGGGCCGGGAGCGTCTGGTCCTCATGGGTCTGGGGTGTGACCATCCCTGTTCGACCTGCTTTTGCACCTCGGTGGGAGGAGGTCCCTTTGATACCGCCGGACTGGATCTCCTGATGACCGATCTGGGGGAGAGCTATTTGATCCAGGGCTTGACCGAGAAGGGGGAGGGGTTGTTAAAGACTTCTCCGGGAAAACCGGTCTCCGAAAAGGAGCAGAAACAGGCGGCCCAGATCAAGACCCAGGCCGAGGGAATGATATCCTCCAAGGTCCCGACCGACCGTTTGAGGGATCAACCGCTGCTGGATTTGTTCAATGCCCCGTTCTGGGATGAGGTTCAGTTCTCCTGCATCAATTGCGGCACCTGCACCTATTTATGCCCGACCTGCTGGTGTTTTGATATCCAGGATGAGGTTAAAGGAACCGAAGGGATCAGAATGCGCAACTGGGACTCCTGCATGTTTCCCTTGTTTACCCAGCACGGTTCCGGACATAATCCGAGAGGGGAAAAGCTTCAGCGGGTCCGGCAGCGATTTATGCATAAACTGAAATACTACGTCGATAAATATGGCAACGGCGTGGCCTGCGTGGGTTGCGGACGATGTGTGCAATTCTGTCCGGTGAACATCGACATCCGTCGCGTCTGTCAACTGATGAATGATTATAAGGCCTGACCAAAGCAATTTGAAACGATAAAACGGTCCTTTGTGACTTAAGACTTAAGATAGTTGACTTTGAAAAATTCGCAAAAGCCCATTTTCGTCATTCCGGGCTTGACCCGGAATCCAGGAATTTAATCTTTTCCTGGACCCCGGCTTTCGCCGGGGAGACGGTTAATGGGGGTTCCCTTTGCCAAAAGGGATCGACCAATCTTTGTCGATATATAACCAATAAGCGCCTAATAGAGGGGGTGTTTTTGTGGAAAATCCGTATCTGCCCTATCCGGTCCGCATTGACCAGATTATTACTGAAACCGAAGATCGTAATATAAAAACCTTCAAGCTGGTATTCCTTAATCCGGAAGATGAGAAAAAATTCGCCTACCATTCCGGCCAGTTTGCCGAGCTTTCCATCGCCGGGAAAGGGGAAATTCCCATCGGGATTGCCTCCTCTCCGACCGAAAAAGGTTTTCTCCTATTTACGGTCAACAAGACGGGATTAGTGACGACCTTTTTGCACAACATGAAAGAGGGCGATATTATGGGAGTCCGGGGGCCCATGGGAAATTGGTATCCCCTGGATCAGATGGAAGGAAAAAATATGGTCATCGTGGCCGGAGGATTCGCTTTTACCACTTTACGGTCAACGATCGTTTACCTCCTGGACCCGGCCAATCGTCCCCGATTCAAGGATATTACCGTCATCTACGGAGCCCGTACGCCCGGTATGCTTCTATATAAGGAGGAGCTGGCTGCCTGGGAGGCCCGGGACGATATCAAGGTCCATATTACTGTGGACGGCACCGATGATCCCGACTGGAAATATAATATCGGTTTTGTACCGGCTATCACCGAAAAGAAGGCGCCCAGTGCCGATAATGCTTATGCCTTGGTCTGCGGTCCTCCAATCATGATCAAATTCACTCAGCCGGCTTTGGAAAAACTGGGATTTCCTCCTGAGCGTATTATCATGAGCCTGGAAAACCGGATGAAATGCGGCATCGGGATGTGCGGCCGGTGCAGCGTAGGGCCGGAATTCGTCTGCAAGGACGGTCCGGTATTCACTCTGGCCAAGCTCAATACTCTGCCCAGGGAATATTAAGCTAAAAGGGTTCGAGGGGTCAAGGGGCCTGGAAGTTCAAGGTTTAAGGTCCAAGGTTTGAGGTTTAAGGAAACCCTGAACCAAAAACCGTATACCTCACAATTTAGAACGGTGGATTTCCTTTAATTTGTCTTGCCATAAGAGAGCAAAATAGGATAAAATTTAAAAATATTTATTTAAAAGGAGCGATTTTATGCCCGAACCTTTGATTGTTAACAAAAAAAACCGGAAACTGGCCGTAGATGCCAAGATGGCCGATGTCTGTTTCACCTGCGGCACTTGTGCGGGCGGCTGCCCGGTGACCGGTGTGGACGGCTTTGATCCTCGGAAGGCCATCCGTATGGCCGCCCTGGGTTTGGATGATGAACTGATTGAATCCCGCTGGCCCTGGATCTGCACTCAGTGTGGACGATGTGAGGCCCAGTGCCCGATGGGCGTCAATCTGCTGAAGACCTTCCGCAAGGCCCGGACCTTGAGGGCCCGCGACAAGGTCCCCGGACCGATCCATAAAGGGACCATGATGAACCTTCAGCGGGGAAACAACCTGGGAATCCCCCGGGATGATTTCCTCTCGCTCCTGGCCGACCTCGGTCAGGAACTGGCTAATGACGAATGCCCGGGCTTTTATGTGCCGGTGGATAAAAAAGGGGCCAACATCATCACCACCATCAATTCCAAGGAGCCCTTCGGCGAACCGGATGACATGAAGTTCTGGTGGAAGATCTTTTACGCCACCAAGGAGGACTGGACGGTCTCTTCCACCAACTGGGAGGGGGTTAATTGGGGCCTGTTTTCCGGAGACGATCCGGCCTGGAAAGAACAAGTAGGGCGGGTTTTGGAGAATGCCAGGAGGCTGGAATGTAAAACCCTCCTCCTCCCGGAGTGAGGCCACGCTTATTATGCGACCAGGCTTGGTCTGCAAAACTGGTTTCCTGAAGCTTTTAAAGAATTCAAGGTGGTTAATGTTTTTGAACTGATGATCGAGTACATCCAGAGCGGGCGGGTGACCATTGATAAATCCAAACACCCGCAACTGACCACGGCCCATGATCCCTGCAATTACACCCGAAAGAGCCAGATGGCCATGGGAAAGAGCTATTCCGATGAAATCCGCTGGATCACCCAGCAATTGGTGGACAATTTTGTCGACATGTATCCCTCGGGAATGAACAATTATTGTTGCGGGGCCGGAGGCGGGGCCTGGGCCATGCCCTATGAAAAAGAACGGATCTACTACGGCCGGCTCAAGGCCAAACAGATCCGGGATACCGGAGCGGAGCTGGTGGTTGCCCCGTGCCATAACTGCCGGGATCAGATATTAAAAAGCTTAACCAAGGAATATCAACTGGGGATCGAGACCATGTATCTATGGGAGCTCCTGGCTGAATCCTTAATCATCGAGCCCTGGAGCGAAGAGGAGATCGAGAAAGCCACGGCCTTGCGGGATGCCCAATATGAACGGGACGGCGTAGTCCTGGAAGAGATGGAGGAAGAGGAATAATCCCCTTTCCAAAGGGAATAAAAAGGGTCTTGCTCTGTCGGTGAGGCCCTTTTTTATTTAAGTCAAACAAAGATATCAGGCTATAGGCAAGAGGCTACAGGCTATAGGCAAGAAAAAACAAAACCTTTTTACCCCTAAGGTAGTGTCTCAATAACAGGTTCACGATAGTCCTGATCTGTCATTCCTGCGAAAGCAGGAATCCAGGTTGAAAAGAATGGATTCCGGATCAAGTCCGGAATGACGACCTTGAAAAGCGAATACTGTTACAGTACACTAGCCCTTGGGCTATCGAACACAGCCTCTTTTATCGATTCCCTAACCATCTAAGTTTTTAAAACTTTAACTTAAACTACATTTTTGAGGTAAGCCATGCTCAGTATCATGCGGAAACACGCCCAATCTTGGATAATCAAGTTGGCTCTTGGTGCCATTGTTCTCGTTTTTGCTTTATGGGGGGTAGGCAGTTTTCGTTCCGAAAGGGCCTCACGGGTAGCCCAGGTTAACGGAGAAACTATTTCCGTTGGCGAATATCAACAAACCTATCGACAAACCTTAGATAGGATCAAAGATGTTTATGGTCAACAATTAGACGAGAAGACCATGTATTCCCCGGAATTCAAGAAGAAAGTCCTGGACAGCTTAATAGAAAAAAGACTTGTCCTGGAGATGGGAAAGGCTCTGGGGTTTTCGGTGACCTCCGCAGAGCTGTCCCGGGCCATTCAGCAGATGCCCTATTTCCAGGAGAACGGCCTGTTCAATCCTGTCAAATATAAAAGGATTCTTCAGATGAACCGCCTGACTCCGGAAGCCTTTGAGGCCGAACAGAAAACCGCCTTGCTTCAAGAAAGGGTTATTTCTTTCCTGAATGGTTTTATCAAAATCGAACCGGAGGAGGTTCGAAATTTTTATTCCTTCCTGAATAATGAAATTAATGACTACTTCATACGTTTTAAAAGGGAAGACTACAAAAGCCGGGTGGTCATCAATCAGGATCAATTGAAGGCCTATTTTGTTCAGAACCAGGCCCGTTATCGAACCCCGGTTCAGGTTCGAATGGCTTATCTGGATACCAGCCCCAAAGATTTTGAGGCCAAGGTGACGGTGACCGAAAAAGAGGTCCAGGAGTATTATCAGCAAAACCAACAAAAATTCGCAGATCCGAAAACCAACAAACCCCAGCCCCTGGATCAGGTTCAGAATAGTATTCAAAATTCCCTGAAATTAGAGAAGGCCCGTGAACTGGCCCGCCAAAAGGCGGAAGATATCTACGATCAAGTCCTTTCCAAAGGCAATTTGAAAGTCTTCAGTCGGGAATTCAAAGTCCCCATTAAGGAGACGGAGTGGATGATTTTCGGGGAAACCAAATCCGGGATTGAAGGCGTTAAAGAGTTTAACCAAAAGGCGTTTGCCTTAAAAAGAGGGGAACTGGCTCCGGTGTTGGATTTGGGTTCCGAGTGGGGGTTTGTGATTCTTCAAGTGACGGATAGAAAGGAATCTCAACCCATGACTTTGGCGCAAGCCGAATCTCGGGTCAAAGAGGATTTATTAGAAGAAAAGGCGGCTCAGATAGCCTTATCGGAGGCCGAAGCTTTTTTAAAAGAACTGAGGCAAAAGAAGGACATTCATAAGATAGCCCAGGAAAAAAATCGAACGGTGGAAGAGACCGGTTTTTTTTCCCGGGTCAAAAATCGTCCACCCTGGGCGGAGACTCCTGAAATCCAGGAGGTTTTGTACTCCATAGGACCTTCCAGTCCCATAGCCGAAAAGCCTCTTAAATTGGGGCCCGATTATGGAATAGTGGTTTATAAGGAATCTCGCCCGGCCTCCATGGAAGATTTTGAGAAGGACCAGGAGCGATTTTTACAGGCCCTTCAACAGCAGAAACGAAACGCTATCTTTGAACAATGGAGCCGTATCCTGCGGGAAAAAGCCAAGGTATCCATTAATCAGGATTTGTTGTAAAAAAACTGATAACGATGACCTATTAAATCCGGAGAAAGATACCGGACGAGGCGGAGACACGGTGAAGGGGAGACGCGGTGAAAAGAAAAACCAGATAAATCCAACTACCGGTTGTTTATATGTCTCCGTGTCCCTCCATCCCCCCGTCCCCGCGTCCCGGTGCCTCCGCGTCCCCGCTTCCCCGTGTCTCCGTGTCGTCCCCTCTTCATCTCTCAGCATCTTTAATCAAAATATCGCTCATTTTAAATGATGAACCTACTGCACAGGGCTCGAAAGAATATCGTCCTTAAATTCGTTTCAGAGGCCCTGACTCGTTCCCTGGCTTTTCTTTTTGTCATTGTGGCCGCCCGTCATTTGGGAGATCTGGACTACGGTCGCTATTCCCTCGCTTATTTTTTTGCCGGACTGTTAACCATTTTTTCAGATTTGGGATTGAATACGGTCCTGATCCGAGATGTTTCCCGTGACCACCGTCTCTTGGGCCGTTATGCCGGAAATATACTTTTCATAAAACTACTTTTTTCTCTCGCTTTGCTCCTCCTGAGTCCCGGCGTCCTATTGCTTCTGGGTTACTCGAGGGATCTTATCTTGATGATCCTCCTTAGTATGGTTTATATGCAGGGCATTTACCTTTTGGAATTTTTTGTTGCCCTTACCAACAGCCTGGAAAAGATGGAATATGAACTCTTGATCAAGGGACTGTATAAGTCTCTGGTCGTGGCCATTCCGATCTTCTTTCTCTGGCTGGGATACGGGATTTGGGGGCTTTTATTATCCCTCGTAGGGGCTTACGGGATCAGTTGTGTTTTTACGGGATGGATCGTCTGGAAAAGGATCACCCCGTTATATCTTCGCCGGGATATGAATTTATGGAAACAGCTCCTTCGTTCGGCCTGGCCTATCGGGCTTTCCAGTCTTTTTATGACCGTTTATGCTCGAATCGATATGGTCATGTTGTCTTTGTTCGGGATATCTGCGGCTGAGATAGGATGGTATGCCGTTCCAGTCAAAATTATCGAAATGTTTTCCTTGTTCCCCTTGTTGGTCATGGCCGGATTATTTCCCATTTTTTCTGTTTTGACTTCCGAAGACCGGGAAGTCTTAAAAAGGACGTATCAAAAAGCCCTGACTTATCTCACTATGGTTTCTATCCCTTTGGTCCTGACCACCTTCTTCCTGTCGGATCCCTGGGTGGTTTTTTTCTTCGGTCCCACTTTTGCCAAATCGTCTCCTTCCTTGAAAATCCTGGTTTGTGCCTTACCATTCATATTTCTTAATTATGTTTTTATCAACACCCTGATCGCCCTAAATATGGAAAAAATGATTACCTGGGGAAGCGGATTGGCCATTCTTTTTAATGTAGGTGCAAATATTATCGTATTGCCCAGATACGGCTACCTGGGGGCCAGTTGGACCACCGTAGCCACCGAGCTGTTGCTGTCAATCTGCTTTTTGGGTTTTTTGCAGCGCAATTTTTTTCACCTCCCCTTGATGAGGCCGATCCTGAAACTGGGATTGAGCGGGGGATTGATGGGACTTCTCCTTTGGGGGTTGGGGTCCATCCCGTCGGCGGTGGTCTGGATTCTGGCTTTTATGGCTTATGGAGCAGGTCTTATCGTCTCTCGTCTGATTACCCGGGAAGATTGGTCGTTTATAAAAAGAATCCTGACACAACCCCTGGCCGAGCCAGGGGCCAAACCAGGGGTTGAATCCTGATTAAATTTTTAGTAAAGATAATAGAATAAAAATGGATATCACGAGTTCTCAATCATGAAGATTGCCATTGATGTACGAACCGTTCTGCCTAACCGTTCCGGGGTGGGGAACTATGTCCTGAATCTCATACAGAACTTGAGTAAGGTAGACTCGGATCCGATTTATTATTTCCTGGCCCAAAATAAAAACCTGTCCCTCCTGGGGCATCTGGCCCGGGGACAGAATCCATTTCTGACCCTGTTTTCACACGAGAACCATCCCCTAAGTGATTTTTGGGAGCATTTCATATTACCTCTCCGGTTGAAGGAGATGGGGATCAATGTTTTTCACGGGCCCGCTTCCCTGATCCCTTTTCGAAAGGATCATTGCGCCTTAGTGGTAACCATCCATGATCTGGTGGCATTTCTCTTTCCGGAAACCATTCCCCTGAAATACGGGGCCTATATGCGCTACCTGTTGAGGCAGGCGGTGAAGAAGGCCGACAAGATCATTGCTGTCTCCAATCACACCAAGGAGGATCTGATCAAAATATTAAAGGTGCCTCGGGAAAAGATTGTGGTTATTCATGAGGCCTCGTCTCCGATCTTTCACCTCGAGGATAGAAGTGTGGTTCAATCCCATCTAAAAGAGCAATATGGAATCACTAAAAAATTTATTTATCATCTGGGCAATATTGAGCCTCGAAAAAACTTGATCGTTCTTTTGGAGGCCTTCACCCGGGTCTGTCGAGAGATGGGCAATGAATATCAATTGGTGGTGAGCGGGCAAAGGGGGTGGTTGACCGGTTCCTTAAGTCGTTTTTTTAAAAATTATCCTGCCCGGGATCAGGTTTTATTCACCGGATATGTCCCCATGGAAGAGATCCCCTTGTTTATGAATGGTGCCGAGGTCTTTGTTTTTCCCTCTCTCTATGAGGGATTTGGTCTGCCGGTCCTGGAGGCCATGAGTTGTGGAACGCCGGTCATCTCCTCCGATCGGTCTTCGATACCGGAAATTGTGGGATCGGCCGCTGTGTTGGTTGACCCGACCAGTATCCGGGACCTGGCCGACCGGATTATTGAGTTGTTGAAAAACCCGGTTGAAAGAATGCACCTGAGTCAGTTGGGGCTGGAACAGGCCTCCCGGTTTTCCTGGATTGAAGCTGCCCGTCAAACCCTCGACGTCTATCGATCGGTCATGAAAACATGAAAATCATTTTTGATGCCCGGGTTCTTGGAAACCGAATGCATGGGATTTCACGCTACTGTTTAAATCTTCTTCAGCGGTTGCTGGCCGAGGACCGGGGCGATGAATACCTTGTCTTGACCGGCCAAACTCAAATTCAAGAATGGTTCAAACCGGTGGTGCCGGTCCGTTGGCTCCGGACCTTGGTTCCCCTTTACAGCCTGCAGGAACAATTTCTGATCCCCTTTCAGATCCGAAAGGAAACTTTTGATCTCTTTCATTCTCCGACTTATACCATTCCTTTGATTTTTTCCCCCAAAGGGATCATGACCATCCATGACCTGATCCCGCTTATTTTTCCAAAGGATTTTGGCTTCAGCCATCGGCTTTTTTTCCGTTTTGTCGTTCGCCGGGCCGTGCATCAGTGTCTAAAGGTTTTCACCGTTTCAGAACAGTCAAAAAAGGATATTGTTACTTTTCTACAGGGTTGTCAAGAACGAATGGTGATTACTCCAAACGGTTTGGATCCTGAATGGGTCCCAAAACCGGTAGATCGTGAATTTAACCGCCGTTATGGGTTGGATCAGGGCTATCTTGTTTTTGTCGGCAATCCTAAGCCGCATAAGAATTTAAGCCGTGTACTTTCGGCCTTTGAGTTATTGATTAAAGAAGATGAATATCCCGGGAAATTGGTGTCCATTGGTGTGGCACCCTGCAACCTATCCTCCGAGCTCAAGGATCGGGTTTTGATCTTGTCGGAGTGCAACGACCAGGATCTGGGTTTGTTTTATTCCGGGGCCGAACTATTAGCCGCCCCATCGCTTTACGAAGGCTTCGGACTTCCTGTCCTGGAAGCCATGGCCTGCGGCTGTCCGGTCCTGATCGGCGACCAGGGGGCCTTGCCGGAAATCGCCGGGGATGCGGGTTTCCAGGTTGATCCTTATGATATCCGTGCTATAAAGGAAGGGATGCGGGAGGTTCTTTTTCATCAAGATCTACGTCGCACATTGAAGGATCGAGGAATAAAGCGGGCCGGCCAATTCTCCTGGGAAAAAACGGCCCGGATTGTTATGGACGTCTATCAATCCCTGACCGGAATTCAATGAACCCTGAGTTGAAAAATGAATATTGACCTATAGGCTTCATGAAAAGCGATGACTGACGAGATTTCGGTAAACAAAAGAAAGCTATCTTCTTTGAAGGTGGCCCTGGTCCATGACTGGTTAACCGGCATGAGAGGCGGGGAAAAATGTCTGGAAATTTTTTGTGATATATTTCCTCAGGCCGATCTTTTTACACTGCTTCATGTCAAGGGATCCGTTTCGCCAATTATCGAAAGTCACCGGATCCGGACTACCTGGGCCCAGCATCTCCCCGGGGTTGAAAAAAGGTATCGTCACTATCTCCCCTTTTTCCCGTTCGCTATCCGGGGTATTGATTTGAAGGGGTATGATCTGGTCCTGTCCAGCAGCCATTGTGTGGCCAAAGGAGTTCGGGTGAAGCCTCCCGCTATCCATATCTCCTATGTTTTCACTCCGATACGATATGTCTGGGATATGTATGACATTTATTTCGGCACGGATTCCTCGGCCGGATTATTGGTCAGGATGGTGGCGCCCGTTGTGGCCGCCTGGCTCCGGCAATGGGACGTACGCACCAGCCAGGGTGTAGATTATCTTCTGGCTGATTCCGAAAATGTTCGCCGGAGAATTCTAAAATACTATCGGCGGGAGGCCGAGGTTATTCCGGTTCCGGTGGATACGACTTGCTTTGACTTGACTTTTCAACCTCAGAACTATTATTTAATGGTTTCGGCCTTGGCGCCCTATAAACGCCTTGATCTGGCTGTGCGGGCCTTCAATCGAAATCAAAAACCCCTGGTGGTTGTCGGCACCGGGCCTTTGATGGCCGCCTTACAAAAAGAATCGGGAAAGAATATTTCCTGGTTGGGGTGGCAACCGGAGGAGAGCTTGAAGAAACTCTACGGAGAATGCAAGGCGTTGATCTTTCCCGGGGAAGAAGATGCCGGGATTACTCCATTGGAAGCCCAGGCCTCCGGAAGACCGGTGGTGGCCTTCGGCCGCGGAGGGGTTCTGGAAACGGTCGTTCCCCTGGAGGATTATCTGGAGGGTCGAAATGATTTTTTCGGAGGGGTTTTTTTTCAGGAACAGACGGAAAGCGCGCTGATAGAAGCCGTTGAAGAACTGGAGCGGCACGCCCATCTGTTAAACCCCTCCAGGATCCGGGCCCATGCCCTTCAGTTTGACCGGGAAGTTTTTAAAGAACGGATCATCCGAACCATTATTGAGAAATTGAAATGATTTAGCTGAATAGGCCGAAGACCGAAGGCTGAAGGAAAAGCAGATCAAAGAAAAAAGTCTTCGCTCGGAGACAATACGATTGAAACAGAAGTTGGGATCTCCAAAGATGTCGACAATGGTCAAGGACCAGAAAATTTAAATGATTCATCTCACTGGAAGGATTCAATGAAAAAGCGCGCCTTGATTACCGGAATAACCGGTCAGGATGGAAGTTATTTGACTGAACTGTTGCTTTCTAAGGGCTACGAGGTCCATGGCATTGTCCGCCGTATGGCTCTGGAAGATCCTCTGCACCGTCTCTGGCGGCTTCGCCATATTCTGGATAAAATTACCCTCCATGCCGGGTCCATGGAAAGCTACCCGAGCATCTTCAATGTCGTCGAAAGGGTTGAACCCGATGAATGCTATCATCTGGCCGCCCAGAGTTTCGTCAGTTATTCCTTCGAAGATGAATTCTCGACTATCAATACCAACATTAATGGGACTCATTATCTGCTGTCCTCCATAAAGCGAAAAGCCCCCCGTTGCCGGTTTTACTTCGCCGCCTCCAGCGAGACCTTCGGGAAAGTGAGGGAAACCCCTCAGGATGAAAATACGCCGTTTCATCCTCGTTCTCCTTATGGTATTTCCAAAGTGGCCGGTTTTGAACTGACCCGTAATTACCGGGAAGCCTATGACTTACATGCCTCCTGCGGCATTTTATTTAATCACGAGTCTCCCCGCCGGGGGCACGAATTTGTCACCCGTAAAATTACCTCTCATGCCGCTTTAATTAAATTGGGTAAAGAAAAGCGGATCAAACTGGGAAACATTCAGGCCAAACGGGACTGGGGGCATGCCCGGGATTTTGTCCGGGCCATGTGGCTGATGCTCCAACAGGAGAAACCGGATGACTATGTCATTGCTACCGGAAAATGTCACACCGTTGAAGAGTTCCTGCAAAAATCCTTCGCCTTATTGGAAATGGATTACCGGAACTACCTGGATATTGACCCCACCCTGTACCGGCCCTCGGAAGTCATGGTCTTGATGGGAAATTATTCCAAGGCGGAAAGGACCCTTGGCTGGCAGCCGACGACCTTCTTTGAGGAACTGATCCGGGAAATGGTGGAAAGTGATTTGGCTTATAACAAAGGTAGATGAGCTGAAGGTGCATAGGCTGAAGGCTGAGAAATAAAGACTGAAGGCAAATAGGCTGAAGGCCGAAGGGGGAAAATTTTTTCCTAATAGTCTTCAGCCTATTTCCCTGGGCAGTTAAAAGGATACCGTCATGGAAGAAATATTAGTCTATTCATTGCCCTCCTGACCGGAGTGTCTGGCCACGAAAGAGTTCTTTCGTCAAAAAGGGTTAGTCTTTCAGGAATTCGATCTTTCGAAAGATCAGGCTGCGGTTACAAAAATGCTCAAACTGACCCGTCAAAAACGGGTACCGGTTATTCAGAAAGGGGAGAAGTTCGTCGTCGGGTTCGATTCGGGGGAAATTGAGAAATTAATTGACTCTTAGATCGGGAACGATATATACATTATTTTATCTAACTCGATACGGCCACAGATTGAAATGAAAAGGGGCAGAGATAGATCTTCTTTGGCCAGAACAAAGATGGATGCTGATTTGATGTAAGGTGTGAGCCGCGGGATTCGAATAAAGTTTGTACTTCCTTCCTTTCGATTTCTAACCCCTCTCACGTTCAGCACACCGCATGCTTTTTACATTTAAAGGGAGGACAGCCCTTTGAATATCTTTCGATTATTTCCTTTCTTTACCGGAATCAGAAAAAAATCAGAATTGGAAACCGAAACTAAAAATCGGAAACTCTCCGAGGAATCCCTTCGGCAATCCGAAGAACGTTATCGCTCCATCCTGGCCAGCATGGAAGATGGGTATTTTGAAGTCGATCTTGCCGGTAACATGCTTTTCAGCAACGACGCCAATGACCGCATTTTCGGAAATACTCGGGGAGAGCGGATAGGAATCAATTATCGGGACTATATGGATCCGGAAAATGCAAGAAGGGTATTTGAAATCTTCAATAAGGTTTACCGAACCGGTGAGCCTCACAAAGGATTTGAGTATGAGGTGGTTAAAGGAAACGGGGAAAAAGTTTGGGTGGAGACCTCAGTCTCCTTAATGCTGGATTCCAACCAGCAAAAGATCGGCTTTCGAGGGATTCTCCGGGATATCACCCTCCAGAAACAGGCCCAGGCGGCCTTGAAAGAATCGGAAGAAAAATACCGGAGCATCCTGGAGAGCATTCAAGAAGGATATTAAGAAATTGATTTGAAAGGGAACTATGTTTTTTCCAATGACGCTTTCTGCAATATCCTGGGCATGACCAGGGAGGAACTGCAGGGGATGAACTATAAAAACATAACAGAAGTTCCAGAAATTAAAAGATCCTTCGATATCTTCAATCAGGTCTATAAGACCGGATCACCGGCCGAAGGCTTTAATCAGGAAATAACAAGAAAAGATGGATCTAAAAAACAGATCGAAGTTTCTATATCCTTACGGAAGGATTCGGCCGGAAGACCTATTGGGTTTAAGGGAATTGCCAGGGATGTGAGCGAGCGCAAGAGGACGGAAAAGGCCCTGATAGAAAGTGAGGTCAAATATCGAACCTTGTTCAATGCCACCCAGGTAGCCATTTTTTTGATAACCCAGAACCAGTTTGTGGATTGCAATTCCCACTCCCTGGAGATGTTCGGTTGTTCACGGGAGGAAATTATAGGAAAGGGCCCCTTTGAGTTTTCCCCGCCTTATCAGCCGGACGGTCGGGAGTCGAAGGAAAAGGGCTTGGAAAAAATCAGGGCCGCCCTGAGGGGAGAACCGCAGACTTTTGAATGGACTCATTGCTGCCTGGACGGGACACCCTTTAATGCTGAGGTGAATATCAATCGAATCCAAATCGGCGGGGAATATTTTTTGCAGGTCATCGTCAGGGATATTACCGATCGAAAACGGGCCGAGGAGGCCTTGAGGACCATGTCTTTAGTCGATGACCTTACCGGGCTTTATAACCGGAGAGGATTTTTGGCTCTGGCTGAGCAGGAACTAAAGATTGCCAATCGGATGCAGCGAGGGGTTTCACTGCTGTTTGCCGACTTGGATGATCTAAAAACGATCAATGATACCTTCGGACATTTGGAAGGGGATCGGGCTTTAATCGAGATCGCCCACATTGTAAAAGAGAATTTCCGTGATCCGGATATCATTGCCCGTATCGGAGGGGATGAATTTGTGATCCTGGCCATCGAGGGGGCCTCGGAAGCAGGTCCGGACCTGCTCCTGGAAAGACTACGAAATACACTTGATCTTTATAATACTATGGAATCGGACCGCAAGTATCGGTTATCGTTGAGTATGGGAGCGGTAGCCTATGACCCGGAACAGCCGCTGTCCATTGAGACCTTATTATCCCAAGCGGATAAAAATATGTACCTGGAAAAACAAGGGAAAAAGAAAAATACTCAATTGAGAATACTATTCTAATCCCAAGGCCTAAATCTTAAATCGTCGCAAACGCAGGGAATTGCTCACCACGGAAACCGAACTGAAGGCCATGGCCCCCGAGGCCAGGATCGGGTTGAGCAATATCCCCCAAAAAGGGTAGAGGACGCCGGCGGCAATGGGGATGCCCAGGACATTATAAAAAAAGGCCCAGAAGAGGTTCTGCCTTATGGTCCGAATGGTCTTCCTGGACAGCTTGATAGCCGTCAGGATAGTCCGCAGATCATCACGGATCAGGGTGATATCCGAGGCCTCCATGGCCACATCCGTTCCCGTGCCGATGGCGATGCCCACATCAGCCTGGGCCAGGGCCGGGGCATCGTTGATCCCATCTCCCACCATGGCCACTTTTTTCCCCTCCGCTTGAAGTCTCCTGATCTGTTCGGTCTTGTCCTGGGGCAGCACTTCGGCGATGACCCGGTCTAAGTGAAGCTGTCGCCCGATGGCCCGGGCCGTTTGCTGATTGTCTCCGGTGAGCATGACCACTTCCAGGCCCAACCTTTTCAATTCAGCTACCGCTTCCAGGGAATGTTCCCGCAGAGTATCGGCCAAGGCCATGAGCCCGATAATTTCTCTGCCCTGGGCCACAAACATCAGGGTCTTTCCCTGTTCGGCCAAGACTTCGGCCGAGACTTGAACAGGGGTCAAATCCAGACCCCGGGATTCCATGAGTCGTTTGTTGCCGATCAGTATTTCCTGTCCGTCCAGTTTGGCCCTGACCCCCTGTCCGGAAAGGGCCTCGAAATCCTCCACCCCCGCCAGGTCCAGTCCTTGTTCTTTGGCCTTTCGGACCACGGCTTCCCCAAGGGGATGTTCGGAATTTCTTTCCACCGAAGCGGCTAAGGTCAGGACCTTTTTGGTCTCGATTTCCTTTGAGGAAACAATGTCGGTGACCGCCAGTTCCCCTTTAGTCAATGTTCCGGTTTTATCAAAGACGATGGTAGTTAGTTTATGAATCGATTCCAAAGTTTCTCCGCCTTTGATCAGGATGCCGTTTTCCGCCCCTTTGCCGGTTCCAACCATGATAGCCGTCGGGGTGGCCAGACCCAGAGCGCAGGGACAGGCAATAATCATTACCGCTACAAAATTGAGTAAGGCGAAGGTCAGGGCTGGAGGAGGACCCCAAAAATACCAGATGATAAAGGTCAACAGGGCGATTCCCATGACGATGGGCACGAAAACACCGGCCACCTGATCGGCCAGCCGCTGAATAGGGGCTTTGCTCCCTTGGGCCTGTTCCACCAGGAGAATGATTTGAGCCAGGGCCGTTTCTTCACCGACCCGGGTCGCTTCAAAAACAAAACTTCCACTCTTGTTCAGGGTGGCCCCGATCACCTCGTCTCCCGGATTTTTATCTGCCGGCAGGCTTTCCCCGGTGATCATGGATTCATCAACAGCTGAATGGCCTTCTTTGATCCGACCGTCTACCGGGATCTTCTCTCCCGGGCGGACTACAATGAGATCTCCTTTTCGCACTTCCTCCACGGGGACATCCAGTTCTTGATTGTCCCTGATGACCCTGGCCGTCTTCGGAGCCAGTCCTATCAATTTGCGTATGGCCTCGGAGGTCTGGCCTTTAGCCCGGGCCTCCAGTAATCGCCCCAACAAGATCAAGGCAATGATCATGGCCGCGCTGTCGAAATAGATATCAACCTTCAAGCCGCTGTGATGGAAAAAGGAAGGGAAAAAAGTGACCACCGAAGAATAGACATAGGCGGATAAGGTCCCTACGGCAATCAGGGTATTCATATCGGCACTGCCGTGTCGGGCTGCACCCCAGGCCCCGGTCAGGAACTGCTTTCCGGCCCAGAACTGGACCGGAGTGGTCAGGACAAAAAGGATATAGAACAGGATCTCATGGGGGACCTCACGGAGATAGGGGATATAGTGAGGCATGGAAAGGACCATGATCAGGATCCCGAAAATCACACTGAAAATAAATTTTTTTTTCAGGAGGGCCAGTTCTCGTTCCCGTTCCTCCCGTTCCCGGTCCCGGAGTTCGGGCCGGGCCAGGCCGCGAAACTGGTACCCAGCCTCTTCAATGGCCTGCCGAAATTTTTCCAGATCGACCTTTTTCGGATCGTAAGTCACCTGGGCCTTTTCGGTGGCAAAATTTACGGCCGCCTGTTCCACCCCTTCCAGGCCTCCCAGGGCTTTTTCCACCCGGACTACGCAGGCCGCACAACTCATCCCGCCCACCGACAGGGCCGTCTGTTCCAATTCTTTATTTTTTTCTTCAGGTTGCGTTGCCATGTTTATCCTTAATTGTTTTTTCTTTCTTTATTATGATAATCTTATGATAATCCGAATCAGGGCTTTGTCAAACCCGCGACATCTTTTTTATGAAATAACGTCCCTCATTGATATAAAAAACTTATATTATTTTATCTTCTAAAAACAGAATAGTTATACCAATCATCTAATGTAAAACATGATGTTAAAAGTATTTCTGATTCTGTTATCCCTGTTCCTGTTTTTCCCTCTTCCGAAAAATAATCTTAATCGGACACAGGGTGAATCGGAAATGTTCCCGGAGCTGATTCGTCAGATAGCGCTGATAGGAAAAATGGATGTTTTCCGGATAGTTGGCGAATAAAACGAAAGTAGGAGGTTTTATTTCCACCTGAGTGGCAAAGTAGATTTTGACCCGCTGACCGCCCCGTAAAGGCAGGGAGTGTCCGGCCAAAATAGTTTTCAAGGCCTGGTTCAAGGGGCCGGTGTCCACCCGTCTGGTATATTGACGGTAGACTTCATGGACGGTATTCAAAAGCTTTTCCCTTCCCAGACCGGTTTTGGCCGAGATGGGCAGGATCGGGGCAAAGGAAAGATATTTGAGGTGATAACGGATGTCTTCCAGAAACTGTTTTTTGTTTTTCAGGTCCTTTTGGATCAGGTCCCATTTGTTCACACCGACAATGACCGCTTTGCCCTTTTCAAAGGCCAGACCGGCTATGCGGGCATCCTGGTCGGTTACGCCCTGGGTGGCGTCCAAAAGCATGACGGCCAAATCACATTGGTCAATCCCCTTGATGGCCCCGAGAACGGAAAATTTCTCCAGTCGCTGAGCAATCCGGGCCTTGCGGCGGATTCCGGCGGTATCGATCAGGAGATATTTTCGGTCCTTATATTCAAAGGGGGTGTCTATGACGTCCCGTGTCGTTCCCGGTTCGGGACTCACCAAAACTCGTTCAAACCCCAAAATGGAATTGACTAGGGAGGATTTGCCGACATTGGGCCGGCCGATAACGGTCAGACGAACCCGTTTTTCCTCCCCGACAGGTTCCTCCAGGGGAGGCAAATGGGCGCTGATGGTGCCCATCAAGGCCGATACCCCGTTTCCGTGGAGAGCGGAGAGCGGTAAGGGGGTATCCATCCCCAGACGATGATATTCTGCCAGACCTTCGCCTATTTTTGGATTATCAATTTTATTGACCGTAAAAATGACCGGTTTGGATGTCTTTCGTAAACGATGGATGACCTGCTCGTCGGCCGTGGTCAGGCCTTTTTGTCCATCTCCTACAAAGACGATCAGGTCAGCCTCCCCCAGGGCTATTTCAATCTGTTCTCTCAGGCCCGTATCCATTTCGCTTTTTTTATCCCATTCGAAGCCGCCGGTATCGACCAGGATGATGGGCTTGCCTTCCCAGATAACTTCTTGAAAATTACGATCCCTGGTGACCCCGGGTTGATCATCCACGATGGCCTTTTTTCTCCGAATCAGGCGGTTAAAGAGGGTCGACTTGCCGACATTGGGCGCGCCGACAATGGCTACAATAAATGCCATGAATGATTCCTTTTAACTGAATTGGTCTATTCTTGATAACCTCGCAAAAAGTCAAAAAACAACTTTTCACGAGGCGGGTAATCCCGCCCCTGTTATCGCCAAATGGCGGGACTCTCCCGGCACTTGAAGTGAATTCAAGTGCCGGGACTTAACCCCGCCTTTGGCGGGGTCTGTTGATGGACTCTTTACGAGTCCATCATTTTGAAATAACTTAGGATCGATCCTAACACAAGTCAACCGATAGTGCAAATATTCCAAAGTGGAGGGCATTTTCGGAGGCATTCCCCTGGGAGGCTGTTTTTTCGTTGACATCTCTTTTAAATGGTTTACATTACCCTCCGTTATCCGGGTACAGGCCGGACGACCGGCGAATTCTCTGGGGCCAACTCGGAGAAGCGGGGGACCCGATCTATCGGGGCGAATCCGTTCTTACGGTAGGGAGACAGTTACATCCTGCCCGAGCCCGTCAGCTAACCTCGCAGTCCGGAAAGGGTGTATCGATGAAATTTATTGTTCTTGCCCTGCTTAACATCGGTCTGGTTGTCTTCTTTGTTTATCTGTTTCGGCAGCGCAATCTCCTCTCCTATCATCAGGGGGGACGGATCTGGCTCACCTATTTGTCCATTGGGGTCATTACCCTGATGGATGAATTTACATCCATCTTTTATGCCCCGGCTGAAGCCTTCCGTTTTATCGGTTTAAGTGCCATCCTCTTTATCGCCGTCACCAGCCTGCTGATCCGTTTTATCAGCACCCGGCTCACGGAAATTGCCGAAATCCTCGAACACCAACATCTCATAGGCGGCGGGGTCTATTCCTTCTCTTATCTGGTTTTGGGTCCCATGATGTCCTTTGTGGCCGTGTCTTCGATCATGGTCGATTACATCCTCACCGCCTGTATATCAGCGGTCAGTGCGGTCTCCAATGCCACCTCCTTTTTCCCCATTCCGCCATCAACGGCTTTGATCCTTGTGCTGGCCATCATCTGGGCCGTGGCCGGTTTGAATATTTCCGGGATCAGGGAAAATGCCCGGTTTACTTTTATGATCTTTATCGGTGCGGCGTTTGTTATGCTTAACCTGATCGCCTCCGGGATCTTAAATCTGGACCAAGATTCTCTCAGCCAAATACATCTGGCCACCAGTCAGGCTGTAACCCATCTGAACACCGGCTCGATAGTAAAGAATTACGATCATTTCATCTCCAGCATTGCCTTTTGTATCCTGGCCTACTCCGGGGTCGAATCCGTTCTCCAAACGGCCGGATTTGTGCGCAGTTGGAAAGAAATCCGCAAGGCCTATTGGTTTCTGGCCTTTACCGTGGGGGTGGTGACTCCTCTGGTGGCTGTTCTGGTCTTATCCACCCGAATCGATTTTAAGGCCCACGAAGGCGACCTGATCACCCATTACGCCACCTTGCTTAATGGCGTCCCTTTTGGTCTGATCGTCGGTGCCCTGGCCAGCTTCACTTTGACCATGGCCGTTAATACCGCCTTTGTGGCCTCCAGTGAACTGATGGAACGGGTGGCCCACCGCTACGGCTTTTATTGGCTGATCGCCACCAATCGAAGACAATCCCTGTACCGTATTCATTTGTCCAGTGCCGTATTTTTTTCTTTTATTGTTCTGCTGACGATGGGGAGTCAGGCGCAACTGGCCAACATGTATGCCCTGGGCCTTCTGGCCTCTTTCTGCATCAACATGGGCTCTCTTATCATCTACCGCTATTTTCAAGGGAAGGGGGAAGGGATCACCTATTCCACCAGCCGTCTCGGCACCCTCATTCTCTGGGTCATTCTGGTCAGCTGTTTTATTTTCCTGGCTATCGACAAACCGCAGGCGACCATGCTCTGGGGCACGGTGACCGGGGTGATGCTCCTTCTTGGATTTTGGGTGGCCAAGAAACGGTCTCCGGAGATCAAAGAGATCGAGCAGGGGGAAAACGAAATGGAGATGATTCTCCATCTGGCCGAGTCCGAGGAGTCCGATATTCATCTTTACTTTAGAAGATCCCAGGAAACCGGCCAGGTCCAGCCCAGGGGAAATGAAGCCTATATTACTTTTTATTCTCCTCGGGTGGGGGGTCTGCCTCCCAAAACAGTGTCCAATCAATTTCGTTTTCCTTTGTCCAAAATCAGCCTGTTATCATCGCCTGGTGGCCATACTGCGGGTGGTGGAATATGAAATGGGTGATCGTCAGGTGGTGGTTCATTTAGGCTGGCCCATGTCTTCCTGGTGGGAGCGATTGTCCATCGGGGTTATGGTTTTTAACCTGATGAGACTTCCGCGGCTCTTCCCGAGCTTTGAATTTGATATCCATTATTTTAAACAGCCGGTTCAGGTGGAACCGAAACAAACATAATGGGAGAAGATTAATGAAAAGAGCAAGGGGGCTATGGATTGTCCTGGTTGTCCTGGTTCTGCTCTCGATTGTGACGGCCATCGGGATTAAATATAACCTTATCAATATCAATTTAGACATCAAGGATGTCATGGGCCTTATGACTAAAAAAATGGATGTCCTGGCCCGAATGCGAATAAACCTTTTAAAATCCGTCGAAGCTGAAAAGATGGCGGTCATGGCCGATACGGACGAGTCATCAAGGGGCTATGCCGCTGAATCCCTGAGGGCGGCCGATGCCCTGGAAAAGGATCGACTCGAACTGGACTTGTTGATCAAAAAGGACCCCACGGACCGGGAAATGAAACTGTTCCAGGAATTCGAGCGCTGTTGGGCGGAGTTTCGTAAAATTGACCAGGTGCTTCTGGATTTTGCCGTTAAAAATACCAATATCAAGGCGGCCAATCTTTCTTTTCATAAAGGCAGTGAGGCGGTGAAGGATTTTGAAGAGGCTCTTTATTCCTTAATTTCAAATCAGGAGTCAGTCAAAGAGGATCCTCAAATAACCCAATTAGTTTCCAAGGCCATGATGGCCGGGATCCAGATCCATTACCTCCATGCCCCGCATATTGCCGCAGCCAATGATGACCAGATGGACAAAATCGAAAAAGAGATAAAACAAAACGAAGCCATCATTTCCTCGGTTTTAACCCGGTTAATACCCCTGGTCCCCCGGGGGAAAATGGTTTTCTTACAAAAAGCCAAAACGGCTTATGGAGAACTTTCCCAAGTAACCGCTCAGGTGATTGAACTTTCCCGACAGAACACCAATATCAAATCTTTTGAATTGTCTCTGGGCCGAAAGCGAAAAATTACCGCTCAGTGCGATGATATATTAAAGAGCCTGGAAGAAGCGGTGCGAAGCCGGTCCTTTAAAGCGACCCGATAGAGGGGTGGGGGCCCCAAGTCAGGGGGAAAACCGGTCGGTCTTTACTGGGCGTTTCTCTGCTTTTTCTGTTTCCAAGGATGGGTTCGGTTGCCGGGCCCGGAAAAGGCCCGCCCCTATAGGCAGCACGAAGAATCAAATAAGAAAAGAGCAACCTCGGCTCTGGAAGGGCAACCGCGAATGACAAGGTCAGTAGTCGTTTATTCTTTTTTTCAGTCCCACAAGGGACATTGATTCCTGGACTTCAAACCCTCCGCCCGTGAAAAATTCCTCATTCTTTTCTGCCCATCTTATTTTCCCCCGGATTTCTTAGTTACCTGGTAATTACCGGTTTCTGTCCTAAAAAATAGATTAAAGTTAGTATTTACTTTTTCCCTGAAACATTTATTTTAAATAACCAATATCGAGTTCCGTAAACTAAATCCGTTATCGAAATGGAAAACAGGGGGGAATGATCAAAGAATTACAGTTGGGGTTCGTCAGGATCCATATGCTGTATCATGCTGCCAAGGGACCGACATATGGATTATGGTTAATGCAGAAATTAAGACATCAGGGATATCATTTGAGCCCGGGGACTGTTTACCCGATCCTTACATAAAATGGAGAAGGAAAAATATTTAACCGGTGACCAGAAAAAGGGATTGGGCAGCGGGGAGACCCAGATCTATCTGCCTTTATGGTTCCAGAAGAGTTGGGGGCCGTGGACCTCCTATAGCGGGGGAGGCTATTGGATCAATCCGGGAGAGGGCAATAAAGATTGGTGGTTTTTCGGCTGGCTGGTACAGCGAGAGATTACTAAACAGTTTACTTTGGGGGCCGAGGTGTTTCACCGGAGCGCCAGTCGTGAAGGCGGGGATGAAAGTAACGGATTTCAAGTGGGAGCCATCATCAATCTTACCGAAGACCATCATATCCTGCTTTCCGCCGGCCGGGACTTTAACGGACCCAACCTTTTTACCGCTTATCTTAAGTGATTTTATTCGATGCGCGTTTTTTTGATTTTCCTTTTTTCAAGGATTGGTGGGGTTGCCGGGTTTGGAAAGGGTTCGCACATAGGCTATCAGAGCGTTAAGATCCTGAACCTTAAACAAGTCACCCCAAGAGGGCATCTGGAGGGAAAGGCCGAGGACCGCCCCTCCTTTTTTAACAACTGCCATAATCTGGGCATCGGAAAGCCTGGACATCAGGTTCGGGTCGGCCAGTTTAGCCGGCGGGGTGGTCAAGGTATAGGAATTGAAGCCATCTCCATTTCCGCCGGTTCCGTGACAAAGGACGCAATAATAGTCATATAAGGCCTTTCCTTTTTTTTCAGAAAAGGTAAGTTGGCTGTGTTTTTGGGGAAGCAAGAATTTGGGATTTCCCCCCTGGGTTTTGGGAATTTGGGACGGGGTTTTTTGACACTCTCCCGGCGGATTCAGAATAAAAAGGATCGCAGCGCTGACCAATATCAGGAGGGATAAGTTTTTTATCATGTCCATTCCTTCAGATTTTCATCCGGACCGGAATCCATCTTACCGTTACTTGGGAGAGGCCAGATAAGCTGCCAGGGCCTCGACTTCTTTATCGGTCAGCTTATAAGCCGGCTCAACCGACCGTTTGACAAAGGCTTTGGGATCGCGTAGATAATAAAGGATCCATTCGAGCCTCAGCCTGTCCCCGACCTTGGTCAGGTCCGGCCCGATTAACCCACCCAGATGATTGATTTGATGACAGGTCTGGCAGGCATATTTCTTACTGTAGAGGTCTTTACCGGTCTGGATCATCTTCGGATCGCCTAAGATTTTTGCATTGACCGCACCGGTCAGGTTCTCAACCCGGTCATCCACCAGGGATGCCTCAAAATAGGTATAAAGGGTTTCGATTTCCGAATCCTGAATTTTAAAAGGCGGCATACGTTCCACTAAAATGGGCCGGATGGTGTCAGGGGCCTTCATAAATTTCTGCAGCCAGGTCTTTTTGACCCGGCTCCCTTCCTGGGAGAGGTCGGTCGCCATTTCCCCGCCTTTTCCATTGATTTTATGACAGGTAAAACACCGGTACTTGTCCAGGACCTGGCCGAATTTTCCCTGGGGGGCGTAGGTCGAGGGCTTTTCTCCCAAAGGAAGAGTGTAGGCGGCTGGGACCTCCTGACCTTTCATACCCAACAGATAAGTGGTTACAGCCTCGGCTTCCCGGTCGCTGAAAGAGTAATCGGGCATCTTCAAATCCGTTTTGAAGAGCCTGGGGTTTTTCATTTTATTATACAGCCAATTGGGGACTGTCTGATCTTTGGGCGCGACCCGGACACGGCCAAAATCCAGATGGCTGATATGGATTCCCCCTATGGTTGTCAGCTCTAAACCGATTTCGCCGCGATCCTTAACGCCCTCTATCTTGGTATGGCAACCGGTACAACCCTGTTTTTCGATTAATTCTTTTCCCCGGAGCTTATTGCCGCTCTGAACCATCCGGGCCTGAGCGGCGGCCTGGCTTTCATCCAGGTCCAGGTCGATATATTCTCCCTTCAAAAAATCAACGATCTTGAAGACTTCTTGATCGGAAAAACCATAAATAGGCATCTGTGAAGCGGCCCAGAGCTCATGAGGATTTTTGATGATTCGAATCAGTCGCTCCCGAACCATTTTGGAGGAGATCTTGCTGAGTTCAGCCGCCAGGGTCCCCCCTTTCCCTTCAACGGAATGGCAGCTGACACAACGGGAATCCTTGAAAATTGTTTTGCCTTCTTCGGTGGATTTGCCCACTTTGGCCTCCAGTGGGTTCGGGTTTCCGCCTTGAAAGAGATAAGCGGCCACGTCCGCCGTTTGCTGGGGAGAAAATAGGGGATTGGGCATCTTGGTCCGGGGAAGATAACTTTTAGGATTCAGGACCCATCGATAGAGCCAATCGGGTTTGACCCGCTGGCTCATCCGATCCAGCGGCGGCCCCACCATGACCCTTTCTTTTCCCCTGACCAGGTGGCAGCCTCGGCAGCCGTAGTCGTTAAAAAAGGATCGGCCTTTGGCCAAAACCGGCGCCTGATCCTGGATGGTCTCGCCGTGACACAGACCGCAGGCGTTTTCCATGAAGACCTGATGGTAGATGGCCTGATTCCAATTCTCCACCGGACCGTGAGCATCCTTTAAAGGCGTGGCCCATCCTTGACCCCCGTGGCAGACCGTGCAGCCGAATTTTTCGAAATCGTGTTCACCCAAATCGGGATGGGAGCGAAAAGGCTGAGAGGCATTTTGAAACCGCGGGTCTTCCAGCCCGAGATGGCAGGTCTCGCAGCGATCGGTTTTTTTTAATTTTTCAATCCAGCGCTGTCTGACCCCGAATTTAAAATCAGGGACTTTTCCTTTCGGGGCGGTCTTTTGGATGAGGAGGGTTTTAAACTGTTTTTGATAGGCCAGGTAGGATGGGTTGTAATTTTTCCAAAGCTGTCCGATAAAAAGGAGGAAGACCAACAGGGCTAAAAAGGGAAATATCCTCTGGAATAAGTCTTTCATCTCAATCGAATCCCTTTTTCAGGGCGTTAAAAATTTAATGACCGGGCCACGACTGCCACGGCCAGTAAAAGACCCAGCCCGGCCCCCGCAAAAACTGCCCGATTACAACCAGGCCCAAATAAATTGTAACCACCGCGGTGAAAATGATATTGGGAATTCGGCGGCTGGGGTGAAACCAGACCCCGATCCCTTCACGGCCCCGATCCACATAGGGGATCAGGATGATCAGAATGATCATGAGGTTGGGAACCAGGACTCCGAAAAAGAAAGGGGCCCCCCAGGACAAGAGTTCCTGCATGCCCACCAGAAACCAGGGGGCTTTGACCGGACTGGGTGTTACCGAAGGGTTGGCCCCTTCCTCCAAAGGGGCATTAAACAGGAGTGAAAACACCATAACCAGGGCCAGGACCAAAAGAAATTTGCTGAGCTCCCTGACGATGATATCCTGCCAAAGGGAAGGTTCCTGCCCCGGTCCTTGAGTCTCTTGTGGAGTCGCGCCTTCTTGAAAATCCAAGTGTCCGCCCCAGATGGCCCAGGCCAAGAAATCATCCTTCCGAATCCGCCAGAAATGGATCCCCATGACCAATCCGATAACCAGGGGGATGATTTTAACATGCATGCCGTAGGCATGGACCAGAGCGTTTTGACCGACTTCGTTTCCACCCAGAATCAGATACTTCAGCTTTTCTCCAATAACCGGGGCCGAGGTAACCACATTGGAGGTAATGGTCATGGCCCAGTAACCTTTTTGGTCCCAGGGCAGAATATAACCGGTTATGGCCATAACCATGGTGCAGAGGAAGAGGACCAGGCCGGTCACCCAATTGAATTCCCTGGGTTCCCGATATTCGGCCGTATAAAAGACACGGCTCATGTGCAGAAAGACCGATAGAATCATCAAATAAGCGGCGTAGCGGTGCATATTGCGGAAGATCAGGCCGAAGCTGACCACATATTCCAGGTCTTTAATTCCCTGGTAGGCCCTCTCCGTATCCGGGGTGTAATAGAACATCAACAGGATCCCGGTTATCGTCAGGATGATAAAAAGATAAAAGTTGATCAGGCCCAGGCCAAGGATCTTGGTCCTCAGCCATTGATTAACCGGGATCTCTTTTCTGACGACGGATTTCCAAAAACGATTTTGGAAGAGGAGATCGCTTACTTCTGCTTTCATGGGGCGAGTTCTCCTAATAGATGGGTTCATGATCTCATCCTTAGACCGAAAGGGTTCGTTCATAGGAAACCGGCCGACTTTCATCCACCAAGAGCCTGCCATCCGCTATTAGGGTGACTTCATACCAGAGAAGGGGGTTTTGGGCCGGACCGGCGGTTACCTCCCCCCGGGCATTGAACATACTGCCGTGACAAGGACACTCAAAGCGATTGCGCTCCTGCGCCCATTGGACGGAACATCCTAGATGGGTGCAGACGGCCGAGACGACCTTAATGCGATTTTCCTGGCGGATAACGAAGATCCTTTTGTTGTCAAGATAATCCACTCCTTCGGGGTAGTCCTGGGGCCGGCCGATTTTGAAGGTCAGGGGAGGCTCGTAGAGGACGTTGGGAATTACATAGCGAACCGAGCCGGCCGCCAGGCCTCCAAAGGTCCCTAACGTGGCCACCCAACCGATACGATTCAAAATTTCCCGTCTGGTGTATTGCCGTTTGGTCATAACTTTTCCTCTCCCATCAGCAGGATGTTTCGAGGTGATGGGGCTATCTCTTGATCAGGGCCACCAGGATTTCGGCCAGGACCAGCAGGAACACTCCGAGAGCGCCCCCGCCGATGATAACAATCAGCATTTCCTTGAGGGGATTATACTCTTCCTGGTCATTCATCTTTCAGGGTTTCCTCTCAGAAGTTTTCACCGTCGCCGGCTTTTCCGGAATGTTAAGGATCGTCAGCTTCCCGGAGAGGACCTCAAAGTCGGGTTTTTCGCGAAGCCGATGAACCCAACCAGTCTTAAAATCAGGCCACCAGTAAATACGGTATGTTCCGGGGGGAACTTTTTCATAACTATAACGTCCTTGAGAATCTGTTTGGGTGGTCAACGAAATCCCTTGACCCGTGTCAGAGGTTCCTTTCCCGCTGCCTGAAAACATCTTTTTTACGGAGACCAGGGAAACACCCGTATATTTTTCAAGTTCGATCCTCACCTGCCCGCCAGCCAGGGGCTTCCCTTGCCATTGAATAAGACCCTGTACTCGACCCAATTCTTCTTGTAAGAGTTGTTCTTGGATAGCCCCTTTTGGGGCCGGTTCGGGGGAAGGGGGGGATGAACGACTAATCTCCTGGCGTTCTTCCTGTTTTAATTGGGGGCGCGGAAGCAGGATCGGAGAATGTGCGGTCTCCTTGGATTCCGACTGGTTTCTCTCCAGACGTTCGATTCTTTGTTGAAGCTGCTCGACTTTCTCTAATAGTTGAGGGTCCGATTTCTGAACAAAAGGTGCCCCTTTCTGCATTTTGACAATCGACTGAATCGAATCCCTGGGAAAGCGGATAGTCACCGTCTTTTCGTCTTCACCCATAACGGTACCCACTTGAACCCCTTTATCCTTAAATAATATCTCATCGGCCAAGCAGAAGGACGGAAACCAACCCATCATGACAACCAGACCCATTTGACCGATGAGCTGCAAGGTCTTCCTCCAGAGGATCGCCCTCAATATCATGATACCTCGCCTTATTTTTGCTTTAACTTATCTTTTTCAAAATCGACAGAAACGGTCTTCCCTTCCCCCACGATCACTTCTTTGAAGGTCTCTTGCAGTTTCTCATGCCACACTTTGAGCTTGTGAGTCCCCGGGGGAACGTTTTTGATCTCGTATTTCCCCGAATTGTCGGTTAAGGCGAAGTAGGGGTTTTGCAAAACGATTATATAACCCAGCATTTCCGGATGGACATTGCATAGGAGAGGGACTTCGCCGAGATTATCAAAGGTGACGGTTTTTTTAACGCCAGAACCGTACAGCCCCAAGTTAAAGCGTGTTGCCGCACCGGGAGGTGAAAAGACATTGTGGGCTACTGTATCGTCATTGGTGAAATCGACAGTAGACCCTTTAAGAACGGGTAGAATATGGGGGGTAAAAACCATGCCCTTCTGACCCATGAAGGGATTCTTTTTGGGAGGAGGGAACTCACCCTTGACCTGATCCACATATACCAGGGCTGGGTAACGTTTCACCCAGGGGGTATTGACCACCCCTTTAATAATCCCCCCTGGTTGCTGGCCTCTGGTCTCTTGAACCTGAAAGGATAAGATTGATAAAAGAAACGCCAGGACGAAGAAACAAACAGACGACCGCTTTGACACCACTTTTCTGGAAACCATAGTCCTGCTCCTTCACTTTAATGATTCAGTTTTTCAAAAAATTAGATAGTGATCCGATTCTTCTCCTCACGAAGTTAAGTCTTGGACATTTTAAAAGGAATAATCAAGCAAGAAGGCGACCCTATCGTCATCATGGGTTTGTCCTCCCGCTGCCTCACGGGGCTTGTTGACGGTGTAGAACCGACCTTCCACATTAAGTCTGATGTTGGCCCGTAATAAAAAGGCCAACCCTACAAGAATCCGGGATTGGTCTTGATCGTTGGTGTCGTCGACCGTAAGAACTTCATATCGGGCATAAGGGATCAACCAGGGAAAAACGAAATAATGCCCCTCGACAAACCAGAGATTTTTTGTCGTGCTTGTCGTAGTTGTTTCCTCCAAAAGTGAAATACTTTTTACTAAGCTAAAGAATCTTTTCGCTGCATTCGTCGCCGTTGTATCTGTCGGCGTTGTCTCAGTAACATCGGCCTGTTGCCTTATATATCCTCCGCCCAGGGAAAAGTCTTTATAATTGACCCGGATATCTCCCCCATAACGATCGGCCCTGTCGGCATCAGCCCCGGTGTAGCCCCGATAGCCGAAAAGGCCGAAGAGTATGGAGTCGTCCCGCCAAAAACCGGAGGGCGAGGTGGTGAGCCCTCCCTCTTCAGATTTCATCCCCGAGCCGTCAAAGCCCATCCCGCCGATTTTGAAAGCCAGGCCGCCATAGTAGTCTTTATAGCTGCTGTCCGAATTGGCCTGGACAATGCCGGCATAATAGCGCCAACGACTGCCGAATCCGTTCACCTGAAAGCCGGGTTGCGGAGCCAGGTTGAGCGCATCCTGGTACAGATAGCCGTCTATGCTGAAATTATTTTCACTCCGGGAATTAGGTAGGGCGATTGATTGCCGGCCTACGGTGCCGGCCTTGATGTTCAGGTGGTTTTTACCGAGGATTCCGGAAAAAAGGTCCTGCCACATCAACCAGGCAGTACCGTTGGTGCTGGTAGTCCCTGATTCAGTGGTAAAAGCAAGATTCACAAAAAAAGAGAAGTCCTTTCCCAGAGCGCCTGCCGCCAGCAAATCGATCTCTCCCGGAAAGTTGAAGTCGGTATGATTGGTGGCGGTTCCTCCGGTATCTACATTAACTCCTCCAGTGGCCCGAATAGAAAGGGGTGCCATACCGGGGATATTCGAAGGCCAGATTGACTGGGGGAATACCTTCTTGTAAGGTTCCGCCCCCATACTGACTGGCTGATCCTTGACGTAGAGTTCATCCCCATCAGGGAGTTTATAGCCGTTCAATCTGAAGGCCTCGCCCAAAGCCGATAATTTCGGAAACGGGGCATGGCAGGTCATACAGGTGGTATTATATTTCCGGGCGAAAGCCGGAATGGCCGCCGCATCTTTAGGCAAAAAGTGAAACAAAAAAAACCGCCAAAAAGGTGCTTCCCAAAAATAGCCTTTTCATCTTGCCCTCCTTTTGATCAAAGCCTGGATCTTAACTGTCTTAATTTTATGGACTTTTTCTCGACTTTGGCATTTTTTTTATCAACTTTATTTTATAGGTTTATTATGATTACCTCCTAAGCTTTAATTTCTTTTTATATATTATCTATAATGATCCCGTAAAAAGTCAACGAAAATCTATTTTGGTCATTCCGATAAATAGCAATCCATATTGCAAAACTGGTTCCCAGTTTTAATTGGGATGATATTTCACCCTGACGCCTGTCTCTGACCTAATTCAGGGTTCACCCGCGGACCGGTTCAAAAAGCTTTTTACGATATTATAAATATATCCTACTAACAAAATTAGATTAAATAATCAATACAGCAAAGGCTATATTTGTATAATAATATTCCAGTATTTTTTGTATGGTGCTTTGTGTCCATTTTATCAGAGGGCCAGGATTCGTCTTTTTTTCCAGAAGGTTGAAATAAAATGAATCAGAAATAGGCCGGTAATATCATCAGGTACTTATTGAGTTTCCCAACGGCGAATAGCGGCCAACACTTCTTCGGGAGTTTGAGCGGACCGGAGAGTTTGCAGAAGTTGTCTGTTTTGAGCGGCACGAGCGGCTAGTCCTAAAACCTTGACTTGAATATCAGGAGAATGGAACGGGGAGAGGATCAGGAAGATGATTTCGATAGGTTTTTCCGTAGTGATATCTTCAACCCCTTGTCTGGGTAACCCCATGGCGACAATCGGGGAAGAGAGGCCGGTAATCCTGGCATGAGGGAAGGCCGCACCTTCATTAAAAAAGGTCGACCCTTGTTCTTCCCGCTTCAATACCTCTTTTAATATATTCTCCGGATCGCCGATCTCCTTATGTTTGGCGGCGACTTCCACCAGTTTTCGAAGAATCACCTCTTTGGGAATCGGCTGGTCCCAGAGGAGAATAGTTTGAGAGTCGAGAAGTTGATGCAACATCAGCGATTCTTGAGGAGGAGGATTGATTTCAGAAGGCGTTGAGGAGAGCGGTGACTTTTCCGGAACATCCTTGAGATCCAAGGTCAATGGGGGTTCCGCTTCCCGGGTATCCAAAACAATCACGGTGATCCCCCGGGCATTTTTTATGAGATTCCCGACAATATTCTTGTTCTTTCCGAATTTTTTTAAGAAAGATTTAGGTCCCGGTCTCCCGATCACAATGTGCCCAACCCGGTATTCCTTGGCAAACCTGAGGATGGTATCTACAATGTCTTCTCCTTTATAGGTAAAGACCAGGGCCCCTAATTGCTTGGCCAAGGTCAAAGCATCGGAGAGGAGACGCTGGGTGCGGGCATCGATGACTGTGGCCTCCTCGGAGGGGGTTTGAACATATACGGCGTACCAGTTTAGGTTCAGTTTACCGGCCAAACGCGAAGCATAACGCAGTAACTTGTCGCTATTGGGACCTCGCGAGCTCAGGCAGACCATCACCTGATCCTGGGTTGGGTCGTTTTCTTCTTCCTCCGTTTCCCGTCTTCGGAAATCAATCTGAGAGGCAAGTTCTCGAAGGGTCAGTTCCCGGAGCTTTTCCAGATTTGATGTCCTGAAAAAATTGCTCAGAGCGGTCTGTATACGCTCCCGGGGATAGATCTTTCCTTCTTCCAGGCGTTTTTGTAAATCCTCGGTGGACAAATCCACGTCGACGATCTGGTCCGCTTCGCTCAAAACAGAATCGGGAAGACGCTCCCGGACCTTAACCCCCACGGCCTTTTCCACCATGTTATATAAACTTTCCAGGTGTTGGATGTTCAAGGTGGTGATGACGTGGATTCCGGCGGCCAGTATGTCCTGAACGTCCTGATAGCGTTTCGGGTTGGAACTCCCGGGAACATTGGTATGGGCCAGTTCGTCGATAAGGGCTACCTGGGGTTTGCGGGCCAGGACGGACTCTACATCCATCTCTTCCACGGGAACGCCTCGGTATTCCTGCCGACGCCGGGGTACGACCTCCAGTCCTTCCGCCAGTTTGGCGATATCGGCCCGGCCGTGGGTTTCAACCAGCCCGATAACGACATCGATCCCATCGTTTTTAAGCCGGTGACCTTCCTGTAACATCTGATAAGTTTTCCCGACTCCCGGGCAGTAGCCGAGATAAACCTTCAGCCGTCCGCGCTGGGATTGACGGATCATTCTCAGAAAAGCATTGGCTCTGTCGTCACTCATAAGTTTAACACAAAAATAACGTTCAACGTTCAACGTTCAAAGTTCAAAGTCTAAGCTTCTCCCTTTGAGATTTGAGTTTTCCTCTCCTGTTTATTAGACCTTGGATTCCTCCATTCCAGTCAAGTGCTCGACCTCTAATGAAAGGGCGACTTGCTTGACCAGAGATTCCAAAAGGTTCAATTGCTCCGGATGCCGGAAGCGGTCCCGATCCGCGGGGCGTAAGATCAAAATTCCTGATGTGAAATCGCCCGCTCGAATCGGGACATAGAGATTCTCGCTGGTTTGAGAGGTTTGTGTGCCCAATCCGGCCATCTGTCCGGTGTTGAAAGCTGAGTGAGCAATCTGAATTTCTTTGATAATATCCTGGTGGATAACGGAAGAAGGATCTCCGGCGATCACCTTAAACCTACCTTGACCGCTTGGCACCATGGCCATACATTGGGCATCAAAAATTTCAGAAATATATTGCACAGCCACCTGAAAAATTTTCTCCATTCCTCTGGTGGCGGCGAGTTGGCGACTGAGACCATGCATGGCGGTGGCCTGTCGCTCTTGTAACTGGGCAACACGGGCCTGTTGCCGCAACCGGTTAGCCAGGTGACTGATGACCAAGGCCACCAGGAACATCACAATGAAGGTAACGATGTATTGGGCCTCTTCCACGGTGATTGAAAAACGGGGGGGGACAAAAAAGAAATCAAAGGCCAGAACGCTTAAGAAAGAACCAAGGATAGCTGGACCTCTGCCGCAGGAAGCGGCCGTTATCATCACACCCAGTAAATAGACCATAATGAGATTACTGAGGTGGAAGTAAGGGAACATTAAAAAACAGAGCAGGGTAGCCAAGATAAAAATCAATAGGCCCGCTCCATAGTCGGCCAAAGGGATTTTTGGGGGTCGAATCGTGTAAATTGTCCCTCTTTGTTCCCCCGATTCCCCGCTAAGGACGTACACATCTATCTCCCCGCTTATTCGGACCAGTTTATCCACCGGACTCTTTAAGAAGAGTCTTTTCCAAAAGCTGCCTCCAGGTTTTCCGAGGACAATCTTGGTGATTTTCCGTTGTCGAGAAAAGTTGATAATTTCTTCGGCGATATGGCCACCGGTCAAAGTAAAGGTCTTGGCCCCCAATCGCTCTGCCAAGCGCAGATTATCAAGGACCCGGTTACGCGCCTCTTCGGGCAAGAGCAGCATCTTGGGGGCGTCGACAAATAAGACAAACCATTGGGCCTTTAGATCGGCGGCCATTCTCCGGGCGGCGCTTATTAGTCCGGCGGAAGATTCACTTGGCCCCAGGCACACCAAAAGCCTTTCGGTCCGGGGTGTTAATATGTCGCTCGTCATTAGCTCTGTCCTATTTTAATTGCTATTTTAGCCATGTTCAATGTCGTTTATTGAGTCAGGCGATCAAGGGCCAGATTCAACATCAGGACATTGACCCTCGGTTCACCGAAGATCCCCAGGTCACGGCCCTCGGTGTAATGCTCAATCTGTTTCAAAACGGTTTTATCTCCCACGCCCCGGGCCACGGCCACGCGGCTTGCCTGCAGTAAGGCGTTTTTCAAACTGATGTGAGGATCCAAGCCGCTGGCTGAAGCGGTTACAGCATCGGCCGGGATTAAAACATCCCGAGAAAGTTTATTTTCAGTACGATATTGGCTCAATCGTTCTTTAAGGCTACCGTTCAGTTTCTTGGAAAGTGGTCCGAGGTTGCTGCCACCGGAACTGAGGCCGTCATAACCTTGCCCGGCGGCTGATGGACGGGGATGAAAGTATTTCGGGTCGATAAACCCCTGGGCAATAAGTCTCGATCCCCTGATCATCTGATTTTCTTTGACCAAAGAACCATTGGCCTTATCCGGGAAAAATCCCTGGGACAGAGCCCAGACGACCAGGGGATAAAACCCACAGAGAATCACTGTCAGGGATAATGTCGCCAGCAAGGCGATACGAAGTTCGGCTACTATATTTTTCATGTTTTAAAGCCTTTCAAAAATGATGATCCTGTAAAAAGTCAAAATTTGTCCTCTTCAGTCATTCCGGGGAAAGCCGGAATCCAGAGAATTTAAACTGCTTCTGGACCCCGGCTTTGGCCGGGGTGACGACCAGAGAGGCTTTTTACGATTTGATCAAGGTCATGATATAAGGTTCAATGTTTTTCCTTTGAACTTTGAGCTTTCAGCTTTGAGCCTTCAAGCAACTACACCATATGCAAGGCATTGACGATCATATCGATCAGCTTAATGCCTGGAAAGGGGGCTATGAGGCCGCCCAATCCGTATATTAACAGGTTGCGTCTGAGCATGACGGCCGCCCCTACCGGCCGGAAACGCACCCCCCTTAAGGCCAAAGGGATTAAGGTAATAATGATCAGGGCATTAAAAATAACGGCACTTAGAATGGCGCTTTGGGGGGACTGAAGGCCCATAATATTAAGGGGGGCGATAACCGGAAAGACACTCATCAGCATGGCTGGGATGATGGCAAAGTATTTGGCCACATCATTGGCTATGCTAAAGGTGGTCAAGGCCCCACGGGTGATGAGCAGTTGTTTGCCTATTTCAACCACCTCGATCAATTTGGTGGGGTTGGAATCCAGGTCCACCATATTGCCGGCCTCTTTGGCCGCCTGGGTCCCGGTATTCATAGCCACCCCGACGTCGGCCTGGGCCAGGGCCGGGGCGTCGTTGGTTCCGTCCCCGGTCATGGCTACCAAGTGACCCGCCCCTTGTTCTTTGCGGATCAGGGCCAACTTATCCTCCGGCTTGGCCTCGGCAATGAAATCATCGACCCCGGCCTCCCGGGCAATGGCCTCGGCCGTTAAACGGTTGTCTCCGGTGACCATGACGGTCTTGATGCCCATGGCTCTGAATCGTTCGAAACGATCCTTCAGCCCTCCTTTGACAATGTCCTTCAGATGGATGGTCCCCAGCACCTTGTTCTTATCGACTACTAGCAAGGGGGTCCCCCCGGAAAGGGAAATAGTGTCCACAGCATCTTGAACCTCCAGGGGGAGATCCGTTCCGGTAAAGGTCTTCACGGCGTCAATGGCCCCTTTACGGATCTGTCTTTCCCCCAAATCCACTCCACTCATTCTGGTCTGGGCAGAAAAGGGGATAAATCGGGCATCAGACATTTCGGAGATGGAACGCCCTCGTAAACCATATTGTTTAGCCAGCACAACGATGCTTCGACCTTCGGGTGTTTCATCGGCCAGGGAGGCCAATTGGGCCGCATCGGCCAGTTCTTCAGGCCGGACGCCGGGGGCGGGAAGAAAGGAACTGGCCTGGCGGTCCCCCAAAGTGATAGTCCCTGTCTTGTCCAAAAGCAGCACGTCAATATCCCCGGCGGCTTCGACGGCCCGGCCGCTCATGGCCAAGACATTTTTTTGGACCATCCGATCGATCCCGGCGATGCCGATGGCGCTAAGTAAACCTCCGATGGTGGTTGGGATCAGGCAAACCAGTAAGGCGACCAGGACGGTTATCGAAAAAGCCACACCTGAGTAAAGACCGAAGGGCTTCAAGGTGATGCAGACCATCAAGAAGATGATGGTCAGGGCCGAGAGGAGGATGGTCAGGGCGATTTCATTGGGAGTTTTTTGACGTTGGGCCCCTTCAACGAGCAGGATCATACGATCCAGAAAACTTTCCCCCGGGTTAGCGGTTACTAGGACCTTGATCTGGTCCGATAGAACCCTGGTGCCGCCGGTAACGGCGCTACGATCGCCGCCGGCTTCGCGGATGACCGGGGCCGACTCTCCGGTGATGGCCGATTCGTCCACCGTAGCCACTCCGGCTATGATTTCACCGTCCGAAGGGATGATCTCTCCGGCCGACACCAGGACCAGGTCGCCCTTCCGCAGACGGTCGGCTTCGATTTTCTCCACCGAGTCATCGGATTTCAATCGATTGGCCACGGTCTGGGTGCGTGTCTTGCGGAGGGCATTGGCCTGGGCCTTGCCCCGGCCTTCGGCCATGGCCTCGGCAAAATTGGCGAAGAGTACGGTAAACCAGAGCCAGAGGGTGACTTGCAGGATGAACCCGAAAGGGTCTTTTCCAACGCTGAAAAAAAGGCCGAGGGTGGTCAAGGCTGCGCCGACTTCGGTCACAAATATAACCGGATTTTTCAACAAGGATATCGGATTGAGTTTTTTCAATGAGTCAATTATGGCCTGTCCGATAATGGCCCGTTCAAAAAGGGAATGCGTTTTAACCGCCATGATTTTATTTACCCCTTTAAAAGAGAATTTTTGATCCGGTCATCAGAAAGTGTTCGACGACAGGACCCAGGGCCAGGGCCGGGAGAAAAGTCAGGGCCCCGACGATTACTACCGTACCCACTAAGACGAGGGTAAAGGTCAAACCCCAGACCGGAAAACTTCCACCGGAGGAGGGGACAAGTTTTTTCCCGGCCAGACTCCCGGCCAGGGCCATGACCGGCACCAGCATGATAAACCGTCCGAAAAGCATGGCCAGCCCCAGGGTGGTGTTGTACCAAGGGGTATTACCGCTCAGTCCGGCGAAGGCGCTGCCATTATTTCCGGTGGCCGATGAAAAGGCATAGAGTATCTCGCTCAACCCATGGGGACCGCCATTGTTCAAGCCGGCCAATCCCCATTTGCTGACCAGGGCCCAGGCCGAGAAGCAGAGGATACTGAAGATCAGTATCATGAGGGCCAGAACGCTCACCTTCACCTCATAGGGTTCTATCTTTTTTCCCAGATACTCGGGTGTACGGCCGACCATCAAACCGGTCAGGAATACGGCCAAAATAACGAAGATAAGCATTCCATACAATCCCGCACCAACTCCCCCGAAAACGACCTCGCCCAACTGGATGTTAAAAAGGGGGATCAGTCCTCCCAGAGGGGTAAAGGAATCATGCAGGGCATTGACCGCCCCGCAAGAGGCGTCGGTGGTGATGGAGGCAAAAAGGGCGGAATTGAAGATCCCGAAACGCACCTCTTTCCCCTCCATGTTCACGTTTACCGGGTCCAGGCCAAGGGCTTGCAGACGCGGATTGCCGGCCGATTCAGCGTACCAGCAGACCAGGAAGGCGCTGAGAAAAAGAATGGTCATGGCGCTCCAGATGGCCCAGCCATGCTTTTGGTTTTTGACCATGCGGCCCAGATAATAGGTCAAGCCGCTGGGAATGAGAAAGATGGCCAGCATCTGAAAAAAATTGGATAAGGGGGTAGGATTCTCATAAGGATGGGAGGCATTGGCGTTGAAAAAACCGCCGCCGTTGGTCCCCAGCATCTTGATGGCCACCTGCGAGGCCACCGGACCTTGAGAAAGGGTTTGTTGTGTTAACTTCTGCTCTTCTATCACCGGGTTGCCCTGGGCATCCTTGACCTCCTGGCCGTTGGTATCCTTTTTGGGCATCTGGACGGTCATGGGTTCGATGAGGCTGGCCGAATCATAGGCCTTAAAGTTCTGGATCATGCCCTGTGAGACCAGGAAGATGGCCAGTACCAGACTGATCGGCAGCAGCAGGTAAAGGTTTCCCCGGATTAAATCGACCCAGAAGTTGCCGATCGTTTTGGCTGAATGACGGGCAATGCCGCGTACCAGGGCCGCGGCCGCGGCCAGGCCCACGGCGGCTGAAGCGAAATTATGAAAAACAAGACCCACCATCTGCGAGAAATAGGAGAGGGTAGACTCCCCGCCGTAATTCTGCCAGTTGGTGTTGGTGGTGAAGCTGGCCGCCGTATTAAAGGCCAGGTCGGCGGGAACCGGCCCGAGGCCCTGGGGATTGAGAGGCAGCAGGTGCTGAAGTCGAAGGATAAAATAAGTAAACAGCAACCCGACCAGGCTGAACAGAAGCAGGGAAAAGGTATAGCCTTTCCAGTCCTGCTCCTTTTTCGGGTCCAGACCAAAGAACCGGTACAAGACCCGTTCCAAAGGCCGTAGAACCGGATCGAGAAAGGTCTTGCCTTCGGCGTCCAGGACCTGAACCAAATAAAGGCCCATGGGTTTGGTCAGTGCCAGAAGAACCAGCATATAGAGTGTGAGTTGAATCCATCCGTAAAAGTCCATCATTCTATTCCTTTTGTAGCATCATTTTGTTGCACCAGTTTAGTTTTTCTAAAACTGTTTTCACCGCAGAGCCGCAAAGAACGCAAAGGGGAAATAATTTTTCCTTTTCTGTTGAGAGGACAGAAAGGAAAAAGCTTTCGCTACCCTGCGGGTAATTATTTTGCCGGAGGCCAGTGTTGTTTATTCAATCCCGCCTCTCACGGGATTGAATAAATATGATTCTCCCTGCGTTCTTTTGGGTCTTTGCGGTGAACAAAAACATTTCTTTTAAAACTTTTCAGGCCGAAGAACGGTTATAAAGAGATAAACGATCAGGATCAGCCCGATAATCAATCCAATAATATCCGACATGTTACAGCCTTTCACAGGCCCGCATGTAAAGGACACACAAGCCAAAAAAAACGATTGAAATTAAAATATAAATAAGATCGATCATGAATCATCCTCCGTCTTTGAAGTCTGGTCGACTGTCCTAAGGGTAAAGATAAAGGTGCTCCCTTTCCCTTCCTGACTTTCCACGCCCACTGTCCCACCGTGGGCTTCGATGATTTCTTTAACAATGGCCAGTCCGAGACCGGCCCCTGATTCCTTTTCCTGACCGGGGACCCGAAAAAATTGTTCAAAAATCCTGGGGAGATATTGAGCGGGGATCCCCTTTCCCGTGTCGGCGACGGAAAAACGGACCTGCTTTTCTTCCGTCCGGGCCGAAAAAGTAATCTTGCCTCCGGGCGGGGTGTATCTAAAGGCATTGGAGAGAAGATTGCTAAAGACATAGTAAATCCTGGTCGGATCGGCCCAGACGTCGGGTAATTCTCCCGGTATATCGACGAGCAGAGTCACTCCCTGGTCGTGGGCCGCCCTCCAAAAGGGCTCCAAGGCTTCCATTTGGAGGGAATTGGGGGAAACCGCCCGAAATTCCATCTTGGTCTTGCCGGATTCGATGCGGCTGATATCCAGCAGGTTGTTGAGAATATTGTGCAGCCGGTCGCTGTCTTCCCGGGCCGTTAAAAGAAGATCGACCTGTTGTTCCGTCAGGGGGCCTACTTTTTCCTCCAGCAGGAGGTGGATGGCCATACGAATGGAAGTGAGAGGCGTCTTGAGCTGATGGGATACAGTGGAGATCATCCCTCTTTTTATCTCATCCTGCTGTCTGATCTGGGTGATGTCTTGCAGGACCAGGACGACCCCGGTGGGTTGCCTTTCACTATCCAATATGGGTACTGCCTCCGGGCGAAAGAAGCGCTCTTCTCCTTTGATAAAATGTTGAATAACCGTTTGGTTGTCTTTGGGCTCGGTTGTCCGGGCCAGCTTAAAGGCCTCCCCCACCAAACCATTTATCCATTCAAGGGGCAAATCCTTGATAGAAGTGTTGGGCTGCAAGCCAAAAAATCTCCTAGCCGCTTCCGTGGCCACCTCCACCTTGCCTTCCGGGTCGATAACCGCCACCGCTTCCGGGAGACTGTCAAAGGCCTGTTGCGTGGCCTGCTGGATCCGAAACAATTTGGAACGGTTGGAACGGCGAAACTCCCTGAGGCTTGTGGCCATGTCATTAAAGGCTTGGGAAAGATGACCAATCTCGTCGTGGGAGGTGCTTTGGACAACCAGGTCCAGGTTTCCTTTTCTGATTTCATCGGTAGATTGGATCAGGCGGTTAATAGGGCGCAAGACCCATTTCCCGAAAAAAAATAAAAATCCTACGGCGATGATCATTCCCGCCAATAAAAGAAAGACCATCTCCCTTTTAGCCGTAGCGGCACTCCGGCGGGCCCGATCATTGGCTTCGTGCATATTTTGCTGGTTCATTTGAAGGATTTCGTTGGCGGTTCCTTTAATACGGTCGAACAAGGGAAGGAGTTCATCAAAATAAGTCTGACGACGATGATTAATTGGAAGGGGACTATCAACCACTTCCTTAAGGGAGCTTTTGTATTGACTGTAATTCTTTTGCAGCAATGCGGCCTTTCCGCCTTCACTGGGAAGTGTGATATTGTTCAATTCCACCTGAAGGGCCTTTTCAAAGGCCTTTTCATTGATACGAATCTGTTCATGGCCTTTTGGGGTGTTTCCCTGAAGCGAAAAAAGGACTCCGCTATCAATACGTTCCAGGGCTTCTTTCATCTCCTGACAGGCGATGACACTCCGATAGTTTTCTCGCAGGATGACATCGATGGACTCTCCCAGACGGCTGAGTTGAATGATACTCTGGATTCCGATAAATAAAATAATGATCAGCAGCCCGCCGAAGCCGAGAGATATTTTTTGTCGAAGACCTAACATGGGTACTCTTTTTTGGTTAATTTATTAAAACGAAGCAAATTACAGCAAATTATCCCTTTATTTAGTTTATTGTAAGCCCTCAACTCTTATTTGCAAGAAAGATTTGCACCTTGCACTCCCAAAAAGCAAGATAAAAACTTCTCGAGATTTGCATGGCGGCTTGAAGGACAAGAGAAGAGAATAATTGGAACAACCCCTAATTTTGAGTAAATTGTGTGTTGATCATTGACAATTCCCAGGCAAACATGCCAAAAAGGTTTCAATCTTTTTCCCCTTTTCTACCAATCCGAGGACAGGTTCTTGATACCCTCGTCTCCGGTAGGCCCAGGCGGTGACAAACGCCGGGGCGATCCTAAAAGGTGAAGAGGGCGTTCACGCTGAAGGTCAACTGATCTTTGTCGCCACTGTTGAAGACCGGCTGGTCGGAGTGGTCGTAGCGAACTTCCGGTCTGAACAGCAACTTCGAGAGAAACTTGTCTTTCGGGAAAGGCTTGATGGCCACGCCCGCCGTCGCCTCATAGTAGTTAGCGCTGACGGACGCACCGGTGGAGAAGCCATCAGCGTCGTCTTTATACCACTCCAGCCGGGTGTTGAGCGTGAGGCGCGGATCGATCGCGTAGCTGACGTAGCCTGCCACACCTCCCCACTGCTTGGCACCGCTCGTTAAGCCGGGGATTTGCGGAGCATAGACGTAGTCAATGCCCAAGCCGAGGCTTAATTTTTCAGTAATCTTCTGGGTGACAACCAGGTCCAACGCGGTCCACCAGTCACCGGAGTCGCCATTAGGCAGATTGTTCCCGACGCCTATCGGGAACTCCGGCCCTTCCGTCATAACGAAAACGATGGATGTCTTGTCGCTGGGGGTAAAGGTGACGCGACCTAAAAAGTCCAGGGCATCGTTGGCGTCGCGGGTGGACTGGTTCCAGCCACGCGTAAAGCCAGCGTCAAAGGACCACTTGGGATTCGGCACGTAAGTGACCAAAACGCCCGTCTGTGTGCCCGGCTCGGCATAGAGGAATTGGTAGCTGAAAGAATAGAGTGACCTGAACGGATCACCGAAAGCCCCGTAGATGTTGGCGCTGAACTGCTCGAAACCCGCCAGTTCGATCCATTTGCCTGCGCGGATTCGCACCGGCATGCCGGGGATGGTCATGTCCACATAGCCTTGGAGAAGGTCCCATTGATATCGATCCGTCTGCGTATCACCGATCCCATTCGAGTGGATAAACGCGGCATCCGTACCCCAGATTTCTTCCAGGTGGAAACCAAGGTCAAACTGCTTCTTGGTCGGATCGACCGTGCGTTCGATGTTCAAACTGATCTTGTTAAGGATACCCGTGTCCTTGAAACTGTTATACCCGATGAAGGTTGGACCATCGTGACTCGAGGTGACGTCGTGCATGTAGCCGCCTTCAATGTAGCCGTAGATGTTGATCCCAGCCTTATCCAAAGGTGCGGCCAGTCCCGCCTTGCCCAAAGTGCTCATCAACAGCCCTGGCACTGCTGCCGGGGCCTCCGCCGGCTTGGCTTCCTCGGCCTTTGTTGCCTCAGGTTT
This sequence comes from uncultured delta proteobacterium, assembly GCA_963790475.1. Lineage (GTDB taxonomy): Bacteria > Desulfobacterota > RBG-13-43-22 > RBG-13-43-22 > RBG-13-43-22 > RBG-13-43-22. The sequence continues at coordinate 1,410,781 of CAWBOS010000010.1, read as the reverse complement.
GGGTGCCTCGGGCTTGATTTCTTCTGCTCCGGCTGTTATGGCCAATCCGGAAAACATCAAAATGGCCAAGGTCATGCTCAATAATCTCTTGCTCATTTTCTTTTTTCCTTTGTTTTGGAGGGACCTCCCAAGAGAATTTCTTTGGAACATTCATCCATTTTATCCCTGGTGATACCCTAGAAGGGAAGTCCTAAAATTCCCATCCCATTAAAGGATGCAAGGGGTATGCCAGAAATAAATAGTCATAACTTATTGAAAAATTAATGAGTTTAGTTGTGAGGTGAATTGGGGTCTTGCATTTCTCAAGAAACATAAGGAAAACTTATTGAAAATTGCAAGGTCAGAGTTGGGGGTTGGGGCTGGAGAAAATTCTTTTCCAAAAACCCGGCATCCGTCCTCCAGGCCCGGACACAATTCTCTTCCTGACATCGACCCCAATAACTGTGTTGTAACCGAAGAATACAGTATTCTAATAAATAAAATAATCCCTTTGCCTTATTTATTCTGGTGTGTCTTCATAAGATAATAAAATTGAGAAATTTCTAAAGACGATTCTTTTTCTCAAAAGAACCGCTTAAAAATAGATCGAAGGTAATAATTTGAAAACTAAAGGAAAAAAATCATTTTCCGGTGATAATTCTATCCTGATTGAAAAGGAGAATTTTATTTCCAAACTTCAGGAGATGGATTTGATCATCGACTTTGCAAGAAAAGGGATCAGATTAGGCTTATGGTTTAATGGGATGCAACAACGGGTCAATGACCAGCCGCCTGTCGCCTTGTTCACTGATAATATAACCAAGACTACTCTTGGAGTAGAACCCGGGCAAAATATCAGGTCCAAATTGATTGAGGTAAGGAAAAGGTTTCACTCCTTTAAAAAACCATTCCTGCGACAAGATAGTCCGTCCAATCCCTAAACGATTGGTCTCAACTAATTTGGCAAGTGCATATAAATGAGGCTTAAGAAATTATTTCTTTTTCCCCTTCACTCCGGGGTGTAGGCTCGCCTCTCCGAACCGGAGCCCCTCCGTGTTCTCCCCTAATAAAATCAACGGCAAGTCCCGCGGCCATCCTCTCCCACAGATGAGCCGGAAACCGGCACCGCCTATATCCCTCCTGCTTATTTCGGCTTGAAATCCCGGGAAAAAGATCCCTCGACCTCCCTTATTGGAAAGGCTCCCCAATTCAATAGTTACCTAAAAGTGCAGGGGAACGAGTCTCAAAAATGGCTTGACACCTGAAACAGAAGGAGGTAATTTAATGCAACAATGTTGCAATAAAAAAGCTCATCCGGAAAGGTGCTGTCTTCCGGATGGAGCGTTCAGCCATCAGCTTTTGGCTTCAGCAAAACCTTTTATCCTTGGGGAGTTGGGCTAAATGCTGACTGCTGGAAGCTATCCGGAAATTTTGGATTTCCGGATGAGAACTAATTATGTCAGAAATAAATTCTATACTTGAAAAAATTAAAGAAGACGGCCACCGTCTCACAAAGATCCGCAAGGCCATGGTAAAAATTTTCTCTGAAGAAAATTGTTTGCTAACTCTTTCGGAATTTATTGCTCGGTTAAAGACGCAGAACCTTAAAGGGGATCGAACTACCATTTATCGCGGCTTGTGTTTCCTGCTTGAGAAAAATATTATCCGGAAGATACAATTGGCCGACCATAAGGTGTATTATGAATTAACATCGGAGCATCATCATCATCTGGTGTGCACTAAATGCAACAAGGTACAGAAAATCGTTTTGGATAAACACCTGGAAGAGCAGGAGCGGGAGATCTACAAAAAAGAGAAATTCAAGGTCAGTTCCCATTCCTTGGAGTTCTACGGGTTGTGCAGTCACTGCCTGTAGCGTTTTCATCCGCTGGTGATTATCCTCATTTTTAGGACTATGGGGAAAAAAGTCATCATTTCTTTTATTCTCGGATTTATTTTTCTCGGAATTGTTCTTATTTTAATAAGAACGGCCGGCCGGCCTTCCAAACCGGACCAAAGGGGAAGGCTTCGGGTAGTAACCAGTTTTTATCCCCTCGCTTTTTTCTCCCGGCAAATCGGCGGTGACCAGGCGATTGTCGTCAACCTAACCCCCGCGGGGGCTGAACCGCATGATTATGAACCAACGGCCCGAGACATGGCGCAAATTGAGGGCAGCCAATTACTGGTTTTGAATGGCGGAGGGCTGGAAGCCTGGGGTGCCAATATCCGGCAGAATATAAACCCGAAGAAGCTGTTGATCGTGGTTGCCGGCCAGGGACTGACTAACCAGCAAATGAATGAGGAGGGGCGAATGATGACCGATCCCCATGTTTGGCTTGATCCCCCGCTGGCTCAAAAGATGGTCGATCATATTGTCCGGGGTTTTATACAGGTCGACCCTGCCCATAAGGATGTTTACGAATCTAATGCGGCGGCACTCAAATCCAAATTGAGCCAGTTGGATGCGGCCTATAGGCAGGGGCTGAGCCATTGCGGTGAAAAAATTATCATTACCTCTCACTCGGCCTTTGGCTACTTGGCAACGACCTACGGATTGAAACAAGTTTCCCTCGCGGGACTTTCTCCGGATGCCGAACCCTCCCCGCAGCAAATGGCGAATATCGTCGGATTCGCCAAAAAACATCACGTGAAAACCATTTTTTTCGAGAGCCTTGTCAGCCCCAGGCTTTCCCAGACGATTGCAACGGAAGTCGGAGCCCAAACTCTTGTGCTCAATCCTATCGAGGGATTAAGCGACCAGGAATTGGCCCAGGGCAAAACCTATTTCACCGAAATGGAAAAAAACCTCGTTAACTTGCGAATAGCCTTGCAATGCCGGTAGATCACACCAAAAATATCATTGAAGTCAAAGAGGTTTTCTTTACCTATGACGGTATCGAGAATGTTTTGGAGAACATTACCCTTGAAATACACCAGGGAGATTATATCGGATTCATCGGTCCGAATGGTGCGGGGAAAACGACACTTTTTAAAATCATACTCCATCTGTTTACTCCAAAGAGTGGAACGGTGAAATTATTCGGACAAGATATTAATGTTTTCAAAGATTGGCACAAGATCGGTTATGTTCCACAGAAGGCCACAAATTTTGATGTCAATTTTCCGGCCAATGCCCAGGAAGTGGTGCTCATGGGCCGATATGTAAAAAGAGGGTTATTTCAAAGGACCACGAAAGAAGACCGGAAAGCCGTGAAAGACGCCCTTGAGAAAGTCGCTATGTGGGGATATCGGGAGCGCCTCATCGGCGATCTTTCGGTAGGTCAGCAGCAGCGCGTGTTTATTGCGCGGGCCCTGGTGAATCAACCGGAGGTGATTTTTTTGGATGAGCCGACTGCCGGCACGGATGAGAAGACGCAAGACCGGTTTTTTGCGCTCCTTAAAAATCTCAATCAGGAACAGGGTCTGGCCATCGCTATCGTCTCCCATGATATCGGGCGGATAACCCAGGAAGTGATGCATATCAACTGTGTCGATCGGACTCTGACCTGCCATGCTTCGCCCGAAGAATATCTAAAAGAAAGCCGGTCTGATAAAGTTTTTGGACAAGACGTTAAAATTATCACCTATCATCACCACCCCTAAATGATTTTAAATCTTTTTCAATACGGGTTCATTGTTCGAGGGCTGGAAGCGGGGATCATTGTCGCCCTTATCGCTCCGTTCATCGGAATTTTTCTGGTTCTCCGGAGGTATTCTCTTATAGCGGATACCCTGGCCCATATCTCCCTGGCGGGGATCGCCATCGGATTGTTCCTCGGACTTAGTCCCATTTTGACCGCCCTGATCACCGCAGTTGTAGCCTCCTTGGGCATCGATCGTTTGCGTACCTCCAAAAAGGTTTACGGCGAGTCGGCTTTGGCCCTTTTTCTTTCAGGAAGCCTGGCCCTGGCGGTCGTCATTCTAAGCTGGACTCATGGGTTCAATACCAACCTGTTTGATTATTTATTCGGCAGTATTGTGACCGTCACCCAAAAGGACGTCCTTATCATTTCAATCCTGGCCCTGGTCGTTATTTTTATTTTAGCGGCTTTTTACAAAGAGCTGGTGTACGTTACCTTCGATGAGGAGGCCGCCAAGGTCAGCGGAGTTCCGGTTCGTCTGGTTAACACCGTCCTTATTGTCCTTTCCGCCCTCACGGTTTCGCTGGCCATTCCCATCGTCGGGATTCTGCTCATTGGCGCGCTCATTGTTATTCCGGTTACGGCCGCCTTGCAGTTTCGAAAAAATTTTATAACCACCATTATTTATGCCGAAATCATATCGCTCTTTTCGGTGATCTCCGGAATTTTTGCTTCCTTTTATCTGAATCTTTCGACCGGCGGCACGATTGTTTTGATCATGCTGGCCCTATTTGCTTTGATATTTTTGGCTAAGAGGAATTGAGATTATTTTAGGGTTTAGCCGGCACTAACGAGCGGACAGCTCTTACGAAGGCTCTTTGGTCACCCTTTGCCGGGTAGGCCCGCGAGACCTGTGTCCCAAGAGCGGGGCGATAGTTGAATGGGAGCAAGACCGTGGGGTCTGATGACCAATAGAGATCAAAATGGGCATAGACATCGGGAGAATGTCTGGGCCTCATCAATTCGAAGACCACCGCTGTTTCTTGTTCGTCCGGTCCGGGCAGACGCCAATCCGTATAGCCACCCAGCTGTAAAGTCTTACAGTACTGCTGCGCCTCCTCGAAGGTGACCTCTTTCCCATTATCGTCCCGTTGCCACATTATTCTCCGTTTCATATCCGTGATTGTCCCGTCTCGGTTATCGATAAACCTTGCTTCAGCGACAGCCATGGACGACCTGTGCGGGGATAGGGGGCGGACAGGGTCTTCGGTGTCTTTCATCTCGAGTGTCTGTCTGACAGTACCGGTGTTTTCGATTCCCTCTTCGGCTTGAATCTTCTTTTGTTCCGCCGGCTCAGCCATAAGCTGCCGACTAAGAAATGGTGATACGAAGAAAATGAATATAAGCGAGAATCGCAAGGCACGTCTCATTTCGGTATCCCCCTTTTTAAGTCTAACGAGCTTCCAGGAAAATCATTAAAAGCCGAATGGAAGCTTTTTTTCTCAAAATCCGTCTGTTCCTTCAAAACCGGCCCAGCTATGAACGGTGCAGTCTAAGACTTGTGAGCCTGTCGGGGGCTGCCGGAGAGCAGTTTGACGATAGCTCCGGCGATCGCATAGAACACACCCAGGAGAACGACATCGGTCGGGCCGACCGGTAAATCCCATTGATAGGCGATCCAGAAGCCGAAGAAGGCGGCCGTGCCGCCGATCAAAGAGGCCAGCATCGTGAAAGCGCGCATATTCCGGGCGAACAGGTGTGCCGTCAGCGCGGGGATCAACAAAAATCCGAAGGCGATCAGCGGACCGACACTGAGCACAGCCATGGAAACAGTCAGGCCGATCAGTAAATAGAGCAGTACGTCCCAGAAAACCACGTTCTTGCCAAGTATCGTTGCCATCTCGCGGTCGAACGAGACCAGGAGAAACTCCTTGTGGAACAGTCCGAGTATAGCGAGAACGAGGGTAAGGGTGGCGGCCGTAAGCACGAGATCGAAATTGGAGACGGTGATCACCTCCCCCTTCAGCAGATCTAACCAACCGATCTCGCCATAGGGGTTTTTTGACAGCAACAGGATACTCAAGGCGGAGGCCACGACATAGGCTGTCCCCAGCCGGCCTTCGGGCAGGCCGCGTCCGCGTCGTTCCAAAAGCGCCAACACCAGGATAGCGGTCAACGAAAAGATCGTCGAGCCTACAAAAGCAAGCGCATGAGCGCTTTGCGAGCCATGATCGGCCAGTTTGAATCCGAACCATAAGGGGAGCGAAAGGGCGATAGCGATGCCCGTCGAGGAAATCTGCGGCAGGGCTACACCCATAAACACCAACCGGCGCATCACCAGAAACACACCGACAAGCGGGCAAGCAAACCCGATGAGTACACTGGCATAAACCGAATTACGCAGGAGGAAATCGGGTGAGAGAATTTGATATAAGGTCTCCATTTCAGCCGATCTCCATTTTGAAAATTTCCGCCATCTTCTCCCGGGAGAGTAATTCGTCCGTGGTGCCGTGGAGCACCCTGCCCTCATGAAGCCAGATGACCTGCTCGGCGTGACGGCGAACCACGGCAAAGTCATGCGTGACGAGCAAAATCGTGATTTTTCTTTCCTTGCGGATTTGTACAATAAACTCCAGCACCGCTTGCGTCGCGGCGTGGTCCACTCCTGCGGTGGGTTCGTCGAGGACCAGGACGTCAGGGCCCGTCGTCAAGGCTCGGGCGATGAGCACCCGTTGCTTCTGGCCGCCGGAGAGCTCGGCAAACCGCTTCTGGGCAAACTCTTCAGCACCGGCGGCACGCAGGCATTCTCGAGTGAAGGACTTTTCTGTCGGTGGGACAAAATGCCCGGGTCGGATGCGTCCATAGGTGCCCATCAGGGCTACCTCGAACCCTGTCAGCAGATAAACCGGATCGAACTGAATGGATTGAGGGACGTATCCGAACACCAGCGATCCAGTCTCAATGCGGCCCGAGATCGGGTGAAGCAGTCCAAGTATCGTCTTGAGCAGGGTCGATTTGCCCGAACCGTTGATACCCAGAATAGCGGTGAAGCTGGCCCGGGCAAGAGAGAGCGAAATTCCGGAAAGTACGGACTGGCCGTTGTACCCGATACTCAGGTTGTCCAATGTGATGAGAGGATCTTTCATGTCTTTGCAAATGGGCTCCACCCGGGCAAGGCATGGATGGAGCCCGCTCCTTTTGACTTTATTTTCTGCCTTGTACGGCGGTGACCATGGTGTGAACGATATAATCCATCATCTTAATGTACGTCTCCGTGTTGGGTACGGCACCCGGCATGATGGGCAGCTTTATCAGAGTTGCACCGGTCTGTTCGGCAATGCGTTTCGGTACCTTTTCCGGAAACTGCGGCTCGCGTACGACGATAGGAACATGATTGGCTCTCATCTCGGTGATCAATTCCTCAATATGACGTGCCGTCGGATCGATACCCGGCTTCAGTTCAATCGTGCCGAAATAGTCCAGGCCAAAGCGTTCTGCGAAGTAGGGCCAATGCTCGTGATAGGAGACGAACTTCACGCCTTTGAGCGATTTGGCCTCCTTTTCCCACTCGGCAATCTTGGCGTTGAGCCTGGCGAGATACGCATCGCGGTTGTGCGTGAATTCTGCACGATATTGTGGAGCGAAGGTTCCCAGGGCGTTATAGATGTTCTCAATTGCGGTCTTTGCCAATACCGGATCGAGCACGTAGTGCGGGTTGCCGTAAGGATGGACGTCCCCCGCAGAGTGATCGGTTGACTTGGGCACATCGCGGGGGATAATGCCCTTCGAACAGTCAACGTAGCCGGAGGTGCCGATCTGGATGCGCGGATTCTTGCTCGCTTCCAGCAGTGCGGGCAGGAAGGCGTGCTCGCAATCGAAACCTACCAGGACCAAGAGGTCTGCCCGGTTCATGATCGGCACGAAGCTTGGTTTCATCGGGACCCCGTGGGTATCTTCGACGCCCGTGGCCAGGCTGTGAACTTCGACCAGGTCGCCGCCGACGGCGCGGGCAAAGTCCGCTAAGTCGGTTAGTGTTGTGACTATGCGGATTTTAGCCGCCTGGGCAGGCATCGCCCAACCGGACCATAACCCAATGAGCGCGATGATCGTTATTAAACTGAATAATTTAGATTTCATGTTGGGTTCCTCCTTTTCAGGGTCAGCGTTGCTGCCACCCATGTGAATGTGAGCCGATAATCCAGGACCATTGCAAATAAACGGCATCATCGGAGCGCAGGCCGGTCGCGGCATTGTTCTCGGTGTGTGTGTATTGAAGGCGCAGTTGATTCCAGTGGCTCAAAGACCAGGTGAGGTAGGGAGAGTAGGCTGAGGTTTTGGCTTCTTTATTCAGCGCGTCCTCCAGCCAGTCAAAGGCGAACCCGGCGGTCCATTGCCGATGGAACTTGTAAGCGAGATACGAATACAGCCCCAAGGAGCTCACGGAGCGGCTGGACAGGTCGCCGCCTGATGAATTAACGTCATAATGGTTGTCGCTGTAGAGCACTTCCGTTCCCCAAGTGATGCTCTGGAACTGATTGTTGCGCAGAGGCCGCCAGCTCAGCACGAAGTCTGCTCCGTACAAGCGGCGCTCACGTTCGGAGAGCGTGCTGCCATCGGGTTGGAGAAGCGCGCCGCCACGGTCATTGGCACTCGGATTCCACAGCCCGGAAAGGCCGGGCTCGAAGGAGATATCGGGTGTCAGGTCAAAATAGGTGGATAAGCGGCCCCAAAGGTTCAATCCGCTGAAGTCACGGAAATCGCCGACATTATTGGGTGTGCCGCCAAATTGATTTCCCGCGCCCACGGTCAGGCTCACGTAATGCGGGATCGGCAGCAGGTAGTTGAGCTGTACCCCGTCTGTTTTTGATTCGCCGCCGATGTATCGATCGAGCACCAGAGGACGATTCACAACGGGCAGTTCATGATCGTGGATGTAGGCCAACCGGCCGAATTCAGCAAAGAATCGTCCCGCTTGAACCGTCAGGTTCCAGGGCAGTGAGGTCGTGACTATGGCGGCCTCTTCCACTGTAGCGCTCGATTCGCCGGTAATCGGGTCGGCAGAGGCATTGATCACCGCATAACCGCGGGCAAAGGGGTCGACTGATGCGCTCAGGTTCAATTCCACCGAACGTTGGAATACGTCGAACCCGCCGGGCCGGTCGCTGCCTGTGTCGTTCTTTCCCTTGCTGCGGTAGGAGAAAACCGTTTCACCTACGAGTCCGATGGAAGGATTGAATATGCTGGGAACGGTCTTCTTCTGCGCTTCGACCACCTGATCCACCTTCTCCTTCAACTCCTGTACTTGCTGTTGCATCGGCACGGGCGCTACGGTCTGAGTCGTCGCGGAACCAGCGGAGGGAGCAGGAGACTGGATTCCTGCTTTTAATTCTTCGATCAACTTTCGTTGCTCGGAAAGGGTCTGTTCCTGTTTTTTGAGAGTGTCCTCAAGGATTTTTATTCGATCTTCCAAGGTCTCAGCAGACAGGACTGTCGAAAATGACAAAGATACAAGTATGACGAGTGCAATCATGCTCTTCATGATGGCATTTCCTCCTATTCAACTTTTCTGATGAAATGTCTCTTGGTTTCTTAAATTAGAGTCGTTTTGGCGTTTGGAAAATACTCAGGGGGAGCTCGTTTTGAATAGAGAGGGCAAAAAAGATAGGAAAAATTAATTGTATTTTCTAAAGATACGAGGAAAATATCGAAAGTTGGTAATTCGATTTGAGGAACATCGACAAAAGCGAAGTTGGCCTGGTGGGCGACATTAAAACAGATGGGACAATCGTCATGGGAGACGCCATCCTGATGGTGATGAAAGGCGAGCCCCAGTATGGTGAGAGAAAAACAGAGGAGCAGGAATAGCGTAAATTTTCTTTTCATTAGTTTAATTGATAATCCACGGGTAAAGAAAAGCAAATTTTGAATGGTATTTTTTTTGATAAGCTTAAAAATATTTATAATGGAAATTAAGCCATTGTGCAAGAGAATTTTTTCATTCCAATTGATTGACTAGGGGAAGAAGGTATCGACGGCCCTCTTTATGACCATGGTTGGGCAAACCCTTAGGATTAAGGATTCTCGGATTTTCAGATCCCGTACTTCTTACGGCGGCGCCAAAGGGTGGCTTGATCGATACCCAGGATGTCGGCCGCTTCCTGTAATGACTTGGTGGTGGCCAGGATTCTCCGGATATGCTGTTCTTCGATTTTTCCCAAGGGTGACTGGATCGCCGATTGTTGGCAGGGATTCACTGGGGAGCAGGTTGGTGGGGAGACATTCGATGCCGACACGCTCGGTCCGGCAAAAAATGGCAGCGCGTTCAATGATATTGTTTAATTCCCGGACATTCCCCGGCCAGGCATATTGACTGAGGGCTTGAATGGCTTCCGGAGTAAATCCCAAATAAAGAGCGATGATTCTTCCGTCCATAGAATAACAGTAATTGTTCGGCAAGTGTAATTACATCTTCCGGACGATCCCGCAATGGGGGGATTTCGATTTGAATCACATTGAGTCGAAAAAAGAGATCTTCCCGGAACTGACCTTCCTTCACCGCCTTTTCCAAATCCACGTTGGTGGCTGTAATCAGACGAACATCGGCTTTCCGAGTAAATGAATCGCCGACCCGTTCATATTCCCTTTCCTGGATAAAACGCAGCAACTTCGGTTGAAGGGACAGGGGCAAATCTCCGATCTCATCCAGAAGAAGTGTGCCCCCCTGGCAGGCGGCAATACGACCCGGATTGTCGCGGACGGCTCCGGTGAAAGCCCCTTTGATATGTCCGAATAGCTCGCTTTCGAGCAATTCCGAGGAAAACGATGGGCAGGAAATGATGCCGAGGGGTTTGGCCGCCCGCTTGCTCCAGGAGTGAATGGCCTTGGCCAGGACGGTCTTGCCGGTTCCGCTTTCTCCACGAAGAAGAATCGTGGCCTCGGATGGGGCCGCCTGCCGGGCCAGATTCACTGCTCGCTGCATTGCCGGGCTGGCACTGTCCAGTCTAATCTCGGGATTGGAGCGTCCCAGGTCTTCTTGTAAGGCGGCCACTTTTTGTTCCAGGTTGCGTATGTTAAACGTTTTTTGAACGGCCAGCTTGACCTGGGTGGGCGTGAATGGTTTTGGGATATAGTCGGTAGCGCCACGACGCATGGCCTCAACGGCCGTATCGATGGAGGCATAGGCCGTGATGACGATGATCTTGAGCCAGGGCGATGCAGCCAGTAAGGCCGGAATCAGATCAAGGCCGTCCTCGGTGCCGAGACGCAAATCGACAAAAGCCAGATCGAAAGATCGGTGTGCGGCTTCAATCAGGGCATCCTGAAAATTGCTTACTCCAAAAACCTTATGGCCTTCGGTTTCCAGGCAAACCGATAAGGTTTTACGGATATTGACCTCATCATCCACCACCAGGATAGTCAAAGATTGGTTGGTTCGGGGTTCGATTTTTCAGCCTCCAACGAGTAACCTCTTTTTTTAGAGAGTACACCATTGAAATTAGAAAATCAATTAGCTTACCCGGCGTAATTCAACCGAACCTTCCGGTGATATAATCTTCCGTTTGAGTCAACCGGGGTTTTGTAAAAAGAATTCCGGTCTCATTGACTTCAATGAGTTTTCCCAGATAAAAGAAAGCGGTGATATCGGAAACGCGGGCGGCCTGCTGCATGTTGTGGGTGACGATAACGATGGTATAATTTTTTTTCAGGTGTTGAATCAGATCTTCGATCTTTTGGGTGGCGATGGGGTCTAAGGCCGAGGCCGGCTCATCCATTAAAATCACTTCCGGTTCAATAGCCAAAGCCCGGGCGATGCACAGCCGCTGTTGCTGGCCGCCCGACAATCCCATGGCCGATTCATCGAGCCGGTCTTTTACTTCTTCCCAGATAGCGGCATTAATCAGACTGGTCTCTACCAGCTCGGCAATCTTGTGCCTGTCCCTCAATCCGTTGATGCGCAGTCCGTAGGCCACGTTTTCAAAAATCGTTTTTGGAAAAGGGTTCGATTTTTGAAAAACCATCCCTATCCGGCGGCGCACATCGACTACATCGACTTCCGGGGCATAAATGTTTTCACCGTCTATGAGGACCGTTCCTTCGATCCGGGTCCCCAATATAGTCTCATTCATACGATTCAGGCAGCGTAAAAAGGTGCTTTTCCCGCATCCGGAAGGACCGATAAAGGCGGTGACCCGGTTGGGAGGGATATCCAGATTCAGATTATCCAAAGCCAGATGGGAACCATAATAGAAGTTTAAATCACGGACAATGATCTTGGCCGGACTGGCAGGATGAACGGATGAGTCGACAGGAGCCATGTTACCCCGCCATCCTGGCTTTCTTGCGGTATCGATAACGTATGGTGACGGCCACCGCGTTGAGACAAAGGATGAGAGCGATCAATACCAGGGCGGTCCCGTAGGCGATGGGACGGACCTTGGCGATGTCCTGGTGCTGGGTGGCCAGAATATAAAGATGATAGGGGAGGGCCATAAACTGATCAAAAAGAGAGTGGGGAAGAAAAGGGATAAAAAAGGCCGCCCCGGTAAATAAAATCGGAGCGGTTTCACCGGCGGCCCGGGCCAACCCCAGTATGGCTCCGGTCAGCATGCCGGGGACGGCATAAGGGAGGACATTGGTGCGGATGGCCTGCCACTTGGTGGCCCCCAGGGCCAAGGCCCCATCCCGAAAGGCCTTGGGCACAGTCTTCAAGGCCTCCTCGCTGGCGGTAATCGTCCAGGGCAGGGTCAGGAGTCCTAAGGTCAGACCGGCGGAAAGAATACTGGCCCCAAAATGAAGAAACCGGACAAAAAGGGCCACGCCGAACAGGCCATAGACAATGGACGGAACTCCGGAAAGGTTCCGTATGGACAGCCGGATCACACGAACCAGCCGGCCCTGATAGGCATATTCATTGAGGTAAATGGCGCTGAACATGCCCAGGGGAACAGCCAGAATGATGGTGATCAGGCTGACCAGAAAGGTCCCGATGATGGCCGGCAGGATTCCTCCGGCCGTCATCCCCTCCCGAGGGGATTCGGTAAGGAATCCCCAGCTCAAAACAGAGAACCCATTATAAAAAATATTGGTCAGGATCCCGAACAGGATGAGGACCACCAGGGCGCTGGCCAGCATCAAGCCGGTAAAGCCGATCTTTTCGGTTAAGGCCCTTGTTTTCATCTCTCAACTTCCTGGTATTTGGCCAGCACGATATCGGCAATCAGATTCACGGCAAAGGTCATCAGAAAAAGGATGAACCCAACCACAAACAAACCATGATAGTGGTTGGACCCAAAAGGGACTTCCCCCAATTCTATGGCGATGGCAGCGGTCATGGTTCGGACGGAATCGAAAAAACTATGAGGGGTGCTCAGGGCATTGCCCGTGGCCATGAGGACCGTCATGGTCTCCCCGATGGCCCGTCCCATACCCAGCATCACCGAAGCGATGATTCCGGAAAGGGCCGATGGGAATACGACCTTGATCAAGGTCTGCCAACGAGTGGCCCCCAGGGCCAACGAAGCATCTTTATAAGTTCGGGGAACCGAGGAAATGGCGTCTTCGGAAATGCTGATAATGGTCGGAAGACTCATGACCGCCAGCAGAATAGACCCGTTGACGGCATTGAGTCCATTCGGGAGATGAAAAACTTCGGCTATGGCCGGTCCGACAACCACGATGCCCAGGAAACCCAGGACCACCGAAGGGATTCCGGCCAGAATTTCGATCACCGGTTTCAGGATTTCCCGCAGCCATCCCGGGGCCGTTTCAGCCAGATAGGCCGCGCACCCCAGACCAATGGGTACGGCAATAAACAGGGCCCCGAAGGTGATCATCAGGGTGCTGACGATCATGGCCCCCAGGCCATAAGTTTCTTTTACATAGGAAGTAGGATTCCAGATCATGGAAAAAAAACTGGAAGGGCCCAGGTTTTTTATGGCCGGGAAGGCGTTGGCCAATAAGAGGATAAAAATCCCCAAGAGGATCAGGATGGAGAGTATTCCATTGAACTGAAAAAACCGGTGAATTATCCGGTCCTGGAGGCGCCTCCATATCCTGACCTCCCGGGAAAGAGACAGAGTGTTCTCTCTAAAAGTTGAGTTGGGCATTATGCTTTTTCCACTGTTCTGTCAAGGGATAAAAGCCGTCCTTCCGGATGGTGGCTACCCCTTCCGGACTCAGTTCGTACCTGATAAAGGCTTCCACCTTGGTCCGGTTGTTTCCATCAAAATACTGGTAAAGGGGCCGGGTAAGGGGATAGGAGCCGTTCATGACATTTTCCAACTTCAAAGGAGAAAAGGCCTTACTCCGGCTGTCCTTGGCTACCTCGCAGACCTTGATCCCGGAAACCACTTTCCCGGAATTGTCCACCACATATCCGATGCCAACATAGCCTATTCCTCCGGCATCCTTTTTAACGGCTTCAAGAATTTGAGCATTGCCGTTCATTTGATTCATCTTGTTGGCGTAATCTCCGCGAACCACGACTTCCCGGAAAAAGACAAAAGTGCCGGAGTTGGGCTGCCGTCCATAGAGGGTGATGGGCAGATCAGGGCCACCGGCCTGTTTCCAGTTGGTCAGTTCCCCGCGATAAATCTGACCGATCTGGTCCACGGTCAGGGATTTAACCGTATTCTTGGGATTGATGATGACTGAAAGGCCGTCCACGGCAAAAACAACACCGAGAGGATTGACCTTATTGGCCTTGGCCTGGGCGATCTCAGTATCCTTCATAGGTCTTGAGGCGTTACAAAGATCGGTGGTTTTATTGATGATGGCCGCGATCCCCACCCCCGATCCGCCGCCGGTGACGGCAACACTGTAATTCGTGTTCTTTTTCATGAAATTCTCCGCCAGCCGCTGAACCAGGTTGACCTCCGTATCGGAGCCTTTGACCTGGATGAAGGTTGCCGAAAAGACAAGGGATGGGATCAACAAGACCATTATACTAAAAGATATTAAGCCAGTAATCAGTAATTTTTTCATGGAAATTCCTCCTTAAATTATTAAAGTTAAAGTTAAACATCTTTTGTTACAATCTTGTTACAGTCAGATTAAGATTCCTTAACAATTCCTTCTCCTGCTCATCTCCCTATTCTCCAATAAGATATTTTGAATTGTATTCAGGAAATAGGTACATTCCTTATTCTTGGTGAGGTGCAGAATCTTGATTTGATTACATTTTAGAAACATTTTTGATGGCCCCTGAAAAAGATCCGATAAAGGGCCAAGGATGATCAAAACCCGGGTTCTTAACCGATAATTCATGAACCGGTCATATTCCCGTAACATCCTTCTCCTACCCTTCCCTTCATGATCTTCTCAACAGAGAAACCATAAAATCAATTTTGGAAAGGAAGAAAGGAGAAAAGCATGAATTGGAAAAAATGGAGTTGTTGTTTGATGGCTTTGGGTTGCTTTTTGGTCTGGGGGGGCCTAACACCCCTATGGGCCGGAGAGATGGATGTTATGCATCTTTTAAACCTTCTTCAAAAGAAAGGGGTTATCACCCAAGAGGAAGCTAATGATTTAATGAACGAAGTGCACTCCAACACCAAGAAGGAGAATGAAGGATCCAGTAAGGCCATAAAGGAGGATATCAGAAAAGAAGCCGACAAGGGCGGCTTACTGCCCCCGGCTTTAAGAGGGTTTAAATTTGGAACTACCATCTTTAGCGAATGGGACAACAGAAACGTTACAAATGGGGCTTCGACTAACCAGTTCGTCCTGAACCGGGCCTATGCCACCTTAACCAAGGAATTCAACGGATGGTTGGGGATGAATATTACCTCCGATTTGTTTACATCAAAAGATGCGAATGATAAAGGTCAGGGGTTGGAATTGCGTTTGAAGTATGCCTATGCCGAGCTTAAGCTTTTGGGTACGAACACCGAAATGGGGTTGGTGCATACCCCTTCGGATGCCTATGATTCCGCCATCTGGCCTTACCGAGTCCAGGGCAAGCATCTTATGGATGATTTAGGGATTCAGTCCTCGGCCGATCTGGGTATTGACAACTATGGGGCTTTTGGAGGTTATATGAATGATGAGTATTTGAAATTTGCCTCCAAGCAATTTGCGGGAAAGTGGGGCGGTTATTGGTTGGGGGTTTATAACGGACCGGGGTATAACAACACGGAAGCCAATACTAACAAGACCGTTTCCGGGTTAGTCTATTTCCGTCCGGCTCCCATGGTGCCGGTTTTAGAGGGGCTTCAATTGGCTTATGTGGGGAGCTATGGATCCAGCAATAGCACCTTCGCCACCGTCGGTAGAACCAATGATTTCCCAAACTGGCAGATGAATATCGGACAGATTTCATTTCAGAACTCCTATTTTACCTTGATGGGTCAATATTATTGGGGCCAGGGCACTTCCACTTCCACGGAAGAAAATAAGCGCACGGCTTATTTAGTGGAAGGGTTCGTGCGTATTCCGACTGTGGAGAAACTCAGGGCCTTCGGCCGATGGTATAATTTTGACCCCAACACTGACGTATCCAGTGACGATTATACCACTTATGTAGCCGGTATGTCCTACGATGTTACCAATGCATTCATGCCTTTTGTTGCCTGGGAACACCGTAGTTATTCATCCTCCAAGTTCGGAAACGATTATGATATGGCTCAAGTCGGTTTCCAGTTTAAATTCTAATTACTAACCCTTTTTTCCCGGGAAAGGCCAGCCTGTCTTTCCCGGTTTATATATCAAATCTCTCTTCACTCCTGCGGGCCTCCATCCGGAGGCCCTGCTTCTGAACCTGGGAGGGAATTGATAGTGGTATCGTCCCTTTAAAGGTTCAAGAGTGGCCAGTATTTCCTATCTTTAATGGAGGTTTTTTGCTGCTACGACGGGCATCTCAAAAAAAACCAGAGAATTGGGAAAAAAGATGACCGCCCTTAGACCTTGGCACGCTTTTGTTCCAAGTCCCAGGCCTGGGCAATCAGTTGGACAGGATCCCAGGGACTGCTCAATGGAGGGGTGTAGCTCAGATCAATATGATTAAGGGATTCAACGGTCATCCTGTTGAATAGGGCGGTGGCAAAGATGTCAATGCGCTTGGAGACCTCCGCCTTATAAGACCCGATCATCCGGGCCCCGAGCAACCGGCCAGTTTTTCGATCCCCGGTTAGGCAAATATGCAAAAGGGAAGCACCGGGATAATAGACTTTGTGATCCCAGGTCTCGAGTTTAACGGTCAGAGGGTCAAAGCCCGCCTCCAAAGCCTCTTTGTCAAGCAACCCGGTGCGGGCAACCACCAGGTCAAAGATTTTGACGGCCTGCGTCCCCAGGGTCCCGGCAAATTCTTGAGATCCGCCGGCAGCATTTTCACCGGCGACCCGTCCTTGTTTGTGAGCCGTGGTTCCCAGAGGAAGATAAGCGTATTTATTCAACAGGCGGTGCCAGGTTTCCACGCAATCCCCGGCGGCATAAATATCCTTGATGTTTGTTTCCATGGACCGGTTGACCCGGATGGCCTGGTGGATCTCGGTTAATACCCCGGCTTTTCCGGCCAGGGTGGTCTCTGGTCTAATCCCCGTGGCCACTAAAATCAAGTCGGATTCAAGAGGAAGATCCTGAGGGTTTCTCAGTATCAATTTCTGATTCTTTTTTTCAATACCAGTAACGTCAATCCGGTCAACCATCCTAACGCCGTGTTTGGAAAGCTCCATTCTGATAATCTCACCCAGTTTCTGGTCCAGGTCGGTCAAAATATGGCCGGAACGATTCAGCATGGACACGGTCAGACCCTTACGGGTCAAGGCATCGGCCATCTCCAGGCCGATATAACCCGATCCGAGAATAATCGCTGATTCCGGATGATGCTCCGCCATATACCGGTCAATCCCAAAGCCATCCTCCATCCAACGCAAAGCGAAAACACCCGGAAGGTCCATCCCGGAGATGGCCGGTCGAGCCGATACTGCACCGGTGGCGAGAATCAATTTGTCAAAATGGATCGAAGAGGATTGGGCCTCATTGTTTTCAGCCGTTACTATTTTATTTTCGGGATCAATAGCGACAGCCCTGTGGTCCAGCAGAAGATGGATGGCTTGCCTTTCTATCTCTTCAATTGTTCTATGGGCCAGAGTCTGCCAGTCCGGTACCTCACCGCTAAGATAAAAAGGGAGGCCGCAAATGCTATAATTGGGGAAACGGTCGGCAACCAGAACGCTGATATCCAGTGAAGAATCCATCTCCCGGGCCCGAAGGGCCGCGTTTATCCCAGCGTCACTCCCTCCGATGATCAACAAATGAGACATATCAGTCCTCCTTCGAATAAGTTATGGCCACTGAATTTTTATCTTATCTTTTTGAAGGGATAATTGAAAGTTCGTTTTATTGTCTTGAGTACCCCCTTCCTTGTACACAATAAAAATCCTAAGGGGAATTCCCGCATCAAAAATTCAAATGAGTGAATGATGATGGATTCGTAAAAAGTTGTCGTACTTATAAGTAATTAAAGATACTGGATTCCGGCTGGAGTCTATCCCACGCTTGATGTGGGACCGGAATGACCAAAATGAAGTTTCAGCAATTTTTTTGGGTAGGTTATCAATGATGATTTGACTTTATATTCTATATCTTTCCCTAAAGTCATTGTTGATCCCGATTGATTCCTGAAGAGGACCTTCGGAAAGTAAAGGATCTTTCAGAAAAAGTTTCCGGTTTGGTTTTACATAGTTTAAGCAGTCCTCAAGCTTAAAAATAATCCTCTTCTTTTTGGTTTGATGAGTGTCTTTCGATTGTTTGTTCTTCATTAGCCTCCTAATGTCTGTAACAATTTTTCATGGTTATTTTGTTTTTCAAATAAATTGACCACATCGTTGATAACAGGGATTTCAGTTTTAAGGTATTGTTTACAATCCGGGTAACCGGAACAGCGAAAACGGAGGAAACCTTTTCCCCTCTGGTAAAAATGCATTTGCTTTCCACAGACGGGGCAAGTGGGTTTATCCTTCCATTCTTTTCGAGTAGAACTGGGGGTGAATTGTTTTCCGCACAATAGACAAATATAGCGTTGTCTACCGGTCCCGATCCGCCCGTATCGATACAGGGCATCGGTTTGACAATCAGGACATCCCACTAAGAATCCTTCCTCGGTTTTCATGGGTCCCATTAAAACCCACAAATGTGACAGAAGTATGACGGGAAGGTAGTATTTCTATGAAAAATCTTATTACGTTCATTTTCCTATAGGACAGTTCTTACAGGTCAAAAGCCCTTGCCGGACGGTATAGGGAAAAAATTCATTTTGGATGGTCTTAAGAGGATGGCCTTCGGTTGAGACCTCCCGACGTTTTATACAAGCATTTTTGGTGATCTTCAGATTTCCCGGTTGATAAGGGCAATCAATCATTTCCAATAAATCAGCGGCTCTCCATTGCCGGACAAAATTCCTTTTCCGTCTCATCTATTTCCCTTGGTTTAATTCTAACGGTCTCCAGTTTTTACGGATCTTGGCTACCCAAGATTAATCAGCCTATTCAGGGAGCTGAAACTTATAGAATCTTTATAAAATGGATCCATCAATAATTCCACCTTGTCAGTTTCTGCTCGAGGGGTCAGGACGGCCACATTTTGAGGCTCAGAGAGAATCAAGTCGAATAATTGATTTTCCAGCATCGTTACCGCGGTTTCCCAGGGGAGGGATGATTTAATCTGCACCCCGTCAAAGATAACCCTATAAACGACCCGGTAATCGCTATCGATATGAAGTATTTTTAGGTTCCTTCATCTTTTTTTCTTCCCTTGAAATCAATTTTTAACCAAATCGGAGTGTTTAATTACCTTTCCCTCGGTCATATAAATCACATCTTCGGCGATATTGGTGGAAAGATCCGCGGTGCGTTCCAAATTGCGGGCTATTTTTAACAGGTGAAGGGCCCGTTCAATCGTGGTCGGGTCGGAAATCATGTAGGTGATCAGTTCTCTTAGAATCTGCGAAGCCGAATCATCAACAAATTGGTCTCTGCCGCAAACATCGACGGCCAGATCCGGGTCTTCATTGACAAAGGAGCTGACCGCGTCCCGGAGCATGTTTATCGTGGCCTGGGCCATCCTGGGTATATCCAATAAAGGTTTGACCAGGGGTTGGCTGACGAGGAAAAGGCCGCTTTCCGCCGTATTGACGGCATGATCGGCAATACGCTCCAGGTCATTGTTGATTTTCAAACTCATCAGGACGATCCTCAGGTCCCTGGCCTTAGGCCCGAACTGGGCGATAATTGTGGTACACATCTCGTCGATCAGGATTTCGGTCTCATTGGCCTTTCTCTCGCTCTTCTCTGTGACCTGGTGGAGTAAGGTCAGGTCATTCCTCAACAGCCCTTGTATGCTGTCATCGATCATTTTTTCCACCAGAAGGGCATAGCCGATCAGGGTTTTCCTGAGTTCGGCGATTTTTTCTTCCAACATGGTTCCCCCTATCAACCGAATTTTCCGGTTAAATATTCTTCCGTCCTCTTGTCTTTGGGGACGGTAAACATGGTGTTTGTTGAACCGTACTCTATTAATTCTCCTAAGTAGATAAAAGCCGTAAAATCGGAAACCCGCGCGGCCTGGGCGATATTGTGGGTCACCAGGAGCATGGTCACGGTTGTTTTCAGGTCGGCGATCAATTCCTCAATATGAGAAGTGGATTTCGGGTCCAAAGCCGAAGTCGGTTCATCCAGTAACAAAATCTCCGGATTCATGGCCAGGGCCCGGGCGATGCAAAGTCTTTGTTGCTGGCCTCCGGATAAAAAGGTCCCCTTTCGATGGAGAAAATCCTTGACCTCGTTCCATAAGGCCGCCCCTTTAAGGGACCGTTCGACGATCTCTTCGGTTTCCTTTCGGGGAAAACGAATCCCGTTCAATCTATAGCCGGCGATTACATTTTCATAGATACTCATGGTCGGAAAGGGATTCGGCTTTTGGAAGACCATGCCTACCTTTCTTCGGAGCACGATCGGCTGCATGGCGTAGATATCTTGATTCCGCAAGTACATCTTTCCCTTGATGGTGGCCCCGGGGATCAACTCATGCATGCGGTTGATGCAGCGGATGATCGTGGTTTTGCCGCAACCCGAAGGCCCAATCAAGGCGGTGACACTATTGTCGACGATGGAAAGGCTGACATCCTTCAGGACGCGGTTTTCTCCATAGGCGGCGGAAAAATTTTCGATGCGTAAGACGCTTAGAGTTGGATCTTCCATTTTTTCGAGATTCTCCGGGCGATAAGATTAAACACCAGAACCAGACATACCAGGATAAAAGACGCCCCCCAGGCAAATTGGTGGAATTCCGGATAAGGACTGGTGGCATAGTAAAAAATAGTGTGGGGCAAAGATTCCATGGGTTTAAGAAGATTTAAATTCAAGAAGGGATTGCCGAAGGAGGTAAACAGCAACGGAGCCGTTTCCCCGGTGATCCGGGCGATACTCAACAAAATGCCGGTCACTATACCGCTGATTCCGGCGGGCAGGATGACTTTCAAGATAGTTTTGTGATAAGGCACTCCAAGGGCCAGGGCCGCCTCTTTCAGGTGATAGGGGATGAGCTTCAAGGTCTCTTCGGTGGACTTAATGATCACCGGGATCATGAGCATACTCAAGGCAATACCCCCGGAAAACACGGAAAAGCTTTTCAGGGGCCGGACGATCCAGGTGTAAGCGATGATGCCGATGACGATCGAGGGGGTGCCCTGCAGGATTTCAACGCACAGTTTTACGGTTCGTGAAAGGAAGCCTTCGCGTTTTTCCGAAAGATAGATTCCCGTGGCAATTCCAATCGGTACGGAAAAGAGACTGGAAAGACCGATGAGCACGCAGGTACCCACGATGGCGTTGAAAACGCCTCCCCCGGTCTCTCCCATGGGCTGGGGCATTTGGGTCAAGAAGTTCCAATTGATGGACGATATCCCGTTTTTTCCGATATAAAACAGGATCAGGAGCATAGGCGCGATGGAAAGAAAGGAAAGAACGATAATAAGGACCTTAAAGAAACTGTTTTTAAAAATGCGCCAGGTTGTATTCGATTCCATCAGGTAACTTCTCTTTCCGCTGCGATGCTGAATTTCTTGATGATATAATTCCCGATGAGATTGACAACCATGGTGACCAGAAAAAGCACCAGGGCGATATTGATCAATGAGGCGACATAAACGGTCGACGTGGCTTCGGTGAATTCATTGGCAATGACACTGGCCATGGTATTGGCCGGATCGAAAATACTGTGAGGGATGGCATTCCGGTTGCCGATGAGCATGGTCACGGCCATGGTCTCCCCCAGGGCCCTTCCCAGGGAAAGCAAAACACCAGCGATGATTCCGGAGCGGGCATAGGGTAAGACGATCTTTTTTACCACCTCATAGCGGGTGGCCCCGAGAGAAAAAGCGGCCTCTTTGAGATCGGTCGGGGCCAGGGCAATGACCTCCCGGCCGATAGAGGCGGCGTAAGGGATGACCATAATGGACAGGATCAGCGAGGACGAGAAAAGACCGACGCCTTCTCCGGGTACGCCCATTTTCATTTGAAATCCCCGGACGATCGGGATGAGGATAAATAACCCCCAAAGGCCATAAATAACCGAGGGAATACCGGCCAGGACCTCGATGGAACTCTTGAGGAAACTGGAGAGGGCCCCTTCCTTAAAATACTCACCGAGGAAAACAGAGATGGCCACAGAGAAGGGGATGGAGATCAAAAGGGCCAGAAAAGAGGTCACCAGAGTTCCTACCAGAAAGGGAAGGGAGCCGAATTGATTGGTGACCGGATTCCAGTGGCTCCCTATAAAAAAGGAAAAACCGAAAACCTTGATGGACGGCCAGGCGGCGATCAGCAGGGTAATAAAAATACCCGAGAGCAAGGCAATAATCAAGTAGGCGAAAAATGATAGAAAATTCGTAAATCGTTTTTCGGACCTATCGATAACCCAGGTGTTGTTTTCCTTTTTTTGCATGAAAATATTTCTACTTGGGATAGAGGAACGGGCGAGGGGGAAAGGGATAACCGTTTTCCTGACCTTTAACCCCTCTCGCCTCGTGGCTCTTGCCTGTTTCTATTTCAAAACCGGTTTTCCGTTATAGGTCATGGAATGGACAAGCTTGTCTGCCTTGGCAAAGGCGTCCCTGGAAAGGGGGGCGTATTGCAGGGGTTCTGCATATTTCTGACCGTCGGTGATGACCCATTTTACTAATTTGGCCACGGCTTCCGCCTTTTCCAGAGGTTTCCCGCCATAATTCTGTTCTTTGTAAAAGATCAGATAGGTAAAACCGGCAATAGGATATCCATCGGCGGCATCAGTATCCGTCAAGGAGATATTCATATCATCCGGCAATTTGGTATTGGCCGCCAGACTGGTAGACTTGATGGTCGGTTCGATGAATTTGCCGGCCTTATTTTTTAAGGCAGCCGCCGGCATGCTGTTTTGCAGGGTATAGATCAATTCCACATATCCGAGAGAGCCGGGGATCTGCTTGATCAGTCCGGCGACTCCGGGATTGCCTTTACCGCCGAGTCCCACCGGCCAATTGAGAGAGGTTCCCATACCGACTTTTTGTTTCCATTCCGGGCTGACCTTGCACAAGTAGTCGCTGAAAATATTGGTTGTGCCGCTGCCGTCGGAACGATGGGTCACGCTGATGGCCAGATCCGGGAGATGAACCCCCGGGTTTAAGGTGCCGATGCGGTGATCAGTCCATTTGATGATCTTTCCCAGAAAGATATCGGCAATGACATCCGGTGTGAATCTGAGTTTGGGGCTGCCCGGCAGATTGTAAGAGATGACCACCGAACCAAGGCAGGTGGGGACATGAACAATCGGGGCTCCGGCCTCCTTTAGCTGATCGTTGGTCATAAAGGCATCGGTGCCGCCGAAGTCCACCACTTTGCTGCTGAGTTGTTTGATTCCGCCGCCGGAACCGATACCCTGATAGTTGACCTTGGTCTTGTACTGCTGGTGGTACTCGTAGAACATTTTTGAATAGAGGGGTTGCGGGAAGGTTGCCCCGGCACCCAGTAACTCCATTTCGGCTGCCCAGGAAGTAGTGGCCATTCCCAAGGCCAACAAACCAATCAGTAAAAAGAATTTAGAAAAACATTTCATTTTGACTTCCTCCTTAAAAAAGTGTTTTATATTTCACCAAAGATAATAATCTTGTATTAAGGGAATATGATCATCAGGTTACTTTTGTGTTAAGAAATGAGGGCTGCGAATTCGATTGATAATAGATGGGTCAGGCGGAGCGATAGGATTTCGAAGAGGAAAATCGGGAGGTTGGAAACAGACGAGAAAAGGGAAGGGAAGTTGAAAACTTGAGTTGTTGGGAGTTAAGAGTTGAAAGCACGATCATTGGGGTATGCCAGGAAAGATTTCCGGGAAATAATTTTTTCGGGCAGGAAGATAAATCAATCAGAGGTGGTTTTAGTGGAAAATTCTTTGCCCAGGGGAAGAATGAGGGTGAAGACAGACCCTTGCCCGACGACACTGTCAACTTGTACCTCGCCGCTGTGGGTTTCGACGATGTGTTTGACGATGGCCAGACCCAGTCCGGTCCCGCCCAGGTCACGGGATCGGGCTTTATCGACCCGGTAAAAGCGCTCAAAGATACGGGACTGGAGTTCTTTGGGAATACCGATGCCGGTGTCTTCGACAGAGATTTCTATGAAATCTCTGTCGAGTTCGGAGTGTTGAGTTATTAGTTCGGAGGATAATTCTTTCCTAAATTGATCTCTGAACTCCGAACTCCGAGCTATTTTGGCCGTCAGGCGAATCTTGCCCCCTTCCGGGGTATATTTAACAGCATTGTCCAGTACATTGAACAAGGCCTGGACGATTCGGTCTTTCTCCCAAAAGGCCGTTAATCCTTCAGGGAGGTTGTCCCATTCCTTTGAAAAATGGATTCCTTTTTCCTGAACGTGATCTCTTATCATCTGTTCGGCAGTTTCCAAAACATCTTCTACCAAGACTTGTTTCATGTTTTTCATCGGTTCTTCCCGGATATCCAGTTTGGCCAAATCCAACAGGTCGGAGACCAGAAAATTCATTTGTTTAACATTTTTCTGGATGATGGACAAAAACCGCTGAAATTCAGGGGGGTCTGAGGGGGCTAAGGAGAGGAGGGTTTCTACATATCCGCTGATGGAAGTCAAAGGGGTGCGGAGTTCATGAGAGGCATTGGCCACAAAGTCCTGACGGACCTTTAACAGGTATTGGAGCTTGGTAGTGTCGTGGAACAGGGCCACGGCGCGATGAGCACCCCGCTCGGGGAAAAGGGCCGCTACCTGAACATCGAAATGCATCTGGGGGGTTCGACCGTAGACGACCTGCAACCCTTTATAGGGCTCATCGCGCAAAACAGACTCCACAGCGTCTTGCAGATCACCATTCATAAATATTTCCTGGACCGTTCGCTTCTTCCAGATAACTTTTTTCCCAAGCAATTCCTGCAAAAAAGGATTCATTGAGATGATGCGGCCTTTTTCATCCGTTATCAAAACGCCTTCCCGCATGGTAGAAAGCAGGGTAGTCAATTGGCTGGTTTCGACGTCCAGCAATTCCATCTTCTGGCGAAGTTCATCAGCCATTCGTTCCAGGGAGAGAGTGAGGTCCCTGAACTCTGTTTTAGGCAAAAGGTGAAAAGGCTGTTTCAGATCGCCATTGGCCATGCTTTTCACCATGCCGGTGATCTCGCGTAGAGGGCGATTGATGCTCCAGGTCAAAAAGAGACTGAGCAGGATGGCCAGGATGCCGGTCAGCCCGCCGGCCAAAGCCAGGTTCCGGCGAAGGGCGGATACCAGCGCTTCCACCTGGCTCAGGGGCAAAGCCAGCCGCACATACCCGGTGAGGTTATTATTTTTATAAATTGGGACAGCCCCGTAAAGGGTGTTGCACTGAAGGGTGGTGCTGAAACGGATGCTTTGACCAAACCCCTTTTCCCTGGCCGCCAGAATTTCCGGGCGGTTGGAATGGTCTTCCATTTTATCTACGGCTTCGGAGGTCAGGCCGGAATCCCCCAGGACGCGTCCGTCGCGGGAAATAATAGTCACCCTTTTTTGAAGATCCGCGCCCACCTGAAGGGCCAATTTCTGCATCTTGGCCGTATCCCCCGGACCGGCATTGAAATGGTCGGCTACCATCTGCCCGGCCAGTTGTAATTCAAGCCGGAGTTCTTGTTCTTTCTGATTCGTCAAAAAATTTTTTAGATTGGAACCCAGATAGAAGGTGCTGGGAAGGACAACGATTAAGATGACCAAAATAAAGGCCGAAAGGATTTTAAGGTACCAGCGCAGGCTCATATTTTCAGGTCCGGAAACGGTATCCGACTCCCCTGACCGTTTCTATCAAGTTTTGATGAGATCCCAATTTGATCCGAATTCTTCGAATATGGGTGTCTATGGTCCGGGAATAGCCTTCGAAGGAATATCCCCAGACTTTATCCAGAAGGATTTCCCGGGTCTGAACCCTTCCCCGGGTCCGCATCAAATGGGTTAGCAGACGAAATTCGGTCGCCGTCAGATCCAGCCAGGAGTCTTCCAGCTTAACGGTATGGGCCTCCAGGTCCAGGAAGAGGGAATCGGCTTTCAATATGGAAGGGGGCCCTTGTTTCTCCCGGCGATCCAATAACTTGTGAATACGTAGAATGAGTTCCCGGATACTGAAGGGTTTGACGATGTAATCGTCGGCCCCCAGCTCAAGACCTACGACCCGATCCATTTCTTCTCCCTTGGCCGTGACCATTATAATAGGGATATGTTGCAGGGCCGGATCCCTTTTCAGTCGCCGACAGACTTCGAGGCCGTCCATCCCCGGAAGGAGGAGGTCCAAAAGAATCAGGTCGGGAGTATGTTTTTGGGCCAAAAGCACAGCCTGTTCGCCATTTTCGGTCCGAAAGGTTTGATAGCCCTCTTTCTCCAGATTAAAATGGAGGAGCTCTAAGATATCGGGATCGTCTTCCACGATAAGGATTTTTGGTTTGGCCATAATGGAACTTATTGTAACGTCTGATTCTTTCATTGTCTACGGTTTATTTCTTGGATTTCACCCCCAACTTGTTGAGAGAAGAACCTATTTTTGTAACTTGGCAGGTTCTTATTTGAATCCTCGAATCCTCTTGAGGTTAAGTTAATCATTTTCCTGTTACGGGAGTGTGACGGAAATATTTAAATTGAATTACGGCTCCGTTTTTTTTTTAATTCCTACTGACACAATGCTGTCAGTCTGATAAGATATTTTAATTTCCGAACAGGAGGAAAAATGTCCTATAAATTCGATTCGCTGATGCTGATCCTGAATAAACTGGACAGCCGGGGGGAAAAGGTGACGGTCGATTTGTTGAAGGAAGAACTGGGTGTCAGCGAGAGGACGGTTTTTCGGTATCTGACCACCGTACAGGCGGCAGGGTTTCCCATCGTTTTTGATAAAGAACAAGGAGGATATCGGTTTATGGAAGGCTACAGTTTGAAGAGGCCGGATTTGTCCCTGGATGAAACATTGGCTCTGGGCATCTCCCGGAAGATGATGGCCGGCATGGGCAGCGGCTGGGAAGACAGTATGAAACGGATCGAAGAAAAACTCTCGGTCAAAAAGCCGGAGCTCCCCCGGCACATTGTCCTTTCCGGAGGACCTCTGCCCGAGAAGGTGGCCGGACATATCGGAATTATCCATAAGGCCATCATGAATTTCCGGAAAATTAAGATGACCTATCGGCCCCTCTATTCCGACGAAAAGACCAAGCGGAAAGTGGATCCTTATTATCTCTTTTTCGAGGAGGATTTCTGGTACTTCCGGGGTTATTGCCACCTGCGGGAGGATGTCCGGACCTTTGCTCTGGACCGGATTATGGGCTTGAAGGTTTTGGAGGAACATTTCATCCCCAGGAACATCGCTCCGGAGGAAGAGCTTTCCGGGGCCTTTGGGACCGTGGTGGACGGGGAACCGGAGGAGGTTGTCCTAAGGTTCGATGTTGAGAGCCGCCCTTATCTGCAAAGAAAGCGGTGGCATGAGAGCCAGCGGGAGCGAATCCTTAAGGACGGCCGTCTGGAACTCAGGTTTACGGTCAACGGCCTGGAGGGGATCACCCCCTGGATCTATCGCTGGCTGCCCCATGTGGAGGTGGTTTCACCGCCGGAATTGAGGGAAGGGGTTAAAGAAGAATTAAAGAAGGCCTTAAAGAAATATGCTTGAATCGCACAGAGCAAACCCTATTAAAAGAAATAAGCTGTACCATTAACGTATAACGTATAATCTGCTTGATGTGGAAAATGAAAAATAACGAGGTTCCTGCAAATCCCTCAAATTTCGTCACACCGGCGAAAGCCGGTGTCCAGAATGCATTGAAACGACTGGATTCCAGCTTTCGAGACTGTGTCGTAATTAATAAAAGTGCCATCAAAGCCGTCATACCGGCGAAAGCCGGTATCCAGAACCTAATGAAAATACTGAATTCCGAATCGCGCTTCTTCGCTCGCATGGAATGACATAACTTCAATTGTGACACAGTCTCTTCTCCAGAATGACGTCAAGGAACTTTTGCAAAAGCTCTACGATTAGAGGTTTAAATATGGGAAGGCTTCTCATTCATCCGGGGGAACACCTGGCTGACGAGTTAAAGGCACTTGGTATGAGTGCCAACGAACTGGCTAAAGAACTGGGTGTACCGACGAACCGGCTTACTCAGATTATCCGTGGCAAACGGGGCATTACCGGAGACACGGCCTTGCGTCTCGGTCGCTGGGTTGGCACGGGACCGGATATTTGGATAAACCTACAAAAAAATTATGAACTGCACCTGGCAGAGATTGAGATAGGAGATGCGTTGAAAAAGATTCCGGAACGTCACCTTAGAAATAGGGGAAAAATCGGCGAGATGCACTCTGGATGATCATTTGACGATGGAGACTACGGAATCGATTTTGAATAAGCTGCTATAGGATTCTAAGAACCTCAAAAGGGCACAGACTTATGAAGGTCATAAAAAATGAAGAAGAATACCAGGAGGCCTTGAAATCCATGGAGGTGGTTTTTGACGAAACCGAAGGAGATTTGGCCGATTATGCCGAAACTCTGACAATTCTGATTGAAAAGTATGAAGAGTCCCTCACTTCATTCCCGGAAGCCTCCGGAATTGAAATATTAAAATTCATGATGGATCAAAACGGAATAAAGCAAAAGGATCTGGCCGGTATTTTGGGCGGCAAATCCACTGTTTCCGAATTGCTAAATGGTAAAAGGCCTTTTAACCTGAATCACATAAGAATATTGGCCAAGAAATTTAATGTAAAACCGGCCACCTTTGTTTAGCTCGGAATACGCCGACCCCTGGGCAATCGACGTCATTAATTTTTCTTTTCTTTTTGTCTTTAACACCAACCCGGGGAGGATAAGAAGAAGATCAACGGTCCTTTTCCAATGGTTTGAAAAGGGCCTTTTTTATTCATTCTAAGAAATCAGATTGGATCAAATTTTTCTTTCACTGGAATCATGATGACCGCAATTACGAAAAGCAATCATTCCAGGTTCAGGGCCATACTCAAAGGTTATCCTCATAACTCTCAAGAAAAACAGCTTCAAAAATCAACCGAAACGGGGGAACTTTAGTGGGCATCGAGGGTTATTTCCTTAGTTTTTTCAGAGCGTCCGAGGCAGAGGCGGCGCGTATCCCTTTGCGGGTATCCCTGTTTACCTTTTGTTCTCTTTTTTCCCATTCGAGAGTAAGATTTTCTCCGGGAAGGTCAGACATATCCGGGTATTTACGAACAGTTCGGACGGGATAAAGAATGATTTGTTCCCCGTCAATAAGGTATTCAAATAAGGGTTCTTTTCGAAAAGGGCCAGGAAGGGTAACCCGGCCTCGATGGTCGGTCTTCAAAAGATTGATTTCGGACATAGAATGTTCTCCTGAATATTAAGTTGATAGGAAAGAATTATATCCCCAGTAGTTATAAATGTCATAATGGGAAATGGTACATTGTCCCAATATGATTTTAGTTGACCGTCCGATCTGTCTGGACTCTTGATAAAAAACTGGCCCAAACCGCAGATAACCTTCATTTAAAATATCTCTTTGCAAATTAGCCGGTTATATTCTATAATTCCCTTCAGTCTTTATCTTTCAAATACCTTGAGACCTTTGAAAAATGTTCAATTTTGGTCAAGGTCAAGAAAGGCGAAAATTTCAACCACAGGAATATATGTAATATTTCGAGGATTGAAATTTGAGCCTGACACAGAGATTGAGCAAAAGGGGGCATTTTTCAAAGGTCTCACCCTTTCTTAAGATCTTAAGGAGATTCATGGCCCAGATCCATATCTCAAAAGATCCACTCAATAAAACACCTAAAGTCTTAGGACATATGTCTTTCTTTGGTAGCCAAACTCCAAACCCTATTATTTGGGGGCGCCGTATTACCCTGGGAAAATATCCTGGGTTGTGGAGATATACGGAAAACTTTAGAATAACTTGGCGCTCCGCTGCGGGGAGCGCCAATACTCACCAAGGAGGATCATGATGGCTTTGCACGATGAACTTCTTTCCGGCAATGAAGTACGATTGTTTCCGTGCCACCATATTAGCACCGATCAAGAAGCGGAACTCCGGGCGACAGCGTCATTGCTGGCTGTGGCACGCGCCGTCACAGAATTCGGTCGGGCCATTGTCTCAATAGCCGGCGGGCCGGTCGGAAAGCTTAGTTGTTATACAGAGGTACCCTTCAAGGTCCAGACTGGAGCAACATCGCGAGAGGAGCGGCCCGATGGAGTTTTTCGAGTCAAAAAAGGGAAAACCGGTTGGACCGCCCTCGTTGAAGTCAAGGTCGGAGACAATTCCCTGAAGCAAGACCAGTTCGACTGCTATCACACTTTGGCAGGTGATCAGGACATCGATGCTTTGATCACGATTAGTAATCAGTCAGCGTTGGCAAACGGTCTTCCGCCTGAGTTGACGTTCAATAGCTTTAGGCTTAGGAAAGTCCCCGTCTTCCATCTTTCTTGGGAGAGGCTGCTCAGCGAGGCACAACTGCTGCGCCGTGACAATAGAGTCGCGGATGCTGACCAGCAATGGATGTTGGAGGAGTGGATCCGCTACGTCGCCGATCCTCAGTCCCGCATAATCGAGCCTCCCCAAATGGGAGAGCACTGGAACAAAGTTCTTCTATTTGCGCATGAAGGCAATCTTGGCGCGTGTAAGAGCGAACTGCTTGACGTTGTCCAACGCTGGGATGCTTTCTTGAGGAAGGTCGCTCTCCGTTTACGCGCGAGGCTGGGAGCTGGTGTCAAACTCAAAACCTCCAAACCCGAGCAAAACGACTATGGGAAGTACATTAAGAATCTGCATGATGCTGCAATAAAAAAAGGCGAACTTTCGGGCGTACTCAGGATTCCGGACGCTGCCGGAGATTTGTCGGTTGTCGTACTCCTCGCAGCTCGGTCGGTGCAGTACTCTATCGAGGTAAAGGCACCAATGGAGGGTAAAGCCATAACACGAATAAAGTGGATGCTCAGGCAGCTAAACTCAGAGGATGTACCAGGTGATCTCGTGTTCCAAATCGATTGGGGATGGGGGCTATGCTCCCAGGCGCAAATTGGAGATTTGAAAAAAGAGGGGGTCGACAGATTGCTCTGGGACAACAACGGTCAGAGCTTGAGCAAAGCGTCGCCTCGCTCCTTTTCCCTCAAGTGGACGATTGGTCTTCGGAAAGGAAAAGCGCGTTCCACAGCGCCCGTTTTGGAGGGTATAGATCGAGGGGTCGAAGATTTTTACAGAAGTGTCGTCGAGGGGCTGCGACCTTACGTTCGCAAGGTGCCCCAATTGCCAAAAGAGGAACCCAGGAAAGAAGAGTCAAAAGACGACGACTCAACCAAACAACAGGAAAACGACCCAGAAGCACCTACAACGGAAAAACCTGTCACCGAGAGTGAGGAATCACATTCTTGACGAGGACGCTAACACCAGCAAACAAATCGTCCCACCGGAGTTGGCTCGCCGTCTGGTTTTTCAATGTTGTTCGCTTCGAATGGTCGCTCTCGGTCAGTCAAGGTCCACCGTGTTAATCCGCCAACCCTGTGAACTCAGCCGTTAGCACTAATTAGCACTAATATGAGTAGGGCAATAGGATTCGATTATGACATGCAGATTATGCCTTCAAACTTTCGAGCTTTGCGCTTCACACATTATTCCTGAATTCCTTTACAAGACTTTGTACAGCAAAGAAAAGCATAAGTTCGTCCAGCTATCTGGCCCACCAAAAGTGAGAAAGTGGCAAAAAGGTTTTAAGGAAAAATTGCTTTGTAGGAATTGTGAGGATAAGCTGAACAAATGGGAAACATACGCGGCCCAAGTCTTGGTTGGTGGCACCGAGATGGGTGTTGAAAAACGACAAGAGACGATCATGGTTTATGATGTTGATTATAAAAAATTTAAACTATTTCAGCTCTCTTTAATATGGCGTGCTGGAGTGTCCGGACTGCAACAATTCTCCAATGTCAATTTAGGACCACACGAAGAAAAGCTACGTTGCATGATAGAACAAAATAATCCGGGTGCGCCTGCTGACTATGGTTGTCTTATCATTTTTACACCGTCGTATTTTGATTTGACGAGTCAAATGATGATGCTCCCTCAAGAGTCAAAATTTGATGGCCACCATTGCTACATATTCATAATGGCAGGTATGACATGGGTGTTTTTTGTTTCTAGCCACTTGAGACAGCTGCAACATACAGAAAAAATGTTCCTTGGACTAGATGGGGTTTTGCCTTTGATGATCGAGAATGCTGCATCGAAAATATTTTTTGAGAGAACGTTCAGAGAATGGAAAAAATCCGGCACCCTTGACAAAGCGCTCAGCAGAATCTAATGAAATTCCTAAGATGATTGAGGATTGAAATGCTAACTAAGTCATTTCACCGGAGCGCTGAGGGCCCGGTGCAAATCCGGGGACACCATATATGTTTTGCCGAAAATTAACGGCATTGGGTTCGACCCCAGTTACCGAAAGTAAAAGAACATTAGGAAATTTCAATGTTTCATTGGTTTAGCGATCGTCGCCGAAATAAGCTCATCCAGGCACCTTTCCCTTCCTTATGGGAGGACATAATCCGCCGTAACGTGGCCCACTACTGCATGCTGGAAGATGTCGAGCGTGCTCACCTGCGCGCCCTGATCCAGGTATTTATTGCCGAAAAAAATTGGGAAGGAGCTGGGGGACTGGACCTTACCGACGAGATCCGCGTCACGATTTCCGCTCAGGCCTGTCTTCTTGTTCTGGGCCTGCCCCACAACTACTATCGTAATGTCGAATCCATCATCGTCTATCCCTCTACCGTTGTTCCGCCTCAACGCAAGCCAGGTTTTTTTGAAAATACCTTCGCACCGGTGGAGCTTGAGCATCCCATTATCGGGCAGGCGTTCCAGCGGGGGCCGGTAATTATTATCTGGGATGCCGCCCTGCGCGGAGGGCGCCATCCTGAGTCTGGTCACAACGTTATTTACCACGAATTCGCCCATAAACTGGACATGCTCAACGGCGCGGCCGACGGTACACCTCCACTGCGCGACCGGGATGAATACCGTGACTGGGTCCTGACCTGTTCGCGTGAATATCTACGTCTCAAACACGACACCGAAAAGGGCAAGAAATCTTTCCTCAATGCTTACGGTGCAATTAGCGAAGCGGAATTTTTCGCCGTCGCCACAGAACAATTCTTCGATCAACCGCGGTTAATGATTAAGCATGCACCGGACCTTTATCGTGTTTTGCAGGAATACTACCGTCAAGATCCCGCCGAACGCGTGTCCCGGAATAGCTGTACGGGGGAGAGTTAAAATCGGGGCAACGGGGGCGGGACCAGCCCGGAGGGATGAAATCTCAAAGAATTCCATTAAAAAGTTGGGGTAAAAAGAATCTTAAAGTGCCCCTTTATCCCCCCAAAAAAGGTTCTAAGCAGAACACCGATACCGCGAGCCAATCGATATTCCGTTCCAAATCAGGTCTGGCCTATCAATCATCGATGCGAGCCAAGCGGTAGGGGGGAGATTCCCGGCCGGGAGATGAATGAATAATTGATTAAATAATTTCTTGACAACATTCTTCATTTTGCTACACAATAAAAATAATTAAAATTTGTGGAAGGAGATAATAAAATGGCTATGAGCAAGAAACCGGTTGCTAAAAAAATTGCCCCTAAAAAAGCTGTCGCGAAAAAGGCCGCTCCTAAAAAAGCCTCCCGGGCCGGGAGCAAGTATGCCTGCAGTGACTGCGGGCTGGTGGTCGTTTTGGAAGATGACTGCGGCTGCCAGACGATAGATTTGATGTGCTGCCGGACACCCATGAAAAAAAAGCGAGCCGCTGCCAAAAAATAAATCGATCCTTTCTTACCCTCTTCTCACCACTGCATCGCTCCCATTAAGGTGAGCCTTAGGCAGAGGTGCACATTTTTTCATCGCTCACTCGTCACGCCAGAGGCGTGACTCGTTCGAGACGCGAAGAACACGGAAAGCAAAAAATATTCTTCTCTGCGACCTCTGGGTCTCTGCGGTGAAAGTAATCTATTATCTGTTCTTTTTAATAAGTGGGTGAAGATTAAGTCGGCTGATTGTCTAAAATCCCTCCAGCAGCCAAGAGCGTTGAGTTTCACTCCATCAAGGCTCACAGAAACAGGCATTCACAAAAGCCTCCCCAGTCAAAATTTATAAGAAGGAAGTAGCATGCGTTTCAGTCATCTCACAGCCGTTGCCCTGATTGCCCTCCTTCATTGGGTCATTCCTATTATCTTGATTCTGTGGACCTGGAACAGATGTTACTCCAGCATACTATCTTGGGTAATCCAGGCCTTGATTCTGTTTTCCTATATGACCTTCGTCTACCTTATGGGTTCATGGGTCTTTGCCGGCTTTTATTTGCGCTACCTTCTTCTTATTCTGGCCGCCGCGACTATTATCCGGTCGTTTTTTCAGGTAAGGAATCTGCCTTTTTTCGTACCGCCTCCATTTTCAGGGTGGCTTGGTTATGGAGCCGGGATAATCATCTCAGCCGTCCTGATCTATTTTGTGCTGGGTGCCTTCCGGTCTTATTTTTACGGCGAGCCGCCTGTCCATCTCGCCTTTCCTTTCAGAAATGGGGTATATACTGTTTTTGAAGGCGGTAACGGTCGGCGGAGTTCTCTCATGAACTATCATTATGGCGCGGCACAGCACCAGGGAGCGAATACCAACCTTTCCATGCGCTACGCGGTGGACATCACCAAGGTCACCCCCTGGGGAAATGATGCCTATGGGTTTCTGCCCATGCTAAAGGAGAGATATGCTGTTTTTAACCAAATCGTTTACAGTCCGTGTGAAGGCGAAGTCCTTGATGTCGAAGACAAATGGCCTAATGAAACCCCCTGGCGCGGTAATCCTCCTTACAATGTCGGCAACCATGTGTTGATTGCCACCAAAGAATTCGGGGTTTTAATGGGTCATCTGCAAAAAGGAAGTATCCTTGTCAAAGTGGGCGAAAAGGTCAGGGAGGGGCAGGCCATTGCCCGGGCGGGGAATTCCGGATGGACGAGTCAACCCCATCTGCATGTACAAGCCATGAAAGTATCCGCAGGTTTGTTTTGGGGCTGGGAGGGATTACCCATTTATTTTGACGGAAAGAATCCGGTCAAGAACACTCTTTTTTTCAAAAACTGACACCTTATGAGAGCTATCAGCCATCAGCTTTTAGTTATCAGCGAAATCCTTTACTGTTAAGGGGTTAGCTGAATGCTGATCGCTGACTTCTATGTGCCCGGATCATTCGGCCGGCCCTTGGCGGCAGTAATAAAAATCGGCGAGATCGTATTTATTCCAGATATCGCAAAGCCCGCAGTTGCATCCGGCCTTCTGCTTCGGGGAACTGCTTTTACCGCGGGCGCAAAAAAGTAATTGCCCCTTGACCCCCGGATAGGTCGGGCAAACGCCGCAGAACTTGGTGCAGATCATCTCGTTATCAAAACTGTCTTCAACCTTTCCCATTCTCAATCAGCCTCCCCTTTGTGGTCATGGACTCGATTCCTTTCAGCGGATGGTGTATTTTCCCGGTTCAGGATCAAGGACCGGCCGCAGGTAGGGCAGACCTCTTGACCATTAAATTTATCGATGTATTCAAGCACGGTGGTGATATAGGCGGCGTGGCTCCAGGTTAAGGGCGAAACCGACAGGGGCTGCCCGGTGTGGGGATGAACCTGTTCGGCCAGGACCCCGGAAGGCCTGGCCCGCCGGCTCACCCATTCCAAGAAGGGCAGGGCCTCGGCCAGTTCGGCTCGGGTCCTGGCCTTGGCGATATGCCACTGGGCCAGCCAGAGGGTACAGATAAGCCAGGGATTGCCCGGGACCTGGGCCAAATCCTCGGAGGCCCGAAAGTAGCCGTCCCCTTCATAACGGGCATATCCCCCCACCTCGGTCTTGACCTGGAGACGATCCTGGATGGCCTGCATGGTGCTGACAACCCGTCGGTCATCGGGGGGAAAAAGACCGAAGTAAAAAGGGGCATAAATGCTGGCATCCACCGTGGCATCACTCTCCCAGGAACCGTCTTCGCGGGGAAGAACGCTCTTCAGAAACCGATTCTGTTCTTTATGAAACAGATGTTCCTCCATGGCGGCCTTTACCTCCGCGGCCGCCCGGCCATAGATCCGTTCCCTTTTGGTGTTTCCGAAAAATCGGCTAAAATTCTCAGCGGCTTTCAGTCCGGCGAAGACAGCGGAGACGGTAAAAGTGTGGACACCCCATTTTTCCTCCCACAGGTCATAGGAAGGCAAGGGCAGGCCGGTGTCGTTGTCCCGGTAGGAAGCCAGAAAGTCTCCGCAGCGTATCACCAGGTGTTCGTATTGGTGGGCGGCGAATTCGATCTCACGGAATCTATTGAAATGGAACCAAAGGGCCCAAAGCATCAGCCCGGTGCCGTCTTCCTGAATGGGCAGCCTTTTCTGGCCGTCGGTTTGCCAGGGATGCCAGGAGCTTCCCAGACACCCGTCCGGATGATATTTGTGGAGAAAAAAGCCCATGGACTCCTTGCCTTCGTTGATGATATCCAGGCAGAAGTCGAAAAAGGTCCGGGTGGGTCCCAGGTAGCCGGCCATATCCAGGGCATAGGCGGCGAAGGCCCCGTCCCGGGGCCACATATAACTGTAGGAGTCCCGGGCGAAGTGCTGAATGTCTGTGTCGTTGGCGGACACGATGGCCCCGCCGGAGTCGAGGTTGGTACTGAGTATGAGGAGAGACTTGTTGAAGAGGTCGGTTACCTCGGCCGGCAGGTCGGCAAAATCCCGTTCCCGGGTATTCAACCAGGCCTGCCAATAATTCCGGGTCCGCCCGGCGAAGTGTTCCGGCCCATGACCCAGGACCATCTTATTCAGTTGGCTGACCTCGGCGTAATCTCTTCCGGCCACGATCCAGTAATAGATCAACTGCTCCTCATGAGGCCCGATGGTCACCCAGAAAGACAGGGTCGAGTCCACCGAGCCTTGGGCAATGGGGTTTCCCTGGAGTAAGCCGTCTTCGGCATCTCTGAAGGTCCCCTCCAGACCATGGAATTCCTTGACCCCGGTGGCATACTGGTCGAGGCCGTGCTGTCCGCCGCGGATACCGCTGATAAGCAAATAACGATTGCCCTTGTAATGGATGATGGCCTTTTCATCCGGATCATAATAGGCGGTGTCACCGCTGGGAGATTCCAGGATATAAGAATCCTGATGAAAAAAGAGCCGGAATTCCCTTTCCCGGTCGGCTTGGTTTTTAATGAGGACTTTCTTTAAATAGATGTTCTCCCGGTAGTCCACCAAATCGCTGCACTCCAAAAAAGCCCCCAAGGACTGGTTGCCGGCGGTTACCTGCGTGGAGAGGGTGTCAGGGGCGTAATCCAGAAGGAGGTCCCAGCTTTTGTCGATCCACCACAATTTCCCTTCGGCCCAGACCCCCATCCTGAACTTATGCCCGTCGCTATGATTTTCCTTGCCCACATGAGGATAATAAATATCTCGCAGGCCGTAATCCTCGTCGAAGGTGATCAGCAGGCTGCCATTGCCAATGGGTATGTCTCGGGGCATAAAAGTTCTCCTTTAAGTTCCGGTTCGGCTCAGAGGGTGTTTAAATAGGCGATGATCTCAAAGACCTCTTCATCAGGGAGATATTTGAATGAAGGCATATCCTTAAAAGGTTTTCGAAGTTGATTAAAGACGTGCTCGGCGGTCGCCGGTCTTCCGCTGACCGGCAGCCGTGGCCCTTTGAGCAGACCCTTCAAACCGGGTCCGATGATCGTGTCGGTCCGGTTGGAATAGTGACAGCTTTTGCACAAATGGGAAAAAAGGGCCTGTCCGGTAGCAATGCTCTTGGGGTCCGTCAGCAGAGGGATTTCCCCCCGCTGGATCGCTGGCTCCGGCCCCTTTTCCTTGCCCATGACCTCGGCCAGGAGGTAATAGCCGCCCGAGGTGCCAAAAAGAACAAAGGTAAGCAGGGCAATCCAAAGACCGGCAACGGGCATTTTACCATAGAACCCTTTATAACCGGAGGCCACGAAGACTTTGAAGCAAAGAAGGGAAAAGAGGGCCAGAGAAATCACCGTATGGAGCGCGCCTCGGGGTGCAAGGTCGGGTTGGGCATATAAAAAGTAACGGAGACATAAAAAGGAGATGATCATAAAGAGAAGAAGAAAGAAAAACCCATTGACCCTATGAACCTTCTGCAGCTTGGTTACGTTGTACTTCTTCTCCGTACGCCCATAAATTTCGAACATGGTAAAAAGGGCCAACAAAGCGGAGAGGAGAAGGAGCACCGAGAGCAGAGATTTAATAAAGGGGATCGACATTACTACCTCCATCCAATAGCAGCGGACTGCCGGGAATCTTCGGGTTTAGCAAAAGTCAGACTATTATAAAAAAGGCTACCAGTGGGGTCAAGAAGAAACTCGTCGTCTCCCTTTGGGATTGACTTGAACCGTTGGTTAGGGTTAGAATAGTTCATCCTCATTCAACTTCCCGCCAAGGGTAATGAACCAATTCAGATGAAGAGGTTGGTCAAAGTTTTTTCCCGCCCAGGACAGAGCAGATTAGGGAAGTGTTTTATCTGATCAAAAAAGGTTTTGAATTTTAAAAAGCTCAATAGATATGAAAAAATAAGTTTAATAAAACAAGGAGGCCCGAGTGACCACGTTATTGATTGAAGAAAAGTCTTACCAGCGCCTTAAAAAGGAAATTAAGAGCATAAGTCCTGATCTCGAAGCCCTGTTGATAGGCGCTGAAGGCCGCCTGTCGGCCGAGAATGAAAAGATCGACCCTACGACCTTAAAACCCGACTTTGCCTGGCTGAATATGGAAATTCTTTTCTCCGGAGTCATGGAGAAATTTGTCCGGCTTGTTCTGGAGGGGGGAACCGTTAAATGGCTTCAGACCTTTATGGCCGGCCTGGATTTTCCTTTTTATGGAGAAATGATGCGAAAAGGTATCCGGGTGACCAGGAGTAATGCCCAGGCCATTGCTATTGCGGAATATGTTTTGGCCAATGTGATGATGCAGTATCAGGGGGTCTTTGATCGAAAACGACACCAGGCGGTCCATACCTGGAAGGTAACCGGTTTTCGGGAACTTTGGCATACCAAATGGCTGATCATCGGGTTCGGGAATATCGGTCAGGAGATAGCCAAACGGCTAAGGGCCTTTGATTGCGAGGTGGTCGGCGTAAGACGGTCAGCCAATCAGCATCCCCTGGCCGATACCGTGATCACCCTGGACCGCCTTTCAGAATATTTGCCGCAGGCCGATGTGGTAGTCCTGGCCTGTGCCCTGAACAATGAAACCCGGGAACTCGCCAACCGGGCCTTTTTTCAAAAGATGAAGAAGAACGCCACTTTTGTCAATATTGCCCGAGGTAAACTGGTCAATCAAAAGGATATGATCGAAGCGCTCCAGGCAGGCACGCCGGCCTGGGCGGTTCTCGATGTATTCGAACCGGAACCCTTGGAATCAGACAGTCCTCTGTGGGATATGGACCATGTCATTATCACGCCCCATTCCTCAAACGCCGGAAGCGGTACCCACTTCAGGGGGGATAGGCTTTTTCTGGAAAATCTCAGCCGCTATCTGAAAGGACAACCCTTACTGAATGAGGCCGATCCTAAAGGCCTTTAGCTCAACAGCCTGTTAAGGGATTAATCAGTTTATTGGCTCCCATTTAGATCATGGAAATAATTTCTTCAATTTGCTTAGGGAGGTTTTAATCATGCCTGAGAACGATTATGAGGTGTTACGCGATTTTCTGCACCAATTCCCCAGAGGGTTTTTAAAAACGGAATCAGGGGTTGAGATTAAGATCCTAAAGCGGCTTTTCACCGAGGAGGAGGCCAGGCTTACGGTCAGGCTGTCGACCTTGCCGGAGGAACTGGTGAAGATCGCCGACCGCCTGGATATGAAGGCCGATAATCTGGGAAAGCGATTGGATGCCATGGCCGAGAAAGGACTGATCTTTCGTTTCCGAAGACAAGGCATCCCCTTTTACCGGGCGGCCCCCTTTATGATCGGGCTTTACGAATATTCGGTAAAGAAAATCGACCGAGAACTGGCCGCCCTTTTTAAGGAATATTACGAGGCCGCCTATATCAAAGAACTTGGGAACCATAATATCCCCGGATTCAAGGTGATTCCCATGGAGAAGAATATCGATACTCAAAAGGTCCTTCTTCCCTACCAACGGCTTGAGGAAAGTGTGCGGGCGGCCAGAAAAATCGCGGTAGCGGATTGCGTGTGCCGCAAAGAGGCGGACCTGTTGGGCGAGGGTTGCCATCACCCCAGGGAAAGCTGTCTTAGTTTCGGTGTGGCCGCGGAATATTATATCGATTCCGGACTGGGGCGCGAGATAACGGCCGATGAGGCTATTAGCATCCTGGATGAAGCGGATAAATCCGGGCTGGTTCATGCCGGGGCCAACTCTGTGCATCTGTCGAATATCTGTAACTGTTGCCCATGCTGCTGTGCCGCCTTAAAGGCCATTACCAAATGGGGGAGTTATAGACAAAGGCACTTTAATGCCGTTTTTGAGGCCGTGGTCGATGAAGAAGAATGTACCGCCTGCGAAGTCTGCCTTGATCGCTGTCCGGTGGGGGCCATCGAAGTGGGGGAAAAGGCCCGGGTCGATCGGGAAAAATGCCTGGGGTGCGGGCTTTGCGCGACAACCTGCCCGACTGAAGCGATTCATCTTCTTCCCGCGGAAGGCAGACCGAAACCATTTAATAATGTGGGCGATCTGGGAAGCAGTATTTTGGAAGCCAAAGGTAAAGCGCCCCTTATGGTCAAAGAGAAAAATGGCTAAGGGATAGAGAAAAATAAGGACAACATTGCAAAGGAATAAATAAAAATGATGAAACCAGCCAAGAATTCATTAGATCTCGGTGTGATCGTCAGCGACATCAAGGCCAGTCTCAATTTTTATCAGAACCTGTTGGGGCTGGAGTTTGTGGGAACGATGCCCTTAGGGTTCGGGACTATGCACCGGCTCCGCTTCGGCGAAAGCGACTTCAAACTGATCGAACCAAAGACAGTGCTGCCCGGCGGCGCCATCGGCCTGGAAAAACAATTGGGATATCGTTATGTGACCTTCGTGATCGAGAATCTTTCTCAGCTTTGTGAGGATCTGAAAAAAAACGGAGTAGAATTTACGGTCACGGAGAGAGAGATCAGGCCCGGTGTGCGCATTGCCATGGTCAAAGACCCGGATGGGAATATTGTAGAATTTGTGGAACGAAGTTAGACCTCAAAGCTCGATAAAGATCAATCTCCGAATGGTAACTTATTAAGGGTCTCAAGACAATATCTGTTAAATTCTGATGCCCGGGACCCCCCGGTCCCATTGAATTTGAGCATACCATTTTCCTATCAAGACTATCGTGAGATAAGATCGTAAAAAGTCGTCGCCCCGGTGAAAACCGGGGTCCAGAAATTTTCAACTCCTTAACAATACTGGATTCCGGCTGGAGTCTATCCCGCACTTGATGCGTTACCGGAATGAGGAAATGGGATTCCGGCGACTTTTGACTAAGCCGTCTCATGAGACCCTTAATAACTATAGAAAAGATTTATTTTGGTTCAGAGCCGGTGATAAAATTCGTTTGAGGATTGATTTATGGCACTTATCGGCACGCGGGATTTATGCTGGGGGTTTTCTGATCCCCCCTTGCTGGAAAA
This sequence comes from uncultured delta proteobacterium, assembly GCA_963790475.1. GTDB lineage: Bacteria > Desulfobacterota > RBG-13-43-22 > RBG-13-43-22 > RBG-13-43-22 > RBG-13-43-22. The sequence continues at coordinate 1,369,046 of CAWBOS010000010.1, read as the reverse complement.
TATTACCTTTCAGATCGAAAAGGGGGAACGGGTAGGTCTTCTGGGCCGTAACGGAGCAGGTAAATCCACTCTGCTGAGACTTTTACAGGGGGAGATCCTGCCCGATAGAGGTTTAGTCTGGCGGCAGCAAGGCGTCACCGTAACTTATCTGTCCCAGGATGTCTCTTCTGATTTTGAAGGATCGATTTTTGATGTGGTAGCCGGAGGCCTTGGCCCCAAAAGAAAGGCCCTGATTGATTATCACCGGAACATCGACACCAAAGAGGAGCAGAGAGGATTAGATCCTGCCAATCCATCTACCCTTCTGAAAGCCGATCAACCGCACCCTTTGGATTCCGAAGATTGGTGGACCCTGGTAAAAAAGGTGGAAACCATTTTGTCCCGAACCCAGCTTCCTTCGGGGGTTGAGTTCTCGAATCTTTCGGCGGGGATGAAACGACGCACCCTTTTTGCCCGTACCATGGTTGCCGAACCCGATATCCTTCTGTTGGATGAGCCGACGAATCATTTGGATATCGAATCCATCCTCTGGCTGGAGACCTTTGTTTCCCGCTATGTTAAGACCCTGCTTTTTGTCACTCATGACCGTGCTTTTCTTAAAAAACTGACCACCAGGATTTTGGAGCTCGATCGGGGAAGCCTTTTTTCCTATTCCTGTGATTACGAAACTTTTTTGAAACGAAGACGGGACTCCCTGGAAGCCGAAGAAAACCAAAACGATTTGTTTGATAAAAAACTCTCTCAGGAAGAGGCCTGGATCAGACAAGGCATCAAGGCCCGCAGAACCAGGAACGAAGGCCGAGTCACCGCCTTGATCAAAATGCGTGAAGCCTTCCGAACACGCCGCAAAAAAAACCTTAATGTGAAACTGCAGATTCAGGAGGCCGAAAGAACCGGAAAATTGGTTATCGAAGCGGAAAAGATTTCCTTTGCTTTCGGGGAAACTCAGGTAATCCAGGATTTTTCTACCATCGTCCTGCGGGGGGACAAGGTTGGAATCATCGGGCCGAACGGTTGCGGCAAGACCACCTTATTGAACATCCTGTTAAAAAGCATCCCGCCCCGGACCGGCAAGGTTGGTCACGGGGTCCACCTTCAGATCGCCTATTTTGACCAACTCCGCATCCAGCTTGATGAAGAGAAAACAGTCCTGGAAAATGTCGGAGAGGGAAATGACTTCATTATCCAAAACGGGCAGAACCGACACCTCATAGGCTATCTTCAGGATTTTCTCTTCTCACCCGAAAAAAGCCGGACACCGGTTAAAGTTCTTTCCGGGGGGAAAAGAACCGACTGATGCTGGCCAAGCTTTTTGCCCGGCCGGCCAATGTCCTGGTTCTGGATGAACCCACCAACGATCTGGATTTGGAAACCCTGGAGCTCTTGGAAGAACTTCTCTTCGACTATCAGGGGACCCTGTTGCTGGTCAGCCATGATCGGACCTTCTTAAACAATGTAGTGACCAGTACCATGGCCTTTGAAGGACAGGGACGGGTCATTCAATACGCCGGAGGATATGACGATTGGCTGATTCAAAGATCCCAAACAGCGGAAGGACCCCGGACTAAGAAAAAAGATCCCGGGAAAAAGGTGGAAAGGCCCAAATCCCAAGGTGTTCAGAAGCTGGGCTACAAGGAAAGAAGAGAATTGGAAGAACTCCCCCAACAAATCAACCTCCTTGAATCAGAGCGGCAAGGGCTCTATGAAATCTGGTCCGATCCTCTGTTTTACAAGAAAGAAAAGGAGGAGATGGACCGGATCAAAGCCAAACTGAGTGAGTTGGAGCAGGCCATAGAGACCGCCTATCAGCGGTGGGAAGAGCTCGAGAAGAGGGCCTGAAAAAAACCTTTTAATGGAACATTCATGGGCCCGACCCCTCTCTAATCATTAGTCCAGTCCGAAAAGTCTTCGGGCATTTTTATACATCCATTTTTCTTTGACGGAGTCCTTGAGTGGCAGGGCCAGCATTTCTTCGACTACCTGTTTGATAGGCAGGGCAAAGGTAAACCAGGACGAGGCAAAGACAATCTTGTCTTGAAGCAAAGTGTTGCCAAACTGCATGAGCATCTCCCAACCCGATCCGGGAGTACTCAGATATTTCGGACGGTGACCCGCCGTGCTGATATACAGATTCTGGTGCCTTCGCGCCAGCCCGATAAGTTCCGGTACCCAGGGCCAGCCCCCCAGCCCGGCGACAATCCGCATTTCGGGGAAGTCCATGGCCACGTCGTCCACATATAACGGCCGTCCGATGTCCATAGGCAGGTCCGTGCGATAGGTCATGGTCGTATAAATAAAAACCGGGATATTCAATTCAACGGCTTTGGCATAAAGAGGATAGAACCGACGATCGTTGGCCCGGATCCCGTACCGGAAAGGACTGGCGTAAAAACATTTGATTCCCAGCTCTTTAACCGCTCTTTCCAGTTCCCGGACGGCCTTCATGCCCTCCAGAGGATTAATGTTGGCTGTCCCTATGAATCGATCGGGAAATTGGGAAACCACCGCTGCGGTCTTATCGGAATCGCCGGCAAAAACCGCACCCCATTCGATTCCCGCTTCATCCATCTGTTCCACAAATCGAGGGAGAGTCATTAGGGCTTTCTTGGCCCTTTGCTTCAACACCCTTTCTATTTTCGCCGGGGACTTTTCTTTTTTTAAATTTTTGATCTCTTCCGGCGTGAAATCCAAAGCGCGTGCCCTTTGGACCCCGAAAACGTTGCCGTAGTTGGCCATGCCCTTTTTCGTGGAATGGAAGAGATAGTCTTTTAACCGGGAAACCAGTTGTTCGGCATCCGGGGGCAGGTCCAGTTCAAGGTCAATAACCTTCATCAGGAATACCTCCCTGTCACATTCAGAAGATTGGTTATATGGATTTCTTATTTAATAGGTCAGCCCCGCTGGGAGGGGCTGACCTCTATTGATTCCAGCCTATTGTCAGGCGATTCCGCCTTTGGCGGGACTAAACCATTTTAAAAAGAATGGACTTTGGCAAGAGGCCCATTGGCACTATGGCCCCGAATATAAGCCTTTGAATATGAGAAACCTGGCTGCTCACACCGTGAATTCAGTGACCCAAAAATCATGAATATTACAAAAGCTTGTGGCCCAGAGAGTACCCTTCAATCCTTCCGGGAGCGTGTATGAGGACTCGGGGGGGGCGGCATCGGTGTTAGTAAACGTCTTTTCCCCCAAAAATTTGCCTTCAGCAGTCACGAGGGTATGCTTGACAATATAATGTTCTTTGGTCATGGGATGGGGGGTTTTCACGGAAACCATTCTCCCCTTCACAGTGGCCACCGGTACATGGGCCCCTTCCTTGCCGGCCCAACGTCCAGTGGACTCTTTGGTGTAAATGAGCCCTTTGGGGAACATGGTTGCTGCCTGTACCTGAATCGCATTTCCCAGGACCGCCGCGCCGGCAACGATCAGTGACCCTTTCAAAAAATCTCTTCTTTCCTTCATGGTTGTTCTCCTTTCATTTTGGGTATTAAGATGACTAATCCGATTAATACCAGAAATTTTAATCATAAATGGCCCGTTAAATAAATAGGGCCTTTATTGTATTTTACGAAGGGGAAGACGGTATTTTTAGAAAATAGAGTCCTTTTAACAGGTTCGAGTTTCACCTGACTTCTGCTTGCCGGGGCAGCAGCCATCGAAGGAGGAAAAGGACGGCGACGGCAAAACAAATGCGGGCCAAGAGGATAACGATCAGGTTGGCCCCGATAGCGGCAAAAATCAAGGTGTCTTCAACCAAGGTGTGACAAAGGGATAAAAAAACCCCGATCAATGCGGCATCGCGTTTGTTCAAGGCCCCGGAATTTTTTTCTTCCAGCAGTACCCCGCCTCCCTGATTAAAAGGAGTTATCTTGATTTCTCGGAGCCGAGAGAAGGGGGGCAAAAAAATAAGGCCTGTATTCGGCATTGATCCCTAATAAAATTCCAACTTAGTAAAAAAAGACTTCTTGCTTTTTCCTTTCCGGTTTGTAAAATAAACTAATTTTAATCACGACAGGAGGGAAGCACATGCCATTTAAAATCCATCTCAGGATCTTTGGAATCGGAGCGGCCCTTCTGGCGATTCTGCCGCTTTCCGCAAACGCCTGGACTAATCACGCCTACCTGACCACTCCGGCCCTTGGTGGGCAACCGGAATACGGGCAAGAGGTTTCCGCCGAGCCTCTGGACTCGTTCTTATTGAAAGAGAAGGTCAAAATCGGGGAACTGCTTAAGGCGGAAGAAGCCTGGGCCGTCTCCAACGTCCGGGCCTATCCGCCTGCACCTCAAACCCTGTATTTTTTGAGCAGCAAGGAAACCAACCTTCGTATCCGTTTCCTAAAGGCCCTGCGAGTGAATCCCGACCTGGAGCTTCCTCTCTTTGTCATGGTTCTTCCCGGCAGTCCGGTCCCCAAAAACAAACGCCTGCCGAAGTCCGCTGTGAGCACCCTGACGAAAGATTTTCAGAATAACATCTACATCCGGCTTGAGCCGGGAGAAAAGATAAGCGCCCTGGAGGTGCTTTCTTCGGCTTCCGACGAACCGGATTACGGATTGGATATCGGACTTTGGGAAAATAATAATACCCGTTTCGGCAAAGAATACGGCTATGGCAAACAGCCATTCGGAAATCCCAAGCTCGATTATGGGACACAGGCGCCTTTTCATATGGGTTTTTATCATGAATCCAAGATCATTTATAAAGTTGCCCCGAATTTTCAAAAGACCTTTCCGGAACAAAGAGTGCACCTCTTCCATTCGCTGGCCAAATTGTCTTTTCAAACAGGCCATCCTTACTGGGGATACCGCTTCGCCGGTTGGGGCTTGCATTATTTGCAGGACCTGACCATGCCCTACCATGCCACCATTATGCCCGGTCGAAGCACTTTGACCATGCTTTCCATTCCCCTATTGGATATGATCGGCATTCATGGACCAATGTCACGGGCTGTCGGGGAAGTGTCCAGGGCCCATATTCTGATCGAAAAATTACTTTGCCAGGAATTCCACGATGCCTTTCAGAAACACGATAATAGGGATAGTATGATAGAAGCCCTGCGGGACTCCTCCAAGGACACAACATATCCAGTCTTTGCCGACCATTTCCCAAGCCAGGTGGCGGCCAAAGAATCACATGCCGTTGCCGGGGACTTGTCTTCGGTCCTGAAAGCTATCGTTACCGATAAGGGGCTATATATGCAAATTGAGAAGATCAGTATGGAGGGGGATTATGACGCCCGAAAATTCATCGCCGGTGCGCCGGGAAAAGATGTCCAACACTACAACCGGATTATAGAAAAACAAATGCGTTCTGCCGGTGCTTTTACACGGATTTTTATGCGTTCATTGAAATAAAACCTAAAGATTCAAGGTGCCAAGGGGACAAGGATCGCGGGGGGGAGTGAAAGGTATGGAAGGTAAAACCCTTGAACCCTGGAATCTTCGAATCCTTTTTCTTTTAAATTTCAGCGATCATTTTCCTGACCGATTTGTAAGGGCGAAATATCTTTCCGCAAGCCCTTTTTTTCAAATCAGATAAAGCGGCGGGGATATAATTTTCAAAATAGGTTTTGCCTTTGACCCGGGAGAGAAAGGCATAGGCACCCAGGATTTGAAGATTTCTCTGAAAGGCGATGATCTCATAATTCTCCCGAAGGCTTTTTGATCGGATGGGGATTCTTGCGGACAATTCTTGAAGATAATAATCAAAAAGATCTGCCCGGATCTGCTCCGGGATAGTGACGTAAGGGTCGATCAATAAGGAGGCCAAGTCGTACTGCGGCGGACCCCAGCGGCCCCCCTGGAAATCGATCAATCCGATCCCTTCGGACCAGATCATGATATTTCGGGATTGAAAATCCCGGTAAAGAAACAATCGCTTCTTTTCCTGATCCACAGCCATGGCGATCACCTGCAATTCTCTTTCCGCTGAAGGCGGGACCGTTTTCCAACCCAAATAGCCTTTTAGAAAAGCCTCGACAAAGTACCGGGATTCCCGCTCCCAGGCAAATCGGCCGTCGTACAGCGGTGTGTCGTAACAGTATCGGGAATCAAAATCCTTGGCCCCCTCGATCTGAATTTTCAAAAGCAATTTCAGGATGGTCTCATAGACCCGTTTGATCAGCCGCGGCTCCTTGATTTTTTTTATGACCGATTCCAGGGAAAAATCTCCGAAATCCTGCATCAGAAACAGACCGCGGCCGGGATCGTAGGCCTGGATCAGGGGCGTGGGCAGGCCCCTGGCTTCTTAGGTGTTCAGCGATATAAACAAAGGAGTCATTTTCGGAAGGAATTCCCCGGCGACCGTTGGGGTGATAAACACAAATGAAAGTATGATCTCCGGCAAACAGGCGATAGACCCGTCGATCCGAGCCGTCTCCCTTCAGGGGTTTGATACGCAAGCGGCCGGTAAATCCGGTGGTTGAGGGAAGATGTCGTTGGAGAAAATGGATCAAAGGTTTCATAGTAAGCCTTTAGGCCCGCCTAAAGCGGGCGATAAGAAGTCTGAAAATATTGCTTTACTGGGGAATTGTTGGTCATTCCGGCGAAAGCCGGAATCCAGTTTAATTTAAACATCAAAAGTCCTGGATGCCGGATCAAGTCCGGCATGACGGTAAACAAAGTACCCAAGAGCTTAGTTCAGATTTACTTGCGTACTAAATCATTACCCCACCATGAAGATCATTCTTGAGATGAACACCCTGGCCGAGAATGGACTCCGAAACTGGAGACCTCCTGATCTCCACGGTGACATCCTCCCAAAGAACCGAATTGCGGATTTGGCACCCTGTTTTTAACAGGCACCCTTTCCCAATGCAGGCCCAGCCGGAGAATTTTACTCCTGGTTCAATAACGGCTTCGGGGTGAATTAAAATCCCCCTAAACCCCCTTTTTAAGGGGGGAAGGAGGATTTTGAGGGCAGCGTTAGTTCCCCTTTGAGGGGATTGAGGGGATTCAAACTGTCCCGACAATAATTCTTCATGGACTTTAAGATAGGACCTGGGTGTTCCTATGTCCCGCCAGTAATGATCTTGACTGATATACGCCCAAACCGTCATGGCCTTCTTCAATCATCTGCTGATAGATTGGGATGATATCATAGCTGCCGGAACCAGGGAGAAAATTGAAAATATTTTGATCCAGAATGTGTATACCGGTAAAGGCCAAGACCATGGCCTTCTGCATCTCTTAGTTTCTTTATACGCCCGTGACTATCCACGGCAACTGATTGAATTCAGGATAATCATGCAGGATCAGGGTGACCGGTCCTTTATGGGATTGGTGGAATTCAATCGCTTTATTCAAGTCAATATCCGTGAGGATATCGCCATTGACCACTACGAAAGGATCGGATCGATAGAAATTTCGGGTGTTGCCGATTCCTCCGCCGGTATTCAAAATTTGTGGTTCAAAACGGGTTTCTATTTCAAATGAGCGATATTCTTTCTGGGTTTGAACAAAGTCGTCAATCTGAGCGGCCAGGTGATGGGTATTCAGGATCACCCTCCGGACAGAGAAATGACTCAGGTAGTTAAAGGTAATTTCGAGAAGAGGCCGATTAAGAATGGGGAAAATGGGTTTGGGTCTTGTTTGAGTGAGTGGACGAAGTCGCGTCCCCTCGCCGGCTGCAAGATCAGAGCGTCCATAAATTAGCTAATAGCTCGTAGCTCATAGGAAATGCCCTTCCTTTGAGCTTTCCTGATATTCATGTTTCTTTTTAGACCTTTCAGCTTTGAGCTAAGAGCTATCAGCTTGATTTTATATTCCCAGATAGGCTTCCTTGACATGAGGATTATTGAGAAGTTCCCCTCCGGTCCCTTCCAAAACAATCCGGCCGTTTTCCAGGACGTAGGCGCGATGGCAGATAGACAGGGTATGTTTGACGTTTTGTTCAACCAATAACACGGTTACGCCTTCCTGATTTATCCTTTCAATAGTATGGAAGATCTCCTGCACCAGGATGGGTGACAACCCGAGAGAAGGTTCATCAAAGAGCAAGAGTTCCGGCAGGGCCATCAACCCCCGGCCGATAGCACACATCTGTTGTTCTCCTCCGCTCAAAGTTCGGGCATATTGCTTCCGACGTTCTTCTAATCGGGGGAAGAGGCGAAAAACTTCTTTGAGCGTTTCCTGACGTTTGACTTTGGCCTTGGCGTTTAATGACCCCATAATCAGATTTTCCTCAACAGTCATTTCCGGGAAGAGACGACGGCCTTCCGGGACATGGGCGACCCCGAGTTCAACAACCTTATGATTCGAGATCTGGTCCAATCGGGTTCCTTTAAATTCAATGGACCCTTTCGAAGGGACCAGAAGCCCGGAAATGCTTCGAAGGGTGGTCGATTTACCGGCCCCGTTGGCTCCGATCAAAACGAGAATTTCATTTTCCCGGACCTCGAAGGAGACATCCCAAAGGACCTGAACATCCCCGTAAGAAACATCCAAGTGATTAATTTTAAGCATGGGTGTCCTCCCCCAAATATGCCTCTATGACCTGTGGATTTTGGGCAATTACTTCAGGGGTCCCGGTGGCAATGGGTTCGCCTTGGTTGATGGCTAAGATACGGTTGGAAATGGTCATGATGACCTTCATGATATGTTCGATGACAATGATGGTTACCCCGCGTCGGTTGATCTCTTTTATCAATTCAATGGCCATGTCCACCTCTTTGGGGGTAAGCCCGGCTGCGGTTTCATCTAATAATAATAATTTGGGCTGAGTAGCCAGGGCCCGGGTGATCTCCAACCGTTTACGCATTCCGATCGGTAACCCTTTAGCCGATTGATCTTTATAACCGGAAAGGCCGCAAAATTCGATAGTCTCCATGGCCAAATTTTGGGCCTCTTTTATTGTATTCACCCGGCAAAAAGCCGAGGCGGTAACATTCTCGAGGACGGTCATCCGGGCCAGGGGTTTGACGACCTGGAATGTTCGGGCAATACCCAGGTGGCAGATTTTATGGGTTTTCATTCCCTTGATGCTTTTGCCGAATAACCTGAAATCTCCTGAAGTCAAGGGGAAGTAGTTGTTGATTAAATTAAAGACCGTGGTCTTCCCTGAACCATTGGGACCGATGAGACCGAAGATTTCTCCCTCCTCCACCTGAAAACTAACCCCGTTTACGGCAGCCAACCCTCCAAAATACTTGACTACGTCTTGGGATTCGAAGATAGGCATGAGTCCTCCTATACGGCCTTTCTGAGAAAAATCTTTTTGATCTTGCCCCAATCACCCACGACCCCATTAGACATGAAAAGGATGGTTAGAACCACCAAAAGTCCGAAGGCCATCGCGTGGCCTTGACTGATCCAATGGGGGGCCAGGCCGAAGATGGATGTTCGGAAGAGTTCCTGTATTCCAACCATTACCAAAGCACCAATGGCCGGGCCCCAGAGGGTGCCGACACCGCCGATAATACCTACCAGAATGGCTTGTATGGAAATATCATGGAGAGCAAAAACCACCGAAGGATCGATGAAGCCCATATAATTCATATAAAACGCTCCCACCGTCCCGGTAAAAAAGGAGCTGATGGCCAAGGAGATGTTTTTGTAGAGTGTGGCGTTGATCCCCAGAGATTCAGCCGCGTCCTGGTCTTCCCGTATGGAGACAAAATAATAACCCCATTTGGAGTGCATAACCAAATAGATGACCCCAAGACAGAGGGTCGCCAGACCCAATACCAGATAATAATAGGGAAGTTTGCTGGAAAAAGTTTGCAGGGTCATGATCCCGACCATACCCTCGGTAAAGTTTACCCAGTTATTGGCAATCAGTCTTAATATTTCTCCACTGGCTAAAGTGGCCAGAGCAAAATAAGGACCTCTCAAACGAAAACAAAGGTAGCCAATGATCAGGCCCAAGATTACAGCCGTCCATCCTCCAAAGGCTAGGCCCCACCAAGTTGAAAGTTCTAATTTGGTATGTAAGATACCGGCCGTATAAGCCCCTATACCGAAAAAGGCGGCTTGTCCAAAGGAGACCTGACCGGTATAACCGGCGATCAGGTTCCAGCAGGAGCCTATAATGACCCACATCAAAACCAGGATTAAAAGATGGAGATAATAATCCTGTTTAATGATCAAAGGCAAGATCCCGGCTATTAAAAAAAAGATTAGGGCTTTAAGTCCTTTCATCAGATCATCTCCTTTTAAGCATAGGCCATTAAACTTTGTTTCTCACACCAAACCCTCAGGTCACGTCTATGGGCGCGAAACCACGAATCATGAAAATAATTCATAAACAAAGAGTTAGATCGTCATTCCGACGGAAGCCGGAATCCAGGTTATTATCTAAGCCTCAAATCCCTGGATGCCGGATCAGGTCCGGCATGACGGAGAACCATCCGGTCTTAGCATAATAAGAGATCTATTTTCGTTTCATATTTTCGTAAACCTTTTCAAGCCGCCGGGGATAAAGATAAGAACCAGAAGAAAAATGACCATCCCGACTGCGTCTTTGTAGCCCATAGAGATATAGGAGGCTCCCAAGGACTCCGCGATTCCTAAAGTGAGTCCACCCAGAATGGCTCCTACCGTGCTCCCAAGTCCCCCCAGGATGGTTATGATAAAGGCCTTTAAGGTGAAATCACCCCCCAGATCGGGAAAAAGATAATAGATCGGCAAGAGCAAAGAGCCGGCGGCTGCGGTTAAGGCCGCCCCCAGACCGTAAGTAGCGTAAGTGATCTTTCGTTGAGGGATTCCCATCAGCACGGCGGCTTCTTTATCCTGCGCTGTGGCCCGAATCGCCCGTCCGATATCGGTCTTCATCAGGAGAAGGAAGAGAAGGACCGTAATGGCAATGGCGATAAAAAAGGCGATGATTAAAGGAAGGCTGAAAGAAACGCCCTGCAGATAAAAGGCCTTGTTGGAATACCCGGTTCGGACCGACTGATAGTTGGAGGTAAAGATAAACCGCATAATTTCCGTAAAACAAATTCCAATTCCTACGGTCATCAACACTTGGTTCTCGGGGAGGATGGTATCCCGGCCTATCAAAGGAACCAGAAGATATTTGCCGATATAGAAAGCGATGATGAAAAGGGCCGGCATAGTCACAATGAGCGAAAGGTACGGGTCCATCCCCAGATATTTAAAACAAACCAGAGTGATGTACATCGAGACCATCATAATCTGGCCATGAGCCAGATTAATGATTCCCATAACACCCATGATGAGCGTCATTCCTATACCGATTAAGGCATAAAGACCACCGATCAAAACCCCGGCTACCAGGGTCTGGATAAAGACGAGCATAGGCCTTTCCTCACTAAACTTTCATGCCTTTATAGGGAGCAACAAAGCATGAAAATCCTCCCCCCTCCCTCACCCTCCCCGGCCCGTCTGAGCGACTCGACATGAGCTCGTCGAATGGTCTCGCCGCAGGCCTCGGAGGGGCCTGCGGGGCGGCAGGGGAAGGGGTGGGGGTGGACAAGGTTATTTTCGTACTAAAGATCCATTTCCTTCGAGGGGCAGACCGCTTGATCGGCCTGCCCTATAATTAAGGCTAACGTTGTTTCCATGGTTTGTGAGGGAACAGGTATTTGGTGGTGGCGAATTCCTTGGGCCAGACACATTCCAACTTTCCTTTGTTCCATTGAACTAAATAAGTGGCCAGCTTGTTCTGGTTGGTTTTTTTTCCATAGGAAATAAATTTGACTCTGCCAAAGGCGGTCTTCATGTCGGTAGTCGCCAGGGCCTGACGGATATCATCATGTGAAAAAGATTTGGCCCTTTTTAAGACATCGGCGATCACAAACATGGCCGAGTAGGCTTCAGCCCCATGGTATTCGGTATCTTTTCCGTGTAGCTTTTTATAATTGTTGAAATAAGCCATGGCCCCGGGGAAGGGAAGGGAGGGGATCCATAATGTGGCTGAGAAAACTCCTTCGGCCGCCTTACCGGCATTTTGATAAAATTCCGGAAGGGTAAACCCCGCCCCCCCTCCCATAAAGAGCTTGGGGTTGAGGTCCAGTTCCATAGACTGCCGTATAAGCAAAGAAGCGTCCATGATATAAGAGATCATGTAGATAAGGTCAGGATTTGCCGATTTTACTTTTATCAAAAGGGGTTTAAAGTCAACGGCGCCTTTTTCATATCCTTCCTTAAGGAGAACATGAATCCCCAAATCCTGGCAGGATTTTTCAAACTCTTTGGACCCGCTGGTCCCGAACAGGGAATTTTCAAAAAGTATGACCGCCGTCTTGGGCTTGGCCACATCCTTCAAGAAGGTTTCCGCTGCCTCGGCATACTCACTTACCGGAGGATTCAGACGGAAAACATAATTCCAGCCTTGCTCGGTGATAATATCGGCGGAGCCGGTGTTGATCAGAAAAGGCATCTTATTTTGCTGAGCTACCCCCGCTATGGCCCGGGTTTCCGAACTTCCATAACCCCCCCCTAACAGGACCACCTTGTCCTTGGAGATGAGTTTTTCCGCGGCCGCTCTGGCGATATCGGGTTTACCGGTATCATCTTCGAATATTAATTCGATTTTCTCACCTCTCACCCCGCCGGCCTTCTGAATTTCGTTAAAGGCCATGATAAATGAATTTTTCTCAATTTCTCCAAAAGCGGCCTGTCCGCCGGTCAGAGGAAGAATAATTCCCACTTTAATAGGTTCAGCGGCCTTTGCTGGAACAGGACCAGATAATGTTCCCAAAAAAATAAAAATCAGACTTAGCACCCCAAATAACCTTACTCGACTCATAACCTACCTCCTTGGCTGGATTTAAAAGAAGTGAAAACATTATTTTTTATGTTTACAATATGTTAGTAAATTTATAGTTGTCAAGAAAAAATATTTTGAATCTTCTCCAAAAGAGTTGGGGATGGTTTGAGATTCAAAGGTCAAGGGTTTAAGGACCGCCTGGCGGGGTGAAAGGCATGGAAATTAAAACCCTTGAATCCTCGAACCCTTGAAAGCTCGAACCCTTTCCTTATGTTAAATCTCTTGACTTTTGTTGACCTATTGAGGTAAGTAAAGCATCATTTGTCAGTACCGGGGGAAAGGATTGAGGTATGGAAAAGAATCTTGAGCGGATCAGAACTCATAGGCCTGGTGGCCCACAGCGGAGCGGGTAAAACCTCCCTGGGGGAAGCCCTGTTGTTTACCACCAGGACCATCGATCGACTGGGGAAGGTGGATGACGGCTCGTCAGTCCTGGATTTTGAGCCCGAAGAACTGAAACGCCACCTGACCATCAATACAGCCTTCCATCATTATGACTGGAAGAAACACAAGGTTTTTTTGGCTGATACCCCCGGAGATGAAAATTTCATTGCCGATACCTTTGCCTGTCTCCAGGTCCTGGATGGATTGGTAGTGGTAGTCGATGCCATAGACGGGGTGAAGGTCCAAACCGAACGCATCTGGATGGCGGCTGAAAAGCAGGGCATACCTTGTCTTATCTTTATTAATAAATTGGATAGAGAACGGGCCGACTTCCAAAAAACCCTGACCTCCATCCAGAACTTGTTGAAAACCAGGGCCGTGCCGATGACGTTGCCGATTGGAACGGGCGATACTTTCAGCGGTGTGGTTTCTCTTTTGAATAAAAAGGCTTTCGAGTATTCGGGGTCCCAGGGAGAAGGGAAAGAGATCCCTTTGCCTCAGGAGATGGCCGATGAAATTCAGACCTCCCGGGATAATCTGATCGAACATTTGGCCGAGGCCGATGACGCCCTGCTGGAGAAATTTCTCGAAGGTCAGGAATTGTCCTCTGAAGAGCTGGCCATCGGGCTTCGAAAAGGGGTATTGCTGAGGACCTTTACGCCGGTCTTCTGCGGTTCGGCCCTGAAAAATATCGGGACCGATATGCTCTTGGAGGCCATTAACGCAGCTTTACCTTCGCCTTTGGATCGCGGGGCCCAGATCGGTCAGGATCCCAAGACTAAAGAGGAAAAAAGTAAAGAGCCTTCGATAGAATCGCCTTTTTCCGCCCTGGCCTTTAAAACGCTGGCCGATCCTTATGCCGGCCGGTTAACCATTTTTCGGGTTTTTTCAGGAGAAATCACCGCCGATTCCGGTTTCTATAATGTCAACAAGGGGGTTCGGGAACGGTTCGGACAGTTATTTGCTCTGGAAGGGAAAACCCAAAAACCGATACCGGCCGGATATCCGGGATGTATCTTGGCCGTATCCAAATTGAAAGAGACCGTCACCGGCGATAGCCTGGCCGATGAGAAAGATCCGATCATTTTCCCCTTTACACCACCTTCTTCAACGGTCATTTCTTATGCCATCGAAGCCAAAAATAAGGGCGAAGAAGATAAGGTTTTTTCCTCCTTGACCCGTCTTATGGAAGAAGATCCTACCCTGCGTCTGGATCGGGATTCTCAGACGAAGCAGATCATTCTCTCGGGCATGGGTCAGGTTCACGTGGAAACAACCATCGAGAAAGTAAAAAGAAAGTTCGGTGTTGAAGTGATCCTGAAGGCCCCCAAAATTCCCTATCTGGAAACCATCCGTCAATCAGCCAAAGGAATTATCTATCGGCACAAGAAACAAACCGGAGGCCGTGGTCAGTTCGCTGAGGTCCATATTGATGTCTTTCCGCAGGAGCGAGGCAAGGGATTTGAATTTCAGGATGCCCTGGTAGGGATGAATGTCCCCCGGAATTTTGTCCCGGCTGTGGAAAAAGGCATTACCGAGGCCATGCAAAACGGGGTATTGGCCGGGTATCCGGTGGTGGATTTCAAGGTTCGGTTTTATGACGGCAAATCCCACGAAGTCGATTCTTCGGAAATGGCCTTCAAAATCGCCGCTTCCATGGCCTTCAAGAAGGGAATCCAGCAGGCCCAGCCGGTTATGCTGGAACCGATCGTCAAGGTTACCGTAACTGTGCCGGATGAGAGCATGGGGGATGTCATCGGGGATTTGAACAGCCGTAGAGGAAAAGTCCTGGGCGTGGATTCCATGGGGAACTATCAGGTCATTCAAGCCCAGGTGCCCATGTCCGAAGTGGCCAAATATGCCCCGGACCTGACGGCCATGACCCAGGGCCGGGGTTCTTTCCAGTCCGAGTTTTCTCATTATGAAGAGATCCCGGCATATATGAGCGAGAAAGTGATCCAGGAAGCCAAGGCGGCGCTGGAGGAATAAAAGAAAGGTTCGAGGTATAAGGTGTAAGGTTTACGGTTTTACCGTGAACCGTGGACCTTACACCGTTATTCTTTATCCCTGCACCTTGAACCTTCTTGGGGGACCTTAAACCTTGAACCTTGAACCGATTAAAGTAGGCATCTTAACCATCAGCGACAGGGGATCTCAGGGTTTGCGGGCCGATGAAGGCGGTCCCAGGATCCGGAGCCTTCTTCCTGCCGATCTTTTTGAAGTTCAAACTACAGCAGTTGTCCCTGATGAGATCCCCTCGATAATAGACACCCTGGTGGATTGGTCCGACCGGATAAAATTGGACCTTATTTTCACCACCGGTGGAACCGGTTTAAGTCCGAGGGACATCACTCCCGAAGCCACTGAACGGGTCATCGAACGGGAGATTCCCGGCATGGCCGAAGCCATGCGGCTGGAAGGGTTGAAGCATACCCCCTTGGCCCAACTTTCCCGAGGAAAGGTGGGCATCAGAAGAGAGACCTTGATCGTTAATCTTCCCGGTGGTCTAAAAGCCATTGAAGAGATGATGCCGGTGATCTTGCCGGCCATTCCCCACGCCCTGGATAAGATCAAAGGGGATGCGAGCGATTGCGGGAGGTAAGGTCAAACCGCATGTTTTCACCGCAAAGGCGCCAAGAACGCGAAGAAGAACTTCTATCCCTCCTCTCACTGGGCGGGACAGAATGATTCTCTCGATGTACTTTGCGACTGCGCTGAAACATTGCTCGATGCATTAGGTGAGTAGGGCCAGTGCCTCCTGCGCCTTGGCCAGCCAATAATCCATGCCCATCTCCCGAAACATGGTCTCGGCCTTTTCCAGGTTTTCCAGGGCTTTTTCTTTCTGACCGGCATCGGCATAAAGCTCTCCGAGGTAGAGAGGACCAATGGAAAAAGAGGGTTTGATCTTCAGTTCATCCAAAATCTTCATTCCCTTATGGATATACTCTTCCGCCATATCAAATTGGACCTTCTCCAGTTTTCCAATGGCCCTGCCCAGAGCAAGCCATAATATCCCTTCATTCATTTCTTCATGGGTCGTTTGGGCTAAGTTCAGTCCCTGCTCGGCCTGGACCCTGGCCTCTTCCAACTTGCCTGAATCGCCATGAATCATACTTAGGGTCAAATGAAACCAGGACAAAAAAAAGGGTATTCCGATGTCTTGCTGCATCTTAAAAGCCTTTTCCGTGCATTTTAAGGCACTGGTAAGCTCACCGACCAAATAATATCCGTGTCCGAGGGAACCCCAAGCCAAAGGCAAATAGAGTGCCGTTTGCGATTTTTCAAGATATTCTATTTCGCCTTGGAAATGTTTCACAGCCTTTTCCCCATCTCCCTTCACCATGAATAAAGCCCCAAATAGACTTTCAACCATGGCAATGGTAAAAAAATGGTTGAGCCCCTGGGCAAAAGAAAGTGCTTTTTCACATATGGGCTCTGCAGCCCTGAACTCCCCTAAACATGCCAGGCTCTCCCCATAATGGGCTTGGAGCATCGCATAGATATTGGCGGTTGACCTAAAAAAATCGGATTCCCGGTGAGTTTTTTCCAGCAAGGCGATGGTTCTGGGCGCTTTGTTTACTATTTTTTCATGTTCTCCTTCCATGAGATAAGCAACGCAGAGGCCATGGGTCACAGGGGCCATGATTTCAATATCCTGTAATTTTTCGGCATCGGCAAAAGAATCTTCCTGATATTTTCTGGCCAGCAGATGATTTCCCTTAACCGAATAATACATGCCCGTGAAGTAGTTTAAAGATGCCCTGTTTTTTCCATCTCCGATCCCTTGACCTTTGACCAGCCTTTCACCCTCCCGAAGGAATTCGAAGGAATTTTCCGGATAGGCCAGGAGTCTCGTCGGGACGGCCATTAATAAAATGACCTCAACCTGCTCCCTTTTGTTTCCTTCGGTTTGCGGCATCTTTTTGAGGAAGCTTAGGGCTTCCTGGAAAAATCGAAAGGCCTCCCAAAGTGAATGATTTCGAATGGACTTGATTCCCGACAACTTCAGAAAGCGACAGGCCCTATCATGGTTATCGCTCCGGGAATAATGATAGGCCAGCATCTCGTAGAATTCTTCCAGCCTTTTCGGATAAAGCTCTTCAATGGCCTGGCCGATCTTCTCATGAATTTCCTTCCGGCGGGCGATCAGCAAGCTGTTGTAGGCTACCTCCTGCACCAGGGCGTGTCTGAAGATATACTCCATCTCGGGGAAGAGATTTTTTTCGTAGATGAATTCCAACCCCTGTAAGTTGACCAGCCCGGACTTAAGCCCCTCTTTCATTTCCAGGATGGTTTCCAGGATGCGGAAGGCGAACTCCCGGCCGATCACCGCCGCCACCTGCATGATTCGTTTGAGACTTTCTTCCAAACGGTCCATGCGGGCGGCTATGATCCCCTGGATGGTGTCCGGGACCTGGAGACGGGAGACGTCTTGGGCCAGGATAAAATGATTATCTTTTTTTTGAATGGTGCCGTTGTCCAATAAGTTATAAGTCAGTTCCTCCATGAATAGCGGGTTTCCGGCAGCCCGGGTCAGGATCAAATCCCGCAGCTCGGGCACCACGTCTCCATCCAGGATCGCTCCCACCAGCTCGGCACTGGTGTTGGTAGTGAGCTGTTCCAGACCGATCCTCTGGTAATAGGATTTGTTTCCCCACTGATGGGTGTATTCAGGACGATAGAGGAGCAGGAGGAGGATGCGGGTCCTCGGCAGCCAGCCGATCATATAGCTTAGAAATTCTTCGCTGGTCTTATCGATCCAATGCAGGTCTTCAATGGTCAGGATCAGGGGCCGATCCTGGCTGCCCCGGATCAACAGGTCGCGGATGGCCTCAAAGGTTTTTTCTCTCTTTTGTTTCGGCTCCAGCCTGGCGTAGGCTTGATCATCGACCTGGAGAGACAGGAGTTCCTGGATGGGCGGGATGATGGGTCGGAGATTTTCATCCAGCCCCAGGATCCTCTCTTTCAGCTTCTGCCGGACTACATGTTCCTGTTCCCCTTCTTTGACATCCAGGAAGGACCGCAGAACATCGAGCATGGGCAAATAGGGCATGGCCCCGCCGTAGTGCAGGCATTGACCTTCAAAATACCAGTAGCCTTTCGGGAGAAGATGGCGGAACTCCAGCAGCAGTCTCGATTTACCCACCCCGGCCTCGCCGACGATGCCGACCACCTGGCCTTCTCCGGACCCAACCTTTTCGAAGGCCTCGGAAAGGGTTTCCATCTCCCGGCTGCGGCCCATAAACCTGGTAAGACCTTTGGCCGTGGAAGCGGCGATCCTGGTGTGCACCTGGCTGGGTCTCAAGAGTTGGTAGGCCTCGACCGGCTCTTGTTTTCCCTTGACCTGTAAGGATTCGGAGGAAGAGAATTCAAAGAACTCTTTGGTCTGCCGGTAAATGTTATTGGACACCAGTACGCCGCCGGGCCGAGCACTGGTTTCCATCCGGGCGGCCAGATTGGTGGTATCACCCATGGCCGTGTAATCCATCCGCAGATCATCCCCGATACTCCCCACCACCACCATGCCGGAGTTGAGGCCCATGCGTATTTTAAAATCCATCCCGTATCTTCGCTGGATTTCCCGGCCATAAGGGACCAGGGCCTGTTGAATGGCCAAGGCGGCATGACAGGCCCGCTGGGCATGATCTTCGTGGGCAATGGGCGCGCCAAACAGGGCCATCACCCCGTCACCCCGGAATTCGCCGACCGTTCCCTCGCAGCGGTGGATTTCATCGACCAGGATACGACAGCAGCCGTCCATGATCCGGTGAACTTCCTCAGGGTCCAGCTTTTCTGAGAGGGACGTAAAGCCCGCTACGTCGGCGAACATGACGGTGACGATCTTCCGCTCTCCCTCAAGGTCACTACGATGGGTCAAGATCTTTTCCGCCAGATGCCTGGGGGTGTAGGATTGGGGGGCGGAGTAATCCAGCGGGGAGGCTTCTTTAGGTTGGCTAAGATCATGACCGCACTCGCCGCAGAATTTATCTCCGGGAGCATTTTCAAAATGACAATTAGGACAGACCAATAAAAGCTTTGTTCCGCACTCCTTGCAGAACTTCCTCAATTCTGGATTTTCAGTACGGCATTTCGGGCATTTCATCCTCTACCTCCGGTAGTCAGAATTAAGTTCATCTATTGAAGCGCGGTTAATTCCTTTTCATATCTCTTTGAGTTAAGAAAAGGTGGGGGGGTCTTCCCCAAATGAATTGGTAAGGATCGACCCCAGGCCGAAATTAATTGAATACAGGTTGAATAGGGGCAACTTAAAAAACATCCTTGGGCAATACCCAGGAAGGGATATGCCGATAATAATCCGGAGGATTGGCTTCTTTGATACCCGTTAAAGTCGCCTTGACCAATTCCACCTCGCCTTTTTTATTTTTTAACTGGGAAACCATTTCTTTCTCTTCCAAAGAAGCCAAATATTTCAGCAAAGCCTCATCCGGGGCATCTAAGAATTGCTTGATGTCGGAAAGGGTCATGTGCAGGCCGGGATTCACTCGATAGTTCTCGGCCAGAACCTTTAAAACATCCATTTCCTCTCTTACTTTCTGCGGGGGAGGAAGCTTCCCTATGGGCAAAGGCATTTTTAATTCATCATCGATCATACGCACCGGGGCTTTTAAATCCTCGGCAAAATATCGATTTCCCATCCGGTAGATCAAAAGCCTTAGCACTTCACTTGTCCCGGCCGCGATCTGCCCAAGTTTGGCATCCCGCATATATCGTTCCACGGGATAAATCTGCATGGCTCCGTTCCCGCCCATGCACTGGATGGCATCCAAAGCAATCTCAAGGGCTACTTCGGAACCATAAAGCTTGGCTAAACCTGCTTCAATGGGAACTTCCCGTCCCAAATCAGCGCAGTAAGCCGTATAATAGATCAAAAGGCGGGCCAGTTGAAATTTGGAATACATATCCGCCAGCTTGAATTGGTTGGTCGTTATGGAACCGGTCGTTTGCCCAAACTGGACGCGTCTTTCCAGGTGCTGCTTGGCGTAGCGCATCGCCTCTCTCATTTGGCCCAAATTGCCGGCGGCGCCGATGGCGCGCTCGATATTCAATCCACTCATCATCACCCGCCAGCCGTTCCCTTGCCCTCCAATCACGTTACCGACGGGCACTTTAGCGTTGTCAAACCGCAGGTAACAGTTGTACATTCCGCTGCTGCCCATCCAATCGTTTACCCGCTCAACTTTGAATCCCGGCGTCCCTTTTTCAATAATCATCCCCGTCAGGTGATGGTAACTTCTGATCTCTTTCGGGTCTTTGGTGGTCTTTACATAGGTCATGTAAAGATCGGCCGCAGCCGCATTCGTCTGGAACCTTTTTATTCCATTCACCAGGTGGAAATCCCCTTCCTGGACGCCGGTAGTTTCTATGGACGCTATATCCGAACCGGCATAGGGTTCGGTCATGGTGATACAACCTTGAAGCTCTCCTTTGGCAATCCTGGGTAACCATCTCTGTTTCTGCTCTTCGGTGCCGTCATGAACAATTTGATGTGTGGCCCCGATCAGTGTTGTAGAATAACCAGAGGATAATACTCCGGCCCGACTGATTTCTTCCAAAAGAATGCAAGCCCCGGTTACACCCCACTCCTCTTGATGACCCCCATATTTCTGGGGAATCGTCGCTCCGAGCCAACCCTTTTTTCCGATTTCCCGCATGGCTTCCCAAGGGTATTCCTTTTTATAAACGCATTTTTCTCCCAGGGGAAGGAGAACATCGTTGGTAAACATTTGGACATCCCGCATCAGCTTTTTTTGGGTCTCATTCCACCACGGATAGTCTTGCATGGCTGTGTCTCCTTTTTGGATGAAGGTTTTGAAACGATTTGATTTTTATTTTAATCCCAACAGGGTTAATTCCCCGATACCTCCGCCTCAATTTAAGCTATTCATTCATAGAGGAGTAGATCAAATTCTCAAACAGGTCAAAGTCGGTTTTCTGCTCTAACCGCGGTGTGGCTTCGAGCGTAACTGTAAAGTAAGCGAGTACGATTTGCTGCACGGGGTCTACAAATAAACCGGCCCCCCCGGCGCCCGGGTGCCCGAATGATTTTGATGGATTCAGACTTCCCCGAAAGTACTTCCATTTTGTATTGCCAGTCACTCCCCAGCCATAACCCCAGGAGGCCTCGGGTATAAAGGTCCCAAACCAATCAAGGCCGATACCCGAGATCTGATTCCGGGTCATCTCCGAGACGGTTGGCCGGCTTAAGATGCGCTTATCTCCATACCGGCCGCCATTAAGGAACATCTGACCGAAAACGGCCATATCCATGACCGTGGAGAAGACACCGGCGTGTCCATAAGGCGTCTCCTGGATTTGACGCGAATTCAGACCTTCGTAGAAACGGCTTTCGCGTTTGGCATAAGGCGCATCCGCCAGCCGCTTGACAATTCTTGCCTCCAGAGATTGGGGGATAATGTAATAGGTGTCGCTCATGCCGAGGGGCTGAAAGATCCTCTCCGCGGCAAAATCGGCCAGAGAAGAGCCGCTCACCCGTCGGACGATCTCCCCCAGCAAAAGATAATTATGGTCACAATAAGACATCTCCACCCCTGGCGTTTTATGGAGTGGCGCCGGGTATTGACGATGGAGGAGTTCATGGATTAAAGGGTGTTGGTTTTCAGGACAAGGCGGAAACTCCGGCCATTTTCCTCTTCTTTCGATCATAAAGGCAAGTAAGGCCTCACCGTTGTAACCGGAGGTATGGGTGAGCAGGTGATGGACCAGGACCTCTTCTGTGCCCTCACCACAGATTTCAGGGATATAATCGACGAGAGGGCGGTTCAGGCCCAGCAGGCCGTCCTCTACCAGGATCATGACCGCGGTGGCCGTAACCGGTTTGGTGAGGGATGAGAGGGGGAAGATGGAGTCGAGCCGGAGTGGCGGCGAACCCGCCTCAGGGGTTAGAACGCCATAAGCTTCATGTAAGAAAATGATACCTTTCCTGGCTGCCAGTATAACCAAGGATGGGGTATGACCGTCAGCTACCCAGCCCGCGCCCAGCCGTTTGACTCTTTCGATACGCTCAGGAAGCATTCCCGCCTCCTCCGGCGTGCCGTAACAAAGTGTTGGTGAATTATTCATATTCTCTCCTTTCCTGTTTCACCGTATTGTCACAATTCATATCCCTCTCCCCAATACAAATTTTTCTTTTCACCCCCACCTCAATCCTCCCCCCTCAAGGGGGAGGAAGTCAATCCACCTCGGTCCATACACCCCACGAGGGGGAAGGCTTCCTTTTGATTCCTAATATTTTTCTGAAGGCATTTTACAAGTTACTACTTCTCCGCCAAAATCGGTGCTACGAGCGGATTGGTCTCAAAATCCCGCCGCAGTTTTGCGTTGGGGATGGTCTCCATAAGCTCATTTAAAATCCTGGCCGCGGCCAGATAATCTTCAGTCCCGCCCTGTTCATCTCCCAGCCTTTTCCGGGCCTGGCCTCGCCCGATTAAGATGCGCCAGAGCAGCGGTCGATAACCGCTTTGCTCGGCTTTTTGGCGTGCTTCATCAGCCACGGTTAGGGCCTCAGCCGGCCTGTTCAGGCCGAGGAGGATGCGGATTGACAATTCAAGGCCCGGTATCAGGTTGAGGTTTGTTCCGGCTTTTTCGGCTTCAGCATTCGCCTCTTCCGACATCTTTAAGGCCTCTTCAAGGGATCCCTTCATCAACAGGATTTCGGCCATGGTGGGCCGCCCGAGCGCAGCACCGAAAGATCGTAGATCCTGCTGAATCTCCCCCAGCGTCGAATCATCCAGAGTTCCAAGACGGGCCAGCGAAAGGACACGTATATTCTGCACTCCTCTTCTCATCCAGGCCCGGTTGAGCTTTTTGGCCAACTCAGAGGTCCTCTGGGCCTGCTCAGCCGCCTGCCTAAAAGAAAACAGGTCCATCAAATAAAAAGTCATTCCGTACTGCTGCATAGCGAAACCGAAGGACTCTTCCGTAACCTCTTCTTGGAGGGCATCCCAGGCCTTCCTGTATCGGCCGAGATTAATCAGGGCCAGGGTCTTTATGGTGTTGTATTGCACCGGTTTCGCCCCCAGTTCGTCGGCGAGTTTTATCCCCGCGTCACAAGCCTCAACACTTCGGTCAAATGCACCCAGGCGAAGGTAATGCCACATGAGATAAAAGTAATATTCCTTCAGACGAAGCGGATCACGGAGGGCTTTAATTTTTTCAAGGAGTGCAGCGGTCATCGTATTTACTGCCTTAGGGCTGAGGAAGCGAAACCGGGCTTGAGTACAGTCGCAGATGAGTTCCTCTTTTTTGATCTCCTTCGCCAGCCCGGCGGCTTCTTCGACGTTGGCCTTGGCCCGCTCCCGAAAATCCAGCCAATAATCGACCAGATGCTGGGTGGGAAGCAAGGCGCGCACCATCCCCGTTTTATTCCCCATATCTTTGGCGATCCGGTAGGCTTGTTCATAACACTTAAGGACGCGCTCCCCGCCCTCCGGTTCGTTAAGGGAGATAATGTAACAGGCCCTGCCCAGGTCCAGGAGGGATTCCATTTCTTGGGCCTTGTCCCCGGTCTCCCGCGCTCTGGAGAGCAGCTTTTCTAAATCCCGGACCGCTTCATGACCGCGGTAAAGGTCCAGCAGAAGATTGGCCCTGGCCTGGATGGACTGATCCTGAACCTTTCCGGGTGGCAGCCGATCTATGGAGTGCTGAAAGGCCGTCAAGGCCTTTTCCATCCGCCCCAATCCCCGTAAGGCCATCCCCCGGGAATAATAGATACCGGCCAGTGCGGCGGAATCACCCGACGGCAGTACCGTTTCGGCGCTGTCAAACATCTTAATCGCCTCATCAAAGGCCGAGGCGGCCCGTGCCCGTTCGCCGGCCAGCAGTAAGTACCGTGCGGTTCGAGAGCCATCGGCCAGGGCTCCGGCCTGGTAGAAATGGTGGGCAATCTCAGAACAATATTTTTCAACGTCCTCACCGTAGAACTGCTCCATGGTGTTGGCAATGTTATAGTGCAGCCTCTGACGGCGAGGGGTCGAAATCTCGGCCAGCAGCGTCTGGCGTATCTGCTCATGGGTAAAGTTATAACGCGCCTCTCGGCCGGAAGAAATGTCCCGAAGGATGTTCGCCTCTACGGCTTCGTCGAGCGCGGAAAGAAGGGCATCATCGTCGAGATCGGTAAGCCGGGAAATCAGATTGAAATCGAAATTGCCGCCCAGGCAGGCGGAATTAGTGAGTACGCCCTGGCAGGCTTTGCTGACGCCCTGAAGTCGCCGGCTGATAAGCAGCCGAACGCTCCGGGGAACTTCCGTATCGGGAATAGAGGCCAGGGATTTGAAACGACCCTCATCATCAAAGAGCTTTCCTGTTTCGTGCAGGTGGCGAAACAGCTCTTCGACGAAGAAAGGATTGCCCTCGGTCTCGTAACAGAAAAGAGAGACCAGCTCCTGAGGTGGAGAATTGCCGGCCCGTGCTTTAAGCAAGGCAGAGACCTGCTCCTCCGTACACCTTTTAAGGAGGATTTCCTCGGCCAGCCGCTGGCGAAGGAGATTGGGCAGGGCCGTGGCCAATGGACTGCCGGGTTTCACTTCGGTATGACGATAAGTCCCGATCACCAGAACACCGATCTCAGGGAGGCGTTTGGCCAGATGATCGAGGAGCAGCAGGGTGGATTCATCGGCCCAGTGGAGGTCCTCGAAAATCAGAAGCAAAGGCTTTACCTGGGCCGCCCGTTCAATATACTGGCACACTCCGTGTATTAGAAAATGCTGCTCCTGCTCGGGAGGAAGTGCCACCGGATCGGGGATATCCTGGAAACGTCTTCTGAGCTCCGGAACTAATTTGGCGACTTCGGGGGCATTATCTCCCAGTGTCTTGCGCAAGGTTTCCGGGGAGATTATACGGGCGGCCTGCTCAATATGCTCTATGACCGGAAGATAGGGCGGGGCATTTTCCAT
The DNA here is from genome assembly GCA_963790475.1 of uncultured delta proteobacterium. Taxonomy (GTDB): domain Bacteria; phylum Desulfobacterota; class RBG-13-43-22; order RBG-13-43-22; family RBG-13-43-22; genus RBG-13-43-22. The sequence continues at coordinate 1,343,999 of CAWBOS010000010.1, read as the reverse complement.
CTCCAAACAATGACCGGTCAGAACCAGCAGATCTAATCGCCTTGCTTCCCTGGCAGTCTCCTCGGTCAGCCTGGTCTTTCCGATCCCGGCCTCGCCTCCGATAAAAACCATGCTACCTGATGACTTCTTGGTTCGCTCGACCAATTCGAGCAGGTGTGAGAATTCCATCGATCGCCCCACAAAGGGCGTCGGCTCATTGTGAGGAAGGACCCTGCCGGCTTCCATCTCGACCCATGGTACCTCGTAAAGACGCCAGGGCGCAGTGATTCCTTTCAACTCGAATTCGCCCCGATCCTCTAACTCTGTGCGTGTGGTGCCCAAAACACCATGGACCGTCTCGGAAGCATATATCGCTCCGGGAGGGGTCACCTCCTCGATTCTTTTGGTGATGATCACGGTCTCGCCCCGGAAGTCGCCATTCTCGGCGAGAACCTCTCCGGTGTGAAGACCGATCCTCAATCTAATAGGTGCCCCGCCCTGGGTTCGATTGCGCTGGGCGACCGACCGCTGGAACTCCCTGGCACACCCCACGGCCTTGCGGGCCGACCGAAAGGCCGCCATCAGACCATCACCGGTATCCTTAAAGACGATGCCGTTGTTCGTGGATATCAGCTCAAAAGCTATTTTTTTAATTCCGCGCTCTACAGTGGCGTAAACCTCATCCCCTAAGGATTGGTTGAGACCGGTGGAACCCACCAAATCAATGATAAAAAGAGTGATGGTTCCCTCCGGAATATTTTTTTCATCAGCAGGCATATCCGAGTTTTCTCCGATCATTCGTTAAGCAATTATGGCCACCGCCCACTCGCCCTGATAAAAACAGGACTCGTTAGAGACGCCGAGTACGCCAAGTAAGATTTTGCATTTGCCTGTGAGGGGCAGGCAAATGCATAGAGCTCTTTTCCCTTTCCGCCTTCTCAGCGGAAAGAAAAAATATTCTACCTCTGCGCTCTTTGCGACTCTGTGGTGAATCCGATTTGTTATCTGTTCTCCTTTAATAACTCCTGTTCCGCAAGAATACCGTGCCCAGCCAGAGGTTGGCTATAACATGGATCAATAGGCCTACCAGCACCAGCAGGCCATAGAGGTAATGTCCACAGGAAAAAAATTCCAGTATCCAGAGGATCCCTACAAAAATGAGCAGGAAACCGAGCAGGCGTGGGAGCTTACCGGTCTTAATGGCAACCCAGCCGCTCAATAGTAAAGACCAGCCGGAGGCATGGTCTCCGGCAATACCCAGACCAAAATACACATTATTAAGCGCCCGGTAGGCTGAGATATCTTTGGCGCTGATGATCGGTGGAAAACCGGTGATCGCGATCAAACCGCCACTGAACCACAAGGCGGCGCTGATGGAGGCGCCGATAACGACGAGCCGCATGAGATTCGGCGCCTCTTCTTCCATCCGCTCCTGAAGGGCCAGAGCGATAAGTACGATGGTAATGCCTAACAAGACAAAATCCAAATTCATTAAGAAAAATGTAGCAGGAGACTTGTCACCAGCGGCCATGCCCTTAACCGGGTCACTCCAATCGCTCGGTTCAACGAGCCCCAAGCCGGGGAGAACAAAAATAATGATCACCAGGAAGAATAATGCCAGGAGTCCGTACACTATTGATGCATAACCACCAACCTTTTGAAGTTTCATGGATCAGTCCTCCCTAATCTCTATTAGGGTTAATTCCCTAAAGACTGTGTCGTAATTACTGAAAGTGCCATCAAAGCCGTCATACCGGCGAAAGCCGGTATCCAGAACTTATTGGAAAATACTGGATTCCGTGTCGCGCTTCGCTTGCGCAGAATGACATAAATGCAATTGTGACACAGTCTCCAAGTCCGGAATGGCGTCGAGGAGAGGGTCAACTTCTGCACCGGAGGCGGCTTCCTTTAAAGTATCTGATAAATTTTATAGCGCACGCGCTTTGGTTCGATTTTCCCCACCCCGACGCAGACGATCTGATTCAGCCAGTTGTATTTTTCAGAGCCGGTCTCAAATACCGGGGTGGTACGAAAATAATACTCCGAGGGATCGATGTCCTCGCCGTTTTGAATACGGGCCATAATCCCCGGATCGACTTTCAATATTCCTCTATAAGAGGCATAAATGAGTTCGCCATCGTCGGTGCGCATGGTGACGCGAACGTCCACCTCGCCTACACCATCGGACCGGAAGAGAAGCCAGTCCGCTCCAAAGGACAGCGCCTCCCCGTTTATTTCCGGTCCTTTCACGGTGCCACCGATCACCGGCAATATCATGCGGGCACCATGGGGTGTCAGACCGATTTGTTGCGGTTCCCCCAAATCCCCGACAACTTCACAAATGAATTCAGATTTTAAATCGAGCATATCTTCCTCCTTTTTTTATTCTAATCAGTATTCGTTTGTACTTAATGTTAGTCGGCTTTCCTCTTTAAAAAGTTCCCGGTAAACGAATTGTTATCTTGTTATTTGGGCTGTCTTTCTCCTTGACCCGATCTTTTTCTTGTTTTATACTCTTTCTGTCTAAAGGTAAAATCTTCTAAAATTCTACCAGCGTGATTTTCTCTATAGATATTATTATGAGTTAATAAATGGAAATCCAGATAGATACCCACACGTTGGAACGTGCTTTGGAGCGGGGTACAAACCAGGAAGAAATAAAGGACGTTATTATTTCGGGTCTTCCCATTCCGGCCAAATATGAAAGGCAAGGGAAAGCCAAAGTTTATGAATTTAATGGGTATCGTCATGGCAGGCATTATGAACAAAAGCGCGTGGAGGTTTTTTCCCTTAACGAAAATGAAAACATTATTACTGTAACTGTGTATGTTTATTACGGGCAATGGAAGGAATAGCATGGATATAATATACAAGGAAAAGGGTGACCTTCTATATATCAGGCTTGATGACAGAAGGCAGGATGTCATTAATCGGAGGGTTTCCGAAGACATTGTTCTTGATATCGGGGAAAATGAAAAGATTGTCGGGATAGAAATCATGGATGCCTCAAAACACGTTTCTCTTGATAGACTTCTGCCTATAAAATATTCATCTTCTCCAAACCTGGCCGCCTGATTTATTCCCATTTCGAATCGTCCAATATCCAACCTACGCCTTAAGGATCTCCTTGTGCCTCAGTGCTCTTTCCAGGAATGGCTGCATTTTCATCTCCCGGAATTCGCCGATAGCAAAATCCAGATGCTCCAAGGCTGTTTTTTTCTCTTCAGGATATTTTTCCAGTAACAGCCGGGCAATCTCATAGCGGGCAATGGCAATTTCCGGCCGATATCTGAGTGAAATAGCCACTTTCAAGGCGTCTCTGTAATGAGATAGTGCTTCATCCGGATGGCCCAGTAATTCCGCGGCCCTTCCCAGGGGAAGGGCCGTGCATGTCGTTGACCAGACAGCGCTGGTGACATGCGGGCAGGTCTTGAGGCGGTCATATAAAAATTGGATGGCCTTGGTATGGTTTAATCGTATACAGGCTTCAAGTAGAAACACATCGGGATAACTCAACGTTTCATCTTGAGAGGCTCCTCTTTTCATTCTTAATTCAATCAACCAGTCAATAAGCTCCAGGGCTTTATCAAGTTGATTATTATGCAGGAATGAGAAGATTGTTCCATGTATAGAGGGATCCTGGATGCGAGACCTGGACTTATTTAAAACATCACTGCTTATCCCTAAGTATTGGAGAGGCCTGGGCAGAAACGAAATCATGGCGACATCAACAAACTCTACTAAAGACTCCTTTTCCCCCAATTCGGCCAGCTCATGGCATTTTTGAACGGCTGGCGATAACTCGCCATCCAATAGTTTCAAAATAATTTCCCAAACCAGAAAACCTATTTTATTGTGTATTTGATTGGATTGGTCTGTAATTTTTTGTATAATATTTATTATCTCTTTCATTTTTTCATAATGGGCCCGGGCCAAAAAAACATTGGCGGCATATCCCATAGCATAGACAAGTCCTCTGATATTTACTCCTGCATGTGATTTCAGCAATATTTCTTCAGCCAGTTCTAATTGCTTTTCGGCATGATCAGGAGACCAAACCCAAAACAGATAATCCCCTGCAGTTTCCCAGAAAGTCCCGGGATCTTTTAATTCACGGGATAATTCGAGTGCCCGGTCAAAGTATGATACCCAGGATTCAAAGGGCTCGTTATACTGACTGTACATTTTAACCGTTCCCAAGCCGATATCGGCTTTTACCCGTTCCGCCGAACCCGGCTTAGCATATCGATCGGCGCGTTCAACCCATTTCACCATTTCGGGCGAACTCTCAGCGAAACCCCAGCCATAAAACCTCAAAGCAGTCATGGACAGCACCGCTGCCTTGGCGGCACGATGCCTGCTGCCTGCATCTTCCGCTAAATGAAAGGCCTTTTCAAACTCGTGATCGAGTGCCCTCCTGGGATTACCGGCCATGGTCAAGGTATCCCCCAGGGAGAGTAAAAGATCACACATTCTGATTTTGTCCTCGGGATCTAAAACTTCCTGCACCTGAAGCGCTTTCTCCAGAAGTCTGACCGCTTCCCCGTAGTCAAAGACTGAGGTCGCCCTCTCGGCCGCCATTTCAGAATAACTGATTGCTTTTTTAAGGTCCTCTGAATCGGATGAATAGGAGAAGTGCTCGGCTAACTCCGCAGCATGCTCTGCCAGCCGGTTTTTGTAGACCTCCTCCAGTGCCCTGGCCACCTGCTGGTGGAGGCGGATGCGCCGGGGGGCGATGATCTCTTCATAGAGGGTCTGGCGGAAGAAGGCGTGGGCAAATCGGTAGTTGACCACAGCCCCGGTGCCGGTCCGTTCTTCGATCACGGCTGCTTTTCTGGCCTCCTCCAGGGCCTTGAACAGGTCCTCATCGGACAGTCCGGCTACCCTCTGGAGGACCTCCAAACGAAAGTCCCGGCCGATGACTGCGGCGGTGGAGAGCAGCCGGTTGCAGGTCTCGCTCAGGGATGAAAGACGCTTGCCGATTACATCCCTCAACCCGTCGGGTATGCGCATTTCCACCGGCGTATCTTTGGCCGGCTGCCAGCGTCCTTTGTCCCGGACGAAGACCCCTTCTTCGGCTAAATAACGAATCACTTCCTGGACAAAAAGGGGATTGCCCTCGGTCTGGCGGTGCACAACCTGGGCCAGACCCCAGGGCACCTCCTGCCCGGCAATTCCGGCCAGCATCCGTCGTACCTCATCGGCATTGAGTCCTCTAAGCAGTACGCGGCTGAAAGTGGGCAGACGTCTTAAGTCGGCCAGGGAAGAGGAGAGGGGATGAGTCCGGTCCACCTCGATATCCCGGTAGGTGCCCACCAGGAGAAGTCTTTTATTACCCAGATTGCGGGCCACATGGCCCAGCATTTCTAATGTGCCGCGGTCGGCGCAGTGCAGGTCTTCCAGCACGATCACCAGGGGCTTGTTTGCTGCGACATTTCCCAGGAAGTCGGAGACGGCCTGCATCAGCCGGTACCTTTCTTCCTCGGGGTCACCCTTGAGCCGGGGTGGAATGCTCAGCCTCTCCCGGACCTCGGAGACAATTCGGGCCACATCGGCCGCCCACGGACCCAGTTCTTTTTGAAGCTCACTGATGTCTCGAGTTCCGGCATAAGAGCGCAAGGCCTCCACAAAAGCGAGATAAGGCAGAGACAGGGAGCCTTCTTCGTAGCAGTGTCCCACTAAGGCCTGGCCGCCTCGAAGGGTGGCATAGGTGGCCAATTGTTCGCTGAGTGATGTCTTGCCGATACCCGGTTCCCCCACCACCATCATCAGAGAGCCCTGGCCGGAGGCGGCCAGATCAAAGGCCGATTGCAGTTGCCGGAGTTCCGGCTCCCGGCCGACGAATACCCGCCTATATAGGGGGTTCTCAGTCAGGACTGCTTCTTCCCTGGAGGTGACTTTTTCCGCATTGCCGGTCTCAATGACCTCCAGGGCCTTGAGGACTTCTCCGGCTGAGGCAGGGCGATGGTGGGGATCTTTTTCCAAAAGCCGCATGATCAGAGCAGACAAAGCAGGGGACAGTTCGGGACGGTGCCAGGAAGGAGAAACGGGCGGGGTATTGATATGCTGGCCGATAATGGCCACTGTGTCATCACCGGTGAAGGGCGGCCGGCCGGCAACCATCTCGTAGAGCATAGCCCCTAAGGAATACAAGTCGGCCTGGGGAGAAACCTCACCGCCCATGGCCTGTTCCGGAGGCATATAATAATAGGTACCGACCATCATCCCTTCATTCGTAAGGCGGGAAAGGTCGAGGGCCAGGGCCAGTCCGAAGTCGCCGATCTGGGCGATACCATCGGCGTTCAGCCAGACATTACCCGGCTTGATGTCCCGGTGAATCACCCCTTTGCTGTGGGCATATTCCAGGCCCCGGCAGACGGCCTTGGCAATATCGATGGATCTTTCGATGGGCAGCCGCCGCTCCGGGGCCTTCTCCATCAAACCTTCTACATCTCCCCCCGGCAGGAGGGGCAGGACTACATAGGGCTGGCCTTTTTCTTCCCCCATATCATAGATTCCGACGATGTTGGGATGGTCGCCCAATCTTCCCATGGCCTGGGCCTCCCGGCTGATGCGCTGCCGGCTGGCGGCATCCAGCTTCTCAGTCTTAATCAGGGCAAAGGCCACATCCCGGTCCAGCAAACTGTCATGGACCAGATAAACCTTCTTCTTGCCCCCTTCTCCCAGAAACTTCTTGACCGCGTAGCGGCCATTGGCGAAGGAAGCGGGTGGGGGAGAGGAAGGTGGTGCGGATGCAACCGGAGTTGGGGGTTGAGTCGAGATCAGGGACCGGCCGCACCCGCCACAGAATTTTTTGCCTGATGGGATTATTGACCCGCAACCGGGACACGTCAGCTCCATCTTGGCCCCGCATTCCTCGCAGAACTTTACCCCTTCTCGATTATCAAGCCCGCACATCGGACAATTCATTTTAACTCCTCCTCACCGAAGGTGTTAGGCGCTTAGTGCCTGAACATCGACAAAGTTTTGTCGATCTTTCTTAGACCAAAAGACCCCCTTTAACCGTCTCCCCGGCGAAAGCCGGGGTCCAGGAAAAAATTAAATTCCTGGATTCCGGGTCATGCCCGGAATGACGAAATTGGGCTTTGGCGAATTTTTCGAAGTCAACTGCCCGGTTAGGGACTACCTCTTCCGGGTAACTTCCGGACGGGGCCTAGCCGTCTTCCGGGGGGATATCGTGATAAATCTTTGGAAATCCATTTGCTTCCGTGTTTTATGTTTATAATCATATTTAGTCTCAGTTTAGCTTTTTGAAATATATGTTTCCACCGCAGACGCGGAGGGCGCCATGAAGAGAATTTTTTATTGATTGCCGGTGAGGGGCCGGCAATGAATAACCTTCGCTACCCTCAAGGTAATTTTTTGGCCGGAGGCCAGAGCTGGTTCATTCAATCCCGCCTCTCACGGGATTGAATAAAAATGATTCTCTTTGCGTCCTTTGTGTCTTCGCGGTGAATAAAAAACCTCTTTTCAAACGCTAAAGGCGTTATCCTATTTATTCCTCGAAACAATTTCTATTGACAATGGCACTAATAATTGGCACCATATATTTTCATGAAACGCAGGCACCATTCAACGTTGGAAATAATTTTCAGTCGTCCCACGAGCGGAGGCATTAAATGGTCTGACATCCTGGCGTTATTTCGTGAATTGGGGGCCGAAATGACCGAGCATGAAGGCTCACGCGTCGGAGTTCGGCTTTTCGGCGAGCGTCGGGTGTTCCATCGTCCGCATCCATCTCCGGATACGGATAAGGGCTGCGTAGAAAGCATCCGCAAGTGGTTTGAACAACACGGGGTGAAGCCATGATCAGTGTTATGGAAATTGAAGGATACAAAGCGGTCATCAAGTATGACCCTGATATCGGTATGTTTCGGGGGGAGTTTGTCGGCCTGAATGGGGGTGCTGACTTTTATGCCTCTTCGGTCGAAGGGCTCCGCAAAGAGGGAAGGAAATCCCTCAAGGTTTTCCTGAAAATGTGCGTAGAGGACGGGGTGAATCCGCGTCGGAAGTTCACCGGGCGGTTCAATTTGCGAATTTCTCCGGATTTGCATGAGCGGATTATCGCCTTGGCCGACGCCTCTGGAAAGAGCATCAACACCTGGATGATTGAAGCGCTCGACCATGAGGCCAGACAGCAGTCGGATTAGTTCAGCCATTTCGCTTTCGTAACCTGTCTCATCAAGAATTGATTATTAGGAATTCACTGTCATGAAATAAGGGCCAACTTCTGTTCAGTCTCTTGCACCCACCCATCAGCGCCGCAGTTTTTAAAAGTTTCTATGGCCCGGCCCAGGATCTCCGTGGCCTTAAACCGGTCGCCTTTTTTCTTCAAGAGGTCGGAATGGGAAAGATAATCCCAGGCCAAACACCACCTCATTTGATTCCGCTGATCGGCTTCTATAGCCTGATTGATCCAGGACTCGGCCTCGTCCATGTGATCATCATCGAGATGCAATAAAATCTCAGCCATGAATCTTCGCATTCGACCGTCGAGCTCTTTCAGCTTATTCTCCCGGATATACCCATACAGGAGTCCTAAATTAATATCTCCTCGATCGATCAAAACCCTGGCCCTGGCAATTCCCATTCTATTTATATTTTTTCTTGAGGGACCGAAACGAGCCTCTTCCAAACAAGAAACCCCTTTTTCAAAACAGCCGACGGCCTTTTCATATTTTCCGAGAAAGTGATACAGCTCACCTAAATGATATTGGGCCACGAGGTTCCAGGCGAAAAAATGGATCCTTTCGCAAAAATCATTTCCTTTTAATAAGTGGTTTTCCGCCTCAGCAAGAAATCCTTTGCAATAACAAGAAACACCATGGGCGGTATAGGCAATCCCTTTGGAGTAGATATCGCCGCTATCTTCGGCCAAATGAAGGGCCTCCGCACTGAGCTGGTGGCCAAGATCGATTTGGCCTCGATAAAGCTGGATAAGGGTCAAAAAAGATTTCATAGCTGATATGCCCCAAAGATTATTGGCCGCTTGGTTTATTTCCAGGCCTTTTTCAAAGTGATGAGAGGCCTTTTCAAAAGCACAATCGCACAGCAGCGAGAAACCCAGGCTATAATTGGTGACAAACAGGGAAAGAATATCATGGGTCTCTTCGGAAATCTTTAAGGCCTGTTCAAGATGATGGAAGGTCGCGGGGAAGTCTTCTTCAACCTCAAGCGAATGTTGCCCTAATATGCCATATATCAGCGGGAGCCGGCGTTTATAGTTAAGCTTCAAGGCCCGATCAATGATCGGGTCAATGGCCTCTTTGGCCCGGACCGGATAATTCATTTGTAAAATGTAAGTCCCCATGATGGTTCGGGCGTCGATCTCTTCTTTTTCATTCTCTTCGGATGGGGGCAGTTTTTCCAGGCAGGATATTTCATGTAGGAAATGGCATCGTTTAGGGAAACGGTTTTCTCGGCTTTTTTGGCCGCCCATTTGGCATATTCTCCCCCTTTTTCATAACGGCCGCTTTTTATGAAGTGCTCGGAAAGGACCCCGTAATATTCCCCTAAGCGGTCCCGGTATAGGGTTTCCAAGGCCCGGCCGATTTCTTCGTGGAGTCTCTTCTTACGGTCGGACAAGATGGAATCATAAACCACCTCGCGGGGCAGGGCATGTTTGAAGATGTAGCTCGACTGGGGATAGATGCCCCGTTCATATAAAAGCTCGGCGTCCTTTAAAAGGGAAAGGTTGGAAAGCAACTCCGGTTCCGGGAATCCGGTGGCTTGTTTGATCAGCCGGAAGTCGAACTCCCGCTCGATAACCGACCCGGCTTGAAGCACTTCTTTGGCCCTGGCGGGCAAGGGGTCCACCCTGGCCAGGATCACTTCCTGGATGGTGGTGGGGACGGCCATTTTTTCCAGGATACTTTTTGATAAGCCAAAGGCCAGGCCTCTTCGCTCGATGATTTTCAGGTCCTTCAAGGAATGGATAAATTCCTCCAGGAAAAAGGGAATCCCTTCGGTCTTCTCTAAAAGCAGCTCCTCCAGGGACCTTTCTATTTCTTTAGTGCCCAGGAGATGGGCGGCCATATCCAGGGTCTCCCGGTTGGAAAGACGCTGCAAGGTCAACTGGCTGTGGAAGGACTTGCCTCCCCAGGAAGGAATGAATTCCGGACGGTAGGTGAAGATGGAAAGAATCCTCGATCCCGGGATGCTTTCCGATATATACTTCAAGGCCTCCTCGGAGCTTTTGTCCATCCGTTGCAAGTCCTCAATGGCAATAACCAGGGGACGTACCTGGGAACCCTTGAGGATGATCCGCCGGAAGGCCTCCTGAAGCCGGTCCTTTTTCCCCTCGGGGCTGAGGGAGATTTGTTCGATGCCGCTGTCCTTGACGGATAATAGCTCCAGGAAATAGGGCAGGCTGGAGCCTCGATCCAATCCGATCAGGTCCAGCCCTCGCTCGACTTTCCGCCTGATTTCTGAATCGATTTCCCCTTCCTTAATCTCAAAGTTGGCTTTCAGGACGCTGATGAAGGGATGGTAGGGGACATCCCTGCCGTAAGAAAGACAGCGGCCCTCCAGAAAGGTGATCTCTTCGTTGCCCACTGCCTTCCGGAATTCATAAAGCAGCCTGGATTTCCCCACCCCGGCCTCCGATATGAGGGAAAAGGCCTGGCCTTTGCCGGACTTGGCTCGTTCATAGCCGTCGAGAAGGAGTTCCAGCTCCCGCTGGCGGCCCACGAATGGGGTGAGGCCCTGCTCGGCGCTGACATCGAACCGCGTACTTTGGCTGCTGGGAGCGATCACCCGATAAACACGGATCGGCGTCCCTTTCCCTTTGACCACCTTTTCCCCCAGGCCTTCAAAGCGAAAGAACCCCTCGGTGAGCTTAAAGGTATCGCTGGTCACATAGGTGCTTCCCGGCTCGGCCAGGCTTTCCATCCGGGCCGCGAGATTGACCGTATCGCCGATGACCTGGAATTCAAGACGCAGGTCGCTGCCGATGGTGCCCAGGACGACCGGGCCCGTATGAATGCCGATCCGCATGCGAATCCCCGCTCCCCGGACTCCTTCTTGAACCTGGTGGCTGAATTTGGTCACTTCCTGGTGGATGGCCAGGGCCGAGCGAATAGCCCGCTGGGCGGCATTTCCCAGGGCAATGGGGGCGCCGAAAAGGGCCATAATACCGTCTCCACGGAACTCCTGGACCGTCCCCTCAAACTTATGGACCTGCTGGGTTAAGATATCGAAGATTTCATCGATGAGTGAAAAGGCCCTTTCGTCCCCAAGCTTCTCGGTCAGGGCGGTGGAGCCCTCCAGGTCGCAGAACATGACCGTGACCTGCCGGCGCTCCCCTTCGATCCGGCCCTTCTGGGCCAGGATCTTCTCGGATAATTCTTTGGGCAAGGGAAAGGGGTAGGGCTGGGGCCATTTCTCCGGAAAGCTTTTTGGCGGGTGTGATTCCCGGTGTGCAGACAAGGCCTGTCCGCACTCGCCGCAAAATCTATCGTTTGGAAGAATTTCAGCGCCACACTGAGGGCAGACCTTTAAAAGTTTTGTCCCGCACTGGCTGCAAAACTTTTTAGTTTCCGGATTCTCAGCCTGGCATTTAGGACATTCCATTTTCTACCTCCGGTAGTCAGAATTCAGTTCATCTATTGCAGTGCGGTTAGCTCCTTCTCATATTTTTCCACCCAGCCATCGGCGCCGCACTCTTTTAAAATTTCTATGGCTCTCCCCAGGTTTTCCCGGGTCTGGGATCGATCGCCCTTTCGTTTGAACCATTCGGCGTAAAGGGCGTAGTCTCTTCCTAAAAAAAACCGCGTGCCGTTTCTTTGGTCTTCCTCAATGGCCTTTTGAATCCAAATTTCGGCTTCGGGCAGACATCCATCCAGATTCATTAGAATGGCCCCGATATCAATGGAAATCAAACCTTGGTAGGCTTTGATTTTATTATTTTTAGAATAGACATAAAGAGATTCCAGGTCGATATTCTTTGGATCGATCATACTCTTTGTCTTCAGCAATCTTGATTTTCCCCAACCCAAGAAAGAAGGAAATATGCGGCCCTCTTTCACAATCTGGTATGCTTCCTATACCATTCTTCTGATTTTAAAAAATTTCCTTTTTCAAAATTGATCTCACCCAAATAACAATGTTCGAGCAAGTTAAAAGTCGGTTGATTGACCCTTTCACAAAAGGCGATGCCTTTTAAAAAATACTTTTCTGCTTCTTCGAATAATCCCCGCCCAAAGCAGGAAACGCCGTGGCAAGCATAAGCTACACCTTTGGAATAACCATCTCCGCTCTCTTCAGCTATTTGAACGGCTTCGGCCGAGGTCCGGAATCCCAAATCTATCCTTCCGGACAAGAAAAAACATAAATAGGCAAAAGTGGCTTGAGTGGATGCGATCCCCCATAAATTTTTGGCTGCCACATTTATGTCAACGGCCTTTTGCATGAGGCCGGTGGCCTTTTCAAATTCGCAGTTGTTGGCCAAAGTTACTCCATGCCAATAATTTAAAAAAACTGAAGTTACGATGTCATTTGCTTCCTGCGAAAGAGTTAAGGCCTTTTCGAAAGATTGAAAGGCTGCCGGGAAATTTTCTTCCACACTAGATTGATATGATCCAATAATGGTTATCACCTGGCCAAGACGCTTTTTATAATTCAGCTTTTTGACAAGGTCGATAATCGGGTCAATAGCTTCTTTGGCTTCAATAAAATGATTGAGTTCAATCAGGCGGAGGGCCATAATTGTCCGGGCGTCTATTATTTTTCTTTGAACCTCTTCGGCCAGAGGCAATTTCTCAAGACAGGCGATTCTTTTCTTGGATTGATTGATGGCATCCGGCAATGAGCCGGCCTTCTGCGCCTTTTGAACGGCCAGCCTGGCGTAGGTCTCGCCTTTCTCGTAGTTATCCCCGGTCATAAAGTGATGGCAAAGGGTGCCCAGGTGTTCATCAAGGTTGGGTTGATAAATTTGCTCCATGGCCTCGGCCACGGTGGCATGAATTTCCTTGCGCCTTCTGGTCAGGATCGAGTCATAAACCACCTCTCGGGTCAGGGCATGTTTAAAGATGTAAGTGGAGTTCGGGTACACCCCCCGCTCGTAGAGGAGCTCGGCATCCTTAAGGGCCGAGAGATGGGTCAGGAGGTCCGATTCAGAGAGTTTGGTTACCTTTTGAATAAGTTCATGGGAAAACTCGCGCTCGATGACCGACCCTGTCTGCAAGAGCTCTTTAGCCCCTTCGGGCAGGGCATCGACCCTGGCCATAATCACGTCCTGGATGGTGGAAGGGATGGTAACGTCTTTGGGGTCTTTGGTCAGGGCGTAAACCGTGTCTTGCCGGCGGATGACCTGGAGGTCCTTGAGGGACTTCAAAAACTCTTCGATAAAGAAGGGAACCCCTTCGGTCTTCTCCAAGATGAGGTCCTGAAGGTTCTCGGCCACGCTTTCCGTGGCTAAAAGATGAGAGACCATGGCCAATGCTTCCCGGTTGGAGAGCCGGTTTAAGGTGACCTGGCTGTGAAAGGAGCGGGACCCCCAGGTGTGGACGTACTCGGTCCGGTAGGTGAAGATCAGCAATACCCTGGCCCCGGCAATGTGTTCCAGGAGGTCTTTCAAGACCTCTTCGGAGCTCCGGTCGATCCAGTGAAGGTCTTCCACGGCCAGGATCAGAGGCTGGATCTCGGCCCCCTTGAGAACGAAGCGGGTCAGGGCCTGAAGGGTCTGGTCTCTCTTGCCTTCCGGGCTTAAAGAAATTCGGTCCAGGCCGCTGTCTTTGACCGAAAGAAGCTCAAGAAAATAGGGCAGGGTGGTGATTTCGTCAATTTGCAGGAGTTTCAGGTTTCGTTTGACCTTGTCCCGCACCTCAAAGTCGCCGTCGTTTTCCCGGAGGTCAAACTGCCCTTTCAGCAGGTCGATCACCGGGTGATAGGCCACTCCCCGGCTGTAAGAGAGGCATTTGCCTTCCAGAAAGTTCACCTCCTCATTGGCCAGGGCTTTGCGAAACTCGTAGAGCAGCCGGCTCTTGCCCATGCCGGCGTCGGCCACGATGGAAATGGCCTGGCCCCGGCCGCTTTTGGCCCGGGTGTAAACATCGAGCAAAAGTTCGAGTTCGCGCTGACGACCTATGAATGGGGTCAGTCCCTGTTCGGCGTTCACATCAAAGCGGGTCCTGCGGTTGCTGGGGGCAATGACCCGAAAGACCTCGATGGGCTCGGCCTTGCCTTTGATTTCTTTCTTCCCTAATCCTTCAAAGCGAAAGAACCCCTCGGTGAGTTTGAAGGTCTCAGCGGTAACATACGTGGTGCCGGGCTCGGCCAGGCCTTCCATACGAGAGGCCAGATTGACCGTATCGCCGGCGACCTTGAAATCGACCCGCAGGTCATTACCCAGGGTGCCCATCACCACCGGTCCGGTGTTGATCCCGGCCCGCATCCGCAGCAAGGGCAGACCGGCTTTCTCTCGGCGCATCTTTTCGTTGAACTGGACCAGCTCCCGGTGGATGCTCAGGCTGGCCCGGATAGCCCGCTGGGGCGCGTCCTCCAGGGCGATGGGGGCGCCGAAGAGGGCCATGACCCCGTCGCCGGTCAGCTCGTTCACCGTTCCCCCGTACTCATTGACCGTTCGGATGAGGATCTCATAAACCTGTTCCATCAGGCCGAAGGACTCTTCGGGATCGAGTTTCTCCGACATGGAGGTGGAGCCCACCATGTCGGTGAACAGCACCGTCACTTGCTTGCGCTCCCCCTCGATCCGCTCCCGCTGCAGTAAGATTTTGTCAGCCAGATCCTTGGGAAGATAATGCTGGATTTTGGCAATCTTTTCATCAATAGAGGGGAGTGGTTTGGGGGTTGTCTTGGGAGGAACGGATAAAGGGTGCCCGCACTCACCACAAAATTTTTCTGTCGGCAGGACCTCTGCCTTACAATGAGGGCAAATCAGTGAAAGCTTTGCTCCACACTCCGTGCAAAACTTTTTGGTCTCAGGATTCTCCGTATGGCATTTCAGACATTTCATCGACTTTCTCCATGAGTCTAAACCACATTAAAAACATCCTGAATCTTACCCCAGCTCAAAACCCGTCCCTGGCTTCTTTCTTCTTTCTTGGAACCGGCATAAATCAGAAAGGCATGACGGGGATCTGCCTTGGCCAGACGATTCCAGTAATTCAGCCCTTCAAAAAAGCCGGAGGTGATGGTTTCCCCGGATTTGATTTCCAAGGGGACCAGCCGTTCCCCGAAATCAAGGAGGCAGTCAACTTCATGGCCGACCTTGTCCCTCCAATAATAACAGTTGGCTTCCAAGCCGCGATGAACCCGATACTTGATCAATTCCGAAATGATCAGAGACTCAAAAAGGGCTCCTTTCAGAAAATGCGTTTTGACCTGCTCCGGGGTTTCGATTCCCAGGAGATAGCAGGCTAATCCGGGATCGTAAAAATAGAGTTTCGGCATTTTAATGAGGCGCTTGTTAAAGTTGCGGAAGTGGGGCTGAAGTAGAAACACCAGGTAACTGCTTTCCAATAAAGAGATCCAGGACCGGGCGGTATTGGGGCTGATGCCGGTATCCTGGGCCAGGGAACTCAGGTTCAGCACTTGTCCGACCCGTCCGGCGCAAAGGCGCACAAATTTTTGGAACAGCCCCAAGTCGGGGATGTTCTTGATCAGGCGGAGATCCCTTTCCAGGTAGGTCTGAACATAGCTCCTATACCAATCGGTGGGAGAAACGGTTTGGGCATACAGCCGGGGATAAAACCCCCGGAAAAGGAAGGCGTAGTAATTCTTGCCGGGTGTCCTCCCCTTAGGAAGCTCTTCCAGGCTCAGGGGAAGCAGTTTCAGGACGGCGGTGCGGCCGGCTAAGGATTGGGAAATTCTTTCATGGAGCAAAAAATTCTGGGAGCCGGTTAAGATGTACTGGCCCGGTCGGTTGAGCCGGTCGACCACTCCTTGAAGATAGGAAAAAAGGGATGGTACCCTTTGGGCCTCATCAATCAACACTTTTTGAGAGTAAGTGGAAAGGAACCCGCGCGGATCTTGCTCCGCAAACTCACGGTTATCCAACTCCTCCAGGGAGACATACTCCCAATCAGGAAATGCCTGCTGTACCAGGGTTGTCTTTCCCGATTGTCGTGGTCCCGTCAGGGTGACGACAGGGAACTGCCCGGAGAGAGCCACCAGCTTTTTTTCTAAAATTCTTTTGATCATGGACGGAGATTATCTTAAGTTGTCCAAATTGTCAATCCGGATGCAAATATGTCCAATCGCTATCCCCCTTTAGGAAAGGGGTGTTTATTTTTTTGCTCCCTTAGTAGACGTAGTTGTGTGATTTTTGCATTAACCCCTATAACCTCATAAACAGGTAATCACATCTCGGCCATCTCCTTCTCATATTTCTTCTCCCAGCCGTCGGCCTCGCATTCTTTAAAAAGTTCTATGGCCTTTCCGAGAAGCTCTTTGGCCTTTGAACGATCTCCTTTATGCCTGGATAATTCAGCGTAAAGGACATAATCCAGGCCCAACTCAGAAATAACCCCGTTGTTCTTGTCAATTTCAATGGCCTGCTTAAGCCAATTTTCAGCGTCCGACCAATGATCGCCATCAATGTTTATAAAAATCTCGCTTAAACGTTTCCTAAAGAAGCTATCAAATCTCTTAATTTTGTTATGGGACATATGGACGGGTAAAAGCTCTAAATCGATATCTTTCTCATGGTTCATCACCTTGGCTGAAACAAGAGCTATCTGAGCCAAATTAAAATAGGAAGGGGTGAGAGTGCCGAATTTCTCAAACTCGATGGCCTTCCCAAAATAGTTTATGGCCTTTCCATAATTACCATTGCGAGAATGGACCATTCCCAAAGATAAATGGGCCACAAATCCTTGGCCAAATAATTGGGCTTTGGCACTAAAATCAATCCCCTTTAAGAGATTCTCCTCCGCTTCCTCCAGGAATCCTTTAAAGAAACAGCAGGCCCCATGGTTGGTATAGGCCTCGGCTTTTGAGAGTATATCGCCGCTTTCTTCAGCCAATAATAAGGCCTCCCTGCCGGTCTCATAGGCCAATCCGATTTTCCCCTGAGAACAATAGATGGTATAAGCGATACAGGCCTTGTGCATGGCTATACTCCAGGGGACGTTAAAGGTTTCGACGATCTTCAAGGCCTTTCCTATATAATACAGGCCTTGGTCGAAAAGGCAATTATCCGCGAAAACATGTCCTAAATAATGTTGGGCAAATATCAAAGAAACAAAATCATCCATCTCTTCGGCCATCTTTATGGCCTTTTCCAAATATTCAATAGCCTGGGGATAGTCCTCCGCGATTAAATGACTATGGATACCAAGCACCGTATAAATTTGAGAAAGTCTTCGCCGGTAATCATGCTTTAAGGCCGGTTCGACCACGGGGTCGATGATTTTCTTGGCGGTGTCGAAGTGTTGTAACTGAATAAAATAAAGTCCAAGCGTTGTCCTGGCATCGACGATCTTCCTTCCTACCTCGTCTGTCCGAGGCAGCTTCTCCAGACAGATCAACCCCTTCTCAGCCAAAGAAACGGCATTGGTAAATGAAACGGCTCTGGCCGGTTTTCTGGCAGCCGTCTGGTAATTAATCGAGGCTTTCAAATAATTTTCGTTCGCCCTATAATGCTCTGCTAATAGGCCGCAGTACTCATCTATATTATCACTATATAATTCCTCGATTGCCCAACCGATTTCTCCGTGGATCTCTTTCTTCTTTCCCTCCAGGAGGGTGCCGTAGATCACTTCCCGGGTCAGGGCATGTTTAAAGATGAAGGTCGAATCAGGAAATAGGCCCCGCTCGTAAAGCAGTTCCGCATCTTTGAGAATTGAAAGCCTTCGGAGGAGTTCCTCCTCGGGCAGGTGCATAACCGCCTTGATCAGCTTATAAGCGAACTCACGCTCGATGAGAGAGCCCACCTGAAGCACTTCCTTGGCCCCCTCGGGCAGGGCATCCACCCTGGCCATGATGATGTCCTGGATAGTGGAAGGGATGCGGACTGTCTGAAGCTCCTTGGTGATGCGGTAGGTCTGATTTTTTTTCTCGATGATGTCCAGGTCCTTCAAGGATTTGATAAACTCCTCGACAAAGAAGGGGACCCCTTCGGTTTTTTCCAGGATCACTTCTTCCAAAGCACTTTCCAGTTGCCTGGTGTCCAGGATGTGCTGGGCCATGAGAAGACTCTCCCGGTTGGAGAGGCGGTTAAGAAGAAGTTGGTTATGATAAGAGCGGGGGCCCCAGGTGGGAATAAACTCGGGCCGGTAGGTGAGGATAAAGAGTATCCTGGCCCCGGCGATGCTTCCCAAAAGATATTTCAGGAGGTCTTCCGAAGTTTTATCGATCCAATGGAGGTCCTCGATGGCTATGACCAGTGGGCGCATTTCGGAGCCCTTCAGTATAATTTTTTTGAGCGTATCCATGGTTCGATCCTTCTTCCCCTCGGGGCTGAGTTGGATCTTTTCAATGCCGCTGTCTTTGGCCGAGAGAAGCTCCAGAAGATAGGGCAGGGCAGGACCTTCTCCCATCTTGATGGTCTGCAAGCCTTGTTTGACCTTATTTTTGATCGCCGGGTCCCAGTCATCCTCCCGGATATCGAAGTTCGATTTGAGGATGTCGGCAATGGGCTGATAGGCCACGCCACGGCTGAAGGAAAGGCATTTGCCTTCCAGAAAAGTAATGTCCTCGTTGAGCACGGCTTTCCGGAACTCATAGAGCAGGCGTGATTTACCCATCCCGGCCTCGGAAACGATAGAGACCGCTTGGCCTCGGCCATCACGGGCCCGCTCAAAGGCATCCAGTAACAGCTCTCTTTCCCGCAGGCGGCCCACGAATGGCGTAAGGCCTTGCTCGGCGCTGACATCGAACCGCGTGCTATGGCTGCTGGGAGCGATGACCCGATAGACCCGGACCGGCGTCTCTTTCCCCTTGACCAGCTTTTCCCCCAGGCCTTCAAAGCGAAAGAGCCCTTCAGTGAGCTTAAAGGTATCATTCGTCACATAGGTGCTTCCTGGCTCGGCCAGGCTTTCCATCCGGGCCGCGAGGTTTACCGTATCGCCGATGACTTGGAATTCCAGACGCAGGTCGCTGCCGATGGTGCCCAGGACGACCGGGCCGGTGTGGATCCCGATCCGCATGTGAATCCCCGTCCCCCTGGTTCCCTCCTGAATCTGGTGGCCGAACTTGGTCACCTCCTGGTGGATGGCCAAGGCCGAGCGAATAGCCCGCTGGGCGGCATTTTCCAAAGCAATGGGGGCGCCGAAAAGGGCCATGATGCCGTCTCCCCGGAACTCCTGGACCGTCCCCTCATATCTGTGGACCTGCTGGGTTAAGATATCGAAGATTTCGTCGATGAGTGAAAAGGCCCTTTCGTCCCCAAGCTTCTCGGTCAGGGCGGTGGAGCCCTCCAGGTCGCAGAACATGACCGTGACCTGCCGGCGCTCCCCTTCGATCCGGCCCTTCTGGGCCAGGATCTTCTCGGATAATTCTTTGGGCAAGGGAAAGGGGTAGGGCTGGGGCCATTTCTCCGGAAGGCTTTTTGGCGGGTGTGATTCCTGAGGCGCAGACAAGGGTTGCCCACACTCACAGCAGAATTTGCTTCCCGGGGGATTTACCTTCCCGCACCGGGGACAGGCCAGCTCAAGTTTTGCCCCGCATTCATTACAAAATTTGGCACCATCCAAATTCTCATGACCGCAGGCCGGACATCTCATTTTTTCTCCTGATATTTACGGATTTGTAAAAATAATTCAGGCCAAGACCAAAGTCTTATATGAAAACCTTGAGCAGCTTTATCCTCTTGATGGACGTTCATAGTCCGACAACACCTCGTCAAAGAGTTTCGGCTGCTTTTCCTTAAGCTCAAGGGTGTAATCGAGAAAAGAGCGAATACCATCGCCCAACACCTTTACCGAACTCTCGAAAAGGACCCCGTTGCCGGCCGCCTCATCGATAAATAATTTATTCGGGTTCTTTTCCTTAAAATTCTTAACCGTATGAATAAAGTGGATGATAAAGATCATATCCTGGAACACGTTCTCAAAACCGTAATTCATGGCTCGCTCCAAAAAACTGTGCCAGACGTGAAATGCCCTGACATATTCCTGTATTACGGACTCCATGGCCTCCGGAGACTTATACTCTACGATCTTGGCGCTTTTCCTGAATTCCTTCAATTCCTGAAGGGAGGCCCTTCTGATCTTCTCAAAGGTGACCGGGGGTGACTTGAGGGCGGCGAAATCGGCAATAAAAAGATTACGCATCTCGGAGCGGAACATGTAGCTCTTGATATACATCATCTGTCGGCGCTTTTCCTGACTTTCTCTGTGTTCCAGAAACTGCTCTACGATGATAACGGCCACGAGGACCTCGATAGGAATGGCGGCAAGGTGAAGCAAAAATTCCGCCTGGGTGATATGGTGAATGATTAGAATTAAAATGGAAATGAGGATGAGAATGATGGAGGCGAAGAGATTTATTTTCATTTTTTCAAACAACCCTTCTCCGTGAGTTGGGGGTTATTTGAAGCAAGGAACAAGACGGGGAGATAGGGAGGGAGGAAGGGTCCCCATAGGCATTACAAAACTTGGCCCCCTCGGGATTATCGAACAGGCACTTAGGACACTGCATTTCGCCAACTCCTCAAAAGTTGGTTAACAGCAATTAATCGTTTTGGGTTGCGGGAGTATAAAACAGGAAAAAGAGAGGGTCAAGGGGAAAATTAAGAAAATTAGGTAACTTTTGCATTGAGTACCGATGATTGGGAGAGCACTTTTATTGCTTACCCGGACGCCTCGGTCGAGCAAGGTGCTCTGTTTGTATTTGTCCTGGCAGGAAGCGGAGGCCGGAATTTAAATGAGATAAAGAACAGAATCGCCGCCCGGCCTATTTTTGTAGAATATTTACTTGCCCCTTAGTTAATCCCCAATGAATTTTTTGACTGCCTCGTGGAGGATAAACCCCGCATCCATTTCCTCGCCGGTAATTCGCTGTAAGGTTACAAGAACGTCTGAAGGCAGCATCCTCTGGATCTTAAGGCAAAGGTAGTTGACGCACAACACCTGCCGTATTTTAAGGCCGCAGCCGTTTTCCGAAAGGAAGAAACAGCCCTTTGACCAAAGACGCTTTTCCGGGAGAGTTACCCCAAGGAGAAGGTTTATCAAAAGAAGCCGGGGGGTGTATTTGTTCTCGATGCCCGACCCGCAACAACTCTCCCCATCCTCATCGGAACAGTGCTGGCAGAGGGCGAAAACGCCAGAATCGTGAACGGCCTTAGCGGATGCGGCAATCTTTAACTCCGAACTTTTCAAAAGTGAAACGATGTGCGGGTCCCTCTGCAAAGCTTCTCCCCAAAGGGCAAAAGAATCTTGAGCTTCTGCAATTTTTTTACAAATCGTATTGGCAGAAAGCGGGATTTCAACCCGCTTTTCTGTGAGATTCTCCTTCATGCCTTCCCAGTAAGATGAGTGTTGAAGTGGGACAGATAAAAGACTATAGGGAATTCTATAAAAAGTCTAATCCAGAATCGCCGGATAGATAATGGCCTTCAATTGGTTTCGAAAGTTGAAGGTGGCATTGGGCATAAACTGGGTAAGAAAAATAACGATCAAGTCTTCCAACGGATCGATCCAGAAGGCCGTGCTGGCTGCCCCGCCCCAGGCGTATTCCCCAACAGAGCCGATCACCTGAGATTTGTCGGACCCGAGATGGACCGAAAAGCCCAGACCGAATCCGGTTCCCGCCGTGGCAACCTGGGTGAAGGTGCTGACGGACAGTTCACTCATGTCCTTTCCCCCGGGTAGATGATTCATGGTCATCAACTCGATGGTTTTACGTCCCAGGATGCGGGCGCCGTCCAGCTCTCCACGGTTGAGCAGCATCTTGCAAAAGCGATAATAATCGGCAGCGGTTGAAACGAGACCCCCGCCACCGGAAAAAAAGGTCGGCGGTTTGGAGTAGGTGCTGTTACCAGGATCATCTTCCACTTTAATGGTTTTGTCCGGCTGCCGGCTGTAATTGGCGGCAAAACGGTCTAATTTTTCCGGAGGCACATAGAAACCCGTGTCAGCCATCTTCAACGGTTCGAATATCTTTTTCTTTAAATATTCATCGAACCTCATCCCGGACATCACCTCCACCAGATACCCGAGGACGTCGGTGGAGACCGAGTAGTTCCATCTTGTTCCGGGTGAAAACTCCAAGGGCAGGAAGGCTAATTTCTCGATCATCTCTCGAAGTGTACTGGGGCCGCCCACAACTCCTATGCCGAGCTGGCGATAAGCGGCGTCAACATTGGTTCTTTCCATAAAGTGGTAGGTTAGACCGGAGGTGTGGGTCATCAGGTCGCGGATAGTCATAGACCGTTCCGGGCGTTGGGTGAGAAACAGGGGATAATTCCCGGAGGCATAGACCTGAAGATTTCTCCATTCCGGGATGTGTTTATAAACTTCATCGTCCAATTGAAAATACCCCTCTTCATACAACATCATCAAGGCCACGGAGGTGATCGGTTTGGTCATGGAGTAGATGCGGAATATGGTGTCTTCGGTCATAGGCTTTTGCCGTTCCATATCCATAAGACCCAGAGGGGAGAGATAGGCGACCTGGCCGTGGCGGGCTACCAGGGTCAGGGTTCCGGCAATTTTTTTGGGTTCGATATAACGCCTCTTGAGATGCTGGTCGATCCGGGTCAGGCGCTCACCTGACAATCCGACTTCCTCAGGTTTTACGATCATAGGGGCCCCTTGTGTAGTGTGGAATAAAAAAGCAGTTGTATCTCTTGTAGTCCGTCAATGCGGACTACAAGAGAAGTTATAGGAAGACTTATCTTCCTTTCCATTGCGGAGGACGTTTTTCGGCAAAGGCCTTAGGTCCTTCGATGAAATCTTCGGACTGATACATGGCCACCTGTCCCGGATAGGTAGTAGCCATGGCCTCCTCCAGAGTAACGGTCATCCCTTTAATTGTGGCCTCCTTGCAGGCCCGGATGCACAAAGGAGCGGCCTTCAAAATTTCAGCGGCGTATTTTTCGGCCGTCGGCAGAAGGTTGGCCAGGGGGACTATTTCAGAAACGATTCCAAGTTGCAGGGCTTCCTGGGGGGTAATCCGTTTTGAGGTCAGGATCATACTCATGGCCGCATGATAGGGGATCTGCCTTGGAAGACGATGCACTCCGCCGGCACCGGGTATCAATCCGACGCGGGGTTCCGGCAGACCAAAAAAAGCATTTTCCGAGGCGATGATGATATCGCAGGCCAGGGCGATCTCGAACCCACCACCCAGGGCCAATCCATTTACGGCGGCTATAAAAGGTTTAAAACAATCCATTCTCCGGGTAATCCCGGCGAAACCGCCTTTAACCCCTTTCATGATCTCACGCATCTTCTCCGACCCATGTGTGGCTTGATACTTCAGGTCGTTACCGGCTGAAAAAGCCTTTTCTCCCGCTCCGGTGATGATGCAGATCCAGGCCTCGGGGTCCTGGTCGAATTCATTAAAGGCCTTATCCATTTCCGCACTGGTCGGGGGGCTGATGGAATTCATTACTTCCGGACGATTAATCGTTACGATGGTCACATGATCCTTCTTTTCTACCTTGATCAATTCATAGCTCATGGTCAACCTCCTTATTTGATTGAGTTGGCGTATATTACCCTTTCCCGTTCTATTCGTCAAAAAAAAAATCTGAAAATGCGAAATTGATTTTGTTCGCTCGGTCAATCCTGTCAAATACTATTTTCCTTCCGGCTCGGATAAGAGATGACCTTCCAGTCTTCCAGGGTCCGGATCATGTTCCGGACGTGGGTTCCGGCCCAGAAGAGTTGTTGGCAATGATCACACCAGTTGAACTGTTTCTGGGTTTGGAACACGTAGGGAGGTAAGTCGGGCCATTTGTTTTTGGCCTCTTCAGGACTTAAGGCAATCAATAGGCTGTTGCAGCGGAGGCAGCGTTTGAACATTTGAGACAAGCTGGGTTGGATGCCGGTGACCTCAAAAAATTCTTTTAAAAGGGTATCCCTGGTCGATGAAGAGAGGGTGATTTTCTTGATCGGGGTCCCTTCCAGGGGCAGGGGATAACGATCCCATTGAGTGATCGTTTCTTCTTCCGGATCAAGAATCACTCCCTTGTCCCAGAGTCGGACATCCACTCCCAGGACCCGAAGCCATTGGACCAAAAAGGCCAGATGAGGGGCAATCCAGAAACGCATCAGTAAAGATTTGAAGCCTCCTTTTTTGCATCAATCGCCGATGAGCAATATTATACCAAAATAGTTTAGGGAAAACCTATCGGCTGCTAGAATTGATCAGGGGTCTTTCTCCCTAAAATTCTTTCCCAAAGTAAAGCCAGGCAAAAAATCCCGGTACTAATCAAGAATATCGATCGTAACCCCAGTGAAGCGGACAAGACCCCCCCGATCAAAGGACCGATCATATTTCCAAGCAGAAGGCCGCTTTGAAAGATTCCAAAAATTCCTCCTTGATTATTTTGAGGGGTCGAACGCCGGACAATGGTATTGATGGTCGGGATCACCCCGGAAAAAAAGACACCTAATCCGCCGCGGAGGATCAATAACTGATAGATGTTGGTGGCAAAAGCCTGGGGAAAGGAGAACAGGGTTATCCCCAGCAGCGAACGGCGGAGAATTTTACCGGAACCGATCCGATCCGATCTTTTACCCCAAATGGGGGCAAAGATGGCATTGGTTATCCCGGTAATACCGAAAACGACCCCGGTCATCAGACCGACTTGTGTTGGAAGGACTTTTAAGTATTCCACGTAAAGACTTAGGAAGGGAGCGACAATCACCGTCGACAACTGAACCAGGATCAACAGAAACAGCAATCCTCGCAGTTCCGGAGAATGAAGGACAAAGCCAACATTCTGGCTTATACTGGATCGGTCTTTTTTCTCTTGACGCACGAAATCTTCCTTCACAAAGTAGATGACAATGATTGCGCCGGTAAGACAGAAAAAGGCCGTTCCGAAAAAGAGAGGCCGGTAGCCCACAAAATGGGCCAACACTCCGCCCAAGAGAGGTCCGGCAATCATACCGGTCACCAGGGAGGATTGCAGGGTGCCCAAGGCGTGGCCGGTCTTTTCTTCCGGCGCGCAAGAGGCCATCAGGGCCAGAGACGGGGCAACGAAACCGGAAAGACTTCCCTGTAAAAATCGGAGAATTAAAAGCTGTGGAGCGCTCCTGGCAAAGCCCATCAGGAAATTGGCCAGGGACAAAGCGACCATGGCCCTGACCACCATAGGTTTTCGGCCTTTCCGGTCCCCCAACAACCCCCAGACCGGCTGCATGAAGGCGGAGATCATGAAAGGGGCCGAATAGATAAACCCGCTCCAGATTTTGACGGCCTGTTTTCCCGAAACGCCGAGGTCGCGCAGGTAAAAGGGGAGAAAGGGGATGATCATGCTCAAGCCGAGCGCCGCAATCAATTGGGCCAGCCAGAGGCTGTAAAGATTTTGCTGCCAGGGTTTCATGGAGTTAAAAAGTTATTTTATCCACCAACGGTCCAGGACCGCTGTGGCTCATTTTTCAGATTATGCCTCAAAGGTTCTCAAAGCAATATTCTGAAATCTAATCCAAGTTTATGGGCCTGTCTACCTTTTATTAATTCACCTTTCCGAAGCAACTTCCAAGGCAGGTCAATTTATCATAAGGAATCGTGAGGCCCGTTCTCACCTAAATTTATTATGATATTTTCTTGACAAAAAAGTTTCCTTGAATTATAATCCTTATCAATAATAGTAAGTTAGGAGGGTTATTTTTTAAAAGAATTTTTTGAATCAAACACAATCATAAAACCAGGCATGATCGTAAAAAAATCGTCCAACCATCTGATGTCCCATTGAAGATACGGGAAAATAGCATCTGCGAATACCGATAGAGTCGAGGTCATGTTTCCGAGAAAATACCTGCCTAAAATATTTTTGCTGTTTTTCACTGTGTATCTTTTATTTTCCGTGGTTTACGTTGCCTTTGATCCGCATCAAATTGCCTCCAGCAATACCTGTCCCCTCTGTTCATTAAAGAAATCATTATCCTCGGCCATCAGCCAGTTCTCGGCTATTACCGAAGTCGATCTCAATAAAATTTATACATTTTGGATCGAGAAGAAATTTTATTTTGAAGGGTCAGCCTTTTATCCCAACCTCTCTTACCGAGGACCGCCCCAATCCGGAATTTCCATCTAAATATCCCTCTTCCTAACTCCATAATTTCATTTAGGTAGATTCCCGGTCTTGCCAAGGGACTTCAAGGTTTGACTTTTTCGGGATTAAGAATTGGTAACTATTGAAGATGAGAGAAAAAAACAAATCGGGTGACTTCATTCTATCAAAGATGAGGGTTGGAACCTGAATATGAGAAATTATCGCTCCGTGACTGCCATCAAAAAATACCTTAAAAATATTTTCTCTAAATCTTCTGAAGGCTGGCATCCTTCAAACTTTCTCTAAGAGATCCCAATCGCCCTTCCCGGCGGCGGACTGGTGCCCCTTTCCCGTCTGGCCAATATCCATTTCGATACCGGGGCTTCTTTTATCTACCGTGAAGATTTCAGAAGGTTCATCCCCATCAAGTTCTCCGTACCCTCCAAAGACCTGGGAGGGGCCGTCAAACGGGCTCAAAAGGAGATTTCGAAAATCAAATTGCCCGAGGGATATTTTATGGTGTGGAGTGGTATGTTTAATGAGATGCAGGAATCCTTCGGCCGGTTCATGGTCTCCATCCCCATTTCCTTGTTCCTGATCCTGACCGTATTGTTTTTGTTGTACCGATCAGTACGAAATGTCATGATTACCATGGCGGCGCCGGTTTTTGCCTGTTTCGCAGGGTTTATGAGCTTGCTGGTAACCCGGCAATCGTTGAGTGTTTCATCCTTGGTCGGTTTTATCTAGCGGAGGGTTGGGAATCGGAGAATTCAGGTAATTTGAAAATTTCATCAGTAATGTCCGGTCGGGGGACCAGGGTTTCATAACGGATGGTTAGCACATGTTCCCCGGTTTCATCCTTGATTTCACAACGCATCGGGGTATGGTTCCCGGTTGCTTCGGAAAAATTAGAAAAGACTATCTCAACTTGCTCTTTATTGGAAGGATTGGTTATGCGCGATTGAGTCAATGTAAAAGGATTGGGGGTCATCCATAACTCTTGTTGAACAGATCCAAGAAGCGAGAGCTTTATCGATCTATTTTTCTTTTCCAGGTCTATAACGGTTTGGTTCGTCTGATAAGGGAAAAGGGGGACACGTCCCCAAAATATTTTTAACATTTCTACGAAGGGTATTTGCGGGAAAGCGGACCACGGGCCTAAGGCGGGCAGGTTGAAAGGGATTTCTTTTTTTTGGGGAATGGAAAACAAACGGACTTCCCCTTGATAAGAAATGAGATAGAGCATGGACCGTCCGAAAGGATCGAATATTTCCATGCGTAAGGCCTCGGGTCCGCGGGCGATCAGACGAAATTGAAACCGGTATCTTTCTCCCGGGGACTGGACGACGATAGTACCCGCCCCCTCCCGGGAAACAGGGTCATCGAGCACGCCCAAACGGTCGATCAGCGTCTCAAGAGCGGAATCATTTTTTTTGATAGTGTCGGCATTGAGAGGAAGTGGCAGACTTGGAGCAGACGCCAGGGCAGCTATCGGCAGGAAAAATGTCAGCATAAATGAGGAAAAAAGAAGCTTATAAATTCGAATTTTCTACCCCCCCTTTTTCGTCCTCCAGTTTTTGCTGGGCCTCTTTGATTTTTTTCAGGATGGTCTCTTTCTCTTTGACCGCCGGGTTGATCTCCAATATCCGGCGATAAGCCTTCAAGGCCTTTTCCCACAGGCCCTTTTTAGCGTAGACATCTCCCAGATGTTCTCCTATGACCGGGTCATTGGGGGCCAGCTTCCAGGACTTCTCCAGTTCGATGAGAGCCTCATCAAATTTTTTCTTTTTAAAATAGACCCACCCCAGGCTGTCCAGAATGTAGCCGTCGTTGGGACGAAACTTCAGCGCCCGTTTAATCAAATCTTCCGCTTCATCCAGATTAGTTCCTCGCTCGGCATAGGTATAACCCAAGTAATTCAAGGCGTTGGCGTGAAAAGGATCTTTTTTTATGGCCAATTTCAATTGCTGGATGCTTTCCCTTTTATGCCCCGTTTTGTCCAAAATGACCCCAAGACGGAAAAAGAGCTCGGCTTGATCAGGATCTATTTCAATCCCTTCCTGGAGTACTTTTTTTGCCTCCGCCAGATTGTTCGTCCGCTCATAAAGGGCAGCCAGGGTCAGATAAATCTCTACCTTTTTGGGGACAATAATCAAGGCCTTCTGCAAAAGCCGTATGGCCTCCTCAAACTTTTTTTCTTTTTCCAGGATAAAAGAATGCAGGATCAGGGCCTGGGGATAATATTCCGATTGGGTGGAAATGGAGGTCAGAAATTCAAGGGCCTTCTTATAATTTTGTTGTTCCACCAAGACTATGGCCAGGAAATATTTAATCTTCTGGTCCTCGGATTTTTCTTTCAACAGAAGGCTGAGTTCTTCAAAGGATTGGTTGAGGTACTTGTTTTCCAGGTAGATGATCCCGATTCGGAATCGTCGTTCAAAATCTTGATTGGAGTATATTTTTAAGGACTCCAAAAGGGTATGACCCTGGTCCCAGTCTCCCAATTTTAACCATTGATTTCCAGCCCGTTCCAGGGCCTCTAAATTTTTCGGGGACTTTTGGAGGACGGTCTGGTACTCGGCCAGGGCTTTTTTGGGTTGATCGGTCAATTCATAAACCTGGCCGAGACCCATATAGGCATTGAGATGATTCGGGTTGATCCTGATGGTTTCCTGGAAATACGTTTTGGCTCGATCGTACTGTTTCATCTCCATATAGATCTTGGCCAGGAAGAAATGCCCTTTCTCGGATTGCGGATTTATTTTTACCAATTTTTGAAAGGATTCCACGGCCTGAGGGACTTTTTGAACCTGCAGGAACAAGATTCCCAAATTAAAGAGGGCCTCTTCATCCTGGGGATTCAAAACATAAAGGGTCTGATAGGTCTTAATAGCCTCTTCCCATTTCTGCAGGGAGATATAAATCTCCGCTAAAAGGGAATAGGCCTCCTGAAATTTCGGATCCAGGGTAATAGCCTTTTGGGTGTGTTGTATGGCCTCGGTGGGCTTGGAAGTCTTGAGATAAAGACGACCCAGGGAAAATTCTAAAAACGGGGAATCGGGCACCAAGACCAAGGTCTTCTTGATTTCTTCTATGGCCTGGGAATTATCCTCTTCCTCGGCATAGAGACTGCCAAGTAAAAAACGATAATAGGCTTCGGATTCCTTGTCCGGAGTTTTTAACAGGGGTTTTCCCGGGGGGGGCGCCGGTGTGGGTTGTTGGGGACTTAAAATAGGCAATCGGCCCTGACACCCGGAACCCCCGAAGAGAAAAAGGATAACCACGGTCAGGAAAAGAAGGGAAGTGACAGGAGATTTTTTTTTCATTACTGAAATTGGTCCAAATAAATAAGTTAGCTGATAGCTCACGAATTCGCTTATAGCTCAAGGCTCATAGCTTATAGCAAAGGCCCATTTTTATAAGCTGTAAGCTATAAACTATTTGCTATCAGCTATTAAGGGGCTTCAGATAAATAGTCGGGTTTTAAATCCGGGAGTTCTTTTTCCAGATAGGCCTTGACTTTTTTTAAGAGTTTTTCCTCCAACTGCCGGATCCTTTCGCGGGAAACCTGGAATTGATCCCCCAACTCCTGCAAGGTAAGGGGTTCGTCGGCCAGGATCCGTTTTTCAAAAATAATATTTTCCCGGGGACTCAGCCCTTTTTGAAAATTTTGGAGTTTGGTTTTGAAAATATTCTTTAATTCCAGTTCGCTCAAGGCCCTTTCCGGAGAGGCTTCTTTATCGGGCAAGATGGACTTGTGATCCACGGATGAATCCTCGGCCACCGGGGCATCCAGAGAGAGTTCCCATTCTCCCAACCTTTGATCCATTTCAATGATTTCTTTTTCGCTGACGGCAAATCTTTCCGAAAGGAGTTTGGGAACCGGATCGATTCCCAAGGCCAGCAGGCGGCCTTTTTCCTTTTTTAGGTTATAGAAAAGTTTGCGCTGGGCCTGGGTGGTTCCGATTTTAACCAGCTTCCAGTTGTCCATAATGAATTTGAGTATGTAGGCCTTGATCCAGAAAGAGGCATAATAAGAAAACTTAATGCCTCGAAAGGGGTCGAATTTTTTAATGGCCTGCATCAGCCCGATATTCCCCTCCTGGATCAGGTCCAGCAAATTCTGCATCCAGTAGCGTTGAAATTCCATAGCGATCTTGACCACCAGCCGCAGATTGGAGGTAATCAACTTATAGGCCAAATCGGAGTCCGGGGCTTGCTGATAGCGTGTAAGAAGAGTCTTCTCTTCTTCCGGAGTCAGAAGAGGATAGCGATTGATCTCATACAAATAGCGCTGGAGAGGGTCATAGGGGACTACCGGGCCTTTTGAAAGGGGCTCGGTCTCCGTTTCTATCTCCTCAATGAGAGTATTCGCTGGATCTTCAGGCAGGGAGGGGTTCATCTCCTCATATCAATCCAATATTTTTTCGTCGTAAATTGATTCCAGGCGATATTTATGCCCGGCCTCCTGGTCGGCTAAATAGGTAAATAGTTTTTTCTGGGCCGGATCCTGAGCTTTGGCCTGCCAGGCCTGGTAGAACTTCAGAGATTTCTCCTCGTTTTTCATGGCCAGGATCATCACCTCTTGATATCTCATGTCCTTGTGAAATTTCTGATCTACCAGGTAATCGCTGATTTTCAGATCGGGAATGGTTTTGGAATTCTCCGGAAGAGTCATGGGATCGGGCAATTCTTCCAATAATTTTTGGTGCTTTTCCTCCTCGGCCGCCAATTCTGAAAAGAAGGGTGCTATTCCCGGATATTGAGAAAGCGTAGCAGCGGAACGATAAAAGGTTTGGGCGTCTTTTTCTTTATCGATAGCAAATTGGATGATTTCTCGAAGAGTGGAAAGAGACAATGTCGGTCCTCCTGGTTTTTGCGGTCGAATTTTTTGAGGTCAAAGGAATTTTTCCGCGGAGGGTTTTCTTTGAGCCCTTGGGTTCTTGGGGCGGTTTTTCCCTTGAATGCATAAACGTTATCCATTAATTTACTGTTCGTTCCGGCTGTTGTCAAGGAATAAAAAAAAGCCCTTTCTGGCAGGAAAGGGCTTTCTTTCACCAACCCCGAACCGGGGAACCCCTATTTCCGAATCGTTCTGCGAAGGAAGCCTTAATTTCCGCTGGAAGCGGATCGAGGTTGCTCAGGGTCCTCCGGAGTCTGAGCAAGGTATATGTAAATCCTGTTAATCCTGTCCGCTCATTTCTTTTTCATAAGTCTGAAGTGGCGAGATCTATTCCCAAACCCTCTTATCTTCGATCTTCTTGGCTTCCTTGGGCAATGAACCTTTGGGAAGGAATTGAACCTCACCCCGGATCCGCAGGATTTCCTGGATCATTTTTTTTAGGGACTCAGTCAATTTCTTCGGGTCAGGGCAGGGTTGGGTCAATTCAGCTCGAAAGGTCATCTTGTCCTGATGTCCTTCTCGGGTCACGACGACCTGACAGGCGCAGATTTCAGAAAATTTGGCGGCCACTATATCCACCAATCCGGGATGGATGAACATGCCTTTGACCTTGGTCATTTGATCCACCCGGCCGACGATCTTCATCAGTCGAGGTGAGGTCCGGCCGCAAGGGCAGGGCTCGTCGCTGAAGTAGGACAGATCTCCGCTGCCGAAACGGATCAAAGGGTAGACCTTGTTAAAACAGGTACCCACCACTTCTCCGATTTCTCCGGGGCCGCCTTGTTTGCCGGTCCGGGGATCGACGATCTCGACGATACAGTCATCCGGGAAGTGCATCCCGTTTTTTTCGATACACTCAAAACCCAGACAGCCGATATCGGCTGTTCCATAGCTCTGGCGGACCATCAGCCCTAATTCGGATTCCAGGCTGTCCCGGAGGGATTCGGGCAGCATCTCGGCGGCTACAAAAGCCGTTTCTAAGGCCAGGTCTTTTTTGGGGTTGAAGCCCATTTCCTTGGCTTTCTGCAAGGCGGAAAAGAGGAAGCTGGGGGTTCCTAAAAATCCGGTCACTTTTAAGTCTTTCATTATCTGGACTTGGATCTCGGTGTTTCCGACGCCGGCGGGGATGGTACGGCAGCCCAGAAGTTTTAACGAAGAATCCAGCATAAAGCCAAAAGGGACCAGATGAAAACTAAAGGTGATTTGACACAGATCGCCGGCCCTGAATCCGCCGGCGTATAGTCCTTGGGCCCAGCGGCTGTCTTCATAGGTTATTTCCCCCGGTTCATAGATCGGCCCCGGGGAAACAAAAATACGGCTAAGTTCTTCCGGAGGCACCCCATTAAGGCCGCCGAAAGGAGGATTCTTTTTCTGAAGCCCGATCAAATCAGCCTTCTGGGTAATGGGTAGTTTATCCAGATCCTTGGCAGTCGTAATATCCCCGGGTTTGACTTTAGCCCGGTCTAATTTCTTTTTGACCGCCGGGGACTTTTCATAAGCGTAGGCCATGATCTGCTTTAATTTCCTGTTTTGAAACCGGCGTCTTTCACCGACGGTCATGGTTTCCAATTCGGAAAAAAATCCTGAGAAGCGGTCTTTCTTAGTTACCATTGAATCCCCCTAAGGGTTAGTCAGTACTCATCCGAAAATGACGCTTTCGGATGAGTACTGTCAGCTATTAGCGATCAGCTTTTAAAAAAACCTCCGGGGAAATGGCTTTTGCTTAAAGCTGACCGCTATCGGCTAATCCAGAAACCCAGGGTTTCCGGATGGAAACTAATTAAAAAAAAGTTCGGAGTTCGGAATACGGAGCGGTTGGTATTTACTCCGAACTCAAATCTCCGAACTCCGAACTGATAGTCGGTTGTTATTTAGTCGGAAAGGTACCTTCAAATGGAACAATGATGTTTTTCCCGTCGGGACCGACAAAGGTTCCGGTGCCGTTGACCGTTATGGGAAAATTGAAATCTGAAATACCTTCCCACCATTTCTTCAGCAGATCAGCGGCCGTGACTTTCATTTCCAATAATCTGGTGCCATTGGCAACCATCAAAGACCCTTGAGCAACATTATAATCAAAGGTGCCGTTGAATCTGAAGTGATCCGTCGTCTTTCCCGGAATATAGTTGTCGTCGAAGAAGGTCAAGGTATTCAGTTCAAATCCTTCGAAAGCGACCGTAAACTGAAAATCATCCAGCATGATTTTAAAGTTATTGGGGTTTTGGACAGTATAGATAAAAGATAAAATCAGAGGCGCCCCTCTTCTCCCGGCTGTTAACTTTCCCTCCTTATCCAAAATACCATCTAAATAGTAGCCCCAATAGCTGGCGATCTCAACCCGGTCCAATTTTACCACCGGGGCTTTGGCCGCCATTATTTTATGGGCCATCTTCTTCTCCATGGCCGGTTTATCCGCAGCACCCGCTTTCCCTTCCGCAGCCAGACAGGGTAAGGCGATCAGGACAATGATTCCGATCAGTAAAGCTAAAGTAACAACACATTTTTTCATAAAATCCTCCCTTTAGGTTAACCAACGTTTTCGGCGTTTATAGTGTTTGACCTCCCGGAAACTTTTTCGGGTTCCAAGATCGGTGAGACCGAGATAGAAGTCTTTGATGTCCGGATTTTCCGATAGCTTTGCAGCGGTGTCGTCCATGACGATACGTCCGTTTTCCATAACAAAGGCATAGGGGGCGACGCTTAAGGCCAGTTTGGCATTCTGTTCCACCAGGAGAATGGAGATCTTGGATTCCTCATGAAGCCGGGTAATGATATTGAAGATCTCCTTGATCAGCATGGGGGCCAATCCCATCGAGGGCTCATCCAAAAGCAACAGCTTGGGATTGGCCATCAAAGCCCGGCCGACGACGGTCATCTGTTGCTCCCCGCCGCTGATGAACCCGGCCGTTTCACTTCTTTTTTCTTTCAGACGAGGGAAATAATGGTAGACCATTTCCAACCCGTCTTTCACCGCCCTCCGATCCTTCCGCAGGTGAGCCCCGACGACGAGATTTTGCTCTACCGTCAGGTGTTCAAAGACCCGGCGGCCTTCAATAACCTGCAGGATCCCGGACTTGGCGATCTCCTCGGCATTTTTTTTGTCAATCCGTTCTCCCATGAAAACAATATTGCCGTCCGTTACCTTGCCGTCCTCATGTTTCAACAGACCGGAGATGGCCTTAAGGGTGGTACTTTTCCCGGCCCCGTTTGCCCCCAGGAGGGCTACAATCCCTCCTTGAGGGATTTCAATGGAGACTCCCTTGAGGACTAGAATAACCTCATGGTATTTGACTTCTATACTATTGATCTTCAGGATCGGTTCTTTCGCCAACGATCTTGCCTCCTTGGAAATATTCGGCGGTCAGCCTCCAGCCTTCAGTCAAAATCATAAACCCGTGTTTTGGCTGAACGCCGAACGCTGAACGCTGAACGGTTATTATTCTACCAGCCCAGCCATTCCTTTTCCCATTTTTCGGGCCATCGTTTTTTTAAATCAACAGACTCGACCAGGACAAATTTTCCTTTTTCAATTTTATATATCGGAGCCCCTGTTGTCGGGCGGTGATCAGTGGCTGAAAAGCTGGCCGGTGGCGAACCCAATCCAAAATCTTTGTTCTTAAAGGTTTCCACGGCCCTTACAATCCCTTCGCCGGTTAAATTGCCTTGTTTATCGGCAACCTTCATGGCATCGGTCAATAGGAGGACCGCCCCCCAGGCCTGGACAGTCCGAACCAATCTCTTGCTGGCCGGGACGCCGGGGTTGATTTTTTTGGCATAGGCCATAATCGTATTCATCATCGGCGCTTTCCCTCCAAAAAAGGCGCAGAGGGCAACCCCCATGGCCCCTTCAGCCGCCGGTCCGGCCAAACGGGGCAGGTTTTCATCAAATCCCCAAACGTCGATGATATGATCGGCCCCCAGGCCCAGGGAATAAGCATCCCGCATGGCCGTGGCCACGGACATGGTCGTATTGCCATGCCAGACCAGATCGGGCTTAAATTGTTTGGCCCCCAATATCTGGCTTTTGGTGTCCAGGGCCGTTAAAGGGATATCCTGGTCAGGGCCGACTTCAAATCCCAGGAGGGCGGCCTGATCCTTGATGGCTTTAATGGGGGCGCTGGCATAGGGGGAAGCTGACATATAAAAACAGACCAAACGGGGTTTTTCCCCTTTATCTCTCCGGGCTTTGTATTTGGCATCTTTTTTCCAGACATTGTCATACCAGGCGGTAATCGCCGATCGGGCACCGGTGGAATAATCCGGGCAGAAAAATAAGTTATAAGGGGTTTTTTTCGGATCGGTGAGATGGGCCGAATAGGAGGCCGAGACATAAGGCATCTTGTCCTTGGTGATGGTGGGGGAAAGGGCTTCGGTATCTCCGGTGCCCCAACCCAGGACCGCCACCACTTTGTCAAAATCACGGAATCTTTTATAGGTGGTCACGGCTTCAGGGATCCGATAACCATAATCATATTGAAAAAGTTTGATCTTTTTCCCGTTGATACCGCCGTTATCGTTCACATAGGCAATGGCCTCGGAAATGCCCAGGGCATAATCCTTGCCAACGTCTGATGTGGCACCGGTCATGTCATTGAGGGCCCCGAGCCTGATTTCTCCCTTGGCGGGTTCAACTTTTCCTTTTGCTTGAGCCCAGGCGAGACCGGAAGCCCCTAAAAAGACCATAAAAAAAGCAACTAACCATAAATGTGATTTCTTTTTCATCATTGCAACCTCCATTTTTAAAGTTTTAGGAAATCAAATGGGATATGACGACAGTCGGTGGTTCCCGGAAGATACATCACCTCCTTTGGAATACAGAATCAATTTCTAGTTCGGAGCAATTCAGTTCAGAGCGAAAACCAATAAGTTCGGCAAAAGTCGTCACCTCGGCAAAAGCCGGGGTCCAGGATAAGAATAGGCGTTTTAAAATACTGGATTCCGGCTTTCGCCGGAATAACGTTACTCAGGGTTTGGAGACTTTTTATAAGTCCATTAAAACTAACTGCTCCGAACTCCGAACTCTAAAATGAAACTCGATTAATACGCGTTTGAACCCTTCTATTCTTAATACGAAAACGGCCACAGATTAAAATAATTCTTGATCTGCCACCAACGATAGGCCAAGCCGTTGGGTTCGTAAATCAAGAACAAAACAATGGTCAGTCCGAAGGCGGCTTCCTTGAGAAATAAAAACCTCATGGTGAACTGGGGGTAGATGGGAGTCAGAGGAATGATGACGAATTTTAAGCCTTCCATGATCAGGACCATAAACATGGACCCAAAAATGGTTCCATAGATACTGCCCACCCCCCCGATCAGGATCACCCCCACCAGCCAGAGGGACCAGGACCATTGAAAATGTTCCGGACTCAGGGCCGAAAGGGTGCTGACCCAAAAGCCCCCGGCAATTCCGCCGATAAAACCGGCTACAAAAAAGGCCATCAACTTATAAGTAATGATATTGATCCCCATGGTTTCAGCGGCAATATCGTTGTCCCGGATGGCTATCCAGGCCCGCCCCACTTTGGATCGAAGCAGATTGGCCAGACCCATGGTCAGGAGAATGGTCAGAACCGCGCCTAAAAAGTAGACTTTCAAATCAGTGTCCAAAACCAGGGGGCCGATGGTGATGGTTCCGGGGGGCAGGGAAAACGCCTGCCCCCGGCCGCCGATCTGGCTGACGTACTGGGTGAGAATAAAATCCACGGTGACGAACTGAGCCGCCAGGGAGGTCATAATCAAATAAAAGCCTTTGACCTTGGCCGAAGGCAAACCGAATAGAACGGCCCAGAGCCCGGCTATCAGGCCTCCGATAAACATGCTCAATAAATAGGGGAGATTCAGTTGCAGGGTGAGTAAGGTGGCGGTATAGGCCCCAACGGCGATAAAGGCCGCGTGTCCGAGAGTCACCTGGCCGCAAAAGCCGATCAGAAGCTGGACACCCAGGGCCCCCATAATGGTATAGGCGATTAAGTTGGCCACCCCGACCCAATAGGGACCCCCCCAATAGGGAAGGATGTAAAAGATAAAAAGGCCCAGAAGGATCATCTTTCCAATGACGAACCGTGTCTGCCACCAGGCATGGTCCTGACGATAATATTCGTGATAAACACCGCAAGGTAGAAATTGCATGGTTAGACCCTCTCTATCCTTTCCCAACCCCAAAGACCATAAGGTTTATATAACAAAAAAATGACCATAAAGATAAAAGGGGCAATTTCTTTTACCCCTCCGGGGGTAAAGCGGTCCAGATAAGCCCCGCTCAGATTTTGCAGGATCCCGATGATGATCCCGCCGACGATGGCCCCCGGTACGGAATTCAATCCGCCCAAGACGACGGCCGGTAAGACCAAGAGGCCCAGGTAACCGACCGAGATATTCAGGCCGTTGATATTACCCAATAAGGCGCCTCCTACCCCGGCGGCAATAAAGGCGATCCCCCAGGCCGTGGCATAAACGAAGCGGGCGCTGACCCCCAGGGAAAGGGCGGCCATTTCATCATCGGCCGTGGCCTGCATGGCCAGGCCCCAGCGGGTAAACTGAAAGAAGGCCACAAAGATGAGCAACAGGGCAATGGCGGCCACAAAACTCCACAGATAAACCTGGCCGATGATGATGCCCCCGATGTCAATGGGCTTCATAGGGAAAACCGGGGGATCGAAGATGACCGTGTTGATATCGAAAAATAACTCGATGATTCCCCGGAAGAAAAAGGACAGACCGACGGTGACCATGATAACTGTCAGCACCGGCTCTCCGATCAGCTTGTCCAGGAATATCCGTTCGGTAATGAGTCCCAGGATAAAACCGATAATGACCGTGCAAAGGAGGGCCAGGATGAAGGGAAAACCCCATAAATAAAAGGTCAGGCAGACATAAGCCCCGATCAAGGTAAGTTCACCCATGGCCAGGTTCAACACGCCCGAGCATTTATAGATCACGGTCCAGCCCAGGGCCACCAGGGCATAGATACCGCCCATCAGGATGCCGGTAATAATGACCTGAATAAACAGCTTCATTAAATTCCTCCTTAATCAGGAAGTTTTCGGATATGGAGATCGGTCTTGATGCGTACCACCCGCCCATCTTCATAAGTAATGGTGGTATCCATATGGACATTGTCCTGGTCTTCATACAAGCTCTGCACAATATCCCGATAGCGATTTTCCACAAAGGACCGTCGCAATTTCCGGGTCCGGGTCAATTCTTCGTCATCGGCATCGAATTCCTTATAGAGATTGACAAACTTATGGATCTTGGCCGCCGGTTTTAGGCTTTTATTGGCTTCCCGAATCTGTTTTTCCACCAGATCATAGACTTCCGGTTTCTGAGACAGTTCATGGTAACTGGTGTAATTCAGTTTTTTTTCGTCGGCCCATTTGCCGACCACGGCATAATCGATACAAACCACGGCGGTGATGTACTGTTTTTCATGACCGATAATCCAGGCATCTTTCAGAAAAGGAGAAAATTTCAGCCGGGTTTCGAGATACTGAGGTGAAAAAATCGACTTGTCTCTCAAGACCATCACATCTTTGGTCCGGTCGAAAACCACCAGATGTCCGTCTTCATCAATGAACCCTTTATCTCCGGAATAGAGCCATCCATCCTGGAGGGTTTTGGCCGTGGCTTCGGGATTCTTATAGTACCCGAGAAAGACCGAAGGGCTCTTGGAAATAATCTCACCTTCTTCGGTAATCCGGACCTCGGTATTGATGATCGGGGTGCCTACGGTATCGAATTTGATATCCCCGCTGCGGTGCAGCACCGAGATCCCGGCGATCTCGGTCTGTCCATAAATCTGTTTGAGATTCACTCCCAGGGCATGGAAAAATCGAAAGTGGTCCGGTCCCATGGCCGCTCCGCCGGTGTAGGCGTTCCTGATCCGGGAGAGCCCCAGATGATCCCGGAGTTTTTTAAAGACCAGGGCATGGGCCATCCAGTCCAATAATCTTCCAGAATAAAGGAATCGATTTTTTATTAAACTTCAGATCCGCTACCCGGTAGCCGATTTTTATGGCCACATCGAAAAGAGATCTTTTGATCCAGGTTGAATCCAGATGCTTGACCTGAACGGTACGGGTCATTTGTTCGTACATTCGGGGCGGGGCGAACATGACATGCGGCCCGATCTCACGGATATTTTCCTGGGCGGTTTCCGGCTCTTCGGGAAAATTAATGGTGAAACCCACCTGCAGTCCGCAAGAGATGGACATCATCTGTTCCCCGATCCAGGCAAAAGGTAAAAAAGAGACAAAATCATCTTCGGGAGTGCAAGGGTCGACCTGCATCATATTTTGACCCATGGTCAGCAAATTATAATGGGAGAGGAGTGCCCCTTTGGGCAAGGCCGTGGTCCCGGAGGTGTAAAACAGCAGGGCCACATCCCCGGCCTTTCCCTGGGAAATTATTTTTTCAAAAAGTCCGGGGTCTTTCTGATCCAATTCTTTTCCCTTTTCCATCAACTCTCTGAGACTGATCAAAAGGGGGTCATTATAATCCCTCATCCCTTTGGGATCATCCCAAATGATTTTTTTCAGAAAGGGGCATTTGGCCTGGATGGATAGAGCCTTGTCCACCTCCTCCTGACCCTCTCCCACCAGGAAAGTGGCATCGGAATGGTTAATGATATGGGCCACTTCATCCATGAGAGAGTCTTGAAAAAGCCAGACGGCGATCCCGCCTACGGAAAGGGTGGCCATTTCCATCCATAACCCTTCGGGACGGTTGTCCCCGATCATAGCCACCTTGTCCCCCCGCTTTAAACCCAGGCTGACCAGACCCAGGGCGATGGTTTTGACATTGTCCAGATATTTTTTCCAGGTGATCGGGCGCCAGATCCCGAATTCCTTTTCACGCATGGCCGCCTTGGAATCCCCATACCTTTTGGCCGTCTCAATCAGGACCTTGGGCAAGGTCAAGTCTTCATTAATCTGGAAAGGAATGGTATAGGCATTATCTCCTGGTGGCATATAAGTCCTCCTCGCCCAGATAGGCATCAATCACCTGAGGATGGTTCTGAACTTCACTGGGGGTGCCGGTGGTAATTTTATTGCCGAAGCTGAGTACCGAGATTCGATCCGAGATGTCCATAACCACCCCCATGTCGTGTTCCACCAGGATACAAGTCACGTTCCAGCGTTTTTCCAGATTGATATCCAGGATAAAACGGGCCATGTCTTCCACTTCTTCCAGATTCAATCCGGCCAGGGGTTCATCCAAAAGCAAAAGTTTGGGATTCAAGGCCAGGGCCCGGCCCAACTCGACCCTTTTTTGCAGGCCGTAAGGCAACATGCCGACCGTTTTATTGCGGATGGATTCAATTTCGAGCAGATCGATGATTTCCTCTTCGATAAACTCCCGGGTCTTTATTTCTTCACGGGCTGTTTTCCCAAAATAAACGGATCCGCTGAGAATGCCGGATTTCAAATGGATATGACGGCCCAAACGGATGTTATCGAGCACCGTCATCCCCCGAAATAATTCGATCTTCTGAAAGGTTCGCGAAATACCGAGTTTGGCCCGGTTATGCGGTCTAAGCCGGGTGATATCCTGCTCTTTATAGGAAATTTCTCCTTCTTGAGGATGGTATAATCCGTTGATGCAATTCAGCAGAACGGTTTTGCCGGCCCCGTTGGGCCCGATAATGGAATGGATCTCCCCTTCCCGGACGTCAAAACCGACTCCGGAAAGGGCGGCCACTTTTCCAAAAAACATATTTATATCAGTGACTTTAAGCAGTAGGGGCCCAAGATTACGGGATGACATCCGGCCGTTCTCCTTCCTGAAAAATAAGGAATTAAAAGTCTATTAGAGCTTCATGAAGAGAAAAGGCTATGAAAATACTTCATTATTATTAGAGCTTCTCGCAATAGTTTGTTTCCCTTATCCCGGCGATGTTTGTCCTCGAACTGAAGGGGGGAATTGGGATCCTGGTATTTGAAAGCCTTCTTGACCCCCGCCTTGGCGATGGCGACAGGCTTGTGGATTTTGGTAAGAGGCTCATTAAATAATAAAATATCAAAAAGATAAAATCAAAATATTTTTTGTTTGATTCGGAGGAGGGTTGTTGGAATCGTTTTGAGGCTACCGGCATTTTTTAAAAACCAGATCCATATTTTAGCCATTGGAGTTTTATTTGGAAATTTTTTTTATTATTCCTATCGAACTTTTATCTAACTGTCAAGTTTATAAAATAGTTGGTAAATAGGGGGTAAAAACAACTATTCATCATACGATAAAAGATGAGACCTCAAATTGATTTTTTTATTTTTTATCTGTAGTTTGGATCGAATGTTTTGTTTGTGAAACATAATAGTATTCTTGGAAAGGTACAGCAGGTCGGCAATTTCCTTATTTGTTTTCCCGCCCTTAACCAGATTGGCCACTTTGATTTCCATCGAGGTAAAGTTGAAATATTTGGAAGAAAGTTTACTAATGAAAGGAGAGATGATGTTGTTCAGATTGGATTCCAGTATATCGACCAGGGTCTGTTGGTTAGTATTCAACCGGCTTTTTTTCAATTGTTCCACATAAGGGGAGATAAACGCCCTGACGTTGGACAACACGTTTTCGCCGGTTTCCTTTTTGTCTTCTTCCCTCTGCTTTAAAAGCACCTTTAAGGCGGTATTGACTTCTTCCAGATGATGGGATTGGGCCTTCAATTCCACTTCCCTTTTTCTTAAGGTTTTTTCGGCCCTTTTGCGTTCTTCCACTTCCTGTTTGAGCTGGGTATTGGTTTTAGCCAGCTCGGCCGTCCGTTCTTCAACCCTATCCTCCAGATGATTCCGGTATTTTTTTAATTCTATCTCGGCCCGCTTACGGGCGCTGATATCCCTTAGAATGACAATGTTTCCGGCCGGCTGCCCATCGTTGTTTTTATAGATCGTGGAACTGATTTGAACATCAAGCACCCGGCCTTCTTTAGTCAGACGCTTGGTCTCAAAAAGTTCTATTTTTTCCCCCCGCAGCATGTGTTCAATGGCTTTTTTGGTTCCGGGCCAGCTTTCCTCTGGCACAAAATCGATCTGTTTGCCTGATACTTCCTCCCCGGAGAAGCCAAAAGTCTGTTCAAAAGCAGGATTCACATAAACCGCCTGGCCCTTCATGGTATAGACCACAATAGGATCAGGAGAGGATTTCAACAATAAACGATACCTCTCTTCACTCCCGCGCAGTGTATCTTCGGTCAGTTTTTTTTCAGCCAGCTCCTTGCGGACCGCCGCATATAATCGGGCCTTATCCAGGGCCACTAATGCCAATTCGGCGAACAGGCCTAAAAAAGAGATATCTTCATTCTGGAATTTCTTGGCGGGATCGACACTGGCCAGACCGATAACCCCATGAAACCGTTTTCTGTCTTTTAACGGAATTCCCACTACGGAGCGGAGGTCATCCAGGGCTTTATCATCGATCCGATCTTTCCAGTAGCGGTAATCATCAACGTGTATGGGCTGCCTCGTCTGCCAAACCTTACCCCCTACGCCTTCCCCTAATTTCACACACCGTCCCAGTTGACCCTTGAAAAAACCCATCCCGACGCGCATTTGCATCTCCGAATCCCCGGATTCGAGCAAATAGATATATCCATTCTCCGTTCCGCTCAGTTTGGCCGCCCGATTCAGGATCACCTCTAATAATTCTTCTTTATCCAGGCGATCGATCAGTCCGAGAGAGGTTTCATGGAGGGCCGTCAAGTGTTCGTTTTTTCGACGGAGAGCCTGCAGGGTTTTTTTGAGGTCGCCAATTTCTTTTTCAAGACGGTGGGTCTTCCTGACAAATTGATCGGCTTTCAATCGGTCAACGCTGGTCTCTAACATCATTACCCCCCATAAGTTCATTCTTGGGATAAGGCCAGTATTGCATAGCCCTGGGGAACGAAATCGTTAAAGCGAATCCTTTTATCAAAGTGGTCGAATTATTTTACTGAAATAATCGGCGGACCGACGGTGCGGAGAAAGTCCTTCAATTTATTTTCATCCGTGCGGCTGACACGAAAAACCATACCCCGGGTCTTTTGGCCTTCCTCTTCGGGCAAGGTGACCAGGCTGACCAGATAGAGCCCCAGTTCTTTTAAAATTTTGGTCGTATCCGCCAGAGCGCCGATCCGGTTTTCCAGTTCCAGTTCGACCCGGACGCTGGGTTTGTTAATACCCAAAACCTCGATAAAGGTTTCCAGGATATCAGAACTGGTGATTAGCCCCACCAGTTGGTTTTGGTCGACAACCGGCAGGGCGCCGATCTTATGATCGTAGATTATCTTGGCTGCTGTTTCGATCGGTTCATCAGGTGAAACGGTAATCACCTTCTTGGTCATAAAGCTGGATACTTTGATTTGATCTAATAGATAATTCAGTTCAAAGATCGAAAGAGATGTGGAATCGGAAGCCCCGGCCCTGCGGACATCGAGCTCAGTGACGATCCCCACCACTTTTCCCCCCTGGACCACAGGCAGATGACGGATCCGTTTTTGTTGGATAATGTTCATGGCCTTTAACAGGGTTTGGTCGGGGCTTAGGGTAATGACCTCGGTGGTCATCCTGTTTTTCACAAACATGGTTATGCCTCCTTTCTTTTACTTGAGGGCAGGCGTTGTTCCTTTCCAGGCCTGGTCCAGAATAGTCCGGACCTCTTCCATTGAATCCGGAACACCCAGCATAGAACGCATCACAGGGGGTAGGACCGATA
The DNA here is from genome assembly GCA_963790475.1 of uncultured delta proteobacterium. GTDB lineage: Bacteria > Desulfobacterota > RBG-13-43-22 > RBG-13-43-22 > RBG-13-43-22 > RBG-13-43-22. The sequence goes on along the minus strand of CAWBOS010000010.1, from coordinate 1,300,278 downwards.
GTCGGGCTTGAAACCCTTCGATCTGGGTCTTAAGTCCGGAAACAAACAAGTCTTCCGGAAGTGCTGAATCTTTAATGGATAAGGGAATGCCGACCTCCTGTTTTAATTTATTCAAGAAATCAAGCAGGGCCTGAACCATGGCTTCATCGTCGGCACCCCTAAGACTCAGGGCCTTGGCCAAATCGACCAGACGTTCCCGACGGGTGCTGTAAAAATAGGCGAAGACCGGGCAAATAACAAAGGCAATGGCCCGGCCGTGGGGAATATGGTATTCCGCTCCCAGGATATGGGCCAGCATATGAACCAGACCCAGGCTCCCGTTGGTGAAGGCCTGTCCGGCCTGCAAGGCTGCCAGGTGCATACGTTCCCGGATTTGAAGGTCCCTTCCATTCGAAACGGCCTTCGGGAGACATTCGCAGATGGTCCGGGCTGACCAGAGGGCCAGGGAATCCACCAAATCGGAGGGATTGGTCAACACATAGCATTCAAGGGCATGGCACAGGGCGTCAAACCCGCTGTTAGCGGTAACCGAAGGCGGCATGGTAACGGTTAATTCCGGATCCAGGATGGCCACATCCGGGACCAATTGAGGGGCAGTCCAGGCCCCCTTAAAAGGAGGGACTTTGGTTGAATCGGTAACTACCGCAGTTCTAGTGACCTCTGAGCCGGTTCCACTGGTGGTCGGGATAGCCACGTATCGGGCCTTTTGTCTTAAGATACATTGGGGCATCTTCTGCGACACCTCTGGCACGGAAAGGTGGGCCCAATCCGGATTTTCATAGAGGACCCAGGCCGCCTTTCCGGCATCAATCGACGATCCTCCGCCCAAACCTATCAAAAGGTCGGGTTGAAAATCCTGGGCCTGGCCAAGGATTCTCCCAATCAATGCCCGGGAGGGGTCCGGCTCCACTTGATCAAATACCGCCAAGTCCGCGCCCCGGCCTTTAATGATCGCCTCCAGCTTGTCAAGCAGGCCTTGGGCCTTCACCCCGCTGTCGGTAACCACCAAGACCCGTTGCCCTCGCACATTGCCCACACTACTTAGTGCCCCGGATCCATAATAGATCTCGCGGGGTGAAGTGAAAATATTTACGGCCATTCCAATCCTCCTCTTTCTTTTTTTGATTTTGTTTCGGAAAAAATACGCCTGGGTATCGGTCCGTGATTAAATTGAATAGGGCATTAATAAAAAATTATTATTAATACCCAGCATAGTGAATGTCAATCCTGAATAAGGCGGATCCATTTCTGTGACACTTCAAGGGGCAGAATTCTCCTCCGGTGGAATATACGTTGGTAATTTGTTCCTGCTGATCCTGATCAGGAAAGATCGGGTTTCCTTATCTTCCGTTGAAGCCCCGCCTGACTATGGCCTCTTTTACCAACAAAATATTTCCCTTGAATTCGGCTTGATTAAACATGGAGATGGCCCTCCGGGCCTCCCACTGAGTGGACATCTCGACGAAGGCAAAACCTTTTGGTTGCCCGGTCTGTCTGTCCCCGACGATCTTGACCGAGGTGACATCTCCCGCTTTGGAGAAAAGGGCTCTGATCTCCGGTTCGCTGGTTTGGAAGGATATATTGGCAATGTAAATTTTTTTGTTCATTATAGCTCATACCTCCTGGTTGAGTAATCCTTGCTGCGTAATTATTCCCATCCATTAATCATAACTCAGGTCAGTTTTTGTGAATCAGGTTGATTTTCTGTCGAGCTGTTTTTGAGACACGATATTCATAGCCTGAGCGGCCTCCTCCTGTTCTTGGTTTATTAACTTATACTCTTTCCATCAGAAAAGATATTTTTTTCAATTTCCAAAAGGCAAGAGCCGAATGGACCCTTGTTTAAAAGAAAAAATCTGTTTTCATTTTAATTGGTATATGGTAGAAATTTATTGAAAAAATTGATATTAACCCCGCATCCCGAATATCCCTCCAAGGAAAGAAGGTTTTTTGCGGGGAGATATCGGCAGACTTGAGGAAGATATGGATCCTTTGAAAATCTTATTCGTTTCGCCGGAAGTGGTTCCTTTTGCCAAGACCGGCGGTCTGGCCGATGTGGCCGGCTCTCTGCCCAAGGCCTTGAAGGCCCTGGGTTGCGAGGTACGTCTGGTGATGCCGCTTTATCAATCGGTTCGGCAGGGGAAATTTCCTATTAAGAAAGTATTGGAGGGTTTACCCGTCCCTTTGGGGGACCGGCAAATCAGCGCCGATATCTATGAGGGGGAACTGGATGAAGGCCTTCCCGTTTATTTCATCGAGAGGGATGAGTTCTATGATCGGGGTAATTTATATGGCAGTGCCAAAGGCGACTACTTTGACAATGACAGCCGGTTTTCTTTTTTAGCCAGAGGAACATTGAACACGGCCCAGGCCTTGAAGTTTCGGCCGGACATCATCCACTGTCATGACTGGCAGACCGGATTGATCCCGGCTTGTTTGCATTACGGGCGGGAAACCGATCCCTTCTATCGGGAAACCGCCTCCCTTTTTACCATCCATAACATAGCCTACCAGGGATCCTTTCCCCGATCGATATTGGAGTTAGCTGGATTACCCCAAGAAAGTTTTTCATGCGAGGGACTGGAATTCTGGGGCAGCGCCAATCTTTTAAAGGCCGGGATTGTTTACAGCCAGATCATCAATACGGTCAGCCGGAAGTACAGCCAGGAAATTCAAACCACCGAATACGGCTATGGCCTGGAAGGGATCCTGAAATGTCGAAAGAATGATCTGTTCGGAATCCTCAACGGGGTGGACTACCAACTCTGGAACCCGGAAACCGATTCCTTTCTCGCTGCCCATTATAGCCGGCAGGACCTCTCCGGAAAAAGGGCTTGCAAGAAAGATCTCCTGAACCAGTATAATCTCCCGGAAGATCGCCTGAACCACCCGGTTCTGGGCGTCATATCCCGCCTGGCCGATCAAAAGGGTTTTGATCTTCTGGTCGGGATCATGGATCGGCTTTTGGAACGGGAAGTCTCCCTGGTCGTTCTGGGTACCGGAGAAGAAAAATATCATCTTCTGTTTTCCGAATTAGCTGAAAAATATCCGAAAAGGCTGGGGGTCCGATTGACCTTTGACAATGCCCTGGCCCATAAAATCGAGGCCGGGAGTGATATGTTCTTAATGCCCTCCCTATACGAACCCTGCGGTTTGAATCAGATCTACAGTCTCAAGTATGGGTCCATCCCGGTGGTCCGGGCCACAGGCGGTCTGGATGACACCGTTGTTCCTTTTGATACCAAAACCAATAAAGGGACTGGATTTAAATTCAATTTTTATCAGGCCGAGGCCTTGTGGTGGGCCCTGGAAGAGGCCCTGGAAGTTTATCAGGATCACGACCGATGGGTTCAACTGATGAAAAATGCTATGACCGTGGATTTTTCCTGGGAGACCTCAGCCAAGGAATATATCAAGCTCTATCAAATGGCCAGGGATAGACTAGGGGGATTTTAGATTATCGATTTCGGATTGCGGAACATAAGACCCCATTAGCCAATCCTTTTTCTCCATAACCAACCAATGATCCAGACCCAGGAAGGGACCGTGGAGGTCCTAAGCCTTGGAAATCAGGTATTGCTCCTTTGCCTTTTCACCCTCATCCGAAAATAATGAACCCCTAAAAGTCATCTAACCGGACGGCACAGGAAAAAGCTCTCCCGCCTATCGGCGGGACTAAGCGCGCAAACCAAGAGAAATGAGGCGTACCTCGAAGTACGCCGCAATAAGCCTGCCCGCTGAAAAGGGGGGCAGGGTGCAGTGCAATCCCGCGTAGCGCGGGTCAGATGGACTTTTTGCGAAGCCGATTAATAAATTATAAGCTTGACTTTTAACTCAAATAATGACAAACAAAAAGGCTTTAAAAGTCGGATTATTTATCCTAAACCCATATTCCTAACGGATTACATAAGGACTTATTATGCTTAAGAAGATTAGGTGGAAGTTTACTTTGATCGGCCTTTTGGTGGCCTTGTCCGCTCTCTTTATCGTTCCTTCCCTGACTAAAGATCTGCCTTCCTGGTGGAGCAGTGTTTTACCCAGCGAGGGATTGAGGCTGGGATTGGATCTCCAGGGTGGGATGCACCTGATCCTCAAGGTCGATCTGGAGACAGCCACTAAAAATTATCTGGAACTTTCTCAACAGGATTTACGAGAGAGTTTGAGGAAAAAACAGATCCCGGCCAGCCGGGGAGAAGCCGCGGGAAATAACCGGCTGAATTTTCTTTTGCCCAATGCTGATAACTTATCCGAGGTCCAGAAAACGATTAAAGATGAATTTCCCAACCTGATCGTCGTTTCATCAACCCCCAGGCCGGAGGGGGTTCAGGTCCAACTGGCTTTAAAAGAAAAAGAAATGAAGTCGATAACCGAAAATGCCCTGTCACAAAGTCTGGAGATCATCCGAAACCGGATTGATCAATTCGGGGTAACGGAACCGACCATCGTCCGCCAGGGCTCAGATGAAATAGTGGTTCAATTGCCAGGTGTCAAGGATCCCCAGCGGGCCATGGATCTTATCGGCCGGACCGCCCAATTGGAATTTAAACTGGTGGACAGTGAAACGAAGATCGATCTTGCCGGCCTTATCGAACAAGCTATCAACAGCGGTAAATTAAAAAGGGATTACAATCATACGGAACTGAACGAGGCCTTGAAGGATCAAATACCGCCCGAAAGGGAAGTATACTTCCGGAAAGAGGTCAACCGGGAAACCGGACGGGCCAGCCGCATTCCAATCTTGCTTTTTTCCAAGACCTTGATGACCGGAGATGCCATTAAAACAGCAATAGTCCAAATCGGCGGAACTTATAATGAGCCCTATGTCAGCATCGAGCTCAACGCCCACGGCAGCCGGGTCTTCGATCAGATCACCCGGGATAATGTCAACCGTCAGCTGGCTATTATTTTGGATCAAGTCGTTCAATCGGCACCGGTGATTCAAGAACGGATTTCAGGGGGCAAGGCCCAGATTACCGGATCTTTTTCCATGGATGAAGCCACCGACCTGGCCATTGTCCTGCGGGCGGGTGCCTTACCGGCTCCGGTCCATGTTGTCCGGAATGCGACCGTGGGGCCGTCTCTGGGGCTGGATTCCATTCAAAAAGGATTTTGGTCGGGTCTGATAGGCACGGGCCTGGTAATCCTGTTCATGCTGTACTATTATCGCTTCTCCGGTTTGATAGCTGATTTTGCCTTGATCTTGAATCTAATTTTTATGTTGGCCGCCCTGAGTATTTTTCGGGCCACCTTAACCCTGCCCGGCATCGCCGGCATCCTCCTGTCCGTTGGTATGGCGGTGGATTCCAATGTTTTGATCTTTGAACGGATGCGGGAGGAATTTCATCAAGGGAAACCGGTCAAATCCGGCGTGGACGGCGGATACGACAAGGCCTTCTGGACCATTATCGACTCCCATGTCACCACCCTGATCGCGGCCTTTGCTTTTTTTCTGTTTGGATCCGGGCCCATCAAGGGCTTTGCCGTTACCTTGAGTATCGGTGTTATCTTCAATCTTTTTACCGCCCTTTTTTGCACCCGGGTGGTCTATGATTACCTAAGCCTCAAACGGCGGCTCAAGGCTTTGCATTTTGTCCAGTTTTTGAAGAAAACCAAAATCGATTTTATCGGCTTGAAAAAATATGCTTTTATCTTTTCGGGAATCTTGTGCCTGCTGGGCTTGATCGCCTTTGTCCAGATAAACCGGGGAGAGGCCAACCTGGGTGTCGAATTCTCCGGCGGAACCATGTCCCAGTTCAAGGCCGCTCAGCCATTCCGGTTGGACAGAGTTCGAGCGGCCCTGACCCAAAGGGGTTTTAAGGACCTTGAGTTGCAGCAGGTGGCCAACGAAAACATCCTGATCGTTCGGATTAAAAAAACAGAACTGTCGGTCAGCAAAGCAACCGATGCCATCGGAAAGGCCCTGCAGGAGGATTTTCCGGAGTATAAATTCGTTTTGGAAAGCAAGGACGAAATCGGGTCCTCGGTCAGCGGGGCCTTGAAGCAGGCCGCTTTGATTGCCATTGCCATTTTTTTGGTCGGTATCATTATCTACCTGGCCTGGCGTTTTGAATTGCGATTCGGTGTGGCCGCGGCCATAGCCACCTTCCACGATGTCCTGGCCGTCCTGGGGATTTTTTATTTATTGGATAAAGAAATTACCTTGCTGATTGTTACCGCCCTGCTGACCTTGGCCGGTTATTCTCTGACGGACACGGTGGTGGTCTTTGACCGTATCCGGGAGACCATGAACCGCAGCGGTAAAAAGGATTTTGGCGAGGTCATCAACCTGAGCATCAACGAAGTCCTTTCCCGGACCATTATCACCTCCCTGACGGTTTTTCTGGTCGTCCTTGCCCTCTTTTTTCTGGGAGGGGTGGTCATCCATGACTTTGCCCTGGCCATGCTCATGGGAGTACTCGTTGGTACCTATTCCTCCGTTTTTGTGGCTTCGCCTATCGTTTACCTGTGGCCGGGTAAAGCACCCAAAGGGATGAAAGGGAAGGGGAGGAAAAATAAGTAAGGCGGTATGAAAGGCGAGGGATGAAGACTTAAGGATAATACGTCCGTCTTTCATTGAAAATTGTTTGGAGTTTCGTGTTGGGACTTCGGAGATTTCTCTCTTCTTATTGGTTCGAGCGAAATTTAATTTTTTTCTAAGAGTGTTTGAGTAAGCAAGAACCATTTTTCATTAATCTACTGTCCGAAATTATTTTTTTCCGGCCGAAATGTTTTTCGTATTTTTTGGTCACCTCCCCCGTTCAATAACCTTCAACGTGAATCATCGATTTCTGAATGACGGTTGGATTATCTTCATCCTGACGGAATCATCCTGGACCTTATGATATCCTCTATCCTTTCTTATTACCCGGATGCCTGGTGTCCTGGTCTTAGCCTTAGTTGCCAGCTATAATCTGACTTTTTCCCCTCCCGCCCCAGGCGGGAAACGCCGAACGTTTCTTAAAGAATTCTCTTTACCCATATTTTGTGAAGGGAGCATTTCCTTACTTTTGAAGTAAGTATTCCGGCCAGATGTCAACGTTCCAAATTATACTATTTCCTTGGTAACATTTGATTTTGGTTCAATTGGTGATTGGAAAGCAAAACAATTCGATTTTCGGGACCATCTCTCTATTGTGTATTTTCACTTTCATTCTACCCCCTTTTAAATTAAAATTCTTAACTGAAGAAAAACTGTCCATCTGAAAATTACTGTCGGCCTGTCGCAAAATAATGGTGCAAAGCCAAATTTAAATTAGGAGGTAGAAAATAATGGGAGTATTTGAAAACAAAGAATACCAAAACCACGAACAGGTAAGTTTTGTTGAGGATGAAAAAAGCGGCTTGAGAGCTATCATCGCAATTCACAGTACGGTTCTGGGGGGGACATGCGGCGGCGGTTGCCGGTTTTTCCCATATCCCGACTCTGATGCGGCGTTAAATGATGTGCTTAGATTAAGCAGAGCCATGACTAATAAATGTGCTATTGCTGGTTTGCCTGCAGGTGGAGGGAAAACGGTTGTTATAGGAGATCCCAAAAAAGATAAAAGCGAAGCTCTGTTTGAGGCGCTCGGTAGATTTGTAAACAGATTGGGAGGCCGTTACATTATCGCTGAAGATGTTGGAACTACTCCTGAAGATATGGTGGTGATCAGACGGCAAACTCCTTTTGTCACCGGGCTTCCGGGGCAAAGCGGCGACACATCCCCGGCAACCGGTGAGGGTATTTACAATGCCATTCGCGCTGCCGCTGATTATAAATTGAAACGCAAAGCTGTCACTGTGGCAATGCAGGGGTTTGGAAACGTGGGTAGATATCTGGCCGGACACCTGGTCAAAAATGGCATAAAAATTTATGTAAGCGATATCAATCAGGATAATGTGAAACTTGCAGTAGAGAAATTTGGTGCAATTGCAGTTGGTCTGGAGGAATTATTCTCTCTGGATGTTGATGTTTTAGCTCCATGCGCTCTGGGTGCCGTTCTAAATGATTATACCATTCCCAAAATAAAGGTCCCCATTATCTGTGGAGGAGCTAATAACCAGCTCGCCGAGGGCCGCCACGCACAAATGTTGAAGGATAAAGGTATTCTTTTTGTTCCCGACTACGTAGCAAACGCAGGTGGAGTTATTGCAGGCGCTGCCCCGATTATGGGTAGAACAATTGAAGAAACCAATCAGGCGGTTGCGAAGATTTATGACAATTGTCTTGAGGTGTTGAAAATAGCTGAAAGCGAAGGCATTACGACTGACGGAGCTGCTGCAAAAATGGCCGACGAAATCATTAAAAGTAAGGCCGCTTCACAATAAATATTTAGGAGAAAAGTTATGATTTATCTCAAGAGCCTACAATGTCTTGATTGTGGAAAGGAATATGGCATCGCTGACGATATGACGGCCTGCCCGGAATGCGGGCAACGAGGCATCTTTCACGGAATTCTCGATCCGGTTTATGACTATGGCGAGATTGCCAAGCAAATTGATCCGGGTGTTTTGGAGAGAAGAACACCATCCCTATGGAAGTATTGGGAATTCATGCCTGGCGTGGACCGCGACTCCATTGTCACCATGGGTGAAGGCGGAACCCCATTGGTGAAGTGTAGTCGTCTCGCTATCGATATCGGGATCGAAAACCTCTACCTCAAGAATGAATCTCTATCCCCAACCCTTAGTTTTAAGGATCGCGTCATGTCACTGGCCATATCCAGAGTCAAGAGAAGCGGCCTCCATACGGCGGCGCTTGCTACCGATGGAAATTGTGGTGCCTCAGCGGCTGCATACTGTGCAAAAGCAGGGATCGCATGCCACGTATTTATGCCGGTGACAAGTTCGCCTTCAAAAATCAACCGGGTCCTCGTCTATGGTGCGAATGTCATCCTGATTGAGGGCTCTCTTCTCGAAGCGGGGATACTGGTAATGCAGGCCTGCAACCACTATGGCTGGGCCAATATTACTCAGGCAAAGGCAGTGAATCCTTACCTCATGGAAGGGCATCGATCCATTTCCTATGAGATCTGTGAACAGTTGAGATGGAGGTCTCCCGACTGGCTTTTAACACCAACGACGGGGGAGAGTTTCGCTGTGCAGTGGAAGGGATACAAGGAATTCCAGAAGCTTGGATTTGTCGACAAACTGCCAAAAATGACGGCTGTCCAGGGAGAAGGAGCAGATCCCCTAGTAAAGGCATTTGTGGGACGCAAGCAGTGGTTCGAGGTGGAGCCCTTTGAACCGAAAACAATTTGCGATGCGATCCCTGTTTCTAATATCTTTGGCCCTGCTGCGTTGAATGCCATCCACGAGTCAGGTGGTCGTGCCGTTGCAGTATCCGATGAAGAAGCCTTGGAAGGGCGGAGGTTGTTAGCCGTGAAAGAGGGCATCTTTGCCGAGCCCACATCGTCGATTCCGATCATGGCGGCCAGAAAACTGATCCGGGAGGGAATAATACCAAAGGAAGAGACGGTTGTTTGTATCGTTACGGGAGCGGGCCCAAATGTCCCGGAGGTGGCGGAGCGGCTCCTGAAAAAGCCTGCCTCGATTTCGCCTACGATGGAAGCTCTGGTTTGTTTAATCGGCTCTTCTAGATTTAGTGTGGGTCATCAGTCCCTTTTTTAACTTCAAAAAAATGCTCTTTGAAAACTTGACCACGTTGCGGATAGGCCGTTAAGAAAGGGTATGAAGATAAATGGAACCCTTAAAAGCCTATACAGTTTCCCCGGGTTTGAAGCCTTACAGCAGCTCAAACCACATGGGAGGGACCCTGACGCCCGAATCATAACATTAAAAAGGCATCAAGAAAAAGTGTCTGTTCCTGTTGCCAGCATAAGAGGGAAAGAGAGACGCTGTTAGGTTTTGATCCCTGAGAAGTAAGTGCCTTTTAAGCAGATCGTCAGAATATGCTGTATTCACCATCTTGTAAATACTGCATTAATTTCTTATGCAGGCCGTCATTATTTCAAAAAACAGAGTTACTTCTCATGGATCGGTTTTTAAGTTTCTTGAATATGTACGGAGCAAAAGGATTGCCGGAATCCTTAAACCTTAAAACTTACCAGCTTCCCTCTCTCTAACGAGTATTTATTCTCATTTCATTTTGTTAGTTTAGAATTGGCCAATCTGTTTAAGCTGACTCCGGCCTCTGCCGCTTTGATGGCAAGATTCCGATGAACTTCAGGTGGGACTCGGACCATAAACTTACCACTAAATCCCTTGGTAGCAAGGGGCTCGGGAATGGGTTCCTTGGTTTTTTATTAAGTCCTTTACCACGTCCGCAATTACCTTTCGAATACCCTTTAAAGCTGCCTCCGGGGTTTGGGCCAGCCAGCTCAGAGCGGGGAACTCCGGGCACAAGCCGACACATTCGTTGTCTTACTCAGACCAGGTGATCAGGTAGGTGTATCGATTTTAATTGAAATTTTTCAACTCCAATCTTTCAATACCTTTAAGTATCTGCCTTACTTGATATTATAATTACAAGAAGGAAATGGCATTTTATTTCAATTGACAGCCTATATTCTGAATGTTAGAAAATCTAATTATAGGGATCTTCAATCCTTAAATTAAAGGAGGAGGTTTTAGCGAATGGAAGATCAAAACCAAAGCAGGGGGCAAAAAGAACTCCAGGAGATGGTTCAAAATGCCCAACTGTGCACCGGCTGCGGGGCCTGTGTCGGCCTATGCCCTTACCAGGTGATCTACAATGACCAGACCATCGTGCTTCATCCCTGTGACCTCAAGGAAGGTCGATGTTATGCCTTTTGCCCCCGGACGCCTACAGACTATGAGTCGTTGAGGAAACAACTGTTTGATGAAGCGGATTTGACCCCGGAGTTAGGGTCGGTGAAAGGATTTTATATCGCCAGGGCGGCGGATGAACAGGTGCGCAACCAGGCCCAACACGGAGGAACGGTCACGGCCCTTTTAACCCTGGCCCTCCAGGAAGGGCTGATTGATACAGCCATTGTCGCTGAAGACACGGAAGATTTTCAGCATCATGGGGTGGCGGTTAGCGACCCCGATGAGATCAGAAAACGGGGGAAAAGCAAGTTTATAGTTTCCGCGACCGTCGCTGAATTCAACAAAACGGTCCAGGGAGAAAAACAACGAATAGGAGTCGTAGCTACTCCTTGCCAGGCCCAGACCCTGGCCAAGATGCGTTCGAAACCCATAGCGACTAACGACAACCAAATCGACAAGTTGAAACTGGTTATCGGCCTTTTCTGCGGCTGGTCCCTTTCCTGGCGGTCCTTCGTGGATCTGTTGAAGACCAAAACCGGTCTGTCCGATATTATCGGCATGGACATCCCTCCGGGAAAAGGATCGGTGGAAATTTACACTAACAAGGAGACCTTTTCTTTTCCCATGGAGGCCATTAATGACTGTGTCCGGGAAGCCTGTCGTTATTGTATGGACAGCACCGCCGAATTCGCCGATATCTCAGTCGGGTCAGCCAGGCTGCCGGAGGACTGGTCGGAAACCAGGATCTGGAATCAGGTCATAGTCCGGTCCAAACGGGGTCAGGAGCTGATGGACCTGGCCAGGTCAAAAGGTGTTCTCGAATTCCGCGAGGTACCGGAGGGGAATTTCGAAGAACTAAAAAAAGCGGCCCTGGAGAAGAAAAAGGCCGCCCGGGATCGTGTGAAGGAAAAAGGCCGGGGGACCGATGATCTATGGTATGCCGAGATAAAGTGAGTAGGGGATTGATTTGAAAAAAGACCGGAAAGGTCGGTCAACAGGATACGGAGGACATTATGTCAAGATTGACGGATCAGGATGAGGGGCGACAGGTTTTGTATATGGGCAACGAAGCCATTGCCCGGGGTGCGTTGGAGGCCGGAATAAGTGTGGCCAGCGGATATCCGGGAACGCCCTCTTCGGAAATTATAGAAAATTTAGCCAAAGCGGCCAAGGAAAGAAATCTGTATGTGGAGTGGTCGACCAACGAAAAAGTGGCCCTGGAGGTCGCCGCCGCTGCCTCCTTCGCCCAGCTCAGATCATTATGTGTCATGAAGCAGAACGGGGTCAATGTGGCTTCTGATTTTCTTCTCCATCTGGCCGGTTCCGGAACCCGGGGAGGCATGGTCCTGGTCACCTGCGATGATCCCGGGGCCTTGTCCAGTGTCAATGAAGGGGAATCGAGGCATTTTGCCAGGATGGTGGAAATCCCCCTTCTGGAACCGGGTGATTTTCAGGAAGCCAAGGATATGACCAAGTGGGCTTTCGAATTGTCGGAAACAATCCGCAGCCTGGTGGTGGTCCGAAGTGTGACCCGTATGTCTCATGCCAGCGGGAATGTCGCTCTGGGTAAACTGCCCGGGACGGAACATCGGGCCGAGTTTAAGTACGATGGGTTCGTTCTCGATCCCATGGAAGGATTGGTCATCAGCGCCCCGGTGGGTTACAAACATGGCCAGCAACAGGAGAAAATCAAAAAGGTCCGGGATCTCTTTGAAGACAGTCCCTTTAATACCTATGTGGGCCCGGAAAAACCCGAGCTTCTATTGATTACCTGCAGTGCCTGTACCCTTTACAGTAGGGAGGCCATTCATTTGCTGGGATTGAAAGACCGGGTAGGCTTATTAAAAATAGGCACCACCTGGCCTCTGCCTCCCAAACTGATTAAAAAATATCTGTCTCTGACCGACAAGATTCTGTTCATCGAAGAGGTCCTGCCCTTTCTGGAGGAAAATATCAAGATCATCGCCGCCGAACAGGCCAAAGACATCGGGGCCAAGACCTTTTACGGAAAGAACAGCGGAGACATCCCTATGACCGGGGAGCTGAATCCGGATTTTGTCGTTTCCGCACTGGCCAAGATCATGGGAATCGAATATCAGGGTATGTCCAGGGAATACGAGGACAAGGCCAAACTTCTTAATTTTGCCAAAGTTCCGGCCAGAGAACAGACCTTCTGCCCCGGTTGTCCGCACCGGGCCTCATTCTGGAGTATCCATAATGCTCTGCAGATGGACAACCGCAAAGGTTTTGTCTGCGGTGACATCGGCTGCTATACCATGGCCCTGGGAACAACAGGATTCAGAACTCTTAAAACAGTGCACTCCATGGGCTCGGGAACCGGTGTGGCCAGCGGGTTCGGGAAGCTGGGCCAATTCGGCCTGGATCAGCCGGTGCTGGCCGTGTCCGGGGATTCGACCTTCTATCACGCCGTTATTCCGGCCCTGATCAATGCCGTGCACCACAAATCCAACATCACCCTGGTGGTTCTGGACAACAGTGGTACGGCTATGACCGGTTTTCAGTCCCACCCCGGCCTTCAGGTCAATGCCATGGGAGAGGCCATGCCCCAGGTCGATATCGCCGCTATTTGTCGGTCTTTAGGCGCCAGGGTGGAAATCAGGGACCCTTTCAATCTGCAAGAGACCCAGGAAACACTCAACCAACTGATGGCCGATCAAGAAGGGGCCAAAGTTTTGATCCTTCGTCAAAAATGTGCCTTATCTCCGGAAAGGAAGGCCAAGAAATACTTTAAGGTCCACGTGGATGAGACCCGGTGTAAGGGGGAGGATTGCGGCTGTAACCGGCTGTGTACTCGGATTTTACGATGCCCCGGACTGTTCTGGGACAAAGAGAAAAAGACCGCCGTGGTCGACGAGGTCATCTGTGCCGGTTGCGGCGTTTGTTCTTATATCTGCCCGACCACGGCCATCATCAGAGAGGAGGCGGCCTAAAAACATGGAAACAACTCAGTTACCCAAAGATCCGTTCAATATCATTATCACCGGGGTCGGGGGCCAAGGCAACGTCATGGCCTCCAGGATACTTTCCAATATGCTGGTTCGCAAAGGCTTTCAGGTGACCATCGGGGAAACTTTCGGGGCCTCCCAACGGGGCGGTTCGGTGATGAGCCACATCCGCGTCTCGGCCGATGCCACCTGGAGTCCGCAAATACCCAAAGGAAAGGCCGATATCGTCGTCACCCTCGAGCCGATTGAAGCCATCAGGGTTTTAATGAGCTATGGGAATCCGGAGGTTGCGGTTTTGACCAATACCCGTCCCATCTATCCGGTGGGAGTCATTTCCGGGGAACTCGTTTATCCGACTTCGGAGGAGATTCAGGATTCCATCAAAGATTTGTCTTCCAGGGCCTGGTTCATTGAGGCCACGGATGAAGCCTTAAAAATGGGCAATCCTATTTTAGGAAACATCATTATGATCGGGGCCCTTTACGGGACCGGATCTTTGCCGATGGCCCGTGAGGATTTCCAGGCGGTGATACAAGAAAGCCTGCCGGCCGGAACCCTGGATATCAACCTGAAGGCTTTTGATCTTGGAGTGGCCAAGGTTAAGCAGTAGCCAGGGCAGGGGATTTTTTTTTGGTTGAATGATAACCAGTCATTCCCAAGCCCGCCCCGGAATGTCTTAATCCGGGGGCGGAAGGAGTGGGCAGGAGCAGTCTGATTGATTTAAATGATTGATGCCGGTTTTCTCCGGAATGATGTCATCAGGAAATTGCCGGCATTTTATGATTCCTCAAGTTTAGCAGCCGGCGTTTGGAGAAAGAATATGCCTTCGGATCAAAAGAAATTCGACGACCTCGATCCCCTCGAAAAGGATTTCGGAAAAGAGTGGGGAGATAATTCTCTGTTGGATATCGAACAGGATTTGGAAGGCTTGGATGATTCGGGAGATTCGGGAGTTCCAGGTGAATCGGGAGATTTAATAATTCCGAGAGAAGATGGAATGGATTTACTGTCCGACCTGGAAGGAGAGTTGGATGAATTAGAGGAATTTATGGACTCCCACTGGATAAAGATAATAGATGAATAGCAGGCAATAGGCAAGAGGCGATAGGCAAGAGGGGAAAAGGCAAAGGGCGATAAGGGGTCGAAATCATCTTTTATTTATAGCCCGCAGTCCATAGCCTCTCGCCCATAGCCTATTGCCTATTTCTTTTTAAAAGACGGAAGGCGTTGCTTTAATGACGGATAAGACAATAGTCGAACATACACAACTGGAAAGGATTTTTCATCCGAAAAGGCTTGCGGTCATCGGGGTTTCGGCCGGAAGTCTGGGATTCGGCAGCCGGACGATCGAGACCCTGCTCCACTTCGGATATCAGGGTGAAATATGTCCGGTTAATCCCAAAGGAGGCACCATTTCCGGATTGAAAATCCATAAAACCGTTGAAGAAATTCCCGGAGATTTGGATTTGGCGATTATCGCCGTCCCGGCCCCACTGGTTCCTAAAGCCCTGGAAGCCTGCCGACAAAAAGGGGTGATCGGGGCTGAGATTTTATCTGCCGGCTTTAAGGAATTGGGCACTCCCGAAGGCCGGGCCTTAGAGGAGGAGATTAAAAAAATCTCCCGCAAAGGGATACGCGTGGTGGGTCCCAATTGTTTCGGTATCTATTGCCCGGCCGGCGGATTGACCATACTGCCCGGATTGGATTTTTCCCGGGAAAGCGGTCCCGTTGCCTTTTTGGCCCAGAGCGGAGGCATGGCCGGAGAATTTGTCATGAACGGAAGCTCCTTGGGGTTGACCTTCAGCAAGGTGGTCAGTTTCGGAAACGGGGTCGATCTCAGGGAAACGGAATTGCTGCAGTATCTGGGGGTTGATCCGGGAACCAAGGTCATCTGCATGTATATGGAAGGCGTGGAGGACGGCCGGGCTTTTTCCAAGGTCCTTAAGGAGGTCACGGCTAAAAAACCGGTCATTATCTATAAAGGGGGCCTTTCCCAGGCAGGAAGCCGGGCGGTAGTCAGTCATACCGCTTCTCTGGGAGGCAGCCGGCAGATCTGGGAATCGATGATGCGCCAGGCTAATGCCGTTCAGGTGAACAACTCCTTGGAAATGGCCCAGGCCGCTCTGGCTTTTGTGCAGCTTTCTGAAAGGCCTGTCCGGGGAGTGGCCGTGGTCGGGGGCGGGGGCGCCCTCGGCGTCGCAGCCAGTGACACGGCCGAGTCCTTCGGCATCGATCTGCCTTTGCTGGCGACTGAGACCCAGAAAAAGATCATGGCCATTCTCCCGAAACCAGGCTCCAGCGCCACCAACCCGGTCGATGCCGCCAACCCCGAAGTTCCCCCGGAAATTTTGAAAGAGGTCCTCTTAAAAAGCGGGGAAGAGAAATCGATCGACCTGCAGATATTGATTCAGTTACTTTACATCTACAAGTTCATTATACGCCTGGGGGAAATGACCCTGGATGAGGCCACGCCTTACCGCGGTCTTATAAAGGCCATAGAAGAGGTCGAAAGAAAAACCGACAAGCCGGTTGTTTTGGTTTTACCCAACAGCCGACGGGAGGTGGAGGATCTGGATCTGGAGGAGGTTCGGCGCAGGGCCGGCAGGGTCTTTTTTGAAAAAGGCATTTTGACCTTTGAGACCCTCACCGACGCCTTCCGGGCCATAGCCCAAGTCTCACGGTATTATACTCGACGAGAGGACAGGCAGGTGGGCTGAGATGGGGGAGGATTGGAGTGGGGGGTGAATGATTGGAATTAAAAAAACCGGCCTCTGAACTCTATTTTGAAATTCATCCCGGGAACGGCCCCTACTTGTTGCTGGTTCATGGAATCCTATCCTCCCGGGCCCAGTGGATGCTCAATTTGGAGGCCCTGTCAAAAATAACCCAACCGGTGGTTGTTGAACTTTGGGGACATGGTCGATCACCGGCTCCGGAAAACCCGGATCCCTACAGGCCGGAAGGTTATGTCCAGGCCTTTGAAAAAATACGCCGCCGTATGGGAGTATCGGAATGGCTGCTATGCGGTCAATCCCTGGGGGCGGCCCTGACTTTAAAATATGCCCTTGAACACCCCGATCGCATCATAGCTCATGTCATAACCAATACTACCTCAGGTCTACGGAAAATCAAGGATAGAGACAAAGCCGTTAAAGACACCTCTCTTATTGCTCAAATGATCCTGGAAGGGGGACCTGAAGGGATCAAAAAGTTCCCCGTCCATCCGCTTAACGCCCGCTCTCTCCCGGAAGAGGTTAAAGGAGCTTTAGTGGAGGACTCGGCCGCTTTAAGCGTTCTGGGGGTGGCCAATGCCATCCGTTATACCGTGTCCGATCTTTCCCTGCGCGATGAAATTCACCGCAACCAGGTTCCCACCTTGTTGGTCTGCGGAAAGCGGGAAAAACGTTTCCTACCCCTGAGGGACTTTGCCGCCGCAAATATGCCCCTCCTGGACATCATAGATCTGGATGCTGGCCATGCCGTCAACATCGACGCCGCCGAGGAATTCAACCGGGCGGTAAGCGCTTTTTTCTTAAAACATATCACACGATAAAAACCTTAGGCACTCGTAGCCTTGGCTGCCGCCTGTTTGGCGATGAGCTCCCGGAAGCTTTTGGGGGGTTCCACAAAATCCGGACGGGCCGTCAGGGTCATGGACTCGGTGGGACAGTGATACACACAAACCCCGCAGCCGATACAGCGATCCGGATTTATAGTGGCTATATCCTCTTCGAGAGTGACCGCTTTCATTTGACAGCGGTCGACACATTCTCCGCAGCCGGAGCAGGTATCGGCCTCCACAGCGGCCTGGTAGTTACTGGAAACAGTGCGGACCGGGGCGTTAAACAGACTGACCCCTTGCAGTATCCCGCAGCAGCAGGTGCAGCAGTTGCAGATGAAGTCGATCCGTTCCTGGGTGTTGCTTGAGGTATGAATCAGTCCGGCCTCAGCGCTTCTTTTTAATATGTCCAGGGCTCCCGTCTTGCTGATTTCTTTTCCGAACCCCCGGTTTTTAACAAATTCGGCAAAGGGACCCAATTGCAGACAGACATCATCCGGATATTGACACCCATGGTCCAGCAGTCTTTTCTCATGGCGGCAGTAGCATATTGAAACGGTGATGACCTGGGCCTCCTGAACATATTTGCTGGCCACTTCAAAAGGGAAGACATTCATGGTCGGCGTGATGGTCTTCTCGATAGGGATCACCCGGGCAAAATGGATGCTTTCCCCGGTGGGGGAGGGGGTGCTTTCCATGGTTGCTACTCGGACATGAAAATAGGCATCAAACAGACAGGCCAACTCCCTGGCCCGGGGGGAAACCTCCCCTTTCATGAACTGCAATTCAAATATGCCCGGAACCAATTGAATCAGCTTGTACCAGTTTTCCCCGTTTTTAATGGTGGAATAGATCAATCCCTTGTCGGCCATTTCGTTTAAGACCTGGGCGACTCTGACCGGGTCGGCATTGATTCTTTCGGCCAGTTTGCCGGGGTCCTCAGGGGCCATGGGCGAGAGATTGACAGCGAGGTGGGCTTCCTCTTGATTGAAAAGGGATTTTAACAGGGCTTCCAGCTCCGGGCTCTTCCGGCTCCCGAAACCGATCATATTGAAAATATCCGCTAAGCGGTCGTATAGGGCATCAGACATGGGTATTCTCCTTTGCTTCCTCTATTAACTTGTGATATTTTGATCCCTATATTACCCTTTGGTATTTGTCAATGGAAAAGAAATGGTGAAGAAGAAACGATGACAAAATTAAGTGAAAAAACATTTAGCAAGGAGGAATTGATTGGTATCGCCAATCTGTATCTTGATGCCCTGACAGCCAACGATCCTTCCCGTCTTCCTGTAACGGACGACGTTCGATTTACGGAAAACACCCGCGCAATGAAGTTGGGCGAAGGGTTGTGGAAGACCGCCTCAGCCATAAAATATCGGCATACCGTCGCTGATCCCCTGCAGGGCCAGGTGGGTGTTTTTTGCACCCTGCAGGACAAGGTGCGAACATTTGACCTTGCTGGCTCTTCGTCTGAAAGTAACGGATAAAAAAATTGCCGAGGTTGAAACCATGGTTTCCCGTTATGCCGGTACGGATGTGGCCTTCAATCCCAAAGCCCTCGTTACGCCTAATCCTTTGTTGACCGAGATGGTGCCCATCCCTGAAAGGGTGTCGCGGGATAAAATGCTCGCTATTGCCGATCTTTATTTAGAGGGTTTGGGAAAAAACAGCGCGGAGTTCATTCCCCTTCACCAGGAGTGCAACCGTCTGGAAAACGGATTGCAGACCACCAACAATCCGGACTTGGGTTTATTATTGTCCCTTCCCTGTGCCCAGCAGATCCCCATGTTCACCTATATGACCAAAATCAGAGACCGGCGCTATCCGGTCGTCGATGAAGAGCTGGGACTGGTCTGGTGCCTGGTGATGTTTGATGTGCCGGGAACGGTAAAAACGGCCGAATTGCCCGGTTACGGTGTGGTTGAACTGCCGGCCCGCACCCAATATCCCCGGTCCATGCTGGTTGCTGAATTATTTAAAATCCGAAATGGACTGATCCATTATATCGAGGCCCTGTTGACCAGCATTCCCCTGGGAACCGAATCCGGCTGGTCGTCATAAGGAGCTTATCTTCCTGCATCTAGGTGCAGGGAACCTCAAGGTGAGAAAAATAAATGAAGGATGCCATTGATTGTTCTGATTGTCATTCTAGTGAGCGTTTGGGGCATTTGCGACAGGGCCGAAAGCTTGAGTATTTTACCGTCGGCTGGAACCTGGTGGAGGCTGGCGTGGCCGTTGGTGCCGGGTGGTTTGCCGGCAGCATCGCCCTGGTGGGTTTCGGGGTAGATTCGCTCATCGAGTGTATTTCCGGTTCGATACTTCTTTGGCGGCTATTTTCTCCTGTCCACGACGAGAGCCGCGAGCGGACCGCCCTTAAGTTGGTAGGGATCAGTTTCCTGATCCTGGCGGCTTATGTTGCATTCGATGCCTCAAAGTCCATCCTATACTATGAGTCCCCACAGGTCAGCCTTGTCGGTATCGGTTTATCCGTCATTTCACTTATCCTCATGCCTACCCTGGCTCGGGCAAAACGCCGGTCGGCTACCAGCTTGGACAGCCGGGCCATGAAGGCCGACTCGCGTCAGACTGACCTTTGCGCTTATCTTTCGGCCATTCTTCTTGGCGGGCTCGCGCTCAATGCCCTTTTGGGTTGGTGGTGGGCCGATCCGGTGGCAGCGCTGATCATGGTGCCGATCATCACCCGGGAGGGTTTTGAAAGCTTACGCGGGGAGGTCTGTGACGACTGTCATTAGAGTCCGGCTCGATTTTAAGATAATAAACTATTGAAAATAGATCTCGATAAGACTTATAATGATTTAAATTGGATATGTTATATTAAAACGCCTGGGAGATAAGCAATATCAATTGACTTTCAGGTGGACTAGTTAACAAAGGAGATATCGATGAGAACAAAAGTGGGGTTATGGATTGACCATAAGAAGGCGATCGTTGTGTTCGTTACGGACAAAGGGGAAGAGATAGGACTGATCATATCCAAGGTAGAAAAACAACTCCGCCGTTCCGGCGATTCACCTCTTAAGGGTCCCTATGATTTGCATCAGGTACCGGCGGATGACAAACGACAGAAAGCTCGTACGGGGCATCTCAATCTCTATTACGATGGGGTGATTGCCTGCATTGGGGATGCGGAAACCATTTTGATCTTTGGCCCGGGGGAAGCAAAGGTTGAACTGAAGAAGCGTCTGGTCAAGAAGGGACTGGGCGGACGCATCGCCGGTGTTGAGACCGTAGACAAGATGACGGATCGCCAGATTGCGGTCAAAGTTCGACAGCGCTTTGCAGAAAAGACTTCGTAAATAAGTCAGTAATCAGGAAATGCTGGACATCCTGAAAGAGGCTCATCGGAGAAAGGAAGAACCATGAATCCCAAGAGGCTAACCGAAGCGGTTGATCTGGCTGACCAGGTCGGCCATGTTTTCATTGCTACGGCGGATCCTTCCGGGAAACCCCACCTGGGTGCCGCTCGAAGGCTTTCCCTGGGTGCGGAGAACCGGCTAGTGGTTTCCGAGTGGCTATGCCCCGAAACATTGAATAACTTGCAGGTCAACCGTTCTATTTCCCTGGTCGCCTGGGATGCCGTAGCGGATCAAGGGTTTCAGATACTGGGGGAATTGCAGGAAATGAAGGACCTGGAAATGCTGAACGGCTACAGCCCCGACCTGGCCAAGAAGGGCCCAATACCTCAGGTCTACCGTGAACTGGTCGTTCAGGTTAATCAAATTCTGGAATTCAAACTAGCGCCCCACAGCGACCTGGAGGAATAAGCTGACATGTCTGGCGGGAAGGCCTCAGGTCCGATAGAATCGCCAGTAAAAGTTCCGGCGGGAGAGGCAATACTGGAAGGCAATCTGGTTCGGCCCGATCAGGCCGGGGGGTTGGTCGTCTTTGCCCATGGCAGCGGAAGCAGCCGAAAAAGCCCTCGAAATCGGTTCGTGGCTCAGTCCCTCCAACGGGCGGGATTGGGAACCCTGCTGTTCGATCTTCTGACTGTTGCGGAAGAGGCTGAAGATCTTCATACGGGAGAGTACCGGTTCAATATTCCTTTCCTGGCAGAGAGATTGACGGCCGTCACCGACTGGGTTTCCGTGAACCCAGAACTACGAGGAGCGGCGGTAGGTTATTTCGGGGCCAGTACAGGGGGTGCGGCGGCACTGGTAGCCGCGGCCTACCGTCAGAACATTATTCGGGCCGTAGTGTCCCGCGGTGGTCGCCCGGACCTGGCCGGAGCCGCACTCTATCAGGTAAAAGCCCCGACCTTGCTCATTGTTGGGGGCAACGATCATCCGGTGATCACGATGAACCGGGAAGCCCTGAAGAAGCTTTCCTCCGAGAAGGAACTGGTCGTTATACCCGGAGCCTCCCATTTGTTTGAAGAACGGGGGACCCTGGAAGAGGTCGCTCGGCTGGCCGCCCTCTGGTTCAGAGATCATCTGTCTGATCTCTAACAGGTTGCTGAAAAAAGCCCATCGCCTGTGTTGCCCTCACCCCTCGTCATTGCGGCGTACTTCTCTGTCCGCCTCATTCCTCCGGATTTCGGGCGCCTTGGATCTGGACCTTTTTGAGCAACCTGTGAGAAATGAGTTTTTCCGAATCCCGCTAATCCAAAGGGTTATTCCTCCCAATGAATGCAGGAGACGGGGCAGGCCTCCATGGCCTCCTCGATGCAACTCACCGAACCGCCTTCAGGCTGAATGACTTCAGCCTTTTCTTTCATCTCATCCATCCGGAAGATCTCCGGGCATAATTCGGTGCACGTTTCGCAACCGATGCAAACCTCTTCGTCTACAATGACCTTCATAATTCAAACCTGTTATGTATATATGAAACTTTGCCGGTTCTCGCTTGCCGATTTTAGGAATATAGATCGGGGTGTATTTCCCCAAGATTGTCATGGTCGGTCTCCATAATGGATTGTTTGTCAAACTTAATGGGTCTGGATTTGAAGGAATGGTCTTGCTCTTTTATAATTATCCTGTTGTGCGGTTCCGAGATGATCAGATCGAAATCCTCTTTTTTCAGAAGTTCTATAGCCTTCTGCAGGGGAATCGAGGTTCGGATAGACAATGGAGAGCGAAGGATCAAATAGGTGATCTGGTAATCAGGATCGATATGCAGTATTCTGATAAATCCGGACATGGGGTGGTCTCCTTGTTGGAAAGGATAATGGAGACAGACAATGAATGGAATAACGGGAAACCGTAATTTTTTGATAAAAAGAGTAGTATTTTGAAAGCCGTTAAGTATAATTTAATAGCGGAAGAAAAATTGCTGCCCATAACGGGTTAAAGGGGAGCGAATCAAGCCGGGGATCGATTTTTTCGGATTATTCACTGACCGGGGGGTCTGGAAGTAGTCAAATCGGCAAAAACATTGGTAACTTACCTTTGCCAAAGGAGGAAATAAAAATGGCCGACTTGACAGATGGAAAATTGGAACTGTATCGGAATGGATGCATGACTGGAACAATCCAAAAGCAGGTGAATTGGTCCAGGAAGTTTATTCCAAATACGGTGCCATGATCGGGCTTCAATAGTATATTTTGGGACACCAGAGAACGCGATATGGCAGATTACATGATTTCGATGGACGATCAGGCTTCCGAAGCCGATATTTGCACTCTGGCTCGAAATTTGGTTTCTTACAATGACGCTCAGGCGGGAAAAGAAAATTGGCAACACCTTGCCATTTTCATCGGTGATGAACAAGGTGAGATAATGGGTGGCTTGTACGGATATACTCATTGGGGCTGGCTCTTCATCAGTCATTTGTGGCTGGCGGAGTCTATTCGGAGTCGGGGTTATGGCAGGGAACTTGTGGCGCGGGCAGAGCAGGAAGTCGTCAATTGTGGTTGCCGACACGCGCATCTGGACACGTTTGAATTTCAGGCGCTTGGATTTTGTCAGAAGCTGGGGTATCAAGTGTTTGGGTCCCCGGAAGGATTTCCTGAAGGCTATACCTCATAGTTGCATAATAAAAGTGCATAAAACACCATGAAAATGCTTGAAGGTGGCTCCAGTATTGGCTAAAGTGAAATTAGCACATCTCAAAAGAACCGATACAGGAGGCCACCTAAGGTGAAGTATAGCAAAAGGAATATTTTTAGTCGAATGTTTAAAATTCCAGCCATCAAGTTTGAAAATCAACAATTGACCTCATTTGCCGGGCTAGTTATTTATCAGCCACTGCTCCAGAACCTGAATCTCAAAGCACAACTCAAGAAATGTTTTGACCATTTAAAAGTTTCCGAGATATTTGGTCATCACCTCATTATGCTTCTTTTGATCTTTCACCTTTTACTGGGTTTCCGTAAGCTGAGGGATCTGGATTATTACCAAGATGATCCCTTGATCAAGCGTTTATTAGGGTTAAAAAGGCTGCCAGAGGTCTCAACGGTTTCTCGCGCTTTGCGAACGATTGATATTTCGGCCATCGAAAAAGTTCGGGAACTATGCCGGAACCAGGTTATTGCCAGACTGCAAAAGTTGGCTCCTTTTCGTCTGACACTGGATTTTGACGGATCCGTTCTTTGGACCTGTCAGCGTCGAGCGGAGGGAACCGCTGTGGGGTATAACAAAAAGAAAAAAGGAGCCCGCAGTTATTATCCTTTGTTCTGCACCATTGCCCAAACCGGGCAGGTTTTCGATACCCTGTTTCGTTCCGGAAATGTCCACGACTCTAATGGAGCACGGGAATTTATCGAACAATGCCTACGCCTCTTGAAGGAAGCCCTTCCCGGCGTAATCATAGAAGCCCGACTGGACAGCGCCTTTTTTAACGATAACCTCGTACCGTTTTTAGAAGAACAAGGGGTTGAGTTTACTCTGTCAGTGCCTTTTGAACGTTTTGCCGAATGGAAACAAATGATCCAGGAGCGAAAACGTTGGAAGCGGCTGGATGACCGATGGTCTTGGTTTGAAACGTTTTGGAAACCCAAGAAATGGGATAACCGATTTCGTTTCCTGTGCATCCGTCAACGAGTCTCCCTGGCTTTCCGAGGTCCGATTCAACTGGACTTATTCGTTCCTCGGGAGGAAGGCTACGAATTTAAAGTCATCGTAACCAACAAGCGGGTCAAGGCTAAGAAGGTATTGATGTTCCATAATGGGCGCGCCGACCAGGAAGGACTCTTTGGAGAATTGAAATCTCAAGCTCAAATGGATTATATCCCTGTTCGTCGCTGGGGCGGAAACCAGCTTTATACGATGGCTGCAATCATGGCCCACAATTTAACCCGCGAATTACAAATGGCGGCTCGTCCAAGGGAAAGAGGGACGACCGAGAAAAGAGCCCCTCTATGGTGTTTTGAAGAATTAAAAACTTTACGCCATCTGATTATTCAAAGAGCAGGGAGATTAACGTTACCCCAAAAGCAACTAACCCTGACGCTTAATGGAAATGAATCAGTCCAAAGAGACTTTTTTGTGTATCTGGATGCTTTTAAAAAGGCCGCCTGATCGGTCTTTACAAAATTTGCACTTTTTTTATGCAACATCCGGGTATACTCGATATTTTTTACAGAAGCATGCGTTGCAACTTCGGAAATCCCCGATTTATGTATCCTCATCCACTAAACATGAAAGAGTGTGAGAAAATATTAATTAGTCAGGTGGATCTTCTTTGGACAAAATATCTACCTACACCAGGTCAGGAGAAATAGGGTATGGACCGGACCGTTCGCGTTGGGATCATCGGGGATTTTGATCCGAAATCCCCGTATCACACGGCCACTAATGACGCCCTAAGTCATGCCGCCAGGGCCGTGTCCCTGATTGTGGATTGCTCCTGGCTGCCGACCCCCTCGCTGGATGATGAAGGCGCTGAAATGGTGTTGAAGCATTTTGACGCCCTTTGGTGTTCTCCGGGCAGCCCTTACCAGAGCATGAACGGGGCCCTGAGGGCCATTAGATTCGCCCGCGAAAACGACTGGCCATTTGTGGGAACCTGAGGAGGGTTTCAACATACTCTGGTAGAGTATGCACGGAATGTGTTGGGGATCCCTGATGCGGAGCACGAAGAATCCGCTCCGAAGGCAGCAAACCTGGTGATCAGCAAATTAAGCTGTTCGCTTGTCGATCAGGCGCTGACTATAAAAATCGTGCCAGGCACCCTGGCCCACCGGGTGTATGGGCAAGAAGAAATAGTTGAGGAATTCCGTTGCAATTATGGCCTGAATCCTCAATATAGGGATAAAATCGGCGCCGGGGAACTCAAAATATCCGGGGTGGACTCCAAAGGAGAAGGCAGAATAGTAGAGATGCCCGATCATCGTTTTTTCTTGGCCACACTTTTTCTGCCGCAGCTTTCTTCAAGCCTCGACAGCCCGCACCGTCTGATAATCGCCTACCTGCAAGCGGCTATGGATTTTCAGCGGAGAAGTAAAGTTGAGATATAACATCTTTGGATGGGTTCTAAAGGAGTTAGGATGAGTAAAATAATTGAAAGCGAATCCGAATTTGATAAGAGGTTGAGCGAGTGCCCAAGCCTATTGGTTCTTTTTTATGCCTCTTGGTGTCCTTACTCGCAGAGATTTTTGCCGATTTTCGAAAAATATGGCGAGAATACCCAGAATAATTTATGTCGTGTTTTAACGGATGAAATTAAAAGTTGCAAAGAAAACTATTCTATCGCGGTAGTACCAACGGTGATCTTCTTTAAGAATGGTAAGATTGCAAAACGGCTGGATGGGATTATTGGCAGAGGATTGAATGAAACTCAGTTGGTGGAAATGATCGATTCCTTAAAGAACGGATAATGGGGTTGGGGGCACCAAGCCGACCGCTTCT
Organism: uncultured delta proteobacterium; assembly: GCA_963790475.1. GTDB lineage: Bacteria > Desulfobacterota > RBG-13-43-22 > RBG-13-43-22 > RBG-13-43-22 > RBG-13-43-22. Next base: position 1,274,215 of record CAWBOS010000010.1, on the reverse strand, counting down.
TTGATAGGGTTGGTATGCTTCCAGAAAAAGTGAGAATAAACGGCATACTCTAAGAGGGTTAATAGGTATTGACAAATGTATAAATAATAGTCATACTTATAGATATAAAAAGTTCATTAGAGTTGGAGGTTTTATATGGCCGGTGTCAAAACAGCTATATCCCTTAATGAAGAATTATTTTTAAAAATTAATAAATTAGCCAATAACTTGCATATTTCCCGGAGCAAGGTATTCACCCTGGCTGTGCAAGACTATGTTAAAAAACAAGAAAATCAGGCTTTGCTGACCCGGTTGAATGAGGCTTATAAAGACTTTCCTGAAGAAGAAGAAAGAAGAATCTTAAAATCCATGCGCGGCAAACAAAAAAAATTGATTGAGAAAGAGTCTTGGTGATTAAGCAAGGTGAAATCTATTGGCTAGACCTTTCTGATCCTAAGGGATCGGAACCGGGATATCGGCATCCCCATCTCGTCATTCAAAACAATCTATTTAACACCAGTCAAATCAATACTGTGGTCGTTTGTTCCCTTACCACGAACCTTCACCGGGCCAAGGCTCCCGGTAATGTCCTGCTGAATAAAGGTGAAGCCAATCTCCCCCGAAAAAGCGTAGTTAACATTTCTCAAATCTTCACAGTTAACAAGAGTGATCTCGTTGATAAAATCGGACAGGTCTCAAAAAATAGGTTAACAGAGATTCTTGACGGCTTCAAATTGCTCACCGAACCTCGAGATGTTTGAGGAGAAAAATAAGCTAATAGGGATGGCGAGGTGTGTTCATCATGCCCAAGGTTAAACCTGGAGAGGCAAACGAGTGGGCTCGAAGGATCTGGGATATCAATGCGGCATTCTGGAATCAGCAGATGGGCGAAGGAAATGATTTTGTCCGTTATCTGATATGGCCCGCTACTGAACGCCAGCTGGAACTGAAGTCCGGCGAAGAGGTCTTGGATATCGCTTGTGGGAATGGTTTTGCCTCGCGAAAGTTGTCCGAGATGGGTGCAAGAGTCACCGCGTTTGATTTTTCCGGGGCCATGATTCAGGCCGCCAAGTCAGTCGAGTCGGAGGTCAATCATAAAATCGATTACCGTCAACTGGACGCGACCGATTCCTCGGCCCTGCTTGATTTGGGAACCCGCCGTTTCGATGCCGCCCTTTGTTGTATGGCGCTTTTCGATATGGCCGATATCAACCCTCTTTTTACAACACTGCCGAAATTGCTGAAACCAAAGGGCCGGTTTGTTTTTTCCTTGCTCCATCCCTGCTTCAATAGCGGTCGGATGGCTCAAATAGGCGAAATGGAAGATCGGTTAGGGGAAATCTCCACCCGATACGGGATAAAGATATGGGATTACATGACCCCCACGATTTCACAGGGAATCGGTATCCCGGGACAACCCGAGCCTCACCCCTATTTTCATCGGCCTCTTCATTTGATTCTACGGCTTCTTTTCCAGAATGGGTTCGTCCTGGATGGACTTGAGGAGTGCGCCTTCCCGCCGGACTATAAAGGAGGAACATTCCCTTTGTTCTGGAACGGAAATTACAGCGAAATACCCCCTGTGCTCATTGCCAGGGCCAGACTGAAATGAAGTTGTCCTCCGTGAAATCCGGTGAACTTCAGGGTAAGGATTGATAGGATATAAGTATGTATGATTTTATTATTTTTGATCTTGACGGAACATTAAGCGATTCAATTATTGGGATCACAAGGTCAATTAATCATTCGTTGAGTTACCATGGATATGGTGAGCACTCAATCACCAATCTATTGAAATATATGGGGCCGCCGATTGATCAAATATTCGCTCACCTTACGGCCTCATCAGACCGGGCCCGTATCAACAGCCTGGTCACCATATTCAGGGAAAGATATTCCAGTGTGGGTTATTCTGAAAATAAACTTTATGAAGGGATAGAAACTGCCCTTCAAGATCTCTATAAATCCGGGGCCAATCTTGGGGTTTGCACATCTAAGCGACTGGACTTTGCTGAAAAAATCCTGGAGTTGTTTGATCTCCGGAAATATTTCAAATTTGTTTGTGGCGGAGAGGTTGGTATCCCTAAATCGCAGCAACTGGAAGGTTTGCTTCAAAAGAATATAATTACTTCAAAGTCAATTATGGTAGGCGATCGTGACCTGGATATAATGGCCGCCCATAAAAACGGACTGCATTCTGCCGGTGTCCTTTGGGGATATGGGGACAGGACGGAATTATCAGCACAAGATCCATTATTTATTTTTAGTTCACCTACGGAATTAACGAAATTAATCTCTGACCATTGCCTGCAGTCGGACAGGACAACAGGGTCATCCCTTGGCCGTGGACGATAGAAAATTATCGTTGCTGCAAGATGCAAAAAAAGTTTTCTCTTGATAAGGAGAGGGTATGAAAATCGTTATGGTTTATGAGGTCACTCCGGAGAGTTTATCCAAGGCACGATCTAACTTCGAGGCCCATCGGGCTCGACTAAACGAATTTTATGCCCGCGGCGTTCTTCTTATGGCCGGACCTTTCGCCGATCCAACAGAAGGGGCTATGGGCTTGTTCACTACCCGCGAAGCAGCGGAGGAATTTATTCAGGGTGACCCCTTTGTACTCAACGGTGTCGTATCCAGTTGGAGTTTACGCGAGTGGAATGAAGTGCTGGCTTAATAATGTCGTTACCGGTAGTCAGCCACTATGGATTGGGGGATCATGTAAGGTCGTTTCAATCCGTTCTGGAACGGGTTCCGGGGGATCGGACAATCAGATAGGAAAAGATTGGTCCGCCCCAACGCTCAAAAAGGTTATTATAGAAAGGAAGAATCGCTGATGTTTTATAAACGCAACCCAGAAGGATATAAGCAGGTTCTTGAGGGTATAGAGCTTAAGACATTAGTTTATGGGGACAAAACTCTTTTCACGGAATTTCTTCTGAAAAAGGGCAGGCAGTTGCCTGGGCACGCTCACCCCCATGAGCAAACGGGATATCTCGTTTCCGGGCGAATCCGGCTTACCATCGGGGAGGAGACCTTTGAAGTGGAACCCGGTGACAGCTGGTGTGTGCCCGGTAATATGGAGCACCGGGCCGAGATTCTCGCGGATTCGGTGGCCATCGAAGTCTTTTCGCCGGTACGAGAAGATTATTTGCCAGTTCGATAGGCTTGAGATAGGGTCACTGGCTTTTCTAATTAAACTTCATGCCTCTTCTAACATCGTCAAAAACTTTTGCAGATAATGCGCCTCGTCATACGGTTTATCCTGGCCGTTTATCCAGCCTGGTCGTGGCTATCTATCCATTTCTCCTTCCTATCTGATTGCTTCCGTGACCTCGTTGACCGGCTTGCGGCTTCTTGGCCTTGGCTGATCATCGGGATAGCCCACAGGGATGAAGGTGACTATCTCCCATCCGGGCTTTACCTTGAGGATTTTCTGAATGGCTCCCGTAGCCTGCATAGGGCCGGTCATCCAGGTGGCCCCAAGTCCCATCTGATGGAGTATGAGTAATAGATAAGCGATTCCGGCCGAGGTGGATTGTATCCGGCTGTCCGCTACATTGCGCCATTCCCGCATCTTTCTCGCTTGGGGGTCCGCTTTCTCCCGCTTTTCCAAAAGCCGGTCGGCAATGGATTGATAACGCGAGGAAGCCACCGGATTCGTTTCTAAAATGGGACTGTACGTAAAGCAGGTCTATTAACGACCCCATTTCACCCTCTGAGTTTTCAGGTTCATGGTATGAGAACCAAAAGGCCCTGGTCAAGTTCCAGGGCCTTTTCCGGGGAAAATGTTTTAAGAATGGATTCCTAGTAGGTAAAGACAGAGTCAGCCCTAAGAGAATCGGTAATGAGTTGACCGGCAGCCGTGGTTTGGGCCTTATCGATCAGGTCGGATTCGCTGATATTTCTGGCCTTGATACAAGGGACACAGACCTTCAGTTCCCCACCTAATTCCAAAAAATCGGCGATTAACTTCGGCAAGGCTTCAAACCCTCCCGGTTTAGTCATATGTTCGGCGTATCCTTTTTGGGCCAGATATACCCCTTCTTCTTGTAGAACCACCAGGGCCTTGACGTCCATAGCCAAGGCGGCGCTGCCCATAACAAAGGGTATGGCCGCTTTTTCAGGGTTTTCTCCTGCATGGGTACACATAAACATAACCATTTCTTCTTTTTCCGACATTTTATTCTCCCTTCAAATTTTTTGTTATTTTTTATCTTGAAGCAGAGAGGACAATCCTCTTCGCCTTTAAGCTGATATTGCACAACGAGCAAGCACCTGGGACAGGTCCTCCACTTGGGCACCCGACCTCTGGAGATTGCCCAGGCAGATAGGGCACATGGCAATAATAGGTGCCCCGGTAAACCGTAATTCCTCAACCCTACGGTCCAGAACTTCCCTGGAAAGTTTAGGAGAAATAGACTCCGCCGGGCCTCCGCAACAGTTGGTAAAACTCCTGGCATTTCTCACTTCGAGACATTCGATCCCCTGCTTTTTTAAGGCCTCCCGGGGGGCATCGGAAAGCTCCAGATACCTTCCGTAAAAACAGGGATCGTGAAGAGTAACCTGAACACCTCCTTGGTTCGACTCGAAATTGATCAGTTCAATGTAGGATTGGACATCAAAACTTATCCCTGTGTATTTTGGATAAAGGACCTTCAGGGCATAAGTGGTATGAGGGTCCACGGTGATTATTTTTTTGACCCCAGCCCTTTGGAGTTTACCGGCAACAAATTGGGCGTGTTGAATAAAGCTTTCTTGATCTCCTAAATCGTAAAGCAATATGCCGCTGTAATAATCCAACCGGGGTTCATAATAAAAGTCTACCCGGGACTTGCCCAGAATTAAGGAAATATCTTGCAAGACTTGGTTGGCTTTTCGCTTTTCAACTCCTGGGGTGATCATGGCGATACCGATCCCGGAAAGGCGTTTGGGCTGATATCGGCCTAAGCCTACCCAATCGGCCGGTTTACGGTCTTCAAACATTTCCAAATACTGAGTTGTTTTTTTTATATAGGGGACCAGTTGATACATCATCCCCGTGTAAAGAAGAGCATCCCCTTTTTTAGGAAGATTAAGTGTTTTCCACCACCGGTTCACTAGAAAATTGGGGATTGCGAAAGGACTTCTGGTTTTTCTGACATTCCCAGCTAATATATCTATGATATCCCTTGGGTTATACATGTCTGGATTTCCTCCAGTAGTTTACTACATAGCGTTTTAATCCCAGGATTACCTCGCCGGGATCGGCTTCTCTCGGGCAGGTCCGGGTGCAAAGCCCGCAATGGAGGCAGCGCCATAATTCCTTGGGATTTTCCATTATCTTATCCTTGGCCCCTATTTGGATGTAGCGGATTAATCTTCTCGGGAAATGATCAAAAATCAGGGGGCAGATGGCCGTACAAGTGCCACAATTGAAACAATCCAATGCGTGATCTACGCCAAAATGTTTCAATTCCTTAGCAAAGTCAGGATGAACGGTTATCATGGTCATGGTTTCTTTCTTAACATCATTCTTCTTACTCGGACTTGTCAGCCAACCTGTAAAGGAAGTAGCTCCCGACCTTTTCCCCTTCGAAGATCTCTCCGTATTTTTTAAGAGCGGCCACGTACCAGAAAACCTCTGAAGAGGGCCGGTTCATTATTTCTGCAAGTTGCGGGATGGTTCGTTCTCCCTCTCGTAAAAGGGTTTTTAAGGCTTGGATATCCTTACGCTGTCGTTTGATGATGGCAGAGACTCGGGCGATCGTCTCTTTTCTTTTCTCCCGAAGTATTTTCAAAGCCCCCTGATCGACCAATCCTTCTTTCTGTTTTGTAGACATCGAGTCCCTCTAAAAGTTCAGGTGATCAGATCATCGGAGACGATCATATCAACCATGTCTTCATATTGTTTCAAGGTCCAGCCTTGAAGATTGATGGCCTTTTCCGGACATACGGCCACACAAGCCCCACATCCCTTGCATAAAGCCGGAGATATTCGGGCCCGTAAAACCGTTTGACCTTCAACTTCCACTTCGGCCATTTCCAGAGCCCCTTTATTTAAACAGGCTTCTACGCAGGCCCCTGAACCTTTACATTTGTTAAGATCCACTTCGGCCACAAAAGGATCCATTTCCACAAATCCCCGGGCCAGTAGGGCCGAGGCTTTTACCGCTGCGGCCCCGGCCGCATTACAGACTTCTCCCATATCCATGGGGGCTTGACAGGTCCCGGCCAGAAAGATGCCCAAGATGGAAAGTTCAACGGGCCGAAGTTTGGGATGCACTTCCAATAAAAAACGATCTCCCCCAACAGGGAGTTTCATCATCTCAACCAAGTCGGGGATCGGATGCGGTTCCAGGCCGTTAGCCAAGACCACCAGATCTACCGGGACCTCCACCTCTTCATCAAAGGTGAGCGTATCCTTTACCGTAACCCTTAAGGGGTAGGGACTCGAAGAATCGTTAGCGGTTACGACCGGGGAATCCTCGGCCTTGAAACGCAAAAAGACTACTCCTTCGCTGGAAGCTTGGTTATAAAGTTCCTCTTGTCCCCGCCCATAGGTACGGATGTCCCGATACAATTCATAGACGCGTGTCTCCGGATAATTTTCACGGATCCGGAGGGCTGCCTGCAGGGTAGCGGTGCAACAAATACGGGAACAGTATTCATTCAGTTCTCCCGATTCATTTTCTTCATGTATGCCCGGGATTTGTCTACTGCCCACACAGTGGATCAGAGCTATATTATGTATTTCCCGACCATCAATTTCCAGAAAGCTTCCCTTTTTTGACCTTTCTGCGAACTTTTGGATAAAGGCAGGCAGGGTAATCACCTTATTAAATTCTTGGTACCCGTATTCTCCTATTTTCGGGACATAGGATTTAAAACCAGTTGCCAACACGATTACCCCTGTTTCAATGATTAGTTCCTCGGTCTCTTGGGGGATATCTTTGGCATAGACCCCAATGAAAGGATCACATTGGTAAGGGGAGCGGCCGTCTTTAGCCGTGTCGGCAATTTTTTTCCGATCTTCGTCTGAAACCGAGGGTGAGGCGGTTATCTTAAGACGAAAATTGCCTATATAACCCTCAAACCCGGTTACTTGAGCGCAGGTGAAGACCTTAATAGTGGGGGCTTTCAGTACCGCTGTGGTCAGCTCGGAAACCAAATCAACCGCCTTTTCTCCCGTAGGGGCCACACGGTCAATGAGCACGGCCTTCCCTCCCAGAAAAGGAGACTTTTCAATTAGAACCACCTCGAAACCTCGATCGGCCAGATCCTTGGCACAGCGCAATCCGGCCAGACCCCCACCAATGACCGTCACATGTTGTTTGGCTTTCACACGCAGAGGTTCCAAAGGCTTTAGATTTTTAGCCTTACCTGCGGCGGCGGCGACGAGCCGGGTTGCTTTGTCTGTAGCGGCTTGACCGTGGTGCACCCAGCTTACCTGTTCTCGGATATTGGCATGTTCGTAAAGATAAGGGTTGACTCCTGCTCGAGAAAGGGTTTGGCGAAAAGTCGTCTCGTGGAGATTGGGGGCGCAGGAGGCCACCAGCACCCGATCCACCAAACCATTTTTAAGATCCTCGATAATCAATTCCTGTCCTGGATCTGAACACATAAACATATTGGTACGAGCCAGGGCTACTCCGGGGATTTTTTCCGTCCTCCGTTGAAGGGTTTCCATGTCCACATGATCGGAAATATTTCCTCCGCAATGACAGATATATACACCGACTTTCGGATCTTGGATTTCTGTGGCTTTATTATTTATTGACTCGGTCATTCCCTATCTCCCAAGGGATTGTTGGAAAATTTTTTCAAAACGTTATTTGGCCATTTGAGTCGTCTTATTATTACGAAGTAAATACTTGGTAGCCTCCATGGCAGCCGCTCCGGCTTCAGCAATAGTGTCAACAATATCCTTTGGTCCAGCGGCCGTACCGGCCACGAAAAAACCTTCTTGAGCGGTCAGGGTTGGGGCTATCTTGGGTTGTATGGTTCTGATAAACCCATCCGAATCGGCATCCAGTTTACTATAGTTGCCTGGATTCCAGCCAGGGACCATCCCCAGGGAAAGGACCACCAGATCATGTTCAGCCATGACCACTCCCTCGCCATCCTGGGCCTCATAACGGACAGACACAGTGCTCTCGACAGTTGCGTTAACAATGGACACCTTGGCTTTTACAAATTGGATACCCATAGCCTGAGCGTTCTGAAAAAATTGTTCGTAGCCCTTTCCAAAGGCCCGGATGTCCATATAATAAATAGTAATATCCGCTAAGGGCAAGGCCCCGGAGAGCAGCATGGCCTGCTTAATCGCGTACATACAACAGACTCTGGAACAATAAGAGATGCCCATGCTTTTATCTCTTGAACCGGCGCACTGGACAAAGGCGATCGAATCCGGCTCCATGCCGTCTGAAGGGCGTAAGACTCGATTATAAGGCCCATGGGGGGCCAGAAGCCTTTCCATTTGGAGAGCCGTGATCACATTAGGGATCTTCCCTTGTCCATATTGCGGTTTGTCCTCTAAAGGGGTTAATTCAAAACCGGTGGTTACAATAACGGCTTTAGCCTCAAGAAAAAGGTCCTTGGGTTCTTGAAAAAAATTTACGGCTTCAGTAGGGCAGATTTTGACACACTTTCCACACAACAGGCAGTTTTCAGGGTCGAGGAGAGCGATTTGTGGAATGGCATTGGAAAAGGGGATATAGATAGCCTTGCGGGCATTGAACCCCCCCTGTTCCTCATCCGGAACATAGACCGGGCACTCGTATTCGCATTGCCGGCAGCCGATACATTTATCCGGGTCCACATACCTGGGTTTCTGGGTTACCGTAGCTGCAACAAGACCATTTTGACGATCCAGAGATTTCAACTCACAGAAGGTGAAGAGGGTGATGTTTTCATGATGGGCGGCTGCGGCCATTTTTGGGGTGGTTATACAACTGGCGCAATCCAGGGTGGGAAATACCTTGGAAAGCCGAATCATCTTCCCGCCGATGGTGGCGTCTTTTTCCACGACGGCTACCTTGAACCCTTGATCAGCCAGGTCCAGGGCGGCCTGGAGGCCGGCAATACCACTGCCGATGATCAAGGTATCAAATTTCAGGTTCTGAGTATTATTCATCTCTTAGCCGATCGCCCCCAACTCCTGAACCAAGTTGTTCATCTCGTTTACCTCTTTAAGAAAAGCCCGGTTGCAGACCGTACAAATGGCAGTAAGCTTAAGCCGTCGTATATCCAGATCCTTCTCCTTCATCATGGAATAAACCCGGTCGACCCTTTTAGCCAAGACCTCATAGGCGCCGGGATAAGGGCATTCGGTTCCACAGGACATGATAATGATCCCGCCGATCCCTTTATGAAAACAATCCAAGTAAAAGGTTTCTGGAAAGAGCACCGGGGAAGGCACCCTGAGCACATAGGTATTAGCCGGGTAAGGGCTATGGGCCTGCCCGACCGAGTTGGCCCCCGGATAGGCACAGTGGTCTGTGGCTAAGATTAGAATCTTCCCTTGGTTGGCCGGTGTAGTCATCCTTCTTTCCTACTTTTTCCTTCTTACATAGAGCCGGTCATAACCGTCCGCTTCCACCAGCCCTAAATATTCGTGTCCCACTTTTCTGGCCCAGGCCGGGATGTCCTGTCGGGTACCCAGGTCACCGGATAAGACTTCCAAAATTTCCCCCACCTTGACCTTGCCGATCCCCTTTTTGGCTTCCAAAATGGGACCGGGACAGGCACTGCCTCGGGCGTCTACGACGTTAGCTGCTTGAATAGCGGTTAATTCTGCTGGGGTCATTATCGTGTTCCTCCTTGTTGGGTATTAATCGAATTTAACAATTGTCCATTATTCACTGCATAACCGGTGCCAAAACTTTTTTTGACAGTCTTTAAGCTTGTCAGTTCTTATAACTTATTAATATAATTAAGTATAAATTTTATTAATTTTAAACGGAAGAGTTGCAAAGAAAGGATTGATGTGTTAAATTATTAATTAACAGTTGTTTAATATTTTACAGGAGTAAATTCCTATGTTGGAATACAAAATGAACCAATACTGGAAAACCGTTGTGGATACGATCAAGGAAGGGATTATTATTATTGATCGGGAGGGTTTTATTGTCTCAGTCAATAAGGCCATAACCGGACTCATGGGGTACAAAAACGGGGAGTTGATCGGGAAACCCTGTTCTGTTCTGGATTGCAATATGTGCAACATCGTCCGGGATCAGACCGGTCATCACTGGTGTACCTTATTTAAGACCGGTGATATCAAAATGAAGCGATGCACCATGAGAAAAAAAAACGGTCATCCTTTCCATATTCTGAAAAATGCCTCACTCCTTCATGATGAGAAAGGAAAGGTCATCGGCGCTGTTGAAACGCTGACGGATATTACCGAGATTATCGAAAAAGACAACCAGATCGAAGAATTTCGCCGCGAACTAAGATCAAAAGACGGCTTTCATGGATTGCTCGGTATCTCTCCGGCCATGACCCGGGTATTTGATCTGATAGCCAATGCCGCGAAGTCCGATGCCCCTTTGATTATTTTTGGGGAAAGCGGTACCGGAAAGGAGTTGGCCGCCGAAGCCATTCATGAAAGCGGTCCTCGAAAAGGTAAGCCCTTGGTCAAGGTCAATTGCGCCGCCCTTTCTGAGGCTTTGTTGGAAAGCGAGTTGTTCGGGCATGTCAAAGGGGCTTATACCGGTGCCTACCGGAATCGAGAAGGCCGGTTTGAGGCCGCCCAGGGTGGGGATATCTTTTTGGATGAAATCGGGGATCTTCCTGTTTCCACCCAAGTCAAGTTGCTACGGGTTTTGGAAGATAAAGTGATCGAACGGGTTGGGGATCAACGACCTATTCCCATTGATGTCAGGATCATCTCGGCCACCAATAAAGATTTGAATGCTTTGGTGGCCCAAGGACGATTCAGGGAAGATCTTTTTTTCAGGATTAATGTCATCCCCATCCATCTGCCTCCATTGAGAGAGAGAAGGGATGATATCCCTTTATTGGCCGATTCTTTTTTCCGCCGGATCAAGCTCAAAAGCGGAAAGCCGATCAAAGGAATCAGCAAAGACACCATAGACATCCTCATAGGCTATGATTGGCCGGGCAATGTCCGGGAATTAAGAAGCGCCTTTGAATATGCCTTTGTGACTTGTCAGGAATCGTTGATCCAACCCTATCACCTTCCGGTCAACATAGTCACAAAAATTGGAAAAAGTCCTTTGTCGGAGAGCCCCTCAATCAATACCAAAGAAAGAAAAAAGCGGGATTTGCTGGCGGCCTTGGACCGCTCCAAAGGAAACCAATCGGAGGCCGCGAGACTCCTAGGGGTATCCAGGATCACCATTTGGAACCGGATGAAAGAATTTGGGCTTGAACCTAAAAAAAATATCATTGAATCCCAACCGGATCGGCTGCTAAAACAAGCGTCGTGATTCACGGAGAACAAATAAATGGATAAACGGGCCAATAATTTGGAAAGTCCAAAAACAATGCCCGTTCTCTTCATCGGGCACGGCACCCCGATGAATGCCATTGAGGATAATGAGTTCTCAAGGCGGTGGCGAAAAGCGGCAGAAATTCTACCCAGGCCCAAGGCCGTTTTGTGTATTTCAGCGCATTGGGAAACGGAGGGAAGTCAGGTCACGGGCATGGAGAAGCCGAGAACTATTCATGATTTTGGCGGTTTCCCCCGAGAGCTTTTCGAAGTTCAGTATACTGCTCCGGGCAGCCCGTGGCTGGCCCGGGAGACGAAAAATACGATAAATAAAACCGAAGTAAGACTGGATGACGATTGGGGACTCGACCATGGATGCTGGAGTTTCTTGAGGCAGATGTTTCCTGAGGCCGATATTCCTGTAGTCCAACTGAGCCTGGACTATACCAGTCCGGGACCGGAGCATTATTCCCTGGCTAAAGAATTGGCTCCCCTGCGGCAAAAGGGGGTCCTCATTATCGGCAGCGGAAACATGGTCCATAACCTGGGTCGAGTGGTGGTCAAAGGGGATGGTCTCCGGGATTTCAATAAACCTTTGGGGTTTGATTGGGCCATTGAGGCCAGTGAGCTTTTCAAGAGACTGATCAACGAGAACCGTCATCTCGAACTGGCCGACTATCCCTCGCTGGGCCAGGCGGCCCGGTTGGCCGTGCCTACCCCCGAACATTACCTGCCGATGCTATATGCCCTGGCCTTGAAACAGAAAAACGAATCCGTACTTTATTTCAACGATCTGCCCGTTGGAGGTTCACTGACGATGACCTGCCTGATCATAGATGAAACCGGAAATAATGCCCGATATGCTGATCAGTTATTATCGGAAGGCAGATGAATCCCATAAGAATGAGTGATAGAGAAAGGAGATACCATTGTGAAAGAATTTATGTTGCTCATCCGCAATGAGATTGACCATCAGGCCTCCTGGCCGCCCGAACAACTGCAGCAGTTTCTGAAAAAATGTGAGGTCTATATTGCTGAGCTGACCCAAGAAGGGAAATTAAAATCAGCCCAGCCGCTGATCCGGGAAGGGAGGATGATTTCCGGATCAAAAGGAGCCTGGAAGGAAGGGCCTTTCCATGAAGCCAAGGAAGTCATTGTCGGTTATTATCACATTTTCGCCGAAGACCTCAACGAGGCCATGGCCATCGCCAAAAGAAACCCCGAATTTGAATATGGGGATACGGCAAGGGTTGAAGTCCGTCCCATAAAAACAGCGGAAAAGACCACGGGTTTTATCTACCCTAAGACGACAAAACAGCCTTAATATCATCTAACCACAGTATCCGCCCAAGGCGGACAATATCCTTGGAGCGCGGCTGACCCGAGCTTTGGGTGGCGATATCCGCCGTTTAGGGAACGAAAGGAAACGGAGTAAAGGATGAATGGCGGCATCAGACCTGTAAATGGGTGGTTGTGGTTCACCTTACCCATCTCCTTGTTGCTTGCGGTCGCCGCCGGTGGCGGTGTGTTTATCACCGGTGTATACCACGATGCGCCCTATTTCGTGGCCCAAGCCATAGGGCAGGACCTGATCTCGCTGACTATAGTCCTCCCCACTCTGATCGTCACCGCCATCCTGGCCAATCGGGGGTCTTCCGGAGCGCGTCTGATCTGGCTGGGGGAAATGGTCTATCTGGTGTACACCTATGTGATCGCTGCCTTTGACGTTAAGTTCAACGCGTTCTTCCTCGTCTACGTCGCCTTGTTGGGCTGTTCGCTCTATGCTTTGATTGGTGGTCTGGTCACGGCGGATGTGGCTGGAATCAAGTCCTGCTTCACCGAAAAGACTCCTGTCAAAACGGTGAGCATTTATCTGGGTGTGATGGCAGCCCTTTTCTATTTCCTGTGGCTGGGTGAGATTATCCCGGCATTAGTGGGGGGAAGGATTCCCCAAAGCCTGCTGGATAACCGGACCCCGACCAACCCGGTGCAGGTGTTGGACATGGCCTGGATACTTCCGGCATTCGGAATTACAGCCATCAGCCTGTGGCGCAAACAGGCCTTGGGGTACACCCTGGCCGGGGCCTTGCTTTCCTATGTCGTTTTTTTAATATCGGCCATTCTGTCTATGGGGGTGTTCATGACCGGCAAAGGCCATCCCGTAGCCGTCCCGCAGATTGTAATTTTCGGGACAATATTTATTATCAGCCTGGGCCTGTTGATTTGGTACCTGAAGGGCATGAATTCATCTCAAGAGAAAATTCCTGTTTAAATTTGAACACGATCACCGGCAATGCTTGAATAGGGTGGTCTAATCCGCCCCCCAATACCGGCCCAAACGCCGGGCGCCTTAGGGAGCAATGATTTGGAAACCTGGTTTGGTCTTTCTCCGGCAACAATGATCTTCAACGAGGCGATTGACCCCGGTTGCTTAAAACAACCCGCTAACGCCTGGACGAACACCTTCTATAAGATGAAATCGGGATATAAGGCCTTGGGCAGAACGGGGTTATCTGGTCCGAAACTCAAAATTAAAAAGAGATAACAAAAATGAAAACCTCAGGAGCTGCAGGTGTTATTGGTAGGGAAGGTACAAGACCTCGGGCAGAACCATCGACCCCCATCAATTTTGTGCGGGTCGCTTTTCTGGATAACCTCCGCTATTTGATGATCCTGTTCGTACTTTTTTACCATGCTTTAGGGGCCTATGCCTCGGTGGCCCCTCATTGGGTGGTCCACGATACCGTTTCCTTGGCAGCGGACGTCATGCGGGAACTGTTCGATGTTTTTATGATGCCCGTGCTGTTCTTTGTTGCCGGTTTCTTCGCCCCGGTCTCCCTGGAGAAGAAAGGGCCGTGGGAATTTTTCAAGGACAAGGTCAAACGACTATTGATTCCTTGGGCCTTGGCCGTTCTCATTGTCCTTCCTCTTGCCTTGTATGACCAACCCATTAAACACCTCAGGCCGTTTTGGAGGTATTGGCTGTGGTACTTGGGCAGCTTTGAGGTCCGTCTGAGATCTACCCAGGTACCTGCCGGACCGACAACCCAGGCAGTTTACTGGTTTATCTCTTTACTGTTTGCTTTTTTCCTGCTTTTCGTGGTCGTCCATAAGTTAACACACGGGAAGCAAGGCGGATTAATCCCTCCTGCCAAAGGCCAATCGAGATCGGGAAAACTGGTAGTTACTCAATTGGTGATTTTCGGCCTGCTGATCTCTGCCGGGTATTTTTCCCTTCTGCTATACTTCCCGGATTCGAGTTGGTTCACGCTGCACGCTTTTTTGGAGTTTCAGGTGACGCGGCTGGTACCATTCGCCGGCAGCTTTGCCTTCGGTGTCTATGCCCAATCGCGGGGGTGGTTTACAGATGGAAAACCGCTGGGTTCGGTGGCCTTATGGGGGTTGATCAGCTGTCTGCTGGCGGTGACCTATCTCCTGGTCGGCCGCCCGATATTCACCGACCTTGGTGGGACAGCCAATCTGCCGGCTGCTTTTTTGCTGGTTTTCGCTTTTCTCCGTTCTTTCCTGTTCCTGTCTGTACTGGTGGCGCTCGTTTCTTTTGGCGCCCGCCATTGGAACCACTCGAGTGGTTTGGACCGACAACTTTCAGCGACGTCCTACGATATCTATCTGACCCACTTTTGGTTCGTAGTGGCCATTCAGACCGCACTGTTAGAATGGGCGGGTGGCCCTGTACCAGGAAAGGTGGCCATTGTTTTTATGGCCGGTCTTGGACTAAGCTATGCGATCAGCCGCTGGTTCTTGGCCCGCCATTCGCGGGCTTTGGCGATGATCCTCCTGGGCTTGTTCATCTTCTGCCTTGCGGTCCGTTCCTGAATGGAATAAACAAACTTTGAAAGTATTCACATTTTATTCTATACTGTCCAAAATATATATTAATTATCTGGAAGGAGAATCTTATGCCTTATGTTAATATCCGAGTAACCAAGGAAGGGGTAACAGCCAAACAGAAGGAACAACTTATCGAAGGGGCGACCAAACTGCTTCAGGAAGTTTTGGGTAAGCCACCTCAGAGCACATTTGTGGTTATTGATGAGGTGGAAACCGACAACTGGGGGTTCGGCGGGGAGACCGTCACCGTTTTAAGAAAGAGCGGTCGATAAAAATTTCTCAAAAAATTTATGCAAAATTTATTAACCACGGCGGGTAGCTGAACGCCGAAGACTCCATTGGGAAATGGATTATTTCCCGGATAGGGCAAAATTTAGAAAAGGAGAAAGAATATGGGAATACGTACCGTGGAAGAATACAAGGAAAGTTTGCGGGATGGAAGGCGGGTATATATTCGGGGGGAGAAGGTGGAAGATATCACCAAACACCGGATCCTGGGAATCACTTGTGACACGATTGCCGCCGGTTATGAACTGACGGCCTCCAAGGACCCGGAGGTCCATGACCTTTTTGTGGCCCCTCATCCGGAAACGGGCGAGCCGATCAATCGCTATTTCATTACCCCGGGTAATAAAAAAGACCTGGCCGACCGCACCAGGATGATTCAGCAATCCATTCAACTGATCGGAGGGCTTCCCTTCGGAAAGGATATCGGGACCGATTGCCTCAATGCCGCCTTTGTCGTGGCCGGACAGATGGGAAAGAAACAATACCAGGATAATGCCAAAAATTTTCTGGAACACCTCCGGAAGAATGACTTGCATACCTGCGGGGCGGTTACCTGTGTCAAGGGAGATCGATCCAAGGAACCGTCCAAACAGAAGCATCCTGATTACTATCTCCATGTGGTGGATAAGAACAAAGAGGGCATCGTCGTCAAGGGGGCCAAGATCCACATCACCAGCGCCCCGGCAGCCAACGAGATCCTGGTCGTCCCCACCCGGCAGATGCGTGAAGATGAGGCCGACTATGCGGTGAGTTTTGCCATTCCGGCCAACACCAAGGGGGTGACCTTCATTTGCCGCAGCGGACGCGGTGCCTGGTCGGACCATGAATTTCATGCCGACCGGCCGGTCCGGGAGCTGACTGAGGCCATGATCGTTTTTGATAATGTTTTTGTCCCCTGGGAGCGGGTCTTCATGTGCGGGGAATGGCAGTTCTCCATGCTCCTGGCTTACACCTTTGCCACCTTTCACCGTTTTACGGCCATCAGCTACAAGGTCCCGGCCGTGGAGGTGATGGCCGGTTGTGCCGTGGCCATGGCCAAATTTAACGGGCTGGACAGGGTAGGGCACATCCGCGACAAACTGGCGGACATCGCCGCCTACGTGGAGACCCTCCGCGCTCTGGCCAATGCGGCGGCTAATGACCCGGTCATGCATGGGAACATCGCCGTTCCCAATCCTTTGATCGCCAACATGGCCAAACTCCATTTCGCCAGTAAATATCACGAATTTGTCGAACTGATTCAGGATATCAGCGGGGGCATCATCGCCACCTCACCGGATAAAAAAGACTGGGAGAATCCCGATATCCATGATTACCTGGAACACTATCTGGGAGGATCGGAAAAATACAGCACCCTGGACCGGCTCAAGATGGTCCACGAAACCATGAGGCATGTCTGCTCCCATGAGTCGGCCTTCCATGAAGTAACCACCGTTCATGCCGAAGGTTCGATGGCGGCCCAAAAGATGATGATTTACATCGAATCTCCGCTGAAACGCTATGAAACCATGGCCATGGCGGCTGCGGGTATTACCTCATAGAGGGAAAGTGTTAGGATGATATGAAATCCCCGCTTCCTGCGCCGGGACGGATAACAATCGCTAAAGGTCAGGGCTTCGGGGGCGGGGCTTCCAGAGACAATAGAGGTACTTCTCGGATGAGGAATAGGGATGGAAGAGCAGCATAGCCAATGGCAAACCGAGGAACTGGCCCGGACCTTTTTAAAAGGCGTTCGAAGGGCTATCCCCGGAGCCGATTTCCAGTTGGAAGTGCTCAGCAAGATCGTAAACATGTGGTATCCGCAGCCATCCAAGATATTGGACCTGGGGTGCGGAGATGGGGCCCTTGGCCGGGTGCTGCTTGATGCCTGCCCCGGAGTACAGGTGGTCTTCGCTGATTTCTCGGAGCCCATGTTGGAAGCGTTACGAAACCAGGTCGGCCGCAACCAACGGGCAACAATCTCCGAGGTTAATTTTGCAACACCGGCCTGGGTGAAGGGCTTTGAATTTGAAAGACCTTTTGACGTCATTGTATCCGGTTTTGCCATCCACCACCAACCGGATGCGCGAAAGAGGGGGCTCTATGCCGAAATTCATGGACTCCTTAACGAGGGAGGTGTTTTCTTGAACCTCGAACACGTCAGTTCAGCGACCCCTCCGGGCAGCACGCTTTTTGACAGTTTTTTTGTCGACCACCTGTTGCGTTTCCACCGAGACGCAAATCCGGGTAAAACAAGGCCGGAGGTCGAAGAGGCCTACTACCAGCGGCCCGACAAGAAGGAGAACTTTCTGACCTCCGTTGAAACACAGTGCCAATGGCTTCGCCGGATAGGGTTCCAGGATGTGGATTGTTTTTTCAAAGTATTTGAGCTGGCTTTGTTTGGCGGAAGGAAGGCCTCCGACAAAAAAATGAAGGATAAAAAAAGTTTTTAATCAGAACGCCGGGATAGCATAGGCCGGCCGGATCTCAAAAACAATGAATCCTCTTTTATAAAAAAATGGGAAAACGGAAGCGGTCTTGAAAATATCAGTCATTCTCGCCCATCCCGATCAGGGCAGTTTTAACCAGGCCATTGCCCGAACCGTGGTCGAGCAACTGGAGAAGAACAAGCACAAGGTTTTATTCCATGACCTCTATGCCGAGAACTTCGATCCCCTGCTGGCCGGGAAAGAGATCCCCTATGATGCCCCTTTGCCGTGGGAAATTGAAAGGCATTGTCAGGAGATTGGCGAAGCCGAGGGCATCATCCTGGTCCACCCCAACTGGTGGGGTCAACCCCCGGCTATCTTGAAAGGCTGGATCGACCGGGTGATTCGTCCCGGAATCGCCTACGAGTTTGTAGAAGGAGACTCCGGGGAGGGCATACCAAGCGGACTACTTCGGGCCAGGGCCGCCGTTGTATTCAACACCTCGAACACGGAACCGGAAAGAGAGAAAAACGTTTTTGGAGACCCTCTGGAAACGATTTGGAAAAATTGTGTTTTCGGGCTTTGCGGCGTCCCCGTATTCCGCCGCCGGACGTTCAGTGCGATTATTACCAGCACTGAGGCTCAAAGAAGGCAGTGGCTTGATGAGGTGAAGGCCATGATTGATTCCATATTCCCCGACAAAGAAGCCCATGAAGGAACCCTATAACGATGCCCCCAAGCGGCCTCGAGCCGCAGGCCTCCTGTTCAGCACCAAAGAGGAAAGCATGAACAAAGCTTACGTACACGGTTACGATCACCGCGAAAACCTGCGTTTACAAGACCAGGCCACAACCTTAGTCGAGTTGCTGCACTCCGACACCTCCTATCCAGCAGGAAGCCATGTTCTGGAGGCCGGTTGCGGCGTTGGCGCCCAAACGATTACCCTGGCCCGGAACAGCCCCATGGCCTTGATTACTTCAGTGGATATTTCCGAGACCTCCCTTGCTGAAGCCAGGGAAAAAGGGGCGGCGGCCGGTTTGACGAATGTTAAATTTGAACAGGCGGATATTTTCAATTTACCTTATGGGCCGGAGTCCTTCGACCATATTTTCATCTGTTTCGTCCTGGAACATCTCTCCCGGCCAGTTCAGGCCCTCTCCATCTTGAAAGATTATTTGAGGGAAGGCGGCACGATCACGGTCATCGAAGGGGACCACGGCTCGGTCTATTTTTATCCGGACAGCGAAGCCGCCCATAAAGCGATTCTTTGCCAGGTTGAACTGCAACAGCGGGCCGGTGGCAACGCCATGATTGGGAGAGAACTGTATCCGCTGTTACAACAAGCAGGTTTTAATTCCGTTCGAGTCTCTCCTCGAATGGTTTACGTTGATTCCAGCAAACCTGAGCTGGTCGAAGGATTCACCAAGAAGACTTTTACGGCTATGACCGAGGGTATCCGCGAATCGGCCATCAAGGCCGGAATGATTGAACCGCATGTTTTTGAACGAGGAATTAGGGACTTATATCGAACGGCCGAGGCTGACGGCGTGTTCTGTTATACTTTTTTCAAGGCCGTAGGAAGCAAATAATCGTCGAATATCTAACCAAGGAGAGACCTATGAAAAAGGTGAGACGATCTATACGCCGTTCTAAAAGCTTAGGGTGAAGGGCGTGCCTGAACGGCCTCCGTCGCAAAGGGCAAAAGCAAAAATCCGGGTTTCTTCCATAAGATGAACAACTCCAGGCCGTGTCAAAGATGAAACCGGTACACCAAAGGGGCGGACAACCACCTCATCTCACAGTTGGTAATGGCAATGGATTCAACACTTGGTCGTACTACTAATATTCCATTAAAATACTGTGTTTCTCATAGAAAAATTATGAATTGGCGTTATTCCTTTTTTAATCAATAAGAGTCATATTTTTTTCATAATCTGGATAAGAGGGATCTTTGTCATTTGAAATCGAAAGGTTCCAAAGGATTAAAAACAATTTTAAAAAGGAGGAAGGATCATGAATATGCCGTTGCTTAAGAAAGAGAGAAGGCCGTGGTGGATGTCACCCTGGGGGGATGAAGCCGCGGGGGATGTCTGGTCGGATCGCCTCTTCCCGGTATGGCAGAGGATGAAAGGGGAAGAATGGGTCCCAACCTTCAACTTTTATGAGGAAGAGGGGAATTACAAGTTGGAGGCCGAAATCCCGGGAGTGGACAAGGACAACATCTCGGTGACGATTGACAAGAATGTGGTGACAGTCAGCGGGAAAAAGGAATCCAAGGTTGAGGAAAAGAAGGCGAATTACTATTTGCTGGAATCGTCTTACGGTTCTTTCTCCAGGAGCCTCCGGCTACCCGGTGAAATCGATGAGGGGAAGGTGCAGGCCAATTTCAAAAATGGGGTATTGAGACTGACCATGCCCCAAAAAAAAGTGACCGAAACCAAACAGATAAAGATTGAAGGTTAGCTGACCGCTATGGGAAAGCTGCGTATCGTCTCTTATGGCAGCGAACCTTTTTTAAATCGGATAGAGGCCGGCCGCCTTCTGGCGCGGGAATTCGATTTCCTGCGGGGACAGAAGGTAGTCGTCTTGGGCATCCCCCGGGGGGGAATTATTCCCGCCCGTGAACTGGCTCTGGCTTTGGACGGCCATCTGGATGTGATCCTGTCTCATAAATTGAGGACGCCGGGCCAGCCTGAAGTGGCCATGGGGGCTGTTGCCGAAGGCGGCATTACCTTTGTTGATCCCGAGATCGTTCGCCTGCTGGGCATCAGCGTTAACCAGATTGAGCAGGAGAAGGCTATTCAGCTAAATGAATTGAACTGCCGGGCGGAGAAAATTCGTCAGATATTGCCCAGGGTACCTCTCGAAAACCATCAGGTTGTTATTACTGATGATGGGGTGGCGACCGGAGCTACCACACTGACTGCTATCCGTGCGGCCCGCTTCGAGGGCCCGGCCAGGTTGTTTCTTGCTCTCCCGGTCGGTCCGGCGGATTCGGTCAGTCAGCTGGCCGAGGAGGCGGATGAAACCCTATGTCTTCGGCTACCCCCCGATTTCAGGGCGGTAGGACAGTTTTACCGGAACTTCGAACAGGTCAGTGATCAGGAGATGCTGGAAATCCTGAAAGAGGCTCGTCGGAGAAAGGAAAAATCATAATCCCAAAAGGCTGGCCGAAGCGGTTTATCCGGCTGCTTCGGCCGTGTCTCATCCCCAAGACGGGTCCCTCCGGGAAGACCACCCGGTGAGGCCCGAAGGCCTTCCTTCCGCATTCTTTTACCTTGGAAAAAAGTAAGGCGTCGACGCCTGATGGAAGGGCGTATCAACCCTATTTGAGGCCGAATAAAAACCCAGGACATCGGGATTATATTATCCGGAGCAAGACGAGGAATCTTACTCTCAATTCATCACATTCTCGCTGGTTCCTTTTGCCTATAAGGGCTTCCAGGAGTTCGAGCGGTCTTCCGGTGCCGGAGAATGGTAGGACCCGGGTCGGATTCTCCGGGTTTCATTTGATCGCATTGACGACAAACCTTGAGGTGATTTTCAAAAGAAAAGAGGGTAAAGTTATCAGTTGTGGTTCCATATACCCATTCTCCGGATCTCCGGCGCTGCTTAAGGCAGGAAGATCTGGTGATCTTGAGGTTGCCCATTTGATACGGGCATTGGATTAATTCCTCCTGGTTCAATAAAAACCATTCCTGGATGGTTGTGGCTCGTCTTCCCATTTTTCTTATCCCCTATTCTCCGAAGGTTTTCCAACTCAGGCCGCAGGGGAATATACTTGCAGCCCCTTGGTTTCCTTGATGGACTTGAAACGTACATAATGTTCATGGAGCCTGTGCCGGAGATTTCTCAATCGCTTCGAATAAGCCTCGGAACTATTGCGAGGCTCACTGATGGAAAAAACAAAATTTTCCAGGTCATCCATGACATGTTCAATCGCCACCGCCCATTCTCCGGTGACTTTAGCTGACATTTGTTCGGCTTCGGTTAATTTTTCATCGAGCATCTGGATTGACTTTTCCAGACCATCCATGAAGACTCCCCAAGCATCACTGACACAACACACCAGATCGTTACATTCCAAAGTTTGAGCCATAAGCTGCCTCCTTGTTTTTGATTTAATATAGAGCTAACATTCGGTAATTAACCCTTAGGGGAAATTCCCTGCCCAGCCTCAGACATCCTTCAGGAGGAGTAAGAGGTTGTCCTTTAAGTGATACTTTTCAGGTACGGTTCGGAAGGTATTTTGGTACTCGGTGCGGGTCGGACCGGGGGCCGCTGGGTTATCCGCAATTCCTTCCTCCTCTAAAAATTTAAAGGTCTGGTCGTACAAATTTACAATGTCGCCGAATAAATCTTGTTTCATAGAACCCTCCCTCTTTAGATAAATCGATTGGAGCGGACTTTCCTGAGATCGCCAAGGTCGTTCTCCATGGATTTATCACCCCTAATGATTCTGGATTTAAGGGTATGTTGTTGCCCTTTCAGAATGACCTTGTCATGCGGTTCCGATAGAATCATATCAAAATCAATTGTTTTCAATAATTCAATCGCTGTCGGCAGGGGAACTGAGGTCCTGATGGACAATCGCGGGCGAAAAATGAAATAGTTGATTCGGTAATCGGGATCAATATGTAGGATCTTGACATGTCCGTTCATGGTCTGGTCTCCTTTAGCCGAAAGAATAACGGAGCCAGGCCATGAATGGAATACCGGAAAACCGTAATTTTTCACCAGAAAATACAGTATTTTAATAACGAATAAACTATAGATTGGGGTGGATGGAAAAAAGGTTGGAAGACAACCGGAGAAAAACAGGGAGTGGGCCAGGCGTTATTCACTTAGGGAGACTCACCCCTAAGTAGTCTCCACGGCAAAATCAGGCAGTCTTAATTGCCGCGAAGAAGCGGATTGCTGATGCGGTCGAAATAACGCCGAAAGCCCCCTAATTGGGATGGACTGGTTTGACCCTTAATTAATTCCGGGAAGAGTTAATTCTTATTTCCTATTTTCATAGTAACCGATGAACCCGCTGAGGGCCCTGGCGGCCCGGTTGATGGTAGGATAAACCGCCAGATTCTTTTCAATTAATTTTCCCTTGATTTCCAGCCTTATTCTGTCTAATTCCGGATCGTCCTTCTCCTGTCCGCGCAAATCTTGATATACGAAGACAGTCGGTTTGGCGGATTGGATGGCAAATTTATATTGAAGAAGGTGATCTTCAGTCGAAAAATATTTCGTTCGCCTGCCCCAGGGTCCATGAACAAAGGTCATGATTACCTCAAAGGCCGGATGATCCACCATGAGTTGCCCTATTTGGAAAGCTAGATCATGATCTCCCATGGAGATAGAAAAATCGGCCGGATTCCCAATCCAGTCCCAAATGGGGTTGTGGGCTTTCTTTAGTTTTTCACGTAGATCCTGGGGAAGGGGGATGACCTCTAAACCGGCCTCTTCGCATTGATCGGCAGCCAGGACGCTGCTGCCGCCGCTTCCACCGAGGACCGCCAGTTTTCGGCCTGTGGCCGGGGGCAGAAAATTAAAAGCCATGGCCAGGTCCACCATATCTTCAAGATTTTTGACACTGATCGCTCCGGCCTGTCTGACCACGGCCTCCCAAATCTGCTGTGAACCGGCCATAGAGGCCGTGTGGGAAACCGTGGCCCGGTTTCCGGCCTGGCCCCGTCCTCCCTTGACAATAAGGACCGGTTTGACCGATGCCGCCTGACGCAGGGAAGCGGGGAACCTTTGGGCGTCCCTTACCCCTTCGATGTACATGAGAATGACTTCCGTCTCCAGGTCCTGGGCAAAATATTCCAAAAAATCACACTCGTTGAAGTCCAGGGCATTGCCGTAGCTGATGGCTTTGCTGAATCGAACCCCTTGCTGACCGGCGAAACTGACCATCTCACCGACCACCTGGCCGCTTTGGGAGATCAAGGCGACCTTTCCGGATTCACTGGGCATGCCGCTGTTAAAGGCAATGCCTTCCCTGGGATAATAGACCCCCATGCAATTCGGCCCGATGATGCGCAGGCCGTATTTCCGGGCCCGCCTTAATATCTCCATCTCCAGATCGGCCGCCTCTTTTCTGCCGGTTTCGCTGAAACGGGCGGTGAAAAGATGAAGTCCCTTGACCCCTTTTTGACCGCAGTCTTCGACCAGATCCAGAATTTGGTGGGCGGGGATGGAAGAGAT
Source organism: uncultured delta proteobacterium (assembly GCA_963790475.1). GTDB lineage: Bacteria > Desulfobacterota > RBG-13-43-22 > RBG-13-43-22 > RBG-13-43-22 > RBG-13-43-22. The sequence continues at coordinate 1,250,047 of CAWBOS010000010.1, read as the reverse complement.
GACATAATCCACCGGCCCAGGTATGTCCCTGACCCTGGAATAAGCCGGCAGCCCGCAGACCAGGCTGTATTTTGGATTCACAGGATATATTTGACCCTGGTATCCCTGCTCTTGAAGGGGAGTAAGAAATCTACCCCCCCGACCGGTATCGGATGCGCCGACAACGGCAATGGATTTCGGATGGAGGATCTCCTCCAGTGGATGATTGGACATTAATAAACCTCTCCTGGAATAATTGGATTTCGAACGGCTGAAAAATGAACCTGCCTTGATGAAAAAACTGGAGTGCCGAACAGCGCTCCGGTGCCGGGACGTATCGGCCTTCCATCCCAAACTTTTCTCTCAGGAGAAGGATGGGATGATAACAGCCCTTCAAACTAGGATAATATAGGAAAACAGCTCATTATGTCAAGTTAAACAAAAAGAGGGTATTTCTCCTGCCACTGGTAAAAATTCGGCAACTGCCCACATGACAAAGCGGGTTTTGCCTTTCTCCGGAATGCCCAAAAGGGGAGTTAGGCATCAGGTCTTTAAGAAATCAAGAATGGCCCGGTCACGATGAGCATTGGGTTGGAAAAGGATGGAATAATGATTGGTTCCCTCTATATCTATCCGCCGGGCATCGGGTATTTCACGAACCATTCGGTCGATGACGTCTTCCGGTAGCAAAAGATCGTCTTCGGCCAATAATCCATTAGCGGCCCGTAAAATCAGGGTTGGGACCTTTATTTGGGAATAGAATCCGCTTGAATCCACTTTCCCCAAATTGATAGCTTCTTCTTCAATATGTTTGGGATCAATGTTTACCCTTATGCCCCCCTCGATCCCTTCAATTTCGTAGCGAACATAGTTTTCCAGATAGGTATTCCAGGGCTGCAGATAGGGGGCTTCCCGCATCCGGGACAGGTAGGCCTCTGCAGAAGGAAAGACCTGTCCCAGACGATCCAAGGCCGGTTTAATCCCGGCGAAAACCTTGGTTGATTGAGTTTCGGAAAGTTTGCCTCCGCCGTCCACCAGGATCAGCCGATCCATTCTCTCGGGATTTTGGGCGGCAAAAACGAGGGCAATGAAGGCCCCCAGGGAGTGGCCCATGAGAACTACACGTTCCAAACCAAGATCATCAATAACCGCCAGGATATCTCGACAGTGGTGATCTATGGAATATCCGCTCGGCGGTTTATCCGAAAGCCCTCTTCCTCGAAGATCCATGGCCATTACCCGGTGATGGGGAGAGAGGGTGGAAGCCAGGCAATCCCAGGATCGACAGTTGGCGGTGATGCCGTGAAGGCAGAGAATTGGTTTCCCGGTATTTCCCCAAAGGGCCAATTGAATTTTGATCCCGTCTCCACTGACTTTTTTCATGGTTGGTTCCGACATGGGAGGATCTCCTTTTTAACCGCCGACACAAAGATCGCGGAGAGAATTATAGCCGAACTAAATTCCCAAGTAAGATTTTCGGATGTGATCGTTTCCGGCAAGATTTTGGGCTGTATCGGCCATGGCTATTTTACCGTTTTCCAATATATAGCCTCGGTCGATTGCCTTTAGGGCCTGGCGAACATTCTGCTCCGTAACCAGAACGGATACCGATTTCTTGATGTCCTTTAACTGGTGAAACACTTCCGTAACTATCGATGGCTGCAATCCGCTGGAGGGCTCATCAAGAATCAAAACCTTGGGATCGGCCATTAAGGCCCTTCCTATGGCCACCATTCTCTGCTGACCGCCGCTTAAACTTCCGGCCGGTTGCGTTAAGCGGTCTTTGAGGGCGGGAAACATCTCGAAGACAAATTCCAAACGCTCCTGATACTTCTTCCGGGCCCTGGGTATGTAAGCGTTGCCGGCACGCAAATTTTCTTCAACGGTCATGAAAGGGAACAATTCTCTATCCTGGGGAACGATGGAAATTCCCATCTTGATAATCTTGTCTGTTTCCAGCCTTACCAGCGACTCACCGTCTAAGGTAATGAGGCCGCTGACCGGTTTGACCAGCCCGAGAATAGTGTTAATTAGTGTTGTTTTTCCGGCGCCATTTGGCCCGAATAAGCCTACCGATTCATCACCGACCTGCATGGATAGATCCCAAAGAATCTGTAATTTTCCGTAAAATACATTCAAATTTTTAACTTCTAACATTCTGCTTCCTCACCAAGATAGGCAATAATTACTCGCGGATCAGAAGAAACCTTATCATAAGGACCTTCGGTCAGGAGGCGCCCCCAGTCCAATACCACAACCCGATGAGTCAGTTCCCGAATAACTCGCATAACGTGTTCAATAATGATTATAGTCATCCCCCGCTGATTGATTTTGCGGACCGTTTCAATCAGTTCCATGGTTTCATCTTTATTAAGACCGGACATAACTTCATCGAGGAATAACAAAGAAGGCTCGGTGGCCAGGGCCCGGGCAATTTCCATTTTTTTGATTTCCAGCGCCGTCATGGCTGAAATCGATCTTTCCACATTGTCTAAACCGAGAAACTTACAAATTTCCAGAGAATTGTTCCGTGCTTTCTTCTGAGAATGACCCTTGCCGAACATACTGCCCAGCATGATATTCCCGATCAGGTTTAAACCCTGCAGCGGACGCATAAGCTGGAAGGTTCTGGATATGCCCAACTGACAGCGGGTGTGGGCCGCGGTCATGGAAATATCCCGGCCTTTAAATTCAATCTTACCTGACGTCGGCAAATAAACCCCGGCTACGACATTGGTAAAGGTTGATTTACCGGCGCCGTTCGGCCCGATGACGCCAACGATTTCCTTTTCATCGATCTCCAGGCTGATATCCTCTAACGCGGTCAGCCCGCCAAATTGTCTGGTTAATCCAGTCGTTCTTAAAATGGGCATTTATTAATCCCTATCGTTATTTAATTAATGAGGAACTTTTGCCGTGCCCTTCTTCAAAATACCGATAAGTCCTCCGGGGAACCAGATGATGGCCATGATCATAATAAGGCCGTAAATAAACAAATGACCATAGGGAATTTTCAGCTTTAAGGCTTCCGCAACTACACTTAGTATCACGGCGCCGATCACCGGTCCCCAGGTTGAATTTGTCCCGCCCAGTAAAACCATGGTAATCGGCAAAAGGACAAAATTCACACTGAAGGAGGTATTAGGCTCGACAAACCCGTAAATCTGAGCGTAGGCGCCGCCAACCAGAGCTTGAATGGCCGAAGTAACCACAAATATGGCCACCAGATATTTAAAAATGTTTATTCCGGCGGAGGAAGCTACTATTTCATCATTGGCAATAGCGGTCAGCGCAAAGTGAACTCTGGTCTTCTGGAAAAGCCAGGAGAGAATGATCGTAAAAACACCGATGGTCAACATTAACCAGTAAGTGCCGCCCGCATCGCCTTTAAATATGGCATTGGGTAAAATTATCCCTTCCGGCCCGCCGGTAAATTCCAGGTTACGCGCCAGGATTCGGAATATTTCGGTTACGGCCAGAGTCACTATGGCAAAGTACATGGCCCTTAAATGCAACACCGAATAGCCAACCAGAAGGGCAATGATGGCTGCGATTATAGAACCGATAAGAATCCCGACCAAAGGGTTTAAGGCCAGATTGGTCGTGCAAAGCACCGCCGAATAACCGCCTATTCCGCAAAAACCGGCTACACCCAAGGACATCATGCCGGATCGCAGCAATATATCCCAACTCAAGGCCAAGGCCATATAAATCAAAATAATGTTCAGCATTTGCAGATGATAAACACTCAGAAACCTGGGAAGTGAAATCGCTATCAGCACACCAACAGCAAAAATTAAATATTTCCAGGACTTCATTTTACCTGCCTTTGATGGGATCTATACATAATAACCCCAATGATTAGCGCAAAAAAGATAATCTCCGACCATTTAGCATATCTGATCGAGGAAAGAACCAGGCATTCGGAAACACCCAAAATCAGGCTTACCCATAAGACACCGGTAAGAGAACCGATACCGGCAACAGCAATAAGGGCAAATGATTTCAGCGTGAAGGCCAAGCCGACTTCCGGGAAGATCGTATTTCTTGTTCCGAACATCGGGCCGATAGCGCCGATTAGAGCTATGGACAAGGCGAAAACGAACAGGTAAATCCAGCCTATATTAATTCCGACAATCTTGGCCCCCCGGGGATTCTGTCCTACGGCCAAGGCCGCCTGTCCGGTCCTGGTTTTTTTTAGAAATAATTGCAGGCCAAGAAGTACTATAATCGCTCCGGCAACATAGATGAATTCAAAGGTCCCAAATTGAAAACTCCCGATATTTATCGAAGAAGAAACGTAATCCAAACTGATTTTACGCGGCGCATTGGTGGCCACCAAAGTTACGCCCTGTCCCAGAACCATAGAGAGACCGAAACCCAGAAGCAGCTGGTTAAGCTCGGGAGCTCCGATAACATGCTTGAAAGTGATATAATAAGAAATAATGCCAAAAATGAAGAATACCGCTAACGAGGGAATAATGGCCACCAGGGGATCGATGCCGAATTGCACATTCAGCCAGTAGGCGAAATAGGCGCCGATCATCATGTAATCGCCGTGGGCCAGATTGATGATTCCGACAACACCTAAAAGAAGGGCCATCGGCAGAGTAATTAAGGCATACAAACACGATCTTTGCAGACCTTCAACAAGAACATAAGGTTTATATATCCCTAACAGAATCAGGACGACAGGTATGATGATAAAGCCGATAAGAAAATTTCTTTGTTTGAACTTATGGACTATTGAATTGGTCATAACCTTTTTATCCCAACCATAAAAAGTTCCTTGCGGGCCTGCGGTCCGCAAGGAACTACCCTGTGGTCTAACAATAATCTATCGACCATTGACAAGCCAGGTGGAAACCAACCGGTGTTTTTCGGTGCCGCACTCGTTGGGCGGCATTCAGCGATACTGATCCAGGAATTCTCTCAAGGCCGTGTTGAATTTCTCCGGTTGTTCAAGCGGAGTTGCATGATGAGCCTCCGGGATCACAACCAGTCGAGCGTGGGGTATCAGCTTAACGTAAGCTTCTTTCGTTGCCACCGGAGTGTAATCCTGATCCGCCGCCAAAATCAGTGTGGGACACTTAATCGTCCCCAGTTGACCCTCCACATTCCAGCCCAGCAACGAGCGGGTGGCCTCAATGTAGGCCCGCGGATCATTTTCCGCCCACCGTTTGATAAAGGTTTCGCGTAAAGTGGCCTGCTTCGGGTTCGGATACAGAGTTGGGGCTAAGGCCTCGCCCATGGCTCGCATCCCAAGCTGTTGGACGATGCCTACTCGGCGATCGACTTCCTGCTGGGCTTGTTCCGGGGTCCCGCCCAGGCTGGGGCCGCTGTTGACAATGGTCAGGGTCTTAACCTTGGCCGGGTAATCGATCGCAAATTGGAAGGCGACTGCACCCCCCAGCGAGAGGCCCACGAGGTGGGCTGATGGGATGTTCAACGCTTGGAACAGGCCGGCCAGGTCAACCGCCAGGATCGGGATCTGATAGGGACCGGCGGGCTTGTCGGATTGACCATGACCGCGCAAGTCAAAGGTGACAACCCGATATGACTTGGAGAACTCAGGCACTTGAGACTCCCAATCTTTGGTGCTGGAGCCTAGTCCGTGGATGAAAACCAGAGGTTGACCATGGCCGTGTTCTTCATAATACAGATGGATGTGGTTGGAAGTGATTGTGGACATCGGTTTTGCCTCCTTGGGTTGAACTTATAAAGGGTTCAAGGGGCCGAGGGATCAAGGGGGCAAGTGAAAGGCATGGAATTATTAACCCTTGAACCCTTGAACCCCGGAACCCTCGAACCCATTTTTGTTCTAAGGTATTTAGCGTTTGTTCCAGGCTGGAAAGGGATACATCAATTTCCCGGTTGCCACTTTAAAAGGCCAAAGAACGACCACTTTCCCTTTTTGCCACTGCATAAACTTCAGAGTCGGATCAGCCTGGTGGCTGATCACCGCGCTCTTGCCGAAAGTAAATTTATCTCCGGTGGGGGAGTCGTAACTGGTTGCTTCCAGAGCTTTAATCAAAGCGGTCTTATCCAAAGAACGTGCTCTTTTAATCGCTTCGGCAACAATCATAATATTGGTGTAGGCCAGGGGACCAAAATAAGTAGTCGGAGAATCGTTGTAGGCTTTATGGAAAGCGTCGGAGTAGGCCTTGCTGGGCTTACTCACGTTTCTCATGACTTCATTCCACATGCTGTAAAAAACCACCCCTTCATTGAGGGGTGACTTGGCAAAATCAACGGGCCAGGCCGGAGGAGCGCCAATATACATTGGCGGGACAAAGCCGATTTCCTTGGCCTGTTCCAACATCGGTAAGGCGTCCTTATCGTAACCTGCCCAAACAAATTGATCCGGGTTATATTCTTTGGCATGACGCAATACGGAACGATAATCGCCGCCGCCCAGTGCGGCACTCTTAAAGGCTTCGCCTTGCAACTCATACTTATTGGCCTCGGCCAAGGGTTTACTGGCCTTAAAACTGTTGGCACCAAAGGCACCTTCTTCATAGGCCAAGAAGACCTTATTCCTCTTGACTTGGGGATATTTCTGCATCATTTCTTTCCAGCCCACTTCATACATGGCGCCCTGCTGATAATCCCAGGTGTGCAGATGGAAGAACCAATCCTGGCCGGCCATGGCCTCTTCAATTCTGCCCGAGGCACCGCCGCACCAGACGGTGATTTTGCCGTATTTTTTCATACCGGGAATCAAGGCCATAGTTACGGCTGAGGACATACCGCCGACCAATATATCAACGTTATCCACAGTGGCCAATTTATCCAAAGCGGCTGCCCCCTTATCGGGCTTCATTTCGTCGTCAATAACGATCAGCTCTACCTTACGCCCCAGGAGACCGCCTTTGGCGTTGATTTCCTTTACGGCCATTTGCATTGACCGAACCCCGTCCTTACCCGTGGCATCGGATAAGGGCAAAATCGTGCCTATTTTAATCGGCTCCGCCGCTTTGACAGGCGCAGCTACAAAAAACAGGCCGATTACAAATGCTGCCAACAATAACCCAATGAATCCTTTTGTTTTCATTACAGTCCCTCCTTAATATTTTGAATGTTTATCTCCAAAAAATATTAATAATATTATTAGGTTTCTAATAAAATCAGTTAGAGATGTCAAGAAAAAAGGCCGATAAATTATTAAGCGTCAGGCCGATCTTCATATTAAACCATCACCGGTGAACTCTTCCCTTTAAACCATCACCGGTGAACTCTTCCCTCATAACCCGTTTAAGGGTCTTGCCGGCGGTGCTTCGCGGGAAGTCGTCCTTAAAAACTACTTGATGAACCCGTTGGTAGGCTGCGCCCACCTTTTCATTGATCCAGCTCTTTAGATCTTCTTCAGAAACCTCTCCCGGTTGATGAAGAATAACGGCGGCCACCGGGGTCTCGCCCCATTTTTCATGGGGGATGCCGAAAACAGCCACCTCCCGTACCGCCGGGTGCTGGACGATGATTTCTTCGATATCTTTGGGATAGACATTGATCCCTCCAGAGATGATCATATCTTTCTTGCGGTCCACTAAATACAGATAACCCTCTTCGTCAACATATCCCAGGTCGCCGCTGTAAAGCCAGCCGCCGATGATGGTCTTCTCGCTCAAATCAGGACGTTTATAATAGCCGGGCATCAGGATCGGTCCTCGTCCGACAATCTCCCCCACCTCTCCGACTGGCACCTCCTGACGCTGATCATTCATTATCTTCATTTCGAAAAAAGGAGGGCAGCAGCCGACGGATGATAATTTGGCCGGGAAATCATTTTTATCCAGGATGGTTACAAAACCTTCGGTCAATCCATAGAGCTCGTAAAACCGCCCTGGTAACCGCCGATTCAACTCTTCTTTGTGTTCCTTCAACAGAGGTGCGCCAAGGGACATGAACATTTCCAGGGATTGGAGGGTCTTCAGGGAAAAATTAGGGGAGTTAAGTAAGGCAATAACCTGGGCCGGGACGACATCCACATGGGTTACCTTTTCTTTATGAATGGTTTCAATCATGGCCTCGGTCTCGAATTGGGGCTGCAGGATATAGGTGGCCCCCAGGAACATGGCCGGCATAAGTGTTAAAAAGGCCCCATTAAAGACAATGGAACCGCTATGGAGAATAACACTTTCGGGAGAAATTCGATAAGTGGAAGAAAAGATCATCCCATACATGGACCGAACATAATGGGTATGGATGATCCCTTTGGGCAGACCGGTAGTCCCGCTGCTGTAAATGATATTGTAAGGGTCCTGGTCGGTAATTTCGACCTTCGGAGGATCCTCTTCTTTGGCCTGGGCCTTCAGAAGATGATAGCTCTGATAACCCGGCAGGTCTTCTCCGTCGGTTAACAGATATCGGTTGGACTGGATAGCTGGCAATTGATCCTTAATAGGATCAAGAACTTCTACAAATTGTTTATTGGTGATCAGGGCCAGAGTGTCGGAGTCATTCAGTAAGCTGATCAAACCCGTTCCTCGAAGCAAGGGGCTCAAGGGAACCACCACTGCCCCAATTCGGGCCACGGCCCAATAGGTCTCGTACAGTTCCAAACTGTTGGGCATGATAGTGGCCACCTTATCCCCTTTACGAATCCCGAGATCCCAGAGGACATTGGCCAGGCGGTTGACACTTCGGTTGAGCTCTTCATAAGTCAGGCGGGTCTCCTTAAAAACCACGGCGGTGTGATTCGAACGAAATCGGGCCTGACGCGGCAGCAATGTTCCCAAGTTCATGGATTCTTCTCTAAAGCATTTTTGAATATTGACGGCTTAATAATAAGTTGGGAAATAATCCTTTGAGTCATTCCGGCGAAAGCCGGAATCCAGAACTTTCAATTATTCAGAGTCTCCTGGAACCCGGTTTTCACCGGGATGACGACTCTTTCTGAATCCTTCAGGATTCGTAGTTACATCATCATAGTTTTTGTTTTGCTCCCAAATCCATTTTCCGTAAGTCTTTACGCATGATTTTTCCGGTGGCCGTCAGGGGAAGCTCGGCAATAAACTCAACCTCCCGGGGATATTCATGGGCCGCCAGACGGTTTTTAACAAAAGACTGTATATCCTTTTTCAGGGCTTCATCCGGGGCGAACTGAGGGTTCAACACGATGAAGGCCTTAACGATTTCCCCACGGACTTCATCCGGGCTGCCGATTACCCCGGCCATGGAAACGGCCGGATGCTTGATCAGGCAGTCTTCGATCTCCGCCGGACCGATCCTGTAGCCGGCACTGGTGATCAAATCGTCCTTCCTGCCGATAAACCAGAAATAGCCGTCCTCACCTTTGCGGGCCAGATCACCGGTCAGACACCAGTCCCCGGAAAATTTTTCTTCGGTAGCCCTGGGATTGTCCCAGTAACCCAGAAACATAACCGGGTCCGGCCTCATGACCGCCACCTCTCCCACCACCCCTGGCGGAACCGGCAGCCCTGATTCATCCACCACCTCCACCCGGTGGCCGGGAATGGGCCGACCCATGGAACCTCGTTTGTTCTCCATAATCTCCGAACAGTTCCCCAGGACCAGATTGGCTTCAGTTTGTCCGTAAAACTCATTGATGGTTAAACCCATGACCTCCCGGCCCCATTGCAGGAGTTCTTCCCCCAGGGTCTCCCCGCCAGAACCGATAGTACGCATTTGATAATCGTAACGGCTTCGGGGATCTTTGACTTGACGCATCAGTTTCAAAGCCGTAGGCGGCATGAAGGCGTTGCGTATGCCGTATTTGGCGATGAAATAAAAGGCCTGTTCCGGATCGAATTTCCTGGCCCGAAAGGCCACAACGGGAACGCCGTGATGCCAACTGGGAAGCAGGACGTCGATCAACCCGCCGATCCAGGCCCAATCGGCCGGGGTCCAGTAGAGGTCGTCTTTTTTAGGAAAAAAATCGTGAAAGAACTCCACCCCCGGGACGTGGCCCAGCAAGACCCGGTGGGCATGCGAGGCCCCCTTGGGCGGACCGGTTGTGCCGGAGGTAAAAATAATTAAAGCCGGATCGTCGGCCCTGGTCCGTACCGGAGAAAAGGAAGGAGAACCTTTTTCAATAGCATCGTGAAAATCAATGATCCCCGGGAGGTGGTAAGGATGGGTGCAAATGATATGATCCAAATTCGGAAGCCGGTCTTTGATCTCCAGGACTTTTTCCAGATTCAGACCGTCGGTGATGATGGCTTTGGCCCTGCTGTTGATCAGGCGGTATTCCAGAGCCTCCGGACCGAAGAGGGTAAATAACGGAACAGCGATTGCTCCGATTTTGTAAAGGGCGATGTGGGAAAGGGCCGTTTCCGGGCATTGAGGCAGCAGGATCCCGACCCGGTCTCCCTGTTGGAGGCCATAGGCCCGGAAGGCATTGGCCAATCGATTGGAAAACTGTTTCAGGTCCCAGAAGGTGTATTTTTCGACATGTCCTTTTTCATCTTCATAAATAAGAGCCAGACGATATCTTTGGTCAGCCCATTTGTCACAGATATCCACCCCGATATTGTAATATTTAGGGATTTTCCAACGGAAGGAATCATATACCTCCAGGTAGGTCTTTCCCTTTTTTAGCATTAAATGTCCTTTTTATACCCTCATGCTTCAGGAGGGCCATAGAAAATGAAACCGTCGAGCTCGTAGGTTAGGGCACTATATTGGGTTCCTTGACCTACTTATTTTGTCAGGAAGCTCCCTTTGGTCGCAACCCGACCTACCTTACCTGTCAGTGGTTCTTGAATCTGAGGTTGTTCAAAACGGTTATTCTTAAACAACCAGGCCCATATTTCTGAGATAAACTAACATGCCTGTTCAAGAGAAGAACCACGAAATATTAAAATAGGTTACCCGAACGCCAAGCACTGACTTAACAATAAACAGTATTTCCGTTTTGAAGGAAGAGGCAATTAGAAATCTTAAACTTCAAATCATTAGATATTTTTTTCGAACTTCATCGTTAGCTTTCAAGTCCTCAATACTTCCTTCGTATCGTATTTTACCTTTTTCAATCACATAAGCCTTCTCGGCGATCCTGGTAGCGAATTTAATATTTTGTTCTGAAAAAAGGATGGTTTCTCCCATCTCCTTCAGTTTGAGGATTTGTTCTCCTAAGTCCCTGACAACCAAAGGGGCCAACCCCTCCACCGGCTCATCCAAAAGAATGAGTTCCGGATTTCCCATTAAGGTCCGACCCACCGTCAGCATTTGCTGTTCACCACCACTCAAATGACCCCCCAAGTGTTTGTCCAATTTTTTAAGAAGAGGAAAAAGTTCATAAACTCGGTCCACTGTCCAAGATTCTCCCAGAAACCCTTTGGGAACCTTGATAGCTATCTCTAAATTTTCGCGGACGGTAAGGTCCGGAAAAATCAACCGATTGTCAGGGACATAGCCCATCCCTTTCTGAGCTATATAATGGGGAGGCTTCCCCTTTATCTCTTCACCCTTGAATTGGATAGTTCCGGAATGAGCCGCAGTTAGACCCATGATACTGCGCATAGTGGTGGTTTTACCGGCCCCGTTTCTCCCCAAAAGGCAGACAATTTGTCCACGATCCACGGAAAGAGAAACCCCAAAAAGGATATGACTCGTCCCATAAAAGGTATGGACCTCTTTGACCTCCAAAATCATACTTTCTCCCCGAGATAAATTTTTTGGGCTGCTTCGTTGGCCCGTACTTCTTCCGGTGTGCCTTCAGCAATAATAGCCCCGGCGTGTAAAACAGTAAGTCTTCGGGCATACCCAAATACCACAGGCATATCATGCTCCGTGAAAAGAATAGTCAACCCCATTTCCCGGTTGAGCCGAGCCACCAACTCCATGGTTTCGTGGGTCTCTTCCCCGGACATGCCGGCGGTGGGTTCGTCCAGAAAAAGTAGATCGGGCTTACTCCCCAGGGCAATAGCCAATTCCAGTCGTTTCTTATCTCCCTGAGAAAGGTTGCCGGCGACCATCTCGGCGTTTTCGGTTAGTCCGGTGATTTGAATCAAGTCCTGGGTCTCTTTTTGGGCCAGCCGCCTGGCGGGGGTAAAGAAATTAAGTGTCTTTTTTTGCTGAGTTAAAATTGCTTGTCGAACATTCTCACAGGTGGTCAGTTTGGGATAAATATTACTGACCTGAAAGGCACGGGCTATCCCAAGACGGGCAATCTTATAAGGCGGCCAATTGGTAATATTCTTTTCTTTATAGAAAACCTGCCCTTTGTCGACGGCATGATATCCGGTTAAGAGGTTAAATAAAGTGCTCTTTCCTGCGCCGTTGGGGCCTATAATGGCGGACATTTCTCCGGCTTTAATCTCAAGGTTAACATCATTTGTGGCCAAAAGCCCGCCAAAGGACTTGAACAATCCCTTTACTCTGAGGATCACTTCTTCGGCCATATGCTCTACTTTCTATAATTCTAAGATTTGTTCCTTTCGGCCTCAAGTCCCTTGGCCCGTCTACCCTTTGTTTTTTCTTCTACCAACCCAAGAATTCCGCCGGGAACAAAGAGGACGACGAAAGTAATGACCAAACCAATAACCAGGGGCCAATATTCGGTAAACCCGGTGACAAAGGCCATGAGGAAGGTGTAAATCACAGACCCGAGCATAGGCCCCAAAAAGCCCAAAGGACCTCCGATAACTGTCATGAACACCGGAATTCCTGACTGGTGCCAGTTGCAAAGATCAGGAGCAACACTCCGGTTGAAGGGCCCCCAAAGGCCGCCAGCCAAGCCGGCAAACATCCCGGCCACCACAAAGTTGATGAGCATGTATTTCCGGACATGGATACCAATAAACCGCGTCCGGTCAGTGTTATCCCGGATGGCCCGCATAGTATACCCGAAGGGGGATTTACTGATAAACCACATGACCACCAGGGCCGCGGTGACAATAAGGAGGGTAAAATAGTAGTAGGAATTGGCTCTAACAAGTATAGCCGGGGGATTGATCCCCTGCAGGCCGTTGTCCCCCCCGGTAAAGGAATACCATTGGAATATGATATAGTACATCAGTTGGCCGAAGGCCAGGGTCAGGATGGCGAAATAGATCCCGGTAAGACGGACACAAAAGTATCCAAAGATCAAGGCCCATATCCCTGCTGTTATGATGGAAGCGACCAGACAGATGGGAAGGGGAAGTGAAGCCTTTACCATAAGCAGACCCGTGGCATACGCCCCCACGCCGAAATAGGCCGCATGGCCAAAACTAAGCTGACCCATATAGCCAAAGATCATATTAAAGCTGGACGCGAAAAGGCCTAAAACCAGGATTTCAATAGCCACATGAATCCAGAATTCCCCGACCATCAAGGGAAGGAATAAGACCGCGATAAAAAGCAATCCCAGCCACCAGTATCTCTTCATAGGAGCATCCCTTCTGCTTAACTCTTTAGATTCTCATGGGGGTTCCGAATAAACCCCAGGGGCGGATGATCAAGATAAAAGCGGTTACGACAAAGATAAGAACGAGGGCCCCTGCCGGCCAAAAGAGAATGGAAAAGGAGTAGATTTCACCTACAATCATGGATCCCACCAGGGTACCCGGGAGACTTCCAAACCCGCCGATGACCACCACACAAAATGCCTGAACAATAACCGCCATATCCATGCCGAGTGTGATCGAACCCACCGGGGCCTGAACGGCCCCAGCTAAACCAGCTATAAAGATTCCTAAGGTAAATACACCGGTATAGATCCTGGGAATAGGGATCCCCAGGGCGCCGACCATTTCCCGGCTGAAAACCGCGGCCCTCACAATATGGCCGTATCGAGTTTTTTTCATAAACCACCAGAGGCCTAGGGCAATGGCGGCACCGATTAGGATAACGAAAATGAAATAAGAATCGAAGGGAATACCAAAGAAAAAAACCGGTCCCTCCACTATGGTAGGTCGAACAATGATCCTGTCTTCCACACCCCAAACGAGCTTTATCAGATCTCCGATGATCAAAACCATGGCATAGGTCAGCAAGAGTTGCTCAGGAAGTTCCCGGTTGTAAACCCGGCGGATCAACACTACCTCTATAAACCATCCAATAACAGCCAGGGTCAAAGCCGCCATAGGGATACTCACCCAAAGCCCAAAACCATAATTTTGAAAGATAAGCCAGAAAGTATGGCAGAAATAGGCCCCAACCAACCATAGGGAGGCATGGGCAAAATTAAGAATATTCATTACCCCGAAGATGAGGGACAGGCCCGAGGCGATAAGAAAGAGCATGGTACCCCGGGCCAAGCCACTCAGAAATTGCGACATTAACAAAGAAATATCCATCTTTGTTCCTGCTTATTTTTTCTCGCCTTTTCGGGCAGCGATAATTTCAGCTTCAGGACGCCAGGAATCCGGGCCCTTTACCTCAACCAGGTCATGGTAGATAGGGAAAGGATATTTGGGATCATCCGCTACCACACCGAGATAAGATGAGCAGCTCAGTTGATTGTCTATCTGTCGGAAATAGAGCTTGCCTCGGGTGGTACTAATGGTCGCTCCTTTCAGGGCATCCTTTACTTTCTCTGTGTCGATGCTTTTCGCCTTCTCAATACCCTGCTTCAAGGCATAAACGGCATCATATTCCATGACCGCCCAATCACTCGGATACCGGTCATATTTGGCTTTAAAGTTTTTTACAAAACTGGCCATCATGGGAACATCCATATGGGCAAAGAAGGGTGCCCGGCTCAGTCCCACCAGACCCCGGGTCAGTGTTTTGGCCTCGATAATCAACTCAGAGACGCTGATCAATGATCCTGGGTAGGGAATTTTATCAAAAAACCCATAGGCCTTGGCCTGTTGCATCCAGGCCACGTTATCCTTGGAGGCCACAGAGCCGATTACAAAATCAGGTTTCTGGGCCATGATGGCCGTAATATAGGAGGTAAACTGCGTTTCTCCCAATGGCGGCCAAAATTCCTTTTTTAACTTCAAATCAGGGGCCGCTTCTTTCAGGAGTTTTACTGTATTTTCTTGGGTGGATCTGCCCCACTCATAGTCCGAGGCGATGGTAACGTAATCTTTCCAACCTTTCTTTTTGGCCAACTGGGCCACACCTAAGACCACGGCCTTGGCCTGCATATAGGTGTTGGGAACAACCTGATATGTATAAGGGCTGAAATTAACCATAGTGATGTTTTCTGAGTTGCTGATGGCGGCGATATGGAGAACTTTATATTCCTGGCAGACCGGTTTGATGGCCTCGGCGACAGCGCTAGAATAGCTCCCCAAGACGCATCGGACCTTGTCTCGCAGGATCAGATCCTTGGTCTCTCGGACGCCCACATCGGGTTTGGTCTGATCGTCTCTGATGATTAACTTGATCGGGTGTTTCCCCAAGAAGCCTCCGCGGGCATTAATTTCATCGACGGCCAGTTTAATGGCATCAACACCATCTTTGCTGTAAAGAGCACCGGTGCCGGTTAGGCCTAAAGCGACCCCGAGATTATACGTCTCGGCGGCCATAACTTGGCCAGAAAGAACTAATCCCCCCAATATAAAAATGGATTGCAAGAAGACCAGGATTTTTAGTGCGATTTGCTTCATCATCAACCTCCCTTTGTTAAATGGAATCAGATTTTTCCAAACTGATATCATCCACCTCCTTTATTTATGGATCGATCACCTCCCCTTTTTCTCATAAAATTCGTAAGATAAAAATGAATCCGCTCCTTATTTCACTAATAGGTGAGCACCATCCCCCCGTCGAACAACAGATCTCCGCCGACCAGATATTTGGCAAAACGTGAAAAGCCGAAAATGAAGAGATTGGCCACCTCGGCCGGGGCCATCATTTCTTTGACCCGGGAATTGCCCAGCATTACCTCTTGGATCACCTCTTTGGGACTGATCCCCCGCTGCTTGGCCTGTACTGGAACCTGTTTTAAGGCCAGCGCAGTTTTTACAAATCCGGTACTAACCGAAAATGACCGTACTTTTCCCATCCCTTCTGCGGCAATAGATTGGGTCAAGGCCCGCAGGCCGAACTTGGCGATATTGTAGACCGGTTTGTTCAGGGTGCAGATGTGGGCATGAATGGAAGCCATGTTGCCAATAGCCCCGGTTCCGTTTTTGCTCTTTTTGATATGGGGGATCACCAGCTGGGAAAGCAGAAAAGGGGCCCGCAACATCAACCGCTGCATATAGTCGTATCTTTCCATAGGAAAGTTTTCGATGGAATCGATGTGCTGAATCCCGGCGATATTGGCCAAGTATTTAATGGCGCCCAGTTTGGCGGCTTCGGCAACCGCCTGTTTGAGTTCTTCATCTTGAGTCAAATCGGTTTGAAGAAAGATCATCTGTCCGCCCATTTCTCTGGCTTTTTGCTGGGTTTTGTTGCCCTCTTTTTGATCGATGTCCAATCCAACGGTCATCAGGCCGTTGGCGGCCGCCGTAATGGCCGTAGCCCGGCCGATACCGCCGGCAGCCCCGGTGACGATGCAAACATGAGCGGGACTAAAATCCGAATCGGGTAGAATCAGGAGATCATCCTTCCTGATCACTGGCTCCATCAGTTCTTTACTTACTCGCATAAGACAAATCCTTTTCGATGGTTCCGCTCGGGGGAATATCCGTTTCTAAAAGAAAACTTATTGGGAATAAATCTATTGGTCTGGAACGACCGGGAACTTTCCGGTCTTTAGTTCATTCCTGACTCCCAGGGAAGAGAGATTTAAAAAAAAACATTTATTGCTGATAAAGATTAAATATCTTTTTTTTATTTGGTTCGATTCGGGTGGGACTTTGAAAAATGATTTATTCATCTTTTTATTTTTATAAGCAAGATACAAGCCAAGAAATGAATCAAGGCCATAAAATAGTTAAGTAATAGAAATTTGAATATATTTTTTTAAATATCCAAATGAATTTATTTGAAAGTTTTCATCCGATACTGTAGACCTCAGGCTACACTCAAGAAGATATGATAAAAAAGAAGAACAATTACAGGGAATTCATTGAACTGTAGATAAATAGCTACATATTGAAATAAAGCTACATCTTTCGCTTCGAGAGCAGCGATCCTCAATACAGGACTCCGTTTGGAAATTATTTTTTTATTTAATATTCCGAGTTAGATAAGGATAAAGAGGGATTTGATGTTTTTTTCATCTTTTTATATAAGGCCGTGCGGTGAATGCCCAGAACCAGGTCGGCCTTTTTTTATTGTATTTGGAATGTTCAAGGACCTGTAAAAGGATTTCCCTTTCCTGGCTTTCCCTGATTTTTTTCAAGGAGGCAGTGGCGGGTGGGGAGGGCCCTCTTGTCTTGTCCGGCAGATAAATCGGTAAATGATGCCGTTCAATACGGCCTCCATCCAGGGAGTAAAGTATCCGTTCCAGGATATTGGCCAGTTCGCGGACATTGCCCGGCCAAGGGTAGCTTTCGAAACTTCGAAGGACCTCCGGAGTCAACCGGGTGATCTTGGTCCCCAAATCGTTGTTCAGGGTTCCCATCAGATGATGAGCCAGGATGGGAATATCTTCTTTTCTTTCCCGCAAAGGAGGGATGGTGATGGGGATGACCTGGAGCCGGTAAAAGAGGTCCTTGCGAAAACGGCCTTCGTCGACCAGCTTCTCCAGGTTCTCATGGGTAGCGGCAATGAGACGAAAATCGGATTTAAAAACCCGAGTGTCCCCCAGACGCTCGGTTTCTTTCTCCTCGATCACCGAGCAGTTTGGGCTGCATTTCCAAGGGAAGAACTCCGATTTCATCCAGGAAGGCGGTCCCTGATGAGCCAGTTCTAATTTTCCCGGCTTGCCTTTACTGCTGGCCCCGGTAAAGGCACCCGGCTGATACCCGAAGAGCTCCGGCTCCAAAAGATCTCTGGGATGGCGGCATAATTTAAACGGATACAGGGGGACAACCGCCGGTTGCTGGCATAATGAATGGCATGGGCGAAGAGCCCTTTGCCTGTGCCGCTTTCCCCCAGAATCAGGACCGGGGCATTGGTCCTGGCGGCCTTGAGGGCGATTTTCTTCAATTCCAAGATGGACATGCTTTTTCCGGCAATGTGACTGAAAGTATATTTGGAAGACTGTAAACTTTCCAGTTCCTTCTCATAGAGCTCGACCTTGGATTCCAGTAAGGATAATTTTTTGGCCAGGGCCTGGACATCACGGACATCTTCAAACATTACCTGGCCGTAAACGGCAAGGACCCGACCCATCTGGATGGGAATCCTTTGAAGACCATGTCCAGCCCTTTTATGCGATGGGGATGATTGATCTCCCGGATACCGGTTTGAGCCACCGCAACCATCCGGGTGTTTTCCACCACCTTACTGCAATGTTTGCCGATAACTTTTTTGGGGTCGATCCCCAGGAAATTCCCATAAGTCGGCTGAAAAAGATAATCCGGCCCTTAGGGTCGGTGATCATAACCCCGTTCCGGACTTTGTCCAGCACCCGTTCCTAAAATTCGACTTTTACCTGCAGCTCTTGGATGATTTTAGAGGGCATGGAGGCGATCTTTATGACTTTATTGAGTCCCGGAATTATGTTACTCTATGTATTATTTTTTTTAATAAATTTTTTGTTCCAGAAGAGAGCAACGAAACCTAAGGAAAAGTAACTTAACCGTAAACCTGAAAAAGACGTTTGATTAAAGGGTATTTTTTTTCTTCCCTTAAGGATTATTTCCTGGTCCCATGAGCTGGTCCATGAATTCAATCAGTTTCCGCATGTCCGGCTCCGGGAGCTGGCAAAATCTCCTTCCCGATGAACCGTCCCGCCGGCTATATGCGGACCTTTATCCCAAGGGGATTTCCCTGCCGGCTGAATCGGATCCTAAGTGGAAGCTTTTATCGTCCTGGAACCGAGCCGCGATTGTCCGGTTCGATAAAGAAAGGGCAGTCCCCCTGGGACCGATCATGAGTGACGACGATCTGACTATTCTGAAAACCTGGTTCGACGATATTTCCCGGTTTATGGCCAAGGCCGTCTTGGATCAGGCGGAAGACTACCGGGCTTTAGCCCAGACCTTGGCTGGAAGGACTTTTTCTTCAAAGCAGATTGTTGATAACCTCCTGACCATCCTGATCTGTGCCCTGACCTTGGACTCTTGGGTGTTTTCACTGCTTCGGCGGGAGGTGATAGGGACCTATCCCCCAAGAGGGGTGGCCGGGAATTTCTTTTTCTGGGGTTATGCCTTTGCCGCCGGTCCTCAAAGAATTTTCGGATTCACCACCTATAACGGTTTGGAGGGAAAACAGCTTCACATTATTCGATCTCACGGGATGGACCGAGGGAGCCTCAAGGCTGTTTTGAGCCGACGTGATACCTGGAATTATCTTAACCGTTTTATTGAGGGACGGGACAAGGGCGATAGGACAATCTTATTCGATTTGCATCAATCCTCATCTCGGAAAAGGGTAGAGGGTTCGCTCCAAGAGGCGGGGTTACTGACTTTGGATAATCCCCCGCAGCTAGCCATCCCCGTCTTTGATGACAGCGATCGGGAGGCCGTTTTCGAACTTTGTCGGAAAACTTCCCAAAAAATAATAGACCATTTTTTCCCCGAGATGGAAGGACTCCGATATCGTGCCGATCAGTGTTCTTTTGCTCAATGTTCCTGGCCCGACGTCCTTTGTATGCTGTTTCACCTGGCCTATTCCTATGCCGCAGACCGACTGGTGGAGAAGGGGGTCGTTCCGGATTTTCCCCAAGGGGCCGGCGGCGAATGGGGGGTCTGGATATCGTGATAATCTTTTCTGTTTTTGTAATCGTTTAGCTCTTTTATTATTTCTGCCGGGGTATAATAATTCAACGTGGTTATGAATACCTCACAGCCAAAACAAAGGGGGATGATATGAGCAAGACCAAGCTAATTATTATCGGAGGAGTGGCCGGCGGGGCTACGGCCGCGGCCAGGGCCAGACGAATGGATGAAGAAGCGGAAATCATTCTTTTGGAGAGGGGTGAGTACATCTCTTTTGCCAATTGCGGGTTGCCTTATTATGTGGGCGAGGTCATTAAAAAACGTAAAGACCTGTTGGTGACCACCCCCGAGGCCTTCCGAAAAAGATATCAGATCGATATTCGAATTTTTTGTGAAGTAACTGTCATAGACCGAAAGAATAAACGGGTATCCGTTCACGATCACCAGACCCGGGAGACTTATTGGGAAACCTATGACAAGATCATTCTGGCGCCCGGCGCGGAACCTTTGAGGCCACCCCTGGAAGGGATCAATCTGGAAGGGATTTTTAATCTTCGCAATATCCCGGATACCGACAAGATCAAGTCTCACGTGGATAAAAAAAATCCCCAATCGGCCGTCATCGTCGGCGGCGGGTTTATCGGACTGGAGATGGTGGAGAATCTGGTTCAGCGCGGTGTCCGGACCACCATTGTGGAGATGGCCGAGCAAGTGATGTTGCCTCTTGATGCGGAGATGGCCGAAATGGTGCGGGCCCATCTGGAATCCAAAGGGGTCGTTTGCAAGTTGGGCAAAGGAGTTAGGGGGTTTAGAGAAGAAGGGGATCAATTGGTAGTCTCGGTTGAAAATGAGAAAGATATTCGGTGTGACATGGTCATCCTGTCCATCGGCATCCGGCCGGAAAACCGTCTGGCCAAAGAAGCGGGGTTGGAAATTGGAAAAACCGGAGGCATAAAGGTCGATGCCTCTATGCAAACGTCCGACCCGGATATCTATGCAGTGGGTGATGCCGTAGAGGTCAGGGAATTTATCACCGGGTTTCCATTAATATCGGCCCTGGCCGGCCCGGCTAACAAGCAGGGTCGGATTGCGGCTGATAATGCCCTGGGGCGAAAGGCGGTTTTCCGGGGAACCATGCGGACCTCGATTGTCAAGGTCTTCGATCTTACGGTCGCCTCAGCCGGCTTAAGCGAAAAAACGCTCCATGCCTACGATTTGCCACATCAGGTGAGTTACACCTGTTCCGGTTCTCATGCCTCCTATTATCCGGGGGCCGAAACCATGACCATTAAGCTCCTTTTTTCACCCGGAAAGGGAACTGTTCTCGGCGCCCAAATCATCGGAAAAGAAGGGGTGGACAAACGGATCGATGTTCTGGCCACGGCCATTCACGGGGGAATGACGGTTTTTGATCTGGAGGAGTTGGAACTGGCCTATGCCCCGCCCTATTCATCGGCTAAAGACCCGGTAAACATTGCCGGATTTGTGGCCTCCAACCTGATCAAGGGGGATATGAAAAATGTCTATCCTCAGGAGGTTGACGATCATGATCTGAAAGAGCATCTCTTTTTGGATTTGCGTTCCAAAGCGGAAATCAAGGCATCGGGCGCCATTTCGGGGGCGTTGAATATCCCCGTGGATAACCTGAGGGATCAGTTGAAGAACCTGGACCGAGAGAAAAACTATGTCATTTATTGCGCCGTAGGGCAGCGGGCCTACGTCGGGTATCGGATCCTGACCCAGAAGGGATTTCGGGCCTGGAACCTGAGCGGGGGATATGAGACCTATAAGGTTTTTAACAAGAAAGCAGGGACCCGGGAGGTCGACAGGCCGACCTAAAAAGACACCCCTCTTCAGGGGCCACATGGTTTAACTGCGACGCCTTTTACTCCGCCAAGCGGTCTTGAGCCCTTGACCCCTGGAATCTTTTTTTCTTGCTTCGTTGTGCGTGGTGCCGGAGGGGATGAGGGTTCACTAAAAATAAAAGTTTGAAAGAAAGGAGAAACCTTGATGAACGATCATCTTCTCCAACAATACCGGTCTTTTCTCAAGGACACGATTCGCAAGAATTTCGATTTCTCAACAACGGATCAAAACCGGGGCATTGCCCCTCCTCCGATTGAAAAGCCCTTTTCCCCCGATGCCTTGAGGATCAACCTTTTAAAAATGGATTCCTGGGAAAACATCGCCGGTATCAGCCTGGTAGAAGCCATCAAAACCCGTAAGAGCCATAGAACCTTTATCGACCGGCCTTTGAAATTGGATGAGCTTTCTTTTCTCTTATGGGCCACCCAGGGGATCCGTCAGCAGATTGACCAGGGACATGCCTACCGGACCGTCCCTTCGGCCGGCTGCCGCCATGCCCTGGAAACCTATCTGTGTGTTTTGAAGGTGGAAGGTCTTGACCGGGGGATTTACCGCTATCTTCCCCAGGAACATCAATTGCTGTTTGAAGGACCTGAAGAGGGGCTGGGGGAAAAGTTAGTCAGGGCCATTTTCAGACAACCTTATCCCGGAAAAGCGGCGGTGACCTTTATCTGGACAGCCGTACCCTATCGGATGGAATGGCGGTATGGACTGGCGGCTCATAAGGTCATTGCCCTGGATGCGGGACATGTCGGTCAGAATCTTTATCTGGCTTGTGAGGCGGTAGGTTGCGGGACCTGTGCGATAGCCGCTTACGACCAGGAAGCCATGGACCGATTATTGAGAATCGACGGCGTAGATGAATTTGTCATTTACCTGGCGACGGTGGGAAAAATATAGAAAGAGGTTAATCGATATGCTCCCGGAATCCGTAATCACCAGTGCCAATGTCTGTCAGATGGCTGTACCCGTCATTGCCCTGTCGGCCTATCTTCCCCAGTGGGTCCAACTCGTTCGCACCAGATCGAGTCGAGATATCTCTCTCAGGTCCTGGTGTATCTGGACCCTTTCCTCTTTTTTTGGCTTGTTCTACGCCATAGTTCAACTCCTGCTGAACGGCAGGGGATGGCCACTGGTTCTATCGACCGCTATCTCGCTGGTCTCCGTTCTGCTTACCGTGTCTTTAGTTCTCCGGTATCGCCCGGGAACACTGGGTAAACGGTCTTCAAGATAACAAACAACGCATTTGACCGATAGGGCTGGGGAGATCCCTTCAATTAAAAAAGATATCTACAAACCGGTTAGAGTATTATAAATGGAATATCTCAATATTGTATAACGGTAGGGGAGGTATTTAAAAAAGCCTTTTTTTCGAGCAGATATTTTTGTGGACTTATTGGTCTTTCCTCTCTAATATAAAACAACATGATAAGATACTTCAAATCGAAGAGTCTCATTTTTTTCGTTTTCACTATCTGTCTGTCCTTTCCTCCGGTCTTATTTTCCTCCCCCAAGATGCAACATTTCGAACTCTCAAGATTTATCTCACCCGAGAAATGCGGTGAATGCCACGATGAAATCTACAATCAATGGAAATACTCGATGCACAACCTTTCCCATGTCGACCCCATCTATCGCGCCGTCGCCTACCAGTCCCTGACAGGTCTCACCGATGCCGGCGAAATCATGGAGAGTGAAATCTGCGTCAAATGCCATACGCCGGTTGGTTTTTTTTCGGGGTTCCCGAACACGGTTTCTCAGGATCGAAACAACCCCGGCAAGGTGGCCGCCATTCCCAAACAGGGCGTTCAGTGCGATTTCTGTCATTCGGCCACCGGGGCCTATGCCGTTTACAACAACCAGATGAAACTCGATCCGGGCCATGGGGAAGAAAATCCCGGGATTAAACGGGGACCTTTTAAGGATTCGGAATCAGACTTCCATAAAAACAGTTACTCGGAATTCCACACTAATTCAGAAATGTGCGGTGTCTGCCATAACGTCCGCCATGCCGCATTTGGGACAAAACTTGATACCACCTACGAAGAATGGTCTAAGAGTCGGTATAATTCTCCTGACCCCCAAAAACGCCTAACCTGTCAGGGGTGTCATATGTTTCAACGACCCGGTGTGCCGGCTACCGGCTCCACCCCGAGACCGAAGAATCCGGGTCAGGCCGCCCAGGACGGACCTCAGCGCAAGCATATCTATACCCATTATTTCCTGGGGGGTAATATGACTGTGCCTTCCCTGTTCGGCGACAAAATCAAGGCGAAAATGGTTGAGGAGCATTTAAAAAAAGCCGCAGATCTGGATATCGACCCTTCGAATATAGAACAAGGCAAGATTATTGTGTCGGTGAAGAACACCGGCGCCGGTCACTCGCTGCCGACCGGGATTACGGATGTCCGTCAAATGTGGCTCGAGGTTGTGGTTAAGGACGCCGCAGCCAAGACGATATTTAGCAGCGGAGTGATCCAACCGGACGGATATCTGCCGAAGGGATCGATCCTTTTCAATACCGTCTTCGGAGACGGGAAGGGCAAAGAAGTGGACAACATTTCCAAGGCGCGTCAGATCCTCAGAGACCATCGCGTGCCGCCTTTGGGGTCTTTAAGGGAAGTGCTGACGATCCCCGGAACCTTTTCGAAACCGGTGACGATAAATGTCAGACTGCTTTACAGGAGCTTATCCCAGGAAGCGGCCGACCGCATCTTGGGAAAAGGCAAGGTAAAAATTCCTCTGGTCGTTATGGCTGAAGCGAACAAAACCGTTAAGTGAAGGATTCAAACCGGGAAACCAAATTCTGATCGTTCCGATTATTCTTGGATGAATATTCCCTGAGGTTTAAGGAGCCACCTTATTCCTGCTTCAACGGGACTTCGCCCTTGATACTTTAGATTTACCTGAGAATATTTTCTATCCTTGAGTTTAAAAAAAATCCTTCTTTTTATCGGAAGTCCCGATCTTAATGATTCCGGAAGATTGGTTTTTTCAATAATGTCGGAATTCTTAACAGAAATGAAAACTCCTCAAAATCCTGTGCTGTTATTTGTTTCTTATTGAAATTACACGATATTTATTTTTTATTAAGTTCTTTCCTTCCGGAATCCTGTTTTTTTGTCGGATTTCTTTACAAATTCAAACTTTCCCTCTATTACCCATAATTATAATTATATAATATTTACTTGACGTTGTGTTTTTGGTATGCGAATTGCAAAAAAAAGGTAAAGGATCAGAAAAAAGTTGATTGACCTTAAGTACTTAAAGTAGTAGAAAAAAATATGAATTCTCCTTTTTAAGTCTGGTCTGCCAGACCAAGGGGTCCGGGGAAAAAATTCGCGAATAATCTCTGAACAAATTTCGTGAAGAAGGGCAAGTTGAGAAAGGGGTGCCTTTTTTTCGGTGTTGTTTGTAAACCCAAGAGAGGAATTCTAATGGTTGCCTACGAATTTTATTGGCACGATCCAGCAAAGGGATACGAGTTACTTGGTATTCTCCCAGAAAGGAGGAACGATTCTGAAAGAATTACCAAGAAATCGATCATGGATTGGGCGGAAAAGGTTTTTGGCACCAATTTAAGTCCTAAAGATATGTATTTCATTCAGGTAAAAATAAACGGTTATACGGAAAAAGCTTCACTGCCAGCACCGTTTCCCTTGTCTCAATAGAAGATAACCTTTAACTCAATATTTATTTTTTGGAAAAGAAAAAGGCAGGAGTTTTATAGACTCCTGCCTTTTTTGTCTCTTCTAACAAGAAACCTCAACTTCAAAAACCTATTCGATAAAATATCCTCGGTGGATCTAACCCTGTAATTTGAGTCATTTCACCCTTGACATGTAAACAGGCCCTTTCCTATAATTCAAAATCTACCCGGAACTTTTAACTCACAGGCTATACAGAAAAGAGGGAGGAAAAACCAACATGAAGAAAAAATGTGAATCCTGCGGAAAGGATTATACTGCCGACGAAGGTTGGGTAGAATGCCCTGATTGCGGAAAGGTTTACTGCCTCCACTGTACCGATCAAATGCGAAAGGAACACAGGGAAATTGAAAAACTGAGAGAGGGTGATGCCATTACCCGTCTCCGGATCCTGTGCCCGAGCTGTGCCATCGAAATGCTCCGCTGATTTTGCCTACGCGACCGGTGAGGCCCAGATGACACCCGTTCTTTTCGCAAAAATTTTTCATGGCCGGTCGACCTTCATCTGAATCTCATCACCGGTACCGCTGTGCCCAAAAACCAGGATTTTGAGGCCCCCGGTCTCGATGACCTTTTCTGATATCGGAAAAGGAAAATCCCGAGGCAAGACAACATCTGCCGGGTGGTCCACGACAGGTTCATTGGGAAGAGTGACGGCCGCTTCCGAAAAAGGAAGCCAGCAAAGCCAACCGTTCAGTATTGCCAAAATAAAAAAACCTTTTCTCATTAATTCAAATCTCTTTATGAAAATGGTCCCGGTTCAATTCAACGTGAATGGGCAGGTTATCATGTGGAGCTGGGTCGGGCCCATTCGGTCAGATATTTATCTTTTTTCTCCTTGACCTGTTTTCTTTTCCCTCATATACTTTCACCATTCTATTCTTTTTTCGTTAACAGCGGAGGTTACCAACATGGTTCCTCGGATAAAAAACCTTTTAATCATCCTCTTGTCACTTTGCTTCTTGGTAGGCTGCGTTCAAGTCAAACATGTAGTCAACGACGTGAAACAATCTATTGCGGGGGAAAAGGAAGCGCCTCCCAAGGCTCCTCCTGCTGAGCCAAAAGAGACCAAGGCCCCGGCGAAAAAAGGAACCCCAAAAAAGACCCAAACCCCCGCTGGGGAAGTCTTCGGACCCAAATAAGTTCATCGGATATTAAAATAAATAGAAGGGCAGCCATTGGATTCATCTTTTATTTTCTTTCTTTCCCTGGCTATTGTCATTGTTATTCTCCTAATAATCGGCTTGGTTTTTCTGCTTCCGAAAATTTTGAAAAACATCAGCGGCCGGGGTGGGGGCTGGACAAGGCTGGCTGAACGCTTCCCGGCGTCATCTCCACCACTGGGGGATTTGTTCAAAGGACAAACCATAGAAGCAGGTCAGGTGTTTTATAGGCGATGTGCCACGGTGGGGATCACCGAACAAGGGCTTTATTTGGAGGTTAACATTCCCTTTTCCTCCCGGCTTAAACCGTTATTCATCCCCTGGGAAATGGTCAAAGGGTTGAGGGAAGGGAACCTTTACTGGAAAAAAACCGTTATCCTCTCCATAGGAGAGCCGGAAATTGGTACGATCAGCATTTTTGCAGACTTGTTTAACCAGGCCCGGCCGTATTTGAAGCACCTTCTATAACCCAATCACAAAATCCCCTTTATCCAAATCAAGGCCGAAATCGGCTCAGATTTTTTCATCAGATCATCCGAGGATTTATCTCTAACCCTTTACCAAAGACTACCGATGACCTCCCAAAATTTCAAGTAGATTTGGCTACTTTTTGGCCGCTGTTTGTTTGGCCACCCATTCCCAGTAAATACCGATAGAATAAATTGCGTCCTGTATTTTGGGGTACACTGGTAAGCCCGCCCTTCGCAAAGCGGAAAAAGTGGAAATTCTGGAACGCTCGACATCAAGATTATCATCCGTAAAACAGGAAAGGATAGGTATAATCGGCTTTTTTATTTCTTCGGCCATATCGAAAAAGGTCTGCTCGTTGTTTTTCACATTGAGAAAGATTTCCGACCGCATGATGTACTCGACGGAAAAATAGGGGATGATTACATCGATGCCGTCATCCTCATCCAGGGCCTTCATGGTATGAGACATGACTTTGAGGTCAAAGCCAAAGGCGCCCAGATCGACGGGGTTTGCCGTCGAGGTGTTGACGCCTTTGATTTTCTTAGCGATCATCCGTTGTGTTTTTTCGCTCAATTCCGGCAGTGAAAGCCCCGCCTGCAGGGCAAGATCGGTGAAAAGAACGGATATCCCTCCTCCTGCGCCGAAGAATCCCACCCGTTTTCCTCCCAGTGTTTTTTCCCCCGTACTGAGCATGACCAGATTCATCATCTGATCGAAATCATCGACTAAAATCCCTCCATACTGTCTTACCGCAGAAGACCAGATAGTGTAGTCACTGGCCATAGCGCCGGTGTGGCTGGCGGCCGCTCTTGCTCCGGTCTCCGTTCTCCCGCCTTTGAGGATGATGACCGGCTTTTCGGCCGTCGTCCGGCCCAGGGCGTTGAGGAATGCCCTGGTATCTTTAATGTCTTCTATATAGCAGAGAGAATTTATTCCCTATCCCTGTTATAGCAAATGTAAGTTTGGCAACTGGCCGAGTATATACTACTGTAGTGTTTCTATGTTTCCTTTACAATGTCCCTATCCCGTCATTCCCGCGAAAGCGGGAATCCAGGGTTGAAAGACTGGATTCCGGATCAAGTCCGGAATGACAAGACTGTAAAGTGATTACGGATACACTACACTACCTATGCAGATTCAGGATCTCCCGGGCTTCATCCGCTGTGGCCACATCCCTTTCGGCCAGCTCTATGATCCTTTTGGCCACTTCAACCTGTTCCCAGCTTCCTTTAGCCATCTTTCCCCTCAACACCCGAATATTATCTTCCAGCCCGACCCGAATATGTCCCCCCATGATTGAGGCCTGGATAGCGGCTGGATATTGATTAGGCCCCACACCACAGACCGACCAGGTGGCATCAGGGGGAAGAAGACTTTGCATATGAACCATATTCAGAGGGGTAAAGGGAACGCCTCCGGCCACGCCGAAAACGAGTTGGAAGTGCATGGGTTCTTCGAAGAGGCCCTGTTTGCGGACCAGAAGGATATTATAAATACCGCCGAAGTCGTAGGCCTCACATTCCGGTTTGACCCTGTTTTGACGCATTTGAATGGCAAAATCAATCATCATATTGAAGGTGTTTTCAAAGATGGCGTCTCCGTTCATTACGATCTGCCCTGTTTTATGATCGGCTATGGAAAAGTTCATGGAATTGGTGTTCAAAGAGGCCAGTTCCGGTTTCATTTCCACAATGGGGGCGATCCGCTGTTCGTTGCTGAATCCGACCCCAATGGCCGAACTCATGTTCAGAATCACTTCCGGACATTTGTTCCGTATGGCGTCGATGGTCTCCCGGATCAAGGGAAGTTCCGCCGTGGGGAAGCCCGTCTTCGGGTCGCGGACGTGGATATGCACAATAGCCGCTCCGGCCTTCCAGCATTTATAAGACTCATCGGCAAATTCCTGAGGGGTGTAGGGGACTGCCGGGTTTTGTTCTTTTCGCGTGGCTGCTCCGGTAAGGGCGGCACTGATGATAACTTTTTCCACTTAACTCTCCTTTATTTTGAATAGTAGGTTGATTGCTATTATCATCCGATTTTGTATTTTTCTCTTATCCGCGAATTGGGATAAAGCCTTTTAGTACTGTTTATTCCGGGATGTCCAGGTCGATGCTGTCCCCCGGGAAAGTTTTGCCGCTGATAGCCGGTTCATGGCAGGGAAGCAGATGTTTGGGTGTTTTCAGTAATCCTCGAATCTTCCAGATCGATCGATACCAGGCATAGTGATCATAGAGAATTCCGGAAGGAACCCCGAGGGGGCCGTATCGCTCAGGGGCCGGAGTTATGTCAAGCCGTTTTCCATCCAATCCCAGCATCCAGGACATCTTCGGAAACATGTTCTGGTAGATATTGACGATATCACCGGGGATAACATAGGGGCCGTCCAAGGTATCTATGGCGAAGGTCAGACCGCCAATGGTATGTCCCGGAGTATGATAATAACGGATGCCTTCAGTAAACTCCCCATCGCCGACCACCTTTCGACAGCGAAACGTTTCCAGGATGGGAATGACCGCCGGATCGAAATCCTGTCTGATGCGCATTGAAGGGAGGGGATTGACGAGTTCGTTCCATTCGTCATAATGGAAAACATGAAGGGCTTTTGGAAAGAGATGGCCGTTCCCGGCGTGATCGTTGTGGAGATGGGTATAAAGTACCGTTTCGATTTCCTCCGGAAGCGTCCGGTGCTTTTTCAAGGCTTTCAATAAAAAAGACTCTCCTCCTTTGGCCGGGGCCCCGGCCCAGGCCTTCCCATCGACGATGAAACGGGAATGAATGCCCGTATCCACCAGAATTTTGCCAAGACCGGATTCCAGCAGAAAAGCCAAATAGGGGGCCGGAAAGACCAGGTTCAAATCCAGACCCATGGTCCCCATGGCTTTGGGAATGGTAATATCCCCAAGGTAGAGTACATGAATTTTCCATTTCATTGTCAGCATTCTCCTCTTTTTGAAACGATGCGTTTTTTGGAAACGCCTAAATAGGTGGCTTTGATTTCTTCATTGGCCTGGATATCTTCTGAAGTCCCCTGGAAAACCAGATGGCCGTTATCGATAATATAATGACGGTCCCCGGCGGCCAGGGCCATCTGCAGATGCTGCTCGGCCAGCAGGATAGTCTTTCCACTTTGTTTCATTTCCAAAATGGATTGGCCGATCTGTTCAATAAGGATAGGGGACAACCCTTCGGTCGGCTCATCCATGAGAATCAGCTTTGCCGGACCCATGAGGGCCCGGGCATTGGCCACCATCTGCAATTGTCCGCCGGACAGAGTCCGACTCCGATCCTGTCTTTTTTCTTTGAGAACGGGAAACATGGCGTAGGCCTTGTCCAGCTCTCCCCGCTCATCTTTGATGCCGGTGGCTACCAGGGCCAATCTTAAATTCTCTTCCACGGTCAGCATGGGAAATACATGCCGGCCTTGGGGGATGAGCCGCAGACCACTGTGAAAGATTTCGTAAGGTTTCTTCCCCTGCATCTCCCGTCCGAATATCCGGACCTTTCCTTCTCGAGGGGGGGTCAACCCGATAATAGAACGGATGGTGGTGGTCTTTCCGGCCCCATTTCTTCCCAACAAACAAACCACTTCCCCTTCCTGCACTTCCAACGATATCCCCTGCAGGACATGGCTGTTCCCATAATAACTGTGAATCGCTTCCAGGGTCAGAGCACTCATATCCCTCCCAAATATACCCGGCACACTTCCGGATCATCGGCCACTTCTTCCGGGGATCCTTCGGCGATTTTTCGGCCGAAATTCAGAACAAAGATGTGGTCGGAAATGTTCATGACAATATCCATGTTATGCTCAATGAGAAAAATGGTGCAGTCCCGGGAGAGGTCCTCGATCAGATCCATGGTCTGGGAAGCCTCGATCGGGGACATACCGCTGGTGGGCTCATCCAAAAGGAGAAGCTCCGGGCCGGTGGCCAAAGTCATCCCTATTTCCAGGTGGCGCTGGTCTCCATGGCTGAGCTGGCCGGCAGGACTATCCTTCCATTGATCGAGACCAACCCGTTTCAGGATCTCTCCGGTCCGGCTTTTGACGCTGTCCATTTTCTGAAAACGGGTAAAAAGGCTCATTCTTTTTGTGGACCTGGTTTGCACGGCCAGAAAGATATTTTCCCAAACCGTCAATCTCTGGAAGATATTGGTGATCTGAAAGGAGCGGGCCAGCCCGGCCAGGGTTATTTCATGATCTTTCAGTCGGGCAATGTCGCGTCCCTGGAAAAGGATGGTCCCGGAACTGGCCGGAAAACGCCCGGAGATGACATTAAAAAGGGTCGTCTTTCCGGCCCCGTTCGGTCCGATCACGCTGGTAATTTTACCCGCTTCGACGTCAAGATCGATCTGAGACAGGACCTCAAGGGCGCCGAAGCTTTTTCCAACCCCGCGTAATTCAAGAAGGGCCATGGTCTCTCCCAATTTTCAACCGTTCGCTGATTTTGCGGCTGAGGGCCATGATCCCTCCGGGGCTGAATAAGATAATGATTACAAAGACGGCACCCAGGATCATCATCCAGGACTCCGCCAGCCAGCTGGAAAGGATGTCCCCCAGAATGATGACCAGCCCGGAACCGATCACCGGGCCTATCAGGGTGCCCATCCCTCCTAAAAGGGCCATCATAATGATCTCTCCGGAAACGGCCGGGTGATAAAGGTTCGGGGAAACAAAAGAGTTGAAGGCCGCTAAGAGGGCACCGGCAAATCCGCCGTATATCCCGGAAATGATAAATACCCGCAGAATGGTCTGGCGGGTATCGTATCCTAAAAATTTGGTCCTTTCCTCATTCTCCCTGATACCGACCATGACCCGGCCAAAGGCGCTTTGAGTGATCAAGCGGGCCAATAGATAGCCGGCGACCAGGCAGGATAGGGCAAAATAATAAAAGGCATTTTCCCCGGAAAGACTTATTCCCGGAAAGATAATCGGTTTGGGAACGGCGGAAAGACCGTTGGAGGCCCCGATAAAATCCAAGCTGTTGGCAGTGACGAAAAAGAACTGGGCAAAAGCAAAGGTCAGAAAAACAAAATAAATTTCACGGGTGCGGATGGATAATAAACCGATAATATAAGCGATACCGGCACTGGCGACAATGGTGATAAAAATCGGCGGCCAAAACCAGGCGGTCCAATGTTTAAGTATCATGCCGGTCAGATAGGCCCCGGTGCCGAAAAACAGGGCGTGACCATAGGAAACCATGCCGGTATATCCGGCCAGCAAGTCAAAGCCAAGCACGATTATGGCATAAATAAAAATCCGGGTGAGCAGAGAGATATAGAAACTGCTGTAAAGGAAATTAGCCCCTAAGGGAAAGGCTAACAAGGCGGCCAGAACGATCCAGATCCAATAGCGGCGTTTCACCTTAATCCTCCTTGAACAGGCCTTCCGGCCTAAAGAGGAGAACGACGACCATCAGAAACCAGACCGAAAACTTAGCCGCGCCGGTAAAAAATTGAGCCCCGAAGGCATCGGTAATACCCAGGAGGAGCGAACCGACCACCGCTCCCCGAAAAGAACCCATACCGCCGATAACTACCACCAGCAGCGCGCTGGTCAACAACTCAAAGTCCATCTCGGGATTGATGGCCCGCATGGATCCGATGATGACCCCGGCCAGGGCGGCCAGGCCGGCACCGATGGCAAAAACGATGGTGAAAACCCGGTAGATGTTGATGCCGAAGGCACTGACCGTTTCCAAGTCGTGCATGCCGGCCCGGATCACAATACCCCATTTAGTGCGTCTGATAGTGATCCAGAGAATCCCGGCTATGGTCGCGCTGAAAAGGAGCACGAAAAGACGAAATCGGGGATAATCCAGACCAAAGAAATGGACATAGCCTTTAAAATAAGGGGGGAGGGTGATCGATAGCTGATCCCCTCCCCAAGTCAGTAAAACCACATTGGCAATGATCATGGCCAGCCCGACCGTCAGAAGAAGCTGGTATAAGGGGTTCAGACCATAGAGAGGACGGATGGTGAAGGCTTCCAATAAAATACCGATCCCAGCCACGATCAGGGGGGCCACAATCAGAGAAAGCCAGAAGTTCCCGGTTATCTGAACCAGGGTATAGCCTAAGTAAGCCCCCAGCATACAGAGGCCGCCATGGGCAAAGTTGAGAACACCCATCACCCCGAAGGTCAAGGAAAGCCCGCTGGCGATGAGGATCAAGGCGCTGCCGATGGTGACCCCGTAAAGGAGGTTGGTCAATAAAAGAGAAAGGTCCAAGGGCTTTTAGATTCTTTCATCATAAATCTGAGATTTCATCTCTAATTTTTATAAACGGCCAAAGGGAAGACCTTCTTTGACCGTTTCAGAATTTGAAATACCTTGCTTAGTTCCTATTTGGTCATTTTACATTCGCCGCCGGGGGCATCCGGACCGGAATAGGGTGTGCCAAAGTTTCCTAAGCTGGCCGCTGTTCTAAGCATTAACTTGCCATCCTTTTTTACCACCTGGAATATGTAAATCGGCACATTGGCTACATGGTTCGGATCCATCTTGATCTGACCACGGGGGCTCCGATAGTTCACTTTTTCGATACCGTTGATGATCTTTTCTGTATCCTCCGGGTTGCCGCCGGCATAATCCAGCCCTTTGACCATCATCGTTCCGACTTCGTAACCCAGAACAGCGGATTCTTCCGCCAGTTCACCAGGAAACATTTTGGCATAAGCGGTTTTAAAAGCCTCATTTTCCTTATTTTCCAGCCAATCACTGTAATGAAAGACATGGTAATTACCGACGGCGGCATCGCCCATGGCTGGGAGCAAAGCCGGTCCGAATCCCCCTAAGCCGACGATGATGGGGATATTTTCTTTCCGGAGGCCGAACTCGTCATACTGCTTGACGAAATTTACCAGATCATTTCCACCGATAAAACCGAAGATGCCGTCCGGTTTGGGACTGGCGCTTTTGATTTTGGCCAAGTAGGGTGCAAACTCAGTCGTTCCCAGTGGTGCAAAAAAGGACCCCACCACCTGACCGCCTTTTTTCTCAAAAGGTTCCTTGAAAAATTTGACGACTTCATGACCGGTGGAATAATCGGCTCCGATCAGATAAACCTTTTTTCCCAGAGTCTTCAGGAACCAGTCTACGGCCGGATAGCTCTGGTTCCACGGGGTGTGGCCGCAAAGGAAGGTGTAACGGCTGCAAGACTCGCCGCAAAGTTTGATATTGGCCCCGTAGGCCAGGAGCATCAATTTCTTTTTCGGCTTGAGCATCTCGCTGACGGCTAAAGATTCATGGCCGGCGATAGGACCCACCAACATGTGAATTTGGTCTTTCTCGAAAAGTTTTTGGGCTTTTTCAATGGCTACATTGGGTTTGCCCTGGGTATCTTCGGGGAAGAACTTGACCTGGTCCTTGTATTTGGACAGGGCAAAGGCCAACCTGGCTCCATTTTCCACCCGTTTCCCGACGACGGCATAAACCCCGGAATAGGTCAGGGTCATACCCACCCGAATTTCCGGTTTGGCAGCCCGGGCCAGAAAAAAAGGACCCGACACCGCTGTAGCGGCTGCTGCCGCTGCCGTTCCCTTCAAAAATTCTCTCCGATTGAGTCCTCCACTTACCTTTTTACCATTGCTCTTCATAAAACCTCCTGTTTAATTATGTTGGTGTGTGGGTTGGCCCTTCTTCTTTGGTCATTAACGAGTGCTGAAAAGATAAAAAAATGTTCTGCTGATGAGAAGATAGTATTAAGGTGATTCAACCCTGTCAAGGGAAATTTGTTTTACATATTTTGCGCACTGAGATTTAGGAAAACAAATAAATCATCAGTTAATTATTACTGTTTGCTGGTTGAATTCCTGGCCGGGAGAAAGGGAAAGGATAGAAGCCGATTCAATGACCTCCAATAGAAGCGGAGGTCATTGAATGACCGATGTCCGGAGCGGCAAATCAGAAGGCGTGGTTTCTTATTCTTTCCTGGGCTTGTTGGGCCTTTTTTTGGTATTCATTAAAAACAGATTTGGCCAGGTGTTTGACACTGATGCGGGCTCCCTGCCCGCTTAAGGTATCCTGCAAGAGTTTCACCTCGAGTCTCTTGGGGCTCACATTATTCTTGGCCGATAAGGCGGCGGCCGTACCTGCTGCCTGCCCGGTGCAGACACTGGGAGTGCAGTAGCGGGTGGCACAGAAGGTGATAAAATCCGCGGACATGGTCGAACCGGCGGCCAGAAGGTTCTCGGTCTCTTTGGACAGGAGACAGCGGTAAGGAATGTCGTAGGGGGGGATATCGCCCATCCACTCGTGTTCATCATCGGGGCCGAAGACGTCGGGGCACATATTGCTGATGGCGATGGAATCAGCAAAGACCTTCCCCTGTCGCATATCCTTTTCCGTCAGGACATATTCGCCCAGCAGGCGGTGCGTATCTCTCAGCATCAGGGAATTGGGCGTTTTTTCTATATAAGATTTCTCAAAGCCCGGTACATTCTTCCTTAACAGATGGTACATGGACCAGGCCTGTTTCCGCAGATCGATTTCCCCGCTGGTGATGTCCGCGGTGAGCCAGCCATGATGTCCCCTGGGCAAAGGATATTGGGGACCCAGAATCCAAATAGATCCATGACCCCAAATCTCGCTCAAAAGGAAAGCGGCGCGGTTTCCATAGAGTGCTCCATTGGCTTTGGACTTCTTGATCAGTTCTCGGCCGCCAAACAAACCGCCCCATTCTTCGGGATTTTCTTTTCGAAAGGCCTTTAATTTGGCATAGTCGACACCGCCGAAGAAAAAGGTATAGCCGAACCCCGAATGACGTCCCTTCTTCGGACCTCGGGGAAAGCCCTCATCCAGGCAGGGCGCGCCGGACTTCCAGGCGATGTCGGCGCTGCCTGTGGTGTCGACGATCACTTTTCCCAAGACCGCCTGACGACCCTCCTTACTCTCAATGATGACGGCCTTGATTTTATGGTTCTCTTTGATGGCCGAAGCGCCAAAGACGTGATACATGGGTTTGACCCCGGCCTCCAGGATCAGGTTGTCCAAAAGAAATTTGTAGCTCTCGATGTCGAAGAATATGCCGCCCATGCCTTTGCCGATGCGGGTGTCGGCCGAGGTGTCCCGGATGAGACCGCCGTTTCTTTTTAAGCCGTAAATGATATCCGAAATAACCCCGCCTTGGATTTCAGGATCGATAAAGGAAAAGGAGGCGTTAAACCCCTGGGTCTGCAATCCGCCCAAACTGCCGAAGCGTTCCAGGAGTATGGTCTTGGCCCCGTTACGGGCAGAGGCCAGGGCCGCGCCAATACCGGCAGGCCCGCCGCCGACAACGATCACATCGGCTTCATCAATGACCGGGATTTTTTTCTGTGGTTCGAGAATGGTCTTCATTGAAGCTCCTCCTTCATTACGGGTTTCCCCTGTTGAATTCTTTCAGGGCAGTTAAGATTATAGCAAAAGTCAATAATGGTCGCCCAATTGAATCATAATTAAATGTTACCAAGAGAATAGAAGGATAAGGGTCATTTCCTTCTTGACGGATATTGTTCTTTTCTCTATATTTCTATAGCGGAAAAAAACGCTCCGATCAATCAATAAAAGTAATCCATGAATCAGGAGGAAATACGATGAATTTCGCCTTGACCGAAGAACAGAAAATGCTTCAGGATATGGCTAAAAATTTTGCGGAAAATGAAATCAAACCTCACGTCGAAGAAGACGAGAAAAATGAGCACTGGCGCAAAGAGATCTTTGACAAAATGGCCGAATTGGGTTTTTTCGGTTTCTGTATCGAAGAACAATACGGAGGCAACGGCATGGGCTTTTTGGAAGGAACCCTGGCCATCGAGCAGGTGGCCAAGGTCCACACCTCCTGGCGAATGCCTTTTAACATGCAATGCTGGGGTCCGGCCTTGACCATCCAAAAATTCGGAACGGATGAACAGAAAAAACAATATATCCCCAAGTTCGTCAGCGGGGAATATATCGGCAGTTTTGCCATGACTGAAACCGATGTCGGTTCCGATGTGGCCGGGATGAAATGCCGGGCTGAAGACAAAGGGGATTATTATCTGATCAACGGGAACAAGATGTGGATCACCAACGGAACGGTCACTACCCACGGTTTGCTTTATGTGAAAACGGACAAAGACGCCGGGGCCAAGGGGGTTACCTGTTTCATTATGGATTACAGTCTTCCCGGTATCACCCGGAGAAAAATTCACGATAAAGTAGGCCTTAAGGCCTCCGATACGGCGGAGCTCACCTTTGAAGACGTCAAGGTGCCCAAAACCCTGGTCCTCGGTCAGGTCAATAGGGGTTTTCAGATGTGTATGACCCAATTGAACAGCACCCGACTCGGCTGTTCCGCCGGTTCCCTCGGACTTTCCGGGGCTATATTGGAGGAATCGATCAAGTATGCCAACGAAAGGTCCCAGTTCGGTCAGCAGATCGGGAAATTCCAATTGATTCAACAGCAGATCGCCGAAATGAAGATGGAACATGAGTCCCTGGCGGCCCTGGTTTACAAGGCGGCCTGGCTCAAGGACCTGGGACAGCCGAATGTCATGGAGACCTCCATGTCCAAACTGTATGGGGCCAAGGTCGTGGTCCACGCCGCCAATGAGTGCATGAAGTTGTTCGGTTCCTTCGGGTATTCCGATGAATATCCCTGCGGACGCTTCTTGAGGGATTCCAAGCAATTTGAGACCCTGGAAGGGACTTCGAATATGCACACCACCATTGTGGCCAATACGGCTTTGGGTTATTCCCCGAACCGGGCTTAACAAGGCAGGCACGAGGCGATAGGCCAAAAGGGGTTGATCTCCTTGCAACCTATTGCCTCTAGCCTGTTTTCTTGTTAAATTTTCTTGACCTTTCCCGAGACCTTCCCCTATAATCTTTGACACACCTGGCACGCCTCAAGGGAAATTCTTTCTGATAAAACCATCCGACAGCAGATAGAATTCAATATCTTGGAGACTACAATCCTGGACCATTTCCCCAACAGGCAGGGTGATTCAAAAGGGATTCATACTATAATTATAAACTAAGGAGGATGAGAATAAATTGAAAGCGGATTTTAATAAATTAAATCGGGCCTTTAATCCAAAATGCCTGGTCGTGATAGGAGACAGCGGTCGCAACGAATTTCAGTGGCTGCGAGCCCAGAATACCTTTCAGGGAAAATTGTATTCCGTGCAAGTCAACCCGGAGTCTATCGAAAGTATAAAGGCCCTGGGGATAACCAACTATACCAGTATCCTGGATATCCCGGAACCGGTGGACCTGGCCATCATCTCCGTCCCCCGGGCGGCGGTTCCCCAGGTAGTGGAGGACTGTATTCGTAAGGATGTAGCCGCGGCCCATATGTTCACCGCCGGTTTCAGAGAAACGGATACCGAAGAGGGAATGCAGGCCGAATATTGGCTTAAACAGCGGGCGGAAGAGGCCAATCTTCATGTCATCGGACCCAACTGTATGGGATTATTCAATCCCCGACTCGGGAACCGGCAATTCCCGGAACAATATTCCGGGTCTTACGGGTCTTTGGGGATTATCTCCCAAAGCGGTGGTCACGCGGTCAATATGAGCATAAGCGCCCACATGCAGGGCTTGGATGTCAATAAGTCGGTGAGTTTCGGGAACGGAACGGTGCTGGATTCCACGGACTTTCTGGAATACTTTGCCCAGGATCCGGAGATCAAGGTCATTATCATGTACCTGGAAGGGGTGAATGACGGGGACCGGTTCCTGAAGGTATTGCGGGAAACAACCTCCATAAAACCGGTGGTGATCTGGAAAGGGGGGAGAACGGAGGAGGGGGGAAGAGCGATTGCTTCGCACACCGGATCTCTGGCCGTACCGCATGCCATCTGGGAAGCGATGATCCGTCAATGCGGCGGGTTGAGTGCCGTGGAGATGGAGGATTTGATTGATACGGCCAATGCCCTGACCTATCTGCCTCCGGTTCGTGGTCTAAGAGTGGGCGTAACCGGAGGTGCCGGAGGACAATCGGTCAATATTGCCGATACCTTTGCCGAAGCGGGATTGCGTTTGCCCAGGCTGACCGAAGATTCCTATGATAAATTACGGGAGTTTTATAATATCATCGGCGGAGGTTATCTAAACCCGGTGGATACGGGCAACCAGAACCGGTTTGAAATGGACCGGATCGTGAATATCCTGGCCCGGGATCCCAATATCGACAACCTGGTCCTTCTTTCCCTGGCCCGGATGCTGAACATGAACGGCAGGTTGGACGGCTTGGTTGATATGATCTCCAATATCAAAGACCAAACCGGGAAGCCGATCATTTCCATTATTAACTATTATTCGCTGGAGGAATTGCCGGTGGTCAAAGAGGCCGTGTCTAAATTCCAGAGGAAAGGCATCCCCACTTTTCCGAACATTGAACGGGGGGCTATTGCCTTAAAAAATACCTTTGAATATTACCGATTGAGGGACCAGCTTAGTTCGGATGGATGAGTCCGGAACGGTTAGTACGGAGAGGTTAGTTCGGGGTTCAGAGTCATAAGAAGTAATAACCATATTTTTTCCTCGACTCCGAACTCCGAACTTCTTTAACCCGTTCCCCTTGATAGATTACAATCATGAATATCCTCGCCCGCATCAAAACCTCCCCGCGCGAACTGTCGCTGTTTGCCACAGCCGCGTTGGCCTTGGGCATGGGATTTTCCATGATTGATTCAACCTTCAATAATTTTCTGGAATTCAATTTTCAACTGAGCGGTTTTCAGCGTTCCTTCCTCGAATTTCCGATCACATCCAGCCTGCGCTTAGCGCCGCGGTGTCCATTGACCATGTTTTCTCAATTTCGTCGGCCCTGGTGGGCGGCGTTATTTGGAATGCCTTCGGCTTTCAATATGTTTTCTTGTTCGGGGCGGCCATTGCCATCATCAATTTCTTTACCGCCTTGCGGGTGCGCCTGCCTTTGAAAGCGGCCATTTGAAGTGGAAGAATTAAACCTTCTTCACGGTCATAAAATATTCAGTGTCCTGATCATGGGGTATCCGAGTTGGACCTATCTTCGCACCGTGGACCGAAAGCCCCTCAAAGTTCGATTTGAATAATCCTGGTGGGTAGGTTGATATTAGAAAAGGAGGTATAACGATGAAAGAGCCTTTAGTGGCCGTCTGCGGGCTTTACTGTGGGGCGTGTGCTCTCTATCGGGCCAGACGAGACAACAATCCTCAACGTCTTGAGGAGATTTTAAAAGTATGGAAAATGCCTGAAGACGAGAGTCAATGCGATGGATGCCTTGGTGGGGGCTCTCTTACACCCTATTGCAGGGATTGTAAGATTCGGCACTGCGCTGAAGACAGGCCCGGGGTTACCCAATGTGCCGACTGTTCAGATTTCCCCTGCCACCTGATCACTGATTTTAACAACGACGGCATGCGTCACCATGCTGAGGTTCTGGAAAATCTTAACCATTTGCGAGAAATTGGGGCTGAAAAATGGATTGTTGAACAGGAGGAACGGTGGCGCTGTCCCGGATGCCGTGCGCAAATGCACTGGTACGAGCGTACCTGTTATTCATGCGGGGTTGCACAACCCTATCGTTTGCCCAAATTGAATAGAGATAAGAGATAAACCGGCATTCAGTTTCTCCTAAACGTTTATGAAGCTGGTATCCGGATAACCAATTTAATAATAAAGGAGGAAAAATGGGAATTAAAGGAATGGATCATATCGTCGTACGGGTAAAGGATATTGAAGAAGGCATAAAAACGTTTCAAGATAAACTGGGCATGACACTGGAAAGAAGGTCTGAGTCGGAAGCACTGGGGATCAAGCAAGCTTTCTTTCATAATGTCCCTTAGCAGTTGTAAATCCAAATTTTTCCAAAAGGGAGATTAATTGATTTTCTTGTTCAACTACGGGGAATTCTGTTGGGAGCTTCTTTCTTAATCCACTACTTGTGAGTTCATAACCATCTCTATCGAGTAAATGGGCGAAATCTGGATGACTTTCTGAGAACGAGTCAAATCCCCGGTGGGCCTTTACTGCATATTCAACAATCTCAATCGCTATATTGGAACCATTAGGTCCAATCGCTTCTGGATTTGATACAAGATATTTTACAATAGATGTTTCTTTTTCCTTTACATATGTACCTGTAATCGAATCCTCAATATTAAACTCAAGCCCAAATCTTTCTACCTCGGCATGAGTCCAAAAATTTAAGGCTTGGATTAATTCTATTAAGGTCTTTCTTGAAAACATAATTTCATATCCGCTTCTATGGCTTAACGTGGGTTTTAGCGGGAGCGTTTAGCGATCCGCTGGAAGCCCGGGGTTAGGCCACTATTCGTCTCATGAGTACTGAGGCCGACACCCCATGAAACGCCCGCCGAAGGCCGTTTTCCAGAGGTGTCAAAGCTGCCTTTTGTTTGGCTATAAAGAACAAGCTTGCAGCCTGTGACTGATAGACAAATCTGACAAAGCCAACGTCTTCTAGTATACGCAAGCTATGCCACACATATGGACTGACGTACTCCGCAATGTTGTGTGGCTTTGGGTTTGGAAAGTATTGATGCCTATATATACTCTATAGTGGCATAAAAAAAGTGTAATAAAAGTAATAAAGAGCTTGAAAGGTGGCTCCAGTATTGGTTAAAGTGAGATTAGCACATCACACAATTTTCCGTCACTGGAGGCCACCTAAGGTGAAGTATAGCAAAAGGCATTTTTTTAGTCGAGCATATAAAACTCCTCAGATCCGATTTGAAGATCAGAAACTTACATCCTTTTCAGGTTTGATAATTTTTCATCCTTTGTTTCAGAAACTGGGTTTGAAAGAACGACTGCGCCAGTGTTTTCGTCACCTGCACGTCTCGGAAATTATAGGACATCATGTAATTATGATGCTGCTGATTATCCATATTCTTTTGGGCTTTCGAAGACTCCGGGATATGGACTATTATAAAGATGATCCTTTGGTTCAAAGACTATTAGGAATGAAACGCCTCCCGGATGTCTCTACGGTTTGTCGCGCCTTAAAAAGTACCGATCCAAAAGCCATCCAAAAAATCCGAGAACTGAACCGCCAGATGGTTATCGAACGTCTCCAAAAAACTGGTCTGAGTCGATTAACCGTTGACTTTGATGGATCAGTTTTATCTACATCCCGAAAAGCCGAAGGCACGGCGGTTGGATTTAACAAGAAAAAGAAGGGAGCCCGAAGTTACTATCCCCTTTTTTGTACCATTGCCCAAACCGGACAAGTATTTGATTTCTATCATCGCCCCGGCAATGTCCATGATTCGAATGGGGCCAGTGAGTTTATCCATCAATGCCTTAGCTGGCTCAAACAAGAACTGCCGGGTATTACGCTTGAGGTCCGGATGGATAGCGCTTTTTTCAGCCAGGAAATAGTTGCCTTATTAGACCAGGAATCCATCGAATTTACCCTCAGCGTTCCTTTTGAACGCTTTGCCGAATTAAAATCGATGATTGAAAATCGAGTGCGTTGGCGTCATTTAAATAATCGCTGGTCGTATTTTGAAACCCCCTGGAAACCGAAAAAATGGCCGGTAAAGTTCCGTTTTGTTTTTATACGACAACGATGCAAGCAAATCCAAAAAGCCCCGATTCAATTGGATCTCTTTATCCCTTTAGAATATGGGTACGAGTATAAGGTCATCGTAACCAACAAGAGGATTTCTGCTAAAAAGATCCTGGTCTTTCACAATGGTCGAGGAAGTCAGGAGAGTGTCTTTGGGGAATTGAAATCCCAAAGCCAACTGGATTATATTGCGGTTAAGAAACTTTCAGGAAACCAATGTTACATGATAGCGGCTATTTTTGCCCATAACCTGAACCGGGAATTACAAATGGCTACCCGGGATAGAGATCGAGGAACCTCCGAGAAAAGAACCCCGCTTTGGAATTTTCATGAATTAAAATGGATCCGCCATCGTTATATTCAAAGAGCAGGAAGACTCACAGCACCCCAGGGTAACCTGACTCTTACTATGAGTGGTAATGAAGTCGTTAAACATGGTTTGTTCAAATTCTTAGATACTTTTAAAATGGCAGCATAATTCAAAATTTGGCGATTTCTTTTGCAACGTTTAGGTATAATCAGCGCCTCCGGTCCACGAAGCATATCTTTGAGTTCACTAACGAGGACCATCTTTTCGGATACCCCGGTATGGTGTGTATAGAAGCCTGTGTCTGGATCGAGAAATAAATACCTTTGTTTGATGGCTGCAACTGCATGGACCCACCTTGAACGCTCATCCCGATCAGCCGCAGAAGGTACGTTCTTGAATCCTCCAGGCGTCCAGTAGACTCGCTCTTTTGGGATTCCTATCACCGTCTCAAAGACAGTCTTCTCTTCATCGCTCCATGGCCCATCGGTTGTCATTGGAACGCAGCCAATCAATGCGACAACATCCGCGGGTAACAACCGGAATACGAGCCCTTTCAGACCATCCAGACTATCAAGGAGGTAGTCGCGATTCATCTTTCTCCTCTAATGACTAACACGGCCATCACCCGGAGCGCGCCGTTTGCGCGATCGGGTGCATGGCATGGTTAACCTCTTTTAGTCATTCTCTTCCCTCGGGCTTGGAACGCCATTTCTTATCGGTAGTCCACCCATCGGATGCAGAAGCAATGGCGTCGTACTTCGGGATGTAAGGCTTTATATCTAAGAGCGATGATTTGTCCAGCATGTCGACGCCTTCGACTATTAGGACGTTTTGTTCGCGTCGTAGCA
Organism: uncultured delta proteobacterium; assembly: GCA_963790475.1. GTDB lineage: Bacteria > Desulfobacterota > RBG-13-43-22 > RBG-13-43-22 > RBG-13-43-22 > RBG-13-43-22. The sequence goes on along the minus strand of CAWBOS010000010.1, from coordinate 1,206,550 downwards.
ATCTTACAACTGACAGCCCTAACCCGTTCGGCCTACACGGATGTCTTGAAGCATAAATGCCGTGCGATTCATCGTCAAGAAATGTTGCACGCACCATCTCTATCTTGCCCGCCCGGTCAAACAAATACAGTAGATAAATATGAGAAAAGGTCTCAATATCCTTCAGTCCCGCCTCATACTTTTCAAATACCTCGACGCGACCGAGCGAATCCGCTGAATAAAGCGGTTGTATAGGGCATTCCTCTTTTCTCGCGTAGGGCGTATGTATGATACCAATAGGTTCTATCATTATTATATTTACCAAGGTTAACAAATTATTCTAAAGTTTTTCTGTATATCTTCACAAAGTAAGGGAGTCTTCAAAGTAAAAGTTAATGGCAATTTATCTTGATTTAATTGCCCGAAGGCATCTCCCCACACAATATCCCTATTAAATCATTATTAGTTATCTCCTGAAAGTCTTCTTCAAAGTCTTTTTCAATCCTTCTGCATATCATAGAGCATTTAGGTAGAGCATTTAGGGTCAAATCTTGAATATTCCGGGCCACTTTTCCCAATGAATCCGGAGTTCCGTTCCAACCGTTCCGGTTAAAGGTCTCAATCATTCCGGGCTTGTGCCAATTCCTTTACCCTCCTTTATAATGGGTTCATACATCGAGAATCGGTGTAAATTCATTTTAAAGGAGGTCATCTTTATGACCAAATACCGAGAAATCCTTCGGCTACAGAGTCTGGGGATTAATCAAACCAGTATTGCCGGAAGCTGTGAGTGCGCCAGGGCAACGGTCCGAAAGGTTCTTAACCGTGCCAAAGAGCTGGACCTGGTATGGCCGTTAAAGGCCGAAATCACGGATGCTGAACTGGAGGAACAGTTTTTTCCAGAGAAATCAGCACCGGAACCATCCCGTAAATATCCTGATTATGACTACATTGCCAGGGAAATGATGCGGAATGGCGTGACCTTAAAGCTTCTCTGGAATGAATACTGTGAGGCATGCAGACAAGGTAATGAGCTGCCTCTCATGTATTCCCAGTTCTGTTTTCATTTTCAAAAGCATTCCGAAAAGAAGCGCGCCACCATGCACATCCCGAGGAAACCGGGAGACCAGATTGAGGTAGACTGGGCCGGGGACCCCGCCTGTGTAGTTGACCGGGACACCGGGGAAATTATTCCTGCCTACCTTTTCGTGGGTGTTCTTTCCTACAGCCTATACGCCTATGTAGAAGCCTTCTTTTCACAGGACATGGACAGTTGGATTACAGCCCATGTCAACCTGTATCAATTCTTTGGCGGTGTAACACGCATGCTGGTGCCCGACAACTTGAAAACCGGGGTGGACCGCAGTGACTGGTACACGCCAATAATCAACAAAACCTACCATGAAATGGCGGAACACTACGGCACCGCCGTGATTCCGGCACGCGTCAGGAGACCCAAGGACAAGCCGAATGTAGAAGGCTCGGTAAGGGCCGTATCCACCTGGATTACCGCGGCTCTTCGCCATGAAAAGTTTTTCTCCTTAGAGGAACTGAACCGGGAAATCCGCTCCAAGCTGGAGGCCTATAACCGTCACCCTTTCCAAAAGAAAGAAGGCAGCCGATACCGTATTTTCTTTGAGGAAGAAAAGCCATTTATGGCCCCGTTACCGGCTACCTTCTATGAACGAGCGACCTGGAAGCAGGCCACCGTCCAGTTCAATTATCATATATCCGTAGACAAGATGCAATACTCCGTTCCTTACGAATATATCAAACAGAAGGTCGATGTGCGGTCAACCCGCAACGTCATCGAGGTCTTGTACCATAACACCCGTATCTGTTCCCATAAACGCCTTTATGGACGTCCCGGCCAATACAGTACCATTGAGACCCATATGCCGGAAGACCACCAGAAATACCTGAAATGGGACAGAGACCGCTTTATAGCCTGGGCCGAAAAAATCGGCGTTCATTCCGTAATCACCATTAAATCGATACTGGCCTCCTACCGGGTGGAACAGCAGGGTTATAAAAGCTGTATGGGCCTTTTAAAGCTGGCAGACCGATATTCCGTGGAGCGCCTGGAAGCGGCCTGTAAAAGGGCGTTATCCTATACCCCTCATCCGAGCTATAAGAGCATCAAAAACATTTTGGCCACCGGCCAAGACAAGCTAACGGATGAACGGTCCAAACAGCCAGAAAGATCCTCTGCCTTAGCTGAATATGGTTTCACCCGCGGCGCCGGCTACTATGGGAGGTAAGGTCATGACTAATATAACCACTATCAACAAATTAATTGAAATGCGCCTACCCGCCATGGCCCATGCCTTCCGTACCCAGTTGCAGGACAGTTCCCTGCAGGGCTTTTCCTTCGAGGAACGGCTTGGGATGCTGGTGGACATAGAATATACCAACCGCAAAAACAACCGCCTGCACCGGCTGATTAAAAATGCCTCCTTTGACCAGCCGGGAGCCTGCATCGCAGAAATTAATTACCATTCCGGCAGAAAGCTCAACAAAAACCTGATTGAGCGTCTCTCCAGCTGTGAATACATAACCGAGAAGCATAACATCATTGTTCTTGGTGCCACAGGCGCGGGAAAATCGTACATTGCCTGCGCCTTCGGCATGGAAGCCTGTAAACGCCACTACACCGTGAAATACATCCGTCTTCCGGAATTGCTGGCCGAGCTGGCCGTTGCCAGGGGAGAAGGAAGCTTCAAGAAGAGTATCAACCAGTATAAAAAGTACAGCCTCCTGATCCTGGATGAATGGATGCTGGTTTCCTTAACCGAAACCGAGGCCAGAGATCTATTGGAAATCATTCACTCCCGCCATAAAAACGCATCCACCATTTTTTGTTCCCAGTTTGCCCCGGCGGGCTGGCACAAGAAAATCTCAGAAACCACTCTGGCTGATGCCATCCTTGATCGCATTGTCCATGATTCCTACACTATTGAAATCCAATACCTTGATGCCAATCAGGACAAATCCATGCGAGAGGTATATGGCATTGATTGCCGAAAGAAAAATTAGCTGATTGGATCCTGAACGGAACCATTGGAACCCCTGCCCGGAATGGTTGACACCAACCATCTGGACAGGGTGGTTTCTTCAACCGGTATATTCAAATCTTAAATGTACACAAAACTCCAGATGCTTAGGCCGGGGGGCAGGTTCATTTTCTTTGCACTCTGTTTTCTGTCCCCCGTCCCTCAGCAAAATCCTCAACCTCGTTAAAGCGGGTTCCGACTCAATTGAATGAACTTGAGGTCACAATTTGCGACCTCAAGTTTCTAACCTTATGGAATAAAAATCGTAAATAGGGTCAAACTAACGTAATAAAGTATTTCTTGTTTCTTCAGATTAAACAACTAACCAGTTTTCAACGGTCAATCCATCAATTTTTGAAAAGTGCTTTATATTTGCTGTCACTAAAACAAGATTGTGAGCAATGGCTGTGGACGAAATCAGGATATCTTCCAACCCGATCGATTGGCCCTTCCTTCTCAACCGGGCAAGTAGGTCTCCCGCTATTAATCCTTCTTCCGGACCCAATGAAATAACCTGAACCTGGAAAATAACTTGTCCCACAATTTTCGACCAAAAGGAATCAAAATCGGCCCGCAGGGCACTTCCATATCGTAATTCCATGAGGCAAATAATCGAGGTGAAAAGGGTATGGATCGGAAGGGACGATAAACGGGAAAGCAAATACGGGTTGGGTTTCTTCTTAACTAATTCACTAAGGATATTGGTGTCCAGCAGAAACATTCGAACTATTTTTTCCTTTTTGAGACCCTTGGCTTGTGTTCGGCCCGTTCTTGAACGATTCGATCAATGGAGGAAAAGAAGGGATCCGATTCGTTGAGCCAACCCTTGAATTCGAAGAGTGGGGAATCGATATTTTCCGGCGGAGACAACAAGGCCATTGGTTTCCCCCTTTTAGTGATCATAATCTTTTTTTTCCCGTAGGCCACTTTCCCTAAGAGTTCGGAGAAAGTTTTTTTGGCCTCGGCGATACTGATGGTTTCTGGATTCATAGTGATCCCCTTAAAAAGGTCATTATGGTCATTATAGTCATTATGTCCTGTCTGTCAAGGATAATCTAAAATCGGCGAAAACAATACAAATTTCCTAACGTCCTTTTCGTTTTCGTTTCTTGTATCCAACCTATTTTCCCTTCAGATTATTATGGAGCCAAATTGGCACATCCTCGACTTTTGCAACATCAAGGTTTACAAATAGAAAGGGATAAGGTAATAAAAGACATAAGGCTTTAGTGGCCGATTCGTAATCAACCTCGAAGTTGCGTAAAAATTGATCTTGAGATGACAATTTATTTATAATCCCAAAGTGTTATAATGGTTTCGTTGCCAGTGCTAAAAGTCACTCTATGTGAAGTTTGGATTTTACTATATTATTGATCAATTTTTATGCAACATCGAATTCCATTTTTCTAAGCTCATGCCCCAGAGGGGTGAAAACAAGTTACAGACAACAGGCTAAGGGCAATAGGTAAGAAATTGTTCTTCCATTGCCAGCTTTTTTTAGAAAGGAAGAGACTATGAGAAAAGTTGAAGGGGTTAACAAAGTGGCGATCATCGGTGCCGGCCTTATGGGTTTTGGTATCGGAGTCGATTTTATAAGGGCCGGTTATCCGACCTGGCTGTACAACACCCGGGAGGAGACCAGCCGTCAGTCCATGGAGCGGGCGCGAAAGGCCCTGGGATTTTTTGTGGAGGCCGGGATGATGACCGCGTCCGAGGCCGATAAGGCTTATGGCTTTTTGCACCCGACCACCCGCCTGGAAGAGGCCTGTGAAGGGGCGGATTATATCTCCGAATCGGTTTCGGAATCTTTAACCCTGAAACGAAAAGTCTTCGCTGACATGGATCGGCTTTGTCCGGCTTCGGCTATCCTGACCACCAACTCTTCCAACTTTACCACCACAAGAATTGTCAGTGAAAATGAAATCAAACACCCGGAGCGCTGTTGTGTGGCCCACTACTTTCAGCCGCCCCACTTACTACCATTGGTCGAAGTGGTGGGAGGAGAAAAGACCTCTCCGGAAACCATCCAACGCACTTGTCAAATTCTGGTCGGAGCTCAAAAGAAACCGGTGGTGATTCCTATCGAGGTGCCCGCCCATGCCGGTAATCGCCTTCAAGGAGCCCTTGGCCGGGAGATCATGGATCTGGTTAATAAAAAGATCTGCACCCCCCAGATGATCGACGAAATCATTATGTATGGGTTTGGGCGCCGTATGACCAACACGGGTTGGTTTATCCGAAACGACCTGATCGGGCTTGATTTCCCCTACAATGCCGCCAAAGCCGCCGGCCGGGAAGCCTGGGAGCCAATTAAAGAACGAGTCGAACGCGGGGAACTGGGCATGAAATCCGGGAAGGGATTTTATGATTGGCCGGATCGCGGCGAAGCCCTTCAGCGCCGGCAGGATATTGAACTGATCAATCTCCTGAAAAGGGATATTGAAGAGGGAAAACTGTAAGATATTTTTATTATCGATCGAAAGGTTCCCCATAGGAAAGCCAATTCCATATGAATTAATTTCGAAGATTACTAAACTCAGAGTGAAGGAAGTAATCGAAAAGGGAAAGAAAAAAAAATAATTAATTTGATAATGACGGGTGCCACCGGTCCAACAAGTCGCTTAAGCTGACGCCGCAGTTCAGCTTCTCGTTCGACCCAAGGAGAACAAATGAACTACGATAAAGACAAGATAGATGAATACACCCTGGCTCTTCTTTACCTCGTTACCCATGAAAGACGTGAAGGACTTGGAGCACGAGCATGGAAGGGGTTCGATTGGGAGACACTGAACAGACTTCACGAGAAAGGCTACATTTCGAATCCGATTGTCAAGGCAAAATCGGTGGGAATGACTGAGGAAGGCTTTCTCAAGGCGAAAGAACTCTTCAAACGACATTTTGTCGAGGAAAGCATGGCAATACCCCTTTCCAAAACTCATACCTCCGGCAAAGAAACGATGGGAAAAGATACCAGAGTAGGTAAGACAAAGCATCCTTGAGAGCGTCTGGTGTTCAAAATGCCGGACAATCGTGACGTTACAACTGCGAGAGGGAGGAATGTCGAGACGCTCCCTGGTGATGCGGGGAAAGTGCCTGAATTGCGGAAGCGAGGCAGCGCGGGTAGTAGAGCCGGAAGAATGAAACCTCTAACCAGTTATTCCCTTGGCCCTTATCAGCGTTTCTCGAGGGTTTTGAAAAAATTGACCATCCCTTTTCCCACCGGGTCCAACAGCGCGGGACTGGTTTCATTGTCATTATCCTGTCGGGTGTGGAAAAAATAATTGGACCCAAAAAAACCGCAGGCATTATACCCGTCTTTGACGATATTGAGTAATTCGCCGGCATAAGTGCCGCTGCCTATGGTCAGTCCTTTGACCTCGCCGAAGGATGCTTTCACCAAATCGAGCAATCCGGGGACGGCAGTCAGATAGCAGACCTTATTGGGTTCGTTAAGCGGTTCGTAGAGGATGTCCCTCTTTTTCCAGGCCCGGCAAGCGATGGCCGCGCCCAGGTGGAACCAGCAGGCGACGTTTTCCTTGGTGATTTTATTTTCGGGCAGATATTCAGCCGGAACATAATGAGCCCCCATGTAGGCCATCTCGTGACCGGAGTTGGCGATGAAAATGTAACTGTATTTGGAATCCGTTTTCGCCGTCCATCGGGCCAATCCCAGGAAAAGGGCCACCCCCGGCCCCCTCTCGCCGCTGCATTGGAACCACCCGGACGACGGTGTGGTAATGATGACCCATTGATCCCCTCTTTTAAGCGTACCGACCACATTGTAGGCAGTCACGTTTTTTTTGGAAACACCGGTAATCTTTATTGACGCTTTTTTTCCGGCCGAAGCGGCCTCGGTCAATTGGGTTTCATCATCACCGGCAACGACCACGGCGGGTAGAGGCAACGGGGTCTGATAATATTCCGGTCCCTGGCCTTTTTTCTCCGCATTGGCGGCTGTCAACATACCGGAGTCGCCGAAATTTTTACAGGCGACGATAAGGCCGATGGCCCCGGCCTCGCGGACCTTTTCCACTATTTTAAGCATACCGGTATTGGAAACCGCACCGTATTTGAGACCGGCAAAGGCAATATGACCCTTCAAATTGCCGGTATTGGAAGGGTCGAAGAGGGCCAGCGGGCCTTTGACCGGATGAGTATTGGGATGCCACCCGGGAAAACTCTCGAAACGGTTACCATCCACTTTCAATTCACAGTCTTTTAGGAAAAACTGACGCAGCTTCCATGGTTTCAATTCCGTTTTCAGACCGGCCTTTTTCAATTCATCCATAATCCAGTTCGAGGTGGCGACATCACCTTTATTTCCGGTCTGATGATTTTCAAATTCAGAATATTTCATTACGGTTTCATATAGACTGGCCCCGCTTAAGGGATCGGAAACCGGTTGATTCGGAGCTGCGGCCTGAGCTGATCCCAAGGTTAAAGAAAAAACAAAAACCATTAATAAGAACAAATTTTTTTTCAAGGGTTCTCCATTATTGGGAAAATTCACATCCAATGGTCTAAATGTTCAGCCTTGTAAAAATTATCGTTCCAACAGGGGATATATCCACCGTTGCGTAAGGCCTGAACCAGTTCTTCCTCAGTTGTGATCGGGGCCGGAAACAGGGTATAGGCCCGGCCCAGAACCGATGGCCCGTGGGCGTCCGACCCCCCGATACTATGAATATTCAGGTCGGTGGCCGCTTTGGCGGCCAAATGATTTTCTTGAGATGACAGGCTGGCATTCAGGGCTTCCAGGGCGAAAAGATTATTTAATTGATGGATCCGATTCCCGGGAAAGCCGTTGGAGTCCCATTTTTGAAAAGGGTGGGCCGGGATAGCGACGCCTCCCCGCCCATGAACCCAATCCAGGGTCCATTGCATCGGCAGTCTTGGGGGAAGATCTTCTTGTTCGACTTTCAGTCCGAAAACCAACAGATGCCCTTCATGAGCGCGGTATTCCAGGCCTTGAAAGATAGGAAAGCCCGTTTCCAGAGCAATTTTTTTGTAAGGATCGCTAAGAAAGTAAGAATGGTGTTCCGTTACACAGACCGCATCCAAACCCACTTGTCGGGAACGAGAAACTAACTCCTGCGGTTTGATAATAGAGTCACCACCGAAAACAGTATGAACATGCAAATCAATCTTGAACATTCCGCACCAGATGATTATAATACAAAGAAATGAAGAGAAGGGCAAGTTCAATATGCATTTTTTTGGGCTTGACAGTCTAAAAAGAAAGTTGATAAAATAATGACTATATAAGGACCCTGAATTAATAGACCCTCCTTTTATTCTGAGATCTTGATTCGGATCTGATCAGGTTTATCCAAAGGTGAGATTCTCGGTCACCAAAATTCATTAAATATTCTGATGGGGATTATTTATTAAGGAGAAAAGCAACGTGGGACACGGACGGAAAAAAGTTAGCCTGAACCTTTCCCGGGTTCATGGGGAAAAATGCTGGCCTATGGTGGATAAACTGTCTCCTTGTGAAGAGGCCTGCCCCATTCATATGGACATCCCGAGCTATGTCATTGCCCTTTCCCAGGGTAAATTCAAGGAAGCCATGGCTATTGTGCGACAGACCAATCCATTTCCTTCCATCTGCGGCCGGGTCTGTCATCATCCTTGTGAGGAGGCCTGCACCCGGTCGCTCGTTGACCGGCCTATTGCCATTGAATGGCTGAAAAGATTCATCGGCCAGGTGGAACAAGGTAATGGCCATAAGAAGCCGCGAACCCAACGCGGAACCAAAGAACGGATGGCGATCATCGGATCGGGCCCCGCGGGTTTGACCGCCGCTCACGACCTGGCCCAAACCGGTTACGGAGTGAGTGTTTTTGAAGCCCTTCCCGTGGCCGGTGGGATGCTGGCTGCCGGGATACCGGATTTTAATCTACCCAAACCTGTGGTAAAATTCGAAGTGGATTATATCAGGGCCCTGGGGGTTGACATTAAAACGAATATGCGTATCGGGAAAGAGTTTACTCTTGAAGATATTTGGAATCAGGGATACAAGGCCGTCCTTCTGGCCACCGGGGCCTGGAAAAGCGCTGAACTGAACATACCCGGCATTGATCTGAAGGGTGTCGTTCAGGCCCTCCATTTCCTGCGGGAGGTCAAGCTGGGAGATAAGCGTCATATCAAGGGGCAGGTGGTCATCATCGGCGGCGGGAACGTGGCCGTGGATGCCGCCCGGACCGCATTGCGCTTAGGAGCGGAAAAGGTAACCCTGGCCTGTCTGGAATCCAGGGCCGATATGCCGGCCTTCGCCTGGGAAATCGAAAAGGCCGAAGAAGAGGGGGTTGAAATACTCCCTTCCCTGGCACCGCAAAAGATCATCGCCAGAGTGGGTGGGAAAGCGCAGCGAGTGGCCTTTACCAAGGTTGCCAGCATGAACAGGGGGGTGGATGGGCAGCTCAGTTGGGAACTTGAATCCGGCCCGGGGAGTGAAGCAGCCCTGAAAGCGGACCTGGTGATTGTGGCCATCGGGCAGGTCCCTGACCCTTCTTTTATCCAAGGGGTCGATCTGAATAAAGGCGGAACCTTTAAAATCGATCCGGAGACTATGGCCACTAACCTTAAGGGTGTTTTTGCCGCCGGAGATGCGGCGGCCATGCCGGGTACGATTGTCGGAGCGATTGCCGCCGGGCATCGGGCGGCCCGTTCTATCGATCAATATCTGAGAGGAAAAGAGCTCAAATCGAAACCGAAGAAAAAGACACAGGAAGTGTTTAAACTTGGGGAAGAGACCGTTATCCCTTCCTTCCTGGTTAGAAAAGACCGCTGGAACATGCCTTCCCTCTCCAACAGCGACGCCACGCGTTCCTTTCAGGAAACCGATTTAGGATATACGGAATGGCAGGTCATTGAGGAGGCCAAACGCTGTCTAAATTGCCGGATGTGTGGTAATTGTATCTTTGACCGGGGCCAACTTTGTTTTGAAACCAGTACCCGACTGTTGTAAGAAAAGACCGGTATAAGGTACACGGTTTACGGTGTAAGGATTTTACCTTAAACCTTGGGCAAGAAAAGTCAAATTGCAAATTGTAAATTTCAAACCTTAAACCTTAAACCTTAAACCTGAGACCTGAGACCTCGAACTTTGAACTTTGAACTTTGAACCTATAATTCTAAAAATAGAGGAGAAAAAATTTATGTGTTGGGTTTGCGACGCTTATGGTGATCCGGAGTTTGGGGGTGGGAAATGGTACCTTAATCCCAAGAACCATTCCCGGCAGATGTATAAAATAAAAAAACCGGGACAAAAGGATGCGGCCTACGGCTCTGACCCTGAGGCCCAATCCGGAAGGACCATCCGGGAAATCATGAACCTCCGTTTTGAGGATCCGGTAAAATTTCAACAGTTGATCAAAGAGGCCAATGATATGAGGGAGAAAGGTCCCTTCCAGATCGGTCAGGTCATTCCTATTCAGGAGGCCTTCAAGGCGGTTGAGATGTCTTACCCGGTGACCTCCATGTCCTGTATCTGCCGGATTCACTCTCGGGCCCATGAAGAAAGAAATGAACATGAATATTCCTGCACCGGTCTGGGAGTGGGGATGTTTAAATGGGAACGGTGGCCGGAAAGATATAAGGGGGGCGTTAATTTTATGACCCCTGATGAGGCCAAGGAGTGGTTGGTCAAATGGAACAAAAAGGGGATGGTCCATATCCTGATGACCTTCGGGGGATCCTATGTCGGCGGCATCTGTAATTGCGATTATCCGGACTGTGGAATGATTAGAAACCGGGTTGATTACGGGATCACGACCGGCTGTCTCAAAAGCCACTCCGTGGCCCTTATGGACTATGACCTTTGTAACGGCTGCGGAATCTGCGTCCAACGCTGTCAGTTCGGGGCCATCAAATTTGAGGTCACCATGGAAAAAACGAATATTGATCAGATGAAATGTTTTGGGTGCGGACTTTGCGAGACGGCCTGTCCCAGAAAGGCGATTTCTCTGATTGATCGAACCAGTCTTCCCGGTTTAAAGGAGGTTTGGTAAAATGGCGGCTCCTAATTTTGCGATGATAAAGATTGATTCGACGAAATGCACCACCCCCTTTGATTGTAAACTTTGCCTCCAGGGGTGTCCCCAATCGGTGTTCCAGGTGGCCGCTTTGAAGGTGGAAAGAGGCCGGGAGACCAATCCTAAAGAGCCGGGGAATTATATGGTGTTCGCCCCTTTTCGGGACAAATGTACCGGCTGTAATCTTTGCATCGAACTTTGTCCCGTGGATGCCTTGACCATTACTTTTCCCGGGACCCAGAAGGTCTAATTGGAGGGATCATGACTGATTTACAATATGACATAAAACACTATTCCTTTGAACTCAACCCGGAAATGCTCCACCTCCTGGGCCAGGAATTTGAGGTGGATAAGCTGGCCGCCCGCTTTGCCGAGGCCGTCAAGGGGAAAACCGAATCGGAGATTGAGACCATAGGAAAGGAACTCTTTGAATCTTATGGCCGGGACTGGATGAAAAAGACCCATAAACTTGGAGACCAATATCCCGACCGGACCTATGAAGTTCTTCTCGAAGCGGTGGATAAAACGAATGGATACCTGAAATTTGCCTTGGTCCCCCAGCGGTTTATCGAGATAGCCTATCTTAGTACCCAAGAGATTTCGATTCTGCCTATTGTGGAAAACAATCATGAACGATTGATCTACCGCATGTTAAATTGTAAAACCTTTAATAAAATAAAGGAAAAATGCGGGGAAGAGGTCGCCGGCCTTCTAGCCTGTAAACATGCCTGCCTGACCGCCTGCCGGACCATACATGAGGATCTGGAGATTGACGCCTTAATCAGCATGACGGCCGCCATTCCCAAAGAGGGCTACTGTCAGTTTGAGGCCAAAAGGGCCTGATCTGAAAAGCTATCGTATTGACAGGCTGTTCTAAAGAATGAAAATCGATCTCCATCTCCACACCCTCTACGGATCGGCGTGTGCCTATATGGATCCGGATCAGCTTATTCAGCGGGCCAAACTCACGGGGCTTGATGGGGTCTGCATCACGGAGCACAATCAATTATGGGAAAAGGAAGCGATTGATCGTCTCCGGGAAAAACACGACTTCCTGGTCATCGGCGGGGTGGAAGTCAGCACCGACCTGGGCGAGATACTGGTTTTCGGCCTGCATCGGCCTGTCCTGCAGGTTTACAGTGCTGTTTCCTTAAAAACGATGGTCGATGAAGCCGATGGGGTCATGATCATGGCCCATCCTTTCCGAACTGAGCCTGAACTCTATAGCACCTTTGACCTTTCGGAATCCGATTCAAATGAAATTATCCCCAGGGGAATAAACACTATCAGGAACCGCGCGGTATTTGAAATAGTCGACGCCCTGGAGATCTATAACGGGCGTGCCGGATTAAAAGAAACTTCATTTACCAAAGCGGTTGCCCATCATCTTCATCTTCCCGGGACAGGGGGAAGTGACGCCCATGCCATCCTGGGCGTGGGGGCTTGTTATACTATTTTTGAAGAAAAAATCGAAGGTGAGCGGGACCTCATTAATCAAATTAAGCAAAGACGGTTTTCCGCAGTGGACGATCGATGGCAGAAAGATTTTCGGGAGGAGGCATGAGACTCGAAGGTAAAGTGGCCGTCATTACCGGGGCCGCCGGTGATATCGGACGGGCGATCGCTTTAAGGTTTGCGGTGGAAGGCGCCGATGTAGTGGCCAATGACCTCAGCCTGATGGCCGCGGAGAGTGTCACCGAAAAGATAAAGGAAAGGGGAATGAGGGCCATCCCTTTCCAGGGCGACGTAACCGATCCGGAAGCGATGGAGGCCCTCTTCAGCAAGGCCGCCGCCGCTTACGGGAAAGTGGATATCCTGGTATCGAATGCGGGTATAAGGCAGGACGCCTTCCTTCACTCGCTGAGTGAATCCCAGTGGGACAAAGTTCTTGCCGTATCGTTGAAAGGTTGTTTCAACTGCGCCAAAGCAGTTCGGAAATATATGGTGGAAAAGAAGTACGGGAAGATCATTGTCATTGCCTCTCCGGTTCCTCCCGGACTGGGAAAACCCGGCACCCTCAATTATAGCACGGCCAATGCCGGTTTGATGGGACTCACCCAATCCCTGGCTATAGAACTGGGCGGCTATAATATCAATGTCAACTGCATCGCCCCGGACTTTCTTCAGACCCGGATGACCAGGGAAAGCATCAAGGTTGAGGGGATGTTCCTGGAGGACTTCAAGAAAGCCGCCCTGGCCCATATTCCTTTGCGGCGACTGGGAACGGTGGAAGATGTAAGCAGCGTCGCCTTGTTTCTGGCCTCGGATGAATCCGGCTATGTTTCCGGTCAAGTGATTAAGGTCAAAGGCGGACCTTGAATGCAGTTCGGAGTGAAGAGTTTTGGAGAAAAAGAGTGAGTGAGAAAATCAGGGCCAAGTAAACAGCCTGTAGTTCTTTTTAATCATTAACCTTGAGAATTTCGTAAAAAGTAAAAATCAGCCACTGTGAGTTATTCCGATCCCGCATCAAGTGCGGGATAGACTCCAGCCGGAATCCAGTCTTATTAACTGATTGTAATTTCCTGGACCCCGGCTTTTACCGGGGTGACAACTTTTTACGAACTCATCAACCTCGTACCTTGAACCTTTTTGTTGGCCTGAGGACCCGAAATTATAATGCACGATATGCCGGACACCGATGAAGAGGATGCGGCGGCGGAAAGGTATTGGCCCGAGGAATACAAGTGGGTCATCAAGACTGATCTAAAGCAAGCCTTTGAGGCTGTCATTCAAGGAGCCAAGGCCTTTTCCGGGATTTATCAAGGGGTTTATTCCGATCGATTCGACAGCTATGAAACCTTTGTCCGTCACCTGGCCGAAGGGGTGGCCATAGGCGCAGAAAACGGGGTCGATGAAATTCTGGAAGAGATCCAGGGGGCCTTACTCCGTTACCGGTCCCTGCCGGAGAAACGCCTCTATGCCGTCTACTTTTGGCCCCAACCTTTTGACGAGGTTCTGCAGAACAGGCTTCATCGGGAATCGTTTGAAGAATTCAGGACCCATCATATCTATAAACATATCCACGAAGACCATTTTCATGGCCGTCAATCATTTGATGAATTTATCGATGGTCTGGCCCGGTTGGTAGTAGTCGGCACGATGAATGGGGCGGATAAGGCGATCGGAGATATCTATCAGGCCTTTCTTTTTGGCTCGCCCTTACCTCATTTTCGCCGCCGCCCTCGGAGGGTCCGGTGAAAAAGTCATTTCTTTTTGGGGAAGCCCTGTAGATTGAAAGAGGATTGAAGGGGATTAACTGTCTCAGTCAGTTCGGAGTGATTAGTTCCGAGTTGAAACTCTAACTCCGAACTCCCAACTCCGAACTTGAATTTGAATTTGGATACTCTCAGATTCTTTTATCTCAAAATTAAAATTTAAACCAGGTCTGTTCTTAACTTGACAATCCGGTCCCTTCCTCAACCCCGAGCATAATATTCATGTTCTGAACCGCTGCTCCGGAGGCCCCTTTACCCAGGTTGTCCAATCGGGCAGCCACCAGAATCTGCTCATCATTGCCGAAGACAAACAGGTCGATTCGGTTGGTCTGATTGCATTCCGTGGGTATGAGAAAACCATTGTCCAAATAAGTATTGTCACCGAAAGGGACCACCCGGACAAAAGGTTCCGATTGATAATAATCGGCCAAAATCTCCCGAATATTCCGGGCAGTCATCCTTTTGGGAATCATTCGGGACAGCAGGGGGATGGAAACCACCATCCCCTGATAATACTGGCCGACAATCGGTGTGAATAAGGGCGGATATTGCAGCCCGGTGACCTTTTGCATTTCCGCCAGATGTTTATGATTGAGATTCAAGGCATAGTGCCGGGGTCCTTTAAGTTGCACTTCCGGGGTTTCTCCCGACTCATAGAGGGCAATCAATTTTTTCCCGCCGCCGCTGTAGCCGGTTAGCGACTGGGCGAACACCGGATAATCCAGGGGCACGATCCGCTCCTGAATCAGCGGATAAAGGGCCATGATGAAACCGGTGGCGTGACACCCCGGATTAGTCAGGCGTTTTGTTTTTTTGATCAAGTCCCGTTGTTGCCGGTTCAATTCCGGAATGCCGTAGGTCCATCCTTCAGCGGTCCGAAAGGCCGTACTGGAATCGATCACCTTGGTTTTCTCATTTTCAATCAGGGTAACGGATTCTCGGGAGGCCTCATCGGGAAGGCAAAGGAGCACCGCATCCGCTCCGTTTAATAAACGTTTTTTGACCTGCGGATTCTTGCGATCCTGTTCCGGTATCTCAAGAAGGTTGATATCGGTTCTGGATTTGAGTCTTTCGTGGATTTGTAATCCCGTCGTTCCTTCCCGGCCGTCTATAAAGATATTGAACATCTGGAGGATCTCCTCAGCTTTATTGGGATCTTTGCTATTATAAGTCAAAATAACAAGAGAGTCTATTCACTTATCCTAATTACGCACCTTTGAGGTGCCGGAGAGCCCGATCCACCCGGGAAAGACTGCGTTTTCCTTCCTGTTTTTCCTTTTCGGTCCGGACCAACCCGGCCTGATGAAAAATCATGTAGTTGGAAAAGGCCGATTGTGCGGCGACGCGAAATCCGGCGGCATCCTGAACCTGGTTGATCGAGAGTTTCGCCAGGCGGGTAAAGATAGGATCCGATTCGGCAATCCGTTCGGCCAATCTTTGAGTTTCCGATTTAAGTTTGTCCCTCGGAACAACGGCATTGACAAAACCAAGTTCACCGGCTTCCCGAGCGGTGACAAATCGTGTCTGAAAAAGAATTTCTTTGGCCTTCCTTACCCCGATGTCCCAGGGCACACTGAAGTACTGGAGTAAAGAGGGAAGAAACAGGGCATCCTCCGCGGCGACAATAATGTCCATGGCCGAGGCAATAAGCCAGCCTCCGAAAATACAGTATCCATGGACCTCGGCTATGGTCGGTTTCGGCAGGTCCCGCCAGCGGATGCCCATATCATGAAATTGCCCCCATTGCTTCTGATACTGCCCCAAAATCCCGGAAGGGTAGGGCCTCCGGGCTTCGTCTTCCTTTTGTTCGGGGGTGCCCAGGTCGTGGCCCGAGCTGAAATGATCTCCTTCGCCCGACAGAATGATCACCCGAATATCATTATCAGCAACGGCTTCCTTAAAAGCCGCGTCCAGTTCTTCCAGCAACATCCTGGATTGCGCATTTCGAAAGCGCGGCCGATTCATTCTCACCCGGGCAACCGCATCCTGCTTTTGGTAAATGATCTGTTGGTAATCCGACATATCTTAAGTCCCTTCCCATTTAAACCAGGGAATCCCCCGGCACGGCCGGAGGATTCCCGAAAAAATTAGGCGATTACAAACTTGGGTGCATTTTGAAGGATATCCGTTGCTTCCCCCATGATCCGGTCAACCAGATCCTGGACCTTAGGCAGATCTTCCACCCTCTGGGCACATTCCCCTCCGGCCATCATCGCTTTTTCCCGGTCGCCCATACACACGGCCTTGATCCCTTCCGTTTCATAGGCGACCAGTTCCTGGGCTCCAGGGGTGTTATAGTCATCCGGTGTATCCAGATAGATTGACGGAGATTTGGCCAGGGTATTTCTTTGATGCTCCAAACTTGAAGGCGTTTTCAGCCAACGGGCCGGCCCCACCATGCCGCGGGCCACCAGCGTGCCTCTATCCGGGGTTTTTACAACCTGTTCCTTCCAGAGGGGATGGAAATCGCTCTCCTGAGTGGCCAGGAATCGGGTCCCCATTTGGGCTCCGGCCGCGCCCAACGCGAGAGCCGCCGCCAAAGTTTTTCCGTCGCAGAACCCGCCGGCGCCGGCCACCGGGATATTCGTTCCTGACAGGGCCTCGACCACGGAGGGCAATAAAGTCATGGAATGGACCGGTTCCCAGGAAGTATGAAATCCGCCTTCATGGCCGGAGGCCACAATTAAGTCTACCCCGGCTTTAGCGCATCTGAGAGCCCCTTTAACCGAGGGGACGACGTGCAGCCATTTGAATCCGGCACCTTTAATTTTTTCCCCCCAGGGAACGGGGTCGCCGGCCGAAGTAAAAATCACTTTGAAATGATTCTTCATCTCCGGGTTTTCATTAACGACTCTAATGGCCGTGTCGATGAGGATTGTCGAAAGAGGCACTAATTCCGCGGATACCATGACATTGATACCGAAAATGCCCCCCTGGTCTTTGGTCAGACGATAAGTTCGTTTTAATACCTTTTCCAGCACCGTAGGCATATCATCATGCATGGTAGCTTCAGCGGTCTCCACAAAGGCATTGTAGATCCAGGGTTGCTGGGTTTTGTTAAAAATACCGCTGGTCGAAAGCAATCCCAGCACCCCGGCCTTGCTGGCGGCGACGCAAAGGTTGTTATTGCTGAAGGGGCCCATGCCGGCTTGAATGATGGGGTGTTTGATTCCGAGTAAATCCGTAAGCTTGGTTCTTAACATTTTTATCCTCCTGACTTGCTTTTTGAAATACATGGTTAAGGTTTTAGTTGAATAGCGTTAAATTTCTACCTGACCAGCGGGGGAACATGTTTTCGCAGCAATTCAGCAAACTGGTCAGGCGGAGTGGGTTTGCTGAAGTAATACCCCTGCATCTCGTCGCAGGCGTGGGACCGCAAAAAGGCCTCCTGCTCCTCGGTTTCCACCCCTTCGGCGATAACGGTCAGACTCAGGGTCTTGCCCATGGCAATAATCGCTTCGGTGATTCCCCGGTCCTCAGAATTTCTGGAGAGGTCGCGGATGAAAGATCGATCCACCTTGAGGGTGTCGATTGGAAAGCGTTTGAGTTGGCCGAGTGAGGAATAGCCGGTACCGAAATCGTCGATGGCCAGGCGAACCCCCATTTTTTTAATTTCGGTCAGAATTTTAATTACCCGTTCAGGATCTTGCATCAACATACTTTCGGTAATCTCAAGTTCCAACAGACTCGGGGCCAGACCGGATTCTTTGAGGACAGCCCTGATGTCCGGGACCAGAGTATCGTCCATGAGTTGACGTATAGAAAGATTTACCGCCATACAAACCGTTGCCAGACCCTGGCTTTGCCAGGCTACGTTTTGGGAACAGGCGGTCTTTAACACCCAGCGGCCGATCGGCACGATCAGACCGGTCTCTTCGGCCATCGGGATGAATCGGGTGGGCGACACGTTGCCCAGGTCCGGGTTCTGCCAACGCAGCAGGGCTTCGACCCCGGTGATGCCCCCGGTTTTGAAATCCAGCTTGGCTTGATAATGTAAATAGAACTCCTGACGCTCCAGAGCGTGGCGCAGGTTGGTCTCCAGAGACAACCGTTCGAAAGATTGGGACTTCATTTTGGGGGTGTAGAACTGGTAATTATTCTTGCCTTCTTCCTTAGCCAGATACATGGCCAGATCGGCATTCTTCATTAACGTCTGTTCGTCTTGCGCGTCCTTGGGGTACACACTTATGCCGATGCTGGCCGTTATCCGGCATTCCTGACCCATAATAACCATGGGTTTCATGGCAGCGGAAAGAACCCTTTGGGCGACTCCGGTAATTTGCGTCAAATCGTCGACTTCTTCAATCAGGATAACGAACTCATCTCCTCCCAGACGGGCGATCACATCGATTTCCCGCAGCACCCTTTTAAATGTTTTCGCTATCTCCTGCAACAATTGATCACCGGCTTCGTGTCCCAGGGTGTCATTGATCACTTTGAAGCGGTCCAGGTCGATAAAAAAGACGGCGAATTGTCGTTTGAAACGCCGGGCAGACTGAAGGGTGTGGTTCAGAAGCTGGCTGAACATCATGCGGTTGGGCAGGTCGGTCAGGGCATCGTGGGTGGCCAGGTATTGAATCCGCTTTTCGGCAATTTTGCGTTCGGTGATGTCATGTCCTACCCCACGAAATCCCACTATCCGGTCGTCCCCGTCCCGTTTAGGAAATATGGAAAATTCGGCCGAGGTCATCGTGCCATCCGGTTGGATAAACTCATGAGGAAAGTTCCTGGAAGGCTGGCCGGTTTTAAAGACCTGATTAAATATTTCGTAGATAGAGTCCGATTCTTCCTTTTTGAATAATGAGCGAAAATTCAGCCCGGTCAGGGCGCCTTCGGAATATCCCAAGACATCGGCAAAGATTTCATTGAAAAAGATGATATTGCCGGACAGGTCGGTTTCAAAATACCATTCTTTCATTTCTTCGATGATGGTCCGATATCTCTCCTCCGATTGACGGATGGTCTCCTCCATTTTCTTGCGTTCGGTTATGTCCCGGGAAAGACCGCGGAATCCGATGGGTTGGCCTTCTTGGTTTTTTATCAGAGATAACGAAACTTGGTTAAACCCTTTCGTTCCGTCTTTCTTGATAAATTCCCCATCAAAGGCATTGATTTGTTCCCCGGTTCTAAAAACCCCAAGGGAGACCTCCAGCAATTTTTTCCCTTCGGTCTCATCGGTATACTGCTTGTAGTTCATCCCGATCAATTCTTCCCGGGTATAGCCAAGATCGTGGCACTCGGCATCGTTAACAAAGGTAAAATTACCGGCCAGGTCAGCCTCAAAATAGCCTTCCCGGGTATTATCCAGAATAGAACGGTATCTCTCCTCACTCTGGATCAGGGCCTCTTCGGCCAGTTTACGTTCGGTAAAGTCCTGAGCGATTCCCCGGTAACCCAGGAATCGGCCCCGGTCGTCAAAGATCGGTAGGCCGCTCATGCGGAGATAGCGCCGCGTCCCCTTCGGCAATGATCGATGCATGACGATTTCACGGAAAGGTTGGTGTGTTTTGAGCAATAACCGATAGGTCTCCCATCCGCCTTCGATCTCCAGACCGGTTTCCCAGGGCCGTTTGCCGAGAGGACTTTCGTCGATAAAAATATCGCTGTTCCTCCCCTCAAACCGTGTGAAGCGGAATTCAGGGTCCTGTTCCCAGTACCAATCGGAAAATAGATCAATCAGAGCTTTCAGCGGTTGGTTGTCAGGTGGCGGTTCTTGGGAAGAGGATTTCCCTACTTTCGGATTATCGTTAGTGGTCTTTTTTGCCATGTTCTTTTCCACGCTAAAAAAATAGGGTTGGCATAAACATTTTCGATCTAAGGGACGACAGACAGGTTATAGGCAATGGGAATCCATTTGGATCGTTAGCTAAAGAATAAAAGGAAACCTCTTTTATTTCAAGGGTAAAATGATCCAATCCTACTATCTCTTGGTAACAGTTAATTATGATTGACTTGGCATTCCCCTTTGACCAAAAGGGCCGCAAAAAGTCGGGAATATATTAAAAGGTTGGATTGGCACTTAAGAAAACAAGAAATGGTGCCGATAAAAGACCAAAAGGAAATAAAAACGGAAGGGGGAGACCTTATGGAAGTGAAAGGTACGGCCATCAATTCCATTCCCGAATTCATTCTTGGAAAATTTGGAAAAGAAGGGTTAAACCAGTGGCTGAATGCCCTTTCGGAAAACCCCCGGAGGATCTATGCGGGGGCTATCCTGGCCGGGAACTGGTATCCGATAAAAGAAATCATGGTGGAACCGACGAGAAAGATGTGTGAATTGTTCTATCGGGGGGATTTAAAGGGCGCCAGGGAAGGCGGCCGGTTCAGCGCCGAAAAGGGTTTGAAAGGGGTTTATCGTATATTCGTCAAATTGGGATCTCCCGAATTTTTGATCCGCAGGGCCAGTGCCATTTTTACCAGCTATTATCAACCCAGCGAAATGAAGGTGGTGGCTCAGGAAGACCGGAAGGCGGTGGTGCACATCACCAAATTTTCAGAACCTTCGGCATTGATTGAAAATCGTATTGCCGGTTGGATGGAAAAGGCCCTGGAAATCAGCGGTTGTAAAAACGTGAAGATCCTTATCACCCAATCGTTGTCCAAAGGGGCTCCCTACACGGAAATTATCGCCACCTGGGCTTAGAAAAAGATATCAGGCCAATTGAATTCGTCCGGTATTTCCCGGGCGACGTCTCCGGATTCATCATCCGGCTCCTTGAAAAAGAAAGCCTGTCTGATCGCAAAATCGGGCAGGCTTTCTTTTACTAATAGGCTATATCTAAAATCACAAAAAAATCATTTTACGAAACCTTTCGATGTTAAGTCATAGTATATTTGGGGCCGCCGCCGCCTTCCGGAGGCACCCAGGTGATATTTTCATAAGGGTCTTTCACATCACAGGTCTTGCAATGGACACAGTTGGAAAAGTTAACGATCAGTTTCTGCTTACCGGTCTTTTCATCAACTTCCATTTCATAAACCCCGGCCGGACAGAATCTTACGCATGGGTTTCCATATTCCTTGGTGCAGCGGTTATAACAGGTATTCAGATCCAATACCTTCAAATGAGCCGGTTGTTTCTCTTCATGGGTGGCTCCGGCGTAATAAACATCACTGGCTTTATCAAAGGTTTGGACCCCATCATATTTGATATCCCCTTTTTGGTCATCGTCGGGGGTTGGAGTTTTATAATAATCGACTATTTTCTTCATATGCTCAAAATCGGGTCCGGCTTCAATTCGGTCTTTCAGGACCCTGCCGCCAAGCAGAAACTGGAAACCGGCTTTGATCATCCCCGGCCAGAAACCTTTTTGAAAAGCCTGATGGAAATTACGGACCTTATGTAAGTCCTTATGGATATAGCTATTCTCCAGCCGGGTGCGGTATTTTTTAAGCTGGCCAAGGGAAAAATCATTTTGGATAAGGCAGTCCATGATGGTTTCAGCGGCCAGCATTCCTGATTTCATGGCATAGTGGATCCCTTTGATTTTCATCCCGTTAAAGAGGCAGGCGGCATCACCCACCAGGATACCCCCATTGAAAACAGGCTCGGGCATCGAAAAAAAACCACTAACCGGGACCGTCTTGGCGCCGTATTGAACCATCTTTCCGCCTTTTAATAGTCCGGCAATGTAAGGATGAAGTTTTAATTTTTGGAACTCACGATGGGGATCCATAAACGGGTCTGCATAATCCAAACTGGTCAAAAGACCGATGGCGATCCGGTTATCCCGCATCCCATAAATAAAACCTCCGCCGAAGGTATCGGTTTTCAGGGGATAGCCCATGGTTTCGATCACATCCCCCGGCTTGATTTTGTCGTCCGGCAGCTCCCAGATTTCTTTGACCCCCACCTCATAGCCTTGACCGTTTTTACCCTGACCCAGCTTGAATTTTTGGATGAGCGTCTTAGTCAGATTACCTCTGGAGCCGTCTCCAAAAACAGTGACCTTGGCCTTTAGATCAATACCCGGTTCAAAATTGGATTTTTGACTTCCGTCGGCATCGATACCTTTATCTCCGGTGCGGACACCGATAACTTTCTCGCCCTCATAAAGGACCTCCGTGCCGGCAAATCCGGGAAAGATGGTGACCCCTTGTTCTTCCACTTTCTGCCCCAGCCATTCCACCAATCTTGACAGGGATACAACATAATTGCCGTGATTATCGAGCGGGGGAGGAGTGATGGGAGATTTTATTTTCCCTGTTTTGGTCAGGAAAAGAATTTCTTCCTTCTTGACTTCCCCTTCCAGCGGAGCCCCCTGGGCCACGAAGTCCGGGATAAGTTCCTTCAAAGCCACCGGATTCATGACGGCCCCGGATATACTGTGAGATCCGACATAGGCCCCTTTTTCCAAGACGGCGATCATGAATTCATCAGAAATTTTTTGACCGTTTCCTCCTTGCTCTATTTTTTCATTATATTGTTTTATTAAATTAGACAAATGGAAGGCCCCCGACAAAGAGGCGATCCCTCCTCCGACAAAAAGCACATCAACGTCCATTACTTCTCGATCACTCATATCATGATCCTCCTCTATGGTGAGACCTTTGAAAAACGTCCCCTTTTACCCAATCTCTTCGTCAGACTCAAATTTTAATCCTCGAAATACTAAATGTATTCCTGTGGTTAAAATTTTCGTTTTCCTTGACCTTGGACAAAATTGAACATTTTTCAAAGGTCTCATGGTTAATAAGCGTATGCTTTTTGTCTTTAGGATAATAGATTAGCTTAGGAAGAAAGGTCAAGGAGAAAATGATATAGTTCTTTCCTTCACTTACGCGAACAATGGCCACCCTGGAGAAAGATTTCGGGCAAGGTCATATTTCCCTTTAGAGATCTGAAAAAGAAGCCATGGAAGCAAAACAACCGGGAAAGATTAAGGATGGATAAAAGGCATCCTGTTGTTGAGAAAGAAGGGGTTAATACTCCGACATCGATTTACTTCATTGTCGGCATGACCTTGGTACTCCCCCCGGCTGAACCGGAGGGAGTACCGGAAAAAATCAGGCTATCACAAACTTGGGTGCATTTTGCAGGATATCCGTTGCTTCCTGCATGATCCGGTCAACCAGATCCTGGACCTTAGGCAGATCTTCCACCCTCTGGGCGCATTCACCCCCGGCCATCATCGCTTTTTCCCGATCCCCGGTGCAGACGGCCTTGATCGCTTCTCGTTCATAGGTCACCAGTTCCTGAGCTTCGGAAGTGCTGAAGTCGTCGGGAGTGTCCAAATATATGGAAGGCGATTTTTTTAATGTATTTTTTTGATGTTCAAGACTGGTTGCAGTTTTGAGCCACCGGGCCGGACCAACCACACCGCGGGCTACCAGGGTACCGCGGTCCTGGGTTTTGACCACCTGTTCTTTCCACAATGGATGAAAGTCACTTTCCTGAGTCGCCAGGAATCGGGTCCCCATTTGGGCACCGGCTCCGCCCAGGACCAGGGCGGCAGCCAGGGTTTTACCGTCGCAGAATCCACCAGCTCCCGCTATCGGAATATTTTTATCGGCCAGGGCCTCAACCACAGAGGGCAATAAGGTCATGGAATGGACTGGCTCCCAAGCGGTGTGGAATCCCCCTTCATGCCCCGAAGCTACGATGCAATCCACCCCTGCCTTGGCGCATCTCTGGGCCCCCTTGACCGAGGGGACGACGTGCAACCAGGTAAATCCGGTTGACTTAATTTTTTCCCCCCAAGGCAGGGGATCACCGGCAGAAGTAAAAATGACTTTAAAATTATTTTTCATTTCCGGATTTTCTTTCACTACCCTTATGGCGGTATCGATGAGAACCGTTGACAAGGGGACCAATTCCGCCGAAACCATCACATTAATGCCGAATATCCCTCCCTGGTCCTTGGTCAGACGATAGGTCCGCTTCAAAACCTTCTCCAGCACCGTGGGCATATCATCGTCCATCGTGGCTTCGGCGGTCTCAACAAAGGCGTTGTAAATCCAGGGTTGTTCCGTTTTATTAAAAATTCCGCTGGTTGACAGCAAGCCCAGCACCCCCGCGTTGCTGGCGGCTACACATAAATTGTTATTGCTGAAAGGACCCATACCGGCTTGAATGATAGGGTGTTTGGTTCCGAGTAATTCCGTAAGTTTGGTTTTTAACATTTTTTCCTCCTGGCTTGGTTGATGATTGAATTCTCTGGAGGCAAGTATAATCAAACATCCGATAGCTGTCAAAGATATTTGAATCATTCTTAAGGAGCGTTTAAAAAGGTGGCCTGAATAGTGGATGACGGATGAAGGCAGCAGGAGGTGGTCTTATGATCTTAGGCCTGAAATATAAAAGGGCAAGAAGACCGGTGTTGAACACTGGTTATTGCTTCTTGCCCCACTTTTTTGACCGAATGGAGGCCTTTCCAGAGCTACTTATATGCCCCGGAAGATACGATCAGATCGCCGATCCGTTCGGAGTAAGACAGTTTCGGCTCCTCTTGGCCGGAGGCCGGGTTGCGATATAGATACTCCACCCAGCCTCTCCCCTTGGCCTTGACCATTTCGATTAATTCTCTTACAAAAAACTTCCCCCGGGTATCCTTAGTTTCCAGGACATTGGTTCCGATCGATTGTTTATTAATAGGATAGGCCTTTAATATCCCGTTTACGTCATAAACCGTGATATAAGAATCCATATCGGAAAACCGGCCTTGGCTGTTATCGAACTCGGCAAAAGCCGCCCTGGGTCCCACCTCTTTCAGAAATTGGATCGCTTTTTTCACCCTTCTTTTGGCCTCGGAGGGGGTGACTTTGGCCCCGACTCCCAACATGGAAGTCAATTTCTCTACTCCTGTTCCTAAGTCCTTGGCCTGGTCCTTGGCTTCTTTGGCCGCCGAGGCCAGGTTTTCAGCGAGGGTGCTGTTCTTTTGGGTCACGGTATCCATTTGATGCAAAGCAGTATTGATCTGGGCAATGCCTTCCGCCTGTTCCTGATTGGCTGAGGCGATACCTTCGACCAGGCCGGCGACTTTATCCACGGCCTCCATATTCTTTTTAAAGGCTTCATGGGTTGATTTTGTCAAGTCACTGCCGGTCCTGACGGAATCCAGAATTTTAGCAATAAGCCCGCTGGTATTCTTGGCCGCTTCGGCTGCGCGTCGGGCGAGATTTCGGACTTCTTCGGCAACCACAGCAAATCCAACTCCGGCTTCTCCGGCCCGGGCGGCCTCGACCGCCGCATTTAAGGCCAACAGGTTGGTTTGGAAGGCTATTTGGTCGATGCTTTTAATAATCACATTCGTCTCGTTGCTGGCCTGGTTGATTTTTCCCATAGCTTCGGATAATTGGTCCATCTGTTTATTAACTACTGAAAGCAGTTGACCGGCATCAGTAATGGCCAGCTTGCTTTGATTGGCATGGTTGGTGTTTTGATGGGCCAGAGAATCGATCTGCTGCAGGGCCGCTGAATTTTCTTCGATCCCCGAGGCCTGATGAGCTGCCCCTTCGGCCAATTCCTTGCTGGAGCGCCGGACCAACCGGGAAGCGTTGGCCACCTTGACCCCGCCATTATTAATACCGTAAATGATCCGGTTCAGGGGTCTTGGTCACCATAGAATTGATGACCAAAAAGTTGAGGGTCAAAGCCGTCAGACAGACCAAGAAGATCAGAATAAATCCGGGGAAAAAACTCCTCCCCCCTTGTCCTATAAAAGAAAAAGAAACCGCTGTTACCAGGAAGCATGTGGCCGCCGACCGGAAAAGCTTCGTGGGACGATTCTTGCCGAAAATGGCGTAAAGAACCAGTTCAAGGCTGGCCATAAGGGCTACAATCAGCCCCAGAGAGATAAAGAGATTATTCACCATCACTGCATCCTTTCATATATTTTTTTTAATAAAAGCAATTGAATCGGCTAACAATCCCAATAAGGTCATCGGAAACGAGGTCAGACGTACTATGGTGTTCGGGCAAACCCAAGCAATTTGTGGGTTGACCATTTTTTTTGGTTACATGAATTATCGGCAGGATAGGGAAAATACTTTAATTGGGATTATTGCAGTAATTTTGGCTGGCTGCTTAATTTGAATTATAAAAAGGTGAATAGAGCAATCGCTCTTTTTGGTCATGCTCCTAGGTAGGCTGTAGTTAGAACTTTTGAGAAAAGTATGAGGGCTGAGGCAGCCATGCTTTCAACTACCTGGTTCGGAACAGCGGAAGATGCCTATAAGCAGCAGATGGAGACCCCCCGGGTCCCGGTGGCCGAAGCAGTTGCCTTGGCCCCTTTAGCCAAAGAGAAATTTGAACCGGAAGTCCTCCTTTTTTACGGAAATCCGGCTCAAATCATGATGCTCCTTTGTGGCTTGCAGAAAGAGAAATATGAAAGGTTCCCATTCTTCTTTATCGGAGAAGGGGCCTGCGCCGATTCCCTGGGGGAGTGCTATCGAACCCATAAGCCCCAGCTTTCCATACCCTGTTATGGAGAAAGGTCCATGGGACAAGTGGCCGATGATGAGATTTCTCTGGCCCTGGCGCCGGGAGAAATCCCCCGGGCCATTTCAGGTCTGAAAAAACTGGCTAAAGTGGGTTTTAAATACCCGATCAATTTCGTCGGGGGGGCAAGCCGATCTGGAACCGATCCTGGCCCGGGTCTATCCTCCCCCTAAAAAAGAGTAATTGACAAAGCCCATTTCCGGTTGTTGTCCATTTTAGAAATTAAGGGTCATCAGGATAGATGAAAGATTTCCCTTCTGGCCTATGATTTCCCGGTCATCACGGTTAGACAGGTCTCCTCCCAGATAATCTTCAATCATTTTTAACGATTTTTCCACATGCTGAATAAATTCTTGGGCCGGGAGCATTTCTCCATAGGTCCGGGTATAAGAATAGATACAAAGATCATCTTTTTCTACGGACCTGGCTATTTCAATGGCCTCTCTTAGTAATTGAAAGGCCCTTTTGGCAATGGCTACGGTCCTGATGGGGGCGAAATCCCATAAGGAAACGATATGGCAAAAATAGGTCGTGGGCCGATAGGCTTGCAAGGAAATCGAATCATCGTAAATCTTAAATTTCTGAAGGGTCGACTGGAAGATAGAATCATATCTCTGTTGAGGGGGAATATCATCCCTCGAAAAGCCGATTTCCCACTGGAGGTTGATGGAGGGTTGTCTTACAATTTCAGGGATATGGTCGATGGGTTCTTTGGGATTCACAAATAGGTCTTCGTTATTTTTCATGATCTCTTTTAACACCCTCACACTGTCCAGCAGGTACGATGATCGAATTCCCGAAGGAGATCCGGTCATCCCCTTTTCGAAAAGATTTTCGGCCTGGTCGAAGGCTGAAAAAATCATCTGTTTTAAGGAAAAGAGATCTCCCGGTCCGTTGAAAACCCCCTTACTTTTTCGCATATACCTGATAGTGGACATGGATTTGGCCAGATAAATGCCCGCATATTCGCAGTAAAAATCTTCTGACGGACTGACACAGTTTTTCAAAATATATAAAGCCTCTTGTTCGGCCTGTTTGAACATACCTTGAGTAATGGAAAAGTTCGGGGCGACTAGGCCCAAATTGCGAAACAGGACCATCTGCAAAGTCCTGGCCACCAAATGGGTCGGATCGATGGAAAGAACGATCCGAAGTATTTCCAGGGCCTCCCAGAAACGGCGGCGGTAATAGAGGGTTTTGGCGATTTCCACACCCAGGAGAGAATTATGAGGGACTTTAAAGAAGGTGGTAACGGCATTGGGTTCATCCTTTTCAGATGAAGGGGGGCTTGTTTCTTCCAAGGGCCACAAAAGATGATTTAAGGCCTTAACAGATTCAGGATCGGTTTGTAGTATCCGGTCTTCCAGCAAGTCGGGGACAAAATCGAAATAGAGGGTACTCCATAAGGCTGTGACCCACCAGATGGTCAGAGCCTCCCCGTTAAACAAGGCAGTTTCGTTGGGACGTTCGCAGAGTATGGCCCGGATATCGTTGATCAGCAGGCATTGACGCACATAGTCGGTTACCCGTATCACCGGATCGCCGGGCAGCTTGGCGTTCAGAACTGGAAGTAAATAGTTGTCCAGGGAGTCATATTCGCCGGCTGCGATTCCGATAGATAAAAAGCGGTTTTTGGTGCAGTATTTGGACAAGGCCCAACGGATGGCGATCTGATGGGCCAGGGAAACAGCACTCCTGAGGCACTGCCGATAAGAAGCCGGGGCTTCAGCCTCCTCTTCTTTGGGAAAATCCACGTACAGCGTGGTGATATCATGAGAACGAACCTTACCCCACCGGCCGTAAAGAAGATGCCCGAGGGATTGTTCGATATAATTTCTCAAGGCTTTTTTAAGCCAGCCGACGATATCATGGTCGATAACGTCTCCCCGTCCATACAAGGCAAAACCGATCCTGACCCCCTCCCGATAGTTCTCCGAGGGTTTCCTTTCTCCGCAGAGTTTTCGCAAGGTTTCATAATTCCATAAGGGACCCAGGTCCGCCCTCTCATGACCCAACCAGAAGGCCAGACTTCTCAATACATTCCGTTTATAAAGTGTATCGGCTGGTTCTTTTTTCAGCCGGGTCAGCATGGAATTACTCACCTTGGGCAATTCGATCCGGTGTTCTTTAATAAGGGCATTGACCCGGTCTGTCAGGGCCCGTCCCGATAGATTCATTTTGAGGAACTCTTCCTTTTTTTCCAGCAAGTCCTCAAAATTAATATGGTTGGGCGGAATTAACTCCGTCTTTGGTCGGGAATGCTGGCGGATAAGGGCCTGAAGACTTTTACCATCCTCTTTTTTAATAAGATCGTTTTGGAAGGCAAAGGCAACAAAAGATTCCACGGATTTTTTATTATCCATATTTTCATAGAATTCGGTAAAGGTTTCTATGGTCGGGAAAACCGCCAAAAGGGCGGACAGGGAATTATTTTCTTTTTTCATGCAGTTATTCCTTTTTTACAATATATTTTATCAAAGTGGGGATTGGGGAATGAAAAAACAATAGAATGTTTCATGATAAAATGATATTTTTAATAAAACAATTTAAAAAGTTGACAGTTGTTTTAACAAAGAATATAGAGTCATAAAAACCTTCGTTTGTCAAGAAAAGACCCTATGGCAATTTGATCCGGCCCTTTTTTCATAAAACCCCCCAAGTTAATGATTGTTACCCTTAAGGAGGGGCTGAAGTGGAATGTTTGTTACCAAAGGAAAGGAGGCGATTGTTTAATAGTTCTCATCGGCCACAGGGAACCACCTAACCCGGGTCGACGTCTGCAAACCATTTTTTTTTAAACCAACATCGATAAAAGGAGAGAGTAACATGGGAAAAAACATGATGAAAAGGATGCAAGTCGTGCTCATGCTTTTGGTGGCCGTGATATTCCTGGCCACAACCCTCGGATCCGCCCAGGCCGGGGTTTTTCAGATTCAACCCAAGGGGAAGAAAAAGATAAAAATCGGCGTCCTGGATTTGATTGGTGGAATCGAGGTCTCGGCCCTGGCCAACAATTATTACCGGCAATATGCCAAAAAGCGGGGCTGGGACCTGCAGATTTTTGATATTCAGGGAGATGTTGCCAAAGCGCAGGCCACCATGGACAACATGATTACCGCCGGCTATGACGGCATTATCATTAACTGGACGGACTTCAAATATGAAGATCAGCAAATTCTGAAAGCCTACAAAAAGGGGATCCCGGTTCAGGGGATCGCCTGCGGAGCCATGGTCCCGGGGGTAATTTCACACGGCATAGCCCCGGAAGCGGGCTTCGCGGCTTTGAGCTCCCTGGCTTTAGTCTCCCAGCTTCGTCCGGGGGATAAAGTCCTTGTTTATTATGATCCCAGGGTAAGCACCGGTATGTTCCGATTCAACGTAGCCAAAGTCGTCTTTGAATCGTACAAACTGAAAATTTCCCAGGAACTACAATACACCGGCACGGGAGGAGATCCCTCACAAGCCTGTTATGAAGCCATTAAAAATGCCCTCCTGGCCGACACTAAGAAGGAGATAAAAGGAATTTGGACTACTTGGGAAGGTTACGGCATCCCGGCTGCCAGGGCGGCCAAGGATATGAGGCGAAGTGATGTCGTCGTCACCACCACTGATGATGCCCCCAACACCTACAAAGAGATCCGAGAGCAACCTAACCTTTATGCTACCTCGGGTGCCAACTGGGATGCCCCCAGATGGACCGAACGTCTTTTCCTGAATCTCGACAAGATCTTTGCCGGAAAGCCGTTTACGGACGAGGAGGTATGGTTTTCCATGCCAGACCTCGTGACCAAGGCCAATGTGCCGCCGCCGGGCTATTATTACAACCCTTGCGGTTATAAGGGCAAACCAAATTTTAAAGTAAAGTAAACCATCCTATCCTTCTCCCCGGCTTTCCGGGGAGAAGGATACGTTTCTCAAAGGTGAAGTCTATTATGTCCATTAATAAAATGAGTCAGGAAACGATTCTGGAAGCCAGGGGCATTGTCAAGGATTTTCCCGGACAGCGGGCACTGGATCAGGTGGATTTCGATGTTCGACCTGGTGAAGTCCATGCCCTGGTGGGGGAAAACGGGGCCGGAAAATCAACCTTAATCAAGGTCATAGCCGGGTTATATAAGGAAGATCAAGGGGAAATCCTTATCGATGGCCGGCCCTGTGAGATCAACAGCCCGAGTGACAGCCAGGACCTGGGGCTGGCCTTTATCCACCAGGAACTTAATATCGTGCCCCATCTCTCCGTGGCGGAAAATATCTTCCTCGGCCGTTATCCCCTTAACCGCTTCAAGTTGGTCAACCTGGCCAAGATGGTGGAAATGGTCCAAACCATCCCGGATGTTTTGCCTATCGGGGCCGACCTGCGCTTGCCGGCCTCGGCCTTGACCATCATCCAGCAATGGAAAACCATCATTAACCGGGCCTTGGCCTTAAAATCCCGTATCATCTTCATGGATGAGCCTACCTCATCGCTCACCCATGAGGAGGTCAACGAGCTTTTTCACTCCATCGCCGATCTCAAGTCGACCGGCAAGGCTATTGTTTACGTCTCCCATCGGATGGAAGAGGTGTTCCGCATCGCCGACCGGGTTACGGTCATCCGCGACGCTCGAAGAGTAGATACGGCCGATGTGGCTGGGATGGATTCGGGCAAGCTCTACCAGATGATGTTGGGCCGGGAGCTGCGGGACATCTTCCCCCAACGGCATCCTCCTCAAGAAAAGACCCTTTTGGAAGTCAAGGACCTGAGTCGGGGGTGGGCGGTCCGGAAGGTCAGTTTTCAACTCCATGCCGGAGAAATTTTAGGCCTGGCCGGACTGGTCGGCTCGGGCCGTTCGGTTCTGGCCCGTCTGATCTTCGGAGCACTTCAGAAGGACTCCGGTGAGATCTTCATTGAAGGAAAGCCGGTTGAAATTAAATCGCCTAAAGAGGCCATTAGCCAAAAAGTGGCCCTGGTTCCGGAAGAACGCCGTCGGGACGGTCTGGTCCTGCCCATGGACGTCAAGCAGAACATTACCCTGGCCAGTCTGCAAAAGCTCCGGCGCTGGGCCAAGGTCCCGGTCATAAGCCGGGCCAAGGAAGGCCTGGCGGCCAGGCCTTTTTATGAGTCGACCAATATCAAAGCCTCCGGTCTGGACCAAAGCGTATCCCTTTTAAGCGGCGGCAACCAGCAGAAGGTCATCTTAGCGAAATGGCTTTGCAGCGAGGCCAAGGTCTTGATCTGCGATGAACCGACCCGGGGGATCGACGTAGGGGCCAAGTTCGCCCTATACGAACTGATCACCGAGCTGGCTCGCAGGGGAACCGGGATTATTTTGATTTCCTCGGACCTGACCGAGGTGGTCGGTTTGGCCCATAGAGTGTTGGTCCTGGAAAAGGGTGAAATCAAAGCCGAACTGGACAACAGCCGGGCCGACTTACAAAAGGTTATGGATCTATTGCTGGGGAATTAAACCGGCTTATGGGCGGAGCTTCGGCCAATTTTTTGAGAAAAAAGGAAACATAGAAGAAAGGTATGAACATGACGAAAACAACCGGCGCACCGAGTGCGCGGATAAAATGGATTACTTACGTCGGGAAATACGGGACCTTTATTTTCCTGGCGCTCATGGTTTTGTGCTTCAGCGTTCTGCTGCCCCCCTTCCGCTCCCCGGAAAACCTGGTTAATGTGCTGGGGCAGTTGGCCCTCCTTTCAATTTTCTCCGCCGGCATGACCTGCGTTTTGAAAATGGGTGACTTTGATCTTTCAATAGGGGCCATAGCGGCCATGGCCGGGATCGTAACCGCATTAGCGTTGGTGGCCGGTTACAGCATTTTCCTGTCCATTGTTTTCGGCCTGCTGGTCGGAATTGCGGCCGGCTTGGTTAACGGTCTTTTGGTGGCTTATTTGGAGCTTCCGGCCTTTGTCTGCACCCTGGCTACCATGAGCGTCCTGACGGGGACGTCCTTAGCCATTACCAAGGGGCTTTCCATCTGGAATTTACCCGAAGATTTCGGCATTATCGGCCGGGGTGATTTTTTAGGCATTCCAGTCCGCTTTTTTGTGATGATCATCCTGCTGGCCCTGGTGGCCCTCTTCCACAGCTTTACCACCACCGGAAGGCGCATGGAGGCCATCGGCGGCAATCCGGAAGCCTCCCGCATGTCCGGTATCGATGTCCGCTTCAACCGTCTCCTGGGGTTCGTCCTGTCCGGTTTTTGCTCGGCCATCGGCGGTATCGTCCTCGCCTCGGCCGTATTGGGGGCCAATGCCACTCAGGGCACTTCTTATCTGATGGATGCTTTCGGGGCCTGCTTTATCGGCGCGGCCACCATACGGATCGGCCAATTCCATATTTGGGGAACTCTGGTGGGTGTTATCATTGTCGTTGTGGCCATAAACGGCTTGATCATCATGATGGTGCCGGGCTATTATACGACCATGATTCAGGGTGTCATCCTTCTTCTGGCCATACTGCTGGCCGGTACAGGCGTCCGAATACTTCGGAAATAGAGGTAACGCTTCTTTACCCAAGCCAGCCCTTGAAGGATAAAAATAAGATCAACGACTGATTGCCCTCAGGATTGGCCTATTCCCTGGGAGTGTTTTGGAAAGCGAAGAAATAAGACATGATCATCGATGCTCATTGTCATGTTTGGACCTGGGATATCCTGCCGGACCGTTACTGGGATGAATTGGCCGGCCTGGTGGTGGCCTACTGCCGGAGGAATAAGCTCGGCGAAATCACCTCCCTTCAGGCCAAGACTATGATCATGGACGGATGGATGGACCCGGACGGCTCGAAACTCATCGCCAGGATGGATGAGGCCGGCGTGGATAAGACCTTTATTCTGGCCCTGGATTGGGGGTACGGAATCGGTGAAGCGGCTATGTCAATTGATGAGATCAACCGTTTCTACGGTTCGATAGCCAAGGCCTTTCCGGACCGGATCGTGGCCTTCGCCGGAATCGATCCGCGGCGGCCAGGGGCCGTTGATATCCTGGACCGGGCGGTGAATGACTACGGCTGCCGGGGCCTCAAGTATCATCCCACCTCGGGATTTTATCCGGATGGCGAGGAGTCCTACCGGGTTTTGGCCAAAGCCCAGGAACTGGGTATTCCCCTGATCAGCCATTTGGGTCCCATCTCCAGGCCCCTAAAGAGTAAATACGGCCAACCGGCAAACCTCGACGCAGTAATCAGCGATTTCCCTCACCTCACCGTCGTCGGAGCCCATCTGGGTTTTTGCTGGTGGCCGGAGCTGGTCAACCTCATAGCGACCAAAGAGACGAGCTTTTATGCCGATGTCTCCGGCTGGCAGGGCCAGGCCCGAAGAAATTTGGCCAAATTCTGCCGGATCTTGCGCGAGGCCTTCGATGAAGCCACGGCCGAAAAATTCCTCTGGGGGACCGATAATCCCAGTCTGGAAGGTACCATCTCGACCACGCACTGGCTGGAAATTTTCCAGGACTTACCGGAAAACGCTCCCGATGGGCTTACCTTCACCCAAGAAGAAATCAAGGCCCTTTTGGGAGGGAATGCGGAAAAAATTATAAAGGCCTTGCCCTGAGCCGTTGATTTAAAGCCTGGTTATATGACAATCCTCCGGCCGCAAAGGAAAAACCCGATCGAACCCCTTCACGGTAATTTTCCGATGGCTTCCTTTCCTTACCAAGCTTTCGCCAGGTCTCAATATTCCATAAGGGACTTTTATAATCTTCGATATGGTTACGCTACACCCTTGTTGAAATTGGAAAGTCAGCCTTAGGACATTTTCTTAGGAGAGAAAACAGATGATCTTTTATAGCAAAACACAATTTTAATGAAACAAAATAAATCTGGCTTTAACCTGCAAGGTCAAAAATTAAGTGTCATGAGTATTGATGAAAGACTCCCGTTTGATTCGATAATTTCCTGGTCATCCAGAATTGTTAGATCTCGTCCGACATACTCTTTGATCATTTCAAGCGATTTTTCCATCTGCCGTACAAACTCCTTAACCGGGACCATTTCAATCAAGGTTCGGTTAAACGAGTAAATGGAGAGATCATTTTTTTCAATCGATTGGGCAATTTCTTTGGCATCATTTATCAATTGGACAGTCTTCTTGGCCACGGCCGCAGTCCTTATAAATGGTACAAAATCCCACAGGACTACGGCGGTACGGAAATAAGTGGTGGCTCTATAGGTTTGTAAAGATATTGAACTGTCATGGATTTCAAATTTGTCATACACGGATCGGATTAGGAAGTCGTATTGGAGTTGCGGCGGAAGTTCATGCCTTAAAAGACCTAGTTGCAAATAAAGATCTCTACCTGTCTGCCTGACTATTTCAGGTTTGCTGTCGATGGGTAGCTTGGGATTGATGAAGAGGTCTTTGTTATTCTTTAAAATCGATTTAACCAGTCTCGCACTGCCCAACAGGAAGGAGGATCGGATCCCGGATGGCGATATGGTCATTCCTTTTTCAAAAAGATTTTCCGCCTTACTTAAGGCCAGAA
Organism: uncultured delta proteobacterium; assembly: GCA_963790475.1. Lineage (GTDB taxonomy): Bacteria > Desulfobacterota > RBG-13-43-22 > RBG-13-43-22 > RBG-13-43-22 > RBG-13-43-22. The sequence goes on along the minus strand of CAWBOS010000010.1, from coordinate 1,171,352 downwards.
AAACGATCTCCCTTGATTGTTCCAGATCTTGCAAGTCCGGGAAGGGCTTCTCTCCTTGGCGCATGAGTCGGACCATCAACATGGCTTTAGTTTGGTAACACAACCCATATTCGCAATAAAAATCTTCGGATAGATTGGTACATTTTTCCTCGACGAAAAAAGCTTCATGTTCCGATTGATTAAATAAATGCTCTGCAGCCGTATAAGACGGCGCGTCGAGGGCCAGATTGTGGAACAGAACCATTCTCAGCGTCCTGGGGACCAGATGGGTCGGATCGATGGAAAGGACGATACGAAGAATCTCCAACGCTTCCCGGAAACGCCGTCGAAAATAAAGGGTTTTGGCAATTTCCACCCCCAGGAGCGAATTGTGAGGAAATTTAAAAAAAGTTGTAACCGCATTCGGCTCATTGATTTCGGAAGAGTTGGGTCTCTCGTCCGGTGACAACCAGAGCAACCGGGTCAAGGCCTCAATAGAAGCCGGGGTATTTTTTAAGATATGGTCTTCCAGTAAATCCGGAACAAAATCAAAATAGAGGTTACTCCAGAGGGCTACGACCCACCAAATGGTCAGAGATTCTCCGGTAAACAGGGTAATTTCATTGGGATGTTCGCAGAGTATGGCCCGGATATCGTTGATCAGCAAGCACTGCCGGACATAGTCGGTAACCCGAATCACCGGATCACCGGGCAGCTTGGCCTTTAAGGTGGGGAGCAGGTAATTATCCAGATTGGCATATTCGCCGGCGGCGATCCCGATGGATAAAAAACGGTTTTTGGTGCAGTGTTTAGACAAGGCCCAGCGGAGGGCGATCTGATGGGCTAATGAAACAGCGCTTCTAAGACATTGGTGATAATAAGCCGGGTCTTCAGCTTCCTCTTCCTTGGGAAAATCCAAAAATAAAGTAGTGATATCGTGCGATCGAACTTTGCCCCACCGGCCATAGAGAAAGTGACCTACCGATTGTTCGATGTAATTTTTCAGGGCCTTTCGAAGCCAATTGATGATGTCATGGTCGATAACATCACCCTGGCTGTAGAGGGCAAACCCGATTCGGACCCCTTCCCGAAAATTTTCCTGCGGTTTTCTTTCCCCGCAGAGTTTAACCAAGGTTTCAAAATTCCAGAGGGGCCCCAGTTCCTTTCGTTCGTGACCCAACCAGAAGGCCAGGCTTCTTAAGACATTCTCTTTATGGGCCGTGTCAGTCGACTCCTTTTTTAATCGGCTCAGCATGGAATTGCTCACCCTGGGTAATTCTATCCGGTGTTCAGCAATCAGGGCATTGACTCGGTTCGTCAATATTCTCCCTGAAAAATTCAATTTGAGGATCCCTTTCTTTTTTTCAAGCAATTCTTCAAAATTAAGATTATTCGGCGGCGTTAAATCTTGGGTTGACCGGCGATGCTGACTAATAAGGTTCAGCAGACTTTTTCTGTCCTTCTTTTTTATGAGATTGTTTCTAACCGCGAAGTCCATAAAGGACTCCAGGGCTTTTTTATTATCCATGTTTTCGGAGAATTGAACTAAAGTCTCGGGAGTCGGGAAAACAGCCAGAAGGGCCGATAGTGCTTTATCATTTTCCTTCATAATATTTTCTCCTTCTTGATTTTTAGATGGAAAATTTTTTTAAAGAAAGTTGCACCCGGCATTGACAAGATTTTAGAAGACCCGTTGGAATCAAATGCCCGGATTCGGACAAGCTCACGCCCGATTTATAGGCCTCATAATTATTCCGGATCTCAAGTAGTGTCGTACAAAGGGCTGACCCCGATGACTATGTCTATAAAATTCATATAGTTTTTATGAGCTAAGTCAAAGATATCCCCTTTTAATGAAATATTTTAATAAAATTAAAGGCTATCTTAACACGATGTTGAGACACTAAATATAATTTTTTGTAAAGGATAGAGGGAAGAGATGGTAGAAATTTGGAACAAACACCCAAAATTCCTGGCCAGGCCAACGGCGGAGCCAGGCCACGAAAACAGACCGGATCTGATATAGTCCAAAGAGTTATCGGTTAATTACTTCAGATTTGTTTTTTTTACTTGACCCGGCGTAAGTGGAGACTTAGACGAGGAGTTTTTGTTGTATGGCAGAAAGGAAACGCAGGTAAGGCGGTGTTGGGATAGATTTCAGTACTTCTTCAATACCATCGTTTGCTGCTCCCTTACCTCCCCATTTACTCCTTTTATCCAATATCTACCCGATTTGGCGTTCTTTCTCAGAATAGGACTATTGTTAAGGATTATGGGTCACTCAAAAAACAAAAAAATGTTTTATAGTAAGATAAAATCAATATGAAACATTTTAAAAACATTGACAAATATTTTGGCACAAAATACAAAAACCAGATATCAAAAGAATGGAAAGTTATTTTCTATCTAATCTTGTGTATTATGATTTTACAATACTTTTTCTTAGGCAGAGGATATCATGGATCCTGACTACAAGATTCTAAAATTCACATTTTACATCCCCGGCGGTCACGACGATGCGGCCGGCTTAAGGCGCCCAAAGTTGTAGTCACCACAGCCACAGATAGAATTTTGGCCGCCACCTTTAATAGCGATCGGGAAATATGGTCCCGGCGGACCTTCTGAACTGTTTGAAAAATCCTATTGGCCTTTGTCTGCAACGACGAGAATGTTTGAGACAAGGGTTGTTTTCAACAGATTGTATGACCCAATAGGGTCAAGGAGGGAAAAATGACTGAAAGCAAAATTCCAGGAGTCCTGGCTTTTGACATGATGGCCAAGGCGGAAGATAACCCCGATTTCCCCGTGGTGACCTTTGAAAATCACCCCCACCCGGATGAGATTCTCACCTATGCCGATCTGGTCTTCAAGGGCACCAGGTTGGCCCGAGCCATGGAAAAATTGGGTTTTGTCCGCGGGGACACTTTTTCCATTGTGATGCGTAATCATCCGGAGGTCGTTCTGTCCATGTATGCCGCGTCGGTCTTAGGGACCGTACTCGTCCCGATTGATCCTAGATCCAAAGGGGAAAAGCTAAGGTATCAGATAAGAGACTCGGGTAGCAAAGGCGTTATCTTTGCTGCTGAATTTATGGACTCCATGGACGAAGCCCTTTCCTGGATGCCCGATGTAAAAACCATCGGCTGTTTGTATAACCCTGAGTTTGGTATTCCGGTCTCTCCTAAGTATCCGGACCTGAAAGAAGTCCTGGAAGGCTCCCAAGCGATGATGTTTGATCCCGATGGTCAATCAACGCGGGACTACTTCATGATCATCTATACCTCCGGCACCACCGGTAATCCCAAGGGTGTTCGCATGCGGGCCGATCGCCTGCAGGGCTACGTCTTGCTGGCCGATCTCGTCTGGCAGTACACCCCGGAGGACAAACTGTACACCGGGCTCTCCTTGACTCACGGAAACGCTCAGGCGGTGACTCTGAATCCGGCCTTGTTCCGTTCCATCCCGGCCGTGATTTCCCGTAAATTCACCAAGAGCCGCATCTGGGATGTCTGTCGGCGCTATGGTTGTACAACTTTTTCGCTCTTGGGGGGGATGATGATGGGTATTTATTCCGAGCCCGCCCGGCCCGACGATAGAGATAATCCGATCAAGGTCGTCCTCAGCGCGGGGACACCACGAAGTATCTGGGAGGCCTTTGAACAGCGCTTTAAGGTCAAGATACATGAATGGTATGGGGCGGTGGAAGGGGGCTTTGCCCACAAACCGCCCGGAGTCGGCCCTGTCGGCTCATTCGGCAAACCCCTGGAGGGGATTATGGAGATGAAAGTGGTCCGGGAAGATGATAGTGAATGTCAGCCCGGTGAGATCGGAGAACTCCTTTCCCGTGCGGTTATGGGGGAGACAGAAGTGGAATACCACGGCAAGAAAGAGGCCTCCGAGGCCAAGACCCGCGGGGGCTGGCTGCGCTCAGGCGACATGGTCCACAAAGACGCTGACGGCTGGCTCTATTTCGACTTCCGCAAAGGCGGGGGACTGAGGCGTCAGGGGGACTTCATTATGCCCGAGTTCGTTGAGGGCGTGATCGCCCAGCATTCCGACGTGACCGACATCTGCGTTTATGGGGTTCCGGCTGCCTCCGGTGCTCCGGGTGAAAGCGACCTGGTGGCTGCTATCGTCCCCACTGAAGGGCGCACACCCGACATCAGAAGTATCTTCGAACTTTGCCGGACCAACCTGGACCGTAACAGCGTGCCGACCTATATTCAGGTGGTCCAGGAAATACCAAAGTCCGCTTCAGAGAAAAATCTCGACCGGCTGCTGCGGGAAGCATTCAATCCGGAATCCGAAAATGTCTTTCCGCTTAAAAATTTCTATTAATTATTCTGAGAAAGGAGAAAAATTCCATGCGTAAAGTCAAGATAATCGGCGGAGGCATGACCAAGTTCGGCCGCCATATGGACCGTAATTTAAAGTCCCTGGTGGCCGAGGCGGTCAATGAGGCCCTCGAAGACGCCGGCCTGTCCAAGGAACGGATTGAGGGGGTCTGGGTCGGCAACGCCTCCCAGGGCGTTTTAATGGGTCAGGAATCCATCCGCGGCCAGGTGGTTATGCGGGCCATGGGTATCGGGGGCATCCCGGTGATCAACGTCGAAAACGCCTGTGCCTCTTCGGCCACAGCCCTTCACGGGGCACGGGCCATGGTGGCCCTCGGGGAGATGGAGGTGGCCCTGGTCGTGGGCATGGAAAAGATGTACTTCGAGGACCGAAGCAAGGTGTTGCCCGCCTTTATAGGCTGTCTGGACGTGGAGATCCTGCCTCAGCTTATGCAATTATTCTCCGAACAAGAGGAAAAGATCAAGAAAGAGCGGATAGCCCGGGGTGAAGGCGAGAAGCAGAAGTCCGGGCAGCGCTCCGTTTTCATGGATGTCTATGCAATCATGGCTAGAAACCACATGAAGAAGTACGGGACCACCCAGCGGCAGTTGGCTGCGATTTCTTCCAAGAACCACTACCATTCCTCCCTGAACCCATTGGCCCAGTACCAAAACCTGTACACCGTGGAAGAGGTGCTGCAGGCTCCGGAGGTGGCCTGGCCCCTGACCAGACCGATGTGCTCCCCTATCGGTGATGGTACTGCTGCGCTGGTTATTTGTTCCGAGGAGTATGCTCGGAAGATCGGCGTCAGCCATGGGGTGGAGATAGCGGCCTGTATGCTGGCCAGTGGTGAGGATCCCTCCAGAGAAGGCAAAGAGAGTACCCTGGCGCGGTTAGCCAAAGCGGCTTACGAACGAGCCGGTATCGGTCCGCAAGATATCAACCTGGCTGAAGTCCACGACGCCACAGCCATTGGGGAGCTGTATGCTTCCGAGGAACTGGGTTTCTGCGGACTGGGGGAAGGCGGCCTTTTTGCCGAGGCGGGACATAGCACTTTAGGCGGCAAGCTGCCGATAAACGTGTCCGGAGGCCTGGAGTCCCAGGGCCATCCCATCGGAGCGACAGGGGTGCGCCAGGTGGTGGAGCTTTATCGGCACCTGGCTGGCGGCGGTCGGGTCGGTAAAAGGCAGGTGGAAGGCGCCAAAGCGGCCCTGGCCCAGAATGCCGGTGGTAGCGTGGGCGGCTCCGAGGCGGCTTTATCCGTAACTATTCTTAAAAAATGATAAGTCCGGAAGAGGGTCTATCCGTTTCTTGGTTTTAGTTAAGACTGTCGTCTTAAATGGCTAACTAATTAATCAAACCAAAAAAGGAGGCTTACTATGGGATTAAGAGATCTGAACATTGATCTAAACAAACAACATGTGGCCCTTTGGAAATCCACCAAAGAATTTGTTCAAAAGGTCTGGCGTCCCGCGGCCATTGAGCTGGATAAACTGGCTGATCCAGCCGATGTGATCGCCGAAGGTTCAGCATTGTGGGATGTGTTGCGCCAAACCTATGAGTTGGGCTATCACGGGCTGTTATTTCCGAAAGCGGTAGGAGGGATGGAGGCGGATCCCATGAGTTTCGCCTTGGTCACAGAATTGATGGGCTGGGCGGCTTCCGACCTGGCGGTCAGTTTCGGATGCTGCACGACCCCCTATTTCTGGGCCACCATGTCTCCGGACCAGGAGATGCAGGACTTGGTTCGACAATTTATGGCGGATAAAGGTACGATGACCGGTTGTTGGGCCATCACCGAACCGAATCATGGATCGGATTCACTCCGTTTCGAGGGGGAATACGGAAATGTTCCTGAATTAGCCAATCAGGTCCAGGCTGTCCTGGATGGTGACCACTATGTGATTAACGGTCAAAAATCTTCCTGGGTAAGCAACGGCACCCTGGCTAAGTATGCTGCTCTCTGGCTTTCCTTGGACCCCTCCCGGGGCAATGAAGGCGGAGGGATCGCCGTTCTCCCTCTTGACCTGCCCGGCATTTCCCGGGGGAAACCCTTAAACAAGCTCGGCCAAAGGGCCCTAAATCAGGGGGAAATCTTTTTCGATAATGTGAGAATTCCTAAAAAAATGATGATCGCTGCTGATCCGGCTACTTATAAGACGTTTTCCAATATGCAGTTGGGTATAGCCAACGGCTGGATGGGTTTGTGCTTTGTTGGCTGCGCCCAAGCCGCCTTTGAGGAAGCACTGGCCTATGCCAAATCGAGGGTGCAGGGTGGCAAGACCATTTTTGAACATCAAAATATAAGGTTGAAACTCTTTGACATGTTCGTATCGATCGAGGCGGCCCGGTCTCTGGCCCGCCGAGTTTCTCTTTATAATACGGATCTTTTTTTGCAAGGACAGCCCATGGCTGTTCATTATTCTATGGCGAGCAAAGTCCTTTCCACTGAAACGGCCTTTAGAGTGGCCAGCCAAGGAGTTCAGATTTTTGGCGGCTACGGAATGTCCAAGGAGTATCACATTGAAAAGCTCTTCCGGGACGCCCGCGCCGCCCTGGTCGAGGACGGCACCAATGAGACTCTGGCCCTTGATGGTGCGGAAAGGTTAGGAAAAGGCCGTCTGGTCCTGGATGTCAAGTTAGGCACGGCCCCGGTGACCCAGACGGCCGAAGGCCCGACCGGTCCGACCTTTGAAGAATTAAAACCCATGTTGCGCCCGATCGGAGTGCACGTTGGTGTTATGATGGCCGATCCGGACAAGTGCACCTCTTGCGGGCTTTGTCTTTTGAACTGCCCTTTTAAATGTTGGGAAATGGACGAAAACGAAGTGCCGAAGATGAAAGATGAAAATGCCTGTTTTTCCTGTTTCAACTGCATGGTGTCTTGCCCGGTAGAGGCTATCTCCATTGTCAAACCTTATCACGCCGACGAAGGTTTCTTTGATGTCGGATATCCACAAGTCAAAATGCCGCTTCAACCCTTAAACGGAGAAGGAAAACCCGATAAGTGGACTGAAGTGGAAAAAACCATTCTGGAGCGGAGGAGTGTTCGTAATTTCAAACCCGACCCCGTGCCCGAGCCGCTCATTCGACGAGTGCTGGAGGCCGGGCGGTTCGCCCCAAGCGCCGGCAACCACCAGCCCTGGAAATTCGTAGTGGTTACCGACCGGGATTTTATCAACAAAATGGAGGAAGACCTATACGGCCTGTTGAGCATGATGCACAACATGTACCATAACGAGGCCATGGTCATGACCCTGGTGCAATCGCTTGGACAGCCCATTCCCTTCGGTGTATTTGATCCACGCATTCAGGGTGGGATGGGCAGTGTGGTCAAGAAAGAGTTGCCGGTCTTTTTGGGAGCGCCGGCGGTGATTTTTGTGGCCTGCAATGACCTACTGCAAGGTCCCCCACTTCATGCCGGAATCTGTGGACAGAACATGAACCTGGCGGCCAAATCGTTAGGACTTGGTTTTTGCTGGACCGGTTTCGGCGCAACGGTTGAACTGATCGCCGATGTGAAGGATAAGCTTGGCCTCCAAGAACCATGGCGGATCCAGGCGGCTATGGTTCTGGGTTATCCCAAGTTCAAGCAGGAAGGCCTTGTTGCCAGACAACTCCGACCCGTAAACTGGCTCCGGCCAGGAGGAAAAGGTTTGGAGATAGAAGGGTAATAGCTTTTGGAAAACCCCATAAACTTGAATGGTCGGATTTTGGCCCTTTATCATAAACGATAGAGGGCCAAGATCCTTTTAGCCTTGAAATCTTTCAAAGATGCAGTCCTTGAATGATATCCCAAGTCAGGAGACATTTTCATCTGACTTGATTTAAGCAATAATGAAAATATTTAAGTAATGGAAACAGATTTAATCTCGCCAGCTGAGGCAACTATCCTGAGTATTCCGGGCGTCGTCTGGTCGATACTGATTTCGGTGATCGGACTATCCCTGTTTACCTACATCATGATGAGACGTTTAAGGCCGTTGCTCAACGCGGCAGCCGATCCTCGTCTGGATCGCATCCCGGAACGGTTTTTTAGTCTTCTCAAGTATGCCATCCTCCAGTATCGTCAACCGAGATATCGGTTCGCCGGTATGCTTCATATCTTTATCTTTGCCGGCTTTGTCATTTTGTCCTTAAGGTCGATCACCCTGATTCTTTCAGGTATTTTTGAAGGATTCACTTTGCCTGGTTTAGGGGGGGGCCTAGGCAGGTCCTACGCCTTACTAAAAGACCTATCGGCCACAGTGGTTTTGATTGTCTGCATTATGGCCATAATCAGGCGAGGGTTTTTTAAGCCAAGACGATATGCGGTGCCGGCCAAATATGGAAAAGCCCACACCGGAGAGGCCCTGGCCGTGCTTGTGCTTATATCCGGGTTGATGCTGTGCGATATGATTTTCGAAGCCAGTCTGACATCGGCCGGCATACGGAAGGGATTACAGGCTGGTCTTGTTATTCCGGGTACAGGGGTGTGGCTGATCACTCAGATATTTAAGAAAACCTCTATTTCGTCATTACAAGGTATTCATTTGACCTCCTATTACCTTCATGATCTTCTCTTTTTCTTCTTTCTTTGTTTTCTACCTCTGGGAAAACATTTTCATGTCATTACCTCTCTGCCTAATATTTTTCTGATGAAACTCGACCCGGGGACCGTGAAGCCCGTCCGATGGGGGCTTGACGAGTCAAAAATAGTAGCTCTCGAATCCGTCGGTGTTAAAAAAATGGAGGATTTTAGCTGGAAGCACATTCTCGATTTTTATTCCTGTGCGGATTGCGGCAGGTGTTCCGACCAGTGCCCGGCTAATGCAGCCGGGCGTCCCCTGTCCCCCAGATTTCTTACCATCAAATGCCGCGACCATGTCTTTGAAAAAAATCCCCTTGTCCGAGGGGAAAGGGGAGCTGGAAGGTCTTTGGTCGGTCAGGTCCTCGAAGAAGATGAAATCTGGTCCTGCACGACTTGCGGGGCTTGCGAGGCAGAATGTCCGCTCATGATCGAATACATCGACAAGATAGTGGATTTGAGAAGAGGCCTGGTGGACAACGGCCTGGTTCCCCCTTCCCTTCAAAAGCCTCTCAAGTTAATCGAAAAACGAGGGAATCCCTATGGAATAACCGAAAAAAAGAGGGGGGACTGGGTTAAAGGTCTCTCGGAAACTTCTTCGGTAAAAATTATCGGGCGGGATGAAACCTCCAGAACCCTTTATTTTGTCGATAGTGTTACCTCCTATGATGACCGGGCACTGAAGATCGCTCAAGCAACGGCCCGCCTTCTCAAAGCGGCTAATATTGATTTTGGGATTCTCGGGGCCGAAGAAAGAGACAGCGGACATGAAGTAAGACGATTTGGAGAGGAAATGCTCTTTATCAATCTGAAGAAAAAGAATACCCTGGCCATTTCCAATACCGGCGTCGAGAGCATCGTTACCTCTGATCCGCATGCCTTAAATGCCTTAAAACACGACTATCATCTAAATCTGCCTGTTTTACATATCTCACAAATTCTGGAAGAAAAGATAAAATCCGGAAAGGTTTCCTTACGGGGGGTGGAAGACCCCGACATAATTTATACTTATCATGATTCCTGTTATCTTGGACGACACAATGGGATCTACGAAGAACCAAGGGCGGTGATCGATGCCATTCCGGGGATAAAGAGGGTGGAAATGGCCCGTTGCCGGGATAGGTCTTTTTGTTGCGGGGGCGGCGGTTTGGCCCTTTTCTATGAGCCCGTAGAAGAAAAGAGGATGGGACGGATCAGAGTGGACCTGGCCAGACAGGCCGGCGTTCAGGTAATTGTGACCGCTTGTCCCTTCTGCCTGGTCCAAATCGAAGATGGGATTAAAACCAGTGGGATGGAAGGAGAAATGCAGGTCATTGATCTGGCAGAATTGATCGATAGTCACATGGTTTATTAATCAAGAGCCTTTGGAGGAAACATGGAGATTTTGGTCTGCGTGAAAAGGGTTCCCGACCCAGTTGAAAATGAAATCCAATTGGACCCGGAGGGGACCGATATCAAACGGGATGATCTCGTCTATTCCGTCAATGAATCGGATAATTACGCTGTGGAGGAGGCGATACGGATCCGAGAACATAGGGGAGGGACGGTTACCGTGGTCACCATTGACCGTGCAGAAGGAGATGAGGTATTAAGAAGAGAATTGGCCATGGGTGCGGATAAGGCCATCCATATTTGGGATGATGTCTTCCCGGGATCCGACGGTCAGGGGTTAGCCAGCATATTAAAAGCGGAGATCGAAAAAGGTCGATACGATCTTATTTTTACCGGGGTTCAGGCAGAGGATGGCGCAAGTCAGGTAGGAGGGATGCTCGCGGCCATGCTCGGTTGGCCGTTTGCCTCAATAGTCAATCACCTTGAGGTGCTTGATGACCGAAAGCTCAGAATCCATCGCGAAGTCGCCGGGGGAAACCGGGAGGTCTACGAGATCGATCTCCCCTGTGTTCTTTCCATCCAGACCGGCATCAATGAACCGCGGTATGTCCCCGTACGCGGCATTATGAAAGCATCCAACCTGAATATCCCGATTCATGATGCAGCGGACCTGGGTCTTACGGCGGATTCTGTGGGGGGACTAAAGGCCAAAGTAAAACGGCAGGACTATTTTCTACCTGATGTATGTGGGGGAGCTGAAATCCTTGAAGGGACCACCGAGAAAATTATTGAAAAACTGATAGACCTTCTGAGATCAAAAGGAGGGATCAAATAGTGTCTCGCCGGATGTACGCCTACATACTACACCATAAAGGGGCGATCGATGATACGGCCCTGGAAATGATTTCCGCGGCCAAAATGATTGATCCTGGTGCCGCCATTACCGCTGTTGTTTTCGGGGTCGGTGCCGATCTTGACGCGGTCTGCCAAAAAGCCGCTCAGCATTATGAAGAGGTTTGGAAGATTGGCCACGAAAGAGTTTCCTATCCTGATGCAGAGGTGATTCGACCGCTGCTCGTTCGGATTATCCCGAAAAAAACCATCGTGCTTATTCCTCACGAACATTTCGGAATGGATCTTGCCCCCGGCCTTTCCATTCTGCTGGGGGCTTCCTTTCTTTCCGATGTGGTTGAGTTCCAAGGGGTAAACGATAATCAGATCAAGGCCGTGAGACAAGAATATAACGGACTTGTGAATGCCCATGTGGATTGTGACCTTACCCCTGGTGCTGTCCTTACAGTACGACCCGGGAGTTTCAAGGGAGAAGAAGGCCAAGCAGGAAATGGCCGAGTCATTGATAAAACGGCTGAAGCGCTGGAAGGGGAGATACCCCAAACAAAACGCTATTTCCAGGAATTCATTGAGACAGGAATCGGAGAAGTCAATATTGCTCAATCGGAGATACTGGTTTCCGTGGGCCGGGGAATACAAGATCAAGATAATCTCGAATTAGTCTTCGATCTGGCAAGGGCGATGGGAGGAGACGTCTCTTGTTCCAGACCCATCGTGGACGCAAAATGGCTTACTAAAGATCGGCAAGTCGGGAACTCGGGCCAGACGGTAAAGCCGAAGGTCTATATGGCCTTAGGCATAAGCGGTGCTTTTCAACATCTGGCCGGGATAAAGGGTAATCCGTTTATTGTTGCCATAAACAAAAATCCCAAGGCTCCTTTTTTTCAGGCGGCTGATATCGCCATCGTGGCGGACATCCTTGATTTTGTCCCCGGGCTAACCAAAAAAATAAATGAGATAAGAGAAAAAAAGTAAAGATTGAAGCCAGGGATTTGGCAAGTCCATTTCCTGGTCAAAACTTCTCAGGGTCTTGACGATCAAAAGCAAACGAGAGAGGAAATGGCATGCCTATCTATGAATACCAGTGTGAGTCCTGTGGAAAGATCACTGCTGCCCTGATCCTTAATCCGAAACAAAGCGAGAAGGTATTGTGCCGACACTGCCGGGGGGATCGTCTGGTGCGGATCCTTTCCCGTGTGGTAGTCCACAGAACCGAGTCACAGCGATTGACTGAATTCGACACCCGAAGGCCCCGGGATGACTCCTTCTACAAGGATGATCGGAATGTCGGGCTTTGGGCCAAAAAGAGAGTCAAGGAATTGGGCGTGGACTTGGGCCCCCGTTTTGATGAGACCGTTGAAAAGGCCCGTTCCGGCAAGATCCTTGACGATCTGTAGCCTTGTTCGCCTGGTCGGGAACTATGACCAGTTGCCTGGGAGGGTCTGCTCTCCTGGACCCTCGAATGGCCGGTACCCTTAATCTCACCGTGAATCGGAGATAACAAGTTTCTGTTTTAAGATAGTGAAGCATCGTTGATGAAACACAATAAATATATTGACAGTTATCCTTACACGGAATATAGAAACATAAAAGTCGATGTTGGTTAGGGAAAGTCATTAAGCGATTTGGAAAAGGGTTTTTTGCCCGATTAAATAAAGTAATTTTAAATTTTTCTGAAGGAGATTTGAAGGAGGGTATTTCCCATGGCTAAGTATGGAACGCAGGAATGGTATGATATTTACAAGGAGGAGATTAACAAAAGCAAGGGTTACGAAGAGGCGGGCAAGACCTGGGAAGGGGATTTTTATTTCATTACCGATAAAGGTGGTCCGGTCAAAGAGCCTATTTATGCTTATGTCGATCTTTACCACGGAAAATGTCGACAAGCCGAGATCGTTACCGATCCCAAAAAATATAACCCGGAGTTCATCATCCTGGCACCTTATGCCATATGGAAGAGGATCTGCCTGAAACAACTCGATTCCACTCAGGCCCTGATCACCAAACAATCCAAGCTGATGACCGGCAGTCGGGGAACCATGTCCAAAATCATGCGTTATACCAAGGCGGCCAATGAGTTGACCAACATCACCGCCAAAATACCTACAGAGTGGTTGGAATAAACAAGGTTTACGGTATACGGTTTACGATATACGGTTTTTCTTGGATCTTAAACCTCAAACCTCAAACCTTTTTTTGCCAAGGAGGATTCTATGTGGACTTTTTCGACTCCCTTTATCGCCTATGGAGATAATGCCCTCGACTACCTGGCCCAGATACGGGGCAAAAAAGCCTTCATTGTCACCGACAAAAACATCGTCAAACTCGGATTGACCAAGCCGGTCACCGATCAATTAGAGGCCGCGAACATCGAATGGCAAATATTTGATGATGTCGAGCCGGAGCCATCGCTACTCACCATTAAAAAGGGGGGTGTCGCAGTAGGAAAATATCAACCCGACTGGGTGATCGGCCTGGGTGGCGGGTCCTGTATGGATGCGGCCAAAGCGATTATCATTCTACTGGTCAGGCCGGACCTCGATCCGGATGGGATTGTGGCCTCCGATACCTATAATTTTCGAGACAAGGCCAGGTTGATGGCCATACCAACTACCAGCGGAACGGGCTCCGAAGCGACCTGGGCCATTGTTCTCACCGACACGGAATTTCAGCGTAAAGTCGGCCTGGGAACCACCGAATGTATGCCGGATGTGGCCATCCTGGATCCGGTGATGGTAGCCGGTATGCCCCCGCAACTTACAGCCGAGACCGGTATGGATGTCCTCACCCACGCCATTGAAGGATATGTCTCCACCTGGGGTAGCAGTTTTACGGATGCCCCGGGATTGATTGCCTCACGGCAAGCCTTTAAGTATCTGCCCCTCGCCTTTCGAAACGGTGATGACCTCCAGTCCCGCCAAGAGATGATGTATGCCGCCACCTTGGCCGGCATGTCCTTCGGTAATTCCATGGCCGGACTCGGTCATAGTACCGGCCACGCCCTTGGGGCTATTTATCATCAGCCCCACGGGCGATCGGTCGGCCTTTTTCTGCCCTATACCATGGAATATCTGATTAATGGTTCAGAGGAAACAACCGCCAAATACGCCGAGATAGCCCGCTTCTGCGGTATAACCTCCGGCACGGATCTGGAATGCGCCAAGGCCCTGGTAAAGAAGATCCGCGGATTGGCCAAGGAAATCAAACAGCCGCTTTCGGTCAAGGATCTGGGCATCGATAAAGCCAAATATGAAGAATCGATTCCCGGGTTGATAGATCGGGCACTGAATGAGGTCATGACGATTACCGTTACCCGTGTTCCCGGTGAGGAAGATCTGGATAAAATATTCCGATATGCCTATGTGGGACGACCAATTGATTTTTGAGACGGAAAAGTTCGGAGTTCAGAGTTCGGAGCGTGTGATTTCTCTGAACCCTCCACTCCGTACTCCGAACTAAATACTCCGAACTAATCACGCCTAAAAGGAAGAATTCATGCACGGATATCAGGGCAAATTATTAATAGTCGATTTGACGACGGGAACGCTCACGGATGAGCCCTTGAACGAAAAATATGCCCGGGATTTCCTTGGCGGGACCGGTTTGGCGGCCCGATACCTGTTTGACCTGGTCGATGAAAAGACCGACCCGCACGGTCCGGACAATCCTCTAATCCTTATGACCGGACTCCTGAACGGCACCAGCGGGCCCAGTGTCAGCCGCTGGGGAGGGGCGACCAAATCGCCTTATACCGGGCATTATGGAGATTCCAATGCCGGGGCCTGGTTCGGTGCGGAGCTTAAGAAAGCCGGTTATGACGGTATTATCCTCAAAGGCCGGGCCTTCAAGCCGGTTTATCTTTACCTCAAAGACGGCCTGGCTGAACTTAGAGACGCCGCCGGCCTGTGGGGCCAGGATACCACCCAGACCCAGGAAGAAATCAAAAGGACCTGCGGGGACAAAGGCCTGCAAATTGCTTGTATCGGTCCTGCCTCTGAAAATCTGGTTCCTTTCGGAAACGTCATGTCTGAACATGGTCACAGCCTGGGCCGGGCCGGATTGGGTTGCGTCATGGGTTCCAAGAAGCTAAAAGCCATTGCCGTTCGCGGCCGGATGAAGCTGCCTATGGCAGACGCGGAAGAATTTCGTGAGGTCGCCCGCAAGGCCATGACCGAGGTCAAGGAAGCCTTTTTGACCCAGTGGATGCATGAGGGCGGTACGGCTTCCTGGGTGGATTCGGCTATTGCTTATGGCGACGGCCCGACCAGATATTACACCGCCCCTACTATGCCGGAAGCTACAACCATAAGCGGGGCGACAATGGTGGAGACCTGTCAGATCGGTCATACCGCCTGTTTTGGTTGTCCTATCCGCTGTCGGAAGGTGCTGCAAATCAAAGGAGGGAAGTATCTTTACGAAAAGGTCGAAGGCCCCGAATATGAAACCCTGATTGCTTTAGGGGCTATGATGGGACTCGATCTGGACATGTCCGCGGCCGTTTACTTAAACGAGTTGTGTAACCGCTATGGCTTTGATACCATCAGCGGCGGCGCCAGCGCCGGTTACGCCTTCTATCTCTATGAGTTGGGAGTAATTTCCGATAAAGACACCGGCGGTCTTAAACTCACCTGGGGAAACACCCAGGCGGCCATCGAACTGTTGCATCTGATTGGAAAGAACCGGGGTTTCGGGGCCATAGTCGCTGAAGGGACCAAGCGGATGAGCCTACGATACGGACGGCCTTTGGGCGAAGCCGTGCAGACCAAGGGCCTTGAGATTCCCATGCATGACCCAAGGGCCTATCACTCCATGGGACTGGTTTATGCCACGGCTCCGCGGGGTGCGGATCATAATAAAAGCGACGGATATCAGGTGGAAGGCGGCGCCGGGCATCCTGACCTGGGTCTTGACGCCTCCGACCGATGGGGAGATGATAAAGCGGAAATGGTTTTCAAAAGCCAGAATTTTCGTGCTTTGACCGATTCCCTGGGGATCTGCCATTTCGCTCAAATACCTTTCTCCTTGATAGTTGATATGGTGAATGCCGCTACGGGCTGGGATATGGATATGGACCGGCTATTGAAGGCCGGCGAACGCATATTTCAATTGCAGCGGGCTTTGTCCTGCAAGCTGGGAATCAACGCCGGGGATGACCAACTCCCGGGGCTGGTCATGCGGCCTATTCCCGACGGCGGACAGGAAGGACACGTGCCCAACATGGAAAAGATGCTGCCGGAGTACTATGAGATCAGAGACTGGGATCAGGTCAGCGGCAGACCCTCGAAGAAACGTCTGCAAAGTTTGGATATGCCGGAAATCGCTGCCTCAATTGGGGCTATGTAGCATAAGACTGAGTATTAGTCCGCAGTTCGGAGTTTTGAGTTCGGAGTAGGATATTTTGCACCGAGGTATTAACTCCGAACTATTTACTCCGAGCTGAGATAATGTTAATATTTGCATCGATTATGAACGAGGCGCGAGTTCCCGAGTTATGGCAAAGGTTACGATCAATTTCCTCGGCCCCCTGAGATTGTTTCTCGGCGAACCATCGATTACGATCGAAGCTAACCGGGTAACCGAAGTCAGGGAGGCCATCGATAAAAAATACGGTCCTGTATTTCAGAAAAAACTTCAATCCATGGGGGTGAAAAAGAAGACCTCCCTTTGGGATAACAGCCTGTTCCTGCTTAACGGCCGGAGTTTAAGGAAGGATGAAGATGTCCTCCTTAAGGACGGTGATAAGCTTGATTTAGGGCTGGCTGTTGCCGGGGGTTAGTTTGACTTTAATATTGGGTTCAGTCAGCGAAACCATGGGAAAGGAGGGGGAAATTTAAACCGGAAAAGATTTGAAAGGAAATAAGTTCAATATTCAATAAGAGAAGGAGGAACTGAAATCATGAAGAAATGGACTATGCTGTGGGCAGTTTTATTTGTCACGGTAATGGCTTTTGGCCAAGCCGGTGCCCAGACGGCACCTATCATCATCAAAGTAGGGATGCCAACCTGTCTGAGCGGTCCGGCAGCCCCCTGGGGTCAGATTGGTATGGAACCCTATTTAGCCTGGATTGAACTGTTCAATAAAGAAGGCTTTAAAGTGGGGGGCAAGACCTACAATTTTAAACTAATCACCGTTGATGACAAAAACACCCCCGAAGGCGGCGCTGCCGCAGCCAAACAACTCATCTACAACGAAGGCTGCAAGTTCCTGGCCGGACATTGGACCTGGAATTTCCCGGCGGTGGCTACAGTGGCCACCCAGGCCAAGGCCATTTTACTGACCAGGACTGGAAATGAGGTCTTTCCCGGTGGTATCTACGACCCCAAAAAATTTCCTTACGTGGTTTTCGCCAATAACTCTTTTGATCAATATCTTTACGATCACCTGGCCCTTGTGGCAGCCTATCCCAATTACAAAAAAATAGGGGTTCTGGATTGTGTTGTGGGCAAGGGTCCGGAAGCCTATGTTGATGCGTTCTTTAAAAAGAATGGAATTCGGTATGCCAGGGAATGGTTCCCCTTCGGACAACAAGACTTCACGCCCTATATCACCCGATTCAAAGAGGCAGGATGCGATATTGTCTATATTGCCGGATGGGTTGGGGAGACCATGGCCTTCGCCAAACAACGCTGGGAGATGGGCTTCAAGGATATGAAAGTGGGTCACTCCGGTCCTTTTGTCGATGTAGGCATGTATACTGCGGTTGTCGGCGCAGATGCAGCACAGGGTATGATCGGGCAGTATTGGGCCAACTGGGATTTCAAGAAGACCAAGGTGAATCCTAAATATATCAAAATGTGCCAAGAGGTCAATGCGATTGTCTCGAAGAAACAAGGCAAGCCCTTTAACTACAGTGGGTGGGTAGGCTGGCTCCCGAATCACTTGCTGATCCTGGCCCAGGCCATGCAAAAGGCCGGTACCGTAGACAACACTGATGCTATCATGAAAGCCATCCGGGGTGGCACTTTTGACACAACCATTGGCAAATGGACCATGTCAGGAGAAAAAACCTGGGGGTCGCCGGTAGTTTTCGGAACCCCGGCCGCCCTTTGTGTGATCAAAGGGGACAAGGAAGTTTACCTTAGCGAACATCCCTCAAAACCGATACCGTAACAAATGATAGGATACAAGGGTTCAAGGGTTCAAGGTTTCGAAAGGGTTTAATTCCAGGCCTTTCACTTGGACCCTTGATCCCCAGGATCCTCAAATCCCAAAGCTATTTAGACCTCAAGTCGTCCAGAGGGGTGAGGTTAATAATAAGAAAGGAGAGCGTTTATGCCTCCGGCTGGTATATGGATTGATGGATTGATCCAAAGCTGCGCCTACATGACCATGGCCTTTGGCATGGTTCTGGTATTCAGCATCCTGGGGATATTGAACTGGACCCACGGGCAGTTCTATATGCTGGGTGCCTTCGTTGTCTATTATGCCATTACAGTCGCCGGCATTCCTTTTCCGCTGAGTCTTCTGGTGGCCGGCGTTCTGGTAGCCGGATTGGGTATGCTGGTCAAAAAGATTATTATCGACCAGATCACCGGCGAATTGTACGTGAGTGCGGCTACCATGGGGCTCATTTTTCTTTTTGAAGGTGCAGCCAGCATGGTCTTTGGCATGCAGGATAAAGGTCTGGCTATGGTTCTTCCCGGTGTCCTCAACCTGGGCACCTTCAGTGTGAGCTACCAGAAGCTTGCTGTGGTTTCTTTTACCCTGGTAATCATGATTATCCTGTACATCATGCTGAATTTCACCAAAATCGGATTGGCTATCAGGGCCACGGCCCAACAACCCGATGCCGCCAGCCTATACGGCGTCAGCGTAGAGCGTTTATCTTTGATAGTTATGGGCATTGGCTGCGGCTTGGCAGCCCTGGCCGGAGGAATCATCGCCCCCCTTTACACGGTTAGTCCATTTATCGGAGGTGTCCCCATGCTCATGTCTTTGTTGGCCATTGTCATCGGCGGCATCGGCAGCCTCACCGGTGCTATTGTGGGGGGCCTCATTCTGGGTTTTATAAACTGTGTCGTAGCTTATCATTTGTCCTACTTTTCCGAGGTGGTCCTCTTCGTATTGGTCATCATCATCCTGCTGGTCAGGCCTCAGGGCCTTTTTGGAGCTTCATTAAAATGATGACTTATATCGACTATAAAAACGTTGTCCCCAAGGCGGTCCTTGGGCTGGTGGTTCTCATGATCCTCTTGGTTCCGGTAATAACGACCAATGAGTCCACCCTGTCCATACTCATTTTAAGTGGCATTTGGGCTGTGGCCGTTATGGGATTCACCCTGGTACTTCGAACCGGGCAATTCAGCCTGGGGCAGGCGGCTTTCATGGCTATTGGCGGCTACACCTCGGCCATACTTACGGCTCAAATGGGTTGGTCCTTTTGGTCTGCCTTTTTACTGGCTGGTTTGGTTTCAGGCATTATCGCCTTATTAGTCGGTATGGTGGTTCTTCGAGTGGGGGGTATCTATTTTTCTATCATCACCCTGGCTCTCTGTGAGGTCATCCGCATTATCGCCCAACAGTGGGAATCTGTCACCCGGGGGACACGGGGACTAATTACTTCCCAGCCGAACCCCATTTCCCTGGGGTTTTTTGAAATCAATTTTTTTGCCAATTCGGTTCCTTTCTTCTATTTAACGGTAGGTCTGGTGGCTGTCACGGCTTTAATTTTCTGGCGATTAAGCGAAAGCCGGTTGGGGCGTTCGTTCGCCGGGGTGGCTCTCAATTCGGTCCTGGCCGAACACCAGGGAATGTATCTGATGAAATACAGGGTCATTGCCTTTACCGTGGCCGGCGTTTTCACCGGTCTGGCCGGCTCCCTTTATGCGCACTTCCTTACAGTCCTAACACCCACTATGCTCGGACTGTGGCAGTCCATACAAATCATGATCATGAGTATCGTGGGGGGTATTGGTTCTCTGGTTGGGGGGCCGATTATCGGCTCTGTTTTACTTTATACCTTTGGCAGCTATCTGACCCGCCTGGAAATATACGGCATTCAGCAATTGTTATTCGGCGCGGTGGTTGTGCTGGTGCTGCTCTTTCTACCCAAAGGAACCGGGCTGGTCGATCTCTGGGGGCGATTCTGGACAAAGATAGTCTGGCGGGAAAAGGAATTTGAAATGGATTCGGATGATGAATAACTCGAAGCGAATAGTTCGGAGTTCGGAGTGAAGAGTTTTGAGAAAACCCTTTACTCCGAACTCAATACTCCGAACTGTCTTTTCGATTTTCTCGTGAGGTTTTCAAAATGTCTTTTTTGGAATTAAATAAGGTTACCAAAACATTCGGCAAACTGGCCGCCCTGGAGGATATCGACCTGAAGGTGGAGCAGGGAGAAATACTGGGCATTGTCGGGCCCAACGGTTCAGGGAAGACCACCTTGATCAATGTCATCAGCGGATATTTTCGTCCCACCAGAGGAGAAATTATATTTAAGGGCAATAAGATTTCCGGGCTTCGTCCCGACCGGATTGCTACCCAGGGTATCATCCGGACTTTCCAGTCTAATGTTCTCTATGAAGGGGCCACGGTAATTGAAAGCATGCTTATCAGTGCTTACCAGCAATACAAGACTAATCACTGGCAATCTTTTTTCAATACCAGGGCCTGGAAGGATGAAAATGAAAGGGTAGTGGGCCGGGTGATCGAGCTGATCAAACTCCTTGACCTGTTGAACGATACCTTTCTGCCGGCGGAGGGACTTTCCCACGGGTTTCAACGGCTGCTCGGCATTGCCATGTCCATGATCGCCAATCCCAGCATCCTTCTACTTGACGAGCCGACCACCGGCATGAACCACGAAGAGGCCTTATTTGTCGTTGATAAGATCAAGTTGCTCAGGGATGAGGGGGTCACCGTTATTTTGATAGAGCACAATATGAAAGTTTTGTTGGACGTGGCCGACCGGGTGGTCGTCCTCAGCTTCGGCAATAAGATTGCCGAGGGTAAACCGAAAGAAGTGATGAACAGGCAGGAAGTCATCGAGGCCTATCTGGGAACGGAGATGGTTTAACCATGCTGGAACTGAAAAACCTCTGGGTTAGATACGGCAAAAAAGCAGCGGTCCGAAGGCTATCCTTATCAGTGAATAAAGGAGATTTTGTCACCATCCTGGGGGCTAACGGCGCTGGTAAGTCAACGACCTTGAATGCCATCAGCGGGCTGGTTAAGGTAAAAAAAGGGCAGGGAGAGATCCTCTTTAAAGGGGAAAGAATAAACGGCCTGAAACCAGGGAAAATTGCCGCTAGGGGTATCATCCAGATCCCGGAAGGCCGAAAGCTTTTTCCGCTCCTGACGGTCAGGGAAAATCTCATGATGGGGGCCTATTTGAGAAAAGACCGAAAAGGGATCCAACAATCCATGGATAAGGCTTTAAATCTTTTCCCTGACCTCAAAGACAAGCTGGGGGCCGAAGGCCGGGAACTGAGCGGCGGTCAACAGCAGATGGTGGCCATCGCTCGAGGATTGATGGCCGAACCGGAATTGCTTATGCTGGATGAGCCATCGCTCGGACTCAGCCCGATACTCCGCCAGATGCTGGCGGAAAAAATTAAGGAGATCCACCAAGAAGGAATGACCCTGATACTGGTGGAACAAAATGCCCGTCTGGGACTCATGCTGGCCTCCTATGGCTTTGTTCTGGAAAACGGGGAACTGGCTTTGCAGGGCAAAACTTCCGATCTGATGCTTGACGAAAACGTCAAGAAAGCCTACCTGGGGGTTTAACTGCCGGCAGGGATTAAAGCTCTTTTGAGGACTTTTTCTTTCATAGAAAGCTTGAATTTAAAAAATTGGAGTGCTGGAGTAATGATCTTTCCTGTCTTCTTATCCATAACTTCATTGTTCCATTATTCCAACACTCCAGTACTTCGGTCAGAATTTCAACACCGACTCGATCCTATCCCAACCGCCCTTATCCTTTCGCGGTTTGATGCTTGTTTATAAACCAGTCGATAAGACTTCTGGCGATGCTGATCCGGCCCGGAATTTTGGGTAACCGGTCGTAGGCGAACCAGTCGGCCTCCATGATCTCCGTACCGTCCACCCGGATTTCCCCTCCGGCATAACGAGCGGTGAAACCGATCATGAGCGAGTCCGGGAAAGGCCAGGGCTGGCTCCCGAAATAACGAATGTCTTGCACCTCAATGCCGGTCTCCTCCCTTACCTCACGCTTCACCGTGTTTTCCAAGGTTTCTCCGGGTTCGGCAAATCCGGCCAAGACACTGTAAAACCCATCCTGGAAACGCGGAGATCGGGCCAACAGGCAGGAGTTGTCCCTTTCCACCAGAACGATCACAGCCG
The DNA here is from genome assembly GCA_963790475.1 of uncultured delta proteobacterium. Taxonomy (GTDB): domain Bacteria; phylum Desulfobacterota; class RBG-13-43-22; order RBG-13-43-22; family RBG-13-43-22; genus RBG-13-43-22. Next base: position 1,148,982 of record CAWBOS010000010.1, on the reverse strand, counting down.
GGGATATCCGGGGAAAGCTCTGTTGCCCGCAGCCCGGGCATTCTTTAGCCCGCTCACTGTCCTTAAGATTCAATTTCATTCCGCATCGTTTGCAGAATCGGGTCTTTTGGGACCAGTCGAGGAGATGAATAGCCCGGAACGAAAGATGGATCAACTCTTGATCCAGCCGTCCGTACAGCTGCCGCAGGTCGAGGAAAGCCATATCGGTCATAGCGGTGACCGAATCGGGAACAGCGGCGGCATAGCAATGTTTTCCCTCCAGGGTTCCCAAATAAATTTCTTCCACAGGACTAAAACCCAGATCCTTCAAACCAGGGAGAAGAGGGATGGCCGGTTGGCTATCGGGGGCAGTGATGAGCAGCTTGGTTTTGGAAAAAATAAACCACCAGGCCGGTTCTGTTTGTTTCACCGGCCGTTCCAACAAAGGAATGAATTGTCTTTTCATAACCGTAGCTCTCTAGGAAACGCCACGGAAAAATAGATCCGAGATCATGCCGGAGGGCGTCCTTTTTCATTCTATTCGGAATAAAAATAGGATATAAAAAAGAAAAGGTCAAGGTTAAAGGGTACGGTCCATTTTTGAGTTACTTTTCCTGGCGAGAGGTTATTCCCTTGAACAACGAACTCCTTTTGAATGAGCTTGAAGACTTGGCAGGTAAGCTTGGAATAGCCATCCGCTACGAGAATGTTACCCTGGAAGAATTCTCCGGTTCAGGAGGACTGTGCCGTTTGAAAGGGGAATATATTTTGATCATCCACTCTCAGGCGGGGGTGGAAGAGAAGATTCAGACACTCCTGAAGGCCTTAAAATCTTTTCCTATCGCTGATATCTATGTAAAACCGGTAATCCGGGATTTGCTGGAGGAACCAAAGGAATAATCGCCTCTCGTTGCCGCCCCCGATAGAAGCCTGCAATCCTAACAGATTATTCTCCCAGATTTGTTTTTCCGAGAAACAATATGAAATTTCGGAGCAGATCTTCATCAAAACAATGAATCATCCCCAAATCGCGATCCTCTGCTTCTGACTCATCCTCCATAATTCTTTTCTTCTTTTTAGCCGGCGTTCCGATCATGATCTCTAGCGCCTTTTTGGGGGGATGGGGGTCTTTGTAGGGACGACGTGAGGTCATGGCATCAAAGGTGTCTGTGATTCTTAGCACCCGAGCCAGGATGGTGATGTGCAATCCTTTCAGGTTCATAGGATAGCCGCTGCCGTCAAAATCTTCATGATGCTGCAGGACGGCTTTTTTCACGAAATCGGGAATGCCCGTGACCAGCAGCATCGCCAGTCCGTTAAGGGGATGACGCTTCATGATTTCCTGCTCAACCTTGGTCAGCGGACCGTTTTTGTTAAGTATTTCAGGGGAAACATAGGCCTTGCCGATATCATGGAGCAGGGCTCCAACCCCGCACTGCCTTAATATTTCCATCTTTTGAGGTTCATCGAGAGCCTGATATCCTGGTTGAACGATTTCCAGGATGTAAGGATTTTCCTTCAAAAAGGCCACCGTGAACCAAAGAACCTTGGTGGCATGCTCATAGGTCTTGTAGTCGTGCCCGATCATTTGCACCAAAGGCTGAAGGGATTTTGTCTCCGTAATAAATAACAGGGAGTTATTAATTAATGTTTCCGTTCTTTGCAGGACCTCGGATCCCATGACCCCCTTCCCGAAGGAGGTTTCAAAGGCGGTTTTGACGACATTGGTGGAAACTTTTGTGAATATCGCTGCTTTTTGATCCACCGTCGTCGTTTGATTTTCAAGGATCCTACCCAGGTTGGTTTCCAGGTATTGTTCGTATTTAAAATTTTCTTCCAGATCGATATAGACTTCCTCAAGGCCGCTTTCGGAGAGCTTGTCAAGCTGTTTGGAAGTGACTTTATTGCCTTCCCCCGCCCAGAGAAGGTAATACCCCTCCGGCGAGAAAAAATAGATTTTAAATTTTGGTAAAACCTCCGGGATGATTGCGCCCGGAGGAATGGCGATATATCGTTCATCCTCCATTAGGTAGTCTCTCCGAAGAGTATTGTCTTTTATGATCTAAGATTCGCAGATTAGTTTTTGTCAATATTCCTTCAGGCCCGTCTCCGGAAGGTATTTTAAAATATAAGGGAAGGCCAATGGTGTGTCAAGATAACTTATTTCAAATCAAATAATTACTTTAAAAAAGGGCCCAAAGAGCAATCGGGACCGGCCATGATCATAATTGCTCAAGAGCTTTCATCTGTAATTTTGAGGACCGATAAAATCCATGGGACAGCAGGGCAGCATCAAAATAAAGGCTAACTGGAAAATATAAAAAGGCAAATTACCTGTAAGATGTTTAAAAGATAGAAAGGAATTCTTGTCGATGGAAACAACCTGTAAAATATAGATATATTAATCGGTTAATATTGACAAATGATAAAAAGGGTGGTAGAAATAAAAGAAATGTAATAAAAAAACAAAAGGTAAAAAAACGATGGTCCCTGAAACACTTCCATTAAATCCGGATCAGCTTCCCAAGATACCCATTACCCTGGAAGGGATTTCTTCTCGTTTCATCCGGGAAAGCCTGGTGGTTCCCCTGGAATTCAAAAATAATATTTTGAAAGTAGCTATGGGCTCTCCGCAAGACACGGAGACGATCGATGCCCTGCAGGTGGCCACCTCGGCTGAGGTGAAGGTCTATGCCGGAGACCCGGCCCTGATCACCGAGTATATTGCCAAGTTTTATGGTCAGGAGGCCCAAAACATCAACCGGATTATCGAAGATATTGAAACCGATAATCTGGAATTCTTAAAGGAAGAGGAAGAGGATATCGGGCATCTGAAGGACCTGGCTTCGGAAGCCCCGATTATTAAATTGGTCAATATGGTCATTACCCGGGCCGTGGAAAGCCGTTCCAGTGATATCCATATCGAACCCTTCGAAGATGAATTGAAGGTGCGCTATCGCATTGACGGGGTGCTGCACGAAATCGAATCCTTGCCTAAGAATCTGCAGGCCGCCATTCTCTCCCGGATTAAGATTATGGCCAAACTGAATATCGCCGAGAAAAGGCTTCCCCAGGATGGCAGAATCAAATTAAAAATAGCCGAAAAAGAGATTGATTTAAGAGTATCTACCATCCCGGTGCTTTACGGTGAAGGGGTGGTCATGAGGATACTCCAGAAAGAGGGGGTTACCATCGACCTCAATGTACTGGGATTTTCCCCTCAAAATCTCTCCATTTTTAATCAACTGATCAAAAAAGCCAATGGCATCATTTTAGTCACCGGACCGACCGGAAGCGGGAAGACTACAACCCTGTATGGGGCATTGGACAAGATCAACTCACCGGATAAGAAGATCATTACCGTGGAAGACCCCATCGAATATCAGTTGAAAGGGATCAATCAAATCCAGGTGAAACCTCAGATAGGATTGAATTTTGCAGGTACCCTTCGGCATATCGTCCGCCATGACCCCGATATTATCATGATCGGGGAGATTCGGGACCTGGAGACTGCCGAGATCGCCATTCAATCGGCCCTGACCGGCCATTTGGTCTTTTCCACCCTGCACACCAATGATGCCCCCAGTGCCATCACCCGGCTGCTGGACATGGGGGTGGAAAGCTTTCTCCTTTCCTCGACCATACGCGGCGTTCTGGCTCAACGTTTGGTGCGGGTCATCTGTCCGGTCTGCAAAGTGGTGGATCCTGCCCCGGCTGTTCAGGAAGAGCTGGTTCACCTGCAGATGGGCAACATCGAAACCCTGTGTAAAGGGACCGGGTGTGAACAGTGCGCCGGCACTGGTTTTTGGGGACGGGTCGGGATCTTTGAATTATTTCTGATCGATGATACCATCCGGAGAATGATCCTGAAAAATGCCGATGCTATTCAAATCAGAGAAGCGGCCAGGGCCAATGGCATGAAAACCCTGTTGGAAGACGGACTTGAAAAAGTAAAGGCCGGAATAACCACTTTGCCGGAAGTCCTCCGGGTCACTCAAGAGGTCTAATGGCTGTTTTTTCTTACCGGGGGACTAATGTTGAGGGAACTATTATCGAAGGGGCTATTGAAGCCGCCGATGAACAGGCCGCCGTCGAACGGCTGAAAAATTCCAACATCATCCCTTTAAAAATCTTCGCCCCCGGAAAAAGTCTCAAAACGCGTTTTTCCCTGCGCTCCCACTCCGGAGATCTCCTTAACTTCACAACGGAGTTGACCTCTCTTTTAGAAGCCGGGATGCCCCTGGACCGAAGTCTGAATATCCTGGCCGGCATTTCAGAAAATAAAGACAGGCAAACCTTGATCCAGGCCATTCTCCGGTCAATCCGGGAAGGAAGTTCTTTTTCCGACGCCCTTCAAAAACACCCCAGGATGTTTTCCAGACTCTATATCAACATGATTAAGGCGGGAGAGGCGGGCGGGGTATTGCCGGTTGTGCTGGAAAAGCTGACCGAGTTTCTGGAATCGGCACAGGAATTGAAAGAGCAAGTTTTGTCCTCCATGATATACCCGGTTATCCTGGTATCCACCGGCGGTTTATCGATTATTATCTTGCTGACCTATGTTCTGCCGAAGTTTTCCGTCATATTTTCCGAGATGGGAAGTTCCCTGCCTCTTTCGACTCAACTTCTACTTTCCTTCAGCCAGGGTTTGAAGACCTACTGGTGGATAGCCTTGATCCTGCTTTTTTTGAGCTGGTTTCTCTTCAGGACCTATATCAAATCAGACCGGGGGCGCTATCATTGGGACGGGATAAAACTGAAGTTGTTGGGGGAAATCATCCGAAAATTGGAAACCGCCCGTTTTTGCCGGACCCTGGGCACCCTGATAAAAAGCGGAGTCCCATTGCTTCAGGCCTTGAAAAATTCCCGGGACGTGATCAGCAATCAGGCGATTGCCTCGGCCCTGGAGGCGGTCTCCCAGGGGGTGAAGGAAGGCAAGGGGATGTCCCTCCCCCTGGCCGCCGCCGGGGTGTTTCCTCCGCTGGCCTTATCCATGATCAAGGTGGGGGAGGAAACCGGTCAATTGGATACTATGTTATTAAAGGTGGCTGCCACCTATGAAAAAAGTTTGCGGGTCTCCATTAAAAGGTTTATCAGCTTTCTCGAGCCGGCGATGATTTTGGGAATGGGGTTGGTCATAGGCTTCATCGTTTTATCCATGCTGATGGCTATTTTCAGCATCACCGATCTGCCTTTTTAACCAGATAGAAAATATCGAATACCGAATATCGAATAGTGAATGTTGAAAGAAGAAAAAATATTTGATCTTGAAGAACGATTGATAAATTTTACCGTTCGACCTATTGCCGCAAAACAAACAAGAAAGTAAACTCCATGATTCGAAATTGTTTGTTCGATATTCGACATTCCAGGATTTTAAAGGAAAACGAATCCGGATTCACCCTGCTGGAAGTGATCATAGTCCTGATGTTAAGCCTGCTGATCCTGGGGTTGGTGACGGGTTCTTTTACCAGGCTTCTTTCTTCGGCTAAACTCCAGGCAACGGTCAGGGAGTTTTCGGCCAGCTTGAGACAAGCCCGCGACTTGGCCAAAATCCATGGGGAACGACAGGGATGGACCGTTGATCTGGACGCCAGAGAATACGGGATAGATGGGCGAAAGGCCAAGAAAATCCCTTCCAATTTGGAACTCAAAATAGTAGATTCAATAAACGGAGAGATTCAGAGCGGGCAGTATCACCTGGTTTTTGAACCGAATTGGAGTATGGAAGGGGCCACATTTCTGCTGTCCGATAAGAAAAGGGCTTTCAAGGTCGAACTGGACCCTTTGCTGGGGGCGGTGGTTACCCGGTAAATATATCCGGATTGAAAGACAGTAACGAATATCGAATATGGGACATCGAATGTCGGATAATGAAAATAGAAAGAAGGCGGCATTGAAATCCCTTAAGGGAACAGCCGGTTTTACCCTTCTGGAGGTCTTGGTGGCCCTGGCCCTTCTGGGAATTGCCGTCACCGCGATTTTACAGCTTTTCTCAGCCAATTTGAAATCCATTTCGGCTTCGGAAGAATATGTGGCTGGTTCCCTGGAGGCCCAGTCCAAAATGCGAGAAGTCCTGGATGGTACGGAATTTTATGAAAAATCCTGGAATGGGATTACGGATAACGGATATCGATTTCAGGTAACTGTTTCGGATACCTTAAAGGAAAGGGCGGAAGCCCTTCCGGTGAAATTGGTGGCGGTGGAGGTGAAGGTTTACTGGACCCAGGGGACCATGGAAAAATCATTGACCTTGAAGACCATGAAGATGGTTGAAAAACCTATATAAAAAGCCGGCAGGATTACGAAGAGACGAGGGGCACGGTATGTTTATTAATCAGTGGTCACTTGTCGTTCGACGACCAATCCCGCCTTGCGGGACCCAAGGCCGAACGTTCCCGAGGAGGAAAGAGGCCGGTTTCACCCTGCTGGAACTCATGATTTCCATCGCCATTGTCGGGATTTTGGTTTTCATCCTGATGGCCGTGCTGAGACTGGGATTTCGTTCAGTCGAAGCCGGGGAAAAAAAGATAGAATCTCTGGGGCGGGTCAAGGCCTCTTTGAATATGATTGAAGCCCAAATACAATCGGAAATTCCTTTGACCTTTGATGAAGCCGGTGAGAAAAAATATTATTTTAAAGGACAGCCGGACTCTCTTGAATTTTCAACCAATTTTTCCATTTGGGGAGGGGAGACAGGTTATGTGGTGGTCACCTATCAGGTGATTGTTGACGATCAGGGGAAAAGGGCTCTACAGGCTTCGGAAAATCAAGTAGGGCGGGAAGACCGGAAAGAGATTAAACTCCTGGAATCTTTTGATGAGATGAGTTTTGAATATTATTACCAGGATCCGACTGAAGAGGAAGGGCAATGGATCAATGAGTGGACCGAGGCCGGTTTTCTGCCGAAGATGATTCGCCTTCACCTGATCAAAGAAAGGAAGGACCTTTCCTTGATCCTTCCCATGAAAACGGAAGGGGGTCTGGCGGGAAACCAGGCCGTCCCAGGCCCAGGGGGAGTATTTAAGACACAGTGAGACGGATTGAATTTAAAATCGTAATGAGCAACAATCAAAGAGGTATTGCCTTACTGACGGTCCTCTGGGTTTTGACGGTCCTCATGGTCATTGTTTTTTCATTTTCCTATATGGCCCGGACCGAAAGCCTTTCCACCCTTTCTTTTAAAGAAGGGATGGAGAAAAGGTTCCTGGCCGAAGCCGGAGTGCAACGGGGTATTTTGGAACTTTTTTACCGGAGGCAAAATTTGAATAAGGTACTGACGGAAGATCAAATGGTTTGGATAGTCGACGGCCGTCCTTATTCCGGCCAGGTTGGCGACGGCAACTATACTGTTAAGATAACCGATGAATCCGGAAAGTTGGATATTAATTCGGCTCCTGAACTATTATTGAGAAATCTATTGGGAGCCCTTGGGATTGAAGGAACAACCCTGGATACCATTGTCGATTCTATCCTGGATTGGATTGATAAGGATGATTTGCACCGCTTGAATGGGGCCGAATCCGACTATTACCTATCGCTGCCTAATCCTTACAAGGCCAAAAACGGCAACATTGAAACCTTGGAGGAACTTCTGTTGGTCAAAGGGGTGACCCGGGAAATCCTTTATGGGGATGGGCAAAAAAAGGGTTTAATCGATTGTTTGACCGTCTATGGAACAGGCAAGATTAACATCAATGCCGCCTCCAAAGAAGTCTTGATGGCCATTCCGGGGATGACCGCGGATATGGTCGAAGAAATTATCAACTACCGGCAAAAACAAGAGATAAAGATTATCCAGGAGATCGGCGGGTCGGTAGTCGTGAATCAAGCCTTGATGGCTCCCTATATCACTACGGATCCGGGCAATATTTTCACGATTGAATCATCGGGATACAGAGAAAAACCGCAATCCGCCTATGGGATCCGGACAACGGTTAGCCTTTTGACCAACAACCAATACAAAACCCTTTATTATAAGACCCCGGTCACGTTGAAACTGAATGAAAACCCTTCATAAAAACAAAGAGACCATCAATCTCATCCGGTCGGCTTGGCAGAAAATGAGAAAACCCCTCGGAGGGGTGTTTTTTCTAAGTCCGGCGGATGACCGGATTTCTTTTAAAAAAACCCTTTGCCTGGCCGTTGAAAAAGGAGAGGTCTCTGTTGCTGTTGGGTCCCGATTTTTTTCCCGGATAAAAATTATAGGGTCCAAGAAGTATCTTCAGGCCGAAAACGAGTATCCCTCCCCTGAATTTTTGACCTCTTGTCTCGGTTTGGCCAGGGCGGAACTAAGGGCGGAAAGATGCCACCTGACGCTGAGCCTTCCCAAAGCCTGGGCGGTCGTCAAAACAGTAGACTATCCCACCAGCGTACTGGAAAACATTTCCAATGTCATTGCCTTTGAACTGGACCGGATAACCCCATTCACTCCCGAAAATGCCTTTTATGACTTTCGGGTCTTCAAAGAAGATGCGGGAAAGGTCAGCATCCTGGTAGCGGCCATCCGCATGGAGCTCGTTAACCCTTACCTGAAAGCCATCCAGGAAAAAGGATTTAAAGTCGATCAAATCACGGTGAACCTGTTGGGAATAGGGACCCTTTGGCGGTATATTCATAAAACGGATCGCGTGCTTTTTGTCGGAATCGATGAAAAACAATATGAGGGGATATTCTATCGATCGAATATTTCCTTGAAGGTCTTTTCCGGTGTTTTTCCGACCAGGGATGAAAAGACCATCGTGACCCGGATCGATCAGGAAATAGAATCATCCGCCCCTTTTTCAGGGGAGTTGAATCCGTTGGAGGAGGCCATTTTTGATCTGAAAGGTAAAAGGGCTTCTCTGAGAGAAGAGATTAAATCCCGTATAGAACGGCCCATTCAATTTTTGGATGAAGTGGAGATGGGGTTTGGAGCTGGGGTAAGAAAACAAGATCAGGTCCCCTATCCAGCCCTGGGGGGTGTCTTAGAATCTCTATGGAGCAGTTCTTTGGGTATCAACTTACTCCTGAAGGGTCTTCACAAAAAGTCAAAACCCCCGTTGGTGATTACCATCTTGCTGGTCCTGGCCCTGGGGGTACTGTTTGGAATCTATTGGATAACCCCGATTGAGGTGGAAAAGGAGAGACTTCAAAATATTGAAAAGCTGATTGCTTCAAAAAAGGTGGAAATTAAAAAGGTGGAGAGCCTCAAAAAAGAGATTGAAACGGTTTATAAAGAAGTTCTTCTGATCAATGATTTCAAACAGTCAAAACCTTTGAGTTCCGATATCCTGAAAGAATTGACCGTGGTACTGCCAAAGAATACCTGGCTGACCCGGGCCAGATTTTTCGAATCTCAGGTCAATATTGAAGGGTATTCCCCTTCGGCCACGTCATTGATCTCCAGGTTGGAAGCATCGCCCCTTTTTCAGAAAGTGGAGTTTTCGGCCCCGACTTTCCGAGACCCGAGACAGAATATGGATCGTTTTCAGATCAAAATGGAACTTGAAGGTTTTCGGAAAGAAGATGCGGTTCGACGTTAATCATTTGGCGGTCCGCAAAAGCAATTTTTATTTTTCCGCGGAGCCCGTGCAAGCGGAGTTAAGTGTCTGACATGAAGAAAAACAGATTATTGATAATAGCAGTCCCTATCCTGGTCATCCTGACCGGATTGGTCATTTATCAATACGGCTTTGTGCGAATTCGCCAAGAATTGGCTTTGATCCAGGAGGAGCAAAACAGTAAGACCAAAACGCTTGAAAAATACCTGACCATCATTGCCGAGAAGCCCGATCTTGAAAAGAGACTCCTGGCCGTTAAGGAAAAAAGGAAAACCGAAACGGCAAAACTGATCGAAGGAGAGACCTTTTCCCTGGCCGCGGCCAGTCTTCAAGAAATGGTCAAAGGTATTATTACCAGCCGGGGTGGAGTGATCTCCAGTGAACGGATGGGGAAGGAAGAAGAGATGGCTACCGGGCCGGTTGGGCCGTCCAAAGAGGCCTTGAAAAGCCAAAAACCGGAGAAAGGGCCTAAAGCCAAAAAAGAGAAACCGGAAGATAAAAGTCGGTTCAAATTTGTCAGCGTGAGTTTTGATTTTACAGCCCCGGACACAGGGGCTTTACGAGACATTATTTTTTTTGTGGAGACCCGGATCCCTTCCCTGGTGATTAAAGAACTGGACTGCCGGGTCAGAAATTTTAAAGAACCGAGAGAACTCATGGTGAAGTTGGATGTCACCGCCCTTTACGGGGGCAAGTAAAGTGGGGCTGATGCGGCTTCTAAAAAACATCAATCTGTTGAACTGTATCCTGATCACCGTATCCCTTATATTTCTTTATGGGTTCCTTTTTCCCAGACTGGATACGGATGTCACCTTTGTAGTCCCCCCCATCCCCAAGAAACAGGCCGATAAGAACCCCTTTGAATCCTTGAAAACCCAAACGCTCTCGCCTCAGGAATACAGGGTCATTGCCGATCAAAATCTATTTCATCCGGATCGGATCATCCTGCCTGAAAAAAAACCGGAATCCGTCCTTCCCAAACCGGAATTCATCCTCTTTGGAACCTTGATCACCCCTGATTTAAGGATGGCCTATTTGGAAGACAAAAAGGCCCCGGTGACGACTCCCGGAAGGGGACAAAGACAAACCGCTTTGAAGATTGGTGAGTCCTTAAGTGGTTTCATGTTGAAAGAAGTTATGACCGACAAGGTGATCATGACCCGGGGAGAAGAAGCCATACAAGTTCTTCTGCAAGAACCAGGTTCATCCAAGGCCAGGGAAACGATCTCGGGGCCGGGGCCCAGAACGCCGGTTCCGCCGGCGGGTATGCCCGCTCCAAGTCCCTCAATGCCTCAGCCTGCACTTCCGCAGTCTGCGGTTCCGCAGCCAGCATTTCCTCAGCCTTCAAGGATGCCCACTCCGAATCCGGGGCAAAGGCCTATCAGGCCTATTCCTACCGGTCGAATGCCAGGATTTCCCTCCCCAGGGGTTCAACCTGGGCAACCCATTCCCCCTGGTTCTTAAAGGAAAGATTCAAGAATTGATTATTTCTTTGTTATTGCAACGGATCTCCATGCCTTGTAACCCGATACCCATTATCCGTCATTGCGCGTCTTTTTTCCCTTGTTGAGGGATTAAATTTTCCTTTCTAATTTGCTTGTTAATACTCTTATCCAGCCGATAGATATAATAATTTGTCAGGTTTTCCGCTTCCTTTTGATTTTTGACGACCCTGGGTGTGAGCAATAAGATGATTTCTGTTCTGTCAAAAGTGTCATCCGTATAGCCGAAAAGATATCCGAGGATGGGAATTTTACTGAGAAAGGGGAGTCCTGATCGGGTTTTTCCTTTATTTTCTTGTATCAGTCCGCCGATGACAATAGTCTGTCCATCCTGGGCCACCAGATAGGTGGAGGCCTCTCTTTTGGTAAATACCGGGAAGTTGTTGGTGCCGATTTGCTGGAAAATAAAACTGGAAACCTCCTGCTTGATCTCCATCGATACCAGACCGCTGTCATTGATGGACGGCGTTATTTCCAGGATCACCCCGGTATCTTTATATTGCACGGATTGGGTGGTTACCGTGGTGCTTAGTACGTCCGTGACAATGGGGACCTGACTGCCGATCTGGATCTTGGCCTTGCGGTTATCGGCGGCCAGGATATGGGGGGAGGCCAGGACATTGGTCTTTCCCTGGGTAGCCAAAGTCTGCAAGAATCCCCGGATCAGTCCGGTTTTATCAATTCCCAAAAAAGAAAATCCCGGTGCCGGTACTGTTGTTGTAGTACCTGAACTTGTGGACGAACTGGTGGTCGTAGTCGGGATAAAACTTCCTGTGACACTAGTAAATCCTTGACCCAACATTCCTTGCAGGGACCACTCTAAGCCGAACTTTAGCTCGTTGGTTAAGGTGATCTCGGCAATGAGTACTTCAATCATTACCTGTCTGGGGACCTGGTCAAGCTTTTTCAAGGTCTCCAGGATAAGGGAATAGTCCTCGGGAGTGGCCAGGATGACCAGTGAATTGGTAGTCTCGTCAGGAAAAATTTTGGTTATTTCAGCCACCAGGGCCTCTCCGGAAGACCCCCCTACAGTGGTGGTTGACATTTGTGGGGAGAGAACAGAAGGGGCTGGAGTGGCAGGTTGGCCGGTGGCTCCCGGTTTGCCCGCAGCGGTGGTGGTTGTAGATGTTTTTGCAGGGGCCTTTGCTCCCAGGTATATTTCCTGCAATAGGCTGGCCAGGTCCTTGGCCTTCCCGTTTTGAACCGGATAGACAAAGACTTGAGGCTTTATTTGTTTGAGCTGTTCGCTATCGAATATCTCTACTAATTGCAGGAGTCTTTTTACATTGGCATCCGTATCCACCAGAATGAGATAATTTATTTTAGGCACATCCACCATCACCGCATTCGTGGACAGAAAAGGGGTCAGAACCTTGACCATTTCCGTAGAGGTAACAAATTTGATAGGAACGACTTGAAGTAATCCCAGACCTTGCAAAGTTACCTTGTTTGGGTCCCGTCCGATTTTGACCGGGGCCGGTTCTCTGGGCATGTCCCCGATGGGGATGATGCGATAAAGGCCGCCCTCTTCAACAATGCCAATCCCGTTTAATCGTAAAATGACCTCCATTAAAGGCAGGACATCTTCCCTGGATACCGGGGACACGGATCTGAAATTAACCCGTCCTTTGACTTTAGGGTCGATAATATAATTGAATTTTAGGACCCCTCCAAAAATAGTCTGGATGACGGAATAGACATCGGCATCATCAAAATTAAAACTGACTTCCCCTCTTTTAGGGAAGGTTTTGGTTGATTGAGCGGTTCCGGTCTTCCGGTTTCAGGCGCTTTTATGGCCGATGGCCCTGATGGCTGTCCGGGAATCGAGGACGGCGACGGCATTGTTCTGGGTGCCGGTGAAGGAATGGAGGGTTGACCCGGCTGGAGTTGATTCGGGGGCATATTCATAGGAAATGCTTGAGGGGCAGGCTTGCCGTTTTCAGGAAATGCATTGGGCGAATCTGAAGGCTGTCCCGAAGTAGGAATAGGTAATGGAATTTCCTTGGATTCTGCAGCCGGAAGGGAGGGTTGAGCCGAGGGAGATTGAACTTGGGCTAAATCTTTGGGAAGGGGGGGTTGAGCCAGTAAAGGTGAACCCAAGAATAGCCAAAAAACTATGACTTGGAGAAACCTCACCAAAATGAATCGGGTCGCCCTTTTTCCCAAAAAATCTTTCCTCCTTAAGTGGATTGATTATACAACTCTAATTTCTTACACTAAAATTCAAAAATAGACAACATAAAAAGTTGCCAGTTTTGACAGATAAGAAATAATTTTTAAACCAACCGGCCCCTTCTTTTTCCGATTGGCGGTTGACCGTATCCAAACCAGTGGGCGAGGTTTGGAAGCAAACCCGGGCTATTCTCCAATAACCGGAGGAGATAAAATCGTGTTCCTGGAGGTGTTTTGATTTTTTTATTGACTAACCATCCGTAATGGTTTTTAATTAATCATAAAAGCACAAGTAACATGGATAAACGGGAAAGGGAATATGAAGAGTTTCCAAAGGCGTTCCGGAGCGGATCATCGCGGCTTCACCCTGATCGAACTTATGGTAGTCATGGTCATAATCGGCCTGCTGGCTGCCCTGGTGGCCCCCAGGCTATTCCCGAAATTGGGCAAAGGGAAGCAAGCTGCGGCCAAGGCCCAGATCGAGTTATTGGGTCAGGCCCTGGATCAATATCGATTGGATATTGGCTCATATCCTTCCTCTCAGGAGGGGTTGAACGCCTTGATGGTCAATCCGGGGCAGGAAAAGTGGGATGGTCCCTATTTAAAGAAAAATGTCCCTATTGACCCCTGGGGGAATCCCTACAACTATCAATTTCCTGGTACTCATGGAGAATATGATCTCTTTTCCTATGGCCGCGATAACAAACCTGGTGGAGAAGGGGAGGATAAAGATGTCAATAATTGGGAATAAAGCCTATGTCTCATAAATCGATTTCTCCCGTTTTCTTGTTGTTATTACTGAGTGCCGCCCTTTTTATCTTTTTGGGGTGCGACAACTCGGATATCAATAAGCAAAACAGCGTAACCAGCGGCACGACATCCGGATCCGGGAGTTCCGGGGGCGCTGCGGCCAATGTCACTATCAGTGCGGGAAGCAACTCTATTGCCGTCGGGGCGACCACGACCATCACTGTGATCGTCACTGATGCTTCGGGAAAAAGGACCGATGCCTCCATTATCCTGACTTCTTCCCGAGCGGGAACCTTTAACGGATCGAATGTCACTTTAATTGGCAATACCACGGGGGGCGTATTCATCGCTGATTATAAGGCCCCTTCGACTGCAACCGATGATACGATTACCGCGACGGTTGCCGGCACTATTCTTCAAGGGACCGTGGTCATAACGGCTTCCTGATGACCCCTCTCCGATAAAATCGAGTTTAGTAACAGGCGACTTTGTCAGACCAAAAACCCTATCGGCCACAAATCCACCGAAATCACCTCGGGGGAATTGTTCTTATAGTTGCGGGCCTCTCGCCTAAAATGAAAATATTCTCTTTCTTTCTTTCCTTCCATTTTTGGCTATTGAAGAAATATTCAAGTATTTAGAACGAGACAGGCAGGGAGAAGTTAAATTGATTCTCTGATTGTGGAAAAGTATTCTCTATACTTGGGGATTGTCAAAGGGTCTCGGGATGTTTAATATAAAGCTTGTAAAAAGATTGTTGGAGCAAGGTCATGGAAAAGTTGGATTTTGAACAAGGGCCTATTCGTCCTCCGAGTGAAGCCAGGAGTCTGTTGATCAGGCTGACCCGGAACTGTTCCTGGAATAAATGTCTGTTCTGCGGGGTTTACAAGGGGACCCGATTCTCCAGGAGGAACATCCAAGAGATCAAAGAAGACATTAGAATCATCGCCGGGATTATTGCCGAACTGGAAGAACTCTCCTCGCAGTTGGGCAGCAGCGGGCGGATCGATGACCGGGTAATCACCTCGGTGTTTCATTCCCCGGATTATTCTCAGGCCTATAAAAATGTAGCCGCCTGGATGTTCTACCAGGAATATACCGTTTTTCTGCAGGATGGAAATAATCTGATCCTCCCGGCCGAAGAGCTGGTGGAGATTCTGAATTTTCTGCGTCAGGTGATTCCCCGGATCACCCGGATCACCTCCTATGCCCGGGCCAAGACAGTGAGCCGGAAAAACCTGGAAGAACTTACGGCCATTCGAAGAGCCGGATTAGACCGCATTCATATCGGCCTGGAAAGCGGCTCGGATGCCGTATTGACTTTAATGAAAAAAGGGGTTACGTCTGCAGAGCAAATTGATGCCGGAAAGAAGGCCAAAGAAGCAGGGATGTCTGTTTCCGAATATTGGATGCCAGGTCTGGGTGGAAAAAGCCTTTCCCAAGAAAATGCCCTGGAGACGGCCAGGGTATTGAATGCCATGAATCCGGATTACATCCGCCTCCGGTCTCTGCGTATCCCCGAAAGAATCCCGCTTTCTGCATTAGTGACCGAAGGTTTGTTCCAGCCGTTGACCGATGATGAAATGGTCGAAGAGATCAGACTGATGATTGACCACCTGGAAGGGATAACCAGTACTATCACCTCCGATCATATGATGAATCTCCTGGAAAATATAACCGGCACCCTTCCGCAGGACAAAGGCCGGATGCTGGCCGGCCTGGATGCCTATCTTAACCTTTCTGAAGAAGAACGTTTGATCTATCGTTTCGGTCGCCGGGGTGGGGCCTACCGTTCGGTAAAGGATATGGAAGACCTGGTCCTAAAAAGAAAGATCGAAAAGCTGATTGAAGAAGTACGAACTGAGCATCCGGGAAAGGATGGGATCGAGTCCTTTCTGGCGGAGCTTGGGGACCAATATATATAGCAATGGTAAAGTGAGTGTTAGGGATTTCAAGAATCCAGCCTGCGAAGGAACGGGAAATAGTTTTGGTCAGGCCAAAGGTGTGAGGCGAGAGGCAAAATACCCATTGCCTGCCGATTGCAGGCAAATAAGTTGTTTAAGGAGAGATGGTTTATGGTGACACCCGAGAGCATGCAGGAAAAAGCTATGGATTTGTTTGCCAATGAGATGTATTGAGCCCAGGCCCTCCTGGCCGTGGGCCTGGATATGATCGGTGAAGAGGAAAGGGATGTGGCCATGCGGGCTATGGCCGGTCTGACCGGAGGATGCTACCGGGGAGATTTTTGCGGGGCGATCGCCGGCGCCACCCAGGTGATCGGCTGTCTCTTTGCCGGCGCTAATAAGGATGAAATGGAAGATGCTCGTCTGACCCCGACCATTAAAACCCTTTATGACCGGTTAAAAAAAATGGCGGTAGAAAAATATGGAGACACCAGTTGCCGAACCATTTCCCGATGCAACTGGTATGATCCGGAGGATGTCAAGGCCCGACGGGTGGATGGAAGGCGGGATGAATGTACACGGTTTGTTGGGGAAACGGCCAAAGTGTTAGGGGAAGTTCTCCTGGAAGTGGTCGGGGAGGAGGAGCTGAAGATACTCCAGGGTGAAGAGTGACTATAAATTATAAAGAAGAAGAAAAAGTCAGGCGAGGGGCTTTTGAAATAAACAAAGATGGACTCGGAAAAAATCGTCACCCCGGCGAAAGCCGGGGTCCAGGAGATTAAAACTACTTAAAATCACTGGATTCCGGCTTTCGCCGGAATGACTAATGTGGGTTTCGGTGACTTTTTGCGAGTTCATACAGAAAAAAGATTAATTTTTAGATTCTTTTTATTCAGTTTCCTCTTCTTCCAGTGGATTCAGTCCAGCCCACTTGACGGCCGCCACCCCGCCTTCCAAATTCAGGGTATTGCTGATGCCCTCCGCATCTAATAAAATCTGGGCTTCGTAAGAACGCACTCCCGAGTTGCAGATCAGCAGAAGTTTTTTATCTCTGGACAACTCATCCAGACGCCCGGCCAGTGTTTCCCCGGGAATATTGATCCAATCGGGGGAAAACTTCTGGACATAAGGCTGGGCGTTGCGCGGTCCCCTAACGTCCAAAAACAGGACATTGTTTTCTTTCCTGCCTTCAAAGATTTCCTGAAATTGTTCCACCGGTAAAGGTCTATTTTTCCCTTCCAGGGTGTTTTTCAGGGTATTGGCCACGGCATTCAAAATATCCATGGCCCCTGAGAAAGGCGGGGAATAGGGGATTTCCAGATTGGCCACATCTTCGATGGTCGGTCGATAGGGAAGCGCCCCGGCAATAGCATTAAGGCGGGCCATCAAGGCATCCCCATTTCTGGCCACTCCTGAAAGACCCAGGACTCGCCTTGTCTTTCGATCGGCTACCAGTTTCAAGGCCATAAGCTCCTGGCCCGGATAAAAGTGAGCCCGGTCGGCCTGGATGACCAGGGCCTCTTGGGCATCAAATCCTGTTTGCAAGGCGGCGGCCTGGGTCAATCCGCTACGGCCGGCAGAAAGATCAAAAAGCTTAACGGCAAAACTCCCAAGGACACCGGGAAAGGTTTCCCGGCCTCCGGCGGCGTTTGTTCCGATGACCCGGCCCTGCCGATTGGCCAGAGAGCCGGAAGGATGCCAAACCGGTTGTCGGGTGAGCAAATGGAGAACCTCAATACAATCGCCACCGGCATAAATGTCAGGGTCTGAGGTCTGAAGAAATTCATTAACGGCTATGCCTCCGGTTTTGCCGATTACTAGTCCGGCCTGTTCGGCTAAGGCCGTATTGGGCCGAACCCCGGCAGCCAGGATAACCAGGTCGGCCAGAAATTCCTGTCTGTTGGTTATAACCTTTTTGACCTTACCTTGGTCATCTCCAAGGATTCGGACGCCTCTTTCCTTAAGAAAAAGATTCACTTCATGACTTTTTAATTCGGTCAAAACCATTCGGGACAAATCCTGATCCAGGAGTCCCGGCAGGATTTGATCCTGAATTTCAAGGACAGAGGTTTTCACACCCCAAAGCTCGGACACGGCCTGGGCCATCTCCAACCCTATCGGGCCGGCACCAATAATGACACAATGATTTACCTTACCCTGACTGAGGGCATTTTTAATCATCAAGGCTTCGGCGGGATTGGAGAGAGTGGTAACCCCTTTGAGATTTATTCCTGGAATTTCCGGCCTGATCGGAGAAGAACCGGTGGCCAGGACCAGGGCATCATATGGCAAATCTTCTTGTTTTTCGGTGATGAGGTCCTGAATCCGGAGCTGATGAAGCCGGCGATTGATAGCCAAGGCCCTGGTTTGACTGCGAACCTGGACCCCTTTGGCTTCTTTGAAAAAAGTTTTCATCGCGGACCATATGAAACGAAGTGGACATCAGGGCTTGAATATCGTTGATATCGCCGGAAACAAAAAAGGGGATTCCGCATCCGCCGTAAGAAATATCCCGGTTTTGATCGATTAAGGTCACCTGGGCCGTGGGATCCACCCGACGGACCCGACAGGCGGCCTTGGGACCCAAGGCGACCGCACCGATAATTACAATCTTTCTGGACATGGGGTATGCTCCATTTATTCAGTACTATTGAAATGACGGGATTTCAACCGATCATAAGATTTGAAAATTCTCGGGGGAGGTGGTGAGGGGTTCGATCCCGGTCTCGGTCATCTGATAGGTGTTCTCAAGCCCCACCAGACCAAATTCGGGAAGGACCATCTTGGGCTCCAGAGCAAATACCATTCCAGCCTCCAGGGGCCAATCAAACTTCTGACCGATAACCGGTAATTCGTCCAGTTCCAATCCAAGACCGTGGCCGATATAACGGACCAGGGACGGCCCCATTCCCATGAAACGGGTCAAATACCCCAATCGATCGGCCTCTTCCAAAGCCCAGAAATAGACTTGATCGCAGGGAATTCCGGGTTGAGTCTTTGTTTTTAGAGATTCTTGAATCTCTTGCACGGCCAGGTAGGCTTCTTTGACCGCGGCCGGCGGTTCGCCCAAAGAAAACATGCGGGTCTGATCAGCCAGATAGCCGTTATAACAGCCTACAAAATCAATACTGATTGCTTCATGGGGTCTGATGGGCTTTATCCCCGCCCCCTGGCTGAAGGCCGGCCCGACCCCGCCTCCTCCGGAAGGGGAATCAATATACGAAGGTTTGCCTCCTTCAGGCCCGGACAGGATATGGCCATAGAACATCTCCTGATTAAAACCCCGGCTGCGAATGTAACCCTGATGACCTTCCCGGCGTAAAAAAGCTTCCAGGTGCCCGGCCAGTTCTATTTCCGTCATCCCCGGCCTGAGGATACGAGGGACCTCAAGGACCATCCGGTGCAGCATCCGGGCCGCCCGGGTCATGTTTTCGATTTCCCAGGGCGATTTAAACATACGGCACTTGCGAACCAAAATAGAAGCATCCAGGATGCGGACCTTTTTGAATATGGTCTTGAGTTGAATATAATTCGCTGCCGGAAGCACATCCATTTCCAGACCCAGGCTTTGGGGAGGTGAAATATCCTTTTCGGTCAATAAAGAAGGGATCTCCTTGGAAGAGGATAAGGCCACGATATTCGTCAGAGAGGATTCTTCCATGGCCCGTTCTAAATTTTTCTTGGCCATGAAAACCGGTTCCTCCTGGACTGGAATATAAAGATAGCCCGGTTGCATGGTTCCTGAAAAATAGAGCAGATCGACGTTCTGGCAAAGCAAGACCCCATCCAGCCCTTCATGAGTCATCAGCTCTTGAAAACGGCTGAGCCTGTTCTCAATTTCAGAAGAGGGAACAAATAAAGGGGAGGGGATATTTTCAGAGTCCATTCTTTTATCTTTCTTTTTTAGGATGTGAAAAATAATAACACAAACTGAGGGTCTTATGGTATTATTTTTTCCGTCATGACCGGAACCGCAACTCTACAATCAATACGGAGCCTATTTGACCGGACTTTTCGGCTGCCGGGTTCAAAAGATATCCCTGGATGCCGGTTTGACCTGTCCCAACCGCGATGGGACCAAGGGGAGAGGGGGATGTATTTATTGTGATGAAGGCGGTTCTGGGACCGGGGCTTATGAGCAGACCCCATCCATCACCCAACAGATCCTTCAGGGAAAAAGCCTCTTGAAGAAACGCTACAAGGCCGAAAAATTTATTGCTTATTTCCAGTCTTTTTCCAATACCTATGCCCCGGTAGAAACATTAAATTCTCTATATCGGGAAGCCTTAGCCATTGAGGATGTGGTCGGGTTATCGGTAGGCACCAGACCGGATTGCATCAATACCGAGATATTAGATTTATTGGACGGGTTCCAGAAATCCCACCTGGTTTGGATTGAATACGGGCTCCAGTCCTTCCATCCTCGAACTTTGGAATTGATCAACCGGGGACATACGATAGAAGATTTTATTCGGACCGTAGAAGAGACCCGAAAACGCAATATCAATATTTGCGTTCATGTCATCCTCGGTTTGCCGGGGGAGGAATTGAAGGAGTGCCTTTTCACGGCCGCCCGTTTGGCTGAATTGGATATTCAGGGATTGAAAATTCACTCTCTTTATATCAACCGCGGGACTGTTCTGGAATCCTGGTACAACCAAAGAAAGTATCGTCCTCTTCTCCAGGAAGAATATGTGGACTGGGTCTGCCGGTTTTTGGAAATTTGCCCTCCCCATTGGATTATTCAGCGTTTAACGGGTGACCCCAATCCCGAAAAATTGATGGCCCCGCCGTGGACCTTGAAAAAACAAGCAACCTTAAAGATGATACGGGATCGATTTAAAGAAAGGGGAAGCTTTCAAGGGGCCAGGTGGAAGGAGAGAGGGATGAGGCGAGAAGCGTGAGGTTTGAGGCGATAGACCTAACCGTGGAAGCTGATAACACCTTTGAATTACAGGACACCATTCCAATCCTTTAGAGGCTCAAAATGAATAGAAAAACCATTTTTTACGACAGCAGGGAATTCCCCCTGCTGGGCCGGGTTTATGCGGCTGCTTCCGAGAAAGGCCTGTGCCTTCTTTCCTTACCGGCCCATCCGGTCGAATCCTTTTTTGAAAAGGTCCTCGCTCGTTTCCAACCTCATTTTTTTACCCAGAACCCTGATCCTTTTCAGGAACTTTTCCGCCAAATGGATCTTTATCTGAGCGGTCATAAGGTTATTTTCGAGGTCTCTCTGGATCTTCAAGGGACCCCTTTTCAGATCCGGGTCTGGGAGGCCCTGAAGACTATCCCTTATGGTGAAACCCGCAGTTACGGGGAAATAGCCCGGGCTGCCAATAGCCCCAGAGCTTATCGGGCTGTTGGCCAGGCCAATCACAACAACCCGGTCCCGATTGTGGTTCCCTGCCACCGGGTTATCGGTTCCCGAGGCGACCTGGTAGGATTTGGCGGTGGGCTGTCGGTAAAAGAGAAATTGCTGAATTTGGAAAGAATTACCGCTACATAATTATTTTTCTTGCCTAAGCAGTTCATTTTCTATATAATTATAAAATTTATTAAATTCTCACGCTTTTTCAGTCCTTTGGGTGCATCTTGAACAAATGCGGACAACTTATTGAAAAAGCGGCGGAACAACCCAAAAGGAGGATAAAAATGTCGTATGTTTCTATGAAACAATTGTTGGAGGCCGGGGTTCATTTCGGCCATCAGACCAAACGTTGGAACCCAAAAATGAAGCCCTATATTTATGGGGCCAGAAATGGGATCTACATCATCGACCTGCAAAAAACCGTCAGTTTATTTAAGACCGCTTATGATTTTGTAGTGGATACCGTGGCCCAGGGAGGATCGGTCCTTTTTGTCGGGACCAAGAAGCAGGCCCAGGAAGCCATCAAGGAGGAAACCGAACGCTGCGGGATGTTTTATGTCAATCATCGCTGGCTGGGTGGAACCATGACCAACTTTGTGACCATCCGTCTGGGAATCGAACGATTGAAATATTTGGAAAGGATCAAGGCCGACGGCACTATCCAGAGGTTTCCCAAGAAAGAGATCATCAATATGGATCGGGAGTACGTCAAACTTCTGCGTAACCTGGGAGGAATAAAGGAGATGGAGGCCCTGCCCAAGGCCGTTTTTGTCATTGATCCGCGGAAAGAAGGGATTGCCATCCTGGAGGCCAGGAAATTAGGGATCCCCCTGGTATCGGTCGTGGATACCAACTGCGATCCGGATGAGATTGATTTCATCATTCCCGGTAATGATGATGCCATTCGGGCCATCCGCTTGATTACCTCCAAAATAGCCGATGCTTGTCTGGAAGGTAAGGCCAAACGGGAAGAGATGCTGCAAACCGAGGTCGACAAAGAAGGCCGGATCGAAGAAACCACGACCGGAAAAGATTTTTTGGAAGAGAAATCAGTCGAAAGTCCCCCAAGTCCGGGAGGACCGGAAGTGATCATAATTCGTAAGTTAGAAGAAACAGCAACTGAGGGAGGTACGGAAAGTTGAATATAACATCAGAATTAGTCAAGACCCTCCGGGATAAGACCCTGGCCGGAATGATGGATTGTAAAGAGGCCTTAAAAGCGACCGAGGGGGATATGGAAAAGGCCGTAGAATATTTACGGAAAAAAGGGTTGGCCACCGCCCAGAAAAGGGCCGGCCGGGCTACTTCCCAAGGACAAATCGGATCATATATTCATGGCGGAGGAAAAATCGGGGTCATGGTGGAGGTTAACTGTGAAACTGATTTTGTAGGTCGAACCGAACAATTTGGGGAACTGGTCCATAACCTGTCCATGCATATCGCTGCGGCCAATCCGGTTTGTGTGCGTCGGGAAGAGATGCCGGCCGATCTTTTGGAAAAAGAGAGAGAGATCTATCTGGCTCAAGCCAAAGAATCCGGAAAACCGGAAAAGGTTTTAGAGAAAATTGTGGAGGGTAAACTCGAAAAATTTTTTAAAGAGTCCTGCTTGATGGAACAACCTTATGTCAAAAATCCGGATATCACCATAACCGATTTGCTGAATGAAAAGATCGGTCAGATCGGTGAGAGCATCACCATCCGGCGATTTTCCCGCTTCCAGTTGGGGGAAGAATAAAAAAAAGTTCGAGGAGCGCTTCGCTTGAGGAACGCTCTGCTGAGGCCTAAGGCAATTGCTTTTCCCCTTAAGTCCCGGCAAAGTCGGGACGTTCCTCAATTCCGGCTTATCCGGGCGATCCTTTAACCGTATATTGGCTATCAAGAATAAATCATGTCGGCAATCAAAATAAAATACAAAAAAATCCTCTTAAAACTCAGCGGGGAGGCCCTGGCAGGCGACAAAGGGTTTGGTATTGACGTCGATGTCGTTCAAAAGACCGCCCGGGAGATTAAGGAAATCGTTACCCTGGGGACCAAACTCGGGATAGTGATTGGGGGTGGAAATATTTTCCGCGGGGTTGCGGCCAGTGCCCGAGGCATGGACCGGATTCAGGCCGATTATCTGGGGATGCTGGCCACTCTTTTTAATGCCGTGGCCATTAAAGAGGCCTTGAAAAACCAAAAAGTCCCGGCCCAGGTCTTATCGGCCTTGCCCGTTCAAGCCCTGACCGAAGCCTATGTCCCTCAGGCAGCCAAGACCCTGATGGAAAAGGGGACGGTCCTGCTGCTGGCGGCCGGAACCGGAAATCCTTTTTTTACCACCGATACGGCCGCGGCCTTGCGGGCCTCGGAACTGGGGGCGGAAGTGATTTTAAAAGCCACCCAGGTGGATGGGGTCTATGATGAGAATCCCAAATTGAATCCAGAGGCCAAAATTTTTAAAGAAATAAGCTATTCCCTCTTTTTGCAGAGTCATCTTCAGGTCATGGATGCCACAGCCGTTTCTTTGGCCAGGGAAAACGACATCCCCATTATCGTTTTTAACGGCCTGATTAAAGGGAATTTGAAAAAGATCATCCTTGGGTCCCGCATCGGGACCTTGATAAGAGACCTTTGAAAAGTTCGCCATAAAGGGGTAAGCCATGGTGGAGCAAGTATACAAAGAGACCAAGGAAAGAATGGAAAAGGCCATAGAGGCCCTGAAAAAAGACCAAGCCCGTATTCGTACCGGGCGGGCATCGGTTTCCCTGCTGGATGGGCTTCGGGTCCAATATTACGGCAGTCAGGTTCCCTTAAATCAAGTGGCCTCCATAGCCGTTCCGGAAAGCCGGCTGATTACCATTCAACCCTGGGATATCAAGGCCATCGGAGATATCGAGAAGGCCGTCCTTAAATCTGAACTTGGACTTACCCCGATCAATGACGGGAAAATGATTCGCATCAATATACCCGCTTTGACCGAGGAAAGACGCCGGGATTTGGTTAAGGTCATCAAGAAAATGGCTGAAGAATCCAGGGTGGCCTTAAGGAATATCCGCCGGGAATCCAACGAATCTTTTAAAGAGCTTAAAAAAGACAAGACTATTTCCGAAGATGCCTTTTTTAAAGGGCAGGAAGAGGTCCAGAAGATCACTAACGACTATATCGAAAAAGTGGATCGAATCAGCGAGGAGAAAGAAAAAGAGATTTTATCCTTTTAACGGCTTCGATAATACCCAACCTTTAACTTAGGTGAAATACACTGAAAGTTTTGAAAAACGTTCCCTATCTCCGTTTCAATATAACATGAAATCAAGTAATCCGGAAAAAGTGCCCAGGCATATCGCCATTATTATGGATGGAAACGGCCGTTGGGCCCAGCAGCGATCTATGCCGCGGGTCGCCGGACACCGGCAAGGGGTGGAGTCGGTTCGGGAGGTGGTTAGGACCTGCCGGGAGGCTGGTGTTTCGGTTTTGTCCCTCTATGCCTTTTCCAGAGAAAATTGGAATCGTCCCAAATGGGAGGTTAAGGCTCTGATGCAACTGCTCTCCCGTTACCTGAAGTCCGAAATCAAGGAATTTATCGATAACGGGATTGCCTTACGTATTATCGGAAACCTGGAGCGCCTACCGGAAAAGCTTCAGACTCAACTGCTTTCAGCCATTGACCAAACCAAAGAGAATTCCGCCATGATCCTGAATGTGGCCTTGAGTTACAGCGGCCGGGAGGAAATCGTTAGGGCTGTTCGAAAAATTGCCGAATCCGTTAAGGAAGGAGTACTTTCTCTGGACGATATTTCTGAAAAGACCTTTGAAAGTTTCCTTGACACCCGTGGTCTTCCCGATCCTGATTTATTAATAAGAACCAGCGGGGAATTCCGGCTCAGTGATTTCCTGATTTATCAAATGGCCTACACCGAATTTTATGTCACACCGACCCTTTGGCCTGATTTCCGAAAAAGACACCTTCTGAACGCCATTCAAGAATTCAACAAAAGGGAAAGACGATTCGGCCTGACCGGCGAACAGGTTCAGGGAAAAAGGTCCTTGCCCCGCCAACAAGATTCCTGAGGAGTTGTTTTTGAGTTTAAAGTCTTCCACCACTCACAGCCAGCGGATCATCACCGCGGCTTTGATTATACCCCTGCTCTTTGCCATCCTCTTTTGGGGAGGGCCTGTTCTTTTCATCTTCTTTGTTTGGGCGGTTTTTTCCTTTGGAAACCGGGAATTATTGCATTTGATTTATCAAAAACCTGTTGGGTTTGATTTATGGTTCTTTCTGGCTGATAGGAACCTTGTCCGTTTGGGGGGCTTATTGGAAAGGGGTGGAGGGCCTGTTCATGGCCTTAATCCTGGGCTCGATCATGAGCTTTATTCGATCGATCTCCGTTTTTCCGAATCAGAATCGATTTTTTGAATCCCTGGGCAAACAGTTGCTGGGCCTCTGGTACTTACCCCTCTTTATCCCCTTTTTCATCCTGGTTCGATTGGAGCCCCGAGGTCTTAAGTGGCTTTTTTTCTTGCTGGCCGTTAATTATGCCGGGGATACCGGGGCCTATTATATGGGACGAACCTTGGGAAGGCATAAACTGGCCCCCATGGTCAGTCCCCAAAAGACCCTCGAAGGATCGCTGGGAGGGCTGGCGGCCAATATTTTGGTGGCCTGGATTTTTCAAATGACCCTTTTCTCTTCTCGTTCTTTTCTTCAAATGGTCTCCTTAAGCTTGACGATTGGTGTTGTCAGTCAGGTGGGCGATTTGTTAGAATCGATGTTAAAACGGGCCGCCCGGGTAAAAGACTCGGGTTCCATTTTTCCCGGTCATGGAGGTCTTCTGGACCGTATGGACAGCCTGTTGCTGCCGGTACCGCTATTATATTTTTTTATTAAATTTTTTTAGACGGATCAGAATATTTTTTGACTCTTATCCTATAGGCCAGGACTCGATTGAAGCATTGAAAAATCTATCCCTTTTAGGCAGTACCGGTTCGATCGGGGTCCAGGTCCTTAACCTGGTGCGGCAGTTTGAGGATCAATTTCGCATAATAGGACTTTCGGCCGGGAAAAATGTGCCGCTGCTGAGAGAGCAGATCCTATATTTTAAACCACTATCCGTTTCGGTGTCGTCCAAGAAAGAGGCCGCCGAACTGACCAGCGATGGATTCCCCGGGTTTCCCCTAAAGGTCCTTTGGGGAAATGAAGGACATGAAGAAGTGGCCACTTTGAAAGAAGTGGATATGGTCGTTTCGGCTATGGTCGGGGCCATAGGTTTGCGGCCCACTTTGGCGGGCATTAAGGCCGGAAAGACCCTCGCCCTGGCTAACAAAGAACCTTTGGTGATGGCCGGTGCCTTGATAATAGAAGAGGCCCGAAAACATGGGGTGACCATTTTACCGGTCGACAGCGAGCACAGTGCTATTTTTCAGGTACTCCAGGGGCAGCAGCGAAGTCGTTTAAAGAGAATTATCCTCACCGCCTCCGGAGGGCCTTTTTGGGAATATCCGCTGGAAGCCATGAAACGGATTACCGGTAAGGAGGCCCTGAATCATCCCCGATGGAAAATGGGCCCCAAGATTTCCATTGACTCAGCCACCCTGATGAACAAAGGGCTGGAGGTGATGGAGGCCCAATGGTTGTTTGGGGTATCCCTGGATCAGATTTCCGTGATTATTCATCCGCAGAGTATTATCCATTCTATGGTGGAATTTCAGGACGGTTCCCATTTGGCCCAAATGGGAAACCCGGATATGATGATACCCATAGCCTATGCCCTTTCTTATCCTGATCGATTGCCGTTGAACCAAGACATCCCTGGATCTGATCGGCCTGAACGGTTTAACCTTTTTCCCGCCGGACCTGGAAAGATTCCCTTGCCTGAGAATGGCCCTGGAAGCCGGGAGACAGGGAGGAAGTATGCCGGTAGTCTTAAATGCCGCCAATGAGTCGGCTGTTTACTCTTTTTTATCCGGAGTCTTGCCCTATCAGGGGATTCCTGCAGTCATAGAAGACACCATGGGGAAACACCAACGGTGCACCCCGTCTGGGTTGGAAGAAATCCTGCAGATAGACAGGTGGGCCAGAAGACAAGCCGGGGCCTGGATTGCAAAAAAGCAAGGATTTAGGCTGAAGGCTGAAGACTGAAGGCAGGAGGTTGAAGGAAAAAATCAGCAAAACGGGAAGTGCCAAGATCTATTATTCGTACCTATAGTCGGGTTTTGGTTTTCTTTCAGTCTTCAGCCTTCCACCTTCAGCCTTCAGTCTATTAACCTTTAATTGTCAGAAAGAACCTTAAGAAGGAAGCCATGATATGGAAATGATCCTGATACAGATTCAAAGTTTCATCGCCGTTCTTGCGGCAACAGCCGAACACCAGCCCTGGTTTTCGGGGTTATTATATAAGCTGGGGCCTTTTATCATTGTCCTCGGATTGCTGATCTTTTTTCACGAGATGGGGCATTTTCTGGCGGCAAAATTTTTCGGTGTCAAAGTGGAGCGATTTTCATTTGGTTTGGGACCTCGGTTGGTTGGTCTCAAGGTGGGGGAAACTGATTACCGGATTTCCGCCTTTCCTTTGGGAGGATATGTAAAAATGGTGGGGGAAGGGCTGGATGATGAAGTCCCCGAGGAAGAGACAGAACGCTCCTTTTCTCATAAGACTGTCTGGAAACGCATGCTGATTGTTTTTTGCGGCCCTTTATTTAATTTCTTTTTTGCCATCGCCGTCTTTTTTCTGGGTTTTTTGTTCGTGGGGCAGGTTATCCTGACCAGCGATATCGGGGAGGTCAAGCCTAACTATCCCGCCTATCAGGCCGGACTTCGATCCGGAGACAAAATAATCCGGATGGCCGGAATCCCGGTAACGACCTGGAAAGAACTGCCTGATATCGTCCGAAAAAATCCCGGGAAACCCATACCGGTGATCTTCGTTCGAGGAGATCGGCAATACAAAACGGAGGTTACCCCGATCACTAGTACGGTCAAAAACATTTTCGGGGAGGATGTTCAGGAAACGGTAATCGGGGTCACACCCTCCGGCAAGTTTTTTACCAAGAATTTGGGGTTAGGGGAGGCCATTCAAAGCGGGGTTGTGCAAACCTTTGAGATTACCAAATTGACCGTGGTCAGTTTGGTAAAACTGATCCAACGAAAGGTACCCTTAGAGACCTTGGGCGGACCAATTTTTATCGCTCAGTTGGCCGACCAGCAGGCTCGAGAGGGATGGACCAACCTCTTGTTTTTTACCGCTTTGCTGAGCATCAATCTGGGGATACTCAATCTCCTGCCCATCCCCATTTTGGACGGCGGGCATCTATTTTTTTTCGCTATTGAATGGATCTCAGGCAAACCCCTCAGCCTGAAGAAACGGGAAGTCGCCCAGCAGGTGGGGATGTTTATTCTGATCCTGCTTATGGTTTTCGTATTTTATAATGACATCCTCCGACTCATTCACTGAGGATTCAGGAGATTAGTTCGGAGTATCTATTTCTGAGTTGATATTCAATAGCTTTGGACAGAATCTCCGAACTCCGAACTCGGAACAAAAATGTCGTATTATAAGAAGATCATGGAATCATTAAACCATTTAAAACTTATAAAATTAGATAGAAGTTGAAAATACTGGCCCTGGATACCGCGACTGAGACCGGGGGAGTGGCTCTCCTGGAAGGGGAGGTATTGCGGGCTCAGGCCCAGATACGGGTGGCCAAAACTCATGCCAACCGGTTGTGGGCCACTATTTTTTTTCTGCTGGAACAGGCTGGTTGGGGTCTTGACGATATAGACCTTTGGGTCGTAACCACGGGTCCGGGGAGTTTTACCGGCCTGCGCATCGGGATTGCCACGATCAAAGGCCTGGCTCTGGCTACTCGGAAGCCGGTCATGGGAGTTTCCACCCTGGAGGCCCTGGCTTTCTCTTTCCCTTATTGCCCCTATCTGATCTGCCCCTTGATTGATGCCCGTCAGAAAGAGGTTTTTTGTGCTTTCTTCCAAGTCAACTCCCGAGGGGAAGGTGGAAATGATAGGGGAACCAAGACACGTTAAACCTCAAAATTTAGTCAAGGAGTTAAAAGAACCGGTACTTTTGGTGGGCAACGGGGCCATTCTTTTTAAGGATTTTTTTAAAGAGACCCTTGGCTCCAGAGCCATATTCCCCACGCCTCACTTGCATTATATATCTCCTCTCGTCCTTGGGATCCTGGCCTGCTCACGATTTCAAGCGGACCAACAGTATTCCCCGGAAGAGATTCACCCCCTTTATATCCGCCCTTCGGATGCTGAATTAAATTTGTCGGTACAAAAAATGCAAAAGACAGATCAACAAGCATCCATTTCTAATTCGTTATAAGTAGCAATTAAAGTTTTATCAAAAATTTGCGACAAGGAAATTAGGGATAACTATCTGTTTAAAAAGAAATTCCTGTTATCAAAAAAATATGAGGTCGATGGGATATTGAAGAAGGTCTTCAAAGAGCTAGGAAAATAGGGCCTTATTCAATTCCAGAGGAACAATTTTTGTTCCATTACCACCAATTTTTGGAGTCATACAGGGGCAATTCGATAATAAACTTGTTATGAAAATAAAATATTCATAATTAGAAGATGTTACGCGCCTGGGAATCTCTTATACCGCCTTTTTGAGAACTCTGAACAAAGCTCAGATGGACGATTCTTCGACTGATAAGAACCGTTCGATCATCGACAGTTTTAGGAGGAAGAATTATAATTATGTCCGGACGATTCCCTAAACGGCCTACGTTTGTTCTGTTTGGGATTAGAATCTTCTTGGCCATAAGTATCCTTTTCCAGTTTGGGCAGATACTTGAAGCCGATGGATCAGGACAAGTCTTTAATTTTTCCGGAGACCAATCCCCCACCCATCCATTTGAAAAAAAAATAACCAGTTGGGGTGGATATCCCCGCCTTTCCTCAAAGGCCAGGAACCAGGGCAGGGTCAGGATCATTGTTCGGGTTGCTGTTCCTTACACTCCCGAGTCCCTTTTGGTGGGACAGGAAGGTCCGTTACAACGGTCTGCGATTTCAGAGGTCCAGGGCCGGGTATTAACAGACCTGGCGCGAAAAGGAAGAAGCACTGTTGGCACTCATGCATTTAAATACACGCCTCATCTATCCATGACGGTTGATGCGGAGACCCTTAACGCCCTCCTTGATTCATCGGATGTCGACAGTATTCATGAGGACATTCCCGTTCCCCCGATCTTGAATCTAAGTGTCCCCCGCATTGGGGCCGCAACAATGCAGGCTTCGGGGATTACCGGGAGCGGAGTTGCCGTGGCCATACTGGATACCGGTGTCGACAAAACCCATCCTTTTCTAACCAACAGCGTCGTTTCTGAGGCCTGCTATTCAACGAATGACTCTTATTCCGGGTCCTCTTCCCTGTGTCCGGGGGGAGTGACCAGTTCTAGGGCAACCGGGTCGGCTATGCCCTATGGAGGGAGTTGTCCTGCAGGGGAATGCAGTCACGGAACTCACGTAGCCGGGATCGCGGCCGGGAGGAGCGGCATCGCAGGAAGCCCCGGTCCGGGAGTGGCTCCTGGGGCCGGCATCATCGCCATACAGGTTTTTAGCCGATTTGACTCGGACTCTTATTGCGGCGTCGGAAGTTCTCCCTGCGTCATGGCTTGGACATCGGACATTATGAATGGCCTGCAGCGTGTCTACGATCTCCGAGGTTCCTTTACGATTGCCTCGTCCAATTTGAGCCTCGGGGGGAGTGCATATAGCTCCAACTGTGACAGCGAACCGGAAAAACCAATTATTGATACCTTGCGGGGGGCCGGAATCGCAACGGTCATTGCCAGCGGGAACAACGGGTATTGCGGCTATATTTCAGCCCCAGCCTGCATCTCATCGGCCATCAGCGTTGGTGCAACGGATGATGTTGACCAGGTTGCCTCTTATAGCAACAGCGCTCCCTTTATGAGCCTTTTGGCCCCGGGATCATCCATTAATTCATCCGTTCCCGGAGGCGGTTACCAGAGCTGGGACGGTACATCCATGGCGACCCCCCATGTTACCGGGGCCTGGGCCTTGATGAAACAGAGCAACCCCTCAGCCACGGTGACCCAGATCCTAAATGCCTTTTCTTCCACTGGATTAACGGTTACCGATTCAAAATGCACTTCAGTTTCTAAAAAAAGAATCAATGTCAACCAAGCCAATAATTCTCTTTCCGGTCCTCCTATGGTTACCACGGGGTCAGTGACCAACGTGACTACTAATTCGGCTACCTTGAATGGAACGGTGAATGCCAATAACCTTA
This sequence comes from uncultured delta proteobacterium, assembly GCA_963790475.1. GTDB lineage: Bacteria > Desulfobacterota > RBG-13-43-22 > RBG-13-43-22 > RBG-13-43-22 > RBG-13-43-22. The sequence continues at coordinate 1,117,509 of CAWBOS010000010.1, read as the reverse complement.
ATACCACGGTGACTTTTCAATACGGTTTGGACACATCCTACGGTTTGACGGTAACCGCAGATCAGAGCCCGGTAACCGGCTACACCAACACCGCAATGAGCAAGGGCTTAACCGGGCTTATAACCAGTACCACCTACCATTACCGAGTGGTGGCCACCAATGGTGCAGGAACCAGCTACGGATCGGATATGACTTTTACGACCTTAGGTTCGCCTGCCGCTTCTACACTGATTTCCCCTTCAGGGATCATGTCTTTGACCTCGCCGACGTATTATTGGAATGCCGTATCCAATGCAGATCAATATAATTTATTGGTGCGTGATTCGACCGGAACCAAAGTTAACCAAACCTACACCGCCGCCCAAGCAGGATGTGCTTCGGGGACGGGAGTCTGTTCAATAACTCCTTCCGCCATTCTCTCCCCAGGCAGTGGAAATTGGCAGATTCAGACCCAGAATAGCTGGGGGCTAGGTCCATGGAGCTCTGTTCTGAATTTCAATATTATTAACAGTACTCCTAAGGTTGATTTCAATAGTGACGGGAAGATGGACATCTTCTGGAGACATAAGGTCCGTGGGGATATCGCCCTCTGGTATATGGATGGAGTTACTTTAAGCAATTCCATAGTGATTTATCAAGGAGTTCCCTTGGATTGGGAGATTGTTGGCACGGGGGATTTCAACAATGACGGGAAGACGGACATACTTTGGCGTAATGTGTCTACCGGACAGCTCTACGTATGGTTGATGAATAATAGCACCATTATTTCCAGCGGTTCCCCGGCAACCATTAGCGACCCGAACTGGCAGATAAAGGGCGTGGGAGACTTCAATGGGGATGGCAAGGCGGATATACTATGGCGGCATGTATTAACTGGGCAAGTGTACGTCTGGCTAATGAATGGAGCTACCATTGCTTCCCAGGGTTCGCCGGGAACGGTCGACCTGAACTGGGAGATCAAAGGGGTAGGGGACTTCGACAGGGACGGCAAAGCGGATATACTATGGCAAAATAATATTACCGGGCAGGTCTATATCTGGCTGATGGATGGGACCACCATTGCCTCCCAGGATTCCCCGGGTGCAGTCAGCGACCTGAACTGGGAGATCAAGGGCGTAGGCGATTTCAACGGGGATAGAAAGAACGATATTCTCTGGCGGCATGCCATTAGCGGACAGGTCTTCATTTGGCTGATGAACGGAACTACCATTACTTCCGTGGGTTCTCCAGGGGCGGTGAGTGATTTGAATTGGCAGATTAAAGGAGTGGGTGATTTCAATGGGGATGGTCAGGCGGATATCCTCTGGCGTCATACTGCTACCGGCCAATTATACATCTGGCTGATGAACGGCACAAACCTTGTTTCCATGGGCTCGCCTGGCGCGGTCGGTGACAGCTCTTGGACAATTGTTGCCCCATAATAGTAGAGAAAAATCGATTAATTCTTCATTCTCCCTTTTTATTTAAAATACAAAATTCGTTGAGTATTAACAAATTTTGCATGGTATTGAATTTCAATGGAATAAAATTATTAATAATTTCAATATATTTTAAGATGGAATTGGGTGGTACAATACTTGCAATATTAAGTTGTCAAATCACTGTCTGAAAAGGGCAAACCATTCGAAAGGGTGGGACGCAAAGCCGCTGGCCTAAGTTTCACATGATGTGAGGTACGGCAGCAGGGTTTCCAGGCACAGCATCCTTGTGCTCTGGGTTTTTTAAAAAATTTTATTGCCAGCATGAGGATGTTGTCATGAAACAGTTTTCCAGTTGTCTATCGAGTCGATCCAATTACAAAGGTTTAAATCTTTTTTTCACCTTTTTAGCTTTCTTCCTTTTTTCAAGTCTTTTTGTTTTTCCCCTTCAAAACGGCCATTGTAATCAGGTTACACTTACCTGGGACCCCAACACGGAACCTGACCTGGCCGGTTACGAAATCTATTACGGGACGTCACCCGGCAACTACCAAAGGAACATAGACATTGGCAACGTTACCAACTATACCCTATACGGCCTCAACGTTGGGGTAACCTACTATATTGCGGCAACTGCTTATAATACTCAAGGATTGCAAAGTGGCTACTCCAATGAAGTGGTTTATACCATTCCCTCCTGCACTTATACCATATCTCCTTCAAGTGCCACTTTTTCCTCCTTAGGGGGATCCGGGAGCGTGCTGGTAACTACCCAGGCGGGATGTAATTGGGGGACTTCGGCGAGCATCCCCTGGATAACCGTAACCTCGGGTTCCGGCATGGCTAGTGGGACGATAAGTTACACAGTCTCTCCCAATATTGGTGCAATCCGTACGGCCGGCTTTACTATCGCCGGGAATATCTTCACGGTAACAGAAGCCGGCCTGTCTGCCTACGTCATCACCGCCTCCGCCGGAGCGGGCGGATCCATTTCCCCCTCGGGGCAGATTTCAATCCTGGCGGGGGCCGGACAGACCTTCACTATCACCCCCAATACCGGTTACCAGATTGCTGATGTGATGGTGGACGGGGTTTCACAAGGATCGATTACCTCCTATACTTTTTCTTCCGTGAGCGTTAACCACACCATCACGGCCTTTTTCAGGTCGAATTCTTCCACCACCTATACACTTTCTGTAAGTAATAATGGGACGGGTAAGGGTAGTGTCTCCGTCAATCCATCAGGGACCAGTTTTGGTGCCGGTACCCAAGTTACCTTAACGGCGACTCCTGACGCTAACTCCATATTCAGCGGATGGTCAGGCGGGTGTTCCGGGACAACGCTTTCTTGCCAAGTGACCATGAATTCGAATCTCAGCGTTGTAGCAACCTATTCGGTTGATGCCAAAACGCCGGTTGTCACCACCGGGTCAGCGTCATCAGTGACCTTGAGTTCCGTTACTTTAAACGGGACGGTTAATCCTAACGGCTTGCCGACGACGTACATTTTTGAATGGGGAACGACCAGCTCCTATGGGAATTTAACGGCCATTCAATCAGCCGGGAGCGGCACCACCAATGTTGCCGCTACGGCAAATTTAACCGATTTAGCTGCCAATACCCTCCATCATTACCGGCTGGTCGCCACTAACAGTGCCGGAACCACTGAAGGAGCTGATACTATTTTTGTTGCCCAACATACGGATAAGGTTGATTTCGATAATGATGGGAAGACAGACCTGCTGTGGAGAAATGACCAGAATGGACAGATTGCTGTCTGGTATATGAACGGGATCACACCGACCAGATCGACTGTGATTGCTCCCGGCTATGACACTAATTGGGAACTTATAGGCACAGGGGATTTCAAAGGCGACGGGTCCACAGATATCCTTTGGCGGCATCAAGTGACCGGGCAGCTATCCCTCAGATTGATTCATGGCGAAACCTCTACCGCCCAGGGTTCACCGGGAACAGTCGATCGGGATTGGGAGATCAAAGGGATAGGGGACTTCAACGGGGACGGTAAGGCCGATATTCTCTGGCGCCATAGGGTTACCGGGCAGTTGTATGTCTGGTTGATGAACGGTGAAACCCCAATAGCCCAGGGTTCGCCGGAAACGGTCGATCAGGGTTGGGAGATCAAAGGGGTAGGGGACTTCAACGGGGATGGCAAGGCCGATATTCTCTGGCGCCATAGGGTTACCGGGCAGTTGTACGTCTGGTTGATGAACGGGACTACTATTGCTTCCATGGGTTCACCAGGGACTATCAGCGATCCGAGCTGGAAAATAAAGGGTGTAAGTGATTTCAACGGAGATGGCAAGGCCGATATTCTTTGGAGGAATGAGGTCAGCGGCCAGCTATATGTCTGGCTGATGGACGGAACTGCCATTGCTTCTCAGGGTTCGCCGGGAACGGTTGATCGGAGTTGGGAGATCAAAGGGTTAGGGGACTTCAACGGGGACGGCAAGGTCGATATTGTCTGGCGTCATAATCTCTCGGGGATGTTGTACGTCTGGATAATGAATGGAACCATCGTTAGTTCCACGGGCTCGCCCGGGACAGTTAGTGATAGTCACTGGACAATTGTTACCCCATTGTAACCCAATAATTAATTTATAGAATTCATCGTCAAATTTAAAATTATATAATGACCATTAAACATTAGCCAGGAAATCAAGCCTTATCTCTTAAGCATATAGACTCAGAGCTTATTCACTTGTTTTGATCCCCCAACCGGAGTGAACCCTCATATTCCTCCCCTAATTCAGGAGTTCCGTGAAAAATCAGCCGGTAAATGAATAAAGACAGTCAAAGTATTGACGCCGTTACCTATGTAAAGAATGATGCTTCATGCACGGCCGGGTCCTGTAGGGAATTGGAAAATACCATTAAATACGTTATAGCCATGACCGGCAGGACATGGTCCTTATTCTTCATCAGCGGACATTTTTATTACTCTCCAGACCCTGTAGCCACTCAATCAGGACAGAATACACATAAATATAAAGAGCTGACTCATATCCTCGAAACTTGTTAGGTACTATAAATATGGCAACTAAATTCGTCGTAACTTATCTATTTCTTTGATCTTCTCAAAAAGCACGGTTTTAATATTGAAAACTTTAAGAACTCTAATTAAGGTGAAGGTATTTTCCTGCAAACTTAGGTCATCCATGTAGGGGAAAGTGTTATTTCTTCTTGCCGTCATAACTTTTTTTAAAATTATCTACTGTTATTTCGATTAGATATATATTTTCTGTGTCTAGCATAATATTTGCATAAAGATTAGGTTAAATCTTTTTGACTTGATTTAAGAGATATCTTAAGAGAGCTAACTTCTTAGGAATAATTCCCTAAGAAGGGTTTCCAGGCACACCTTTCGTACTCTGGCTTGTGAATCAAGAAATTTATAAAGGCTGAAATGTTGTCATGACACGGAAATTAGAAAGTTTCTCCAAGCGATCCCTATCCTTCGGTATATCTTTTTTTCCCTTAATCCTGTCATTCCTATTCTTTGGGATTATTTCGTTCCTTCCTTATCCTGAAGGTCATTGTGCCCAGATCACACTCGCCTGGGACGCCAATAGCGAAGCAGACCTGGCCGGCTATAAGATCTATTATGGGACGCAATCAGGAAATTACCAGTGGAACATCAATGTTGGCAATGTCACCACCTACACGTTAACCGGCCTCGGCCTAGGGACGATTTACTATGCCTCAGCAACCGCTTATAATGCGAACGGTCAAGAGAGCGGATACTCCAATGAGGTGAGTTTTAATATTTCTTCGGCGGGTATCCAGATCAAGACGAAGGTAGATTTCAACAATGACGGGAAGACGGACCTGCTGTGGAGAAATAACCAGAATGGACAGATTGGTGTCTGGTATATGAATGGGGTCACGCCGACCGGATCGGTCCTGATTGTTCCCAACTACGACACCAATTGGGAACTTATAGGCACAGGAGATTTCAACGGCGACGGTACCGTGGATCTTCTGTTGCGGAACCAAGCGACCGGGCAGGTATCCATCTGGCTGATGAATGGCACCACAATTGCGTCCACCGGTTTGCCGGGAACGGTCGATCTGGGCTGGGAGATCAAAGGGGTGGGGGACTTCAACGGGGACGGCAAGGCCGATATTCTCTGGAGGAATGTTGTAAGCGGCCAGTTATATGTCTGGTTGATGAATGATACCGCTATTGCTTCCCAGGGTTCGCTGGGAACGATCGATCTGGGCTGGGAGATTAAAGGGGTAGGGGACTTCAACGGGGACGGCAAGGCGGATATCCTCTGGCGGCATGCCGTCTCTGGGCAGATCTACATCTGGCTGATGGATGGGACCGCTATTGCCTCGCAGGGTTCCCCGGCAACCATCAGCGACCTGAACTGGGAGATCAAAGGGATCGGCGATTTCAACGGGGATGGGAAGACGGATATTCTCTGGCGGCATTCCATTAGCGGACAGGTCTTTATTTGGCTGATGAATGGCACTACTATTACTTCCGACGGTTCTCCGGGAATCTTGAGCGATCTGAATTGGCAGATTAAAGGAGTGGGTGATTTCAATGGGGATGGTCAGGCGGACATCTTCTGGCGCCATATTACTACCGGCCAATTATACATCTGGCTGATGAACGGCACCACTCTTGTTTCCATGGGCTCGTCCGGGACAGTTGGCGACAGTAATTGGACCATGATTTTCCCATAGTGAATAAAAAATATTGAAGACCTTTGATCAATTTTGAAAGTTAAATTTCCAGTTCTCTTTGACCGGTGTTGCAAACCGGGCTCTGACTCTTCCCATATGTCGCTCAGTCAATCCAAAATCATTTTCAATTTATTTTCATGCCTATTGTTCCATTTTCTTTTAATAGCTCCGGCTGGATCAGAGTTCGTTGGGCTTGGTGACTGACGAAAACTGGGAGATCAAGGGCCTGGGTGATTTCAACGGGGACGGCAAGGCCGACATTCTCTGGCGTCATGCCACAAGTGGGCAGGTCTTCATCTGGTTGATGGATGGGATCGCTATCGGGAGCCGGGGTTCACCGGCTATCATCAGCGATCTGAAGTGGACAATTGTTGCCTCATGATAAACCTCGAAGTTGGTGGAGCGGGAGACCAGCAGAAAGTAGTGGATGAAAGTTCCATACGATGAAGGTCTATCCAACCGAATCGACCCCGAGTCGAGAGTATATTTCTTGAAGAGGTGTTGACATGGGAAAGGGCCGGCCGGGCATTAAGACCTTTTAATTTATGGTTTAAAGATGAAACGGTAGTCAGAAGAAATTTTGTTTGACAAAATAGGTACCTTGAGATGATAATTACTTAAAAAAATGGAGTCTTATTCTACTGTTATATTTAAATATGGCTATATTGTTTCGAACTTATGCGACCCCAAACAGCCAACAATTCTAAAGGGGTTTTTTGTTTGCAAATCAAAGGGCCTATCCGTAGCAAAGTTACCAGACTTGCCACCTCAGGTAATCATATCATCAATTGTATCTAAATTGAGGAGGATTTCTATTTTTTTCAATGAACCGGAGTATCCTGCTCTAAACGCCGGCGTTTAAAAACGTACATATTCAGATGGAAAAGAGATAATAACTCTTAGATTAATGATTTGTTCTCGCATACTAAATCTTTTTAAGACACTCGCTAAAGATAAAATTAGTTTATTGGTTTGCATATATACGTGTCAAAATCATCGACATTTGTTGCCGCAATTCTATGCATCTAAATTGGGGGTTTTTCTCCAAAATTTGCCAAGCACCAGGATAATCGAGATATATGCTAACCCGGATATTGAGAGATCTTTACTCCGCGGAAATAAACTAATATTATGTACAGAAGAAAAATACGAAAATTTGAGTTTAAAAACGTACATGATGATTGCTTATATTGTGACCAACTTTAGATTCAAACACCTTATCAAGGTTGATGTCACTTCTGTTGTGACCGGTTTAAATTTACCAAACGATGATGCCCATAAAAGAATTGATGAGAACGAACTGATGCAATTATTGATAAGCTTGGAATATTACACTGACTACAGGGGGTTCACATTAATAAAGGCGGGGAAGGAGGGAGCAGAAAATTGGGCGGCCAGGAAAGGCGGAATAATTAACTACGAAAAATTATTTGGTGATGCAGACATGCCTGATTATTTCAGTGGAAAATTTTATGTTTTAAGTCAAAGATTTGCAGAATATATCAGTAAAAATGGATTTTCTATGGCGCAGGAGCACGTTAAATATTTCATGGGATCCGAGGATCTGATGATCGGTCGTTTGTATGAAAAGTTTTCAAATTCCAATTTATATTAAACCGCCATGCCCCGCCTATGGGGGCGAGGCACCACGATGCGGTCGGTTTTACCGACCTTAACAGGAGGCATCCCTTAGGATGCCGGGACATGAAAATAGGGCCGGGAGCAGGTCGAACCTGAATCCTATTTTCGGACTAAACCGTCATGCCACGCTTTTTGTGGCGTGACACCACGAAACATGAAAATAGGCTGGATCAACGAGTCGCCTCGGAACCTATTTTCGGACTAAAAAAGATAAATATGTGCACCTGATGTCATTCCGGCGAAAGCCGGAATCTAGAGTTTTTAATTCCTGGATGCCGGATCAAGTCCGGCATGACGTCACAGGTTGGGAAGTATAAGTTCGGAATATATTTTTTTATTCAATAATGTGGAAAAGGAATTCCCCCCCCAAAAACGGTAACTAATCGCTTAACAATGGTATTTCGTTTCACTTAAGTGGTATTTTCTTTGACTTTTATGGTAGTATCAAAATGGCCTTATTTTTTTTATAAGTAAATTTAGTTGGTTATAAATTAATAATAATTGGCATATGGTTTGCAAATAAATATTACATAGAGAAGAGAATAATAAAGGCATTGACAAGAAGCAAAAAATGGTTTAGAAAAAAGTAGAAATATTATAAGCATAAGGTACAAAAATGTGCTTTTATTAAATAAAAAGATCGTTAAAAAACAGTGAGGGATTCAGTTAATTTCGTCAATGTAATTAAGGGGTTGACTTGGAAGCCGGTATTTTTTGATATGGACTCCTGCGCCTGTCCCGGATTTCATCCGGGATTCGCCTGAATGACGATGTAACAAGATATGGGGCAATTAAGCTTAAAAGAGATTTAATACCAGTGAAATTAGCAATTGGTTGACCCGGGAGGAAAGAAAATGAAAACAACATTAAGAGTATTATTTTTGTCTTGCCTGGCCATCGGGGTCTGCACCGGTAACCTTTGGGCAGTGCCCTTCGACTATGGTGATGCACCGGCGAGTTATGGCATCGCATCTAATTATAGCCCCAATTGGCAAAGATTAGGCACAACATGGACTGCAGAAAGTAGTCCAATAGCAAATAATGGTGATGTAGATGATGGCGTGTCTTGGTCCCTCAACGGTGGGGCTTTTGGTAATGGTGCGATTTCTAGTGGGGACTCAGTTGTGTTCCAGTTTGTTATGTATAAAGCAGAATGGGGTAATCATCTTACAGATTATCTGAGAGCATGGATAGACATGGATCAAAAAGGTAACTTTGATGAACTCCCTTTCATTACCGGCGAATGGGATTTCACGAATGATTCCCATTATGTAAAAGGTGATGGCCCTGCTGGGATTGAGATGTTGTTTACTTCCGACCCAATAATATTTAATACTGACGGTGATTACTGGTTGCGAGCCCGGGTGACTTGTAACGAAAGTATCAATTACGACCTCAAAAATTTCGGACCGACAGATGTTACAAGTTACCAAAATCCAAACTTAGCAGACCAATGGGGAATTGGGGCTGGTCAATATATGGGTTTATATCAGGGTGAGACAGAAGATTGGGAACTGACCGTAAATAGCGTTCCCGAACCCGCTTCCCTCTTGCTTATGGGCATGGGTTTAATAGGCTTAGTTGGCTTCGGTAGAAGATTTAAGAAGTAAAAAAAAATTTTGCAACTATAGAATAGAAAAGGCAGGATTCTATAAGGATTCTGCCTTTTCTATTCATGGGACTTGTCACACATCCATATATGATAAAAATAATTAGAAATAAAGGAGACGGTTAGCCCATTGCAGCCAAACAAAGCGAGACCTTTGAATTATTATGCCAATTTCCTTTTCGTCATTCCGTGCTTGACACGGAATCCAGTGTTTTTAATTGGTTCTGGATACCGGCTTTCGCCGGTATGACGTAATGGGATACTTTTTCAAAGGTCTCAAAGCCTTTATTCAGGCTCGTCTTTTTTTGCCGGATAAATAGGGGTTTAACCAGCCGTGATCCATGGCTCGATTGATTTCGGAAATGGAAGCTTGTCTCCCCCTCTGGATTTGCCGTCGTTTTTTTAGGACGACGGGAAGCCCCCGGATGGCATCCCATTTGGCCCTCCAGATAGCCCGGCCATGCCCTTTTAAGGAGAACCAAAGCAGGGAGATTATATTAAGCATCAGATGAGCCGGCAGGTAGCGCCAGAAGAGAGAGGCCGGCATATTTTTGAAATAAGTCCAGATCAAATTCCGATGACCGTGATAGAGCACAAAATCACTATGAGCCCCCTGGCTGCCGGAGCCGACATGTTCGACCAGGGCCTCAGGCACATAGAGGCAGCGGTGTCCCTGCAAACGCAGCCGGAAAGCGAGGTCTACATCCTCATGATAGCAAAAAAATGTCTCATCAAAACCGCCTGTCTGGATGAATATTTCCCGGGGATAAAGGGCGGCTGCGGCACAGGGTCCAAAAACTTCGGACGGTTCGGTATGTTGGTCTCTTTGTAGTTGCCCATGTCCTCGGCGCCAGGCCATGCCGCTCCCATGATAGACATCCCCCATTCCATCCAGATATTCACCCTGTCGGGCCATGGTTAGACAAGAGGCGAAGAAAGTAAACTCCGGATTTTTTGCGGCAGCCGAAACCAGGGCATCAAGCCATCCGGGTGAAGGGAAGGCGTCATTATTGAGTAGGGCTATCCAGGTCCCTTGAGCCAACTCGGCCCCCAAATTGTTGGCTGCGGCAAAGCCCCGGTTTTCTTTCAGCGGTATTACCCGAGTATCCGGCCAATCAACCTCCAACCCGTCCACCGAGCCGTCCGTTGAGCCGTTATCAATAACAATGACCTCGAAATCCTTAAAATCCTGGGCTGCTATTGCGGTCAGGCATCGATTCAAAACCTTCCGACCGTTCCAGTTAACGATAATGACCGAGACCAGAGGGGCTTTCATGTCAACATTTTTTTTATTCAAACCCTATTTGTCGGACTAATTCTTGGAGGTTGGACTCGAAATGGATCTTATCAAAGAGATGGCTGTCATTCATGGCCGCTTCAGACAGTCTTTGAAATAAGGAAGGGTCTTTAACTACTTGCCAGGTAAAAGTCTTTAATTCATCAAGGTCCTTCCACAAAAAACCATTCCGGCCATGTTTGACAATCTCCCTTTGTCCCCCCTTTCCGATCACTACCGGCACACAGCCGGATGCCATGGCCTCAACCGTGGTGATGCCGAAATGTTCAAATTTAACCGGTTCACGATCTTCATTTTCATTAAGCCCGCTGGCGTGCCAATAAATGGCGCTTTCCCCATATAGGGTTACCAAATCTTCGAAGGGAATATTGGGGTGGATTATGATAGGATAGCCTTTGGCCCGGGCATAAACCTTATTTAAATATTTTTTATCGTCATTGCTGTTAATGTTGGTCCCTCCGGCCAGATGAAATTCCCATCCCGTAAGGCCTTGTTTCACCATCTCTTTAAAGACTTTAATCATTTCCAGATGTTTTTTGTTATGACCTCCGGGGAAAAAACGTCCCACATTGAGTATCTGATTTTTTTTTTGTAGAGGACTAAAACTTTCAACATCTACCAGAGGATAAAGAATCACACTCGGACGCTTCCAATACCTTTCAATCCAGGTTCGGGTAAACTCGGAAATGGCCCAAATGGCCGTATAGCTATCAATACTTTCAAGCATAGAACCGGATTTCCCGGGAATGCGATAAAGGCGAAGCCCCAATTTTTTAAGTTTTCGTTCAAAAAGAATTTGATAAAGGTGATAACGCGGATGATCAATTTCAAAGCCGGACAAGGCCATTTGAACCGCCTGATTATCGTTCCCCTGCCTCTTGGTCCGGCCTTGAATAATCAACTCACGAAATGCGTTAGTTTTTTTTGCCTGGACATCAACCCGATAATGGATGAATTTTCTTTCCGGAGGGAGGTCGATTGTTTCCACCGGCTCACCATCTAAGGATATGGTGGCTTGCCGGATATCGGCACATTCCGAAGCCAGATCGAAATGTACACTAAAAGCCGAGCGACTGGAAGGAAGGAGTATTTTTACCGTTGAACTAACGGCCCTTAAAAAAGACCTGCTTGAGGTTTGGATATCAAAAACACAATCAACGAAGGTAGGCAACATTAAACTTTTTTTAATGACTTTCCCTATTTGTAATCTGATTTTGGTTAAGACAGTCCTTTTAATGGAACCAGGGAAATAGACTAAAAGGACATTATGAGAGGCTCGGGAAGGAAAAAGGTCCATGAAGGAGGCATTGATGAAAAGGTCGTAGTCGGCGGTGACTGGCTCAATCTCAATCGCCGGACGTTCCGGGGTAATTTTAAATTGAACTTTAGAAAGATCTATTTTTAAATGGTCTGCTGCCAGATCCTTGGATACCGGTCTATGACTGATCATGGTAACCGAATGTCTTTGGGACAGATATTCGGCTATGGCCAGGCTGAGTTTTTCGCCTCCCCCTAGGGTTTTCAACCACCGATTATAGATACCAACCCGCATCGTTATTCCTGATTCGCATACCAAACCGTAATTTTTTTTTCAGGCACCTTGCGCCTCTTCTGAATCTGTTGCCGTTTAACCCACAGGCCCGGTAACCATTTCAATAAGGCCCATAGAACACGATACTGAATAATCGCCTGTCGAACAGGCACAGGCCGATTTCTTCGCATCCTTACCAGGGAATACAGCATCCTCATGGTTTCTGTGATTACCCGGGTTATATATTTGCCCCATTCCAATCCAATTTGGCTCCAAGTTCCATTCTTAAATAACATGGCTAACCGATTACGATCAACATGGTAGAGGAATAGGGGTGACCATTCCCCTGACGTTCCACAATGAACATGGCGTACTATTGCCTGGGGGGCGTATAGAACCTTCCAGCCTCGTAGTCGTGCCCGCCAGGATAAATCCATATCTTCATAATACATAAAAAAATCATCGTCCAAAAAACCTATATCTTCTAACAGGGCTCTCCGGATTAATAAACCGGCCCCGCATCCGGCGAAGACTTCTTCTATTTGATTATATTGGCCATCATCTGTTTCGTAGTAGGCCTCGCCATTGCGGACAAATGTCCCGCGGTCCCGGCCGCTCCCATTTTTAAAAATATAGGAACCGGCATTTTGTACTAACGGGATGGCCAGATTTCTGGTTGCTGAAGCCAGGGGCAGGTTATAATCAATGGATTCCCTGCCAGCCACCGTCCATTGGGTAAGAAGCTGGTCTTCGACGGTCACTTTCACCCGAGTTTTCCTTCCGGAGGGTTCACCTGCCGCTAAACACAACCGAAGGCTCCAATCGCCATTCCCTTCGGGTACTGGTATGCCGAGATGGGCTACGGTGCTAGTCCGGCGGAATTGATTCCCTGAGAGATCGGATTCCCAGCCATAGAATCCGTCAAGATATTGAACTACCCCCTTAGGGGCTTGGCTATCGACCCCGAATACCTGAATCCCCGATTCACGATTATCGTTTTCCGGGCTGAGAGGTTCTACCTGGAGTGTGAGGACAAGTTGGTCATGGAGCAATTGCAGTCGACTGGTAATCATTCCGGCCTGATTATCATTTTCAATAGGCTTCACCAGGTTTTCCAACCAAGTGGGTGAGGGGATGGTATCATTGTTGAGCAAGACGATATGCTTTCCTCGGCTCGATTTGATGGCGACATTATTTCCTGAAGCAAAGCCTAAATTGCGCTCATTACTCAAAATGCGGACCCATGAATATCGGTTTCCAATTAAGGTTAGAGAGTCATCAGTGGATCCATTATCAGAAATGATCACCTCGAAACGATTCGAAGGGTAGCTCTGGTTACGCAGGGCGTCTAAACAGGCAGGCAAGAAATGGGCGCCATTGTAATTGACAATAATGATCGAAATAAATGGGAGCTTCATAGATTAAGGCCGGTCGCCTTGATTTCCAGGATCTTACCTTTGGATTATTTTTTTCAGTTTGGCTTTCAGGGCCTGTCCAGCTCGACTGTTCTTAATCCACTGAAAACCAACTCTTGAATAAGGGATTTTTCGGAGGCCCTCGGCCGTCCAAAAGATGATCCTGGAATTGGACAATCTGGTAGCTAAGTCCGGTTTGGTAAAAGGAAACATAGAATAGATTCCGCTTGGTCCCAGGTACCGTGGCAAAATGACCATCAGGAGCCAGTCTTTTAGCTCTTCGGCTTCCTTTTCATTAGAAGCCCATTCCTCGGCCATACCGGAGCGCAGTAACAGCTCATTGATCACTTCCCAGGTCGGATTTCCTCCCTGATGTAACCATCGTTGCCACCGGCGGGCATCGCTATCTGCTATGTCCCGTCCCTGAGGGATTTTCAGTAGGCCAGTGAATTCAAGCGCGGCTTCATAGGAAGCCGTCAGGGCCTCAAGCAGTTTTTCCATCTGTCCGGCCTGGTTTCCTGGAATTTGAGGTTTGTATCGGCTGCTGCGGAGAAACTCCAGTGCCCGCAAAAAGGGGAGGTGTTCATAAGGATCAAAAGAGGGGTGATGTAAAACAAAAAGGGTCAGCATACGTCCCACTTTCCTTTGGCGTTCAACAAAGGCCCGGAAGGTGGTAGGGTGGTAGTGATATCCTTTGGCGGTTTCGATGTACTTTAATACCATCCCCCGTTGGTGCAGCCGAAAAGCCAATTCAATATCTTCATAAGCGGCGTAACGAAAGTGGGTGCTGAAGAGACCCTCTTCTTCAATTAAAAAAGCCCTTTTAAGGGAGACGTTGGAGGTAAAGAAACGGTTAGGGGAAACTTCATGATTATGTTTTAACCCGGTATAGTCGAATTGCTGTCCTTTCTTGCCGGTAATGATCTCCATGAAGGGTGTTATTTGGAGATCGGGATGCCAGAGGGTCAGCCCAACCAGCGCCGATTCCAGTTGTGGAAAGCGTTTGTGGCCGTCCAGATGTTCCTGAAGATAATGGATGTCTGGGATAATGTCATCACCGGTGATCAGCAAAATTTCGCCACGGGACTGCTCGATGGCCAGATTACGCGCGGCTGCCGGGCCCTCCGGTCCCTTGTTTTCCAGCACGCGGACCGGAAAAGAAACCGGGTTGGCCTGGAGCAAGGATTTCAATTTCTCCGGATCACCATGGTCATTGACCAGCACCATTTCAAATTGATCGACCGGCAAAGTTTGTTTCCGATAGGCATTTAAGGTTTGGCTCAAGATCTCTTTCCGGTCTCGCGTTGGTATGATGACCGATAGAGGAAAGGTATCAGGACCCCGCCGGACGCTCACCCTGCCCGTCCTTTCTTGTTCCCAACTGCGCAGCGATTTCATGAGTCGATCGGCGGTGTTGAACCAGGTAAACCTTTTGTGGACATAATCTCTGCTTTTCAGCCCCACAGCCGAGATTTCCTCGCGCCGATTAGGAAGGGACCGCAGTTGGTTGATTAAATCTTCCAGTCTTGTCTGACACCAGTAAGTTCCTTCTCCGAGGAAAAAAAGACGCCGATCCCGGCATTCACCCACAGCCACTTCATCGAACATTAAGGGCAGGTAAGCGCCCTCAAGGATGAAATCAGTCGGTCCGCCAAAGGCCGGGAGGAGAACCGGAAGACCGAGAGCCATGGCATCCAGGAGGTCCATTCCAAACCCTTCGCCACGGAATGGGGCCACCAGGATGTCCATTTCCGCATAAAGGCGGATCAGATCGCCTTTTGTCAAGAATTGACGATGCCATATTACCCTTGGAAAATGGTCCTGCGCCTGGATGCACTGGTTCAGAATATCGTTTCCCTGGATCCCCCCATAATCTTTAATATGCACCACAACCGGGTCATCCTGACCAAAGACTCGTCCTAAGGCCTGGATCAGGAGGTCCGTCCCGTAGCGATATGGATCATGAGAATTAGTGACCACCAAAATATTGAGATCAGAAGAGGAAGGCGAAGGAGCAGGGCGCCCTTCCGGATAAATGAGATCGATCTCCGGTGAATAGCCCAAAGGCATAATCGCACAATCTTCCGGATGGACTCCGATTTCCAGGAGGGCCTCCTGGTTAAAGGATGCAACCGGAAGCTTACGATAGCCGTTAACCTGGACATGACGCATCCAAAAATCAAGAATTCTGCCTTCAGGACGATAGCGGTAATTGGTACAAAAAATCTCGGCATTTATTTCCCCATTAAGTGACTGGTTTAAATGCCTGGGCGAATAATGGGACCATTTTATCTGGAACCGTTTATTCGGGTTTTTGGTCATCAGACTATGAAGGATTCGGGCTTTATGAGGTTCTATGTTCCGGTTAAGTGAGCCGTGGAGCAGGGTAACCGGCTCTCCGAATTGATGTAGCGTCAAGGCCAAATCGACACCAGTCCAGGTAAAGTCATCGGCCTGACTGAGGTCAATGGCCAGGTGCACCCCCGGTTCCAGAGGAGGACGATGGCGGGGTCGCTCCATTTGTCTTCGATTGTAGTCCTGGTCTTCCTGGGTTATTCGGTTCAGGTCCGGTTCGATTTTCCCCTGCCACTTGGCTAAAAACAGTTTCTTATTTTCTTCCTCCAAAGCTTGACGACAGGCAAAGGCGACGTCCGGCAAGTCCCGCTGATAATTGACAGCCGGAAGGGAAGGGTCGGTACGGGGATGTAAATGCCAGGGCAGGCCGTTATCATCAAAGGCCATACCGCAGTGTTGCAATTTTTCCGTTCCGGGAAAAAGCTGTTTGTTTCCCAAGACCCCGATGTCCGGAGTGCGACGCAAAATATCAACCATCGGCTTGAGCCAACCGGGTGTAACCAGCGTATCATTATTGAGAAGGCATAAGAATTTCCCCCGGGCCAGGGCGGCCGCCTGATTGTTGTTGACACTGAAATTTTTTCGAACCTGAGTACGGATTATCCGGATAGGGGAGGTCGGAGTTTTCCAAGAGAAGTCCAGGGGTTCATCACCGGCATCATCCACCAAAATAATTTCATAAGCTATCCCGTCGGTATGGCTGAGTAAGGATTGCAAACAGGGCTTGGTCATCTCCTGACAGTTAATAAAGGGGATGAGGATGGAAACGACCGGCATAGAATTTTCGCTTGAAGACAAAGATAACTCTGAATCGAGATGGATTAAATTCAATATGGAATCTTCAGGTAATTCAGTTATTATTAGAGCGAGGTTATCCGGCGGCGGTATCGTTTTGATATGATTTGACCACCTTCCTGGCGTCGCCAACGGACTTTAATTCCCCATGAGATAGCCAAGCTGCTCTTGTACAGATGGTCTGGACCGTTTCAAGGCTATGGGATACCAAAAAGATCGTTGTCCCGTTCTGGCCAAATGACTTTATTCGGGCGGCCGATTTTTGTTGAAACTCTTCATCGCCGACCGACAAGATCTCATCAATAATTAGAATGTCTGGTTGAACATCGGTGGCTACTGAAAATCCGAGGCGAGCGACCATGCCCGTTGAGTAGGTTCGCATGGGAGAGTTTATGAACTCTTGAAGTCCGGCAAAGTCAATAATTCGTTCCAGGCGGGCTTCTAAATCTTTATGAGTAAACCCAAGGATGGCTCCATTGAAAAAAATATTCTCCCGGCCGGTTAGCTCAAAATCAAATCCAGCGCCTAATTCCAATAAAGGAGCTACACGGCCACGAGTCCGGATTCGACCTTCTGTCGGGCGTAAGACCCGGGACACCACTTTAAGAAGTGTGCTTTTTCCAGCCCCGTTGGGGCCGACAATCCCAAATATCTCGCCGTGATGGACTTCTAAATTGATATGGCGCAAGGCCCAGAAATCATGGTAAGTAATGCTTCGCCGCAAGCGGCGAATCGCATATTCCTTAATGGAGGGTATTCGTTCATGGGGTATCCGAAACCTTATCGAGACATTCTCCAACTGAATCATTGAGTCAGCCCAATAAGGAGAGCTGGCAGGTATCTGCCTCGTGTTAAATTCGGTATGCAAATTCATCGACCTTTCTGGAAAATACCCACAATCCCACGAACAAAGAGGATATCGCCATAATAGCGGCGATAATCATCGTATTTAAATCCGGCAACCTACCGGAATAAATTGGGGATCGGAATAACTCGACCAAATGGTTCATCGGATTAAGCTTGATATACCACATGTATTTCTTGGGGATAATATTCATTGGATAAATTATCGGGGTCATATAAAACCAGGCCGAGAGCAAGATTTTGTACATTTCGCTCACGTCCACAAAAAACAAGGCCAAGGTGGAAACCAACAAAGCCATACCCAGGGTGAACAGGGCGATTATAAAAATCGATACCGGTAAAAACAATAAAGCCAATCGAAAAGGGTGTCCCATTATCAACATAATAATAGCTAAGGGAACCATGGCCAAAAAAAGATTGACTAATCCTGTCCCAACCTCCGAAATCGAAAAGATTGTCCGGGGAATATAGATCCGCTTGAGAATGCCAGAGCCCCAAATGAGTCTATCCATGGCCGTCGCAGTTGTCTGGGAGAAGAAATTCCAGAAAACCAGGCCGGTCAGTAAGTATATGGGATAATTTTTTAAGGAGAAGCGAAAAAGAGCAGCAAAGGCAAGGGTTAGAACAGCCATATTTAAAAGGGGATTGAGCAAAGTCCAGACCACACCCAGCATAGATCGTTTATAACGAGTCTTGATGCTTTGGGAAATATACAGGCGCAAAAGGCCCCGGTAGTTCAGGAGCTCTCTTAATTCTGAAATAATCGGCGATCGATGCTGCGCCGAGTCATATTCTGGTAAGGGTTGATTCCTATTCATGCTTTTTGATTCGTAATCCTTTTTATAAATCGCGCTAACTTAAAAGTTTGTTGACCTTAAACCATAGATGGTATGATTTGTCAAGGAGTTCAACCAGAGGACCCACCCCAGTTTTTTCATATATTCGCGGGATCGGTTAAAATGGAAGTTTTCACCACCGATTTTATGAGACCTTTGAATTAATAGGTTAGAGGTTAGTTTTTTTTATAAATCGAAAGCTATTAATTTATTAACCTGATTTTTAACTCATCATCCGGTCTACAGGTTTAAAATTTGTTTCACTCAGGATTAGCTACCGCCGCCGATAGCCAGCCGGCACCCTACTTGCTTGCCCCGGCCATTCTGTGGCCAGGCTTCTCCCTTGGTTAGGTGGCCGGAATAATCTTCCAACCTCTAAAAAGACTAAAGCAAGGGAGGCCGTTGACATCGAAGGCTATACCGTAGTGGTGCAATTTTACTGTCCCGGGGAAAAAATGCTTATTTCCAAAAAACGCAATCCGGATTTCGGTGCAAAACATCAACATCGGCTTGAGCCAACCGTGGGTAACTGAGGTTTCTTTACTTGAGAAGGCATAAAAATTCCACATGGCCAGGGTTGCGGTTTGAATAATGTGGGTTACTAAAAGTTCACTCTCTCTTTTTCCACGACCAAAGGCCTTCTCAACACCTGTGTATGGATAGCTCCGACATATTCTCCAATAATGCCGACAAAAAACAACTGGACGGAGGAAAAGAAAAACAGACCGATGACCAGTGGCGCTATCCCGACTTGAAATTTATCCCAGAAAATCAATTTGTACCCAAAATACCCTAGTGCTACCACCAGGCTTATAAGCGCTACAATAAAACCTGTCATCGTCGCGATCCTGAGGGGAACTTTTGAATGGTTGGTAATCCCCAGCATGGCCATATCGTACAAAGTATAAAAATTATTTTTTGTCAACCCCCTTTTTCGTGAGGGCTGAACATACTCGATAACGGCCCTTTCAAAGCCAATATCACAGATTAATCCACGGAAATAAGGATAGGGATCTTCAATACTACGCAGGGTCTCAATCACTTTTTGGTCATACAAACCGAATCCGGTAAAATTTTTAATCAATTCTATCTCAGATAGGCGACCGACAAGATTGTAATACGCCTTGCGAATAGCAAAAAAAATCTGAGATTCTTCACTTTGCGTCTTGACACCGATAACGATCTTGTAACCTTCTTCCCATTTCTTGATAAATTCTTTGATCATGTTGGGCGGGTCCTGCAGATCGGCAACGATACTGATTACTGCATCACCCCTTGCCTGCATCAATGCATAATAGGGTGAACGAATATGGCCAAAATTGCGGGTATTCACAATGATTTTAACCTTATGATCTTTTTGTGCGATTTCCTTAAGAATTGCAACGGTTCTGTCCTTTGACGCATTATCGATAAAGATGTGTTCATATTCATATTGTGGTAAATCGATAAATACAGCCTTTATCTGTTCATAGAGTACTTTTACATTTTCTTCTTCATTGAAACAGGCCGTAACGACGCTGATTAGTTTTAATTCAAGACTCATGACTTTTAAAGCCCCCGATTATAATTGTAATAACTCTACTTCATCCATGATAGGGACCGTTGAATTGCTCTGTCAATATCCGTACAAATATTTATACCTAATTCTGTTTTTCCTCGATCAATGTCGGGCACGTAACGAGCCGGCTTGGATTTCATGTCTGGTTTCAACATAACTACCGTCTCCACAGGAGCATCCAGAAAAGAAACAACCTTATTGGCCAGTTCCAAAATTGATATTGATTCATCCGACCCCACATTATAAACCCGCCCAATAGGACTTTGCAGCAAGATCTTCCATAACATCGCAGTCAAATCTGCAGCATAGCAATATGAACGCATCGTTGTCCCATCGCCGTGAATCATTAAAGGTTTCCCCCACAGGCCATCACGCATAAAATCTGTTATTGCAAATCCGGCATTTAGGTCCTGGTAAGGTCCAACGAAAGTAAAGAGGCGAGCTATATGGATAGGGAGACCATGCACGTGATGGTATAGGGTACAAAGCATTTCTGCATATCGTTTGGCTTCGCCATACGCCGACAGGATATTCGTAACATCTGGCGCACCAAGATAATCCTCAGGAATTCTCTCCAAATCAGGTGGTTGCACCCCATATACCGCCCCGGAACTGACAAATAAAAACCCTTCAACATTTTTTTGTGTGGCCAGTTCTAATACTCGGCGCGTTCCCCTGACTATGGTTTCTGCCACTCCAAGAGAATCATGATTTAAAACTCTTGGTTCCCCTGGGGCTGCTGCATGAATTATAAAAGTAAAGTCATCATCTGGATACTTAAAATCGGCTATGTCTCCTGAGAACAAAACGATTTCAGGATTTGAGGCCAGATGGGGCACCTTACGGGCAAATGCCTCAGGGGTTCGGGTTGGGACATAGACTTTACATGGTCGATTGGAATTTTTATTTAACCAAGAGATCGTTTCCAATAGCCACGTGCCAATGAAACCCGTTCCGCCAGTAATCAATACTCGCTTGCCTTGTAAGCGGTTAAGATCGCTTCCAACTATCTTGAAGACAAATTCAATATCTTCCTGGACAATTGGATTAGTCAAAGTGCTCACACCACCTTAGCGGAAATAGTGCCGGCATCCCACATTATGTACCTTCCATCTTCTGCGGTTTGGCAAAAGGCTCCATCTCGGTCATAGGATGCCCAAACGCGATTTTGGGATAGACATTTGTGGAAACATCAACGAATACTTGTAACAAGAAAGGCGCTTGCGGATTCTGCCACATTTTTTTAAGAGCTAACTGAAGGGATTGGCAATCTGTTACAGTTTGACTTTCAATCTTGTAAGCGTTTGCTACGGCAGCAAAATCGGGTGCAGAATAGCCCCAATAAGTTGAGGGATAACGCTCGCCAAAATAGCTCTGTTGAAATTGCCTTACCATACCCAACGACCTATTATTCAAAATCACCATCTTAATCGGCAGCTTATGATGGGCGATCGTTTCAAGCTCTTGTATATTCAACTGCATACCCCCATCACCAGCAATCATGACCACGGGCTTGCCTGTCGCAAGACTTGCACCGACAGCCGCAGGAAGAGCGAAACCCATCGCTCCCATACCTCCAGATGTCAGAAACCTTTGATATGGTTCTAATTCCAAAGATTGGGCTGCCCACATCTGATTATTCCCAACATCCACGGCATAAACAGACGCCAGTTTGGAATATCGCGACAGTTCATGCATAAATACATTCGGATTTATATCTATAACGTCTTGCCCCTCACGCGTATCGGGCCATTTTTTACGCAAATCTTGAATTTCAGAAATCCAATCTTTTCGTTCTTTCCAATGCCTTTTTGAAACAAGTTCCACTAAGGTGGTAAGGAATGCATGCAGATGTAATAAGACCGGGTTGCATCCTTTCAGACGATTGTTTATCTCAGATTCTTCAATATCAACATGATAAACGACACGATCTGCTTTAAAAGAAGCGACATCCGATCCAGTTTGGCGAATATCCAGACGACTGCCGAGAACCAAAAGGAAATCTGTTCTACCAACTGCCAGATTTGTCCAGCGGTTTCCATAGGTACCTAGTAAACCTATTCGCAAAGGATGTTGATATGGCAGAACATCTACCGCTAAGAGTGAATTCACGACAGGGATTTGAACAATATCAACAAACTGACGTAGTAAGTGTACTGCATTGGCAGAACGAATGCCCCCACCTACCAGAACCACTGGTCTTTGTGCCACACTCAGCTGACATAAGATATCCTCAAATAGCTTTAATGGTGGGGTTGGTAATACCTCGACAGTTAACGCAATGGGAGCGACCCCATTAATTTCTGCGCCCTGGACATCCATCGGAATATCCAGCAACACAGGGCCAGGGCGTCCCGATATAGCCAAAAAGAACGCTTGCTGCATGATTTGGGGAACTTGACCGGGTTCATTGATTTGCCAAGCGGCTTTTGTTATCGGTTTTGCCATCGTCACAATATCCGTCTCTTGAAACCCCAATTGTCTGATCAGTCGGCCGCCCTTCTGTTCACGACGATTTACCTGTCCTGTAATGAAGATGGCCGGCACAGAATCAAAATAACAACTTCCGATACCGGTCAATAAATTAGTTGCTCCGGGTCCACTGGTGGCCATTGCAACACCTGGAATTCCTGTAAGGCGTCCCATAGCATCTGCGGCAAATGCAGCCGCTTGCTCATGGTGAACACTAATCAATTTAATTTTACCTTGTCGATGAACCGAGTCCACCAAGCGAGTTATCATGCCGCCTATTACTTCATAAGCATAGGTGACTCCCTGATTATAAAGAAAGTCGGCAATGAAATCTGAAACTATCATTAACTGTTGTCCTGATGTTGGCTTTCGAACTTCCGGGAGATAAACCCTCTCATATACCTGATGCACCGCCCCAGAACTTCCAGGGGGCATTCCCTGTATCCCACATTTGGTTCAGCATTTCATATTCGCGGTATGTGTCCATGCCGATCCAGAATCCTTCGTGCCGGAAAGCCATCAGTTGTTTTTCAGCAGTCAGTTTTTCCATTGGCTCACGCTCTAAAGTACAATCTGGATCCAGGTAATCAAAAACACGACGATTGAATACCAAAAAGCCCCCGTTGATCCATTCCGTTTGCACTTTCTCGCGGAACTGCTTTACCTGATTATCTTTCGTCAATTCAAGAATTCCAAATCGCGATGGAGGACGTGTTGCTGTGAGGGTTGCAAGTTTGCCATGACTTTGATGAAAGGCCACGAGATCATTGATGTTAATATTTGCGAGGCCGTCTCCGTAGGTCACCATGAAGGTTCCAGTATCGATGAACTTTTCAATCCGTTTGACCCGGCCGCCCGTCATCGACGCCAATCCGGTATCCACAAGGGTTACATTAAAATCCTGCTCGGTATGGTTACTCTGGTATGCCAGATGATCTCCTTTTCCTAAGTTGATGGTGAAGTCATTACTCATTGCCTCATAGTTGAGAAAATATTCTTTTATGACGCTCCCTTTGTAGCCCAGGCATAGAATAAACCTACGAAAACCGAAATGGGCATAGTGCTTCATAATGTGCCACAAGACCGGTTTTCCTCCGATTTCCACCATCGGTTTGGGTTTGTACTCTGTTTCTTCCCGCAAACGGGTCCCCATGCCACCGCAGAGAATTACAACGGGGATATTCTTACTGCTTTCATTTTTCATATTCACTCCCAGGCGTCTATTTTGATCATTTCCGGTGAAATATCTTTGTTTAGCAAGCTTCCGGTCAAAACTTGGATCATCGCGGGGGGGCCGGCCATGTAAAAGGTTGTTTTTTGAGGATTTGCCAACTTGTCCCAGATCCCCTCAAGGGACAGGCGCCCTGTGAAGAATCCCGTTGATTGTGAACGGGTTTTGTCGCTTTTATTCTTATCTTTAGTCTCTACGAAGTAAAAAGCACGAAAGCCGTTATTGGTGCCTACCTTGGCGTCGATTAAGTCCCGATAAAGCAAAAGTTCCGGCTTGCGGGCGCCATAGGCTAAGAAGATGTTGTTATGAAATTTATTAGTAAGTCCATCGATGAAAGCGACGAATGCAGTTATGCCTGTGCCGCCAGCCAGCAGCGCCACATTGTTTCCATCCCGAATGAAGAAGTCCCCATAGGGGAGCTTCACCCATACCATACGGCCTTCATGAAGTTCATTCTCCATACGGGCGGTGTAACGTCCTCTGACGGAATAGGAGATCCTCGGGTCATCCCTCTGGGTAGGAGAACTGGCGATGGAGAAGATACGGGATTCGGGCCAAAAACCGCTGGGATCATACTCATCGAGCGCCAGGTGGAGGAACTGGCCGGGTTTGAAGCGGGGGACTAGCCGCTCTGGCGCAAGATCAACGGTATAGACGTGATCACCGTGATTGGTGATTCTCTTAATTCGGCAACGGAGTTTCTGCGGGGTGGCCATTTACGATACACGTTCCCCAGCCATGAATTGATCGAACACGGCCTTGATATGGTTCAGTCGCTTGTCATCGATCCCAGGATACACACCGATAAAGAAGGTGTTGTTCATGATGATATTTGTGTTCCTCAGATCCCCGGAAATGCGATGGGGGATTTTCTGATATGCTGGATGACATAGTAGATTGCCACTGAAGAGGTTTCTGGTTTCGATGCGATTGGTTTCCAGAAATGTGGTCAGGTCGTTGCGGGTAAAACCGGCCTGATCTTTCACCGTGATGACATATCCGAACCAGGAGGGATCGGAGTTCTCCGTGGCGCTGGGAAGGATGAGGCGGTCTTCGCAGGGTTTCAGAATCTGTGTGAGTTTCCGAAAATTCTCCTTGCGCCTGTCGATGAATTGCTCAAGTTTCCGAAGCTGGGCGCAACCGACGGCGGCCTGCATGTCTGTTACTTTGAGGTTATAGCCGATGTGGCTGTAGACATATTTGTGGTCATAACCGAAGGGCAGGTCACCGAAATGCTGACCGAAACGCTTCCCGCATGTGTTGTTTTCACCCCCGGCGCAGTAACAGTCTCGGCCCCAATCCCGGATGGAACGGGCGATTCGGGCGAGTTCATCATCGTCAGTAATCACGCAGCCGCCTTCCCCCATCGCGATATGATGGGCGGGGTAGAAGGAAAAAGTGGAAAGGTGGCCGTATGAGCCTGTTAGTTTATCCCGGTAGGTTGATCCAAGGGCATCGCAATTGTCCTCGATAAGCCACAGGTTGTGCTTTTTTACGAGGCCCATGACGGCGTCGAGATGGAAGGGAACCCCCATCGTGTGAGCCATCATAATGGCCTTCGTCTTCGGACCGATGGCGGAGGCAAGCCTTTCGGGGATGGCGGTATAGTCGCCGAGGTTGACATCGACGAATACCGGAACCAATTGGTTTTGGAGAATGGGATTCAGCGTTGTGGGGAAACCGCAGGCGGTGGTAATGACTTCATCGCCAGGTTTGAGATGACGATCCTTGAGCTTCGGAGAAGTAAGGGAAGTTAAGGCCACCAGATTTGCGGAGGATCCGGAATTCACGAGCAGGGCGTTGGATAAGCCGAGATAGTCGGCGAACTCCGCTTCGAAGCGTTCGGCGTAACGGTTGGCGGTCAGATAAAAATCCAGGCTAGCATCGACCAGATTCACGACCTCTTCCGCATCGAACACCCGGCCAGCATAGTGGACCAGTTCCTTATCCGGCTCGAAGGTTTTGGAGGCGAATTTCGCTTTATGATACTGCCTGACAAGGTCGAGGATCTGTGCGCGGATGAGTTCAGGAGGGGATGTAGTCATGATTTACCTTTTTTTGTTTTTTCTCATATTCACGGATTTGCATCAGGCAGAATTGATACATGTCTTTTGTCTGGGGTCCTGAGTAAAATTCCTTATACCAATTCGCTGTCATCTGCAAACATTCGTCAAACGTGAAGACGCTGTGCCAATTGAGACAGGTATGAGCCTTGTCGCAATTCAATTTCAGAAGCTTCGCCTCGTGAAGGGACTGTGGGGCGGAGAGGCCTTCCCAGGAACCATCGCCCCAGTACTTTATCAACCCATCAGCCATGTCTGAAACGGTCAAATGACTACTGTCATCGGGACCGAAGTTCCAGGCCCCGGAATATCTTTGAGGTTCTTTCAATAAGGCGGCACCGAGCTGCAGGTAACCGCCGAGGGGTTCCAGGGTGTGCTGCCAGGGCCTGATGGCATGAGGATTGCGGATTCCGATAGGCTGATGTTCGCTCAGGGCGCGGATACAATCGGGAACGAGGCGGTCCGTGCCCCAGTCGCCTCCTCCGATGACGTTCCCCGCCCGTGCAGAGGCAGCGCCGATCGACCTGTTTTGCCCGACGCTCTGGGAGAAAAAAGATTTAAGATAAGAGTTAAAAACGAGTTCTGCACAGCCTTTGGACGCACTGTATGGGTCGTGGCCGCCCATCAGGTCATTTTCCCGGTAGCCCCAAACCCACTCCTTGTTTTCATAGCATTTGTCGCTCGTGACATTGACTAGGACCTTGACGCTGGTGGTTTTGCGGACGGCTTCGAGGACATTGGCCGTGCCGCCGACGTTTGTGTCGAAAGTCAGTTTCGGATCTTTGTAGGAAAGGCGGACGATGGGCTGGGCTGCCAGATGAAAGACAAATTCAGGCTGATATTTTTTAAAAGTTTCCATCAGCCGATCGAGATCGCGGATATCTCCATGAATATGAGTTATTCTCTCCCGAAGCCTTGTTGCCACAAAATTGTTGGGCTCACTGGGCGGAGCGAGAGAGTAGCCAATGACATCTGCGCCAAGTTCCCTCAGCCAGATGGACAGCCAGGAGCCTTTGAAGCCGGTGTGGCCGGTCATCAGAACCTTTTTCCTATTATATGCTTCTTTAAACATTTTTCAAGACCAAGTATCTAGATTTTATTATATTGGTTCATATCTTTGATTTCTTTCCTGAGACCGATTCACAACTAACCATTTATTTCGACCTTTCCTAATGATCCCATATTGAAAAAGGATATCATGGACAGCCCAAAGGTGAATTTCTCAGCATGAACCGCATTGAAGATGGTATTATGAGAAATGCTACCAAAGGCAGTAAGCTTATCATTCAAAGGTTCCTTCCATTGGATACCCTCAGAAGATGAGTTAGTGTTCATGATGTACCACAAAACAGGCTTGTCGTCAACGCACGCCAGCATAGGTTTTGGTCGAGTGGTGGTTCCCTCGCAGATAGGTGTGTCCTGACCACCGGCGAGAATGACGGATATATTTATGCCTCTTTTTGAATTCTAAAATGGAAATAAACGTGAACATTGAAAGAGCAGTTGTTGTATAGAAAAGCAACCTAGCATCGGCCGCATTTCCAAATACAGCGAGGCCGGCGAAATAAAAAAAAGCCGACAGGAAAATGGTCAAATGATCTGCCGTTAATGCCTTAACTCGAATCAAATAAACAAAACAACCGATAGAGATGAGGTATATAAACCATGGCTTAAAAAAAGACAATTGAGAAGCGTAAATTATGTAAGCGACGGCTGTATCACGAAGAGAGGATTCCGGCAAACTGTACCCGTATTCATTGTTATCAATAGCCGGTGCAGTAATTAAAAATTGAGCCCCTTTATTAGCGCCAACCATATATTTAGTTAGTTGAAATTTGTTGTTGAAAAAGCAAATCGGATGATGAACCGCGACATCCAGCCATATTTTGTTGATCCGGTTATCAACACCCACTCTGGCCAGCAAACCCCTTGACAGGTTTATATGCTTTGGATCATACAAACTGCCAATTTCATCAAGAGACAAATTGGGTGATATCTCGGCAAAAAGATTACTGCCTACGCACAAACTTGCACCTGCAACATCAAGAACTCGCACTGATTGAATGAATGCATCATTTCTATTGCTTATCTTTACAAAACCAGGAAGAGCGTAATTGTCTAATTGGCTTTTCGTGACAAAAGTCACGCAAATTAGCATCGATCCTGTCAAAATTACACCTAGCCATAAATACAAGGGATTTTTCAAAACCCGTGAGCACACGACCAGTGAAAGGTAGAAAAGCAATGGAACAGCACCAGTAATAGCATTATGCCGTGAACAAACTCCGAGAAATATTAAAAACACTGCTAGCAGCGATAAGAAAATAACCCCCAACCTATTTATTACAAGCCTCATGGACACGATAACCGCAAAGCCGGCCAGAAGGAAAGCCGCCATCAGAACGTCTTTCCAAATAACTGCCACGGTGCCAAGCACCGCAGGGATGCTTAAATAGATGAACAGGAATGCTGTTGCGTATTTTATTTTTGTTGTAAAAACAAAGATAACAAAAAAAATCGAAAAGAGCAGAAGAAATACCTGTGAAAAATGCATTGCAGACGGATTAAATGACACCAAATCGACCACTCGCCAGACATAACTAACCATCGGCGGCCACATTGAATCTGTTACCCCATTTCTTGCACCGCGAAGCGCATGCAGGGTGTCATACGACATAAACCCTGGATAGAATAACGCCGCAACCCCTAGAGACACCAAGAAGGGTATCGTAAATAAATAAATTTTTCGCATTTTGTCGCCAGCCAATTTTACCACGTCCAAGGCAATGCAGATTCTATGGAATGTCTTTTTAATTCTTAATCAAATCCACTGACAAGGTCAGTGGTGGGGCGTGGGGGCGAAGGCCCCACACCGCTAGCGAACCAACATTGTTGGTAAGCCGAAGTTGTGATACACTACTTCCCATAAAACTTTTTCTGGCTTCTTAATCTTCTTTCCCCTAACCTTGGCACGGTTGTGCAAGGGTCTCAATTATAATAGGGAATGATAATTGAGACTTCCGGCTGGAAATCTCCTGCGAAAGAAGGTGGTTCCGAGGAAGTTGGAATCCAATTCATAAGCAAATATCCCGGTTATTATTTGAAATGAATTTAACCGAAAACGGTTTCTTATTGAGAGAGCTTTGAATTAAAAGGTCTACAAAGGCACATGTCTTTACAATCACATTTTAACACTTGCGATAATCACCCCGTGATAGATACTTCTCCAACCAGACGTAAAGGCAGATGAAAAGATAGCGGCTTCCCATTTCCTTTATCTTAAGTTTGGCCACTCCACTCCGGCGATTTCTCCATGTGATAGGGATAACTGTCCATGTAAAGCCACGAACGATGGCCTTGAGCGGCAATTCCACAGTCAGATTGAAGTGGGGAGCGATCAGCGGACGGCATCCATCAATCACCTCGCGGCGGTATGCTTTACAAGCATTCGTTGTATCATTAAGACGAATGTGGAATATCACTTTAAGAAAGAAGTTTGCAAACCGGTTCAAGATATACTTCAGCCAGGGATAATCAATCGTCCCTCCTCCTTTTATAAAACGGCTGCCAAATACACAATCATATCCTACATTCAGTTCCTGCCAGTAACGAACAACATCTCTGCAATCGTCTGATTCATCAGCCATCATGATGACGACGGCATCTCCCGTCATATGATCCAGGCCGTAAATAATAGCGCGTCCAAATCCGTTTTTCCCCTTGTTCTGCATCGGTTTTAATTCCGGAAGATCTTTTTGAAGGTCTTGCAGTAATTGCCATGTATGGTCACTGCTGCCGTCATCGACTACGATAATTTCGTGTGGCACCTTTTGAAGTCTCAACTCCAGGTCAAGATGCTGCACGGTTGAACATATGCATCCCTCTTCGTCTCGCGCCGGGATAACCACTGAGAGGAGTTGAGGCGGTGAAGAACTTTTTGCTGTCATAATCAAGCTCCTGAAATCTCCAACCAGTTGGGATGCTGCTGGGCATGGCAAGCAATTTCATCAAGAATTTGGTTGAGAGAGGTCTTCGGTCTCCAATTCCATATTTGCCCAGCGAGACGGCAATCCAGAATCAACCAAGGAATGTCAAAACGGCGCATCCCTGGTTCACTGGTAATAGCATGTGGTCCGAAACGATTGGAGCACCATGCGCTCAATTCCGCCAACGACATGGAGTGGCTATTGCCACCCCCGATATTAACAAGGCGTACCAGATTGCCATTGGATATAGCTGTTTGTTTCTGGAGCAACGGAATCAGATCGCGGGGATGCAGACAATCGCGTACCTGAAATCCCTTGCCACCAAAACCGATGTATTTCAGGGGTCGGCGATGCAGGTAAGCGTTTATCCAGTAAGCAAAAATTCCCTGATCAGCTTTTCCAAACTGACCAGCTCCGGCCATGACTCCGCAGCGATTAATCCAAACTGGAAAATTAAAAGTTTCCCCATATTCCAATGCCATTATCTCAGAGGCGAGTTTGGTGCTGCCATAAAGTGAAATTGGCGCTGCTGTGCTAAACGTCTCGCTGACTCCGGCCGAACTTAATCCAAGTGGAAGGAGTTGTTCTTCACTCAACTGAAATGCCTGTGCTACCGGTTCCACTATCAGTTTGGATAACGGCCTGATGGAGTAAACACGGCTCGTGCTTAGCATGATAAAGCCGGCGCCATGTTTCTTGCAATATTCCAGAATATTCACGGTACCAAAAAGATTGTGCTCGATCAATTGCCGGCTGCTGCTATAACCATCAACACCCGCCAAAACACTTGGATTGGCGGCAGCGTCAATAACCCAATCAACCTTAGGTAATGTTCCAAAATCCGACGTTACCCGGATATCGCCATGGAACAGT
Source organism: uncultured delta proteobacterium (assembly GCA_963790475.1). Taxonomy (GTDB): domain Bacteria; phylum Desulfobacterota; class RBG-13-43-22; order RBG-13-43-22; family RBG-13-43-22; genus RBG-13-43-22. The sequence continues at coordinate 1,086,849 of CAWBOS010000010.1, read as the reverse complement.
TTGATACCAAGTTTCTGCAGATGATTCCGATTTTCCTCGCTTCCAGGTCGGATGAAATTGTCCAGCCCGTAGATTGCAATGTCAGTATCAGCGTCAATCCACGCTTTAGCAAGGCTACTACCGACAAATCCACATATACCGGTAATTAGTAGTTTCATGGTCGTGAGTTAGAAATTGCATCGTTATGTTTATTCTGCATGTATTACTCTACGAAAAATTAGTTTGTCATAGAGAATGAAATTCAATATAGAGGCAATACCTATACCAAAAAAAACATTAATTAAATAGAAAACCCCTAAATTATCGAGCGCAGCAAAAATGACAATCCTAACCATTATGCGGTTAAGGCTGCAAGATTAAAAGAAATAAACTATGAAACAAGTCCCTTCCCTGCCTTTTCGGTGCATCATCCCATGTCCAGATACGACTTAACAGAAAATTATAAAATACACTTACTTCTATTGATATTACATTTGCAATATTTTTTAGTAACTTAGGAATAGAATTCTACTCAAATTGGATAGAATATTTCGTCGTCATTCCCGCGGAGGCGGGAATCCAGGCTATTCTCAACTTATTAAAAACACTGGATTCCCTTTTTCAAGGGAATGACGAAAATAGGCTTTCGGTGACTTTTTACGAATCCACCAAATGTTACAATATTTCAAATATGGTTCCTGCTTGTCCGGGTTAGGATATAGGTGTTAAAAGATAATGCTTCAACGAAAAAAATTATTAAAGCAAAATTTACAATTGCGGCACTTGATCCAACAATAAGAAATCTCTTCATCCTTTTGTTTAATTGCATAACTCTTGATAATCTTTGTTTAAAACATTCGCCTTTGCCATGATTCAACTATTTCAGATACTGTACGTGTTAATGTTTTGGTGATGTCCCACTGGGGATAGTGAGCCTTCATTTTGCGAAGATCACTGTAGTAGCAAATATGATCGCCGATACGGTTTTGATCCAAATACGTATAGATTTGGCGTTTTCCGGTAAACAGTTCGACAAGAGTGAATGCTTCAAATATAGAGCAGGAATTGGCCTTACCACCACCCAGATTATATACTTCTCCACAGCGGGGATTTTGATAAAAGGCGTAAATGAAGCGAGCGACATCCTCGGAGTGTATGTTATCCCGTACCTGCTTGCCTTTGTAGCCGAAGATTCTATATTCCCGCCCATCCAGATTACACTTGATCAAATAGCTGAGAAAACCATGTAATTCAACCCCGGAATGGTTGGGGCCGGTAAGACAACCACCGCGCAAACAGCAGGTGGACATACCGAAATAGCGACCATATTCCTGCACCATAATGTCACCGGCTACTTTAGAAGCACCGAACAGGGAATGCTTGGACTGATCGATGGAAAATGTCTCCGGTATACCGTCTGCGTAGGCAGGATCATCATAATCCCATCGCGTGTCCAATTCCTTGAGCTTGATGAAGTTAGGTAAATCACCGTATACTTTATTGGTTGACATGTGAATGAATGGCGACTCGGCACAGAACTGACGCGTCGCTTCCAGTAGATTCAAAGTGCCGACTGAATTTGTGTCAAAATCATCAAAGGGGATATTCGCTGCCAGGTCATGGGAAGGTTGCGCGGCCGTATGAATAATGCACGCTGGTCTCAATTCCCTTAACAGATCAATGACTCCTTGGCGGTTGCGGATGTCCAGTTCGTGGTGCCGAAAGTTCGGCAGCGTTTCCACGAGTCTCTGCTGGCTCCATCTTGTATCACCCTGAGGGCCAAAAAATACAGCCCGTTGGTTGTTGTCAACACCATGAATGGTGAATCCCTTTTTATGAAAATAAGTAGCAACTTCTGAACCGATTAGACCTGATGAGCCGGTGATAAGAATTGTTTTCATATTAAAACACTCCTACTTTGTAGGTGCAACCCTTTGTCTTAAAACGAGCAACAATGTTTGGAGCAACAAGGCCAGCCCCACCATGGAGAAATATTTTATTATTTATTAGGATAATTTATTTGGTGATCGTTACTGGAATTTTAAACTGCTGACAAATCTTTATTTTATTAGACTGCTTCAAAGCAAGGCCTAAAGTATATTGTCCTTCTATTGCTGATATGTCGGCAAAAGTGCTAAATCCAGACTCATTAAGCTCAGGCTTCTTAAAAAGCCCGCCTACATCGGGACGAGGCGTTCGCCGCGTTCTTAAATATGAATGATTACCATGATCATCAGTCAAAATCACAAAAACAGCTTCTGGCAGAGTGGCCTTATCAATAGAAGCCGCGAGCCACCCATTAACTCTTAGCAAGCCTGATGCTGAAAACTGTGTCGGAGCAGGAGACATGCCGTTAACCCCATCAATAAAGCCGTCACATTTTTCCGTATATGTCACTTTGGAGCTCAATAATTTATCGTAAAAGCTATCAAACTTATATATTTTAGAAAAATCATAAGAGGAAATGGTTCTAATTTGGCTGAGCGTAACAGTATATTCATCGTTCCAAAGCATGGTTTTGCCATGACTCGGCGCAATTGCATACGACTTTACTAACTTTCCATCTAAGTCCTTTTTTTTACCATATAACATTCCGAATTCAACTGTGTTTTCGATCAGTGGTGATATCAAAAAACCAGATTTGGCCATGCCGGAGATAATGGGGTACTGCTTTGTTGTGCCGTTTTTCAGTTCAATAGTGATTTGAAGATGGCTGGGCTTAAAAAATATACTTGCTAAACGTCCCCAGAAAGTTGGCTTAATCTCAATCTGAGCAAATATTGATTGGTTTGTTTGGGGTAAATTCACACTCTCTCCGAACGTATGTGTTTCGCTCATTAACTTCAATGGCGCTGTATTTTCAGTGATACCTCTCTTTTTTCGAAGAAATAAAAAATCATTCGCCATCTGGGTTGGCTGATAATTAACCATCAGTATCGGCCAACTTGAGCCGTCCTCAATTGACGGAAGTCTACCATCAATTGGTTCAACTCTAAAAATAACATTATCAGGCGCTTGCCTCCCTAGGAGATGTTTTCTATTTTCCTCAGCCAGCATTGGGGTGTAAGCAGAATAGCTCTGAAATACTGGGCGAGGAGACCAAGTGTTTCCGGAAGAAATCAAATACGATTGATTGAAGGAGTAGATGTCTGTTGTGCCTTGCAAAATTGGAAAAGACGCTTGCTCTCGCAGGGAGTTCACTACGGCATCGAAGTCACGTCTTGGCCAGTTCTCGTCTTTGATTCTATTTTTAAGGCCAATCCATGGCGATGAATAAGTTGATACGATATTATTAGCTATATGTGCGGTCGACATCTTGATGTAATGACTATCAATGTAAAAACATGAAATTAATGAAAAAGCAACGACCAGAAGTAGAATCCGTGAAGAAAAAATAAATGGAAGCAGCAGTGCAGCAATCAAAATAGACGTTCCGGACATAATGGCATGGCCATCATGACGGACAAATCCAGCCTTGAAGGAAAGGAATAAAAAAACAAAATAAATACAAAATAAAAATATTTTTGAAGTGTCGCTTGTTTCCGTTTGAATGGATATTACTAACAACAAAAAGGCCGAGGCAGCTAAATATAAAATAATCTCACGAATGTTGCCGTCAACGGCCATGGCTTCGGTGTAGCCTGAGACTATAGGCGCCATACTAATAAAGTAATTTGGCAAAGTTGTTGCAGATTGTCCCGATGCAATCCAAAAAAAAAGTACTGAAACCATAGGAGTAAACAGACAAAGTATTGCGAGAAGTCTATGTCTGTTAGCAATAAAAACTGACGAGCACAAAGCAGCAACTGCACCGCACAGGATCATTATGCTACCCTTAACTAAAGGCAGCAAACCAAATGGCGCAAATAGTAATGCCACATAAAATGGTGCCAGTTTGCTTTTGACCAGCCTTCCTTCTTCCGAAAATAGAATCTTGAAGGTTTGTAATCCGACAAGCAGCGGGAGTGAAAAAAGCAAAGCGTCTTGTGAATACGTCAATCCAGCGAGGATGACGCAAAAGGCCAGAACCCAGCGCCATTGAACATTTTTCATTAAAAGGAGAAAACATACCCAATATGAAAAAGCCAAATACAGACTTCCGCTAAGCATCATAAAATCAGTTGATGGGTGGTATGACTTATAATAAATAGAAGCATAGGGCCCAAAAGTAAGGATGATTTCTTTACCAAAGGAAAGCCCTTGAGCTACTGCTTGATTATATGCAAATGTAAACGATGGATCAAGACCGCCTGCAGGCATTTCCGGTAATAATGGGACAAATTTAGCAATGACTGTAATTAGTAACGCAAGCCATAAGATAAAATTGACAGTCGAGTCTAGATTCCTTGAGCCAAATTTATTAATTATTTTTTTAGGCGCAGACATATATATTTTCAGGTACCGTGCTTTGCAAGAGAGTTATATCGTAAGCTTTGCACAACTAACCATTGTACACAACTGATTCGATATATATTGTTTGAAATCTATCTCACCTGGGTCCCCTTCGGTCTCATTCATCATGGCCGCCTCATTCTTGATCTTGATGCGCAGTTCTCTAATCCTCCGGATGCTCACCTTCTCCGCGTATTCAGTGTGACAGTAGATGGCGAGGTGGAGATAGGCGATAAGACATCCTCGCATTCCCACCATAATGCCGTATGTGGTCCTAGTAATGAGATAGTACACTTGAAGATCTTGGCTTTAAGCTCGATCAGCTCAAGCCTTCTTTCTCAGGATAATAACCATCTCGTCATCCTTGGAAAGGAAATACTCGATTACCAATGGTACTTCCTGATTATCTGCACAATACCGCAACATCTCATATACATCTCTGGGTTCCCACACGTGGAAATGGATACTATAATTTTGGTTCATTAACTCACGGGCGCGATTTTCGATTTCATCGACTGTGGCGTAGACCCTGCCAACCTGTGCCTCCCAAAATTCAGGCCATTCGCAGAAATGCTCAAAACGGCTGGTAATCGGCCCATCTAAATGATCACGAATCAAACGAGCCAAGTTCGTTCTTTGACGATTCTTGTCGAAACTGAAGCGCTTGTCGGGCAATGCCAAAAATACCACACCCCCAGTTCGCAATACTCGAAAGAAAGTTTTCAGGGTTGCGATAGGGTCTTCGCAATGTTCCAGAAAGTGGTTGGCGATAATAAAGTCTTGACTGTTTTCAGCGAACGTTAATAACGTTTCACCATTATCCACAAAATCAACGTCCACAAGTTTAAGTTGCTGCAGCTCTGGATATTGCTCGTATAAACTCCGCTTTTCCATACGATCAACATATCTAATTTTTGCAGCAATTGGGACTGGCAATGGGTTGTTGAGCGCCCCCACCTCTATGCCGACCCTGTTATAAATTCGGAAGCAATTGTTTCGCGTCCCACCCTCATTGCGTGACGGCGGGAATCCAATCGCCGCATTGTATCGAGGGCGGATTTAGCATTTATTTCAGGGGCTATGAGACCATGGGCCCAAAGGCCGATTCGTTCGGCAGGGGCCCCCAGGTCCAAGCACACTAAGGGCAAGCCCAACGCCATAAGCTCCTGGGTTACATAGCTAAATGTTTCCGGCACAATAGAAGGTATAAATCCAATGGTGGCGTGATATTGTTCCAGCAATTCAGGCAATTTCTCACGAGCATATTTTCCGGTTACCACCATGTTAGAGGGAATATGGGCGGCTTCGATCTCACCAATAACCACTACGCGAGCCGTGGGATCATCATTCAGCAATAAATTCGCCACGTCGATTACTATATCAGCGCCTTTATGCATTAAGATATTGCCCACTACGGCAATGCCCATGGTCCCTTCCTTGGGAATGCGAATCGGGGAGGCATATTCAATGAGCGGTGGGTGAGGGGTAATTTCCACCTGCTCGGAGCGGACGGGATAAGCACGTTCCACCAGGCGCCGCGTGCTTTCAGAGAAGAAGACTAACTTCTCCGCATTGATAATGAGATCTTTCCATGCGGCCCGCCAGGCGTTAATGGTGAAACCTTCCGGAAGTGGGACGCAAAGATGGGGATTATTTTTAAGACAAGCAGCGCAGTCGTTTAGGTCGGCCGGGATGCCGCAAAATGTAGAATTTCCGGCCAGAAGGTTGAGGCTTGGGCATACAGGAAAGAAATCGTGGAACAGGCATTCCATTGCAGCCTTATGTGTGCGGGCTAATCCGACAATCTGCCCGACGATCCAGGGGATGTCGCCGATGAGGTTAGTCGGTGTTCCTGTAGATCCTGTCGTCCACGAAATCACTTCATTGATGATGATCCGGTTTAGACGAGGAAACCGACTATCCTCCAATTCCCGTAAATTATTGGCTGTAAAGCTCAGGTGCGCGCTTCCGTGCATTGCTTCCAGTTCCACTAAGCCCATGTGCTTGTTGTAGGTAGCGAGCAGCACAGCCTGCCCTGCTTGTAGGTATTTCTGGATACGCGCAATCCGGTATTCATTTGCCCCACCGCCCCACTGGTGGTCGATAATGCACACAGGAGAGTTTTTGGTGGCCAGCAGGGAATTTAATAGAATAGAGTTGACTTTGTTTTCGGCCGAGGTAGCCAAGGGGTCCGATGGTTCCAGCAGGGAACGCAACTGGATGATGCTGGAATTCATTCCTCCTGGGGACTCCAATGGTTCGGTTGTGGCCGGCTGATTCGTCATTGGCTGGCTTTGTAAGGATTCCGATCTCAAGGAGGAATTTCCAAAAACATCAATTTTGTGTAAAAAACCTCTCACCCCACCCAGACGGAAAGATTCCCAAGTCTTGGATATATGGTGCAACAGGGTCTTGGGCGATTTGATGTATTTTCTTCCTAAGACTATAGTTAATTTAATAAGTTTGGACCATTTGTGCCGGGCTTTGCTTTCATTCTTCACCAATAGGTTTTTATACCAAACAAGGTAATTCCACGTTGGGTTGGAAAGGTCGAAAGGATTGGGGAAGGCTTGCTGCAGGTCGGGGCGTGAGCGATATAGAAGGCGCATGTTGTCCGTAATGTTCTCGCCGTTGGAGAAGCATGCGTATTTCCAAGGAAGTTTTCCGAGCTTTGCATGCCCGAAGGCCCTTAGGTTTTCCTCGTAGATGGTCCATAACTCAGATACGGCGGGCATACCCTTGCCAAAGGCTTGTGTAGCAGCATGGCCAGCACCGGAGTCAAAACCCGTGAAATGGTAAAAGCGTAGAGGTGAATTGTTGGCCATAAATGGACCGTTCTCCCGACGGGTAATGGTGCGGTCGGTAAGATTCCAAGAGGCAGCGTTGTACCCGGGATCGCGGATGATATGCAGTTTAGGAAAAAATGCCGGAGCCAGATCACACCAGCGTTGATCGGTGAAAAGGCCGCTCGGAATATCTTCATAGCAAAAATGATAGAGCCTGTCGCGCCACCAGCGGGCAAAGCCGATTCCCTGTTCCCTTCTGGCTACTCCCACGAAACCAAGATTGTAGATCCCGTGTTGCAGGGCGCAAATTTCATTATGTACAACACTATCGAGGTCGGGTTGGGGGGAAAGCTGGTGTGGCGTTAAAAGAATATCGTATTCATCCAGTAAATCGGACAGTGGGGAAAGGGAATTGATGACCATGATGTCCGGGTCGAGGTAGATCACTTTTTCATGTTTTTCTCGTTCGAGAAAATGGTACATAGCTGGGCCTTTGGCCGCCGTACAGATCTCAACGACCCGGTGGCGAAAAAGCCAGCTCGAGAAGTTTGGAATATCCAGCTCTTCAATGGACAACATGCGATCAAAGGGTTCGTTACCGAGATCAAAACCTTGGGGGGGATCTTCGCTAAGGACCAGACAGAAGGTCCAGTCTCGATGGTTATTCTTAAATGTAGAACTCAATACTCTTGCTTTGGGTATGTAGTTGTTGGTACATGAGGTGAATACGAGCATAAAACGGGTTCCTTGTTAAGCTGATTGAGGCTTGTAATATCTACCTTGGCATTGGTATCCTTGCCCAGCGATGCCCGGTAATTCCACAGCCGAAGAAAAACAATCGTTCTATGGAATGTGCCAGGTTCTGGTCCCGTATCTCCGGTAATGTTGGCTCAAAATCTTCAAAGCGCAATTGCATTTCAATCCAAGGTTCCAGGACAAGCCTGCGGCACCAAAACATGGAACCCATGGGAAAATCTATAGGCAAATCAGGGCGGATGGTAATGCCAAGGCGGGATAGTAACTCCTCCATACGAACGTAGTTTCCCCCGAAGTGGACGGCATCCTCCCAGACCGAGGCGTGGGGAGGGCAGACCATACCCAGTTCCGGATTATGGGCGAGGGCGCGCAGGATGCCTTGGGTGCGTTCTCGTGATCCGGCAAGAATGTTAAACAGCGTTTGTCGCCAGTAGGTCCCGATATCCCTGGAAAGATGTAAGGACCTTTTGGAGTGCAGTCGCAAAAGGATAGAGTGTTCGCGGATTCTGTCGGCAAAACCCACTAAAAATGGAGCTATATCCCAGCCCCTGTTGGGAAGCACACGGACTTCCGCAGTCGATTCTATGCCATGTAATTTAAGGATTTTTCTAATATGGACCTCTTTAGCTCGTGTATCTGTGGAAATGTAGACGCGTCGTGGCTCGGGAACGCAAAGCGCGCATTGGACCAGCTCTTCTGTCAAATCTTCATGATAAATATGCAGGAACACCCCTACGTTGCCAACTTTTTCCTTTTCCTCGGGTAAAAGTTGGGCACAATTGTCTGGGTTGCAAGGGATTTCGAGAACGCGAACATCGGGAGGCCAAACCCCCTCAGGTGCGAGTGCGCGGGGTGGCATGGGGACGGTCGGCGTCACTCCGAGGCGTTTGAAATAGTTGGCAATCAGGTGAATTGGATAGCCGGCGTCTGCTAAGACGTCCAGGCAGTCATTAATATTTACGTTTCTGGCGTTTTCCTTCAGCAGTTCGCGCTTAAAGAAGGGGGTACCAATATCTATAAGCTCCCTCCAAAAATCGTGAGAAAGGTTGGTGATATCATCGTTCAGCAGTGGCATGGGTGCATAAACAGCCGGCTGTAGGCCGTGGAGAGCAAGCCATGGGGAAAGTTCTGTTTCGCACCGGATGGCCCGTTTACGATCACAGTCTGGCTGCATTCCTGCCCAGAAGCGGGAAAAGGCCTCATGATGTAATGCTTTGCTACGAAAAACAAGATAATAGCTTTGTAGGTGGGGAGTATATTCCCGGCTTCCCGCGGGTCCCCAAAAATCGCATCTAATCTCTTGCATTGCCGAATGCATTGGGGATAGCGAACCCACAGGTGCGAAGATGCTGTCATTGGTAAGAATCAATTCCTCGGCTTCAATCAGAGATGGAAAATATTCCAATGCTCCCTTCCAAGATGTAAAATCATAGCCAGGGCATGTTCGGTGAAGAACGGCGTCGGTAACCTGTATCAGATCTTCTGTGAGCTTTATTGCTTTGTCGGAAATGAGAACAGTGCTCCAGCCCAGTTCCTTGAAGTGTGTCAGGTAGTGAATCACATATGGATCCACCACGGCATCCGGGTCCCAGTGGGCAAGCACGGCCACACGTTGTCCATTAAAACTGGCGTCTGCGCCATGCTGGCACTGGATACACTCTAAGATTCGGACGGCAGGGCCTAGGATCTCATCCTCTATGTCATGGTCTCTACCCAACGCCCCGAGTTCATTAATCTTGAGGCCGGAAGCAAGATCCAAATGGCTGGCAATTTTCTTTTTTGCCCAATCCTGTTCTGTCCAGAAATCTTGCCTTTTAAGATTTCTGGAATCTAAACTATTTTTTAAAAAAGCTTCTTCTGAAGGAAAGCGACCTTCACGTTTACCATACTTTATATAGTGATATAGCGGGTTTAACTTAGATGTGGCAACATCAGCATAACTTCTTAAATAAAATGCTGTGTTAAAGTTAATGCTTGGATTGCGCCCTTCCCCTGCCCCCGCTTTAATATAGTGCCAAACAGGATTAATTCCATAATTAAACAAATTTAAATTGTTCTTTAAGTAATAGTTTTTGTCAAACAAAGAATTATTTCTGATGAAAATGTACTCGCGAAACTGTTTGAAGGGTGATAAAGAAGGCTTTTTAAGAAAATTTATAGTTACACTAAATATTATCCAGAAAATAGTCCCTTTAATTTTACGTAGGTAGCGTATTGGCTTAGTGATTCTCCAGGATATAGAATTGAAGATGCCTTTTATTTGCAGATCAAGGTCAGTGTAGACTTGGCTGAGGCTATCCATCTGAGCGTCCCGTTCAGCCACAACCAGGTTGAGACCGGCGATTTGGTCGTCCCGTTCAGCCACAACCAGGTTGAGACCGGCGATTTGGTCGTCCCGTTCAGCCACAACCAGGTTGAGACCGGCGATTTGGTCGTCCCGTTCGGCCACAGCCTGATTGAGACCGGCGATTTGCCCGTCGCGTTCGGCCACAGCCTGATTGAGACCGGCGATTTGCCCGTCGCGTTCGGCCACAGCCTGATTGAGACCGGCGATTTGCCCGTCGCGTTCGGCCACAGCCTGATTGAGACCGGCGATTTGCCCGTCGCGTTCGGCCAATGCTGGTGACGGAAAATCGATACCAAGCAACGAACAAGGTGCAGTATGCGCAAGCACTTCGAATGGATATTGCGGTTTGTAGAGCAGCGGCAATACCAGATCTTCAAGATTGTTAATCGGTAACAAATTGACACCTGTGAGTTTCGAAAGGGCTTCCGCATTTTTCTCGCGTGGAATCAAAACCAATGCTAACTCCTTCGCTGCCCCAAAAATATTTTCTTTTATTGCATTGAGATTGTGCGGGTTATAGGCTGAAGCCAGAAATCCGTAAGTGTCATACTGCTTGCCTTGGCAAAAACCCAACACATCACTCCCAGCATCAAGTGAACTGCATTCGCAAAAGATAATGGGTCTGTCACGTAAAATTGTTTCAACAGCACCGTCTAATACCCTCCGTTCCATTCCTTCCACATCAAGTTTTATTACATCGATTTTATCAATACCCAAATCATCAATTGTAGAAATACGAACTTGATAATTATTGGCGCCTAACGAAACACCATTCGCATCAAGAGCCAGGCTTCCAAAATTAATAGCCTGGTTTAAATCTAACGATTGCAAATTAAGAATTTGTTCTTTTTCAGCCAAACCCATATTGAATGCAATAACATTCTGGCGTTCATTTATGTTTAAGTTTTCTAACAAAATGGCGTAAATCTCTTTGCGTGGCTCAAATGAATATACCTTACCCCTCTGCTCAGTAAATTCTGAAAATGCTAGGGTGTGCGTACCAATAAATGCCCCTACGTCCAGCACACACATACCCGGGGTAATTATCTGTGCCAACAAACTTAGCTCCTCCAAAGCCCACTCCCCGTATAAAGCTAAAGAACGAGATATAACATTATCCACATCAATAATGCGCATTCGTCCATATCGCGTCGAAACAACACTCATCCGTACTAATCCTTATTTTCTGGAATCAATTGTGTTCCTATAATCAGATTTTGCAATCTGCGTATTCCGCGAACTAACTTACATTTCAAACTGTGCAATATCATCGCATCGTATATCCAGTGATGCTGTATATGGTTTTTCCACATCTTAAAAAAATGAACAGTTTGGGAATCAGAGATATCCGACCCGAGAGGAGGCCTGACGGATAGTTGTCGATTACATTGTTGTGTTTTGAAACAGCCGTAGGCTCCATTCTTATCTGGGATATATCGCCCCTAATGATTATGAAATGAGTTTCGTATTGAAAAAAATTATTTTACCCAGTGTCTATTTTTATTTGACTAGATAATTTCTATTAAAAATAAAGTCTTTTAATGCGCGCAATGGTCGAGTTAATCGCCATGAGGTAGACGATAGGATTTGCCGGATAACATTTTCATGTTCCGTAACCACCAGATGAAGATGATTAATCTGAAAATCGCGTTCTGACAATGCCTCACCAAGACCAATCAGCTCACCTTCATGGTCATTTAGTGTTTGGTAAAGATTGGCGATCTGCCCGTGACGTTCTGTCAGCCCCCGGTCGAGGTTGGCGATTCGCCCGTCGCGTTCGGCTACGACCTGGTTGAGGCTGGCGATGTGGTCATCACGGTCGGCAGCTTGCTGGGCGAGGGCCGCGATCCGCATGTCGCGATCGGCTACGACCTGATTGAGACTGGCTATCTGTTGAATAAAGGTATCCGCCAATAAGGCATAGACACCGCTGATCGATTGTCTTTGGGCGGTCTTTTTTAACGAGCGCAAAGAACCTTCGATTTTTTTTGAATAGCTTTCTGCTGTAAATTTCTTACGGACATACTCCAACGCCCTTTCAACTCTCTTAGCGGTTTCTTCTGTGTTTTGGATCACTGAGAGTAATTTCTTCAGCAGATCGAGATGATCACCGGGGGCATAAGCAAGGCCGTGCTCCTGATCAATAAAGATCTCCTTCGGCCCGCCGGAGGCAGCGTAGATAATAGGTTTTTTTAAGAGAATTGACTCAATCAGAGTCCTTCCAAATGCCTCATTTCTCGAACAAGAAACAACAACATCCATTCTTTTCATTTGTTCATAAGGATGCTCCAAAAAATCCCCTACGACAAAAGAATCTTCAAAACCACTGTTTTTTATTAAAGACAATAAACCTGAGAGATATTCTGATTCTTTGTAGCCATAGAGGTAGACTTCGACTTTATGCCCATTCCTCACCAATTCGATACCAGCCTTAACGATATCCTCTTGCCCTTTAGTTTCCTGGATTGTTCCAAAAACCCCTATCTTGAACCTTTGTTTTGGATCAGGCTGGGATCTCTCTGAAGCTAAAGCCCCTTCTGGCATCGGTCTTATGTGTACTTTTCGGTAGACGACATGCACTTTATCTTTTTCTCCATGGAGTCCCGCAAGTGTAATGTTTTTGACCGATTGAGTGACGCTAAAGACAACGTCACTGCTTTCATAAAGAGCCTTCATGCATTGCTCAAAACCGAAATAGAATTTCAAATGATGGTCGAGCTCCCCGTATTCGCATATCGACCAGGCATGGGGAATTAATAATATTTCGGCGCAAAGAGCTCCCCAAGGCATGACTACTGTTTGAGAAAAGATAACATCTGGCCTCAGTAACTTCAATAAACCAATCGACTGCTTCGCGATCGCCCCCATACATTTGATAAAGTTATCTTTGCGCGTGAGCAACGATTGGCTGTCCGTGGTAACCCATTGATAGCCTTCCCCGATCCCAGTTAAGATATGGACCGAAGCACCAACTTCGAGGAGGGTATTTTTTAGTGGACCATTCCCAGGCAAGACAACAGAGCATAAGACGCCTTGCTCTCCCAAATCCTGTACAAGGTCCACCAGACTCCGTTCCGCGCCTGCCAATCCCGCAGAATGCGAAAAAAATGCAACTGAAAGCGCAATATCCTTCCTGATGCAGAAAAAATTAAAATACTCGCTGCTCTCCTGCATTCTACTGATATTCTCGTCTATATCAAGCGGGTAATATTTGCTTTGTTGATTATCAATTCCGAAAATCTTAAATCCTTTTAGAGATAGATATTCAAAAATTTCCTTGCAACTCGTACCTGCCAGCTTTAGCATTTTGGGATTCATCTGTATCAAAAGATATAATTCTCGATACTTCTTGAATGTATTGTCCATCCCCTTAAGGACATCCAGCTCATTGCCTTCAGTATCCATCTTAATAAATGGGGATTTTGAATCATCCTCTCGAAGAATATGGTCTATGGTCGTAATGGGTACTTTAAACTTGTTTATGACTGGAGCATTGGGGTGTTCAAATAACCCACCATTATCCGAAACGCTTGATTTAAAAAAGTCCACCTCCCCGGTTCGGTTACCTATAGCTGACCTGAGTAAGTGGACCGAAGCACCCAAAATACCGTTTGCATACAAATTCCTTTTAAGGCTTTCGTAATTCTCCTCGACCGGCTCGATCGCAATGGTCTTGATCCGCTTATTTGATTCGTTTGCGACAAGTGAATAGAACCCGTAATGCGCTCCTACATCAAGAAAAAGATCGCATTTATTGACGAAGTTTGCTACCAGTCGAGAAGAAAACTGCTCATAGGCTGTACCAGAAAATTGATTTACAAAATGTGGATCGACAAACATCGAGAACTTATGACCCCTCGGAATAACGGTGGTCAATGAATCCAGCGCATATTCTTTTGCGAATAAATCCGAGTTCATGATAGGAGTCATTCCTTAAAACTTATTTCTGCCGCACAGTGAGATATTTTTAGCAATGTTGCCTGTCCCTCCGACAAACTTTGACTAAGCATCTCCAAAGGGTGGCCTGACACACATGCCGCTGTAATAGTGTTTAACCGGCAGGTCCATAAACTGGCCTGTATCGGCAAAGGTGGCGATCCCGTCAAAACGATTATTCATTCCCCTCCCGCTGAAACCCAGAATGGGGCTATTGAGATAAACGTTTTACGGGCTGATAAAATTCAGGTTAAACCCAGCATATTTTAAGGTAAAAGCCTTTGAATTATCGAGCTTATGCTCTTTTTAATTTAAATTTTAATACTCCCGTTTTTTAACCTTTTCCAGATCGGCCCGGACCATAAGACGAGCCAATTTTTCAAATTTTACTTTAGGCTAACTTTTGTTAAAAATAAGGTCTTTAATGCGCGTAATGGTCGAGTTAATCGCCATGAGGTAGACGATAGGATTTGCCGGATAACATTTTCATGTTCCGCAACCAACAGGTGAAGATGACTAATGTGAGAATCGCGCTCCGACAATGCCTGCTCGAGACCAATCCGTTCACCATTATGGTCGTTTAGCGTTTGGCAAAGATTGGCGATCTGCCCTTCATACTCCGCTATGGTGATGTTGAGACGGGCGATCTGTCCGTCACGTTCCGTCAGCGCTTGGTCGAGGGTGGCGATCCGTGAATCGCGTTCAGTCAAGGCCATGTTGAGACTGGCGATTTGCCTATCATTCTTCGCCAATGATCTCTTTGCCTCATCGAGATATTTTCTTGTTTCCTCATTTTTCTTATCTTCAGCGATATATGAATATCTAATTTGCCATTCACTTTCTTTATCAATGAGAGATTGATTGCCAACAGTATCCTTAAATAAAACTCCCAGCCCATAAGATTGATGAAACTCGATCGTCTTGTAATCGTTTTTAAGTTCCTTCCAGAATTTATAAACCTCAAAATCCTCTCTGTTTATAAAAATATCATGTAGAAGAATAATTCCTTCCCTTTTAACTTTAGGGAACCATGTCTCAAAGTCATGCTTTACTGCTGCATAAGTATGCAATCCGTCAATATGCAATATATCGATTGAATTATTCTTAAATTCACCAACCGCCTCATCAAATGTTTTCCGCAAAAAGTTGATTTCCAAACTACCGTAATACTCTTCTTTTATCTCTTCAAGTTCCTTAAAGACAGTATCATCATAAAATCCTGCATGTTCATCGCCCTGCCATGTATCTACGGCATACAGCCTCGCGTTATATAGAGCATCTTTAACAGCTTGGCAGAATGAAAAGAAAGAGGTACCTTTGTGAGTGCCTAACTCGACAAGAACTTTTGGCTTAAAATTTCGAATTAAATCATATACAAAATACTTGTGTCCTGCCCAAGGCCAGTAAAAATCTTGAAACATATATTCATACTCAAATTTGCGATTAAAATATCGCCACATAGGTATATCTTTTTCATTGCCCAATATGACATTGTTAAAATCGATCTCTTCAATAAATCCTTCACGCAAAAAATTATTAACATCCCCCTCAGGAAGAATAAGCTTTTTATACTCTTCGTCTAATAATCCATTATTATAACTGGCATACCAACGCCTGGTTTGAAATCCAGCATCCTTTGAAAGTGTAGTATTTGTTTGGTAAGCGCTTCCTCCCAGAATCACCTTTTGAAAGAATTGAGCCTTGCTGCGGACAGGGTAATGATAAATCACAACATCCTGAGATTTGCCTTCCGTTATGGTATCATCTTTATTGGTGACTGTATGATTGCCCTGGTCTACAAGTAGAATTTTTTTTATCGGCTTAAAGATAACTTTGGAGGGATATTTAAAATAAAAAAAATTTACATCCTTAGTTTCTTCTATATAATTCTTTGCCACAATAGGATTAACTACTGCGAATCTTGTATCTTCCGGAAATGCTTCCGCACCACCTTTATCCTCCAATAGAATATGGACAACATCGACATTCAATATATCTTCCGGTCTATTGGAGATTTCATCTTTGAGATTTCCCGATCTGGGATACCAGAATTCATCAGCATCGCAATGAAAGATAATATCTGCGGCATATCGATCACGCGCTATTTTCGTCATGTGATTATTCCACTGGGCCTGATTGTAATTTTGAGTTTTTTCATCGATGAGATAAAGAACTCCTCTTTCTTCATATTCTCTGAGAATATTTCTTGTGGAGTCTGTTGATCCGTTATTTGTCGCAATAATAAAATCAACGCCTCTGCATAAGTGAAAATCAATATTATAACGTATAATATCCTCTTCATCGCGGACCAATAATGTCATAACAAGTTTGTTAGCTTTATGATTGCCGGAACTTCCGTCCATTCTGGTTTTAACTCCTTGAAAGGCTATTTTTTCCCAAAGCCTTGGAGGGCGTTCCATAACCCGAGTAGAACCAAAAAAGATACCATAGAAATGCTCGTGTTTTGTTTAATTCTTGGTTTGTCCATCGGCTTGGCTATCTTAATAGCCCCGTTTTTTGACTTTTTCCAGATCGGCCCGGACCATGAGACGGGCCAGTTTGTCAAATTTTACTTTAGGTTCCCAGCCCAATTTGGCCTTGGCCTTGGCCGGGTTTCCCATGAGGATATCCACCTCCGTGGGACGATAATAAATAGGGTCTATTTTGATCAGGGGTTTTCCGGTGGCCCGGTCCCGGCCTATTTCCTTTTCTTTCTCTCCTTCCCAGTCGATTTCCAATCCCAGTTCCTTAAAGGCGACCTCGACAAACTCCCGGACGCTATGGGTTTCTCCGGTGGCGATCACAAAGTCATCCGGTTCGGGCTGCTGCAACATAAGCCACATGGCCTCCACATATTCCGGAGCGTAGCCCCAGTCTCTTTTGGCATCGAGGTTTCCAAGGGTCAAATGATCCTGCAGGCCCAGTTTGATTCGGGCTGCGGCCCGGGTGATTTTACGGGTGACAAAGGTTTCTCCCCGCCTGGGCGATTCATGGTTAAAAAGGATCCCATTGCAGGCAAAAATATTATAAGCCTCCCGATAATTGATGACAATCCAGTACCCATATATCTTGGCCACACCATAGGGGGAACGGGGATAAAAGGGAGTGGATTCTGATTGGGGAATCTCTTGGGCCTTCCCAAATAACTCACTGGTCGAGGCCTGGTAGAAGCGAGTCTTAATCCCCAGGTCTTTAATGGCATCTAAAAATCTCAAGGTCCCGATGGCATCTACTTCGGCCGTATATTCGGGCACTTCAAAAGAAACCCGCACATGGCTCTGGGCCGCCAGATTATAGATCTCATCGGGCTGAACCCTTTCCAAGATTCGGTTGAGATTGCTGGAGTCGGTCAGGTCCCCGTAATGGGTGAAAAACCGTTGATCAAATATTTCGGTATTACTGTAAAGATGATCCACCCGGGCCGTGTTAAAAGAACTGCTGCGGCGGATGATTCCGTGAACTTCATAGCCTTTTTCCAGAAGCAATTCCGTCAAATAGGAACCGTCCTGGCCTGTAAGGCCGGTGATTAGGGCACGTTTCATAAGTTACCTCGTGAATGAGTCATTAGGTCATTGAGCAAATAAATCATTGAATTATCGCGGCATTGGGTCATTTAGTTACTCATAACAGGGTTTCTCAAGCTAATGTAAACTCTTCCCTGAGAATAAAAGGCCATATCGCTTTCCACCATCTCCCGGACCAATTCCGGGAATAAAATGGTGGGCTCCCAGCCCAAGACCCTTTTGGCCTTGGAATAGTTTCCTTGGAGGATTGTAGCTTCGGCCGGACGGCAAAAGGCCGGGTCAACCTCTAAATAGTTTTTATAATCCAATTTCAAAAGAGAGAAGGCCTTATCCAGAAATTCTCCAACCGAATGACTTTCTCCAGTAGCAATCACGTAATCATCCGGTATTTCCTGCTGGAGCATTAACCACATGGCCTGGACGTACTCACGGGCATGTCCCCAATCCCGCAGGGCCTCCAGGTTGCCCAGTTTGATTTTATTTTCCTGGCCCAGTTTGATTGAGACGGCATGCGAGGTGATCTTTCGGGTCACGAATTCATGCCCCCGGCGGGGGGATTCGTGGTTAAATAGAATACCCGAGGAGGCATGTAACTGGTAGGCTTCCCGGTAATTTCGAGTCAATTCAAACCCGGCCATTTTGGAGATCCCGTAAGGGGAACGGGGGTGAAAATGGGTGTTTTCATCCTGGGGCGTTTCCCGAACCTTGCCGAAGGCCTCACTGGAAGCGGCAAAATAAAAATGGCAGTCCGGAGCTTTTCGCTTAATGGCCGATAAAAGAAAATACGATTCCATGGACCTCATAGCCTTTGGGAAGCAATAGTTCCGCCAGGTAACTCCCGTCCTGGCCGGTTATACCGGTAATTAAAGCACGTTTCATTGATTACCTTATGAAATAAGTCATTATGTCATGAAGTCCGTAAATCATTATCTATAATTTATTAAGTTATTAAGTCATTGATCACCAATTAAAATTTCTATAGCTGTCCAGAAGTATCATTAGAAGCCTTAATTTCTTGTTCCAGAGCTTGAATTTCCTGTCGCAATTGTTCAAATTCCAGCGATTTTGTTTTAAAAAATTGGTAGGTCAGTTCAAATTTCTTCTTTAATCCTTCCGGGGTCAGATAATAGGCATAAGATCGTTTGTTGTTAGAATTTTTGAATCGGTTGGCTTTTAAATACCCTTTTTGAATCAAGGCGTTGATAATGTAATTGGCTTTACCAAGGCTAAGGTTTAGTTCCCGGGCCAGATGTCTCTGAGACAAGGACGGATTTTCTTCAAAAATTTTCAGGGTTTTTAAGTGGTTTTCATCCATAAAACAAAGACTCAGAGGTGGCAATGGACATGCTACCGCCCCTTCCTGTACAAAACAGGCTTCCAAATACTCTATTAATAAACAGAAAAGTGGCTGCAGAAAAATTGGATAAAGGGCTAAATCTTAGGCAAAAAGGTGAGGTAATTTCCTCTTTCTCTGGCCATAAGCCATTTTTCTATTTCAACCTGGGCCGTTGATTTAATTAAATTCCGCAAAGTGGAGACCCGCAAACCGGCCTTACGTTTATTTAAGAAAATGTCTTCCAATCCTTCAAAAGGGCCCTTGGTAATTACAACCGGTTCCCCTTTTTTTGGAATTCGACCGGTTTGATTCGGAAATAGCCATTTTCGCTCTAAGCCTTAATTTCAGTTATGATTGCCGGGTCAACGGAGTAGGGATTTCTCTCACTATCACAGACAATCCGTTTTAGCCGATTGGTATATTTTATAAGATGGAAGCAGGTTAGGGGATTAAACCGGGGAGAAACATAGTTGGGAGAAAGGACTTCCTCAACCTTCAAAACCCATCCATGGGCCAAACTTTTTCTTTTCAGTTTGGGATTGAAGAATTCAATATCCTTAAACCTCTCCGAGGGGCTGCAGAAAAACTTTTCTTTTTTGGGATCGATAGAAATATAATAACGGTGATTCATTATTGGAAGAAGGTCTCTAATTTCAATATGTTCATCTCGTGAACATATTTTATAATGGAAGGCAAAGATCTTGTCAAGCATTTTTTTGATTTGTCCCCCTTTCTTAGACAGGCAATGTTTAATGCTTCAGGATAACAACAGGTTAACGAAGACTTTCAGGTTATTGTCTTGTTTTTCTCAATTCGGTTTGCGTGCGATCATATTCAGTCCACCGCCAAAAACCAGTAGTTGAATATAGAGTAGAGGAGTCCAAACCCGTTGGGTCAGTAATTTTTTTGGAAAAAATTTGGCCAAAACGTAGTTAGCCCAATGTACCGTCCTATGGTAACTTCCAATATATGGAAAAAGCCGATATGTCAAACCCCCCCGGCTTAGTTCTGTCAGGTATTCCCACAGCCGATAAGTATGTTCATTGATACCACATTTCACTTCCGGGCAGTCCAATTTTTTGCTCTGAAAGAGTCCTGCCACGGGCTCATTAATAATTATCGCTTGCCCACCGGGTTTCAAGACTCGGGCGATTTCCTTTATGGTCGCCGAAAGAACCGAACTGTGGTGCAAGGTCGCGTTTATGAAAACAATATCGAACATTTTGTCCCTAAAAGGCAATTCGTTCATATCCCCGGAGGTTCTCTCAAAGTAGATGCCATCATGGTCGATGAATATATCTGCTGTCCGTAAGCCGACATACCGGGTCAAGAGAATGTCTATCCCGACGCAATAGCAGCCTTGGCGGGCAAAAAATCTCGTAGACCAGCAACGCCCTGCCCCGAGGTCTAAAACACGTTCTATCCCCGTCAATTGTAGTTTCGACCACATAAAATGGAAGTTATTCGCCAAAGGAGCCCAAGCGGGTTTATGATCACCAATCGCGTCAGGCAGTGCCAGCATAAGTTCATCCGTATTCACCACGGCATCCTTCAATATCGTCCAACCTTGCTGTTCGTTAACGATCTCCGCCGTTGGATTAATCAACAGATCCAGGATGCCCTCACTGATTTCAAAAACGCGACGGCAAGATTGGCAAGTGACACTGCCCTCCCTGATCTCTATACCATTCTGTCGATCTGAACAGATCAAAAATTTCTCTCCCCGACAATCAGGGCAGCGAATGAACTCAAGCAACTCTCTCTTCATCGATCCTTTCCTTTTGGCCTCCTATGAATGAGATACGAAGTTGGTTTAAGATGGAGATAATATAAGATAAGGGGAAAAGATGGTCAAGGCGAAAGATCGGGCAGAAAGAAATGGTACTGTAAACCTTTGAACCTCCAAAATCCAGTTCGTGGATTTCTTCAAAAAAAAGCTGGAGTTCCCTTTTTTTTTGACGAAACCCCTGAGAAACATTATTATAAATGTCCACAGGGGAGGGGATGACGGTTTTGACGGCGAGAGCGACCTCCGGTAACGACTCTATCAAACTCAGGTAAAATAATTATGAAGTCTCTAATCGAGAGTGTGACCAAATTCAAAAACTTCGTACGTTTGTTTGGGAATTTCAACCAGGAACAGATGATTAACTGTAATTTCTGCGGCCGAGATTTTTTGCGCCTGACCCCCGATCACTCGGAATTTCTCGGCTGCCCCGGCTGTGGGGCGGTGGCCAGAGAGCGAACCGTTTATCAAGCATTATTGCACGAACTGGACAGGCCGGAGGCTATTGTTACCCGCAATCCTCATTTGGCCGGGCTTCGACTGCTGGAGTTTTCACCCCGCAACTACAGTTACCGGCGGCGGATTTACCGTTCAACCTTCGCTGAATATCTGGCTTCTGATTTTGATCTGTCCGCTCACCAGGGCGATATAAAGGTTGATTTAACCAGGCCGACTGATATTGAGCCGATAGCTGGATCCTTCGATGTCGTTATCTGTGCTCATGTGCTTGAGCACGTTTTCGATTACCGTACGGCCATTGTTCATTTAGCCAAACTGATCAAGCCCGGTGGGCTGGTTTTGCTGCAGGTGCCGGTCTTGGAGAGTCGATATACTAATATTACCTGGGACGAATTCCATGGCGATAATACCCGGGTTTATCACCGTTTTGGTTTCGATCTGGCCGAAGAACTGGAAAAAGTTTTCACGGAGGTGAAAATAATCGTCGGTCAGCTAAATTTCGAGATTACCTCTCCAGAGATTCATCCCCAGAAATACGATTTTATCCGTCAAGGGAAAGTGCCTTTTGCGGAGTTTGGGCCTCAACTGATGCGCCGCCGGGGTCTGGGGTGCCCGGATTTATGCGAAGTCTTCGTGCTCAAGAATCATCTGTGATGGCCAGTTGAGGAACTTGTCTTTTAATCGACAAAATAAAATAGTGGAGAATGTCAAGGAGAAAAATAGGGCGGAAAGCAAGGAGAAAGAAAGTCTCTTCTGATGAAAAGGGGACAGTGACGAGCAGGCTGTTGATTTCAGAAACGTTTTTTATTGACAATGAAGTTTCTTTCCCCTATATTTCCCTTGTCTTATTGGTAAAATAAAATGAAGCTAAGGAGGATCAATAGATGAGAAAAGTAAACTTTATTCGTTTGTTTTTGATTGTGACCATGTCCATAAGTTTTTTTATGGGAGGGGTAGGCTGCGAAAAAAAAGAAGCCCCACCGGTTGCAAATAAACCTTTGCCGGAGAATGGTTATAAGGCAGAAATAATTGTAAAAGATCCACCAGCATCCTTAAAGGCCTCTTCGACTACTGTAATAAAAACGATCGTAAAAAATATCAGTGAGGTCACTTGGCCGGCTCCTGGACAATACTCAGTTAGATTGTCCTATCATTGGCTGAGCAGTGAAGGAAAAATGATCGTAGATAGTGGGCTCAGAACAGATTTTGCTAATCCTATAATGCCCAATAAAGAGATTGAAGCAGATGCAAAAGTTGCGGCGCCTGATAAGCCAGGAAATTATATCCTTGAGTTTGACATGGTCCAAGAGGAGGTAGCCTGGTTTAAGGAAAAGGGTTCTAAAACGACCCAACTTAAGGTCAAAGTAGAATAGACATAAATGTTAGGTCGCCAGATCTACAGTAAGAACCCACAAAGCAAACTGACAAAATCTCCTCCCTGAAGGCCCCAAAGGAGGGGCGGTGGACCCTGGCTTTCATCTCCGGATGAAGATATCGGGAGAAGGATTAATGACTGCTTTGGAGAAATCCCCCTCCATAATTACGGGCTTCACCAAGCCTGCCCCGTACTTGCTACGAGGAAATCCAGTGTTTTTTTGTCTATTCTATTTTGATATCTTTTATGTATGATAGATCCATAAAAAGTTATCAAAAGCCCATTTTCGTCATTCCTTACAACGAAAGCGAGGATCCAGCCCGCCAAAGATCTGTTGCGATCAATTAATTTCTGGACTCCTGCTTTCGAAGGGGCGAGGGCTATTCTGATTTTTCGAAACCATTCGAAGGAATAAATAATTTGAGTGTATATAAATCTCATAAGTATTTGTTAAAAAAAAACATAGGTAAAATATTTAACTGTGTTTTTTTTAATTATAATTTAAGTAAACTCAGATCGAATATAAGAAAAAATGAAATAAATTATTTTTTTGATATAGGCATATGTATCAATGAAATAAAAAATATCTCCAATTATGAACCAATTTTCAAAGAATTTGCTCAAAGAATATGTCTTATAATTCGGGAAAAAGGACATTATAGACTATACAACCCGAATTCCAAGCACCCTAATGTTTCTAATCGAATAGAAAATCTTCCGGTGGAATATGTCTACGAGCCAACCAATGATCAATTAATATTAACCAATAATGATTTTAGAAATATATTATTATTAACCCATAATTTTGATTATGATTTTTTTATCATCTCAAGATCTTTGAAGGATCTGCCCTTTATCGGTCTTGGTAGAATTGAGGATTATATTTTTTTAAAAAACGCGAAAATAAAAAAAAAATTTTCAAAATTGAAAGGTACGGGGAAAATAATACGGCTATTACCAGGTCATAATGAAGTTAGAGACATCAATATTGGAAATATTTTTTCTTCCAAGATTGCCTATGATTCTAATGTGAACATTATCTCCGTTGGTATTTTTTCAAAGAAAAAGAAAGATTATTTGACTGCCAAAAACAATAGGATATTTTATTCTTTTAACAAAATAAGAAAAATCATACTTGTTTTCCCAATTTTTTTGGCCGTTGGTGGAGTTGAAAAAAACACCATAGAAATAATGAAAGCATTGAAATATCAGTACGATTTTCTTATTGTAAATTTTGAAAAATTAAATGAAAAAACCGGTACTCTACATCACCTGGCTATAGATAAATGTGCCGGAATTTATGATCTTTCAGAACTTACTGAATCTAAAAACTATTTGTCGATACTAAAACAAATAAAAGA
The DNA here is from genome assembly GCA_963790475.1 of uncultured delta proteobacterium. GTDB lineage: Bacteria > Desulfobacterota > RBG-13-43-22 > RBG-13-43-22 > RBG-13-43-22 > RBG-13-43-22. The sequence continues at coordinate 1,062,812 of CAWBOS010000010.1, read as the reverse complement.
TGCTTATAGTCCGGATATGATTTGGATTTGTAATGGTTCTCTATGGTTGTTCGATAACGCCTTAAAGATTAGGGAGCTATTTAAAGATATTCCGATAGTGGACCAAGAGGTCTACGATATAGAAGAAGGTTGGATTAATGGTTATGATGGGCCCGGAATTCGATCGTTCGACAGGTTCATAGCCATTAACTCCAAAATATATGATTGTTTCCTTAGTAAATACAATATGGATAAGAACAAAATAGATTTGATATATCATGCAATAGATGAACAAAAATTTGACAGGCAATTATTCAAACCTGAATCCAGAGCTATAATTTTAAAAAAATATAATCTTCCCGAGAATAAGCGAATATTTGTTTTTATAGGGAGACTATGCGAACAAAAAAGACCTTTTGATTTTTTAGAACTTGTTAAAAACTGTAATAACGAAAGAGAAAATTCTCATTTTTTAATGATCGGACAAGGAGAATTAAGTCAGGATGTGAAAGAATATATTTCTAAGAATAATATGAAAAATTTATCTTATTTTCCGTATGTAGAAGATCCGTCAGAGATATATTATATTGCTTCGGGGTTAATTATTTCTTCAGGGTATGAAGGATTGCCTATTGTAATGCTTGAAGCCTTATCCATGGCGGTCCCGATACTTTCTACTGACGTAGGAGACATTGAGCTGGTAATAGAAAAGTATAAATCTGGGATGATTATAAACGAGATTGCAAATATACCAGTTTTAATTGAGAGCTTTAAAGATTTTAATGAAAGATTATATTATTACCGAAATAACGCTGAAAAATCTGCTGATGAAATACGACATTTTTTTTCATCGCAAAGAATCGCCGAGAAATATAAAGATGCGTGGGAAAAAGCCATGAAAGAAAAGAAGCGTGAAATTCAAGATCTCTCATGAGATAATTTTTATAAAAAACTGAAAAAAACTTAAAGAAATGAATCAAAGCAAGAATAACTTTCCTTTGGTTACAATAATCATTCCTTCCTATAACCATGAGAAGTATATTGCTGAAGCAGTTAATAGTGTGCTATCTCAAACATATGAAAATATAGAATTAATTGTAATTGATGATGGGTCAGAAGATAATTCTATAAATATACTTCAAAAGATAAAGGACCGAAGATTAAGACTAATAGTGCAAAAAAATATGGGGGCACCTAATGCAATCAATAAAGGATTTGAGCTCGCAAAGGGTGAATACATAGGTATTCTCAATTCCGACGATGCCTATCATATAGAAAGAATAGAGAAGCTGCTACAATTTTTTGACAGGTATGAAAAACTGGAATTGGCTGCCACCCATATCGAAGTTATAGATGAACGAGGTAAAAGGTTAGACATAAAAGAAGGGTGGAAAAACCTTCTCCCCTGGCCGATTAAAAATGTTGATAAGAGTTATGCCAATACCAAAAATTTCAATCTTAATTTATTAATGTCAAATTTTGTGGCTTCTACGAGTAATGTTTTTGTAAGAAAAGGAATCCTTTCTCAAGTGGGATATATGAGAAACTTACGATATACCCATGATTGGGATTTTTTACTTAGGACATGTTTAAAAGGAAAATGTGACTTATTGGAAGAGCCCCTTCTTAGATATAGAATTCACAAGTCAAACACGATAAACACGAACAGGAAGTGGATGTTATATGAAATATGCTGGGTTATCGCTGCAAATATCGATAAATTCTTAGGAAACGAAATATTAACCAGTGGAAATCGTGATACTATTATTGCGGATATGAAATCATTATATGAATCGATAAATTTCCAAGGGAATGATAAAATATTTTGGATTATGAGGTTAATTATTGATGCCGGAAAAAAAGAAGGTATTAATAATCCGGAAGAGATCTTATTAGATAAGAATATAAGAGAAGAAATGATGAGATATATTATAGAATAAGGATTTTTAAGTGATAAAAATTATTCCGAGATTTAAATCTGAGGGGATTGTGCGGCTGGGTGATCCCTGTGAATTCCAAATCCTGAAGCAAGATTTAATTATTGAAACCCGTTCTTTTATAAAAGATCAGAATATTTCCTATCTCAAACCTTTGTTCGATTGGAATTCCGGAGAGTTAATCCGGTTCAGCCCTGAAACACCCGGAAAATATACTTTGATCTTGGAATGGCGCGGCCCTGATGGTTCGAGTGGCTGGGTTGAGCAATCATTTGACGTCGGCCTGGATGTCCGAATGAACCATTCCCCCCAATTAATAAATTTGGAGGGTAAGACGCGCCTTTGGGTGCCGACCGAATGGGAGGTCGGTATAGTAAAGAGTGGTCATGACAAATCTACCATAGACCTTCTGCCTCAAATCATTAAGGCTGGTTGGATAATTTACGATATCGGGGCCAGTTTGGGCCTCTATTCCATTCATTTCTCTCGCTTGGCCGGGCATCAGGGCCATGTATACTGTCTTGAAGCCAATCCCATCTGTGTTTATTTTTTACGGGCCAACCTTGAGGCGAATGAAGCTTTTAATTGCGAGATTTTCCCGACTGCTCTGTTGGACAGTCATAATAAAACCCCATTCATCATAAATTACGGGAATTCGAACCTGGGCATAACCCAGAACTCCATCTTTTATAACTCTAAGATCGGGCAGGAAATCGAGGTTCAAACCCACGGCCTTGATGAATTGATCGAAGCTTATAATCTCCGAAAACCGGACCTCATCAAGATCGATATTGAAGGGGCGGAGGATTTGGCCGTTAAGGGTATGGAAAAGACCCTATCAGGCTGCCCGCCGGTGATCATATTGGAAGCCCATGGCAGAGGAGCTGCCGAGAGAACTTTCCCTCTGTTGGAATGTTTCGGATATCGTTATCAAATCGTTTCGAAAAACAGAGAAGAATTTTCCATCGTTAAGGATCTTCTCACTTGGTTTCCCGATGCCGTCCTGCAGGTTATCTGCTTTCCCCCGAAAAAGCAGCCAAAGCGGTATTTTTTTAAACAATGGTGACTACTTATAATTTTTTATCATAGAGTTGTTATTGACAAAGTAATTTTTTCTGATTAAATTCTTAATTCAATAAGAAATAAATTGAGGAGGAACCGATTTCCGAAAATGGTAAAAGAAATAGTATTTTTTATCACGGGCCCTTCCTTTAAGTCTCTCTATTAGATGGGTTGCATTATAAAGGAGGCCATCCTGGCTTATGACGGACCCTTGATAGTAAATGATTTAAGGAAAGGACTCATGATAAGAAGAATATGAATCTTCAAAAGCGAATTGTTCAGCTTAGCGGGAGGTACGTTTTAGTTCAAAAACTTTTGCGATTTATTCCCCAAAGCGTTAAGAGGCGCTATTCAACCCAGCCCCCCCTTTTTGAATTTTCAGAAGGAGTCCGTATCTGGTGTAATAGAGCATGGGATACAGCAGCTATATTATGTGACGGATCAGTGGTTTGCCACTGTTTTGATCCTCACGGCCAGAAAATTCTAGGCAATATTAATGATCAATCTTTCATGAAGATCTGGAATAATTCGGCCTATTTTGAATTGAGAGATTCTCTAGTGAAAGGCGGCAATAACTTTTGCCGAAAATGCCCTGCTGCTTATTTTCTCAACACCAATGAAAAGCCTTCCAGGAATCCTGTTTCGAGAATACCTCCCAAGATTCTTTTTATTGAGCCAACTGTTATGTGTAATTTGAGCTGCAAGAATGAAGGTGGTTGTGGAACCGGGTTTCTTAGATCAAGAAGGAGAAAGCTTTACTTAGATTTTGAATCTATTCAAAAGACCATTAAAAATATTGGATTCAACAAATTGGAAGTGATCATGTTCTTCTACTATGGGGAACCGTTATTGAATAAGAATCTTAGTCAAATGATAGCTTACGCCCGATTGATAAACCCTAAGGCATTCATCACCTTGCATACCAACGGCACTATTAAGTATTCAACTTTAAAGATAGAATCCCTTTATAAAAGTGGAATTGATGAGATCGTGTTCTCAGTGGATGGTGGATCATCGGAAACCTATTTACGGTATAGGGTTGGAGGAAACTTTGATCTCGCATTATCCAATATGAAAAAGTTCGTTGAGATAAGAAAAAAGCAGGGATTAAAAGCACCTTCCCTTCTTTGGAAATACATTCTTTTTAAATGGAATGATTCTGATCGAGAAATGCAGATGGCGCGATCACTAGGTGAACAAATCGGTATTGATCATCTAAATTGGCAAATTACAAGCGGACCACCTGGAGCACCGTCAGAAAGATTTAGGCCGGATGCAAAGGGGTATGATCTTATTAAGCATGAACTATATAGTATGAACTGGTTTGGAGAAAAAGATATAGAATTCTGGCAAGATCAACGATAAATTTATTTGATCCCCAATTCAAATCACTGACGATTTCTGCCGGGTCTGAAAAGATGGTCTATTCCCCCTACATCAGATATTCCCGAATCTGGACATTCTAATGATTTTTCCACCTAACCCGTTTAAAATCGAATCGAGTGAATCCTATAAAAGTGCATTCTGTAAGATGCCGCCAAATGCTCTATGGCCTGGATCTCAACACCGGGGCGACATGGAATCGATTGTAGCCCCGTTTGTGTTGAGAACAAAGGGGTCTCTACTCAACAGGAACGGCCCCAGAAATTTCTGTTTATTTTATTTTCCAATTCAAATCACTCACGATTCCAGCCGGGGCGGGAAAAATTCTTGAGGTCCCATCCATCTGCCACAGACTGATTTGTCCCGACATAACATGATATAAGAGGATGTCTGCCTTGCCATCCCCATCGAAATCCCCGATACTTCTAATAACCCAATTTGGGTCACTGACAAATCCAGGGGAATCTGAGAAAAGAACAAAAGTTCCATTCATCAGCCAGATATAAAGCTGTCCCGAGGAGGCATGACGCCAGAGGATGTCGGCCTTACCGTCCCCATCAAAATCACCTATGCCTTCAATCTGCCAATTCAGATCACCCACCGCACCTGGGGAGGCCTGGGAGGAGATGGAGGTTCCGTTCATCAGCCAGGTATAAAGTTGGCCAGTGACGGCATGACGCCATAAGATATCGGCCTTACCGTCGCCATTGAAATCGCCAACTCCGATAATTTGCCAATTTAAGTCACTAACGGTAGCCGGGGAGGCCTGGGAGGAGATAGAAGTGCCGTTCATCAGCCAGATATAGATTTGGCCAGTGACGGCATGACGCCATAAGATATCGGCCTTACCGTCGCCATTGAAATCGCCAACTCCGATAATTTGCCAATTTAAGTCACTAACGGTAGCCGGGGAGGCCTGGGAGGAGATAGAAGTGCCGTTCATCAGCCAGATATAGATTTGGCCAGTGACGGCATGGCGAAAGAGGATGTCGGCTTTGCTGTCCCCATTAAAATCGCCAACATCCTTGATCTCCCAATTCAAATCGCTTACTGTAGCCGGGGATGATTGGGAAGAAATGGAAGTTTCCTCCATCAACCAGATATAGATCTGGCCTGAAACGGCATTACGCCAGAGAATATCGGATCTTTTATCCCCGTTGAAATCGTTTGCAGCCAAACCATTTGTGGGGGTTAGAGCGACATTTATTTGAACATGTTGAGTGGGTTGATTGGAAGTCAACTGATAGGTGGTATTAGAAGTAATAGGATCGAATTTGGTCCCAGCGGCGTAGCCTCCAGTATTAGGCGCCAAGACCCCGATATTGGGAGAAATGGAAGGGCCTCCAGCATAAGGAGCTATAATATAAGCGAGCCAGGCTTCACCATTAATGGGGATGGTTGGAACCGCCATTAAAATGGCTAAATTGGCCGTGTCATCCCCTTGATTATAGGCCTTAATCGTATTGGTTAATAAGGGGGGAGGGGATGTAGAGGGATCTGCTACCAAGAGAGAGGCCCCTGTTGGGGCACTATTTCCAATGATGTACGAGTTAGTCAGATTAATTAAGGTGTTTTGGTAGGCATATATAGCCCCTCCTTGGGCGGCTGTATTATTTAAAAGGTAGATACCATTACCTATTAAATTAGCGAAAGCCAAACCCAAGGCACCACCAATTCCGATGCTGTTATTAGCCTTGGTAGCCACACAATTATCAATAACCACATTGGTCAAAGTGATCTGACCACGACGGCTATTGGTCAGATTTTGCCCCCAATCGCCTTGAAAGAAGATCCCTCCTCCAGCGGGGGCTAGGCAGTTTCGAATCATGGAATTCTTTACTGTTAATGTAGCATCCAATGTGTTTGTGGGGGATGGCGAGTAAGAATTGACCGCTATGGCCCCTCCACCTCCCTCGTGATTGATCCCTACGGCGCGGTTATTATCGAAAACCGAATCGGAGATGCTTAACTGTGCCCGATAATTATGAACCGCCCCACCAAACATCGCATAATTGTTTGAAAAATAGCATTTTCGAATATCAACAGTTACATTAGCCTCGACATGAATGGCTCCGCCTTCTGTCGGAGTAGGAGGAGGGGAACTTCCGGGTAGACAGAAATTATCCATAAACTGACAGTCGGATAAAGTAACCCGGTTAGAAGGATTAGAATAAATTTGTTCTATAATCCTTACTGCTCCGCCGACATAGTTGGCCGAATTTCGGCGAAAGATACAGGAAAGGACGGTCCCTCCGGCAGACAAAAATGTAAGGGCGCCTCCTTGGGAAATGTTGGATCCATTGGCAGTGTTATTTTCAAAAAGACATTGTTTGAATGACGCCTGTGCCTGTGGGCCGTTAACCAGGACGGCCCCGCCAAATCGGTCAGATTGATTATTAAGGAACTGGCAATTTATAAAGGTGGGGTTGGAGGCCGCATAAACAAGGACAGCTCCCCCTGATGAGACAGAACTGTTATTTTGAAATTGGCAGTTGAGGAAAACAGGGGAAGCATTAATTATAGTGACCGGGGAGATATTGGTCACATCTCGACCTTGCGTAAAAGTAAACCCATCAAAGGTCAGATCCTTACCGCCATAGGAGGCATTGGCAATATAAAGCAAGTCTCGTATTCCTCCGCCATGGATTATGGTGCTGGCCGCCCCCCCAGAAGATTTGACATAAAGGGTTTTATTTAAATTGGGAAAACTCAAGGCTTCGGAATAAGTCCCCGGTGCCACTATGATGGTACTTCCATCCGAGGCATTATCTATGGCCGACTGTATGGTTTTGTAGTCAGTCGGTACCTGAATAGTGACTGCTTTCCCATACTCCGGGATCAACCATAAAATAATTATCAGGAGCAAACTAAATAATATTTTTTTCATAATTTCTCCTTGCGATTCCTAAACGGTTCATAATAAAGAAAGATGTCAAATATAACGATATTATATATGCAAAATAAATACCATTATCCATTACATTTCAACTTATTTAAATAATTAAATAAAAGGAAAGTGATTAGAAAATAAAGGGCCGGGATAAGGCAGTGGTGGTAATAAAATGATTAAAATTTGACAAAGTTTGTCAGCAAGAAGAATGTCAATAGGCTCGCTGTAAAAATCATACTATGATAGAAAGGGGGCCAAAACTTTTCCATCATCAACAATTCTAAGGGCACTGCATAATTACCCAAGAGTTATGATTAAGAGTGGGTTCGGCTTGGCCGGGGGACGGTACTCATTCAGATCGGCTGAAATATAACGGGTCGACGGAGACATTGGGATTTTGTCGGCTCCTCCTTTGCCCGGGCGATGCTCTTCGTGCTCAGGTCCACACCCGCAAATGAATTGAATTGAAAAATAATATTTGACCATCTAATCCACTTGACAAAGATTCCCCATGAAGCATATTTTGTCAGAGATATATAGATGGGGAAAAGGATCCTTATGTCGATTTTGCTATCGGTTGTCAGTCATAAGCAGGCCGACTTAGTACATAAGCTATTGAATGATATTGAGCAGTTTTGCCTTTACGAAGATATGGAGGTGGTGGTAACTATAAATGCTAAAGAAAAAATACCTTTTAAAGAAGATGATTTTTCTTTTAAAATAATAGTCATTCAAAATGAGCACCCCAAGGGCTTTGGGGCCAACCATAATGCGGCCTTCCGGTTAAGGGGATCCCATTTTTTTTGTGTCCTGAATCCGGATGTTCGGTTAACCCAAGATCCTTTTCTCTCCCTTCATACCCATTTACGGGCCGATGACCGAATCGGGGTAATTACCCCGCTGATACTTTCCGGGGATCAAACAGTTGAGGATAATGCCCGTCGGCTTCCCACGCCTGTCCGGCTGATCAAAAGGGTTTTAAAACAAAAAAATGATAAGTTGGACTATGATATGAACAAGGTGTTCTATCCGGATTGGGTGGCCGGTATATTTATGTTATTTTCGAGTACCGCCTTTGCTGCCATGAACGGCTTTGACGAACGGTATCATCTTTATTTTGAGGATGTTGACCTTTGCAGCCGGTTGAGATTAGCCGGATACAAGGTTGTATTTAATCCGCAGATTTCGGTTATTCATCATGCCCGGCGGGAAAGTCACCGCCGTCTCAGATTTTTATTATGGCATACGTTAAGCGGACTCAGGTTTTTTTCCTCCCGGGTTTTTATGGCCAGCCTCTTGAACCGGTCGAATACAATGTCCAAAAGGATATCATGACCTTAACCCATTTATTCTTTTTCTCCATTGCCTTGATTACCGCCTTGATCATCACCCCCTATGTGCGGGCATTGGGAACCCGTTTCGAAATTTTTGATTCCCCGGCGAAAAGGAAGGTTCATCAAAAGGAGATTGCTCGTCTTGGCGGGGTAGCGATCTTTTTAGCCACCCTATTACCTTTTCTCTGCTTCCTTCTATTGGGGAATTCCATGACCCGGGAAATCCACACCTTTTGGAAACCACTCCTTGGGCTTACCCTTGGGTGCTTAATCGTTTTCGGGGTTGGGGTTTGGGATGACATTCACCGATTAACCCCCTGGCCGAAATTATCGGCGGAGATTGTGGCGGCCGGCGTCGCCTTTTTCTTCGGGCTGAAGATCCAGCTCCTTTCCAATCCCTTCGGGATACAATTAGACCTTTCCTGGCTGAGTGGACCCATTACCATATTATGGCTGGTCGGGATAACCAATGCCCTTAATCTGGCCGATGGCATAGATGGGCTGGCCGTAGGAATCGCCACCTTTGCCGCGGCCATTCTCTTTGTCATGACTTCCCCGACCGTTTATACTTTAGTCCCTTTTCTGGCCGCGGCTTTGGCCGGTGCCTGCCTCGGGTTTCTGCGTTATAATTTTTCTCCGGCCACTATATTTTTAGGAGATTCGGGCAGCCTTTTCTTAGGATTTTATCTGGGCGGTCTTTCTTTGTGGGCCTCAGAAAAGAGCGCCATTGCCTTTGCCTTATTTATCCCTATCGTTGCCCTTGGGATTCCGATTGTGGACATGATTTATGCGGTCTTGCGACGTTGGCATCGGGGAGTCCCCATCGGACAAGCCGATCGCGATCATATTCATCATCGGTTGCTGGAGAAGGGATTCTCCCATCGCCGGGCGGTGCTGATGCTTTATGGGATAAATTTCTTTCTGGCGTCTTTGGCCGGCTTTTTACTTTTTACCCGGAATTCCTTAGCTGCTTATGCGGTGGTTGTCCTGGGTGTGGCCTTTATCATGGGGTCCAGACTCCTGGGGTATTTTAAATTTTCCAGACTCTTCAGGGACCTGATCACCCGGTGGCGGGATTCCCAAAAGTCCAAGTACCTGGCCTTCAGGAGCCGTTTGCTTTGCCGGGCTTTTGAAGAAGAAAAGACCCTCGAAGGAAGGTGGGTATTAGCTGGGGAATTGTTTGCGGAGGTGGGAATCCAACAGGCGATCATGACACCAAAGGCAAGACCGGACCAACCCCTTACCTGGGAAGCCCCTAAGCCCACTACGGAGCTGAACAACCGAATAGTTACCTTTACCCTATCTTTGTCAGGAGAAAAAGGGCTTGTGGGCGATTTAGAGATTGCTTGGAGCACTTCCCAGGGAGTATTCCCCGCGGGTATGAGCAAGATACTCAACGTGATTGCCAATGAATTTTGCCAGGGCCTTGGTTAAAACAGGCTCTTTCCCTTTGTTGGAAACACCATCCAAACGGTTTTTGAAATTAAAAAAAAGCCATCTTGTTAGACAGGATTTACCAGATTACCCGGATTTTATAAGCCGATTATTCTCATCAGACCAAAATTTTTCGTCCTCATCGTTGCCCCTTCTGCCTCCCGTCTTTTGGAAGCTACGCTTTCCAATGGTCTCACAAACCGGTACTAATTCACCTTAGAAATCGTAGTCCTGTTATGTTGTTCCTGACATAACCGGCACGGTCCCGATCATAAATGCGATGACTCTTATGAGGGCAGTAGATTAAAAATACAGTCTTTTTTTAATAAAATACTCTATTCTTGTTATTGAAATTCTTCTATTTATTGAGGAAAAATATTTATCAGGGAAGGATCTCGTAAAAAGCCATGCAGTCGGCACCTCCGGCAAGGAAAGAAAGATGAAACCGAAAATGATGGCCCTCACCTTGATTGGATTGATGGCGGGGGTCTTTTTCTTATCCTTCCACATTTATCATTTGAATAAAGAAGAAGTTTGCTCCCAATTTCAGGAACATCAACTCGTTCATGCCCAAAATGTCGCCGATGAAATCGAAGAATTCTTGCAGGACCACTTTATGACTTTGCAAATAATCCTGTCCTCTTGTCGATACGAGGGCATGAAACGGTTGCGAAGGGATATTGAACTGTACTCGGAAATGATGAAGGCCAAGTACGTTAGAGAGGTTTCTCTTTATGATGAATCCGGAAAAACCATTTATTCGACCGGCAGCCGACCTGGATTTCAAACCGCCCTGTACGACGAATTATTTGCCTGGACAAAGAAAATCGGGAACAAAGAACAGGTTCTTGTTATTCCGCTGGCTATGGACCAGACTTTAATTGCAATTCCCGTTTATCAGGAGTTTCCCGAAAACAAAAATTCCCAACACCAAAGAAGATTCGTTGGAATCTTCTCCGTTACAACTGATTTAAAAAAGTTTCTCCTGAGAGAATCGGAAGCTGTCGGATTGCAGCTCCATCAGACCTGGATTATGAAGAGAGACGGGACTCTCTTATATCATTATCAGCATCCCGAGATGATATCACGAAACATGTTTCGGAAGGATGAGAGGTGTACCCGATGTCATTTCTCCAATGGATACATTGAAAAGATCGTCAAAGAAAAAGAAGGCAAAATAGAGTATCAAGTCAAGGAAGGCCCAAAGAAACTGGCTGCCTTCAGTTCGACACAGTTTGGGAATGCCTCCTGGATTGTTGTGGTTAACTCAGAATACAACGAAGTGACGGGCTTTATAAAGAAGGGCATACAGGCCCAGCTGGCCCTCCTTGGCCTGGTCTTTTTGGCCGCCCTCTTTGGATCATTCCAATTAATCCGCAAGGAACGATTGAGAATAAAAGCAGAGGAAGAGGCGAAAAGTTGGCAGGAAAGAATCACCGAACGACAAAAGGTGGAGGACGAGCTGAAGAAGTCAACGGATAGACTTCGTTTTCTTTCTAATCAGCTTTTGAAAGCCCAAGAAACGGAACGGAGGCGAATTACCAGCGAACTTCATGATGAATTAGGGCAAGATCTAACGGTTATCAAACTCCTACTGGGCCATATTGCAAAGAAGTTGCCTGAGGACCAGCAGGAGCTTAGAGAGCTAAGTATGGAGACGATGCGATGCACCGATCATCTGATGGAAAATGTCCGTCGGGTCTTCCAAGATTTGAGTCCCCATATCCTTGAAAACTTTGGCCTCACGGCCGCCATTCATCGGCTGATAAGAAACTTCGTCAAACTTCATAATGTCAGGATAACAGAGGATATCATTAATATCGACCATTTGGTTCCAAAGGAGGCTCACATTATTGTTTACAGGATATTCCAGGAAATCCTAAACAATATAGGAAAGCATGCGAAAGCCAGCGAAATAGCGGTAGCGGTAAAGAGTAACATGGATCAAATCACGCTTATGGTGGAAGATGATGGAAAGGGGTTCAATATTAATCAAACCCTCCTAAGAACCGCCGATGGGAAAGGGCTAGGTCTGGCCATTTTAGAGGAACGGGTGTGCATGCTGGACGGATTGATGGATATCCAAAGTGAAGAGGGAAAGGGGACCATCATAAACATTACCATTCCGATTTTGATGAATAATTCCCCCCAATAAAAACCTTTTAAAAAAAATTCTAAGAAGTTAGGGTGAAAGAAAATCATGGAACCATATCGACTCGTTTTGGCCGATGACCATACCATGTTTCGCCAAGGTTTAAGAAGGATTCTTTTAGAAATAGCGGATGTAGAGGTTGTCGGGGAAGCGAATGACGGCCTTGAGCTTCTCAATCTCCTGAAAACGGTTAGGCCGCAGATGGTCATTCTCGATATCCGTATGCCAAATCTCAGAGGAATCGAAGCCATTCCTGAAATCAAGAAGATACATCCTGAGGTTAAAGTGTTGATGTTGTCAATGTACAGCGACATTGAGTTTTTGCACCAGTCCTTCTCCGCCGGTGCCCACGGATACCTGGTGAAGGGAGATGCGGAAACTCAGATGTTTTTAGCCATAGAGGCGATTCGGCGCGGAGAAATCTATATTACCCCGTCCCTCAACGCAGAGTTGATAGCCGATTGGGCGCAAATAAACCGAAGTCAACGAAGGCTCTCCTTGGTTGATTCTTTGACGATGCGGGAAAAAGAAGTTTTGAGGTTGATCGCCGAAGGAAAATCTTATAAAGATATTGCTGATTTTTTGAAGATCAGTCCCTACACCGTAGTGCGCCATCGTACCAATATTATGGAAAAGTTGAACTTGAAGAAAAGCTCCGATCTCATCAAATACGCCATACAAAAAGCCTATGTGTAGGTTCCTGTCTTTTCACTTCACCCCTTTTGTTCCTCGTAACTATAACCAAACACAATGTCATAATTAATCTTCCATAGTGTCATTTTCTAATCTTTTCGCTTGAATTCGTGACCGCTTGAATCCTCCGAATCATTTATCAGCACTGTGTTGCCGGCAGTAGAATGATCGTTTATTCTTGCTATGGTTATTTTTAACCATTAGTCAATGGTAATTTTCAGCATCGGTAATGGTGCTTAGTTAGTCTCTAATTGGCTAAAATAGTTTATAAAAGATACAGTTTAAATAATAGAAAAATACAGGGTTTGCCCTATAGATTTTGAGCTTTTATCAGTGCATACTCGAATACAAATAATTTAGAAGAAAGAGATAAGTGATCACTAAAAAAATAGAAATGGAACCAAGGGCATACCATGGTTTTCCGGATAAGGGGTTTGAAGTGGGAGTGCCCAACTCGATTAAGAATTAATATCCTCATTTTTACAGTTAGGAGAGACGATGAAGTTGAACTTAACACTCAAATGGCTGGTGTTCTTGGTAGTTGGACTTTTGGTTGCTCAGGCGAGTGCTGACCAGGCCCCGGTTCTCAAGACTCAAAAGGACATGCAAAGCTATGCCATGGGGGTTGAGCTGGTGAGAAACTACAAGCGCCAGGGAATTGATTTCGATCTGGATATTATTATAAGAGGGATGAAGGACGCGGCGGTGGGCAATAAACTCCTGTTGACCGAAGAGGACCTCCAAACCTCCCTGAACATATTCGTCTCCGAACTCAGGCGGAAAAAGGCCGGAGAGCGGCTGCTGGCGCAGCAGGATAACAAGAAAAAAGGTGATGAGTTCCTGGCCGAAAATAAAACAAAGGAAGGCGTGATGACCCTTCCCAACGGCCTGCAGTACAAAATCCTCAAGGCAGGGGACGGCAAGAAACCGACCGAGGCCGACACCGTTGAGATTCGGTATCGGGGCACCCGTATAGATGGGACGGAGTTCGAAAACTCCGGTGAGAGGCCGGGTACCTTCAAGATCTCAGACGTCATCCCCGGCTGGAGGGAAGCTCTCAAACTCATGCCCGTGGGCTCCAAGTGGCAGGTTTTTATCCCCCCCCAACTCGCCTACGGACAACGGGGAGCGGGGCACATCGGCCCATACGAAACGGTCATATTTGAAATCGAGCTCGTTGACATCAAATGATCCGGAGTGGGTTCGCCGACTCCGGATCATTTGGTTTTTCAAGTAGAGGAGGTGATGAGGCAGAGCAGATAAAGATTGGCCGGAGAGTGCTTGCTCAAAATGCACCAAGCTCCGAGAAGATTTATCGCCGGAAAATGTTTTAAAGAACTACCCAACATCTCACCAAAAGTTACATAAGGAGATAAAGATGAGCAGAAGCAAATTTTTGATTTTTATGGGCCTGGTATTGGCGCTGACTGGCCTTTACTGGGGAAGCAACCAGGCTAATGCCCAAGTATTTGGGCCGCCAATAGCCAACCCAGCGGGGGCAGCCGGGTTCAACTCCAATGTGAATTACGACCTGCCTAATTGGGCCTACAGCCCGAACATCAGGAAGTTTATCAGCGCCCTGCCCGGTCTGGGGGCGCCGGGATGTACCCCAAATTTTGGCGCAGGGACGTGTAATGAAAACAATCTCAACCAATACATCCCCATCGCTCGGCCGGACACAACCACCTTTCCCGATGCCGACTACTATGTCATCGGCGCCAGTCAGTATAGCCTGAAGTTACACTCGGACCTGCCGGCGACCACGCTGAGAGGCTACCGGCAGGAAAATGCTCCCGGTTTTGCCGGTGTGCAAAATGTCAATCAGTATCTGGGACCTATGATCATCGCCAAGTCCTATGATCCCACCAAACCCCCGGGGGAGAACGGGAACGGCAAGCCGGTGCGTGTCCTGTATAAGAACGAACTCCCGCTTACCTCCGATCCCATAACCCATGGCAATCTCTTCCTGCCGGTGGACCCCACCGTCATGGGCGCGGGTATGGGACCCGTTGCCGGGGTTAATTACACCCAGAACCGCATCGCCCTGCATCTCCACGGCGGCGCCACTCCCTGGATCAGCGATGGGACGCCCCACCAGTGGATCACTCCGGCCGGTGAGCCGGCTGTTGCGGGTCAACCTCTCTACCAGAAAGGCGCGAGCTTTGCGAACGTGCCTGATATGGTCAATGGATCGTCTTATCCCGGTCCTGGAAATCCCTCAGCTCTTTCAGTATATCCCGGAGGATTTCCCGCCCAGCCCTGTATCGGAGGACCCTGCTTTGTACCATCGGGTACCGATGGAATGGGGACGCTCTACTATACCAACCAGCAGAGCGGCCGGCTCATGTTCTACCACGACCATGCCTACGGCATCACCCGCCTGAACGTCTATGCGGGCCTGGCTGCACCTTTTTTATTGACCGACCAGGTCGAGGAAGACATGATCTCGGGTACCAATGTGTCCGGCGCTTCTACGGGAAAGGTCCTTCCTGATCTGGGAGGGGTGTACCACTATGGAATCCCCCTGGTCATCCAGGACAAGACCTTCGTCAACGATGCCACCACTCCCCCGGGCGCAGGATTTCCGGCGGGAGCCACTCCAACCCACCCGACCGCCGTTGATTTACCAGGGCGTCCGGCATCGGACCCGCGCTGGAACAGTGTTGGGGGTAATGGGGTCTGGGCCGCCGGGACAACTCCTCCGGCAGGCGGCAGTCTTTGGCTCCCCCACGAGTATATGCCCAACGAGGATATCTATGATCCGTCCGGGGCCAACCCGCGGGGCCGTTGGGATTATGGTCCCTGGTTGAATCCGCCGGCAGTCCCTTTAAATGCCAATCTGCCGACCCCGACCATCACCCCTGAAGCCTTCATGGATACGATGCTGGTCAACGGCACCCCCTATCCATATGTCAATGTGCCCGCCGGCGCCGTTCGCTTCCGCATCCTGAATGCCTGCAACGACCGGAGCCTCAACCTCTCGCTCTTTGTGGCCGACCCGGCCGCCCCCACGGAAGTCAAGATGGTCCCGGCCGCCCCGGGTGTCGATCCGAATTGGCCGGTTGATGGCCGTAACGGCGGAGTGCCCGACCCAGCGTTGAAAGGACCATCCTGGTATCAGATCGGGAACGAAGGCGGCCTTCTGCCTCAGGTGGCGGTGATTCCACCGCAGCCCGTTGTTTTCGAGCAAAGCCGGCTACTCCCGACCGTGTTGAGCATCGCCAATAAATCACTTTTCATCATGCCGGCGGTGCGGGCTGACGTGGTCGTAGATTTTTCCGCCTATGCCGGAAAGACACTCATTCTTTACAACGACGCGCCCGCGGCCGCTCCGCTGTTCGACGAGCGCTATGACCTCTACACCGGCGATCCGGATATGAGATCCACCGGCGGCGCGCCCACGACCCCTGCCGGTTTCGGGCCCAATACCCGCACGATCATGCAGATTCGGGTCTCGGCGAATGGCGCTGCGCCCTTCAACCTGGGGGCACTGCAAGCGGCCCTGCCCAAAGCCTTTGGTGCCACGCAGGCCCCGCCTATCGTGAAGCAAGCTGCCTATAATCCGGCTTTTGGCACGGCAAATGTCGACACCTTTGTCAATAACACGGACTCGACCGTGAACCTCGTGGGAGGTGTCCAGTCCGTTAGTCGGGTCCTCACTACGCTTGGAGGCTCCGGTTATACCACGGCACCGGCCGTTAGCTTTATCAGCGCCGATGGCAATGGCTCAGGCGCAGCGGCAACGGCAGCGCTTGATGGCGTTACGGCCGTAACGGTGACCCTTGGAGCTACCTCCCCCGCCACCCCCTATACCCTCCCTCCGACGGTCGCCATCGTCGCGCCGATAGGCTGTGGTGCCCTCAATAATACGACGTGCGTACAAGCCACAGCCGTGGCCAGCATATCCGGCGGCCAAGTTACCGCCATCACGGTGACGGACCCGGGTGCAGGTTATACCGCGGAATGCACGGCGGCCACGAATCCGGCCGTAACGATCACCACCGCATTGGGTGATCCTACCGGCGCGGGCGCTACAGCCGCATCAGGACTCACCTGCGGCGCTGTCGCCCATATCCAGGTTACAAACGGAGGTTCGGGCTACACCAAGGCTCCTTTTGTCTACCTCACCGGCGGCGGCGGCACCGGCGCTACGGCCGATGCCCGGCTGACCAATGATTCGGTGATTGGCATGAAGAACATCACCGAGGGGTTCGATATAAACTACGGGCGAATGAACGTCATGCTCGGCACCACCCCTACACCGCTGGAAGCGACCCTTGTCCCCCCGCCCCCCGCGCCCGCAGTGCCCGGCATCGCCCAGTATATCGATCCGCCCTCTGACTTCTGGAACGACGGCCAGACCTATGTCTTCCGCTTGTCCCACCTCGGCGTAGACAACCATGCCGTTCACTTCCACCTGGCCAACCTGCAGGTGGTCAACCGGGTGGACTTTACCAACACCATGTTGCCGCCCGAGGCTAATGAACTGGGCTGGAAGGAAACCGTCCGGACGGAACCGTTCACGGACCTTATCTTGGCGGTCCAGCCGCGGCACATGTCGCTTCCTTTCCCGATTCCCCGGAGCACCCGGCTAATGGACGTGACCACACCGGCGGGTTCCACGGCCAATTATATACAGCCGGCCCCTGTGCCAGGCACGCCGACACCGGCCGGCATCTCCAACGTGGTGACCGACTTCGGCTGGGAATATGTCTGGCATTGCCACCTGCTGGGCCATGAAGAAAATGACATGATGCGGCCCATTGTCTTTAATCCGCTTTTGATGTCTCCCCCCACGGGCAACCCTTTGCCCAACACAACCCTGGGGAAACCATTCTGGTATACCAATGGTGGTCCGGCGCCGGCAGAGGCGGTGGTCTTCACCGTGGGAGCCATCTCACCGGCCACCGGCTCCGACCATTATCGATTCACCCTTAATTATGTCCCGACCAGTACGGGTGTTCCGGTCAGCACGGTGGTACAGGATTGGAACACACTCACTACCTGGACCATGACCGGATTTCCTGCCGGCAGTTACACGCTGACCGTCGATGCGGGCACCGGTGCGGCGCCGGTGGCTCCGGATGTCACCGGGGAACTCGCCTTTGAAATCGTTCCTCCTCCGGCTACGGATGTGACGTTAGCCGTTAGCCCGCCGAGTCCGCAGACTAATAATACGACGGTCACGTTTACTGCCACTGGTGTCGGTTCTAACAGCTACCAGTATCGATTCCAGAAAAATGGAACTACGGTGCAGGATTATAGCACCAGTAATACATGGACGATGCCTCTTTCAATGCCGTCTGGTATTTATCAAATAACGGTTGATGTGCGAACCAACCCTCTGTCAGCGACAGCCGACGCGACCTCGTCACCTTTAGCCTACACTGTAACCGTAGGAGGCGATTTCAACAGTGATGGATTTGCGGACATCGTCTGGAGGAATGCCGCTTCCGGCCAGGTTGAAATCTGGAATATGAACGGCACCACCCTTATTGCCGAGGGTTCGCCGGCTACCATCAGCGATCCGAATTGGGAGATCAGGGGTGTCGGTGATTTCAACAGTGACAGTGTCGCGGATATTGTCTGGCGGAATAAGGCCACCGGCCAGGTCGAAATCTGGCTGATGAACGGCGACACCATTGCTCTCCAGGGCTCACCGGCTACCATCGGCGACCTGAACTGGGATATCAAGGGTGTTGGGAAAAGGGAAATTATCTGGCAGAATAAGTCCACCGGCCAGGTCGAAATCTGGCAGATGAATGGCACCATCATTGCTTCCCAGGCTTCACCGGCTACCGTCAGCGACCTGAACTGGGACATCAAGCATGTTGGTAATTTCAACGGAGACGGATCTGCGGACATTCTCTGGCAGAATAAGTCCACCGGCCAGGTCTTCATCTGGTTGATGAACGGCACTACCCTTGCTTCGCAGGGTTCGCCGGGTACCATCAGCGACCTGAACTGGCAGATCAGGGGTGTCGGTGATTTCAACGGAGATGGATCTACGGACATCCTCTGGAGGCATGCTACCTCCGGCCAGGTCTACATCTGGCTGATGAACGGCACCACAGTTGTTTCCCAGGGCTCACCGGCTACCGTCAGCGACCTGAACTGGGAGATCAGGGGTACCAGAGATTACAATGGAGACGGCAAGTCCGACATCCTCTGGCGGAATAAATCCACCGGCCAGGTCATGATCTGGCTGATGAACGGCACCACCCTTGCCTCTCAGGGATCACCTGGAACCGTTGGTGACCTGAACTGGGATATTAAATAACATTAACCTTTATTAGCCTGCAGGCACCCAGGGTCTAAACCTGGGTGCCTGCAGTTTGTCTTCTCCGAAAGGGAAATTTATTGATTTTCACCTCGAAGCCTCTCTGGAAATTCCCTTGATCATTATCCCCAGATCGCGGTCATCATCACTAACCTTGGCCTTCTTGGGATTGAAAGTGTAACCTGTTTCTATTCTGAGAAGCATCTTTCCCGTAAATGGCTTCTCTGCCTGGAGAGAGATCCGGTGCCAGTCCGTATCTTTCAATACGACTACCTGCATCTTCCCGCCAAACCAAAACCGAACTTTCTGAGGATGATCGACTATCCCCGGTAAGGGTGCCGAGACAAATAATACCTTTTCGTTCCCTTGGACATCTGCGTAGATAACAGCCTTTTTCCCGGTCCAACGGATTTGTTCACCACCGGGGAGGGTCTCAGGTTCATATAACCCGGCTTGAAAAAAAGGGCTTAGGGGGCGGTCATGAATCAATTTGATCTGATACCCCAGGGCAGCGATCAAGACCAGCAAACCAAATAAAAAGGATCTGGTTCTTAACTTGGTCATTGCCGATCCCGCAGGTGGGGTGGTCAGAGCAGCCGACCAACCCAAGAGGACCCAGAAAAGAACACCCAGGGAACGCACATAGGCTACATTATGAAATAATCCTAATATCAACCAGGCCATTAAGGAGACCGTCAGGCCAACGGATAACAATTGATGCTCAGACTTTGGCTCTTCCTTGGCTTTTTTCATCATATGGTAAATGACGGCAACAACCAGAGTTAGGAAAAGAAGAAGGCCGAAGGCCCCTTGTTCGGCCAGGGTCTGGAAAAAAAAGGAATGAGGCTCTCCCCGGACCATACCGAAGGTCTTCCAACTGACCTGGGTGTCGGTAAAAAATTCCGGAAAGAATTCAAAAAATTTACCCAGGCCCACTCCCAAAAAGGGGGAATGTCGAAACATATTCCAGGCGGTGTCCCAGAGATGGATCCGTCTTTGGTCCGGGTCGGAAACGCCAATTAGTATGATTCGGGAGAGGAATCTTTTATTAAGAAAAAGAAAATCGAGCAAGAACATGCCGGCCACAAAGAGGAAGGGGATCAGGAAAAGGAAAACCGATGTCTTTTTTCGCATTGAAATATATTTGGTATAGAATGCAGTCAAAAAGAGGAGTTCCAAGAACAGAACCGCAAAGACACTCCGCTGCATACTGGCTGAAAGAGAGAAAATGAAAAGACAGAGGACCAAGAGATACAGGATCATCCAGGGCATTTTCTTCCGATTTAAATATAGAAAATAAAATATAAAAGGGAAGAGTAGCAAGAGATACTGGGCCAGATATTGGCGGTTGAAGGATAAGGCGGAGATGGCCCCCTCATGAGTGCCGGCCAGAGAAAGGGACAAATAGGTTTTGAGCTGGAAGGGAATGATTTTGAAAAGGAAAAGGATTCCCACCAGGCAGACCAAAACCGCCATCCAGATCATAGCCTTAAGAATCTTTTCCAAATCATTATAGGTGTTTCTGGAAAAGAGGTTGGCGGTCAAAATAAACAGCAGGATTCCGCTGATGAGATTGGTCAAGGCCCGGAGATGGATGAGCGGGAACTTCTCATGTCCTCTCATCCATTGAAACCAAATATCTTTTGCCGGTGTGGCCCAAAACTCCCAGTAATATTCCTTGGCATTAATGGGGATGCTGAACAGGGTGGCCAGGAGGAACAATAGGATTAGGGGTTTGAAGGGGATTTCGGCAGGTCTTTGTTCTTTCCATAAGCGAAAAAATCCGAGAATAAGGGTGCTATAGACCAGGATTTCAAAAAGAAAAAAATAAGGTTTATGGGCTGCCCCCAAGAAAAGAGGGATGGACAGGACCATGAAACTGATTCCATTAATGGGATGGAGCGTTGCCAGAAGAAAAAAGAAAGCTATCGCGAGGACCGCGGTTATGTTTTCGGGCATATGAAAAATCAAAACGGCCAAAGACAGGAGAACAAAAAAAGTGATGACCCATGCCGGAGGTAAGGTTCGATCTGAAGCCAATAGAAATTTATCAAGCATCGGCCCTGATTTCCCTGATGAGCTTCCGGGCAATTTGTTCCGCAGGATGGATGGTTTTGATCAAAAGGGAGTTTGATAAAACCGGATCCAGCACGGGATCGAAATCTCGCCGCTGCAGATTGAAGAGTTCCCAGCGACCGTCGGAGACAGCCCGGGCATTCCGGCTCCGTTGATCCAACCGAATGCGGATTGTTTTTAAAGGAGCGCGACATTCGAGAAAGCTGATGCGGGCCTTAGTTTTCCGGGCCAGTCTCATCAAGGCCAGACGTTCCTCTTGCCGCTTATAGGATCCATCCAGAATAACCGATCGGCCCTGTTTGAGTATTTTTTCGGCTAGCTTCCTTATCTCCCGATAGGTTTTTTTCGACATCTTTTCCGAATATATTCCATTTCCGAAAGGTTCCCAATGCCTGGCCGTAGGAGAAATCCCTTGGATGGTTTTTCTGATTTCATCCGAGCTGATCACGGGCCAGCCGGTTTCCGCGGCTAAGGCTCTGGCCAGAGAGGTCTTGCCGCTGCCCATCAGACCAAAGACCACTATTATCTGGGGAGTGCGTTCCCTTCGGAGGTATCGATCGGCCAATTGATAATATTTTTTAGCCGATTGAATTTCATTTCTCTTTTCTTTGGCTGACAGACCGGACCCCTCGGAAGTGAAGGAATGAATCTTGGCCCGTACATAAGCCCGATAACTTTTGTAAAAATTAAATAACCGCGGAAGATCGTGATCGTCTGACCGCCGCACATATTCTCTTTGCAAAAGATCGGAGAGTTCCGGGTGGCCGTTAAAATCAAGGTCCATGGCCAGAAAGGCCAGATCGCAAGCGATATCATTGTATCTGAAACGATGATTGAACTCGATACAGTCATAAATCAAGGGGGTTCTTATCCAGACAGATGTTGGCCGAATGAAGGTCCCCATGACAATCCCGGATGAATCCTTCCCGAACACGTTTCTTGAAAAGATCTTTCTCTCGGGTTAAAAAATCCCGGGTCGCTTGGACGATCCGGGTATAAACCCGGGCGGAAACCAAGCGGCCGACATAGGGTCGGGTCTCAGCAAAGTTTTCTTCCGTATTTTTAGCCCAAATCTCTATTCTCCCAAAAGGATTGATCCCTTTCCCGGTTCGGGCCTGACGATAAAAAGGGACCAAAACTCGGACCAGGGCTCGAACGTCTCTTTCCTTGACTTTGTTTTCAGCTAATAAACGATTCATCATCCGGTCCTGGGGCATCTCCTTCATCAAAACCGCATAGTCCAGGACCGATCCTTTACCGTTGATTACCGGTCTTCCTCTTTCGTTGGTTATCTTGATAACCCCCAGGTAAATATCCTTAGTCAGCCGACGGTTAAGCAGGACTTCCTGGTGACAGAAATATCGCCTCTTGGCTAAGGTGGTAAAATCCAGAAACCCGAAATCTACCGGCTTTTTGATTTTATAAACCAGCCCCCCGGTTAGAAAAATATGGGAGATATGAGTCTGGAGGTGGATGATTTTTGGGGGGACGTGCGGGTAAGCTTCGGGCCTGAGCATGGCCCGGACAACTTGGTCTTGATCTGTCAAAATGGACAACAAAATTCTCCAACGAGTTTATCTGTTTTATAAAACGGTTTCCTTAATTAAAAAGTGAAACAATTTTAAAGCGGTTGACATCCACCAGTCCGTGGTCGGTAATCTTTAATTCCGGGATGACCGGCAGGGCCAGGAAGGACAAGGCGAGAAATGGATTTTTTAAAGTGCAGCCGGTCAAGGGGACAGCCCGGAGCAAAGCCTTCTGCCGTCGAACGACCTTGTCCAGAGATTGATCGGACATCAGCCCGGCCACCGGTAAAGGAAGCCCGGCCTTAACTTTACCTTTAACCACAATCACCAGCCCTCCTTTCATTTCCTTTACGGCCTTGACGGCCAGGAGCATTTCTCCAGGTTCACGTCCAATAGCCACAATATTATGGGAATCATGGGCCACGGAAGAGGCGATGGCGCCCTGGGAAAGTCCGAATCCTTTAACCAGCCCCAATCCCACGTTTCCTGTTCCATAATGACGTTCCACACAGGCCAGAATCACCAGATCTTCCTGCGGATTCAGGATTATCCATCCATCTTTTCCATGAACTTTATGGCGGATAGCCTTAGTTAAAATCTGATCGGGTACCAATTCTATAACTCTAGCCCATTGTCCCTCCATCGGAATTCGAAATCTTTCGGTATGAAGGTCTTTGATGTTCATCATGGAAAGGCTTTTGGGATTCCTTGGCCGGGTCACCTTCCCCAGAAACCGGCCTTTATTAGCCACCGGCTTCCCTTTTTTTAGAACTGAATCGACCGCCATGCCGGCCAGCGAATTCAACACCACTATATCCGCTTGATAGCCGGGGGCGACCGCCCCCAGATGACGTAATCCAAAATATTCGGCCGTATTCAAGGTCACCAATTGAATGGCCCGAATGGGGTCTAACCCCAGACCGACGGCTTGTTTTAGGACCGCGTTAAGGTGCCCTTCTTTGACCAGTTGTTCAGGAGGTCGATCATCGGTGACCAGGAGGCAACGCCGGGCGTTTTCGGGCGTAACCAGGGGAAGAAGGTCTTTTAAATTTTTGGCCTCTGTGTCTTCCCGAATCATCACTATCATCCCCAGGGCCAGTTTTTCCCGGGCTTCGGCTAATTGGGTGCTTTCATGATCGGACCCGATCCCGGCAGTCAGATAAGCACAAAGATCTTTCCCGGACAAAAGCGGGGCATGCCCGTCTATAATTTTATTTTGAAAGGCGGATAATTTTTTCAATATCTCAGAATCTCTCTGCAGAACTCCCGGGAAATTCATCATTTCAGCCAAACCCAAAATCCTGGGATGCCGGCGAAGCAGTCGTAATTCTTTCATGGTCAGGACCGCTCCTGAAGTTTCCAGCGGGGTGGCCGGGACACAGGAAGGGGCCATGAAATAAATTTCCAGAGGAAGCCCAGCGCTGTTGTCCAACATAAATTTAACGCCGGTCAGGCCCAGAACATTGGCAATTTCGTGGGGGTCGGCAATAACAGTGGTTGTGCCTAAAGGTAGAAGCACTGGAGCGAGATTGGCCGGTGTCAGCAGGGTGCTTTCAATATGCAGGTGCCCATCGATAAATCCAGGGCAAATATAACGTTGACGACAATCGAGGATTTCGCAGCCCTGATAAGAACCGAGTCCCGCAATTTGATCTTCGGAAATCGCCACATCGGTTTCCTGGATTTCGCAGGAAAAAACATTGACCACCTTACCTCCCTTAAGAACCAGGTCGGCCGGGATTTCCCCTCGGGCAACGCGGATTAGTTTTTGGAGTTTGGCGGTGGTCATCGGCTATTGGAGCAAATCGCAAAGAGCATAGGGCCCAGGGTAAACAACAGAAGGCCAAAAGTTAAGGGCAAAGTGCAAAGGTTTCTGGTAAGAGCCGACCTGAAAAGGACCAAGATGCTTTTGGTTTTAATTTTTTTCGCTTTGCTCTTTGCCCTCCGCTCTATGCGCTCTGCCCTTTCAGGTTCGATAATCGGCATTGATTCGAACATAATCCAGGGAAAGATCGCAGGTATAGACCTGGATGTCAGCCGATCCTTGATGCATAGCGATCCGGATAGTCAGAGAAGGTTTTTTCAAGACTGCGCCGGCTTGGGCTTCTTCCTTAGGCCCCTTGCTGATTCCATTTTTGACAATTTGAATATGATCAAAATAGATATCCACCTTTTCCGGATCAAAGGAAACGCCGGATCGGCCCAGGGCGGCCAGGATCCTTCCCCAATTGGCATCCTGCCCGAAAAGGGCTGTTTTCACCAAGGGAGAATGAGCTACGGTCAGGGCCAGGGTTCGAGCTTCTTCCTCATTACGAGTGCCTTCGATACGGAGGGTAATCTCTTTGGTGGCCCCTTCGCCGTCTCGGACACACATCCGGGCCAGTTTTAGAAGGAGTTCATCCAGTGTCTTGGAAAAAACCCGAGCTCCGGTTGACTGGGGAAGGTCCAGCAAAGGGTTTCCAGCCAGACCATTGGCCATAACCAGGATCAGATCATTGGTACTGGTATCCCCGTCGACGGTAATCCGGTTAAAGGACTGGTCCGTCGCTTTTCTTAAAAACCGGTCCAAAAGGGCAGGGGAGACGGCCAGATCGGTCAGCACAAAACAGAGCATGGTCGCCATATCGGGGTGTATCATACCAGACCCTTTGGCCATGCCAACTATATGGACCTTTTTCCTGCCAACAGATATTTCTTTAGTGAGGAGTTTGGGAAAGGTATCGGTGGTCATAATGGCTTCGGCAACCGCTGGTAGTCCTTGAGGGGACAATAATTGCACCAGAGAAGGGGCGGCCTTCATCATTCGGGTCAGGGGTAAACGCTGCCCGATCACCCCCGTTGAAGCCAGATAAACCTGGGAGTCCGGAATGGATAATTCTCGGGAAATTTTGAGCGACAGCTTCCGGGCATCGAATAGCCCCCCCGGCCCGGTGCAGGCGTTGGCATTGCCGCTGTTGACCAGGACGGCCCGGCCTTCCTGCTTAACGATCCTTTCCAGATCAATCTGAACCGGAGCCGCCTTGACCAGATTACGAGTGAAGACCCCGGCCGTCACGGCCGGGACTTCGGAATAAATCAATCCCAGATCCGGGCGGGTATTACCTTTCTTAATTTCTGATGAAATAGCCGAGGCCAAAAAACCCGGGACCTGAAATCCCTTATTTCTGGCCGCAGCACCTTTTGTATTTTTTCCCGCTCCCGCATGGACAGGGGTCATTTCTTCCTACCTTCTTTCCTTCTCTTTTTTTCGGCACAGCCGTTTCCTCTCCACTATGACTAAAGAACATCTGCCTTTCTTGAGGCTCAATCAGGGGCTGAAGATCCTCTTCCCGGGCCAGCTGAAGTCGAAAAAGGTTGGCCAAGGTCTGTTCTTTGACCCGTTCGTACATTTCCACGAACATCTCGTAACCTTCCCGTTGATATTCTCGCAGAGGATCACGCTGGCCATAGCCCCTCAGGCCGATCCCTTCCTTCAAATGGTCCATGCTGAGTAAGTGATCTTTCCAGGTATTATCGATCGTCTCCAGCATGACCATCTGTTCCAGAGAGTCCATAACTTCAGATCCGATGGTTTCCACTTTTTTCAGGTAGGCCGACCAGGCTTGTTCCTGGAGCCTTTCTTTCAATTCCTCCGGTTCCGGAAGGGGTTCATTCCCATTAAAAGAAACCTTCATGGAAAATTGTTGAAAGAGTTTGTCGGCCAGGGATTTGAGGTCCCATTCTTCAGGGGGAATTTTGTCATTGACAAACAATCCTACAATTTCATCCAACAGGTCCTGGGTCATTTCCCGGACCATTTCCCTCAATTCCTGACCTTCCAGGACCTTGCGCCTCTGCCCGTAAATAACCTCCCGTTGTTGATTCATGACATCATCGTACTCAATGAGATGTTTCCTGATTTCGAAATTGTGCCCTTCCACGCGG
This sequence comes from uncultured delta proteobacterium, assembly GCA_963790475.1. Classification (GTDB taxonomy): domain Bacteria; phylum Desulfobacterota; class RBG-13-43-22; order RBG-13-43-22; family RBG-13-43-22; genus RBG-13-43-22. The sequence continues at coordinate 1,036,142 of CAWBOS010000010.1, read as the reverse complement.
CGCTGGGCATTTTCGATGGCCTTGGAAATAAGGGAATGTTCGATGGGCTCCCCTTCTTCCATGCCCATTTTCCCCATGAGGCCGGAAATTCGGTCTGAGCCAAAGATGCGCAGCAAATCATCCTCCAGAGACAGATAAAAACGGGAACTCCCCTGATCGCCCTGCCGACCGGAACGGCCCCGGAGTTGGTTGTCGATACGGCGGGATTCATGGCGTTCCGTGCCCAGGATATGCAGCCCCCCTAATTCATTGACCCCCTCTCCAAGAACAATATCGGTTCCCCGGCCAGCCATATTGGTGGAGATAGTCACCACCTCTTTTTGCCCGGCTGAGGCCACGATTTCGGCTTCCAATTGATGATTTTTGGCATTCAGGACCGAGTGCTTGATTCCTTCCCGAGCGAGGACCTTGGCCAGCCTCTCGGATTTGTCGATAGAAATCGTCCCCACCAGGACCGGCTGCCCTTTGGTGTGCAGCCGTTTTATTTCTTCGATAATGGCCCGAAATTTTTCCGCTTCGTTGCGATAGATAACGTCCGGAAAATCTTCCCGGATCATTTTTTTGTGTGTGGGGATGACCATTACATCTAATTTGTATATTTTTTTGAATTCCGGGGCCTCGGTATCGGCGGTTCCGGTCATGCCGCTTAATTTTTTATACATGCGAAAATAATTCTGAAAGGTGATGGTGGCCAGGGTCTGGTTCTCACTTTCAACCCGCACTCCCTCTTTGGCTTCCAGGGCCTGGTGGAGACCTTCGCTGTAACGCCGGCCGGGCATGAGCCGGCCGGTGAATTCATCGACAATGATAACCTCGCCTTCTTTGACGATATAGTCCACATCTCTTTTGAACAGAGTATGGGCCTTGAGGGCCTGGTTGATGTGGTGGACCATCAGCATGTAACGCGGATCATAGAGGTTATCCACTTTGAGCAACTTTTCGGCATGGGCCACTCCCACTTCGGTCAGGGCCACAGTCCGGGTCTTTTCTTCAATGGTATAGTCCTTCTCCGGATGCAGGCGGGGGATGATCTGGTTGATGTCTTGATACATACGGGTGGATTTTTCCGCGGGTCCGGAGATGATCAGCGGGGTACGGGCTTCATCGATCAGGATGCTATCCACTTCGTCCACGATGGCGTAATTAAAAGGGCGCTGCACATAATTGGCCAGGGAGAATTCCATGTTGTCCCGGAGATAGTCGAATCCGAATTCATTATTGGTCCCGTAGGTCACATCCGAACCATAGGCCGCCCTCCGGCCTTCCTTATCCAGGTCATGGACAATGACCCCCACGGAAAGTCCCAAGAATCGATAGATCCCTCCCATCCACTCGCTGTCCCGGCGGGCCAGATAATCATTGACCGTAACCACATGAACCCCCTCTCCGGTCAAGGCATTCAGGTATACCGGGAGGGTGGCGGCCAGGGTTTTCCCTTCCCCGGTTTTCATTTCAGCGATTTTCCCTTCATGGAGGACCATCCCGCCGATGACCTGAACATCAAAGGGTCTCAGTCCCAGGACCCGGACTGAGGCCTCCCGGACCACGGCAAAGGCTTCGGGAAGGATATCATCCAGAGAAGCCCCTTGAACCAACTGTTCCTTGAATTGTGCGGTTTTGGCTTGAAGCCCGGCGTCACTCAAGGTGCGCAACTCTTTTTCCAGGTCGCTGATACGATCCACAACCGGGGCCATACGTTTCAGTTCTCTGTCGTTTTTGGTCCCGACTACTTTCTTAATCAAGCTGTTTAACATATTTTCCCTTAATAATTTAAATAACAGGATGAATAGGTGGTTTTTTTATACTTCGAGCAGCACGGCAATTTCGTCACACTCCGGAAATTTGACACATTTTAAACAATCCGACCAGATCTTATGGGGCAGGAGACTTTTATCGACCTCTTTAAACCCGAATCTACTAAAAAAATCCACCCGGTAAGTCAGTGCGAATATTTTATAAAGACCCAAGGTAATAGCCTCTGACAGACAAGCTTCCACCAATTGGGTGCCGATCCCCCGCCGGGTATAAGTCTCGTTCACGGCCAGAGATTTGATTTCGGCCAGATCCTCCCAGCACAGGTGCAAAGCACAAACGCCGCATATTTCATCTCCTTCATCGGGAACAAAAACATAATAATCTCTGAGATACCCATATAATTCACTCAGGGAACGGGGCAAAAGCAGTCCCTTCTGGGCATACTGCTCCAACAATTTTTGAATCGGTTTGACGTCCCCCATGGTGGCTTTGCGGATCATATTTAGAAATTTTTATCCAGCACTACCGCCTGGAAGCCGTCATGCTCCAACCTGATCAGGGCTTTTTCAGCCTCCAGCCGGTTCTTGAAAGGGCCGATTTGAACCCGGTACCACTTTCCTCCTCTTTCAGGGATATCCTTCATCTTTAACTGGGCCGGATACCCTTTTTCAGACAATCGTTTTATACTGGATTGGGCTGTGGGCTCCTCCCGGTAGGATCCAATTTGAACAACAAATCCAGCGGATTCTGTGACGTTTTTCTGGAACGATTTGGCAATGTTGGTTTCTGCCGGAGGGACCTTGGTAACCTTGGTTTCTCCCGGAGGAATCTTAGAGACTTTGGTATCTACCGGGGATGCTTTGGATTCATTTTTGGCTTCCAACGAATCAGGTTTTCCGGATAAATTGTTTTTGCCCTCCAGGGTAGGGGGTTTTGGTGTCGGTTTAGGAGCAGTCTGCCGGGTGACCACGGTTTCCTTTGGGGAAGGCTTGTTAAAAAACTCCAAGGAGGGATTAAGGATCTCTTCCGGAGGGATATTGGCTTTTTTTTCCTGGCCCAGATATTTATCCATCAGAACTTTTTTCTCCTCCTGCAGCTTCTGGATTTTGTCGGTAAAGGTCCGGGTTATAGTGTCGGAAACATATCCACGGCCCACAAAGATCCCCAGGATAAAAATCCAGCACAGGATGAAGAGGGCACCGGTGATACTTAGGAACATTTGAGACCTGCTCAATTCTATAAAATACCGCTTTTTTCGATTATATGGCTTGGGTTTCATGATCCCTCATCATTTTTTGCGGGGCGGAGACACCCAACAAATACAAGGCATTCTTGATGACCGTTCCAATGGCCTGAGAAAGGATCAAACGGGCCTGGCTCAGCTCTCGATCCTCCTGTATGATCCGGTGGTGATTATAATAATGGTGAAACCGGGCGGCCAGTTCCCCCAGGTAAAAAGGGATTCGGTGAGGTTCCAATCTCATAGCTGCCTGGTGTATCTCTTCCGGATATTCCGTCAGGTGTTTACAAAGGCTCCTCTCCTCAGGCAAGGTCAACCGATAGATCGTTTTGGTATCCAGGTCCTCAATAATAAAACCCTGGGACCGGGCTACGGCCAGAATACTGCAGACCCGGGCATGGGCATATTGAACATAATAGACCGGATTTTCGTTGCTCTGCTTTTTGGCCAGGTCCAAATCAAAATCCAATGGGCTATCCGACCGCCTGGTCAGAAAAATATAGCGGGCGGCATCCTTGCCCACCTCATCCAGGACTTCTCTCAAGGTGATAAATTCACCGGCCCGGGTGGACATGGTCACCGGCTTGCCTTCCCGGATCAAGGTAACCAGTTGATACAGGATGACCGTCAAAGCGTTCGCATCATGCCCCAGGCTTTGCAAGGCGGCTTTTAACCTCGGGACATAACCGTGATGGTCGGCGCCCCAGATATCGATCAGTCGATTATAGCCCCGATTCAATTTGTGAAGGTGATAAGCCATGTCTGAGGCAAAATAGGTCAAGGCCCCGTTGGCCCGTACCACCACCCGGTCTTTCTCGTCTCCGAAGTCGCTGCTTTTGAACCAAAGGGCCCCATCGGCCTGGTAAAATAACCCCCTATTTTTCATGGCCGTGATCAGGTCCTCCACCAAACCTTGACGGACCAGGCTTTCTTCGCTGAACCAATTATCGAACCGTATTCCAAAAGTCTCCAGGTCCTCTTGGATATCTTTTAAGATGGCCTGGCGGCCATAACGGGAAAAAAAAGACAGGTCCAGGGTGGACTCGTCAGCAGTTCGCCCGCCGTTCTCCCTAAGAATCTCCGCTGCTATCTCTTTGATATACTCCCCTTTATAGCCGTTTTCCGGGAAAAGAACATCCTCGCCTCGGAGTTCCCTGAACCGGGCCTGAATGGAACGGCCCAAGGTTTCCATTTGGGTGCCGAGGTCATTCAAGTAATATTCAGTGGACACCTCATGTCCCGTGGCCCGTAAAAGATTGGTCAAAACCCCCCCCAGGGCGGCACCCCGGCCATGCCCGATATGTAAAGGGCCGGTGGGATTGGCACTGACAAATTCTATCTGGACCTTTTTCCCCATTCCCCACTGGTTTTGTCCGAAGACCTTGTTTTGGTCTATGATAATCGGGAGTATGTCGTGAAGGGCTTCATCTTTCAAAAAAAAATTAATAAACCCCGGTTTGACCACTTCGATCTTTTCCAGCCAATTCAGGCCTGTCGGAATGTGGTTGACCAGAGATTCGGCGATCTTCATGGGAGACTGTTTCAACACTTTGGCCATAGCCATGGCCAGATTAGTGGCATAGTCCCCATAGGTTTCATTTTTGGGAACGGTGAAAACAATGGGAATATCTGTCAGGTTCTCAGAAAGAGGCGTTTGAATCTCCTGACTCGCTTCTTGAATTAGTTTAGTAAGCTGATCACGCACTTGGTCTTTTTCTCTCTATCAGTTTGCCGGTTTCATTCGGCAGCTTTAGATCCCAAGGATATCTGGGCATTACGATCCCACTGAAGAGGGGGGAAGAATACTTTTTAAGAAATTTTCCCTCCGGGCGGGGACAACACCGCTCATTCATTTTTCTGGAACTGGCGGGAAGGTGGCTCTTCAGCAACCGGCTTGAATTAATCGAGCATTTTAACCTTTTTTCCCTCCCAAGTCAATCGTCTAAATATATTCGAGGATTCAACCGGCCCAAAAGGCAATATAGTTCATAGGAGATGGTCCCGGCCTTTTGAGCCAGTTCATCAGGAGTGATGAGACCTCGGCCTTGATTACCCATAAGAACCACCTTTTCGCCCGTCTGAAGCCCGAGAGAGGCTTCTACTTGGACCACGATCAGATTCATGCAGACCCGCCCGATAACGGGAAAACGTTTTCCCCTGATCAAGACTTCCCCGCGGTTGGACAAAACTCGGGGATATCCGTTGGCATAACCGATCGGTATCAGGGCGATGGTTTCGGGTCGGGTTGTGATATAAGTACCTCCATAGCTGATTTCGACCCCGGCGGGTAATTGTTTGACCTGCAAAATGCGGCTTTTGAAGGCCATGGTCGGTTGGACCTTGATTGATCGGTGAGGGCTGGAAGATCCGCTCGGGTTGCAGCCATAAAGCAGTATCCCGGGACGGACATAGTGGAGGTGAGTTTGCTGGTAATTGAGCAGCGCGGCGCTGTTGGCCATATGATTTTCGGTCAACTCCAGTCCGGATTTAAGGGCCAGATCCAGGGCTTCGCAAAATCGTTTCCATTGCAGTTGGTTATAGGATTTTTCTTTTTGGTCGGCCTGGCCGAAATGAGAGGTCAGACCGGTTACTTTTAGCCCTTTCCAATCCCCCAGTTTTCTTATGAACTCCCCGAATTCAGCCCAGGGCACCCCCAACCGGCCCATACCGGTATCAATCTTGATATGGACGGGTATCCGGATCTTTCGGCGTTTCGCGGCCTGGTGGAGTTTCAGGGCCGTTTCCGTTGAATAGATGATCGGAGTCAGACGATAATGGAGACAGGCCAGGGTTTCTTCCGGAAGAAGGCCCAATAAAAGTACTATCGGGATGCTGGAGCTGACATTTTTTCTGATCAGAATACCTTCCTCAATAGAACTGACGCCCAGGGCCGGGGTCCCGATACGAACCAGCTCGCTGGCAATGGGAACCAGGCCATGTCCATAAGCGTCGGCTTTGACCACAGCCATTATTTTGGTGGAAGGATTAATCTTTTCCCTGAGCAATTTATAATTTTTCCTTAGGCTGGAAAGGTCAATTTCAACCCAGGAACCCGCTTTCGAAGAATACCCTGATGGCATAGGTCACCCAATGAAAATAATTTATAATAAATTATAATTAGTTAGAAGGTCGACAGCTGTTATTCCTTGACAAGGAAACAATAAATTTCTTAAATTGTATTTATGACACTTTTTACGAAAAAATTCATCATTTCTTTATTTTTGACTCTGGTATTTTTTTTGGGACAACCTCTCCGGGCCGCTGACAACAGTGATGGCCCCCGGGTAAAGACGAAAAAGACAGTGCATCAAAAGCCCAAGAAAAAGAAAATCAAGCATAACAGCTCGAGGACCAAGAAAAATAAGATAAAACATTCCGGGGGTATGAAGAAGGGGAAAAAAGCCCTCGCCACTAGGAGAAGAAAAAAGGCCTCGCCAGACTCCAGACCACTCAAAACCGATGTTAAAGAAATCAATTATTCAGAGACTCCGGTCAAACAATCGGCTATTATTACCGGCGGTTCGTTACAGGATTTTGTTGAACATGAGATTATTCATTTAAAGGATAACGGGCAGCTTCTGCCGGCCGATCAAATTTCCATCCAGGTCTATGATCTCAATGAGAAAAGAATGCTGGTGGATATTAATGGGAATGTTATCCGCAACGCGGCCAGCCTGATAAAACATTTCGTCATGCTGGCGGTTTATGATGCGATTTCCCGACAGGAACTTCAGGAAACTCCCGAAATAGAACACCGATTAAATCGGATGATCGCCGTAAGTGATAACGCGGCCACCAATTGGCTGATACGCCGGCTGGGGAAAGGGGATTCCCTTCAGGGTATCATCGGTATCAACGCCTTGATGGGGAAACTGGGTTTTTCGGACACTCGTCTCCGGGAGCTTATTCCCGAGGGAGGCAAAACCTATGCCAATCAAACTTCAGCTAGCGATAACACGCAATTCTTTCGCCTGCTTTATGAACAAAAATTGATTAGTCCCCAGTACTCTCAAAAAATGAACGATATTTTACTAAAAAACATTCACGACCGGATTAGAACCCATCAGATCAAGGAGGATGGGGTGGCGGTTGCTGATAAAACCGGCTATGTTAGAGGTTTAAACGGCGATTGTGGTATCGTCTATCAGAAAAGCCAGAACGGCTGCAACGATTATGCCCTTTCTATCATCATCGAAAATAAGAATCGTCCTTCCGATGGGGGCTGGGGCAAGAGAAAGAGTGTCGCCATTCGTTATCTTTCCGACCGCATCTATCATAACCTGAAAAATGGGCACAGCAAAAGCTGAGCATGAAAATTGGATTATTGGAATAATGGAGTATTGGACCAATAACTCTCTACTCTTTTCTTCAACTATTGCATCACTCCATTATTTATCTTCTTGTTCGATCCAGTCATAAGCCTGCTCCAAAGTCGATGCCAATAAATCAGGACGGTTTCCACCGGCCTGGGCCATGTCTGAACGTCCCCCGCCGTCACCTCCCAGGGCTTTTGCCAGTCGTTTGATGATTTTGCCGGCCTGAAATTTAGGGGTCAAATCCTTGGAAACCACGGTCACCAGGAGGACCTTTCCCTCATTAACACTACCCAGGATGACTATTCCTGATTGCAGCCTATCCCTCAGGGAGTCGGCCAGGTCTCGAAGTCCTTTTGCTTCGGCGGTCGGGACTACGCGGGAAAGAACTTTAATCCCTTTAATAGTCCGGGTCTGTCCCAGTAGGTTTTCTACCCCTCCGCCGCTAAGAAGGGATTTGTTCAGTCGGGTGATGGTCCGCTCCAGTTCTTTTTGTTGGGTCAGGATTTTTTCTATGCGGGCCAGCAGGTCCTCCGGTTCAACTTTTAACAATTCTCCAATAGCCCTCAGCCATTGCTCCTCCTGATGAACGGTTTGCAGAGCTTCCCTTCCGGTAAGCGCTTCAATACGTCTTACACCCGCGGCAACACTCCCTTCCGACAGGATCTTGAATAAACCTAAATCCCCGGTTCGGGCGGTGTGGGTCCCCCCGCATAATTCCTGACTGAAGTCTCCGAGCTGGACCAACCGGACCCGATCGCCGTACCGTTCTTCAAAAAGGGCGATGGCCCCGGTCGCCCTGGCTTGTTCATAATTCATGACGCGGGTATTAACCGGCAAGTTCTGCCTGATCAAGTCATTGACCAGGTCTTCCACGGCTTGGAGTTCCTTTAGAGACAAGGCCGAATAATGAGAGAAATCAAAACGTAACCTCTCTGGAGTCACCAGCGATCCGGCCTGTTTGACTTGGTCCCCTAGGATACGGCGCAAGGCCCCGTGGAGCAAGTGGGTGGCGGTATGGTTATGGGCCGTAGGGGTTCGCCGGTCTTTGGAAACGGAAAGCATGACCTGGTCCCCGATTGTTAGGGATCCCTGCAGCAGCCGGCCGCGATGGATGATCAGGCCGTTAGGAAGGGAGAAGGTCTCTTCCACATTAAAAGTTCCCTTTAAGGAAGAAATATCCCCCTGGTCTCCGGTCTGTCCACCCGATTCGGCGTAAAAGGGGGTTTCAGCCGCCACCAGTTCAATGGCCTGAGGGGCGTCCGCTTGAGGGACCTCCTGCCCATCCTGAACAAGGGCGATTATGTGAGATTGAATTTCCAGGGTATCATAACCCTTGAATTCACTTTTCAGATCCCTGGCCATTAAGAGCTTGTATCCCTCTTGAATTTCACGGTCTCCGCTGCCCTTCCAGGCCTGCCGGGACATCTCCCGTTGCCGCTCCATATGGACCTGGAAACCGTTCTGATCGATACTTAAATTTTGATCCCGGATCACATCCTGAATAATGTCCAAAGGAAAGCCATAGGTGTCGTATAGTTTAAAGACCAGGGAACCGGGCAGGACCTGTTCATTTTGTTGCTTTAAACGATCTATTTTTTCGTTGAGGACCTTCAGTCCGAAATCCAGCGTTTCCAGAAATCTTTCTTCTTCCTTTTGAATGATCTGGGAGGTGAAGGCCTTATGTTCCAAGACCTCTGGAAATTGATCGGCCATCATTTCGGCCACGACCTGAGTCAAACGAAACAAAAAGGGTTTATTGATGCCCAGGACTTTGCCGAAACGGGCCGCCCGCCGCAGTATCCGCCGGACCACATAGCCCCGTCCTTCGTTAGAAGGCATGGCCCCATCAGCCAGTAGAAAGGTCAGAGCCCGGCTGTGATCGCAGATAACCTTGATAGCAATATCGTTTCCCTCGTTTTTTCCCATGGGGATACCGGAGATATCTTGGAGGGCCAGGATGATATCCGCAAACAGGTCGGTCAGAAAATTATTGGGGACCCCCTGGATGACCGCTGTGACCCGTTCCAGTCCCATACCGGTATCAATACTCGGTTTGGGCAAAGGGGTCAAGAGTCCGCTTGGGTCACGATTGTACTGCATAAAAACCAGATTCCAGATTTCAAGGTAGCGATCACAGTCACAGCCCGGGGCACACTCTGGCCGGCCGCAGCCCATTTGCGGTCCCTGATCGACGAGAATCTCCGAACAGGGTCCACAAGGACCGGTATCCCCCATGGACCAAAAATTATCTTTTTCCCCCAGGCGGATAATCTTTTCCGGGGGGAGACCGATCTCCCGACGCCATATCTGGTAAGCTTCTTCGTCTTTATAATAGACCGAGGCATAGAGCCGGTCGACCGGCAGGCCGTAAACTTTGATCAACAGGTCCCAAGCCAGATGGATGGCCTCGGTTTTAAAATAATCCCCAAAAGAAAAATTGCCCAGCATTTCAAAGAAGGTGTGATGGCGGGCGGTCCGGCCCACGTTTTCCAGGTCATTATGCTTTCCACCGGCTCGAACACACTTCTGACTGGAAGCAGCCCGCAGATAATCCCTTTTCTCTTCCCCCAGAAACACCCGCTTGAAAGGGACCATGCCGGCATTGGTAAAAAGTAAGGAGGGGTCATCCCGCGGGATTAAAGAAGCGCTCTTGATAACTTCGTGGTCATGATCCCTGAAGTAGTCCAAGAAGGCTTGGCGTATTTCTTTCCCGGTTTTCAAGGCGTATCCTTTCTATAAAAAGAGGCAATAGGCAGTAAACAAGAGGTAGGGGACAACCTTAGAACCACTTGACACACCCGTTACATTTTTAATTGATAGTTGGTTAAATAAAAAGGACCAAGAATAAATATTATTGGTCGGTTTCCTTTATTAGTCCGTATGTCAGTTTGACCTTAGTCTCGATCTCGGTCAAGACCTCCGGGTGCTCTTTTAAATAGGTTCGGGCATTATCCCGGCCCTGACCGATCCGATTGCCTCCGAAAGAGTACCAGGTGCCGCTTTTTTCAACAATGTCGTGGGCCACCCCGAGGTCCAGAATATCTCCTTCCCGGGAGATCCCTTCTCCATAAAGGATATCAAATTCGGCCTCTTTAAAAGGAGGGGCAATTTTATTTTTGACCACCTTGACTTTGGTTCGAGTACCGATGATCTCCTGTCCATCTTTAAGGGTTCCTGTTTTCCGTATGTCCAGGCGCAGGGAGGCATAAAACTTTAAGGCATTTCCTCCGGTAGTGGTCTCCGGATTACCGAACATGACCCCGATTTTCATCCGGATCTGGTTGATAAAGACCAGGGAGGTGTGGGTCTTGCTGATGGTTCCGGTAAGCTTTCTCAGGGCCTGGGACATGAGCCGGGCCTGGAGTCCCATGTGGGCATCCCCCATTTCCCCTTCTATTTCCGCCCGGGGGACCAAAGCGGCCACCGAATCGACCACGACGATATCCATGGCTCCGCTGCGGACCAATATTTCGGTAATCTCCAGGGCCTGCTCCCCATTGTCAGGCTGGGAGACCAGAAGGTCGTCACAATTGACCCCCAACTTGTTGGCATAGATAATATCCAGGGCATGTTCGGCATCAATAAAAGCGGCATTTCCCCCCTTTTTTTGGGCCTCGGCAATGGCGTGCAGGGCCAGGGTGGTCTTTCCTGATGATTCCGGCCCATAAATTTCCGTGATTCTGCCTCGAGGAATGCCTCCTATGCCGGTGGCAATATCTAAGGAAAGGGAACCCGTGGAAATAAAGGGGATGTCGGCCGTCAGGGCCTCGGCCCCCAGACGCATAATAGAGCCTTTCCCAAACTGCTTTTCGATTTGACTCATGGCCATTTCTATGGCCCGGCCTTTTTCACTACTTGGTTTCAAATCAGTTTTCATATTGCCTCCCTAAAAATTATTTTGTTTTACTGTTGTTGACGGGACACCTTTTTCCCCTTTAAACAGAGGAAAGGTTTTTAGCTTGCTATATACCGGTCCGGCCGGTTTCAAATCACTTCGAAATAGAGTTACTTCTTCGACTTCAAAGAGGGCGGTCTCTTCTTTCGAATATTCAGACAACCGACGGTATAGCTTTTCGTTTACTTGATTCTCCTTGTTTCTTCCCAGGGTCAAATGACCCTGAAAAGGTCGGTCTTCTTTGGGAATCCCCAAGGGGATCAGGGCCTGTTCAATAGTTTGGTGAAGCCCTTGGAGAATCTTCGTCTCCCCGCCAACACTGAACCAGATTACCCGAGGTCTAAACAGGTTTGGAAAAGCACCCAGCCCTTTCAAAGTCAGACAAAACCGGGGGTAAGTGGATAGGACCGGAGAAAGAGTCCGGAAAATATTTTCAATGGTTTCCTCGGTTATGGAGCCAAAGAACTTCAAGGTCAAATGGGTCTGAAGAGGTGAAACCCACTTAATTCTTGATGGGACCTGTCCCAATTCCCGGATATATTCGGCAACAGTCTCCTTTAACCCTTCTGAAAGCTCAATCGCTAAAAAGGAACGTATCATCTATGAGATAACTCCTGACCCAATTCAAGGCTGTATAAGCGGTCAGGATTTTGATCTGGTTTCGATGCCCTTGGAAAAGAAAATGACCGGCCTTGTTCCCCTGGGGGGAAGACAGGGCAATCCAGACCGTTCCCACTGGTTTTTCGGGAGTTCCGCCTCCAGGTCCGGCGATACCGGTAACGGCCAGGCCCAAATCCGTCCCGCTTCTTTTCCGAATCCCTTCGGCCATCAGAATGGCTGTTTTTTCACTGACTGCCCCATATCGGGACAGGACTTTCTTGGGAATATCGAGTAATTCCGTTTTGGCTTTATTGCTATAAACCACCACCGAACGATCAAAATATTCCGAGCTACCCGCGACACTGGTTATTCGATGACCGATCAATCCCCCAGTGCAGGATTCGGCTACAGAGAGGGTCATTTTTTTTTGTCTTAATAAATCGCCGATGACTAATTCCAGGGTTTGATCATTTTTGGAAATAAGGTGCCCGGCCAGCCGTTCTTCGACCACCTTTTCAATGGAATCGAGCAGGCGTTCAGCCCAAAGGGCCTTTTCGGATCGAACGGAAATAGTCAGTTGGTTTTCGGGAAAGTTGGGATAAAACCCTAGTCGAAGTGATTCAAATTGTTTCTCCAGGTCTATAAATCTCTCATTGATCTCCGGCTCTAATAATCCAAAGATATTATACACCCTCTGCCGGATGACTTTCTGACCGGAGTAGTTCTGGATTAAATAGGGAATAATCTGACGGTCCAAATACCTCCTCATTTCAGCCGGAATCCCAGGAAGGAAGAAAAATAGTTTCCCCTTTTCGTTCATCATAAAACCACAAGCCTTGGGTCGGGGATGAAGCAGTTCCACCCCTTCCGGCAGCCAGGCTATTTTTTCAAAGATAGGATCCCAGGGGATATCCTTTTGGGTCAAAAAGCGTTTGATTTGAACTTGGAGACCCTTATGTAGAACCAGGGGACGACGAAAGGCCCGGCTGACCACCTCTACGGTAATATCATCCAGGGTGCCCCCTAAGCCGCCGGTCACCAGGACGACATCGGCCCTTTTTTCCGCTTGTTTCAGTGCCGAATGGATAACTTGGGGTTGATCCCCGATCAAGACGATTCGGTTGACTTCAAATCCAAAAGAATGCAATCTGGCTGCCGCATATCCAGCGTTTTGATCCAGGACCCGGCCGGTGACTAATTCATTGCCGATCCCTATGATTTCTATTCTTAAAGACATGGTTTAAATATCTCTGTTATGAAACTAAATTACCTTATAATATACAAGTACCTGGAGAATTACCTGGCAGTAGATCCCGGCCAGGACATCATCAAGGACGACGCCCCAACCTCCGGGCATATTCTGATCGATTATTCTAATCGGATAGGGTTTAAAGATGTCCATGGCCCGGAATAGAAAGAAACCCACCAAACCTATTTTCCAGGAGAAAGTCAGCCCAAACATGGTTGTCATAAAACCGACTATTTCGTCGATCACTACTTGGGAAGGGTCTTTCCTTCCCCAAATTTCCTCGGCTTGCCCGGCCAATAAAACGGCCAACAGGATGGAAGCGACTATAATAAAAATTTGCATCCAAAGCCGTTGTCCCGAAAGCCAGTAGAATATTGGCAGACCCCAAAGGGTCCCAAAGGTCCCCGAGGCTATGGGAATATAACCCAAGTAGGTTCCCGAACTCAAAAAAAGGATCGGCCCTTTGAGGAGAGGTTTGTTTTTATAGACCAAAATAAAACCTTGTAAAGAAAAATCGATATCAGATATTTAAAGGTTTGGGGGGAAAGTCGAGACAGGTTCTTTTTTGCTATTTCGGTCCCCCATCTGGTGAAAGATTTATTCTATTTTTTATAATTTTATGTACTCTTTGTCAAGGATTCCGTAATTGTGGCCAGAGGTGAGGGAGGGATAAGATTTTTTACAAACAATGTATTCTGTAGTATAGGTAGTAATAGTAAAATACATTTCCAGGAAAACCATTTTCAGCTTGGATTGGGGAAAGAATGAATGCCTAAATCGGTCCGATCCTTATTTTTTATTTTTTTCTTACTGAACAGCGGATATTTTTGTCAAAAGGCTTGGGCCGGTTATTTTTTGTCTATTGTTGCTGTTGGAGATATTATGATGGGGTCCCAGGGCTCAAGGGGAATTCTGCCGCCTGATGATGGTCAGAATATATTCGCCGGAATTTTCCCCCATTTAAGAGGGGGGGACATCACTTTTGGAAACCTGGAAGGTCCCTTATTGGACGATGGCGGATCGGGTAAGTGCCGGGAGACGAAAAGCCCCTGGTGTTTTGAATTCAAGATGCCGACCCGTTACGCCCTACACTTGAAACAAGCCGGGTTTACGGTGATGAATATTGCCAACAATCATACCCTGGATTTTGGAGTGGAGGGCGTCAAAAGCACCCTGGAGACGTTGACTGGTTTAGGGATACAGCCTTCGGGGGGCCAAACCTTGGCCGAATTGACCGTCAAAGGGAAGAGAATTGCTGTGGTAGGATTTTCCTTCCATTCATCCCCCTGTTCCTGGTCCCTGTTGGAAATCGACCGGGCCAAAGAAATGATTTCAAAAATAAAGGAGGACCATGACCTGGTGATTGTTTCCTTTCATGGAGGAGCCGAAGGGAAAAACGCCCTTCAGGTCGTCAACCAAAATGAAATTTTTCTGGGCGAGGATCGGGGCAACGTGATGCTTTTTTCACACTCGGTCATTGAGGCCGGTGCCGACCTGGTCTTGGGCCATGGGCCCCACGTCTTAAGGGCCATGGAAATTTATAAAAAAAAATTAATTGCCTACAGTCTGGGAAATTTTCTGACCTATGGCCTGTTCAATCTTAAGGGGCCTAACGGGATCAGTGGTATTTTGAAGATCAAACTGGATCTGGAAACCGGTGAATTTCTGGAGGGCCACCTGGTCCCCGTAAAATTGATCCAGGGAGGAATCCCTGCCCCGGACAGTAAGGGAGAAGGGGTTCAGTTGCTGAGGGAACTAACTCATAAAAACGGGGATCTTTTCAACGTCCGAATAAGTGAAGAGGGAGGAATAAGCCGAATTAGATGAATAACGACCTTGAAGAATATCAATAATTGCTTGCCTGACTGGCTAGCCAGACTGGCATCTGATAAAATGAATGGATGCGGTTATTCCGAGGTTGATGACATTAACCAAGGGATTGAGTTGTTAAAACAACTTACTCATAAGAGCGGATATGATTTTAATGTCCGGATAAGTGAACAGGGAAAGGTAATTCTTATTCAATGACTGACCATGAAGAATACTGTAATTTATTGGACCAGTTAGCCAAACGAAAAGGTATTGAGCCGGAATTTCGGGATAATTGGGGAAACCTTCACCCCATTCCCCTGGAGACCAAGAAGAGAATTTTATCGGCCATGGGATGTGGGGTGGAGAATATAGAGGAGTTGAAAAAAGCAGTCCAAGCCGAGGAAAATAAGGAGTGGAAATCACTGACCGAACCCATCCGAATCGTCTCTATCAGTGCCCTGCCAGAAGAACTTGTCTTTCAGTTCCCGGCAGCCCCTGGAATGAGTCGGGACCGGCTGCCTGAAGATACCCAAGTTGAATTAACCATCGAAGAGGAAGACGGCCACAGAAAGATGGATTATTTTTCTCATCCGCAACTTAAGTTCAAAGAAGCCGCCGAGGTCGAGGGGGTCCTTTATTTGAGAGGCAGCCTGTCTTTCCCCGAAGGATCGCCCTTAGGTTATCATCATATTTTATTTATCTTACGCCAAGCCGGCCGTCGGTTTGAACAATCCATTAACCTGATCGTTTGTCCAGAGCAGTGCTATCTTCCCCCGGTGTTTAAGGGAAACGGCCGGAGGGCCGGACTGATGATTTCCTTAGCTGGCCTTCGTTCAGGAAACAATTGGGGGGTAGGGGATTTTAACGACCTGAAGGAGCTGGTCCGCTGGGCGATCGAATCCATGCAGGTAGATGTTATTGGCCTCCTGCCTTTACATGCTCTTACCAATAAAGAGCCCTATAATATCAGCCCCTATTATCCCTCCAGCCGTTTTTATCGGAACCCAATTTATTTGCATATTCCCGAAATGGAAGAATATAACCATTCCTTTGAGGCGAGGGAAATAGTGGCGGCAAAGGAGACCCGGATATTGCTAACTGAACTAAGGAGCTCTGAAAAAGTTGAGTTCGAAAAAGTGGATAGACTGAAGCGGAAGATATTGGAAAAAATCTTTCCAACTTTTTTGGAACACCATTGGAAGGCGGCCGGACAAGAGACGCGGCGTCAAAAAGAATTTATGGCTTATGTCGATCGAGAAGGGGATTTGTTAGATCGCTTTGCGGTTTATTGCGCCTTGGAAGACCATTTTCAGAGTGAAGCCCCGACGCTCTATAACTGGAGTCAATGGCCGCTCCCTTTTCAAAATCCTGATTCTTTTGAAGTCCAAGCCTTTCGAAAAGAGCACTGGCAGAAGGTTTTGTTCCATAAGTATCTTCAATGGCAGGTGGAGGTACAACTGATTGAAGTGCAAGAGCTAGCCATAAAAACAGGGGCGGAGATCGGGCTTTATCATGACCTGGCATTGGGCATTGATCCGCGGGAGGCCGATTCCTGGGCCTGGCGGGATTGTAATGTCCCTGACTTCAGAGCCGGGGCACCGCCCGATGATTTTTCACCAAAAGGGCAGGATTGGGGATTTTGTCCCCCTGATGTGAGAAAATATCGTCAAGAAAGATATAACTTCTTTGCTTTGGAGATTCGGAAAAACAGTTTTCCCGGGGGGGCCTTGCGGATCGATCATATTTTGAAACTGGCCCGCCTCTTTTGGATATTGGAAGGCCGGTCTCCGGAAGAAGGGGCTTATGTAAAATATCCCTTTGATGAATTGATTCAAATTTTGGCTCTGGAAAGTGTTCGAAATAAAACCCTCATCATCGGCGAAGACCTGGGGACCCTTCCGGACCATTTGAGAGAGAGTCTTCAAAAATTTGGGATTTTTTCGTATCGATTGCTTTACTTTGAAAAAGAGGAAGACGGAAATTTAAAGTCGCCGAAAACCTATCCTGAATTGGCCCTGGCCTCGATAAGCACCCATGACCTCCCTCCGCTGGCCGGATTCTGGAGTATGAAGGATATCGTTGTTCGAAGAGAATTGGGTCTTTTTCTGAATGAAGGACAATTTCAACACGCCATGATTAATCGGATCCATGAAAAGCGAAGAATGGTCGACCGACTTCAAAATCTGGGATATCTATCCCAAGAGGAAGCCCTCAACCTCCATGCCCAGGAGGAACCGGTTTTAACCGAAGGACTCCACCGGGCCGTTTTGTCCTTCCTGGTTTCCACCCAGGCCAAGTTGGCGGTGTTAAATCAGGAAGATCTTTTTAGAGAAAAAGAGCAGCTCAATCTGCCTGGAACTATCACCGAATATCCCAACTGGTCGAGAAAGATGCGCTATTCCCTGGAGGAATTGCGGGACCATCCCGAAGCCCAAAAAGCGGCCAGGCTATATCGGGATTTAATAAAACAATCGGGCAGAGGTGTGAGGAATAAAGATTAAAAGGGTTGAGAGGAAGTAAACGTTTTTAAGGTCATCATCTGGGAAATATTATGAGAGCCGAAATGGATGCCTTAGTTAAGGGAGAGCACTCCGACCCTCATCACCTCCTGGGGGGCCATCCCTATCACCAGGGGGATATCAATGGGGTGGTTATTCGGGCCTTTCATCCGGGTGCTTCCACTGCTACTCTATTAACAGGGGGGCAATTTCTGGATATGCCCCTCATTCATCCCGGTGGGATATTTGAAGTCCACCTACAAGGAGAGCCCTGGCCTTTCCCCTATCGTCTCCGTTTCTCCTTCCCGGATGAAAACCTTTGGGAGACCGAGGATCCATACCGTTTTCTTCCCACCCTGGGGGGTATGGATCTTTACCTTTTTAATGAAGGCAATCACCTTAAACTTTATGAGCACCTTGGGGCTCATCTTAAAACCATCGAGGGCGTCTCCGGGGTTTCCTTCTCCATCTGGGCTCCCAATGCCAAACGGGTCAGCCTCCTGGGAGAATTTAATCGCTGGGATGGCCGGCTCTTTCCCATGCGGGCTATGGGCAGTTCGGGAATCTGGGAGCTTTTTGTGCCTAATCTTGGTCCGGGAATTCTTTATAAGTTCGAGATTAAGACGCAGGACGGTCACCTTCGCATCAAAACCGATCCCATGGCCTTTTCCATGGAACATCCTCCGGGGGCCTGTGCCCGGGTCTGGGATCTTTCAACCTATCAATGGAATGATGGAGCCTGGATAGAAAACCGTTCCAGAGTTAATCTGCGAAATGCCCCTATGGCCACTTATGAATGTCATCTGGGCTCGTTTCGCAGAATACCGGAAGAGGGCTATCGCCCCCTGACCTATCGGGAGATAGCCCCCTTCAAATGGAATATGGGCTGGATGAATGACACCCTCCTCTATTTTTCCAAGGATCCGATACATCGGAGTTCCCATCACAATGATTTGACCTTCTCCATGCTTTATGAATACACGGAAAATTTTATCATGCCCCTTTCCCATGATGAGGTGGTGCACGGCAAGGGATCTCTATTGTCCAAGATGCCGGGTGATACTTGGAAAAAGTTTGCCAATCTCAGGACACTCCTGGGTTATATGTATACCCACCCCGGCAAAAAACTCCTTTTTATGGGCACCGAACTGGCCATGGACCGGGAATGGGACCATGACCAGAGTCTGGACTGGCACCTGCAGGCCGATCCCTTACGCCAGGGCTTTCAAACCTACCTGGCCGATTTGGGCCGGATTTACTTGAATGATCCGGCCCTCTGGCAATGGGATTACCATCCGGAAGGCTTTCGCTGGATTGACTGCCAGGACTGGCAGCAGTCGGTTGTCTCATATGTACGCCGATCCAAGGAAGGCTGGCTGGTGGTGGCACTCAACCTGACCCCTGTCCCCCGGCTGGGTTATCGTATCGGGGTCCCCGAGGCTCCTTTCTATCGGGAAATCATCAACAGCGATTCGGAGTGGTATGGAGGCAGTAACTTGGGTAACGCCGGCTTAATCCGGACCGAGCCGACCCCTTTCCATGATTACTCTTATTCCCTATCCTTAACCCTGCCCCCCCTCTCCTGTCTGATCCTTAAGCCTGAAATGGGATAATAATTTTTTCTCCCAATTCCCAAGATCTGCGGTCTGGAACGCGCAAGGATAAGGCTGTGAAATCAGGTGGAGGTTTAACACATCTCTGAAATTTTTTAGAAACTCAGTATCCAATCCCGCCCGGCAGATGCTCAACGCCTTACAGGGGGTCATTTAGACCCCGAAAAGAACCGTTTAAGGCAAAACATAGGCCTAAAATGGGACGTTTGATAGTTAAGGGGGTTGGACTAATTCGACCCCCAAGCCATTGGAACCAAAACAAAAAAAATATTTGTCAATATATTATTTATCATTTATAATAATTTTGGTGGGATATCCTTAAGGAGGGGTTGCCGCCATATTTCATTTTGGGGACGCAGCGGCGTTCCTCACATCCCTTTAACCCACGGTTGCTGGCTGAAACGCCTATCGTCGGGAGATGAACGATGGAACGGTCCGGGCGGCGACCTGCCCACAATGCTGCATTCAGATGGAGAAGTCTCGGTGACTTTAACTCAAAAGGCCTTTCTCATTGTAAGTCTGCAAAAGGAGTCCTAAAATGGTGAACCGATTCATTTGTATCCATGGGCATTTTTATCAGCCTCCCCGGGAAAGCCCCTGGCTGGAGGCCATTGAGATCCAGGATTCGGCGTTCCCATACCACGACTGGAACGAGCGGATTACCGCAGAATGCTACGCGGCCAACGCCGTGTCGAGAATTTGGGACAGGGAAGGACGAATCGCCCAACTGGTAAATAATTACGCCAGTATAAGCTTCAACTTCGGTCCGACAGTCTTGCTCTGGATGCAAAATTTTGCCGCCGAAGCCTATGAGGCCATTCTAGAGGGTGACCGACAGAGCCTAGACAAATTCTCCGGTCATGGAAATGCCTTGGCCCAGGCCTACAATCACATGATCCTACCGCTGGCCAACAGCCGGGACAAGAAAACCCAGATTATCTGGGGAATAAAAGATTTTGAATATCGCTTTGGACGCAAGCCGGAAGGGTTGTGGCTCCCGGAGACGGCAGTTGATCTGGAAACCCTGGACCTCATGTCCCAACACGGCATCGGCTTTGCCATCCTTGCCCCCAGACAGGCAAGCCGGGTTCGGCCCATTCATGCTAATGAATGGCAGGACGTGAGCGGTGGAAAAATCTATCCGGCCATAGCTTACCGGGTGTCGCTGCCGTCCGGCCGCGTGATGAACCTGTTCTTTTACGACGGTCCCATTGCCCAGGCTCTGGCTTTTGAAGGATTGCTCAATAACGGAGAGACCTTTGCCAACCGGTTGCTGTCCGCCTTCGCCGACGACTCTCCTCGCCTCGTCCACATCGCCACCGATGGCGAAAGCTATGGGCATCATCATCGCTACGGCGACATGGCGCTGGCGCATGCGCTCCATCACATCGAGTCCAACGGGCTGGCCCAGGTGACGAATTATGGCCGGTACCTGGAGGATCATCCACCGGCAAACGAAGTGGAAATCTTTGAAAACAGCTCCTGGAGCTGCGAGCACGGCATTGAACGTTGGCGGTCCGATTGCGGATGCAACAGCGGCGGCCACCCGGGTTGGAACCAGGCCTGGCGAGCCCCCCTGCGGGCGGCCCTGGACTGGCTCCGCGATGCCGTGAATCCGGCTTTTGAACAAATGGCCAAACAGTTTCTGACCGATCCCTGGGCGGCTCGAGACGACTACATCGACATCATCGTGGAACGATCACCCGAGCGAATCAGGACGTTTATGAACCGCCACGCAACTCGCCCTTTAAACTCCGGGGATGAGATCACGGTCCTGATGCTTATGGAGCTCCAACGCAACGCCATGCTCATGTACACCAGTTGCGGTTGGTTTTTTGACGAGCTTTCCGGGATTGAGACGGTTCAGGTCATAAAATACGCCGGCCGGGTTCTGCAATTGGCTGACCAGCTTTTTAGCGACTCCTTCGAACCTGGCTTTCTCGAACATCTTGAACGGGCCAAGAGTAACCTGCCGGAACACCGTGACGGTCGGATCATCTATGAGAAATTTGTCAGGCCGGTCATGCTCGATATGAAAGACGTGGGCGCCCACTATGCCTTAAGCTCGCTATTCCATGACATCGGCGAACGCAGCTCGATCTATGCCTATTCCGCCACCCAAGAGGACTACCGCAGTTTTCAGGTCGGAGGCTCAAGGCTGGTAATCGGGCGGGCCACGGTCACTTCAGAGGTTACACGCATATCCTCCAGCCTGTGCTTTGGCGTTCTGCATCTTGGTGATCATAGTATCGCCTGCGGCACCGGGGAATATCAGGGCGCGCAAAAATATGAAGCCCTGGTCCAAGAGATTTCCGCGGCTTTCGCCGGCGCGGACTTTCCGAAGACCATACTTCTGCTGGGTAAATACTTTGGGACGTCTACGTACTCTCTGCTCTCGTTGTTTGCCGATGAGCGACGAAAGGTCCTGAACATCATCATGGGGCCGACTCTGAGAGAGGCTGAAGCGGCCTATAGCTCGATTTATGAGCACCATGCTTCCTTGATTCGCTTTCTGACCGGGTCCGGCACGCCACGGCCTCAAGTCCTGTCGGTCGCCGCGGACTTGTGCTTGAATGCCAAGCTGCGCCGGGTGCTTCAAGGGGACGGGCTCGACTCAGAAGTCGTCAGACCTCTTCTGGAAGAAGCCCGTTTGGCCGGCGCCACTCTGGATGCGACGGCTCTGGGCTTGTTACTGGCCGTCAACATTGAGAGTCTGGCCGAACAACTTCTCGAGCAACCTTTAGACCTTCCTCGTCTGGAGAGGTTGAATAAGGCGGCCCAACTGGTTCGGACCTTGCCCTTCGAGATTAATCTCTGGAAAACCCAAAACATCTGCTACAAGATCCTTCAAGCCCATTGTCCCATCTTCAAGGAGGATGCCGGCCGGGGCGACCAAGACGCCCAAGAATGGCTACGCCAATACACGGTCCTGGCTGAGAATTTTTTGCTGCGGGTGCCCACCTGCCCCGTAAACAGCCAACCGGCAAATGGATAGCATCCCGGAAAGTCTCTCATGAATAGGCCAACCGCGACCTATCGGATTCAATTCAATCCTGCGTTCGGTTTCCGGGACGCGGAAGAGATCGTACCCTATCTCGCGGAACTTGGGATCACGGACCTGTATGCTTCCCCAATTTTTAAAGCCGGAAAAGGCAGTCTTCACGGTTACGACGTGGTGGACCCCAATGCTATCAATTCGGAGTTGGGGACGCGAGCGGATCTCGATCGCCTTTCGGAAGCCTTGCATGGGCGCCAAATGGGATGGATACAGGACATTGTCCCCAATCATATGGCCTATTCTTACGAGAACCAGATGCTCAGGGAAGTCCTGGAAATCGGCGAGGCCTCGCCGTTCTTTCATTTCTTTGACATAGACTGGGATCATCCCGATGCGGGTATGAAGGGCAGGCTTCTGGCTCCCTTTCTTGGTCGATTCTATGGTGGGTGTCTTGAAGATGGAGAGATCAGGCTCACCTATGACGCCGATGGATTAAGTATCTGCTATTTCGAGAGGAAATTCCCACTCCGAATCGATTCCTACATACCAGTGTTCAGCTACCACTTGGCCTTATTCAAAACCCGACTGGGTGAAAATCACCCTGATTTCATCCAATTTGTCGGCCTATTGGACGTGCTGAAAACCATTTCTTCAAGTGGCGAGTCGGAAGAGCGCACAGATCAGATCAGGTTCCTCAAACGCCGGTTGTGGGAGTTTTATAGCAATCAAAGCGAAATAAGGCGGTTTGTAGATTCGAACATACAAACATTGAACGGGATATCAGGAGAGGCTGAGAGTTTCAATCTGTTAGATGACCTTCTGTGCCGGCAACTCTTTCGCTTGGCCTTCTGGAAGGTTGGAGCTGAAGAAATAAACTACCGGAGGTTCTTTAATATCAATGGCTTGATTTCTATGAGAGTGGAGTATGAGGATGTCTTCGATCATACGCATCGGCTCGTTATGGAAATGTTGGAGAAAGGAATCTTTTCGGGGTTGAGAGTTGACCACGTGGATGGTCTGTACGATCCTGCCACCTATCTCCGACGGCTGAGAGAAAAACTTCCGCAGGCCTACTTAATCGTGGAAAAAATTCTGGCGATGGACGAAACCTTGCCTAATTACTGGTCTGTCCAGGGGACAACCGGTTACGATTTCCTCAATTGCCTCAATGGATTGTTCTGTGATCGCGCCAACGCCAAGAAGTTCTCTACCCTCTATGAGACCCTGACGGGATCGAAGCGTTCCTACGGACATCTTCTGCGCCAAACAAGGCGTTTGATTATTCGAAACGATATGGCGGGAGATGTTGCCAACTTAGCCTATCGGGTAAGGAATATCTCCGGTCGTGACCGCTACGGCAGTGACCTTACCCTTTACGGGCTGGGCAGGGCCTTGACCGAATTGCTGGCAGGGTTTCCGGTCTATCGCACCTATACCCGTCAGTCGATTGTGTCGGAGGAAGACAAACAGATCATACGGCAAGCGGTGGAAAGGGCTCGAAGCGACAATCCGGGTCTGCTGCACGAATTGGCCTTCCTTGAAAGATTTCTCTTATTAGACTTTCCCGGATATCTTTCCGACGAAGAAAGAGCACACTGGATTCAATTTACAATGAGATTTCAACAGTACACAGGGGCACTGATGGCCAAGGGGTTTGAAGATACCATGCTGTATGTATATAACCGCCTGCTGTCGCTGAATGAGGTGGGGAGTAATCCCGGCAGATTCGGATGTTCCCTATCCCAGTTTCACGCCTTCAATGCCAAGAGATGCAAAACGTGGCCGCATGCTTTGAGCGCCACGGCTACTCACGATACAAAGCGGGGAGAAGACGTCAGGGCCAGAATCAACGTCCTTTCGGAAATCCCGACAGAATGGAAGAAAAACGTCCGTTCGTGGAGTCGACTCAACAAGACCAAGAAGAAGCGAGTCCGGGGTATGCTGGTTCCGGATGCGAACGACGAATACTTCCTTTATCAGACCCTGATTGGAGCCTGGCCTTTTCAAGAGACGGAGTATCCGCAATTCCTGGAACGGATTAAGACCTACGTTGTTAAAGCCGTGCGGGAGGCCAAGGTGCATACGGCTTGGCTCCAGCCGGACCTGGAATACGAGGATGCCTACGTTTCATTCGTGGAAAGCATTTTGCTTCCGGAGGAATCGAATGCCTTTCTTCAGGAATTGAAGCCATTCCAGGTCAAAGTTGCCCACTACGGCGTCTTCAATTCGCTCTCGCAGACCCTGCTCAAGATTACTGCACCGGGGGTGCCGGGTTTCTACCAAGGTGCCGAGCTGTGGGATCTCAATTTTGTAGATCCGGATAACCGACGACCAGTAGATTTCGGACTGCGGGTCCAGCACCTCCGGGAGATTCGTCGTAGAATTGAGACCGACGTCCTGGAATTGATCCAAGAGCTTCTGACGTTGAAAGAGGACGGGAGAGTGAAGCTCTTTCTTATCGTTCAAGCGCTCAACGCGCGCAAGGCAAGCGCAAACATCTTCCAAAAGGGCGCTTATAACCCTCTGGCCGTCGCGGGGCGATTCAGGAAACATCTCATTGCCTTTGCCAGACGCGACGCTTCAGCGTGGTCCGTGACTGTAGTTCCGAGGTTCCTCACTGTCTTAGTTGGGTATGGGGGGCTACCTCTCGGTCCGGAGGTATGGCAGGACACAAGGGTGATACTGCGTGAACCGGCTCCGTCGCTCTGGCGCAATATGTTGACCGGCCAGGTTCTTTCGGGTGACCAAACTCTGTGGGCTGGTGAGATCTTTCAGCATTTCCCCGTGGCGCTGCTGATGTCAGAGTCCGTAGGATGATAGATCGCATTAGGCAGTTTGGGTTTCTTTCCAAAGAGGAGGCGCTCACCCTTCAGGCTCAGGAAGAGCCGGTCTTAACTCCAGAACTGCATCGGGCCGTGATAAAGGGCGGCCAGCACTGAAAAGGCCGTACCGGTGGCATTCATCAGATCCGCATCTCCTGCCGTACCGTAAGGTGGGATGGCCATCCGGATACCCTGACATATAAGTCAGCCCCCCAATCCTTTGAGGTATGGTGGCAAATCCGAGATATTCCGTTTCCGGTCCCTCCTGTCCTCTGCCGGAGGAGGAGATGACGATGAGGTCCGGTTTAATGTTCTTTAATACTTCATAGCCCAATCCCATTTTGATCATGGCGTCCGGGCGCATATTATCAATAACCACATCGCTAAGGGCCGCCAGTCTTTTGGCCAGGTCGATCCCTTCCGGCTGGCTCAAGTTCAGGGTGACGCTTTTTTTGTCCCGGTGACGGAATCAAAGGGGATTCCCTGGTTAGGCGGCAGCATACGGGGTGCCGGTTCATAACGGAGCCAAGTAATAGGACGCGGGTTAAAGAATTTGAGTCTGACACAGGAATTGGGTAAAAGGGGATGTTTTCCGAAAGCCATTTATTGTTATCACAATGAAGATCAAAGATGCAATAATTTATTAACCGGGCCTCTGTCTAGGATTCCCTTTTTATCGTCCGGGCTGAGCCTTTTTCCCTTGACATTTATTAGATTCTCCCTTTATATCTTTATATTAAGAAGAAGATTCCATCCCTTCAAAAAAGACGGCTGGTCTCAAAGACCTTGGCCGGTCCTTTAGACAACAAGCCAACCTTATCGCAACATGGATGTCAGGGAAACGAGCGCTCGAAACAATAACCTTTCATTTGTCTGTTTCGACTAGAGTCAGAAGGGAAACACCAGTCGGTGTCCTGACGGAGGAAAAGGAATGAATCTGGTTGAACTGGCCGATCAGCATTACAGGAACTTCGGCGAACAGGTATCCGTCATATTTGAAGGTCAAGAGTATACCAATCTTCAGTTGCTTCGTTTTGCCGACCAACTGGCCAACGGTCTTAAGGAGTTAGGGGTAGGGATGGGGGATAAGGTCATGGTGATGCTTATGAACAGCCCCGAAGTCCTCATCAGCTATCAGGGGATACTCCGGGCTGGAGGCATCATTGTGCCGGCAATCTCTTTCCTGGGCGAGAGAGAGATAATGCACATCTTAAGAAATTCCGAAGCCAAGGTCTTGATCACCAACAAAAATTTGATGAGTAAGATCAGGAAAGTCCGGCCCGTCCTGGAAACCTTGAAACATATCCTTATCGTGGAACCAGAGGAGATACCGGAAACGATTAAATTCTGGGACCTGATTGAGCGGAGTTCCGGGAAGCCGGCTATCAATGAAATTGATGAATACGACCTGGCCGTGATCCTTTACACCGCAGGGACCACCGGGGAACCAAAGGGGGTAATGTTGACCCACCGGAACCTTTACTCCAATGTGGTCAATTCGGCCTCCTTTGCCGATGTCCGGCCTGACGATGTGAGGTTGCAGGTACTGCCTCTGTCTCACTCCTACGGCCTGACGGTAATGAATACCAGCTATCTGTTCAATCTAAAAAATGTCCTTATGCGCTGGTTTGACACCGAGGAGGCCTTCCGTCTTATAGAAAAATATAAAGTGACCGGATTTTCCGGCTCTCCAGCCATGTTTGCCATGATGCTCAACAGCCCCCTGGCTTATAATTATGACTTATCCTCCCTCAGGCGCTGCGGGTGCGGATCAGCACCTCTCCCCCTGGATATCTTGAGAGGTTTCCAGGAAAAATTCGGGTGTCCGGTCTGGGAGGGCTATGGTCTTTCCGAAGCGGCCCCTATCGTAGCCAGACACAGGCCGGACATGCCGCAGAAACCGGGCTCCATTGGAATACCTATCCCCGGAGTGGAAGTTCGAATTGTGGATGAAGAAGATAATGATTTGCCGGTCGAAAAAATCGGAGAGCTGATCGTCAGGGGGCCTAATGTCTCTCCGGGATACTATAAAATGCCTGAAGAGACGGGGCAAGCCTTTCGAAACGGCTGGCTTTACACTGGGGATATGGCCAGAATGGATGAAGATGGTTATTTGTTTATTGTAGATCGCAAAAAAGATCTCATTATCCGGGGTGGACTCAACATTTATCCTTGGGATGTTGAAGAGGTGATCTATGAGCATCCGGCGGTTCAGGACGTGGCGGTTATCGGGGTGCCGGATCCAATCATGGGGGAAGAGATCAAGGCCTTTGTGGTCCTGAAGCCGGGTTTTTCCATTAGCGATCAGGAACTGATTCCCTATTGTCAAGAAAGTTTGGGAAAATACAAGTGCCCAAAATACATTGAATTCATTGACCTGATACCCAGAAATCCCGTAGGCAAAGTCCTCCGCCAGGAACTTCGACAACGCCATTCAAATCAATGAAGGTCGTATTTCATGGTGAACTATTGAGAGCTTCCCCTGGCTCTTTTCGGCCACTTACCGAAGTCTTGAAATACGAAGCACGAGATCCGAAAAAATATCCGAAAGATCTAATTCCAAATCACCAAACCTTGGCCTCCGGGGACCCTCATTTGAACCTGTGATCCTACTGGTTTGAATTTGAGCCTTATTCGACCGCTTAAATTTCGTTTTAACAAGTCAGGGATCTTGCCTGATCATGGGTTAATGTCAAGAGATATCAGCCCCGCTCGGGCGGGGCTGATCCATCCAATGGAAAATTCATATTATCTGGATTTTTGACAGAGCCTCAGGTTTAATCGAAAAAGCTGTGGTTCAGTAGGATTCGCTATGAATTTTGGATTTTTGATTTTCCCGGAACTGGAAGAACTTGACCTTGTCGGCCCCTGGGAGATTATACGATATTGGGGCCGGATTGCCCAGGGACCTGAAAATTGCTTTATGATTTCTGAGAAACCGGGACCGGTGATATGCAACAAGGGGTTGTCCATTAATCCTCAGATCATTTTTTCGGAGTCCCCCCCGTTGGATTACCTGCTTATTCCCGGCGGTCAAGGCACAAGGAAAGAAGTGGATAATGAGGTTTTAATCCGCTTTGTCACTGAACAGGCTCAATACTGCCAGGCCGTTCTATCCGTATGCACCGGGGCCTTCATCCTGCATCGTGCCGGTCTGCTGTCCGGACGGCGGGCCACAACACACTGGGCATCTCTTGACCGTTTGCGGGAGTTGGGTGATGTGACAGTCGTTGAGGAGCGGATAGTGAAAGACGGTCCTATCTGGACATCCGCCGGTGTCTCGGCCGGTATCGACCTGGCTTTGGCTTTCGTAGCCGATGCCGCCGGCGAAGAGATAGCCGGCAGGATTCAGTTCGGGGTTGAGTATTATCCTTCCCCTAAATCCTACGGCCGATTATCTGAGTATGGAAAGGCTCCCCGGTATGTGAAGGAATGGGGATGACTCATTCGCTGCTGCGAAAAATTGGAGTCAAAAAGGCCGGGGTGTTTGCGATCATTTTCAAGATGGAAGAATAATAATCGAAAAATTAATTACTCAAAAACGACTATTAAAATCTAAGAAAAAATGTTTTTCCTGCAATAATGGACTGGTAACAGGAGGTGTATAGACCCAATGGCTACTGAACCGAATAAAGTCATTTATTCAATGATCAAAGTCAGCAAATACTATGATAAAAAACCGGTATTGAAAGATATGTCCCTCTCTTATTTTTACGGGGCAAAAATAGGAGTCCTGGGTTTGAACGGATCGGGAAAAAGCTCCCTGCTCCGAATCCTGGCCGGAAAAGACCTGGATTTCAACGGCCAGACCATCCTTTCCCCCGGGCATACCGTGGGTTTGCTGGAACAGGAGCCGGTCCTTGACGACAGTAAAACGGTGAAAGAAATAGTGGAACAAGGGGTCCAGGCCACGGTTGATCTGCTAAATGAGTTTAACCGGATAAATGAAAAATTTGCCGAACCGATGTCGGGTGAGGCTATGGATAAGCTCATCGAACACCAGGCCGAAGTCCAGGAAAAGCTGGAGGCCCAAGATGCCTGGGAACTGGATTCCAAACTGGATATGGCCATGGATGCCCTGCGTTGCCCGCCTGGGGAAACAGCGGTCAAGATCTTGTCTGGGGGAGAAAGGCGGCGGGTGGCCCTCTGCCGGCTTTTGCTTCAAAAGCCGGACATTCTCCTTTTGGATGAACCTACCAACCACCTCGATGCCGAATCTGTTGCCTGGCTGGAAAGCCACCTTCAGCGGTATGCCGGGACCGTCATTGCCGTAACCCATGACCGTTATTTCTTAGACAACGTGGCCGGATGGATACTGGAACTGGACCGTGGGGAGGGGATCCCCTGGAAGGGTAACTATTCCTCCTGGCTGGAGCAAAAACAGAATCGGCTGCGTCAGGAAGAAAAAAGCGAAAGCAAACGCCAGAGGACATTACAGCACGAATTAGAATGGATCCGCATGTCCCCCAAAGGGCGGCATACCAAGGCCAAGGCCCGGATTAATTCTTATGAGGCCCTGATAAATCAAGAGATTGAAAAAAGAGATAAAGAATTGGAAATCTATATTCCCCCCGGCCCACGATTGGGGAACCTGGTCATCCAGGCCGATAACTTAAGCAAAGCCTATGGAGAGAAGATTCTCATGGAAAAGGTTTCATTTAATATACCCCCGGGAGGAATCGTAGGGGTCATAGGCCCCAACGGTGCCGGCAAAACTACGCTCTTTCGTTTGATAACCGGCCAGGAAAAGCCGGACTCGGGTACGCTCAAGATCGGAGAAACGGTCAAACTGGCCTATGTGGACCAGAGTCGTGATGTGCTCGATCCCGAAAAAACAATCTGGGAAATGATTTCCGGGGGACAGGATATTATCACCCTGGGCAGCAGAGAAATCAACTCCCGGGCCTACGTTTCCAGGTTCAATCTTTCCGGTAACGATCAACAGAAAAAGGTGGGCCTGCTTTCCGGGGGAGAGCGTAACCGGGTCCACTTGGCTCGTATTTTGAAAGAAGGGGCCAATGTGCTTCTGCTTGACGAACCGACCAATGATCTGGACGTCAATACCATGAGGGCCCTGGAAGACGCGCTGGAGAATTTCGGCGGCTGCGCCCTGGTGATCAGCCATGACCGCTGGTTTCTAGATAGAATCGTCACCCACATTTTGGCCTTTGAAGGGGAGAGTCAGTGCCTTTTCTTTGACGGCAACTATTCCGAGTATGAAGCCGACCGGAAGGCCCGCCTGGGAGCTGCGGCCGATCAGCCTCATCGCCTCAAGTACCGGCATTTAACCCGATAGTGACGGGAGCGATCTTTTAAAGTTTTTCAAGTATTGTGCCGATAAATAAAGGGTAGTCCTAAATGATTCAGAAAAAATCGTCAAAAATCTATTGTATGGATTTATAAAAAGGAGGCTTCCTCATAAAGGGGGACACAGACTAGGCCTGACCATTGAAAGTAACCGGGATCCCGGACCGTAAGAGATCGAAAAAGATAAGCCTCAGGATAATAAAAGATTAAACAGCTTGGAATAAAAAGAATGAGTGCTTCCGAGGTAAAGGATTTTATTGAAAATATCGAAGGCCTTTCCACCATTCCGGTGTTGGTGGGAAAGATCCTCTCTATTGTTCAAAAAAAGGATTGCTCCCTGGAAGATCTTGATGGTTTGATCGCCCACGACCAAGCTATTGCCGAACGGGTCATAAGGGCAGCTAATTCACCTTTTTTCGGGCATTCCGGTCAGATTCGGGATATCAGACAGGCCATTATGTTTTTGGGTTTTGAAAGGATCAAATCAATAGCGGTCGGCATGAATGTTATGACCATATTCCCCCATACCGGCACTTTCAACATTAAATTTTTATGGATTCACTGTTATGAGGTGGCCTTAATTGCTTCAGTCATTTCAGACCGTATTACCATGACTTCTCCCCGGGAGTGTTTTCTTTCAGGCCTGCTTCATGACATCGGAAGGATTATTTTTTATAAAATGGACCATGATGAATTTTTCAAAATTCCCACCACCGACGATATGCTCGAAAAAGAAATGGAGCTTTTCGGTTGTACGCATGCCGATGCCGGGGCCTGGCTGGCAGAGGAAGCCGGTTTACCATCGGAGATTATTTCAACCACCAGGTGCCATCACAGTCCTTCGCAAGCGAAGGAATTCAGGGATTCCATTGCCATTGTCTCCCTGGCCGAAGCCATGTCCCGAATGTACAGCCCACGGATTGAAGACGATGGGCTGTGGACGATGGAGCATGATGCCCTTCTCCTGGAACTCGGGATAGACTTTAAAGAATTGGCCGTTATCGGTGAAAAACTTTACGGGGCAAGGATAGAGGCAGAAAAATTTTTCGCTTCGTGAGTAATCATTCGCCTCCTCAGAAATCTTCTATCGCCTTCTCCCGTGTCTTGACATATTACCCCTATACTATGTAATCCAATCATTAATTCAATTTTTGAAGAAAAACAAAGCAATATTTTTGCCATAGGCAAAGCGGGCAATAACCAATGTAAGAATAGGTACTGATCGACGTCCAACCAATCAGTACCTGGCTGGCCTTTCTGCTAATCAGGTTCTCCTTGGGAAAGGCCCCTGGGGGCAATGGTCTCAGGTTGCCCGGGTGGGTCTGTGGCAATACCCTCATTGCCATCCGATTTTGATGCAAGGGATCTCTCCGCGGCGGCAAAAGCTGTAAATGGTCGACGGCCGGGTATGCAGCCAGTCTGATATTTCTTCCACATTCATATTCACAGTTTGAATATTCAGGATTATTCCCTTTGACGGCGGGCTGTAGATTTTTTTTAACTTGACTGAACTAATACAGCAAAGTTTTTATTTGAATATGCGAAAACCCTCTCTCCCCTTTGGTAAAGGAGTGGGGGGTAGACGGTCGAAGTACCTAATATAGTTACGATCCCTCATAGAAATTAAAACTCCAGGCGTTAGTTCTTTTATCGGTTCTCTTGCCCCTAACTTTAGTGGTTGATAAGGTAGGGCTGATTATTTTATCTTTTCTAAAGAACCTTTTTCAAGGCAAGAGCGCAACCCCTGCCAATAAATCCCAAAGTGTCAAAAATCCTCCACTTTTATGTAAAAATTAGCATATTTTAGGTAAAATCCTTCCATTTTACCCATTTTTGCCCGTTTCAAAACAAAAGGAAAGATTACCGTTTAGTAATTTATTTGTTTTATTAATAAGTTAGTTGGGAGGCAACTATTTGGCGCTAAAATTGCATTTTAAATTAAATGAATAATTTTTAATGATGTCAAAATAAGCGTCTAACCCTAAATTCCCTCCCCTTAATCACATTGGGGGAGGGAATATGTTCAAAAATCCCCAAAGGGTTCCCTTATTAATCTGACGGCGATTTGGCGTTATCGTTAAAAAGCCAAAAAAAAATAGTTTTTGTTTGATTTTTGACGGGGAGTATATTAAGAAAGAAGTAACAGAAAAGGGGAAGGTTACAAAACAGGTCCCAAGCCTATGTATCCTCCTAAACTGAAAAGGTGTTCGATTGGTTTTGCTGCCCTCGTAGCGGCATGGTTTCTAATGGCTTTCCTGAGTGCTCAGGAAACCTACGCCGTTATGAGGACGGCAAGATTGACCGTCTCTGCCAGAGTCCTGCCTTACCTGCAGTTTAATCTCCTCTCACAGGCCTCGGAGATCACGATCACTGTAACGGACGTTCAAAGGGGTTACCTCGATGTTCATTCGGCCTCCCGCCTGGAACTGAAAACCAACTCCACCAACGGATATATGATAAACTTTGAAGGATCCATATGGCCTTTTAAAGAGGTTCAGATCCAAGGGCTGGCCAATCCGGTTCAGCTTACTTCCGGTCATGCCTTTGTTCACCAGCCGTCTGTAAGAGGGAAGGTGTATGTGGATTTGAGTTACCGGTTTATCCTCACCGAAGATACAAAACCAGGTTCCTACTCCTGGCCCCTCTCTATCTCCGTCGATCCGATATAAGTTCTCTTGAAATTTTTCCAAGGCCTAAAATCAAATCTGCAAGATCTTATTGGGTTATCTACCAAAAACATAAGCTTAGAAAGGAGTTACCATTGGGTCTCAACCTTATGTATTCTCCCTACTTAAAAAGGTATCGTCTTTGTATTACTACCCTGGCCTTGATTTTGTCCTTCAGTGCCTCCCTGCTCGTCAGCCAATCTTTAGCTGGCACAGTCTCACCCAACATAACAGTCAAAGCGGTAGTTACTCCGCGCCTTCGCCTGAAGGTCATTTATCAGCAACCGGAGATCACCCTTACGAAACCGGATATTGAAAGAGGTTATATTGTTTTACCTTCAGCTTCCCTTCTGGAGGTGGAAAGCAACAATCCGAGTGGATACCTACTGGCCTTTGAAGGATCCTTAGGACCTTTTAAGGAGGTCCATATTCAGGGCTTGGACCGTCCGGTTCAGCTTGATTCAGGCAATGCCTTTATTCGTCAACCTTATACTCGCAATGGTAAAATGGTGGTTGAATTAAGCTATAAAGGCATTCTCCCCGAGAATGCGAATCCAGGGACCTATTCCTGGCCCTTTTCCATTTCAGCCCAACCGATAGAATATCTGGATTTTCAGCGGAAAAAGAAATAAGCCTTTAATTCGGAGGTGAATGTCTGGAGTGTTTTTGGGGATAGAAGACTTTAGACTTCAGCTACCAATTTCTTTCTTTTAATCTCCCTAATAGTTTATCGTAATAACCAGGACTTCTCCATAATTCCCAACCCCGACGTTTTGTCCAGGTGGAATTCGTCCGTAGATCGTTCCGGTCCAGGGGTGGTTTTTTTGAATACTGACGGTGACGGTTGAGGACCCCTGGGTGCCGTCTCCCCAGATTGTAGATCGGGAGGAATTGGTATAAAGATAGTAATCGAGCAAATCCGTTCCGCTGGTTAATTTCATGCTCCTGGGATTGAATCCTCCGGAATTGGGGCTTACGCCGATGGAAGAGGTAACTGTAGTCCAAGTGGCAGTACAATCTACTCTAAAACCTCCTGTTGAATCATTATTAAGACTGGAAAGGACATCATAACTTCCAAAGTTGACATCGGTTACTGTTTGGAAATTACAGTCATTGGTAGCGGCATAAGCTTCCCCTATAAGAAAAAAAGAAGCGATTACCATTAATAAACTAAGGCTGTACTTGGACATGGATTTCTCCTGCATCGATGATGATTTCATCGCTTTTGGGTATGTTAATATCAAAGGTATGCACTTTCCCCTCATATTTGAAAGACGCCTTAAAACTGCCGGCTAAAGCATCCTCAATAAAAAACTCCCCATCCCGGCCGGTTTGAAAGGTAAGCGTTTTGCCGTTTAACTTCATGGTGATCCGATGATATTCCAAAGGCAGAATCTTGCCTTCTTTTTCAATCAATAGCCTCCCGGTAAAGGCCTGAACTTTCTTGGCCTCAAACTTGACCAGAGTGCCGGTGCGCCACGCTGGGGAAATATATCTGGTTACATCGGTAATTGCATAATCCAAAGGTATGTCCTTATCGTCGATCCTGATCTGATTGGCATCATAGGAATGGAAATTCGGCACCACGAGTTTACCAAACTGGTCCGTTTTTCCGATCTCCTGGTTATTGTGATAGACTCGCACACCGGGGACCTGGGCTACCTTGACTAGAGCAAAACTGTCATCGATCGGACGGGTGAAGCCGAAACTATTGCCGACGTAAACGACGGCCCCCGAAGCGTTGAATTGATAGGTTTGAATTTCTTGGGACCTCCCGAATTGAGCTGAGACTTCAGTGGAATATATTCCATACATTCCGTTATACTGAAAATAGGGTCTGAGACTGGTTTCGAGTCCATCCTTTTCGTTCCTCATATCAACCGCGGCTCTGTAACCGTAACCTTCGCCAATAGGAGCGTTTTTTTGAATTTGAAAGTTTCCGCGGAAACTATCCCCACTCATGCCGGTGTTGGTCATGATGGTTTCTTTCCAGGGGTAGTAGGTTAGGCTGACAAAAAATCCAAGCTCGCTTTTATTGTTATCCGATCCACTTTCACTGGTTTGGTCCATTGAAATAGTCAAAGAAAATTTTTGCCCGATGCCCTTGGAATACATTAAACCCATCATCTCTTTTTCTTTATTATTATATTTAATTGTTTTTGTATAATTGAGAGCCATAGATCCGAAAGATTTTGTTCCAAAACCTAAACCGGCGCCGAATTCCAGCTTTGGTTTTTCTATGTTTTCTGGATTGGGACTGGTGGCTTGGGAAAGGGTGGAATAATCTTCCGAGTAACTCGTAGCCCCAATTCTCGCATTAAATCTTTTGATATTAAACGTATAATCGGCTGAACCGGCGAAACCGGTTTTTTCTTTTTCATTTCGGCTGCCGGCCAAGACGAATTCAAAAATACCCAATTGACTTCCATAGGCAACGGATGGAGCGAAATTATACAGCCCGCTTCCGGCTTCTCCACTAGCGCCAATGGTCAGGTTATTGGTCAAGCCATAGCGGTGAAAGCCTATAAAGACCGGGTCGTTATACTGGTCCTTATTAGAACCGATATTTTCTCTTAAGAAACCGATATTATAACTAAAGTCATGAAAACTTTTGGCCAAAAGGGAATCAGAGACATAAAAGGGATTGGCAATGTGCTGTTCGCGTCCAAAGGCGTCTTTAATTACGATATCCAAATCCTGGAGACCGTTATAACCCATTATATTTCTCAGATCAAATCCCCCGGCGGGCATTCGTTCATTTCCAATTCTTGCTCCGTTAAGATATATACTGATTTCCGATGGTGTGTTTACATACCCTTGATATCCTTGTACCGGTCTTTTGATAATATAAGGATCGGCGGAATAATTTTTCGAAAAACTCAAGCCCCCCAGAAGAAGACAAGATCCAAGACTGCCCGATGTTGCATACAGATCACCAAAAACATAGGTGTTCATCCGCTGTCTATCGTCATAAGTAATGCTGGTCATCAGGCGGTTAAACTTGGTTTCCGTTTCACTCGCCGATAGGATGGAATCGGATAGAAAAATAAAATTGCCCGCCCTGACTCCGAGTTGAGTGGTGGTCGAAATATTGTCGAACCTGAATCCGGTGCCGGCCGAGTATTGGATTCCATAATTTAAAAAAAAACTATTGTCCTTGGGATAGTTAATGTTTTTGGGCCGCTTATTGGAAAAGTCAAGAACAGTTTTGGCCAGGAATTCGGGAGGGGCTTGTATCTTGAGTGCCTGCTTGCCTTCATCAAAAGATATTTTGATTTGGGGTATGGATTTCAGGGATAAGTAGGATATTCCTTCAATGTTATATAATTTACCTTGGGGGTCCAACAAACCGATTTCTTTTAGATCCTCCACCTTGATCAGAAAATCATGATCTTCTGTCATTTTGATAAAAAATTCTCCCTTTTGCTCTTCATTCAGATAAACAACAGGGATGATGGTTTCCATGGCCTGCACCGAAAGGGGGGGAAAAAGGTTTAGGGAAAGGGGCAAGATAAAAAAAAAGAAAATGGGTTTAATCTTTTTTTGGGGAAAAAGGGTATAGTCTTTTAATGAAAAAAATCCGGCAAGGTTTTTTGCCAGATTAATTTTTGAAATAATAAATCTGGAAATTTGATTTTCCATCAAGTCTCGATAAAAACAGGCCAAGGCTTTCTGCTTTGACCTTTGGACTATTATTAATTCCGGCGGAGGCATGTGCTATTCTAAATGGACTGTCCGCACATGGGTTTTTCCACCGGGATCTGTTCTTTAAAGATGATATTGTTATTCGTTTTTACTTCAATATTAAGTTTTGTTATGTTTTTGCATACATCCTGGGGGATAGCGACCTCATAATCCTTGGATAAGCCGCTTAAGATGTACCATCCGCCAATGGACGCGGAAAAGATTTCTTTCCCGTCGGTATTTTCCCCTTTGAGTTGGATGGTGGTTACCATTAAATGAAGATTGCCTTTGTTTTGCACCTTGATCGCGGCTTTCCCTTTCTTCAGGTTGGCGGCTTCGATAGCCCCTTTTTCTTCCTTTTTAAGCGGGCTTATGAATAAGGGAACCCCGATCTTCATAAACATATGAACGGTGGAGCCTTTGTCTTGGGTTTTTTCATGGGAGGGTATCTCTTCCACAAATATACGATAGGTTTTTTCCGTTGAACCGGAATTCAGGTTGGTGCCGATCCGGATAATCTTCTCTTCCTCTGTTTTGAGGGTGACAATCTTGGGGAAAATGATCAAATCCCTGGTCTCCTGATAGACATCCTGACCTTTGTCATTTTGCGTCCACTGATAACCCCTGATCTGTACGGTCAAATCTTCCTCGCTGGAATTATTCAGTGTAAGTTTTTCTATTTTGTTTTGGGGATCCAGGTAAATTTTGATGGGTTTTATATCGAAGTTGGCCGCTGCCGTGTTATTGGCCAGGAACAAGGTCATTAAAAACCCCAAGATAATTATTTCCCAAAACTTGATCTGTTTCCGACTGTTTTTAATTGGTTTCATAGTCGCTTCCTTTTTCTTGAAATTAAAGAAAAAAAAGGGTGAGTCTTTTCACTCACCCTTTTTCATTTGAAATTGAATAACTGTCATTGGCCCATTTTAATATTCTACGGTGGCCGTCAAGACCCTTGAATAAGTATCCACACTGACATCCTGAAGAGCTGTGACCCGGCCGTAGATATCTGAGGTTATAGCGGCGTTACTCGGGGCTGGAGTGCTGCCGCCTGAGTTGTCGCTGGGGTAGACCGTCGTGCGTCCGTTATCGGAATAAAGTTCGAAGTTAAGGTTATCCGCATTAACAGCCCCGACCATCTGCCTGACGCCGACGAGATAGGTTTTATAGGCTGTATTTTTTGTACATCGAAAAGTCATAGAACCGGCAGCATCCAGATCAGTAGCACTTGTTGAATCATAAGCACCGAAGGCAACGTCGACGACGCTTTGGATGTTACAGTTTGCAGCCACGGAGGCCGTTACGTTAAGGTTGTTGGTCTTGGTTGCGGCCATGGAGACACTGCTCAGGGCCAGAATGCCGATAGCGGCTAAAACCGCTAAAAGGATTACTCTTTTTTTCATTTTTAGGTCCTCCTAAGAGTTTTTTTGAAATGGTTTAAATCGGTAAAAGGTTAAATTCAGGTCCCAAGTCTTGAAACAGCTTAAACAAAATTGGCTTACTTAAAATTTTTGGATCACCTCCTCCTTGTTTTTTCCTTCTATGGTTAATTAAATTAAGAATGAAGGATTTCCATCTGCATAAGTATCCATAGAGCAAAAATGTATCCTGATGGTTACTTATTTATCGGCAGATGGGAAAAAAACTTTAGAGAAGGGGTAATAACTATCTGATGGGCATCATTAATCCAAGAAATATGCCAGAAAGGAAAGAAGAAAGGGTCCATTTCTGCAAATCCGCCTCAGGCCGAAGAGAGATCAAGTAAAATATAGTAATTATAATAGGATATTATTTGACTGGTCTCATAGTCAATATTTTCATTTGCCCTGGAATTGCTTACCAACCCCCAAAAATATTTTAATAACAAAATGACGCTCTCCCGACCGGGAAAATTTTTCATTCCACCCGGAAAAGATTTCAAATTCTTGGGGAAGTTTAGACCAGGTTTACATTACATTCTTCATCTCCAGGGATTAAGCCGGACGGTATCTTTCCCTAAGGAATGAATTTGCCGATGCCAAAGAATTCTTTACTCCCTTTTCCCAAAAGCGGCGGCGAAGGGGTTATTGGAGAAGGTGCTTTTGGGCTTCTCCTTTTTCCCCGGTTTTCTTCCGTCCATTGACCTCTTTTTGTCATTGGATGCACGTTCGGACGTGGGCTGGTTGGCCTTCATGGAGAGAGAAATCCGTTTTCTGGGGAGGTCCACATCCAGGACCCTTACATTGACTTTCTGGTGTACCTTCACCACTTCTGCAGGGTCCTTTACGAAACGGTCGGCCAGTTCGCTGATATGGACCAACCCGTCCTGATGGACGCCGATGTCCACAAAGACGCCAAAGGCGGTGATATTGGTGACGATGCCGGGAAGCTTCATTCCGGGCTTGACATCTTCGATCTTTTCCACGCCTTCGGCAAAGCGGACGATTTCGAACTCCTCCCGCGGATCGCGGCCGGGTTTGGCCAGTTCCGCCAGGATGTCCTGAAGCGTGGGCAATCCCACCTGTTCGGAGACATAACGGTTAATGTCGATTTTTTTACGAAGATTTTCGTCGTCCATTAAATCAACCACCGAACATCCCAGATCCGAGGCCATGGCATCAACGATCGGATAACTTTCCGGATGGACAGCACTGCCGTCCAAAGGATTTTCCCCTTCCCGGATGCGTAAAAAGCCGGCGGCCTGTTCAAAGGCCTTGGGACCCAGTCGGGGGACCTTTTTCAAATCTTCCCGGGATTGAAAGGGGCCGTGTTGATTACGGAACTCGAGAATTCCTTTGGCCAGCCCGGGCCCCAGTCCGGAGACATAGGTCAGAAGCTGTTTACTGGCTGTATTGACTTCCACTCCCACCCGGTTGACACAATGAACCACCACATCATCAAGGCTGTTTTTCAAGGCAGTCTGGTCCACATCATGCTGATATTGGCCAACCCCGATGGACTTGGGATCGATCTTGACCAGTTCGGCCAGGGGGTCCATCAGTCTGCGGCCGATGGAGACTGAACCCCGCACGGTCACATCCTGATCCGGAAATTCCTCTCTGGCGGCTTCAGAGGCCGAATAAATCGAGGCCCCGCTTTCATTGACCATAACCACTTGAATGCCTGAAGGGAGATTGAGGCCCCGGATGAAGGATTCGGTTTCCCGGCCGGCCGTGCCGTTTCCGATAGCGATGGCTTCAATATGAAAACGTTCGCACAGTCCGAGGATCCTGGCCCCGGCGTCGGCCACGCCTTTCTCGGATAAAAGAAAAATGGTTTCATGATGGTCCAGTTTGCCTTGCCGGTCCAAACAGACCACCTTACATCCGGTTCGGAACCCGGGATCAATGGCCAGGACATTTTTTTGGCCTAGCGGAGGGGATAACAGCAGTTGGCGGAGATTCTCGGCAAAGACCCGAATGGCCTCCTCATCGGCCCGTTTTTTGATATCAAGCCGGATCTCGGTCTCCATGGAGAGAGAAAGGAGCCTTTTGTAGCTGTCATGGACTGCCATTCGGACCTGCTCGGCTGCCGCGCTTTCTCCTTTGACAAAAAGGCGGTCGAGAATTTCCAAGGCTTCCTCTTCCGGAGGAACCACCCTCAGGGTGAGGAAATCCTCTTTCTCTCCCCGGCGTATGGCCAGTATACGGTGAGAGGGCGCTTTCGCCGCCGGTTCTTCCCATTCATAGTAATCCCTGTATTTAATGCCTTGTTCTTCTTTTTCCGATATCACCCTGGATTTAAGAACCGCCTTTGAAGCATAATAAGAGCGCATCCGGGCTCGGGCCGTCTGATCTTCATTAACCCACTCAGCAATGATATCACGTGCCCCGGCCAGGGCATCTTCTGCGCTTTCCACCCCTTTTTCAGGATCGACAAAGGCCGTGGCTTCGACCAGGGGTTCTATCTCGCCTTGATCGAAAAGTTTTTGGGCCAAAGGTTCCAGTCCTTTTTCTTTGGCCATGGTGGCCCGTGTCCGCCGTTTGGGCCGATAGGGGAGATAAATATCTTCCAGATCGACCATGGCTTCGACATCCATAATTTTCTGTTTTAAATCCTCGGTGAGTTGATTGCGTTCCTC
Source organism: uncultured delta proteobacterium (assembly GCA_963790475.1). Taxonomy (GTDB): domain Bacteria; phylum Desulfobacterota; class RBG-13-43-22; order RBG-13-43-22; family RBG-13-43-22; genus RBG-13-43-22. The sequence goes on along the minus strand of CAWBOS010000010.1, from coordinate 995,627 downwards.
CAAAGATTTTAGTATGGCCTCACGGCGCTTGTCTAATTCAGAAAGCTGGATCAGTCGATCCCGAATAGAGGTGATCGCCACCTCATCCAGGGAACCGGTGACTTCCTTCCGATAGCGGGCGATAAAAGGGATCGTGGCCTCTTCATTTAAGAGTCCGGCCGTAGCCTGGACTTGTTGGGGCGAAAGGTTCAGTTCGACAGCAATCTTCAAGATATGTTTTTCGTTCATGGAATTCCTTTATAATTCTTAGCGTTGATTGTTAGACGTTCGCCGAAGCTGATATCCAGGTTTCGTGGTGTCCTTATCAGGCTGGCATCGAGAAATAAGAGGGTTCTAAAATTAGAAAGGGGTCAAACATTTTTTCCGACATTTTCCTGGATGTATTTAACGATATCGGATGTATAAGTCCCCGGGCCGAAGATTTCACTGATGCCGGAAGTCTTCAGGGCCGGAATGTCTTCTTCAGGAATGATGCCGCCCCCGACTACCAGGACATCTTTCATGCCTTTTCCCTTGACCAGTTCCATGACCCTGGGAAAAAGATAATTATGGGCCCCGGAGAGGACGCTCAAGGCAATAACATCCACGTCCTCTTGAACGGCCGTGGCCGCGATCTGTTCCGGAGTTTGACGCAGGCCGGTATAAATGACCTCCATACCGGCATCCCGCAGAGCGTGGCAGATGATCTTGATCCCCCGATCATGGCCGTCCAGTCCCGGCTTGGCAGCCAGAACACGTATTTTTCTTTCAGTGCCCATGGTTTAGAACCTCCTATAAGGTAGAGACGGCTGTATATTCCCCGAAAACCGAGCGCAGGGTGTCACAGATTTCTCCCAGGGTAGCATAGGCCCGAACCGCTTCGAGGATCGGGGGCATCAGATTATCCGAACCTTCAGCGGTTTTTTTGAGTCTCGCCAAACAGGAAATCACCTTGGAGTTGTCCCGGACCTGCTTGAGTTGAATAATTTTCTGGATCTGCTGGCTTTGTACCACCGGATCGACCCTTAACAGTCCTGAGGGAGGCGGTTCCTTGGTCTGGAACTTGTTGATCCCAACGACCACCCGGTCGCCTGTTTCCACGGCTTTCTGATAGCGAAAGGCACTTTCCTGGATTTCCCTTTGGATGAATCCTTTTTCGATGGCCGCCGCCGCGCCCCCCAACTCGTCGATCTTCCGGAGATAGTTCATGGCCTCTTCTTCAATAGTCGTGGTCAGGTGTTCGATATAATAGGAACCGGCCAGGGGATCGATGGTATCGGTGACGCCGGTCTCGTAAGCGATCAATTGCTGGGTACGTAAAGCGACCTGGACCGCTTCTTCGGAAGGCAGGGCCAGGGCCTCATCCATAGAATTGGTGTGCAGGGACTGGGTCCCCCCCAGAACAGCGGACAGGGCCTGAAAAGCGACTCGAACAATATTGTTTTTAGGCTGCTGGGCGGTCAGGGAACAGCCGGCGGTCTGGGTATGAAAACGTAAAGTCATGGTCCGGGGATCCTTGGAACCGAACCGTTCTTTCATCAAGCGCGCCCAGAGACGGCGGGCCGCCCGGTATTTGGCGATCTCTTCCAAGAAATCCAGATGGGCGTTAAAGAAAAAGGACAAGCGAGGACCAATGACATCCACAGGCAACCCGGCCTTTTGGGCTGCTTCCACATAGGCCAAACCATTGGCCAGGGTGAAGGCCACTTCCTGAACGGCCGTCGAACCGGCTTCCCGAATATGATAACCGCTGATGCTGATGGAGTTCCATCGGGGAACTTCTTGGGAACAATATTCGAAAATATTGGTGATGATGCGCAGAGAAGGCTGGGGCGGGAAAATATAAGTACCCCGCGAAGTGTATTCCTTCAGGATGTCGTTTTGTATCGTTCCGTTCAGATCTTGGGAGGAAACCCCTTGTTTCTCGGCCACGCCGATGTACATGGCCAGCAGGACGGCAGCAGGAGCGTTAATGGTCATGGAGGTGCTGACTTTATCCAAGGGAATGCCGTCAAATAAGGTTTCCATGTCCTTCAGGGAATCAATAGCCACTCCGACTTTTCCCACTTCCCCCTGGGACAGCGGGTGATCGGAGTCATATCCGATCTGAGTAGGCAGATCAAAGGCCACCGAAAGGCCGGTCTGCCCCTGGTTCAACAGGTATTTATAGCGTCGATTGGATTCTTCGGCGTCGGCAAAACCGGCGTATTGGCGCATGGTCCAGAAACGTCCCCGGTACATAGTGGGCTGGACACCGCGGGTAAAAGGATACTCGCCGGGGAAGGCAAGGTCCTTTTCATAATCCAAATCCTCAATATCAGCCGGCGTATAGGTCCGCTGAAGGGGAATTTCCGAAATAGTAGTGAAGGCCTTTCGCCTTTCCGGCGCCTTGGAAAGTTTGGATTCAATTTTTTCCTGCCAGGCGGATTGACGCTTTTTCAGGTCGGCTATTTTTTCCGGATCAAACATAGAAAAACTCCATCGTTATGAGTTGTTCGTCATTAGTTGCTTGTTGCTCATTTCTGGTTGCGGGATAGCGGTCGAGTCTAGGACTTAAAATTTTTTAACTTGTCACCGGCCACATGATACTCGCCACTTTTTATAAGGGTATATTCCCGTGCCGGCGCGGAAGCCGATGCACATCCACCTTGGTTTTCAAGGATTCCAGGGCCCGGATCAGTTTAGGCCGGGTGTTTTCCGGAAGAATGATTTCATCGATATAGCCCAGTTCGGCCGCTTTATAGGGGCTGGCAAAGGTCTGTCGATATTCCTCAATCAATTCCTGACGGGTTTTTTCGGGATCGGAGGAGCTGTTCAGTTGATTGCGAAAAACAATGGGCACCGCCCCCTCCGGACCCATGACAGCGATCTCGGCTGAGGGATAGGCAAAATTGATGTCTCCACCGTGGTGTTTGCTGCCCATAACATCATAAGCCCCGCCATAGGCCTTACGGGTGATGAGCGTTACCTTGGGCACCGAGGCATCGCAGTAAGCATAAATGACCTTGGCTCCGTGACGAATGATCCCGCCGTATTCCTGGGCCACTCCAGGCAAAAAACCGGGGACATCGACAAAAGTAAGCAGCGGAAGATTAAAACAATCGCAGAAACGCACAAACCGGGCGCATTTATCCGAGGCGTTGATGTCCAGACATCCGGCCAGTGCCCGAGGCTGGTTGGCCACAATTCCAACCGGCATGCCGTTCATCCGGGCCAGGCCGATGACCATATTGGGGGCGTATAATTTTTGGACCTCGAAAAAATGATGATCATCAACCACGGACAGGATGATCTTTTTCATGTCATAAGGGATGCGGGGATTATCCGGAATGACAGACCTCAGATTCATATCGATCCGATTGGGATCGTCCGTGCATTTAATCTGAGGAGGGGCCTCGTTGCAATTTTGGGGAAGGAAGGATAAAATTTCCTTGATCAGATCCAGGGCCTTTCGGTCATCTTTGGCCGAAAAATGGGCCACGCCGCTGGTCGTGTTGTGCCGGATCGCACCTCCCAGGGTCTCTGGTTCGACCTCTTCATGGGTAGTGTTCTTAATAACCTGAGGGCCGGTGATGAACATGTGGCTGGTCTTTTCAACCATAATGATGAAGTCGGTAATGGCCGGGGAATAGACCGCGCCGCCGGCGCATGGCCCCATGATGGCCGAAATTTGAGGGATAACGCCGGAGCTTCTAACGTTTCGCTTGAAGATTTCACCATAGGCCCCCAGGCTGTTTACCCCTTCCTGGATCCGTGCTCCTCCGGAATCATTCAGCCCGATGACGGGTGCTCCGTTTTGTAAGGCCATATCCATTATCTTGCAAATTTTTTCCCCAAAAGGACCGCTAAGGCTTCCGCCGAAGACGGTAAAATCCTGGGAAAAGACGTAGACCAGACGTCCGTTGATCTGACCATACCCGGTTACTACGCCATCGCCGAAAATCTTTTGTTTTTCCATGCCGAAATCATAACAGCGATGGACCACAAATTTATCCAGTTCCTCAAAGGTGCCTTGATCTAAAAGATAATCGATTCGTTCCCTGGCGGTCAGTTTGCCTTTCTTATGCTGACTGTCGATCTTATCCTGGCCGCCGCCCAATTCAGCCTGGGCGTTCAGGGCCATTAATTCCTTTATCCGGTCTTCGTTGGTCATGGGGTGCCCTTAATACGAAATACCGTTCGGCGTTAATCGATCGGCATTCGTCGAAATCACATAGAATGTTTTATAATCCAGCAAAGGGGCCTGAAAAATACAGACCCAATTAGGGTTCAATGAAAACAGGCTATAGACGATAAGCAGCGGTAATAGGAAATAAAAGAATGAAAACTTCTTTTCTGCGATACCCTTTGGCTTATGGCCTATAGCCCCGGAACTATTCTTACCCAACAATCATCAAGACCTGGTCAGCCTCAACAGAATCGCCTTTGGCTATTTTGATCTCTTTCACCGTTCCATCCGAATAAGACAGGATCGGCATTTCCATTTTCATGGCCTCAATAACAGCCACTTCATCGTCTTCGTGAACCGAATCGCCCACATTCACTTTAATTTCGATAACCTTGCCGGCCATAGGTGCTAAAATCTCTGCCACAATACTCCTCCTTCTTCGCTAGGAATTTATTTGGTGTAAATGCTCAAACGTTACAGAATATCTAATAATTATAAAAAATTTTGTCAAGCCCAAAGGTACAGGGAGGAAATGATCTACAATTCGCCGTCCTGATCCATCTTGGCCAGATCCTCAAATTTGATGTCCAGACCCAGAACTCCCTGGATCTCATCTTCCTGATTTCGAATCGGTCCGGAGACGGTGATGCACAGGGCACCAGTGATTTTAGAGGTGTAAAAGTCGGTAACATGAATCTTCCCGTCTTTGATAGGCTGGGCAAACCAGGATCGGTCGGAGAAGTCTTCATCCAATTTAAAGACCTGGTATTTGGACCGGTCTACAATACGGGTGATGTTTTTAGTGATCTTTTTCCCTTCCATATTGGTGATGTAAATGAATTGAATAAAGGGATTGAGTTCAATGAAGTTCTCCATGACCGGTTCCTGAAGGACCGGGTTCATGCTGCATATCTCTTCCCTTTGGAGGATTTCTTCGACAATATGAAAGGCCAGATGATAGGCCTTTTGTTTCAGTTCGTCGAATTCCGAGACAAAATACTCCGGCAGGTTCTTTCGGCTGATCCGTTCCATTTCCTGGGCGGAGATGGAAGTGGTCCGGCCTTCTTCGTACTGTTTCATGACCCATTTGTAGATTTTGATCACCCCGGGGTGTTGTTTATCCACGGCACGCGGGCCGACAAGGTTTAGCCTTTTATTCAACCAGTGGACGACACCAGCCAGGCCTGATTTATCAGTGATGATGATGCTGATCGGACGGCCCAGAATTTTTTGGGTGTCAAAAATATTGTAGATTTCTTCATTCTTGATCAGACCGTCGACATGGATTCCGGCGCTGGTGGCATTGAAGTCCGCCCCGACAAAGGGGAAATTAGCCGGAATGGCATAATGGAGTTCCCTCTCGATATATTCAGCCATTTCGGTAATGGCTTGGGTGTCGATTCCGTTATCCTGACCGATAAGGCTGATATATTCGATGAGCAGACCCTCCACCGGCGTATTTCCGGTCCGTTCCCCGAAGCCAAGCAGGGCGCCGTTTACGGCAGCGCAGCCGTAAAGCCAGGAGGTGGTGGCGTTGATGAATCCTTTGTGAAAGTCATTATGGCCGTGCCATTCCAGGAGACGGCCCGGGACTCCGGCATCATCGATCATGGCCCGGACCAACTTGGGCACACTGCGGGGCAGTGCCGCGCCGGGGTAAGTGACCCCGTACCCCAGGGTATCACAGAGGCGGATCTTGATGTCGATCCCCGAAGACTCCCTCAGTTTCATCAGTTCCTTGGCTAAAGGGACACAGAAGCCGTAGATGTCGGCCTTGGTGATGTCTTCAAAATGGCAGCGGGGGACAATACCCAGATCCAGGGCCTCTCCGCACAATGGAGAGGTATTGATTAAAGGCCTGAGACCTGGTTAAATTCAACTTGTAAAAAATGTGGTAATCGGAAACCGAGGTGAGTATTCCGGTTTCCGGGAGTCCCATCTCCTTCACCAGTTTCAGGTCTTCGGGATGGGCCCGGATCCAGCCGGTAATTTCCGGATAGGGATAACCCTTTTCCTGACACTTACGCACCGCTTCTTTATCTCTTGCACTGTAGAGGAAGAATTCAGTCTGGCGGATGACCCCATAAGGGCCGCCCATGCGGTGGAGAAAATCAAAGATATGCAGAATTTGGTCCAGGGTATAGGGGGGACGGGCCTGCTGGCCGTCCCTGAAGGTGGTGTCGGTGATCCAGAATTCTTCGCTGGGGTCAATAGGCATAATTTTGTGATCAAAATCAATACGGGTGATCTCATCATAAGGAAAGATATCCCGTTGCAGGTTGGGTTCGGGGATATCTTTTAATTCATAGTCCCAAAAGCGGCTATGCTCATGATCAAGGACTTTCTTATTGGGGTTCCAGCGGGCCATTGGTGTACCTCCGTATCGTCATACCGTTCAGCGTTGAGCGTTCGTCGTTCGTCGATTATAAAACCTAAATTATTTTTCCTTTTTCGACGAACGATGAACGCCGAACGTTCTTTTCATTTCTTTATATCCAACCTCAACCCTAGTTCATTCAATTGAACCCTGCTGACACTGGTGGGGGCATTGGTCAAGGGGCAGACCGCCTTTTGGGTCTTGGGAAAGGCGATGACCTCCCTCAAGGATTGGGCTCCGGTCATGAGCATGACAAGTCGGTCCATTCCGAAGGCGATCCCGCCGTGGGGCGGGGCACCCATCTCCAGGGCCTCTAAAAGAAAACCGAATTTTTCCTCGGCTTCTTCCGGAGAAATTTTCAAAACGCTGAATATCCGCTCCTGCAAAGCCCGTTGGTGAATACGGATACTGCCGCCGCCGATTTCATTTCCATTCAGGACCAGGTCGTAGGCCCGGGAACGGACCTTCTCCGGCCGGGATTCCAGGATAGGGAGGTCCTCCTCCAAAGGGGCGGTAAAGGGATGATGAACCGCTCCGTAACGGCCCTCTTCCACCCGGTATTCCAAAAGTGGGAATTGGGTAACCCAGGTAAATTCGAACCGGTCTTGGGCTAGGGCAAGCCTCTGGCCGAGATGAAGGCGGATTTTCCCCAATACTTCATGGACCACTGAAGGGACATCGGCCTGAAAGAGGATCAAGTCTCCAGGATGGGCGTCAAGGGTCCGATCTATGGTGCTTCGTTCTTCTTCTTTAAAGAATTTGGCCAGCGGAGATTGCCATCCCTCGGGATTAATCTTGGCCCAGGCCAGACCTTTGGCTCCCCAACTTTGGGCCAGGGCGGTCAGATCGTCCAGTTCCTTACGGGAAAATGAGGCCCCTCCCGGAACGCAAATGGCCTTGATGCAACCCCCCTTTTGGGCGATTTCGACAAAGACCTTGACCTCGGAATCCTTGACCAGGGGGGTCAGGTCTGTTATTTCCAACCCGAACCTCAGGTCCGGACGGTCGGTTCCATAGCGGCTCAGGGCCTCTTCATAGGTCAGGCGGCGGATGGGCCGGGAGATTTCAATTCCAAGAATTTCCTTGAATAAATTACAGATAAGATCTTCAATTAAAACGTAAATGTCATCTTCATAAATAAAGGACATTTCCATGTCCAACTGGGTGAACTCCGGCTGACGATCGGCACGCAGGTCTTCATCCCGGAAACAACGGACTATCTGGTAATAACGATCGAAACCGGCCACCATTAGGAGTTGTTTGAAAAGTTGAGGCGACTGGGGTAAAGCGAAGAACTTACCTTGCTGTACCCGGCTGGGGACCAGATAGTCCCGTGCCCCTTCCGGGGTGCTTTTCGTCAGAAAGGGAGTTTCCACATCATAGAATCCCTTTTGATCAAGGAAATTGCGGATGAACCGGATCACCTGGTGACGCCTAAAGAAATTTTTTTGCAGGTTCGGACGGCGCAGGTCCAGGTAGCGGTAACGCAAACGCACGGCCTCGGAGACTTCGGCCGTGTCCTCCAGGGTAAAGGGAGGGGTCTTGGAGGTATTAAGTAATTGATAGGAGTTAACCATGACCTCGATTTCCCCTGTTTTCAGATTGGGGTTGGCCATGCCTTCAGGGCGGGAACGTACTTTCCCTTGAATGGTGATGCAATATTCACTGCGCAGTTGATGGGCCTGCTGATGGACGGCGTCGTTGATTTCCGGGTTGAATACCACCTGGGTGATGCCGGCCCGGTCGCGGAGGTCGATAAAGATAAGCCCCCCGTGGTCGCGGCGGGTATCCACCCATCCGGCCAAGGTCACTTCTTGGCCGATATCCCGGGCAGTCAGAGTCCCGCAGTCATGGGTCCGTTGCCCAATCGGTTTGGTTTCAGTCAATGATTTCTCCTTGATCTTGAAGGTGCACGGTACACGGGATACGGTGTAAGGCAATAAGATTTAAACGTTAAATATAACTTTGCCTTGAACCGTAGACCTTGAACCTTATACCTTTTTTTTATGGTATCTTTCCAAGAAATAATCCAAAAATTGGGGGATCGGGATGCTTTCCTGGTTCTGAGTGTTCAGATTTCGGATAAGGATTTGATCTTTGTTCAGTTCTTCGGTTCCCATAATAGCCACATAAGGACTTTTGGCCTTATCCGCCCGCTTGAGCTGACTTTTCAGACTTTTCTCCTCATAATCCATCATGGCCGGTATTTCTTTTTTGTAAAGGGTCGTCAAAAGATTGAAGGCCTTTTGACGGGCCTCTGCCCCCAGGGGGATCAGATAGACAAAAGGCCTGTTTATCCATTCTTCCTGAGTGGATAATAAAAGGGCCGCTCGTTCCAGGCCGATGGCAAAACCGATGGCCGGCAGATCCGGGCCTCCCAATTGCTGCATCAAACCATCATAACGACCTCCGCCGGCCACGGCATCCTGGGCCCCAAGATGGCTGGCACTGACCTCAAATGTGGTCCGGCAGTAATAATCCAGGCCACGGACCAACCGTGGATCCGATTGAACCGGGATGGAAAGTTCGGCGATAAGTTCCAATACCCGATCATAGTGACTTTGACAATCCGGGCAATTAAAGGCCATAATCGTTGGGGCTTTGGTCATAACCTCCTGGCAGCGGTCCACCTTGCAGTCAAAGACCCGCAACGGGTTGTAAACCATCCGGCGTTGACAATCCGGGCATAACGATGACTTCTGTTCCTCTAAAAAATCCTGCAACGCCGAAGAGAAAGATGGCCGGCAAAGCGGACAGCCCAGGGAATTGATTCGTAAGCGAGTCTCCTGAAGACCCATATGATCCAGGAGTTGAATCAACAAATAAATAATTTCCGCATCGGCGCAAGGGCTGGGGGTCCCTATATATTCGGCATTGATCTGATGAAACTGCCGTAATCGTCCTTTTTGCGGGCGTTCGTGCCGGAACATGGGGCCGATAGAAAAAAGTTTGTGAACCGGCTGTTGACTCTGCAGGTTATGTTCGATAAAGGCCCGCAGCACCGAGGCCGTAGCCTCAGGTCTTATGGTGATCGAATCCCCGCTTCGGTCAATAATAGTGTACATTTCCTTTTCTACGATATCGGTATAAGACCCGATGGAACGGACAAAAAGATCGGTTTTTTCAATTACCGGGGTTCTTATTTCGGAAAACCCGAAGGTCCGAAAGATCCTGCGGGCCGTTTCTTCCATAAAGACCCATTTCTCCGCTTCCCCGGGCAGAATGTCTTTAAATCCTTTTAAGGCTTGAATGACCATGAATTCCTGCTTGATTTCCCTTAGTTGGTTTGGCTTAACCTATTAAATACTAATAAAGAAATTATATAAAATTTTTTACCTCTTGTCCAGAATTTGTTGTAGTTATGTAAATTCGGAATGATTGTTGTTTGCAGGCAGTGATAGAGAAGGGATGGATTAAAGCATCTTTTGCATATAAACTACATCAAACAACAGTCCTTTTTTTTCTCCGATTTTTTTGAACCGTCCACATTCCATGAATCCGTTTTTTTTGTGGAAACGGATACTCGGTTCATTAAGGGAGGAAATGCTGGCCAGGAGGGAGGTAATGCCTTTTCCCTCCGCTTTTCGGATAAGGTGGGTTAACATCAAGTCCCCCACACCTTTTCTGGTCCATTCGGGCTTGATGAAATAGGAAATTTCTGCTGTTCTGGAGAAGGCCGGAAAGGAATGGTAGGCCCTGAGCATTCCGAATCCCAACACCTCACCTGTTTCATCTTTAGCCACAATGGCCGAATAACCTTCTCCGGCTTTTAGAAGACTATCAAAGAAGTTATAGGGGACCTTCCGATCAAGATAGGCGGCAAAACTTTTTTCGATGTAAAAATTAAAAATCTCTATAACCGGTATGCGGTCGGCAGCGGTCATGGGTTCTAAAGTGATAGGCATTATTTACTCCGGTGCAATAGGGTTTAGTTTGATGTAGAAACCCCCGCCCTAAGGGCGGGGTCATGTAGACTGGCTATGCCGGTCCTGAATGGGCTTGGCTGAAAGCCCACTCACTGCTATGTTTTCCATCGAGTTGTTGCCGCAATCTCGAATGAAAGGAGACAGCAGTGAGTAGATTTCGAAAGTTATCACCTACGATATGGCATTGTCAGTATCATATTATCTGGGTTCCGAAATATCGCTAAAGGATATTGGCTGGGAATGTAGGAGAAATGATCGGCAACGGGATTCAGGCGATTTGCGGATATGCCGGTTGTGAAGTTCCAGGAGTTGAATGTTCAAAAGGGCAGCCCGGCGAGTATGAGAATGGACCGACCCCTCTGATTGTACGGCCGCCGCTCCTGCCAGTTGAATGAGTTCTGCCGTTTTTCCTCTTATTGGACCGGAATTGTGGATGGCAGAGCCCAAATTCTCAAGGGCGGAGATGGCTTCTGGAAAGAGTTTGGACAGACGCTGGTAATGTTTGACAGGAACTTTTTGATTAGCCATTGGAATGTTCCTTTTCGGGAGTTGATTTCAATCGGGTATCGGGTGAGGAGTCTAACTATTTCTTCCGGTTTTCGTATCGTTTTCGCCCTTCCTCGAAAAGTCTTTCACCTTCTTCGGTGGTAATAAGAAGGGGGGGAACCATTATAGATTTCCCGGTTTGATCCAGAGATACATAAATAAAAGAGGCCGTCAGGGCTATGTGTCGTTCTTCCGTTGCCAGATTCTCGGTCTCGACCTCAACCAGAACTTCCATCGAGGTCCGACTGACAAAGGTTAGGGTGGCTTTAGCGAAAACCAGTTCTCCGATATGCACCGGCCTCAGAAAATTCAATTCTTCAACTTTGGCCGTCACCACATTGGAATGGGCATGGCGTGCAGCAACAACCCCGGCGGCGGTATCCATCATTTTCATGATCTCCCCCCCATGAACATTGCCGGCAACGTTGCCCTGATGCGGCAACATTACCTCGACCAGGGTTATGGCGGAATGTCCGGCGGTCCTTTCCTTGAGGGTCTCGCCCTCTTTTAAGAGTCTAAGAAGATTCTGGATTATTGTTTCATGTTTGGCCTCTATCTTAGTCATTCGTTCAAAATAATCGGCAATAGCTTTAAACCCTTCTTCTCGAGCGGTCCTGGCAAAATCAGGGTAGATCGAGGTGGCATCGTAATGTTCGCCGTGAACCGCAGCCTCCAAATTGGTTTGGGTATCCCGGATCTTTTCAAGGAATTCCAAATGACCCCTGGCGTGCTCTTCTTCATTTTTGGCAATTTCCAGGAATACATCAGCCACCAGGGGATGACCCGCCTTCCGAGCGGCTTCGGCGTAATACGTATAGGCATTTCGGGCTTTTGATTCTGCGGCGAAGGCCATTTCAAGATTTTTTTCTGTTTGGCTTCCTTTCAAGTTCATTGCGGTCTCCTTCGGAGGTTCATTGCCGAACTAATCGGGACAGCATTGAGACCCGGAGTGAAAAAAGATATTAACCAATTCTTCTTTTAACCTCTTCCGCGATTTTCGGCAAGATTATGCCGGTTTTGCCCTGGATCAGGTAATCCGATATCCCTTCTTCGGTCAAAGGTGTGGGATCGGCATTGATTTCAATGATAACGGTTCTTTTCCCTGATTGGCGCTGTCTGGCCATTCTGGGTAAATAAGCAAAGGGGTAAACCACGGCCGAGGTCCCACAGATCAACATGAGGTCGCATTTTTCGGCTTCTTTCTGACTTTCCCGGGCAACATCCGTGGGAATGGCCTCATGGAAATGGACCACATCGGACTTCAGGACCCCATTGCATTTTCGGCATAAGGGCGGTAGTTGATCCTCCGCCAATAAGCGATCCAGATCGAATTCCAGGGGATTAAACCGGGTGTCACAGGAAGCACATCGCAGTAAAGAAATATTTCCATGATAATCCAAGACTTTTTCACTTCCGGCTTTCTGGTGCAGGTTGTCGATATTCTGGGTGACTACACATTTCAGGATACCCATTTTTTCCAGTTCGGCCAGGGCATAATGCCCGGAATTGGGGACGGCATTGGTCAGATCCCCCAGAAGCGAAGCACCGGCCATTCGATCTTTCCAGTATTCTTTTGGGTTTTGCTGGAACTTGGCGTAACTCTGATTGGCCTTTCGTTCGGCTTCGGGGTTCTTGGTCCAGATTCCGTTTGGTCCGCGAAAATCTGAAATTCCCGATTCGGTGGAGCATCCCGCCCCGGTCAAGGTGATGGCATGGTTGCTTTTTATTAATTGTTCCGCCGCTCTTTGGATTAACTCGTCCATATTTCTTTCCTCCTTGATAGGTTTCGATGATTTCTCGTTCCGGGGAAAGCTTACCCAAACATGTTTGAAAGATTAGCCCTTAAATTAAATGCTGGAGATAAATTCTCGGTTTTATGAATGTAAAAATCTAATCTTTTTCCGAAGGCCGGGAGAAAGTAGTGGAATCCATAAAATCATTCAAAACCTTTTCCAGACGAAGCGATTCTTGAGCGATTAATTCGGCATATTTGACCACATCACCCTGTTCATGACCTTTCTTCATGATACGCTGAGCGAACCCGCCGATGACCGTCAGGGGGTTTCGGATTTCATGGGCCACCGCATCCAGAGCCGTTTCAAATGTTTTCTTTTCTTTTTCCGGCTGGTCCGATGGGATAAGTCCGGTCTCTTTGTCCTGGCCGGAAACCATTCCGACAATTTTTCCAAGATTCTCTTCCAGGGAACCGTTGATTTTGATCAAAGCCCGGTTGGCTTTTCCCATCACCTCCAACATGTCCTGGTTGGGACTGATCTGCAGGCGGAGTTCCCGGGCGAATTCCTCGACCCGGAAAAAGGCTTCGGAAAGGATTTCACTTATCCGGTCAAAATCCATTTTCAACAGCCCTGAGATTTCCTTTAGTAAAGCAAAATCATCCCTGAACCCGAAAAAAAGCTGGGTGCAGACTCGGGCAATTTCCGAGATTTTGCATAATTCTGAAGTTCCTTCCTGCAGGGCCTCCGGTCCGTAGATTTTTTGGACTTCAATGAACTGTTCCGGAAAGTGCCAGTGCTCAAGGGTCTGACGCCCGAGTTCCCGGTGGTTGATTCCTATATGTTCTTCCTCCCAGAGGAGGGCTTCTTCCAAAGGGACATCCCCCCCCGGAAAGGATTCTTTTAAAGGTTCGGGGCAAAGATGAAATAGGAGCAGCATGCCGATTTCAAGGATCAGTCCGGCGGTAAAAACTTCTTCAGAATCAACCCGGTCGTTGAGATAGGAACCTTTCACCAGGCCCTGGGCAATAATGGCCCGGTAGAGAGAGGTTTTCCAGAAAAAGTCATAATCCATACCGCTCACTTTACCCAGCGGGAAGGTGTCCTTTAAAGAAATGTTCAAAGCCATCACCCGGATTTTATTAAACCCGGCTACCATAACCGCATAGGAGATGGAAGAAATGGGTTCCCGATGAGCATAGAAAGCACTATTGACGATTTTCAGCAAGCGAGCAGTTAATCCCGGGTCCTTTTCGATGATTCGGGTCAGATCCAGGATGGAACTGTGTTCATCGGCGGCTAATCCGATTAATTGTATGGTTAAAGGGGAAAGGGAAGGCAGATAATCGTTGGCGGCTATTTGATTGAGGATGGTGCTTTTATCAATGGGTTCCATAGTGTTCTTCCATCGTGGGTTTTGAAAAATTCAAACAATTTCCTTAGACTTCAATCCCAGGATTTTGGGCAATATAGTCTGATTTCCTTTTTCCGTATAACTTATTACTTTATATGAACTCTAAAATAAAAACCAGAAATTTCCATTTTCGTCCTCCTGACCCGGGCTCATCGGATTTCGTTTCAATGATTAAAGGTCTTCACTTTCTTTTTCGGCATAAAGCTCGGGAGACTGAAAATTACGGGATTTTTTTTCCAAAGGGCTTAATTCGGGAACATTGGCCTTGGAACTGATGCCCAATTCTTTAAATCGCCGGGCAGCCGGAAGGACCCGGCTTTCCAGAGAGCCGACGGCCTCATTATAGGAATGGATGGATTTATCGAGATGCCGGCCTAAATCGGCAAAATGAGCGGCCAGCTTGACCAGCCTTTCAAAAAGGGTTTTTCCCATTTCACTGATGGCTTGGGCATTTTCGGCCAGGGCCTCCTGACGCCAGCCATAGGCTACAGCCCGAAGAAGAGTGATCAGGGTGGTGGGTGTAGCCAGAATAACTTTCCGGTTCACCCCTTCTTCAATCAAATAGGGGTTCTGCTCCAGGGCGGCGCTGAAAAAATTTTCTCCCGGCAAAAAAAGAATCACAAATTCCGGGGCTTCGGGAAACTGGTCCCAGTAATTCTTGGCGGAAAGTTTCTGCATGTGCGATTGGATGAGGCGGGCATGATCCCCGAGTTTCGTCTTTCGCTCCTCTTCGGCCGGAGATTCGAGAGAATCCAGATAGGATTGCAGAGGGGCTTTGGAATCCACGACCACCAATTTCTTGTTGGGCAGTCGAACGATCATATCCGGCCTCAACCTTCCTTCCTCGCTGTTCACCGATTCTTGCTCAAAAAAGTCACAATGTTCAGACATGCCAGCCAATTCGGCAACTCGTTTTAAAGTGATTTCACCCCACCTTCCCCGAACCTGGGGTGACCGCAAGGCCTTCACCAAATTGCCGGTTTCCTGTTGAAGCTGTTTTTCAGTGATGGACATAGTTTCCAAATGCTGGCTCAGACTCCCGTAAGCCTGCTGACGGGACATTTCCATGGCCTGGACCTGTTGGACGTATTTTTCCAGGGTTTCCTTCAATGGGGCGATGGTGCTATCCACGGCCTTTTGACGTTGTTCCAGATCTCCTTTGGCCTCGGATTGATATTTTTCCAGAGTGGCCCGGGCCAAGTCTAAAAATTGTTGGTTATTACTTTTCAAACATTCGGCTGATAAGACTTTGAAGGCATCCTCCATTTTTTCGGCGGCTTCATTCAAGAAGGCGATTTTCTCTTCCATGCCTTGTCGTTCCTTGTGCAGGGTGGTTTCCAACTCGGCTTGTACCTGTTTCAAGGCGGTGACTTCCTCCCGTAAGGTCTTGAGTTCCTTTTCCCGGTCTTGGAGGCGGTCCCGGAGTTCAGTTAATTGTTCGGCCTCTTTCACAGCCGCGGCCTTTTCCTGGCCTTCTTGGAGGAGCGTTTGTCTTAGTTGTCGGATTTCCAATTCCAGTTTTTGATTATCCGCTGAAAACCCTTGAAGTTCAGCATCTCGGGCTTTGAGCCGTTCCCCGACCACCGCCAATTCCGATTGCAGGGGTTGGAAGACTTCAGAAATCTTCTGAGAGGTTTTCATTCGAAAAACCATCCAGACTAATCCGGCCCCAATGATCAGTCCAGCCAATAAAGCCCCAAGGACATATCCGTTGGTCACTGTTCTCTCCTTGTTTCAGAATTAAGTAAGAGGCGTAAGGCGTGAGCCATGAGGCGATGGTCAATAAAGAAATATTTCTGTTTTTCCATCAGCGGCTACCCAGGCCTCGTTCCTCCTGCCTTTTGCCTTTTGCCTCTCGCCTCATGCCTAATTCTCATTTCCAAAGCAACTCCTCTTCCTGCAACACCTTGATCCGGTCCCGAAGTTCGGCGGCCTCCTCAAAATCCAGGCGAGTGGCCGCATCTTTCATTCTTTTCCTGAGTTGTTTGATCAGTTGGGGGACCTGTTGGGGTTCCACGAATTCCTTTTGTTTGTCCTTGGCAACGGGAACGGTCACATAATCGGCCTCATAGACCGATGAAAGAATATCCTGAATCGATTTTTTTATTGAAGCGGGGGTTATTTTATTTTTTCTATTGTAGGCCATCTGGATGGCTCGGCGCTTTTCCGTTTCCTGTATAGCTTCCTGCATCGAACGGGTGACCTGGTTAGCATAGAAATAGACCACGCCGGAGACATTTCGGGAGGCCCGTCCGCAGGTCTGGATCAGGGAACGGGTGGATCTTAAGAAACCTTCCTTGTCGGCATCCAGGATGGCCACCAGGCTTACCTCCGGCAGGTCCAGTCCCTCCCGCAGGAGATTGATTCCAACCAGACAATCAAAGGCCCCCAGACGTAAATCCCGCAGGATCTCGATCCGTTCCAGGGTGTCGATATCGGAATGGAGATAACGAACCTTGATCCCTAACTCCTGATAATATTCAGTGAGATTCTCGGCCAGACGTTTGGTCAGGGTGGTGACCAGAATCCGTTCCTGCCGGGAGACCCGCTTTTCGATCTCTTTTTTCAAATGCTCCACCTGATTGTCCGCCGGGAAGACCTGGATAAGGGGATCCATCAGGCCCGTGGGACGGATAATTTGTTCGGCCACCAGACCTCCCGATTTCGTCAGTTCGAATTCGGCCGGGGTAGCCGAGACATAGATAACCTGGTGCACCAGTTTT
Organism: uncultured delta proteobacterium; assembly: GCA_963790475.1. Lineage (GTDB taxonomy): Bacteria > Desulfobacterota > RBG-13-43-22 > RBG-13-43-22 > RBG-13-43-22 > RBG-13-43-22. The sequence continues at coordinate 978,761 of CAWBOS010000010.1, read as the reverse complement.
TCAAATTCTTCAAAATTCAAGGGGCGGTTATCGAGGGCCGAAGGAAGCCGGAATCCATAATCAACCAGGGTCTGTTTGCGGGACCGGTCTCCCCGGTACATGCCGCGGATCTGGGGAACAGCCAGATGACTTTCGTCTATAAAAAGAAGAAAATCCCTGGGAAAATATTCCAGCAGGGTAGGGGGAGGTTGACCGGGTTGGCGGCCGGTTAGGTGACGGGAATAGTTTTCGATACCGTGGCAGTAACCAAGTTCCTGCATCATTTCCAGATCGAACCGGGTCCGTTCTTCGATCCGCTGGGCCTCGATCAGTTTCTCCCGGGAGCGAAAGAAGGCGATCCGTTCTTCCAATTCGACTTCAATGGCTTGATAGGCCTGTTCCATCGTGGCTTCCGGGGTTACATAGTGGCTGTTGGGAAAGAGATGAACTTGTGGCAGCCGGCCGGTTATTTTTCCCCGTAAGGGATCGATCATGGACAGGCTTTCAATGGAATCGCCAAAAAAGGAAATGCGCAGGGCTTGATCTTCTTCGTAAGCGGGAAAGATTTCCACGACGTCACCCCGGACCCGAAAGGTACCCCGGTGGAAGTCGAAGTCGTTTCGTTCATAAAGCATGGAAACCAGTTGGTTTAAAATATCTTCCCGGCCTATTTCCTGATTTTCTTGCAGAGAAAGGAGCATCCCCCGGTAGGCTTCGGGAGATCCCAAACCATAAATGCAGGAGACGCTGGCTACTATCAGGCAGTCCTTACGGGTCAATAGAGACCTGGTGGCTGAGTGCCGCATTTTATCGATGGCTTCGTTAATGGAGGAATCCTTGTCAATATAAGTATCGGTCTGGGGGAGATAGGCCTCAGGCTGATAATAGTCATAATAACTGACAAAATATTCAACGGCATTTTCCGGAAAAAAAGATTTGAATTCACCATACAACTGGGCGGCCAGGGTCTTATTGGGAGCCAGAACCAGGGTCGGTCTTTGGACCCGGGCCACGACTTGGGCCATGGTAAAGGTCTTCCCCGAACCGGTGACCCCCAGGAGGACCTGGTGTTCCAATCCTTGTTCAACCCCTTGAACTAACTGTTCAATAGCCTGGGGCTGATCCCCTTTAGGAGTGAATTCAGAAATCAGTTTGAATGCTTGCTCCATGGATTGATATTATCCTGTTTCTAACCCATTCTTCAAGGGCTTTCTTTAATATTTTCTAATTCTTCTCTTCCATTCTTAGATTATTTATAGTAAAAAAAACCGGAACCATCGCAAAAGTCTGTCGGGGTCCGGTGAAACCCGGAAACCAGAATAGATTTTTGATTTAATAATTTAATAGGGGGCATCTCATGGGAACAAATTTTTTTAATCGCGATGATCGGGACCTGAGGTTTGTTCTTTTCGAGCATCTGAAGATGGCCGATCTTTTAAAGTATGAGGCTTTCAAGGATTTCAGTTTGGACGATTTTGAAATGATCATTCAGGAGGCAATGAAGGTCTGCAAGGAAGTCATCGGCCCGACCAATCAGGATGGGGACAAGGAGGGCTGTACCTATGACAACGGAGAGGTCAAGGTCCCCAAATCATTTCATCAAAGTTGGAAGGTAATGGCGGAAAACAGCTGGATTTCCCTTAACGGCAATCCGCAGTTCGGGGGCCAAGGCCTTCCGAACGTTCTTACGGGATTGGTCAATGAGTTATTCATCGCCGCCAATATGGCCTTTATGACTTTTCCGGGACTCAGTATTTCCAATGCCCGGGTCATTGAGCACCACGGGACCGAGGAAGACAAGGCCCTGTTTCTGGAAAAGCTGAACACCGGCGTCTGGACCGGGACCATGTGTCTGACCGAACCCAATGCCGGGTCTGATGTGGGCAACACACGAACCAAGGCCGTGCCCGATCCGAACTCGAAAGACCCTCGAATCTATAAAATTGAAGGTAATAAATGTTTTATCACCTGCGGGAATCATGACCTGGCCGATAATATCATTCATCTGGTGCTGGCCCGTGTTGAAGGAGGCCCGCCGGGGACCAAAGGAATCTCCTTATTTATCGTACCCAAGATCTGGGTCAACCCCGATGGGACCCTCGGAGAACCTAACGATGTCTTTTGCAGCAGCATAGAGCATAAAATGGGCATTCACGGTTCTCCGACTGCTTCCTTGATCTTTGGGGAAAAGGGGGGTTGCCGAGGCATCCTGCTGGGTCAACCACACAGTGGCATGGCCAAGATGTTCGAGATGATGAACGAGGCCCGGATGGGCTGCGGGGTTCAGACCCTGGGATTGACCGCCGCCGCCTACGACACCGCCCGCCAATACGCCAAAGAAAGGGTTCAAGGGCCTCTGCTTACCAATCGTCGAGGGCCGTCTGTGAACGATCATTCAACACGAAGATGTGCGGCGCATGCTCATGAACCTCAAGTCTGGAACGGAAGCCATGCGGGCCATGATCGGAAAGCTTTTCTACCTGATCGACATTTCGGAATACGACCCTGACCAGGCCACCCGGAATAAGGCCTTCAGTCAGGTGGAACTTTTGACCCCCCTGGTCAAGGCCTATATTTCCGACTTCGGCTACCTGCTCATCCGGGATGCCATCCAGGTTCTGGGCGGGGTCGGATATTGTCAAGAGTTCCCGGTAGAGCAATATGCCCGGGATTGCAAGATTGTTTCCATATGGGAAGGCACCAACTACATACAAGCCCAGGACTTGTTTGGCCGCAAGCTGACCCTGAATGGCGGTCAGGTGTATCAGGACTGGATCCAGGGGATTATGGACTTTGCCAATCAACATAAAGGGGATCCGGATTTCGGAAAAGATTTTGAACTCCTCCTCAGAGCGGCCCAGGAGACCAATGATTTTCCAACCCGGTATATGCAGTATTTTGGGGGAGAGAAGATCAGACTGGTTCCCTTGACCGCCACCCGTTTCCTGGATTGTTTCTCTGAAACCCTTATGGCCAACCTGCTGCTGGAACAGGGACTGCTGGCCCGGGAACAGTTGAAGGGCGTTAAGGCCGATTCTGCCGATGGGTTCTTCTACCGCGGGAAAATAGAAACGGTAAAGTATTTCTGCCGGAATATCCTGCCCAATGTCTTTTCCCGGCATGCCACCCTGGAGCTGGAAGACACCTCGGCAGTCGATATTCCGGCAGAGGCCTTCTAACAGCGCTGGCTTGACTTGAAATGAACAATCGAGAACCCCCTCCTCACGAGAGGGGTTTTTTTATTTATAGGGGAAAAGGAAGCAGGCCCGTTAGTCGGTCCTGGGTTGGGTGTGACGATAAATGAACAAAGTTTAAATCACCTCACCATGCCCCCGGTTCATATTATTGAGCCATAAAGGTTGAAGATGCTTATAAACTACGCCAAACTTTTTGACCGGGAAATTCTCAGAAAACTTCTTGTCAAATATCGGAAAAGGATTCTGAAAGAGATTGATTCCGTCAAAGGCCTCACTGCCCTGCTTATGAAAGGAACCCAGAGGGGTTGGACGAAGAGTGAACTTCTGTTGGTTAAAACCCAATTTATCATCCTGGAGAAGAAGATCCCTATTCTTTTGGTCTTCATATTGTCGGGGGGTTCATTACTTTTACCCCTTCTTGTAGAAGTATTGGACAGGCGAAAGAAAGATGTACCCGTATCCAAAGAGCGAAGAAAATTTTTCAAGAAAGGGCAGGGGAGAAGGAAGATGATTGAACCCTAAATAACTTCTCGTAACAGATCCTTTTTGGTTTTCATCAATTGCTTGCTCAAGCTTACATGATAAATATGGGGATTCTTAAATCGTTTAAATTCAAAACCCAATTGATCCAAATTCCGCCGCCTGTTTTCTTGGATTTCCTTCAAGGAGGGGAGGGGATAGACCAGCCGGCCTCCTTGAAAAATCGGAACCAACAACTCCTGCCTTGAGAATTGAAGGGGATATACTTTGCTGATATTTGGGATAACAGAATGGTATCCCCGTAACGGTTTAGCCTCCAGGAGCTCTTCTTCCAGAAACATAATGTCACCGCGCATTAAATTCGAATCATCAAAAAATCGAATCACTTTTTTCAATCCGGGATTGGTTATCTTTTCCGGATTGTCCGATAGTTTGATTTTGGGCTGCATCCGTCCTTTTTCTTCGATGGCCGTTAGCTTATAGACGCCGCCCAGGGCCGGGGTGGAATAGGCGGTTACCAGCTTAGTCCCGACCCCCCAGGTATCAATCCGGCCTCCTTGCTTTTTGATACTTTCAATAATCCACTCATCCAGATCACTGGAAGCGAAGATCTTGACCCCTTCAAATCCTTCCCGGTCCAACATTTTTCTGGCTTCTTTGCTCAAGTAGGCCAGATCTCCGCTGTCGAGGCGAATCCCTTTTAATTCTCCCTTTCCTTGGTCCCTTAATTCCTTTCCTATCTTGATGGCGTTGGGTACCCCGCTTTTCAGGGTATCATAGGTGTCCACCAACAACAGGCAATCCTTGGGATAAACCCGGCAATAGGCCCTGAAGGCGTCAAGCTCCGAAGGAAAAGATTCCACCCAGCTATGGGCTACCGTCCCGCGGACCGGTATGTCGAACAATTTTCCGGCCAGGATATTGGAGGTGCCCTGGGCGCCGCCGATAAAAGCCGCCCGGGCAGCCCCAATGGCGGCATCCGGACCATGGGCGCGCCGGAGACCGAATTCGATAACCGGATCTCCTTCCGCCGCCGTGCTTACCCTGGAAGCCTTGGTGGCGATCAGGGTTTGAAAATTCATAATATTAAGCAAGGCCGATTCAATAAACTGGGCCTCCGGTAAGGGGGCCGTAACCCGGATGATCGGTTCATGGGGGAAAATAATCGTACCTTCCGGCACGGCGAAAAGATCACCGGTAAAGTGGAATTGCTCCAGATAGCGGAAGACCTTTTCAGGAAAGACCCCCAGGCCTTCCAGGTACGCCAAGTCCTCGGAGGTGAAACGAATATTCTTGATATAATCAATTACTTGTTCAAGACCGGCGGCAATACAGTACCCTCCTTCATCCGGAATTTTGCGGAAGAAGTAATCAAAGTTGGCCCTTTGGTTTTCCTTACCGTTGATCAGATATCCGCCAACCATGGTCAATTCATACATATCGGTCAACAAGGTGAGATTGCGCATTGGGCCCCTTTCTTTTTTTGCAAATAGATCCTCCACCCGCTTAAACTACCTCAACCCATCCGTCCTCAGCCCGGCTCTCTGTCTTTTTACTACACAGTTAATTTCTTTTGTTCAAGAATTTATTTCATCAATTTTCACAACCTATTGCCCATCGCCTATAGCCCATTGCCCAATCGGTCGTTTTTTTATTGACAACCATACAAATGTATGGTATTTGATTCACTACCATGCAGTCCCTTACCAATCGTCAAAAACAAATATTAGGGTATCTCCGGGATTACCAGACGGAACACGGCTATCCTCCTTCTTTCCGGGAAACGGCAAAGTTTTTTAAGATCAACCTGGGCACGGTTCAGGATCATCTGAAGGCCTTGACTCGAAAAGGATACCTGAGCCGTGAAGTTAACCGTTCCCGCGGGCTTCGTCTGATCCCTTCTCCCGGGCCGATGCGTACCGTTCCCCTGTATGGGGCCATTCCGGCCGGCGATCCCCGGCAGATAGAAGAATCCGCCGAAGGACATGTTTCCCTTCCGGAAAATTGGGTCAGGGGAGCAGAGGTTTTTCTCCTGCGGGTACAAGGAGAAAGCATGAGCCCTTATATTTTAACCGGGGATCAGGTCATCGTCCGCCGTCAGGACCATCTCTCTCAGGGGGCCGTAGGGGTTTTCCGGATTGGTGAGGAAATCACATTGAAACGGTTCTATCGAGAAAAAGATAAAGTTATCTTAAGGGGGGAACACCCGGAATTTCCTCCCCTGATCCTGAAAGGCCGGGATATAACGACCATGAGTATTCTGGGCAAAGTCATTGGGATTTATCGCCCGGTGGAAGTAGGGTAGGGGAGATGGATTTTTTGCCTTGGCAAAAGATGCGGTCTTTGGCCCTTTCCGGAGGCAGCATCCTTTTCTTCGGGGAAGCCATGGCCCGCCTTTCCGCTTACCTGATGGGCCAGTTATCGCTTCAGGGAAAATCGATCACTCTGGTGGATGCCGCCCAATCCTTTGATCCCTATCTGGTGGCCAGAGTAGGCCGGTTATCAGAAACCCCTTTGCGTCCCCTTCTGGAACGGATCCGTCTCAGCCGGGCCTTCACTTGCCACCAATTGGCAACCTTGCTCTGCGAGACCCTTCCCGGCCAAAGGGCGGAAGGTCCTCTTTTTGTATTGGGACCGGGTATCCTGTTCTATGACGAACAGGTTCCTTTAAAGGAAAGGCAGACCCTTTTTCGCCAGGTGGTTCGTTCTTTACTTGTCTTAAAAGAGAGAGGGCAGGGGTGTTATCTTTTTCAAGGTCCCATTTCCCGGCAGGTAAAAAACCGGCATTTCGGAAGAGAGCTGTCCAGATCCGTCCAATGGGTTATCCGGGTCAGCCAGGGAGGTCAGGGACTGGAAGGGAAATTATACCCTTCCCTTTTCCTTCCCGAAAGAAAGGGATAGCAATGGGACGGACGGTTTTGCCCTTCAGCCAGATTCTGGAGCGGGAATATCAGGACTGGAAGAAATTCCGCCGCGGCCTGCGTCGGGAAGATCAGGCGGTTCTGGACCGGCTGTTTGACCTGGCCCGCCTTCACGTCCAGGCCGGGGTCTATGCCTCCCGTCCCTGGCCCCTGGAAACCATCCTGGTCTCCATTCTCATCGAGCAGGAAAAGGCTTTGGCCGATTTGAGGGCGAAACTGAAGGGGATAGAGGAAGCAACCAAGGGAAAGGAGACAGTCGTGGGCAAATAGAAAATTTGAGTTTTGTAAATAATCCACGCCCATAGGGCGTGGCTTTAACTGGGCCCCCCATAGGGGGGCAATGGCCCTGCCCCCTGAGGAGGCAGGGCTTCCGAGTTGTGCCGCGTTATGGATGATCTACAAATTCAAGTGCAATTGTTCGAACTGTTTTTCTTTTTCCTCTTGATACCGGACATACTTCCGGATCAGTTCCTCATCCATTCCAACGGTATCCACACAATACCCCGGGGTCCAAAAATGATTACCCCAATACGGCTTCTTCCGCAACTGCCGATACTGGTTAAACATTTTCATCGATGTCTGACCCTTGACCCGCCCCATCAAGTCCGATATCGATACTTTGGGCGGAACCATGGCTACCAGATGAATATGATCCTTTTGAACATTCAACTCGTTAACTTCACAACCCGCATACCCGCAAATCGCTTGGATCCCGCTGGCCATCGTTTCCCCGATGTTCCCAGCCAATATCTGATAGCGATATTTCGGAACCCAGACAATATGATACTGACAATGCCATATGGTATGTGATAATTTTCGGAATCTACTCACTGCTATCTCCTTTCTTTCGATGTTGCGGCAACAACTCGATGGAAAAAATAGCAGTGGGTGGGCTTTCAGCCAAGCCCATTCGGGACCGGCATAGCCAGTCCACATGACCCCGCCCTTAGGGCGGGGGTTTCTAAATCAACTAAATGATGGAGACAGTTTGAACTTGCGACAAACTTAAGAACTGACTTGCCTGATATGGTCGGGCCAAATCAAGAAAAGGAGAATGTCACAATGAAAAAAATCGCCGTTTTCAAAGAAAACCAATTCAAAGACAATGCCCTCTCGACCTTTCTAGTACATGAATCCCCCTATATGAAAGTAATGAATTTCAACCTTAAGGCCGGACAATCCCTGCCGATCCATTCCCATGATATAGAAGGGGAGGTCAGCATCATCGTTCTGGAGGGGAGCGGTTTATTCTTGGCGAAGGAAGGCCAAACGCTGCCGGCCGAAACTGGAGATGTCCTGGTGTGTGATATCAGTGACCCCCATGGAATTCAGGCTAAGACCGATATGCGGGCTCTTGCTGTTATCGCGCCTCCGATTTGATGGGAGATATTTTGGGGCTGTAATGTTATATGGTTAAATTTATATTTTATACTCATTAACAGTACAATACACAACTAATATAATTTAATACATTACGTTTTATTGAGTTTAATTTAATTTACTAATATGATACGTTACTAATACAATGTATGCATTTGTAATTATTTATTAAAATGTTATTATGAATAATCGTATTCTTATAATCTAAATATGCCTTGGAGCTGAAAGGATTTAGTATTCCTATGCCAAGAAAGTTAAATCAATAACTCTAAAAACATTGTAATTTGTTGATTTATTGTTTATCCCAGCAATAGGTGCCGGTCATGTCATGACCGGATGCGCATTGTTATTTTCTTTGTTCTAAGGCTGGAGGTTTAAAATCAAATCCGGTCCAGGCGCTAGAGTCGGGTGGCCGAAATTTCAAGTCAAAAATCCTACTCATAAATCACAGAAATCCCCTTGAACCCTTTACTAATATCCTCTTATTGAAATGTATCGTTTTGGAAATAGTGATGTGGGCTAGTCTGTCCAGATCCCTTTAACGGCTTAAATTTAGATAAATTTAATTTAGTTTACATAATATATCTTATCAGACATAATATAATAAAGAAAAGGGTAAGATCAGAGCTCTATAAAACTGATTGTTCACAAATATAACCGGTTAGGGAATGATCTTATCAAAGAAAAGGCTTAAGGATTTAAGATTTGGAAAGACTTGCTGTGCTCCGGACAGCTTTTCTTCCGAAAGAGTGGAGGAAATTGCAAAGCAAGAAATTCCTGCGGAAGAGGCGGATTGAATGCCGGCCGGGGCATTTTCGATCACTAAACAGTTCATCGGCTCTTGTTCTATTTCTTGAACCGCTTTGAGGTAGGGGTCGGGATAGGGTTTAAAGCGGTCAATGTCGTCGGCCGAGATAGTCGTGGAAAAGTAGGCCAACTCTTCTTGCTTCCATATTTGATCGACCAGATTTCTTCTGGAACTGGTCACCAGTCCTAACAAAATTTCTTTGTTCTTTAATTGCGCCAATAGAGGCAATGAATCCGGGTAAAGATTCACCTGAGATAAATACCGGGTCATAAACACGGAATTTTGGGTCAAATAGATATCTTTAATTTGCTCCTCATCAATAAGGTACCCATTTTCTTTAAAAAGTTCTCTTATTATTTCCGTAGACATGGCCCCTTCATGTTCAAAGATAAATTCATCGGATACATTAACATCAAAAGAACCAAGTAATTCCTTCCAGGACCTGAGGTGATAGTTCATACTATCCACAAGGACCCCATCCATATCAAATAAAATTGCCTTGATATTCTTATTTCCTAAAGAAGTTTTAGAGTTCATGATCGAGAATTTATATAGGAAATGGAATCCTAATTCAAGCCAAATCAAAGTAAATTTATTGACACCCTACCCTCTTTTAGCTACAAATAAAATAATCACTTTATATGTTTCATTTAACGTTTCGACAGGTATTTAACGGGCCGTAAAGACTTAAGAAGGATATTTATCATGGAGCTTTCAGAATTCCCCCAAAATATTCGCCCTTATGTCATTCCTAAAATTGGTGGGCATATGGAATACCGTTGTCTCAGTTGCCACCGGGTTCATTCTATCGATAACCTCTTATATACCTGCCCTGATTGCGGTGGGGTCCTGCTCATTTATGATTTAGAGGAAAGAAAGAAACAAAAACGATCTGGAAAGCTTTGGCGCCGGTTATTCGATTACCGGCGTATGACCACCATTCCAGCCTTGAAAGGGATCTTTTTATTTCATGAATTCATTGCGCCGGTTATTCCCCTCAACTATATCCTTTATCTAGGAGAAGGACATACTCCTTTGGTGCAGGCCAATCAAGGGCTTGAAGAATTGATCGGCATGACTTTTTCTTTTAAAAATGAGGGACAAAATCCTAGCGCCTCCTTCAAAGACCGCGGGATGGCTTGTGCTTTAAGCTATTTAAATTACCTGATCTCCAAGAATAAAATGAAAAACGTCCTGGCCATCTGTGCCTCAACCGGAGACACCTCAGCCTCAGCGGCCCTTTATGCCGCTTATCTTGGGGAAAAGGTTCGATCAGCGGTATTACTTCCCAAGGGGAAAGTGACCCCTCAACAACTTTCTCAACCCCTGGGAAGCGGGGCAACGGTTCTGGAAATTCCGGGAGTTTTTGATGATTGCATGAAAGTCGTGGAATATCTCTCCGACCACTATCCGGTGGCCCTTCTCAATTCCAAGAACGCCTGGCGTATCTTAGGGCAGGAGTCTTATGCCTTCGAGGTCGCCCAGGCGCTGGATTATCAACTGGACAACACCGTTCTTCTGGTTCCCATTGGTAATGCCGGTAACATCACAGCGATCATCTCAGGATTTTTGAAACTATTCCGTTATGGCTTAATTTCCACCTTGCCTAAGATTATCGGGGTCCAGTCGCACCATGCCAATCCGGTTTATCGCTATTATCTTGAACCTCGCGCGGCAAAACGATCTTTCAAACCAATGCAGGTAAGATCCAGCGTAGCCCAGGCGGCCATGATCGGGAATCCGGTATCCATGCCCAGGGTTATTGAGATGGTTGAGGAATATAATCAAACGGGAGGAAAACAGAATATTTTTGTCGTCGAGGTGACGGAACAATCAATCATGGATCATATGCTCCTGGCCAACCGAAATGGACATATCGCTTGTACCCAGGGTGGAGAAAGCCTGGCTGGACTGGTTAAGGCTTTGGCCGAAAAAAAAGTTTCGCCTAAAGAAAGAGCTGTCCTCAATGCTACCGCCCATTCATTAAAATTTTCCGGTTTCCAGGAAATGTATTTCCAGGACAACTTCTTGCCTGATTTTGGCATTCGACCCAAAAAGAGATTGCAGAACCGTCCTATATCAGCGGAGTTGGCTAAGGGGGATTCCTTCGCCAGGCCTGACAAATTGATCACCCAAAGAGAATATAATGTTTTTATTGAAAAAACAGCATTAAAGATAACGGATTTACTGGGTATGTAGGCTGCTGACTTTATTTTAGTCATTGAGCGTTTGTGGGGACGCCTCGCCAATTTCTGATTAAAAGAATTCCAGCGAAGCCCAACGATATTTTAGAAAAGGCTTATCACTAAAATTTAATGAAATTTACGATTGTTACCGTAGGAAAGATTAGGGAAAACTTTATTGCGGAAGGCATCAAGGAATATCATGGTCGGATAAGCCGTTACACGCAACTGAATCTGGTCCCCGTCAAAGAAGAAAGGATGACCAAGGGAGTTACAGAGGACCAGATATTGCGAAAAGAAGGAAGAAGAGTTTTAAGTAAAATCCCCCGGGACGGCTTGTGGGTGGCCCTGGATCGCCAGGGAAAGGAAACGAGTTCCCTGAACCATTTTGATTTTTTGAATGCCCAGGCCAAACTCGGAGTACGAAAAATTTATTATCTGATCGGCGGTCCCTTAGGGCTTTCTCAGGAAGTCTTGAGCCAGGCCGATAAAATCCTCTCCCTATCACGCATGACCCTGACCCACGAAATGAGCGCCCTTTTTTTGATGGAACAGATTTACCGGTACCTTAATTTTATGGCTGGAGAGAAATACCATAAATGAAAGGTCCAAGGTATAAGGTGAAAAAGCCCACGGTTAGGAGACATTGATCCGGCGGTCACAACCGTAAACCTTATACCTTGGACCGATCCTATATCAGGCTGATTCGACGCCGGAGACTTCCGGAATCTGTTGTTTGAGGAATTTTTCAATCCCCATCTTCAAGGTCATTTGAGACATGGGACAGCCCCCGCAGGCCCCAGTTAAACGGACCTTGACCTGTCCGGCCTCATTGACATCCACCAGTTCCACATCCCCTCCATCAGCCTGGAGTTGGGGTCTGATCTTATTTAAAGCTTCTTGAACTTTTTCTTTCGTCATTGTTTTTCTCCTGATGATAGATCAATTTTACCGCTTAATAATATAATCATTTTACCTCATTTTGTCAAAATTCACAATCCGAAATCCTAAATGGAAAATATTCCTAACTAATTGGACTAAGGTCAATAGCAAGTTTTTGTTCCCTTATCCGAATTGCTGCGGAGATTTTTTTTCAGACGGCCGGATGATCTTTGGAAATGGATGGCAATAGATATTCGGGCCGAACATGGCTTAAGGCATGAAAAATATTGCCCTTGATTTTCCGGTTGCGGGCATAAACGACTGACAAGAAATCCTTGATCTCTTTGCGGGCGGATTTCCGGGCGCTGGGACAGGGATTGGTTATTTCCGGCAGTCCCTTCCGTACAGAAAACTGTTTAATCCTGTTTTCTTCCAGCAAGGCCAAGGGGCGAATAATGGTCAAATTTCCTTTAAATAAAGATTGCTTGGGGAGCATAGTGCTGAGCTCCCCGCTGAAGAACATATTTAAGAACAGGGTTTCAATGATATCGTCTTTATTATGTCCAAAAGCGATCTTGGAAAAATTCAGGGAGTCGGCCAGTTGAAAAAGGTGTTTCCGTCTTAACCGGGAGCATAAAAAACAGGGGTTTTCCTTATTGTCCGGTCCATGAGCCTTTATCCCGTAATCGGTTTTTTCCATATAAAACGGGACACCTATTTGATGGCAACCCTGTTCTATCAAATGAGGTTGGGTCCCTTCAAAGCCCATATCCAAGTGAACAGCCAGTAAATCATAGCGGATGGGAATCCAATTAAGCCGTTCTTTGAGCATATAGAGCAAGGCCATGCTGTCTTTTCCCCCGGAGACGGCCACTGCCACCCGATCGCCGTTATTGATCAAATCGTACTTCAGGACGGCTTTCCCCAGGAGTCCTTGAACTCTTTTGTCAGCGGCGGATATGGATTCGGACATATTTACGATCCTGCAAAGGTATTTTCAGACTTAATAATCCCGGAACGCAAAACTGTCAATAAGGAACTCTTTCCCGGCTGGGAGGACAATTCTTTTTCTTGACCGAAACCGGGATCGGTGCTAATTTTGGAGCTTATGAATTCTCCTTCTTATTTGAAAATAACTATCATCCCAGTCCTCCTTTGCCTATCCTTGGCCGGATGTTTCTCCGGCCGGCAGATGATTAACGATAGTGCCGTCGGTCTTTTTCAGGAATTGGCCCTGTCCGTCAACCGACAATCGGATGTCGCCCTGGTCCGACAAGGGATCCCTTCCTATTTACTGTTAATTGATGGAATGGTTCAAGCCAATCCAGGAAACCAAAACCTTCTCCTGGCCGGTGCCCAGGCTTATGCCTCCTATGCCTCCATCTTGGGAGAAGATGAGTCAGTTCGGGCCGCCCAACTGATTCAAAAAGCCAAAATCCAGGCTTTGAGGGCGTTGGAACTGAACCCCCTGTTTAAAGGAAGTCTTGATAAATCCGTCGATCTTTTTCAAGAAAAAATTTCAAAAACCGAAAAGGATCAAGTACCTATTCTCTTCTCAGTAGGAAATATTTGGGGGACCTGGATTGCCCAAGGTCCCGAACCGGTCGAGGCCATGGCCGATCTTCCCAAGGTAGAAGTCTTGATGGACCGGGTTCTCCAACTCGACCCCGGTTATTATTACGGCGGTCCCCATCTTTTTAAAGCCATTCTGCTTTCCGCCCGGCCGACTCAATATGGCGGAGACCTGAAAAAGGCTGAGATCCATTTTAAGAAAGCCCTGGACTATTCTCAAGGCAAGTTCCTAATGGCGTACATTTTCTATGCCCAATATTATGCCAAGCAATCCCTGGATCGAGATCTTTTCGTTAACACGTTGAAGAAGGTACTTTCCACACCGGTTGATATAGAGCCGGACCTGACTTTAATCAATACCCTGGCCCATGAAAAGGCGAAAGCGCTGCTTAAGCAGGTTGATGAATTTTTTTAGGAGGAACTTATGAAATTGCGGATTGGGGATTGTGAATTGTGGAATATCAATAAAAAAGAGAGGGGGGTTTTCCGTCTCTCGTCTTTCGTATCTTTGACATTACTCCTCTCCTTGCCCTTGCTTTTTTTATCGCTAGCTATTCCCGTTCCCGCTTCGGCCGAAAAAGTGGTCCTGAAAATAGGCACCCTGGCCCCGGAAGGAAGCACCTGGGTTAAAACCTTTCGGGATATCAAACAGGAATTGGAACAAAAGACAGGGAATCAGGTGACTATTCACATTTTTCCCGGTGGAGTCCTGGGCGATGAAGAAGACATGCTCCGAAAAATCAAGGTCGGTCAGATTCAAGGAGGATTCTTTTCCGGCGGCGGCCTGGGGATCATCTTTAAAGATATCAAAATTCTGGTTATTCCTTCCCTGTTTGAGAATTATAAGGAAGTGGACGCGGTTATGGCCAAAATGAGCGGATATTTCGAAAAGGGGCTTTTGGATAACGGCTTTAAAGTTATGGGCTGGGCCGAATCGGGGTTTATTTATCTTTTTTCCAAACACCCCATTAAAGGTGCGGCCGACCTTCGTAAAGGCAAAGTCTGGATCTGGGAGGATACGGCCATAGGACGGGCTGTTTTCAAAGAATTGGGGATCAATGGTATTCCTCTGGGTATCCCTGATGTCCTGGTCTCCCTCCAGACCGGGATGATCGATACGGTTTACGCCTCACCGGCAGCGGCTATTTCAATGCAGTGGTTTACTCGAGTTTCATACATGACCGATGTTCCTCTTTCTTATTCAGTGGGGGCCGCGATATTATCTAAATCCGCCTTTGAAAAAATTCCCGCGGCCTTGCGGGGTACAGTGGAAGAAATCTTCCGGCGTCATCTGGCACTGCTGAAAGATAATGTCCGCAGAGAGGATCAGAAGGCCATCAATGTGCTCACCAAGCAAGGGATCAAACTCGTAACCCCCAACTCAAAAGAGGTGAAGGAGATGCAGGCCCTCTCCATGAAAGGCGTGGATACCCTGGGAGAGGACGTTTTCAGCAAAAAAACTCTGGCCGAGGTCAAGGCCTTTTTGAAAACCTTACGCAAAGAAAATTGATGCCCTCCCCTGCTTTAAAATTTAAAAAGATCCTTTCTTTCTTAAATCGGCTGGAAGAAATTCTGTTAGGTTCTTTTTTGATCTTAATGGTCCTTTTGGGGTTTATCCAGATACTCTTCCGCAATGTCCTTTCGGTGGGTCTGTATTGGATCGACCCTTTATTACGCCACTCGGTCCTCTGGGTTGCCCTGCTTGGGGCTTCGATCGCCGCTCGGGAAAATCGGCACATCTCGATTGACCTCCTTTCTGAGAAATTAGGATATAAAAGTCGTTCATACCTTCAGGGGGCCATTAATCTTTTTGCTGCTGTGATCTGCCTGATTTTGGTCTGGCCTGCAATCCGGTTTGTTCAAGAGGAATATGCTGTCGGGAAAATTCTGGCCTTTAACATCCCGTTATGGGCCTCTCAATCGGTTATTCCGCTCATGTTAACCGTCCTGGGGCTTCGGTTTCTGAGCAAAACCTGGAATGCTTTTATTAAAAGGGGAGAATCTTTCTCATCCGAGCAATCGAATACTGCCCGAACATGAAAAACTCTACCCCGTATCCAGAAAAGATTATTAGCTTTCGGGCATAAAACTATGGGCCTGATATCATCCCTTCTGACCGTTTTTCTAGCTCTTATAGGAACCCCTTTATTTATTGTCATTGCCTTTAGCGGTCTACTCTTCCTTTTTTTCAATGGGATAGACCTGTCGGCAATGATTATTGAGCTCTATAAATTAGCTCACACCCCCACCCTGGTGGCCATCCCCCTCTTTTCTTTAGCCGGTTACATTTTGGCTGCCAGCAAAGCTTCTGATCGGCTGGTTCGTCTTTCCAATGCTCTCTTAGGCTGGCTGCCCGGCGGATTGGCCGTCATCGCTCTGATGGTTTCAGCTGTATTTACCGCTTTGACCGGAGCCACAGGTTTGACCATTATCGCTCTGGGGGGGCTTCTCTTTCCGGCTTTAAAGATCCAGCATTATCCTGAAAAATTTTCCCTGGGACTTTTGACCACTTCGGGGACTTTGGGCCTCCTTTTTCCGCCCAGTTTACCTCTGATTCTATATGGGGTTGTGGCCCAGACCAGTATTGATCAATTGTTTTTGGCCGGGATTTTACCCGGCCTCCTGATCGTTTTACTCCTTTCACTGTATAGCGGTTTCAAAGGATTCCAGGCGAGGGTAGACCGTCCAAAATTCACCTTTCACAAGGTGGCAGAATCTTTACGGGAATCGGTCTGGGAAATCCCCTTGCCCTTTGTGGTTCTGGGTGGAATTTACACGGGGCTTGTAGCCATTAGTGAGGCAGCGGTTCTGACCGTCCTTTATGTGCTGCTTGTCGAAGTGGGAATCTATCGGGATATCAAAATCCAGGAACTGTTTCCTGTGATCATCAAAAGCGCCATCTTGGTGGGGGGCATCCTGATTATTTTAGGAGTTTCTTTTGGACTGACCAATACCCTGATTAACGGGGAAATCCCCATGAAAATTCTGGATTTTTTAAAACTCCACGTCCATACCCACTATTCCTTTCTCCTCTGGTTGAATCTGTTCCTTTTGGGCGCTGGCTGTCTTCTTGGAACTTTTCCAGCCTTGATTATTTTAGTTCCTCTGATTGTCCCGGTTGCCCAGGCCTACGGTCTTCATCCTGTGCACCTGGGGATCATCCTGCTGACCAACCTGGAGATTGGGGCTTCATTGCCTCCCTTAGGTATTAACCTGTTTATCTCCAGTATTCGTTTTGAACGATCGGTAATCGAATTGTATCAGGCTTCCATTCCTTTTATCTTAATCCTGTTGTTGACATTGGCCATGATCACTTATTTACCTTTTCTCAGTTTGTTTTTTTTGTAAATTTTTCAACCGTCCCTACAGTCTAATTGAATAAATGCTTTCTAAGAAATACCTTTTTCTTGAACTGAAATACATTTTAAACTATTCTACCAACATTATTAAGGCTGAAAAATCCAACAATTCCCAATTTTATTCCAAATCATTCAACAAGGGGGGGAAGAACTGATGAAACATAAAATTTCCGTAATTGGTGCCGGCAATGTGGGGGCCACAGCGGTTCAGCGGATTGTAGAAAAAGAATTGGCGGATGTGGTCCTGGTGGATATCCTGGAAGGGGTCCCTTTCGGCAAAGCCCTGGATTTATCAGAAGCCGCTCCGATTGAAAAACATGATGCCAAACTATCCGGCGCCAATGAATATTCGGCCACCAAGGACTCTGAGGTCATCATCATCACTTCCGGCATCCCCAGAAAGCCAGGCATGAGCCGGGATGACTTGCTGTCCACCAATGCCAAGATCATGAAATCCGTGGTCAGCCAGGCTGTTCAGTATTCACCGCAGGCGGTACTGATTATTGTCAGTAATCCCCTGGATGCCATGTGCCACGTGGCCTTTGAAGCCAGTGGGTTCCCCAAGAACCGGGTCCTGGGTATGGCCGGGGTCCTGGATTCGGCCCGTTTCCGAACCTTTATCGCCCAAGAGCTCAAAGTCTCCGTGGAAAACACCCATGCCTTTGTCCTTGGCGGACACGGGGATACTATGGTTCCCCTGCCTCGTTTTTCCACTGTCTCCGGGATTCCTATCACGGAACTGATGGATCCGGCAACCATCGAGCGGCTGGTCAAACGCACCCGGGAAGGTGGAGCCGAGATCGTCGGCCTACTCAAGACCGGGAGTGCTTACTATGCCCCGGCCTCGGCAGCCTGCGAAATGGCCGAGGCCATCATCAAGGACAAGAAAAAAATCCTTCCTTGCGCGGCTTACTTGACCGGAGAATACGGCATTAAGGATTTATTTATCGGTGTACCGGTAAAGCTGGGTTCAGCAGGCATTGAAGAGATCATTCAGATCAAACTGACTCCGGAAGAGGATGCGGCTTTGAAAAAATCGGCCGAAGCGGTCAAAATACTGGTGGAGGCTATGAAAAAATTGGATATTTAGCACCAAAATATCGTTCGTTCTTTAATATCTAGTGTTCAACGAAGCCATTTTTTTTATTCAGGGCTGCGGGATTTCCAAAGTTGTTGTTTCGGCACACAAAGGCCGGCGTTAAGCAGGATGCTCACCCCGGCCTTCTTCCTTTTCTCGGACAAGGCCACATCACAAAGCTTTTTGGCTGAAAAGATATGCGCCATCGAACAGTTGGTCGTGGATATATTCTGCTATAATTATTGACAACCTCCCTTAGGTCCTATTATCACTCGAAGTAGGTCAACGAGGAATCAAAAGAATGGTAAAGGTTTTGTTTGGATTTCGTTATCGAAGGCGACGAAATTTTTTTTGATATTCCGTCGGCAAAAGCCCGGTATGTTTTTTAAAAATTTCCCTAAAATGACTGCTGTTTTCATAACCCGACCGACAGGAAATTTCGTCAAAGGTCTCGTCTTTTGCTTCTAACCTCTCTTTGGCAGCTTCGACTCTGGTCCGCTGCAAATACACCAAAGGGGTGTCACCGGTTGCATTTTTAAATCTACGCTCAAAAGTTCGTCGACTCATGCCAAATTTCTTTGAAACAATATCGAAATCTATTTCTTCGGCAAAATGCTCTTCGATCCATTGTTGGATGACTTTGACCCTTTCATCGGTGTGATTTTTTTGAAACCGGAACACGGTATAAGGCGTCTGCGAACCTCTTCCCATATCATGGATCATTGATTTTGAGCACTGGATGGCCACCTCATGACCGCAATATTTTTCAACTAAATATACCGGAAGATCAAATTTTGCGCCTAAGGCTCCGGCACAAAATAAATCCCCTTCGTCGGTAATAAGGCGCTCGGGTTTCAAGTTGACCCGGGGATACCGTTGTTTAAACAAATCCACATAACCCCAATGGGTAGTAGCAGTCTTCTCATTCAACAAACCGGTTTCGGCCAGGTAGAAAGAACCAGTGCAAACACTGGCGATACTTGCTCCTTGGTGATATTGGTGCTGAAGCCAACGAAGCCCTTGGGCGCCGTATTTAATGGTCTTTTCAATGTTGGCAATGCTTGGAATAAGGATTAAATCGGTTTTTTCTACATACTCTATTGCCCGGTGTGGTTGTATAAAAACATTATTAAGACACTTTACCGGCTTTCCATCAAATGAGACGATCTCGATTTCAAAGAAGGGGGTCGGGGGAAGACCACATATGAAATTCCAAAGTTGCCCGGCCATGAAAAATACGTCCATCGGACTCATCACTGTTGAGGCAAAACAGTTATGGAGGGCCAATATGGTAATTTTTTTCATAATAATCTCTCTTGGGGGTATTTCTTAGCTAATATGACGCAAACGAGACGTTTAATGCCGTTTATGCCACTTTTCTTTTTGTTCGTCAAGTGATAACAAACAAAGTATAATAAAAACACAAACGGATAGAGGAGATTATGTTCAACAAAGAAAATTGCCAACGATGCGGATTATGCCTCACGAGGTGTCCTTTTCTGGAAATGCCCCAGGATGAAGCGGCAGCGGAAATTTCTCAAATGATCGAAACAATGGAGTCAAAGGTGGTCGCCAGGAATTGCGCCGGGTGCTCCTATTGCGACATTATTTGTCCGACCCAATCCAACCCTTCAGAGCTTAGAAAAGAAATCTTATTAAAGAAAACCCGAACTAAAGGGGTGTCCTGTTTATCCTTGATCACCGAGGAAGTCCCGTTTAATCTTATGTCGATCGGCCTTGAGTTTGAAAAGGAGGAAAAATTAAAAAGTCTCCAGACCAAACCCCATCCTTCACCGGGAAACACGGTTTTTTACCTGGGATGCAGTCTGTCGTATATCTATAACGATCTGGCTAAAACAAAGTTACTGAAAGAACTGCCCATCATCGGGGGGATGAAATATTGCTGTGGCGGATATGTCAATAATCTATTCGGACAGGAAGAGGCCGTCCTCAAAGGCCGACAGCTCCTTGAAGAACTAAAAAAAATAGGGGTTGAAAAAATGGTCACTTTTTGTCCGGGATGTGACCGTATGATCGGTGAGGTCTATCCGCGGCTCCTTCCCGAATTCACCATTAAAAATATAAACATTGTCGATTATCTTTTGGAACAACATCAAACGGGAAAGATAACCTTCCCCCAACCTATTAATCGGCGGGTCACCTTTCATGACTCCTGCGCCTGGCGAAAAATGAAACCCGAAATTCATGAAAATCCGCGTCGGCTCCTTAAACTCCTGGGGACAGAATTGGTGGAAATGAAACACAATCGAAGAGAGTCTCTCTGCTGTGGTTCCCCCCTATCCGGTCGGAACCCTCAATTGGCCTCACAAATAGCCGAAAAACGAGTACTGGAAGCCAAAGAAACCGGGGCGGATACCATCGTTGTCAGTTGTACCGGATGTTTCGCCTTATCGGAAAAGGCTGCCGAGCACGGCCTGGAGATCTACAATATTACCGAATTGGCCCAGATCGCCGTCGGTGAAAAGCCGCCTCATCGGATTGAAGAGGTCAAGAACCAACTTACCAGGAATATCTTTAAAGGTGTCAGCGAGAACCCCGAAGCATTAAAACAAAGGTATATCATTCAAAACGGAGAAATATCGCTTCTTTAAGACGATAATACCAATCATCATGGGAAGATAAGAAGCCAATCATTTCAAAAGAAGGAGAGGTAACCATGACCGATTTTAAAAAGGCCGCCGAGACCATTGAAAAATATTTGCGAGTTCATACACATCCCTTAGCTATAAAATTTGTTGATAACGTCAACGACCTCCCCAGCACCTTGCGGCGCCCGGCTGTTTTTGGGATGAAAATGGCCTTCTGCCAGATAAATACCATCGCCCGGAAATGGGGCTGGTCATTTGCTGTTACCCCCGAAGACATTAATTGTGTTGCCGCTCTTATGAGTTTTGGCTGGGGAGACTTGAATAAAAATCTTAATAAAGAAGAAGAACTGATCAATTTCAGGATTAATGCCGGGTATATCAAGGATCGTGAAGCCGCCAAAAAAAATTTAGAGAAGGCCTCATCTCTGATGGACGAAAGAAAATTCTCTTCCCGTGGTTTGATGGTATCTCCTTTGGATTCTGATATCATTCAGGACCCTGATGTTATTTTAATTTACGGCAATCCGGCTCAAACGGCCAGGATGATTCAATCCATGATCTACACGGAAGGAGGAGTTATAGAATCCTGGGCGAGCATCGGGGCCTCCTGTGTCCGGGAAATGATCGCCCCGATGATTGAAGACAAGGCCGGATACGTCATACCGGGCCGGGGGGCCAGACAATTGGGAATGGCCGGCGATGATGAAATGGTTTTTACCATGCCGGCCGGCAAACTGGATAATTTCTTAATCGGATTACAAGAAACTCATGAGAAGAGCACCAAATATCCCATCAATCAGTTTCTTTTTTTTGAACCGAGGTTCAATAAGACTGTGGAGGAATTAAGGGAAAAGATCAAATTGGCCGATCAATAAAATTTTATGAAATCGTAGAAATTCATCAAGTGGCGTGATGCCCGGTTTCAACAACCAGTTAGAGATCTAATAGAAAGGAAGCTCAATATGCCAACTAAAATTTCGCTCGAAGAAGCAAAAACGAAGACCATGGAATTTTTGCACAAAGGATATCACTGAGGGCCGGCGGTCCTGCAAGTTATGTGGGAAAGCTACGATCTGGGCAATGAAGATCTTCTTTGGGCCGCCATTCCCTTCAATGGGGGGATCAGCGGACGTCAACAAGCCCCCTGCGGTGCTGTTTCCGCATCGGCCGTCTGTTTGGGACTGCGGCATCGTTGTTCCCTGGCGGACAAAGAAAAGGCCAAGGAGGCCAGAAATAATATCCGCCTTCAGGCCGGGAATTTGATTGATGATTTTACCCGGCAATTCGGCGATATCACCTGCCGGGGCCTTTTGGGTCTGGATTTTAATGTTCCCGGGGCGTACCAAAAATTCCGGGAATCAGGCAGAGCAAAAGATACCTGTGAAAAATACGTCCTCTATATTATCGAAAAATTATTTTCCTTCGAGGACGATTCAGGGACCGTTCAAGCGATTCCGTGAAGGCGGTTTCAATTTATTAAGATTGCCTTAGGTAGCTTACTGGTGAACGAATCCGAGGAGGGAGAACAACCAATTTTTTGGTGAAAGAGGAGGGATACTATGGCAACGCAAGAATTCAAGTATCTATTCACCCCCATGAAAATTCACAATGTGACCATCCCGAACCGGGTCGTTTTTTCCGCTCATGTCCCGTTATACTGGCCGATAAATCAAGGACCGAATGAAAGGGCCTTGCAATATTTCCTGGCCAGGGCTAAGGGCGGCGTGGGTTTAATCATATTAGGCCAGAACGCGGTGGGAGCGATGAGTACGGCCGGAGGTTTTATGGCCATACAGAACGACCGCTCTCTTCCCGCCTATGAGGGACTAGCCACGGCCTTGCATGATCAGGGAACAAAGTTATTTGGGCAGCTTCTGCATGCCGGACCGAGAATCGATGGGAGCTTGACCGGGGGTACGGGATTTGCGCCGTCACCGATACAGTTTCCCGGAGGGTTGATGGCCCCTGAATACTCCACGCCCTATGAGATGGAAATCGACCATATCCAGCAGGTGGTGTCGGCTTATGCCGACGCAGCCAAGAGGCTGCAGAGTGTCGGGTTTGACGGGGTAGAAATCTCGTCCACGGTCGGTGCGGGGATGCTTCTGGTCTCCTTCCTGTCCCCTCTTTCCAACCGACGGCAGGACGAGTACGGTGGCAGCCTGGAGAATCGGATGAAGATACACCGGGAAATCCTTGAGGCCGTCCGGGCCTCGGTGGGTCCTGATTTCGCAGTTGGTATGAGATTGGTGGCCGATGAGCTGATTAACCGGGGACTAACCCTGGATGATGCCAGGGTCATTGCCTCCAAGCTGGAGGAGACCGGTAACATCGACTACTTGAGCGTCTGCGCCGGCCTTTCCGGGCACGTTCCTCCCATGTATTTCCCCCTGGGATGCTTTGTTCACCTGGCAGTCGGAGTCAAGGAAGTGGTCAACATCCCGGTCATCTGTCACGGACGGATAAACGACCCCATTCAGGCCGAACAGATTCTGGAGAATAACCAGGCCGACTTTATAGGCATGGCCAGGGCACTGATCTGCGACCCGCAATGGCCTCTAAAAGCCAAGGAAGGCCGGCTGGATGAGATCCGAAAATGTATCGGTTGCAACCAGGCCTGTATAGGGTATTACCAGAAAAATTGGCCCATAAGCTGCTCGCTCAACCCCGAGGCGGGAAGAGAGGGGCGAATGGGCATTGTCCCGGCAACCAAAATGAAAAGGGTAATGGTCATCGGCGGCGGCGGGGCCGGACTGGAGGCGGCCAGGGTGGCCGCTCTGAGAGGCCATCAGGTTACGCTTTATGATAAGGAAGAAACCCTTGGTGGGCAGTTGAATATCGCCACCAAAATCCCAGGCCGAATCGATTTTGCCGAAGCCATCCGATACTATTCAAACCAGATGAAACTGCTTGGGGTGGAAGTGGTTCTGGGGACGACAGTCACCCCCGCGATGGTCCGAGAAAAAAATCCCGACGCGGTTATCGTGGCTACGGGATCCGTGGAAATTTTGCCCAGTATAAAGACGGACCAGAGTGCCAACCTGGTCACGGTTCGCAAGGTGCTTAGTGAGAAAGCCGAAGTCGGAGATAAGGTAGTCATAATCGCCGATGAACACCACGAAGAGGCCCTGGGCACAGCCGAATTCTTGGCCGACAGGGGTAAAAAGGTGGAGGTTTTGATCCGCACCCTTTATGCCGGCGGTGAATTGGATGCCACTACCCTGGCCATTGTTTATACCCGAATGGCCAGGAAAGGTGTGGTCATAACCCCCCTGACGAGGGTCAAGGAGATCAGGGAGAATACAGTAATCGCCGGCCATGTGCTCTCGGGTGAAGAAAGACGCATCGAAGGAGTGGATACGGTTGTTTACGCCCATATCGGGAAATCGGACAACGCCTTATACCGGTCATTAAAGGGTGAGATCAAAGAGCTCTATGACATCGGTCATTGCCATTCCCCGCGCAAACTGCAGGACTCGATCTGGGATGCCGCTCGGGCGGCCAGGAAATTGTGAATGGATAAGACCAAAGCCTTAATTATTTTTTTGCCACGGACAAAAACAGACAAGATCAGACTATAAATTATACTGATTGACGACTGTCAATCAGTACCCGGTCGTTTTCCCCTGCGAAACTCCGCAGTGGGAAAAGTCTGTGGGCGTCATTGTGGGTCAGTGGCATTAACTTATTTCAAGAAAAAGTTAAACCTTAATAAAAATCTTGCAATAAGCCGTGAACTCAAACAAATCCGTCATGGTTTTTGTCGAGTGGCGCAATGGAGAAGCTGCCGAGGTCTCCCGGGAAGTGCTGAACAAAGGGAGGGATCTGGCCTCCAAACTTAACAGCGAACTCCAGGCCTTGATAATCGGAGAAACCAACCGGGAGGCCCTTAAAGGCATGGCCGATTACGGGGTGGACCGGATCTTTTTTCTAGAACATCCCCTGCTGGTGAACGAAGATCCGGAACTTTATGCCCGGTCCCTTTCCGGAATATGCGCTGAGAAAAGGCCGGGCTTTATTCTATTTGGAGCCACTTTTTTCGGGAATGACCTGGCCGGGCGGCTGGCGGCAAGACTGAAAACCGGGCTGATCATGGACTGCCTTGATCTTTCTCTGAACGACGAGGGTTTGTTACTGCAGACCAGGCTTATCTTTGGCGGCCGGATAGCCGGCACCTTTATTTGCCGCCACGGGACCCCTCAGATGGCTACGATTATCCCCGGCGCCTTTAATAAGAAACGGACCAGGCCCAAAAAGGAAATCATAGCGGAAGTTTTCAACCCCGGTTTGAACGAGGAGGAAAGGCATTTTCGAATCACAGACAAGATAAAGGCCGACCCTGAAACCATCACCCTGGACGAGGCTGAAATCATCATCTCCGGAGGGCGCGGGCTGGGCAGCCGGGAAAATTTCGAACTGGTCAGGGAGCTGGCCAGGAAGTTAGGGGGGGTGGCCGGGGCCTCCCTCGGGGCCGTCGATGCCGAACTGGCGGAACGAAAATGCCTGGTCGGACAAACCGGTACGACAGTGACCCCTGATCTTTATGTGGCCTGCGGAATATCAGGGTCCATCTATCATGTCCTGGGGATGAAAGATTCAAAGGCCATCGTGGCCATCAACAAAGACCGCTCGGCGGATATCTTCAAATATTCGGATATGGGCCTGGTGGGAGACGCCGTAGAACTAATAAGGGTGATCAATGACCGACTCGGTCGCCGATCAGGAAAGCGGCCGAAGGGATAGTCTGGTGCAAGATAAATATGATTTAATTGTGGTGGGAGCCGGTCCGGCTGGCACTACAGCCTCCCTGGCCGCGGCCCGGGCCGGTCTGAAATGTGTTTTGTTCGAACGAGCTGAAGAACCTGGTCAGAAAAATATGTTCGGCGGCGTATTACATTATTCCGCGGCCTTAAACGAATTGATTCCAGATTATTGGACCCAGGCCCCGGTTGAACGCTTTATTACAAAATATCAGACCACGATTCTCACTTCCGATTCATCCCTCTCCACGACCTTTCAGGATAATCGGTTCGGTAGAGAACCCTATAACGGTTTTACCCTCTTAAGATCCAGGTTCGACCGATGGTACGCCGAAAAGGCCAGGGAAGCAGGGGCCTTGCTCGTTCCGGAAACGACCGTGGTTGACCTGGTGCTGGAGGACAATAGGGTAACCGGGGTCAAAACCTCGAGGTCCGACGGCCTGCTGCTGGGGGATGCGGTTATCGTGGCCGACGGGGTGAATTCGATTCTGGCTGAAAAGTCCGGCTTTAGAAAGACCTTGTCCCCTTCGAATATCTCGGTCGCGGCCAAGGAGGTCTTGACCCTTCCTGAAGAAATCATTAACCAACGTTTCGAGCTGAAACCCAAAGAAGGGCTGGCCCATCTTTTTCTGGGTGAATGTACTCAGGGAGTGGAAGGAGGCGGATTTCTTTATACCAACCTTTCAAGCCTTTCGATTGGCGTCGTGGCCAATTTGGAGGCCCTGCAAAAAAAGAAATTGTCCATTGCCGACCTTATGGAAAAATTTAAAACCCAGCCCTTTATTGAAAACAAAATAAAAAACGCAATCCTGAAAGAATATTCCGGGCATCTGATTCCTGAAGGCGGTTATAAAGCCCTGCCCAAACTGTATGGGAACGGAGTCCTCTTTTCCGGGGACGCGGCCGGCTTCGTCTGCTCGACAGGTATTACACTGGAAGGGATGAATTTAGCCATTGCCTCCGGTCTGGCGGCGGCCAAAACCGTCATCCGGGCCAAGAAGAACAGAGATTTTTCTAAACGGCAAATGGCTTATTACCTGGAATTGCTGGAGAAGAGCTTTGTACTCCAAGACCTTAAAACCTTTCGCCGTGTCCCGGAATTCCTTTCCAATCCCAGGTTGTATAAAGCGTACCCTGATTTGGCCTGTGAAATAGCCCACCGTTTTTATCGTGTCAATGGGGAGCCGAGAAAAAATATTCTATCCATAATGCGGGAGACCACCAAAGGGAAAATTCCTAAGTCTCGATTGTTTAAAGATATCCTTCAGGGGGTACGGGCAATTCTATGGACATAGAAGAAAAATTAACCCGAGTACGATTCAAGGTCGATCTGTCTCCGCACATTAAGATCGACCGATCACGTTGCTCTACCTGCGTCCATCAACCTTGTCTGTATGTTTGCCCGGTTAAGAATTATGTACTGAGCCAGGGCGAAATTGTTTTTTCCTGGCAAGGTTGTGTGGAATGCGGTGCCTGCCGCATCACCTGCGAAAACCAAGCTATTGAATGGAGTTATCCCCGCGGGGGATACGGAGTATGTCTGCGATACGGGTAGATCGGGAGGCGAGTAATGGAGTATGGGAGTGTTGGAACACAGGATATTGGTATATTGAAAATTTGAAGTACCGGGTTTTTCAGACCAATACTCCGGTACTCCATCACTCCAGTACTCCAAGTTACCACTGGTTTTTACTTTAAACCCTGTACCTTGCACCTTAAACCCTTATTTTTATAAAAGGAGGATACCAACATGGCAGATCTCGCTTTAATGGATCGGGCGTTTTACAACATCATGCAACGTTTCATCAAAACCGGTCAGGCCCCCCATCATACCGAACTGGCCAAGGACCTGGGGATCGGGATGGAAGAAGGGCGTCAATTGGTCCATGACCTGATGACTTCCGGGGTGCCCGGTTGGGTCCACCCCCAGACGGACTGGATTGCCTCTTTCCCTCCCTTCAACAACCAACCCACCCAATACCGCATCACCATAGACGGTGAACCAAAATGGTTCGCCCAGTGAGGATTCGAAGCGCTGGCGGTTCGCTGGCTCTTCCCCGGAAAGCATGTACGGCTTGATGCCATTTGTCTGGACTGCGGAGAACCCATCGTTATTGAAATGAAGGACGAGGACATCCTTTCGGTGCAGCCTGAGCCCATTGTTGGTTATACCTACAGTGAGATCGGCGGGACCCTTGAGACCAGACCGTATCGTTGAGCGGGCATGAACCTCTTCCGGTCGGAAGAACATGTTCGTGGGTGGGCTTCATTTAATCCCGAGTTTGAAAAAACCTTAAAACCTCTGGCCTTCTGGGCGGATCTGTTCAGCAACCTTATTTTTCGCGCCCGGAAACGTCCCGATTATATCTCCTGGCTCAGGTCGGATGAAGCCAAACAAGCCAGAAAGGAGCTGGGAGCGAAAATGCCATAGAAAGTTTCGTTACTGATTACTCGTTTCTCGTTTTTTCGAGCACCCAGTAATGAGCAAGGAGCTATCTGTTGTTTTCCTGACGTCTGAATGCTGATCGCTGAAAGCTTATAAATGAATATCATTGTCTGCCTCCATTTTTTTCCAGATCCGAATATCATCAGCTTCGACGACGGACGGATCGACCCGGAAGATCTTATTTATACGGTTCACCCCTCCGATCTGGTCGCCGTCGAAGCGGCGGTGAGCTTGAAAGAGACGAATGGATCGGGCAAGGTCTTTCTGATCGCCCTATCCTCTCCTTCCGCAGAAAATTTAATACGGCATTGTTTATCCCTCGGGGCTGATGAGGCCTCAATTATTGAATCCTCCGTTAATAATCCGGACGGCTATGCGATTGGTGTTCTCCTGGCGGCTTGGTGTCGTAAAATGGACATAGACCTCATCCTCTGCGGACACGGATCGATGGACAACTTTGGAGGTCAGACCGGATACGTGATAGCGGACCGGCTGAACCTGCCGATCGTTTCCCGGGTAACCAAACTCGATTTGCTTATTGAGAAGAAGCAGCTGGTGTTGGAAAAAAAATTGGAAAAGGGCTACAGGGAAAGGATCGTGGTTCCCCTTCCGGCCCTGCTCACTCTAGAGGAAAGCTTGAATGAACCGCGATACTCCACCCTGCCCTGCCTCTTATCCGCCCTGAAGACCGAAATCAACAGAATAAAGGAAAAAGGTCTGAACATATCGCCGGAAGACACCCTAGGACAGACCAAGGTAGAATTGCTGAATATCAAAATACCCAAGCCAAGGCCTAAACGAATTTTTACGCCCGATACCAGTCTTTCAGCCGAGGACCGGATGTGGCAGATTATGTCGGGGGGGTTGGCTGAAAAAAACAAGGAATTATTTGAAGGAAGCCCTGAAGAATTGAGCTTGAGATTTATGGAATACTTAGCCCAGATAGGAATTGAGACGGGTCCCAGTTGAATATAAAAACCATCAAAAATCTAACGGAGGTGGAAAATGTGGAATGCTTCAAAATGTGATTTATGCGGTGATTGTCTGGTAAAATGTCGTTATGTCAACTATGATAAAGACAAGGCGGTAAGCGAAATAAAACGGCTCATGGAGGGGAAGCCCGCGGATATCCTGAACAATTGCATCACCTGTAACACCTGTTTTGACAACTGCCCCACCGGCGCGGATCCGGCTAATCTGATTTTTAAAATGCAGGAGAAGATCGGAACCAGTCCCTTAGTCCTCAATGCCAAACCGATGCTCTCCGATCGGGCCAAGAGATTTGAGGAAGGCCAAACCGATAGTCAGGTGATAGCAGGAGATCCGGATAAGCCGGCGCTTTCTTTTGATGGCTTTGAATTCAAGCAATTTCCAGAAGGGACTGTGGAGAGTCGGTTATTCAAAGGACTGACCGTGGTACGAGGGGGGCAATACATGTCCCTGGTCGGCATGGTGCATATGGGTGGAGAGAGTTTCGCCGAGCGGTTTGGCCGCCAGGTGATTGAAAAATTAGCGGAATTGGAGAAGGAGATCGTCTATATCCATAATGAGGGATATGTCCTGGCCCATGTGAAGGCCAAGGAACTTGGAATACCCGTCCCTTTCAAGTATTACCATCTGTTCGAATACCTGCGGGATTATCTCCAAAAAAACCAAAAAGACCTTACCAGGTTAAATAAGAAAGTGGCCTACCAGCCAAATTGTGCGGTGCGCTGGATACGGGAGCAGGATATCTGGTTGGATGAAATCTTCGGCCTGATCGGTGCGGAGCACGTTTCCAGACGGTATGACGGCCTGGATGCCGTGTGCTGCAGTGGCCCCGCTATCGGCGTCAATAAAGACCTGGCTATGGATATGCAGACCAAGAATGTCCAGGATGCCTTAGATTCCGGGGCCGAGGCCCTGATAACCATATGCCCGATCTGTGATGCTGTGATGCGCCGGCCCACTGCAAGGGTCGGGCTTCCGAAAATTTTTATCACCGATTTGTGCCGAATGGCCCTGGGCGAGATACCCTGGCCGGTATAGGAGGTTTACCTCGATTTTGGAATAAGGTCGGAAGAAGAAGGAGAAGGGTATGGCCGATGTGATTCTTTATGAAGTAAGAAATCAGATTTCCTATATTACCCTGAATCGTCCCGAAAAATTGAATGCTATCAACAATGAAATGGTGGCTGCGCTGAGTCAATCCTGGGATCGTTTTGAGCAAGACCCTGAGGCCCGCGTGGCTATCCTTAGTGGTGCCGGAAAGGCTTTTTGTGGTGGTGCGGATATAACTCCGGGAGCCTTGGAGCCAGGGACGGTTCGTAAGTGCTATCCGGCAAACGGAACCCAGGTGTTAAAACCAATCATTGGCGCTGTACATGGATTGGCCATGGGAGCCGGTTCCGGTCTGGCCATTCGGGGGTGCGACCTTACGGTCGCAGCCGAAGATGCGCAATTCGGCTTCCCTGAGGGAAGAGCAGGCAGGGTAGGCGGAATTATTGAATACCGTCCTTATATGACCTTTAAGCAAAGTATGGAATTCTACTTGTTGGGGACCTGGTTTAACGCTCAAAAGGCCTATGAAGTCGGTCTGGTCAACAAAGTGGTGGCCAATGAAAAGCTTATGGATACAGCCAAAGAATGGGCCGAACGACTGTTAAAACTTGCCCCCTTAAGTCTAGCCCATCTTCCGCAGTTAGAAAGCATGGAAGACGCGATATCAAATAGTTACGACAAGAATTAGGGCATTTTCTTCACTACATTTTCAATAATTTTTGGTTTGTTGGGGAGCAGAATTTTCAATCTCTGAAGCAGCACTTTGAGTTCCTTTGAGGGAGTAGCCACCATTCTGAGCCGGAGGGTTCTCTCCCGCGCCGGTAGTAGCACATCCAAAGATTTCAATTCCCGCAACTCCTCCAACAGCTTTCTTGGGGCGGTACCGAGTCCCGAGGCTTTCATCCATTGCTGGAGCGTTCGCCACATAGTCAGCGCCAAGAAGCAGACCAGGATATGAGCCTGGGTCCGTTCCTGTTTTTGATGGAAGATCGGTCGCATTCCCAGATCATGTTTCTCGGTACGGAATGAATCTTCCACTTCCGTCAGTTGGATGTAGGTATTCCATAGGACTTTCGGGTCACTTTCGGTCCAGTTGGTGCGCAGGATGTAGCTACCGCCGGTCTCCAAGGCCCACTGTTGCCGTTGTTCGTTCTTCTTGACTTCTAGGGAAAGCGGTGCGTCTTTTCCGGTACCGGTCTCTATGACTGTAATATTGAACAACGAGGCCGCACGTTTATTTTGTTCCAGCAGTCGCCCTATTCTCCGCTCGACTTTCTGCTTGTCTCGGAGCTTGCCGGTTTCGGCCTGGCGGGCCAGGTGATCCAGTTGGCTTTCCAGTCGGGTCAAAAAGTGGTTTAGAATGGCGTTTTCTTTCTCCTTCCGGCCTTGAGACCGGCACAGGACAAAGATTTCATCCGTTCCTTCCGGCGAGCAACAGAGCTTGACCTCAACATCAGGTTGGACCGCTTCCCAGTTCTGTTCGAAAAGCTGCTGCTCAAACTTCTTCAGCATCACTTTTGGGGTGCCGACCAAATAGCGGGCACCGACTTTGCGCATAAACTCCAGATTCTCCTCACTCACCATGCCGCGATCCATAACCCAGATCCGGTTGGCTTGGCCGTATTTGGCCTCCATCATCTGAACCATCTCTTGGGTCGTCGTAACATCCGGTCGATTGCCGTCAAAAACCTCAAAGGCTATGGGAAAGCCCTCTCGGGTGGCCACCAGGCCGATGCAGACCTGGGGACAATCTGGACGACTGTCCCGGCTGTAACCCCTCTTGGCCTGGGCATTGCCCTTGGCGGTCCCCTCAAAATAGGTGGAGGTTATGTCATAAAACAAAAAATCAAAGCTACTGCCGAACAGTTCCCCATAACGCTCCTGAAGGTGACGGCTTAAGGCATCCTTGTGGGGAAGCAAGGCATCCAGGGCACGATAAAGCCGATCCTCATTGATCTTATAGTCGGCCACTCCCAGCAGATCGTCTAAGGCCGTCTGGCCATACCAAAACTCGGCCATCTGTAATTCCGACGATGGGGCGCAAAAGCGTCCAAGAACTAAAATAGACGCCATGATCGACCAAGGAATCTCTTCCCGGTTGGAAGGAATATGATCTCGGCAGAACCTGGCAAGCCCCAGTTTGTTCCACAAAAGCAACCCCAAATAGACATCGCCGAAGCCTCTGAGTCGCTCGACGCTTACGCCATGGATATTGACCGTGGCCCAAGATGGGGGGTCTTCCCCCTGCTCAAACAGTTCAGGTCCAGGTAGAGGCTTTCCGGAAAGAATCCGTCCGATCTCCTCCCAACCTATCCGCTCTTCCCGATCAAGGCCAGGAAGTTTCCCTATCGTCGCCACTACTCGCTGACGGGGCCCTCGGGCAGTACGGACCGACTCAACTAAAAGCCAGCTCTCGTACTCCGCTCCACCTTTCTTTTTGGTTGCACGCCGGAGATACATAACCCCATTATCTCCGTTCCCACAGCACCTGGCAAGGGGGTGGTCTTCACTACATCCAATTTTCAAAGATCAGGATTTGAAATCATTTAACAATTCCTAAAAATTCATCACGTTTTTCTTGATTTTTTCTCCAAACTGCGGAAGATGGGCTAAGGATCATTAAATACGGGATGTACAAAATAATGGACACTCCGGTAGCACAGGCCGAGAGAGAATTTAAGCAATTTGTCCGACCTCAATTTGAAAGTGAAGATTTCAAAGAAGGAGCGAAAGCTTTCCAGGAGAAAAGGGAACCGGTATTTAAGGGCTTTTGAGGCATCACCTCGGTCAATAAATCCTTTTGCTCTCTAAAAAGGATCAGATAAATGAAAACCAGAATCACTGAAATGTTAGGGATCACCTACCCCATTGTGCTGGCGCCTATGGCTTGGATCACGGATGCCGATCTCGCAGCTGCCGTCTCCGAAGCCGGAGCGCTCGGCACCATTGGGCCGAATGCCGGGTTTCAAACAGTAACTACCGATGTCCTTGAAACAGGAGAACGACTCAGGGAACAGATTAAAAAATTTCGAAAATTAACGGATAAACTTTTTGTGGTTAATTTCGTAGTCGGTGTCCCCGGACTGGACCGGGACTTCAGTGATCAATGCCTGAAAGTCGGACTCAGTGAGCGGATACCGGTGGCTATCGTTTCTCAAGGTAACCCGGCAGTTTACACCCCTATCCTAAAAAGAGCCGGTATCAAGGTGATTCACGTATGCTCCACTGTAAAACACGCCAGGAAAGCCGAGCAGGCTGGGGCCGATGCCGTTGTCGTCTCGGGAACAGAGGGCGGTGGTCACAGCGGCTTCGACCAGATTACAACGTTCTGCCTTGTTCCTCAGGCCGTCGACTAGGTTGATCCTGAGGATTTTAGATTATTATACCAATGACAGACAGAACTATTTTTAACGGCTTGGTAAAAATTCCATCATTTCTAAGCTATGGAAAATTAAGAATAACGTTACTTAAAATGAGGAACAAAGGAGAAGAGCTATGGAAAACTGGGCTGAAAAAAGCAAAATATTAAAGGAAAAACTCTGTCTTTCAAGCGAACCGCTCGGCTATAGACGTTTTGAAAAGTCCGCTGAATTGGAGAGTGTTCCGGGAGTCATGCACTGGACCCGACCCGCCATGTTTTGTCAGATCCCCTTTATGGCCAGAGTCGGAGGTTTAACCATCGGATTGACCAGTGAAGACAACATCGGGGAACGCTGTAAACGCATTCACGGGCTGCTGGCTACCGATGAGAAAGCTATGATGCAGGAAGCCAAAATGCTTTCCCGGACCTGGATGCCATCGGTTGAGGAAGGTCGGAGGCAACAGGACGATTACCCCAGGATTCCGCCCGGGGAGGCGATCGTCATAGGTCCTCTGGCCAAGGGTAACCTTGATCCGGAGGTTATCCTGATTTACGGTAATCCGGCACAGCTCATGATGCTGATGTGCGGACTGCAAAAGGTTCATTATGAGCGATTCGAGTTTCATTTTATTGGAGAAGGAGCCTGTGTCGATTCGCTGGGTCAATGTTATAATACCGGGAAACCTTCCCTGGCTATTCCTTGTTACGGGGAACGCTCCATGGGGCAGGTAAAAGATGAGGAGATCGTTATCGCCTTGCCGCCCTCGGATATGGATCGGGCCATCGAGGGCTTGGCCATTTTAGGGAAAATCGGCTTCAAGTATCCCATCTCAAGTATTGGGGCTTATGTTGATCCCAATCCTATGCTGGCCAACTATTATCCAAGAAAGAAAGAATGAAGGTCCAGTAAAAAGTCGTCCCCCCGGTGAAAGCCGGGGGGCCAAGCGAGCCAAGGTGACTTATCATGATCCGTGTTGTCTGGGTCGGCACAATCAAATTTATGGGCCCCTACGCGAAATATTAAAAAGTATCCCCGGCCTCGAATTCATAGAAATGCGCCGGAATAAGGGAAATGCCTTTTGATGCGGAGGAGGCGGGGGTAACTTCTTTACCGAGACCTTTGAAAAACGTTTAATTTTGTTCAAGGTCAAGGAAGACGAAAATTTTAACCACAGGAATACATTTAGTATTTCGAGGATTAAAATTTGAGTCTGACGCAGAAATTGGGCAAAGGGGGACGTTTTTCAAAGCTCTCTTACCGACATCATCGGGCCGGGGGAAGACCGTCCGGCCCGCGTCCGCGTCCGGGAGGCCCTGGAGACCGCAACTGAGATCATAGCGGTGGCCTGTCCCCAATGCGCCAGGATGTTGGACAACGCGATTAAGTCGAAGGTCGGGAGGATCAGCTCAAAGTTCTCGATTTGGCAGAACTGGTCGATAGGGTACGACTAAAATGATCGAAATAAGGGAGAGGAAAAGAAGGGCAGCCGCCTGGCCCATGAGGGATTAAGTGCCTTTATTCGATCACTCAACCGGTCGGAAAAGAACCGGCCATTTGTTGTTTCGGCACACAAAGGCCGGCGTTAAGCAGGACGCTCACCTTGGCCTTCTTTCCTTTCTGGGCCAGGGCCATATCCACCGCTTTTTGAAGCGAAGGTCTGGGCCGGATAAAAGTCTGAGATAAGAAAAGGGGATTTAGATCGGTTATACCCCAGACCTGCCCTCCCTGCTCCAGGAATCTCAAGTTCCGGGTTATGCGATGGTCGCCCAAGCGGTAAGGTTGTTCAAGCAAAGCCCTGGCTTTCTCCGGGTTCCCGGTCTGCAACATCAGATATTGAAAATCAGCGGGCCCAGGCCCTTGAGGACAGGGCATGACCAGAATCAGGATTCCATCATCCTTTAAGGCTATTTTACCATGTTCAATCGGCTTTTGAGATTGATAAAGATCGAGATCCAAAGGGGGTAATACCACGCTGATTAAGATATCCGCTTTTTGTTGAAAAGGGAGGGTAAAGACCTCATCGGCCTGTTGAGCGGCCTGAACCAAGGTTTCCGGTATCGATCCACTGTAAGCGGCATAGAGTTGGTGCTCCGGGGTCAAAACCAGCATCAAGGAGAAGATGGGAGGGATGGTCAATAAACGCAAGGCCTCTTCCAGGTCTTCATGGACCGGGTTGCCTGCCAGACGGAGGGGCCGGGCGTTTAGATCCATAGCCAGAGAATGATTGGCCACTATGGTCGAATAGGCAGCCACGCCGGGGATAACACCTTTTCGCCCGCCGGTATAGCCGGCGAAGTAATGGGGCTCCACGGAACCGATGACCAGCAATCGATCGGCCAACATAATCTCTTGATTGACCAGGACTCTTGTCCCTCTGGAGGTTTCTCCAAGAAAGATCATCCCTCCTTCCTGCCGGCAGTCATGAAACAGGAGCCTTTTGTTGACTTCCTCCCATAAGGGACCAAAGATACCTCGGCAACCTTCTTCGCTGCTTCTTTTGTGAGTCCCGGTGGCCACCATGATCTTCATTGGGCAGGCGGAAATTTCAGACCAGAGAAATTCCAAAACCCGGCCGGTCGGGGTTGGCCGGGTCTCGTCATTAATAAGAACCAGCAATGATCGGCAGCCCTTCAGAAATTCAGTCAAAGAAGGGGAATCCAGCGGGTTTTCGATTGCTCGCAGTAATCCATTTTCAAAAGAAACGGGATGGACTTCCAAAGGCGCAAGAAGCTCTCCCCAATGTTCTTCGGGGATTTGAAGTGGCAGGGTTATAGCGCCGTAGGGGATAGAAAGGGTTTTCACAAATACGTCCTAAGGTTTAAGGTCCAAGGTTTAAGGTTTTATGGTTTTGTGGTTTTCCTTTTAACCTTTAACCTTAAACCTTGGACCTTTTTATGTATTAGGCTGCCTTCCGGGTCTTCTTCTTCAGCCGCCCGATCCGGCGTCTCAATTGATTGACCGCTTTTTTATCGTTTTTCTCTTGATATTCAAGTTTCTTTCCCCGTAATTCCTTGACCTTTTCTTTCAACTGGCGCATGGATCGGTCCCCTTTCTTAACCGGGGTTTCTTTAATTCCACGGGCCTTTTTGACGGCCGTCAGGACTTCCTCTTTATTCATTCCATAAACACCGGATATCTCAGGAATGGTCATGGCCACATCGCGTAGTTCCTTGGCCGTCATTTTCTCCAGGGGTTTTTCTTTTTTCTCAGCCCTTTCTTTTTTAGCCATATTCAATCTTCTCCTTTGAATTATATAGTATATCCTTGCGGCTCAAATCACAAAGTTAAAAGTGGGATAACAAAGGGCTTTTTAACTTTGATTTTTGAGCCAAAAAGTATTCCAGCTTTCTCCCCTACCCTTTTTTTGGTTCGGCTAATTCCGCCATTTTTAAAAACGGCTTAAATAGATCAATGGGGATGGGGAAAAGGGTCGTTGAATTATGTTCCGAAGCCACTTCTCGTAAGGTCTGGAGATAGCGAAGTTGAAGGGCAATCGGGTGGGCCTCAATGATGCCGGCGGCATCGGCCATCCGCGAGGCGGCCTGGAACTCCCCTTCGGCATTGATGACCTTGGCCCTACGTTCCCGTTCGGCCTCGGCCTGTTTAGCCATGGCCCGCTGCATTTCCTGCGGCAAGTCAATCTGTTTGACTTCGACGACCGTCACCTTTATTCCCCAGGGATCGGTATGCATATCCAGGATCTCTTGAATTTCCGTATTGACTTTTTCCCGTTCCGACAGGATCTTATCCAACTCCGCCTGACCGCAGACACTTCGCAACGTAGTCTGGGCCAATTGAGAAGTGGCGTAAAGATATTGCTGAACTTCAATCGTGGCCTTTACGGCATCCATGACCCGGAAGTAGACTACAGCATTGACTTTAACCGAGACATTGTCGCGGGTAATGACATCCTGCGGAGGTACATCCATGGTCACCGTTCGTAGATCCACTTTAATCATTTTGTCAATAATGGGAATCAGGAGAATCAAACCCGGTCCTTTGGCCCCCAGTATTCTACCTAAGCGGAAAATAACACCTCTTTCATATTCGTTTAAAATGCGTACAGCGCTGCTTAAAAAAAAGATCAATAAAACGACAATGGCAGCCAGGGTGTACATGATAGACTCCTCTCTTTTGGTTGTGGATTTTGGATATTAATTGTGGATTTCCGAAGACCTAATGTCGCCCAGAGTTCTTATCAGGCCTCATTCTTCTCCCTTTTTTGATTTTATTCCCTATATCTTTCGTTTCACTTTCAACAACAGGTGCTCCAAGCCCACCACCTCCACCATTTCTCCCGGTTCACAAATTTCATCGGAGATTGCATTCCAGATTTCTCCATGAACGAACACTTTGCCGGGATGACCGGGAGCAATCTTTTGATGCACCCGCCCGACCTCCTTCAAAATTCCCTGGTCCCCGGTCTGGGGCTTCCGCCGGTAGGCCTTGACGGCCAGGGAAATGACCAGGATAAAAAATGCAGAGATAACCAGAACTGTGGTAATCAGAATCTGAAGAGAAAGCCCCATTTGTCCCTCCGTTGTTTTAAATAACATCAGAGAGCCGAGGGTCAAAGAAAAGATTCCGGCAATGGTCAACAAACCATGGCTGATCACCTTAACCTCGGCAATAAAAAAAATAATAGACAAAAGGATTAAGAGGATCCCGGCGTAATTGACCGGCAAAGTTGACAGGGCAAAGAAGGCCAAGATCAGAGAAATTCCGCCGATGACTCCAGGGAAAATACCCCCGGGGTGAATTAATTCAAAAAAGATACCCATCATCCCCAGCATCATCAGGACATAAGCGATATTGGGGTCACTGATGGTCCGAAGAATACGGTCTCGAAAATTTTCTTTGAGGTGAATAACCGGTAATCCTTTGGTCTTTATGGTTTTGGGCTGCTTGGAGGTGGTAATCTGCCGGCCATCGGCCTTTTCCAGCAAATCCGTTAGGTCCTTGGCGATCAGATCAATCACTTTTAATTCCAAGGCCTTTTCAGCCGTGATGGATTCACTTTTTAAAACCGCCGCTTCAGCCCAGTCGGCATTTCGCTGCCGTTGATCGGCGATACTGCGGACATAGGCCACCATGTCCTTTTCCACCTTTTGGGCCATGGTTTTATCGATATCTTTCCCGCCCACATTGACCGGATGGGCGGCCCCGATATTGGTTCCTGGGGACATGGCCGCCAAGTCAGCCGCCAGGACGATCACGACCCCGGCCGAGGCCGCGCGGGCCCCGCTGGGGGCGACAAAGACCAAAACCGGAATTTGGGCGTTCAATATCCCCTGGACGATGGCCCTCATCGAAGTATCCAGTCCTCCGGGGGTATCCAATTGGATGACCAAAGCGGCTGCTTTGTCTTTTTCCGCCTTGGCAATGGCCCTATTGATAAAATCGGCCACGGGAGGGTTTATGGAGCTGGCAATGGTAATGACATAGATGGGTGGTTTTTCAGCGGATTGAGCAGAACAAACGAATGACAATAAAATCCCGATGAAAAGAAGGACGCTAATGACGGACGAGGGATGGGGAATGAATGACGAAAAAAGATGATCGGTACCCGATGTCTGATGCCCGATAACAGACCGGGGTCGGAATCCGGTATCTGATATCCAGTACCGGTTACTCAGCAATCCGCAATCCGCATTCCGCAATTTATTTTTCCAATCCATCATACTCCCGCCTTACCCTTTTCAGGTCTTCCCAGGCCTCTCTTTTGGCCCCAGGGTTTCTGAGGAGATACGCCGGGTGATAGGTGGCTATGAGCCGCCTGCCCTTGAAATCCAATGTGTGGCCGCGCAAGTCGGATATCTTCTTTTTTGATCGGGTTAAGGTTTGGGCCGCACAACTACCCAGGGGCACAAGGATTCGGGGATCAACCAGACGAATCTCTTCTTCCAGGAATGATCGGCAAACCTCAATCTCACTATCAAAAGGGACACGGTTCTCCGGGGGTCGGCATTTAACGACATTAGTAATGTAGACTTCCTCCCGGGACAAGTTAATCGCCTGGATCATCTTCGTCAACAGTTGGCCTGCCGGGCCGACAAAAGGACGGCCTTTTTGGTCTTCTTCAAAACCCGGACCTTCCCCAATAAACATCAAACGTGAATTTTGGGGGCCCTGTCCAGGGACGGCTTGCCTTCGATTTCGGGCCAGAAGGCAATTTTGACATTCAACGATGGCCCGGGATAAGGCCGCGAAAGACTGGTACTGTCCATGTGTGTCCACCCTGAGAATGGGGGCATCTGGATTTTTTTCAGACTTAGGAAAAAATTGCTTCCCCCGGCTTTTTTGGAATTCAAAATATTCTTTGAGCTGTCCTACGAACCGGCCGAGGTTGGCTTGATCAGGACCTGGACCCATTACGATTTTCCGGGTTTCTTTTTTTGGTGATGGAGAATATTGTCGAAAATGAGCCCGGCCACTTCATCCTTGAGCATCACCGGCAATGACTTGGTTTTTCCATCGGGAAAAAGTAAAAGGACCTGATTCGTATCCCAGCCAAAACCGGCATCCGGCTTTCCGATGGGGTTGGCCACGATCATATCCAGGTTTTTTTCTTTCAACTTTTGAAGGGCATTATTAATGAGATCGTCAGTTTCGGCGGCAAAACCTACCAGAAATTGATTTTTTTTATTTCTTCCCAACCGGCGAAGGATATCCGGGTTTTGGATTAAGGTCAAATGGAGTTGGGTTTGCCCCTTCTTTTTGATCTTATGGGGGACAACTGTCTGAGGGCGATAATCGGAAACGGCCGCTGCCTTGATTACTATGGTGGCTTGGGGGAAAGCCTTCCAAACCTTTTTTTCCATTTCCAGGGCCGAGGTTACCCGGATGGTAGAAACACCGGGCACCGATTCCAGGTGGGTAGGGCCGGTAATCAAGGTAACCTGGGCACCCCGCCTGCGCGCCATCCGGGCCAAAGAAAACCCCATCTTGCCGGTGGAAGGGTTGGCAATGAATCGAACCGGATCAATAGCTTCCCAGGTACAACCGGCGGTGATTAAAACCTTTTCCCCTTTCAGATCTTGAGGAGAGAGCAGTCCGAGGACCTCTTCGATGATAGTCTCCGGGTCCGGCAAACGTCCCGGCCCGGTCTGTCCGCAAGCCAAAGGACCAGAGGAAGGTTCCAAAACTCGATTCCCATATTTTTTTAGTGAACTTAAATTGGCCTGGACAACCGGGTTTTCGAACATCCGAACATTCATGGCCGGACAAAATAACTTGGGGGCCGGACAAGCCAAAAGGAAGGTGGAAAGCAGATCATCCGCCAGGCCGTGAGTTGCTTTGGCGATCAAGTTGGCTGTGGCTGGAGCCAGAACGATCAGGTCCGCCCATCCGGCCAATTGGATGTGATCCATGGCCCCGGGACGATAAGAATCGAAAAGATCGCAGTAGACCCCATAAGGAGTCAAGGCCTGAAAAGTCAAAGGGGTGATGAACCGTTGGGCGTTTCGAGTCATGACCACCGCCACCTGGGCTTCTTCATCCGAAAGACGGCGCAACAGTTCAACGGCCTTATAAGCGGCTATCCCGCCGCTGATCCCCAAAACGATATGCCGGTCTTTAAGCAGAGGACTCATAGGGTCTTATTCTTTCCTATCATTTTCAGCCTTAACTTTAGCATTGGCCTCAAGTCAATCGCATCTGTTACATTTTCGAGGTTTGCTGTTCCTTCTACACTCCCTCCTGGGTTGGGATCATCCAAATTTCAACGTGGGTATTGAACATGGTTTCTTCAATAAAAAAGACACTCCTTTTGTTCTTTTTTTCAAACAGCAAAACCGTCTTAGGGGGTAATTTAAAACTACCTTTGGCCTGCCAGTTGTCCTTGGCCATGGCGTCTTTAAAAAAATTGGTCAAGGATTTCACTTCCACATAACCATCAAAAACCAGGACCCCGGCCATCAGGTTGGGAGATTGAAAAACTCGCGAATTTTTGGTATCCAACTTGAGTTCGTTGGGGATCTGGATATCTTCAAAATCGTAATATCTGGCATCAGGTCGATCCAGTTTTTTGGCGCCTTGGGACGGGGGAGTTGTCATTCCGGTAGAAGATTCCTTTTTTTGTTCCTGCAGGACACTCCCACAACCCAGCATGAACCCCAATAAACCAATACAGACTATAGTCCATCCCCATACCTTTAAACCCTTATTAGATACCATCGTTCTGCTCCTTTCTGTCTCTCGTAACAAATTCGAAGGCCCTTTAAAAAAACGAAATTATTAATAATAATCGATTATCATTCTCCTTGCGGTAAGTCAAGAAAAACCGGCAATCTTATCCTGCGTCTTCATACATTTTATTTAAGAAAGTACTGACTTCTGATGCCCGCACTTAACCCCTGTTCTACCAGGTCACCCCATTAACCACCCCGTGACAACGGCAGGCCGTACCCACAAAAAAAGGAGGATCAGCCTTCAGGGCCAGGTCCCGGATTTTTCTTAACTCCCTAAAAGCATACCCCCCGACTCCAGGTGCAATTTGCCGACTTTCAATCACCTTCAGGGTGCCGGTCGGACACCGTCTATTGGCTATCAATTTCCAGAGGGGAACAGCCCTTTTTTCTTTGGTCTTAAAACAGCTGTGGAGTGGGGCGGGACAGTTTTCGGGACACAAAAAGTCGGCATAACTCAGGAAAAGGGCTTGGGTGCTGACTTGATGAAAAGGCAAACCCCGACCAAAACTTTTTGGCGGTATTATGGTTCGAGCGTCTTTCGGAAATTTTATATTTAGCCCCAGCCAGTTCCAGGCCAGGTGAACCGGCAGGGCGGGGATGATCCAATCTTCATCCCCAATCCATCCTTGATACTGGGTTAAAAATTGAGGGCCGTCGGCCAAAACCCGTATCGCCGAAAAAGGTTCGGGGTCCGGTTTGATTAAAGCTTCCGGCCGGGAATCAATAATCCAGACCCGCGCCTTTTCCCACAAACGAGCCCCCTGGGTCAGCGCCAATTTCCCGAACTTTCCGAATCCGATAATAAACACCTGGTTCAATGAGGACCTCGCGGAAAAAGGCCGATCACCGAAGGGAGTTTAACCGGCTCCGGGAAAAACAGGAGGGGGTTCCCTCTTCCTTCCCCCTGACCGGGGAAAAGATATTTAAACCCTTTGGCCTGAATCATTAATTGGGTACGCAATCCTCCATCCAGATTTAAAATGAATTGGAATCTAAACGGCAACCCTTTTAAATAATTACCAAAATCATAAAGAGTAAAAGAAGGCTTCTCCGTTATCAAAATATAAATATTCCCGGAATGATCCTGGGCCAGGACCGTTCTATTGGCCTGGAAATTACTCGGATTAACTCGAACCTGCCCTGCGGGATCCAAAAGGATCGGAAAGGATTGAATCCCCTGCTCGTAGGAGGAAATTCTTTCCTCGCTGTTAATGTCCTTCAAATCAATCAAGGTCGCTTTAGGGAGATGTTCAAACCCCTTCTTGGGTTCGGAGAGAAACATTCCTTTCATATGCCGGTTTTTGTTTGGACCCAGGGACGTTCCATTCACTAAAATCCTTCCGGCCGGTTGAAAATTTTCCCGATAGTATCCGCCGTTGCAGGTTACGGTGGCCCGGGTACTCTGTTGCCATTCCTTGACCGTTTTAGGCTCTCGGTCAAAAAAAACCCGAAATGACCAAAGCTCGGGGTCAATACGGAGGACAACGAGAGTATTATCAATCGAATTATTGGCAGAGCGAACTTCCCAACGAAAAAAGGAAAGGCCCGGAGAAAGGGTTTGCCAAAGGACAGGCGCTTGATTAGGCTTTTCTTGTCCCCCCAATGAGGAAGAAAATAATAAAAAAAGGATAATTAATGTCAGGGCTCTAATAGATTTCATGTATTGAAGGAAGGCTGGAGCCGGATCAAAAAATGGAGGCGGCAACCGGACTCGAACCGGTGAATAACGGTTTTGCAGACCGCTGCCTTAGCCACTTGGCTATGCCGCCTTTCAGATGGGAATCCTGTTTTTTGGAGCGGGAAACGGGATTTGAACCCGCGACTTCAACCTTGGCAAGGTTGCACTCTACCACTGAGTT
Organism: uncultured delta proteobacterium; assembly: GCA_963790475.1. Lineage (GTDB taxonomy): Bacteria > Desulfobacterota > RBG-13-43-22 > RBG-13-43-22 > RBG-13-43-22 > RBG-13-43-22. The sequence continues at coordinate 935,657 of CAWBOS010000010.1, read as the reverse complement.
ATTCCCGCTCAATCTTTAAAAATACTCGAAATGCTTTTTCTTGTCAAATGAAAAAAAGTCTTTATTGAAACCAGCGCACCTTGAGCCAGGATATAAGAAATAAAAGGCAACCGACCAAAATGGCACTGGCTCCGGCTGGTGTATCCCAATAAAAAGAGAACAGGATGCCGGCAATACCGGAGGTCAGGGCACAAATCAGGGCCAACCAGAATAAGCTGGACATACCAGCGGCCAGGTTTCTGGCTGTTGCCGCCGGCACGACCAGCATAGCCGTGACCAAAAAAAGTCCTATGGCCCGAATACTGAAAGTAACCACGACGGCCAGAATCAGGGCAAAGCCGTATTCTAACACCGTTACCGGAATCCCACGGGAGGCGGCCAGGTGGGGATTAAGGCTTATTAAAAACAAATGATTGAATAAAAAACCCATAATGATAAAAACCAGGATCCCGATCATCAGCAAAAGAAATAATTCCCAATCGCTGATGGTCAAAACGGTTCCGTAGAGATAGGTCTCCAGATTGCGGGTTTCCTTCTGGGCGTAGAGCACGGTAATCCCTAAGGCAACCGTAGCCGAAAGAATGACGCTGATCACTGTGTCTGACGATAAGTCTGATCGTCCCTTGAACAGGGTGATGCTTAGTCCGGCCAGTATCCCAAAACCGATTAAGGTAATAGAAGGATTTACTCCTAAGAGGACCCCCAAGGCCACGCCGGCAAAAGTGGAATGGCTGATGGCATCGGAAAAAAAAGCCATACGAAAATTGACGACATGAACTCCCAAGACAGCGCACAAAGGAGCTATGATCAACATGGCCCCGATTGCCCGCCAGACAAAATCGAATTGAGCCCATTCAAAGGGGATTGCGGTCTGCAGAAAAGAATAGAGCGATTGAAAAAAGGGTTCCATAATTCAGGGATTCAAAATATTTTGAGATTGATGGGGGCCGTGACTGTGAGGATATATTTGAACATGCAGTCCAAAAGTCTTCAGCAGGTTCTCTTCGGTCAGGGTGTTCAGGCCTCCGGAACAACGGACCGTCTTATTTAAACAGATCACATGTTGGGCATGATTGGAGACCACGGAAAGGTCATGGGAGATCAAGATTACGGTCAAGTCGGCTTGAGTCTGGATGTCGGCCAGGAGATCACAAAACAGTTGTTCTCCCGGGGCGTCAATTCCGGCCGTCGGCTCATCTAAAAGCAAGATGGACGGGTTCCCCTCCATGGCCATAGCCAACAGGACCCTCTGTAATTCCCCGCCGGAGAGTTTGCCTATAAACCTATTTTTTAACCCCTCGGCCCCTACCCTTTCCAGTCCGATGTGCACCTGGTCTTTGATCTTTTGTTTTTTCCCCAACCAGAGGGCCTTTCGGCAGATCGAAGTAGCCATCAGATCTTCAACGGTGCAAGGCAGGCCCCGGTCAAATTCTAAACGCTGCGGTACATAGCCTATGGAAGGACGGCCTTTCTTAAATAAATTAAAATCAATGCTCCCGGTATAAGGAACCAATCCGAGAATAGCCAAAAGCAGAGTGGTCTTTCCCGCCCCATTAGGCCCGATAACGGCTGTCGTTCTGCGGACAGGGATGGAGCAATTAACCTCGGTTAGGATATCGATCTTACGCAGACAAACCCCTAAATTTCTGATTTCAATGGCGGTGTCGGGAGAAGGTGGGTGATCCTGGCTCATAATAACAGCTAGGCCTATTCAGTCCTTTTAGACCAAAGGACTAGGAGTAAGGGGTCAGAATACAGAACCCGAAAGAAAAGAGGATTCCTTTTTTTGGCCTCTAAATTCCCGAGGTTTAATTCCTGGTTAGTGGTCATTTCAGGGCCTTTTTCAAGACTTCAAAATTTTTCCTCATGCTCTTTTCATAAGTATCGGCCGCCGGCTTCCCGGTAGCCACCGGATCCAGCTCAAAAAATGGAACCCCGGATTCCCGGGAAAGCACCTTGACCACTTTATCAGAATACTGGGGTTCTGAAAAGATAGCCGCGACTCGTTGCTCTCTGAGTATTTTGATCAGTCTGACCATATCCTTCGGAGAAGGTTCCAGACCTGGATAGGATTCAATAACCCCGATGAGATTTAGTCCGATATCACGGGCCAGATAGGCCAAAATATCATGAAAGGCAAGGCAGTTCTTATTCCGGGCCCGGGAAACCCAATCGGTCATTTCCTGGGCCAGGGCTTCCAGTTTTTTTGAATACTGTTCCGCATTGAAACGAAATTCCCGGGCATGAGAGGGATCTTGCAGGGCCAACCCCTGGGCAATCGTCCGGGTCATCAATGCGGCCGCTTTCGGACTGACCCAGGCATGTCCGTTAACAGACCCCTCATGGTGGTGCTCCGCTTCGCCCTTTTTTTCTTTAAAATGTAAAGGCTTCGGTATCTGTTGATTATGGATTGGCTCCACCTTCTCGGCCGCCAAAATGACCCGAGTCTGAAGGTTGGGTTGTTTTAAAATTTTCCCCAAGAATTCCTCCATCCCTAATCCGTTGGCCACGATAAGATCGGCCTGTGATAATTTAATCAAATCGCTCGGGGTCAAATCGTAATCATGGGGACAACCTTGTTGGGGAGGTAAGAGCAGTTTCACCTGAACACCCGGGATCTGACCGACCACGTTAAGGGTCAGAATATATACCGGGAGGATCGTGCAGACCACTTGTAGGGACCTTCCCGGTTCCCTGGCTTGGAGGGAAAAAGGGGTGAATATTCCAGAACATAAAAAAAACACCCCGGCAAGAAAATAGATTCCTTTTTTCATCAAGCCTTCTTTCCCATACGAATTTCTTGCTTGCAGATCGGAATTAAAATTACTAAGATATGGCAGCAAACGTCAAGGATTTTATTGAAGGCCTTATGCCCGACCTGGAACAAAAATTTGACCTTTCGAACGGCAGGGACAAGATCCTCAAAGAAATCCTGCCGGCTATTCGTAAAAATTGCGACATATCCAACGCCCATCACAGCGGTCTTTTTTCTGTATGCGGACTTTTCCTTCGTTTGAAAGACCAATACAACTGGGAACAAAAAAATCCCCCCTGGAATCCCACCGACAAAGTTCAACTCTTAAATTGGATCGATGGCCAGGAAACCCTGTGGCTCAATTGCCTCGACTCCCCTTATGAACCGATCAGGGTAAACGGACATACCGTTAATTATCTGAATAATAAAATCGTTAATCAATATCTGATGCCGGCCGGGCTCTATTACGGGTCGGGTTACGGCCGGGGCTTGAAACCCACTTTCTTCCTGGGAACGGTCAAGGAAAAACGCCTGCTTGATGGCTTTACCATTATCATACTGGACCGGGACTTGGCCTGTGACCTATCCCCGGCCCCGGCTCTGAAGCGAGGAAAGACCATCGTTATTCGTCTGGACCCTTTACGTTTTTTCCTGTGGTCCAAGATTCAGGAATTGGAACAATTGGAGAGGGAGGGAACGGACATGGCCCTTGGCTATTACGGCTGGAATCCATCTCTTCCTCCGGATAGACAAATGGAATCGATAGTCCAGTCCGAATTGGAAACCATTTTATTCCACGAATTGGGAGAAGCCAGAGACCGATCCTTTCCTCAAGGCTTGTGGCGATCATTACTGGCCCATTTTCCCCTCAGCCGAATCGAGTTATATTTGCGGACCCTGAAGGACCTTCTGGCCGATACTCATTCCGGAGGAACCCTGAAATTTATCATCCGAGAGAAAAAAACAGGCTCTCTGGGTTTCTATCTTTCCAATTTAAAAGGCCTTCGCCGGTCGCTTTATCCGGAAATTGTCTCAGCGATCAGAAAATTCAAAATTGGTAAAGATTGGGCCGGGATTGAACAAGCCAGAATAAAAGGACGGGAAAGATTTATCCTTCAGGCCCGGAGGATCAGATTAATGGCTGAAACTTATATCCCTCCTCACCCGGGAGAATTCTCCCGACTCTTTGAACAGGAATTTTTCAAACCCTTGGGGCTTTAAAGTACCGGAAGGCTGCCTTTTTAAAAATTCCGTCTCAACTCAACATCCCGATTTCCCGGCGAGGGTCATTTTTTTCTATGATATCCCCGCTCATCATAAGGTTGAAGTCTTTCCAACCACATTTTCTCCAGAACCTCTAACTCAATGGAGTAATCATATTTAGGATCTTCTTGGGGTTCAAGATGATCCAGGACCTCGAAAGAAAAATTTTCCTCGCCAAAAGAGGTATAGTCTTTCTGAAGCGCCCTATTCCTATGGGAGCCCATCTTAAGCTGAAATCGATGGCTGTTGATTTTTCCGGGTAAGTTTTTGCTGCTTCCGACAAGAATTTTCCCATTGACTAAATTTTTTATTTGATAAACACCCATCGGGGGTACAGTCTGTTTGTATTCTCTCTTTATTCTGTTTTTATCGATCATCTTTCATTCCCCTTAGAAGGCACCTTTCTTCAAGGTCCTTTATTAATCATCCGGAAGGGTCCAAGGACCCCGGCGATTCCGCCGCAGAATAATCACCCGGTGCCTTCCTTTAATATCGACAATTATTTTTCTCTTCAAGCGCCCTCCAGATCATCCCTACCCGGCCTGATTTTTCTCCCTGATTTTTCCCCATTTTCTCCTTGACTCCCCTTTCCTCTCTATCTTATACTCGCCCCATCCAATTATAACAACTTAAAAAAAGGAGCTTATTATTAATAATGATGCGCTATACCAAACCTCAGCTTGATCACGGATATTCCAATCAGACACTTTCCATCGATATAAACACCGGTGATATCAATATCCAAAAACTGGATCCGAAAATAAGAGATTTCTTTATAGGCGGCCGGGGACTGGGGCTATATTTTCTTCACCGGCGCATAACCTCAAAAACATCGGCCTATGATCCGGAAAACCCTTTAATCTTTTCTCCCGGACCTCTCGGGGGGATTCCTCAGTTCCCCGGCACCAGCAAATGTATGGCCATATCGCTATCGCCTATCACCCATATAGCGGGAGTTTCCAATTTCGGAGGGCATTTCGGAGCCTTTCTCAAATACGCCGGATTTGATGCCCTGGAAATTTCCGGGAAGGCCTCGAAAGAGGTCATGATAGTCATTGACGGTTTTAAAAACGAAATCACCATCGACTCCGGCACCTGCTCATTGATCAGGTCTTTGAATTGGAAAAATCCATCGTCGATGATTTTACGAGCCGAGGTTATGCTAAAAAAAATATCGTCTTTGTTTCCACCGGTATTGGGGCGGCCAACACGACCTATGGGTGTATCAACAGCCATTATTATGATCCCACCAAACCGGTTGACGGGACCAGAGGGATTTTCAGGACCAAACAGGCCGGGAGGACCGGTCTGGGTTCGGTGATGATGGATAAGCATATCCGGGCCATCGTCATCCTGGCCGAATATCCCCAGGGGGAAAATCCCTACGGCGCCCATGATTGGGAGAGGGTGAAAAAGGCCGGAGCCCGGCTACACAAAGTCGTCAAGGAAGTCGATCCCAATTCCTTGCAGATGTCCCGTAAGGGCTCGGCCGGTCTGATTTCTTTTATGAATCAAGAGGCCTATCAGTCCCTGCCGGTAAAAAATTATCAGTTTGGATCAGACCCGCAGGCCGGGCAGATATGCGGCTCGACCTATGCCGAGCGATTGTTTGAGCATCGGGGTATGGATGGATGTTTTCCGGGATGTAACCTGAGATGCACCAAAGGGGGCTGCGTGACCCTGACCACCGGTCCACGCCAAGAGCGGGTCTGGGTGGATGGACCGGAATATGAAACAGCCGCCGGATTCGGTTCCAACCTCGGCATGTGGAATCCCGAATTTATCATGGAAGCCAACTGGCACTGCGACAACTACGGTATGGATACCATTACCGTGGCCGTCATTATGGCCTTAATCATGGAATGCTTTCAAAGGGGATATCTGACCGAAGAGGATACCAACGGATTTAAACTGAACTGGGGCGATGAAAAAGCGGCCCTGAACTTTATCCATCAAATTGCCCGTAAGGAAAACGAATTGGCAGAAACCGCCGGCAAGGGAATGATTGAATTAATCAACTGGATAGCCGAAAAATATGCCCAGAGAACCGGAAAGACGGCTCCTTTACAAGAAATTGGCCGCTTCGCCATGCACACCAAAGGGCTTCCCTTCTCGCTTTACCGCACCCACCGGTCTTTGTCCATGCAGGGTTCCTACGCGGCGGCCAGCGATATCGGGGCCCATCATGCCGCCGCCTGGCTCATCAAGGTGGATCTACTCGGGGCCTTTCCCACTTTTGAGGCCAGGGCCAAGGCCTTGATTACCTATCCCCGGGTGCGCCTGGGAAATGACAACCTGGGTCTGTGCAAACTCCCCTGGGTGGACGTTTTCAATCCCGAATCGGAAAAGACAAAGGATGGAGACAAATACATCAATCCCGCTTCTCAGGAAATCTATGCCGAATTCTATAACGGCATGCTGGGAACGGACATGACCTGGGAAAAGATCTTCGAGCAAACGGATCGAGATATCAATCTCCAGCGGATCATGAACGTAATGACCTATGGAAAAACCACCGGGGAACACGATTGGATACCCGACCGGGCCATAGGACCGACCGATGACCAAATTTATGCCGCAGAAATGGATTATAATGACAACGAACTAAGCAGGATATTGGAGAAACCCCTCTCGGAGATCTCGGCCATGAATCTTTCAGAAAAACGGGAAATCCTGATGAACATCAGGAAAAAACAGCTTCGCAAGTTGATTCAGATCTATTATCAGGAACGGGGTTGGACCGATTCCGGAATCCCCACGATAGATACCTTAAAAAAAATAGGGTTATGGGGTTTTCTGAACGAAGAAACAAAAACAAGGATTGCTGCTCTGCTGGACGCTTAAAGCGGTTATCCAATCAAAGACCCAAGTCAGGAAAAAACGATAATTTCACACGTCTTTACTAGTTTTACTAATCGACTGCTTTGGTGAATCCCCGGGTTTGAGGCTTCCGGCAATCAATGGCTGGAAGCCTCAAAGATTGATTCTCCCCTTTAATATTCTTCAGAGAAAAAGCATTAAACCGGAAGTTTTCAACGCTCGCCGGCCAAGATTTGGTTGGCCGGCTATGGTGCTATGGTGCTATGGGCGGCTGCAGGGCCATGGCCTTGGCTTCCGCCTGACAATCCCGAATGGGTTTCAGCTCTTTAGCACGGAGGGCTGCCAGTTCGGCCTTGGCGGCCTCTATATCTGCCCGGAAGACTGGATCGGCATGTAACCTGGAGACGGTACTCGCTCCTATAAATCGCCCTTCGATCACATCGCTCTGCCAATGAACGCCGCAAACCACACGGCTTTCACAGAATGCCCTGCCCCTGGCCAGTATGGCATCGGAATGTTCGGGGTCGATCTCACTCAGGATAAGCGCCCAAGCCCAACCCAGCGAAGAATGACCCGAAGGATAGGAACCGTCGGTCATCAGTTTTTTTTCTTCATCAGGGGTACAACTGGCTTGCTGATATACAACGAAAGGACGAATTCGTTTGTATTGATTCTTGGCCCTATAAGTGGAAAGTCCGGCATCCATGAGGGAACGGCGCAGAAGCATATATAGACGGGGTGTATCTTTTTCAGTGATTGGGGCCTTAATGGCGCAGGAAAAAGTCCCGGCCGCCTCCGGAAATTTCAGTTCAGCGTCTTGAGTTGCCAGATCCCAGCGCGGTGTACCGCGAAAGGCGCGGGTTTTGCGGTACGTTTCCTCATCCATTGCCAAAGCAGCGGACCCTGTTGCCGGAGGTTGGGGAATCAAGGCCAGGCTGTTGGGAAGTGCGGTGCCCGGCAAGTACCCTGCCGGGATTCCGGGTCGGAACTCCGGCACGGCTGTTGGCTTACCCGGGGTTTGAAGACCCGCACAGCCGGATAAAATTACAATACAAACCATAACAAACAGGATCTTGTGTTGAGCAGTAATCCACTTGAAACTTTTCATTAATTTTGTCTCTTTCCTTTTTTAAAGATAAATTTTTTTAACGAGTTATTTGAGTCTTTTTTCCCCCCATTAGTCGCTTAGATTCTTAAAGCTCTCTATCTTAAAGATTCAAGAAATCCAGAGAAACCTTCTGTTAATATTTTGAACTTGTATTCGCTTTTTGCCTTTTCGGCCTCCGCTCCATCAATCCCGACATAAGTTACCGGAACACCGCGTTTCCTGCATTTCCTAAGTTCAGTGAGGATCTCAAAAAGACAGGGGTCTGCATCCCGCCGTTCTTCCAGATGGATTCCAAGGAGAATGGCCTGTTCACATCTTTGGACGTACTGGATGGCTCTGTTACGAATGTGCTCAATAAGTCCCAAGTTAACGTGACCGGGTTTGTCGATTGTGTAATGGGCCATGATGATTTCATTTCCCAGATCGACAAGATGATCAAAACCCTGGTTCCAGTTGGAAAAACTATTTGAATATTCATCTGAATTCGACGTTTGGGTCATCCCAATAGGTATAGGTTTGTTTGAATCAAGGAAACCATGATCCCCCATGTTCCCAACCCAATTTGCCGATCCATGAATCTTCAACAGGAGCGCATCACTTTCGCTTGTTTTTGGCCATGAAAGCACTCTTTTCGGTTCTTGAAACAAGCCCGCTCGTATTAGCGACTGCTCAAAAAGAACATCATAGTTGGGGGTAACAAAAACAATTTTTTCCATAGGGAATTGCAACTTACCCAACTTCACGGAATGGATCAGATCATCGTAACGGTCCCTTTGTTCAAAAAATGGAAACTCCGTTAAGGCCGGCTCTAGTTGGGGCCAAAGCCAAAACGAAACCATGCTCGCCGCTAAGAGCTTCGTGAGAACTTTAACTATTTCGTCATCTCGGAAATTGTTGTTTCCAACTTGCTTTCGATATTCGGACAAAAAAGTTTCGTAGTTTTTTTTCTGCGATGCCGATTCTTTGAGTTTTTCAATGAGGCCCTTAGCTTCTTTCTCATAGTATTCAAAGAACCATTTAAACGCTTCCTTACGGTCAGCCTTTATACCGTTGTAAATATTAAGCAGATGATGAATGAGTTCCTGTCCAAGGGGCGGTCTCGAACCGTCACGTGCTCCGTGTGAGGCTCCCGCTCCAAACAACACAACTAGAGGGCGGTTAATCCCTTCAATTTCGCCAGTCATCCTGTCACTCACTCGAACTTATAATTGTTTAGTCCCTTTTCCCTCAACGGAATTGTTAGGTCAGCCATGTTCTCAAGACAGTTAAGGGCGGAAGACATCAACGGGGCCAGGTTTTGTGCTATGATGTCAACATCTGGCCCTTTAATAAAGGCACGCATCCAGTATGGAGAGGACTTCGTTAAGCAACCTTTCCGAAGCTTTTCCAATAAACTTGACCTTGCGGGCATGAAAATCGATAGACTTGACTTGTTCTACCATGACGAATCCTTTCACATCCTGGTTGTTTAGAATGGCCACATGAAAGGGAAAGTTCCGATCGGTGTTGGTTAAGGGACAGACAATGGCCAATCCCGTTCCTTCGTTAAAAAGAGTGTTACTTACAACCAGGGCGGGTCGGCGGCCTTTTTGCTCATGACCAGACTGAGGATCAAAGGTAACGGCAATGTAGTCCCCTTTTCTCGGAACGTAGGATCTCAATTACCAAACCTCATTTCCGACCTTTGGACCCCAATCCATTTCCCGGGATTTGTAACCCTCGGGTATGCGCGATACCAGGTCTTTCAGGTTCTTTTTTCCCCGGATGCACACTACGGGGGCAATAACAATTATACCATCACGTGCGGCTACATCCACGTTGTCTCCGACAGAAAGGTGGGCTTCCGCAAGCACCTGTCTGGCCAAACGTAACCCTTGACTGTTTCCCCATTTCTGAATCTTCGTGACCATATTTTCACCTCCTATGGATATCCGAAGTATAGCCTAAATAAAAACTCAGGTCAAGCAAGTCGAAAGGCGATTTTTCACTGGTCTCTATAAAAAAGACCGCAACTGTCTTTCAATTTCCCCTTTAGGCAAGGCGCCAACCTGGCGGTTGATCAGTTTCCCCCCTTTAAAGAAAAGTAGAGTCGGGATGCTCTGGATGGAAAATTGTCCGGCGGTCCGCTGATTTTCATCGGTATTTAATTTGGCGAATTTGATTCGGCCGGCATATTCTTTGGCCAACTGATCAAGGATGGGGGCCACCATCTTGCAAGGACCGCACCAGGGGGCCCAGCAATCCAGGACCACCGATCCCGGAAAAGACAGGACTTCCCGTTGGAAGGTTTGATCAGTGACCTCGACCGGGTGATCCAAAGGGGGTTGAGTAGGAAGGGGGGTACGGCATTTGCCGCAAATGGGCTTTTCGGCCAGGCGGTTCTTCGGAATGCGATTCTTGGTCCCGCACCGTGGACAGGTGATGATGAGGGGTTCGTTTTCCATCTGAAATCCTCCTTAACGTTTATTGACCCAATATATTCCAACAGAAACCAGGGCCAGGGAAATCAATAACCCTATACTCAGGGGCTCATTCAACAGTAGACTGCTCAGAAACACCCCGAAAATGGGGGTGAAAAAAGAAAAGGCCGACAAGGCGGTTACCGGATAAATATGGATCAGATAAAACCAGGCCCAATAACTTAAGAAGGCCACAATGATGGTCTGATAAAAAAGAGAAAGTATAATCGTTAGATCAATAGCGCGAATCGGATCTTTTTCCAGGATAAAACTTAAAAGAAACAAGACCGGAATCGAAAACAGAAGTTGGTACAAAAGGGTCTGAAACGGGGTACAGTCCTGGGTGAAAAAACGTTTGATGTAAACAGTAGTGGCCGCCCAGGCCAGGGCGGCCAAAATCATCAGAAAATCTCCGAATAATACATCGGCTGAATAACGAAAAATACCTTCGGAAAAAACAATGACCAGGCCCATAAAAGCCAGAGATAAACCACCCAGGCGCCGCCAGGTGAGTCGGTCCCCGGTGAGCAGAAAATGGGCCCCCAGAGCGACCCCAAAAGGGGCGGTATACAAGAAGACATAAGCGCGACCGGCAAAAGTATAACGCATGGCCAGATAGATAAAACAGAACTCAACCCCAAAAAGAAAACCGACAACCAGGGCGTGGAACTTTTTAAAAGACCTGGGAAAGAGGGGTTCTTTTTGATAGCCCATCCATAAGAGCATTAATCCCGAGGCAATTAGGGAACGAAGCCCGGCGGCAAAAATCGGTTCCACCCCCCGGATGCTGAATTTGATGGCCACCATATTTCCGCCCCATAAGAAGCAGAGGAACAACAAAATCGCAATGGCCTTTAAATCAAGATAGGATTTGGCAGGATAGAGAGCGGACATATCAAACGATGCCGAAAAAATCCCGGGCGTTTTGGGTGGTCTTCCGGGCCGCCTCTTCGATATCAATTCCTTTAATTCTTGAAAGTTCTTTAAGTGTTTGCTAACACCAGGGCCGGTGTGGAAACAAGGCCTTGATAGGCGGTCGGGGCATCGGTCTCGATTAATATTTGTTTCAACGGCGCGGCGATTACGGCCTCCCGATGCTTGGGACTGTAATTAAGGGCTGGGGTGGCTGAAATATAATAACCCATTAACAGCAACTCCTTTAAGATGTCTATCGGGCCGCTATACCAGTGGAAAACCGCTTTTTTCAGATTGTGTTTTCGGACCGATTCAAAGGATTCTTCGTGGGACAGTCGGGAATGAACAATGACCGGCTTATTTCTTTTCCAGGCCAGGTCCAAGATTTCCTCAAAAACGCCCTGCTGGATCTCCCTGGCCAAGGAAATTTTAAAATCCAATCCCACCTCGCCGATGGCGACGGCCTCGTCCAAGTGTTTTTCGATAAACTCCAAGTTGTTTCTAATTCCGGAAATAGTTATATTCCAGGGATGATATCCGATGGCGGGAAAAACAACTCCGCCATATCGTTTGGAAAAAGAGAGGATTTTTTCATTAGAGGCGATATCCAATCCTACGGCTATTAGACCGGAAAGGCCGGCTATTCGAGCCTCCTGGATGGCGTCATCCGGATTAATTAATTGATCCAAATGAACGTGGGTATCGATGACGGGTATTTGCATAAATCCTCGTTAGGGGTAAAAGTTTAAAAGGATATGGTTTACGGTCCAAGGTTTACGGTTTATGGGCACAGCAAAAACCCTTAACCACAAGACCTTGAACCTCATACCTTTCTTAACTACACCTCGAAAACCCACAGGAATGACAGGTCAGGCAGCCGTTTTCATGGACCACCTGGCCCCCACAATCCGGACAGGAGCCCATCACCCGGTCTTCATCTTCTATCTTGGACTGCGTATAGTTGATGATCACCCGGCTAATGGCATCCGGGCAGGAAAGGACTTGATGGCCGTTCCCCCAGGTGGGAGATGGACAGCGGATTCCCGGAAATCTGTTTCAGGATCGAGGGCAGGCTGACCCCGGACCGTAAGGCTAAGGAAATCAATCTCCCGGTGGCCTCAATCTGAGAAGAGGCGCACCCCCCGGTTTTACCCATCTGGGCGAAAACCTCACAAATACCCTTTTCGTCTGAATTAATAGTCACATAGAGTTTGCCGCAGCCGGTGGAGATTCGTTCGGTAATCCCCAGGGTCCGGGTCGGGCGTGACCGGGGACTGATCTTGGAACTGTCAGTACTTTTTGTAAGATTCAATACCTGAGTCTCACGGCTGCCGTAACGATAGATAGTCACCCCCTTGCACCCCAGATGGTAGGCGGTTAAATAGGCATTTTGGACATCTTCCGGTGTGGCCTCATGAGGAAAATTAATGGTTTTGGAAACCGCATTGTCCGTGTATTTTTGAAAAGCAGCTTGAATTTGAATATGGCTTTCCGGGCTGATATCGTGAGAGGTCGCAAAAAGGGCATTAATATCCTCGGGAATGTCCGGAATGTTCCGGATTGAACCTTCTCGGGCAATCTGTTCCATCAGTTGCGGGGAATAGAAACCTTTTTCTTTGGCTATTTTTTTGAAAAATGGGTTGACCTCGACCATTTGGGTCCCATCCAAAACCGTCCGGTAATAAGACACGGCAAACAAGGGTTCAATCCCGCTGGAGGCACCGGCGATTATGCTGATTGTCCCGGTGGGGGCGATCGTTGTGGTGGTAGCGTTGCGCATTCCGGAAATATTTCTTTCGGGTCGATCGAAGACGCTACTCTCGAAATTAGGAAAATTTCCTCTTTCCGCGGCCAATTTTTCGGAGGCCAGGCCGGACTCGGTTTCGATGACACTCATTACCTTTTCGGCGATTTCCACGGCCTGTGGCGTATCGTAAGGGATATTCAGCTGGATCAACATATCGGCGAACCCCATAACGCCCAGCCCGATTTTTCTATTCCCTTTGCTCATCTTTTCAATCTTGGGCAAGGGGTATTTATTAACATCAATGACGTTATCTAAAAAATGAATGGCGGTATGAACCAGGGTTTTAAGTCGAACATAATCAATCTCTCCTTTCTTAACAATCCGAGAGAGATTGATCGACCCCAGATTGCAGGACTCGTAAGGCAGTAGCGGCTGTTCACCGCAGGGATTGGTGGCTTCTATGGGGCCCAGGTGCGGTGTAGGGTTGTCCCTGTTGATCCGGTCGATAAATACCACTCCCGGCTCCCCGCTCCTCCAGGCCGAATCGACGATCTTGTCAAAGATAGCCTGCGCTGAAACCGAACCGGCTCTTTAGACCGGTGTGGGGATTAATCAGGTTGTATTCTTGTTTATTTTCTAAGGCTTCCATAAAAGAGTCCGTGATTAAAACCGAAATATTAAAATTATTCAACCGGTCAGTCTGTATTTTGGCTTCGATAAATTTTTCTATATCCGGGTGGTCTACCCGCAGCAGACCCATATTGGCCCCCCTTCGGGTCCCACCCTGTTTAATGGTTTCCGTGGCCACATCAAAAACAGTCATGAAGGAAATAGGACCGCTGGAAATACCGTGGGTGGATTTAACCATATCTTTCTCGGGGCGGATCCTGGAAAAGGAAAAACCGGTTCCCCCGCCGCTTTTGTGGATAATGGCGGTTTGCTTAATGGCTTCGAAGATACTGTCAATGGAATCCTCGACCGGCAGGACAAAGCAAGCCGACAGTTGGCCTAAAGACCGCCCGGCATTCATCAGGGTGGGAGAATTGGGTAAAAATTCCAAACGGGTCATGACCTGAAAGAACTCTTCTTCGGTCTTCGGGGTTTGGTCTTCCTTCCCATAAAGGGCATCGGCCAAGGCCACCACCCGAGCAACACGGCGGAACATATCCTCCGGTTTTTCGATTACCTGACCTTGGATATCTTTCTTGAGATAACGCTTGTCTAAGACAATTTTAGCGTTGGGAGTCAACACGAGCGGGGAAGTTTGAGAGGTCATGACCTGATTCCTTTTTCAAAATATATTTTAATTTTGAGTTTTTTGAGGGGGATAGAGATTTTTTTCTTTCAACCGACCCAAATACTACGGGTTGGGAGGTTAAAAATAAATTCTACAACGGGTGGTATTATAAACTGCTTACAAAAAATATCAAAGGAATTTTTTACAAATTGATTTTCTTTGGCCAGCATGTTATTCATACCGCTTATATAAATTAATGTCTAAAAATTACTTATAGGATGAGGATTTATTAATTAAAAGAAAGGAGTTTGTTTTTATGTCGGTAACCCCCTTTATTGAAGTCAATCAGGCTATTGTAGCCACAGGTGGAGATACCTTGAATCACTGTATGCAATGCGGACTCTGTGCCGGCCTTTGTCCCTGGGGGCGTGTGGTGGAGGGATCCCCTTTTGACGTCCGGAAACTCATCCGGATGGGTCAATTAGGCATGGAAGGATATGAATCCGACGATATTCTGTTTGCCTGTACCACGTGCAACCTCTGTGTCCGTAATTGTCCCCGTCAGGTAAAAATTGTTGATGTCATTCGCTCCATGCGCAGCATGATTGCCGAGACCGGGGCCATCCCTCAGGGTCTTCGTCCGATTCTGGGCAGCGTTCACAGTCAGGGTAATCCCTGGACCGAAGATAAGACCAAAAGAATCAATTGGACCGAAGGTCTGGATGTACCCATTTTCGGACCTGATACCGAATATTTTCTCTTCATCTGCTGCACTTCGGCTTTTGAGCAACGGAGTCAGAAGATCGCCAAGTCTATTGTTCAATTACTAAAAGCGGCCGGGGTCAGTTTTGGTATTATCGGCAATGAAGAGGCCTGTTGCGGGGAATCAGTCCGTAAAATAGGCGATGAAGGCTTATTTTCGAAAATTGCCGAACAAAATATCGCCCTTTATAAGGGAAAGGGGGTCAAGAAGATCATCACCACGTCTCCTCATTGTTATACTACTTTTACAAAAGAATACAAAGAATTAGGTGGAGATTTTGAAGTACAGCATTACGCTCAGTTTTTAACCAAATTGATTCGTGAGGAGAAGTTGACCCCTAAAAAATCCATGGCTAAGAAAGTTATCTATCATGACCCCTGCTACCTCGGCCGGCATAATGATCTTTTTGAAGACCCCCGGGACCTACTACGGGCCATACCCGATCTGGAGTTGATGGAATTTGCCCAGAATAAAGCCTTCAGTCTTTGCTGCGGCGGAGGCGGGGGACGGATCTGGATGGAAACCCATCCGGAACAACGGTTTTCAGACAAGAAGATGGTGGAAGCTGCCGACCGCGGGGCCGAAGTTTTTGCCACGGCCTGCCCTTATTGCATCAGCCTTTTTGAAGACAGCCGCAAAGGGACCGGAAAAGAAGATCAGATTGTCGTTAAGGATCTGACTGAATTATTGCTGGAATCTCTTTAAGTATGTGACAAGTGGAAAGTGACAAGTGACAGGAAGTACCATTGGGAGCTTAAAGGGTTTTTTCTTGTCACCTGTCACTGGTCACTTTTTTGAATTATTGACAAAATTCCTTTATTTCATCCCGAATCAACTTGCCCTCCTGAAATATTTGCTCTCGGACTAAACGGCATTTGGTCGATCCGCCTTTACCTACCGGATAAGTCTCCACTCGTTGAAATCCATCAAGGCTTAGATAAGCCACCGGTCTTCCTTCCCGGGCCGCTTCGCGCGAGGCCTGGTTGGAAATTTCTTTTATCTTTCCTTCTATGGGGCTTCCTAAAGGGGCCCCGATAGCCCCGCCCCGCCAGGTATTTGACTTTTCCACCAAAGAATCAGGGTAGTCCTTCACGGGACCCTTATGATAGGTTTTTCCCGTACCGCAGGAGGAAATAAGCAACAAAGAAATCATCATGGTCAATAAAAAAAAGAATACGGTCAGAGGACGAATCATAAAACCTCTTCACTCCAATAAGACTGATGAAAATCGATTAACGAACGTCTTCCTGTTTTACTTTTTTTGCATCTTTTTCATCATTTCCCGCATATCCCCGCCCATGACTTCGCTCATGCTGCTGACTTTCTTGTAATCCTTGGGGACTTCAAACATGGCGGCCGTGGCGGCACCGATTTTGATCTCTTTCATTTCGGAAGTAACTTTATCCGGGCCCCCTTCCCTTCTTTTGTTTTCAGGAATGACCACTTCGTTTTTAATGGGCAATCCTCCCAAATCCTGGGCCTCCCAAAGAACGGAGGTGAATTTATCCTGCGGGTTGTCTTTGTTATAAAAAACCGCATTGTACTTGACACAGGGATGCCCGTCTATGGTATCCGACCCGATCTTCTTCTTATCAATGACCACATTGGGGTTATAAATCGAAGGAACCCTCTCTTGAGTTGCCTGTTCGAAATAGGTCTTGTTTTTGGTATTCATGGTGACGCTCTTCTTTTGGTCCATGTAACTTATGGTCACCAGACCGCCAAACATTACATTTTCCACACGGGACTTATTCCCCATTTTGGCCATGGGCAAAGACATGCCCATAAAAGTCATTTTACAGGTAAAGTTGTCCGGGGGGGCGGCCATGGCAAAGGCGGAAAAGAGGAAAAAAATTAAAAAGCCTAAGCCAATGGCCATAACCGGTTTCTTTTGTGATTTCATAAAAACTCCCTTCAAATGGTTCTACTTAAGAATAAATGGGTTATCGGTTGAGTCGGCCTTCAATTTCGGCCCAAATCTCTTCGCGGCCCTGGCCGGTTTTGGCTGAAAAAAAGATAGCTTCGCCCTGCGGATCTTCCAAGCCATCAATGATGTCCTTCCGGGCCTTTTTCCATGAACCCCGACCCAGGGTGTCTGATTTGGTCAGGACAATCAAGTATTCCAAACCGCAAGTCCCGATCAATTGAAAAAAGGCCTTATCCTCTTGGCTGGGGACACGGCGAATATCCAGCAACAAGACCACCAAAGCCAAATTACTTCTTGTCTTTAGATAGGTTTTAATGGACTCCTGATAGTTCTCAATCACCTCCTTGGACGCCCGGGAAAAACCATACCCCGGCAGGTCAACCAGCATAAAAGTATCATTGATCGAAAAAAAATTCAAGGTACGAGTTTGACCGGGTGTGCGGCTGGTCCGCACCAGGGCCTTCCTCCTCAATAAGGTATTGATCAGGGAGGATTTGCCCACATTGGAACGACCGGCAAAAGCGATTTCCGGGAGGGTGGTTTTAGGATAATGACCGGGTTTCAATCCGCTTTTTACAAACTCCGCTGAACGTATGATCATGAGATCGATTTGTAGTCTTCCCGGTTCAAATAAACCTGAAGACGTTTCATTCCTTCCTCATCCGAAATAATATAAGGTTCATATCGGGCCAACCCCTTCATCCGATCCTCCGACAGAAGCGTTCCGGTGGGATTGGATGGGGAATTGATGAAAATCCCTTTGGTGTTAGATCCTATACGTTTTTTGATTTCCTCCGGATAGTATTGAAAACCATCTTCTTCCCGGACTTGAACCTTGACCGGTTTTCCCTGAGCGAATTGGATGAAATTAGGGTAACAGGCATAATGGGGATCGGAAATAATAATTTCCTGGCCGGGTTCCAAGAGGGCCGAAAAGACCATGAACATGGCCGGCGAGGTTCCGGAAGTAATGATAATTTGATCCGGAGAGACACTGACCCGGTACTGCCGGAAATAGTGGGCGGATATTGCCTCCCTGAGTTCAATGATTCCCCGGCTGTCGGTATAGTGGGTTTTTCCTTCTTTCAAGGCCCGGATCGCGGCCTCCTTAATGCACTCCGGGGTATCGAAATCCGGTTCTCCTACTTCAAGATGAATGATCGAATCCCCCGACCGCTCCATAAGCTGGGCCGTTTCCAGGACATCCATGGCAATAAAAGGGGTTATTTCCCGGGCCCGTTTGGAGACCGAGGCGCATTCGAATCCGTTGACTCTCATTTCAATTCTTTTAACCTTTGTTGGGCCTTTTCCCCTAACTCACTTTCAGGAACCAGGTTGACCACCTCCCGAAAGGCCAAAACGGCCAGGGAAGTTTGTTTTAATTCGACCAGGACTTCTCCCAGATCATAATGGGCTTGGGCGAATTTCGGGGCGTACTCGATAGCTTTTTTCAGGGCTTCGCTGGCCTCCTTCATATTGCCCAAAGCTTTCCAGGCCAGGCCCAGACCATGATAGGCCAGACTGTAGTTCGGGGAAAGTTTAACAGCCTCCTGATAGTGTTCCCGGGCCTGCTCAAAATCCTTCAAAGCAAAATAGGCTTGTCCCAAATTATATTGAGCAAAATGCGGGGTAGTATACATAGGATCTTCCAGGGCCTTGTTAAATTCGGCAATGGCCTCCTTCACCCTTTGGTCCCGGAGCAGGGCCGTTCCCAGATTATTATGGACCTCTACATAGCCGGGATCCAGGTAAAGGGCCTTCTCGAATTGGTTAATGGCCTGCCGGACCATGCCTTTTTCCAAATAGGCTATGCCCAAGACATTGCGTATAACCGGATTATTCGGGTCCAGGTCATTAGCTTTGACCAATTCGGCCAGGGCCTGGGTGGGACGCCCTTCCCGGAGCATTGAATTTCCTAAGCGCATACGGGTTACGGCATCATCCTTCCGTTGCTGGGAAGTGGAACAGGCCGTAAAGAAGGCCAACAGCAAAAAGAAAACGATCCATCCGATTTTCCGTTCGGATTTTCTCGCCAAAGGCGGGATTTGGTCTTCAGCGTTAACCCCATGAGTATCGCCCTTGTTTAACCCAAAGTCAGTGGCCGTTATCATAAGGATTTTCCCTCTCAACTATTCTTGATGAATCTATCGGATTTTCTTATTTCGACGAACGCCGAATCCAGACCCTGGCGGGAAACGACGAACGTTTTTAACGTTTCAAATCAATTTATTCAGCGGATATTCAATGATCCCTTCAGCACCCCGGTGAATCAATTGAGGAATCAATTCCCTGACCTGAGATTCCTCGACCACGGTCTCCACCGACAACCAGTCGCTGTTATAAAGATTAGCGATAGTCGGGGCATTCAGACTGGGAAGGATGGCCACCACGTCCTTGAGTTTGTTGGCCGGGACATTCATTTTAAGGCCAACCATCTTTTCGGCCCTTAAGGCACCCTGCAATAACAAAACAATCTGTTTGATTTTTTCTTTTTTCCAGGGGTCCTTCCAGGAGTCCCGGCTGGCGATGATCTGGGTATTGGATTGCATCAATTCGTGGATAATTTTCAAACCATGGGCCCGGATGGTGCTGCCGGTCTCAGTCACCTCTACAATGGCATCAGCCAGACCGGAAATTATTTTACCCTCTGTGGCCCCCCAGGAGAACTCAACCTGCACGGGAATGCCTTTTTCGGTAAAATACCGACGGGTAAAATTAACTAACTCGGTGGCGATTTTTTTCCCGCTCAGGTCCTCGATTTTTTTATACTTTGAGTCATTGGCCACGGCCAGGACCCAGCGGGCCGGACGATGGCTGACCTTGGAATACAAAAGATCGGCCACTACTTTGACCTTGGAATTGTTTTCCAGGGTCCAATCTTTCCCGGTCAGACCTACATCAATGGTCCCGTTTTCCACATAGCGGGACATCTCCTGTGCCCGGCAAATGGAGCATTGGATTTCCGGGTCATCGATTTCCGGAAAATAATTCCGGCCGTTGAGATTGATCTTCCAGCCTGATTTTGTAAACAGATTGATGGTTGCTTCCTGAAGGCTCCCCTTGGGGATGCCCAGTTTTAGAAGGTTCACTTTTTATAGACCTCCTCGGGATCGAAAGCTTTTTCGCCGCAAACTTCCACGGTCCCGTCTTCTTTAATTTTCTGAAAAAAACAACTCTTATAGCCTGTATGACAGGCTCCCCCCGCCTATTTGATCCACTTTCAACAGGATAGTATCCCCATCACAGTCAATGAGGATTTCCTTGACTTCCTGAACATGCCCGGAAGTGCCGCCTTTAAACCACAGTTCATTTCGGGAACGGCTCCAGTAGTGGACCTTCCCTGTGGACAAGGTCTTTTCCCAGGCCTCCCGGTTCATAAAGGCCATCATCAGTACCTGTCCGGTCATCCAGTCCTGGGCAATGGCCGGAAGAAGGCCGTTTCCTTTTTCGAAGTTAAGTTTAATTTCCATAAGTCTTAAAGTATAATATTAAAAACATTTGCTGTCAATAATTTTATTGACAAATTAGTCGGTTATGCTGTTCAATCGTCAGTAGTTATGTTCTTTTAACTCTTCCCCTTAGAATCTTGAGACAATTTATGGCCAGGATTCAATACTCAAAAGATCCATCCGGGCATGCAGCCGTTTCCTTTGCCTACGATCCTCTATTGATTACTAAAGCTATTATCTGCCGAGCATTCAAGAATGGCTGCCCATAAAGCAACCAAAAGTAGTTCGATTAACGAAGCGATTTTATATACCGAAAGAACAATCTCCTGCCTTGATAAATTACCTCAAACCGAAGATATTCAAAAAAGAGTCATAGACGCCAGGACTAATCTAGGACTCCGTTTCCTGGAGATGAATTACTTCCATGAGGCAGAAAAGGCCATTGAACCGATCATTGAATTGGCCCAGAGCCACGACTCCGGGAGAATGGTTTCCAGGTTGTTTACAATCTTGGGAACCATAGACTAAAGATCTTTGCTTATTCCGGCTATGGGATTTCCTGTTTTGGGAAAGGGCGTTGGGAGCCTGCGATGACAAATCTTCTCAAGGGAAACGAGGTAAATCGGAATATAAATCAATTTTGGTGGCTGGTTGCAGGAAATTACTTTCTGGGTGAAGTTTCCTTTCAATTAGGGAATTATCCAGAGGCCATCTCTTATTATGCGAACTCTATCGCAGCACTCGAAAACAAAAAGGTGATGCCAAGCTGGTTGATCCTGAATAAGGTAGCAATGTTAAGGGCAAAGGTGTTCGCGGGTGAACACTTTTTTGATCTGGCATCATTGTCTTTCTCCATTATTCAAAATAAAATAAAGATTCAGGAGGGGACTCTGAATCGATATATGGCCGAAATTCTGATGAATGCCAACCCCTCTTATTTTTCAAAAAGTGAAGACTGGATAATAAAAGCGATCTCCGCTGATGCGAAAAATAAGATGAGATGGCATTTAGGCCTTGACTACGCCTTCTACGCCGAATTCTTCAAGAAGAAGGGCGACCTGGCCCAGGCCAAAGAAAAGCTGGGAAAAGCCATCGAACTGATGCGCGATATCGGTGCCGATGGCTGGGTAAAAAGTTACGAGGAAGAGCTGGCGAGGTTGTGAAATCGTCGTTGTCAAATCACATTGACAGGAAACCCGGATTATCCTATATTACATAGGCAAGTCAAATGATTAGCTTATAAACCATAGCGGTCGCGGATGATTATGGGAAAAAGTGAGATTATAAATATCATCAAAAGCAGCAAACCGGAGATGGAATCCCGCTACGGGGTCCGGCAACTTGGACTTTTCGGTTCCTGCGTCAGAGAGCGGCAAAGAAAAAAGAGTGACATCGACATACTTGTAACCTTCAGCCGTGATATCGACCTCTTCGACTTTTTAGATCTGCGTGAGTACCTTAAAGACAAACTGAGCGCCAAAGTTGATCTGGTTATGGCCTCAGCTCTCAAACCAGCCATTGGCAAACGTATCCTGGCCGAGGTAGAGTATGTCTAAGGCGCTTGATCTCACCGATTACCTTAACGATATCATAACTTCCATTGCTGACATCGAGGAATTCACAGGAGGCATGTCCTATGAAATTTTTTCACAGGATAAAAAGACCGTCAATGCAGTGATCAGAAGTCTTGAAGTTCTTGGTGAAGCCGCCAAGCGTATTCCAAAATCTTTTCGCCAGAAACATCCTGACATCCCTTGGAGTGCCTTACTGCCGGGGATCTGAGCCCTTCCTTCCGTCTGAAGGACAACCGTCCTTGGCTCCTTGCTCCCAGGACAAATGGAAGTAAACCTTCCGTTAAGTCCTATTCTACCGATTCGAAACCGAGA
This sequence comes from uncultured delta proteobacterium, assembly GCA_963790475.1. Taxonomy (GTDB): domain Bacteria; phylum Desulfobacterota; class RBG-13-43-22; order RBG-13-43-22; family RBG-13-43-22; genus RBG-13-43-22. The sequence continues at coordinate 913,328 of CAWBOS010000010.1, read as the reverse complement.
TAGGCATCGATGACAGCCGGATTCCGTTTGATCATCGCCGATTCCCCTTCCATAACCACCCGGCCGGACTCCAGTACATAGGCCCGATGGGAATAATCAAGGGCCAGATGGGCGTTTTGCTCCACGAGAATCATAGAAATACTTTTTTCCTCATTGATCTTTTTAATCAGGGTGAATATTTCTCTGGTTACCAGGGGGGAAAGTCCCATGGACGGTTCGTCGAGGAGGAGCAGATCGGGATTGCCCATAAGGGCACGACCCACAGCCAGCATCTGTTGTTCACCTCCGGACAGGGTTCCGGCCGGCTGTCTGAGCCGCTCTTGTAATCGGGGGAAGGTGGCCAGGGATAGTTCAAGTAATTCCTTGCGGAGCGATCTGCCGGAAACGGCATAGGCGCCCAACTCCAGGTTTTCTTTTACGGTTAAATCCGGAAAGACTCGTCTGCCTTCCGGCACCAGGCCGATACCGAGTCTGACGATCCGGTCCGGGCGTTGTTTGGTGATATTTTCTCCCTGATATTCTATCTGGCCCTTTGCCGGCCGCAAAAGACCGGCAATGGTTTTCAGAAGGGTGGTTTTCCCTGCCCCATTGGCCCCGATGATCGAAACTATCTCCCTCGGCTGCACTTCAACATTTACTTCGTCAATGGCCTTAATGACTCCATAGGTCACCCGGAGATCGGAGATCTTCATCAGCATAGGTTAGGTTCCCCAAGATAGGCCTCGATGACCTTTCTATTATTTTTGATTTCCGCCGGCAATCCTTCGGCGATTTTACAGCCGTAATCCATGACCACAACCCGGTCTGAGACGTTCATGACCAGCCCCATCTGATGTTCAATGAGCAGGATAGTCAAACGGAAATGGGTTTTTATCCGGCGAATAATCCCCACCAGGTCCTGGATTTCTTTGGGGTTCATACCGGCCCCCGGTTCATCGATCAACAGCAGCCTCGGCTCCCCGGCCAGGGCCCGGGCTAATTCCAGTTTTCGCTGTTCGCCGTAGGGAAGGCTGTCAGCAGAAAGGGATTCTTTGCCGGTCATCTGGAAAAAAGCCAGCAGTTCTTCGATCTTCTTTTCCGCGGCCCTTTCCAGCCGCATAAAATCCCGCGTCCGGAAAACGGCCTTCCAGGGACCGTATCCTTCCCGTCGTAAGATCGGCGCCTTGATGTTTTCGGCTACCGTCAGGGTCTTGAACAAACGGAGGTTTTGAAAGGTTCGGGACAGGCCGAGGCCGGCCAGACGAAAGGGGGCCAGACCAATGACATCTCGACCGAAATAAACAATACGACCTGAATCCGGGTGATAGAGGCCGCTGATCAGGTTGAACACGGTAGTCTTTCCCGCCCCGTTGGGTCCGATGATACCGACGGTTTCAAACTCATCGACCGAAAAAGAGAGGGCATCAACGGCGTCGACACCGCCGAAGGTCTTCTTTAAAAGGATTAGGTCCAGTGCTTTCATGGTACGTCGGCGATTCCCAAAAGGGAGGATTCTTTCCGGGCAATAAGCCCGCCGGGTCTCCACATCATCAATAAAATGAGAAACACGGGAATGATGACCCAACGCAGTTCCAGCATCCGGTCGGGCAGGAGGATGCGCAGTCCTTCGATAAAGCCTACCCAGAGCAGACCGGCAAAGAGGGTACCGGTGATGCTCCCCATGCCCCCGATGATGACAATGATCAGAAAATCAATTGATTTGAGGAAATCAAAATTCGAAGGATGAAGAAAGGTGTAGAGTTGGGCGTAAAGGGAACCGGCGACACCGGACAGGAAACATCCGTAACTGAAGGCCAGGAGCTTCATCCTGGTCGTATCGATGCCGAAGACCTGCGAGGCCAGTTCATCGTCCTTGATACATTGCCAGAACAGGCCGTATTTGGAAAAGATGAGGTTTCGGGTGACCAGGATCAAAAAGGCGCTGATAAAAAGGGCCAATTCGAGGTTGGTTATCCTGGGCAGACCGACAAATCCCCGCGAACCGCCCAGGACTTCGATAAAGCGATCGGAATTATCCAGCAGGACCCGGACCAGGATACCGAAGCTGAGGGTAGCGATGGCCAGAAAATCGTCCCTAAGACGGAGTATGGGAAGTCCGATCAGGTAACCGACGAGACCGGCCAATAATCCACTCAGTAAAAGCACCGGAATAAAAGGGATCCAATGTTCTATATGAAAAACGGAACAAAGGTAGGCGGAGGTATAGGCCCCCAGGCCGTAAAAAGCGGCCTGTCCCAGAGAAAATTGACCGGTATACCCGTAAATGACATTCAGTCCCAGGGCATTCAAGATTACAATAAAAGTCAGAAGGATAATCTGCTGAATATAGTCGGTCACCCAACCGGAGAGAAAGAATCCTTTGAGCAAAAGATAGAGGATGGCCGTACAAATCAGGAACCTGGCCGCTCCCCGAAGGAAGGTCATACCTTTTCCACCTTTTTTCCGAAAAGACCGTTCGGCCTCAGCAGAAGGACGAGGAGGAGGATAATGAATATCACCCCGTCGCGCAGGGTTGAGGAGAGAAAGGCCGAGACATAGACCTCCGAAATACCGATCAGTATCCCGCCGATCACGGCCCCGTGTATGAGGCCGATACCTCCCACTACAGCGGCAATGAACGACTTGATGCCCGGCATGATACCCATGAAGACGTTGATCTGCGGATAAGCAAAGCCGTAGAGGATACCACCGATCCCGGCCAGAGCGGTACCCAGCATGAAGGTGAAGGAAATGATCCCGTCCACTGAAATGCCCATCAAGGAGGCGGTTTCCTGGTCATGGGATACCGCCCGCATCGCTTTACCGTATTTGGTTTTGTAAATCAAAAGGTAGAGCAAGAAGAGAGAAATACCGGTCAAGGCAAATATCATGATCTGATATTGGTGATGGTGAACAGCGGAAATTCGTAGACGATGACCTCGAAAGGGCGCGGAAAGGCGATATAATTGGAGGTAAAGAGACTGTCCAGGCCCAGGAAGTATTCGAGAAACAGGGATACGCCTACGGCGGTAATCAGCAGTGAGATTTTGGGGGCATTGCGCAAGGGCCTATAAGCGATTTTTTCAACCAAAACACCGAGGGCGCCGGTCACGGACATGGTGATGATGACGACCAGATATAAAGGCAGCCGCCCGTCAGTCAATAAATAATAGGCCGTGAAAGCCCCGAACATAAAGATATCCCCATGGGCGAAATTGATCAGACGCAATACCCGTAGACCATAGTGTAGCCCAGGGCGATCAGGGCATATACCGCCCGAGCTGAAGGCCGTTGATGGACTGCTGAAGGAGTAGCTTAGAGTTCCAGGTTCCTCCCTGCCTATGCTTATTTGTTTAGGGTAAAGTTTGAGTTCGGAGTTCGGGTAAACCAGTCTTTTACTCCGAACTCCGAACTCATCACTCCGAACTACTAAGGATTTACCGTTGAAATATATTTAAAACCATCCTTTTCCACCTTAAGCACCACTGCCGATTTAACCGCATCCCCATTCTTGTCAAAGTTGATCTTACCGGTCACCCCCATGAAATTTTTCAAGGCGGCCAGAGATTTGAGGATCTCTTCGGATGTGGGTTTTTTGGCCTTATCCAAAGCCTGCAGAACAATCACCGTAGCATCGTAGGACAAGGCTCCCAGGGCATCCGGAACCTGCCCGTGTTTTTGTTTGTATTTATTGATAAAGGCCTCGGCGACTTTATCTTTTCTTTCTGGAGAATAATGGTTGGTGAAATAACCTCCGATCACGGCCTTTCCGCCGATCTTCACCAGTTCCGGGGAATCCCAGCCATCCCCGCCTATCATGATGCCTTTCAGCCCTTTTTCTCTGACCTGGCGGGCAATGAGGGCCACCTTGTTATAATAATCAGGGATGAAAATAAGGTCTGGTTTCTTGACTCCCACCTTGGTGATCAGGGCTGAAAAATCAACATCGTCCTTTTGGTAAGATTCGTAAGCCGTAATGGTGCCTTTGCCCTTTTCAAAGGTGGTCTTAAAAACCTCGGCCAGACCTTTGGAATAATCGTTGCTGAGGTCATAGAGCACCGCCGCAGTTTTTTCTTTCAAGGTACTGAGGGCGAAATTGGCGGCCACACTGCCTTGAAAGGGGTCGATGAAACAAGCCCGAAAAACATAGGACTTTCTTTTTCCGTCGTAAATCGTCACCTTCGGGTTGGTAGCAGTTCCGGTGACCATGGGAACCTTGTTTCTATCGGCGATCTCGCTGACCGGGATGGCGACTTTGGAGGTCAAAGGTCCGACAATGGCTACCACCTTGTCCTGGGTGGTCAGCTTTAAGGCCCCATTCGCCCCTTCTGTGGGATCATTCCTGTCGTCGGCGATAACCGGAACAATCTGGTACTTACCGGTTTTGGCGTAGTCCTCAAGGGCTATGGTAAAGGCGTTCTTGGCCGATTCGCCGAAAGTTTTCACATCCCCGGTCAGGGGGGTGATCAGTCCGATTTTAACAGTCTCCTTGGCCGACAAAAAATCAGGTAGACAGAGCAGGATTCCTATGGAAATAACGACGATCATTTTTTGTTTCATGACGACCTCTCCCTTCTTTATGGGCGGTATAAATTGAGACGATTTTTTTTTAATATTGGAAAAGGGGATATTTGTCAATAAACATTAATGTGATTTTGCTTGATTTTTGCCTGATTCGATTGATAGTATTAAAAAGGCAATGCCGATTATTCTGGCAGGCACAATTTATTATAAAGGAGAAAAGAATATGGCTCAAAGAGAAGTGGTATTTGTTGAAGGCGCCCGTACGGCTTTTGGTCGCTTGGGAGGAACATTAAGAGACATTCCGGCCTCAAAACTGGCCGGTATCGGAATCAGAGGTCTTGTGGAAAATGCCAAGATCAAGGAGAAGGGAGTTGTTGTGGACTCGGTCTTTCTGGGCAGTGCCGCCCATTGTTCGAGGGCCATGAACCCGGCCCGCTGGGCCACCCTTGATGCGGGTCTTGGTTATGAAACACCGGCCTCCTATATTGAAATGCAATGTGGTTCGGCCATTGATTCGATCAATCATGCCGCCTGGAAAATTTTGGCCAATCAAGCGGATGTGATAATTGCCGGCGGTATGGAATCCTACAGCCAGTTGCCGGTCAAGTTCTCGATGTCCAATCCCCCCTACAAACTGATTCCGCCCTCCCCTCTCCGACTGCAACTTTCGCCGGTCACGGATGAAAACATAGGCATGGGCATTACGGCCGAAAATCTGCAGGGCATGTACAACATACCCCGTGAGGCCTCCGATGAATTTGCCTATAACAGCCAAATGAGGGCCAAAGCGGCCATGGAAGCGGGAAAATTTGTTGATGAGATCGTTCCGGTAGTTTTCCCGGCCACCAGAAAGACCCCCGAAGTGGTCTTTAAGGTCGATGAACATGTCCGCCCGGAATCCAGGCTGGATGTCATGGCCAAGCTGCCCCCGGCCTTCAAAGAAGGGGGGACGGTAACCGCCGGCAATTCCTCCGGACAGAACGACGGTTCGGGTTTCGTGCTCATGATGAGCGCTGAAAAAGCCAAGGAATACGGTTATCAGCCTTATGCCAAATGGCTGGCAGGGGCCGAAGCCGGTGTCGATCCCAGGATCATGGGTATTGCCCCGGCCTATGCCGTACCCAAGGCCCTGAAACGGGCCGGCTTAAAACTGTCCGACATCGATATTTTGGAATGCAACGAGGCCTTTGCTGTTCAGAACCTGGCTGTCATTAAGGAGCTGGAAAAGCAGACCGGTTCCAAAGTGGACATGAACAAATGGAACCCGCTGGGCGGAGCGATCGCCTTCGGTCATCCCAACGGGGCCTCCGGAGCAAGAATCTGCATGTTCGCCATGAAGGAAATGGCCCGGCGGGGGGGGAAATATGCTTTCTTCTCTTCCTGCTGCGGTGGTGGGCTTGGCGTGGCTTCGGTTATTGAAAACCTAAGGAAATAATTATCCGAATCGGCCCTTCAAACGAGAAAAGAGAACTTTTGATGAACTGGTAAAAAGTCGTAAAAACCAACAGTATGTCATTCCGGCGAAAGCCGGAATCCAGTGTTTTAAGTAGTCAAAGTTTCCTGGACCCCGGCTTTCGCCGGGGTGACGACTTTTTATGAAGCCGTCAATTTTTAAAGGTTAAAGATTTAATAAATCCCTTGCGGGGTTCGATTGAACCTCGTTCCCTGCAAGGATCTCAATAAGGAACTATCCATGGCCATCGAGAGCGGAAAAGGGCGCAATGGAGGAAATGGAAAAAAAATATCCGAAGAAATTCGTCTCCGAGGAAGAAATCTTCGGTCATATCCATCGGGGCGACCGCATCTTTATCAGTACCGCCTGCGGGGAACCCCAGTATCTGGTCCAGGCCCTGATCCGCTTTGTGGAATCAAACCCCAAGGCTTTCTATGATGCGGAAGTTCTCCATGTCTGGACCCTGGGGGTTGCTCCCTATACCGAAGAAAAATTCAAAAACAATTTTCGACATAACTCCTTCTTTGTCGGAAATAATTCCCGGGAGGCGGTAAATCGGGGTCTGGCGGATTATACGCCTATCTTTCTATCCAATGTTCCCGAAATGTTTCGCCGGGGTCTGGTCCCCATCAATGTGGCCATGATCCAGACTTCACCGCCGGATAGTCATGGCTTCATGAGCGTCGGAGTCAGCGTGGATATTGTCAAGGCTGCTGTGGAAAATGCTTCATCGGTTATCGCCCAGGTCAACACCCACATGCCTCGGGTTCACGGAGACGGCTTTGTCCATATTGAAGATATCGATTTCATCATTTGCCGGGATGAACCCCTGCTGGAATATGAAGCGGTTGCCCCTGATGAAACGGCCCGTCAGATCGGGAAATACATAGCCCGCCTGGTCCAGGACGGCGATACCATTCAGGTGGGCTACGGAAGCCTGCCCAATGCCATTTTGGACAGTTTTAAAGAGAAAAAACATCTGGGCGTTCACACCGAATTGTTGACCGATGGGGTCATAGAATTAATAAAAAAGGGGGTGATCGACAACAGCCGAAAAAGCCGAAACCGGGGGAAAACCGTGGCCACCTTCTGTATGGGGCATCAGAAAACGTATGAGTTCATCCATGACAACCCCAGCATTGAATTCCGTAATATTGACTATACCAATAACCCTCTGATCATTGCCCAGCAAAATAACATGACCGCCATCAACAGCGCCCTGGAGATCGATCTGACCGGGCAGGTCACCGCCGAGTCCCTGGGTAAGACTTTCTACAGCGGTATCGGCGGGCAGGCGGATTTCATGCGCGGAGCCGTTCTCGCCCCGGGTGGAAAAAGTATCCTGGCTATTCAATCAACGGCCGAATGGGGGAAGGTGTCCCGTATCGTTCCTTTTCTGCGGGAAGGCGCCGGGGTTACCCTTATCCGCGGAGACATTCATTATGTGGTAACGGAATATGGTATCGCCTACCTTCTGGGGAAAAACATCCGGGAACGGGCCATGGCCTTGATCTCCATTGCCCATCCTGATTTTCGCCCCTGGTTGATCGAAAAGGCCAAAGAGGCCAATCTGATCTATCGGGACCAAGCCTTTATCCCCGGTGTCAGAGGAGAATATCCCGAACATCTGGAGATCTATCGGACCACCCCCAATGGACTGCAGCTTTTTCTCCGCCCCGTAAGAATCAGCGATGAGCCCCTGTTAAAAGATTTTTTTTATTCCCTCTCCGACCAAAGCCTTTATCGTCGATTTATTTCTTTTCGCCAGGACATGCCCCACGAAAGGCTTCAGGAATTTGTGATTATCGATCACACCCAGGAAATGCTCATCCTGGCCTGTGTCAAAGAAGGAGAGATGGAGAAAGTCGTCGGAATAGGGCAGTATTTCATAAACCCTAAAAATCACACCGCTGAAGTCGCCCAGGCTACCCGTGATGATTATCAGGGACAGGGAATCGGGATGGAATTGCTGACTTATCTAACCTATCTGGCCAAACGGGACGGCTTGCTGGGGTTCACCGCCGAGGTCCTGGTGGAAAACAGACCGATGCTCCGATTATTCGAGAAGATGGGATTTGATATAAAACGGCAAAATGAACAAGGGGTCTATGAATTAAAAATGACTTTTCGGGCGGCTTAATAGTTCATTGAAATTTAAAAAGCGGCCGTAAAAGAAGAGATTTAAGGAGGGCGATAGGCTCCGGACCCCAAGTTGTAATGTTGTAATATTGCATTTCCTATGGCCCGCTTTTCTATACAATCTTCGAATCCTCAAACCCTATTTATGAAATAATCCTTCGAAAAAAATCCCAGGGCACTTATTCTCTCCCGACGGCCCTATCAACCTTATAGCGGGCGGTGATATTGTTATAAAAGGCCTGGTTGTAATCGGTCTCGGCTTGAAGAAAAGAGCTTCGGGCATCGGTAACATCTAACATATTCCCCACGCCGGCCTTATAACGTCCCTCGGCCAGATCCAAATTCTCACTGGCACTCCGCAGGGACTCCTTGGCTACATCGATCTGTTTTTCCGCCAACCCTAGATTGAGAAACTGGTTTTGAAGATTACTGAGGACTTGCAGTCTCTGAATCTCTTCGTTGGCCTTGGACTGGCTCAGAGAGGCCCGAATTTCAGCCAACTTGGACCTTCTCAGAAACCCGGAAAATATCGGGAGGTTCAATTGCAATCCCACATTCCAGGTTTGGTCATTGGAATAATTGGTGCCGTTGTTCCATCCGTATTTGGCCGTGCCGGTCAGAGTAGGCAAAAACTCACTCTTGGCCTCTTGTTCCTGAGCCTCCCAAAATTTGACAATAACCCTGAACCGGTTTAATAGCGGATCCTTCTCCAGGGCCTCCTTCTGAAGATCTTCCAGTTTCCAGTCCACCCGACCACCTTCCAAGTCGTCCTTTAGGGTGTGGCCCTTAGGTTGATCCAAACCCATGGCAGCCGCCAGGGTAACCCAGGCCAACTGCACATTGCTCTCCGCCTGAAGCAAGGCCTTTTGGGCGGTGATGACCGTCACCTCAGCCTGGGTTACATCTATCTTGGCCTTCAACCCAACCTGGTAAAAACCCTGGGCTTGTAGAAAATGGTCCCGGGTTCGTTTTAAATCTTCCTGGCTGACTTTTAACGCCCGTTGGCTCAGTAAAACCCCGTAATAGGCTTGACGAATATTATCAATCACCGTAAGCCGGACATCCCTCAAGCTCCATTGAAAGGTCTTTAAATCCTCCTTCGAAGTCTGTACCTTGTACTCCCGGCGCCCAAAATCGTAAATATTCTGAGACACACCAAAAAAATAGGTGGTGAGCTCGTTAGGGCCCTGATTCAATGAAGAGATACTGTTCAGGGAACTCTGGTTGTCAAAACGGTTGTAATCGGTTTCAACAAACAAATAGGGATAATAAGTCGACTGGCTCTGCTTTACCCGAGCCTCCGCCGCGTCAATCCCTTTCAAGGCGGCACGAATCGTTGGATTTTGCTTTAGCCCGATGTCCAGGCAGGTCTTCAGATCCCATTCTTCCGCAACCGCCAGCCGGGTCAAGAAAATACTCATTAATACGGTTATGAATATGATTGCCTTCTTGTTCATGATTCCCCCTGTTTTTTCACTTTAGTACAAAAATATTTCTTCTTTTCGAAATCCGCAATCTGATCCAAAATGATTCTATCTTTTCCTCACCGTTTCTCCTTCGTCCATTACCAACCCGGAAAAATCCCCTTCTTCGACTGAGGGGAAGATAATGGTATTACCCTGAATCTTGATCTTTGGAGGGATAGACGCTCCTTTCCCGATCAAAGTTAAACCTTCTTTTAACTGCCCGGGAAATTCCCGGTTAGGCAGTTCCGCCTGGCCGATGATGGAGGCCTTTTGTCCTATGCGGACCTTTTTATCAACAATCACTCGATCCAGATGGGCTTCGGCCTCTACCTGACAGTCATGCATTAGGATGGAATTTAACACCTGGGCCCCTTTGCCCACCCGGACTCCGGGGGAAAGAACCGATCCTTCTACCCGGCCTTCAATGATGGTATCGGCCGAAAGATAAGATCGAACCACCTCGCGCATTTTTTTGAAGGATAACCGCCGGGCGGTCCCCTTTCAATCCTTCTTCTTCCAAATTGGTTTGCACCCTCCAGGCCTCAGGATTCAGCCCTGATCCGGATTTCAAGAGATCCAAGTGAGCCTGATAATAAAAAGACAAGGTCCCTACATCCCGCCAGTACCCGGAAAAAGAATAGGCAAAAACACGATCCTTTTTGATAACCGAGGGGATAAGGTCCCGGCCAAAATCCATGGCCTTCGGTTCCTGAAGCGCTTTCAGTAAATAGGACGTCCGGAAAACATAAATGCCCAGGGAAGCCAGAGTCCCCTTGGGCTTGTTGGGTTTTTCTTCCCAATCTTTGATTCGACCCTGCCCGTTCACCTGGGCAGTCCCGAAATGAACCAGTTGGTCTCTGGGAACCTCCATCATGGCTACGGTTAAATCGGCCCGGTTTTGCTTATGGAAGGCGATCATCGGGGCATAATCCATGTAATAGATGTGATCGCCGGAAACAATCAGGATTTGTTCCGGATCATAACGCTTCAGATATTCCATGTTTTGACGCAAGGCATCGGCCGTGCCTTTGTACCAGTCCGAATCTTTTTCGCCGGTATGGGGAGGAAGAATTTTAATGCCCCGGTTTCGGCCTTCGAAATCCCAGGCTTTTCCCGAACCGATATGAGTCATCAATGAAAGGGGCTTGTACTGGGTCAGAACTCCTACCCGTTCCAGTCCCGAATTCATAATGTTGCTTAAAGTGAAATCAATAATCCGATAGATCCCGCCAAAGGGCACGGCGGGTTTGGCCCGGGCCTCGACCAGGACATTCAACCGGCTGCCTTCCCCTCCGGCTAATAACATAACCAGGGTATTGCTCATGACACAGTCGCTCCGGAAGGAATCTCCATTGATTCAAAAGAATTTTCTTCCAAAAAGGGATAAAGGATACAATTGCCTCCTACCCTTATCCGGGAAGGCAGAGAGGTTTTCCGCCCTATTACCGTCAACCCGGAAAATAGAAGTTGGGGAGAGGCCCGATTGGCTATGACCTTGCCCCGGTCCCCGATCCGGGCGTCCTCTCCGATTCTGACCCCGATGTCGGTAAGTGTTTTTATTACCTTGGCCCCGGATTCAACAACCGTATCAAAAAAGAGGATGGAATCTTCTACCACCGCCCTTGGTTCAATTTGAACTCCGGGAAACAGAATACTCCTTTTGACCGTACCCTCCACCCGGCAGCCGTGCGTCAATAGAACCTGGTTCAAGTCGGCGTCAGGTCCAATCACCGCCGGTTGACGTTCCCGAATCCGTTCATGTTCCAGATTGGTACGAATTTGCCATTGCTTCAGATTGATCTTGGTGTCCGTCCCAAACAGATCCATATGCGTTTGCCAATATTCATCCAGGGTACGGGTATAGCCCCAGTATCCGGAAAAGATATATCCGAAAACCCGGAATTGCCGAACCAGCGAGGGAAAGATATCACGGCCGAATTCAATTCCTTCGCTGCGGGCCTGGGTTTGTTTGAGAATTTCAATTAGGACCTCGGTCTTAAAAAGATAGATGGTCAAAGAGGCCCACTGGGATTGAGGCGTTGCGGGTTTCTCCTGATAGGACCTCAATCGTCCACCCGGCCGCCCCTCTTTTTCTTCCATCACCCCCAGACCAAAGCGATGGGCCTCTTCGGGGGGAACTTTGATAAAGCCGGCAGTGACATCGGCCTTATGGTCCTCGTGAAACTGGATTAGTCGCTGATAATCCATTCGATAGATATGGTCTCCGGAAAGAATCAAGACCAGGTCCGGATTATTCTCATTAATAAAATCCAGATTTTGGGCCACGGCATCGGCCGTCCCTTTATACCAGTCGGAATTTTTTTGTCCGGTGGATGGGGGAAGCAGGGTTACCTGACGTCGGCGCCCGGTCATATCCCAAGAGGCCCCGGTGCCGATATGGTTGATCAAAGAAGTGGACCGATATTGAGACAAGATCCCCACCCGCCTTATCCGGGCATGCATTAGATTGCTGAGGGCGAAATCGATCACCCGGAAATTGCCGGCAAAAGGCAAAGCGGATTTAGGCCGGTCAAAGGTAAGAACGCTAAGTTCATCCACCCTACCCCCGGCCAGCACAAAGGCCAGAATATCGGCCATTTAATAGCCTCCTTGAATTATTATATATTTTTAACCATTAATTCAACGGGATGTCAATTATTAGTTTTGATGAATAATTCGAGTGAAAAAATCATATTGATTTCCTTTACTAAAATAAATAGATTTACATTGTATGGCGAAAGACAAGGAGGATATGAGGGACCCTGGCTGGAATGAAGGACGAAGGGCCTGTACGCTGCTCATGCACCCGGGAGATGCCGAGGCCAGGGGACTTAAGGATGGACAGATCGTTCACCGTCTCACCGAGGCCGGTAAAGAGACCATTGAAATCGAGGTTGCCGACGGAACAAGAAAAGGCCAGGTGATTCTACCGCATGGATTCGGGTTGATCTATGACGGGAAAAAATACGGAGCCAATGTGAACCGGCTGACAAAAATTACCCATCGTGACCGGGTGGCGGCCACGCCGCTGCATCGCTATGTCCCCTGCCGCGTTGAGCCTTTATGATAGGTTGTTTTAAAACCAGAGTCTCACATTTTTACTTCAATCGGGCAACGGGGTTAGTCCAATTACATTGGACACCCTCCCCTTCTTGAGTCAGGAGAAGTTAATAGCCTATAAATAATAGGGAAGAGTCACTAACTTATTTAAATATGGCATAATCTTTTTGTTTTCATTTGTCACTTTTTTTATGATCGGCTAATTTACCGGATAGTCATATTCCAGAACGAGGCCGTCCAGCAGATATACGGGTCCAACATCGGTGCCAAGTGCTATGAGGCTTATCGTGGACGGCAGGAGCCCTGTGAAAATTGTATTATCCTGGAGGTCATCAAAGACGGGAAACCCAAAAAAGCCCTTCGGGACATTCAACTGCCGGACGGCAACATTCTATGGATGGAGGTTTTTTCAGGCCCCTTCAAGGATAAGAAAGGGAAGATTATCGGGGCTGTGGAGGTTGTTCGCAACGTGACCGAACAGATCCGGCTTTCCGAGGAGTGCGTCACACTGCGGCGGGAAATAGAACGTCAGGCCCGGTTTAATAATATCGTAACCCAGTCCAAGGAGATGAAAGCGATCTTTAGGCTTATTGAAAGGGTGGCTTCCACCATGAGCTCGGTATTGATCTTTGGAGAATCCGGTACCGGGAAGGAGCTTATTACACGGGCCGTTGTCTTTAACTCCGACAGAAAATTTGATGTCCGGATCATCTCGGCAACAAACCGGAATCTGGAAGAGGCGATCCGCGAAGGGGTATTCCGGGAAGACCTTTTTTTCCGTTTAAATGTGATCCCCATTTTTCTGCCCCCGCTTCGCAAAAGAAAGGAGGATATTCCTCCGCTAGCCACTCACCTTCTCCAGCGTCTTTGTGACACCCATTCCCGCAACCTGACGGGGGTCTCATCTGAAACCCTCAAGATATTCATGAACTACTCCTGGCCCGGAAATGTGAGAGAGATGGAAAATGTGATCGAATATGCCTTACACCTCACCGACGAAGGGAATCCCATACGCCCGGAACAGCTCCCACCAAAACTGCTCGCCAAAAAGGACGCCTCATGGAGTTCCGGAAATTTTGTGTCCGTTGAGGAATATGCCAAGGAGTCCATCCTGGCCCTGCAGACGGATCACTCCGAAGAACAAATCGCTGAGATTCTAGGGATCAGCCGGAAGAACCTGTGGGAGAAACGAAAACGTTGGAACCTTCCCAAACCGGAAAAATCGGTATGATTCATTATTGAACCACGACCCCTTCTGTCTTTCCTTCCTCACTCTTTCTTTCCAAGGACTATCTTTCTTTCTCCACTCTAACCCTTTCATAGAAGGATTTGGCCATTGAAGTTGTTACCAATGGTAATGTCTGACGATCGATTTCATTGCCATCGGTAATCAATCCTAATACACCTCTTTCTCTTTTTTTAAGCGGCCATCAGTGTAAAATTTATATTTTCAACAAGTTAGAAGATGGCTTTCAATATCATCGGTCCAGATCCTCCGTATGGCATACTTCCTGCTCTTTAGATCTGCAAAGACAAAAACAAAACGGAGGTAATAAAATGGCGGAAAAAGTTCAGAATCAAAAAGATTTCACTACCTGCTTAGAGGACACCCCCATGGCAGAGATGATGCAAAAGATGTTCGGTCAACAAGGGATCGGCTCACTTTGTACAGAGATGATGAAGAAGGTCACGGAGAAAAAGGGGGATTGCTGCGGCTTCTCTTGCGCTGAAATGATGCGGGATATGATGAAGGGGTGTCGCGGCACTGATGAGAGACCCAAAGAAACCAAAAAGGAGGAAGGTCATGTTGGAGACAAATAACAATACTCAGGACTTCAAGGCTGCCCGAAAAAAAAAATTAGCCCTGAAGTTAGATGAAGTTGGCTGGGGTTTGTTTTTCATTTGGATAGCAGTAGCCTTCCTGGCCGATGTGGGTTGGGGGATGGGTTTTCTCGGCGTCGGCGTAATTATACTGGGGACGATGGTAACCAGGGAATATCTATTCGACTCTACCTGTTCCAAGCCAACCAATGAAAACTGTTGAAACAATTTTATATCATCTAACTATTCAATCAGGGTCAACACCCGACCGGAAAATTGGTTTGGGTGTTGACCCTGAGGAGAAAGAAATGCATCTATTCGATCAAAGGATAGCATAGCTACCTGATCAGTATAAGATTCACAAATCTAATGACTCGAGTGTTAAAGAACTATTATTCCTTTTACAGACTTGCTTATGTGATGATTTCAATCGGAAGAAATTAAAAAAGAAGGTCTATTAGGAATAATAGTAGAGTAGAGAGCTGGAACCTGACTGGTGCCACTTTTGGTCTTTCCGATGCACGCATCTACTACGAGCTATAGTGGTCAGCCGGGGCCAGCCCTCCCTCATCAAACCGTGCATGCGGTTTTCCCGCACACGGCTTTCCGATGTCCTTCACCGCAGGGCATGCGCTTTGTCCAGCCCGCCGAAGTCGGCACCTTGTAGAGACCGTACTTCTCGTATAGCGCCCTTCGTTTGAACCTGAGATACCCCATCTTTCTATCTCTGACCTTGTGCCGCTTTCGCAGGTGTGTGATCAACCGCTCTTCCACATGCCCCCGTATCCGAGCCAGTGTGGTACTGCAATTGCGGTAATGAAAGTAGCCGACCCATCCCCGCACGGTGGCGTTAACTTCATTCACCACCCACTCGATAGGCATAATGGTTCGGGATCGATCCGTAATTGCCGTCACTCGGTCTTTGATAGATTGTATGGCTTTCTTTGAAGGTTGGACGTGAGGGTAGTACTTCCCCGTTCTATTGCTCCGTCCCATCCGGATCGTATATCCAAGGAAGTTGTAACTCCCTTTGTAGGCATTGACGGTCTTCGTCTTGGCCTCGTTCAGGGTAAGCCCCAGTTTCGCCAGTATCCGTCGCAGCATCTGCATCGGGCGTTCGGTTCCGCACCGGCAGAGGACAACAATATCGTCCGCATAGCGCACGATCCGTGCCCCGAGTTTCTTCTCCAACTGATGCCGTTCCCATATCCTGTCCATTAGATGCAGGTACAGGTTCGCCAATATTGGTGAGATTACCCCCCCTTGCGGGGTGCCTTGACGGTTTTCCTTGCCACCGCCGATGTTCTTTTTCTTTCCATCCTGGTCCACTTCCATGACCGGGGCTTTGAGCCACATCTTGATGATGCGCAATATCTCACCATCACTGATCCGCTCGGCAACTACAGCCAGGAGGTTGGCGTGGGGAATGGTATCGAAGTATTTGCTCAGATCGGCGTCGATGATCTCCGTGTACCCTCTATGCATGGCCGAGGCTACATCATCAACGGCGTCGTGGGCTGACTTCCTGGGCCTAAACCCGTATGAGCTGTCGCAAAAGTCTGCTTCAAAGATCGGTTCGATGACCAGCTTTACGGCCATCTGGGCTACCCGGTCCCGTATCGTCGGTATACCCAATGGCCTTTTGTCACCGTTGGCCTTGGGTATCATCACCCGCTTTACCGGGTCCGGTCGATAAGTCTTGCTCTTCAGTGCTTCTTCCAACTCCGCCATAAAGGCGGTTATCCCTTCTTCCGTCTCGATAGCCTCAAAGGTAACTCCGTCTATTCCGGCGCTCCCTTTATTGGCCCGGACAAGACTGTAGGCATGACTGAGAATGTCCGCCCGGTACACCTTGTCATATAAGGCGTAGAAACGATAGGCTTTCTCCTGCTTGGCCTTCCGGTAGAGCTTCCTCTGTAGTGTCCTGATACTTTCCGGGGTTGTTAGCATCGCTGCAATCCCCTCTCCCTCCACTCTTCGGTTACTTGAACAAAGCAGGGTCCCTTCCCTCGGGCCGGGTTTTGTTGTCCCTTGCCCTCAAGCGGTACTATGAACCCCTCCGACTCCCGATACGGCCCAATACGATTTCGTCTCCTTATACGTATCGGTTGATGTTCCTCTTCCATCACCTCATCGGGTCTCCAGCACTGGACTGTTTATCTTCCACCGCATGCCGTCCTTGCTACCCCGGAAGATCTCAAAGGCTGCTTCCGTTTTCCAAGCCCTTAACATCGGCCTTCCCCATATGTCCACTGGGTCGGCATCTTCACTTTATATTTACGAGGCTACCTATTGGTTCATTTCCATTACGGCCTGTGGCTTTGCCAATTGGGAACTTACGACCCCCGGTTACCCGAACGCCGCTCCCTTGATCTACCGGGGTGAACGGACAACTCCCCGGACGGGACTTTAACCCGTAAGTGTAAACAGTTGTTACTGCGTACAGACATCCAATATATTTCGCATTGATAATATATCTATGGTGTCAAACTTTCAGTCTATCGGATATAGTTGTAAACACAATTTTGACACTTTATATTCTGATTGGTACAAGGCTCGAAGAAAATAAAGTGGTCATGGAATTTGGCGATCCTTATGTCAAATATCAACATGAAGTACCCATGTTTATTCCCTTTAATCTGGTAGGAGGTAGCCGAGAAGGCCTACCCCCTCCCAACAGAACGGCTCGTACCGGCCAGGTAAGCCGCTCTTCGATTAGCGACTGAATTTCAGTTCAAGAGGTAGTTGCCTCTGGATGAAGTCACCTAGAAAGGTCAACCTTTGCCTTCTGAACCATTGGAGATTCATAACACAACGAACCTCCCGTCGATTGACCGATTGCCATTTGTTCATCTTGACCCAGACTCGGTTCGTTTCCCGGCCTGTATAGTCGGACCGGTTTAGCATCCTTTGAAATTTGCGGGGATTTTTCCATTTCTTTAGTTGCATGGATCTGAGCCGACTCCGAATCCAGCCATCGAGTTCCACTAATGGTTTGCTAAACTCTTGGACCCGAAAGTAGGCTATCCACCCTCGTAAGTATTCATTGAGTTCCTGGATCACCTGGTTCATAGATAAGGGATTGTTTCTCCGGGTTAGTTCTCGTATCCTATTCTTAAATTTAACCCGGGCCTTGTCGCTGACTCGGATTTTCCCCCTGAGTATTTGAAACCCCAGGAAAGGAATGTCTTTAATCGGAGCTACTTGGCTCTTTTCCCGGTTAACCGGAAGTCCCAGCTTCCCTTCCAGGTACGCCGTTATTCCCTCCATGATCCGTTCAGCCGCTCTTTCTGATTTAAGTAAAATCAGGAAGTCATCAGCCCATCGACCGTACCGGTGCCCTCTCTTTTCCAATTCCCAGTCCAGTTCATTCAAAACAATGTTCGATAGCATCGGGGAGAGCGGAGATCCTTGTGGACATCCCTTGGGTGTTTCCTGATATTCTCCATCAATAACGATACCGGCCCTTAACGCTCTTGCAATCAGCGTTACCAGCCTCTCATCGGCTATCTTCCGCCGTATAAGTGTTAATATCAGTTCATGCGGGATTTCATCAAAGAAACTCTTCAAGTCTATCGATGCCGCCCATTCATATCCATCTTCCACTATCCCCTGAACATGTCTAATCGCCTGATGCTGGCTGTGGCCTCGACGAAATCCAAAATTGGACTTCGTAAAAGCCGGGTCGAACAACCCCTCAAATACCAAATTGATACTCTGGCTGATTATTCGATCCATGACCACCGGTATCCCAAGGGGACGCATCTTATTACTGCCTTCCTTGGGAATCAGAACTCTTCTGGCAGGTTTGAAACGGTAGGTGCCCGCTTTCAGCTTCTCGCCGATGAGCTGCAAAAGCTCTCTTTCTCGCTTTTCGAACTCCTCTACCGTCATCCGGTCTATTCCCGCTGCTCCGGCGTTTCGTTTAATCTGGTGCCATGCCTCCCGCAGTCGTCTCGGTTCGTAGACCCTTTCCAGTGCTTCCCTAACCTTCACTTCCAACTTCCTCCGTGACTTGCTCTTCCATTAAAGATTGCCGGGTTACGAGCAGCCCTTTGGGCTGGGGACCGGATGCCTGTTGACCGTCCAAGTCTCTTCCCGTCCGGTACCCTCTTGCGGGTTTCGTTCATCCCCCTTCGGTTTTCTGGTCCCTTCTTGTACCATCGTAACTCTAAGTCGGCTCTCTAATGTCGTCTCCATCGCCTCTCGTCCACGGCTTCCCGCATCCCAAGGACGATCTTTGGGCTGCCCAGGCTTCAGGATAGGTCCTTAAGTTGTTTGTTTACCATCGCCAGCGGTGGGTTCTCTATCGGATTCCTTCCCTTCTTTTCCTTCTCCCGGTCGTCAGGGTTTTATCCTTCGCTCTGTTACCAGGCTTCATCGGCCCTGAGTCCTCAGTACTACCCGTGAATCTGCCACCCTTTGCACCCTACCCCGCTTCGGGTTCGCCTTCGCGGTTCGGTTTTATGAAATCCTTGACGCCAATTAGGTTCCAGTGCAGGAGGGCTTCCCTGGGTAAGATACACCAACCTCCCTGTATCCCGTCCAACTTCACAGCGGTTCGGTTCACCGGATATCCGGTCTCGTTTAGTCACGTCAACTCGACCTCCTCCCCACGGCCATATAGTCGGTTCGCTGTTCGCTACGTACACAGATTCTGCCTCATGCTTCCTCCGGACTCCTCATTTCTGAGAATGCCCTTGCCTTGTTGGCGTTATCCTTCCGTCCGGTAACGGTGGATGTTTTACTTCCAGGTTCATTCCTGGAAGGTCGGCCAGTGCATCATGCCAGGCGCACGTAAATAATCCACGCCCATAGGGCGTGGCTTTAACTGGGCCCCCCATAGGGGGGCAATGGCCCTGCCCCCTGAGGAGGCAGGGCTTCCGAGTTGTGCCGCGTTATGGATGATCTACAAATTCAAGTGCAATTGTTCGAACTGTTTTTCTTTTTCCTCTTGATACCGGACATACTTCCGGATCAGTTCCTCATCCATTCCAACGGTATCCACACAATACCCCGGGGTCCAAAAATGATTACCCCAATACGGCTTCTTCCGCAACTGCCGATACTGGTTAAACATTTTCATCGATGTCTGACCCTTGACCCGCCCCATCAAGTCCGATATCGATACTTCGGGCGGAACCATGGCTACCAGATGAATATGATCCTTTTGAACATTCAACTCGTTAACTTCACAACCCGCATACCCGCAAATCGCTTGGATCCCGCTGGCCATCGTTTCCCCGATGTTCCCAGCCAATATCTGATAGCGATATTTCGGAACCCAGACAATATGATACTGACAATGCCATATGGTATGTGATAATTTTCGGAATCTACTCACTGCTATCTCCTTTCTTTCGATGTTGCGGCAACAACTCGATGGAAAAAATAGCAGTGGGTGGGCTTTCAGCCAAGCCCATTCGGGACCGGCATAGCCAGTCCACATGACCCCGCCCTTAGGGCGGGGGTTTCTAAATCAACTAAACAAAGGTTAATTTTTTTAGTACGGGGCATCGATCAGATAATCCACCGAAAGGGCATTCGCCGGAAAGAACCTGAAGGCTTCCAGGAGCCCTTCTCCGTCACTCATTTAGACCATGGACAAAATTATCTTCTTGAATTCTTAACATCATCCATTACAATGGTCTAAACAGCTGTCATAAAGAATCTTTTGTATCAAGTGGTGAAAGGAGAAGAGGGATGAAGAAAAAGAAATTGGATTATTTTGCGGCCCTGTACAACGTGGCCAAAGTTATTAACGCTACTCTGGAACTGCCCCAAGTTTTGTCGGAAATTGTCCGTTGTATAACCGAAACCATGGGGGTCAAGGCCAGTTCCTTGCGCCTCTTGGACCGTCGAAAGAAGAAGTTGCTCCTGGCCGCCACCTATGGTTTGTCCGATGGGTATATCCGGAAAGGACCGGTCCTGGTGGAAAAAAGCGGTTTGGATCGCAAGGCCCTGAAAGGTAAATCCTTTTATATTAAGGATGCTCAGACCGATAAAAATTTCCAGTATGGAGGACGGGCTCGGGAAGAAGGGATCAGGTCCGTTTTGGTGGTTCCCATGGGGATCGGGAAAAAAGTCATCGGGGTCATGAGAGTCTATACGGAAAAGGTCCATGAATTCAGTGATAAGGATATTCAATTCCTGGAGGCGGTAGCCAGCTTAAGCACCCTGGCTATTGAGAATGCCCGGCTTCATCAAAATCTCAAAACCGAGTGCGACCTGCTTTCGGCCGCCAAATACCGTCTGGATGATAATTAGAAAGGAGAAAACCGATGATACGCCTTGGGATAAATGGTTTTGGCCGAATTGGACGACAAGTATTGAAGGCCGTTCTGGAAAAATATCCGAGAACTCTGCAGGTGGTAGCCATTAACGATCTTTTTGATACGGAAACCAATGCCCATCTTTTCAAATACGACACCAACTATGGAAGATTCGTGGGCGATATTACTGTTGAAAAGGAACTTTTTTATATCAACAAAAAGCCAATCAAGTGCTTTGCCTATCGTGACCCGGCGGCTATTCCCTGGGACGAAGAAGGAGTGGAGATCGTCATTGAAAGCACGGGTTTGTTTACCAGCGGCCCCAAAGCCGCGGCCCACCTGGAGGCCGGGGCTAAAAAAGTCATTATCTCCGCTCCGGCCACGGAAGTTGACCTGACGGTGGTTTTAGGAGTCAACCAGGGGGCTTATGAAGCTAAAAAACATCATATTGTTTCCAATGCCTCCTGTACTACCAACTGTCTGGCCCCTCCGGCCCTGGTCATCCATCAAGCCTTCGGCATCGAAAAAGGTATGATGGTTACCATCCATTCCTATACCAATGATCAGCGTATCCTGGATCTGCCTCATAAGGATCTGCGCCGGGCCCGGGCCGCCGGACAGAATATCATTCCCACCACCACCGGCGCTGCCAGGGCACTGTCTTTGGTTATTCCCGACCTGGCCGGCCGCCTTGACGGCTATTCCCTGCGGGTCCCTACCCCGACCGTCTCGGTGGTGGACCTTACCGTGGAACTGAAAAATGAGACTCAGACTGAGGAACTTCGGGAGGTACTAAAAAAAGCCGCCCAATCGGCCTTAAAGGGAATTATGGCTTGTGAGGAAGAACCGCTGGTCTCCATGGATTTCAAAGGCGATGAACATTCCTCCATTGTGGACCTGGAGTTCACCCAGGTGTTGCAGAAAAACATGGCCAAGATCGTCACCTGGTATGATAATGAATGGGGTTATTCCTGCCGGGTGGCCGACCTGGCCAATTTAATGGAGCAGAAAGGGATATAGCCGGGATGGTTCCGGCGGTCGAACCATTTCTATTTTTGTAAACAAACGGGGACAGGTTCCCATTCTGGGCTTTCTACCTGACCTCTCAGAAAAATTTGAACCCGTCCCCCATCTTACGCTATCTCGGAAGGTAATGCCTTAAGTAATTCCAATAAAAGAATACTAGACCCCATTCCTCAGGAGAGAGATAAATTTTTAATATTAAAAATATGCAAAAACTTTTTTGAAAACCGGCAAGGGAGAAAGAAAAATGAAAAGAAAATTATTTTTTTTGCTGGCAGCTTGTTGGGGACTCTTTTGTTTTATGCCCACAATGGCAATGGCGGAATGGACGCCGTTGCCTAACAACATAAACATTATAAAACCCGGAGATGATGTTCCTCCTGAATTAAGGGTTTTCTCAGGCGTCTGGGAGGGCTCTTTTCCAAACGAAAGGAGGCGGCCTGTCGGAAGGAATCTTACTGTAGTGGTAGAAAAGGTCGATTCGACAAAGGCAACCGTAGTGTGGTCGTGGGGACCGAGACAGGGATCAGCTGCGGGAAACATCAGGACAGTAGGAAGAGTCGAAGAAACCTCCATTATTCTTGAGTTGAAGAACGGTAAGGTGAAATTAAGTATTGTCGGGAAAGAATTGCACGCTGTCTGGGAGGGGGAGACGGGTGCTCCGTTAGAGGGCTTACTTTTCAAAAAATAAAATAATATCCGCATAGGTTTTAAAAAAGCTCTTTGTTGAATAATTATCATCTTATTCTAAATTGTTTGCGTAGCCCGACCCCAGGGAATGAAGGTTCGGGGCGGGTCGTACTCAACAATCCAGCCTGTGCAGCCCAGCCTGGCGAGCGAGACGCTTGCCTTCGATGACCTCTTCCACGGTAACTGATCGGGCGATCTCGGGGTACTCTTGCGCCCGGTACTCCGGGCGGTACTGCCCCATGACGTTGACGTAGGTATCCGGCGAAAGCTCCTCGGCGATGAAGCGCATGGTATCGGCGGTGCCGGCCAGCCCGCCGGGCAGCACCAGGTGGCGGACGATAAGCCCGCGGAGGGCGACTCCAAGCTCGTCAATGATCAGGTCACCGACCTGCCGGTGCATCTCCCGAAGGGCCTCGCGCATTCGTTGCGGGTAGGCGGGGGCACCTGAAAGACGCCGGGCGACTTGCGGATCCGCATACTTGGTGTCGGGCAGATATATGTCTACGACTCCGTCAAGCAGCCCTAATGTCTCCAGCCGCTCGAAGGTGCCGGTATTCCAGACCAGCGGGAGGCGCAATCCGTGCTTTGCTGCCAGGTCGAGGGCGTCCAGGATCTGGGGCGTGTAATGCGTTGGCGATACCAGATTGAGGTTCTCACAGCCCATTTCCTGCACCCGGAGCATGATGTCCGCCAGATCCCGGGCGGAGACCTCCTTGCCGGAATCGGCCTGCGAAATATCATAGTTCTGACAATAGACGCAGCTCAGGTTGCACCTGCCGAAAAAAATGGTGCCACTCCCGCCTCTTCCCACCAGCGGCCGCTCCTCGCCAAAATGGGGGCCGAAAGAGACGACACGAACGCGGTCGCTGGCCCGGCAAAAGGCCCCTGGCTCTCTGGTGCGGTCGGTTTCGCATTGGTGCGGACACACGATGCAGTGGAGAAGCCAGAGGCCCGCCTCCTCGGCTCGGCGTCTGAGCTCACCTGAGGCCTGAAGGTCGGTGTAGCGCATTACGGGAAGTTACCTCGAGAATGGAGTATCTGATTTGTTGCTTGATTTATAGTTGGTTTTTATCCGGAAACCTCGGATTTGCAGATGGAGCGGACGGCTTTCAGCATTTAGCAGTCAGCAAAAACACTTTTAAAAAGATTTCTCTAAAAGCTGACCGCTGAACGCTAATAGCCTCATCCGAAAATATCATTTCCGGATGAGCATTAGTTCCTTAATCCGATTCAAAGGAAAATACCTGCCAGAGTTCTCCTTTTTTTTCGAGAACCAGCGGGTGAATCGGCTTACCGATAAAAGCAGTAATGGTACCCGCCCAGAACTCTTTCGCTGCTCGATTTCGGTCTCTAACGCGCACTTCCCACTTTCCCGGGAACCTTTTCTAAATGGCCTGGGCCGCTTTTGTCCCTACCCCCAGTCGGCGACGACCGCGAATAATGAAGAATTCAGTCATATCCCGGACATTTTCAGCGCCGGAGATTCGCGAACCCATGCTCACCAGAGCAAACCCGGCCAGACTGCCGCTGACTTTAATGAGAAGAGGATGACGGCCATCCTCTTTCCAGTAGAGAGGAAGATGCTCATAGCCAAATCGCCCGTCCGGGCCAAGCTCCAGTTCCATATACTCGCTGAAATCGTGGGCATAAAGCTCAAGCAAATTAGCCAGGATCGGCTCCTGCTCCGCTGGCGCAGGAATAACTTCGATTAATGTGGGAATAAAATATTGAGAGTCCGCCATACGGCATCTTGCGAAATAACCCGAATCCAATACAAAATGACTTGCCAAAAAGAAAGCTGATATTGTTTAATAAATAAACAAAAATCAAGCAATTGTCAAATGTTTGTTCGATGAGGGTTTATTGTAATCGCCGGGGATTATTTGATGTTCAGAATTCTCGATATTTTTAAGAAAAGTAAAGCGGTTTCCAGCTTATCGCCCGAAAAGACCTTTCTGACCCTCAAGTACAACCATTTTAAGGCCGTCCTGACCGGAAACAACAAGGCCCTGGATATCATCACCGACCTGGAGCATATTTTCTATGAAGACCAGCCGGTGTCCTTGAACCATGTCCGGACTCAGGGCGAAAACCTGATCGAATCAACCTGCCGTATTGCTGAGGACCTCAATGCCCTGGCCGGGGCGAAATTTCTTGACCTGTTTGAAGCCGTGGAAAAGGTGGGCCTGGAGGTCCGTCAAGGACCGGGGACCAAAAAGACAATCGTGCCGACCCGACTGGTCCTGCCCCTGGACCGGATCGGTCAGGAGCATGTGCCCGAGGTTGGTGGAAAGGCGGCCAACTTGGGGGAAATCCTAAGCCGGGTCAAACTTCCGGTCCCCCGGGGTTTTGCCGTGACGGCCTACGCCTGTCAGGTTTTCCTGGAGTTTAATCACTTCCCGGAACGGATCGAAAAGGCATTGAAGAACCTCGAGGTCAACGATACGGAAAAACTCATGCAAGTCAGTGAGGAAATTCGATCCTTCATTATTTCGGGTCGGATTCCCCCGAATCTTGAACAGGACCTCCTCGGGGCCATTAAGGAATTAAAAGAAAAAATTACCGGACCCTTGCGCCTGGCAGTCAGAAGCAGTGCCACCAGCGAAGATTCGGAAGCCAGTTTTGCCGGGCAGCATTCCACGGTCTTAAACGTGGCCGAGGATACATTGTTCGAGGCCTATAAGGAAGTGGTGGCCAGCACTTTCAACCCTCGGGCCATTTATTACCGGCGCAGTAAAGGTTACCTGGATCAGGACGTGGTTATGAGCGTGGCCTGTGTCCAAATGATCGATGCCCAGGTCAGCGGGGTTATGTACACCCTGGATCCCAATGACAGTGGGCATGAAGTGATCCTGATCAGTGCCGTGTGGGGTCTGGGAGTCGGCCTGGTCGATGGTTCCCAGTCGGCCGATTTTTATCAGATCCGTAAATCGAACCGTCAGATTGAAAAAGAGGAAGTGGTTCGAAAAGAAACGCGTGTCTTCTCGGATCCGGTTCAAGGAATTAAACAGGAACCGGTGGCCCATGCCTTTATGGATAAACCCTGTTTGAGCCGTTCCCAGATTCAGCTGCTGGTTCACTACGCCTTTAGACTGGAGGATCATTATAAATTCCCTCTGGATATTGAATGGGCCATTGATGCGGATAAACGTCTCTATGTCCTCCAGGCCCGGCCTCTGCGATTTACCGAACAGTCCTTTTCCAAACCGACTCCGGACGCCGATCAGCAGGAGGAGGGATTTCCTGTTTTGTTGAAAGGCGGAGTTTCAGCTTCCAACGGGGTGGCCTCAGGCCTGGCCTATGTGATCAAATCGGACCATAATCTCCTGAATATTCCGGATGGTTCTATCTTGATTGCCCCCCAGACCTCCCCCCGTTATGTGCCGATAATCGGGCGGGTAAGGGCCATTATTACCGATGTGGGCAGCGTCACCGGTCATATGGCCTCGGTGGCCCGGGAATTCCAGATTCCCACCCTGGTTGGAACGGAAAATGCCACCACCCTGATTCCCCACGGCCAGGAGATAACCGTTGATGCCACCAGGGGATTGGTTTTTCAGGGCAGGATCGAAACTCTTCTGGGAAAGGGCAAACCCCACAATCCCATGAAAGGGAGCCCGACTTACAAAGTCCTGAAGGCCACCTTGCAAAAAGTCGCCCCTTTGCATCTGATCGATCCCAAGCAGGAAAATTTCAATCCCCAGTCCTGTGAGACAATCCATGATATTATCCGTTTTGCCCATGAAATGGCTATGCAGGAGATGTTTCAGATCGGAGAAACCATTGAAGATGGCAAGAAGGTTTCGGTCCGTTTTCGCTCCCCCCTGCCCCTGGATCTCTATATCGTCGATCTGGGGGAAGGACTTGATATCGATCGAAACCAGAGGGAAGTCCGGCCGGAACAGATCCTTTCCGTACCCTTCAAGGCTTTGTACCGGGGCATGACCCATAAAGGAGTAGAATGGCTAGGCCAGAACAAGATGAGTTGGGGCGGTTTCGGGTCCATTTTGATGGAAAGTATCCTGCATGACCCGGAAAGGGAGGGAGATATGGGCGGTCCCAGTTACGCCGTGGTCTCCGGAAAATATTTGAACTTCAGCTCCCGCCTGGGTTACCACTTTGCTACCCTGGATACCTATTGCGGCCAGAATATCAACAATAACTATGTCACTTTTTATTTCAAGGGCGGGGCGGCCGACATCGAACGCCGGTCCCGAAGGGCCATACTAATCGCCTCCATCCTGAGAAAAATGGGTTTCGCGGTCAATCAAAAAGGGGATATGGTCAAAGGGGAACTAAAAAAACTCAATTCCTACATGATTCAGGAAAAACTGGATCTTCTGGGGCGTCTGATGGGGGCGGTTCGGCTGTTGGATATGGTCCTGGATGATGACCGGAAAATCGATTGGTGCCGGGATCAGTTTTTCAAAGGCAATTATACCTTCGAGCGTAATCCGGAAAACGAACCGCATCAAAACGGGAGTAGTACGGGGGAACAACGATTGGGCAAGGAGGTTTGAATTTATGCCGAGATCGGAATTCATTGTCGAGACGAACCCCACGCCCGAACAAGTTCGGTACCAGGAAGATCGCCTCTACGAGTTCAATTCAAGAACGACAGGGATTACAGATGGCCAGGGTCTGGGAATCTTTGAGCTGGATGATCGCAATCGAATCGTCGCGGGCATTTGTGGACACACGTGGGGCGGGTGCTGCGAGATCAGCCAATTTTGGGTGGAAGAGTCACGGCGAGGGAAGGGGTTAGGAACAAAACTGGAATTATTTCGGGCCGAAGACCGGCTCCATCACCGGTTTAGGTTTGGCAGGGGTCGGTGCCGGCGCTTTTTTGGCCGGTTTTCCCTCGGCTTTAATTCCTTCTTTTACAGCCTTCAGGTCTTCTAATCTTTTTACCTCCGCCTTTATTTCTTGCAATCTTTTTTCTTCAGCTTTTAATTCTTCAGCCCGTTTTTCTTCCGCGAGTTTCTCTTCCGCTTTTTTTTCTTCCAATCTTTGAACTTCCATTCTTATTTCTTCTAATCTTTTTTCCTCGTCTTGTTTTTCTTTAACGCGACTTTCTTCCACTTTTCTTTCCTCTAACCGTTTTTCTTCCGCTTTTATATCTCTTAACCGTTTTTCTTCGGCTCTTTTTTCTTCGTCTTGTTTTTCTTTAGCGCGTCTTTCTGCCGCTTTTATTTCCTCTAATCTTTTTACTTCCATCTTTAATTCTTCTAATTTCTTTTCTCCAGCCTTCAAATCTTCTAATTTTTTATCTTCCGGCTTTCTTTCATCGATTCGTCTTTCTTCCACCCGGGGCGGCCTTGGCCTTTCCGCCAGTACCCTGAGGAATTCCGAATCCGAAAAAAGGTCGTCCGTCAGTCTGGCCAGGGCATCACTGATACATTCATCATAGTTGACCTCTGAGAGGCTCCTCCCTCTGTTTGTGCCCTTGGAGGAATAGGTTCTTTTAAAATAATATTCCCCCCTTTTTTCTTTGATCTCGACCCTGAGTTGGATTTCAGTGTTATAATTGCTTTCTTCCTGAGTCCAGAATTTCAACAGGGTGGTGCTGACTATTTTCGAAGCGTCACCGGATCTGCTTTCCACCTTGAAACCTTTGTCCTGGAATTCATTTTTCAAGACCGAAAGCGTGAACTGGCCGGCCCCATCTTCGTGGGAAGTCAGGATCTTGACTGGTTTATCTTTGTTTTCCGTATTCTCTCCGATTTCTTGCGGTCTGGAGCGGGTGTCATCGACTTCCTCGAAATAAATCCTTTCGGCCGAGACATTCTTGGGCTTAACCTTTACCTTTTCTCGGGGCATATACTTAAGATTGATCGTTTGATCTTTGGCTTCTACAGACCAAGGGATCAGCAGAAAGCAAAAAAGTAACAGGATATATTTTTTCAAGATGGGCCTCCCCTTCTATGGATTGACCAATAATTGAACTATAATATTTTACAAATATAACCTATAGTTAATTAATTTCAAAGTCAAATAGAAATTTAGATACGAGTAGTTTGATGATGCCCTTGAAACTGTACTCGTATTTTGGTCCGGCCTTCTCAGATGCCGGCATACCACTCGTATCCCTGATCTTCCCAGTATCCTCCTTTTCCCCCGGCTATCCCGGAAAAATCTTCGACGATTTCAAGGCGCATGACATACTTCGCCATTTTGTAGCCCAGCTGCCGCTCCAATCGCAAGCGAAGCGGCGCGCCGTTCTGGATCGGCAATGGTTTGTCATTCAGCTCATAAGCGAGTATCGTCTGCGGGTGAAAGGCGTCTTCCAGGTCGATGCTCTCGTAATAGGGGGAGCTGCCATCTTCTTCCATCGGGTCTGCGCAGTGGAAAACGACATAACGGGCATTGGGTTTCAGATGGACCGCTTCGAGCAGTGCGCTGAGGCGTGCCCCCTTCCACTTGCCTATGGCGCTCCACCCCTCAACGCAATCGTGGCGCGTTATCTGAGTACGACTGGAGAAGCTTTCGAATGTCGGCCAGCGAAAAAGTCATGGGCTGTTCAACCAGACCGCCTACCTTGAGGCGATAGTCCGTAAAATCCTCTGGCTGCCATCGCCATGTATGTCGGATTTTTCGGCATTGACGTCCCGTTGCTGCGGAATTGCGGGTGACAGATCGGTTGCCGAGAATTCCTGCGCCATCGCTTTGCGCGGCAGGATCAGCCTTTGAAATTTATAGGTAGCCTTTTCGCCTAAACCCAGCACCTTGGGAAACCAGGTGGTTTCCGAAAGTTTTTCGCAGCCGCCAAGCACCACTACGCCTGCGCCGGCCAGAAGGCGTGTCAGGAGACTACGCCGGGTGAGTTTGTCGTCATCACTCATGATCTCGCCTCCGATTTGATCCTGTAGTATCCGGTAATCATCGAGCGAAGGTTGTTCCAGAAGCCGGTGATGATCACCATAAACACATGAATGATCACGAACAGCACCAGCGCCCAGGCGACGATGAAATGGATAGTCCTCACGGATTGTCGGCCGAAAAAGAGATCCACCCAGCCGGGGATATAAGGCGTCCATCGCCGGCGACATACCCAGTCCCATCAGGATCATCAGGGGGAGAAGGAAGAAGATCACCACCAAATAGGCGCATTTTCTGCAGTACGTTGTAGTCGCTTGGCCGCCTCGCCCTTGGGATGTCGAAAGCGCAGATGATCGATAATCGTTCTGCCTATCGAACGCCAATCCTGCCTGGTGGGAAGAAGATCCCGCTGCAAATGCCGGCTCACAATGGATGTAGGTCACAAAGGTGAGGCCGTTTACCACGAACAGCCAGGCGCAAAAAAAGTGCCAGCGTCGGGCCATGGCAAGCCATTGCTCAGTCGGGTATGGTAAGCCAGGACGGGAAGCCACGTTCGGTTAATTCTCCCGCCGAGTTTTTGGAGGCGCCGAGGAATCCGGTTGTATTGAATTCGTGGCCAAAGACGCGGGTGAGGCCGGAGATTTCTCCTTCATCGTTTTCTTTGCCTCGTATCTCCAATACCGGGGGAACGCCGCGGTAAGACGACTTGCCCCAGTAGAGCGCCGGATGGGCATTGAAAATATTGAGACCGCTCATCAGGAGTGTGGCCAGCAAAACGACATTGCTCCAGTGCATGATGCGTACAGGCAACGGATGCCGGTAATAGGGATATCCCTTCGAACGGGAGCGGTTCAAGGCTTTCCATAATTGGCCTAGCCAGCCCCATATTGTTTTGCTGATTTGTTTGATGAGGAGAGCAATCTGCCTGATGAACACAGACAACCCATGTCTGCAATACGAATAGCCACTTGAAGCGGCGAGGCTTAAACTCTTCAAAATTCTTCTTAGCCCACCGGACTTTGTTTCGTTTATTCGCCTCGCCATTTTATATCGCCTTTAGGATCCTGTAGGAGATTCTTATACGATATTTTTGTTGACGATTTGAGTGTAAGACAAGCGAATCCGCTTTTCAAGTAATTTTTATTGTCTATTATTCATATATTTATGGATGTTTTAAGATCTATCCCTATCTCCTCTCTCGACCCGCATTCCGGCACTGAAGAGTTGGATCGAAAAGGTATGGAGAAGGGCTTGCAGGAATATTCTTTGTGGGTTTTGATCCGTTATTTCTCCCCAATGCCTGGATCAGCCGCGAGTGTAACGAGTCCGTCTGCATAAGGCTGTTAAGTCTCGTCTTGGTATTGCTGAAGTTCTTGGTACTTGTACTCCAAATGGATTCCGGCCTCCAGAAACATATGTTCTGATTCTTGGCCGGAGTGATATCGCCTCTCACAAAACACCCTCTTGATGCCACAGTTGATAATGAGCATCGCGCAAGTGCGGCAAGGAGTCATTCTCGTGTATAGGGTTGCTCCTTCCACGGAAACACCTTGTTTCGCTGCCTGACAAATAGCATTCTGTTCGGCATGGATGGTACGCATACAGTGCCCTCTGTGACATGACCGTCTTCATGGATAAGCCTCTTCATCTGATGACCCCGATTCAGCGATTCAGCGCCGATTCAGTCGATTCAGCTGCTTGTTCCGGGCTTGGATAACGTCCCACTCTACGAGAGCTGCCATATTGCGTCCAAACTATCCACCAATAACTTGGTAGAATGTCGGCGTGGGTTTACCATCAAAGAGAGGTCTCACTTGGTCGCCCTCTGCATCATGGGTAGCACTGCTATGCATTGCTTGGAATGCAGCTTGATCCTTGAATTCAACTATAGCCGCGTAGTTCCCTCCATTTACAGGCTTCAGAAGTCTTCTGCTTATAAAGCCACTAAAGTTGCCGAACGCTTGGTTTGAAGAGGCAAACCATCTTTGGAAATCGGCATCCCTGCCTTCCTTAATGGGTGGGAAAGAGATAATAACGATAAACATGTTTCACCTTCACCTTTCTTGTTAAAAAACTTCGTTCTGAATTCAAAAACCGTCGATAAGAATCGCCGAGTATGAATGAGAGGACTGCTCCAATAGGTCCAATGAAGAAAACGCTCGTCATCGCCGCCTCGAGTTCGCGGTCATGCCTGTTCGGCGAAAACTGCAGTATGGCAAAATAGCTTACGACGGCGGCGACGAAGTAGCCACCGAGCCCACAGAGCAGACCGAGACCGAAACGTTTCATCACCCTATGATTATGAAAAATATCCAATTAATGATAAGTGCCCGTCGACCAGACCGGGTATACCGGTTTATAAATGACAACATTCCCGTCATCCTGAACTGCCAGAAAAGAACCGGGGTTTCCAAAGGTGTTTGATGACCAAACCGGTTCCCTGTCATGGCCGTACAAAACGAGATTACCATCAGGCTGCATAATACATTCTCTGACTTCCCTTCCGGCAGTTCCTGTCGACCAGATAGGCGTCCTGTCGCGGTAAAGAACCAAGTTGCCATCTCTCTGGCAACTCAGTTCAAATTCACCGCTCGGTGCCCAAATGGACTCTCCTGTATGAAGCCTGGCACCGGAAGGAAGTATCCCATTGGGATTCTCTCTATGGGTTCTGAGACAATCCTTGCTAAGACCCCGGTGGCAGGCAAGATCTTTTAAGAAATCAGTGTGACCGGTGTCGGCCGATATCAAGGAAATTAAAATCGCCAAGGTCACCAAAAATGATCGCATATTTTCCTCCTATGGTTGCTGGTTGGCTTTTGGGTTCAAAAGGGGTCGGACCCACCCCACCCCTTGCTCGGTTATCGAAAATCAAACAGGATCTTGAGGGTCCCGCGTTCACTGGCCTTTGCAAAGGCTTCCTTACATTGTTCCGGTCTGTAAATCCCGGTTATCATTTGCCTGAGGGGAAGGATACCCTTAGCCATAGTCCGGAGGGCCGGGCCGAAGGGGCCGCAGCGGGATCCTAAGAGGGTAATCTCATCTATTACCAGGGACGTGAGGTTCATCTCTTTTCCGGCGGCAATGGTGCTCTTCAACACGATAAAGCCTCGGGGCCGCACGCATTGAGCGGCGGTCTCGAAGCCGGCCGCTGACCCAGTGGCCTCTATTATTACGTCATAACTCTTTGCCGGTTTGAGGTCAGACCGGTGGATGGTGACGATATGCTGTTCCGAGGCCAGGCGGAGTTTTTCCGTGTGGTTTCCGGAAACGGTTACTTCCAGGCCGACCAGGTTAAGGACGAAGGCGCAGAGCAGCCCGAGTTTTCCATCGCCCAGCACCAAGACGCGATTGGTGGGGGTTAGATGTATCTGTTCCAGGATCTCGAAAGCGGCCGCGAGGGGTTCGACGAAGACTGCTGCCTCGTCCGTCAGTTGGGGGGGGACGGCCCAAAGGTTGGAAACCGGTAAGGTGAGGAACTGGGCAAAGGCACCGTCTTTGTTCTTGATGCCCAAGGTGAACCGGTTGGGGCAATGGGTCTTCATTTCCTTTTGACAATAATCGCAAGTGCCGCAATAACAGTTGATCTCGCCGACTACCCGCTGTCCGACCAGTTGCTGATCCGGCCCGTTAACCTTCTCCACCAGACCAACAAACTCGTGACCCAGAACGCCTTTGAATCCCATGTAGCCCTTAGTGATTTCCAGGTCCGTATTGCAAATCCCGGCCATCAGGACTTTGACCAGGGCCTCATTCGGCCCCGGTTCAGGAACAGGATAGTCTTCGAGATATTTCAGTTCGGTATCAAAAATAATGGCTTTCATTATTTAATCAACTCCAAAAGGTTATCGTTACACCGTTTCTTTTGAGGCCGGACCAGACCAAACCTGTTTAATATCATGATAAACGTACCAGTTGAGGCCAATAATTTGCCTTAAACAAACTTTTTGGGGATCAAAATGGCCTCTATAGAGAACCGTCCCTTTTATCTTAAGCGTCGAGATGAGATTTTGCTGCTCAACGGCCACCCAGGGTAATTCCGAATATGAACGAGAGGGCCGCACCAATAGGCCCAAAGAAAAAAACACTCGTCATTGCGGCCTCGAGCTCGCGGTCATGCCTGTTCGGCGAAAACTGTAATACGGCAAAATAGCTTACGACGGCGACGATGAGATAGCCACCAAGCCCACAGAGCAGGCCGAGACCAAAACGCTTCACCGCCACCCTCCCCTGCTTATGATGATGCTGGTCCCTTGATTCGGCGCGAAATATCGATTGCCTCGCAGCATTATGGTTTCTCTTGGAACTTTCTTTTTGGGGTAAAAAGGTCACTTTAAGGCACTCTTTACCGATCATTTTTTTCTATAACTTATCACGAAGTTGGTGCCGCTCCCGATGTTAGAGGTTCACTGGCATTAAATATCTCTAACAATCCAGTTACCCATTATAAATGATAAAGATTACCTTGACAATATTTTAAGCCTTTGCACTCCAACTCTGAATCAGCAGGGTCAAAAAAACTGATGTATTCCACCGGCTAATCAGGTATAATCTTAACCAAATAGTCCTGGGAGGTAGAAAATGGCATTCAGACGAATTACGGTTAATCCTGCTCAAATGGGGGGGATTCCTTGTCTTCGCGGGCTTCGAATCCCTGTGGCAACTGTAGTTGGAATGGTCGCCGAAGGGATGGGAACAGAAGAAATTCTTCAAGCCTTTCCTGATTTGGAGCCTGAAGATATTCAGGAATCATTGCGTTACGCGGCTGAAGCTGTTCGGGAGCGTGAATTGCCTTTATTGATGGCTTCATGAAATTCCTGATAGACAACGCTCTCTCCCCCATAGTAGCCAAGGCCTTGCGCCAACAAGGATATGATGCCGTCCATGTGCGTGACTTGGGGATGCAAGCAGCAGAAGACGAAGCAATTTTCTCACTGGCGTATGCTGAAGATCGTGTGATTATTTCAGCCGATACCGACTTTTCCACCTTATTGGCTCTTCGTCAGGAAAACAAACCATCGGTGATTTTATTTCGGCGTGGAACAGAAAGACGACCCGAGGATCAAATCACACTTCTCCAAAGAAATTTAGATATATTATTAGAGGCTTTAGAGCAAGGAAGCGTCGTAGTCTTTGAACAATCCCGCCTTCGTATCCGATCCTTGCCGATTAGCGGTAAGAACAATTAATAAATATTAAAGGGTATGAATTCCATTTTTACAATGTCCGGTACTCGCTATCACGATATGGTTCGTATCATGGCTCTGAAGCTGGTAGAGGATCAGGACTCGACCACATCACAAACGATAAATAAACGATGAAAGACTGTCATTGGACTGCTAATAAAATTAACAACCCATTATCAGCCTTTTTTTCATAAAAAATAAATCGATTTTCTTTTAATTTGTCTTATTTTTTGGGAAGAAATGACCTTTGGTTTTAAGGGATAGGTTTAATTGAAAATAATCGATTTTAAGCTCTTCCATCTCTTGAACGCAGACAGAGCAGTCTCAATGATCGACCTATGCTTGTAGTGTCTCACAGTTCGGTTAAAGGGGATTGTTTCGAGAGATCGAAGAAAGATTTATCGAGAAAAATTCAGGTTACTAGAAGCATGTATGAAATATCATGCATTTCCTTTCTGACTTCTGTAGGAAAACTCAATCATTTGACCCTTTCCAAAAATCCTCTGTCTTATAAAAACTTTTTTATTTCATTGAGATATAAAAAATAAAAAAACGGCACATCTTTTGCGTGAAGAAAAGAAGAAGCTTCATAAATCTTTTCTTGTCCCATTCATTTTTCCCTGAAGTTAAGGATACATGAAAACTTGAATTATCAATAGTCTGACCGCCCGATCTAAATCCCTCACAATCGGCAGGCTGTTTTTGAAAAAAGAGCCCATATCATTTGATAACATGGGTGTAAAAAACAAAGGATGATATTTCATGCTATTAGACTTTTATGGTTTTTCGGATAAACCTTTCGAATTATCGCCAGACCTCACGTTTCTTTATCTGACCAGGAGTTACAAGATGGCCCTGGAGACTATATTAAGAGGAATAAATGAAAGAAAGGGGTTGATGGTCCTTATAGGCGAAGTTGGAACAGGGAAAACCATGTTGATTCACGAGGTCATGGAGAGGCTCCCCCAAAAAGTAAAAACGGCTTTTATTTTCCATTCCACTTACGCATTTAACGAATTGCTCCAACAGATCTTATTTGAGTTGGGAGAACCAACAGCTTTTGAAGAGACCCAAGAACTCAAAAAGCCATTCTTGGTTTATTTGAGAGAGATCAGGGAGCAGGGGGAGTTACTGGCCGTCCTGATCGATGAAGCCCATTTACTCCCAAAGGATGTGGTCGAGGATCTGTTCCACCTCTTCGAATTGGAACCCTGGATTTCCGAAACCCTCCAGATTGTCCTAGTTGGGCAGCCAGAGCTTGAGGAAACCTACGTTGCCGCTTTTTATAGGAACCGGCTCCAGAAGACCCCTCTGGGGATAAAGATCAAATCTCTGTCAGCGAAAGAATCGCTGGATTATATCGAGCATCGACTGAGAAGGGTCGGAAAGTATTCGAGTGAAATTTTTTCCCCCCAGGCCATTTCCCTGATAGTTGAAAAGGCTGAAGGAATCCCCAGGCAGATCAACAACATCTGCGATAATGCCCTTTTTAACGGTTATAATGCCTCTGTGAAAATAATCGGTGCCGATATTATCCAAAAGGTCATCGGAAATCTTGAAGGGCCGGACTATAAGCCTACCACTGAGGCAAAGTACTCCAGGAATGTGGCTTTTCGATATATCTATCGTAAATGGCATCAGTATCCTCGTACCCAAATGCCATAGCTAATGGTTAAGACAATTAAAATCATGACAGCAGAGAGCAGGTTTTCAATTAAAATTTTCTCTCCCTTACTCTGACTGGTATTGCTTGGACCAATAGAAAAAATATGTCTAGATGAATAAATATTAGCAAGAAAGGGCCATCTAATCGAGCTTCTTGCTTCCCCCTTTCCCCCTGTCTGAAGAAAATTGACCGTAACAAGTATCATCAACGTACCATAAGCTGTGAAAGTCCTGCACCTAGGTATTTGAAAGACCTATAATTCTACCTCTAGAAAGACAACATCTTAACGATATTTAGCATTGGGATATATTATTCTCCCCTCCTTTATAAAAATAATCATTACCTATTTTTCAATACCATTCCAAAAATCTTGGTTTATTTGACAAAGACCACATTAATGGTTAAATTAAAGTCCAAAATACCACCATATATTCTATTGGTATTGTAAAAGGGCGTAAAGATCGTTATTGCAAAAAAGCTACACAGGGAGAAAATTGATGGGATCCATAAAATATTTTCTGAATAAATATAATTTTCTGGTCAAATACTCTGTTTCTATCTTTCTCCCGCTTCTGGTTTTGGGAACCTGGGGATGTGCTCACGACAACTATCGTAAGACGGGGCTATTAATAGAAAATCAGGCAAGAGTTGAAAAGAATAGCAATATTAACTTTGTCTTCCTTGATGAAAGAGATGATAGATTTAAGACTGAGAAGAAGTTTGTAGTTCAGTATGTATTACCGACAGTTACATTGGGAGATCCGGCATATGATTCTTCCCTTTTTGATGTCTTCCAAAAAATGGTCTTGAAACAGTTCGGGGACAACCCTCAAGGTAACAAGGCAGAACTCAAGCTGAAGGCATGGTATCCAACAGTTAAACCTAATGAAATTTTTGCTTTCCCAATTATAGGTCCATTGCTTGCTCCCGCAGCAAAATCCGAATTCCATGGGATCATGAAGGTAGAGGTTTCTATCCTAGACAGAGATGAAAAGTATATTTTTCATAAGGTTTATGATGTTGATGTAAGGGAAATGAAAAGGCCTTCCCGAGCCACTCCGCTTCCTCTAAACCTTGATATGCTTAATAAAGCATTTGACAAGTTTGCCATTGAATTCAATCAGGATATAAACCGGATAAGGTTTAGTTAGAAATTATTCAGTTTTTCTATTCGTAGGCCTTACCCAAAAAAAAACATTAAATTCGGACCAATAAAAACTCCTGATGGTGCGTCTTTTTCGGAATTCATCCGAAAGGCACTCTTAGATGAACTCAAATTGGCAAATGCTTTCTCTGCTACCGCTCCAGTTACCTTCACCGGAAATCTTGATCAAATAGACTTCGATACGAATGAAGGTAGATCGAATTTGGCAATGACAATCAAGTCCTCAAACGGGAAGTTCATGGTGGTCACAGAGGATTATTCTTAGGAAACAAGCTTTGCCGGAAATGTGGCTTGTACTCAGACCGCTCAAGGCTTTGATGCCGGCAGTTCAGAATCTTGTGGGTAAGATTGTGTGTTCTCCTGACTTTATCACACTATTATCTGAATGAGGACGCTAATCGGGTAACGGGAGTGTTTTTCCCCCCTCCCACACCAGCTTGCAATTCCCCGTCCCACTCTACGAGAGCTGCCATATTGCGTCCAAACTATCCACCAATAACTTGGTAGAATGTCGGCGTGGGTTTACCATCAAAGAGAGGTCTCACTTGGTCGCCCTCTGCATCATGGGTAGCACTGCTATGCATTGCTTGGAATGCAGCTTGATCCTTGAATTCAACTATAGCCGCGTAGTTCCCTCCATTTACAGGCTTCAGAAGTCTTCTGCTTATAAAGCCACTAAAGTTGCCGAACGCTTGGTTTGAAGAGGCAAACCATCTTTGGAAATCGGCATCCCTGCCTTCCTTAATGGGTGGGAAAGAGATAATAACGATAAACATGTTTCACCTTCACCTTTCTTGTTAAAAAACTTCGTTCTGAATTCAAAAACCGTCGATAAGAATCGCCGAGTATGAATGAGAGGACTGCTCCAATAGGTCCAATGAAGAAAACGCTCGTCATCGCCGCCTCGAGTTCACGGTCATGCCTGTTCGGCGAAAACTGCAGTATGGCAAAATAGCTTACGACGGCGACGATAAGATAGCCACCGAGCCCACAGAGCAAGCCGAGACCGAAACGCTTCAAGACACCCTCCCCTGCTGATACTTCAGGCCTAACAAGTTATTCTGATTATAAATGATAAATATTATCTTGACAAATTAATTACTGACATCAAGATTTATTTGACCTTTTATAGATATCAGTCCTGCTTGGTAAGATCAAAAAAAGCTGATGTATTCCGATGGCTATTCAGGTATGATAGAAAAGATTGCCGGGAAGGCGCTGCACCGGCTGCTAAAGGACACCGTCCGGAAGTCAGGAGGTTGTCGCAGAACGTCCTTTTCTTTAAAGAGAGATGAGGAATCAAGGTGAAAAGTTATCGTAAGGAACTATGGTATCAGGTGCCGACCCGCCGGGCCTTTATCAATATCACCTCCCAGGTGGAAGAATGCCTGAGAGAAAGCGGCATCAGCGAAGGGCTGGTTTTAGTCAATGCCATGCACATCACCGCTTCCGTTTTTATCAACGACGACGAATCAGGGCTTCACCAGGATTATGACCGCTGGCTTGAAAAACTGGCCCCCCATGAGCCGGTTTCCGGGTATCGCCATAATGTAGGGGAAGACAATGCCGATGCCCACTTGAAACGCCAGGTCATGGGCCGGGAAGTGGTGGTTGCCGTGACCAAAGGGAAGTTGGATTTCGGTCCCTGGGAACAAATCTTTTACGGAGAATTTGACGGAAGAAGAAAGAAACGAGTTTTGGTAAAAATCATAGGCGAATAAACCTAAGGAGGAAATGCCCGATGAGTGAAAGTTATTACAACAAGGAAGGCGTGAAAAATTTTCAAAAATTGATGGAACTCAACCCGGATCTCTTTACTTCATTTTTAACCTTTAACCAGAAAGTCTTTGATGACGGTGCCCTGCCCGGTAAAATGAAGGAATTGGTGGCCGTGGCCTGCGCCCACATTACCCGCTGCCCCTATTGCATAGACGGTCACACCAAGAAGGCCAAACAGCTGGGGGCCACAGATGCGGAAATCGCTGAGGTGGTTTTTGTGGCCGTAGCCATGAATGCCGGGGCCTCTTTTGCCCATTCCTGTATTTCCATGGAAGCGTTAAAATGATAGATTATTAACCAGGTAAGTCAAAAACTTTCTTTGCCACGGACTCTCACGGTCAGATACAGACTTTTTTCCGGCCAAGGCCTGGCTGCCTAAGATATCCTAACAAAGGAGAGAACTGCCGGGAATTACAGACAAGGCTATCGCGAATATTTTTATGCTAAGCAGGGCTAATCTGATCAAGGACGATCCGCCGCTATTTTTGGCGGATTGTCCTTGATATGAAGAGCTTCCCCAGGATTTGGAAAAACGGCTCCGGGAGGCCTTTGCCGGAGAATCCAAGGCCTATATCCGGAATATGGCTTATGCAGGGCAGGCCGAGAAGGAGGGCTATTCCCAGATCGCCCGGTTATTTCGGGCCGTGGCTGAGGCCGAGAAGGTCCATGCCGAGGAATACCTCAAATATCTTGAAGGGGTCGTTGGAAAGACAGAAGACAACCTGAAAGCGGCCTTTGAAAATGAAATCCGGGCTAAAACCGATTTTTACCCGGAATTCATCAAAGAAGCCTTGGCCCTTAAACGTGAAGATTTGGCCTGGAGTTTTATCCGTTCCCGCGACGTGGAAGAACGGCATGCCCTATTATATAAAGACGCTTTGACGGCCATGCTCTCGGATAAACACCTTCCTTATCATGTCTGCCAGATCTGCGGATATGTCTTCGAAGAAGACCATCTGCCCGATCAATGTCCGGTCTGCGGGGCCAAAAAAGAAAAATTCAGGAGGATTGAATGATCCAGTATGATTTTGATCTTGGTATACTCGGCGGGGGTTCGGCTGGATTGAGCGTCGCAGCCGGAGCGGCCCAATTGGGGGCCAAAACCCTGCTGATCGAAAAAGAAGAAAACCTGGGTGGCGATTGTCTCCACTTCGGCTGTGTACCCAGCAAAACCCTGATACGAACCGCCCAGGTGTATCATCTCCTTAAGCAGTCCAAAACTTTTGGTTTGCCGGCAGTGAACGTCCCTCCGGTGTCTTTCGATCAGGTGGCGCAAAGGATTCAATCGGTTATCGAGATAATCCAGGAGCATGACTCCGAGAAACGTTTTTGCTCCTTAGGGGTCAAAGTCCTATTTGGTCAAGCTGAATTTTTGGATCTAAATACGGTCCGCCTGAATGGAAATTCGATCACCGCCAAGAACTGGGTGATTGCCACCGGATCTTCTCCGGCTGTCCCTCCTCTTGAAGGATTGTCTAAAACTACCTTTATTACCAACAGAGATCTTTTTTCTTTGCCCAAACTCCCCCGATCCATGATTATCCTGGGGGCCGGCCCGGTGGCCATTGAAATGGCTCAGGCCTTCTCCCGCCTGGGAACCAGGGTTTTCGTCGTCCATCGAGGTCCCCAGGTCCTGACCAGGGAAGATAAGGATATGGCCGACCAGGTGATGCAGGTTCTGGAAAAAGAAGGGGTGTTTTTTTTCCTGAACACCTCGATCCTTCGGACTGAGGATCTGGGTCAGGAACGGGTCGTATTTCTCAGGATTGATCCGAATCAGACCAAGAAAATGTTGTCCAAAATGTGGCCGGATGAGGTGGTTAAGATAGAACAGGACCGGACCCTGACCCTTCGAGCCGAGACCCTTCTGGTGGCCATGGGCCGGGAGGCCAACCTGGGTGGATTAGGTCTGGATACCATCGGTCTGACTTTTGACTCCAAGGGGCTGAAGCTGGACCAACGTTTAAGGACCAATCACACTCATATCTATGGGGCCGGGGATGTGACGGGGGAATACCAGTTTACCCATGCCGCCGGCTATGAGGCGGGCATTGTCCTCAGTAATGCGATTCTTCACTTACCCCGAAAGACGGATTATACCTATCTTCCCTGGTGTACCTATACCGATCCGGAACTGGCCGGCATCGGCCTGAATGAAAAGGAAGCGCAGAAGGCGGGAATCAAATATTCGGTCTGGACCGAAGAATTCAAAAATAACGATCGAAGTCTGGCCCAAGGTGAATCTATCGGAAAAATAAAAATGCTGCTGGATGAAAAGGATAAACCTTTAGGTATACAAATTTTAGGGCCGGGGGGCGGTGAATTGATGAACGAATGGGTGGCGGTCCTGAATGGCCAAACTAAGCTTTCCACCCTGGCCATGGCCGTTCACCCCTACCCGACCTTGGGGGAAATCAATAAAAAAGTGGCCGGAGATTTTGTGTCCAAAAAGTTTTTATCAGAAAAGGTCAAGAAAGGGCTTCACTTTTTCTTTCATTTGAGAGGCCGGGCCTGCGGGGAAGGGATTAGTCAATAAAGGAATGAGGGGGTCAAGGATTCGAGTGATTAAAAGATTCCCCTTTCCTTGACCCCCCTTGGACTTTAGAGTCGCAACTTAAAGATGAATTCTCTGAGTTCTGGAGTTAGGATCTACGCCCCGTCCGAGAGTTTCCCTGCAAGAGGCGGCTCCAAACTGAGCAGTTGACTTAAAAACTTGGAGTCCTCTTCCTGTCATTCCGGCGAAAGCCGGAATCCAGAGAATTTATTCCGTCAAAGGCGCTCCTGGACCCCGGCTTTCGCCGGGGTGACGGGCAAAGGGATTTCCTGGTCCCCGAAAGATCGACAAAACTTTGTCGATGCGCTTTTATTTAGCGTACATAGATATTCAGTTATTTATTTTTTATACAGATCCTCCGCAATCCATCCCAGATCCAGTTCATTTAATTTCTTTTCCGTTGGACGGCCGGTATCCCAATCCCATCCCCGGTACTGGTAATAATCTTTCATGAGCAAATTCATATCCGGGGCCGTGCCTGCAGTGCTGCCTTC
Organism: uncultured delta proteobacterium; assembly: GCA_963790475.1. GTDB lineage: Bacteria > Desulfobacterota > RBG-13-43-22 > RBG-13-43-22 > RBG-13-43-22 > RBG-13-43-22. The sequence continues at coordinate 871,241 of CAWBOS010000010.1, read as the reverse complement.
TTTGAGCGCCTGCAGACAAATCTTGGGCAGCTTGTCATCCTTGCGTTTGAGGCCGAGTTTATTGCTGATGGCCCTTTTAATAGTCATCGATCTATCGCCGGCGGTCAGCAAATCGTTGGGAGTGTATTCCCAGCCGGTTACGGCACCCAGGGCCTGACCGATCAGGGTTAAGGGCGCGGGGGAAAATTTGCAGAGGGTCAAGGAATCATAAAGGTCTTTCACGCTCTGGAACTTGGCCGCCCTTTCGCCGGTATCGACCGAACTCAAGCGGTTGCCGGTTGAACCGAGACCCAGTTCCGGCACCCCTCCTCCGATATCGACCGTGTAGTAATCTCCTTTTAGATGACACGCCCCGCGAGGACCGGTGGCATAGGAGGCCGCCAGGCCGTGAAAGGCCCGCCCCTCATGCATAGGCATTTCCATCCCTTTGACCTGGGCCGCCTCGCCCTCGTCACGGCCCAATTCACGAGCCATCCGGAGTGTCCCCTCGGATAGCATTTTCCCGATGCCTTTTTGACTGATGATCATCTCCAGCAGTTTAACAACAGTCTTACTGTCTCCCCACTTCAGGTCAACTCCGGCCTTTTTCTTGTTGAGCACCCCTTGCTCGGCCAAATAAAGGGCATAGGCGATGGAGACACCGGCCGAAATGGTATCCAGCCCGTTGGCATTGCACAGATGGTTGGCATAGATGATCGAATCCAAATCAAAATTCATGCACAAGGGGCCGAAGGCCACCAGGGTTTCATATTCAGGCCCATCCACGGAGGGCAAACCCGTTCGGAAATTCTTTATTTCCCTGCCGCATCCAATCGGGCAACCCAGACAGGCATAATTTCCCATACTATAATTCTGTCGAATGGTCTGACTGGTAACCTTATCGACCGGGAAAACATTCTTGGTGAAATATTTGGCCGGCACATCTCCCAGGATCATCCCCATATCCGTGTACATCATCGTTCCGTATTCCCGGTAGGCCAGGGTCAGCATATTGCCTCTGATTATATTGTTGGCCTCCTTGGAGAGTTCCGTCAGCTTGCCCCTGTCGGCCGGTTCCGCTCTTTTTTTGCCAACGGCCACCACGGCCTTCAGATTTTTAGAACCCATCAAGGCCCCCAGGCCGCAGCGTCCGGCAGCACGACCTTCATCGTTCATGACCGAGGCATATCGTATCTGCCTCTCTCCTGCCGGGCCGATGCAGGCCACGCTGGCCCCCTTATCTTTGACTTCCTCGGCTATCATCTTCTGAGTCTTGTAGATATCCTTGCCCCAGAGTTTTGTCGCTTCCTCAATCCGGGCCGTTCCATTATCAATATGGAGGTAAACCGGCTTTTTTGCGCGCCCGGTAATAAAAATGCCGTCAAATCCGCTTTCCTTCAAACGGAAGGGAAACTTCCCACCGCTGGTCGCCTCCCCCCAGTACCCTGTCAAAGGCGATATGCCGCTGACCGCATAACGGCTGACCATCGGAAAAGAGGTGGCGGTTAAAGGTCCGGTGGAAAAGATCAGAGGACTCTCCGGGCTTAAGGGATCCATCCCTTTTTTGACGTGATCATATATCAACTTGGCGCTTAAGCTGGCACCGCCGATAAATTTCTTTAAATCATCTTCAGCCAGGGGCATTTCCGAGATCCGGTTCTCGGTCAAATCCACGTTGAGGAACTTTCCGTGATATCCGTACATATTTTTTCCCTCCTTTAGAAATCGATGTCCTTGCCTTCGTAAGCATACCAGAATATCTTTTCACACTGCTCAGCGGTCATCGGCCGGGGACTGAAATAAGAATCAATATCCTCGACCGAATAGAGCACCAGCATCTCCATTTTTTTCTTAAAATCACTTTTGGATATACCCAGATCTTTTACAGTCACAGGGATGTCCAGCTCGGTCAAAAAGCCTCTCACTTTCTTCACCAGACGGGAAAGACTATCTTTGTCGGACTTCCCCAAAATATTCAGGGTTTTGCATAAGCTGAGGTAATTATCCGTTATCGGTGAATAAAATTGAAGGGAGGCGGGAATAAACATCCCCACGGCAATCCCGTGATGAATATTAAAAAGGGATCCCAGGGAATGTCCGAAACTGTGCGTCAGAGCAACGCCCCCCTGCCCAAAGGCGATTCCGGCGGTACTGGCGGCCAGCAACATGCGCAACCGGGCCTCATGATCCTGGCCGTTGCGAAAGGCCCGGGGTAGATATTTGAAGGCCATCTCGGTAGCGGTCAGGGCCAGTGAGTGGGTGATCTCGTTCCCACCCACGATAGCAGCGCTGTCCATGGCGTGGGCCAGAACGTCCAAGCCGGTCCCGGCGGTCAATTTGGGAGGCATACTCATGGTAAATTCCGGCACCAATATGGCAAAATCAGGCATCAGCTCACCACAGGCCACGGGCACTTTCCGGTGAACTTCCGGATCGTGGGCCACAAAGACACTGGTGCATTCCGACCCGGTACCGCTGGTAGTCGGTACGGCTGCCAGGACGGCCTTCTTTCGCAAGTGCAGAGGTTCAAGGGGGCTTATCATTCCCAGATGGGGTATATCCGGCCGTTCATAATGGACCCAGGCCGCCTTTGCCCCGTCAATTACCGAGCCCCCCCCTACCGCTACGATGAAGTCAGGTTCGAATTCGGTCATGGCCGTGCCCGATTCCCTGACATTATCCAATGGAGCTTCGGGCAGGGCCTTGTTCCAGATTTTTGTCGTAAACCCCCCGGCCTGAAGAGCCTTGGCCACCTTGGTAGCCGATTTTTCCGCGATGGTATCGGTCACAAAAAAGGCCCGTTTGCGGGGACACCTGTCGGCAAAGACATCAACGGCCGTCACCCCAATGGCCGGCCCTTCGGGGAGTACATTGGCGCCCATAAAAATCTTGGGAGTGGCGAATGAAGATGAAAGACCCCTCATGGAAGATGCGGACGCCAGCGGGAGAAGACCTTTGATAATCGGATCAGTAAACCAGTATCCCATAACTCAACCTCCGTTTTGATGGTTTTTTTGTTTGAGGTTACCAGGATTCGAGGGAGGAAGCGGAATAGGATTCACCATATACGGCAAATCCTTACACCATGGACCTTCGACCTTTTGAATCCGTCCTTCGGTGATGGTTGAAAATGACAAAACTTACAACATGAACTCGCAAAAAATCGCCGAAACTCGCATTAGTCATTCCGGCGAAAGCCGGAATCCAGTGATTTTAAGTAGTTTTAATCTCCTGGACCCCGGCTTTCGCCGGGGTGACGACTTATCGCGAATCCATCTTACAAAGTGCTTAATTTTTTTTGAAAAAACAAATCGTTGAAATTCTATAGGAAGGTGGTTGATAAAGTCAAGATGTCAAATTTGACATAAAAGAAAAGCGTGGGATTAATTGTGACGGGAAACGCCTTCTCCTTCTACCCCCCTTCCATGGTCGGCAGAAAGTGCACCTCGCTGTCTTCCCGGAGGGGTTCATACAATCCCATGCCGCTGACTTCGCCATCCACCACTATAGTAACATAGGGATTGAGGTTCTTCCCTTCACAGAGGCGGTCCCAGACACCGGGGTGAATGGTCTCCAGGTTTACCAGGGCCTGGCCGACGGTTTTCCCGGGAACCCGAATCACCCCTTTATCTTCGGTCAGGTGGCGCAGGTCCGGAGGAATCGAAAGAACCGGCATGGCTACCCAAGTTTTCCCGTAGCCCGCAGGACCCTTTCCGGAGTCATGGGCAGTTCGGACAGGCGAACACCAAGGGCCCGATGAATGGCAATGGCAATGGCTGCGGGCGGCGGCACCACCGGCGGTTCGGCGACCCCCCGGACCCCGTAGGGATGACCCGGATTGGGCACTTCCACCAGGACCGTCTCGATCCGGGGAACGTCAGTTGCCGTCGGCATCCGGTAGTCGAGAAAACTTCGGTTGAGCATTCGGCCCTGGTCGTCAAACTGATATTCTTCGAAGAGTGCCCGGCCGATTCCCTGGGCAACGGCGCCCTGGATCTGCCCTTCGACATGCCCCGGGTGAATGGCTTTACCAACATCCTGGACCGATGTACAGCGAAGAATGGTGACCTTTCCGGTTTCCGGATCAACCTCCAGGTCCACGATACAGACTGAAATAGCACTGCCGACGCCTTTAGGCTCCAGACTGGCGGTCACGTAAATGGGCCCGCCGGTGAGGAGTACCTGGGCCGCCACCTCCTTGAAGGTGAGGCGTTTGGCCGGATCGTTAGTGGTGGTGAAAACGCCTTCCCCGTAATATACAGTGGGAGAATCGACACTCCAAATCAGGGCCGCCCGTTCCCTCATTTTGTGGATCAGCTCGTCGGCTGCGGTGATGGCGGCTATGCCGGTGGCAAAGGTGGTGCGGCTTCCTCCAGTGGTGGCCGTGTAGCCGATGGAGCTGGTGTCTCCGGTAATAGGGTGTATTTCCGCCAGAGGAATCGACAGCCTTTCGGCGGCCTGCATGGCTATGGCGGTTCTGGCGCTGCTGCCGACGTCAATCGACCCGGTGATCAGGTTTACCGAACCGTCATCGTTCACACCCAGGGAGCAGGTGGACTGCAGGGCATTGTTGGGCCACCAACCACAGGCGATACCTCGTCCTCGATAGGCTCCTTGGAGCGGTGTCCGGTAATGCGCCGTTTTCATGGCTGCCTCCAGCGTTTCCTTAAATCCGACGAGGGGATAAACCATGCCGTCGATCTTCCGCGTTCCCTGCTTGGCTATATTCTTCAGTCGGAATTCCATAGGGTCCAGCCCGATCTTTTCACTCAACTCGTCGATGACGTTCTCATAAGCAAAGGTGACCTGTGGAGCGTTCGGGGCCCGAAAGGAGCCGCTCTTCGGTTTGTTGACGAAGACATCAAAACCTTCGATGCGTCCATTGGGAATATCGTAGGGGGCGAACATGCACCTGGCCCCGCCGGCGACCCAACTGAGCCCGCGGTAGGCCCCCGTTTCAAATACCATATAGGCGGAGGCCGCGGTAATCCGGCCCTGGCGCGTTGCTCCCATCTTCACTCGGATGAAGCAGGCGGTAGAAGGCACCGTGGCCGTGAAAACTTCCTCCCGGGTCATCGCCATCCTGACCGGCCGTCCGGATTTCCTGGACAACAGGGCGGCTGCCGGTTCCAGGAAGGCGGCGCTTTTCCCTCCGAAAGAACCACCTACCTCTGTGGAAATAACCTGAATATGGGCCAGAGGGATGGGCAACAGATCGGCCACGTCCCGGCGCACAAAAAAGGCGCCCTGGGTTGTGGACCAGAGCTTAAGCTGCCCTTCGGATGTCCAGTCGGCAACGGCGGCCATAGGTTCGATATAACCCTGGCGGACGGTGCCGACCCGGAATTCCCGCTCAATGACCACATCGGCCTGGGCAAAACCTTCGTCCGGATTGCCTTTGAGGTGATCGACCCGGAAAGCCAGATTATTGCCCATGCCGGTCAGTTCTTTGCGGACAACCCCTTCGTGGAGGATAGGACTGCCTTCCTCCATGGCCCGGAGGGGGTCCAAAACGAAAGGAAACCGTTCATAGTCCACAACGATCAACCTTAAGGCCTCTTGCGCCAGCCAGGGCTCAGCAGCGGCCACCGCCGCGATGGGATGGCCACAGTAAAGGGCTTTTTGGCGGGCAAAATAGCTGTCCCGGAAATGACTGTCTTTGGTCCTGACCTTTTCCGGATTGGCGATGTCTTTAGCGGGCCAGAGGTCCCGCCAGGTGACGACGGCAAAAACGCCGGGGAGGGCTTCCGCCCGACTGGTGTCGATGGATCGGATGCGGGCATGGGCATGAGGGCTGCGCAGGATCTTGCCCTGGATCATCCGGGGCAGCTTGATGTCACCCGTATAGGCAGCCCGACCGGTTGACTTATCCACCGCATCCTGGGCCACCGGTCGGGCGCCGATTACCTTATATCGGGCCGCTGACTTTTCCGGGGCTGCTTTTTGTTTGGCGGATTCACTCATTGGGTCACCCTCCCTTCCCTTAATTGATGACCCCGCATCCGAGCCGCCGCATCCTTGACCGCCCGGATGATTTTATCATACCCGGTGCATCGGCACAGGTTTCCGGCCAGCCAGAAGCGGATCTGTTCCTCCGTAGGGTCAGGATGACGATCCAGCAGGGCTTTCGCAGCCATCAGCATCCCAGGGGTGCAATAGCCGCATTGGATGGCGGCGTTTTCCAGAAAAGCCTGTTGAAGTACATGGAGATTTCCGGCATCGGCCAACCCTTCCACGGTCATAACTTCCTGCCCGTCAATTTCCGCACCCAGGACCAGACAGGAGTTCACCAGGCGGCCGTTGAGCAGGACGCTGCAGGACCCGCAGTTGCCGTCATTGCAGCCTTCCTTGGTTCCCGTCAGATTAAGAATGTCCCGCAGGCAATCCATTAGACTCTGGCGGGGATCACAGAGAAATTCCACTTCTTCATTATTCACGCGCGCCTTAACGCGAACCTTATCGGACATGGGTTCCAACCTCCTTCTTTTTTCCTTTGGCCGTTGACCGCGCCCTTTCGACCGCGTCCAGCAGCGCTCGTTTGACCAGGATACTTACCAGATGCCGGCGGTAGGCTATCGTCCCTCGCATATCAGTAATCGGACAGGCCGCCTCTTGGGCTACGGCCGCCGCCTTGCTAAAGGACTCTTCGGTAGGGGATTTGCCAATGAGGGCCTCACCTGCCTCGCGAATCAAGATCGGTGTCGGAGCAACGGCACCCAGGGCAATCCGGGCCGAGACGATTCTTTGCAGGTCATCGCTCAGTCCCACTTTTGCACCGACTCCCACCACGGCGATGTCCATTTCATTGCGGGGGATGAAACGCAGATAACGGACGCCCGAGTTAGGACTTGGCGGCGGGATATGCATGGAAACAAGCAGTTCGTCCCGCTCCAGCACGGTGGCCCCCGGACCGGTAAAGAACTGTTCCACCGGTACGATGCGTTCGCCTCGAGGTCCGAAGATCCGGCAGTTCGCCTCAAGGACAATCAGCGTCGGCAGGGTGTCGCCGCTGGGGGCGGCGTTGCAGACGTTCCCGCCGATGGTCGCCCGCCCCTGAACGGCCACACCCCCGATCAGCGAGGCTGAGTCGATCAAGGCCGGGTAGAACTCCTGAATCACCTGATCCTCATAGACCCGGCAACAGGTTACCGCCGATCCCAGGGTGAGTCCTTCCACAGGATTGTAAGCCAGTTGGCTGGTCTCCGGAATTCGTTTGATATCTACAATCAGGTTGAGATCCAAACGACCGGCGCGAAGCTGGACCAGCAAATCGGTACCGCCGGCCATCGGCCGAGCGCCGAGGTCTCGATTGCTCAATATAGCCGTTGCCTCTCGGAGCGATAAGGGCGCTTGGTATGCAAAGGGTTTCATGGGCAGGTCTCCATTTCTGTTTTGCCTCAACGGTTAATTGATTATGTCAAATATGACATATAAGATCCGCTGTCAAGAATATTTCACCTGACGTAAACGAACAATATTGATTGACCTTGACCGGTTTTGTAACTGGGTGCGGCACATTGCTTACCCGGGTTAATTTGAATTGAGTTGTTTCTTCTCCGTCATGCCGGACTTGATCCGGCATCCAGGGACTCCTGGATTCCGGCTTTCGCCGGAATGACGACCAACCTGGCGTTTGGGCAATATCTTCATGATTCGCCTGTGCCCAGGCGGGCATGAGAATTTAGATCGAGGTTGCTCAGGCTCCGGACGACCCGAGCAAAATCAAAGGAATCCTGTAAATCCTGTCTAAAAAAAATATTTAAATTTTAAAAAGCTAAACTGATACCAACTTCCTATTTCAAATCCGCCCAGTTGTTTCCCTGGGAAATTTGAACCAGCAACGGGACTCTCAGGGTCAGCACCCCTTCCATGATCTCTTTAACCATGGTTTTTAAGGCACCCAATTCGTTTTCCGGGGACTCAAAGACCAGTTCGTCGTGGACCTGGAGGAGCATGCGTGCATCCATTTTTTCATGGTGCAGGGTATCCTGAATCCGGATCATGGCCATTTTGATCAGGTCGGCGGCCGTGCCCTGGATAGGGGTATTGATTGCCGTTCTCTCGGCGAACTGCCGTACAGCCCGATTGGAACTATTGATATCCTCAATATGACGGCGGCGGTTAAACAGAGTGGTGACAATACGCATGCGGCGGGCCTCGGCCAGGGTGTCTTCAATATACTGTTTGACCCCTTGGTACTTTAAAAAATACTGGTCGATCATGATCTGGGCATCCCGGTTATTGATCCCCAGTTCTTTGGAGAGCCCAAAAGCACTCATCCCATAGAGGATGCCGAAATTAATCACCTTGGCCTGACGGCGCATTTCCGAGGTGACCTCATCCGGAGAGCGATTAAAAAGTTCGGCTGCGGTCCGGCTGTGGATATCCTGGCCTTCCTTAAAGGCCTGGACCAGGGTTTCATCGGCGCTGTTATGGGCCAGGATGCGCAGCTCGATTTGCGAATAATCGGCGGAGAGCATGGTCCATCCCGCTTCGGGGATAAAGGCCTGACGGATCCGGCGCCCTTCTTCGGTACGGACCGGGATATTCTGCAGATTGGGCTCACTGCTGCTCAAACGTCCGGTGGCCGTGATCGTTTGATTAAAGGAGGTGTGTAAACGCCCGGTTCCGGGATGGATCAGTTTGGGCAGGGCATCGATATAGGTGGATTTGAGTTTGCTCAAGGTGCGATAATTCCAGACCGCGGCTGCCAGAGGGTGGTGAAGCGATAAATCCTTGAGGACCTCGGCATCGGTGGACAGGCGGGTCTTGCCCTTGGTTTTTTTCCCCTGAGGGAGACCCAGCTTTTCAAAAAGGATAAAACCCAGTTGCTGGGGAGAATTGAGGTTAAACCGCTCTCCGGCCATTTGAAAAATCTGTTCTTCCAGCTGAAATAATTGGGCCTCCACTTCTTTGGAAAAGGAATACAGGGCTTGACTATCCAACCGCACCCCATTCATTTCCATTTCCGACAAGACCGGGATCAAAGGCATTTCCATATCGCTGAAAAGGTCTTCCAACCCCTCTCTTTTGAGCAGGGGCTCCAGTTTTAAAGCACAGGCCAGGGTGACCTCGGCATCTTCAGCCCCATAGGCGATGGCTTGTTCTACCGGCACCTCGCTGAAATTCTTGGCCTTGGCTCCGGTCCCAACCATTTCTTTATAAGTGGTTAGACACCGGTCCGAATAGTCCTGGGCGATCTGGGTGAGATTGTGGGTCCTGCGTGAAGGGTTCAGCAAATAAGAGGCGATCATGGTATCAAAGGTTATTCCCCGGTAAGACAGCCCATATCGCTTCAGGATGATCCATTCATATTTGATGTTCTGCCCGATCTTTTCAATGGCCGGATCTTCAATGATCTCTTTCAGCAGGTCCAACACGTCAGATAAGTCAAGCTGAGGCGGGGCGCCCAAATAGCGGTGGTCTACGGGAATATAAACCGCCCGGCCCTCTTGATGCGACAGGCCTATCCCGACGATTTCGGCCCGCATCGGGTCTTCGGAGGTCGTCTCCAGATCCAGAGAAACCCGCCCGGTTTTTTTTATGTTTTCAACAAAGGCAACCAGTTCCTCCCAATCCGTAATACCCTTAAAGTCTCCCTGAAAGGGCTCTCCCCTGCCCTCCTCCCCTCCCAGATCTTCGATAAATTTTTTGAAACCCAGTTCCTGAAAAAGTTTTTTCAAGCCCGCTACATCCTTGGGTTGAATCTCCAGGTACGTGGAAGAAAGGTCCAGGGGGACGGCAGTATCGAGGGTGACCAGAGTGCGGGAAAGCAAGGCCTGTTCTTTATACTGAAGCAGTTTCTCTTTCAGTTTAGGTGGGGTGACCGGAGTGGACTCGTCCAAAAGGTTATCCAGAGACCCATGGGCCCGGATCAATTTAACGGCTGTTTTTTCCCCGATGCCGGGTACCCCGGGCACATTGTCGCTGCTGTCTCCGGCCAGGCCCATAATATCCACCCATTGGGAGGGGCTGGTCCCGAAGCGTTCCTGCACCGTTTCCAGATTGAAAACCTGATTTTTGAGGGTGTCCCACATGCAGATCCGGGGAGAGATCATCTGCATCAGATCCTTGTCCCCGGAGACGATGACCACCACAAAACCCTTGGCCTCCGCCTGCTTGGCCAAGGTGGCGATGATATCATCGGCTTCATAGCCCTGTTTTTCCAGAATCGGCAGGCCGTAATAGCAGCTGACTTCTTTGATGTATGGGATCTGAACGATCAGGTCATCGGGCATGGTCGGCCGATGGGCCTTGTATTCTTCGTAGAGGTCATGGCGAAAGGTCGGCCCCTTGGCATCAAAGACCATGGCCAGGTGTTCGGGTCTTTCCTGCTCGAGGATCTTGCGAATCATCTGAATAAAGCCAAAGACGGCCTGGGTGGGCATCCCCTTAGAGTTGGTAAGTCGATTGATGGCATAATAAGCCCGGTAGATATAAGAACTGCCGTCGATCAGATAGAGCTTGGGCTGCTCGGTCATGAAGATTTTTCCTCAAACGGGCTTCGGGAGGTCTGGAGTTGCTTTCCCCGATAAAATAGCAGGAACTAATTGTATTTTAGCTTTTTTTGGATTATTATGAAAGGATTATTTTTTGAGATAGAGAGGTCAACCAGGTGGGAACAGCATGAGCATTAATAAAGTGGTTACCAAATGTAAAATCGATGAACAGCCCTCTGATTTTTCTTATTGGCAATCGAAATCCTATGAAGAACGGATTGATGCCCTGGAACAAATCCGTCAGGAATATAACCAGTGGAGATACCATGCTGAGCAAGGACTTCAAAGAGTTTATAAAATTATTAAACGAAAATAACGTTAAGTATCTGATTGTCGGAGGCTATGCGGTGGCTTTTCATGGGCATCCCCGCTATACCGAGGATCTCGACATTTGGATAGAATTATCGATCGATAATGCAGCGAACTTATTAAAGGCTTTAAATCAATTCGGCTTTGGTTCGCTGGGTCTTTCCCTGGAAGATTTTCTTGCTGCAGACCAAATCATTCAGCTTGGCTATCCTCCAAACAGGATTGATATATTAACGGCGGCAGCCGGTGTTGATTTTGAAACATGTTATTATTCCAGAGTTTCCACGACTATCGATGAGACACAGGTCGAATTCATCGATATCGAAAACCTTAAAATGAATAAACTTTCCATCGGCCGTCCACAAGATCTGGCGGATACAGAAAACTTGAAATGATATTAAAGGATCGCCAGTTTCAACTTGATCCCACTTCCAGGCTATCTAGCTATATCTGAGGAGTGCCCCCCCGAAAGCAAAAGGACGATTCCTGTCGCAAAGAGAAAACCTTGACAAGATGACCCCTGGGGGTTAATAGAAAATCATCAAATTCTTATAGGAGGGGAATATGTACCATTGTAGACCAGTCTTTTTTACGATTTTTGGTGTTTTTCTTTTTCTGTTCGGCTTGACGAGTATGACCCAAGCCGCGGCCATTCCGGCCAAAATCGGTGTTATTTCCATTATTACCGGATCGCTGTCCGGTTATGGGGAAGCCATTACCAACGGCTTTAAACTGGCCCGGGATGAAGTCAACGCCAAAGGAGCGGTTAAAATTGAGTTACTCTTTGAAGACTCCGCCGGGAAACAGGAACAGGCCCTGGCCGCGGCCCAGAAACTGATCAACTCCGAGAAGGTCGTTGCGATTTTAGGTCCAACGCTCAGCACGGAAATGATGGTTGTCGGCCCCGAAGCCAACGCCAGCGGTGTGCCGATCATGGGTACCTCGACTACAGCCGTCGGGATCACCCAGATCGGGAAATATGTTTTCAGGAACTCTCTGCCGGAGGCCCTGGCTATCCCACCCATGGTAAAAAAGGCCATAGCCAAATACCATATCAAAAAGGTGGCCATGCTTTACGGCAATGACGACGTCTTTACCAAGTCCGGGTTTGACACCATGAAAAAAGTGGCTACCGACCTGGGCCTGAAAATTACCACCATCGAAGAATTTCAAAAGGGACAGGCCGACTATAAGGCCCAACTGACCAAAATCAAGGCCACCAAACCGGATGCCATTTTCTGTTCGGCCCTCTACAATGAAGGGGCCGTCATCCTCTCCCAGGCCCGAAAAATGGGGATCATGGTCCCCTTTTTGGGGGGAAACGGGTTCAACTCCCCCAAGGTGATTGAGATTGCCAAGGAAGCGGCTGATGGGCTGATCGTGGCCACGCCCTGGTTCGGGGATAAACCCGACCCCAAGGTGAAGGCCTTCGTCCAGAAATATGAAAAAACTTTTGGTAAGAAACCTGATCAGTTTGCCGCCCAGGCCTATGATGCCCTCAATATCATGGCCGAGGCTTTGAAAAAAGCAGGTGTGGCCGACCGGGATAAGTTACGGGACGCCCTGGCCGGCATCCGCAACTTCAATGGGGTCCTGGGAAAATTTTCCTTTGACTCCGAACGGGATGTGGTCATGGAGCCGAATGTTCTGGTAATCAAGAACGGCAAGTTTCAGCTTTTTAATTAAAAAGCTGGTGTTTACATCAATTTAGCTTTTTGAAATAATTGTTTTCACCGCAAAGACGCAAAGAGCGCAAAGAAGAAATATTTTTTATTGATTGCCGCTGAGGGGCCGGCAATCAATAACATATGCTACGCTGTAGGGTTAATTTTTTGGGCGGAGCCCAGAGTTGGTTTTTTCAATCCCACCTCTCATGGGATTGAAAAAAAATAATATTCTTTGCGTTCTTTGTGTCTGCGGTGAACAAAAGCCTTTTTTCAAACAACTAAAATTATTACAGACAAGTTGGTCTTTTATTGCGGACCCTCGTCACCGCTCCATTTCAGTGAGGTAGTCTCTCTTGTTCTTCGAACAACTCATCAATGGCATCACCCTGGGCAGTATCTATGCCATCGTGGCCTTAGGGTATACTCTGGTCTTCGGCGTCCTGGATATTATCAATATGGCTCATGGGGAGATCTTCATGTTCGGGGCCTTTATCGGCATGCTGATCGTTACCCGGTTTGGGGCCCCGATCGGCGTGGCCTTCCTGGGGGCTATCCTGGTCACGGCGGCTATGGGCTATCTTCTGGAACGCTTGGCCCTGAGGCCCATCCGGGGCCGAAAAGGGGCCTCCCATTTGGCCTCCCTGATCAGCACCATCGGTATTTCTATTTTTCTGGAAAATCTGGCCCACCACTTTTTTGGGGCCGGGAACAAAGCCTTCCCCACCTCCTTTGCCGACATCAAATTCGAGAGCGGCTCGATAACGATTTACCTGGTCCAGATCATTATTCTGGTCATATCCTTGCTGCTGATGGTCGGCCTTTCCACCTGGCTTAAAAAAGCCAAAACCGGAAAGGCCCTGAGGGCTACGGCGGAGAACCTGGAAACCGCCAGTTTACTGGGTATCGACACCAAAAAGATCATCACCTCGACCGTAGTCGTGGCTTCTTCCATGGGCGGCATTGCCGGGGTCCTGGTCGGCATGGCCTTTAATTACATCAACAACCAAATGGGGCTTCCCATGGGTCTAAAAGGGTTGGCCATTATCATTTTGGGCGGGATGGGCAGTGTCAATGGGGCCATGGCCGGGGGCCTGATCCTCGGCCTTTCAGAAACCTTTGTCGTCGCCTACGGGTATTCCGGGTACAGGGATGCCATAGCCTTCATCGCCATCATTCTCATTTTATTAGTCAGGCCTCAGGGCCTTTTCGGACAGGCCCTGCCTGAGGCTAAAGGGTAATAAGGGAGTCGTTTTCCGACTTTTTCCCAGGATAAAAACATTGATTAATCCCTATCATTTGCAGGTCGCCTCTTTTATCCTCATAAATATTTTGCTCGGGGTAAGCATGTATATCACCCTGGCCACGGGACAGCTCTCATTGGGCAGTGCCGGGTTTATGAGTATCGGGGCCTTCACCAGCGCCCTTTTGACTTCCAAGCTGGGACTGCCTATTCCTATCGGCATTCTGGCCGGCTCTTTTCTGGCGGCCTTGACCGGCATCCTGATCGGCATACCCACCCTGCGCTTGCATGGGGTCTATCTGGCCATTGCCACCCTTGGATTCGGGGAGGTCGTTCGGGTGATCTTCATCAATTGGGAATCTTTGACCAACGGGGCAGTCGGCATCGCCGGGATCCCGCACCTGGGCCGAACGATTCTGGCCAGGTTTCAAAAAGCCGGCTTTTCACCGGAATCGATAGGCCTCAAGAACAATGAATTCATCAGCCTGACTGTTTTTTCGACTTTGCTCCTGATCACTATCCTGGTCATTATTTTTTTTGCCAGACTAGACCGATCCCGGATAGGCAGGGCCTTCCATTCCATTCGTATGGACGAAAAAGCGGCTGAGGCCATGGGCATCAACACCACCTATTATAAAATCCTGACTTTCAGCCAAGGCGCCTTTTTGGCCGGGTTTTCCGGGGCCCTCTTCGCCCATGTCACCGGCTATATCAGTCCGGCTGATTTTACCTATCACCGGGCGGTGGAGATCCTGGTCTTTGCCGTCTTTGGAGGCAGCGAAGTCCTCTGGGGTCCGATTTTCGGGGCCACCTTTCTAACCGTTACCCCCGAGCTGTTGCGATCTTTGAGTGAATACCGTTATATGTTTTACGGGGGATTTCTGGTCCTGATGATGATCTTCCGCCCCCAGGGATTGATCGATGCCAATTTGATCAACCGAATCTTCCGGGGAAAAAGCAGGAGACCCGATGCTGCTTGAGCTGAAAGATGTCAGTAAGGTTTTCGGGGGCCTGGCGGCCTTAAACCAGATTTCCTTCTCCTTAGAGGAGGGGGAGATACTGGGATTGATCGGCCCCAATGGGGCGGGCAAAACCACCTTGTTCAATGTCGTCACCTCCTTTCTCTACCCCACTTCCGGAGAAATCTTCTTTGCCGGGGAAAAGATCGGCGGACTTAAAACCCATAAAATTACCCAGAGGGGAATCAACCGGACCTTTCAGAATATCCGGCTTTTCGATCAGATGACGGTGGAGGAAAACGTGATGGTGGGCCGTCATTGTCGAAGCCGGGCCGGTGTTTTCAGGAGTGTCATTCGCACTCCGGGACAAAAGAAGGAAGAAAACCTCATCAGGGAAAAAACCAACGACCTCTTGGAACTGGTCGGTTTGACCGGCTATAATACCTTTCCGGCTATGAGCCTGCCTTACGGTCTGCAACGAAGAGTAGAGATCGCCCGGGCCCTGGCCGGCCAGCCCCGATTGATTCTACTGGATGAACCGGTAGCCGGCATGAACGACAGCGAGACCGAAGAGATGGCCGCGCTGATCAAAAAGATTCTCGGTTTGGGGATTACCGTCCTGTTGATCGAACATGACATGTCCATGGTCATGAAGGTCTGCGACCGGCTGGTGGTTTTAAATTTCGGTCAAAAGATTGCCGAAGGCACCCCCCAGGAGATTCAAAGCAATCCGGAAGTCATCGAGGCCTACCTGGGCCGGGAAGAAGAGGAATAGTCTTTGTTAACGGTTACGGGTGTCGAAACCTATTACGGAAATATCAAGGCCCTCAAGGGCGTGGATTTGGAGGTCCCGGCCGGGGCTATCGTCACCATCCTGGGGGTGAATGGGGCCGGAAAGACCACTTTGCTGAAAACCATTGCCGGGCTGTTGAAACCCAAGACCGGGAAGATCCTTTTTTTAGGGGAAGATATGGGGGCCTTAAAGCCGCATCAGATTGTTAAAAAAGGGATCGCCCTGGTTCCGGAAGGCCGGGCCATCCTTTCCAAAATGACCGTCCTGGAAAATTTAGAGATGGGGGCCTATCATCGAAAGGATGATCAGGTCAAAGAAGATATCGAACAGGAATTCGAACGCTTTCCCTGGTTGAGGGAAAGGAAGGATCAGCCGGGCGGGTCGCTTTCCGGAGGCGAGCAGCAGATGCTGGCCATTTCCCGGGCCTTGCTGGCCAGGCCTAAGCTTCTTCTTTTGGACGAACCCTCGCTGGGGCTGGCCCCTTTAGTAGTGGCCGATATCTTCCGGACCATCAAACAGATCAACAAAGAAGACACCACGGTCCTCTTAGTGGAACAAAACGTCAAACAGGCCATGAAGGTTTCCCATTTTGCTTATGTCCTGGAGACCGGAAAAATCGTCCTCAAGGGTCCATCCAGGGAATTGCTCCAGGAGTCTAAGATAAAGGAGGCCTTCCTGGGCCAGAAGGCATAGAAGAAGAGTCTCATTTTTCACCAACCTTTTTTTCAATATATTCTAGAGGCCGTTGAAAGGAGGAAGGAGCCATGATCTATCCTGAGACAAGATTTGTAACGGATTACCAGCCCGGCGATGAGGCCCGGGTGGAACTGAAAAATGGCCGGTTTGTCGATGTGATCAAGGGGGGATATTTTGATCCGGGTGTCGGACTGATCATCAAGGGCTCGAAAATCTTGGCCCTGACTGGACCGACCGACCGGGAATCGGGAATCAAGGCCGACCTGACCATCGATTGTCTGGGAAAAACCATCCTGCCCGGACTTTTCAACACCCATTGCCACATCACTATTACCGCGCCTACCACCCTACCGGATTTCAAGGATGTTAAACTCTTCAAGGCTTATAGCGACCGCCAGATCGAAAAAAACATGGCCGAATGCCTCATCCACGGCATCACCACCATCAGAGATGCCTATGCCGAAGACCTCCGTCGGACCAGACAGCTAAGAGAACGAATTTCCAAAAGGGAAATTCCCGGGCCCCGTTTTTTACAATCCATTGTCGTCGGCCCGCCGGGCGGATATTTACTGGAGAGGGTCGGACTGGTGATGCACTGGATGAGGTCTGCCTTGGGAATCGCCTCTGTTGACCACAATCTGGATTACAGCGGGGGGGTTGAGTTTCCGGTTGAGGCCGACGAACAGCGGGTCCGGGATGCGGTGGACCGGGCCATCGATGAACGGGGTGCCCAAATCATCAAGCTCGGCGAGCAAAAAGAGAACATGACTAATTATAAACCCACTTCGACCATCATGACCCAAAATCAAATGAATGCCATAGCCGATCAGGCGCGGAAACGCGGTCTGAAGTCGACCATTCATCAGGTTTCCGTGGCCACCTTTAGAAGGGCGGTAGAGGCCGGTATTTCCTCTCTGGCCCATCTTCCCAGAGACGGGGTTCTCTCTGCGAAAGATGTCGAGGCCTTCGTTTCCAAGGGCTGTATCAGTGATCCTACCCTCTCGGTGTCCTATGACGTCAGTTATAAAATCAAAGGGGATCCGGTTGCTGATGACCCGAACATGACCCTTTTGACCGAATTCAGAAACCGCGTCCATTCCGCGCTGGTGGATGAATATTGGATTGACGAATTCAAACCGGGTGCTCAGAAGCATTATGACAAAGCAAACAGCGGCCAAATGAAGATCTTTGGTTTTTTGCCTATGACCACCATGTTTAAATATTATGCTCCGGCAGCCGTTTACGGCGCCAGGAACATTCGGCTCCTGTTTCAAAATGGTGCCAGAATCACCACCTCTAACGACGGGGGCATCCCCCCCTGCACCCCGGCCATGATGCAGCAGGAGGTCGATCTTTTCGATTTGTTTCTCAACAAGGGAACCGGAGAAAACATCTTTACCGGCGCAGACGCCATTAAAATGGCCACGATCAACAGCGCGGTATGTCTGGGACTGGAAGATCAATTGGGATCCATCGAGGCAGGGAAAACCGCTGACCTGGCCATTGTGGATGGGGATCCTTTTATCGATCCCCATGTGGTTGGCAGTCGCGTGGCCGCCCTCTTTAAGGACGGCCGATTGGTCATTAACAACTGCGGGTTAACTTGTTTATAAATATTATTGTTATTTAAGTTAGTTATTTAATTTATCAAAGGAATAGACTAAATAAATATAATAAAATATTATTTTATTGACAATTAATATAATATTTAGTAATATACCCCTGTTCTTAAAAAAAGGAGGGGTCATATGCCGGATAAAAAGCTTGCCTCCCGTCTCAAATCTGCCCGCGAATCGGCGGGTCTCCCTTTAACAGAAGCAGCCAAACGCCTTGGGTATGCCAATTATCAGACCTTAAGCAGCATTGAAAACGCCGACAGAGCAGTAAAGGCTTCCGAACTAGTAAACATGGCCAGGATCTATTTTTGCAACATTCAAGACTTCCTGATCCAGGGAAAAACTAGACAGACATTCTCTTTTTTATGGAGAAACTCACCCGAAACAGAGGATCAGCGAAAAGAAATTGAAAGTAAGATATTTTTTAAATGCGAGCAGTATCATTTATTGGAGCAATTGTTGAATATTAAAGCCGAGAAAGGATTTATAGAAACCTCGCTAAACGATATCAGGAATAATGATGCTTTGAATTTATTGGCCACAAAGACCAGGGATTTATTGGGTCTGGGAAGCCGTCCAGCATTTACCCTTCCCAAGGTTTTAGAGGAAAATTACGGAGTAAAAATTCTTTATCTTCAGCTTGAGGAAGGTTCCGCCGTTTCCATGGTTCATGAAGAATGTGGCAGAGTAATAATCATCAATGCTCAAGAGGCTCCCTGGAGGCGTCACTACGATTTGGCTCATGAGCTTTTTCATATAATTCTATGGAGAATTCTTCCTCCTGATCAACTCAAAGATAGCAGTTATTTCTCGGATATTGAAAAAAGGGCTGAGAAATTTGCCTCCATGTTGCTGTTGCCGGAAGAAGGAATCAGGCAGGAAACTCTGAGTCTTTGGGAATCCCAAAAAAATCTCACATACTCCGACCTAGTTGATATAGCCATGGACTTCGGAGTTTCCACCAAGGCCTTACTTTACCGCTTTGCGTACTTGAAATACATTGATTGGGAAACTGCGGACAAGATTGCCCATGATGAAGAGCTGGCCGAACTAAGTCGAGAAAGGCGCTGTATTGAAAAGGAGTCAATCAAAGTTTCAAACCGTTTTATAACCCTGGCTATCCGTTGTCTTCGGAAGGGATTAATATCCAGAGGGAAGTTTGCGGAAATGGTAGAAATCAACAGAGCCGACATAGATGATTTCATTGAAAGTAGTGGAATGATGCAAACGGAAGGAAACTCTATCTCCCTTGAAAACCTGGTTGCTTGATGCTGATATCACCATCGATTTTTTATCTTTTGATGTCCTTGATAAGCTGGTCAGGAATCACGAGGTTTACGTTTCCTCATCAGTGGCAGGAGAAATTACCCATTTTTATCGAAAAGGAACTAAACACCCCATCGATTTCAAAAAGTCCTATATCCAAAATGGATTGATTAAAGAAATCTCGGCAACCTCAGACGATATAATACAAATAATCAAACTAATACCTCCAATTCTGCATCCAAGAATTCATATGGGAGAACTTGAATCTTTATCGATCTTACTTAACAGAACGGATATTATCTTTTGCAGTTGTGATGCGGCCCCAATCCAAATCTTGCCAATTCTGGATTTGTCTGAAAGGGGCATATCGGCAGAAATGCTATTAAGGGAGTCGGGTTTGAATGTAAAAAACCTTCAAGACAAACATACTGAAAAATATTTTAAAAATAATTTAGTAACTGGACAAGAGAACAAAATACATTTCTTCCAGGGGTAGGATTCAAGGACCTTATTAGTTAAAACGATTAAGAGTCAAGAACAGACCGTGACCCATTTAGACGTTAGAAGGGAGGAAACACATATGGCTGAAATAAAAAATAATGGCGTGGCAACAGGAACCTCTGAGGAGCTTCCTCTAATGAGACGCCGTAGGGCGAAGAAGAATTCGTACTTTTGCAAAGGGTCTCAAAATTACTCTGGACTAGGGAACCATTGGAGAGGATTTTAACACTTAGTCTCCTGCTCAACATTAGAAAATAATTTTGTCATAACCTTAAAACGTTCTCATATCCCCACCGAGTGGAAAGGATGAAGACCTAAAGGAATGTTATGGCGCGACCAATTATGAAAATTTTTATCGGGAGCTAAAAAGTATTTTAAAGAGGTTGCTTAAATGATCACTGCCGAAAAAGTCTATAGAACGATTTTGGATATGCCGGTTGGGGAAAGGGAAAAACTCTTTGCAGTGATTGCCAGAAGGGGTTTCGAGAAGGACTCCTATGTCCATGAAGAAGTTTTTGGGGATATCCGGGAAACCCCTTTTACCCTCAAGGAGGCTGCACAGTATCTGGAAGTGGCTGAGATAACTATGCGGCGATGGGTTCAAGCCGGCAATATTCATCATGGAAAAGTGGGGAAAAATATTACTTTTGATCCCGACGAACTGAAGCGATTTAAGAAATCCAGGTTGAAAAAGAGAGCCCCTGGGCTTCTTTGAGCAATTTTTCGACAGCCTCCTTAATTTTACCGACCCTCAGAGCAAAGAGCAGATCTGCCCTCTTTCACTGCCGAGAATGCATTATTCCACAATGGTTCCCACGTTAGATTGAACAACTGGTCAGGCATTTTTTAATATGGCGGACCTGCTAAAGGGTAATTTGGGACCTGGATATATTTTAAATCCATTGGTTTCGGCCAGCCGGGTCGTTAATTCAAATTCCTTCTGGGACACGTGGAATAATTTCGGTTCTACCAATAAAAATTCCCCTTTTTCCTTCAGAACATTTTTTAGTTCATTAAAAAAGGAGTTTTTGTCCGGAACTTCATGAACCATATAAAAGGCTAATATAAAATCAACTCTTTCTGATATATTGATTTTATCTTGATCACATTTCACCAGCTTGATCCTTTCCTCCAGTTCCGTTCCTTTAATCTTTTTGCTGAGCTTTTTTAACATTCCTTCCTGTAGATCAGCGGAGATTACTTTTCCATCCGTGCCAACCATCTTGGCCATTTCAATAGAGAAAAATCCAGGGCCGCAGCCGATGTCGAGTGCGGTCATTCCTTCTTTAATGAAGGGCGCCAGTATCTTTTTGGGATTCTGCAGCCACCTTCTAATCTTATTATCGAGTGAATAAGCAAGTTCAGCAGGGCAGACCCGATTTCTTTTATTTTCCATATTTCCTCCAATAAAATGCCTGACCGGCTGCTCGCATCCGTGGCGAGCTGTTTTGCCACGTACGGCGCCGATATTCGTTAGGCGGTCTTTTCATAATGCGAAGCATACCAGTCAACTACTTCTCGTATCATTTTTTGATAAGAGGTCTTATGCTTCTTCGCCTGCTTCTTGAAGAAATCTATACTCGACTTCCCATTAGGTCGTCGAACGGTGGGATTCAGTGGGAGGCAGGCACTTCTTCTGAGATTTGGCCCCAAAACCACATAGAATTCTCAAAGACAATAGATGTTTAAATCTTTTCCTCTCACGGCCATGATTAAATAACGCAAATAGCGCACACTGGACAACATCAAGGCCGTTCCGATGGCCAGATAGAGAAGGGCCAAATAGGATTTCGGCAGGGCTGAATGACGGAGCAAAAATCCTCCAAACATCATAACTATGACCAGAATATAGCTCTTCCAGGGCATAAAAGAGAAAAGACAACGCCGGCCTTCCAGGGGAAGAATCCGCCCTAAATTTCTATCGACAATGCGTAAAAACCCAAAGTGATGAATGAGGAGGGCCAGGACAAACCCGATGGCTGAGATTAAAAGAACCGGCCTTGAATTTTCAGACTTCAACCAGGAATAGGCGATGCTGTCCATCATGACTCCGATGGAGAGCCAGATCATGCCGGCCATAAACAACAGGCCGCTTTTGGGCACGGCCGGTTTCCATTTTTCCATCCTGGGATTCTTACCGATCATTTCCGTTTTCCGAAATCGTTTTTTTTGGAGGGGCGGGCCGACCTTGGGCTCAAAGCCAGCTACCCATCTATTGGCGCCAACGGCGTTTCCAGCGTTAGCTGATAGAAGGCCAGATCCAGCCAGCGGCCGAACTTAAACCCGGCTTGCTTGATGGTGCCGGCGTGAACAAACCGAAGCTTACGATGAAGGGCAATGCTGGCTTCGTTCGTAGCGTCCACGCCCCCAACCATAACGTGACGCTCCTGCGCTCTGGCAATAGCAATGAGTTCCCGCATGAGCTTCAGGCCCAGACCCTGGCCTCTGTGATTTTTATGAACATACACCGAATGCTCAACGGTGTACTTGTAGGCCGGCCAGCCTCGAAAGGTACCGTAACTGGCAAACCCCAGCAACCGGCCTTCTTCGGATTCAACGCCGATAACCGGAAACTCGCCAGCCGCCTTGGTCATGAACCAGCCTTCCATGGAGGAGAGAGGGCGGGGCCTGTAGTCGTAAAGGGCAGTGGAGTTTTCGATGGCCTCGTTGAGAATATCGAGGATTGATTCTGCATGCCCCTCATGCGTGCAGGCAACTATACGCATTTTTTCCTCCAAGGTCTAAGGAAAAGTTCACCGGGAGCGTTAGCAATCCGGTGGAACGACAGGTTGGCGGTTCACTTTTTGAACAAGCGAAAACTCCATGGGAATAAAACAAATGCCATTGACAACCCTTTCATCCCTGATGCCTTTGAATCCCATCTTTCGATAGGCCTTAACCGCGTTGGGAGATGAATTTACAGTTAATTTATTGATGTCCGGCTTTCGTCTCTTGCATATCTCAATAGACCTTCTCATAAGTTCTTTGCCGATTCCTTTTCTCTGGCAGAAATTTTCAACAAAGAGAAGGGCGACGTGACTGTTTTCGCGAACCTCGATAATACCGAGGATATTTTGTCAGGCGATAGGACACTTTTGGGGTTTCTGTAATTGGCATTTGATTCTACCTGTTCACGGCCAACATTGAGTTCATCCCGAGTTCGATTTTTGGGCGGTTGGCGACAGTGATTTGTTTCATGATCTTATCAGGTAGTCCCATCCAATGAGCGGCCAAACGATCAATCTCAGGAATGTGCCCGATGCGATTCAAGATACTCCTTAAGGGCAACGGCGTCGTTATGTTCCCGGTCCTTGGCACCATACACCAGTGTCACCAGGCCCCGCCGCGCATGATCTCTGAGCTGATCGACCGCTCCGGGATTATTGTCGAGTTCCCGGAAATAGCGCTTGCGAAACTCGGTCCATTTCAATGGATCGTGGCCAAACCACTTACGGAGTACGGCGCTCGGAGCGATCTCCTTGAGCCAGAGATCGATCCGGGCCGAATCCTTGGACACGCCCCGTGGCCAGAGCCGGTCCACAAGGACACGGAATCCATCACCCGATTCGGGTACTTCATACGCTCGCTTCAGTTTGGTGACCATAGACCCCCCGAAATCTCAGCCAACAGAAATATTATGCCTTCCTCGACGAAAAACCTCATGATTTTTTTCCATAAATCATAGTCCCCCGCCATTCTCTATATATGGGTTCGGTATTCTTTTTAATAAACCTGTCCAATTTTTCAACACCGGCCATAAACTCATTTTCCGGCAAAAGATGAAAAGTCGAAACAAATTTGTTTTTTACTTTATCCAGATAAACCATATCGATAGGAATTTTACTGATTACCAATTCTTCATGCCTGATGTCCCTAAATCCGGCACTTTCAAAAAAATAATCTAATTTTGAGATTTCCGGAAATCTCTTCTTATCCATTTCAATCAGACTTGGAAAGAATTCTTTCATTACCGGATGCAAATTTTCAATTTGAACATGGCTGGAGGTCAACAGGATAAGGGCGCCCTCGTTTAGGATACGATGACACTCTCTTATCAAATCCACCCTGTTCTTGATATGTTGAATAACATAAGCCCCGATCACAACATCAAGGGATTCGTCTTTGAAGGGCAATGGATTAAGATCAGCATCCGCGCATAAAACCTTTAATCCTTTTTTGCTGGCTTTCTCCAGCATCGGCAAGGACTTATCAACGCCAATAGTCTCCAACGAGATACAATCCAATAATTGGGCCGACAAATTACCCGTTCCGCACCCAAGATCAAGAATCTTCATTCCTTTCTCAATCCTTCCGAACCTCATCAATTGCATTACTTCAGAATAGGCATAAGAACGATAGTGATCATATGTTTTAGAAATATCATTGTAATCGATTTCCATTTATATTCTCATCGCTCTATTAATATCTATGACGAGTTGCGTCTAACACAGCCTCCTCGACAAGGTAGTGATCAGCCGCGAGTGGAGCAAAGCGACTGATTTGGCTTGTTGGGCTGTTTTCCCGTGCGATTCTGAATTATTATCAAGATTGTCCCAAGAACCCCGGCAAGCATGAGACCATAGTCTTGCGGGACTTTCAAACTGACGGCAGCGCTCATTCCGAGATCCACAATAATGCCAGAATTCCCGAAATGACCTGGCCGGACAATTTGTTTTGGTGAATGGACAACGCAAGCGCCGTGACACCCAGAAAATAGGCCACTATCTGAAAAGGCCATATGGCTATGTTGTAGGTTCTGAAAACATCGAAGAATTGCTCGACGGTAAACGGTATGTTCATACAATTCTCTTCTTCTAACTTGAGGGATCTGGTTTTCCTTAAACCAAATAGAATAGATTGCTATAATCGTTATCTATTCCTAACATTTCCAGGAAAACGGATATCATGCCTCGATGATGAGTTTGATGATTAAACATGTGTATGATCAGTCCGCCGAAATTTCGATTATGCTCCGTTCCCCTTGAATCCGTATATCTCAAATTTTTCTCAAGGTCATTCTCCGTTAATTCATCTACAAATTTATGCATCATTTTGTCTAAATACTCTCTTTTAGCGATATACTCTTTGGGGTCTTTAAAGGCATCCATAGTGAAGCTTATTTCTTTTGAAAAAAAGCCGTCTTTTATGTATTGGAAATCCCGTAAGGTACTGAAACGTTTCAGCCAGTTGTAATCTCCGATATAAATGTGGTTACAAATCTTGAAGACGCTGGAGAAGCGGGCCTTAAAGTTATTATTCCATTGAGTCTCATTTATTTGAGAAATATATTTATTCATTTCTTTGTTTGTCGTTTCATTATAACTGGCCAACAGCTTAATAGTTTTGATGTCCATTTTTTTCACTCCTTAATAAAAAGTTTTAATGCGTTAAAGGGCGTGACAGCGTCCCGCTTATGTCCCCTGAGGCTTAAAAATCGGTCCGACCCATTAAAAAGCGCCTTTAAGCTTTAAGCCCTTGCTAAACTGATACTCTGTTCGTCAGCGTTGCGATGGCCCCCACAATTTGGGGCCAGGCCGCTCTTGGAAGACAGTGACCCATCCCTTCAATTTTCAATAGATCGGCTCCGGGAATGGCTTTGGCTGTGTCCATTCCCCCCGCAAAGGGGATAAGCGGATCTTCTGCGCCATGGATTACCAGTGTGGGAGCAGTTATGGAAGCAAGACGGGGCTTTCGATTTCCGTTGGCGATAGTAGCCACAAGCTGACGTGCTACCCCCTGGGGATAATTTGACCTTTCGTAAGAAACTTCGGCTCTCTTATTTATATCATCTTCATCATAGGGTAAATTGCCCCAAATTACCTTTTGCCCTCTTCGGTAATGTTCAATATAGGCATCCCGTTGCTTTGGCGCAGGGGAAAGAAGTACTTCCCAGGCCTCTGGCTTGGCAGGAGGAAGATCGGGATTACCAGTGGAACCCATTACTGGAATCAGGCTCAGAACCCTTGAAGGGTGCCTATAGCCTATTATTTGAGTTATGGCCGAGCCCATTGAAATTCCAAAGATATGGGCCTTTTTAATTTCCAAGGCATCGAGTAAGCCGATGGCATCATCAGCCATATCATCGAGGCTGTACGGGGCTTGAATCTCTTTCCCTTGCATAGATGCAGTTAATGCCGCCATAATATCGGGAACCCCGTATTCTTCAAATTTTTGGGAAAGGCCGACATCCCGGTTGTCGAACCGGATAACAAAAAGACCTTTATCCGCCAGCAGGTTGCAAAAGTCCTCTTCCCAGTCAGTCATCTGGGTCCCTAATCCCCTGATGAGCAAGAGAGGTGGAGAAATACGGTCACCAAAGGTATCGTACTCAATCCGGATCCCATTGGCTTTAATATTTGGCATTGTTCAATCCCTCCTTCTTTTCTTATTAGGTCCTTAACAGAATGCGCAAAAATCCGCCCCGCCTTTCTCTATTCCCAGACTGAAGGATGCCGGTCCCTCCACGGCCGGGCCTGTTCAATCTGTCCGGCAAGCCTGAAAAGAGTTGCCTCGTCCCCATACTTTCCGCCGAAGAGTACCCCGAGCGGCAGTCCTTCGGCGGTCCAGTGGAGAGGGAGCGATATGGCGGGCTGGCCGGAGATGTTATAAAGTGGGTTGGTGTGGGCGAAAACCGCGATCCTCTGGTCCTCCATGGAAGCTGACGGACTTTGAAAATCGATGGTCCCTACCTTTAAAGGCGGGCATCCAAGGGTCGGGGTAATCAATATGTCGTACCTCTCGAAGAAGGCGGCAAACTGCCTGGATAGACGTTGCAGTAAGGCAACCGCCATCAGGTACTGGGTGGCGGTAATCTTTCTTCCCATCTCGTAAAAATTTAACGTCAGGCTCTCCAGATTTTCCAAGGTTGGCGGCACGCCGGTGATCTGTTTCAAGACCTCAACGGTTGAGGCGAGACCGGCGGCGTAGATCGTGATGAATGCGGAGGCCGCTCCATCATCGTTGATCGTCGGTCCGGTTTCCTCCACTTCGTGGCCGAGCTCGGAACAAAGCCTGGCCGCCCCACGAACAGCTTTAACAGCCTCCTCGTGAAGAGACTCGCCCTGGGTCCCGCCTTCCCAGAAGGCGATCTTCAGACGCCCGGGATCGGTCCTGACCTCTTGGATGTAGGGAGCCTTTTTGGGCGGGGCAGAATATGGGTCGCCGGCCACATGTCCCTCGGTGGCGTCGAGCGCCGCAGCGCTGTCCCGCACACTTCGGCTTAAGACGTGCTCGCAGGCCAATCCGCCCGCCATCTCTCCGAGATTCGGGGCAAGCGAATTTCGACCGCGCGTCGGTTTGAGACCGACCAGACCGCAGCAGGCGGCCGGGATTCGGATCGAGCCCCCTCCGTCGTTGCCATGGGCGAGTGGAACGATCCCGGCAGCTACAGCCGCAGCCGACCCTCCGCTCGAACCTCCCGGGGTGTAATCAGTGTTCCAGGGATTTCGGGCTGGCCCGTAAAGTTGGGGCTCGGTCATGGGAGGGAGGCCGAACTCCGGGGCGTTGGTCTTGGCGAAGGGGATCAGCCCGGCACGCTTGTACCTGGCTACCAGTTCGGAGTCGATTGGTGAAGGAAAGGAAGGGAAGTAACAACTCCCAAAGCGCGTCGGCACCCCCTCGCAATCGCCTAATATGTCTTTGAGGAGGAAGGGGACGCCCTCGAAAGGGCCGTGACCCGGTTTCCTCCGTGCAGCCTCGCGGGCCTGGTCGTAGAATTTGTAGATGATGCTATTGATCTTGCCGTTGTGGCGCTCCACACGGGCTATCGCCTCCTCCAGAAGCTCGGATGCGGTTACCTCACCCTTCCGGACGAGTTCACCCAAACCGAGACCATCATAAGAAGAGTATTCCTGAAAAGCCATGATAATTCTCCTTTTCGTTTAAAAATATTGATCCCTAATTCATATCGGATTTTTTTCAAATATCTACTCCCGCTATAAAAGGTCCCCTAAGAGGCCCATTTTTAATAGGAAGACCTCTGTTAAAGTTAAAGCTGTTAAACTTAGTCTGTCGCGACTTTAGTGAACGACCAGTGCGTTTGAATGATTTCCCAGCGAGACCCGTTCTGGCGATAAACTTCTGTGCAGTTCCAACGGTTCTCGTCCCCGTCCCGTCCCCTCGAAAGAAAATTGAAGGTGAGAACCGCCGCAGAACCAACTCGTTGCACCAGCGGATTCAACAATTCAAAATGATCGGCGCGGATCTTGCCCCGGAGGTTCTCGTAATATTCGGTCAGCGCTCCGATCCCGTTAATCCTTCGTTCCAGGAATGGATCGAAGTACACAACATCGGGTGCGGATATCTCAAGGAAGCCGGACGGATCCCCATTGCACCAGCGCTGCAGCGCCTGCATTTCGAGTTGGATGATTTGCTGTTCGACCGATGCTGTCGATTTATCGCTTTGCATTTTGGTTCCTTTCGGCTATCAACCAATGTGGACCGACCCCGCTTTAGAATATAATTCATTAGGGATTCAATCCCTTCGTCTGCTCCGACTCCTGTAATCAGACCCCATTTTAAACCATTGTAAATTCAAGCCATTGGCGTGGTCCGCCCCCCCTTGCGATGTTAGGAAAGACAAAGGCCCGGGCGGGCGTTTCGACTTTTATACTACATCCAATAATGATAAGAATCGGCTCGCTGCAATGGTAGGGCTTCGATTTGCTAATGTCGATCATCTGCTTCAAATCGGTTATGCTGGGCTCGATTATTTGGGTCGGATGGTAATGCCATTCTCCAATATAATATGTCCGTTGATTCTGATTCCATCGGTCAAGAAGGAGTGATCGCAAGCCGGTTACGCCTCTCCAAAACCAATTACTCCCCTTCTGAGAATCATTTGGGGGTGGGGTAGCTTCGCAAACGATGGCGGTTTGGTTGTTATCAGAATAGTAGCCGATGAGTATCCCACCAGTTTCTTGGTTGATGGATTTAGCGCGCTCAATTTTAATAGTTTCCCAAGAACTCTTTTCGATTATCATCCCGTAATTTCCACAATCAGTCCGCCATTCAAGATGCATCACTCGTCCTCCTTCGCAGATTCGAGCGAGTGATTCTTCCTACTGAATCCAGTAAATATCCCATCGGAAAAAGTTTGCTCAAAAACAATGAGTTGGGTATCCGGATTGAAATTGATTAAACACTCCTCAACTATTTTGATGCATGCAGTTGCAGAAAGCAGTAAGTCATCGAAACGCGCAGGAAACAGAGGCGACCAACAACCAGGGCCTTCTAAGGTTTCACCGTCTTCTACCCATAGCTTACGTTCTTCATTTAGAAAGGGTTCTAATAAAGTTAAAAATTGGTCTGATGGAAATTGATTGCATATAGATGTAAAAATAAAAGTGCGAAGTGCTTTATAGCCAACCGATGCTGATACAAATAGTCTAGGCATCTCCCACCAAGCATTCGATAAAACCTGAATGACAGCATCGCTGCCGGTACAATCTATCACTATTTTTCGATCCATGAGAAGAACTTCAAGCTCATCAACATCCATTGGTAAGGATTTATTTACAGCTACAATTTTTGAAAAGGGGTAAGCGGATGAAAGACGGTCAGTCAAGGCACTCGCTTTATTTTTTCCAATATCATCACCGTAAAGAGTATGGCGTACAAGGTTGTGGGCGCCGAGCGGTTTATTGTCTACGAGTATTATATCTTTTATGCCTTCTCGGACTAAAAGCTCACCAACTATGGACCCTAACGCGCCACATCCAATGAGTCCGACTTTCGACTGACACATTTGAGGACTGAAACGCCCCCTCGCTTGCATTCTACTCGGATGCCAATTTTCGGTTTTCAGATATACTAACTCTTTTTGATCCAAAAAAGCTTGCAGACGATCCCTTTCCCAAAAGTTGCCTTCTGTTGGCCTGAAACCTTTTGGTGGCTTCTTTGCAGACATTAGGGGTGGAAGCATGATGGCGTGCCAATAAA
Source organism: uncultured delta proteobacterium (assembly GCA_963790475.1). Taxonomy (GTDB): domain Bacteria; phylum Desulfobacterota; class RBG-13-43-22; order RBG-13-43-22; family RBG-13-43-22; genus RBG-13-43-22. The sequence continues at coordinate 841,777 of CAWBOS010000010.1, read as the reverse complement.
TCTCAAGTGGTTCCCCCCCGCACAGGAGCGGTATAGGGTATCCGACCAAAAGAGTGGTAGCCCCTTTTCCTCGAACAAGAGGAGCAATGCCCTTTAGAATCTCGTCAACGTTTATACCTTGATGATTCCCAGCTGCCCTTAGTTCTCCCCAGTTTGTTGGAGCCTTCCATGGTAGAAGAACAATAGGTCCACCCCATAACCACCAAAATCCAGTATGCCGACGGCGGTTTTTCGGGCCATGTGCTTCCTCAGAAAAGAAGCGAGTCTTTCTGATCAGCGCTCCATTCATGGTCTCAAAGCAGACAACCGATTCCCGGTTATCCGTCTTGGATACCGTATTAAAAACCACCACACCCACGGAGCTAGCGGCGTAGGGCTTCCAGAAGGGAAAGGTTTCTAATGATTCGTCATGAATTATCTGTTGGTGAGACGAGTCCCTATAATATGGTATTTCAAAAGGATCACCATCCTGCATTAAAGAATTAGTGGCGGCACAATCTAACCAGGCAAGTGCTCGTGTCAAATACCATCGAAGCCTTTCCTCATAATCGCCAATCGGGTCTTTTCCACCTGCGATTCTACCAAGTCTCTGAACAGGGGTATCGAGACAAAGTTTACCTTCTCTCCAGGGAAGCTTCTCATTACCAAAGGAATTGAGGTCTTGGTGTGGAAATGTGACCGAAATCCCATTTGTTTTAGATGGATAAATTCTTATGTCTCCAAATGGGTAGGTATCCTCCAAAAGGGCGTACCATTCGGATGCCTGGGGAATAAATTCTGAGTGTGATCCTATGTGGAGCCGAAGCGCAAAAGCCCAAAAAGAAACCTCTTTGAATTTTTCAAAGAATGGTTTCCCGAAAAATTCCGCACCCGGAATGGCTTGAGCATTGAGCACACCAACATGTATAGCCTTTGGCGGTATTTCTTCAGTCAAGACACGCTCCTGTTGAAGCGAACCTACCTCCTCCTGGCGCAGCGGCAGCGACCGGCGTGGTATAGCCAGCCTTTGCTTTTCCCCCATTATCTGGTGGTGGAGGAAATTTAGTGCCCAACAGTTTACGCCACAAATTGCCGCTTTCTGTCCGATCCAATGAATCATAAGCCTGTCTGGCGATTATGGCGCCTTCCTTGGCCTGATCGTAGAAGGTGGCAAAATCTTCGACGCTAAGACGACTAAGAACATCATGGCCTGGCACTCCATAATCAGGAAGAACTGGCTTGGAGTTTGTCATCGAAAGAACCTGATATTTTGACACTATTCCTTCCAGGGTCCGGACTATGCCTTCGGAGACAGAAGATATATCGTCCGGACAGCAGTCGCCAATAATCCGTTCCAGGGTAAAACCCTTCGGATGCTTGGCCTCATCGTAATTTTCAAGCTTCCACCATTTTAACGCTTTGACTACATTAACAAAGTGATAGTTTGTGGATGCATTTTTATCCCTGGTCCATTGGATTTGCATAAGTGGATGTGTATCTTCCCAACATCCCGCATCACGATTTGGAATACGAAGGGGGGTTAGCTTCCATTCACTTTCCGATTTAGCCTTCTCTATTAGTTGTGCTGCGTTCTCAGTCAAAAACCTACTATTCGATGAAAGCCAGGAGGTGTGCAAGCGCCAGTCTTGAGCTTTGGCAATATCATCTTCTGAAGTGACAGATTCTGATTGTAATACACCAATTTCACCTTCAGAAGGGGCCGATGTAATTACAAGGTCCAAATCTACGTATGACAATGAAATTCCAAGTGATCGTCCTTGTTTTTGCCACTTGCCTTTATAGTATTCATCAAGAAAAGGAGCAAAGAGGTCCATTGCGGCTTCAGGTGTATATTCGTCCTCATGCAATTTCGTAACTACAATGATGTCTACGTCAGACCGCTTATCACCTTTCGGCCGAATGGCGGTTACTCTGCGGTAGCTTCCCTGTAGAAAATCACTTACGAAAATCTTTGAAAGGTCTTGATAACTTTTTAGTCTTGATCTCAATGTGGTGTGACCTGTTTGTAATTCAGATCTCTGATTTTCAGTTGGCCTAATCGCGCTGAGGAAAGTCGTGAAATCAGCTTGAAGTTCCATATATTACCCTCCATGGTTTGGGTTGACATCGTCGGGTATCAGGATGCTTGGCGAATAGGAGCAGTTTCTTTCAAACCCGAAATCGTATTCATAAAGCTGTAAACGTCCAAGTGCCTGCCGATACTGACCAAGGAAAAACATGAAAGAATTTGGAGTACTGCTGAATACGTGAATTACATCTGATGCCTTGGACCTTGATTCTCGCAATAGTCTTACCACATCGTTTGCTATGTGCACAGCTTGATCGGCACCTTTGATGCTCCCGCTGCTAGAACCGTCTATTGGTTGAATGTTAATAAGCTTGCCAATATTTATCTTGGCTTCAAGAAAATAGTTTTCCACGTCCCTCATAATATCGTGTGTAAGCGAAAGTGAAATTGCGATAGCACCACCATCTTTATAGCTTTTTTCAGTAATACGTATTGATGGGGTTGTAAATGATATTTGGGAGCTTGGTTTCCATAGTTCCATTCTAGGTTTTTGAACGGGGTATACACGACTGCCTGAGTTTCTGCTCAATTCGTATCCAGCCAAAAGGGCTAGTGATCCGTGGCATTCGAGTAATAGCCGATGCTCCTCTGATCGTAAGGCTTTTTTCGATGCAGTGTCAGATAGAAACAACAATATCCTTGAAGCAGCAACTCTCCATGATTCATCATCAATTGGATGTCGTCCCTCGAAAAGATCACTTACACAAATGAAACTATCTACTTCGTTTTCAATATTTTCTGCAAATCTAATGAAACTCCTGATGCCGATTACTGGATCATGATCATTTTGGGTAGTAACAACATTAGGATCAAAAAGCCCTTCGCGATGGCACATTTTGCTGAAGGTTTCTCTATCGAAAGAATTTGGACCATCCATTAAGAACTTTTGAACCAGACTTTCATATGGACTAGCAGCATGATCCGCAGATGGGGTGCGTAAACCAACACGAGCTAATCGGTCATTAACCCATTCTTTGAAGTATTGGCGGCCAAAAAGATCAAGTTGGAACCGCAATGTTTTAGCAAAGACTTCAAAATCGCTTGACTCCATTTCAAGATGCTCGCGCCATTGTTCTCGAACTTCACCCAACTTACTTTTTAGCTCCTTTGAAAAAAATGATTGGGGTAAGGCACCATCATATTCTCTGAGCATTTTAGCTAAGTAATCATCGTCTTGCCATCTCCAATTTGATACCAAGTTTAATCTGAAAGAATTTGCTAGAATACTTAACTTACTGTATGCTTTATGAAATCTCTGTAGTAATGAGGATTTTGCGTTAATAAATGAAGGATCAATAATTGAAACCGAACTATAGGAATCCCTTTTGTCAACATGGTACTTTAGTTGATAGTAGTCAGCCATGCATTGCCACCCACCAGCATTTATACCCGGCCTATCATAGAAGACTGCAACATCATCAACCCCATCAGCTTTGTCATGCTCTATGTCAACTCTAATAACAAGTGATTCTGGTATCAGCAGGGATGCGGCATTTCGCCAGAAGAATAATCCTTGGTAAACATCGCCCTCCGTCCGTGCCCCAACTTGTTTTTGTGCCATTGCATCCTCTATAAACTTTTATTACAACTTTAGTCATGATTCAAAGTCTCATCGCAACTTTCTTCATAACAACAATCTGGTGACATCATACTCATTTTTTCAACTTAAGAAAATTAAATAGGAAAGTGTCCCCTAAATAAAAGAGGACGGTTCTGATTATTTATTCTTTCGTCTTAAAGAGAACCGTCTCTTTTATTCTTGCTTCGGCAGCTTGGACCCGCAGTGTTTTTTCGTCCATCGACTCCGCTACTACTCCGCAGAAATGATCTGGGTGAAGGGGTCAAGGAGTTGCGGATCGAAGTGCTGACGTTCGTCACGGATAATCTCAAGAACCCTCGCCTGCATGAATGCATGCCTGTAAGGACGACTGCTCGTCAAAGCCCCGTATACATCAACTATCCGGATTAGCCGGGCCGCAAGTGTGTAACCGTGGACGCTGTTAAGTTTTAAGGTTACTACGTTCGAGGCTACAGGATATCTCATGATCCTGTTGCGAAAGTTAAAAACCTTACAACGTCACCCCATTCTGCAAGTCTGATGAAACATTATTAATCAGCTGCAATCAAGTCATTTACTATAGCAAGACCCCGATCAGGGTTAAGATCAGATATCCGGGCGTTTTGATTCAAAATGCAATGAGCTACAATCATTACTTTTTTACTGCGAGCATCATTAAATTGTGGGGTCTTCTGCTTAGTCTTATTTTCCATTTTACCTCTTGATATAGGTATAATAAAAAATTCTAACTTTTTTCTGTATAATCCTACAATTCGAACACTTCAATTAGGGAAAGCAAACTTTTTCATTTATCTGTTTTAGATGTCAAAAGGTTTGGTAAACTCCTCAGATTCTTTGTAACCTATTATAAATGATAGGGATTATCTTGACAAATGATTTCTCTCGATTAAACTTTACACCAAGTATATACTTCCATATAAGAAATAAGTCCCTGAAAAAATTACAAAAAATAAAACAAAAATTGGGGCCAAGAAAGACTGAAGTGATAGATGATGTCATGGCCGAAATCCTGTGAAAAAAGACCCCGGCCTTAAGGATTCAAATTGGATTCAGCCTGTGGACATCGGCCCGGAAAATGTTGACGGCCCATCTAAAAAGTACCCATCCTGATTGGGATGAAAAACAAATTTCCCGGGAAGTGGCCAAAAGACTGTCCCATGGAGTTGTTTGAACAAACAGGAAAGTCAATAATAGCTACAAGAGTCTCTTCCCCCTATTCTTGACCTTGAATTCTGCTGTCTTCCCGTTTTGGATTCGCTCTGGTTGAAAGGCTTGAAAAACCACTGCTATCTTTGGGTGAAGGTTCACATGCATCCCCCTGAATTCAAGTTAATCAGGCTGCTATTCGTTCCAGACGGTCAATATCTACATTCTTTTTTGCTTTCCATAAATCATATTGAAGTTGGAGTTTTAGCCATCCCTCGGGCGTACGGCCGAAAACCTTTGAAAGCCTCAGAGCCATTTCAGGACTAATCCCCGACTTTCCGTTCAAAAGCATTGAAAAAGTTTTCCTGGTGATTCCTAAAGATTTCGCTGCCTTGGTAACGGTCAGGCCGAGGGGTTTAACACAAAACTCATTAATTATCTCACCCGGATGAGGCGGATTATGCATACTCATAACAAACTCCTTTAATGATAATCTTCATAATTTACCTCTAAAACATCTCCATTTTTCAATGTAAAGGTAACTCGCCAATTTCCACTAATCTTCACCGCTAAAGTATTTTTCCTTTTTCCTTTTAAATGATGTAAATTTAACCCAGGCAGATCCATATCCTCATCTGTCTCCGACGTCTCAAGAAGTGCGAGAATATAACGAAGGCGCTCTATAGGTTGTGGATTAACTCCATAAGGGTGTTCCTTTTCAAATAACCTTTTTAAACCTTTATGCTTAAATGATTTGATCACAGAAACAATTGTAACCTATGGCGTAACAGGTGTCAACGACAAAATCATATTTTTCGGATTCAAATTGGGCGGTGTTGAAGGCACACAAAAAGTTGTTGACATTTTTATAAAACCGAATGAAAATCTTTATGTTAAAGATCACGATAAAGTTATCATTATTCAATAAAATAAACCCTTAAAATTCCAGGGGAGGAATGCCATGAGTTTAGCAAAACGCACCATCGGGGTACAGGTTTCTCCGGACCCTTCGCGGGTAACTAAGGAGATGAGAAAAAGCATCGTTTACCAGAACAAGAGCAGTCGAGGTTCGGGAAGGATTGAAGCCGCCAAAGGAAATGTAACCCGGGTTAAGGAAGAAGGCCGCAACCCCTACCGGGATGAGGTCAAGCTCTGTATTGAACGGGCGCGGTTGATCACCGAAGGATATAAGGCCTCGGAAGGCGAACCCATGGTCCTCCGCCGGGCCAAGGCCATGGCCCATTTCCTGGACAACCGGACCCTCTATATCCTGCCTAATGAACGCATTGTCGGAAACGTGTCCAGCGAACCTTGCTCGATGATCACCTTCCCTGAAAAATGGAGCAGTTGGCTGGACAAGGCCATCGATACCGAGTATAGCCAATTACTGACCGATGAAAAACGGACCGAACTGCATCAGATCCATAAGTATTGGAAAGGAAAATCCGTCCATGGCATGGAGCGAAATCTGCTCCCCAAGGACATCCTCTACTACTGGTTTTATCCCAACCAGGGCGTTTTCCTGTGGCGCCATGGCGGCCATGTGGGAGCACCCAATTATTCCAGAATTTTCCAATCCGGATTAAAAGGGATTATCGCCGATGCCAAAGAAAAGCTGGAGGAAATCAAAGCCGATCCGGAACTCTATTTGAAAGCCAAAGACTTTCTCAAGAAAAAAGCCTTTTACGAGGCGGTGATTATTTCTTCCGAAGCAGTGATCCGGCAGGGCAAAAGGTTCGCCGAGCTTTCCCGGCAGGAGGCGGCCAAGGCCACCGATCCCAAGCGGAAAGCAGAGCTGGAGGAAATGGCCGAAGTTTGCGATTGGGTACCGGAAAACCCGCCCCGGACCCTGCATGAGGCCCTGCAGTTCTACTGGTTTATCAACCTGATTGTCCGGGTCCTTGACCTCCAAACCTCCGGCAACGGGGACCGGGTGGACCAGATTTTCTACCCCTTTTATAAAAAAGATAAGGAAGAAGGGCGCTTGACCTATGCGCAGGCCCAGGAACTGGTCGAACACCTGCTGCTTAAATTCAATGAAGAAGGGGCCTTGATTCCACCCTCTCACCCCTCGGCCGGACCTTTGATCACCCGCGTGGTGACCATCGGAGGCGTGGACCCCGATGGTTTTGACGCCACCAATGAAATGACCTACATCATCATGGACGCCAAGGATGAGGTAGGATTCAATCAGCCGGCCCTGGCCGTCAGGCTCCATCCTCAAACACCTCAGAGACTCTATCAAAAGATCGTCTCCTCTTTACTCAAGCAGCCCGGGGTCTATTCCTTTTTTAACGACAATATGATGATCCCCTTTCTGATGAACCTCGGTCTCCCCCTGGAAGACGCCCGGGATTACGGGACCGACGGCTGTATGCGCTGGATCGTTCCCGGCAAGGCCATGTGCCAGAGGGCCTTGGGAGGCACCTTTGTCCTGCCCAAGTGTCTGGAATACGCCCTCTATCAAGGCGTAGATAAATTCAGCGGCAAACAAGTCGGGGCCAAGACCAGCGATCCTGTGACCTGGACCTCGGTCGGTGATGCCATGGAGGCCTATCTGGAACAGCTCAAATTTTTCTTACATAAGCTGGTGACCATTTATAACGTTGTGGACGTTCTGGAAGAAGAATGGCTGCCTCAGCCTTTTCTTTCCGCGGTGGTGGACGGCTGTATGGAAGCCGGCAAAGACTGCCGCGAGTTCAAGTATTATCACAATACGATCATCCAGCCGGTGGGACAGGTGACCATCATCAATTCCCTGGCGGCCCTGAAAAAGATGGTCTTTGATGAAAAGAAGGTCCCCATGGCCGAACTCCTCGAGGCCTTGAAAAATAATTGGGAGGGGCGGGAGGATTTGCGTCAGCAATTTATCAATGACGCCCCCAAATGGGGCAACGACGATGATTATGTGGACCTCATCGGCCGTGAATTCTACAAGAAGACCAACCAGGCTTTTAAAAGTTTTAAAAATATCTGGGGCTGGCCTTTCAACGAAGACGGAACCGGGGCCTCTTCCTATTATGATTACAGCGGAATGACCGGGGCCACACCGGACGGCCGGAAGGACCTCGATCTTTTCAATGACGGGACCGTTTCCCCGGTTATCGGCACGGACAAAAAAGGACCTCTGGCGACCATGAAATCCATCAGCAAATTGGATCACGCCGGCACCTTTACCCATCTGTTCAACCAAAAATTCACCCCGCAGGAATTAAAGAAGAACAACGGGGCCAATTTTATCGCTTTGCTGAAAACCTTTGTCGACCTCGGCATTCACCACACCCAATTCAATGTCATCGACCGGGAGACCTTGATCGATGCCCAAATGCATCCGGATCAATACTCCGATCTGGTGGTCAGGACCGCCGGTCTGGCCGCTTATTTTGTGGACATGACCAAGGGGGTGCAGGATCAGATCATTGAGAGAACGGAGTTGAGTCTATAAAAAAATAGGCGAGAGGCGAGAGGCATGAGGCGACAGGCAGATAATAACCAAGAAAATTTCTTAGCTCTTGCCTCTCGCCTCGTGCCTCTTGCCTAAAACCTCCGGGAGAACTAATGAAATTCGATAAAATGTCCCTAAATCAAAAGGACGGCATTGGCACATTGACTTTGGAAAATCCGGAAAAGTTGAACGCCATGTCTACCGAGATGTGGAACGATTTTCGAAAGATCATCGATCATATTCAGGGAGATAAGGAAATAAAAGTATTAGTGATCACCGGTTCCGGCCGGGGATTCTGTTCCGGTTCGGATGTCGGCGCCCGACTGGCCGCCAATATCGAAGGACGCGGACCCGCTAAGACCCAGGCCGACCTGCTGGAAGGAACGGGGTACGTTGCCAAACTGATCAGGGATTTGGAAATCCCCATCATTGCCGCTATCAACGGGGTAGCCGCCGGAGCGGGACTTTCAATGGCCCTGTTGAGCGATATCCGCATCGCCTCGGAAACCGCCCGTTTTGGGGCCATCTGGGTACGGGTCGGTCTGGTCGGCGATTTGGGGGCCACTCTATTACTTCCCCAGCTTATCGGCCCGGATAAGGCCATTGAAATGCTGACCACCGGGATCATGATTGACGCCCGGGAGGCCGAGCGTATCGGCCTGGTGACCAGGGTAGTCCCTCCGGAGGCCCTGTTGTCCATTACCCAGGAACTGGCCTTGAAACTGGCCAATGGCCCCGCCTTGCCGATCAAGCTTATGAAAAAGGCCGTCTATAAAGGACTTCGCCACAACGACCTCCAGACCCAACTGGACTTTGAAAGTTTCGCCCAGGGGGTCTGCCGCGGGTCCGAAGATCATCGCGAAGGCGTCCGCGCCTTTCTGGAAAAGAGACCTGCCCAGTTTAAGGGCCTGTAACACAAACGGATAATATTTGATGACTCTGTAAAAGTCGTCACCCCGGCGAAAGCCGGGGTCCAGTAAATTAAAAATTACTCAGAAACACTGGATTCCGGCTTTCGCCGGAATGACTTAATTTGGGTTTCAGCGACTTTTACATAACCATCATGTTTACCCTTCTAAAATTATTTTCGCCCCCTTCGGATCAAAAAAATAGACAATGAACAAGTTTCATCAGGCGACAGTAGATAACCGGGGATCGATTTTTTTAATTCAAGGATTTAGTACCAATGACGGCCCGGGAATAAGGACCACGGTCTTCACCAAGGGCTGTCCCCTCCAATGTCTCTGGTGTCACAACCCCGAATCCGGCAAGAGCTACCCGGAATTGATGACCCACGATGATCTTTGCATCGCCTGTCTGAAATGCCTTGAGGCCTGTTCGCAAAAGGCCATCACCTTCCATCCTCAAAAAGGGCGTAAGATTATCCGCAGCCGATGCAACCGCTGCCTGGATTGTGTCGAAGTCTGCCCCTCTAAATCCTTGACCGCGGTGGGTGAAACCATGACCGTTGATCAGGTGATGGCCGAGATCATCAAAGATGAACTGTTTTTTAACCGCTCCGGCGGAGGGGTTACCGTTTCCGGCGGAGAACCGCTGTCCCAAGGCCCTTTTGTCCTCGAGTTATTAAGGGCCTGCAAGGAACGGGGGTTGCACACTACTTTGGATACCAGCGGCTACGGGTCCTGGTCTGTTTTAGAAAAGCTGCTCGAGTATCTGGACCTGGTTTTGTTTGACATCAAGCATATGGACCCCAAAGCCCATACCCGGGGCACCGGGAAAAGCAATGCCTTGCCCCTTTCCAATTTGCGCCGGATCCCCGGGAACATCAAAATCTGGCTAAGACTGCCGATCATCCCCGGGTATAACGATTCCCAAGAAAACTTAGACAAGGTGATTGCCCTGGCCCGGGAAACAGGGGCGGAAAAAATTTCTCTTTTACCCTTTAATCGTTACGGGGATGGGAAATATTTGAATCTGGGCCGGAAAATACCGATGCCAGGCGTCAAAATGTTCAGCAAAAAAAAGGTAGAGGAAGTCCGCTCGCATCTGGAAAGATCAGGGATTCCAGTGGCAGTTGGAGAATAAAAACAGGCTGAAGACTGAAGGTGGAAGGCCGGGAGAAAGGAAGCAAAATGGTTTTCAACCAAGTCCTTCAACCTTCGGACTTCAGTCTTCAGCCTACTGAATTTTACATCGTCTCCTCAACAAGACCACATCATCCGGGTCAAGCTCCAGAGAATGGGATCTATTCAGCCGGTACATCACGGCCTCCTCATTGTTGCTGTGCTCCAAACCCAGGGCATGGCCGAATTCATGGGCCAGGACGCGGACCAAGCGATCGGAGTCATCGAATTGATAAATGGTGATGGTCTGGCGGCCGTTTTTATTCTCATATAATCCTTCGTAAAACTCTCGGCCCAATGTCTTTCCGGTGTTCTGTTGGTCTACTAAATCCAGGTTATAATTGGAAGCGATTTCATTGATGACCACAATCAGGCTGTTGATGGTATCCGTCAATTCTTTCAACTCTTCCCGGCGAAGGTTCAGAGGGTCGCGCAGGGCATCCAATTCATTTTTCTCTTTGGTCAGCTTCGGAAGGATACTTTCAGGCGCTCCGCCGCGCTGGTTCCAGGACTCCGCTTCCGTATTAAAAGCGTTTACCCGTGCCTGGTAGTCATTAAGGTCATTGATCAGGGTGGCGTCCTTTTGTTCAAATTCAGTCTTTAGGTTTTCCAGGCGTGTCTTGAGTTCTTCATAAGAGTTCTTCGAATAATCGATCTTATAATTAAGCTTTTTTAAACGGTTGGTTGCTTCTTGCCGGTAGTCATAAACGAGATTGATCTCAATACTGCCATTGGGGTCTTCTCGAAATAGATCGCGGAAAATGGGTTTCCCCCACATGGCCGCGGCCGTATGGATGATCCTCTCGAATTCCTGACGGGTCAGGGTGAATCTTTCATCCACTTTCCCGATGTGATAGGTTATCGGATCCCGGCAAGGCTTCGGCACCCGAAAATACACCACCAAGGGAATAAGCAGAAGGACCAGCAAAACAACCAACAGCCCTCCCCATGCTTTTGATGAAGTCGGCATAACCCTCTACTCTGCTTTATAAGGGAAAATTAACGATATAGGTCGGTTGAGATTATAAGAGGACGGTGGAAAAGGAGTCAAGGATAAAAAAAAGAGGAAAAGTTAAGCCCGATCTGATAGAGTCTCTACTATTTATGAACGGAGAATTAATCAATGGTCAGCAAAAAAGAAATCATCGAAAAGGCCTACGAATGCGGCTTCGGGGATATCGGCTTTACTACGGCTGAACCCTTTGACGTTCAGAAAACTGTTTTGAGTGAACGGCGGCCGGCCTATGAATGGGTAGCCAAATCCGGACTGGACCTGTGGGCCGGTACCGATCCAAAGGCCGTTTTCCCCCAGGCGAAATCCGTCATCGTACTGGTGGAGTCCTATTTCAGCCAGGCCTTTCCCGACATCCTGGAACGATATTTTGGTCGCTGCTACCTGGATGACGACCGGATCATCAAGAAAGATCTCTCCAAACGGACAAAGACTTTTCGCGATTTCCTCACCGAGAATGGAATAGTCTCCAAGATTCCGCCCCAACTTCCTCAAAAGATCGCCGCTGCCCGAGCCGGCTTGGGAACCTACGGGAAAAATTGCTTGTTCTATTCCAATAAACTGGCCGCCAGAGGGTCATGGGTGACGCTGATTTCCCTGGCAGTGGATCAAGAATTTCCTCCGAATGAACCTACGATGGAAATCGGCTGTCCGGACTGGTGCAAAAACACCTGCCTGACCGCCTGCCCGACCGGGGCTTTGAGAGGCCCCCGTCATCTCGACCCTCGTAAGTGTATCTCCTATCTGAGTTATTACGGCCAGGGCATCACCCCCCTGGAATTGCGGGAACCCATGGGCTTAAGGGTTTACGGCTGCGACCACTGCCAAAACGTCTGTCCCCGGAATGCCCCCTGGCTGGCCAGGGAACTGCCTATAAACAAAAAGGTGGAAGCCATGGTGGAAGACTTCAAGCTGGAAAAACTTCTCCATATGGACAGGGAATATTTTAAATCCCTCATCTGGCCCCATATGTTCTATATGTCGGAAAACGAACTCTGGCGGTGGAAGATGAATGTCGCCCGGGCCATGGGCAACAGCCTGGATGAAAAATATATTCCGGAACTGGCCAGGGCCTTCCGGGAAAATAGCGACGAACGGGTTCAGGGTATGATCGCCTGGGCCCTGGGGCGCATCGGCGGTCCGGAAGCCAAGAAGGTCTTATCGGCTGCCCTGCCAAATTCCCAGGGCCTGGTACGCGAAGAGATAGAAGCCGCTCTTGATAATCGATAAGAACTGAATCCAAGAAAAGTCCCAAAGCAGTAGCTGATGGCATCGGTGGGATGATCCTGGCAGTCGCCGAAGTGGCTGGAACACCGGAACAGGTCTTCCGTGCTCTCACTACGAATGAGGTAGAGCAATGGTGGAAATATCCCGGCGTCTACCATCAAACGGCACGCTCGTGACCGTTCGAGATGAAGGCTTCATCGGGCGCGCCCAGGCAGCATACGGGAATGCCGAAATCTGGGAGAAAGTCTTGGGCTGGCTGGATGGCTATTTGAGCTCAAGATAACTGGCTTAATAAAAGGAACATAGGGGTTAACCTGAACCTCCCCAGTTTGACGGACACTTGAAAATGGGTACAATAGATAAAACGGCAATCGAAATGAAAGAGCCCTTGAATGCCCAGCGCCAACACTGGGAGAAGACGTTTGGGGAGAAGCCCGACATTTTTGGCACTGAACCCAGCAACCCGGCTAAGATCGCTGTCGAAATGTTCAAGAAAGAAGGCAAAACTAAGATTCTTGAACTGGGCGGCGGACAGGGGCGGGATACACTTTTCTTTGCCCAAAAGGGCTTCCAAGTCTACACGCTCGACTATTCCGACAGTGCAGTCAGGGCGATTACCGACAAAGCAGAGAACCTGAATTTATCTGGTTTCATAACCGCACTTCAGCATGATGTACGCGACCCCCTCCCTTTTGAGAACGAATCTTTTGACGCGTGTTATTCGCATATGCTCTACTGCATGGCCCTTAAAACGTCAGAGCTTGAGTTTCTTTCCGGAGAGATTAGACGGGTCTTGCGGCCAAATGGACTCCATATTTACACCGTCAGGAACATAAGAGATGTCCACTATCAGACGGGAACTCACCGAGGTGAGGACCTGTATGAGGTCGGGGGATTTATCGTTCACTTTCTCAACCGGGAAAAAGTGGAACATCTCGCCAAGGGCTACGAGATAATCAGTGTCGATGAATTTGAAGAAGGGGGCCTTCCAAGAAAGTTATTTCGAGTGACCCTCAGGAAAAAATAGGCGTTAGGAGGAAATAGGAGAATGGTATGTTCATGTTGCGGCTTCACTTTCGGCCATGGTGAAAAAAAGATACTGGATGCGAGAGTAGCGCAGGACAGAATTGGAGCCGTGTACGACAAAATCGCAGCAACATGGCTTCAAAGTCGAAACCAGGGAGTACCATCAACAGATGTTGTTTCCCTCTGAGGTGATTCTGGCCTGTAAATGAGTCGCCCAATCATGTCATTGGACACCGATGTCTTATGTCTGCATGGGCCTTCGACCCCGCAAACCACGTGCCATGGTCCAGGCCTCATTTAACGTTAGAAGGAGTAATTTATCATGCCTATACTCGATAGAGACGGCCGTAAGGTAAGTTATGAAGATTATGGGGCCGGCCCTGTGGCCTTACTCATTCATGGTTCCCCCGGCAACGCCAAGTCCTGGCGGGAACGCTATACGCCTGAGTCGTTCCGCCGGTTGTCCATGCCGGTCGTCACGATCGTTGGCCGGAGAAGCCCTGAGATGACGCACCGGATAGCGCAGGTCATTGCCGCTTATGCGCCGTCCGGCTCGCTCCTGCAGATCGAAAAGGCCACCCACGCCCTGACCACGACCCACGTGGATGCCGTGGCCCGGACTCTCGCGGAAATCGCGGCACAGGCCGCTCAACCAGGCCCTTCAATATCGCCCAAAGGGGCAGCGAAATGAGGGAAATTGAATCCAATTTATGTGAATTGACTTTCATTCATTCATTCATCTCAATTTCGGATAAGGGGAAATCAATAATCAGCGCCATGAAGGCCGAGGATTTTCAAGTTCGTTTAAATGGACTCGGGAAACTGATTGAAGCATATTTAAATGAATAAATTTACCCAACAATCAAACGCAAACTTCTTGTCACAACATCTTTTTTCACTGGACGACAAACAACAGGTGCCATTGTAAGAAGAAATATTAAGCGATCAAAATTAGGAAAGGAATCCGTCATGACTATAAAAAAAGATACTCCCCTCCCCTCCTGTGCCTCCTGTGAAATCATCACCCCGAAGAGAATCTGCTTTTCTTCGGATGGAATCGGCTCCAAGGGCTGCCCTACCCTGCTGAAAGAAAATAGTTTAATCGAGGCCCTAAAGGAATATGAGAACCCGCAGACCAAAGAGTTTGCCCGACAGGCCTCCATCCAGGAGGGGGAATGTTATGCCAATCGCCACCAACGGCCTTATGTTCTGCAGCCCACCAAGACCCGCATCGTGGAAATCTGCGAGTTTGCCCAAAAGATGGGTTATAAGCGCCTGGGATTGGCTTTTTGTATCGGCCTGGTCCAAGAGGCCAAAGCCGTGGAAAGGATTTTCAAATCACAGGGGTTCGAAGTGATCTCGGTGGTCTGCAAGGCCGGACGAATTTCCAAGGAAAAAATCGGGGTCAAAGATAAGGAAAAAATTTTCCAGGGTACGGATGAGGCCATGTGCAATCCCATCTATCAGGCCAAGGTCCTGAACAAGGCCAAGACGGAATTCAATGTCCTCCTGGGTCTGTGTGTCGGCCATGATTCCCTTTTTTTCAAATATGCCAAGGCCCCCACAACGGTCCTGGCGGTCAAGGACCGGGTGACCGGCCACAACCCCCTGGCCGCCATCTATCTTTCCAATTCGTATTACCGGAAAATCACCCTTCCACCCAAATCATAGGGATATGCGAGCTCTTTAGTTTTAGGTCAAGACTATTATGAGACCTTAATATGTAAAAATCAGGATACGACTATACGGACGATGTCAAGTTTGATGGCAACGTTTCTTCCTGCTATACGTACCAAAGTGATGATTGACAGATAAGGAGATTTTGATCATCATCTGTCTGATTTTCTTATTGATTTAAGAAAAGGAGACAGAGATGACGAGCCTATATAGTGATATACAGAAGGCAGATATAACTTCAGATCATTTTAAGAGTCCCACCCCAACCCCACCCCGTTACTATCAGACGCGGTTACGATTCACCTCCCATCTTGAAGGAAGTTTAGAAGCGCTCGGAAAGATTTTGAAACGGTTGGCCGGAATGGACCTCCCGGGGAGAGATCAGGTAGCCGCCTATCTTCGCCACTTAACTCACGGCAATCGCCGACCGAGAACCCTGTACAGTCGGTTTGGCACCCTCGTTCTTTTTCTGGGACTGATACGGGACACCGGCAAAGGCTTTGAAGCCATTACCCGAAGTGATGTAGAGGCCTTTATCGAGCGAGAGCAGGACCGGGGGATTAAGATAACGACGATCAGGACCAGGCTGGTGAGTGTGCAGGCCTTTCTCCGCTATCTGGTGGAGGAAGGGATCGTTTCTGGGGATATATTCCGCAGTCGGAGGATACGGTTGCAGTTACCGGAGCGGCTGCCGCGGGCCATGGATCCTGACGATCTGCAGAAGCTGCTTTCCGTTATTCATGATATCCGTGACCGAGCTTTGATCCTGGTCTTGTTGCGGACTGGCCTGCGGATCGGCGAGTTGCTTCAGACCAAGATGACCGACGTCCATCTCCAGGAGCGGAAGATAGAGATTTACGAAGGGGAGAAGAACCGCCTGGGGAGGGTGGTCTATCTCAGCGACGATGCAGTTATAGCCCTGCGGAAGTGGTTGAAGAAGAGGAATCCCGGAGAGGAGTACCTGTTCTATGGGAAGAACGTCGAGACTTTGTGTTACAGCACCGCCCGGATCATCTTTCTGCGATATATATCCAAAGCGGGATTAGAGGGCAAGGGATATTCCCTGCATACCCTGCGTCACACCTTTGCCACGGAGTTGCTCAACGCCGGCATGCGTCTGGAGTGCCTCCAGGTATTGCTGGGACACCGGAGCATCGAGGAGACGCGACGTTATGCCCGGTTGACCGATAAGACCCGGGAGGAGGAGTATTTTAAGGCCATGTCGAAGATCGAGAGGAGGAAGAGTCATGATCGATGCGATCCTGAACTGGCGGCGATTTTTGAAGCGAAGGAACTGTTCGCCCCATTGCCTGAAGAACTATCTGAACCTCATTAAACACTTTGTCATCTGGTTGGATGTGCCGGTGGAGGAGGTTACCTCTGCGGTCGTCTCCCGCTACATTGAGCATCTGATGAGGAAGAGACTGGCGCCCAAGACAGTCAACTGTCACTTAAACGGCATCCGCCAGTTCTACCATTATCTGCGGGAGGAAGAAGGTCTGACCATCACCAATCCCATCAGGAAGCATCACTTCCAGAAGATGTCCAGGCCCCTTCCCCGGCACC
Organism: uncultured delta proteobacterium; assembly: GCA_963790475.1. Taxonomy (GTDB): domain Bacteria; phylum Desulfobacterota; class RBG-13-43-22; order RBG-13-43-22; family RBG-13-43-22; genus RBG-13-43-22. The sequence goes on along the minus strand of CAWBOS010000010.1, from coordinate 824,947 downwards.
TGAGAGATGAACAGGTGGAGACCTTCTTCCAGGCCATCAAGGGGGCCCGCGACCGGGCCATGTTCATGCTTATGCTTAGATGCGGGTTACGGGTGGAAGAAGTCGCCCATCTCACCATAGGCGTCATCGACGTCAAGCGCAGGACCATCCTGGTGGAAGACGGCAAGGGTGGAAAAGACCGGGTCGTCTATATGAGTCATGATGCCCTTCAGGCCCTGACCGCCTATCTGAGGGTGAGGCCTCTATCCAGAGCCAGTAGGATCTTTCTGGCGGAAAAGGCTCCCTGTAAGGGACAGCCCATTTCCATTCGTGGCATTCAGAGGCGCATGGAATATTATGGCCGCCAAGCGAAGCTCAAGGTGTCCTGTCATCATCTTCGACACACCATGGCCACCCAGCTGCTCAACGCTGATGCCGATCTCTGCACCATCCAGGATCTCTTGGGTCATAGCAATGTGAAAACCACGCAACGGTACTGCCGGATATCAAACCTGAAAGTGCAGAGAGACTACTTCAAGGCCATGGAGGTGATCAGGCTACAAACGGCTGGCAACCCAAATAATCCTTGACAAAAGAACTAAACTATGAAATTTTAAACAGTACCTAACCCATTAACTTCAATAAGAAAATCAGACTTTAGTACGTATAGCTTCCTGAAGTCCTCTAAATCCAATTTTTGGAAAAAGACAAGAGTTCAAATCGTAATCGTCGATAAAAGGGTCTTGATATTTCTTGGCCTTAGAAACGGCAAGAGATCTCAAGGCTTTCAAAAAGCAAGTAGTCTGCCATCGTTCCCCTAAGAGACTAACTCGATTAATCCCTAAAAAAACCTTTAGAAAAGACCTCTTCCTTCTTGCCGAAGCGATGAACGGGTTTGTGAAGTTATTGACGGTCTCATGACAAAATGTCGACGGATTTCTATTCCAAATCTTTTGACTGAGCCAAGTCCTGGGATGGTTTCCCTTCGAATTATCCGAATCCGATAAGATCAGCCAGGCCTTGGATGGATTGACCTATATCTTGTAGCGAATATAAAAAACATACCATATGTTGAGTTTTATCTTGACTTTTTTAGATTTTAACAGTAAAAAGATTATGTGAAAAAAGTATATTGGCAACCAACGGGAAGAGCCTTTTTGAAACGGAAAAATAACCATGAGCACCCAGGAACAGAAAACCATTCTTCTCGTTGAAGACGAGATTTTTATCGAGGTGGTCGAGAAGGAGAGGATCAAGAGTTTCGGCTACAAAGTCATCACAGCGAATTCCGGTGAAGAGGCGATTAACATTGCGATAGGTAACGAAAGTGGGCCACACCTTTGAATATACAGCCGCTGTAAACAAGATTAAAGAGATCATCGAAAGTGGGGAATTGGGGAAGATACTCTATGTTAGTTGTACCCATACAAACTTGGGACTCCTTCAAAAGGATATCAATGTGGTTTGGGATCTTGCCCCCCACGATATATCCATCATTCTTTATGTCCTGGGCGAATTTCCGGTTTCGGTCAACTGCCAAGGGAAAGCGCATTATAAATCTGATATTGAAGATGTGGCGATCACCTCGCTCAACTTCAATAATGGCTTAATAGCCTTTATACATAACAGTTGGCTTGATCCGAAAAAAATCCGGGAGACAACAATTGTCGGAACAAGGAAGATGTTGGTTTACGATGACATGAAATTGCAGGAAAAGATAAAGATATATGACAAGGGGTTGGAAATACCCCCTTATTATGATACCTTTGCTGAGTTCCATTTCGCCTACCGGTCAGGAGATACTGATAGCCCAAGAATTGACGAATATGAACCCCTCAGGAAACAGTGTGATACCTTTTTGGAATGTATAAAAGAAGAGATTCATCCTCCATCCGACGGAAATGACGGATTGAGGGTGGTAGCCATCCTGGAAGCATCCTCCAACTCATTAAAGCAAGCGGGTAAGGAGGTGCCCTTGCGACTGCCCAAAGAAAAAAAAGCCATCCAGACAAATGGAAATGGATACCCTGTTTTTTTAAGGGTCCCCCTAGAGAATAAGATATTGACCCCGTTAAGGGCGCTGGGGAAAAAGAGGGTTGCTTAGCCGAAGTTTTCTTCTATAACACTAAATATGAAATTGGTGAAAACATAAAGGCATATGATTTTATGGATCTTTTTGGTTTAAAAATTGGAGGCGGACAAAAAAGCTTTTATTAAAAGAAGCAGAGAAGAGAGGGTCTGCTCTTTTTTAAGGTTTAATATCTATTAACCAGATTGAGAGAAATCAGAAATGATCGCATATGAATTTTACAGGAGTAACCCGGTAACAAAAATAGAAGAGTTGCTTGGAGTTCTGGAGGAAAGAAGAAAGAATCCTTCCAGAATTACCCGGGAATCAGTCATGGGTTGGGCAGAAAAAGTTTTTGGTCATGATGTAAGTGTTAAAGACATTTATTTTATTCCAGTAAGTATTAATAAATAGACAAGAAATACTTGAGACCCACTCCGTTCTTCCTTACAAGCACGAGGTTAAAACGTAAATCAATATCTGGTAAGCTGGACGAAAGCAGGGTCAGAAATGGCGACCCGATAGCTTAACGTGTTGAAAACGGATTTGCAATGATTCGAAAAGCCTCTAATTCTTTTGAGTTAGAGGCTTTTTCTTTCTGAGAAATTATCTTCTTACAAATGGCAATGATTTAACTATTTATAATTATAGGCTTTAATGTTATATCATAACGGTATTATCAACACGTTAAGCTATCGGCTCGTCAGAAATGGCCCTGCTTTTTCTATGCCCCTTCAAACGATAATCGTTAAATCTCCGAACCATTCCAGAACAAGACTTGTAGGTGAAGTCGCAAGAAGGGTTTTTTTGACACAATCCGTCAACCCAACTTCTGTTCAGGACACTTAATATGCTAGAGTAAAGGTTGGGAGATACTGGGTCTGAGTTCTTCCGGTTGGACTAAACGGATAAGTCTTTTTTCGGCTTGAATACCACCGCAGGCCCAAATCGTTTGAGGGTTTTGAATCCTTCAGCTTCCGTGATTTCACCATATTTCCGGCGGAGTTCATCCAACGGCCCGACCTCCAGGGCGAACATGGGGCAGGCTTCCACACAGATGGGCTGCCGGCCCTCTTCCAGGCGTTCCAGGCACAATTCGCATTTCTGCATTTTTGCATTCGCTTGCGGTCCAAATTGGGGAGCCTTCCAGGGACAGGCCTTCAGACATTTTTCAGGGCATTCGTCTTTGCCCAGGCATCGATCTGAATCCACCACGACGATACCGTCTCCGCTTCTTTTGGAAATCGCCTGGGCCGGGCAGACCTGAACACAGGGCGGCTTGAGGCAATGGTAGCAAGGTGAGGCCAGGTAGGCAGCAAAAAGATCCGGAAAGGTCCCCTTTTCGATAGCCCGGACACGCATATAATTCACCGGGCCGGTGTCAAGGTCGTACCAATCTTTACAGGCTACCACACAGGTGTAACAGCCGGTACAACGGGTCTGGTCGAAATAGATGCCCATCTGAGCCATTACTTTTCCTTCTCTTGACTGCGGGGAGAAAGTTCCATTTGAACTAGAGCGCTGTTCATCGGGAGAGCCCCTCCGGGGGAAGGTTCGTCACAAGTCAGCGTGTTGGCGCAGCCTCCGATATCGACGCCCGCCTCGTCCGGGTTGTACCAGGCTCCCTGGCAGACATTGACCACGCCCGGCATGATGCGTTCGGTCACATAAGCGGAGGTACGAATCCTTCCCCGATCATTAAAAATATCGATCCGATCTCCATTTTTGATCTTTCTGGGTAGTGCGTCGAGGGGATTGATCCAGGCGCCCTGACCTTCCAGTTCTTTGAGCCAGGGGACCTTTTCCAGGGTGGAATGGGTGCGGATCTTGGAGTGGGTGGTCAGGAGCTGCAACGGATATTTTTGCGCCAGAGGTGCATCATAGTGCTCAGGGTGGCTCAGATATTTGGGGATGGAAGGAATACGCGGATTATTCATTTCCGCCAGATGGTCACAGGCGATCTCTATTTTTCCGGACAGGGTGGGAAAAGGATGGTGCTGCGGGTCGGCGATTTGGTCCTTAAAGGCGACAACCGGTTCAGAGAGACGGATTTTCGTTACGCCGTCCTTTTTCAGGAGGTCGAAGTCTTTAATGTCCTTTCGGCGGGAGGTAAACATCCGCAAAATGGCCTCATCGGACTGACTAAAAAAATCAGGGGATACGCCGATGCGTGGGGCCAGCATTCGGCAGATTTCAAGATCGGATTTGGATTCATAAAGTGAATCAACCGCTTTATTCAGATAGAGATAATAGGGCGATCCAAGCCAGGGAGGGGCAATATCCTCCCGTTCCATGAAGGTATTGACCGGCAGAAGGATATCGGCGAAGCGGGCCGTGGCGGTCATAAACTGTTCATGGACAACAACGAACTCGAGCGATTTGAGGGCCTGGGCTCCGCGATTGCTGTTGGGATACTGGTTGAGGCAGTTGCTGGCTACGATGTAGGCCATCTTCAGATCAGCCGGATATCCTCCTTTCCGGCCGTGCAGGATGGCCTCCCAAATTTTACATTGATGAATCCGGGCGCTGGTAGCGTTGGTGCCCCCGCTCAACTTATATAGGCTGTTGGGCCGTGGCTTGGCCCCGTCTTCAACCGGATTGGCTGAGGGAATGCCTTTGGACTTGTCGACCTGCAGGTTGGTATCTTTTTTCTGCAGATGACCGGTTTCCCGGCTGGAATAGGCCCGCATGAATCCGGCGGCATACCCACCGGGAATGCCGATATTGCCCGTCAGGGCGCACAACACGGCAGCGCTGCGCGAATACTGCTCGCCCATCGCGGACCTGGCCGGTCCCCAGCCGGCAATCAGGGCCGCCGGTTTTTGAGTGGCATAAGCGCGCGCCAGATCGGTGATGACCTGGGCCGGGACCTTGGTAATGGATTCAGCCCACTCGGGCGTCTTGGGCTCCCCGTCTGTCTTTCCCAGAAGGTAATCTTTATATTGATCAAAACCCTGGGTAACCTTATCTATAAAGGGCTGGTCTTGGAGATGTTCTTTGATGATGACATAAGCCATGGCAATGAGCATGGCCGCATCCGTACCGGGCCGGATGGGGATCCATTGGTCGGCAAAGGTAGACACCGAATCGGTATAGCGGGGATCGACGGCCACTAAACGGGCCCCGTTTTCCCGGGCTTTGGCCAGGGACAGACTGGTTTCCGGGTCCCAGATCGTGTTGGCCGGATTCCAGCCCCATAGAATGATCAAACGGCTGTTCATCAGGTCTTGGCGGGAGTGGCCGGTGCGAATGGTGCCATAAGTGGCCATGGAAGCGAAAAGGGCACCTTCATAGGAAGGGGCGCCCCAGAAACGGGTGAAACCGCCGAACTCCTGCAGGAGCATACCCGGTGCCGTCGGGCCGTGGAGCAGGCCCTGGTTACCGGCGCCCGGTAAAAATAGGATAGCCGAATTCCCGTAGGTCGCCTTGATTCTATTCAGATTCTCCGCCACCGTGTCCAGGGCTTGGTCCCAGGTGATCCGTTCAAATTTTCCCTGTCCCCGTTCCCCGATACGGCGCATCGGATATTTCAAACGGTCGGACGAATAAAGACGCTGGCGGTAAGCCCGGCCACGCAGGCAGGCCCGGATCTGGGGCGCTCTCCCGGTATCGGATTCGAAGCGGATAATTTTGCCGTCTTTAACATGGGCCTTGAGCACGCATCGGCCGCCGCAGTCATGGCAGCATCCAGTGTTGATGATGGAAATGTCGCTGTCCGCGGCCGTGGTTCTGAAATTTTTCATTTTAATTCCTTAAAGAAAATTCGGTCAAAAAGATTTATTTCATACTAACTTTTCCCATAATTTTCGTCAAAGGGAAAATCGGAATTGAGCCTTTTTTCCCTTGACCCTGACTTGTAATATCTTATATTCTCCCCAGCAGTTTCCAGTATTTTTAAAAAAACCGGAAGGGGGAATGCCTACCAGGGAAATATGGAGTGAACTTGGCTAATCGACACAAGATGTTAAGCCATTGCACAACAAGGGTGTAAGATTTAAAGCTGGAATAAGCACCAAAAATAATCGGTTAATTTTAGACAGGAGGCTATAAATGAAAAAGTTTTTTCATGTTCTCATGATAGCAGGGTTGGTCATCTCGGTATTGTTCCTCGGATTATCCGCCTATGGAGCCCCTTCCAAGGCGACAGCGGTCAAAGCCCAGGGTCCCAGCGCCAGCGCCAAGGCACCCCAGTACGGCGGAACGGTTACTATGCATAGGGTCATAAATCCGATCTCCTGGGATATCGGTGAATGGACCTGGAAGCACGGCAACGACACCGGATTCTATATGGAACACCTGATGATGGGCGATCTCCAGAAAGGACCCAGGGGAACCAATCAGTTCGCTTTCGACACTCTCGGTTGGATCCCCCCTGAGGTTACTCGAGGCGAGCTATTAGAGAAGTGGGAAGTTAAGAAAAACCCTATGCAGATTATCCTGCATTTGAGGAAAGGTGTCATGTGGCAGGAAAGGCCGGGAATCATGAAGGCCAGGGAGCTGGTGGCCGATGATGTGGTTTACAGCTTTACCCGTTTAAAAGAATCCAAAAAGGCCATCCCCCTGTATTTGGATTTTATCGGTAAAATGGAAACCCCCGACAAATATACGGTGGTCATCAATATGACCGAGTGGTGCGCGGATTGGCCCTACCGTATCGGTTGGGGATATTATGATGCCATCCAGGCCCCGGAGCAGGAAAAAGCCCCCGGTGGTCCCAACAGATGGGAAAACGCCACCGGCACCGGACCGTTCATGATTACCGAGTACAAAGACGGCCATTCCCAGACCTATACCAAGAACCCCAATTATTGGGATTCGGAGGTCATCGGCGGGAAAAAGTACAAGTTGCCCTTTGTTGACAAGGTATATCTACCGATCATCAAGGATGAACAAACGGCGATTTCTTCCTTCAGATCCGGCAAGCTCGATCTAATACCGGTAAACTGGAAGTATGTGGACGAGCTCAGAAAGAGCCTTCCTCAAGTGACTTGGAAACGCATACTGAGCGGCGGCAATTTTACGGTTGCCTTGCGCATGGACAGGAAACCTTTTACTGATATCCGGGTCAGACGGGCCCTGAATCTGGCTGTCAACAAAAAGGAGATCATCGATAAATTCTACGGCGGCAATGCCGAATTGCACACCTATCCCTTTCCTCCCTCCTTTAAAGAGGTCTATACCCCGCTGGATAAACTCCCTCCCTCCGCCCGGGAACTTTTTACCTACAACCCGGAAAAGGCCAAAAAGCTTCTGGCCGAGGCCGGTTACCCCAATGGTTTCACTTTCAAGGCCCAAATATCCAATGCCAGTCAGACTCAACAGGATCTGGCCGCCTTGGTAGTGGCCTACCTGGCCAAGATCGGGGTCAAGATGGAACTGGAACCCCTGGATTACGGCCTCTACCTCACCAGGATGTTGAAAAAAAATCATTCGGAAGGCTATTTCTTCGACAACGACCACGGCAACCCTACGGCCGGCATCCGAAAAAATTTCCTCACCGGCCAGACCTGGAATCCTCACATGATGTCTGATCCCTACATGGACAAGACCTGGCAGGACGCTATCGAAAACCCAAAACTTACTCACAAACAAGTTATGGAAACCATGAAAAAACTGGCAGTTTATGCCCTCAACCAGGCCCCCTGCATTATCCTTCCCACTTCCTACTACTATTTGGGCTGGTGGCCTTGGCTGAAAAACTATAATGGAGAGCTCTATGTGGGTGCCCAGAGAGGCGGCCCGATCATGGCCCGTGTCTGGATCGATCAGGAGATGAAGAAAAAGATGGGATTTTAACCTATCAGGTGGTGCGCCGGTCAACCGGCGCACCACTCTGTTGTCGCATTTTTGTGTCGGCCTTTATTAGAAGTCAGACCACTTGAGATATCCGGCCTCCAGCTCATGGCATCTTCGCGGTGAGCCGATTGAGGATCCAGGCCAGCACCCCTATGATCACTATTCCAATAATGATCCTCAGTTCATACTGTTTGATGCCCTTCATGATCAGGTGAAGCGCTTCCCCGAAAAGATAGCCTCCCAGAGAAACCACTATGGACCAAACGATGGCCCCGACCGCATTAAACAAGAGAAACCGTCTGGCCTTGATTTTATGATTCATGCCTAAGACGATGGGAGTCAGGATGCGGATACCATAGACAAATCGGAAACCGATCATGATCAAATCTTTGTAACGTTCCAGAAAGATATGGATCTTCTCCACCCGTTTCTGGATATGCTTAAATCTTAGCAGGAGAGGCTGGCCTTTTATGCGCCCGAGGATGAAAAAAAATTGATCCCCGGTAAGGCTTCCAATAAAGGCCATTCCCATAACATAAGGTAATTTCAGGTATCCTAAATGGGCCATGAATCCGGCCACAATTAGAATAGTCTCCCCTTCAAAAAAGGTACCCAGCAGTATGGCAATGTAACCATAGGTACTGATCAGATATTCTAAAGTGGGGAGTGAAGTCATCCTGCCGTCGGTTTGTTTAACAACACAGTTTTTTCATACAGGTATCTGGATTCGGGTCCGATTAAAGTAAAGAAGTCTGATAGGATATGGCAAATAAAAGGTATTCATAGACAGCCTTAAGGCTGGCTGACCGCTTTCATCCCCCTCGCCCCCTCGTTTCCGGCTAAGGAGAGGAGTTCTCTTTTCGAGGAGGAGATAAGCAGGTCAGCCTTTGATTTGCCGGTTATTTCTATTGGCCCTTACTACTACCTTCAATCTCCTTAGGTTTGGCGGCCGTCTCTTCTTCCTCTTGACCGTACAGCCCGCTTTTAAATTCTTTAATCCCTTTTCCCAGCCCTTTGCCTATTTCCGGTAATTTTTTGGCACCGAAAATAAATCCGGCTATTATTAAAATGACAATTAGATCTTGATTTATTCCGATCATATTCCCTCCTTGTGCAACCCATAAATTCTTTCAATCCAAAATTTAGTACCACCCTGTTTTTATGAAGAATGCGCTTTTAAAAAAGCGCCTTTCCCTTTCAGGATTTTAATGATTATCATTGGATAAAAAGAGGGGCATGTTAACACCGAAGGGCATTATTTTTATTTTCGATCGCGGGTATTTGACTGTGAAAAACCAGGAAATCTTTAAACAGATGGTTCATCCATTGGGAAAAAACTATAGCGGACCCCCATGACCATAATTGGGATTTCTGGGCCGCCGGGAGAATATCCAAATCCGTATTTTCAAAAGACAGGTTAGTCGCTAAAAAATCAGCTTCCATTAACCAGTAATAGTTCATAAATAAAGGGAGCCATAACAAAATAGAGACTATGGTTATGACCAAGAGGGCGCGTGGTAGATGATTCGTTTTCTTCATGCTTGAATCCTTTTTAAAACACTTCCAGGATATAATATCGATCGGATGCCTTATAAGTCAATCTTTTTTATTCGGTCTTTTGTCTTTCCCATCGCCTCGGAAGTGATCCTCAAAACATGGCCGTCTGTCCCTCACTATTCCATTTTCTTCTTTTTATTCTTGATCTTGTCTCTCCCCCCCCTTATACACTTCCCATTCCATGAAAAACGACTTCTAATCAAAATTTAATTGATTCTATTTGATCCCTCTGCTAAAAGAACATCTCAAACAATCGGTTAAAATAAATATCCTTTTGGGAAAAAACCCTTGTTTATCGATCATAAATAAGGCCTTTTCCCCTTCAAAATATAGTCTTTACTTTATTAACTTCAAGGGTCATTTTTGTTAGTATCATCTGAGAAATGGACCCTGACAGTAAAATTATTAAGGATTTGCCTGATATTCAAAAAATGAACTGACGATAAAGGAGGAAGAAGATGAAACGACTAAGTATCTTGGCCATCATATCAGCTGCTTTTTTAATCTCAGGAAGTATGCTTTTGGCCCAGGCCGCTGATGACCTCTCTACCCATAAGGCCTGCCCCCTTTGCGGCATGGACCGGGGGCAATTCAATTTTTCTCGAATGTTGATCAAATATGAAGACGGGACCATAAGCGCTTTATGCAGTCTGCATTGTGCTGCTGTTGATCTGGCCAACCACATTGACAAGACTCCGATATCAATCCAAGTCGGTGATTATGACAGCCGACAGCTTATTAATGCCGAAACGGCCTTCTGGGTGGTTGGGGGCAAGAGGCCGGGGGTTATGTCCAAGAGAGGGAAGTGGGCCTTTGAGAAAAAGGGGGACGCCGAAGCCTTCTTGAAGACCAACATGGGCCAGCCGGCTGCTTTCGAAGAAGCCATGAAAGCGGCCTATGAAGATATGGCCGAAGACACTAAAATGATCAGGGAAAAAAGAAAAATGAACCGGATGAAGATGTCCGAGCCTAAATCCTGATCCAATCGTTTACAGCCGATCGGTTAGTTAGTGCATTTAAGGAGAAAGTCCAATGAGTAAAAGAATGACCGCTCTCTTAGTGATTCTTGGTCCGGCCGTCTTTTCATACTCCAGAGGGCAAGGATTTTTATTTTTTGCTCTTTGTTTTTATTGATGTTAAAAATATCAAATCAATCAGGCGGGAAGATATCCATGAGAAAAATATTGATCTTGATCAGCCTCGTTGGATTCGTATTTCCGGCTCTGGCCCCAGGGCGATGGGGAAGCCGATTTTACCGCCAATTGCGGTGTCTGCCATGGTGGAAATACCAAAACGAATTCAGACCTTCAATAGCCATTGAATCAATGAAAGGGGAGGCCCTATGGATAGAAAAGAATTTATCATTACCCTTGGAGAGCAGCAGGGACTGAGGTTCTCCCGGGAGCGGGCGGAAAGGATAACCGAAAAGGGCGGCGTATTCGATATGGTCCAATTGATTCGAGCGATACTTTTTCAGTTGAATGTAACCGGATTCAGACCTCATGACGATCTCCAATTCGATCTTGACGAGGTGGCCTCATGACCGAACCCAGGGATCTCCTTCTGACAGAAATGTGTGAACTGGTTAAAAAAGGAGTGCTGAAACCCGAGGAGATCATTGAAAGCTGTCTGAAAATATTCGACGTTTTGAACGATCAATTATCAGCCTTTATTTCCATTGATAAAGAGCGAATCCTCAAGCAAGCCCGTACCCTGAATTCCAAAGGCCGCGCCCCTGATGGGTTGCTGGAGGGGATCCCCATCGCCGTTAAAGACCTTATCGATGTAGCCGGAGTGGTGACCACTCAAGGGTCCTCCTTTTTTCGAAACGCCTTGCCCGCGGATAAAGATGCTTCCATTGTCGATCGTCTTAAAAAATCCGGCGCTATTATTTTTGGGAAGACCAATCTTCATGAATTTGCCTGGGGGGGTACCTCGTCCAATCCCCATTTCGGGATATGCCGTAATCCCTGGAACCCTGATTATATTCCCGGGGGGTCATCCGGCGGCAGCGGAGCGGCCGTAGCTGCGCATATGGTTCCCGGGGCCCTGGGGACCGACACCTTGGGTTCCATACGTCTTCCCAGCGCCCTCTGCGGAACTGTGGGGCTAAAACCCACCTATGGTCTGCTCCCTACGGCAGGTATTTTCCCCCTGGGTTATACCTTGGACCATGTCGGGCCCTTGACCCGAAGCGTGGGGGATGCCAAGTTGCTTTTTAGGGCCTTATTGACCCCGCAGGAACTACAAAAACTTGAATCAATCAGAAGAGCAAATAGTCCCACTCCCTTGGCCTCAAAAAGGCTGAAAGGTCTGAAAATTGCCCGCATACCGTCTATGGTTCCGGAAAACTCATGTCACAAAAATGTCTGGCAGCAGTATCTGAAAACCTTGACCATTGGCGAGGAAGAAGGGGCTATCCTGGTGGAGGAGAAAATCCCGGGTTTTGAAACGGCATTGACGGCCGCCTTTACTATGACCCTGGCCCAGGCCAGTGAAATCCACCATGAACGCCTGATTCAAAACCCGGACGGCTTCGGTGAGGATGTTAGGATTTTTCTTGAGCAGGGGCATCTCCTCAGTGCCGTGGATTATATTCGGGCCCAAAGAGTACGTGCGAAACTCGTTGATGAAGCCCGAAAACTTTTTGAAAGGGTGGACGCCTGGATAGTACCGACCACACCAAACCCGGCCACCCGCGTCGGGGAAGTAATGGATCCTCGCAATGCCCAATTTACAGGACCCATCAACCTCTTGGGATTTCCAGCTATTGCCATTCCCAGCGGATTGACCAAGGAAAAGCTCCCGGTCTCAGTTCAGATTATTGCGGCGCCCTTTCATGAATTTTTGCTCCTGGATGTGGCCGAGATTATTGAGGAGAGCCTGGCCTTCCCCAAAAGTCTGCCCGAGTGGGTAAGTCTCAAATTAGAAGCCTTTGGGTCACAAAAAATAATGAAAGAGATAGACCAAACATGAGAAAACTTTATGTTGTCCTCCTGGCTTTATTCCTCTTCGTTCCCTCCCTGGTTGCCGAGGAAACGGGATCGTATAAACCCTCCGCCAGGGACAAGTGCCCGGTCTGCGGCATGTTCGTGGCCAGGTATCCCGATTGGATCACGGTAGTACGCTTCCGTGACGGGTCGCAGGCCTTTTTCGACGGCCCTAAGGATATGTTCAAATACTATCACGATGTAATGCACTATGCCCCATCAAAGAGCTCGTCCGACATGGTGTCCTTCCGGGTAATGGATTATTACACCCTCACGCCAGTAGATGGCAAAGAGGCCTATTACGTGATCGGCAGCGATATATTCGGACCGATGGGCAAGGAACTCATCCCCTTTACAAAAGAGTCCGACGCCAAGGGGTTTCTCAAAGATCACAAGGGGAAAGGCATCCTGAGGTTTACCGAGGTAACCCGACAGACCTTAAGGGGATTGGACCAGTGACGGGGCCTCGGAGAAAACGTCTGACAGGGGGCACGAGGCTTAATTGAGAAAATCGGATATTTTTCTTTTGTGTCTGGCCACCGGCCTGGTGCTTTCCGGGCTTCTCTTCGTCGATGCGCATCTTCGACGGCAGGCCAACATGACCCTGATCGAAAGCAGGGCTGCCCTGGTAAAGAAGCTGCAGCTCACCGACCTCTGCCTCTTTACCGAGGCCCGTTATGCACGCCACCTGTCGCAGGCTGATCTCCATTCGCCGTTCCAGGACTATCCCATGTCGCCAGAGCACTTCCCGGCCGGTTCCCTGACCCGACCCCCGGGAAGCATAAGGATGAAACATGAAAAAGTGGATTGAAAAACATAGGAATATCATTGACTTCACCATCGCTGGCCTGGCCAGGAGAAAGGGAAAGAACCTTACTTTGATAGCCGTCTTTGCCTTCGTGGTAATGCTCCTGGCTTCAGTCGTCTTTTTTACCGGCGCGCTGAAAAAGGAAGCCAAGATGGTCCTCAGGGAAGCCCCCGAGATTGTGGTCCAGAGACAGATCGTCGGCAGGCACGACCTGATACCGGTACAGTACGCCGAACGGATAAAGGGCATCCGGGGGGTCATCTCAGTCGAGCCCAGGCTCTGGGGATACTATTACCTGGCGGGCGCCAACTTTACGGTAATGGCCCGGAACGAATCCCCCTACGGCGAGAAAGGTATCGCCATAGGGCAAGGCATCTCCAGGACCCTCCAGATCAAGAAAGGGGATGCCTTTGCCTTTCGAGGCCCCGATGGCACAGTCTCCGATTTCGAGGTGAAGGAGATCCTTCCCGCGACATCCGAGTTGGTCTCCGCTGACCTCATTCTCATGTCTGAAAAAGACTTCAGAAATCTTTTCGGCCTGGAAAAAAACGTGGCCACCGATCTGACCGTAAAAGTGCGAAACCCGAAGGAGATAGAGACGGTCGCCACCAAAGTTGCCGAACTCCTTCCCGATACCAGGCCCATTGTACGAGATGAGATTCTGAGGACTTACGACGCCGTCTTTGACTGGCGCGCCGGTGTGATCGTCATCCTCATCGTGATCGCCCTGCTCGCTTTCGTCATCTTCGCACTCGATAAGGCTTCCGGTTTGAGCGCCGAGGAAAAAAGGGAGATAGGCACCTTGAAGGCCATCGGTTGGGAGACAGGGGACATCATCGTGATGAAATTCTGGGAAGCCATCGCCATCTCTCTGACCGCGTTTCTCCTCGGCAGCCTGCTCGCTTACCTCCATGTCTTCTTTGCCTCGGCGACCCTCTTTGAACCAGTCTTGAAGGGCTGGTCGATCCTCTACCCCGAATTCCGGCTCACTCCGTTCATCAGCCCTTACGAAGTGGTGACCCTCTTCTTCCTCACGGTCGTTCCCTACGTTGTAGCCACGATCATACCCTCCTGGAAAGCGTCAATCGTGGACCCGGATTCGATAATGAGGGGATAACATGGTCGAGTTGGTCAACGTGAAAAAAACTTTCAACGCCGGGCAGCCCAACGAGTACACGGCCGTTAACGGTGTGACCCTGTCTCTCAAAGAGAACAAGGTCACCGTGCTGAAGGGGCCGAGCGGATCCGGCAAGACTACTCTCCTCTCCCTGATCGGCTGCATGGCCCGGCCGACATCGGGGAGGATCAGACTCTGCCTGACGGGAGGGATACCGGGGTTTTCAGGCAACGGTCCCTCTTCAGGACATGGCGAACCCGCCGAGCTCGACGTGACGAGTTTGCCTGAACGATTCCTGACGGGGATACGGAGGAAGACTTTCGGGTTTATTTTTCAGCAATATCATCTCATCAGGGGAATCTCGGCGCTGGACAATGTCATGCTGCCCTCCTATCCCCTGGGAGAGCCCTTCGGGGCGACGAAAAGGCGAGCCTTCGAGATCATGGAAATGCTCTCCGTGTCCCACCGGGCCTTGGCGCGTGTGGAGTGGCTGTCCGGCGGTGAGGCTCAAAGGGTAGCGATCGCCAGAGCCCTCATCAACGAACCACCGGTTATCATCGCCGACGAGCCGACCGCGCATCTTGACTCCGCCCTTTCCCGCGAGTTCATGACCATAATGGGCAAGCTGAAAGACGAGGGAAAGACGGCGATCATAGCCAGTCATGACCCCCTGGTGTACGATGCACCGGTTATAGACCGCGTGGTCACCATCCGGGACGGCAGGGTGGAGGGGAAGAGGGGATGATCCTCCACCCCGCCATTGTCGCCCTCCTCCTCACCTCCGGTCTGGTCACTTTTATGGTTGTCTACGCCGCCTTCTTCGGCGCCAGGATTATCCGATATTGGGATATCGGTAACGGGAGCGCGAAGCAGCTTACACTGGAAAGAAGCACCTACCTTATTTCGACTCTCCTGGCCTGCGCCTTTGCCTTTCAAATAACCTCACTCTTTCTTTATGTTTACACCGCGGACGATCTCCATTCCCGTTTCGTGGGCGCCATGTGCGCCGCCGGAAGTCTCAACGTCAATTCCTATGGCTATCCGACATTCCTGCTCAAGATCTTTAGCTGTATCCTGGCAGGCCTCTGGCTCATCATGAACTACGCCGACAGCCGCGCCTATGATTACCCGCTGATACGGAAGAAGTTCATGTTGCTCCTGGCCATCGTCCCTTTCGTAGTTTCCGAGGCGGTCCTGCAGACGGGCTACTTTTTGAAGCTGAGGCCGGACATCATCACTTCCTGTTGCGGCAGCCTCTTCGGTTCCGGCCAGGGGTCGGTCTCCGGTGACCTGGCAGCGCTTCCGCCCGGCCCGATGATGATCGCTTTCTATGCCAGCCTGATCCTGGTTACCTTAACCGGCCTTCGCTACCGGATAAGCGGGCGGGGTAGCCTGCTTTTCTCTGTTTTTGCCGTTGCCGCCTTTCCCGTCATGGCCCTGTCCTTACTCTCGTTCATATCCCTCTATTTTTACGAGCTCCCCACCCACCACTGCCCCTTCTGCATTCTTCAGAGAGAATACGGCTATGTCGGCTACCTGCTTTATGGCAGTCTCCTCGGAGGAGTAGTCTTCGGCGCCGGGGTGGGCTTGCTGCAGCCGTTCAGAGACGTCAAGAGTCTCGTCCGTATCGTTCCGGCGGTCAGCAGAAATCTGGCCCTGATTTCGATAATCTGTTACCTGCTCTTCGCGGCCGTCTCCATCTGGAAGATAGTGACGGCAAACCTTACGCTGGGTATCCGGTGAGGCGGTGGATAGATGGATAAAATAAAGATATTGGCCCTTGCGCTCCTGATCCTGATCCTGGTCACCCCGACCTATGGAAAAAACTTTTCGGTGCGTCGAACCGTGGACGGCTACACCCTGGATGTGGCTATCAATCAGAACCCTCCTATCCTGGGGAAGAACGACCTATGGGTTGAAATCAAGGATTTCGCCGGAAAATATGTGGTTGATGCCCTGGTGACGGTCAATTATTTTATGCCTCCCATGCCGGGTATGCCGCCCATGAATTATACGGTGAAGGCATCCCCTCGCAGCTCAGGATATGGCACAACCATGAACTTGATCATGAAAGGCCCCTGGAATATAGTCATCAGGGGAGGCGTAGGCAGTAAGCAACTCAGGATGACGGTCCTCATCGACGTGAGGTGACTTTGACCAGAAATCCCTGGGTTGTTCTCGACCATTGAACCTTGGAACCCTGTTAACCTTCAACCCTGTTATCTGAGAGGTGTCCTGAGATGAAAAAAACATATGTCGCGGGTTTAGTGGTAATTCTTATCGCCGTCGGAGCTTACCTCTTCTATTCACACGGCGCTGGTCCCTCTCCATCCCTTCCGGTCTCAGGGGGGAAGGCTGAGGCAAACTCAGCCGGCGCTTCTCAACCAGCCACGGCCCAACCGGAGCCAACCCCATCAGTAGAAGTCTCGGCTGATAAGAAGCAGATGATGGGAATAAGAACCTTTACGGCGGCCATATTGCCAATGAAGAAGACGCTCAGGACCGTGGGGCGTGTGGAATTCGACGAGAGAAAACTGACCACCGTCAACATTAAGGTGGAAGGGTGGATCGAAAAGCTCTATGCCGATTACACGGGAAAATACGTGCAAAAGGGCGCGCCGTTGGCAGAAATATACAGTCCGGAACTGATGTCTGTCCAGCTTGAATATCTCAATCTCCTGGCCATGCAGGCCAACGTGGGTTTTCGTTCCCAGAGAAACGTCGAGTTCAGCTGGGGAGATCGCTATGGCACTGTGGGAAGGGTGACCACCTTTGACCTGGAAGGCCTGTTTAATGTCGCCAGACAAAAATTCTCTCTCTGGGAATTCACCGACGAGCAGGTGAAAGAGATAGAGACCAGCAAGAAACCGATAAGAACCCTGACGGTTAAGAGCCCGGCCGACGGATATGTCTTTCAGAAGCCCGTCTTCAAGGGGACCCGGGTGGCGCCGGGAGATAAGATATTCGACGTGGTGGACCTCTCGACCGTCTGGGTGCTTGCGGATATCTATGAATACGAGATACCCTTTGTTAAGGCCGGTCAGAATGCCAAAATCACACTGAGTTACTATCCTCAGAAAGAATTCTCGTCCAAGGTCGATTTCGTCTATCCTTCCTTGTCGGGCCAGACGCGGACGGCCAAGGCACGGTTCGTAATCCCCAATCCCAACCTGCTCCTCAAGCCCCAGATGTTTGCCGACGTGGAGATGGAGCTCGATCTGGGAAATAGACTCACCATACCTGAAACAGCCGTCCTCGATACGGGAAAGAAGCAGGTCGTCTACGTAGATACGGGGGATGGCTCCTTCTCCGCCCGCCAAATCAAAGCCGGGGTCAGGGGCAACGGTATGGTTGAAGTCCTCAGCGGTCTCAAAGCCGGAGAGAAAGTGGCCTCGTCGGCAGTCTTCCTCATCGATTCAGAGTCGAAGCTGAAGGGTGCGGGTCAATGATAGCGCGGATCATCGAGCTCTGCGCCAAAAACAGGCTGGTAACGATCCTCCTTGTCGTTATCCTGGTGGGCTGGGGATACTGGGCCCTCAGTGAATGCTCCCTCGATGCCCTGCCCGACCAGAGCGACACCCAGGTCATCGTCTACGCGGACTGGCAGGGCAGAAGCCCCGACCTGGTGGAGAATCAGATAACCTACCCCATAAGTGCCACGCTCCTGGCCGCGCCACGGGTGAAGGCGGTGCGGGGTTTCTCCTTCCTGGGAAGCTCCTTCATCTACGTCATATTCAAAGACGGAACGGATATCTACTGGGCGAGAAGCCGGGTGCTGGAATATCTTCAGGCGGTAAAAGGGAAGATACCCGCTGACGTAAACCCCGTGCTCGGCCCTGATGCCTCGGGTGTCGGGTGGGGATTCTGCTATGCTTTAGTGGATGAAAAGGGGGATCGGGATCCATCGGAGATGCGCTCGCTTCAAGATTATAACCTGAAGCTGGCCCTGGAGAGCGTGCCCGGAGTCGCCCAGGTGGCCAGCATTGGCGGCTTCGTGAAACAATACCAGATCATCGTCGACCCGAACCGGCTCCTGTCATACGGTATACCGATCAACAAAGTATTTGAAGCGGTAAGAAAAAGCAACAGCGATGTCGAGGGACGGGTAGTGGAATTCTCAGGTGCGGAGTATGTGGTGCGGGGACGGGGGTACATCCGGGACATCAAGGACCTGGAGACCATTCCCGTGGGCAGCGACGGATCGGGAACCCCGGTTTTTTTGAAGGATGTTGCCCGGGTTCAGCTGGGACCTGAGATAAGGCGGGGGATTGCCGATCTCGACGGCAGAGGGGAAGTGGCCGGAGGCATCGTCGTCATCAGGTATGGAGAGAACGTTCTCAACGTCATTGACCGTGTAAAGGAGAGGATCAATAATAATATCGCCCCCAGCCTCCCCAAAGGAGTGAAGATTGTCACCACCTATGACCGCTCCGATCTCATATACAAGTCAGTCGGTACCTTGCGTAACGAGATCATTATCCTCTTCGTTGTGGTCAGCATTATCTGCATAGTCTTTCTCTTTCATCTTCCCAGTGCCTTGGTCGTTATCCTCACGCTCCCGGGCGCGGTTCTCATCTCCTTTATTTTCCTCTACTACCTGAGAGTCACCTCCAACATCATGAGCCTCAGCGGAATCGCCATTTCCATAGGTGTACTTGTGGATGCCTCCATCATTATGGTGGAAAACGCACACAAGAAGCTGGAACAGGCCGGTTACGGGTTATCACCGTCCAACGACGGACCTAAAGCCAATGGTCAGGCCCCGGGGACGCAGGACCGGCAACCGACAACCGTCAACCGGATCGACATCATCGTTGGAGCCGCCAAAGAGGTGGGGCCTTCGCTGTTCTTCGCGCTCATAGTCATTACCGTGGCCTTTCTGCCTATTTTTACCCTCCTGGGCCAGGAAGGAAGGCTCTTCAGGCCTCTGGCCTATGCCAAGACCTTCGCCATGCTGGCCGCGTCCTGCCTGGCCGATCACACTCACCCCTGCCCTCATGACCATTTTCATTAGAGGACACATACGGCCGGAGCAGGACAACCCGGTGAATCGCCTGCTTCAGAGAATCTATGATCCGGTGGTACGTCTCAGCCTCGGGTCCCCTAAAAAAGTGCTCATCGGGGCGCTGATCCTCATGGGAATAACCGCCTATCCGCTTTTCAGACTGGGATACGAGTCGATGCCCGCTCTCTTCGAAGGAGCCCTGTTCTACATGCCGGTCACTGCCCCCGGCGTGGCCATTTCGGAGGTCTCTTCCCTGCTTCAGAAACAGGACAAAATACTGAAGGGCTTCCCTGAAGTCTCCCAAGTGTTCGGCAAGTCGGGCCGCGCCGAGACCGCCACCGACCCGGCCCCTCTGGAGATGTTCGAAACGATCATCAACCTGAAACCCAAGTCGCAATGGCGAAAAGGGATGACCGTCGAGGAACTGACCATGGAGATGAATGAGGCTCTGACGATGACCGGAGTGGTCAATTCCTTCACCTCGCCCATCAAAGCGAGAATCGACATGCTTTCCACAGGCATACGAACGCCCCTGGGGATGAAAATCTTCGGCCCCAGTATTGAAGAGATCGAAAAAATCGATATTGCCGTTGAAAAACTCCTGAAGGAGGTACCCAATACCAGAAGCGTCTATGCCGAAAGGGTAAATACGGGCTATTTTCTCGACATCACCGTCGACAGGGAAAAAGCTGCCCGTTACGGCCTTACCGTGGATGACGTCAACGATATTATCCAGTCATCCGTCGGGGGCCTCAATGTAACCACCACCATCGAGGGGAGAGGGCGTTATCCCGTCAATATCCGCTATGCCCGGGAACTACGTGGCGATGTTGATACCCTGAAGAGGGTCCTTGTCCCCGTTTCTTTTCCGGCCGGTCAGCCCGACCTGCCCGCGGCTACCTCCCCCGGTTCCGCCCAGGTACCCCTTTCGCAACTGGCGGATATCAGGATTGTCAACGGACCAACCCAGATCAAGAGCGAGGCAGGGATGCTCACCGGGTACATCTACATAGATTACGCCGCGGGGGATGCCGGAACCTATATCAAGGAAGCCAAGAAACGGTTGGCCTCTTTCAAGGTTCCCGAGGGCTATCGCCTCGAATGGAGTGGCGACTACGAGCGCATCCAGAGTATCCGCAAACATCTCAAGACCGTCGTACCCCTTACCATCCTCCTGATAGTCATCATCCTCTATCTCAGCACCAGGTCGTATGTGAAGACCGCTATTATCCTTCTTGCCGTCCCCTTCTCCCTGGTGGGCTCTTTCTGGCTCCTTTACCTCCTCGGATACCACATGAGCACCGCGGTCTGGGTGGGTATCATCGCCCTGGCCGGGCTGGATGCGGAGACCGGAGTAGTGATGCTGCTCTACCTCGATCTTTCCTACGACCGCTGGAAAGAGGAAGGGAGGTTGAAGGGCCTTTCCGACCTGGAGGAAGCCGTCAGGCATGGTGCGGTAAAAAGGCTCCGGCCCAAGATCATGACAGTAGGGACCATGCTCTTTGGCCTCGTTCCCATCCTCTTCAGCACCGGGGTCGGTTCGGAGATCATGAAGAGTATCGCTGCGCCGATGATAGGCGGTCTCGTGACCTCCACCGTCCTCGAGCTCACCATCTATCCCGCCATCTACATACTCTGGAGAAAAAGATCGCTGGCCAAAGAAATAACCCCATAGGAGCAGTAGCGCCGAATATGGGTCCTCCCGCCCTCGGACGGACTTGAACCCACTTTCTATACACCCTACCCGCTACTTGCGCAAATAGAGGAAATCGACTTTGCCGCGGGCCATCCTGCAGGAGTGCGTGAAACCGTATCTCTTAATGATCGCCAAAGCCTGGTCTGCGCCGTCTTTATCCGTGCCGAACTCAAACAGAGCGTTGTTGCCGTCCACAAGCCTCCAGCCCTTGATCCACAGGGCAGAGGTCATGGCCGGGTTGAAAGAACGGCAATCCTCGCCCGGGAAAGGGCCCACCGGCGGAGAACCACCGGCCAGCATATAATGAAAAGAGGGCCTGGGATGGCCCACAAAACATGAACGGTCCATCCCGTAATGTTTCAGGATGGCCAGGGTATTCTCTGCCTCAATCCTGTCTACGCCAAAACTGAACAAGGTGCGGGGGCCATCGACTAAGGACCAGCTCCCCTGACTCTGCTGGACCTTCGTTGCAGCGGGGTTGAAGGTAAAGCAATCTCCGTCTCCCGTTGCCGGCTTTCCCTGCTGGCCCGAGGGTGGAGGAAAGCCCATGGGAGGTTGTCCCTGTTGGCCAGTGGTTGAAGGAAAGGTCATTGCAGGTTGTCCCTGCTGACCTGCGGTTGAAGGAAAGGGCATTGGAGGTTGTCCTCCCTCTTTCCCTGTGGGCGAAGGAAAGGAGCTCGGGGCTGTTGGTGGCCCCTGCTGGACTGTTCGCTGACCCGCACGATTTTCCGGCCCAGTCTTCCCCGGGCCCGTGCAATTGCCCCTGAAAATAGCTTCGTTCGATTGGACCATCATATTCAGCGGGTAGATGACCTGCATGACTACAGCCCCGCTGAATTTCGGAAGCTTAGCCGGGTCACCCACTTGCCAGGTATAGGTCACCTCCTGACGCCCTTCTTTCTCAAAGACGAGAGATTTTACCTGCGACTGGACACTGTCACTCCGGATAAACTTGTACAAAACCTCCGTAGCCTTGTTCGCATAAATCCGACCTTTGAAGGTGAAAACTGCCGGGCACGAGCCTGTATAGACGAGTGGGCTCACACTCAGGTCCACAATTACCTGAAGCCCGATCCCCTCCCGTCGCGGCGATCTCAAAGCGGGCTGTTTGGCAGTGGACGGCTGTTCTTTTCCAGGGGTTTTAAGAGGGTCTGATTGCTGCTGGGAGTACCCATCGGCTGTAATACCGATAAGAATCAGATAAGTCAGCACTAAAACGGCAACAAACGTTCTGCTCTGCATCATAATCCTTCCTCCGGTTCAGGTCTTCTGCCAAGTCCATCCTCCATTGACTCGGTTGCTTAGAGATGATGAAACCATCCCAGAAATAAATGGAAATCCTTGCCGCCGCCCAAGAACGGATATCCTAATCTCCCAGAAGAATCCCAGACCATCTGCTGATCCAAAGACCCCGACAAGAAAAAAACTTCTATGCCTTAGATTGGCTGGTCTCACCTCAGACGGAATGAACTCATATCCCCAATCTGGGAGAACAAATGCTTCAATATTATAGTAACGTCTGTCAGGAGCTTTGTCAAAAATAAAAACTGCTTGCCCTCATTTCTATGCAATTTGAAGCATCGGTAGTGTCCTCATTGAATTCAGTGCGTTGAAGTAATTTTCGAAAAAACTTGAAGGGTTTTATTAACCGGATATTTACCCTTGACTCCCATTAAGAAGCACGGTAAAAATTTTAAGGCAGAATAACTTTTAGCAAGTACCAACGAATGCTAATAGCCGACATTCGTTGGTGAAGGAAAAAGTATGTCAAAATACATCCCCTGGGAAGAACTGAAGACCGGCGACCAATACGGACCGTTGGAGTTACCCTACATCGAGCGATACTTTACCTGCGAAATGGATGAATTAGATCCGATTCATACCAAGGAATCGCCCTGGGGCGGACCGGTTTACCCGGCCATGTACATGGGAACCCTCCTCGGACTGAGAATGATCGGTTCAAAATACGACTCCCATGCTACTGTACCCGCAAGGCTTTCCCAGAAAAACATCAACCCGGCGAAGCTCGACAAGAAGCTGTTTCTGAGCGGCGTGCTGGTTGATAAATACATCAAAAAGGGACTTGAATACGCGGCCATTGAGACTCTCATGACTGACGAAGACGGTCTCGAGATCAGACGGACAACCGACCACTTCCTGCTGAGCCTTGAAAAAAGGTCTGATGTTCAGGAGGTGAAAGGATCGACTTCTCCGGCTAAAATGGAGGACTTGAAACCCGGTCATGAAATACCTTCGGTTACCAGAACCGCCTTCCAGCGGGCATTGGATGATTTTCCCTTCCTGGCCGATTCCAGTCACAAAGATGAGTACGCCCGCACCAAGGGCTACCCGGCCGCCTTGCTTTCCGGTTATGTCCTCTGCGGCTATCTCTCCAAGTATTTTGAGGATTTTTTCGGGTCTGACTGGTTTACCGGCGGGGAAATCGAACTGGCCTTTGTTAAGGCGGTTCATCAGAAGCAGCCCATAACCATCCGGGCTTCAATCTCAGAGAAAATCGAGAGCAAAGAGGGCACCCGGCTGATTCTTGCCTTCCGCATCCAGCAGGTGGATGGCACCGCAAACGTAAAAGGCCGGGCCAGCGGGATTATCAAGCGCTGATTTTAAGGCGATGTTTCCGCATCGGATTAGTCGCTTAGTAAATCAACATCGACAAAGTTTTGCCGTTCTATTTAATCATATCGCTAAGAGTCCTCTTTGCCGTCGCCCCGGCGAAAGCCGGGGTCCAGGAGAGATTTAAACTCCTGGATTCCGGGTCAAGTCCGGACGAAGATGGGTTTTGACGCAATATTCGAATTTAAGCCCTGTCAGGGGCCACCTCTTCCGGGTGAACTCACGGACGGGGCGTAGAAGCTGATTTTTTTGATATTGTTGAAAGGGGCTTGCCCAATGACGGTAATCGGCAGAAAAAATTCAATTACCGATGTGGAAAGGATACTGGTCGGGCATTATACGAATAGTGAAGCGGCCAGCGGTGTAACAGTCATTCTATGTCCTCAGGGGGCAACGGCGGGGGTTGATGTACGGGGTTCTGCCCCCGGTACTCGCGAAACCGATCTCTTACAGCCCTTGAATCTGGTGGAAAAGGCCCAGGCCATTGTTCTGACCGGCGGTTCGGTTTATGGGCTGGCCTCTTGTGATGGTGTCGTAAGGTGGCTCGCGAAAAAGGGCTGGGGGTTTCCTTTACCGGAAGGTCATGTGGCCCCGATTGTCCCAGGTGCGGCCTTGTTTGACCTGGGCCGGGGGAAAGATTTTATCCCTCCGGCCAACCCCGACTGGGGCAGGATGGCCTGTGAAGCGGCTACAGCCGCAACATTTCCTCTGGGTTCTGTCGGTGCCGGGACCGGTGCCCTTTCCGGGGGCATCAAGGGCGGGTTAGGTACGGCCAGCGAGATTCTTGGATCGGGGATAAAGGTGGCTGCCCTGGTGGCCGTCAATTCCCTCGGCTCGGTTATCGATCCGCTGAACGGCCGTCCTTGGGAGATCCGATTGGAAAGGGAAGGAGAATTCGGATCCATTGGGAAAAGATCGGTGAGGCTACCCGCTGCTCCCCTGCCCTCTTCTTCAACAAACACCACCATCGGGGTCATAGCCACTGACGCGGTTTTAAATAAAGCCCAAACGCAAAAAGTGGCCCAGATGGCCCAGGATGGATTAGGCCGGGCCATACGGCCGGCCCACACCATGTTTGATGGGGACACTATCTTCTGTCTGGCAACCAACAATCGAGAACTTCCGGACACCGAAGGTTTCTTCGCCGCCCCCAAAGCCCCCGCCCTGAATGAGATCGGCCGGGCCGCGGCCGACTGTCTGACCCGGGCTATTATCAGAGGGATTGTCGAAGCCACCAGCCTGGGCCTGATGACCGCCTTTAGAGATCTGGACAGGAAAGGATCGGATTAGATCACGCTCAAATCCGGGAGCAACACCCCGATTACCCACTTCCCGCTCCTAAGGAAAATTCCACAGCCTGGTAAGAGTCCACTTCATCACCGACCATAAATTACCATATCGAAGTTTGCCCTTGACCATTGGACTATTACATTTTATATTCAAAACACTTTTCAGGGCCTAATCGGTCAACCTTTTAGAAACTTTATGGAGTATCAAAATTATGAAAAAATGTTTGGTAGTAGTGTTCATCATCCTCTTCTGTGCGGGCCTGGTAGATGGCCGCCCGGTCTCCCATAAGAATGTCCGGGCCTCAAAAAAAGTGGCTTCCCCAGCCAAAACCCAAAAAACCTCTGTAGTCAAAGAAGAGCCCTACAAGGCTTATCTGGTTATGGATGCCCGTACCGGGAAGGTCCTGGAGGGCGAAAACATACGACTGAAACGCGCTCCGGCCAGTGTGGTCAAGCTCATGGTGGCTTATGTGGTTTTGGACAAACTCTCCAGGGGGGAGGTGAAATTAACCGATACGATAACCGTATCCAAAGAAAGTTCCAAGATCGGGGGAAGCCAGGTCTATCTCAAAGAGGGGGAAACCTTCACCCTGGAACAATTGATGAAGGCGGTCATGGTGGCCTCGGCCAACGATGCGGCCTATGCCGTGGCCGAACACATCGCCGGGTCCAAGGATGCTTTTATTCAACTGATGAACCAGAAGGCCAAGGCCTTGAATCTGGCCGATACGGAATTTCATTCCGTCCACGGTCTCCCGCCCTCCCAAGGTCAACAGGAGGATCTCAGCTCTTGCAACGACTTGGCGATCCTGTCCCGGGAACTTTTAAAATTTCCGAAAATCCTGGAATGGACCTCGATCAAGTCCGAAGGATTCAGAAATAACCAGTTCATCATGAACAATCATAATAAACTCCTGTATCGAATGCCCGAAATGGATGGCCTGAAAACCGGCTATTACCGGGAAACCGGGTTTAACATCGTGGCCACGGCCGTAAAAAAAGATTTACGACTCATTGTCGTGGTCCTGGGAAGTTCCCGGGCCCGGACGCGGGACAATTTTGTGCTGGAAAAATTTAAAACGGCCTTTTCCCAATATAAAACAGTGGACCTGATTAAAAAGGGAGACCTGATCGACCAGGAAATCGTTTTACCAGAGGGTGAACCGGGGAAGATCAAGGGGGTAGCCGGAGCGAATGTTTCTTATTCGATCCCCATCATTAATAAAGGGGTCGTCACTAAGGAAATACGGTTACCGGGAAAGTTGAAAGGAGAGATCAAACAAGGACAAAAACTCGGAGAACTGATCTTCAAGGTCGACAATGAATGGGCCGGCAAAGTGGATATCATTTCTCCAAGGGCCGTATCCAAAGCCAGTTGGTTCAAGCGGTTTATGCGAAAATTCGGCCTTGGGGCTTGACGCCTTCCCCGTGATACCCGGCCCCTGCTCTGCGAATGGGTGGAAACCGCCTATCGCCTGCTCCCCAGTCAACTGGGTCCAATCAAACGGGGCATGAGGCCATGAACGGACAAACCTCGCAATATTAGTGAAGCTTCCTGTATTGTCGTTTTTGTCTATTGACTCATTTTGAACAGGAAGAAGCCGGAAAAGAAATCTTCCAAGGATTTCCATGGAAGAATATCAGACCCCATTTCTCAATTTCAAAAAAAATTTAACTCTTTCTATTTTAACACGTCCAAATGACAAAAGATAAAAAGATGGAAAGGGTTTTGTAAGTTTACATTAGATAAGATCCCTTTGAAAGGAGGATAAAAAAAATGAAAAAGTTATTATTGGGTGCAATTATTTTATGGGGGATAACGATGCTCCCGGTTATATCAATGGCAGGGGTTAATGTTCGTATAAACGTTCCTTTACCTCCGCCAATTCCATTTATTGCCCCACCTCCCGTGGTGGTACTGCCCGGAACTGATGTATACGCAGTTCCTGATGTAGAAGCAGAAATATTCTTCCAACGAGGTTGGTGGTGGAGACATTGGGACAATCGTTGGTATCGTTCAAGATATCATGATCGTGGATGGGTTTATTTTCATGGTTCTCCTGTCTGGTATAGAGGGATACCTCATGACTGGAGAGATAACTATAGAAACCATATGTGGCGGGGTCAACCGTGGAATTATCATCCAATTCCTCACGGTGACCTGGATCGACACTGGAGAGGCGGCCATTGGAGAGATGACCGTGGATGGGAACATGGGGGTCATGGTGGTAGAGACCAAAGATAATAAGACAAGAAAGATTGTATAGCACCACTTTTGAAATGCCTGGAAGTTCAAAGAGTTTTGAAGTCTTAGTGCAGGAAGTGGATAGTGATTCCCACGGAGCATTCTTTGGTTAAGGCCTAATACTGACTATAACCAAAGATGAATCAGCACAATGAAATGATTGGCGTATATCCCCAAGTACTACATTTATTAGAGCATTTGTTATGGTAAAAATAATATGGTTAGAAAGAAAAGACATCACTATTGAAATCATAGGGGTTCTGTTTTTCTGTTTAGTAGTTACATTACTGTTGCTTGCTTCTGGTACGACCTTTGCCGATTGATGCCCCCCTATGGAAGATGCAGTTGCACCTTCACAATTCGATGTTGATAAAGGGACCCAGCTGGATACTGTGCCTGATCCAAACAATCCCACCCCACAAGGCCCCACTCCAGAAATTGGTCCTCCTACGCGAAATGTTAGCCCATGGTCTTTGGACAATATACAGGTGCCTGGGCATTCTCCATCGGGGCGCCTTTTTAACAGATAATAGAGGTCGATGATTCCAATCCCGCATTTGGGGGGATTAGAAGTTAATATTACGATCAGTTAGGAGATTGAATATGAATAAACTTTTTTCACCGAAGGCTGTTATTTTTTGGGGACTTGCTTTTCTTTGGACTGCCGCCCCTTCTTGGGCCGGCGAGGTCCTTAAAATCGGGGTCATTGATCTGCAAAAGTGCATCCATCAATCCGAGTCCGGTAAAAAAGCCTCTAAAGATCTACAGGAAAAATCGGACCGGATTAAAAAGGATTTGGTGGCCAAGAGGGAAGAATTAAAAAAACTGAATGATGAATTTAATGAAAAAAGCAATGTCCTGAGTGCCGATGCCAAGAGAGAACGAGAGAAGGAATTGATCCGGAAGGACGAGGAGCTAAGGGAATTGGGTCGGAAAAAAGAAGAAGAGATGCAAAAGGATGAATATAACGCTATGCAGCCTCTTTTGAATGAGTTATTTGATATAACCAAAAAGCTGGCTAAAGAGGAAGGGTATACCATGATTCTGGAATCCAAGAGCGGGGTGGTTTATTTCGATAAACCTGTCGAAGAGATCACTGAGAAAGTCATCAGACTCGCCAATGAACCCAAAAAGGAGAATATAAAAAAATAGTCCGTGTGTCCCCTAAGGTTATCGCTTTGCTGGAGAAAATACACCGTGGGTCTGAATTTTTTGTTCTCTCCTTTTACGCTCTACCCATTAAAAAAAAATTTTATCAAGGATTGGAGAGGTAAAAAATGATCAACATGGTGGTGACGCAACCTATGATCACTGGAATGGAAAAAGATTCTTGTGTTGGGCATTTCAAGACAATCAGATGGGAAGATGACCCCGGTCGTACAATGGAACTCAGACAAAGATAATCTAGTCAGGAATGTCATCTCACGGGGCATTCTTTGTTAAACTTCTAAACTTTTTAGAATTTAAGATGATTTCCCGTTAAAAGCTTAAAAGTTTAAAGGTCCCTGGATTATTCTTATTCTGTGAAAATCGGAGCGCCCTTAATGAAAACAGATTCCACCTTTTTCATTTTGATGAAATTATTTTCAATCAGAAGATAATTTCCCTGGTCAATCTCGGCCTGATCCAAACAGGCGGCGGACAGGATTTGCTCCAGGGATAACCCGGCCTTCTGAAAAAGCTGCAATTCCCTAAAAAAGGATTCCCCCGGTCTGATCCCTTTGGATCCGCTGTCGGTACCGACCTTCAATTTTGCTCCAATGGAGGCGGCATAATTAATGGCCTCCAGGTGAAGATCTACAATCCGATCAATCCGGTTTTGTTCTTCGCCGGACAAAGAGGCCTTAAGACTCAGGAGGGCAAAGGCCGTTGGGGTCCAGGCCACACCCAATTCAGACATTACCTGCAGGGTCTCCCTGCTGATATAAAAACCATGTTCAATGGAGGACACCCCAAAATCAACGGCCTGCCGGATGGCCCGGTCCGAATTGGCATGACAGCAGACCGGAAGACCATGAACCCCGGCCTCTTCCTGAATCAGCTTCCATTCGTCTCCGGAAAAGCCACCCTTGGTAACAGGTTTTTCTTCCTGCAGAGAAACGATGCCTGAATTGATGATTTTGATAAAATCCGCGCCGGTCTTGGACAAGGTCTGAATGGCTGACCTGATTTCCTCTTTCCCTGAAACCCCTTCTCCCAGAAATCCGCCATACCCCCCTCTTTTATGAAGGGCCCAACCTGCCGAGTGAAACTCCAGTGGGAATAAACCGAAACGATCTGGGATTTTTTTAACCTCCAACCCAAGACCGCTTTTATGCCCCATATCCGACAGGGACACAATCCCTTTGGAAAAATATTCGGCGAACAGAGAAGGGCAATCATCCAGGGTTGCCGGATGCCCATCGATCATAAGGTGAATATGGGCATCCTGAAAGGGGGGAATACATAGAAAGTCTTTTTGCCCGGCAATCATCGCGCTATCATTTTTCCCTGGTAATGCTTATTGAAATCCCGAATGAATCGTTTAATGTCCTTCCTGCCCTTTAAGGAAACTCCCAGGGCTTCGACGGATCGAATTACTTCTTGATAGGGTTGCCCTTCCAAAAACAAAGCGGACAACATGACCAGGCTGATCCCCAGGGTCTCATCATCGGTATTGATGATCATGGGTTCTTGACCATGTCGGACCAGGTAACGGAAAAAACGGACCACCCAGTCATCGTCAAGGTGACAACTCTCCAGATCACAGGACTCCACCGGGATGTGATGATAGCTCATTCCGGTTGAACGAACCCGGCGGGCCAGTCCCCTATCTTTGAGGGCCAGGGGCATAATATCCAACACCTTCCGATAACCCTGCTGCATGAGATTCTTTAAATCTTCCGGCTTGGGTTTTCCAATCAGAATCATGTCTTTTTCTACTTTAACTTGTTTAAATAGATACATGGTAAAACACCTCCTGCTATTGTGTTGACAATAGTTGTATTCTTTATTAATATAAAATCAAAAAGAATACAATACTTTAAACATTCGTTCTTTCTGTTTGCGGCTCGTTACCGATTCGGCCGCCGCGAAAAACGCATAGGACGACGGCCAATGAGTACGAAGGGGGAAATAGCTATGATAAAACGACCAATCCTGTCCTTGGTGTTGCTCCTCTTGGTTCTTTTCGTTGTCGGTTCCAGTCTCCTGGGATTCTACACCGAATGGCTCTGGTTTAAATCCTTGGGATACACCTCGGTCTTCCTGCGTCTTATCAATTATAAATTGCTCTTGGGGGGCATCTTCGGCTTCCTTTCGGCCCTCCTGTTCTATTTACACGGCCGCCTGGTGTTTCGGCAAGCCCATACCCCCTACCCTCTAAATCCCGAAGCCCTCCCCATTAACCTCCCGATCTGGCTGGAAAGACGTCTCCTCTCCTTCTTATTACCGGCGGCTATTCTGGTAGGAATTTTCATGGGTCTGGGGGCAGCCGGCCAATGGGAATCTTCCCAACTCTTCCTCAATGCCTTGCCTATCGGGCAATCCGATCCTGTTTTCAATCAAGATATTTCTTTTTATATGTTCCGGCTTCCTTTTTTACAATACATAAGCGGCTGGTTTACCGGCCTGTGGTTCCTGTCCCTCTTTTCGGCCTTGTTGATCATTGTTGTCCGGTTCCAATTCCAGGTCGGCCCCAGAGGGGTGGTCCTCAAGCCCTGGGTTAAAAGCTACCTTTTCGCCATCTTTGGGGTCCTTTTTCTTTATCTGACCTATTATTTTTATCTTTCCCGATTTGATCTCCTCTTTACCGGCCGAGGGGTGGTTTTTGGCCCCGGCTTTGTTGATCAAAATTATCTCCTGCCTGTTCTGGGCGTTATGATCTTCGTCTCCCTTTTGACCGGGCTCCTCTTTTTGGTTCGAGCCTTCAGGCCGGGAGGGCGCTGGATTTACGGGGTTCTGGCTCTTTTTATCGGATGCTATATTATCGGGGTCTATCTTCTACCTGGATTTGTTCAGCGTTTTATTGTCACCCCCAATGAAATCCAAAAGGAATCATCCTACCTTTCCCGGTACATCCAGGGGACCCTTCAAGGGTTTGGTCTCAGTCAGGTGGAAGAACGTCAATTAGCCGCAGAAACGACTTTGACACCCGCCTTGATCGAGGCCAACCGCCCGACGGTTAATAACATCCGTCTCTGGGATCACCGCCCGTTATTGGAAACCTTCAGTCAGCTCCAGGAGATCAGAACCTACTATAAATTTCAATTCGTGGATAATGACCGCTACTATATCAATAAGGAATACCGTCAGGTCATGCTTTCCCCTCGGGAACTATCCTATGCCGATCTGCCCAGCAAAAATTGGATCAATGAACACCTGATTTATACCCATGGCTACGGGTTGACCCTCGGGGTGGTCAATCAGGTCACCCCGGAAGGGCTTCCGGACCTGCTTATCCAGGATATCCCGCCGGTTTCCAAAACCGATCTGAAGGTGACTCAGCCGGAAATCTATTTCGGCGAGATTGAAAATGATTATATCATCGTCAACAGCCGGCAAAAAGAGTTCAACTATCCATCCGGGGACCAAAATGTTTTTGCCAGTTACCAGGGTAGAGGTGGAATTCCTATTGGAGGATTTCTCAAGAAAGCCCTCTGGTCCCTACGGTTCGGCGCCTTTAAGATCTTACTTTCTTCGGATATTACCCCCCAAAGCCGAATCCTGTTTGACCGCTCCATTCAAACCCGGGTTCAAAAGCTGGTCCCTTTTCTTCAGGTTGATCAGGATCCTTACTTGGTCGTTTCGGGGGGAAGGCTCTTTTGGATCCTGGATGCCTATGCGATGTCCTCCAATTTCCCCTATTCCCGGCCGGTCAAAAAAATCGGAAATTATATCCGTAATTCGGTGGTGGCCGTGGTTGATGCCTATGAAGGTTCGGTCCAACTGTACATCAAAGATGGAAAGGATCCTTTGACCAAAGCCTATGCCCGAATTTTCCCGGATCTTTTCAAACCGTTGGAGGCCATGGATCCGGACCTGAAAAGTCATTTACGCTATCCTCATTTCTTGTTTGATATCCAATCAAGGATCTATGCCATCTACCATATGACGAACCCTCAAACCTTTTATAACCGGGAAGACGTTTGGGAAATTCCGGCCAATCTACAATCGACGACGAAAAACATGGAATCCTATTACACCATCATGCGTCTTCCCAATGAAAAAAAGGAAGAATTTATTTTGATGATCCCTTTTACCCCCCAGAAAAAAGACAACCTGGCCGCCTGGATGTCCGTTAATTGTGATTTTCCTCATTTCGGAAAATTTGTGGTCTATCGATTTCCCAAGCAACGACTGGTTTACGGTCCGAAACAGATCGAATCGCGCATCAACCAAGATCCGGACATTTCCCGGCAACTCTCCTTGTGGGACCAGCGAGGCTCCAAGGTGACCTTGGGGACTCTTTTGGTGATTCCTATCGAAGGGTCCCTGATTTATGTACAACCTTTGTATATCAAAGCGGAGAGCGGACAAATCCCGGAACTCAAACGAGTTGTTGTGGCGTATGAAAACCAGATTGCCATGGAAGAAACTTTGGAAAAATCCCTGGGCCGCATCTTCGGACAGGAAATCAAGAAGCCACGGGAGGAGCAGCCCTCCCAGCCCTTAGCCCAGGGGAAAGCCCAACCCTCTCCGTCTCTGGGTAATCAGGCCTGGGAATACTATCAGAAGGCTCGAAACGCTTTAAAGCAGGAAAACTGGACGGCCTACGGACAGGCCTTGAAGGACTTGGAACAAATTCTGATTCAAATGAAGGATGGGAAAAAATAAAAGAGACCTTTAAAAATTATCTCGGCTTGATATTTTCTCTAACCCAATCGGCAATACGGTCAAGAGAGGCCCCGGGGGTAAAGATTTCTTTGACCCCCATTTGTTTTAAGGATTGAATGTCTTCTTCGGGGAAGATCCCGCCGCCGATCAAGGCGATATCTTCGGCCCCTTTTTCCTTCAGTAGATCCAGGACCTGAGGGAATAGATAGTTATGGGCCCCGGCCAGACTGGACAAGCCGATCAGGTCCACATCCTCCTGGATGGCGGCCTGAACGATCTGTTCCGGCGTCTGATGTAATCCGGTATAGACCACTTCAAACCCCGCATCCCTGAAGGCCCGGGCAATAATACGCGCCCCTCGATCGTGCCCATCCAGTCCGGGTTTTCCGACCAATATACGGATCTTTCGTTCCTGTTTCATATAATTTTTATCCTTTTCTTAGACAGGATTTACCGGATCGCCAGGATTCTTTTGCCAGGTCTTTAATTCCGCAATCGGCAATCAGTATATTCCCGGATCGCGATAGACCCCGAACACCTTGCGGTATACATCACAACATTCCTGCAAGGTGGCCTGTTCTTTTACGGCCTCGATCAGAAAGGGCATGACATTCTGCTGGCCGGCACAGGCATTGCCCAAACGATCCAGACATCCCCGGACTTTTTGGTTGTTCCGATTATTCTTAACCTCCTGGATACGGGTAATCTGCCGTTTTTCCAATTCCGGATCGATCTTTAAGATTTCCACCGGCGGGGCCTCTTCCGTTTCATATTTATTGACCCCGACCATGACCTTTTCCCGCCGGTCAATCTGCTGTTGAAACTTATAGGCGGCATCGGCGATCTCCATTTGAGGATAATGCCGTTCCAGCGCCTCGATCATGCCCCCCATCTCGTCGATCTTCCGGATGTATTCCATGGCCTGGGCTTCCATCTCATTGGTCAATGACTCAACAAAATAAGATCCCCCTAAAGGATCGATGGTATTGGCCACACCGGATTCCTCGGCGATGATTTGTTGGGTTCGCAAGGCGATGGTGGCCGCTTCTTCGGTGGGTATGGCCAGGACCTCGTCCAAAGAATTGGTATGCAACGATTGGGTTCCGCCCAATACGGCTGACAGGGCCTGAAGGGCCGTCCGGATCACATTATTATACGGTTGCTGGGCGGTCAGTGAACAACCGGCGGTCTGAGTATGAAAACGCAGCCACCAGGACCTGGGGTTTTCGGCCTTAAACCGTTCCTTCATAAACCGGGCCCACATCCTGCGGGCGGCCCGGTATTTGGCGATTTCTTCAAAAAAATCACTGTGGGCATTGAAGAAAAAAGAAAGGCGGGGCGCGAAATCATCCACTTTCAAACCCCGCTCGACCGCCGCCTGTACATAGGCCAAACCGTCGGCCAGGGTAAAAGCCAGTTCCTGAACAGCGGTGGAGCCGGCCTCCCGGATGTGATAGCCGCTGATGCTGATGGTATTCCAGCGGGGGACTTCTCGGGTCCCGAATTCGACGGTGTCGATCACCAGTCGTACCGACGGCCGGGGGGGACACATAAAAGTCTTTTGGGCCGCAAATTCTTTTAACATATCATTCTGAATGGTTCCGCCCAGCTTATTTCTGGGGATGCCCCTTTTTTCGGCCATGGCGATATACATGGCCCAGATCACCGAGGCGGGCGGATTGATGGTCATCGAGGTGGTGATCCGGTCAATGGGCAAACCGTCAAAAAGGATCTCCATATCTTTCAGGGTATCAATGGCCACACCGCATTTCCCGCCTTCCCCTCTGGCCATTGGAGAATCGGTGTCGTAACCCATCAGGGTGGGCATATCAAAGGCCGTGGAGAGTCCGGTTTGACCCTGTTGCACCAAGTAGTGGAAACGTTTATTGGTATCCTCAGCCGAGCCCAGTCCGGCAAACATGCGCATCGTCCACAGGCGGCCCCGGTACATGGAAGGCTGCACCCCACGGGTAAAAGGATAGGAACAGGGAAAGGAAATATCTTTCTCAAAATCCATATCTGACAGGTCTTCCGGAGTATATAAATCTTTTATCTCCAAATCGGAAACCGTCGAAAAGCGATTTTTCCGTTCCGGCATTTGGGAAAGCTGGGAGGTTAATTCCCCTTGCCAGACCTTTTTACCTTTCCTGACCTTATCCATCTGGTCTTTTTTAAACATCTTTACCTCTCAATACCCACCCGATCCGGCACCCCTTGGGCAAAATAGTGTTTTTGGTTTTTCATTTCCGTAACCAGATCGGCCATCTCCGATATCCTCGGATCGGCATATCGGCCGGTTAAAACCAGTTCCAGGGAATCGGGTTTTATTTTGATTAGATCCAAAACGGCCTCAATCGGCAAAAGCCCAAAGGCCAGGGCCACATTGATTTCATCCAGGATTAAAATATCAATCGGCTGGTTCAACATGATTTCCCTGGCATAATCCAGGGCTTTAAGGGCCAAAGTCTTATCCTCGAGATCCGGATGGTCTTTATCGATAAATCCGGCGCGCCCCATCGGTTTGATGGTCAACAAAGGGGCCAGCTTTTGGGCGGCCTTCATTTCCCCGGTTTGTTCCGGACCTTTCATGAATTGCAGCATAACTACCTTACGGCCGTGTCCTACCGCTCTGAAAGCCAATCCCAGGGCGGCCGTAGTCTTTCCCTTGCCATCTCCGGTATAAACCTGAATCATGCCCTGGTGTCGATCTTCCGCCAAATTTATCTTCCTTCCAACAGGGAACGGGCGATCACCAAACGTTGAATCTCCGAGGTCCCTTCATAAAGGGTCGTTACCCGCGCATCCCGGGCCATCCGCTCCACCGGAAAATCGGTGGTGTAACCATAGCCCCCCAGAATTTGAACCGCGTTATAGCAGGCCTTATTGCAGGCTTCGGAGGCCAGCAGTTTTCCCATGGAAGCCTCCCGGGTAAAGGATCGGCCTGATTCTTTAAGAAAGGCGGCCCGCAAAACAAGCATCTGAGCCGCCGAAAGTTCGGTATAAGAATCGGCTATCATCCATTGAATAGCTTGAAACTGAGCAATAGGCTGGCCGAATTGTTCCCTGCTTTTGGCATACTCCACAGCAAAATCCATCGCCGCCCGGCCGATGCCGATGGACATGGACCCGATCCCGATTCGGCCTCCGGCCAGTTCCATCAGGGAAATCCGAAAGCCGTCATCCACCGAACCCAGAAGGTTCTCTTTGGGAATGCGGCAGCGGTCGAAGATGAGTTGATTGGTGCTGGACCCTTTCTGGCCCATCTTTTTTTCATCGGTTCCAACGACATACCCGGGCGTGCCCTTTTCAACGACGAAGGCACTGATCCCCCGGCCTTTCGGTGCCTTCTTGTTGGTCACGGCCCAGACCACCACCACCCCCGCATACTCAGCGCTGGAAATAAAAATCTTCTGGCCGTCCAGGACCCATTCATTCCCATCCAATACCGCCGTGGTCTTCATGCCCGCCGGGTCCGATCCGGCACCGGATTCGGTCAGGCCGAAGGCCCCGGCCGGGTATTCTCCGGAACATAGACGCGGGATATATTTCTTTTTAATTTCATCCGTCCCGAATTCCAGCAGTACTTCGGCCACCATATTGGTCACCGACATGGTTACCGCCGTGGCCGCACACCCGGCCCCGATCTCAGTCAGGGCCAGACTGTAGGCCACTACCCCGATTCGTGCCCCCCCATAAGTCTCGGGAATATTCACACCCATCAGACCCAGATCGGCCATTTTTTTCAAATTGGCCTTTAAGATATTCCGGTCCTTGGTCTCATCCAGCCGGGTGGCTTGTGGGGCCAGTTCGGTCCGTGAAAAATCCCGGCACATCCCCTGGATCATCTTTTGTTCTTCGGTGAAGGCGAAATTCATAATGATTTATTCCAACACTTCCTATTTACTAAGAAAGGTCCCCGGGCCGATGGGTATTAGTTCGGAGTTCAGAGTTCGGAGCCTGTTAAAATGGGGATCTGAACTCCGAACTCTAAACTCCGAACTTTCAGCCTATCTTCCCTTTAAAATATTATTGGCAATGACCACCCGCATGATCTCGTTGGTGCCTTCGTAGATCTGGGTAATCTTGGCATCCCGCATATGGCGCTCCATAGGGTACTCCTTGCAATAACCATAACCTCCCAGGATTTGGACACCCTCGATAGCCGCTTGCATGGCTGTGTCCGAGGCATACATCTTGGCCATAGCGGCCGCCTTCTCATATTGCTGGTGATTGTCTTCCATCCAGGCGGCCCGCAAAGTCAAAAGCTCAGCGGCATCTAACCGAGTGGCCATATCAGCCAGTTTCCATTGAATGGCCTGGAAACCGGAAATCGGGTGACCGAATTGCTCACGGGTCTTGGCATATTCAAGGCCCTCTTCCAGGACCGCCCGGCCGATTCCAATGGCCTGGGAGGCAATGCCGATCCGTCCTCCGTCCAAAGTAGTCAGCATCTGTTTAAAACCTTCACCAAGCTTTCCCAGCAGGGCATCTTTGGGCAACCGGGCATTATCAAAAATCATTTCCGCTGTCCCGGAGGCGTTGATCCCCATTTTTTCTTCCACCCGTCCCAGAGAATAACCGGGGGTGTTTTTCAGATCGACGACAAAGCTGCTGATCCCTTTCGAACCTTTCTCTTTGTCGGTGACCGAGGCCAAGACACAAAAACCGGCCACGTTCCCGCTGGTGATGAATTTCTTCTCGCCGTTGATGACCCATTCATCGCCATCAAGAACTGCTGTTGTCCTCAAGCGGCTCGGATCCGATCCGGCCCCGGCTTCGGTCAGACCGAAACAACCCAATTGTTCTCCGGCGGCTACCGGATAAAGGTATTTCATCTTTTGTTCATGAGTTCCAAAGGCCATAACGGGAAAGCAATACAAGGAATTGTTCACTGACATAATCGCCCCGGTAGAAGCACAGGCCTTGGAAATCTCGATCAAGGCCAATACGTAGCTGACATAGTCCATGCCGCCGCCCCCATATTCTTCAGGAACGGCAATGCCCAGGAATTTAAGCTCGGCCAGCTTTTTACAGATTTCGGCCGGATGTTCATGAGTGGCATCCAGGCGGGCGGCTACCGGTTTGATCTCGGCCTCAGCAAACTTCCGGGCCATCTCTCGAACCATCTGCTGTTCTTCGGTTAGATTAAAGTCCATATATTTTCTCCTTATTTTCTTTCCAGTATCATCGCCGCCCCCATGCCCCCTCCGACACAGAGGGTGGCCAAGCCCAGGGCGGCCTTATTTCTAATCATTCCATAAAGCAAGGTAATCAATATCCTGGCCCCGCTGGCCCCGATCGGATGTCCCAGGGCAACGGCCCCGCCGCTGATATTGACCTTCTCCATATTCCAGCCCATCTCCCGATTGACCGCCGCCGCCTGGGCGGCAAAGGCTTCATTGGCCTCGATCAGGTCCAAATCCTTCACCAATAGTCCCGCCTTTTTCAAAGCCTTTTTGGAGGCCGGGATGGGGCCGGTACCCATAATCGACGGGTCCACTCCGGCGGTGGCATAAGAACGAATATGGGCCAAGGGCCGAAGACCCATCTCCCTGGCCTTTTCTAAAGACATCACCACCAAGGCCGCTCCCCCGTCATTGATTCCCGAGGCATTACCGGCAGTCACCGTTCCATTATTTTTGAAAGCCGGTTTTAGTTTTGCCAGATCTGCCAAAGTTGTGGCTCGCGGGTGCTCATCAGTATCGAATAAAATGGGATCCCCTTTCTTTTGAGGAATCGGGACCGGAACGATTTCATCCCTGAACCTGCCTTCGGCCTGGGCCTTCAAGGCATTTTCCTGACTGCGCAAGGCCAGCCGGTCTTGATCCTCCCGCGAGATTCCAAATTGTTCGGCCACGTTTTCAGCGGTAATACCCATATGGACCTGTCCGAATACATCCTGGAGCCCATCGTAGATCATCAGGTCCACTAATTCACTGTTTCCCATTCGCGACCCCCAACGGGCCTGCCTGAAGGCATACGGGGCCTGACTCATGCTTTCCATGCCACCGGCCACAACGATATCGGCATCTCCTGACAAGATGGTTTGAGCCGCCATCATGACTGATTTCAACCCCGAAGCACAGACCATATTGATGGTGGTGGCCGGAACTTCCTTGGGGATACCGGAATGAATCACCACCTGCCGGGCAGGATTCTGCCCCTGGCCGGCCTGGAGGACATTACCTAAAATAACCTCTTCAACCCTTTCCGGAGGGACCGAGGCCCGTTTTAAGGCTTCTTTAACGGCAATCACCCCTAATTGAACCGCAGAAATATCTTTAAGACCCCCTCCGAACCGTCCTACCGGAGTCCGGGCCGCACCAACGATTACCACTTCTTTCATATTTAATACCTCCTCTAAAAAAAAAATTCAGGAGCCAGAAGTCAGGAGTGGTCATCATAATCAAACCACGGCCTCAGGCTTATCTAATATGAACAGACGATAATGCCCGCCCTATTATTTTTTCAAAACAATTCTCCACTTCTGAATTCAGACTCCGGGATTCTGGATTTTTTTTATGCTTTTTCCACTATCAAACTAACCGCTTCTCCCCCCCCCAGACACAAGGAAGCCATCCCTCTTTTGGCCCCCCGGTCCTTCATGGCAAAAAGTAAGGTAACCAGGACCCTGGCCCCGCTGGCCCCGATCGGATGTCCCAGGGCGACCGCGCCCCCATGGACGTTGACTTTTTCGGGATCTAATCTCAGTTCTTTGATGACCGCGACGGTTGACGCTGAAAAAGCCTCATTCACCTCTTGAAGGTCAATTTCGTCAATCGATAACCCGGCTTTTTTGAGGACCTTGGGGATGGAAAGCAAGGGGGCTACTAAAACGTATTTGGGGTCCAAACCGGAGGAACCTTGAGCGCCTACCCGGGCCAGAGGGGACAAATTAAGTTCCCGGACTTTGGTCCCGGACATCAGGACCAGGGCCGCTGCACCATCGCTTATTTTGGAAGAATTCCCCGCCGTTACCGTCCCGTTTTTTTGAAAAGCCGGTTTTAATTCAGTTAGGGCTGAAAGATGGGTTTCCCTGACTATTTCGTCCTGATCGAAAACCACGGGCCCCTTCCCCTTCCGGGGGATGGAAACGGGTAATATCTCTGCCCTAAACTTACCATCCCCTTTGGCCTTTAAGGCCTTTTGATAAGAATTAAAGGCGAACAAATCCTGTTCTTCCCGGCTTACCCCATGCTTTTCAGCACAATACTCGGCACTGACTCCCATCAGAAAATCGTTATTGATATCCCGCAACCCATCATGATCAAGGGAATCTACCAGGACCCCGTTGCCCATACGATACCCCGTTCGGACTTGATCCAAATAAAAAGGGGCGCGACTCATATTTTCCAGCCCCCCGGCCACAATCACCTCGGCATCTTTAAGGGCTATGGCCTGGGCGGCCAACATCACCGCCTTTAGTCCGGAACCGCAGACCTTGTTTACCGTGATCGCTCCGACATCATAAGGGAGACCGGCTTTGAGCATGGCTTGGCGGGCCGGGTTCTGTCCCAGTCCGGCAGGAAGGACATTGCCCATAATAACCTCATCCACCTGCCCTTTGTCCAACCCGGCCCGGGAAATAGCCTCGGAAATGACCAACGCCCCTAACTCGGTGGCCGCCACAGTACTGAGACTGCCATTAAAAGCCCCGACCGGGGTTCTCACACCGCTGACGATATACACTTCTTCCGGCATATTCCAGTTCCTTTGATTTTGTTTGGAAATGCCCGGCAAGGGCATTCTCCGTTACTGGCGGGATCAGTGAATGGAAACAACCATTCGAACTTTTTTGAACATTTAACTTATCTTCCGATTCCCCTTAATTGTGGCAGCAGAGGAAGCGGCATGAGGGTCTTTATGAAACTCTTCATCCAAATAATCCAGGGTCTTTTCCTGATGGCGGATGATTTTTCCGGCCACCATAAAAACCACCATTTCAGACATGTGCACCGCATGATCGGCAATCCGTTCCAGGTATTTGGCAACCAGCATGATCTTCATGGCCCGAGGGATGAGGATGGATTTCTCTCCCATCATCTTAAGAAGCTCTTCGATCACCTTCTTATAGGTGTCATTGACATAGGAATCATCACGGCAGACTCCCAAGGCCATTTCAATATCTTCGTTGACAAAGGCCTCCAGAGAGCGATGGACCAGATCCTCAGTGGCTTCAGCCATTATCGGAAGATGAAAACAGACGCCGCTGCGAGGTTCTTCCACCATCTCCAAAGCCCGACTGGAAATATTGGTTGCCAAATCTCCCATGCGTTCCAAAGAGGTGATGATTTTCATGGCCGTGGAAATGAACCTCAAGTCCCTTCCGGCCGGCTGACGCAGGGCAATGAGCCGCAGGCACATTTCTTCCGTGTCCACTTCCAGCTCATTGATCTGGTGATCGGATTCAATTATCCTTTGGGCCATATTAGGATCCCGATACATGACCGAGGTAATGGCCGAGACTACATTATTCTCTACCATCTCCCCCATACGCAGGATTTTTTGTTTCAACAGATTGAGTTCTTCATCGTATTTGGTGTTGATGTGCGAACGTTCCATAATCCGTTGCCGGGACCCTTTCTGAAAATTAGTTGCGATGTTTAACTTGGATATTTCGTGCTATCTCACCCAGTATATCTGCGCTATGAATCACCCCGATAACCCTTCCGGCGTCAATGACCGGTATTATTTCCAAATCATTTTCATCCATGATCTGGATCACTTCGAACAAGCTTTGATTGGGACGAGCGAAAACTTCATGGAAGACCAGGACATCATTGACCGTAACTAAAGATCCGTCCTTACCCTGATCGCTGAGGGGTGTGGCCCAGTCTTGTTCATTGCCCTCTCGTTTTGATTTATTATGGAGGTAGATCACATATTTTAATACTTCTTTGGTTGTTAAAAGGCCCAGAAATTCCCCTGAAGTCCTCATAATGACCAAACCAAGGCTTCCCTGTTTTTCCCTGTTCTGACTGCCGAGAATGGCAGAAGCTTCTCTTAAAGGGGTTTCCGGAGTCACCGTTTGGAAATTCGGATCCATTACATCCCAAACTCTTTTTTCTAAAGGCATCGTCTGGTTCTCCCGTCGATCCCGTCTGACAAACAATATTGATGTTAACTGGTCAAAAAATTAAGATAGGACCAGTGTCCTGACTTTATTAACTCATAGACTCGCAAAAATGCCTTGTCAAATTAGGGATTATCTATGTTATGATATAATTCAAATAAAAAAAGTTGTCAAGCAAGGGTATGAAATGAATAAAATTATTTTTATCGCCTCTCTTGTTTCCCTAGGCTTCCTGCTCTGGGGCTCCATTTCCAGAATTCAGGCCGAAAAACTGGAACAGGTAACTGAAACCCGACTACCCAATGGATTACGGGTCCTCTTGCTGCCCAACCGCAAAGCACCGGTGGTCAGCGTTCAGGTCTGGTACAAGGTTGGGTCAGGAAGTGAATCCCCTGGGCAATCCGGATTGGCCCATCTAACCGAGCATTTAATGTTCAGGGGGACAGAAAAATACGGCCCCAAACAGTTTTCTCGCCTGGTTCAAAAGAATGGAGGGCAGGACAATGCCTTCACCGGTCGGGATTATACAGCCTATTTTGAAAACATGGCTTCCAACCGTCTGGAAATTGCTCTGAATCTGGAATCCGATCGGATGACCGGCCTCATGGTCGATGACGTCAATTTCTATACTGAAAGAAAGGTGGTGCAGGAGGAACGCCGGTTAAGGATCAAAGACGATCCCTCCGCTTCCCTGTTTGAAGAAGTCATTGGAACGGCTTTCAACTCTCATCCTTACCAGAGACCCATAACCGGTTGGATGGAAGACCTGGAAGGTCTCCTCCCCTCGGATTTTCTTTCTTTTTACCGGAAGTATTATCAACCGGCCAATGCCACCCTGATTGTGGCCGGTGACATTGATAAAGACAGCCTTTTACCTTTGGTTGAAAAGACCTTCGGCCGGATTCCAAAGGGGGAAGACCTTAGACCCGTTACTATTAAAGAACCGTCTCAGGAGACGGATAAACGAGTTGTTCTTCGCCGGGAAGCCCAGTTACCATTTGTGGTCCTCGCCTATCACGTCCCATCCTTCCCCCATCCTGATTCCTTCGCGCTGGAAGTCATGTCCCAAATCCTGGCCGGAGGGAAAAGTTCCAGGATGCATGAAAAAATAGTCTACCAGGAACAAAAAGCCCTGGATGCGGGAGCAGACTATGCCTTTTCTTCAAGAGATCCTTTTCTCTTCTTCTTTTATGCCCAGGCTATGCCCGGTCATACCCCGGACCAAATTGAAAAAAGGCTTTTTCAGGAACTGGAGGACTGGGAAAAAGTCCCCCCAACCCAAGAGGAAATTAAAAGGGCTAAAAACCAGATCGAAGCGGCCTTTATATTTGCCCAGGATTCCATCTTTTATCAGGCCAACCTGCTCGGGAAATATCAAACCCTCGGAAACTGGAAGGACTTGAATGCCTTTCTCCCCGGCATTCGGACCGTGCAACAGTCCGATCTTTTGCGGGTCTATCAAACCTATTTCAAGGACCGGAATAAAACCGTGGGTATTTTAATTCCCATCAATCAGCCAAAAAACAACGGGTAATAGACTATGAGTCTTAAAGTATTCCTGCTTACCGATTAGCCTATCGCCGATGGCCTGATTTTTTAAAAAACCGAATGATGATCCGAAAGGTCTTAACCATAATGCCTATTTTCATAACTTCTACCGGAGCCGTTGCTTCTTCTTCATTGACCGGGGCCATGCCTCTGACTCGAAAAACCATCCTTTCCAATGGAATAGTCTTAATTGTTTCCGAAAGGAGCCAACTCCCGACCATCCATCTTCAGGTTATGATCCGGGCCGGATCATCGCAAGATCCCCCTCACCTGCTCGGTTTGGCCAATTTGACGGCTGAATTGCTGACCCGGGGTACGGCTCAAAGAAAGGCCACTCAAATAAGCCGGGAGATCGAATCGGTCGGGGGTTCCCTTTCCGCCTCCTGCGAATCGGACTATGCCGCCTTAAACCTGTCCATTCTAAAAAAAGACCTGCCCCTCGGCCTATCTATCCTTTCGGATATCCTTTTGAGTCCCCTTTTTGCCCCTCCGGAGATAGAACGTAAGGTTTCGGAATTGAAAGCTCGTTTGAAGCGTATGGACGAAGAGCCCAGGCAGGTGGCCCGCATGGCATTTTCAAAAATACTATTCGGGACTCATCCCTATGCCAATCTGTCAGAAGGATCTCCGGTAACCCTCTCTTCGATCGCCAGAGAAGATATAGTCCATTTTTTCAAGACCTACTACCGGCCAGACAATCTCAGCGTCATTATGGTCGGCCAAATATCCCTGGAAGAAGGGGTTCTCCTGCTTGAGCCCCTTTTCAAAGAATGGAAGCCGGCCCCCGGCTCCCGCTCCATCCTGTCTCCGCCCCCGAAATTAACCAATCCGGTGATAGAAAAAATCGATCGGCCTATCACCCAGGCCA
This sequence comes from uncultured delta proteobacterium, assembly GCA_963790475.1. Classification (GTDB taxonomy): domain Bacteria; phylum Desulfobacterota; class RBG-13-43-22; order RBG-13-43-22; family RBG-13-43-22; genus RBG-13-43-22. The sequence goes on along the minus strand of CAWBOS010000010.1, from coordinate 780,463 downwards.
ATATCATTTGGGGGCACCTGGGTATATCCCGATCCAACCCGGACTATTATGCCCTCCAGGTTATGAATTATATTCTGGGGGGAGGAGGTTTCGTTTCCCGTCTGGTGGATAATATCAGGGATAACCTGGGCTTGACTTATGGGATATACAGTCTTTTTGATGCCCGGGAATACCCCGGCTCTTTTCAAATTGTCGTGGAAACGGAAAATAAAAATACCAACCAGGGCCTTTTCGAGATATTAAAAGAAATAAAGAAAATGATTGAACAAGGGGTTTCCCCGACAGAACTTTCCGAGGCTAAGGCCTATTTAACCGGAAGCTTCCCGCTGCGAATGGATACCAATGGAAAGATGGTGCGGCTCCTATCAGCCATGGAATTGTATGGCCTGGGTTTGGATTTCCCGGAAAAATACACCAAACTTATCAATCAGGTGACGGCTGAAGAGGTACTTCGCGTGGCCCGGACCTATCTCAAACCCGACAATTTTCTACTGGTCGTGGTAGGGGATCAAAAAGAGATCCAATTAAAAGAAAAGTGGTAGAAGATCTGCCTGAAGGGTAACAACCCCAGGTAGGCTATTTTAGACGAACCTATCAGAATAAGGCCCGGACGAATTCCTCAGGATTGAAGGGTTGTAAATCCTCCGCCTTTTCGCCGATACCGATATATTCAATCGGAATCTTCAGTTCATTGCAGATGCCGACGATGATCCCCCCTTTGGCTGTGCCGTCTAATTTGGTCAGGATAATCCCGTTGATTTCCATGGCCTCGTTGAAAATTCGGGCTTGGGAGATGGCATTCTGCCCCATGGTGGCATCCAGGACCAACCAGGTTTGATGAGGACCGTCGGGGATCTCTTTCTGGACTACCCGGTGAATCTTTTTCAGCTCCTCCATCAGGTTTACCCGGGTATGAAGTCTTCCTGCCGTATCGATCAGAACAATATCTATCTCCCGAGCCCGGGCGGCCTTAACGGCGTCAAAAACTACGGCCGAAGGATCGGAGCCTTCTTTCTGGCGGATGATTTCGGCTCCGGACCGCCCGGCCCAAATCTCTAATTGTTCACCGGCCGCTGCTCGGAAGGTATCTCCGGCCACCAATAGGACCTTTTTCCCCTGGGCTTGAAAACGCTGAGCCAATTTACCGATAGTGGTGGTTTTTCCCACCCCGTTTACCCCGACGACTAGAATGACGAAAGGTTTTTTAGAAAAATCCAGCGTCCTTTTGGTCACATCCAAAAAACGAAGAATTTCTTGCTGTAAATATTCCTTCAGCCGATTGGGATCATCCAGCTCTTTTCGTTTGACCTTTTGTTGAACGGAATCAATCAGGACTTGAGTAGTCATGACCCCCAAATCCGAAGTGATCAGTATTTCTTCCAATTCCTCCAACAAGTCTTCGTCGATCTCTTTTTTCCCCAGAACCAGACGATCCACTCGGGTGACAAAGGTTTCCCGGGTCTTGGTCAACCTTTCTTTCAGCCGGCCAAAAAAACCCTTCTTATTTTCAGGGGTCTCACCGGATTCAGGAAACCCTTCCCTGTCTTCTCCGGGGGGTTCAGTTTTTTCAATGTTATTTTTTTGTTCTTTTGGAGTAAACCATTTCAACATATTGGCCTGCCTTGGTTTCTTTTATTTTTTGTGAAAATCTGAAGTTGGAATTCGGAGATTCATGGTTTGACGGCCTGGGGTTTAATGATCCAGGTGAATCGGCTGAAACGATCCCCTCGATATTCGGCGACAGCCGTAATTTTGTTTCCGGGTTGGAAAAAAGGCGGACTGGTTTCCGAGAACACGGTTAATAACTCCCCCTCCTTTTCTTTTAAAAAATCCGGGAACCCTTTTATTTCTTTACTCTCTTCTACCTGAATTTTCAGTCGATAAATTTTCTTTCCGGGAGGCAATCCAATTTTTTCGGAGGCCAAGGAATTGATTTCACGAATGGTTCCTCTAAGGAGGGCTTGGTTGATCGGATAGGGGATTTCGGATTTCCCGGGAGATTCATCTTTTTTCCTTTCAATGGAAGAAGAAACCTTACCCTCAGTTGAAGAGCGATCCGCAGCGAGGGTTTGGATTCTTTTCTGTCTTTAAAATTTGTTCCTTTATAAAATCTCCTTTCCAGATAAAGGCATCGGGAGAAAGAGGCGTTATGGCTGAAAGTAAGGTCTGCGCCTGTTCCAGGTCACTAAATTTCCCGACCTTGACAATATAACCCTTTCCGGTTTTTTCAATCCGGAGGTGATCCAACAAATTTGTAGGTAACGATTTCTCCAGCCGCTTAAATTGCTGCTGGGCATTCTGAACTTTTTGAAATACTCCTATCTGAACGCTGTAGACCTTGGCCCAGACCTGCTGACCGATAAGCAGGACTGCCAGGAAAAGTACCCCTGCCCAAGGATGAATCCTTTTTTTTTCTTCTAGCCTGTTCATAGGTGGCAACATAGATGTTAGATCAATAGACTCTTCTAGATTCTTAGGCCTTTGTAATTTTAGGATTTCTCACCCGCAGGCGATGGATACCTGGGGGTCTTGTTATTGGGAATGTTCGAAAGACAATCCAACGCCCAAGCCCGGCCCGGGGGCTAAGTTCATGGACCGCAGAGCATTCACCCCAACCTGGCACAGGAGAGGTTAATGGCCGGTTATTATAACCTAGTTCAAATTTCGTCCTTCGCCAAAAGAAGCTCATGCCTTATAGGTGATTGACTCCAATAACAAGACCTTCTGATAACTCTTATCAAAAAGGAGATTAAAATTTTAAATAGCATGGGAGAGAGCTTAGCATAGGTTTAATAGAGGTGTAAATATTATCTTTGCCGCAGATTATTGATGGGAAAGGCGGCCAACTCTATTGTATGGTATCCAACCGGACCGATACCAGCTTGGATATCCCCGGTTGTTCCATAGTCACCCCATAGAGGGTGTCAGCCATTTCCATGATCCGTCGGTTGTGGGTAATCAGGATAATCTGGGAATCCCGGACGATACTCTGGACTAGACTTTTGAATCGTTCGACGTTGGCCTCATCCAGAAAAGCGTCTATTTCGTCCAATAGACAGAAGGGGCTGGGTTTAACTAAATAGGTTGAGAATAAAAGGGCCAGGGCAGTAAGGGCCTTTTCCCCACCGGAAAGAAGGGTCATATTAGTCACTCTTTTTCCCGGAGGATGGACCATAATGTCTACTCCGGATTCCAGAGGATCATCTTCATCGATCAGGGATAATTTGGCACTGCCGCCTCCGAACAACACGGGGAAAACCTCGTTCATCTTTTCCTGAATCATTTTAAAGGTGGACAAAAAAAGTTCCTTGGAAGTGAAATTTATTTTTTGGATGGCCCGTTTCAGGGAATCCATGGATTTAAGCAGATCCTCCTCCTGAGTGTGGTAAAAATCATACCGCTCCTTAAAAGCATTGTATTCTTCCAGGGCGGTCAAATTCACTTCTCCTAATTGTTCCAGCTTTTCTTTAAATTCTCTGCGTCTCTCCCTTAAGGCCCCCAGATCTTCACCGCCTTTTAAATAAGTCGAAACCACTTCCTCCGCAGGCAGTCCGGACTGTTCCAGAATCTGTTCTTTTACATGATCGATCTTCATCACCATTTGGGCTAATTCCATTCTATGCTCGTTTTCCTGCTGCTCGGCCTCATTCAGAAGACCCCGGGTTTCTTTTAAAACCGTTTCCCAGTCTTCTTTTTGTTTGATCATCTTTTCCCAATTTTGATTAGCGGCCTGGATCTGAGCCTCAAAGTCATTGACCAAGGCAAGTAAACCCGTAATCAAGGCCTCTCCAGAGGATGATTTTTCCCTCAATTCCGCCTGAGCCTGATTTCCGATCTGGATTTTTTCCCAAAGCCTTTTTTGTCGGTTTCGTTTTTCGTTCAGGGATTCTTTCAATTGTTCCCATTCCCGTCCAATATGTCCTCCCTTTTCCTTTAGGGCCGACACCCGGGTATAGGCCAGAGTCAAAGACTCCCTTTCTTGGTCCAGGTCGTTTTCCAGAATTTTATTTTTTCCTTCATGGTCATGAATGTCTTCTCTGATCCCCTCAATTTCTTTATTCAGGGTTTCTTCCTGTAAGGATAGGTCTTGTTCTTCCAAGGCCTGATCCTCTTCCTGTGTCCGATATTCATCCTCTTCCAGAATGAGTAATTGAAGCCGGCGCTGCATGGGTTTGGTTTCTTCCTGATAGCCGATCAGGCGTTTCTCCAATTCCAGGATGAGCTCTTCTTTCTCTTGTTTTCCGTCCTCCAGGGCCTTGAATTGATGGATTCGATCACTGAGGTCTTTTTCTGTGGTCAGGATACTCTCCTTTTTCTGATCGATCTTTTCCTGCCAATCCCTTACTTTCAGTTCCAGTTTATGAATGAGGTTCTTTTGGAAGAGGATGCCGCTCTCCGGGTTTCTGGAACTGCCGCCGGAAATAATCCCCTTGGAGTCGATCAGGTCTCCTTGTAGGCTAACCACGCAGACCTGCCCGGGGTTTTTTCCCCAGACCTCCAATCCTTCCCTTAAATCCGAAACCAGAACAAAAGGACTTAATAAGACCTTCAGCCAGTCTTCAAATTCCCGTTGGGCAGAGACTTTGGACAATAAGGAAACCAATCCATTTTCTTCCCAAGGCGCGGGAGTTGTTTTAATCGAGGATACAGGAGGTTTCATAGGAAGGAAGGTGGCCCGGCCTTGACCCTGATCTTTCAAATAGTCGATTCCTTGAACAGCGAACGATGAGTCTTGGATCATCAGGGCTTGCAGGGCTTCCCCCAAAGCTGCTTCTACGGCCGTCTCGCATCCCGGTTCGGTTTCCAGACCTTCAACCAACACCTGCCGGAAAGTCGGGGACTCCTTAATCTCTTCAGGCCATTCGGCCTTAAGCAAAGCTCGGACACCATTTTGATAACTTTGGAAATTGTCGCGGATCTCCTGCAGGTTCCTGATTTGGGCCTGATCTTGTTTCCAGCCCTGTTCCAAATCGCTTAATTCACCCTCCAAGGTTTTGTGGATTTTTTCAATATCGATCTTCTGCTGTTGAGCTTGAATTATTTTCTCTTTAAATTCTCTTAGGGCTTCCCTTTGCACCGCCAACCGGGTCTCTATATCCAGAAGGGATGTATTTAAAAAATCCAAGCGGGCTGTTAACTGCGCTTTCTCTTCACCCTGACGAATAATCCGACGCTCCCGATCTTCCCGCAGTTTGACCAAGCCGGCCCGCATATTCCTCACCTGGGTCAGCTCAGTCAACTTGGTGACTAAGAAATCTTTGGTTTGTTCGCCTTGTTCCTGACTTTGGGCCAATTCTTTTTTGGATTCCGAAAGTGATAGTTCTTTCTCCCGAACCTGGTCTTCCTCCAGGGCCACCGTTTGGGTAAATGAAGTCACCTCTTCTGCCAGGACCTTTTCCCTGGCTTCATTTTCATTCAACCATTGTTCGATTTCGTTAACTTCCCTTTCTATTTCAACGGCATCATCTCCAAGATTTTTCAATTCCTTCTGGTATTGTTGAATCAAGGCCTCCTGGCTCTGCAACTCACCCTTTTGCCGGTAGAATTGCTCTTGCTTTTCTTTCAACTGCCTTTCGAGTGCCATTAGCTCCGCTTGAAGCTGTTCCAACGAGGACTCGTGCGTATAACATTCTTCTCTAAGCTCCACGGTTTGTTCCTGCTGACGGCCAAGTTCTTCTTCTTTCAGTCCTTTCCCTTCCAGTAACGCTTGATATTCCTTGGCTAATAGAACTAATTCCACTTCTTTGGATTGTTTCCGGATCTCTTTAAAACGTTCAGCCTTCTTGGCCTGACGGTACAAGGAGTTCATCTGTCTCTTGATTTCAGCGATAACATCCCCAACCCGTAATAGATTCTGTTGAGTCAGCTCCAACTTACGCAAGGTTTCGTTCTTTTTGCTCTTATACCTGGAAATACCGGCAGCTTCTTCGATCCAGTGTCGGCGGTCTTCAGGTTTCGAATCGATAATGGCCCCGATCCGGCCTTGTTCGATAACCGAATAGGCCTTGCTCCCTACCCCGGTATCCATAAATAAATGAGTAACATCTTTAAGCCGGCAAGCCTTGTTGTTAATGGCGTACTCGCTTTCTCCGTCCCGGAACAATCGGCGGGTTATAACCACCTCACTGAAATCGGCGTATTCTTGGGGGATGGAGCCGTTGTCATTGTCCAAAACCAGGGAGACTTCGGCCATGCCCACTGAGGATTTGCCGTTGGATCCGGCGAAGATCACATCATCCATGCCTTTGCCTCGTAACTGCTTGGGGCTTTGTTCTCCCATGACCCATTTTATGGCATCCACAATATTGCTTTTCCCGCATCCATTGGGCCCAACAACGCCACTTATCCCTTTGGGGAAAGAAACGACTGTCTTTTCTGAAAATGATTTAAATCCATTAAGTTCTAATCTTTTAAGTTTCACTTTAGAATATTCCCTTCCAATATAAAAGGAGTCCACCTATCTTATTACGGTTTATTGCCAATCAGTCATCCGATTCGATTCTCATTTTAATTTTAATGAAAAAAATCATTTTGTAAAGAAAAAAATACAATAGAAAGGAGCTATTTAAAAAATGTATACAATATATGGTAGATTATCTCCAAAAATACGCCGATCTTCCGGATTCCCCTCTTATAACGTGTAACTTCATTTTGCCAAAATGTAACTTGAAATTTCCAAAAACTGGGATTCGGAGGGGGAAAAAGGGCCATTAAATGGGGTTTAAAAGGCCCTTTATCTATAGCGGCACGTCGAGATCATAGCCCAAGACATCGGTTACCGGCGATTCAATCTCTCCCTTGGCCATCCTATCCAGGCAAGCCGGGCAGTTCCAATGATTGTCTGTTTTCTTCCCACATAACCTGCATTTATGCTTGCCCTGGTTCCGATAATGAGAATGTGGCCGTCCCCTATATTGTTCTGCTTTTCTGGGGTCGTATTTGGTCATGAAATTTCTTAAGGCATAATTTTGAATAGAGAGATATACAAACATAGCAAAAGGAGTTTTCCTTCTTTATCTTTCCCTCTTGGTCGATTGTTCCCATTTCCCTAAATGCCCATTCGATTGCGGCTCTCTCCTCACTTTCAGTATCCACCGAATAAAAATGATTCAGAACAATATGGCCTAGCTCATGGAACAAGACCCCAAGGGCGCGGATTGGGCAGGAAAGAAGTTTATCATTAAGCAAGATTCGATACCATTCCAAGTTGGGTTGGGCGTTTGCCACACCCCAGGCACCATCTGGCAAACGCTTCTCGTTACAAAAAAACACCGTTTCAATTTTAGAATTATATCCTTGGGCAATATTGGTTAAAAATTCACTTTTTTTCATTCGATTCCTTTAATTCCAGGTAGAGAGCGATTTCTGCTTTGGGTCAGAAACCGCTCCCTCCTGGAGCCCATAGAACGGGAGGGAAACTATGGGCGGGGCCTTGGGAAACTATTATTTTCAGGACACAACGGACCGAAATCCGCCTTGGTGATCAGCCAGGGTTCCACCATATTCATGCCGAATCTTATAGCCATAATCATCACCATGAAGACCTCTTTCGGTTCCCGGTAAATCGTCAGGATGGGCAAGGACAAGTTCAGGTTCCTCGTGCCCGTTAAGATAAGACATTTCAACTATCGGAACATCCTCCTTATCTCTAATAACCCCCCAATCATTGAGATCTGTGAAAAAGGGACAAATAATAATTCTTTCATTGCGATCCCCAAACAACCGGCAATTTGGATTCTCCGTTTTGGTGGTTAAGTCATCTGCTGCGGTATAATAATACTCCGCCTGATTTTTTGACACAGCCAACTTCCACAAAGCGACTGGGATAACTAAATTCCAATTGAAAGTGGGAAGGTCCATTCCAAGTTTTTCTCCTGACCCCGGTTCCACCATATCGGCCAGGGCGGTGATCGCAGCAGCCAGGGGATCAAAATCCAAGGCACTTGACCCTAAGTTCCCGTGCGGCGCGGTAAACCATGCCGTTCCATCGGGACAGATAGCGTTGTTGATAAAAAAGCTCCAGACATATTTAGCATGTGTTCTCCTGGCCGCTCGCGCTTTCCTGTCAAGCAATGCTTTTATCAATCCAACCAAGTCATTTATGACGTGTTTTCTCGTCACCCAAGTGATTCCACCTTTCTGCCCAATTTTATATTGCGACTCGGTGTCTCCATAATTACCAAGAGACTGATAATCGCCTGTCTCCGGATCGATATCTGGAAGATCCCCGAGATACCCCAACTGAAGGGACTGGATTGTCCTGAAGTCGGTGGCCGTCTTTTTTTCAGAGATGAATATTTCCTCGTGATAAGGAAAGGACTTATAAGCCTTGGACAGGTACATATTAAGGGCATTTTGCAGGGCAAAGGAGAAAGTGCCTGAATCAAAATCAGCACAAGCCCTCAAGCCACTTGAGACCCTTGAGAGATTAAAGCCCGCCCTACCTCTAAACTCGTCATCCCCGGTTAAGTGAATATAGGCCTCCCTGATTCCACTAAACCCGCCGAGACCGCCAGCATCGTATTCCGGAATAAAGGTCTTAATAAGGGCATCCTGCGCCTTATCAACCTCGTTTCTTCCGGCCATGCCTTGCCCATGAGCATGATAAAATAAGGTCCTCTCGATGTCACTTAAAAGGCTTTTATTGGTGATACGATCCATGATTTTCCTCCTCTTCTGTTCAAAAATTCCGGAGTCTTAATTTCCTCCGATTAAATGGTTATATTCGCGAAGTTCCGAAATCAATGGCTTCATGATCTTGCGAGCTATTTCGCCGGGGTCGTTTGTTCCATGGACATGGATATCTCCGAATGAAAAGCTCAAGGTCTTTCCTCCCGATCCGCCGCTGTAGGATTTATTCTGGTCGGCAGTCATCACCCGCTCGCCCTGGTCGATCCAGGCCAGTCCCGAGCGGCGCACATAGGGAGTACCAACTGCCGTAACCGGGAAATCAGGAGGCGCCACGTCGGCAGCCGGAGCCGAGGGCGCCAGACGGGACATGGCGGAAGTAGAGGAGGTATTATAGCGGCCAAGCTGCTGGATATAGCCCAGGGCCTCCGTGGTTTTTGTGATTATGGCCTGGATGGAATCGATGGCCGGTGAAGTGTCCAGGGTCACCTGCCTTTGAACCGAGATCATATCGACATAATCGGTGAATTTTGATTTCAATAAATCCATCGCCGTGTCGACCGGCTTGATCATATCAGCCAGTTGCATGGCCACGGACATTTCGGCGTCGCCCGCGGATTTGGCCGCGTCCCTTACCCCGGCCAGGGCAGTCTGAAAACCGGCATATTGATTGTATAGATTGGCCGCGTCGGTATCTGAAAAAATCGATTGCAGCCCTTTCCCGGGAGTGTCAACCAGTTCATTCCGCAATTGATTATTCTTCTGCATGAAACTCTCGATGGCCGTCATGGCCGACTGCAGGTTGGCGGCGATAGGGTTATTGTTGGCCTGATCGATGATCAGTTGCAGACTTTGCTGTTCATTCTTGAAAACCGATGTCTGGTCGGTCGGAAATCCCTTCTTCCACTGATCCATAAAGATGGCACTCTTGCTCAGGGCCATATTAAGGTCATCCACCGTCTTATAATATTCCCGCGCCTTGGCGATGGCCTCATTGTGCATCGAGATCAGGGAATCTTTCCATTTTTTCAGGCTGTCGATCCGGGCCAGATCCTCGGCCTTGGCAATGGCCGTAATCATCGTTTGGTTATTGCTGAATTTCTTAAATGCATCCGCTTCGGTTTTGTCGATTTCGGCTAGGTCCTTAATAATCCCTTCCTTGCGGGCATTGGACATGGAGAGTATTAGGTCGTCGAAGTCTTTAAGCTGCTGTTTATAGACATTCCGAATTCCCTCCATAGCTCCCATGTCGATCTTTGGGGCCAGTTGGCTCAAGACATTTTCACCTACGGATTTCCTTATCTCCTCCTTCATTTTTTGGACTTGAGAGGTAATCTCGGCTATCCTCTTGGTCGTTTCATTCGCATTGGGATCCAAGTCCTGCATTTTATAATCGAATTCCTGAACAGATAGAGTGACCTCCTTAATCTTCTCCTTAAGCAAATTAAAGGTGTCAACCTTTTGCTGAATAGATAACATCATCTTTATATAGGCCTTTTCTGCGTCACTTATTTTTTTTGCGGCATCGCCGGATGCTTTTTCTATATTTGCCCACATTGCGACGGTTGGATTTCCCAGGCCCTCAAGAGCCAAAAGCGCTCCCTTCCCTAACAGACTCGGGATATTTTTGACTTTCTCTATCCCGATCAATAACTCCTTTCCCACATTCTCTTTAAATCCTGTGATCGTAGCATTCATTTTTTGAAATTTCTCACTGGCGTTTTCAGTAACATCCCCCATCGCCTTCATTTGCCGGGTGCCTTCAGCGATGACGGCGTTGGCCAGGGCTTGAGATTGTTGCTGTTCAGTAAGACCGGCTGTTACCGTTCCCAATGCTTTAGCCTGGTCTTCAAAAGCCTTATTCTGGTCGACCACAATACCCATCGCCTTCAGCCCGCGGGTCATCTGATTGGCCGTTGCATCGGTGATCTGATCGAAGGCTTCGACAACGTCCTTCCCAGCCGTTCGAGCCGAGGTCCGCGCTATTTCCAGGATGGAAGTAATCTGCTCTCCGGCTAGTCCCTGTTGCAGTCCTTTTACTGCCCTCTGCATTAAGGCCGAGTCATCGATCATCCCGGAGGAAACCTGTTTCATCTTTTCTAAAAGACTGCTGGCATCTTCCCCATAGGCCCTGGTTACAGTGCGGAACGACTCTTCGGATTGCTGGGCCTTGGCCCCGAGCTTGGCCAGGTCCATAGCCTCATTCACCATCCTCCAGGCCCCGTAAACGGCGACTGAAGCAGCGATCCAGTGTTCCTTCAGGGACGTGACCAGGCTTTTACTGCCCTCGGTATAATTCCTGGTTTCGGCGGCCATTGTATTAAGGGCGGAGCTGCTCGAAGCCTGGATGTTTTTAAAAACCCCGGACGTGTTATCTTGGGCGGTGATTTCAATTTTTACTTCGGCCATTGTCTTCTCCTAATAAAAAAGGGTTGGATAGCATCCGGCTATCGCAACCCTCTCTAAGTTGCCTCTCATTTGTTTTGCCCTGGCAGGGCGGTGAGAGTTTCCGCCTTTTCGGTGATCAGCCTATCCAGGGCAAGTCGGATTACCTATATAAAATATTTTCCGACATCTTCTATTGAAAAATCGAATAATGCTGCCAATTCTTTGCCCAAGAGCTGAATTTTGTTTCCCCAGTCAGTTATCTCGGGAGATTTCCAGTGATTGCCCATTGCTATCAATAAGGCACCCCAACCAAACACAGATCGAATGTATTTATATGCCTTTTCTTTATCTACAAACATCAAGTTTTTCATTTCCTTCTGTTGTTTTATAATCTTTTGATTTAAGGGAAATTGAATAATTTTTTCAGACTTTACTTTACTCTTCATGTCTTCCTCCTATTTAAAACCGTTTAAAACCCGTTTAAAAACGTTTAACTCTTCTTCCCCCTACCCATCCCTAACCCTTTTCCTTTCCTTTCGTCTCTGGCCAAGATAAAGCGCCTGTATCGCTTATAGAGTCCATCAATCATTTCCTTGAGTTTCCACAATTCTACCTCTCTCCTGTCGGGTTTATATCTCGTTTGCCCCCCCGTCTCCAAAATGCGGCTCACACTGGAAGTACTAAGGCCGGTAATCTCAGCCAAAAGGCGTCCATTAACACCTTTTTTCCCCAGGTCAACTATAGCTTCATTCCGGAGTTTTTTAAAAGAATAGTTTCCCTGAATGACCCTTTTCGTTTTTTCATCAAGGGAATCAAAAACCTGCCGGGCTTCAACAGACATTTCCATAACAATCTCCTATAGAAGAAGAAGTGAATTAGCCTCTTTAAGAAGGTCCAAGGTCACGGGAACTTTTTCTTTTTCAGCGATAAAGACCGCTCTCTTTAAAATTTTAGTCATTACTCTAAATTTTCCCGGTCCAGAGGCTTTGGAAAACAAAAATTCCAAACATCTATTGTCAAGATTTGAATAAATCGCCTCGCAGAGCATCCTAACATCTTTTTTTTCAATTGAAGTTAGGCGGCAAAGGCAACCGATCCTTGAAGAGAATTGATCATACAGATAGGATCGACGCGATCCGCGCATCTGCTCATAAAACCGCTCCTGACCACAAAAGACGATCCCGACATGGGCAGCATCATGAATTGTCCGGATAAGCTCAAGGCTCTCCCATGATAAAAGATGAACTTCATCAAACAACAAGAGACGAGGCGAGATTCTGAGAAACTTTATAATTTTTGCCAAAAAATGGCTTTGGGTGCCTATACGGACACCTATCTCTAATTCACGCCCTATCGCGTCAAGTACCGGTCCTGTCGCCCTCGTTGTTATGTTGACCGTTATTAAAATAGGGCTCACTTCTTGGCGTCGATATTCCTCTAAGACTATCGTTTTACCGATTCCACTTGAACCAAGAATGGCCACCATGTCGCCCTCTTGGTCTGCTATTTGAATGGCAAACCACATTTTTAAAGCTATGCTGGTTAAGAGAATTCTGAAATTCTTGGCGGATAACCCGAGACCATCCTTTTTTTGTTCCAGAAACGGTTCCAAAAAGGGTTCTATTTTTTTTGCAATTTCAAGATTATTCCCTGGGTATTTGTTACGCATAAACAGGCTAACGGTGGAGCTGCTAAGACCGGATTTGTTGGCAAGACGATTTTGAGAAGACCCACCCTTATTTATTTCTAAATTAAGTCTCGCGCGCACATTGTCCACATTTTCGGAATTCAGATTATCTATTGAATCCAGCTTTAACGCCTGTTTAGGGGACATTGTAAATCTCCTTTAAAAATCTTCATCGTCTGGTTTTTTTCTGCCGAATGAAAGTCCACCCAAGGCATTTAAGAGTCGTGAGGGAAGGACATTTCTACTTTCTCCATTGGCAGCAACCCGAGCCTCTTCTGACTCATTTTTAGTCTGATTGAAATCCTTATCGATTTTTCGAGAAATTCTTTCCCTTATTGGGTCAATAATAGAGATGACGTTGGATTTTGGAGCCGGACTAATATCCTCTTTATTTGGGAGGGCCTCTTCTTCAGCAACTTTAATTTCCATTCGGCGAGGATCATCAGTAATATTTTCCCAACCCCAAATCTCTTTTTGCATCTTGTGGATTTTTCGCCTGATTTTTTTTGCTGTATTTCGGTTTTGAAGAGTTATTTGGCTCCAGTGATCGCCTAGCAGTTCTTCAAAGGCCATTCCAAAATATTCGTTTTTGTGAATGACAGCCACGCGGCCTATATCCTTTGGATTTCTTCTAACCTCGACCAGCTCACCGGCGATCGGGAAGAGATCCTCGCCACGGTAAAAATGACCATCGATATTAACGCCGGAGTTTCTAGCTTTCACGAAATGCACTTCCATGAGGAGATAATTTAGAAAAGCCTGAGAAGGAATTTGAGGAACGAAATCCTTATAAAAGGAAATAGGTATTTCCTTGGTTGTCGTGTGCTTAATTTCATTATTACGTCTTTCAATTCGGTTCTCTATCTCTTGACAGGCTTCTTCAAAAGAAAGGAGTTTTTTAGATTTAATTTCGTGGGAAAGCTTTTTTGGCCGAGTTTTTAAATTATGCCCCCGGTATCCAGGTACATCACGTAAGCTTTCAGTTAAAAATCCGAAATTACTTTCTATTAATTTTTCTTTGGCGTTATAAGGGGCCGCTTGAATAATTTCGACATTAAGCTGCCGAAGTATTCCTGGAATCCTCGTTTTTTCAAGATCATCGAAAAACTCATGATTCTTATTTTTTTCTCCTTTTTCCCCACTGAAGTACTTACTTTTATAATCTTTGCCCCTGTCAATATGGACGGCTTTTGGGACGCCGTGTTTCATGATTCCATTATAGAATGCTTGGCCTATCTCTAAAGAATTAGGGGAGGCGGTCAGAACATACCCCGTGAATAATCGGCTATGACAATCCATGAAGGCGACCAATGATACCAGGACAGGTTTTTTCCCTAGTAGAGCATAAAGATCACACTGTTTCGTATCACCTACCCAAAGCCGATTAATCCCGATATTCCAATCTCTGTTTATATGGATGGAATGTTCTCTGGCGTATTTTTCCGGAGACTGGACCATGTCTAACAGAGGTTTTCCAAACCTTGATTCCATATAATTATAATAGGTTTTAGGAGAAGGAAGATTTCTGTCCGGATATTCTTTGATTGTTTCCTCTATTGCTACCTTGATCAGGAGGCCATTTCTTCGCATAACCTTTTGTTCGAAAGATAGGGCTATGTCGGGATTCTTTCCAAAAAATCCTCGTCTTGATCTCTCGGCAGGGAGCAAGCCACGTGGTCCAACATCTTTAAAAAGATGGACCCAGCTATCGAGAGTTCGATAAGTGATTCCCTTTAATTTCGCGAATTGCTTTTTAAACGATGTTTTGTTTTTCCTGGCTACGGTTTCGGCGGCTGCAAGATATTCCCGTACTATCTCTTCCCGCCTCTCTGCCTTTTCCTCTTGCCAGGTCTTAGGAATATCCATTTTCACTCTTTGTTGAAGAATAAATGGTCGATTTGTTCAGGGTCGCTGGCACCAAGTTTTTGGGCGATCAGTTCTTTTTCTTCTTTAGGCGGATCTTTAATTCCCCGGACTATTCGTGAGATCCAGTCTTCGGTTCTGGAACAGGACACGGCAAAAGCACGCTGGGTTTTATAATTGTCCAGTATTTTAACTTTTAGCCAAAGTCTCATTTTAAAACCTCCATATAATTAGGCAGCTAAACATCTAGATGTATTATAACGACCAAAAAAAACTATTTTTTAATGTTTTTGATTCCTTTGTCTATTTCTTCCTTTATCTCACCCAAATTAACAATAATACCATCCTTAAAGGTCGTTTCTATTTCTTCAGAATTTAGGCCTGCCTGTTGAAAGGCTTTCACTGTATCCAAAACCCCCCAAGGAGAGATCAGCCTAATGGTTTCTAAATAAGACTCTCCTTTTTCACTCAGATAGTTCGAATAGATATAATAAAGTGTCCCCTTATTTTTTTGAGAAACATTTACTCTTGTTTGTGTATTAGAATCCTACCAACTCTTCTTTTTTTTGATTCTTTATTTTATAGGAGTAGCTCAAGGAATATTTAAAATAATCTTTTGCCCAGGCCTTAAAATCGCCATCTTCTCTTATCTCTTCAAGGATTTTATTAACCGAATAAAATTGCAGGCCTATGATATCGATCAAATGCTTTGCTAGTCCAAACTCAAGCAGATTTTCGTAACTGTATCCTCGCATCTTGCCAGCTTTTCTTGCTGGCTCCTTTGGGAGAATCAAACCTTTTTCCGTCCAGCTCAATACTTGTCTTTTGGTTAATCCTGTTATTTTACTCACTTCATTATTTAAAAATAGTCGGTCATCCATATATTTAGCCTTCTAAACATTTAGCTGTATTTTATTAAATAATAGTATTCGTTGTCAAGGACTTTTTTTAAAATGTAATTTAAGATTTCCATTATTTTTTCAGAGAAAGATTGTTTTTCTTTTCTTATTAAATACTTATGATTAAAATGGTGAGTTCTTAGATTTTTTAAGGAAGGGTAGATATCTTGATTTTTGGCAGATTCAAACTTTTCTTCCATGTAATTCTGGAAATTTCATTATTTTAATGACTTATCCCCCCTCATCTCGCCTCATCCCGGCACATCCCTTTGGCAAAAGTAATTTACATATAGTAGCAAATTTCCCGATTAAAGTTCTTACCCCTAAATGCCGATAGATTTCATAACAGGCAAAGGAGGGCGTTCCCAGTGAAAATCGTTACAGCTAAAGAATTGGGGCAATACTTGAAGCTTTCTGAATCAACCATCTATAAGTTGGCCGGTAACGGAGAGATCCCGGGTTTTAGATTGGGGGATTCCTGGCGTTTCGATATGGAGGAAATCCTGCTGACCATCCGGGGAGCGAAAGACAAACAGGATCTCGGTATTAGAAGGTCAATTCTGGCTAAAAGAGAGGCCTATTAGATCTGATTACAGATCTTAAATGACCGTATCGAAAAAAGACCCCTGATAGGCCATTCCCATGAAAAGCCAGTATCCTGATAGTCATGATCAGGATCTTTCTAAATAATTCCCTTTGGGCCTCCAGTTATTTTCTGGGATGGCCTATTATGTGAACTCTGGACAATAAACCAGTAAAGCGAATAGATGGTTTTAATAACTTTGAATATTTAAGTAAGCAGGAAAAACTATCAGTTTTCACGTGGCAAAATAATAAAACATACGGTCTCTGGTTGAGAAGAAAGACCAAAGCGATGTCTAGGAGGTCCACAGGATGAAAAATCTGAAATTAAGCATCAAATTGATTGGAAGTTTTGTAATTGTTGCCTGCCTTACTATGATCGTCGGATTTAACGGAATTTCTAAGATAAGTGCTCTGGTTAAAGCCGGGAAAGAAATCCAGGAGAAGAATATCAAGTCACAAATTTATATTTCCGAGATGGCCGTCGGGTTTCAGAAATCCGTCGGATTGATCAGGGATATTCTTTTGGATAAATTTCTTTACACCAAAGAGATCTCGACGAATATTGTCAAGATAAAAGAATTGGATCAAATAATGATCGAGAATTCCGATAAGATCGCCAAGATCCTTAAAACAGAAGAGGAACGGAAGGCCGTGGACGGTCTTAAGTCAGAAATAATCCAATACCTTCCTTTGCGTGATAAATTGATCAATCTGGCTATAGAGGGAAAACTTGAGGAATCTCGGAATTTATTGAAAGATGAGGTTTATTCAAAAACGAACAAAATCTCTGGTTTATTGGAGAAGTTTTCTGATTTACAGGCGGGGTCCATTCAGAAAAAGATGGAATGGAATTTAAAGACAGCTACTGCAGCCTCCTGGTTCTCCTGGATCATAGGAGGACTGGGGACTTTATTAGCGATATCTCTTGGGATTTTTCTAACCATTTCAATTACCAGGCCTATCCAACGGGTGGTCGCCGGTATTAAGGAAGGTTCAGACCATGTGTCCGGTGCTTCGGTTCAGGTTTCTTCGGCCAGCCAGTCGCTGGCCGAGGGGTCTTCTCAACAAGCCGCCGGACTCGAAGAAACCTCTTCCTCTCTGGAAGAGATGTCGGCCATGACCAAACAGAATGCTGATAACGCCCAACAAGCCAGGGCCATGATGGGGGAGGCCAGTCAAATCGTGGGAAACGTGAGTCATCATATGACCCAGATGGCCGAATCCATCGGAGAAATCACCAAGTCCAGCGAGGAAACGAGCAAGATTATTAAAACCATCGACGAGATTGCCTTCCAGACAAATCTTTTGGCCTTGAATGCGGCAGTAGAAGCAGCCCGTGCCGGAGAGGCCGGGGCCGGGTTTGCCGTGGTAGCCGATGAAGTGAGAAACTTGGCGATGCGGGCGGCCGATGCCGCTAAAAACACCAGCAGTTTAATTGAAAATACGATCAAGTCGGTCAAAAGCGGGAATGAGTTGACCCTGGCAACCCAGGAAGCCTTCAATAAAAATGTGGAGATCTCCAGAAAAATCAGCATGCTGATTGATGAAATCGCAGCGGCCAGTCAAGAACAAGCCCAGGGCATATCTCAGGTCAGTAAGGCAGTGGCCGAAATGGACAAGGTGACCCAAAAGAACACAACTAATGCCCAAGAATCAGCTGCCGCGGCTGAGGAAATGAAGGCCCAGGCAGAGCGTTTGAAAGGTTTCATCAAGGAGTTGGCGGCGGTGTTGAAAGGGAATGGCAACGGTAATGGGTATAAGATTGTTCCCCCGAAACACCTTCTTCAAGTCAGGAGGAGTCTCACCC
The DNA here is from genome assembly GCA_963790475.1 of uncultured delta proteobacterium. Taxonomy (GTDB): domain Bacteria; phylum Desulfobacterota; class RBG-13-43-22; order RBG-13-43-22; family RBG-13-43-22; genus RBG-13-43-22. The sequence goes on along the minus strand of CAWBOS010000010.1, from coordinate 762,606 downwards.
CCAAGTCCATTTCCCAAACATCTTTCGGGAATAGGGATTCCAAACTCAGGATCGCCTCGGCCTCCAAGGAGAAAAAAGCTGCCTCCTCTCCCAGTCCAAAACATAAGGAAATCACCCCCGAACAGATCATTCCAATGGAAGAAGATTTTAGAGAATTCTAAAACAAACTTTTTGTATCCGAGTCTAGGTTAGACAGGCATCAACAAAGAAAGACCGGGCCAAGGAAACAATCAAGATGTCTCCTTGGCCTTTTTTTGTGCCGATTGAACCTGCTGCCAAACTCCAGAAAGGTTGTCACCTTGAAAACCCTGCCCTGGGTCTGATGGGAGAGCGGAGAACCAGACGCCTGCCAGCGAAGGCCGGGAACCAGTTTCAGCCTGAAGTGAAGGATGGTTGATTTAGTGGGAAAGAGGCTGAAAAGTCTTTGGCAAAAGGCTAAAATAAAAAGCTAATAATAAAGATCGTGCTCCGGTAAATTGTATAAACTCCGCACATAGGAACTGAGAGTCTCTGGCAAGTACCTTCCCCAAAGTTTTATGGGTATCCGGTCAATCTTTATCTTCGGGCTGAAACCTGCTGCAAAAAGGTATTCAATCAGGAATTCAACATTGATAGGGATATAGCCTCGATAACTGTTATTACCCCTTTGGGTTATGATTCTTTCCTCATGAATACTTATTCCCAGTTCCGATTCCACCATATCAGAAAAGGTGGAAAGGATCAGCTCAATGATCAGGGTCGGTTGAGCGCCGTCCAGGAATGGCTCCAAACCTTTTTTTAATTGGTCTTCCGCTATTCCCCGGTCGAGATATTTTTCCCAGCTCCGCCCATTTCTATAGGTACGACAGACAATCTCGGCATCCCAACCGATCTCCAGGATCAAGTTGGTGGCTCGATAATTCCCCTTAAAATCTTCCTTTTCAATCACTCGAATCTGCGAGTGTTCATTCAGAGTCTTTTCCAGAAAATTTAATCTTTCGGAATCGGCAATAACTTTGATCGCACCGACATCATCTAGGGTCAGAGCGGATCGGTCGAACTTGATCCGACATTCTTTAAAACTTCGGGCGATCTCTTCTTCGGCTCGGATGAACTCCCGGGTCATTTCCTCTTGGGGAGTCACAAACCATTCCAGGGGAATATGAGACTGTTTGGCCCGTTCGCCGGCCAGCTCCTGGGCCACTGTTTGAACCTTTTGAAAAATCCAGTTTGCGATCCTGCGGTTGGCTTTTTCAGCGATCCTTTTAGAACGTTTGATCCGATATAGCCCTAATAAGTGATCAGTGTCGTCCAGGCAGACGACACCGTTAATGGGGGCTTCGCGGTAAAAATAATCGGGATTTTTTTCATAAAGTCCAAAAAGTTCTCTCAGGCGCGGAGTCGTGCCATTAGGATTTCGGCTTAAGGCGTCCCTCAACTCCCCTTTGAAGTGAATTCGCTTCTTCTTGTAGGGGGTTTCAAAAATGGTTCCCAGCAAAAACTCGTTAAAGTCCTCCAGGATTTCCCCTAACACAAAACCATCGCAGATCAATATTTCAGTGAATCGTTGGATGTCGTCTTCCGCTGGACGACCGCAGATCCAGCGTTCGGCTATCTCGAAAGGTTGTTCACGATGAACAAATGAGGTCAGGTACATTTATCATTGCGATCAGAAAAAGTATTACGGTTAATAACAAAGCGAAGATGATTATCGATCGGAGACCGGCTCCCCTTTCATTTCAATGAATTGCAGATCATCCCTTCCAATGGGCCCGTTATCCAGGCCCTTATTATTTGTTCTATCGCCCACCAATGATGTCAACTGCCTTACAAATCCTTTCAAGGTCTCCGCCTGGGCATTCATTTCCTCTGATGCCGATGCGGATTCTTCGGCATTAGCAGCGTTTTTCTGGACCACTTTTTCCATCTCGGTAATCGCTTTGTTGATCTGTTCAATCCCTTGAGACTGTTCATAGGATGCCGCCTTAATCTCACCTATAATCTCCCCCACCTTTTTGGCACCCGTCGATACCTTGGAAAAGGCCTCGTTGGTCCTCCCGACAATTTCCGATCCGATTTTTATTTTTTTGACCGTCCCCTCGATCAAATCGGTCGTATTTCTGGCGGCATCCGCGGCTCTCAAGGCCAAATTTCTCACCTCGTCGGCCACGGTAGCAAATCCGGCTCCAGCCTCTCCGGCCCGGGCGGCTTCCACGGCGGCATTTAAGGCTAACAGATTAGTCTGAAAAGCAATTTCATCAATAGTCCTGATAATTTTTGCCGTCTCCTCACTGGCACTCGAAATCTCTTTCATCGATTCAGTTAATTCGCCCATAGATCGATTAGCTTCATTTACTACCTGGGAGGTATCGATCATCATGGTATTGGCCTGATTGGCATTCTCGGCATTATGTTTGGTCATGGAGGCCATCTCTTCAATCGAAGCCGATGTTTCCTCTATCCCGGCAGCCTGATCCGAAGTTCCCTGGGCTAAAGACTGACTGGCGGAAGAAACCTGCCCTGAAGCGGCGGCCACTTGGCCGGCGCTGTCCTGGAGCCCTTCCACGACCTGATTAATGGGTTTGGTGATCGATCGGGTTATCATAACCGTCATAATCAAAGTAACCAGGACGATCATTCCTCCAACGAGAGTGATGATCTGCATCGTCAGTTTTGAAGACCGGTTTAGGGAGGCAACGACGTTTTCCTGATTGGCTCCGGCTTGTGATACCTCCTTCTGACTTTCTTTCAAGTGAGCAACGGTAATATTTCGCATTTTACTATTCAAGGCCTCCAGTTCCTCAGCATTCTTGATAGAGGCCTTAACCTTTTCCGACACGCCGCCTGCGGCGGAAAAGGCATTTTTTACAGTCGATAGGGCACTCATATAGGAGTTAACCATTTTTAGCTCTTCTTTGTTTTTCAAGTTGGCCACGATGCCCTGCAATTTCTGCCCCTTGCCTCCCGCTTCTTTAAAAAGACTATCAACGAGGACCATATATTGATTAAACTCAGCCATGGTTTTTGAATAAATGCAATTATTGATTCCCGTCACCAGGGAAGCACTCAGCAGTGACAATCCTGAGGCCAAGGATAAAATATTATTTGTATTGCTGAATGATTCCATATTCTTGGCCATATCGACCGTATTGTTCTTGACCGTATTGTTGGCGGCCAGCAGGGTTTTTTCAATAGTCGGAATAAGATAGGAAAGGTTATATCCGGCCTCTTTGACCATGGTCTCGATTTTGTCCCCCATACTTCCATCCTCATCGATAATATATCTGAGCTGTAAAAAAACGATCCCGTTGGTTGCCGTCAATTTTTCACTCAGGATAGCCAGTTTTTTAGTCAGATCCTGGACCATATTATCCAGGCCTTTTATATTCTTAAGAATCTGGTTGATGGTTTTAATCGTACTTAAGATATTATCTCTCAAAGTGATTACTGTACGTCGATCATTGCTCAGCGGGATTTTGGATAGCGAAAAATTTATGTCGTTCAGGCCGTTTCTGACTAAACTTAGATTATTCAGGTGTTGATTGGCACCCATGAGATTATCCACACCCGAAATCATGGTGCCGGAGTTCTTTTGCTGGAGACTTCGAACAAAGGCATCCATTTTTTTAGTAACCTCCGACAACCTTTCCTGAATGGATTTGGAAGCGATGAACACCTCCTCCTGGGCCTTGATCTTGCGCTCGGTGATGTCCTGAATCCCCCGGGTTATTTCCGGAATAGTCTTGTCCGTCGAAGAACTTTCACCCTTTAACCGGGCCATTTCTTCCGCGGCTTTGGAGACGGCGGACAGGGAAGTTGAAATAAGTGGGGCTGATTTTTTATAGTCGCCCATCGTCATGGAAGAAGAAAGATTCACCAGATTTGCCGAATGGGCCTGGAGTTCTCTCTGTTGATTCAAGGCTTTTAATTGATAAGGAGTGGTTTTTTGGGTCAGGATACCGACATTTAAATCAACGCTCCTGGCACTGATTAAGGCGGAAACGATGATGATGGATATGGCCGTTAAAACCACAACAGCATTTAATGAAAGTTTCTTTTTTATCGTCATTTTTTAAGACTCCTTCTGGTCATTATTCTTCTAAGGCTGGGGCGGCACTGACCGCCGCTCTGACCTCATCCCACTCTTCTTTGGTGATGGCGGCTTCCTCACCCTTCATCTTGTTTATGACCTCAAAATAGTCCGACTGGTATTTATCCTTCTTGACTTCCTCCGCCTTTTTACACTTGACGGCAAAAACAGTCTGAATGGATTGATGGTCAAACCCCCTCCATTGTTGTTCATCTTTTAATCCTATATATTTATGATCTTCCAAGGCCTTGATCACCGGCAGGGTGTCGAAGGTCTTGGCCCGTTCCACGGCTTCCTTATATTGGTAAAGGATAGACATAGGCCGAGGCGGCCGGAGATGAAGGATAACGGTGAAATTTTTCTTCATATTTTTTTACGAAGGTTATCCCTTTGGTCTAATTTTCCTCGAAGGGCAGTTTCCAGTACCAGGGCTTGGTGCTGAGGATCCCTTCCATCGCTTCCGGACCGGCCCCATCGGCCATATCAATCGTGATATTTGGGACAACGATCTGCATTTTATTTTTCAGTCCCAGGTCATAGGCTTGTTTTACGGCGATCTCCATATCCCGTCCGAATAAATATCAAGAACCAAAACTTCTGTGCTCAAGCTCCTGGGCCAAACTGAGGACACTCTTGAAATCATCGGCCCCCAGATTTGGTGAGAAAACTCCTATGTCTGATATTTATCCGTGGTATCGGTGAATTTCCGAAATAATTCCTCGGTGGTCCACCCCAATTATAATCAACAGTGACATAAAAATAAGTATCTTCCCGGGATAAATTCTTTTTCAAATAAGCCGGATAATACCTTGGCGGTCATCCTTGAATCAGAACATTCCCGGAATATATATTTATGACCTTCCTCGGCCGTGAGGTCGGTGGAATAGGAGGAGGTTCCAAAAAATATTTTTTCTTTCATCTTGGCCACTTTTCCCAATGACCTGGGCAACCGCGCTGGATACTCCCCCGAAGATCATTTGAGCGTCTTCTTTTTCAAAAAGCTCAATGGCATTTTCTTTGGCAATCCTTGGATTACTCTTGGTGTCCCTCTGAATTAATTTAATCTTTTTCCCTAAAATCCCACCTTCAGCATTAATCTCTTCTACAGCCATTTCCGCTGCCCTCCGCTGGTCCAGCCCCTCCTTGCCGTAAGGGCCCAGTTCGGGTGAAATAAGGCCGATAACGACCATATCCTTACCCTCCAAAACCTGTTGCCCTTCTTAGTCGCCGCCGGTGGATTTACAGCCGGAGGGGGCAGCTGATTGGTTACCGGTTGAGCCGGCGGACTTTCAGCAGCGCTGGCCGGATGAAAACCTAAAAAATAAATAGGATGACCATCCCCAGGATGATTAAACAAGTGATAACCTTTTCTTGCCTTTAATCATATAATACCTCCTAATAATCGAAGCGGATTGCCGACGATTTTTTGACCTTCCGGCAGTCTTTTTTAACTTCTTATAAAGGTTCTCGGTATTATGGTCAGAAAACTTTAATCAGAGAGATAACGCCTAGTTTGGATATAGAGGGTAAAAACGGAAAAAAGGATAACGGGGAAAAAGGAGGGAAAGGGAAGATCAAGGTAAAAAAATTTTTAATATAATTATCAATAAGTTAATAATACTAGGATAAGGCTCCAAATTTTGAAAAAAGGGCGAAACGGTTAAAGAAGGAAGTCAACTGAACCAATAAGGCCAGGCGATTATTCCTGATTTTTTCTTCCGGGGACATGACCAGGACCTTATCAAAAAAGGCATCAATGGTCGGACGCAGTTGAGCCAAATGGAGGAGGTAATCGGAATACCCTTTTTGCCTGAAAAGACGCTCAAGTTCGGATTGTCTTTCCTGAACCTTTTGAAAAAGGTCCTTTTCCTCACTTTCAGTCAATAATTCAGTATTGACCTGGCCGACCTCGGTGAGAGAGACCCCTTTCAAGATATTCAAGGCCCGTTTACAACCAACGACCAGCGATGGAAAATCCGGATGATTTTGAAAGACTTGCAGCGCCTGAGCCCTGAGTTTCACCTCGCAGAATTCGTCCCATCCCGCGGCTATAACGGCTTCAATCGTTTCCCGTCCGATCCCCTCCCCTTCCAATAAATGTTGCAGGCGCAAGGCCAAAAAGGCCAAAAGGTTTATTTTGATCGTATCGGGGTTTTCCTTAAAAAGTCCGGTATAGGGAATTAAAGCCTGTTCGATTATTTCGTTAACCGACCATGAAAACCCTTTGGCCCAGGTGAGCAGGATAACGGCCTGGGCCTGACGGCGTAAGGCATAGGGATCAGCCGAGCCGGTGGGAATTTGACCCAGGCCGAAAAACCCGGTCAGGGTATCCAGACGATCGGCCAGACCGACTAAAGTCCCGGTGATGGTCCCGGGCAACTGGTTGCCCGTCGAAGCCGGGAGATAATGTTCAAAGATCCCCTGGGCCGTTTCTTCGTGCTCTCCTGATCGTAATGCATACTCCCGGCCCATAATCCCTTGAAGGGTCGGAAATTCCCCCACCATCAGGGAAGTCAGGTCGGCCTTACACAAAAAGGCGCATCGTATGACCATCTCTTCTTTTTCCGGGGCCAGTTTCCGGGATAGATAAGAAGCCAATCCCATTATGCGCTCCACCTTTTCAAAGGAAGTCCCCAAACGGGAATGAAATACCACGGTTTTCAGGGCCTCAACTTTTTCTTTCAAGGGTTTCTTTAAATCTTCCCTGAAAAAAAATTGGGCGTCGGAAAGACGGGCGCGAAGGACCTTTTCATGGCCCTTGACCACCCGTAGGGTATCCTTCACCCGAGTATTGTTTACGGCAATGAAACGGGGGAGAAGATCACCTTGCCCGTCAACCATCGGGAAATAGCGCTGATGTTCTTTCATGGAAGTGATCAAAACTTCCGGGGGCAATTTCAAAAATTCTGGATTAAAAGCACCGGAAACCGGGTCGGGAAATTCGACCAGAAAATTCACCTCCTGCAGTAGTTCGGGATCGGTTAAAACTTGTCCTTTGACCTTGTCGGCGAGGGCTTGAATGGCCTCATGTAACTTATCTTTCCGTTCTTCAGGGTCTACAATGACCTGAGCTTGTCGAAGTTTTGAAAAATATTCTCCGGCATCTTTGAGGGGTATGGACTCAGGGGCCATAAACCGGTGGCCAAGGGTCCGGTTTCCTGACTTGATCCCTTCCAAGGTAAAAGGGACTACCTGATCTCCTAAAAGAGCAACGATCCAATGTATAGGGCGGGCAAAACGAAAAGAGGAACTCCCCCAGCGCATTGACTTTGGGAATGGCAAGTCTAAAATCAGTTGAGGCAGGAGTTTGGACAAAACAACGACAGACGGAAGGCCATCGATTCTTTTCTTGAAACCGAGATAAATCCCTTTAGGGGTCTCAATGAATTCCAATGCTCCAACCTCCACCCCTTTGGCCTTGGCGAAGCCAAGGGCAACTTTGGTCGGAGAGCCATCCTCGGAAAAAGCCGTATTTTTCGGGGGGCCCATGATATTTTCTACCTTGTCGGATTGAAAAGGGGGAATTCCGAACATCAAAAGGGCCAACCTTCGAGGTGTCCCCACGGTCTTTATGTCCCGGTATTGAAGACGGGCTTGCTGAAATCGCTCCTGGGCCAATCCTTTCAAAGCATTTAATGCCCCAGGGATAAAACGGGCAGGTATTTCTTCGGTCCCGATCTCAAGTAATAAATCCTGTTCCATATTTTCTCGCTTCACCTCGTGATATTAAGGTAATAAGGCTTATCAGATGTCTTAAGGGCTGAGGGAGCATCTTTTTAAGAAGCCATCATATCTGGTTTTTTAATAATGGAAAACCCATGGTCTCCCTTTGGGCTAGATATTCCTGGGCTACTGCCCGGGCCAGATCCCGAACTCGGCCGATATATCCGGTTCTTTCCGTAACACTGATAGCGCCTCTGGCATCCAGGAGATTAAATACATGGGAGCACTTGAGGCAAAAATCATAGGCCGGTCGGAGCAATTTCAACGTCATTCAATCTCTTGCTTTCCTGTTCATAAGATCGAAAAAGGGTTCGTAACTGTTCCACATCCGCCTGATCGAAATTATAGATAGAAAACTCGACCTCATCCTGGTGATGGATTTCACCGTATGCAATCCGACTGTTCCATTTCAGATCGTAGACATTGTCCTTTTCCTGAAGATACATAGCAATCCGTTCCAGACCGTAGGTCAAGCTCCACCGATACAGGGGAAAGGTCGATACCCCCGCATTGTTGAAAGTAAGTGAATTGCGAGATTTCCATCCCATCCAGCCAGACCTCCCAGCCCAGACCCCAGGCCCCCAGGGTCGGGGACTCCCAATCGTCTTCCACAAATCGCAAGTCGTGTTCCAGGGGTTGGATGCCGAAACTCGTCCAGACTTTTCAAATACAGATCCTGAACATCCAGGGGAGAGGGTTTAAGGATGACCTGATACTGGTAAAAATACTGTAAACGATTCGGGTTTTCTCCATACCGGCCGTCGGTAGGGCGTCTGGAAGGTTGCACATAAGCAGCTTTCCAAGGCTCCGGTCCCAAAACCCTCAGAAAAGTAGCCGGATGGAAGGTCCCGGCCCCCATTTCCAGATCATAAGGTTGAATAAGCAGACAACCCTGACGGGACCAATAGCCGTTCAGGGCCTCAATTAATTCTTGAAAAGTAAGCACATAACCTCCCTAAAAATAACAAATATTTTTAGCTTATGGCGGATAGTTTAGAGGATAATCTTTCTCGTTTTAACCTACCGGCTTTCCGCTATGAGCTACGAGCTAATGGTTACCCATAAGTTTCTTGTAGTTGTTTCAGGTAGCGGGCCGATCCTAATTCCTTACCCATAATCCGGCAGGAAAAAGATTGTAAAAGGCGTTCAATTTCTTCTCCCATCTTCCGGGTGAAGCGAATCCGAAAAACCTGAGGTATGGCCATGGTCATGGCTTGGCGAAGGCACTGGACGGCACCAGGGGACAGGTGGATCCCATTTTCTCCTCCCAGGCAACCAGGGCAGAAAATCCCTCCTCTGTTCAAAGAAAAAATAGGGTCAATAATTTCCTCAGATTTTTTCCCGCATCCCAGACAAGAGCTTAAGTAAAGGGCGTACCCGGCTATTTTAAGCAACCGGATTTGAAAAATGCCGAATATCTCCTGATACCCTTTCCCCTGTTCAAGGACCTGCAAAGATTCCCTGATTAATTCAAAAACCGACAAATTGGGATCCCCGACAGCAAACAGTTCTTTGATCATTTCACAAAAATAGGCGGCCTGCCCCCATTTTAGGTAATCTTTTCGAATCCCCGGAAAAGGGTGAATCAACTCTCCCTGATCGATGCGTACCAGAGAGTTATTTTGTTTTTCAAAGAAATTCAAGTGAACCCAATTCAAAGGTTCGAGACAATGGACAAACCGTTTTTTACTTTTTTTGGCCCCTTTGGCGATCCCTCTCATCCTCCCCCATTGGGAAGAAAAGAAATCTATAATCAGGTCCGCCTCTCCATATGGTTTGACCTGAAGAATAATGGCCTCGGCCGTTTTGCTGGGCATAAGGATAGATATCCGATTGGCGAGATTCTTAAGGGTAAAGCCTATATAGGGTTCTGGGGAAAGGGATCGCTTCGCGAACATGTTTTAATCCGCAGACCCAGGCCACCATCCTCTCCAATCCCAGCCCGAATCCTCCATGAGGAACAGTTCCGAAACGTCGAAGATCCAAGTACCACTTAAGATCATCTTCGGAAAGATTCTGTTCTTTGATTCTCTCCCGAAGCTGTTCCAGATCTTCCTCCCTTGCCGATCCTCCAACAATTTCGCCATATCCTTCCGGAGCCAGAATATCCATATTCAGAACCAAACGCAAGTCTTCGGGATCCCTCTTCATATAAAAGGCTTTGCAAACACTTGGATAACGATGGATGATCACCGGCAGATCGAATTGCGAACCGACAAGAGTCTCCTCGTCGCCCCCCAAGTCATCTCCAAAAGAAAAAGAATGTCCTTCTTTTATTATAATTTCCATAGCTTGTAAATATGATAGTTGAGGGAAAGGGGGCTTAATATTTTCTAAAAAGGCTATGTCCCTTTCCAAAAGTTTAAGTTCCGGGCGTCGATTCTCCACAACCCGGCTGATCATAAAAAAGATTAGTTGTTCAGCCCAGGAAATCAACTCTTCCAAGTCAGCGAAAGCTATCTCGGGTTCGACCATCCAGAATTCAGTGAGATGCCGACGGGTTTTGGATTTTTCGGCCCTGAAGGATGGACCGAAACAATAGACCCGGCCGAAAGCCATAGACCCGGCCTCCATATACAACTGACCGCTTTGAGAAAGATAAGCGTTTCCTTGATCGAAATAAGAGGTGCTGAAAAGGGTGCTCGTCCCTTCACAAGCCGCAGGAGTCAATATCGGGGCATCCAGTTGGATAAAATGGTGGGTATCCAGAAAGTCACGAATCGCTCGGATTAATTCATGCCTGACCCAAAGAATTGCCTGCTGCCGAGCCGAACGGAGCCAGAGGTGGCGATGTTCCATTAAAAAGGCAACGCCGTGTTCTTTCGGGGAAATCGGGTATTCTTTGGTAAGCTGATAGACATCGAGACCACTTAATTCTAATTCAACCCCTCCCGGTGCTCGGGGATCATCATGGGGAATTCCGGTCAAGGATAGGGAAGATTCCTGAGTTAATTGATCATAGGACTGAAAAACCTCGGCCGAAACCTTTTTTTTTAATAGAATCGCCTGCAAGATTCCCGTTCCATCCCTGAGAATTAAAAAACGGACCTGGCCGCTGGAGCGTTTATGGACCAGCCAGCCCCGGATGGTCACTTCCTGTCCAATAAATGAACGGCAATCTGCAATAGAAACGATCATGAAATCTCAGCTGGATCAGAGAAGAATCTGGATATAAGAACGATCCTTTAATTTTTGAAGCCATTCGCCGAAGCGTTTATCCACTTCCTCTTGAAAGAGCTGTTCTCGTATCCGTTCCTTGGCTTCATCAAAACTGATTTCTTTACCCCCCTGAAAATCAATCAACTTGACGATCTGCCATCCTTGCGGGGACTGCAAGACCGGACTAAATTCACCAGGCTTCATGGAGGATATCACCTCTCGAAGAGACGGATCTATCTCTTCAATAACAAACGTTCCCAGATTTCCTCCCTGAGAGGCTGAAGGATCCTGGGAAAACTTTCGAGCCAACTCAGCAAAATCCTCACCTTTTAAGAGGCGGTCGTGAATTTCATCGATCTTCTTTTTTTGACTTAAGCGCTCTTCCGGCGTGGTTTTCTCCGAAACCGCTAAAAAAATATGGGCCAATTGAACCCCTTCCGTCCTTTGAAATTTGGATTTATTCTTTTGGTAAAATCCCCGTACCTGGTCCTCCGGGATGATAATTTTGCTCCCGATTTCACGGCTTATCAGTCTATACCGCAAAATTTGTTCTTTGATCTTATCTCTAAATTCGGGTTCAGACAGCCCTTCCTTGAGCAAGGCCTTGGAGAAATCTTCCGAACTGGTCCAACCTCGTTCCTCTCTGATCCTGGCAACGGCCTTGTCAACCTCCTCAGGAGGAATATGGATACCCGATCGTTTTATTTGGATATCGACCAATTTCTGATCGATTAACTGAAATAAAACCTGTTTTTCAAGTTCTTCTTGCCCCCCTTTTCCGAGCACCGGGAGCCTAAAATTTTTTTTGGCTTTTTCCAATTCGTGGAAAGTAATAATTTCATCATTCACTATGGCCACAATCCGGTTGGTCTCCTCAGCATAGGCTAACCGGCCGGCGAGTAATAAAAACAACAGCATCAATAAAGGGAAAATTATCTTTTTCATCCCTGCCTTTAAAAAAGAATGCCCTGGTTCTCAGGGCATTCAAGATCAGTTACCTCATTAACAATTAACATCCCAAGATTATTCTTCAATATCATAACCAGTCTTTTTAAGCTCGGCGACTACCTTCTCTTTGGCTTTGTTGTCCGGTTTGATTCGGAGATAGACCCGCATCAGGTCCGTCGTCCTTTTGGGGACAGAAAACATACTGACGACCGTTACTCCCAATTTTTCGACTATCGCTACGATTTTTCCAAAGGTTCCGGTCTGAAGATCCACATTTTCTATATGAACGATTTCTTCTTTGACGTTGGTTCCGAACAGACGCATCATGGCCCTGGAAATCTGGGTTTCGGTTACAATTCCCACTAATTCGCCATGATCCATTACCGGAAATCCACCGATGTCGTGTTTCATTCCTAAAGAAATGGCATCGACAACCGTGTCTTCCGGAGAAATGGTGATGACATTCTTTTTCATCAGGTCTTTTACCTTCATCCTCATAATCAGGTAATTTAACTCAAAGATACTTAAAGAAGTAGCGGAGGAAGGCGCGGCCTCAATAAGATTGCGGAAAGTGACAATTCCCACCAGTTTCCCCTTTTCTACCACCGGCAGGCGGCGAATCTTATTTTCTTTCATAATCTTCTGGGCATCGATCGCCAAAGTATCCGGGGTTACCGTAATCGGCTCCTTCGTCATCCAGTATTTGATCTTCATCTCCGCCTCCTTTTCAAGTCGGTCTTAGGGCCATTCTTATTGAATGGACATTAATATATTATTTCCTGATATTATTTATCAAAATTATTTTCTCAGGTCAATAATAAAAATGGCGGCCAGTCGGGATTCAAAAGAATAAACGATAGAAAAAAGAAATGAATTCCTCTCAGGCCTCTGAAAAATTCTTTTCTCGCCGATTTGAAACCTGCCCCACAGGGTCATACGCTGATAAATTTCATGGCCGGCAATTCGAGGCAGGTTAGTTTATTACCGTAAGCCGCTCCGGTATCAATACCGATTTTGTTTTTATAAATAAAAGGTTTTTGGAATGGGGTGTGACCAAAAACTACGGTCTTCCCGAAGTTGGCTTTGGAAAAATAGAAATCTTCTCTAATCCAAAGGAGATCAAAAAGATCCTGACTCTCCAAAGGGATCCCTTCCCGGAGGCCGGCATGCACAAAGATATAGTCTTCCAGTTCATAATGGGGAGCCAGAGATTGAAAAAACTCCAAATGTTCAGGAGGAAAAACGGTTCTCGGATCCTGGGAAGAATAGAGACGGCTATCTCCCAGATAGCTGTCCAAAGTCTTCTTGCCTCCATTAACCAGGAAGGAATTGATATTTTCCCCACCGAGAAACTCCTGCAACATCTGCTCGTGATTCCCTAAAAGAAAGATTGTTGAAGGCCATTGCTTTTTGAGTTGAACCAGGTAATCCACCACATCTTTGGATTGATCTCCCCGATCGATATAGTCCCCCAAAAAGACCAGGATATCTTTTTCAGAATTGAATTTAATTTTTTCCATGAGTCTGACCAGTTTAAGATAACAGCCATGGATATCGCCTATCGCCAATATTCTTTCCACCATTAATTTCCACCTTTATTCCATGATTATTGACTGATCTATTCAAGAAAGACCAGCTTCAACCACCTATCTTAAAGTCTCTTCTAACTTATATGAAAAACTCCAGTGGTCGATTAGCCGGGTCCCAATGGCCGGCGTGGGGATGCTATTGATCTATTATATTCATAATAGTTTTCGCCCCGATATAAGAGAGATTTCCCCGACAAAACTCTTTTGGAGTCTATCACAAATCAAGACCGAGGAAAAGAGTAAAAGCAAAAATGACTTTTTCTATTTCTATTAGCCACTTATTTATTAACTCTTTTAGTATTTTTGGTTGATTTTTGAAATATTTTATTATAACAATTATAGTATTGGATAATTCCTTAAATTTTTTCAGCTTTTTCTACGAGACCCATGGAAGGGAGATTTTGGCATGTCCAAAGGGAACATACGGGTGGCTATTTGCGGAGTGGGAAACTGCGCCAGCGCCTTGATACAGGGGATTGAATATTACCGGCACAACCCGTTTGTTCAAGAAGGTTTGATGCATAAAATTCTTGGCGGATATTTACCCGAAGATATTCAAATCGTGGCCGCCTTTGATATCGACCGCCGAAAAGTAGGACGTCCTTTTGAAGAAGCCGTTTTTTCTCCACCCAACTGCGTCTATCCGATTTGGCCTTCTCTTCCCCATTACGGCGTTCAGGTCCTGATGGGGCCGATTTTAGATGGCTTTGCTGCCCATATGAAGGATTTCCCGCCGGAACGGACTTTTTTGCCGTCCAAACAAAAACCGGTGGATGTTGAAGGGGTCTTAAAAAAATCCAAAGCCGAAATACTGGTTAACTACCTTCCGGTTGGCTCATCCGAGGCCGTTCGTTATTACGCCACCTGTTGTCTTAAAAGCGGGGTGAGTTTGATTAATTGCATGCCCGAGTTCATCGCTTCCGATCCCAAGTGGGCCAAAAAATTTGAACAGCGGGGGATTCCGCTGGTTGGAGATGATATTAAATCCCAAGTCGGCGCCACCATCATCCACCGGGTATTGGCCCATCTTTTTGAGGAACGGGGGGTCAAGATCAAACGGACTTATCAACTCAATACCGGGGGAAACACTGATTTTTTGAACATGCTGGAAAGGAATCGGTTAATAAACAAAAAGATTTCCAAGACCGAAGCTGTTCAATCCCAGTTGCAAGAACCTTTGGCTGAAGAGAATATCCATATCGGTCCTTCCGATTATGTCCCCTGGCAGAAGGATAACAAGGTTTGCTTTTTGCGCCTTGAAGCCGTAAATTTTTGCGGTGTCCCCCTGGAACTTGAGGCCCGTTTATCAGTCCAGGATTCCCCCAACAGCGCCGGAGTGGCTATTGATGCCATAAGATATTGCCGAGTGGCCCGCGATCGTGGTGAAGCCGGGGTAATGCTCCCTGTCTCAGCTTATCTCATGAAACATCCTCCGGTTCAAATGGAGGAAGGAGAGGCCAGGCGACGAATCGAAGTTTATCTGAACTACTGCAAAAAATAGAAAAGGCCGCTGAGGAATTTATATCTGCCAGAACATGACCAAATCTTTCTTAAAGAGTCGGTCCCTTGCTTCGTGAAACCAAGTTCGGAATCCGTTACCTGGACTGGGTTGAAAAAGTTCCTGTCCCTTTCCTATACCGTCTAGACTTAAAACCCAATCACATATCCTTGATCGGCCTGTTTTTCAGCCTGTTGACCATTCCCGCCTATAGTTATTCCCTTTGGCTGGGTGGAATAGGGGTCCTTGTTTCCGGGGCCATAGATAGCCTGGACGGCGGACTGGCCAGGAAGGCCAAACAACAAACCTCGTCCGGGGCTTTCCTGGATTCTGTTTTAGATCGATACAGTGATTTTTTCGCCGTCTTTGGAATCTGGCTTTATTTTTCATTTAATCCCGCTAATAATGGACAAATCTTAATTACCGCTCTGCTTTTTCTTTTTTTAACCGGTTCCTTTCTGGTCAGTTATTCCCGTGCCCGAGGCGAAGGGCTTGGGTTGTCGGTTTCAGTGGGGTATTTCGGCCGGGCCGAGCGGGTGATCACCTTGGGGATAGGATCAATCATAACCGACCTATTGATCGTTATTTTTCCCACCCAAACCTGGGCTGCTGATCATTTCTTTTTTATCGCTATTCTTTTTTTGCTCACCCTTGGCACCCACCTTACAGCCCTGCAACGGATCTGTTTTTTATTTAATAGTCTAGATAATTCTTCTAGGTAATTAGTAACTTAGGAATAGAATTCTACTCAAATTGGATAGAATATTTCGTCGTCATTCCCGCGGAGGCGAGAATCCAGGCTATTCTCAACTTATTAAAAACACTGGATTCCCTTTTTCAAGGGAATGACGAAAATAGGCTTTCGGTGACTTTTTACGAATCCACCAAATGTTACAATATTTCAAATATGGTTCCGGCTTGTCCGGGTTAGGGATAACCGGCTCTCTTTTCCCTAACATCGCCACGACCCTGCCGGCCCGCAGGGGAATATGAACATGAAAGACTTCCCGGACTAATTCCTATTTTTCTTTATCAAGGGAATTGAAATAAAATATCATTCGCCATCCAGCATCGTGGCGATTCTCAGGAAAATTCTAAGGCAGATGGATCAGTCTCTCTTTTAGAAAACTGTAGCGTAATTGGGGTTTATTGTTTTTAATGCCGATAGCCAGGGCTTTTTTTGTCCCCACTAAAACCACTACCCGTTTGGCACGGGTCACAGCGGTGTAAATCAGATTTCTTTGGAGCAGAATAAAGTGCTGGATCATAACCGGGATAATCACAGCCGGATATTCATTGCCCTGGGACTTATGGACGGAGATGGCATAGGCCAGAACCAGATCCTCTAATTCACTAAAATCATAGACGACAAACCGGCCGTCAAAATTTACCAGGACTTCCTGATTCTCCTGATCAATCTTGGCCAGACGGCCGATGTCGCCGTTAAAAACATCTTTGTCATAATTGTTTCGTATTTGCATGACCTTGTCCCCCACTTTGAAAACGCGGGAGCCTCGCTGAACAGATCTTTGGTCTTGATTTAAGTGTTGTTGCAGAAAGAGATTTAGATTTTCAGCCCCAACCACCCCTTTGTACATCGGGGTCAAAACCTGGATGTCCTGTAGAGGATCAATCCCGTATCGTTTGGGCAGCTTATCCTGAATCAGTTCCAATATCCAGCGAACAGCCTTCTCCGGCTCTTCCTGATCCAGGAAATAAAAATCCTGTTTTTTATTTCCCTCTTCATTTACCAGGATCGGCATATCTCCCTGATGGATCCGGTGGGCGTTGATAACGATCAAGCTCCCTTCCCCTTGTCTGAAAATCCGATTTAATTGAACCACAGGCACCTTTTGCGATTGAATGAAATCGGAAAGGACGTTTCCCGGTCCAACCGAAGGCAGTTGAAAAACATCACCGACCAGAATCAAAACCGCCTGATTGGGAACGGCCTTAAGGAGATGAAACATCAAAGTGGTGTCGACCATCGAGGCCTCATCAATGACCACCAGATCGGCCGCCAGGGGATGTTCTTCATCTTTTTGAAATCCGCCCATCTTGGGATTGTACCCCAAGCCCCTGTGGATAGTGGACGCCGGATAATGGGTCACCTCCGAAAGTCGTTTGGCGGCCCTGCCGGTGGGAGCCATCAAGACACATCGTCGCCCCAATTGTTTATAAATCTCCAAGATTGAGCGAATGATGGTGGTTTTGCCGGTTCCCGGCCCCCCGGTAATAATCAACAGCTTTTGCGACAGGGCCTTTTGAACCGCCTCTTTTTGTTGGCCGGACAAGGTCAGGCGAAAGGCCCTTTCCACTTGAGAAATGATCGTTTCTGTACGTCCGTCGGTTTTAGGTTTTTCTTTTAGCAGGACCCCTATTCTTTGGGAAATCCCTTCCTCGGAAAGATCCAGATAAGGCAGAAAAATGTAGATCTTCCCGGCTTCATCCATCTGGGTACGAAGTTGTTTTTTTTGGATCAAATCTTTGAGAGTCGGGTGGAGTTGAAAGGCATCCACTTCTAACTGTTGGGAGGCGGCTTGAATCAAATCTTCTTCAGGGAGGCAAACCTGCCCCTCTTCACTTTTTTGCTGGAGAATATAAGTAAGTCCGGCCTGAAGCCGGGCCGGGGCATCCTTCTCCATCCCCATTTTTTGAGCAATGCGATCGGCGGTGAGAAAGCCGACCCCAAAGATATCGGCGGCCAGTCCGTAAGGATTTTCTTGGATGCGGGAGACCGCCTGTTGGCCGTAGGTCTTGAATATTTTTGTGGCCAAACCGGTACTGACCCCATAGCCCTGTAAAAAAATCATGATACGCCGAATCTCTTTTTGTTCTTTCCAGGCCCCTTTGATCTGGGCGATCCTTTTCGGCCCCACACCCTCCACTTTGGAGAGCTGCCCTATGTCTTTCTCAATAATATCCAGGGTCGTTAAACCGAATTTTTTCACGATCCTTTTAGCCATTTCCGGTCCAATCCCCTTGACCAAACCGGAACCTAGATATTTTTCTATACCCGGTACAGTGGCGGGAATGACGGATTCATAGCTTTCAATACGGACCTGACGGCCATACTTGGGATGTTGTTCAAAATAACCGCTGATTTTCAGGACCTCCCCAGGTGTGACGGAAAATAAGTGACCGATGACCGGAATGGTATCCCTTTCCCCCTTGATCTTCATCCTGGCAATGGTGAAATGATTTTCTTCATTATGAAAGGAGATCCGTTCGATCGAGCCTTCCAAAGTTATTAAGGTCTTGGAGTTCACAAAGGTCCTCATTATTTTGCCAAGTTGCTTTCGGTGAAGTAAATTTCCTCCCTCGAACAATATGTTTCAATAATAATTTAAATTTGCTAAAGGGTCAAATACAATCATTTCGCTCCTGTTCTCAATTGGTCGAATTTATTGAAAACAATTCCTTGACATCCGGCTCAAAGACTATTATTTATCGAAAAAAAATATTATTTTAAACTCTTATGCTCAATCCCCTTTCAATCCTCACCTCCAACATCAAGAAACCCCCCCTGCCTCTTTTTTGGACCATACTTATCCTTTGGGGGCTATCAATGGGTAATCCCGCCTTGGGATCGGCCTATCAACCCTCCTGGCCAATCTTTTCCGAGGTTCAGGGTGGGGAGAAGATATATGCGGTCAAAACCAACGATTCATTATATTCAATATCCGGACGCGACGGGTCCACCTGGGAATATCTGGCCAAAAGAAACAATCTCATCCCTCCTTACAAATTATCCGTTGGCCAAAAGCTGGTGATCAACAATCGGCATATCATTCCTCAGCCCCTGATAATCGATGGATTATTGTTGAATATCCCGGGACATATGTTGTACTTTTTTGAACAGGGGGTCGTGATCAAACGTTTTCCGGTGGGGCTTGGAAGACCCGATTGGCCTACTCCGGTTAGGAGTTTTTGTTATAAGGGGGAAATATAAAAACCCCACTTGGACGGTCCCTAAGTCAATTCAGGAAGAAATGAAGAGGGAAGGGAAAGTGGTCATGGAAAAGGTCCCACCCGGTCCGGACAATCCTCTGGGAAAGTATTGGATACCTTTATCGGTACCGGGTTACGGGATTCATTCCACGATTTGGCCGGAAAGCATCGGCCATTCCACTTCTCATGGTTGTATTCGGATGGCAACAGAAGATATCGAAAATCTTTTCCGCCGAATAAAATCCGGAACAGCGATAACGATCGTCTATGAGCCCCTGAAATTGGCATTGACTTCCGAACAAAAAATATTTTTGGAAGTTCATCCCAACACCTATCAAAAATCATTTTCTTATTGGAATCACCTCAGTCAGCTGGCCCATCAAAACGGCTTGTCCGGCAGAATCGATTGGGGCAAGGTGGTGCAGGTGCTTAATCAAAGAAATGGACTGGCCGAAGAGATTACCCGAAGTAATCAACGGGTGCAGGACCCTGAAAAACCTTCGTTAATGCCGAAATCCGGGACGCAGGGAAGAGGTCTTTTGAGCGCCTTTTGGCGAATGAATGGCCTTATAAATCGGTTTTTGACAAATTTCAATTAGATTGGAGGCAATTTTTTTGACCAAAAGGGCCGGAATCCCCACAAATAATTCGTTTTTTCCCATAGAGGCCGATATTCGATCCCCCACCCCGTTTACGGTCATATTCACTTTTTTATGGAGTAGGGGATAAACAATGACATCCCCGCAAACCCCCTGGAATCCAGTCCCAACGCAAAAATCATTTCGTTCGCCGGTCAGATATTGATTGGCGGCAAATAACCACATGGCCTGTTCGGAGTTGACCTTGAACAGAACGATATCGACTCCCATGACCGCCTTTTCCAAAGGGCTCATGGCCACCCCTTGTGTTTGGCCGGCAGGCAGGAAGATTCCCTTGGAAAAATAATTATGGGAGGCTTCTTCATTTCCGAACACTCCGATTTGAACCCCCTGTTTATGTTTTCCCGATTTAGAAGTTTCTTTCCTAAACCCCAGGGCGGTTAAACCCATGAGACATTGGACATCGGAACGTCCCAAAAAAATACTTTTTCCCTTAAAAGCCTCCATTACCCCGAAACAAAAGCTGGGGATCGGGATTTCCGGTTTTTTCAACAAAACCGGTATTTCTTCATGGGTCTTGATAATTCTGATGGCTACCGGGCCGCTTTTAAGCTGAAGGATTCGACGAAAGGTCCGGGACAGTTCCTGCACATTTTCCATGAGATATTTTCCTTGAAAGGTTCTTTTGACTCTTTACCTTTTGCGCCTTCGATCTGAAATAGAAACAACTTTGCCATCTGATTTGGGGGGAAGGGGTTCCGGCTCTTCCCTGGGAGCCTCAACTTTTTCGATGTGAACTTTTTTCCCTCCCATCGTAAATTCTTCACCCTGAACATATTCCGGCAGAAGGATCCATTCCCCCAACGAAACCGGGACCTGAAGGATCAAAAAATTCATACGCACCCAACCGGGTTTGCTATCCGGGATTATCTTTTCAATACGGGCAAAAAAAACGGGTTGATTGTCTATATAGATTAAGATGAGATCCTTGAGACCTGTCATACATTCCAGTTTCTCTCTTTATGGAAGAAGCAGAAAATATTTGAAAATGAAATGCGAGATCCAATGCTGCATTATGCTGCAGCATCAGCTGGTGGAAATCAAAAAATCCGAAAATCTTTAAACAAAAAGGGTCCCTGTGGTTGACTCCAAGAACCTTTGATTGGATTTTTATAATCGCCCGATTTTCAAAAGTCAATAAGAAATTAGGACATCAATATTTTTGCGGGGTTTTATATCTGCTTTCCGTTTAATGAAAACCAGGCTATAATATTTTTCTTTGACTTCATCTTATTTTAGTATTAATAAACCTTAACAACAATTCATGGTCACCCTTTTGGGAAAAGACAACGCGCCTGTAGCTCAGTTGGATAGAGCAACGGACTTCTAATCCGTAGGTCGCAGGTTCGAATCCTGCCAGGCGCGCCAATCATTTCATTACCATCTCTAATTAAGAAAAGGAGAAAAAAATGAGGTTAAGATTTTTGAAGATTTTGGCGGTTATGCTTCTGGCAATTATTTCGATATCCCCGGGTATCCAGGCTCAAGATAAGGGAATATTGGCTAAAATCGGAAACAAGACGATTACCACGGCCGACCTAAATAGAGTCATCAGTTATTATGAGCCGGAACAGCAGAAAATGATTGAAAAAAATCCCCAGATCAAAGAAAACATTCTCATGCAGATTGTTCGGAGTACGGTCATCTCCCAGCTGGCCAAGAAAAAAGGCTTTGACAAAAAAGCTGAAATCAGGAACCAGCAGGAAATGATGATCAATAATTTTTTGGCCACGATGTATCTGCAGAAAGAGGTGGTTGAAAAAATAACCATCAATGACGACAAGGCCCGTTCCTACTACAAGGATCATCCCGATGTCTTTAAAACCCCGGAAATGATCCGGGTTAAACATATTCTTATTAAAACGTCGGCCTCAGCCCCCGAGGAGGAAAAGAATAAGGCCAAGGCAAAAGCCGAAGAGGTGCTTAAGAGGGTTAAAGGAGGGGAGGATTTTTCTAAATTGGCCGCGGAGGTATCCGATGATTCGGGGACCAAAGATAAAGGAGGAGACCTGGATTTTTTCCCCAGGGGAACCATGATTCCCGCCTTTGAAGAGGTGGCATTTTCTTTGAAACCGGGGGAGACCAGCGGTTTGGTAGAGACCGAATATGGCTATCATATTATCAAAATGGAGGAAAAGAAGGATGCCGTTCTCGAGCCATATGAGAAAATCAAGGACAAAGTAAAAGATCAGGCCCTTCAGGAAATGAGAAAGGCCGCCGTCGGTGAATTTATTGAAAAAGCATTAAAAAACGCCGGGGTGGAAATTAATCCCACAATGACGGGAAAACCTAAGAAATAAGGATCCGCTCCGGAAGAGCTGACGCCGACCGATTGACTTTTTCAAGGTCAAAAAGTGGATAATCGATACGGTTGGGTTTGGAGTTCGGAATATGGATATAAACCAATTCTCCGAACTCTGAACCCCGCCACCTGAGGCTCATTTATAATTTCCTTGGTCCTATTGATCCCCTACCCCATATTTCTTTCACCCGCTGGTCCAACATTTCCTTGAGGGTGGGGACCTCAATCCCCGGAATAAAACCGAAAACTTTTTCCCAAACCGAGGAATTTTCCATACAAAGATAAACCGGGACTTCCTTCCCGTAGTCCTTAATCCAACTCAACAATTTTTTATAGATTTCTACCCGTTTAGATTGCGGATAGCGCATTTTTTTGTCCAGGGCTGGAATAAATTCCTGATAGATATATCCGGCTTTCGGATTGCGTTGTTGAATAATCGATTTTAATCCCGGCAGGTATCGAAAACAGCCCATACTGATCCAGGCGATTTTCTCCGGACGGATTTTGGAAAAAAGGTCGCGGACCGTTTGTTGATAAGCCTCCTCCCATCCGTTGAAAAAGAAGATGGGGTCGAAATGAAATCCAAGATTATATCCTTTTTCCTGACAAACTACGGCGGCTTCCAAACGTTCGGCCAAAGAGGCGGACCCCCGTTCTTCCTTCCTTATAATCTCCATTGCATTAAGAGACCAGGAAACAATAATGTTTTTCAATGGAGCGGCTTCAAGAAGATGGTGGATCCCGGAAGTCTTGGTTTTTAACTCAACCAGCACTTGGGGATAGGAAGATAATTCCTGTAACAGAATATCGCTGAATCCAGTCAAATGATCCAAGGCTAAGCTGTCGGTGAATTCGCCGGTTCCCAAACGGATAATTTCTTCTGGATGTTTGTCGACAAATAATTTCAGTTCATGAAGGATTTCTTCCGTATTGACAAAAAGCCGGATAAAGGGTTGGTTAAAATAGGCCTGGAGGATGCAATAACTGCAATCCACCGGGCAGTTAGATCCGATATGCAAGATACGATACCCGCAACAGATATAATCTTTGGTCCCCGGACAAGGCTTGATCAATTCCCCTTTAAAACGGGTCAAAAAGAGGGTTTTCTTGGATTCGGGAATGGTTTCTGTTTGTTGGAAAACAGCCTCTTCTTCCAACCATTCCCGCGGAACGTCAGGAAGGACCCTTAAAACTCTTTGAGTTAAGGGGGCTGATTCGGCTCCTTTTTCAATCAGAATTTTTTTAAAAGGCATCACATACAACTCTAGTTTTTTAAATGTCAGGTAGACTACTCAGGTCGTCTAAATTTTGTGGCCCCATTTCATGAAACTGACAGGATTCTGAAAATTCAAACTGACAAACGTTGGATGGTGAATACTGAAAACTAGTTTCGTATCAAAAATCAAGGCAGTTCATCCAGCTTCCCGTCGTCCAGGACCCGTTGGATTTTTTCCAAAGAGGCCTTCAAATCTTTTGGGCTCGAAAACCGGATATCCAGACCATATCGTCCTCCTTCAAAAAAGGGAGGAGGATAAATCCGAGTTCTTTGGTTTAGATTTAACGATGAAATCATATCTTCAAAACGTTTTTCTGTTTCGGTCAGAATAGGAAAGAGACAGGTCCGGAAATATTTCCGGACGGCTTCTCCTTTTTGCTGAGGCGTCCACTGGAAACGGTGCAACGTATCCATTATCGGCGCAGCTGAAAGAAAATTTTCGGGTTCTTCAATACGCCGGATGCATATCTCTTTCAAATCCGACAAAAACTCTTTTTGTTTCTGAAAGCCCCAATGAAGGAAAATAAACAAGGCAAAAATAAGATGGGCAACGGGGGAAAAATCCTTAATCACTGTTTCAACCGTTTCCGGAAATAATCGCCCCTGAACCAGGGCCGGCAGATAAACAGGGCTTATTTCATTAATCTTTAAGCAACGCTCAATGGTTTCTTTTCGTGGAGGCAAATTCAGCAAAGGCAGATAGTTCCGGATCAGGTCTTTTTCTTCCAGGAAGGCCGACAATTTTTTTACAACCAAAGACTCTTCAACCGCATTGAAGCCCCGGTCGATATCTTCATAAAAATTAAAAAGGAGGAGATCCTTTCTTTCCGCTTCCGATGAAGCGATTTTACAGGAAACCGGGTCCCGGGTTATCTTCTGAAGGGCTCGAAGACGTCTATATCCAGCCACAATGCAAAAATGATTTTTTTCTTTTTCCTGAAGAACAGGCAACTGTTGCAGGCCAATGGTCTCAATGGATTGAATCAAGTTCCCAAGAGGCCGGTTGTAGGTGAGGCGATAAGTCGCATCGGCCCAGTCAATCCAGGATAAAGAAATACTCCGGGTCTGAAAGTCAAAATTTACCGTTGTCACCAGGGTTGTTTTCTTTCCTTTCCACCACAAGACGGCGGATCCGGCGGTTGTCGGCTTCCAGAATGGTCATTTCCAAGTTCTGGAAATTAATCTTTTCACCTACATCGGGCACCCTTTCCAAGAGATGAATAATCAAGCCGCCGACTGTTTCAAAATTTTTTTCCTCCATTTTCAGTTCAAAAAAACGCTCGAATTCTTCAATCTCCAGGCGGGCGTCCACTTCGACTCGACCATCTTCCAGGGGTTTCAGCCGTGGTTCCTGGCGGTCGTATTCATCTTCAATATCGCCGATAATCTCTTCGATAATATCTTCCATGGTCACCATCCCCGAAGTTCCACCGTATTCATCGAGGACGATGGCCATATGGATCTTTTCCAATTTCAATTCACGGAAAAGATGGACGATCTTTTTCGTCTCCGGGACGAAGGTGGCTTGGCGGATGATCCCTGGCGGTATGGGTTGATCCGGGGGTAGATGCCAATAGGGTAACAGATCTTTGACATGGAGCATTCCAACAATATTGTCCGAGTTTTCCTGGAAAATTGGGAGACGGGAATGGCCGTGTTCGAGTGTTAAATCGATAATGGTCTGAATAGTCACATCCGAACTGACCGCCAGCATCTCGGTTCGGGGAACCATCACCTCCCTGACCACGGTATCCTTAAATTCAAAGATGCTCTGAATCATGTCCCCTTGTTCAGGGGTTAGAAGTCCCTGTTCTTCCCCTTGGTCGATCAGTTCCTGAAAGTCTCTTTCTAAAACAGACTCCGGTAGGGCATCCGGCTTCTTTCTGAAAAGAGAGCGAACATGATCAATCAATCTTGAAGGGTGGTCTTCGGGGTTAGTGCTCATAAGGTGTAGAATTTTATAACAGATTTCTTTTCAAGTGTCAAATTATTTTCTGAATTGTATTTTTCGGCAATTCGGTTATAGTGATTTCTTTAATTGGGATTAAAGAGTCTGAGGGACCAGGGATTTAGTTTCCAAACGTCTTCTTTAAATCTTTTTCGATGCCCTGTACCGTAGGATGGCGAAGTCCTTTCAAAATAAATGGCTAAAGTAGTTTCCCTTGAATCCATCAAAAACCAAAAAGCGGCTAAGCGGGGCTTCCGAGAATGGCAGCGCCTCTTTAAATCCCTGCCAATCCTGGACGAAAATACTTGTTGGGGTGATCTCCCGGATGACTTGATTCTGTTTTTAGCTGAAGATGATGAAGGCGGGCGGCAGATTTTCCATGATCTTCTGATGGGAGCCCTGGGATGGGGAAGTGGATATGACTTCGAATCCTTGCCCTCAGAGAAAATTATCCCATTTTTGGATGTCTATTTTATTCTTATCGACCAGGTTCGATTTGAATGTATGCGCCGCTTAGGATGGGTTAATGAGATCCCCTTGGGGCACAAACCCATTATCGGATTAATTAGGGATTTTAAACAAGGGAGTTTACCGGCCCTGACCGATCCCCCCAACCCGACCCCGAATCATCCTAATTATCCTGACTTTGCTCTATTGAATGAAATGGAAAAACGGGCTTTTGTCCGGAGAACGATTCCCGAAGCCGTAAAACAATTTCAAGCAAAGGTGAGGCCCGCCGGGAACAGATAATCAACCCTTCTGCGGAACGATTCTGGCCTTCTTTAATGGAATCGGTTATAAAGGTATTTTAAATTTTGTAACAGGTTAGTCTTTAGAAATAATTGGCTTCCTGCTGAGGCGCGGAAACCTAAAGAGCTTAAAAAAAAATATATATTATTTACCGGTGACCCCGCCCAAGAAGATTGCCTATGGCCCGTAATCGATCTCCATTAATAGTATGTCTCCTGTTCTTATTTATTTCTGCCAGCGGCCTCTGGGCCGGGGAACCGGTTCAAATTCGAATTCTCTATCTAAACGATTTTCACGGCTTTGCCGAGCCCTATCAACCTGCGGGAAGTCCTGAAAAGATAGGAGGAATCGCCAACCTGGCCGGAGAAGTGCGTCGGCTTCGAAAAGAACGCCCTACCCTGTTGTTGGCCGCCGGTGACATGATTCAAGGCAATCCCTGGGCCAATCTTTTTGAGGGCAAATCGGCTATCGAGGTCATGAATGCCCTGGATTTCTCGGCCATGGTCCTCGGAAATCACGAATTTGATTTCGGGCAGGAGGCCCTTAATAAACGGATCCAGGAAGCCCGATTCCCTGTCCTGGCTGCCAATATTCAAGGAATGTCGACGATCAAGCCCTATGTGCTCAAAGAAATCTCGGGTCTCACCATAGCCATTATCGGACTCATAACCGAAGATACCCCAACGGCCACCCACCCTAAAAATGTGGAAGGCCTGGTTTTTTCCCCTATGATCGATTCGATTAAAAAAGTCCTTCAAGAATTAAATAACCGGGCTGATCTGGTCATCGTACTTTCTCATTTGGGTCTTCCGGCTGACCGTCGTCTGGCCGAATCGGTAATGGGGATTCAAGTCATCGTCGGCGGACACACCCATACCCGGATCGAATCCCCGATGAAGGTCAATGAAACCCTGATCGTTCAAGCCTGGGAACACGCAAAGGTTTTAGGGGTCCTGGATCTCACGATTCAAGATCGAAAAGTGATCCAATATGAAGGCAAACTGGAAACTATAAGGCCGGACAAGCTAAGCCCCGACCCGGCCGTGGCTGAAATCGTAGATCGCTATCAAAAGCAAACGGCCGCTATCCTTGATGAAGTGATTGGGGAGGCTCAGGTGGACTTGCCAGAGAAAGGGTCAAGATCGCAGGAGACCACCCTGGGCAATTTAGTAGCTGATATTTTAAGACAGGAAACCGGAGCGGATGTGGCCTTGATCAATGGAGGCGGTCTTCGGGCGGATATTTTAAAAGGTCCGATCCGCATGAAGGATCTCCTTTCTGTCCTTCCCTTTTCCAATCATCCGGTTGTTCTTAAAGTCAATGGAGGTGAGCTTCAGGAAATTTTTGAATACGGATTGTCAGACCTGAGCGGGACAGGCGGGCGATTCCCTCAGGTTTCCGGCATCCGTTTGACTTATACCCCTAACGCCCTTAATGGTCAAAGGATCACCTCATTCATGGTTGGAGAAAGAAAGTTGAATCCGCAGGGCTGGTATTCTCTAGCCACTAATGATTTCCTGGCCGCCGGGGGTGACGGATATGATATATTGAAAAAAATCATAGGAAAATCAGAAGGGGTTCCTCTCGGGAAGGGCCGGGTAGTTTTATTCGATTCCGGCAAAGAGATCCGGGATATGGTAACCAACTACATTAAAGAAAAGAAGAAGGTTTCCGCCTTCGTAGAAGGCCGGATCCAAAAGGGAAAATAATTTATGCGTATTTGGCTGAATGATCAACCCATCGACCTTATTTCCGGCATGACCGTCCGTCAGGCCTTGATCCAGATCGATCTTCTTCCGGAAATCAAGAAAGGAGCCAAAGTCTTTGATGAATGGGGGAACGAAATCGGGCTCGATGGGGCTTTGGCGGATGGAAGCCGACTTAATTTAAAGTCGACCTAAATTTAACAGTTCGAAGGGAAAAACAATGGTTCAAGATGATATGGATATGGATTTTGCGGAACTTTTCGAGGCCAGTGCTCGATCGGCCGTTGATGGTCCTCTTATGCCCGGGGAACCCGTAAAGGGAAAGGTGGTCCTGATTACCAATGATACGGTCTTTATCGACTATGGGGCCAAATCAGAAGGCTGGGCCGATATCCAGGAATTCGTGGATGATCAAGGTGTGGTTAATGTAAAACCGGGGATGGAGGTGGAACTGGGTTTTATCGGCTATGGACAGTCAGGGGCCCAGTTAGGAAATTGTTTGCGCAAAGTCTCCGGGGGTGCTGGGGTAGAGTTGCTTAGAAAGGCTTTTGAATCAGGGATAGCTATCGAAGGTATGGTTACGGGGACCAACAAGGGTGGTCTGGAAATCGCTGTTTCGGGGACCAAAGCCTTTTGCCCTTTTTCCCAAATGGACCTGGCCTATCTGGACCGACCGGAAGGTTTTATCGGAACAACCCAAAAATTCAAAGTCACTCAATTTGAAGAGGAGGGGAAAAATATCGTCCTTTCCCGCCGGGCGGTGCTACAGGCGGAAAAAGAGGCCCTGGCCATTGATACCCGTAAACGTCTGGTTGTCGGAGAAGTGTTCCCGGGGCGGGTGACCCGCCTGACTCCCTTCGGGGCCTTTGTTGACCTGGGTGGATTAGAGGGTCTGGTCCATATTTCGGAAATCTCCCGCAGTCAGGTTTCAGATCCGGCAGATCACCTTGCTGTAGGTCAGGAAGTTAACGTACAAATTCTTCAAGTGAAAACTGACGAAAAAGAACAGGAACGCATCAGTCTGTCCATCAAGGCCCTGGAACCCGATCCCTGGGACACAGGGTTTGATTTTAACGAAGGTGATATTGTTCTGGGAAAGGTTCGCAACCTTGCCCAATTCGGGGCCTTTATTGAAGTCGCCCCCGGAGTAGAAGGGTTGGTCCATATATCGGAAATATCCAATAAACGCATCCACCATCCCAAGGAAATACTGAAAGAAGGTCAGGAAGCTGAGGTAAAAATCCTGGAAATCAATAAAGAAATCCGGAGGATTTCTCTTTCCATTAAAGAAGTCCCTTCTTTATTCTATTCGGAGCCGAATTCTTCCGGACAGGAAACAATTCGCTTAGGTGATGTAATTCGTAGACGGGTCAAAACCGACTCCCCAGTATTATCTTCGAGCTTGGATAATGAAAACCCTGCTGATGAACCTGGATATAGCTCCGGCCCTTCCCGGCCGGAAATCCCAAACCCCAGTCTCCCGCAAGTGGGATTGGTGCTTAAAGGGGTTGTCCGTTCAATAAAACCTTATGGTTTTTTTGTCGATCTTCCCGAACTGGGATCACATCAAAGAGGTCTGCTCCATAAAAGCCAGATGGCTTATTCGGAAACAAGTCAACCGAAAAAGGGGTATAAGGATGGGGATGAAATTTTGGTTGAAATTATTAAGATAGATGATCAGGGCAAAATTTCCCTTTCCCAGAAGTCGGTTTTGGATACCCAAGATCAGGCCGACTTAAATGAATACCGCGATCGAGTCAAAGAAACCGTCAAATTCGGCACCATGGCCGATCTATTCAAGAAAAAATAAAAAAGAGGATATCAGAGTTGAACAAAGAGGACTGGATTATCGATTGAATCCCATGTGGACAGTGTTTGAGAGGGACCGGGAGGAGCTCAAAAAACTTCTCACCCGCGGCTTTCGCGTCTTGAAAACGGATTCCGGTCGAATCCGAGTCCAGGGTAAAATTTGATCATCGAAAGAGTTCAGAACCCAGAATGGAAAACAAAGTTCGAAGCGTTCAGGTCAAAACCGGCCTTCAATTAAAGAACTTCCAAATAAGTCCTTTTGCCACAAATTAATAAAAGGTGCCGTTTTTTGTACGAAAGCAGCAAGAATTTGGCGAAACAGGCTTTTCCTTCATTATTATCCAGAGGACAAAACCAGTTATCTACTTGAAAACTAAAGAAATTAATCAGAAAGCCTCCAAATTCTTTAATGGCATTATTTTTGCGTATATATTTAATGATGATCTCTTATTTTTTCTAGTTACCTGAATTTTAGATTGGTCATCCAATTTATTTTAAGTATATTTTTTTCTTGACATTTTTTAACTTTTTTTTATTCTAATAAAAACTGAAAAAGGCAAACCAAACCGTAAGGCTGGGACGCAAAGATACAGACCCGATTTCGATCTCATTGAAAGGGTGGCTGATCCGCCGGTTATGAAACAGGAAATTTTCATTGAAAAAGTATTACGATCAATATTTTCCCCCTTCCCTTATTCCCTTCTGCGTAAGGTAACTGCCACCTGGGTGTCCAATAAAAAAGGTTATTCTCTCGTCGAAATACTCATTGCTATAGCTATTATCGGAATTTTAACCGGCATCGCTGTCCCTCAAACCAATATTTGGATCGCACATTACCGCTTAAACGGGGCCACCCGTCTGGTCTGGGAGGATTTGCAGAGTGCCAAAATGACAGCCATAAAAACAAATCAAACTGTAACCGTGACCTTTGACAGCGCAACCAGTTACAGTTTCTCCCAGGCCGGAAGCACAATCTTTACCCGAAATTTAACCCAGGACTATCCGACCATAACGTTATTAACAACCGGCGGGAATAATATTACCTTCTTGTCCACCGGCATAACCCAAAATAATCAAAATCCCTCCATTACCGTCCAAGGGACGAACACTTCAAAATACGTGACCACCTTATGGACCGGCAGGATCACATCGACATGAAAGCACTTCCCCTAAAAAACAAACAGGGATTTACTTTGGTTGAGATTGTAATAGCCATAGTCATCCTGTCCGTAGGTCTGCTGGCCTTGATCAACCTACAGTGGATGGCCATTCGGGGCAATTCCGATTCCAAAGAAATGACCAGGGCCATCTTTTTGGCTGAAACCAGGATGGAACAATTAAAAAATACTCCTTTTGCTTCCCTGGTGATCGGCACTACACCGGATCCGAATAATCCCATCAATGGCCAGGGGCAATCTGGAGGTATTTTTTCACGCTCCTGGACTGTTCAACCCTATACCCCCCCCTATTCCTATTCAGGGTCCGGATTTATGAAACAGGTAACAGTCAATGTCTCCTGGACATTAAAGGGACAAACTCATAATGCCACTTATCAAACAGTGATTTCACGCTGAGATGACTAGGAAAATCAAAAACAACAGCAAAGGATTCAGTCTGGTTGAACTCCTGGTTGTAATGGCCATATTGGGGGTTATTCTTACGGCTATATACAGCCTTGTTATGAGCGCTAATAAATCACAGATATCCCAGGACCTGGAAGTGGAAATGCAGCAAAACGCCCGGTCGGCTATGGATTTTATGGTTCGGGAACTTAGGAATATGAGTTCTTTGAATTGCATGTCTAATACAAGCACGACTTGTGCTACCAGTGGAGATATAATCCAATTTACCTCTATGACTGACACCGACCCTACGGTATCCCGGATCTTTTCCTGGAGTTCTACGGATAATATCCTCCGGTTCAGCAGCGCCGCCGTAGGAACCGAGGACAGGCAGCCCCTAGCCGATCATATCACGGCGGTCAGCTTTACGGGATTTGATGCCAACAACGCCACTACCAATTTATTGGCCAGTGTTCAAAGAATAGACATCACCCTAACGGCCCAGACATCCACGATCGATCCGAATACCAAAGGGTACCGCAGTTTCAGTACCACCTCCTCGGTGAAGAGGAGGAACTAGGAGAATAATGATGAAGCCCATTTTAATAAAAACCCAAAAAGGGATTGCCCTGATCACCGCCATCCTTATGTTAGTGGTCCTCTCGGTTATCGGCATTATTGCCGTCAATGTCACCACGATTGGGGCAAAAATAACCGGCAACACCCGGACCTCCAAACAAGCCTTCTATATGGCCGAAGCAGGGATTGAAGCAGCCCGTGAGCTGCTTCGGAGTCGGATAGAGGGGGGAAGCACTGTTTCTGCAGAGCTTTTTTCGGTGAGGGGGGAGAACGGGGTTCTTACGGATAGCACCAATGTGGCCAATTTTTCAGGTACCGATAATGATGATTCCCCCTTTATCAATACTACTATGGGGAATGGACGCTACATGGTATATTTAACCAATGACAACGAACCCTCCGGCGGAGTGACTTCTCTCACAGACACTAATTCCCAGGTAACCTTGACTTCTTTTGGTTACGGTCCAGATAATTCCCGGGTTGTTATTCAGACAATAGTTATAAGGAACATCCCTAATCTTCCTGGCGCCATTACTATGCCGGGGCCTGACGTTATTTTTCATGCTGGCAACAGCAATGCCTCAGAAGCCAATGGGTATGACTATCCAGCCATAGCCGTCAATTCAACTACCTCTCGAACTTCGGCCATTGCTGGAATCCCATCAGGTCGACTAGATAATTATCAAGGCTTGGGATATGACGGAACAACAACTCCCAAAACGCCTTCTGTGGTAAACATGACTTTTGATGGCCTCTGGGGTGACCTATCCAAACTGCAAACCTTTTATCAGAATTTAAAGTGGATGGCTGATTTCAGTTCCCCTTCAAATCCAGGATTCACGTTGGGGACAGTTTCCGATCCAAAAGTGGTAGTAATTGACGGAAACTACACCGTCCCAGGAGGAACAACCGGAGCTGGAATACTCTTAGTCACGGGAAACCTGGTCTTTAATGGAAACATTGATTATGATGGTATCATTCTCGTCATCGGAAAGGGCAGCTTAACCAGGTCTGGGGCCGGAAACGGGAATATTACCGGAGGGGTATATGTTGCCAATATTGCCGGCGATGATGGAAATATCAACACCACAGCCGACAATAAGTGGGGAATTCCTACCTGGGATACTTCCGGTGGTGGAACTTCCGACATAGATAAGGTTTTGTCTTCAGAAAATAACGCCCTGCAAAAGC
This sequence comes from uncultured delta proteobacterium, assembly GCA_963790475.1. GTDB lineage: Bacteria > Desulfobacterota > RBG-13-43-22 > RBG-13-43-22 > RBG-13-43-22 > RBG-13-43-22. The sequence continues at coordinate 729,887 of CAWBOS010000010.1, read as the reverse complement.
TTCCTTTTGTTAAGACTTCATGGAAGCAAATCTATCAATAGGTTTATTGAACTCAATAAATTGAAGTAAGTTATTTTTTTTTAAAATAAATTGCTTAATTTTCAAAACTGAAAAAGGCAAACCAGACGAAAGGCTGGGACGCAAAGAAACAGACCCGAAATGACCGGAAGGGTGGCTGTTTTCCCAGTTATGAAAACTCTATTTAAAAATCAGAAGTTTTATTCTTCCAAAAATCCTGCAGGAAATTTTCCCTTCCGAAGAAAGCCACAAATCTTTAACAACCCCGACTCAAGGGGTTATTCCCTCCTTGAGCTGATAATTGTTATTGCCCTCATTGGGATCATTTCTCTAATCGCCGCTCCCACTATGTCCACTATGTTGAGTAATTATCGGATTAGAAATGCGGCCAATGAACTGGCGGCAACCATTCAATTGGCCAGAACAACAGCCATTAGCCGCAATGCCAATTGTGTTGTAGAAGTCATTATGAGTTCTCCCCAGAGCATAGTGGCCTTTGTCGATGATGGTGCCAACGGGAGCGGAACAGCAAAGAACTGGCAGAAAGAAGCGAATGAAGAAACCGTTTATAGAATGAACATGGAGGATTACCCTTCAGTCACTATTAACAACGCGATTTTTAATAATACGGGAGGCGCTACAAAATGCGGATTTAATTCCCGTGGGCTTTCCATTAGGATCGGTTCGTCTTACGGTTCCGGATCGGTTACCCTGAAAAATTCAAAGGGGAAAATCAGTACGGTTAATGTATCCGAAGGAGGGGGGATCAGCATCACAACCTCAAGCGGGTAAAATAAAGGAGGGAAGTTGATCAATTATATTATGAACACAGGAAACCTCATCAGGAATAATAAAGGGTTTACCCTGGTCGAAGTCATTATGGCCATGTTAATTGTTTTAATCGGTCTTCTGGCCATATCGATGATGCAGATTATGGCTATTAAAAATAATGCTAATATCAGTCAGAAAACGGAAGCTCTAAACCTGGCCCAGGATAGATTAGAAGATATAAAACGGAACGCCTTGGACCATTTCGCCGATCTGGCTAACGGGAGTGATAGTAAAGGGCCCTACACGAGGAGCTGGACCATAACCCCTCTTAATTCCATGACCAGACAGGTGATTGTGACGGTGACCTGCCCGAGCGGCAAGTCATACAAGCTACAGACGAATATTTCTAATTTTAAATATGATGTTTCTTAGTAACAGGTGCAAAAATGAAACTGAACCGAAAAAATGGTTTTACCCTGGTAGAAATCCTAGTTGCTTTATTACTAGGCGGGCTGGTTACCACGGCAATTATAGGTATGTTCATTGTCCAAAACAAGTCGTATGCCAACCAGAATCTGGTAACTGAAATGCAGCGGAATGCCAAAATCTCCCTGGACAGCCTAGTAATGGACCTTCGGATGGCTGGGTTTCAAATACCCCAAGTCGGCGTCAGTTTCTACAACAAAGCAAAAGGGGACCAAGAGAACATTTTTGCCATAACACCTGCCAACAGCGCCACACTATCCGACCAGATAAGGATATTATATGCAGATAACCAGCCTTCGCTTTCAACTACCACCACTGCTGCCTTGGCCAATTCCAATGACTCTATACCGATATCTATTCAACCAGCTGATATAGGAAAATTTCGGTACGGTGATATTATTATGATTTCTGTCGGATCCAGTGCCGCGCTCCTTCAGGTAACCAGCATCAACGGTGCAGACCTTCTGCACGCGGCAGGGGCCACTGTCAATCCTCCCAATTCCATCAATCTTTACCCAACCGCAGGGTTTCCCAAAGGGTCCCAGGTTACTCGGGTCAAACTGTTGACTTACAGAATCGACAACACTTCAGACCCCAGACATCCGGTCCTGCAACTGGAACAAGGGGACGGGACTTTTCAAAACATTGCTACGGATATTGAAGACCTGCAGCTGGCTTATCGAGATAACACCACCCCTTCGGGAGTTTGGTATTGTGTTCCCGGTAATAATTTACCTACGACCTTCAATAATGCAAATATCAGAGATGTCCGGGTGAATATTCTTGCCCGGGCAAAAGACATAGACCCCCAATTCTCAGGAAAAAGGCCGAATATAGAGGACCGAGATGCGGGCACGACGGATCAATACAGGAGACGATTGCTTTCCAGTACAGTTATGGTTAGAAATTTATTTAATTAATTACCCGGTAGTCTCCATCCGAAAATACCGATCTCCGGATGGGACAATCAGCGATTAGCCTTAAGTGGTCAGCTTAACCATTATATTTTATGATTTTTACTGAGGGGTAAAAGACAGTCGACAATAACTCTCATCCTGGAAATACTTTCCCGGATGAAAAAGCATTTAGCCGAGTTAAGGAGATAAAGAGATGAAAGGATCCGGTAACCGCTTAAAAGATCAGTCAAAGATTTCTGGTAACCGGGGAAGCGTTCTTATCATTTCCCTAATCATCCTGGTAATCCTTTCCCTGATTGGATTAGCTTCTCTGCAACTATCCCTTTTAGAATCCAAAACGACTGTTGCTCACAAGGCTATCAAGGATGCCTTCCAGGCCGCCGAAGCCGGTTATGACTCAGCCATGACTCAGATCTATTATATGCTGGCCAACCAATCCAGTCAACCGGACACTATAATTCTCCAAAATCTGGTTCTCCCGGAGTTTAACGTAGCTCTTTCGGCAGTCCCGGCAGGTCCGATGGAAAACAAGCTGGTTACCAAAGGACCTTTTGCCGGTCTTAACGGTAACATCCGGAGTTATAACCTGACATCCAAGGCCGACTCAATCTATGGACCGGCAACGGCAACCACAAAGGGTGTGATTGACGATCAACTTATCCCGATCTTTCAGTTTGCCATATTCTACCAGGGGAACCTGGAGATTAATTCCGCCACAGCTATGACCGTCAACGGGCGTGTTCATTCCAACTCAAAAATCTTCATGGACCCGGCAGATCTGACCTTGAATGACCCCGTAACCTCTGCCGGGGGACTTCATAACCATCGGGCCCCGGGAGACCCGGCCGGCCATCAACCCAATCACGGACCCATTAAGATTGATAATGGAAAAGGTCAGAAAAAAAACATGACCTATGATACTGAAGACTCCAACTGGAAAGCCAAATCTCTGGCAGATTGGAATGGAAGAGTTCTGGACCTGAATAACACTACCCCCCCTCTTCAGCCGATAACGCCTCCTCTCGCTGACCCCGGCAATCCCTGGCTTCTGATCAAAGATGGGAACACATCAGATACCCAGAGTTTTTACTTCAACGCTGCGGTCATATATAAGTTTTTAGGGGAGGGAAATGCTGCCAATGGATGGTACGCCAATGGCGGGACCACCTTACTTCCAACCAGCGGATGTGCGACTAATATCGTAAATGTACCCTATACCGCCAATAAGATGAGGGACGGCCGGGGTACGGGAAACATAGATGATGCGGACGGTGTGTATGTGAATATCATTGAGTTGGATATCGGCAACCTGGCCAATACGGCCTGCGCCGTTAATAATGCCTTATATCATCCGTTGAGTGGAGGGCAACCCGGCATTCTTTATATTTCAGCCCCTAAGACAACCGACCCCCTCACTGCCGTAAGATTGACTAATGGGGCCACCCTTCCCTCGAACGGTACAACCGGTTTTACGGTAGCCACAGAAAATCCCTTGTATATAAGAGGAAATTATAACAGTACCTCTCCCCCGATCGCCGCTGCCGTTGCTGCCGATTCGGTGACCATTCTTTCCGATAACTGGACATCCGCTTATGATGCCTCCTCGCTAGTTGATCCTACAAAACCTTCGGCGCGGCCGGCCTCCGATACAACCGTCAATACGGCTATTATGACCGGCGATGTACCCACCGGCGAATCTCCCAGCCATTACAGCGGGGGTGTGCACAACTTAATCAGGTTTCTGGAAAGTTGGAACGGCAATGATTTCATCTACGCCGGATCTGTAGTCTGCCTGTGGCAAAGCCGGCTGGCTACTGGATGGTACAGACAGTACAACGACTCTAACTCCTATTATAAGCCCCCGAATCGTACCTGGACTTATAACATGGATATTTACAATATGCCTCCAGGAACTCCCCAAGTGCAGTTTCTCTACAGAGGTATATGGACTCTCGTTCGTGAAAGCGATTCATAATTCATAAGATCCTTTTTCTCCTCCGTTAAGTCAAACGACTGGCCGTAATTGACCAGCCGTTTGACTTTGCTCCCTGCCTTCCTTTTCCTCCCGCCTCTTTTAGAATTTCATTCATTTTGAGAAAGTGTTGCTCAATAAGGAAATCAAGACTGTTCTTGAAATAAGCGCTGTTTTGAACGATCCCTCAATTTCGGAGAACCGCACCAAAGGCGAGAGTCTTAACCAAAAGCCTCTATTACTTGGGTCTTCGTCCAGGGATCAAGTGGCTTTCCTGGCCTATAACCCACCGGGGATAAAAGAGATTTCTAACGCTCTTCATTATCTGTAGGCAGGATGGTGATGATTGAATATCGGATGAGCTGCCGGAAATCGAATGCATCGTTGACAACTCCGACTCCTTTCTCCCGCAGGGACTAATACCAAGTCGGTAACCAGATATCTTTCCTGACTTTCAAACCAAAATTCGCCTCCACTTTCTCCCTTCAAGACCAGGAACTTACGAATAAACGTACTCCTTTGACGGAGGGAAGGGGGATTCCGGTTATTCTCCCACTTATAGACCGTCACTGTGCTTACTCCCAACATACTATAGAGGGTTCAAAGGGAAGCCCTCAAAGTCTCGGTTCGTTCCCTTTTTCTTTACCGCCTGCTTCTTTTGAAATTTCGTTTAATTTATTGAGCTGGCCTTCAATCCTGCAGTTCAGGGTATTTTTAGGATAGGTGCCGTCCTTTTTCTTCTTTCCGGCCTTTTTCCCGGTTAATATTTCCAGGCCCTGTTCAATGTCGGTGATGGGGTAGATATGAAACCGGCCTTCCCGGACCGCTTCCACCACTTTGGTTTTCAGCATCAGGTCTTTGACATTGGATTCCGGGATGATGACCCCTTGTTTTCCGGTCAGCCCTTTTTCCCGACAGACTTCAAAAAATCCTTCAATCTTTTCATTGACCCCGCCGATGGGTTGGATCTCTCCTTTTTGGCTGACTGAACCGGTTATGGCAATCCCCTGAAAAATAGGGGTATCGGCCAAAACGGACAGCAGGGCCAGCAGTTCGGCCCCGGAGGCGCTGTCCCCGTCCACCATCCCGTAACTTTGTTCGAAGGCAATACTGGCCGAAAGGCTTAAGGGTTTATCAGAGGCATATTTCCCTCTCAAGTAGCCGCTTAAAATCATCACCCCTTTGGTATGGATATTTCCACTCAGCTTGGATTCCCGGTCGATATCCACCACTCCGTCTTTCCCCAGAGAACAATTGGCGGTTATCCGCGAAGGCCGGCCGAATTGATAATCGCCCAGGGGATAAACGGAAAGCCCATTGACCTGGCCCATCCGGTATCCTTCGGTTTCTATCTTGTAATTCCCTAGAGCAATCATCTCCTGGATTTTTTCTTCATATAAATTAGAGCGAAAAATTTTTTCTTCGACGGCCTTTTCCACATGCTCGGCCTTGATCAAAAGACTTTGTCCCTGTATTGCCCAGTAATGGGCCTCTTGGATCAGATCGTTAATTTCGGCCAATTGCAGGGAGAGTTTGAAATTTCTTCCGGTAAGTTCCGAGCTGTATTCAATCAACCGGGCCGCCCCGCTTTTATGCAGGGGCAGAAGTTTTCGCTCCCGGCAGCAACGGGCCATATAATGGATATAATCCTTCAAGGGGGCCTCCTGCCGGTCCATCTGATCGTCCAATTCGGCCTTCACCTTGAACATCTTGGAAAAATCCTGGTCCATGCCATAGAGAAGATGATAGATATAGGGTTCCCCGATTAACAGAATCTTGATTTTCAAAGGAATGGGTTCCGGCTTCAAGGACTTGGTGCTGATCAAACTCAGTTGTTCCCCTAAATCTTCAACCTGGATCTGCCCGGTTTTTAGCGATCGCTTCAAACCTTCCCAGGAAAAATACCAGCGCAGGAGATCAAGAACCTTAATAATCAGAAATCCCCCGTTAGCCCGATGTAAAGAGCCCGGCCGGATCATACTGAAATCGGTGAATAAGGCCCCGAATTGGGCTTGTTTTTCAATGGTTCCGAAAAGGTTGGGATAAGTCGGATTGGTTTCGAAAACCACCGGGGCCCCTTTGGTTTCGGTGTTATCGATCAAAACATTGACCTGATATCGGATCAGGGAAGGTTCCAGGGAAGGCATGGGGAACGAACCGGCCGCCGGTGGTTTGGCCTTGAACTCGTCAATATTTTTGATGATGTCATCTTTGATATCCTTCAAATATCTTAGGACCTGGGAGAAATCTTTATATTTTTCCTGTAATTCTTCTATCAGATGTCCCACCGCATACAGGGCGATTCTCTTATCCAGGTCCTTTATTTTCTTTCTCAGGTCCTTTTCATTGTTCCTGATAGTCCGAACCACCTGGTTCATTTCCCCCTGGAGGCCTTCACTTTTTTCCCTAAGTAATTTTTTATCCTCCTCGTTCAGGGATTTCAGGGTCTCTTCATCCATGGGTTGGCCGTCTTTGGCCGGCATAATGACCATCCCCACCTGACTGATATTTAAAACGAATCCTTCGGCCAAGGCCTTTTCCTCCAGGGCCTTGAGTATAGCCTCCCGTTCTGAATTGAATTTTTTTAAAAACTCCTCTTTCCTCTGGGCGTATTCTTCACTTTCAAAAACCTCGGGAATATCGCGTTGTAAATCGCTGATCAGTTCTTCAATATCCTTTTTTAATTCTTTTCCTTTGCCGCTGGGCAAGGATAAAGTCTTCGGACGATCCGGTTCTTTAAAGTTATGGATATAACACCAGTCAGGAGGAGAATTCTTGTCCCTGGCTATGTCTTCGATCAAAGTCCTGGTGATATAAGTCATCCCGGCTTTGGGCGGCCCGGCCACATAGATATTATAATCCAAACTGTCCATCCCCACGCCAAACAGGATGGCCCGCACAGCCCGGTCCTGGGAAATTACCTTATCCGGGCCAACGGCCAACTCCTCGGTTGTCTCAAAGTCCAAGCTGTCGGGATCGCAAGTCCGCCGAAGTTCTTCCGGTGTCAATTCCCTGAATTTCATTCCCATCCCTACCTCTCAGCGTCTAATATTTGGAAATATTGTTCGGTGTTCATCGTTCGTCGAAACCAATTTAAATTTTCAGATTGCCCTAATCAAGCAAGAAATTTTTTCCTGATTTTTTTCGATATGAAAATTTTTCTTGGCTGAATGACTCCTGTCTTAGCACAGGTTCGTTTTGGTTTTCAAGGGATATTATGAGAGACGGGCGGGAAGCATTGGGTTGAAAACAAAAAGGTGGAATCAGAGTATCCCGTTCCACCTTTTTGTTTTAAATAAAAGAGAAATTATTTCTTTTCTTCTTTTCTTTTTTCTTCACTCTCTTGACCTTCTTGACCTTCTTCTTCATGACCTTCTTTTCAGCCGGGGCCTTCTCTTCAGCCTTAGCTGGTTCTGCCGGAGCAGTCATTGCAGGTTTGGCCTCAGGTTTCTTTTCTTCCTTTTTCATTGGTTCAGCAGCAAAGGCCAAAGAAACGGTCAAAGCAAAATACTAAAGACATAGTCCAAATGATCAACTTTTTCATGTGATTTCATCTTCTTCCCTCACAATCTCCTACAAAAAATTTCTATAGGCTTTTAAGTGCCATTTTCTTATGCTACGATTTTCAGGGCATTTCTCGTGCCGACAATTTAAATACAATTATTTCAATAAGATATACATTATGTTCATTCTGTTTTCCTTCAAATTTTCCAAAATCTAAAATTCCATATTTCAATTGAAGGGATTTATTTTAATTTTTGGAATCCAACCCATCATCATCCCCCCACCTTTTAGAGGATTCAGAAGTGGAAGGGGAGTAGGCCTGTTCTTCTTTATCCTCTTGAAGAATTTCACTAGCGTTCCTTTTTTCAATCCCTGATTCCGGGAGCCATCACTTCTTCAAAAGCCGGAATAATTATCCCCCTCTTAACCATGATGTTTTGGATCATCCCAGCTCGCTTGGCCACGTAGCGGGAATTTCCGATGGGACTCAACTTTCTCGGATTGGGAAGGATCACGGCCAGTCGGGCCGCTTCTTCCGGACCCAAGGTCGCTGCTGGTTTTCCAAAATAATGACGAGCAGCGGCCTCAATCCCGAATATTCCTTCCCCCCATTCGACAACATTCAAATAGATTTCAATGATCCTTTTTTTGCTCAGGGTCTTCTCGATCCTCCAGGTTATTATGGATTCTTTGCCCTTACGTAGTAGGCTCTTGGAAGGGGTCAAATAGAGATTCTTAGCCAGTTGCTGGCTGATGGTGCTTCCCCCCACTTTAAATTTTCGAGTTTTAATGTCCTTTTCCATGGCCTTTTGAATGGCCTCGAAATCAAACCCTTCATGGGACCAGAATTTGTCATCTTCGGCAATGATCACCGCCTTGATCAGATAAGGGGAAATTCGGGACAAAGGGACCCAATGGGTCTTGATTTGCAGGGGCCTGCCTTTTTCCCGTCCTTCTTTTTCCCGAAATTCCATGAAAGAGGTTTTCTTGGGGTTTTCCTTTTTCAATTTGGCGATATCAGGGAAAATAAAATAAAAACCCACATAACCCAAAATTGCTGCGACAATTAACAGGAAAAATTTTCTTACCACGATTGTCCTTCCTAACACACCCTTTCCAGGATAAAGAGAGGGATCTTTTTCAATCGAATTTCAGGAATAGTATCCGATTTTATTTATTATTTCTATTAAAGTTTTTCGTAAAACGTCCGAATATAAAACAGAAAGCCTTAAAGACAGATTCTGATTTTCATTTATAGAACTCATGGATATATCTCAATTAAATGCCTCGGCTGATAATCTGGCTTCCATACTTTCCAACCAGCAAGCCCAACGCGAGCAGGTTGCTAGTTATGCTTTGGCCAACGGGTTATCTCTTTTGCAGGAAAAGAAATACGACCGGGCAATCAGTGAATTTAAACGGGCCGCTGCTTTTAATCCGAATTTACCCGAGGCCTATGAGTACCTCGGGAAAGCCTATCAAACGAACGGGAATACTGACGAAGCGATTAAAGCCTTTAAACAAGGCGTACGAGCGAACTCCTCTTCAGAAAAGCTAATCACCGATTTAGGGAATGCCTACAGCGAGGCCAAACAATACGACGAGGCAGAAAATCAATTCAAAAAATTAGCCCAGGTATCCCCTGCCTCAGCTTACCCCCATAATTCCCTTGGACTTATTTATTTGACCACCAACCGTTATGATACAGCAGAAGAGCAATTCAAGGAGGTAATCAAACTGGCCCCAAAAGACGGTAATGGTTATTATGGATTGGGACAAGTTTATAATAAACAGGGAAAATATAAAGAGGCGGTGGACCAACTTGAAGAAGCCATATCCTTAAAGAAAGACTTCGCCTATGCCCATTTGGAACTCGGTTACGCCTATATCGGACTGGGGGACAAGGCCAAAGCTGAGGAACAAGTAAAGATCCTCAGTAACATGAATACCGATCAGGCCAATGGGCTGGCCCAGGACCTGGAACTGACCCTTTTTACCCCCAAGATGTCTGGCATCAAGGCCCTTGACAGCACTTTTCCGTGTGTTCTTGGGCCTGGCACCTCAGTCTCTGTCCTTGATGCCTCTCTGATAACGCCAAACCAGTCAAAAACGTTCTGGTTGACTTTTCAATTCAACCAGGCCATGGATATCAGTTCCATCCAAAATCCCCTTAACTGGTTTATTTTTAAGGCCTCTGGTGGCCAAGCTGGGTATTATAATAATGGAGTCACCATTCACCCCGAAAAAGAGGCCATGATATCTCCTATTCCATTGAATGTGGCCTATGATCCCAAGACCTATCAGGCCACGATTTTTTTCAATATCTCCCAGAATTCTACCGGGGATAGCGTCATAGATCCGTCACATTGGGTATTCAAATTTAAAGGAACCGATGTCAGCGGTCATATGATCGACTCTTCAGGGGATGAATACGACGGGTTTGCCTTATCTTCCTTTTAATAAATTAATTTCCAAATGATTTATATTAGTTATAAAATATTATTTCTGCTTGACTCCCAACGCATTTTTTCCGTTTTCTTCGTCATATCTAACTAATTTTAAATATCGGCATGGAAAATGCATGAAATAAAATAGAAAAATTTGAATTCAATTGGAGGCCATATGTCTCAATTAGATACGGCAAAATTAGAAAATAACGAAATTCAAGATGCTTATCAGAATATCCAACCGTTAATTCATAACGGCCAACAAGATTTGGCTATTACAGCCATGTCAGAGTTGGCAGAAAAATATCCCGACTTTGCCCAAGCCCATAATGATTTAGGGGTCCTCTATTACGAAATGGGAGACAAGGGAAAGGCCTTTCTCCATTATGAGAAAGCCAATTCACTTAATCCTGACAATGTGACCTTCCAAAAAAATATCGCTGATTATTATCTGGTGGAAATCGGCGATATTGAAAAATCCTTGTCAATCTATACCCGGATATTAGCGGAAAACCCCCAAGATATAGAAACCTTACTAACTATTGGACAAATATGTTTATCCCTCGACAAATTAGATGATGCCGCTGTTTTTTTAAATAAGGTTCTTGATATTGAACCTTGGAATGAAACAGCTTGGAAGACTTTGGAATCAATTTCTATACCGGAAACAAACCAACTGACGGTTGCTCAGGAATCCTCGGAATCTATATATCAAAAGGTGCAGGCCTATCTGAAATCCAACAAACAGGATGAAGCCAAGGAACTACTGAATGATTTGGTCTCGCGCTTCCCGGACGATGCCTTGGCCTATAATAACCTGGGTGTGCTTCATTTCCAGCAGGGGGATACAGTAAAAAGCCTTGATTATTATCAGAAAGCAGTCCAATTAGAGCCGAACAACCTTAACTTTCGAAAAAACCTGGCCGATTTATATTTAGTTGAAATGGGTCAAATTGAAAAGGCCTTAACTATATATCTCGAGGTTCTCAAAAAGAATCCATCAGATCTGGAAACCCTATTTGCCATTGGCTATATTTGTCTTCAGTTGGAAAGATTTGAGGATGCACGCGTTTTTTATGAACGAATCCTCAATATTGAACCCTGGAATCTAACCGCTCAGGAGTTTCTTGATTCATTAGCTTGAGGCCAATAATCGTCTCAAAATAATTGAAAAAAATCTCGTTGTTGAAGATCAGAGAGTCTTTGTTTAAAACCAAATAATGAATGATGCGATTATTTTCAATCAGCAACTAAAACCGAAAGATCCTCCTTTACCCTTTGAATAACGCCCATCCAATCTCCGGGAGTTGACTGCCGATACAAACACATGGTCGGGTACCAAGGGCTATCTTTCCGCTCCAGTAACCAACGCCAATCGGGGTTATAGGGCAATAAGGTCCAAACCCTTTTTCCAATTGCCCCGGCTAAATGGGCCACCGCTGTATCCACGGAAACCACTAAATCTAAATTTTTTATCAAGGCTGCGGTATCTGAGAAGTCCCGGATATAGGCAGTTAAATCAAACAGGCCCAGGTCCCTGGAGGACCGGTCATCTTTTTCGGACCCCCGTCCTTTTTGCAGACTGAAAAATTGCACATTTTTGATCTGGAGCAGAGGGGACAGAATTTCAAGAGAGCAGGAACGATTACGATCATTGAGATGTTCCGGATTTCCAGCCCAGACCAAACCCACTTTCCATTTCTTTGCCTCAGAGTTTAGGCGTAACTGCCAAGCCCTTACCAAATCCTTATCAACGCTGAGATAAGGAATGGTTTGGGGGATACTCTCAAGCGTGGTACCAAAGATTTTAGGCAAGGTCATCAATGGACAATGGATATCGAATTCTGGAAGCGGTTCACCGCGGGCAATAACTCGGCTTATTCCGTTGGAACGGCTGATTAAGCTTTTTAAGTCACGAGGACATTCGACAAAAACCTCGACGTTTTCTGAAACCAATAAAGGGACATAGCGAATAACTTGAAGGGTATCACCGTATCCTTGTTCGGCATGAAGAAGTATTCTTTTTCCTGAGAGCTTTTCTCCCTGCCACATTGGTTTCAAGAATTGTCTTTTATATTTTATATAATCGGGTTTCTCCCAGCGGTATTCATACCCTTCCCAGCCTTCAATCAATTTGCCTGAAAGTAAAAAGGTCAAACCCATATTCCACCTGGCCTCGGGAAAATTGGGATTTATTTCCAGGGCCTTTCGATACATTACCAGGGCATCATTTATAGCTCCTGTTTCTTTGAGGGTGGCCCCCAAATTATTGTAAGCTTCAGCGAATCTTGGATCCAATTGAAGTGCTTTTTGAAACTGCTCTTTCGCCGCTTCAAATAGCCTTTTCGCTTTAAAAAGATTTCCCAGATTATAATAGGTTTGGGGAAGTCCCGGGTTGAGTCTTATCGCTTTTTCATAACAGACCACGGCCTCATCTAATCGTCCCTTGGTTTTTAATACCGCCCCTAGGCTATAAAAGGTTTCAGGATCATCAGGGAATCGGTCAAGAGCCTGCTGTAATAGTTCAAGACTCTCATCAAGTTCTCCTTTTTCTCGCAAAGCATTTCCCAAGCATTTATAATGGACGGCATTGGAAGGATTGATTTGAACGGCTTTTTGAAAACAACGAATCGCCCCCTCTAACCTTCCCAGGTCGGCCAGGACATTTCCAAGATTATGATAGGCGTTGGCATTATCAGGATTGAGTTGTATCGCTTTCTGAAAACGGGTAACCGCTTGATCCAAAGCTCCCTTATCCCTCAAGACTATTCCCCAATTGTTATAGATGCGATCATCTTTTGAATCCCGGCCCGCGGCCATTTGATAATTCAAATCAGCCTCATTTAATTTTTTTAAGGCATGATAGGAATTGGCCAGGTTAAAATAACCCAAGGCCTTATCGGGAGAAAGTAGAACAATCTTTTCAAAGCAGGAGATGGAAAGATCGTATTCCTGCCGTCCTTGCCTGGATAGTCCCGAGAGATTAAGGGCTTCAATATTATTGGGGTTTTTCTGTAGGATCTCTTGGCAGAGGATTAGGCTTTTCTGGAAAGCCCCGGATTGGTAATAGGCTAAGGCCGTTTGTATTTGCTCATGATTTTGCATTATTCCAGAAAACGTATAATGCTCCGGTAGTCGGGAGGCCCATTTTTCAAGTTATTAAAGAGAGTAATGCCGGTCTCGGAACCCGGAAAACTTTGAAGACCCTGCAGTATGGAGGTACAGGATGCGCTATCTACGATCTCAAACCCAAACTTTTTTGTTTCATAATTTAGCAGCAACACGGCAAAAATGCATTTCATATTAAGTGGATATTGATCACATTGGGCATTATCCAAAAACCATTCGGCATGTTTCATGAACTCTTCGGTTTCTTTGTAAACATACCGGTAAAGCAGAGACAAAGCGAGGAAAAATCTGGCCTTAATATTGTCTTGGCCACCGCATTCCAGGCTCTTTCTAAACATCTCGATCGATTCGATGGGTCTGGTTTTAATGCCGTCCCGATTGCTTTGTTCCCAAAAATATAACCCGTAAGTAAAAAACAGAGCGGGGTCTCTATCGATTTTCATGCAATGCCAAAACCACATAAAGGCCTTGGCGCGGGGGTCTTTCAAGATAGGGTGATACATATTCACCCCCAGAGTATCTCTAGAGGTAATTTTAAATTCATTGATCATGAGAAATTCCCTGAAGGCCTGCTCTTCAAACAACCCGGGATAGAACAACCTCGGCCAATGATGGATGAAGGGATTCGGGGTGCTTAACAGTAAAACGCCTTTCTGCTTCATTACCCTCTTAATTTCTTCAGCAACGAATTGCGGATTGGCAAAATGTTCAAACACTTCAAAGGCAAACACAATATCAAAAGTGTTATCCTCGAAAGGGACCCCTTGCGTATCCACATTGACAATATCAATTTTAAGACTAAGACGTTCACAGTTCCTTTGGGCGGAAGAAGAAGCATCGATTCCGTAAACGGTATTTTCATTTTTCAAGGACAGGATCATTCCCCCTTCCCCGCCAACCCCGATTTCAAGTATTTTTTTATTATTTATTTTTCCTGGGAAAAAATGTTTCAAGACCGCCTTATTCTTTGAATTGGTAGCAGCCGAGATGTCCTGAGCCTCCTGCCAATAGTTCTCGTAAAACCTTAATGAATCGACCGACAAACTCTGCTCAGAATGGCCCCTGGTCCGTATCTCGTTTTCCATCATTGGATTCCTTTACCTAACTATTCTAAAAGCCTGTTCATTTTACTAGTTCATAAAATTGTTTGCCGGTCTGTTCCCAGGTCTTAGTCGCTAGGTCTTTTCCGGCTTGCCGTCCTAATTCCCCTATTTCATCCCGGTGTTGATAAGCCCAATCTAATTTTTCAATGGTTTCATCAAGAAAAGGTTCATCCCACACAGCCGTCTCGTTTCCATTAACCGAGACTTTCAACACACCCATTTCATTGATCCGTACAGCGTTGTTACCCGTCAAAATATCCTTATGGCCGCTATTGAATGATCCCAGAACCGGTTTCCCACAGGCCATATATTCCATCAAAACCAGATTGGTCCCTCCTTCACAGCGATTGGGGAAAAAACCGAGGTCGGTGTTTTTATAAATGCTCGGCATCATCAGATTGGGATAAGCCGGCAAATTGATCACCCGGCTTAAATCAATTCCGTTATCTACAAGTACTCGAGTAATCAAATCAAAAAAATTGTCTGAGATCATTTGAAAGTTCAGATAAGGGGAACCGGCCATGGTATTTATGCTTTGCGGCCATTGGTTGAACCAACCGGTGATGAGCAAAACATCGGGATGTCGATCCTGCAATACCTTATAGGCCTTGATGACAATATCATGACCTTTTCGGAGTTCGAATTTACCGCCGGAAAACAGAACAAACTTATCTTTAAAATACTCTTTCTCTTTTTGATTGGGATTAAAAACCATGGGGTCAATACCCTGGATGATGGTTGTGACGTTGGAAAGTCCATAAAAACGTAACATCTCTTCACACCAGGAAGATCCGGCGACTACCACATCATAATACCGGGCGGCATTTTCAATGTTCTGCTTGGAGATGATATTGTCCTCAAAAAAAGTATATCCAATATTTTTACTTCCCCTCAATTGGGGTAGATTAGGCAAATAATTATGGTTATTCATGGCTTGAATAACCGGATACGGGAAAGAGGTGTTATTCGGTTTCATGACCAGATCAAATTCCTCTTTGGGCATCATCAGTTCCCTAAAAAATCGGAAATCCAATTCATTCTCAAAGGATTCCCTTTTCACTTCTTCGGTCACCAGACAAACCTTATCCCACTGGGACAGCTCCTTGATGATATATTTCCCGCAGATGCCCCATCCGTGAAAACTGCCTAATGGTAAAACGGTGTAAATCATTTTACATCCTTTATTGAATCGCTTTTTCTGCCAACACCAGGTATTGAAAAGTAAATAACTTTTGAGCCTCTTCCCGGCTGACGTTTTTTAAAACCAAATTGTTGATGGAAATTTCCAAGGGATAGGGATGACCATCCAAACCGGATTGCAACTGGCTGACTGACCGGAGAATCCGGTATCCCGTTCCTTGCAGAAGTTTTTCTATTTCATTCCAGGTGAAAAATCGGATATGGGTGGCATCCAACAACCCATATTTTTCATACGTCCAGTGCCCCTGGACCAGATTGGCAATCAGATTGATATTTTGGGTATTGGGAAAACTTAGAAGCACCTTTCCTTGGCTTTTAATGAAAGACCGGAGAAAATCCATAATCCGCCAGGGATCGTAAAGGTGCTCCAATACATCGGCGACAATCAATAAATCAAAATAATCCTTTTCTAATTTGAATTGATCGGGATGGATCTTTTCAATATCGATCGCGATGGCTTCGTCCAATCTTGTTTTGGCTATCATAGCGGCATCTTCGTCAATTTCCATTCCCACATAATAAAGATCGGGATTTCTCGCTTTTAAAAAGGCCCCGGTCGCCCCCGTTCCGCATCCGATTTCCAAAACACGTTCACAGGACCCAGGGACCAGATCAATGATGTCCATTCTTGGTTTATCATCGTATTTATCCTGATGGGCGACATTCAACGGGGAATAATAAGGTTTCATAAGATTGCTTTCAGCCTGTCCAGTAAATACATGGCCCGGGCCTGGGTGGTGTGGTGTTTTAATAGGTGGGTCCTGTTTTCCTGAATCATTCCCCGGCTGTCGAATTTTTCTTCCAACACCTGATCGATATTTTTTTTCAAATCGGTCAAATCGGTGAACCTGAAAAGATGAACTCTGTGTTCGAAATCGTTAGGTATGAATAAGGGCATCTTCTGGCACATATGAACCGCATTGCAGGCTGCATTTTCCCAGAAACGAAAGGTGTCATACCCGGCCCCTTGCACCGTCAACAGAACCCGGCATTTCTGAAGCTGGGAATAATACAAATCCCTGGGCAGCCAACCCTTGGGGCCTTCCTTTCCGATCTGGGGAACCGGGCAGACATTCAACAGACAATCCCCGTACCATTTGGAAATGGCTTCAGCGATAGTCCGTCTTTCCAAATAGGTATCAAGGACACTGCCTAAAAACCCAACCGAGTACTCTTTAGAATTTGAATCATAGGACTGGACCCACTCCATCACTTCCACGGGTAAGGCCATGGGTAGGGGAATACTGCAGTGGGATCCATCGGTTTCCCTTTGACAAACCGCATAAGGTCCCAGAGGAATTTTTTGAAGATGGTCTTCGCCATCCACCACGACAAAACCCTTGGGTATTTCAGAGAAAGTCTTAATTATCTGGGAGAATACTCTCAAGTCACAGATAATATATTGAAAATACCCTGCTCTTATCTTCCTGGGGATATCGGTCCGGTCAATACGATTTTCATCGGAAGAAAACAAGGGACGGTTGATTTGACCCTTCGGGGAAAAACCGACTAAATCTCCGCTGTATAAACTGTCTTTCCGCGGAAAATCAATCACCTCCTGGTCAAACATTTTTCTAAACCCATGAAGTAGCAGATCCACAACAAAATTGGGGAAAGGCGCGGTTAAGAATAATATTTTCATGGGTGCGCGGAGACCCCTTTCAGCAGACTTCCGGAAAATCGGGAAACAACCGCTTCTAAGGGTGGTTTTTGCCCGATGAAAGCCCAGTAGGTGTCCGTTCCCACTGGCAAAGGAACCGTGATTTCCGCCCGGGTGATGTTCAAAAATCCGGTCCGATTGATAAGCGACACCCACATTACATTATTCAATACACTATAATGATTCATATTGGTCTCATGACCACACGGCGTATCGGGGATAGGCACTTCCAGATAAAGCACCGCCCCGGGTTTTAAAACCCGATAGAACTCGGACAGAGTAAAATAGGGGAAAATGCTATGTTCTATGCAATGGCGGACCCAGAGCAGATCAAAGGTTTGATCGGGAAAATCCAAAAAGGATTGATCCATAGCATAAACCTCAAAGCCTTTTCTTTTGCATACCTCTAAATCTTCCTCATTGATTGTAATCCCGATGGCCCGATAACCATGTTCCGCCAGCCAAGATAAAGCCGGGCCCTGACCGCAACCGACATCAAGAACAATTCCATTGCTAGATATGGCGTACTTGCTTAAGACTTGCGGCAGCATGGTTTCCGTAACCTGGGAATGGTTGTAGCTCAAGGCCTCGGCATAGGACTGATTCTGTATTTTATTTATGAATTCCACAAATCGCTTCAGTCCGGCCAACGGGATATCCTGAAACGTGCCCTGCCCTTTTGGGTTAACGTTCACCTGAACCGGGTCCCCATCTGGAGCCAGAAGGGGACGCCATTTTTTTATGAATTTTTCCCGGTTGGCGAACAGGATTTGATCGCGGGTCATTTCCCGTCCGAAGTAGTTAATTGTTTGGTTTCCATCGCCGGAGGAAACTCCCCAATGATGCTCATAGTCGGTGACCGGAACGACATAGCAGGCCAGTCCGGCTTGAAAAACCTGTAAACCCATATCCCATTCCTCAGAAAAACAGGGGCTGTATTGAATATCAAAGCTCAGCTTCCGGGCCAGAAACCGTTCCAGGTGAATGGCAAAAAAGAATCCTGAGATGGCATGGCAGCGAATCGGTTGTTCGACTTTGCCCTTTTCAAAATATTTCAGGTCCCGCATTTTCAGAAAATCCACAAAGGCACCCTGCGGGCCGACAATCACCGCTTGATCAAGATGGAACAGATAGGCTTCCATCTGCTCCACGGCCGTTCGTCCGATATGCATATCGGCATTCAAGATAAAAACGGCTTTGCCTTCAGCCATATTCAGGCCTATATTCCAAGACCGACTTACCCCGGGATTCAAATTGTTATGGCAATATTTATCAATACGTGGATGGGATGACAGGGTTTCATAGACTTCCGGGCTGTTAAAGATGCAGATCACTTCTCCGGGAATATTTTGCAGATCGGCCAAGAGGGTGTTGATATTATAAGGACTATGGGGAGAGAAATCCAACACCGGTATGACAAAACTTCGTTCTGCAGATTGCTTGTCCTTCATCTGAATCTCCATATTCTATTTCATAAAAGACTCGGCATCCAGTTCGTCCACCACTTTTTGAATTACACCGGCCCAATCCCTTTGGATCTGTTGCCGGAAAAGTCTCATGGTCGGATACCAGGGGGTGTCATCCCGGTCAAGAAGCCAACGCCAGTCGGGTGAAAAAGGCAGCAAGGTCCAAACCGGTTTTCCTAAAGCGCCGGCCAAATGGGCCACGGAGGTGTCGGCCGAAATGATCAAATCCAGATTTTGTATTAAGCCCCCCGTCTCGGCAAAATCGGTCAGTTCTCCTGAAACATCCATTAGGTTCATCCCCGGAGGCGGGTCCTTAGTCTGAGCTGCGGCTTCCCCTTTTTGCAGGCTGTAATAAGTGACTCCGGGGATCCGGGCCAACGGGTTTAGTTTTTCGAGGGATAAAGAGCGATTGCAATCATTGCTGTGTCCCGGTTTTCCAGCCCAAACCAGACCCACCCGGTATTTAGACTTATTAGAATTGAGACAATCCTTCCATTTCCGGATTACTGTCGGAGCCACCGAAAGATAGGGAGTGGAGTTCGGGATAGTCGAGAAATCGGTATGAAATATTAAAGGAAGGCTCAAGAGGGGACACTGGATATCAAAATCAGGCAACGGCTCCCCGTATCGAATAATTTCCTCAATCCCTTCCCTGCCGGCCATTAAGGAGGCCAATTCCGGCTGACATTCCAGCACAACCCGTCCTCCCCGTTTAATCACCAAGGACACATAACGGATAAATTGAATGGTATCTCCAAACCCCTGTTCGGCATACAGCAGTATACGTTTTCCTTGAAGGTCGCTTCCATCCCATAACGGACGGTCAATGTCTGTCCGATTGATCACACCTTTCAATTTCCAGCGCCACTCATATTCCGGCCACCCTTCACTAAAACACCCGATCATCAAGAGGGTAAGGGATAAATTCCAATGACCTGCCGGGTAGTCGGGATTGAGCAAGATAGCCTTTCGAAATAGTTCAATGGCCTCATCGATTTTTCTCTGGTCTTTAAGTGCATTACCCAAATTATTAAGAACCTCTGGAAGATCCGGGTTTAGGGCTAAGGCTTGATTAAATAAATGGATGGATTCTTCAAACCGTCCTTGTCCTTGTAGGATAAGAGCCAAATTATTATAGGCCTGATGATAATCAGGGCGAAGTTCGATGGCCTCTTGAAATAAACCAATCGCCTTCGCTATTTCTCCTTTTTCGTTATAGGTGTTGGCCAGGTTAAAATGGATTTCGGCAGACTTGGGATTGAGCTGAAGGGCTTGTCGGTAACAGACAATGGCCCCATCTTTATGCCCTTGTTCCATGGCCAGAGAGCCTAGATTCACATAGGCATCGACAAAGGACGGGTCAATGGTCAAAGCCTTTCGATAACAGACAACCGCCTCCTCGATCTCCCCCTTTTCTCTGTGGATATTACCAAGATTCACCCAGGGAAGGGCTTGATCTGGATTTAGGGCCAGGGCCTTTCGAAAGGATTGAATCGCTTCCTCCAAGCGCTTTAGCCGGCCGAAAGCCGTGGCTAAATTTATATGCGCCAAAATAAAATCCGGTTTGAGATCGATGACCTTTTGCCAACAGGTTATCGCTTCCTCCGGTCGGTCCTGTTGATAGATAGCGATTCCTAAATTAGAGTAAGCCTCGGCCAAAGCTGGATCCAACTCTGCAGCCCTCAGACTGTATATTTCGGTTTCCTTCCATTTCTTTTGATCTTTGTAGGCGTTTCCAAGATTGTAATAGGCTTCGGAAAATGAAGGATCGGTGGACACGGCCTTATCATACCACTGGATAGCTTCCTGTGTGTTGCCTTGACTGTGACAAACCGTCCCTAAATCGTTGTAGGCGGCCGCCAGGGAAGGATCCAGCATTATGGCCTGATGATAAAAATGAACCGCCTCCTGTAATGCATCCCGGTCGTGAAAAGAACGGCCCATTTGATAATAGTCAACGGCCGAACCTTCTTCCGCCAAGCGCTTTAATCCTTCAATAATCGCTCCAGATTTTTGCCGGCTGGCTTCTAATATCGAAAGATCAGATTCAGTCGAGTCAGGAATATCTTTTTGAATTAAAAAATGGTCCGGTAAGGGCAGTGGTCGGGTCTTGGTCATAGTATTGGTGTCATTTTTTTGATTTTGTTTACTTTTCATGCAATTTTTATGCAATCGAAGGCTAATTTTAGGCCATCCGCTTTATTTTATTATTTTTAAAAGGCAATCACGAACGGATAATATGACAGAAGTCCAGTCTCCGGGAGAAGGTTGCCGGAAAAGCCTCATGGAAGGATACCAGGGGCTGTCCTCCCGGTTCAACAACCAACGCCAATCAGGCAAATAAGGTAAAAGGGTCCAAATCGGTCTTCCCAAGGCGCCGGTCAGGTGGGCTACTGCAGTATCAACACTGATAACCAAATCCAAATTCTCAATCAAGGCCCCTGTTTCGGTAAAATCAACCAACTCTCCAGTCACATCAATGAGTTTTATCCCTTTTGAGCTATTTTTTATCTGTTGCCCGGCTTCACCTTTTTGTAAACTGTAAAAGGTAATCCGGGGGATATCGGTCAAGGGTTTAAAGGCTTCCAAGGCCAATGATCTCTTCCGATCTTTCTTGTGGGTCGGTCTCCCGGCCCAGACCAAACCGACTTTCTTTTTGGACTGGTCTGCGGCCAGGTATTGACGCCATTTTTGAATCTTATTGAGGTTGATAGATAGATAAGGGAATTCGACTGGGATGTCCTCCAACGTAGTATTAAAAGCCAAGGGCAGACTTAATAATGGGCATTGGATATCAAAATCGGGCAAGGGGTCACCTTGTTTGATGAGCCTTTCAATTCCTGGCATAGCCTCAAGCAAGGGGAAAAGGTCCGCCTGACACTCTACGAAAACCCGACCACCCTGCTTAACGACCAAGGGCACATAGCGTATAAATTGAATGGTGTCCCCAAACCCTTGTTCGGCATACAGCAATATCCTCTTTCCGTTCAGGTTTCCTCCGTCCCATAGCGGTTGGGGAAAATGCCGGTTAAAAAAAATGTCTTTGATTCGAAAACGCCATTGGTATTCATTCCAACCTTCCGGGAAAAATCCGGCCAACAAATGACACAAGGCTTTATTCCAATGGGCTTCAGAATAATCAGGGTTGTTTAGGATCGCTTTTTGAAAGCATCTTTGAGCCTTGTCCAGTTCAAGTTTGTCCTGAAAGGCCGCAGCCATATTATTGTAGGCGTCCCGATGGCCGGGGTTAAGTTGAACCGTCTTTTGCCAGCAGCGGACAGCTTCTTCAAGAAAATCTTTTCCATACCAAACAAGGCCCAAATTATACTGGGCATCTGCCATATCCGGGTAAAGTTCGACGGCCTTTCGACAATATTCAAGGGCTTTTTCTAAACAGCCTTTATTGTAATAGGCAATACCTAAATTAAAATAGATTTGGGTAAACTGCGGCTTGATTTGGAGGGCCTTCTGCCAGCAAAGGATCGCTTCCTCAAGCCGCTCTTGCTCGTAAAAAGCGATTCCCTGGATATAATGGGCGTCCGGAATATCGGGGTCTAGATCTATGGTCTTTTGGCAATAGATGACTGCCTCCGACCATCGACCTAACTCCTTAAAGGCATTTCCAAGATTATAATTGGCTTCAGTGAAGTTGGAATTAAAGGACAAGGCCTTTTGATATTGGGTTACAGCCTCTTCAAATTCACCACGTTTTTGAAAAATCGTTCCCAAATCATTATAGGCCGCAGACAGGCTGGAATCCAATTCTATCGCTTTGTAAAAGAAACGAAGGGCCTCTTCTGTCTCTCCTCGATCATCAAAATAGCGACCCAGCCGATAGTAGGTTTCGGCCGAAAGGGTATCTGGTTCTGGTGGATTGACTGAGACATCGCCGAATTCGTAGGAAGGAACTGCGTCTCCTGGATAAATTTCTGCTGTCGTCTTTTGGGGAAAACTTGGTGAGTAACTATTTTTACAGTCAATCAATTTGGGCCTGGTGGCGAGCCATTCAAAATTCAAAATCTTTGGATTTTTTCATGCAAATTTCAGGCCAAAATTGATTAAATTTTTATCCCAACCTCAAGCGAAGCCTTTTTCTCTTTAATAGTCTGCTGTATCTTATCCAAAGCTAGGAGTGCTGCATCCACTTCTTTATTCGTTGCCTGGTCGCCCAGTTCAGGTATTTGGATCTCATCCTTAAACATCTTTAACTCCACCTCGGGGGGAATTGTCAACTCTTCGATCAATTTTCGGAGCCCGATATAGCCCTTTAACATGCGCACCCTCTCCTGACTGCCGGGTGGAAAGGGTGGTAGGGTGCGGCGCACAGTGTTCAATTCCTCTTTAACAGATGAAAGGGTTTTCTCAATTTGACTCATCTGCTGATCCTTTTCTCGGAGTCTCTGGGCGGCTTCACTAAAATTATAAGGTAATTTTTCTTTGCCAACGCTGGCCTTCTTACTCACCGGTGGTCCTGGAGATACAGGTTGGGATGCCGGGATATTTTGCACCGGCTTATAGAATGGGTAGTCATCCAGCAATACTATTGACTCTATTGGTTGAATAATCATGGGTTACCTCCAATAAGGGAAGACGGCAAAGTGTGTTGCCACCCCTTGCCGTCTTTAAACTAACCCTATTCGATTTTATTCCCAACGTTAACCGAACAGCCTCAAAACAGATTGGGCGGCCTGAGAAGCCAAGGAAAGTGAGGTCGTACCCAAAGACTGCCGGGTTTGAAGCATCAGCATGTTGGCCGATTCCTCGTTCATGTCCGCCAGTGTCAAATTGTCGGCACCGGTTTTCAAGGTATTAACTAAATTTGTGGTGAAATCCTGACGGGTGGTAATAACATTAAGGTTGGACGCCAGGTTGGCGGCCTGGGTTCTTAATATATCAGTGGCATTCGAAATATTCGTCAGAGAGCTGTTGATATAGATATCTCCTGAATTCCAAGAAGTGGTAAAAGCCAAACTCATATTTGCTAAGGTTGTAGCACCAAAGCCGGTCACTGTAAGTTTGGATGAGCCGTCTTCATTGAATTTGATATCTACCGAACCATTATCCAAAAGGTCCGTCCCCTTATACCCGGAATCTTTGGCCAAAGTTAGTATTTGACTCATGACCGTGTCAAACTGGGTGGCATAAGTAGCCCTGGTGGCGGTATCCGAAGAGGCCAAGGCCGAAGTGGCGATACCTTTGGCCTGTTCGATCAGGGTGGTAATGGAGGTAATCCCCTGGCTGGCCGCGTTAACGATATTGATACCTTCGCTCATCCCGTCTTTCCGTGCAGTCAGGTCGGCTGCCCGGTTCGTTTCTATCTGAGCGGAAAAGAAGTTGATCGGATCATCCATGGCCGAATTCACCCTTTTGCCAGTGGATAAACGGTTCTGGGTCTGAGATAAAAGTTGTGAGGTTAACTGCAAACTGACTAAATTGGCACGCATGCCCGCAGTTAATGAAATACTATACGACATTGTCTTTCTCCTTTTCTAGGTTGTTTTTCTTGGCCTTCTTGCCAAGTTGAAAGAAAATTGGTTGTCCTGAAATAAAATAACGCCCTAAAAATCCCGTGGACCTCCTTTCTGTTCTATTTTTTATTCTTGATTATTTTATCGGCTTAAAAAGAAAAAACTTGAATTTTTCGATAAGAAAAAGGCCTTTTGTTTCAGTGGGCGTCTTTTCTTACGATGATCTCAGGCTGGATTGCAGATGGAACGAAAAATTTTTTAAAATGATTCAACTGGTTAAGGATTACATTGAAACCGCTTCAGATTTATAAAACAACCGCTTGACCCCTTGAATCCTCGACCCTTGAACCTCTGTTTTAGGATTAATTTTTCATATCCCCTCCCTTTTTTTAAAAAAACATTAAATATTCGCTGACAAGAGGGCCCTTTTTCACCCTCTTGTCAACTTCCAGTCAGCTTCATAATCGCTCCTATTCCTATTGAAACAATCTTAGAATGGATTGGGCCGCCTGAGAAGCGATGGAAAGTGAGGTCGTCCCCAAAGACTGCCGGGTTTGAAGCATCAGCATATTGGCCGATTCTTCATTCATGTCGGCCAGGGTCAAATTGTCGGCACCGGTTTTCAGGATATTGATTAGATTTGTGGTAAAATCCTGACGGGTGGTGATAACATTAAGATTGGCCGCCAGGGTATTGGCCTTGGTTCTTAATATCGTAGAAGCCGTCCCGATCAAAGTCAAAGAAGTATTAATAAAGGCGTCATTGGACCCCCAGGTGGTTGTAAAGGCTAAACTGATCTCGGACAAGGTGGTGGCTCCAAAGCCGGTCACCGTAAGTTTGGATGAGCCGTCTTCATTGAATTTGATATCCACCGAACCATTATCCAAAAGGTTCGTCCCCTTATACCCGGAATCTTTGGCCAAAACCAATATTTGACTCATGACCGTATCGAACTGAGTGGCATAAGCTTCCTTGGAGGTGACATCCGAAGTGGCCAGGGCCGAAGTAGCGATACCTTTGGCCTGAGCGATCAGGGTGATAATGGAGGTAATCCCCTGACTGGCCGCGTTGACGATATTGATGCCTTCGCCCATCCCGTCTTTTCGTGCAGCGAGGTCGGCCGCTCGGTTCGTTTCGACCTGAGCGGCAAAATAGTTGACCGGATCATCCATGGCCGAATTCACCCTTTTGCCGGTGGACAAACGGTTCTGGGTTGCGCTTAAAAGGGTATTGGTTAACTGCAGACTAATTAAATTGTTCGCATGCTCTGGGGTTAATGAAATATCATATCCCATTTTCTTTCTCCTTTTCTAAGAGGTTTTTTTGGCCTTCTGGCCAGGTTGAAAGGTTGAATTTTTGACTTTTAAAATTATCATGAGTTAAAACCTGAAACCTTCTTTTTTTTAACTTTGCTCTTTTAGTTTATTTATCGGAAAGAATGCTAAAAACTTTAATTTTTTTTAATATTTTATTTGCGGTAAACGGGTTTATTTTTTTATTAGGGGAAAAAGGGCTAAACGGGACAAACGGGAAAGTCGGACAGTTAAATATAACTTACTAATTTTACTACTATAACAGTCATATTAATTTTAATGAACAACCATAATTCAGAATCGGGGTTTAATTTTGATTTTGCTGAAAACTGAGGTCCATCCCTTTAAAGGCGGGGATAAAGTCTGGCTTTCATCGGGATGAAGATAGTATTTGACGACTGTTTTAGAAGAACATCAATTTTGAAGGTATGAAAATACCCGCTATTATATAATCGAAGATTGATCAGCGATAAACCGAGTAGTGATAAGAGAATAAGCCTGGGAATTTTTTAAAACTATCTAATATAAAATGGAAATCCCGGATATCGTTTCAGGAGGAGGGCACCGAGGGATCGATAGGCTTATTTTTTTGATGGTCACCGGTCAGTTGGGAAGGGATACTGCTCGCAGGAGAGACAATTTGGGCCTTGCAGTTGGAATTAAACAGCAAAACAATGGAGATCCTTCGATTCCTCGAGTCATTGGGATTACCGATAATCAGCGGTATTTTGGCGGCATACCCAGCAACTCGGGTCAGCCGGTTAGGATTTAGCCCTTCGGACTCCAGTTCTTTCCTGGCCGCTGAGGCCCGCTCGGTTGATAGCTCCCAGTTGGTATATCGATTTGAAGAGTAACTCAGGGCATCCGTATGGCCTTCAATGGCCACATCGTTGCCCAATTCTTTTATATTGGAGCCGATGACCTTAATAATCTTTTTAGCGGAATCCGTAAGCGTAGGACTTCCGAGGGCAAACATGGGGTTGCCCTCTTTATCAACCATCTGAATCCGAACCCCACCCTCAAAGACCTCGAGCAAAACCTGATCTTTGACTTCGGCCAGTTTGGTTTCAATATCTTTTTTTAATTTGTCCAGGAATTCCTCCCGGCCGGGTTGAATAAAATCACCTTGTCTCCCCTTTGTTTTAAGGGTCCCGGCCTCTCCCATAATCCCGATTTTCTTTTCAAAGAATCCGGCCCCGGTATTTTCAAAAATGCTGACATCCTTAAAATACTGGGCCATGGTTTTTTTCTTTTCCGGCGCCAGGATGGCGATTAACCACATCAGCAGGAAAAAAGCCATCATCGCCGTTATAAAATCGGCATAGGCCACTTTCCATTCACCACCGTGGCGACCGCCCCCATGGCCTTTGCCTTTAACTTTCTTTATGATTATTTTTGGTTCTTTCATTTTCGAATATATTCTTCCAGCTCATTGAAGGTGGGCCTTTCTTTGCCGGGAATGGCTCTCCTTCCGAATTCCACGGACAATTGTGGTGCCGCCCCCCCTACAAAGGCGACCATGGACACCTTAATCACTGAATAAAAAGCCTCATCCTCCTTAGCCTGATGCTCCAGGTTGGAACCCATGGGCCCGACAAAACCATAGCACATCAATACCCCTAAAAAAGTCCCTACCAGGGCAGCCCCGATGCTGTGGCCCAACACCTCCGGGGGTTGGTCAATCTTTCCCATGGTTAAAACCACCCCCAAAACAGCGGCCACGATACCGAACCCGGGAAGAGAATCGGCCACCTTGGCTACGCTAAAGGCTGGGATCAAGGATTCATGTTGGTGGGCGTCAATATCGACATCCATTAAATTTTCCATTTCATGGGCCGGTAAATTGGTGGAGATGATCACTTTGAGATTATCGCAGATAAAATCTACGGCTTTAGGATTGGCAAGGACTTCCGTAAATTTTCTAAATAGAGGACTTTCTTCAGGAGTTTCGATGTCGGATTCAATGGATATCAGGCCATCCTTCCTGATTTTCATGAACAGGGTATTCATTAATGACAACAAATCCAGATAATTTTCTTTGCTTCGTCCTTTACCCCCGAAGATGGCGGAAATATGTTTTACCACCAGCCCCACCACTTTGGCAGGAGAAGCTACTAAAAATGATCCGATAGCAGCCCCGAAGATGATTATCAGTTCAGCCGGCTGAAAAATGACCGCCAGATTGCCGTGTTCCATTAGATAACCGCCTATCACGGCTCCTAAAACAACGACGATGCCGACAATTGCAAACATGCTCTAATCCCTACCTTTGACCGGCAGAAGGACCACGAAGATCGGTCCGTCTCCTTTTCCCGGTTCAATTTTTAAAGTGCCCCCCATTTCGCTAATCCAGCATATCGCTTCTTTAAGCATAATCCCGTTTTCCGAATCCAAAGATTGATCAGCCGGGAATAACTCAAAAATGCGTGCCAGGTGATCGGGGGACATCCCACAACCATTGGCAGAAATCGTTATCACTACGGTATGGTTCAGGGAGTCAAAGTTGGCTTTAAATACAATTTTTTTTCCTTCGACTCGCTGTTCAAGGGCCTCTTCGGCCTTGAACATCAGATTTAAAAAGATTTTTTGCAATTTAACCACATCTACCGTGATCGTAGGAATTTCGTTCCTCAAATCCCTGACCATTTCAATTTGTTGGTGGCGTAAAGCACATCTTCGCAGTTCTATGGTTTTTTCAATAATATCGTTAACATCCCCAAAACGAACAGAGGCGGATTCCTGACGCGACAGGGACAATAGATTGGCCAGCAAAACCTTACATTTTTCGGCTGAAAAAGTAATATTTTTCAATCCGTTTTTGATACTCTCGTCTTCGATCTTCTTCATCGAGAGCAGTTCGGCGTATCCCAGTATGCCCGTTAAATGGTTGTTGATATCATGGATGACCTCCGGCGTGATCCTTCCAATCATCGCCAGGGCACTTAATCGGTCAAAAGATTTTTGAAATTGGGAGGGATCCGAACAGAGGGGATCGAGGTCCCCCAGGATTCCGGTCTTTCCGTGATCAAAGGCCTTTTTCTTTACTGGATTCATCATAACCCCTTTTTTTTCTTTGCGCCGCAATGGTTTTTCTTTGCTGGTTCAAGGTGTAGTGGATAATTTCGTCTCTAACCCTATCATCCAACTCATGGAAATGCAACGCCACTTCATATTCCCCATCGGCTAAGGCTTTAACCCGAACGACTTTGCCGGCGATGACCAGTTCTTTGACCGGCAGGGTAGGTAAAAGCATTTTGATCCTCACTGGTTCGTCGAGGTTGAAATTCTTCTTAAGTTTAACCTTCATTCCGGTTGAGCTGAGATTGACCGGCTGGGACTTGGTTTTCAATAAATCAACCGGAACCCTTTCCAAAAGCTGGTCAAGTTTCTTGTTGATATTGACCAGCATCTTCCATAGCCTGGGAGGAATATTTTCCTTTTCCAACGCTAAAGGATTGATTCCCCCCGGATCATCCTTAAGCGTTTCCGGGGTGGAAAAGTTTTCATCGGCTTCTATTTTATGGATAACGACCGGTAAAGTATCGTTAATTCGAAATGATTCTCTTTTTTCTCCCTGGGCTGGTTTCACTGGATCGGTTTTATTCGGCATATTCATCTTGATATTCCAGGGCACCCGGAATGGTTTCCTTCAAATCTTCTTCCCTTCCCACGGAAGTTTGTAAAAAGGCCTCAACGATTTTTTCGTCAAACTGCAAATGGGCACAGCGTTTTATTTCTGCCACCGACTGTTCATGGGTCATGGCTTTCCGATAGGGGCGGGAGGAAGTCATGGCATCATAAGAATCGGCCAGGGCCAGAACACGGGCTAAAATGGGAATTTGTTCTCCTGCCAAACCTTCCGGATAACCCTTTCCATTATACCATTCATGATGATAGCGAATGATTTCCCGTTCTTTGGGGAAAAACTTTAAGGGCTTCAAAATATTATCCCCGATAACCGGATGCAGGCGGACATCGGCTTTTTCCGCTTCATTTAAGGGGCCGGGTTTTAACAAAATTCCGTCTCTAACCCCGATTTTACCGATATCATGCAGATAGCCGCCGAATTTGATGGCATCCTTCTCTTCATCGGGAAGGTTTAATACATCGGCGATTTGCAGGGCATAGGCGGTCACCCGTTCCGAATGAAAACGGGTATAGGGATCCCTGGCTTCAATACTGATAACCAGGGCTTTCAGGCTATTCACTAAATTGTTATACACAATCTCATACAGCACATTGTTTTCGATTCGGAGGGCCGTTTTGTTGACCAGGGTCAAGGCCAAGGAAATATCATCATCGGTAAAAGACGAGCCGTCTACCTTGTTGGCCAGGTTCAACAAACCGAATACCACCTCTTTTATCACAAAAGGAATGGATATGAAAAGATAAGGCAAGGGCTGGCCAGTATGCGGATTTATTTCGCCCAAGTCGGCCACATAGTGGCATCTGGTTTTCAAAATCGACTCAAAAAAGGTTGCCGTGATAGCGATATCCCGTTCTTTGACCCCAATCGCCTTCTTGACCTTCAAGAATCCATCCTCAATAATTCCGAAAGAGGCCTCCTGCACCATCAAGAGTTTGGAAGCCATGGCCACAATGATGGAATAGATTTTATTATTGTCATATATGGAGTCCAGTTCGGCATGGATGGCTTGAAGGAGATTGATTTTTTGCAATTTTTTAAACAATTCAGCATTGAGTCTTTCTATGGATTCCCGATAATTCCCTTTTAAACCGATCCGGTCTAGAAGCCGCTTTTCGCCTAAAATCCTTTCCACTGTTGAAGTGATGGTTTTTATTTTAAAAGGCTTGGTGATGAAGTCATTAGCCCCTTCCTTCATGACATTGATGGCCACATCAATTGTCGACATCCCGGTGACCACAACCACCGGAAGATGGCGATTGATCTTCTGGATCTCTTTTAATACCCCCAGTCCGTTCAATTCGGGCATAGTCAGGTCGGTAAAAACAATTTCATAATCGTTGTTTTTTACTTCCCGGATCCCGACCATTCCGTTAGGGGCCTCATCAGTCCTATAACCGTCAATACTGCATAGAATATCAGACAGCAATTGCCTGGTTACCGGATCATCGTCAATCACTAAGAACTTTTTACCATTCACCGATTAGTCTTTCTTTAATCAATAAGGCTTCGTCTTTATCAAGGATTTCCATTCTTTTAAGTTGCTCTATGTGGTCCACCCAGTCCATCGTTACCCGGTTATGATTGTTTTCACCATCCTTATAGAGCATCATATTAGCCAGGATTCCACGCAAGGACTTGACCAAGGCCCTCATTTTGATAACCAGCAGAGTCCGTTCATAGGCATTATTGACCCGGATAATCATTTCCTCCATTTTGAAAGGTTTTGTCATGTAATCATAGGCCCCTTCCCGGATGGCCTTCAGGGCCGTATCCAAGGTCCCATAGGCGGTCAGGATTATCACCGCCCGGTCAGGGTCCATTTTTAAAGCTTCTTTGAGGACCTCGATCCCATCGGCACCGGGCATTCTCAGATCGGTGATAACCAGATTGATGTTTTCCATTTTAAGGATTTTAATGGCATCCAATCCATCTTTGGCCGACCTGACAACATACCCTTCGCTGCTCAAAAGGGAGATAATGACTTCTCGGACAATCTCATCATCATCGACCACCAAAATCTTGATCCCATTTTTATTCATCTCAAATTCCACTAATAAGTTATTCTTTAAACCCGGTTATTTCTTTATCCTCTCCAAAACTTCTCTAAAAGCCTGTTTAAGAACAAACTCCTTCTTGGCCTCTGCCGAAATATTCAACAGATCACCGCTAGTATTCTGGCCCCGATCAGCCAAGGAAGCAGGCTTAAGACGGGTAACCCTCTCATAAAAGCGAATGACTTCTGGATAGTTCACTGGTGAGGTTGACATCTGGTTTCCTCCCTGGTTTGGATCCTTTTCACCTTATACTTCCTATCGGTCAAAAACTACAAAACTTTAAGAGTTTTTCAGAAACAGATGAATATAAGGATCGAGGGAAGAGATTTTCTTAACAACCCAAAGAGAGGATAACGGGGCTTGCGGATCGGATGCCAATCTTTATTGACTGCCGGGGGAAGACATTAACCCAGCGGCGATATTTTGATTGATATTGATTAGTGTTGTTAGTTTTTCCAGGGTCGGATTGGCCATGGCCTCAAAAATGGTTTTGTCAACATATGCGCTTAGGGTAAGAAGCTGTTGCCTGAGCTTAAGGGGCAGAGGATTCTCATCCTGGGACAGTTCTCCCTGGAAGATGCTCCAGATCATTTGATTCATCCGAATGGCCTCTTTGAATTGGGTTTCTCGATCTCCTGAATCCCAATGGTTTTGACAATCTTTCAGCTTTTGTGCTGCTCGCATCAAGACCGAGGCCTCAAGGGTTCTTCCGGAACTCGTTTCCTGGCGAATAGCGTCATAGGCTTTGTATTGGTTTTGATACATTTTCCAGTACCTCCTGTTCATAGTCGATTAATTTTTTAACCAGTTTTAGGGCCTGGTAATAACGATTGCATAAAATGTGTTCACTGACTTGATCAATTAATCCCAACATGCTCGGGTTAGCCGTTAAAAGTTCTTTGACCAACTCCCAGTATGTCCGGTGGTGTTCTGCCAATTGACCTTCGTCTATATACATCAACTGAATGACAAAAAAAAGCTGCTTGCAAGGGGTGTCGACCTGTTTAATACTCAGAATATTTTTCTGTCGCAATATAGGAACTTTATTTTCTACACATAATTCACTTTTAAGTTTGCCGTTGGTGATAACCGCACCCCCGATAATCACGCGTTCCCCGGGTTTCAAAGATATTTTTAACGGCACGGCAGATCCTTTAGGCTGAGGCTAAAAAATCAAAAAGCGATTTTGAAAGAACTTTAGACGAGGATATTCGTAAGGCGTCCAAGGCAGTCGAGATTTTCTGTAGGTCTATTATGGTCTCGTCCATATTCGCATCCTCAGTATTTGACTGGGCATTTTGAAGATTCACGGTGTTGGCATCCAGTCTGGTTTTTTGGTCGTTCAAACTGGTTTGCCTGATCCCCGCTTCGGTCTGAACCGTTAGCACCTGTTTCTGGGCCTTTTCCAGTGGAATGGCCAAGGCGGCGATGCGGTTCATGGATTGGGACTCACTCAAGGCAGACCCACTCACATCTTGATATTGCCAGGCATGGCTCAGTAAATTAGCCATCTCCATAAAATTCGAGAAACTGAAGCTGTCTTCATAATTGGGGTCCCCTGGATGATCGGGATTAGTAATGTTAACCTGGATGTTTGTGTTTCCCCCACTTGAATTTGGAACAGCGCTATAGGTAACCACGCTTCCATCGGACAAAGTGGTCGTCTCCTGGGTTTGTAAGGTATAACTGAGGGCTGTGGAAATAGTCGAATCGGCACTGCTCCCGACGAAATTGATCGTCTGGGTCATTTTCTGATCAATAAACAGTTTGAGTTGGCCGCTATCTCCCTGATAGACGTACTGGTTATTAGTCGAATCATAGACATAGGCCTGCTGGTCGGATCGGAAACCCGAAAAGACATACCTGTTCAGGTAGGTGCTGTTCGAAAGGTCCAAGAGAGAATCCCTCAGGTCAGCGGCCTGCCTGGAATAAGAAGCCCGGTCATCTGCTGACCCAGAGGTGTCACCCCCATGGGAGATCAATTTCTGCAAACTACCCAATGTATTCGACACTTGGCTTAACACCGTATCTGAAAAAACCAAATAATTATTGGCTTCGGTTATGTTGCCTTCATATTGGTCATTTTGGCTGATGGAGAGCTTATAACCCAAAACCTTGCTGGTCCCCAAGACATCATCAGAAGGCTTGTTTATCTTTTTGCCTGTTGCCAACTGATTACTTATATCAGTCAACTTGGAAGAATTGTCGTTCAACCCCTGGAGCAATTGATTATAGAGCAGGCTGGATGAAATCCTCATTTAAACCGATCCTTATCCTACATATTTAGTAAAGTCTGGTATAATGCGTCGGCCGTCGTGACCACCCTGGCGGCAGCCTGATAGGCGCGCTGGAAGATGACCAAATTGGACGCTTCTTCGTCCAGATTGACACCGGAAACCGAATCACGTTGAGTTTTGAGCTGGGATAAAAAATTATTCGAAAACGTCAATTCATCTGCGGCCGTCTGACTCTGGTTTCCAACCTTAGCTACCAAGTTTTTATAATAATTGACTAAAGTATCCGAATTGAGGGCCGTAATATTGCCATTTACAAGATTGGCCAAGGCTAAGGCGTTGATATTATCCCCTGGGAGGCCATCCGCGGTCCCCGAGGCCGCGATTTGTTGGTTTGAGGTAATGGTCGTTTTAAAATTTTGAATGGCTGCGGTTAAAGGACTCACGGTAAAACTATCTTGATCGGTAACCGAACCGCTCATATCAAACTGGACCCCTTCTAAGTTTATCGTCGTCCCTCCGGCATTGTAGGCCCCCGAGGTTAATATGGTTCCGGTCTCTTTATTATAGACCTCATAGCTGTCCCCGTTAAACTTTATAGAATATTCGGTCATGGTCAACTGGGAAAAGTCGGTAATGGTGGCTGCCAGGTTTGCTCCGGTAGAGTTATTTTTGACCGAAAGCTCAGCAGGATTGAAAAAATTAATGCCTGTTGAGCCATCCAGACCGAAGCCTTGTCTATGTTGGAGATTAACGGCATTGGTTATGGAGGCCACTAATTTCCGAAGGTCATGCAAGTCCCCTTCAATCTCCTGTCGAGCAGTCAATCGCCCGCCTATCTCTCCCTTGGTTATCCTCGAAGTTATGTCCTGGCCGTCCAATTGAAGACTATACTCCCCTTCACCATTATAGGCCGCAGAAAGAGTATTTACCGTATTGCCGCTGACCAGGTTTTTCATTCCAATAGTCACTGTCACAGAGCCGTTTGTTTTATCTTCCCAGGTGGATATCCCGATAAGATTGCTTAATTCTTTCACAGCCGTATCTCGTTGATCTCTTAGTTCATTAGCCGAAACAGTGGTCGATCTGGCCTCTAGCTGGCTTATTTGGTCGTTTAATTTAGCGATTTTGGACGCCAGTGAGTTTACACTTTCAACTGAAGCAGTGATACCTTGGTCGTCGGATTTCAGGACGCCCTGAATACTATTTTCCATTGTTTGGGCGGAATTGACCAAGGAATCACTTTTCTGGAGAAGCATATTTCTCGCCGTCTGGTTTTCAGGGTTATTAGCCACTTCCTGCCAAGCATTAAAAAAATCGGCCAAGGGCGTGGCTAACCCCAGATTTCTATTTTCATTAAAGATTTGCTCAAGCTCACTTAAGGTTTGGCTTTGGGTAGACGCCTTGCCGTAATCCTGTTGTGCTCCACAAATCTGGTTTTGAATAAAGGGATAGTAATCCCTTTTGATTTGGGCAACATTTACCCCTGAACCCACCGACCCCCCCGACTGGGCTATCGGAGAGGAAACTTCCAGAATGACTTCCTGCCTGCTATAGCCTGAGGTGGTTTCATTGGCAATGTTGCTGCTGGTGACACTGAGCTGGGTCTGGCTGGCGTTTAAGGCTGATATTCCAATATTAAGTATGGACGATATCGACATTTAAATTTCCCTGTAAAGGAGTCTCCCTTTTTCTCCCATAGGGGCAGCCCCCGGGAAATACATCCCTAAAAAATTATTGTTCTGTTTCAGAAAGCCCAAGGTTCGGTCTATCATGGTCTTATTTAAGTCATTCAACTCCTTAATACCTTGAGATAAGGAAATCAGCTTGGATCGAATTTCTTGAAAAATTTTTTCCCCGCTAAGCTCGGCCAGTTTCAGAAGGCTGATATTCTTAAAAGCAGGTCCTTCATCAGGAAGGTCCGGAAAATTTTCAAAGACAAATCGGTCTACGAGACGCACCCTTTCTTCTTCAAGAAGCCTTAGCTTGAGAACCAAGAGGTCTTTTTCTTTCGTCAGGGCTTCGATCCCTTCCATCTGGAGGTTTACCAGACAGATCTTTTCCCTTTGTAAAAGCTCCAAAAGCAGGCGGCATCCCTGAACCTGCTCCAAAAGGACTTTTTTTATAATCTCAAGCAATGACATTTAATTTTCTTCCAACATCTTCCCGGCGACCTTTAAGGAATCCACTTGATAACTGCCCTCCTGGATGGCCTTTTTCAAGGCCTCAACCTTATCCGTCCGTATCTCGGGCATTTGTTGGATAATCTGTTTTAACTCATCCAACTCTTTGGCTTTTCCAGAGAGATGAACTTGATCGGATTGGCTGATCCTTTGGGGTTTTTCACTGATACCCGGTGCCGTTTCCTGCTTGCCGGATTTCGGGGTCCGCAGGTGTACCTCCTGGTTCTCGGGGGGTCTATTCCCTTCAACTTTCATGACCGTCCTCCATAATGAAATGTTTATTCTTGTTTCTGTATCGGCACATTTGAAAAAATTCTTTAATGAAAACTGCCATTGCGGTCATGATTCTAACATAAATTGAAGGTAAAAAGTTTAATAAAACAACCAAGGCCTCAACTCAGGACACCTTGTTGAAATTTAACTAATTCTTGAGGATTTACCTTCTCCCCCCGATGTTGAATTTCAAAATGGAGGTGAGGCCCTGTGGACTTCCCGGTACTGCCCACCAAGGCAATAACCTGGTCGGGTTCCACGTTATCCCCAACGGCAACAAGGTTGGTCAGATTATGGCCATATTTAGCAATATATCCGTCTTCATGGTCGATCAACACGGTGTTGCCGTATCCTTGGGTCAGTCCACTGAAAATCACCCGGCCCTTTCTGATTGGATATATTGCCTGTCCCGAAGGGGCGGCAATATCAATCCCGGAATGAAATTTTTCTTCCCCGGAAAATGGATCAGATCTCAAGCCAAAATTGGAGCTTATTCGACCATCGACCGGGGTTCTTAAAGAAGTCTCCTGATCATTGGCCTTGGAAGCCGATTCCTCTGTCCGCTGGGCGGTTGAAGAAACCGGAACTGATTCTTTGGTCAAGGATGATAATTTGAGATCTTTCGGAGGTGAAATGGGGCTTCCCGACTTATTTTCCTCCCGGCCGTTCATTTGCTTCAGGATCATTTCTCCGAGGCCGAATCCTCTTTCGGCAAACACCTTGGCTATTTCCATATCAAAAAGACTGCCATAAATGTCATTCCCCATTCCCTTGCCTAAGAAACCTTCTTGAGTCGTCTGCCTCATCTCTTTCAACATTTCATAAATAAATAATGATTCCAAATCCTTAACCGCCCCTTTAAGGCGAGTTTTGGACAACTCTTTAGTTCCCGAGTCCGGTTGATTACCTAAGAATTCGTTCAGCGGCTTTTTCCAATAAGTTGTGCTTAGTGGTGAGGTAAGGGCTTCTAAGGTCATATGATCTCCAATTCAACCTTAAGTGCCCCGGCGCTTCTTAGGGCCTGAACGATGGCAATAAGATCTCTCGGGGTCACCCCCAGGGAATTAAGGGCCCGGACCACCTCACCCAGGGTCACTCCGGACACTTCGATCAAAGAGGATTTTTGTTCTTTCACCTCCATTTTGGTCTGCGGGACCACTACCGTCTGGGCATTAGAGGGAGCAAAAGGCGGAGGTTGAGAGACTTTATAATCCGTGGACACCTCAATGGTCAGATTGCCATGAGATATGGCCACCGGGGATATTCGGATCCTCTCCCCCATGACCACCGTGCCCGTCCTTTCGTTGATGATGACCTTGGCCAGGGTATCAATAGAAACATCCAGGGATTCAACCTGGGTAATAAAACCCATCAAACCACCCAAAAAGTCATCCGGCGTCCGTACTTTAATCATGGAGGGATCCATCGCCTCGGCATATTCTCCCCCCATTTTCCGGTTGATGGTTTGGGAAACTTGAAAAGCGGTGGTAAAATCAGGCCGATGGAGCACGATATGGATTTCGTTCCCTATTTTTAAAGGGACTTCCAGTCCCCGTTCAATAATGGCTCCACTGGGTATTCTTCCAGCCGTGGGATGATTTTTTTGTACCGTTGACCCTCCGGAAGCAGCACCGAATCCCCCTAAGGAAATCGGTCCCTGGGCCAACCCGTAAACTTTCTGATCAGGTCCTTTAAGCGGGGTCAGTAGAAGGGTCCCCCCTTGCAGATTTTTAGCATCTCCCATAGCCGAAACGATGGCATCAATCCTGATTCCGGGTTTGGGAAAGGCCGGCAGAGTGGCCGTTACGATCACCGCCGCCGCATTTTTGGCTTGAATATCTTTGGCATTGACGGTCATCCCCATCCTGGCCAGCATGTTGGTGATACTTTGCATGGTGGCCAGCCCTTTATCTCCGGTACCGTTTAACCCGACCACCAAACCGTAGCCCAGCAACTGATTCTCCCGGGCCCCTTCCAGACTGGCAATATCTTTAATGCGTTCAGCCCGGATCCCGGAAGGAACCAGGATCCCCGCAAAAATCAACAATCCCAATATCAATAATAAGAAACGCTGTTCAGTCTTCATGAAATTGATGCTCTTCGGTCATTCTTTAAAAAGGCCATACCCAATCCAACAACTGGACCAGCCACCCCTGGCCCTGTTTATCGTTAACCACTCCATCACCGGTATAGATCATTTCAGCATTGGCCACATAACTACTTAAAATTGTATTATCGCCAGCAATATCATCAGGCCGGATGACCCCTCTTAATAATAGGAGCTGCTTCTCCCGGTTGACGGTAATATCCTTCCTCGATTCAATAATAAAGTTCCCATTGGGAAGGACATCCACCACCCTGGCGGTGATGGTGGCCACCAGGCTGCCCTCCCGCGTGGTGTTGCCCGATCCGGTGAAATCATTTTTGGCCGCGGCCTTAACCTGGGGGGTTAGAATACCTGAACTACCTGAGCCGAAGATATTGGACAGATTATAATTCAGATTACTACCAAACAAACTGTCAATACCTAGATCGACACTGGATGCTCGGCTGGTGGCAGTATCGGCCTTTTTGGATGCTGCGGATGTTTCGATGATCTTTATCGTTACCAGGTCATTCAGTCCCCTGGCCTTTCTGTCTTCATATAGTCCGGCTGAATCCCGCCATAAGGAACCCCTGGTCTGGGTTTCCATTTTTATTTCTCTATCTCTTACATAATTGGGAGGCATTTCCTTGGAAAATTGAGCAGGAGCGGCACAAGATACGGCCATCAGTACAATTCCCATACAGCCCAGAATAAATTGAAGAGTACTTCTTTCCGACATATCGAACTCTTTTCCTTAATGAAAAAATTGACGTTAAAATTCGACGCTCACATGGTTTTCATCCAACGGTATTCCCCGGACATCCCGTTTGGAGGACAAATTGACGACTTTGAGAGATTGCCCATGAAAGCCATCCTGTCTGGCTTCCCCGGGGGTAGTTATTTTAAGACCGGGGGCTGAGGCTACCAAAGTAATCCTCTGTCCTTTTTTAATCAAAGGGATGTCGCCCATAGCGCTTTCATTGATCGGCATATTGGCTCCCATGGATTGGTTCATGCATTTACCCCATGCCGACTCCAATCGGGTCAGGGCGTCCTTAGGCATCCTCCGGACATCCATCAAAGCCAGATAAACATCCTCTTTTCGAATTATTTGCGATTTTTTCAAAGGCCTTCGGGAGGTAACCACCCAATCCAGGGCCCGGATATTGGCCTGAAAAATAGCCTTTTCTCCGGATTTGAAGACCAGGGAAAAAATAGACCTTCCCAAAGGACCATTGATCAAATAGATCTTTTCAGGAGGGACCATGGAGGACACCTCTCCAGAAACATCCAAGACTTCTATTTCCGCCCACGGGTAACGATCCTTTAAGTATTTTTTGATCACCGTTCGAGGTTCCCAGGGGGAGGGCCAGGCCCAAGGGACTAAACCAAAGACCAGGAGGCAGATCAGCAGAATCAATAAACAGGCCCGGGAAGGGCCTTGTTTGTGATTTCTATGCATCATGCTCTCCTTACCTCTTTAAATTGTTGGCAATCTGAAGCATCTCATCCGAGGCTTGTACAGCCTTGGAATTGATCTCGTAAGCCCTTTGGCTGACGATCATATTGACCATTTCTTCAACAATATTGACATTGCTCATCTCGATATACCCTTGGTTAATTGTTCCCAGTCCCTCGGCCCCCGGGTTAGCAGTGGTCGGATCTCCAGAGGAAGCTGTAGGCTCAAAAAGGCTTTTCCCGATGGCTTTCAATCCTCCCGGATTGATGAATCGGGCCAACTCAATCTGACCGATCTCCACCGGGGTCTTGCTGCCGGACTGTATGACCGTGACCTTTCCATCGGAACCTACGGTGATGCTTTGGGTGTTGGTCGGAATGGTCAGGGAGGGCTCTAACGGATAACCGTCGGAGGTAACAATTCGTCCTTCATTGTCCATCTTAAAGGCTCCGGATCGGGTGTAGGCCAGCTCACCATCCGGTTTGGTGATTTGGAAAAACCCATCCCCTTCAATCACCAAGTCGAGATTGTTGCCGGTCTGAACAAAATCCCCTTGTAAAAAAATCTTTTGTACTGCAACCGGCTTGACCCCCAAACCCAACTGGATCCCTGATGGAATCACAGTCCCTTCGGCCGATAAGGTCCCCGGGGTTTTAATATCCTGATAAATCAATTCCTGAAAATCGGCCCGGCTTCTTTTATATCCGGCGGTATTTACATTAGCCAGGTTGTTGGAGATCACATCAATATTCATCTTCTGAGCTTCCATACCCGTGGCCGCAATAAATAAGGATCGAATCATGGTTATCTTCCCTTTCTCTGATTAAATTCTTGCAACTTCATTCATTTTAGAATCGGCTTCATCAAACCCCTGAATAACTTTTTGGAAGGCCTGAAATTCCCTCAAGGTCGTAATGATCTGAGTCATTTCTCTGACGACCTCAACATTGGAACCTTCCAACTGCCCTTGTTTGACCAAAATGTTGGCAGGAGATCCGGGGACCTCGGTTTGGAAAAGGTCTTCCCCTAAGCGGATCAATGAATCCTTATTCGCAAAATCCACCACCTTAAGGGTATCGAGATGGGTCTGATTGACGGTCACTTCACCTCCAGGTCCAATTTCCAGCTTTCCTTGGGGAATATTAATAGGGACCCCTTTTAGACCAAGGACCGGGATACCTGTCTGAGTGGTCAAATAGCCTTCGGAATTTATTTTAAAATCCCCTCTTCGAGTAAAACGGTTATTTTCCAAAGCAAAAAAGCCATTACCGTCCAAGGCGATATCCAATGCATTTCCCGTCTGATGGATGCCACCAGCGGAAAAATCGGTCTTGATGGAGGCCAAATCGCTCATGATTTTCCCTTCTTGTTCGCTTTCAGGGCTGGTCAAATAATCTTTAAAAGCGACTCGCATCTTCTTATAGGCCGAGGAATTGCTGTTGGCCAGATTTTGAGAAATGAGTTCCATCTGTTTTTCTTTTAAGATCGCACCAGAAAGGGCTATGAAAATGGCTTTACTCATATCTATCCTTTATGCAACTTTAATACCAGGTAGTAAACTCAAGGAATAAGGAGTTGAATCCCGCCCCAGGAAGGATTTGGCACTTCTCCGCCCGCAAAAAGAGGTGCATATACTCCCTTTTTTTATTCCCGATTGTTTCACGGTTAAAAAGAATCCCCTTGAGGCGGAAAAATTTTCCTGACCCGGAAAACATTTATCTTCCTATTGATGAACCAGGTTTAAAATCAGTTCGACTTCGCCGGAAGGAAGATCTAGAATTCGGGCGATCTGCTCGGAGTTAAAACCTTTTCCGGACAGGGCCAGAACTTCCTTCTGACGTCCTTCCCCGACCACGCCCAACGATTCGGTAGGAAGATTCATTTTTTTGAATTTGGTAATCAAACCGTCCAGAATGGCGATTTTTTCATCGGCCCGGGCTTCAACCGCCTTAAGTGCTTTGAATTTTTGCTCTATACGGATAAAGAGTTTTTCGGCGATATCGTTTATTTCCATCACTTCCAAGTTAAAAGTTTTTTGGATTTTCCAAGGATTTTCCATACATTTTTCCAGAATGCCTTTTAAAGAATTCATATTCATGCCCTCACATCGATTTGGTTTTTCTTTTTTTCTTCCTTTTCCCGGGTTTTTGATTTCTTTTTTTTATCGGAAAAAAATTGGTCCGGATTTTATTCTTTTAACCCTCAGGGTAAAATCGATTTTGTTTAGAGAATTGATGTCCATGTGCTGAACCTCATCTATCAAGGATCCAGAAGTCGGCAAAACAGTTGATCCCTCATCTCCTTTAAAATCCAAACTGATTTAATATATCATCAACCTCCGATTGTCCGGAAACCACGGTTTCCTTCTTCCTAATTTGAGGTCCGGGTAAGACAACGGCTTGGGGGCTGGATTCTAATTTAACACCAAATATTTTTAAGATCATGACCAACTGGTTTTCGATCTCGGCAATTAATTGAATCACTTTTTTGATAATCTGACCCGTGAGGTCCTGGAAATCCTGGGCGATCATTATCTCCGTCAAATCTTTAGGTAAGTCCCGGTTCATGCTTTTGAGATAACTTAGACCATTTTGATCGAGGTCGGCGGGGATGGTGTTTTCCTTAAAAATGGTCTCAATTTGGTTGATGATTTTAGATGTTTTTTCCTGGTAACCCAGATGTTTTTCCACCAGATTGATTGTTCGACTAGCCGCTTCTTCTGTTTTTCCAATCACCCATTCAAGTTTATCTGTCGCTTCCGGGAGTTCATTGACCGGTAGATTTTTAAGACGAGGGCTGATATTCTCCTGAAAATCCCGAATGGAATCATGTAACTTCCGTGTTATTTTACCCACTTCCACAAAAAGGTCTTTTCCCCCCAAGCCGGTAAACTTAATAACGTATTTTTCTGCCGTCTGGATATCTCCCTGAATAATCGCCTCTAATAAAGCCTGCACATCATCGATGATCCCCAAAACTCCTTTGATCTTGTTCCCTTCTTCCAAAGCCTTATTAAATATCAAGGCAATGGCCTTTTCCATTTCCAATAGATTTTTATCCTTCTTATATTCAAGTTCTTCCGTTTCAAGTTTATTTTTGGATCGAATCGTCATGATTTTTCCTTTCCCTTAGTGATCTCCCCCCAACATCTCGCCCTCAGGATTTCCCGGTCATTTTGTCGAATATCTTTTCCATTTTTTCCTTAAGAATTTCGGCAGTAAAGGGTTTGATGATATAATTGTTTACGCCGGATTTGATAGCTTCAATGACCTTCTGCTTTTCCGATTCGGCTGTGACCATTAAGAAAGGGAGACTTTTCAATTCAAGATCACTGCGTACATTCTGCAGCAACTCGATACCGGTCATATTCGGCATATTCCAATCCGAAATTATAAAATGATATTTTGCTTCCTTAAGTTTTGAAAAAGCCTGCTTCCCGTCTTCCGCCTCTTCAATATTTTCAAATCCAAGTTGCTTCAACAAATTCCTGACGATTCTCCTCATGGTTGTAAAATCATCCACGACCAATATTTTCATTTTTTGATCCATCGATTAAATTCGCCTCCTTTTAGACATTTTCCCAAATTCAAAGATCTGACCTGGGGTCTTTTTTTATCACGATTCCTTACTCATTTTAGCTTTTAGTCGCAGCAAGGCCTGATTGTGCAACTGACAAACCCGTGATTCGGTTAAATTCAATACCGCCCCGACTTCTTTCATGGTCAATTCTTCCCAATAATATAAAGACAGGACCATTTTTTCTTTTTCCGGCAATTCGTCAATCAACCGGGCGATTACTTTTTTTTGGTCCATTTCCACCAGAAT
Source organism: uncultured delta proteobacterium (assembly GCA_963790475.1). GTDB lineage: Bacteria > Desulfobacterota > RBG-13-43-22 > RBG-13-43-22 > RBG-13-43-22 > RBG-13-43-22. The sequence continues at coordinate 686,670 of CAWBOS010000010.1, read as the reverse complement.
ATTTAGTGGATTTTTTTCATTAGGATCCTCAATATTATCCATTAAATTGACCGGATGCCCTTCAGAAAAGGTATCATAATCCTCAAATTTCAAGGTGACGCCGCCTTTGGACTCGTCGAGGAGGTGATAATATTCGTCCAAGGTGATTTGCAGGGCATCGGCCACCTCCTCGTCCTCAGGGTTCCTTTTCAGTTCTTTCTCCAGCTTGACGTGGGCTTCTTTCAAGGTATTGATCTTTTTCTTCCTGGAACGGGGGATCCATTCCACTGACCGCAATTCATCCAGCATGGCCCCCTTGATCCGATACTGGGCATAGGTTTTCAATTTAACTTTGCCTTGTTCGAATCTTTCCATGGCATCATACAGCCCATTCAATCCGACACTGATAAGATCGTCCACCGAGATTTGAGGGGGTAATTTCCAAGACAACCGATAAGCGGTATAACGAACTACCGGCAAGAATTCTTTGAGGATATTTTCTTTTTCCTGAGAAGACATTTTGATATTATAGCCGTACATCTCTCGCTTCCCCGATCAGGTTGCCTAAAAACAACTGCAAACTCCCTTTAATGGAACTCGTCGAATCTTCCTTCAATTTGCCGGCAATGGATAAGATGTTTTTTGAGGCCTGGGATTCCGGATAGATATCCAGAAACGACTTTTGTGCCCTGACCGCCTTTGGAATGGAATCATCCTTGAAAATGCATCCGAGATAATCCAGAGAAACCTGTAAATATCTTTCTGCGGCCACCGCCAGTCTCTTAAAAACCATCAAGCCTTCAGAGTCGTCTTGAACTGAATTGACCAGAATTTTGAAATCCTTCTCCTGGTATTTGGTAAACAGGACCTTGATCAAGGCATAACCATCGGTCAAAGCAGTCGGTTCAGGTGAAATAACCACGATAATGGTTTGAGCTGAAATGCAAAAGAAAGCGACATTGGATGAAATACCGGCCCCGGTATCGATGATTAGGGTATCGATCTCCCCCTGAAAGGCCTCGAATTCTTCCAATAATTTAAGACGCTGAAATTCATCCAGTTGAGTGATTTCCTGGACCCCGGAACTGGCCGGCAAAATCTTGATCCCCTGAGGTCCTTCAACAATTACATCTTGAAGTTGTTTTTTACCATCAAGAACATGTTGAATATTATAGGAGGTCACCAGGCCCAGCAGAACATCCACATTGCTCAATCCCAGGTCGGCATCAAGAATCAATACCTTTTCCCCTAATTGTTTTAGGGCAACGGCCAGGTTGGCGGCCACATTGGTTTTTCCTACACCCCCTTTTCCGCTGGTTATGGCAATGGTGCGAATGGGTTTCATATATTTTCCTTGTTTTTTTATTGGATTGGATTGATTTCCTTGAGTCGGTCAACTTGTTCTCGGTTTAATATTAAATCCACTAATTGGACGTCAGAATAAAATTCGATATCATTGGGCACCTTTTGACCGGTAGTCAGATAAGCAATGGGTTTTTGAGCCTGCATTGAAAAATTGTAAATCGGCCCAAACCCGCCGGCCTCATCCATCTTGGTAAAAGCGATACGGTTGACGGGTAGATTTTGGTAATGGGACAGGGATTCGGTCATAAAATTTTCACTGCTGCTTCCGCTGATCAGGAGGTGGGTTTCCAGGGGGATCCCTAAGGCATAGACTGCTTCCAACTCATTTTTATAGGATTGATCTTTGGGGTTCCTTCCGGTGGTATCGATTATTATGCAATCCCGATCCTTTAATTTATTGATACCCTTTTGAACCTCTTCCGGAGAAGAGGCAATGATCAGGGGAACTCCCAGGATTCTGGAATAGATCCGGATCTGTTCAATAGCCCCGATCCTGAAGGTATCCAGGCTGATCAGCCCAACCTTTTTGTTCTGCTTGATCGCCTGCCCGCACAACTTGGCAGCGGTGGTCGTTTTGCCCACACCGGTCGATCCGATTAAAATAATCACCTTTTTCTCCGACCAATCCCATCCGGTTTGAAGATCGTTCTGGATTAATCCGGAAAGGTCATTCAGACAGGAGGCTTTTTCAGCCAATTGCAGGGCCAGGTCTTCCCGGATAAACCGGTTTCTGAGATATTGGTACATTCTTTTCTTACCTTCCGGTAAAGAAACCTCATAGCCCTTGTTTCTTAATTCCTCCAGATTTTTTCTTAATTTTTGAAGTTCCTGTAAAACCTGTTCGTTGTAGTTCGGGAGGGCCTTGGCACTGGGAACAGGAGAATAGGCAGATAAAGATACTTTGTCGGGGCGGGCGGACTTTCCCGGCTCCGTTTCTGTCTTCAGGGAGTAGGCGTTAAGGGTTTCATCCAGATCCCTATCATGATCAATGGCTGCCACCACTTCCACCATGGGCTTCAGTCCCCCGATTTCTTCCGAGGATAATATCACGGCATCATGGCCTAATTCTTTTTTTACCCTTGTCAAAGCTTCCCTGAAACTCCTGGCCTCAAATCTTTTAATCTTCATATCGGACCATCCCTATGGTATATAATTTGGCGGTCGAAGCAATCTCGGCATTGGATAAAACGGCGATTGAAGGTAAAAACTTATCGGCAAACCTTCGTAAAAACCGGCGCAGGTTAGCCGAACACACCAAAACCGGCTGGGTGTCGGATTTGGCCTCTTTTCCCAAAATTTTCTCCACGGCCCGTAGCAGTTTACTGATCAGGTCGGGACTGATACTCCCCCCGCTCTCGATGCTATCATAGATAGGTTTTTCAAACCTGGGATCCAAAACTAAAATGGGAATACTGCCATCCTGGCCCTCATACTGTTTGGTCAGATATCTCGAGAGCCCTTGACGGACATGTTCGGTCAGCAGATCCAAATCTTTTATAGAAGGGGAATAATCGAGCAAGGTTTCCAGAATACAAACCGTGTCCCTAATGGAAACCTGCTCCTTGAGTAAGTTTTGCAATACTCTTTGCACACCGCCAAGGGTCATGTGGGTCGGTATCAATTCGTCAACGATCTTAGGAAAGCTTTTGGCTATTCGATCCAAAATATTTTGAACTTCCGTCCTGGTCAGCAGTTCCCAGCTATGTTTTTTCAATAGTTCGGTGATATGGGTGGCAATGACAGTCGCCAAATCAACCACCATGTAGCCGGCCATTTGAGCCCTTTCAGTTTCTTTGGCTTCTATCCATAAAGCCGGCAACCCAAAGGCCGGCTCCTTGGTCGGCACCCCGTTTATCTTTTCGGCATCTCCAGTGCCTACGGCCAGCCAATGATCACTCATGATCTCTCCTCGGGCCAGTTCTATTCCTTTAATAAGCAAAAAGTATTCATGGGGACGGAGTTGAAGGTTGTCTTTAATGTGGATAGGGGGAACCACAAAGCCTTGGTCGATGGCCAATTGCCTTCTCATGCCTTTTATTTTATTCAGGAGTTCGCCTTGATCTTCCACCAGGGGAATCAATCCGTACCCTATTTCGAGAGTTAAAGGATCCATCTCCAAAAATGATTCCAGTTGGGGTTCTTCTTTGGAAGCTTCCCCCTTTTCCTGCAAGGTCCCCTGCTGATCCCGTTTTGTTAAGAGATAAGCCATGCCGCCGCTCAGAGCTGAAATGATCAAGAAGGGGAGATGCGGGAGTCCAGGAATCAAACCGAAGATGAACAATATGCCCGAAGTGGTAGCCAAGGCCTTAGGATTGATCAATAATTGTTGAGTCAGGTCTTTTCCCAAATCAGTTTCAGTCCCGGCACGGCTGACGACGATACCGGCAGCAAAAGAGATAAGAAGTGCGGGTATTTGAGAAACCAGGCCGTCTCCCACGGTGAGGAGGGTGTAGGTCTTGGCCGCCTCGACTATTGGGAGCCCTTGCTGTAAGACCCCGATAATAAAACCGCCCAAAATATTAATACCCGTGATAACCAAACCGGCTATGGCATCCCCACGGACAAATTTACTGGCCCCATCCATGGCCCCGTAAAAATCGGCTTCCTGGGCAATGATGGATCTTCTCCTTCGCGCTTCAGCCTCATCCAGGAGACCGGAGTTCAAATCGGCATCGATAGCCATTTGCTTGCCGGGCATGGCATCCAGAGTAAAGCGGGCGGCCACTTCAGCGATTCTTCCGGCCCCTTTAGTAATGACCACAAAGTTAACAACGACTATAATGATGAAAAGGATCAACCCAACCAGATAATTACCACTGACAATAAAGTCACCGAATGATTTGATGACATGACCGGCGGCATCAGTCCCTTCACTCCCACGCAATAAGATGAGTTTAGTGGAGGCGATATTTAAGGCCAGCCGATATAAGGTAGTCATCAATAAAAGAGAGGGAAATATCGAAAAATCAAGGGGTTTATTAACAAAAACCGAGGTAATGACAATAACCACCGACAGGGCGATGGACAGTGAAAGTAACAGATCCAGCAAGATTGGGGGGAGCGGGAGGATCATCAGCCCCAAGATGCCTACCATGCCCAGGGCCACCAGCACCCCTTCCTTATTCTTCATTTGGGAAAAAACACTCATACGGCCCTTCTATTCTTCATCTTATAAAGGTGGGCGATGATCTTGGCCACTGCCTTATAAAGGTCTGGGGGAATAAAGGCATTCAAATCCAAGGGAAACAATAAGCGCGCCAGAGGTTTATCCTCCACGATGGGAATCCCGTGCCGACGGGCCACTTCCTTTATTTTTTGGGCCACCAAACCCGCCCCCTTGGCTACTACTCTGGGAGCCGCCAGTTTCTTTTCCTGATAGCAAAGGGCGACGGCGAGATGTTGCGGATTGGTAATGATCACGGTGGCCTTGGGAACTTCGGCCATCATACGTCTTCTGGCCATTTCCCTCTGCAAACTTCGAACCCGGGATTTAATCAGTGGGTTCCCTTCTATTTCTTTGGATTCCTCCTTGATTTCCTGCTTACTCATCCTCAAAGACCGTTCGAATTTCTTTTTTTGCATAAAAAAATCGAGAATAGCCAGAGACAGATAAAAGAAGAACCCATAAACAAAAGCTCTTAAAATCAACCCGCCAGCGACTTGGGCCAATTCCAACAATTCCAGGGTCATTAAATAGGGGAAGATCTCCAGACTTTTTTTTATAAAATGATAAATAAGAAAGACCCCTACAGAAAACTTGATCAGGCTCTTAAAGGCTTCCGTCATCCCATTGACCGAATAGATGTTTTTAAACCCGGCCAAGGGATTTATTTTCTTCATTTCGAACTGGACAGGTTTGAAGACCAATCCTCCCTGAATGAGATTGAACCCTATCGAGGCGGCCAGGATGACCAGGAAAAAAGGAAGGAGTACTAGGATCGTTTCCACCGTGACCATTCGAAAAACCACAAAGGGGTCCTGTCCATAGTGTAAGCTCAATAAGGAGGTCGTGGTTCTACTCATTCTTTCCCAAAAAGGTTTTATTCCGAAATAGAACACCAGGAGAATCCCTCCGATATTGGCGATGGAGACCAGGTCACGGCTCCTGGGCACCTGACCTTTCTCCCGAGCCTTTTGTCGTCTTCGCGGGGTTGCTTTTTCGGTTTTGTCCTGGTTCTCAGCCATTTCTATTGGATCATCCTTTTCCCAGGATTAGGATACGGTTGATCTCTCCTTTTAGACCCGAAAATTGAGCTCCGAGGTAATTGAACAACAAGGGGGTGGATAAGAATAATATCAAAAGCCCGATGACCACATAAACCGGTATGCTGACAAAAAAAATGTTAACCTGAGGGGCCGCCTTGTAAATAAACCCCATGAGGACATTGACAATGATCATGCCTACCAGAATCGGTGAGGCTATCTTAATGGCCAGAACAAAAACCTGCCCGCCGATCGAAATTCCTTTGAGCAACAAATTGTCAGTCCGCAGGTGTCCTACCGGCAAAACCTCGTAGCTTTTAACAATCATGGCTATCAAATCATGATGAAGATCCAGGGCCAAAAAAAGCAGCATGGCCATCAGCCCCAATATAGTCGATACTTCAGTAGACCGCCCCATTTCCGGATTGAATACCGAGGCAATGGAAATGCCCATGGCATCACTTATCATGGTGCCGGCAAATTCCACGGCCATGAAAATAAATTTTACGCCAAAACCCAGGGTTGCCCCTAAGAGGAGTTCTTGGATGACGATCATCGGAATCTCTTGGTTCCTGATCTCCATGGGAATCACCGGGGCGAGCACATAAGCCAGGGCCAGGATAAATCCGATTTTAAACAGTCGGGGAAATTGTTTTCCGCTCCAGAAGGGCAGAAGAAACAAGATGACCCCGAGACGGATCAGGAGAATGAGAAAATTCGAAAAATATTTAGCTAACACAAAAGGGTTTTCCAAGTTATTAATCCTTGACGATGAAGTCCCCAAAGGGGGGGATCCGTTTTTCGGTGGTCTTCATTTAATGTACAGGGGAATATTTTCAATGATGTTCGCGGTATATTGGGTGACAATTCTGGCCATCCAGGGCAGCATCAAATAAAAACAAACAAAGACGGCAATGATTTTAGGGACAAAGGTCAAAGTGAATTCCTGGATCTGGGTCACGGCCTGTAGAAAGCTGATAACCAGGCCTACCAATAAACTGACCATCAGGACTGGGCCGGCGGTGATGAGAATCGTCATAAATAAATTCAAAAATATTTCTTTTAAGGTCTCTACACTCATTAGAAAGTCCTCACAATGGAACCGATTAATAAATTCCAACCATCCACCAAGACGAACAACAATAATTTGAAAGGTAACGATATCATTACCGGGGGAAGCATCATCATCCCCATGGACAATAAAATGCTGGCCACCACCATATCAATGACCAGAAAAGGCAGAAAAATCAAAAAGCCGATTTCAAAAGACGTCTTCAGCTCACTGATGGCAAAAGCTGGAATCAATATCTTCAGGGGTACATCACCTGGTTGCGTGGGCACCTTTTCCTTGGCCAGCTTGACAAAAAGGGCGATATCCTTTTGCCGAGTCTGCTTGAGCATGAATTTTTTAATGGAGGGTTCGGCCCGGTTAAAGGCCTCGGTCATGGTGATTTTTTTTTCGGAAAAGGGCTGAATGGCGTCGGTATTGATCGCGCTGATGGTCGGAGACATAATGAATAAAGTCAGAAATAAAGAGAGGCCGATGATGACCGGATTGGGAGGGATTTGCGGGCTTCCCAATCCTTGTCGTAACAAGGTCAGAACCACCACGATCCGGGTAAAAGAGGTGAGCATGACCAGGATAGCCGGCAGGAGGGACAAGAGGCTGATGATAAAAAAAATCGACAAGACAGGATTATTCAGATCAAGACCTTTACCGATATCCGGAATGTTATTCATCGATTTCCTCTTTAAGCTTTCTCAGCTTTTCCATCCGGTCGGAATAAGAGGCTTCCCGGTCCTCGATCACTTCCTTGGCTTCCATCGTCTTTAAAACCCTTAAGCCGTTAGGCATGATGCCGAGCAGTAGAATCTCATTGCCCACCTGAAGGGCAGCGACTCCTTTTTTAGAACCGAGCGATTGGTAAGCCACCATATGGAAGATATGAGATTGCTTTTGTTTCCTCTTATATAAAACCCCGAGAACCACCATCGATAGGATCAACCCTACCAAGGCTGTAATAAAGGTGAGGGAGTTTTCAATCATCTCAGCTGCCTGACCCTTTCAGAAGGACTGACGATATCAGTAAGTCGGACACCGAATTTTTCATTGACCACGACGACTTCCCCCCGGGCAATCAACCGGCTGTTCACATAAATCTCCATCGGTTCGCCGGCTAGCTTTTCCAATTCGACTACCGAACCCTGCCCTAATTGCAAAAGATCGTTGATCAGCATTTTGGTCCTCCCCAGCTCTACGGAAACCAATAAGGGGATGTCCAGGAGAAACTCTAAGTCACGCGCAGGACCGGAGGACTTATTCTCGTTAAGCTCTTCAAAACTTATTTCCTGTTCCTTGGATTCCGCTTTTTGTTCCATGCCCGCTCCTCAATTATTTTCAATAATTTTTGTAACTTTAATCCCTTGATTCCCTCGGTAGGAACCGGCGGTCCCTTTCATTTTGGGGATCCCTTCCACCCGAATGATCAATTCATCGGATACCGAGGTCTGTAGCGTGATCACATTGCCCTTTTCCATATTGACCAGGTCCCGCAGGGACAATTCCGCGCTTCCCATGTCTACTTGAAGATTGACAAATGATTCCTTCAAAATTTCCCTTAATCTGGCGATCCATCGTTCATCACTGGCCAGTACATCGTTTCGGATGCCCGAGAACAACTTATCCTTAACCGGTTCTACGATTGAGTAAGGAATACAGAAAAAGAGCTTACCGACAAAATTTTCTATCTCAATATGAATCTCAATCCTGATGACCGCTTCAGAGGGGGTGACAATAGTCACAAACTGCGGGTTCATTTCGGAACTGATGTGTTCCGGTACCATAGGAAAGATCCCCTGCCAGGCCTCGGCCAAATCTTTTAATGCGGTGTCCACAATTTTTTTGATAATTTTTTGTTCAATAGGAGTAAAATACCGCCCTTCACTTTTCACCCAGGGCTTACTTCCACCGCCAAAAAATTGATCGATAAAGGCAAAAACCATCGGGGCTTCAATCACCACCAGGGCAAATCCTTTTAAGGGTTCCATCTTGAAGATATTGATACTCGATGGAAGGGGCAGGGTCCTCATAAATTCCCCGAATTTTATTAAATCGTGACCCTGAATGGTAACGTCAACAAACTTCATAAGTATGCCGGAAATGGAATTTCGGAAAAAACGCCCAAAACGTTCGTTGGCCATTTCCAGCCCGGGCATCCGACCCCGAATAACCCGCTCATGACTGGTGAAGTCAAAGGTCCGTACTTCGTAGGAGGCCTCTTTCTTGGACTCAGTTTCGATCTCCCCCGAATCCATGCCCTTCAACAGGGCATCCACTTCATCTTGCGAAAGTAGATTGTTCATTGCATCACAAAATCCGTAAAGTAGACATTTCTGAAAACTTCCTTTTCCATGGCCTGGTTGGCCCGGAGCAGGATCTCGTCTTTCAATTGGAATTTTCCTTCAGGCGAAGATACAGAATCCGTCGTTTTACTGCTGAACAACATAATGATGGTATCCCGCAATTTTGGCCCCCTCTCTTTGACTTTTAGTTCATCTTCTTCACGAATTAATTCAAATTGGACGGCCACTTTCAAATGTCTTCCGGGGTCTGAAAGATTCAGCACGAAAGGATCCATTGAAAAAAGAACCATTTTCTCCTTGGCCTTTTTCTCCTCGATCTTTTCCGCCTTGCTTTTCTCCACAAAAAGCAAGGTATAACCCAAATACCCACCGGCGCATAAAATCAGGATCAAGCCCCCCAGAATGATCATGGTCTTCATCCCCAGGCCCTTGGGGGAGGCTTTTTCAGTTTCAGAAGAACCTTCTTCCAGGTCGTCAATCATGATATCTTCTTTTTCCTCGTTCATTGGTCAATCCTTCTACAGGAAACAATCAAGGTGTTGGTTGGAATAAACTGCGTAATTGATTTCGTTTTCTTTTAGTATTTCAAAAATCATGCCTAATTTTAACCTATTTAAAATATTCAATTTCTTATAATTACCCATTCCAGAAGGAACTTGAACGTCAAAGAAATGACTTGGTATTCTTGTTGATATGGGAGATGGGAATAAAGTTAGGTCAATGGAATGGTAATGCAAAAAATTTTCAAGCAGCTGCCGGTACATCAAAGACTGAATAGGGACTTCGGCAGTTGGGAGGTTATTACTGCCGATGGCTGGATTGAATTACCGACCGGAGTTTAACAACTGAAGAGGGAAAGATTCAAAAATATCCACCTAAGCTTTAGCAAGAAGCCAAAAAGGGGAAAGGCACCGAAGCTCTTTTCCCCTCTTCTTAAAGGTTGACCAAAAGGAAATTCTTACCTTTTAAGATTGACCAATTCCTGCATCATCTCGTCCGTTGTGGTAATGATCTTGGAGTTGGCTTGAAAGGCCCTTTGGGCGGCAATCATTTTAACAAATTCCTGGGCCAGATCCACGTTACTTAATTCCAGGGTATTGGATAACAGCCGTCCGATCCCTGACTCTTCGGGGGCGCCGATAACCGCCGGACCGGAATCATAGGTTTCGGCAAACATGTTTCGCCCTAATTTGCTCAAGCTGCCAGGGTCCAGAAACCGACCCAAGGCCATCTGCCCGATAACTCTCGACTGGCCGTTGGTAAAGACAGCGGAAACAGTACCGTTTTCATTAAAGGTGATGTTTTTAAATGTTCCAGCCCCGTAACCGTTTTGGGTGGCATTAGATACACTGAAAGTGGATTCATACTGGGTGGTGCCGTCAAAACCGGTTCCAGCCGGAGTTTCCCCGGTGCCGGTGCCGAAATTGAAGGAAATGGACTGGGGGGATACAACACTCGTTCCGAAATCAAAAGTAATGGGTGTCCCGCTGTTATCATCGATTAAGGCGCCGTCGGTATCAAAACTGAGGGCTTGCGTTCCAGCCAGAACCAGTTTGTTGGGATCTGCCGTATCCGGATTGTCGTAAACATAATTGACCTCCCAGGTATTGGCCGCCGTTTTGGAAAAATACAGAGTTACCTTGTGGTCTCCTCCCAAAGAATCATAGACGCTGACGGTCGTAGAACTGTTATAATTAGCTGGATCATCATTAACGCCATCTCCATTCCCGTCCAGGGTAAAGGCAGTTGTTTGCGCAGTTTCACTGGCGTTCAAATTGACGGCAACTTCGGAGGAGGTCGTCGGTTCGGCCTGACTCGGTGCATTGGAAAAAACCAGATCCCCAATGGTCCCGCTGATTTTTCCGGAGGCATCGGCCAGGAAGGCCTGTAGGACGTAGCCGTCCGGATTGACCACCTTCCCATCCTTATCTAAGGAGAACTGTCCGGCACGGGTGTATAATTTGGCGTTTCCATTCCTGACCTGGAAAAATCCATCGCCGTCAATAGCCAGGTCGAGGGCATTACCGGTGCTCTCAAAGGCCCCCTGGGTGAACTGGGTCGCAACCTCCTTGATCATCACCCCCCGGCCGACTTGAGAAGAACCGGCCCCTCCGGAAACGGTTTGACTCAATACGTCTCCAAAGGTAATCCGGCTACTCTTAAACCCATCGGTATTCAGGTTGGCGATATTGTCCCCAATAACCGCCAAGGCCGTACCATTGGCATTCATCCCGCTGATCCCGGTATAAAGAGATGTCATCATAATTTGTTACCTCCTTTAGCTTGATACTTTTTTAATTTCGGTTAATAAAACCGTTTTTTGGTTATTGAGCACCACACTGGTATTTGCGCCTTCAAAACTGATCCCGGTGACTTGACCGGAAGATCCATCCTGTAAGGTAACCGTCTTACCAATCAGGTTTACGGACATGCCCTGGAGAAGGGTATTTTGTGAGGAAACCATGTTGGTTAAATTGGTATTGACGTTATAAAGTTGCTCCAGGGAAGTGAATTGGGCCATTTGGGTGAGGAAGGCAGTACTGTCCATGGGATTTAAAGGGTCTTGGTATCTTAACTGGGTGGTAAATAGTTTTAAAAAGGCATCCTTATCCAAGGTATTGGTACCGCTTTTAGCTGTGGTGCCGGTGTTTGTGGTATTTATGTCGGCAGTACTGCTGGTTATCGGTAAAATTGCCATATGCGCCTCCTTTAAATAATAATGTGGACGAGATGATCTCCCTGGATGGGAACAATCCTTTCAGGACCCACCGTCACCAAGGATGGTTCTTTAAATTCAGTCCGGATCGGGACCGGAGTTTGACCTCTTCCCTGGTTCTTTAGGGAAACGGTAAATCCCCCTATCTGAAGGCCCTCACGGGTTAAATCTGAAAGGAGTTGGGGAAGATTCTTTTCAATCAACTCCTTCCCTGCGGTATCGTTGACCATAATCTGGCCCTGGAGCCGGTCCTGGGTTAATTTCAATTCGATATCTAACTTTCCCAATCCAGCCGGTTCAAGAGAAATTTCCATGGAAGATGAGGTCTGTTTTTTCACAGAGAAATAGTGATCTTTGAGAGAATCTAATTCAAGAGTTTTTGGAAAATGATTGAGCGGCTCATGTTTATCTATAATAATTTTTCCCGTCCCGGTCGAATCCCGAAGGGACTGGTCCTTCAGATCCATAGGGGAAATTTGAACTGGACCAGACCCTTTAACCGACAGTATATCTCCGCCTTGGGACAATGACTTATTATTGAACCTTTCAAAGTCAAAGTTCATTTCCGGAACTTCTTGGTCTTCAACCGCCAAAGGACCCCCTGGATCTCTCCAAAAACCTTCTTTTATAAATAAGGGTACCCCTGGTTGCTTTTCCTTCCCATTTTCTGAGGGCTCCCCTTCCACCTTTTGAATTCTAATAGAATTGAAAGATTGCTTATCCTGAGTGGGCTGGACCTTTGTTGTTTCGACATAAAATTCCTCTCTTTTAAGGTTATCCTTCCCCGGCGTGTGCTCAATAGATTTTTTAAACCCCAACTTCTCCTCCTCGGGGTCGGCGATATTCCGGTCAGGTCCGACAGCCAGAGGTTCGGAAATTTTTTCGACAAACGTTTTCCATTTATTTATGAGAAGGTTATCATCCAAACTGGGATTTAATCCAGTTTTCCGATCGAGGGATCCTTTCAGTCTACGTCCTTCGACCAGACTCTCATCATTCAAGTTCACTGAACTGGGACTTCCTTTTCCGGAACCTTTCTCGCCGGGTTGGGGTTCATCGACAACAGAGGAATTGGATTGAGTGACAGGTCCCTCCCCGATATTTAAGGGAAAGACACCGCTTAAACTGGAATTATTGCCAGTTTCCTTAGAAGAGATTTCCTTATCGCCTTGTCCTCCAATCGACATTTCCTCCTTAGGATTCACTAAACCGGGACCCCCTTGTTTGGAGTCTTTCCGTTGGGTCTGGGTTCCATCAACAGGAGACTGATCGGACTTAGTAAGGGGCCCCTCCCCCTTGCCTAAGAGAAGGATCTTGTTTAAACTGGAATTAGCCTCTTCGGTCTTATTGAGAAAATCTTTCAGAATATTCCCTTTCCCAGTAAAAAAAGATTCTAAAGAAGGAAAGGTGTCAAACTGGTTGGTTTTATTTTCTTGATCCCCATCCCCCTTTCCCTTAATTTGATCTTTAATATCGGGGGTCTCCATTGGGAAGCTTAATGCGTGATCCACACTGGTTTTATTTTCAGGTTGCTCTTTGGGGAATGCCGATTCGACCGGGGAAAGGTTTGGCGATTCTTTCCTGAGTCCATTTAATTCCCTGGAATTTCCCAGGCTTTCCACTGAATCTTGTTTAACGAATCCAAGGAGTTTGGATAAAACATCCATTAAAAAATCAGGGGCCCGGTCTTCGGATTGACTTTTTTGACTAGACTTTCCAAGAACGTTATTCCTTGTTGCTATTAATTGACTTCCAGCTTCCATATTTTCAACATTCCGCATCGAATAGAATCCCGTCATCAAGCCGTTAACCATGGATTCATGCTCTGAGGTTTCTTTGTGGGTTGAGTTTTACCTGAGTCCATTAATCGCTACTATCCCAGCAATTATCAATAACCATGCCAGCCTTTTTTGACTCCCTTAGATTAGAAAGATTGTATTCTTATTTGAGGGGGTTGAAACGATGCTAAATTAACAATATGATATTACTGATTATTTTATTACATTGATGACTTGATTAACCTGGGGAGTTGAATAACTTTAAGAGCGTCAAAGAAAAAATAGAAGAGCTTTTCAGGAGAGGGATTATTTCCTGGGAAAAGTTTTCATCGGGTGGGAATTTTTTTCTCGGTCTTGGAAATCGCCTCGGCAATTTCGGCTACTTTTTTGGGTTCCATCAAAGCCATAACAGGTCCGGCCTTCTTGCTGTTCATTTTAAAAAGAATTTGAAGGGTGAGAGCCTTGTCCAGGCTCGACAGCCTGACGGCTGCTTCTTCCGGAGGCATGGCTTCAAAGGTTTTTACAAGATGTCCTATACGTTCCGATCGGACCTCGGCCAGTCTTCTTAGATTGTTTTCGATCTGGCTCAGCAGTTGGTTCAGCTTTTGAATCTTGGCTTCCACTTCTTTTTCGATATTCTTTATTCGCTCTTCCTCGCTTTTAAGCCGCCTCTCTTTCTCAGTTAGTTCTTGGCGTTTTTGGTCGATAATTTTGCCCGGGTCCTCCTGACCATAGGCCGGGAGAAAATTGGAGATTGAAACCCCTGAAAAAACGAATATGAGCCCGATGATAATTTTTTTCATTGTCTTGACCTGCTCGAAAGATTCAAATAGTCCATATTTTTTTGTTCCAAAACCGATTCCGTTTTTCTTTCCTGAGCCAGGATTTTGTTTTCAAAGATTTCGATGGCTTTCTTTTTTTTATAAGCCTCCCAAAATATCGCTCGCAGGGCCGTTAGCTCTTTTTCAATCTGGTCTATTTCTTTTTTCTTCTGGTCTATCTTATTTGAAATAGTCGAAGCCATCCCGAACAGAAAAGCCACCTTTTCGCTGTTCATGATAATTCGATCGTTAAGGCTTTCATCAAAGCGATCAACGTTATCGTGAAGCTCCATCTCAAGAACGGCCAGTCTTTCCTTCTCCAGGGTTTGGCGGTGCATAATTTCACTGACCTGCAGTTCAATGATTTCCTTTTGATGATCGAATATCCGGGCAATTTTGGAAACCGTTTTTATCCGCGGGGTCATCTTCAAACCGTCTGGTTGGACTCAGATTTGTCGAATAAGCAATAGAGCCCTTGAAGGCCGTCGGAAAAATCCCTTTTTTCATCCATCCCTTGACGCAGATAGGACTTAAGTTTTTCAATCATCTGTATTGAATAATCGACCTGAGGGTTCGATCCTTCCTTGTACATTCCCAGATTAATCATATCTTCCAGTTTTTTATAACGGGCCAGGGTTTCCACAAATTTTCCGGCATACTCTTTTTGCCGGGTATCCACGATATCGGGCATAAGTCGGCTGATGGAATTAAGGATATCAATGGCTGGATAGTGGTTCTCCATAGCCAGCTCTCTGGATAGGACAATGTGACCATCCAATATGGCCCGGGCTGCATCCGTAACCGGTTCGGTGAGATCATCCCCCTCCACGAGGACGGTATATAAACCGGTAATACTTCCTTTGCCGCCGTCATTACCGACCCTTTCCAGAAGTTTTGGCAGAAGGGCAAAAACAGAGGGGGTATATCCTTTAGCCGTTGGGGGTTCACCAATAGCCAGACCGATCTCCCGCTGGGCCATGGCGATCCGGGTCAAGGAATCCATGAGCAACAGGACATTTTTCCCTTGTTCTCTGAAATATTCGGCAATCGCCGTAGCAGTAAAGGCGGCCCGCACTTTGGCCAGAGGCGACTGTTCGGAGGTGGAAATAACGACAATCGACCGCTCCAGCCCTTTTTCCCCAAGATCTTTTTCAATGAATTCCCGAACCTCTCTTCCTCTTTCTCCTATCAAGGCAATGACATTGAGATCGGCTTCGGTGTACTTGGCAATCATACCCATTAAAACGCTTTTACCCACACCACTTCCGGCCATAATCCCCATCCGTTGACCTTTGCCACAGGTCAGCAAGCCATTGATAGCCCGAATACCCAGGTCCATGGGTTCGCTGATCCTTTGTCTTTGCAAGGGAGGAGGTGCCGAAGAAAACAAAGGAAACCGCCTACCCCTGATCGGTCCCTTACCATCTATCGGTTCTCCATGGTTATTAACGATTCTGCCAATCAGGTCGTTCCCAACCCGGATCGAGGTCTTTTTTCCAGCAGGGAAAATTCGTGTCCCTGGTCTTAGCCCGGTGAGTTCACTGGAAGCCATCAGCAAGGTCTTCCCATCTTGAAAACCGACGACTTCCGCTTCCATCGGTGTCGCATGATCACCATAAATTTTGCAGGCCTCGCCGACACTGACCTTTAAACCCTGAGCCTTGATTAGGATCCCGGTTATTTCTTTCAACAAACCAAAGACCCGAAATGGTTCGATTTTCTGGACCGTTTGAAGATAAGGGGTTAGATCAGACATCTTCCAGGTGCGCACGAAGATCTTCAACAATATTGGAAAGTTGAAAATCAAGATCGGTTTGTATTTCCAGGGAAAGGCTGCGGACCACAGCCCCGCCTTGGGGTGCTTCATTATCCAGTTCAAAAATGAGATCCGGAAAGATTTCCTGAAATTCCATTTTTTTCTTTTCCAATCGGTCATAGAGAGAAGGATTCAATTTAATTGTTATGGGACCGATTGGCCTAATTTGTTTTACAGCCTCTTTGACCATTAGCTCAACGATCTCAGGGGTAGTCTGTAATTCTTTTTTTAGGATTCTCCGGGCCATGGCAATGGAAAGTAAGACCATTTGGGGCTCGAGTTCCAACAACCTTCTTTCTTTTAACGCATAAATCTCTTTAAATAATTTTTCCAGTTGATCTAAAAAAACCGCTGCCTTTTGTTCTCCCATTTCGTACCCGGCTTTTTCTCCGGAGGCGAATCCCTTCGCAAAGGCCTCCCGCTCTACGGCTTCTGGATCGACCTTATCCGCTAATGTCTCTGCCTCGCCTAACAAGGGAAAACCCTCCAAAGTCGGCATGGAATAGGAAACAACTGGGTAATTTTTAATTAATTTATTCCTAAACAATCAGTTCATCCCCCCCCCGTCCGGCGATGACGATCCTTCCTTCCATTTCCAGCTTTCGGGAAATCTTGACTATGTTCTGTTGGGCCTTCTCCACTTCGGATACTTTGACCGGCCCCTTCAATTCCATCTCTTCCTTGAGGATCTGGGCAGCCCGCTGAGACATGTTTTTGAATATCTTTTCTTTGAGGGTGTTGGAAGCTGTTTTTAAGGCCAGGGAGAGATCCTCGGTCCGAATCTCTTTGAGGATCGCTTGAATTCCTTTATCGTCAACCTGAATCAGATCGTCAAAAACAAACATGAACTTCCTGATGGAGTCCGCGAGGTTGGGATTTTCCTTCTCAATTTTTTCCAAAATGGCCTGTTCGGTCGATCGGTCACTGTGGTTTAAAATTTCAGCGACCGCTTTGACGCCCCCTACCTTCCGACCTTTGCCCTTATTCACATCCAGTTGACCTCTTAATACCTCCTCCAGCTCAATTAAGATACTCTCGGGAATTTGTTCGGTAACGGCGATTCTTTTAGCCACATCGTCTTTTATTTTTTCCGGGAGGAGGCCCAGGACTTCTGCGGCCTGAGAGGCCTCCAACAAAGAAAGGATCAAAGCCACTGTCTGGGGGTGTTCGCTGGTCAAAAAATTAGAAAGTGTTTTAGGGTCCACCCATTTCAGGCTCTCCAAGGAATTCTCTTGGGCAGCCGTTTCCAATATCTTGCCGGCATTCTCATCACCCAACCCTTTCTTTAGAATTTTTTTAACATAATCCTCGCCGGTGACATGAACATCCCCGCTGTGTATTCTTCCGTTTACTTCACTGATTATTTCATCCAGGTCCTTTTTTTTCACCGACTTTAACCGGTTCATGTAGGAGGTGATCATCCCCACCTGATGCATATCCAGATTTTTCATGATTTCGGAAGCGGCTTCTTCGCCAACCGAAATCAAAAAAATGGCCGCTTTTTCTATCCCGCGATAAGGCATGGATTACTCCTCGGCCCAACCTTTGATGAGATGGGCGGCTTGATCGGGGTTTTTCTTGGCCCACACCCGGACATCTTCTTCCATGGTTATGGCTTTGCGTTGAGGGGAGTCGATCCTCTTCTCAATATTGGCCACGGTTTGAGGAAGGGCCAAACCGGGAATCTTGGAAGAACCCATAGGCGAAGAAAGCAGCTCCCGGGTCAGAGGTTTCAAAATAAACAGGAATATCAATAGGAAGGCCAATAAAGGCCCGACATATCGGGCTGTGGAAAGAAGAAGAGGCCAATAATCCCTTTTGGTTTCAGGGAACTCTTCCTGGGGGCCGGTATCAAAAGGCATATTGACTACCCGGACCTCATCCCCCCGGTCTAAAGAAAATCCCACCGCCTTTTTAACCAGATCTTCATAGTATTTCATCTCTTCTTCGGTTCGCGCGGTATATTTTTTAGCTTTTCCTCCCTGGGCAGCCGAGTAAGTCCCATCCACCACGACGGCTACGGAAATTCTCTTCAGTTCCTGGGATGGGCCTGTGACCCTACTGACGACTTTACTGACCTCATAATTAGTCACTTCGCTGAGTTTTTGGGTGTTCCCCGATGATGATGTCATCAAGGGGGGCTTTTTGTTGGGAAGATTGGATGTGGTTCCCGGAACCCCCCCGGTCAATCCGGATACGGATTTCTCCTGATTCTTTTGTTCACTTCGAACCACCTGCCCATTGGGGTCAAATTTCTCTTCGGTTTTCTCCGTCCGGGTAAAATCGAGTGTGGCTGAAGCCTTGGCCCTGACCTTCTCCTTGCCGGCAATCGGTTCCAGGATATTGACCACTCGGTTCTCGATCTCCTTTTCATAACTGCGCTGCAGTTCCAGCTGGTCATTATTCAATTGACCAGCCCCTTCCTGGGCCGAACGGGTCAACATCTCTCCCCGGTGATCAATAACGGTTACATCCTGAGGGCTTAACCCTTCAACACTGCTCGATATGAGATGGACAACCCCCTGAACCTGGTTCTGCGACAGGTTTCTTCCGGGTTTCAATTTTATCATCACCGAGGCGCTGGGCTTGGATTCCTTCTCCATAAATATGTTTTTTTCAGGGACAGCCAGATGGACTCTGCAGTTTTCGATCTCCGAAAGGGATTGAATGGTCCGGGAAAGTTCCCCTTGTAAGGCCCGGCGATAATTTAACTTTTGAACAAAATCTGAAGCCCCAAAATTGGTTTTATCAAAAATTTCAAAGCCAATCCCCCCACCTTGCGGTAAACCCTGAGCGGCCAATTGAAGTCTCAGTTCGTACACCTTTTCGGAGGGGACAAGGATCCCCCCCCCTTCCACTTTGTAGGGGACTTTTAACTCCTTGAGTTTTTGCATAATCAACCCGGAATCCCCTTCGCTGATGTTAGTGTATAAGATCTGGTAATTAGTTTTTTGCGACCAGGAGAAGAGGAAAATCAAGCTGGCCAGAGAGACCCCGGTCAGGACCAGAAGGGATACTTTCTTTTTAATCGGCCAATTTTTTATTATTTCGATTAAATCTGCCACAGTGTTTCCTTTTTTTTCAACTTTCTTTTTTAACGTTCACGTTCCCCTTGATGGGCATTCCTTGGTTGGGCCGGATTTTTAATCTGGAGTCCTTAGTTAGGAGTAATTGGTTTTAATTTGAACTCCCAACTCAAAACTGGTGATGTCATCCTCGATCCTCTTTCTTAAACCTGTAACCGCATGATCTCTTCATAAGCACTGATCAGCTTATTCCGGACTTCAATCATGACCTGGAAAGAAAGATCGGCCTTTTCCATGGCAATAACGGCAGTGGAGATGTCCCCTCCCCCAGCCAATTCCTGGATCGCTTTTTCCGCTTCATTTTGTACGGTATTCACTTTGCTCACCGCTTCTTTCAAGAGGATTTCAAAATTTTCCCCCGAGTCTTTCGGAGCGGCTTTTCCCTGTATGGACTTGGCAGAGGTAACCGATTCGATACCCTTAATTTCAGTCATATCTACCTCCCTATTTCTAAGGCCTTAAGAAACATAGTCTTGGACATATTGAAAGTGGTCACATTAGCTTCATAGGCCTTGACCGCCATCATCATGTTGACCATCTCTTCCATGATATTGATGTTCGGTAAACTGACAAAACCGTCTTTATCCGCATCAGGATGGCCTGGATCGAATATTTTTTTAAAAGGCTCCTGACTGTCGACTACTTGTACGAGTTTCACGCCTTCCAGGGCGGAAGACTGGTCCGAATCCATCGGAAGAGTCGAAAAAACCACCTCTTTCTTTTTATAGGGTCCTCCGGACTCGGTCTGGGTGGAATGAATATTAGCCATATTGGAAGCAATGGTGTTCATTCGGCCCCTTTGGGCATCCAGGGCCGAGGCACTGACCTTAAAAATGGCGAAAGAATCCATAATTATCTCCCTTTAATGGCATTTTTATAGATCATCAATTTCTTGGACAAGAGTCTGACCCCGGCCTCATACAAAAGTGCATTTTCAGTCATTTTGGCCAATTCCATATCCAAGGCCACATTGTTTCCATCCTCCCAGGAAGTTCGTTCTACAGGAATCATCCCCCTCGTTTCTTGCGGGATTTTCGTTCCTTGGATATGATCGGGACTGGTCTTGATCATACCGATGACTTGATTGTTCATTTCCTCTTTAAAAGGAACATCTTTGGCCTTGTAGCCCGGGGTATCGACATTGGCAATATTGGAGGCCAACACTTTATGACGGAAGGCGCTGGTCTTTATTATTTCCTCTAAAAGCTGAATCCCTTTATCCATTTTGCTTCCTCAAAGATAAATTTATTTACAAATATCATGCCAATCAAGAATTACTGACTTTGATGATCTCCCGGAGCCCCTTGGGGTTTTTCCAATTGAGGGATGGGAAAAAAATTTCCGTACTCATGGAGTTTATTCCTGATGGTCCGGACACTGACCCCCAGAATCCTGGCCGCTTGGGTCTTGTTCCCATTGACCTCTTTCAGTGTCTTTAAGATCATATCTTTTTCCAACTCCCTGATCTTTCCAGGAGAAGATAAAGCGGGAGAAGACTTTTCTTCGATCATAAAATCCTTACTATCGATCAGATCTCCCCGGCTGAGGTGAACCGACCGGAGGATGGTATTTTGAAGTTCCCTGATATTCCCTCTCCATGACCTGTCCATCAGAAAATCCATGGCTGCCGGAGTGAATCCCTGGATATTTTTGCCGAGCAACCCGGAAAATTCTTTTAGAAAATGATGCGACAACGAAGAGATATCTTCGGGTCTTTCGCGTAACGGAGGAATATGGAGAGGAAAGACATTGAGCCGGTAAAAAAGGTCTTCTCTAAATTTACCTTCCAGGGATTCTTTATATAAATCCCGGTTGGTGGTGGCGATGACCCGGATATCAATAGGAATGGCCTGATTTCCTCCCACTCGATTTATTTCCCTTTCTTGCAAAACCCGTAACAGCTTGGCCTGAAGATTAAGGGACATTTCCCCGATCTCGTCCAGGAGGATGGTACCCTGGTTGGCGAACTCGAATTTCCCTATCTTTTTCTCGGTTGCCCCGGTGAAGGCCCCCTTTTCATGACCGAACAATTCGGATTCCATCAGGCTGTCAGGGATGGCCGCACAATTGATGGCCACCAAAGGCTTTCTGTTTCGACGACTTTTTTTATGGATGATCCCGGCCAGAAGCTCCTTTCCGGTTCCGCTTTCCCCATAAATCAGAACGGAGGTGTCGCTGGGGGCGACTTCTTCGGCTATTTTCAAGAGTTGCAACATTTTTTGATTTTCAGTAATCAGTCCCCTCTCCTGATGAATCCGCTCCATTAGAATCCGTATCTTGGTCATCAGGGCTTCAAAAGAGAAGGGCTTTAGGAGATAATCCGAAGCCCCTTCCTTCATCACCTCCACGGCATCTTGAATGGTTCCGAAGCCGGTTATAACCAGGATCGGGATATGGCCCATCTTTCGCCGAATTTCCTTTAACAGAGACAGGCCATCCAGCTTGGGCATTTTCATATCGGTGACAATCATGGAAAATGAGGAATGATTCATTTTTTGCAGGGCATCCTGCCCATCCCCGGCCAGGACCGCTTCAAAACCGATCCTGGAGATGGCTTCTTTCAGAGCCGTTCTCATCTGGAGGTCATCATCAACCACAAGGATAGGCTTCATTGGCCGACTCCCTTTTCTGTGTCATTAAATAAGAATTTTTTTCGATTTTCTTTTTTCTAAGTCCTGATTCCTTTGATTCTGCTGAAGGGAATATAAGCTGGAAACAGGCCCCCCCTTCCCCATCGTTATGCACTTTGATGGTCCCGCTGTGGGCCTGCATAATATTGGCGGCGATGGACAGTCCCAACCCGGACCCTTTCTCCTTTAGACTGAAAAATGGATCGAAGATCCTTTCCATGAATTCAGGAGGGATGCCGGGGCCGCGATCCTTTATCTCAACGACCATTTCATCCTTATCCACTTTGCGGAGAGAAAGTTCCACCGCTCCTTCTTCCGGGGTAGCCTCGGTGGCGTTCAACAGGATATTCAACAGGACCTGTTTGATGAGCTCCCCGTCCCCCCAGAGCTTAGTCTGCCCGTTCAATTTTTTACATAAATGAATCCTTTTGGCTTCGGTCAAGGGTCTGAGCATAAAAAACAGCTCCTCCAATGTTTTCCTAAAATCGACCCAGGCAAATAATGGCTTTTGAGGGATGGCAAAATAATGCATATTGGTTAAAACATGATTCAGGCTTTTAATACCCAGAGAAATCCCTTTGGCCAGTTCGGCATGGACCGTCTGCTCCAGGTCTCCAGCCAACATGCTGGCATAGAGTTCGATACTGCACAGGGGATTTCTTATCTCATGGACCAATTTGGCCGCCATTTCTCCCATGGCAATCAGCCGCTTATTTCTCTCCCGCTGAATCTCCAATTCCTTGATCAGGGAAATATCTTTAATCAGCACCACATATCCTCTCAGCAATCCTTCCGAGTCCTGAATGAGAGAACGGGAAATAATAATCTGAATTTTTTGGTTCTGGGTGACTAACCGGGTATCAGTTCCTTCTTCCAGGATGGTGATATCCAACTGGTGGAAAGACCGTCCGATCATTTCAATGGCCCGGTGTTCCAGGAGGTCTTCCGCGGCCCGGTTCAACATAGTCACCCGTTCCTTAGGGTCTAAAACAATAATGGCTTCTTCGAGACCTTGCAGGATCCCATTTAAAAAATCCTTGGACTCTTCGGCCTGACTTAAGGCCTCGGAAAGTTGCTGGTTGGTCTCCTCCAGGATGCCGGTTAAATAATGGACCTCCTCCTGAAGTTTTTGATAGTAAGCTTCCAGACTCTTGGAAGCCGCCGTAAAATTTGAAAAGGCTTGTTGGAGATGACCGGCTTCGAGCATTACAAAGAATCTCCTAACTTTTTTTGGATTTCTATTTCTCTTAAACCTGCCCGGGCGAATTTTCCCAAGAGGGAAGTTTCACTTTTAATCCTCCCCAAAAGTTTCTGACCTTCTTCCCCGGCCATCAGGCTGCCTGCCCTATAGAGAGCCCACTCATTCATGGGATCATTTTCCAGGACCTTTCGGTACCATTGAAGGGCCTCTTTCTTTTTCCCTTTTTCATAAAAAACGTCGGCAAGTTTTATATAAGCGAGGGAATTTCCCCCCAGCTTAAGGAGGTTTTTTTGAAAGACGGCCAAGGCCTTATCGACATCTCTGGCCGAAAGGAGGGAGTCCTGCAAGAGGGCCATATCCCCAGCTTCCATCTTTTTTAAGGAGAGAAGCCGTTCCGAAGCCGTGCCATAATCCATTTTAGCATGGCAGATCCTGGCTTCAAGACGAAGGATTTCATCCCCGCCGGCTTTTAAGGTCTTCAGCAGCCGGATTCCTTCCATAGCCGCCCCCAGGTTTCCAGTGTCCACCTGGACCTGGACCAGGGCCATTACGCTTTGACTTCTAACCCTTTCAGAACCGTTTTTGGCCAGCCATTGCTGGAGTTCAATATAAGGCTTTCCTTTTCCTTTCAAGGCAGTGGCCATAATCAAAAGAAAAGGCTCCCGGGATATATTTAAGAGCTTATAACCGATGAAATTCCATAAATAGACCATTCGGATAGGGTCCTTTTCCTTTAGTTGCAAAAAAAACCATTCCAGATCCGTTAAGGTCTTTTCCTTTACCGGAAAACGAAAGCTTAATTCCTTGATCCAACGGTTTGCTTGTTCATACCTCCCCTCTTCCAGATCCAGCTTGCCTAATTTTAGCAAGACCTCTTCATAGGCCTTTCCAGCCGGATATTTGGACCAATACTCCTGAAATTCCTGTCTGGCTTGGGTTTTCTTGCCGACCCCTAAATGGGTCTCGGCTAAATAGAAAAGGGCTTCTTGCCTGGTTGTATGATCCGGGGAGTAAAGAGCCGAAGAAAATAACCTTTGGGCTTCATCAAATTTTCTTGTCTTACAGGCCATTCGACCCAAAACAAGATCTGCCTTCCTTTCAAAAATGGGGTCTCCCATCTTCGAGGTTAGGTACTGTACAGCTTCCTGATCTTTTCCCATTTGTTGGAGGTTTTCTCCATAATAGAAAATATGCTCCGGTAAACTCAAAAAATAAGTCTTGTCGGCAGCAATCCCTTTCAAATATAATTGATGGGCTTCTTCCAAACGCCCCAGACGATGAAGGATATTGGCCTTGGCGAAGATAACCGCCGATCCTTCCCCGGCCTTTTCATAATATTGCAGGGCTTCCGTCAAGCAATCCATTCCTGTTAAACTTTGGGCCAACCCTAAATTGGCCCTGGTCACCTGATTTGATTTACTGAAGTTTTTTAGAAAGAGACTGAAGACCGTTTTGGCCTCATAATAATTATGGATTCGAAGATAAGCCTCGGCCCTTTCCAGGAAGGTCAATTCTTTAAGTTCCTCCGAAGGGGCCTCGAAATAAGCCGACCGATAATGCTCCAGAGCCTCCCCCGGTTTTTTCATGGCCTCCAAGGCTCGGCCATAAATAAAATGGTAATAAATGCCGGTTGATGAGCCAGGTTTCTTTTCTAAAAGAAATCGAAGGGCATCGGCCGGACGATCCGTCTTTGTCAATTCCCAGGCTTTTTTTAGCTCGGGAGCGACAATCCCCTCCTCAATAGTCATGGCTGGGAGAAATCCAGGGATAAAACAGCCGATCGTTATTAACAAAATTGCCGGGTTCAACTTCATGCTTTAACAACAAAGCAACAAATATGCCACAGGCTCCATTCATTTCACTCAAAGTTCTATCAAGGGGTCTCAGTTGGACAATAGTTCTTCAACTATCAGAATTTTTAATATTTTTTTTTTGTTACCATTTGACAAGATCATTCCCCGAAAGATCCAAGGGTATGAGAAGAAAGAATTGTTGTAACTTTTAAGGAATTATGGGGAGATGTTTGTCAAAAAAATGACTAAGGAAAAGAATTCGGCAAAAAAACAACGAAGGGGAAAACACTTTCAGGTTAAGGGGTTTTGTCCTTATCAGAGAATTTTATTAAAGGTCAAATCTTCAGATCGCTAAAAACCCCCTCTGATCCTCTTGGGCAAAGAGGCCAGAGGGGGTTTTTACGTGTTAAGTAAAGGGCCTTTTTTTCGCATGTTCAGGAGTAATTGAGGTCGATCTCAAATTTTTTCATCTTCTCCAACAAAGTGGTCCTCTTCAAACCAAGCAGCTCCGCGGCCTTACTTTTGACCCCTTTTGATTTTCGGATGGCCTGTTGAATCAGGCTCTTTTCCATTTCTTCGACCAGGCTATTCATATTAACGCCCTGCTCCGGAAGCAAAATCTCCCGAACCGGTTCAGCAGGTATGATTGGGACCTCCGATTGTTCTTGGGGAGATAGTGGCAGTCCCTGGAAATCTTGAAATCTTTGAGGTAAGTCTTTGGGGAGGATCAGACCGTCCTCACTTAAGATGATAACCCTTTCTATTAAATTCTCAAGTTCTCTGACATTCCCCGGCCAAGGATATTGCATAAATAGATGGACGACCTCCGGATCTATCCGGACGTTTTCCCTTTTCCTTTTTTTCGAAAAATAGTTAAGGAAATAATCCGTCAGCAAAGAAACATCTTCACGTCTTTCCCTCAGCGAAGGAATGTGAAGAGGGATTACATTCAAACGATAAAAGAGATCTTCACGAAAATTTCCCGCCCTGGTTTCCTTTTCCAGATTTTTGTTAGTGGCCGCCAGGATTCTTACGTCCACTTTAATAGTTTTCGAACCGCCGACTCTCTCGAATTCCCTTTCCTGCAGCACCCGAAGTAGTTTGACCTGGAAGGATGGATGCAATTCACCGATCTCATCAAGTAAAATCGTACCCCCGTTGGCCCGTTCAAACCGGCCAATCCGGGTATTAATGGCCCCGGTAAAGGCCCCTCTCTCATGGCCAAAGAGTTCCGATTCCAAGAGGTCCCTGGGGATGGCCGCACAATTAAAAGGAAGAAAGGGATTTTGGGCCCTGGAACTGTTAAAGTGAATCGTCTTGGCAATCAGCTCCTTCCCGGTTCCGCTCTCACCTTCGATCAGAATAGTGGCATCGGTATCGGAAATCTTTTTGATCAACCTGTAGACCTTCTGCATTTGAGGGGAACTTCCGATCAGGCCCTGAAAATCATACCTTTGTTTTAACTGTCTTTTAAGAGAGAGATTTTCCTGTTTGAGTCTGGAGAAATCAAGGGCCCTTTGTACTACCAATAAAAGTTCTTCCAGGATAAAAGGTTTGGTTATGTAGTCAAAGGCACCTAATTTTATGGCTTCTACTGCCGTTTCAATGGCCCCAAAACCGGTTATGACAATGGCCGGGATATTGATATTGTGGGAGTAGACCTTCTTCAAAACCTCCATCCCACCCATACCCGGTAAGACCAGATCCACCAGAAAAAGATCAAAACGTCGCTCCTGGATCAGAGAGGCGCCACTCTCGCCGTCCCCGGTCACCGATACTTCAAAACCTTTTAACTGTAAAAAATCTTCCAGGATATTTCGGACCGACGGATCATCGTCAATAACTAAAATATGAGGCATTGTATCTAATTATCCATTTCCAATCGCTAATAATTAAAAGGTCTTCCCCTGCCAGGAAGATTAACATCGTTACCGGACAAAACGATGTTCCATTTTCGCACAACCATTTATTCTGTCAAGAAAAACATATTGGGTTGTAGTTTGATTCAATGTGTTAATTATAGGATAGAGAAAGTGGGCCACCTCCCGTATCGGTTTTTCCGGTCCCAAAGACAGACGGTGACTGCCGAACCGAGGACGGTATAGATCAGCGTGGGTTCCTGACTCAGAAAGACGTAACCGGGTTTCAGAAGATATTGAAAACGCTCGTTTTCATGAAGGTCTTGATCGTCCAAAGGCATCGACGCCAACCCTCCAGTTAAGCAGGTTGCCTTACTCTAAGGACTGGCTCCCGGTCGAAAGCAGCACCTGAAGTCGTTAATGGTAGAAAAAATATAATTAATTTCGTTAATCTTCTTTTGATTTTTCAAGTTGGATCGTAATGGAAATTTGTTGTCCCTCGGTTGAAAAATCCAAGCTAATATCCTCGGAGTCCGCCGGTTTCAATTTGTCCTCAAGGGAAATCCTTTGGGTTGACGGCGAACTCAGGGTATAAACCGATGTTTTATCGAGAGAGGAAAACAAATTGCCGCAAACCATGTTGGTCAATTCAGCTGCCATATCCGCGAGTTGGGGGTCGGTTACCTCTTCTTCAAACCCCATAAAATTCATAGTCAACACCTTGCTGAGGCCATAGGGAATGAACAGCCGCAAAAACCCTGAATAAAGACCTGTAAAATGAATTTCACTTTTCAGGAACCCGGGGCTTTGAGACTCGGGTGGCAAGTCGAATTCCTTCTCCTCTTCCGTTACCGTTTCCGCGAGAGACCCATTGCCTTCCAGCGGTTCTAAAAAGGTAAAAAACATTGTTTCAAAAATATTGAGGGTAGCAAAAATAGCCGCCTTTCGAATTTTTTCATACATGGGGTTTCTCCAGGATACGAGTTAATATGTCCCGTAGCGTTTCGGGGTGAAAGGGTTTTTGAATATAGTCCTTGATCCCCAATTCAAATAATTCCCGGAGCCGCGTTTCACTGCCTTCGGTGGTAATCAGCACTACTGGAATCTCGGCATAGGTTGGGTGATCTTTTAAGTAATGGACCAATTCCCAACCGTTCATGACCGGCATATTCAGATCCGTCAAAATCAAATCGATCCAGTGGGAGTCCAGGACAATCAAGGCTTCTTGCCCGTTTCCAGCCTCTAGACAATCCCCCAATTCAAAGCCGGAAAGCGTCAAGGCCTTTAGAATAACCTTTCTCATGGTGTTGGAATCGTCTACAATTAAAATGTTATAGGCCATAGTTTGTTCCTTAAAATTATCCGGTTAACCTCAAAGTTGCCTCGATGTTTCAAAAAGGGTTACTGCACCTGGATCATTACCTCCACTTTGTCAATCTGATCCCCCAGTTGGGCCATAAAGCGTTCGATGTCCTTTTCATTTAAACCATAATGGACCATGATCTGTTTGAAACCCGAGTAAGACAATCCATCAACTCCTCCGCCGATACCGGTCAATATGGTTACCAAGTCGCAAAGATAAATCTGATAAACGTATTCCTGATCGGAGGTGGCCAAAAGTGGGGTATGATGAAATCGAATAGCCTGGAAAATTTCTCTGGGGAAGTTCCACTGTTCAATAATCAGAGCACTGAGTTCGGCATGGTCGATTCCCAGGACTTCTTTTTCCGCTTCCAAAAAGGAAATCCCTTTGGCCTGAACAAGTTCTTTGATAAATTGAGATTGCTCAGCAACATAAGAATTTAACATCACTTTCCCGATATCATGGATCAGAGCAGCGGTGAACAATAAAGGGCTCGGTTCTCTTTTTATCCGCTTGGCGATAATTTGCGATAAAAGGGCCGAACTGACCGAATGTTTCCAAAGTTCACCGGCTTCCAGGTCATATCCGGAAACCGCTTTTCCCATCATCGAACCAGCTACCCCGCTCAGAAGAATTTCTAAGAGCTTGCTAAACCCTAATAACAGGACCGCCTCTTGCAGGGAACCTACGGGCTGTCGCAAACCGAAGTAAGCTGAATTGCAAATTTTTAGTACATTAGCCGTAATGGACTGATCAAATTGAATGGTTTCGACAATTTCCTGCAGGGAAATGTTAGGATTATTCATCAAATTCAACGCCCGATTGAGAACCGCGGGAAAGGGAGGGAGCTGACTGCACGACTCAATAATGGTTTCCACGATTTTCATAATTCTCTTTCCACCTCTCCTGAATATTTAAGCCAAACCTTCCCGGTAGCTACGTCCAATCGGACGGTACGGGATACCTGTCCTCCTATATCCTCGGCCTTTATCAGGATATTATTTTTCCACAGAATTTTTCGTAAAGCCATGTAATTTCTTTTACCGATATTAAAAAAGCCGGTATCGTCCAGGATTTGAGAACCCCCGGCTACTTTAACGACTATCCGGCTTTTTGCCGCTCCATAACGGTAGGCCTCTTTAAATAGCAAGGGGATCCCGGTATCCGCAAACATAAAGGGATTTTTTTGTGCTTTTTGAGGATCAATCTGGGATTCTGGCAGCATATAATGAAGAAGCCCCCCTACCTTAGCCACCGGATCGTATATAGTGACCCCGATACAGGACCCCAATGAATAAGTAATCAAACCGGTTTGCAAGTCCTGGCAAACCTCCATTGCAGCGATACCAACAATTCTTTTCATCGATTATTTTTTTTGTCCATCGGGGCCACAGGTCTCTTACTACTCCTCGGCGGGAACCCTGAGTAATAATAGAGGCCATTAGCCAGTATTGGTTATTTTTTATAAATAGCTGGCTTCACATATATGAACGGGTGTTCGATTCCGGCCAGACTTTCAGAGTGACCGATAAAGAAGACTCCTTCTTTTTCCAGGTGGTCATAAAATCGATTTACCAAATTCTCTCGGGTTTTTTTATCAAAATAAATCATAACGTTTCGGCAAAAAATGCAGTCAAAAGATTCATTAAATGAAAAAGGATCCATTAAGTTAAGCCTTTGGAACTGAATAACTGAATTTAGCGAGGATTTTGCTTTTACATAATTCTGCCATTGGTTCTCTCCCCGGAGGAAATATTTTTTTGCCAAGCCCGGGGGTAACGCCTGAATTTTTTCTTTGAGATAAATTCCTGACAAGGCGCTGCTCAAAACCTTGCTGGAAATATCGGTGGCCAGGATCTTTAAATCCCAATCATGGCCAGGACCCAGCGACTCCAACAAGGTAATGGCGATGGAATAGGGTTCTTCCCCTGAAGAGCAGCCCGCGCTCCAGATTCGGATTTTTTTTTGGGCCCTGCGCGCTCGGTCCTTTATTTGGGGCACAAGTTGATTTTTTAGGTATTCAAAATGGTGATTTTCACGAAAAAAATGGGTGAAATTGGTGGAAATAGAATCCAATAAGAGGATCATTTCCTCCCCCGACTGATCGTTTATGACATGGTTATAATAGGCTCCAAAGGATTGAAATTTTCCTTTTCGAATCCTTTTCCCCAGCCGGGCCTTGACCAATTCTCTTTTGCTTTCGGAAAGACTGATACCGGACTGGTCATAAACCAAGCGGCTGAATTTGATAAAATCCGCCTCGGTAAATTCCGGTGATTGATGATTTGACTGATTCGGGAACATGGGCCGCCTCGATTTCCTTCGTTACCCTTCTCGATCAACCCTGCTTCACATGGAGGCGAAGGCTAAACGATTTGGACAAATACAGCTCCCTTGACCTCACCGTTTCTTTTTCGATCTGCTTTTTGGATAATAAAAAACTTGTTAGCACAATGCCTTTTGGGGCTTTTCCCTCATTTGAATGATCCTGATGATTTCATCCATATCAAACCTCCAGGATTTTCCAATTTTAACCCCGGGAATCTGTCCAGTTATAGCAAGTTTATAAATGGTTGACCCCGTCAATTTCAAATAATCCCCTACCTCTTTAGCAGTTACAATATTACTCATTGTTTTTCCTCACCAAAATTCGCCTATTGCCCTTCTTTCAAGGGAACTTGCTTCCCGGGGCCCAAGATGATTAATTTGTGGATTTTTTTCTTATCAGACTCATCAAACCGGTTTTTGCCGGCATCTGACGGTGATTATTAAGCAGCTTGGTCCAGTTCGAGCATTTCTTCGCCGCCGAAGACCTTGTCGATGTCCAGAAGGATCTTGACTCCGCCGCCGGTCTTGGCCATCCCTAGGATATAATCCGTATCCATTTGGGTCCCAAAGGCCGGAGTATCTTCGATTTCTGGGCCTTTGATGTTTAGGACTTCGGAAACGGAATCGACCACAATACCCATTAGGACATGTCCAAGACCATCCTTGATCTCAACCACAATAATGCAGGTCCTCTCCGTATAGGCAGCCTCATCCATATCGAATTTCAGTCTCAGGTCAGCCACGGGGATTACTTTTCCCCGAAGATTAATGACGCCTTTGACATAAGATGGGGTCTTGGGGACCGGCGTAACGGGCATCATTCCGATGATCTCCTTGACTTTCAGGATTACGATTCCATATTCCTCTCCGGCTAAGGAAAAAGTCAGATATTTCCCTTCCCGTTCTGTGGAATTTTTTCCAGTCAGATCCAGCGGTTCAAATATCTCTTCCATTTGTAAAAACCTCCTTCTCAATAAACTTTTCCTTTGGTTATGGGAACCAGGTATTTTTTCTAATTATCGGTCTCCTGGTAAAAAAACTTTAATGGGGATATAGGCCTGAGCGCCATAAAAAGAAATTGGTGAAAGGGAAAAACACCGGTGGGATACCTCTTCTTCAGTCAGAGGGTATTTGCGGTTCTGTCCGAAAAAATAATAATTGTTTTAGTTGGTATTGATGAATCTATAAATAAATCCATGGAAAGGATTCAGAAAAAACCTGTTACTGACAAGACGAGAGGATTATTAATTTTTTGGGTCTACCTTTCCTCAAAAAAACCCTATAGGTTCTGGATCTTGAAAATAAAAAGGGCTAACCGAATTTTTGAAAAAAACCTAAGACCGGTTTATTTGGTTGACGATCTCCTGGGTCATCCGATCCAAGGAAACGGTTTTGTCGGCCGCCCCAATTTTTACGGCTTCCTTCGGCATGCCGTAAACGATAGAACTGGCTTCGTCTTGAACCAGGGTGCTGGCCCCGGCCCCTTTCATGGCCAACAACCCTTGAGCCCCGTCCGCCCCCATCCCGGTCAGAATCACTCCGATGGCATTGTTGCCTACATATTGAGCCACTGAATTAAAAAGGACATCCACGGCCGGTCTCTGGTGGTGTACCAGAGGTCCATCTTTGACATTGACATAATATTTAGCTCCGTTACGGCGAATAAGCATGTGAAAATTTCCCGGAGCGATCAAAGCCCGGCCGTTAATCACCGAATCCCCATCTTCAGCCTCCTTAACTTCAATTTTGCAGATTTGGTTCAGCCGTTCCGCAAAGGCCGTAGTGAAATTAGCCGGCATGTGCTGGACAATCACAATCCCGGGGGAATTCTCGGGCATATCGACCAGTATCACCTTCAGGGCTTCTGTGCCCCCGGTCGAGGCCCCGATAGCAATGACTTTTTGAGTGGTTTCTTTTAAGGAATGAGTATTGGTCCTAATCTGAGGTTTAGAAACTGGGAGAGGTTTCCTTTTCATATTCACCAAGGAGGCGGCCCTAATTTTCTCTTTGAGATGGATACACATATCCCCGACGGAATAAGCCCCTCCCGGTTTGGCCAATACTTCGATAGCCCCGTATTCAATGGCCTCCACAGCCATGGCACTTCCTTTGGGGGTTAAGGAGCTGACAATGATGACCGGCAGCGGATAATATTTCATCAATTTCTTCAGGAAAGTCAAACCGTCCATTCTTGGCATTTCAATGTCCAGGGTAACCAGGTCCGGTTTCAGCTTGACGATTTTATCTCGCGCGATGAAAGGGTCGGGGGCCGTTCCCACCACTTCGATATCCACTTCCTTGGACAATTCTTCATTAAAGATCTTCCGGACAATAGCCGAATCATCCACTACCAGGACCTTGATTTTTTGATTATTCATTTTTTGTCGTTTTCCCGCGGTAAATCTCAAAAATTCCGTTTACATCCAGTATCAGGCTGATCTGGCCGTCCCCAAGAATCGCTCCCCCGGCCACTCCCCTGACGGTCTTCAACTTCTCTCCCAGATTTTTGATGACCACCTCCTGCTTACCCAATAGGTCATCGACCATGAGGCCTTTTTGAATCCCATCGTTTTCAACCACTACCACCAGCCCCTCCCAGGGTTTTTGGTCATTGGATTGGATGTTTAAAAGATTATTCAACCGAATCAATGGTAATAAGGAATTTCTTACTTTGACCATTTCTTCCTTTTTCCCTACGGTGAAGACATCTTCGGGGGCGGGTCTTAAAGTTTCCTTTATCGTAACCGTCGGGATGATAAATCGCTCTTGCCCAATTTTGACCAGGATCCCGTCCATGATGGCCAGGGTCAAGGGGACACGGATGACAAAACGACAGCCTTTCCCTTCCACGGAGTAGATCTCAATTTTTCCCCTAATTTTTTCAATCACTCTCTTGACCACATCCATGCCCACCCCGCGGCCGGAGACATCAGTGATTTTTTCCGCCGTAGAAAACCCCGGTTCAAAGATGAGGTTATCAATCTGGAAATCCGTCAGAGAGTTTTCTTCGGAAATAATCTTTCGCTCTTTGCCCTTGGCCAGTATTCTGGCCTTGTTCAGTCCCTGACCGTCATCTTCAATTTCAATAACAATATTTCCTCCCTTTTGATAGGCCCTTAAAGAAATCTCTCCGATTTCCGGTTTGCCTTTCTCCTTTCGTTCTTGAGGAGGTTCGATTCCGTGATCGATTGAATTTCGAATCATATGCACCAAAGGATCATAAAGGGTATCGACCATATTCCGGTCGATTTCGGTCTCTTCTCCATATAACCTCAATTCAACCTGCTTGCCTGATTTCTTGGACAGGTCCCTCACCAACCGGATCATCTTTTGAAATGAATGACGGATGGGAACCATACGGAGCGACATGGCGATCTTCTGCAGGTCCAAAGTGATCCTTTTTAGTTGAGAGAAATCGCGGATCAATTTTTGATCGATCATGGAAGTCAGGTTGGGATTTTGTTGAACCAGGGATTGAGCAATAACCAATTCCCCAACCATATCTACCAAATTGTCCAATTTTCTTGTGTCCACCCGGACAGTGGACTGGGTCTCAAGACCGGAAATTCGTTTCTGATCTCGAAGACCTTCCAGGACCTCCTTGGGTTTGGCTTTTTGCCCGCTTATTAATATTTCTCCGATCTTCTGATCGTGTTTTCCCTCGACTTGTTCCTTCAGGGCCTGACCTAATTCCTCCCCCGAAACAACCCCTTTGGAAGCCAGGATTTCTCCTAAAGGGGGGACCTTGATTTCCGGAGTTTCAAGGGATGGATCAGCCGGAGGAAGGCTTTCCCTAAGCAACCCTATCCGCTCCAGCCAAGGTCCGATTTCTACTTGTTTCGTCTGAGGCTTTCCAGATTCCAGAAAGGCCTTCTGATCCAAAATCATGGTCTTTAAAAAATCTACCGCATCCAGGATGGTATCAATGATCTTTTGATTGACTATGATGTTATCATTTCGGGCGTCATCCAAAAGGGATTCGACGGCGTGAGAAAATTTATGGATTTCCTGCAAATTCAAAAACCCGGAGACCCCTTTAATAGTGTGAAAAGGTCTGAAAATGGCATTGATACATTCCTTGTCTTCCGGGGTCTGTTCAAGGTTTATCAGGTTTATTTCTATCGTTTCCAGATGTTCCATAGCCTCGGTAACAAAATCATTAAACAACTCCATGTCCTGAGACAACTCCAGAGAATTTCTGCTCGGATTTTTTTCTTGAGATACTTCCCCTGCTTGGGAATTAACAGGGCCTGGTTTTAAGGGACCAATAAGAGATTCCATCTGCTCCCAGAATACCACTTCTTCCGGAAGGTTATGGTTTAAGTCTCCATAGGAAATTTTGGCTTGGATTATCTGAATTCCACTGCTTATCAAGTCCAATGACTGTTGCGGAGATGAACATTCATTGAATATCATTTTTTCAATCAACTTTTTCAAAGGAGAACAGAATTCTTGAATAATTTTAAGGACAGGGACCTCGGCAATCTTTTCAACCTCATCTATTTGTTTCATAATATTGCCGAGGGCCATGACATCTTCAGTTTCCACTGACAGGATATTCATGGCCAGTTGATTGATAACCTGACTTAATCCGGCGGCATCTCGATCCATAATTTTTTCCTTTTTTTATTGACCCCTGTTGCCGTTAAGATTCACAGCCTTTCCCAAATTTTTCTCCGACAAACAGGGTTGAGCAATATTTACCAACACCAAAAAAGTCGGAAGAGTCATCACTATCAAAGCGGAAACTCGGAGTTGTCCCGGCGAAAGCCGGGAACCAGTTCCATCCACTAATCTGTTTTCACTGGAGTGACGAAAATACGTTTTCAGGGACTTTTCAAAAACCAGCTCATATGATAAGGTCCTTAAAATTCTTCTTAAATTTTATGCAATAATTATACCTAAGACTATTTTGATAAACTATAATAATAAGTTATCATATCGAAAATTTTTATTTAATTTTTGACCTTCCAAAAAAGTCAATTTATTGACTCGAGGATTACTTCATTATTAATCTCTCGCATAAAACTTTTCTCCTCACCTTTTCCATCTCTTTTCAGAAACCGAGAAAGTTTTCTTCTTAACCCTCAGGAAAAGAGATTGTAGAAACGGCGAAAAATCTTATCCTGTTATCGGGTTAATGCTCATATCTCTTAAATCATTCAACGAAAGGTCCGATCTAACACACCTTGTGTTCAGGTTTCAGGGAATCGCCAGAGATATCACCGAGCAGAGATCTTTTGGAAAAGAAAAAGAACGATTGGAGGAAGAATTGAGGCAATTTCAAAAACTGGAGGCCATCGGACTTCTGGCAGGCGGAGTGGCTCACGATTTGGATACCGTGTCCTTTCTGCATCCTCAGCAGTAGAAGCCCCTGAAAGTTTTAAATATGTCCGGCTATCCCATGGACACCCTCATCAAGGAAAGGGAAATGAGTTCCGAGCTACCTTTGCTCCAAAAGCCCTTCCATCCCAGAGTACTGACCCAAAAGATGAGAGAGATATTGGATGCCTGACCCGAACCAGAGAGAACCTCCTGTTTCTCGGGCTACTGGGTTTCTTGGGTCGTTTGGTATCTTTCTAACTCCGTAAATTCGAACCCTATTAATCTTATTATCCAGCGGCCAGATGATCTCTTAACCTTATCTCCACTCGCCGGTTTTGAGCTCGCAGTTCGGGAGTGCTGTTTGGGGACAAGGGGCGTTGTTCGGCATTCCCTTTAATGGTGAAACGAGCCGGATCCAATCCCTGGCTTATAATCAAGTACTTTAAGACACTGGTGGCCCTGGCTACCGAAAGCTCCCAATTGGAAGGAAATCGTCTGGTATTGATCGGTACATCATCGGTATGGCCGTCGATTTCCACTTGAAAAGAAGGATATCTCTTCACGATTTCAGCAATGGTACCCAGAATCGGCTCCGAACCTTTCAATATTTCCGCCTCTCCGGTACGAAAGGTCACGTTTTCCTTCATGGTAATAAGAATCTCTCGTTCCCCGGCTTGGATTATCACCTGATCGTCCATGCCCAGCCCTGTCACTGCGGTTTGCATATCCTTCTGGATCGATTCCATGGGGTTATTCTGTTTGGAATTTGAGATTGTCTCTGAGATTCCTGCGCTCGTTTGTTGATGCATTGGAGCTTCTTTTTTCTTTCCCGGCACCTTGGACAAAGCAAA
This sequence comes from uncultured delta proteobacterium, assembly GCA_963790475.1. Taxonomy (GTDB): domain Bacteria; phylum Desulfobacterota; class RBG-13-43-22; order RBG-13-43-22; family RBG-13-43-22; genus RBG-13-43-22. The sequence continues at coordinate 650,193 of CAWBOS010000010.1, read as the reverse complement.
GAAAATAATGAAAAAAACCAGTAGCAAAGACAAAAGATCACTCAAGGTGATCAACCAGTTCTGGTCCTCATCCACCGAGTCGATAGAAGAGGCAATCATTTTTTGATACCGGCCTTCCTTGTAAGTCGAATGTTTTCCAGTGATCCCGTTCATGGTTCGTTTCTCCTACCTAAAGGAAACAAATCTTAAAAGTTATAGCCCGACCTTTAATTCACCCCAAGCCATATGCCTACCTGGCGAAACGGCAGGAGTTTCTCTCAGCCCGCTAGTGCCGGCCAACTTTTCTTCAATCTTGAGCGGATGTTCCCTTTCGCTGATAGCCACCAGGCCTTCAATAGTCATGGCCATCAAGGATTCACTGAGAATGGTCTTTTCCTTCAGTTTCGAAGACAGAGGCAGCATAATCAGGTTGGCAATAATTACGCCATAAAAAGTGGACATGAGGGCTACGGCCATCATCGGGGTCATGGTTTCAATCGACTGGAAATGATCAAACATCTTAATCAGGCTGACTATTGTCCCGGCCAGACCCAGGGCCGGGGTGAGCCTGGCCAGGGTCTTAAGGATATTTTGACTCAAATTATGATTGATAATCCTGAGGGCCATTTCTCGTTCTAAGACATTTTTTATTTCTTCCTGGGGATGTTGGTTGATTAACAGATGCATCCCAAGTCTAAAAAAATCATCCTTAATTTCTGCCTCCCGCCGTTCCAATTCCCGAATATTACCCCGCCGGTACAATCCGGCCATGAAAAGGATTTCTTTCAGCAGAGTGGTCCTGTTCTCTCGGTCCCCAAAAGAGTCTTTAACATGAAAGAAAGCGGCCTTGATTCTTGGAAATGGAAACCCAACAAACAACCCGACCAGAGTCCCGCTGCCTATAATTAACAGGGCATCAAGATTAAGAAACATCTCCGCTCCTGTATTTCGAATAATGGGTAGTATAAAGAAAAATATTCCTAATGATAAGATGATGGTGACCAGCAGATTCATTCTATTCCTCCTCAATAGGGTGGGTTGATGAACAAAAACAGATTTTATGTTTTGGGAAAGCAATCCTCATGCCAAGAGGATAAAATTGACACCAGGCTTTTCAAACTCCCTTTAATCAGGTCGATTATTCAAGAGTTCCTTTTCTGGCGGAGTCTGCTGGGGCTTTTGGATAAGATTTAATCTTAATAAAAGTGGGAAAAAAATTCCCGGCCGGAAAATTTTTATGGGATGACTTCTTTTATGATTCCGGTAAAACCTTATTATTCATTTTATAGATGAAGATTAAAATTTCGGCCACGGCCTGGTATAAATCCTGAAGAAATCCGGCAGATGAATCCAGCTCGGCCACCTGACCCTCGATAATTTCACCCATACGAACCTTTTGCAAAACTTATAAAAACTGCATGATGAAATATATCAGCAGGCGGTTATCCCAGTCGATTTAGAAATTTTGGGTCTTTCTTAACGACGATAGTCAGATTTGAGACTTTGGTAACAATTTTCAGGCATAGTTCTCCTCCTGACCTGAACTTTTCACCCCGTTCTTTGAAAATTTACTCAGGAAGCCAACTTTATCAACTGATCCGCAAAGAGCGCCAGGACGCCAAACATGAGATGGAGATTGACTTTCAAGGCTCCTCGGACCATGACATTCTTGGCACCGAACTCTTCTTTTAACCGGCTATTGAACCGTTCTGATGCTGTCCTTCCATTAAATCTTCTGGCCTCGTGGGGAGCCATAGGGATCACATCCTTACCGCGGAAGTTCTTGTCGATAATGGGCACATGTCCCAGAGCTCTGCTGATTGCATAGATAGATCCAGCGTCATAAGCGGCATCCATCAAATCATAAAGATAATCCACCTTGGAACTAGTCATCTTCATTAACGGTATAGCGACCTGGCTGTCATGAAGCGATGCTGCGGTCAAGACGACACTCACCGGCAATCCGCAATCATTAACATCGGCATGGAGTTTATACCCGACCCAGGTCTCTTTGTACCCTTTGGAGTTCTTCTTGGTCCCTACGTCGCAGTAAACCGGCAATTCTTTTAAGGCCTCTTCAACTGATTGCTCTCGTTGCCTGGTCAAGCGTTTGTCTTCCTTGGAATCACGGAGTTCTCCCTTGACTGGACGTCCTCTCTTCTTCGGCGCAGGCTTTTCTTTTACAGGCTTCTTAGTCGGCTTTTCCCGACCTTCTATGGCCGTTGCGTCTCGGGATATATGACCAACCAGTTCCGGCTTTAAACAACGTTCCACCAGGGCTTCGTGAACTTTTTCGCCAAGCCCCCCTTCGGCAAACTCCGCAAAGGCCCTGGAAAAAGTGGCCTCAGAGGGAATGTCGGATACCTTTTCGAACCCGCAGATGCGTCTTACATTAGACGTCGTTTTCAAATGTTCAATGGTTGATCTGGTGAAGGAATGGTTATAGACCGTCTTGGCCACAAAAGCCCGCGCTATCGCTTGGCGCTCAAGGATCTTCCTCCCCATCCACTGATTTAAAGAACTCCGGGGAACATATCTTTCAACCTCAACCAGTTCCAATATCGTCACCAGCCGTTCCTCTTTTTCAGTCAAAGGCTGTTCCCAACATTCTTCTAAATCGGAAAATAAACCTTGTTGCAATCTACCCCTTAACCATGATACTTTTTTCCAGAGCTTCATCGGTGTCTCCTGTGTTTTTTTGTGTTCTTTCTAAACATCATCTTAACACAGAACCACCGCTGAGGCTCACTCTTTATGCTTGTCTATTCCCTAAAAATAGACTTTTGCAAGAGGCTCATACGAAAAGGAATTTCTTTCCCCACCGGTTTTAACAGGGTAATTATTTGCCCGGATAGAGGGGATTCTTGAATTAGCATCATGATAACGATTCCACTGTTGGTTCCTTATCGAGTTATTGTATTAATGTAAAATCCCCCTGAGCTTAACAAACGCCCTAAGGTCAAAATGAAAAGAATATGATCCTATCTTGTTAATCTGGAACACTTTTTTATCGGTACGCAAGTCATAAAACTGAAATGGATTATAACTCCCTGACCAAGGCCTATCCTCCTAGATTCATAGGAGTTATTCCTGCCAGAATTCAGGAATCAATTACGAAAATATTGTTAAATCAAGTTAATTAGGCAAGTTAAAATCGTTAAAGATAAATATGGGCACAGATCGATTGATTCGAGTGCACAGGCTCCGATAAAATTTTTGCTTGCCTTTCTGGCTCAAACTGTTATCATTTTCGACGGTGGGCAAATGATTATCGCTCCAAGTACCGGGTTAGAGACTTAGTCCCGGGGCGTCCGGAAAATCCTGTCTATCGGGAGCGCCGTCTCAATTATAACTTTGCCCACCATTTTTATTTTATTGAGGAGGAGAAAGCATGGCCAATCGCCAAGCCGTCATTAAAACCAATCAAGGGACTATCCGCTTTGAACTTTTGGAAACGGAGGCCCCTAAAACCACTGAAAATTTCATCACCCTGGCTGAAAAAGGTTACTTCGACGGAGTCATATTCCACCGAACCATCAAAGGATTTATGATTCAGGGAGGAGATCCCACCGGTACTGGACGGGGGGGCCAATCGGCTTGGGGCGGCCGCTTTAACGATGAGATCAATCCGGTCTCAACCCTTTACCAAAAGGGCTACCAGGCCGGGACCGTGGCCATGGCCAATGCCGGGCCAAACACTAATGGATCCCAGTTCTTTATTATGCACGTAACTTATCCCCTCCCCCCCAACTATACCATCTTTGGACAGGTCACCGAAGGCCAGAAGGTGGTTAATGCCATCGCCTGCGGGCCAACGGACCCCAATGACCGGCCCCTTTCCCAGGTCACCATGGGAAAAGTGACCGTTGAGTAGACTGCTATGCCCACTCGTAAGGATTTGAGAAACTTAGCCATTATTGCCCACGTCGATCACGGCAAGACCACTCTGGTGGATGCCATGCTCTGGCAAAGCGGTGTCTTCCGGGAAAACCAGCAGGTGGTCGAACGGGTCATGGACAGTATGGACCTGGAGCGGGAAAAAGGCATCACCATTATGGCCAAGAATACGGCCATTGTCTATGAAGGGGTCAAGATCAATATTGTCGATACCCCCGGTCACGCCGATTTCGGCGGAGAAGTAGAACGGACTTTGAATATGGTGGATGGGGTCATGCTTCTGGTGGATGCCACCGAAGGTCCTCTGCCCCAGACCCGTTTTGTCTTGGGCAAGGCCCTGGAACGAAGGCTCCCCCCCATCGTGGTAATTAATAAGATCGATCGCCCGGACCGCCGGATCAAGGAGGTCCTGGATGAAATTTACGATCTCTTTATCGATCTGGAGGCCACAGAAGACCAGCTCGATTTTCCAGTCCTATATACCAATGCCCGGGCCGGCATCGCCTTGACCGATCCCGACGGCCAAGGGGAAAACCTGACCCCTCTTTTTGAAGCCATTATAAAATCCATCCCCGCACCGGTCTGTGACCCCCAGGCCCCTTTGCAGTTCCTGGTAACCAATCTGGATTATAGCGACTACGTAGGTCGAATCGCGGTGGGCAAGATAGTCGGCGGTCATTTAAAGGTAAGACAAGAGATAGCCCTCCTCAAGAGTGGCGTGATGACCGGCAAGGCCACACTCAGCCAGGTTTACTCCTATGAAGGCCTCAACCGGGTGGAGCGGGATCTCATCGAAGCCGGAGATATTGCCGCTGTGGCCGGGGTGGATGATGTTTTTATCGGCGATACCCTGGGCGATCCCGATGATCCCCGGCCCTTGCCGATCATCACGGTAGAAGAACCAACCCTCTCCATGGTCTTTTCGGTCAATACCTCTCCTTTGGCCGGCAAGGAAGGGCGGCTCTTAACCTCCCGTCACATCAAAGAACGGTTGGATAAAGAACTGCTTTACAACGTGAGTATCAGCGTAGAGGAGGCGGAACATCGGGATTCTTTTAAGGTCAGCGCCCGGGGCGAATTGCAATTGGCCGTACTTGTGGAAATGATGCGTCGGGAAGGTTTTGAACTTTCTCTTTCCAAACCGAAAATCATCACCCGTCAGATCGATGGAAAGCTGATGGAACCGCTGGAACTGGCCGTTGTCGACATTCCGGAGATCCACGTGGGGGTGGTCAACGAGAAGCTGAGTGCCCGTCGTGGTAGAATGACCAAGATGATCAACCATGGCTCCGGCCGGGTGCGCCTTGAATTTGAAATCCCTTCCCGGGGATTGATCGGTTTTCGAAGTCAATTCTTGACCGATACCCGGGGCACCGGACTTTTCAACACCCTGGTCATCGGCCACACCGCTTATGCCGGGGCCATTCCCTCCCGGCCGAACGGGGTCCTGGTTTCCGACCGGCCCGGCAAAGCCGTTTCTTATGCCATCTTTCACCTTCAACCCCGGGGCGTCATTTTTGTCAATCCCGGAGATCCGGTCTATGCCGGATTGGTCGTTGGTGAAAATTCCCGCCCCGAGGACCTATGGGTGAATATCACCAAAGAAAAAAAACTGACCAATATCCGGGCCGCCAATGCCGATGAGGCCTTGCGCCTGGTTCCTCCTCGCCGATTCACCCTCGAACAAGCCATGGAATATATCAATGACGACGAACAGGTGGAAGTAACCCCCCTGTCCATCCGCCTGAGGAAAACCAAGAACCGCTAAAGGAAACCGGGATATCTTTTGATCGGCCTGTAAGGGGAGCCTTTTTTAATAAAGATGGGCATTGATATTCTGCTTAGGTTCTTCTAAGATCGCCCGATATTTTTCAAGGGCCAAAAAAGAACTCGTCCCTAAGATAGCTGCGATTTTTAGAAAGGAAAAAATATGGCGGGACTGAATGGTTACCTAACGGCACCGAACAGCACGGAAAAAGGACAAAAAAAGGAGCCCGCTAAAAAAGCGGGCCCCTTGAAATCCATGGTAGGCACGAAGGGATTTGAACCCTTGACTTCTACCGTGTCAGTGGATTAAGTTGCTAAAACTATTAGATAATATTATAGTAGCAATGCATAACAAGGTAAAGAAACAACAAACGAAAAAGGGGGAGAAAAGGGAGAAATCTTTTTTCTTCTCTTTTGTTTTTTTACGGTGTTTTGTGATAAAATAGTAGCAAATTGGTTGCAGATAATTGGGATTAAGAGGAGAGGACCGCCTTTTTGGACATTTTAATAAAGGAATAGGAATGACAAAAGAGAATGGCCTTATAACGAAATATGATTTTTTTGAAGAAGTTAAAGAAGTGGTTCCTCCGAAATTGCTTCCTTTGTTTGATAGACAAGATGGAGCGTCCCTCATTGCGAACCAATTGCCAAAAGCTATCAAACCTGAAGATGTGTCATCCCCAACAAAGATGCAAAGAGCATGGGAGCTTTGCGGTCTTTATTTTTTGAACCAGTCTCGATTTCACGAGGCTCTTCCAATTTTTAGCGGCCTATATGATCAGATGTTAGCATACCAAAAGACAAAGGATTCGTATGTTCACAAGGGAATGCCCTTGGTTTATATCAGTGACTGCCATGCAAGGCTCGATCACCCTGTTCTGGCAAAGCGCTATTTAATGTTGACCGCTTGCGAGGATGCCATTATGGGGAAGGGGCATATTGCTCCCACTACTGGCGTTTACCCCCGAATGGTCTGGAAATATGGATTCTCACATCAAGAGGTAACACGCTATGCAAAGGAAATATGGATTCTCTATCAAAAATGTACTAAAGAGGCATTGTTTCCCGAATGGATCCTGCAAGAAATTGATCAGGATTGGATGACGGACTATCCCTCTCCCCGAGAAGCCATGTCATTTGTTCCAAATCTGAGGTACATTCGTTGGCTAATAAAAAGATTAGGATCTGGCGATGGCAAATGTCTCGAACGTCTATCACACTATCTCATTTCCTCAATGCCTGGGTGCAGAGCACTGATGCGTTTGAGAAGTAGCTCGACGGATTATGATATAGTAGGCATCCTGGAAGGACTCTCCTTAGATTTTAGGGGGGAGATAGGACGGTATTTTTTGTGTGAGTGCAAGGATTGGTCAATACCAGCAAATGTCACTGCTATAAGCAAATTCTGCCACGTTATAGATTCGGCAAAGTGTAAATTCGGAATTATTTTCTCCCGTAATGATATCAGCGGGAAAGGGAAAACCACAAATGCTGAGCGTGAATTACTCAAATTTTTCCAAAGTAAAGATATCATAGTTATAGTAATTTCAGAAAAAGACCTTAAGCGAATTGCCAATGGCGTCAACTTCATTGCCCTTCTTCGATTGAAATATGAACAAATCAAGTTAGATCTTAAGAAGGCTCTTGAGTAGGCGGGGAGTTATCTGGAGTTACCCTTTTCAAAGGATATCGCTATGAGTGAACCAAGGACCCCATTTCTCAACAGAGAGGTGGGGTTTTTGTTTTTGAAATCAAAATCTAAGGAAATGCTTGCAGGTAAAAATTTTAGAAGGGATCGCGGCCAATGAAAAGATTGGTTTTTTCTCTTGTTCTTTCCTTTTCTTATTTCTTGGTCTCTTCGTCCTGCATTGGAGAATCCATTAAAAAGAAGGATGCCTTTGATTGGGTTGTGGAGTCCTTTACGCCATTAAAACAGGTCCACGCCCTTACGCCCGCCCAGGTCTTCGACAAGGTCAAGGATGCCGTTGTTGTGGTGAAGACCCTGGACGCCCAGGGCAAGCTGAAAGCCCAGGGGAGCGGGGTGTTGATTTCCTCCGGAAGGGTCGCTACCAACTGCCACGTCGTCGAAGGGGGTACATCTTACCAGGTAGGCCGAGGTAAACAGCTTTTTCCGGCCACCCTGTATGCAGAAGACGACGACAAGGATATCTGCCTCCTTGATGCCAAGGGTATTACAGGAAAACCAGCACAGCTTGGCAAGGCGGCGGGCCTCAAGGTAGGGGTCCCTGTTTATGCTGTGGGAGCGCCGAAAGGTCTGGAACTTTCCCTTTCAGACGGCATTGTTGCGCAACTCCGGGGAGGACCACCACCCTTGATTCAGACCACCGCTGCCATCTCCACCGGGTCGAGCGGCGGGGGCCTGTTCGATGGGAAAGGACGGCTGGTCGGCCTGATCACCCTATACATCGAAGGCGGGCAGAATCTGAACTTCGCCATGCCCGCGGAATGGATAGGAGAGGTCAAGCCGGGCCGGAAGCAGGTCGCCGAGGGTCGCAGCCAAACCGAATGGTTCAAACGAGCTACCGCCTTGCTGCAGTCGAAGAACTGGCAGGGGTTGCTTGATTGGTGCCGGAAGTGGACAAAAAGTGATCCGGAAAATGCCAACGCCTGGTTTGGCCTCGGGAACGCTTATGAGGGTCTCAAGCGCTACGTTGATGCCATCGAAGCCTATCGCCAGGCTGTCAGGATTGATCCGGACGATGCCGATACCTGGAACAGCCTTGGGTGTGCTTACGACACACTTAAGCGTTACGATGATGCTATCAAGGCTTATCGCCAGGCCACCCGAAACGATTCGAAAATGGCCTTCATTTATTGGTATAACTTGGGGAACACTTACAACACCCTCAATCGTTATGATGATGCCATTGATGCTTACCGCCAGGCCCTGCGTATCGAGCCGGGATTTGACTATACCTGGTATGCCCTCGGGATTACTTACTTCGATTCCGGAAACCGGTCAGCCGCCCTGGATGTCGTCCGAGAACTGCGGTGCCTCGATCCGGAAAAGGCGGACAAACTTTTCAACCTGATCGTGCCGCACTGATGGAAGCGAAGATGACAAGGGAAGGAACGACATCATGACGGAAGGACGGAATTGTGGAAGGATAGTCGCCCTGGTCAATAACAAGGGCGGGGTCGGGAAGACCACGTCAGCCGTCAACCTGGCCGCCACGCTGGTTGTAAATGGAAACAGGACGCTTCTGTCGGGTGTCTCCCGAAAAGGGCCGATCTCCTGCCGGTCTTTCCTTGAAAAAATAATCGAGAAGCTTACGAGAGTGCGCAAATGGGACGAAAAAAAAATGAACCCAAAAAGCAAAAAATAGCCTTAAAGGAAACAAAGCAAAAGGCGAAAGTCGAATCTGAAAAGACCGAATTTCAAGAGAAGATAAACCGGCTGGTTCAATCTCTTTGGAAAAGAATTTCAGATCCAATCGACACTTATGTAAACCCCGAGCAGAGATTAAAAAAACTGATCCTCCTAAATAACATCTATTTCGAGTTTAATGAAACCCATGATGCTTTTCGTCTTACCCAAGGCACCCAGGAATATAAGGGAAAATTTAAAGATTTACTCAAAAATAATATTAGGAAATATTTACCTACCTGGAATAACATTCAAGACCATAAAAAATTATTCACAAAACTATTTCTCGACTTCCCCGATGACCTTTTGAATTCCGTTTTTTCTTTTTTCCTCTCTTCAAAGTGGGACCCGATAAGAGACCCAAGAGACATTCCAATTCTTTTTGAACTCTTGTTTTTTTATTACGAGCATATCGAAGAACGCCTCCCCCCTTCGCTTGTCTATCAGATGGACATTGCTTCCATGCATTTAATTTGGGAAGCAATGTTTGAAACTACAAGTATGGATAAAAAAGGGAGAGATTTCGACAGAACCACTAACGGCAATAAAAAAAAGAAGGATACCTACGAACAGCCGAAGAAAAATAAGATAATGGCTTCTTGGAACAAACTTCAAGAGAAAAAAGGCCCTGCCGCAATAAGTCAAATGACGAGGAACGGAATCGCCACATGGATACAAAAAAACTTAAAGAAATCTTCACATAAAAAAAAGGACCAAGCATCTATAAATACAATTAAAGCCGCACTGGAAGAATACTTCTTAATGTCAAAAGAACCCCCACCATGGAAAAAAAGAGTTAAGTCCCATCAAAAAATCACTTCTTAAATTCAAATAAATTCCCCCCACATAAAAAAAATAGTCAAGTCCTTGTTATTCGTGGACAAGAATCAAAAAAAAAGTTCATCAAAACGTTACATATTGACACATTATACTGTTAAATCAGTTACTTATATGTTGACATAGGTATTTATTAGTCTAAAATGAGAGCCAGTTTCTTACGGAAGATCCTGGCTTTATTTGTTGGTTAACATTCTTTTAGGAGGTCAAATTCATGGAGAGCAATTCAAAGAATCTTTTAACAGTGGAGGAAATGGCCGCCGGCCTGAAGGTTAAGAAGTCTTGGCTTTATCGAAAAACGATGGAAAAGGGACCGGGTGCCATTCCGAGGATAAGGCTCGGGAAGTATGTCCGATTTGTTGAGGCCGATGTAATGAAGTGGATCCAGTCTTGTCAGGATTCATGAGGTGGCCATGTCTCCTGAAGAGAAGATTTTGAAACGTAAAGTCCTTCTGAAAAGCCAGGCCATTAAGCTCTTTCGCCAGGATAAAGAGGACTTAAAATTGAAATTGGTCCTGTTGAAAGAGAAGGGGCGACTTGAGGGGAAAATGGAAAAGGATTTCAACCCGATCCTGTCAAGAAAATTGGATGCTGTTTTGATCCTTTTGGAACCCTGATGGCCTTTAATTTTAACAAAAAGTTCCGGAAGAAGTACCAGAGGATCTTTAAAAAAGATCCCTTGTCCGCGAATCTTTTTCTTCTGCTTTGCGAACTGGCCGGGCCGGATGGAAAGGTAATCCTGCCCAAAGATCCCGGAGCAATTGACCAGGAACTTGCTTCCCTTATGCAGGCAAGGTTTGAAGACCCCCACGGGTGGCAACTATGAGCGGTGAGGGTTGGATTAAATTATACCGGCAGCTTCTTGATAGCCGGGCCTTCCATGATCCTGTCCTTTTAAAGGTCTGGATATGGTGCCTCCTGAAGGCCTCCCACAAAGAACAATTCGTTTTAATAAGAACCGGCCGAGGTATGACGACAGTTTCCCTAAAACCGGGTGAATTCCTTTTTGGAAGACATCAGGGAAGTAAAGAATTAAGCCTTTCCCCGAGCACTTTGTATCGAAAGATACAGTGTTTATGCGTACTCGCGATGATAGCCCTAAAACCGGACACCCATTTTAGCATTGTAACTATCTTAAATTGGGAGACTTTTCAAGGAGAGTGGACAGGCAACCGGACACCCAACGGACACCCAAAGAACACATACAAGAATGATAAGAATGTAAAGAAGAAACCCCCTGACGAAATTTCTTCTGAAATTTCTCTCCTGACCGATAAACTCTTTTCCTCTAATGAGGGGAAAGAATTATTCACCAACACCATTAAAGCCATATCATCCACCAGGAAAACAAATCGGGTCTCTCCCTCTGTAATCCTTAAACTCCTTCAGGACTTCCAAAAATATTCAGAAGGCCAGATATTAACCGGAATGAAGACCTATCTTGAGAAGGGGTATCACACCCAGGGAAAAAAAGAGCCGTACCTTCTCGGGATCATCCGGAACCTGAAATCAGACCCCTCTCCTACTCCAGAGCCCAAATCAACCGGGAGTTCCCTTCTTGATGCCTATTACCGAAAGCAGGATGATAAAGAAAAGTCAACTTTTGGAGCGAATTCATGACTGCCCTTGACTACATCCGCGATAAAGGCCTTGACTATCGGATAACCGCCGGCCAGATTGTTTTGAAGCGATGTCCCCTTTGTGGTGATGAAGGTGGCCATTTTTATATAGACCCCGGAGAAGAAGGCCCTTTTATTTGCCACAAGTGCCAGGAGCGGGGAAACCTGATTACCCTTCAAAAACATCTTGGAGACTTTTCTCGTCAACCATCACCAGGGAACGGAAACGGCACCAGGAAGGCCCAATCGGGGATTAATCCGGCCTTTCCGGGTAAAGGCAAGGTAAACCATAGGCCAGATACTAAAATTGCAATCCAGGCCCACAAAAGGCTTTTAGAAGACCAGGAGGTCTTGAGATACGTCACGGAAGCCAGGGGCCTCTGTATTGAGACCGTCAAGCATTTCAAGCTGGGCCTCCACTTCGATAAAGACGGTTCAAGGTGGATTACCATCCCCCACTTTGTCAAAGGGGAACTGTTCAACATCAAATCCAGGTCCCTTCCCCCAGCAGAGAAGACCTTCCGAAGAATTCCTAATTGTCCGAGTGTCCTTTTCAATGCCGATGCCCTGGAAAGCCAGGAAGAGATTTACCTTACCGAAGGCGAAATTGATTCCATTACCCTATGGGACCAGGGAATAAAGAACGTGGTGGGGGTTACAACCGGCGCCGGGTCCTTTGATCCCGAATGGATTGACCAGTTAAAGCCCATCAAAAAGATTTTCCTTTGCTATGACCCAGACGAACCAGGCCAGAAGGGAGCTCGGGAAGTGGCCCGGAGACTTGGTTATAACCGATGTTTCAATGTCTCTTTACCAGAGGGCCAGGACATTAACGAATTCTTCCAGGCCGGTAAAGATATATTCGACTTTCAAACCTTGGTCAACCAGGCTGATCGTTTTGATGTGGCCGGAGTAATGTCTATCGAGAAAGCCTTTGACCGATACCGCGAAGAACTTAAGAAACCGGAGCTTCAAACCGGGATCCTTACCCCTTGGCCTTCCGTCAATAGGCTTATCCGGATTGGATTTCAACCAGGGGACCTGGTTATATTGAGTGCTCCCCCGAAAGTGGGGAAAACATCTCTTGCCTTGCAAATAGCCTCTCATGCTTCCCTCAATGATATTCCCACCCTCTTCTATTGCCTTGAAATGAGGCCCATGAAGCTGATCCAGAAGATTGTCCAATGTGCGGCTAAGTCTGAAATCATCGGGATCGAGGAACTTACCAGGGTCAGGGGGAGCTTTTCAGGGAAACCCCTCTACCTTGGCTATTGCTACCAGGCCCCGGAAAGGGAAAGGATCATCGAAACACTGAGAGAGGCCATTCAACGGTATGGTTTAAAGCTCCTGGTGTTCGACCATTTGCATTTCCTTTGCCGGTCCATCTCCAACCAGGTCCAAGAGATCGGCCTTGCGGTCCAGGCCTTCAAGTTTCTGGCTGAAGAAATGGAGATCCCCGTTATCCTGATAGCCCAGCCCCGGAAGATTCAGGCGGACAGCATAATGACCGCTATGGACCTTAAAGATTCATCGGCCATTTTTTCGGATTGTGACCACTTACTTATCCTGCACCGTCAAAGAGTGGCCGGAAGTAAGGAAACCATCGAGGGCAAACAGGCCCCACATAATCAGGCCTACGAGTCGATAACTTTAGTCCGGGTGGAGGCTTCCCGGTATAATCCCGGAGGGGAGGCCCTTCTTTATTTTCATGGGGAATGGTCCCGGTTCGATCCGATTGAATCAAGGAAGTAAAACTTAACCAACTTTAGGAGTGCTTTAGCTAATGTCTTTAGGAAAAATAGATAAAGTCAAATTATCCCAAATGCTTCGGGAAGGTAAATCACAACGGGCCTGTGCTAAAGTTTTTGAGGTCACTGAGGGGGCAATCAGCCAAGTCAAGAAGGAATTGAATCTCAACGTCGTCAAGTCCGTGGCCCTGGAAAATGCTCATAGGGTAGTTACCAAGAACCTGAACTCGGTCGAGCAACTTCAGAAGATCAATGACCATGCCAACGAGCTCCTTGACCTGCTGATGAGATGGAGCCGGGGAGATGAAGAGGCCCTTCAGATCCTTGAAAGTCAGGTCCGAAAGGTGAAGGTCAAGGGGACTGAGGAGGAAGTCACTGAATACAAATTCAAGGATCCCCGGGAACTGGCTTTGAGGGCCATGGCCGAAATCCGAGGTCAATTGAAACTGCAACTGGAAATTTTCCAGGCCTTATACGACATGAAAGCGATTGAAGAATTCCAAAAGGAGGTGCTCCATGCCATCGGAGAAGCAGACCCAGAGACCCGAGAAAGAATCATATGTAAGCTCAAAAATCGACGAGCTATACGATCAACTCTTGAATTTTCTGGGTGATAGCCCGATCAAGCTAACCGACTTCCCCCCGGAGCCAAAAAGCTTGGCCGATTGGGAGGCCCAACATGAAGGAATTAGAAATTTACGTAGTCCCATATGACCTGGTGCTACAAACGAAAATAAAGGAGACCGTCCATGTCATTGAACAACCAGGACCTGGATCCAAAAAACGAATCATACTTTAATTCGAAAAAAAACGAGTTATTCAATCAAATGTTAGACTTGATTGAGCGGCGATTTAGACCTCAAGAGACGGCGATTGGCCCTGCCCTACAGTCCGTTCTTGACCGAATCTCTGGGGTAAATGACCAGCCGCCGGCGGTTGGGCAGACCCTTTCTGAAGAGAATATCAGAAGGGCTAAGGAGGATATCGCCCGGGGGAAAAGTTCGGAGCGTCCGGGTTGGATCAGATTATGGCCAGGATTGCCAGAGGAATTTTAGCGGGCCTTCCCGGGACACCAGAGGTTATTTCTTAGGTTTTTGGGAGTATTTATAAAAATAAACTTTTTAAGAAAAAAGGAGACAAGACAATGCCTATTGTCAAATATGGTTCCCAACAAATTCAGATCCCATTTGACGCACAGACGTTAGCCGAGATGATTTACCAAGGTGCGGAGGTTTACCCAGACGCAAACACTTCCCCGGAACAGCTTCTGTTAGAACATAATATGATTGATTTTCATTTAAATAAACTATGGGGCGACCAAACGGGAAAGACCACGGAGAAAGAAAAGTTTATGAAGCCAGGGGCTCCCGGAATTTGGGATAGTGGGGGTAATGAAGACCCCCGATTGCCCAGTGGTGGCCGATGGACTTACCGGAATTTTGAAGAGAACCCATTTATTAATTACAAAATCAGAGGGGCAAAATCATTTCAAAAAGCACCGGATTTATTAATGAGCAGTAATCAGGTCGTGAATCCCACTCTAACCCAGGGAAGCCAGACGGTTTCTAAAGATGACCCTTTAAATGTAGACCAGAATCAAAAAAATCTCTTGATGGCGATGAAATTGCTACCGCCAACAACCAGTTAGGGGGGTTATTTCTTGGGCTTGGTTGGCTTTATCTTTATCCCTTTTTCGGCGATATGGTGCTTGAGGGTGGTAATGACATAATTACTTAAGGAGCGGTTTTCCTGGTCGGCCAAGGTTTCCAGGGCCTTTTTTAGTTCAGGATCAACTTTAAACGATAAAGCGGCTTTCATGCCAGAAAGGGTAACAAAAACAGGTAAAAAGGTAAAGAAAAATATTTTATTGACGAATAACGTAAAATAAAGTATAAGTGAGTATATTTCACCTTTCCCAAAGAGGTCACAATGAAAACCAAATCAAACCAAAACCCTGAGATTCCGGGAGTGCCGCAAGGCCCGGGGGCCGGTGACCGGCCTGGGAAAATCTCGGGGTTTTTTATTTGCAAGGAGGATAAAGATGCGTGATTCAACCTTAACCTTTAAATCGGAACGGACCGAACAGGCAAACATCAGCAAGTATCATGCTCTTTAAACCTTCTTTTCCTCGATTCCGTGAATCGATGACGGTGTGGCCCCGAGCCGTGATTCGGGGCGGGAAGGGGGTAAGCTCAAACGGAGCATAGGCCGGTTTAAACGAACAGGCCAAGGAACGGGCAAAGTGTAGTAGTCTAAAACAAGATCGTCGCTTACAGGCCTTTTAAATGGGCCGGAAGGGGAGAAAGCACCATGGGAAAAACTGAGAAAACAGAGAAAGACCGGGAGAGGCTAAAAATCGACCTCAGAAAGGTTTCCGGGATCCAATTTGATCCCGAGGCGAAGGAGATAACATCCGGGGTAATCGATGAGATTGATTATATCCGGGGGATCGTTTCTCATCTTTGGGATAATCCCGGCCTTTTTCTAAGGGCACTTGGGAACCCAAACAGTGAAGTGGGGGTTTTAATAAATGCGATTCTGGGGGCTGACCTTATTTTCGGCTGGGTTGATAGTCGATTGACAGCCGTTTCAAATCACATCGAATCCGTATTGAAGGAAAAGAGAGAAAGCCATGAGTAAAAAGAATGAGCAGGACCCAAGGTATAAAACGGATCGAGGGAAAGAGATCGAGCATACCGAAGAGTCATTGTATGATGTCGTGACTCTCTATTTTTCACAAATAGAACAGTATATTAATGTCCTGGAAATGATTGATTTCCATAAAGGCCCTGGCCTTGACATTGAAAGTTATCAATTCTTCCTGGCCGATATGGGCCGGATTCTCATCAAGGATATCGAAGGAAAGTTTACTGCCCTTTATGATTTTATAGAAAAAGAGGTTGGGGATATCAGGATTGATTCGGCCATGTATGGCCAGGATGGAATTGAGGGACATACTTTCTTGGGGGCCTATATTGAAAAAAAAGAAATGGTCGGCCTGAAGGTTAAAGCCGTCTCAGGGGCAAAGGGGTAGAAGGGAAGAAACCCAATAAAGAGAGGAGGTTTAACTTATGGCTTGTATAACGAAAAGGCGCGGCCGATGGGTCATTGACTTCTATGACCAGTTTGGGGTCAGGAGGTGGAAGACCTTAAAGCCTGATACCACCAAGACCAAGGCCAGGGAAGAACTCAGAGCTATTGAGGATGCCATTGAGAAGGGTTTTTTTCTGCCTAAATCTAAGGTCCCCTCATTCTCGGAAGTGGCCAAGGAATGGCTTGAATATAAAAAATCCAAGGTCCGGGAAACGACCTGGGAAGTCATCGAGGGAATGTTAAGGAACCACTTTGACGATTTAAACGAGCAGAAAATAACCAGAATCACCACAGCCGCCATTGAGAAATACATCACGGCCAAGCAGGAAAAAGGGATTCATATCCTCACCCTGAGAAAGATCCTCGTTTCCCTGGGGCAGATCATGGCCTATGCCGTGAGGCATCGCTACATAGGACATAACCCTTATAGGGAGGCCGAAAAGCCAAGGGATCAGAGGACAAGGGAAAATGAAATCAAGATCCTGACACCCCCACAAATCCGGGCCTTCCTTGATGCAGTGGATGATCAGAAATACAAGACTCTCTTTTTAACAGCCATTTTGACTGGGGCGAGGCAAGGGGAGCTTTTGGGTTTGAAATGGGAGGACCTGGACCTTGAAAAGAAACAAGTTTATGTTCAGCGAACCTTTAACAATGGCCGATTCTTTCCTACCAAAACAAAGGGGTCAAAGCGAAAAATCGACCTCTCCCCTACCCTCTTGACCGAGTTAAAAAAATGGAAGCTGGCCTGTCCTATCCCCAAGCCGGAAAGTACAGACAACCAGGCCGGAAAAGAAAAAGAAGAGGAGAATTTCCAAAAGGAACCCAAGACGGACCTTGACCTTATGTTCCCTAACAACGCCGGCGGGCCGATTGATAAAAACAACATGATCAAGCGGGAGTTTGAGGGAGCCCTTATAAAGGCGGGGATTATCACGAAGGATGAGAAGACAAAGAAGATAGTAGGACCAAGGGTCCGCTTTCACGATCTGAGGCATACCTACGCAAGCCTCATGGTCGAACAGGGGGAGAATATCAAATACATTCAAACCCAGTTAGGTCATTCCTCCCCGATGGTCACTTTAAACGTCTATGCTCACCTGATGAAAGAGACAAATCAGGAGGCTGTCATGAGGCTGGAAAACACCATTTTTGAAGAAGATGGTAGCAAAATGGTAGCAGAAATAAAAAAGGACTTAGTCCAAAATGGGTAAGTCCTTGATTTACATGGTAGGCACGAAGGGATTTGAACCCTTGACTTCTACCGTGTCAGGGTAGCGCTCTCCCCCTGAGCTACGTGCCTGTATCGTTATTCTTTTTAAACAATTTTGACCGTAAGTGTCAAGAAAAAACCCCCTTATTTCTATAGATACCTGACAAATCGGCACCTAAAAATCCGTGACCCTTGAGGTTTTTGCAAATCTCACAAAAAAATTCGTCACACCGGCTAAAGCCGGTGTCCAGAATGCTTTGAAAAGACTGGATTCCGGCTTTCGCCGGAATGACACCGTGGGACTTTTGCAAAAGCCTCCCCTTGTCTGAAAAATAATTCCAGCCGATCAAGTCAAAATCTTGAGGCCGGTATAGAGATAATGGAAGCCTGAAAAAACAGTAAGAACCAAAGTTGTCAAAACCAACCCTTGTCTCAGCCAATCGCCGAAGTGAACATAGCCGGAAGACAGGACAAGTAATATCAACAACAGCTGAAAGACCGTAGTCATCTTGCTGTATACGGTCGGCTTCATTTCAACCTGGATTTGACTAAAGAATAAGATACCAACTCCCAGGACTATCACCACATCCCGGCTAATGACAATCACTGAAAGCCACACCGGAATTTCTTTCATGATCGCCAGGGTGATAAAGGCCGTGGATAATAACAATTTGTCGGCAATGGGATCCAACAAAGAACCTAAACGGGTTCTTTGGGATAACCAGCGGGCCGTCAGTCCATCCAACCCATCGGTCACCGCTGCCCCGGCAAATACCCACAAGGCTTGATTGAAAGACCCGTTGATGAGAAGGATTGCGAACCAGGGTATCAGGATGATTCGAATCAGGGTTAAAAAATTAGGGATGGACATGGTTTCATCATTGATCAAGAAATTTGCGAATCTTTAAATGTATTGTAGCAAATTCTTTCGGAGAAAACCAGTTCAAATTGGTTTCTCTACCCAGCCAGGTCATTTGTCTCTTGGCATAACGCCGGGTATCCCTCTTTATCAAGTCCACGGCTTCTTTTAAATCCTGTTCTCCTTTTAACACCTTGGTCAAATGGCGGTATCCCAGGGATTGCATAGGCTTCAATTCCGGAGAATATCCTTTTTCCAAAAGCCCCCGGACCTCCGCCAGAAAACCTTTGGTCATCATTTCATCGGTCCTCAAATTAATCTTCCGGTAGAGGGCTTCGCGTTCCAGAGAAAGGCCGATCCAGAGAATATCAAACTCAGAGTCGGTCTCTTGTCCCCATTGTTGCCAATCCGAAATGGGGCGACCGGTCAACTCCAGGACTTCCAGTGCCCTGATCAACCGAAAGGTATCCCGGGGATGAATCCGGTTTGCGGCCTTGGGATCGGATTCTCTTAAGGCAGCCCACAGGAATTCGGGGCCTTGACCAGAGGCGGCTTGCTTCCAACGTTGTCTGATCTCAGTCTGGGGGGTGGGGCAGGCAAAAATCCCTCTTTGCAAGACCCTTAAATATAAACCGGTTCCACCGGTCACCAGAATGGGCACCCGGCGTTGATGCAGTTTTTGAATAATCGTTTGGGCCCGGATCTTGAATTTAGAGACATCAAAGGGCTGGTCCGGATCGATAATATCAATCAAATGATAGGGGATTTCTTCTCGTTCCCTTGGCGTCGGCTTAGCCGTTCCGATATCCATATGCCGGTATACCTGCATGGAATCGGCATTGAGGATCTCTCCCCCCATCTCCCGCGCCAGTTGGTGGACAAGGCCGGATTTTCCGACCGCTGTCGGTCCGGTGATAAAAATTAATTTGGGACGGGACATGTTATGATCTGTTTGGTCAATCTGTTATTGCGGTCTGTTTGGTCAAACCAAGGGGACTAGTAAATAGAGCAAAGAGAAGTCTCGCTTGTTTGGTTTATCTGAGATTCTTTTACTCTGGGCCCTATGCTCCTTGCCCCATGCCGTTTTTTACTTATCTTCGTTTGAATCGTTTTTCAATCTCTTCCCAGGAAAGCAGTATCCATAAGGGACGTCCATGAGGGCAATGAGAAGGAGATTCCGTTTGGTCCAATTGCCTCAATAAGGCTTTTACTTCTTCCGGACTTAACACCTGTCCGGCCCGGACGGCACTATGGCAGGCCATAAGTTTTAACAAGGATTGAGATAAATCTTCAGGGCTCGTTGAACGGTTTCCCGTCTTCATTTCTTCCAGGATTTCTTTTATGGCCTCCTCTCCTTGTCCCGAACTCATTCCCACGGGTAGGGATTTTATCCATAAACTGTTTCCACCCGCCGATGTAATCTCAAATCCGAAGGCCGCTAATTCCGGAAAAATAGAGTCCATGTCGATCGTCCATCCCGGAGGCAATTCAACCACAATGGGAATAATAAGATATTGAGAAGAGACCCCTCCAGCCTGCCACTGGTTCCGGTATCGTTCATAGAGAACCCTTTCATGGGCGGCATGCTGATCGATCAGCACCAGGCCTTGGTTCATCAAGGCTACCAGATAGGTCCCCCGGATCTGACTCAGGACTGTCAACTGAGCAAACCCCCCCTCCCTATCAACCGCCTGTCCCTCATCCGTGAGTTGATCTATAAACGAAGAGGCTTCCTCTTCCCTTGAGGGGATATTATGTCCCTCGAATAAATCAAAGGGGGTAGACCCTGTCTCTTGGATTAAAGGAGTAAGAAATTGGGGGATATCGGATTCCTTAAACAGAAAAGGTTGGGTTGGACCTGGGGTCCATTGGGTTGATAAAAACTCTTTCTCTATTCCTCCTGGTTTTGGCACATAAGATTTTAAGGCCTGCTGAATCGCCTTTCCCACCAAAGTTTGAATCCAGGTTGTTTGGCTGAAGCGCACCTCTTGCTTAAAGGGATGAATATTGACATCAATCAGTTCCGGAGGAACTTCCATCCAAAGGATGGCGGTGGGGAAACGCCCTGACGGAATCATACCCGCATAGGACCTCAGGACCAGGGGGTACAACAGAGGGCTGCGCACCCATCGCTGATTGACAATAAAAGCAATATTTCTGGAGGTATTTTGATGGCAGTGGGGGGGAGAGATAAAACCATATATCCGGATCCGGTCCTCGGTCAAGTCCACCGGAATCAAATCTTTTATTTTTTCTGAGCCCCACAAATCCTGCAAACGAAGGGTTAAGTCCCGGGCGGGAAAGAGTTGAAAGATCTTTTTCCCGTTATGGGTCAGTTCGAATCGAAGGTGAGGGAAGCCAAGCGCCACCCTTTCAAAGGCCATCTGTATTTGGTTCCACTCGACTCTTGGGCTTTTCAAAAAGGCCATCCGCGCCGGCGTGTTATAGAAAAGATCGAGCACCTCCACGGTGGTCCCTGAGGTCCCTCCAACTTCCTCCAGGCTTATTTTTTTTCCTCCCCAAATCTCCAGACGATGACCGGACACCCCCTCCCTGGGGGTGGAAAGGATGGTCATCCTGCTGACCGCGGCAATGCTTGGCAAGGCTTCTCCTCGGAAGCCCATCGACTTTAAGGCGATCAGATCGGCATATTCCCTGATTTTACTGGTGGCATGGCGTTCAATAGCCAGCACCAGGTCTTCCCGGGTCATACCCCCGCCATTGTCCGTAACCCGGATGGATGATTTTCCGGATTGAAGTATATCCACCTGGATATCGGAGGCCCCGGCATCAACGGAATTCTCCAATAATTCCTTGACCACCGAAGCGGGTCTTTCAACGACCTCGCCGGCGGCAATCTGGTTAATCAGGGATTCGGGAAGAATTTGTATCAAACCGCTCATGACCTTTGTCTGAAGATGACTATTTTTTTAGATTTTCTTTTTTATATAACACACGCCTCA
Source organism: uncultured delta proteobacterium (assembly GCA_963790475.1). GTDB lineage: Bacteria > Desulfobacterota > RBG-13-43-22 > RBG-13-43-22 > RBG-13-43-22 > RBG-13-43-22. Next base: position 628,830 of record CAWBOS010000010.1, on the reverse strand, counting down.
TGAATCGGCTATGATATTTTCAAATAAAACCCTTGATTTCCCTTCAGGCCTTAGGTATCGTTTTCATTCAGGGAGGGCTGTTCAGGTTCTTCTTAACCGGGGCCTCTGCTGAGAGAAACGCCTTCTTCCGCAGCAGGGGCCCGAAACATTTCGAAATTATCTGACAGGAATAAAGTTTTGAATTTCAAAAAGTTAAATAGGTCCAACATCAGAGAGGTTTGAAAGGATGAAACCTGAAGAGGAAATGGTCTTGAAAGTGGCCAAAGAAATCGTTATCAAATACATTGAAATCGGCCGGTTGCCCTTAACCAATTTTGATGAAGCCTTTAAAGCCATATATACCACGGTTCGGGAGACGGTTCAAACCTCTTCCCCACTTAAATAGGGACTCCTATGCGAACCTCAAGTAAGTTGTCAAATTTGGTTAAAATAGGTCAGGCATCCTCCCTTTTCTTTTTAACCTTCGCCCTTACTTATAGAGGACTTTCCTTAAAAACAAACCTTGCGCCGGGGCCATTTCACCCGCCCGTGAACGATCCCTGGAATCTATAATCTCCTCCAACTCTGTTAGGGAGATCCTTTTTAAACCGACCCGAATCAGAGGCCCTACCATATTTCGAACCATGTGCCTTAAGAAGCCGTTGGCCTTAAACCTCAGCTTGAAGCCGCCCCAGGGTCCGGGGAGAAGGACAGCTTGATAAAGAGTGCGTACCGGGTGAGCGACCGCGCTTCCGTGGGTTTGGAAACTGGAAAAATCCTGTTCCCCGGTCAAAAGGGTCAAACCGGCCTTGATCAAATCCAGATCGAGCGGTTCACGTAAAAACCAAAAATAGTGACGAAAAAAAAGAGGGAGGCGGGGTTGATTGCAGATTAAATAATCATAGATCTTGGCCTTGCTGGAAAATCGGGCATGAAAGGTCGGTTCTACCTCACTGACCTGGCGAATTAAAATATCCTTGGGCAAAAGGGCATGCAGGGCCGCTTCAATTTTAGACATCGGCATTTTGGAATTAGTTTTGAAACTGGCCACCTGCCCCCAGGCATGGACCCCGGAATCAGTCCGGCCGGCCCCGAGGAGCGAGACCGGCTGCTGCGTAATCTTGAACAGGATATCTTCGATCGCCCCCTGTATTGTTGGGCTTTTCTTTTGCCTTTGCCAACCCCGGTATTGAGTTCCGTCATAAGCGATTAAAAGACGAATATTGCGTTCCACTAAGGTCATGAGGTCTTTTCGGTCTATATAGTCTATTTAGTCTGTTTGGTCTGCCTATTCTACTTAGTGTACCACTTTATGTTTTTGAAAAATATGCCGTTTCAGAACAGCGGTAGAGACAAAATCCCCCTCAATCCCCCTTTTTCAAAGGGGGAAGTCTTCTCCTCCCTTTAGCAAAGGGAGGTCGGGAGGGATTTTCTAATATTTGTTCGAACAGATAAAAAAATACTACTTAGTCCATTTTGTCTGTATGGTTTTTATGATTCGGAAAAGAAAAAAAAGGGAAGCTTTTCGGGCCTCCCCTTTTCTTCTTCGAATATTTTAAAAGAAGCTTAACGTTTCGAATACTGGTAACGCGCCCTGGCCCCTTTTTGACCATATTTCTTCCGCTCTTTGATCCTCGAATCCCGGGTGATAAAACCGGCTTTCTTTAACACCGTCCGCAGTTGCGGGTCGTAAACCAATAAGGCCTTGGTGATTCCGTGTTTAATGGCCCCGGCTTGACCGGAAAGACCACCCCCGGTCACAGTAACCAGGATATCAAATTTGCCTACGGTCTCCGTCAGTTCAAGAGGTTGAAGAATAACCATTTTGGCCGTCTCCCGACTGAAATACCGGTCAATTGGTCGGCCATTAATCGTTATCTGTCCTGCCCCCGGCCTCAACCAGGTACGGGCAATCGCCAGTTTCCTTTTCCCTGTTGCGTAATATTCTTTGTCTGCCATGTTCCCTTCCACACCTCAACCGGCTTGGTAAAAATACCCACCTTTCTGGGTTTTTCAATATCCGGTTAAGATACTAAAACAGGTTTTTGGGCCTCATGAGGATGTGCGGCCCCCACATAAACCTTCAATTTTTTGTTTAGTTTTCGACCAAGGCTGTTCTTAGGCAACATCCCCTTGACCGCCTGCCGTAGCAATTCTTCAGGTTTCTTCTCTTTTAATTTTCTAGCGGTAATGGATTTAAGGCCCCCGATGAATCCGGAATGATGGTAGTAAATCTTTTGATCCATTTTCTTTCCGGTCAAAATAATTTTTTCGGCATTAACCACCACCACAAAATCTCCGGTATCAGCATAAGGGACAAATCCGGGATTATTCTTCCCTCTCAGCCTTTGGGCCACGTCAGAGGCCAACCGACCCAAAATCTTCCCCTCGGCATCGATAAGACACCAGTTTCGATTAATTTCATCCTTCTTCGGTATGTAACTTTTCATAGTTCAGTAACTCCAAAATTTTAAAAGGTTATATATACTTAAAAAACGTGTTATTGTCAACAAAATTATTAAGTCCTCTTGAAAAATATTTATGAATGGGATATATTTTCTGGTAATATCCTTGGAGGCTTTCCCCAGTGGAAGAAAAACAAATCATAGACCTCGATGCTCTTCAGAATTCCCTATCCTATTTGTTTAATGATATCTCACTATTAAGACAAGCGATAACCCACAGATCCTTTGTCAATGAACATTCGGGGGCCGAATGGAAACACAACGAACGCCTGGAATTCTTAGGCGATGCGGTGTTGAATTTATCCTTGAGCACGATGCTCTTAGACCAATATCCTGATCTCCCGGAGGGTCATCTTTCCAAGATTCGTGCCAGCCAAGTCAATGAGAAAAAATTGGCTTCCTTATCCTTACAGTTGGGATTGGGGTCCTATTTGTTGATCGGTAAGGGGGAGGAACGGACCGGAGGCCGTGAGAAATCTTCTCTTCTGGCCGATACCTTCGAAGCCGTTCTAGGGGCCATCTATTTGGACGGTGGCTTTGATGCGGCCTTGAGCTTTATTGACCGTCTCTTCCGATCCCAGTTTGAAAATTCTGCTCACTTTTCCACCCAAGACTATAAGACCCTTCTACAGGAACACTGCCAAGGAAGACTAAAAACCATCCCGGACTATAGGGTTTTTCGGGAAGAAGGACCGGATCACAAAAAGATTTTTTTCGTAGAAGTAATCATACAGGGAAAGGTTGTCTCCATCGGAAAAGGCAAGACCAAAAAAGAAGCCCAGCAAAAGGCAGCCGAAAAGGCCCTGGTCCAATTGAAAAATACAACTCCGGCCTCAATACCCCTTTAAAAAATCAGACAGCATCAACAGGATTTATCCGTTCTTTGCTCAGGTTCCGGAGAACCCTGAGCAACTCGATTCGCTTCCAGCAGAGGGAAATACCTTCGTCCGCAGAAGGATTCGGTTTGTGCCTTTCTTCCTGAAAGGCACAAAGATCAATGTAATCCTGTAAGTCCTGTCTAGGAGCCTGTCGGACTTAAATTTGTCCGGTTAAATTTTCGTTTAAAAAATCTATTAAAAATGTGCTCAAAAGACAAGATTTCTCTTGGCATAAGTTGGATTATATGATAAAATATAAATTAATTCAATTAGTTAAATATATTCGACTTTAAAATTACGTAGAGAGAAAATATGAATCCTCCACGATTTAAGTGTTGTGACCGCGATACCCTATACCTGATGCCTCCCTCTATTCATGATTGGCTACCACGAAATCACTTGGCCAGATTTATTGTGGAGGTGGTCACCAAACTTGACTTGAGGCCCATTGAAAACGCCTACGACGGCCGGGGTTCCGAGGCTTATTCTCCGACCATGCTGGTGGCATTGTTGTTTTACGGTTATGCCACGGGCGTCTTCTCCAGCCGCAAACTGGAATTGGCCACCCATGAGTCGGTAGCTTTTCGTTATATTACGGCCAATCAACACCCGGATCATGACACGATAGCTGCCTTCCGCAAACGTTTTCTGGAAGAGTTAAAGCCTCTATTCGCCCAGATCCTGATGATTGCTCAAACAATGGGTATAGCCAAACTGGGCCAAGTGGCCTTAGACGGAACTAAGATCAAGGCCAATGCCTCCCAACATAAGGCCTTGAGTTGGGATCATGCCTGTAAACTGGAACAACAGATTCAGGCAGAAGTTGACTCGCTCTTACGTCAGGCCGAAGTAGCGGACCGGGAAGCGGTTCCCGAAGGGATGAGTATCCCGGAGGAACTTTCTCGAAGAGGGAAACGGCTTGAAACTATAGAACTGGCCAAGCGAGAGATTGAACGTCGAGCCGCTGAGCGTTATGCCAAAGAGCAAGAAGTCTACGACCAAAAGATGGCCGAACGTTATGCCAAGGAGCAAGAGGGTGGTAAGAAACCCCGAGGACGTGAACCTAAACCACCCGAGTCCGGCCCTAAAAAAACCGATCAAGTGAATCTGACCGATGAAGATTCCCGGATTATGCCCGCTGCCGGCGGGACCTTTGAACAAGCTTACAACGCCCAAGCCGGGGTGGATCTTTCAACCATGCTTATTGTCGAAAATCATGTTACCCAACAACCCAATGACAAGCAAGAAATCCAGACGACCTTGGAAAACCTGATTTCCTTACCAGACCAGTTAGGCACGGTGGACACCCTAGTGGCCGATTCAGGCTATTTTAGTGAGGCCAACCTGGATAAGTGCGCAGCCGAGCAGATTACCCCCTATATTGCTGTAAATCGTGAAAAACACAATATTCCCTTAGAAGAACGTTTCGCCCAGCCCGAACCTTTGCCGGAAGAGGCTGATGTGCTTACCCGAATGAAGCATCGGCTAAAAACATCAGAGGGCAAAAAGATATACGCCCAGCGGAAGAGTACGGTTGAACCGCTATTCGGCATTATCAAGGCCATTATGGGCTTTCGACAATTTTTCCTTCGCGGGTTAGAGATGGTCAGCGGCGAATGGAATTTAGTCTGTATGGCCTACAACTTAAAAAGAATGTATGCCCTAGCCCATCTTCCGCAGTTTGGAGAAAAAATCAAGAAAAACGTGATGAATTGTTAGGAATTGTTAAATGATTTCAAGTCCTGATCTTTGAAAATTGGATGTAGTGAAGACCACCCCCTTGCCAGGTGCTGTGGGAACGGAGATAATGGGGTTATGTATCTCCGGCGTGCGACCAAAAAGAAAGGTGGAGCGGAGTACGAGAGCTGGCTTTTAGTTGAGTCGGTCCGTACTGCCCGAGGGCCCCGTCAGCGAGTAGTGGCGACGATAGGGAAACTTCCTGGCCTTGATCGGGAAGAGCGGATAGGTTGGGAGGAGATCGGACGGATTCTTTCCGGAAAGCCTCTACCTGGACCTGAACTGTTTGAGCAGGGGGAAGACCCCCCATCTTGGGCCACGGTCAATATCCATGGCGTAAGCGTCGAGCGACTCAGAGGCTTCGGCGATGTCTATTTGGGGTTGTTTTTGTGGAACAAACTGGGGCTTGCCAGGTTCTGCCGAGATCATATTCCTTCCAACCGGGAAGAGATTCCTTGGTCGATCATGGCGTCTATTTTAGTTCTTGGACGCTTTTGCGCCCCATCGTCGGAATTACAGATGGCCGAGTTTTGGTATGGCCAGACGGCCTTAGACGATCTGCTGGGAGTGGCCGACTATAAGATCAATGAGGATCGGCTTTATCGTGCCCTGGATGCCTTGCTTCCCCACAAGGATGCCTTAAGCCGTCACCTTCAGGAGCGTTATGGGGAACTGTTCGGCAGTAGCTTTGATTTTTTGTTTTATGACATAACCTCCACCTATTTTGAGGGGACCGCCAAGGGCAATGCCCAGGCCAAGAGGGGTTACAGCCGGGACAGTCGTCCAGATTGTCCCCAGGTCTGCATCGGCCTGGTGGCCACCCGAGAGGGCTTTCCCATAGCCTTTGAGGTTTTTGACGGCAATCGACCGGATGTCACGACGACCCAAGAGATGGTTCAGATGATGGAGGCCAAATACGGCCAAGCCAACCGGATCTGGGTTATGGATCGCGGCATGGTGAGTGAGGAGAATCTGGAGTTTATGCGCAAAGTCGGTGCCCGCTATTTGGTCGGCACCCCAAAAGTGATGCTGAAGAAGTTTGAGCAGCAGCTTTTCGAACAGAACTGGGAAGCGGTCCAACCTGGTGTTGAGGTCAAGCTCTGTTGCTCGCCGGAAGGAACGGATGAAATCTTTGTCCTGTGCCGGTCTCAAGGCCGGAAGGAGAAAGAAAACGCCATTCTAAACCACTTTTTGACCCGACTGGAAAGCCAACTGGATCACCTGGCCCGCCAGGCCGAAACCGGCAAGCTCCGAGACAAGCAGAAAGTCGAGCGGAGAATAGGGCGACTGCTGGAACAAAATAAACGTGCGGCCTCGTTGTTCAATATTACAGTCATAGAGACCGGTACCGGAAAAGACGCACCGCTTTCCCTAGAAGTCAAGAAGAACGAACAACGGCAACAGTGGGCCTTGGAGACCGGCGGTAGCTACATCCTGCGCACCAACTGGACCGAAAGTGACCCGAAAGTCCTATGGAATACCTACATCCAACTGACGGAAGTGGAAGATTCATTCCGTACCGAGAAACATGATCTGGGAATGCGACCGATCTTCCATCAAAAACAGGAACGGACCCAGGCTCATATCCTGGTCTGCTTCTTGGCGCTGACTATGTGGCGAACGCTCCAGCAATGGATGAAAGCCTCGGGACTCGGTACCGCCCCAAGAAAGCTGTTGGAGGAGTTGCGGGAATTGAAATCTTTGGATGTGCTACTACCGGCGCGGGAGAGAACCCTCCGGCTCAGAATGGTGGCTACTCCCTCAAAGGAACTCAAAGTGCTGCTTCAGAGATTGAAAATTCTGCTCCCCAACAAACCAAAAATTATTGAAAATGTAGTGAAGAAAATGCCCTAATTCTTGTCGTAACTATTTGATATCGCGTCTTCCATGCTTTCTAACTGCGGAAGATGGGCTAGCTGCCAAATAAAAAAATCCACAAAGAAAAATTACAAAAAAAGGCCTTATTCTATTATCTTGAACTTACTATAACCCTTTGGAGTCCTCAAAATAAAATCGGACCTCTTGGGAGACAATATCTTTAGCTCAAGATCGACAGGCTCCTAGTGAATAATCAAAACCCTTTCAAAGTGGCAAATCGATCTTTGTGATACGTGGCATCTCCAAAGGTCATTTCCGCCGCTCTGGCCCTCTTCATGTAGAATCCGGTATCCTCCTCGTCGGTCATTCCGATACCGCCCAACATTTGCACCGCTTCATTAGTTACCAGGATATAGGCGTCAGAACAGCGGGCCTTGGCGGTTGAGACCAGAATTTCTTTGTTGTCACTATTCTCGTCCAGAGCGCGGGCCGCAGCCATCACTACCGATCGAGAAAGCTCGATCTCCATAAACATCCTGGCAGCTCGATGTTTAAGCGCCTGAAAAGTACCAATCACCACATCGAATTGAACACGTTCCTTCAAATAACCCAGGGTGCGATCAAAAGCGGCACACATTCCACCCAGCATTTCTCCGCACAGGGCCACCGTGGCCTGATCGATAACCCGGCTGAGCAACTGCCCACCTTTTCCAACCAGGCCGATGATGTTGGACTCCGGTACCTCCACCTCCTTCAGTTGCACCAGGGCCACATTTCGGGAATCTAATCGCCATTGACGGGTGACCGTCATCCCTGGAGTACCAGCGGGAATCAGAAAGAGGGTGATTCCCTCGGTTTCACCATCTTTACCTGAAGTTCGAGCCGACACGATGATGGCATCAGCACCGTAGCCGTCAAGAACCTGGGCTTTTTCACCATTCAGAAGATAGTGGTTTGTACTCTTTTTTGCGCTTGTTTTGATACGCGTAATATCATAACGGCCGCCTTTTTCCTGATAGGCCATCGCCAAAACCTTTTCTCCTTCGATAATCAAACCCAGCCATTGTTCCCGGAGTTCTTGACTCCCTCCGATGGATAGTGCCTGTCCGGCCAACATAACGGTTGAAAAGAAAGGTTCCGGTGCCAGACCTCTTCCCATGGCCTCGGTCACCAGGACCACCTCGGCCATGCCCAAACCCATTCCACCATCCTCTTCTGAAAAAAGGATGGAAGTCCACCCCAATTCGGCCATCTTCTTCCACATTTCTTTGGAATAGCCGAGAGGATCCCCATCGTCTCTGAGTTTTCGCATACGAGTGATGGGGGAATTACCTTTTATGAAATTCTTGGCGGTCTGGTCCAGCATGGTCTGTTCTTCGTTGAGAACTAATTCCATGATAATATCTCCTATTTCTATTTTTAAAAGTTTCTGTAGATTGCTTGGTGTTTCTTCTTATTTGTCAGGGAGGCCCAGCACTTGCTTGGCAATAATGTTTAACTGAATTTCCGAAGTGCCGCCTTCCAGCGTGTTTCCCCTGGAGCGGAGCCAGACTCGGCACAAATCCAGTTCTGCCTGGTCAAATCCTGCCCCCTCCCAGCCCAGGCACTCCGGACCCAGTATGGAAAGCATAAGTTCCATTCTCCTCTGGTTCAGCTCTGTTCCATAAACCTTGAAAATAGAGGTTTCGGAACCGGGTCGGTGGCCGGCCTTGACGTTATCGCTGTTTCTTTGGACCGTGAGCAGGAAACAGGATTCATCCATCTGGTTTTGGGCCATTCTGTCCCGGACCACCACGTCAGCGATCTTGCCCTCTCGGAGGCCGATATATTTACGGGCGGCCGCATCCATTGGATTTTCAGCCTTTTCAGGTGCCACCCGGCCACCAAAGGCATTGGCGATCATAGTACGTTCATGACCCAGCAAGGCTTTAGCCACTTCCCATCCGCCGTTCACCCGGTTCAGGACATTCTTTTGAGGCACCCTGACATCCTCAAAAAACACCTCGCAAAAAGGGCTATTGCCGCTTATCAGTTTAATTGGTCTGACCTCAACCCCCTTGGTCTCCATATCGAGCAACAAAAAGGTGATGCCTACCTGTTTCTTGACCCCCGGATCGGTCCGGACCAACAGAAACATCCAATCCGCCAGATCACCGTAACTGGTCCATATCTTTTGGCCGTTGAGAATATAATCATCCCCATCGACTACGGCCTTGGTCTGAATATTGGCCAGATCGGACCCCGCGTTCGGTTCGGAGTATCCCTGACACCAGCGAACTTCCCCGCGGACGATTTCACCGATATACTTCTTCTTCTGCTCCTCCGTTCCGTACTGCAGAACCGTAGGCCCGATCATAGTGATCCCAAACCCGGTGAGTGGAGGCGGCAATTCCAACCGGGCCATCTCCTGATTAAATATCTTATTTTCTTCTTTGTTGAGACCACCTCCGCCGTATTCCTTGGGCCAGAAGGGAACCGTCCAGCCCTTTTTAACCATCATATCCAGCCAGACTTTAGCTTCAGGAAAGGGCAAAGGGGTTTTTCCGCCCCCCCAATAAGCCGAGGCAGGATCTCTAAACTTGCCCCGTATAGACTTGGGGGCGTTCTCCTCCAGCCAACTTCGCACAGATGCTCTGAATTCCTCTAAATCAGCCATATAACACCTCATCAATTTTGGTGGCCCTTTCGGGTTCACCGGTTATAAACAGAAAATGAGGCCCTATCATCACCACCACGGTTTGATTGGATAGAGCCTCTTGTTTTGAATATGGAATATAGGAGATTCAATCTTCAAATGTCAATAATAAATTCCGCTCCTATTTTAATTCATCTCTGGGGTAAATCTAAATAAATTGAACTAATTATTTTCCTAACGTTAAGGGCTGGAATAAACTAATTGCTGCTTTGAGGAAGCGCATCCCGATACGGAAAGCTTTGAAGCTCCCCTCTAAATCAACCAGATAAATCTATCCGGTTTTCACAACGCCGATGGCCGCAAAAATCGGCCAGGAAGAAATCCTCTTCAACAATTCTTGCAATATTTTGACTTTTTTTGGGCTTCACTGGAGATGGTTCCGGAATGGCGAATCAGTCAGGCATGTAACTATCTGGAATAATATAATAATAAATTATAGTAATCGGCTTAAACTGGTCCTTATCTTGCAAATTCATAATTAAACCGTCCCACTAAGTCGGCTGGGGATAAGATCGGTTTCTTCTGCTCCGGTACTAAGCTCCGGTAATAACCAGAGATCTTATTTATCGCCTTTGGAGGAATATGGAAAAATTTTGCATTGTCAAAAGAAGAAGGCAAGGAATTCAGGGTCCTTTTCCCTTTCCCTTGCCCGTCCGGGAGGAAGAGCACAGTCAGCGATTTAATGAGCTCAACCTCTCACCGAAAATTAATTCGAGGGAAGAGCCGCCTCTTTCCTTGGAACTAGCTCCCAAGCAATGCCGGATTATCCGATCGGGAGAAATTCACCTCCAGGGCACCGAAGCTGCCAAAAGCATGGATTTGAACCTGCATCAAGAGGAAGACGGATCGATTGTTTTTAATTTTCATCTCGACCTGGATCACAACTTGACGATGCTCAAACCGGATCAAGTCTGTCGGATGATGCAGATCAGCCGACACCTGTTAGACCGTCTGGTTAAGGAGAACAAGATCAAAAGTTTTAAGTTGGGCCGACTCAGGCGTTTTTTCCTTAACGATATCGTTGAAGCCTTGGGTCGAGCCTCGGCAAAAGATCCGTCAGTTTTTGAATAAGGTCCATAAAAATTTTTTCTAAATTTATAAAAAAGGGGGACTCTTATGTATTTCGAATATTGGCATCTTCAAAAACCGCCATTTGACAATGTCCCTGATCCCTCCATGTATGCCGAGTGTCATACTTCTATGGAAAATGCTATTGCTGAAACTCTGTTCGCCATTGAGGAGGGAAACGAGTGCTTATCCGTAATTATTGGGGATGTGGGTCTGGGAAAGACTCTATCCCTGCGTATCATCATCGACAGCCTCTCACCCGAAAAGTATCAGTTGGCCTTGATCACCAATCCAAGCATTTCTTTTGTCCAATTATTAAATGAAATCATCGGCCAATTGACGGAGAGTCCCTGTAATGAAAAGAAAAAGGTGGGCCTCCTGGAGATTTTCAATAAACTCCTTTTTCAAGCCGCCGATGCGGGGAAAAAGATTGTACTGCTCATCGATGAAGCCAATGCCATTACTCCCGCCAATCTGGAGAGCTTAAGACTTCTGACCAATATGCAGGATGATCGACGGAATCTTTTTACCTTGGTCCTGGCCGGGCAGTTCGAACTGGCCCGGCGTTTGGAAGATCCTCGACGGGCCAATCTTTTTCAGCGGATCGGGACCTACAGCCGAATCGAGAAAATGGCCTCCGTAGACCAGATCAAGGCTTATTTGGAAACCCGCCTAAGGCTGGCGGGGGCAACCCGACCAATTTTTACCGAAAATACTTATCCCCTATTCTGGGAATTTTCCGATCAGGGGGTCCCTCGCTTGATCAACAAGATCGCCAAACTCAGTCTAAAGGCCGGTGAGACCTACGGTCTTAACCAGATCGACGCCCAGGTCGTTTCCCAGGTAGGCCGGCAGTTTGAAAAATTAACCGGTGCAAAGATCTTCCGAGGAAAGGCTAAAAAGAAAAAGAAAGCGCAGGTTTCCAGCGATGCCGATAGGCAGATTATCGACCAAAAGCCTTCAAACCCGACCATTGAGGAGAAGGGAGAGGTGGAATCAGCTGGGAGAGAATCCCTATCGCCGGTACTTATCACCGAATTACCCGGAAATTTCTGGCCGGAGCCGCCTGAAGGGTTGACCACGGAAACGGGAATTGGCCAAAATTATTCGAACGAAGAAGCCTCCGAGGGGGTTCAATCCTTGATACTGGGAAAACGTGCCTTGGGACTAAATCCTGAAGATATCAAGTCAGAAGGAGTTCCTGAAGAAACTTCTTCTCAACCCCAATTGCTGCCAACCGCTGAAAGCAGTTCACAAGCACCTGGAGGAATTTTTGAAGAATTTCAGATCGAAAAGTTCAAGGTCCGGTTCCATCTCCCTCCTGAGTTTGTTGAGCAGGCCCTTTCCTCCAACCCGGAGGATCGGTTGAAGATGGCCGGCCAGGCCGCTGTCCAGGCCATTAAAAAATTTATTCAGCTTACTTCCTCCCCCCCTCCGATCCGGTTTCCGTATGGAGTGAACTGCGCTCCACCATCTTGAAAAGGCTTGATATGTCTGAAAGCGAAATGGCGGCTTAATGGGACCAAAGGTTCTTAAGAGGGCAAATTGCCCGAAAAACCGAGGCCGCTTGAAGGGGGATTATAAAACCCTTTTTAGCTCGGGATTGGTTTTTCTGCAGCAAGGGAATTTTCAGGAGGCCTTAAATTGCTTCCAGGAAGCGGCAACCTTGAAGCCGGATAATGAGGAACCCCTCTTTGCCTTAGGCCAAGTCTATGAAGGAATGGGCAGATTCGCCAGTGCCAAGCAGATGTACCGTTTGGTCTTGGAGATTAATCCGGGGAACATAGAGGCTTTGATCCGCACAGCTCAACTTCTGGAAAGAGAAGGAGATTATCACCAGGCTGTAAGAATTTATCAAAAAGGGATTGAAACCAACCCCCAAGCTGTTGCCCCTCGATTGGGATTGGCCTTACTCTATGACCATTACGATATGTTTGATGAGGCTAAAGAAACCTACGAAGCCCTTTTAGAAAAAGAACCATTTCACCCGGCCGCCCGGTTCAACCTGGGACGGCTTCTTTTCCAACTACAGCTATAAGCCGAATCTTCGAACCGCGCGTGCCTGGGCCTTGGCGGCTTCGACCTCTCGGTTCCTGGGAGAAGTGGTGGTCACGAGTGAGCCTAACAGGTTGGAGGACGCCCGTGTGACATCATCAACCGCGCGATGGAAGGCCTTTTCGTTCGCAGCAGACGGTGAAGAAAATCCGCTGATCTTCCTCACGAACTGCAAGGCCGCCGCCCGAATCTCCTCATCCGTCGCCGGCGGCTCAAAATTATACAGAGTCTTTATGTTCCTGCACATGCCACTTACCTCGCATCATCGGTTTCCCTCCACCAAGCCCTGGTCACATGTCCCCTCTCTGCCCATTGACGGTCTCAGGTAGCCTCCGAGAGTCAGACCTAACAACTTTATAATTTACTCTATGGAGTGGGCTGCATCACCCTTTTATCAGAAGCAAATTCATTAGGGAAGTCCAGCCAGCCAAAGACAGGCCGGGGCGACCATGATCTTCTGATCGCCGTTGGACAGGAGCCGATAATGATCGCCCGCTTCGGTAAGTTGCAGTGCCGGAACCTGCAGGGCCTGCTGAAATTTCCTTAAAGGCACTGAGGGCTCCTGTTCGGAAAGCTTCGTTTCCACAAAAAGAAACGGTTTATAATCCCGGGACAATAAAAAATCAACCTCTTGCTTTTCCTTATTCTTGATGAAGTGCAGGCCGAATTCTCCCAGGCCCAAATCATTCCAGGAAGTCACGGCCCGCCATAGTTCAAGAGCGACCATATTCTCAAACCGAGCGCCTCTATTCTTTAGGCGCGGTAAATCGAATAGATAAAACTTCCGCTCTTTCACAATGGCCCGGGCAACTCTTTCGGTCCAGGGTGCGATGCTGAAGGAAAGAAAGAATCGTTCGAAAAGATCCAGCCAGTTCTTGACCGAGACCGGGGAAACCTGGAGATCACGAGCCATACCCGAGACGGAAAGCGGACTGCCTACCCGGGAAGGAAGCAGATGAAACAGCGTCTCCATGGAAGAGACGGAACGTACATCGGTAAGGTCCCTGATATCTTCGCGAATCAGTTGCCGGGCGTAGGTATTCGACCAGCGGGTATAGGTTGCCGCTTTCGCCGATAAAAAAGGTTCCGGAAATCCGCTGTAACTTCCCAATGAATTCCAAAGGTCGCGTAATTCCGATCCGGTGGCGGAACTTATGGCTAACGGATCCGCCATGAATGCCTCATAGGGCCTGCGCCTATTCCCGAGCTCGGCCAGTGTAAAAGGGAAAAGGTGGAAGAGAAGATAACGCCCGGCCAGGGAATCGCCGCCTTTTTGATAAATATCCAGGCGGCCGCTCCCGGACACCAGAAAACGGTATTCTTTTCTGAAGCGGTCGTAAACCCCTTTCAGATAGTTTTTCCAGTCCCGATATTTGTGAATTTCGTCGAAGATGACCAGAGGAGGGCTGGCGTCCTTCCGGTCCACTTCTTGAAAGAAGGAAGGGTCCCGGAGAAGATGGGCCCGCTGTTCAGGGATATCCCAGTTGAAATAAAGGGAATTGACGAAGCCGTCGGAGATGATGCCGGCCAGTGTGGTTTTGCCTGCCTGGCGGGGCCCGGCCAGAAAAACCATTTCCTTATCGGAAGCCAGTTCCTGCCAGATTTTCCGGTAAAGTTCCCTTGCAACCATATTGACTATTATTTATACAATTGAAAAATAGTCAAGACTATTCTTCAGTACATTAAAAAACAGTCACCGTTGGTTTACCAACCCATATTCTCCTGCCTGTCATGAACAAAGACCACGGACATCTCATCCTTTATTCATCAAGGCGGTCCAGCAAGGCTGGAGTGAAAGATGAAATTTGAAAATGATGAATTCTAAACGGCGTCAATCACCTCAGGGAGCATGGCCCGCAACTCCCGTCACTCGCCCTCACCCCCGGCGATTTATTACGAAGCTGTCATGAATTAAAAAACACCGATGTGGCCCAGCGATAAATCTATTTGACGTAATTAAAAAATTACGGTAATAAATAACACGGATTAAGAGATGACTAAACTTCCTCAAAAAATTAAAAGAAAACTTGATAAGGAAGCCTCCTACTGGGACACCCAAATTGCCGGGGAAACTTCAGCCCAACTTAATAAACTTCTTGAAGAGGCTGAACCTTTCCTGGCTCAACGCCCCGCCCGTCAGCCGGTTTCCCTCCGAATCGATCCCTTTGATTTGTCCATGGCCAAGCGAATCTCCTGGCTTAAAGGGATTCCCTTTTCTCAACTCATGACTATGTGGCTACATGAGCGGATCGAACAGGAAAAAGGCACAAACGTAATTTAAATTACTTTTAACCCCCAGACCCGTGCTGTGAATAAAATCCCGCCCGGATACCACCCCCGGTTTTCCTCCTGACCATTCAACTAATTCAATAACGTCCCAGATTCTATGTTCGGTCACCACCCGGGTAAAGCATGTGCGGGTGATAAACTTCCTCGGGTCTTTATAATCTTCCGGGGCCGTTCCGGCACACCACCTGTTCCAAAGCAATGGCAAATTCATCGGGATTGAAAGATCGGCCTTCCCGGACTTCTTTCCGCGGCAGAACTGCCTTATACCAAGGTTCCATGAACTAATCCTCCAGGCATTCGGCTGATTCGGATTTTGCCCGGTTGAACCACAACAAAACTTCCGAACAGCTTTTCCTTTTGCTCTTCCACCAGCATAACTATATCGTTAGCTATAATATCCCGGGCAGAAACAGGAAATCTTAAAAAGACCACGCCTAATGCCTTTTGTCCAGAGGCATAAACCAGTTGGCCAAAATCCTTATCTTCGGTCAGCAAAATCCTTTTTTGTTTCCTCGCCAGCCGAATCACATCTGAATCCGCTGCCCTGGGAGTAATTTCGGCAACAGCCAAAACATCATGTTTAGCTTTCCTCAAGGCATAGACCACAGCAAAATCACAAGATTCATCGGCCAGAAAACGCATGGTTTATCTCCTGGCCACACGTTTTGGAGGTTCTAAAAACACCATTTCTTCATGGGCCAGGGTATCTGCAGCATAACGTATAGCAGCTTGGATATCTTTAACCGTTAGCTTTGGATAGGCATTGAGAAGATCCGGTTCTTTAGCCCCTTCACTAAGCTTTCTTAAAATAAGTTCCACCGGAATTCGTGTACCCCGGATTACCGGTTTCCCCATCATCACCTTGGGATTAACTTCAATTCGTTCAATAAATGTCATTTGATTCCTCCTGCCTCAATCATCTTGGCACTGCCAAGAGCATGGCGTCTAAGAGTCTTTTTTCATCACTTCCTTTAGGATACAGGGCGGAAAGAGAGTTGGCAAGGCGTAAAAAATCCGGCCCCCGGTCCTGTTCGGCCTTCAAAAGTGCCCGCAGGGCATTGGTTTGCCCGCTGGACTGTAACAACATGGATGCATGAACCCGATCAAGGGTGGTGGCTCCCTTATGTTTTTTAGCAGCTTCCTCAGACAAAGCCAAAGAGGTTTTCTTTGTTCCTTTTCGGTCACGGCCTTTTATGTCGGGTGGAAGGGTTTCTTCCTTTTGCTGAAAAAGAGACATTTGTATGTTTCCATGAGGAGATCGCTCAAACCGTTCGGCAAAGGCATGGGCGGTTTCTTCCCCAAAAAGCTGTTTGGCCCTTTCCGTGACGGATAGAAGCCGAACGACCCCTTTCTCGGTTTCAATAATCCGCCCTTCCCATTCAGGCAATTGTATGCCAAGGGGCTGGGCAAACCGGCGCACCACATCAAAAACCAAACTGAATCCGGATTTCTTTTTAGATTTTAGGGAGTCCTCCTCGTCTTCATCGACCTCCTCTTCTACCTCTTCTATTTCCTCACTTTTGCCTTTTGCCTTTTTACTTTTACCTTCACTGTTCCCATTCGTTGCTTGCAAGGTCCACAAAAACAGGGCCGTTAACCTGGCATCCTCTTCCAGAGCACCTGCCAAACCATTTCTGGCCTTGGCCTCGGCAGTTCCAAGTACCTGCTCCAGGGCCAACCGCCCAACCACTTCCCAAACCTTCTCCAGAAATTCAGGCAGTTTTACTTCCCGACCTTCAGCAGTCTCCACTTTCGAATATCGGCTGAAGATCTCCAAGGCCGGACCAATGCAGGCAAATACCAAGTCCGCACCCCGGACTCCTTCAATCTTGATCCAAACGATACTTGAGCATCGCCATGAGGCTTGTCTTGCTGCTTCCCCATGCGCCGAAAATGCCAAGAGTCAAGGGGGCCAACTCTTGTCTAATACAGACGTCGGCGAGGACATCCACATAGCTTGAATATCCGAGGCAATCGTAGAGTGTTTCTTTGTCAGACCACATATCGTCGTGCTCCTTTCGCTTATTTCATAGAGTCCGTTCTTCAGTGCCTTTTATAAATACGGGCCATATCTTTTCCCCATCTCCCACCACCCGCCCCTAGGCGGGCCGAGGTGGCAAAGAATATATCTTCGTTTCATCCTTGCAATTTTGCCCTTCGATGGGCCTTCCAACTTTTCCCCCCATAAGGGGCGGTTTCCTCCCTCACCATCATGGGTCCGTCATATCACTCACTTCTATCCAATAATGCTGGACCTTGGACACTTCATGCCATTTGAATTGGGCCATTGCCTCAATCTTTCACAACCTCCCACCGCCCACCTCTTGCCCGACCGATGCGTTTCAGGATGCCTTGGGCTTTTAATTTTCTCAGACTCCATTCAATACCCTTCGTGGTCAAACCTGATACCTCTGCGAGTTCCATCGTGCTGATGCTCGGAGAGGCCATAATGGCATGCGGTATTATCTCCCTAGGTTTTCCCTAGGTCCAGTCTTCCTGGCTGCGTTGCCGATATCATTTCCCTTTCTTCCCGCCTCGTTCTTTCAGCATTTTTCCCCCGGCCGGAGTCAGCCGATATTTCTGCTTGCTGCTACTGGGTTTGTCAGGAATGGTCATCTCAATCCAACCAGCTTCAAGCGCAGGATGGAGATAGTTTTTCCTGAATGTTGGCCGATGAGACATTTTAAGCTGGGTCATCAACCAGACCGCATCTGTTACATTTTTATCCAGCAAGCTGAGAAGGTTTCTGACTTGATCGGTGACTTGGTCGGTGACTTGGTCGGTGACTTGGTCGCTGGTTCGAGAGATTGACCAGGCATCCTGAGCCTTTGCCGCAGATTCGACCATCTGCGCCTTGAATGTCACAATAAGAAACCCCTGCCGTTCTTCGAACATAGGCGCGGCGGTTCCGTGCTTCCGGCACATCTCAATCACTCTGTTGGTGCCGCGGCCCCAGACCTCTACCGCCCCGGTGCGATGGAAGGCTTCGGCGATTAAGGGGTTGGTTGGTTTCGAATCATGCCGACCAGAAAGCTGTTTCACCGTTATGCCGGTAGGAAGTCGTCCATAACTCCGAATTTCGATTCGGTCGTCGAAGATGACGATGGCCACGTACCCGGAGTAATGGGAGTAGTCGCGGTGCATCACGGCATTGAGAAGGATTTCTCTCAACGCATCCAGGGGAACCGGAAAGCGGTCCTCCCGAAATATCTGACCTTCAGGAAAGCGCGCCCCCAAGGGCATGGTCCGTTCGAGGAAAGCCATACCCTCCCGCACCATATCAAAAGCATTCATGTGTTCTTGCCGGTTATCCACAATTTCGCCGGTAATCTCTGTGCCCCGGAAGCGCCCCATTTTTAGGAGGCATTGGGGGTAATCCGGCAGGAATTTTTTTCCGTAGAGTACCTGAGCGGCTTGTGTTAGGACACCCTCACCCCGCAAACCCAGCCGGTCGAGGATCTCCCCGATAATTCGTCCCGTACCCGGTGAAATTCGGTTTTGTTGAATGGCGAGTTCCCGAGTCCGCAAGATTTCTTTGCTGGCCAGATCCTTCAGTGTCAGTCCTTCGGCAGGCAGATTTTCCCAACGGCGTTTGGCGTGACCGCGCTCAACAAGCAGACGTTCGTATTTTACCTGTGGCATCCGGCGGGTCGTACTGCTTACACGCTCGTAGGCGTGACCATCGTAAGTGAAAGGACGAACGTCCTGCCCGCTATTGACCGAGACGACAATCACCTCTCGCCCCGGCTTTATCTTAAGGCGATCAATAGAAATATGGGCAGGCGGCTCAAATCGATCAGCGGCTTTGGCAATGTCCCGGAGTGTCTGGTCGGAAACCTCTTGGCCATTAATTGACCCATCTGCCCGGACACCGAAGAGGACGATACCGCCAGAGTCGTTTAGGAAGCCACAAAGTGTCTGCATGGCTTCTTTTAATTCCCCTGTCGACCTTTTAAACTCCAGGGTCGATCCCTCCCCCTCTTTCACCAGGATAGAGAGTTGTCGTATGTTGTGGGGGATACTAAGATCCTTCATTAATATTTCACCCCAGAAAGCATTGATCGGCAATTATAGTCAGAGGATTCTCGGGCGGCGTGGTAAAGATTCTGCCCGTCAATGAAAGCTACGGCACGTTTGACGAGGGGTTCAGAAGGCATTTGAATCCCCCCATAAAAAAATAACCCCGCCCGAGGCCTTTCGGCGTGTCGGACGGGGAGCAAATCCTGATTTAATAGAGCCTTTTGCAAAACTTATAAAAACTGCATGATGAAATATATCAGCAGGCAGTTATCCCAGTCGATTTAGAAATTTTGGGTCTTTCTTAACGACGATAGTCAGATTTGAGACTTTGGTAACAATTTTCAGGCATAGTTCTCCTCCTGACCTGAACTTTTCACCCCGTTCTTTGAAAATTTACTCAGGAAGCCAACTTTATCAACTGATCCGCAAAGAGCGCCAGGACGCCAAACATGAGATGGAGATTGACTTTCAAGGCTCCTCGGACCATGACATTCTTGGCACCGAACTCTTCTTTTAACCGGCTATTGAACCGTTCTGATGCTGTCCTTCCATTAAATCTTCTGGCCTCGTGGGGAGCCATAGGGATCACATCCTTACCGCGGAAGTTCTTGTCGATAATGGGCACATGTCCCAGAGCTCTGCTGATTGCATAGATAGATCCAGCGTCATAAGCGGCATCCATCAAATCATAAAGATAATCCACCTTGGAACTGGTCATCTTCATTAACGGTATAGCGACCTGGCTGTCATGAAGCGATGCTGCGGTCAAGACGACACTCACCGGCAATCCGCAATCATTAACATCGGCATGGAGTTTATACCCGACCCAGGTCTCTTTGTACCCTTTGGAGTTCTTCTTGGTCCCTACGTCGCAGTAAACCGGCAATTCTTTTAAGGCCTCTTCAACTGATTGCTCTCGTTGCCTGGTCAAGCGTTTGTCTTCCTTGGAATCACGGAGTTCTCCCTTGACTGGACGTCCTCTCTTCTTCGGCGCAGGCTTTTCTTTTACAGGCTTCTTAGTCGGCTTTTCCCGACCTTCTATGGCCGTTGCGTCTCGGGATATATGACCAACCAGTTCCGGCTTTAAACAACGTTCCACCAGGGCTTCGTGAACTTTTTCGCCAAGCCCCCCTTCGGCAAACTCCGCAAAGGCCCTGGAAAAAGTGGCCTCAGAGGGAATGTCGGATACCTTTTCGAACCCGCAGATGCGTCTTACATTAGACGTCGTTTTCAAATGTTCAATGGTTGATCTGGTGAAGGAATGGTTATAGACCGTCTTGGCCACAAAAGCCCGCGCTATCGCTTGGCGCTCAAGGATCTTCCTCCCCATCCACTGATTTAAAGAACTCCGGGGAACATATCTTTCAACCTCAACCAGTTCCAATATCGTCACCAGCCGTTCCTCTTTTTCAGTCAAAGGCTGTTCCCAACATTCTTCTAAATCGGAAAATAAACCTTGTTGCAATCTACCCCTTAACCATGATACTTTTTTCCAGAGCTTCATCGGTGTCTCCTGTGTTTTTTTGTGTTCTTTCTAAACATCATCTTAACACAGAACCACCGCTGAGGCTCACTCTTTATGCTTGTCTATTCCCTAAAAATAGACTTTTGCAAGAGGCTCAACAGTAATAATATTATCGGAATTGTCAACCATTTTCTTTAACCGCCCTTCGGAATAATAGATTATTGTTTATACACCGACACTTCTTCCTTTAATATCATCGGTTTAGTCATGGCATCTACTTCCAGCCAATAATGCCGGACCTTGGACACCTCATGCCATTTGAATTGGGCCGGGTCTTTAATAGGGTCCTGGAGTCTTGGGGTAGTATTGCAATCGGTTACCACATAAAGCCAATAGCAATCCCGACGGTCTTCGGCCACACGTCTTTCATTAGGGGAAAGAAGGACCGTGCCCGTTGTCCCGCCGATCCCCTTTACCTCGATCAGCCTTAATTCCCCGGAGTTAATATCCAGGCTGGTGAGGTCATAACCCAAATTCTTTTCATGGACATCAAAAACCTGCCGACCCTGACCCTGCTCGAATTCTAAAACCACCTGCATGGCCACGGCCTCGGTTTCCAGGTTCGGGCGCAAGCGGCGGACCTCAGGAGTTTCCCTTTCCGGGTGAGGCAAAATAAGAACACTGGTTATCCGCTCGACGGTTTGAATGGCCAGGGAACGCTGCTGTTCCAATTCTCTTCGCCGACCTTCCCGTCGGGCCGACAGATCGGCATGGCGGTTTTCGGCTTGGGCTAAACGACCTTCCGCGCCCTGAATTCCCTGTTCAATTTCGGCGGCTGCCCGGCCGATTTCATCATCGGCCTTTTGAAGGAGTTCAGTGAGGGATAGTTCCACATGATCGGCAATACGCTCGATTTCCTTAGACCGTTCTAACCGGACCTCTTCCAGGAACGGAAAGAGGGCCTGAGTATGCAGCCAATCAACGGTATTTTGGGCCTCTGCAAGCTCAGGCAGAGGATCGGGTAGAGAATCGGGTGTAAAATCTCCAAGAATGGTCGGCTCCCGGAGAAGGGTTTCTCCATCTTCTTTGACTTCCACGGCAAAGAGGCGTTCATGAATGATCTTGCCAAGTCCGTCAACCACCTTGGCCCGGTAAAAATCTACCCGTGCCGCTTTTTCATGTTGAAGGGAATAAAAACAAGCCCCCTTATTCAGGGATTCGCGGGCAAGATGGGTGGTATGTCGGCGAAGGGCCTCGAATAAAGAGTGCCCTGGTGTAACCCATTCTAAATGGTTTGAATCGGCCGTCTCCCTATCTGTCGAACATCGGGGGTAGCGGGAGGCCAGGACAGGAAGCCGCCAATCAGGATCTTTTTCATATTGCCGCAAAAGGGCCGGAGTTCTTCCCGGCTCAAAGGTATGTGGTAAGGTTGGGACCGGATTAAAAGGAAGGTCGGCATAGCCCGATGTTTCGGCAATAAAGCGGGCGATAGTCTCCGGGACCAAACGTTTTTCCTGAGCCAAAGCCTTACGCTCGATCAGCATTTCCAGATTGAGTTTCTTGGTGGCCAACCCTTCCAGGGCATTTTGACAAATAGCCCGGAATTGGTTTTCGTCCACATTCCGCAGCAGCCTATCCTCCAAATCAATATCTCCCAACTTCCCGGCATAATAGTCCCTTAAAACCCGTTCAACATGAGCAGCCGGCAATACTTCCCCTACCACATTAAAAACAGAATCATCGTCCAGGGCGTCTCGAATCTCCTGGAGCTTTTCCTGAAGGCGCTGAAGAATTCGACCTTCGATTGTATTGGTGGCCACAAAGTTAAATATCAGGCAGTCATGTTTCTGTCCGTAACGGTGGATTCGGCCCATGCGCTGTTCCAGGCGATTGGGGTTCCAGGGGATGTCATAGTTAAAGAGGATATGGCAGCATTGAAGATTGATCCCCTCCCCGGCTGCCTCAGTGGCCACCAGAACCTGAATGGCCCCGTCTTTAAACTGCTGTTCGACAAAAAGGCGTGTGCCCGGCTCATCTCGGGAGCCTGACTTCATACTTCCATGGATGAAACCGACTTGAAAATTCCATTCCTTAAAACACTCAACCAGATAATCAAGGGTGTCTTTGAATTCAGTGAAAATCAATAGTCGTTGTTCAGGATTGGCAAAGAAGCCTTCCTTATGAAGAAGTTCTTTGAGGCGTGTTAATTTTGCCTCAAGACCGGCTTCTTCTACGACCTTGGCCTGATGGGCAAGTTGACGAAGTTCCTTGATTTCTTCTTCAACCTGATCGGCATTGCCGGTGAGGGTAACAGCCTCCAGAATTTTCTCCAACCGTTCTCGTTCCCCTTCTTCCATTTCTTCCAATTCCTCCGGATCAGGAAGACCGGGTGGGGCTTGGCGCAGGAGTTCATGAGCATTTCTTAGGCCCTCTTCGAGTCGTCTGGCTCGATTTTGAAGGGAATGACGTAAGGCGTAGGTGCTGGAGGCTAACCGACGCTGATAGAGAGACATGAGGAAGCCAATGGCCCGCGCCCGGGGGTCCTCTCCTTGGGCAGCGGCTATGGTGCTCTGGCGTTTCACAAAACGGGTGACGTCACGATAGAGTTCGAATTCGTCGCCATCAAGGGAAAAATCGACGGTGTGGGGGATACGTTTGGTAAATATTTTTTTAGCGATCCAGGTGCCGTCCGGTTGGCGTTCCGGAAAATAGACCATCGCTTCTTTGATTCTCCGTAAGTAGAAAGGGGCGCTTCTTCGCTCCATGGCCTCCTGGATCGATCTGACATCTGCATAGGCATCCGAATCCTAAAGCTGCAGAAACCGGGAGAAATTCTCAGGATCGCCTTTGTGAGGGGTGGCGGTAAGCAAAAGATAGTGGTCGGAAGAATCCCTTAATAATTCCCCCAGGGCATAGCGGGCGGTTTTTCCGGATGGCGGCGACCAGGACAATCGGTGGGCTTCATCAATAATAACCAGATCCCAATGGACTTGACGAAGGCCCGGAAGGATATCTTCCCTTTTGGCCAGATCCAGAGAGGTGATGACCTGGTTTTGTTCCATCCACTGGTTAACACCAAACTGATCTCGGATATCATTTCCTTTTAGGACCAGAAATTTTTCGTCGAATTTTTCCTTAAGCTCACGCTGCCACTGGAAGGCCAGATTGGCTGGAGAGACAATCAAAATTCGTTCGGCCAACCCGCGAAGTTTAAGTTCCCGAATCAATAACCCAGCCATGATGGTTTTCCCGGCCCCGGCGTCATCGGCCAAGAGAAAACGCACTCGGGCGGGTTTTAGGAGATAATCATAAACGGCGGCCAACTGATGGGGAAGTGGGTCAACCCGGGAAATGGAAAGGCCAAAAAACGGATCAAATTCCCAGGCAATCCCAAGTGAGTAGGCCTGTAAGCCAAGTCGCAGTAGACGGCCATCTCCATCAAAGGTCGGGAGGGAGTCAAGGATCTTCAGCCCCTCTAAGTCTTTTTTGGTCAGGGTAACACTTCGAAATCGTTCGGATCTGGTTCCCACCAAACCAATAATCCAGGTGTCGTTACCACAGGAACGGAAGGTCTCCACCCGCATGGGTTCATGGAACAAGGAGCCAATTAGAATTTGGCCTTCTTTGATTGTCATCAGTTTCCCAGATAGAAGTGTATGATGGTAAGCTTAAAGGAGACCCATAATTTTAAAATTACTTTCAGTAAGATAGCATATTATCTTCCAATCTAAAACAAAAACCCCATCTTCTTTTTCAAAAAATGGGGTCTTATTACACTGCTTCATGAATTAACCTTTCTTGCGAAATCTATAATCCTCCTTCACCACAGAGTCAGGAAGGACTTTTAAGGATAGGTTAATTACTCCTTTTAAACTTGGAAAAGCTAAAGACTAAAGAATTGGATCAATGAAAAAAAAGCTGAAAAGTTATCAGAAAGTATCTTGTGAATATCTGTTGGAGTTGTCAACAAAAATATTAATTTCCCTTGAAAAACCCCATCGGCAGGTACCTGTCGATTCCCTTTGCCCTCCTCTTTTTATCAAGTCCTCCTACCCAACGTCACAAACCCAATTTTTCATTTTGTTTAATGGCGAGGTCATGAGCTGACGGCTGGCTTCAAAGACCACCAGGAAACATTCAATCTTTCAGAAATCTTTTAAAAGCTTGACGGGACAATTTTACATTTCCCAATATTGACAATTGTAACCAATGGGATTATAATAACAGCCGACTCAATAATTATCCAGGAGAACAACCCATGTCCGAAATCAATCTGCTAAAAACCGACAATCGGGGTAGAGTTACCCTTCCCGCCTCTTTTCGCAAAGAACCTTTGTTTGAATATCTTATCGACGGGGAACAAATCATACTTTATCCCGTCAGAACCGTTCGTAAATACCCGGAGATGTCTGATCTCCCCGGAGAAAAACTCCCTCCAGAATGGGAACAAAAAGAACAGAAGGTAAACCAGGATACCCGCAAAGGGATAAGAGCCGCTTCCACCCTGGACGCCTTGAAAAAGTTTAGAAAATAATCATCGATGCCCGCCAAACCCCCTCCGTTTCAGTTGTATTTTGAACCCTTTTTTCTGGAGAGCTATGCGGTTTTGTCTCCCAAAGAACGGAAGGTAATCGACAAAGCCGTGGAATATCTGGCCGGCAATCCCCGCCATCCCTCTCTTAAGATTCATAAGGCAAAGAATGTGTCGGCCAAATATTCGGTCGGGGGGAATGATGTATTCATTGCTTATGCCTCCATAACCTTGAGAATTACCTTTGAGTATGGACCTGAACCGGGAACGATTGCTCTTCGCAATTGCGATCATCATGAATCCGGTGAACGAAAAATGTGAAACCTTTGAAGGATTTGTTAAACACGTAAATAATCCACGCCCATAGGGCGTGGCTTTAACTGGGCCCCCCATAGGGGGGCAATGGCCCTGCCCCCTGAGGAGGCAGGGCTTCCGAGTTGTGCCGCGTTATGGATGATCTACAAATTCAAGTGCAATTGTTCGAACTGTTTTTCTTTTTCCTCTTGATACCGGACATACTTCCGGATCAGTTCCTCATCCATTCCAACGGTATCCACACAATACCCCGGGGTCCAAAAATGATTACCCCAATACGGCTTCTTCCGCAACTGCCGATACTGGTTAAACATTTTCATCGATGTCTGACCCTTGACCCGCCCCATCAAGTCCGATATCGATACTTCGGGCGGAACCATGGCTACCAGATGAATATGATCCTTTTGAACATTCAACTCGTTAACTTCACAACCCGCATACCCGCAAATCGCTTGGATCCCGCTGGCCATCGTTTCCCCGATGTTCCCAGCCAATATCTGATAGCGATATTTCGGAACCCAGACAATATGATACTGACAATGCCATATGGTATGTGATAATTTTCGGAATCTACTCACTGCTATCTCCTTTCTTTCGATGTTGCGGCAACAACTCGATGGAAAAAATAGCAGTGGGTGGGCTTTCAGCCAAGCCCATTCGGGACCGGCATAGCCAGTCCACATGACCCCGCCCTTAGGGCGGGGGTTTCTAAATCAACTAAAGTTACCAAGAAAGAACCTCATGTCCTTTAAATCCGGATTCATTGCCCTGATCGGGGCCCCCAATGTAGGCAAATCGACCCTGCTCAACGCCCTGTTGGGACAAAAAATTTCTATCGTTTCCTCCCGCCCTCAAACCACCCGGAACCGTATCCTGGGCATCAAACATGTTCCGGAAGGCCAATTTATCTTCCTGGACACCCCAGGAATCCTGGAACCCAAAGGGCTTTTGAATAAAACGATTATCCAAATTTCTCTAAAATCCCTGTCCGATGTCAACCTGATTATCCTGCTGATTGAACCTTTTTCAGCTCGTCCTCTGATTCCCGATGATCTCCGATCCCGGTTGAGCAAAGTGAAAGCCCCTGTTTTTCTGGCCATCAATAAAATCGATCTGATTGATCGGAGAAACCTGCTCCCCCTGATTGACCAGGCTTCTCAATCGTTCCCTTTCAAGGAAATCATTCCTGTCTCGGCCTTGACCGGAGAAGGACTCGATGTCCTGGAGAATTGCATCGGCCAAACTCTTCCGGAAGGCCCCCCCTATTTTCCTGAGGATATGGTGACCGACCTATCGGAACGGTTTCTGGTAGCGGAATTGATCCGCGAAAAGGTCTTTCGCCTGATCTCCCAGGAAGTCCCTTATGGGGTCGCTGTGACCATCGAAACATTTAAAGAACGGGAAGACAAACCCATCATCGATATCCAGGCCACAATCCATGTGGAACGCACTTCTCAGAAGGGAATCCTGATCGGGAAACAAGGGAAAATGCTGAAGACTATCGGCCAGCAGGCCCGGGAGGATATGGAGATCTTGTTAGGGTCCAAGGTCTTTTTGGAGTTATGGGTCCGAGTGGAAAAGGACTGGAGTAAGGACCCCAGGTTCTTGAGGAAATTCGGGATTGAAGAACCCCTGTGATTTCAGATTGCAGATTTAAGAGAAGACTGACGAAGGAAGATACCGGACCTATTTAATTAGCGGCGGATGATTACATATTAACTATTATATAGTTACATTATAGTTATAGAATGAACTATCCCCGGTCAAGAAAAAAAAGGGGTTGTTTTCACCGCTTTAGATTTGTTATGATATTATACATGAGTCAGCGGCTTATATTTTTATCCTTTTTCAGCTTTTTTATTTTTGCAATTACCGGATGCTCCAAGACGATTATCATTCCCTCTTCCCCCAGCCCTGTTTCACCCCCCCCACCGGCAGCGGCCAAAACACCCCCCGCAGTCAAGAAAACTCCCACTGCGTCCGCTAAGAAATCAGAACGCAAAGAAAGACCTTATGCCGTCAATGGAAAGTGGTATTTCCCTGTGGCTTCAGTGGCCGAGTTCAAGGAACAAGGAATTTGCTCCTGGTACGGGCCTGATTTCCATGGAAAACCGACCTCCTCCGGAGAGACTTACGACCAATTCGGGTATACCGCGGCCCATCGGATATTGCCCTTTAATACCCAGATACGTGTCAAAAACCCGGCCAATAAAAAAGAAATTCTGGTAAGAATCAACGACCGGGGTCCATTTCTAAAAGACCGCATCCTGGACCTTTCCTACAGCGGGGCCAAGGAATTAGGACTCGTCGGTCCGGGTACCGCCAGGATTGAATTAGAGGCCCTGGGTATTCTGGAGGAAGTTGAAGAAGACGGAAAGAAAGTCACTCGCCTGGTCCAGCAGGTCGATTTCCAAAAGGGGGATTTTTCGGTCCAGATCGGGGCCTTCAAAGATCTCCAAAAAGCATCGGTATTAAAAGAGAGTTTGCAGAAAGAGTATCCGCAGGTAGAAGTTTCAGAAACGGTTCGTTCCGGAGAAACCTTTTTCCGGGTCCGACTGGCTCATTGTCCGGAACTGCAGGAGGCCCTACGTTTACAAAAACAATTAGAGGGTAAAGGATTTTCTCAAGCCCTGGTGGTGGCCGATTAACCAGGACATCTATCTTTATTTCTATTGAATAAAAGAATGGTTACCCTTCGCTAATAATTAACCGGCATTGACCTTTTTTCGTAACACGCCTGAGGTTTTAAAGACCACTACTCTCCTGGCCTTCAGCTGCAAATCCTTGTTGGTCTGAGGATTCCGGCCTCGTCTGGCCCGTTTTCTTTTGACTACAAACTTACCAAATCCGCTGATGAGAATATTTTCTTCACTGGCCAGGGATTTTTTCATAATTTCCAACAATTGCTCCACTACATCTCTGGATTGACTTTTGCTGAAACCGATTTTCTCATAGATGGTGGCGATAATCTTTTCTTTGGTCAGGGCCATAATCTCTCTCCTTTTCTCATTCAGAACCTTAATCGTTTAAAACCTTTTTCCGGAAAATTTTTCAAGCAACGTCAATTTTAACATAACCCATCTAATTTAAAATGGAATTTAATATGCTCCAAGGAAATGACCTTGTCAAGTGTTTTTGTTCATTTTTTTTATATGAATTTGCAAAATGGTAATGGCCGCCGGGGTCACTCCGGAAATCCGGGAGGCCTGGCCTAAGGTTCCGGGGCGGATATTTTTCAATTTTTCCTTGATTTCATTGGATAGACCGGAAAGATTTTGGTATTCAAACTGATCGGGAATCAGGATTTGTTCATTTTTTTCAAAGCGTTTTACTTGTTCCTCCTGTCTTTCCAAATAGCCTTCATACCTGGCCTGGATGGCCAGTTGCTCAGCCACCTCGGGTTTTATGTGAGACAATTCCGGACATAAGGGAAAAAGATCTTTCCATTTCAGTTCCGGTCGTCGTAAAAGCTCCTTTAAGGTCATCTGTTTTCGAAGTGCTTGACTGCCCAGTTTGATCATCACCTGATTGGTCTCGGCAGTCGGGGAAAACAGGATTTGGGTCAGCAGTTCCCAGCCCTTTTGTATCTCCTGTTTTTTTCTGGAAAAATATTGATACCGGTCGTCATCCACCAGCCCCACTTCTCTTCCCAGATCGGTTAGGCGAAGATCGGCATTATCCTCTCTCAGCAACAAACGGAATTCGGCCCTGGAAGTAAACATGCGGTAAGGTTCTTTGGTGCCTTTGGTCACCAGGTCATCGATCAGGACCCCGATGTAAGCCTGAGAACGGGTCAGGATAAGAGGGTTACGTCCTTGTATTTTTAAGGCGGCATTGATGCCGGCCATCAAGCCCTGGGCAGCGGCCTCTTCATAACCGGAGGTGCCATTGATCTGTCCGGCCAGATAAAGTCCGGACACAGATTTGACTTCGAGCGTAGGGGTCAACTGCTTGGGATCGACATAGTCATATTCTATCGCATATCCCGGACGAACCATTTCAGCCCTCTCCAATCCGGGAATGGACCGGAGCATGATCAATTGAACATCCACCGGCAGACTGGTTGAAATTCCGTTGGGATAATATTCCGTGGTCTTCCGGCCTTCAGGTTCTAAAAAGATTTGATGTCTTATTTTATCGGGAAATCGAACAATCTTGTCTTCAATGGAAGGACAATAACGAACCCCGGTCCCCTGTATACGGCCGCTGAAAAGGGGTGAACGATCCAGATTCCGCCGGATCAGGTCATGGGTTTCGGGTTGGGTATAAGTCATAAAGCAGGGGACCTGAGCTTGGCTAATTGATTCAGTCCTGAAAGAAAAAGGAATGGGAGGGACATCCCCCGTTTGAATTATCAATGAACTGAAATCGATTGTTTTTCCCTGTAGCCTGGGTGTCGTCCCGGTCTTAAGTCTCCCCAGCTGAAGACCCAAAGACCTCAAGGAGTCCGACAGGGCCATTGAGGCCGGATCTCCCATCCTGCCGGCAGGAAACTGATTAAAGCCGATATGAATCAACCCCTGCAGAAAAGTCCCGGTAGTCAGGATGATCGCCTCGGCCTGAAAATTTTGTCCCAGGCTGGTTCGAAGGCCTCTGATTTTCCCCTGCTCCACCCAGAGTGAATCCACCATGGCTTGTTTGACATCCAAACCCTTCTGATTTTCAACCACCCAGCGAAGACGTTGTTTGTAATCGTCCATATCGGCCTGGGCTCGGGACGACCAGACCGCCGGTCCCTTTTGGGTGTTCAGTTTTCGAAATTGAATACCGGTGGCATCGATATTTCTGGCCATTTCACCGCCCAAAGCGTCGATCTCTTTGACCAGTTGGCCTTTGGCCAAGCCTCCCACAGCCGGATTGCAGGACATGGCCCCGATATGATCGATATTGATCGTCAGGAGAAGGGTGTGACAACCCATCCGGGCCGCGGCCAAGGCCGCTTCGCACCCGGCATGGCCGGCGCCGACGACGATCACATCATAGCGGTTATCTGAGGAATCAGTGCTGTTCATAAGCTAATTCTATTTCTTTTCTGATTTATGGAAAATTAAAAAGGCCCATGGGTGCGGATTCTGCCCCTATAGGCCTTTTTAGGGTTCGATGCTCATCAGGGTCCGCTCTATTTTTCATTAATGAGAAGCGAACCGCAGAGTCCGATCAAAAATAAAATCAGTTCCTCTCTGCGTTTAACATGGGAGCATAGATTTGATGGCTTCGTAAAAAGTCGTCACCCCGGAGAAAGCCGGGGTCCAGGAGATTATAACTACTTAAAAGCACTGGATTCCGGCTTTCGCCAGAATGACGACTTCGGGCTTCCGGCGACTTTTTACGAACTTGTCAGATTTTATTCTTCTACATTTTTTCAATCCGCACGGCACAAACCTTCAACTCCGGGATCTTGGCCACCGGATCCAGACCGGTCTGGGTAAGTTGGTTGGCTGCGGCTTCCGCATAGTGGAAGGGGATAAAGATTGTCCCTTGCGGAGAGCGTTCGGTTATTTTGATTCTGGCCTCCAGATCTCCGCGGCGCGATAAGACCTTGACCCGTTCCCCTTCGGCAATCTTCAGCGCCTGGGCATCGGCTGCAGAAATCTCGATCAGGCATTCCGGGGCTATCTTTTCCAGACCCTTGCTTTTTCGGGTCATGGTCCCGGTATGGTAGTGATAAAGAACCCGGCCGGTGCTTAAAATTAGGGGATAATCGGCATCCGGAACTTCTTTGGGTCCCATATAGTTCAAGGCGTGAAACTTGCCCAGTCCCCGGGTAAACTGGCCCTGATGAAGAAGAGGGGTCCCCGGGTGCTCCAGGGTGGGACAGGGCCATTGAATCCCTGCCCGGTTGATTCGTTGATAGGTGATTCCGGCATAGGCCGGGGTGACAGACCGTATTTCTTCAAAAATCATCTCCGGATTCTCATAACGCATCGGCAGGCCCATCCGGGTGGACAAATCGGCAATGATCTGCCAATCCGGCCTGGCATCACCGGGAGGAGTTATGGCCTGACGTACCCGTTGAACTCGCCGCTCGGTATTAGTGAAGGTACCCTCCTTTTCGGCAAAAGAAGCCCCTGGTAAGACCACATCGGCCAGTTGGGCGGTTTCTGTTAAAAAGAGGTCTTGAACCACTAAAAAGTCCAGGGCCTTAAGGGCCTCGGTCAGGTGGTGCGTATCCGGGTCGGAAACCACCGGATTTTCTCCAAAGATATAAAGGCCGCGGACCTTCTTGTTCTTGGCCGCCTCGGTAATCTCCATCAAAGTCAGCCCGGGCTTGTTCGAAAGACCTTGCACGCCCCAGGCCTTCTCCATTTTTTCAATGATCACCGGATCGCTTACATTCTGATAGCCGGAAAAAACATTGGGTAGGGCTCCCATGTCACAGGCCCCCTGGACGTTGTTCTGTCCCCGCAGGGGATTGATCCCAGTACCCGGAACCCCGACATTCCCGCGGATCAGGGCCAGGTCGGCCAGGGCCTTGACATTATCGGTCCCGTGGCTGTGCTGGGTAATACCCATGGCATAAAAAATCGAGGCCCGGTCTTCGGCATAAATATGAGCCGCCTGAACCAAATCTTTTTCCGGGATCCCGGTGATCTCCGAGACCCTGGATGGAGTAAAATCGGCTAAAGAGGCTTTTAAATCTTCAAAGCCTTCGGTCCTTTCTTTGATAAATTCAGAATTCAATAGCCCTTCTTCGATAATAATATGAATAAGACCATTGATCCAAGCCAGATCGGTTCCCGGTTTCGGTCTCAACCATACAGTGGCGAATTCGGTTAATTCAATTTTTCTCGGATCAACCACAATAAGCTTGGTCCCGTGGTCAAGAACCGCCCTTTTGATAGCCGCGCCGATCACCGGATGGTTTTCCGTGGGATTGGAGCCGGTGATCAGGATCACTTTGGATTGCTCGATTTCAGAGATGGAATTTGTCATGGCCCCACTTCCAAAGGCCGCAGCCAGACCGGCTACGGTGGTGGAGTGTCAGAGCCGGGCACAATGGTCTATATTGTTGGTCTTGAAAACCCCCCTGATCATCTTTTGCATCAGATAATTTTCTTCATTGGTGGCCCGGGCCGAGGAAAGACCCGCCAAGGAATCAGGCCCATATTGGTCTCGGATTTCCAAAAACCGCTTGGCCACCAGGTCCAGGGCCTCATCCCAGGAGGCTTGACGGAAATGCCCGTCTTCTTTGATCAGGGGATATTTCAGCCTGTCGGGATGGTTTATAAAATCAAACCCAAAGCGGCCTTTGACGCACATATGACTGAAATTGGGCGGCGTTTTATCCACCCCGGTGACCCGGACAATCCGGTCGCCGACCTTTTCCAGATAAAGTTGACAGCCCACGCCGCAGTAGGTGCAGGTGGTTCTGACCCGCTCCAGTTTCCAGGGGCCGGGCAACCCCTCTGGCTTTTCCGTCAGGGCCCCGGTAGGACAATTGGCCAGACAAAGACCGCACGAGACACAGCGTTCATTGATGGAGGGAGTGAAAGCCGGGGGACCCCCGTTTCCTCCCTTATTAACTTGATTCAATTCAAAGGCATGTTGTATCTGATATTCCGAACAACCATGCACACATCTCCGGCAGGTGATGCATTTGTTGGGATCAACCGTTATGAAAGGATGTTCCGTCTGGAGGGGGTATTTTCTTTTGGTCCAGACCGGGAGTTTGTCTATGTCCACATTATAGGTGTCGGCATAAGATCGCAGACGGCAGTCAAAAACATCCAGACAACCGCAGGACAGACACCGGGCTGCCTCGGCCATGGCCTCGGCCTGGCCGATGGTGGACTCCACTTCCTTGAAATTATGTTCCCGTTCCGGCAAAGTCATTTGAGGCAGCTGGACCCGGGGTTTTGAGGGGATGCCTTCAAAGTTAACCGCATCCACCTGGGGCAGTTTCTTCCCCTTGCTGATATTGAAAGGCTTTTTGACCGCTTTCACTTCCCCCCGGGTCAGATACTGATGGATGGAACCCGCCGCTGTACGTCCGTCGGCAATGGCCTGGATAACCGTTTGCGGGCCTCGGAAAAGATCCCCGCCGATAAACAGATCGGGGATGGAGGTCTGCAGGGTCTGGGGATCGGCATCCGGAGTCCCCCACTTGGTAAGAACCAGGTCCTTCAGGTCCGGATCATTCTGCAAAAAGGTCAGATCGGAAAACTGGCCGATGGAGATGACCGCCAGATCCGCTTCATAAATCTCCTCGGAACCGGGGATGGGAACCGGCCTGGCCCGTCCCCCGGCATCCGGCTCTTTCAGCTCATTGCGGATGAATTCCATGGCCTTGAACCGGCCGTTTTCAGAAATAATCCGGGTCGGGGAAACCAGAAGTTCCAGTTTGACCCCCTCGGCCTCGGTGGCATCCACTTCCTCATGATGGGCGGTCATCTCTTTCCGGGACCTTCGATAGAGCATGGTCACCTCTTCGGTCCCCAGCCGCAGGCAGGTCCGGGCCGCATCCATCCCCGTATTCCCGTCCCCGATAATGATTACCTTTTTCCCGATCAACCAGTTTATCACCCATGGAGGTCCGGATCAACAGATCCAGGGCATGCATCACCCCCGGCAGGTCTTCCCCTTCCAAACCCAGCCGGGACGATTTCCAGGTCCCCAGGGCCATAAAGATGGCCTGATATCCTTCCTCACGCAAGCCGGCCAGGGTCACATCCTTCCCATAAAAGAGATTCGGTCTGACCTCCACCCCCAAATCCAGTATCCCCTGGATCTCCTGATCCAGGATCTTCTTGGGCAGGCGGTATTCCGGGATGGCGTAGCGGAGCATCCCCCCCAACTGGGGCTTGGCATCGAAGATAGTCACCTGATGACCTCTTTGCCTGCAGATAATAGGCCGCTGAAAGACCTCCCGGCCCTCCGCCGATAATAGCCACCTTATGGCCGCTGTCGGCCGGAATATGCGGTTTATAGGAAATCCCCTCCAGCCGGTCGTAATCGGCCACAAACCGTTTCAAGGGATTGATGGCAATGGGTTGTTCCACCCGGTTTCGACGGCAGGCATCTTCACAAAAATGGGGGCAGACCCGGCCGATACATAAGGGCAGAGGATTCTTCTCCTTGATCAGCTTCAGGGCTTCTCTAAATTCTCCCCGGCTGATATGGGCCACATAGCCCTGGATATCAATCCCCGCCGGGCAGGCCAGATGGCAGGGGGCCAGGCAATCCCCATAGTGATTTTCCAGAAGCAGTTCCAGGATGCCTCGCCGGGCATCCACAACCCTCTGGGAATCGGTCTCAATAACCATCCCTTCTTTGACCAGGGCGGCACAGGAAGCTACCAGTTTTTCTTCCCCTTCCACTTCCACAACGCAGATCCGGCAGGCCTCCTCCGGTTTCAACAGGGGATGTTGACACAGGGTCGGGATGAAAATCCCTTCCTCGGTCGCTGCTTGTAAGATGCTGTTACCCGATTCCGTTTGTACGGATCGTCCATTGATACTCAGGGACACTTTCGACATTGCTCGCTCCTCACCATATAAAAAATTGATGAATTATTTCCGTTTTAGAAATAAAAAATCCGGCTGGAAATACCGCCTTCTTATAGAATGAAAAAAAAAAGAGTCAATGAGTTTTGATGGTTTCAATCCGGTATAATTGAATTTTTTTTATTTCCAGGGCTCGATGTCCTCGCCGATATCAGAAAAGCCAAGCATCAGGGAGGTTTTTTTTTAAACAGATAGGCAGTCCTTTATTTTAATTTTATTGTATTTTAAATTAGTTGTTGAATGTCAACCGCTTATGGTTTCTTCGATCATGATGTCTTTTTCTTGTATAGAAGTTCGCCTTAAGCGCTAATGGTTTCCGGGAGCCCCCTTAGGGTCTCATTGATCCATATTTTTCTAAATTCCGGATAAAACTTGACCTTCTTTAATAAATCCTTCCGGATCGACCGAAAATAGAGACAAAATTACAAGTGGTTATTAAAAATAGATTGACATATTTTATTTTTTTTGTTATAAAAATTCTTTTATTTTACTCATAATTTTATTATGAAGCGATATATTCATATATTCCCATTAGAAAGGGGTGTTATAAAGAATGTCCATCAATGTGTTTGTCAA
Source organism: uncultured delta proteobacterium (assembly GCA_963790475.1). Lineage (GTDB taxonomy): Bacteria > Desulfobacterota > RBG-13-43-22 > RBG-13-43-22 > RBG-13-43-22 > RBG-13-43-22. Next base: position 593,436 of record CAWBOS010000010.1, on the reverse strand, counting down.
AGACAACAACATTGAGGCGGGCATAAAGCTGTTACGGAAAAAAATGCAGATGGATGGCCTGAAGAAAGAACTCAAACAGCGGGAGTTCTATGAAAAGCCAAGCGTGAAGAAAAAACGAAAACAGCGGGAAGCCGCCCGCCGAAAAAGAAAGGCTAATCTCTATAATCGATGAGGCCCTTAAAGCTTCAGGTTATAACCATTTGTTAATTTTTAGAGCCGGAAACCTTTTTCCCTAAAACATCTTTTGCTTATGACAGGGTCATAGGAAGAGAGTTTTGAAGAATATTCGATTTTGGTCAAGGTTAAGTAAAACGAAAACTTTAACTACTGGAATAGAGGTCTATTTTAAGGATTAAAATTTGAGTTTGACTCAGAACCTGGGCAAAAAGGATGTTTCCCGAAACTCTCGCCTGAACGGCATAAAAAACCTTCCTAACTAACTTGACCTCCTCGGCACTTAACCTTTGGGTACGCCAATTAATGTCTGTCCGCCCGAACGGTTCCAATGGCAGGTCCCAGTAGACCTGCCCGGAACCATTCGGGTGGATATTCTGATAAATCAGAAACTGCCTCTTCTTTCCCGCCGGATCAGGGGAGAACTTTTTTCAAAAAAGGCCGTTCGGGTCAACGGCCGCCCGGTGGCCAAAGGATTCAGGGTCTCACCGGGGGATCGCTTGGAAATTGAGATCCCCGGTCCGCTGAGTCCCTACCCGGTTCCCGATCAGGGTCCCCGGCCGTCCGTCATTTTTGAAGATCAGTCCCTCTTGATTGTTGAAAAGCCCGGGTTGATGCCTACCCACCCTCTAAGTCCGTTTGAAACGGGGACCATGGCCAATGCCCTGGTCTCCCACTGGCCGAGAATAATCGGGGTTGGAAACAAACCTCTGGAACCCGGCCTGGTTCACCGCTTAGATACGGGAACATCAGGTTTGCTGGCCGTTGCCCTGGAGCAGTCGACCTGGTTGCAACTCAAAAAAGACCTGGGAGCCGGGAGATGGAAGAAAACCTACCAGGCCCTGGTTGAAGGGGCTTTTCCAAAACCTACGACGATTTCCCTGCCCCTGGCCCATGATCCGGCCGATGAAAGAAAAATGAAGGGCATTCGTACCCCCGGGGACACACGGCGCGGTCGGGCTTATAAGGCCATAACCCGGGTCCATCCGATAAAAGTATTTAAAGATTATACCCTGGTTGAGGCCCAACTGATAACCGGGGTTACCCATCAGATTCGAGCCCACCTTTCTTTTCAGGGCCACCCTGTGGTTGGGGATACCCTTTATGGATCAAAAGGCGGCCAGAAAATTAGGTTTGCCTTTAACCCGATTTTTCCTCCACGCCGGCCACCTTTCTCTGCCCCATCCGATTACCAGAGAACAAATAACCTGTAGTGTTGAATTGCCCCCGGACCTGCAAAGGGGTTTAACAATGGCGGAATGAATCCTGTTTAGACCGGGAATGAGCAATGGAGATCCAATGCGGGACTTCGGGAAGAAAATCTCCTTTCCTCAATCTCCATCCGCCATCGGGTCCTTTATAGGTAAGCGGACTATGAAAGTAGTCCCCTGGCCGATCTTGGTTTCAAAAGTTATAGAACCCTGGTGCCGATCCACGATAGCCGTATAGACAATGGCCAGTCCCTGGCCGCTTCCTTTTCCCGCCTCTTTCGTCGTGAAAAAAGGATCAAAAATTTTCGGTTGAATTTCAACAGGAATCCCCCTGCCGGTATCGCTGATCCGAATCTCCACCCACGAGTCATCCTGGCGGGTGGATATTGAGATACGACCCTTCTCGTCGGCGCCGCCACCCACTACTTCGGAAACAGCCTGAGCGGCATTGACCAGTAAATTAAGAATAACCTGGTTCATATCGCCCGAGACACAGGACACCGGGGGCAAGGAAGTATCCAAATCAGTGACCAGTTCAGCAACATACTTCCATTCGTTACGAGCCACCATTATGTTGGTTTCAATGGCCTTATTGATATCAACATCGACCTTCTTCTCTTTTCCCGGATGGGCAAAGGCCTTAATGGATTGGACGATCCGACTGACCCGTTCCACCCCTTCCAGGGTCTGTTGTATGGCCTTGGGAATCTCCTGGGTCAGGTAATCCAACTTAGTCTCCTGAATAACCTTCTCCACCTCGTCGACCTCTCGGACACCAGGCATCCCAGCTCTGATCGCCTCCCTTAAGTTCCCATATTTTAAAAAAACTTGAGTTAAATCTTCAAAGGAATTTTTCAGGAAATAGACATTATCCCCGATATATTGGATCGGGGTGTTGATTTCATGGGCGATACCGGCAGCCAACTGACCGATGGATTCCAATTTCCGGGCCTGAGCCAACTGGCTCTCCATGATACGGCGCTGGGTGATATTGGCCCCCTGAATCAGGGTCTCCATCTCCAAAGATTTCTCTCCAAAAACAGGGTCGATCTTGATTCCCAGGGTACCCTCTTTCCCGTTGAGCTGACGGAACTTTATATTATCCAGCCAGACCGATGTGTTTTCCGCGCGGCAGACTAGTATTCCCCGCATGATATGGTCCCCATCCCAGGGAATGTTCACCTCCATCAGAGGTTTCCCAAGGACCTCTTTCTCCGGGATTCCAAATTGCTTCTCAGCTTCGGTATTCCAGAAGATGATCCGGTTATCGTCGGAAACGGCAACAAGGATGGAGGAAATGGAATTGATTAACAAGGCCATCTTGGAATGGGCCTTCCGTAAGGCCTCTTCGGCCCGCTTCAATTCTGTAATATCCCGTGAAATGCCCCTGAATCCGATCGGTTTTCCGGAAGGGTCTTTGATTAAAGAAACGGAAGTTTCCAGGCTTCTCCTTTCGCCCTTTTTGGTAATCACTTCATATTGGATACCCTTGGAAGGTTTTCCTGTCCGATAAATTCGGTTGAATTCTCCAAATAATATTTTAGCATTCAGCGGATCTGTATATTGCCGGTAGTTCATGCCCTGCATTTCAGCCCGTGAATAGCCATTGATCCGGGTCATGGCATCGTTGAAAAAAGTCAGACTGCCGGTCAGATCCACCTCATAATATCCGTCTTCAATAGTTTCAAGAATAGTCCGATATTTTTCCTCACTCTCCCGCAAAGCCGCTTCGGCCTGTTTTCGCTCGGAAATTTCCTGGTTCAATGCTTCATTTTTCTTTTTCAGGTCGATCGTCCGGTTTTCAACTATGGTCTCAAGTTGTTCCTGATATTTTTTCAGATCCTCTTCAATCTGTTTTTGCTGGGTAATATCTCTGGCAATGGCTTGAAATCCGGTCGCTTTATTCCCGCGCACCAATAACTGAACATGCTGACCCAGCCAGAGTTTTTCTCCGGTCCGGGCGATCAAAGGAAGTTCGAAATAGGTATTTCGGATCTTATATACAAATTGTTTTCCATAAATCCGGGCCGCTTCATCCCGGTAATCCGGAGAAACAAAATCCAGGTAATGGCGGCCGATAAGGTTTTTTCTGGAAAATCCGGTTATCTTTTGGGTAACCCGATTAACAAAAGTGAATTGTCCATTGGCATCAGTTTCATAAATAATATCGAATGCTTTTTCAATCAACTTCAAGTATTGCGCTGCCTTTTTACGAGAGGCGGCCAATTCCTGTTTGAGCTTTTCTTTTTCTTGCTCCGGGCTTGTTATTCGATCTTTATGAGCTGTCAACCTAATCTGTTCCGCTTTTCTAGGAGATATCTGACTGGTCTTCTTCTTTTTATCTCCTGGCTAAAAAATATTCCTTAATTTCTTTTTCAGGCTCAGGCAAGAAAGATTTAAGAAATTTCTGTTTCAAGGTCAGAATACGCATAAGACTTTGCCTAAACCGATCTTCAGGAATGACCCCTTTTTTGATTTTATTTAACAGATAGAAATACCCCTTTTCGATTTTTTCCGGGTTATGACAGATCATCAAACAATCGACACCGGCGGTAAAGGCCAAAAGCAGGGCCTCTTCAATGTCATAATGCCTGCCAATCGCCCCCATCTCCAGGTCATCGGTTATGACCAGACCATCATACCCCAATGTCTGGCGCAGGAGTCCGGTAATGATCGCCCCGGAAAGACTGGCCGGGTGTTTAAGATCATAGGCCGGATATCGGATATGAGAGATCATAACCGCCCCGGGTGGAATTTTGATGGCTTCCCGAAAGGGTACCAGTTCCACCTTTTCCAGTTCCGTTTTGTCCTTCTGTTGGATAGGCAGGTCCTGGTGGGAGTCCAGATCGGTATCGCCGATACCGGGAAAATGTTTGGCGCAGGCAATAATTCCGGCCTGCTGGAATTCGCGGATGCATAAGGCCCCAAGCCCTGCCACCTCAAGAGGATCAGAACCGTAAGACCGGGAAGCCATTATTCCTTCCGGACCGCGGGAATTGACATCCAGGACCGGGGTCAAATTCATGTTGATACCCACCAGCTTCAGCTCCCGGGCTTCGGTCTGAGCAAAATGACGGATTTTCCCTTCGGGATCATCTGAGGAAGCCATAGCCGACTGGGATTCAAACTGGGTAAAAGGTGGTCCCAAACGCGCAACCGTGCCCCCTTCCTGGTCAATGGCTATCAATAGAGGGACGGAAGAGTACTCCAGGGCCTTTTCCTGCAATTCCCGGCTCAGGTCAGCCAGTTGAAAGGGGTCCTGGACATTTCTTTTGAAAAGGATGATCCCGCCGACATGCAATTTCTTCAGAAAGAAAGAAAGGTCGCTATTGAACCGGGTCCCTTCGAACCCAACCATAAAAAGCTGCCCGACCAATTCCTCCAGGGACTTTTTGCGGATAAGACGTTCCATGATTCACCTTGTTTATTTCATTGAGTCTGCCAGGTAATGTACATGGAGGGACTTGGCTGTGCCATTTTCGAATCAACTCGCGACAACAGACATGCTCCGGACATCAGGTCCCTTCCATCTGGTCGTAAAGAGCCTCCCGGTTAGCGATATTCACCCTGGGAATTCCCCCATCGAAGGAGGGCAGTTCCTGCAGAGTTTTTTTTGTTTTTGGATTTTTCCTGTTTGAGCAGTAAACACAGGGCGCTTTCCACCAACTTGGTGATGGTCTCCCCCTGACGAGTGGATTCGTGCCGTAAACGGGCCATAAGACTGTCATCGATATTAAAGGTCGTCTTCATATGAAAAGCCATATCATCAATATGAAAAATTTTCAATCTTTTAACCAACAATTTCAATGGACGGCCCGGGCCGAGCTGTCCAAACCAGAACTTAATTTTTTCATCTCACTTTACCATTAGTAATGCAACTTAGAACCAACTCTACCCCTCTGCCTGGTTGCCTTAGGGTTTGCCTGGTCCGACTCCTTAATCAGTCAAAGCTCATTTTTCATTTGTAAATGTAAAAGAAGCGACCCATCATCCTTGGGTATGAAAATTATTGACAAAACCCCGCTATTGTTTTACGATTTATTCATCGATAATCAAAAAAGGGGTATAAAAATGGGAATCACGACTATTTCTCCAAAATATCAAGTGGTCATACCTAAAGAGGTCAGAGAAAAGCTCCACCTGAAAAGCGGGCAAAAAATGGTGGTGGTGGTTAAGGGGGGGGTGGTCCACATGATCCCGGAAAAACCCTTGGATTTCTTTAAGGGGTTTTTAAAAGGGCTAAACACCGAGGGCCTTCGGGAAGATCGGGACCGCTCATGATCCTGCTCGATTCCTCGGGGTGGATAGAGTTTTTCGGTCAAGGCCCCCGGGCCTTGAAATATGCCGGCTACTTGAAGGACCTTTCCGGGATCGTTACCCCTACGGTTGTGGTCTATGAAGTTTATAAAAAAATTAAAAAGGAAAAAACCGAAGAAGAAGCCTTGCTGGCCGTATCCCTGATGAAAAGAACCTCCATCGTTCCTTTAGAGGAAAGCATTGCCCTTTTGGCTGCCGACCTTAGCCTGAAATATGCCTTGCCCATGGCCGATGCCATGGTTTATGCCACGGCCGTAGAGAAAAACGCCGATTTAATAACCAGTGACGCCCATTTCAAAGGCCTGGAAAGGGTAATCCTTATTCCTTAGTTTTCTGATTTTGGGTCGGCTCTGCCCCACTTAAATTGGGATATACCATGCCCATCGACATTGGCAATTTTCAATATGTAAAGAATTGACCCCATAACCCTCTTGCAATTTACTTATAAATCGGGGCAGGCTCTCCTTTTTTATATTCCCCTTGCAGTTAGTGGAAATTGCCTTATTTCTCAAATATTCTTCAAATTGGGCTTGTAGGGCAACTGGGATCGCCGGCAGGAAGAACCCTTCTTATTCTGTATATGATGTCAATTTGAAGAATATACACGACTCAAATTTCAAGCGATAAAATTCATTTGTCAAATAATGTTTATCTTTTATAATAGGTTACAAAATATCTCAAGGGATCGGCAAACTATAATTCAACCAAAACAGACTAATGGCCAGGGTTTCTCTCCCCAAGGGAACCTTTAGGGAGAGAAGTTATATAGAAAACTATAGAATAACTTGTTGACGTCGCATTGGCCCTTATCATCACGGTGGCTCGATAGAAAGCGATAGCCTGAACACCCAGGGAAAGAGCGTGAATACATCCTATGATAAAGAAGCAGATGTCCTTTACGTTTCCTTTGGAGAGCCCCAGGCGAGTGAGACACTTGACTCGGGAGAGGACTTGCTGATCCGCTTCGACCCGGTAACCGGTGAGATCACCGGGTTTACCATTTTGAACTTTTCGGAGTTCGGCCAGGAGATCGAGGAATTAATCGCGGCGCGGGCTGCTGCGTAGACGGATCGGCCTCCCTCTTTAGTAGTTTAAGGTCGTATATAATCATCGTTGAGGGATTGGTGTTAAGTTGCATAACCTTACTTGGTTTCCCAATCCCAGAGGAGTCGCAGGACAAAAACCGATAAAGCCATTACCAGCGATGAACCGTAAATAATCATCACCGTTTTTTTATATTCCGCCAGGGTAATTTCAGCAAGATCATCACCCAAAAAGGGCTTGTCATACCTTTCCCCATCATAATAGGCCGGCCCCCCCAATTGGATCTGTAAGGCCCCGGCCAAAGCCGCTTCAGGGATGGCGGCGTTCGGACTCTCGGATTTGCCGCCGTCCCGCCGGCGGATGCGCCAGGCCTGTTCGAATGAAAGCCCGAGAGGCCAGGCCAGGAGGCAAATCAGGAAACCGGTTATTCGAGCCGGGATGAAATTAAAAAGATCGTCCATTCGTGCCGAGGCCCAGCCGAAATGAAGATAACGGCTGTCTTTATACCCCACCATGGAATCAAGGGTGTTGACCGTCTTAAAGGCCATGGCCAGAGGCACCCCTCCTAAGAGGAGATAAAACAAAGGGGCGATCACCCCGTCGGAAAGGTTCTCCGCCAGGGTCTCCAATACCGTTTTGAGGATCTCCGGATAGGTCAGATATTCGGTATCACGACCGACGATGCGGCTTAACTTTTTTCGGGCCTCGGAGGTCCGGCCTTCTTTCAGGGCCCGGACCACTTGTGAAGCTTCCTGATGAAGGGAGCGGGTGGCCAGGGTAGTATAAGCCAGAATTATAATGAGCAGGGATTGAGCCCAGGGGTGAACTAGTCTTATCCACCCGATCAGCCAGTAAGTGATTAAAAAAATTCCCACCGGCAATCCAAGGGCCAGAAGACACCCCGACGCCTTTTCCCAGGAAGGCCGGGAAGAGGGCCATCGCAAAATCTTTTCAAAAACTCGGATTAAAAATCCGATCCCCCTAACAGGATGGGGGAAGTATTTAGGATCGCCCAAGGCCAGATCCATCAAATAGGCCAACGCGAATTGATAGGCCCTCACCCAAAAACCTCAGAATTTGCCGGTATTGATGGTTTCATAAAAAAATCCCTTCCGCCGTCACCAAGCCCGCCCCGGACTTGATCCGGGGGCAAAGCCGGGGCAAGAAACCGTGTCACAATTACATTTATGTCATTCCGTGCAAGCGAAGCGCGACACGGAATATAGTATTTCAAATAAGTTCTGGATACCGGCTTTCGCCGGTATGACGACTTTGATGACGCTTTAAGTAATTACGACACAGCCTCCGACCCCGGAATGACGAAAAGGGGCTTTTGTGATTATTTACGAGATTGTTACTATCGTTGGTTTGATCTTTTTTCTCCGAACTCCGAACTTAAATTCTCTGATTCAACGCTGCCAACAAATCCTCAATCCGTTGAAATTTTTTTCCCGGCGGGTCAGTGGGCCGTTCAATGACCACTACCTGACAATTTTCCTGTCGGGCAGCCTCTAATTTCTCCAAGACACCGCCAGGAAAGCCACTGTCCTTGGTAACCAGGACCCCTATGGAATATTTTTTGATTACCGCTTTATTATCTTCAACGGAAAATGGTCCACGCCCGGTCAGGATACGATCCTCCTGAATCCCTGCCAGACGACAGGCCTCCAAAGAACTGACCTGGGGAAGTACCCGGACCCAAAAGGGGATACGGGTTTGTAGGCTCTGTTCAACATAAGGCCTCAAATTGCGGGACCCGGTGGTCAGCAATACCGGCTGGTTAATGGAAAAAGCCAGGCCAGCCGCTTGTTCATGATCCTTGGCGAATAAAAAACCTTGATCCCTGGGGACCACTGCCGGACGGTCCCATAAAAAATAGGGAATAGCCAGGGCCTGGGCCGTCTTTTGGGCCAGGACGCTGATTTTTTCGGCGTAGGGATGGGTGGTATCAATAATGGCCCGGATATTCTGAGAACGGACAAGATGGATCAATTCCTCTTCATTCAGGTCACCATTTCTCCGGGATATCAAGGGATGCTTTCTGATGTCCATGGGGGTGTCCGTGGCCGTTGAAACCAGTACCGGATATCCCTGCCCGGCCAGATGAGAGGCCAGAAAAACGGATTCGCTGGTTCCTCCCAGAAGCAGGATCACAGGCTATATCCTCTGGGGGTAATGAACCAGCCTTTAAGGTTTGTTGAAGATTTATTTCCCACAATGAGAATGCTCCTCATGGAAATATCAAAGCCCAGGCAGTGGGTTAAATCAGTCAGGACGAAATGTTCCTCATCAGTTCCGATGGCTGTCCCGATCCCCACCGGCGTCGATCCCGGACGGAAGCCTCTGAAGAGGTTTATGGCCTCATCCAATTGGCGTACCCGCTTTTTGCTCTTAGGATTATACAGGACGGTTACCAGGTCGGCCTGGGCCACGGCCTCCAAGCGCCCCAAGATGGTTTTCCAGGGAACCAGCAGATCGCTCAGACTGATTGAGGCATAGTCGAGCATAATGGGGGCCCCTAACTTAGCCGCGGCGGCATTCGAGGCCGAGACACCGGGAACAATTTCAATGGGGACTTGAAATCCTACCGAGGCGGACAGCTCCAGGACCAAGCCGGCCATGCCGTAAATACCGGGATCCCCGGAGGAGATCAGGGAAACGGTATTTCCCTCCAGGGCCCGTCGAAGGGCCATCAGGCAGCGTTCTTTTTCCTGACGCATCCCGGAGGAGATAATCTCCTTGCTCCGGATCAGGTCTTTTATCAGCTCCAGATAACGGGCATAACCCACAATAATTGTGCTTTGGCCGATGGCCTTCTCGGCCCGCAGGGTTCGGTCTAACGGTCCTCCGGGTCCGATGCCGACCACAAAAAGTTTTCCCTGGCGATGGCCACGGTCACCCCGTTGAAGATCTTCTTGGATAGAATTAATTGGGTCCTCCTTCCTGCCAGCAAGGCTGAGGCTTCGGCCACGGCCGGCAGATTGACTTTCTTTTTTACAAACTCCGAGTGTTCAAAGGCTTTGATGGTGGTGCGTATCTCCTGGGAAGGGATAAATCGCAAAGGGATCTGCAACTTTTTGGCCGCATCAACCAGTCCTTTTTCATCGGCCTTGATGTCGGCCGAGGCTAAATAACGGACCTGGTTGATTCCCAAAGAGCTTTCCTTCAAAGCGGTCTGCACAGCGGCAATGATGGCTTCCGCTCCGGCACCCCGTCGGCAACCGATCCCGACAATCAGTGATTTCAGGGCCTCCGTGGTAGTGGTGATGACCGGTTCGGCCCGTAAGATATTCCCGACCACAAGGGCCAGGTCATTAGCCCCTCCCTCATGGCCGCTGAGCAGGCTTATGGCAAACCTCCCGCCCACATCCACGGACACGACCGCCGGGTCTTGGGTTTTGTGCTTAAGGTAAGGAGCCAAGCTCCTGATAACCACCCCGGCAGGCATGATGTAGATCAACCCTTCGTATTGCGGAAATATCTCTTCAGTCAGGGCCAAAATGCTGTCGAATCGTTTAGCCGGCAATTTCGATGGGACCTGTCGATGCAAAAAAACCTCCCCTTCCGGCAACGCTTTTTGAAGACGAAAGGCCAGCGTCGCCCCTTCCCAGGAGAGGCTGATCAGGGCCAGTTTCATACCTGGTCTCCTTGGCGAAAGCCGTGGCTGAATCCCTGGTCGTAGAGTCTGGAGGCCGGAATGTTCCGGGCCAAGGCCTGACCTACCAGGATCAATGCGGTTTTACTGATTTCGGTCGAGCGTACCTTTTCCGGAAGGTCCAGCAAGGTCCCCCGGATGATTTGTTGATCCGGCCAGGAACTCCGGTAGACCACGGCGGCCGGACAATCCGGGCCGTAGTAAGGGGCCAGGATTTCAACGATGGAGTCGAGGCGGTCTATGGAAAGAAAGATACATAGGGTGGCCTTCAGACGGGCCAAAGAATCCAGTTCCTGCCCCTTGGGCATGGGGGTGCGCCCGGAGGTCCTGGTCAGGATGATGGTCTGCGAAACTTCAGGTGCGGTGAGTTCGGTCTTCAAGGCCGCAGCAGCGGCCTGAAAGGAACTGACTCCGGGGACAACCTCATAGTCGATGCCCAAAAGATCCAACTCATTCATCTGTTCCCGAATGGCCCCATAAATGGAGGGGTCTCCGGAATGGAGACGGATGGCGTCCAGACCCAGTCCTTTGGCCTTAAGGCACAGGGCTATAATTTCTTTCAGGGATAACCCGGCCGAATCATATTTTTGGGCCTTTTCGGGTAATATTTGAAGAACCTCGGGACTGACCAGGGAGCCGGCATAGATGCAATATTGACAGGTTTTTAAAAGTTTTTCGGCCTTGACGGTCAAAAGATCAGGATCTCCCGGCCCGGCGCCCACGAAATAAACCTTCATGATTTTTCCTTTCCTTCGGCATGAACCAGGATTATGGAAAGATACCCGGCCTCAGGGTCCTCTGCCTTCAATCGATGTAAATCGAATTCTATCCTCTGTCCTTCCTGCCCGGCCCGGGCCACAAAGACGGCTTGATCCATGAGCCCCAGCTTTTCTAAAAGGTCCAGAATCTTGGCCAAACGTTTTCCAATCTTCATTAGGACCACTGTTCCGCCCTTTTTCAATGCCTGTTCGACCATGGCCAGATCGTCGGCCGTGGGGATGATCGTCACCGGCGCCTTGGCCTCTCCCACTGGAAATTCGGCCAGGGCCGCGGCGGCGCTGAAGGCGTTTACCCCCGGGACGGTCAAGGCCGTAAGCTCAGGGATTTTTTTACGCAGATGACGTAAAAGATAAATATAGGTGGAATAGAGCAAGGGGTCGCCCAGGGTCAGGAAGCAGCAGTTATGCCCTTGCAGGAGATAGTCGGCGATTTTTTGGGCGGCCTCATCCCAATAATTGGATAGTGCCTTCGGGTCGGTGATCATGGGGAACATCAATTCCATGACCTGGGAATCCCGGCCCAGGAATGGACCGGCGATCTTCAAGGCAGCACTGTCCCGCTCTTCCCGGGATTTGGGGACAAAGACCATCCGGCATGTCGAAAGGAGTTTGGCCCCCTTGATGGTCATCAATTCCGGGTCTCCGGGACCTACTCCGATACCATAAAGTTTCCCAAGTGTTTTCATAAAAGCTTTCTTAACCTAAACGTTGCAAAAGAAATCGCCAAATTTTGAATTATGCTGCCATTTTAAAAGTATCTAAGAATTCGAACAAACCATGTTTAACGACTTCATTACCACTCATAGTAAGAGTCAGGTTACCCTGGGGTGCTGTGAGTCTTCCTGCTCTTTGAATATAACGATGGCGGATCCATTTTAATTCATGAAAATTCCAAAGCGGGGTTCTTTTCTCGGAGGTTCCTCGATCTCTATCCCGGGTAGCCATTTGTAATTCCCGGTTCAGGTTATGGGCAAAAATAGCCGCTATCATGTAACATTGGTTTCCTGAAAGTTTCTTAACCGCAATATAATCCAGTTGGCTTTGGGATTTCAATTCCCCAAAGACACTCTCCTGACTTCCTCGACCATTGTGAAAGACCAGGATCTTTTTAGCAGAAATCCTCTTGTTGGTTACGATGACCTTATACTCGTACCCATATTCTAAAGGGATAAAGAGATCCAATTGAATCGGGGCTTTTTGGATTTGCTTGCATCGTTGTCGTATAAAAACAAAACGGAACTTTACCGGCCATTTTTTCGGTTTCCAGGGGGTTTCAAAATACGACCAGCGATTATTTAAATGACGCCAACGCACTCGATTTTCAATCATCGATTTTAATTCGGCAAAGCGTTCAAAAGGAACGCTGAGGGTAAATTCGATGGATTCCTGGTCTAATAAGGCAACTATTTCCTGGCTGAAAAAAGCGCTATCCATCCGGACCTCAAGCGTAATACCCGGCAGTTCTTGTTTGAGCCAGCTAAGGCATTGATGGATAAACTCACTGGCCCCATTCGAATCATGGACATTGCCGGGGCGATGATAGAAATCAAATACTTGTCCGGTTTGGGCAATGGTACAAAAAAGGGGATAGTAACTTCGGGCTCCCTTCTTTTTCTTGTTAAATCCAACCGCCGTGCCTTCGGCTTTTCGGGATGTAGATAAAACTGATCCATCAAAGTCAACGGTTAATCGACTCAGACCAGTTTTTTGGAGACGTTCGATAACCATCTGGCGGTTCAGTTCTCGGATTTTTTGGATGGCTTTTGGATCGGTACTTTTTAAGGCGCGACAAACCGTAGAGACATCCGGGAGGCGTTTCATTCCTAATAGTCTTTGAACCAAAGGATCATCTTTATAATAGTCCATATCCCGGAGTCTTCGAAAGCCCAAAAGAATATGGATAATCAGCAGCATCATAATTACATGATGTCCTATAATTTCCGAGACGTGCAGGTGACGAAAACACTGGCGCAGTCGTTCTTTCAAACCCAGTTTCTGAAACAAAGGATGAAAAATTATCAAACCTGAAAAGGATGTAAGTTTCTGATCTTCAAATCGGATCTGAAGAGTTTTATATGCTCGACTAAAAAAATGCCTTTTGCTATACTTCACCTTAGGTGGCCTCCAGTGACGGAAAATTGTGTGATGTGCTAATCTCACTTTAACCAATACTGGAGCCACCTTTCAAGCTCTTTATTACTTTTATTAAACTTTTTTTATGCCACTATAGAGTTAAGTCAAAGGGGGCCGAGGATTCCAGGGGTCCAGGGTTCGAGGATTTGACTGAATACCTTTCACTAGACCTCTTCAATCCTTTGTCATGATTTTTGACAACTAAAAAAATAGTCCGAGAAGAAACGGTAATCTTCCTCAAATCCTTTGCTTCTACCAGACGAATCTTCTCATCGGCCAGGGTTAAATTTTCGCAAACATAAAGGGCGCAGTCGGAGTTCAAGCCTTGCAAGGCCTTGGCCAGCCACTCCAAAGAACCTTGGCGGCCCCCCAAAACGGCTACCTTCTCCACACCTGAATCAAGGATTTCCTGCAAATCCGTTTTTGGATCCTGGCTATGGGCGTCTATGATCCGGGCCTTCCCCCAATCCATACCTAAACGGGCAAAGGCCACCTGGATCGAGCTGACTCCCGGTATGACCCGGCAGGCCTCTCGCCCAAACCGCCCGATCACCGGGCGGGCCAGACTGGACAGACCGGGATCGCCGGAAACCAGCACAACCATGGGACGGTCCTGGCAAAGGGCCATTTCTTCCAAAACGGTTTTCACCTTGTCCTCCATCTCGATGACCCTCTCGGCCCGATGATCCGGGAAAAGATCCAGCAGTCTCCTGGCCCCCACCAGGATTTTCGCCCCCTTAATGACCTTTAAGGCCAAAGGTGTTATATACTCCGGTGATCCGGGGCCACAGCCGACGATGGTTATGTCAGGTTTTTTCATTGCCAAGGCTCCAGGTTTCCGGAAGCGCCCAGCCACTCTCCTTGCAGATTGACCAATACGGCGGCCGTCTCTATCTGTTTTCCAAGACGGCCTCTGACCGCATCATTAACCCGGCCGGCCAACAGATCACCGAGGGCATTTCTCTCCTCATAAGATAAGGCCATTAGAAATCCCTCTACTGTCGAACTGACCGGCAGAGAACTTTTTAGAATCCCCTTGGCCGTCTTTTCTACAGAAGCCAGGGCACTCTTTGATCGGGAAGAATGGGTGTCCCACTGATCTTCCGCCAGTTTAGCCAGTTTCCCCGGGTGGCCCAGGACCAGCAGGTGTTCAAAGTCATATTCGGTCAGACCGTCCAGCATGAAGCCCCATTCATTGCTCACTTCGATGACCTGATCAGGATGGAGGGAAAAGTGTTTTCTGGCGGCCCTTTCTCCGATATGGCCGGGGACAAAAACCGGGGCCTTGACCCCTGCGGCCCAAGCCACATTTAATGTGCATCTTAAGGATTCCCGCAAGGCCGGACAGCTGAAAGGACGGACCCGGCCCTGGGTCCCCAGAATCGATAAACCACCCATCACCCCCAGGCGGGGATTAAAAGTCTTGGCGGCCAATTCCTCCCCCCCGGGGATAGATATGATGATCCGTAACCCTTGATCGGTTATTTCCCGAACGGCCCGACGGATCTGCTCCCGCGGTACGTGATTGATGGCCGCTTCCCCGACTGGCAGCATCAATCCCGGTTTGGTGATCCTTCCCACGCCCTCGCCGGCTTCAAAGACAATATCCTTTCCGGTTAACCAGGAGACCGTGGCCTTGATCAAAACACCGTGGGTAATATCCGGATCATCTCCGGCATCTTTGCGCACCGCCGCCTGACCGCATCCCTCATACAGGTTTGCCAGGAGCACCGGAAAGCGTACCCGTTCCCCATCGGGCAGCCCAACCTCCACTTCTTCTTCCTGAATCCCATCTCTGAGAATTCTCGCGGCGGCCTTAGCCGCTGCCGCAGCACAGGTCCCGGTAGTATAGCCGGAGCGCAGGGTGCTCATAAACCCTCTGCCTCGCCTTTAGGCCTTGTCCCCTCATAGAGCCGGATTAGGTCTCTTCTGGCCTTTCCCACGGTCAATGGGATTTTATCAAAGGGCAAACGGTCCTCATGTTTTAAGCGATAGATCAATTCAGCGATCTGGGGCAAACGGAGTTTGACCTGGCTCATATCTTCAGGGGCGTTGAAAACCTCTTCCGGCGTTCCGCCTCTGGCCATCTTGCCTTTGCTTAAGATATAAAGCCGGTCCAAGAACACCGGGACCAAATCCACACTGTGGGTGGCCATAACCATAGTCACCCCATTTTCTTTGTTCAACCGGGTCAAAAGGTGCATCATCCTGGTTTCGCCCATGGGATCGAGGCCGGCCGTAGGCTCGTCCAATAAGAGGATTTCGTGGCCCATGGCCAGCAGCCCGGCGATGCAGATCCTTTTTTTCTGGCCGAAGCTCAGGTGAGGGATCGATTTCTTTTCATAGCCCTCCATCTCTACCTCTTTCAAGGCCTGAATGGTCCTCTCGGTAATTTCCTTTTCGGGAAAGCCCATATTAATCGGCCCGAAAGCCACGTCTTCAAAGACCGTGGGGGCAAAGAGCTGATCGTCAGGGTTCTGGAAAACAAGACCCATCTTGCGGTATATCTCCTTGGGGGATAATTTTTTTAATTCCTGTCCGTCCAGCAGGGCCTTCCCGGAAAAATCTTTTAACAGACCATCCATAATTTTGAGCAAAGTGGTCTTGCCCGAACCGTTGGAGCCTAAGAGACCGACGAATTCCCCCCTCCTTATTTCAAGGTTTATATCAGAAAGGGCTTTTGTTCCGTCAGAATATTTAAATGAATCTATTTTTATTGATAATCTTACTGAATTTTCCATACAAATCCCATTGCGATTATAACCAGAACCGACACAATAATCTCAGATGGTTTGAACGACTTGTGTTTTAACATGGGGATATGGCCGTCATAACCTCTTTGAACCATTGCGGTTGTAATATTCTGGCTGTGATCAAATGCCCTGAGTATTAATGAGCCTGACAGAATGCCGAAAGATCCCAATCCGCGCCTTATATTTGAATAGCCGAGGCGATTTTTTTGTGCATTGTAAACGACCATGGCATCTTCAAGGAGTACAAAAATATATCTGTAGGCAAACATCAATACCTCGATAAAACCCTTTGGAACCTTAAACCAGGAAAGGCCCGCCATGAATTCTGTAAATGGTGTGGAAAATCCTAGTACGGCAGTGACGGACACGGCACCTAAAATTCTGCAGGCTATCATTAACCCTTCCATAAGTCCGTCTTTGTATCCACAAATCTTGATGCCTAAAATATCGGCAGAAAAAAGGACGACATTCCCAGAAAAGAAGATCTTCAGGAAAAGTATTATGGAGGCAATAAAGAGTGGTTCTGAAAACCTCAAAAAAAAGATCCTTAAGGGTATCTTCATTTTAATGCAGAAAAAAAGGCAAATCACTGTCACGAGCAATGGAAGGGTAAACCCTTTATAGCTCAGGACCATTATAAGAATAGTCAGGGCGACGAGGAGTTTTAGCCTCGCATCAATCTTTGAAAGAATATGACCTTTTTTAAAATGTTCTGAAAATAATTCCATTTAAGCATCCCTGGTGTTTAGAAACAGGTATGTGCAGGCTGTTCTTGGATAGCCTGCACATACAAAGCAAGATCAGCCTTTAATTACTTCTTTCGATCTGGACATTTTAGGCGCGTTCTCAACCATAAGTATTCTCCAGTAATATCCTGCTGCAAATCCTCCAACTACCCCTGCAAGGAGAAATACAAAGAGGAGGAGGTCTCCCTGGTCTGTGTTTATCAGAGGCTCTTTTGCTTCCCTGCCGTGCTCTTTTGCAACTTTCTTAACCACAGACTCATCAATACCGGCCCATTTCTCACCGCTGACGGCAAAAGATTGAAAGCAAAAGACGAGCAGTAGAGCAGAAACACCGTATAGAATTAGTTTTTTTGCTTTAGCTCTGAACTCTGACTTTTGATTTCTCATATCGTCACCTCCTCTGGTTTTAAAACGCGCATTTTCACAAGAAGGTCAGGACGCCTTTTATAAAGCAGGACTACCATGCCTGCCGTTATTGCTCCCTCAAGGATTCCGAGGGGAAGTTGGGTCGGTATAAAGGCGATTAGTATTTTTGAAAATAAGGGTATAAATGGTGAATCGCCTCTTATCCCCGATGCAAGCTCAACAGATGTGGTAATGTATGTTGCCCAATCCGCAAGCAAGCCTGCCAAGAAGCCTGAAAGGGCCAGGTTTATCTTCATTGAGCGTAATGCCTTGAAGGTTAAATATCCTGTAAAAGAGCCCATCACACCCATAGATATTATGTTCGCGCCCCAGGTGCTTAAACCGCCGTGAGCAAGGAAAAGGGCCTGGATAAGAAGTGCCACTGCGGTAATCAGTATACTGATAGTCGGGCCAAGGAGTATCCCTGAGATCCCTGTCCCGCAGGGATGGGAGCACGTCCCCGCAGTTGGCACAGGTATGGGCATGCAGGAGATGATAAAGACTACCGCGGCCATGAGGCCAACGAGTGGTTTAAATGAAAGGTCACTATTTGAAAGCTTCTTTAACCTGTGCAATCCAACAGCAATAAACGGCGCTGCAAGGATAAACCACAACGCTGCCCAATTCCAGGGCAATATCCCCTCTGAAATATGCATGGCATAAGCATTGCCAGCAAATAAAAAGCAGCCAAACAGCACAAAAATAAGGCTTCGAATTTTTAAATTTTGAATTTTCATTTTTATCTCCTAAAACCTGTAGGTTAGCCCTACAAGCAGAACGGTGTCCACCTCGGCCTTATTGAGTCCGGCTTTTACTCCGCTATCGACATCTAATTGTTCATTAAGAGAATAGATGAAACCCCCGAGGATGAATGCAGGATGAGTAGTTGATTCCTCCTCAGAATTTCTCGCAACACCGATATTGGCAACTGCTTTAAAGTTTTTCAGAATCCCTATCTCTCCTGCCAGGGAGGCATGCCATAGGTCTTTTCTTTCATTAATATTGTTTTCGTTTCTTTTATAGCCGAGAGTTAGGTGGAATGCCCATGGCTTCATTTCCCTTGTGGCAATGAAAAACAGGCCGAAAGTGGTCCTTCCGGCGCCCAGTCTCCTTTCTTTGTCCCCTGTGGGAAGGGTAATGCCTGGTTTTATTGCCAAACTAAGGCCGTCTTTTTCATAAAAGCGCCATTTTAAATCAATGGAGACATCTGAGATTCCGTCATACCTGGTTGTGCTTTCTGAATCTTTTATTCTTATAAACTGATAGGGGATGCCGAGAATCACATCACTATTATCACCTATCCCGTAGGTTAGTGCTGTTGCAAGCAGGATCATATCTTCTGTGACTCCACTTTCATTTTCATACCCATACGCTCCATTAAACTCAAGCTGGAATCTTCCCTTGCCCTGTGTGCCAGTATCATCGGTAATAAGGGGATGGGCAGCAAAGGCCGTCCCTGACCATAAAAACACAAGTGCCATTGTAATGATTCTTTTAATCATGTTTTTCTCCTTCATTCGAGGTTTCGGGAATAAAAGGTCTTCCGGCTTCGGGCACCCTAATCACCCTCCTTCCCATCATGGCTTTACTCATGACAGTGGATTTAATTGGGCTTTCGTTCCCTTCACGGCTGCGGGACAGCAGGGGATTCTCACCCCTTTCCAGTTCTTTATTCCCCGATTAACAGCATATCCTTTATAGACTCACCTTCTCTCCTATCTCACCACCCCCTTCCGTTATCTTCAGCAAAACATGCACAAATCTTATCATAACCCCCTAAAAGTGGGGTTTTCTCTTGTACCTGGCCGCTTCCTCCGGGGTCATAGGAACAAATTCGTACTGCCCCTGAGGGATCGGATATTTTTCTTCCGGCGGCAAAATCATATTTCTCACATCTTTTTCTTCCCGAGATTTTTGGATGCATTGATGAACCAAATCCACCAGCAATTCATCATATCCCAGTCCTTTCCCAAGAACCAGTTCTACCTGGGGGTACTTCTTTCCTTCTTGCTGCATCATCTTGGGAATGTCCAGCAGAAGGTGCAGACCCATGTGGAGAAAATAAGGAATGACCAGGACTTTGGTCGCACCCAGGCGGACACAGTATTGAAAAACCTCCGGGAAATGAGGTCCAAGTCTGGACATAAAACAGATCTCGACCAAGGCGTACCCATGTTTTTCCTTTAGACGCCCGGCCGTTTTCTGCATATTTCTGGCCGCATCAGGCACGCGGCTGCCATGACCCAGGAGGATGATGGCCTCTTTTCTGGCATGGGAAGGGTTCTGATTTTTCAACAGCTTTTTATCGATCATAAAAATTATTTCCTCTCGAAATCTTAACAACCTCGATTATAAATATCTGGATCCCGGCTTTCGCCGGGATGACGCATACGGGGGAAGTTTCCTCAGTCATTCCGGGCTTGACCCGGAATCCAGTGCTTTATGTTTAATCTATTTTTAAGATCCTTTATAAAAAGACCTATTTGGTTTTCGCACCGGCCAAAGCACAAAGGGCATGGATGACACTGACGGCCAGGGGACTCCCGCCGCGACGCCCCCCCAGGGTTATGTAAGGGATATCCAGGGACATCAGTTCCTCCTTGCTTTCGACGACATGGACAAAACCTACCGGCATGGCAATGACCAGGGCCGGCCGCACCTTTTCTTCTTTGATCATCCGGTTTAATTCCAGCAAGGCCAGCGGGGCATTTCCAAAAACGGCGATGGCACCCTCCAGATAAGGCTTGGCCTTACGAATCCCAAAAATGGACCGGGGCCATCCCGATTTACGGGACTCTTGGACGACCTCCTTATGGGCCACATAACAATGGATTAGTTGTTCCGAATAGGAATCACAGACCGCCCGCAGCCGGGCCAGGGAAAGACCGGAGCGAATCATATTCGAGTCGCAATAAATAGGACTCCCCTTTTGCAGGGCGGCAACAGCCACCGGGATGGCCTTGGGACTGAATCTGACCGCATTAACCAGGGTCAAATCAGCCGTGGTATGAATCATCCTTCTAACTACCGCCCATTCCTCAGGACTGAAGGAAGGCGAAGGAATTTCCTGATCAATAATAGACAAGGAAAGGGCCTCAATCTCCTCACCTGTTTTGGGGGCTTCATAGAATTGACGGATAAAAGCCGGCAAAGAACGATTCCCGGCCTGGAATTTGGATGGTCCCTTTTTCATAGTCTTTCCTGCAGATGCCGAATAAAAGATTTTATAGCCTTTGGTCGCCCGGCCCAGTGCAGGTGCGCATAACCGGCTAAGACGTTGCCTTTTTGGAATCCCTCTTGAATAATGTTTTCCGATCTGCGTCGCCGAACCTGGTAAATGGCCTGCCACTCACGGTCTTGGCAGGGGTCGGCCATCAGCTCCGAATAATGAAATTCATGCCCCCTTAAGGTCGTCCCTTCAGGACCGAACAGGGAATCCTTCATAAGGCCGATCTCCACATAACCCAGGATTCTTAAGCGACGGCACATCTTGGTCCAAACCGGCAATAGACCCACCAAGGGCTTTCGCCCGCCGTCCAGGGTTTCGATCCCCTGGGATAGATACATTAAGCCCCCACACTCACCATAAATAGACCGGCCCGAGGAGGCCAGGGTCCGTATGTCATCCATGAGGGCCTGATTTTCGGACAGGACTTGCGCATATTCCTCGGGATAACCTCCTCCAAAGTAAAGACCGTCCAATCCTTGAGGCAACCGGCTATCCCTCAGGGGTGAAAAGGGGATCAACTCCGCCCCTCCGGCCTTTAACTTATCCAGGTTATCCGGGTAGTAAAAATGAAAGGCTTCATCCCAGGCATATCCCAAACGAACTTTTTTATTCGGGGTTTCTTCGGAGGAAGTTACCTGCGGTAAGTTCCTGGCCGGGCTTCTTCGGGCCTTTTGGATCAAGGCCTCGACCGAAACCTGTTGTTCAAAAACTGAAGCTAAATGGTCCAGGACCGAAGGAGACAGAATTTGAGCATCGGCGGTAACCAGTCCCAGATGACGACTGGGTAACGTTGGCAGACCCCCACGGGGGATAGCCCCCAACAGGGGCGGCAAGCCGGATGTCTCCAATGAGGTCTTGAGCCAGTCTCGATGCCGATCCGATCCGCACTGGTTGGCGATCACACCTTCGATCTTCACTCCGGATTCAAATTGACTAAACCCTTTAACCAATGGGGCCAGGCTCCTGGCCTGACCATGGGCGTTGACGATTAAGAAGACCGGTGCCTGCAGCCAACGGGCGATCTCGGCCGTGCTCCCTTCGGATGATTTCGGATCAGCTCCATCAAAGAGCCCCATAACCCCTTCAATGACCGCCACGTCCGCATCCCGGGTGGTCCGTTGAAAAAGTTCTTCCACATAGGCCCGGCTGCTCATCCAGCCGTCCAGATTGTAACAGGGTCTTCCTGAAGCCTGCCTTAAATAAGAAGGATCCAGAAAATCCGGTCCCACCTTGAAGGTCTGAACCTTCAAGCCTTTTTTGCGCAGGGCCGTCACCAGGGCCAGAGTCACGGAGGTCTTACCGACGCCGCTGTTGGTCCCGGCAATAACCATCGTTGGCAAAAGGGTCATCAATATTCTATCCCTCGTTGGGCCTTAAAGCCCTGTTGCAGTCCATGTTTAAAACAATTCATTTGTGTAACCGTGCCTATTTCGTCGAGAATAACCAGATCATATTGGCCGGAATTCAAGATATCCAGGGCCATGTTCAAGGCCCTTTCTGCCGTCTCTTGATGTTCTCTAATTGATTTCTTTTGAAGCCACTTTAGTTAAAACCCAACAAACGATAAATTGCATTCATATTGAGGCTGTTCCGGACAATCTCGGCCAGCCGATCTATAGCCGGCTCCAGGTTGTAGCGGGCTACAATTTGCCCCTTCGCAGACAAGCCGCGGCGCTCCCGGAGGCGGTCGATAAACCAACGTCGAAAAGGATCGGCATCAAAAAGGCCATGCAGGTAAGTCCCCCAAATCTGGTGGCCGGGCGACTCCAGACCGATCATCTCTCCGTCGGCCCGACGGATGATCGGGCTGAGACCCTGGCCTTCGGTCAGGCCATGGTGGATCTCATAGCCGAACAACTCCAGACCGGAGATCAAATGATTGGCGGCAACGCGAGTCAGGGTTTTTTCTCTGGCCATGACGGTTTTGATCGGCATCAATCCCAGACCGGAAAGGCTTTGTCCCTCTGATTCAATTCTGTGCGGATCGGCGATTTCCTGTCCTAAAATCTGGAAACCGCCACAGACCCCGATGATCTCTGTCCGGCCTTCCTCAGCCAGTTCGGCAATCTTCCGGTCCAATCCACACCTTCTCAGGTACAACAAATCCCCTAAAGTATTTTTGCTGCCCGGCAGGATCAGGGCATCCGGATGATCCAGGTCTTCGGCCGAGCGAACGATCCTTAAATGCACATCCGGTTCAATACGGAAGGAATCGAAATCGGTAAAATTCGAGATGTGGGGCAGGTCGATAACGGCAATCTCAATCCCTTTCTCTTTGGGATCCTGGGCATCAAAAAGGCCGTCTTTGAAACTGACCGAATCTTCTTCCGGCAAACCCAGGTCCGGGATATGGGGGACCACCCCCCATACCGGACGGTCCGTACAGGCCCTGATAAATTGAATGGCCGGGTCGAGTAGAGAGGCTTCCCCGCGAAATCGATTGATGACAAAACCGGCCAAAAGCTTCCGTTCCCAGGGGGCCATTATTTCCCAGGTGCCTAAAAAGGAGGCGAAAACCCCGCCCCGGTCGATATCCCCCACTAACAGTACCGGGGCCCAGGCAAATTCGGCCATCCTCATATTGACGATATCGTGGTGTTTTAAATTGACCTCGGCCGGACTGCCGGCCCCTTCCAAAACTATAATCTCGTATTCTTCGGCCAGATCGTCGTAAGCCTCCCGGGCCCTTTGAAAAGCTTCGGTCTTATAGTCAATGTACTGGGCCACGTCCATATTGCCGACCGGCTGCCCTAACACAATCACCTGGGAACCGGTGTCCTTATTGGGTTTAAGCAGGATGGGGTTCATTCGCACATCCGGCTCCAAACGACAGGCCTGCGCTTGAACCACCTGGGCCCGCCCCATTTCACCCCCCAGCCGGGTGACAAAAGAATTCAAGGACATATTTTGGGATTTAAAAGGCGCTACCCGGTAACCGTCCTGAAGAAAAATTCGGCACAAAGCAGTGGTCAGGATACTTTTTCCGGCATTCGAACTGGTCCCCTGGAACATGAGGGCCGGGGTTTTTTTCTTGGGCTTCCGGGTTCTTGGTTTGCCGGACAGGATCAGGGAAAGGGCATGAACAAGTCGTTCATTTTCATCCGAGGTCCTGACCGCAACCCGGAAAAACCGGTTATCCAATCCTTCAAAATTTTCACAAACCCGGATGGCAATTCCTTGTGCAAGAAGCTGCGAGGCCAATTGGGGCGCGGTCAAATTATTTAGGTCGATTTGAATGAGCAGGAAATTGGACTCTCCGGGATAGACCTTCAGTCCTGAGAGGTCTTGGAGATTCAGCCGAAGGTCCTCCCGCAATTTTTTTACGACGACCCTGGTTTGGTCCGCGTAAGTCTGGTCGTTTAAGACCTCCTGGCCCACTTTTTGGGCCAGGGTATTGACTGACCAGGGCGGCAAGATGGCCCGCACCTTCCGGGCTATTTCAGGATCGGCCAAGGCCCACCCTAATCTTAACCCGGGGATGGCAAAAAATTTGGTAAAGGACCTGAGGACAATCATATTAGAGGGACGATCCCTGATTAAGCTGTCCAGGCCCCCGATAAAATCAGCAAAGGCCTCATCAATCATAAACAGGGAGGAGGGATGCCCGTGGGCCATCCGGCGCAAGGCCTCAGCCTCAAAGGTCATTCCCGTGGGGTTATTGGGTTGACCTAATATAACCAGATAATGCCCTTTGAGTCGCCTTTCCAGCAAGGTAAGATCCGGGCGAAACTCGTCCTCTTCTTTTAAAAAAATCTTTTCTACTATTGAACCTGCTTGTTCCACAGCCTGGACATAATCCCGGTAAGATGGGACAGGGATCAAAGCCGATGGACATCCCAAGGCACGGGGAATTTGATAGATCAATTCCGTCGACCCATTGCCTACCAGGACTTCCTCCTCTTTTACCCGATAATGTTCGGCAATGGCCGAAGTAAGTTGAGAGCAGGCCGGGTCAGGATAATGGACCAGGGAATCTATTTGAGAATTTATCAAGGGACGCAGCCATTGAGGCGGTCCCAAGGGATTTATGTTGGCCGAAAAATCCAGCAGGTCTTGGCCATCCAGTCCGGCGGTCTTGGCCAATTCTTGTATATTCCCGCCGTGTCCGTAATCAATCATTCTAAATCCCTTTACCCTGCACCTTGGATCTTAATCCTTTGGCTTATAAAAGATCCCATTCATCAAAATGACCTTGGAGACCTTCCCGTAATTTTCAATAATATTCAGGCAGGCATACCCCTGGTCCATAAAAAACATATTTTTAAATTCCATTCCCAGGGCCCGGGCCAGGATTATCCGGTTGACTCCGGCATGGGCCACCAGCAGAATATTCTTTCCCGCCCCTTCTTTGAGCAGGATTTTCAGACCGCTCAACACCCGGCTACGAAAATGGTGCCAGCTTTCTCCTCCCGGGAAATGAAAATTTTTCAAGTCATAGAATATCAATGGTTTTATTTTCGGATTCTCTTCCTTGATCTCCTCCCAGGACTTTCCATCCCAGTCCCCCATATCCATCTCCCGTAAGGCCGGACAGGAGAGGGGTTCGATTTCCCGGCCCTGGCAGATAATCCGGGCCGAATCCATGGCCCGTTTCAGATCGCTGGCATAGGCCTGATCCAAAGGAACACCCTTAAGATATTCCGCCAGACCCATAACCTGCTCTTTCCCTCGCGGGCTCAAGTCCAGATCGGTAAAGCCTAAAAATTTACCTTGACCCTGCTGGACCACCTCACCATGCCGGACCAGAAAAAGACGAGTCGGTTTTTTTAAATCAGGCATAACTTAGAATCCCTACAATATAGAGCATGGCCCAGACTTCACTGGTTTCTATGACCGCTCCCAGGATATCCCCGGTGATCCCCCCCACCTTCTTATGAAAATACCAGCCGCATAACAAACTCCAAACCATAATGACCAGTATCAAACCCAAACCAAAAAATCCGGATAGGGCCAAGACTGGGACCCAGGCCAAAAGGGTGGCCCAGAAGATTTCCTTTTTCCCCGTCCCGGTGACCAGGGCCTGACCCAGCCCCCCTCCCGAGCGCGCATACCGAAACAGGAAGGCCAGTAAAATCGGGGTCCAGCGGCTGACAGCCGGTATCAGGATGATCCACATCCACAGGGACGGAAAGGACAGGATTTCTCTTAAAAACAGATATTTGATCCCCAAAATCAGGATCAAGCCGACGACCCCCATGGTTCCCAAATGAACATCTTTCATAATGCTCAGGCGTTCTTCCCGATTGGCCCCGCCGTAAAGGGCGTCCAGACAGTCGGCCAGGCCGTCCAGATGCAGGGCCCCGGTCAGAATCACCCAAAAGATAACCAACAATCCTGTGGAAATCGAAATGGGGAAAAGAAAATTGACTCCATAAAAAAAAATCCAGAAGAGTCCCCCGAGTACCAGGCCCACCAGGGGATAATATTTTCCGGCGGCAGCCACAGAATCGGAATTGATTTCCCGGCTCTGTCCCAAAGGAATGACAGTTAAAAATCGGAGGGCCAATAAAAAGGAGTTCATTAATTCCCTCTCGTTAAAGAAAGATCAAAATTACCGGGGTCCCCAAATTTCATCATTTTTTTCCTTTAACGACCAAAGGGATTCCGGCCACCATCAAAATGACCTGGTCGGCGATCTGGGCGATCTCCTGATGAAGCCTGCCGCTGATATCCCGGAAGGTCCGGGCCAAGGGATTTTCCGGAACGATCCCCCAGCCCACTTCATTGCCGATCAGGATCACCGGGGTTTCAATACGCTTCAGGATTGTTAAAAGGTCGTCCAACTTTTCCTGAATTCCCGGACCCTTCTTCTTCCATGGCCCCCAGTAAATTGCTGACCCATAAAGTCAGACAATCTACGATGACAACAGAACAGGTCGCCATTATTTTTTGCAGCCCATCGCCTAAGGCCAAAGGCTCCTCAACCGTCTGGAAGGCCGAACCTCTTTCTTCCTGGTGTCGGCGTATTCGTTCGGACATTTCGTCGTCTCGATTTTGGGCCGTGGCGATATAGGCCCGAGGCATGGGAAAGGTGGCGGCCCACTGGACGGCCAACCGGGTTTTACCACTTCTTGCCGGTCCGGTAATGAGAGTCAGGCGGGCTTGTTGGTTTATCTTCTGGTCCAAAATAAAAAATCCTTAAGTCCAATTAGTGAACTTAAGGATGGCACCCAGCTTTCTTGATCCATTAAGTCGAATCCCCCCGTGTCCAACGCTTTTGGGGATTCATCCATAAAGGCAGGTCTTCTGACTTCCGGATCATCCTATTTTCCACGCCTTCCCGTCCGCCTTAAACGGACAGTGGCTCTTGTGGATTTCGTCCCCGGACACAGCGGCGGGACCGTGACGGCCTTAAACCGTCTTCCCTTTTAAACCGGTCTTGGTACCTTTATATTTAAAATAGTATCTTAAACAGCTTATTAGAGTCAATAAAAAAAATGATCAGTATGTTAATAAAAAGTGTTGTATAATCTGACCAGATCGAAGAACAAATTTTAATTCTCTTTGGGATATTTATGTTATTCTGTTTAAAATATAATTGGTTCCACAACTAGTGTCGTGTTTCTATGTTTCCTTTACAATGTCCCTATCCCGTGATTCCCGCGAAAGCGGGAATCCAGGGTTGAAAGACTGGATTCCGGATCAAGTCCGGAATGACAAGACTCTAAAGTGATTACGGATACACTACACTTGTAGTCGGATATGAATCCTTAAATTTTGAACAATATGACTACTCAGAGCACTTATTCCCTTTTTGCCAAATTCTATGATGCCTATGTCGGGGACTATAATCTGGACCTCCCTCTTTATTCCGCCTTGGCTTCAAAAACGCAATCCCCGATTTTAGAAATCGGCTGCGGTACCGGTAGAGTTCTCTTGCCGTTGTTACAAACCGGCCATGTGGTCACAGGTGTGGACATCTCTGAACAAATGCTGCGATTGGCTGAAAATAAGCTGATCAAAAATCACTTACAGGAGAGATGCATTTTATTAAATCACAATTTTGTAGACCAAGCCTTACCCCAGACCTACGGTTTGGCCCTGGTCACCTTCTATACCTTTAACTATCTTCTTACCCCGGAACATCAGAAGGCTTTCCTGGGTCATGTGGATGAAAGTTTACTGCCGGGCTCGCTCATTGTCTTGCATTTATTCTATCCCCACACCCTGTCCCATCCGGAAACCAACGGGAAATGGATAGATAAAGGGCAATATCCAAGTGGGTGGAGAAATGATCTTATTGCAGGATTTCCGCCGTATGCGGGACGAGCATCTCGAAGAACGGATACAAGCCTTCACTTACCCTTCAGGCCGTCAGGAGACCATTTCCACCGTTCGTCGTTATGTGACCCCGGCTGATATCTATCGACTGTTGATTGACTCCGGGTTCTCAGCCCCGGTTTTGATAGATCACTTTGATTTACAACGCCAGGATCCCCTGCATCCCGACCTGAAGACCAATAAAGAATTCGTTGTCATGGCAGAAAAACAATGAGAGGAGAAGAAATGGAGAGGAAAAGCATGAAAGAATTTATCACCGTCACCAGAACCAACGGAATTGCGTCAATCCTCCTGAACCGGCCGGAGACTTTCAACGCTTTCAACCTGGAGATGGTCGAGAGTCTTGCCGGTCATCTCATCACCCTGTCGGCCGAGAAGGATGTTCGAGCAATCATCCTTTCCGGAGAAGGAAAGGCCTTCTGTGCCGGGGGCGACCTGAAATGGGTACTCTCCATTCCCCAGGGACCTCCGGCCGCTTTCCACGAACTGGCCGCCCGGTTTCATCAGGCCATTTTGGAAATTCGTCGAATGTCAAAACCGGTCATAGCCGCCATCAACGGCGTTGCCGCCGGGGGAGGTTTCTCATTGGCTCTGGCCTGTGATTTTAGAGTGATGGCCAAATCCGCCGTTCTGCGACAGGCCTATACCTCCAATGGCCTGTGTATCGATGGCGGGGGATCTTTTATCCTGCCCCGTTTGGTCGGATTGGCCCGGGCCCTGGAGATTATGGCCTTTGACCAGCCGATCTCCTCTGAACAAGCCCTGTCCTGGGGATTGATAACAAAAATCGCCAAAGATGAAAATACCCTTGGAGAGGCGACCATCATGGCCCGCGAGCTCCTTAAAGGTTCATCTCATTCCTTTGGATGGTCCAAAAGGCTTCTCACCGACTCCTTTAACACCTCTTTTGAGACCCAAATAGAGCGCGAACGAAGAGGCCTCGGTCTGTGTGCCGCCCATCCTGAAGGGAAGGAAGGTTTGGAGGCCTTTTCAGAAAAGAGAAAACCGGTTTTTGTACCAAAATAATTACCTTTTTCTAAATTTGATGGACTTGTAAAAAGTCGTCTCCCCGGCGAACCCCGGATCGGGTCCGGGGCAGGCGCCGGGGTCCAGGGAATTCTTAACGGCATAAAAATACTGGATTCCATCTGGAGTCTATCCCGCAGTTGATGCGAGACTGGAATGACGAATATGGGATTTTGGCGACATTTTCTGAAGCCATCAAATTTGGCAGGATTCGAAAATAATTTTAGACAAGCACTCAAAGGACGAACTATAGAGCGTTATTGATTCGTGTCTATCATGATTCAGAATAAAAAGAATTGAGAATAAAAAAGAAAGAGGATGGAAATGGATATCCCCAAAGATGTTCAGGAAAAAAAGAAACTGTCCGCCGTATGCGGTTTATTTTGCCCTTCCTGCACCCTCTTTATCGGCACCAAAGAAGATCCTCGACGTCTCAAGGCCATTGCTGAAAGATTTCAGATGCCGGTAGAAGCCTGGGAATGTGAAGGTTGCCGTTCGGACAAACGAAGCTATTATTGTAAGAATAATTGCCGGATGGTGGCCTGCGCGGCCGATAAAGGCATCGAATTTTGCGGGGAATGTGATGAATATCCCTGTGAAGAATTAAGAAAATTTCAGGCCGAACGCCCTCACCGGATTGAACTCTGGGAATCGCAGGAACAGATTGCCGAAAACGGATTCTCGGCCTGGTTCGACGAAATGATCGAGCATTACTCCTGCCCTAAGTGCCAAACCATCAATTCCGCCTATGACAAGGCCTGTCGAACCTGTGGAGAAGAGCCAAGCTGTCGGTATGTCCAATTACATAAAGATGAAATTGATGAGTATCTTTCAAAATCCAAATAGCTCGGGGCTAACACGAAACAATTGGAGTCGATTGGGAGGAGAATAGTATCCTTCTTCTTAAGGCCGGTCTTTGAACCCTAAAAAACTTATACAGAAGTATTAATTTTTCTTTCCCCTCTCCCTCCCCTCCCCCCGCAAGAGATTGTGTCGCAATTACTGGAAGTGCCATCAAAGGCGTCATACCGGCGAAAGCCGGTATCCAGAACTTATTGGAAATACTGGATTCCGTGTCTCGCTTCGCTTGCACGGAATGACATAAATACAATTGTGACACAGCCTCCAAGGCGGGAGGGTTAGGATGGGGGTGAAATCGACAATTTTATTGAGTTTATATTATTTATTGTCTGAAATTCAATTCATATCGAACGGTATAACGGGCCAGGGCCTCAGCCACCTTTTCCCGGATGGTCTCTTGCGAGACACCGGGCGAAGGGGTGATGGTGATGGTAACCAACGACCCATGGACCTTGTCTTCGGTTACCATCACCTCTATTTTACCGGCCATCCCTTCCAAAGCGGAAAGCTCCTGCTGGTAGACCTTCCGGATGCTCTCCCACCTCAAGGCCGGTTTGAAGATTTTTCCTACCGGAGTAAGGGGGATCTGGGGGACGATGAAGACTTGTTTGGGAACGGCCGCCCGTTCACCCACTTCTTTCCGGAGATATTCCAGGATCTCGTCCTCGGTTATTTTAGCCCCTTGTTTCAGCTCCACGTAGGCCACCGGGATTTCACCGGCATGGGGATCGGGACTCCCCACGGCGGCGGCCACCATAACATCCGGGAGTCGATACAAAGGTTCCTCGATTATTGCCGGATCGATATTATGACCCCCGCGGATAATGAGTTCCTTCCTGCGCCCGGTGAGCCAGAAATAACCGTCTTTATCCTGTCTTCCCAGGTCCCCGGTATTAAACCATTCCGGAAGGGGCCAGATGCGTTTATTGTGGGCTTCATCCGCATATCCCTTGAAGACATTGGGGCCTTTGATGCAGACCTCTCCGATCTCGTCGGTTTCCGCTTCTCTGGAGAACTTAGCCTTCTTCATCGACCAAGAAGACCTTCATCTCCTGATAGGGAAGCCTCAGACCGATAGACCCGATCTTCCGCTCCCCATGATAGGGGTTCATGCACGAAGCACAGGTCCCTTCGGTCAGACCGTAGCCTTCAATGATCTTCATGCCGCTGTGGACTTCGAACCGCTTGAAAAGTTCCACGGAAAGAGGGGCTGCCCCACAGACCAGGTAACGAAGCGATGAAATATCGGCATCCCCCTTGGGTATATCCAGGAGAACGGACAGGATAGTCGGAACGGCGGAAAAGGCAACCGCACCGTAATGTTCCACGATCTTGTAAAAATTCTTCATAACCGCCTGATCTCGATAGCCGAGGGCCGAAAGGATCACCACATGTGCACCAATAGAGAAAGGAAACGATCCGGTAACCGTGGTCCCGTTGACATGAAAAAGCGGGAGGCCACACATAATCACTTCCCCTGAATATAATTCCATCCCTAAGGCGGCCATATGAGCCATCACCGCTTCATTATAGTGGGTATGCGGAGCCAGCTTGGGGGTTCCGGTGGTACCGCCGGTGTGATACATGGAGGCGATGTCCTCGGGGGCGATGATGCGGCCGGAATCGAGTCGATCTCCCTGGTAACGGGGAAGAAGTTCATGGAAGCTATAGATCCCTTCCTTTTCATCTCCAGGTCCATAAACACTTATCAAGGCCTTGAGGTTTGGGAGATCTTTCCGGATTGAATTGGCCTTTTGCCAGATGTCGGCCCCGGGAAACTCACCCAGGGTCACCAGGACCTTGGTCCCGGCGGCCTGACAGATTTCCCGGATGGTGGAAGGGGCCAACAGGGAGTTGATAGGATTGACTATTCCGGCGGCCTCCCCTCCCCAGAGTACATAGTGGGTCTCCGGGAGGTTGGGCAGGAGGTAGGAAATAACATCCCCCGTCCCCACCCCAAGGTCGTGAAAGAGATTGGCTGTTTGGGTAATTTTGGATAAAAATTCCCGGTAAATTATTCTCTGAGGGTTTAAGTAATCCTCACCGGTCAGGAAAAAACTGATGGCCGGGGCCTCCGGATTGATAGCCGCACCTTGCTTGAGTAATTCATAGGTATTAAAAGCCGTAATCCTGGCCTGGATCGGGGTTTTCTCAAGGGCCTCTATATCGGTGATGGTTCGAATCTGAAATTTTTTCTCCGCCATGGTCCCCTCCTCTAATAACCTGGAATTTGATTTCTCTTTCTTTTTGATGTTTTTATCAAAAAAAGTATTAAAAGTAAAAAAAATAAGGTTCAGATAAAAAATATGATAAATTTAAATAAATGGGTCAAAAAAACATGAACAAAATTAATTTTCAAAGCATCCTTTCCAGAATGAAGGACCTGGGTGATCCGCAAAGGGCCAGGGACCTGCAATGGTTTTTCAAAACCGGCCCAGGCGAACATGGAGAAGGGGATGTATTTGCCGGTCTACGGGTTCCGGAGATTCGAAAGCTGGCCAAGGAATACCAGTCCGTCCCCCTTTCCACTGCCGCTCGCTTACTTCATTCCCCAATCCATGAAGCCCGGCTCCTGGCCTTGCTTATCATGGTTCGGGCCTACCAACAAGGGGATGGATTTCTGAGAGAACAGATATACCTATCCTACCTGCAAAATACCCGGCTTGTAAACAATTGGGACCTGGTCGATCTATCATGGCCACCTCTCACTTCATCAAGAAAGGGGAGTTCTCCAAGACTTTACAAGTCACACGATTATTTTTGAAAGATAAAGAGGATTTGATCCACAAGGCGGTGGGCTGGATGCTGCGGGAAATCGGCAAACGGGATCGAAAGGCCGAAGAGTCGTTCCTAAAAGTCCACTATAAGACTATGCCCCGAACCATGCTCCGCTATGCCATCGAGAAATTCCCTGAGGACTTGCGACAGGGATATTTGAAAGGAACCCATTAATCTTAAAGGGGCCGAGGGCTTTTGATGATGAAACCTATCCCAAGGATTGTGTGCCTGCCTTTAACAATCCTGGATAGTTCAATGACCCTCTCCACCAGCATCCTGGCCGACTGGACCCCGTAATCATCCTCCAAGGTCATATGCCGGATATTTTTTTCAAAACGCCCCTTTCCCTCCCGGCTGGAGAATGCCCCGGCTCCCAGTTGATACATTCGACTGTTGGCCACAATCATCTGGTGGGTCAGAAAAAAGAGGTCCAGGGTCGACAGGGTGGTTTCCAGACCGGCCCCGCGGAAAAAAGCCACGGCCATGGCCCCACCGACCTTATTCGTCAGGGATAATTTATATATCTTGCCGTGGATAAAGGCCCGGGTGCGGTCCATCCAATCGGCCGTCAATCCGGACAAGCGGCCGAAATGCACCGGCGAGGCCACCAGAATCCCGTCGGCTTCTAAAAGTTTTTTATAAATAGGCCCCATGTCGTCTTCCTGAAAACAAGGGCTTTCCATGGTCTGTTTGCTGATGCACCAGTTGCAATGCCGGCAAGGGCCGATCTTTTTCCCGGCCAGATTTATGATTTCAGAAGACACGTCCTTTAATTTCTTGGCTTGAAGAAGGGAAGCCTCAAGCAGGGCCGACACATTGCCGTCTTTGACCTGACTGCCGCTAATACCGATAATTTTGATCATATTTTTCACCTCTAATTCAGAGTTGGTTTATTCGTAAAAAGATGTCACCCCGGTGAAAACCGGGGTCCAGAGATTTTCTAATCTGGTGAAGTTCCTGGATTCCGGGTCAAGCCCGGAATGACGAAAATGGGCTTCCGGTGACTTTTTACAGGTCCATCATTCATATTTAGTCAATCCTATTTTATTGATCGTTACTCGGTCAAGGCTTTTTCTTAACTAGGCGATTCCCTTAACCCCCGAAGCCAACCGGACTTCTAATTCTTTCCTGATTGTTCCACCGCGTGGCGGAAGAGCGCCGCATAACGATAAACCCCATGGACAAACTTGCCGTAAGGCAGGGTAATGAAAAAAGTGGCTACTAAACCGAGATGCAGGACCAAGAGGATGCCCATGGCCGGAGTGAATCGGAAAAAGAACAATAGAAGCCCGGTGAGACTGATTAAAAAAAGGAATATTAAAAAGCTAAGGTCCAGGCCGAGAGATCCGCTGCCGGCCGGGACCCGATCCATTCGGATCTTAAGGAAAAGCAAGCCCCCCGTTCCGGTCAGTATGGCCAACCCGCCAAGGGACCCCAGGCCCACAGGCCAACTCCAAAATGGGTAAGGCGCCGGCCGTCCCAGAAAATGGTGATAAAAAAAGGCCATGGTGGTGGCTGCCAGACAAAGGACAAAGCCATAAAAAACCAATTGATGAAAATAGCGGCGGAGCATGGTGAACCGCTCGCCCGGATAATTGCAGCCATATCCGCTGCCGTCCAGGTATTTCATTCTCAGGATGTCCCCGACACTTCTAAAGTTTGCCCGAAGTTTCAGCGAGTCCTTTAAATTTCCACCGGCCCCCCGGTAAAAGGCAGCCGTTCCTCTCCCCAGGTTGCAAAGGACAAAGATCGCCAGGGTGATAAAGGGCACCACCATTATGGTATAAGGAACCACCCGGTAAAACGCCCCGGGACCAAGGTGACTGCCGAAAAAAACCGTCCGGTCCCGGATCAGCCAGGCGAGCATAGACAGGAGAAAGACGGCCAGCACCGCCGAGAGGGTAACCAGCAGTCCGTTATAGTCAAAAAGTCTCCTCAATGCCGGAGGCCAGCTGTATTCCTGATAAGATTGCAGCCGCAGATCAGCCAGGGACTTAGGCAGATTCAAGTTGAACTCATGGGGTGGTGCGTACTGACAGGCGTAATAGCACCCCCGGCAATCATGACAGAGATTGGCCAGATACTTAAGATCCTGTTCACCCAGGAACCGTCTTGATTCCATAGCCGGAAATACCGCGCAAAAACCCTCACAATACCGGCAGGCGTTGCAGATCCTCATCACCCGTTCAGCTTCTTTTACGGCAATGGACGCCACAGCGTGCCGCCTCCTTTCCGGCAATACGGCCGAATACTGTGCCGATAGTCATTCCAAATCCGGCCAGGTATCCCTGTCCCAGGATGTTTCCAGCCATGATCTCACCGGCGGCGAAAATATTGGCCGCCGGTCTGTCGTCTTGCAGAATCACTCGCGCCTGCTGGTTCACCGTAAGACCCAGGTAAGTGAAGGTGATCCCGGGGCGTAAGGGATAGGCATAGAACGGTGGGACATCGAGCCGCCGGGCCCAATGGCTCTTAGTCGGACTC
This sequence comes from uncultured delta proteobacterium, assembly GCA_963790475.1. Classification (GTDB taxonomy): domain Bacteria; phylum Desulfobacterota; class RBG-13-43-22; order RBG-13-43-22; family RBG-13-43-22; genus RBG-13-43-22. The sequence continues at coordinate 558,560 of CAWBOS010000010.1, read as the reverse complement.
AAGCCTTTCGTGGAACAGCAATCCCGTTCAGAGGGATTAAAAGCACCCGCCTGCACGGCGCTGTTAAAAGCATCGACGGTCCCTTCCAGAGCACTCGAATCCAGGTTCAGTCTTTCCGCCAGGGCCCTTATCGATCCCTCTTCAATGGGTAAAAAAACCGAAGGCATAAACAGATCGATGGCTTTGGCGTCGATCAGACAATAGGCGATCTGATCCGGCTGCTGTGCTATGAGCCGGCCCCAGATAGCGTAACGCTTCGGCCAAAAATCCTCCCCTTCATCATAGAAACGTTGGCCGTTCCTGTTCACGACAATACCAAAAGGCACACAATCCAAACGGGTCACGATCCCGCCGTCAAACTTCGGGGCCCTGGCGTCTATGGCCACGGCATGACACTGACGTTGATCTCCGACGGATTTGGCTCCCCGGTCCAGCATCACACGGAGCAGGCGTCCTTTGTTGTAAGGGGTGCCCCGGATGATGAAGTTCTCCGCCGGCGGCCCCCAGGAATCCCTCAACCATTCCAGGTCGGCTTGAAAACCACCCGAGGCCAGCACTGCGGCCCGCGCCCGGGTGACCAGGGGGGTACCGTGATAATCTAAGGCCGCGGAAATAAAACGTCCGTCTTCGACCTCCAGGTTCTGAACGGAGGCTTCATACAGGATCCGCACCCCCAATCGTTGGGCGGTGGCGTAATAAGCGTTTATCAGCCCCTTGCCACCCCCCAGAAAAAAGGCGTTGGTGCGATCCAAAAGCAAGGTACCCTGCATGGCCGGTTGAAAGCGGCCACCGTGTTTTTCCATCCACCTCCCGATCTGATTGGATTCACGAATGGTCAGCCTGGCCAGGGCCTCATTGGTTTCTCCTTTGGTTACGGAAAGCAAATCGTCCCAGAATTCTTCCTCCGGGTAAATACCCGTCAGATGATGCTGGCCCTCTTCATGGGCACATCGCAGGTTGCGGGTGTGCCGGCTGTTGCCCCCGCGGAAGGCCTTGGGTGAACCTTCGAGAAGAAGGACCGAGGCCCCGGCTTCTTTGGCCGTCATCGCCGCGCAAAGGGCGGCATTGCCTCCGCCGATCACCAGGACATCAAAGATTTCCGATGCCTCAGGCAGGGGGAGCGGGTCCGCCTCTCCAAAGCATTTCCTTTTTTGCTTGAATCTCATATAATTTAATTCTATCATATTTCGGTCCGGATGAAAAACCTTCAAATATGGCTCTTCGCTAAAAGAGTTGGGATAAGCAAAGGTTCTAGGGAAATCCATAAATGGCATATTTTATGACGTCATGCCGGACTTGATCCGGCATCCAGGGAATTCAAAACTCTGGATTCCGGCTCTCGCCGGAATGACTTTATGTTACTCATGTTTGTCTTTTAGACAATGAGGAGAAGACCCTTCAAAGAATAAGGAGAAATGATGAAGATAAAAGCCAACGGAATCGAGATGAATTATGATTTGTCAGGGAAAGGGAAAACCCTGGTGCTGATTCACGGGTTCACCGACAATTTAAATATGTGGTACAACCAGGTCCCTGAATTTTCCAAACACTTCCAGGTGCTCACCTACGACGTTCGGGGCTTCGGGCAAACGGAAAAAACTCCCGGCCCTTTTTCGATGGATATGTTTGCCGATGATCTCTATGAATTGCTCAAGGCCCTCGGCCTTTCGTCGGCCTGCGTTCTCGGCTATTCCATGGGCGGTCGTATTGCCCTTGAATTTTGCATGAAATACCCCGGGAAGACAACGGGATTGGTCATGGCCAACAGTGTTGTCGGTGCACCGAGTTCTCCTGAACGGGAGCAGCGTACCAAAATGATGATCGAGATGATCCAGTCGGGAAACAATGAAGTCATTGCCGAGATCATGACCGTTAATTCCTTCTCCCCGGGATTCAAAGAAAAGGATCCGGCCGTATTTAATCAATACAAGGCCATCAAACTGCAGAATGACCCTTCCGGCTATCTCCCGGTTATGATGGCCATGGGGGCGGCCGCGCAGGTTCCGGTCGACCTCGACCTGATCCAATGTCCGGTCCTTATGCTGGCCGGGACGGCCGATAATTTTATGCCCCTGAGTGTGGCCGAAGAAATGCATAAAAAACTGAAAGAGGCCTTATTGAAGACCTTTTCTACCGGACATATCGCCGCCATCGAGGCCCCCCGGGACTTCAATGAGACGGTCCTGGCCTATTTAAATAGTACACAATAAGTTTTTATTGTTAGTTGAGCTTCTTGCAAAAAGGTATTCAGGTCGTTCTCCCAGAGTGGGAATCCCGGTGCTTAAAAGCTTTCGGGACCCTCGCCTTCAAAAGGGTGACCCCTTCCGGAGTTTTGCAGGAGGCTTGGCTGTTAGAAATTTTGCTTGACAATATTTTTGGGCTAAATTAGATTCAATCCACCTCGGGAACCAAAGCAAAAGAATTTTTTAACAATCTCGAATGTTCCCCCATTTTTTGTGTTATTGGATTTGGATTTAAAAACCTTAAGAATAACCTAAGCATTTTTTTATAGAAGAAATAGTCAGGGTCATATTGTCTTTTTCGGAGATACTTTTGATTTCAGAGGACATTTCTTTTGTCAAGATCCCGTCTATCGGCGACCGCCCTATGTCACTTGTACCGGGCAAGTCCCTTACGCCAAATTCCCTTATTTTCACCACTACCTACTTATTCTTGAATATTCATAAAACGAAACCCTTCTTTGCCCAATTTTTCGCTGACCCATAACTAATTTTAATTTTTTAACCAGTAACTAAACCTTATAACAAGGAGGAAAAGATGAAAACAAAAGGTAGCTATCATGGAAAATGGGTAGTAATGGGATGCATTTTTATGTTTTTTGTTTTTTTAGCCGGTCTGCCCCAGGCCGGGGCCTTCGTGCCCCTCAAAGGGGACCTTGCCAAGTATGACCCCAACAATCAAACCTTCCCCACTTCCGGTGACACCATAAAGATCGCCATCTGGGATGTTTTCAGCGGACCGGATGCCTGGATCGGGGAGGCCTATTACGCCCTGTTGGGATTCGTGGCCCAGGACATCAACTCCCAGGGCGGCATCAAGGTGGACGGCAAGATGAAGAAGATTCAAATCATCAAGGCCGATACCCAGGCCAAGCCGGACCCGGCTAAACGGGCCATGGAAAAGGCCATCTTGGAAGACAAGGTCAATTTCCTCACCGGGGTAGCCGGAAGCCACCTGATGAAGGCCGGCATGGCCGTGGCCAAACAATACAAGGTCATTTTGGTGAACAATGCCGCCTATACCGATGAGCTTATGTTCACTCCTGATTTTAACGAATATACCTTTCGCACTTGCGGGACTGTTGATGCGATGGTTAAGGCGGCGGGGGCTTTTTATGAAAAACGACCGGAAACCAAGTTTTACATTTTAGCCCAGGACTACCTTTTTGGACATGCCGCCGCCAAGGCCTTTAAAGAAACCTTAAAAGCCATGAAGCCCAAGGCCCAGATTGTCGGGGAAGAATATTTTCCGGTGTTCACCAAAGACTTCGGGCCTTACCTGGAGAAGGTCAGGGCCTCCGGAGCCGAGGCGATCTTTTCCATGGCCTGGGGAGCCGACAGCGAGAATATGATCAAGCAATCCAGACAACTCGGCTTAAAAAGTCCCTTAAACAAGGACCTGTACATTCCCATAATCAGTACCTTTCTGGACGCCACCCAACCCCTGGAGGCTATCGGCGGACCGGCCGGCCGGGGACTGATACTGAACACCGATTTTCAACTGGACCCCAAAAGACATCCGAATGATAAAAAATTTATGGAATTTGGAATAAATTGTGGAAGACCTGGAAGGCCCCCTATAATACCCCTTTGTATGAGTGGCCCAATGGCGGATGGCTCAGAAACACGGTTTCCTATTACTGGTTATGTCAGGTCATCCAAAAGGCCGGGAGCCTCGATCCCGCAAAGATCATCGCTGCCTGGGAAGGAGATTCCTTCGACGCCATCGGCCAGAAACAGTATATGAGGCCCGATGATCATGAGGCTATAGCCGAGCGTGCGATTTGCACGTTGGAATTCCCCAATAAGTGGTTCACTAAAAATGCTGGCCCCAGTGATCCCACCTGGATACCGGCTAAGAATTGTATGCCCGGCATGGATCCGAAACTCGTCGGACGTGTAAAAAAATAGGGTAGCTCAATTTCTTCCCGCAAAGCACACCTCAATTTTTTAGGGTCGTGCTTTGCGGGATTCGTAAAATTCTCACCGTAACCCCCGTCCCACCTGAATCAGGTCCGGGACTGACGGGAATCAGTATTATTGACTTTTCACTGGTTCATTGGCTCTGACGGACCTGAAAAAATCTCCAACACCTCACCCCCGGGAGGCAAAGCTGGGGTTCTGGATATTGTAGATTTCTTTGTCCCACGCTCTTTTTAGATTCATCGGCAGGAGGATAATAGATGAGTCCGACGACTGTTTTGTATATCGCCCAGGCCATCCACGGTTTGGCCTACGGCATGTTGCTGTTCCTGATTGCATCCGGTCTTACCTTGATATTCGGTATGATGGGAATTCTGAACATCGCCCACGCCTCTTTTGCCATGTTGTCCGCCTATTTCTGTTTCACGGTTACGCAACTTACCGGAAATTTTTGGCTGTCACTGTTGATTGCCCCAGTGGCTGCCGGATTCTGCGGGGTTGTGGCTGAGCGTTTTCTCTTGCGTCCGGTCCATAAACAGGGACATCTGGCCGAACTCCTCTTAACTGTGGGGCTCATGACCCTCATCCTTGAAATCGTCAAGTTCTTCTGGGGCACGGAGAGTCTGGTTGTCTCCATACCAGTACCAGCCTGAACGGGCTGTTGCATCTATCCGGTCTGATCTACCCGGTCTACCGCCTTTTTATTATCGGAATATCTTTATTGGTATTGGCTTTTATGGCCTTTATTCTCTTCAAGACCAGGTTGGGCATGATCGTCCGGGCGGCTGTTTCCGACCCGGAAATGGTCAGCGCCTTAGGGATTAATACCCCTCTGGTCTTTATGGCGGTTTTCGGCATCGGTATCTGGCTGGCCGGTATAGCCGGGGCGGTGGCCGGACCGCTTCTGACCGTCTTTCCCGGAATGGCCGATCTGTTAGGGATGGATGCCTTTGTAGTGGTAGTAGTCGGAGGATTCGGGAGCCTGGGTGGCGCCTTTATCGTGGCCCTCTTTCTGGGGGAATTAAATGCTTACGGTATTCAGTTTATTCCCCGGCTGGCGCCGGTCCTGATGTTTACCTTTATGGCCCTGGTGCTGGCCTTTAAACCCATGGGTTTATTTGGAGAAAGAGAATGAGTAAGAAGTGGTCTAATTGGATTCTCTGGGGTTTGGTCTTTATCATCGTCGCCGCCTTTCCGCGCCTTTTCAACATCTATTATACCAACCTATTTTTGGCCTTTGCCATCTTTTCTCTCTATGCCGTAACAGTTAATCTGCTGCTGGGCTATATGGGGGTCCTCAGTTTCGGTCACGCCATGTTCTTCGGCACCGGCGCCTATGCCACGGCCATTGCCTTGACACGCATCCCGGGATTACCTTTATTGCCGGCCATATTGCTCGGCGGGCTGGCCTCCGGCCTCTTGGCCGTGATTTTAAGTCCGCTGCTGGTCAGGGTCAGCGGGACAGCCTTTGCCATGTTGACCATGGCCTTCGGGCAACTCATCTTTGTCCTGGCCTTGAAATTCAGGGAGGTAACCGGCGGGGAGGATGGCATCAGCGGATTTACCATTCCGCCTTTGAATATTCCGGGAATCGTGTCCATCGATATGACCAACCAGATCAATTACTATTATTTTGCCATGGTAGTGGTTGCCATCTGTCTCTTAATCTTGTGGTTTTACACCAAGACCCCCTTCGGCAGCCTGATCGTCGGGATTCGGGATAATGCCCTGCGCATGGATTACCTGGGCTTCAATCTAAATCATACCAAGGCCATCAACCTGATCGTCAGCGGTGTCTTCGCCGGAATTGCCGGTTCGGTTAACGGGCTTCTCCAAAAACTGGTCTCCACGATCGGGGTCTTGGACATCGGGACCTCCTTTGCCCCCATCATGATGGCCTACATCGGTGGTGTCGGAAGCTTCGTCGGACCGATCATCGGTTCGGGGGTCCTTCATATATTGGAAACTTTAGCCATCCGCTTTACTGAGCGAATCGGACTGGTAAACGGCGCAATTTTTATCCTGGTGGTTTTATTTGCCCCCCAGGGTCTGATCGGCCTTTTCAAAACGGTCAAGCAAAAATGGTTTCAAAAGGAGAAGGTTTCATGAACATTCTTGAGACCAAGGGACTTTATCACGCCTTTAAAAAGTTGGAAGTTCTATTTGATATCAACCTGGAAGTTAAAGAAGGAGAGCGACTGGCCCTCATTGGGCCCAATGGCGCCGGGAAAACCACTCTCTTCAATGTGATCACCGGTAGATACCACGCCACACAAGGGCAGGTATTATTTAAAGGGAAAGCGGTCACCCAGTCTGAGCCGCACCAACTATCCCGCCTCGGCATGGGACGTTCCTTTCAGATCACCACTACCTTTGCCAAATTGACGGCTTTTCAGAACATTCGACAAGCCATCCTCTCCAAGAGAGGAATCCGTTTCCAAATGCTCCGCAAATTAGACAAAATGCAGAACGTTACCCAAGAGACCGACGAAGTTTTGAAACGAATCAATCTCACCCGTGAGCGTGATATCCCCGCCGGATTACTATCCTACGGGAAACATCGTGCCCTGGAAATAAGCATGGCCTTGGCCACTGACCCCGATCTGATCATGCTGGACGAACCTACGGCCGGCATGTCCCGAGACGAAACACACACGGCAGTAGAATTGATCAGAAGACTCACCGAAGGCAAGACCGTGGTCATCATCGAGCATGATATGGATGTGGTCTTCTCTTTGGCCGACCGTATCACGGTCCTTCACTATGGACGAATTCTGGCCTCGGGACCACCAACTGAAATCCGCGACAACCAAGAGGTTAAGGATGCCTATTTGGGAGAATTGGAATATTGAGAATTAATCAGGATTCAAGGGGTCAGGGACCGCGGAGCGGAGGGTTCAAGTGAAACGCATTGTAGTAAAGTCCCTTGAACCCTCGAACCCTTGAAACCTGGAACCCTTTTTTCAAGTTAGAGATACGAGGTAAGCCACCATGTTATTGGAAGTTCAGGACTTGAATACCTACTACGGCACGAGTCATGTGTTGCAGGGAATCTCCATAAACGTTGAACAAGGGGAATTAGTTGCCCTTTTAGGTCGCAACGGTATGGGGAAGAGCACCACTTTAAAAAGTATCATGGGTGTGGTCAGGGCGAAATCGGGATCGGTGGTCTTTAAAGGAAAAAATATTTGCGGTTATCCGTCTTATAGGGTAGCCAGGTTTGGTATCGGATACGTTCCCGAGGAAAGGCGCATCTTCCCCAATCTCACCGTGCGTGAAAACCTGTTTATGGGAATCAAGGGGGGAAAAATAAAGAACCCTGATGATCCCAATACCTGGACAGTGGAAAGGATCTTCCAGCATTTCCCTACGCTTGAAAAAAGGGCCCAGCAGAAAGGGGGAATTCTCTCCGGAGGGGAACAGCAGATGCTGACCATTGGTCGCTCGTTGATGGGTAATCCCGACCTCCTGCTGGTGGATGAGCCCACAGAAGGTCTGTCACCGCTTATGGTCAAAGAGGTGCGCGATGTTTTGGCCGAAATCAACAAGGCCGGTGTGTCCATTCTTCTGGTGGAGCATAACCTAAAGGTAGCCATGTCTTTGGCCCACCGGCTCTATTTGATGGGCAAGGCCCATGTCGGTTTTACCGGTACGGTAGATGAATTAAAAGCCAACCCGGAGGCTCGGGCCAAGTATCTGGAAGTTTAATTTGGCCTTCTCTATCAGAGCTGCTAACCTTCCTGTTCGTGTGCAACGGACACAACAAAACACAAAAAATACTTAGGGTCCCTCCCCGTTGGAGGATCGGACTCAATCCTGTCCCTCAAGTGAATCTTGGCCTTAACATCCTTAACAAGACCCTCTGAAACCCTCTTTGAAATACGCCTTCTCCCTGGAAAAGGGCGTTGCGTGTTTGCCAGACAGGACTTTACCCGAGGTTCCATTTGGGAATAGGTTCCCTTATTAACCACTCCTATGAACCCAACGCCTTTTACCGGAAAAGTCTTGAAGAACAGATGGTCGAATTCTTCGCCCTGCGGGATATCCGGACAGGAGAGGAAATCACGGTCAATTACAGCGGCCATCCCTATGCAAAAAAACCGATGTGGTTTGAAACGGTATGAAAAATGGGGACACCGGTCATGTTTTATATCCAACCCGATAACAAGACCGGTGTCCCACGTTTAATGGTCTCTTTGTCTTACCCCCTGCTAAATATTAGCAGTCTAATGGCCCTGCCCCCCCGAAGGAGGCCGAAGAGAATTGTTGGCTAGTCAAACTTTAAGGCGGCCATCATCTCCAGATCCGGGTCCGGGATCAGCACCTGATCGATGTGGTCGGAAATTTCCAGAGGGGTAGGGATCCCGTCTTTTTTATTGAAGCCCTTGGCCATACTCATCTTGAACTCGGCCACCTTGACCCCGATAGTTCCTCCATGGGCCAAAAGGACACGGCCATTAAGCTTCTTAGCCAGGTCGGAGGCCAAAAAGACCACTAATGGGGCCATGGTACCCGGATCGAGCATTTCCTCGGTGATCCCTTTCAGGGCGGGGAGATTGGCCGTCATGCGGGTGTAGGCGTTGGGGCAGATGGCGTGGACCCGTATGCCGTAGCGCCCCAGTTCTGCGGCAGCGGTTTTGGTAAACCCATACATCCCCGCCTTGGCAAAACTATAATTGGCCTGGCCGAAATTCCCCATGAGGCCGGACATGGAGGTGGTATTCATGATGACCCCTCCCTGCCCTTGGGTCCTCATGACACGCCCTGCCGCCCGGGTACAAAGAAAGGAACCTTTTGAATGAACCTTCTGGACAAAGTCCCAGTCGTCTTCCTCCATATTCAGAAGCATTTTGTCTCGCAGGACCCCGGCGTTGTGGACCATGATATCCAAACGGCCGAATTTGCTGAGGGCCTTCCAGATCATGTTGTCCACCCCTTCCAATGTCCCCACATCCGAGTAATCGGAAACGGCCTGACCACCCATGGCCGTGATTTCATTTACCACCTGATCAGCTACCATGGACCGTTCACCCCTGCCATCCAGGGAGCCTCCAAGATCATTGATCACGACTTTAGCCCCTTCTTTGGCCATCGCCAAGGCTTCACCCCTGCCTACTCCCCGGCCGGAGCCGGTGATGATCGCCACTTTACCATCTAAAAGTCCCATTATTTTTTCTCCTTTAATCGTTTATTTTACAACCTTGTTTTTTGCCCTTAAACCTCCTCACCTGAGAAATTACAGAAATGATGAAAGAAAATAAATTGTAATATCTATCATTTTTTCATGAGCCAAGATTATAACATCACCACTAAGATTACAAATTAAAAAAATGGCAGCTTATTCTTTGGTTGGGAGACGAATCAGCAGAAAAGGATTAAAGAATGGGCTATAAGGATAAATTTTCCTGCGGTTTAATCGGGCTTGTCTAAAGGCCTTCGGGGATAACGGTGACAGGCTTATCTCTTTCAGGGCCAGACATTTTTGAAGGACGCCTCCCCCTTTCTCAGGGCAGGGCATCCCGGCTGACACCCATCCTTGGGAATTTGCCTCGAATCATTGTCCCTCCTTCCCGGAGATTCCTGGAGTCTGAGGAACCCCTTCACCTATCCGCGTGAAGGTCCGCTATGCTTTTTTTAAATCCTCCGGGTTGATGGGTAGTCGTCGAATACGGATGCCGGTGATAGCAAAAACGGCATTACCCACGGCGGGAGCGATAGGGGGCACCCCCGGTTCCCCCACACCACCCAGGTCTTCACTGCTGGGGACGATGTGGACCTCGACCTCCGGCATCTCCTCCATGGTCAGAAGTCGATAGTTGTGGAAATTACTCTGTTCCACCCTGCCGTTCTTAAAAGTAATAGCACCATGGAGGGCGGCGGAAAGACCGAAGACAATCCCTCCCTCCATCTGGGCCTTGATGGTGTCAGGGTTCACCACCCGGCCGCAGTCCACGGCGCAAACAACCTTATGAACCCGCACCTGACCCGCCGGAGTGACGGAAACTTCAGCCACCTGGGCGATAAAGCTTCCAAAAGACATGTGCAGGGCTATTCCCCGCCCCCGGCCGGCTTCGGGTGCTGTCCCCCAGCCAGCCTTTTCGGCGGCCAGGTCGAGTACGCCAAGATGACGCGGGTGCCGGGCCAGGAGACGTCGGCGAAATTCATAGGGATCTTTCCCCAGACTGTGGGCGATCTCATCCAAAAAACTCTCCACCACAAAGGCAGTGTGGGAATGGCCGACCGAACGCCACCATTGAACCGGCACGCCGATGTCAGGACTATGCAGCCTGACAACGATATTAGGGATCTCATAAGGGATATCTTCCGCCCCTTCCACCGAGGTGGGATCAATTCCCTTTTTGATCATCATCGGGGCGAAGGGGGACCCTTTCAGGATCGATTGTCCGACTATGGTATGCTCCCAGGCCGTCAAATTTCCACTTAAATCAAGACCGGCGGCAATCCGGTCGAACCACATGGGCCGGTAATAGCCCCCTCTGATATCATCTTCGCGGGTCCAAATCACCTTGACTGGTTTTTTAATTGCCATGGCGACCTGCACGGCCTCGACCACAAAATCCGAGTTGGGATTTGCCCTGCGTCCGAAACCCCCGCCCAGGAAAGTGGTATGAATTTTGACCTCTTCCGGTTTGAGTCCGGCCACCCGGGCCGCAGCATCGCGATCGACCGTCTGAAATTGTGTGCCTGTCCAAATTTCCAGACTGTGGGGACGTAAATCGACACAACAGTTCAACGGCTCCATGGGGGCATGGGCCAGAAAAGGGACTTCATATTCAGCCCGGATCTGTCTGGCCGCTGCCGCCATAACTTTTTCCGGGTCCCCTTCTTTTTGGGCAACAACCCCGGGGGTTTTGGCCAGGTTTGCATATTTCTCCCGCATTCCGGCTGTCGAAAGATCAGCCAGGGAGCCTTCATCCCAGGTGATCTTCAGCGCCTTTCTTCCGAGAGTAGCCGACCGAAAATCAACGGCCGCCACGGCTACCCCGGCTTCGATGTTCACCACTTCTTTAACCCCGGCCACGGCTTTAGCCTTTTCAGGATCGAACTCCTTTACCTTGCCTCCGAAAACCGGGGGACGGCTGATCAGGGCCGTGAGCATGTTTGGAATCTTAACATCCATGCCGAAAAGGGCCGTGCCGTTGGTCTTGGCCGGCGTATCCAGGCGTTTGATCGGTCGTCCGATCAATTTAAAGGTCGAGGGATCTTTGAGCCGAACCTCTTTGGGCACCGGCATTGCGGCGGCTTTTTCCGCTAACTGCCCATAGGTCAGCTTTTTCCCGCCGGGTTGAATCACGAATCCATTTTCGGCCCGACAGCGGCTTTTTTCAATCTTCCAGATCTCGGCCGCAGCGGCTATCAACATTTCCCGGGCACTCGCACCGACCTTTCGCAAACGGTCCCATTCGCTGTAAACACTGGAACTGCCCCCGGTCATCTGAAAACCAATGTTCGTATGGTTATATACAGGATCGACGGGAGCCGATTCCACGCGCACCTCGGCCCAGTCGCATTCCAGTTCTTCGGCCACAAGCATGGGCAAGGCCGTGTAAACCCCTTGTCCCATTTCTGATTTGTTGACCAAGATAGTTATGCCGCCCTCTTTCCCGACCCGTACAAATGCGTTAAGGGCCACCTCGGAAGATTCGACTATCGACGGCCTCTGAATTCCACCTCTGTCCATCATTCCGGCAGCACGATGGATAGCCCGGCGGATACGCTGATAGGTTCCGCAGCGACAGAGATTTCCAGACATGGCCTGATCAATATCGGCATCGGTGGGTTTGGGAATCTTAGCCAGGAGTGCGGCGGCGGACATGATCTGTCCTGAATGGCAATAGCCGCACTGAGGTACTTCGTCGGCGATCCAGGCTTGCTGCACCGGATGCCGGCCGTCAAGGGAAAGTCCTTCGATAGTGATGACTTTTTTTCCCACAACGGCGGAAACGGGTGTGACGCAGGAACGGACGGCCTCTCCGTCGACCTGCACGGTACAAGCACCGCATTGGGAAATGCCGCACCCGAATTTTGTACCGGTCAATCCGAGATGGTCGCGGATCACCCACAGAAGTGGGGTTTCTTCGGCTGCCTCGATCCTATAATTTTTCCCGTTAACGTTGAACGAAATCATACCTCCCCCTTTGGCTTCGGAAAATTTCTGCCCGGAAATCCTCTCGAATCCTTTGTTTTGAGATCAGATACTCAGGGTTTCAACTTTTGATGATCGGGGAAAATGAATCTTCTTGTATATAATTGTTTATAACCCTATAAGAATGGTCGTGAAGAATAAATACTCTGGAGACAGTATTTATGGATTGGGGGGGATGTATTTTGGGATCGTCCGGATCGGATGATCAAAAAAGGAAAAAAATCTTCCTCTACCTCGAAGAGACTTTCAGCTTCTTTCTCTTGAATTACAAATGGAAATCCTTAACTCAATGTGCAGGGATCATTCACTCTGAAAAAACTCTAGCCTGCCAACCGCAAGTAGCCGATACGGCCCTGGCCGCCCTTTCAAAGGAGGGAAAGGCCGGCAGACCGGCCAGGGTTAAAGCCTTCATGGCCTCTCCGGCTTTGGAGGCATAGGGCGGGACCACGTAAATAGGCAGGTGGAGCCGGTCTCTCAAACCAGCCAGGGTTTCAATGAATGAGGTAAGAATATCGGGGACCACAAAAGGCATATAGGACATCATAATGACCGAATCCACCTCTTCGGCCATCATCTCAATACTCCTGGAGCAGATGGTCAAAGCCGTTTCCCTGGGAAGCCAGACCAGGTCCAGGGGATTGCTGGTCCCGGAGAACGGGGGAAGATAATCTTTTAAAAAAATCGTCAGGCGATCCCTCAGGCGGGAACTGAATGGTCTCACCTCCAGTCCCAGTTTTTCACAAGCATCGGCAGCGGATATGCCGCCCCCTCCGGCCTCGGCCATGATCCCCACTTTGTTGCCCCTGGGAAACGGTGGGGCGGAAAAAGCCACGGCCAAATCGGCCAGTTCTTCGAATCCTTCGGCCGCAACGATCCCGGCACTTCTAGCTGCGCCCATCCAGATTTCCCGGGTCCCGGTGATGGACCCGGAATGGGACAGGGCGGCTCGCCTACCGGCCTGACTGAATCCTGATTTCCAGATAATAACCGGTTTGCTGCGACCCACCTGAGAGGCCAGACCCAGGACTTCCCTCCCCCGCGACAGACCTTCAATGTAAGCACAGATAACCTTGGTCGATGGATCGGCACCGAAGTAAGCCAGGAAATCGAAAAAATTGAGATCGGCCTGATTGCCGCTGCTGATAACCTTGCTGAATCTGAGTCCCCGGTCATTTCCTCCGACCACGAAGTGTTCTGTGGCCCAACCGCTTTGCCCGGAGAAGGCCACACCGCCAGGCAGGGCGTCCGATTCTTCGAGTTCAACAATCGTATTCAAGTGGGCTTCCGGGCAATAAATACCCATGCAGTTGGGCCCGACCAGGCGAATTCCATGTTCTCTGGCAATCCCAACCACCCTTTCCTGTAAACTTTTCCCTTCTTCGCCCAACTCGGCAAAACCGGCGGCATGAATGACGATAAATTTAACCTTCTTCTGGGCGCATTCGGCCACCAATTTTTCCACCGCTGCGGCAGGGATAGCGGCAATGACCAGGTCGATCGGTTCGGCGATATCGGTCAGGGAAGGGTAACAGGGAATCCCGTCCAACTCCTTACAACTTCGGCTTACCGGGTATTTTTTACCGGGATACCGCTGGGCCTGAATTTTCCACCAGATGAATCCGCCTCCCCGACCCGGATCGCCGGAAATACCAATAACGGCCAGGGAACGGGGATTGAAAAGAAGATCCAACTCCGCCGCTTCTATTACCTGTTTTTTCTCTTCCAAAGGTTTTCCTTTCAATATTCCCAGCGCCTAATTAAGGCTCTCTGTTACTCGTTACTCGTTGCTGGTTACTCGTTTTTCCGAGCATCGAGCAACGAGCAACGGGCAGATTGTCCTCCGAAATCTGGACCTGGTAATAGGTTTTAAATGATCTTGCCGGGGTTCAAAAGATAATTGGGGTCGAAGGCCTTCTTGATCCCGCGCATGACTTCAATCTCCGCGGGTGACTTGGTCCTGAGAAAGATCGCTTTTTTCAACAGCCCTATCCCATGTTCTCCGCTGCCTACCCCCCCTAATTTCAAAGCGCAATCGGTCAGATCGTCATAGATCTTTTTGGCGTATTCAGTCCAATTTTCAGAAGGAACTTCATCAGGTTTATAAAAATGGGTGTGAAGATTTCCATCGGCTATGTGTCCCACGGTGAAAATCGTTGTGTTGTATTTTTTCTCCAGCCGCTTCAGTTCCTTCATCATCTCCGGAACCTTGGAAAAGGGGACGATCACATCCCCCGGGTTCCCGTAGAACATTTTTTCAAGGAATCTAAACCCTGGGCTGTATTCTTCCCTGACCTTCCAGATATTTTCCGAGTCGCGCCGGCTCTCGGCGGCAAAGACATCCAGGGCCCCATTTCCCAAACACAATTCACCGGCTTTTTCATAAATCTCATCCAGTTCTTCCTGCGATTTTCCATGAAGCTGGATAATGAGAAAAGCCCCCACGTCGTCCCTATCGGTGAAGGGGAGGGTGATCTCGTGATGTTTGGCCGATAGGGTCAGGGACATTCGGTCCATGAATTCGACCGCCACCGGGAAAATGTTGCCTTCGACGATCATTTTGGACACGGAGATGACCGCAGTTTCCGTATCCGGAAAAGGCACGATAAGATCCAGGGTCTTACCCCCACCGGGTATTAAATTGACGATAACCTTGGTGACGATGGCCAGGGTTCCCTCCGACCCGATGATGGTCTCCATAAGATCATAACCCCAGGTGCTCTTTCGGAAACGACCTCCAAGCTGGAGGACTTCTCCGGAGGCCAGCACCACTTCCAATCCAAGAATATGTTTCCGGGTATTTCCGTACTTGATGACCTTTGCCCCCCCGGCGTTAGTGGCCACATTCCCGCCGATGAAACTGCTCTCGGTACTCATGGGATATCCGGCGTACATAAGCCCGTGTTCCTCCACCTTCCGGCAGAGATCTTTGGTGATGACCCCGGCTTCGACGACCGCCACCCGGTCCACCGTATCGATCTCCAATATCTTGTTCATTTTTTCTAAAGAAAGAACAATCCCGTTGCTGACGGGGATGGCCGACCCGGCCAGGCCGGTCCCCGCCCCTCTGGCAGTCACCGGAATATTGTATTTGGCAGCCAGTTTCATAACGGCCGCCACCTCCATCGTGGATTCGGGTCTCACCGCCACCTCCGGTTCGGCAACCACCCCGGTGATCAGGGATAAGGTATCCATTCCATATTCTTTCAGCTTGGCCTTATCATCAAAAATGGTATTCTTCTCCCCGACGATCTTTTTCAACTCATCGATGATCTCAATCGTGACCTTCCCATATTGACGCTCCATTGTTTTTTTACGCCTCCTTGGCTTTTTCCTTTAATTTTGTTATCAAGAGAGGAACTACCTCAAAAAGGTCTCCCACGATTCCGTAATCCGCAACTCCGAAAATATTCGCCTCCGGATCGGCATTGATAGCCACGATAGTCTCGGCTGAGGACATACCGGCCAGATGTTGGACCGCCCCTGAAATTCCGACAGCAATATAGAGCCTGGGACAGACCGTCTTCCCGCTGAGACCGACCTGATGGGAATATGAAATCCAACCGAGATCGGTGGCACTCCTCGAGGCCCCCAAGGTTCCCTTGAAAATTTCAGCCAGTTCGGCCATCAGTTCCACATGCTTGCCGTCTTTCAGACCCTTGCCGAAGGCCACGATATGCTCGGCGTCCTGAATGGGCGCCCCGATAGCTTCCTCTTTTATAAAATTCAGCCTTTTGACCCTCGAACTTAGAATCTCCTCGCTGAACTGTTTGATGATGACTTCTCCCTTTCTTGAAGGGTCGCTGGGGAGGGCCCTCTTGGACTTGGGGCGAACGGTTGACATTTGAGGCCGTAAAACCGGGGTCTTGATGGTGGCCATAATATTTCCTCCCACGGCCGGGCGGGTTTGAATAAGGAGTTTTTCCCCCAAATCAATATCCAACCCGGTGCAGTCGGCCGTGAGACCGGCGTCCAGCTTCACGGCCAAAATGGGCATAATAGTCCGCCCCATGGTTGTGGCCGAGGCGATCAAAATCTCCGGTTTGTATTCCTTGACCAGGGCCGTGAGAACCGCCGCAAAAGGGTCAACCCTGAAGTGTTCCAGGGCCGGATGATCAATCACATAAACCTTATCCACGCCTCTGGCTATGAGTTCTCCGACCTGGTCCTTAATAGCGCTCCCGATGATGACAATGGAAAGATCCACCGAGAGTTTATCTGCCAGTCCTCTTCCCCAGGCCAGAAGTTCATAGGATACGGGGTGAATTTGTCGATCTCTCACTTCCCCCAACACCCATACCCCTTTATATTGACTATAATCTCGTTCTTCCATTTAGTTTCCTTTTACAAAATATTTTTAAGTGTACGGTCCAGGGTATAAGTAGGTATAAGGTACAAGGTGCAAGGTATAAGGGTGTATGGTTTTTGGCTTATGGAAAAACCTTGAACCCTTACACCTCAGACCTTGAACCTTGATTTATATAATCGCTTTCTCGGCCAGAAAACCCACCAGACCATTCACCGCTCCATCCGGATCACCGGCTGCGGAAACAATCTTTCCCTTTCGGGCCACCTGGGGATGAAAGATCTTGACCACCCTGGTAGGCGACCCTTTAAGCCCCAGTCTTGATTCGTCGGCCCCGATATCATCCGCTGTTACCAGGGGGATTTCAACCTTCTTGGCCTTCATCTTTCCGCTGAAATTGGGCATCCGGGGCGTATTAATTTCTTTGACCACACTGATCAGCACCGGCAGGGGTGCCTCGACCCGTTCGTGGCCCCCTTCGATAGCGCGATGGGCAACAATTTTTTCTTGGCCGATTTCCTCGATCTTGCTGACATAGGTGAGAACCGGAAGATCCAAATAGGCCCCTACTTCCGGCCCGACCTGTCCGGTCTCTCCATCGGTTGCTCTCTCTCCGCAGAGGATCAGGTCGAATGAACCGATGATCTTTATTATCCCCTGGGAAAGGGTGTAGGCCGTAACCCAAGTGTCGGAACCGGCAAATTTGCGGTCTGAAAGGAGGTATCCTTGGTCACACCCAAGGGCAATGGCGCTTCGGATAGCTTCCTCGGCTTTCTTGGGTCCCATGGAGATCACACTGATCTCAACCCCGGTTCCCACCCTCTCTTTGATCCTGACGGCTTCTTCGATCGCGTATAAGTCCAGTGGATTGATTTCGGATTCTATGCCCTCCCGGATCATCGTTCCGGTCTCCTCATCCATCTTGACCTTATCGGTGGCTGGAACCTGCTTGATTAAAACCACGATTTTCAATTGGCGGTCCTCCTGTTCCTACATCCAACTCCCTTTTTTCTTCAATCCTTCACCCCGGCTAATTTCATCTCCTGATTGTGCCCGTTGTAAAAAATATTCCGGGCAATGTAGCTGGGTTCGTTATCCCCCATGATGCCAAGCAGCTCACCCTTCAGATGGTGTAACTTTTTCTCTTCCTCCGGGTCCGGATCGGCGGACAAAGCTATATCCACGAATTGAAGGGCCATGGCCGTCCTCCCTTTTTCTTTGAGATCAAGGGCTTTTTTTATCACTTTCCCTTTTCCAATCAAAGAGGCAATCTCTTTTTGGATCTCGGCCTTTTTAGGAGGGAAAAGGTTTGAGGGGTTACCGTCATACCAGCCGGTGTACTGGCGGAGAATGCCGTGAACCACAAATTTCGGACATCCATACACAGGCGCCAGATGCTCTGAAGATTTTAAATCCTCGGGCAAATCCACTTCATGAAGGATGTCCTCATACCACATACCGGCATTAAGGCGCTTGACCACCTGATCATGGAGGTATCGAAGGGCCCGGGATACGGTGAGCAATTGTTTTCGAATCTTTTCTTTTCCTAGAATGATAGGACTATGACCGGGGATAAGGATCTCCGGCTCCCTGGCCACGATGGCCTCAAGTCCTTCAGCCCATTCCAGGGTATATCGTTGAACCTTGAAAGGATTGCCTACATTGGGCATGCCCATGATGACCATATCCCCGGCGAAAACCGCTTTTTTTTCAGGGACCCAGACCCACAGGGCGTCGTCGGTCTCCCCCAGTTCATGAAAGGCATGAAAATCCAGCCCGCCGATGGAAAGGCTGAGGCTTTGATCAAAGGTGATATCGGGATACCGTTGGGGAAGAGGAAAAGCCGAGACCCCTTCAGGAACGGCGAATTGAATCCGGTTGATATGGTCGTGATAGCCGGCGAGCATTCGATAGCGATTGAATCGTTTAACCAGATTCCTGTGAGCGATCACCCGAGGTCCCGTACAACCTTTTTTTTCGTTTTCTTCAAAAACCCGGTCCAGGGTTAAGGCATGATCCAGGTGACCATGGGTGAGAAAGATCGTGTGCACCGGGGTTTTAAAATTTTCTCTGAGCATCTCCATCATTCGCCCGACCCAGTGGTACCCGGGGACATCTACCAGGGCCAGCCCTTGGGAGGTTTCGACCACTCCCGTGTTTCCAAAACCGGGGAGCATCCAGATCCCTTTCACGGGATTTTCCGGTCGTTGGGTTTCGCGGGCAGACCCGGTTTCACTTAATCTTGCTTTTTTCATAAAATCTTCGACCTCCAAAAATCAAGCCTGGCCTTAAAAACAAAGGGCCTGGACCTTCTATTCAAATTTTCAAACCTTTCCCGTTACAGGCTTGCTTTAATATGTGGGGGAGTATAAGATGAGAAAGAAATAGGAGTCAAGGGAAAATAGGAAAAAAATTCGTCGTCTGGTCGATTGACTCTTGAACGCTCGATTGCTATCATACTAAATCAATAATGTTATAAAGAAAGGAAGAGAGTTATGACGGACAATCAAACAGTATTGCTGACCATCGATGAAACCATCGCCACGGTTACCTTGAACAGGCCGGAAGCGATGAACGCCTTCAATCAGGATTCTTACCGTGCCCTGATGGCTGCGGCCCAGAGAATCAAGGAGACGCCTGAGATTCGCGTGGTCATCATGACCGGCGCCGGCGAGCGGGCCTTCAGTGCCGGTATGGATCTGAAAATGATCGCCGGAGGTGGATCCGGATCGGCCTTGCTGGGGGCGTACCGGGACGGCTTTGACCGTCTTTACGGGCTAAAGTCCATTTTCACCATGTATGAAGAACTGGCGGTTCCGGTGATTGCGGCCATCAACGGCTATTGCCTCGGCGCGGCCTTTGAACTGAGTCTCTGTTGTGACATCCGCCTTTGCGTCGAACAGGCCGTGTTCGCTTTGCCCGAGATGCCCCTCGGCGTCATCCCCGATCTCGGCTCCACTCAACGTTTGCCCCGGATTGTGGGCCCGGCTTATGCCAAAGAGCTGATTATTACCGGCCGCCGCATCAATGCCCAGGAAGCCCTCCGGATCAATCTGGTCAGCCATGTCTATCCCAAAGACCAATTGATGTCCGAGGCCAGGAAACTGGCTGAAGAAATGGCCAAACTGAATCCGCGCCATGTCGCCGGTGCCAAACGAGCGGTTAATATGTCGATGTCCACCCCCTTGGACTGGGGGTTACGCCTGGAAACCGATATCTGCTTAGGTGCCGGCAGCGGCCAATCCTTTAGCGCCGAGGCTCAGAAATTCATCCAGAAAAAATAATTTGGTTTTGAAGATTGAAACGCCGCCAAAAGGAGAGGCGCGGTCATAAAACAAAAAAATCCCCAACCAATGAGCCAATCAATGCTCAAGAAAGGGAAAAAGGAAATGGATAATAAACAATTCAGATACCTGATCGTATTTTTCCTTCTCCTTTTCCCGTGGTCGGTTCTGGCACAGGATGAAGAAATTCTGGCTGATCTCAACGAGGAAGTTGTCCGGGTTCCCCTGTTCCTGGACGGCAGCTTGGGGAAGAAAGAGATACTATTAACGGCTACCACCTTTCATCCTCCGGGCAACGGCCCCTTTCCCCTCATCGTCTTAAGCCATGGGACCAGGAGAGACTCCGTTTTCCTTCATGACATCGGCCGGTTCCGGGTTATTCCCCAAATCCGTGAATTTCTAAAACGCGGCTTTGCCGTTATTGTCCCCATCCGGCGGGGTCACGGAAGCTCCGGGGGACCCTGGGCTGAAGATTTCGGCCCATGCGATACCCCTCTCTACTATGAAGCCGCTATGGAAACGGCCAGGGATATCCTGGCGACTTTAACCTTTGCTTCTAAACTTTCTTTCGTACGACCCGACCAAATTCTTTTGGTCGGCCAATCAGCCGGAGGCCTTGGCTCTTTGGCCGCCGCCAGCCTGAATCCTCCCGGTATTATCGGCGTGGTCAATTTTGCCGGAGGAAATGGCGGAAGCCCTGAGACCCACCCCGGAATCCCCTGCGCCCCGGAGCGACTGGTCGAAACAATAAGAAAATTTGCCAAGACGATAAAAGTTCCGGTTCTCTGGCACTATGCTGAAAATGACCTTTTTTTTGGGCCAAGAGTCGTCAGGGAGATGTTTGCGGCCTTCGAGGAAGCCGGGGCCAAAGGTCGGCTGGTGATACAGCCACCTTTTGGGTATGACGGTCATTTCCTCTTTGTTTCCAAAAACGCTATTCCCATCTGGACGCCTGAATTTGACCGCTTTTTAATCGAACTTGGTATGAAAAAATAGAAGGGGGGATTATTGTCGATATTCCGTACTGCCGTCAAGAAGATTATCGACCACCTCACTCCAGGATCGGAACCGTTTAAAGCCCTCCCCTCTTTCCTTCAGTTCTTCGGCCAGCTTTCCTTTGGCAAAGCGCAGCGACGGAGGAACCAGAAGCGCCGGACCTAAGTCCGGCGGACCGTCACCGGCAAAGGCCACAACACTACGGCCATGGACCGCATGAACCAAACGGGTTTTATCGATACCGGTTTCCCGGCTGCAATAACGGGAGGCGATGGGGAGCTCCATGATCAGCCCCTCCGCTTCGCTGAAATGGCCGGGGTTGGCGTGAATCTCGGCCTCAATGTTGAGGGGGGTGAGAAGCTTATCAATATACCAGGCACACCCGGCCGAGGCGATGACCAGCCGCCATCCATGGTCGAGCAGACGGTTGCAGGCCTTTTTTATCCCCAGGTCTAATCCTACCTTTTTCAACAGGACCTCCATCTGCGCTTCCGAGCAATGCAGCCGGGCAAATATTCCCGCCAGGGCATCAAAAAGACCCATCTCTTCCCTCATATGCGCTTCCCAAATAGAAGCGGCCGATACCGGGAGATATTCGAGGGCCACTTGGTAAAAGTCAAGAGAGGTCATGGTCCCGTCAAAATCGGAAACTAAGATTTTTTCCAACTCAATCCCATCCACACCAAGTTCCAGGGCCTTGGCCAAGGAGCCCAGAGTGTTTTCAGGGGCATAGCCCATGGCGCCCCGGTGTCCGATTTTCAGCATGCCTGCCCTCTCCTGTCCTTAGACCCACATTTCATCAATTAGGAATATAGATTAGGAGGAAAGAGGAGTCAAGTGAGTAAAAAAGGGACAAGGTGAAAAACAAGCCTCCACAAGGGCTTGATCCCCTATGGAGGATTTATATTGGATGTTGCCGAAACTCCCACTTCATTTCCCGCTCCAAATAGGTTGGGGTTAGGCATCACCGTTGCGATTGGCGTGATATTTTGGCTAAATGCCTTCAACACATACGAGCCGAGCAGAACTGCACTCCTCTCTCATGCTTTTGAGTTCGCGGTATACGGATCCATTGTAGAACTCTTCCATTGCTGCCATGGACGGAAACTCAAGAAGCACGATTCGCCTTGGCTGCCAGTCCCCTTCATAAACCTTATGCGCTCCGCCTCGTGCAAGATACTTTCCTCCAGCCGCTTCGAGCGCGGGCTTCACAGCTTTCATGAACTCCTGGTAACGTGCAAGGTCGCGGATTTCGACATCGAAGATTGCGTATGCACTCATGGTTCTTTCCTTTCTTGAGTGGTCAAAAAAAAGCCTCCGCAAAGGGATTAGGGCAGTTTATTGAGCTGTCGAGGGAGATTTGTAAAACAAGAGTGGCCTGAAGGAATGAATTACAGATAGGCAATAAGGGGGGCTCTAAATAAGAAAAGGATAGATTGACTTTCTCAACGGTAGTCAGAGTACCCGGGTCTTGGTCCTCAAAGGAGAGATTAGGAGAAAACATATCAAGCTCGCTCATTATATAGTAGCTTGAAAAAACGATGCCTACTAAAAAGCAGATTGATAAAAAGGAAACTAAAATAATCGGCTTTTGGCGAGGAAAATATTCCATTTTCCAATCCAAACATGCTGTTATAACTTTATAACAAAGCGGCCTATTCCAATTCACTTAGCAACATTTCAGAAAGGATATCATCCTTTCTTCTTTAACTGACTTCAGGGAAAATTCTATCTGTTCTACCCTTGCCGGTCTACAGGTTTCCTCTTATACCTGTCGTGAAGATTCCATAAATTCTCTCTTCCCCGCGTGGCTTAAAAGCCTTATTTCTCCCGGCAATTCCACCAAGAACTGATTGGGTGTCCCCTTTTTATTGACAGGAATAGACCGGGTGCGGTAAAAGTGGATTACGAACTAATTCATGGACGTTTGGTGGCTCTTTCGAGCCCAAAAGGGAAGCCGGTGAGATTACGGCACGGACCCGCCGCTGTGTATGGGGACGAAACCCGCAAAGATTGTCACCGGGTCATAGGCTTAATGAAACGAAACGATCTGGGAAAGCGCGGGGATTAGGATGATCCATCAGTCAGAAGACCTGCCAATGCCCGACTAAAGACTTGGAGAGAAGGTAAATCTCCAAGCCGACAAGGTCAGTTTTGGGGATTTTTTTTGTTGAAAAACACTATGAATTACAAGTGAGGAGACCGACATGAGTTATGCAGATTCCATCAGGATCAATTCCGAAAACTGCCGCGGTTGTCAACGTTGTCAGGTCGCCTGCTCCTCTTACGATCCGGGGCCGCTTAATCCTCGCCAGGCCGGTATTCAGGTCTTGCGACTCGAAGACGATGGCTGCGATTACCGGTCATAAACGGGAATGTCTGAAAAAATTTTGCGAAAAGGCACATCCATCAAATAGGGGAAAAAAGGCGGCCTGCGTTGATGCCTGCCTCTTTGGGAGTTCTCCAGGAAAGGTGATCCGCTCGAAAAAATGGCTTTGACATCCCTCCACTAACTGGTATCATAGGTCAAACCTTTGCGAGAAGGGAGGTGGATCGGGATGACCAATAAGCTGAACCCCAAGGTCCTGGCCAAGGAGGCGGCCTACTGGGATAAAGTGAAGAAGCTCTGGAAACAAAATCCTGGGAAGGTATGCCACAAGTGCAAGAGTTGAAAATCTTGAACGTTGCTTGGATAGCAACGCAAACGAGGGGCGGACAGGCCGCAGGATAATCTAATCGGCCTAGCCGCCCTTCTTCTTTATTAAAATTCCCTTCGAATTCCCAGTAGAAATATTTTCAAGATTATTTTGAAATCCTTATCAAGTCTGAAATTCAAATTCCAAACCCAAATCGAACTCATAAGGCGCAGGGATGGTGCTGTTCATTCAAGAGAGAGATCCGCTTCCCCATCCAGGGTAATATCGATATGCTTTCCGACCATAAAATTACCTGGCCCAAAATTGTTGTTCCAATTCATGCCGAAATCTTCTCGACGCAGATAGGTGGTCGCCGAAAAACCGATGGTAGTGTATGAACCCGTCTCGTCCTCATACTGGATTGGACCGAAGTACTCGGTATTAAGAATAACGGTGTGAGTTATACCGTGAATCGTCAACTCCCCGTAAATTTTCAATAAGTTGCTCCCGGCGATTTCGGCCTTTGCACTTTTGAAAAGAATCTTGGGATATTTTTCAACGTCGAAAAAATCGGCACTTCGGAGATGGTTGTCTCTCCGTTCAATGCCTGTCCATATACTTGTGGCATCTATTTCTATCTCCAAGGAAGTGTTCTCCATTTCTGCAGGATCAAAATAAATAACACCGGATATTTTATTGAATTGACCGTGGACATCCGTAATCATCATGTGACGGGCCGTAAAATGGGCGACGGTGTGTTCAGGATCGATAATCCATTTTTTCATAAGGTACCTCACTTTTAAATATTTCTCGGTCACAGAAAAAAGGGGAAAAGAAGAGACAGACCTTTCCCGCTTGGCAACTCTACAGATGTTTTAGAAAACGGCCCTGCAAATTAACAATTGCTGTTTGAAGTGTGTATTGGCATCAGGGCTAATAATTCTATCTTATCTATCCTTTTTGAGCTTGTTCTCATACATCAATTTGTCTGCTTGGGCGAGCAGGACATCTAAGGAACAAGGATTTTGGGGATCAAAATAAGCAATACCCAGGCTCAGTGAGAGGGGATAGGAACGTTTTGTTTGGAGATGATGTTCAGTTAAGACCTGTTCGAAGCGGGATATAAGTTTCTCGGCCGAGGTCTCAAGTTTGTTCATAGCCAGAATGACAAATTCATCCCCCCCAATCCGGGCGATGATATCCGACCCCCGAAAGGTTTTCCTAAGTATCTGTGAAGCATCCACCAAGGCTTGGTCCCCTTCTTTATGGCCGAAGGTATCATTAATTCTCTTCATATTATCCAAGTCTCCGAAAATGAGCAACATCTCTATTCCCATCCGTTGGGCCGTCTTCAACCCTTGTTCGGCCAATGTAAAAAAACCCCGGCGGTTATAGAGGCCGGTCAGTTCATCTTTAAGAGACAAGGTCTTGAGATCTTCCTCAGCCTTTTTACGATCGGTGATGTCCCTTAGGAATACTACAAACTGGCCCGCATCAGAGGGGCAGGATTGGACGATGACTTCGATATCAAAGATTCTTCCATCTTTGCGGATGTGTTTTGACTCGAAACGATCCTCTCCCTGCACCATGATCTTCTGGATATGGGCGGCTAGGCCATCGGTAGAATCGCTAAGTTCCAAATCAGGAATAAACATGGCCAGAAGCTCCTGGGCGCTGTAGCCACTCATCCGGCAATAGGCATCGTTGACTTCCAGTAAACGTCCCTCTCTATTCACCCGCCAGAAGCCATCCAGGGCTGCCTGGATGATAGTCCTATACTTCTCCTCACTTTGTCTCAGCGCCTTCTCTTGCTGCCTTTCCTTCAGCTGCGATTCAAAAAGTCGGAATGCCATTTCTATAGATGCAATGAGTACTATCTCTTCCAAGCCCTTGACGATATAGCCATAGGAGGTTATTTCCTTGGTTTTTTCCACCACCTGGCGATCGGTAGCCGATGATAGAAAGATTACAGGAAGCGTACGCTTTTCAAGAATTAACCTGGCGGCTTGAATCCCGTCCATTCCTTTTCCCAAATTGATGTCCATCAAGACAAGATCGATCTTAGGAGATTTTTCAACGGTTTCTATTGCCTTTTCGCCGGTAAAAACAGGGATAACTTTGTAACCGTATTCCCTAAGAGTCAGCATCTCGGACAGTGCAATGAATGCTTCATCTTCCACGAGGAGAATGGTTATTTTCCCATCATCGTTCATACTATGGTGTTTCTTCTTATTTTGGAGAGCTTAGGACAAGTTGCCATACTCGCCCGTCCTGGTCTGGGAGATAAAGATAACGGCGATTTGGTTTTACTCCAAAATCCGTTTTTCGAATATGGGTTAAAAGTAGTCGAAACTTAGCGGTGGCCCCCAAGGGTAGTCGGATATTTATTGGGGAAATCAAAGGACCCAAGGAGAGTCACTTTGTGATAAAATACTATGAATTTGGAAAAAAAGGAAGCTAAAACTGTATCAGGAAGGCAACTAAGTAGTACCTTATAGGCTCATAAAGAAGTTTCAGAATAATCTGATCTATGCTTGAAGTTAGTCACTTTTTCTGATCGGGAATCTCCCCTGCCAGAAAAAAATGAATACCCTGTAGATTCTGTGTCTGTAGTGAATTATCATTAATGGAGGATATATGGCGACTACGGAAAAGTTACTAAAGGAAGAAGTGTCAGTTCCCGAAGCGATTATGCGGGTGCTGGAGGAGATGGGGATCGATATGGTCTTTGGCATAGCCGGAGGAAATACAGGGAGGTTTTTCCATGCCCTTTATTTTCATCAATCGACCATCAGGACGGTCCTGGTGCGCCACGAATCCCTGGCCGGTGTCATGGCCGAGGTCTACGGCCGCCTGACCGGAAAACCGGGCGTGGCCATCGGACAGGGGGCCTTTATGATCTCAAACGGGCTCCTGGGCGTTGTCGAGGCTCATCTCGGCAGTTCGCCGATGCTGATATTGACTGATCTTTCCGATCAAGCACCTTTTTCGCAGCATGCCCCCTATCAGTCGGGAACGGGTGAATACGGCGCCTGGGATGCAAAACAAAGTTTTAGCGGGGTAACCAAGTTGACCATGGTGCCCCAGGAGCCGGTGCAGGCCGTTCAGAATGTCCAACTGGCTATTAAACACGCTTTATGCGGGGAACAGGGTCCGGTGGCGGTCATCTGCCACAGCGCGGCCTTCAAGGGCCGGGTAGGCCCAAACAGCACCCCGTGCCTGTACCCCACCCGGTTCTATCTGCCGCCCAAACCCGCCGGAGATCCCACCCTTATTGAGGCCGCCGCGCAAGCCCTGCTGAAAGCAAAAAATCCCGTGATCCTGGCCGGGAACGGGGTTCGTCTCAGCAAGGCCTATAAAGAACTCCAGGAGCTGTCTGAAATCCTGGGAGCCCCTGTGGGGACCACGGCTTCCGGCAAAAGTGTTTTCCCCGAAACCCATGAACTGGCCCTCGGCGCCTTTGGTAACTACGGCCAGGCCACGGCCAATGCCTTTATCGGCCAAGCGGATTGGGTTCTTTGCGTTGGAACTCGACTCGGGCCTGTAGACACGGCCAGGGAAAACCCTGAGCTCATTGATCCTCAGCGACAGGACCTTATTCAGGTCGATATCGAGCCGAAAAACGCCGGATGGTCTTTCCCCTGTAAACATCAGATTATCGGTGATGCGGCCCTGGTCCTGTCCCAGTTAACCGCCGCCATCCGAAAAAAAGGCCGGCCTTCGGTAGAGACAATTAGCACTAGGAAAGAGGGCCTGAAAAAATTGAGAGAGGAACACCACTTTTTCAATTGCCCGGCTTACGGCTCTGAAGAAGTGCCCATCCTTCCTGAGAGGCTGATTGCCGAAATCCATAAAGCTGTTGCCGATGACGCCTTTATCGCTTGTGACGCAGGGGAGAACCGGCTCTTCATGACCCATCTTTTCCAGACCAAAGGAGCCGGAACATTGATCATGCCCGGTATCGGGGCCATGGGCTACGCCATCCCTGCGGCCATGGCGGCCAAGCTCATCTACCCCGACCGCCAGGTCCTGGCGGTCTGTGGAGACGGTGGTTTCGGTATGTCCATGAACGGGCTAATGACGGCCCTTGAACAAAATATCCCCATTGGAGTGGTGATCTTTAATAACTCGGCTCTGGGCTGGGTAAAACACGGACAGGGGGAAAGGGTCATTGCCAGTGATTTTGGAAATATGAATTACGCTGAGATCGCGAAAGCCATGGGTTGCCAAGGGTTTCGAGTGCAAGGGCCGGATCAGATCTCCGCAGCCCTGGCCGAGGCCCTAAAAGGTGAAAGGCCTACGGTTGTGGATGTGGTCACCTCGTTCAAAACCTCCTTCCTGGATGTGACCTCACCCCTGGCCGGTCCCTGAGCAGAACCGTCAGTTGATAAGAATTGCAGGAACTCGACCAACCTTCCCCCAAGAAAACGCAGGCCCGCTACCAGGATTCCGGAAAGGCCATGTTCGTATAGAGATCCTCCAGTTTGTTCTTGTGGCCACGTTCCATCGAGGCCAGCTCGAGAAAAAGGTCCTTCTGCGTTGCATCCCCACTCGCATTGGCCAGTTGGGTATAGATCCGCATGGCTTCAAGTTCCTTTTTGATGGCAATGACCAAGCCATCAACCGGTTTAAGGTCGGGAGTTAGGGGGGGCGTAGGAAGCGCATCCACAACTTTATAGTCTGGTGACACGGAAAAATGCATCTTCCCCGGATCTTTGGTAAGAAACCCTTCTAAGGTGCGCTTGTGTTTTGCCTCTTCTTCGGCGAGGCCTTTGAACAGCCTCTTGAGATTCATATCCTTCGCTTTGTCGGATACAGTATTGTAAAAGGTAAAGGCCTCGACTTCCCGGCTGATTGCCTGGGAAATGATTTTCTTGAATTCATCTTGGTCCATCGTTCACTCTCCTTGGCAAAGTGCCTATGTTTGATAGGCACGGATTGTTTGAAGACCGATTGCGCCTTGCCTTGGTTTAACTTAGTAAAACTTAGCCATCTTATTCAGAGGCTCTCTTGTGGTGCGCAGTTTATCAAAGGCCGGCCAGATATTGATTTTGTCATCAATATAGAAAAATCCTCGATCAATCATCACATAAATGCAGCTTGGCGCACCCCACAGTTTGGCGCCCTGCAGGCTCCATTGCGCCCGCGCTTGTTTGTCATCCCTGGCCACGCCCATCAAATCGAGAGCGCCGGTCATGACGGCAGCGCGCCTTGAGGCATAGGGCTCCGGATATTGGATAGCCCCGGGCATATCCACCGCGAGCTTGCCCGCTCCTTCGATGAAGGCCTTTTTGATTTCTTCCAGCTTGGCGCCGCTGACGATGGCCAGTTCCCACGGCTGGCTGTTTGATGCTGACGGAGCGTGCAGAGCCCCTTCAATAATTTTCTTTAATGTCTCCGCCGGCACCGGATCGGACTTAAAAGCCCGAATAGATTTTCTCTTATTGACCGCTTCCCCAACATCCATTTTGATTTCTCCATTCGATAAATAATTTCTTTGATAAATCTGACCAGAGTTTGCTTTTTTGAGAAAGAATATAGGACAAGAAAAAGAAAGGGTCAAGGGGAAAAATAGGACTGGCAACCGGAAGCTAATGATTTTCCAACGAAATCCAGCATAATAGCAGTAACCATGATTTTGAAGACAGCAGGAAGGAAAACCTCCTTTTTTGATTTTGACGAAGTCCCCGGGAGACGTTATTATAGAAACCGACCCCTAAGACCATTGGTTCAAGGTGATTGGTGATATAAGCGCACATAGAAACTTTAAATCCAAATTTTGGAGATAGAGAGGAGGAGGCAATGTCAGCCGAAAAGTTAATTGCCCAGGAAAGACCGAACATCGAGTTGACCAAGAGATGGATAAAGGGTTGGGAAACCGATGCGGGGCGAATGGTTGATGAGATCTATGCCGATCCAGCAAAAGCACATGATCCAAAGATAAAGAAAGCGATGGAGGAAATCAAGGAGGCCCACTCAAGAGTGCTGGCGGAGCAGTAGTTGCTGGAACATCCATCAGTCATTTGCAGATTCATCGGAAGTAACCAAGGCAGTCGCGGCAAGAGCGCTCCGGGCCCGGACAAGTAGCCTTGTAGTTGTTTGTCTCAGCTTGAACATTTTGCGGAGTATCTCCATATTTTTTAAGGGAATCAGGGCAACCTGTTTTTCTTTTTGACGAAGTCTCTCAAAAAAGTTAGTCTAAAAGCCGGTCCCATGATGAAAGGCCCCGGGATCTCTAAAACGGAAGAAAGATAAAAGCCTTAAAACCAACTCTATTGGAAAATGACAAATACATTCTATGGGATCAATAACTTTTTCTTGCCGGTTTTCTTGGGGTTGACGGATTACTTTTATATCATCTGGGTGTAGGGCTTTGCCATGAAGAATCGCTCTCTCCGATATGCAGTGTTATCGCTGTCCTTAATATGGGTCAGCGCTTGCGCCCAGTTGCCGGACTATGCCAAACCGCGCACGATGCCGACAGACGAAATACGCAACGGCATCGCGACCGGCTTCACCTACAGGCCATTGACACTCAAAGACTTTCGCGCGACTTCATTGCCGAAAAATCTGTCGACCCACGGGGAAAGCATCAACGCCCAATCGGCGATCCTGATACGCCTAAGAGCCGATTCGAAATTCAGTATCACCCCCTGGCCTCTTTCGGATCAAGTTAAATATCTTGGCAGCATAAACCATCTTGCCTTTGAGGCGGTCATAATACCCGACAAGTCATGGTGGAACCCGAAAATCAAACCAGCCCTAACCGGTTATGTGCTTCAGCATGAACAGATCCACTTCGCCCTCACAGAACTCGCCGCTCGGAAACTGACCACAGATGCTCAAAAATGGGCATCTGATTTTGTGGTGATAAGGCAGACCCCTCGAGAGGTCTATAATGAAATCGTTCAACAAATCAAGGAGAAGATCAACTCGGCCCTGGAGACCAACCAAAAACGACACCTGGAGTTCGACGAGGAAACCTCTTTATTCCACAGCCCGTCGTGGCAAGCCTGGTGGTTGGAGGAGGTGGAAGAAGAATTAAGACAGACTGAATCGACACAAATATGGTAAGCCGGGAAGGAGATAAAAGAAAGGACGGGGGGATGCCCTATTCCATGACCTTCGGAAGGAGCCCTTGCTTTCCATCCAAGATATCTTTGATCGATTGAATCAATTCGGTGCCGGAAGAATCTTTTAAAAGATATCCGTCCGCACCGGCCTCCAAAGCGGCTGTCTGGTATTCAGGGCTATTATGATTAGTGAAAGCCAGAATCTTAGTTCCCGGCCACTTTTTCTTGATTTCCCTGGTTGCGGTTATACCGTCCATCCGGGGCATGGATAGATCCATCAAAATCAGGTCGGGACGCAATTTGTCGACGGAATTAAGGGCTTCCATCCCGTCAGCGGCTTCACCGATGATTTCAAAATTAGGGAGAATATACAGAATAGACTTTAATCCCTCTCGGAGTGCAGGATGGTTATCCACGATAAGGATTCGCTGTGGTATGTCCATTTTTAAATTCCTTTTATAATCTTGACTTCTCTGAGGATAAATTTCACACCGTTTGCCGTGAATACCTCTAAAATTTTTTTACCAATTTTTACATAAATTATCAAAAATTATAAAAAAGAAAATGGTGGGAAAACTGTATTTTTTCGGAATAAGGGCTGTATTTTAATTCAAATGGTCCTGAAGATTTAATTAAAAGGATAGAATTCGAAAAACCCTATGGGGTCGGACAAAGGAACTCTTTCACCGGAAAATGGGGCTCTATCTCTATAAGTCGCAGCAATCCCCTATATGCCCGAGGCAGACTGATTAATAAAGGCCTCCTCAGAATCACCAAGTTGTTTCTGCGGCAGCGTTTTCGCCGGCAATACGGCCGAAGGCCAGGGCTTCCGGAAGATTGCTGCCTCCCTGGTAAAGATGACCGAAAAAGGACCCCAACTCCCCTGCTTTATAAAACCGTGGGATGGGTTTGCCCTCCATGTCCAGGGCCTGAGCCCGGCTGTTGTGTTTGGGCCCTCCCTGGGTATTGATGATGCTCAGGCACAGCTCTACTCCATAAAATGGGGGCTGTTCGATAGGGGCCATATATTTTGATAACCTTCCGAAGGCGTTTATTCTTCCCTCCCTTGAATCCCGATTGTATTGGGCTATGGTTTCCTGCAGGCCATTCGAATCGATCCCCAGCTTCTCGGCCAACACCCTAATCGACCCCCCTTGGGTTATCCACCCTTTTTCAATCTCAGCCGTATTATCCTGGCTCCATTCATCCAGATTCTGCCAGGAGGCATAACCCACCTTTGAATTCTTTAGCCCATAGAGGGGACCCTCTCTCCTGAATTTCTCGTCGAAAATGAGGTAAAAGGGAATATTGGAATATTCAGCCCGCTCATGATCAAAGTGGGTAAAGGCCAGAGATTCCTTCCTGTGAGGGAAGTACATAGACTCGTTGATAAAGTTCTTGCCGGAGCGATTCACAAAAAGAAAGCTGCCGCTGAATCGCCTGAAAGCTATGGCCACCCCTGTTTTCTCCGTGGGTTCTTTTAAGGCGGGGCCAAACCATTCCGTACTGGCAAAATGCCATTGGTCGGCCCCAAGTTCGGAGGCCATTTTCACTCCATCACCGGTGTTATAAGGTGTGCCGAAAGGGTAAAGTTTCAAACCCGGGAAGTGGAAATACCCCTGCATCTCAAAGTTATTTTCATAGCCCCCGGTGGCTAAAACAACGCCTCTTCGGGCCTTTAATAAAATCCTTCTCCCGGCCTGTTCTGCCAGAACCCCGCGTATATCTCCTGTCTTTGAATCCTTGAGGATTGTTTTTGCCGGCGACTCAAGGAGGATCCTTATATTATGTTGCCTTACCAGGTCGGACAAACTATTGAATAGGCTCTCCCCCAATCCGGCGGACCAGTGATCGATACATCGGGCTCCCGGTAGTGTGGGGAAGGAAGGGGTATTTTTTTCGCGAAGTCTCAAGTCAATACCCCACTCTTTCAGCCGTTCGGGAAGTGCGACCATAGCTTCGGCCATAGTCCGAATCAGATCCTGGTCTGAAACGGTGTCGAATGACAACGCTTTATAGTAAGCTATCGCCTCCTCAACATTATCGGGAAGACGCATATTTCCCACGCTGCAGGCCGTGTTTCCGCCGCCAAAAGGGGCTTTCTCAAGGATAATGACTTCCGCCCCGCTATCCTTTGCGGCAATGGCCGCGCAGGCCCCGGCGCCCCCATATCCGAGAACAAGCACATCGGTATCGTAATCCCATTTAATATTCCCCTCCCTCAATAATTCCACTCTACCCCTGCCTTTCAATTTTGAAACCCTCGCAAAAAATTCTATTTTTATCCTAACTTGTTGTTGCGGGCTTAGAAATCAAAATTGTTTTTCTAAAAACCTGTAAATCGCAAAATGTAATTAGCAACCTGTCAAAAAAATTTTAAATAGGTTTGTTTAAATTCAGGCAGACCGAATGCAGTATATCTTCCTTCCAACCGACCTCGATAATCTCTTTGAAAAGAAGGTTCCATTTGACGGAAAGAGTATAAGTTAAGAAAATGAGCGGATCAAGAAGAAATACCAGAGTAATTAGAGCTCCTTTATTCCCTCATCAACGTTCAACGAGATAGCGGCGGCCTCCATCTTCCCGTTTAAATGATGGAACTCCGGAGTGCTCAAAGGCCATAAGGCGGGGAACTAAAAACCGCATTCAATAGCTGTGTCTCAGGAGGGACCTATTCGATTAGGCATTTCCTCTTTAAAAGCAATTAGTTGAATAAAAATAGGCTCTGCCTGTTTCAACAGTAAAATATTCAATAAGTAAAATGCTTTAATAATTGACATCTTTTCCTAATTATAATAAAATGTTTTGTTTTAGTATTAAGAATTTT
Source organism: uncultured delta proteobacterium (assembly GCA_963790475.1). Taxonomy (GTDB): domain Bacteria; phylum Desulfobacterota; class RBG-13-43-22; order RBG-13-43-22; family RBG-13-43-22; genus RBG-13-43-22. The sequence continues at coordinate 525,111 of CAWBOS010000010.1, read as the reverse complement.
AAATCGGCCCTGGGGTTTGGTTAACTCAAAAATAGGACCAAGGTTATGGATTTATACCAAAAAGCTGGCGTGGATATCAATCTGGGAAACACCTTTATTGACCGGATAAAGCCCCTGATTCGTCAGACCTATTCTCCTCAGGTCATTACCGATATCGGTGGCTTCAGCGGTTTGTTCCGCCTGGACCCTTCGGCTTTTTCAGAACCGGTCCTGGTCTCCTCCACCGACGGCGTTGGGACCAAATTGAAGATCGCCCAGCGAATGGGCCAGCACCGGTCGATCGGGATCGATCTGGTGGCCATGTGTGTCAACGATATTATTGTGCAGGGCGCCCTTCCTCTTTTCTTTCTGGATTATTTGGCCACCGGGCGGTTGAACCTGGAAACCCAGACCGCTATCATCGAGGGGATCGTAAACGGGTGCAAACAGGCCGGATGTGCCTTGATCGGCGGGGAAACGGCCGAAATGCCCGGGATGTATCCGGCCGGTGAGTATGATCTGGCCGGCTTTGTAGTGGGAATCGTGGAAAGGGAAAAGATCATTGACGGTTCCAAGATCCGGCCCGGCGACCGGATCATCGGACTGGCATCCAGCGGTTTACACAGCAACGGGTATTCCCTGGTCCGAAAAATCTTCTTTGATGATCTAAGGATGGATCCCGGAGAATCCATTCCTGAATTAGGGTCGGCCCTGGGAGAGGAATTACTTAAGCCAACACGGATCTATGTTCAATCCATCCTTTCTGTCATCAAAGAATATCCCTTGAAGGGAATGGCCCATATCACCGGGGGGGGACTAACCGAAAACCTCCCCCGAATCCTACCGGCCGATTGCCGGGCCGATATTATAAAAGATTCCTGGAAAATTCCTCCCATCTTTTCCATAATCAAGCGGATGGGGAACGTATCGGAAAAAGAAATGTTTCAGGTGTTTAACAACGGACTGGGAATGATTCTTGTCGTCCCCGCCGATCAGATCCAAGAGATAATCGCTCGATTGCAGGAATCGGGGGAACAATGTTTTTCAATCGGGGAAATCGTATCTCGAACCCAACCGGAAACGCCGATTGAGTGGGTTTAACAAGATAAAATTCAAAGGCGATTCGAGAATTAGAATTCACGTTGAGTAAGAAAATAGATTTTTATCAGATTATAAGGAGCAACAATGGCTAAGGTATGTAGCGTCTGTGGCAAAGGCCATCAAATCGGGCATAATGTCAGTCATGCCAACAACAAGACTTATAAAAGGTGGAGTCCCAATCTCCAGAATATCAAAGCCGTTCATGAGGGAACGGTCAGGCGGGTAAGTGTTTGCACGCGATGCCTTCGTTCGGGAAAGATAACCCGGTCGGTATAATCCATAGAAGGTTCAAAAAATGTCAGGGCTTTCAGACATTTTTTTCAAAAGAACGGAGGACATTGATAACCCCTTTTATTTTTTTAAGATTGGTTATGACGGTTTGCAGATGAAGGGTATCACTGACCTCAATGAGAAACTGATAAAAGGCCTTTTTGTCAGTCGTGGTAACCACATCGGCCTTTAAAATATTGGACTCGGCCGAGGTGATGGCCGTACTGACCTCCGCCAGCATCCCCTTTTTATCGGTTGACCAGATCTCAATCTTGACCGGATAGAGGTTCTTGGTTTTATCCGAGACATCCCACTGCACCTCGATCATCCTCTCCTGGTCTTCCAGGGCCACCTGGGGACAGAACCGGGCATGGACCGTAATCCCTCTCCCGCGAGTGATAAATCCAACCACCTCATCTCCGGGAAGGGGGGAACAGCATTTAGCAAAACGAGTCATCACATCCGGAATCCCACGAATCAAAACCCCCCCCTTTTCCCTGGGAGTATGCCGTGGAGAAATAGAGAGGGGTTCTTCCTCTTTCTTTTCTTCGACTTCTTCTTTAGGCAGCATCCGGTTCACGACCTGGCGAATCGAAATTTCCCCGAACCCGATACCGGCCAGCAGGTCTTCGACCTTTTGAAAGGACAATTCCTGGGCTATCCGTTGTAAGGCATCACTCTTCATTTGCTGACCCACATTTACCTGATGCTTCCGAAGTTCCTTCTCCAACAGGTCCTTGCCGATATCGATGCTCCGCTTCCGTTCTTCGATCTTAAGCCATTGTCGGATCCGGTTCTTGGCCTTAGAGGTCTTGACGATCTTGAGCCAGTCTTTGCTCGGGAAATGGCCGGACGAGGTGATGATTTCCACCACGTCCCCATGCTGAAGCGTGGTCCGCAAAGGGACCATTTTTTTATTGACCCGGGCCCCGGAACAATGATGCCCCACCTCGGTGTGGACGGCATAAGCAAAATCAATGGGAGTCGCCCCTTTAGGGAGAATTTTGACTTCACCCTGCGGGGTAAACACATAGACCTCGTCAGGAAACAGGTCGATACGGACCGATTCCAGAAACTCCCTTGGATCTTGAACTTTTTGAGACTCTAAAAGCTGCCTGACCCACCTGAATTTTTTGGCATCGGTTTCATTAAGGGGTTGTCCTTCTTTGTATTGCCAGTGGGAGGCAATCCCCTCTTCAGCCACGCGGTGCATCTCCTCGGTCCGGATCTGAATCTCGATCCTTTCTCCCAAGGGGCCGATGACCTTGGTGTGCAGGGACTGATAGCGATTGGTCTTTGGCAGACTGATAAAGTCATTGAACTTTCCCGAAATCGGTTTCCAGAGGGAGTGGATATGCCCCAGGGCCTCATAGCATTCGGCCACCTCCTTGACGACGACCCGAAAGGCAATGAGATCATATAACTGGCTGATATCCAGTTTCTGGTTGATCATTTTTTTGTAAATACTGTAGAAATGCTTGGGACGTCCTTCCACACGGCAAGGCAGATTTACCGAATCCATTTTTTTCTGAAGCAGGGCCTTGACCTCTCGAATATACCTTTCCCTTTCCTCCCGTTTCCTGGCCACACCATCTTTGATGGCCTGATAGGCCGCCGGTTCCAGATAATAAAGGCAAAGGTCTTCCAGTTCGGTTTGGATCCGATGCATGCCCAACCGGGCCGAAATAGGGGCATAAATATCCAGGGTCTCCTGGGCGATGGACTTTTGCTTTTCCGGAGTTTGAAACCCCAAGGTCCGCATATTGTGTACCCGATCGGCTAATTTGACCAGGATGACCCGGATATCGTCCGACATGGCCAAAATCATTTTTCGAATATTTTCAGCTTGCCGTTCTTCCTGGTTTTGGAAATGAATAGCACTGATCTTGGTCACTCCGTTGACAATATGCAGGATCTCCGGCCCGAACTTTTCTTCGATCATCTTTGCCGTGGCCAGAGTATCTTCAATAGTGTCATGGAGCAGTCCTGCGGCGATGGTGACCTGATCCAGCTTCATCTGGGTCAATAACCAGGCCACCTCCAGGGGATGAGACAGATAGGCCTCTCCCGACAGCCGCACCTGTCCCTCGTGCACCTTAGCAGAAAAGATATAGGCTTTCTGGATTAAATCAATATCGGCCTGGGGCCAATATGATAAGAGTTCGTCGATGATGGTGTTGATGCGGATCATGGATTATAATTAGCTCACAGCTCATAAGGTCATAGCAGACAGCGGATGCCCCTTATTTCAGCTCTCAGCAAAAGAGCGCTTCTTTTTTAAGATCTCAGGCCATTAAGGCATCTAAGACAATTTTCTGAATCATCGAAATCACCTGGTCCTTGGGCACTTTCTGTACCTGGCCGGTACACCTTTCACGTACTTCGACTATTCCCTCGGCCAGGCCTTTCGACCCAATAGTCACCCGAACCGGAATGCCGATCAAGTCCGCATCTTTGAATTTGATCCCCGGTCTTTCCTCACGATCGTCCAACAGGACCTCAATTCCCTGCCGCTCAAGCCCTTCATGAATTGTCTGAGCGGTTTGATGCGTTTCGGATCCCGGACTCCATTCCACCGGCGTTATAAGGACCTGAAAGGGGGCCAGGGCCATAGGCCAGATGATCCCGTCCTTGTCGTGGTTTTGTTCAATGGCCGCAGCCACCGTCCGGCCGACACCGATACCAAAACAGCCCATGATCATAAATTGCTCCCGGCCCTGTTCATCCAGAAAGGTGGCCTTCATCGACCGGGAATACTTGTCCCCCAATTTAAAGACATGCCCCACCTCGATTCCCCGATAAGCTTCGAGGGCAGCCTGACAGCGGGGACAGGGTTCGCCGGGCTGCGCCAGGCGCAAGTCGGCCCATTGGGGAAGATCAACATCGATTTCCCAATTGAGATTGATCCAATGGAAATCCGCCTCATTGGCCCCCATGACAAAACTTTTCAGGCTTTTAAGGGTTTGATCCGCCCAAAGGGGAAGAGACAGACCCACCGCCCCGGCAAATCCCAGAGGAGCCCCGGTCAGTTCCTGAACCTTCAGGGCCTCGGCCAGGATCAGTTCCTGACAATCCAAGACTTTTGATAACTTGGTTTCATTTACCTCCTGATCTCCCCGCACTAAAACAGCCACCGGCCCCCGCTCGGTTTGATAGATCATGGTCTTGACCAATCTCTGGGGCGGGATAGACAGAAAGCGGGTCACCTCTTCCACCGTCCTCTGCCCCGGTGTGGATTTCTTCTCCCGATCTTTTATTCCTTCATTCAAGTCGGCCTGAAACCGGTCAATGGATTCGGCCCTTTCCACGTTGGCCGCATAGCTGCAAGCCGTGCAGGCCAGGATGGCATCTTCGCCGCTTTCAGCCAGCACCATAAATTCATGAGAGTAACTGCCTCCGATAGCCCCGCTGTCGGCCTCGACGGCTTTAAAACGAAGTCCGCAGCGCCTAAAGATCCGCTGGTAGGCCTCATACATCTTTTGATAAGTCTGGCCCGCCCCTTCCTCATCCCGGTCGAAGCTGTAACCGTCTTTCATCCCGAATTCCCGGCCGCGCATCAGACCGAATCGGGGACGGATCTCATCCCGAAACTTGGTCTGGATCTGATAAAGATTTACCGGTAATTGGCGATAGGAGCGGATTTCATGACGGATAAGATCGGTGATCACTTCCTCGTGAGTCGGCCCCAGACAATAATCATGGTTGTGCCGATCCCGGACTCGGATCAACTCCTTTCCGTATTTTTCCCATCGGCCGCTCTCCTGCCAGAGTTCGGCCGGCTGAAGGGCCGGCAGCAAAACCTCCTGGGCCCCGGCCCGGTTCATTTCTTCCCGGATAATGGCTTCCATCTTTCTCAAGGAACGCACCCCCAATGGCAGATAACTGTAAATGCCGGAGGTTAATTTTCTGATAAAGCCGGCCCGGAGCATCAGCTGGTGACTGATCACTTCGGCTTCGGCCGGTTTTTCCTTTAAGGTTGGGATATACAACTGGGAATAAAGCATTGCCAATCAATTCTCCTTGTCGATTATTTCTCTTTCCGTAATTATCTGGCTGTTTGAACCAACTGCTTTCACCGCAGAGACGCAGGGGTCGCAGAGATGAAAATTTCTCCATTGCGGGTGACCGCGCCGTTGGCGGGCCTGCAATGGAGAAGCTTCGCGGCCCTTCCGGCAAAGATTTGGCCGGAGGTCAGGGCTGGTTTGAACAATCCAGCCTCTCACAGGATTGTTCAAAAAAAATATCTCTGTGTTCTTTGTGTCTGGTGAATAATAATTCTTTTTTCAAACACCTAACCCGGACAAGCCGGAACCATATTTGAAATATTGTAACATTTGGTGGATTCGTAAAAAGTCACCGAAAGCCTATTTTCGTCATTCCCTTGAAAAAGGGAATCCAGTGTTTTTAATAAGTTGAGAATAGCCTGGATTCCCGCCTTCGCGGGAATGACGACGAAATATTCTATCCAATTTGAGTAGAATTCTATTCCTAAGTTACTACGCCTAAAGTGTTATCTTTTTCCATATTCTCAATCTCTTCTAATAGGCTATCGGCCAGATCCGCCTCCGGGATCTTACGGATCATCCTTCCCTTGGCGAAAAGCAGGCCGAGACTTTTTCCACCGGCAATGCCGATATCGGCTTCCCGGGCCTCTCCGGGACCGTTGACCACACAACCCATGATAGCCACCTTCAAGGGCCGGGTGTATTTTTTGACCTCTTTTTCGACCCGTTGGACCAAGGGCAACAAATCGATTTGGCACCGACCGCAGGTGGGACAGGAAATAATCTCCACCCCCCTCTTTCTCAAACCCAAGGCCCTCAGAATGTCGTAAGCCACTTTGATTTCTTCACGAGGGTGGGCGGTCAGGGATACCCGCAGGGTGTCTCCGATTCCCTGATAGAGGAGAAGGCCGATCCCCAGGGCCGACTTGACCGTTCCCGAAAGCAAGGTCCCGGCCTCGGTAATCCCCAGATGAAAAGGATAATCCACTTCTTTGGCCAATAATTGATAAGCTCGAACGGTTTGCAGTACATCGGAGGACTTGAGGGAAATCTTGAGATTCTTAAAATTCATCTTTTCAAAAAGGGCGATATGACCTAAAGCCGATTCGACCATGGCTTCGGCCTGTTCTCCTTCCCGTGCTCTGGATTGCAGGGCCTTCTCCAACGAACCGGCATTAACCCCGATACGGATACAGACTCCCTTTTCTTGGGCCATCTCAGTTATCCGGGCGATCCTCGACGCCCCCCCGATGTTCCCGGGATTGATCCGTATGCCGGCGGCGCCAACCTTCATCCCTTCCAGGGCCAGACGGAAGTCAAAATGGATGTCGGCGATTATTGGCAGGGGAGACTTTTGAATGATTTCCTTCAAAGCCGGGATGGCCGCCTGGTCAGGAACCGCCACCCGGATCAGTTCACAGCCAGCCCTTTCAAGTTCCCGGATCTGTTTTAAGGTCTGATAAACATCATGGGTATTCGTGCTGGTCATGGACTGGACCACTACCGGATGTCTGCTTCCAATTCGAATCCCCCCCACGGAAACAGAAACCGTTTTTCGCCTCTTACTCATTAAGGTTGATTTTATATCACACCTCGTTTTCATGCTGCCTTCTTAAAAAAAATTGACAACCTGGGGCAAATGCGTTAAAATTTTTTATAATGCCTGATGAGAAGGCGTGAATCAAATTTTTTTTAACATAGCATATTATGCGATGGATGATAATCCATTTATTAAGAAGCCTTTTCCCGTTCAGATGGAAACTGTCACCGATTATGGATTAAAGGAAATAATACAGCTCATCAGTAATGTAACCGACTCTTTTACGACAGCCCTTTTCCTGCTTGATTCCGCCAGGAACAAACTGAATCTCAGAAGTTATCACAGCCTGAGTCTTCATATTGACCCGGATACCCAACTCCAGGTGGGAGACAGCCTGATCGGCTGGGTGGCCAAAAACCAACGCCCGGTCAATATCTCTCAATTCGATCGTGATACCCGAAATTTAAAACTGTATCTGCGGGACGAAAAGATAAAATCCTTTTTAGCAGTTCCCGTGGGAGAGGTCGGTGTCCTGTGTATTGACAGCAAACGAAACTATGTTTTTACCGATAAAGACCAGAAAATATTACACGACTTCTCTTTGCTGGTCCTTCATATCCTTCACGCCCAAGATGTTGGAAAAAAAGAAAGGGATCAGCATCATATTCTGGGATTTTTTAATGACATCAACAGCCTTTCCATGGAAAAACAGGATGTCAATCAATATTATTTGAAAGCCCTTAACTGTTGCCGTTTATTTTCCAGGACGGACGCCGCCTTTTTAGCCCTGGTTCCCAGGAAGAGGGATCGGTACAAGGTGGTCGCCTCGGATGGAACCTTGCAGGGCCCCTTGAAAAAAACCTTCCATTCTATTGATATGGGGTTAACCGGCTGGGTCATCCGGGAAGAAAAACCTCTGGTGCGGCGTTCGATGAAACCGAGGAACCACAAATCGTATGTCTTTTACCCCGATGACCCCTGTACGCACTTCCAATCTTACATCGGTCTTCCCCTATGTTTTTTCGGTAATTTATATGGGGTAATGAATTTGATCGGCCACCGGGAAAATGATTGGAGGGAAGAAGAAATTCAAGCCTTGACCTCGGCCGGCCAGACCATCATCACCTCAATACTTTATTTAATGAATCTGTGAGTTTAAAAAACTATGATCAGAAAATTTTTCGGCCTCTTTTCCGAAGATATGGCCATGGATCTGGGAACGGCTAATACTTTAATCTTTAAAAAAAATCAAGGGGTGGTTCTTAACGAACCCTCCGTCGTGGCCATCAATAATGAAACCGGCCAGGTTCTGGCCGTCGGGAAAGAGGCCAAGGACTATTTAGGCCGGACCCCGGCCCGTATTTCCGCGATTCGTCCCCTGAAAGACGGCGTAATCGCCGACTTCGAGATTACCCGAGAAATGATTAAATTTTTCCTCTTGAAGGTTAGCGGGAAATCCCGTTTTTTTAAGCCAAATTTGGTCATCGGTGTCCCGTCCGGCATCACCATGGTCGAAAAAAGGGCCGTGGTCGAATCGGCCCTGGAAGCAGGAGCACGGGATGTGTACCTTATCGAGGAACCCATGGCTGCTGCTATTGGAGCCGGCATGTCGGTCCAGTCAACCCGGGCCAATATGATTGTGGACATCGGAGGAGGGACCACGGAAGTGGCCATCATTATGTCGTTTTCCACGGCTTATAGTGAGTCCATCCGGGTGGCTGGAGACGAACTCAATGAATCCGTTATTTATTTCCTGCAAAAGAAATTCCATCTACAGATAGGAGAGAATACTGCCGAACAGATTAAGATCGACTACGGTTCGGCCTATCCTCAGCAAAAACCGATACCTTTCCAGGTGTCGGGAAAAGAGGTTTTTTCCGGGATCCCTCGAACCATCCAACTGACGGACAAAGACCTTCGGGAAGGGATGGCCGAACCCATATGGGCCATTGTTGACGCCGTGAAAAGGGCCTTGGAAAAAACTCCTCCCGAATTATCAGGCGATATCAGCCAGGAAGGGATGACCCTGGCCGGAGGGGGGGCATTGCTCAACGGACTGGATAAACTCCTGAAAAGGGAAACCGGTCTTAAGGTCCATATCGCTGAAGACCCATTGACCTCCGTGGTTATGGGGGCGGGTAAGGCCTTGATGCAAACCGACTTCTACACCAAAGTTTTTATCAACTGACCCGGGGTAAGGCTTACCTCAGCTCAAATCTCTCCTTCTTTCTCTTTTTGGTACATTTTAAATAATTCGCTGGTGATAATCATTTTCTGGACATTGGATGTCCCCTCCAGGTATTCCATCCCCCGGGCGTCGGCGGCCAGCTGATTGATCAAATCATTTCGAAGATATCCTCTTCCTCCCATTAGAATCTGCGCCTGAGAAGCTACTTCCATGACCATCTGGGAGGCGAAGAGTTTGGCCTGGGAGGAGTACAGCCGATAATAGGGAGTCCCGATATGCTGCAAGGCCTGCAGACAGAGACCTCTGGCGGCATTCACATTGGAATACATGGCCGCGATATGGAAACTGATGTCCTGACTGCTGGTCAGGGGATGGTCGAATTGCCTTCTCTGAAGGGCGTACTGATAAATTTCCCGAAAAATCCGGTAAGCCAGCCCGCAGCAGATACCGGCGATATGAATTCTTCCCTGGTCAATAACCCCCAGGGTCAGGAAAAGTCCGCCGCCCTCCTCTCCGACCAGGTTCTTCAAAGGAACGGGCGTATCCTTAAAGATAAGCCGCCCGATAGGTAAAACCTTCAGACCGTCTTTTTCAGGTAATCCCTCGACTATGAAACCCGGGGAATTTTCATCTACCAGAAACAGGCTTAAAGAACGGGGTCCTTTGGTCCCTTTGGTGTTGACCAGAACGGTATATATTTCAGCCAACCCACTGTTGGAGATGAATATTTTCTGGCCGCTAAGCAGATAGTGATGGTCCGTCGCCCTGGCTATCAGACCGATGGACATGGCATCCGAACCGGCCTTTTCCTCGGTCATGGCAATGGCCCCTAAATGCCCTTCGGCCATCCTGGGGAGGTATTCTTCCTTTTGGGATTGATTTCCACGGCAGACGATATCGATTGCCCGCCCGTGGGAGACAAAAATAATGCCTATACCCGGAGAGGCATAGCCCAACAATTCCATCAGGCAATAGATATCCAACTCGGATGTTTTTTGCCCTCCATATTCAAGGGGGACAAACTGTTCAAAAATATGGGCCCCTTTAAGAGCCGACATCAACCGGTCCCATTCTTTGGGGAAGACGGCTTTGTGGTTTTCAATTTTTGATTCAAGGGTAGGATAATGAGGAATAACCATCTCTTTGAGAATAGCGTAAAAGTCTTTGACGTATTTCTTTTCTTTTAAACCAGCCTGATATGAATCCAGAATATTCAAAAGGGCATCCATAAGCTCAATCTCCCTTACTCCGTTGGCATTAGATAGTTTTGTTGATCAGCAACCCCAGTCTCAAAAAAGAAAATCCAAAAGTATTTTTCCGTTTGACAACCAAACCCTCATGCCTCGCCTTTGGTGGCGTGACACCAAGAAGCATAAAAATGTTGTATGATCAGTAAGTTGAGTCGTCATTCCGGCGAAGGCCGGAATCCAGGCTGGAGAAACCAAGCAAAACTCTGGATGCCGGATCAAGTCCGGCATGACAGAGAACGAACAAGCCTATAGGTTTTCCAAGCTATTTTCGTATTAAATATAAAATAAGGAGATAAGCCGGTCAAGTGGAAAAAAGGCTTCCTTACAAAAATAAGGTCAAGAAGGCAAGTTTGAGGTCTTCATTGACTCTGGACGTTAATTCTGATAGTATCCATAAAGTAAGGTTTGATATCCTGCATTGATTGAAGATTAAGAGGAAAATCCGGTAGCGCAATCGTCTAATCCTCCCGGAAAGGTGATCATATGGGCAAAAAGATCCTCATAGTTGACGATGAGGAGAGAATTATTAAATCTATTACCGGGGTTCTGGATGATGAAGGGTTTGACCTCACCACGGCCAAGAGCGGAGAAGAGGCCCTTGAAATCTTCCAACAGGAAGTTCCTCTCCTGACGCTCCTGGACATCTGGATGCCGGGAATGGATGGCATCGAAGTACTAAAAAGGATGAAGGGGATTGAACCGAATTGTCCGGTAATTATGCTTTCCGGTCATGCGACGATCTCCACGGCCATGGCGGCAGTGAAGCTCGGGGCCTTCGACTTCATTGAAAAACCCCTATCCCTCGATGTTCTTCTAAAAACAGTCCATCGGGCCATTCGCAGTCAGAAGGAGGACTTGGCGATCCCCAAATCAGCCCAGGCCGGAAGGGAAGAAACTCTCCTGACCGAAAAATGGAGATCCTTCGAAGGGTCCACGGAGGATATCACCGGGCTTCCCCTTTCTTCGGTTCAGGAAGCTGACTTCTTTTTACCTAAGACCTCCAAGAGAAAAGGGGCCGCTTTTCCCCTTCAGCGAACCCTGAGTAAGAGCATGGTCTTATACGGAACCGGACTCCATTCCGGCATGAAGACCGGGTTATTGTTGCAACCCCTTCCTCCAAACCGGGGAATCCTCTTTGGAAACGTTTCTTCCGATGAAGTGGTTCCTTTACACGTCGATTACGTTCAAACAACGGAAATGGCCACTTCGCTGAAGAAGGGGATGGCTGTGGCTAAAACCATCGAACACCTGATGGCCGTATTTCACGCTTACCGGATTACGAATCTGATGGTGAAAATGATTGAGGAAATCCCCATTATGGATGGTTCAGCCCTGGAATTCTGCAAATTGATCGAAGAAGCCGGGATTGAGGAACAGGAAGAACGTGTAAAAGAGCTGAAGATCGCCCAGCGATTTGAAATTGGGAATGGAGACAAATCTCTGGTCATCGAGCCGGCAGATATCTTTTCCGTTCATTATTTCCTGGACTATCCTCCTCCGATCGGCCAACAGGACTTCTATTTCGTTCTGGATAACACGGAAGAATTCAAGAAAAATATCGCACCGGCCCGAACCTTCGGTTTTGTGAAGGATATGGAAATGCTTGATCGTCTGGGTTTGGGTGAAGGAGGGTGGTTTAATAATGTCATTTTGGTGGACGACCAAAAGGTGGTTAACACCGAACTCCGCTTTCCCGATGAATTTGCCCGGCACAAGATTCTGGATTTAATAGGGGATTTTTATCTGCTCAATAGACCGATTCGGGGAAAGGTGACTGCTACGCGCACCGGGCACACCGATAATATATGCATGATGAAAAAGCTCCTGGAAGCGTCAGGAAATTTTGGTTGATGTTTTTTGATATCAAGGATTAGGGTTTGGGTGTCATAATGGGCGACCACGGACAACCTTCGCTGACCTTCTTCCTCCCGAATGTGAAATTCAAGCTTCCTTACCCCCTATTCTGCTGATCGACCGAAATAGGGCCGTAGATCCCTTTGGGGTAGGATGATGACCCTTCCGACTTTTTATGGGTTTACCAAGGTTCATTACCTAAAAACCCCTTCGATAACAGGGTTGCAGTGAACTGGTTTTTCATAGGAGAGAAAAAACGTCTAACTCGTCAATATTCGCAAGGCCTCTTCATATTTGGCCTTGGTTTTTAGAATAATCTCTTCCGGTAGGTTCGGGGCTGGCGGTTTTTTGTCCCAGTGAAGGGATTCAAGGTAATCCCGTAGAAATTGTTTATCAAAGCTGCTTTGAGCCCCGCCGGGTTTATACTGATCTTTAGGCCAGAACCGGGACGAATCAGGGGTCAGGACCTCATCGATCAGGATCACCTGATTCCCAAAAATTCCGAATTCAAATTTGGTGTCGGCAATGATGATCCCCTTTTGTTCCCCCAAAATTCGGGCCTTTTCATAAATGGCCAGACTGGTCTTCTCCAACAACCCGGTCAAATCGTTTCCCAAAAGAGTCCGGACTTCTTCCAGGGATACATTGGCATCATGGGTCCCCCTCTCCGCCTTGGTGGAGGGGGTGAAGATCGGCCTGTCCAAGCGATCCGATTCCCTCAACCCGGATGGCAGGGAAATACCGCAAATTTGACCGGTAGTCTGATAATCCTTCCAACCGGAACCGGACAAATAACCGCGGACAATACATTCCACTGGCAGGGGTTTGGCTTTTTTAACCAGCATACTCCGATCTTTCAAGGCTGCTTCATAGGTCCGGCAGACCTGAGGAAAGTCCTTTACCTCGGTAGAAATCAGATGGTGAGGGATAAAAGATTCCATGATCCCGAACCAAAATTTGGATATCTGGGTGAGGATAATTCCCTTTCCCGGAATGGGATTGGGCATAACCACATCGAAGGCCGAAATCCGGTCTGTGGCTACTATCAAAAGGTGTTCTCCCAGATCATAAATATCCCTAACCTTTCCCCGGTTGATTAGTTTCAAGTCATCAAACTCAGTTTGCATCAATCGGTTCTTCAATATCTTTCCTCCTTAACTCCATTTTTCATGTCAGTTTAGCGTTTTAAAAAAATTTCTTTTGAAGCATCTAACATGTTAACATTTTGAGACCTTTGAATTATTATGCCAACTTCCTTTTCGTCATTCCGTGCTTGACACGGAATCCAGTATTTTAAATTGGTTCTGGATACCGGCTTTCGCCGGTATGACGTAATAGGAGACTTTTTCAAAGGTCTCATTTTATAGTTATCTAAACGACATCTTCCTGGTAAAAATTCCAGATCGTTTTGCCTTGGGCTTCTTCCATCTCCCTAATCCAGGCCTGGACCTTTTCCCGACCGTAGGCTTTTTCCCAGCCGCTCACGATTATTTCGACCGGAATATCGGCATAGGTTCCGAGAAATTCCGTATATCCATGGTAAACGAAGAGGTCCGACCCCTGACGTTCCAATAACTGCTTGGTGGCCAGATGGTTTCGGACCGTGGCAAACCCAACTCTGGAGGGAATTCCCAAACTCCTGCCCAGGGCACACAACAAAGAGGCCTTACAGACACAATATCCCCGCCCGATTTTCAGGACATTACTGGCCCGATAGTGTTCCGGACGATAAAAGGGACTGTAGGGATCGTAACGAATCCCGTCCCTGACGGCCAGATAGATGCTTATCGCTTGGTCCACAGGATCCTGGATGCCGTCGGCAGCCTTTTGTGCGAATTCAATTATGGTGGGATGATCGCTGTCAATAATCGCTGTGGGCCTGAGATAAACCGGATCAACTTTTTCCATATCTTTTCCCTTTTCCCGTTCAATTCCTTCAGACATTAATAAACCCCTTTCGCCGCCAGGCGACAGGCTGGTTATTGAATGCCGGCCTGTCACCGGCAATCAATACATTAGGTTGCCTCTGTGGCTCTGTGGGCTCTGTGAGAGACCCCTTTTTGTCCTCTTTTTGTCCATCTGCGTCTGTGGCTAAAAGAAGGGATTACAACCGCCCAAAGTCATCTTCGATCCGCTCAATATCGTCTTCCCCAAAATATTCCCCGGATTGGACCTCGATAAAGGACACGTTTTCCGAACCGATATTTTCAATCCGGTGAATGGCTCCTTGAGGAATATCCACAGCCCCCCCCTTTTTTAGAGAGATTTTATCCTGATTTCTGGTTACCAGGGCCTGGCCGGATAGGATATACCAATGTTCCTCCCGGAGACGATGTCTTTGGAGACTCAGTCTTTTCCCGGGATAAACGATGATCCGTTTAACCTTATGATCGGGTTCATCGGCCAGGACCTGATAATACCCCCAGGGACGGTGGTCTTCTTCCATATTAATATTCATTCCTTTTTAACAAATTTAACAAAGATAACCACGTAAAAAGTCGATGAAACCTCATTTTGGTCATTCCGGCGAAAGCCGGAATCCAGTATCTTTAATAAGTTATAAGGATCCTGGACCCCGGCGCCTGCCCCGGACCCGATCCGGGGTTCGCCGGGGCGACGATTTTTTACGAGTCCATCAACAAAGGTCTTTTGTAAAAGTCCAGTGACGTCATTACGGTGAAAGCCGGAATCTATTATTGTTTCACCGTTTTCAAATATCTTTCGTCGGTATTTATATATCAAAAACCGTTCTCAATCGATACCTTTTTCTTCTCGGAGGTTTTCCCGAAGGCCTGGTGAGCTTCCCTGAAAACCTGATTTGGTTCCAAGCTGTATTTGGGGGAAAGATGAAAAGGGGTCATCTGCTTCACCCCGGCCAGGCGGGCAATAGTCCCCGCCTGCCTGGCCGTGAGATGATATTTCTCCTTTGCCCGTTGGCCCTCTTCCTCCAAAAAGGCTGATTCGATGAAGAGATGATCGGCACCTGAGACCAGGGTCTTAATGGCCTCTTGGGTATCTTCGTTATAAATACTATCCACCACATAGCCGATCTTCTGGCCGGGCGTGATCTTAAGGATATGGTTTTGTAAGGTTCCCAGGGGGAACAACCGTTCCTCCAACTTCCCATCCCTATATCCGAAGGCCCGAATAGGAAATTTTTGGTTTTCCCCTCTCCAGACGGCTTCCTTTAAATACCGCAACCAAGGTCCTTTGACCAGGCCCATTTTATCCAGTTCAGTCTTCATGATATTAAGATGAAATTTCTCTTCCAAGGCAAAGGCCAAGCAAGGAATTTTATGGTCTAATAAAACGGCCCGGACGAGAAAAGACATTTCTTCATGAAGAATCCCGTTAAAAGATTTGACCTCCAGGTCAGGTTCCATTTTGAAGCCCGCGGAAGACCTTAATCGGGCTTTTATTACTCGATCAGGATGGACCTCATGCACTATCAGATCCAGAGAATCGGAATAATTTTCGACCAGATTCCAGGTATAGGCCGAGATTTTATTCTTCACCTGATCCAAAAAATTTGGTGGACCATACAAGTTCACCACCTTGGGTCTGCCCAAACAGATCCGAAGAAGATGGTCAAATCCGATAAAATGATCCATATGAGTATGGGAGATAAAGACATGGGAAGTCTTTAAGATTTTGCGCGGCGTCAAGGAGCGGATTTCCCCAAGATCGAACAGGATAGCCCGATGAGCAAATTTCATGTCTATATAAAGGACCGGGTCTCCCAGCGGGCCGTTAACCAATTGGGGATGAAATACAGGGTTCATGGGATTTACTATAAGTCATCTAATAACATTTTTCCACCCTCCCTGAATTAAATAGGACGCTCATAGCTTGTTTCCACCAAAAGCGAGAAATTCTCAATAGTTGCATGAGTTCACTGATTCATGCTTAAGAATCCATATTTCTGGTTGCAATAGAAGGTTTGAATAAGCTATAAAGGATTATAATAACCATTAAAAAGTAATCCTATGGCCCAACCCTATTTTAAAAAAAATGAGGATTCCCGAACCCCTTTTTCCAATTACGTCTTCCTGGCTTTTCTCATCGGGGTCCTTTACCTTTTCTATCTGGTAATCCATCCTTTCCTGACCGACCTTTTTGTCGCCACTGTGATCGCCATGGTCTTTTATCCACTATACAAAAAATTTCTTAAGCTTTTTAGAGGCTGGAAAATCCTCTCGGCTTTAGTGACTATCTTTATTATGATGTTGGCTTTTCTTATTCCCATTTCCTTATTGTCCGGTGTCATCACCGGCCAATCCCTGGATTTGTACCAACAAATATCCAAAGGTCTCCAGGACGGAACCATTAAAAAAGCAATCGATCTCAAATTAGTCTATTTCAATCTTTTTTTTGATCGTTGGCAGATCAATATTCAAACACTGAGTCTTGAGGAATATGCGGGAAGATTTCTGACCTCCTTTTCGGAATTCATTTATACGGAAATGACCGCTCTGGCCAGAGGGTTGGCCGGAACCCTGTTTGATTTGATTATTGTCCTGTTCATCAGCTTTTTCCTGTTGATCGATGGTGAAAAATTTCTACATGAAATAAGAGTCTTCAGCCCTCTGGAAGTCTCCCATCATGACCGGATAATTCTTCAATTGGAAAAAACCGTCAAGGCCACTCTTAAGGGATCCATCATTGTGGCCTTGACCCAAGGATTATTGGGAGGAATCGGTTTCTGGATTTTCAATATCCCTTCGGCCGCTTTTTGGGGAGTCTGTATGGTCTTTAGTTCGGTCATCCCCCTGGTAGGAACGAGCATCATTTGGATCCCGGCCGCCCTTTATCTGGCTTTCACTTCTTCCTTCTGGATGGCCCTGGGGCTGGCCCTTTGGGGAGCTTTGATTATTTCCGGAGCCGATAACGTCCTTCGCCCCATACTGCTTAAAGGGGCAGCCAATCTGCACCCCTTGCTCACTTTTCTAAGTGTGCTTGGCGGGTTACTCTACTTCGGATTTCTTGGATTTATTCTGGGACCTGTCGTCCTTTCTTTTTTGATGACCCTGTTTGACATATATAAAAAAGAATTTTTGATAGACCACTAGAACGAAAATACCGAAAAGAGAGTTTTTTTCACCGCAAAGCCGCAAAGCACGCCGAGAAAATCATTTTTTTTCAATCCCGTGAGAAGCGGGATTGAAAAAGCAGTTCAGGCCTCCGGCCAAATAATTAACCGGAGGGTAGCCAAGCTTCTCCATTGCCGGCCTCTCACCGGCAATGGAGAAATTTTCTTCTTTGCGCCCTCTGAGCCTTTGCGGTGAAAATATTTTTTTTAAGGAGTTAATTTGATACGATCATTTAAAACCGGGTTTGCCAACAGGCAACAGGCTGGTTATTGATTGCCAGCCTCTCACCGGCAATCAATACATTAGGTTGCCTCTGTGGCTCTGTGGGCTCTGTGAGAGATACGTTTTTGTCCAGTTTTGTCCTTGTGGTTCTGTGACGAATATAATTTAATATGGAGGTTTGATAAATGAAACTGAAAATTTCTTTGGGTTTTATCGGTGGCGGTAACATGGCCGAGGCCCTGATCAAGGGTCTTTTGGGTAGTAAAACTGTTGTCCCCTCCGACTGTTGGGTCTCTGATATTATCGAAGAACGTCTCTCCCACCTCAAGAAAACCTACGGGGTTAAGGCCGTCCTTGACACCCCCCTGGTCATCCGATCTTCCCGGGCGGTTATCCTGGCGGTGAAACCGCAAAACATCGACAAGGCTTTATCCATCCTGGCCCCCGTCTGGTCACCGGAAAAAATCCTTATTTCCATCGCGGCCGGGGTACCCATATCTTATCTGAGCGGATTCTTTTCCAAGACCCCTAAAATCATCCGGGTCATGCCCAACACCCCGGCCCTGGTTTTATCAGGCATCAGCGCTTTATCTAAGAATGCCGTTGCTGATGAAAAAGATTTTGATTTAGCCGAATCTTTGTTTAAAGCCATCGGAGAAACAGTACGGGTGGAAGAGAATCAACTGGATGCCGTAACCGGACTCTCCGGAAGCGGACCGGCTTATGTCTTTCATATTTTAGAAGGGCTGACCGAGGGCGGGGTGAAAATGGGCTTGGCCCGTTCAATCGCCCAAAAATTGGCCATCCAGACAGTCTGGGGGGCAAGTCAAATGGCCCGCAAAATGGATTGGCCCCTCAGCCAACTCAAGGAAATGGTCACCTCCCCGGGTGGGACCACTATTTATGGTCTTCATGTTCTGGAAAAGGCCGGTCTTCACGGCACTTTGATGGATGCGGTCGAGGCCGCCACCCGGAGGTCCAGGGAATTAGGGGATGCACTGCTCAGACAGAATAAAGAATAATGATAAACCGGTGAAGTTGTAGATTGTTTTTATTTGAAAATTTTTTTATAATCGTATAATTTATAATCAGGCCGAATACCTTATACCTTAAAGTTCACAAGTTCGTAAAAAGTGGCCGAAACCCAAGCTATGTCATTCCGGCGAAAGCCGGAATCCAGTATTTTAAAGTAGTTATAATTCTTCTGGACCCCGGTTTTCACCGGGGTGACGACTTTTTACCTGTTCATCAGAATTAATATAGAAGGAGGTTTTCGATGGAAAGGCTGGAACTTGAGACGAAACCTAAATTCCTTATTGATGAAAGGGGTAAGAGGAAAGGTGTACTGATTAGCTCGAAAGACTTTCAGAGGCTTGAGGAGTTTATTGAAGATTTAGAAGACACTATCGACCTCCTCAAAGCGGAGAGGGAAGCCGTTTCTTTTATTCCTTATGAAAAATTCCGCAAGAATTGGCTTTCACAGTGAGTCATAGAATCATCATCGAAAGACAAGCACAGAAAGAATCCGCAAAAATTCCACATAATCTCCGTGTCGCCATAGACAAAGCGATCCTATAAATAGTAAAGAGAATCCTTTATTACCTTACTGATTTCTCCCAAAGTTTTTGTTCACCGCAAAGCCGCAAAGAACGCCGAGAGAATCATTATTGTTCAATCCCGTGAGAGGCGGGATTGAACAAAACATCTCAGGCCTCCGGCCAAAAAATTACCCGTAGGGTAGCGAAGGTCACTTATTGCCGGCCTCTCACCGGCAATCAATAAATTAGGCAACCTCTGTGGCTCTGTGAGCTCTGTGAGAGATATGAATTTCGTCCTTTCTTTTGTCCGTGTAGGTCTGTGGCAAAAAAAAGACTTTATTAGGGAGTTGGGTTGGAAACAAAATTCCCAGCAATTTTTCATTTTTTAGGAACAATTTTTGTCAGAAAACAAATGCAGGGAAATCCTCTCCTTTTTTCCTCCATACTAACTATTTAAAATAGTTAACTAATTTTCCATACAACCATTTCCTCCCCACCTGGCACTCCTGTTGCATATCCAAATATTCATCTACCCATTAAAAAAAAATGGAATTCAAACCATTCAATTAAATGAGCAAGGAGGTGGGTTAATCGAGGAGGGACTATTAAGAAAGCAAAAAAGTTTGATCTATTGATTAAAAAAATAAAAATTAAAAAAGGAGAAAGAACATGTTGAAGAAATTAAACAGAAAGAAGAATCAAAAAGGTTTTACCCTGGTTGAATTGTTGATCGTCATCGCCATCATCGGCATCCTGGCGGCCATCGCCATCCCCCAGTTTTCGCAATATCGCGTGAGAGCTTATAATGCCTCCGCCCTGGCGGACATCAAAAATGCCTATACGGCAGGTCAAGCCTATTTTGGAGACAACCCGGCCGCTACGGTAGATCTCCCCTCAATTAAACTCTACGGGTATAACCCCTCAAAGAATGTAAACGTTAACGTCACTAGCGGTTCGCAGCAAGCTTTTGCCCTCAGTTCTTCCCATACCACTGGGACTACAACGTATTCAATAGATGCTAATGGGGCATTAACACCGTAATAGAATAATTAATTTCCAAACGCATTAAAGAAGAACCGTCTATGGGTCTCCTTCCATTTTGCGAGGGCCAAGAGACCCATTGACGGCTTTATTATTTAGACCTCAACCTAATCCGGCGCCAGTTCCCAAATCACCGGTGTCTATACTATGGATGCTTCCGGCGCGATAAATGACACCCTTAACAGATAATTTCATCCCAGATCTTTTCTTTTGACCGTAATGAAAAAGGGTGTGGAACACACCCTTTTTCATCATTTTAAAATAAGATTACCAAATATCTTGCCTTATTAAGAATCCCACATTAAAATCTTAGTTATGATGTCCTTCCTTAAAACATTTAAATTACACCTGCCCAATAACCTGAACCCCATGACCGGAATCACCTTGTATTTCTTACTTTTCTTATCCCTTGCTTCCTATTATCTTATTAATTGGCCGATTATAGCCCTTGACAATGACTTATGGTATCATCTCAATAGCGGGAGATACATCTTTAATAATCATGCTCTTCCCCACACCAGTTACTTCTCCTTCATCGATCCTCCCCGGGAGTTTGTTGACTATTACTGGCTTTTTCAAGCGGCTGTTTATCTGATCTATTCCCTTTTTGATTACTACGGTCTTATTCAGTTCAGAACCTTTCTTTATCTGGCTACAATAACTATAATCTTCATATATCTAATCAAAAACCGGGAGGAAAGAAATTCTCTCCTATCATTGATCATTATTTTCGCCCTTTATTCGTTCTTTTTATTAACACGATTTGAATTGATCAGGCCCCATGACTTTAGCTACCTCTTCATCGTGCTCTTCCTTTATATCCTTGAATTTCATCCCCAAAAAGTTTTTCTCCTGCCCATCATTGCCATTTTTTGGTGTAATCTTCACGGTATCGAATATCCGGTTATACTATTAATCACCATCGGATATCTTCTCGAATTTTTTTATATCCATATTCGACAAAAGACCCATTTAAATCCCAAGGATTTACTATATGTAATTCCTTTAGTTATTACCTTAGGATCTCCCTATATCACCCCTCATGGTTCGAAATTAATCACGGTTTCCACCAGCTCTATTGCTCATGCCTCCCAGTATATCAGAGAGTTTAAACCCTTAAGCTTAGATGAGCTTTTCTCCTTTCAATTCACCAAAATACCCCGGATGACTACCACTCTTTTTAATATCATTTTTTTTGTTGTGATTTTTTCGGTGGGAATGACTCTTTGGAATAGAAGAAAAATCAGGATAAGCCATCTCTTCATCTTTTTAGGTGGTGTGATATTACTTTTTAAAGGACTCCGTTTTACTTATGAATTCGTCTTTCTGGCCCTTCCATTAATCAATATCCGTCCTTTATCACAGTCATTTTATCTCCAGGCAAAAAAAACCAAATGGCTGATGATCCCTCTGGTCAGTCTTATATTATTGTTTCCACTTTACGGTTTAAAAAATTATTTCGGCAACCCACCCAAGTACCCTTTCTCCACGTTAAACCTTCCTCAAGGGGTGGTCACCTTTTTAAACTATATTCCGGCAAAAGGTAAGATATTCAATCATCCTAATAAAGGAGGCTATTTACAATGGATGCTATATCCGAAATATAAAATCTTCTCGGATATGGAAGTACCTTTTCTTTTTAAAGACGAAGACTCTTTTCTGTCTACCAATGCTCGGAATGATGAATATGTGCTAAAAAAATTTTTGATAAAATATGATCCATCTTTTATCATGGTACCCAATGATAATAAGAATTTTCCAAAAATAATTGAGAAATTCCCTGACTTTACCTTGGTTTTTTTTGATTATTCCGATGTGCTCTACCTCAATCGAAAACATTATCCCGAACTGGCGGTGCAATATGATTTAGGAGATTTAAACCCTTTTGAATTAGTGGATAACAGCATCGATTCTCTGAAAAATAAAGACTTAGTCAAACAAAAATTGTTAAAAATGAGGGAGATTTTTCCCGATTGTTCGTTGACCAATCAGATTTTAGCCACAATTTTTAACAAGGAAGGGAATTATAGTGGAACACTCACCTTTGCCGATTCGATTATTAAAAACTTCCCGGAGGACCCTAATGGTTACCTGTTGAAAGGGGACGCTCTCCGAGGTTTGAAACATTACGACGAATCGATTTTGGTTTATAAGACTGCCATTAAAAAATCGGATGAGCCCAGTAAATTTAAAGTCTATAAACCATTAGGTCTGGCCTATATTGAGACACACCAATACGGGAAAGCCTACTATTTTTTAAAAAAGGGCATAGATATCTTTTATCCTGAAACAACTTATAAGGAACTTTTTGATCTTAGCTCCATGGCCATGTTATCCGGTAAAACCGACGAAGCCGCTAAGCTGATGATATACGCCTACATAAAAGTCCCTTTGGGGGAGGCCGAATGGAAAAAAAGGATCGAAAAACAGCTTAAAGATTGGGATGTCAATCTGAAAGATTATGCGATTTAGCAACAACACTTCATTACTGGTCTCCCCCGAAGCCTTAAGTTATTATCCTCTCCCCAGGCGCATGTACTATATCAATTCTGCTATTCCTCCGAATCTCATTTGGACTAGCAAACCCAATTATTTAATTAGCCTGGATGCCTTCATAAAAAATTCTTTGAATCGGGAGGCATGGTTTCTTGGGGAATATCAATTGGAGGGTCCGATCCCAACCGGCATCTTCGGGAGTCAATTTTTACAAATTTATAAAAGACAGTGAAGGATAGTAAAGAAATCCGGATTACCTGGATCCGGGGCGATTATGAAATCTACCTTATTTATATATCCATTCAGGCTCCCGTTGATGGCTCTGTTGGTATCCACTTCGCCAACCTTATGCCCCCTGAACTCATTATGCTTAATGAGAAAAATTTACTCGAAGTATAAGAAAAATTTCACCCCACTACAATCTACAATAATAACCTTTCAATGGACCTCCTCATGAAAACCGCTTGACGTGAATGATTTTCATCCTGGCCAGACGAAAGGTCAGGGCCGTCCATAAACATCCCAATCCGTACTTTACACTCCTGAAAAAATTAATAGATGAAGACTCGGCATAATAATTAGTAGGGCAACTGACTTCTGCAATGACATAGCCATACCAGATAATTTGGGCCAGCATCTGATTATCGAAAACAAAATCATAGGAATTCAGTTCGAAGGGTATTTTTTCCAACAGGCTGCGGGAAAAGGCCCGGTAACCCGTATGATATTCGGACAGCTTTGCTCCCAGAAAAATATTTCCTATCAGTGTTAATAATCTATTGGAAATGTATCGCCAAAAAGGCATTCCCCCCTTAAGGGCATACCCACCCAAAATCCTTGATCCTAAGACACAATCGTAAAGGTCATTCCCGATAAGGGAGGCCATGGCGGGAATGAGTTTTGGGGTGTATTGATAATCCGGGTGGACCATGATAATGATGTCCCCGGATTCTTCCATGGCCAGTCGATAACAGGATTTTTGATTGGCCCCATATCCGAGATTCTTTTTATGATGATAGACTTTCGTATGAGCTAATGTTCCGGCGATAGATCCTGTTTCATCTTGACTTCCGTCATCGACTACAATGATCAGATCCACGACGCCTTGATCCATGACTTCTTCATACGTTTTCCGCAGTGTCCGGGCGGCGTTGTAGGCCGGCATGACCACGACTACTTTTTTGTTTTTATACATGATCTATTTTTTTATTTTTTGAAGTAATTATTGACGACCCCTTTTGGATGGCCGACGGATCAGGATGGATCATCAATACTTTTCCTCCGGTTTATTTTTTTTCTCTTGGGCCAGTTTCAAGCTATTAAGAGCCTTTTGGAAGCCGGGTTGAATTCTCAACGCTTCCCGATAATGCCCCATAGCTTCCTCAATTTTACCGACACAAGCCAGTGCCCTTCCCAGATTATAATGGGCATCGGCGTAGGAGGGCGTTATTTTCAAAGCCTCAGAGAGTTGATTTATGGCTTCCCCGATCTTGCCTTCACTAAGAAGAACCACCGCCAGGTTATTATAGGCTTCAGCGTACTGATGATTTATCCGCAGCGCCGCGCGAAAATGAACCTTGGCCTCTTCAAGATTTCCTTGACGATACTCGATGATCCCCAGGTTATATTGCGCCTCCGAAAAGCCGGGTCGGACCCTTAGGGCTTCCGAATATTGGGCCATGGCCTGACTTACCTTTCCTTGTTTCTCCAAAGCCACCCCCATATTATTGTAAGCTGAACCATAATTGGGTCTAAGCCGGATCGCCTCTCGGAAATGAAAAACGGCTTCATCCCATTTCCCCTGTTCCATTAAGGTGACGCCCAAAATATCATGGGCCTTATAATTCTCGGCCGACACCTTCAAAGCATGTTGGAAGAGGGTAATACTATTTTCCCAGTAATTGACCTGGACCCAGGAAAGGATCGATAAGATCGATAATAAAATACCGGCCATGAAACCTAAAAAAATCCTCTTCCAGGACCAGCGGAAAAGTAGATCCGATATCCCCCAGGTTATCATAACAAATAACCCTATGTAGGGGATATAGGTATATCGATCGGCTAAGGCCTGGGATCCTACCTGGACTAGACCGATGACTGGAACCAAGGTCCCGAGGAACCATAACCATCCCACGGCCAGATAGGGATACCGCTTTAATTTCCACATTACCCCAAAAGAGATGCCTACCAGGACAAATCCGGACCCTATGATTTGCCAAAGGGGCAGGTGCGTTGAAAATGGATAAAAGATGCTCAAATCCAAGGGCCAGAACATTTTCTCCAGATAGGATATATAGGACAAAATGATATTCGAAATTCGGGGCGCTAAGGGGATTTCTTGATTGACGGCACCGGCACTTTGTTGGGCATAAAAGGTCATGACAGAGGAGGCGACCGAAAAGATGAGCAGGGGGAGCTTTTCCAACAGAAGAAAAGAAAAATTCTTTCTTTGATGAGTCCCCGAAGAATCTCTCCCATGAACGGCTCTCCCAATGGGGAAGCGCCCCAAAGGCCAATAATCCAACAGAATCAAGACAAAGGGAAGAGTCACCACCATCGGTTTGGCCATCAGACCGGATATAAAGGTCAGGAGAACCAGCACGTATCTATAAACCGATGGACGCTCGACGTAATACACGTAGGTTATCATGGAGAGTATCCAGAAAAAGGCACTTAAGACATCTTTGCGCTCAGCGATCCAGGCGACGGATTCCACATGGAGCGGATGTACGGCAAAGAGGGCGGCCACCAGGGCACCGGCCCAGAGTCCTTTAGTCATTCTTGCCAATAAAAGGAAAAGTAATATGGAATTAGCCAAATGAAAAAATAAATTAGTTAGATGATATCCTCCGGCATTCAAACCAAAGAGTTGATAATCCATCAGATAAGACAGCCAAGTCAGCGGATGCCAATTGGCGAGTTGAGTGGTAGTGAAAGCCCAACCGATTTTTTTTAGGGTCAGCGCACCCTGGACATCGAAATTTTTAAAGACATAACCCCCATCGTCAAAATTAATAAATGGGTAACGGGTCACCGGCCAATAAACCAAGAGGGTCATTCCAATCAAAATGACTGAAATCAATAATCTTTTGTTGACAGCAGGTAGTGATTTTAATTCCATTTCAGTTAAGCCGAAAGAGATAATAGGGCTCCTCTTTTTTTATTAAAGACAGGTATTTTTTTTGAAAATTTAAAAACTTCTCTTTTTCTTCAGAGGAAAAGGTACTTAGACCTCGATAAATATAGTTCTGGTCATAAAAAAGGTGGGTGAATCCCCTGGACCGTAACGCGTGATTAATATCCCCTGTCGATTGGGATTCGGAGAGGATCTTTTGAATGGTATAAGATTCAAACATGGAATCGGAATAATAATCACGATCCAACAAAAACCCCCAATTTCTCATATAAATCAAAAAAAGCTTGGAATTGCCAGGCAAATTTTTATTGATATAATTAAACATTCCGTAAGATGGGAGTCTTCGGCTTAAGAATGAGTCTCGGTCTTCAGTCCCAATAACGACCCCTATGGGTTTGATGGCCTCAAAATGACGGATGATATAAGTACTATTAAAAAATATACTCCCAATAATTAGGAAGCTCAACAATATCCACAAGACCTGCTGCTTTTTATATTTAGCAAGAATGATGCCAGTCAACAAGGACAAGAAAGGAAAAATCGGGATCAGATAACGAATTTGTTGGGCGGAAGAGGCCCAAAACAAGAAAGTGAAGGCGCAGTAAATACAAAAGATCTTGACCGGCTTCTCCAGGCGACCCACTCCGATCAGGAAAGGAAGGGTTAGCAAAAAGATCGGGCCCAAAAGACCATCAAATCGCGGGCTGCCCAGCCTGGCCTGAAAACTTAAATTCCAGGGAAGAAGCAGATAGTCCCAAAAATCCCGACCCAGGCCTAAATTTCGTACAAAGGTCTCATAAAGCCGGGCCTGATCGGGGTCCCATCCACGGCCGCCGAAAATCTGATAGAGAAAGGGATAAAATGGATTTCCGGTCACGAGCCAATTTTTGATGTAAAATGGGGCGCCCAAAAGAGCCATTGAGGTTAAAAATATAAAAAGGGATCGGCCCGCCTGCCTCAATTTCTCTCGATAGAAAGAAGAAGCCCATAAGATCCCCAAACAGCCCAGGATGGGTAGAAGAAGAGCCGTATATTTGCTGGCGACAGCCAATCCTGAAAAAATGCCCGATACCACCAGCCATCGATCGCTTCTCTGCTGAAACCAATGGATAAAAGCGAGGACTGCCGCCATGGAATAGTAAGTTATAAAAAGATCATTATACGCCGAATGCGAGGTTATGAAAACAGAGGGGATGGTCAAAAATATAAGTGAACTCAAAAATGGAAAGGGATTTTCGATCTTTGGTAATCCGCTAAATTGTCTTATGCCCAGAAGGATTCCAAGAAGGGCGACAAAATGCATTCCTTTGGCCAGCACTTCCCCTTGAATAAAAAGACCCGCAAGAAAAAGCATTTCATTGAACAGGGGGTAGTTGGCAAAGATATTCCCGGGAATAAAGTAAAATCCCTGGTGTTTTAAAAAAAGTTTAGGGACGGCCAGATGATAGATCAGGGCGTCCTTTCCTGTTTCCGGCGTAAGAACCAAGATCATGCCGGCCAGCAGAGCAAATAAAAGAAATAAGGCCGACGATTGCTCTAATAGCGACTTTTCTCTTAAGTTGAATGTTGGATAAGCCGGCAAAGGTCTACCCCCGAACCAACCGAGCAGTGACAAAGCTGTCAGGGAGCCCAACAGCCCATATAATATCTGAGGACGAAGGAGTTGAAAACTCCCAAGAACGAATATGGAATATCCGAGGACTCCAAATCCGGTTCCGATGGAAAAGAAAAATAATTCACCGAAATCGATGAATGAGATGCCCACTTTTCTTAACACCAGCATTCCGAGACCGGTGGAAACAAAAATAAAGAGGGCTAAAAAAAACAGGGTCAAAAGGAAGTGAAAATATGTCAGGGACATGAGGTCTAAGTCAAATCAAGATTTTTCAGCATACACCATTAAGGTGGCCCCTTTGCCCGACATCCCGGATATCAAATATTCCAGAAAAGCAAAGGGAAAAATCAAGAAAGCCAAGCCCGCCCAGATTAAAAAATTCGGGATGGGAGCAGTACCGTTCATTCTTTTCAACAAGGAATAAAACCGGTTGGGTTTGGACCACAGGATTGTCTTATTAAAAAGACTTTGTATAAATCCGAAAATATTTTGCTCTACTGAAAAAGTCCTTTTTTTAACGACCCGGAAGCCCTGTTGATTTAAGACCTGGCAAAGCGGATCCCAGCTAAAATGATGGGTGTGTCTGGGTAAATCCAGATGAAACCAGTCCCCTCGAAAGAGCTTGGCCTGAAGGCTGCCGAAATTCGGGACGGCCAAGGCCAGCAAACCCCCGGGTCGGAGTATACGGGCTGCTTCTTGAATAATAGATATGGGATTTTCCAGATGCTCTAAGACATGCCAGAGGATGACAGCATCGAAGAAATCGTCCTCAAACCTAATGTCTTGAAGATTTTCTTTATAAAAATGAATGCCCTGGGATTGGCTATTCACCGGAAAGGCCTTTCTTTCCAAGCCATAACAGTCACACCCTTTTTGTTTTAAAATCTTCAGGAGATGACCACGCCCACAACCAATATCCAGAACTTTAGGAGGGTATCTTGGGGAAGATATTCGAATGTCCGGCATTCGGGACATAATCGAACCGGCCCGTAAGGAATTGAACCAACGGGTCAGGTTCTCGGTTAGACCATTGAATTTTTCTTTCCCGCCGCCATAATAGGGTAAAGAATAAAATTTTTGCAATTGAGCATCGCTCAATATGGGTGCCGTTCTCACCAGACGGCATTTTTCACATTCCATCAGACAAAAGGATTCTGTCCCGCCATCAAAGTCTAAGGCAGCAAAAAGAGACACAAACCGTCTTCCCCCGCAGGAAAGACAGGGTGGTTCTCCTTTTATCTCCCAATTGGAATCCTTCGCTGTTCTCATTGTTCAGAACCTATTTCCGAATATCAAATTGCTGGTTTCTCTCTCCATCCAACGAATATAAGAGCCGGCGGAGCAGATTTGCTCAAACTCAGATACCCCCACAGATCATAGTCGGCCAGATTACGGCTGAACAGGGCCACGAAGAAAAGATATAATCCAGCGTCTAAAAATGGGACGACGATAAATTTGAATCGGTCCGCCGGCATGGGGTCACTTTTTAACGGGTTCTAAATGCTTCAATTGTTCTCGAACCTTTAAATTATCGGGATTCAGGGAATAGGCCTTTAGGAAAAAGGCCGTGGCTTTACGGATATCTCCTCGTAACTCATAAAGAAAACCAAGATTCATGTACCCCTGATCGCTGTTCGGGGACAGGGCGGTTACTCTTAAAAAGTTTTCTTCCGCCTCCCCCTGGGCATTCAAAAGGGCATAAGATTTCCCTAATTGGTTATAGGCCGGAGCAAAATTGGGTGCCAGAGCGATGGCCTTTTTATATTCCTCAATGGCGGCCTTATATTCTCCTTTTTTAAAATGGAAATTCCCTCCCAGATTATAATGGATTCGCGTGGCCTGCTGCCAGCGGTCCAGGGCATCGACCTCTCCCTTCAAAAAAAAGAAAGAAAAAATTGAAAGAAGGAGGATCGACCCCAGTATGAGCATACCCCTCGGAAATAATCTCTTCTTGAAAAGATCCCAGGTTAATAGACAACCGGAAGCGGCAAAAAGGCATAAAAAAGGAACGGCCGGTAAACGATAGCGGGAGGCGTCGAAAAATACCATAAGGGTCAGCAGATAAATCAAAACCATTACATAAGGCCAATAGGCTTGTTTAAATTTTTTCCGGCCCGCGATCATCCCCACCAGACCCAAGGCGGAAACCAAACCAAAGGGCAATAGCGGCCACGTTCGGATGGTTTGATAATAGGCATAATTGGTATCCAAATCCTGGACCTCATAGTTCAGCCAGAACAAAATAAATTTCTTAGAAAACGATTTGAGACTTTGCCAGGGGTGGGCTGCCATATATTCCAGGGTTCGGGACATCCAAAACTTGGAGCACTCCGAGGGGGTCAGATGGCGACCGGAAAGCCTTCTGGCCGTTACTCGAAAAAGGGTGTGGGCATAATCCGGTTCTATGCTGGTTTCTTCCATGAATCCCTGATTCGGCAAATCGGCTCTCTCCAATCCGGTGGCCCCCGGCCCGTTACCGTGGAAGAAAACCTTGCCGAAATCGGCTGTGACTAAAACTGGATCATGAAATTTAACATAATTTCTTAGGGTGACGGGGAGGACCATTAGGGATATTCCCATCAAAAAAAGGAGCATTGATTGAATCTTTTCAGTTTTCCCGGGAATAACCCAAAAAAAATAAACCAAAGAGAAGGGAATAAGAAGTAGGGCATTGGGTTTGGTGATGATTGAAAGCCCGAGAATAACGCCGGTCAAGAACCAGATAGGGGACTGTTTCAATAAACGTTTATCTTGTGCCCAGAATACGGTCAGAACAAAAAGTGAATTTAAAAAAAGGGCAAAAGAGTCAGGTTCCAAGGTCATTTCAAAAAGGGTCAGGTTCCCATAGAGAATCAAAAAGACGGCGGTTATCAAGCCCACGGTCCGGTTAAAAATTTTTTCTCCGATCAAAAAAATAAAAATGCAATTTAAGCTTCCGGCCAGCAACTGGAAGATGATCATGGCCTCCCAGTTTGAGCCGTAGATTTTTTGGAGTAAGACCATTCCGTAGAGATAAAGGGGGCTCAAATCCAGGATTCGCTCCCCGATATCAATCCCTTTATTTATTTGATCGGCGAAGAAAGGATATTTGAAAAAAACAATGGGTTGGGAAAGTGTCAAAAAAATAAATAGTTTCAAAGAGATAGCCGCCAAAAAGAGAAATAGGAAGAGGATATATCTGTTGTTCAAAAGGTGGAATTTTTCTTTCAAGCCCGGTCCTTTTATTAATACGTCCTCCATGAATTATGAACCTTCCCCCTTTAAAAAGCCTAGCAAGACGGCGGTAGATGAAGCCAAGGAGTCGCAGACCCAATCAGGCTTGATCTTGGTTTTTCCGGTCAGAATTTTTTTACGGATTCCCCTCCCTGTCCGGTCTGAACCAGGAGGGTTCGGCATCCAAGCACGGTTTCCGGCCTGAATGTCTTTGAGGCTGTCTCCAACAAAAACACATTTTTTTAAATCCAAGCTTAATCCCCTGGCCCTCTTTTCAAGAAACTTTCAGAATGAAAGAGAGAGGTTCATAATAACCGGAAGGGGGTTCAGGAGACAAGAAAAAGTTTGCCAGGTTGAAAAAACGTCCCTTGGTGGGAAGGGATGGAAAGGGGACCAAGCATCCCTCCGCATAAAATTTACTCAAGGGGTCTCAGGGGTATGGTTAAAAAAGAAAGGGTCAGGCCGCAACAGGAATTGGAACAAACAGGCTTGGTTTTGATGGCATTGGATCCTTTGTCCCGTAGTGTTTTAATTCGGGCAAAAACAATTGGCTTGTTTTCGCTCTCCCACTTATCCAATAACTCCAGGTTATACAAACGCATCTCAGGATCATCATCGGGCAGGACAACCAGTTCAAATTTATCCGGGAGAGAATCGAAGACCTGTGGATCATTTAATAGATATTTCATGATCTCGCCAACCAATAAAATATTTCGTTCCACAACACGTTGAGGGGGTCTTTATTTCTATTTTCTTCTGGGCCATTCTTCGTATCTCCTTCGATAGTGTCTCCGATTTTTTACTAAATCATCCATGGCCGCGGTTAAGGCTTCATTATAATCCTTGGTTTCCATTTCTGTTTTTATAGGTTTGTCATATGGAAAAAGTCTATCACAATGTTCGATTCACCAGATAAGGCGGTAAGGGCGGCGATTGTTCAAGGTTTAAGAACCAGGGAATAAGGAGAGCGTTTCTATAAATACGAATAAAATTCTTTTTTCGAAAGGCCAAATTGATTAATCATTCTGTTAAGAAGGGATTTCCCATATTTTTCTTTTCTACTTTTTAATGAATCAACCGTTACTATTTTGCGGTCTCCATTAACAATACCTTCCCATTGGGCATGACTCGTTGAATTTTGTCTTTTCAAGTAGAACCCAAGCTTTTTAAGGATACCCTCTACTTGGTTTTCGTCTAAGGGTGGATATTGGCCCCCCATTTTAATATTATGCCGGGAGAGGGGCTAATTCTTGGAAGATAATTCGGGTGGGTATGTCTTTTATTGTTCTTATTGATTTAATCAAGTAATACAAAAAATAATCTTTAAGTGGGGCTTTGCGGTTTAATAGTCTTGGGATAGAAGATTTGTCTGTAGTATCAAAAACACTTCCAATATAACTAATTATAATTTCATTCATCTTTTGTCTTAATTGCTCGAATGTGTCTGCCTGAGTAGCTAAATTAAATTCAAGACACACCCCTTCCCACTTACCAGAAGAAGCTTTAAACCCATAACATCTTAATTTTAATATTTTATTCATTTTGGGTTTCCTCTTTTTCTTTTTGGGTGGTGAATGATATTAAAATAATACCAGACAAGTATGTTTGTCAAGGATTTTTCTACCATCCTACCTTGCCAGCACTTCTTATATCGGCAGTTTTAAAAAGAAAATTTAGGATATTTAAATGAGAGCTATATCAAAGATCGTTCAATTCTTGGAATCGGAGGTTTTGAGCCTCGGTCTCGAAAGGCTCGCTCAACTTGCCGAAAAGCTTATTCTGAGCCTGGATGCACCCACGGAAGAAGAAAATCTTAATCTCTGGGTTGCCGAAGCCGAAAGACGGCTAAAAGAACTTAAGGAAGGCAAGGCCAAGGAAATACCCGCAGAAGAGGCCTTTCGCCGGGCAAGGGCCGCGATCTCGTGAAGATCATAAACTTTCATGAAGGGGACAGATCTATTAAGGGGATACGGCTTTACCTCGAGGAATTGGGACCCAACCCAATAAAAGGAATATAAGCAACTGCCCGGATTGGAGTAAATTGAACATGGAAAAGATACCAAAAATTAACTCTGTACAACCCATAGGGGATGCGCGATTACTCGTCACTTTCGAGAATGGAATTAAAAAAATTTATGATTGTAGTTTTCTTCTTTCTGGACCGCAGTTTGACTTGCTTGCGAATCCTGCTTTTTTCAATGCTGTTCAAGTTGATCCAGGGAGGTATGGGATTTCGTGGAGTGATGATATTGACCTGAGTGAATACGAACTGTGGACAAATGGGAAAACTGCTCCTGACAAATCGCTCAAGGCTGACGAGGCAAAAAGCCTCTACGCCGCTTAGTTTACACGGGCCTTCGGCCTCCCCAATTTGGTTATAACCACCGGCAGAACCGGAAGTTCAATCTTCATCATTAGTACCGTCTCATAGTTTCGCTTTCCGGAAACAATCCAAAATCAAAGGCGTTGCTTCGGTCAAGGACGCGCAAACCCAATCCGGTTTTATCCGTGTTTTCCGCGAAAGGACTTTTATTAAGGATTCCCTCCCTTGTCCGGTTTGAACCAGGAGGGTTCGACATCCCGCGCGTTTTCCGGCTTGGATATCCTTGAGGGCATCCCCTACGAAAATGCATTTTTTTAAATCCAAGCTTAATTCCCGGGCCGCCTTTTTCAACATCCCGATGCGAGGCTTCCGGCATCGGCAATGGTCATCAGGGTGATGGGGGCAATAATAAATCTTGGTTATCCGGCCGCCTGATTTTTGGACGGCTTGACACATTCGGTCATGAATAACCGACAATTTGCCTTCGGTGACCAACCCCCGTCCAATTACCGATTGGTTAGTGACCACCACCACCGGAATTCCGGCTTGATGGAACTGTTTCAAAGCCGGACGGACTCCTTTAATAAACCGGAATTCCTCCCAGGATTTGATATAATCCTCCCGGTCTTCATTTATTACCCCGTCCCGGTCTAAAAAGAGTGCCTGACACACTGACTTGTTTGTTTTTAAATACATTTTTTCACCGCAAAGCCGCAAAGAGCGCAGAGCTAACACTTGTTGTTCAATCCCGTGAGAGGCGGGATTGAACAGCACATCTATGGCCTTTGGCCAAATAATTACCCGGAGGGTGGCGAAGGTTATCAATTGCCGGCCTCTCAACGGCAATTGATAAATATTCTTCTCTGCGTCCTCTGCGACTCTGCGGTGAAAGCAGTCGGTTGAAAAAGTTCTATCAAGCAATACAAATTATTCATCCAGCTTGTTGACTACTCTTGTTATTCCATCCCGCATTAGAGGCACATTAAAGTTCAGAATCAATCCTAGTTTAAGATTTGACAATTTGAGATAAGTCAAGAGCTGTGCTTTATGAATTGGCTCAAGTTTCTCACAGGCTTTCAATTCAATTATAATCGCATGCTCAACAAGTATGTCCAAGCGGTAACCACAGTCCAATGTATTACCTTTATAAGTGATTGGCATCGGTTTCTGCCTCTCGAAACTGATATTTCTGATGCGAAATTCATAGCACATACATTCTTCATATGTTGATTCAAGCAATCCAGGCCCTAATTCTTTATGTACCTCAATAGCGACACCAATTATTTCACTGCTTAATTGGTTGAGATCCAAACTCATTTCTCCCCCTTGAGAACCAAAACCTTACCCGAGGGTAGCGAAGCTTTTCGATTGTCGGCCACTCACCGACAATCGAAAAATATTTTTTCTTTGCGCCCTCTGGGGCTCTGCGGTGAAAAGTCTTTATCTTTTTCCTTTCACTTCTTCATCCAGCCGTTTAAAAAATCGAATCATAAACCGATGCCGGCCTTCAGCCAATGATCTTCCCGAAGAAGTCAACATCCGGTCTTTAATCTTGATCAGTTTAACCTGAAATTCCCGATAGGCGGTATCTTCCTGGCTGTAGGAAACGGTTTTGGAAAGGTCCTGGTGGGAATTATGAAGCCTGGCCCCGACCTCCCCCGCAAAAAGGAAAGCCCGGCCCAGACCCACGGCTCCTATGGAATCCAGTTTGTCGGCATCAAATAATATTCTGGCCTCCAGGGAATTAGGCACCTGCTTTCCCCGGAAACGATGACTGCGAATACAGTGGAGAACCTCTTTTTTGATCGGATCAGGAACTCCCAGTCGAGCTAAAAATCCATCAGCCTTTTCAGCCCCAACCTGGGCATGGCAGATTTTCCCTTTGGAAGCCTGTTCTTCTTTTCGTCCGATGTCATGCAGTAGGGCGGCCAAACCCAGAATCGTCAAATCGGCCTTTTCTTTTTTTCCTATTTTGAGGCACAGTTCATAGACCCGTTGGACATGATCCCAGCCGTGGCTGGGTGGTGACAAGTTCATTTCTTTTTGAACCAGTTTCCGGATCAATCCCCATTGTTCGGGGGAAAAAAATAGTGATGGATTAATCATAAAATTTTCCGTTTTTAAAAATGTAACCATTTTTTTGAATACAAAGATCTCGGGTGGGGTAGGCGGAGGAAAATGATATTTGAGATGATTTTAATCCGATCGCCCGTTGTTAAAAGGCAATGCCTGGTTATTATTTATTGATGAAACTGTCTAAAAACCGTTTTCCATAAGCGGTTAACTTCTCCGCCTCTTTAATCTCTACCCACCTATTGTCCGAAGAAAAGCCTTTCAGTTTTATCTGGACTGAAATTCGGGTACTGATCGGATCGATACATTTTATTTCTAATTGATACGTTTCTTCCATTTTTACAAAAGAATCTGATGACAAGGGAGGGGTAATCGCTGGACCAACAGATAAGAGTCCCCGCTCTTTGTCTATCCACTCGAACGGAAGGTGTTGATTTTTAAATTCCTTTATAAGTCTGTCGTTAACATCGTTGCAGGTCATATCATGAATCATGACATTAACCATGGAGGGCGAGAACCTTTTGGGGATCTCCCGGCAGGCCAGTCCGTTAGAAGCCAATAAAAGGGCAAGAAAAAGAAGGAAGGTTGCTTTAATCAATAATCAACCCTTTCTATGGTTTGGGTGCCGTTTGGTTGGTAGAGCCTGCCAAGCGCCTTGGGTTTCAAAGAAAGATAAGGGGTGATATCCGTACCGTAAGGGTTACTATAAAGAAGGTTCATGAATCTTCTCACCTGCGAAGTAATATTCCCATTTCCTCCGTCAGGATCCATAAGCCCTCCATTGGAAGTATGGCCAAAAAAACCGAGGGCATGTCCCATTTCATGGGTGACCGAATTATCAAGACCCCCGCGGCAAAAAATCTGATTGGAATCAATCCTTACTTGTGCTTGATAGAGCCTGCCGGAATTGTAATAAAAAGTATTTGTTACCCCGCAGTAACCGCTTGAACTGACGGTACTGAAGGAAATCCCGTCCGAAGGAGGACTTCCGACGAATTGAAAATTCACCGGCCCTGCCCAATGATTAATGTCTGACTCCGCCCCTGAAATTCCCCCGGTATAGACTTTTATGGTGTTTGATGCCCAACGCACTGTGTACCCATTCAATTCTTTGGCATTGTGGTCATAAAGGAATTGATAATCCGATGAATAACCGCCACCACCTGAATCGGAACTATGCGAGGAGCAGGCATACAGGGTCAGGACAACGCACAATAAACAAGCGATTTTTGCGAAGACTCTCAATGACAGTCTCAAATGGCAATTTCCTTTGAATCCGGATCAGTGGAAAAACAATGGGGTGAGTGAAGGGACTCGAACCCTCGACCCCCAGGGCCACAACCTGGTGCTCTAACCAAACTGAGCTACACTCACCATGAAACTCCGATTATATTCAGAAGAAATAAATCTTGCAAGGAAATTTTATAATTATCGGCTGGAATCCTTTATCCTTGACTTATTCAGGTAATTTTGTAACAATCTTTCTTTAAAAAAATCCTTGCCCATTAGCTGAAAATAAAGTGCCCCGTGTATGTCATTCCCTTGGAAACGGGAATCTAGAAAAGGAACCGGTTCCAGACGCCTCCCCCGGACCTGATCCGTCTTTCGTCGGGACGACGTCTGGATCCCTGCTCTCGTCTGAAGAACCGAATGTTTTCAGGCTATTTATGCAAAGCCGGTCGGGCACCGCTCAAGGCCGATTCTCAGAGGACTATTCATGAAAGAAGAAGATATTGTCGAAATTTTTAAACGTCGAACGCGCAATCCCTTTCGCCCGAGATCTTCCCATCTGATTCAAAACCTCTTTACCCATTTCAAACCTTTTTCTCCGAGCGGAGAATCCTTAATCTGCGGCGAGGCTAAATATCTGGACAAGAGGGTCCTGGTCATCGGTCAGGAAAAACCGAGTCTGGAAAAATTACGAAACTCCGAAAATGCCAAAAAACTCAATCTGGGTATGTTGTCTGCCGATGAACACTCCCAAATCCTGGGGATATTGAAACAGGCCCGATCCATGGATCCCAACGAGCTGATTATTCTTTGTTTGATTGACACTTATGGGGCCGACATCTCCATGACCTCAGCCCGACGGTTTCAGGCCTATTTTATCAGTCATTTGATCTACGAGTTCCTCACCATCCCTATCCGGACGATATCCATAGTCATCGGCGAAGGGGGAAGCGGAGGGGCGTTGGCCCTCCAGGTTACCGACCGGAGGGCCCAACTGGAAGACGCCTTATATGCTACGGCCCCTCCCGAATCCATGGCTTCCATTATTTTTCGGGACGATTCCCGAATCCGGGAGGCTTTGCTGATCTCCAAACCAACCGCCCAGGATCTTAAAAAAATAGGAGTGATCGATCAGGTCCTTCCCGTACCGGAAGATATTAAAGACCTGAAAGGATTTGTCACCCCTATTGAGCATTACCTTCAAAGATCTATCCGGGATCTTTTCCGAACCAAGGTTAAAAGACTTCTGGAACACCGGGAAAAAAGGGCCTTGGCTTATGGATTGCCCCGGCATCACGGCAAGCTTCATGAACTGAGGCAGCTCCTGGAAAAACCAATCAAAAAATTTTTTTACAAGGTGCCGCCCGATATCCAGGTGGTCACCTATCACAGCCCCACCCAAATTCCCGATGACTATGCCGGCATTGAACCGTTAGAACTTAACCAGGAGTATATCCGCTGCGGCCAGGAGCGAAGTGCTAAATCTTCCGGAGGCTGCGGCCGCTTAATAAAACTGGAGGACTATTTAAAAAATTATCAGGTCTGCCCTTATTGTAACCGGCAGAACATCCTCGATGCCGGAGGCTGGATTGAATGCCTCTCAGATCCGGACAGCTTCTTTGAGATCAACCGGAATTTAACGGCGGAAAGTCTTCTGGACAATCAAACGATCACCCAGTATTACCGGGATTTTCTGGATAAACAACGTTCTCATTTCAATGACTCCCTGGTCACTGGTGAGGCTTTGATTTTCGGTCAACCGGTCATGCTGGCCATTTCTGAATTTTATTTCGGCGGCGGTTCGATGGGGGTGGCCTTTGGGGAAAAGTTCAAAAGGGCCATAGATCTGGCTATTGAAAAAAAATACCCTTTCATTAGTCTTTGCTGTTCCGGTGGGGCCAATTTGTACGAAGGGATCCTGGCCTTGATGCAGATGGTCAAAACCATTGCTTCGATAAATCGCTTGAAAAAACAGGGTCTGCCTTTTATTTCGATTTTGGGAGACCCTTCCACCGGCGGGGCTATTGCCAGTTATGCCTCTTTGGGAGATATTATTCTGGCTGAACCCAACGCCCTGGTTATTTTCACCGGACCACGGGTCATGGCCTCCAGGGGGTTTGAAGTGGATGAAGGCCTGGTTCGGTCCAATTCCCTCCAGCAGTTATCGGGTCTGATTTATCAGCATCTGGATTATTTTTTTGACATCCGTGGCATTCATCAGGTAACCGAACGAAAAGACTTGAAACGGGAACTGGTCAAATATATCGAGTTCTACCGGAAAACCCTGCCTAAATAAATGTCTATGCCCTCTATTGATCCCAACACGACTTCTACGTTCCGGGACAGCAGTCACATCCCTATTCACTACTGGCAGGATCTACGAGCCATGGATCCCGAGGATGTCAGTCAAAGGGCCTTAGTCACCTTTCAATTCGAAGAAGGATACCGAATACCTTTTTGGAATCGGATTTATTTTTGCCGCCCGGACATGCAACATATCTGGAGAAAGGATGCCCCTGAGAAAAATCTGAGTTTCCAGGAATACCTGGTTCTCCTGATGTATCTAATGAAAGCCCAGGATAAAGCGGTTGAAGGCCAGAAGATTAACGAAAGAGAGATTCCCGGCGGGGAATTGTTTTTTCGGGGGCCCCATGCGCTTTTTAAAGAACCTTTGGAAAAAGCCTTCGAAAAAGACCCTGAAGGTTTTCTTCAAGCCGGTCTTAATCTCGGCGGTCGGAAAACCGGAAGAGGAGATGCCTCATTCGAGCTCCTGCTCCTTCCCCGTATTCCGGTCGAATATATTCTTTACACTGCCGATGAGGAGTTTCCTGCTCAGATCACCATCAATTTCGACCGCAGTGTTTACCGGCATCTTCCCTTGGATGTCCTTTGGTCCCTTATTAATCTGACCGGTTGGCGATTATTATCGAAAACTAAGGAATAATCAATTTGGTTCGAATTTAGTTTCTTGAAATAACTGTTTTCCCTGCAAAGGAGCAAAGCCGCAGAGAACGCAAAGAAGTGATTTTATTCAATCCCGCCTCTCACGGGATTGAACAAAAATAATTCCCTCTGCGTTCTTTGCGGCTTTGCGGTGAACAAAAACTCTTGGCTGATTTTTGAAGGTTTGGCAATTATGACCAATTCTATTTCATCTCCCCCTTTTTTTATAGAACTTCCCCAGAAAATTCCCGGGTGGGAAAAATTTATCGGCTCCTGGGTGATTCAGGGGAATCCGACCATTGTCGTCGATGTGGGACCAAGGGCCTCCATCAATTGGTTGATCACTCAATTAGATCAAAGGGGAATACGGCAGGTGGACCAGGTCTGGCTGACCCATATTCATATCGATCACGCCGGCGGTCTGGCCCCTTTCCTGAAACGATT
Source organism: uncultured delta proteobacterium (assembly GCA_963790475.1). GTDB lineage: Bacteria > Desulfobacterota > RBG-13-43-22 > RBG-13-43-22 > RBG-13-43-22 > RBG-13-43-22. The sequence goes on along the minus strand of CAWBOS010000010.1, from coordinate 485,561 downwards.
TCCTACGGCAAAGGTAATTGCCCCAACCAAGGGAATTCCTCATTTGATTGATCCCACTCGACTATGGGAAGGAAGCCTGGCCACGTTGGGAGAGAAAGCCCTGGCCTATGGCCCCATAGACCCGGTCCCACCGGGATGCCTTTTTTCACTGGACGATATCACTTTGGAGGCATTGACTATCCTGGAAACCCCGGGTCACGCCCCCTTTCATCTGAGTTTTTGTTATCAGGATTATTTATTTTGCGGTGAATCGGCCGGCGTTTATCTGTCTTTCGGAGAAAAAATATATCTTCGCCCCCCTACCCCGCCCCGATTTTTCTTGGACCAAACCGTGGCCAGTGTGGATAAAATGCTGGCTTTGGAAGACCAAGTCATCTATTATGGCCACGCCGGCAGCCATCCAAACAGCCAAAAAATGCTGAGATTATATCGAGAGCAACTTTTTCTGTGGAAGGAATTGATTGCCGAGGTCCTTCAGTCCGGGTCCGAGGATGTGATTGAACGGGCGACGGAACTCCTCTTGGAAAAAGACCCCCTGCTGGCCTGCTTTCATCAAATGGATGCCTTGTCTCAACAACGAGAACGTTTTTTTATGGCTAACAGTATCAATGGGTTTGTAGGGTATTTGAAAAGTCTCTCTTAAATTCTGGAATCCAGAAGCCAGAATTCAGAATGAGAAACAGCAGTAAAGGGTTGAGGGGTTATTCTGGATTCTGGATTCTGACTCCTGGATTCTACTTTCTTATTGAGTTCTCCCCCCAAATCTATTATAGGTAAACCATGCCCCCGTAGCTCAGGTGGATAGAGCGGCAGATTCCTAATCTGTAGGCCGTGAGTTCAAGTCTCGCCGGGGGCACCAGTTAAAATAGTATAAAATGAAAGGGCTTATGGCACATACAGGCTTTAAGTCCTTTTTCTTTTTCATCAAGTTTTTTGCTATTTTTTGCATTTTGTCCGCACTCTGTCCGCATTTTAAAAAATACCCCCAAAGCCCGTTTTCGAAACTTAGAACGCCATGGATTTTAAGACCCCTCGACTTGTTCTCCCCTTGAAAACGGAAACCAAAATAAAAATTCGAATGGTAAATAGTTTGAATTCTTATTCCAGCACCCAGTCCATCCATGATCCCCAAGATCATCGCTCTAGGAGTATGAATAGGGTTTTTTTTGAGTGAGCTGTTTAAGTGGGGGACGGGGTAGTTATTCAAGTACGCCGAGAAGGGAGTCCCTATCGGATAGACATGCCATTCCGGATCAAATGACAGTAACGGTATTAGTTTATTAGGAGCTATTCCTTGCTGCCTGAGACGGAGTGGTTTATTGACTTCACCTACAAATGTTGCTTGGGAGCTGGACTAAAAATTGAAAATTACAGATAGATGGAAGAAATGGTTGGCCTACCCATTAATATGTATGATTTTTCCCTCAAATTTTATCCATTCCTGTAGATAAAAAGTGTTATTTGTTCCTTTTATTTTTTTTTATTTTAAATTAATTCCTATTATTTCAATGAGATTTACAATTAATAAAATCTGGTATAGTATTTGCGTAACGAAAAGATGTTATGTCTTTTTTTGCCGTATTTAGGAATGATAGTCTCAAACTTTTGAAAAAGAATTTCTCTGGCTGTTCCAAATCGCTTGGCGCTATTTTTTCCCCCAAATTTCTTTCTTTCTTAGTCCTGACCATACTTTTTTCTAATCTTGGCCCGCCAGGTCATTGTGCCCAGGTCACACTCACTTGGGATCCCAACAGCGAATCGGACTTGGCCGGTTATAAGATCTATTCCGGGACGCAATCAGGAAACTACCAGAATAAAATAGATGTGGGTAACGTAACCACCTACATTTTAAATGGCCTGACTTCGGGACCGACTTACTATATTGCGGCTACTGCTTATAATGCCCAGGGGTTAGAGAGCGGGTTCTCCAATGAGGTAATTTATACAGTCCCTTCCTGCACCTTCGCCATATCCCCTTCAAGTGCCTCTTTTCCCACCTCCGGTGGGTCGGGAAGTGTGTCCATCACTACTCAGGCTGGTTGTAATTGGGGGACTTCGGCTTCTGCCTCCTGGATAACGATTAATTCGGGGTCCGGTATTGGAAGTGGAACAATGAGGTATACGGTTTCTCCCAACACCGGCATTACCCGCTCAGACAGTCTGACTGTCGCCGGGAATGTGTTTACGGTGAGTGAAAACGGTTCGGCCGCTTACATTATCACTTCTTCGGCCGGATCTGGCGGGACTATTTCCCCTTCCGGACAGGTTTCTGTTCCGGCAGGGGGCGGACAGACATTCACTATTACCCCCAATTCCGGTTACAAGGTTGCCAATGTGAATGTGGACGGTGTCTCAAAAGGATCGATTACTTCCTACACCTTTTCTTCCGTAGGCGCCAATCACACCATAGCAGCTTCTTTTTCGCTTATTTCCTCAGCAACTTATACCGTCACTGTTAGCAAAAATGGGACAGGTAATGGCAATGTCTCCACTAATCCGGTAGGGACCACTTTCGCTTCTGGTACGGGAGTCACCTTAACAGCTATTCCTGATGCCAACTCTGCTTTTGGAGGGTGGTCAGGGGCCTGTTCTGGAACATTGTCCACCTGCCGGGTAACAATGAACTCGAATCTCAATGTGACAGCAACCTTCTCTGCGATTAGCACAAAGGCACCGGTGGCCAATACCGGCGCGGCCTCGTCTGTGATTTTTAATTCCGCCACTTTGAATGGAACGGTTAATCCCAACGGCTTATCAACGACCTATATCTTTCAGTGGGGGCGGACCACTTCCTACGGGTTTGCCACAGTGGTTACCTCAGCCGGCAGTGGCACCGGCTATGTTGCTGCTTCGGCCAGGATAACCGGACTGAGATTTTATACCGTTTATCATTACCGTCTAGTGGCCACCAACAGTGCAGGAACCACTTATGGAGCGGATCAGAGTTTTCAACAGAAACCAAAATGGTAACATTAGAACAAAAAAGGGAGGCAAATAGAATTATGTTTTAAACACTTGCATTTTTTTCATAATGGAGGTTTTGGAGTTCAGGAAGAACCCCTCTAAATTACAATAAAAATCGCCTTCTCCTCCCAATTAACCCCTTACACCTACAAATGTGGGGATTAGTCTGAACAAAAAGTTGATGATTTCCGATTGAAAGAGAGCTCTTTTTTTTCTCACCATTCCGATACGACTTTACTTTATCGAATAATGTGTATCGTGCCTTCTTTACGAATAGGCGCGGTCGATTCCTTACCTATAAAACCGATAGCCGCGGAAGAGCAGATCGTATGCTCCTTTGGGATGCCCAATTCAAGCAGATACGCGCGGACAGGCGGATCATCCCGAAGCCAATGAAGTTGGTTGATATAACAACTTCCCAACCCCAGAGACTGAGCCGCAAGGAAAATATTCTGGAGCGCCAGGGCGCAATCTGCCATTGCATTTTCGTAATTCGGTTTATTGGAGGCAATAATGAGCGTTGGTGCTTTGTGATAGAAGTTATAGCCTTTCTTTTGTGAAAGCTTCTTCATACCTAGCTTTCCGGGGTAATCGTCATCGGGAATCCAATGTTGAAATCCTTCACGAACAAGCTCATTTAAATGGAGAAGCACATCTTTTTTCTGAATAGCCGTAAACAACCAACTTTGATTGTTGCCGCCGCTAGGCGCCCATATTGCGGCATCAAGCAGAGCATCCAGTTGTTCAGATGATATTTGTTGGTCAGTAAATCGACGCGTACTCCTTCGTTCATGAATGCAGTTTAGGACTTCGTTATTCAGACTCATATCATTTCCTCCTGCCAAATATAATCGCTTTCACACTCCTAACGATGATGGAATTGGGGACCAGCCAAGTAAAGTATTTTACTTCCGACAGTAATGCTTCCCGTCCATTCATCTTCCCGGGTTTGTTTCCCGGCATTCAAGTATCCCTCAATCCACAGCCATTAGTTTTCTATATTGCTCTTTTTGCCCATAAAAAGCTCAATATAGACCCATTTTAAAGGCCTAACTTGATTTCATATTATATTATATCAGTCAGTTAACATGGCCCGACCCCGTTCCGACCGAGCCCAATATCTGGGCCATTCCCTCCAGAAGGTTGTTCATTTAATTTCGAATTTATTAAGCATAAGCAATACTTAAATTACACCTACAAGTCTTGTTCTGGAATGGTTCGGAGATTTAACGATTATCGTTTGAAGGGGCATAGAAAAAGCAGGGCCATTTCTGACCCTACTTTCGTCCAGCTTACCAGATATTGATTTACGTTTTAACCTCGTGCTTGTAAGGAAGAACGGAGTGGGTCTCAAGTATTTCTTGTCTATTTATTAATATTTACTGGAATAAAATAAATGTCTTTAACACCTACATCTTGACCAAAAACTTTTTCTGCCCAACCCATGACTGATTCCCGGGTAATTCTGGAAGGATTCTTTTCTTCTTTCCTCCAGAACTCCAAGCAACTCTTCTATTTTTGTTACCGGGTTACTCCTGTAAAATTCATATGAGATCATTTCTGATTTCTCTCAATCTGGTTAATAGATATTAAACCTTAAAAAGAGCAGACCCTCTCTTCTCTGCTTCTTTTAATAAAAGCTTTTTTGTCCGCCTCCAATTTTTAAACCAAAAAGATCCATAAAATCATATGCCTTTATGTTTTCACCAATTTCATATTTAGTGTTATAGAAGAAAACTTCGGCTAAGCAACCCTCTTTTTTCCCAGCGCCCTTAACGGGGTCAATATCTTATTCTCTAGGGGGACCCTTAAAAAAACAGGGTATCCATTTCCATTTGTCTGGATGGCTTTTTTTTCTTTGGGCAGTCGCAAGGGCACCTCCTTACCCGCTTGCTTTAATGAGTTGGAGGATGCTTCCAGGATGGCTACCACCCTCAATCCGTCATTTCCGTCGGATGGAGGATGAATCTCTTCTTTTATACATTCCAAAAAGGTATCACACTGTTTCCTGAGGGGTTCATATTCGTCAATTCTTGGGCTATAAGTATCTCCTGACCGGTAGGCGAAATGGAACTCAGCAAAGGTATCATAATAAGGGGGTATTTCCAACCCCTTGTCATATATCTTTATCTTTTCCTGCAATTTCATGTCATCGTAAACCAACATCTTCCTTGTTCCGACAATTGTTGTCTCCCGGATTTTTTTCGGATCAAGCCAACTGTTATGTATAAAGGCTATTAAGCCATTATTGAAGTTGAGCGAGGTGATCGCCACATCTTCAATATCAGATTTATAATGCGCTTTCCCTTGGCAGTTGACCGAAACCGGAAATTCGCCCAGGACATAAAGAATGATGGATATATCGTGGGGGGCAAGATCCCAAACCACATTGATATCCTTTTGAAGGAGTCCCAAGTTTGTATGGGTACAACTAACATAGAGTATCTTCCCCAATTCCCCACTTTCGATGATCTCTTTAATCTTGTTTACAGCGGCTGTATATTCAAAGGTGTGGCCCACCATCAGGATTCGTTTCTTTTCTTCGGCTATCTTGATCAACTCCAGGCTGCTTTCCTGGGAATGGGTCAGGGGTTTTTCCACCATCACATGTTGGCCATTCTCCAGAAAATCCTTGGCCAAGGGGTAATGGCTGTAAACCGGAGTGGAAATAACCACCCCGTCCAGATCCGGCATTTTTAGAAATTCCTTGTAATCCTGTATTCTTTTAACGGATGGGTAAAGGTTTTTTAGCCGATCCAGCTTCTCTGGATCCAGATCACAGCAAAATAATTCATCGACCTTATTTAATTGGAAAAAATTTCTAACCAAATTGGGTCCTCGATAGCCGCACCCTATGACTGCAATTTTCATTTTAATCCCCATTAATTAAATAGGTGAATCTTCCGATTTTATTCGAGATGCACCTTTTGTTTTGATAACTGCCTCAACCATTCCCTTATCAACGAGAAAAAGGGCGTCACTATCAGGGGCAAATACATTCCAGTATTTTCCCTGGCTCTCCCGCATCAAGTCCATCTTTAATTGTAAATTTTTGTTTACCTCAAAAAGGTCCAAGGCAGTTTCGATGGAGGCTCGAAGAACAAAGTCTCCGGAGGCCTTGAACACGCACCCATAACAGGTAATTTCCTTTAATTTATCCACATATTCTTTTTCAGAGTGGCTGGTTAGAAAAACGATGGGCATATTTTTCTTCTTGGGATTTGTTTGGCGGCTTCCAGCCCGTCGATTCCTCGACCAAGATTAATATCCATGAGCACGAGATTAATTCTTTTATTACCTATCGCAATGTTAATCGCCTCTTCACCGGAATCCGCTGTGATGACTTTGTAGCCGAAACTCTTGATCCTCTCCTTCTCGACCACCTCGATAAGAATCTCGTCTTCAACGAGAAGAATGGTTTTCTGTTCCTGGGTGCTCATGGTTATTTTTCTGTTTCAAAAAGGCTCTTCCCGTTGGTTGCCAATATACTTTTTCCACATAAAGTTTTTACTGTTAAAATCTAAAAAAGTCAAGATAAAACTCAACATATGGTATGTTTTTTTATATTCGCTACAAGATATAGGTCAATCCATCCAAGGCCTGGCTGATCTTATCGGATTCGGATAATTCCAAGGGAAAGCATCCCAGGACTTGGCTCAGTCAAAAGATTTGGAATAGAAATCGGTCGACATTTTGTCATGAGACTGTCAATAACTTCATAAACCCTTCATCGCCCCGGCAAGAAGGAAGAGGTCTTTTCTAAAGGTTTTTTTAGGGATTAATCGAGTTAGTCTCTTAGGAGAACGATGGCATACTACTTGTTTTTTGAAAGCCTTGAGATCTCTTGCCGTTTCTAAGGCCAAGAAATATCAAGACCCTTTTATCGACGATTACGATTTGAACTCTTGTCTTTTTTCAAAAATTGGATTTAGAGGACTTCAGGAAGCACTTCTTCCCTACCTTTCCCTGCAGCGAACTAAAATATCGGGTTCGAAATAGGAGCAGCCCCAGCGGCGGGAGGGCAGCCAGTCCGGCCAGCATGGCCTATTCCTTGATCTCGCATATCTGCCTGCCGAGGTTGATCCAGGAGGCATCGGCAGGCAGAGCCTCCTTAAAAAGATAGCAGCAGTTAAAGCCGGAAGGTATATTCCCCCCGGCCTCCTAAAATCCATTCTAAGCCACGATCTAAATTCACGCTATATTCTCTCTCCTCTAATACCTTGAACCAGCCTTCCGCTCAAGTCCAAGCGCTTCTTTTCCTTACCTGTTTGGAGGACTCCTGTTAATACCCAGGCCTCGACACTTTTTAAGTGGCAGACCTCCGAACCCGGATAAGTTTGGGTCCAATTTCCACGGCTTCCAGCTTTCCTATTTCAATCCAGAATAGATGGTCCTGGTTGATGCGGAAAAATATTTCGCCCCTTCTCTTGGTTTGAGTAAATCCTTTTCCGGCAGTGGTCCGTTTTTATTTTGAAAAAAAATCCCCCAGCTCCCGAATCTTTTACTTTTTAATTCTTAAATTAGCCTGGAAGAGTCGGGCACTGAACGACTAATCCCAGTACTTTTTAGCGGGGAACATATTGTCTGGGTGGGATTATGGCACTTCTATGGTTGTACCGGAAAACGTCAATTGACTACTTCGAAATCAAATTTCATCTTATATTTAAAAAGAGAAACATCCGGCACTTCTCTTGACGCCAGGACTATTTGATTGTCAAAATCTTTGGCGACGATTAGGCCTCTGATGTTTGTCTCACCAAGCTCATTTTTGATTGAAGCTATAGAGTTTAATATCTGGCTAAGAGTGTTGATCTGGGCAATATCCCCCTTGAGCTTAATTACGACGAGGTTATCATTAACATCCTTGGCGAGGATATCGATTTTGGTGGCTTCCATTAAGCTATCAAGACCCTGGTCCTGGAAAAGTTTTAGCCCGGGTTCAAGCTGGGCGATATCCCTTCTTAGATTTTTCCGCAAATTTTTTAGAATGGTTGGTTTTGCTTCGTGGGCTTTTACTTCAGTTGGGATCATCTCTTCTGACACGAATTGTATCTTCAACCTGGGGGATAGTTTCTTAAATTTATCGTCTTTTTCCAAATCGAAAAGTCTCATTTTTCCCGGTTCAACGGTATAGAGAAATTTCTGAAAAGTTGGATAAAACTTACTGGACTTATGGTTGATACTACAGCCAATAAGGTGAGTCCTAATGGTGATCTCTTTCCATTTTCCAGGATATTTTTTTTGAATTTGATCAATGACCTGGTCTGTGGTCAATATTTGGTCTGAATCTTTGAATTCTTCCCTGATCGCTCTTTCACACGTTATCATTGTTACCATTCCACTTCCTTTGAAAGTCACCCACCTCCGGCAGAGCCGGAGGCTTGAATATTTTAGCCCCTTAAAGGGGCTCACAAAAAAAATCTAAAACCTTTGTAGCCGTCTCCCCGGCGAAAGCCGGGGTCCAGAGCTTTTCCTAACCCTTTTAGAATCTCTAGATTCCGGATTTCTCCGGAATGACGATCCAGGCAAAGTTTGGTCTTCAAATGGAAAACATCTGTTACTCGTTGTCGCTATTAAAAAACCATAATCCCGGAATGGTCAAACTTTAGGATCCTCCGGCAGAGCCGGGGGTTTACCTAAAAGAAATCAGAAAAGAGACTTCCCGAATATCGTAACCGTTCAGCCGGTTAAAAGTTCGATAGGAATAATGAAGCGAACTTAATAATATTTATCGAAACACTTTAGGTTTTTGAAACTCATGACCAATCAGACAATTATTAGAACAACTTTTCCCAAAAAGCTAAATTGATACTATTTATCAAGTTTATTTCCCCCGGGTAGGGGGTATTCCGGCCAGGGCTTTGGCCAGATTCACCTTCTTTTCCAAATCCCCTTCCCGCAGAATCATGACCCGCTGGGCTTGGGGGGACCCGGCCCCGTGCATGGATTCCACCAGGGCCGTACCTCCGGTCATGCTTTCGATCAGCCGTCCGATCTTGATCCGATCTTCGGTAGGAATATGATTCACCCCTGAAAAATATTTCTTGACCAGGTGCCCCACATCCTCACTTTTAAGATCGTATTCGCTGGGCAGGGTGGCCAGAAACCCTCCGGCCAGGTCGGCGGCCAACCGGGCCACCTCGAAATGGAAACGGGTCACATTCTGCTTACCCACATTGGCCAGCATGGTATCCACCATATAGGCCCCGGAAGGGGTGGGACAGCCCTCTGCGGCACAGGCGATAGAAGAACTGTAAAGGGTTTCACCCAAATGGATCATCTCCGTAATCTTATCCCTTACGTGAGAGGCCTTGGACGTACCCTGAATCTGGGTCAGATAGGTCACGGCACCGGTCAGGACATCAATCAAACCTGTTTTACAGCCTCCGTAATTGGCCCGGTGATGAGCGGCGAAACGATAAACCAGGGGACTGGTAAATTCCGTTTCCCCGTTCATGAATACCCGGTCCCAGGGCACAAAAACATTTTCAAAGGCAATAACCGCTTCTCCGCCGACCCCCCCGAAGACAGGGTTTCCGGCATCGATCCGTTCTCGATTATCCTTGCGGTTGTCATTGGCCTGACGGCCGAAAATCATGGTTATCCCGGGGGCATTGGCCGGAACAGCGCAGACCAAAGCATAGTCCTTGGATTTTTCATCCATAGCCGTGGTAGGCATAATCAGGATCTCGTGAGAATTAACCCCCCCGGTCATGTGCAATTTGGCCCCTCGAATAATCAGACCGTCTTCCCGGCGTTCAACGATATGGACATATTGATCCGGGTCGATTTGTTCGGCCGGGCCTTTGGAGCGGTCCCCTTTGGGATCGGTCATGGCCCCGACTACCATATAATTTTCCTCTTGAATCACGATCAACCATTTTTTAAACCGTTCGAAATAATTGGTCTTGTATTTCTGATCGATCTCATAAGCCACGGAATAGACGGCATTGATCCCGTCCAAACCCACACAGCGCTGGAAGCAAGAACCGGTTTTTTGCCCCAGAACACGCAGCAGTTTGACCTTCTTGATCAAATCTTCCACATTCTGGTGAACATGGGTAAAGCGGCTGATGGTCTGACCGGTCAAATGGGAGACGGCCGTAGCCAGTTCCTTATACTCCGGATCATTGGCCAGGGCATAAGTCACGGCTGCAGCCCGCACGTGGGGAGCCGTGGCCGGATGGCGGGTCACATCCTTGATCCTTTTTCCTTTGTAGTAAACCACATGATTTAATTTTCTCAAACTCTTCAAATAATCCTGGGCGGTTTTAATCTTCACTGGTAAGTCCTTTCCAAGTTATTATAGACAACCCCTACCCTCAATCTTCACCTCGTTAGTGTAAAAATTTATGGAAAATTGCAGCATGCCCAATGTTTAAAGAAAAAACATAGTCAGTGTTTCGGCAATGCAGGCCCGCTGTTTCAATCTGCTTATTAATAAAAGGCCCCGGTTCACCAGACCAGTTTTTATTATAGAAAAAAAGAGGGGAAAGGTCAAGGTTTGGAATCTTACTTGTTTTCTCCTTGTTTTCTCCTTGACCATGTCTTTTCCTTGTTTTATACTTTTCTGATCACCAAGTAAGTTCTTTGAAAGTGGCAGGACCGGCAGGACTGGTCAGGGTAAACCGCCTTTTCTTATGGGAACCCGGGGTGGGCGGTCGTTTCTCCGATCAATTGAACTTATTGCACACTGGTATTAAAGTCTTTTAGCCTATTTTCCGTTGCCCGGGGACACTCGTCAAAAAACCGGCCTTCACGGCCAAGGGATTAGGCAGCCGAAAATGACCCTACTCAGCGAAGTACAACACAAACTCGAACTCGGGAAAAACTTCACCAAAGAATCAGGGCTCCCCTTCGTGACTATAAGCTACGCTCAAAGTCTTGACGGGAGCATTGCTCTTCGACCGGGATATCCTCTGGCCATAAGCTGCGCCGAGTCCCTCGTTCTCACCCACAATCTTCGGGCCATGCATGATGCCATCCTCGTTGGTATTGGTTCGGTGCTGGCCGATGATCCCCGGCTTACGGTCAGAATGGTGGAAGGTCGAGATCCCCAGCCCCTGATCCTGGACAGCCGGCTCAGGTTTCCTCCCTACGCCAGGCTTTTAGACTGTAACGGTCGTAAGCCTTGGATCTTTACCACCGATAGCGCTGGTGCGGACCGGGAGCGGTCCCTGGAAGCCTGCGGAGCCAAGGTCTTTCGTCTTCCCTCCGGCCCAGATGGGCGCATCGATATTAGGACTCTGCTCACTCATCTGGGCCAGATGGGTATTCTCAGTATAATGGTCGAGGGCGGCGCCGAGGTGATCAAGAGCTTTCTCCTGGCCAAAGCAGTGAACCAGATCGTGGTCAGCATAACCCCCCTTCTGGTGGGAGGCATTCGTATCATTGATGCCATTGCCGATGTCGAGCCGAACCGTTTCCCCCGTTTTGTCAACATTTGTTATGAGAAGGTTGGAAACGATATGATGCTCCGGGCCGATCCGGATTGGGCTGGGGAATGAAGAGACAGGCCCTCTGGTTTGAGGCCCCTTATCAAGTGGGAATCAGAGAGGAAGAACTCTCCGGCCCTTCCGAGGCCGAGGTAACCGTCAAAACAATTGTTTCAGCCATCAGTGCGGGAACAGAACTTCTTCTCTATCGGGGCCAAACCCCGTCGGGCCTGGCAGTGGACGCCACCATCGAAGCCCTCGAGGGGACCTTCTCCTTTCCCATGAAGTACGGATATGCCGCGGTTGGCGAGGTGGTCTCCCTGGGTCCCGGAGTAGATCCTCTGTGGCAGGGGAGGAAAGTTTTTGCCTTCCAACCTCATCAGAATTATTTTTCAGCCAAGGTGACCGAGCTTTACCCTGTTCCTTCCAACCTGGCGATCCCGGATGCGGTTTTTCTCCCCAATATGGAGACCGCCTTAACCCTTCTCCTGGATGGGAACCCATCGGTAGGGGAACAGGTGGCCGTTTTTGGACAGGGAGTTGTGGGGCTCCTGGTCACGGCCATCCTATCCCGGATGCCTTTGGCCTGCCTCCTCACTCTCGACCGCTTTCCGGCCAGGCGTAAAGCTTCCGAACAAATAGGGGCCGACAAAAGTATCGACCCGGCCGGGTGCCCAGACCAGGAGATTATCTCCCTTCTTCAGGGGCTGGGAGAGTATCGGGGGGCAGATCTGACCTATGAGATATCGGGAAACCCGGAAGCCCTGGATCAGGCCATCGCCATTACCGGATTCGCCGGCAGGATTGTAATCGGCTCCTGGTATGGCACGAAAGACGCTACCCTGCACCTGGGAGGGTCTTTCCACAGAAGCCGGATCCGGATCATGAGCAGCCAAGTGAGCAGCATTGATCCCAGCTTGGAGGAGAGGTGGACCAAGAAACGGCTTCTTGGGCTCGCCTGGCGCCTTCTGGCGGAGGCTAAGCCTTCAGGTCTCATTACCCACTCCTTTCCCTTTTCCGAGGCGGGAGAAGCCTATTCCCTGTTGGATGAAAACCCCGGAGACTGCCTCCAGGTTGTTTTGGCCTATTGAAAGAATCTGACTATGTACAGCGTTGCCATTCAGCGTGAGTTTGTTGCCCGGCACTTCCTCTTCGGAGGGAACTGGGGGCCTGAGAATTTCGCCCATGCCCATCAATACCGCATTGAGGTGGAGGTCTCGGGGCCAGGGCTGGACACCCACGGATATTTGATTGACATTGTTGACCTGGAAACGAGATTGGAAAAAATCTTGACCTTTTACCAGGACAGGCTCCTCAATGATTTGTCCCAGTTTGACGGGCTCAATCCCAGTATCGAGCACTTGGCCCGAATTATCTCGACCGATATCCGACAGGAGGGCCCTTTGCCCCACCTGGCAGCACTTACGGTAAAAATCTGGGAGAATAATCAGGCCTGGGCCTCTTACTCCGAAGTACTCTCGTGAGAATCGGACTTATCGTCTACGGCGACATCGAGACGATGACCGGTGGATTTCTCTATGACCGCATGTTCGTCCGCTATCTCCGGGAACAGGGGGATACGGTCGAGGTCTTCTCCGTGCCTTGGAGACGCTATGGGCGGTCCCTGATCTTTAATATTTCGTTTTCCTTTTTGCCTAAGCTAAAGGACTTCTCCCCGGACCTGGTCCTGGAAGATGAACTGGTCCACCCTTCGTTCTTCCTGCTCAACAACCGCCTGCGCCGCACCCTCCCGGTTCCGATTATTACCGTGGTTCATCATCTTCGCTGCCAAGAGGAACACCCAAGGAGGAAAAACCGATTTTACCGGATTATCGAAAAACGATTTTTCTCTATTGTCGATGGATTGGTTTGCAACAGCCGGAACACCGCTCAGGCAGCCCTCCGGCTGATCGGGAACGATAAGCCGTGGGTAGTGGCCTACCCGGCGGGAGACCGATTCTCAAGCACACTCACGGAAAAGGACCTGGTCTTAAGGGCAACCAGGCCTGGCCCTCTCGAACTTCTTTTTCTCGGGGCTCTCATTCCCCGAAAATCTCTCCATACCGTGATTTCCGCCCTTTCAACGATCGAAACCAGGCTCTGGCGTCTCACCGTGGTCGGGAACCCGGCCTGGGACCAAGGTTATGTTAGTGCTATTCATAGGCAAATCCGCGAGGCGCAGCTTGGTGACCGGATATCCTTTGTGGGTGAAGTTTCTGATCCGGACCTGGAACAGCTATTTAGGCAGAGTCAACTTCTTGTAGTCCCCTCGTCATGGGAGGGTTTTGGGATCGTCTACCTGGAGGGGATGGGCTTTGGTCTGCCGGCTATCGCCTCGCAGGCGGGAGGAGCAGACGAAATCGTGACCCATGGTCTCAACGGCTTTCTCGTCGCACCCGGGGATGCAGAAACCTTAAGCTCCCATATTCATGAGCTGGCCGAAAACCGGGAAGGCCTCCTGGGGATGAGCTTGGCCGCACGCCGGACTTTTGTTAAGCATCCCAACTGGGCCGATACGGGAAAGGTGATCTATGACTTTCTGCATTGCTTCAAAACCTAACCAAATATATTTGAAATTGGGGGGGTCATAGGGGGCCTTGGATAGAATGTTAGAGATAAATTCTCGGATGATCATTGCCAGGATCTAACAAACCTAATTGAAATTTCTGAAATTTTATGAAAACAATAGTAACCGGTGCCAGCGGGCATATCGGAGCCAATCTGATCCGAGCATTGATGGCTGAGGGTAGAAAGGTGAGTGTGCTGCAGCACCTGAATGGACAGGCCTTTGAAGGATTGGATGTAGATATCGTTAAAGGGAATACCTGTGACCTTGATTCCCTTCTTAGGGCCTTTGAAGGGGTTGATGTCGTTTATCATCTGGCGGGATATATATCTCTGCGAATGAATGAGAGGGAAAAGTGCCAGTCAATCAATGTGGCCGGCACCAAGAATGTGGTGGAAGCCTGTCTTCGCCACGGCGTGAGTCGGCTGATTCATTTCAGTTCGATCCACGCCCTGGAACAGGAACCTTTAGATAGTCCCGTGGATGAGACCCGGCCGCCGGTCTCCTCGGAAGGTGCCCCTCCTTACGATATTTCCAAGGCCGGAGGAGAAAAAGAAATTCTAAGAGGGATGGAAAGAGGACTCAACGCCGTAATTATCAATCCGACCGGCGTGATCGGCCCCTATGACTATTATCCTTCCCATTTCGGTGAGGTCCTGTTATCCATGGCCTGTGGGAAGTTCCCCGCCCTGGTCAATGGCGGATTTGACTGGGTTGACGCGCGCGATGTCGCCTATGGGGCGATGAGAGCCGAAGAACTGGCCACGCGGGGCTCGAAATATCTTCTGTCAGGACACTGGGCCTCGATGCCTGATCTGGCGTTCATGCTGAAAGAGATCTTGGAGATAACTCCACCCCGATGGACCTGCCCTTTATGGCTGGCCGATATCGGGGCCCCGATTGCAACCCGCCTGGCTCACTTTTCCGGGAAACGGCCCCTTTTTACCAAAGTGTCTTTGGCTGCCCTCCGGGGAAATAAGAAGGTCAGCCATGCCAAAGCGAGCACAGAGCTCGGTTATCATCCGCGGCCGCTCAAAGAAACCATTGCTGATACCCTTAATTGGTTCAAGTCGAATGGCCGGCTTCCCTGAAATACTGAAAGATATCGGATGACCGGCCTGACATTTTATAATGGATTGGTTGTAGGATGGGTCGTTCTGGCGCTGATTATTTTCATTTCCCTTTTTTATATAGCAGCACCCTATGGACGTTACGCCCGCAGGGGTTGGGGGGCAACCGTGTCCGACAGGATAGGATGGGTGGTCATGGAATCCATATCACCGGTATTGTTTGCCGTGTGTTTTGTGGTTGGCGGCAATGAAAAAACTCCGGTTCTATTCCTCTTTTTCTGCCTGTGGGAAGCCCACTACATCCACCGCGCTTTTATTTACCCGTTTACTTTGCGGACTACGGTAAAACGAATGCCGGTTCTGGTGATGAGTCTCGGATTAATTTTCAACTCGGCAAATGCCTATTTGAATGGAAGTTATCTGTTTTCGTTTTCTGAAGGCTACGGCAACGAATGGCTCAGGGATCCCCGGTTGATTTGCGGAGTCGCCTTATTCCTCATCGGTTTTGTATTGAACCGTCAGGCGGATATGGAACTTAGAAATCTACGTCAGCCGGGGGAAAAAAATTATAAAATCACCGACAAGGGAATGTTCCGTTTTATCTCTTGCCCGAATTACCTGGGTGAAATTCTCATTTGGATTGGCTGGGCGATCGCAACCTGGTCTCTGGCAGGATTTTCCTTTGCCTTGTGGACGATGGCAAATTTAATCCCACGGGCTCGGGCACATCATCGTTGGTACAAGGGATATTTTCCTGATTATCCCCCGGAGCGAAGGGCCCTGATTCCCGGTCTATGGTGAACCTGACTGTGGCTTTTTTAAGGTTTTCATCAAGCATCAGATCGGAATTTTTGTCCTGCAAGGAGAGGGACATCTCACAATTCTCCAGTACATAGCAAACATGAGAAGGTGCAATCATTGAATTAGGGGTTTTGGGGTAATTTTCGAGGAAACTTGATGGGTTCTTCCTGACCTGAACTCTTCAGATTTTCATTTTTGAAAAAAGACAAGAGTTCAATCGATAATCGTTAATGAGGTTGCATAACACAATAAAAATCTTTTTTAATCTCTGAGCACAAAAAAAACACTTTTTCTTTTAGCATCCCTTAACAAGACTCTCTCGGACCAGGCCATTTGGGTTTTTTGTAAAAATGTCGGGATTCTTTACATAATTTTAATCTCTCCCCAAATCCGGCCTATTTCTTTGTTTCTCATCGAAATAACTTGATATTTTTCTATGTGCCTATTTTTATGACTTGCGGTATCCCGTTTTATTGTCAGATTACTTTACAGATTTGGGAACTTTTATCCTTGACATATCTATAATTATATAATAATTACTGATTGTTATATTTTTGGCTTAGCAGTTGCATAAGTATAAGGATTAAATGAAAGGGCTTTGCGACTCTTCCACACTTTTCAGCAAGGCGTGGATGACATTGAGAAAGGAGATTTTATGGGTTCTTTAAGACGCAATTGTTTTTTTATTGTAATGCTTTTCATGGTCATCATGTCGACGTCAGCATTTGCGGACGCCGTCTTCACGGACGCAGCATAGTAGCTTCAGTTTTAATGAATTAATATTAATGTTTAAGGAGATATAAAATGAGACTTTTGAGACACTTTATTTTTGGAATTTTGATTTATCTGCTTTTGGTGTCAGGAGCTTTTTCTTCAGAAATATATTTTGATCACCCCGCAAATAATAATCTTTATGACAGTAAAACGCTTGCATTGTTTGTTGGGATAAATGACGATACAGGTCGAGATTATAAAGGAGCAACAGTTGCGGAAGTTCTTGCAAGGAAATTTGGATATTATAATGATAATTTTTATGGCTTTACATTATATCAAACAGGAAAGAGTGGACCTGGTGGAAATTTAAATGAAACTTCAGGTAACATTGGATATACTTTTCAAAATTATGCTAATTTAATGACCGATAGTTTTACAAAATCAGAAAATTTTTTGTTTTATATTACTGGACACGGATTGGAAGTAAATTCTGAAAATCCTGACTATACAGTATTTATAGGTAGCGACGGCGTAAGCAATAACTATGGAATTACTGATAAAGAGCTAAAACAATATCTAAGTTATTTTCCTTCTAATAAGAATAAAATTGTTATTATTGATTCTTGCAATTCAGGTGGTTTTATTGACGAACTAAGCCAGCTTGATAACATCTCAATACTTACATCTGCTAGTAAAACTTCTGGTAGTGCTTATGATTTTTCTGGAGTTTCATATTTTGGTAGGGAAATTGATAAATTTTTAGGTGAACTAAATGGTGGTGGTTTTACCTTCAATAATTTGGTTGCCTATCTAGCAGATAATTATAATTATGATAAATATAAAGGTATGGAAGCATACGGACTTGGATATGGAGAACCTGTTACGTTATCAGAAGAATATTTCAATATGCAAACTTATCAATCCCCTTCGTATAACTCAGAGCCTGTCACAGAACCCGCCACCATGCTGCTTCTTGGGTCTGGTTTGCTTGGGCTTGTAGGATTCAGGAGGAAGTTTAGAAAATAATTATATCAATCATCTCTTTCCTCAAAGGCAGGGTCATTTGGCCCTGCTTTTTTAATGCATATTTCAAATCGATAAGTGTGCCACGAAGCTGCACAAGAGATGAGGGGAGGTCCCTCGAAGTCGGCTTGCAGGAGCAGGCTTCAAACCACCTTAAGCTGCGATGGTAAAGGGCCATGGTGGTGGGCGTTAAGGAAGAGGCAGGGCCACGACCCTGTCAGGTAAGGATCAGGGAGGCGAGCGCAAGCGAACTACTTCTGAGGTGTCGAAATGAATGGATGATGTCAAAACTGGGGGGCTTACTGATCTCCAGGATAAGTTCAGGGGGAACCTGTTTACTGCTTGGGCGGCATCCGGCATAAAGGTGGCGCGAACCTGATTTAGGCTCTGGTGTGGAACGTGGGAACCTGTCGTCCCGATGATAAGGGAGAAATTCAAGTGGAGGACCCAACAGGAATGAGAGTACCGATGCGGGGCACAGGGACGGACCAACTCGTAGTAGTGTTGAAATCTCTGTAATGGGGATGGAGCGAAGGGGTTGGATCATCTGTCCTTGCCTTTTGGTCAACCAGCGATGGGAGGAACCAAGAGGTAAGGAAAGGTCGCCATAAAAGGCAACTGGATGATAGGAGCCGGAGGACGGGAGACTGTCACGTCCGGACCTGTGAGGGCCTGGGGGTGAAATTCCCCCGGGCTACTCGACTCGTTGTATCGTATGACTATGTTTTTTGCGGACTTGTGAGGTCGCCAAATTCAATTTACATAAAAACCCTTTGGTTTTTTCCCTTTTTGGAATTATTCTCCCGGGAATAGGTTTTCATAAAGAATCCTCCCCCTTCGACAGACCAGACTTCTTATATTTCTACCCCCTCCTCCGTCTATGAATAACGCCCCTTATTCAAGGCAAGCCGAAATGACTAAGCCCCCTTTTTATCTCCTACCGTTCCTTTGTTGGTCCTTTGTTGGAGAAAAATCTCTTGAGTGTCGCTGCCAGGCTGTCCAGGAAACCATCCAGGCCAGCCACAAAAATTCAGGGATGATCTTTTTGTCGCCTTTCATAACCGGATCTAGGGCATTGACCATCGTTGTCCTCTGCTAACCGACCGCTTCCTGAGCTCTTCAGCAGTCTTGGTGCAAGCTAAAAAAAAGGCCCTTCTCCCAAAAAGAGAGAAGAGCCTTTTGATTTTCATCCAACTTTCCTCGGGTTAAAGTTAACCGATAAGTTGTACAGAAAATAGACCGATATTACCCCCAGATTTCCCTTTTCCTGGAATTTCGCCCGGAATTTTTTATCCCGTTATCGACCTTTAAATGGTTCTTGGCCGGGGACTTGGGGGGAAATCCGAATTTTTCCCTCAAGCGCTGGTTGACTATTTCCGGGACCAGTCCGTCAATATTGCCTCCCAGCGAAGCGGCCTCCTTGATAATGGTTGAACTGATATAAAACCATTTATAGTCGGTCATCATAAAAACCATCTCAACCTTTTGGTTCAATTTTCGATTTATCAGGGAATACTGGAATTCATACTCAAAATCCGATAAGGCCCTCAAGCCCCGCAGAGACGATATTGGTTTCCCTTCTTTGAACATAGTCCACCAACAAACCCTGGAAATGATCGATTTCAATCCGGGGATAATCCTTCAGGACCCCTTTGAGGATATCGACCCGTTCCTCCAGGGTAAACAAAGGTTTTTTCACCGGATTGATGGCAATGGCTATAATTATTTTATCGAATATCTGAAGGCCCCGGCGAAGCAGACTGAGGTGCCCGTTGGTAATGGGATCAAAAGAACCCGGATAAACAGCCACACGACTCATAGTGAATTTTGTCCTTTCATGAATTTGTAAAAAGAAACCCTGGTCTGTCCATAGCGACGTTGATCCCCTATTCCCCAATCTCCCACGTTTTCGGGTATAGGTTCTTTTAAATCGTGTTCCAGAACCAGAATCCCGGTTTCACTAAGCACAGGAAGGCTTAACAGCGGGCCAATAACCAGATTACACCATCCTTGACTATAAGGAGGATCCATAAAGATAAGGTCAAAAGGAGCGCCGCTTTTTACCAGAAAATGAACTCCGCGCCCCAGGTCCCGCTGGATCAATCGGGATCTGGCTTCCATTTTCAAACGCCGGATATTTTCCCGGAGACACTCTATGGCCGGCCGGGCATATTCGACAAAAACGGCCGTTCCCCCCCAACGGCTCATGGCCTCCAAACCTAAGGCCCCGCTGCCGGCAAATAGATCGACCACCTTAAGAAAAGGACCGTAGGACTCCAGGATATTGAATATCGATTCCCTGACCCGATCTTGCGTCGGTCTGGTCTTCCCACCCTTCAGGGGAGCTAAATGATGCCCTTTGCATTGCCCGGCAATGATCCGCATAAAAAGTAAATAGAGAAGAGTAACGGGTGACGAGAAGGTAAATCCTTTTTCTTTTTCATTTTCAATGGACTTAGAATAAATTGCTTCAGTCCATTTTCGTCATTCCGACGAAAGTCGGAATCCAGGAAATTTTACCACATAAAAACCTCTGGACCCCGGTTTTCACCGGAGTGACGATTTTTTTCGAGTTCATCATTGTTAACCCCTCACTCGCCACCCGAAACCCGTCACCTTCTTTCTCTATCTCTGAGCCCAGATTTCAGCAATCTGAACCGCATTGGTGGCCGCGCCCTTACGGATATTGTCGGACACCACCCATAGGACGATTCCCTTTTCATGGGAAATATCCTCCCGGATACGGCCGACAAAGACATCGTCTTTTCCCTCGGACACCAAAGCGGTCGGGTATATCTTGTTGGCCACATCGTCCATGACCACCACTCCCGGTGCGGTTCGAAGGAGGTCTTTGACTTCCTGAGGGGTGATCTTTTTGTCGGTTTCAATATAAACCGCTTCCGAATGGCCGTAATATACCGGCACCCGAACCGTTGTCGCCGAAATCCGGATAGAATCATCCTCCAAAATCTTACGGGTTTCATTGACCATCTTCATCTCTTCCTTGGTATAATCGTTTTCCAGAAAGACATCGATGTGCGGGAGGCAATTATAGGCAATTTGATACGGATAAACCTTTATTTCCGGTTCCTTGCCCGCCGCCAAATCCGCGATCTGGTTCCTGAGTTCAAAAATCGCCTTCTGTCCGGTCCCGGATACCGCCTGATAGGTGGAAACAATAATCCGTTTGATCCGGACCTGCTCATGAATCGGTTTCAGGGCCACCACCATCTGGATGGTCGAACAATTCGGATTGGCAATGATCCCCGGGCCGGCGACGATGCGATGGGGATTGCATTCCGGCACCACCAAAGGGATCTTGGGATCCATTCGGAAAGCGCTGGAATTATCAATCACCACACAGCCGGCCTGGGCCGCCAAGGGAGCGAATTTCAGACTGGTCGAAGCCCCGGCGGAAAATAAGGCTATTTCCATTCCTTTAAATGAATCTTCCTTCAATTCTTCAACCGCAACCGGCTGGCCCTTAAAAGGGAGGGTCTTACCTACCGAACGGGCCGAAGCCAAAAATCTAATATTCTTAATGGGGAAATTTCTTTCTTCCAGGCAACGGATCATCTGATTCCCCACCGCACCAGTGGCCCCGGCCACCGCCACATTCCATGTTCTGCTCATTAGGCACCTTCCTTGGATTCCGTTAGGCGTTCAGCGTTCGGTGTTCATCGACGAACGACGAACGAAAACGACGAACGGTTATCTTTATTCTTGATACCTGTTATAAATAGGATACCACCAAATCCCCGACCTCCTGCGTCGTATACCCCATCTTACCGGCGGTCAGGTCTTTGATGTCATTTTTGACCACCGCCCGAATGGCTTTTTCCACCCGCCCGGCGGCCTGTTCCAATCCCAGATGAACCATCATCATTTGAACGGCCCCGATGGCCGCCAGGGGATTGATGATATTTTTCCCTGTATATTTAGGGGCCGAGCCGCCGATCGGCTCAAACATGGAAACCCCCTGAGGATTGATATTCCCCCCGGCGGCAATGCCCATGCCCCCCTGGATCATGGCCCCCAGATCGGTGATAATATCTCCGAATAAATTATCGGTGACAATCACATCAAACCATTCCGGATTCTTGACCATCCACATGCAGACCGCGTCCACATTGGCATAATCGATGGTGACCTGGGGATATTCTCGGGCCAGCTCATGAAAAACCCGCTCCCAGAGATCAGAAGCAAAAGTCAGGACATTGGTCTTTCCGCACAAGGTTAGTTTGCGTTTCCTGTTCCTCTTTTGACAAAGTTCAAAGGCATAGCGGATACAGCGTTCCACCCCTTTGCGGGTATTGATGGATTCCTGAATGGCCACTTCATCGGCCGTCCCTTTTTTCAGAAAGCCCCCGGCCCCGGCATAAAGGCCTTCCGTGTTCTCCCGGATGACGATAAAATCGATATCCTCCGGCCTTTTATTTCTTAAAGGGGTTTCCACTCCGGGATAAAGGATAACCGGCCTCAAATTGATATATTGATCCAGATCAAACCGTAGTTTCAGCAGCAAACCTTTTTCCAGGATACCCGGTTTCACCTCCGGATGGCCGATGGCCCCCAGATAAATGGCATCCATCTTTTTCAGCTTGCTCAATTCGGCATCCGGCAGAATGTCGCCGGTCTTCAAATAACGTTCCCCACCTAAATCAAAAGGGATAATTGTAAAAGAGCCTTCCCCTTTTTGTTCCACAGCCTTGAGCACCTTCAGGCCTTCGGCTACCACTTCCGGTCCGGTGCCGTCTCCCGGAATGACTGCAATCTTAAAAGTTTTTTTCATCGTTTTTCTCTTTAACCTTTTACCTTTCTCCTTTTGCCTCTCCCCTCAAGCCTCATGCCTTTTTTTATGTGTTTTATCAAGCCCCCATCATGAATTAATTCCTGCATAAAAGGCGGGATCGGCTCGGCCTGGAATTTTTTCTTCAGGGTTCGATCTTCAATGACCCCGGTTTGGGCATTGACCGACACGATATCCCCCGCTTTGATCATTTGAGAGGCCTCCGGAGATTCAAATATCGGGAGTCCCATATTAATGGCGTTGCGATAAAAAATCCGGGCGAAACTTTCCGCAATAACGCAGGAAATACCCGCCGCCTTAATGGCTATCGGGGCATGTTCCCTGGAAGAACCGCTGCCGAAATTTCTTCCGGCCACAATAATGTCTCCCTTCTGGATCTTCTTTACAAAGTCAGGATCGGCATCCTCCATACAATGCCTTCCTAATTCTTTGGGATCCGAAGTGGTCAGATATCGTGCCGGTATGATCACATCGGTGTCAACATGGTCTCCGAATTTCCAGGCCTTTCCCTTATATTTCATTTCTTACCTCTTCAAGTAAATGTTTTCACCGCAAAGGCGCAAAGAGCGCAAAGGGGATAAATTGTGTTTGTCCCGCTTTCTGCAGGACAAACACAAAGCTTCGCTACCCTCCGGGTAATTACTTCGCGGAGGCCGGAAAACATTTTTCAATCCCGCCGCTCACGGGATTGAACAAAAAAGATTTCCTTTGCGTCCTTTGCGACTTTGCGGTGAACAAAAAATTATTTTTTCTTTTTCTTGGGCAGGGCCTCCACCGGACCGATAACCCCCAGAATGGCCGAGGCGGCGGTAATGGCCGGGCCGGCCAGATAGACCTCACTTCCCGGATGACCCATACGGCCGACAAAATTCCGGTTGGTGGTAGCAATGGCCCGCTCCCCTTGAGCCAGAATTCCCATATACCCGCCCAGACAAGGACCACAGGTCGGGGTGCTGATCACCCCCCCGGCTTCCAGGAAGATATCAAATAATCCCTCGGCCATGGCCTGCCGATAAATCCAGGGCGTGGCCGGGATAATGATCAAGCCGGACTCCCTTGGCTATTTTCCGGCCTTTAAGCACCTGGCCGCGATCCGCAAGTCTTCCAATCGACCGTTGGTACAGGACCCGATCACCGCCTGATCGATGAAAACTTTTCCTACCTTGGATATAGGTCGGGCATTCTCCGGCAAATGAGGGAAGGCCACCTGGGGTTCGATTTCTCCCAGATCATATTGCCTGATCTCCTTGTATTCAGCCCCCGGATCGGAATGATAAATCTTTCCTTTTTTCCTCGAGCGTTCCTGCACGTAGGCCCGTGTTATATCATCGGGCTCGAAGATACCATTTTTGGCACCGGCCTCAATGGCCATATTGGCCATGGTGAACCGATCGGCCATGGATAATTGGGCCAAAGCGGGCCCGGTGAATTCCATGGCCTGGTAACGGGCCCCATCCACACCCAGGTCCCCGATGGTATAGAGGATCAGGTCTTTGCCGGAGACCCAGGGCTTAAGTTTTCCCTGATAAACCAGTTTTATAGTCTCCGGAATCTTGAGCCAGGTCCGGCCGGTGATCATGGCCGCTCCCAGGTCGGTGCTCCCCACGCCGCTGGCAAAGGCCCCCAAGGCCCCATAGGTGCAGGTATGGCTGTCCGCCCCGATCACCAGATCACCAGGCAGGACCAGTCCTTTCTCCGGAAGCAGGGCGTGTTCGATGCCCATCTCACCTAACTCAAAATAATGGGTCAGTTTTTGCTCCCGGGCAAAAAGACGCATTTTTCGGCATTGTTCAGCCGCAGCGATATCCTTATTGGGGACAAAATGATCGGGAACCAGGACCACTTTTTTCGGGTCAAAGACCTTTTTACCCCCGGCTTCATAAAAAACGTCTATTGCGATGGGAGCGGTGATATCATTGGCCAGAGCCAGGTCCACCGATGCTTCAATCAATTGACCCGGATGGACCGTTTTCACCCCGGCATGAGCCGCTAAAATTTTTTCTGTGATGGTTTGAGGCATTCTTAACACCTTTTGGAATTCAGGAGCCAGGAGTCAGAGCACAGAATTAATCCTACGACACCCCTTCTGAATTCTGACTTCCGAATTCTGGATTCTTTTTTTATGAAAGTTTTTTAATGGGATTCTTCTTCAAATATTCCAAGCGGTTCAGGGCATTCAGATAGGCCTTGGCGCTGGCGGTGATGATATCGGAATCCGACCCTTTACCCAAGATGACCTTGCCGTCTCGCTCCACCCGAACATTAACCTGGCCCTGGGCGTCCATGCCGCCGGTGATGGCGTTGACCGAAAAACTGACCAGCTTGCAAGCCTTGGTGCAGGTCTGGACGATCTTATTGATGGTATTGAACGTGGCATCAATAGGGCCCACCCCGAAACCGGCTTTCTGGATGATATCCCCGTTGACCTCTATCTTCACGGTAGCGGTGGGCACAGCCATATTACCGCTGATGACGCTCAAATAAACCAGTTTAAAGACATCCGGGATCATCAGGATTTCATCGGCGATCAGGGCCTCAATGTCTTCGTTGACCACTTCCTTTTTCTTGTCGGCCAGTTCCTTGAAGCGATCAAAGACCTTTTGCATATCTCCCGGGTTTAACTCATAACCCAGTTCCTTCAACCGCTCTTGAAAAGCATGACGGCCGGAATGTTTCCCCAGAACCAGGATGCTTTTGTCCAGACCGATATCCTGCGGGGTCAATATTTCATAGGTCGACCTCTTTTTGAGTACGCCGTCCTGATGGATCCCGGATTCGTGAGAAAAGGCATTGGCCCCGACTACGGCCTTATTGACGGGAATGACCAGACCGGTGATGCGGCTGACCAACCGGCTGGTGGAATAAATCTGCCTTTTTTCAATCCTGGTCGAGTAGGGCATCAGATCCTTCCGGGTATGCAGGGCCATGACTAATTCTTCCAAAGAGGTATTACCCGCCCTTTCTCCGATCCCGTTGACGGTCACTTCCACCTGGCGGGCCCCATTGTGAATGGCCGCTAAAGAATTGGCCACGGCCAACCCCAGATCATTATGACAATGCACACTCCAGACCACCCGGTCATCGGCTGATACCTTTTCTCTAACAATCCGAATCAATTCCCCGAATTCTTCAGGCAAGGCATAGCCCACGGTATCGGGAATATTGATGGTCGTGGCCCCGGCCTTGATCGCTGTTTGGGCCGCCCGAGCCAGATATTCAGGATCGGTACGGGAACCGTCTTCGGTGGAAAATTCAATATTCGTGGTATAGCGATGGGCGTGAGAAACGGCCCTTTGGATGATCTCCAGAACCTCTCGCCGGGTTTTACGCAATTTATATTTTAGGTGCAAATCCGAGGTGGCGATAACAATATGTATCCGCGGACTGGCCGCATCTTTTACGGCCTCCCAGGCCCGGTCGATATCCACCTTGTCCGCCCTGGCCAGGGCGGCAACAGTTAGTCCCCGGACCTCTTTGGAGATCAAGGATACCGCCTCAAAATCTCCCTGAGAGGTGATCGGAAAACCGGCCTCGATGACATCGACCTTCAATTTTTCCAATTGTCGGGCCAGGCGCAGTTTTTCAGCCTTATTCATACTGGCCCCGGGGGATTGTTCTCCGTCCCTTAATGTTGTGTCGAAAACAATGATTCGATCGGCCATACTTTTTTATTTCCTTATCTTCTTAATTTATTCTTTATTCAAAATCCAAGCAAGAAAGAGATTGCTTTTAGCTTTCAGCTATTCTTCAGACCAGCTTTTCCACCGCTTCCGGCACCGGCTTCTTTTTTAACCGGTACAAGGCCAAGACCGGACCCGACAGCACATATCCCAATATTCCCACGGATAACATAACAAAGGGTTCCAGGGCCACCAGAACAAATACCAGCACCACGGCCACCAGGAAGTTGAATGATCGCCGTTCCCCTAATTTCATTCCCTTAAAACTGGGATAGGGAATATTACTGACCATCAGAAAAGAAAGAATATAAATCAAAATCAACACCGCCAAGTACCCGGTCGACCCCGTCCCGCCGATCTGGTAGATGAATAAAATGGTGGTAGCTACGATAGTGGCCGAAGCCGGAATGGGCAGGCCGACGAAAGATTTATTGTTTATTTGCCCGGTTTGAACATTAAAACGAGCCAGGCGCAAAGCACCGCAAACCACATAGAGAAAGGCGGCCATCCATCCGAACCGGTTGAACGGTTTTAAGGCCCATAAAAAAACAAGAATTCCCGGGGCCAAGCCAAAGGCGATCAGATCGGATAAAGAATCGTACTGAATCCCAAAGGCGCTGGTCGTCCGGGTCAGACGGGCAATACGGCCGTCCAGCCCGTCCAGAACCGCAGCAATAAGGATCGAAAGGGCGGCATGGTAAAAATTACCGGAAATGGCGGCAATGATGGCATAAAAACCGCAGAAGAGACTGGCGGTAGTCACCAGATTGGGAAGAACATAGATGCCTCTTCTCCGATCCTCCCGATTTTTATTCCTTCGATTTTTGATTCTCATGGTAATTCTCCTATAATGGTCAGCCCGGCTTTCACTTTGTCTCCCCGCTGAATGCGAATCCTGGTCGAGGCCGGCAAAAAAAGATCCACCCGCGAACCAAAACGGATCAATCCGAATCGTTCTCCTCGTTTAATCGTTTCCCCCGGCTTGACCCAACAGACAATCCGGCGGGCAATCAAACCGGCCACCTGCACAAAACAGATCTCCTGACCTTCCGCGGTGCGCAGCAGCACGGCATTTTGTTCGTTTTGGGCCGAAGCCCGGTCTTGGTTGGCCGAGAAAAATTTCCCGGCCCGATACAAAATTTTTTCTATTTTTCCGCTCTTGGGGATCCGGTTAACATGACAGTTGAAAATCGACATAAAAATACTGATTTTTATCGCCTGCCCGGTGGAGAAAGGGGTCATCTCCTTTTCCTCAATGAGCAGGATCCGGCCATCGGCAGGAGCTAATACCGCTTTTTCATCTTGAGGGGCCTGCCGTTCAGGATCCCGAAAAAAAGAAATGAGGAACAGGGTTACCAATACGAATAACCCCCAACCCACCCTGAAGTCCAACCACAGAAAAAGGGCAACCCCGAACAGTCCAATGGCGATAAATGGATACCCTTGAGAGGCGATTGGTATGCGCATATGCAAAAACACCGTTCGGTGTAGAGTGTTCGTCGTTGGTCGAACTCTTGGCTCCCACCACTATCGGGTCCCTGAGTTTATTCCCTGTAAATTTTCATTTTCTTCCGCCGGGGGGTATCTCACCCGATGCCATTTTTCCCTTTTTGGAAGAAATCTCCTTTTTGCTTCTGGCCATGGCAATAGCCCCGGTTCTGGCGATCTCTTTAATACCGAGGTGATTGAGCAAATCAAGAATAGCCTTGATCTTACTGTCATTCCCGGTGACCTCAATAGTATAGAACTGGGGGCTGACATCCACCACTTTGCAGCGGAAAATATCGACGATCCGCAGTATTTCTGCCCGGGTCTGGGCCTCAGCCCGGACCTTGATCAAGGCCATTTCCCTTTCTACGAACTCGGTATCGGTGAAATCCATGACCTTGATTACATTGACCAGCTTGTTAAGCTGTTTGGTAATCTGTTCGATGATTTGATCATTTCCATGAGTCACCAAAGTAATTCGGGAAACAAAAGGCTCCATGGTTTCGGCCACACAGAGGCTTTCAATATTAAACCCCCGGCCGCTGAATAAACCCGTAACCCGGGACAGGACTCCAGGTTCGTTATCCACCAATGCGGAAATAGTGTGTTTCTGTTCCTGATTTTCCATAAATTAGCCTATCAGCTATCAGCAGACAGCGGTCAGTCTTTAGAATTCATTCTGTTCCGGCTGACTGCTGAACGCTGAATGCTGTCCCCTGGTTTTACACCAGCAGCATCTCGGTCATGCCCCTGCCGGCCGGAACCATGGGCGCGACACATTCTTCCGGGCAGACGACAAAATCCATAATCACCGGGCCTTTAATGGTCAAGGCTTTTTTAATGACCGGAACGACCTCTTCAGGCCGGGAGGCCCGGAGGCCCGCGGCCCCATAGGCTTCGGCTAATTTAACAAAATCAGGGTTTCCTTTAAGGAAGGTCTGGGAATACCGTTTTTCATAAAAGAGCTCCTGAAATTGACGGACCATGCCCAGATAGCCGTTGTTTAAAATGGCTATCTTCACCGGCACCTGATTGGCTACAGCCGTGGCCATCTCCTGGATGTTCATCTGGATACTTCCGTCCCCGGCAATATCGATGACGATACGGTCCGGACAAGCCACCTGTGCCCCGATGGCGGCCGGAAATCCATAACCCATGACCCCTAAACCGCCGGAAGTGATAAAGGAGTTGGGTTGGTCAAAATGATAAAATTGGGCGGCCCACATCTGGTTCTGGCCTACCTCGGTGGCAATGATGGCCCGACCTTGAGTCACCTCATAAATCTTCTCCACTACAAATTGGGGTTTGATCACATCTGGGCCCTGTTCGTAGGTTAAAGGATGGGTCTCTTTCCATTCTTTGATCTGTTCTATCCAGGGCTGACGCATCTTAAGCCAATCGGATTTCCCTTGTTTGTGGAGCGTTTGATTCAACTTGTCCAGGGCATCTTTGCAATCACCCACAATCGGGATATCCACCGAAACATT
Source organism: uncultured delta proteobacterium (assembly GCA_963790475.1). Taxonomy (GTDB): domain Bacteria; phylum Desulfobacterota; class RBG-13-43-22; order RBG-13-43-22; family RBG-13-43-22; genus RBG-13-43-22. The sequence continues at coordinate 456,523 of CAWBOS010000010.1, read as the reverse complement.
CTTGCGGATCGAAGTGGGATCGATGTCGATATGAATGATCCGGGCCTCCGGCGCAAAGAGATCCACCTTCCCGGTCACCCGATCATCAAACCGGGCCCCTACGGCAATCAACAGGTCGCATTGGGCCACGGCCATGTTGGCCCAATAGGTCCCGTGCATACCCAGCATTCCCAACGATAAAGGATGCCGGCCGGGAAAACCGCCTAGTCCCATCAGAGTAGTGGTCACCGGGATGGTCATACTCTCGGCCAGGGCCTTGAGCTCCCGGGAGGAACGGGAGGAAACCACACCCCCTCCGGCATAAATAACCGGTCGTCTGGCCTTCATTATCTGGGCAACCGCTTTTTCGATCTGTCCGCTATGGGCACTGTACGTCGGCCGGTAACTGCGCATCTCCACTTTTTTAGGATACTTGAATTCCGTTTTATTTTGAAGCACGTCTTTGGGCAAATCCACCAGGATCGGTCCCGGTCGACCGGACCGGGCCAGATAAAAAGACTCCCGAATGATCCCGGCCAGGTCTTCGACTTTCTTGACCAGATAATTATGTTTGGTACAAGGCCGGGTTATGCCGACAATGTCCACCTCCTGAAAGGCGTCGTTGCCTATTAAGGGGGTCGGAACCTGACCGGTAAACACCACCAAGGGGATGGAATCCATGAAGGCTGAAGCGATTCCGGTTACCGTATTGGTGGCCCCGGGACCGGAGGTAACCAGACAGACCCCTACCTTTCCCGAACTGCGGGCATATCCGTCGGCCATGTGGACGGCCCCCTGTTCATGACGCACCAGATAGTGACGGATCGGGCTTTTTTCCAGGTAGTCATAAATGTCGGTAATCACCCCTCCGGGGTACCCAAAAATAGTGGTAACCCCTTCCTGGATCAGGCTTTCAATGACAATTCCGGCTCCACTTAATCGCAAGGTTTTTACCTCTTCGCCCGGTAGTCTCTTAATATCTGCTCAATTCGATCCCGGCCGGCCAGTTTTACTTTTTGAAGTCGTCTCTTCTCCCGATTTTCCTCATCGGAAAGATAAAGCCTTTTGTTCAATTCTTCCAACTGAGATTCAAATTCCTTGTGCTCCTTAACCAACTTTCCAAGTTCTTCGTTTTCAGGAATAAGTCGGTCAATTAATTCCTCGTCTCTCTTTTCCATAGTCAACTCCGTAAAAAAGAATGAACTGATCTTAAAATATTTTCAGCTCTTTGTCAAACACAAACATAACTGTAACTGGTTAATTAATTTCCAAAATAGTTTGAAAATTCCTCTTAAATCCGCTATCTTCAAGGTATGAAGCCGGCCTTGGGTATAATTATCCTCCTTTTTTTTGTATTAATCCATCCTTTCCCCGGGCTTACTGATCCCTTGGCCGGCCCGTTGGCCGGCCCTATGGAAATTAAAAATCAATTCCCTCTATTTCTTCATCTTAATGCCCCGGTATTGGAATCAGCCGCTATCCAGGATTCCTTCTCGATTCAATTTTCCTATTCCAGCATCTTCTTTCTCAGAGACAGCCCTCAATGGTCTGTTCACCTGGATATGGAATGGGCCGAGCTCAACTTTAAATACAGAAAAACCATCTCCAACTCCCTGGAATTAAGCCTGGAACTGCCTATCCTCTCTTTCAATAGCGGTTTTATGGATAATGGGTTAGAATGGTATCATAGAACCTTCGGTTTCCCTGATTATGGCCGCAGCTCCCGGCCGGCCAATCAATTTTTATACCAGGTCAAAAAGGACAACACCTTAGTCGTTGAAGGGGAAAGCGGCAAATTCGGGCTCGGAGACCTGAGAATATCCGCCAAACAGGTTTTAATGAATATGGACAACCAACCTTTGATAAGTTTGAAGGGAGCTGTCGAACTGCCTACCGGCAATCCGGATACCGGCTATGGGAACGGCAGCCTTGACCTGGGTTTACTGGTCCAGGTGGAGAAAAAAATAACCGAGTATCTTCAAGCCACTGGGAACTTGGGCTATATCATTCCCGGCAATTTAAAGGCTCAAAAGACGATTGAACTTAAAAACTATTGGTATGGAGGGATCGGGGTGGAAGCAAAACCGTGGAAAAGGCTTTCAGTCTTGGGTCAAATCTCGGCCCAAACCTCTCCCTTCCCCGAAACCGGAATCGATTCGCTGGATAATCCGGCCCTGTTATTATCCATCGGCGGGAGATATTATCGGGATCGGAGTTATTTTGAGCTGTCTTTGACCGAAGATCTGAATACGACAGGGGCTCCGGATTTTATCCTCAATTTTTCTTTTAAACGGACTTTTTAAACGGAGGAATAATTTTTCCCATCAGACAATAACTTATTCTTAAGGTTTACAGCCATTGAAAGGAGGATACTTTATGAAATTTAAATTAGGTAAAACCATTTTCTTCTTGGAAGAAGGAGACCTCACCCATCAGGAAACCGAGGCCATTGTCAATGCCGCTAATACCCGTTTGGCCGGAGGGGGCGGAGTGGACGGGGCGATCCATCGGGCCGGAGGACCGGCTATTATGGAGGAATCCCGTAAGATCGGCGGCTGCCCCACCGGAGAGGCGGTGATCACCACCGGGGGCAACCTCAAAGCCAAATATGTCATTCACACCGTCGGACCCATTTATCAGGGTGGAAACCACGAAGAAGTCCGACTGTTAGCCTCCGCTTATCGGGAAAGTCTGAAGCTGGCCCAAAAAAAAAGAATTCGCACCGTGGCCTTTCCTTCTCTCAGCACCGGCGCTTACGGCTATCCTTTGGATGAAGCCGCCCGGATCGCCGTAAAAACCGTAACTGACTATATCAGGGGAAATCCGGTTTTTGACCGGGTGGGATTTGTCCTTTTCGGAAACCAGGCCTATCAGGCCTATGTTCAGGCAGCGGTGAAGGAGTTGCAGCCGGCAGAATAATTTATTTGAATTCAACGACCAGGGGATTGGCCAACTCGATTTTCAGTCCTTCGATTCCTTTAGCCAGTTCCTTCGCTTCTTCGACAGTCTTAGGTTGGGCTGCTATTATCTTTTCGAAATTTTCCCGAGTTTCGATCAGCTTGCCGAATTGCAGATCGACGATAGTAATTTCGAACTTTTTTTGATAGGTGGCATTGGTTCTGATAATGGTGCCTTCTATTTCCAGAGTGATCCTGATTCCCATGTCTTTGGAAAATAATTTCATCTGTTCCGCGGCCTTGGGGTCGTTTTGGCTTTTCTCTTGGGCTTCTTTCTTTTCAACCGGCGTTTTCTTTTTTTCATTATCCTCGGGCATGGTCAAGATCAGGGTTGATACCGGCCTTTTTGTAAATTTGAATAAGATATTCTCTTCTTTGGCGGGGAGTTCTTCCCCCACTCTCGATTTTTCAGCCTTCTTTCCGGGATTCTGATTCACTTTGAGCGTATTAATGTCCCTGAAGGCATAGATCGCTTTGTACCCCCCCATGGTGTTAGTTTTCAGCGGAACGGCCGAAACGAATTTCACGTCAGGGCCATATTGATTTTCCCGCGCCCGGGCTTCTTTAATCATCCCCTGAATGGGGTCCTGCTTTTCTTTCGCGGCTCCGTTTTTGATATTTTTGTCCTCTTCGGCAAATACTTTGGAAAGGTCCTGGAAGGATTCCAATAAATCATTGGACAACATAAAGGTTTCCTCGATAATCCCGCTACCATCCGGTTTGAGGCGTATAACCGTATCCGTTTGGAAGCATCCGAATAAGAAGACAGAACCTATTATCGCACAAAGGAACCGGAAGTAAGACATGGGTACCCCCTCCCTAAGAAAATGGGGCTTCAGCAATGCCCCCCCAATCCTAAAAATTCACCAGCCTCATGACCGATGAAGGCTCGAGAGCCATTATGAACAAGACCATCCAGTTCTTTGAAACCATGGGGAAGACGCGGCTCCTTGAGGATTTCAATAAAAAGGTCTGGTATAAGGAGTTTATCGATTTTATCGTAAAGGAACAGATTTTCGCCAAAATGCTTACCCCCTGGGCTTACGGCGGATCGGATCCGGACTGCCGCTGGGATACGGCCCGCAACAATGAACTCAGCGAGATCCTGGCCTTTTATGGGCTCGGTTACTGGTATTGCTTCCAGGTCTCTATCCTTGGCCTGGGCCCTATCTGGATGAGTACAAATGAACAGATTGGACAGAAGGCGGCGATGCTGCTCGAGCAAGGAGCAATTTTTGCTTTTGGGCTCTCCGAACGAGCCCATGGTGCGGACCTCTATTCGACAGAGACGACCCTCACCCCGAAAGGCGACGGGACCTGGGTGGCCAACGGAGAAAAGTATTACATCGGCAACGGCAATGAAGCCGAAATGGTCTCCACTCTGGGGAAGATCAAGGATGGTACGGATGACTACGCCTTTTTCGTCACCAACTATCGACACAAGGCCTATGAGCTGAAGAAGAACCTCATCTCCCACCAGGAGTATGTATCCAACTTCGCCCTCCATGATTACCCTATCACCGCGGACGATCTCCTTTCCCGTGGCCCGGAAGCCTGGAATTCGGCACTCAATACGGTCAACATCGGCAAATTCAACATCGGACCGGCGATATCTCCTTTACAACCCCACCAGCAAAATGAAGGTCACCCTGCAGGCCGAAGAGGTGATCAATCTGCTCTGGGATGTTATCGCCGCCAAGGGCTTTGAGAAGGACACCTATTTCTCCATGGGCGCCAGCGACATCAGGGGTCCGTCCAAGCTGGAAGGCACCGTTCATGTCAACATCCAGCTCATTCGGAAGTTTATGAAGAACTACTTCTTCGACCCGCTGAATTATCCCCCGGTAATGCCGGATTTTTCAACCCGGGATGACCTGTTCCTCTTTAACCAGGGACCGGCCAGGGACTGGGCAAAGTCCGGTTCCACGATTATAAACCTGTTTTCGAGTCCTTCAAGGGTCTGCCCAATGTGGCTGCTTTCATCACCCAGATCGAACTCTTCCGGGAGTTGCTGGTCAGGGCCTATCCGGACCAGGCCCAGGATATGGATCCCACATTCTCTTTGCCCTTGGGCGAGATGTTTTCTATCGTAGTCTATGGCCAGCTCATCCTCGAACAGGCCGGGTTCGACAACCTGGATAAGGATATCCTCAACCAGATCTTCGATTTCATGGTGCGGGATTTCGCTTCATTCGCCCTGCAGATTTACGGTATGAACAATACCAAAGACGAACAAAGGGCCTTTTGTAAAGAAATCCTGTTGATCAGGGCCGTGGGAGACGAGGCTCAATACCGGCGTGTCTGGGAAAAATATGTTCTCGCCCTTAACGGCGAATACCAAATGAACGACTGAAAGCCGGCAAGGGGCTGTTCTGCACTCTTATGGGAAACCCGGACGGATCGGTGAGTTAAACCTTCTAAAGCCCCCTCTTATCGCGGTTGGGTAGCCTTGGGGGGCTTCTTTAGTTATTGCCGTTGCTGCGGCTTTTGGGTAGGCTTTTGCTTCGGCAACTCCTTTTGTCTGCAGTTATCTTCTGCGACTTTCAAACCATTGCGGGCTGCCAGATAATCCGGATTCAGTTTTAGCGCCTGAGTATAGGCGATTATAGCTGTTGCGCAGGCGTTCTTCCTTTGCTCGATCTCTCCTAAACCGTAGTAGACTTCCACCACCTCGCTTCCTAACGTTCCGGCTTCCTTCAAATGCGGTTCCGCTTCCTTAAATTTCATCTGGTGAAAATAAAGCAGTCCCAAGGCTTCTCTGGCGGGCAGGTAATCGGATTTGATATTGACGGCCCTTTCGCCGGCCGCTTCCGCTTCTTGGGCCTTGTTCAGCTTCTCGTAGGACTGGCCCAGGGCATAATAGGCCTGGTAGTCTTTAGGATTCTCACCCACGGCTTTATTAAAGGCTATAATAGCATCCTTAAAGTCCCCTTCGTTAAACTCCGTCATCCCTTTCAGGTAGAAGTCCGTGGATCTATCCTTAGCGATTTCCCTAGCTAATTTTCTGATAGCCTTCTCATCATTTTTTTCGAGACCTTTCTCCTCACTTTTCTCTATTTTTTTTTCATCACTCTTCTCAAGAATAGCTTTGTCTGATTTTTCCGCCTTGGGCGCAGTGGCGCAACTGCAAACCATTAGCATCAGGATTGATAAAAAGGCCGTCTTGGTCCCTCTTCTTTTCATAATGTCCCCCTTCCCTGACTCTTTCTTAGGTCTCCAGCCACCCGACCTCCCGGCTCCTGCCATTCCTAAAATTCTTGATCCTACCAACCTGTTTGAAAACTTTCCGCCTAGAACAGTACGGATATTAAATAGGAAAGAAGGGGTAGTCAAGGAGAAAAGAGGAAGCAATAACAGGTGATAGACGGTATTACGTTCTAAAACCAAAACGCCTTTTGGTTCACCTGGTTACGAGGGCGCGGTTAATGCCTCGGCGATCCGGCGGGCGATCAGGGAGGCGTAGCCCCGCAGCGGTTATTGATCATGAGATTTAATTGAAGGGATTTATCCTGCAGGCCAACTATGCTATTTTACCATGAATTTATCCTTGACTATCATTTCCTGTCTATTTAATATTCGGTTCATCCTGGTACAAACCTATAATAATTTCACAAGAGGAGGGCATGATGAAGAGAGAGTGGATGAAATGCGCTGTTTTATTATTTGTAATGTTGTTTGCCTGCAGTTGTGCCACCACATCCAAGGAAGAAAAAAAAGAGGAAAAAGCTAAAAAGGAAGAAAAATACAAAGAAGAAAAAAAGGAGGAAAAAAAAGAAGAAAAAGTAAAGGAGGAAAAGGCCAAGGAGGAGAGTGCTGAGGACTTCTACTTCAAAGGCATGAAGGAGTTTACGGAAGGGGATTTCGAAGACGCCATAGTTGAATTCAAAAAAGCCCTGAAAAAGGACGGCAAATACTTCAACGCCTACTTCGCCCTTGGGCAGTCCTACGAAAAGCTGAACAAGGCCAGCGAAGCCGAAGCGGCCTTTGAGGAAGCCGTTAAGCTTGAACCCAATAATCTGTCCGCCCGGGAGGCCCTGGGACTGAATCGGTTTCATCAGAAAAAATTTGACGAGTCGGAAAATCATTTAAAACTAGCCAGAATGCTCGGAAGTAAACTCCCGGAAATTTATTACTGTCTGGGAGAGATCGAGCAAAGGGAACACTTCTGCAAACCAGCCATCACTGCCTATAAACAGGCCTTGGCCCTGGACCCCGATTACCTGCCGGCGAGGAATGGCCTGAAAGCCGCCGAAGCCGACTGCAGAAAAAAGCAGCCGGTGAAAAAGCAGAGAACCGTCCAGCCCACGATAAGGAGATAGTCCCTCTGGGAGGCAAGAACCGCCGGGGCCGGGATTGGATATACCCGGCCTCGGCCTTCTGTTTGATCTATTGCGGAGTTACCTTTTCCCAATGTGATCGAATTTAACTCCAGAATAACGGTGGAATGGGCCTTCCTGGAAATTCCACTTCACCTGCTGATTAGACATTCTGCCACCTCTCTTTAACCCGGTCTTAAATATTTGAGAGTCAATTAAAATCGTCCCAGACAATTTCTTCTCTTGACAAAAGGCCAATTAATCGTTAATCTACGATAAACGATTAATGAAATGGAGAAACAATTTCAATGGCTAAAAAGAAAATGATCTCTATAAGAAACAAAAAAATCCGAGGAGACAGGGAGACCTTTGCCTGCCTCTGTAAGGCTTTGTGCCACCCGGCCCGGCTCAAGATCATCCAATACCTCAAAAAGGTCGATCAATGTATTTGCGGTACGATTGTGGACACCTTGCCCTTATCTCAATCCACGGTTAGCCAACATCTGAAGGTTTTAAAAGAAGCCGATCTGATTCGAGGTGAGGTCGATGGGCCGAGGACCTGTTATTGCCTGAATCAGGAAATGTTCGATCAATTCAAGAAAATGGCGGCCGAGTTATGACTCTTTCCTCCCTTGGTCCAATAAGAAAAAAAAGGAGACTCTTGTGACCGAAAAAAATCAATCCAACCCAGCTTTCTGTTCTCCCTGGGAGAATCCTACCGGTCTCAAATTAAAAGATCGGCTCCTACCCATGTTTACCCCTCCCGAAGAACTTGACGAGGTGTGCTGTGGACCCAAACAAGGTCCCGGGAGCAATCTCTTTGAAAAACCGGGATACCGAATCTCGTCTTATGTGGAGGATTTTATTACTACGCCTATTGGCCCTGTGCCCAGGATCAAAACTCGTTTGGACAGACGGGATCTGTTGGGCTCCTTTGGGGTGAGGGTTGGATTCCGACGGAACGACTACAAGGTTGCTCCGGGGTTGTACGCCCTGGGCCGTCCGGATCCGGATTCGATCGTCCTGGTCACGGCCAACTATAAACTCAGCTTTGATACCCTGAGGAAGGAAATGACCGGTTTAAATGCCTGGTTATTGGTCCTGGATACCAGGGGGGTCAATGTCTGGTGTGCGGCCGGTAAAAAGAATTTTTCCAGTGAAGAAGTCATCAACCGGGCAAGAAAGACCAATCTGGAAAAGATCGTTTCACACAGAAAACTTATCCTGCCCCAGCTTTCCGCCACCGGGGTTTCTGCCCTTAAAGTGAAAAGGGGCTGCGGGTTTGAGGTGATCTGGGGACCTGTCCGGGCACGGGATATCAAGGCCTTCCTCTCCGCTCATTTTCAGGCGGATAAGTCCATGCGTCTGGTGACCTTCACCCTTCCGGAAAGATTGGTTCTGACGCCGGTAGAGGTCAGCCAGGCCGTAAAGCCCCTTCTGCTGGTTTTATTGATCCTATATATCTTATCCGGGATCGGTCCCGGTTTCTTCTCTTTGTCCGGCCTTTGGCACAGAGGTTTTATGGCCGCCGTTTCGGTTATCCTGGGTGTAGTCAGTGGAACGGTTCTCACGCCGGCCTTGTTGCCCTGGGTTCCTTTCCGGGCATTTTCCTCGAAAGGGGCTATAACCGGTTTATTTTTCGGGTTGGTGCTGATCATTTTCTATCTCAATCCCATGGATGTTTTGTCGTCTGTAGCTTTACTCTTGTTGATCGTCACTCTTAGTTCCTATCTGGCCATGAATTTTACCGGCTGTACCCCTTATACTTCCCCGTCGGGAGTGGAAAAAGAGATGCGTTTGGCCCTCCCTTGGCAATCGGCTGCCGCCGTACTCGGACTTATTTTTTGGGTAGCCTCGGCCTTTATCCATCCATTCATTTAAAAGGAGTTTCTTATGGAAGAATTCAGATACCTGCCCCGTGTTTCAACACTTAAATTGGATGAATCCCTCTGCAGCGGATGCGGTTCCTGTACCTTGGTTTGCCCTCACGGGGTTTTGGCCATGAATGACCATAAGGTCCGGGTCGTTGATCATGACGGCTGTATGGAGTGCGGCGCCTGCCTGAATAATTGCCCGACAGGGGCCATAAACCTATCCCCGGGTGTGGGTTGTGCCGCCTATATCTTTAAAACCTGGCTCAAAGGGAAGGAAGAGGCTTCCTGCGGGACAGATGCCTGCTGTTGAGGGTGTGGGGCCCGTAAATGCTGATGCACTTAATCTACCCTTGAAATTAATCTTGGGTCTTCTTATATTATGTAGATAAAAGTCCCTCTGTCGGTTTATCTGCTTCTATAATTTTCGAGGTATGATTTTCGATGAGGCCTTCCGGCGGCCTGGCCGGGGAAAAATAGAGATGGAAAACCCAAAGATCTTTGACCTTCCAAAATTCCGTAACCGGGTCCGGATATTTCAGGATCGGGCCTCGGCAGGCAAGGTGCTGGCCGGCATGCTCGAAGAATACCGGAGCAGCAAGGCCATTGTGATGGGTATTCCGGCCGGAGGAATGGCGGTCGCTGTAGAGATCGCCCGAGGGTTGACCCTTCCCTTGGACATTGCCGTGGTGAGCAAGATCACCCTGCCCTGGAACTCGGAAGCCGGTTATGGCGCCGTGGCCTTTGACGGAACGGTGCTGTTGAATGAAGAACTCTTATCGCGGTTGAATCTCAGCGACCAGGAAATCCAGATCGGAATTAAAAAGACAACGCAAAAGGTCCTTCGTCGGGTGACGTTGTTCAGGGGGGATCGACCCCAACCTTATTTCAAACGTCCGATCATCTTGGTGGACGATGGGCTGGCTTCCGGAATCACCCTTCGTGCCGCTATAAAGGCCTTACGCCAGGCTGGTGTCACCCATATTATCCTGGCAGTCCCCACCGCCCATTTAGAATCAATACAACTAATCCTGGGAGAAGTAGAAGCGATTTATTGTCCCAATATAAGAAGCGGCCTCTCTTTTGCCGTTGCCGATGCCTATGAACAATGGAGTGATTTAGATGAACAGGAAGTCATCCGACTCCTGCAGGAATTTAAAGATCCAAATCAATGAATGTTAAATACAAACGGGAGCCCTTTCCTATTTTGTTATTCCAAACGTCAGGCTTTTGAAAAGTACTTCTCGTCAGACTGAACCCGTATCCGAGCCAAGATTAACTATTGGTTATGAAAATATTTTTTATTAAATTGTTCTTTTGGTCATTAAAGGAGGAAGCAATGAAAAGTTTTAAAATAATGTCGATAATTGGAGCGATCCTTTTTGTGAGCGGTTGCGCCTATACCAATCAAATTGCCATGGCCCCCAAGGTGGAGAGGATCGAAATTAGCAAACCGATTCCTTTGGCAGTGGCCTTGCTTATTAGCGAAGAATCCAGGAGCCAAATCTTCAAGAGCTCTCCTCCTGAGTATCCATACGAGTACCCTGTATATTTTATCGAGCCCTACCAGCTGCCTATAGGAGAGGCCTTCGAGAAGGCTGCGCTCCAAATCTTTTCCCAGTTCTTCCAAAAAGTCGATCTCATTCGAACGCCCGAGGAGGCTAAAAAATACAAGGTGATTCTCGAACCCAAATTGGCGGACTTTTCTGTTCATTCGGTCAATTACAACTTTAACGATCGCTTCTATCATGGGGTGGTGTTCATCCACTGTCGAGCGAAGGTCGTTGGAACACTGAGCAACCGAGGAAGGACCGTCTGGCGGAAAACGATTGAGACCCCCATGGTAACCCAATACCCGGTTCTCGATCAATTGCTGGGAAATCTGGTCGGGAAAGAGGCCTCAGATACGCTGGTTCAGGCCTTGGAGGACCTGGCCCGCAATATGATGGAAGAAAGACAGGCGTCCAACCGGCCGGTCCGAGGCTGGCTGGAGGAAATCAAATAGGTCAACCGTTAAAAAGAACTGCCAGGAACTTAATCGTAGTCTATGTTAATTGTGAATGGGGTCAAGACCGGTCTTGGCCCCAATAAGCAACCCTGGAATCAGCCTTTGACAGTGGAAAAAGAGGTCAGAGGGAGTGAGTCTATAATAGGAACTCAAGCTTCTGAAGAGTCCGTCTTCACCTTCTTGTTTCTCCCTAATCGCTCCCTCATCGATTCGATAAATACATAGAAGACAGGAACAAAGGGGATGGCCAAAAGGGTGGAGGAAAGCATCCCTCCGAAGACGACCGTTCCGATCGCCCGCTGACTCGCAGCCCCGGCACCGTTCGCCAGAAGCAAGGGAGCTACCCCCAGTATGAAGGCAAAGGAGGTCATCATAATGGGCCGAAACCGACGGCTGGTGGCCTCAATAGCCGCCTCAGTAAGCGACAGACCCTCTTTTTGAAGATCACGGGTAAACTCAACAATAAGGATGGCATTCTTGCTGGCCAGGGCGATCATGAGGACCAGGCCGACCTGGGTGTAGAGGTTGTTGTCGTAGCCTCTGACCAGGAGGGCGAGAAGAACACCCACCAGGGCCAAGGGCACGGCCAGGATGACGGCGGCGGGGGAAGTCCAGCTTTCAAAAAGGGCAGCCAGTACCATGAAAACCATGATTATGGAAATGGCATAGATTAGGTAAGCCTCATATCCTACCTGCTTCTCCTGATAGCTCGTGGTTGTCCACTCATACCCGATGCCCTGTGGCAAAGAGGTATCCGCCAGTTCTTCCATCCGGGTGAGCGCCTGTCCGGAACTGAAACCCGGCGCCGCAGCCCCGAAAATTGGCGCCGCGTTATAGAGATTGTAGCGCGTGATCAGCTCCGGTCCCTCCGTATCCCTCACCTGGACAAACGAGCCGAGGGGTACCATCTCTCCCAGACCATTCCTCACGTTCAGGTTGCCGATGTCCTTCGGGTTCAGGCGGGAGCGGTCGTCGGCCTGGATATAGACCTGGTAGATCTGGTTGTACTTATTGAAAAGGTTGACAAAGGCAGATCCCAGATAGGCGGTTAGGGTTTGAAATACGTCATTGACCTGAACCTGAAAAGACCTGACCTTGGTCCGGTCGATGTCGAGATATATCTGGGGACTGTGGACATTGATGGTCGAGGCCAGGCCATGAAGGCCCTGCTGGGAGTTACCCATTCGGACAAGCTCATCTACGGCGTCCTGGAGCTGTTTCATACCAAGGCCCTTCCGGTCCTGTACCATCATTTGAAAACCGCCAGTTTGTCCGAGCCCCCTGACAGGCGGAGGAATCACCACAAAGGCCTGGGCCTCCTGGATTTGAGAGAGCTCCCGGTTAAGACCGCCAACGATTTTTTCCTGGCTGAGGGCGGACCCTCGCTGACTCCAGTCCTTGTATACGACAAAAGTGGTAGCGGCGTTGACCACGTTCGCCCCATCGAGCACGGAAAACCCTCCAATTGTAACCCAGCCGGAAATACCCGGGGACCTTCGTAAAATATCGCCGATCTTTCTTGACAACTCCCGCGAACGCGGCTGGGTGGTCCCGTCGGGCAGGCGAGCGAGGAGAATGGCGTAGCCCTGGTCCTCTGTGGGGAGAAATCCGGTGGGACGGCGCACAAAGGCCCAGGCGGTAACGACGATGATCAGGAGGAAGATGATGAGCATAAACCCGGAATGAAGCACCATCCCCCGGACCAGCCCCATGTAAGGTCTTTTGGTCGCCTCATAGGCCCTGTTAAACCCCCGGTAGAACCAGTTCATCTTCTTCCGGGGCCTTGGTCGGAGCCAGAGGGCGCACTGGGTTGGCTTAAGGGTGACGGCGTTAATGGCGCTGATCACGGCCGTCGCCGCTATGACCAAGGCGAACTGCCTGAATATCTGACCGGTAACACCGGGGAGAAACGCAGCGGGAAGGAAGACTGCGACCAGGGCTATAGTGATGCCCATAATGGGGTTCAGGAGCTCCGACATGGCCTTGATGGTCGCCGGTTTGGGTTTCAGTCCCTTCTCGATGTAATAGGAGCTGTTCTCCACAATAACGATGGCATCATCCACCACGATGCCTATGGAAAGGACAAGACCGAAGAGGGTCATAAGATTTATGCTGAAACCCAGGGCCACCATGGCGATGGAGGCGCCTATGATGGTGACGGGAACGGTGGTGGCCGGAACCAGGAGTGCCCGAAAGCTCTGGAGAAATATCAGGATGACGATGAGCACCAGAATCCCCGCCTCGGCCAGAGTCTCATAGACTTTGGATACGGCCTCACGGACGAACTTTGTGGTATCGAAGCGGACGGCATACTTAAGCCCCCCGGGAAAATCCTTGCTGATGGCGGCGACTTCCTTGGTAACCCGGTCGGCCACGGCCAGGGCATTGGCCTCGGGCAAGGCAAAGACCACCACCTGGGCGGAACCGAGACCGCCCACGCTGGCATAGTTACTGTAGAACTGCTGGCCCAGCTCAAGGCTGGCAATGTCCCGAAGGCGTACATTCTGAGGGGCCGTTCCGGGGACACTCTTCACGATAATGTTTTCAAACTGCTTTACGTCCGAAAGGCGCCCCAGGCCGTTGATGGTGAACTGAAAAGCCTGATTGGCGGGTACCGGCGGGGCCCCGAGCTGCCCGGCGGCCAGTGGCGTGTTCTGATCCCTGATGGCATTCTGCACGTCAAGGGGAGTGAGGTTGAGGTTACGGAGCCGTGCCGGATCGAGCCATACCCGCATACTGTAAGGACCCGCGCCAAATACCCGTACCTGACCCACGCCAGGCAATCGGGACAGGGGATACTGGAGATTGATAACGCCGTAGTTCGACAGGAAGGCCTCATCAAACCGGTTGTCATCGGAGTAAAGGCTCACCACCATGAGGATGTTGGTGGAGACTTTCCGCACATTGACGCCCTGTGCCCCTACCTCACCGGGCAACTGCGGCAGGGCCGTGTTGACCTGATTCTGCACCAGGGCCAGGGCCCGGTCGAGATCAACCCCCACATCAAAGGTAATGGTGAGCGTGTAGGATCCGTCACCGCTGCTGGTGGAAGACATGTAAATCGACCGCTCCACACCGTTGACCGCCTGCTCGATAGGGACCCCGATCGTCTCGGCCACAACTGAAGCGCTGGCACCGGGATATCGGGCGCTCACCTGGATGGTAGGAGGCACGATGGGAGGGTACTGCTCTATCGGCAATCGGGAGTAGCAGACCAGTCCGATGATGATGGTAATGACCGCCAGAACATTGGCCAGAATAGGCCGTTCAATAAAGAATTTAGAGATCATGGCTTGGCACTTCCCGGATTGGCGGGTCCTGGAGCAGCAGCGGTCTGTTCCTGGAGACTGATCCTCTCCGGGCTTACAGGCCTACCCGGTATGGCCCTCTGGATACCTTTAATAACCACCCACTCCTCTTCACCCAAACCTGACCTGATGACCTGAAAAAGGGCTACCTGGCTACCGGTCGTCACATTGCGTCGTTCGATCTTGTTTTCGCGGTTGACCACCAGAACATATGGACCCCGCAAATCGTGGCTAACCGCCTCTTGAGGAATAAGAAGGCCTTTGGCTGAAATAACCGGTATCCGGATGCGGGCGTATAGCCCCGGTATTATCGACCCTTCCGGATTTGGGAATATTCCCCGGACCAGAAGGGTTCCGGTAGTGGGTGTCAGACTAATGGATGCAAAATCGATGCTCCCGCGGTGGGGATAGCCCTTTTCATCGACCAGTCCCAGGTCTATCGGCCATTTCATGGCCGAGGCCTTACCGGGGTTCCAGTGTGCTTCGCCGGTAAGGCGGAAGAGATCAAGGTCGCTGATCGTGAAGTAGACATAGACAGGGTCGATCTGGCTCATAGTGGCCAGGACAGTGGCTTCCCCTGCACCTACCAGGTTGCCGGGGTCAACAAGGGTCCGGTCTATTCGGCCGGAGAAAGGCGCCCTTACCTCCGTGTATCCGAGGTCGAGCCTGGTCAGGTCTCTCCGGGCCTCTGCCTGGCGCAGGTTGGCTTGGGCGGAATCCCTCTGGAAACGCCAATTGTCAACGTCTGTCTGGGCCGCCCCCTTCTGCTCCATCAGCTTTGTGAATCGAAGCAGTTCGGATTCGGCATAGGAAAGCTGGGTCTTGGTCAGGGAGATAGCAGCCTCGGCCTGCTGAAGATTGGCCTGATAAGTATTCTTTTGAATCAGGAAGAGAAGCAGGTCTTTTTTGACAACCTGGCCGTCACTGAAGAGGACCTTTTCCAGATACCCGGCTACTCTGGCCCGGAGCTGTGCGGTCCGGATGGCCTGGGTGTTGCCGAAGGCCTCGATGTAATCGGTCACGTTTTTCTTGAGGGGCTGGGCCACGCTCACCCGGGGCGGTGGTGGAGAGGGCGCTTGTTTTTGTGAGCACCCGGTTGGCCCTATCAATATCATAACCAGCAAACCGGCTATGGCCGTCAATAGTGTCCGCCGAAGTAATACTAGGTCGCCAGATTTCATTGCCTTATGTCTCCTTACCGTGTGGGAGTACCAATAGTCCTGGTGTTTCCACGTTCAGTACTGGAAGGAATAGACTTGGGAGGCTCCAACAACCCCCCCCAGTCAGTACGTTTGGTCATTATTTCCTTGACATCGGGAGGGATAAAGTCCTGCCCCTCCCGGATTTCCCAGCCTCCGCCCAAAGCACGGTAGACAGCCACCAGACCGGTTGAAACAGCACCCAGTGTTACGGCCAAATTGTCCTGCTCTCGTAAGAGGGTTTGCTGGGCAATCACCACGGCGGTGAAGTCCCTGGCCCCTTCCCGGTACTGGGCTTTGGCGATTTCGAGGGAGCGCTGGGCCGCTGCGGCGCTCTCAGCCAGAAAGCTCCCCTGTTCCTGGGCACGGAGGAAGGCGACCAAACCGTCTTCCACCTCCTGTTGGGCTTTAAGCACGGCATTTCCGTAGGCGACCAACGATTCCTGGAAACGGGCGTCCTCCACGCGGACGCTGTTTTTTATTCGTCCATAATTAAAGAGATTCCACTGGCCCGTAGGCCCCACCGTATAGTACCTGCTTCCCCAGCGGAATATGTCCATGAGGTTGAAATTAGAAACGTCCGTAGATAGGAAACCAAAGGATCCGCTGAGGGATAGACTGGGGAAGAGATCGGCTTTGGCAACTCCGATCCGGGCGGACTGGGAGGCCGCCTGGTACAGGGCGCTCCGCACATCAGGACGGCGGGTCAGAAGGTCAGCGGGGATGCCCACGGCCACCTGAAGTGGAGGTACGGGAATGGCCGGAGGACCGGTGATCACGGAGGCAAGATCATTGGGTGGAGTGCCCAGGAGGGTACACAAGGCATTTTTGGCCTGCCTCAACTGGCTTTGCAGGGCGGGTACGAGAGATTGGGTGTCATTGAGAGAGGCTTGGGCCTGCTCCAGGTCCAACTGGGTGGTCGTGCCTCCGGTGAAACGAGCCTTGGCCAGCCTGAGGGCTTCGTGTTGGGTGACCACATTCTCTTCGGCGATCTCAATCCTTTTCTCCGAAATTCTGATGGCAATGTAGGTATTGGCCACATCAGCGGTAAGACTCACCAGGGCGGCGTCGTAATCGGCCACGGTGGCCTGGAGAGCGGCATCGGCGGATTCGATGTTTCGCCTGAACTTGCCCCAGAAGTCGAGTTCCCAGTTTGCCAACAGGCCGACCTGGGCCTGCCTGTAGGTCAGGCTGTTGCTAAGAAGCGCCGACGTGGACCGATCGCTGAGGCTGTTTTCCTGTAGGGAACCGACGGCTTGTTGCGTCTGTGGAAATAACTGGCCAATGGTTATACCCAACTGGGCGCGCGCCTCGATCACCCTCAGACCGGCTATCCTGAGGGTCAGGTTTTCTTTATAAGCGCGATCGATAAGCCCATTAAGCACGGGATCATTAAAGACCCGCCACCATTCCCGGTTTTGGGAAGAATCACCCTGTAATCGCCTGTCCCCCGATTCCAGCCAATTCTGCTCGACCAGGGCCTCGGGCTTGACAAAATCAGGCCCTACCTTGACACAGCCGGAACAGAGTAGCGAGACCAGGGCCAGCGCCCAGACCCATCCCTTACCTTCAATAAGTTGTCTTATCATCCGCATCAACTCCGCCGTCCTCTACCCCGGGTTAATGCACCAACTATATTCTGGAATCTAATGCACTGGATCACAGTTTTATTGCTGTGCCGAGTCGGACCCCCCAAGGTAAAGACCACCTGCCGGCTACGTCATAGTTGAGAAAAAGTAGCCGGAAAAACTTACTCGCTACAACTGCCTCAGCGAAGACCTTCTTATTTCTTTTTACTTCCCTTGGCGTAGTCGGCCATGCCTTGGAAGTCGATTATGACCACCGGCTCATTTCCGACTACCCAGCCATCATGTCCCGGCGGAATCGAGGCTACCTCACCGGCCTTTACATCTCTCTCCGTGCCGTCATCCATCCTGACCCGGATAGTACCGGAGAGCTGGTACTGAAAATGAGGCGCCTCACAGCTCTTCGTCTTGGCTATAGGCTTGACCGATTCCGACCACTTCCAACCGGGCTGAAAAGTGGCCCGGCCGATCATTGACCCGCCGACCTTGATCAGTTCTACTTTTCCCTTGTCAAAGGTCCTTACTTCATCAGGTTTACTGAAGCTTTTCACTTCCAGCTTGCTCACAACTTTCTCCTTTCTTGATTTTATCCAGATTCTAAGACCACTTTTCCCCGAGCTTTTTCAGACCTGCCCGCCCTAATTCTTCCGGGGTCATGACAATGTGAAATTGGACATCGGCGTTGAAGGACAGAAACCAGGGCTCCGCAAACTTTGGCACTTCCGACGGGTCATCGATGTTGATGATCATAATGGCCCCGCGCCGGCCGTCATATTCGGTAAAATAGGCGGCTTCCGGCTTTGTATCCTCGATAATTTTCTTCATCTTCCCTTCTACGCTACCGTCTCGGACAGCGGCATTGAACTCTTGGTGAGGAATCTTCACCTGTAGAAGCATTCGCATGGTCGTCCCCTTTCATACCTGATAAATTTTATATAATAATTCTATTAAGAGAACGGTGATTCGTAAATAAAGTAAACAGCCTATTTTTTGGATAAAAGCACTGTATTTTAGTGTCAGTCTATTTATTCGGCAGGTGACCTGTTATATTGACTATTTTGTGTGCAAGGTTATATCAAGGGAGGATAATGGAAAGGGGATTGTTGGATAGGGGTCGGACCAGGGTATAGGTGTCGAGATCGGGCTGAGCTTATTAGCAGATCGTCATTCGACCCGGAAGGCCGGTGGAGAGCAAGACAAGCACCTTAAGACCGAGAATGTTACTTTTTCCCCTTTGGCGGACAGGCCTGACTCAAGCCGTTGAAGTCTTTACCGCTTCAATTTTTTGACATTTTGGGTTGAGACCGCCTTCTGTAAACCACACCTGGAATTCAGTTGATTATTTACTGACCTTTTGAAGGTTATTAAAAAATAGTGTAACCCCCATCCATGGCAATAGCCGTGCCTGTTTGAAAATCAGACTCGCGCGAAGCCAGGTAAACAGCCAGTCCTTCAAAGTCCCTCGGTTCCCCCCAGCGGTGGGCCGGGGTCCTTTGGATAATCGTCTTGTTCAATTTTTCAAAAGCCCTGGCCTCAACCGTCATATCCGTGACAATCCATCCGGGGATGATAGCATTGGCCTGAATATCATACCGCCCCAGTTCTACGGCCAGCGAACGAACGATGGCTATTACACCGGCCTTTGTGGCCGAATAGCTGGAATTGCGCGGCATCCCGTGTATCGAACCGATGGAGGAAGTCGCGATAAGTTTCCCCCCTCCCCCGCGGGCGATCATGTGTTTAGCCGCCTCCCGAAAGGTCATAAAAACGCCCGTTAGATTAATATCCAGAACTTTGTTCCAGTCTGCCATAGTGGTCTCGATAACCGGCTTAACAATACCGATGCCGGCATTGGCAAAGCAGGAATCCACTCGTCCGAAATAGGCCAGCGTGTCAGCCATGCTTTTGACGATTTGATCTTCCAGCGAGACATCGCACTGAAAGGCCTTGACTTCAGCACCGAGACCCTTCAGCTCGCTCTCGGCTTTGGTGTTTTTAGCCTTGTTTCTTCCCCAGATTGCAATACTGGCCCCCGATTTCGCCAGTCCCCGAGCCATCCCAAGCCCGATGCCCCCGTTTCCTCCGGTAATGACACTTACATGTCCTTTGAGATCAAACATAATTTTTATCCTCCCGATATCCTCTATTTTCTTTGGTGGAATGAAGTATAGGGTCGGTCATTTTTTTATGTCAAGACAAATCCCCCGACCTGACATGAACGACGGTCCATGATGTTTTGGATTGATTTTCTCAAATTTTTCCATTAAAAATTAAAAAAAAAGCGCCGGGATAAGTTTAAGGATTTCGGATTTTTGATTTCGGTTAGCGCCATATTCCGGAGGGAGGAAGGGGAAGGATTCTGATGGACATTCAAATCAGGAAGGCAACGGACCAAGACGCCCCGGTCATTGCCGAACTGTTGAGAACGATGGGCCTGTTTGCCCATTACAATGACGAAACACCGCCGGCCACTCTGGGTCATGTTTCCAGGCATCTTGGATTATGCCAGGCCGACGACAGCCACTCTGTTTATGTAGCCCAACATCCAGCCGGTGAAGTCCTGGGCTATTGTGCCGTGCACTGGCTGCCCTATCTGCTGCTTCCCGGTCCGGAAGGCTATGTCTCGGAACTTTTTTTACGGGAATCATCCCGAGGCCTTGGTATAGGCGGTCAATTGCTGGAAACGGTCAAGGCCGAGGCCAGGGAACGGGGCTGTTCCAGATTGATGCTGCTCAATCTTCGCGACCGTGAATCTTATAAACGTGGTTTTTACAGAAAACAAGGCTGGCAGGAAAGACCGGAAGCCATAAATTTTCTTTTGAAAATCGAGGAAAAATCATGAGCACCCAAAAGACCATTGAAATTGAAGATCAATCCTCACCGCCGTTCTTCAGCAAAATTCCCGTTTCTATAGAACGGGGTGAGGGGGTTTATTGTTGGGATGAGGAAGGGAAACGGTTTCTGGACTTCACTTCCGGTTGGGGGGTCACCTGCCTGGGACATGCCTCCCCCGTCATCACCAATGCCCTTCTGGAACAGAGCCGGAAGATCATCCAAAACCCCAATTCCGGATTGACCTACTCGCCCATACGGGCCAACCTTCTGGCGTTGATGCGGGAGATATTGCCTTCGAACCTGACCAGGGTCTTCTTCTCCAACAGCGGGGCCGAAGCCAACGATGCGGCCATCAAGCTGGCCCGTAAGGTTAGCGGGAGGATGGATGTGATATCGACCCATCAGAGCTTCCATGGGCGGACGATCAGCACCGCTTCGGCCACCGGCCAAGCCAAACACCGGGAGAAATTCAATCCCTTGATGCCCAACTACCATTTTATCCCCTTTAACGATCTTAAGGCCTTGCAACAGAGTCTCGACGGCTCAGTGGCCGCAATCATTCTGGAACCCGTTCAAGGGGAAGGGGGAGTCCGGATTCCTTCCGAGGAATATCTCCATCAGGTCAGCATGATGTGCAAAAAAAACGGCAGCCTGCTCATCATCGACGAGGTTCAAACCGGTTTTTGCCGCTGCGGACCCATGTTTGCCATCAGCCGCTCCTGCGCCGATGCCGACTTCTTGACTATGGCCAAAGGGATCGCCGGAGGTTTTCCTTTTGGCGCCTTTGCTATGTCGGAAGCAGTGGCCGCCCGGCTGGAACCCGGTGATCACGGCGGGACCTATTGCGGTAACCCTCTGGGATGTGCCGTGTCCTATGCCGTGATCCGCTATCTGCTCGATCATCAGATCTCGGCCAATGTTCAGGAAATGGGCCATCTGGCCCTTCAGCATATGAAGGGCTGGAAACTGTCCTTTCCGGAAATGATCACCGATGTCCGCGGACTGGGGTTGCTGCTGGCTGTTGAGTTCCGAAGCGAAGAGATGGCCACTCGGATCACCGCTGCCTGTCTGGCCGAGGGGCTTTTTGTCAGACAAACTCAGGGGAACATGATCCGGATATTTCCGGCCCTGAACATCGGGAAAAAGGAGATGGAAAAAGGGCTGATGATATTCCGGGAATCCATCGAAAGCTGTAGGAAGTAAGAGACCTTCAGGATTTTATTCTCCCGCCCCGGACGGTTTGACCATGGGGACGAAACGGACCGGCAAGAGGGTCTCCTTTTTTATTCCCTTTTTCGTTTTGGTAATGAGGTAAAGTTCCTGGAAGAAACCTCCTATGGGGACCACTATTCTTCCCCCGATCCTGAGCTGTTTGACCAGTTCCTCCGGCACCTCTGCCGGGGCAGCGGTAACGATGATGGCATCAAAGGGAGCCTGTTCTTTCCATCCCTGATACCCGTCTCCCCATCTTATTTTGATGTTCTTATATCCTGATTTTTCTAAAAGCAGGCGGGCACTCTCCGCCAGAGGTTTAACTATTTCTATGGTGTAAACCTCTTTGGCCAGCTCGCCCAGCACCGCTGCCTGGTACCCGGATCCCGTCCCGATTTCAAGAACACGATCCCGGGGGCTGATCTTCACCGCCTCGGTCATGTAGGCGACAATATAGGGCTGGGAGATGGTCTGCCCCTGTCCGATAGGGAGGGGACTGTCGTCATAAGCCAGGTTCTGCAACGGAGCGGGGACAAATAAATGGCGCGGGACTTTCCTCATCACCTCCAATACCCGCTGGTCGGTAATTCCCCGCCCCTCGATCTGCTCCTTAACCATTTTCTGCCGGTTTAAGGTGAAGGACTCCTCACCTGATGACGCGCAGGAGGGACCGGCCACAGCACATAATAGAACGAAAACAAATATCTTCCCTACGTGGTTACCCCTTTTGGCAACCATTTTTCTTTCGCCTACTCCAATAGGGCCCCTTTGGCCGCCGAACCCACATATTTGATATATCGCTGCATGAAACCCGGCGGCACCTCTTTTTTTATGGGTTTATATCCCTGAAGGCGCTGGCGGATCTCTTCGTCGGAGAGTTTCACCTCAAGTTTTCGGTTGGGGATGTCGATTTCTATCTGGTCCCCGTTTCGCAGCGCCGCTATGGGGCCGCCCACATAGGCTTCCGGTGAGATATGCCCCACGCAGGGACCGGAAGTGGCACCGGAAAAACGGCCGTCGGTAATCAAGGCCACCCGTTTTAAACCCGAAGTGAGCAAGGCCAGGGTTACGGCCAGGGTTTCCGGCATCCCCGGTCCTCCTTTGGGTCCTTCATTGCGAATAACGATCACCTCCTCTTCCTGGATGACTTTTTTTCGCAAGGCCTTCAATGCTTCGCTCTCTGATTCCATGACCCGGGCCTTTCCGGTGAAGGTCCGCATGTCCGGGGCCACGGCCGATTGTTTGATCACCGCCCCATCCGGGGCCAGGTTTCCAAAGAGAACTACAGTGCCGCCCTCGGGCAGGTAGGGTTTATCCCTGGGTCGTATAACGGTTTCATCAAAAACCCGGGCTTCCTTTACAACCTCTTCGAGGGTTTTGCCGGTGACCGTGAGGGCTTCCAGATTTAAATCTTCAGCCAGGACCTTCATCACCGCCGGGATCCCCCCCGCGGCATAAAGATCTATGATCCCGTGGGGTCCGCTGGGGCGAATGGAGAGCAGCGTGGGAATTTTTCGGTTGAGTTCATTGAATCGGGACAGGGGTAGCGACAGCCCCAGCTCGTGGGCAATGGCCGGCAGATGAAGGGTGGAATTGGTTGACCCCCCAATGGCCAGATCCATGATGACGGCATTTTCAATAGCCTTGGCAGTCAGAATCTTCCTGGCCGAAAGCCCTTCTTCGACCATCTGGACAATCCGTTTACCGGACTGACGGGCAAAGAGCAACTTGTCGGTGTGAAAGCCCGGGACATTGGCCGAACCGGGGATGGTCAGTCCCAGAACCTCGGCCATACATTGAAAAGTGTTCGCCGTTCCCATAATATCACAAGCCCCACAGGAAGCGATATTGGAGCCATCCGGTCTTTTTTCCCCAACGATCTGTCTTTGCCAGACATTGGGTCCGCCGGTCAAAAAAATAGTGGGGATGTCCAATCGGGCGGCGGCCATGATCATCCCCGGAATGATCTTGTCGCAACTGGCGATCATAACCATACCATCGAAAAGCATGCTGCGGATATGGGTTTCGACTATATCGGCGATCAGTTCCCGCTGCGGCAAAATATAGCGCATCCCTTCGTGACCTTCCGTCATCCCATCACAGGGGGCCGGGACATTGAATTCAAAAGGTATGCCACCGGCCGCCTGGACCCCATTCTTAACTTTCTCGCCCAGGAAGCCGAGGTGCATGTGTCCGGGGTGCAACTCCGTATGGGAATTGACCACAGCAATCAAGGGCTTTTCTCTAAGTTCTTCGATATCCGTTCCTGTGCCCCGGACCATGGTTTGGCGGATACGATTGATGGGGAAATCCTTATCATCAAGCAACGGCAGGCTTTTCGGTTTATTCATGATTTATCCTCCTCAACCTCATAGTGTTAAAAATAGGTCTCTGGAAAACATTATCGAAGCAAGCCTTAATTTTATCAAGATAAAAATCCTTGCAAAAAAGTTTCCCATGAGGTAAGACCGTCAATGGATAAAAGGAGAAGGGACATGTCCAATAAAACAATCCCGACCATCCATACCCGACTGAAAGATATCGTCGACCCCTCCCATACGGCCCTGGTGGTCTGGGATGTTCAAAACCTGCTGGTAGAAAGAATTTTTAACCGGGAAGCCTTTTTAAATAATTCCAAGTCACTGCTCGATAAAACCCGAAAATCTCAAATTCCGATCATCTACACCAAAATAATACCGTTGCCCAGGGAATACGAATCCCCTTTTAGAACTTACATGTTCATGAAGCGCTTCGGGGTGGACGATCCTGAGAAGGTCCCCCGATTCCTGATTCCCGGAACCCCAGAAGCGGAAATCCATCGGGAGATTTTCCCTGAAAGAGGTGAGATGGTCCTGGACAAACACACGGCCAGCATATTCATCGGCACCCATTTTGAGCAGATGATGCGTGTCAAAGGGATACAAACGATAATCTTCACCGGCATCACCACGGAGATAGGAATCGCCTCCAGTGCCAGGGATTCCGCTAACCGGGGATTTTATACCATAGTCGTTGAAGATTGTGTCTCTTCACCCGACCAGGAGATGCACGAATATGCGCTCAAGATATTAAAGCGGGTCTGCATCGTATCCTCTTCCCAAGATTTGATGAAATTCTGGGAATGAAGAATCGTCGGTTCAAATTCTCTTGACAGGTCATTTCAGTACCAATATAATTTTCTTATTAAGAAGTGCCATTTCCCTCAAATCAAATTACCATTTTAGATAGGTTTAAATAAGTCCTATAAAGATCAAATCCGTTGTGAAATCTTATCCGAAAACGAGAGATCAGAGCAAAAAGGAGGATTGGGATGAAACCAAACAGGAGTAAACAGGCAATCGTTCATTTGATGGGGTGGCTTCTTTTATTGATGATATTTCCTTTGAGCGGACATTCCGCCCAGAAAGGGCAGGTCGTCTATGCCAGCAACTTAGGCATCTTCTACCAAAGGGGAGGCGATCCGGCCTCTCATTTCGGCGGATCGGGGCCGTTGATCGCCACCACGGTTTTTGAAGGTTTGATCGATATCGGCGTAAACCTGTCCTCTATCCCCTCGGTAGCCAAATCGTGGAAGATCGCCCCCGACTGGAGTTATGTTGATTTTGATCTTAACCAAGGAATTAAATTCCACAACGGCGATCCCCTGACGGCCGAGGATGTGAAATTCAGTTTCGAAACGCTCATGCGTCCGGAATTAAGATTAGTCGTGGGGTTTGGCTATCGCTCCAAGATCAAAAGTATCGAGGTCCTCGGTCCTTACAAGGTACGATTTAATCTTAAAATGCCGGCCCCCGATTTATGGAAACGCCTGTGGTGGGATGGGGCGATCATGCCCAAAAAATACCGGGAAAAGGTCGGAGATGCCGGCTTTGCCGACAAACCGATCGGTTCGGGGCCATTCAAGTGGGTGGATTATAAACAGGACCAGTATATGACCATGGAAGCCCTGCCCAAGCATCACCGCAAGACCCCTGAATTCAAGACTCTTAAAATCGTCTATGTGGAAGATAACTCGACCAGGCTGGCCATGTTGAAGGCCGGAGAAGCCGATATCATCGTCCTGGCCGGCCCGCATATTCCCCAGGTCAAATCGGACCCTAATCTGAAACTCATTCAAATCAAGCACATCATCGGCCAGACCCTGGGCTACGCCGATCTTCCCTTTCCGGAGGAAAAAAGCCCCTTTCAGGATATCCGGGTCCGTGAAGCGGCCAGCCTGGCCGTCGATCGCAAGGGGATCTGCGACAAAGTGCTCTTCGGCGGAGCCGAGCCCTATGGTGAGGTGATGTCTCCCTACAGTATGGGCTGGGACCCAACGGTCAAGCCCGATCCTTATGATCCGGCGAAGGCCAAAGAGTTGTTGGCCAAGGCCGGCTACCCCACTGGATTCCAGACCATCTTCAACGCTACCGCGGGCCAAAGATATTGGGTGGAGGCCATCGCCGCCAATCTGGCCGATGTCGGTATTAAAGCCGACATAAAAATCTGGGAAACCGCCGCTATAACTTCCGCCGTTATCGGCAAAAAACTGCGAGGTCTTATCGTGCGAAATTCTTGGTATGATGCCGAACAAAACGCCGGGGCCGACCTGGAAGACGGCTATGCCCTGCAAGCCCCCTATGCCTATGTTACCAACAAGGAGATCGATGACGCCCTCAAACAAACTATGGCGGCCAAGAATGATAAGGAGGCGGCAGAATGGGGCCGGAAACTTTCCAAGGTCATCCGGGAAAGTCGGGTCAACATGCATCTCTGGTCCCTTTTTGCGAATTATGGCACCAATAAAAAAATCGTCCAGTGGGACCAGCAATTAGGGTCCTACCCGGCCACCCGTTTTGAGTATATGAAGGTGAAGGATTAGAACAGATAAGAGATAGCAGAGTCAGCCTGAAAGCATCTCCGGAGAGGATCATATTTTTCGCCTTTCCGGAGATGCTTTTTTATCTCCCGGCCTCAAGCCGGGAACCTCTTTATCGCTATTATTGATATTGCTTCTTCAACCGAATCATTTCAAAGGCGCTGGGTGGCAAGGCCCCGATCTCCGGTTCCCAATACTCGACTCTGGTGCTCAAGGCAAAGGGTATGTGGTTGGCCCAGAGAAGGACCCTGTTGCGGCTTTCCCGGATGGCCTTGGAAATTTTCTTTCCAGCGGCCACATCTTCGGCGTCGGTCAAGGCCTTCATGCCTTCCACAACCGCCTTATTGATTTCCGGGGTGGTGTTGTAGGCCCAGGGCATATATTCCAGAAAGTCATCGGAGGCATCAGCCGATGGCGATCTCTCGGCGTGATACCAGAGTCCCTTGGGGATCAGTCCGCGGAAATTTCTTCCTAAGTATTTTTGGACCCAAGCCCCGGCTTCCATAAGGTCGATTTTTGTTTTTATTCCCACCTCCCCCAGGTTGAAGGCAATGGCTTCGGCCCAATAGCGGTCAGCCGGGGTGACCGATAACACGGTCTCAAAACCCTTCGAATATCCCGCCTCGCCCAGGAGTTTCTTGGCCCTTTCAGGATTATAGGGATCGGGTTTTATCGACGGATCATGTCCCAGGGTAATGGGAGAGCAGAAGTCACCATAGGGTTCGGAAACCCCAAAGAGAACTTTTTTGGTAATCCCTTCACGGTCGATAGCCAGGCTGGCCGCTTCCCGGACCCGGATATCTTTGAACGGACTCGGTTCTTTCGCGTTGTTCAAATCGGCAAAAATCAGACAGGTCAGGGAAACGTATTTGTCATACTCCAAACGCAGGTTCGGGTCTGATCTTACCTCTGCGACATGAGGTGGAATAACATTGGTGATGTCCGCCTCACCGGCCTTGATCATGGCCAGGCGGGTAGCCGGATCGGGCACATAGACCATTTTGAGAGTCTTTATGACCGGGGTGTGCCGGAAATGTTTTTTAACGGCCTCAACCTTCCAGTACGAATCCTGCTTATATTCCACCCATTTGAATGGCCCGGTGCCGATCGGTTTGTCGGCGAAGCCTTTATCGCCCACCTTTTCCCGATATTTTTTGGGCATCATACCTCCGGCCCACCAGAGGCGGCCCATGAATCCAGGGTCCGGGCCCTTCATATGGACGCGGACATGATAGGGACCAAGAATCTCTATATTAGTGATGTTCCGTGACCACAAGGGGGCAAAGAGAAACTTGAGATCCTTGCGCATGTAGGTTTCCAGGCTGAATTTTACATCCTCGGCCGTAAACTTATCACCGTTATGAAAGGTGACATCGTCCCGGAGGAAAAAATCAATATATTTCCAATCCGGAGCGATCTTCCAAGATTTAGCCAGGGCTGGAAGCAACTTTCCTTCATGATCGGCGTAGTCCAGGGAGTCGAAAACGGTCCTGGCCAGGACGGGGAAACCGCTGGTGTGGGTCGCCGGGTCGCCGCCAACCTGAAAAAAACTGCCGGAAGAGGTGGCAAAGACTACTTCCCCCTTGGGGGGTATGGCCATTCCCAAAGATGGGGTGAGGAGTATTGACAATATTAAGGTTAGGAAGCACAAAAAAAGAAAATTCCTTATCCTGATTCCAGCCATTCACGGACCTCCTTTTGTTTGATGCCTGTATTGGGGATTTTTCTACAATAAAAAACGTCTCAATGATGTCATCGGTCTGAGATGTCTTGTTTCCTGGTCACAGCAATCGGTCGTTTGCTTCTTGGATTTTGGATTAAAGAATATAAGAAAATAAGAAAGAGTCAAGAAAAAATATGGAAACGGCCAACATCTATAAGAGACTGGGACAGGATAGGACCCAACCGGAATCATGGTTAAAACGATTCAAAGGTAGAACCGTTGATAAAAGAAAGGACAAGGTGATAAAAAAAAGTTGTTTTTGTGAAAGTTAGATGCTATGAAAATACACCGATGTTCTGATGTGGCTATTTTCGGGTGCATCCTTACCACGGATTTTATGACCTGATTTTACCTGCGATAAAATGTCATAAAACAGATTGAGAGTATATATACCCGGCTGTTGGTTTCTTAACCCCAAGGGAATATATGAAGCGTTATATTCTTAAACGACTCGGGCAGGCCCTGATCACGATAATCGGGATATCGATGATCGTTTTTCTGTTAACCCACCTCACCGGAGATCCGGTCGCGCTCATGGCCCCTCAGAGCGCCACCCGGGAAGATCTGGAAAAAATTCGGATTGACTACGGTTTTGACAAACCCATTTATGTCCAATATTGGAAGTATGTTTCCGGGGTGGTCCAGGGCGATTTCGGGAAATCCATCCGGGGGAATATGCCGGCCATCGAGATGTTTTGGGACCGGTTTCCCAACACCCTGAAGCTGGCCATCGCCAGTATGGGGTTTGCCTTGATATTCGGGGTCCCCATCGGCATTTATTCTTCCGTACAGGTCGGCAGAAAATTTGACAATTTCGGCAAGATATTC
This sequence comes from uncultured delta proteobacterium, assembly GCA_963790475.1. Lineage (GTDB taxonomy): Bacteria > Desulfobacterota > RBG-13-43-22 > RBG-13-43-22 > RBG-13-43-22 > RBG-13-43-22. The sequence continues at coordinate 427,843 of CAWBOS010000010.1, read as the reverse complement.
GCCCTGATGGGACAGGCCCTGCCCGGTTTCTGGGTAGGTATTCTGCTGATCATCCTTTTTTCCACCCAGTTCAGGATTCTACCAACCTCGGGGATGGGGGACTGGAGAAACTATCTCATGCCCGCCTTTACCCTCGGCTGGGGCACCATGGCGATACTGACCCGCTTGAGCCGATCGGCCATGCTCGATGTCCTCGATGCCGAGTATCTCAAAATGGCCCGGATCAAGGGAGTGGCCGAGTACAAGGTCATCTTAAAACATGCCTTTAAAAATGCCGCCGCCCCGGTGGTTACCGTATCGGCCTTACAATTCGTAACCCTGATGAACGGGACCATGATTATTGAAACGGTCTTTAACTGGCCCGGCCTGGGGAGACTGGTGGTTGAATCCATTTTTGGACGGGATTATCCGGTGGTTCAGATGTGTGTCCTGATATCCTCCAGCTTTTTTGTTTTTGCCAATCTGATCGTGGACATTTTGTATGCTTACCTGGATCCCCGAATCAGGTATCATTAAAAAAGAAGGAGTGTTTCTCATTTGTCGGATGAAGAAAGACCCCATCGGATCTTGGAACTGATCCAAAAGATCCCTTTTAGAAAAATTATTTCCGCCATTGGACAGGCCCCCCGCTTTCCCGTCATCACCATAATTATTTTTATCATCTGTGGTGTTTTCGGAAAGCTGATCGCCCCCCATGATCCGACAGGGACCTCTTTTCGCTTGGCCCTCACCCCTCCCTGCTGGATGACCGGCGGGCTCTGGACCTATCCTCTGGGCACGGACCATCTGGGAAGAGACATTTTGAGCCGCATGATCGTCGGCGCCGGGGCCTCTTTGGAAGTCGGGATTATGGTCGTAGTCTTTTCCGGTTTACTGGGGGCCACGCTGGCCATAATAGGGGGCTATCTCGGGGGAAAAACTGATATGTTGATTGCGCGGCTGGTCGATATGGTGCTTTCCATGCCCTTCCTAATCGTGGCCGTAACCCTGTCGGCTATCTTGGGGGCCAGCAAATATAATCTGATCATTGTCCTGGCCGGGGTATTCTGGGCCTGGTATGCCCGGGTGCTCCGCTCCGAAGTGCTTAAACTCAAAGAAGGCGACTTCATCCGCCTGGCCATTGTGGCCGGATGCAGCCAGACCAGGATCATGCTCAGGCATATCTTTCCCAATATCGTCAACAGCCTGGTCGTGTTGGCCACCCTCAGTCTGGGGGTGGTCATTATCGCCGAGGCCTCCTTGAGTTTCTTAGGCCTGGGGATCCCCCCTCCGGATCCGGCCTGGGGCTCGATGATTAGCGAAGGCCGGAATTATATCGGTCAGGCCTGGTGGCTCAGCCTCTGGCCCGGGATTGCCATTCTCCTGGTGGTCCTAAGCTTTAACCTCCTGGGAGACTGGTTCCGGGTTCGGCTGGATCCTAAATTTCGACAGACACGCCTCTAATGGTTCTTATGTCTTAAAAACCCACCTGCACGTCATTCCGGCGAAAGCCGGAATCCAGGTGGATAAGGAGTTATTACTGGGTCTGGACTCCGGCGCCTGTCCCGGACCTGATCCGGGATCCGCCGGAGTGACAGTTTTTTTAGCATACTGGAAATGATTTTTTGGGGCGCGGAAGGAAAGCTTTGATTAACAAAACTCTAGAAGTAAAGAATCTTAAAACCCATTTTTTTACCCGAAGCGGTGTAGTCAAGGCCGTTGACGGGGTTAGTTTCCAGGTGGGCGAAGGGGAGACTCTGGGGATTGTGGGAGAATCAGGTTCCGGGAAGAGCATCACCTGCTTGTCTCTCCTCCGGCTCGTCCCTCCGCCGGCCGGGCGCATCGTCTCCGGAGAGATTTTTCTGAACGGTGAAGATCTTCTGTTAAAAAGCATCAAAGAAATGAGAAAGATTCGCGGCGCGGAGATCTCCATGATCCTGCAGGACCCGATGACCTCTTTGAACCCGGTATTCACCATCGGCAATCAATTGGCGGAGCCGATCATGATCCATCAGGGGCTGGACAGGAAATCGGCCTGGGAAAAGGCCCAGGAGATGCTGGCCCGGGTCAAGATCCCTTTGCCGGAAATACGGGTCGGGGAGTACCCCCACCAGATGAGCGGCGGGATGAGACAAAGGATTGTCGGGGCCATGGCCTTGAGCTGCCAACCCAAACTGCTGATCGCCGACGAACCGACCACCGCCCTGGATGTGACCATACAGGCCCAGTTCCTCCAATTACTTCAAGACATCCAAAAGGAGTTTAACTTAGCCTTGATCGTCGTCACCCACGATTTCGGTATTGTGGCCAAAATCTGCGACCGTGTGGCGGTCATGTATGCCGGGAAAATGGTTGAAACCGCACCTATACGGGAGATCTTTGACCATCCCCGACATCCCTATACCCGGGCGCTGATGAGCTCTCTGCCCAGACTGGATAAAAATCTCAAAAGGCTTCCCTCCATAAAAGGTCAACCGCCCGACCTTGGAAACCTGCCACCGGGATGCAGCTTCGCACCCCGGTGTTCTGAAGCGAAGAAGATCTGTCGAGAGGAGATTCCCCCTGAGTCGGTGCCTGCCGAAGGGCATGCCCTATCCTGTTGGCTGGCCGTGCAGAGATAAAATTCGAATGGAAAATTATATCCTGGAAGTACAAAACCTGACCAAACACTTCCCCATATCCAAAGGCCTTATTTTTATGAAGCAGATCGGGGCCATCAAGGCCGTCGACGGTATTGATTTTACCATCACCAAGGGAGAGACCTTTGGTCTGGTGGGTGAATCCGGATGCGGCAAGACCACCACTTCCAAACTGATCCTGCTACTGGAAAGTGTAACCGGGGGCAGCATCCTGTTCGAAGGGCATGATATAGGAAAGATGTCCGATCTGGAACATAAAAGATATCGAAGCCAGGTCCAGGCCGTCTTTCAGGATCCTTACAGTTCTTTGAGTCCCCGAATGAAGGTCGGTTCTATTATTGCCGAGCCCCTCATTGTCAATACCGAATTTACCCGGAAAGAGATCAAGGAAAAAACTTCCGCCGTCCTGGACGTGGTGGGACTGCAGGCCGACCATGCCGAACGCTATCCCCATGAATTCAGCGGCGGCCAGCGTCAGAGGATTGCCGTAGCCAGGGCCCTGGCCCTGAATCCCAAGCTGATCCTCCTGGATGAACCGGTATCGGCCCTGGATGTTTCTATCCGGGCCCAGATCATGAATCTTTTGAAAGATATTCAAGAAAAATTTGGTTTGACTTATTTACTTATCGCCCACGACCTGGCGGTGGTCAAACACATGAGTGACCGGATAGGGGTCATGTACCTGGGAAAGCTGGTGGAAAAAGCCGAAAGTGAGGAGTTGCACCGAAATCCATTGCATCCTTATACCCAGGCCTTACTCTCCGCCGCCTTACCCTCACACCCCGATGACCGGGAAAAAGGAATCATCCTCTCGGGAGAAGTACCCAGCCCGTTGCACATCCCTCCCGGATGCCGGTTTCACACCCGATGCCCGGTAGCTGAAAAGGAATGCCTGGTCGAAATCCCTTTACTACAGGAAGTATCCCCTGGTCACTATGTGGCCTGCCATCGGCCTTCTTCTTAGGATCTTCGATTTGAATCATGCGAGACAGTCAATGATAGAAGTCGAAAAACTAAATAAATATTACGGCAATTTTCAGGCCCTCAAGGACGTGAGCTTTAAGGTTGAAAAGGGAGAAATTGTCGGGTTTCTCGGGCCCAACGGTGCCGGTAAAACCACCACCATGCGTATTCTGACCGCCTTTCTTCCACCCGGTTCCGGCACGGTCCGGGTGGCTGGTTTCGACATCCAAACCCAATCCATCGAGGTCCGCCGGCGTGTAGGTTATCTCCCCGAAAGCGTACCCCTTTATAAAGAGATGACGGTGAGTGCCTTCCTGCGGTTTCTGGCCACCATCCGGGGACTGACCGGGCGACGGAGAGAAGACCGAATTAAGGAAATTATTCATACCTGCCGTCTCGATGATTATTCCCATTCCCCTATCTCTAAGTTGTCCAAAGGATATAGACAGCTTGTTGGTATCGCCCAGGCTATTATCCATGAACCGGAAGTCCTGATCCTGGACGAACCGACAATCGGCATCGATCCCCGGCAGGTCGTTCAAATCAGACGGCTCATCCAGGAATTAGGCCAGGAGCATACGATAATACTCAGCAGCCACATCCTCCCGGAAGTAAGCCTGGTCTGTGATAGAATCATCGTCATGGATCGAGGTAAAATCGTAGCCATGGATCGTCCGGAAAAAATGTCGGCTGCTTTTGGAGGGGTCCAGCATTATGAAATCGAGGCTGCCGGGCCCAAAGAAAAGATTCTCGCCCGCCTTATGGGGGTCAAGGGCGTGATAAAAATAAAAGTAAAAGACGAGGGTCAAACGACCCGCTTTTGGGTGGAATCCCTATCGGGTCTGGATATCCGGGATGAATTGTCTTCGGCCGTCAAGGACGGGGGATTTCGTCTGCTGGGCTTAAAGTCGCAGGAGATGAGCCTGGAAGATATTTTTCTTAGATTGACCGCTATCGAGGAAGAGTAGCCTTTTGAGAAACATCGTTGCCATCGCCGGAAAGGAAATTCGAGGGTATTTAGGCGCCCCTTCGTTTTATATCATCATTGCCGTCTTTCTGTTTATTTCCGGATACGGCTTTGGCTGGTCTCCGGCCACTTTTCTGGAATCTTCGATCCAGGGATTTCTGGAATGGAGCCAGTTTTTCCTCCTGTTTCTCGGCCCGGCACTGACGGTGCGTTTATTTGCCGAGGAAGAAAAATTGGGTACCCTGGAACTCCTTCTGACCGCACCCCTGCGGGACCTTGAGATCGTTTTAGGGAAGTTCTTCGCCGCCTTGGTCGTTTTTTCCTTGATGCTGTTCCTTACTTTTTTATATCCCCTGCTGCTCTTTGGGTTTGGTCATCCGGATCTTGGACCCCTGTTCAGCGGATATCTGGGGCTATTCTTGTTAGGGGCCATTTTTCTGTCCATAGGCCTCTTCACCTCCTCTCTGACCTCGAATCAAATCGTGGCCTATGTGATGGGCAGCGCCCTGATTCTTTTCCTTTGGTTTATCGGACTGATGGAAGGCCTGGCCGGGGTTGAGACCTTCCGGATATTTCGACTCATCTCGGTCTCCACTTATTTTCCGGCTTTCAGCCGCGGGATTATCGACAGCAACGGCGTTATTTACTACCTGAGTCTGGTTATTGTTTTTCTTTTCTTGACCCTTCGATCTCTGGAATCAAGGAGATGGAGATAAGTGAAACATCTTCTTTCCTTTTTGTCTTTGTTTAAAAATGTGGCCGCCGTCCTGGGATTCATCAGTCTGCTTCTCGCGGTTCCGATCCGCTTCTTTCTCCCGGAGTTGACCGCATCGGTCGCCGGGCTTTTAAGCCTGGGGCTGCTTCTTCTCCTGGCCTCCGCTATCGGTGCCCGGGTGGAAATCATGGCCTTTTGTCGAAGCAAGCGCTTTCGTTATGGATTGAATACCCTGGCCATGATCGCCCTGTTCATTGCCATTATGATTTTGGCCAATTATTTGGGAATACTCAAGCACCGTCGCTTTGACCTGACTGCCACCGGCAAGTTTACCCTGGCCCCGCAAACGGTGAAGGTGGTCAAAGGGTTTAAGGAACCGGTAAAGGCCCTGTGTTTTTTCCCTGATGATATTCAATACGAAACTAATAAAAGAATAGCCCAAAACCTGCTTGAAGAATATCGGTATTTTAATAAAAATTTCAGTTTCTATTTCGTTGACCCGGAATCCCAACCGGCCTTGGCCCGCCAGCACCAGATCAGACAATATGGCACCATCGTCTTTATAAATGGGACTCGGCAAAAGGCCGTTACACTGCCGACGGAACAGAATTTTACCAATGCCCTTATCGAAGTTTCCGGGGCTCAGGCCAAAAAGATCTACTTTTTGACCGGCAATGGCGAGCACGACATCAACAGTGAGGATCAGGATGGGTACAGCGAAGCCCGAATGGGCTTAATCCGGGATCTCTACCAGGTTCAAGCCCTGAACCTGACCCTGAACAATGAGATCCCCCCGGATTGCGCCGTGTTGATTATGGCCGGCACCAAGAAGCTTCTGCCACCCCAGGTTACCGGGGGCATCCGGACCTTTCTGAAAAAGCATGGCAAGCTTCTGCTGCTCATCGATCCCAATCCGCCAGAGGAGGTAAAGGAAATCCTCTCCGATTGGGGTCTGACGGTCAAGGAAGGGCGGGTCATAGACCCGGGGGCTTATGTCGCCCCGGATAGAAATGTTCCTGCGATTTTTAAAGGGCAATATCCCCCGGTAGTCATCACCACCGGTCTGGATACGACCTATTTCCCCGATGCCGTGGCCTTCGACCTGACCAAGGAACTGGGAATGATTCTGGGAACCATGATGAAAGAAGGAGCAGTCAAAGCCGGATGGCCTTTGCGGGCGGTACAGTATCAGGACCTGGCCATACTCCCGGTCATCCTGACTACTCCGGAAAGCTGGATGGAAAATGGGGAAAAGAAATCCCAGGGACCGGAAAAGACCCAAAGTCCTCTGGCCCTGGGAGCCATGATCATCGCCAGCGGGCCCACTGTTAACGGGGTAGAACCCTTGCGAACTGAAAAAAGAGAAAAATTGACCAGAGTTATTGCCATCGGTGATTCGGATTTTGCCTCTAACCTCCATTTTGGTAACGGCGGCAACGGAGACCTGTTCCTGAATTCCGTCAACTGGCTGGCCGAAGAAGAACACCTGATATCAATCCGGCCCAAACCTTATTCCTTTAGAAGGCTTCTGGTAAATAATAATCAGCTTCGGTTCATCCGTTATTCCAGCCTGATCTTTCTGCCGTTATTGATATTATTCCTTGGAGGCATCCTCTGGTGGAGAAAACGATAAGGCGGTTTCTTTGAGCTATAAATCAACTTTGATTCTGGCCGGCATTTTGGTCCTGCTGGCCGGTGTTGTTTATTATTTTCATCTGACCCTGCCCGGTCAAAAACAGAGAGAACGGCCGGAAATATGGTCGATTGATGGACAAAAAATTTATCATATCACTGTCCGGTTGCCTCACCAGAAAAAAACAATCGCCTTTTTTCAGGATAAAGATGAACACTGGCGTTTTGACGATGAAACCAGGCGTCCGGTGGACCCCAAACGCTGGGGTGGAATTGTATTTCTTGTTTCCGGTCCAAAATCAAAGAGGTTGATCGCCCAGAAAGTGGACGATCTGGAAGAATATGGATTAATCGATCCCCAAATGGTCGTCATCCTCGAGGTCAGAGGACGAAAAGATCCGCTGGAGATCCTCTTCGGGGTCCGGACCCCCGGGGAGGACCAATTCTATGTTAAATTGAAAAACAGTCCTTCGGTGTATCTTATTCCCGACACCTATGTTCAAGTTTTAGAGCGGCTGGTTCTGGAACCGCCTAGAACAGTCATGAACAAAGTGACCGGTTAAATTAAGCCATACAAAAACAGTATTTCGATATTTCTATGGAGCATCCCGAGTTGAAAAAAAATCCTGACCATTCCGCCTCCCCGCCTGAGAATCCTTGTCGCCCGGGGCGCAAAGGCTTGCTGATCACTGTTGCCGTTTATATTACTGCTGTATTGTTTCTGATAGGCATTCCCTATTATCTGAATATCCTGGCCCCCAGGCATCGGACTATACTTCAGGTGGGCAAAACCTCTTTTACCACCCGGGATTTGATTAAGCGATTACGTCTACAACCACCGGAAACAGGAACAAACCAACTCGAAGCGGCCACCCAGGTGATCCAGCAAATGATGAATCTGGAATTGATCAGGCAGGAGGCCTTAAAAAGAAGAATCGTTGTCACGGAACAGGAATTGAACCGGGAAATCCAACGAAGGGTCATGGCCTCAGCCGGCCCTGAGGAAAAATTTGAAGATCGATTTGCAGCCATGCTCAGAAGGATGGGAGTGGATGAAAAGGAATACCGGACCTGGATCGAACAAGACCTCTATCATGGGAAATTGTTTCAATCCTTTTTGGAAAAAGTCCCTAAGTATGCCGAGCAGATCCAGTGGATGGCTATCGTTTCCAATTCGGGAAACAAAGCGGAAACGGTCAGGGCCAGGCTGCAACAAGGTCAGGATTTTGGCCGTCTCGCCCTTGAAAACTCCATAGACCTTGAATCGGCCCGCAAAGGTGGAGAGATGGGTTGGATACCTAAAGGAGTGGATGATCTGATTACTCCAGGGCAGATCCGGGCTATGGGAATATTAACCAAAACCAAACCGGAGGCCGAACAGGTTCGCGAAGCGGTCCTGGCCGGAAAGGATATTGCGGAACTGGCCCGAATCCACTCGGTAGACCAAGAGACCAGGGAAAGAGGAGGACAAACCGGCTGGGTCTCTGTGGGCTTCCAGGAGGGGAAACCCTATGCGCCGGAGGCCTATGAATTAAAAACGGGTAAAGTCAGCCAGCCCATCAGCACCCCCGAAGGGTTTTGGATTATCAAACTGATCGAAAAAACGCCCCAAGGCAAAGTGATTGATGATATTGCCTTCAATCTGCCCATCGGTCAGATTTCCCCGCCTCTCAATACCGTAAAAGGAATTTACTTACTGAAGGTCAAAGGGAAAGAGGCCCACCATCCCCTATCCGAAGAACAACGGGGCCTTCTGGCCGATAAGGCCTTGACGGAGTGGTTGGCCGAGACGGCAAAAAAAGGGGGCGCGGAAGGCTGGATAAAGTGGGATTGGGGATCTGAAACTTATAACTGGGTGATCGCCCATTTAAATTGATTTTTACATAGGAACAGGTGAATAGGCCTTCAGTCTATCTACCTGCGTGGGGAGGCTCATGAAAAAAATACTCGTTTTAGGGGCTGATCCCCAGGCCAGAATTATCCCGGACATTATAGGGTCCCTGGACAACCTGAAGTTAATAGGATTTGTCGAGTGGGGAGAAGGGAAGAGATTTCTCGTCGGTGATGCGGCTAAATTTCCTGTTTTCAATGGGGCAGGTACGATCCATCCCCTTGTCCCCGGCCACCATCATTCATCCCTCGGCCATCATATCCAAGACCGCCAAGATCGGCAGGGGTTGTTTGATTTCACCCGGGGTTATTATCGGGCCCGGGGTGGAAATTGGTGATCATACCATCCTGAACAGCGCCGTGACCATCGATCACGACACCCTCATCCAGGAAAATGTGATCATGGGGGCCGGCGTTCATCTCCCCGGATATGTTAAGGTGTTAAGCGACACCTTTATCGGGGTCGGGTCCTGCTCGGTCAATGGGGTAACCGTCGGGCATAATTGTCTGATCGGTGCCGGAAGCGTCGTCACCAAAGATGTTCCTGATGACGTCATTGCCGCCGGAGTCCCGGCCAAAGAGATAAGAAAAAAAATATAGAAAAAGGAGAGAACGATGATCATCGACGTACACTATCATTTATTTCCGAAACTTTCGGAACGAATTGTCAGAAATTTAGCCCAATCCGCTATCCGCCAGGCCAGGGAGATGGGAATTGAGGTCGATTCGGAGGCACTGATCAAAAAGGTTTCCGTAACCTGGCCCGACCCTTCAGGGGAAGGGGTTCTGGCGATCATGGAGGATGCCGGAATCGACCTGACTTTGATTTGTATGGTGGACAATGCCGGTATTACCCAGATCAAAGCGGAAAACATACAAAAAGCTAATAAGATCATCGGCGATATCGCCCGAAAAAATCCCGGCCGGATCATGGCCCTGGCCGGCGTGGATCCAAGAAGGCCGGAAGCCCCTGATATGTTGAAGCAGTGTTTCGAGGAATACGGGGTTCGGGGATTAAAATACCATCCGGATGACGGCTATTACCCCTGTGGGCCGGAATCCTATAAACTCCTGGAGGTTCTGGTCAAATATAACGGCATCCTGCTGACCCACACCAGCCCCCTGGGCCCTCCCTCTCGATCCAAATTTGCCGAAGCCCTGGAGTTTTCCGATCTGGCCGTTGATTTCCCGGACCTCAAGGTGATCGCCGCCCACATGGGCATGATCAATTGGCGCCCCTGGGCCTCATTGGCCGCCCGCCAGCCCAACCTGTACGGCGACCTGGCCATGTGGGATCATTATGCCTTCACCCGTTACAATCTTTTTTGCCGGGACCTGCGTGATCTTCTCGATTATGCCGGAAAATCAAAAGTCCTTTTCGGGACGGACAACCCTATGAATTCAGCGGTCGTCCCCACAAAGACCTTGATCAAATTGCTGAAAGATCTGCCGGAAAAGGCACCGGCCGGGCTTAAGTTTTCCAAAGAAGAAGTGGATGCGATCCTGGGCGGAAATGCCGCCGGGCTTTTAGGGCTGGGGCAATAAAAAGGGGACCCATGCTATTTGGGCTTCCAGTCAACTCTTCGGTCCTATGATTTTTAATTTCGGGAAATAAGATTGGTTATCGGGCCTGATCCCGGGTCATCAAAGCCATCCCAGAGACTGCGGCATGGGCTCCAATATAAAAATCCGGAAGGGGGGATCTTCTATTACCACCCCCTTTTTTATATATTGAAAAACACTTTCCGGCAAGAAAAGCGGCCTCCCAGGGAAGATGAAGGCGGCGAAAATAAATTGGGGATAAAACTTCCTGAACTTCCTCTATTTTATTAAACCCGACAGAAACCTCGGCATAAATAATCGGGTTTATGGCCAAGACATGATCTTCGGCATACCGAGCTAAAGTCTCAGAAGACCAACGAAACCATTTTTTATCCTCGGTAACAATATCCAAAATGACGTTGCTGTCGATTAAAACTTCCACAACCTATCCCCTGGTCAGGGCCATAATTTCATCTGTAGTTATAGCTACAGTGGCCTTCCCCCGCATTCCGGCTATGATGGTCTTTCCACGACTTTTCCGGGACCCGACCTTCTGTAAAAAAACCTTGTTTCCCGAAATATTGAAATCAACCTCCGTATTGGGAAATAGAGCCATCTTCTCTCTTATGGTTTGCGGGATTGTAACTTGCCCCTTTGAAGTAATCCGCATAATTTTTCTCCTTTTCCAAACTAAATTCTTACTACTAATATTTTTACTCAATTGAAAACAAAAGTCAAGTTTTAGGATTGAAATGGGAATTGATTTTTTGCGAAGAATTTTTATTGCCTGTCAATCCCGGTCCAATTGGCATGAAGTTGTCCGCAAGCGGCCGAGATATCCGCCCCTTTACTTCTGCGGATCATAACCGTGTAATGAGATCGGATCAAGATATCCTGAAACTTTAGGAGCCCAGCTTCATCGGGGGGTTTAAACCCGGAGCCCGGATGGGGATTGAAGGGGATCAGATTGATCTTGGCCTTTACCTCCTTGAGTAATCTGGCCAGAGTCCTGGCCGCCTGGGGGGAATCATTGATCCCTTTTATCATAATGTATTCTATGGTAATCATTTTCTTATGCGGTAAGGGGAAGGCCCTACAGGCTTGAATCAAAGGTTCCAAAGGATATTTTCGGTTGATGGGCATCAGACGGTTTCTGGTTTCATCATCCGGCGCATTCAAAGAAAGAGCCAGGTTAACCGGAAGGATGTCCCCCAGGGCCTTCATCTCCGGGATCAGACCGGCCGTAGACAGGGTCACATGGCGGTGAGAAAATTGCATTCCAAAGGGAGAAAGCAGGGTTTTTAGGGCCCGAATCGTGTTTTCAAAATTGTGCAGGGGTTCTCCCATGCCCATCAGTACTATATTGGTCAGAAGAGAATCTGTTTCTGTCAATGTCCCCTGAACGGTCAGGACCTGATTGAGGATCTCCGAGGCTTTCAGGTTTCTTTTCAAACCCATTTTACCGGTATGACAAAAACGGCATTTTTGAGCACACCCCACTTGGGAAGAGATGCACAGGGTGTAATGTCCCCTTTCCGGGATCAGGACACTTTCGACCCGTTCTCCATCTTCCAGTTCAAATAGAAATTTTCTGGTCCCATCCGAAGAATTTTCAACCTTTAGAATCATCAATTGACTCAAATAAGCCTGCTCATGGAAAAGCCTCCTCCATTTCTTGGATACATTAGTCATCTGATCGAACGATTGAACCTCCGGCAGAAATATCCAACGAGAGATCTGCTCGGCCCGGTAAGGCTCCAGTCCCAGACCGGTGATCCAGTCCTGCAATTCTTCAAAGGTCAAATTTCGCAGGTCGATTTTTTTGTTCATAAACCTAAAATTTGTTGCGGGTTGCGGGTTTAAAATTCAGACTAAGCAAAAAGTCTTAAAACTCGTAACCCGTAACACGAAACCCGAAAGCTCGCAACTCGTTACTCGTAACTCGCAACTCTTCTTGCCGCACTCTCCCCGGCCACCCACCCGGTGGAAAAAGCGGCTTGAAGATTATAGCCGCCGGTTTTGCCCTGGATATCCAAAATTTCTCCGCAAAGGAAAAGACCTTTAATGATTCTTGACTCCATCGTTTTGGGATCCACCTCTTTAAGATGAATGCCGCCGGCGGTAATAATCGCCTCATCAAGCGGCCGGGGACCGGACACCGTCATCCGCAAATCGGTCAGCAGGGTTTTCAACCGGCTTCGTTCTTCGGCAGAAATCTGATTCCCCTTTTTATCCCCTGGAATTTTTACCAGTGCCAAAAACAGGGGAATCATCCGGTTGGGCAATAAGAGTTTTAAAATGGCCTGCAATCCCTTGAGGTGATGGGCCTTTAGTTCCCTTTTCAATCTTTCGTCCAGTTGTTCCTGAGTTAAGGCCGGTTTGAGATTAATCGAAATTTCCACTTGTCCTTGTTTAAGGACATCGACGATAGAACCGCTTAGGGTCAGGATGATCGGTCCGGAAATCCCAAAATGGGTAAAGAGCATCTCTCCGAATTCCGAAGGACCTTTCCGGCCGTTAACATAAACCGCAGCCGAAACATTTTTTAAAGCCAACCCCTGAAGCTCCCTGACCCAGGCCTCCTTTATGACCAGGGGGATTAAATAGGGTCGGATGGGAATGATCCTGTGTCCCACCTTTTGAGCCATCCGGTATCCATCTCCGGTCGAACCGGTTCGGGGATAAGAGGCCCCTCCAGTGGCCAGGACTATGGCCCGGGCCTCGAGGATTTCCCCGTTAGTCGAAACCCCCCGGACCCGTCCGGAATGAAAAAGGATCTCTTTTACCGTTTGTTCCTTCTTTAAGGTGACCCCTTTCTCCTTTACATAGGCCATCAGGGCTGAAACCACATCCAAGGCCCGGTTGGATTTGGGAAAAACCCGCCCTCCCCTTTCCACAACCAGAGGCACTCCCCTTTGCTCAATAAAATTTATCAAATCCTGATTAAGAAACCGGGCGAAGCAATTTCGCAGGAAACGGCCGTCCGGAGAATAACTGTCTAAGAAGGATTGAATTTCCCCCTGGTTGGTCAGATTACAGCGGCCCTTCCCGGTAATACCAAGCTTTAAGCCGACCCGGGGCATTTTTTCCAACAAAAGAACTTTTGCCCCAACTTCCGCGGCCCGGCCCGCGGCCATCATTCCCGAGGCCCCGGCCCCGATGACGATGACATCATAAATCGATTGCGGATTAAGGGGTGCGGATTGCGGATTTTTTGGACGAACCATTACCATTTATGATTGTGGATTGATGATTACAAATTGCGGATGAAAGTTCAAAAACAAAACTTCTTGGGGCCGGTTTTTTTGTCCTTGGTCACAACTCTCCGCTTCCCCGTTTCTCCGTTTCGCCTTTCCATATCCTTTACTTCTTCAACGTCCTCAGTTTGGCCAGTTCCCAGACATAATCATAGAGATGGAGGCCTTTGCTGGAGGCGATAATCTCCCCGTCCCCCACCCCGATTTCATGGGCCATGTATTCCTTGAGATACTGGATAGCCGCCAGGTTGGCCGGAAAGCCGTTCCATAAATCCCAGGACCGAAAATAGACAAAAAAATGGAGCAGGCCGTCTCGAATCCGCGTATCGATCCCTCGCAGGCAAGGCGGATCATTCAAATAGATGGCCTCGGGGTTCCCCACGGTCATATAGGCCTGGTTGGTCCCATAACCTTCTTCCTTATACATGCGGATCACTTCCTGGATCTGGGGTTCCAGGTATTGGCCATAGGTATAATCCTCATTGGGCTGTTTAACTCCGGTCATCAGGTAAGGAAGATATTGTTCGACATAGCCATCAGCCACCGGATTGGGGATACCGAGAGCGGGAGGGATGTCCGGAATCAGGGGACAGGTCCCGGGATATTTAACTTGAACCGTCAGATAATCAAACTCCAGCCTTTTTTGACCGCTGAAACTGCCCCGGTCGATGACATATTCCTTCCCATGGTCCAGGATTGCGGAAACACATTGAAACCAGGCATCGGGCAGGTCCCGGGCCTGAATAAATTGAAGATCCATCCAGAATTCCCCTTTCTGCTGATCTTTTTCAAGAGAATGACGATTCTCTAAAGAGCGTCTGAATATTAACCTAAAATATACCCTGTCTGCAATCGTTTTCATTAGTGCAAAAAGTTGACATGACCTCATCTTTGGGTTACTATTTAAATAATCATTTAACCTGATGACAAATAACAATTTATCTGAAATCCTTGTACGGATAACAGGAGGTGGTTATGTCGGTCAAAGTCGCCATCAATGGCTTTGGAAGGATTGGGCGGTTGGTCTTTCGCGCCGGATTAAGAAGCAAAGAAGTGGAATTCGTGGCCGTTAACGATCTGGCCGAAACCAAGACCATGGCCCACCTTTTAAAATATGATTCTGTCCACGGAATTTTGGATGCGGAGGTTAAGATCAAAGACACCTCCATCGAGGTGGATGGCAAAGAGATCAAGACCTTTTCCCTGAAAGATCCGGAAGGATTGCCCTGGAAGGAACTTGGTGTGGATGTGGTCCTCGAGAGTACCGGCAAGTTCACCGACCGGGCCGGAGCGGAAAAACACCTGATGGCCGGCGCCCGGAAGGTGGTGATTTCGGCACCTGCCAAAAATCCGGATGTCACGGTCGTTTTCGGGATCAATGAGGAGGAATACGATAAAAACAAACACAATATCATCTCCATGGGTTCCTGTACCACCAACTGCCTGGCCCCGATTGTCAAAATACTCCAGAAAGAGTTCGGGGTGGAATACGGTCTTATGACCACCATCCATGCCTATACCAACGATCAGGTCATCCAGGATGAACCGCACAAAGACCTTCGCAGGGCCAGGGCGGGAGCTCTATCCATGATCCCCACGACTACCGGAGCGGCCAAGGCCATTGCTGAAGTTATCCCGGAAATGAAAGGGCGACTGGACGGTCTCTCCATTAGAGTACCTGTCCCCAACGTCTCTCTGGTTGATTTTGTAGTTACCCTATCGAAAACCGTCACTAAGGACGAAGTGAATGCCAAGTTCAAGGAGTACGCAGCCGGTCCCCTGAAAGGCATCCTCGGGTGCTGCGAAGAAGAATTGGTTTCCCACGATTTCAATGGAAACCCCCATTCTTCGATTGTGGACCTCCCCAACACCAACATTATCGGGGGCAATATCGTCAAAATTCTCTCCTGGTATGATAACGAATGGGGCTTCTCGAACCGGATGCTGGAGTTATTGTCTTTTGTTATGAAATAAACAGAGAGGATTCAAGGATTCAAGTAAATCAATAGTGATGAATTCATAAAAATCCGTCACCCCGGCGAAAGCCGGGGTCCAGGAAAAGTCTAACTGTTTTAAAATACTGGATTCCGGCTTTCGCCGGAATGACGTGATTTGGGTTTTGGCGACTTTTTACGAAACCGTCAATATTGGCCTTATGGCAATAGAATTCATTAGAATAACAAATTCCATGAAAACACAGGAACCCCAATTTACTTCCTCGGCCCTGCAGGTCAACCTGGAACGGACAGCAGCCACGGTAGAAATACCGATCCGGTATCAGATCCTGCTCAGTATCGCCCAGGAGCATTATGGTGTGTTCAAGAGAACCCGAGACCTCTTGACAGAGATGAATCATCCCTTTGTCAACTGGGAGCATGTGCTTAAGCAGCTCCGCACCCTGTCCATGGGTGATTTCTATGAATTCAACCGGCATGAAAAGGGACTTAAGGCACTCGAAACCCTGGTCGGTATTTACCTGGACCTCATCAGTTCCCCGGCCAATGAAGAGACCAGGGAGACCTCGATCCGTTTCCTCTTTGATTTTTTGAACTTGATCCTGTCCAAGAGCAACGGGATGCTCTCCCGGAACATGGCCCTCTTTCCCGATCTCATCGATTCCCTGATCGATCTTTCCCAAAAAGAGGCCACCCTTTTCCGGAAGGGTTCGACCTATGGGAAAAAACTCTTTCAAACAGCCATTGAGCATTCCGCCCTTCTGGATAAGGACCGGTCAAGGCATTTTCTCCACAATGTCTTCCGGGCCACCTATCTTTTTTGGCTGGACCAGCCCAACCCTCGCGATTGGTTCAACCAGGAAGGGGAGGAAGCCTCGGCGATCTTCGAATATGATTCCTTTGTAAAGCCTCTGAGCCACCGGTCGATTTCCGACCTGAACGAAAAACTTGAATCCCTGCCTGAACTCTCCGAAAAGGGGGATGAAAGCGGTACCGCTTCTTATCTCAATCTTCCGGATTATACGCAAATCATTGAGGGTTATCTGCTCGTAGCCGACGAACTGGAGAAGGCGGAGGTATATAGCGGGCGGGAATATCTCGTCAAACTCGATTTCCTCTTTCATGTCATCAACGTCCCGGCCCTCTCCGATATTCACGGCCGCACCCTGATCGAGATCAATCGCTGCCTGGCTATGGTCTTCCGGGAAGAGATGCCGGAGAACCTGAACGACTTTATTCGAAAAATCTTTGATCTCCTGAAAAAGTGTACCACCTGTTCGCAATACCGAAACACGATCCTGAATTGTGTCATCACCATGGCCCGGGAGGTCTTCAATCTGAATCAGCATCCCCTGGTGGATACCTTTATTGAAGAGCTGATTTTATTCGGCTTTCAGCATCCCCAGTTGGCCGGATCCACTATGGAATGGCAGATTCGGGTCAATCCCGCTCACATCGAGAATATCCGTGCCTGGCTGGAAATCATCGGCTTAAAACCACGCTGGACCAAAAGACTTCTTTCGGCCCTGATTATAAACCTGAAACTGGGCGGTGTCTTCATCCGGGACACGGACCTGCTTCAGAAAAACATCTCGGTCCTTCTGAACACCGACATTTCCCCGGCCTACAATCTGATAAAGCAGCTCCTCAGGCTTTTCCCAATCTATTTCAATGAAATCGGAGCCGAGGGAGAACTCCGGGAAATATCGACCGAGGTGGATGAACTCTCCTCCCGTCAGGACCTGGTAATCCATTTCCTTAGAAAACAGTCCCATGTGGAGAGCAACAGCCTGCTGGTCGCCTTCCTGGAAAATACCTTCCGTTATTTGGCCTCCGGGAAAAAAATCCATCTTCGTAATCATCTGCCGGAGGAGGTGTATGAGCAGGTTTCAGACGACCCCCAGGAGCCGAAAGGCCTCCGAATGATATTTGAGAGCCTGTTTGACCGGATCCATGGGAATCCGACGGGTTTTCTGGATTGGGACATCCCTAAGATTGACCGCGAGATTCAAACCCTGAACGGACTGCCGGAAAAAGACCGGAAAAGGGCCCGACTGTTGATCCAATTCTATCAACTTCTGTACAAAAAATACAACCCCCAGCACGTTGAAGTCATCAAAAATCTGGAGGCTTCCTTCCTCTTTGATCCGGCGAAAGTGAAGGCCCTCAAACGTCACCTCCAGGGTAAAGAACAAGCCAAGAGCCTGGCCATTATTCTCGAGTTTCTGGCCCAACTCAAGGATAAGATCCTCTCTCCCCAGAAAACAGAGTATGTTGAGAACATTTACCACAAGAGACACATTGCCGCCGGGATCCCTTCCATGTACGGGACCTACCGGGAAGAAAAATTTGAGGCCGTGGGGCTTTCCCTGCGTCTGGAGAGTCTGGCCACGGTCCTGTTTGAGGAATTGATCCAGTCCCTCAACCTGAAGTTTATCACCAAAAGCACTCTGATGAGAATTCATCAGTATCTCTGGCTTTTTGTGAAGGCCCTTGATCTGGAAGGGGTAGCCACCGAAGGTCTGACAGCAAAGATGAAGTATGTCAGTAACGCCCTGGAGATCAAACAGTTTTCCATCGATCAGTACATTGATATCTTTCAATTCATCTCCAAGGGGATTCAGGACATTATCCGGGATTATCACATCGATGCCCACCGTCCCAACCTGCCTATCGTCATTGGTCAAATCATCAAGGAAAACAACGCACCCTTAAGCAAAGGAACCAGTTCGGCCGGGGAAAAAGAAATCTTTTTCCAGCTCTCTGAAAATTTTATCCGGGCGGCCGTCTCTTCGGCCTTCGGCCTCCAGGTGCTTGACAATTTTATTAACAGCATCTTGAGAACCCTGCAGGCCGAGCTGGAGAAGTTTAAAGAGAACAAACAGATTCTGACCCTGGTCATGTCCTATAACCCGGAAATGACCATCACTCCCCTCTACAAGCGTAATAAAAAGCTTGATAATCAATTGCTCCTTGGAAATAAGGGCTATTTTCTGAAGGAACTGTCCTTTTTGGGTTTCCCGGTGCCCCCGGGCTTCATCCTGACTACAGAGGTCTTTCGCAGGATTGAAGGCCTGTTGGGTTACCAATACATCCTGGAAGACTTGAACAACAGGGTCGCTAAAGAGATCCGGCGGCTGGAGAGGATGGTGGGGCGAAGATTTGGAGATCCCCGAAACCCTTTGCTTTTAAGTGTGCGCAGCGGGGCTACGCTTTCCCTGCCGGGGATGATGCAATCCATTCTGAATGTCGGTATCAATGAAAAGATCGCCGAGGGCCTCAGCAAAAAGCCGGACTTTGCCTGGGCGGCCTGGGATTCCTTTCGCAGGTTCCTCCAGAGTTATGGTATGTTGCGGGGACTGGATCGGAATTTTTTTGACTCCATTATTGACACCTTCAAACAAAAGTACGGGGTGAGCCGAAAGATCCAATTTGCCCCGGACCAGATCAAGCAGGTTGCCCTGGCTTACAAGCAGGCACTGGAGGAAAATGGAATAAAGCCCCCTCACCGGCCAGCGGACCAGCTTCAGGATGCTTTTCTGCAAGTCATTGCCTCCTGGAATTCAGAACAGGCCAGGATTTACCGTCGACAGATGCATGTTTCCGATGACTGGGGGACGGCCGTGATCGTCCAGGCTATGATTTTCGGAAATTTGAATGAGCAATCGGGGTCCGGAGTGATATTCACCAGAGACCCCAAGGAGTCATCTCCCGGTATCAACCTGTATGGCGATTTTATTTTTGGCGTACAAGGGGATGACATTGTCTCCGGCCTTGTCTCCACCTATCCCATATCGGAAAGGCAGAGGCTGAGAGAAAGAAAGGATACCCTGATATCTTTGGAGGCCAATTTTCCGGAAATCTTTCGGGAGCTCATCCACCTTTCAGAAATATTGATCTATGACAAAGGGTTCAACCACCAGGAAATCGAGTTCACCTTTGAGAAGGCCACCCGGGAAGGACTCTATATCCTTCAGACCAGAGATATGGTCCAGCGGGAAACCCATAAATTAAGGATATTCAAAGAGACCGAAGAATTGAAAGGGGCCCTTCTTGGAACCGGCATCGGGGTTAGCGGCGGGGCCTTGTCGGGAAGGGCCGTCTATTCGGAGGAGGAAATCCGCCTTTACCGGGATAAGGAACCGGAAACGCCGTTGATCCTGGTCCGGCCCGACTCGGTTCCCGATGATGTGGGCGTGCTTCTCCAGGTTGAAGGCCTGTTAACGGCTAAGGGGGGGAGCACTTCTCATGCCGCGGTAACCATCCCTCAGCTCGACAAGGTCGGGGTGGTGGGTTTTTCCAAGTTAAATGTCTATGAAACCAAGGGTTACAGTACCGTTGACGGTCAGACCATTCATGGGGGAGACTTCATCTCCATTGATGGTTGGAGCGGAGCTGTTTATCAGGGCCGTCACGAAGAAGAGGCCCAGGAATCAAACCGGATCACGATTTAAAAACAGTTTGGAGTTATTAGTTCGGAGTTCAGAGTTCAGAATAAAAAATTGCTTTTTGCTCCGAACTTATTACTCCGAACTCCGAACTAAAGCCTCCGAACTTTCAGAATTTTGATTATCTCCTTTAGAATTTGAACTCTTTCAATCCTCTACGTTTCCGTATCGGTTAAGTCAATTGCTTATGCACGTGAATCGTTAGATCCCCCAACCGATTCACATAGCTCCCATACTCATTATCATACCACCCGAAGATCTTGGCATGGACCACCGGTACCCTGAGGGTATTGATCTCCAAGGAGGGAAGGGTCTGAGGAGGCAGGCCGGGAATGCAGGCACAGTCGATATCGATAAAAGAAGTCCGGGTATGATTGAACTGGCCTTCGATCACCACAGCGGCATTCAACCCGATGAGATCACTGGAGACGTTTTGCTGCATTGAAAAAAGGAGCAATTTTTCCGGGTCCCGCTCACTGACCTTCTGATAAATCCGGTTGATGGTTTCAGTGTCCAGTTCAAAGGCCGTCCCAGTCGGAGTATTCTTACTTTGAAAGGTGACATTAAGGACGATAAGGGATCCTGTTTTGATGGGTACCCTGATGGAATCAGCCATAAAACCGATGTTCCTGACTTCCGGGATGACCTCACCAAGAGCTGCTGCGGCATTGGTAGAGGTAAGAATGATATTATTCAGGATGCTCCGGTTCTTTCTCAAGTCCTTTTCCCCGGCCTTGGGCAGGGAATCGAGGACGGCTTGGGAATTGGTTACGGCATGGACCGTTGTCATGGAAGCGGTAAGGATCTTGTTGGTCTCTTCATTTTCCAGCAGGGGCTTGACCATATGGGCCAGTCCCGTAGTGGTACAGGAGGCGGCCGACAACACAAAATGGTTTTTCTTATCAAAAGCAGCCTGGTTGATACCGTAGATCATCGTGATGGCATCCCCAGGCGTGCGCAGGGCCTTATCCTTTATTTTAAAGGGGGAGGAATTGATAACCACCTTTGCCCCGGCCGCCAAATGGCCCCGGATGGAGCCCTTCTTATCATCAGGGGGGATCGTGGGGTCCCTGAACTGACTGGTGCACTCCACCACCATATCCACCCCGTAATCGCGCCACTTGATCTCCGCCGGGTTTCGCGCTTCCCTCAAAATAGTGACCGGGATACCGTCAATAACCATTTTCCCTGTCTTTTCATCAACGATTTCGATCAATCTTTGGGCGTTGATCCCGTAGAGAAAGCGAGGAAGGGGTCCATACGTCGTGTCGGTTTCGATTCGCTGAGCAATGGTTTCAAGCCCTGTTCCCGCTTCCCGCCCGATATTGACAACGACCTCCTGAAAATATTTCCGGCACAGGTGATTCCACAGCGTCAACTTTCCAATCCTGCCCAACCCGTTAATACCAAGGGTGGGTTTTTTATTTTCAAATACTTGAACCTTGGCCATAGCGTACCTCCTATAATTTCACCTGAGTTAATGGATTCAATGAAGCTTTCTAATTACCCTCCCGACTTTCTGATATGAGGAATAGGGGGGAGGTCCTCTTACGACATTTATAAAAAATATACACATTTCTTTGATCAAATGTCAACCTGTGGGTTTGTTCGAGAACAAAATATAATTTGAACTTTCGGATAGGTTTTGTTCCAGGGAGATTGACTTGATCGATTGGATATGTTTTATTGATTTTTATAGATATTTTTGATTCCAATCGGAAACCTTTAAATTCTGCTTAGATCGGTTTTTAAGAAGCAGAATGGAACAAGGGAAACAGACGTCAACTTTTTTCAAGAACCAGGTGATAGTAAATGACCCCTGATGCACTGCTAAAATCCTTTGCCCCCCTCCTCATGGGAAAAGACCTAAAGGGTCCGGTTCTGGATTTGGCTTGTGGTAGAGGACAAAACGGTCTTTTTGTTGCCAGACTTGGTATTCCCGTGATCCTGGCCGATCGAAACCCCGAGTTATTGAGAAAGGCCATGAAAGCAGCGGAAGGGAAAGGGCTCCAAGTTACTTTTTGGGAGGTCGATCTGGAAATCGATCAAAATCCACTGAAAGAACACCAATACCGGGCCATTTTGGTTTTCCGCTACCTCCATCGCCCTTTGATACCGCATATTAAAAAAGGAATAAAATCGGGGGGCATCCTGATCTATGAGACCTTTTCCAGCCAACAACCCCTTTACGGCCGCCCTCATAATCCCGATCATCTTCTGGAACGTGCGGAATTGTTCAATTGGTTTAAGGACTGGGAGGTGATCCATTACTTTGAAGGGTTACAGGAAAATCCCCGGAGGTCCATCGCCCAGCTGGTCTGCAGAAAACCCGAATAACATTTATCGGCTTTCCGGTTTTGAGAATAATTTGATTATTTTTCAATCAGCCGGTATGATTGCAAAAAGGAAGGGGAGACGATTATGGAAGATAAAATGATTTTGAAGAATCCGTATGAGAGATTACGGGCCTATTTAAACCGGTTGCCTCTGGGATTCCCAGAAACCCAGTCGGGTGTTGAACTAAAAATACTTAAAAAATTGTTTTCCGAATCCGAGGCCGAACTGGCACTGCTTTTGACCCCAACTCCCGAAGAGACTCACCAGGTCGCGGAACGGAACCATATTCCCATTGATGGTCTGGAAGAAAAATTCGCAACCATGTCAAGAAAAGGCCTCATTTTCAGGATTCGACGTCAGGGAAAAACGCTTTACAGTCTCGCTCCCTTTATGATCGGTTTGTATGAATATTCAGTAGAAAAAATGGACCGAGAATTGGCGCTGCTTTGCCGGCAGTATTATGATGAAGCTTACCAGGAGGAAATGGGCGCCAGCGATGTCCCCGGATTCAAGGTCATCCCTATTACCCAAAATATCGATGCGGACCTGGTACTTTTTCCCTTTGAAAAACTCAAAGAGGAAGTTCGGGCCGCCAGAAAAATCGCCGTGGCCGAGTGTGTCTGCCGGAAAGAGACCCGCCTGATGGATCACGGCTGCGACTATCCTCGGGAGACCTGTTTAAGTTTCGGGGTCGCCGCCGAATACTATATTGAAAACGGTATGGGGAGAGAAATCAGCTCCGATGAAGCCATTACCATTCTCGAAGAAACGGACAAAGCCGGATTGGTTCATGCCGGGGCGAACACCACCCATCTTTCTAATATCTGCAACTGCTGCCCCTGCTGCTGCGCCTCAATGAAAGGGATGGTCCAAAAGGGTCATAATAGGCAAAAATATATGAACGCCTTATACGAGGCCGTGGTTGATGCAGAGACTTGTTTAGCCTGTGAAGAGTGCAGCAACCGCTGTCCGGTCAAAGCCATAACGGTGGATGAAACCGCCGTGGTAAACCGGGATAAATGCCTGGGATGCGGTCTATGTGCCTCTGTTTGCCCGACGGAATCCCTCACCTTGCACCTCAGGGAAGACCGGCAAGAACCGTTCAAAAATACTTTTGAATTAGGCCTGGCGATTCTTAAAGGGAAAAAAGAAACCCGGATTCGGAGGCAACCGTAGACTATTTGCCCCTGGCATTCTCCTTTTCCTGCAATAACCGCCACTGGACCTTACCGGATCCTGACTTGGGCAGTTCGTCAACAAACTCGACGATCCGCGGATATTTATAGGCCGCCATCCTTTCTTTACACCAGCCGATGATATCCTGGGCGGTGACTTTACCCTTGGACTTCTCCTTGAGGACTACGACCGCCTTGACGGTTTCGCCCCGATGGGCATCACTGGTGCTGATAATGCAGGCCTCCTGTATGTCCGGATGTCCGAACATCATGGCCTCCACTTCCGCCGGCCAGACCTTGAAGCCGGAGGCATTGATCATCCGCTTCAACCGGTCAACGATGAAAAAGTACCCATCTTCGTCGTAATAGCCCAGGTCGCCGGTGAGAAAGAAGGTCTTCCCACCGATTTCGACGAAACATTCCCGAGTCGCCTGGGAATTGTTCCAGTACCCTTTAAATACCTGGGGGCCACGGGAGAGGATCTCTCCGGTCTGGTTGGGGCCGAGGGGTTCCAGAGTCTTGGGATTCACCACTAAGGACTCCGTGTTTAAAAAGGGAATGCCGAGACACTGTCGCTTGGGACGGGATTCATGGTTGCTGTGGGTCGGGGCGGCGGTCTCGGTAAGGCCGTACCCCTCAATGTACGACAACCCGGTAAGTTCAAAGAGTCTGGCGGCCACGGCTTCGGGCATGGCCGCCCCGCCGCCTCCGATATATCGCAGACTTTTCAGGCTGTCACTCTTAAAATTGGGGCTGGCGAAGAGGTCGATGACCATGGTGGGAATGTTGGTCCAGTTGGTTACCCGATGGCGGTCAATCAAAACCAGGGCCAATTCCCTGTCCCAGCGGGTCATGACCACAATCTCCGCTCCGAGATAAATCGGCATGTTCATCAGGATCTGCATGCCGGTGACATGAAAGAAAGGTACGACGCCAAGAAATACCTCCTCACAAGAGCCATATTGCCAGATACTGGGTAATACGGTGGTGGCCATGAGTGTGCTGTGGGTATGCATACAGCCTTTCGGTTTTCCGGTCGTTCCGGAGGTATAGCAGATAGCCGCCAGATCATCGGGGCCCGCCAGGTGGGGTCCCGGTTGGCAACCGGCGGTCAGCGCTTCTTTCCAGGTGCGGCCCCCATGGCCGACCGCTTCCGGTACGGCGGAGCGAATAAAATCGGGGATTGGGATATCGGTGGGCTCGGTGACATACTCTCCATAATCGGCTACGATGACCTGTTCGACTCCTCCCGGACCCATCAGGGGTTCGATGCGGGAGAAAAGGTCAACAGCGCAAATCGCCACCGAGGCGCCGGAATCTTCAATATAGTGTTTCATTTCCTCAGTCAGGTTCATGGGATTGGCCGGGACCAGGACTGCGTCGGCCCGGAGGATAGCATAGTAGGCGATGATGAACTGGGGGCTGTTCTGCATATACAAGATTACCCGATCGCCCTTCTTCACCCCGCATTGCAGTTGAAGATAACCGGCCAAGGCATCGACCTCTGATTTAAGCCGGGCATAGGAAAGGCGGGATCCATAATAGGAAATCGCCGTTTTCTCAGGGTAGCGGGTTGCGGAAACCTCAAGATTATAGTCCAATGGGGTTTTAGGAATATCGACCATGCGGGGTACCCCCTTGGGCCAATATTGGTAATGCAATGGTTCCGAAGTTTTACTAATTTCCATTTAGAGCTATCCTCCTTAATTAATTTCTACATCTTGGATGATCCCCAAGCATAAGACCCCCTTGGACCTTTTCAAAATTTTATGCATGTTGGGATAGATGCTTAGAGCAAGAAATCGTATCTTATGGTCCGGGGGCGGATTCTCTGGGCCTCGATGCCTTCAGCGATCAGGGTCAGAACCCGGGGTTTCTCATCCGGAAACCGATATCCCTCATAGTCCTGGGTGAACAACAGATGCCCCCTTCGATTCAACCAGTAATTTCCCGCATGGTCAAAACAGACCTTGGAAGTGACTTCCAGGGCCTCGATCATCACCTTGAGTTCCTGCAGTTGTTCTTCCCCGGTCAAAGTGTGATTGGCTCCGCTGGCAAATTCTTCGAAGATTGGGGTTCCCGGAGAAGGGACAAAAGGACGGGATCGGATGTAATGGGGGTTAATGGCACTTAGGACCAGGGCTGTATTCCGGGCATGGGCTTCCCACCCTTCTTTGCCCCCCAGCCCCGGCATCCAGTATTCGGACAGTTGAAACCCGGCCTCCATGGCCTTTTTCCCCCCCTCGATGTGTTCGGCGGCAGTGACCCCCTTTTTGACCCTTTTCAAAAGCGCATCATCCCCGGTTTCCAAACCGACATGCAGCCGGTCCAGACCGGCCTGATGAATCGCCTTCCAATCATCCAGACTTTTGCGGGCCAGTGTTTTAGACCGGGCATAGGAGGTAACCCTTTCCAGAGATGGAAAGGTCTCTCTAAGATACTTCAAGACCTCAACCAGAGTTTCAGTTTGCATGCCCGGGCTGTTGCCATCCTGCAAGAAGGCGGTTTTTCCTCCGGACAGGAGCCAGTTCAAGACCATGATTAAACCGGAATGGGTATTCAAGTACGGTTCCCTTTGGATCATCTCCATGATAACGGCCCGGTTTATTTCGCCCTTGAACCCGAGTTCGACTGAAATGGACATCAATCCGGTACAAAAGGCGGCTATCGAGTCGATATCACTTTTTATTTCCTCCGCAGACCGGAAAGAAAATTTTTCTTCTTTATACATCCCGCAAAAAGTGCACTGGTTCCAGGGACAGTTTCGCGTAAACCGCATCAAAAGGGAATTGCTCCCGCCCTCGCTGGGGGGGCGGTATATCCCTGTTTCAAACTGATACCCGTTGATGGTTTCCATCCTCTTTACACCTCTTTAATATTCTAGTCAATTTCATCTTGTTATTTTGGTTTTCGATAAAGGGGAATAGACGAAGCGCCCAACCGAAAAATCCGGAAAGGTTAGGTTGAAAATTTCCTCCGGCCGGATTGGCAATATTTATATCACATTAAGATAAAGCGGTCATGTAATTTATAAAAGCCATTTAAAATTCCAGGGTTGGGCCGTTACACCCTATTTCCCCGGACCCCACAATTTCTTTATTATGCAGAATTTGCATTCTAATTACAAACCAATAGTGGGATCATGCCCTGCGCCCCAGGACCAGCAGAGAGCTTCCGAAGGGAAATGGCAACGGTAGCATCCACAGCCGGATTGATTGCCGGTTTCCCCGAAGATCCCATTCAAGTCGGGCCTTCAAAAAAGTCAGGTTTCTCCTGGTTTCCGCCCGTTTTCGCCTTGACCCCATTTTCCCCTTAGTTTATACTCCCCTGTCAAAAAGCAAATTCTTATTGTCATAAATAGTTCCTATTGAGTTCTTATGGAAAAAGAAAGAGTCGTCATCACCGGACTGGGAACCATCAATGCCGTCGCCGGGAGTGCCTCCAAATTCAGCGCAGCCCTAAGACAAGGGGTATGCGGCATCGGACCGGTCACGGTTTTTGATACGACCGACTTCAGAACCCATACCGGCGGGGAAGTTAAAAATTTTGTACCCGGCGAGATAATCCCGCCCGAATTCTCCTTGAAGCGGAGGTCTCGTTCGGACCGCATGGCCATGGCGGCTGCGCTGGAGGCCTTGAGCGATGCTGGACTTTTCCCTTTTCCGGAAGTCCTGCAGGCGGATACCGGCGTTGTTATCGGCGGCGGGGCCGGCGGCATGCTGGAAGGCGAAGAGGCCTATCGCCAATATCTCAAGGGCAGCGGCAAAGGCGTCCGCTATTCGCGTTTTTCGGCCTTCTGCTGCGCCTCTTCCGCGGACCAGATCGCATCAAACTTAGGGCTCATGGGACCCAAAACCACATTCATGACCGCCTGTTCATCCGGCGCCACGGCCATCGGGTATGCCAGGGATCTGATCCGGGAGGGGACGGCAACCACTATTATCGCCGGCGGCGCCGAACCCCTTTGCCGGATTACTTACGCTGCTTTTAACGCGCTGCAGGCGGTGGATCCGGAATATTGCAAGCCTTTTGACAAAAACCGGCAGGGACTCTCCCTCGGCGAAGGTGCCGGCATCATGGTCCTGGAGGCCTGGAGCCAGGCGCAAAAGCGGGGAGCGCGCATCTACGGGGAGGTCCTCGGATACGGGGTGAGTTGCGACAGCTACCATATGACCGCTCCGGATCCCCAGGCTTCCGGGGCCGTGCGCTGTATAGAGGCCGCCTTGCAGGACAGCGGCGTAGCCCCTGAGCAGGTGGACTATATCAACGCCCATGGCACGGCCACCCCGGCCAACGATTCTATAGAAACCATGGGGATCAAGGCGGTTTTCGGCAAACGGGCCTATCACATCCCGGTGAGTTCCACAAAATCCATGACGGGCCACACCTTGGGCGCGGCCGGCGCCATCGAAGCAGTGGCTTGCGTTCTGGGGATTTTTCAGCATTTTATTCCGCCAACGATTCACCTGACCGAACACGACCCCGAATGTGATCTGGACTATGTTACCGAAGGCAGCCGGGAGACGGAGTTGAATATCGTTCTTTCCAATTCTTTTGCCTTCGGCGGAAACAACACCGCCATCGTTTTGGGAAGTTATACCCCGAGAGGGATCACCCATGAGTGACCGTGTGGTCATATCCGGGGTCGGCCTGGTCACTCCCTTAGGGGTTGGCAAGGATGCATTCTCGCAGAAACTTCTCCGGGGAGACTGTGGCATCTCCCCGATTACGACTTTTGATACGTCCCGTTTTCCTTCCAAACTGGGGGCGGCCGTAAGGGACTTCAGCCCCAGGGCGTTCATCTCCGTGAAAAACCTTCGCAAGATGGACCGGACTTCCTCTCTGACATCCGCTTCAGCCAGGATGGCCCTGGAGGATGCCGGGGTTAGCATAAACGTCTCCAACCGGGATCGGACGGGAATTATCCTGGGGACCGCCGTCGGCAGCACTGACGTTGCCGCCCAGTTTGCCGGAGTGCTTTTCAGCGAAGGCCCGGGGATGGTCGGTCCCTTTCAGGTGCCCAATACCGTGATGAACGCGCCAGCCGGCCATACTTCCATCGAGCTTGGCTTCAGGGGGGTCAACTCAACCATCAATCACCATGAGGCCTCGGCCGAGACCGCCATCGTCTACGCCGCTTCTGAGATTAAACGAGGTCGGGCCGATGTTATGTTCGCCGGTGGAGTAGATATAATTTCAGAATTCTTTTTTAGAGTGCTGACCCATTTTAAGGCCCTTTCCCCGGCCAACGGGGGGCCGGAGGGAGCCCGTCCCTTTGACATCCGGCGAAACGGACCGGTAGTCGGCGAGGGGGCGGGGATGGTATGCCTGGAGACCTTCTCGCAGGCCGAGGCCCGCGGGGTCAGACCCTATTGTGAAATTGCCGGGTGGGGCCAGAGCTCAGCGCCGGCCCCGCCCACCGACTGGCCTTCAGATCCCCGGGGTCCGGTCCTGGCGATTACACGGGCGCTGAATTCGGCCGGGATCGCCCCCGGCGACATCGATTATGTCTCGGCCGCCGCCAGCGGCGGTAGCAGACTGGACGCCCTTGAGGCCGAGGCCCTGTCCATCGTATTTGGAAGTGCTGCGGATCGACCCTATATCAGCGCTATTAAAGGGGCTGTCGGTGAGAGCTTCTCCTCGGGGGGGATAAGGACGGCGGCCATGGCCGTATCGATAAAGGCGGGAAGCATTCCCCCCACGGTCGGTCTTGAAAATCCGATCCGTTCGCTGCGGTTTGTCATGGACAAAAAGATAGACCTTCCCATCAATTTCGGCCTGATCAACGGGTTTTCTTCCGGCGGGACCTTTGTTTCTCTGGTGCTAAAAAATATTACTTAACAATTTGCGTAAAAACAATTTTTTAAAAGGTTGCTCAAAAAGGTCCAGATACAAGGCGCCCGAAATTCCGAGGAATGAGGCGTACACAGAGGTACGCCGCATAGCCTGCCCCGCCGAAAGGCGGGGAGGGATGAGGGCAATCCCGCCATGGCGGATAGATGGGCCTTTTTCAGCAACCTTTTAAGGAGTAATTTCGATGAACATAGGAGAGTGGATTTACAAGCGCGCGTTGACTTATCCGCAGCGCCCTTTTCTAAAACAGGAAGACCGGGCATTCAACAACCACCAGTTCAATGCCCGGGTGAACCAAACCGCCCGGGCGTTGAAAGCGCTCGGCGTCAAAAAGGGCGAACGGGTGGCCACCCTGATGGTCAATTCCAGCGAATTTCTGGAAGTCTTTTTTGCCTGCGCCAAAACCGGTGCAATGATCGTCCCCATTAATTTAAGACTGGCGCTTCCGGAAATGGGTTATATCATCAAAGATGCCGCTCCCCGGGCCCTAATCTATTCTACTGAATTCGCAGACAAAGCCGAGGGGCTAAAAGCTGCATCCCCGGCGGTTGAACATTATCTCAAGCATGGCGACGACGGATTTTCCAGCGATCCTTCTCTTTCGGATTTTACGGCCTCATTTCCGGAGGAAGAACCGATTCCAGCGGAAGAATTGACCCTGAAGGATCCCTTGGTAATCATGTATACCTCCGGGACGACAGGCGATCCCAAAGGGGCCGTGCTTTCGCATGAAAACTTTCTTTTTGGGGCCATCCATTCTCTGATCGGCTACGGCATCGGCTCCAACTGCAAATCCCTCGTAGTGGCTCCCCTTTTTCACATCGGGGCTCTGGCCGCTTCGGCTACCCCGGTCATTTATGCCGGGGGCTCGCTGGTTCTCAAAAGTTTCGACAACCCTTCGGAAGTTGTTGAGCTTATCTGCGCTGAAAAAATCAACTACATGTTTGCGGTGCCGGTGATGTTTGACATGATGGCCAAAAGCGAGGCCTGGGAAAGAGCTGATTTTTCCCATGTGTATTTCTTTATTGCCGGCGGGGCTTCCATGTCCATTGACCTGATCCGCAAGTATCAGGAGGAAAAGGGCGTCCGGTTCACCCAGGGGTATGCTATGACCGAAACCCTGCGACTGACCTCCCTGGATCTCGAAGACACCATCCGCAAAGCCGGCTCGGTCGGCAAAGAGGTATTCCACACCCATTTGCGAATCGTGGACGACAGCGGCAGGGATGTGCCCCAGGGCGAAGTTGGAGAGGTGGTGGTAAAAGGCCCCACCGTTTTATTAAAATACTGGAATAAGCCGCAGGAGACGCAGGCGGCTTTCCGCGATGGATGGTTCCACACCGGCGATCTGGGGAAACAGGATGGTGAGGGGTTTCTTTTTATTGTCGGCCGAAAGATCGATATGATTATCAGTTCGGGCGAAAATATCTATGCCGCCGAAGTGGAGCGTGCCATTGAATCAATTCCTCAAGTGGCGGAGGCCGCAGCGGTCGGGATGCCGGATTCCAAGCGGGGCGAAGTGGTGGCGGCCTTTGTTTTGCTGAACGAAGGCGCTGCCATGACTGAAGAAAAACTGTTCGAAATCCTCCTTGAAAAGGTTGCCTACTTTAAGATTCCCAAAAAGGTCGTTTTTGTAAAAGAATTCCCCCGCAACAGTGCCGGTAAGATACTGAAAAGGGAGCTTAAAGACAGGCTCGGACCGGGGGTTTAAAAAAACAGGCTGAAGACTGAAGGCTGAAGCTCAAGTAAAATAGGTCGGGCATCTTGCCTGACCATTATATTTAGTCAGCCAGGATGGCTGACCTATTCTATCGTTTCCAGACTCCTGCGTGGGAACGCAAATTCTGGACAAGTAACCAGCAACAAAAGAATCAGTCGGACCTGTCCCTTTTCATTGCTATAGCGATCAAGCGAACCTGGGCGGTGAGATTTAAAAGAAAAGCCGCCTCGGGCTGTTTGCCCCCTCGAAGCGTTTGATACTCAGCGGCCTGGATACGCTGGACGACAAGTTCTTCCTTCATCTGGGATTGCTTCAGGTACTGTTCGATCATTTCCCGAAACGCCCGACAGTCGGCCACAGCGGCATTGAAAAATCTTTCGCCTTCCGCTTGGAGCACCACGGAGTGATGACCCAACAGGATGGTTTTCGGCGCTCTCTTCCGGATCCGCTCGATGGAGTCGAGATAGTCCTCATAGCTGGATAGAAACTGGGGCGCCACCCAGGAATCATCTCCCGGCATGATTCCAAGCGCATCGCCCGCCAGCACGGCCTCCAGGTGGGGCAGAAAGAAGCTCAGGCTGTCGCTGGTGTGGCCGGGGGTGGCGATGACCTCAAGCGATGCCCCGCCTCCCAGATCAACAAAATCCCCGTCTTTAAGAATCTGTTCGACGGTTAGAAGGCTGTAGTCAAAATCCCCGGGGATAAAGGCCCTGTCCATATTATTTTTCTGGACAAGCCCACGGTTGAGATCCGCTATGGTTTTCGCAGTCTTTGTCTGAGAGAGCCGCCTGGCGAACGTTTCGCTGCCGCCTATTTTTATATCCGGAAACTGCCGCTGCAGAAAGGGGGTGCTGCCTACATGGTCGAAATGGGAATGGGTATGGAAAAGAAAGCCCGGACCTCTTCCGTTCCTCAGCACTTTTTGGATGTCTTGGAGATACACCGGCCCCATGAAGGCAGGCCCGGCATCGACCTGGACAAGGCGATGGCTCCCAACCACGAGAAAAGCAGGAAACTCGGGACTTCCCAAGCGATAAAGTCCTTCTAGAATTTGATCCATGAAAGCCCTACACCTATTAAAATCCCCCTGCGCTCCCCTTTTTCAAAGGGGGGACGGGGGGATTTTTTCGGGGAAATATATTTATGAAGCAAGGGGAATTCTATTTTTCAAAAGCGAGCTTGCACATTGACGCTGGTCTGAGCCCTCGTCGTTAGTGCTATAGCTATATTATTGATAATTGTACTGCCTCTGACGCTCAATAGTCAACCATTTCTATCCTTTCTGTTTATGGTTGAGCAGGAAGACAGGATAAAAAGATTTAAAAAATTTAAAGAATGTGTTAGCTTCTACCCTTTGAACTTGGAAAAACTATTTAAAGGAAAATGAAAACCATGGAGGAACTGATTCTCAAACTGAAGGAAGATATCATATCCCTGCTGAACCTGTTAGAACTTACACCGGAAGAAATTGAAACGGAAGCGCCTCTTTTCGGAGACGGGTTGGGTCTTGATTCTATCGATGCGATGGAGCTGGTCATGTATTTGGAAAAAAATTACGGTATTAAGATCGAAAACCCAAAAGAAGCGCGCAAGATATTCACCTCTATAAAAACCATGGCTGAATATATCGTAGCATCTCAAGAGAAATAAGGCAATTTCGGAAAGATTTTCGTTGGTATCGGGGTCCCCAGCGCAGTTGTCGGGAATACCGGGGGAAGTCCTGGATTCGCTGAAGAAGGCCAGATCCGGTATGCCGTCTATTACCAGTTGGATCCCATTCAAAGGTGGGAGTCACCAGACCTCCGGCA
Source organism: uncultured delta proteobacterium (assembly GCA_963790475.1). Lineage (GTDB taxonomy): Bacteria > Desulfobacterota > RBG-13-43-22 > RBG-13-43-22 > RBG-13-43-22 > RBG-13-43-22. The sequence goes on along the minus strand of CAWBOS010000010.1, from coordinate 394,963 downwards.
AAGCCGGAGGCTTGAAATTGTGAACCGCTCAAAGCGGATTATTTATTGACCACCTGAAGGTGGTTCTTCATCGAACAAAAGGAGTTGATCGAGACGTTGATCTTCCTTTTCTTGAGTCTTTATATATAACCGTGTTTCATCTTCATCTTTGCCCACGGTTGAAACAAAATAACCCCGAGCCCAAAAATTCTGGCCACTGAAATTCTTTCTTCGCCCCAAATAGGCTCGGGCTACTTGAATGGCGCTTTTGCCTTTGAGATACCCAACTACTTGCGAAACAGCATATTTCGGAGGTATCGAGATTAAAATGTGGACATGGTCCGGTTGTAAATGCCCTTCGATAATCGTACATTCACGCTGGATGGCCAAGTCCTTGAATAGCGCCCCTAAATATTTTCGTACTTGCCCGTATAATTTTTTCTTCCGATACTTCGGTATCCAGACAATATGGTATTTGCATTCCCACTTCGTATGGGTTAAACTTTGTTCGTTTTTCATGGAAAGCCTCCTCCTCTGTAAACTTGAGCGGTTCACAGGTTGGAGGCTTTCTTATTCTCCCGGAATTGTCAAACTCTGGGAGTCCCCCGGCAGAGCCGGGGGTTTACCTAAAAGAAATTACCGGTTTCGGAAATCAGGCTTCCAACAAAGAATAGGCTGAAATAAACCAGGTTGTCGATTTCCCACTCGTCACGCCGACAACCCTTCTGACCTTTCGCAACCTTCCCAAAATGAAAACGGGCAAGCTATTGAAAGCTTACCCGCTTCTAATCACCTGGTGCCGAAGAGGGGACTCGAACCCCTACAGGTGTTCACCTACTAGACCCTGAACCTAGCGCGTCTACCAATTCCGCCACTTCGGCAATCATTATTTAATTGATTTTTATTATTTTTAAAAATATAAATGAATATTTTAAAACTGTCAAGGGGATTCATTCAAAAATCAGGCGAGAGGTGTGAGGCGATAGGCAAGAGGCTAAAAGAGAAAAATCCTTTACAGTCTTAATCTCCTGATGCCTGTCAAGCGATCTTTATTAATGCCCCTCAGCCTAAAAATTTGATTCGTTACGATCGTAAAAAACCTATGGGCACTTATTTTTCCGATATCAATCAAATCACCAAACCGTTAAAAGCCCCGGTTCTGACTATCGGAAACTTTGACGGCATTCATTTGGGTCATCAGAGCTTGATAAAAAAAGTCCTGGAACGGGCCAAGGCCATAAAAGGGACTTCTATGGTCATTACCTTTCACCCTCACCCGGCCCAGATCTTGAGACCCGGCAAATCCCTCAAACAGATCGTCTCCGACGACAATAAAGTCGACCTGATTTTCCAATACGGGATCGAGGCGGTCCTGTCCATCCCTTTTACCCGGGAGTTTTCCCAGGTCCCGGCTAAGAGTTTTGTCCAGGACATCCTGGTCAACCGCATCGGAATGAAAGAGATCGTGGTCGGGTATGACTATACCTTCGGGAAAAAACGGGAAGGCAACATCCATCTTCTTAAAGAATTGGGTGAAAATTTAGGATTCAAAGTCCATATCCATCCACCGGTAACTGTTGGCAATCATTTAGTCAGCAGTACCCGCGTCCGGGAATTGATTACCTCCGGGGCCATGGAGGAGGCCAAACTCCTTCTGGGCCGACCGTTCACCCTCACGGGAACAATCATCCCCGGCAAAGGAATCGGCCGATCTCTTTTGGGATTTCCCACAGCCAATCTGAATCCCAATGAAAAACTGATCCCCCAGCGCGGCGTTTATGTGGTCCGGGTCGAAAGTCCTCAAGGTTTTTTTTATGGGGTAACCAATGTCGGCTTCAACCCCACCTTTGCCGACGGCAAAACAATCTCCATAGAAACCTTTATTTTTAACTTTAAGGATGACCTCTATGGCAAGAATATTAAAGTATTTTTTCTCAAACGGCTCCGGGGTGAGAGGACATTCTCCGGCCCCGAAGCCTTGAAGACCCAGATCAATAAAGATATCGAACAAGCCAAAATCTGGGTATCCCAAAATGCGGTGGATTAAAAATAGTAAATTCTGGGGAGTCTTTTTATTTTTTTCCTTGACAAAAACCCTTTCGAACAGGTAATACGACCATGACATTTTTGAGCTCTAACGGGCTTGAAAACAACAGAGACTTTAAGAGAACCTTGAAGACCTTAAGGAGTAATAATTAAGTGTTTTCTCAAATGTTACAAGCCGGTCTCGGCGATTTTTTGTTCGTCTTCATATTCTTCCTGGTCGGCATCCTTATGCCCTTGGCTATGATCGTTATCAACTTCGTGCTCGGTCCAAGGATGTGGGGTGAAAAAAGGGATGCGACCTATGAAAGCGGGGTGGCACCACTACGAACCGCCTGGATGCAATTCGGGGCCTCTTATTATCTTTTTGCCCTGATCTTCCTGGCCTTCGATGTGGATGTCCTTTATCTCTTCCCGGTACTGCTTGCCTACCAGAGAGGAACCGCCTTTTACGAACTGATTGAATTATTTATCTTTCTGTTTATTTTGACCTTAGCCATCGTCTATTCCTGGCGTAAAGGAGTTTTTAAATGGAAGTAAAGCCAAACGCCCCCATCTGCATCCCCTCTCGAGATGTCAGGAAAGACACAAAAGAAACATCAGCCGTTGTGGGATTTGTCCCGGTACAGGATCTTATTAATATAGTCCGGGTCAATTCGCCCTGGTTTCTGACCTTTGGAATCGCCTGCTGTGCCATAGAAATGATGGCCCCCAGCATGGCCCGTTTTGATGTTATGCGTTTTGGGATGATCCCCAGAGCTACTCCCCGCCAATCCGACATCATGATTATTGCCGGGACCATTCCTCATAAACTGGTCCCGACCATCAAGACCCTCTATGATCAGATGCCCGGGCCGAAATGGGTCATTGCCATGGGCAATTGCGCCATCTCCGGGGGACCTTTTTCTTATGACGGACAGTATGCCATTGTCAACGGGGCGGATAAAATCATCCCGGTGGATATCTATATCCCCGGTTGCCCACCCCGCCCGGAAGGTCTGATCCAGGGATTGCTTAAATTACAAACCAAGATGAGCAAAGGAATTATAGATGCCAACGTCAGGGCAGAAAAAGCTGCTCGAAGATCTAGAAAATAACCTGACTCAAACCCTCCCTGAAGGGCAAGTCATGGAAAGCGACTATTCCCGAACCGGTTATCACCTGGAGGTCCGTTTGGATCAGGTAGGGATGCGGCGGGTGGCCCAGGTCATGAAGGACAGGCGGTTTTATCTGGAGACCATAACGGCAGTCGATTTTATCGATTATTTTGAATTGGTTTATTTTTATTCCACCTATTATCAAGATTTTTGCCGTTTAAAGACAGGGGTCAAAATACCCAAGGACGGCACCCCGTTCTCTGTTTCGGCTGTTTATCCCGAAGCTATCTGGCTGGAACGAGAGGTCTATGACTTCTTCGGCATCCGCTTCCAGGAACACCCGGACCTCAAAAGGATCATCAATCCTGATGATGTGGATTATTTCCCTTTACTGAAGAACTTCGGCAAGACCAAATTGACCGCAGAAATAGACGACATCCTATGCTGAACAAAAGAACCATAGACGATGCAACCCAAAGTCAAAGGGTCTATCAACTCAATCTCGGCCCTCAACATCCGAGTACCCACGGGGTCATGCACTTTTTATTGACCCTGGACGGCGAGGTAGTGGTCTCCTGTGAACCCATCATCGGCTATTCTCACCGGGGCCACGAAAAAATGGCCGAAAACCGGATTTATGAACAATTTTTACCCAACCCGGCCCGAATGGATTATCTATCGGGCATGATCTTCAATCACGGGTATTGTATGGCCGTGGAAAAACTCTGTGGGATCGAGGTCCCCAGGAGAGCGGAATTCATTCGGGTCATCACCTCGGAACTGAACCGGATCGCCAGCCATTTAATCGGGGCCATGGATTTTGTCATGGGTCTGGGGGCCATCACCCCTTTCGTCTATGGATGGGATGACCGGGAACATATATTGGATCTTCTGGAAATGATTGCCGGGTCCCGGCTGACCTACAGTTACGGCCGCTTCGGGGGGGTCCGCAATGATATCACCCAGGAGTTTTACGATGGGACCCGCCGTTTTATCGACCGCTTTCGAGGTCGGTTAAAGGATTATCATGATCTGATCACCGGGAACATCATCTTTATTAAACGTTCCCAAAACGTCGGGGTCATTACCAAAGAAACGGCCCTGGAATTCGGGGTTACCGGTCCCACCCTACGAGGTTCGGGTGTTAAATACGACGTTCGCAAGAACGAACCCTATTCGATTTATCCGGAATTTAAATTTGAGGTCCCGATCCGGGAAGAAGGCGACTGTCTGGCCCGTTACCTGGTCCGGATGGCCGAATTTGAACAAAGCCTGAATATCATCGAACAGGCCCTGGATCATTTGCCGCCCGGCCCCATCCGCTCCAAGGTACCCCGGTTTGTCACCCCGCCGGAGGGCGATTGTTATTTTGCCTTTGAAAGTGCCCGGGGTGCCGTTGGGTTTTATATCGTCAGCGACGGGTCGCGCATCCCCTATCGGATCAAGGTCCGTGCCCCTTCTTTTTCTAACTTGTTTGTCATGTCCAAAATTTGCCCTGGACATTTCCTGGCTGATGTCGTTGCCATTTTCGGCAGTATCGATGTAACCGTTCCGGAGATCGACCGGTGAATATGACACAACTCATCAATGACGTATACGCTTTCCTCGGCCCCGATATTACGGTTGGGCTAATCGGACTATTGATTCTTTTACTCTTTGTCCCTTTGAACGTAGTCTGGATGGTCTGGTTTGAGATGAAGGTCTGTTCTCACCTCCAGCTCAGGCCCGCCTTTATGGAGGTGGGGCCCCACGGGATCCTTCAGAACCTGGCTGATGCCGTTAAAATGCTGGGCAAGGAAATGATCACCCCCAAACTGGCCGATAAATTCCTTTACTGGCTGGCCCCGATTACCATCTTCATCCCGGCCTTTGTCGGTTTTGTGGTCATTCCCTTCGGGCCCCTGATGCAGGTCAAGGATTTGAACGTGGGCATCTTACTGATCTTTTCCTTTTCCAGTCTGACGGTCTTGTCGGTCTTGATGGCCGGCTGGGCCTCTAATAATAAATATTCTCTGATCGGGGCGGTGCGCTCGGTGGCCCAAAACGTGGCCTATGAAATCCCCTTGTTGCTGTCCACCATGTCGGTCATTATCATGACCAATTCTTTTAAAATGAGTGCAATCGTCGCCGCCCAGAGCCCGGTCTGGTATATTCTTTATCAACCCATCGCCGCGCTGATTTTTATCATTTCCACCACGGCGGAAACCAACCGGGCCCCTTTTGACCTGGTGGAAGCCGAATCGGAACTGGTTTCCGGGTTTCATACCGAATATACGGGAATGCGCTTTGGAATGTATTTCCTGGCTGAATATACCAATATGTTTATTGCCGCTTCCATGGCTACGGTCCTTTTTCTGGGAGGTTGGCATGGGCCCCTTCTTCCCGGAGTAATCTGGTTCCTGATTAAAGTCTTTGCCCTGATATTCGTTGTTTACTGGGCCCGCTGGAGCTTCCCCCGCATTCGTTTCGATCAACTGATGAATTTCGCCTGGAAGGTTTTGATACCGATCTCCTTGCTAAACCTATTGGTTACCGCCATTTTCCTTAAGGTCCTATAAGATGAAATCCCCTGCTAATCCATTTATACAATACATCGTCGATATAGTGGTCGGGGCCAAGAGTCTGATCATCGGCCTGGGCGTCACCATCAAGAGGCTTTTTAAGCCCATTATTACTGTCCAATACCCCAGACAAAAGTTGACCATGACTCCGAGTTTCCGGGGGCACACCGAGTTCATCCGCTTTGACGACACCAAGACCCATCATTGCGTGGCCTGCGGTTTATGTGCCCGGACCTGTCCTTCCCATGTCATCAAGCTTCAGGGGGAAAAGACCAGGGCCGGCGATAAGAAATTCGGTCGTCAATATATCATCGATTTCTCCAAGTGCAGCCTGTGCGGCCTGTGTGTCGATGTCTGCCCGGAACAAACCCTTAAGTTCTCAAGCGAATATGAACTGGTCTATTATGGGCGCTGGAATACGGTTATCGACCTCATGCGAGAATTAGAGGAAAGACCATGACTACCATCTCCGATTTCATACCGCCGATCATCGTCGCCCAGGTGGCCTTCTGGCTCATGGTTGTTTTCACCCTGGCTGGGGCCTTTATTGCCGTCACTTTCCCCAAAATCCTTCATAATATTTTGGGGCTGGCCTTATCCATGTTCGGGGTAGCCGGCATTTATTTATTCTTAGGCAGTCAATTCGTGGCCGTAATGCAGTTATTGATTTATGTCGGGGCCATCTGTATCACTTATATTTTTGCCATTATGCTTTCCCCGCCTTTGGAACTGGACCAACCGAAAAAGAGAGTAACCAAGGTCATTGCCGCCCTGATCGTCAGTGTGGTGGTCTTTGCCGGAATGGTCCAAATGATTTTCAGCGTTAACTGGGCGCCGGGGACAACCCTCACCCGCGACTGGAGCATCAAGACCCTGGGGCAGCAATTGTTGACCCGCTATTTTCTGGTCTTTGAACTGATTTCTTTACTTTTGGCCATTGCCATTATCGGAGCCATCATGATCGCCGGGATCGGCCAGAAAAGGGACTAACCAGATGGAACATCTGATCACCTATTTAATTTTAGGCGCCTTGCTTTTTTGTATCGGGATTTTCGGACTTCTTCAGCAGACCAGTCTGATCGGTATGTTGGTCGCCACCGAATTGATCCTCAACGGGGCCGCGCTGAACTTTATGGCCTTTAATATGTTTTTTTCCAAAGATGCCGCTGTCGGGCAGGTATTTACCTTGTTCATTATGGGTCTGGCCGCGGCCGAGACGGCCATTGCCCTGAGTATCATTATCACCGTCTATCGTCGCTTTAGAGAGATTAAACCCGATACCGTCAGTGAATTGAAAGGATAGCTTCTTAATCCCCATGGAAACAGTGGAAACCATTATCTCCATACGGCCCCTCATAGCCGTTCTGATTGCCACCGTGGCCTCTTTGCTGATCATGGTCACGTCCAAAAAGCCGAACTTAAGGGAGACCTGGTCGGTTTTAGGTGCCGTGGCCACATTCCTGACCGTCCTTTCGATGACCCCGCAGATTCTGGCCGGAAAGGCCTTCGAATGTACGCCGTTTGTCATTTTACCGGGGATATCTTTGAAATTAAGAGTGGATGCCCTGGGGCTTATTTTCGGAACCATTTCATCCTTTCTTTGGATCCTGGTTACCTTCTACAATATCGGCTATATGCGGTCCTTAAAAGAACATGCGCAGGGCCGCTATTATTTCTGTTTTGCCGTGGCCATCGTCGGGGCGGTCGGGGTCGCCTTTTCCGGTAACCTGTTCAGTTTATATTTCTTCTATGAAGTCATCACCATCTTCACCTATCCCCTGGTTGCCCATCATCAGGACGAGGAGGCCTATGAGGGCGCCAGAAAATACATGGTCTATCTGACCGGGACGGCTAAATCCTTTTTCCTGCCGGCCGTTATCTTGACCTATGTTTTAGCCGGGACTTTGGATTTTGCCCCTTCCGGTATCACCAAAGGGATTTTTCCCGCCACCGCCAATCCGACGCTGGTGACCATCACCTATATCCTTTTTATGGCCGGTTTCGCCAAGGCGGCCATGATGCCTTTTCATAACTGGCTGCCGTCGGCCATGGTCGCCCCTACCCCGGTCAGCGCCCTGCTCCATGCCGTGGCCGTGGTCAAGGCCGGGGTCTTCTGTACCAGCCGGGTCATGCTGTCGGTTTTCGGAGTCGGGCTGTTAAACTCCTTGAATCTCGGAATACCGACGGCCTATGCCGCCTCGTTCACTATCATTCTGGCCTCGATCATCGCCCTTACCAAAGACGATCTGAAAGCCAGACTGGCCTATTCAACAGTCAGTCAATTATCCTATATCATTCTGGGTGTGGCCCTGATGACCCCCAGCGCGGTCACCGGTGGATTGATCCATATTGCCAATCACGCCTTTTCCAAGATCACCCTCTTTATGTGCGCCGGATCGATTTTTGTGGCCGCGAATACCAGAAAAATCAGTGAAATGTCCGGTATCGGACGCAAAATGCCCTTTACCATGGCTGCCTTTGCGGTGGCCTCGCTGAGTATGATCGGCGTCCCTTTGGTTTGCGGTTTTGTCACCAAGTGGTATCTGGCCATAGGGACCCTGCAGGCTCACCAAACTATCTTTTTAGTCGTCTTATTGGCCAGCACCATCTTGAACACGGCCTATTTTTTCCCGGTAGTTCTTCGGGCCTTTTTCGGGCGCTCCAATGAAGCACTGCCTAATGATCTGCCGGATCAGAGCAACGTTCTCCGGGAGGCCCCGGCCGTCATGGTCATTCCCTTGCTGTTAACGGCCCTGGCTTCCATACTCATGGGCCTCTATCCGGACTATTTTTTGAATATCGTTAAAGCAGTTGATCCAAAATATCTTATGAATATCGTTAAGGCGGTTTTCTGATTATGAACTGGGCAAATCCAATACAATATTTAAGAGACCGTTTGAAAGTCTTGAAACGAATACTCTATGTGGTCATGGCGGCTACGATTGTCTTCGATTTTTTGATTCCTCGACATGAAGCCCATTTTTGGGGGGACAAAATTCCCGGGTTTTGGACGGTTTTCGGATTTATAGGGTGTGTTCTCTTAATACGCATTATGAAAGGATTGGCCCACGCCTGGCTGATGAAAAAAGAGGATTATTATGGATAAGTTTGTTCATCCAGCCCTGTTTTTTATTTTAGGCGCCTTCCTGATCCCGGTGTTCAAGGGCCGGATCAAGCAGATTTATTTATTGCTCATACCCGCGGCCGCCTTCTATACGGTCCTCAACATGAACCTGGGGGTTTATGGGGAGGTCAACTATCTGGGTTTTAAAATTATCCTGGGTCGGGTGGACCGGTTGACCATTGTCTTTGCCCATGTCTTCACCCTCATGTCTTTTTTGGGAGTCCTTTACGGGATTCACGTCAAGGAAGACGCCCAGCATATCGCTTCCTATTTTTATGTGGGCGGCTCCTTGGGGGTGGTCTTTGCCGGAGACTATCTGACGGTCTTTATCTTCTGGGAGATGATGGCCTTGGCTTCAACCTTCCTGATCTGGTTCCGCCGAGAGCCGGCATCACTTTCGGCCGGGTTTCGCTATCTTTTGATGCACATCTTCGGCGGTTTGCTGCTTTTGGCCGGCATCTTTTTACATTACCAAAATACCGGGAGTATGGCCTTCGTGGTTATCCCCAAGGCCAGCGCCGGTTTGGCCGAATATCTGATCCTGGCCGGTTTTGCCTTAAATGCCGCCGTCTTCCCTTTACATGCCTGGTTGGCCGATGCCTATCCGGAAGCCACGGTCACCGGCGCGGTCTTTATGTGCGCCTTTACTACCAAAACAGCGATCTATGTCCTGGCTCGGGCCTTCCCCGGCTATGATGTCCTGGCCGTGATGGGTACGGTCATGACTGTTTACGGGGTCTGCTACGCCACCATCGAAAACGACATGCGCCGCATCCTTTCCTATCACATCATCAGCCAGGTGGGTTACATGGTGGCCGGTGTCGGGATCGGCACAGAACTGGCCTTAAACGGGGCCTGCGCCCATGCCTATGCCCACATCCTTTATAAGGCCTTGTTGTTTATGGGGGCCGGTTCGGTCCTGATGATGACCGGGACCTCCAAATTAAACAAATTGGGCGGTCTTTACAAATATATGCCACTGACCCTTATTTTCTATGTCGTGGGCGGTATCTCCATTTCCGGTTGGCCTCTTTTTAGCGGTTTTGTCAGCAAATCCATGATCATTTCCGGGGCCGGAGAGTCTCATCATCCGGTACTGATGGTCCTGATGCTTTTAGCATCGGTCGGAACCTTCCTTTCGGTGGGCTTGAAACTGCCCTATTTCGCCTTTTTTGGCAAGGACTCGGGTTTGCGGCCCAAGGAACCACCCAAAAATATGCTCTGGGCCATGGGGATTACTTCCTTCTTATGTTTCCTAATCGGGGTTTATCCCAAAGTTTTGTATGATCTCTTACCTTTTAAGGAAGCGGCCGCGGAATTTCATCCCTATAATCTCCCCCATCTTTCCGAGACCCTTCAATTGATGATGTTTACCGGGCTAGGTTTTTTCCTGCTCCTCAAGAGGCTCCAGCCGGAAGCCAAGATCAATCTGGATTTCGATTGGTTTTACCGCAAAGGCCTCCAAGGTTTTATGTGGTTCGACCAGAAATTCATCCAGGGCTTTGACACCGGTTGGGGAGAGCTCTACCGGAGTCTGGCCCTAAAAGCCCTGATGGCCTTTGCCGGATTTTTTGCCTGGTTCGATCGCTGGGGGATTGACGGGGTGGTGGACAATGTCGCCTATGGGACCCAGGAGTTTGGCAATCAAATCCGCAAGGTCCAGACCGGAAATATCCAGAATTATCTGGCTGGGGCCTTGCTGGTTATTTTTGTGATCATTGGGGTGTATTGGTTTTTATAGAAAAACAAGCTATAGGCAAGAGGAATAATAATTTCAACCTACAACCTATTGCCTATCGCCTATCGCCTAATAAAATTCAGGGAAATTAACAAACATGGATTTTCTCATTCCCAATCAGCTTAATTATCCGATCTTAAGCACACTTATTTTTTTGCCCCTGGGCGGAGCCGTGGTCCTTTTCATGCTGCGAAATGAAACGACGGCCAAAGTCTGGGCCTTGATCATTAGTATTGTTAACTTTGCCCTTTCTCTTCCTCTTTATTTTAATTTTAATATTTCCACCTATAAATACCAGTTTGGGGAACATATACCCTGGATCCCCGGATTCAAAATCAATTATACCTTGGGGGTAGACGGTATCAGCCTCTTTCTGGTCCTGTTAAGCACTCTCTTGACGCCCATTTGTATCCTGGCTTCCTGGAAATACATCGAGAAACGGGTCAAAGAATTTCTGTTCTGTCTCCTTTTGATTGAAACAGCTTGCGTCGGGGTTTTCTCGGCTCTGGATTTCGTTCTATTTTATATTTTCTTTGAGGCCATGCTGGTCCCCATGTATCTATTGATAGCCGTCTGGGGTGGCCCGGCCAAGGTTTATGCTTCGATCAAGTTCTTCATCTACACCATGGCCGGCAGCGTCTTCCTCCTGGTGGCCATGATCGCCTTTTATGTAAAGACCGGCACCTTCAGCATCCCGGAATTGATGACCCATACCTACTCCTTTAACTTTCAATTCTGGGTCTTCCTGGCCATGGGAATCGCTTTCGCCATCAAAGTCCCGATGGCCCCGCTCCATACCTGGTTGCCGGCCGCGCATGTGGAGGCCCCGACCGCGGGCAGTGTCATCCTGGCCAGCGTACTGTTGAAAATGGGGACTTACGGTTTCGTGCGCTTTTGTTTGCCTATCCTCCCCCAAGCCAGTGTCTACTTTGCCCCCTATGTCCTTTGGATCTCCATCATCTCCATCATTTATGGCGGGTATGTGGCCTTGGGGCAAAGCGACATGAAACGGTTGATCGCCTATTCCAGCGTGGCCCACATGGGGTTTGTCACCTTGGGTACCTTTCTCTTCAATAAATCCGGACTGGAAGGGGCCATCCTGCAGATGATCAATCACGGCATCACCACCGGGGCACTCTTTCTCTGCGTAGGGATCATTTATGAGAGAAGCCACAGCAGGTTGATTACGGTCAACTCCGGGATAAGCAAAATTATGCCCATTTACATCGGGTTTTTAGGTTTTTTCAGTCTTTCTTCCATGGCCTTTCCCGGGACCAACAGTTTTGTAGGCGAGCTCCTGGTTTTAATCGGCACCTTTTTGGATAACAAGCTGATCGGCGCCGTTGCCATCCCAGGGGTGGTTTTGGCTGCCGCCTATATGCTCCGGTTGCTGCAGAAGATCGCCTGGGGAGGTGAAGGAAACCCCTCCTTTAAAGATATGAATACCCGGGAGATCGTTTATCTGGTCCCGCTGGCCATATTCGTCTTGTGGATTGGTTTTTCACCGGGCCCCTTTTTGGATGTCATGCATGCCAGCGTGAACCACTTGGTCCAGCAAGTCCAGGCCGGAAGTGCTTTGGCTTTAGTGAAATAAAAGATTGAACGCTTTCTTGTTTAAGTATTTTGTTTGAGCTTGGAGCTTTCAGCTTTGAGTATTTTACCGAGGAACGAATTATAATGAATTTCTTGTTATTTCTACCGGAAACCTTTCTACTTTTAATGGCCCTGATCTTTTTCTGCCAATCCTTGTGGAAATCGTCAGCTGCATTGAATCAGGGAATGGCCTTTTTCCTTTCCGCTCTCGTGGTAATCATTAGCCTGTTAAGCCTCAATGCCTCGGGGGAGCTCTTTTATAAGGCTTATCGGGTTGACCTGTTCTCACAAACATTCAAATGTCTGCTTAGTCTCGGCCTGTTCCTGGTCATTGGACTGGGACGGAAGCTCAAAAGCATCGAGGAACGTCTTCAACCGGAATTTTATATGTTTCTGAGTCTCAGCTCCCTGGGTCTGATGCTGATGGTCAGCAGTGTCGAGCTGTTAGCCATTTTTATCGCCATGGAGCTGTCTTCTTACTCCATTTATGTCCTGATCCCGATCCGCAATCAGGTTGGCGGCAACCAAATGGAAGCGGCTATTAAATACATTATCTTCGGGGCCGCGGCCACCGGGGTTATGCTTTTCGGCATGAGTTATATCTTTGGAGTCACCCAATCCACCTATTTGATGGACATTCTCCAGAAGATGCCTTTGCTGTTAAAGGAACCCATAGCCGTTATCGGGCTTCTCCTGGTTCTCTGTGGGTTTTTCTTTAAGCTGGCGGTGGTCCCCTTCCATTTCTGGACCCCGGATATTTACCAGGGGGCGGCCAATGAAACCGTGTCTTTTGTGGCCACCATGCCAAAAGTGGGGGCCGTAGCCTTGTTGCTTCGGTTAGTCAGCCTGGCCGGAAACGGGGCCGTTGATTTGATTCAAGTCCTGGTTCTTCTGGCAATTGTTTCCATGACCTTTGGAAACCTGGCGGCTTTGGTCCAAAAAGACCTTAAACGCCTGCTGGCCTATTCCAGTATCGCCCATGCCGGTTATGTCCTGATGGGGGTCTTGACCCTGAACTCCGTTGGCTTTTCTGCCGCCATATTCCACATCTCCGCTTATTTATTAATGAACCTGGCCTGCTTTTTGGTGATATGTGCCGTTTCCCGCGAAGGAGAAAATGTCACCATCAGCGACCTTTCCGGACTGTACCGGCGTTCTCCTTTATTAGCCTTTACCTTGGCGGTGGGGGCCTTCGCCCTGGCCGGTATTCCACCTACAGCCGGATTTACCGGAAAATTTTTTCTTTTCGCCGCCGCCTTGAATCAAGGGCACCTGGCTTTGGTGATCATTGCCGCAGTGAATGCGGCGATTTCAATTTATTATTACCTGAATATCGTGCGCTCAGCCTACGGACAGGACCCCGACGGGTTACCGGCGGTGACCTTGAGTTTCTCCAATCGATTATTGAACTACGGGTTGATCCTGGCCATACTCTTGATGGGTACCTTGCCGGCCTGGTTTCTTGATCTGGCCCGGACGGCCTGCAAGACGATTATATCTTAACGGAGTTTAATAAAGGTTATGGCTAAAACCGCTCTAAATATCGCAGAACCCCTAATTACCACCATCCCGAAGATTACGGTGTGCCGCAATCCCAAGGCTAAAACCTGCGGGGCGGAATCGATCTATAAAGGTCTTATTGCTGAAGCAGAACGCCTGAAGATCCCGGTGGTCGTAGAACCGGCCAAATGCGGATGTTCCGGGACTTGTCAGGATGGGGCTTTTTTAAGTTTCCCTTATCTGGGTGTTTTCTACCACAAGGTCAAAGAAGGTCATATTGAGGCCATTCTGAAAGAAACCGTTCAACAGGGCAAGATCGTTTTCCCCTTATTGCGACTCAACCCGCTTCAATCCATCCGCGGTGATTTGATCTGGGAAAAGGCCACGGGTTGTATCATGGCCATGGACCCCTCTTTGTGTATGGTAGAGATCGCCGAATATCTGATCAAATTCCATTACGATGAATCCTGCGGCAAATGTGCCCCCTGCCGACTGGGGATACAGAGACTGGCCGATTTAATCACCGCCATAAGATGCGGCCAGGCACCGGCTAATGCCGTGACCGAAATGGAATCCCTGATAGTCCTCATGAAACAGGCCCCCTATTGCTCCTTTGCCGGCAAGGTGTCCCACATCATCCTGTCGGTTTTGTCCAACTTCAAAGAAGAATTTGAAGGCCACATCAAAGGAAAACAGTGCCCATCCGGCGTCTGTAAGATGGCTTCTTAGACTTAAGTGTTGGATCAATTCGCTCCAAAAATGTGCCACCTAATTCCTAATAATAGGGTGTGTTTCATAAAAAATTAGGAGTCTGCTTCTTCTTTTCTCCTTATCGGATATTGTCTTACAATTACTTTGTTCTAAATTCCTTCAACTTCGTACACTCAACGAGCTTGTCCAGATTCTGTAGGGTAAACACCTTCCCCCCTGTTGCCAAGATTATCCTTTTCATGTCTTCCCGCCGAACCCCGAAACCTCGACCCGCAATGCAGGCGATGACTTCGTACTTCGGCTTTCCCTCCGGCTGTCCTTTCATACTTAGCGTACCCAGGCGTTGGATGCGGGCGACTTTGTCACGCGCCGTACCATCGTCCTCGGTTATTTTCGCCTCAATAATAGCCTGTGGATTGAATTCACTGGGAATAATAAAATCCGGCGTTTGATCAAAATCTTGAATTTTCTCCGCCCTTTTTGTCTTCCGGTAGGTGATACCTGCCTTGCTTAACACATCCTCAATTGCCGATTCCAGACTGTCTCCGATAAGATCGCTCACGGAGTCTCGGTGACCCGCGAAAGGTCTGCCAAGGAACCGCTCATACAGCAGCATGGCATAAGGAACCCCGATATCGGCAAGTGATCTTATTCCATCCAGACCTGTTCTCGTATCAGCCTTGTCAAGCCGATGTATTTTGTTCCGCGCCACATTCGGGACATTCTTTTTAAGGAACTCACATGCGGTCATGACCAAGGCATCCAGCCGTACCGCGCTCTGGCTGCTGATCTTAAGGGGTGTTATCGGTGCCAGCCGGATATCCCGGTCGAGAGTACGGACGAAACCTTACAGGAAAATATCGCGGTCACATACTGGTCAAGATCAGCCTGCACGTCCTCAAAAGGAACTTCAAAAGGAAATTTCATCATCATCCGCTCCATATCGTTTTGACTTTTCCCGCACAACGGAGGTTCTGACCGGCACAAAGTCTGCTGCATCTTCATTTAAAAAGGCAATCTCCTCGAAGACCTTTCCTCCCTCAGTCCGTAGTCATCAATCCCCTGAGGGTCGGATTGTCTCCACTCTTACAGGGAACATTTTAACTTGCTGCCACAAGTGCCAATTGAAAATCAGATTTTTTCCTTGCCCTTTTTTCCTATCCTGTTTATGCTATTGGATACTCAAAGGAATATTAAATTATAAACCATGACCTCATCTTCCGATCCCTTCCTTTCTCCCATTTTACTATTGGTCGCCGGTGCCAAAGGCGCTGTAGCTTCCACCCTGGCCGTGGCCGTGTCCGCCCTAAGCCAGAACCCAAGTCTGGTGCTCCCCAGCTTGACCACGGCCGAAAAGTTCCCCTATCTTGGATCCCCTCAAGCTATCCAAATAGCCGGATGGGATAAAAGTCGAAAAAGCCTTATTGACTCCATAAGAGATCAAGGGGTTCTTACGGAAGAAATCTGGAGGCCTTACGCCCCCGTCTTAAACCGAATTCCTATAATAGAAATCCCGGAAGCTCCCCTGGACCTTAAATCCTGGGTCGGACAGAGGGTGAAAGAAATCCGGCAATTGAAAACCCGGTTTCCCAACAGCCGTCCTGTTTTTATCAACCTTCTGCCGGCATCTGCTTCTCCTGATTTATCCCACTGTCGTACCTTGTCACAGCTCTTTTCGGAATTGGACCCGCGGACCTTCCCGGATATGGCTTACGTTTTAGCTGCCATCCAATGCAGACTCCCGATAATTAATTTCACCTCTAATGAAGTGGAGCTGCCATTGCTCCTTCGGGAAGCCATTAAAAAAGGGGTCCCCTGGTGCGGACGGGACGGAAAGACCGGTCAGACTTATTTGAAGGTTGTCCTGGCCTCAGCCTTCAAAGCCAGAAATCTCTTTATCGATGGCTGGTACAGCCTGAATATCCTCGGGAATGCGGACGGGGCGAACCTGGCCGACCCGGACAAGGCCCGGGGAAAACTTAAAAATAAGACGGAACTCCTGGATGAAATCCTGGGGTATAAAGTGGGAAAGAGGTATTCAGCGGTTTCACACAAGGTCTCTATTGATTATTATCCGCCTCGCGGAGATGCCAAAGAAGCCTGGGATGTTATCGACTTCCTGGGCTTGTTCGGTTTGCCCATGAGTCTTCGACTGGACTTCCAAGGACGGGACTCGGTCTTAGCGGCCCCTTTGATATTGGATCTGGCCCGATGGATGACGGCTGTTCATCTGTCAGGAAAATCAGGGCCTATTTCGGAACTAAGTTTCTTTTTCAAGAAACCTGTTGGGAAGGACCCCCCCTTGACTTTTCAAGACCAGTTATTTGGTCTGGATGGGTTGGAAAGGGTTTGTGATACCTCTCTATCCCGGAAGCCGGTTACCTCTTAGCATCCCTGCAAAACATCAACGATTGATAAGAAATTGAGGAGTCAATGAAGTTCGGTTACAGCACTAATGCCTTTGTCAAATTTTCCCTGGAGGATTCCGTGGCCAAGATCGCTTCTTTGGGGTTTAAAGGCCTGGAGATTATGTGTGACCGCCCTCATCTCTATCCGCCGGATTTCGGAGAAGTGGAAATGAGGCATCTCAAGAGATCTATTTCCGACCAGGGGTTGACTATAACCAACCTGAACAGCTTTACCCTCTTCGCCGTTGGAGACACCTATCTTCCTTCCTGGATTGAGGCCGAAGAACAGAGACGAGGGATGCGGATCCGTCATACCCTGGATTGTCTTAAGGTTGCCGACATTTTAGGTTGTAGGAATATATCGGTTCCACCCGGGGGGCCCCTGAAGGAGATGAGCCGGGAAAAGGCCTTATTATTATTCCACCAAGGTTTGGAACAGGTCATCCCCACGGCCGTGTCCTTGGGGATCCAAATCCTGATCGAGCCCGAACCTGATCTTCTGCTGGAGAACAGCTCTCAATTTAAATCGTTTATCCTGGAAGTGAATTCGCCCAACGTTGGATTGAATTTTGACATGGGTCATTTTTTTTGTGCCGGAGAGGACCCGGTAAAAGTTTTTGAAGATCTTTTCCCCTGGATAGGTCATGTTCATCTTGAGGATATTGCCCCCAGCCGGGTCCACCAGCATCTTATTGCCGGACAAGGGGCTATTCCCTATTTGAAGCTCTTTAAAGCCATGTCTGCCCTGGGATATCAAGGCGATATCAGCCTGGAACTTTACCCTTATGTGGACATGCCCGAAGAAGCCGGCCAGGCCAGTCTCCAATACCTGAAACCTATTTTCCTGGAATCCGGTCTTCCTATAGAAATTCCGGCCTGAAGAGGAACCAAGGATGACTGTTCATAAATTCTCGGAAAACAAGCCGGAAGCGGAAGAAAATAAAGCCGGCAAAAAATCGGAAGGTGATCAGGAAACGACCCATTTCGGATTTCGTAAAGTCCCGACCCAGGAAAAAGTCCGTTGGGTGCGCGACCATTTCGATACGGTAGCCCAAAAATACGATTTGATGAATACCATTCTGAGCTTCGGTATTCATTACCTCTGGAAACGTACCACTGTCAATCTCTTAAGATTACAGCCGGAAGACAGTCTCCTGGACATCTGCGGCGGCACAGGTGATCTTTCCGTCCTGGCCTTAAAGCGAATGAAAGGTTCGGGAAAAGTCGTCTTAGTCGATATTAATCGGAAGATGATGGAAATCGGACGCCGAAAATCGACCAATGCCTCGTTCAGGAAGAAAATATTTTATGCCCAGGGAGATGCAGAACGGCTGCCCTTTGGATCCGGCCAATTTGATGCGGCCATGGTCGGCTTTGGATTCCGAAACCTGACCCATATGGAGGAAGGCTTTAAGGAGATGCATCGGGTCCTCAAACCCGGGGGACGATTTATCTGTCTCGAATTCTCCAACCCCACAAACCCACTGTTCCGCCGGTTATACGATTTTTACTCTTTTCATATTATGCCCCTGTTGGGACTCCTTATTGGAGGATCCCGGCAGGCCTACACCTACCTGCCCGAATCCATACGGCTTTTCCCTTCGCCGAAAGAATTGACTCGTCTCCTGGAAGAAATCGGGTTTCTTCAGGTAAACTATCGACCCCTGACCAACGGGATTGCCGTGGTACACTGGGGTTGTAAAAACAGCCCTTCTGTTTAGCCCTGCACAGAGTATCAAATTCCCCATCAAGCGTAGACCGACTTTCCCCTTGACCTGCCAGAGCAGTTTCAAACCGGGGGTTGTTCTATATAATTACTCGAAGACCGGGGCTGGATGAAGGAAATCCTCATCGCTATGTCCCTCAGGAGCCAATGGAATCTCTTTTCCGACTCCGGTTTCGGCCTCTTTGGCATCATGACCAGCCGTAAGGTTGTCCTTTTCCGGGGGAAAACTATTTTTTCTTTTTTCCATAAAACCGACGGCCTTTTCCTTCCAATTATTGGATAAGCGAATCGATGTCTCCTTGACTTCCTCCCCAAATTCTTTTAGTTTTCCCCTGGCTTGACGTCCTTCCCAGGGTGCCAAAAGTAAACCTGCCGCCGCTCCAATCAAACTACCGGCTGTAAATGATAAAGCCAAGGCGCTATTTTTTCGTGAACCGTTCTTGTTTTTCATGGTTATATCCTCCTTCATTCCATATAATCCGGATCAATATTCAAAATTTTACTTGGTTATAGGCCACTCCCTTTTCTTAGGCGGAAAAGGGCGAAACGCATTCCTTCCATTCAGGGAGCACTATTTTTTTAGGACTAATTTTACTCAATAAAAATCTGAAAGGAATACAGGAAGGATAGTATTTGTCAAATCAAAATACTGTATATCTCTGAAGAGAAAAGTAAAGCTTCCGCCCCAAGGTTTCCCTGCCTCCGCGGCCGATTCCATCTTAACTGAAGGTCAGGGGCTTAACTCTTCCCCTTCTCATCTTCGGCGGGAATTTCCTTTTCAATCGGAAAGGTTAACTGAGCGCCGAACCAGCCCATGACCGAGACCAAGGGGAGCAGGGAAAAAACAAGAATCAAATAAATCCAGCTGATCGGCCTCAGAGAAATCAGAATAGCCTGATCCAAAATACGCCAGCCCATGGCGATCACGGCAATCCCCAGAAGGATCACGGAAACCTTTTTCTTGATCCTCACCGGTCTAAGGGATCTAGCCCGATAATTCAGCCACCAGGTGTAATAACCGGTACCCATGGCTATCGGAGTAAAAAAGAGGCCGGCCCCCAAACAATGACAGGCCGTTGTTTCAAAACTCCGGCTTCCGGTTAGAAGGAAAAGAATCGTGAATACGGGGGCGGCAAACAAAAAGACAATAGGAAAATGGATGGTCATGGGATGGGGATGTCGCCGGAGCATGGGAAATCGTTTAAGTAGAGAGGCCAAAAATTTCGGTATGGGCTTTTCCGTCGAGGCCTCTTTCTTGAGTACCGCCACCTGCGGGTAGCGGTCCAAAACCTCCAGTCCATGAGGAGCGGCTTGGATATCAGTCGTGAGATCATTTCCGGCATGATGTCGGTTCATATGAAGGCCGGTATTCCACAACTTGCTGGCGCTCACATCAATAACCCGGCCACGATGAGCGATATAA
This sequence comes from uncultured delta proteobacterium, assembly GCA_963790475.1. Lineage (GTDB taxonomy): Bacteria > Desulfobacterota > RBG-13-43-22 > RBG-13-43-22 > RBG-13-43-22 > RBG-13-43-22. The sequence continues at coordinate 375,060 of CAWBOS010000010.1, read as the reverse complement.
ACCGGATTCCCGTCTTTCCCGTTGAATTTCGGCAGTTCTTTGGGATCGATCTCTTCCATGGAAATTCTCCTGGCGACAGATTCAAATCACGAGGGACAGGCTGATGACTGTAAGCACAGCCAAGGGATAATAGCTGGCTCGATTAAATAAAATGACGGCTTGAGGACGGGCTTTCGTCTTGATAAGCTGGTAGCCGGGCAGAAGGAGCAAATAAATCCCCAGGCCCAGGGAAGCAACGACGGCGCTCAATTCCCCCCCCAAGGGTGAAAACCGCATAAGGACTCCATTCAAACCAACGACCAAAAGGAGAGAAGTAAAAATAATCGAAATGGCCCAGGTTTTTCCCAACTCAACGGGGATGGTTTTGGCTCGAACCATCCGATCTTCCTCCATGTCCATCCAGTCGTTGGGGATGTTCTGACCTCCGATTTCCCAAAAAAATAACCAAAGAAAAAGGAGAACCAGGAAGGCCGGGGAAGGATGGGGATCAACAGCGAAAACCGCCGCTAGACCCCCGACTGTTTTGACCGCACCGCTGATAAGGGACCGAAACGGGCTGGTCCTCCAGAGGAGACAGTAAATCATCTCCAGGACGCAGCCGCTCAGGAAAATAAGGAGGCAAAGAGGATTCAGCAGATAGGCGCCGATCAAGGCCAGAAAAGACCAGGCGGTTGTCCAGAACAGTCCCTCTTTATAAGTAAGGACTCCCTGGGCCAACGGATGACGAATTACCAGGGCATCCAAATCTCCTCCTCCGTCACCTAATCCTCCCAGTTCCAGTTTCTTCTGGTCCAAATGATAATCCATCAAATCGTTCAAAGCATAAACCGCCGTGTATCCGGCAAAGGCCGTTGCCAGGCCTAGGATGAGGATTTGAAGGGGGGGAATAGACCCATACCAGAGCAAGGCCGCTATGGCCGGGGTGGCTAAGTCAAGAATGCCGTGGGGAGTTCTGGACAGGGCAAAAAAATATTTCAGCTTTGGCATATGTTTTATTTTAACAGAATGGGCCCCACCGGTCTACGGATTTTTTTTGACTTTACTCTGAAAAAGGCGGGACTGAAAAACCAAAGTTTTTTATCCCTTCTTCACCTTGAGTCTCTCCCTGAAATGGGGGAAGGATCTTTTTATGCTTGACTCGTTTCTTCTACCTTCTTTATACTGATTCTGACTAAATTGACAAAAACAGTTCTGACTTCTGTGCTATCGCGGATATCTTTTCATGTTTGATCTCAAGCGCCGGGACTTTTTGAAGATCATAGGGTTAGCTGGAACAAGCGCCGTCACGGGTTGCTCATCCGATACTCCCAACCGCTTAGTTCCTTATATTTTCCCCCCTGAGGATATCATCCCCGGTAAGGCGGTTTGGTATGCCGGCACTTGCCGGGGGTGTCCGGCCGGTTGCGGCCTGGTGGCCAAGAACCGGGATGGACGGGTAGTCAAATTGGAGGGGAACCCTCTTCATCCTGTCAGCCAAGGGAAACTCTGCGCCCGCGGACAGGCCTCCTTGCAGGGGCTTTATAATCCCGATCGATTCCCGGGACCTTTTAAACGCCAGGCAAACGGCAAATTGACCGCGGTGTCCTGGCAACACGGTGAAGAAGTGCTGGCCCGCACCTTGACCGACCTTATTCGGCAGGGCCGTGGCGAACGAATTGTTTTCGTAAGTGAATTGATAACCGGCAGCTTAAAAGGGTTAGTCGATCGCTGGCTTTCGGAAATGGGTTCCCAAGGCCCATTATGCTACGAGTCCTTTGCTTATGAGCCCTTGCGCCAGGCCAACCGGCTCGTCTTTCAATATGACGGTTTACCCCATTACCGCATCGACCAGGCCGACTTCCTTATTTCTTTTGGGGCCGGTTTTTTGGAAACCTGGATCTCCAACCTGGAATTTGCCCGGCAATTTGCTGCCTTTCACGCCCTGAAACCTCAAGGGAAAAACCCCTTTATCTTTGTGGGGCCAAGACTTTCTTTAACAGCCAACAATGCCGATCTGTGGATTGCCGTCCCTCCGGGAGAGGAGTATCTCATCGGCCTGGGTATGCTCCGAGTTTTGTTGGACGAGGGATCGATTAACTATCTTTCTACTGATCAGCAAGGGTGGCTCCGGAAAACTCTGCAGGAGTTTACCCTGGAACAGATCCAACAAAAAACCGGGGTCAAGATACCAGTGATCAGGGATCTGGCCCGTAGGTTCAGCCGGGCACAAAAACCTCTGGCCCTGGCCGAAGGGCTCGGCCTTTCCGGCCCCCATGCCCTGGATGCAGCCGTAGCGGCCAATCTCCTCTGCCTGCTTAAGCCAGGTTCGAGAGAAGTAATCGATTTCAATAGCCCAACTGCCTATGGCCGGACAGCGCTTTTAACCGAGCTTAAAGAACTTACGGAAAGGATGAAAAGAAAAGAAATCGATCTCTTGCTCCTGGGCCAGGTTAACCCGGTTTTCAACCTTCCCTTCTCGGCAGAATTTCGGCAAGGTCTGAATTCGGTCCCTTTAGTGGTCAGTTTTTCCAGTTATACCGATGAGACCAGCACCCTGGCCGGCCTGGTCCTTCCCAATCACACCTTTCTGGAGTCCTGGGGTGACTATTCTCCCAGAGAAGGGGTGTCAGGGTTGATGCAGCCGGTCATGGGGCCGGTTTTCCAAACCCGTCCTTTAGGGGATCTCCTTATTTCATCCGGCAAAAAGGTCAGCGGACCGGATAGATTTCCCTGGAAGGACTATTATCAATTCCTCCGGGAATATTGGATCCAAAAAGGAAAGGAAATAGAAGCCGGCCAGAACCCGGAGGAGTTTTGGCAAAAGGCCCTGGAGCAAGGGGGAATCTGGAAGGAGCCAAAAAATAAAAAAGCCGCTTTTCCGGCAAGGCCTCCATCCTTTTCCTTCTCCAAAATAAAAGAAACCGCCAAATCCGATCCAATGATGGAATGGACCGTTTACCCCACTATCCAGTTCTTTGACGGCCGAGAGGCCAACCGGCCCTGGATTCAGGAGCTTCCCGATCCTATGACCCAGATTACCTGGGACGGTTGGATTGAGATCCACCCGGAAACGGCTAAGGTCCTGGAGATCCAAAAAGGGGATATCCTTTTGATCAGCTCTCCTTACGGAAGCCTGGAAGGACCGGCCTATCCCATTTATACCGTCCCTCCGGGGCTATTGGCCCTGCCTCTCGGTCAGGGTCATTGGAATTACGGAAGGTATGCCGATGGACATCCGGTCAATCCCCTGTCATTATTTTCTCCGGCCGTTGACCCAGCCTCAGGAGGGGTTTTTCACTCCACCCAGAAAGTAAGCTTCCGGAAATTAAATAAACAAATTCCCCTGGCCCATGTGGACGGAAGTTTTTTTCAGGGGGATCGGGATCTCATGCAGGTCATGACCTTGAAGGATTATCAACAATCCCTTAAGACCGCAGAGATCCCTTATATCGACCTGCCTTTACCGCAAGGGGTTGACCCGCGAAAGGACTTTTACCCTGTCCATCAGCATAAGGAATACCGTTGGGTGATGATGGTCGACCTGGACCGCTGCATCGGCTGTTCGGCCTGCGTGGTGGCCTGTTATGCGGAAAACAACCTGGCCGTGGTGGAAAAACAGCAAGTCCTCAACGGCCGGGAGATGGCCTGGATCCGGATTCAGCGTTACTTTGACCCAAAGGATGGAATGGCCCGCTGGTTGCCCATGCTCTGCCAGCACTGCGACTTTGCCCCCTGTGAATCGGTCTGCCCGGTCTATGCCCCGGTCCATAACCCGGAAGGCCTGAACAACCAGACCTACAACCGTTGTATCGGCACCCGTTTTTGTCTGCAAAACGACCCCTATAAAGTACGGCGGTTCAACTGGTTTAACTATACCCGTCCCAGTCCCCTGGACTGGCAGCTCAACCCCGATGTGACGGTCCGCCAGAAAGGAGTCATGGAAAAATGCTCTTTTTGTGTCCAGCGGATCATCGGGGCCAAGATTCAGGCCCGGGCCGAAGGCCGAAAAGTAAGAGACGGAGAATTCACCACGGCCTGCGCCCAGACCTGTCCGACCGACACGTTAATTTTTGGAAATCTCCTCGACCCGGAAAGCCGTGTTTCCCGATTGATCGATGACAAACGCCGTTATCAGGTCCTGGGTTATCTGAATACCAAGCCGGCGGTCATTTATCTCAAGAGGATAACGCACATTTTGGAAACGTAATGGACGGTACAAGGTATAAGGTTCAAGGTTAGAAAAAATCGTATACCGTATACCTTGTACCTTAAACCTTGTACCATCGAACCCTTGAATCCTCGACCCCTATTTTAGTTTGAACTATGCAAGACCTTAACTACAGCACCGTCAATCAGGAAGTTTTACGGGCCATGTCCCCTCCGGGAAATCTCTACCTGGGCATCGTGGCCTTCTGGTTCTGCGGCATTCTGGTGGGGGCCGGCTGCTGGGCCTACCAGATCCTCATGGGCATCGGAGTAGCCGGACCCAATCACCCCATCGCCTGGGGCACCTATCTAGTTAATTTTGTTTTTTTCGTCGGTCTGGCTCATTCGGGTACCTTGATCTCAGCCATCCTTTATTTATTTCGGGCCCGCTGGCGCACGGCCATATCGCGCAGCTCCGAGGCCATGACAGTATTCGCCGTTATGGTGGCCGGCCTTTTTCCTTTTATTCACCTGGGTCGGGTTTGGGTGGTTTATTGGATTCTTCCTTATCCCAACCAGCGCACTCTCTGGCCTGATTTTCAATCCCCCCTGGTTTTTGATGTGATCGCCATTTCCACCTATCTTACCGTCAGTGTCCTGTTTTGGTATACCGGTCTTATTCCCGACCTGGCGGCCATCCGTGATCGGTCCCAAGGGCTGCGGCGCAAGGTGTACGGCTTTTTTTCTTTAAACTGGACCGGGTCCCACTGGCAGTGGCGTCATTATGGTGGCGCGGTTGTCCTTCTGGCCGCCCTAGCCACCCCTTTGGTCATCTCCGTCCATAGCGTGGTTTCCTGGGATTTTGCCCTGTCCATTCTACCCGGCTGGCACAGCACCATCTTCGCCCCCTACTTTGTGGCCGGGGCCATCCATTCCGGGCTGGCCATGGTACTCATCTTGTTGATCCCCTTGCGGCGCATTTATAAATTCGAAAATATCATCACCATGGAAACCCTGGAAAATATCGCCAAAACCATCATCCTGACCGGCTTGATCATGGGCTATTCCTATCTGACCGAGCACTTCATCTCCTGGTACAGCGGGGATAACACGGAAAAGGACAACTTTTACTGGCGCATGGTCGGCTATTATAAAGAATGGTTCTGGTTGATGGTCTTCGGTAATTCCGTCGCCCCCCTGTTTTACTTTATCAAAAAAATTCGAACCAACACCATCACCTTGTATGTGATTGCCGTTATGGTGGTCGTGGGCATGTGGTATGAGCGTTATGTGATCATCATCGGCTCTCCGGCCCATGCCTATGATCCGTATATCTGGAGGCATTATCCCGGTCCCACCTGGGTGGAATACGGGATCCTTTTCGGGGCCTTCAGTATCTTTTTCTTTTTCTTCTTTTTGTTTTCCAAATTTTTGCCCACCCTGTCCATCGCCGAAGTCAAGGAAGAGGTCAAACCTCCCCGGCGGGAAAGGACGGCCCATGAATAAGCCCATGAATAAAACGGAAAGGGCGATGGCCAGGCCGGCCTTGATGGGGATCTTTATCTATTTGGACGATCTGTTGGGGGCCTTAAAGGCCGTCGGAAAGGCCAACCTGGATTTTACCGTCTTTAGCCCTTCGGCTGCCCCAGAGGTCCAGGAAGCCTTGGATAAGGGGCCAAGCCCGGTGCGCTATTACACCCTTTTTGGCGGCCTCTTCGGCCTGGTTTCCGGTTTTTTCCTGGCCGTCTACACGGTCTTACAGTGGCGGTTTATCGTCAGCGGTAAGCCGATCATCCCCTGGATCCCCTTTGTCATCATCGGCTTTGAGTTTCTGATTTTGTGCGGGGTCCTTATTTCCTTTGCCGGAATGCTCATCCACACCCGTCTGCCCCGGTTGCATCTGCCGGCCCATTATGACCCCCGCTTTTCCGATGATCGTTTCGGCCTGCTGATTTATTGCCCACCCATGGAACGGGAAAAAATCGCTGCTCTGCTCAAGGAGGCCGGTGCCGAGGAGATCCATGACTACGCGGGATGAAATCTGCCAAGTGATGAAGGCCGCCGGCCAGAACACCGGCTCTAACGGCTGGTCCGTGGTCTTCCTGGCCGCGGTCCTGGTCGGCGGGGCCGTCTTTTTGTTCTGCGTCTTGGGACCACAGCCGGAAAGGGCCTGGCAGATCTTTTTGATCAATTATCTTTTCTGGTCCGGAATGGCCTTCGGCTCGGTCCTTTTTTCCGCCACCCTGGTGATTACCAAGGCTCGTTGGGGAAGACCGGTAAAACGCCTGGCCGAGGCCCCGGTCGTCTTTCTGCCCTTGGCCTTCCTGCTTTTCTGGGTCCTTTTTTTAGGCCGGGAAAGACTTTTCCCCTGGATTCAGCACCCGTTGCCCCTCAAGGCCGCCTGGTTGAATATCGGCTTTCTCTTTGCCCGGGACGGAATTTTCCTCTTCATGCTGACGGCCGTCTCTCTGGGCCTGGTTTATTTTTCGGTTCGGGGCGAAAAAGAAGTTTCCTCCCAAGGGATTGAAGCCTGGGAAAGATTCCGGGACCGAGGAAAAGAAAACTTGCGTAAACAAGCCATCCTGGCGCCCATCCTGGCCATCCTTTATGCCCTGACCCTCAGCCTGATCGGCTTTGACCTGGTCATGTCTTTATCCCCCCACTGGTACAGCACCCTTTTCGGGATGTATTTTTTCACCGGTGCCTTTTACAGCGCCCTGGCCGCCTTGATCTTTCTTTCCATCATTTCGGTCAAGACCTTTGACTTGGGAAATTTCATCCAAAAAAGCCAGTTTCATGATCTTGGAAAGTTGCTCCTGGCCTTTTGTCTGACCAACGGTGATTTTTTCTTTTCCCAATTCCTGGTGATCTGGTATGGGAACCTGCCGGAAGAGAGCAGGTTCGTGATCAGCCGGGTCAATTTTCCTCCCTGGAATTTCCTGGCCTGGACCGTGCTGATCCTCTTTTTTATTGTGCCCTTCGGCACCCTGTTGAGCAAAAAGGTCAAAATGAAACAGGGGCCCATGCTGATTCTGACCGGTCTCATCCTTATCGGGATGTGGCTGGAGCGTTTTCTGCTGGTGGCCCCCTCCCTGTGGAAAAGACCGGGACTCCCTTTGGGTTTTTCGGAATTTTTGATCAGCCTCGGTTTCTTAGGCCTCATGGCCTTGAGCCTCCAATGGTTTTTTAAACGGTTCCCCTTGCTCCCCTTGACGGACCCCATATTTTTAGACACCCTGAATGCGGACCATGAGGAAGGCCGGTGATGAACTCCATGGCTGAAGATCGACCAAAAAAAAATGGGCAGGGGCCGTCATGGAAAAAGTGGTTTTCCTTAGGAGTTTTGCTGATGGCCCTGATGCTCTATTTTTATTATGTTTACCCCGGTGAGGGGGTCGGACCCAGACAGCCCGTTCCTTTCAGCCACCGGGTTCATGCCGGGGTCAAGGCCATCAACTGCCGGTTTTGTCACCCCTACGTGGAGAGGTCGGAACATGCCGGACTCCCGGAAATGGAAAAATGTTTTTTCTGCCATAAATACATCATCCCCACCCATCCCATGCTCCTTAAAGAAAAGGAGCATTATGACAGCGGGAGGCCGGTGCCCTGGGTGCGCATCTTCTATGTCCCCGATTTCGTCAAGTTCAGGCATCAGCCGCATTTGCGCTTCGGAAAACTGGATTGCCGTGACTGCCACGGGGAAGTGGAGCGGATGGACCGGCTGCAAAAAAAGAAATTTAAGATGAAATTTTGTATTGACTGCCATAAATTAAAAAAGGCCCAACTGGATTGCTGGCTGGCCTGTCACCATTAAAAAAGGGGTAAGGTACATGGTACAAGGTATAAGGTACAAGGGATGGGAGTATCGCTTTGGAGTAAGATCGTCACCCCTTCTGGCGAAAGCCGAGGTATAGCTTCATGGAAATCTTTTTTATTCTGGATTCCGGCTTTCGAGGCTGTGTCACAATTACTGGAAGTGCCATCAAAGGCGTCTTACCGGCGAAAGCCGGTATCCAGAACTTATTGGAAATACTGGATTCCATGTCTCGCTTCGCTTGCACGGAATGACATAAATACAATTGCGACACAGCCTCTTCGCCGGAATGACGCAGAGGGGCTTTTTGCATCAATTTTCAAAATTTATGATTTGTTGGTTTTGAGATTGTCAAAAAACAGGGGTTAACCAAGTGCAATTTTTGAAAGAGGAATCCTACGGGACCGTCAAGGCCTTTTTTTTAAGCGCGGCCGTTTGGTTTGTCATCGGTCCAGCGATCGGCTTCATCGATGCCACCCATCTGGTCGCCCCCGACCTTTTGGGAAACATCTCCTGGCTGGTCTTCGGCCGGACCCGGCCCATGCACACCAATGTGGTCATCTTCGGTTTTGTCGGCACCGCCTTGTTAGGCTCGGCTTTTTACCTGGTGCCTACTTTGTTGCGAAGTCCTCTGTACAGCGAACGATTGGGAAAGTTTTCCCTGTGGATCTGGAATCTGACTATCGCCTCCGGGACCGTCACCCTGGCCCTGGGCTATTCCCAGGGCCGGGAATATGCCGAATGGATCTGGCCGGTCGATATAGGGGTCTTGTTGTGTTTCTCTCTGTTTTTTTATAATCTTTTTCGGACGGCCGGAAGGCGCCAGGAAAAGACCTTGTATGTGTCCATCTGGTATATCTTTGCCGGTCTGGTCTACATCTTTCTGATCTATTTTTTCGGCAATGCGGTCTGGAACCCTTCTACTGGAGCCATTACCGGCCTGCCCGATGCCGTCCTGGCCTGGTTTTACGGCCATGGGGTGGTGGGATTATTCCTGACTCCTCTGGCGGTTGCCCTTGCTTATTACATCATCCCCATTGTCTGCCGGTCTCCGCTTTACAGCCACTCCCTGTCCCTGGTCGGGTTCTGGAGCATCCTGGTGCTTTACACCCACATAGGGGCCCACCATCTTCTGCAGACGCCGGTGCCCACCTGGTTGAAGGTGGTGGCCATCACTGGCAGTTTAGGGATGTTTATCCCGGTTTTGACCGTGTTGATCAATCTCTGGCTGACCATGCGCGGCCGTCTGGGTCTGATCCATGCCGACATCGGGGGCAAGTTTGTTATGGCCGGTCTGGTCTGGTATGTTTTTACCTGCATTCAGGGTCCACTGCAGTCACTGCCCATGCTCCAGCGCGTAACCCATTTGACCAACTGGGTGGTAGCCCATGCCCACATGGGCGTTCTGGGATTTTCCGGAACCATTGCCCTGGGGGGAATTTATTTTATCCTGCCCCGGGTAACCGGTCGTCCCCTCTACAACCGTCGTTGGGCCGATATCCAGTATTGGCTGGTGCTTATCGGCATGACCGGCTTCTTTACCGTCCTGACCGCGGCCGGTTTGGTCCAGGGGCATGGCTGGTTGAACGGTCAGGTGGTTTACAAGATTCTGCCCGAGATCCATGTTTACATGATCCTTCGGGCCTCCATCGGTCTGTTGATCGTCGGCGGGGCGGTCCTGGGACTGATCAACATCTACAAGAGCATTTACGGGGTTAATGAGTCCTCCACGGATTGGAAGGGGGAAGCCCCATGAAGATGAACCTGAGGATCATTGTTTTCGGGGGCCTGATCATCTTCGCCTCGGTACTCTTTGTCGCCGTTATCCTACCCTGGACGACCATCAGCGAACAGCCTTCGGAAATCTTTCGGACCCGATCCCCCCTAGAGGCTCTGGGTCGGGAAGTCTATGTGCGAAACGGATGCACCTTTTGCCATACCCAGTTTGTCCGGGATATGGACTGGGACATCGGTTCCGAGCGAATCGCCCTCTCCGGCGATTATGTCCAAGATCAGCCTCATCTGGTAGGTACGGAGCGAACCGGTCCGGATCTCTCCCAGGAAGGAGGGGAACACCCGGATGACTGGCATTGGGCCCACTTTACCAACCCCAGGTTTGTCCGTCCGGAATCGATCATGCCCTCCTGGAAATTTCTGGGAAAGGAAAATATCAAGGCCCTGATCGCCTATAAACAAAGCCTGGGATTCCGTATGGCCGACTTCCGGGTTCAGAGGCAGAAAGTATGGAAGGCCAAGGCCATTAAAGCTTACGAGACCGGGCCTGATGAGAATATTAAGTGGCTGCACCAAATGGTCCCTGAGCCCTGGAGAAAGCTGACCAACCCCTACCCGACCACCGAGGCCGGTCTGGAACGGGGACATAAGATTTATCAGGGCTTTTGTATCGGCTGCCACGGTCCGATCGGCGACGGTATGGGGCCAGCCGAACCCTATCTCTCTCCCCCGCCCCTCAACTTTACTCTGTTGAACCAGCGGGGGGTTTCCGGAGGTATTTTGTACCATCAGGTTATGAACGGAATCACCGGTACGGCCATGCCTTATTTTAAAAAGGAGTTGGAATCCGCCAAGATCTGGGAAGTGGGGAATTATGTGGCCGTTTATTTCATCGGCCAAAGTGACGCCCATAAGGAACCCAAAGGGATCGATGCCGCCTACGAACCCCCTGGGAATGAGCCCCTGTCCAAGGCCTTGAGCAGGGAGAAGGAGAAATAGGATGTATTTTTCAGCCTGGATGATTTTGATCGCTTTCGGCCTGTGGGTCTCGGTGGTGGCCTTTTTGTGGGGGCTCCAGAGCGGACAGTTTTCCGATCAGGACCGGGCCCGCTACCTGCCCCTGCGGGACATCCTCCCCCAGCCCATGGTCAAAGATCCGGCCAGGCTGGCCATGGAGGTTTATGTCTTAATGTTTATCGGACTTTTGATGGTCGTGGGTTTAACGGGCTCTTTATTTTTGGCTTTAAAAGGGTAAGGTAGGCCATGCCTTTTTTCCCCTTGACCACCTTGCAGGAAATGGCCCTGGCCTTTTTTTTGGGGCTGGGGACTTTGGTCCTTCTCTATGTCGCCTGGGCCTTTTATCCAAAAACCCCTCCGGAGATAAGCGGAGAGGATATCAAAAAGCCCGAGGGGGTTGGGTCCGAGGAGGAACAGAAGAAGCCGAATAATCCCATGCCGCCGTTTCTTATTATTGTTTATGTCGGTGTCATCGTCTGGGCCCTGGCCTACTTGATCCTGGTCGGGCTCAGGGTAAAGGCCATTGGGTAGAATGGAATCAAAAAACCTGAACAACAAAAAACGGGGAAAAGTTGCTCCTGAAAATGAGGGATCAATGGCCATGAGCTGGAGTATCGTGCTGGTCGTGGCCATAGCCTTTTTATTCTGGGGGCTATTTATTTTTTATACCGTTGGGGTCAGTTGGCCGCCTCCCTGGCGCTACGGCACCATTGACGATGTGCCCGGCCAGTCAATTTATTCGGTCCGTGGGGCCGAAAAACAGGCTGGCACGGCCCCGCTGGAAGAAGGGGAAAAGATTCGGCAGCAACATGTGATGGGCAAAACCCTGGGGGGCGAAAAATCCACTCATCAGGGAGGACGGTGACTATGTCCTGGAAAAAAATCTTTATCCTCTCCGGTCTGGGTGTGGGGCTTTTGGCCTTTTTTCTCTTTTTCCTTTCCATCCTGGTCAGCAACTACTACGGCCGGATGCGGGATGATGAGGCCATCAATACTTATCAAATTTCCTTTCCGATCATGCCCAAAGGAACCATCCCGCAGGGCGGGGGGATCGAGACCTTGAGAAGATCAAACCCCAAAAAATTGATCAACCCCTTGCCGATGACCCAAGCGATAATAGACCAGGGAAGGCAAAGCTATCTATATTACTGTGTACAGTGTCATGGTCCCGGGCTCGATGGGAAGGCCACTGTGGGGCAAAGTTTCTATCCTTTGCCCACGTATCTTTTAGACCCCAAGGTGCAGGCCCAGACGGACGGAGAACTGTTTTACAAAATCAGCCTGGGCAATAAAAGACAACCCCCTTTATTTGCCACCGTCGCAGCGGAAGACCGCTGGGCCATCATCAACTATCTTCGGGCCATAGCCGAAAATAAAGATGAAGGGAAGCCCCCCCGATGAGCGTCGAACTGGTGGCCCCTTTCCTGATCGGATTGTTGGGCAGCCTTCATTGCCTGGGGATGTGCGGTCCTTTGGTCATGGCTTACTCCCTGAACATAAAAAAGGCTCAACTACCAATCGGGAATCCGAATCCCTTTTCCTGGAGCAAAGGGGTTTTTCACCATCTGGCCTTTCATTCTGGAAGGATCATCACTTATGGAATATTGGGGGCCCTGGTCGCAGGTCTTTTTGCTATAGTTGGTCTTAATCTTTATCTGAATATCCGCGGTGGCCTCCTCCTGGGTGGAGGAGCCCTGATCACTCTCCTGGGACTTGTTTTCCTGAAAGTTTTCCCCTTGCCCGCCTTTTTGACCCGCTATTCAATGCCCTTCCGATCCCTTTGGGACCGTTTTCTTCCCTCCCTGTGGCAAAGGCCGGGTTCCATTTCTAAAATGGCCATTGGGGCTGCCTGCGGACTCCTGCCCTGTTCCCTTACCTCTTCCATGCTTATCAGGGCGGCCATAACGGAAAATGTAGCCCAAGGAGCTATGACCATGCTGGCCTTTGGTTTGGGCACAGTTCCAGCCTTGTTGACCGTGGGAGTTTCAGCTTCCCTGCTGACTCTGAGGATCAGGGTCATTGGGGAACGGGTGGCTGCCCTTTCGGTCATAGCCATGGGTTTGTTCTTAATGTTCAAAGGAGCCAAACTCCTGCTATTCCCTTTGGTCCAATGTCATTGAAACCCTTTCCCCCAAATCAGAAACTAATTTATAATGGGGGCGGAAAGGAGCCCAATCCCGTGTAGAAAAAATCTATGATAATTCTGGAAAAGAAGAATACCCGGTCCCCGGCAGCAAAATTTGGTCAATAGTATATTGAAGCCCTTAATAAATATGATGGATTCGTAAAAAGTCGTCGCCCCGGTGAAAACCGGGGTCCAGAATTTTTAACTGCTTAACAATACTGGATTCCGGCTTTCACCGGAATGACGCAACTTGGATTTCAGCGACTTTTAACAAACTTGTCAAACACAATTTGGAATTATTTCATCGAAAGATTTCTTTGCGATAACCCAATAAAGGTCTTTCTTGTTGATCAATCATGAGCCTTCTTGAGTGTACCTTATGTGGACTGCCGGTCGGAAATTCCGGCCTGAGGGAAAAGCAGGGGGAAAAGGACCTCCACTTTTGCTGTTTCGGCTGCCGACAGGTCTTTAAAATCCTCTCCGGTCTTCCGGGAGGGTTGCCGGATGACTTTAAAAATACCACCCTCTACCGTTTCAGCGAGGCCTCCGAACTGATCGGGAAAAGGGTTGATACCCGCGGGAAGGGTGAGGGAGAAATTCAAAGTCCGGATCCGAATGCCTCAGAGGGTTCTGAAGCGGAAGATCCCCTAACCAGGGAATTGATTCTCAAGGTGGAGGGGATGTGGTGCAGCGCCTGCTCCTGGTTGATTGAAGAGGTCCTGAGCCGATCCTGCGGCGTGATAAAGGTTGAGGCCCAATTCTTCTCCGATTTGGTAAGGATAAGATACCTTCCCCATCAGGTGACTCTGGAAGATATTCAGGAACGGATCTCCCAATTAGGATATCGTCCTTCTCCCCTTCAGGAAACATCCGCATCGGTTAAGGAGAAAAAAAATGCCCAGCTGCGTCTGGGAATTTCCGCCATTTTGACCTTTCACATCATGATGATCTCCCTGGCCCTCTATGCCGGCTTCTTTCAGGACCTGGGTGCCGAGGCCGTCGGTTACTTATCTTACCCTTTGTGGGTTCTGGCAACACCGGTTCTTCTCTACGGAGGATACCCCATTTTCAAAAAGGCTTTGATCGGATTGGGCCACGGAAATCCCAATATGGAAGTTCTTATTGCCATCGGTGCCTTGTCCGCTTACGGCTACAGCCTCTTCCAGCTGGGAAGGGGTAGTCTTCACCTCTATTTTGATACGGCCGCCATGCTGATCGTCCTGGTCCTGCTGGGAAAGCATCTGGAGTCCCGGGCTAAAGAAAGGATATCCCGGGGTCTTACCGAAATCTACCTTTTGGCCAACCAGAAGGTGCGTTTCCTTATTGATGGCAGGGAAAATTGGCTGGCCGCTGAAGACGTTCGACCCGGAGATGAATTTGAGGTTTTGTCCGGAGAGAGAGTGGCCGTTGACGGACGGATCCTCTGGGGACAGGCCGGTCTGGACGAATCCTCTTTAACCGGTGAATCACGCCCAATTCAAAAAGGTCCGGATGATGAGGTTCGGGCCGGCTCTTTACTCCTTGACGGACAATTGAGGATCAGGGCCACCCGTGTAGGAACTGACAGTTCTATCGGTCAGCTCATTACCATGATGCAAGAAGGGTTGTCCCGGAAGACCGCCGTTGAGCTGTTCGCCGATCGGCTGACCCGCTGGGTCGTCCCCTGCCTCCTGGTCCTGGCCCCAGGGGCGGCCTTCTATCTTATTTTTCGCGGTTATTCGCTGGAGACAAGCCTGCTACGGGCCATAACGATACTGGTAATCTCCTGTCCCTGCACCCTCGGGATCGCTATTCCTCTGGCCAAAGTGGCGGCCATTGGTGTGGGTCGGACCAAAGGTTTCCTTTTCCGGGACCCTGCCGCTTTGGAAAAAATCAGGGGGCTGGATGTCTTGGCCTTTGATAAGACCGGCACCTTGACCGAAGGACGATATGGCCTGCGTAAAATAGTCACTATAGGATGTAGTGATCAAGAGGCCTGGCAAAGAATCGCATCCTTAGAATCCTTGTCCGATCACTTTTTGGCCCGGGCCATTCAAGACCAAGCCCGGGAATCCTCTCTGAGTCTGGAAGCGGTAACAGATTTCCAAATGCTGCCCGGTTTGGGGATCAAAGGTTTCGTAGCCGGCTGTGAGGTGGTTATAGGCAATCGGAACTGGATGCAGTCCCGGGGCCTGAATATTCCCAAAATCCTCGAGTCCCAAGCCAGTACCGACGAAGGCGAAGGAATGACCGTCGCGTTTTTTGGTTGGGAAGAATGGGTTAAAGGATTATTGATCTTTGGAGATGTTTTGAAGGAATCGGCCCTGGAAGCCCTTTCAGGTCTTCGGCAAAAAGGCTTTCAACTCTGGATGCTTTCCGGAGATTCAGAGGAGACCACCGCGGCCATCGCCCGCCAGCTGGGCATAACCTCTTTTCTCGGACAGGCCTTGCCTCAGGACAAGGCACACTTCATCAAAGAACTTCAGAGCCGGGGGCATCAGGTCGGTATGATCGGGGACGGATTTAATGATGCGGCGGCCCTGGCTCAGGCGGATGTCGGTTTTGCCCTGGGGATAAGGGCCGGAATTTTGACGGAGGCTTCGGATATCACCCTGTTAGCCGATGACCCCCTGAAGATCCAGGAAGTGATTGATCTTTCCCAACGGACTCTGATTATTATTAGACAAAATTTGGGGTTTGCCTTTTTCTATAATATACTCGCAATCCCTTTGGCTGTGAGCGGGCTCTTAAATCCTTTGATTGCCGTTCTGGCCATGTTTGCCAGCAGTCTGACGGTCATTGGAAACACCCTAAGACTTCATAAAGCAGTTCCAAAAGGATAAGATCAATAACAGGCCTTTTTTCCTAAATTTATTCGGGCAGGTCAACCCAGAGGTCCGGTTTGAGAGGAAACTCGGGAATGGGAATGTTATGGGAAGAAAGAAAATCCTTGTAAATTTTCATGTTATGGTATACGCGGGCGGCCAAGGTAAAAGAGGAAAAGGTCGCCATTTTATAATGGTGATACCTTGTTTCCACATCCTGGCGCAAAGCTTCTCCTTCCAGGGACCGGGATTTTCCCAGGACGAGATAAAGGGGTTTTCCCAATTGGGTCATGCCGGTAACCGTCATTCTAATAAAATCATCAAGGAAGGAACGGTCGAGTCTTCTGAAAAACATATCGATATTTTGAGAGAAGATGAGGGCGTCGATATTGGGATCATCCCGCAGAAGTTCAAATAGCCTTCCAAATACCTTTGCTCCTCCACCAAGCAGGGCCCCCAAAATATCGAGAGGATTTTTGGCACTGTTTCCCTGAACCGGTACGAACTCCTCAAGGGCACTAATGGTCTTATCGGTCAGGTGGGGGACCTTTAATCCTTCTTTTTCAGCCAAATCGGTCATGGTCACCGAGCCGCCGCCAGCCCCGCCCAGGATGGCGACGTTCAAGCCGGTGGGCAGGGGCAGTCTCTGTATCGCCCCGATCGTGGCGATAAGCTCCTCCAACGAATTGACGGAGATGATACCCGTCTGCCGGCAGAGGGCCTTCCAAATTTGCATGGATCCGGCCAGGGAGCCGGTGTGGGACTGGGTGGCCCTGGCGCCGCCTTCGGTCTGACCGCCTTTCCAGACTACCATTGGTTTTTTTCGGGTTATTTTCCCGGCCACTTCGAAAAAAGCACGCCCGTCTTTCAGGCCCTCGATATAGGCCCCGATGATATCGGTCTTATCATCATCAGCCAGATATTCCAGAAAATCATGGGCTTTGAGATCGGCAGCATTCCCGAAACTGACTACTTTACTGAAACGCAGGCGCTGGTCCCCGCCTTCCTGAACAAAATGCCCGGCCAACTGTCCGCTCTGAGAAACAAAGCCAATGGATCCGGGTGTTCTTGGGAATTCGCTGGTCCAGGCCAGTCCCCCCTCGGGGCAATAAAGACCCATGCAGTTAGGTCCGATTATCCTGATCCCGCCTTCCTTGGCCAGGGCGATCAATTTCCTTTCAATTTCCGCCAGCTCCGGCCGACCGGTCTCGCTGAACCCGGCCGTAAAAAGATGCACGAACTTGACTTTTTTGGCCACGCAGTCTTCCATAACCGGCAGCACGGCCGAGAAGGGAATACTGAATATCACGAGATCGATCTCACCCGGGATATCCCGGACACTTTTATAAGCCTTGATACCAAGGATGGTTTCCGCTTTGGGGTGGACCGGATAGATGTTCCCCTGAAAGTTGAGATTGATCGCTCCTTCAATAAAGGTGTTCCCGCCCCATCGGTTCAGGTACCCTCTTTTGGGAGAAGCCCCCACCACGGCCAGGCTTTTAGGGTAGAATAATTCGTTTAAATTTAAAGATGGATCTTTTGACATGTTACCTCCGAATTTTCACAATAATATAATTTTTTCCAGGAGCGAATGTTTTACGAGCCTTATCACCTGAATCTTGCCACAGATTATATCACACTTGATGCAGGAAGGGAATGAAGATTTGAAATTTAAGCAAGGGTGAAGACGTGGGAAACCGGAAGGCAGTTCTAACACGTCCCTGCACTACAAGAAAATTGTTCTTTCTTGCATACGGAAAACTTTTTTCTCTTGCAAGGTGGCCTTCTAACGGGTGACCCCAATCCCACAATGTCCCTTGTCAAGATAACCCTTTTTGCGACTTCACCTGCAATTCATGCAAAAAGGGAGTCCTGAAAATTAATGATTAGGCATAGAAGATGGAAGAAATGGTTGGCCTACCCAATTAATGTGCACGATTTTTCCATCAATTTATAGAGGTAGGGCACTTAAGCGGACAAACTGATAAAAAAGCCCAAGGTATTACTCAGTAGTCATGACCCTTTGTGCCTTTTCAATCAGGGCGCGAAAGGGCTGGATGGAACTTAGCAATTCGTCCTCGGCCTGCTTTCGTAAAGTGATATCAGTGAAAAAATTTATGGTCGCTGGGCTTCCTTCCCAATGAATCAAGTCCACCCTATCCTCAACCCATCGGATAGTTCCATCCTTGTGGACGATCTTGAAGAAAAAGAGGTGAGGAAGTTCCCCATCGTTTGATTCTTTGAACAGGAGTTTGTCCATCCCCCTGTCATCGGTATGAATGAATTCCAACACTGGCCGTGAAGCGAGCTCCTCTTGTGAATATCCGAATATCTCAATGACCTTGAGGTTGATAAATTTAAATACACCCTTCTGAATCACGCCGATGGCCACAGGGGCCTTTTCGACCAACCATCGATGTTTTTCTTCCGACCGCTGGAGGGCCTTCTGCATATGGTTGCGTTCAGTGACATCGAGAAAAGAGGCCGTAATTCTCCTGGTACCCGGAATCAGGGCCATGGTCACAAAGATGACTTTCCCATTCCCTTGCTGGTCAACGAACCGATATTCCCTGCCCCCGGGATTGGCATCCGAACCCGATCTGACGATCAGACACTGCTCCTTTATTCTTTCTAAATCACCATCGGCGATGAATTCCCACAGGGATTTCTTGTTTTCCATCTCTTCCCGATAGATTCCCAGGACTTCCTCAAGTTTATTGTTGGCCTGCAGTATGATCATGTCCTCTTCACTGAGGACGGCGAGGGCTGCACCCGTCCCTTCAAAAATGGTCTGACGGATTTCATCCGTTTGTCTGAGCCTCTCCTCCACTTGTTGGCGTTCTGAATTTTCCAATTGAAGTCGCTGGGTTGTTTTTTCCAGTTCATCTGTTCGGTTGGATAAAAGACCTTCGAGAAGAGCATGGGATTTCATGGCTTCTTCTTCTTTGTGTTTCTCTTCTGTGATATCCCAGAATATGCCCATCAAGCCAACAATGTTCCCGTTTTCATCCCGGAGAGGAGATTTGACCATATGAACGATAGACTCCTGACCCCCTATGAGATATTTGTCTTCGATATTTTTAATCTCACCGGATTCGAGAACCCTTTTGTCGTCTCCTATGAATTTTACAGCCACATCGGACGGGAAGAAGTCCCGATCCGTGTTTCCGGCAATTTCTTCGGGTTGTTTTTTTAGGTCATCCGCATAAATCTGATTGCAGTATATATAGGATAGATCCATATTCTTGATAAAGAGTCTTATAGGAATATTTTGGAGAAAGGTCCTGTATTTGTTAACATTCCTCTGAAGGTCTTCAATGATCCTCTGTTGCTGAGATTCCAATTCCTTCAATTCAACAACCAGACTGTGTAACTCAATCATTCCGGTTATGGTTTTTTCAATAGTTAAAAGCTTCTCCATCCCTTCGTCGTGTTTTTCCATAACGTCCTCCTAAATAGATCAGTTCCTCTTAAAAAAATATGATAGCCAAACTTTGGTTCGGATTAGTGCTGGGAGATTTAGATAGCCGAGAGGTTATCAGGCTCACCCAAAATCCCGCCTAGTTAAATTTTATTGCGTCCTATATTTATTAGTTTCCTATAAAATTCATACCGTTTGATTGGTAAAAAGTCACCAGACCTCCGGCAAAGCCGGAGGCTTGAAATTGTGAACCGCTCAAAGCGGATTATTTATTGACCACCTGAAGGTGGTTCTTCATCGAACAAAAGGAGTTGATCGAGACGTTGATCTTCCTTTTCTTGAGTCTTTATATATAACCGTGTTTCATCTTCGTCTTTGCCCACGGTTGAAACAAAATAACCCCGAGCCCAAAAATTCTGGCCACTGAAATTCTTTCTTCGCCCCAAATAGGCTCGGGCTACTTGAATGGCGCTTTTGCCTTTGAGATACCCAACTACTTGCGAAACAGCATATTTCGGAGGTATCGAGATTAAAATGTGGACATGGTCCGGTTGTAAATGCCCTTCGATAATCGTACATTCACGCTGGATGGCCAAGTCCTTGAATAGCGCCCCTAAATATTTTCGTACTTGCCCGTATAATTTTTTCTTCCGATACTTCGGTATCCAGACAATATGGTATTTGCATTCCCACTTCGTATGGGTTAAACTTTGTTCCTTTTTCATGGAAAGCCTCCTCCTCTGTAAACTTGAGCGGTTCACAGGTTGGAGGCTTTCTTATTCTCCCGGAATTGTCAAACTCTGGGAGTCCCCCGGCCGAGCCGGGGGTTTACCTAAAAGAAATTATGAAAATTAAACCACTTGCGTTGACTACCACTTAAAGTCTTTTATTATTTAAAAAGATGAGGCTTTAGGCGTTCAGAAAGTAGTCATGTGGCTTTTCGGCCTTGTATATATAGAATTTTCCCGGACCCGGTATCTTCCAGGACATCCTCTTCCTTTTCGTTCTGGATTCCATAATAAATATTCTGAAGCTCCTGGCATTGCAAGCCAATAGTTCCCAATATTCCGAGCTCATCCAAAATGGATGGCCCTAAGTTCTCCAGAACCCTCCGGATCTCTTTATAATTGTTTTGAATGCTGAAAATGATCTGCTCAAAAGAGATCTGGCCAGCAACATTCCCCTCCTTCAAAAGGAGGTAAAGATTTTTAAGCCCATTAGTGATCGCCAATAGCAAGGCCTCAATACGGTCATCAAGCCCTCGGACGGTCATTCTTATTCTTTTTTCTCGATCATCCGAAAATAGCGATAATAAATACCCAAGTCGCTCCCCCACCTCCTTGATAACCTGCTCCTCTCTCTTCCTTCTTTCAGTTTCAACCTTCAGCAATTCATTGGCTTTCGCCAATGCAGTCTCCTTTTCCCTGATTCGAACCTCCATATCAAGGGACTCTTTCTTCAATAAATTTTGCGAGTGCGAGAGAAATTCCTTCAGATCAAGAAAGCATTCTTTCGTAATATCTTCAAACTTAATACAGGAGAAATTCACCAATTCGGGCTGGGTTTGTTTGAAAATGAATCGTCCCGTAACCCAAATGGTTTTTCGTTGCAGAACTAAATGAAATAAAAAACCTCGTCGGGAAGGGAAAACCTTGTCAGTATATATTTTCATTCCTCCCAGTCCCACATCCAGAGTGTGGGCCACAGCCCTCTTTTCTGCGTAGAAGATAAAAACAGGAAGGTTAATCGGGTATCTTGGATGGTTTCTTCTGTCGATTAAAATAGCCATTGGACTCTCCAAGCAATAATCATCGCTTTAAAGAGAAAAATTTGCAACTAAAAATTATGATGAGGCGGGGGTTGGACTTATGATTTAGGTCAGGGTCATATGAAGCTCCATCGGGGAATAGGTGTTTTTTTGTGGAACTTATCATGCGAAACTTTCAGGAAGGAGTAAATAATCCACGCCCATAGGGCGTGGCTTTAACTGGGCCCCCCATAGGGGGGCAATGGCCCTGCCCCCTGAGGAGGCAGGGCTTCCGAGTTGTGCCGCGTTATGGATGATCTACAAATTCAAGTGCAATTGTTCGAACTGTTTTTCTTTTTCCTCTTGATACCGGACATACTTCCGGATCAGTTCCTCATCCATTCCAACGGTATCCACACAATACCCCGGGGTCCAAAAATGATTACCCCAATACGGCTTCTTCCGCAACTGCCGATACTGGTTAAACATTTTCATCGATGTCTGACCCTTGACCCGCCCCATCAAGTCCGATATCGATACTTCGGGCGGAACCATGGCTACCAGATGAATATGATCCTTTTGAACATTCAACTCGTTAACTTCACAACCCGCATACCCGCAAATCGCTTGGATCCCGCTGGCCATCGTTTCCCCGATGTTCCCAGCCAATATCTGATAGCGATATTTCGGAACCCAGACAATATGATACTGACAATGCCATATGGTATGTGATAATTTTCGGAATCTACTCACTGCTATCTCCTTTCTTTCGATGTTGCGGCAACAACTCGATGGAAAAAATAGCAGTGGGTGGGCTTTCAGCCAAGCCCATTCGGGACCGGCATAGCCAGTCCACATGACCCCGCCCTTAGGGCGGGGGTTTCTAAATCAACTAAACAAAATCCTCCCTCACGGATATTTCAAAATGTGTTCCTATCGAAAATCTGCGAGTACACCTACTAATGTTTTAATTTGCCAGTCCCAAAAATTAAGAATCTGGTAGGAGGTAGCCGAGAAGGCCTACCCCCTCCCAACAGAACGGCTCGTACCGGCCAGGTAAGCCGCTCTTCGATTAGCGACTGAATTTCAGTTCAAGAGGTAGTTGCCTCTGGATGAAGTCACCTAGAAAGGTCAACCTTTGCCTTCTGAACCATTGGAGATTCATAACACAACGAACCTCCCGTCGATTGACCGATTGCCATTTGTTCATCTTGACCCAGACTCGGTTCGTTTCCCGGCCTGTATAGTCGGACCGGTTTAGCATCCTTTGAAATTTGCGGGGGTTTTTCCATTTCTTTAGTTGCATGGATCTGAGCCGACTCCGAATCCAGCCATCGAGTTCCACTAATGGTTTGCTAAACTCTTGGACCCGAAAGTAGGCTATCCACCCTCGTAAGTATTCATTGAGTTCCTGGATCACCTGGTTCATAGATAAGGGATTGTTTCTCCGGGTTAGTTCTCGTATCCTATTCTTAAATTTAACCCGGGCCTTGTCGCTGACTCGGATTTTCCCCCTGAGTATTTGAAACCCCAGGAAAGGAATGTCTTTAATCGGAGCTACTTGGCTCTTTTTCCGGTTAACCGGAAGTCTCAGCTTCCCTTCCAGGTACGCCGTTATTCCCTCCATGATCCGTTCAGCCGCTCTTTCTGATTTAAGTAAAATCAGGAAGTCATCAGCCCATCGACCGTACCGGTGCCCTCTCTTTTCCAATTCCCAGTCCAGTTCATTCAAAACAATGTTCGATAGCATCGGGGAGAGCGGAGATCCTTGTGGACATCCCTTGGGTGTTTCCTGATATTCTCCATCAATAACGATACCGGCCCTTAACGCTCTTGCAATCAGCGTTACCAGCCTCTCATCGGCTATCTTCCGCCGTATAAGTGTTAATATCAGTTCATGCGGGATTTCATCAAAGAAACTCTTCAAGTCTATCGATGCCGCCCATTCATATCCATCTTCCACTATCCCCTGAACATGTCTAATCGCCTGATGCTGGCTGTGGCCTCGACGAAATCCAAAATTGGACTTCGTAAAAGCCGGGTCGAACAACCCCTCAAATACCAAATTGATACTCTGGCTGATTATTCGATCCATGACCACCGGTATCCCAAGGGGACGCATCTTATTACTGCCTTCCTTGGGAATCAGAACTCTTCTGGCAGGTTTGAAACGGTAGGTGCCCGCTTTCAGCTTCTCGCCGATGAGCTGCAAAAGCTCTCTTTCTCGCTTTTCGAACTCCTCTACCGTCATCCGGTCTATTCCCGCTGCTCCGGCGTTTCGTTTAATCTGGTGCCATGCCTCCCGCAGTCGTCTCGGTTCGTAGACCCTTTCCAGTGCTTCCCTAACCTTCACTTCCAACTTCCTCCGTGACTTGCTCTTCCATTAAAGATTGCCGGGTTACGAGCAGCCCTTTGGGCTGGGGACCGGATGCCTGTTGACCGTCCAAGTCTCTTCCCGTCCGGTACCCTCTTGCGGGTTTCGTTCATCCCCCTTCGGTTTTCTGGTCCCTTCTTGTACCATCGTAACTCTAAGTCGGCTCTCTAATGTCGTCTCCATCGCCTCTCGTCCACGGCTTCCCGCATCCCAAGGACGATCTTTGGGCTGCCCAGGCTTCAGGATAGGTCCTTAAGTTGTTTGTTTACCATCGCCAGCGGTGGGTTCTCTATCGGATTCCTTCCCTTCTTTTCCTTCTCCCGGTCGTCAGGGTTTTATCCTTCGCTCTGTTACCAGGCTTCATCGGCCCTGAGTCCTCAGTACTACCCGTGAATCTGCCACCCTTTGCACCCTACCCCGCTTCGGGTTCGCCTTCGCGGTTCGGTTTTATGAAATCCTTGACGCCAATTAGGTTCCAGTGCAGGAGGGCTTCCCTGGGTAAGATGCACCAACCTCCCTGTATCCCGTCCAACTTCACAGCGGTTCGGTTCACCGGATATCCGGTCTCGTTTAGTCACGTCAACTCGACCTCCTCCCCACGGCCATATAGTCGGTTCGCTGTTCGCTACGTACACAGATTCTGCCTCATGCTTCCTCCGGACTCCTCATTTCTGAGAATGCCCTTGCCTTGTTGGCGTTATCCTTCCGTCCGGTAACGGTGGATGTTTTACTTCCAGGTTCATTCCTGGAAGGTCGGCCAGTGCATCATGCCAGGCGCACGTCACCAGACCTCCGGCAAAGCCGGAGGCTTGAAATATGTGAACCGCTCAAAGCGGTTGAAAAACCTATGGGCCACCTCAAAGGTGGCGGCTCTTTACTTAGAACATCGTTAATTGATCAATTCGCTGATCTTCTTTTTCCTGCTCTTTGATATACTTACGGATAGCCTCTTCATCCTTACCTATTGTGCTGACATAGTATCCTCTGGCCCAAAATTCTTCGCCAGTGAAATTCCTTTTCTTCCCAAATAATTCTCTCGCAATATGAATTGCGCTTTTCCCCTTGATGTAACCCACTACTTGCGAAACAGCATATTTGGGCGGAATCGAAACAAGCATATGGACATGATCCGACATAAGATGTCCTTCTAATACTTCACTTCCGCTTCTACCGTGCCATTTCTCGGATCGCTTCTCCTAAATGTTTCCGAAGCTCCCCATATAAATCCTTTTTCCGAAATTTTGGTATCCAGGTTAAATGATATTTGCATTCCCACTTCGTATGACTTAAACTCTGTGTGCTTCTCATTGAAAGCCTCTCTTTCTGTGAATTTTGAGCGGTTCACGTTAGAGGGGCTTTCATATATTCCCGTAATTGTCAAACTTTTGTGAGTCCCCCGGCACAGCCGGGGGTTTACCATAGGTTAATTATCATTCGAAAATGTGCATAAAAAAAGGCAGAGCCAAATTAGACGAGCCGATAGCTTAACGTGTTGAAGAAAAGTAAAAAGGACAGTTGATTCAATATCAACGGTCCTTTTTTTTAAAAAGAAATCTTCCGCAAGGAGACATGACCGAAAAATTCTGAGCAGCCTTATTACTGGTAATAGATAATGTCCTCAACAGTTATCTTGCCCTTTGCCAGCCCCAGCCGCATAGCTGGGGTTTGTTTGTTCTTCCCCACTTCCACATAATTATAGAAAACACGAAAGATGTCCAGTAGTTTGCCGACTATAACCGGTTTGTAAGGGCCATAACCAAACCAACGACGACCCGGGCTGGCCGAACTGCTGATCGGTCGCTCCAGCAAAGACAATCTCCTCCGGACCTGCATAAAGAAGCAGTCAATAGCGTGGAGGCTGGCCTTGTTGTAGAGCCAGGCGAGATGGTCCTCATCATACCCCTGGATATCCGTCAGATAGCACATGGCCTTATCGGGCTCTCCCATATTCGGGAAGGGGTGTTCCACCCAGCGATCCTGCCAGGTGCCAATGTTGACCACCTGGGCCATCTTCTCTTTTATCATGAGAAGTTTTACCTGCCAATCCTTCAGGTCAGGATTCTGGTGCTTCATGGCCTCCATGTGGCGTCGATTATCTGCCAGGATCTGGCGTTTTTTATCAATGGTTGCCTCGGAGTTGATCCGCACATAAAAAGCGTCGCAGCGTCCCTCCTTTCGAACACTTCGACATCATCCCTATTTTCGGCATCCCGATAGGTGGCAGCTATGTTGTCCCTCAAGGATCCTGTATGGGCACCAAACCTTTGGGCTCGGGCCTTCTTGATGGCCTCTAGGTAATCGCGCCGGAGCCACAGGCGGGCATATCGTCTATAGGACGGCTTTACTTCGTAATCACCCGAGGCAATCGCATCCCTTTCTATAAGATCCGGATCCATTAAGGGATCAAAGTTGAGATGCACTCCGAGCACATAACCGGTCGTGTTGTCAGCACTGCCGACAGCCCGGAAAATGATGTTCCTCCGGTCCTTGGCGTCCGACCAGTTGATCATATAGTCTTGCCGATCAACTCCGATATAAAGGCGGGCGAGAGGCATGGTGGGAAGATTGCGTTCCCGCTCAGCCGCAAAGGAAAGGCACTGCCGATGAATAAAATCAATCTTCCGATAAAGAGTCGGCATGGAGATCCCTTCCACCTCGCAGGTACGACGGAAAGGTACCTTGTTGACCAGAAGACGGAAAATGACAGCATTCTTGTGGGGTTTCCGGTGCCGGATTGTCGGTGATGAAGCGGTAATGAATGTTCTGCCGCAGGCCTTGCAACGATAGCGTATAGATCCTGCTTTGGTCCGTCCGAATGAGTGGTAGTGAGTCTTGCCTTTCTCGGTATCTATATGGTGGTTCGGGCAGTCTTGGTTTGGGCAGGTCGGGATCGCCGTGGGTTCAAAAGGCTTCCAAAAGCGGCTCAGCTCTTCATGAATGGCTTTGTTACTCTTTATCGTTGGATATTGGCCGCAAAAACAGCACCGTAGCATGGGCGTGCCCCGGCCTGAACCAACTACATTATAAGTATCCCGGCCACGTTCCTCTGCTCCTTTCCCTCTGGGCTGTCTCTTGGTACTTGCCGGAACTCCGAAGTTCTGGCACTGTGGATTCTTGCAGAAGTTGACCTGAATCCCGCCGACTTCTATCGGGACACGTTCATCGAGCTGGTTTGGTCCTTTGATCAAAAAAATCCCCCTACCAGATTCTACCTCGTAGGGGGATAGAGGTGAAGTACTTTTTCAACACGTTAAGCTATCGGCTCGCCATTTGACCCTGCCTGGTTCTTTGCGACTAAATTAGGCAATATCTCATTTCATCACACTAAGGGATAATATCTCCTGAGTTGCCGGTCGGGGGCACTGTATTTACCCACGTTCCATTATTTCCACCATGGTAAATCCATCCCCACCAGGTATATGAAAAATTATAGCCCGTATCGAAATAGTATGATAACCAGCTAGCATAACCCGGGCATTCTCCCGTCGATGTATCACAGCCAAAATCAATTGATCCAATATTCCCCTTTGTTTTCTTTGAAGGAGCAACTCTAAGGGTCCCTATAACATTGGCTGTGTACCCACCTTCATAAGTCCCTTCAATACCTGATGTTAATATTGCTGCGCTGCCTCCACACCCGGTTCCAGGGCTTTGCCCAGCGACTGTTGTAAATGAACCCACATAACGGACGTCAACGCAGAAGGAGCCATCTCCTATCTGCCAAACTTGTACATGTTTATTGTATTCATCGTATGCCCAATAGTTGCCAGCACAACCCGAATCAATATCCCCTGTTATATGCTGGTTAACGTTAATGACGAGATTATTTGGCGGGGACCCGCACTGTGATGCATTTACTTGACTTCCCCAATTCAAACGATCAGGCGCTGCTACCGCCTGTCCTCCCATTATTAAGAGACTGCAAAAAACAAAAATTACTGCGACAACTTCGACAATTGATAGTTTTTTCATTTTATAACCCCTTCTTTTAGTTTAAGAAATTAAATCAAAAAGTATTTCTTCCAAGCTTCAAGACTAAATGATTCAAAAAAGCCTCCAGAAAGATTTAATTCCCTCTCTGGAGGCTTCATATCGGTACTTTCTGAGGTTCCCACTTCATATCCCGTTCCAGATAGGTTGAGATTAAGTTGGAATTTTTGCTCAATAATTCATAGAAGGTGTAAGTTTATGGCACTGCTGAGAAAAAAAGTCTAATTCTTTTAATTAATTGCGAGGAATAACCAAAAACAATTGGGATAATTGGGATAATTGAGATTTTTGGGGGAAGCCATGGTAAGAAATGTCAAGGGGAAAGACGGATCTCCGGGCAATTTATTTACCTCAATCTACTGTCACCTGATCATTTTGTTCGTGCTTATGGGTCAATGTTGATAAATTACGCAATCAACGAATATCGGTTTGTACTCTTCAATTTTTCCTATTATAGAGATTTGCGGGTTACAGGAAATAACCACCAAATTAGTTTGGCGCCTATTCTTCGTCGGGGTTTGTGGATATAGATGATGGTGTGTGGCTACTTCACGGTATAGTCATGGGCATCGAGGCAGGCGCCCATCGCCCGTTTATAGTCCGCACGCTTCTGGTTTATCTGAGATTCAGGCACAACTCCTGTCGGCCGAGTCGGGTCCCAACCTATCTGGCCTACTACCCATGTGTGACACTCGTAACGATCTTTGGCCTGTTGCTCTTCGCTTTGACCTTTACGGGGATAAACAAAGAGCTTTTCAGCCTGTAACTGCGGTATAGATGATGCCGGATACTCCTGGAGCTGCCCATAATGGGGGGTTGTTTCAATTGAGGATTCCCAGTTCAAAGAGGAGCCTTGATCATAGTAGAAACCACCGTCGATGAAAATCGGGGTAGGTCCCGGGAATAGTCGCCCCGGCGGGGAGAAGATTACCAGCGGTATTAATAAAGCCCTGGGGTGGGGTACGCCGAGCGAGTGCGGGATCGGGGGGTGAGGGAAGTCTCTCAGTTTCGGTAATCTGTTGTCTCTGGCTAAGATTATCAGGATAATCAATCCGACAATGAGCACAGACATCAGCACAATCACACCGACCGGAACCTTTTTCAGAACAAGGGTGATTTCTGCTCGCTCTCCAGGCTTTAAAGTGAAGTTCTTCGTCAGAGACCCTTCGAGAGTTTCTGCCTCCCCATCGATCACCACAGTCCGGTCAATCGCAATCCGGTAGTTTCCTGCCGGAGAGTTTCTTAGAACCCAACTTCCCTTCCGGGAAGAAGCCACCAGGGAAAAAGTGCCATTTTCCTGCTGAAA
Source organism: uncultured delta proteobacterium (assembly GCA_963790475.1). GTDB lineage: Bacteria > Desulfobacterota > RBG-13-43-22 > RBG-13-43-22 > RBG-13-43-22 > RBG-13-43-22. Next base: position 346,603 of record CAWBOS010000010.1, on the reverse strand, counting down.
AAAGAGACTCGTCCCCACTCCTTCGTAAACGGCGTCCTCCTGTCCCTCTTCGGGTGCTTTCAGATAAGCCTTCATTGAAATGGATGGTTGTTCCGCATTGGATTTGATGGCGACCTGATTTACCTTAAAGTGAACGCAAGAAGTCATGGTCAGCAGAGAAAAGGCCATCAGAGTGAAACAAGCGATCGTTTTAAATTTTGATCCACGAGATATCAGGCTGATCATATTTTGCGCTTCTTGTAATCCTTCGCTCATAGTCTGGAGCGTACTTTTTGATTTTTTTATTGTTTAAACTTCGCTTCAACCTCTTCCACCTTCAAGGCCTGCACCAGATCATCAGGGGTTATCTCCATCAAAAACCCTCGTTTCCCTCCGTTAATATACAAGGTATCAAGGCTAAGGATACTTTTTTCAACATAGATCGCCATGCTTTTTCTTGTTCCGAAAGGGCTTATCCCCCCGACTTGATATCCGGTGTGTTTTTGGGCCTTCTCCTCGACACAGGGGGTGATCCGTTTTACCCCCAGGATTCGGGCTAGCTGTTTAGTAGAGACCTGATAATCTCCATGTTCCAAAACGATAAAGGGTCGGCCGGCCTCCGACTCCATGACCAATGTCTTGATAACGGCATGCTCGGGAATCTTAAGCACCTCAGCCGCATGGCGAGTACCGCCATGTTCTTCATAGGGGTAAAGATGAGACTTGAAATGAATTTTCTTTGCCCCAAGATAACGCACTGCCGGTGTATTAAGATTACCGGTTTTTTCCACGACAAGCTCGCCCCTATTTTTCCTTTTTGCCGTCGACGGCGATCCGCAGAGCCTTTGCTTCCAATTGGGCGGTGTACCTTTCCCAGGCCTGTCCTTCTTCATCGGTGGCCCGCCAGAGGGTTGCCGGATCGAAATCGGTTTTTGCCAGCACCTCCTCCCGGAGCCTTTCCAGCCCCTTGGCATAGGGTTGGTTTATAGTAAACTCTTTCCAGGACTTTTCCGGACGGTGTTCCCAGTGTTTCATATCATTCCCTTTCTTTTTGAACAGATCTAGTCCAAAAACCCCATCTGCTTTTAAAAAAATCGGGTCTTGTCGGAACAGCTGCATCCTGGCACCAAGTTCAAATCGGTTTCTTAGCTAATCACTCAGTCCGCGGACGCCTTTAAGAAATTTCCTTATATCCTGTCGTGTCCGAGGTAGGATCAGGGTGGCATACATTCTGCACTTCAAGACATTGTCCTGGTTATAGGCGTTCATTTGATACTGGAGATAACATTTACCCCGTTTGATATAGCGGTCATGAGGCTTCATTTTTACATGGATGGTCTCTCCGACTTTGAAATATTCATAGATTTCCAAAACCTGACCAGGGTTTCTCGCCCCGGGCGTTCTGATCCAATTCCCCTTCCCCTCGACGCCTACACACCAAAAACAGATGGAGGTTATAAAAATCGGGTGGGCCACCAGCCCGCCGTAAGGTGATTTCTTGGCATATTCCTCGTCATTCATCAACGGGTTGTCATCAAGGCCTCCTTCGGCGTAAAAGGTGATGTCTTCGGCCTTTATTTCAAAGGTGTTTTCACCTTCAACTTCTTGTAGATCGGAAAAATCAATTTCATCCCAAACTTCATACTTCTCGGCATCGGTAAAAAAATCGGTGCTGAATTTGAGCTGCTTTTCTGTTTTGAAATATTTGGCTAAGTCGGCATGACTCATGGTTCATTCTCCTTTCTTTGAATCTCGATATTGATCCAATCGATAAAACTCCCGGCCTCAATCGGGAAAGACCACTTCGATTTCACTGAGGGCCAGCAAGTCTCCCTGCCGGTTTTCAGCTTTGACATCCACCACCACATAGTTTTTACCTTTGGAGATAAAGTGCTTTTCCGAAACAACTCCAGTGCAGATAATTTTCCATCCCTGTTCAACCGGCCGGGTAAATTTTGAAACAATCTTTCGAATCTGAAGCATGGAGGGCAAGGCCCAGTTGGTAACCAGAGAGGTCATAAAAGACATAGTCATCATACCATGTCCCACCGTAAAAGGTATTTTAAAGGGTTGGGCCGTTTTGACCCATTCAGGATCATTGTGGACAGGGTTATAATCGAAAGAGGCTACGGCGTATTTCCAAAAGGTTTCCTGACTGACGGATCGGATGAATGGGGGAAGGACATCCCCCGGATTCACGAATTCAAAGGACAATTTTTCCATTTTTCTCCTCCTATCCGGTTTTCAATGTCCGGCCTGACGCCGGATTGTTATCACCAATCGCTTGGCCATCCATTTTATCTTAGGGTCCCATCCTATAGGTAAACATTCCTTACTCTCTGAACTTAACGTTGATTCCAAATCAACTTATTTTCTCTCCTTGTCCGATTCATAGTCTTTTGCTCAATCAATTCCCGGGCACGGTATCGACCTTCCGGAGGGCAAGATTTTCGGGGTCTATCTTGGGTTTGAAGATTACCGCCGGTTCCAGTTCTTCCAGGTATGTGAACCCTTCGGTCTCCCGAAGGTCTCCATATTTTTCCCGTAATTCATCCAGAGGCCCTATTTCTATGGCCTCCATAGGACAACTGACCACACAGATCGGTTTTTCTCCGCTGGCCAATCGGTCCAGACAAAAGTCGCACTTTTGCATTCGGGCATCGGCGTCTTCTCCAAACTGGGGAGCATCATAAGGACAAGCTTCCAGACACTGTCCGCATTGGTCCTTCCCCAGGCAGGCCTCCCGGTCCACGATAACAATACCGTCCTCCTCCCGTTTGCTGATGGCCTCCACCGGGCAGACCGGAATGCAAGCCGGATGGATGCAATGGTTGCAGGTAACGGGGAAAAAGGCGACAAAGAGACTGGGATACCTGCCTTTTTCCACGGTTTTCACCCTCAGCCAACTGGCCGTTCCGGCAGGAACATCATGCCAGTCTTTGCAGGCCACCACACAGGCAAAACAACCCATACAGCGATTTTCATCGATATAAATTCCATATTGCATAGCGATCACCCTACCTTTTCTATCTGCACCAGGGCCGTATGCGGAGTGAAGGAGCCACCCGGGGAAATCCGGTTCCTGGTGAGTACATTGGCACATCCGCCGTAGTCAATTCCCTTCCCATCGGGATTATACCAGGCCCCCTGAGGAAGGGCGGCTACACTGGGCATAATCCTTTCAGTCACCCTGGCGGGAATTCTGACTTCTCCCCGGTCGTTAAACACCCGAACCATATCGCCCTGACGGATCCCTCGGGATTCGGCATCGACGGTATTGATCGTAACGGCCTGGGCTTGGAGCTCACGGAGCCAGGGCAGATTTTCAAACTGGCTGTGGGCCCGTCTTTTGAAATGCGGTGTAATGAGCTGCAGGGGATATTTTTTGATCAAAGGATCGTTCAGACTCTCCCAGGTCTCTATATAGGCAGGAAGGGGAGGTATCAAAGGATCGTTTATCCTGGCCGCTATTTCCGAGAGGATTTCGATCTTTCCCGATGGGGTGCGGAACAATGGGGCCGGTGCTTTTTCCTGTGGACCGGTCCCTTCCGATTTAGTTGACCCTGCCCTGTAGATGCCCTGATGTCTAAGGGATTCAAGGGCCGGCAACTCCACCTCTTCCGATATTTTGCTTACAATCTCCTTCACCAGTTCCTCATCCGACTTTTCGATATAGTCGGTAATACCGAGTTTCAGGGCCAGGGCCTGACAAATTTGAAGCTGGGACCTTGATTCCCCCAGGGGTTCTATCACCTGGTTGAGAAGGCCATAAACGCCGCCTCCCCTTGGCGCCAGGATGTCATTGCGCTCCAGGAAGGTACAGACAGGCAGGACAATATCGGCGAACCGGGCTGAGGGAGTCATAAACTGTTCGGTAACCAGGATGAACTCCAGTTGCCGAAAGGCCCTGGCGGTTTTGTTGACCTCGGCCAGTTGATTAAGGTAATTGGTATTCGACAGCCAGACCATTTTGTAATCGGCGGGGTATCCACCGGCCTTCCCTTTAAGAATGGCATCGGCAAAGAGGCTGACATTGACCCGGGCACTGGAATTGACACTGGCCCCGCGGTAAGGCAGGGCGTTCCGGCGGGGAGGCGCCCCGGCCTCCACCGGGTTGGGCGGGCTGGAGAACTGGGGATTATACTTAGGACCTCGGAATGGAGGCGGTTGCCAGTTCTCCAACTGCCAATTCCCGGTTATGACCTCCAGGGCGGCTGCGGCCCGGTGGTACTGCTCCCCATAAGCCGTCCGGCCCGGGCCGATACTGGTGACCAGGGCCGCGGGTTTAGTAGTGGCATAGGCCCGGGCCAGGTCGGTAATCGTCGTAGCCGGAACGGCACTGATCTTCTCGGCCCATTCCGGGGTTTTGGCCAAGCCGTCCTTAAGGCCCAATACATAATCTTTGTATTGGTCGAACCCTATGACGAACGTTTCGATGAAATTTTGGTCCAACAGATTATCCTTAATGATGATATAAGCCATGGCGATCAGAACGGCGGCGTCCGTGCCCGGCCGAATCGGAATCCACTGATCGGCATAAACGGCCGCGGAGTCGGTATATCGGGGATCGACACAGATAAACCGGGTTCCTCCTTCTTTGGCCCGGGCCAGATACAGGGGAACGTTGGTCCCCTGCTCGGTGGTCACCGGATTCCAGCCCCACATGATGATCAGCCGTGAGTTAAGATATTCATCAGGCCTATGTTCGGTCTGAGTGAATCGGCGCCGCATTCCGTAAGTCACCCCGGAGGAAAAGCTGGCGCCTTCATGGGAGATAAACCCCCAAGGGGCGGTGTAGCCTCCGAACTGACAAAGCAGTCGATGAAAAGCGCCCACATGATGCAGGGTGTGGGGATCGCACATGGAACAAAAGTGAAGGATGGCCGCATTACCGCAGGCGGCTTTGATTCGTTTCATTTCACCGGCCACGGTATCCAGGGCCTCGTCCCAGGAAATCCTGGCAAACTCACCAGCCCCTCTCGGTCCTCTTCGTTTAAGAGGGTATAGAAGCCGATCCGGGGCATAAACCCGCTGGCGATAGGCGTGACCTCGGGCGCACATGCGAGGTTTATCTTCCCCATCCTCGGGTTCGATGCGAACAATTCGGTTCCCTTTTACGTGCACTTTCATTTCGCAGGTACCCCCGCAGTGGCTGCTGCAGATACTGCGGACAATTTTTTCTTCGTTCTTATCGATCTGGTTCATCCGCCCCTCCGGTTTTTTAATCATTATTCTATCGGTGATTCCGATACGGTAATTGCTCTTTATAGGTTTTCTTAAAATCCATCTCCCTGCGGACTTTCGCAGGGGAAAAACGAGGGGCATTGATTGTCGGTTTGTCAATCAGTGCCTATTCTTCCTCTGTTTTTGTCTGGCTTGTCCCTGGCAAAAAAAAATTATGGATTGGACTATTTTTTCAAAGACCTAAATTCATAGGATAAACGCTATCTAGCCACAAACAACCTTTTTACCGCGCTCCAGCCCATCTTCCGGCGCATCGTGCCTAATTGATCCTGAAGAGGCAGGCTCTTGGGGCAAACATCTTCACAACCCAGTAGACCCATGCAGCCGAAGATCCCCTCATCGCAACCCACCACCTCGAAATAATCCTGGTCCTTCCTTTGATCCCGGGGATCGACCATAAAACGGGCGATCCGGTTAAGGGCTGCCGCTCCCAAAAAATCAGGACGCATATTGGCCGTTCCACAGGCAGCAATGCAGCACCCGCACTCAATGCACCTTTCCAACTCATAGATTTCAACGGCGGTCCGGTTATCCATGCGTTCTTCCAGGGCCCCAGGATCGAAAGTTTTATCGGTATGGACCCAGGATTCCACCCTTTCATTCATCTTTCGAAACCATTGGCCTTTGTCCACGGACAGGTCCCCCACCAAATCAAAGACCGGCAGGGGCAACAGGGTAATCTCCGGCGGAAGGTCCATGGTCTTGGTATGGCAGGCCAGATCCGGCCGGCCGTTGATTAATATAGCACAGGACCCGCACATTCCGGCCCGGCAGCAGAAATCAAACTGCAGGGTGGGATCCTGCTCTTCTTGAATCCGGTTTAGTACGATAAACAGGGTCATCCCTTCCGTTTCTTCGAGCGGGAAAGTCTGGAGATGGGGCCGGGACTGGGAATTTTTCGGATTATAACGAAAGATATGAAAGGTTAATTCTCTTCCCATTCTTTATTCCTCATAATCCAATTGGGTCTGTTCCACTGTTCCGCAGACCGAGGCATCCTCGGAGCAAATGATTTTTGTGGAGCCGTAGCCCCGATCACCCGGAGGCAGCTCCCAGACCTTTGAGTTGGGTTCATAAGTCAAAAGGGGAAGGCTTTGACCCTCCTGCCAGGTGGCCAGCGTTCGTTTCAGCCAATCCCGGTCATTTCTTTCGGGATAATCTTCCCGGGCATGACAACCCCGGCTTTCCGCGCGCATCAAGGCCCCATAGGCCACACAGAGGGCCAAACGGACCATCCCTTTAAATCGGATGGCCAAAGTCAATTCCGGATTGACCCCCCAGCCGGCCGAATGGAGTCCGATGCGGTCGGACCGATCCAAAAGTTCCTGTAATTTGTCCACCGCCCTTTGGAGGTCCTTCCCGTTCCGGAAGATGGACACCCGATCCATGAGCTCATCCTGCAGGATCTTTCTCAATTCAAAAACTTTTTCCCGGCCCTTTCCGCCACGAATAATCTTTTCAATGGTCTCTTCCTCTTTTTGATAGGCGGCCTTGACCACCTGGGTGTTGAAATGGACCTCCCGGCCTGAAAGAAACTCAACCACTTTCTTACCTACAATCCTTCCGGTAACTATCGTCTCACCCAGGGAATTTCCGGCCAGGCGGTTAAAGCCATGCAGATCCCAGCAGGCCGCTTCTCCGGCCACGAAAAGACCGCTCAGTCCATAGGCCTCTCCGAACTTATTCACCCGGATGCCGCCCATACTATAATGTTGGGCCGGCCGCACCGGTATCATTTTTTCGGCCGGATCGATACCTAAAAATTTTTTGCAGATTTCCTCCACCTCCCGGAGATGGGAATTGATATGGGCCCGGCCCAAATGACGGATGTCCAGCCACAAATAATCTCCGTAAGGGCTCTTCACCCCCAGGCCTTGACGGATATGATGCGTCATCCAGCGGGAAACCACATCCCTGGAGGCCAGTTCCTGTTTGACCGGCTCATAGGCGGGCATAAACCGATCTTCATTGACATCCTTTAAAGTCCCCCCATCCCCGCGACAACTTTCAGTAACCAATATGTTGGGCGGCACAATACCGGTGGGATGAAATTGGACGGCCTCCATATTTCCCAGGGGAACGATACCGGTATTCAGGGCAATGATGGCCCCGTTGCCCTCATTGATGACGGCATTGGTCGTCTCCCGGTAAAGGCGGCCGTACCCTCCGGTGGCGATCACCGTGGCTTTGGCTAAGTAGACGCGGAGTCTGCCTGTTTTTAAACAGCGGGCCACTACGCCCAAACAATTCACCCCATCATGAATCAGGGCGATGGCTTCAACCCGGTCGTGAACCGGTACGCCCATTTGTACGCAAACGTTATCCATGGTATAAAGAAGGGTGTGACCGGTCCCGTCGGAGGTATAACAACCCCGCCATTTGGATATGCCACCGAATTCCCGACCCGTTATCAATCCCTCATTTTCTTTAGGCTCAATCTTTTCATATTCCTTTCCGCCTTTATAATAGGTGCTTTTTCCTGCCACGACCCTGTTCCAGGGCACCCCCCAAAAGGCCATTTCACGGACGGCAATCGGCGCCTGCTCGGTATAGAGACGGGCCACTTCCTGATCGCATCCCCAGTCCGATCCCTTGACGGTATCTGCAAAATGAATATCCGGACAATCGCCTGCGCCCATGGCGCAATTCCCCAGGGCGGCCTGCATGCCGCCCTGGGCGGCCGATGAGTGGGATTGCCGGGGGGGCACGAGACTCAGGCAAAGGCTCTTAAAGCCTTGAGAGGCCGCCTCCACCGCGACCCGTTCACCGGCCAACCCCGCCCCAATGCAAAGCAGATCGGTATAATAAGTTTCCAAGACAATGGCTCCAAAATAATCTTAAGGGTTAAATTTTTTTTGAAGGCCGAGTTAAAACCGGCCTCTTCCAATGATGCAAAATTTTATTACTGGATAGCTCTCCCAAGGGGTTGACCGTTTTTAAACGTTTGCTATTGTATTGTATCAACGGTGCCTTTACAATCAAATCCTTCCGGAATTGATCTTGATCCGATATTTTTTATCTGGATTGCGGGTTTCCTGGGATTGACTGCATTAAAAGAAATTGTAAAGATAATTTAAAAAGACTATACTATTATAATGAAACTGACCCATTCACTATCTACATTCTACCATCTTAGAAAAGGAGAAAAATTATGAACGTTAACGACATTAAAAATGTATGTGTTGTAGGGGCCGGCAATATGGGCCATCAGATTTCCCTTCTTTGCGCCATTTATGGGTACAAGACCACCTGTACCGATGTGGTGCCCGAAGCATTGAAAAAGGCGGAAAGCTTTGTAAATACCTATCTGCCCGGACGAGTAGAGAAAGGGAGATTGACCAAAGAGCAGGCTGAGGCCGCCCGGAAAAATATTTCCTTTACCCCCAGTCTGGAAGCGGCGGCTAAAGACGCCGATTATGTCATCGAAGCCGCTATAGAAGTGCTTGATATCAAAAGGAAGGTCTTTGCCGATCTCGATCGTTTTACGCCACCTAAGGCCATCTTGGCCACGAACAGTTCAGCCATCGTCAGTTCCCGAATTGCCGATGCCACCAAAAGGCCCGATAAAGTCGTGAATATGCATTTTTTCAATCCGGCCCTGGTGATGAAACTGGTCGAGGTCGTCAAAGGGCCTCATGTCTCCGATGACACCGCCCAGATTACCATGGACCTTTCTACAAAATTGGAAAAAGTCCCTGTCTTGATTAAAAAGGAAGTCGATGGGTTTTTATTGAACCGAATTTTCGGTGTAATCAGTCATGAGGCCTTGTGGATGCTGGAGATGGGCATTGCCACGGCGGAAGATATTGACAAGGCCTGCGTCTATGGGGCCGGCCATCCCATGGGGCCCTTCCGGCTTATGGATCTGACCGGCATCGACCTCGCTTATATCATGGCTACCGAGCGCTTCAAGAAAAGCGGAAATCCGGCCGACCTTCCCTTCCCGAGCGTAACCGAAAAATACGTCAAGGGAAATTTTGGGCAGAAAACCGGAAAAGGGTGGTACGACTACACCAAGAAATAAGGAAGAATAAAATAATTCCCTTGGCAGGGATGGCCAAAATCCATCCCTGCCCTTTTAAACATCCGGGCTTAAATTCGTCTTCCTTGCCCGACATAGGTGGGAGACAATGGGAAAATGTCCTCGTTCAACATCGGAAATATTCTTTACCCAGTATTGATAAATAACCTCGACATCAGTTTGAGCATTTATTAATCACATCCAAGGCCGTAACCGGTTTCTCTCAATTACTCCCCGAGTCCAGAACCTTATAGAGCGTCACCCGATTGACCAGACGGGCCAGGCGGAGCCCAATCAGTCCCTGTTGCGCCCCATAGAGGGAACGTTGGGCATCGAGGACGCCCAGGTAGCTGTCGATGCCCTTGGTATAGCGCGCCTGGGAGAGGCGGTAGGTTTCGGTAACAGCGTCGACCAGGGATTGCTGGGCAGTGATCTGTTGGTTTACCGTGCCCCGAACAGCCAGGGCATCAGCCACTTCCCTGAAGGCGGTCTGTATAGTCTTCAGATATTGGGTCACGGCGATTTCTTTTTGCACTTTGGTTACTCGCAACGCCGGCCAGATACGGGCGTCAAAAATCGGCGCCAAAATCTGCCCTGAATAGGTCCAGGCATCGGAGCCGCTCTTGAACAGGCCGGAGAGATCGCTGCTGGCGGTCCCGGCAACGGCGGTCAGGGAAATGCGGGGAAATAGCGCCGCCCGAGCTGCGCCGATGTTGGCGTAGGCCGCCTTGAGTTGATGCTCTGCCGCCAGAATGTCAGGCCGGCTCAGGAGCACCTCGGAGGAAACCCCGGGCGAAATCTCTTTGGGTGGGCCGACGCTGTCCAGATCGGCTGGCAAGAGATTGACCGGCACCGGAGACCCGACCAGAAGGTTCAAGGCATTTTCATCCAGCGCCACCATTTGCCTATAGCGGGCCACATCACCCCTGGCCGTCTCCACCTGGCTTTGGGCTCTTCGCAGGTCCAACTCGGAGACGAGACCGACCTTATAACGTTTTTGGATCAACTGGTAGTAGGTTTCTTGCGTCTCCAGGGTGGAGGTCACCAGCTTGAGGTTTTCCTGGTCCGCGGCCCGGCTAAGATAGGCGACCGCCACCGCCGACACCAGCATGGTCTGTGCGCCTCGGCGGATCTGATCCGTGGCCAGGTACTCCTCCAGCGCCTGATCCTTCAGGCTGCGGATACGGCCGAAGAAATCAATCTCCCAGGAGAGAATACCCAGATTGACATCGTATTGTTCAATCGTGATCGATCCCCCGAGATTTCCGGCAAGACTCCCGAAAATAGAGATGGGCTCATGGGTTCTACTCCCGCTGATGGTCCCATAGACCGACGGAAGAAGTTCGGCCCGCTGAATGCCGTAAAGGGCCGCTGCTCTCTCGACATTCAAAGCCGCCAGCCGCAGATCGCCGTTGTTGTTCAAGGCCGTCTCGATAATTTTTTGCAGTCGTTCGTCGGTGAAGAATTCCCGCCAGGGCAACTCCGATACTTTTGGCGCCGACTCGCCCGGCTGTGTTTCCTGGTAGGCCGCACCGGTCGGCCAGTTTTTGGGAACAGGCGCCGTTGGCCGGGTATATTTCGGGGTCATGGTACAGGCCGCCAGAGAAAGGGCGGCCAGGGTAATGAATATTTTCTTTCCTGTCATAACATTATTCCTCTGGAGAATTCATGGTATCGGGTTGGTCCTCCGGTGAAGGGGTGGAATTGAGGCCGTTGTCAAGTTCCCGGGAGGGTTGTTTTCTCTTGAATATGCGGGAGATGAGGACAAAGAAGAGCGGAATGAAGAAAATGGCAATGACTGTCGCCGTAAGCATCCCGCCGGCCACCGCGGTACCTATGGCCTTCATGGCCCCGGCGCCCGCGCCTGTGGCAATGGCCAAAGGCAAGACCCCAAAGAAAAAGGCCAAAGAGGTCATGATGATGGGACGAAACCGTAATTTCGCCGCCTCCACTGTGGCCTCGATCAGCCCGGCCCCCCGGGCCATCTGTTCCTTGGCAAACTGAACGACCAGAATGGCGTTCTTGGTCGTCAGACCGAGGGTGGTGAGAAATCCGATCTGGAAGTAGACGCCATTGTACATCCCCCGGGACCAGGTGGCCAATGCCGCCCCGATAACCCCCAGGGGCAAAACCAGCATGATCGAGATCGGGATCGTCCAGCTTTCATAAAGCGCGGCCAGGCAGAGGAAAATGACGATGATGGAAAAGGCATAGAGCAGGGGCCCCTGAGAACTGGACATTTTCTCCTGATAGGACAGGCCGGTCCATTCAAAACCGATGCCCTTGGGCAGCTTGGTCACGATCTCTTCCATGGCCTGCATGGCTTCACCGGTACTTCTCCGCGCCGGCGCCTCGCCTTGAATGTTCATGGAGGGAAAGCCGTTAAAACGCTCCAGCCGGGGGGAACCCGATGTCCAGTGGCCTGAAGCAAAGGATGAAAAAGGCACCATCTTCCCCGTATTATTTCGTACGTAAAGATTATCAATATCCTTGGGCAACATCCGGTAGGGTGCGTCCGCCTGAACAAAAACACGCTTGATCCGGCCCCCCTGAATAAAGTCATTCACGTAGGCGCTCCCGAAGGCCGCGACGATGGTGTCATGGATCGAGTCTATGGGGACCCCCAGGGCGCCGGCCTTGTCCCAATCCACATCAACCCGGTATTCGGGCACATCTTCCAGGCCATTGGGTCTGACCTTGGTGAGACGCGGATCCCTTGAAGCCAGGCCGAGAAGCTGGTTGCGGGCGGCCATCAGCTTGCCATGCCCGAGTCCTCCCCGGTCCAGCAACTGGAAGTCAAACCCCGTGGCGGTACCCAGCTCGACTACCGGAGGCGGCGGAAAGGCGAAGGCCATACTGTTGCGAAAGCGAGAAAAGGCCTTCGTGGCCCGTTCGGCCACGGCCTTGACCCTGAGATCGGCCCGGTTGCGGAGTTCCCAGTCTTTGAGCATGACAAATATCATGCCATTATTCTGGGCCGTTCCGGAAAAGCCGGAGCCGGAAATCGTCATACAGGATTTGACGGCCTCCTTTTCGCTTTCCATGAAATAACTCCGCATCTTTTCTAAGACTACATTGGTCTGCTCAAGTGTTGAGCCTGTCGGCAGGATGACCTGGGACATCATGGACCCCTGGTCTTCATCAGGAAGATAACCGGTTGGCATCCGAAAAAAGAGGACCCCCACCGCCGCCACGATCACGACATAAACGATAATATAGCGCAGCTTCCTCGACTGGGAGCGCTCGACCGTTCTAACAAACCGGTCCCTGGTCCGGAAAAAGAAGCGGTCAAACCAGGAAAAGAAAGGGCGGAGGAAGGAAATGGCATTCTCCGCCGGTTCATGTCCGGCCTTTACCGGTTTGAGAAGGGAGGCGCACAGGACCGGTGTCAGGATCAAGGCCACCACCACGGACAGGAGCATGGCGGCCATAAGGGTTACGGAAAACTGGCGATAGATGACGCCCGTAGAGCCGCCGAAGAAGGCCATGGGGCCGAAGACGGCCGAGAGCACCAGGCCGATGCCGATCAGGGCGCTGGTAATCTGCAACATCGATTTCCGGGTGGCCGCCTTGGGAGGGAGCCCTTCCTCGCTCATGATCCGCTCCACATTTTCCACCACCACGATGGCATCGTCCACCAGAAGACCTATGGACAGCACCATGGCGAACATGGTCAGCATATTGATGGAGAACCCGAATAAGCCCATCACCGCGAAGGTCCCCAGAAGGACCACCGGCACGGCGATAGTCGGGATCAGGGTGGCTCGGATGTTCCCCATAAAAAGCCACATGACCAGGAAAACCAGCAGAATGGCTTCCAATAAGGTCTTGACCACCTCATAAATGGCTACCCTGATAAAAGGGGTGGTGTCGAAGGGATAGACGGCCTTCATTCCCGGAGGGAAGTAGCGGCTCATATCTTTCAGTCTGGCTTTAACCGCATCGGCCGTATCCAGGGCATTGGCGCCGGCCATCTGCCGGATGGCCATACCGGCGGCGGGCTTTCCATTGAAAAGGACGTCGACATTATAAGCGTCCGTTCCCAGTTCCGTTCGTCCCACGTCCTTGATGCGCACAATGGAGCCGTCCGGATTGACCCGGAGGGGAATGGAGGCAAACTCAGCCGGGGTTTTGAGCAGGCTCTGGACGACAATCGAAGTATTCAGCCGTTGACCTTTTACCGCCGGAGCCCCGCCGAACTGGCCGGCGGAGATTTCGACATTATAAGACTTGAGGGCACCAATAACATCATCCATTGTCAACTGGTAATCAACCAGCCTGTCGGGGTTCAGCCAGATACGCATGGCATACTGGGACCCGAACATTTCCACCTCGCCAACCCCCGGCACCCGGGACAAGACCTTCTCCAGATTGGACTGGGCATAATCCCTCAGGTCGATGCCGTCCATGCTGCCGTCTTCCGATATCAGGCCTATCATCATCAGGTAATTTCTGGTGGCCTTGCCGACCGTGATACCCCTCAGTTGGACGACTTGAGGCAGGCTGGCCATGGCCAGCTGGAGCTTGTTCTGTACTTTGGCCCAGGCCAGATCCGGGTCGGTCCCCGGAGCAAAAGTCAACTCGATGCGGGAGTTGCCGGCCGAATCGCTGGTAGCGGAAAGATAGATCATTTTGTCGAGACCGGTCATCTTCTGCTCGATGACCTGGGTAACGCTGTTTTCCACGGTCTCTGCCGAACCACCGGGGTAGTTGGAGGCAATATAGATCGACGGGGGTGCAATGGGCGGATACTGCGATATAGGGAGATTATAAATGGCCAGACCGCCCCCCAGCATGATGATGATGGCGATGACCCAGGCAAAGACTGGCCGATCCAGGAAAAATTTTGATAACATCAGGCCCCTCCCTCAGTTCGATTTTGCCGGCGGTGCCGCAGACTTTTGTTCCCCGTTTTTATTTTCGTTACCGGTTTCAAAAGGAACAGCCTTCACGGGTGCACCGGGTCTCACCTTCTGACTCCCCTCCACGATCACCCGATCACCGGGCGCCAGACCGGATGAAACCAGCCAGGCATCGCCGACGGCCCGATCGAGTGTCAGCGTCCGTTGTTGGACCTTTCCCTCGGCATCCACGATCAAAGCCAGGGGATCTCCCTTGGGGTTGCGTGAAACCCCCTGTTGAGGAATCAGGAGGGCCTTCGGATTAAGACCCTCTTCCACGACTGCCCGGACGAACATACCCGGCAGCAGAACGTCCTTCGGATTAGGAAAGACAATCCGCAGAATGACCGATCCGGTCGTCGGATCTACCGTGACGTCGCGGAATTGAAGCGCCCCTTCCAGGGGATATTTAGTCCCGTCTTCCAGGAGGAGACGTACCTTGTTCCGGATCTGCCCGTTGCGACTGAGGCGGCCTTCCTCCAGGTGTCGTCGGAATCGCAGCAGTTCGGTCGTGGATTGGGGCACATCCACATACATGGGATCCAGTCGCTGAATGGTAGACAGGGCTGTGGGTTGGTTGGACATTACCAGGGCGCCCTCCGTTACAATGGATCTTCCGATCCGGCCGGAGATCGGGGCATTGACGGAGGTGTATTTCAGATTGATACGGGCCGTCTCAACCATGGCCTTCCAATACTGGATGTCAGCTTCCGTCTGTTTCATTGCCGCAGCCGCATCGTCATAGTCCTGCTGGCTGACTGCTTTATCGGGCAGCAATTCCCGCAGGCGGTCCGTCTTCAACCGGATCGCCGGCAGATTGGCCTCCGACCGGCTCAGGGCGGCCTTGGCATTGTCCAGCACCGCCTGATAGGGAGCCGGATCGATTTGGTAGAGCACCTGGCCGGCCTTGACATCAGAGCCTTCCACAAACAGGCGTTTCTGAATGATACCGCCTACCTGGGGACGCACTTCAGCCACCAGATTGGGGGACGTCCGCCCGGCCAATTCGGTCGTTATTACCAACCGCTGCGGTTGCATCGTCACTACGGCAACTTCGGGAGTTCGGCCTATCGGCGGTCCGCCGGTGACGGTTTTTTGCCCGCAACCGCCCAGGATCAAAAGTCCGGCGAGAACCCCCCCGGCGGCAACTAGTTTAGCCCTGTCATAAATATGCATGCGACACCTCTGTCATATAAAATTTACCGACCCATCATCGATCACGGCTGGATGATGGTGTTTTGCTCATGAGTAAACAATTTAAGAATAAATTCGAAACACAAATGAATGAGAGAATATTCTTTATATTAGAAATAAACCCGTCTTCCTCCATAAAATAGCCGGGGTCACCTTTTGATGGTGTCCCAACAGGCTTCCGCGGTCTGCTTAATCAGAGTTTCGTCAAAGTTGACAAAACCGAGGGATTGTTCACGTACCAGAAAAGTCAGGGGACCGAAGGCCAGGGAAACCAGCACCGCCTTGGGTAACTCTTTGAGAATCTGCTGCTCGATCCCCTGGTTAAAAATATCCATCATGATATCCTGGTTACTGGACTCGCTAATAAGCCTATCTCTGCGTAAGGAGATGCCGTAGGGAGAGTTGAAGTACTGCTCTAAGTAACGGAAGTGAACGGGATTCGTTATAAAATACTGGAGAAGTTCCCTGAATAGGTAGAGGAATTTTTCCCGAAGAGGCTTTCCGGAAGGATAGCCTTCCTGGAGAACCACTTTTATTTTGTCTGTTAATTCCCGATGCAATTCGGTGATTAGGACGTCCTTGCTCTCGAAGAAGCGGTAGATCGTTCCGGCGGCCACGCCTGCCTTTTTGGCGATATCGGCCATCGGGGCGCCATGAAAACCCTGTTTGGTAATGAGTTCCAGGGCCGCTTGCAGGATGTTTCCTCGCTTAACTAAACTTTTTATGATTCAATCCCTTCATTAATGAATGAATGTTCATTTTTTAAGGCGTAGTTTATTTACTTTATTATGACTATGATGTCAAGCATTTTTTTGTGACAAATTATGAGTAATAATTTAAAAAAAAATTTTTCTTCCATAGCAGATAGTTCTTCTTTTCAATGAATGAACAGGTTGAGGTTCTTAGAGTATTATTTAGGGGATTTCTTCTTGGGTTCGCGCACAAATGAAACTTTCTCAGCTATCTTGTTTGATTGTGATAGATACCCATTCCCAGGAATTGTATCCCGGCTGAAAGGAATAGATATTGTCCCCTAGGTGTTGCCTTATCTCCCCTGCTGGGCCAGGTAGTCGGCATATTGGACTAAATAAGCAAGGACCTTGGCCCCGTCTTCGGGAGTTCGATAGGGGTATATGCCCTTGGCAATCAATTGGGCTATGGCTCCTGATCGGGAGGGGTCGCTTACCGCGGCCACAATGAGGGGTTTTTGGTATTTTTCAACGCGTTGTATCAAACCCTCCATCAGGCCCTTCTCGCCCTCAACCATCTGTTGCTGATATTGAACAAACTCTTCTCGGTATTGTTTCGGAACACTGTCCGGGGAGGAGGAGACAAAGCCTAAACAACTCACGGCCAGTACGGCGTCGACATCGTTGCTCTTCAACATAGTTCCCAGAGTCGGGGTGGAAAGATAAGCGTCTCCGGCCATGTCCACAGGATTGGAGTGGGACCAACGTGATTCCATAAATCGATCCAGACCTTCAATGGTCTCCTGGGACAGGGTCGGCACCTCCAGTCCCAGACGGCGACAGGCATCGGCGGCCACGACCCCGAAACCCCCACCGGCAGTGACGATGCCCACCCGTTTACCCTTTGGCAGAGGTTGATGAATCAGAGCTGAAGCCACATCCAGCATTTCGTCCACCTTCTCTACCTGAATAACCCCTGTTTGTCTGAACACCGCGTCGTGAATAGGAGCCGAACCGCTCAAGGAGCCCGTATGCGACTTGGCGGCACCGGCCCCTTCCGGGCTCCGCCCGGCCTTCAAAATAATAATCGGCTTCTTTCGTGAAATTTCTTTGGTCAAACGGAAAAAACGCTTTCCATCCTTAAACCCTTCTACATAACCGCAAATGATCCTGGTTCCCTTATCTTCACCCAGATATTCCAGATAATCCTCGAACGTCAGATCGGCCTCGTTTCCGCTGCTCACATACTTGTCAAAGCCGATCCCTTTTTGGGTCCCCTGGCTGACGATGAAACCTCCGAAATTGCCGCTCTGGGATATCAGACTGATCGGTCCGGGATTAATCTCCAGCCCGCCCGCTGTAAACAGTTTTGCGGCCGTATGGAAGTGGCCATTACAATTGGGCCCCACTACCCTGATCCCGCCCTGTTTTGCTACCCGAACCATCTCGGCTTCCAGAGAGGCCCCCTCGGGACCTGTTTCTCGGAAACCAGCCGTTATAACCAGAGCGGTCTTGACCCCTTTTCGCACACAATCGTTCATGGCTTCCGGAACGAAAGAAGGAGGGATGACCAATACGGCCAATTCGACCTGGTCTGGAATATCGCTCACTCGCTGGTAGGCCTTGATGCCGAGGACCTCTGCCGCGTTTCGATTGACCGGATAGATCCGGTAAGGTCCATTGCCCTTAAGGATACGACTGAATACACTAAACCCCCATTTTCTAAAACTGTCGGAGGCCCCGATGACAGCTACCGATTGAGGTGAAAAAAGGGTCTCAAGACCATTGGGCGAAAAATCCATTTTATTTCCTATCTTCTTTGGGGAATATCGATTAAGGCTGGTTGATGATGAGGATATTTATCAGAAAAGAATGGAAAAAGAAATAAAATCCGAATCCCTGAACAATTCTCCACCACTGCTCTCCAGTCCGTTCAGGGTTTTTTGTAAAACGAAGAGCAACGACTAATTAAGGGGCTTTCTTGCGGGCAGGGTAAATCGGTTCCGGCTGTTATCTGATGCGGAAACGACCCCTCTGAGACATAAAGAACCAGGCCAGAACCGTGGTCGAAACAAAGAAGATCAGCAGCCGGGTCGTCTGAGGAAGAATCGACTGCACATCGCCGTTACGGACAAAGACGTTTAAAAAGGCGTTAAGGCCCCAGGCCAGAGGGGAAAATTCACTGATGACTTGCATAATCCTGGGCATGACAAAGACCGGCACCATGATTCCGCCCAGGGCCGCGGCAATGACCACGGAGACGGCCCCGAACATAGAGGCCTGCTCATAGGTCCTGGCGATGGTCCCCAGGAGAATGCCGTAGCCGGAGGCGGCCAGGGCCGCACTTATCACGATGAGTATAAGGGCCGCCGGGGATGATCCCAAATCCAGGACAGGGGCCCCGAGGAGAGGAAGTAATAATCTTCCTAAGGCCATAATAAGCACAAACTGGACCAAACAGATCATCACATAGGCGGTAATCTTGCCGGAGATTATGGTCAGGTAGGAGGTAGGCATGGTCAGCAGGCGGGACAGCATCCCATCCTGTCTTTCCCTGATAATCGATCCGCCCAGAGGGACGACTATAAAGAACATCCCGAAGAGGGTCCAAGCCGGAATATTTTGTTGGACGGTATTGGGGATGATGGCTTCCTTACCATAGCGGGCCACCTTCTCCTTTACCGTCATGAGGGGGGTATCATCCCAGTCGATCTGAACTTTGGGAATTCTTTTTTTAAATTCCTCCGACCACATAGGGCCGGCCGCTTTTTTGGCCACCACTTCCGTTTCTCCCGGAAGGAGCTGGAACAAGAGGTCGAGCCTTTCTTTAACATCCAGGCCCAGGATGACCTTTTCCAGGGAGCTGACCACCCCGGCCCGGAAGTTTTCCCGCAGGGTTGGATCAAAATAAACCAGAATTCCAGGGATCGGTTCCTGGTCGGCAATGCGCTTCTTTTTCTCGGTCCCTTCGAAAGATATAGAATCTTTCACCCTTTGTCTGGCGGTTTTTCTGAAGGCGTCGGAAATCCCCTGGGGGATAACAATCCCGACTTGAAATTCTCCCCTGGCTACGGCTTTTTGGGCTGTTTCAATATCGATGGGCTTTCCATTAATTTCCTTTATGATCTTGACCGACCCGGACTTTCTTAAAGAGTCTTCAATCCGCTGAGCTACCGTTTTCCGGTCAAGGTCGACTAACAGCACGCCGGTCCGGGTTTCACCCATAGCTTTGAGAACATTCTCTTGAACTAACGTGACCACAATCACCAGGGCCACTGGCATGACAAACAAAACCATCAAACCCGAAAAATCACGGTAAAGGAGAAGGAGTTCTTTCTGGATACAGGACCACAGTTTAAGCATGAGACCCTTTCAATCTCTGAGTTGTTTCCCGGTAAGGACCAGAAAAAGAGCCTCCAGGTCGGCATATCCGGGAGGGCACCCAATCAACTCTTCCGGTGATCCCTCGGCAATGATGTGCCCGGCGTCCATGATGGCCACATAGGAACAAAGCGATTCCGCTTCTTCCATATAATGGGTGGTATAAACCATGGTAGTTCTTTCTTTCATGGCCGAAAGTCTCTCCAGGATCAGATTCCTGGATTGGGGATCGATCCCTACCGTCGGCTCATCCAGAAAAAGGAGTTTCGGCCGGTGAAGAATGCCCGCCGCCAGGTTGGCCCGGCGCTTCATCCCCCCGGAACAGGCAAAGACACGCTGCCCGGCACTTTCCTCAAGACCGACCAGTTCAAGAAATTCCGAAATCCTCTTAGCCAGTTCTTTTCCCCGCAGACCGTATATCCGCCCAAAGAAGTGGAGGTTCTCACGAACCGTGAGGTTCTGATAAAGGGCGATCTCCTGGGGAACAAATCCGATGAGCCCCCTGACCTGGGCCGGTGATCGGAGGGCATCGATTCCGCAAACCGAAATGCTGCCGCTGGTAGGCTTGAGCAGCGTGTTCATAATCGAGAGGGCCGTAGTCTTTCCGGCCCCGTTGGGTCCCAGGAGACCGAAAACTTCCCTTTCCTTGATTGAGACGCTAAGTCCGTTCAAAGCCGGCCGGGCACCCTTCCGGTAGAATTTGACCAGATCTCGAGCCTCGAGCATGATTTCGTTGGAAGGTCCCTTTTCTCTCACCTGATTTTATCCTTGGTCTCAACTGAAAGCAAAACGCAGCTCTCCCACTTTCTGGTTATTAGGAATCCAATCTGAAACGAATGACTTAGTCAGAGGCCGATTTCAATATGACCGAAAACGGCTTAGCAATCGGAAATGTATAAAATAATTCCGGAGAGGGGTCAAGGGGAAAAAGGGATTCCCCCCAAGAAGGGGATTGAATCCTATTCCTGAGTAAGGTAGGCTATCCTGGTTATTATCAACGGACTGGGACCGGTCTCAAAAGTTGGCCCTCGCAAGTTTTCCCCCATCCGAACTAATAAAAAATCCGGCTTAGAGGAACCTCATGTCTGAAAAAAATAATCACGAATTAGATGGATTTTTTTGCCCGCATTGAGTCTTCACTATTTGAGACCCTTGTTAAGACGGTTTGACGAGGAAGGGTTCAAGGTAATCCTTCCCAATTCACCATCTTTTCCTAATTTTAGGCAGCAAATTTTTTCCCAATGAAGATCAGCCTCTTCACGGATGATCCTTTTCTCAGGAATCTCGCGGCCGCAAGGAGAAGGGAAAACCTTTTTGTTTTTTAGGGATAAAGCAGCAATGGCCAGATCAAAGGCCGGGCCGACCGGAAGGCTTCCGTAAAGGGGCGTGTAACAGGCCATGCTCGCTTTTTCAGGAAGATAATGGGCATAGTGACTACCGCAGCGTTTATGCCCATCGGCACCGATAAACAGTAAGGTCTCTTCCGAGATTTTCAACTTGTCCCCAGCGAATCTCTCCAATTCCGTGTTCTCGATTAATCCATAGGGGGATCGACCTTCCTCCTCTGACCTGGTCAGCAAAAAGAAAGCCGCACCTTCCCCCGGAATGGCGCTCTGTAGATGGAAGGTCAACGGATTCAAATTCTTCACACCCATCCCCTGGTTCCCGAAAAAACGATTGTAGCAATAGCCAAGGATTTCGCTATATTCGTCAACCCCTCCCAAAAGTACCGAATCGACCCGTCCTTCCTCCAGCCAGGTTCCGGCGGCGAGAAGGGCCGACGGGACGGACATCTCGAACTGGCTGACCGTCAGAGCAGGCCCGGTTATGTTCAGGAGCATGGAGATATTGGCCCCGGCAGCGTTGTGGACGGAATTGGAAAAATGAGTCGGCGAGGACAATTGGTCTCCGTCATTGATAAAAGAATCGAGAAAAGCAAAAGTGGTCCGGCTGGCCCCATAACCGGTGGCTATGACCATGCCCATCCTTTGACGGTCTCCCTCCAACTGCCCGGCATCCTCAAGGGCCAGGAAAGATCCTAAAAGGGCCATTTTTGAAAAGTGGTCCACCCGGCGCAGGGCCTTCTTGTTCACAAAATCGTCCAGCTTGTCCGTATCCGCCAGGAAGGCAGGCTGGTCTCGGAGTCCCTGGGCTGTTTTGATGGAAACACTTTGGACCCGACAGGTTTGATCGATGAGTGAATTCCTTAAGGCCTCTATCCCACAACCGAAACCGCCCAAGATCCCAACCCCTTGAATCGCCAGCCTCATAACAAACCTCTTTCTATCCCGATAACCAGAACTGCGTTATGACCGCCAAAGGCCAGGGACTCTGACAGGGCGACCGTTCCTTTGACTGGCCTTTCGCTGTCGACTGGAAAGGACGGCAGTTCCGGATCAGGGGTTGTGAAACCGGCATTTTTCGGTATCCTCCCCTCTTCCAGACAGGCCACGGTGAAGGCCGCTTCAATGGCACCGGCCGCACCCAGGGTGTGACCCGTATACCCCTTGGTGGAGAGAAAGGGAATTTCCGGCAATAGGTCCATTAAGACCTGGGACTCGACCCGGTCATTATCCTTGGTCCCTGTGCCATGGGCATTGATGAAGCCAATATCTTTAGTCGAAATGCCGCTTAAACGCATCGCCTCCTCTATCGCTCGCCTTAGGCCACGGCCCTGCGGATGAGGGGCGGTCAGGTGAAAGGCATCGCAGGACGCCCCATACCCCCTGACAAAAGCCCGGGCCTGTTTATCCCTGCCCCTTCTTGATTCTTCGGATTCCAGAACCAGCACGGCTGCTCCTTCTCCCAAATTCAGACCTTTCCGTTCTTTATCAAAGGGTTTGCAGGGTGAATCATCTGTAACCATAAGCGAAATAAAGCCATTATAGGTGACATGGCACAGTTCATCGGCTCCCCCGGCCAGCACGATATCGCATACTCCCGATTGAATCCAGAGGGCTCCGAGGCCCACAGCATCCGTCCCGGAAGAACAGGCATTGACCACGGTCTGACAGGGCCCGTTTGTCCCAAATTCCCTGGCCAGGACGTCCGCCGGATTACTATTGAGATACCGGGTAATGGGGGACACATCCGGCTTCTCGTCCAGTCGGTATTGGCGATAAAAAGCCTCATTGTTCATGGCACTGCCCACGCTGGTCCCAAGCAGACCCCCACTCGCTTTGATTGAAGCATTTCCCTGTCCAGTCCGGCATTGCCGATGGCCTCCCAGGCGGCGGTCAATGCCAGCTTGGCCGTGCGTGAGATATCGGGGATCCCTTTGATCCTTAATGAAGCCAGGTCGTCGGCAACTTCAAAAACCGGATAGGCCACAGGGTGATTGGACGTGAATCTCCTGGGTGGCAACGGATTCCGATCCCCTCCGAAAAGAGACTCTAAGCATAGAGCCAGAGTAGGCCCCGGGGCGCACAGACAGCCCATTCCGGTTATGGAGACGGGTGAAGAGGAGTTCATGGTGTGTTTCTTTCCTCTATAAAGGCGGCCAGTGAATTGATCGACTGAAAGGCGATCCGACCTTTATCGAGGTTTTTGATTTCAACGCCGAAATGCTTTTCAACAAGAACAACGAGTTCGACGGCGTCTAATGAATCGAGACCCAACCCCTCCCCGAACAAAGGAGCATCATCCTCGATTTCCTCGGGTTGAATCTCTTCCAGATTAAGTTCTTCCACAATCATTTTTTTCAGTTTTTCTTTAATGGTCATAGGTTAACCTTCCTCTTTTTAGATTACGTCCCCTTCTGCTTTCACTTCTTGAAAAAATTAAGAACCTGGCCGGGAGGTTATCCTTCCAGACCCATGATCCTGGTAACAGCCCTGCTTTTTAATCCCTTTAATAAGGTTGACATAGATAGGCGAGAGGTTCAACCTTTTTTTAATATCAAATTCGCTGACGACCCGGGATCCTCTTTCAAGCCTTCTTTTCCCGGATTATGGACCAGGCCAGGACAAAGACCAGCCCGCCGGTCAACAAGCCAAAGACGGGGGCCAGGACCAGGGACCCAATCAGCCATTCAAGAATTCTTTGCAGTCCCTGATATCCCAGAGTATTTAGGGAAAATTCCGTAAGAAAGCTCCCGTGTCGGAAAAAATACCCCAATTCAATGCACAGGGCCGGTACAATAGGGTGATTGCACAACTGATTGGAACTCAAAGCGGCAATTTTGCTGAGACCGAAATAATTAGCCGTAATAAGGACAGCCAGAGTCCAGAAACCGACCAGCGGAAGGGTTCCGATAAAAACGCCCATCCCGGCCGATACCGCCAGCAGTGCCGGGGAGGTATTCTTACTGAGAATTTTTAAAGATTTCAAAGGGTGGAAAATCGACATATCCTCCAACCCGTCTTGGGCGGGTCTGAACTGCTTATAGCGGCAGGGGAAGGACGGCTCTCATAGTCAGGCGGGTGTTGAGCAGAGAAAGGGCCAGATTATCTTTGATAAGATGAAAATGAGAAACCCGTTCCCGGGAAGGGGGATAAAAAACCGAAATATCCACCTCCTTGATTTCAATCCCGGCCCAGGCCGCTTTCACCAAGACCTCCACTTCAAAAGAAAATCGTTGATCGTGAACCTTTAGCCAGGTAAGAACGGCCAAAGGGTAGGCCCGGAATCCGCTCTGAGTATCCTTCACGGAACTGCTGGTCTGGACCCGGAACCAAAAATTGGAGAAACTCCGGCCGAACCTGGATAACAGGGGTGAAGCCTTTTTATCAAAGACCCTGATCCCCACCACCAGGGCCAGAGGATTTTCCTGAATCAGCGGGAGAAAACGCAAGAAATCGGCCGGGTCATGCTGCCCGTCGGCATCGATGGTGACGATGTGCGTCATCCCCAGTCTTTCGGCCTCCTTAGCTGCGGTCAATGATGGCAGCGCCTTTCCCTTGGTTTTTCGGATGGCGGATGACTTTATGGCTCAACCCGGAAAGCGTTTCCAGACCTCCGTCCGTACTTCCGTCGTCCACCACCAGGACCTCGGCCCCTGTTTTCAAGGCCCTTTGCACCACTCCACGTAAGGTCTTTTCCATGATTATATACGGGGATGACCAGGATGACTTTTATCTTTTCAGACCCCATCCGGTCCTTTCCTCCCCATCCCCACATCCGGAGGTCTTTTATTTTTAAAGGATATCAAGGTATCCCACAAAGGACCCTTGTAGCCGAATCGTCTCATGACATTCGTTATTTTCTGGCAGGAAGCGGGAGGAAAAATCCTTTGTCTGTGATTTTTAAAAGACTCCTCAAGGGTTCTGTTCATGGTTTCAGGGTTAATATCCGGAGAAAAATAGAAAACGGGCTTTAAAAGGGAGTCCTTTTCACCCACGATCCCGTCTTCCACCGCCTTGCGGTGAAGCAGCGTACCAGGGAAAATACGCACCCCGGAGAAGGCCAGGACGACGCAGTTTTGCAACCGGTCCATATTGAGCAATCCTTCCTGGACGGTGAAGGAGGTCTCTCCGGGTCCACCGAACATCACATAATGGGCGCAAGGGATTTCCTCTTTCAAACAGGCCTCATTGAACCTCACCACATCGTCAAACCCAAAGTGCTTGTTGAGCCCCCTCAGCGTGGTGTCGCTGGCAGCATCCGTACCGGCTTCCACAGCAAAGAGGCCGGATCGTTTCAATAGTCTTAACTGTTCGGTTTCAATCCCTGCCGGTTGAAAAAAAGCAGACCAGCGAATACGGATTTCCCGGCTAATGAGTCCTTCGGCAATCTCCAGATAGTGACCCTTGAGGTCGTTGAATACCGAGTCCACAAAAAAAAGGGACTCGATCTGATAGTCTTTCTGCAGTTGCCGGATATCCTCGATCACCTCCCCGGCTTCCCGGTGTCGGAATCTCGTTCCTTCCAAGGCCGGATAGGTGCAATAGGCACAATGATGCGGGCACCCGCACTTGGTCCGCAAACCGATTAGGCCGCCCTGATCGGTATAATGTTGCAAGATGGTCTCATTCCAAAAAGGACGCAGAGAGATATCTCCGGATTCAAGGAGGTTGTCTTCTCTTAAAATCAAGGGAACCTTTTCCCCCTGCTTGACTCTTTCAATCCAGTGATTAAAAAGCATCCCCCCATCCCCGACAATCCCGTAATCGCCCCCCACATAGTTCAGTATTTCCTCCGGCATGATCGAAAAGGCCGATCCGCCCAGGATCACCGGGACCTTGCTATTCTCTTTGATCTTGCGGATGATCTCCCGATCCGGTTGCAACGCCCAGGACTCCTCCGACGTAAAATAATCCACCGTGTCGATATTTCGCATGGATATTCCGACAAAATCCGGGCTGAAGGCGAGGAGGGCTTCAATAAGCCTTTTAACGGATCGGTCTTCCGTTAGAAGATCAAACTGCCGGACCGTATGCCCGGCCGAGATCAGGGCCGAAGCCACCACAGCCATCCCCAGGGGGAATACCGGATAGGGTTCGATCATGGTATTGGTAGAAAGAAGAAATATCCTACTCATTTTCTCCGGCCTTGATCTTGAAAGAGCGCTTCTTTCTGATATCGTATCGCCGGTAGGTCCCGTCATCAATTTCCCGGCGAATGATTTTTTTGAATAGCTCACCCATCTTGATCTGGTAGCCCCCGCCCTGATAAAAGGTGTCCCAGGCATAAAGAAACATTTCCCGTAATTTCTCTGGAGTCATGCGCTTTGGCTGAAAGACGACCTTGTCCGCTGTATAGTCGAGCCAGTTGTTGCTTAGTATCCGACCCTCTCTTTCAAGGCGTTCCCGTATGGGGGAATGGGGGAAGGGCGTCAGGATGGTAAATTCCGCCATATCAATCCCGATCTCCAACAGGAAATCGATCAATCTCTTAATATAATCCTCGTCCTGTTCGTCGGTTCCGAGAAGAATGGTGCCTTCAATGCCGATACCATGGTCTTTCAGTCTTTTAACCCGGGTGCGGATCACCTCCGAGGTGTCAAAAATAGCTTGGTACACATACCAGGAACCGGCTTCGGCCGCCAGGGCCAGGACCCGGTCGTCGTCCAGAATGGGATGGGAAACCCACTTTTTTTTCAGAGGAATCATGGCCGAGAACAGATCTAATAACCATTGACGGTCCTGAGCCAGAGAGTTGTCAACAATGAACAGGCGATTATTGGGAATAGCGGCCATTTCTTCGACGACTTGGTCAATAGGGCGGGGGCGGAATTTCCTTCCGCCCAGGAAACCCGTGCAGCAGGGAAAACAATTAAATCTGCAGCCCCTCGAGGCGTGAACAAGGTCAAACATCTGGACACCCCGGTAATTGTAAAGGGAACGATTAAGAATCTCCCGCCTGGCTTTGCCCACCAAACGGATATCCGGAAAATTATCCATATAGTTGTACAACTTTTTCATTCGACCCTGCTTGAAATCGGAAAGGACTGCGGCCAGTCGGCCCTCTACCTCACCCAGGAAGACGGAGTCCCCTTGAGCCAGCACCTCCTCACTATGGAGCATGACGGCGATCCCACCGAACAGGACCGGTATTCCCTGCTCCCGAAAACGCCGGGCGATCTCAAAGGCCCGGGGAAGCTGACTGGTCAACATCACTGAAAGGGCAATGATATCGGCCGGCAAGTCGAAAGAGATCTCCTGGACGTTTTCATCGATGAAGGTCAGATCGACCTCCGGAGGGACCTCGGCGGCGAATACCACCGGCCCGTGGGGCGGCAGATGGTATTCCCTTTGCCCTTCCAACTTCGGCCAGGAGGGATAAATAAGGGTCATTTTCATCGGTTTTGTGGTCCTTCTCTAAAAAGCAAATAATGTTCTACGGTTTCAAAAATTATTCGCGTTATAATTCCATTGGAGTTCAATGTTCGGAGTTCGGAGTAAAGAACTCCCAACTCGAAACTAATTACTCAGAACTATGGGTGCACCGGCCGGCCAGTTCATCGAGGTCTTTGAGCGTTTTTCCTTCAAAAAATATTCTTCCGTTCTTTCCTTGAGTCAGTGTCCCATAAGAAAACCCCTCCCCGGTTGATGCCGGCTGGAGAACAAAGAAGAGGGCACCGGGAACTGCCCTTCCTTTCAAACCAAGAGACAGGGGGGGGCCTGTGTCACAAATCCCGGTAACAACTGCTTCGCACTCCTTTCTCGCCAGGCTGTCCATGGCCAGGAGCAGGCCGGAACTACCGGAAAGTGAGGGCTCATGGATGATAAAACCCGCTCCGGTCAACCCGAAATAGATAGCCGCCTCTCCGAGAAAGGTATTGGACAGGGTATAGGCAAAAAGGTTCGGGCTGGCCAGGCGGCCTCCCTCGAGACTCACCGTGTCATAGTAATCGGAGTCCGTTTGTAAGCATCCATAAACGGTGGAGGCCAAAACGGCGATGTTCCTCATCTCCGTCCATTGATCCAATTCTGCATCCTTCAGGGCCAGGGCTATGCCTGTTAATCCGAGTCGGGAATACTCATCCATTCTTCCGTAGCGTGGAACCGGTTTATCAAAAATGCCCTTGGTGGAAAGGTTCAACAGTCCTTCCTGTGACCCGGCATGGAAAACGGCCTGCCTCCCTTGTCCGCTGCCGGAGGTGTTCACCCAGCCCAGACCGGTTATCATGGCCTTCATGGCCATACCCCCCTTTTCAGCATGATGGCCGCGTTGATGCCGCCGAAACCGGAGTTGGTCGTTAAAAGATAATCCCCTTTTATGGAAACCGGGTGAGAGCTGACCAATCCTTCCGCACCCTTTTCCGGATGGACGAAACCCACCGTAGGCGGTAAGGTTTGTGATGATAAGGTTTGTGTCCCCAGGGCTACCTCAATCCCCCCCGCCGCCCCGAAGGTATGACCCAGGCATCCCTTTACTGAATAGATCGGGGGGCAATTTTTTTCAAAGACTGTTCGAAAAGCGGTCAGTTCCATCAGATCGTTGTAAATCGTGCCGGTTCCGTGAGCGCTGATCCCGGCGATATCCTTTCGATTTATATCGGCGGTCTTTAAGGCCCCCCTGACGGCCCGGATAAGTCCGGCACCATTTCTGTCCGGAGCGGTAATATGCCGGGCATCACTGGATATCCCTGCCCCGGCAATAATCCCTTTTTGGGAGCAGCCCAGACGCCGGGCCCTTTCGGCGCTCATGAGCATAAGAAAGGCCCCCCCCTCCCCCACGGATAGACCGGATCGGTCCCGGTCAAAGGGTTGGCTGGGAAAAGGTGACAGGACTTGCAGGGCCGAAAATCCGGAAAATACGGATTCAGTAATCAAATCCAGGCAACAGATTAGAACCGATTCTGCCACCCCGGAGAAAATGAGCGACGCCGCCCGGGCCACGGCCACGGTGGAAGAGGCACAGGCGGCACTGATGTGAAATGAACAGCCTTTCAGACCCAGACCGTCGGCCACCCATTTGCTTATCGAAGACGGCAACATATCCTCCGGATCAGCGGCCACCCCCTGTTTGATTTTTTCCAGGTTATCAGTACCGGCCTTGGTCGAGGCGGTTATCAGAAGGGAATCAGCCGGAACTTTATCAATTTGATCCAAGAGGAGGCTCATGATCTTGCGGAGTAATGAACCTGTCCCGGAAGATTTTAGATCCGGGATGGAGGCGCCGACCTCCGACTGGTAGGCCTGCACCGGAAATCGGTCGATCTTCCGGATGGCTGTCCGGCCGGCCATCAGCTCCAGCCAGGTGGCATCCAGGTTCTTACCCGCTGCGGTAACCACCCCGGCTTCAGTGATCCAGATTTCTCTCATTCGAATTCTCCGGCCCGCCATTTTCTGCGAAATTCCTGGTAAAAGGGAGGGGGAATCAGAAGGAGCTGTTCGTCCTTATCCAGCAGCACCTGCACCGTGTAGCCGGTGGTTGCCAAGCGGCCTTCGGAGTTCCATATGAGGTACTCGATATTGATCTTCACCGCCTCGGTCCAATGAAGAGCCCCTTCGATCACAAAGGTTTCGTCAAATTTTAAAGGAAGCAGGAATTCCGTATGCAGGATCCTAATCGGTGCGATGACCTCATTCTTATGGAAGTCTGAATAACCAAAACCGTACTTCTCTCCCGCTGCACTGCGCGCATCTTCAAAAAAGCTGGCATATCGGCCATGCCAGACGATGCCGAGTTGGTCCACCTCCTCAAATCGCACCCTTCGTTCCACCCGGATCCGAAGAGGTGGAGGACTCCCTTTTATGGAAGGAAAATAGAATTTACGCATGGTTCCAAACCTCTCTGTCATTCTTCTTCAGTAATAGTGAGCAGGAAAGAAGCCGCTGGGTTTTCCCCGACTGTAAAGGTGGCTTCGATCTTCTTCTTTCCTTGGGTGATCCTTTCCCGGTATTTTACTATTATTTCTTGACCGGGAAAAACTTCCTTTTGAAATTTGGCCTTTTCCAGGGTCAGGACCTGGAGACGGCGGCCTTTAACTTCTTCGGCCATGGTCAGCACCGTGAGTACCTGGACAAATGCGGGAAGGATGGGGTATCCGGGAAAATGACCGGAAAATCCTATAAAATCAGAGGGAAAATTATAGGGCCGGACAAAGGTGCCGGGCTCTGTTTCCCTGATCGGCCCCGAGGCCGATAATCTGATGGCGGATCTCAGGTTATCCATTTTTTCTGTCCTTTTTTGAATTAAAAAAGACGGGGATGACCAGAAGGGCCGAAGGGATAGCCCCGCACATGCCCAGAAGCACGGTTATGCCGATGGAATAAAGGGCCGGATGGCGGGCCAGAGTTAAAGCCCCCATCCCTACCAGACTGGTTAATCCCCCGAGAAGAACGGCCGGGCCGGTGTTGGAGTCATAGCCTCCGGAAACCCGGCTGACCATAAAAATACCCAGATCGACGCTCAACCCGATGACCAGGATGGTAGCGATGATATTGAACAGATTAAATTCAATCCCCCGCCATCCCATAACACCGAACATAACCAGAAGACCGGTGATCCCAGGGATCATGGCGCAGAACACCTTTCTCGGATTGCGGAAAAGCAGCACCAGGAACACCAGGATCACCAAGGAGGCGGTGATGATATATTGAATAAAATTTCTGATCATGGCCCGGCTGATGGTTTGATTGAAACCCGTTTGGGATACAAAACGGGCGGCGAAAGGAAGATTCTCATTATGACCGAAAAGTGCCGCCACCTGTAGGGTGTCCGGAACCAGGGTGATCACCCGGGTTGTATTGCCCTGGGTGATGATCAGCGAATTGATTAAATCGCCAAACCCTGCTCTTTTAACACCTTCCAGAGTAACCAGGGTGGGTTTAAGCGACCATCTTTCAAAAAAAGGAGCAAAGGCCCGGGGCTGAAAACCAGCCCTGTCTCCTTCCCTGATCAAAAGGGTCCGGACCTTGTTTTGGGTCTCTTTGTCCCACAGGGTTTCCCATCGCCGGATATTTTCCTCCTGGGTTGCCTTTGAGGGGAAAAGGGGGGCGAGGCTTACGATCCCTTCATCGGGGATTTTTCTTTTGAGATAGGCGAATAAACGTTCATTGTCGACCATGGCCGACTGAAGGTCTTTCCCCTCGGTGAAAACCATGGCCGTTTCCCGGAAATCACCCCAGGTTTTTTTGAATTTCTCTTCCGTTTCCATTAATGCCTTGGGGACCCTGTTGACCGTTCGCATATCCCCGTTAAAGATCAGCCGGCTTCCCTGCCATAGGCCGATAGCCAACAGGAGCAGCCAACTGCCGAGGATAAGGACCCGATAGGGCCTGCCCTTGATAGGCATCCCGGTTTTTATGGAGTACCGGGCCGGCGGCAGTCCGTGGATGAAGTGGGGCAAAACCAGAAGGGAAAAGGCCAGGGAGGCGATGATGCCTACAATGGAAAAAAAAGCGATTTGACGCTGGCCGGGAAGATCGGAAAAAAAAAGGGCGCTGAAGGTGGCCATGGTGGCCAACCCGCTGAAGAGGACCGGAGGCGCAATTTCGGCTACCGCCTCCCCGGAATAGGCCTTCCGGTTCCTCAGGGAGAAATAGGTGAATATCGGGTAATCATCGGCAATACCCATAAGCACGGAACCGAAGGCGATGGTGATGGCCGATATCGTCTGATAGACAGCCACCACCCCGGCTGTAGCAATTAAGACTACCGAAGCGGGTACCAGGAAGACAAAGACGGCCCTCCAATTCTGCATAAAAAGGAAAAGGAGGACCAGAATCGTTATCGAGGTGCAGGAGAATATAACATAGAGATCGGATTTTATCGTCTCAGCATTGGCATAAGTATAAGCGTGGCCACATAGGAAAGAAACGCTGATGCCCGGCTGGGTCTGGTTTTCGATGATTTTCCGGGTGTATAAAATCAGGTCTTTTGACCCTTGGGAATCGGTAATTTTCAGGGGAGTATCGGCCACGACCAGGGCATTCCGCCCGTCGGCACTGATAAAATGCCGGTCCTTAAGGACCATCCCTTTAAACATATTCAGGAAGCGAAATTTGTCCAGGGTGACCCGGTGCAGATCCAGGGGATCTTCTTGCAAAAGGTTTTTCATAACCCATCCTTCCGGCGAATTCAGCCTGGTCCGGATGTCCTGAAGTTTGGAATGGATCCTTTGAGAATACAGCCCCGACTTGATTTCTTGCCGGTCCTTCTCGGTCATCAGCGCCGGTGCGGCCTCCAGAAGCCAGGGGAAGAACACCTCCGGTGAGGGCATCGGAGGCCCGGCGATCGCCCGGTCGTAAAAAGGCCTTTTTAAGGCCCCAGCCAGGTTGTCCGCCGCTTGAGCCAGGGTCTTTTGGTCGACCTGCGGATTGGCCTTGAGGTTGAATACGACCTTTTGCATAAAAGGCGCCTGCTGCAGTAAAGCGATATCTCGGGCGGTTTCGGATTGCCCGGCAGGTATCATAGGTTGAAGGTCTTCATTGAGTTTTATGCTCTTTAAGGTGATACCGCTTAATGCGGCGATGATCAGGATGGCGGCATACAGGACCAATCTGTGACCTGAAAAAAAATCAAAACATCTTGAAAACCAGGAAAAGAAAGAGGCCATTATTTTTCAAAAAGGTCTTTCGGCAGGGATGAATTCAAAAGAGGGTTGAGAAACCGGATTCGGGTGAAATCTCCGCCTTTTTCGTGTAGCTCGACGGAACGGACATAGGTCCAGTCTTCGGAAAAGGCAATGGTGATATGAGAAAGAAATCTCTTTTCCTGGGAAGAAAGGGGGATGAGCTTCAACAGGTGAGGAGTCTCTTCGGTCACAATAATCCGGTACCTTTTTTCAAGCCGCGGGAAATCAGCCCTGGTCCAGGCAAATACCTGATCGACAATAGCCCGGACCATCGGGACCTGATCTATCTCCACGGTTTCGGTGATCCGTGGGTCGCTGGTCCATCGCTTGGCCTTGTCCCCCTGAACCACAAATCCTGCCGGAGACGGTTTAACAATCTCCCAGTAAAGGTGATCAGGTTTTTCATAAGCAAACTTTCCAGTGGAGATCAAGGGCTCTTTCAACATGGAAAGGTGTCTTTCCTGAGAAAAATCGCTGGAGATGTTTTGCATGGTTTCGGCACCGGCGGCAATATGGGTAAAGATTTGAGATTTTAAATCTTTGGCCTTCGGCTCGGTTTTTATCTCTGCCGCCGGATCCGAGGGCCCCCAACAGAGGCAGGAAAAAAAGACAAGGGATAATGTGAAACATTGCTTGAAAAACATCAACCCTCCCTGGGAATCCAAACCATGACATTTCCGAAGGCCAGCACCTCTCCCTCACGCGTCACCCGACCCTCAGCCAGGGCAAATTCGTCCGTCTCCCCGGTTTTTGTAATATAAATCAACAACCGCTCATTCTTATAGGCCGTTCCCTGGAAAGTGAACTGCCTGACCCCCACTAAAAAACCCCTGTTGACCTGTTTTCCCTCCTGATGGTCGGCAAAACCCTTGACCGCCGCAAAAGATTGGGCAATCATTTCCACCATGGCCGCCTGCTCGATCGAACCGTCATCCCGGATGCAAATACTGTCGGGCAAGAGAGTTGACTCCACCACCCCCAGGAGCCCGTTATAATCCAAAAGGCGATCAACGAGGCGCAGGGGAAGCCGGTGCGGAATCAATTGTTCCACCGGGATGGGGAAATTCGGAGACTTGTTCATTCTTCGGCCTTCCTATTGGGGTGGTTATCAGACACCTTCAGATTGATTCAAAATGCGGATTCTGTTGATGACGGATCGAAGTATATGGCCCAAGGTAAGCATTTCAGCACTTTCTTTTTCTCGTCAATGATAATGCCGGATTTCATCTGACAAGGGGACGATCAACGGTTTCTACGTCCTTCCCCGGACAGGAGATGATGCCGACGCCGGTAATCGCGGTTCCAGGTTAATTTCTTTCTCAGGTCTTTCTTTCAGGGACTAAGCTCAAATCGAAATAAAGTATTATAGCAAAAACGGTTCGAGAGCACAACCCAGAAGAACCCTTTCAGTGTAAGGCCTCCGGGATCGAAATAGATCCCTGGTCCTGGTATTGGAGGAACCGGTGATAAGCGGTTTGCAGCGGGGCAAATTTGAAAACCCTGGCCAGCCGGGTTAGGGTTTCTCGATATCGTCCAAAGTGGATCCCGTAAAAAGCCGCCCGAATTGAACCGTATTTCCAGGTCTGTCTATTCATCCCCTGCGGACAAAATTCATAGGGATGACAATAGTAATTAATCGGAATCCCCTTTTGGTTCAAATGTTGGTAGTGGCTGATCTGGATACTTATGGGCACATAACTGCAAAAAAGCCCGCCGTTGAAAGGGAAAACCTTTCCCCATAACCGGTAAGAGGTCACCGGTATAATGGTTAAGGCCCCGTGATAGAAAAAAGGGGTCATATCTTCCGGGAGCCTTCCCAGTGATTTTAATAAGGAGGGTTGGGCGCTGTTGTCCACCCGGTAACCCAGGGCAATCAATTCTTCATAAGCCCAAAGGGTGTTGGGAGAAATCCCCCAGTCGGGGGCCCTGAAAGTATCAACCTCTTTGGACAGGATATCTTCTAATATCTTTTTGCCGGCCGAAGCATCTTCATGGAACCCTTTTCTTTGCAGGCGGCTGGCCACCCAATGTTTGAAGCCGTGCGATCCGATATCATGTCCGGATCGGTCGATCTCCCGGACCAGACCGGGGAAAAGCTGGGCTACATATCCCGGAATGAACATGGTGGCCTTAATGGCCAAAACGTCTAAGGATTCCAATAAGGCGTAGGTTTCCTGTTCCACGAGATATCGATTGGGAAGGCTGGTCCCTTTCACTTCGTTAAGGCTGTAGGCCAGGTCATCAATGTCAAAAACCAAGGCGTTTATCATGCCGGGATATTTTTCCCCTATCGATTTTTTGACAGGTTAAGGCGCAGGTTATTAACGGGGAAAGCCGGCCGGATTTGAATAAATACCTGTCAGCCAATGGGGATTAATTTCACCGGTAAGCGCCCCCATTGACGGAAATCACCTGTCCGGTGATGTACGAGGCCTTATCCGAGCACAGAAAGCTCACTACTCCGGCCACTTCTCGGGGGGTTCCGAAACGCCCCAGGGGGATCATCGGCAGGACTTTCTCCCGGGGAAGCTCTTTGACCATTTCCGTTTCAATGAACCCGGGAGAAACAGCGTTGACCAGAATATTCCTTTTGCCCACTTCGGCCGCTAAAGCCTTGGTAGCCCCGATCAGCCCGGCCTTGGCCGCCGAATAATTGGTCTGGCCGGCCATTCCGCTCTGGCCTGAAGTGGAAGCAATGTTGATGATGCGGCCTTCCCTTTTTCTTAACATGGCGTTGATCACCGGTTTTGTGACCTGGAAGAAACCGCCCAGGGTGACCGAGAGGACATCCGTCCATTCTTCCTCGGTCATCCAGGCCAGGATCACATCACAGGTAAACCCGGCGTTATTGATCAAGGCATAAGGCGTTTCATTTTCCAGCAAGGGAAGCAGATGGGTCTGGATATCCTGCGGGTTGGAAACGTCAAAAGGGAGTAAGCGGCACCTTCCTCCGGCCTGCTCAATCGTTCTTGAAACCTTGGAGGCCGCTTCCTTGTCGCTCCGGTAGTTAAGCCAAATATCAAAACCGTCCTCGGCCAGGGTCAGGGCGATGGCCGCCCCGATTCCTTTGCTTCCGCCGGTAACCAGTGCAATTTTATGTTTATCCATCGGGTATCTTAATTATAACAATAAGGAGAAATTGTCAATGGTTGTCTCGGATCGGCTGATTTCCTTCATAATAATGGAAACTCGAAGACAAATAATCACGATGGAATATCGATGGGATTGCCGCTGGGGGCCCGGGCGGCAGGAATTCCACTATGGGTGCAAGTGGTCTTTCCAGGAGGCGATGCCTTCATGGGTGAGGCCCAACCGGATCGGGGAAAGGGCTCAGCCTTTGTGTGTACGGTAGTGCTGGCTCGTGCTGTTTCGCTTCCTCGGGCATCAGGCCAAAGAAGTCCCTCTCAGCCAGAAACGCGCTTCCATAAATTCAAACTCCGGCGCCACGCGATCCGCTGAACCAACCCCGCAATGCCTTGAGGAAGACCCCGGTGCCGACACCCCAGGCACCGTTAGCAAAGAACGCGGTTGCGAGCAGAGATAAGTGCCAGCCTCCGCCCATGGGTCGTCCTTTGAGCGGCAGGACCACCACAAGAGCGACCAGAGAAGGAAGGACGGCCCCGAACAGAAAAGCCACCACCCAGTAACCGCCCCCCTGCGGAAAACTGCCATGGACCAGCGCAAAGATAATGCCCCAGAGGCCCCCCCAGAATGACAGCGAGAGCACCGCCGGCACCCCGAACGGTTCTGTTGGCGTCCATGAAAAAGGTAAGAAGGGCGCCACTCCCACTCCCCGGAGGAAGGCCACCGTCAACTGGTGGAAGATCAACGTGGCTATAAAACCAGCAATAAAACCGGTCAGCGACCGGCTGAAGAGACTCATTTGCTTGCTTTGATCAGTCATAAAAGCCTCCTGAATGTTCTTGGTCACCCGCCCCCTGTCCGTACTCCATTTCTTAGATACGGTTACAGCGAAGAAAGGGCCGAGCAGGCCGACAATAGTTGACTAATACCATTTCTCGCACCACTCTCTATGACTTTGCAGCGCTCCGCTTCGGCCGATGATACAACTCGCGCAATTCGTCCTTGGCCGCATCCAGCCTCTCTTTCTCGTTATCAGGAAGGTTTTTACCCGCCCGGTTGATGTAGAAGTTGAGCATGGACATCGCCGATGCGAAAGGCCCGGATTTTCTGCGCCTGCTTCGTTCCGCGGAGCGCTTCAGCGATTTTGCTATTTCTTGCGGGCTATCTTTTTTGAAGACGCCTTCTTCGAGATCAAGGGCATTGCTTGTTTCCATAACACTTTTCGACCAGCGTTTCCCTGCTTTTCGTTCCATGGCCTTCTACTCTTTATGGGTCCGTGTTCTTGCCGCCTTTTTGGCCGCTTCTGATCGTCCACGAGGTCCCTTGGTGCGGGCCGCTTTTCGTGCCGCAGCGGAGCGCTCTTCCGGCGTTCTCTGAGCAGCGGAAGCCCGGGCCTGGCGCGAAAGTGCCGTAGGGCGTGGCTGCCTCACGCGACTCTTGCTTCAGTGCCATCTCTCTTGCTTCTGAACGCCGAGGAGAGATCGGATCATGAGCCTGCCCTTTTTCGTAGGCACGCTCGGCGCTCTTACGCGTTTTCTCGGAAGTCTTTTCCTTCTCAGGAGGGGGAAGGGGTACTCCGGCGCGGCGTGCTTTCGAGAGGCCGATGGCAATCGCCTGCTTGGTCGATCGCGCGCCATGCTTCCCCTCACGGATGTGTTCTATCTCTTCGCGAACGAACTCACCAGCCTGTGTGCTCGCAGCTTTTCCCTCCTGCGCATCACGACGCGCACGTTTCAATGTTTTCTCCTCTGCCATAGTTTTATCCTCCTAAGTTCATTACCAGCCGCTCTCATCATGCCCCGCATCATTAATTCTTTAACGGAGCATCGGAAAGGCCGGGGCTTGGGATTTTCCTGCAGTACTAACAAAGGTAAAAGCAGCAGATTAAAGGAGTTCACGAACTTTATCCGACAGAATGGTCATTATAATCTCCCCTCTATAGGGCGTTCCTTTGGCAAGGGCTTCAGCCATTTTTTCAACCTGTTCAAGCTTGATTCTTGCAGGATAGGGGGGCTCATGGGGATCGACGACGGCTTCAATAATGACCGGAGGTGGCTAAGCAGACCCCAAGTTTCCCGGTATATTTGGAGTAGGCGCAGGCCATGAAAGCGGCGGATTCCTCGTGGCGGACCTGGATGAAACGGACTCTGTCTTGTCGATTACGCAGGGCCTCAATGATTCCATTGATTCCATCTCCGGGCAGCCCGAAAATGACATCCACCCCCCAATCCATAATCGTTTCGATCAGTATGTCAGCCCCCGTCATTGCCATAACGTTACCTCCCTTCGTGCAACCTCAATCTTTTTTCAGATCACCCCCGGCAGCCTTCGTGGAATCAATCGGATTTTAATATACCCCTCTTGGCCCAAAGGATGAAGGGAGTTTGAGGTCCTTCCCTATTCTCGGGCGCGGCCTCTCCTTCGGCCATTGGTTCGCTGAAACGGTCTCAGGAGTCTGTTCTATTCTTTTTATGTTTAAAATATTCAATTTGTTTTAAACGTTTCTCTGCCTCTTCTTTAGTTGCATAGGTTCCCATGTTGCGCCCGCTTTCAGAAACCACACGATAACCCTCCTTGACTTTTCGAATCACTGGAATCACCTCCTTATTTTGATACTGACCCGGAAACACCGGCACTTCACTTCTTCGATCCCTTGATGAGCAACACAATCCCGGCTGCAAGTGCGACCCCGCGGAGGAGAGGTGGCAATGGGATGGTTTTCTCCGTCTTTTTGGTGGCTTGGATTAGGACCGATATCGAGAACCTTTTCACGGGTTGTATAAGTAACGCCCTGGTAGGTAAGAGCTGCTACCCGGAAATGATTAAACAATTCCGATAAGGATCATCGGTTTCATAGGCCTGGTCTCCTTTTTTAGACGAATCAATCGAATCGACTGCAACGGTCTTCGGCCCTGGGTTATTCGAATCATATTCTATCTATTTTACGATATGGGAAAAAATGGTGTAAAGAAATAGAATAAACTCAGTATTTTTGGCTAAGAAATAAGGTATTTTGGCCCTCGAATTTCAGATAGACTCGTCGGATTCTCAGCTTCCTTCCTATCAAAAAGGAAATTCTTTTCAATTCACTCCTTCACTGAAGGGGGTTTGGGCTTGGATTGGCTCACCTCTCGGTCGAATTCCCGGAAGAATCGATGGTGACCGTGTTGTTTACGATCATGGGGGCCTAATCTCCCGCTCATTTCGTGTGATCGGGGCGGTATTCATCAGTTTGGCGATCATCCCCGTCTTGATGCTCGGTCTCCTCGGTCATTTCCGCGTCCCGGTGGATATTATTTCAGCACCGGGCGCCAATATCGCCATCGGCATAGGTGTCGATGCCATGATTCACCTGCTCGTATGGGTGAGGAGACACCCGTCCGGCACGCGCTCCCGGGAAGCCTGGTCGGCCGTCTGCTCTCGGCTATGGAAACCTACTCTCTATTCGATGCCCGCGGTCTGCACGGCTTTGGAATATTCATTCTTTCCGGTTTTCCTCCCACCCGGCGATTCGGGATTTCGGTTGTTTTGGGCACCTTGCTGACCCCGCTCTCTGCACTCCTTGTTTTGCCCTTGTTCGCCACCTTTCAACTACCTGGAAGAGTGAGGCATTTTATCAAACGAAGGACAACCGACGAGAAAAAGCTTTTGACGCCTAACCAATAGAAATTTCTTCTGTTCTTGACAGACCGGTCAAGGTCTGCTATATTTCCCTCATGTTGGATACACCCCTTGACCGTTTCCTGCATTTTTTAGTGGTTGAAAAAGGCCTTTCTCCAAATACCCTGGAGGCTTACAGCCGAGATCTTACCCAATACTTCCGGTTTCTGGAGTCCATAGATATTTCCGACCTTTCTCAAACCCAACCTGAAACCCTTTACGAATACTTGGGAACCTTGAGAACCAGAAAACTCTCCAGTCGAACTCAAGCCAGGATACTCTCCGCCTTAAGGTCTTTTTACCGATTTCTTCAAGAAGAAAACTTACGGAAAGACAACCCGACCTTCCTTTTACAAGGCCCAAAACCCAAAAGGGCCTTACCCAAGACCCTCTCGGAAAGGGAAGTGGAAACTCTGATCCACCAACCCAAAACCGAATCACCCCGGGGTTTGAGGGACGCCGCCATGCTGGAAGTCCTTTATGCCACCGGTCTGAGAGTCTCCGAATTAGTTGCCCTGAGATTGGATCAGCTGGAACTGGAAGCCCATCTTATTCGCACCATGGGCAAGGGTTCCAAAGAACGATTGGTCCCTATCGGAAAAGCGGCTTCCAGGTGCCTGATGGAATATCTTGAAAAAGGACGCCCTCCCCTGCTTAAACAACCGATGGCCCCCTGGGTCTTTCTCAACAACCGGGGAGGCCGGCTGTCCCGGCAGGGATTCTGGAAAATACTGGGCCAATACGGCCGGCAGGCGGGAATACTGAAAAAGATTTCCCCTCACACTCTGAGGCATACCTTTGCCACCCATCTTCTGGAAGGCGGGGCCGACCTCCGATCCATTCAAACCATGCTGGGTCATGCGGATATTTCCACCACTCAGATCTACACCCTGGTAACCCATGAACATCTCCGGGAAGTTTACCGGAGATATCATCCTCGAGCCTGATCTTTAATGGAATCCATCCCGGCAGCAAACCATTCCGATATCCAGGATTCAACCGGTATTGAGGTCATCACCACCCACCTCAATACCGATTTCGACGGTCTGGCCTCCATGATGGCCGCCAAAAAGCTCTATCCCGATGCCTGGCTGGTCTTTCCAGGTTCTCAAGAGCAAAATCTGCGCAATTTTTTTCTCCAATCCACGGTCTATCTATACAATTTCACCAAGATAAAACAGGTACCGTTGGAACGGATTCATCGTTTGATCCTGGTGGATACCCGTCAACCGGAAAGAATCGGGCGATTTGCGGAGATATTAAATCGTCCCGGATTGGATATTCATATTTATGACCATCATCCTTCAGCCAAAAACGACATCAAAGGAGACCTGGAAAATATTCAACCGGTGGGGGCGACCATGACCCTGATGACGCGTTTCTTGAAGGAAAAAAATATCCTCCTGACCCCGGACGAAGCGACCCTGATGGCCTTGGGGATCTACGAGGATACGGGGTCTTTCACATTTGGATCAACCACCTCCGAGGATTATCAGGCGGCCGCCTATCTGCTGGAACAAGGGGCCAATCTGAATCTGATTTCGGATATGCTGACCCGGGAGTTGACCGCCGAACAGGTTTCCCTATTGAATCAAATGTTGGAATCGGCCACCCGCCATCGGATTAACAACGTGGAGATTGTAGTGGCCAAGGCCTCCATTGATTCCTATGTGGGTGATTTCGCCGTCTTGGTCCACAAGATGATGGAGATGGAAAACCTCGATTGTCTGTTTGCCCTGGCCCGAATGGAAGACCGGGTTTATCTGGTAGCCCGGAGCCGAATACGGGAAATCAATGTCGGAGAAATCCTTTTGACCTTCGGTGGAGGGGGACATCCTTTTGCAGCCTCGGCCACGATCAAGGATCAAACCCTGGTTCAGGTGGAAGAAAAGCTGATCGCCCAGCTTAAACGCCGCATCAACCCTCAGCGGAAGGCCCGGGACATGATGACCTTTCCGGTGAAATCGATCCAGCCCGGGGAGACCATCGAACATGCCAACGAACTGCTGACCCGCTATAATATCAATGTCCTTTTGGTGATGGAAAACGAAAAACTGCTGGGCCTGATCACCCGGCAGGTTATCGAAAAAGCTATCTTCCACGGTCTCAAGGACCTGCCGGTCCGGGAATACATGACTACGGAATTTTCGACTGTTGAACCTGAAGCCACTTTGTTTCAAATCCAGGAATTCATCATCGAGGACAAACAGAGGATCCTGCCGGTGGTCAAACACGGGAAGGTCCAGGGGGTTATCACCCGCACCGACCTGCTCAATATCCTCATCAGCGGTCCGGGTATATCCGAGTATCTTTTTGATTCCCGAAAGGCCCCCCATTTCGTCCGTAAAAAGAATGTCGGTTATTTGATGGATGAAAGGCTGCCCAGGCGGATTGTCGAACTGCTTAAGTCCCTGGGTGAGGTGGCCGACAGCCTGGGGTACAACGTTTATGCCATCGGCGGATTTATCCGCGACCTCTTCCTGAAATTCGACAATCTGGATATCGATATTGTTGTCGAAGGAGACGGGATTAAATTCGCCCAGGAATACGCTAAAAGGTTCCCGGCCCGAATCCGTTATCATGTTAAATTTAAAACCGCGGTCCTCATCTTCCCGGACGGCTTTAAAGTGGATGTGGCCACCGCCCGTTCGGAGTATTATGAATCCCCGGCCGCCCTCCCCGTGGTGGAACTCAGCTCCATTAAGATGGACCTCTACCGGCGCGACTTTACCATCAATACCCTGGCCGTGAAACTGAACCCCCGCCAGTTTGGTATCCTGATCGACTTTTTCGGGGCCCAAAAAGACCTGAAAGAACGGTCTATCAGGGTCCTTCATAACCTAAGCTTTGTGGAAGATCCGACCCGGGCCTTTCGAGCCGTTCGTTTTGAGCAACGGTTCGGATTCAAGATTGGAAAACTGACCGCCAACCTGATCGAAAACGCTATTCGCATCGGCGGTATTGAAAAGCTGGCGCCCAAAAGGATTTTCACCGAACTCCAGCTGATCCTGAGCGAAGAAAACCCTCTGCCGGTCATCAAAAGGCTGATTGACTTAAAACTGCTCCAGGCTATTCATCCGGAATGGACCCTGCCCCCGAAGGGAGAGGTCCTCTTTGGTGAAATTCGAACCGTCCTGGCTTGGTTTGATCTCCTTTATCTCAATGAACCCTACGAAAAATGGATGATTTATTTTCTGGCTTTGGCCCAGCCCATCACTCAATTCGTCGAATTGCGCCAGCGCTTGGGGTTGCCCAAAAGGGTCTTTGAGATTTGGACCTTATGCCGCAACGAAGGGGAAAAGGTTTTGATGACCCTTCAGAAAAATCCAAAATTTTCCCGGAGTGAAATATATAAGCTCCTTTCACCTCTGCCCAACGAAGCTCTGCTTTTCCTGATGGCCAAGACCACCCAGGAAACCGGACGAAAGGCGATTTCGCTTTATTTTACCCAGTTGAAATCCACCTGCCTATCGATCGGGGGGGAAGAACTTAAAGCCCTGGGACTGGTTCCCGGTCCTCTTTATAAAACAATCCTGGGAGATCTTCTGGAAGCTCGAATCAACGGAAAAGTATTGACCCGGGAGGACGAATTAGCCTATGTTAAAAAACATTTTGAGTCTCCGGAAGAGATCCATATCCAAAATACATGAATTCAGGAATCCGAATCCAGGAGACAGAATTGGAAAATCATGGGTGACAAATTCACAGACTCAGCTATGGAAATAAGATAAAAATGAGTTCCTTTGTTCAACAGATCAGTATCATGGCCTTACCCCTTCTTTTGGGGGTTATTTTACATGAAGTGGCTCATGGCTGGGTGGCCAATAAGCTGGGGGACCCTACGGCCAGATTGATGGGTCGTTTAACCCTTAATCCCATCTCCCACATCGATCCCTTCGGGTCCATCCTGATCCCCGGGATTCTTCTTTTATCGCACTCACCTTTTCTGTTCGGTTATGCCAAACCGGTCCCGGTGAATTTTAGAAACCTCAGGAATCCTAAAAAAGACATGGTATGGGTGGCCCTGGCCGGAGCGGCTGCCAATCTTCTTTTGGCTTTAGGGTTTTCTATTCTTCTTCGTATCTTATTGGTCGCCTCACCCCTCTTGGAATCGCCTTTTTTAAGTCTTGTGCTTCTGCCTCTGGTCCAGATGATTTACTTCGGAATAAAAATCAACGTGGCTCTGGCTATATTCAATCTCATTCCCATCCCCCCCTTGGACGGCGGGAGGGTTATGGTCGGTTTACTGCCTTTACAGGCTGCTTATAAATACAGCAAAATTGAGCCCTATGGTTTCTTTATTCTCATCGGGCTGTTAGTCACCCATATTTTGGATTGGTTGATTTCACCCCCGATTATTCTTTTGATCAAATTGTTTGAGATAATAGGGGGCGTCAATTTTTATTTAATGTGAAAATACGTAATCAGAGATTATAAGATTCAAGGGTTGCAGTAGGTTATTGGGTTAGATTCATGGGTTGCGGTTTCTCTTTGAAACTTGTACCACGAGACTTCAATTCCTTGCATCTTTGAATCTGAGGGAGAATTTTTTATATGGAACGAAAACGAATTTTAAGCGGGATACGCCCCACCGGGAAATTACACCTCGGCAATCTGCACGGGGCCTTGATGAACTGGAAAGAACTTCAGAAAGACTATCAATGCTTCTTTTTTATTGCCGACTGGCATGCCTTGACCACCGAATATAAAGAACCTAAGGCTATTCACGAAAATATCCTGGACATGGTCATTGATTGGATCAGTGTCGGATTGGACCCTGAAGTCAGCACCTTTTTTCTACAATCGGCCGTCAAAGAACATGCCGAACTCCATTTGATCCTGTCCATGATCACTCCCTTAAGCTGGTTGGAACGCAACCCGACCTATAAGGAACAACAACAGGAACTGGAAAGCAAAGACATCGGGACCTACGGCTTCATCGGCTATCCGGTCCTGCAGGCCGCCGACATTATGATGTACAAGGCCCATGCCGTTCCGGTGGGCATTGATCAGGCCCCTCATGTGGAATTGACCCGGGAAATCGCCCGCCGGTTCAACTTCCTGTATGAGGAGGTCTTTCCCGTTCCCGACCTCCTTTTGACCGAGACCCCGAAATTACCGGGACTCGACGGTCGAAAGATGAGCAAGAGCTACAATAATGCCGTCTTCCTCTCCGATTCCATGGAGGAAATACGCCAAAAACTGTCCCAGATGGTTACCGATCCCCAGAGGGCCCGTCGCAAAGACCCGGGTAATCCTGAAGTCTGCATCCTCTTTCCCCTCCATAAAATATATTCTTCCCCGGAGCGGATCGAAGAGATAGAGCTGGAATGCCCCCGGGCCGGGATC
The DNA here is from genome assembly GCA_963790475.1 of uncultured delta proteobacterium. Taxonomy (GTDB): domain Bacteria; phylum Desulfobacterota; class RBG-13-43-22; order RBG-13-43-22; family RBG-13-43-22; genus RBG-13-43-22. Next base: position 302,137 of record CAWBOS010000010.1, on the reverse strand, counting down.
GGTTGTGTGGATTGTAAAAAATGGTTGATCGATCAGGTCCTGGAGGCCCTCCGACCGATTAAGGAGAAACGGGATTATTGGACCCAAAACACCGAAGAAGTCCGATCGATTCTCAGGGCCGGCAATGATCGAGCCCGAACCTTCGCCCAGAAAACCATGGAAGAAGTCAGACAGGCCATTGGATTTTAGATTGCGGATTGCGGAATGGGAATTTTGAATTTAATTGCGAGTTGCGGGATTGGAGTTTAAGGATGAAAAATTCCCTTTTTAATCTCGTCACACGTCACTCGTCACTCGTCACTTGCAATATGGACTACAACGTTAAACTCGATATCTTTGAAGGGCCTATGGACCTGCTGGTCCATTTAATCCGGAAAAACGAGATGGATATCTATGACATCCCCATCGCCGTTATCACCGCCCAATATCTGGAATATCTGGACCTGATGAAAGATCTTAATATCAATATTGCCGGAAATTTTCTGGTCATGGCCGCAACCTTGATCCATATCAAGTCCCGGATGCTGCTGCCCCGACCGCCGGAAGAGGAAGAGGAGGATGATCCCCGTCTGGAATTGACCCGGCCGTTGCTGGAATACCTCCAGTTGAAAGAAGCTGCGGAACAACTGGGGCAACGTCCATTGTTATACCGCGATGTCTTCACCCGGGATTTTCTGGCCAAAGAAATGGAAGGCAAAGAAGAAGGCCTTATCCGGGTGGGACTTTTCGAGTTGATGGACGCCGTCCGGAGAATACTTCTGGAGAAGAAAGAGGAGGCCTTTTCCCATTTTCCCAGCCCTCTGATCCCCATTGAAAACAAGATGGAAGAAATCCTGGCCAAACTTAAACAAATGGGGCGCCTCCTGCTGGAAGAATTATTTCCCGGCCATTTCACCCGGGCGGAACTGATTGTCGCTTTTCTGGCCCTGCTGGAGCTGGCCCGGCTTCAAAAAATTATCGTCTATCAGGAAATACAGGGAGGGAACATCCTGATTTATGATTTTCTTCCCCCGGCAACGATCTCTTGAAAGGTCAGGAAAATAGGCTGAAGACCGAAGGCTTTTAGGAAAGAACATTGAATATTTGGATCCAGAGACCGGTTGAAGGGTATATTAGTTATAAAAAGTCTTTTACCTTCAGCCTTCAGTCTAAATACCTTCAGTCTAACTATCTTGAGATAATCCAACCCCGTTTGATTATGTGATTTCGGATTTATAAAACTTACTGTTATGATAAAATAGGCACCCATGAACGAAATTAAATCCCTACTCGAAGCCCTGATTTTCGTTTCCCCTGCTCCCATAGGACTTAAAAAGATCCTGGAAGTCATCGGAGATAGTTTTCCTAAAAAAGACATAGAAGCGGCCTTGACCCGGCTACTGAAGGAATATGAAACCCCGGAACGGGGCCTCTATATTCAGGAAGTGGCCGATGGGTTCCAGTTTCGAACCAAACCACGGTTCAGCGAATGGATCAAAAGGCTGAAGAAGATCAGCCCTGCCCGTCTCAGTAAAGCCTCTCTGGAAACCCTGGCCATTATTGCCTATAAACAACCGGTCACCCGGGGAGACATGGAACGGCTGCGCGGTGTCGAAGTCGACGGAATCGTCCGGACCCTTCTGGAAAAGAATTTGATTCGTATTGTGGGACGCAAGGAAATTCCGGGCCGCCCCATTCTTTACGGGACCACCCAGCGTTTTTTGGAATTGTTTGAACTAAAAAATCTGTCCTTTCTTCCTTCTCTGGAAGAAATCAAGGCCCTGCATGCTGATTTAAGTGAAAACGAAACGGATTGAACAAGGCAGCCGGCGAATTATCGATGCCCCATCCGGATCTCCACCCGGCGGAGCCTGCTCCCGGAAATCTTCCCTGGCGGTTGCAGCGAATTCTGGCTCATTCCGGTTTGGCCTCCCGCCGCAAGGCCGAAGACTTGATCCGGGCCGGCCGGGTCAGGGTGGATGGCCGGGTCGTTACCCAACTCGGCCTCAAATTGGCCCCCTCTGATCACCGAATCGAAGTGGACGGACGTCTTATAACTTCCGCTGAATCCAAGGCCTATTATCTTTTTTATAAACCCCCAGGGGTTGTCTCGACCCTAAGGGACCCCCAAGGCCGCCCGACCATCAAAGACTTTCTGTCCCAAGCCCAGGTCCGGGAACGGGTTTTTCCGGTCGGCCGCCTGGACTGGGATGCCGAGGGATTAATGCTCTTGACCAATGATGGGGAACTGGCCCAAACCCTTCAACATCCCAAATACCAGGTCCCCAAGACCTATCGGGTCAAGGTCCGGGGAATTCCAACTCTCGACTCCCTACGCCGCCTGCAAGCCGGGACCTGGCTTCCCAGCGGGAAAAAACATCAGGCCCAATGGGAAATGGTCAAGACCGGACTGGACCGCTCCTGGCTGATGATTACCATTCGGGAAGGGGAAAAACACCAGGTCAAAAACATGTGTGCGGCCATAGGTCATCCGGTGATGACCATCAAGCGGGTTACCCTGGGACCGTTATCCCTCGGCCGGCTGGCTCCTGGGGCTATACGTCCTTTATCGCCAAAAGAAATCCAGGCGCTGAAAGATTACCTTTCCGGATAAAGCCCGCCTACTCCATTCCCTCGCCGAAGACACGGAGCATATCCTCATCCGTATGGCACCATTCGGTGTCATCCGGATGCATGGCGTCATTTTCCATTTTTCGCCGATCATATAAGGGATCAAGCACCTGGCCATAGTATTCATGTTGAATCATGAGGTTCATGATTTCACTGGTCCCGGTCCAGATCATTCCCAGACGTGTATCGCGAACCGCCCGCTCGATAGGATAAACGTCCGTATAACCGATACCCCCCATGATCTGCATGGCGTTGTTAACCACCTCCCAGGCGGCCTCCGTGGCAAAACGCTTGGCCTCGCTGACCAACCGCCGGACCTGGGGATAATTGTCGTCGACCGCCCGGGCCGCCAGGTAAGGTGATGGCCCTGGCGGCATCAAGCTGGGTAATGGAATCGGCCACCTTGAAACTCACGGCCTGATATTTCCGAATTTGACTGCCGAAGGCTCGGCGTTTGTCGGAATAGCGGACCGCCAGATCAAGAGCGCCCCAGGTGCCCAGACAACCGGCGGCCGAAGTCAGACGTTCGGGGATCATCATCTGATTGAAGCATAAGGCCCCTCCATGAAGTTCTCCGACAAGGTTCTCCTTAGGCACTTTAACGTCACGGAAAACAAGCCGTCCGGTCCCCCCGCCCCGGCAGCCCATCAGACCATATAGATACTCGGTTTCCACGCCCGGACCGCGATCCACGATCAACAGGCTCAGGCGATTGTATTTGTGCGCATCCGGATCAAAATTGGTCTTGCAGTAAACCAGAAAAAAATCCGCACCCTCGGCCCCGACCACAAACCGTTTCATCCCGTTGAGGACAAAATGATCCCCTTTAAGTTCCGCCCGGGTCATGGCTCCGAAAAAATCGGACCCGCCCCGGGGCTCGGTCAACCCTTCGGCAGCGACCAGCTTGCCTTCGATGAGGGGCTTTAAGTATTTTACTTTCTGGGCTTCGGTGCCGAAGACATTAAGGGCCTCCCCCACAATGGAGGGCATGACGAAGGCACAACCCAGGGCCATCCCCAGACAACCGATTTCCTCCGTGGCGGCAACATCCGCCACCCAATTCATTCCCCGTCCGCCATATTTTTGGGGGAATCGTATGCCCCTCAGGCCACGCTCGGCAAGTTTCTCCACGAATTCCCGGGGGTACTTGATCTCATCCCGGTCCATTTGTCTTAAAAAATCTCCGGTTATCTCTTCCCGGACAAATTGTCGTGCCTCCCTCTTCAGATCCCGTTGTTCGGGGGTCAGCATAAAATCATACATAATGGCGATCCTCCTTTCATGTTGGTTCCCGATGATTAAAAGATTTAATCAGTCTATTCTTTTCTTTTTGATCCTAAATCCATAAAATATTTGATAACCCGGGTATAATAATATGATATTTGCACTCCCTTATTACCTGTGCTAAAGTTTATTAGTTTTCCACCTAAGTCTCCTTCCCGACCCCCCCCTCCTCCGAGGCCCCGAGGGAGATATTTTCAATAACGTCAAAGCATTTGGTTTGGCCGAAAATTTTCTTGTCATTCATTGTACTGCACGGGGCAAGAAATAACATCAAAATAGCAAAGGAGAAATGCCATGCCTTATTTTCTTAGTCCAAAAGTGATATTCGGTAAAGGAGCCTTCAAAAGACTCTCTCTGGAGCTGGAGGGTAAGGGTGACCGGGCCGTGCTCATTACCGATCGGATCCTCAAAGATAAATGTAACGAGTTGGTAGAAGGGTTAAGGGCAGTGGGATATGAAGTAAAAATATGGGATGGGGTGGAGGCCGACCCCACCTTGGATATCGCCCTTACAGCCAGCCGCTTCCTCCTCGATTCCCAGCCCCAGTGGGTGATCGGATTCGGTGGAGGTTCAGCTATAGACACGGCCAAGGCCGCCTGGGTACTCTATGAGCGGCCGGACTTGGCTTCAGGAGACCTGACCAAATCCATATTACCCAAAGTCAGGCTGAATCTGCGCCAAAAGGCGCGATTTGTGGCCGTTCCGACGACGAGTGGCACAGGGGCTGATGTTACTTGGGTGGCCGTTCTAACCGACAGGGCCCTGAACCGGAAAATCGTCTTTGCTCATAACGACATCGTCCCTGACCTGTCTGTCCTGGAAACCAATCTTACCCTGGCCTTGCCAAAGGATTTGACGTCCAGTACCGGCCTGGACGTTATCGCCCATGCCGTGGACGGATACACCTCAAGGCAACAAACCGATTTCAGCGATGGCCCTTGTCTGCAGGCCCTGAAAATGGCTATGGAATGGCTTCCCGTGGTTTGTCGTGACGGTTCAAACTTCCAGGCCAGGGAGAAGATGCAGAATGCCGCCACTATAGCCGGATTGGGTTTCGGCAACAGTAATACCGGGCTTTCCCATGCCCTGGGCCATTCGGCCGGCGCGGTATTCCACCTTTCACATGGTCGGGCAATCGGAATTGCCCTGCCCTATTCCCTCACCTACATCGCCGCCCATCCCCCGATCCAAGGCGCCCCGGACCCGGTCGCACGCTTGACCGACTTGGCTAGATTTGTGGGTATCAACGGACCCTCCCCCAAGAAGAATGCAGAAGCTTTCATTGATAGAATCAGGTCGATCCAGAAAGAAATCGGAGAGCCTTTGAGTCTGAGGGATGCCGGCATATCGGAAGGGCGGATGATGGCGGAGATCGACACGCTGGTTCAAATCGCCGAAAAGGACCCCAATATGTTCACCACCCCCTGTGAATGCAAAGGGGCGGCCCTTCGCGAACTCTTTGAGGTCATGTGGCGTGGATAGAAGGGTTTTGATCTCTATCAAATCATCAAGAAAAACCAAAACGAAACAAATTGTCTTTTGGGAGAATGAGAAAAATTTTCCGATGGATAGGACAACTTCAGCGGGTGGAGGGGTTCATGACCAAGGCCAGTTGTCGCCTGAGCTTTTCCCGATTGGGGGCATCATAGTATTCAACCGGGTTGAAATCATCAGTTAATACCCGTCCGTGATTTGGATCCGACTGGACCTGACCGTCAAAGGCCGCTTTCACTCGACCGGCGACGGAGGGGTGAACGCCGGTTTGATCGGGTTCGTGCAGGATCGTCAGCTCATTGCGGTCTGAAGCTACAAAAAATATGTTCCCGTCTTGGTCCTCGGCATGGAGTTTCACACTCTTGAAAACCGCCCGCAGTGTTTTCTCCAACGATGCCGTGGAAAAATCCTGACCGGGATTCAAATTGCCGAAGGTGTTGATAACCAGGGTACCCCCCGGTTTAAGCACCGCGCGCATAGCCGTGAACGCCTCTCGGGTCATCAGATGTGAGGGAGAGGAGTCACCCAGGAAGGCGTCGAGAAGGATCGTATCATAGCGCCGCTGGCAATCATTCAGGAAATGACGGCCGTCGTCTATAAACAGGTTCACTCGTCCGGGATCGAATTCAAAGTATCGTTTGGCCAGGGGAACCACCGCCGGGTTGATTTCCACAACGTCCACTTTCACCCCTTCGCCTGCCAGTTGCATGGGCACGATTCCCACCCCCATACCGATGCACAGCGCATCCTTGATCTTCTCCGTATAGGCGTTGGCCAAGCCTTTCAGCAGGTAAGTGAAGGTGTGAATACTCTGCTTCGTCGCCGGATCAAAACCGTTCTGGCAGAGATAATCATTGAAAAAATACCGGTGCGCCGGGTTTGTCCCGGCCAAAACCTGCATCAGTCCGAAATGAGAATTTCGCCGCTCCAGTTCGACGATGCCTGGGACGCGAATGCGGGAATCCAGGCCGACCCCCCACCACCCTATCCCCAATCCGGCCAAGGAAACGATCACAGCCATCCCCACCATGCCTGATGCCTTACCCCACAGAATAAAATAAACGGACACCAGCACCAAAAGTATCGCGACCGTGCAGAGCATGGTCACTGAATTGGGCAGGAAAGGAATCAGGGCGTAACTGATCAATATCGTTCCGCCCACACTTCCGGCCGTGCCGATGGCCGTTAACCGGCCCACCTGGCTGCCGACGACGTTCATGGAGGCGGTCATCACCCGAACCAAAAATGGCCCCACTGTGGCTAGTAAGGCCAGGGGAACAAAAAACAAAAATAGGGAGGCCACCAGGGACCCCAGAGCCAGCCTCAGTTCGAGGCAACGTTCGGCCACCGGCCGGCAGAGCGGCACCGTCAGGCACAAATATACGGCTCCGATCAAAATGCAGATATAGAGCCGGTTCAATCGCTTTGATCGGTCCACCAGCCAGCCGCCGAACCAATAACCGATGGCCAAGGATACCAGCGTCACCGCAATTTGCGCTGTCCAGACAAAGTGCGAAGTGCCGAAAAACGGCGAGAGCATCTTGGCCCCGAGGATTTCAACGATAAGCACCGCCGCGCCGGAGACGGTCGCGGTGATATACAGGTAGCGCCGTAACCCTAACGATAAGGCTTTTTCAGGCTTGGGTTGGGGTTGATGGGTTTTCTTCACGGATTTCATTCTTATGATCCCGGATAGGCCTTTTTCACTTTTCTTCCTTCAGCCGATTCTGGCTTATTCCTTAATGAATTTCTTCTTGCTTATAAAATAACCCTTCAAGTTGTCAAGGGAAAAGTTGGCCGGCTCAACAGTGTTTCCCTCAACTGAATTTTCCTCTTGAAAAAAATTTCAATATTGATTAATAATGAGAATAATAGTTTCGGGCGGTTAACTCAGCGGTAGAGTGCCATCCTCACACGGTGGAAGTCACTGGTTCAAATCCAGTACCGCCTACCACGATAAAACAAAGGGTTAGCAAAAAAAGTTAACTCTTTTTTTTATGTCAAATCAGCCAATCCATTAAATGAATGACTTTTTGAATCACATTCTCGTCAATTCCTTTCTTTCCCTCATTCACAGCAAAGATAGACATAAACCTAATGGCATGGGTGTCTAACCGTTTAGAATGGATGGAGCGCTCTAAATCCATGTACCAGGTATCATAAAGCACCCTTGCTTCTGGGGTAATATCAAGCTCAGGGTGTTCGTTGAATTGCCTTAAAAGGGAAACGAGCCGATTCTTTAGCCTGGATTTTTCGCTCTCTTCTATTCTTTCGGGGAAGGAATATTTTTCTGACCGCTTCCGGGAACAAGAAATAACCGGTTATTAAAACCAATATCCGAGAAAGAGGAATCCCATGTCCGTTCACAGGTCTGAATGGTGCTGGCGGCCAAAATAGACAGGTGTGCATTTTCATGCCGGATATCCGTTTTCTTCGTTTGGCTCTCATATCGGTTTGATTCAAAGAGGGTATTGATACAAAGGGGAAGAACACTTGCTTCAATTTTTCACTTGGAGACAAAGGATTTAAACTCGTCAAAACAGAGAAGCGGTTTTTTTGTCCCACCCGGAATATCACCTTCACCCATCCGCTTTTGTAGCCCCTCGGCACTACCTACTCCCCCAACAAACAGGGGAGTCCGACAAGACATCTTGGAAGAATGAAATCGTTTTACTTATGGCCGTGGATTTACGGTCATCGCCACTTTCCCCCAAGGGAATTGCATAAAGGCGCGGTTGTGTATCGAGTTCGGTGTTAAGCCTTATTCGGTCTGATAAGATGGCACCCAGGCAGGACAAAAAGGACATAAAAAAGAAATGAACTGGAACTTCTAAAACAGATGAATAAATTTTTGCAAACTCTCCGGCCACACCACTCATACTCTCCGATGGAAACTCAAGACCCCCACTGGATGTTGATATGGGCTCCGGCTCCTTTTGGGGTGTCCCTGGTTCAACCTGAATACGAGACCCCCGATAGGTTTCTCGAACCCCTGACAGTACTTTTTCAATGTCGGCTTGTCCGTAAGTTTTCCCTTGCCCAGCAGATCGATCCCACTTATCCCTTATCAAACCACTTGAACGAAAAAGGCTGAAAAAGGCGGTCCAGTATGTTGGGGTCCTGAACATAGAACCCAAGCAGGGATATCAAGGCAAGGTCGGCCTCCGAATGTGAAGGATAACCACTATGGTCTCCCCCATATAATTGATTAAATAGTGTCGCCGTTCTTTGCGTTCCTGGCCCTTGTTATGATTTCATCATCACTAAGAGATAGGCTCGGACGAATCGGTGTGGGGGTAGGTTCTTGATTTTTTTCTTTGCCGAAAATCTGTCTGTGAATCTCGTTAATTTCGTCTTGCCGATGTTCAATCACAAGTGACGTTCCCTCAATATGATCTCCCGTACAGGTTAGAAAACGCCCCTGTTCATACATCTCAAAGTCTCCTTTTTTCTTTGCAGGACCGGGCATTTTTCCCTTAACAGATATTCGAACCCCGGCTCTGGAAGGGCTAATCTCCCTATAACTATTTAGCCTTTTAATAATATCTTCCGTCCGCCACTGGATTTCCCCGGTTTCAGGATCTCGGCAATGGTCCAAATCGATACCGACATACGAATCAGCAGCCGATACAACAAAGCCTATTCCCTGAATCCCATCTCCATTGTTATGGTGAAGATAGTATGTGTAGGCGGTGAAAGCAGTGGTCCACCTTGACGGAATATTGGTTCACCCTTGATTTCCTCAGCCTAACCTCAGAAAGAAGTCCGCCCAGACATCCATTTAATCAACCCCTCCCTTGGATACCCTACTAAACCCCCTATCTTTACCCTTTCCGGCCCTCGCCCAAGATTTTCAAGGTTCAAGATAGTTCGGGGGGAAACCCCAAAATATTCCCTAAAACGGGGGTTATTTCTGAAAACAACAGGGGGGAGTTCCTTAAATAACCTTTCAATATTTTCCATCTGAAATCTTCCTAATTTATCCTAAATTATCAATTCAGGATAACCGAAGGATAGACAAAGAGCACGGCCTAACCTGAGATTTTGGGGGTATTTTTTTGGTGGGCACGGGGGATATTATCTATTTGGGAAGTTTCCGCTTTTTCCAGGAAGGATGATAAAAATCAACAAACTGGGGCTGACATTCGTTTCGGAAATCATTTTTCAAGAAGTGGGGAAAGTTCACCGTATTGAAATAATCTGTCAAAGTATTCTTGCTCAAAAATACGTAGTCGATTATAAAGAACCCATAATTTGTTCCGGTCTATACCTTTATATCGTTTCTCAATGTTTACCCCATCAACAACACCTTTCTCAGAAAGAAAACTTGCTATTAAGCCATAATGCGGTTTTCTTGAATTTTCCTTCGCATATTCAACAAGAAAATAGATTATAAAATTGAAAGCAAAATCCGGCCAAGGTCCGCCTTTCTTATTCCTGAAGGAATTCTTAACTCGCTCAATTTGGTATTCGTCTAACCGCTTTTTTGATTGTTTGAATATTTTCTTTCCTTTACTTGAGGAAATTATTTTGGGGTCCACTTCAACTGGTTTCATTCTTGGCATTTCGCCCTTCCCTCTCAAGGCGCCTCATTATTCTTTTGGGGGAAGCGGGTGAGGGTTCCCGTTTTCACCCCGTCGGCCTATCCCCCCGTATGTCTTTCACAACGTACCCGAAGCGGTGGCCGTCACAAAGGCGCCGCTTGATGATGATTGCTTTAACAAATTGCCATCCTCATAAATACTTACAGTAACGGACCCTGAACTGGTTTGATTTTGCGCGCTGATATAGAGAAAAAACCCCGACGTTAAAGTATAATTTACGCTCCATGGAGGAGTAACTCCCGAAAATTGAGCCGTCACGGCGCCTGGAGTTAATAAGGTGATAAAAACAGCCGAGGCTGACCCCGTAACTTGATAAGTTATCTGATGACTGCCCTCACCACCAGACGATGAGTCCCCGCTGTCACAGGAAAGAAGTGTTAAAGACAAAAGGACTAAAGCCAAGACAAGAAAAATTTTTTTCATAACCGGACCCCCCCTTGTAGTTGAGTTAAACAAAAAACCGCACCTCTCTTTTAAGAAATGGGGTCTTTATTTATACCATTGACACTTCTTAATTTAAGGGTTGCAGCAATAAAACAGCTTAATATTACATAGGAATTTTTATCCTTCCACAATCAAAAAGTCAATTAAATTCCTTATTGTCGAGCGCTTCGACTAAGGGTTGAAAGCCAAACTTCTCCAGGAGAACCGTGGTTTTTTGAAAGCACCTGACTGCTTTTTTCTTGCTACCAATCCCTGCCCGGCATTCGTCACCCAGTATTTGGTACCGTTGAGGATATAATCATCTCCCTCTTTTGCGGCCCGGCATTGCATAGCGGCCACATCCGATCCCGTAGTCGGTTCGGATGTGGCAAAGCAAATGAGTTGGAACTCTCAGGCGATCTTGGAAAGGATTTTTTCTTTAAGGGGCTCATTATGGGAAAGGATCAAGGGCCTCAGCCCCAGGGAATTATCAAACAGGGAGGTGGCGATTCCCGGACGGGCGGCAGCAATCTCTTCGGTGACCAGGGCGGCCTCGACCAGACCGGCCCCCCGGCCACCGTATTCTTTAGGGATATCGCCGTTCGTCAGACCGGCTTCAAAGGCCTTCTTCAATAGGAAGAGAGGTGTCGCGTCCTTTTCATCATATTGCCAGGAGACCGGAAGCACCTCTTGGAGGGCAAAGGTCCTGGCTTTTTGGCGAAGCTCCAATTGATCGGGAGTTAGATTGAAATTCAACATGTCTGGTCAGCTTTTACTTTCCGCTTCGTCCAAAATCTCCCCCAAGGCAACCGCTGTTTCTTCCACCACTCGAACACAATGCTGCCGGCGGCTGTCGGGATTTTTACGAAAGGCCTTAACCTGCTCTCGGTCCAAAAAATTCACCCGCGCGATATTAGAGCAATAGATCCCTCCATATTCCTTGGTAAGATCCTCAAATTTTTCGGCCAGCTTTTGCCTTAAACGCCACAACCGGGATTGTTCCTTCTCGTCCGGATTACCCCGGCCGTAAAGGCTGGAGATAAAGGCCACACCCCCTAGCAAGGCCCCACATATCCCACGGCTGTCGGCGGCTATACCCCCCCCCAAACCGCCCATGGCTTTGATCAGCGATTCATTCCGGATGTTCATCTTTTCCTGACCCACGGCCAGGACCGCCTGGCTTCAATGAAAACGATTTTGAAAATATTCCCTGGCCCTTTGTCGCATTTCTTCTCGAGTCATACCCACCTCATTTTTCTTTTATTTTCGATACTGGAAAATCTATACAACATAATGGCTACTTATTTTCCCTCTCGGCTTGTTCCAAAATCTCTCCCAAGGCAAAAGCGGTATCCTCAACTACCTTGATACAGAAATGATGACGACTGTCGGGGTGATTATAAAATGTTTTAACTTGTTCCCTGTCGGCCCAATTCACCCGGGCGATATCCGAGCAATTGACGCTTCCAAATTCCCTGGTGAATTCCTCGAATTTTTTGGACAATTTATAGCTTAGCCGATACATGTTGGGATTTTCTTTCTCTTCCAAGTTACCCCGACTGTACAGGCTGGAAATAAAGGCCACTCCACCCAGCAAGGCACCGCAAACCCGGCCGGTGCTGGCGATCCCCCCGCCAAGGGCCCCCACGGCCTTGATGACTTCTTCGTTCACCCTATTCATCTTTTCCTGACCCACGGCCAGGACCGCCTGGCTTCAATGAAATCGTTTTAGAAAAAGTTCCCGGGCCCTTAATCGCATTTCTTCTGGAGTCATACCCACCTCGTTTTGAATTTTTTCCCGAACGCTGAAAAATTATTCCGGATCATAAATTTTTTTTGTTTATAGTAACGAAAACCATTCCCTTTTGCAACAATCACTTCCGTCCTTAACGTTACGAAATAAGGTCAACTGGTTCCATTGGGGACAGAAGAAATGGGGGACTAGGATGCATCCAGAGGATTTCATTCCAACAGATCTTCTCTGGGGGGGAAACTGCCATCTATGAAGGTTTCACGGCCATTACTTACTCCCGGTTTTATTCGACTTCTTGTGTTTTTGAGTTTCTCTTTTGATTTTTATCAAGGGCGTGAATTGTTCATGAGGTTCGGAAACCAAAAGCGAACCAGATTTCTTAATAATCAACTTTTCAATTTCCTCAACTATCCTGGCATATATGGCATGATCGGTTGATCCCTGGCGAACAAAATCGGCCCCGCCTTTTTCAAGAAGCTTCAATAATTCCTTGCTGGACAAGGCCGGGAAATTAGACATAGGATGGGACCTCGTGGATCTCTAACGGCTTCAGAATAAAACCATTCTCTGGCTCTTTAACCCAGTCAGGTTCCGTATCCCTTAAAAATTCGATAAACTCTTCAATGGCCATGGGTTCAACAACTGTTTCCTGATGATCCTTCAAATCAGAAAGATATAACTCAATGGCTTCCTTGAGATTCCTCTCCACCTCGGCGAGATTATCCCCCCTGGCGGCCACATTCAATTCCAAACACACGGCTACGTATTCCAGCTTGCTTCTGCGAACGATTGCGGTAAATTTTCTCGGCATACCCCCCCCTAACCTTTATTTATTCAAATGGAAAATCCGTTTTGGCTTCAATAACTTTTGCACTTATCGTAACGGAAAAAGTTAGCTTTTGCAACAATCAACTCCACCCGAGAGTTATTAGCTTAAGGTCAACCGGTTACAATTAGGACGCAAGTGAATTATTATAAAACTGAACAGCAGCCTTCCGGATTATCGGCAGATTATTTATCAGGATCGAAGAGTTTTTCTATTTCCCCAAACGGTATTTGAATGCCTTCTTCATGCCCAACTGGGTAAAAAATGAATTCATCCCCACCCCCAGGGCAGGACGGTGTCTGAAGGTATGCCAGGTCCGGGATAAGATCCTTCCCCAAGTAAACCCTTCCTGCATGACCCGGTTATTTTCATCCTGCATTTGTTCGGGGCTCATGGTGGGATGCCGGAAGACAACCGCTTCCCCGCCGTAGCGGTCCCAGGGGAGTTCGGTGAGGATCCGGCCTTGGGCCAAATACTCCTCATAGATCGGGCTTCCCGGCATAGGGGCCAAGGTCAGGATCATCGGCATAATTTTCATTTCATCACAAAAATCGAGGGTACGTTGATAGGTTTCCAGGGTGTCTTCATCCCAACCGACCACGAAGAAAGCCATAATCTCTATTCCCAGCCCCTGAAAGGTCCGGATATCCTCTTTCAAGGTGCGCTCATCAAAGACATCGGGTGAGGTGAAATGAAGCTTGCGCCAGGCGCCGGACTGTTTTTGACCCGGACAGGTCAGCGACTCCAGGCCAGCGGCGATGGAGCACAAACCGCTTTCGACCGCCAATTCGATAATCCTCCGGCCGTCCTTGTAATTTATCGCCGAAAGACCACCGGCCCCGCTCCACAGTCTCTTGGTTTTCAACCGGGCCAGTTCGCCGTAAAGATCCAGATAGTAGCGGTTTTCTTCGGGCCGTTCCACCAGTTGAGGATGGCCGAAAACGCTGTCGTCCACGTTGAAATAATATTTTCGCAGGGTCTCCACCTCCGCCACAACCTGGTCTATGGGGCGGTGACGGATCTGGGGGCCGAATATGGGTGTAACCGGGCAGAAGCGGCAGAAATTCGGACAACCTCGGGTAGTGAAGATGGAGTCCATCAGGTATCTTTTCCGCGGCAAAAGGTCCCGGCGCATCATGGGGACCCTGGAAAGGTCGGGGCGCAGTGGAACATGATGCACACTGCCGTTAAGGGATTCAAGTTTGTAGGGGCCGGAGACATAGAAATCCTGTAGCGTTCCCTTTTGCTGATCCTCCAGGATCCGGGGCCAGAGCTCCTCGGCCTCGCCGATAGCCACGGCAGAGGCATGACCTTTGGCCTCTGAGGGGAAAGCAAAAACATGAGGCCCGCCCAGAACCACCGCTGTGCCCTGGGCTCGGAAACGGTCGGCCATTTCGTAGGCCTTCACGGCCAAAGGAGTCCTGACGGTAATGGCCGCCAGGTCACAGGGCGCTTCAAAATTCACCTGGTCCTCATAGACCATATCCACCAGGGTGACTTCGTGCCCCTGAGGGGTCAGGGCTGCCAGGAGGGTCGGCGCCAGGGGCATGACCGGAATCATCGCCCGTCCGACTTCAAACTCACGAGCAGGGAAAATAATCGTAATTTTCATAGGCCCTCTCTATCCTTTCTTCCCCAAAAGAGTTACCTAATTACTGAGCATTAACAGCCGTCCCTATTTTTCTCAAGTCAATATGTAGGCCTGTTTTGACCTCCATCTGCATCCTATTTTTTGGCCTCATCACCGAGCTTTTTACTTATCTTCGGTTTCCGTCCTTTTTCCTTCTTCGACATTCCCTTATCCTGAGCTATTGTGGGTTTTCCTTCGAACAGTAGGCTGTCACTTAAATTATCTAATGGCTGTTTTTGGTCTGTTTTTTCGATTATAGGCTGCAATGGTTGAATTGATTCTCTGTTGTCGTCGTCCTGGATAGGGATAACAGAGGGTTTTTCATTAGAAACTCCTTGAAATGGAAGAGGTTCTGTTTCTTTACCTGACTTTGCTTCATCAAGAGGTTTCTCCCCATTTTTTAATGTAGAAATCTTTGATTCTGCAGGGACAACAACTTCGATTGTTGACACGCCCTGAGGACCTAAAGGAACTTCTTCCGGAGTAGTGCTGGATTCAGTCGTGACCCTTGACTCTTTAAGAATCTTGAGCCGCTTTGATATATACAAGTCGTTGTAAAATCGTTTATAAGAAAAGAAGGCACCGATGAGATATAAGGCTGTCTTGGTTTCTTCTGGAAAAATATTAAACAATTTTTGTATCTCATTTATCATTTCAACGGATTTGTACTTGTCGTCACGCAGCAATTCCTTATATTTTGTGAATAGTGCTGCTGTAATATAATCCTTATGCTGACATTCAGCATGGGTTGTCATTTTTCGCACTTTTTCATAATGAGGTTCGCTTTCAAAATACTGTAGAACCCCTAGTATGCCGGTATGGTCAAATTTTGATTTTATTTTATCCAACTTATCGAAAAAATTTGTTTTCCTGTAATTGGGCATCTCTGATTTATCGGCAAGAATCTTACACAGATCAAACAGGATACCGATGTCGGATTTTGGAAATGGTTCTCGTCGTTCATAAACCAGAGCATGAAGGAGGAAACGCCCTTCCTTGTCAGGCTTTTGATTAGTCAATTTGTACTTCTCGGCCTGATCAAGGAAACTATCGAGAAGTTTCCGGTCTTGCGGCATATCTAAACCACTCATTTCAAAAAGCGCCTGGGCACCTTGCGACCGAATGATTTCTTCCCATCCTACTACTGCTTGTTCAAAAAGATTCTGGAAAACGGGCTTTTCCAGGGCAATATTATCGCCAATTTTCCCAGGGAGAGAGCGTAAAGCATTTTCGGACAGAGGATAAATTTTTATAACATCTCCGATATGCAGTAACAGAGGAACTGGAACAACAGTAAGACCCTTTAGCTTTATAGAACTACCTTGGATAATACCGCTGATATCAAAATTGACACTTTCAAAGGTATTCTTGTCAATCGCACCCTCAAGGATGATCCCCTGATCATCTGAGTCAAAGAAAGGAATTTTTTCCACAAATTGTGTGTGATCCACCTCCGGATATCCATTTGCATCATATTTTTCAAAAGCGACGCAAGATTCCCTTTCTAAGCGGACCGAACCGTATTTATATAGTTCATAAAAGTTTCTTAAAGGCATAGGAATTAATGCTTTAATCTTCATTACGCCCTCCTACCACTCTGGATTAGTTGGATTATCCTCATCTTCAGCCAGCAGTTCTTTATCTATATCGAAACAGGTAACGCAACCTTTATTAATGAATTTATTTAAATAAGGATGGTATTTATCGCCATGGTATGTAAGGACCAGGTTGTTTTTACTCCTCGTCAACGCCACATAGAAAACGGCCTCTTTCAATATATCCGTTTGTCCGACAAGTTGGAACTGATGCGTGAGCCACGGAATAAATACATTCTCGAAGTCAAGACCTTTTGCACTGTGATCGGTCATAAGTATTACTTTGTTATTGTTACCTGCATTTTCCAGTGAGCCAAAGCTGTTCCCTACATACTCAAATAAAATATCCTGGTCATTGAGATGTTCGTTGAGAGATTCGTAATCCGGCAAGCTACCTCTCCCTTTTCTTATGTATCTCCGCTTCCATTCGTTTGCATTCTCAAATTGGCACACAAGATCGAAAAAATCCAATATATCATTATGTTTTGGCAGGAGAACAACGGTTGGATAACCATTTGCAGCAAAAGCTTTCGACCTTTTCCAAACATAGTTAGTCTCAGATATTTTGTTAGACGCATTTCCGACTAAGATGTCATGGTCTTTTTTCTGCATATTGATTTTTGCATTGAGGATATTACCAATATTACCTAGAATTGCGACTACGATCGTTACAATAGATTTTGTCAGTCGATAAATATCGTTAAGAGGATAACCAGGACAAGAAAGTATTCTTTTTATCTCCTCTGGAGATACACGATTGGGATATATTGATTGCATCTGATCACCGGCTGCAATGATACGCCCTGCACGGTTTTTCATTCTCGCAAGAATGTCTTTTGGCAGATCCTGAACCTCATCAACAAAAATTACATCATAACGTTCCTTATTATCCTTGAACTCAAAATAAGTCATGATGGGAATATTGATACTGTCAACACCTAATTCCCTGAGGCCGGTCCTTAAAAGGTCGATCAACGCGTGGGTAAAGACTACAACAGCTACCTTCAGGTTTTTGTTAGAAACAAGAGAGTTTTTAACACTATGGACTAAAAGAATAGATTTACCACTGCCAGCGTGTCCTTGAAGCCAGATATTACCAGAACGCTGCAAGTTGACATTCAGAAAATCAGTTTGTTCAGAAGAAAGATCTCTTTCAGGCACCATCCATGTCCACGGCATATGACTATCTCCTCCTTGTCAATGCTGTTGCATCTTTGTCCTGCAGGAGGTTTTCGTCTACATAAGGCTTGTTGTCATCTTTCGGCATCTTATCTTTCACTTTTTGTGCAGTTACCTTATCATCGAGGAGATTGGCGCATTTGATTAGCCGTGGATAATCATCGTCATCCAGGTTACCATTTTCAAACCATCCCTTAAAAATATCAATGGCCTTCTTGACCAAGTCACGTCCTCTTTTTTCCTCTTTAAGCTGATGCATCAAAAACTCACCGTAACAGTACAGAGAGTAAGGATAGCGAGGATCTAGTCTCAGGGCATTTTCCATGAGTTCCTTATAGCGCTCTTGATCGTTCCAGCCAATCGTAACAGCGAGGTTGAATGCGGTATGGGCGGATCGATTTTCTTTATAAGCTTTCTCGTAATAGTCAAGAGCCTTTTCCCGATTTCCTGACCGAGAATAGTTAAATGCGATTGAATCTGTTTCCACGGAACCAGGATGGAGATCATTACAGGTTTCTAATGTCTCGGCGGCCTGTAGATGCTTTCTAGCCTTAGCATAGGCCTGGGCGAGTTGCATCAGTGATTTTTTCCCTGGCGTGCCAACATTTCTTTCCGCATCGATATAAGATTGTTTTTCAGCTTCATATATTCGCCGCTCGAAGTAATCGAGCGGTTTGTTGGCAAGGGGATTGAGCGGCTCGACCAGATAGGATTGATCTTCAATAATTGCCTCGATCAGGAGAAGTTTATCAGCCGTAATCTGACATTTTATTTTGATTGGAATACCTGCCTTGAATCCCTTTCGATCATGACTCTCAATAGTTGCGACATGTAATATTTTTTCTTTGGAGGAGACACAAATGGGGATTTCGATCTTTTTTTGGCCATCACTTTGTGTCAAAAGGTCGTCAATCTCGAAGACATCCGACGGAATTTCTGTACCGGCGCGGACAAGCGTTTGGAGCAAGTCGCCCTTGGTCACTACCATAATTGGTTCACTGGTAATGGGTTGGATGATGTTCTTGCCAAAGCCTTTATAAATAACTGAATGGATCGCCGAGCCGGCAGAAACATGAGTTTGGGGGTCGTGCGGCAATAATATTTCAGAATCGGGGAAATAATTGCTCAGTGCATTCTGAACATAGGGATTTTTTGAACTGCCACCAATCAACAAGACGTAGTTTATTTTATCTTTTATATCTTTTATATCTTTATTTGGATTTGCTTTCTTAAGGGCAGACTCAATCGGATTGAAGATGGAAACAAATTCATCCTGTCCCTCATATGATGGGGTCTTTTTTTTCTTCGTTGCAAGAAAGATTTCCATGATCCCCTTGAATTGGGCATAAGTCAGGGACAGTTGATTCATGAATAATTGCTGCCTTGGAAGAGTTATCTTGTCGTTAACACCAATAGATATTCTCGCATCAGTCTGCGCAAGGTCTGGGAGTTTTTCACCCAATGAGTATTGAAGAGCAACGGCTTTGCAGATTTGTATTTTCAGCTCCTCTGCCGGTTTCATCAGTTTGGGGATAATGCCTTTGTTAATATCGGGTGTTTTGAAATCACTCTCTTTGACATTATTATCAATGAGCAACTGCTTGAAAAGAATCTGGCGGGCAATAAGGCGATCGATATCATCACCCCCAAGCTTTTCAAATCGCGATATGGAGAGATTCTTAGAATAGAGTCCATTAATATCGTGTCCCACTTCAAGGATGGATATATCGCAAGTCCCGGCGCCAAAATCGAATACTAGAATATGCAAAGGATAATCGGGCGGCACAAAAAGTTTTTCCACGGTTCTATCGGTGTTTGTTTCGACTACATATCCAAGGAATGCCGCGTTTGGTTCATCAATAAGAGATTGGCTGCCTATATTAATGCCAACGGCCTCAAGCGCCCCAATTAGATCCCTCCGCTGGTTGGCCTCAAAAGAAGCAGGAATGCTGACAGCATATTCTATTGCCTGCGGCATTTTATTGGATTTGACAAATCGCTCAATTTCATCCTTAAGATATTGGAAAAAGACCTTAGCGGCATCAGCCGGACGACGTATTGTCGGTACTTTACTATTATAGTATTTCGGTCCAAGATCTTCACCCAGTTCCATCTTGAACGAATACCAAACATCCACCCCCTTTTTATTTTTATATTTCAGGTCGGCAGCCCCTTTGCCTATCAACAGCCGATCCCTATGCCAGGCGACTACAGTCGGAACCTTTTCTGATGATATTTTGCCGATACCATCTGAATCCAGCTGATCAATCCAAATTGTTTTTATGTCTATGGTCTTTACGGGATCGAGCATGGCCATACTGACAACAGATGTTGATGTACCAAAATCTATACCGATAAAGGTCCTTGCTGTACTTGGTATGACCTCTTTCTTTTTGATCGCCGGCAAAAGGCTTTGTATCGTCAGCTCTGTAGACATATGTTCCCCCCCTTGTTCATCACGATTGTCGGCTCATGTATTCAAAATATGCCGAAAGCTGGGCTTTTGTGATGATGTCATTCACCATTAGATAGTTGATTCCCTTCTCAATTGGTTCGTCAAATAAGTCAACATTCATGTTTAATAATCGCCCTTCGGGCGTAATGACCGTCAGCCTTGCGCCATCAGCAGAGCCGCCAATGCACAGGAACCATTTTCCGGTATTCAGATGCATGCTGACATCGACCGGATGATCCATGAGCGTACCCGTCTCGGCATACCTGGCTGACGCGGCTTCTTTTACGTGAGCATCGCGTGGAAGCTCTTCTTGTGTAATATGGATAGATTTGGGTTCTGCTTTGCGGAAATCATATGTGCCATCTGCCCATTCATTTCTGATTTGGCTGGCTCTTGAAATAACTCGATCTTTGAGCTCATATTGAGGAATGTCATCAATCGTTTTTGCTGTACCTATGGGTTCAATTCCCATGTCTTTGAGCTTTGCAAAGACTGGCAACATGGCCTTGTCAGGCTTTCTGAAAAATTCGCTGCCCCTTATCCGCACAAATGTCCATTTGAGCCTTTCGAGGATTGCCTGGCGGGTCATATCCTCGACCAGATTTTCTGGCGTATGGAATCTATCGCCATCACACTCTACCGCCAAATCCTTTCCATTTCCTGATATTACAAGATCAATCCTGTATGATCCTACCCACCATTGAGGGGTAACTTTGAATCCCTCTTTCAGCAGCCGTTCAAGTACCCGTCGTTCAAATTCGGATTCGGTCTTTGCTGCACCTTGTTGAAGCATATTTGTGAGGGCCATCGGGTTGAGTGCATGCTCGATAAGGCGTCTTCTGATATCTCCCGTCTTGAGGTCAATCGACGGGTTGAGAGAATAGACTAACCACATCTGGTCTTTTGCCCGGCTGGCAGCGACATTGTAACGTTTCTTCCACATGGCGTTCGGACCGGCATCCCTTCTTGCTAAGGGTCCGCCATCGCCTGGTGCGTCAACCATAGAGAGAAACATGACATGCCGTTCATCACCTTGGAATTGCGGTGGATTTCCACATACAAGCCGACGGGACTCGATTTCTGAAGGTGGAAGATGTTCCCTGAGAATTTTTTCAATACGAAGAGCCTGATCTTCACCGACGAGTGAGATGAGACCGAATTCCTTGCCATTATATTCCGGTTGTTCCATCGCCGCCACCATCAGGGATGCCGTGGTCACGGCCTCCAAATCGTTTACTTTATTATCAGACGTCGCACCATCAACACAGTATGCGACAGTATGCGGCAATAGGGCAGAGGCTGATGCATCTCGCAGGGGCTTAATACTGCCATCATAGGAAAGATGGTTGCTGAACTGGATAATATTAGGAACACAGCGGAAATGTTCATTGAGTTGTACAGTTGCCCCAAAGCTGGCCCGTGCCAGTTCATACACGGAACTTGTCGGCAAAAAGAGCATTTTATTGTCGAACCTTGATAAGTGCAGGTCGATGAGTCCCAAGGCAATTTCATCGCTGACACCAACCGCATCCGGGCTGACCTGTTCATGGTCACCAACCACCACAACCTTATCGGCCATATAGAATGCCGTCAGGCCCAAGGGGTCAGTTTGACTTGCCTCATCAATGATAACCACATCAAAATGCGCTTTTGTCGGATCAAAGTTTTCAACCACTCGCGATAGCGGCATAATCCATACAGGAACGGCATCCTGGGATTTAACCATGAGTTTCTTGGCTTCGCGGGATAAAATGGGGACCTTCTTTCCCGTTGCAGCACCGATCTTGTTTATTACAAACATCCACGCTCTCAGTGCTTGCCTAAATTCTATCTGGCCACTTAATCGACTGAGTTGTCGCCCCCAGGCTAAGTGAAATATTAATACTGTGGTAATTCGGCTAAGCTCACTTTTAAGGTCTTCAATTTTCTTCTGCAAGTCCGGAATGGACTTTGATGCGCGGCGGTCAAGTTCTTCTTCGAATTGGCGCCAGAGCCACGCTTTCTGGGCATCGCCGGGCATATCCCGCCTGTCGTGGGGAGAAACGCGATCACGAATCAACGATGCCCATTGGGGGGCGCTCTGATTCAAACGCTCTAATAATTCGTATCTTTCTATATATTGCTCACGTTTTGAGAGGAGTTCATATAAACGAGCAATTGCCTGTCGATAGGCAGAACAATTTTCCTGATCAATAGCCTTTTTCAGGGCATTCAAAACAGAAGAGGATATTTTCTCGGATTTTGCAAGAATGGCTTCATATAGCCGTCTGAGCTGCCGTTTAATTGATGCCAACCGCAACCTCTTTGCCCTCATTTCAACTATTGCAGGTAGATTATTGATCGCATTGGTCAGACGAATAATTTCACCATTCTCCGATAGGACAGGCGGTTGCTGGTTAAAAAGATCCTGCATCTTCAGTCCCGCAGTTGATAATTCTGTTTCCAATGGAGTCCATTGCTTTTGATGCCAATTGAGCCAAACTGAAATTGAATCGACATACTGAGCGCAAATCATTTCGGGCGTTAGGATGCCTTGATCTATAGCAGGGCCTCCATGAGCGGTAATCATGCGTGTCCAGCGATCAATCAGTGACCTACGCAGACTGACAAGTTTTGCATACGCGATCAATGCCTGAAAATGTTCGGCAGTTTTCGGTAGGTGGCCGTTTATCCTGCATCTATCTATTAGGTTCTTCCAGTCTTTGTGTCGAAATAAGGTAATACGAGAAAGTGACTTGCAATGTGCAATATGTCGTTCAATTTTATCAAGAACTATCAGTATTTCATCAGGATCACCTTCAAAGATAATCTCAGGGACATACTTTATGAGCCATGCAGATGTCGATGCTGCTGTTTTTTTCGTCTCGTCAATAAGTTTTAGGAGAGTGTTCCAAGTTTGTATAATTTCTAAACCGCGCATTCCACCCTGCACAATCATCAATGACCACTCAGAAATATTTTGTGTGCATAAAGGTTCAACACAGGACTGGACTTGCCGTAAAAGATCGTTTAGCGAATCAATCCCGAGAGACTTATAGGCGTAACCTCGTCCTGTTTCGACGGTCAGTTCTTGTTTGCAGTCTTTGCATCGGGAAGCAACGCCCAGCCATTTTTCTCTCAGCCTATTGCTGACACCGCATGGGCAGATAACTGTTATTGCATTACTGTCTACCCAAAGTGACTCACCCAGATGTAAATCTTTAGAGGAAAGTGCCTTCTTTTCAAAAACCAGTTTTTCGAAATCGTCAGGCGATAAAAATTCCGATGCATCCGGAAGGTTGTTGTCTCGCAGCTCTTCTTCATCATCCTTCACTATAATCTCGTTTAAATTGTACAGTCGTGAGATCTCATCAACCGTGATAGGAAGGGGCTCGCCGGGCGGCAGAGGACCAGGGATCCAATCATCTTTATCGATTCCATCAGCAACGATACGTGCGGCCTGCGAAGGCGAATATGCACAACCCGCAACAACCACGTCGCGGTATTCATCTCCCATTGCCAGATTGAGTTCATGTCTGGCTTTTTTCAGAGCCTCAACGATCTTGGTTCTTTGTTGCTTTAGAGTCTGGGTCTTCTGCTCGATTGTATGCAAGTTGAGAGAAGTAAATTTTTCATCTATCGTCCTGATAGCGCTATTGAGTTGGTTCCTGCTGTCGGTGTCACGATCGAGTACGCTTACACAGAGTGGACGCAGATCCTCAACAACATGCTCTCGCAACACGCGAAGTGCCTTCGTAGTATGGCTCGTTACAAGGATACGCTTTCCTTGTGCCAGGAGATGTCCAATAAGATTGGCGATTGTATGTGTTTTACCAGTTCCAGGAGGACCCTGGACGAGCACGCAGCCATGCTTATCAAGCCTTCGCGCAATCTCTAATTGCTCTGGATTGGCATCTTTGCTGAGCAGGATATCGGTATCTTCATTTCCGCCCCCTGAAAGATCTTCAAGTGTTACAGTTTGCTCTGTATTATTAGTCGGGTTCCCTTCAACCCCTACAATATTAAGCAGGGCCGAAGGAAAGTCTTGTCTCCCCTGAAGATCGGCAAGGATTGCATCAATTGCCGACGCGAAGCCTAGTGCCCTATTGCGCATGAAAATGTATGGGGCGCGGCCTATTCTGATATGGTCAGCGGTTCCTACAGGTTCTCCTACTTCAACGAACTCACCTTGTGATGATAGACTTTGAACAAGACGCTTGAGGAAACCGGTTGTTGTAGTTCCACCAAACGGATGTATCGGAAGCTCTTCAAGATTTTTCCTATATTGTGCTATTAAGTTTCCGTCTGCATCGGGTATTTCAAGAAATAGCGACGAATAAAGTTCCACAGGATGATCTGTTTCCCTAACAGTGAAGAGCGGCGTTTCTGGGTCAAACTCCAATTGAAGCTTCTGAAAAAGTATGGGGTGGTGCACACAGCCGTTTGGATTATCGAAGGAGATAATTCCCTCACCAAGCACGATTTCAACCTTCTCTGCCTCACGCTCAATCGTCCCATAGAGTGCAAAAAGCTTTTCGAAGAGCTTTGCAGCTGCAAGGGCGGGGCGCTCACTTCGAGCCCATTCATTCCACTCGTTTTTCCATCTTTTGAAGGCTTCAACCGTGCCCTGATCATCTTTGAATTGTATAATAATAGTTTTACCATTTTTATCCTGGGCATTTCTCGATTGGTTTACCTCAACATTTCCATCTGCACGCTCCCATCCTTTTTTCAGCCAGTCGCCCAAAATTTTTGGTGGTACTGGTGGTTTTGTAAGGTTTGGTCTCTGTACCTTCAAAATAAAATCATCACTGATAAGTTCGCCTTCATTTTCTATAAATGATCCAATTTTCACTCGTGGGTGGTCCGGAAGTTCCTCAATTTTTAAATACCACTCATAATCCTTAATGGACCGCTTGATGGGGTTCCGTTTATTGTTATAATCTTTAAGATACTGAAATATATTTGTTATTTTTGAATGCGTCATTTTCATAGATACAATAATGGATATAGTAACTCCAAGGGTTAACTCTTAAATATACCAAAAATTCCAAACTCTTTGCTGCCTCGGAAGCTACTGATTAAATTGCCCTTCAAAGAAACTTTCAATTAAAAGGTCTTGTCATCTACCCCAAAACAAAAACCCCATCTTCTTTTTCAAAAGATGAGGTCTTATCGGACTGCTTCATGGGCCCGCCTTCCGGGTTTAGGGTTTCCGAAATCAAAGAAGCTAAAAATTAATTAAATATTTAAACCATAACAAACAGTTAAAGTCAACTCTTTCTGGTCTATTTAGTCTGTCTAGTCATATGGTCTGTCTAGTCTATCAGGTCCATTTAGTCTTTATTCATTTACTGCTCGAGCAAGTGCAGGCAGTAGTTTTATTTTTCGAATTTCTTTTTCTATGGGAGAATGGGCAACCTGGTATAAGTCCCAGGCTAATTGCAGATTAAGCCAAAACTGGGCCTCCATGCCAAACAAGTGCTCCAGCCGCAGAGCAGTGTCCGGTGTTACGCCCCTTTTTTTATGGATCAATTCATTAACGCGCGGATATGAGACTCCGAGTTTTTGCGCCAATTCCACCTGGGTCATTTTCAGCGGTTTAAGAAATTCCTCCATAAGCATCTCGCCGGGATGCGTCGGCGGCCTGTTGGTCGGAATGCGAAACATCTTACCCCTCCCTATTCCTTAGTGGTAATCTGTAATTTCAACTTGTTCCGGTCCCTTCTCGGTCCAAACAAAGCATACCCGGAACTGATCATTGATTCTTATACTGTGCTGCCCCAGCCGATCCTGTTTCAGTGACTCCAACCGGTTTCCAGGAGGAAGGCGAAGGGAACTCAAGGAAACCACCGCATTCAGTTGATCAAGTTTCCGCTGCGCAACACGCCAAATGTTCTTTGGACAGGTAGGTCGGGCTTCCATTGAAACTCTGCGATCAAAAATATCCTCAGTTCCCTTGTCCAAGAACGATTTGATCACCCCTTGTATCCTCCATGGATCACCGATAGATATTTCAAATTATAATGGATACCGTTATACATATCAAGGATAAAAACTATTCTTTTTTCTATAGCTTTTGAGGTATTAAGCACGCTGGCAACCATGGGCGCTCCGTGTTCAGTGAAGACATAACCCGGATGTTGCATAAAAAAAGTGCAAATTTTGTAAAGACCGATCAGGCGGCCTTTTTAAAAGCATCCAGATACACAAAAAAGTCTCTTTGGACTGATTCATTTCCATTAAGCGTCAGGGTTAGTTGCTTTTGGGGTAACGTTAATCTCCCTGCTCTTTGAATAATCAGATGGCGTAAAGTTTTTAATTCTTCAAAACACCATAGAGGGGCTCTTTTCTCGGTCGTCCCTCTTTCCCTTGGACGAGCCGCCATTTGTAATTCGCGGGTTAAATTGTGGGCCATGATTGCAGCCATCGTATAAAGCTGGTTTCCGCCCCAGCGACGAACAGGGATATAATCCATTTGAGCTTGAGATTTCAATTCTCCAAAGAGTCCTTCCTGGTCGGCGCGCCCATTATGGAACATCAATACCTTCTTAGCCTTGACCCGCTTGTTGGTTACGATGACTTTAAATTCGTAGCCTTCCTCCCGAGGAACGAATAAGTCCAGTTGAATCGGACCTCGGAAAGCCAGGGAGACTCGTTGACGGATGCACAGGAAACGAAATCGGTTATCCCATTTCTTGGGTTTCCAAAACGTTTCAAACCAAGACCATCGGTCATCCAGCCGCTTCCAACGTTTTCGCTCCTGGATCATTTGTTTCCATTCGGCAAAACGTTCAAAAGGCACTGACAGAGTAAACTCAACCCCTTGTTCTTCTAAAAACGGTACGAGGTTATCGTTAAAAAAGGCGCTGTCCAGTCGGGCTTCTATGATTACGCCGGGAAGGGCTTCCTTCAAGAGGCGTAGGCATTGTTCGATAAATTCCCGTGCTCCATTAGAGTCGTGGACATTTCCGGAACGAAACAGGGTATCGAAAACCTGCCCGGTTTGGGCAATGGTGCAGAACAAAGGATAATAACTGCGGGCTCCTTTTTTCTTTTTGTTATACCCCACAGCGGTTCCCTCCGCTCGACGCTGACAGGTCCAAAGAACGGATCCGTCAAAATCCAGTGTCAGACGAAAAGGAGCCAACTTTTGCAGTCTGGCAATAACCTGGTTCCGGCATAGTTCCCGAACTTTTTCGATGGCCGAAATATCAATCGTTCGCAAAGCGCGAGAAACCGTTGAGACCTCTGGCAGCCTTTTTAACCCTAATAAACGCTTGATCAAGGGATCATCTTGGTAATAATCCAGATCCCTCAGCTTACGGAAACCCAGTAAAAGGTGAAAGATCAAAAGAAGCATAATGAGGTGATGACCAAATATCTCGGAAACTTTTAAATGGTCAAAACATTTCTTGAGTTGTGCTTTGAGATTCAGGTTCTGGAGCAGTGGCTGATAAATAACTAGCCCGGCAAATGAGGTCAATTGTTGATTTTCAAACTTGATGGCTGGAATTTTAAACATTCGACTAAAAATATTCCTTTTGCTATACTTCACCTTAGGTGGCCTCCTGTATCGGTTCTTTTGAGATGTGCTAATTTCACTTTAGCCAATACTGGAGCCACCTTCAAGCATTTTCATGGTGTTTTATGCACTTTTATTATGCAACTATGAGGATAAGGAAGAGAAGCGGAGAATTTAAGCTTGGCAAGGTGGTCGCCATTTGCGACCACCTTAGCTTTTTCATCAGAGCTCAAGCTGTCAGAGATTAGCGTTAAGCTTTCAGAAAAAAAATCGTGCAAAAAGGGTTAGTTCGATGCTGGGAGCTGATGGCTATTTGCCCTAAAAGATTATCTCCCCGGTAGTTGGCTCATTACGGTCGGTTTCGCTCATAAATAATCCGCAGCCCCTCCAGGGTCAGGTAAGGTTCGACGGCTTCGATGGTTTTGGATTCGGAGGCGATCAGGGGGGCCAGTCCGCCGGTAGCGATAGCTTTGGGTTTGGGGGTTACGGCGTCTATGAACCGCTGGACCAACCCGTCCACCAGCCCGGTATAGCCGTAAATAATGCCCACGTTCATAGCGCTGATGGTATCTTTGGCCAAGACGGTTTTAGGTCGGGTAAAGATTTCCACCCGGGGCAGTTTGGAGGCCTTTTGAAACAGGGCCTCACAGGAGATCAGGATTCCCGGGGCGATGGCCCCGCCCATGAATTCTCCCTTTTCGGAAACATAATCAAAAGTGGTCGCCGTTCCGAAATCCACTACGACCAAATTGGTCCGGTATTTTTCATAGGCGGCCACGGCATTGACGATGCGGTCGGCCCCCACTTCTTTAGGGTTATCAATAAAAATAGGCATACCGGTCTTGATTCCCGGCCCAACAAAGAAGGGACGCAGATTAAAATAGCGTTTACCGAATTCTTCCAGGGTATAGAGCATAGGCGGAACCACACAGGAGATGATCATATGGCCGATCTGTTCCAGGGCCAAATCTCTGGTGGTGAAAAGATTTTTAAAGGAGATCCCCAATTCATCCATAGTGGCATCCCGTTCGGTACGGATACGCCAATCACAAAGGCGGGTCAGCCCATCATAGACCCCCAATACGATGTTGGTATTACCCACATCAATGACCAACAGAAGGTCTTTCGTTTTCTTAGGCATTGAATTCCCTCTCGATCACCCGGGCTGTTTCTGCAGCCAGGGCCTGAATTTCTTTTTCATCTTCTCCTTCCACCATGACCCGGACCAGGGGTTCCGTTCCCGAAAAACGAACCAGGAGCCGCCCTTTTTCGCCCAGTTTTCTTTCAACCTTTCTAATCTGCTGGATTACGGCCGGAAATTCTTCCAGCCGCCGGCGCTCCTTTATCCGGACATTGACCAGCTTCTGCGGATAGTGATCCATAATATCCGATAAGTCGGAAAGGCTCTTTTCTTCCTTCTGCATGATGGCCAGCAGTTGCAGGGCACTCAGTATCCCGTCTCCGGTCGGGTTGTGATCCAGGAATATCAAATGACCCGATTGTTCCCCGCCGAAGTTGCAGCCCCGTTTGACCATTTCCTCCACCACGTAGCGGTCTCCCACCTGAGTCCGGATAAGGCGGATACCCTTCTCCCGCATGGACACTTCCAGCCCCATATTGCTCATAACGGTGGTAACCAGAGTGCTTTTTTTCAACCTTCTTTCCTTGAACATCCGGCTGGCACAGATGGCCATTATCTGGTCCCCATTGACGATTTCCCCGTTTTCGTCCACAAAAACCACCCGGTCGCCATCCCCATCAAAACTGATTCCCAGGTCGGCCTTTTTTTTCCGAACCATGGCACTGATCAACCCGGGATACAGGGCCCCGCAATTTTTATTGATATTTTCACCATTGGGTTTGGCCCCCAGCAAGGTCACTTCGGCCCCTAATTCTTCGAAAACCGTGGGGGCGACCTTGTAGGTGGCCCCATTGGCACAGTCCAGGACGATACGCATCCCATCCAGGGTCAATTCCTGGGGAAAGGTATTTTTTAAAAAAACAATATAACGGCCGATGGCATCTTCGATGCGGAAGGCCTTTCCGACCTTATTGGCCGTAACCGTGGAGGAAGAAAGCTCCTCGGAAAACATGAGGGCCTCGATCCGTTCCTCCATCTGGTCCGGCAGCTTAAATCCGTTACTGGAAAATATTTTAATCCCGTTGTCCTGATAAGCATTATGAGAAGCGGAAATTACGATACCGGCATCAGCCCTCATGCTGGTGGTTATGAAAGCGATCCCCGGGGTCGGCAGGGGCCCGACCAGGATTACATCCCCTCCCATGGAACAGATCCCGGCCGTGATGGCCGTTTCTATCATATATCCGGATAACCGGGTATCTTTTCCCACCACAATTTTATGGCGCCGGTTCTTGTCTTTAAAAATATAGGCGCAACCTTTTCCGAGCTGCAGGGCCACTTCTACCGTCATGGGGTAAACATTGGCCACCCCCCGGATCCCGTCGGTACCGAATAGTTTCCGCATCGCTTCTCCTTATTTCCGGTTAATAAAAAGTTAAACTGTTACCTCTTCTTTATTTTTACTTCAACCTCCAATGGTGCCTCTTTGACCAAATAAATCTGATAATTCCGGAAATCCAGAAAAGTCCGCTGTTTCAAATCAGCCTTCAATCCCTGAATGTCGATCGGTTTGGTATACAGGCCCTCTATCTTTTTGACTACGTCTTCCGGTCCGGCGATATCCACGTGTTCGGGGTGGGCTCGAACCGATTCCACCTCAAAGCCCGGGTCCGGTCTTCCGGTCACCCGGGGATTAACGGCAATATTCCTTATCATTAATTTTTGCAGGACCACCGTCACCTGAGTGGGATTGATCCGGGTGATTTTAACTCCCCGGGGCAAAGGGATCCCTTCGGAAGAAATCGAAAAGGAAACCGCTCCTTCCCGGGTGTTGGAGAGATCCAGGCTTTTGCTCAAATTTTCCGTGGAAAGGGATTGAACCAGGCTTCTCGGCCCGTTGACCCGTATCTCTATTCCATGGGGGACGTTGTTGACCACGATCAAATCCCGAGGCATATTGATCAGTACCAGTGGGACCGTCAACCCCACTTCAGCCCGTTCTTCTCCGACCACAAAATACCACATGATGACGGCCAGAAGGACTGCCAGGAGTTTGAAATGCCAATTTTTCATTATCGGTCACCTTTTGGCCGTGAAGGCTTCCGGGGCCCGAACAACCAATAGACCCTGCGCCCGTTTTCTTTGGCAAACAAGGTTTGCAAGACCCTTTTCAGGGTGGTCGAATCCAGACCTCGTGTAAACCGGCCGTTGATGGCCACGGAAATACGCCCGGTCTCTTCGGATACCACTACAACCGCCGAATCCGCTTCTTCCGATAACCCCAGGGCCGCCCGATGTCGGGACCCGAAACTTTTGCTGACCCGGGTATTCCGGGTCAGAGGAAGGTAACAGCCGGCCGCCGTTATCTTACTGTTCTGGATAATAACCGCCCCATCATGCATCGGTGACTGGGGATGGAAGATACTCACCAGTAATTCCCAACTGACCTTGGCATCCATCACCGTTCCGGATCTTAAATGGTCGTTCAGTCCGGTCTGTCTTTCCAAGACAATCAAGGCCCCAGTGAGATGACTGGAAAGATAAACGGCCGCCTTGATGACTTCTTCGATGGTTTGAAGGGTTTCGGCCGGGGTTCTGACAAAAGGACTGCGGCCCACCTGGGCCAGCACCCTTCGGATTTCGGACTTAAAAAGGATAATAATGACCAGGATGATGGAACCGAGGAAATTACTCAAGATCCAGTGCAGGGTGAGCAGTTCTACCTTCCTGGCAATCAAAAAAGCTACGAAAATAACCACCATGCCCAGTAAAATTTGTACGGCCCGGGTCCCTTTGATCAGCAAAAAAATCTGATAAATGATAAAAGCGACTACCAGGACGTCCACCACATCCTGCCAGCGTATATGTTGAAATAAGAACCCGAACCCGTTCATTCGTCAGCACCCTCAGCCAGGGCATCCACCACGGCCATAACCTGTTTGGCGGCAGCCACATTATGTACCCGGACCATATGGGCCCCCTGCCAGACGCCGATGGCCAAGGTTGCCGCTGTGCCCCAATCCCGGTTCATAGGTTCCTGGCCGGTTATTTTGCCGATAAAGGCCTTTCGGGAGGTCCCCAGGACCAACGGCTGATCCAGGTTTTGGAAATAATCCAATCGTTTTATCAGGGTCAAGTTTTGGGAAAAGGTCTTCCCGAATCCGATTCCCGGATCGAGTAGAATATGGTCCCTGGATATTCCCTGACTTTGGGCCAATGCGATCCTTTCCACAAAAAATTGGTAAATGTCCTCCAGGAGACGTTTATATTGAGGATTGACTTGCATATCTCGCGGGGTGCCCTGCATGTGCATGAGAATCACCGGGACCCGGTATTCGGCAATGACCTTTGCCAAATCGGAATCAAAGTTCAGGGCCGAAATATCATTAACCAGGCCGGCCCCGGCATCCAGGGCGGCTTTGGCCACTTCGGCCTTATAGGTATCCACCGAAAGGGGAATGGAAATTCTTTTGCCCAATTCCCGGATAACTGGAACGATTCTTTGAATCTCTTCTTGGGTTGAAATCGGATCGGAAAAAGGCCTGGTCGATTCCCCCCCGATATCCAGCAGATCGGCCCCCTGGGCGGCCAGGGCCTCCCCCTGGGCAATGGCTTTATCCCTTTGAAAAAACAATCCGCCGTCGGAAAAGGAATCGGGGGTTATATTCAAGACCCCCATGGTCAAGGTTTTTTTCCCTAATGAAAGGCGAAATCGGTCACATTTCAATTCATAGGTATTTCGAAGAACCATCAATAATTCTTTTTCTTCAGTTCAAAGTTCGAAGCTGAAGGAAAATCAGATTCCCCCAAATTTTCAATTGACAAAATTCAAAAGAAACAAAATTTCTATCAGCTATCAGCTATCAGCTATCAGCTATCAGCTATCAGCTATCAGCTTTCTTTTAAGGTCGCTTCCTTCCCGCTCTGGTCGGAACCTCTCGTTACTTCCTTTCCTTGGATGATGGCATCAATGGTATCTCCATCCAGAGTCTCTTTTTCCAGAAGTAATTGGGCCAGACGATGCAGTATCTCCAGATTTTCCCTCAATAAATCCTGGGCCTTCTGATAGGCATCGAGAATCAGGTGTTTCACTTCCAGGTCTATTTTGCGGGCTGTTTCTTCGCTGTAATCCCGATGCTGGGCTATCTCCCGGCCCAGGAAAATCTGCTCTTCCTTCTTACCGAAAGTCAGGGGACCCAGCTCGGAGCTCATTCCCCACTCGCAAATCATCTTCCGGGCCAGTTCCGTGGCCCTTTCCAGGTCATTGCCGGCCCCGGTGGTAATTTGTTTCAGGATCAGTTCCTCCGCCACCCGGCCCCCTAAAAAAATGACCAGATTATTCATCAGGAAATCCCGAGGATAGGTATGTTTCTCATCGATAGGTAACTGTTGAGTCAGTCCCAGGGCCCGTCCCCGGGGAATAATGGTCACCTTGTGAATGGGATCGGTTCCCGGCAACAGTCTGGCCACCAGGGTATGTCCGGCCTCGTGATAGGCCGTATTTTTACGTTCCTCTTCACTGATAATCATGCTGCGCCGTTCGGTACCCATCATGACCTTATCTTTGGCGGTTTCAAAGTCGTCCATATCAATTAAATCTCTTCCCAGCCGGGCAGCGAGTAAAGCCGCTTCATTGACCAGGTTTTCCAGGTCAGCCCCGGAAAATCCCGGGGTCCCACGTGCCAGGACACTTAAATTAACGCCTGGAGTTAGAGGGGTTTTCCGGGTATGGACCTTCAGGATTTCTTCCCGTCCTTTTATATCCGGGATCGGAACAACCACCTGGCGGTCAAATCGTCCTGATCGCAACAGGGCCGGGTCCAGGACGTCCGGGCGGTTGGTGGCCGAAATCAGGATCACCCCTTCGTTGGATTCAAAACCGTCCATCTCCACCAACAACTGGTTTAAGGTCTGCTCCCGCTCATCATGACCGCCGCCTAAACCTGCGCCCCGGTGACGCCCCACGGCATCGATTTCATCGATAAAAATGATACAAGGGGCGTTGCGCTTGCCTTGAATAAAAAGGTCCCGGACCCGGGAGGCCCCAACCCCGACAAACATCTCCACAAAATCAGATCCGCTGATACTGAAAAAAGGCACTCCGGCCTCCCCGGCAATGGCCTTGGCCAGTAAAGTCTTGCCTGTTCCGGGGGACCCCATTAACAGCACCCCCTTGGGGATACGCCCTCCCAGGCGGGTAAATTTTTTGGGGTCTTTTAAGAAATCGATGATTTCTCGGAGCTCCTCCTTGGCCTCTTCAATCCCGGCTACGTCGCTGAAGGTAACCTTGGGTCCCTGGTCGGACTGAAGCCTGGCCCGGCTTTTGCCGAAGGCCATGGCCTTGCCCCCGCCGCTTTGCATCTGGCGCATAAAAAAAATCCAGACCCCCACCAGAAGGAGCATAGGGAACCAGGAAATCAAAATGGTCATATACCAGGGGGAATCATCTATGGGTTTGGCTGTGATGCGGACATTATAGGTCCGTAAAGTCTTGATAAGGTCCGAATCCCTGGGGGCAAAGGTCTTGAATTTTTTCCCGCCGGTCAAAAACCCCTGGATGTCGTCCCCCTGAATGGTCACACTCAGGATCTCCCCCTTTTCAACCATGCTCAGAAAATCGGTATAGCTCAAAGATTCTTTGGCGGTTTGCGGTTTATTAAACAAATTGAACAGGGCGATCATGACTAAGCTGATGACCACCCACATGGCTAAATTCTTGTAAAAAGGATTCAATGCTCCACTCCTAAAATCTTATTCCAGATATAACAGATTTATTCAAAATATCACAAAATGCTTTGAAATTCAAAGCTTTTTTACCGGAATTCTTTATTAGGATTATTACACTCTTAAGCAGAGATTTATCTCTCACAATTTTATGAGCAGGCCGTAATTTTCTGCGACGCTAAGAATCCAGAAATCAGAATCCAGAATCCAGAAAAAACCTAAATCTTTCTATCGATTCAACCCCATTCTGAATTCTGGCTCCTGGATTCTTAATTTTCAAAAAGGTTTGGAAAGGTATTTCATTTCCAATGCCCGGGAGGATTTATGGTCCAGACAAAAATCCTGTCCAATTTCCATCCCGGCTATCCAGACGATTTCCCCTCCGGACAAAACCAGCGGGATACGGGAGCGCAATGTTTTGGGGATTTTCCGGTCAATAAAGAACCGGCTGACCTTTTTCGATCCTTTCATGCCCAAAGGTTGGAAACGATCGCCCGGGCGCAGGTTTCTAATCGTCAAGGGCCAGGAGAGCTTATCAAAATCCACCCGGACCGGGTTCTTATCTTTCAATACCAGAAGGGATTCCCAAGGCACCCTGATCTTCTTGAATAATATCCTTTCCCCTGTTTCCCGGATCAAAACCTCCTGAACCTTGTCAATTTCGTAGGCAAAAGATTTTGTAGGATCAGGTTCGGAGAGGGTCGGGGCAATACGAAAAATATCCCGGTCCCACTGGGCTGACCAGCCCTCCGGCAGGATGATCCGGCCCCGACTTCGGCTGCTTTGAGCAGCCGCTATGATCGACAGGATATGGACGGCCCGGATATGTCTTAACTTCCCGATACTGTTTAAAACAGCCTTCTGAATCAACCTGGAACTCAAGGCCTGGGGAAGATCGGCCAGGCTGGAACGACGGAGAGAGGGCCCCTGGCCGGAATAGGAAAAAACAGTCTCTGAAAGTTGATCGACTTTTTCCTGGAGGTATTCCTCGTCTTTCTGTAGCAGCCCGGCCGTTTGGTTTAATTGGGCCAAAATATTGGGTGAATATTTTTTTAGTTCCGGCAGCAGATGGTGTCTGACCCGGGCCCGCAGATAACGAAAATCTCGATTGGAAAGGTCCTCTTTGAAGGGAATAGTTTTTAGGGTCAAATAATTCAAGATTTCGGTTCGATAAATCCGGATCAGGGGCCGGATGAAAGGTCCCCTTTTAACGGGGATCCCGGCCAGACCCCCCAAACCTGCGCCCCGGATCAATCCGATAAGAACTTCCTCGGCCTGGTCATTGGCCGTATGGGCCAGGGCCACCCGGTCCGCCTTCTTGACCTCGGCCAATTCCAGGAAGGTCCGGTACCGGAGTTCCCGGGCCGCCTCCTGGAGGGACATCCCGCTTTCCCTTTGAAAATCTTTGACCGTGAGTTTTCGGCTTAAAAAAGGGCAGCCCCATTTTTTTGCCCAAACCTTTACCAGGGCCTCTTCTTCATCGGCCGCGGCCCGGAGACCGTGGTGGCAGTGGAGGACCAACAAGTCCACATCCCAATGGGGTCGCAGTTCGACCAACAGGGAAAGCAGGGCCATGGAATCCGGTCCCCCGGAGACGCCAATGATAATCCTGGCCCCGGGCCCGAACAATTCGGACTCCCTGATAACCTTTTCCATTTTAGGCGGAAGACCGGGGGTTTTCTTTTTTTCCGTCTTGTTCATTAACTATCCTTGAAATTTTTCGGGAACACTCTTACCACCCAGGAAATTGAACCTGCAATTCCTTCAGGCTGCGGGCAATTGCAGGTTCGATATATTTTTGAATGGCCATTAAAGGATTTTCAACAAGAATCAGTATATGATAGAGCAGTAAAAATTCGTTGCCTTCCCCTTTCCGATCAGTGTTTTTCAAGCCAGATCTTTTCCCCCATCAGGCTGCTGTTGGGATGGAAATAATCGTTGGGATGGACATAAGGCCAGTAAGCGGAATAACTGTCCTGGGTATATAGAAAGGTATGGGTAGCATCCCGCATCAGTTCCCGCTGAATCTCATGAATAACCCTGGCCCGCTGTTTTACGTCCAAAATTTTTCTTTGTTTTTCGTCCAGGTCCCACACCTTGGGATTACACCATTTATAGGTCGTGGTATGTTCATGGGGGCCGAAATAATGATCGATCCAATCATCCGGGTCATACCCGGCGGTCATGACGTGTAAAGACAGGGGGTACTTGTACCGGAAAACGGTATTGAAATACTGGGCCTGTTCCAAAAGCTTTAATTCGATTTCAATCCCGACCTTGCCAAGCATTTCCTTAATGACCTGGGCCGGTTTGGTCATGTAATCGGCGTTCCAGGTCAACAACTGGGTTTTAAAACCATTAGGATACCCGGCTTCTGCCAACAGTTTTTTGGCCTTTTCCGGATTATATTCCAATTGATCGGATTCAGGCAGTGAATAGGGCGGGAAATTTGGAATGGCCCCGATTTGAACCGTTCCCGCCCCTCCCCAGGCTAAATTGAGCAACCTTTTCTTGTCGATCGCCAAACCGATTGCCTGTCTGACCCGCCGGTCCTTAAGGGGGGGGTCAAGGTCTTCATAGGTGGTGGTGCAGGGTTGCGTCCTCAACACCCACATATGAAAAGATTTTTCCCTATCAATTTTGGCCTTAGGCGCCTCCTTTTGAAGCACCGGGATCTGGAAGTAATAGGGACCGAATGAATCCAGGTTCCCGGCCAAAAAAGCGGCCATGATACTGGCCGGATCACTCATAATCTTGATTTGAATTTTATCCAGATAGGGCAGCCCTTTTTTAAAGTAATCCTTGTTTTTAACCATGGTAATATGAGATCCCTGAACATATTCCTCGAGGATAAAAGGGCCGGTCCCGATAGCGTTTCTCTTCAGGTCCCCGTATTTATCCACTACTTCCTTGGCCACGATAACCGACCAATCGGATGCCAGATAATTAATAAATGGCGCGAAGGGCTCTTTGAGTTTAAAGATAACCGTATACTTATCCGGAGTCTGGATGGCGGCCAGCTTGTCCTCAAAATAGTATTTATGTTTGAAATTGTTTTTTAGGCCGTACATTCCGGAGACCCGTTCTATGGAGTATTTAACGTCCGCCGAGGTCAACTCGCGGCCGTTCACCGGCGGGAGATTATGAAATTTCACCCCCTTGTGCAGCTTAAACTCAAAGGTGAGAGGATCGATCTGCCGAAAGCTTTCCGCCAGGTCGAGTTCAACCCCGGACATATCTTTGTTCCATCGTATCAAACGATTATTGGTGTTGTTGGTGACGGCGGAAGTCTGGGCATAGGTTTCCATATGCGGGTCTAATGATCGGGGCTCGGACATAACCGTCCGGTAAACACCGCCGTACTGCGGAGCGGCGGCGGCATAGGTTGACGGCGAGTTAATGAATGAAGCTAAAAATAAGGCCATAATAAAAATCGGGGTTTTGTTTTTCATTTTCATTTTTCCTTCCTGCTTTTAATAGTGTTTATAATCCCCTGAGATTCCAATTCTTCGATTTCCTTCAACCCCAAGCCGAACATAGACGAGAGCACTTCCCTGGTGTGTTCCCCCAAAACAGGGGCCCCGCTTTCCGGCCCGGCAGGAGTCCTGGAAAAATTCATGGGGGTATTGACCACTTTCATCGTGCCCTTCTCCGTGCCAGCGTTCGGCAAATCGATAAACATTTTTCTTGAAATCAAAAGTGGGTCATGGGCGCTGTCGGCAATGCTGTTCAGCGGTCCGCAGGGCATGCCAATCGGCTCAAACTCTTCAATCCATTCCCGGGTTGTTTTCTTCTTCAGGGCCTCGGTAAAAATGGGCTCCAATTCTTTGTTGTATTTATACCGGGTCCTTGGATTATGAAATCTTTCATCGCTGAGTAGATCCGGACAATCAATTTTCTCCAGGAAAAGCGCCCATTGTTCGATAGGTCCGGTAGCCACCAGGACTATATGCCCGTCTTTAGTGGGAAAGGCCTGGAAGGGCGTCAGAAGCGGGTGCTTGCTCCCCAACCTTCGAGGCTCTTCGCCGGTGGCGAAATAACGGACGAAGGCATTTTCTTCCAGGGCCACTACCGAGTCCACCATGCTGACATCAATCATCTGCCCCAATCCGCTTTCCATCCTTTCATAGACCGCCGCTAAGATAGAAAGCGCCGTAAACATACCGGCGCTAAGGTCGGCTATGGACACCCCCACCCGCACCGGATCCCGGCCTTCCTCGCCGGTTATGCTCATCACCCCGGATCTTCCCTGGGCGATAACATCCAGCGAAGGCTTTTGAGACTCCGGACCGGTCCGTCCATATCCAGAGCAGGCGGCGTAAATCAGCCTGGGGTTATGGGCCTTCAGGGTTTCGTATCCCAACCCGAGAGAATCCATGGTCCCCGGTGTAAAATTTTCTACCAACACATCACATTCAGCCGCCAGCTTAAGGAAAAGCATTTTGCCTCTTTCTGTTTTGAGGTCGATGACCATGCTTTTTTTACCGCGATTGACGCTGAAAAAATAGGTGCTGACCGAATCCACAATGGGTTCAAGGGTCCTGGCTACGTCCCCGATGCCTGGTCTCTCGACCTTGATCACTTCGGCACCCAGGTCGGAGAGCAGCATGGTTCCGAAAGGTCCGGCCAGTGCCCAGGTGAGATCCAGTATTTTCAAGTTTTTTAACGGTCCCGACATATTTTCAATTTACCTCGCTCCGGCCCGACCATTTTTTCGGCCGGTCTCTTTCTAAATTCGAGCTCCTCGACCTTTGGTTTCCAGGTCATTATTGGGCTCCTCTGTAAAAATTTAACTCATGGTAATCACAAATTTTTAAGTGTGTCAAGTCACGCGAAAGAGACCTGTTATTCTATCCACCTTTTAATTTCGGATTACAGTAATACTTCTCTCCTTGATCCCGCTTTTCCAGTTGTCTTATACCGCATTTCAGGATAATCTAAATCCCATAAAATCTATCCAAATCTTTTTAATATTTGCGAAGAGGTCATAGAGGTTATTCTATCGGCAGGCCAACCATTAAACCGGATCAGGAGAATGGAAAGATGAAGATCAAACTATGGATCATAATCGGGGTTCTGCTTGTGGCCGGTGCTCTCGGCGGATGGTTTTTCACCGGCCGATACCAGAGAGATGGAAAACTTACCCTTTCCGGACTGAAAGAAAAGGGGACCGTTTTACGCGACGAGAAAGGGATGGCCTACATCTATGCCCGGAACATCGATGATGCCCTGTTGGCCCAGGGGTATGTCACCGCGCAGGATCGATTGTTTCAAATGGAGGTGACCCGGCTTTTTTCTGAGGGACGTCTTTGTGAGATGGCCGGTAAAGAGGCCGAGCCCATCGACGTCCGCATGCGAACCATCGGTTTTTTTCGCCAGGCCCAAAAGCATGCCCGGTTATTGGATGCCCCAACCAGACGTAATTTTCAAAGATACTTGGATGGTATTAATCTCTATATCAAAGAAGGGTCCAAGACCTTTCCTCTGGAGTTTAAACTCGCCGGCATTGTACCCCAACCCTGGCGTATCGAAGATTCATTAGCCATCATGTATTTTGTGAGCTGGGGATTATCGGCTAATTTGCAAACCGAGATCATCGCCCAGATGCTGGTCGACAAAATCGGTTTGGAAAAAGCCAAAGAGATTTT
The DNA here is from genome assembly GCA_963790475.1 of uncultured delta proteobacterium. Taxonomy (GTDB): domain Bacteria; phylum Desulfobacterota; class RBG-13-43-22; order RBG-13-43-22; family RBG-13-43-22; genus RBG-13-43-22. The sequence continues at coordinate 262,327 of CAWBOS010000010.1, read as the reverse complement.
TCCGCTCAATATCAATCCGGATGATCATAAAAACTCCCAGCAGGTTGCCTTACAATGGAATAGAGAGGCCTTGGGTTTGAATCTCGGGCTTGATCGGGGTCTCCTGGCTTATCTGGAACGGGGTCCTCTGCACATAGGCAGCAATAATTGGGCCGTGGGTCCGAAGTTCTCTCCGGGGGGAAAACCCATTCTGGCCAACGATCCGCATTTGGACGCCAGGATGCTCCCCGGTCCCTGGTATCCTGTCGGCATCATTACTCCGGAAATGAGATTTGTCGGGGTCTGTATACCGGGCACCCCGTCCTTAACCATCGGGAGAAGCGATTATATCGCCGTTGGAATGACCAATAGCTATGGGGATACTCAGGACCTGTATGTCGAAACCATCGATCCCAAAAATCCCGATCGATACCTGGAAGGCGGGGTATCCCTGCCCTTTCAATGGATTGAAGAAACCCTCAAGATCAAGGATAAAAAGGCGACTGAAGGCTATCGAAAAGAGACGGTCCGGATCAGGATGACCAAGAGAGGCCCGGTCATATCTGAAATCATCCCCGGATTGAAAACCGATCGGGTTCTCACTCTCCGCTGGGCGCCCTTTGAAACCATGGGACCTTCTCTGGGGCTGGACAAGGTCCAACGGGCCAGGTCCGTCGATGAGATTCGGGAGGCCCTCAAAGAGGTGAATTGGATAACTCTCAATTTTGTTTTTGCCGATACGAAGGGGAATATAGGCTGGCAGACCTCCGGAAAACTGCCTATCCGGTCTCAGGGAGAAGGCACCCTGCCCTATATCGTCCGCGACGGCCGGGACAACTGGACGGGATGGATCCCTTTTGAAAAGATGCCCCAATCCTATAACCCGGAAAGGGGTTGGCTGGGGACCTGCAACCATAAAACCGTCACCGAGGACTACCCCTATTATTATTCATCCCATTTTTCTCCCTCCTACCGCTATCGGCGCTTAAGTCAACTTCTGGATGCGCCGGGAATGAAGCCTGCCGAAAGTCACTGGGGTTTTCAAAGGGACACCCTGAACCTGATGGCCCGGGAGATCACCCCGATCATGACCCAGGCCCTCAAAGCCCATGAAGACACCAAGGTCCTGGCCGATATTCTCAGCCGCTGGAATTTTCAGGATGATCCTGAAGTGGCGGCCCCGACCATTTTTCAGGCCGTTTACCGGCAGTTCGCTCTACTCGTTTTTACAGATAAATTGGGTCGGGAACTGGCCGGCACTTTGCTGGACGACTGGTACTTTTGGCAGGAACGGCTTCAGGCCATGGTCATCAAAGGGACCTCCCCCTGGTTTGATAATTGGAAAACAAAAGAGGTGCGGGAAACCAGAGATGATCTATTCCATCAGGCCGGACTTGCAGCCATCCAAGAGATAAGTCCGATCCTCGGCCGGGATCCGGAAAAGTGGTTATGGGGGAAGGCGCACCAGCTTGAACTGGTCCACCCCCTCCGCCGCCAAGGGTTCGGGAAAGGGCTTCTCGGCGGCGGCTCCCATCCCATGGGAGGTTCGCAAGAGACCCTTTATCGCGCTATGTATGACTTCAGCCGGCCTTTCGCTGTCACCATTTCGGCCTCTTTGCGTATGGTCGTCGACCTGGCCGACAAAGACCGGATCATGGCCGTCTTACCGGGCGGGGTCTCGGCCCGCCGCTTCGACTCCCATTTCAAAGATCAGGTTAAGCCTTTCATGAATGGAGATAAAGTGTACTGGTGGTTCAGCGATGAGGCCATCAAGAAACATGCCCGCCACACGCTGGAGCTCAACCCTTGATAACCTGAGAGCCTTGGACATTCTTCAAAGCTCTTAAAGGGACGGTTCTCGTTAAGTCGAAATAATAAATCTGTTCCCTTTTCTTCATCATTGCAGCCCTGCTAAGGGCTGCAATGATGAACATTCCTTTACTGTCCGGGGAAGAAGGTATAACTGACCCAGACAAGTAGTCCAAGAAGAACAACACCAATTATCAAACTGTAACCTATGAGTTTTTTCTCCACGGGGAGCAGGGGCTCGTACTCCATCTCCATCGTTTTTAACTCTTCTGCTATTTTAGGTTCTTCAGACATAAATAGCTCCTTTCTGGCACAGATAGGTCAAATGATTTTCCCGGAAATTCTTTCAAATTCATTTTATCCTGCCAATGGTGGGTGCACCCCATGGAAGAATATCCATGAGATGAACAGCCCTATCCAGATTATAAACCCGAAGAGACATAAAAGATAAACGGCGGCTAATTTGCCAATGCCTTCTTCCCAAAGCTTTTTAAAATTAGACATGACACCGATGGTGAAAAAGGTCATCACGAAGAATATTACCCTGAAGATATTACCTTCCCCCATAGCTGCTTTTGCATTATTTATCAACCCAGGCGATTTTATCCCGATAAATAAAATAATAAAGAAGGTAATCACATAGCCGATAACAAACTTTGGAAACCTCTCCCATATCTGACCTGGTCGGACCTTTTCCCCCGGTTTACATTCTATAACGGAACACCATATTATAGCCAGGATAAAGGCCCAGATACCTATAAAAACATCGATAAATACCTTTACGGTTGCCGCTGTTCCTATCATCCAGCCTTCCTTATAGTTTTCCCCCGTCATAGCGAGGGTCTTGGCCCTTATAAGGGACTCAGTGACAGCGCCGCTGGCAACCGCCGCCCCATCGGTCTTAACCGCCAGTCCCATCCAGGCCCCTGCGACCATCGGTTCTTTCCAGAGAAACTTTTCCGCAATAAACGGAAGTACCAATAGCTCGACAACGGCGAAAACGACCACCAGTGAAGATACCATGATGGGGATCTTTGGCCTGGCCTTTATTGCGGCACCCGTGGCTATAGCCGCGGACACACCGCATATCGATATACCTGAAGCAAGGGGGGCTGCCCATTCCCGACTGAACTTAAAGTATTTCCTGGCAATGAAATAGACCAAAGCCCAGTAAATCAGGTAAGCCTCGACAATAGCACACAGACCTCTGAACATTACTGCTGTGGCCAATCCCAACTTTTCAGCCGCGGTTATACCCAAAAATCCACCCAGGATGACGATGGCGGTCTTGATGTATAATTCAGGCCTTACACCCTCCTTTATAGCTTCTGCAAAACCAGGGAAAAAATTGCCAACAATCAATCCAGCGACCAGTGCAACAATAAACCCCCCTTCAGGAGTCAGTTTTAACGACCAGGTAATTCCGAATTTCTTCATATCCGGGGGTATTGTTGCAGCCACGTGAGCCCAGCTTCCGATGATCCAACAGATATAGCTAATCAAGAATACGGCGGTAAAACCTCCGATAAACCGCTTAATATCGGCTTTCAAGGCTATTGCACTAATAGTCATGATAATGAGGAGAAATAGATAGGTCGAAACAAGAGATCCTACACCACCAAGACCAGTATAAGCTTTAGATATAGGACTTAATGCCTTTGATAAATTCGTCCATACTGCAATGTTTATTCCAAATCCAAGGATGTCAGCCCCGACAAATATCCCCAGGGACAGAATGAATATAAACAGTCCGATCCATAATGACATCCAGTCTTCGCTTACGCCATGTTTTGTTTCTTCCATGCGCTGTCTCCTTCTTTTCAAAAATGTTCCCGTGGGACTCACCAAAATTAAATAATTGGTCCCCTTTTGATAGCAATTACCCGGCGTTCGCCACTATCCATTGAACTTCATTTGAAAAGTTTCTTCTGGTAAAGGATCACCTCCTTAAAAAAAAGGCCCCATCACTTCTTTTCAGTAATGGGGCCTTCAGGTATTCCATTGACTTCTCCTTTTTTGAGATGTCAAAAAAAACCGATTAATTTAATCTGTGTGAATAGTTACGTTGCGGTTCCCTGCTCGGGTTTGCCTTTTGATAATTAGATTGAAACGTTAGGTAAATTTATCTTTAAGAATCAACCTTATTCTTGTTTTTGAATAGATAGATTCATCACCATAAATTGTCAATAAAAAAATGAAAAATAAAAAAGAATAGTTATCGGGATCCAAACCCGGGGGGATTACACCCCTCATCATTCTTCCCTATTTTTTCGTAGATCCATCCCTCCCTCCCGGCTCCGGAGATGAATGGGAACTCTTTTTTCCCCTTGACTCTTTTCTAAGACACATCTTAAACTACTCCCGAACAAAACATATTCTTTTTGAAAATATAGGCGGGAGCTTATAAAAATAATGAATTTTGTTCAAGGTCAGGCAGAGACTGGGCCAAAGGGACATTTTTCAAATCTCTCAGGTCTGGCGGTTTTCTAAGACCCCAATCCCGGATGGGAATAAAACCGGGACTTCGGATTTGAAATTTTAATAACCCTATAGCTTCCATCCGGAAATAACGGAGGTGAAACTATTTAAGGAGAATGATTATGACCTGGCAACCGGAGCTTGATGAACTGGCCAAGCGGGAGAAGCTCGCTAAACGTATGGGAGGGGAGGACAAGGTTAAACGCCAACACGAAGCCGGACGGTTGACCATCCGGGAAAGAGTGGGCCTGCTGCTCGACCAGGGATCTTTGCATGAAATCGGGACCATTGCCGGCCAGGCGGTTTACGATGGGAATAACGATCTTATTGATTTAATGCCTTCCAACTCTTTCCTGGGCAGGGGCCTTATCAACGGAAGGCCGGTTGTCGTGGTCGGCGATGACTTTACGGTCAGGGGGGGTTCAGCCGATGCCACGATCAAAGAGAAAAACCTCATGGCCGAGCACATGGCTCAGGAACTCCATATCCCTATCGTCCGCCTTATTGAAGGCTCGGGGGGCGGCGGCTCGGTTAAAACGATCGAGACCAAAGGACGGGCGAATTTACCGGGGGGGGTCGGCCAGTCAACCAGATATGACCTCGTCACTGACAACTTGGGTACCGTTCCCTGCGTCAGCCTCGGGTTGGGTCCGGTGGCCGGCCTGGGGGCCGCCCGGATGGCCGCCAGTCATTATTCAGTGATGGTCAAAAATACTTCACAGTTATTTGTGGCCGGTCCCCCGGTTGTCAATGCCCTCGGTTATCACCTGACCCGGGACGAACTTGGGGGTTGGCAGATTCAAACCCGCTGCGGTGCAGTCGATGAGGCCTCAGATACAGAACTGCAGGCCATCGAGTCCGCCAAGCGGTTCTTATCCTATTTGCCTGATTCTGTTTACGGCCTGCCTGAACGAGGAACCGTCGAGGATGATCCGAATCGCCTGGACGACTGGCTCGGAGAAGCGATCCCCAGAAACATCCGCCGGGTCTACAAAATGCGGCCTATTATCGAAACGATGATCGACCGCGGGTCCTTCTTCGAGATGGGCCGGAACTTCGGACGCTCGATGATTACCGGGTTTGCTCGGATAGACGGTTGGCCTATCGCCCTCATGGCCAGCGATCCCTATCACTTTGCCGGCGCCTGGACCGCCGACTGCTGCATGAAAATCACCCGGTTTGTCGATCTGGCTGAGACCTTTCACCTGCCGGTCATTTACCTGGTTGATTGCCCCGGTTTTTTTGTGGGACCTGATGCCGAACGTTCCGCCACCATCCGCCACGGGGTCAGGGCCATGAGCGCCATCAACCAGACCAGTGTGCCCTGGTGCTCCATTATTTTACGCAACGCCTTCGGTGTTGCCGGTGGCGCCCATCAACCCGCTGGCCGATTCTGTACGCGTTATGCCTGGCCTTCCGCCCGCTGGGGTTCCCTCCCCCTGGAAGGCGGCATCGAAGCCGCTTACCGGGCGGAAATTGAAAGCGCTCCGGATCCTGAGATTAAACTGCGAGAGATCGAGACCCGTCTCAACAAGCTGCGTTCTTCCTTTCGTACCGCAGAGACCTTTTGGATCGAGGAGATCATCGACCCCCGCTGGACGCGCCACCTGTTGGTGGATTTCGTCAATCTCGCCGCTCCGCTTCGAAAGGCGGGAAAAGCCTCCTTTACCATGAGACCATAAAGCAAGGGGTATGGTATAGGGTATATAATTCTACACAAACCTCGAACCTCAAACCTCATGCCTTGAACCTCAAACCGGTATTCATTAGGAGCCTCAGGTATGTTTTTGGATTCCTATCGTGTGCTCGATCTGGCCGACCATCGCGGTCAATTTTGCGGGAAGATACTGGCTGATCTGGGGGCGGACGTAATTAAGATTGAGCCTCCGGAAGGAGACCCGGCCCGGAGGACAGGGCCTTTCATCGATGATGACCCGGACCCGGAAAAGAGCCTGTATTGGTCCGCTTATAATACTTCCAAGCGAAGCATTACCCTGGACCTTCACCATGAAAAAGACAGGAGCCGTTTCCTGCGTTTGGCCGGCAAGGCCAAATTCCTCATCGAGTCCTTTTCTCCGGGCTTTCTTGAGCGGCTGGGACTTTCTTTTGATATCCTGCACCCCTTGAATCCGTCTTTAATCATGATTTCCATCACCCCCTTCGGCAGTACAGGTCCCTATGCCCATTTCAAGGACTCGGATCTGATCAATATGGGCATGGGCGGGCAGATGACCTTGTGCGGAGACCGGGATCGCGCGCCTTTGCGTTTCACGGCGGAACAGTCCTATCCCCTCGGAGGGATGTACGGAGCTATGGCCGCCCTGGCCGCCCATCTTTACCGGGAAAGGACCGGGCTTGGTCAGCATATTGACGTCTCCATTCAGGAGAGTGTTTTCCAGTCCGCCCGAAGCACCCGCATCTACTGGGACATCCAGCGATTCCTGGAACAGAGGGAAGGCTCCCGCATGGGAAGGGGGGTCATTACCTTCCGCAATCTATGGCCGTGCCGAGACGGGGTGATCTGCTGGAGGATCTTCGTCGCCAATCTGGGCAAATGGACCGGGGCCCTCTTCGACTGGATGAATGAAACGGGCCGGGCGGCGGATCTGTCTCAGGTGTCCTGGGAAGCATTGGATATGGCCACACTCTCTCAGACAGACATCAATCGCTTTGAGATCCCCGTGCAGGCCTTTTTTCTTGAACACACCAAGGAGGAGCTTTTTCAGGAGTCCCTCAAACGCGGCTTTGTTCTCTTTCCCTTAAGCACGGTGAAGGATCTTTATGAAAATGAGCAGTTGAAGGCCAGGGCCTTTTGGAAGGAGGTCTCCTATCCCTCGCCCGGCAGGGCGATTCAACATCCCGGTCCGCCGTTCCTTATTCAGGGAATGAATTACAGCCTGAAGAAACCTCCCGGAATCGGGGAGCATAATCAGGAGGTCCTCGATCGGGAGGACTTTAATTCAAAGGAAGGGCCTGAACCGCCTAAGGGAAAACCCGGGTCTTCTATCCCGGACAAAATTGGGTCGCCGGCGCTGGAGGGCATAAAAATTCTGGATTTTTCCTGGGTCATTGCCGGACCAAAGGCCACCAAATACCTGGCCAATCTGGGTGCAACCGTGGTCAGGGTCGAATCGGAGCAGCGAATCGATTTTTTACGCAACTACCCGCCTTTCCCGGAGGGCATTGCCGGTATCAATCGTTCCGGAACCTTTGCCCATCTAAACGACGGGAAGTACGGCTTCGCCATTAATACCAAACATCCGAAGGCGAAGGTGGTGCTGGAAAAACTGGTGCAATGGGCGGATGTGGTGGTGGAAAACTTTACCCCCGGGACCATGGAACGGTGGGGCCTGGCCTATGAGGATCTCAAGAAGATCAACCCTGAAATAGTCATGCTCCGGGCTAGCATGATGGGACAAACCGGGCCCTATGCCAATCAGACCGGTCTGGGCACCATGCTCCAGGCCTATGCCGGATTCTCTAATCTGGTGGGGTGGCCGGACCGTGTTCCGGTCGGGTCTGCCGCGCCCTACTCCGATTTTCCCGCCGCGGGTTTTATTGCCATCGGGGTCCTGGCCGGGCTGGATTACAAAAGAAGGACAGGCAAAGGCCTCTGTATCGATTTGTCGCAGCTCGAATCATCACAGCAGATGCTGATCCCGGCCCTTCTGGACTACGCAGCCAACAAACGGGTCTTGAGGGCTATGGGGAACCGTCACCCCGACTCCTGCCCCCATGGGGCCTATCCCTGCCGGGGAGAGGATCGCTGGTGTCTCATTTCGGTTTTCAATGAAAAGGAATGGAAAGCGCTTAAATGCGTAATGGGGAACCCGGCCTGGGCGGAAAACGAAAATTTCTCCTCCCTTAAGTCAAGGAAATTGAATGAGGATGAAATCGATCAACGAATCGCCGCCTGGACCATCCAATACTCGGTCGAAGATCTGATGAATCTCCTGCAGTCATGCGGTGTCCCCGCCGGGATGGTGAAAAACGGCCGGGATGTCCATGAGGACCCCCAGTTGGCCCACCGGGGACATCTGGTCCTGATGAGACACCAGGAAATGGGAAATGTAAATTATGACAGTCCTCCTTTTCGTCTTTCTCTTACGCCGCTTCGCATGGACATGCCCTCTCCCTGCCTGGGCGAGCATACGGAATTGGTCTGCCGTGAATTTCTGAAAATGAGTGATGAGGAGTTTTTCGAACTCCTCTCGGAAAATGTTTTCGAATAATGCTGAATGTTGCGAAAACTGCGGATGCCGGGAATGGGAGCTAGAAAGAGGAAGCAGGTTCTAAGCCCCCAAAATACGCAGTAAGTCATTCCGGCCAAAGCCGGAATCCAGTCTATTGATTAGTTATAACCTCCTGGACCCCGGCTTTCGCCGGGGTGACGACTTTTTTTACGAATTCGTCTGATCTCGCAAAACATTTTAATTATCCGATCCCGCCTCGTTTGGTCATGCCGAAAAAGTTTAGTTTTCCTGTTACAGCCGGCGCAGGCATAGTCCAAGAAGCCTTCACGATCCCATAAATTCACTTGACCAATTCCGGTTTCTCCCCTACAATTTTCTCGAAGGACGGATCCTGCCTTTGGCAGGAAACGCCTATACGGTGAGACATGGACGAATACCAGGTCATGGGAAAAATTGTGGAGATCAGAGGGACAGGCATCTGTTCCTACGGGCATCAGGTGGGGGAAATCTTTGAATTTTCGGAAATGGGTTCTTCCATCTGCCAGTGGGCCTTAAATAGTATTTTCCCTTTTTTCACCACCCTTAAATTTGGCGGCCGATTTCCCTGGTCCAAGGATCCCGACCGACTCCAAATCTCATGCCCTGACCCGGATAACGTCGTGGTCTTCGAACTTTGGCGGGAGAAAATTTAAAAAAACAGGGTTCGAGGATTCCAGGATTCAAGGGTTCAAGGGTTATAATTTCCACGCTTTGCACTTGAACCCTTGCCCCCCTTAACTCCATGAACCCTTTTAAAGGATTTACCATGAAGATAGTCGCCGTTTCCATCAGTGATCAAAAAGGGGTCCCCAAAAAAAATATCCCTGAAGGGGTGTTGGTTGAGGAATTCGGCCTGGCCGGGGACGCGCATGGAGGACCTTGGCATCGCCAGCTCAGCCTTTTAGCGATGGAGAGCATAAAAAAAATGCAGGACCTGGGACTGAAGGTCCATCCCGGTTCTTTTGCTGAAAACATAACTACCGAGGGTATTGTGCTGCCCGAACTTCCCATAGGCAGCCGTCTAAGCCTGGGACCGGAGGCCCTGGTGGAGGTTACCCAGATCGGCAAGGTCTGTCACGACCATTGCGCTATCTATCGTCTGGCCGGGGATTGCGTCATGCCCAGAGAAGGAATTTTTGTCCGTATCCTTCGAGGCGGCCAGGTAAAGCCCGGGGATCCTATAAAGGTTTTATCAAAGAATTAATAGCGAAGCCTTTGATTCCGCAATCATCAATCCAAAATCCGCAATTGAGTATGGCCACGGTCCGAAAACTTTCAGGTAAGAGATGTCAATATTTCAAACGGGGACGTTGTGTCAAACCTGAAATCTTTCCACCGGCCGAGGAACATCTTTGTATTCTCATTGTCGAAAGACAACGGATGGGACATCAAACTCTGGATCGGCTTAAGCGGCTGGAACGATTCGGATTGACCATCCATGACCGGGACGGTTGGATCGCTCAGCGTTATATTGTGGACAAAAATTTAAAAGAAATGGCCCGAATATCCTGCAAGAATTTTATTGAATCGGGCCTTAGTTTTCCCACCTGCATCAATCAATTTCAAACCCAATGCCTGTTAAAAAAAGAGGCCTGTTTAGGCCGCTGTCCTGAGTATCGGCTGGAAAGAAAGCCATCTTGAGCCCCCCTGCCCCCGTGTATAAAAACCCTGTGCCCACAGTGGATATTATCATCGAGTTAAAGGACGGAAAAATCGTCTTGATCCGCAGGAAAAATCCCCCGTTCGGCTGGGCCCTGCCCGGAGGATTTGTGGATTATGGGGAATCCCTGGAAGAAGCGGCCGTCCGGGAGGCCAGGGAAGAAACCTCGCTTGAGGTCAGTCTGATTCGGCAACTGCACACCTACTCCAATCCGGATCGAGACCCTCGCCGTCACACGATCACCACGGTGTTTATCGCCCGGGCCCAAGGCCTTCCCGTCGCCGCCGATGATGCCGAGGGGATCGGAACATTTGACCGCTTCACCCTGCCCTCCTCCCTGGCCTTTGATCACCACCTGATCCTTAATGACTATTTCAGGGAACAGGAAATTGGGAAAGCCATGGGAAAAAGAACGGAAGAAACGGAACAAAATATACAAGGGGTCCTTGGTCTTCTCCAAGAGCGGATTCCGGCCGATACCCGTATAGGTATAGTGTTGGGGACAGGTCTGGGAGGGTTGGCCGACCATCTGGAGGATTCTTCTTCTATTTCTTATCAAGAACTCCCCTTCTTTCCTCATTCTACAGTGGAATCACATCCGGGGAACCTGACCTGGGGCCTGCTGGGTGGTAAAAAGGTGTTGGTTTTGCAGGGGCGTTTCCACCTTTATGAAGGATATACGGCCCGGCAAATCGCTTTCCCCATTCGGGTCTTATCCGCCCTGGGAATCAGGACATTGATCGTCTCCAACGCCGCCGGAGGGCTGGATCCTCTTTTTGAACCAGGCGATGTCATGTTGATCACCGATCAGATCAATTTTACCGGCGAAAATCCCCTGGTCGGTCCCCACTTGGAACTCTGGGGCCCCCGCTTTCCCGACATGTCTCGAGTGTATGATCGAGAGCTGAGTGCCCTGGCCAAAAAGGTAGCCGAAGAGCAGAAGATCCCTTTGCGCCAAGGGGTCTATGTGGGCCTCAAAGGACCGACCCTGGAGACCCCGGCTGAAACCCGATTTCTAATAGCAATGGGGGCACAGGCCGTCGGCATGTCCACCATCATGGAAGTAATCACAGCGGTCCAGGTTGGAATGCGCCTATTGGGATTTTCGGTAATCACCAATGTTAATCGACCGGACTGTATGGAACCGATCACGATGGAATCCGTCATTGAAACCGCCCAAAAAACGGAGCCGAAACTTATGGCCCTGGTCGAAGGGGTCATTTCAAAGATCTCTTTAGAAAAATAAATTAAACTGGTCTAATCATGTCCAACAACTCTCCAGATCTATATATTAAGAATGGAATGATCCTGACCATGAATCCGGCCATGGAAATCCACCAACCCGGAGCACTGGCCATAAAAGGAGATACCATTATTGCCGTTGGCCCGGAAAAACAATTGCACGCCTTGGAAGCCGATGCCCGGAAAATCATAGATGTTCGAGGAGGCGCCGTCCTGCCCGGACTGATCAATACCCATACCCACGCGGCCATGACCCTCTTCCGCGGTCTGGCCGATGACCTGCCTTTGAAAACCTGGCTTGAGGAAATTATTTTCCCGGCTGAGAGCCGTTTTGTTAACCCCGACTCAGTCTATTGGGGAACCTTGCTGGCCTGTGCTGAGATGATCCTTTCCGGAACAACCACCTTTGCCGACGGATATTTTTGTATGGACGGGGTGGTTAAAGCCGTTGACCAATCAGGGATGCGGGGCCTTTTATGTCAGGGAGTGGTTGATTTCCCCGCACCCGGGATTCCGGATCCGGCCCAAAATATCTCCACCGCCCAACGGCATGTTGAAAAATGGGCTGGTTTTACTTCGCGTATCAGACCGGGAATTTTCTGCCATTCCCCTTATGTCTGCTCACCGGAAACGATAAAATCCGCCAAAGAAATATGTCGAAGAAAACAGGTTTTTTTCTTTATTCATGCTGCTGAAACCCGGGAAGAAAGGGCCTTGATAAAATCCCGTTACGGGAAGACCCCCATTCACTACTTGGACAACCTGGAGGTTCTGGATCCCCAAACTGTGGTCGTCCATGCCATTCATGTAGATTCGGAAGAGATTGAACTCCTGGCCCAAACCCGGACCGGGGTGGCCCATTGCCCGGAGAGCAATATGAAACTGGCTTCCGGAATCGCCCCAGTGGTCGAGATGTTGGAAAAAGGGGTATTAGTCGGATTGGGGACTGACGGCTGTGCCAGTAATAATGACCTGGACTTACTTAAAGAGATGGATACCGCGGCCAAATTGGGAAAGGTCCGCTATCTCCAACCTACGGTCATGAACGCTCGGACGGTGTTGCGCATGGCCACTATCGAAGGGGCCCGGGTCTTGGGTCTGGAAAAGGAAACCGGTTCATTGGAGATCGGCAAAAAGGCCGATATGATCTTCCTTGACCTGAATCGTCCCCACCTCGTACCCTGTTACGATCCCTTTTCCCTTATGGTCTATGCCGCCCAAGGGTCCGACGTCCATTCGGTGATGATTGAGGGCCGGATGGTGATGGAAGACCGCAAGATCCTGACCTTTGATATGGATGAGGCTATGGATCGGGTGCGTCGAATCAGCCGCAGGATTATCTCCGGAGAATAAATTCTAACCAAACTTATTTGAAATTTTTCTGTTGTGAATTGCAAGTTATCGAGTTGCGAGTTATCGAAAAAAGTTCGGCCTTTTTAACCTGCAACCCGTGACCCGTAACGGACAATAGTGAAGGAATCTAATCTCCTTCAAATTCCGTCAGACAATAAACCGAATATCCCTTTTTCTTTAATAGCTCCTCTCCCCCCACATCCGGGAGATTAACGATAAAAGCCATTTCAATCACCTTCCCGCCCAGCTTTTCAACCAGAGTGGCCGCGGCCAGGGCCGTACCCCCCGTGGCCAACAAGTCGTCTATGATGAGGACTCTGGTCCCTTTGCTGATGGAATCTTTGTGCATCTCAATGGTATCGGTGCCGTATTCGAGGTCATACTCGTGGCTGACCACTTCGGCCGGAAGCTTGCCCACTTTTCGGATGGGAATAAATCCCTTTCCCAGGGTATAGGACAAGGCCCCTCCGATAATAAAGCCTCTGGCCTCTATCCCGACGATGATATCAAAGAGGATATCCCCTTTGATATAGCGCTGGGTCAGATTGTCAATCACCAGCCTGAAGCCGACCGGATCCTTAAGAAGGGTGGTGATATCCCGGAACATGACGCCTTTCTTGGGATGATCCGGGATGGTTCTGATTCTTGATTTAATGGTCATAACCATTTTCTCCTTTATCCGAGCATTGAAAAATGTTCAATTTTCAAAGGTCCTGGCTATTTTAAACAGATATCATCATATTCCTGGATTTTCGGGATGGCCTCCATAAAGAGATTAATGACATTAGCGGCGTTTTTCTTCATGGTGTTGACGATCATTTCCCAGGTAACCGGCTCCTCTTCCTCATGCCAACAGTCATAATCCGTGGACATGGCGATGACGGCATAATGGATATGCTTCTCTCTGGCCAGAATGACTTCCGGGACCGTGCTCATGTTGATGACGTCCGCCTGCCAGCTTCTGAACATGCGGCTTTCCGCCTTGGTCGAAAACCGGGGACCTTCAATGGTAATGACCGTTTTGTCCCGATGATAGGGAATTCTCAACCGCTCGGCGCAAGAGGAAATCAAAGCGATTAAATTATCGCAGAATGGTTCGGCCAGGGGCGTATGAACCACCACATCTTCATCAAAAAAGGTGGTATCCCTTTTTCTGGTGAAATCGATAAACTGGCCGGGGAAGACCAGATGGCCCGGAGCGATTTCTTCCCGCAGAGAGCCGACGGCGGTGGAGGCCAGGATATGGGTACAGCCCTGTTCTTTCAAGGCCCAAATGTTGGCCCGAAAATTGACCTTACTGGGAAAGATGCTGTGGTTCTTCCCATGGCGGGCGATGATCACGGTATCCACCCCTTCGATGGTCCCGCAAGTCAATCCGGAGGTCGGAGACCCGTAGGGGGTATCTGACCATGATCTCTGCGGCATTTTTTAAAATTTTTGGATCATCCAGTCCCGATCCGCCGATAATTCCAACCTTGATCATCTCAACTCCTCATTCCATTTTAGGTGTTTGAAAAAAGTGTATTCACCGCCGAGACGCAAAGAACGCAGAGAGATTTTTTTTGAACAATCCCGTGAGTGGCGTGATTGTTCAAACCCGATCTGGCCTCCGGTCAAATCATTGCCCGATGAGCAGCGGAGCTTCTCCATTGCAGGCATCTCACCTGCAATGGAGAAATTTTCTTCTTTGCGTCCTCTGCGCCTCTGCGGTGAAAGCGATTGTTCCCTGAAGCTAAATTAATACCGCTTCTCGAATTATTTGATATCGTTCTATTATATTCCAATCAGTCTGGTAGGGGTGAGCATAAAACAGGGTCCTCCGGGGGTCAAGGAAAATTTATAAAATATTTCTTTCCCTTCCCTTCTTGACATAAACGTCAATTGGCGCTATTATAATGGACAAATGTCATCCCAACGAAAGGAAGAAAGATGGAGCTTTCCAATATGAAACAGGTCCTGGGATTGAAGGAAACGATCAGGAGCCCACTTGATCTGGTCAAGCTGGGCGGGAAAGGGGTTTCCAAGGGAGCCGTATCCCGTCTGGCAAAACATCTCTCTCTCGGCCTATCGGAGATGGCCCCACTCCTATCCGTGAACCTGAGGACCATCCAGAGATACGGCGCCGAAAGGGTTTTCAGTCGGGCCGTCTCAGAACGGATTCTACGGATTGCTTTGGTGGTATCAAGGGGTGAAGAGATATTTGGAAATAGCGAACAATTCAACGCCTGGCTGAAAGAACGGAACAGAGCTCTGGCCAGCAAAAAACCTATTGACCTCCTGGTGTCCAACTTCGGCATAGACATGATCCTCGATGAACTTGGGAGGATCGAGTACGGGATTATTTCCTGATGGTCGTATTTCGAATCGCAAAAAGCGCTTACATTGGTGATCTTTCAGGCAGCGGCCCAAGGCTCTACGGAGGTCGATGGAACCCCAAGGGGATTGGCGTACTCTATGCGTCCGAAAGCAGGGCCTTGGCAGCCCTTGAGTTCTTCGTCCACTTGAGCCGAACGATAATCCCCCCCGGTCTTAGCCTGGCATCAATCGAGATCCCGGATAAAGCATCCGCAAAAGAGATAACCATGGAGGAGTTACCCCGGAACTGGCGATCTTATCCGGCAGCGCTCGAACTTGCGGATATCGGGTCCTCCTGGATCAGATCAAAAAAAAGCCTGCTCCTTCGCCTTCCCTCGGTGATTATGCCTCCCGAAAAAAACGTTCTCATCAATCCGGCCCATCCGGAGATGATCGGCGTTCGCATTATAGAGGTTGAGCCCTATTCTCCTGATCCTCGCCTAAAAACATAAAATCCAAATTTAGTAATCTGTTATCCCATATCCATCACGTGGGATATGAGATCAACTTTGACCGCTATTTCTATAAGATACCCAGTCACGGCCTCTTGAAGCAATAGAGCCTATTTTCAAGAAATTGAACAGGATATTATTTAGGATGTTGGGGTAGGTGACTGGAAGGGGTTTAAATACTGTGTGAAAACCTCGACAATAATAGACAAATAGGTACATTCTCACACATGAGTTTTTTTTACAATTCCAACAAGTTCTTCAAATCAAGGAAAAATCATTCTGTACTAAATGTCGGCACTTGACTGTAAGTACCGACATTTAGTATAATGCCTCCATGAAATCAGTGGACTCAGCAGAAGAAAAACTAAAAAAAGCGAAAATCGGAACCTTTTTTCGGCCTCGCCATATTGCGTCGTTCGGTATTTCGTTTCAAGAACTCCAACGCTTGGTAAAGTTGGGCAAAATTGAAAAGATTAGTAAGGGTCTGTACCGCATGTCATCAGTCAAACTGACAGAGTTGGAAACCGTTGCCATGGTCTGTTCCGCCGTCCCTTCCGGGATCGTCTGTCTTCTTTCTGCCCTAAGCATTTATGGTATTGGCACCCAAAACCCTCATGAGGTATGGCTCGCCCTTGATATTAAAGCTCGGAAACCAGCCCACATTCCGGCTCAGGTACGATTTTTTCGTTTCTCCGGCGCCATGCTTACCTATGGTGTCCAGACTCGAATGATACAGGGAATACCTGCACACATCACCTCACCGGCTCGCACGGTAGTGGATTGCTTCCGATATCGCAACAAAATCGGAATTGATGTAGCTATCGAGGCCCTGCGCGATGCCGTCCGCTCTCGTAAAGTGATGGTGGATGAGATCGTACAGGCGGCTGAAGTCTGCCGGGCCAGGACCATAATGAAACCATACCTGGAGACCTTGGCGCCATGACCTCCCACGGACCCAGCAATATAGCCGCCTCGGTTCATGCCAGGCTTCTGAACCGAAGTCGAGAGACGGGCGAAAATTTTCAGTTTCTCCTCCACCGTTATGTGGCCGAGAGGTTTCTTTATCGGTTGGGTGTTTCGGTATACCGTGACCGTTATGTACTCAAAGGGGCCATGCTCTACGCCCTATGGGGCGGCTCTATTTACAGGCCTACCCGTGACCTCGATTTTACAGGATATGGGAGCAGCCAAACCGAGGACGTACTTGCCGCCTTTCAAAGCATCTGTGAACTTTCGGTTGAAAATGACGGGGTCATTTTTGATACCGCCACCTTTAAAACAGAACCCATACGCGATGAAACTGAGTATCAGGGAATTCGTCTCCGCTTTCTGGCCAGACTCGGTAAGGCACGGCTGCAAATGCAAATTGATATCGGGTTTGGCAATGCTATTGAACCACCGGGGGAGTATGAATCCTATCCGGTATTACTGGATGGCCAAGTCCCTCAAATTCGGGCCTATCCACACGAGGCGGTAATTGCCGAAAAATTTCATGCCATTGTCATCCTCGGTGAAATTAATAGTCGATTGAAAGATTTCTACGACCTGCATGCCTTGGCCGTCCAGTTTTCTTATGAAGGAGATCAAGTCGTCCGTGCGATTGAAACCACTTTCAAAAGAAGGCGCACTCCCTTTAAACTCTTAATGCCTGCAGCGCTTACCCATCGTTTTTATATTGATAATGCCCGTAATGGACAATGGCGAGCATACTGTCTCCGCAATAATCTCCCGGGGGCGCCTCTTGATTTTTCTGTCATTGGGGAAACACTCATATCATTTCTTGCCCCCATTTGGAGGGCCATAAAAGATCAAACTAAATTCGATTTATCTTGGCCTCCGGGCGGGCCATGGAAACTGGCGGGGGAAGGGCAGGAGGTCAATTCGTGAACCGTTTCAACCCTTATCCCCTCTACGAGGACTCCGGAGTCGAATAGATGAGGAAATACGGGGAGATTTTTCTAAACCCTTATTACTGTGGCAGACACAAGGAACAGTTGGTTCAAAAAATGTATGAAATCGATCCAAGCATTCTTCAATCATCTCTTCTACTCGATACTTGAACAACGTCTTGCAAAGAAAGGGGGAATTCGGTAGGGAAATGTCTTTTAAATCATGAGTTCTCCCCCCTCTAATTTCCATTCTGGATAAAATGGAAGAGTTCAAACGGTAATCAGCGAAAAAGATAATTGAAATTAATTGACTTTATGGAAAGTAAGAGGTAAGAAATCCTAAATAAATTTAGGAAGTTTTCATGTTGGAGCAATCCCTTTTATAAAGGAGTTCCGATGGAAGAATATTAGACCCCAGTTCTCATGAGAGAGGTGGGGTTTTTTCTGCATTTTTTATAGGGAGATAGAAATAAACAAATGATTTCTCATTGAGAGGGTATGAGAGTGGAAACAAATGTGTGCAAGGAATGTGGATTTACATGGGCGGGGTATGGAAACTGCCCGAAGTGTGATTCGGATTATTCTTTAGAACCAAGAAAACCAAACCAGACCTTTCCCCCCACTAAAAAGCCGGGATTTTTCGCCAAGCTATTCGGAAGCAAAAAGCAAATCAGAACTGAACCTGTGTCGAAGGAGGTCAACCAATCCGAAAAGGTTTTAACAATTATTGTTCTTGCAGAAGGTTTTTCAGGTGGATGGCCTAAAGAATTGTCACGAGGCAAATTCAAGAAAATTGACTTGGAAAAGTTGACGGCACGATTATTAAATTACATAGGTAGGAGTTATCGAGGTTTTCCAGCAGACATCACGCAGTTTTCCTCCAAACCAGAGTACGGAGTGGTAGGAGGTAAAGTGGGAAGAGTGGCCAACCCAGTTCAAGATATCAAACTAGTCCAAACTGCGACGTTATTAAGGGAAATTAACGTCAATACACTGGACCCTGATCATATGGTAGAACAACTTGGGAAATTGGCTTTCAAAGTGATTGAACATTATGCTCAGACAACTTTGGCAAAGTTTTGTTCTTTCTGCCAACTGCTGCCAAATTAAGTGAGGCAACTGCCCAAGGGAAAGGAACGATAGTGGTGGAGGAATATCAGCGCATCGATGTCTATAAGGGCGTTGAGAATGTGTTGTTAGAGATTTGGGATGAACTAGGAGAGGGTGGGCACATTGATAATGCCAAAGTGATTCGCAAGCTTTTATCGATTGTGGAAGCATCAAAACTTTGAATCCAGATGAAGATCAAGGCATTTGCCAATAATAGCTGTCCCCGTTTAGTGGGGGAATTGTTGGGGTACTGCAATCCAAATATTTCAAACGGCAATCGGTAATTTAAGCACATCGAACCGATAACCATTTGTGAAATG
The DNA here is from genome assembly GCA_963790475.1 of uncultured delta proteobacterium. Taxonomy (GTDB): domain Bacteria; phylum Desulfobacterota; class RBG-13-43-22; order RBG-13-43-22; family RBG-13-43-22; genus RBG-13-43-22. The sequence continues at coordinate 243,448 of CAWBOS010000010.1, read as the reverse complement.
AGAAATCTGGGGAGAAAAAAGATTTTAAAAACAGATGTGCTATATTACACTCCGAAAAATTAGAATGTCAGTTTAAACATCCAGAAAGTCTGCGGGGCAATAATGGGTAAAAAAGAAAAAGATCCTTTGGAAGAATATTTGAAACTGAAGAATGAAATGGTCCGGGATAAGGTCGATGAAATTTTTCGGACTCAGCCAAAAAATTATCGGTCGGCGATGGAGGAAATCGGTTTCACTTACGTTGAAGAGGAAGATGAGGAAGAATTTGAAGAAAAGAAGGCCAGACCGAAAAATAAAGCCCAACGGGAGTTGGTAGCCTACCTTGAAGGGGAAGGGGAATTATCGGAGGGGATATTGGACACCCTGGTAACCGAGCGTTACAGGAAACGGCCCAACCTCCCCCTGATCAGAAAGTATTTCAAGTCAGCGAATCAAAGGCTCAAGGCCCTGATCGTCTGGGGTTTGGATCGACACCCGGGCAGCTTGACTTTTAGACCCTATGGATTTTGTCACGGATACCCATGCCCTTCTCTGGTGGTTTACTAACAGCCCTAAAAAAATCATTGATAGTGAGAATTATATCGTCATTCCTCTTGATATTCCTATATTACAAAAACTTGTGGAACTCAAAGACGTTCCCGAGCTTCACGATAAAATAATTGTCTCAACGGCTAATTATTTAAATTCCCCACTTATCACCAAAGATAAATTCCTTCGAGAACTTCCTTATCTGAAAACTATCTGGTAACAGTGTCTTTTCTCCCGGCCGTCAGGTCGATCCGGCTTGTGCCTTTCTTCTGGAAAGGCACAAAAATCAAAGTAATCCTGTAAATCCTGTCTAAAATGGTATTTGAATTTCAAAAAGCTGAATAGATACTACCCTTCTAACCTCATCATCACCATTTTCTACCGCCAGGTGATCCGGGGTTCATTTCGAAGAGGTAATCGCTGATAGTTGTATTTCGGATATCCGATCATCATGGCCCCATAGGGGAGGTGATCCTGGGGTAATGCCAGGGCGGTGAGCAGGGGGGGATAGGAATTGGCCGCGGTATTGAAATACCCGGCCCAGCAGGTGCCTAGGCCAAGGGATATGGCCGCCAACTCCAAATAAGTCAGGGCGATAATGCAGGAAGACTGGGTGGCCGGCAAGGTGGCTAATCCATGAGCCACGATCAGATGCGGGGCATCGCGGCAGATCCGATCAATTCCTTTGTCCCAGGCCTTGACGATACGTTCCATACGCATTCTTAAGAGATAGTCGGTCCCTTCCTGAAGCAGAGTGCGCTGCCAATCTGCTACCAGTCCGGTCAACCGTTTAACTTCTTTGGTATCTTCAATGATCAGCCAGTGCACCGGTTGCGTGTTGCCGCCCGTCGGGGCAAAGCGGGCGATTTCAATGACCCTGGTCAAGAGATCACGGGGAACCTGTTTTTTTTTGTAACTGCGTATGGATCTCCGGGAACGCAAAAACTGTTCGGCCTGTTCCGGGCTGAGGTTCAGTTCTTTGCGCATCGGAAGACAATCTTTCGGGGCCATGGTCTTTAAAGATAAGGCCCCCTGGGGACAGATGGAAACACAATGGCCGCAGTTGATACAAAGGTTTTCGGCCTCGGCAATAGGGGTGGGAAAGCCATCTTCCCCTTTGATTTCAATCAGCAAGCCCGGGCATTCGGCCACACAAAGCCCGTCCCGCTTGCATTTTTTGGGGTCTACCGTAAAAAGAGCCACGATTTATCCTTTCCGTCTTAGAATAATTTCAAACAGGTTTGGTCAGATCTTTATTCACTTTTCTCTTGGGAGTCAAGGGCAATATTTATCCTAGGTCGTTATTTCGGAAGCCAGGAGAGGAAAAAGGTGTCCCTGAGCCCAGAAGCCGTGGCGGAAGCCATAGGAACAGAGGTGCTGAACAAAAGCGGGAAGTTTGTGCCTGGAAATCGCCCCCAGGGCAGACTATACTTCAACGGGCCTAGCGGTGGTCGTAGGCTTTCTTTAAACCGGCTATTTCGATTTTTTTCATTTGCAACATGGCTTCCATCACCCGCTTTGATTTTTGAGGATCAGGGTCACCCAGCAACTCAGCTAAAATAGAGGGAATGATTTGCCAGGACATTCCGTAACGATCTTTAAGCCATCCGCATTGTTGCGCCTTTTCATCTCCGCCTTCGGACAGCTTTTCCCAGTAATAGTCCACTTCCTCCTGCGGCTCACAACTGACCACAAATGATATCGCCTCGGTGAATTTGAATTGAGGCCCACCGTTTAAGGCCACAAATTCTTGTCCGGCAAGCTGAAAGGCCATGGTCATGACCGTCCCTTCCGGTCTTCCGGAGGCCTCCGCCCCTTCTTTTCCATATCGAGAAATACTCACAATCTTAGAATTATTAAAAATTGAAGTATAAAAGTTCACGGCCTCTTCGGCCTGATTATCAAACCACAGGAACGGGGTGATTTTTTGCATACCTTTTCCTCCTTCATGCCGGTAAGTTCAGCGTTGATTCTTTCTAATTCTGTGCTTCTTTCTTTCTATTTTAAACAATCTAAAAAAGGCGTGGGCTGAGATGTCGATTAGCGCCGGAGCGTTAACAAATTCAACCCCTTTGTCACTGGGCGTGTTTACCGCATAATACCGTCCAGGGGATGGCTTCCAGCCGCTCGAGAGTTATCGGTTTTCCGCAAACCTCGCAGAAGCCGTATCGGCCCGTTTCCATGATTGACAGGGCATGATCAATAGCCTTCATCTCTTCTCTCTCCTGGTCATCCAGGTGCTCCAGGAGTTCGGCTGAAGACTCCTTCTGGGCTTTTTCTTCCGGCTCGATATCGCGCTCGGCCAGGACTTGTTGCGTCTCTTCGGCATTTCTGTGCAATTCCATAAGTTCGTTACGTCTTTTGATTAATCGCGCGCGCAGGTGTTTCATTTTTTCCGATCTATCCATAAGGACCTCCTTTTAACAAGTTGCCAAGTCTTCCCTTTATGTTTTACCTAAATATAAGTCATATGGTCGGATTTTAAAAGAGGTGACCTGCCCCTCCCTCTAAAATCAATAACCGGTAACTGATCTTCCTATTTGGCCTTGTATTGGGGTGGTCGCTTCTGAGCAAAGGCGCGGGCCCCTTCCATAAAGTCCTCGGTGGCGCGGATCTGGGCGACGAGCTGTTTTTCCAGCGCCAGGCCCTCTTCCAGAGTCATGCTGTAGCCGCGGATCATGGCTTCCTTGGTGGCCCTGACCCCCAACGGTCCCCGGGAGATAATGGTATCGGCGATGGCCTTGGCCCTGTCCATCAACTGGTCCCGGGGCACCACCCGACTCACCAGGCCGACGCGAAGGGCCTCAGCGGCATCGATCCTGTTGCCGGTAAGAAGGATCTCGGCCGCTACCGCCCTGGGGATGAAACGGGGCATCCTGATCGTGCCTCCGCCGCCGGGCATAAAGCCGATATTCACCTCGGGCTGCCCGAACTGGGCATTGTCGGCCGCGATTCGGATATCGCAGGTCATCGCCAGTTCACAGCCGCCGCCGAGGCAATAGCCGTGAATAGCGGCGATGAATGGCTTCCAAATGGTATCAGGACGAATGAGTTTTTCAGGCACCCCGCCGGTCCCGGCGGCATCGCTGCTGGATGGGGTGAACCCCTTGATGTCGGCACCGGCGCTGAAGGCCCGGTCGCCGGCCCCGGTGATGATGGCCACCCAGAGATCGTTGTTATCCCTGAAATCCTTATAAGCGTTCTGCAATCCCTGCCGCACCTCGATGCTCAAAGAGTTCATGGCCTCGGGACGGTTGATGGTGATATAGGCAATTCTACCCTCTTTAACATATTCTACGGCAGCCATTTTTATCCTCCTTTGCTTGATGGGTCATTTTTTAATATAGAAATCGGTTCTGACCGTCATTCTCAGAAAGCAACACAGGCTAATCCTTAAATTGTTCATCTCGGGCCTTTACCCAGTCGACATTATACTGGGCGGCCCAGGCCTGGGGGTCGCGCCTGGTCCGGCTTAAGACCCAAAAATTGCACGAAGCCTTTATGGCCCCCGACTGTCCCATGATGTCGGCGGCCTGATTAATCGACATCTTAGAGGCCATCAGCCCCCAAGGGTCCAAAAGGGCTATCTTTCCGGCCATCTTCATGGTTTCCTCTTCCAGGTGCTCCCTGAGAACAACCCTGTTGACAATACCCAGACGCAGCGCTTCCTGGGCATCGATATAGTCAGCCAGCCAGACAAGTTCTTTGGCCTTCCTGGGTCCCAATTCTATGTAGTAAGCCGGATATTCAATGGTAGCTCCTCCCCAGCTTCGGGTGGTCTTTTCCTGGAATCGGGCATCATCAGCGGCAACAATGAGGTCGCAGGCGGCCGCCAACATCCAGCTGGCCATGATGCACCAGCCCTGAACCATAGCGATAGTCGGTTTGGGAATGTTCCGCCAATGTTCGCGCGGATAGGAATAAACGCCCGTTTCCATGTCCTTCAGGAACCCCAGAGGCGTCTTATCCCGCGGATTCCTTTCCTCCTCCAGCCGGGCTTGTTCGCTTCCCATATCATGCCCCGCGCCGAAATGTCTTCCCGCCCCGGCAACGATAATGACCCTCACCTCATTGTCCTTTTCCGCCTCGGTGAAGGCGTCATCGATTTCCGCGTAGACCTGCCGGGTAATCGCATTCAGGACATCAGGACGGTTAACGGTGATCTTGGCAATCCCTTCCTTTTTTTCATATAAAACAAAATCGCGGTTCATCCTCTTGCCTCCGAACATGACATAAAAGATTCAGTTTTTTGAATATCAATTTTTATTTACCCTATCCCGGCTATTGCTTTCCGGAAAAATGATCCCCTCTTTTTTGGACCGGGGCATGGCTTTTATCTGGGCCTCTCGAATAAGGGCCTCGGAATGCGTTAAGCCTTCCTGCTGATATAAAAGCGTGATGGGCAGGCGGGTTCGGGTGTAGGCGGCCCCCGTCCCTCGCTGTGTTGTTTGTACCGGGCCCGCACATCTTTGGCAATCCCCGTGTAGAGCGATCCGTCTCCGCAGCGGAGGATGTAGACGGTCCAATCCTTTCCACCGCTACCCTTCATCCCTTGGATCATTCTCAGATATTTAGTTTCCATATCCTCTCTATCTTAAAGCTTGACGAGGGACCCCGTGTTGAAGATTAACGCTTTTTCTCAGCCCTTTCTATGGTCTGTTTCAGGCGGACGTTTGGGCCATCAACTTGACCCTTTTCCCGTCTATCTCGATCGTGGTCTTGGAGTAAGTCATTTTCTTAATAATCTTCCCATCCCGGAAATGAATGATATCGAGTCCGCGTCTTTTTTCCGGCTTTCCCGCATAACCCTTTTCCGCGGAAGGCCATTCAAGCTCCCAGGTGACGGTTAATTTTTGTTCCTCTTCATCCACAAAGAGATCGTCACGGCGAAAGATAAATTCCCCTCCACTGGTAAACCAGGAGGTCCAGGCCTGGCGCAGCGCCTCTTTGCCTTTGGCATTTCCTCCGGTCCAGTTTTCAAAATAGACCTGGTCATGATAGAGTTCCAGGACACCTTCAAGATCGCGCCTGTCCCAGGCCAAACTATTTTCGGCCATAGCTTCTTTAATCTCTTTTTTGGTCAGTTTCATCGAACCTCCTTGTTTGAAAAAGATGAAATCCTTTAAAGGGTCCTGAGCATTATAGGCGGGATCGAATCTTCCCAGCAACAACAATTTTTTCCCAGGGCCCAACCCTTCCCTCCGGAATCATGAAAATAATCTATTAAATTGCTAAATCAGAACTTAAAAATCAAAAATCCGATACTATTTTTGTAATAAAATACCAGATTATAAATAATAATATACAGTTTATACATTATTTCCCACATTGAGGATCCCGGCTATAATTTTCGAGTAATGCTAAAATGCGTAGCGAAAGGAGTGGTCTGGATGCGGAGGCCTTTTGTGGGTTTGTTAATGATCTTCTTTTTCTTACTTTTTAACGGGCCAACGGAAAGCTATGGCCTGGAAAAACAAATTTCCTTGACCGAGGCCATTAAAACCGCCCTGAAGGAAAATCATGAAATGCGGGCCGCGCAAAATCAGCTCTTCGCCCAAAAAGACGAAGTCGGGATTGCCCGAAGCACCTTAATGCCCAAGATCGCCTTTGAGGAAAGGGCCACCCGAACCAATAACGCCCCCGCAGCCTTTATGATGAAACTGAATCAGGGCCGTTTCTCCCAATCCGATTTTGATATAAATTCCCTGAATAACCCTGACCCGATCAGCGACTTTCAAACGCTGCTGTCCATCGAACAGCCGGTTTTCGACCTCAAATCCTCTTTAGGCCTTTCCATGGCTAAGCGGTCCTACGCCGCCCAGGAAAAAAGTTTTCAAAGGAAAAAAGAAGAGACGGCCTTGAAAGTCGCCCAGGTCTATCTTCAGGTGCATACGGCCAAGGGGGTCATTGAAGTCGCCCATAAGGCCCTGGAGGATGCCAGGGAGCACTTACGAATCGTCGAAGAAAGATATAAAAACGGATTGGGTCTTTACTCCGATACCCTCCGGGCGGCCACGGCCGTCACCGCGGCCGAGCAGCAGGTGATCAGCGCTAATAAGAATCTGGCTGTGGCCAAGAGAATGTTGGGCCTGTTGCTGGGCACCGCCGAGTCCGTGGATATTGATAATCAGAATATCGATCTCTCTTTTAAGGCGATGGAGTATTATGCCGGTGCCTCCTTAAGCCGAAAAGACCTCGAGGCCCTGGCGATTCACCATGAAAATGCGCAAGCCAACGTCAAGCTGGCCGAATCCCGATACTTCCCTACCCTCCGTCTAGGCGGAAGTTATCAGTTCAATGATCACCGGGGCCCCCTGGGTTCCGAGGGAGAATCCTGGCTGGCTATGGCGGCCCTCCACTGGGACCTGTTTGACGGGACTAATCGGGAATTTGCCAGGAGCAAGGCCCTTTATCAGGTCAAGGAAGTGGAAGAACAACTAAAGGGCCTGAAACAGGTGGTCTCCTTCAAGATCCAGGAGGCTTTTCTGAACGTGGAAGAAGCCCAGAAAAATGCGCAACTGGCCCTGGCGGCTCTGAAAACGGCTGAAGAAGGGAAACGGCTGGTCAAAAGCCGGTATGAAAACTCCCTCTCTCCTTTGGTCGATTTCCTGGATGTCCAGCTCCACCTGGATCAAGCCCGAGTCAATAAGGTGGCCAAGGAAAATGAATATCTCTTCGCCGTCATCAACCTGTGTTTTGAGAGCGGTACGATCCTTACCGATTTAAAAGCGGAGTAAGGAGAAAGACCTATGAAAAAAGCCTTCCCCTTCTGTCTTATGGTCCTGTTCCTGTTGTTTTTCGGATGTGGGGAAAAGGAGAAACCCCCTTCTTCCCCCGTCCAAAGACCGCTGATTACCGGGATAACCCTTCTTCAAATTTCCCCCTCTTCCATCGACGCCTTTTATGAAACTTCGGGCACCGTCAAGGCCGGAACGACCAGCATTATCTCCAGCCGCAGTATGGGAACGGTTACCGCCGTCAAATTCAAGGAAGGCGATCGCGTAAAGGCCGGCCAGGTCCTCTTGACCATCGATGACCATGACCTGGTCCAGAAGGTGGCTGAAGCCGAAGCCGCTAATCAAGAGGCCTCAAAGGCCCTGGAGGCCGCGGTCCAGAATAAATCCCTGGCCGAAGTTACCTATGATCGATACAAAAACCTCCACCGGGAAAAGGTGATCACCCAGCAGGAGATGGACCAGATAGAAACCCAAAAAAAGGTGGCTCAGGCGGAAGTTGACCGTCTGAAGGAAACCGTCAAGAGGGCCACCGCCTCCTTGGAGTGGGCCAGGATCTACCGGGGCTATGCCCGGGTCCAGGCCCCGGTTTCCGGCGTCGTAACCGAGAAAAAGATCGACCCCGGCAGCCTGGCCGTTCCGGGTATGCCCCTTTTGACCATAGAGGATACGTCCCGCTTCAAGGTCGAAGCCTACATCGATGAACAGTTGATCCAAAGATTCAAGGCTGGGACCAGGGCTGACGTCCTGTTTGAAGGGACCCGGGAGCGGATCCCCGGCTTTATCGCCGAAGTTGTTCCGGCTGTCGATCCGGCCACTCGAACTTATCTGATTAAAATCCCGCTCCAGGGGCCGGCCTTAAGAAGCGGTCTCTACTGCCGGATATTGATCTTCGAAGGGAAAAAAGAAACCCTCCTCATTCCCAAGAAGGCCGTCGTGGAACGGGGGCAGTTAACCGGGGTCTATGTGGTCGATGAAAAAGGGGTGATGACTCTCCGCCTCATCCGAATCGGGAAAGAATACGCCGACAGAACCGAAGTCCTTTCCGGGCTTAAGGGCGGGGAGCGGATCGTCGTCGAAGGGGTCGAGCGGGCCGTTGACGGAGGGATGGTAAAACTGTGAGTCTTAAAGTTCTCGGGTTCGCCGGCAGCATTGCCAAGGCCTTTATCAAATCGAAGCTGACGCCCCTGGTGGTCATCGCCTCCATCTTCCTCGGCCTGTTTGCCATTATCGTCACCCCGAGGGAGGAAGAACCCCAGATCGTCGTTCCCATGATCGATGTCCTGGTCAGCTACCCCGGGGCCTCGGCCAAAGAGGTGGATGAACTGGTCACCAAGCCCATGTCCAAGTTCCTCTGGGAGATCAAAGGGGTGGAATACATCTATACCCTTTCGAAACCCGGGACGAGCCTGGCCATTGTCCGGTTCTACGTGGGCCAGGACCAGGAAAAAAGCCTGGTTGACCTCTACACCAAGCTCATGTCCAATTACGACAAGATCCCCCCCGGCGTTTCCCAACCCCTGGTCAAACCCAAATCCATTGATGATGTGCCCATCCTTTCCTATACCTTCTGGAGTGGATCCTACGGCGGCTATGACTTGAGAAGAGTGGCCGAGGAGGTAGGCGACGAGTTGAAGAAGGACAAGGATGTCGCCGAATTTCAGGTCCTGGGCGGGCAAAAAAGACAGCTTCGCATTACCGCGGATCCCTTGCGTCTTAAGGCCTTTCATCTGACCTTGAGACAAATAGAAGAGGTTTTGGGGAGGTCCAACTTCCTGACCCCTTCGGGGCGTTTTCCATCCGGCGATCTGGAATACCTGGTGGAAACCGGGGGTTTTCTGAAGAACAGCGAGGAAGTAGGAAATCTGGTCATCAAGGTGGCCGAGGACCGGCCGGTCTATCTAAAAGATGTGGCCCGAATCACGGACGGACCCGAGGAGCCCGCCAACTACGTGTTTATGGGTTTCGGCCCGGCATCGACCAGGGACCGGGGCGGTCTTTTTGAGGCCGTCACCTTGTCGATCGCCAAAAAAAAGGGGACCAATGCCACTCAGATCGCCGGACGGGCCATGGAAAAGATTGAGGCCCTGAAAGGTAATCTTATCCCATCCGGCGTGGAGGTGACTACTACCCGAAACTACGGACAGACGGCCAAGGAAAAATCGGACGAGCTTTTAAAGCATATGTTTTTAGCCGCCCTGTCAGTGACCATCCTCGTTGCCCTGGCTTTGGGCTGGCGGGAGGCCATTGTCGTGGCCGTGGCCGTCCCGGTCACCCTGGCCCTGACCATTCTGGTGACCTATCTGGTCGGTTATACCCTCAACCGGGTGACCCTTTTCGCCCTCATCTTTTCCATCGGCATACTGGTGGATGATGCCATCGTCGTGGTGGAAAACATTCACCGCCATTTCAAGATGAGCCGGATCGATCCGGAGATTGCCGTCCTGGCCGTGGATGAAGTGGGTAATCCCACTATCCTGGCCACCTTTGCCGTTATCGCCGCCCTGCTGCCCATGGCCGCCGTATCAGGTCTCATGGGACCTTATATGAGACCCATCCCGGTGGGGGCTTCGGCGGCCATGATCATCTCCCTGTTGATCGCCTTCATCATCAGCCCCTGGCTGAGCCTTATCGTTTTAAAAGGGACGAAAACCGGAGGGGGTAAGGAGAAAGAAGAAGGGCGGGTCCTGGCCTTTTTCAATCGTGTCTATGAACGGAACCTGCGCTCCCTTTTGGAAAACAGAAAAAAGCGCATCAGGTTTTTTATCCTGGTTCTCGTCCTGCTCCTGGCCGCCTTCGCCCTCGTTCCGCTTAAATTAACCACCGTCAAGATGCTCCCCTTTGACAACAAAAGCGAGCTTCAGGTGGTGATCGACCTGCCCGAGGGTTCCAGCCTGGAGAAAACCGCGGCCCTGACCAGGGAAATCGGCCAGTACCTGGCCACTGTGCCGGAGGTGACCAATTACCAGTCCTATATCGGCACCTCCGCCCCTTTCAACTTTAACGGCCTGGTGCGGCACTATTTTTTCAGGACCGGAAGCAGCCAGGCGGATATCCAGGTCAATTTTGTAGCCAAGGGAGAAAGAAAGGCCCAGAGCCATGAGATCGCCAAAAGGATCAGACCGGCGATTAAAAAACTGGGCGATGCCTATCAGGCCCGGACCAAGATCGTCGAGATCCCGCCGGGACCGCCGGTTTTGAGTACTCTGGTAGCTGAGATTTACGGTCCCAGGTTCGAGCGGCAAATCGAAATCGCCAAAGAGATCAAAGACCTTTTCGCCCGCACCCCGGGGGTGGTTGACGTGGACTGGTACGTGGAGAGCGACCAGAAAAAATTCTTCTTTGATGTGGACAGGGAAAAAGCGGCTTATCACGGCATCACCACCCAGGAGGTTTCCCGGGCTGTGCAAACGGTTTTAAACGGCACCCCGGTTGGTTTGGCCCATATCGAAAGGGACAAAGAACCGGTGGAGCTTTTACTCCGGGCCCCGCTGGCCGAACGGGCCGGCATCCAACGACTCGAGGAACTGACCCTTATTTCCAGTTCAGGCCGGGCGGTTCCTTTGTCCGAACTGGTCAGGGTACGGGCCGGGATCGAAGATAAAACCATCTACCGGAAAAACCTGAAACGGGTGGTCTATGTCCTCGGGGATGTGGCCGGCACCGCGGAAAGCCCGGTCTATCCCATCCTGAAAATGAAAAAGCAGATCAAAGAAATGAAACTCCCGGAAGGATACGAGCTGCAGCAGTATTCGGCGGTGCAGCCCTCGATGGAAGACAAGTATTCCATGAAATGGGATGGGGAGTGGCATATCACCTATGAGGTCTTTCGCGATTTAGGACTGGCCTTCGGGGTGGTTCTGATCCTGATTTACGTCATGGTGGTGGGCTGGTTCAAATCCTTCGTCGTGCCCCTGGTGATCATGGCCCCCATCCCTTTGTCGCTCATCGGCATCCTGCCCGGTCATGCCCTGATGGGGGCCTTTTTTACGGCCACCTCCATGATCGGGTTTATCGCCGGGGCCGGCATCGTAGTGCGTAATTCCATCATCCTGGTAGACTTCGTCGACCTGAAAATCGCCGAAGGGGCCCCGATCAAGGAAGCGGTCATCCAGGCCGGGCTCATCCGCTTTCGGCCCATGCTCCTCACCGCGGCCGCCGTGGTGGTCGGCTCTTCGGTAATCCTCTTCGACCCTATCTTCCAGGGCATGGCCATCGCTCTCATGTCCGGTGAAGTGGCCGCCACCTTTCTTTCCCGGACCATGGTGCCGGTGCTTTGCTATTTATTCAGGGCGCGGGAGGCCAATAAATTATTAAAATGTGATATTGAGACCGAGGCCCAAGATACCGGCAGTGAAAATGCTTCCCCGGAATAAGGCTCTTTCCGGCGGAAATGGGTCATGAATATGGAAACCTTTTCGTCCCCCCTAAGGTCAGTGTGCAGGAGAGAATTTTTATCAAATGTCCTGGCCAGTGAACATTCATATCGTGACTGTGCCTGCACCCAAGATATCTTCACCGTGAGGAGGTTAAAGTGTCAACCGTCCTGAGCGCTATTCTCGGAGTTATCCTCATTTCCTATATCTTGCTGGACGCCTTTGAAACCGTGGTTTTCCCACGCCGGGTAACCCGAAGGCTGCGCCTTACCAGGGCTTTTTACCAGTACTCCTGGTCCCTGTGGTCGTCGGTGATTTCCTGGGCCTTATCCGGCAGGCGCCGGGAAAACCTCTTAAGCGTTTACGGTCCCATATCCCTTCCGATTCTAGTGGGGTTATGGGCAATGGTGATGATCTCAGGTTTCGCCCTCTTGTATTGGGCCTTTGGACCCTTGGCCAGGGCAGCAGAAATGGCTCCAAGATTCCTCAGCTCTCTTTACTTTAGTGCTACGACCTTCTTCACCCTGGGGCTGGGGGATACCATGCCGACTACAACTTCCGCACGGGTGCTGACCGCATTGGAGGCCGGTGTCGGATTCGTCTTTCTGGCCATGATCATAGGCTACCTCCCGGCACTGAACCAGTCTTTTTCCAGGCGCGAAGTGAGCATATCCCTGCTGGATGCCCAGGCGGGATCTCCGCCCTCAGCCGCCGAAATACTGCGCCGGAACATTACCGTTCAAGGCACAGGACAGCTTGAACGCCTCCTCCATGACTGGGAATACTGGGCCGCGGAGTTGCTTGAAAGCCACCTGTCCTACCCGGTACTGGCCTATTTTCGCTCTCAACACGAAAATCAATCCTGGCTGGCCTCTTTGACGGCGTTACTGGACACCACCACTCTGGTCACGGTTATCATTGAAGGGGATTGCCAGCGTCAGGCCCAGCGGACCTTTGCCATGGCACGTCACGCCGTTGTGGATCTTGCCCTTATCTTTGAGACGCCCCCCGATTTCCAGAGATCCGACCGGCTTCCTCCGGCAACCATGGAGCGTTTACTCACGGCTCTATCGGAAAACGGCTTGACCTTCCCCCAAAAAGGGGATGCCCACTTACGGCTGGTGGAGTTGCGTCGAATGTATGAGCCCTACGTCATAGCCCTGTCCAGGCGTTTTCATCTGACTCTGCCGCCTTGGATTTCAGAAAACATACCTATGGACAACTGGCAGCAAAGCGCCTGGAGTCCCAGAAGAAGATCCAGAAAACGTCAACCCGCGGCGGAAATCGAAGAGAGACATTTCTAACTATTTGGCCAGGATCCCTCGGACCTGCCTGGCGTTGAGGAAGTCCTGGCCAAGCTGGCGATCGGCAAGTCCGGAATCGACCTTCCTGATTATTTCAGCCGCTTTACCCCACTCCTCCCGCGCCTCGCTGCCACGGCCCATCCTTTCATAAGAAGAGGCCAAAGAGCCGTGGGCCTGCCAGAGCTGTCGGGGGTTTCCAACCTCCCCCAGGATGCGAATGGCCTCGCCCAGGCTGGCCAGGGCCTGGTCGAACTCGCCCCGCCTCGTCTGAACCTCTCCGAGCAATCTGAGAAAACGCCCCTCGTATTTTTTCATATGCTCTCTTTGGGCCGTGGGGAGGTTCCTGAGAACAATTGGCTCGGCTTGATCAACGTCATCCCTCTCCAGAAGGATGGTGGCGGCCAAGGCCTCCAGGCGGGATCCCCAGCGATCGCGTGATCGGGTGTAATCATCACCGCTGGATTCCTGCTCAAAAGATTTCATCATTTTCCAGGCCCCGTCCGGATCCCCCAGGTCGAAGAGGTTCTCCATCAGATTCACCTCGGCATGGGCGGCGATTTCCCCGGCGATCTGGCGTCCGGCCGGGTATCCTTCCATGAGTTCCCGACTTATTTCCACGGCTCTGGGAATTCAGTCTCCGCGCCTTTTCGATCTGTTGAATCTCCCCAAAGCAGTAACCCTGAGTGTTGTAAAGTCTCCCCAAATGGGCCTTGACCCCGAGTGATTCGCAGGTTTGGATGCCATACCGTAGGATTCCCATGGCCTCTTCGATTCTGCCAATTTCCGTCAAAGCCATTCCCCGGATTTGGATTCCGAGTGAGGCTACTTCGAGATAAAACATGGATTGCAGGGCCTCAATCATGCCCTCGGTCAGCTCGACCGCCTTTTGGGGCCGGCCTTGCCATCGCTCAGCCATGGCCAGGCTAAGACGTGCAGTGGAGATCGCTCGGGGATCTCCCGTCTCCAGGGCCAATCTTTCCGCCTCCCTGACCATTTGCCCCCCCTGGTATCGACGGCCGGTAATGGAGATATAATTCCCCTTTAGTGAAAGGAAAAGGCTCTCCTCCGCTTTCCGTCCCATTGCTCTGGCCCTGGCAATGACGTCGTCATAAAACCGCAGGGCCTGCTTCAGGTCGGCTTCGGAAAAAACCACGGTGGCTGCCTCTTCGATCAGGCTCTCCATCTCCTCTTCGGCCATTCCCCATCGCCGGCTGATCTCGACCGCCTTTTTCAATTCCTTCACGGCAGTATCGAGGTCACCGCTGGCCCGGCTGGCCATGCCCAGCCCCCGGCGCACCCGGACCTCCTTGGACGGCTCCAGCGAAACCTGGTGGACCTGTGACAGATCCAAGGCGCCCTTCAAGAAAATCCGCGCGCTCTGAACGGCGTTATCCCGATTGGATTTCTCGCCGGCCAGGATCAGATACTCGATTGCTTTCTCATGGTTGCCGCTGAGTTCCCAATGATGGGCCAGGATCTCATAGTGGGCTTCGAGTTTTTCGGCATAAAGCTCTTCGATGGCCCTGGCGATGCGCCCGTGGATCTCCTGCCGCCGCTGCTTGAGGAGGCTCTCGTAGGCCACGTCCTGGGTCAGGGAGTGCTTAAAGATGTACTCCAGTTCGGGATAGAGGGTCTTCTCGTAGAGGAGCTCAAGACCCACCAGGTTGGTGAGATGCCCCCTCAACTCCTCTCCCAATTCCATGACGCTCTTGAGGATCCTGTAAGCTAAAATCTCTCCCGATCACGCTGGCCACCTGGGTGGTGCGTTTAAGGTCTTCGCTCAAGCGATCCATTCGGGCGGCGATAACTCCCTGAATAGTGGATGGGACCTCTATCTGGTCATTAGGGCAGCGGCAGATATAGCGGTCCCCCTCTCGCACCAGATCGCCGCGCTCCAGGAGTTCTCTGACTATCTCCTCCATAAAGAAAGGGTTTCCTCCGGCCTTTTTCGCAATCTTGCTCTCCAGGGCCGGCTCCAGTTCCAGTCCTCCCAGGAGGTTCATAACCAGCCGGATAGAAGAGTTGAGGCCCAGGGTCTCCAACCCCAGCTTCTGGTAGTGCGCCTCCTGTGTCCAGGGAGGGGTGACTTCGGGCCGATAGGCCGAGAGCATCATGATCGGGTGACCGTGGATGCAGCGGGAGAGGTAGGTAAAAAACTCCTCGGAGATCTTGTCCATCCAGTGCACGTCTTCCAGAAAAATCACCAGGGGTTTTTCTTTGCTTAAAGTCAGAAGGAGGCTTTTAACCGCCTCGAAGGTCCCGAACTTTCGTCCTTCTGGATTCAGTGATTTGAATTTTGAATCGGCCACCTCCAGGGACAACAGATTGATGGTAGAAGGGAATGAACGGGGTCAGGTTTTCCGTGGCCTGCTCCTTAATCCTGCCTTTTACAGTTTCTTCATCCATCCCCTCGCGAAGCCCAAAGACCTCCTCGACCACCTCCCGAACCGGAAGGAAATTCATGCTTCGCCCGTATTGCAGGCAGACCCCGCAAAGGAACAACGGCCTCCTGGCCTAAAGATTTGTGGAACTCATAGATAAGTCGGCTCTTACCCACCCCTGCTTCCCCGACCACGTCGATAACCTGATCTTGGCCTCCTCTGACCCGCTCGAAGGTTGCCCGCAGGGACTCCATCTCCGGGCGACGGCCCACCAGTTCCGTCACTCCCCGGGCCAGCCCGGCTTCGAACCGGGTGCGCACGTCGGGTCGATCAGCGACCACCCGATATAGTTTTTGGGGCTCGGCTTTACCCTTAAGGGAGACTTCTCCCACCGGCTCCTCGTTGAAATACCCCTGGATAAGGCCCCGGGTGGCCTGGCTTAACCAGACCTCTCCGGGGGTAGCTGCCTGCTCAACCCGGGCTGCCAGGTTGATGGTGTCCCCGATGGCCGTGTAATCCATGTGCAGATCGTCTCCGATAGCACCAACCACCACCGGGCCGGAGTTGAGTCCGATACGCATCTGAAATTCCCGGCCGAAATCCTTTCTGACCTTCCGGCCGTATCCGGCCAATTCCTTTTGGATGGCCAGGGCCGCATAACAGGCCCTCTGGGCATGGTCCTCATGGGCCAGGGGTGCGCCGAACAAGGCCATGACCCCGTCGCCGGTGAACTGGTTGATCGTCCCCTCATATTTGTGAATCTCATCCATCAGGATCTGCAGGCACCCTTCCATGATCCTGTGCACTTCCTCCGGGTCGAGCCTCTCGGACAGGGAGGTGTACCCGGCCACATCGGCGAACAGCACCGTGACCAGCTTGCGCTCCCCTTCCAGGGACCTGCGGGTGTTCAGGATTTTATCGGCTAAATGTTTCGGGGTGTAGGACTTGGGCGCGACTATATCAAAGGTGACGGCTGCGGTCGAGGGTGCTGGTGTTTCTCCCAGGGCCTGGCCGCACTTGCCGCAGAATTTATCTTGGGGCAGGACTTCCGTACCGCAGTGGGAACATACCTTCGACAGACTGACCCCGCACTCCCGGCAGAACTTATTGGTCTCGGGATTCTCCGTTTGGCACTTGGGACATTTCATGGTCAATCCTTTGCTGATTTCAAATTATTGCTTTTTTATAGACCCTTCTTCTGACACCTTCTTAGGCCAAAAATAAAAAAACCCAATTCTCTGGTGAGAAATGGGGCCTGTTCGTCCATCGACACTCCTTGTCTAAAGGTTACCAACAAGAAAACAACCTAATATTACATAGGAATTTGTATCCTTTCCCTGCCAAAAAGTCAAATAAAATCATTGAAGCGATACTCCGGCTGACAGGCAAGGCATTTCCTTCATAGTCCCAAATACCGTATTCGTCCTGCTAAAATACGGTATTCACCTTATTTAACTTTTCAAAGGACACTGGTAGCTTTAAAGAAAAAATGGGAAGGGGGAGCCTTTCATCTCCGGCCGGAAAAGACCCACCCAGGAGATGTTTCTCCATCTTCACCCCCGAGCAAAGGAGGGCCTATCATGACCGCAATCACGACTAAAGACGGTACGCAGATTTACTATAAGGACTGGGGCAGCGGACAGCCGGTAGTCTTCAGCCATGGCTGGCCGCTCAGCGCGGACGCCTTTGAAGACCAGATGTTCTTTCTGGCCTTTCGCGGTTACCGCTGCATCGCCCATGACCGCCGAGGCCACGGTCGATCGAGCCAGCCCTGGAACGGCAACGACATGGACACCTACGCCGACGACCTGGCGGCCTTGGCCGAAGCGCTCGACCTGAAGAAGGCGATCCATGTCGGACACTCCACCGGAGGCGGCGAAGTTGCGCGCTACATCAGCCGCCACGGTTCAAAACGTGTGGCCAAAGCCGTGCTGATCGGGGCGGTTCCGCCGCTGATGCTGAAGACGGCTGCCAATCCCCGCGGCCTGCCGATCGAGGTCTTCGACGGCATCCGCGCCAATGTTTTGGCTGACCGCTCGCAGTTCTTCAAGGATCTCACCATCCCCTTCTACGGCTATAACCGGAAGGGCGCCAAGATCTCGGAAGGCGTGCGCGAGTCATTCTGGCTCCAGGGGATGATGGCCGGTTTTCCTGCCGCTTATTTTTGCATAAAGGCCTTTTCCGAAACTGATTTCACCGAAGACCTCAAGAAAATCGATGTGCCAACGCTCTTCATGCACGGCGACGACGACCAGATTGTGCCGATCGCCGACTCGGCCCTGCTCTCGTCCAAGATGGTCAAGGGCTCCACGCTGAAAATCTATGAGGGCGCGCCGCACGGCCTGTGCACGACCCATAAAGACCAGATCAACGAGGACCTGCTAACTTTCATCAAGTCTAGGCCGGAAACTACCCGGCCTTGACCGCCACCCTCCGGGGCCAAGGGAACCGGATAGTGTTGGATGCAAGAATTCGTCTGAAAAAAGGAGGACCGCCAATGGTAAAAAGCAGAAGGATCAGGAAGGTTTTCAAGGGCAAGCCCACTCTCGAAGGAGCGGGGGTTCATCTCCGAAGGGTTTTCGGAAACAGCGAGGTCCCGCTCTTCGATCCGTTTCTGCTGCTCGATGATTTCCGCAACACCGATCCCTCTCGATACCTCAAAGGCTTTCCCTGGCACCCTCACCGGGGCATCGAGACGATCACCTATGTTCTGAAAGGGGATGTTGCCCACGGCGACAGTCTGGGAAACAAGGGCATCATCACTTCAGGCGATATGCAATGGATGACCGCCGGGAGCGGCATCATCCATCAGGAGATGCCCCAGGGAGACGGCAAAGGCGTAATGGAGGGATTTCAGCTCTGGGCCAACCTCCCCAAATCCCATAAGATGATGGCTCCCCGGTACCGCGACATAAAGAGCGCGCAGGTGCCGGAGATCCTGACCAAGAGCGGGGCAATGGTCAAGATCATCTGCGGAACCGTTGAGGGTAAACAGGGCCCGGTGGGGGACATTGTTATAGAGCCCGAGTATCTCGATATCACCCTCCCGGCTCTTTCCGAGTTCGTACACCGGACTCCGCGAGGCCATACGGTCTTCGCCTACGTTATTGCCGGTAAGGGGATCTTCTGCAATGAGCGGAATCCCTATGCCTACGATGTCGAGGGGGTGAACTATTTCGACATGGAGCGCGATCGCTACCTGCACGACGGAACGGCTGTTCTCTTCGGCGACGGCGATCAGGTCACCGTCTCGTCCCAAGGGGAACCGGTGCGCTTCCTGCTCGTATCCGGCAAGCCTATCGGCGAACCGGTGGCTTGGTACGGCCCGATCGTGATGAACACGGATCAAGAACTGCAACTGGCGTTCGAAGAGTATCGGAACGGAACGTTTATAAAGCACAAAAAGTTGTAAAAGATTTCAATAGAATCAGGGAGCGAGCCGGCTATTTGCGGCTCTAAAGGCAAAATCCCCTCACTATGATGGTTATTTGAGATCAGTAAGCACCTCCGGGATCAGGTTGGAAAGAGCAGGGAATATGTGCATGCTCCCGGTAATGGATTTCAGGTCGTTCTTGTTGCTAACCGTGTTAATCACTTCCTGGATGAGTATGGCGGCATGAGGACCAATGATATGAAAACCCAGAATCCTTCCAGTGCCCTTGTCAACGACGGCCTTGGCAAAACCCACCTGTTCCATCATGGCCTCGCCCATCACGGTATCGGAATACAACCCCCGGCCGACAAGTACTTCGTGGTCCTGGCGCGCCTGATCCTCTGACAAACCGATAGAAGCAATTTGGGGATTGGTAAAAATCGCATGAGGGACGGACTCGAAATTCATTTTGATCTTTTTCCGGTGTGTGGCATTATACCAGACCAATTCTGCTTCCTTGTCTCCGGCATGGGTAAACATCGCCTTTCCGACAGCATCTCCCAGGGCCCAGATATGTTTTTTGTTGGTTTGAAGGGTGTCATCCACTTTGATAAAATTACGTTTGTCGGTCTCTATCCCGGCATTTTGAACCTTCAAGAGGTCGGCATTGGATTTTCTGCCGGCCGACACGAAGAGTGCCTCTGCAGTAATATCTTTTTTTTCGCCGGTCCGAATGTCCTTGACGGTAACCGTATAACCGCCTGCGGTCTGTCTCACTTCTTGCGTTTCGACCCCCAAATGCAGTTCGATAGTTTTTTCCATTTCCTTTTTCAGCAATTCGGATATTTCCGGTTCTTCAAAAGGCAGGAAGGTCGAATGGCTGTGTATGATGGTTACCTTGGTGCCCAAAACCGAAAAAAAATGGGCGTATTCCAGCCCGACATATCCGGCACCGATAAAAATGAGGCTCTCCGGTCTTTTCTCAAGTTCCAGGACCGTCTCATTGGTCAGATAATGAATCCTGTCCAGTCCTGGTAGTAAAGGAATCGAAGGACGAGCACCGCTAACGATAAAAATTTTCTTCCCTCTTATCTTTTCATCCCCCACTTCCAAGGTATGCTCATCGATGAAATGTCCCTCTCTGTTTATAAAATCGAGATTTTCAGTCTCTTGGATGGCCGTTTCAATCCCCTTTCTACCGCTGGTGACGGCCATTCTCATCCGCCCCATGATCGCCTTGAAATCAATATCGATTATTTGGGTGCTGATACCCAATCTTGCGGCTTCTCGAATCTCCATAATTCGGTCCGCCGTAATGATCAACGTTTTCGAAGGCACACAACCATAATTAACACAGGTCCCCCCCACCATTCCCTTATCGATAAGAGCCACTTTTAAACCTTGTTCAGCGGCCTTAAAAGCCAACCCTAACCCGACATCTCCTGCCCCGATGATAATGACTTCATAGCTTTTCATGACATTTCCCTTCCGCCAAAGATATTTTTTTATGGCTTTTGTGGAGAACACCCCATCCTGAGATTACACCGCCCGGTCAAATGCCATTGAATAAAAAAATCAAAAGAGTGATGAGTTAACATGCGACTGGTTCGTTTTGGGTTTAGAATTTGAATTTCAGACTTGATAAGGATTTCAAAATAAGCTTGAAAATACTTTTTACCCGGGATGCAAAGCGGATTCTAATAAAGAAGAGGGCGGATAAGCCTATTGGATTACCCTACTGCCTATCCGCCCTTCGTTTGCGTTGCTATCCAAGCAACGTTCAAGATTTTCAACTCTTTCACTTGTGGCATACCTTCCCAGGATTTTCTTTCCAGACCTTCTTAACTTTATCCCAGTAGGCAGCTTCCTTGGCCTTGACCTTAGGGCTCAACTTATTGATCATCCCGATCCACCTCCCTTCTCGTAAAGGTTTAATTAATGATAATGCTTGATGGGGGGATGTCAAGGCTGTTTCTTCAAGCTAATCACCTTTCCTGTTTGATTTTTGAAAAAATCCAACCTTGCCTAAAAATCAAAAAACAAAACGGTCCCCGGAGTCATCGTCCCCGTCCAAACCTCTGGATATTTTTTGGGATTTAACCCCCACGGCCATGTCTTGATCAAGATCTTGTCATTATTATGGATTTGGATTTCGGGAGGCCGCTTTATCGCCGATTGGCTGCATCCATTTGCCGGCCAATCGCCGGCCCCTATTTTGTCGTTCCTTCAACCAGCGTTCCATTAATCAATTTGTGAATGATACTTGACACATACGTCTGATACGGCAAACCTTCTTTGACAGCCTTTCTCTGCAACTCTATGAGGTCTCTCTCAGAAATCCTTATATTCAGCCTCTTGTCCTTTCTCAGAGTATGACGAGCATACTCAGCCAAGATATAACTGTGTGGCCTTCCTGCATGGAACCGGAATCAGCTATGAGTGTAAAGAGTTGCATGGGGTCGGGCCAGGATAGCTTGTCTCCAGGAAATAGGTTTCCATCAACCTCCTATCTGATTTTTCTCTAAGTCTTATTCCAATACCTGGATATTCTTTCTTTTACAAATCGATTTAAGGACATCAGGCCAGACTGTGGTGCTCACCTCGCCAAGATGGGCGGTCCTTAACAGGTACATAAAGGTCCGGGACTGACCGATACCGCCTCCGATACTTAAGGGTATCTCATCCTTGAGAATCGCCTGGTGGTAGGGCAACTGTAAAAAATGTTCCTGTCCGGTCTCTTTGAGCTGCTGTACCAGGGTCTCTTTAGTCACCCGTATCCCCATGGAGGTCAGTTCGTGGCGACGCTTCGTTACCGGATTCCAGACCAGGATATCACCGTTGAGTCCATGGAATTGCCTTCCGTTCTTTTTAATGGTAGGCGAGATCCAGTCGTCATAATCCGCGGCCCGCATCTCATGGGGATAACCGTCCTCCAGGACATAGCCGATTCCTATGATAAAGACCGCCGGATGCACCTCCTGGACCATTTTTGTCTCTCGCTGTTTGCGGGTCAGGTCCGGATAGCGTTCCAGGATTTCCTCCGCGTGAAAAAATTTCAGCTTCTTGGGTATATCCGAATAATCACCGGTATTGAGCGCGGGGAAGTCTTTCCTGACCATCCGACCGGCCTCATAGATCACCGACCAGATTCTCTCAACGATATCCCGCAGAAAATCCAGATTACGCATTTCCTTGGTGATAACCCGTTCCCAATCCCATTGATCGACATAGGCGCTATGGTCATGGTCCAGGAAATAATCCTTTCTAACCGCCCTCATATCGGTACAAATCCCTTCGCCCACTTCACAGTCGAACTGCTTCAAGGCCAGCCGTTTCCATTTGGTGGCCGCCTGGACCACTTGAGCCTCGATCCTTTTTTCAAGACCGAGTCCACAGAAAAATTCAACGGGCGAGCGTGAACCATCCCGGTCCAGGTAATCATTGACACCGCTGGCCTTGGTTACGATGAGCGGAACCTGAACCATAAAAAGGTTGAGTTCCCGGCAGAGGTTCTCCTCAATAAATTTCTTTATCTTGAATAGGGCCTGCATCCTGTCCTTGGGACCCAACAAGGTCTTATAATTGTGGGGAAGGCTTTTCTCCACCTCCTCATAAGTGCCGATGCCCGGCCCGGCCAGATCCATTTTCTTGTCAGCCATCATAGTTCTCCATTGGTAGTGGATATAACATTTGTTTAACCTGCGCCAGACTAATAACCTTCTTTGAGGGGATAAAAAGAGCACTTTAAAGTCCTTTTACCCATCATTTTTTATTTGATTCATTGAGAGTTCAATTCCTTGGTCTGGTCTGCCCCCCATTTGACCCATTTAACTTATTTGAGAAGGTAGAATAGAAACCTTAGAAGAAAATCAAATCGGACCCAGGGTAATCATTATCGTTGTCTTTTATATTTTCCCATCAATTGGGCTTCGGCAAGGACATGTCCTTTCATTGCCTCTAGTAATTGAACTTTAGTAGCTCCCGATCTCAGGTCCAGTATCGTGTCCAGAGCATATAATTTAAAAAAATATCTATGTGTGCCACTTGGTGGACAGGGACCACCATATCCAATTTTAGGCCAACTATTGTTACCCTGTTTCATACCATTCTTAAATTCCTTTTCGGGTTTCACGTTTTCGTCAAATCGTGTGATTTTTGGAGGAATATTATAGACGACCCAATGAACCCATGTTCCCATAGGAGCATCCGGATCATCGCTGATCAGAGCAAAACTTTTCGTACCAACGGGAATATCTTTCCATTCTAATGGAGGTGAAATATCCTGGCCATCACAGGAAAATTTAGATGGTATAATACTACCCTCTACAAAAGTGGAACTGGTTATTTGCATCTTTCTTCCTCCTTCCATTGCCGAGCATTTCTGATAATTAAAGTCGTAGAAGAACAAAAAAAAGGTTAACCCAATGACCAGATGGATGATTTTTTTCACCATGATAGGTGTCCTGATTTCCGGATTATCATTTCCCGTGTATTTTCTGACCTCTATTTTACGTAAAGAATTAATAACCTGTCAATAACAAAGTCTTTAAGCAACTAATTATAATGACTAATTTGATCAAGATTCTATAAATCGGGTATTTAAGAAGAGTCCTCAATTTCCTGCCAAAATAACTTCCTGAATTGAATTCAGAGAAAAGCACTCGAAGCTATTCCCCCGCTATAATGCCGGCAGCAAGGTACAGGGTATCAAAACAATTTCAGGGGTATTCAGGGCAAGCTTTGGGAAATATGTACCGGGATCGCTTGATCAGGAAGTCTCGTGAGACACAAACCAGGCAGAAGATAATTATTAGGATTTGTCACAGCGATTTCCCCTGGACAAAAGCGGAACCAATGAGGAGGTTCTGAAGGGCTTTAACCTATATAAAGAAGCATTACCGGAAAAAATGAACTATCTTTAAAGGATGGATGATACCTCACAGGACACTTAGGAAATTTTTCTCATTGTCGTTCTCCACACAACCCATAGTCAAAGGGTTAGATTGCGGTAATGCTGGCTTGATCACATACCTCTAACCATCTAACTTCTTTTGATTTTAATTGGTAGATACCGGCATACACTGGTTTCCCGCCTTGGGTCTCATTCCAATCCAGGACCACTGCTCTGCCATTAGGCAGGACCAGGGTGATACATTTTCCCACTTCTGATTCTAAAGGGGACCTGGGAATTGTAATTTGATATTTCATGTTATTCTCCTCTCTACCCAAAGTTAATTGATAGGAATGTTAAGATTTAAAGTTTTCTTTAGAAATTACTTTATTACGGATCAGGCATTACATTCTCTTTTACTTAAATATTACCGCAACTATCATGCCGTTAGTCAGGGTAAAAGAAAAGGTTTGAAAACAGACCTGATATTGCAGGGTTTGATTAACAGGGGGGAACCATCAGGAAGATTGACACGGTGAGTTCGCTCTCTATACCAGGAGGAACTTCCATATTTTTATGGGATGATTTCCATATATTGCGGGAAACTTTGAAAGGTGCCAAACAACTCGGCTCTGCAACTGTGCACCGTCCCAAAGATGTGTGAGTGAGCGTCGTCACAGATTCATTTGGAAATAGAACAAGGGGAGGAGCTAATGCCGCTGAATCAAAATATCCGGGCCTCCTCTCAAATAGGGTATGGATTACAAATAGTCATTCAAGATCTCCCCCCAATGACTACGCTTCTTCCTCCCCCCGTGTTATTATTAAGTTTAATAGTTGATTTATATTGGTTAACCGTAAGGGCTGTCTTTATTTCAGATAATAAATCCACGGAATTAAATGGCTTGGTAATAAAACAATCCGCTCCCTCTCTTAACCCTTTGGATAAATCCTGGTCTCGGGCTAATGCGGTCAACATAATCACCGGCATATCTTTGGTAAATTCATTTTCTTTTAAACGTTTACACACCTCAAAGCCATTGATTTTCGGCATAAGAATATCCAGGACAATCAGGTCAGGCTTTTCTTCTTGTGCTTTTTTTAGGCCACTTTCCCCATTCGAGGCACTTATGACATCGTAGCCGCTGCTTTTTAATCTAATACTCAAGAATTCTACAAAGTCCGGCTCATCATCCACTACTAATACCTTTTTCTTCATCGGGAATCTCCTCTCCTTTTTAAATTAAAAACCCGGCTGGTTATTCGCCAAGCACTTCTTTTATTTTAGCCACAAGGTCGACTGTGCTCTCAGTCTTGATAAAATATCCGGAGATACCCATCCCTTCTGCAGCTTCTTTTGTTTCCCTATCCCCTCTTGCCGTAAGTACTATTGCGGGTATAGTGAATGTTTTGAGGTGTGCTCTTATATTCTTCAATGCCTGCAATCCTCCGCCTCCAGGCATCATGATATCCAAAAGTATTAGATCCGGTAGCAATTTGATTGCCTGTGCCGTAGCTTGTACGGTATCGAATGCCCCTTCTATCTGATAGCCTTCGTGTCCTAACCTTATGGCCAGCATCTTTACCCAATCCTTTTCATCATCTGCGATTAATATTCTTTTCCCCATAATTCTCTAATCCTCCTTAGCTTTTTTAATTAATTCTTCATAATTTTCAGCTTCATCCGGATAAACCGCAGAACCGAACCTTAATTTAATATCTTGAGGTAATTTCTCATTGGATAAATACTTATCCAAAGCTCCTCTTAACTTATTTTTTACACTCAAAGCCCCTTTTTTATCGCAGCCGGCCAGAATAATCATCATCTCGCCGGAATCACTAAACACCGCATCCCCTTCCTGGCGTAAAGTATCTTCGATAATTACCTTCATATTTCTTAAAATAATATCCATTTTCTCATCTGAAAGCCCCTGTTTTAATTTCTTAAACTCAAGAATAGAGATAACGATTAAGTTCATGTGGACCTTCTGGTCCATGGCCACTCTCATCCCGATATTAAGGTATTCCTTAAAAATGTCTTCAGCCGGATATTTAGGCAGAATAAAACTAAATTTTGCTCCCTGGCCAAGTTTACTCTCCACCCGGATTTTGCCTTCATGAAGTTCAATAATTCCTTTGGTAATAGCCAGGCCCAAGCCTGTGCCTTTTTCTCCCGGGCCGGGCAGGCGGCCAAACTGTTCAAATTTACCGAATACTTTAGGCAGATCTTCCTCACTAATACCTAAACCGGTATCGGCCACAACACACTCAATTTCTTTTTCTTTCTCTTGCAGTGAAATTTCTATATAACCTCTATCCGTGAATTTTAAGGCATTTCCTATCAGGTTGGTAAAAACCTGAATCAGTTTATCCGGATCTACAAAGGCATTGATCTGTTTTTCGGGAACATAGATTTTTAACTCCAGGTTTTTTTCCTTTAGATTCAAGTCAAAAGAAGAAGCTGTTTTTCTTATCAACCCGGCTATATCCACTAATCCTCTCTTTAACTCAACCTTGCCGGCCTCAATCTTGGATACATCAAGGAGATCATCGATGATTCTGGCTAACCGGTCAATATTGCTTCTTGCGGTACTCAGTATCTTTTCCTGTTGTTCATTTATTTTGCCGGGGATCTTATCCAAAATAAGGCTTAGGCCTTCTTTAGTAATAGCCAGCGGCGTACGTAGTTCGTGAGAAACAGTAGAAATAAAATCCCTCTTCAACCGGTCTAACTTCCTCAGCTCTTTTTCCGCCTTCTCGGCTTCCTTTTTAGCACTATCCAAATCGCCCATCATGTGCAACATAGCCCTCCGCATCCGGGTTAAATTATTGCTGCGATCCTCAAGCTCCCTATCCTTCTTCTCCAAATCACTTATGATGCCCATGATTTGACGCATATCTCTGGCCACACCCACCATGCCGATAATCTTACCGTCTTGCTGCATCACCGCACCGCTAAAATTTACCGGAATGGCCTTGCCCTGTTTGGTAAGAAAAGTTAAGCCGATGTTATACGCTACGCCGGCGACAATTATTTCTTGAAAGTATTTATGCAGAAAGGTTTCTTCTTTTTCTTCTTCTTTTTCTTTTTCTTGCAGAAATATTTTTTTTATCGGTTGGCCGATAAGCTCATCTTCCTGGTAACCCAACAGATCCAAGGCCGCTTTGTTGACTGACCTAAGCGTGGCGTCGGAATTAATCACCATCAGAGCATCCGTCATCGAGGACATAATGCTTTCCAAATATACTTTCTTGTCCAAGATTTTCTCTCGTTCTTCTTTAAGGGCCATCCTTTTCCCGATCTCGCCTTCAGATCTCATCTGGCTTCCAGCTTTTCCTCAAGCTTATTTATCTTCTTCTCCAGTTCTTCCATCTTCAATTCCCTATCCACGGCAAATTTACTGAACCGCTCCAAGTCCTGCATCTTCTCTTTTAATTCATCCTGTATTTTCTTGCTGTCGGTAATATCCCTGAAGCTTCTCATAAGATATTTTTTGCCGGATAGGCTAACCTGTGAAGTACCAATATCCGCATAAAAAATGCTGCCGTCTTTTCTCTTCACCGGGAGACCCACCGCAAGTTTATTTTCTCCTTTCGCTTGTCGCTCAAACTTTTCAACCACCAACGGCAGATCTTCCTCAGGATGGATGTCGTCAACTCCCAGGCCCATCAGTTCTTCTTCGCTATATCCTAACATCAGGCAAATTTTGGGATTGCACATGAAAAATCGCCTTCTCCCTATTTCTGCTAAAAGCATCCCATCCATAGATTCATTAAAGATGGTCTTGAATCTCAGTTCAGATTCCTTTAATGCTTCTTCCGCTTCCTTGCGCTCGGCGATGTCCAGGAGGGTGCATTGGATAACTTTTGCCTTGTCAACCAAGAAAACATCGGCATTTAGGCTCAG
The DNA here is from genome assembly GCA_963790475.1 of uncultured delta proteobacterium. Classification (GTDB taxonomy): domain Bacteria; phylum Desulfobacterota; class RBG-13-43-22; order RBG-13-43-22; family RBG-13-43-22; genus RBG-13-43-22. The sequence continues at coordinate 215,954 of CAWBOS010000010.1, read as the reverse complement.
GCCTTTCTTAGTTGTCAGCGGTGTGTCTTGGTAATGAATCACCCCTTCTCTTTCCAATATTGACACCGTCTCTTGAAAGTCCTTAGCGTTTTTAATGACCCCGATTTCCCATAGTTTCTTTTTCGAAAACTCCTCTGAGGAATAACCCAAGAATTCCTGAGCAGATTCATTAGAATTAAGAATATCGGCTTCAATTTTATGCACAAGCAACGATGCATTCCTCGATGTTTCAAAGGCTCGGCGATAACGCTCCTCTGACTCCCTTAATTCTTCCTGTAAACGCTTACGCTCAGTAATGTCTTCAATAGCTATCAGGATTAACTCTTCTTCTTCTTTTCTTACCCCTGCCGTTATTATTGCTGCTATTTTCTCAGGGACACGCAACTGACAGGCATTCAGGACCATGACTCGCTGTCCAATTTGCTCAAATTTATGCTCGACCTCATAATCTTTCACAACTTTTTTTTTCGGTATAATTTCTTTTAATAGCTGAAGCAGCTTAGGAATATTCCATTGCCCGTCACCTAAATCGGGAAGTAATCGCCCTATGGTATCTTTTTCTGCAACCTCGAAGGTGTTATAGAAAGCCTGGTTGATAGAAATGACTCGCAATTTCTCATCCAAAACCAAAAATGGCTCCCTAAGTGTAGCAATGATACTATTGGCATACTCTAAGAGCACTTCAATCCTTGGCTCTTCCGTCTGCTTTTTATCTTTCATTTCTTAAGCCCTCCTTAAAAAACAAATACCCCAGGCTGTGTGCACAAGGCACAAAATGCTTGAGTTGATTTTAAAACAACTTATTAGAATAATTACCCTTGCTTGCTTAGGCATTTAACTCAAAAAACGTGATGTCCTATGAAATTATCAATCGAGTTTATATCCCTTTTCATTAAAAAGTCTCAAGCAGACCTCCACGACTTCCGGATCATAAAGGATCCCTTTGTTGTGAGAGATTTCTTCCAGGGCTTTATCAATCCCCAAAGCCGGACGGTAGGGACGGTGGGTGGCCATGGCCTCAACAACATCAGCCACCATAAGGACCCGAGCCTCAACCAGGATGTCATCTCCCTTCAAACCCCGGGGATACCCTGAGCCGTCCATCCGCTCATGGTGCTGGAAGACTATCTCTGCCAGGGGCCAGGGGGATTCTATATTCCTGAGAATCTCATATCCCTTCTGAGGGTGTTCTTTAATGAGGGAAAATTCGATTTCAGACAGTTTTGTCGGCTTGGACAATATTTCAGCAGGTATGGAAAGTTTTCCAATGTCATGGATGGAACTGGCCATGCGGAGACCATCGATTTTATCCTGGGTAAGTCCCATCTCGATGGCAATGGCCCAGGCAAGGGTCGCAGAGCGGATCTGGTGACCGGCGGTGTAAGGATCCTTTGTCTCTATGGTGGACACCATGACCTGGATGGTCGTGTTAAGTGCCTTCCTGAGCCTTACGAGGATCTGTAGAAGTTTCTTCTCCGCCAGCTTGCGGTCGGTGATGTCACGGAATATGCCCAGGAGATAATCACCGCCGTTGGTCCGGACCCTTGAGGATCTGATTTCCACCGGGATCATTTTGCCGCTTTTGGATAACAGGTTATCTTCGATACTCTTTCCCGGATCTTCAGTCTCAGGAACAGGGAAGCTCGATGAATGTCCGTTAATCAAGCGATGCGGTGAATGAAGGATACTCTGGGGCTGTCCCAGAATTTCGGTCTTATTTTTTCCCGTCATAAAGCACAGGGCCTGGTTGCAGTCCAATATCTCGCCAGTCTCTTCGTTGGCCAGAGCTATCCCGTCCTGGGCTTCATCGAACAACAAATGGTAGCGAAACTCGCTCTCCCGCAAGGCTTCCGCCGCCTGTTTGCGGTCGGTTATGTCACGAATATTGCATTGTACCACCCTGGTCTTGTCTACGAGATATATATCCGTATCTATATGTTGCCCGGTCCTGGTCGTTACCGGAACGTCAGTGTAGTTAATAACACCGTTCTTGTTCAAATTTAACATCGTCGTTTGGAAATCACTCAAATCGAGCACAAAACCGATGTCATTAAGTTTACTCCCGATGCACTCTTTTGTGGAATAGCCCAACATCCTCTCGACCGCCGGGTTAGTATGGGTTATCTTCCCTTCTCGTTTTTCGAGAAGCATAATCCCATCACTTGCAGTCTCAAAAACTCCCCGGTAGAGCCCTTCAGACTCCGTTACTAAGCTTTCAATTCGCTTGCGCTCGGTGATGTCCTCGATAGCCAGGAGGATGATCTCCTCTTGGCCCAACACTTTTTTAATTTCCCGGGCATTCAAAAGCATTATATGCCTGCCGATGGAAGGAAAATAGTGTTCAACCTCATAGTTATCGAAGGTAGCCTTCGAGGGAAGTATGGTTTCCAGCAGTTCTCGCAGCTTGGGGATATTCCACTGTTTATTGCCCAGATCGTAAATAAACTGTCCCACAGTCTTTTCAGGTTTTACCTTAAAGACTTCATAGAAGAAGTCGTTGGCGGAGACCACCCTTAAATCGTGGTCCAGAACGATTAAGGGTTCATGCAGGGTGTCGATGATTCTCTCGGCATAGCGGCCCTTCTCGACCGCAAGCTCGGCCGACCTATTCCCGGTTATTGTTTTTCCCAGAGCGGCATTTTGCAAGCGCAGTTCCGACAGTTCCTGTATGAGTTTCCCTCTGGTCTTATTATCATCTTTCGTAAGGTCACCCATCAGATGTTAGAGTTAAACAAAAAACCCCACCTCTCCCATGAAAAATTGGGTCTCTGGTTCTATACGGGAAATCCTGCCTGTAAATTCTTTCAAGACACCAAATATTGGTGCAAACAGCGTACCATTAGCCGGGAGGAAAGAAAAAGTCTGAAAACAGACCTGATATTGTAGGGTTTGACTAACGAGGGAGAACAATAAAGAGTGTTGAAACGATGAGTTGGCTCCCCATATCTGGAGGAAGTTCCATATTTGTGTGGGAAGATTTCCATATATTGAGGGAAACTTTGAAAGGTGCCAACCAACTAAGCTCTGCGACTATGTACCGCCCCGAAGATGTGGGAGTGACGGTCATGACAGATGAATTTGGAAATAGAACAAGGGGAGGAGTTAATGCCGCCGTTAAACGGGGTCGGACCAGACCAACCCTACCTCGAAACCATCTGTACCTCTGGCCATATTGCCTAAATGTTAAATGCCATGACATCGTGAACTAAATAATGTGCCATAACATCGTGAACAACGTTCTGTGACAATCGAATAGCCTCTCTGTCACAATCATGGACACCAAAACCAAAATGGAGGTGTTCATGATTGATGAGATTCAGCAACAAAGGACTTGGGCCGTACAGCGTTTTATTAACGGGGAGAAACCGGAATCCATTTGTGTCTCCCTAAGTTGCTCGAAAACGTGGTTGTACAAGTGGGTTAACCGTTTTTTAGAAGGCGATCCTTTCTGGGTAGAAAGTCGGTCCCAGCGACCTCTGATCACTCCGACACGTACCCCGCCGGAGATTGAAGAAATCGTCAAGTTGGTGCGTCTGAACCTTTACAACCGGGACTTGTTCTGCGGCGCCCAAGCCATCCACTGGGAAATGGAAGAACTCAACGTCCAACCGTTGCCTTCCATTCGGACTATCGACCGGATTCTCAGTCGCCAGGGTCTGACCCATCGTCGAACCGGCCGCTATGAATCCAAGGGCACAGCCTATCCGAAGCTGCCCTCCTTGGTGCCGAATCAAACCCATCAGGCGGATTGGGTCGGTCCGTGTTATTTAACAGGACCCTTACGCTTCTATAGCCTCAATGTGGTCGATCTGGCTACGGGCCGCTGTGGGGTACATCCATCCATCTCCAAAGCGGGCCAGAATGTCATAGATGCCCTCTGGGCTATTTGGAAACGTCTGGGGATACCGGATAACCTCCAAGTGGATAATGAGATGTCTTTTTTCGGTAGTCCCATCCATCCTCGCGGTATGGGGCCACTGATCCGGTTGTGTCTCCATCACGGAGTCGAACCGTGGTTCATCCCCATGGCCGAACCCTGGCGTAATGGGGTAGTGGAGAAATTTAATGACCATTACGAACAACGGTTTCTTGCCAAGACCCTTATGGCCACGCCGACGGATCTGTTATCGGGGTCACTGGCTTACGAGCAGAGGCACAATAGCTCCTAGCGTTACAGTAAACTGGGCGGCAAAACGCCACTGAAAGCCCTGGAGGTTGCTAAGCGAAGGCTACGTTTCCCTAAAAAAGAGAAGCCGCCTCGGCATCGGCTCAAAAAACCTGAACTCGGACGATATCATCTTGTCCGCTTTATCCGGAGCAACCTGAAGTTGAACATCTTCGGTGAAATATTTAGTATGCCTCCCGAGTTGGAATATCAATATGTAGTGGCTACTATCGATGTCAAAGAACAAAAACTAAAACTCTACTTGGATAAAACCGAACAGTTGGTGTTCAACTACACATTACGTTGAGAAACCCTTTGTCCACGATGTCATGGCATGAAAATCTGTCCACGATGTCGTGGCATTCATCAACTAAGCGTGAAAAACGATCTTTTTGCCCTCGGAAAACGAGTTATAGGTCCATTTGAAAGGGTAAAATTTCTCACATCTGATGTAAAATGAAATTTTTCAAGTAGCCCGACCTCTATTAAGATTAACAGACAGTCCCATCAACAAACAGGCAATAGGCTCCTCATTTTATGAAGACTGTAGCCCACCATACATGGCACGCAGCTCTTTCTTTAGAATCTTGCCGGTAAGGGTCCGCGGCAATACTTCGACGAATTTCACCTTTCGCGGACGTTTATAACCGGCCAGTTTGTCCCGACAATATTCGATGACCTCGTCTTCGGTTAATTTCTCGCCAGGGGCGAGCACGACCACGGCCAGTCCGGTTTCCCCCCATTTTTCGTCCGGGATCCCGATTACCCCCGCATCGGCGATTTGGGGCATACGCATCAGTACATCCTCGACTTCAGCCGGATAGACGTTCTCGCCGCCGCTGATGTACATATCTTTACGACGGTCGATCAGGTAGAGGTAGCCCTCCTCGTCGATATACCCCACGTCACCGGAGTGAAGCCATCCGTCCACGATGGTCTCGGCCGTGGCCTCCGGCCGGCGCCAATACTCCTTAATCACCGTGGGGCCTTTAATGAGTACCTCCCCTAATTCTCCTTGAGGGAGATCCTTGTCGAACATATCCACGATGCGTATGGAGGTGTGGAAGAGTGGCTTGCCGCAAGAACCGAGCTTGCGAATGGAGTCCTCCATCCGAAGGGCGGTCACCCCGGTGGCGGTTTCGGTCATGCCGTAACCCTGAGTGAAATTCACCCCCTTGGCCTGGTAGGCCTCGATCAGGGATCGGGGACAAGGCGACCCCCCGGCAATGAAAAACTGGACACTGGAAAAATCGGTGGTCTCGAACTCGGGCATCTGGCTCATGAACAAAAACATGACCGGGATGCCGAACATGGAGGTCACCTTATTTTCTTCAATGAGCTTGAGCGCCGCGGACGGGTCGAAGAAACGCTGGATAATCAGTTCGATCCCGGCATAAAGGTTCGGCGTAGCCGAGGCATGGAGGGCGCCGATATGGAAGAGCGGAGCGCTGCACAGACTCACGGCCGGTGGAATCTGGATGTAGGTATGTATACCATTGATTGCGTTCCACTGGGTCTGGCCCTGCCGGACCACGGCCCCTTTCGGACGACCGGTCGTTCCCGAGGTATACATGATAAAATGAGGATCTTCAAAGTCCACCATCTCGGTCATCACAGGCTCCTCTGTCGAACGGTCCTTGATCCAGCCTTCGAAGATTCGATCGTCGGCCGCTCCGCCCCCCAGTTCACAAATGTAATGCTTGACGGAGGGTAATTTATCCCGAAGGGCGTCCATCACGGTCAGGAACTCAGGCGAATAGATGACCATGACCGGCTCGGAATCGTTGATGATGAATTCAAGCTCCGGGGGGGCTAACCGGAAATTCAACGGTACCATGATGCTGCCGATCTTGGAAATGGCAAACAGGATCTCAAGAAATACGTTGCTGTTGGCCATCAGAACGGCCACCCGGTCCCCTTTCTTTAGGCCGATTTCCAGAAAAGCGTTGGCCGCCTGATTGACACGCAGGTTGAATTCTTTCTTGGTTAACCGCAGGTCTCCATACTTGAGACAGGCTTCATCGGGATAGCGCTGCGCCCAACGAGTGGGCCATTCACCTACATTCATCTTTGACCTCCTAAGTTTGGAATTTATATTCCAGGGCATCCCTGCCCTATTTAGAGACCAAGATTCCGAGCCCCTTTCCCAGATGATATTGCATGGAGTCGGGCCACGACAATTTAATGACTATGCTTCGATAGGTGATATGCCAAACCTTATTGGGAACAAAATATCGATTGGCTCGCGGCCTTGAGGTTTTTCTTAGATCCTTAATAATTACTTTACAGCCGCCTGAAATTCTTTAGACTCAATGAACCTCAGCAATTGCTTCTGTATGTCATTAAATACTACATCAAAGGCTTCACGCGTCTTGCCGGGGGTTGAAAGCGAAAATACTCTCTCGAAGTCAATTCCTCTCTGGGTCAGGACGTTTCCATCCAGCGGATCGACAAGTTTTGCTGCAATCTCAGCTTCTATCGTATACTTGTTACCATACCCATCACACCAAAAGCGAAGCACATCAATATCCAACCTGGGAGCTTTCTTGTCGCTTCTGCCTGAGGTATAACCGCTATGCTCCAGAACGTTTTTAGCCATCTCCCTCAAAACTACGTTAATCTCTTTTCCTTCCTCCGTTTGCAGGTCAAAAGGATTTCCATATCCTCCACGAAGTTTTCCTAATAACCCAAAACTCTGACCTCCATAGCTTTTAAGACGTTTATTATTGACCTCTCCAACCGCAACCGTCCCGCGCTTCAACTCCGTTTTAGCAAGTTTATCATATTTTATATCCATTGACGGAACACAGGCAATCAGGAATGAAAGCAATGAGAATGCTAAAAACAACAACTTGGTTTTTTTCACCATGTTCAGGTTCTCCCCTTTATGAGATTTCTGCTTTTTGGGGGTAAAAATATCACCTTAAGACCTTCTTACCCAGCTTTTTTATTTAGTTCAATGAGAAGATCCGACCCCCACTCGCAAAATTTCAGCTAAACAACCCTACAAGTACCGCCGTCACGACAATCTGTAGTGCTATTATGGCCGTAATCGAGAACGGCCGATGTGCCATAAGTCTTTCCGGACCGGGTATGGGTTTGATAAAGAAAGAAGCGTTCGCCAGGTTAAAAAGGACAATTATCAAAAATAACGCCCTGCTGCCTCCGTATAACCACCAGCAGAAAATCCCATAGATGGTCTCAAACACGAAAGCCAAAGGCGGTTTCTCATAGAGCCCCAAGCCGAACTTTCTGCTGTCCAGAAATGGCGCTATGACAATATCACGGGCATGACTAACCAGGTCAAGCAGAAGGTGAGAACATATCCCCAGCGCCACAGCTATTCCAATATCAGCCGCCTTGAATCCCAAGTCCAGGAATATCCAGGCGCCGGCCGCCAAAAGAACCGTGGAGACCACTGAGTGCGAAAACGGCATATACTCAAGATGTACGTCGCTGACTGATTGCACTTTGTCTTCGGTTGTTGTCTTTTCCACACCGAGAAAGTTTAATACAACCCAGAGGATCTCTATTAACTGGACCGAAACCAAGATTATGGCCATCGGTACATCGGGAAATATCTTTTTGATGATCAGCCCGGTGGCCGCGTGATTTATAGCGAACATGATCCGTTTCCCTTATAGATCCTGTGAAGAACGAGTGACAGCTCCTTAAGAAACGCCGTGCGGTGATGGTTCCAGCGACCCGGATAGGGAAGTTCGATGTGGATACCCGACCAGTTGGCCCGCTGTTGCGTACGCCTCACATTAGCTGAGATCGATCGAACCACGGTCATCACGATTTCCGGACGAAGTCGTTTCAGTATCCCGGCCAGACGAACCTCGCTATCCAGGCAGGCTTTCAGGCGCTGGTCACCGGGCAGGTGGTCAACGGGCCGGCCGCACAAATCGACCAGATAACAACCCAGCGATCGGAACAACTCCAGAAACTCCTGGTCGCCGACCACGGGGAAAACGTTGGCAAAGGCGTCGCGAATCGCCCGGTAAAGTCCCGAATCCGCCTGATAGAAAAATCGACCCGAGGCCGGCGGCCCCTCGCCCACGAAGAGAACGCGGACACTGACCGGCCGATAGCGTCTTCGCAGACGTTCCCTGCCTTCCACGGATATCTTCTTACTCTCCATGGTTCACTCTTAGTGTAATGTAACAGTAATCGCTCTCCATGGTTGTCATTCCGGACTTGGAGGCTGTCTCGTAATTACTTAAAGTGCCATCAAAGTCGTCATACCGGCGAAAGCCGGTATCCAGAACTTATTGGAAAACTGGATTCCGTGTCGCGCTTCGGTTGCACGAAATGACATAAATGCAATTGTGACACACCCTCTTGATCCGGAACCCAGTCTTTTCAACCTGGATTCCTGCTTTCGCAGGAATGACGGAATAAGACTATTGTAAACCTATTATTGAGAGACTACACCAGCACACAGACGGGGATTCAAATTGTTTTCGTTGCCCTACCCCATTAACCTCACATCTGATTTTTCTCAATTCCTTATTCCAATACCCGGATATTTTTCTTTTTGCAAATCGATTTAAGGACATCAGGCCAGACCGTGATGCTCACCTCGCCCAGATGGGCGGGAAAGTCTTTCCTGACCATCTGGCCGGCCTCATAGATAACCGACCAGATTCTCGTAACGACTTCCATTTGGTGGCGGCCCGGACCACCTGGGCCTCGATTCTTTTTTCCAGACCGAGCCCGCAGGGAAATTCAACGGGCGTGCGCGAACCATCCCGGTCCAGGTAATCGTTGACACCGCTGTCCTTGGTGACGATGAGCGGAACCTGAACCATGAAAAGGTTGAGTTCCCGACACAGGTTCTCTTCGATGAAGTTTTTAATCTTGAACAGTGCCCGCATTCTCTCCTTGGGACCCAACAAGACCTTATAATTGTGGGGAAGGCTTTTATCCACTTCCTCATAAGTGCCGATGCCCGGCCCGGCCAGATCCATTTTCTTATCAGCCATCATTGTCCTCTATTAGTAGTTTCACATGGAATCCCTGATTATGCTCGATTGTTTCAAAACGGCTCCCATAGGGCCCAATCGCTTCGCTAAGCTGCGTGAGGTTCGGGGCGGCTTGAGTGCCAGGTTAACCTTTTGTGTTTTTTCTTTCAGCAAAAACCTCTTTGGCCGCGAACAATCCATTAAGTGCCGCGGGGAAGCCCGCAAACACTGCCATTTGCATCATTATTTCTACAATTTCCTGCTCCGTGCATCCAACATTAAGCGCACCATGAATATGCACTTTTAATTGCGGTGTGGCATTTCCCAAAGCGGTCAAAGCGGCAACTACGGCTATTTCTCTGGACTTTAGATCCAATCCCGGCCTTGAATAAATATCGCCAAAAGAAAATTCGATCAGTATTCGGGCAAACTCAGGCGCAATATCCTTGAGGCTTTCGATTACACGCTCGCCGGCCTCACCGTCAACTTCCTTGAGTTTTTCCCAGCCTCTTTGATAACGGTCATTTTCTTTCATTTAGTCATCCTTTGAAGGCCAACGCCGAACTCAGCCGACGCCTCATGGGTTTGGTGGGTTTGGGGTCAAATCCTTTACCTTTACCTTTGACTCATTTTATTCCGAATCCGACTGAATTTCTTTTCCCATTCCGACCTTTTGCGCGCCGGAATAACCGCTCTGTCTTATCCCAAAAACTCGATCAGAGGCCCAAGCCGGGAATTTATCTTTTCGAGATCAGCCAGAGGCCAATCAAACAGCAGGCGATCCCAACTGCGCTCCGCAACGACAAGTGCTCGTTGAAAGAGAACAGACCGACGGGGATGAGTATTAATGCGACCGAGATGCTCATGACGACCGACATGGTGTTGATGTTCCATCCCCCCCGGTAGGCCAGCAGAACCGAGACCTCGATGATCGCGGCACCAACACCCACAAAGACTACGGCCCAGTTCGATTCCCGCACCGAGGATAGAAAAGAGGGACGCGCCGGGTCGAGATAAAAAGCGACACCACACAAGGCAATGCCGACTGTGTAGGCGACGATGATCGCAGCAAAAGGGCTGACGGCCTTCGGAATAGATTTTTGCGCGACATGGTAGAGCACACCGCCCATTACAGCCGTCGCAATCGGCAGAAAAGTTGATCTCATTCCCAGCACCCCTTTAACAGTTTGGCACTTTTATTTAAAGTACCTTGGTCATCCAAGTGATTTCATCAGCCGAATCCGGTTGTTCTTCATTCTTTATAAAACCGATTCTTTGGTAAAAAGAGATGGCGTTCAAACTGCTTGGAACCTGAAGGATCTCGACATTGTTATCGCCTGCCGAATGGAAGAGATGTTCCATTAGAAACTTCCCGATTCCCCGGTTTTGATGGTCGACTTTGATAAAGACATTAGAAACGCTGTGCTTGGGGATTTCCCCTGTTCCAAAGTTGGCCAACGCCGCTGTAGCAATGACCTCTCCCTCTGATTCAACAACAAAAATTGGTTTTCACCTGTGCCCTGATTTGATCCGGGGTTACCTTTAATCTGGATTTCTCAAGAACTCCCGGTGAGTGATACGCAGGCATCACCTCGTCGTAATTTTGGAGAATCAGATCTACAACGGCTGGAATGTCTTCTTCAATGATTGGCCGGATTTTCATTTTTATCCCAAAAACTCGAGCACTTCGCGATTGAATCTATCGGCCGCCTCTATGATCGGCAGGTGTCCGACACCCGGATAGGTGGAAAGTCGCGCGGCCTTGATGTGCGCGGCCAGGTACTGGCCGTTCTCGTAGGGAATGAGCGGATCATAGTCACCGTGAATGACCAGGGTCGGCGCGGAAATCCGGTCCAGACGATCCGTGGCATCATGTACCATCGCCGCTCCGAGTTGCCGTTGGAATGATTCTAGCGGCATCGCCTTCTCTTTCATGATTTTCACAATTTCCTCCAGGTCTTCCGGATGCGCATCCATAAACCCTTTGCCCGTAATCGCCGTAAAGGTTCGACGGGCAACCTGCTCAATATCCTCGGCCTCACCGGGAACCAGTAGGGTCAGAATTTCCGGCTTTGGCTGAACATTGGTTGAGCCACCGGCGCTGGTTGAAACCAAAACCAGTTTCTCGACCAGCTCGGGATGGCGGATGGCCAGTTCCATCGAGATAAATCCGCCCATGGAGATGCCGGCCAGATATATACGTTCAAGCTTGAGATTCTGAATGACACCTCGCACATCATCCGCCAGGTCGGCAATGCCGTATGGCCCTGTGTCGGGGAGGCTGTCGCCCGAGTCCCGGTTGTCCATATTGATGACCCGATACCTGGCCGAGAAGGGCTCAAGCTGCTTCCGCCAGCCAAGACGTGAGGCGCCCAGCCCGGTGAGAAGCACAATTGGGTGGCCAGCCCCCAGATCATCATAGTAAACAGTGTGCGAACCAACTTGTGTTGTAGCCATGTCTCATCCCTTCGGTTTTGCTTTGTCCCTTTTCTCCTTTGTTACATGGGGGCGAGCCTGACACCTTAATGATTATTCATCGTTTACGGCGTCGAGGGTTTTCTTAAAACCTTTTTTGAAGGCGTAAAAAGGGCATCTTAAAAGCTCTTTTTTACCCTTTATTTTTTATTTGATTCATTGAGATATCCATCCCTTGGCCTGATCCGACCAGCATTTGATTTGCTCTTAAGAATTCTGAGACACAGGTACACCCAGTCCATAAATCTTTGCTCTACGTTCGAATGCTTCTTGAGCCCCCTCGAGGATGCTGCATGCATATTTACAAGTATCTGGATTGTCTATAGATCCACGCGCTATTATCTGTGCCCTTTCACTAGTACTCTTGAGTATTATTATTTGCTCGGCATCACCCAGCACCGCGACATTCGGGTTGTGAGTAACAACTATAATTTGTCGCCTTTCCTTTGCGCGGCGCAGTACAGGAACAAGTGTTTGATAAATGAATTCGCTGTCGAGATTGTCTTCTGGTTGGTCAATAATTAGAGGGAGTTTACTGTTCGAGGATAACATTAAGGCGAGTAGCACCGATTGCTGCTGCCCGAGTGATAATTTGGAGTAGTCCCGCGACAAGGGCTTGACCTTTCCAACAGTATCCTGAAGGATTTTTGTTACAGTTAGGCGCGGTAGGTCATAAAGCTCGCATCGCTCCAACGCAAATTTGATCGCTGGCTGTCCTAGTTTCTGAATTATGTCGGATGCCTCGGATTTTTCAAAAATAGACACGCCTTCAGGTGATTTTAAGTTTGTTATAGCAACAATATTTTTTTGTTCAATTACTTTTAGAAGTTCTGGAATGGTTAATTTCTCAACAAGAGCAGCGACACGCTGCTGCTGGACGGTTCTCCACCCCATTGCACTTATAATCTGCGCCGAAGCAACCGGAGAAAATCCATTTCGTATGTATTTGAGACTAACCTGAAGATCAGAAAGGGCTTCTTTCAAGGTCTTTGATGCAATACGTCCATACGCCTCTCGAATGTTTGCCACCCGTTCACGGCTTTCCCAGCGAACCTTCAGCGTTTCATTTCTTTGTTTCTTGAGTTCCTTAAGATGTGGAATCCATGTCTTGAGAGTAGCAACATCTTTTTTCTGGCTAGCCTCGTCTTTTGCAAGTTTTTGGACATAGGCCATATCCAGCCGTATACCTTGTGCTTCCAATTCCTTCCTTTTCAGGTCGATTTGGCTTTGTGTTTCTGAATCCTTCGCTTTCCATTTTGAAAGTAATCCGATAGTTCCCTCTGTAAACGCCTTGAACTTCTCCTTCACCTGAACATCAGCTTGTTCAACGCACATCTTTAATTCGTCTACTTTTTTAATAATTTCCTTAAACTCGACCACACCTACCGCAAGAGTACTCGGGTCGGCTAGCGACTTTATCTCGTCAAGCCGTGTTTTAGCTGGACGCAGAGAAACATCTTCTTTCAAAGATACAATCTTAGAATTTATTTGAAGTCGAAGTTCTCTCTCCGACGCTATTTTACGTTGCAACTCGATAACCTCCTTGGCTTTTGCTTTCTCAAGAGCAACGAGTTGGTTTTGGGTTATTTTCAAGGCATTCTCATATTGTGGGATTAAATTAACTTTCAGGGTCGCTTCTTCGATCTTTGTTTGTAATTCAACTAGCTTTCCTCGTGCCAGTGCTTCACCTTCGGTGGCCTCCGAAATGTTTACAAACTTGTCGAGATATGTGAGTAATGCCAGAGGATCAGTCTTTGCCTTCTCGCTGATTTTAGCCGTCTCCCCCTGACCAAAGCAGTCTAGCTCAAACTTCACTGGTCCGCTGAATGGGTCCTCTGCATTCTCAACGTCACCTCCTGTTGATCTAGTCAATTTATGTCTTTGCCCGGCAGGATCTTCCCAAAAGAGATGAAGTTTATTTGGCCAAACTTCTGAATCAATAACCGAATTCCCGCTCTCGACACCAGTCAAGAGTCGTAATGCCTCAAATGTCAATGATTTGCCTGCTCCGCGACCTCCAATGATACAGTTCAAATTTTTGCTAAATCGAATTGTTTGGTTTCCCAAAAAGCCATCTTCAATGTGTATGCCAAGAAAGGCAGGGACAGTATGAGGGATCATATCTTCAATACGAATCCTTGCGTCGCTATCTTCCAGGGCAATGCGAAGTGCTGAAAATGACGGTTGATCCATCTTAACTCGTGTCACCTTTTGATAACCGTCAGCATTGCGTCCTATTGAACCAAGAGTATGTGCGTCTGAACTTAGAATTCGGGCAAGAAATTGTTTGGAACCAAGGCCTTGCCGTTTAATTCGCTCACGTCCAATCTCGGTACGATTTTTGTCAATATCAGTATCGGCATAAGAAATTACTGACTTTGCTGATTTTAGCTCGAGACCCAATAGTGCTGGATGACACAGAACGTCAATTTTATGAGGAGCAGCGCCGGGAACTTCGGTCTCGAATCCACTTCCTGCGTCAACGTGTGCAAGAATTCCAAAGCCGCCAAACTGGTTAACTAGAGTCAGGCATTCAAGAATTGCATTTTGGCAACGAGAAGTCTGTTTACCTCGATCCACAATATCCAGTCTGCCATAGAATTTGTTCAAAGCTTCAAGGGTCGGCAAATAGCATAGAAGGTGTCCCTGATTTGTAGATAGTTCGACGCCTGGAATGACCAGGAGCTTCTTTTCTGCAGATTGAATCACAGCCATGACATTATCAATTTCGTTGTGATCTGTGACGGCGATGACATCGATTTTCTCATGAATGGCAGAGGTCACGATATTAGTTGGGGTTAGCTGCTCATCATCCACATCATGGGAGGGACCAAAGGAATGAATGTGCAGGTCTGCTCGGTAGAATTTTGCCCCACAAGGAAAGTCAAGACATTTTTGAAGGATAGGCATACAGTACTCCTTGTTATGTGTTTATAAGGACGCTGGCAAAAAATAAATTAACATAGGAGTCACTTGATATTCGCCAAATATTCTGAATAGGTTTCTTACTTATTTTTCAGTGTCCCCACATAACACGGCAGCTTTGGAGCAACAGCTCCTATAATAAAAATCGTGTTACTCATATCTCACCTTAGTTCGAATGCGATGCATAAGGCGCCGTGGGTTTTCCTTCATCGCGCTTAATGCCGTTAGACTGAGCTTCGACCAGCTTTCGTCTGATTTTCTCCATCGGGTATAGGCGGTGGCTCAGTCGCTGGAGTTTCTGTAGCTTTTGCCTCATCCAGTGTGCGAAAAGAATCGGCAACTTCATGGAATTGGCTCACTCCACGAACCACAGCCAGCCCTGGAAGGGCTTCGCCTGTTTCCCGATTAGGGATGTATGCAGATACTACCCCAGCTAGCATACCACCCCAAAGGGTGAAAGCAGGACCACCACTAACCCCGTTAATGGCGACCCCATCGACTAAGTATGCGTTTTCTGCTTCAATCCAGGCGCTGATACGACCAGAGAAAAAGCAAAGACTTGCTCTGGGTATGGCCGGATAGCCAAGCCAGCCGATCTCCACACCCGCTTTGAAATATTTACCCTTTTCTATGAGAGTAAGGATATTATCTGGAAATGCTAAGTCTCCTCGCTCAAACGTTATTGCAGCGGTATCTTTGCTAGTATCAATATTGATGGCTCTGTCCGGCTGCCTCAAGAGTAACGTTTTTGCCGATGCCTGGTGCTCTATGCGAAGAGGTTCCTCCCAGTAATGTGCGTGAGCAATTACATGAGCCGCAGTTGCTATTGCACATAGTGGCGTGCTTTGGCTTACTGAAACAAGGAACCCCGTTCCTGAGCCTTGGGGTGTCCAAATCCTCACAACATAGGGGGCTACTAGTTCGATGATGTTATACCACTCTTGATCGACCATATCTCCTCCTTCTAAAACCTTACAAGTTATTTTGTGGTTTCTCAATAGCTCCCCTACCCAAGGGATTCTTAATATGGCTGTAAGCAAAATAATATTGTTTTGTCTGCTGTGGTTTTAAATTGGATATTAATACAAGATCGTAGGCAAAGGTAAGGCTTAGTTGATTGGATGGATCTTTTGAGACATGGAACTGGGCCATAAATCTCCTTAAAGATCTAAAAGGAAGGAGTCTGTAAGATAAGAATAAAATATTATCCGACAGGATTAACAGGATTTACGTGTACCTTTCTCAGGCTCCGGAAGATCCTGAGAAACCTCAATCCTCTCTCAACAGAAATTAGGGTTTCGTAATATTTTAGGTATTTGAAAAAATATTTTTTGTTCACCGCAAAGCCGCAAAGAACGCAGAGAGAATCATTCTTGTTCATTCCCGTGAGAGGCGGGATTAAACAAAACAGCTCTGGCCTCCGGCCAAATAAATACCCGGAGGGTAGCGAAGGTTATCGATTGCCAGCCCCTCACCGGCAATCGATAAATTTTCTTCTTGGCGTCCTTTGCGCCTCAGCGGTGAGAATAGTAATTTCAAAAACCTAAACTGATACAAGGTTTCTATCCGTATAGAGATTGGGTTTGTGACTTTCCCTGCCTGCCCGCAGGTGGAAAGGCACAAAAATCCAGGTAATCCTGTAGATCCTGTCTAAAAATATTTTGAATTTCAAAAAGCTTAACAGATACGATAATTTTAACATAACCAGTTAATTTGTCAAAATATTTCTTAGGGAAGAAATACGTTTATTAAGAAATGTAAAAACTTGGGAAAATAGGGGAAAGGGTATTTTCGACTCATAGTAGCATAGTGGAACCCCAGAGGTTCGGCAATTTCCTTCAATGTGATATTGCAAGACCTGTCATCAACAACCCATTATTTCATGACTCCCTTACAGAATTTTGCCTATTGCCCGAGTAACATATAAAGTCTTCATACACCTTGCGATTCAACTGGAGATTCCTTCTGTAGGAAAGGTTGCCCACGAGACTGATCCACGGCTTGCGGCGTTGCCATAAGTTGGTCAACACTCTGCGCAGGATACGCGGCATGGAGTAGAAACCCCGGTCGCAGGTAATCTTTTCCTGAATCATACCGGCAAGAGACAAATGCCTATACCGGGCAACCGGGAAGGTCAGCGTGTAATATTTCCAGTCTTCCGGAAACCTGTTAAGGGTGATGCGGTCCTCCGATTTCATCCGGTCCCACAGGCGCGTGCCCGGCAAGGGCGTCAAAAATAGAGTATTGAGATTGTCTACGCCATACCGGCCGGCCACTTCGGCGATACGTCTGCCGATGCCCGGTTCGTCTATGTCCAGACCGATGATAAAGGAACCTACGACCAGTATCTTGTGCCGCTGTATGCGCTGCACGGAGGCTCGGAAGTCCCGGCCCTTCAGCAGGTTGAATTTCTTGCCGATTTCCCGAAGCCCTTCCGGTGAGAGGGACTCAAAGCCGATAAAGACGCCTCTGCACCCGGCCTTCGCGGCCAACGACAGGAGTTCTTCGTCATCGGCGAAGTTAATGGTGACCTGGGTAACCCATTCCTTTCGAAGGTTCGCCTGGGCCATGGCACGGAGCAGGTCCTTGGCGCGGGCGATATGTTCAGGACGTGTGCCGATGAGATTGTCGTCCACCACCAGAACATGTTTCTCGCGGATCAACTGGAATTCCCGGATGATATCCGGGATGGGTCGCAGCCTGTAGTGGGCACCGTTAAAGGCGGTCACGCTGCAAAAGGTGCAGTTCAGTGGGCAGCCCCGTGTGGTCTGGATAGCTCCGAGGGCGTATCCCGTATTAAGCAAATCATGGCGGGCTAAGGGGACATCGTCGATCTCGGCCAGCCCTCCGTCATACCGACGCTTCAGACTCCCATGTCGGGCATCCTCCAGGACCTGCCTCCAGATGCTCTCAGCTTCCCCGGTGACAACCGAGTCCACACGTTCCATGACCTCCTCTAAGCACATAGTGGCGTGAATTCCGCCCATGACGACGGGCACGCCCAGACTCCGGAAGTAAGCGGCCACTTCATAGGCGCGGTTCGCCTGGGAAGTGAAAGCGGTAATGCCCACCAGGTCCGGCTGCGGCATGGCTGAATAGTCCGGCGCACCGAGGTTCTCGTCCATGATCGAGATTTCCCACTCCGGCGGGGTCAGTCCCGCGAGAACCATAAGGCCGAGGGGTTTCCACACCCGGTACCGGTTCCAGCGGCTCTCTTTGATTTTGGTTATGGCGACCAGGGGGTTTGAAGGGTTGATCAAATATAGTCGCATAGCATGTATTCGGTCCTGGTCATGGAGGTCCTTGTCTTCTCCTTTTGCTCACTTCTGTTTTCGTGAATGATTTGTTGTAATTCCTATTCTGTGGCTAACAAGTTATTCTTTGGTTTCTTAATATCTCCCCTTTATCATGTTATAACGGGAACGGGTTTTTAAATTAAGAAGATCCCTGGTAAGGGTAATGCTTGGTTGATTCGGTGGATCTTTTGAGACATGGAACAGGGCCATAAATCTCCTTAAGATCTTTTAGGAAGCGGCTTGTAAGATCAGATTAAATTTGGTAAGTATAACATAACCGGTTAATTTGTCAAAATATTTCTTATCGAAAAATAGAGGATCGGATCGTTCACTTTGACACGGCGTATCAATTATGTTGCCGGTTCCTGCAACGCTTTAGGATGGCGGGTGCCACTTTGCTGAGAGGCTGAAGGGGAGAAGATGAATGGGGCCGGACCAGACCAACCCTTTTAATATCAGGATAAACGTCCCATTTAAGGGTAATATTTTGTCTTAAAAGGCGTTTTTCAGGGTCAAAATGGACACTGTAAGGTTGTTGGGCCTCACGAAGCAGGGTGCTGTCAAAATAGGGCGATCGGGTGATGCGACCACTTGAGCCTTTGGGAAGAGATCGTCCGCGTGCCCTCTGGACCAGGCCCACGCCAGAGAACAGTTATGTGGCGAGATCTCGGACATATTCTTCGGAGGCCTCTTTTAAAGGAAAACCCAGGGACGGAAGCGCATCCCAAGTGTGGCCGGTTGTGGCTTCCACCATCCGATGAGTTTCCTTCCTTGAGAGATGCTGGTTGGTTCGTCCAACCCGCTTCAAAGGCCGCCCGAAAGCCCAGACTGGTTTGATAGGTGATTCTTCAACCTGGATTACGATAATACCAGCTTCCTCTTGCCCCTCCACTTTGATAGATGGGTACTGAGGGGGGTCCGTATTTTGTTTGATCTTATTGCACAAATCTTCCAAAGTGCCTTTGCCGATGCGGACCCCAAAGTTTTCCCCTCTGGGATTAATGCCGATGCGTATAAATCCACCTTGGTTCGTAGCAAAGGCGGCCACGGATTCAACCACCTGTCGCCACTCATGCAATGATTGCTTGTTTTCTCTTGATTGCGATTCCAAAAGGTTCATGTTACCGAAATTTCTCCTCTATCACATCCTGGATGGCAGGCTTGTCTTTCATATCATGATCTCCATAGTACATTATCGAAAAAAAATGCCGGTACTGCCGGCAATGTATAAATTGTCTCGAAAATCGATGGATTTTACAGGCCTGGAATACGTTCTGAAGAATTTAGACTAACTCTATCAAACTTTGTTTTCTTCTGATAAGCTTCTCTTGGGTGCTCAAACACCTCCTGTTTTTTGATTGTCATCTAACAATCCAGTAGGTATCTGACCACCCTCATTAGTTAATTGTCAAGTCAAGTCCGACCCCGGTTGTTTCGTTTATTAGCCTAACAACTTAACGGGTCATCAGGGTACGATTGTTTTGATCTTGGTTTCCGCGCCACCTTCTTTGATGGCGACCTTCACAGCATCCTCCATCGGATCTTTGAAGGGCACCTCAATTCGGAGCAATCCGTGTTCGTAAGTCGCTTCGGCTTTCTCAGGTTTCACCGGCCAAGTCAAAGCCAGTGCCGAAACGTACTCAATGTCCCTTGCTGGCGCCAATAAATATACACTATCGTTGAGGATCTTTACATCGATGGTATCCGTTGGCGCTCCTGGGATTGCGAACTCCACCACCAGCTTGTGCTGCTCCCCGTCTGCATACGCTACTGTATCGGGCGCAACCTTCATTCGTTCTACCTGCATCTTGACACACTCCTTTTTGTCTCGTTCCCGATTAGCCGGGCTTATTGCCAATTACCTCATCAACCTTTGTGATGTTGATTCTAATTCTTAAGTTATGCACGATTGTAGCAAAGTCAAGGCAATTCTATGGGTAAGCTGCATTTAGTAATATATTCACGCCAAGAATATTCGGGATCGCCGTAGACATGATCATTGCGCATTGAAATATAGTTTTCAAAAAAGCCGATCATTATTCTTTTTCATACCTCTCTTACAGAATTGTGCCTATTACCCGAGTAACTCATAAAGTCCGCATAGGACTTGCGATTCAACTGGAGATTCCTTCTGTAGGAAAGGTTGCCCACGAGACTGATCAAAGGCTTGCGGCCTTGCCATAAGCTGCTCCAGACCCTGCGCAGGATACGCGGCATGGAGTAGAAGACCCGGTCGCAGTTAACCATTTCCTGAATCACGCCGGCAAGAGACAAATGCCTATACCGGGCAACCGGGAAGGTCAGCGTGTAATATTTCCAGTCTTCCGGGAACCTGTTAAGGGCAATGCGGTCCTCCGATTTCATCCGGTCCCACAGGCGCGTGCCCGGCAAGGGCGTCAGAAACAGGGTATTGAGATTGTCTACGCCATACCGGCCGGCCACCTCGGCGATACGTTTGCCGATGCCCGGTTCGTCTATGTCCAGACCGATGATAAAGGAAC
The DNA here is from genome assembly GCA_963790475.1 of uncultured delta proteobacterium. Lineage (GTDB taxonomy): Bacteria > Desulfobacterota > RBG-13-43-22 > RBG-13-43-22 > RBG-13-43-22 > RBG-13-43-22. Next base: position 195,625 of record CAWBOS010000010.1, on the reverse strand, counting down.
CTACGACCAGTATCTTGTGCCGCTGTATGCGCTGCACGGAGGCTCGGAAGTCCCGGCCCTTCAGCAGGTTAAATTTCTTGCCGATTTCCCGAAGCCCTTCCGGTGAGAGGGACTCAAAACCGATAAAAACGCCTCTGCAACCGGCCTTCGCGGCCAACGACAAAAGTTCTTCGTCATCGGCGAAATTAATGGTGGCCTGAGCAACCCATTCCTTCCGCAGGTTCGCCTGTGCCATGGCCCGGAACAGGTCCTTGGCGCGGGCGATATGTTCAGGACGTGTGCCGATGAGATTGTCGTCCACCACCAAAACAAGTTTCTCGCGGATCAACCGGAATTCCCGGACGATATCCGGAATGGGTCGCAGCCTGTAGTGGGCGCCGTTAAAAGCGGTCACACTGCAAAAGGTGCAGTTCAGTGGGCAGCCCCGTGTGGTTTGAATTGCTCCGAAGGCATATCCCCTATTAAGCAAATCATGGCGGGCCAAGGGGACATCGCCGATCTCAGCCAGCCCTCCGTCATACCGGCGCTTCAGACTCCCTTGTCGGGAATCCTCCAGGACCTGCCGCCAGATGCTCTCCGCTTCCCCGGTGACAACCGAGTCCACACGTTCCATGACCTCCTCTATGCACATGGTGGCATGAATACCGCCCATAACGACGGGCACGCCCAGACTCCGGAAGTAAGCGGCCACTTCATAGGCGCGGTTCGCCTGGGAAGTGAAAGCGGTAATGCCCACCAGGTCCGGCCGCGGCATGGCTGAATAGTCCGGCACACCGAGGTTCTCATCGACAATCGAGATTTCCCACTCCGACGGGGTCAGTCCCGCGAGAACCATAAGGCCGAGGGGTTTCCACACCCGGTACCGGTTCCAGCGGCTCTCTTTGATTTTGGTGATGGCGACCAGCGGGTTTGAAGGGTTGATTAAATATAGTCGCATAGCGTGTATTCGGTCCTGGTCATGGAGGTCCTTGTCTTCTCCTTTTGCTCGCTTCTGTTTTCGTGAATGATTTGTTGTAATTCCTATTCTATGGCTAACAAGTTATTCTGTGGTTTCTTAATATCTCCCCTTTATCATGTTATAACCAGAACGGATTTTTTACATTAAGAGGATCGTAGGCAAAGATGGGGCTTAGTTGATTGGATGGATCTTTTGAGACATGGAATCGGGCCATAAATCTCCTTAAGATCTTTGAGGTGATACCAATGTTATTGTTGGGCCACGCGGCGAAGCTCGAAAATTCGGCCGTATTGGGAAGCCGATACAAGATCACCTCGGCGGAGAGCATCTCGCACGTCATCAAGTTTGTAGGCATCTTCAATACTAAGGTACGGGGACCATTCACCCTCGTCTTCGATCAGATCGACATCCACTTCGGCCACGTACTGTCCTTCATGCACATACTTGGTCTTTTTTCGCCGTCTCATAATTACCTTCTCCTTAAGAATTCTTTCCATTCCTTGAATGGGATCGGACCACGATAAGTTCATGATTATTCATCTTTAGTGTCCCAGAAATAGGGGTTTTCATGGCCTGTATTGTCTTTTTTAGCCCCAAAAAGAAACTTATTTAGTTTCCTTATTTCAAAGCATGACGAATTCTGTCCGGATGTCGTCGGAGGTCAAGAACCCGCCTGACTATGATCAAGTCTTGATCAAGCGTGTAGTATACGGCATAAGGGAATCGCTTGGACAAGAGACGGTGGTAACCGAAAACCTTTTGATGGATGCCTGCGTAAAGCAGGAGGGAATCAATGTCAGAGAACAAGGAATCAAAGAAGTACTCGCCCAATCCTTCGCCCTGCTTCTCATAGAAGAGACGACCGGTATGCAGGTCTTCGACGGCAGAGGAAAGGATCTTGATTCTCATTCAAAGCGCTTTCTGAGTTCCCGCTTTGCAGTTGGCCAATCCACAATGTGCTCCTGACTTGCAGCCACCCTGGCCTCGGTTTCTTTGAGAACTTCCTCATGCCATTCGGGAGATTCCACCTGAGCTTCGTCCTTGGAGAGATCGGACCATATGGCTTCCAGGACCCGGAGTTTCTCCTCCCGGGACATCTGCGATATCTGAAGTGTGCTTATCATGATGTCTTAACTATACCTCCTCTTCTTGATTTCTTTATCTTCTACAGAAGGGCATGACACAAATGTCTGTGTCAAGAGTAGCCCGGAGACAAACCGTGGGCGGCCATCGGATATTCACCGACGAGGAGGAATCTAATCTTCTCGTCGGAAACCCCGATCTGCTTCGGGCGCATCAAGTATTTTTGTCAGCAGGATGATACGATTTGTAACTTTCTTCCGGAAAGGCACTAAAACCCAGCTAATCCGGTAGATCCTGTCTAAAAAGTATTTTGAATTTCAAAAAGCTAAACAGATAAGACAAGTTTAACATAACCAGTTAATTTGTCAAAAAACTTCTTATGTGAGCGTAGGGTCGCTTCGTCCCCTTTAGCACGGCATATCAATTAGGCCGCCAGATCCTTCAGCACTTTAGGATGGCGAGCCGCCACTTTGAGCAATGTGGGGCGGCTCTGGAGAAATCAAGGGACGCCAGGCTATTTTATTTTCTCCTTCCACTTCTTTAGGGGGAAGCGGGCATTCGAGGGATTAATGGGTCACCATTTTTTATTTCTTAGGAAAATACTTCACATTACTTATTCTTTTAAAGTCTGAATCCTGAGTCCAGAGAACGGCTTTGAATTCCTGTGCCGTCGCCAGAATGATACTGTCCGCCATTGGAAGATTAAGCTCCAAACTTAGCTTCGAAGCAGAAATAGCCATGGGTGCGTTCAGATCCACAACCGTTCCTTTTTGCATGGCAACAACCGCCTGCAAAGCTTCATTCTCTGTTGATTCCCGGAGAATGACCTTGAAGACCTCGTATATCGTTACCGTCGGAACAACCAGCAAGGTCGGATCACTCAAAGGGATCAGGAAATGTTTGGCATTAGGCTCATCGGCGAAGTAGGCCAGCCAGCCGGAAGAATCCACGATATTCATACCCTGTCTCCCTCCCGTTTGAATTCAGTATTGATGCCCCTGAGGAATCCCCGGAGCTCCTTAATATCCCTTTCCGGAATGAGCTCTATGCGTCCGGCATATTCGACAACCTGCATTTTTTGGCCGGGACGGATATTCAACGACTTCCGGACTGTTTTAGGGATAACGACCTGATATTTAGGGGACACCGTTATTGATTGCATACCATTACCTCCATCGATATAATTTGTAATACGATATCAGGATCGATATGGGTTTGTCAATAACTTTGACGGTCAATGGCTGCGAGCGGCCATGGGCTCGGCGCCGCCATAACCAGTCCAGTCAATCACCATAAGTTACTTTTTGCCGAAGATTGGCCGCATTCAGTCCGGTAAACGAAGACACCTTAATTCGAATCGGCCACGGAGGCACACAGAAATCCCTGGCCTTATTTTTTCACTTTTGTGATCGCTCGCCAAGGGAAACCGCTTGATCCCTCCCCCCACTTAACCTATACTTCTTCAAGCCTACAAAATTTCGCTTAAAAAATATTTCAACAGGAAATAAATTCCAGGAGGAACCATTATGAGCGATGATCTGGTGCTTTATGAATCAAAAGAATTGATCGCGACCATCACCATCAACCGCCCCGGGCAGCTCAACGCCCTTCGGGCGCTGTGGTGGCCGGGCTGAAGAGTGCTTTCATCCGCTTTAACCAGAGTGACGACCGCTGTGCCATTGTCACCGGAGCCGGGGAAAAGGCCTTCACTGCCGGCGCCGATTTGCGCGATCCGCCGCGCAATCCGGAACTCTGGGAATGTATGCCCGGGGTCGGTGTGGATGTGGACAAACCGATAGTCGCCGCCGTATCCGGATATTGTGTGGGCGGCGGGGCCGTGCTGGTCCAGTTCTGTGATATAGCCGTCGCCGCCGAAAACGCCGACTTTTTTTATCCCGAGGCCCAGGTGGGATTCTGCGGCGGCCTGATCGCCGGCCTGGCTGCCCGGGTGCCTCATAAGATCGCCATGGAGTTCATGCTTACCGGGAAACATTACAACGCCCAACGGGCCTACGAAGTCGGTTTCGTGAACCAGGTAACACCAAAAGGCAAACATATCGAAGGCGCCCTGGAGTACGCGAAAATTCTGAGGGACAGCGCACCCCTGGTGATCACCATGCTCAAGCGTTTCATCCGCAACGCGGTTTTGCCCAAAGGACCTTCCGAGCAATCCGGTATCGCCCGCCGCGACCTCCTGGCCGTCTCCAACAGTCAGGACCAACAGGAAGGCGGCCGCGCTTTTAGAGAGAAAAGAAGGCCGGTGTTTACCGGTAATTGAACAAAATTGAAGATACTGATGGAGACCTTATCATGAGCGATGACAAAGTGTACCGTGATAAAATCGAAAAACTCCGCGACCCGAAACGCCTGGCCTTTCTTGAAACCGATAAGGTGGTCAGGTTGTGTCTGGAGGGTATTAACCCTCGAACGATCCTCGATGTCGGAACCGGCAGCGGTATTTTTGCTGAAGCTTTCTTCCATCAGGGCCTGGAAGTGACCGGGGTCGATATCCAGGAGCCGATGCTGGAGGCCGCGCGGGCTTACGTTCCCGGCGCCAGTTTCCAACTGGCTTCGTCGGAAAAACTGCCTTTCGAGGAAAATGCTTTTAACCTTGTTTTTCTGGGTTTGTTGCTCCATGAATCGGAACAACCCCTCTTAACGCTCAAAGAATCCGCCCGGGTCTGCACCCTCCGGGTTGCGGTCTTAGAATGGCCATACAGGGAAGAGGGTTTCGGTCCGCCGTTGAAGCACCGTATCGCACCGGAACAGTTTGAAAGTCTGGCGGCATCATCCGGTTTTTCCCGGGTCAGGACCATCCCCTTAAAATATCTGTCCCTTTTCCTGCTTGACAAATAGATCCTGTGATTGGCTTGGGAAATAGAGACTGGGCATTCGGCGGGCCGGACGGTGCTGTACAAGGTCACCCCGGCAGTCAGACAGGATCACTCCCCAGGACTGATAATGGTAAACAATTATGATTCCAGTTCCAGCGGTACCTTCTCCGCCTTGTTGTAATCCTTCAGGAAGAAGAACGAGCCCGTAAAAAACAGGGCTGCTCCAATGACGAGAATGACCGGCAGGACCATCATAGCGGTCCTGATGCCGGAGGCATCGGAGATGGCGCCTATCACAATGGGTCCCAGGGACCCGCCCAACAGATTCATGAAAATAACCGCGATGGCGTAGGAAATTGCCCTCAGTCCCGGATGAACGACCTCCTGTGTCGCGGCAGCCGCTGCCGGCAAGAAGGAGATAATGGATACGCCCATAATCAATAGACAGACAAACTGGAGGTTACCCTCAAAAAGAGAGAAGGCCGCGAAAGTAAAGAAGGCCGTTATGGTCGTTGTTATCGCTGAAAAGGGAAGCCGTGAGTTGAGGCGCTTTTTAACCCACAGGTCTGCCAGAAAACCGCCCAGGGGTGCGCCGATAACGGACAGCAACATGACCGCTCCGGCTTTGGTTCCGGCCTGGTCGATTGGAATATGGCCCGTACGGTTGAAATAGGTAGGCAGCCAGGTGATGATGGACACAGCCACGAATTGCACAGCGGCCATGCCGAGGTAAATGAAAATGAGCGACGGCGTACGGAGAAATTCCCTGGCGGCATCACCGGCCTTCATTTTGATCCTTGACGCCACATCGCCTTCCCCCTGAATAACCGTTTTCACCAGCTCAACGGTCCTGTAGTCCTTGATGAAAAAGAACAGGATGGCCACAATCAAACCGGGGAGAGCCGTCAGTCCGAAGGCGGCCCGCCACCCCCAGCGGGTGGCGATTATACCCCCCAGGGCTATGGCCGTTGCGGTGGCCAGCGGGATCGACGCGTTCCATAAGCCCATCATGCGGCCTCGCTTCTCTATGGGGTAGAGTCCGGTAATCATGGCCGTCCCACCGGCGCCGTAACCTGCTTCTCCAATGCCCAGGAATGTCCGGGCCGTGAACAGCTGCCTGAAATTGCCGACCAAGGCGCAGGCCATCGAAGCGATGCTCCATAAGACCGCCATGATGCTGATGGTCTTTCTGCGGCTCCAACGGTCGATTATGATGGAGCCTGGGAATACAAAGACAACGATGGACCAGTAAACCGTTGACACCAGCAAACCGCTCTGCATGTCGGTCAGTCCCCATTCTTTCTGGATGAAAGGGAACATGGAAGAGACCATGTAACGGTCAACCACGTCGAAGAAATAGAGCAGGAACAGGAGCACGAAAATATAGGTCCTTTGTCCGCTCTTCAGAATGTATCCGGCCTTAGAGGTGCTTGTGGCTTCGGTCATAGGCTGCGCTCCTCACTTGGATTAACTTATTGAAGGCCTGGTCCGTGGACAAAGGCATAATAAATCCGGTTGGAGATGGCTTAATGCGCGGGTCAGACCAGGCCCCAGAAGCGCCTGGCATTTTCTGAGAATATCATTTTTCTTATTTTTTTGTCCCCTTCGGTGGCCATGAGCAGGCGGGCCAAAAGCGAAGCGACCGGAAAGAAGGGCCAATCGGAGCCGAACATAAGCCTTTCAGGACCTACTTCGGCGATCATCTTCCTGATATTGGCCACGCTCTGTCCCTGGATATCAAGCCAGACATTCCTGTTTTTTCTGGCCAGACCGATCGCCTGATCGTTTTGAAGTGCGCCGGAATGACAGAGAACGAATAGCAGGTTGGGAAATTCCTCTATCGGTTCGAAGAAATGGGTTATTTCGGCGTGCCGTCCCGTATAGCCCATGGTCTGGTCGGGCTTGACTATTCCTTCCTTTCCCACCAACCCGCAATGGATCAGGACCGGCAGCCTGAGTTGGGAGCATTCCTCGTAAAAGGCCCAGGCCCGCTTGTCATTCGGGGTGAAACGGGCCATGTTGGGATGCACTTTGATACCTTTTACGCCTTTCAATTTCAAAGCCTTGGTCTTTTCTACGGCCTCCGGCAGTGTCGGCTTCACGCTCCCGCAAATGATGAAGCGATCTTTTTTCCCCGACCTTTCGATGGCCTCAAGGTACCATTCGGTCACATCATCGCCGTAAGGAAGGCCATAGGCGATGGGGAAGATGACCGTTTTTTCAATCCCTAAAAGATCGATTTCCTCTATCAGATTGGGAATCGTATGTGTCTCGGTCGCGGCGCTGCCGCCGGGACTGATCGATCCCAGCAGACTTTTGGTCATCTCAGCGATGTCCGCCTCCGTCTGGTTCTGCCCCATGTAATTATTCATCGAAAGAGGGGTATTGGGCCCGATGTAATATATGGTCTTTCCGGGCTTGGCCAGGAGGTCCGGTTTGGGGGCGGCCAGGGCGTTGAGGGCTAAATGGGTATGGCCGTCGATACCCTTATCCAGATCGTCTACTGTAAGCCTGAGCAACCCATTAGCCGCCATTTCGAAATAGGGAAGATCGGCTAAACTGCGCAGCCCGGCAAAGGTCATTTGAGAAAGGTCCTTTTTTATCGTTTTCATAATCTCTCCTTAGGTTTTCTTTTTTCCCATGCCCTGGTGGGAACCCACGAAACACGAAAAAGGATTCAAGGGGCCAAGGTTTCAGCCGCTCGATTTTATCGAGCTATAGAAAAGGTTCCCCTACGGGGAACCGGGTGAAAGGCCTGGAGTTTAAACCCTTAAACCCTTGAACCCTGTTTTCGCACTAAACCTGTATTAACAGAATAAATCCGGTGAAAAAGAGAAAGAGGTAAGTAAGTCCCTTGAACCAGAACTCTTTCACCCGGATAAAACTGCCTAACAGAACACCCGCGGCCAATCCCGGCAGCACCGCCGCTGTCATTACCGCTTTATTTCCGTCCAATTGCCCTCCCGCCAGGAAGGTGATGGCCAATCCGGTATTGAGCACCAGCCAGAGCATAGACAGCGTGGCCCGGAAAGACTGCTGGGTCATTAACCGGCGGCTGGCATAATAGACAATCGGCGGCCCGCCGGTGGCAAATAAGCCATGAAAAATCCCACCGCCGATCAGGAGGGGAAGACCGAAGAACCAACGCAGCTCACCGCTGGGCGTCTTCCTTATGAAAAGGACAGCCAATTCGGCCAGAGAAACGATGATGATAAAACCGCCCAGAATGGCTTTGAGGGTATTTTCGGCAGCGATTTCCCTGCTGAATATTCCGATGGCCGTTCCGGCGGCGGCCAGCGGAAGAATATTTAATAATAGGACCTTCCAATCAATGTGTCGGAACCATCTGCCTACCAGCCACAGGCTCTGCAATAACCCGAGAACGACCAGCATGGGCACCAGCGTCTCCAGGGGGAGAAGGTGGATGCCTAAAGCCAGTGCGATAAGGGTGGAGCCGAAACCCAGTGTGGTTTCAACCGTGTGGGCCAGGACCAGGATGCACCCCAGAAGAAAAAGAGACCCAGTCAGGGGATCCATTAGTGGACACGGTACAGGTCGTTCAGGTATTGCACGGCAAATTCCTCGGCCTGGGCGCGGTCGGGAAGAGAGCCGATCATGCCGTACATGGCCGCTTCACCGCTGATGTCCTCCGGCTTGAGCCGGGCCGTTTCTTTGACCGCGGCCCGCAAGTCGTCCAATAAAGGCTCTACGATGGCAACATGAATCGGCGAGATGGTCATGTGAAGGCAAGGGGGTAAATGCTGGCTGTCGATGAACCAGCGGTATTCCTTCATCTTCTCCCCCAGGGCAAAGATATTGAGCACGTCGCTTCCGATGGCGAAAACAGTGGTCAATGGTTTCCCAAGGACATACAACTCGGGAATGGACTTGATGCCCTCGATCAGCTTTTGGGTCGCTTCCATGCTTTGCGCCGCCAAACGCATATATCCTTCCAGGCCGAGGTATTTGAGTACGGCCCAGCTCGAGGCGATAGGGCCGCCCGGCCTCGAACCGGACACGTTCGGGGTAGCGTAGACGCCCCCCGGCCAGTCGGCATAGGCGAAAAGCTGATATTTCCGCAATTCCGGGTTCCTGAAAAGAACCACCGATGCCCCCTTGGGAGTAAATCCGTATTTATGGATATCCGCTGATAGGGAGCACACACCGGGGATCTGAAAATCAAAGTTCGGCAGAGGATAGCCCAGCCTTTTAACAAAGGGCAGCTCCAACCCGCCCACACAGGCGTCCACATGCATCCAGATGTCCTTCCCGGCTGCCTTCCCGGCCAGCTCTTCTATAGGATCGATGATTCCGTGAGGGTAGGACGGTGCCGAGCCCACCATCATGACCGTATTCTCGGTGACCGCCCGGCCCATAGCCTCCACATCGGCATCGAGGGTTCCCTTTTGCGTGGGTACAATAACGGTTTTCAGGCCCAGGTAATGGGCCGCCTTGTTAAAGGCCGGGTGAGCCGAAAGGGACATGAGGAGCTCAGGCCGAATAATGTGAGGTTTCCTGGACCGGGCATAATCACGAGCCGCCTTGACCGCCAGGAGGATGCTCTCCGACCCGCCGGAGGTCATATTGCCCACCGTATCCGAATCACCGTGGAATAAATCGGCCATCATGGAGGCCACTTCGGTCTCCATCTTCAGCAAGCTGGGAAAGGCAAAAGGGCTGAGTCCGTTCTCCACCATAAACAAGGCATAGGCTTCTTCGGCTACACCGGCAATGTCTTCACCGGCATTGAAGACGAGGCTGAACATGCGCCCGTTCTTCCAGTCGCTGTCGCCTGATTTCAGCGAACGCAGTTCGGAGAAAAGCTCCTCCCGGGGCATTCCTTTCTGAGGGAATTCAAGTTTGGCCATGGATTTATCTCCTTGTTGGCTTGGGAAAACCCAATCCATGAAAATATTTATTTTTTTCCAATTGGAAGTGTCTTCTCGGACTTCTGCACGCACTTGATCTTCCGGTCTATAAACCACTCTGCCAGCCTGGGCAGCAGCCTGCAGTGCCACGCCTTCAACCTGTAACAGGTCTTTTTCATAGAAAAATGAGGCAATGAAGAACAGGATCCCGGAAATTACGATGCCCTACAGGTAATAGGGCAAGCGCGTCTGGATATTGTAGGCATCCGAAATAGCCCCGACAAATATCGGCCGCCGTCCGTTCGAGTTTCATCGGTTAATGACTATAGTCATTGACTTCAGTCATTACCGGACCGATTTATACACCGGCGAAGATGGACTTGTCAAGATTTTTGTGTGAAATCGAAAAGAAATCCGTAGACTTTTATGGTTTTGGAGGGCCTTCCATCGGTCCCTGGAGAGATTCGGGACGTAATCCCCTCAGCAGAACACCGAAGACCTTTTCCCCTTCGGAAACAAGATCGAAACCGCCTTTGACCAGACACCAGTCATGGGTTATACCACCAACACAGCGAAGTATCATCCACGCGATCTCCTCACTACTGAAATCATTGCGCAGGTAGCCCCCGGCCTGGGCCTCTTCAACCAAGGACTTCACTATTTTATATATGGACCTGTTCTCGGAACGGTAGGCCGTGCCCTTCTTGTCGAAAGTCAGCCTGGCCCGGTAGGTAACCTGTATAATCTCCGCTCCCATCTCACTGGTGTAACTCAGCCCCTTCCTTCCCAGGAGCCACAATTTCTCCACCGGGTTGGTTATCGAGGCCAAATCATTGGCCACGTAGGCATCATAGGTTTCGTCCGTTTTGGAGTACACGTCCACAATGACCTGCTCCTTGGACTTGAAATAAACATAGAAGGAGCCTTTCGAGACCCCCGCACTTTCGCATATCTCATCAACCGTGACCCTATCAAATCCATCCCTATAAAAAAGTTTCAAGGCGGTCTTGTTGATTTTCCGGGCGGTCGCCATGGCTCTTTTTTTTCGATCGGTCAGTTTGTTCTTCCCCAAGGCCATATTCCAAAACAACTTTCGGTATACGTTTTATTTGTAGGATGTATACAAAACAACAACCTTATTTGGCCCGCAATCCGCGCAGCGCAACAGGGGCCATCTTCTCCGCCTCGCTTACCAGATCACCTTAATTCACTATCAAAAAAATAAAAAACCTTGCCGATCTCGATGGATCGAGATGATAGAGTCTTTTTTAAAGGAAGAACTATCATCAACGAGGTGAAAGCATTATGACACAAGGAGTTCTATCATTCAAGTACAAAGAAGAGAAGAAAGAGAGGGGATGACCGCGATGGAGGGATTGCCGGTTTATCCGGATTTAGCGTCGGTGATGGGGATAGGCGGCAGCCTAGAGAAGCATTTACAGCGAGGGTGGACGGATACCCAAACGGTACTGGCGTTGATATTGATGAATCTTGCGGGCGGGGATTGGACAGAGGATTTACGAAAAACAGAAAAACCAACCTATCAAAAATTAGGAGGTAAATAAAACCCTGGAGGTTGCCCCTCCAGGGTTTTGGGATTAATTATTTTGGGAAAATAGCGTGATTTTAGTAAAGTTGATTAAGCGGATAAATTCATCCCGGGCGGTCTCTATAAAAATTTGACCAAAAAAACCCCGGAGAGAAAATCATCCGGGGTTTTTGGTTATTTTTTTAGAATAGATTAAAAGGAGAAGCGGAAATGAACGCCGGCCAACCACTCTGTGCCTAAAGCTTGTTTGCCTGGTACCCCAGCTAAGTTTCCATAATCATAAAAGGCAACTTCAGGAACAATTTGAAAGTTGCCGATCGTGTAATAGAGATTGATCCCGTACGACGTCCTTTGATAGTAATCATTGGCATTAAAAATATTCTTCCAATGGTCATTTTGGGCATGGTCAAAACCGAACCAGATATACGGTTGCGCCGGACCAAAAGCATAGCCCAGAGCAATAAAGCCAGCCCAATCGGTGGTATCTTGGATGTTGCCGGCGGCATCCCTTAGATAACCGGTATTGGAATTTTCTCCTCTCAGCAGGACGTTTCCAGAGGTCGCACCACCTACGTTCTTTCCATAAGTTATCTGCCCTCCGGCTGAGAAAGGACCAACCGTGACCCTTACCGGTAATGTCGCAGCCCAGGCGGTCATATTGTCCTGAAACCCGGGTGTCAAACTATCCCATTTAACCTGCTGGTAGACAGCGGCCGGATAAAGGCTCACCACACCGAAGTTCAACAGGATCTTGGCGGCAATGCCCGGATATTGAGCATAGGACAGCCTGGTCGCCGTGCCGACAGTTTCGGCATAGGTGCCGGTATCGACCAGGGCGATTTGGTAGCCGAACATCTTGTTGACGTTGTGGAGGAACCTGAGATTGGCGCTCTTGCCGTCATAAGTCCAGCCCCAGCCGATCAAGGCTACGTGACTAGTGTTGGCCGCAGAATAACCAAGGACCGATGGCCCACCGACCCCGTAGGCATCGGAGTCAAACCAACCATTATCCTTTCCTGCCCTGATTTCCATATTTCCGAATCTATAGGACCCGTACCACCGACCGTTTGTGATGAAGTCGGCATCGTTTTGGAAGTTGGAGGTGGGAACTTGGAGCTGATTAGACTCCCGGGATATCGAGGTAGCGATATCCGCATAGCCGCTGAACCCCCCCTGCCGGACTAGTATGTACATGTAGCTCCAAAAGGGGACATCCATAATGAACTTGGTTTGATCCTTCCCGCCGCCAGCCGGATTGATGAAAGTATTGTAATTTTTGTCCCTGATATTCCAGTTCGCATCAAGGGAATACGAACCGCCTATAGTTACGGAAAATTCTTTTTCACCGGCAATGGTGCCAGCGTAGGCCGGCAGGGAAAAGGCGACTGCCAGGGCCATAACAAAAGCAAACATGCCTAATTTCTTCATCATCTCTTTTTCTCCTCGTGGTAGTTGCAGTTTGAAAAACAGCCTCTTCTTTAAGAAAGCAAAACCTCCTAACTTATTTTTTTTTCACGGGAATCTGCACATCACCCCCTTTTTTGGGCTTTTCTAAATTGAGTCTTTTTCCCATGGTTAATTATCGTTTGTCCGGCCATAATTTTTTTTGGCGCTGGCGTCTTTCCTGAGGATAAACTCCCGTACGATCTTGAGAGCGGCTTCCACCAACTCCGGCTCAATGTGCTTGCTGAAATCATCGGCGGTATGATAGACACCGAGATCTTTGTTCCCTGAACTCATGCCGTGGAGATTGGTAGCCTCGATACCCGCCGCACCATAAGACGCGGCATCAGAAGCCGAGCCGCCGCGCGACGGCGCGACGTAGGTCTCATATCCCAAGGCCGCCGCAATATCCACGCATTCCTGTGCCATCTCCCGGGAAAGTTTTATTTTTCCGCCAAGTTCGGCATCGAAAAAATTCAGCGTCTTGAGCTTGTATATAGGGTCCATGTTTAAGGCGAAGCTCTTCGTGGCCCTGATCTCCGCCAGGTGCTGTTTGACCCAGGCTCGGGAACCGCGCAGGCCGCACTCCTCAGCGTCAAAGGAGAGAAGGATCAGCCGGGTGTGTCTGAGGGGGTTGCTCCCGGCCTCCTTAGCATCGCCGAAGAGTTTGCCGATGCCGGCGGCAATGGCCACGGCCATCATATCATCCCCCGCTGCCGGCGACACCTGGCTGGTGGTGAAAAACAAAAAAGGGAGCTCGATGAGACCCAGTATGAGAAGCACCAGGGCCACCCACGGCGGGAAGGCTAAGCTAAAAAAAGAGGCGAATACAGAGGCGGTAAGGGATACCAATACGGCGATGAGCAGCAGCACTCCACCGGCTTTCCTGTAGGGCCCGTATAATTTAGGCAGGAGCGCCCGTAAATGGAATACGTAGGCCGCATCATGGTGGGCCGATAAGATGACTTGCTGCTTCACTTCGCCCGATGGTTCAATCGAGCCATAGACATTGTAGCCCAGCTTCCTGGGGAAGAACGGGTCCAGCAGGTGCCATTGACGTACGCTCTGCCCGTAGTAGGCGAACCCGCCCAATGCCAGGCCGACGAAGGAAATCCAAGCCCTGGAGGGTAAGAAATACAGCAGTAATATGCAACCGTAATAAAGCACCACCAGTCCCGGTATATACTTGACGAAGCTCTGCGGGTGGATAACGCACGGCTCAGCCTTAACGGTCCCTTCGTCGCAGCACCGTTCAAACTCAGCTTTAATGTGTTCGGCGGCCCTGTGGCAGGCCGCTGTCCCGGCCAGACGGTCAGGGTATCCCTCAACCACTCGGTCGGTAAAAGCAAAGGCGTCCTTCACCTGCTGGAGACTTATGTCCGGCACTATCGCGCCGATGTTCATACCTCAGACCTCCCTTTCCGCCGGATCATTTCCCTTTAGGAAAGATCCGGAGAAGAATGTATTCCTCATTATTCGATTTCGATTTGTTCATACCCGACTTTCCTATCAGAATTCGGCCTGAAGCGGTATCTTTTCAACTTTGTTATAGTCCCTCATAAAGAAAAATGAGCCGATAAAAAAGAAAGAGGCCGCCAAAAACAGGAAAGCCGGCAGAACCATCATGGCGGTCTTAATGCCCGCGGCATCGGAGATGGCGCCCATGACCACCGGAGCCAGTGATCCACCGATCAAACTTGTAGCCACCACAGACAGGCCTCCTGAAATGGCTCTTAGACCGGGATGTATTACTTCCTGAGTGATGGTGGTTGCTGCCCCAATAAAAGCACTGGTGGTTAAACCCATCATCAAGAGAACGCCATACTGGATGTCGCCATTGAACAGGTAGAAGGCTGCGAAACCGAGGAGTGCCGATAGGAAGGTGGTTGCAGCGGAAAAAACAAGCCGCGTATTTAATTTTTTCTTCACCCACAGATCACACAGGAAACCGCCCAGAGGCGCGCCGATAATGGTAAGCACCATGATTGAAGCTGCCTTCAGCCCGGCCTGGCCCATGGGAATGCCATAGGTCCGGTTGAAATAGGTTGGCAACCAGGTGAGCATGCCCACCGCCACAAATTGCACAAACCCCATGCCCAGGTAGGTCAAAATAAGCGATGGCGTCCGAAGAAATTCCCAGGCGGCGTCGGCCGCCTTCATTTTGATCTTTAATGCCTCCCCGGTCCCCGCCTTCACCACCTTTATCAGCTCAACGGTCTTGTAATCCTTGATGAAAAAGAACAAGAAGGCCACAATCAAACCGGGGAGAGCCGTCAGTCCGAAGACAGCGCGCCAGCCGAAGCGCGTCGCAATTACACCCCCGAGAGCCATAGCCACTGCATTGGCAAAAAAGGCCGATGCGCCCCAGATACCTATCATACGAGCTCGCTTTTCCAGAGGATAAAGACCGGTAATCACGGGGGCGCCACCGGCTCCGAAACCCGCTTCACCAAAACCTAAAAACGTTCTGGCTGTGAAAAGCTGGGCGAAATTACCTGCGAAAGCACAGGCCATCGATGCCAGGCTCCAACAAATTGCCATGATGCTTATGGTTTTTCTGCGGCTCCAACGGTCGATGATTATCGAGACCGGAAACACGAGCACCAGGATCGACCAGTAAACGGTCGCGACGAGCATCCCGCTCTGAGTATCGGTCAGGGCAAATTCCTGTTTGATGAACGGGAATATTGCCGATACTATGTACCGGTCAAGGCCATCGAAGAAACAGAGTAAACATAAGAGAACGAAAATGTAGGTCCGCTGTCCCTTGGATATCGAGTACTCCCTTGAAGCCGGTTGTGTGTCGCTCATTTCCACGTTCCCTGATTATGGGGGTCTTCCCTTGACTCTTTCTTGAATTTATTAAGGTATTTCTTACACGCAGCAGTCGCCAGCAGTTCAAATTCCATTCATTAATGACTATAGTCATTGACTTAAGTCATTATTTGATCGCTTTATATATTAGAGAAGAGGGCCTGTCAAGATTTTTTTGGAGTCGATTTGAGCAATTTGTATTAATATTAAAAGGGGGTAATGATAAATAAACGGTATCCGCCATCCCCTTCAGCAATTCAGACGCCTCAGAAGTCTCTTCCACGCAAATGGCCGCAAGCGAGTAACCCGCTTCCCGCTTCACGATGCGCAGGCTTTTGAGGTTGATGTTAGCTTCCTTGAAGCGCATGGCGACTATTGCGAGAGCTCCTGGCTCATCCTTTATCTTGATTAGAATGGCGTCTTCGGTGATGGTGGTGAACGATGCTTCCCTCAATGCTCTCACCGCTTCGTCATATCTATCGACGGTCAACACGACAATCCCGTGATCGCATTCCGACTCGGCATCCAATGTCTCGATATTGATTCCTTTGCATCCCAATGTGTTGGCGATGTCCGCAACGAGACCAGAACGGTCATCCATCAATATCCTGATTTGTTTCATCTTACTCTCCTGCTTTTGTGCTTCGCTATGGGGTGGGCTAATAGGGCTTCGGATTGTCAAGAATATCTTGCGTCAGTTGGTTAACCTGTTCCTTGGTAACATGAGGCACGGTGACGATATGTGCCGCAGGGCCGTTCACGGCTATTTGCCATTTCCGCAGAACCATGTCGGAAGGCTTCGGAAAGACGACGGTGATCGAGTGATCGTTGCGCCACGCCGCCACATTGGCACTTAAAAAGCGTTCGACAGAGTACGCCGCCAGGTCAAGACAACCGTTGACGATGTTCTTAAGGCCTTGATGTCCATTGGTTTTTATGGCGTACCAGAGGAAAAGTGGTGTGATGCCATTCCGTGAGCCGCTGATCGTGGTGTCGAGCGCGCCGACGTATTCGATGGATCGTGCGATCCGGTCGACATGTCGTTTTCTGGCGACCACAATGCCGCAGGGGATGGGTGAGCCGATCAACTTGTGTCCGCTGACGGAAATGCTGTCGACCTCACAATTGAAATCGAATGGGCGCGAATTCTCGGCAAAAGGGAGAATCATGCCACTGAGAGCGGCGTCGCAATGGATGTAATACCGTGGTATCGCCAGAGATTTAAGGATCTCGTTTATCTGTCCAAGGTCATCCACCGCACCTTTCATGGTCGTACCTATGTTGGCGAAAATAATTGGGGGGATGTCCCTATATATTCGGAGAGTCTCGCGTAAATCGTCATAGTCCATCTCGCCATTGTTTGTCGAGCGGAGCATAATACTGCGCGCATTCAGCACGCGGAGGATCTTTGCGACGCTGTAGTGGGTGTCTTCCGAGTAATAAACCATACCTTGGGGCAGGGTTTCACGAGCGAGGAAGAGGCCATACATGTTCCCTTCGGTGCCCCCATTGGTAACATAGCCCCAGTAGTCTTGAAGGGGGGCGTGGAACAGCTCGGCGAAGAACCTCACCACCTCACATTCAATCTCTCTCGTGTTAATCCGGTAATTGCTTGGGACGAAAGGATCCCCGAGATTGTTGACAGTGTGGGAGAGAAATGGGAACAGTTCGGAGTAGTCGAATCGTCCGTTGCATGGATATCCCACGAATGTCGTCGCCGCATCCTCAAGATGCTGTATGAGCCGTGATAAAACACTCGCATCTTCCTGGTCGAGTTTTGAGAACATTTTCTTCCTCCAGGCTATGCCAGGGGTCCGCTGTCCCTTGGATATCGAGTACTCCCTTGAAGCCGGTTGTGTGTCGTTCATTTCCCCGTTCCCTGATTATAGGGGCCTTCCCTTGACTCTTTCTTGAATTTATTAAGGTATTTCTTACCTGCAGGAGGCGCCAGCAGTTCAAATTCCATTCATTAATGACTATAGTCATTGACTTAGGTCATTATTTGATCGTTTTATATATTAGTGAAGAGGGCCTGTCAAGATTTTTTTTGGGTCGATTTGAGCAATTTGTATTAATATTAAAAGGGGGGGGGTAATGATAAGAGTCGCGATTCAATTAAAATTAATCCGGCAAAAAAATTGGCGGGCTGTTATGATGATGAGGGGCCTTTAATGGGTTTCGAGGGAGATTCGGGACCCAATCCCCTCAGCAGAACGCCGAAGACCTTTTCTCCTTCGGAGACAAGGTCGAATCCGCCGTTGACCAGACACCAGTCATGGGTTATGCCGCTGACACAGCGAAGATCATCCGCGCGATCTCCTCACTACTGAAATCCTTGCGCATTAGCCCCCGGCCTGGGCCTCTTCAACCAAGGACTTCACTATTTTAAAGTCTTAGAGCCGTCCTATTGATTTTCCGGGCGGTCGCCATTGCTCTTTTCTTTCGATCGGTCAGTTTGTTCTTTCCCAAGGTTTCATATCCCAAAGCAGGTTCCGGCATTCATCTTAGTTTTATATGTCAGGCGCTTCAAAACAACAACTTCTATTTTTGCCTGGTTTGGGCAAATCCTTTATCTTTTCATTTGACGTAGTTTATTCCGCATCTGCCCTACTCTACTTCCTCTTCAGCTCTTTGATATCCCTAAAACCTACCGGATTTTTCTTGTCTTCATCCCAGAGACTCAGGAAAAGGGCATCCAGGCTTCTACGGAGGGTAACCCCCCTTATGTGCAATTCCCTTGTCTCTGTGAAGCACTTGGGGAGGTTGTAGTTGGGGATACGGGGACTCACGTGATGGGCGTAATGGAATCCGATGTTTCCGGTGGCCCATTGAAGGATGGGAGGGAGCTTGTAAAAAGAAGCGCCCCTCATGAAGGTGAGTATGCCGCAAACATAGGCCAGGATGGTATTGGCCTTCCTGTTCATGAAAAAGGAACCATGGCCGCAATCGTGGAAAAAGATAAAAATCCGCATATAGAAAGGAACGGCCATTAACGCCAGCAAGAAGGTGGCCCGGTAGGAGACGCCCGGCCTGATGGACACGAACATCAGCGAGAGCAGTAAAAAGTGGGGTAATAACGTCCCGACCAGTTGTTCAATCGCCAGCCACAGATTGGGATTGTCGTAGCGGGGAAGATTTTTGACCCATTCCGGACTTTCTTCATTCCGGTTAAACTTCCTTGGAGTGGCCGATTTATCGGATCTTAAATCGACTCCTTTCTGTATCATAAGACCTCAATCGAAGAAACTGTAGTGAAGATGGGTTCCTCGCCCTCAGAATTTTCTTACCTATGGCCGCTGTTAGCGGTCTCAGAACATTCCTCCCATGGCCAGCGTGTACTGCAAGTTCCGGTCATCGAAGCTGTAAGTGATTCCCAGCCCCAGCGGCAAAGGGAAGCGCCAAAACTTGTAGGACACCTCCAGGCCCACTCCTTGCCGTTCAAATTGTTTATCGTCCTGCCGGCAAACGGCCAGGTCCAGATAACTCCTTCCGATCAGCCCCCCCACCCGGTTTTGGAAAAGCGGATGCGAATATTCGGCAGTGGCAACCGCAATCGACTCTCCCCGATATTCGCGCGCATAGAACCCTTTCAACCCGTTCAACCGGTTGGTCACAAACCGCCGGCTCTCCGGGAGATCATATCCAACTCCACCGCTCATCGAAGCTTCGAAATAGCTGCGGTTACGGAAAAGCGTGGTGTGTTTTAATAGGCCCGTGACTTTCGTAAAATTAACATCCGATCCTAACAGTTCATCTCCGCGTTCAACCGTCATTAAAACTCCCCAGGTTGTTTCCAGGTTGGGAAGCGGTTTCAAACTCTCTTCCACCCCCGCCATCCCCATTCCAAAAATCCGTCCGAACCCGCCGGCCCCGCTATCGTAGCCGCCCAAGGTCCGGACCGCTCTTCCGTAACCAACCGAGAATATCACCGAATTCAGTTGCCCCGAGTCACCCGGCTTTGACTGGAGTCGAGAACCGTAGTCCGCCTTGGTCGATACCAAGCCCGCGTACATCTTCCAGTCCCTCAAGGGGGGAATACCACCTCCTATGAAAGACGATTTGATTTTTTTCCGGTACTTATCAGCAATCGCCCCGAAATCCTCAGGTTTTTCATTCCCCCATTGACTGTCGAAATCCTTGGTATTGTAGGCGCCGTCCACATAGAGGTACTCGGTTCGATCCGTCTGCATTATTCCGCCGATCATATAAAGATTCGGCAGGTAGACACTTCCGATGGCCGACCAGCTTTCCTGGTCGGACATACCCCAGAGGGTGATCCCCTCCCCCCATTTCAACAGGTTCTTCTCCGTCACCATCAGGGCGGCGAAGGTATTGCCTCCGCGACTGCCGACCATCGGCCAGGGGAGCACATGCCAGCCGTCATTGGCATTGATCGTTACTACCACGCCGTCCAGCGTCTCGTCCCATACCTGCGCGATCTCCAGGGTTTTGAACAACCCCAGCTTATACAGGTTCTCCTTCGATTTCTCGATCGCCGCCTCGCTGATTCGGTCCCCCTCGGTGAAGGTCAGCTCCTTCCGTATCACGCTTTCCCGCACCCGGTTTCCCTTGATCTCGATTTTTCGAATTATCCCTCCCTCCGTGGGTTCCGTCTCCGCCCCCGCAGGAAAGGCCGCAAACAGCAAAACAAGAATCAACAACACCGATTGTTTGATCATTGGCTCATCTTTCGGACTCCGCTCACAGGTTATGGTCCACAACCGCCACCCATACTTCCGGCTTTTGGCAATGAAGGTGCCGGCCTTTTGATCCTACTGACTCAACAGGCGCTTGGGATTGTCGACCATCATCGTTCTTATTTGCTCATCGCTGACCCCGGCCTGTTTAAGGGCCGGGATGATGTCACGGAAAATATGGCTAAAAGACCAGTTGGCTACATTTCGGCGTCCCGCATCAGGCATTTTACCTCCCCGTCCGGATGAGCAGCCGATAAAATCATGGGAGAGCATGATGCGTTTCCCATACCCGGTCCCCAGAAGGCCGACCAGCACGGCGGTCCTGACTTTATCCGGTAAAAACATTTCTATCCCGAACCGGTCAAAGGCGATATTGACGCCCTGGTCCAATACACTCATCTGATATTGCAAGGAAGGGTTCCCGCACATGTGGCCGATCATGATGCGCTCCGGATCCACGCCTTCACTGATCAGCAGGGCCGCCTGCTCGGGCCCCATGGTCCCGGCTTCGGTATGGGTGATTATCGGAAGTCCGGTTTCCTTGGCGGCCCGGGCCGCTGCCCGCAAGACGGCCTCTTCTATCGTCGAGATTTTATTCAGGCCTGTGGCCACCTTGATCACCCCGGGCTTCACCCCTGACTTTCCGACGCCCTGTGTTATTTCCTGCATCATCCCGTCATACAACTCATCACGCATATTACCGACCCCGCTTCGACTCCGCTGTTTCAGGTAAGTCCATTGGCCCATATCTTCGGTATACCGGCCGGTGGAGCAGACGATGTGAATTTGTAATTGTTCGGAGACAGCTTTCATGATCTCCACATCCCGGTATAAGTCCGCCGGTGTGGCATCGACCATCGCCTTCAGGCCGTAGGCCTTCACCGGTTCCAGGGAACGCAGGGCTAACTGGACCATCTTCTCCCTATTGTACGGTCTGGACAAAGGGTCACACTCCCAGCCGGGAAAGCCGGCCACAATATGCTCATGGATGAGCGTCAACCCCAAATCTTCCGCTGAAATGGAACCTAGTACAGTATTGATTTTTTTCATATCGGTTCTCCTTGAATAAAAAAGATAGGCTTGGTTGGGACGGATTATAAGATGAGAAGGGATCAGGGGTCAAGGATGAAAACCGCCCCTGTTCGCTCAGTCCGGATAAACGGCACCTTCGAGCAGCGCGGGATTATTATTCCCCACCAATTCAATAAGCTTGGTGATGGTATTGTAGACACGGGGCGTCGCCGCCACTTTGAGCTTTCGTTCGATGAAATTGTTGTTGGCCTTCAGGTCGCTTTATCTGGTGGCGCAGAGCACGCACACCAGTCCCCGATTATCTCCACCTGGTCCGGTGAATATCCTGGAGCAAGGAACTCGCTGATCAGGCGATTTTCAGGTTTGGCGGCCAGAAGCGTGAAATAGAGTTTCGCGGGATCGGCATTTCTAAAGGGGTTACGAAGGAGAATGTTACCAAACTGAGGCACCGTTCTACCGATAATCGTGATATCGGCGCTAAAACACTCTTTGATTAAGTCATGCACCAGCTTTTACAGCTCGGACCGGCCTAAGATGGATGTAGCAACAACGTTTCCACTTTGAATGCAGGTTCGTACATTCTTGAGTCCGGCTTTCTCCAGCGCAGTGCGCAATGGCCCCCTGGCGACTTTGTTCTTACCGGTAGGCGCGACGCCTCGCAACAGAATGATATAAGTCATCGATGCCTGGGGTCGGGCCACGACGAGTCCGTGATTATTCCTCTTTAACGTCCCGGCAATAGGTTTATTCTTAGCCTAAATCTTCTTTTTAGGCCCGACTTAGAGGCCCGACCCCATTTCGGTCAGGCATCTCCGTTTTCCACGAAAAAAAGTACAACGGAAACCGAATTATGGCGTTTTCAAAACGACATTCCTGTCACCATGGTCATTCGTCCCTCCCGGCCCGGGGATGGTGTGATCTGGTGGTACCTGATGATATGGGGGTCCGATTACGCATCCCCCCACAAGCAAGACGGCCAAGAGACAAAGAAAAAGAATAAACCGACTGGTTAGTTTCATCATTTCCTCCCTTGAGTGATTTTTACACGTTCGTCAGATTAAATTAAACTTGATAAGTTGTGCCAAGTTAGACTTATGAAAAGAATTTCTTAAATTTAAAAAAGCTAAGGAAACAGATAACTTTTATATAACCAGTTAGTTATCTATAATTTTTCCATAGAAAAACATAAGGTCGCTAATCGCCAATGTCAAGACGATAGGCCCCGAAAATTCAATTTGACATCAAGGCGATACCCAAAACAATGACAACGGCGCCAACTATATTAATCATACTCGATGGGCCAGGACTCCCTTTTCTCAAAAGCCGGTCTCTACCAACTGGGTCAAATCAGAGACAATGTAATCCGGCTCGGGGATCTCCGGAGTGAGGGGCCTCGTCTTATTTTCAATCCACACCGCAGCCATTCCCATGACTTTCGCTCCGGCTATGTCTCTCTTGGGGTTGTCTCCCACGTAGACGACACGGGCCGGGTCGACGGCGAAGGCGTCCAGAGCTATGCGAAACAACCGCGCCGAAGGCTTGATCGAGAGATGATCCGAGGACCAGACCCGGACCGCGAACAGGTCGCGGACACCGGCACTTTCCAGCGCGGATTCGAAAACAGGACTCGGCGACCAGACATTGGACACCAGGCCCAGGGAATGCGAACTCCTGAGTCGGTGAAGGACATCGGCATGACCTTTGGGGATAGAACCGAGTTCGTGTCTGGAAAACACAGCCACAATGAGGTCTAATTCCTGAGGCGGAAGTTTAGAGGCTGCCCCGGATTCCAGTAGGAATCGGCGAACATCTCCGAAATCGTCAACGCGAGCCGGGTCCCGTGCCGCGATCAGCATTCGGTCAAGGACCTCGGTAATTGGGGCGCGCACCTCCTCCGGAGTCAGAATTCTGCCCCCCAGATCCCGGTAGGTCGAATGATAGTCCTCATCTTCCCCGAACCGGTCCACGTCGAACATAAAGGTGTTGCCCATGTCCAGCAGGATTACGTCGAATTTGTCTATGAATCGGTCATTCATACCTGTCTAAAGAATATCTTGAATCTCGAAAGGCTAAATGGATATAATAAGATTACTATAACCTCTTAATTTGTCAAAATATTTCTCGACAAGTGAAAACCTTGACAAATATTAGAAAAGGGGGATACTTTCAATACCAGAAATGAATATTCAATCTTTTCTTACTATGACCCACACAGACAACTTCAGACCTTTTCCCCAGCGGACCCGTATAAATACACTACAGGGCAGATCTTTGCCGGGGAAAACCTGATTGGCCGAAAAGGCCGGCCGGGTACTGATTGACAGGTCATCAATCAGTGCCTATTCTTCCGTCTGTCTTTGTTTGCCTTGTCTGCGGCAAAAAAGGAAATTGTTTTTCTTTTTAAAATGAATTTAAGGCAGTGCCTATCAGGAATACAGCCATACATGACCCAGGACATCAGAGAACAGCTCAACGAAAAGCAGTACGAAGCCGTTACCACCGTCGATGGTCCTTTGCTCGTTATTGCCGGGGCCGGAAGCGGCAAAACACGGGTCATCGAATTCCGTGTTCGCTACCTCATCGAGAGCGGAGTTTCGCCGACCTCGATTCTGCTCCTCACTTTCACCAGGCGCAGCGCCCGGGAGATGATATCGAGGGCCGCCCGCCACGACCCCAGGTGCGAAGGCGTCGAAGGGGGAACTTTCCACTCCTTCGCCAACAAGATGCTGCGCATCTATAGCCAGTATTTCAGTATGTCCAAAGATTTTACCATCTACGACGAGGCCGATGCCGAAGAAGCCATCCATCGCTGCGCCGTCCGACTCGGATTTTATGAGAAGAAAAAGCGACGCCCCCGAAAAGATATGCTGAGAAAGATCCTCGGCATGGCCCTCAATAAGGGGATGCCCATCCGGCAGGTGCTGGAGAAGTACTACATCCCCTTCCTTCCGTACGAAGAGGAAATCAAGACGCTCCGGGATAAATATACGGAATATAAGATCACCTCCCAATGTCTGGACTATGATGATCTCCTCCTCTACTTCAAACTCCTCCTCGATGATGAGCGGGTCCGCTGCCAAATTGCGGCCAGATACCGTTATGTCATGATTGACGAGTTTCAGGACACCAACGCCTTACAGGGGGATATCGCCTACCACCTGGCCGAGGCCCACCAAAATATCTTGGTTGTCGGCGATGACGCCCAGTCGATATACTCCTTCCGGGGTAGTTCCCACGAGAATATCATGTCCTTCCCCCAACGATTTGCCGGCTGCCGGATCATCAAACTTGAAACGAATTACAGAAGCACCCAGGCCATTCTCGATGTCGGAAACGCGGTGCTGGACAACATGGAGAATAAATATCAGAAGTGCCTCAAGGCGGTGAAAAAAGAGCATGGTGAAAAACCGTCGCTCATCTACTCCAAAGACGCCTATGAAGAGGCCGGTTGGGTCGCGGACCGGGTGAAAGAGTTCTACGATCAGGGGATGGAACTGAGCCATCAGTGCATTCTCTTCCGCTCCGCTTACATCACCATCCCCCTCCAGGCCGAATTGAGCAAAAGGAATATCCCCTTCGCCGTTCACGGAGGGCTCAAATTTTATGAGACCGCTCACGTAAAAGACCTTATCGCCCATCTGAAGCTCTTCATCAACCCTTTGGATGAACTGGCCTGGAGCCGCGTCCTTCTCCTTATCAGCGGCATCGGCCCCAGGACCGTCGAGAGACTGCTGAACGAAATCGCGGCCTATGAGACCCTGGGCAGCATAGTTGAAAACGTCCTGCAAAAATACAGCGCGGGCGGTAAATCCTCCGAAGGCTTGACCCGTCTTGCCCAACTGCTCGTAAAGGCCCCAAGTGAACCCGGGGTCTTGTGCCAGGCTGTTACTGATTATTATGATCCGATCCTGAGAGAAGAATTCGATCTCGATTGGCGTTTGCGAAAAAACGATCTGGAAGCGGTGGCCCAAATATCCGGGAGATACGGCTCGGTGCGGGATTTGCTCGTCGACCTGGCCATCGAACCGCCGGAACGAGGCGTGAAGGATTTCCATGACACCATCTGGGAACGGCCGCTTATCCTCTCTACTATTCATTCGGCCAAGGGTTTGGAGTGGCGGAATGTTTTTCTTATCGGCGCGATTGACGGGGTGCTGCCTTCAAGCTACACCACCCATGACGATGAAGAGATGGAAGAAGAGCACAGGCTCCTTTACGTGGCGGTTACCCGGGCCAGAGAACGGCTCTTCATCCTTGCCCACCATGAAGGCCGCAATATGGGTATTCATACCTTCAACCGGCTGTCGCGTTTTATCGAGGCCGACAACGTCAAGGCCTTGCTCGCCCAGAAGGATACCTTTTCCCCCGGCTTTGCGGACGAGGGCAAGGTTCAGCCTCAAGACGGATACAGCAAGACCGACCTGCTTTCAAAGTTGCTGGACTCGATGAAATAAGAATGCCTCAACTCTCGCGGCAGCGTTGGTCCTGCTTTATTTCCTACCCAAATAGAAATCATAGAGGGCTTTGCCCACAAAAAAATCGGCCCAAGCTATACCGATATCAGGCAGCAGGGATTTCATGATCCATTGGCTTGGAGGAATCGACTGAGCCATAAAACTGGCCATGGAGAAATGGGCCATGAAAATGGTCCCATAGATAACCAGGAGACCGTTGAGCAGATACCCGTACAGGGCCGTTTTTCTGGACAGGAAAAGAATCGTTACCAACACCACATCAATCAAAGGGAACAGGTTGGCCAGAAAAAAGGTCCCCTTGAAGTGAAACGTACCGGGGTCCAGTTTATCGGCCACCCAGAAAGGGTGGATCCGGTAGTGAAGCAGGAATCCCCCCAGGGCCAGCAGGAAAAGGGCGAAAAGCAGTGCTCTTCTGGTCATATCCTCCACCCCCCTAAAAAAATTTGACCATATGTCCGAGATAGAGAGTAAAACCAACTGCGACTATATGGAGAATCCACCATCCCGGTTTGAATAACATGAAATGCTGAATCATATTACCTCCACAATAAGTGCCCAATGGTGTAAATTGTTGAGATCCCGACCAGGTGAATAAGCCACCAGAGGGGTCTCAAAAAGTTAATCTTTCTCGACAGACTTTCCTTTTCCAATTTTATCACCCCCACTATTTCACCCCTGCGGTGTTTTCAAACCTTTTTATCTAATCGTCTTTAATTGGAGCGAGACGCCCTTAATTAACTTATTAATTCATCCTTCTGGGCCTGTCAAACATCTTCATACTGTGGCTGATCTTTTCTCCGAGAGGGTTGATTGAGGAGAAACCAATACAGCATCGCCGTTATAAGCCCGGCCACAATAAAGCCGTAGATCGCCCCCTCAAACAAGTGTTGCCGGAGATATTCTCCAAAGGAGTTTGGCGGCGGTCCCGAATTGTCCCCACCGGCGAGGTACGACTGCCAGATGATGGGGAGGTACACTACGCCCCCCAGCACCGTTCCCAGGTGGCAGGTCAGGAGAGCCGTCGGCGGGGTGAATCTGGAAACCAGGGACAGGCAGGGCAAAAGGAAGAATATCGTGCCATAGGACAGAACACTGCTCATGGCGAAAAAGAACAAGAATGACAGAATCGGACTTCTGTCTGGAATCGAAATCTCGAACAGGGCGCTGAAGATAAGAGGGACGGGCAAAGGAGCCAAGACCAGACCCTTCCAAGAGAATGTCTTAGTCCGTTTCATCGTTCACTCCGGGCCTCTAATGTCAAAATCAGCCGCAATATCGATTCACGGTGTCCATGGTTTACGAATGTTATATGAGCATCCGAGGAAATATGAACGATCATGAACAGCCGGTTACGGTTTCAGGTGGTAGACCTCGAAGGCCGTTTCCTGCGGTGGCGTGGTGAAACCGCCTTCGATGCCTTTTTGCATTTGAGGCATCAGGATGCCGTCCCGGAACTGCTCCCAGCTCCCCCTGGAGTCGTGGACCGCAATGATCGTCCAGCCGCCAGCCGAAGGGCCGGCCGCGTGGAAGATCTGGCCCTTCGGCAGGATGTCTCTGCTAGGATGCACCGCCGCTATTGACGCCTCGTACTGCTCTTTCGTACCCCCCTGAAAATAATGCACGATTCCATATGCCATTGTCGTTTCTCCTTTCAGATTAACGGACCGCCTCCGGCGATCCTGTTTAGTATTTTTTTAGACTATCTAAGGCGACCTGAGAAGTAAATACAGTGAAGACCATATTTTCCGGGAAGAAAGCGTGTATTTTGTGCTAACCAATGACGGGAATTTAATGGTCGGATGGAGACCTTTGAAAAACGCCCCCTTTTGCTCAATCTCTGGGTCAAACTCAAAGTTTAATCCTCAAAATACTAAAATGTATTCCTGTGGTTATAATTTTCCTCTTCCTTTACCTTGAACAAAACTGAACATTTTTCAAAGGTCTCGGATGGGATACTTATCCGGTTGTAAAAAAACCTGACTTTTCGTTTTGTAATCTTGGCGGGTTGCTCAATTCTGGAATTGAAGAGTGTGGAGAGAATTTCTTGTTTTTTCAGAAAAATTAAATAGAATAATGAAATTAAGATTTTCTTTTGACGAAGCCCCCAGAAGAGGAAGGTTGACAGCATGCCAGAAAAAATCCCAAGAACTTCAAAACCGGCCAAGCGCTTCTTAGAATTAATCGGGCTTAAATTCATCAAAATGGAAAAAGGCTTCTGTCGCGGGGAGCTTAAAATAACCGGCTCACTTTTAAATCCTTATGATACGCTGCACGGCGGGGTGGTCTACTCCATGGCCGACACCGGAATGGGCGGGGCGCTTTCCACCTTACTGGAGGAAGATGAGCGCTGTTCGACCATTGAAATCAAAATCAATTATTTGAAATCCGTGCGTTCAGGCAGACTGGTTTGCGACACCAGGGTGATCTACAAAAGAAAGAATATCGCCTTTTTGGAATCGAGCGTCAAAGACCAGGAGGCCCAGCTGGTCGCCACGGCCACCGGGACTTTTTATATCTTCAAAAAATAAACAAGAAGCAGGAAAAGGGTGGAAGGAACCGGACATGCTGGAAAAGTGTAACAGCGATAATATAAAATGTTTTGCCGCACGAAGCTGGAAACTGGCCTGGCCGATGACCCTTATCATGGTTTTTGAAGCCATCATCGGTCTTACCGATGTCTTTGTCGCCGGCCGGCTGGGAAAAGACATTCAGGCGGCCTATGGCTTCGTCATCCAGTTTTATTTTATCTTCATCGTAGTGGCCAATGCCCTTACGGTGGGAACGGTGTCGGTGGTCTCTCAGCTTTTCACTTCCGAGGATAATGATCAACTGACCGCCGCCATCTTCTCCTCTCTTTCGGCAACGGCGGGGGCAGGGATCATTTTCGCCTTTATCGGCATCGTCTTCACCCCGCTATTGATCAATTTCCTTAACATCCCGGCCCAGGTCAAGCCCTTTACCATCCCCTTGATTCAGATTTATTCAGGGGGTCTTTTATTTCAATATATCGTCATCAACAGCAACGGGATCCTGAGATCCTGCAACCTGATCCGGGCCTCTTTAAAAACCATGGCCGTCGTTTGCGTTCTCAATGTCGGGCTCAATTTCTTTTATGTTTTCGCCACCCCATTGGGTTTCAAGGGAATTGCCCTGGCTACGGCCACGGCCTCCTTCGTGGGTTTTTTAATCAATCTGTCCCGTGTAAAAAAATTAATGATCAAGTCTCTGACCTTTTCCAAAGCTTTGATCAAGAAAGTGGCCGTTATCGGATGGCCCATGGCCGCTGTCCAGATCCTGTGGCAGGCCGGAAGCATAATCCTTTTCCTGATCATCAGCGAGTTACCGGAAAACAGGGTTGAGATCCTGGCGGCCCTGACCGCCGGTCTTCGGATCGAATCGGTCATCTATCTGCCGGCCTTCGCCTTCAATATGGCCAACGCCGTAATCGTAGGAAACCTGCTGGGCGGGAAGGAGCAGGAAGAGGCTTATCGAAGCGGAATGATAACGGCCTTGATCGGAGTCGCTGTGGTCACCTTCATGGTCTTATTGGTCATTGTCAATGCCCGGTGGATCGCCTCGTCACTCTCCAATAACCCCCTTGTCGTTCGTGAGAGTGTGCGCTATATCTACATTTCCATGATCAGTGAGCCCTTTATGGCCTTGGGCATTATCCTTGGAGGCGGGATTAGCGGTGCCGGTGACACCCGGAGCGTCATGATCCGTGTCGCCCTGAGCGTCTGGCTTATCCGCTTACCGCTGGTATACCTGTTTGTCGTCGTCTTCGGTTTTGGGGCAGTTTCGGTTTGGTGGTGCATGAATATCTCCCAGTTTGTTCAATGCGGGCTCCTCTACCACCGGTATACTAAAAAAACCTGGCTCCCCGTTGAGATCCCTGCCTCCGGGTAGATCGGAACGCACCAACAGCCCCCTTCGATGTTGGGCCAACTCGGTCAAATTAACCTCTGTCGATCGATTTCTAAAATGGAGTTAGGTCTAATTCTGAGAAGGTAGAAGATAGGTCTTGATGAGTCTTTGGGTGTCCTCCGGATTAAGTTCCTTCACCCTCCAAATGCCCTCCTGCTTTTGCATTCCCATCCTCAACTGATCCTTGTCCTTTTTCAATGTCACCAGGGTATAATCCTGTTTTACATTAAACTGCGCCAGGGTAAGGAGCAGGAAGGATGAGGGCAAGGTAGGATTTTTCGGATTTTCGAGATAAGTTTGGAGTTGCCGGATGGCCAGGTTGCTCAGGCCTTTATTGGCTTCCGGAGATATTTTGATTTTGATTTCCCCCAGGGGACCGGCGATTTTGCCTACGGGACCGGAGGCCGTCAGAGAAGTCAGTAAGCTGGAAATCGATTCTGAGGCCTGCTGATTCAGGATCGATTCCACGTCGACATAGGTCAGGAATGTATTCAGGTCCCTGTTTTTCAACCCGGCCCCGATTTGATACAGGGCATAATAAGGGGTCCCCTGGACCCACCGCCACAACAAACCGGCCCCGAAGGCCAGGGCTACCATGATAATGATTAAGATGGTGCTTTGTTTTTTTTTCATCAAGAGTTAAAGGAAAACAGCTTAATGTTCAACGTTCAAAGTTCAAGGCTTGGGGGAACTGCCTTTTATTTATTAGGACCGTCGTTGAGAGCAATAAGCCTTTGATAGCAAAAAGGGAGAAGGTATTCAACAGTAAACATTTTTAAAAGTTCAGAATGTCTTTCTTGCTGGATTTCCCAACAAACCAGCAACCTTTAAACCTTGAACCTTGAACCTCTTTTTATTCCGCCTCCATCCCATGCTTCAACAGCCGATACCGCAAAGATCGCAGGTTGATCTTCAATAAAGCGGCGGTTCGTTGTTTATTTCCCTGGGTCTTTTGCAGAGCCTGAAGGATCAGGGTCTTCTCCAGGGTGTCCAAGGTTTGATCCAGATCCAATCCTTCCGACGGAAGGCTCATAGGGAAAGCGGCTTTTCCGGCGGAGACCTGCCCCTTATACTGGGCCAGGACCAGGCTTTCAGGAAGGATAATGGTCGAACGCTCCATGGCCACCGACCGTTCGATGATATTTTCCAACTCCCGCACGTTTCCGGGGAAGTGGTACTCGGAAAGAATTTTGAGGGCATAGGAAGAAATTTTTCGAATCTGTTTCCCTACGGTCTTGGAATATTTTTCCAAAAAAAAGTTGGCCAGCAAGGGGATATCCTCCGGCCTTTCCCGCAAGGGAGGAATAGGAATGGAAATGACATTGATTCGATAAAAAAGATCATAGCGGAAGCGGCCTTCTATAATTTCCTGCTCCAAATCTTTATTGGTGGCCAGGATAAACCGGACATCAACCGATCGCTCTCTGGTTTCTCCAATGGGAACATATTTTTTTTCCTGAATAAGCCTTAACAGTTTCACCTGCATATTCGCAGAAAGTTCACCGATTTCATCCAGAAAAAGAGTTCCTTTGTTGGCCGTTTCCACATAACCGACCTTGTCCATTACGGCCCCGGTGAAGGCCCCCTTTCGATAACCGAACAGTTCGCTTTCAATTAAGGTTTCCGGCAGCCCGGCGCAGGAAATGGTTACAAAGGGCTGATTTTTTCGAAGGCTGTTTTCATGAATGGCTTGGGCCACCAATTCTTTTCCTGTGCCGGACTCCCCGGTAATCAATACATTGCTGATCACCTGACCGGCCTTTAAGATCAGGTCAAAAACCTTTTTCATTTGCGGGCTTTCACCTATAATCGGTCTGGAACCAGGGGAAAGAAAGGGGGCTTTTTCAAGCGTGGGAGAGGGTTCTCCTTCGGCCTTGGCCAGGGTATCTTTAATGACCTGTTTCAATTCTTTATTGTTAAAGGGTTTGGGGAAGAAGTCGTAGGCCCCTTCGTTCATGGCTTCAATAGCGGTTTCCTGATCGGCATAGGCTGACATCATGATGACTTCTGTTTGAGGGCGGAGGGCCTTGATTTCCTTCAACAGGGTAAGCCCGTCCATGGGACGCATGCGAATGTCGGTCAGCACAACCTGAAAAAGGTTTTTTTGAAACAACTCCAGGGCCTCAGGGCCACTGGCGGCCGTGACCACGTTATATCCTTCCCGGGAGAGGAGAATCTCCAGCATTTCCCGCAGGCTTTGTTCGTCATCAACGATAAGGATAGATGGGGTCATAGTTCCGCGATCGGAGTCATTTGATTAAAAACAATCCGGCCGTCAACCATGGTCAGCACGGCCTTGCCTTTCAACTCCCAGCCATGGAAAGGGGAATTTTTACTCTTGGAAATAAAGGAACGGATATCCACCTGAAACACCAGATCAGGGTCGATAATGGTCAGGTGGGCCGGACCGGAACGCTCCAGCCGGCCAAAACCATCCAATTTTAAAATCCGCGCCGGTCCCTGAGTCAACTTGCCAATGGCCTGAGGGAGGGTTAATATCCCCCGGTGAACCAGGTCGAGGGTCAGGGGAAGGGTGGTTTCCAGACCGATGATCCCCATGGCCGCCAGGTCAAATTCCACTTCTTTTTCCAAAGGACTTTGCGGGGCATGGTCGGAGGCGATGACCTCGATGGTGCCGTCTTTAAGCCCCCTTTGAATAGCCAGCAGGTCATCCTTAGTCCTTAACGGGGGATTCATCTTGGCCAGAGTATCAAAACCGATAACGGCCTCTTCGGTCAGCGAAAAATAATGGGGGGCGGTTTCGGCCGAAACGGGAAGCCCTTTTTTCTTGGCTTCGCGAATCAGCTGGACCGATCCGGCCGTACTGACATGGGCGATGTGCAAAGGAGTTTCCGTCATTTGACAGAGCTGAATATCCCGGTAGACCATGACCTCCTCGGCCACGGATGGGATACCGTGAAGTCCCAGCCGGGTGGAAGTGGGGCCTTCATTCATGACCCCGGGCCGGCTTAAGGACAGGTCTTCGCAGTGAGAGATAATGGGCAGGGCAAAGGCCTGGGCATATTCCATGGCCCGGCGCATCATCTGACTGCTCATGACCGGATTTCCGTCATCCGACAGGGCCACAACCCCGGCCATTTTCAGTTCTCCGTATTCGGCCAAAGTCTCCCCTTTCAGCCCGGCACTGACGGCCCCAACAGGAAAGACCCGGGCCAGCCGGGCTTCTCTGGCCTTATTCAGGATATACTCCGTGACCGACTGGTTGTCGTTGACCGGAACGGTGTTGGCCATACAGGCCACCGCCGCGAACCCTCCGGCCACTGCCGCCCGGGTACCGGTCAGGATGGTTTCTTTATATTCAAAACCCGGTTCCCTTAAATGGGTATGCATGTCGATCAATCCGGGGGTAACCATCATCCCTTCAGCCGGAATAACCCGATAGTCGGAAAAGGATTTTGAAGTCCTCTTAAGGGGAACGGGCAGCATATCGACAATCTTTCCCTGATGAATATAAATATCCATCAGGTCGTCCACCTGGTTTTGTGAGTCGATGACCCGGCCCCCTCTAATCAGCCATTTCACTTCGTTTACCTCCTAAAAGCAAATAGAGAAGGGCCATGCGGATGGCCACCCCATTGGTCACCTGGTCCAGGATCACGGAATAAGGTCCGTCGGCCACTTCAGGATGGATTTCCACCCCCCGGTTGATGGGGCCGGGATGCATTATGATGACATCCCGTTTGGCCTTGGTCATCATCTCCAGACTTAAACCGAAGAAGCGGGAGTATTCGCGAATACAGGGAAAGAGCATCTGCTGTTGTCTTTCCATCTGGACCCGTAGCATCATGATCACATCAGCCCAGGCCACGGCCTCTTGGAGATGATAAGTAACCCCGACCCCCAGCGACTCGATGAAAGGGGGGATCATTGTTGGGGGACCGGCCACCATAACCTGGGCCCCCATGGTTTTAAGACCGATGATATTGGATCGGGCCACCCGGCTGTGGGCGATATCTCCGATAATGGCTACCTGTAATCCCTCGATACGGCCTTTTTTTTCGCGAATGGTCAGAAGGTCCAGAAGGGCTTGCGTGGGGTGTTCGTGCATGCCGTCCCCGGCATTAATAACCGACGATTTTATCGACCGGGAAAGTAAATGAGGTGCCCCGGCCATGGAATGGCGGATAACGATGACATCGGGGTTCATAGCCTCTAAATTACGGGCCGTATCCACCAGGGTCTCACCCTTGACCAATGAGCTGGTATTGGCCGAGAGGCTTACCGTATCGGCACTGAGTCGTTTGGCGGCTATCTCAAAAGAGGTCCGGGTCCGGGTGCTGGGTTCATGAAAAAAATTAACTACGGTTTTGCCCCGCAGGGTGGGGACTTTTTTAATGTCCCGGTAGGATATCTCTTTTAAGGATTCGGCTGTGGTCAGGATGGCTTCGATTTCTTCCTGGGTCAGGCCCTTCATCCCCAACAGGTGATGGCGGGAAAAGTTCATAGTTCTTCCTTTTTAAGGGCAAAAAAAACCCCCTCGGCTTTAAGCACCGAGGGGGTTTTGCAGTACCACTGATATGGAACCCAAGGCATAACCTCTCCTTATTATTTTAGAAAATTATGTTCTAAAAAGCCTGATTCTTTAGGCCTTCAAGTTATTTTCTATATTTAACATGATGGATGGAAATGTCAAGAAGGTTTTTAAAAAAAATCGATGAAAAAACAAAAAATCCCTTGACGACAGCCGGAAGGGATGATAAAAAGAGAAAAGTTTGAACGAAACAAGGATAAGGCAGCTTGGATCCGACAAAGGTTGGACTGAGACTTCCAACAAAGACCAGTTTAAGCCTCTGGAGGAAGTCCAGGGGCTTTTTTTATGCAACTTATCAAAGATATCCCTGAAATGCAGGCCGTGGCCGAAGAGACCCGGCGATCAGGGAAGAAGACTGCCCTGGTGCCGACCATGGGGGCCCTCCACGAGGGGCACTTGTCTCTTATGGATTATGGCCGGGAAAAAGCCGATCTACTGGTGGTCAGTATTTTTGTCAATCCTATCCAATTCGGGCCGAAAGAAGATTTTGAGAAATACCCCAGGGATCTACAGGAGGATGGCCGCCTGACTGAAAAAAGAGGGGTAGATGTCATCTTTTCTCCCGAACCCAAGGCCCTTTATCCGGAGTTTTTCCAAACCTATGTGACTGTCGAACAGGTGACTCAAAACTTATGCGGGGCTGTCAGGCCCGGACATTTCAGAGGAGTCACCACTGTGGTCTGCAAGCTGTTTCATATCGTCAAACCTCATCTGGCCATTTTCGGCCAAAAAGATTTTCAACAGCTAATCGTCATTCAACAAATGGTTACGGACCTGAATATGGATGTCGAAGTCATCGGCCGACCGACGATTCGAGAAGCCGATGGTTTAGCCATGAGTTCCCGGAACCGGTACCTTTCACCACAAGAGAGAGTCTCGGCCCGAACCCTTTCCCAGGCTTTGATGGGGGCCCAAACCCTTTTCCGAAAGGGAGAACGAAAGACAGAAGTCTTGTTGGACCGGGTGGTGGGCCTGATCGGCCGGCATCCGGAAACGCGGATCGAGTACGCCAAGATCTGCCATCCCCGAACCCTTGAAGAACTGACGGTTGTCAAGGATCAGGGAGTATTAGCCTTGGCGGTGTGGCTTGGTGCCACCCGCCTGATAGATAATTGTTTATTGGAGGATAACGGATAATGACCAGGACCCTTATGAAATCGAAGATTCACCGCGCGACCATTACCGAAAGCAATCTCCAGTATGAAGGGAGTATGACCATCGATCAGGACCTGATGGAGGCCGCCGATATAATTTCCTACGAACAAATCCATGTCTATAATATCGCCAACGGAGAACGGTTCTCCACCTATGCCCTGGAAGGACCCAGAGGCTCGGGCGTGATTTGTCTAAACGGTGCCGCAGCCCGGAAGGGGGCTGTCGGAGATCTTGTCATCATTGCCACTTATGCCGCCATGGAGGAAAAAGAACTTCAAAACTTTAAGCCAAAAGTGGTTCAAGTGGACTCCCTTAACCGTCGCCGGCTTCGGGCGGCTTGATGAGGAGGCTTAAAGGCAGGCAGGAACCTTTCTTAACTCTTTCCAAGAACAGCTCGATCTGGGGGAGGAAATTGAAGGCCAAGAAAAAATTTTTTGCTACAGATGATAAATACTTGAAAAGTCTATAGAGCCGTCACCCCGGCGAAAGCCGGGGTCCAGTCATCGTCAGGCAAAAGCCGGGAACCACTCCAAATTTCCTGGATTCCGGCATTCGCCGGAATGACAAATTGGGGACTAGATCAGACTCATTTACGAACGGTTATACGAATTTTATTTTTAAAAAACAATAAGATATAACATATTTATCCTCGAAATTCGGCCGATCTTCGTTTTATCTGGACAAACGCCCCGGCCTAAGCTAATATAATACTTACGCAACCCTTTTCCTTAAATACTTCGCTTCGACTCTTCATTTTTTTGAAAGCTTTTTAAAAGGAATTCTCCGGTGTTGTTCAATAGTTCATCCCTCTATGCCACGAGATTTTTAAGGAGGCATACATGAAGAAGCTCTTTACCGCCCAACAATTGCACGGCCGTTTTGATTGTTTTAGCCAATTTAATCGGATCGACCCGATCTGCTTGAAATATTGTGCTTTAAATATCCGATGTGCCCTGGCCAAGAAACAATGGTTTGAAATGGAATTGGCAGAGGATTATTTCCCCGCCTTC
This sequence comes from uncultured delta proteobacterium, assembly GCA_963790475.1. Classification (GTDB taxonomy): domain Bacteria; phylum Desulfobacterota; class RBG-13-43-22; order RBG-13-43-22; family RBG-13-43-22; genus RBG-13-43-22. The sequence continues at coordinate 159,231 of CAWBOS010000010.1, read as the reverse complement.
AGTCCGGCAGATCTGGATTTTGGCCTGGAATAAGGGACAGGCATTTTTCCAAAGTCAAACCTTTCAGCAGAAGAACCTTCGAACGGGATTTCCCTCCTTTAAGCAGTACGACCTCGGACTGCTTCACTCGAAACCAGCGGGCTAAGAAGGAAAGACAACTTTGATTGGCAGCTCCCTCCACCGGAGGGGCCTGGACCATTAGCTTCAGTTCCTGGCCGTGGACTCCCGCCCAGGTTGTTTTTCTGGCCCCGGGCTGAACCCGGATATTAAGAATGATTCCTTTTGAGGAAAGCTTCAAGTATAGGGGGAGAGATGGTTGGTAATAAATTGAATTTATATGTTTTTTGTAATACTTCCTCACATTCTATAACCCAATTGAATCAGACTTTTGATCAGAAATTCCTGTAAAAAGACAACGGCCAAGAGAACGATCAGCGGTGAAAAATCAAATCCTCCCCAGGACACCGGAAGATAACGACGAATGGGCCTTAACACCGGTTCGGTCACTGCATAGAGGAATCTGACAATGGGGTTGTAGGGATCGGGACGGACCCAGGAGATAATCGCCTGGGCAATGATGATCCAGGTATAGAGGGTAAAAATAATATCCAGAATTTTTGCTACTGCAATCAATAGATTCCCGAATACAAACATGAAAGAAGCCCCCCGATGAAAAATTTTTCCCGATATTTTAAATAACACACCTTAAAAACCGTTTCAAGAAGAATAAGTGCCTATTTAAATTGAATTTCTTTAATTTTTCCTACCCTATTGATTTTCTTGAATTTGAAACCAATTTTTAGTATGGTGACTTTGCGTGCGCCCGTAGCTCAGTTGGATAGAGCGTCGGACTTCGAATCCGCAGGCCGCCCGTTCGAGTCGGGCCGGGCGCACCAGGACTAAGAAAGACCTTTGCCCCAAATTCGGGGTTTTTATAATAGGGTAATTTTTCTATGGGAGTCAAACGGTCATTTATTGGCTTTAGCCTATTGGTGTTTTTACTGGCTTTAGGCTGTTCTTCAAAAGGTTCCTCCAGGTCTCACTCGTTAACGATTGCCGGTTCCACGTCCATCCAGCCCTTTGCCGAAAAACTGGCTGAAATCTATATGGATATGAATCCCAAACTGGTTATCAATGTCCAAGGCGGGGGCTCGACCGCCGGGATCAAGGCCTGCCGCGAAAAAGCGGCCCAAATCGGCACTTCCTCCAGAGAACTACATCCTGATGAAAGCGACTTAACTAAAATAATCATTGCCAAAGACGGGATAGCCGTTATTGTTCACCACCAAAATCCAATCACTGATATTTCCCTTGAACAACTGAAGGGAATTTTTTCCGGAAAAATTCGCTCCTGGTCCCGCCTGGGCTGGGTGGACAAACCGATTTATTTTGTCAATCGGGAAGAAGGGTCCGGCACCCGGGATGCCTTTGAAAATTTGGTTATGAAAAAAGGGGAGATTTCCGATGAGGCCCTGGTCCAGGACTCCAACGGTTCGGTCCGGGAAATCATTGCCAATAACCCCCAGGCCATCGGTTATATTTCCTTTGGTGTTATTAACCATCAAGTAAAGGCCTTGGCCGTCAACTCGATCGCCCCCAGTGTGACCACCATCAAAGACAATCAATATACCCTGACCAGGCCTTTCATCTTCGTTCTGCCCGGTCAACCCACAGCTCTGGCCCGGCAGTTTGTTGACTTTGTCTTAAGCCGGGAAGGTCAGCAAATTCTGGAAAAAGAAGGTTTGGTGGGAATCCATTAAGATGAAAGAAAAAATCATCGAAAAATTCCTGACCCTCCTCGCTTTTTCGGCCATAGGGCTTCTTTTGCTGATTACGGTTTTTATTTTTAAGGAAGGGCTTCCCATCATCTTGAAGGCGGGGATAAAAGACTTCCTCTTCAGTGCCAAATGGGCGCCGACCAAAGGTCACTTCGGGATTTTATCCATGATCATTTCCTCTCTGGCGGTGACCTTCGGCTCCATCATCCTGGGGGTGCCCCTGGCCCTGGCCTGTGCCATCACCCTGGCGGAATTTTGCCCGCCCCGCTTGTTGGTCTTCCTGAAACCGACTATCGAACTGCTGGCCGGGATCCCTTCCGTGGTCTTTGGATTTTTAGGGGTCATTATACTGGTCCCCTTCATCCGCGAATATCTGGGTGGACCGGGGTTGTCCTTACTCGCGGCCTCCATCATCCTGGCTATTATGATCTTACCGACGATCACCAGTATTTCCATCGATGCTATTCAAGCCGTCCCCTTGTTATACAAAGAAGGGGCCCTGGCCATGGGGGCCACTCATTGGCAGGCCATTCGGCTGGTCCTTCTTCCTGCCGCCCGGTCCGGGGTAGTGACGGCCATCATTCTGGGTATGGCCCGGGCCATCGGTGAAACCATGGCCGTAATTATGGTGGCCGGTAATGCCCTGAAGATACCCAGTTCCCTGGTGGATCCGGTTCGGACCCTGACCAGCACCATCGCCCTGGAGATGGGCTATTCAGCCGGAGATCATCGAACCGCCCTTTTTGCCGCCGGGATCATCTTGTTTATCTTCATCATGGCCCTCAACATCCTGGCCAATCTTTTGATGCGGAAAAAATAATGCGCCTTAATCCCATCCTAACCCAAAAACTCATCAAGACCCTGCTCTGGGTCCTGACCGGTTCAACCATCGGCATCCTGTTTTTCATCATTATTTTCATTTTCATCAAAGGACTCCCCCAGATTTCCTGGGCCTTTCTTTCCACCAATCCGGTCGATATGGGACGCTCGGGAGGAATATTGGCCACCATCGTCAGTACCATCTATCTAATCGGGATCGCCCTTTTCTTCGCCACCCCCCTGGGACTGGGAACAGCGATCTATCTTACCGAATATACCCAGGAAGGCCTGATTACCAGGATCATCCGATTCGGGACCGAGTCCCTGGCCGGGATACCGTCCATCATTTTGGGTCTTTTCGGATTTGCCATTTTTGTCATGGCCTTGGGCTGGGGATGGAGCCTTCTCTCCGGCGGCCTGACCCTATCGGCCATGCTCCTGCCCACGATTATTCGAACATCGGAAGAATCAATCCTGGCCGTCCCTCAGGAATTCAGGGAAGTTTCTTTTTCTCTCGGAGTGGGCAAATGGCGGACTATCACCCGCGTTGTCCTGCCCACGGCCCTCCCCGGGATCATGACCGGTATCGTCCTGAGCATTGCCCGTTCCATCGGCGAAACGGCAGTCATTATCTTTACCGCCGGTTCTTCCCTGCGGTTTCCGGAATCCATCTTTGAATCCGGTCGAACCCTGGCTGTCCATTTTTATATCCTGGCCCGTGAAGGGATCTCTATGCCAATGGCTTATGGAACAGCAGCCATTCTGGTCCTGCTTATTTTGACCATTAATATCAGCGCTTATTTGACCATGCGGTTTTTTATGAAAAAATACTCCTGATTTCGATGGCAGATTGCGGAATAATTAATGACCAACCAGGCCCCCAATAAAATTCAGATCAAAGATCTTACGGTTTTATATGGCCAGGAATCCTGTCTCCAGTCCATCTCCCTGGCCATCCCCAGGAATCAAATTACCGGGATCATGGGGCCTTCCAACAGTGGGAAAAGCACCCTGCTCAGGATTTTAAATCGATTATCCGACCTGATCCCGAATATTTTAATCCGGGGGCAGGTGTTCCTGGAAGAGGACGACATCCTGTTACCCAATTTTGATGTCAATCTCCTTCGGGCCAGGGTGGGCATGGTCTTTGCCAAACCGATCCCCCTGCCCCGTTCCATTTATGAAAATCTGACCTTTGGCCCCCGGATGCATGGGGTGAGAGATCGGCGGATTCTGGATGAACGGGTGGAACAGAGTCTTCGGGCCGCCATCCTCTGGGATGAAGTCAAAGACCGCCTGTTTGAATCGGCCCTGAAACTTTCCGGCGGCCAGCAGCAACGGCTTTGTGTGGCCCGGACCCTGGCCATGCAATCCGAGGTCATCCTTCTGGACGAGCCGACCTCCGGGCTGGACCCGATCTCTACCGCCAAGATTGAAGAGGCTTTGCGCACTCTGAAAAAGGACTACACCATTATCCTGGTCAGCAACAACACCAAACAAATCGCCCGCATTTCGGATAAGGTGGCTTTCTTCCTCATGGGGGATCTGATTGAATACGGCTCTCCGGACAAGATCTTCACCAGTCCATCGGACAAACGAACGGAAGATTATGTTTCGGGAAGATTTGGTTAAAAGGAGGAATATTGCCGGCCATCACCATAAGAAATCTGGACTTGTATTATGGTTCTTTCCATGCCTTGAAGGGCGTATCTTCCTTTTTCAAAGAAAAGACCATTACCGCCCTGATCGGCCCCTCCGGGTGCGGGAAATCCACCCTACTGCGCTGTCTCAACCGGATGAATGACTTAATTGACGATGTCCGGATAGAAGGACAGGTCTTGATCGGGGATAGAAATATCTATGAACCGGGAACCAATTTGATTCAGCTTCGGAAAGAAGTGGGCATGGTCTTCCAACGGCCCAACCCTTTCCCGCTCTCCATCCTGGAAAATGTTCTTTTCGGGTTAAAGGTCCATGGCCTGCTACCTTCGAAAAAAGGAACCTGGGATCAAATTGCCTCCCAGGCCTTATCCGCTGTGGGACTCTGGGATAATCTCAAAGATAAACTAAAACAATCGGCCTTAAGTCTGACCCTCGAACAACAACAAAGGCTCTGCTTCGCCCGGATCGTGGCCCTGCAGTCCCGTATTATCCTGATGGACGAACCCTGCTCGGCCCTGGATCCCATGGCCACGGAAAAGATCGAAAGCCTGATGCTGGAGCTTAAGGAAAACTTTACCATCGTCATCGTCACCCATAATATGCAGCAGGCCGCTCGAATCTCCGAAGAAACCGGGTTTATGCTTTTGGGGGACCTGATCGAATTCGGCCCCACCGGGCAGATCTTCACCAAGCCCCGGGATGACCGGACTAACGACTATATCACCGGCCGGTATGGATAAAAAGCAGGCTTGAGGCGAGAGGCTTGAGGCAAAGAAACCTTAACCCTCACGCCTCTCGCCTCACGCCTACTTCGTCGGTATCACCGGCAAATCGATGTAAGACACATGATCGCTCTGGTGAAAAATGGTCTGGATTGCCGGAATGCTTACCGCATCCTCCCCAAAGGGGTTTCCCGTATTCATGTTGCGATCGATCCGGGGGAAATTGCTGCTGGTCAGGTCGATCCTCAGACGATGACCCCGTCGGAAGCAGTTACTGGTGTTGGCCATATCGATCACATATTCATTGACCTCACCGGGAACAACCATTTCCTCACATCGTGGCGTTGTTCAACCGGCCTCTGGTCCAGGGGACCGGCCACCAGAGTTCCCAGGTCAAGATTTCTCCCGCCTAAAGAGGGCACCGGAAACCTGGGGTCATAAACCAAGATATCCGCCGGTTCCGAACTCGGAGCATCCCGGTTCAGAGTCCCGTTACCGGTCAGGGAATTGGCCTTCCCTTGGCTGTGGAAAAAGAACCGCTGCCACTCGGTTTGCGGCAGGGCCAGACCAGATCGGCCTCGGTCTTAATGGTCGGTGGAACGGCCTCAGATTGACGGGCCAGAAAATTGGCGCCCAGGTGCTCAATTTTGAAGATCGGCAGGTCCTTCAGAGGCAGATAGTCGAACATCTCGGTAATATTCAGGCGGGCTTGCCTGAGGGTTGCCAAGGCCTCGGTCACGTCTTTGCCCTGCCTGCTCAATTTGTCGAGCGTATCGAAGGCCATACCCACAAACCCCGGTCAGACGGGTTTCCATCAGGGGCCCCGATCCGATCACGGAAGGTGATATGGCCTTTAGATGCGGCGGATTTTCAAAGGCCGCCTGCCACTGGTTGCGGCCCAGATAGGAACAGCCCACCATGCCGACATTCCCGTCGCACCAGGGCTCGGCGGCAACACCCTCCACCGTGTCGTAACCGTCAAGCCCTTCCGCGGCCCCGATAGTGAACCCGCTGCCTTCAGAGGCAAAGCGCCCCCGGACATCCTGCACGACAAAGGCGTAACCATTGACCGCGGCCTGATGCGCCGACAGATAATCGCTGTGGTGGCTGTAGGTTTTGCTGTAGGGTGTACGCACGATAATGGCGGGATGCTTTTCCTTATCATCCGGGCGATAAACATCGGCGCGCAAGGTTACTCCGTCCCGCATTTTCATGGGGACGTTCATTTCGATCCGAATAGCAGATACCATAATTTCCTCCTTTATCTAATTTCCTTTAACGAAAAGACCAGGCTGGTGGACAGAATAATGGCCATTCCCAGCAGGGAAATACCAAAACGGAAGCTGAGCAGGTCACCGGAAAGACCAAGGAGATAAGGCATGAGCCCTGCTCCCAGGATAACCCCGACCGTCAGGGTGACACCGGTGGCCAGGCCCCTGATTTCCCGGTCGAACATCCGGGCCATGGACACCAGCCCCAAAGGGAAAAAACCGGTTACCATGACAGCCTGTAAAAAAAGAAAAATCCCTACCCAACGAACAGAAGCCATCCCCAACAGGACGGTAAAAATACCGGTCAGTAACAGCATGGCAAACATAATCTTCTTCAGACTGAAGCGGTCAACCAGAAATCCGCACAAGATGGCCACGGCAATACCTCCAAAGCGGGATACCCCCAGAATGGTGTTGGCATAGCCGATACTCAAGGACATCTCTTTGGTCAAATACAGGGGAATGATAAAATAGATCCCCATATTGGCCCCCCCGGCAAACATCCACAAGATGGCCATGATCCACAGGGATCGTCTTCGCACCAGATCACGCAGTCGGGTTTTTTCGGAATGTCTGATTTTGAACTCCTCACTTGAAAAAAAGAAAATGAGGGTGCTCAGGAGGAAGATCCCGGCAAATACCGGAAAAATCCCTCGCCAGTAAAAAAAATGAAGCAGAAATAGAGCCAGGAAGGGAGTAGAGAAAATACTGATCGAGGCCGCCGAGTCATGGATGGCAATGGATTTGCCCCAATTTTTTTCATCAAAATACTCAGTGAGGAGGGGCATCACCGAGGGAAGATACACCCCGGTTGAAAAACCCAAAAAAAACGAAAAGAGATAAATCGCCGGAAATATTTTGACCAAAGGGATCAAGAAACAGACCAGGGACGAAACCGCCAGGGAGAGGAGGATCGATTTCTTATATCCCAGTCTCCCCGAAAAAAATCCTGAAAAAAACAATGACAAGCCATAACCGACAGATTGAAAAATAAAAACACTTCCGGCCCGGGCATGGCTGACGGCAAACTCATCTTCAATCAGCGGCAAGATGGGTGAAAAAATGAGCCGGACGCCCAGATTATTGAACCAGAGAAACCAAAGGAAAAAGAGAAATATGAGGGCCCGGCCTTTAAGCTCGGTATGGCGCTTCACGCTTTGATCCATTTAAATGAATAAGAAAAAAACCCTTCAAAAGTTGGGAGTATGTTAGAAAGGATTTCCTATGTCAATATCAAATCTTTTCTTCCTGAGGATCATCAGGGGACAGGAAGTCGGACTTTGCCGGCTAATTGATTTTCTGCTTGACCCCATTTCCTTTCCTGTCTTATAGTCATTTGGCCCAGTGAGGGCAAGGGTAAAACTTGCAATTCCTATCTTGAGCTGAACTCTTCTGCAACTACAGAAAGGGAAAAAGTGTCATGGGATCAGAAGATGTTGTATTGGGGCTGGTTGGAAGCCCCAACCCGAAAGGACGGACTAATGAGTTGGTAACCGCCGCCCTGGAAGGCGCCGGCCGGGCAGGTGCCGCTGTCGAATTGATTCAGATGAGCGATCATGTCGTCGCTGCCTGCCGAGATTGCCTGCCTTGGACCTGCCTAACCAATCTTGAGTGTAATTTTGATGATGAAGCCTTTCAGTTCCTGAGTCAAAAAATATTGAATTGTGGCGCTTTGGTTTTAGGAACACCGGTCTATTGGGGGGATACCAGCGGAATGGTCAAATATTTTATCCTGAAAATGTTTCGCGTTTTTGCCCGATCGGCTCCACTTAAGGGTTTGCCGGCCTTGGGCCTTAGCATCGCCGGAGGGACCGGCAACGGCCTCATTTCCGGTCTGCGTCCGGTGTATCATTTTTTTCAAGTGATGCAGATGCGTGCCATAGAACCATTACCGGTCACCCGTTTCAATTTTCAGGAATCCCTTGAACGAGTTGAAGCCCTCGGCCGGATCCTGGCTGACAGGCTAACCAAACGGGTCCCTTTTGCCAGTTTGGAGGAACGATTGTTGTGGTATGATGGCCTCCCCTATCTGGTGCTTAACCGGGCGGCGGAACGGCGCTTTCTGGCCGACCTTACCACCTTAGCCCGACCTGACGATGCAGATCCTGAAACGGCCCGTGGCCTGGTCCGGGCTGACGCCTTGGCAGCCTCCGGCCGGTTATCCGAGTCATTAACTGAGGTCACCCGTGTTTATGAAATCGGGGCCAAAATTTTTGAAAAGAATTAACCTGAAGAAAGGGGAATTAATCGATGATTGAGGAAATTACCTACCCTGAATACAACATCCATTACCCGCTGCTCATAAAAAATTGTTTTAAGCGGCCGCTGTCTTTATATCCGGATGAAATAGGCGTGGTTTACAGAAATGATGCCGGCAAATATTCCCGATTCACCTGGCGGCAGTGGCATGAACGCACCTGTCGTCTGGCCCAGGCACTTAAGGCCTTGGGGGTAACCCCTGGTAGACCCGGCCAGCCCGGTGACCGCATAGGAACCATGTCTTTAAACCACCACTGGCACCTGGAGACCATATACGCCACCACCTGCACCGGAGCGGTGTCTCATCCGGTCAATATCCGGCTTTCCCTGGATCACATGGCCTACACCATAACCCATTCCGAAGACAAGATCCTGTTCTTTGATGACGCGGTCCTGCCCCTGGTTGAAGCGTTGTATGACCGGATAAAGGCTACCGTTCAGAAATTCGTCTATATCTCCGAAAAGCCGGGTAAGCCTAAGACCCTTATCGAGCCTCTCTACGAATATGAGGAATTGATAAAGGAGCAACCGCCAACCTTTGACTGGCCCGACTTCGACGAAGATACCCCGGCCGTTCTCTATTACACCACGGGCACCACCGGCCTGCCCAAAGGCGCCCTTTTCACCCACCGACAGCTTTTTTTGCAAACTTTATACACGATGGGCACTCGATTTCTGACTCCGACGTTGCCCGACGACCCGCCGACACCCAATACGATCGTGGTTATGATCAATGTCCCCTTGTTCCATATCCACGCCTGGCAGGCTCCCTTTGCCTATGTTTATGCGGCCGCCAGGATCGTTCTCCCCGGCCGGTTTTCTCCGGAGAGCTTCTGTGATCTGGTGCAAACGGAGAAGGTGACCGCGACCTCCATGGTGCCGACCATGCTGGCTATGCTTATCGAATACCCGGACTTTCATAAATTTGACTTGAGCAGCCTGACCACGGTCGGGACCGGCGGCGCGGCCCTGCCCCTGGGTCTGAAAGCCAAAGCCGAGAAAATGTTTCCGAAGTTCACCGTCGGCTCCGGTTACGGCATGACGGAAACCCTGGCTGGTGTTATCGGGGCGACCATCAAACGTGGAATGGTTGGCTGGTCGAAAGAACAACTGGATCAGGTCAGGGTCAAGACCGGCTTGCCCAACCCGGCCATTGACGCTGTGGTTATGGGTGAAAACGGAAAACCGGTGCCCCACGACAATGAGACCATTGGCGAGATCGTTTTGAGAGGCCATTGGATAATGGAAAAATACTATAAGGATCCGGAAAAGACCAATGCCGCCTGGCGGGACGGCTGGTTCCATACCGGAGATGCGGCCAAAGTGGATCAAGAGGGCTACATCATCATCGTCGACCGGATAACGGATGTCATCCGCAGCGGGGCCGAGATGGTGCCCACGGTGCTCCTGGAAAACCTGACCTGCAACGCCGATTTCGTGCTGGAAGCCACCTATGTCGGGGTTCCGGATGAGAAGTGGGGAGAGCGACCCCTGTGTCTGGCCCGGTGTATACCCGGTTCGGGTAAGACCGAAGAAGATCTCCTTAAATATCTCGAGACTGAAGGGGTGGGAACGGGAAAACTCGCCAAATGGATGCTGCCTGATTATATTGTTTTCTGCGATGAAATACCCAAGACCAGTGTGGGCAAATACGACAAGATCGCCATCCGGAAGAAAATGGATGAATATGTGGAAAAGGCCAGGAAACTGCAAAAGGCCTGATCCCCGGAAGGGCGTCCGTATTATGGTCGGGAGAATTCGGGAGTTCCAGGCCCGGTATCCATTTTAAGAAAATGGGAAGGGCATGAGTGGATGATGAGGCGGTTTTGAAACCCGACTTTGGAGAGAAAATCCCCCTCCCGGAGAAGACAAAAAACCTTGTTGCCTTTTTCCCCGGGGCTATGATATGACTTTCTATATTTTGAATTTAAACTAATAATACCGGGGTCGTTCCCCAGGAGATAGCTGTAGGAAGACCTTGGAGCAGGTTTACAAAATTAATCCCTAATAAACGGTCTGAATGGATCTGAATTGAAAGGAGAATCATCATGGACTGCAGCAGATTTTCTTTAGAGGGCAAAGTGGCCCTCATCACCGGCGGAAGCCGCGGAATCGGCAAGGCCAGCGCCATGGCTTTTGCCGACGCCGGAGCGACAGTGGTGGTCAGCAGCCGCAAACAGGCTGATCTGGATCGAGTCGTTCAAGAGATCAAAGCCAAAAATGGAAAAGCAAAGGCCATTGCCTCTCATGTAGCCAAACTCGACGAACAGAAAAAGTTGGTCGATCAGGTGGTCAAAGAGTTCGGCCGTATTGACGTTTTATTTAACAATGCCGGCACCAATCCCTACCCCGGGAGTCTGATGGATGCCGAGGAATGGGCCTGGGATACGACCATGAACGTCAATTTGAAGGGGCAGTTCTTTCTGAGCCAGTTAGTGGCCAGGGTTATGAAGGAAAAGGGAGGCGGATCTATTATCAACACGGCCTCCGTTGCCGGATTAAGGGCCAGTGGATTGGCCATTTACGGCGTGACCAAAGCCGGTTTGATCATGCTGACCCAGTGTATGGCCAGGGAGTGGGGTCAATACGGTATCCGAGTCAACGCCATTGCCCCGGGAGTGATCGAAACGCGCCTCGCCGAAGCCCTGTGGAAGGACCCGGCGGTAAGGGCTGCCGCGATCAGCCGTATGCCCGTCGGTTTCCTGGGTCAGCCGGATGATGTGGCCGGTGCTGTGCTTTATCTGGCCTCCGGTGCTTCAAGATACGTTACCGGAGTAACCATAGTCATCGACGGCGGCTCCATGGTCGGGACGGCAGGTTCTCCGGAATAGCCGGGCGAATTCAGAAAAGGAATTTTTAGGTAGATAGACCGAGGCCCGAAGGTAAAAAAAGGATAATCATCCTGACCGAATCTCCCGTCAGACCATTCTGGCATTTTTTGTTTTGGACGATCAGACGAACGTTTTCCTTCAGTCTATCCGCCTTCAGCCTGCAAGCCTGTTTTCAGCTAAGACTTTAATTGAAAGAAGGCCGATCGAAACAAAAAAATAAGGAGATTTCATGGAGACAAAGGGAAGATTGTCTGGAAAGGTGGCCATTATCACCGGGGCCGCCAACGGAATCGGCCGGGCGACAGCCATTTTATTCGCCACCGAGGGCGCCAAACTGGTCCTGGCCGATGTCAATGAAAAAGGTTTAAACGAGACACTGGATTTGATTAAAGAAGAAGGCGGAGAGGCAACTGGCCGAATAACCAACGTAGCCGTCGAGGCGGAAGTCAAGGCCCTGATCGATCTGGCCCTGAAAACTTACTCCCAAATCGATATCCTCTGCAATAACGCCGGCATCGGCGGTGACCTGGCCAGTTTAGTGAATGAGAGTGAGGAGACCTGGATGAGGGTGTACGGGGTCAATGTCTTAGGGGCTGTTTTTGCGTCTAAGCATGTGGCCGGGCACATGATGGCCAGAAAAACCGGGGCCATTGTCAATACCTCCTCGGTAGCCGGGATTCGCGGGGGAGCCGGAGGCAATGCCTACAGCGCCAGCAAGGCCGCCTTGATCAATTTTACCCAGACCTCGGCCTGTGATCTGGGAGGATTCGGTGTGCGGGTCAATGCCGTTTGCCCGGGTTTGATTGAAACAGGGATGACCAAACGGGCCTTTGATTATGCCAGGTCAACGGGGAAAATTGAAAAAATGGGATATCGTTGTGAATTAAGGCGATATGGCCATCCCAAAGAGGTGGCTGCTGCCATTCTTTTTCTGGCCAGCGATGACGCCAGCTATATCACCGGCCAGGCCCTCCCGGTCGATGGCGGCAATACTGCTTCACTCAACCTACCCGGCATGAAAGCCTGATTGGTCTTAAACCTATGAAAAATACAATCAAGTACGGGAAAAAGATCGATACCGCCCTGAGTATGTGGGTGAAATTGATAAGAAGCTATGCAACCTTCAACAAAAAAAATGCCGATCATCTGAAGAACTTCGGCATCACAGCAGCCCAATATGCCGTTATCGAATGTCTGGGGCACCTGGGCCCGATGATGATGGGAGAATTGTGTAAGAAAATGCTGGTCAGCGGAGGGAACATGACGGTCGTGGTCGACAATCTGGAAAAAGACGGCCTGGTGGAACGTGTTCCCAGCGAGGATGATCGCCGGTCTATCCTGGTTCGTTTTACTTCGAAAGGGAAAAAAGTATTCGACGACTCTTTCGCCCGCCATGCCGGGTATCTGACGAAAATGGCTTCAGTTCTAACCGAGCAGGAGCAGCTGGATCTGGGCCGCCTGCTTAAAAAACTGGGGGTTACCTTGAGGGAAGACCTCTAATCTTTAGAATTTACTTCAAATTGAAAATATCTTGACTTAAACTATTTAAGTTTATAAGGTAGGTGAACAGCTTGCTGATTCCCGGATATCGGGAATGTTTGAGGAGGTGATTTAAGATATCAACCGAGGATTCTTAAAGATAATTAAATCATGAGATTTTAACCGACAAATCTAATATTAGAAAGGAACAACAATGGTTAAGACACCGGAACAGTATGTTGAAAGTTTAAGAGATGGAAGAGTGGTCTATCAGGACGGGGAACTGGTAAAAGACGTGCCTACCCGTTACAAAGAGGCGGTGGAGCGCTCCGCGGCCGAATTCTGGATTTCTACCCAGCCGAAGTATCGGGAGCTGTTCAATATGGTGGAGGACGGCGAGGAGGTCTCCTTCTCCTTTAACGTACCCACAACCGGGGAACACCTGCAAAGACGCAGGCAAATTCTCACGACCCTGACCAGCAATCGAATCGGCGGTTCCCGGCTTACCGGTATCGACAGTTTGAACGGTGTGGCCTATGCCTGTGAAAAAATGGATGCGGCCATGGGCACCCATTATGCCGAGAACATGAAGGCCTATCGGGCCTGGTGCAAGAAAAACGACCCCAGCCTCTGCGCCGCAGTCAGCGACCCCAAGGGTAACCGGAGACTGCATGCCGAAGACCCCAGACAGGCCCACAAGGACTTTTATGTCCGGGTGGTTGACAAAAACAAGGAAGGCATCACCATTGTCGGTTGTAAACTGCACATCAGCGATTCTATTCTATCCAATGAATTGATCGTCCTCCCTTCCCGCAACCATAACGAAACCGGCAAGGATTATGCCGTATCCTGTGCCGTCCCCTGCGGGGCCAAGGGCGTGAAGTTCCTGGCCACGGCCGGCTCCGAGAACGGCGGCCACCCCATGATCATTTTTGATAACGTCTTTGTGCCCTGGGAAAGGGTGTTTCTCTGCGGTGAATGGCAGTTCTCCCGGGTCTATGCCACTTCTTTCGCCCGTTATCATCGCCTAACCGCCGCCACTTACAAGCACGTCCAATTGCAGCATGTGGCCGGTACCGCCATGTTGATGGCCGAATATAACGGTTTGACCCATGCCACCCGGATCCAGGACATGCTGGCCTGGCTGGCCATGTATGCCGATGTCACCGAGGCCTTGGGAAAAGCCGCTGCCCTGGCCCCGGTTATCGATCCGGAAACGGGATTTGCTTTACCAAATCCGGTTTACACCAACTGCGCCAAGTACTGGTTTGCCTCCCAGTGGCATGAAGCCATGAAGTATGTCCAGGATATCACCGGCGGTATTGCCGCCACCATTCCTTCCACGAAGGATTATGAGAATCCTGAAGTCAAAAAGTATATGGATAAGTATCTGCAAGGTGATGCCCGCTTCTCGGCTGAAGATCGGATCAAGGCCGTTAACGCGGTCATCCGCATGGGCTCGACCTTCGGCGGCGTCCTGACTATCCATGCCGAAGGCTCTCTGGCCACCCAGAGGATGGTGGTTTATCAGATGGCCGATTGGGAAAAATTCAAGGCCATTGCCAAACGCGGTCTGGGAATCCCCACGGATCACCCGGATTATCAGCAGCCAATGAAATCTCCCTGGACCATGCCTGAATCCTTACTGAAGGCCGTTAAGTAAGCATTCCGTTTAGGATAGGCTTTATCGCTTAAGCCTTCGTGCTTGAGATAAAAAAGGGCGGGATAAAACCCGCCCTTTTTTTACATTCTTTTCTTTCCTCCTATTCCCCTACTCCGAACCTGCCTTGTTCTTTCTTTGACCTTTTATCTCCGAACTCCAAACTTTTTACCCGTTTGTTTTTGGCTTGGAGCTCTTTAGACCCGAACGCTTAACGACGAACGGTATTTTTCGTGTTAAAGCCTTCCCTCCATAGCCAGGGCGTAAAGACGGGCCACATTCATTTTCTGCAGCTCTGGGCCGAAGGCCTCCATACCCGCCCCCATGGGATAACGGTTCAGAAATGAGATAAGCTTCTGGGCCTCATCCAAAGTCCATCCTTTCTTGATCGCTTCCCGGATGGAATTGATCCAGTCCTTGATAAATGAGGCCTGTTCATCCAGATAGGCCTTGCCGCAGACCTCCCCGTGTCCGGGGATATAATGATCCGCATCCAATTTTTTTAGCGCCTCCAGCGACTCAAGCCACTCCTTCGGCCAGGCTTCATGAAGAAAAGACTGCACCTGATTAAAGATATTATCCCCGGTGAAAGCGGTTCGTTCCTCCGGAATAAAGACCGCTGTTTCGCTGGCCGTATGGCCGGGAAGGTGGAACAGTTCGAAGGTATGGTTGCCCACATACAAACGCATGGACCGATCGAAAGTGATGGTCGGCAGTTTTATCCGGTAGGTATCCAGATGGGGTTCGAAACCGGGATCCAGTAATTTTATCCTTTCTTTCAAGGCCTCCAATGATGCTTGCCTCATGGCTTCCCGAGTCCCCTGATGGGCCACGCAGACAGCATCGAAAAAGAAATTGCCCGTATAATGATCGCCGTGCGGTTCGGTGTTGATCAAATAAATTACCTTACCCTGTTTTTGAACAATCTCCCGGTAGGCCAGGGCATCTCTGGGAATCTGGGGGGTGTCGATCATCACCACCCCTTCCGAGGTCTTCACAAAACCCGGATTACATCCTCGATAACCGGTTTCCACAAAAATATTTTTCGTGACCTGGTTCATTTGATCTTCCTCCTTTCCCGATCTTTTCGCTGACAATTCTATACGGATGGACATCATTTTTATCTTTCAAGAAATAACCGGTTGAAAGAAATTGTCAAGATAATATTTATCTTTTATAATAGGTACCAAGATTTCCTTTCAAAGTAACATAAGAAGTATAAAAAACAAAAATTCAGGGTAGAGAAAATGGAGGTCTCTATGGCCACCGACGAGATGGAGCAGTGCACACCGGAGAGCATCCTTCAACGAAGCTGTAAGGAGTTCGGTGAAAAAGAAAAAGAAATCGCTTATCATCTTCACGAACGGACTCCGATATCGAAGGACATGGTCAGGGAATACGATGAGCAACTGACCCACGGCCAGCGGATTGCTGACAAGGTGGCGGCTTTCGGTGGCTCCTGGCCCTTCATCACCATTTTCTGCCTGATCTTCTTTGCCTGGATCGCACTCAACTCTTTCCTCCTCATCAAGATAAGCAAGGAATTCGATCCCTATCCCTATATTCTGCTAAACCTCGTTTTATCCATGCTTGGAGCCATTCAAGCACCCATCATTCTGATGTCGCAGAATCGGCAGGACGATAAAGATCGCCACAGAGCCCAACATGACTATGAAGTCAACCTCAAGGCGGAACTTGAGATAATGGCCCTTAATGAAAAAATAGACAGGCTCAGAGAGAAGCAGTGGAACGATCTAATAGCCATCCAGCAAAAGCAAATTGCGCTGATAGGGCAACTACGGGAAGACCTGAAAAGGTTATCTCAGCCTCGTTCATAATTTACAACAAATGGCCGGGGTTTCCGGCAATCGTAAACGGAGACGCTAGTGCAAAGGCAACTTTGCAAATAGAGATATAAAAATGAAGAAAAAAGCAGGCCAAGGCAAACCAGATTAGGTGCCTTCGGAAATTGAAATTCAGAATTTAAGATAATCCTTAAGTTGTTTTACCACCCGCGTCCCTCCATGTACATGCCGGGACGTCCAACGACGATTTCATCATAACTTCTCTGGTCCCTTGATGGGCACGCAGACGGCATCGAAAAAGAAATTGCCTGTATAATGATCGCCGTGCGGTTCGGTGTTGATCAAATAAATGACCTTACCCTGTTTTTGAACAATCTCCCGGTAGGCCAGGGCATCTCTGGGGATCTGGGGGGTGTCGATCATCACCACCCCTTCCGAGGTCTTCACAAAACCCGGATTACATCCTCGATAACCGGTTTCCACAAAAACATTTTCCGTGACCCGTTTCATTTTATCTTTCTCCTTTCCTGATCTTTTCGCTGTCAACTCTCTCCCAAAAATATTCTCTACGGATGAGCATCAAATATATCATTCAAAGAAATAACGCCAGAAATTAATTTGTCATGATAATATTTATCTTTTATAATAGGTCATCTGGAATTTAAAAAGGGTGCCGTACCGTTGGACGTCCAATATCAGCCAATGGTCTTTGTTTATATCCCCGAAGAGATTACTTGAGTTGGGGTGTTATACAGAAACTTTAGAATAACTTGTTGACCCTTAAGGTTACGTTATGAAAAATCTTATTCAACCGACAATCGGGTTTTTATTCGTAACAGCAGTGCTGATGTTTGGAGGCATTTCTCCGTCATTTTCTGCTGATTTGCAAATGTTCTCCAATGTGAGATTGATAAATGATCCAGCAAATGATGGGGATAGCTTTCTTGTGGAAGCCAATGGGAGATCTTTCCATGTGAGGCTTTATTTTGTGGACTGTCCTGAAACCTTAATTGCTTTTACAGGTGATGTACAGAGGGTCCGGGAACAAACACGTTATTTTGGATTGTCTGATGTAAAACGTACTATTCATTTCGGTAACGAAGCAAAAACCTTTGTTAATCATGTCCTTGTTAAACCTTTTACTGTTTATACAGCCTTTGCAAGTGCGTTAGGAAGGTCATCCAATGGCCGAGTATATGGATTCATCACCACTGCTGACGGAAATGATTTGGCGAGCCTGCTCGTTAAAAATGGTTTTGCCCGGACATACGGCATGGGGAGGGAAACGTTCGACGGAGTTACACGGGATGAAATGGTTAAAAGGCTGCGGGATTTTGAGATTTCGGCCATGTTGAAACGTGTTGGCGTTTGGGCGGAGAGTGATCCGGATCGAATTGCGGAACTCCGCTCTAAACAACGCAGTGAAGATCGTGAATTACAGGAAATACGGGATCAGGTAACAAAAGCCAAATCTCCACAGGGTTTAGTAAACCTTAACACTGCCGCTGAAAAAGAACTTCAGTCTATAAAAGGTATCGGTCCAGTTCTTGCTCAAAGAATTATAGCCGGCCGCCCATATAGAACCGTAGATGATTTGCTCAAAGTAAAAGGAATTAGCTCCAAAAATCTTGAATATTTTCGCACTTATTTCATCGTGGGCAAAAAATAGGGAAATTCATCGGCCTAACCACTAACTAAGGATTGAGACGATCCAGTACGGTCGTATTAATCCATTGTTCAAGAAGCATGAATATTTTTGGTGATCTATATAAGGTAAGGGTTAGAAATAAATTGATCAGGGATGTTGATCACGGGCTTATTAATAGACCCAGAAGGCCGAGTAGGCATAGGCCTTCTGGGTGCGCTCCCCTTTGCCGTTGAGTTGAAGGGCTTGGATCGTTTTGTCATACCAATTGGCCATCATGATACTTCTCCTTTCTTCATAAAAAGACTTGCCCCTTCCCATTGGGAGGGGTTTTGAAGTATCATACTTGACTAAACATTATACGTCCTATCGAATGGATTCTAAAGAGATTTACCAGAAATGATTACAAAAAAGGGTTCTGCCGCAAGGGGGCTTACTTGAACAAGCCGCTCGAGCGGACTGGCTGCGACAGTCGCTCAGCGCCAAACCGTATGCTCTCTTCCAAACGTAAATCATCAACTCTTGCTACCATCCGACCTCTTGCTTCGTAGGTGAAGGCTTGGGCGCTGCTTGCTTCAATGTGGCTAAGGGTTGACAGATTCGTTGTCAGGAAGAATTTTGTAATGCACTGTAATCAGGACAATCAATAACTATCAATAACCATATCATCCTTATCCCCACCCTCCCTTTGTCACTCATCCCATACAAAAACGCATTTGAGTATTGATATGTAGCCACATGTTGCGATAGAATATATAATTCATTTGATTTCTATTTCTTCTTGGAAAATATCTTTGAACGACTATAAAAAAGAGTACGGGGGAATCGATGACTGAACCTATTTACGAAACTGCCACGGGCACTGTGTACCGCTGGCGTGTGCTGTGGGCCTCCTTTTTTTCCTATTTAGTTGACAGCTACGACCTCATCGTCCTGGCCATTGCCATGCCGGTCTTGCTCAAGGTGCTCAACATTTCCCTGCCTGAAGGGGGGCTTCTCGGCTCGGCCACGATGGTGGGGGCCATGGCAGGCTCCATCGTCTTTGGCCTCCTCGCAGAGAATTACGGCAGGCGATTTACCCTTGTTCTGACCCTCGTCTGGCTGGGCATCGGTATGGGTTGTGTCTACTTTGTCTCAACCTGGACTCAGTGGATGGCCCTCAGATTCTTTACCGGCCTTGCCATAGGCGGTCTCTGGGGCCCTTGCGCTGCCCTGATGGTCGAGCACTGGGCGCCAGCCTTTCGCGCCCGGGCCGCCTCTTTTTTTGTAAGCAGCTTTGCGATCGGCGCCGTACTCGCATCGCTCGTGGGCAGACTGGTGCTCAACCTGGACTGGCGGGTCCTCTTCCTTCTGGGAGTCTGCTCGATTATCCTCGCATTCATTGTCGGATGGCTCATACCGTCAGACAACAAAAAGGGAACAGCCCTGGCTCCTGCGTCAAAGAAAGAAAAGGTCAGGATCGGCGCAATATTTGAGAAAGGGCTGCTCAAGACCACCATTTTGGCCACCCTCGTGAGCATGTGCAACCTTGCCGGTTACTGGGGTATTGCCTACTGGGTCCCCACCTTCCTTGTGAAGGAGAGAGGGCTCTCCCTTATAACCATGGCCAACTTTTCCCTCTTTATGTATGTTGGCATGTTCATCGGCTTCCAGGTCTTCGGCTATATGGCTGATAAGATAGGACGCCGGAATGCCATGATGGCTGCCTTCCTGCTGGTTGCCTTTTCCGTCGGCGTCTATATCATTTTACAGAACCCCATATTCCTTTTCTGGTGGGGCGCTGTAGTGGGCATCGGGGTGAGCGGATTTGCAGCGGCCGTGGGAGCTTACTATGCAGAGTTGTATCCTGAACACCTCCGTGCATATGCAAGCGGGTTCTGCTGGAATATGGGACGTATCGGCGCTGTACTGGCGCCCTATACGATAGGTTATATAGGCAAAATCTACGGTCTTCAGACAGGTCTCGCCATTACCTGTGTCATTAATCTTCTGGGCGTCGTTACCCTCTGCTTTTTGCCTGAGACCCTGAAGAAACGGTCATAAGGAGGTGTCTATGGCAGAGCCAAAGGATGTGCTTGGCAAGCAGATACTGATCACCGGGGATGTGAACACAGGGAAAACGACGCTGGCGAGAAACATCATGGAAGGATTATGCAGTCGCGGCCTCTCATCCCGAATCGTGATTGTAGATATGGCGCCGGAGATTCCTAAAGAGATTGCCTTACAGAGGGGCATCAAAGGGGTAGGAGGAAAGCTGATGGCTGCCGGATGGACGGATGTGGTCTATCTGACTGCAATACTCAGACCTCCCCGGCTGACATCGAAGACCGACGAAGAGGCCGTCATGAAGGCCCGGGAAAACAGGGGAAAAATCGATCCCCTCTTTGACGAGTTTCGGCGCACAGGAAAGGACATCCTTTTCATCAACGACATCAGTATGTATCTGCAAGCCGGGAACGCAAAGGACCTCGTGCAATGGATAGGGCCTGCTGCAACAGTGGTGGCCAACGGATACTATGGTCGGAAACTCGGTGCAGATGGCCTTTCCGTACGGGAGGCTGCGGAGATGGAAATACTGATAGGCTCTTTCCCCTATCATGTGAGGCTGCATAGAGAAAGCAAGACGCTCTTTAAGAATTAAATTGACCTTGTAAAGAGACATTGCAGCCGTCCCCCCCCTTATTCTCCGGACTTCTTCTCCTTGCCGCCTTTCCACGCTTCAGTATCCTCGGCTCTTTCAACATCAAGGGTTATGACATAATATTCTTGCACTATGACCCTTGTTTTGCTAATATGTTTAAACCCTCGGATGGAAGCTTCTCCGGGGGTAGTTTGTTTGAAAGGAAAAAGTAGCATGGATCGGACGCCGATTACCAAGGAAGGGCTGGAAAGACTTCGGGAAGAGCTAAAACGACTGGAAAGGGACGAACGGCCGGCGGTTATCAAGGCCATCGCCGAGGCCCGGTCTCACGGGGATATTTCGGAAAATGCGGAATATCACGCCGCCAAGGAACGCCAGGGTTTTATCGAGGGCCGGATAGCGGAACTCCACTCCAAGATCGCCGTCTCCGAAATCATTGATATATCCGATTTGCCGGAAGACCGGGTCGTCTTCGGCACATCCGTTCTTCTAAACGACTTGGATACCGGCAATGAATTTAAAATCCGACTGGTCGGACCGGATGAATCCAATGCCGACGATGGAGATATCTCCGTCCTTTCTCCATTGGGCCGGGCCTTGATCGGAAAAGAACCGGGGGACGAAATTCAGGTTAAAACGCCGGGAGGATTGAGGCTCCTGGAAATTGTCGATATCAACGTCACCTGAACATAAAACAATCTAATTTTTTCCCGTTCAATCCATAGCCTTCTTCTCCCCAGTGCCCCTTGAAAATTTAGATTGGTAATCCGAATTTTTAAGGAAGACCCTTCCCCTGCCCGATCTCAATCCCGACTATTTGCAGGTCCTTCGCCCAGGAAAACATCCCTGTCCCGTCTCCCAAAAATAACCGCTTGTCGTCCGAACAATCTTGTCATCCTGGTGAAGCCATTGCGATAAACAGCGAAACGGCGGTTGATTTTAAAACCGGACCCGGCCTAATTTTTTATCCTTCATGTCCCCCCGTATCCGATGATCGCCTGGCCATTTTCCACGACCACCGGAACCTTTCGATCCGGAGAAAATAAAAGGAACTCTGCGATCTTTTCCGGATGGTCCGGAAGATTGTAATATAAGATTTCTCTTCCTTGGGCCTGATAGGTCTCACGGGCCTTTCGGGTAAAAGGTCAGCCGTCTTTTCCATAGATAATTATCGGCGTCATGGAATTGTTCTCTTCAGGCTTTAGGATAACCGACCAATTTGGGGTCCAGCTGAACGCCGCAGGTATTCAGAAACATGGAGACCATGGTATATTGTCCTACGGTCAGGACTAGATCCACCATTTGCTTTTCGTCGTATCGCTTGGACAGCACATCCCAGGTGACATCGGAGATGAAGGCATCGGCATGGAGTTCATCCGCGGCCCGCAGCAGGGCAGAGTCGAAAGGGCTCCACCCCGGGGCATCGGGGCCTTTAGTAATTTCTACAATCTCCTCCGGTTTTAACCCAGCCTTCTCTCCAATGCGGGTATGCTGTCCAAACTCGTACTCCGACTGGCAAAGCCAGCCGGTACGTAATATCAGGATTTCGCGGTCCCTTTCAGGAAGGCTGGTTTGGTTTAGGATATAATCGGAAAAGGTCCTCCATTTTTTCATCAATTCAGGATGTCGGGCCTGGGTCAGAAAAATATTGTATATCTTGCCGGACTTTCTTCGATAATATTCAAGAAGCGTTTTTTGTTCTTCAGTCCATTCCGATTCAGGCAAAGGTTTCACCCGGGGTTCTTTAAGCCGCATACATTCCTCCCTATCATTTTTTGTTGGGAGGAATACTATTTTTTTTGGATAGGGTAAGTCAAGGGATATTTAATTCGAAGTATTTATCTGGCCACAGACCTATTTCGACGAATAAAATCATCGGTCTGATGTGTCCGGTGATTCCGGGTAGTCTGAGCAAAAGGGAAAAGGGACTATGGGGTCTTATTTGATGCGACGGGTCTTCTTTGGCTCACGGAAAAATTCTATAGGGTTAAAAAGAAGAGTGCTAAATGATATCCGGCTTGAAATCAAACCGACTTCTTACTCTCCCGAAGGAGCCGCTTGTCCTCGACCCGCATGGTCACCTGAAGAGCATCAAAATACTCCAATAAAGGGATAGTATATTTCCGCGAAGTCTGGGTCATATCTTTAAATTCCGGGGTAGTGATTTCTCCTTTTTCCTTCAGCCACTGGATCAGGTTTCTTTTGAGATCTTCGATGGCCTGTTTGTGAAAATAAAGGTCCTCTTTAACCTTGACTAATTTTCCTTCCTTGACCATCAATTCCAAAACCTGCCGGGGTTGCCCTTTGGCGAATTTTTCAGCCAGTTCTTTGAAATAGGGAGGTTGGAGGCCGCTGGTTAGATAGACCTTTTCCAGCGAATCCCGGACCGCCTGTTGGTCTTCCTTTAACTGCACCTTATGGTCTGTCAGTCGAACCAGTTCCTTTTCCTGAACCAAAATATTCTGCTCGGCCAGTTGATTTAAAACAAAATTAAAAAGTTTGGCCTCTCGAATTTGAGGCAGACGGGATTTTAATTCTTCCTTAAACAATCCGGACTTTAAGGGATTGGCTTTATGATATCCTTCCAATTCCGACCGGGTCGCCTGGCTCAGCTTGAACAACTCCTGTTGATGGATAATGATTTTATTTTCCTTGTCCCATTGAACGAGCACCTTCTGGAAAAGGAGCTCTTTGAGCAGGTCATCCAACTTTTTCGGGGGAAGGGGCAGGACCTGTCCCAAATTCTTCCGGGACACCCCGGTTGCCCCGCTCTGGAGGACTTGCAGGGCTACTTTTTCCGAATCGCTGCCGGATTTAAGGACCTGGAGTTGATGAATCACTTCGGGATTGAAACGTTTATGCTTGCCCGGTTTCACATTCAAAACCTCAGCTCCGCCAATGGTCTGGACCGGCGAATAGCTGCGAATTACGGCCAGGTCTCCGGGCAACAAGGCCACCGGTTCGCCGAAACGTATCTGGCAGAACTGGGATTCGCCAGGTTTTATTTCTTCGCTTTCCAGAAGGATAACCCGGCCCAGGATTTCGTTCGTCCCGCTGTGAAAACGTATCTGACTCCTGTTTTTTAAGGGTCTGGGAATGGATTTCAGTAAGCGCACCTGGATATCCAACAATCGGGTCGGATACAAACTCAGAGGAGAGGCAACCACATCCCCCCGGTTTACAGTGGCCTTTTCAATTCCTTGCAGATTAATGGCTGTGCGCAGACCGGCCCGGACCTGTTCAGTATCCTGATTGTGGACCTGAATCCCGCGGACCTTGGCCTGGATCTCCTGGGGATAAATATAAACCTGCTCCCCCACGGACAGGCTGCCGGACATGGTCGTACCAGTAATCACCGTACCAAACCCGCGCATGGAAAAGACCCGGTCCACCGGCAGCCGGAAGATGCCGGCAGAAGAACGTTCCTCTACCTCGCCCGAAAGCCTTTCCAGGACTACCGTCAATTCAGAAATTCCCTGGCCGGTAACCGATGAGACCGGAAGGATCGGAGCTCCTTCCAGAAAGGTCCCCTTCAAGAATTCCTTGATATCCTCCTGAACCAGATCCAGCCAATCTTCTTCGACTAAGTCGATTTTGGTCAAGGCCACCAGACCTTTTTTAATACCCAGGAGGGTGCAAATATCCAAATGCTCCCTGGTTTGGGGCATGACCCCTTCATCGGCGGCAATAATCAAGGCCACCAGGTCGATGGTACTGGCTCCGGCCACCATATTTTTGATAAAACGTTCATGCCCGGGGACATCGATAATTCCCAGACGCTGGCCATTAGGAAGATCCAAATAGGCAAATCCCAGTTCGATGGTGATTCCCCGCTCTTTTTCCTCTTTAAGGCGGTCGGTATCTATCCCGGTCATGGCCTTAACTAAGCTGGTCTTGCCGTGATCGATATGTCCGGCAGTACCGAGAATAATCTGTTTCATGGATTGGCTTTCAATTTTAAAATTATCCTCAGGAATCCAGGAATCAAAATTCAAAATTGTGTCGAATACTCAAAGTAGGTATTATTAAGAACGTCATGCCTCTTGCCTGCATCCAAATCTCCCACCTCCCTCGGACCCTGTCAAGCCAAAAATTATTAACCCTCTCCTTTACAAAAGCCTTTACAATCCTTATAATAAGACTTCATATAGTTTTTGACATAAAGAGCAGCTCTTCAAAATAATCGTTCTTAGAAGAGAAAGGAGGATCCAAGGTGGTAAGCGACTTATCCCAACTTCATGGTCAAATGAGGCGTTTGATGGATGATATGCTCTATCAACTCAGTCCCCGTTTTTTACTTGACCAAAGAATCTGGTCTCCACAGATTGATGTACTCGAAACCCCTGAGGCCTTTATGATAATCGCCGAGGTTTCGGGTTTAAAAAAAGACGAGATACAGGTTACGGTTAAAAGGAACCTGGTCTATCTGGCCGGGAAAAGACAGCGGCTCCCAATGGCCAATGCTGTTCGTTATCTTCAAATGGAAATCGAGTATGGCTCTTTTGAACGGTCCTTTGAGTTACCCGTTCTGGTTGAAGAATCGCGGATCGAGGCCCAATACAAAGACGGACTGCTTACCGTGGTCTTGCCAAAAAAGCTTTCCCAAAAGAAAACAATTCCCATTAAATCCGAATAGATTTCGGTCTTAAATATAAAAGGAGAAGTCCATGGAAATCAACGAAACTTCTTTACCCCTTCAAACTCAGGTATTGACCATACCGGAAGAAATTCCTATTTTACCCGTTCTTGATGTAGCCTTGTTTCCCAAAATGGTCATGCCTCTGATGGTCTGGGAAAAAAACTGGGTCCAATTAGTGGACGATGCCCTGATGAAAGACCACCTGATCGGTCTGGTCATGATTCAAGGTAAAGGCAAAGATCCTATAACGACCGAGGACCTGTATACTTATGGGACCGTAGGCTCCATTTTGAAGATGGCCAAAGTCCCCGAAGGAGGGGTCCGGCTTATGGTCCAGGGCCTCTCCCGCTTTAAAATTGAGGAAATCACCTCCACCAGCCCTTATTTCAGGGCCCGGATCGAAATCCTCAAAGATCAATTGGAGTCGGGAATCGAAACCGATGCCTTGTTAAACAGCGCCCGGGGTCTTTTTATCAAAGTACTCGAGTTATCCCCTTATCTTCCCTCCGAATTGGGTCTTTTGGCCCAAAGTGTGGAAGATCCCGGCTCTCTGGCCGATATGATAACCTCAACTCTGAATATACCGAAGGAAGACAAGCAGGATATCCTGGAAACCCTGGAGGTCAGACAACGGCTCCAAAAGATAACCGTAATCCTGACCAAAGAATTGGAAGTTTTGGAACTCGGTAAAAAAATCCAGTTTGAAGTCAAGGAAGGAATAGATAAAACACAACGGGAATATTACCTCCGGGAACAACTCAAGGCCATTCAAAAAGAGTTAGGGGAAAAAGACGAAAAATCTCTGGAGATTGAGGAGTACCGGAAAAAGATCATTGAGCGCGGTTTATCGCCGGCCGCAGCCAAAGAAGCGGAACGGGAATTGAACCGTCTTTCCCGCATGAACTCCGCCTCACCCGAATATACGGTTGCCCTCTCCTTTCTTGACTGGCTGACCGAACTGCCCTGGCAGACCCATACCGAAGATAACCTGGATATCGGGGCCGCGGCCAAGGTTTTAGACGACGATCATTTTGATTTGGAAAAAGTCAAGAAAAGGATATTGGAATACCTGGCCGTCCGGAAACTTAAACCGGACATGAAGGGGCCTATCCTTTGTTTTGTCGGTCCTCCGGGCACGGGCAAAACCTCCTTGGGGCGTTCCATCGCCCGGGCCCTGGGCAGGAAGTTTGTCCGTCTTTCTCTCGGAGGGGTTCGGGATGAGGCCGAAATCAGGGGACACAGGCGGACTTATATTGGGGCCCTGCCCGGCCGGATCATCCAGGGCCTGAAAAAAGCCGGGTCCAACAATCCGGTCTTTATCCTGGATGAAATCGATAAGGTGGGCGCAGATTTTCGAGGCGACCCCTCTTCGGCCCTTTTGGAGGTCCTGGATCCTGAACAAAACTCCACTTTTTCCGATCACTATCTGGAGGTTGAATTCGA
Source organism: uncultured delta proteobacterium (assembly GCA_963790475.1). GTDB lineage: Bacteria > Desulfobacterota > RBG-13-43-22 > RBG-13-43-22 > RBG-13-43-22 > RBG-13-43-22. The sequence continues at coordinate 132,577 of CAWBOS010000010.1, read as the reverse complement.
CCTTTCCAAGGTCATGTTTATCACCACAGCCAATATCCTGGACACCATTCCCCCGGCCTTACGGGACCGGATGGAGGTTTTAGATTTGTCCGGCTATATTGAGGAGGAAAAAATACAAATCGCTCGGAAACATCTCATCCCCAAACAACTGCAGGAACACGGTCTGTCCGAAAAGGTCCTCAGTTTTGACCAGAAGGCCCTTCAGATTATTATCCGCTCTTATACCCGCGAGGCCGGTCTGCGTAATCTGGAAAGAGGAATAGCCTCCATCTGCCGAGGGGTAGCCAAAGAGGTGGCCGAGGGAAAAATCCAGACTAAAAGAATAACCGAGGAGGATCTGCACCAATATTTAGGTCCGGTCCACTTTTTTTCCGAAATTGCCGAAAGAACTCAAGAGCCCGGAGTGGCCACCGGTCTGGCCTGGACTCAAGCCGGGGGAGACATTCTCTTTGTCGAGGCCTCTAAAATGCCCGGTCGGAGAACCCTGACCCTTACCGGACAACTGGGAGACGTCATGAAAGAATCGGCCGGGGCGGCCCTCAGCTATATCCGCTCCAAAGCCGCGCAGTTGGGTATCCCGGAAGATTTTTATGAAAAGAACGACATCCATGTCCATGTCCCGGCCGGGGCCATCCCCAAAGACGGGCCATCTGCCGGAATAGCCATTATGACCGCGTTAACTTCTTTGTTGACTGACCGGCCAATACGCGGGAACCTGGCCATGACCGGAGAGATCACCCTGCGTGGTCTGGTCCTTCCGGTGGGGGGGATCAAGGAAAAGGTTCTGGCAGCCAAGCGGGCCGGGATCAGGACGGTTATCCTGCCCAAGAAAAATGAAGAAGACCTGGAAGAGATCCCCTCTCATCTGAAAAAAGGTCTGAAGTTTCATTTTGTGGAACGAATGGATGAGGTCATTGACCTGGCCCTATGTAAAAGATCCAGGGCCTGCAAGAGATAATTTCTTGATTGCGGATTTCGGAATTCGGATTGTGGGATAGAGTCAAAAATGGTAACAAAGTGGAAAAGCTGATCGACCTCCACATCCATTCCACCGCTTCTGATGGCAGCCTTTCGCCCGGAGACCTGATGGCCTATGCCAGAAGAAAGGGGGCTGCGGCCGTTTCTTTGACCGATCATGATACCATCGACGGATTGGAAACGGCCTTGGTCGCCGGCAAAGAAATAGGGCTTGAGGTCATACCGGGTTTGGAGATCAGTGCCCAATACCCCGGAGGGACGATGCACCTGCTGGGTTATTATATTGATCCTTCAGACCTGAATTTGAATCGAGAACTTCTACGGCTCCAAGAGGCCCGGAGGGAAAGAAATCCGAAGATCATCAGCAAGCTTCAGTCCCTGGGTATTCCCATTTCCTTTGATCAAGTCCAGGCCCTGGCCACTGGCCAGATGGGCCGGCCTCACATTGCCCGGGTCCTTTTTCAGATGGGGGCGGTCTCCTCTTTCGAAGAAGCTTTTCAAAAATATTTAGCTAAAGGGGCTCAGGCCTATGTGGAAAAATTCCGGTTTTCTCCCTCTGAGGCTATTTCTTTGATTACTCAGGCCGGAGGGATCCCGGTTCTGGCTCATCCTTTCACTTTAAATTATCCATCGTTAAGGGATCTAAAAAGATTAATCCAAAAATTAAAAAATAGTGGGCTCAAAGGGATCGAGGTCCTTTATTCCGAGCATACGCCCAATCAGACAGGCGATTATTTTTCACTGGCCAAAGAGTTAAATCTTATTTACACTGGGGGTACTGATTATCACGGGGACATCAAAAAAGATGTGGACCTCCTTACCGGGAAAGGGGATTTAAAGATCCCCTATCAAATTGTTGAGGATCTTAAGGCTTTGAAAGGTCTGGATCGGCCTTTCGGAAAGACAAGAAAGAGTAAACAATAAAAGGATTAAAATGAATTACTTAAAATATAAAATGAATCTAATATTTAAACATTCAAAATCGAACTCGCCATGCAATTGAACTTTACCCCTCTTTCTCTCGACCACAAACAGGAAATCGAGGAGAATCTTCAACAAAACCCCCCGGTTATTTCTGAGTTGACCTTTACCAATCTTTATATCTGGAGGTATTATTATCAATTTAAGGTAGCCCTCCATCAGGGGTTCATAACCCTGTTGGCCCAGCCTAAGGGAGCCGCCCCTTTTTTCTTTCCCCCTATAGGAAAAGGGGATACGGCGTCCTGGGTCATCGATTGCCTGACCTATTTTAAAGATCAAGGGCTTCCCCCTTCCTTCGAACGTCTTCCTGAATCGGTCGTCAAAGAACTCCCTGACTTTCCTGATTTAAAAGTTGTTCTGGATCGGGATAACAGCGATTATGTTTACCGGATCAATAAGCTGGTCCATCTTTCCGGAAATAAATATCATACCTTGAAAAACCACATCAACCGTTTTAATAAAAAGCACACTTGGGAATACCACACTCTGACTATCGACCTTGTTGACGAATGCCTCAATCTCCAGGAGGAATGGTGCCGTTCGAAAAAATGTCTTGAATCTCACAATCTGTTGAGTGAGGATCAGGCTGTTTCTGAGGCCATCAAAAAATATGATTTATTGAGTTATAAGGGCGGAGTTATCCGGATCGGAAACAAAGTGGAAGCCTTCACCCTGGGAGAACTGCTAAACCCGGAGACCGTGGTTATACACATAGAAAAGGCCAACCCGGAGCTTCCCGGTCTTTATCCTATACTCCAACAACAGTTTTTAGAGCGGGAATGGGCTAATGTCCCCTTTGTCAATCGGGAACAGGACTTAGGGATCGAGGGCTTACGAAAGTCCAAGCTTTCTTATCATCCGGAACTTATGGTGGACAAATTCAGACTTTTTCCCGGATGATTGTGGTCGGAGAATTTTTGCCCTGAAATCATATTGGAATCCGCCTTCAGAAATAAGAAATACTTATTGAGGAGTACTTAGAATGTCTGAAAAAAAGGGAAAACTGATTCACATTGACCGAACCCAGAAGCAGGTTGTGGATATCCTGGACAGGTTAAGTGAAGAGCAAGAGAATATAAAGGAACTTATTGTTTTTTATATGGATAAAGAAGGAGTTTATCACTCCCTGTCTTCAGACATCAACGATGAGATCTATTTGGCGGGTATCCTGCATTCTATGGTCAACAATCTGCTATATGATGCCTCCGAACCTGAAGACTGAGACCTTGGGAAATGCCCCATTTTTCCAACATCTCACCTGACCAGCAAATAAAATGTTACTCGCCCATTAATTTCCTGTACAACTTTTCAACATTTTTTCGGGTTACATGGTCGCTGTGCATACGGAAGCCCCCACCAAATGTTTCCGGAATATGCATCAGTTCATGAATCAGAATTTTAATCTGTTCTTCTTTGGACAGGCGATCATAATTTTCAGTTAATATTTCTATTACATAATGGGCGTCTATTCCCAGGGCCAGTTGCATCACCTTGGGTAGGGCGTGGCACCTGGCGATGATTCCTTTACCGGTGGAACCGTAACTTCGCACCCCTCTAACCCGGTCCAGATCAATATGGTCCATCTTAAGTTTGCGGGTGATCCGTCTTAATTTCGACTCAATTTCCGGGGACAACTCATATCGAATCATGCTTAATTTTCCCTGTCATCTTTTTATTTTTACTTTAAAAAATAGATTAATTTTTCCGTTCAACCACAAAATCAGCCAGATCGATCAGGGTCTGTTTAGCCTCTGTAGAGTTGAATCGAGTAAGCATTCCTTTGGCCTTTTCTTTAGAATTTAAGGCTCGCCCCCAGGCATACTCAAACCCGCCATGCCCTTTGATCAGGTCAAGAAGAAATCGAAAATCTTCATCCATAAATTGATCTTTTTTAGAAATCTCTTCAATTTTGTTTTTATTTTTATCCGAACAAACCTTCAAGGTATGGATCAAGGGCAAGGTGATCTTCCCTTCTTTAAAATCATTGCCCACCGGTTTGCCGAATTCATCCTGGGTACCCGTATAATCCAGAAGATCATCGACCAGTTGAAAGGCTATCCCCAATTCCAAGCCGTATTCGGCCAGGGCCGCCTGTTCCTCAAGTCCGGCCTGGCCCCAAATACCCCCGGTCTGACAAGCGGCAGAGATAAGAATAGCCGTTTTATTGATCAATATCTCCCGGTAGGTCTCCTCAGACACCTCCAGATTGTGGCTTTCAACCAATTCCAAAACCATGCCTTCGGCCATCAGGGTTGTTGTCCGGGAAAGGACATCCAAGAACTGAAGGTTTTCGGTTTCTACTGCCAGAGCGAAGGATTTTGCCAGCAGAAAATCACCAACTAAAACCGAGGCTGAATTACCCCAAAGGGTATTAGCCGAAGCCTTGCCTCTCCTGACAGTGGCATTGTCAATAACATCATCGTGAAGCAGGGTGGCGGCATGGAGGTATTCAAAAATAGAAGAAAAATAATAGGCCTTTTCACCCCCCGAAAATCCGCAGAGCCTGGAACAGAGGATAAAGAGCAAGGCCCGGAGTCTTTTCCCGCCGCTTAGAAGAATATGTTGATTGATCTCTGCGATTAAAGGGACATGAGATTTTAGATTCTCCCGGAGATAATAATGGATTCTATCAATATCTACTTGAATTCGTTTGTTTAATTCTTTAGAGGCGCTCATGAGGTCATTCTATGGAACTACCTTTTTCAATAAATGCCATTCAACTTGAAATATTTATATGAAAACGGACGAACTGTCAAAAAAAATATAATGAAAAACCTATAAAAAAGGACCTTTTTCAAAATACCGTCCTTATGAAACCCCCTGGCCGGACCTCATTCTGAAATTAAATTTGGATCAAGATCCAAACTATTTTTGTTTTTTCCTTTTCTTTTAAATAGTTAGCAAAATACTTCTATTTTTTAACCGTTTGTTGCGATTGAAAGAGGTTAAAGCTTTTATCCTGAAATGCCGATAATTACCATGAATAGGTAAAGAAGGATCTACATCTCCGTAACAACCTGTTTTTGATTATGAAAAGTGCATGTTAACCCTGAAAGATACAAAATAAAAGGCGAAAGGAATAATTTAAATGTTGAGAGAATTAAAACTGACCACCAAATTGATCGGTGGATTCACGGTCATGGGTCTGATGCTTTTGATCGGAGGCCTTATTGGATCATACGGCATCTCCCAGATGAGTATTAACCTGAGGACATTTTCCGATGTTCGCCTTCCGGGAATAAATGGCCTAAAAATCATCAGCGAAGCCCAACAAACAATATCGGGGATTGAGCAGTCGCTTCTGACCCCCGAGTATCTGAACAACGAGACCGAGAAAGCGCGACTGATTCAAAATCTTGGAGAAGCCTGGACCCGAGCTGAAAAAGGTTGGAAGATTTATGAGACTCTCCCTCGCACTAAAGCAGAAGAGACCCTTTGGACTAATCTGAAACCGGCCTGGGAGTCCTGGCGGAAAAATCATCAGGAGGTTGTTCAATTTTTAAGAAATGGGAAACGCAACGAGGCGGTGACCCTGTCCGTCGGTCAAACCAGGGAATCCTTCGGACAGGCGGAAAGGATCCTGCTGGATCTATCGGACCTTAATCTCAAACTTGGCCAGGAAGCCAGAAAATCAGGACTGGCCCTGGAGCTCTGGCAGAAAGCCATGGCCTCAGCCGGTTCGGCCGTCGGAATCCTGATCGCCCTTGCTTTAGGAATTTTTTTCACGCGGTCCATTACCAAGCCGATTAACCGCATTACCGTAAATCTCAATGAAATTTCTAAACAGTTCACAACGGCCTCCGACCATATTGCTTCGTCAAGTCATCGGCTCGCCGAAGGAACATCGGAACAGGCTGCCGCCGTTGAAGAAACATCATCCGTGACTGAAGAACTCACTTCCGCCAACCGGCGTCATGACGATTTCATACACAAGCTCAAGGGGATTACTGATCAAGTGGAAGTAGTGCGTAAAAATACGCTTAAAAACATCAAGGAAGCGGCCATAGCGATGAGCGCCATCAAGGAGGCAAGCACGGAAACTTCAAAGACGGTGAAGACCATAGAAGAAATCGCCTTTCAGACCAACCTGCTGGCCCTCAACGCTTCGGTCGAAGCCGCCCGGGCGGGTGAGGCTGGAGCCGGCTTTGCCGTTGTTGCCGATGAGGTCCGAAATCTGGCCATCAGGTCGGCCAGGGCGGCAAACAACACCAGCACACTCATTGAAAGAACCGTTCAGGCCATTTCCAAGGGAGTAGAGCTCGTCGATACCAGTACGGCAAAATTCGTCGATTTCAGCGCGATTGCCGACAAGTTTGTGGATACCATCAACCGGGCAGCGGAAGCCTCTCATGAACAGGCCCTGGGCTTTGATCGGATCAATATTTCCATAAAAGAAATCAACAGAGTGGATCAGGAAAACGCCGCCTGCGCCGAGGAGACTGCTGCCGCCGCCGAAGAGATGAGCGCCCAATCCACAGCCATGAAGCGATACGTTTCTGAATTGGCAGCGGTCATCAATTCCAAGGGAACGGACGAAATGCCGTTGGCTGAAAACGAGAGAGAATTCCAGATGAAGCATTTTCCACTGTTAAAGAAAAGGGAAATTTTGTCACCTATTCCCGTTTGAAAGGATATAAAAATGGCAAAGTTAAATTTAAGCACCAAATTAATCGGTGGATTCATGTTGATGGGTTTCATACTTTTGATCGGCGGTTTACTGGGACCATACGGCATTTCCCAATTGGGCGACGAACTGAAGGATGTATCCGAGGTTCATTTCCCGGCCATTCATTGCCTGGGGACTATGATCGAGGCCCAGAAGACTATTCAGAGGGTGAAGCAGTCTCTCTTGATCCCGGAGTCCTTCAGCGATGAGACCGAGAGAGGCCGTCTTTTCCAGAGGCTTGACGAAGCCTGGGATCGTGCTGAGAAAAGCAGGAAGGTTTATGAGACTCTGCCCAGCACGAAGCAAGGAGAGGCCCTTTGGAGTAATCTGAAACCTGCCTGGGAGACTTGGCGGAAAAGCCATAATGAAATTATTAACTTGTTGAAAGAAGGGAAACGCGCCGAAGCGGTGGCCCTCTCCGCCGGCAAGGAAAGGGAATCCTTCGGCCAGGCCGAAAAGCTTCTGCTGGATTTGTCGAACTTTAATCTGAAACTCAGCGAAAAAGCAAAGCAGACAGGACTTGATCTGGAGGTTTGGCAAAAACGCCTGGTCGCAGTCGGAACAGCGGCCGGGATCGTGATCGCCCTCCTCTTCGGATTTTTTTTCGCCGGCTCAATCACCAAGCCGGTCTATCACTGCATCAGGAATCTTTCCGAGACTTGCTCCCAGTTTGCTGCCACATCCGAGCAGATTGCCTCATCAAGTAATCAGCTTGCCGGTGGGACCTCGATACAAGCAGCTGCGGTGGAGGAGACTTCTTCCGTAACGGAGGAACTCGCCTCCATTATCCAGAGAAATAATGAAGATGTCGATAGTTTAAAAATTATTTCGGAAGAATCCAGCGTTTTGGGAATGGAGGCTTTTGAAAAATTTAGACAGGCGAAGAAGGCGATGAAGGAGATCAAGGTTTCGAGCGAAGAGACCTACAAGATCGTCAAAACAATCAGTGAAATCGCCTTTCAGACCAACCTCCTGGCCCTAAGCGCCTCGATAGAGGCCGCCCAGACCAATGAGGTCGGTATCGGTTTCTCGGTAGTTGCCCAGGAGGTTCGAAACCTGGCTATGCGTTCCACCGAAGCGTCAAAGAACACCAGCGCCCTCATCGAAGAGACTGTTCGTCTTATCAATAGGGGAGATGAACTGGTGAGAGCCAGTCTGGGAAGTTTCATCGCTTACGGAGATGCCAGTACTCCTATCACTGGATTTAGCGGCACGGCTTCTCAGGTTGCCCAGAAACAAGCCCAAGGGATTGAACAGATCAACATCGCCATAGGAGAAATCAGCAGGACCTCTCAGATCAACGCTTCCAGCGCCCAGGAGTCTGCCTCTGTGGCTCAAGAGATAACCGCCCAGGCCAATAGCATGACCAACATTCTGGAAGAATTGAAAAGGGTGGTCGGGGATCGGGGGTAATATTTACAACGGCAGGATCGGCAGGATCGAATACCCCGATCCTGCCCCCACCCGTTCTTGTATCAGGTAAAGAGACAAATCTTACATTCTCTGGCATATTTCAGAAAATCCTCCGCCGTCCAAACGATAACCCCTTCAATGAGTTTTTCTTCGTCTATTTCCATCATATCCACGGTCATCTTACAGGCGATGAGTTGAACCCCTTCCAGTTGGGCCATTTCCTGCATTTCTTCCAGATTGGGGATGTTGGCCTTATCAATCTTTTTTTTCATCATACCTGTGGCAATGGTACTCATACCCGGAATAGCCCCCATAACGCCCGGTGGGATGAATTTAGCCCTTTCAGCACCTCCTTTGAGGACCATATTCAACCCCATGAAAGAGTAAAAAATCTTGCTTTCCATACCCAGACGGGCGGCATTGATTCCCAAAACCAAGGAAGGATAGGCACCGTCCAGGGTATCTTTAACACAGATAAAGCCGGCCTTGTCTTTTTTTTCGTCCATTTTTTTCTCCTTAGGATTATATTTTTTTGCAGCCTTGAGGGACCGACAATTGATCCCCGTGAAACGATTTTTTTAAGCCCTTACCTTTAACGGGAAAAGGGGAACAGAAGGCCGACGCCAAGTTTATAGGAAGGTTTTGGATTCATAAAACCCCTTTTCCGAAATAATTCTTACTATAAGAACCTTTTGCAAAACTTATAAAAACTGCATGATGAAATATATCAGCAGGCAGTTATCCCAGTCGATTTAGGAATTTTGGGTCTTTCTTAACGACGATAGTCAGATTTGAGACTTTGGTAACAATTTTCAGGCATAGTTCTCCTCCTGACCTGAACTTTTCACCCCGTTCTTTGAAAATTTACTCAGGAAGCCAACTTTATCAACTGATCCGCAAAGAGCGCCAGGACGCCAAACATGAGATGGAGATTGACTTTCAAGGCTCCTCGGACCATGACATTCTTGGCACCGAACTCTTCTTTTAACCGGCTATTGAACCGTTCTGATGCTGTCCTTCCATTAAATCTTCTGGCCTCGTGGGGAGCCATAGGGATCACATCCTTACCGCGGAAGTTCTTGTCGATAATGGGCACATGTCCCAGAGCTCTGCTGATTGCATAGATAGATCCAGCGTCATAAGCGGCATCCATCAAATCATAAAGATAATCCACCTTGGAACTAGTCATCTTCATTAACGGTATAGCGACCTGGCTGTCATGAAGCGATGCTGCGGTCAAGACGACACTCACCGGCAATCCGCAATCATTAACATCGGCATGGAGTTTATACCCGACCCAGGTCTCTTTGTACCCTTTGGAGTTCTTCTTGGTCCCTACGTCGCAGTAAACCGGCAATTCTTTTAAGGCCTCTTCAACTGATTGCTCTCGTTGCCTGGTCAAGCGTTTGTCTTCCTTGGAATCACGGAGTTCTCCCTTGACTGGACGTCCTCTCTTCTTCGGCGCAGGCTTTTCTTTTACAGGCTTCTTAGTCGGCTTTTCCCGACCTTCTATGGCCGTTGCGTCTCGGGATATATGACCAACCAGTTCCGGCTTTAAACAACGTTCCACCAGGGCTTCGTGAACTTTTTCGCCAAGCCCCCCTTCGGCAAACTCCGCAAAGGCCCTGGAAAAAGTGGCCTCAGAGGGAATGTCGGATACCTTTTCGAACCCGCAGATGCGTCTTACATTAGACGTCGTTTTCAAATGTTCAATGGTTGATCTGGTGAAGGAATGGTTATAGACCGTCTTGGCCACAAAAGCCCGCGCTATCGCTTGGCGCTCAAGGATCTTCCTCCCCATCCACTGATTTAAAGAACTCCGGGGAACATATCTTTCAACCTCAACCAGTTCCAATATCGTCACCAGCCGTTCCTCTTTTTCAGTCAAAGGCTGTTCCCAACATTCTTCTAAATCGGAAAATAAACCTTGTTGCAATCTACCCCTTAACCATGATACTTTTTTCCAGAGCTTCATCGGTGTCTCCTGTGTTTTTTTGTGTTCTTTCTAAACATCATCTTAACACAGAACCACCGCTGAGGCTCACTCTTTATGCTTGTCTATTCCCTAAAAATAGACTTTTGCAAGAGGCTCATAAGTCAAGAAAAAGATAGGGGCAAGGGAAATTAGGCTCATCCCCCCTTCCATCTGTATAGGAAGCCCATGATCAAATCCGATTTATCGGGGGAAAGTGGCCTTTTATTTAAGACTATCGAACGGGCATAAGAATTGCAGTTAAAAATAACCATGATCGAAAAACTGACCAATTACGGCCTAACCGGAAACCTCGACCAGAGGGTGACTGTGCCATCCTCCTTTTCCGACCCAGCTTCTCCATTTCATGACCTTCTCAAAAATGAAATGAACCTCTCGTCCCCCTTGGAGAAAATGGCCCTCGATTTTTTAATAAAAACAATAGAATCTATTTTATCGAAGACAGACCAAAAGGGACAGTGGTCCTCATTTTCCGGAATCCCTTCTCTAGGGGAGAGCTTTTCGCAACCCCACCAGGTTCTGAAAAACCCATCATCCGAACCCGGTCCCGGTCTGTCAACAGGCCAACCCAAGGGACAAGAAATTGACGAAATCATTCAAGGGACGGCGGGTCAATTCGGGGTGGACCCTTCTTTAATAAGAGCCGTTATCTCCGTTGAAAGCAACGGTAACTCCAAGGCCGTATCTCCGGCCGGTGCTCAGGGGTTGATGCAATTGATGCCCAGGACTGCCGCCGAATTAGGGGTGACCGATCCCTTTGACCCGGCCCAAAATATCAGGGCCGGCACCCGGTACTTAAGCCGGCTCCTGGATCGTTACCAGGGTAACCAGAAGTTGGCCCTGGCAGCCTACAACTGGGGCATGGGAAACCTGGAAAAAAATCCTTCGGGCCTGCCCAAAGAAACCCGGAATTACATAGTCCGGGTGGAGAAGCAATATCAGTCCTATCTGAACTCCTCATCAACAGCCTAACCAGAACAACCCAATTTTTATTAGCCTTCCAGAAAAATATTTCTTTTCCATCTTGAAGCATTGTGCTAATAAAAAGCCTATCCTGAAAGGTGGCTAAGGAACCATGCGCCTGGTAGTTCAGCGGGTCAAAGAGGCCCGGGTAAAAGTCAGGGAAGAGACGGTCGGGGAAATCGGCCCGGGCCTTTTGGTCTTTTTGGGCATCCAGGCCGGAGATATGGAAGCCGATGTAGAGTACCTGGTGGAAAAAGTCATTCACCTGCGGATCTTCCAGGACGGGGACCAGAAATTCAATCTTTCCGTGACTGACACGGGAGGGGCCGTTTTGGTCGTCTCCCAGTTTACCCTCCTGGGGGATTGCCGGAAAGGAAGGCGGCCCTCATTTTCGGACTCGGCCCCTCCTTCCCAGGCCCTCCCTTTATATGAAAGATTTATCGAAAAAGTTCGACAAAAAGGGGTTACTGTGGCCTGCGGCCGCTTTCAGGAGATGATGGATATACATCTTATCAATGACGGTCCGGTAACCTTTATATTAGACAGCAAAAAGAATTTTTAACCCGACTGGAGAAATATGACCGATTACGGTAAATCCATCCCCCCTTGCATGATCTTCGTCAGCAAGGAAGGGAAATGGTTTCATGAGGGCGCAGAAATCATCCATCGCCCCATTTTTCTTTGGATGATTCAAAGCCTGGAAAAAACGGAAGATGGATTATTTATTGTCCATCTGAATAATCGGAAATGTTTTCTGGAGGTAGAAGATACCCCCCTGGTAGTACGACAGGTGGACTTGATCCATGAAGGACTGGAAGAACGGGCACACATCCGCATTACCTTGAATGATGAATCCCGGGAAATTCTCGACCCGCTTACCTTAAGAATCAGTTCGGAAAGCGTCCTTTACTGTACGACTAAAAATGGTCAATTCCCGGCCCGATTCTTGCGTCCGGCTTACTATCAAATAGCCGAAAGCATCACCGAGGACAATTCCGGCGGATTTGTTCTCAAGTTAAACGATAAAGAATATCCTATTCGGCCCCAATAGAAAACAGGTCCGTCGTTCGGGTCCCTTCGTTGGTCGAAATTATTCTTCATGCCCCGATGTTGAAACCCTTTGATCTAAAGAACTATTTTTTATTTCGGTACCTATGACCTCCAAGACCTGTTGAGCCTTCAAAGAGGTCAGACATTCCTTCGTAGTACAATTCCGCATGACTTCACGGTCACAGGGGGCGCAGGAACAGTTAGGCGATAAAATTTTTACCGCAGTTCCTTGAGGACTCCAGAAGGTGGGATCGGTAGGACCGAAAATAACCACCGTGGGAATACCCACAGCGGCGGCTAAGTGGGAAATCCCGGAATCATTGCCCAGATATCCTCTGCAATAAGACAACACAGCGGCCAGAATAGGCAGGGATATATTCCTGACGATTGGGAACCCTCGGGTTTGAATCGCCGGGATCAAAGAAGGATCGGTTTCCTGTTCCACCGGACCTGATAGAAAAATCGGTTGAATTCGCTGGTGGTCTCTCAGTTTTCCGGCCGTTTCTAAAAATCGGACCAACGGCCAATTTTTATGAGGGCTGCCGCTGCCGGGATGGATGGCCCAAAGAGGCTGTCCTTCTCCTAACCCTAAATGTTTTCGCAGATACAGACGGGCTTTCTGTAAATCTTCCGCATTCGGGAAAATAGTCTTTTCCGGCAGCCTCCAGGGAATATTTTCCGAATCAAGTATCTTTCTTTGAAGGGATTGCAGATTGAACCCCTGTTGAACATCCGGGAAGGAGGGGATCCAACAAGTCTTTTTGACACCGGCCCGGTTTAATCCCTGAATCCATATTTCCGGGTGATGGGCTGAAAACACATAGGCTTTTGGAAACGAGGATAAAAATTGCCCGAACTTTTCCGGTAAACGGCCATCTTCCTGAAAAAAACAGACCCATTCTTTTTTTTGGATTGAAATGATCTCTTGAGCATAGAACCTTTTATGAAGCAGAGATAGGGTCTCCAAATTTCCGGCCATAGTCCAGGCGACTCCAGCTTGGAACATACGCAGGGAATAAAGGGCCGGGAGGGACATCATCAGATCCCCCAAGGCCCCCTGGTGAATAATCAGAAGCCTTCCCTTCTCCCCTATTCCGATCAATTCAGACCTTCCAAAACCATCCAAGTTCTCAAATCGCTCAAGGCCCTTTCAGCATAGGCTTTCCCGCGAAGCCGGCGGGGAACTTTTCCCTCCAGGGGGGGAAAAAGACCAAGGTTGACGTTCATGGGTTGAAAATCTTTTTTAGGTTCTCGGCTGATATGGGCCACCAGGGCCCCAATGGCGGTGGTCTTCGGAGGAATAATCAGTGTTTTGTTTTGTGCGAGCCGACCGGCGTTGATCCCGGCCAGAATCCCCATGGCCGCTGATTCCACATAACCTTCCACCCCGGTAATCTGACCGGCCAGAAAAATTCCCTGGTTTTTTTTGAGTTGCAGGGTAGGCAGCAGCACTTCCGGACCATTGACAAAGATATTACGGTGGATACTCCCCAACCGGGCGAACTCCGCCCGTTCCAGACCGGGGATCAGACGAAAGACGCGCTCCTGTTCCGGCCATTTCAGCTTGGTCTGAAATCCCACCATATTGAATAAAGTTCCCTCTTGATTATCCTGACGGAGTTGAACAACCGCATGAGGAATCTTGCCCGTTCGGGGATCGGGTAGACCCACCGGTTTCATCGGACCGAATCGCAGGGTGTCTATTCCCCGCCCGGCCATGATTTCAATCGGCAGACAACCTTCAAAAAAACGGGGCTCCTCAAAAGAATGAAGCGGCACCTGTTCGGCTTGCAGGAGTTGCCTCAGGAAGATCCGGTATTCTTCTTCATTTAAAGGGCAGTTGATATAGTCATCCCCACCGTGACCATACCTTGAACCCTTATAGGCCTTATTTAAGTCAATGGAATCCAGAAAAACGATGGGTGCGATGGCGTCATAAAAATGCAAATGATTTGAACCCAACAGCGTACCAAGCTCCTGGGCCAATTCATCGGTGGTCAAAGGACCGGTAGCCAGGATCAAAGGGCCTATATCGGGAATGGTGGAAACATCCTGATGAACAACCTGAATCAAGGGATGATTAATAATTTTATCGGTGATAAATCGGGCGAAGTTTTCGCGGTCCACCGCCAGGGCTTTTCCCGCCGGCACTCGGTGTGTCAGGGCTGATTCCATGACCAGAGAACCCAAGAGACGCATTTCCTCTTTGAGCAGCCCGACCGCGCTTTCCGGGTCCTGAGAGCGCAGAGAATTACTGCATACCAGTTCGGCCAATAAGGGAGACTGGTGGGCCGGAGAAAAACGCAGAGGCTTCATTTCCAGAATCCGGACCTCACCCCCCTGCCCTATCGCCTGCCAGGCGGCCTCACACCCGGCCAATCCCCCACCGATGATGGTGATCGTCAACATGAAAATAACGTTCGGCGTTCGCTGTTCGGCGTTCGGCGAATAACCATTTTCATGATTTGTTGTGCCCTCCCGTGTTTGAAAGCCTTTTCCGAAAATAGGGTTCATGGATTCGAGGGTTCAGCCCCTCGACTTTGCGGTCGGCTTTGCCGACCTATAGAAGAGGCTTCCCAAAGAGGCCCAGAGTCGAGCTAAAAAAAGGTTCCCCAAACCGCGTGCTTTTAATCTCCACTCTTTTCACTTGAATCCTTGGCCCCTTGAAACCTTGGCTCCTTTGATTAGTTCAGTCGAACTTATTCTATACCAATCCAATGGTCAAAACAAGATCATTGCTCTCCGGCCATCTATAAAACATATCAGATGGCGTTAATCTATATCTAAGGTTATAGAAAAATCTATCCGTCGAGCGATTGTTTCCTGCCATTTCAACAGCTAATATACAGCCCACGAGGCTTAAAATGGCTGAAGAAATTATCGAAAGACGAGTGGCACCGCGGTTTCAGGGCCAAGTGCCGGTAGAGTTTGGATGCGGAAACTGCCGGTATGAGGGTATGACCCGTGATTTCAGCGCCGCGGGGATTTACTTCGAGACCGAGACGGACCTGACCATCTTACCCGGCCAGCCCGCCCAATTTGACTTGCCCTTGGAACATTTCCACCCAGGGCTGTTGGTCCGCATGCACTGTTCAGGAAAAGTGGTCAGGGTGAAAGAGAATGCCAGGAAGGGTGTGGCGGTCGCAATTCGTTCCTATTGGTTCCAGGGCATCCAGGAGAACGGGGATTCAAGCAACCCAGGGACAGATCTCGACATCACTCAGGCACTCACAAAAAAAGAAGGGTGAGTGGGGCGGAAAAGCTCTTTGGGAAAGAAAAGGACTTTCAGAGGATGGCCCGCTGTCTTTGGAGCAGCTTAGCGCAGCCGGGTCCTGAATGATGAAATAGCTAAATTATAGAAGGCATCTTTTAAACTGAGGAATTCCGAGATCCCGAGAAGCACCGGATATGAGGAAGGATGAAAAATGAAAGGAGGCGGCATTTATACGGAGTGATTCAGTTTTTAAAATATGTGAGCTTAAGAGTTCTTTGTCGTTCATAGCCATTGCTCCTTTTGCTCTAATTCTTGACTTGAGGCTTGCAAACGGGCGCTGGTACATTTATTTCTTTTTTTTAAGTTGATATTTTATCATTTATTATATGCTTAGTCTATCTGTATGTTTCCGATCAAATTGACCCATTATTCCGACTTAGACGAAGGGGATCGAGGTAGTAGCCGCGGTCAATTCTTTCAAATTGACAAATGACCCAGGGAATATTATGAGTAATTTATGTCCCGACCTTTAAGACTTGAATACCCTTGAGCGTTTTACCAAATTACCCGTAAGTCAAACCAGGAAAAGATCGGCTTTGCGAATGGAAAAAGACCAAGCCTTAAGAAAGGAAGTGGACCGGATTGAAAAGAAATTGTCAATTTGAAAGATTTGACCCCATGAAAATTATTTTGATCCTCTTTTTCATGGCTGGATCAATTTGTATCGCCCCACGGGCTCAGGCCGATATGGAGTGGCGGATTTTCAACCCCGTTGATCTGAAGGCAACCCCGCTTGACGTGGCCACCTCAACCGACGGACAGCGTTTATTCGTCCTGACCCCTGGAGAGGTCCTGGTTTACTCCTTTAAGGACGGGAAGATCGTCGGGAATGTCTCGGTGGACAAGGGGTTCGACCGGATCGCTCCGCTGGCCGGGGGGAATGGGGTTATAATCTCAAGCAGCACGAAAAAGGCGCTTCAAATCCTTACTTTCGAGATGATCTATAAAATCGATGTGACCGGGCACCCTTTCAAAGGGCCTGAAAACGCGCCCGTGACCCTGGTGGTTTTCGACGATTACCAGTGACCTTATTGTGCGGGGCTTGAGCCCCTCCTCCGGCAGGTGCTGGAGAAATATCCGAAAGAAGTCAAGCTGGTGATCATAAACTTTCCCCTCCCTAACCACAGTTTCGTCAGAAAGGCAGCCGCCAGCGCCCTGGCGGCGGCCAATCAGGGGAAGTTCTGGGAGATGCACCAAAAACTGTTCGAGCATTATAGGGAGCTTAATGAGACCCGGATGGAGGCCATTGCCGGCGAGATCGGTTTAAACATGGAACAGTTCCATCAGGATTTAAAAGACCAGGCTACGGCTTCCAAGATTGACAGGGCACTGAACATTGCGGCGGAGGCGAGCGTGAGAGCTACCCCGAACGGTCTTCCTAAACGGGAAAGTGGCCAACCAACGAAGCCTGGAGGCTTTCCAGCAGGCCATTGAGGCGGAATTGAAGAAAAAGAAATGCGGAATAAATCATTTTTTGAATGGTCCTGCAAGTTCTTATAAAGCTTCAGCTATCCCTATTTATTTATATCACACAGCCAATACTGATTCTTGATATTGGGAAACGGAAGAATCACCGGTGAGCAACAGCATCCCTTCCGTACGGGCTTGGGCAATCAACAGCCGGTCAAAAGGGTCCTTATGAAGAAACGGCAGCGAATGAACTTTCAAGGCATGTTCAGTGGTTACAACGAGTTCTGTATATCCATGCGCTAAGAGCATCTTTCTCAAACGATAAGGATCAATCTTAAAATCTTCTCGTCCAAGTCCCAGCTTGATAACAATCTCCCAAAGGCTGGCCGCACTAAAAAACAGAATGTTTTCCGATGTCGTCAGAAGGGAGCGGGCTGATGCCGATAGTTTTTCAGGCTCCCCCGCCGCCCATAAGAGGATGTGTGTATCGAGCAGCAGTTTCACGCCGGCCTGCCCTCAATAAGTTCCATAATCTCCGTAGCCCCAAGAGTATCAAAATCGTCCGGTGTTGAAATCTCCCCCGCCATAAATCCGAGCTTTTCAGCAGCCTTCCCATCCTCTGCGGACAACGGCAAAACCTTAACCATCGGCTTTCCAGCTTTGGCAATAATAAAGGATTTCCCTTGCGCGGCCTCTTCAACCAGACGGGAAAGGTGCGTCTTCGCTTCATGAATATTCACTGTTTCCATAGCCTACCCCGATCAAGAAGTTAGTCTAATGAACTTAGTTTATTTAGTTTAAATGAATGGTCGATATTTGTCAATCTCTTTGTTCCTTTTCGTCCTTACCAAGCC
Source organism: uncultured delta proteobacterium (assembly GCA_963790475.1). Taxonomy (GTDB): domain Bacteria; phylum Desulfobacterota; class RBG-13-43-22; order RBG-13-43-22; family RBG-13-43-22; genus RBG-13-43-22. Next base: position 114,995 of record CAWBOS010000010.1, on the reverse strand, counting down.
TTCAGCTCTTTGTAATTTCTAAGCATTTCCCTAGAACCCTTGAATCCTGGACCCCTCGAACCCTTTTCTTCCCCCCTTTACACCAACCCCTTCTCTTGCATATATCGCACGAGAGCCGGGCGGCCGTTCACTTTCAGCTTTTCAAAAATGTTGTGCAGGTGGGTCTTGACCGTACCTCGCTGATAAAAAGCTTTTCCTCGATCTCCTGATTGTGAAGTCCCTGGGCTACCAGGCGGGCCGTGTCGATTTCACGGGCCGTCAAAAGACCCGCTATCTCTCGGGTCCCGGCCTCCCGCCTAAGTATTTTCTCCAGGGCCCGTCTGGTCGATCGATGCTCCAACCACTGGTGCCCGCCGTGAACCTTGAATGCACTGGATCAGAAGCTAGGGGTGCCATCTCTTCAAGTATAATGCCTTGGACGCCGAGATGCATGGCCTCAATCAATTCCTCGTCGTCCAGCTCACCCGTCAGGAGAACAACTTTTCTGGGAATGTGTTCCTCATGCATCTCCCGCAGGACCTCCAGGCCATTCTTGCCCGGCATACGTATATCCAGGATCAGGATATCCGCCTGCTGAATTCGAACCGCCCGCAAAGTTTCCATCCCATCTTGGCAACGGGCCACCACCTGAAAATCTTTTTCCAGTTGGAAAAGGCTATCCAGGCTGTCGAGAATGAGCGGGTGATCGTCGGCGGTGATGAGACGTATAGGCACTAAGCACCTTTCTCTTGGAGAGGCAGGGTTATCTCCAGACGGGCGCCTGTATTGCTTGAGTCTATGGTCAGGGACCCAAATAGGGATTCAATCCTTTCTCTCAACGTTCCGGGCCCGATATTCATTTCCTTTAAGGCGGCATGATCATAACGCCCTGAAAGGGAAAGCCGCGGCCGTCGTCGGCCACCGTAATGTATAGGCAGCCGGCTTTGACGGCCAGTTCGGCCCGCACCCGGGAGGCTCTCGCATGACGGGCGGCATTGATCATCGATTCATGAACAATAAAATAAATCTGCTGCGCCTCGGCTTGCGGAACATCTTTCTCCTGAAGCTTCCATTCTATTTCCGCCTGAAAGACTCCATTGACGATTGATTTGTTCGGCCAGGGCCGTAAGGCGTTCGAGGAGAAGCGCTTCTTTCTTCGAAAGTCCCGAATAGTGAGGTTTCAAGTCCTGGATCTGGAAGCGCAGATCCCGCCCCTCGGCCGCAATCTGCCGCTGCACTTCCATCAGGCGCTCTTTGGCTTTAAGGCCAGAACAGCTTTGATAGTGAAGCGCTCCTGCAACTTTTTGTCCAAGGCAAGCCTTCCCATTTTCCCAATCCTGACGGGAAATCGCACACCACCGAAGCCTTTGGGTCTTATGCGTCAAAGCAGAAGAAACTGATGCGGGTCAAAGGCTCGGCCACCAGGGTTCCGAATAATGTCAGCGATTCCCGGGTGTATTGAAAGGTGCTGCCGGCCCAGGAAGCAAGGTGAAGCAAAGGTTCCTCTTCATCCTCCCAGGCCAAAACCAGGCGGGTTGAGTCGAAGATGACGGCGGCATGTTCCAGCACTTTCCGATGAAAGTCGGCCACATCGGTTGCATCGGTGTTGGGCCAGGTCGCCATTGGGAGAGATCCCGATGCAAATTCTGAACATGGACGGTCACATAGCCGAAGAGACCCCCCATGACAGCGAGATAAACCACCCGGATAATGAAACGGTTCGTCTCGAATTCCGGGTCAGCCAGGAAATAGGTCGGATAAAAGACCATTCCGATGACCGCCGTCAAAGCGATGATAATCGTCCACAAGGTTCCTTTCCATTGCCAGCGAATGGCGGCGCACAGCAGGGAGAAAATGAAGAAGACAAAAAAAGGACTGGTGGATCCCTGTGTCAAAAACATGATGGCCGCGAAGATCATCAGATCGAAGTCGTGAGTGATCAAGCGAAACTCTCTTCCTTGCTCTCCAAGGCCCCAGGCTGCCGCGGCTAAAATGACCGCGTAAAGGAGGTAGCCGACCAGTATTGAGAAGGTTATAGAGGCATAGATGGCCGGCTCTGAAGGGTCCAGATATAAGGCCACGAGGAAACAAACCGAAAGAGCAAGTCTGGCTGTGGCAATCAGGCGTTCAACACGGGCCTGGCGTGAATAATACCTTGCTGCGCGGTGCGAATAGCGTTGATCCACCGAGACCGAAGTTGAAGGCATAAGAAGAATTCAAGCCTTTCCGAATTGGAGAGTCTATCTTTGAAAGGGTATAAACCGGCTGGCTGGTGGGTTGGTTTTGCAACAGTGGGGCCATTCGATTTTTGATCATGAAGCCCTCACTAATACTTGTGTCTTGAGAGATAAGGGTTATGCGTTTATAATACCAAAACCTATAGGCACAGCCGGAAGACTAAGGTTTGAAATTTTGTAAAGTATCGAATACTTATCTCAAACAAAAAATCCTCTCAAGAGAAAATATCTTCTTGACATGTACCCCAAATAAGGGGACAATTGAATTCCCATGAAATATGAGGTCATCGTCAAGAGAAAAGTACTCAAAGAGTTCCCAAAGCTTCCGTTGTGGGTGCAGAAGAATCTGGTTCTCTTGATCCAAGATCTCGCAAACAAAGGTCCTGAACAACCAACATGGAAAAATTATAGTAAACTCAGCAAGATCGAGTATCACTGCCATTTAGGGATATCCTGGGTAGCCTGTTGGCGGTATCAAAAACCAACTTTTATTGAGGTGTATTATGCTGGCAGTCGTGAAAAAGCCCCGTACTAATCTTCCCCTGTTCGAAGTAAAAGGGAACATCCCACCAAAGATAATTAAGTATCTGCACCAGACCTATGGCAAGAATATCGAATTAGTTGAAGAGGATGAAGAGCGGATCAAAATAGTTGAAACCGACTGGTATCGGGGAATCAAAGCTGCAACAACTCCCGGCGACACGGTCAGAATCTATCGAGAAAATTGGGGTCTAACCCAGATAGAGTTAGGCAGGAAATTGGGGAAATATTCCCGCCAAAAAATTTCCGATATCGAACATAGTAAGCGAAGTATCAGTAAAGAGTTGGCCAAGAAACTCAGCGCTATATTCGCGGTTCCGGTTGAACGGTTTCTATAGGTTCATCTCTACTCATCCCTCTTCCCCACCTGATACCCGCATTCCTTGTTGGCACAGGACCAGACCGTCCCCTCTTTTTTAGTCGTCTTTTCCACTAAGAAAGGGGCCTGGCATTGTGGGCAGGTTTCTTTGACCGGTTTTCCCCAGATCATGGTCTTGCATTCAGGATAACGGCTGCAACCCAGGAACTTCAAGCCTTTTTTGCGTGCCACCCGGGAAACCAGCATCCCAGAACATCCGGGGCTCGGGCAGGGAAACTCCGTGGTCACCGGCAAGGCCCCTTTGCACTTCGGGTATTTTTCACAGGCCAGGAATGTCCCTCCATAACGGTTTTTTTTCTCAACCATTGGGCCTCCACATTTGGGGCAGACCTGGTCGCTGACCACCTTCGGGGCAGTCTCCTCGGCCGGTTGCCCTTCCGAGGAAATCGGCTGGGTTTGTTTGCAATCCGGATAACCGGAACAGGCCCAAAAAGATCCAAACCGCCCATTGCGCACCACCATGGGCTTGCCGCATTGGGGACATTCTTTTCCCGAGGGGTCCGATTGAGGGGTTTCTACCGTCACCGGTTTTATATTTCCTTTCTCATCCCGTACAAAATTTTGCGTTTGCTTGCAGGTCGGATAGCCGGAACAGGCCAGAAAAGGACCGTTTTTCCCGATGCGGATGGTCATGGGTTTTCCGCAGGTCGGGCAGACGATATCTGTCTTTACGCCCTTGCCCCGCACCTGTTTCATTTCCGTCCGGGCCCGGTCCAGATCCTTGGAAAAAGGCAGATAAAAATCCCCCAGAACCTTGGTCCATTCCTGCTTACCCTCTTCGATCTGATCCAAGTTGTTTTCCATCAGGGCGGTAAACTGGACATCCAGGATATCGGGGAAATTTTTTACCAGGAGATCATTGACCAGAAAACCCAGCTCGGTGGGAAAGAAAAAATATTTTTCCTTCTTGACATAATCTTTATCCTGAATGGTGGAGATGATGGCGGCATAGGTACTGGGGCGGCCGATCCCTTTTTCCTCCAACTCCTTGACCAGGGTTGCTTCGGTATAACGGGGCGGTGGCTGAGTAAAGTGCTGCTTGGGAATGATCTGAAGCAAAGTCAATTTTTGATGAACCCGAAGAATGGGGAGTTGCCCTTTTTTCTCTTCCTCTTCCTCCTCCGAAGAAACAATATCTTTTCCCACTTCATAGACAGCCGTAAAACCGGGAAAGCGTAAGACCGAGCCCGAAGCCCGCAGTAGATATTCCCCGGCCTTGATGTCCACCGTGGTTTGATCAAACAGGGCGGCCTTCATCTGGCTGGCCACAAACCGATTCCAGATCAGGCGATAGAGGGCCAGTAAATCATTCTCCAGAAAACGCGACAGGTTATCCGGAGATAAATTCATGGAAGTAGGACGAATGGCCTCATGGGCATCCTGGGCTGATTTTTTATTGGTATAGAAATGGGGTTTGCCAGGTACGTATTCCGCTCCAAACTGGCTTTGGATATAATGGCGAACGGCAGCCAGGGCCTCTTGGGAGACCCGGGTGGAATCAGTTCGCATATAGGTAATCAAACCAACCAATCCTTCATCCCCCACCTCTACCCCTTCGTAAAGTTTCTGGGCCAGAAACATGGTCTTTTTGGCCGGAAAACGCAGCTTCCGAAAAGCCTCCTGCTGTAATTGACTGGTGGTAAAAGGAGGCAGGGCATTGCGTTTACGCTCCTTCTTTTCAATACTGATTACCTGGAAGGATTCGTGTGATAAACGGTCGGTAATCGCCTTGGCCTGCTCTTCACTGACGATCTTGATGGCCTTCCCCTGTCCTTTAATCAGTCTGGCTTCAAAGTCAGGGGGAAGGTCGGCCTGAAGTGAGGCGGCGATCGACCAGTATTCTTTGGAAACAAAGGCCTGGATTTCCCGTTCCCGGTCGCAGATGAAACGAACGGCCACGGACTGCACCCGGCCGGCACTTAGACCTCTTTTGACCTTGTCCCAGAGGAGAGGAGAAATCTGGTAACCTACCAGCCGATCCAGGATGCGGCGGGCCAGTTGCGATTGAAAGCGCGGCTCATTCAACTTTTCCGGGTGGGCCAGGGCTTCCTGAATCGCTCTGGGTGATAATTCATGAAAGAGAACCCGATGAAATTCCTTATCCTTGCCGGCCAGCTCTTCAGCCAGATGCCAGGCGATGGCCTCCCCTTCGCGGTCCGGGTCCGGGGCCAGGTAGATATGACGGATTTTTTTAGCCGCCTGTTTCAATTCTTTCAGGATCTTGTCTTTTCCGGAAATAATCTGAAATTCCGGTTTGAATTGATTTTCTACATCCACCCCCAGCAGTTTTGTGGGTAAATCTTTAATATGTCCCAGGGAGGCTTTGACCTCAAACCCGGACCCCAAATATTTTTTAATGGTTCGAACCTTGGTAGGCGACTCAACAATCAACAACGATTTTTCCATAGGGGTTAGTCAGCTCCTGCGTGCGCTTTATTTATGTCCTGGTAAAATATTTACCCGGTAATTGTTTGATAAGCCCCTTCAGTTCCATCTCCAAGAGTAAAGACAACATCGGGGATATGCCTATCCCGGCTTGCCGGACCATCTGATCCACGTGAATCGACCCGTTGGACAGCAGGTCCCAAATTTGTTCTTCCTGTGGAGAAAGAGAAGGTCTTCTTTTTGTGACCTCAGTTTTCGGCCCCCGTTCAATCTGTTGGGATTCCTCCCAATGAAGTTCTTCCAGAACATCTTGGGCATGTTCTACCAATTTGGCCCCTTGTTTGATCAGGCTGTGGGTTCCGGAACTTTTAAATGATTCCACGCTTCCGGGAACGGCAAAGACCTCCCGTCCCTGATCCAAAGCCAGTCGGGCGGTAATCAAAGAACCGCTGCGCTGCGTAGCTTCAACGATGACCACGCCCAGGGACATACCGCTGATTATCCGGTTCCGGACCGGAAAATTCTGGCGCTCAGGAAGAGTCCCTAAAGGAAATTCAGAATAGACCAGGCCCAATTTAACGATTCGATCAAAGAGCTTCTTGTTTTCCTGCGGATAAACAACATCCAGACCGGAACCAAGCACAGCCACGGTCCGGCCCTGGGCCATCAAGGCCCCCTGATGAGCGGCGGCATCAATACCGCGGGCCATGCCGCTGACAATAGTCAATCCTTTTTGAGACAGCCCCCAGGCCAACCGTTCGGTCATCTTGATCCCGTAATGGGACGCTTCCGGGAACCAACTACCGTCAAGGATCGGCCATCCTGAATAAGGGACCCCTTTTAATATAAATCGGAGACCCATATCTCTCTATAAGGCGAGCGAAACCGACCTTGCCCAATCCGGCGATCCCGTTTAAAGCCAGCCAGGGATAAAGGGATTTGCGATCCATATAGTCGTTTAGTCTATTTAGTCTATTCGGTCTCTTTAGTCTTCTCGGTCAAAAAAACAAAACGACCAAACAGACTAAAGAGACCAAACGGACCAGAAGACCTATATTCCTCAGGCCGGTTTCGTGGGCTGAGGGGCTTCTTGCCCGGGCCCGGCCAGGCCGGAGACGAAACCTCTGGCCACCTTGACGCGAACCCTATCAGCCACTTCCAGGACAATAATATTCTCGTTAATTTCAGCGATCCGGCCGTAGATCCCTCCGGAGGTGATGACCGAATCACCACGCTTCAAATTGCTCAATAATTCCCGGTGTTGTTTGGACTTTTTTTGTTGGGGCCGGATCAATAGAAAATAGAAAATCACAAACATCAATACCAGGGGGATCAATCCTGCATATCCCCCTGCTCCGGAACCTCCGGATCCTCCTCCGGGAAGTCCCATGGCCTCGGCAACGGCGGTGAATGGAAACATAAACGTTACTCCTTTCTCTGGTTATAAAAGTCTTTTTTAAATTCCAGAAAGCGATCCTGGGCAATAGCTTCCCGTGCGGTCTGCATCAGTTCCATAAAATAATGGATGTTGTGCAGGGTATTGAGCCGGTAAGAGAGTAACTCTCTGGAAACATACAAATGACGAAGATAGGCCCGGGAATAATTGCGACAGGTATAACAAGAGCATTCCGGGTCAACCGGTTGAGGATCTTCGGCATATTCGGCCTTTTTGATAATCAGCGGACCCTTCCGGGTAAAAAGCATTCCATTCCGGGCATTGCGGGTCGGCAGAACGCAGTCAAACATATCAGCCCCCTGACTGACACCCTCCATCAGATCTTCAGGTGTCCCCAGCCCCATCAGATAGCGAGGTTTTTCTGCTGGCAGCAGGGGCAGGGTATAGGCCATGATTTCCTGCCTCGAAGCCTTTTCCTCTCCGACACTCAATCCCCCCAGGGCATATCCTTCAAATCCGATATTCACTATCGCTTCGGCGCTCTCTTTTCTCAGGTCTTTAAAGGTCCCCCCCTGAATGATCCCGAATAGGGCCTGATCTTTTTTTGCCCGGACTTTTTTGCAGCGAACAGCCCAATCCCGGGTCAATTCATGGGAGAAACGGGCATATTCATAAGTGACCGGATACGGTGTGCACTCATCCAGACACATGGCGATATCCGATCCCAGGGCTTCCTGAATTTCAACAGCCAGTTCCGGACTAAGGAAATGGCTGGAGCCGTCCAGATGAGAACGAAAAGAGACCCCTTCCGGGCTGATCTTTCTCAAAGCCCCCAGGCTGTACACTTGATATCCTCCACTGTCGGTCAGAATCGGCTTCTGCCAATGCATAAAATCGTGGAGGCCTCCCAAACGGGCAACCCGTTCATGCCCCGGCCGCAAATACAGATGATAGGTATTGGCCAGGATAATTTCAACCCCTAAAGATAAAAGATCTTCCGGGGTTAAGGCCTTCACCGACCCCTGGGTGCCCACCGGCATAAATACCGGAGTTTGGATTTCACCCCGGGAAGTCTTGATTCTCCCGCTTCTGGCGCCGCTTCGGACGTCTTCATGTTCAACTTGAAAAGAAAACATAATAAAAAGGATTCTAGGATTCGAGGGTTCAAGGGTTTAAGATTCAGGATTTATAAAAGAGATCGGTCTAAACACAAAATGTACGGTTTTTTTTATCGCCCAACCCGTCACCCCGAAATCTCTCCCTCGAAACCTTGACCCCTTGAATCCTTGACCCCCCGTCTTTTCCTAAAGAATCAACATCGCATCCCCATAACTATAAAAACGGTATTTCCGCTCGATGGCTTCCCGGTAGGCCTTCTGAATCTTTTCACTACCGGCAAAGGCGGAAACCAGCAATAGCAAAGTGGTCCTTGGCAGATGGAAGTTGGTGATCAATCCGTCAATCGCTTGAAAAGAGAAACCCGGGGTAATAAAAAGATCGCACTCCCCTTCTTCGGCCTTGATTGATCCATATTTCAGGGCTTGGTGTTCCAAGACCCGGGCACTGGTGGTTCCCACGGCGATAATCCGCCCCCCCCGTTGTTTTTGTTCCCGAATCTCCTCGGCGGTTTGAGCCGAAACCCTATACGCTTCAGAGTGCATCTTATGCTCCGAGATCCTTTCCGCTTTTATCGGGGCGAAAGTGCCGTAACCTACATGTAAAGTAATCGGGCTGATAAAAACCCCTTTGTCTTTAATAGCCGCTATCAAATCCGGAGAAAAGTGAAGTCCGGCTGTAGGGGCTGCCACCGCCCCGGGATGCCGGGCATACACGGTTTGGTAGCGATTCCGGTCCTGTTCCCAGAGATCGGCATCATGAACGTCCCGGTGAATGTAAGGCGGCAGGGGAACCCGGCCAATTTTTTTTAAAACGGAATCGAACCATCCTTCGAAACGGAATCGAACCAGGGCTTTTCCGTTTGGAGGTGGAGGAAGTATCTCCCCTTGCAGACTTTCACCAAAATGGATTTGATCGCCTGGCCGGATTTTCCCACCGACTTTGAGCAGACAAGGGGTGACATAGGTTTCCCTGACTGGTTGCGTCGGATAATTTAAAATCAGACATTCCACCCGCCCCCCGCTCTTTTTCTTCCCTTCCAAACGGGCCGGAATCACCTGGGTATCGTTGACCACCAGCACATCCCCTGGAGACAAATATTCGATAAGCCGGTGGAAGCGAAGGTGCTCCCGATTTCCGGTCTTTCGATCCAGGATCATAAGCCGGGAACGGTCTCTCTCCTGACAAGGCTCCTGAGCTATCAAATCAGGAGACAATATAAAATCGAATTGGGATAACGTTAGTTGATCATCCATAGGCTGATTAATAAATAAGGATAATAGCCTTTAATATACTTCCGGGCTCTTGTCAAGTTAAGCTGGAGATCGGTTGGCGGACTTTAAACAAAAATTTCTTGCCGGTAATTTCTGAAAAGATCTCTTTAGTTGCTTTTTCCCAACAGGCTTTATCTATTAGAACCCTTTAGCGGTGTGCGGAAAAAAGGATGATCTGGAGACAAGACTATTTGCTTGGACCGGGAATATCAATAGTGGTGCAATTTCCGGATGCACAGTTTCGCTCACTCACCTGGGGCATGGATTGCCCCCCTTTACCGGAGCTTCCCACGTTAATTTTCGACAGTCACCCGGCTGATCTCCGGAGACTGGCAGGAAGGACAAACGGGTTCTATCAGGTCATCACTCTGAACTGCCAGCAGTTCAAAGGTGTTATGACACTGGTCACAGCAAAACTCATAAATAGGCATAATTTATTTCTCCAAAAAATCAAAATCGGAATAAGGCCGCTCCCCAGGTAAAACCGGCCCCAAAGGAAGCAGTCAGGATCAGATCCCCTTTTTGAATTTGTCCGCTTCGAACCCCTTCATCCAGGGCCGTAGGGATAGTAGCCACAGAGGTATTGCCGTATTTGTGGACAGTGACGATCACTTTTTTCATTGGTATCGCCACCCGTTTGGCCACGGCCTCCATGATCCTGAGATTGGCCTGATGAGGAATAAACCAGTCGACCTGCCGGCTGGTAATACCACCACTTTCCATAACCTTCCTCACAGCATCAGTCATGGAACGGACTGCATGCTTGAATACCTCATTTCCCTGCATTTTGAGAAAATGGAGACCGGCTTTGACCATTGCATGGGAGGGAGGATGGAGGGATCCGCCTCCGGGCACATTGAGCAATCTCCAGAGGTTTCCATCGGATTGGATCACGGTCGACAGGATTTTCCCTTCCCCTTTACCTTTAGAATGCCCCAAAACCACGGCCCCGGCTCCATCGCCGAAAAGGACACAGGTGGCCCGGTCCTGATAATCAATTCGGTGGGAAATGATTTCCCCTCCCACGACCAGGGCGTGTTGATGAGAACCGTCCTGCATAAATTTTTGAGCTATAGTCAATCCATAAATGAATCCCGGACAAGCCGCACTGATATCAAAAGCAACCGCCTTTTTAGCACCAAGATAATGCTGAAGGAAACAGCCGGTCGACGGTGTCGGCATATCGGGCGTGGAGGTCCCCACAATAATCAAATCCAAATCTTCGGCAGAAAGACCGGCCATTTCCAGAGCTTGTTCACAAGCCGGGGTGGCCATATCGGACAACGCCTGCCCGGGGAGGACCATCCTCCGCTCCTGAATGCCGGTACGGCTGACTATCCATTCATTAGAAGTATCGATAATTTTTTCGAAATAGGAATTGGGAACGATTCGTTCGGGCAGATAAGACCCTGTTCCTTTTATGCCGATTTTTTTCACGCTCCAATAACCTTTCCATTTTTCCACTTAGCAAAAGGATTGCGATCCACAAGGCTGAAGACGAACATTGAATATCCCGGGAGCGAACTGCGGGGAATGCGATCGTTATGCTTTTTCAAAGACGTTATTAATGAAACCTTCATTTGAGTCGAGCACTTATAACATATTCACCGATTAATTTCAAAAGAAATATCTTTCCGGAATAAATTGGCTTTAAATCAAAAAATATGATATAAAATTATCGCTTTAATAATCAGAGCCCCTTTTACAATCCGTGGAAAACAATTAATAAAATGAAATACTTCCCACTTGGCCCTTGGAGATCCTTTTATGTGGATTGACTCTCACGCCCATTTGGAGATGAAGGAATTCGACCCCGACCGTCCCCAGGTGGTTGAGCGGGCCATTGCCGGAGGGATAAACGGGATCATCACCATCGGAACCGATTTAGAAAGCAGCCGTAAGGCCCTGGCCTTAGCCAAAACTTATCAAAAGATTTGGGCCACAGTCGGTTTCCACCCCCACGATGCCGCTTCTTTTCATCCGGAAATCCTCCCTCATTTGGCCAAACTGACGAAAGATCCTTTAGTGGTGGCCGTCGGAGAAATCGGGCTGGATTTTTATCGCAATCTTTCTCCACCGACCCGGCAAAAGGAAACCTTTCGCCATTTAATTCAGTTGGCCCGAACAGCGGCCCTTCCCGTCATCATTCACGACCGGGAGGCCCACGAAGAAGTGTTGACAATTTTAAGAGAGGAAAAGGCCGAAGAAGTCGGAGGAATTTTCCATTGCTTTTCCGGTGATTGGGAAATGGCCCGACAGTGTCTGGATATGAATTTTTTTCTATCGATCACCGGGGCTGTTACCTATAAAAAAGGTTCGGTTTTGGAAGAGGTTATCCGGCGCGCACCTATTGAATCCCTTCTTTTGGAAACCGACGCCCCCTACCTTGCCCCCCATCCCTTCCGGGGAAAACGAAACGAACCGGCCCAGCTGGTCCACACCGCCGAACATGTGGCCCGGCTTAGAGGAATAGCTTTATCGGAATTAAGTCCGGTTGTTCTTCAAAATACCTATCGGGCCTTTAAACGGTTGAAGGGAATTTGATCACAGGGAATGGAATCACTCTTCTTGTTGATTTTAGCCTCTGAGTCACCCAGGCGTAAAGCCTTGTTAAAGGATTTAGGGTTGCGGTTGAAAATTGTTCCTGCGGAAGTTCGAGAAATCCCCCGTCACAGGGAAGACCCGGTATCGTTTTCCCTTCGTATGGCCGAAGAGAAGGCCCATATCGTTTCCTGCCTCTATCCGGGACAATGGGTTTTAGGGGCCGATACGGTGGTTGTTTTAGGAGAAAAAATGCTGGGAAAACCTAAGGATTCACAAGAGGCGAAAAGATTTCTTCAACTCTTGAGCGGGGAAATCCATCGGGTGATTACCGGTTTTTGTTTGAAGAATCGAGTGCTGAACCGTACACTTATTAAAAGCATTTCAACCCGGGTCCATTTCAAATCCTTGTCCAGCGAAGAGATCGACTGGTATGTCCAGACCGGAGAGCCTTTGGACAAAGCCGGTGCCTATGCCATTCAGGGGAAGGGCGCCTTTTGTGTCAAAAAAATAAGCGGGTCCTATACCAATGTAGTCGGTCTGCCGGTAACAGAAGTGTTGGCGGTACTGGAAAAGGTGGCCGGATTTCGGATGAAATAAAAATGTTTAAGGTTCTAAGTTCAAGGTTCAAGGTTTTTTGAGTAATTCAAGTAAATGGAAAAAATAGAAATGGGAATTCTAACTCATTCAATAGCAGAGGTTGAAAAAAGAATATCAGGCGCTTGTCTTCGGGCTGGAAGAACGCGAGATGAAATTCGACTGATTGCCGTTACCAAGACCATACCCGTTGAAAGGATTCAAGAGGCGATCGGGGAGGGCTTAACCTATTTTGGAGAGAATTATATCCAGGAAGCCCAAAGCAAGATCGAAACCATCCGGCAAGGGACCTGGCATTTTATCGGTCATTTACAAAAAAACAAAGCCAGACAGGCCGTAAAGCTTTTTTCCATGATCGAGACGTTGGATAGTATGGCCCTGGCCCGGGAATTAAATCAACAGGCCCTTAGATCAGGAGACACCATCGAAGTACTCGTTCAGGTCAATGAGGCTGAAGAATTCAGCAAGTCCGGATTACCGCCCGCAAAGGTTCCTGAATTGTTGATAGAAAGCTTTACCTGGTCGGCCTTGCGTATTCGGGGTTTGATGACCATCCCGCCCTATGATCCGGACCCGGAAAAATCCCGGGCTTGGTTTCACTCGCTTCTTCAGTGGCGAGACCAGTGGCAAGCCCGATTCCCTTCCGTCGATTTAAGTCAACTTTCTATGGGCATGTCCCATGACTTCGAAATAGCTATTGAGGAAGGGGCCACTGTCATCCGCGTTGGAACAGCCCTTTTCGGGCCAAGAGAATAAAGCCGGACTAAAAGATCACTGGGGAGTAATAAATCGCTCACCCCTTGATGAGGCCTCCATGAATCAGGATTTTTTTGCAGGACTTTCCAGGAGTTTAAATTCCCTCCCCTTCCAGATCAGATAGATCGTCGGATAGATAACCAGTTCCATAATCATGGAGGTGATCACCCCTCCCACCATAGGGGCAGCGATACGCTTCATCACATCCGATCCGGTACCGTGACTGAACATAATAGGAACCAGACCGGCCAGGATAACACTGACGGTCATGATCTTGGGACGTATCCGTTTCACGGCCCCGAACATGATGGCCTCCTTCAGATCGGAGATTCCGTTCAAACGGCCTTCTTTCTTCCACCTTTCATGAGCCAGTTCCAGATAAAGCAGCATGACCACTCCGGTCTCGGCATCCAGACCGGCCAGGGCGATAATCCCCACCCAGACCGCGATACTAAGATTATAATTAAGGATATAAAGGAGCCAGAAGGAGCCCACTAAGGAAAAAGGGACAGCCAGCAAGACGATAAGGGTTTTGGTCACCGATTTGGTGTTAAAAAAAATCAAGACAAAAATGATCAAGAGGGTCAAGGGGATGACTAATTTTAATCTTTCCTCGGTTTTGAGCAGATATTCATATTCCCCGCTCCATTCCAGGCGATACCCTGTGGGGATCTTCAAAGAGGCCACCTTCTTCTTGGCCTCTTGCACGTATCCCCCCACATCTCTGCCGCTGAAGTCTACAAAAACATAGAGGCTTAAAAGCCCTTCTTCGCTCTTGATGGCCGTCGGCCCCTTAATGATTTTTATGTCCGCCACTTCACCCAGAGGGACACTCAAGGATTGTACCCCCGCCCCACTGGAGCCCATACTGGAACCGGTCTGGGCATTTTGGGGACTGGTCATCGTAACCGGCACCAGGATTCTCTTGATCTGTTCGATATTTCCCCGCAGTTCCCGGGCATAGCGAATGTTCACCGGATAGCGTTCCCGGCCTTCCACAGTGGTGGTGATATTCATGCCGCCGATGGCAGTCTCAACCACTTCCTGAATATCTTCCACAGCCAACCCGTACCGGGCGGCTTCCTGCCGATTAACAATTACATCCAGAAAATATCCGGTAGTCATCCTCTCGGCATACACACTGCGGGTCCCGGGAATGTCCTTGATGTGATGTTCCAGTTCCAGGCCGATCCGTTCCAGTTCCTCCAGTTTCGGACCCAGGACCTTGATGCCCACCGGTGTTCTAATCCCCGTAGCCAGCATATCGATTCTGGCCTTGATGGGCATGGTGAAGGAATTGGCCACTCCGGGAATGGTCAGGGCGTCGTTCATTTCATCTTTGAGTTTATCGACCGTCATCCCCTTGCGCCACTGAGACTCGGGTTTAAGGTTGACCACTGTTTCAAACATCTCCAGGGGCGCCGGATCGGTAGCCGTCTCAGCCCGGCCGGCTTTGCCGAAGACCTGGGTTACTTCCGGAATTTTCATCAAAATCTGGTCCTGCATTTTCAGCAGGTCTGTAGCTACGGAGATAGAAGCGGCCGGTACGGTCACCGGCATATAAAACAGGGTCCCCTCATAAAGGGGGGGCATAAATTCCGAACCGATTTTCATAAAGGGATAGATGGTGGAGGCCAGAATAAGGACGGCTAGAATTATGACTATTTTTTTAAACCGCAGAGCAAGCCGCGCCACCGGCTCATAGAGCTTATGAAGGACCTTGCTGATGGGATTTTTTTCTTCCGGTCTTATTTTCCCCCGGATAAATAAGGTCATCAAAACCGGGGTGAGGGTAATGGCCAAAAAGGAAGCAAAAAGCATGGCAAAGGTTTTGGTATAGGCCAGGGGCTTGAAGAGCCTGCCGGCCTGGGCCTGCAAGGTGAATACCGGCAGGAAGCCGACCATGATGACCAGCAGGGAAAAGAAAAGGGACGGCCCTACTTCCTGTGCCGCATGAATAATGACATCAATCCTGCTCATATTTGCGAGTGCGGATTGATGAGCATCCAGGACTTCCCCCTCCTCCCCGCTCCCATCTCCCCTCAGTCGTTTCGCTTCCTCCCACTCTTCCAACTTTTTATGGGCATTTTCCACCATGATGATCGAGGCATCCACCATGGCTCCGATGGCAATGGCAATCCCGCTCAGGCTCATGACATTGGAAGTAACCTTCAGATGGACCATGAGGATAAAGGAAATGATAATGGCCAAAGGCAGGGTCAGAATGATCACCAGGGCACTGGGGATGTGAAATAAAAAGACGAGGCAGACCACGCTGACGGCAATGGTGAGTTTGATGATCTCGTCTTTCAAAGTATCAATGGAACGATGAATCAGATCTGACCGGTCATAGGTGGTGATGATCTTCACCCCTTTGGGCAGGCTGGGTTCGATATCTTTTTTTATTTTTTCCTTGACCCGGTCGATGACCTTCAAAACATTCTCACCGAACCGGACCACGACGATTCCGGAGGCCACCTCCCCTTTTCCATCCAGTTCGGCCACCCCCCGGCGGATCTCCGGCCCGAGTTGGATCCCGGCCACGTCCTTCAAGTAAATTGGGGTCCCATTGCCATTAGTGCCCAAAGAAATATTTCTTAAGTCTTCCAGACTTTTGATATATCCCCGTCCGCGGACCATGTACTCCACCCCGGAGAACTCGATGACCCGCCCTTCTACGTCCAGGTTGCTGCGGCGGACGGCTTCCATGACTTTGGTAATGGGGATGTTAAAAGCGGAAAGACGGTTGGGGTCCAGGGTGATCTGATATTGTTTGACAAACCCGCCCAGGCTGGCCACCTGGGAAACCCCGGGGACACTTTCAATCGCCAGCTTTAGATTCCAGTCCTGGAGGGAACGCAACTGGGCCAGGTCCAACTTGCCGGTCTCATCCACAACGGCATAGGAGAACCCCCAGCCCAGGCTGGTGGCATCGGGTCCGAGGACCGGGTTGATATTGGCCGGGAGCTTGTTTTTTACGGCCTGGAGGTACTCCAGGATCCGGCTTCGAGCCCAATAGATATCGGTCCCCTCTTCAAAGATGACGTAGATAAAAGAACTGCCCAGATAGGAAAAACCTCTAACCGCCTGCACTTTGGGAGCGGCCAATAAGGTTGAAGTAATGGGATAAGTGATCTGGTCTTCAACCAGGTCCGGGCTTCTTCCCGGCCATTCGGTATAGATAATCACCTGGGTATCACTGAGATCGGGGAGGGCATCCAGGGGGGTGTTTATAAGGGAAAGGTACCCCCAGATCCCCAAAAAAAACATCAACAAAAAAATGATAAATTTATTCCGGGCGCTGTATTCAATAATTTTGGCGATCATAAGATTATGAAACCGGTATAAGGTCTACGGTTTAAAGTTTAATGTTAAAAGCTTTAAGGAAAGCCGGTTCTGAGGTATTCTCACCTTACACCTCAAACCTTAAACCTTTTACCCATGATTTATTTGTTCGTCCTTGGAGCAACCCCTTTTAATTTCGCTTCTGAATCAATCAGGAAATTTGCTGAAGAAACCACTTTTTCTCCAACCCGTAATCCTCTTGTCACCTCGACCATCTGATCGGTCTTGAGGCCGACAGAGACCTCTCGGGGCTCAAAATTTCCATCCCCTTTATCCACATAAACAATCTGCCTTGTTCCGGTATCAATAACCGCATCCTCAGGAACAACGAGCTTTTTACCGAGATTGATCTTTAAGGTCACATCGGTGAACATCTGGGGTTTGAGCTGACCCCCCGGATTGGGCAAGGTAAACCTAACTTTGGCGGTCCTGGTTTCACCGGCCAGGGTTGGATAGATATAATCTATTTTAGAAAGAAATTCCTTGCCCGGGAAGTAGCTTAGACTGATGACGGCCGGCGCCCCCAATTTGACGACCGGAAGTTCGTATTCATAGATGTCGGCCAGCACCCAAACCGATGAAAGATCGACAATATCAAAGAGCTTATCACCAGGCATGACCTTCATCCCCTGGATGGCTGTTTTTTGGGTCACATACCCGCTGACCGGGCTGTAAAGGGTCAAGGTCTTGATCGGCTGACCGGTTCCCTCGACTTTTTTGATTTGTTCTTCGGTGATGTCCCAAAGTTTCAGACGCTGTTTGGCTGCCTCCAGAATAGTTTCCGCATCTTTGATCAACAGGGCACCGAGTTCGCTATCCTTTTTGGTGGAATTTTTCCATTTAAGGGCATTCAGATATTCCCGTTGGGTAGCCAAAAGTTCCGGGCTGTAGATTTCGGCCAGGGGCTCTCCCTTCTTCACGTAGCTCCCGGTGGCGTTGACCCGCAGTTTCTCGATCCAGCCCTCATACTTGGTATTGACCGTGGCCATTTTTCTCTCATCATATTCGATGCGGCCTACGGTCCGAATGACCTTTTGTAAGGGCCTTATGGCTACCGAGGTGGTATTTAGACCGATGAGCTGTTGTTTATCCTTGGGGATTTCTACGGTGGGGACCTCCTCCTGAACCGGTTCCTTTTGTGGGGCAGGTTTTTTTGCAGGGGCCTTTGTCATTTCCGACATTGCCCCGTGCTGATGGGGTTGGGCAAGAAGCGGCCAGGCGGAAAGACCAAGTCCGATCCCTAATGTTAAGCCGATGACCATCCTTGATATTTTCAATTCTTTTTATCCTCCATCATCAAATCCGTAATCCCGGCAATCGCTTCAACCCGGGCCATGGCCTTTTCCCTTTCGGTAAATTGCCCCCAGTATAACAGCTCGAAATCCAGAAGGGCCTTCAGTCTGGAGATGACGGTTATGGCCTCCACTTTGCCCACGGTATATCCCGAGAGGGCCAGTTGAAAGTCCTGCACGGTCTTGGGGATCAAGCCTTCCTTATAGAGTTCCATCAACCGCTCGGCTGATTTAATCATGGAGTAACTATCCCTCAGATTCGAAGCCAGCATATTCTCGGTAGCCAGGCGTTCCTGTTTACTCTGAGAAAGGGCGGCCTTGGCTTCCAGTACCCCCTGCTTCTGCTTCCTTTCATAATAGAGCGGGATGTTGATCTGAGCGGTCACACTCCACATGTCTGTAAAAGGCCCGCCTGTTTTATAGAGATTGGCCCCCAGGGTAAAATCAGGATAGTATTCTCTTTCCGCCATCCGGACCTTGGCTTCTGCCCCTTTGATCATCTTTTCCTTGGACTGGATTTCCGGGGAATTTTCCTTGGCCATCTTCAGAAGCTCTTCGAGCTTGTACGGATAAGGGGCATAGGCCGGAACCTGGGGACGGCCCAAAGGGGCATCGACCTCTCTCCCGAGAGTTGTGTTCAGCATACCCTCGGCCGCCTGAATTTTTTGATTCGTCATCTCATCTTTTTCCCGGAGCATGTATTTCTCGGTCTGGGCCATGAGCACTTCCTGCTGGGGGCCCATGCCCGATGAATACCGAGCCAGAGCAGCGTCCTCAATCCGGGCAAACAAATCGGTTTTGTCCTCAATCTGTTCTTTGGTCTTATAGGCCAGCAAAAGATCAAAATAGAGTTCTTTGACCTTGGTAACGGTCTTAAGGATGGTATTTTTCGAGGACGCCTTAAGGCTTTCCGCTTCCCGGGTGGCCATCTCACCCTTTAAGTCCCGCTTTCCCCAAAAAGGCACCATCTGGCTGGCCGAGAACATATAATAAGCGAAATTGGATTCTCCGAAGGTATAGTTACTGTATCCATCGTTCTGGTAGCCGACCATAACCATGGGGTCGGGCAGGGCGCCGGCTTGAGGGATTTTGTATTGAGCGACATTTACCCCGGCCTGGGCCGCCTGAATTTCCGGGCTATTTTTCATGACCTCCTGGATCAGGTCCCGGAGTCTCAAATCCGAGGCAATGGCCGATGTACTCCACAAAAAGGCAAGAAAAAAGAGGGCGGTTTTCTTATAGTTGATGGTCCCAAAAAAAGTTGTCACCCCGGTGAAAACCGGGGTCCAGGAGACTTTCAGGTACATTGGAAAACTGGATTCCGGCTTTCGCCGGAATGACTTGAAGTGATTTTTTTGATTTCTAATTTTTGGATTATCTTTATTTGACATCCACATTGAGTTTAACCTTTTTAACCTTCCAGGGCTCAGTTATTTGAACCTCGACGTTCCAACTTCCGGCCATGGAAAAATTCACCTTGGTCTTGTATTCATTCCCTTGTAGGGCAGCGTCGGTCTTGTAGTTCGCCGCCGGCATCCCGGACATGGGTGGCATGGAGTATCCCACTTTCACTTTGGCGTCGGTAATGTTTTTACCGGAAGCATCTTGAATAGTAATGGCCATGTTGTTATTGCCAACGATAGGCGGATTTTTATCTATTTCAACTTTTACGGTGTAATCATCTGCCTTTTTGGTCACTTCATAATTTTTTCCCCAAGCCGTCCCGGCTATTAAGGTCAACATCATTAACAAAAATAAACCTTTTTTCATTGCAACCTCCATTTTCTTATTTTGTTAATTATTATGGGTCAATTACCCATAATCTGATATAAGCTAACACCAACGAAGACCACTGTCAAGGGTACAACTCCTTTTATTTCCTCAATATCCCAAGCCCTTTTTCTTTTGCTCAAACTCTTCTTTAGTGATCTCACTTTTGGCATATCTTTTTTTAAGAATATCCAAAGGAGAATCTTCCTGGGTATCTCCACCAAAGCCTTCCGTGTAACCCCGCGACCGTCTGGATAAGTAAACGATACCCACAATCAAGGCTACCCCAAAAAAAATCATGATAAACATCTAAAACTACCTCTCTTCAATTTCGTTTATCTTCCTGCGGGTAAAATCACCTTAAAAATTGTCCCTTTTTCTTCATTGTCAGTTACCGTAATACTTCCACCGTGGGCTTTGAAGATCTTTAAAGCGATAGGCAGGCCCAGGCCCGTTCCCTCTTTTTTAGTGGTAAAAAATGGAGAAAATATTTCTTTTCTGATCTCAGGTGGGATTCCTGGACCCTCATCCGCTACGGTGATGGCCGCTTCTCTTCCTTCCATATTTGTCTTGACCACCACCACCCCCCCTTCGGGGGAGGCTTGAACGGCATTCCAGATCAGGTTTAAGAGAGCCCTTTCCATGGCTTTCGGATCAAGATTGATGGCTGGAAGTGATTGAACCGAATGAATCTCTATCTTCACCCCTCTGGGTTCGGCTATTTCACGGGCGACCCGGCAACATTCTATGACCATTTTATTTAAATCACCCGTAACTCGATTCGAAGGAACTGGCCGGGCATAAGCCAATATGTCTTGGGTCAATTCTTCCAGTCTGTTGGTCTCCCTGACAATGACATCCAATTTTTCACGATTAGGGTCCTCTTCTTTAAGCTTCCGCTTCACGGATCGGGCATAGCCTCCGATCGCTATCAGGGGTATTTTCATGTCATGGACGATATTGGAAATGGCACCTCCTAATGCCGCCAGCGTTTCAGCCTCCTGTAAGGTTTTCAGAACTGTCTTCTCCCTGTCCGAAAGAAGTCCTAAGATAATGGAAATAATATTTAATAGAATAATTTCTAATATCCGATCGAAATCGTTTACTGAAAACCCCTGCCATTCATTAAATACCATTGGGAGAAATAATATAGTTATAAACAACGAAGTTAAAACCGCACCCTGAAGACCGAACCAAATCCCAGCCAGAATCATGGGGAGGAAATAAAGTTCTCGATAAAAGAGATGGTAATATCTTTCCTGTCTTTGAGTCAGGTAATGAAGCAGACTGATAACAAGGATCACCCCAATCACCAGGCTTATCTTAAAGGTTTTCTCTTTTCTCCCCAAGATCCTCTCCCTCATTTTTGCTTATTTGAAAAATATACCTTTTACCCAGGTTCTATAGGCTTCCTGATAATAATCAAATCCAAATATTCCCCCTCTTTCGATGACGGGGCCTTACCCTTTTTTCAGACCATTGCCCTTAGGCCTGTTATGGAATCATCGGGGTGCAATTTTCGTTTTACTGCTTCTCTTTCGGGTTGCCGTCGAATTCAATATAAGATAGCCGGCCGTACCTGCCAAAAGCGAACTGAGCAAGACGACAGTTTTGGAACTCCGGATGATTTCAGGGTCATTAAAGGCCAAAAGCGTGATGAAGATTGACATGGTAAACCCGATACCTCCAAGAAAACCAGCGCCAACTATGTGCTTCCAGGACATATCGTTTGGCAATTGAGATAAGCCCAATCTGAACCCTAAAAAACTAAACAGAGCAATGCCAAGCGGCTTGCCAAGAAACAAGCCAGCGAAAATACCTAAACTGTTTGATGTTACCAGGCCCTCAATCCAGTTTCCTGCCAGAGCAATGCCGGTATTGGCCAGCGCAAAAAGCGGCATGATGATAAAGGCCACTGGTTTGTGCAGGAAATGTTGCAATTTGTAGGATGGCGATTTTTCATCACCACGCCTAAACGGAATAACAAAGGCGAGCAAGACGCCCGCAAAGCTGGGGTGGATGCCGGATTTGAGTATAAAGTACCACATGATAACGCCCGGAATTAGGTAAAAGGGCAAACAAAGCACATCGAGACGATTTAATACCAAGAGTCCCATAAATACCCCTAAAGCCAAAACAAGATACAGAACAAAGAAGTCACCCACATAAAACAGAGCAATAATGACGATTGCCCCCAAGTCATCTGTGATGGCTAAGGCGGCAAGGAATACCTTCAGAGACGCTGGAACCTTGCTGCCTAACAGGGCAAGCGCGCCCAGTGCGAAGGCAATGTCCGTTGCCATTGGAATTCCAATGCCACCTTGCGTTCCGGTTCCTTGATTGAACAAAAAGTGAAGAAGAGCGGGGATTGCCATGCCACCGATGGCGGCAAAAATAGGCAGAGTGGCTTTTTTTAAATCCGACAGTTCCCCGATATAAAGTTCCCTTTCAATTTCAAGTCCAATCAGCAGGAAAAAAATTGCCATCAAGCCGTCATTAATCCAATACTCAACGCTATATTTCAAAGCAATATTTCCTGCCTCAAAACCAACTGCGGTACGCCAAAAACCCGAGTATCCTTTTCCAAAATAGGAATTGGCAATAATGATTGAAGCCACTGTGCAGAGAATCAGGAGAATTCCTGAAGCCTGTTCACTTTCAAGAAATTCCACAAAAAGTTTGCTAATTCTTGTTTTCATAAACTTGTGGTCAATCAATTCCTTGCTTCGAAGCCTGCTTCAACTTAGATCTTTCTTCTTTGCTTCAAATTCTTCCCTATCAATCTCTCCGCGCGCGTATCTTCTTTTGAGGATGTCCAGAGGTGAATCTTTGATGATACCACCCATCCCTCCACTGCCCAAAACCCCCAATGGTTTCAACATCGGCTACCTCCTTAGGCTTTCAATGATATAATGGAAGCAAAAGGAGAAGTCCCAGGTACCTTTTCAGGAGGCTGGCCCATTTCCCCGTCGGCGGCTGTTCAGATAGCCTTGGAGGATAATGGCGGCCGACAATCTGACAATCACTTTTTGTCGTTTTTTCTGGCTTAGGTCTCCTTCCAAAAGAATCCGTTCCGCTGTAACATTGGAAAAGCGCTCATCCCAGGGAATAATTCGAATCAATAAGGTTTCATGGAGTTTCTCGATGAATTCTTCAACTTCCAGGGCTGATTTCCCTTTCGTGCCGTCCATCTTGATTTGCATACCAACGACGATCTCCCGTACCTGATATTCCTTCGCCAGAGCCAGTATTTCAACCAAGTCTTTTTCCGGGAAGGTCCTTTTGATGGAGGTCAAAACCTGGGCGGTTAAAGTCAGATCATCACTGATAGCCACCCCGATGTTCTTGCCACCCAGATCCAAACCAAGAATTTTCATCCTATTACTCTCTTAATTGTCCGTTTTTTATAATGCCTAAAATAAAAATAACTTGGTTTTGAAAATAGGTCCGAAGAATTGAACATCTTTTCAAAGATAAATCTTTATTTAACCAAAGATATTCATTCACTAGATATTCATTCACTGCAGACCATGGCCTTACCGGCCATATTGAATTCAGAAAACAAAAAAGGTAACTTAAACCTGTTCCTCAGGATTCCATCGCAACCTGCTCAGCCACAATAATTTCTGATGGAACACCAAAAGCCGAAATTCGAGTCCGGTACCTTACCACCCAGTCCGGGGGATTAAAAAACTCAAGAAGCGAAATAGGCCGGCAACCACCGACAACAGACGGGGCCAGGGAATGAACCGCAGACCAGATACCCCCGATTAACCATGAGCCAAGGGTGAAACCTCGGGTCAGGCTAACCAGTCCGGCCAGCCCTTTCGAATTGAGAATACGATGAGCTTCGGCAATTAAAGCAACGATCTCTTCATCTTCCAAAAGATCAAGAACATAGGTGGACACAAAACGGTCATAACTTTTTGTTTCGAAGGGCAGCTTTGATTCGCCATTGGTCTGGATAATCTGAACCCGCTTGCCGAATCTGGCCAGGCGATTCCGGCTGAGGGAGACCATGGTCGTACTGATATCCACACCGGTATAGGCCGCCTTTACTGGAAGGAAGTGATCGAGGAGGATTTCGGCTAAGCGGCCCGTTCCACATCCAAATTCAAAAACGGATTGGGCTTGATTAAGTTTCAAATGGGCAATCAGATCATCGACGGCTCTTGATTCGTAAAACCGTTGCCAGTCCTGCTTGGAACCAAACCGATCATAAAATATCCTAGCCTCTTCATGGGTAAGCATAGGAACAAATTTAACTCCTTGGTTTTTTGGTTTTTCTCTATGAAAATGAGATTACTATAAAATTTGGAAATCAAAAGTGTACTCAACTCAAGTCTTTCTTTTTAGTTTCAAATTCTTCCTTATCAATCTCTCCCCGCGCGTACCTTTTCTTGAGGATTTCCAGGGCTGATTCCCCCCGCCCATGGTCCTGATTACCGATATGACCTGATGACAAAAGCCGGCGTATCAGCAAAATAATCAAGATAGCCAACAGGACCCAAAATAGCCCCATAAAAATCGGACCGAACCAGCCCATGTTCCCCCAGCCCATCATTCCCGGTCCCATTCCCCAACCGTAATAATCTCTATACTGGGCCAAGGCCTCCTTTTTAAACATAAACAGCACGGCCGTACCAATGAAAATCTTGAAACCAAATATTAAAGATTTCATAACCTACCTCCATGCTCATATCAAAAGTTTTGGGTTTACCGCTTTTTCCGATTTTTTCTGCTTTTTAGGGATTCGAAGGCCAGCAAGAAAGCCCCTATCAAACTTTTCTTTCTTGGTTTATAGTGGACATGGGTGCTATCGATATCGTCGCCGATCTCTAACTCAAAAGAAGGTGATTTGGTAACCGATAAAATCTGGGAGGGATAGACGCTGCGGTGTCCCGTCATCAGGAAGCTGATGACGCAGCCCACAGCCGCATAGGGGGCGATTTGGGGACCAAAAAGTTCCACGGCCATAATGCTGGCGGCAATAGGAGTGTTGGCCGCCCCGGCCAACAGTGCCACCATGCCGATGGCTGAAAAGGTGGCTATATCCAATCTGAAAATTTGAGCAAAAAGACTTCCGGAGGTTACCCCGATGAAAAAGATGGGGGTAACGATTCCTCCGCTGCCTCCAAAATTAAGCGTTATACTGGTAAAAATAATCTTCAAAAAAAAGGCCGACCAAGCCATCTTCAGGCCTTGAAGGGAGGCCTGGATGGTGGGCAATCCCAACCCTAAATAGTCTTTTGAAAATCCCAAGGCCAGACCGGCCACAAGAAAACCTCCTAATATCCCTTTAAGAGGCGGCCAGACCGGTAGGCGATCGGCCAGTTTTTTTCCCAAATTCAAAAATTCAACCAACAGGAAGGAAACGATCCCGAAAAAAATACCGGCCAAAGCAACTTTGATAAAAAACAATTCCTTGAAAACCGGAACAAAATGCAGGGGATGATAATAGTAGGTGATCCCGATAGCCGATGAAACCTGATAGGAAGTGACCCCGGCAATAAAACAAGGGAAGAGAACTTCATAAAGAACGCTACCTACCATCAGGACCTCTACCCCGAAAATCGCCCCGGCTATAGGGGTCCCGAAGACGCTGGCGAAGCCGGCGCTGATCCCACAGATGACCAGTTTTTTCCGGTCTAAATCATCAAAACGAAGCAAGGAGGCAAAAATAGAGGCCAAGCCAGCCCCTATCTGCGCACAGGGACCTTCCTTACCAGCCGATCCTCCAAAGGCTAAGGTGATGATCGTGGCCACCAGTTTTATAGGAACTACCATGGGTTTGATTCTTCCGGAATGTTTGTGAACGGCTTCAATTACCTTTTCTGTCCCATGCCCTTCCGCCCCCGGGGCCAGATATTTAATCATTAAGGCACTTAAAAAAAGGACGATTGGCAGGAAAAGAAAATAGTAAGGAATGGTATTGGCCCGAAGGGTAGTCCATTCCAAGACCTTTAAAAAGAAGGCGGTGGCTACGCCGACAATTATCCCAATGGCCGTAGACAGGATAAACCATTTCAATATACTGATAAAAATAACAGATTCCTCGGTTATTTTTATCTTAACCCGGTCGTGATTTTTTTTAATGTCTAAAGCCATCTCAGGAAAGGCATTTCCTTTAAAGATCAGATGTTCCGGATATATTCTCAATAACAAAAACTGGGACTTTCAATAATATCAGGCCTATTATCCAAAATATCAAGTAGGAACAACAAAACGACATCCTTCAGAAATTCCTCCATGGATATTTGAAACTGACAATTGATCGCATTGTGCTCAACTCTATAATAAAATGGCCGGGAGAATTCAGTGGTCTCTCGGCCAACCCGAGTGAGCGATAAAAAAAGTTTATTACTTTTTCATTTTTTTTATAAAAAAATGCAATTTATCATAACGGTTGGCATTCGACCACATCTGTGAAACCGTGGTTTAATGGCTTTCTTACCGGGAATTTGAAGGCCTGGACCCTTCAGGCAAAATCAACATACTATGTTTCCTCTTTAAGCCTTGGGTGGAAGTTCGTTTATCTCTATTTTCAATTCAAAATGGGCCCGACGATTCTTGGCCCAAGCCTCCTCTGTGGATCTTGGGTCTAAGGGTTTTTCCTTGCCGTAACTGATCGTTGAAATCCGGTTGGCATTGATGCCCAGAGAAGTTAGGTAATTCATGGCCGCATCGGCCCTTCTCTGACCCAGAGCGAGGTTATATTCTGCACTTCCTCTTTCATCGCAGTGACCTTCGATTATGGCTTTGGCCGCCCGATGATCTTTTAACCATTTCGCTTTTTTATTTAAAATTCGCTTGTCGGTTTCTGACAAGATTGCCTGATCAAATTCAAAATGGACATCCTCGGATTCAAAAAGAGCATTTTCAGCTGCCTCTTTCAATCGTTTGGCCTCTTCCTCTCTCAGGGCCTTTTCTATCTCATCTTCCAAGGCTTTCGGAGGGTTAGACACAACCATAGGACCAGGTGTAACTTTTACAGGGTTTGCCACTGCTTCTTTATAAGTTGTGCAGCCCCACCCGAAAACAAATAAGAAAAAAGACAGAATAAAAAGGACTACCATCAATTTCATCCAATGCTTGAAGGAGATCATTTTCGTTCACCTCCTTTCCCAGTTGGGAAAAGATAACTTTAAAAAAATATTGATTTATATACAAATGATTGGTATACAAATTAATATATTCAAAAAGTGATGTCAAGAATTTTTTCATTTCTTGGGTGAACAATGAACCAATCAGAATTAATAGCTGATGCCATTGATAATTTAAGAAGGGTCTTTCAGGTTATTCAAGAATATTCCAAAAAGGTGGAGCATGCCACCGGTTTGACTAGTCCCCAGCTTTGGACCATTAAGGTCCTGGCCGAAACCGCTCCGATGATAGTTTCCGAATTGGCCCGCCGTATGTATCTTCACCCGGCAACCATAGTCGGGATCCTCAACCGGCTTGAGTCTCACGACCTGATAAAGAGGACCAGATCGAAGGAAGATCGGCGTGTTGTCTGGGTGCAATTGACCTCAAAAGGGAAAAAGCTGGTGGCCGCCGCCCCGGAAGTGGCTCAGGGCTTATTGGTCATGGGGTTGGAAAAGACACCGTTAAGCGAACTAAAGGAAGTTAATAAAGGTCTGAGAAGGTTGGTTTCCATTCTGGGCGCCGAGGGTACTCTTCCGCATCTTATCTTATCTCAGGAAGTTAGCCTCCCTCTCGATCGAAAAAAAAGGGGGAGAAGGATTCCGGATATTTAAAAAGTTGTTTTTATTAAAAATGATCTTAAAATGTAAGAAAGCGTTCATAGGAAGCAGATTTGAAGGGTTGGTATTCATTTAAAGAGAGCCCATGTTCTTATTTCTCATATTTTAGGTTGCCCTCCAGGCGATCAAGAAAGGCAGGTGAAGAGTTGGCAAAAAAGGTGATAGTTAGTATAGGAATGGTCGTTATGATGTTGGGGATCTGGGTGGTTACGGCTGTCTCCCTGGATGTTCCCCGCATCAGCAAAGAAGAACTCAAATCGATGCTTGGGAATCCGGATGTGGTGGTTATTGATGTCCGGACCTTCTTTGACCGGAAAATGAGTACGAAGCAAATCAAGGGGGCGGTTCGGGAAGATCCTGATCCAACTAAGGTGAAATCCTGGGCGAAGAAGTATTCCAAGGGAAAGACCATTGTCCTTTATTGTGCCTGACTGGATGAGGCGACCAGTGCCAGTGTGGCACAGAAGCTTATCAGTCTGGGATTTAAAAAAGTTTATGCCCTCAAAGGGGGCTGGCGTGAATGGGAAGGGGCGAATTATCCGACTGAGCGGAAATAGAATGAGTCACGGGTCGTGTTCTTGATCAATAACCGAGGTTTCTTCAAGGGTACCGCAGAGGAAGATCTTGATAAGACGTTTAGAATCTTTGATAAACGTTATCCTAATGATCGCAATAGCTTTGACCCTGGGGCTTCTTATCCTTTGGAGCTACAAGGGATGGGAGGAGCAGTCGGGCCGTTATTATCGCTATGAAAAGATTGGTTCACACCACATTGCCAACATAACCGTCAACCTCGGCGGAGCACCGAAACAAGAGCATTGCCGGACGTGTCACCCGGAGGGTAGAGCCGCGGTCCGAATGGATTCCCCTATACCAGGGCGCAGCCACCCGAATATCGCTCCCCATTCAATGGTTGACCTGGGATGCACGGCCTGTCATTTGGGCGAAGGAATGGCTGCCGATCTCAAGATATCCCATGGCCGAACGGGTAATGAAGCCCGAAAAGTCTTGGCCGGGGAAGACCTCCAGGCCAGTTGTTACCAATGCCATGAATTGAAACCACTACGGGGAGCTGATAAAGCCTGGCAGGGGGTCCAACTGTTCTCAAAAACCGCCTGTGATACCTGTCACACAAGCGGCGGCGGGGGTAGGGGTGGCCGCTACGGCCCTGATCTTAGTGATGCCGGATCCTTCCTGGGTTTGGTGCAGATCAGAAAAGCCATCGAAAATCCCAAAGCAATCCTTGAGAACTCAATCATGCCGAAATTCGCTCTTTCTCCTGAAGAAGTGAAATCCCTCTCCTATTTCTTAAAGAGTCGAGTGAAAGCACCATACTATGAAACCCCGATGATGCGCCTTTTAAAGGAAAGAGAGCAGGAACGGCTGGAGAAAGAAGGTATGCCCAAACCCGTTCCAAAGGGAAAGGCGTTGCTAAAGGAAAAGAAATGCCTGGCCTGCCACAAGTTCAGCGAGTTCGATGGCCAGATCGGACCGGACCTTTCCTATATGGCCTTTATGCGGCCCAAGGGTTATATCCGGAATTTCCTGCATAGTCCAGGAATCGAAATCCCCGGGGCCATCATGCCGATAATCCCGATGAGCCAAAGAGAGGAGGAAGGGCTCCTCTTTGTCCTTCAACAGAAAGAAAAAAGCCACTTTCACAGAGGGACCCCCAAAAATGCTTACATGATGCTTTGCCAACGTTGTCATGCCGCCCTGGGTGATGGCTTTGGTATCATTGAGCCGAACCTGGCCAACTTTCCCCGAGCATTCCGCAACAACGTCCTGTTTTTCAAGTCAGTCCCGGACACGCGAATCATAGGAAGCATCACCAAGGGCATTCCGGGTACCTCGATGCCGCCCTATGGGGAGTTATTGGGAAAAGAGTCCATCAATTCTTTGGTTGACCTTCTTTTCCAGGTATTCATTAGAACGGAAAGGAGGGTTAAGGTAATGACTGCACCTCCGCCCAGACCAAAAACTTTGCCTTCATCTGAAGAGAACCTCTCTACATTCAGGAAAAAATGTTCGCTCTGCCACGGTGTTCAAGGCAAGGGAAAAGGACCGGCCTACCTGAAATATCTGCCCAGGCCAAGAGACCTCACCAATTATCCCTACTTCAGATCACTCAGCGATGAGAGGATTGCCATCGCTATAACTTACGGGATTCCCGGAACCGAGATGCGGCCCTTTCTTAACAATCTCCGCCCGGAGTCGATCTGGGGCCTGGTTAGCCTGGTCCGAAATCTTTCCAGTGAGCGAGGTGCCGATTATGAGCCCCGTTAGCCGGCGGAAATTTCTATTCAACTGGCTGATCATCGCCGGCCTGGGGGCGGTGGGGACGGCCTTCACTTGGATTTTCGGCAATGTCTGGACGGCAGCCTCCCAATTCTCTTCAGGCAGTTGGGTTCAGATCTCCTCGCTGGACCGGTTTGCGCCCGGGACACTGACCCCTTTCCCGGAGCACAAGATCGCCGTCATCAGATCTTCCCGGAAGATCGGGGCCATCAGCCTGGAATGCACCCATTTGGGCTGTCTTCTCAATGTGGTCGACCAGGGGTTCTTTTGTCCCTGCCACGGCAGCGAATTCGGTCCGCTGGGCCAGGTCTATTCAGGCCCGGCTACAGACCCGCTTCCCTGGCACGAAGTAACTGAACGCGACGGCAGGCTATGGGTGCATATAGGAGAAAAATTGACGAGGTCGAGTTGGCTTGAGATAAAAGAACCCGTCCCTATTAGATCAAAAAGGGGTGAGGCGTGAAGGAAAGGTTGAGAATGAATTTTCTGAAACACCTCCATTCCCCGATGATTCGGGTGCGTACCCTGCAACCCATCACGACTCTCGGTCTGGGTATCATCTGCCTATCCTGTCTTGTTTTACTTTTCTTATCCGGAGTTACACTCCTGCTCTATTACATTCCTTCTGAAAGTGTGGCCTATGACCGGACCATTCACATCATGACTACTCTGCGTTATGGCGGGCTGGTGAGAAACCTCCATTATCTGGCGGCCAATGTCCTCCTGATCGCTAGCTTCCTGCACCTTACCAGGGTTTTTTTCACCGGAAGCTATCAGGGGCGCTATCTGAATTGGGTCTATGGGCTGGGCTTGTTGACTCTAATCCTGGCCAGCAATTATACCGGCTACCTCTTGCCCTGGGACCAGACTTCCTATTGGGCAATCAAAGTGGGTTCAAATCTTGCCTCCTACTTCCCTATCATCGGTCCCTCTTTTCGACGGTTTCTCCTGGGTGGCCAGGAAATCGGCACCGATACCCTTATCCGGTCCTTTGCTCTGCACGTCGCCTTCCTCCCCGCGCTGTGGGTACTCCTGATTGCCCTGCATCTCTGGCGTATCAGAAAAGCCGGGGGCTTGGCATCCTCCCAGGAACCGGATCCTGAGAGAATAGCTTCTTCGCCGATACTCTTTAAAGCGGAACTGGCCGTCGGCCTCCTGACCCTTTCCTTTCTGCTCGTTCTTGCGTTTTTCCTTGAAGCCCCACTGTCGGGCAGGGCTGATCCTCTGCGTCCACCCAATCCGGCTAAAGCACCCTGGTATTTTGTCGGTATCCAGGAAATGGTAAGTCATTCGGCCTTGGTCGGCGGCATAGTTGTGCCCTTATTTATCGGACTTTTCTTAGTCCTCGTCCCTGCGCTCGATCGCTCAAAGCTACCGGGCGGCAAATGGTTTGTAAGGGAAAGGCTGATCCTTAACCTGGCTTTCGCGTTTATTATTTTGAGCCAATTACTGGCCATCGTTGTCGGTCATTGGTTCCGTGGCGAAAACTGGCTTTTTAAATTTCCTTGGTGAAAATAGGAGGGAACTCGAAAATGAAAACCATCAAAAAAACCATCTTACTTTCCTTGTTGCTCCTTATTACGGTTCCTATCGTTTTAGCATCGGATCAGGAAAAAGAAATTCAAAACCTGGCCAAGATGAATCTCAAGGAACTCACCGCCAGATCTCAGGCCCTGGTAGCCAAAAAATATGCGGGAGAGAATTGGGAGAAATATAAATTTCCGAAGTTCGTCTACATCAATGATTCTGTTCAGGTGGCTTACAAGATCGCGGTTAAAGAACCACAACTTCTGGCTCATTTTACCTGTTACTGCTTTTGTGAAGAAATGGGGCATAAGAACCTTTCTTATTGCTTTCTCAAACAGGGCAAATTTGGTAAATTTGATGACCACGCATCCAACTGTAACGTCTGCGATGCGCAAGCGATACATGCTTTTTTATTGAATGAACTGGGTGTTCCGATTGACCGGATAAAAAAAGAGATGAAAAAAATATACAGTGGGCAATAAATGTTTGTTATTCTGGAGTTAGACTGCGTCATATCAGAGAGAAAGAGCTACCAGAGGCTATTTGCATTATTCTTGGAAGAGGTTCCTACGGGAAATGCATTTAGAAACAACAGGATTTGGAATTAAATCGTCAGGCCCGCTATAGTAATATTATCCTGACCACCGGCCTTTAAAGCAACCCGGATAAGTTTCTCAAACTTTTTCCTGATACCGATGTCCTTCCTTAGGATGGAAACTATTTTCCCCCCGGGGACCATGTGATGAAGTCCATCCGTGGAAAGAAAAATTATATCTTCTTTGAAAACCTTGAATCCGCCCGAACTGATCTCCAGTGGGTCACAGCCGATGCAGTGAAGCAAAATATTTTGCATGGAATGGACGTCGGCCTCTCCTTGGGTTATCACCCCATCTTTTACGAGGCTATTTACGAAAGTGTGATCTTCGGTCACTTGAGTCAGGTGTCCCGCCCGCCAGAGATAAAGCCGGCTGTCGCCGACATGGGACCAGTATGTTGTCCTGTTTTTTATATAGGCCGCAGTCAGGGTGGTCCCCATTCCTTCTAACTTAAGATCCTTTTGGACTTCCTCGCCAATCCTTTGGGAAGCCGCCTGGAATACTTTGAGGAGTTGAGTCTTAATGCTTCTCGGGCCGGGATTAAAATCTTCGAAAGCCTCTATGGCTATTTGAGCCGCCAATCCTCCTCCGGCTTCACCCCCCATCCCATCGGCCACGGCCATGAGGAACGTATGGTTATTCAATTCCCCCATAAAATATCGGTCCTGGTTTTCTTTTCTTTTTAACCCTTGATGGGTAATAGCGTATGATTCCATTGTCCAAACTATTCCGGGAAAGCTCAACCGAACTTTCGCCTTAATGATGGAAGCTGGTTTCCTTGGGGAACTACTCCCAAGGGAGCCTTAGCCGGATAGTTGGCTCCTTCTCTTTTTTTGACATCCTTTTTCTCGGCCGTCACTTTTTCTCAGTCAGCACCTTTTTCTCGACCTTCTCGTTTTCCGTTATATCGAGAACACAACGAAACCCCACATCCCAGTGTCCTTCCCAAGGAAAGGAAGGGCGTCTTAGCAATTTGCCCTGAGAAGTGGATAGCCCAAGGAAAATTATTGGAGAAGGCTTTTTTGTGAGAGCGGTCCGTCCCATTTCCTGGAAATCCATCTCCCGAATAGCCCATTCATTGATTTTTCCATATAGGTCCTTAATTTCTATTTCCTTATTGGAGGGCCCGGAAGATGGAGAAATCCCTTTGGGTCTATTCAAAGAAGCGGCGTATTCCCATTCCAGCTCGGTGGGGAGACGTTTTCTAAAATATTTAGCATAGGCGGCAGCTCCACCCCAGGTTACCCGAACTACCGGTTGAGATGCTTTTTGGGGATCGCGAACATGAAAACGCCCATGTTCAAAGATAATTTGATTATAATTCTCGTTTGCCTCTCCAATTAGATACCAGACTTGCCCTTTGCTCTTGAGCAACCCGTTTTCAATCTTCAAATTCTTTTTTTCTATATTCAAAAATTCCACATATTGCTGAAAGGTTACTTTAGTCTCATCCATATAAAAGGGTTTCATTTGCCCACTTCTTATTGACCCATTTGACACTCCGGAAACCGCGGGCATAGAACCTCCGGAGATCAAAACCATAGTCATTCCGTCTTCCCCCACTATAGATTTAGGCAATCCCTGGACCGAAGAAGATGCGGGAGGACTTTCAACGGCTTGTGGTGCTGGTTTTCCTTCCTTCGCCGACCGGTCTGTCTGACCGGGGTTCCCAAACAGGTGCCAAAAGGTCATTCCTAAAACAGTAACAAGAACAAGGGCAATTCCAATCCAGATCCATTGGGGATGGGCCCACCAGGGACCGGCTGCCGGGAAAGCCGTTATATCCGGTTTATTTGATTCCGCTTCTAATTCTTGAATGGCTTCTTTAAGCAATTGGCCCATTTTTTCAACCGAATCCAGACGCTGTTCCCGTTCTTCAGCGGTGGACCATTGGATGATTTTGTCTAGCTTTTCAAGAAACGGGGTATTGGGATTGGCCAGCTTTACTGTTTTAAAGGGAATGGTCTCTTTGGAGATTTTCCCGGCTATAGCCTCATAAAGAATCCTTCCCAAAGAAAAGATGTCGCCTCGCTGATCCACTCTTTTGAAATCAACAAATTGTTCAGGAGGCATATACGTTAATGTCCCCTGGGAATCTACCGTTTGGGAAAGGGGTTTGAGGCGGGTGGAACGGGCCAGTCCAAAATCAGTAATCTTGGGAATAGTTCCGTCCAAGAGAACATTTTCCGGCTTGAGGTCCCGGTGGACGATCCCCAGGGTATGCAAGGCCTGAACCCCTTCGAGCACGGGAAAAAAATATTCTATTATCCAATCTTTTATCAGTTTTTCATCCGGCTCAAAACCCTCATCGGACATGGTGAATCGTAAGGTGGCCCCGGGGATATACTCCATGACAATGAATTCGACGTCCACTTCTTTTTCGTCTTTCAGAATTGAGCAGGTCCCATAATCATAGATTTGAAGGGCATTGGGGTGTCGGACCTGGGCCATGGCCTGAAATTCCCGGCGAAACCTTTGAATAATGGGTTCAATCTCCAGGCCCTCTTCTTCCGCTGTTCGCAGCCATTCTCTGGAAACGATCTTTATAGCCACATCCCGCTGCAAGTTTAATTGATGGGCTCGATAGACCTCTCCCATGGCCCCTTTTCCGATGAGGTCCATGATCATCCATTTGTCATTGAGAATGGTCCCGGGTGCGAGAAGACATTTTCTTTCGGCGGTCATTTTTGAAATATTCCTTGTTTTCCCCAGCTCTTCAAACAGAAGTTGATTAAAAGCTGAGGAATATTATCAAGAAGGGGTACCTAAAAAGCAAGGACAAAGTCGATTGAGGGATTTCATTTTACCCTGGAAACATCGGCGGGCATAAAAGATCTTGGGCCTTTGGATACTCTTAAAAGCTTTTTTACTTTTTTGTCGGCAGGAAAGGATTCCCCTTTCCTGCCGTTTGAAAGATTTTTGGTTTCTTATCTTCCACTTTATGAATTGCTTCGTGGGTGATAATCAAGCTGGCTTGTCCCACTGAAACCGGAATTAATTAGTCGTTCCGTAAGGACCCGCCACGGAATGACTGCCAGCCGTATGATTCCCAGTCGAGCCACTGTGGGTATGAGCATTGGTTGTGGTTCCCCGACCGGACATTCCGCTATGGGTTCCCATTTGTGAAGTGCCGTGGCCGGGCATCGTACCGGCCCCGCCGTGGTTACCGCTCATACCCATGGAAGTGCCGTCACCTCCGGACATGCTCCCCGGGCCGGTCATGCCAGCCCCGGCACCACCACCCATGGCTCCGCCTCCCATTCCTCCTCCGGCGCCGCCAGCCATGCCGCCGCCACCTCCACCCCCGCCGCCCATCATGGCCAGCGCAAGGCCATTTCCGGCTATCAAAGAGACAGCCATCATGCTAATCACAAAGGTTACTAAAAATAATTTTTTCATTGCCACTTCCTCCTTTTAAGTTGTTATTTTTAGAAAAATTATAAGAGATAAATTTGAATAAAGTATGCTGACTTTGTGAAGAAATTATGAAGTTTTTTTCCGGGGAAGGGGCTTAGAATGATTTGCTAAAGGGTCTCATCGGCCTGTTTACCGCCCTTGCCCCCTTAACCATCGACGCAATTCCAGCCAGGGTTGGACAACCAGAAATAAGGCCGGTAGAATGAAAAGGGTATCCCGGACCAGCGTAAAAGGTGAGATTCGCTCTCCTATTCCGAAACAACCGCAATCGGCTTCAATGCCCCGGAGATAAGTCACCAACATGACTCCGATGAAAAAGGCGAGAAAGGCAACGGCAAAGCCGGCCATATATCGAATTTTGATGCCGCTGAACAGGGCTATTCCTAAAATTATCTCCAGCCAGGGAAGAATCTTGACCACCCAGATAACTGAGCCAGGAGATAATAATTGGTATCCTTCGACAGCGACCGCAAACTGTAAGGGATTTTCTGCTGTGGATATTCAAAGGATATTCATAGTAAATGACCAGGACCTTGTTGTCACGGGCCTACTCCTTCAATAAGGGCCGGATAGTCTGCAGATAAAATTCCCGGACTATCAAAGCAGAATATCACCTGCTTCTATTTATTTTCGGGTTCCGGGATCCTTATCATACAAGCGCTGTTGGGTTTTATGGCCACGTCACCGTCCTTCAGATTTCCCTCGACTACCTTCCCTTCAATGAAATGATCACCCAAGTATTGGGTGACCTTGACTTTGCCCACCGGTCTGGCTTCCTTCCAGCGGCTGCCGAAATAGCGATATACAGGTACGGTTTCGTCAGGGCAAAATTCCTCTTTGGCCAGTTTATTTCCTCCATGGAAGAGATGGACGATATCTCCGGATTTGGCTGTAATGGTGGCTTTTGCCTGAGTTGAGGGGGTGGCCGTGGCACAAGCTGACAAAAAGACCAACAGGGCCAGCACAGTAATTCCCAGGACTAATACTTTAAGATTGTTCATAATTCCTCCTTTTTTTCCTGCAGGTTAAGCCCCTTTCCTATTAATCAATAGTTTAAAAAAACGGATTCATTTAACCCTAAAAATAAATTTGATTTTCATATTATTTCCCCTTTTTGCTATTCAATATCATAAAAATGCCTGGACAAATAAATAGGATAAACACTGTATTATTTGGAAATTATTACAGTATTTTAAAATCATTTAGAAAGATCATACCCGGTGAAGGCCAATTGATTGGTCGGGCTTAAATTGAGCACCTGAATGAATTCCTTCTGGGCCTTCATTTTGTCCCCGGCTTTCAGATAGGACCAACCCAGCCCGACACGCATAGTTACGTCGGAGGGATAGAGCTCGGTAAGTCTCAAGTAATAAAAAGTAGCTCTTTTATAATCCCCGTTTAGATAACAGGCATAGGCTACGGTGCTTAAAACCGTGTAGTTGAAAGGATCTACTATAAGGGCCCTCTGCCCCCACTTAATGGACTCTTTATAATTCTTGAGGCCCATGAGGGGTAATAGAATGCCCTGATAGGGCTCTACTGCTTTGGATTTGATTTGAACACCTTTTTCATAGTAATCGACCGAGGCCTTGAAGTCCCCTTTAAGAAAGTATAAATAACCCAGCCTTACATTCATTATGTAATCGGAAGGATATTTTTTAATCAGCTTTCGAAGAGGAGCTATGGCCTCGTCATATTTGTTGTTTAAGGCCTTGGCATAAGAAGTCTCGAAGCTTTGTTGATACTCTTTGTTTAGAACCGGTCCTTCTTCAGCCATCAGGGTCGGAATATACCCAAGACCTAACAAAAGACCTGTTATCAGGAATATAATTTTCTTTCTCACGTCAGTTCATCTCCATTCTTAGGGGTATGAATCCTCTACTGCTATGATCCCCAGCGGCCTGACCGGTTGTCATATGATTTTCATTTCGCGCCTCCCTGGCTGTGAGAGGGGATCATTCCCTGACCGGTCATTGCGTTTTGGGGTCCCATCAAGGAAGTGCCTTGACCAAACATAGTCCCGGTCATGCCCTGGTTACCGGACATATGGGAGGTGGCCATTCCCTGACCGGTCATTGCGTTTTGGGGTCCCATCATGGAAGATCCTGGGCCGGAGGTAGTCCCGGTCATACCTTGGGTACCGGACATCCCCATGGAAGTGCCCATTCCAGATCCGGGACCGCCGCTCATGTCCCCTCCGCCCATTCCGGCCCCGGGACCACCACCCATGGCTCCGCCACCCATTCCTCCTCCGGCGCCGCCACCCATGCCACCTCCAGCTCCGCCCCCACCGCCCATCATGGCCAGAGCCAGACCGCTGCCGGCTATCAAAGCAATAACCAACGTTAAGGCCACAAAAAATACTCGAAATCTTTTTTTCATAACCCATTCCTTCCGAGTGAATGATTTTTGATGTATCTTAGGATAAGAAAAAAGGGTGAAGAAATTATGCATACTTTGTGAAGAAATTGTGAAGATTTAGCTGGGGCTAAGATACCGGAAAAACCATTTTAAATGTTGTTCCTTTTTGAAGCTTGCTTTCCACCTCGATGGTCCCGCCCAGGGCGGTTACCAGGTCCTTAACAATGGCCAACCCGATGCCGGACCCTTGAAAGTTCGTAGGCCCTATTTGATAGAAGCGATTAAAGATTAAGGGTATTTTATCTTCCGGGATGCCCTTTCCCGAATCCTTGATTTCAATCCAAAAGGATCTTCTCTCTTTTCCGTACCCAATCTCAATTCCCCCTCTATCGGTAAATTTAAGGGCATTGGAAAGAATATTCTGCAATATGATTTCCAGCTTCTCTACGTCAGTAGAAACCATAAGATCAATACTCTTGGTCATTCGTATGAAGAGTCCTTTTTCTTGAGCCATCGGAGCCAGCCCATCAACCACCCCGGAAAGGAAATCTTTGACATTGATTTGTGTTTTTTGGGTGCGTTTAAGAAAGCTCGCCTCAGCTACGGTAACGTCCTCAATGCCTTTGACCAATCTAATCAGTTTTTCTGTTTCATTTCTGAGCACTTCCAATCCTTTTTCCTGATCGGTAACGATCCCGTCGGCCATGGCCTCGATATGGGTTTTCATGATCGTCAGGGGGGTCCTCAGCTCATGATGGATATTGGATAGCAGGTGCCTTCGCAATTCTTCTTCTTTTTGCAAGGAAGATACCATGAAATTAAAGGTTTCAGAAAGCTGGGTTATCTCATCAGATTTTTGATCGGCACTAAGGGGTATTCGGACAGAAAAATCCCCCCCGGCGGTTTTTTGAGCCGCCTCCTTTAGATCGGTCAACGGCTTGGAAAGATACCGGCTGA
The DNA here is from genome assembly GCA_963790475.1 of uncultured delta proteobacterium. Lineage (GTDB taxonomy): Bacteria > Desulfobacterota > RBG-13-43-22 > RBG-13-43-22 > RBG-13-43-22 > RBG-13-43-22. The sequence continues at coordinate 76,469 of CAWBOS010000010.1, read as the reverse complement.
AGATCAGGGCCAAAAGCAAGGCTCCAAAACCAGCGATCAGGAGAGAGACAAAAAGAAAGTTTTGAATCCGTTTTTTAAATACAATTTCCTTTTTTATAATTTCTTTTTTGGGAAGCTGTCGGAACAAAAGCGTTCCTATCCTTTGATTTTTAGAGTAGAGAAATTGCCGATCATATTTTTCCTTCAGGGAAGTTTGGAGGTAAAGCTCGGCCATCTGATGTTTCATTATTTCCGAAACGGTATCCATAACCATTTGGGAGGTGATAATTTCCCGATCCTGGGAATCGAAGATCTTCAGGTCCAGCCCTAACATCATAGCCCAATGGATAGTCTCGGATAAGGCCATTTTGTCCCATTGCCCGCCTAAGTAGGAGCTTTCCAGCGAAGCGCGGATCCAGCGAATCTGGTCTTCTTTCACCCCGTTGACGTAGTTGTCAAAGTCCTTAATAATCAGCCATTGAAAAATAAAACCGGATAACAACGCGGCCAGGATTACGATCAGAAAGGATCGGAACAGTTTTGTCCGCATCATGACCTCATATCATCATCCGGCAGACCAATAAATTTATACCCGGCCCCATAAACGGTTTTTATAAACAGGGGGTTCTGTGAATCTTCTTCGATTTTATGCCTGATATTTTTGATATGGGCATCGATGACCCGGTCGTATCCCTCGAATTCATACCCCAGGACCTTATTGACTATCTGAAACCGGTTGACCACCACTTGGGCTTTTTGGGCCAGATATAGCAATACTTTGAATTCCGTGGATGTAAAAGGTATGGTTTTATCTCCCTTTCGAACTTCCATCGCCAAGGGGTTGATTTTGAGCAAACCCTTGTTGAAAGACAAAATCTTGCCCTCCTTTTTTTCCGATCGTCTCAGATGGGCTTTGACCCGGGCCACCAGTTCTCTTGGGCTGAAAGGTTTGATCACGTAATCATCGGCCCCTAAACCCAATCCTCTCACCCTCTCATCTTCCGAACTTTTAGCCGTGAGCATGATTATCGGCACATCGGAAAATTCTCTTATCTGACCGCATAAAGTTTCCCCTTCCATATCCGGGAGCATTAGATCGAGGATGATAAGATCATGGCCTCCTTTGATCAACTGGAGTGCCTTCTGTCCGGTATCGGCCAGGGTGACTGTAAACCCTTCCCGCTCCAGATAAGATTTGACGATACTGGAAATCTTTTCTTCATCTTCAATTACCAGAATTTTTTCATTGGTCATAATCGGATCTCCCTGGGCAAACTGAATTGGATAACCCTGTAAAAAATTCTATCCCATTTACAGGGCCCCGATAATCCCATTGTCCGAACTCTTTGGCAGGGGTAACTTCAAGGTTACCGGCTTCCGGATCTTGAACCTATAAAAAATAGCCGAGAAACCACGGAGGGCTTCTCGGCTAATCGGTGCAGGTAAGGAAAATAGATTTAATATTTTTTTTAAAAATAATAGCTTATTTCAAGACAAAATGAGCCCTGCGGTTTTTGGCCCAAGCAGCCTCATCATGTCCTGTATCCAGTGGTTTTTCCTTGCCGTAACTGATCGTTGAAAGCCGGCTGGCCTCGACACCCAGAGAAGTCATGTAAGCCATGGTCGCATCGGCCCTTCTCTGACCCAGAGCCAGGTTATATTCCGCACTTCCTCTTTCATCGCAGTGACCTTCGATCGAGGCCTTGGCCGCCGGATTATCTTTTAACCATTTGGCTCTTTTATTCAAAATTTGTTTGTCCGTTTCTGATAAGATTGCCTGATCAAATTCAAAATGGACATCCTCGGATTCAAAATTGGCCTTTTCCGCTGCCTCTTTTAATCGTCTGGCCTCTTCTTCTCTCAGGGCCTTTTCCCTTAATTCCCGGTCACTGGGGCCAACCTGTACCTTAGGCTTTTCCGCTCCTTCCTTAACAACGGCTGGAGGTTTGGAAACAGGTTCTTCTTTTTTGACTTCCTTGGTTTTACTGCAAGAAAAAAGAAAAAGACCGGAAATAATTAACACCAGGATCAATGTCCAAAAACTGATTTGCTTTGTCTTCACGATGCCATCCTCCCTTTGGAATAAAAATAAAATGCTTTTTTTTGGGGCGCGCTCTACACAATCAGCAGCGATCTCCAACCTTTCGGCTGAAAGTCCGGCCTTTTGGGCCTTCGCTTCCGCCAGACTTAATCCCGAATCTCCCCCCTTTATTGCCGATAACTTTGATCAATGTTGATATGGCTTTGGATTTCTCTACCATTCCCTTGCGGTTTTTTTTGGAAAGTTACATCTGCAAGAGGTCTCAGAACACTTTTTACCCCCAATCTATTTTAAAAGAACTGTAAAATAAATAACATGGAGAGAGTATCTTTCAAAAAAAAAGACAGTATTTTTTGCATAATATAGTCTCTCACCATGACAAATTAAATATGGAAAAACAGGACTACAGGGCCTCCATCAGCTTCTTCAATGGCTTAAACGAGAGCCTTTTTATTCACCTCCTCATATGAATTATAACAAAATAATCTCAAGAACAATAGCATTGATTTCTATAAAAATGATTGGTATACCAATTAATATATCCCAAAAGTGATGTCAAGGATTTTCTCATAAGGATGAAAAAATGACCCAGTCGGAATTGATAGCCGATACCATTGATGATTTAAGAAGGGTCTTTCAGGTGATCCAGGAATATTCCAAGCGGGTCGAGCATAATACCGGGCTTACCAGCTCCCAGCTTTGGGCCATTAAGATCCTGGCAGAAACCGCTCCTATGATGGTTTCAGAATTAGCCCGCCGGATGTATCTTCACCCGGCAACCGTGGTCGGAATACTCAACCGCCTCGAAGCTCATGGCCTGATAAAAAAAACCAGGTCAGAGGAAGACCGTCGGATTGTCTGGGTGGAATTGACCCCAAAGGGGAAAAAACTGGTGGCCTCTGCCCCGGAAGTGGCTCAGGGCTTATTGGTGATGGGGTTGGAAAAAACACCGCTAAGGGAACTGAAGGAGGTTAGTAAAGGGCTGAAAAGGTTGGTTTCCATTCTGGGTGCCGAGGGTACTCTCCCCCACCTTATTTTATCTCATGAAGTAAGCCTCCCCCTCAAACGAAAGAAAAGGGCCAAGCCAACAAAGGTAACCTCTTAAGTTAAGAGGATAATAGTAAAAAGAGGTGAGCTTTCATTAAAAATATCAGGAAATCATATTCCGGATATTTTAACAACTTGTTTTTAAAAAAATCGTGATTAAAGTAAATGCATTGGGAGAAAAAAGGGTGTTCCATTAAAAAGCACCCATGCTCTTATTTCTCATATTTTAGGTTGCCCTCCAGGCGATCAAGAAAGGCAGGCAAAGGGATGGTAAGGAAGGCGATGGTATGCATGGTGATGGCCTTTATGGCTTTGGGGATCTGGGTGGTAACGGCTTTCGCCCTGGATGTTCCCCGCATCAGCAAGGAAAAACTCAAATCAATGCTTGGGAATCCGGAGGTGGTGGTTATTGATGTCCGGACCTTCTTTGACCGGAAAATGAGCGTGAAGCAAATCAAAGGGTCGGTTCGGGAAGATCCGGACCCATCCAAGGTGAAATCCTGGGCGAAGAAATATTCTAAGGAAAAAACTATCGTTCTTTATTGCGCCTGACAAGATGAGGCGACTAGTGCCAGTGTGGCACAGAAACTTATCGGTCTGGGATTCAAAAAGGTCTACGCCCTCAAAGGGGGCTGGCGTGAATGGGATGGAGCGAATTATCCGACTGAGCGGAAATAGAGTGAGTCACGGGTCGTACACTTGATCAATAAGCGAGGGGGTCCTCAAGGGTACCGCAGAGGAAGATATTGATAAGACGTTTAGAATCGTTGATAGACGTTATCCAGATGTCCTTTTTTCTTGCTCATAGTCAGCTCCTCTCTTTGGATTAACTCAGAGCTTATATTCTATCCACCTCGACGGTATCCACATATTTTACCCAGGTATTGCCATAGTAATTTTCAGCCACCAGGCGCAAAGGAAATCCGTTTTTTTGAGGTAAGTCCTCTCCGTTGACCTGATAGGCCAGAAAGAGTTGATCCGAACGGATCTCATCCAAGGGAAAACGTTCCGGCTTGGAATAATCTCCTTCCGGACCTCTGATGGTTATATATTTTACACCAGGCTTGGCCCCCGACATATCCAACAAGGTCCGGAGGGAAATCCCTTTCCACAAGCCCTGGTTGGCAAAGAATCCGGGGCAAATCAATAGAACTTTTCTCTCGATAAAAGGGAGGGCTCTGATCTGACTATGGGAAATGATCAAAGGGTTCTTAACCCACCCTTTCACTTTGAGGGTCCACTGATCTAAATCCACTTTATGATCCGACAATCCCATGATTCCGAACTCTTTGGTGGGGGTAACCTCAAGGTTGCCGGCATCCAAATCTTGAGGACGTTCATTAATCAAACTGTTACGATCCGTTCCTTTGGGCAAAACCTTTTTTGCAGCCTTCCCCCAGGCCCTGGCCCAAAAGGAAATCAAAGGCTCCCCCAAAAGGGCTACTCCCCCAAAACCTAAAAGAATCTTTGTTATAAATTTTCTACGAGATTGCCCGGACATCACGATTCAAGCCTCAATCCTCATTCAAAGTCAGGTAGACACCAACCGGCCTTGATAACCGTCCCCTTTCCTACGGCGGACTCCAAGCCGAGAGAGCCACCCGATATCTCGGTACGCTCTTTCATACTGGAAAGGCCCAGGCCTTTTCCAAGGGTCTTTCTGCGGTTTAGACCTTTCAAATCAAACCCCTCTCCATTGTCCTTGATAACCAGTTCTAAGGTGTTATCAACTTTTTGTAAACTGAGATGAACATTATCCGCCCTGGCGTGTTTGGCGATATTATTCATCGCCTCTTGGGTGATTCTGAAAATAACACCTTTTAGAGGAGAGGGTATTTCATTTTCCTGAACGGTAATTGTTTGTTCAACCCTGATATCCGAATAAAGCGCTTGAAATTCCCGACAGAACCAGGAGATAGTGCCTATAATACCCAGATCGTCCAAATGAGGAGGCCGCAGATTGGTCTGAATTCTCCGGGTGTCTTTGATAACTTCCAGGACCATGGCAATGATGGACTCCAGGGGTTTGTATTCATTCATGGCCTTTCCCTTGGAAATATTGTATAGAGCATCTTCCGCCTTGTACTTGATGGCCGCCAGGGACGATCCCAGGCTGTCATGAACGTCAAGGGCGATCCGTTTCCTTTCATTTTCCTGGGTGGTAATGAGCTTGGAGGCGAGCAGGCGCAGTTGCTTTCTTGATTCCCGGGTTGCCTCCTCCATATTCCTGCGTTCGGTAATATCACGGAACAGCCAACTTAAGCTGATAAGTTCACCTCGATTATTATGGACGGGGGCATGAGGATCCAGGCATAAAAGGCCGGTTTCTTACGGGCGTTCAAAAGACCTTCCCACTCTCCGGTGCTCCCCCTTTCTATTTTCTGTAACCGGTTTAGTAAGTGTCCAAAAGCCCTTCGATCTTTAACAAAAACTCGAAAAGGTTTCCCTGGCAAGAATTCCTGTCCCACTCCTAAAAGGAGGGCCGCCGCCCGGTTGGCTTCGGTTATAATCCCTTCCGGGGAAGTCACCAGGTAACCGTCCGGGGAAAAATTAAACAAGTCCTGGTAGCGTTGGCGTTGAACTTCTATTTCCTGCTGAGCGGCAACCAGCTCCTCAAATTGCTGATGCAATTCCTCTCCGGATACACTCAGCTCTTCAAGACTGGTGGAAAGCTCTTCAATGGCTTCGGTCAATAAAGGGTCCTTTGATAATGCCGCCCGCTCTTGAAGCGCTTTCAGTCGTTCCTTTGAGATTTCAATCTGTGGCGCTGATCTTTTCTCTTTTCCTGACCCTACGCGGTGGCCCTTTTTTGACGCCCTTTTAGGGGCCGTCCTTACCTTTCGGCGAAGGCCAGGCAGCTCCCGGACCGACTGCGTCTTAATCTTTTTTTTGTCTCCCATCTTTTGATCCTATTTTTCCTCCTCCATAAGCAAAACCAATCCCTGCCGTTCCTTTTTTGGGCCGATGATCGGGGCAATCCTGATCATACATTCGATGGCCTGCCCCTTACGATTGACAGCCTTAAGCAGGATTTTCAGGTTGTTCTTGGGACCCTGTAAAAAGGTCTGAAGAGGTTCTTTGAGTTTCTTAACCGGCAGGCCGATGTCTAATTTCAGGAAAGGCCGACCTGCCACCTCATCGGGCAGAAGACCCAGTCCAGTTCTTGTCTGGAGCGATGGTACCCCTCTATGATTTTTCTATGTTCCGTAACATCCTGAAAAGAAAGCGGCCCTGGGCTTGTTCAAAATATTTCTCCCTTAAAGCCGCCGGGACAAGCTTCAGGTCTTTTTCGGAATAACTGGCCTGACGGGCCTAGGCCAGGGCCTCCTCATCCACATCGGTGGCATAAATCTTGACCCGTTGACGGAAGGCCTTTTCCCCCAAAGCCTCAGCCAGGATGATGGCCAGGGAATAGGCCTCTTCCCCGGAGGCACAGCCAGCACTCCAGACCCTGTCCCCGGCGCCCTTTGATTTTCCGGCCCGCAGGCGGGGAATGACTTCCCTGGCCAGGGCATCCCAGGCCGGCTGATCCCGAAAAAATGAGGTGACATTGATCAGGACCGTATTGAAAAGCTGGCTGAATTCCTCCGGATGGACTTCCAGAAAATCAATATAATCGCCGAACTCTTTAATGCCGACCATCTGCATGCGCTTCAGTACCCGGCGGATCAGGGTGTTGCGTTTATAACCGGAAAAATCAAAGCTGCGGGTGTTCTTTAGATAATCCAAAAGGGATTCAAATTTGGACTGGGGTCAGGGTTCTCCATTAAAAGCCTTTCATGACTAAGGTTATCAGGGCTGTGGCGATGTCCTTCAAGGGTAAAATAAAATCCACACCCCCGGTGGCAATCGCGGCCTCCGGCATCCCAAAAAAATCCGAAGTTTTCTCGTCCTGGGCAATGACCGTACCGCCCATCTGTTTGATAGCCTTAACCCCCATATTGCCGTCATGACCGGTACCGGTTAAGATGACGGCGATGGCCCTTTCCCGAAAACTGGCAGCAACGGACTCAAACAACAGGTCCGCCGAGGGTCGAACAAAATGGACCAGTTCCGACTGGGAAAGGGATATGGAGCCATTGGGATTGATCAACAGGTGGTTGTTGGGCGGGGCTATGTACACGGTAGACGGCGTCAAGATATCCCCCTCTTGGGCCTGTTGGACCTTCAGAGGAGTTCGCCGGCTGATGATCTCGGCCAACAGGCTGCGGTGCCTGGGGTCCAGGTGCTGGACCACGACTATGATCGCCGGGAAATCGGCCGGCAATGCCCCCAGGACTTCACTTATGGCCGCCAGTCCGCCGGCCGAGGCGGCCAAGGCCACGATTTCAAAAGGCGGTTTGGGGAGCGGAGAAGGGGCGGCGGATTTGTTATTTTTTCTCAAAGCTTTGGTTCCAGAATGGCTTTTTTTGTCTTGGGTCAAATTATGGGGAACCCGCTTTATCTTGGTTTTATTAGTATCCCTCAATTTAGAAATACCTCATTGGTGGCCTTAATAAACCCCGCCTCGGACTTCAAGGATAATACCAGTAATATAAATCTATGTTCAATGTTAAGCAATTCTTTTGTGTAATTTTCCTCCCATTGTTATCTTCGGCTGATGGCGGACTTTCTGGGAATAAATGTGCAACAGTATAGACCCCCCGTCCTCCATAAAGTGAGAACTTCTGGAAATATAATTTGAATATAGATTTAAATCCTTCTAACTCCTCCTTTTCCAAAAAGGGACTCTCTTGAAACCCTCCATATACTTTTTCCTTTCATCGTTTCGCCCGACCTTAAATGACCAACCTTAAATATACTGTTTTTTTTATAAAAGAATTACGGGTTGCCGTAATTTACTTTCTAAAGTTAGTTGTTAAACTCTTTATTAAGAAATAAAGGAGGTAATAATTATGAACATGCCCTTGATCGAGAAAGAGAGAAGGCCGTGGTGGATGTCACCCTGGGGGGATGAAGCCATGGGGGATGTCTGGTCGGACCGCCTCTTCCCGGTATGGCAGAGAATGAAGGGAGAAGAGCGGGTCCCAACCTTTAACTTTTATGAGGAAGAGGGGAATTACAAGTTAGAGGCCGAAATCCCGGGGGTCGATAAGGAGGACATCTCCGTGACGATTGACAAAAATGTACTGACCGTCAGCGGGAAAAAGGAATCCAAGGTTGAGGAAAAGAAGGCGAATTACTTTCTATTGGAATCGTCGTACGGTTCTTTTTCCAGGAGCCTTAGGCTGCCCGGAGAAGTCGATGAGGGGAAGGTGCAGGCCATTTTCCAAAATGGGGTACTGAAACTGACCATGCCCCAGAAAAAGGCGACCGAAACCAAGCAGATAAAAATTGAGGGGTAACCGACCACCATGGGGAAACTGCATATTGTCTCTCGCAGCGGCGAATCTTTTTTAAACCGGGTGGAGGCCGGCCTTCTGCTGGCGCAGGAACTCGATTTCCTGCAGGGACAGAAGGTAGTCGTGTTGGGCATCACCTTTGTTGATCCCGAGATCGTTCGCCTGCTGGGCATCAGCGTTAACCTGATTGAGGAGGAGAAGGCTTATCAGTTATCCGAATTGAATCGTCGGGCGGAGAAAATACGCCGAATTTTGCCCAAGGTGCCTGTTAAAGGCCGTCCGGTTATCATTACCGATGATGGGGTGGCGACCGGGGCCACAACTTTGACCGCAATTCGGGCAGCCCGTTTTGAAGATCCGTCCAGGTTGATTCTTGCCCTCCCGGTAGGTCCCGAAGATGCGGTCAGACAACTGGCCGAGGAGGCGGATGAAACCGTCTGCCTTCGTTTGCCGCCTGATTTCAGAGGGGTAGGCCAGTTTTACCGCGACTTCGGACAAGTCAGTGATGAGGAGATGCTGGACATTCTGAAAGAGGCCCGCCGGAGAAAGGAAGAAGTATGAATACGCAAAACTGGCCAAAGGGGATTGAGCTGGTCGCCCTCATTCTAAGCGAATTCGTCTACCCCAAAAATCGTTTCGTTCGTCTCAACTGTAAATGTGCGGCTTAACCTTTTTTTATTTTGATTCTAATGAGGTTCTTGCAAATCTCCCAAATTTCGTCACACCGGCGAAAGCCGGTGTCCAGAATGCATTGAAAAGACTGGATTCCGGCTTTCGCCGGAATGACATCACTGGACTTTTGCAAGAGGCTCTAATAATTGGCTTATAGCCCTTGGTCAACCAATTCCGGATGATCTTTAACCCACTTCAGAATTGACGACAAGAGGGTTTCGACATCGTTCAAGTCTCTGGTGCAGATTTCATAGAGTTCCTGAATGGAAATTTCCTGGTAAAAGTGAACCATCCGGTTTCGATACCCGGCTATTTTGAATAAAATCTTTCCATCTTCCTTTGATAATACCCCTCGCTGGGCCAATACACAGGCGATCTCTTTGTATTCACTTACTGCCTGACCAAATCCTTTGGCCAGGATATGGCGACCAAGATCAAACAGGGCCTCCAGTGCCCTTCTTAAATAGGATTCCGCTGCGGCCGGATTTCGCCGATCATTTTGAAAATTTTCCAGAGTTTCGAGTGGTAATAAACGAAGGCGCACAATCATCTCGGAAATCCAGGCGCTGCGTTCGGCAATGATCTTGACACGAAGCCTGTTTGGAGTCATGGAGTATCTCCGTTTATGATCTGCTGTCTTCGTTTTTTTTCATAGTAGGCCAGATCCCCTGCCCTTCTCAGCACATAAAGTTCATCCTCAGCCTGTCGGTCCGGATCATCACAATAGATGAGTTCCCCCTTGATGATATCCAGGGCTAAAAAAGGCGTGGCTTCAGGTAAAACCACCAGGTCTACTCTCCGGGCCTTAAACAATTCCTCTAAAGCCTGAGTAATAGCCACTCGATCTTGAGCCGTAAGTCGCACGTCCTTCAAGGGTTGTATGCCAATATCTAAGTCTGCTTCAGGATTCAGGGATGCGCCCGCATCCCCTTGCAGGAAAGAAACGGCTTCGACCGCCTGACTGCCAAAAACATAGATGGCCGTCAGGCTATAAAATCTTGATATATCCTCCAGGGCTGTTAAAAATCTGTTTAGCATTATAATATTTTTAAACCATTTTAATTAGTTGTCAATAACAATCCGAAAAATGCAATCTAAGGCTTTGTCAGCCTTTGCCTTAGAATCTCATACAAGACCACAGCACAGGCCGCCGAGGCATTGAGAGAGGTAACCTGTCCCTTCATGGGAATGGAGGCCAGCCAATCGGACCGTTTCCGGATCAAAGAGCTAATCCCTCCGGATTCCCCGCCAACAACCACTACCAGCGGCACTCGCAGATCCAAACTATATAAAGAGACGGGAGAATCGGCTTCCAGACTGAGGATCCAGAATCCTCTCTCTTTCAACAACTCCAAGGTCCTGGCCAGGTTGGTGACCTGGATCAGAGGCATATATTCGAGAGCCCCGGCCGCGGTCTTGCGGACGGTTCCGGACACCGGGCAAGACCGGTCCTTAGGCAGGATAATCCCCTGAACTCCGGTGCAATGAGCGGTCCGGATCATAGCCCCTAAATTCTGGGGATCCTGGATATGGTCCACAGCCAGCAATAGCGACGGAGTCGGTTGGTCAACGGTCATCCCGGAGATCAAAGATTCCAGGGTTACAAAAAGATTATCGATGTTCAATCGGGCCGCCACACTTTGATGAGCGGGGACCGGCAGGATCCGGGTTATCTCTTTTCTATCTTTTAGAGAGACGGGAATCCCGGCTTTGGAACACAAATCGATTATCTCTTTTCTTTCCTGATCCTGTTCAGGAGGACTCATCAGGACTTGATGAACTTTTTGGGGATGGACCCTGAGGAGTTCAAGAACCGCTTGTTTCCCCCAGACCCACTTGGAAAAATCCTTTTGTTTAGAAGCGGTCATAAAAAGACTGTACCCTTTCTCTTCCTGAAATAAGAGTTAACAAGGCTATTAGGCCGAAGGTCCTTTGATTGTCATGTCCGGCAAAATCATGATGTTTGCGCAGGGGCATTTCCTTGATAAAGAAATTGGCGATGAATCCGATGAGGATCAGGCCAAGGGCGATGGTGAAAACCTGGGATATGGCAAAGGCCAGGGCCTGTCGCATAGCCTGGAGAAACTGGTCCGATAGGGCAGCCCCTTGGTTTCCAAAGCCAGCGAAAAAGGCTTTCAATCTCATCTGGGCCTTGGGGCTGACCAGGGCCTGCGGATTCTTCGCCAAAGCAGTCACCTGTGTCGTTGTGACCAAGTCCTTTATCGCCGGGGGAAGATGATACGAAAAGTAGTGAGAAAAGCGGTTGTTCATCACCGCCCCTAAAAAGGCCAGTCCCAGGGTCCCTCCGATCGATCGGGCAAAAACCATTAAAGAAGTGGCGATCCCCAGAAGATGATAGGGAACCGAATTCTGCACGGCGATCGTATAACAGGGCATGATGATCCCAATGCCCACCCCGGTGAAGATAATGTTGGTTACGGCCATCGAAAACCCGGTCTGAGTAGTCATCCTGGAAATCAGGCCCATCCCCACAGCCATGGCCCCCAGTCCGATCATGCCCTGAATGCGGTAATGCCCCCCGGCCCGGGATAAGAACTGTCCGGAAGTAAAACTCCCCACCACCAGGCCCAGCATCATGGGAGTCATGAAGCTTCCACTGATGGTGGCTGAGGCCCCCAATACGCCCTGGAAAAAAAGGGGGATGAAGATAAGACTGCCGAACATCCCCATACCCATCAGGAATATGATGATTTGAGAAATCTTGAAAATTTTGTTTTTGTACAGCGATAATGGAATGAGGGGCTCCTCAGTTCTGGTTTCAATAATCAGAAAAAGGATGCCCATTATCAGGGAGAAAGCCAATAGTCCGAGGATGGGGGCGGAACCCCAGGGCTGTTCCACCCCGCCCCAGGACAAAGCCAGCATAGCCGGTACCAGGGCCAAAATAAAGGTCGCCACGCCGGGAAAGTCCACACGTCCTTTAAGATTTTCCGGTTTGATATCGGGAAAAAAGAAAAAAATAAGGATAACGATCGAAACCCCGATAGGGATGTTCACCCAGAAGACCCAATGCCAGGAAAGGGCATCAGTTATAAATCCTCCCAGAGTAGGCCCGATTATAGACGATAGCCCCATGATCCCGGTCATCATTCCGGAATATTTCCCCCGCTCGGCAGGAGGGAAGAGATCGGCGACAATGGCCACGGTATTGGCCATCATCATACCGGCCCCAATGCCCTGAAAAGCGCGAAACAAAATGAGTTGGGTGATGGTTTGACTAAAACCGGAAAGCAGGGATCCGATGATAAAAATCCCCTGGCCGATGAGATAAAACCGTTTGCGGCCGTACATATCGGAAAGTTTGCCGACAATCGGCACGGTGATGGTGGAGGTAATCAAAAAACCGGTGGCCACCCAGGTATAATGAGCGAATCCTCCCAGCTCGATAATGATACGGGGCATGGCCGTGCCGATTACCGTCTGATTAAGGGAACTCATGAACATGGACAACAGAGCCCCGATCAAAGTGACCGTCCTTTGCTGTCTGGTCATTATCTTTCGGGACATGGATTCATTTTTAACTGCAGTGGTCATTGGGCCGGTCCATTTGAAAAATATCTGTGAGTTCTAAGAGGTCGAGAGGTTTCTTGAGGTTGAATTAACTTTGATGAAAAATGGAGGTCTATTGAAGGTTTCTGCGTCAAGGGGTAGGAACCTTCCATAGAATCTTAATGGTGAAAACTTAATAATCGGCGACTATTTTATTTTTTCAATAACTACCGCGTTGGAATTTCCAAAACCGCCGCACAGGGATGCCAGTCCGTATTTCTCATTGGGATAATCGGTCTTCATCCGATTCAAAAGGGTCACCAGGAGACGGGCCCCCGATTCACCGAGGGGATGTCCCAAAGCAATGGCACCACCCCAGGTGTTCACTTTCTTGAAGGGGGCGTTTTGACCATCCAGCTTTAATTCCCTGATGCAGGCCAGGGCCTGGCTGGCAAAGGCCTCATTGAGCTCCACCGCGCCGATTTCCTCAGGCTTTAATCCCGTTTTTTCGAAAAGCTTTCTGACGGAAAAAATAGGTCCAACACCCATAACGGTGGGATCATTGCCGGCCTGGGCCCCGAATTTGTATTTGTAATTATAGGAAAGACCCAGTTCATCGGCCTTGTCACGACTCATCATCAGCAGGAGGGCCGCGCCGGCGGTCAACGGTGACGATAAGGCGGCGGTGATCTTCCCATTCTCTTTAAAGGGGGTTTTCATGGCTTTCATTTCATCCGGGTTCATAGATTCCCGGATCCACTGATCCCGGTCGACCATGAACTCGGTCCCGTCATCCTTCACCCCCTTTACCGGGATGATCTCTTTCTTAAATCTCCCCGTATCCCTGGCCATTTTGGCCCCTTCATGGGAAAATATGGCAAATTTGATCATGTCATCCACGGATACATTGTATAGATCGGCCACCTTTTCCGCTGTAGCACCCATGGGGATCTCCATGGGGTTGTAACGTTGAAACAGCCTTGGCGATATATCCATATTGGCCATCATGGGCACCTTCTCCATATCCTCAGCCCCACCGGCGATCATAATGTCCGTTTCGCCGGTCATGATAGCCCTGGCGGCATCCATGGTGGCTGACATCCCGGAAGGACATTGATTGCAGATAGTCTGAGAGGGCACACTTTCCGGTAGACCGGAAGCCAGCCAGGCCGCCCTTCCAATGTCATTCTGCATTCCGGAAGGGTTGGCAGTACCGATAAACACTCCCTCCACCATCTCCGGTTTTACCTTGGGATTCCTCTCAAAAAGGGCGGTGTAAAGAACGGTCAGCAATTCGTCCGGCCGGACATTTCTAAACCATCCCTTTTCATTGTGAGCCCGGGCATTAGCTGTCCGGATACCATCGATAAATACACATTCTTTCATATCTTCGTCCTCCTGAGGTCATTATTCTCCTTTAAAATTTGGTTTTCGTTTTTCCAGGAAAGCGGCGAAACCTTCCATGGCGTCTTTCGAGCTGGACACCAAACGGATACCTTCCAGTTCCACTTTGATCCCCTCATCCAGTCCCTTCTCGATCCCGACATTGACGGCATTAAGGACGGCCTTAACCGCCAAGGGTGGCCGCGAAGCCAGAATTTCGGACATCTCCATCACATCTTTCATCAATTCACCGACCTTGGAGACCTTATCCACCAATCCGATTTCCAGGGCCTCCTGGGCAGATAAACGTTTGCTGAAAAGGATCAAATCCAGGGCCTTTGATTTTCCCAGTATCCTGGGCATGCGCTGGGTCCCCCCCCATCCGGGAATGATACCCAGATTGAGTTCGGTAAGACCTATTTTGGCGTTTTCCTGCATGACCCTGAAGGTGGAGGCCATGGCCAGTTCACAACCGCCGCCAAAGGCATAGCCGTTAATGGCAGCAATCACCACCTTGGGAAACCGATCGATCCTTGTCCAAACATCTTGCCCCTTGGGGCCGGTCTGACCGGCGCCGGCCGGATCGGAGACATCGAAACCGGCAGAGAATCCTTTTTCACCGGCACCTGTAATAACAATGACCCTGACCTCTTTGTCGGCTTCCGCTTCGTCAAGGGCCTTTTCAATGTCAAGCAAGGTTGCCAGATTTATCGCATTGGCTGGCGGACGGTTCAGAGTGAGTGTGCCGATATTTCCCTGTTTTGTAAAAAGTATGTTTTTAAACTCCATATCCCTTACCTCCTTTTCCTTTTAATAAAAAGTCGATTCCGGGTTTTATCCTGAGGGTTGAAATGTCGAAACAGGTCCTGAAATATTTCAAACTCCCCCTCCTAATTGACGAGCGTCATCTTTTCAAAGAAAGAGAACATAGGATACATTTCCGAGCGCTCGCTCACTTTTTCTAACATATCTTAATTTGAAAAGTCAAGGCAAATAAAGGCCTTCTCATTTTCTTTTCTTTTAGGAAAAAATATGACATAAATAAAGGATAGGCGAGAGGCACTTGGCCTATGGCTAGGAGGTATCGATAAGCCTTTAAACGTCCTATCCCCTATCGCCTTATTTCCGCTTGAACCCTAATTTTGTATCAAAAGATAAAAAGGAAAGGTAAAACATGGGTGTTTTGGATCTTGATTATTTATTTCATCCCCGATCTATCGCTATTGCCGGAGTGAAAGATGTCAATATAAAATTTAATACCGGCCTGATGTTTTTGGAAGCACTGATCAAGTTTGGATATAAAGGTCGGCTTTATCCCCTCAACCCCGCCGGCGGGGAAGTCCTGGGACTGAAAGTTCATAAAAATGTTAAAGAAATACCGGACACGGTTGATTACCTCATTTCAGCTATCCCGTCCAAAAATACGCCGCAATTGGTCACCGACGCAGTAGCCAAAAGAGTAAAGGCCATCCATTTTTTCACTTCCGGCTTCGGAGAAATTGAGAATTTGGAAGGGGAAAGGCTGCAAAGGGAAATTCTTGCCAGAGCCCGGGGGGGAGGTGTTCGGATTATCGGCCCGAACTGTCTGGGGCTGTATTGTCCTAAAGGCGGCTTGACCTTCAATCCGGAAGTGTCCAGAGAGAGCGGCCCGGTGGCGATGATTTCTCAAAGCGGGGGGAACGCATCCCATGCCATCGCCGAAGGAAATTCACGAGGTATCCATTTCAGCAAGGTCATCAGCATGGGGAACGGTGCCGATCTCAATGAATCGGATTTTCTGGAGTATTTAACCCATGACCCGGAGACCAAGATCATCACCGCCTACCTGGAGGGGATCAAAGACGGCCTCCGTTTTCTGAAGGCCATTAAAGCCGCCGCGAAAATAAAACCGGTTATTGTATTTAAGGTCGGAACCTCAGAATCCGGAGCTGAGACAGCGGCTTCGCATACCACGGCCCTGGCCGGTTCCACCCCGGTTTGGGAGGGACTATTAAGGCAGGCCGGGGTTATTCAAGTCCAGAGTATCGAAGAGATGATTGATGTCTCCGTAGCCTTTCGATACATGCCGGTCCCCAAAGGGATTAATGCGGTGATTGTGGGGATTGGAGGAGGTGCCAGTGTTATCGCCGCCGATGAATTCTCCCGGGCCGGCCTGGAATTGCCCAGATTCTCCAATGAATTGCGACAGGATTTAATAAAACTTTATTCTTCTGAAGCCGGCCGGATTTTTAAAAATCCCATAGACATGAATAATTTTGAAAGTCCGGAAATCTTTGCTGAAACCATCAAGATGATTGAGGCCGACAACAACGTAGATTCGTTGATCCTGCATGTGGCTTTTGACCATTTCGGTTTGATCTCCGGTGACGACAAGGCTATGATGACCGGACTTTTCCATGTGATGATTCTCGATTTGATCCATAAGGTAAAAAAACCCATGGCCGTTATATTACATTCCTTCGTCACCGACCGGGCCGGGAAACTGGCCAAAGAGATGCAGGTTTCCCTGACCGGAGCGGGATTTCCCGTTTTCCTGTCTATCCCGCGGGCGGCCATGGCCTTGAGTAAATTCATCCGATATCAGCAATGGTTAGAATCCGGTAAATCTGCCGGAAAATAATTCCAGAATGGGGGGGCTTATTATGAGGTACATTATCTTTGGTGCAGGGGCTATCGGCGGGGTGATCGGGGCCCGGTTGCATCAGGCCGGCAAGGAGGTGGTGCTCATTGCCCGCGGTCGGCACCTGGAGGTGATCGGAGGGCGCGGACTCACATTGGAAACCCCCGAATGGACTCAAACCTTCAAAATTCCGGCGGTGTCAACTCCAGCCGACATCCCCTTCCGGGAGAACGACCTGGTCATCCTGGGCATGAAGTCTCAGGACACAGTGGCCGCGCTTACGGCCCTTCGGGCCGCGGCCGGCGACAACATTCCGGTGATCTGTACCCAGAATGGGGTAGCCAACGAACGCATGGCCCTGCGCCGGTTCGAAAAGGTTTATGCCATGGTGGTCATGCTGCCGGCCACTCATCTGGAACCGGGCGTCGTCCAGCAAAACTCGGCGCCGACCCCGGGGATTCTGGATGCCGGAAGATATCCTCAGGGGACCGACTCCACGATCGAGGCCGTCTGCGCTGACCTCCGGGAGGCCGACTTCAGCGCCCAACCCGATCCCGCGGTAATGCGACAGAAATACGCTAAGCTCTTATTGAACCTCGGCAATGCCCTTCAGGCCATCTGTGGACCTGAGGCCGACGGCAGGGATCTCCTCCGAGCTGCCCGGGAGGAAGCGCTAACCTGCTACCGAACCGCCGGTATCGCCTTCTCCACGGATAAAGAATTTCGGGCCCGTCGAGGGAATCTCATCCAGGTCCGGCCCATAGGTGACGGCCGGCGGCAAGGGGGATCTTCGTGGCAAAGCCAAACACGGGGGACAGGCACGATTGAAGCGGACTGGCTGAACGGGGAAATCTGTTTGCTTGGGCGTCTTTACGGAGTGCCCGCACCCGTAAACCGCTTGCTGCAAAAAACAGCCAACCGTGCCGCACGGGAAAAACTGGCCCCGGGTACGATCTCAATAGACGACCTGCAGCGGGAACTCCAGCACCTGGCTGAATGAGATGGTCAGAGCTTCCCGCGAATTCCAGGTCTTCACCAAACCCATTGGTTCCCTCTGCAACCTGGGTTGTCATTATTGTTACTACCTGAAGAAAGAAGGCCTCTATCCAGCGGGTGAGTCGTTTCGCATGCCCGATGCCCTCCTGGAAAAATATATCATCCAACACATTGAAGCCGCCCCCGGTACAACGGTCAATTTTTCCTGGCACGGCGGAGAGCCCACCCTCCTGGGTCTCGATTATTTTCGTAAGATCAGGGCCCTCCAACGCCAACATCTGCCCCCCAACCGGTCCATCTTCAACGGGATGCAGACTAACGGCACCCTCCTTGATGAAGATTGGGGCCGCTTTTTAGCGGCTGAGGATTTTACCGTTGGTCTCAGCCTGGACGGACCGCAGGAAATACACGATCAGCACCGTGTCTTCAAGGGAGGAAAAGCTACCCATGCCCAGGTAATGCGCGGCTACCGGATCCTCCAGGAGCATGGGATCCCCTGCGATCTGTTATGCGTGGTCCATTCCCAGAACGTCGACTATCCCAACCAGGTTTACCGGTTCTTCAAACAGATCAAGGCCCAATATATGACCTTTCTACCCTTGATCGAACTGGATCCGGGTACCGAGCAAGGAGTCAGTCCTCGAACTGTGCCGGCTGAATCATGGGGTGATTTTCTCTGCACGATCTTTGATGAATGGAAGGCCGAGGATATCGAACGGATCAAAGTGCAGATATTCGAGGAGACAGCCAGAACCGCCTTTGGGCAGGAACATGCCCTGTGCATCTTCCGGAAGACCTGCGGTGATATTCCAGTTATCGAACACAATGGAGACTTCTATTCCTGTGATCATTTCGTCGATCAGGAATACCGCCTGGGAAATATTCAGCAAGTCGCGCTGGTTGATTTATTGGAAAGTCCGGCCCAGAGGGCCTTCGGCCGGGCAAAATGGGATACGCTGCCCCAATTTTGCCGGAACTGCGAAGTACTGTATATGTGTCACGGCGGGTGCCCCAAAGATCGCATCCTTCACACCCCGGACGGCCAAGCAGGGCTGAACTACCTGTGCGCAGGCTATAAAAACTTCTTCACCCATGCCCAACCTTTTGTCTCTCAGCTATCCAGTCTATGGCGCCGGCAATCCCTGGAACGGCCCGATTCTCCGACCAAAGGCAAGACCATACCGGCCTCCCCCAAAGTCGGCCGCAATGAGCCCTGTCCCTGCGGCAGCGGTTTAAAGTACAAGAAATGTTGTATGGGGAAGTAAATGTAGTTGAATAGGGTTACGGGTTGCGAGTTACAGGTTTAGAATAAAACCTTTTCTTTAAGAACTCGTAACCCGCAACTCGTGACTCGCAACGGAGATGGTTCCAATCATTTAATCAATTCTTTAGCTTCTCTTTAAAAAATGCAATGGTGCGCTGCCAGGCCAGTTGGGCCGCCTCTTTATGATATCGAGCAGGATTGGTGTCGTTGTTAAAGGCATGTTGGGCACCCTCGTACATATAAATCTTATAGTCCGCGGAGGCCTTCTTCAGGGCGGCCTCATAAGCCGGAATCCCTCCATTGATCCATTGGTCCACCCCGGCGTAGTGAAGGAGCAAAGGGGCTTTGATCTTGGGAACATCTTCGGGATCGGGCTGTTTGCCATAATAGGGCACCACGGCCGATAAATCCGGTGAGTGTACGGCCAGTTGATTGGCCATCCCCCCACCCCAGCAGAATCCGACAACCCCCACTTTTCCGGTGGAAACAGGATGATTCTTTAAAAATTTCACCGCCGCCAGATAGTTTTGCAGGGTGGTCGGACCGTTTAGTTGTTGAATCAGTGCCGGTGCTTTTTCTTGGTCTTCCGGAGTCCCCCCCAGGGGGGTTAAGGCATCCGGGGCCAAAGTCAGAAAACCCTCCAAGGCAATACGCCTGGTGACATCTTCGATATGGGGAACCAATCCCCTGTTTTCATGAATGACGAGAACTGCAGGAAGCTTTTCCGTTCCTTTCGGTTTCGCCGAATAGGCCCGGATATCCCCTGTCAGGCCGGGGTATTTGATATGTTCCGTGACCAGGCGGGGATCATCCTTGGAAACGATTTGGGCTTGGGCCAAGTTATTCTCCAGGACAGGCATCAATACCAGGGCGGCGGCGGTCCCCCCGGCAAGGACAGACAACCTCCCGATGAATTCACGACGATTCAACCTTTCACAAGCGTAGTCATCGAACAAGTTAATGATTTTTTGATCCATCATTTTTCCCCTTTCTTAGTGTGATTCGTTCATTCAAAAAGATCCGATATTAATATTCTTGTCACTCCCCCCGATGAAGAGATTACAGTCTCCTTGACACCCTTATCCCTTTTTTATATACTTAAATTAACTGAAACTGAATCATTAGTAAAGGGGGAAGCTGCCATGTACGAAGGGATGATAGCCGAGACGGTCGGTTTTAGGGGACATAATGATGATTTAATTGAAGGGTATCTGGCCCGCCCGCTGGGTGCGGGGCCGTTTCCGGGGGTTGTCGTGATACATCACCTGCCGGGCTGGGATGAAGCCACCAAAGAAATAACCAGGAAACTGGCCTATCACGGGTATGTTGGGTTTTCGCCCCACCTCCACCATCGTGAGGGTCCGGGAACTCCCGAGGAAATCATGGCCAAGATCTGGGCTGCCGGTATGGTTCCTGACGAACGCTGTATCGGCGATCTCGATGCGGCCATTAGATATCTGGAGACCCAGCCCTATTACAGCGGCAAAGTCGGTATTATCGGGTATTGTTCAGGCGGCCGGCAGGTTTACCTGGCGGCTTGTACCATCAAACGCATCAATGCCGCTGTGGATTGTTATGGGGGGCGGGTGGTGGCCAAGCCCGAGGAACTTACCAAGGGTTGGACGGTTGCCCCCATTGACCTGACCAAGGATCTGGCCTGCCCCTTGCTGGGCCTGTTCGGGGCGGAAGACCAAAACCCTTCCCCTGAGCACGTTCGGCGTATGGAGGAAGAGTTGAAACGCTATAATAAGACCTACGAGTTTCACACTTATGAAAATGCCGGCCATGGATTCTTTTCTGTGGACCGGCCCAGCTACCGGGTGGAGGCGGCGGTGGACGGTTGGAAAAAGGTCTTTGCCTGGTATGGAAAATACCTTAAATAAGTCTGGAAGCGATCGGGAAAGCGGATAAATGGGCCTTGAATCATAATCCCCAGACCTCGTTCACCATCTCGGGTTCATATCCCTTAACAGCCCGTTGATTCGCCCAATCGACCAGACCCCGGGCAGCGTCAGTGCATAAAAGATCGGGCTTGGGTGTGATGCCGACCCGGCCGAGATCGAGACGATCGGCATCCCAGCAGGTCTGCAGGGTCACATCGCCTTCGGTATATCCGTCGGTGTGAAAGTGGCAGGCCCTAAAAAATAGTTCAAACTCCTGATCTTCGAGATCGAAGAGCGTTGTCCGAAATGTTCGAGCAAACTCCCCGCCGCGCAGCCCGTGCCCCTCATCCAAATGCTCATTCACCCGTCGGCTGTCGTGGAATAAGGCAAAGAGGGTTACCACTTGCACATTGGCGCCGGTCTTTTCCGCCAGGGATAGACCGTTTTCCAGCACCCGGGCCCAGTGAACGACCCCGTGCCGTCCCCGTGCCGGCAAAGCATAGTTATTCAAGACTTCACGAACAATTCCCCCCGTGTCCATCCTTACCTCCAAAATTAATCCGACTCTAAGGTTCCCAAAACCAGGACTTATTGGTTTCTTAAATATTAGGGCAGGTCCCCTAAATAAAGAAACAAATGATTGAATTCAGACATGCCCTTACCGGATGGGTTATTTTCCATATAGCTCAATTATTTCGCTTCTCCTGAAACAATCCAGAGAGTGGTCGTTTACCAACCCCGTAGCCTGCATATGCGCGTAACATATGGTAGAACCCAAAAATTTAAAACCTCTATGTTTCAAGTCTTGGCTCAAGGCGTCCGACTCTTTGCTGGTTGCCGGGTAATCCGCTAATTTCCTTATCTTGCTGATTTTGGGTTTGCCGCCGACAAAACTCCATATATATTTCGAAAAACTCCCATATTCTTTCTGAACTTCAAGAAATTCCCGGGCATTATTTACCGTTGCTTCAATCTTCAATCTATTCCGAATGATTCCGGGATTCAGCAACAATTCTTCAATTTTGGCCTGATCAAATCGGGAAATCTTTTTCGGTTCGAAATTTTCAAAGGCCCTGCGGTAATTCTCTCTCTTTTTTAGAACGGTGAGCCAGGATAAACCGGCCTGGGCGGATTCCAAAGACAAAAATTCAAAGATCAATCGGTCTTCATAGACCGGAACACCCCATTCCTTATCGTGATATTCCACATAATCGACATTACTCAAATCGACCCAGGGACAACGACTAATAATACTTTCCTTATTTGTTTTCATTTCTCAACAAACTCACCTTATAACGCCAAAATCAGCGGCTGTAAGACGCCCGCTGGATTGCTTTGTTGGGCAATGCCCATCTGATTCACAATTGTCTTCTGTACTTCACTGACCCCGTCTTCATCCGCTTCCTTGGTAGAAAGTCTCTGGGATTAAGTAGAGATTGTTCCTTGCCCGCGTGCACGCAACGTAAAGCTTGTTCCTCGTTTGCGGCTTCAACTCGCTTAGCCGCTTCTTTTGGAACTTTTGAAATGTTTCCTTATTTAGGACAACGCAAACATCCGAATAGTGATCTGCACCCTTCGAGTCGCCCCAGTTTTTCGAGTAACAACCGTATTTGTAATGTTCTCTGTAGAAGAGTTTTACCGTGTTGTTGCATTTAAGCACCACACCGGCGTCACCTTTTGTGGCAAGAGCGTGCATTGCCGTCTCGTCGTCTCGGTGAGATTCCATATCTATCCCCAAATTCTTTGAGATGAAGCGGCAAATCGTTGGACTACATCTATAGCTCTTGCTCAATGTGTCCGAATCTACCGCCAGACCCATCTTTCTCAGAAGCCCTTTATAGACATTCAGGTCACTGTACAGATTCTTGTTAACGTTTCCATCCCTGCTTGTGTCGAATGTGTGTTGGTAGAAATCCCCGACAAAAAGTATGGTCACTTTTGATTGCACGATGGTCCGAAGAAAGTTGAAATCGTGTCCCCCGAAATCCTGCACCTCATCAACAAGAAGATTATCATAGTACCTCTCTATCCGCTGATTGACGAGATCCAAGACACCTTTAAATTCCAGGTACTTGGCTATTCTGTTGTGGTATAGTTTACTGTACTTGTCGAAGTAGTATTCCTTGCTGGTTCTTTCTTTACGCAATGTCCAAGCTGGCGGCGCCTCCCAGTTGATACCTTTTGCTCTTGTATTCCTAAGCAGGAACGGCCTGAAGCAGAAACCATACAAGAACGCAAAATACTCGTACAATGATATGTTCTCTGGAAAGTATCCGAATTTGCGAATTATCTTGGTCCTCAAATTGCTGAGGTTGTTTCTGGTATACGTTATAACAAGTGATCTTACACCTGGGTTGAGGCTGCCTAAACTATTCACGATGTGTGTGGTCTTGCCTGAACCTGCAACAGCAAGTATTACTCTCTTATCCACTGTATTGCTTTCATTATGTAATTCGGCGAACACAATGCGTCCGCCTTGTTCTGCAACAATAAGAAAGCTGCCTCTGCCTTGTTCTTAAGCATGTAGTCCTTTACGCTTAAGGTTTTCCTTTGTTGCCCAAAGAGATCGTCGCAGATAGCCTTATTGTCTTCGTATAGGCAGATTTCAAAGGTAGGCCTCTCATTGTCTCCGTCAGAAAACACCTTAATGTGATCGCAAATGTATTCCGAATACCTATCGACACAATTTTGCTGGTAGTCTCCGTCGTTATCACGAATCACCGCTGTTTTGATTTTCAGAAGTCGGGCCAACTCAAGATATCTTTTAAAGCTTGTCCCGCCAACAGAAATTATATGTGTGTCGGAGTCTTCGGGTGCCTCCTTTGTGATCTTCTTGTAAAATGATTCAGCCAAAATATACTCGGCGTCGCCTTCTACAAGGACCACCTTCTTTGACAAGATAAACTCAAGAATGTTGTTGTCCGGGGCCTTCATGAAGAACCCTGCCGTCGGCTCAGAAAGGTCGGCCAGCGAGGTAGGATTGGTACTGCTACTATTCAGCAAAATACATTTTCTCAGGTCAAGTCTCGCACTAACGAGATTGCTGTGAGTCGCTATAAATATCTGTTTCTCTGAGGGCTCCTGTATTCGGTGGATTAGCTTCTTCATGTTGATATGGCTCAGGTGATTTTCTGGCTCTTCCAACAGCAGAATATCAATATTCTTCTTTTGCCCCGGTTTTTTCAAAGCGAACTCCGTCTTAATGAAGCATTGCTGCCCCTTTCCTTTATTCTCGATAGTAATCCCATCTTGGCAAATCGTGAGGTCTGATTCCAAATTCGCTTTGCCACTTGTTTTAACAACGAAAGAATACCTATCGAGTCTTTTGTTGAGGCCGCTTAGGACGTTATTCTTGAACTGCTCTTTGTATTTCCTATATTCATTCCGATGTTTATTCCTCTCAGTTCCTTCGATGTTGGTATCATAAAGGTCCTTTATGTACTCCCGTGTTGCATACTCATTATCGATTTGTGTGTTATCGATGAAAAGATGTCTTATGGGTCTGTTATAACCCACGTAGGGTTTTCCGGCAAAAGAGAGAAACTTCGTCTCATAGTATTCAAAAGGAAAAACAGGGTCTTTCTCGTCCAAAATCCGTTTTATGTCTTTCCCGAGCGCATCGATTGGCTCACACAGAAACTGTAGCCCATCACATACTCTGTCTTCTGAACAGTTCTTTCCGTTGAAGTCTGGGTCGCTCTGTTCATTCAGATAGACCTCTACAAAAAGAATAGGTAAATCCTCAAGCCTCTTCTCGGAAGTCAAGAATGTACTGACAACTTCTGTATTAAAGAGATTCTCCAAACCAATGGCCTCTATCTTACCCCTGCTGCCGCTCAACACAAGGTCCACGGCCAGTAGGATTGTACTTTTGCCTGATTCGTTATCGCCAATTAGAAGGTTGAGGTTTGCATCGAAATTCGAATCAAAATTTTCGAATCTTTTGAAATTCTTCAGTTTGATTCGCTGTAGTACCTTCATCCTTACGCCTCACGAGTTTTTCTTTGGTTTAGATGCCCAACGCGCGGCTGACCCGCTTGAGGGGTCGAGTCGCTGGTTGGTAGTCACGCTATCTCGAAAATATTGTCTGCATAGCTCAAAAAGTAGGCTGTCCCCTTTTGCTTCTCCACGGGCCATTAGGGTACTTCAACCTCTTCGATCTTCCAAATCTCGGAAACCAGATTGCTTAGCAGTTCCTGCCGATTTTCTATGGCAGCGGCATCCCAGACAGTGAACGACTGGAGCTTGGCATTGATCCGGTTGATGGATGAGTTGTTGCCGACGGTGGTAAGTTCGGCAATGCTGCTGGTGAGGTAATACTTGCACTTTTTGTATTCTGCACATTTCGTCTGAAAGAAGTTGTTGCTGGCGACAATATTGATCGGTTTCTCCAGCAGGGTAAGATTCCCCAACATCGTTTTGTAGAGATCATACGGCTTGCCGGGGTTGTTCTGCGTGAAGTCGTCACGCAAGCCCTGTTGGGGGTTATTCGGAAGGATATGCTCAATCTCAAGGGCCGTGTAATCCTGCAACGATCCTGGCGTCCTGAGTCCCTTGTAGGCCATGTCAACATGCTGGGTCAGTTTGGCCAGCAGGTAGCGAGTCCGGTACTGCTGCATCGAATTGAGGGTATAGCGTTTCAGGTCATCGGCAAGCTCACCCTGTTTTGCCTGGATATTTTTGTCGAACCGTTCCTTCAGAAACTCGTTCAGCTTTTGCTTCTGCTCCGTGACATCCGTTACCCCGGCAATTGCCCGCAGTTCATCGGCCCATACGGAGAAATTCCGCTCCAGGTCTTTCGTCGGCGTCTTGGTAAAAATGTAGCAAAACAGGAAGCTCTCCAGTTGCTGGACAAAGTGGTCAAAGAGTGCTTTCGGGAATGTGCTGGCAGCCAGAAGCAGCACGTAATGCAGACTGAAGGCCCCGCCACAGAGCCTCCGCAGGTTGTCCATGTACAAATTGTCGAGACTGTCATTCCCCTTGCCTGATGAAAAGGCAATGAACCACTCAACATTCCTGATGATCTTTCGGACAAACTCGAATGGCTTTGAGCTGTAATCGCAAAGCGCTGCGTTCTTCTTGTTGATGAACCAGTCATAGATTTCATCTTCCCGCACGATTGCGTCGCTACGGTCATTCTCGATCTTGTAGTTAGCCATCAGGAAGTATCTGAGGAAGCGGAGTGGCTTCTCTTTCTGCTTTTCCAGCGGCTTGGTGATCTTCTTCCATTCATCCTTCAGCTTGGTGAACTCATCGGTTTTGACGTGGGTGAAAAGCAGGTTTTTCAGCAGGTCCATCGGGTTGAGGCCGACGCCGCGCTCATTGATGGTCTCGAAAATCTTCAGGGCGCTGCTGATGTCGGTGGATATCTGGATAAAGACAACGTTGTTTGCCAAGTATCCCCAGTATTTTTTCATCGGTGCTTTCTCTTTGTAGTTTTCTTGGAGATAGCGGTAGATGGTCCCGTAAGCATTGATGATATTCTCCAGGGAGCCAAAAGTGGTGATTCCGGAAGCCTGCACCGCATTTCTCATTTTGATCGGCTCTTCATTTAATTCCACTATCTTGTTCATTATCTCCCCGGCATTTTCGTAACGGGGTTCAAGCTTCAGGCTGGTTTGGGTGTCACCGTTGCTGTCGGTATAGCTGGTGGAGATCAACCCGCTGATGGTCGATTCTTGGAATTCTCCCTTGAATAGGTTCTTCAGGGCGCAGAGTAGCAAAAAGAAGGTCGTCAGGCGTTGTTGGCCGTCTATCACTTCGTAATGATTTTTCAGGGTGGCTGGCGAAACCAGGATGGTGCCGATGAAGTATTCCTTGGTCGATTGTCCGGTTATTTCGTCGTTGATGTCGTCAAGGAGTTGGTGGACTTCCTTGTCGGTCCAGACGTACTCACGCTGATAATCGGGGACTATGTAAAAACACTCGCGGAATGCCTCTTCGATACTGTATTTATGGTTTTCGATCTTTGCCATAGTCTCTCCTGTTCAATATATTTATTCCCAAAAAATTTCCCGGGCGCGGTAGCGCTCCGGTGAAATGATTTAGTTAGCATTTCAATCCTCAATCCTCTTTAGGATTTCATCAGATTCTTTTGAGCGCTTTATCAAGGTTGCCAGATTCTTTCCATTCTCTGAACGTTCTTTCAAAAAAAAGCTTGGATGCAGCATTCTCGATCATCACAGGCAAGACCCCATCTAGTCCAAGGAACATTTTTTCTGTATGTTGCAGTTGTTTCACGTGGCTAGAAACAAAAAATACCCATGTCATACCTGCCATTATGAATATGTAGCAACGGTGGCCATCAAATTTCGACTCTTGAGGGAGCATCATCATTTGACTCGTTAAATCAAAATAAGATGGTGTAAAAATGATGAGACAGCCATAGTCAGCAGGTACGCCCGGATTATCTTTTTCTATCATGCAACGTAGCTTTTCTTCGTGTGGTCCTAATTTGACATTGGAGAATTGCCGCAGTCCGGACACTCCAGCACGCCATAATAAAGAGAGTTGAAATAGTTTAAATTTTTTATAATCAACATCATGAACCATGATCATTTCTTGTAGTTTTTCAACACCAATCTCAGTGCCACCAACCAAGACTCGAGCCGCGTATGTTTCCCATTTGTTCAGCTTGTCCTCACAATTTCTACAAAGCAATTTTTCCTTAAAACCTTTTTGCCACTTTCTCACTTTTGGTGGTCCAGATAGCTGGACAAACTTATGCTTTTCTTTGCTGTACAAAGTCTTGTAAAAGAATTCAGGAACGATATGTGAATTGCAAATGTCGCAAGTTTGAAGGCATAATCTGCATGTCATAATCGTATCCTATTGCCATGTTCTTATTAGTGCTAACAAATCATTGAACAGTTTTCTGGATAATATCAGAAAGTCTCAGCCTGTTCAATAAAATAGAAAAGACTCTCTGGTGTAACTAATTAAGTTTACTATACTTGTACGGCTGGATAATAAGTCTTTCTTGCTGTTTATCCAGTTCTTTTTAGCTTCCTTCAAGAACTTTGAGTTTTCATGTATTTGAACGGATGAGTCTATTTAACAGGATATCTTCTATATTTTGACGTGAATCCAGAACGGAAAGGACATACACCTGTTTTTCAGATATTCGATAAAGGATTCTCCAGGGCGGAACAATCAATTCCCGATACTGCAAAATACCATGATCTCGCAACTCCGGGACGATGCGGCCTCTTTCGGGAAAGGTGAAAAGGCCGGAAGTCTTTTGTTTTATGGTTTTGAATATTTTCAGAGCATCTGATGGGTTATCCTCTGCGATGTATTCGATAATTCTTTTTAGATCACTTTCGGCACTACTACCCCAGATAACTTCATAACGGAAGGTCATTTCAACTTTTCTTTCAAGAGATTGTCAATTTCCTTAAAAACCTCCTGCTGAGATTTAGATTTACCTTCCTGTATCTCCTCTTCGCCCTGGGAAATCAGTTTCAGTATTCCGATTGCGTTCCGCATATCCTCATAACTTTTAGGATCTTGCAGAACGGCCCGTGGTTCTCCATTTTGAGTAATGATAACCGGTCGATGGGTTTCATTAATTTGCTTTAACAGATCCGAGGCTCTTGATTTAAGGTAGGTAACCGGTTTTATGTCTTGGGATATATTCATGGAATCACCTCCGGTCTCTTTATAGTACCAAATTAAGACCGATGTCAAGTCGGAATTTACATCCGATTCATCTAAGGTTTTAATGTCCGCACGGTTTTGTTTCCAAACTTGTCTTCAACGATGAATTGCCCATCGGTATCGATATTTCCAAAGTTGTTTTTCAGATAATTTAAATACCCAAATTCTCCAAATTGGCCCCCGCTCATATTTTTTATCGAAATCATTAAACGTAAAAATACCCGGCCAATATTCTCATGCTTCGTTTTCAATTCCCAAAGCCTTCTATTGTCCAAATAGAGTCTTTCTAACTCTCGGAAAAAATAATCGGAAGGATGTTCTTCAAGAGGTTGATTACCAAAATGAAGTTTATACATTTCTTTATAGGATTCATATACGGTCTTGTCGGTGAGGTTGATGTTTTCCAATACATATTTTTCCCAGACGAAAGTTTCAATTTCCCCGGCGATCAATGCTACTCCAGTTTCATTCAAAATATCGTTATGTTGTCCATGGGGAACACTTTCCAGTAAGGTTGAAAATTCTTTTTCCTGGTCACGCTTTTTTTGAAAGGCAACCCCTTCAAGGTATCTACAATCTTCATTGCAGTCGATTTTTTTTAATCTCTTTTCACCGCAGCAAACCGGGCAAAGAAGGTTGTCAATGGGCGAACAATATCTCTTCCCTTTTGTCGTTTTGCAGAACCAGCATTTCGCCATAGGTAATTTCTCCTAATGGTTGGGCTTATTTCCTCCCGCAGATCCCGCCCACGATCAGACCGGCAAGGGTGAACTCCACCACGGACCCCAGAAACCAGGTGAAGGCCCTGTGATAGGGGATGGGCATGAAGGAAAAGGTTCCGTAGCCCATGGAGATAGCCGCCCCGAATCCGTAGATCAATCCGAAGAAGAAACCGGTTTTGATCCCTTGATTGCTCACAAACAGGGCATAGAGACAGACAAAGGCAATGGACACCAGAAAAACCATCACATACATGAGTCCCATTTTCATCTGGGCCATGGGCCGCCAGAGGTTGGCTGTAGCCTGATAACTGGCCCCCAGGATCAGTTGGTGTATCACATAATCCAGGACACTCCAAACCAGAAAGACAATGATCACGGAGTAGATAATCTTCTTGGCCATAATCCCTCCTCTGAATTATTTGTATCCCCTCTGATGAATTCCCAATCAGATCGTCGCCCCGGTGAAAACCGGGGTCCAGGAGGTTAATAAGCATTGATAACCCTGGATTCCGGCTTTCGCCGGAATGACCCAAACACGACTCGCCGATTTTTTCCCAGACTATCACCGCCGATAGCTACGTAAGAAATCTAAATCCAGGCAAAGGAATCTTTTACGAACTTGTCATCCCTAATCACTCCACTTCCCGTATTTTTCCCTCAAGATTCGGTGCAGGATCTTCCCCGTTCCGGTTCGCGGCATTTCGGCGTCGGTGATAAAATCGATGGTTTTGGGTTTTTTAAAAGCGGCGATTTTCCCCTGGCAGTAATCAATGATTTCCTTGGCCAGGGCCGCGGTTCCCTTATATCCTTCGTGCAGGATAACAATAGCCTTGATGGCCTCGCCCCATTTTTTATCCGGCACCCCGATGACAGCCACATCTTTAACCGCCGGATGACTACCGATCACATTTTCCACCTCGGAAGGATAGACGTTCTCCCCGCCGGTGATAATCATATTGGCCTTGCGGTCCACCAGGACATAATAGCCGTCTTCATCGCGTCGGACCATATCGCCGGCCGAAGACCAGCCGTTGTCAAAGGCCTCTTTGGTTTTTTCCGGCTCTTTCCAGTATTCGGTAAAGAGCATGGGGGTCCGGTAAAAAAGCTCTCCTACCTCTCCCTCCGGGACCGGCTGACGCTTTTCATTCAAAATGCGGATTTGGTCGGTCCCGAAAATTTCACGACCGATAGACCCTAATTTCTTAAATTGATCTTCCGGCCGGAGCAGGGTCACCAGCCCGCCTTCCGTGGACCCGTAGGCCTCCCACAGTTCGGCATTCTTGAAGTAATCCATAATGGCCAGCTTGAGGTCCTTGCGGGCCGGGGCCGAAGAAATCAAAAGCTGCCGGATGGAAGAGACATCAATGCTATTCTTGATCTCAGTCGGCAGGGACAGGATCATGATGTAGTGGGTGGGCACCAGAGAGGTAAAAGTGATCTTATATTCGGCTATAGTCTTCAGGAGATCCTCGGGGTCGAAGGAGACCATGTTGTAGACAAAGACCGGGGCGGTGAGTAAGGTGTAGGGGAAAGAGTAAAAAATGGAATTAACGTGGCACATGGGCATGACCAGCATCACCTTATCTGTAGTGCGCACACCCATATTGATGATGTCTAAGTAATATTGGGCCATGTAACTTTCGTGGGAGCGGACCACCCCTTTAGGACGGCCGGTGGTGCCGGAAGTGTACATAAAGGTCCAGGGGTCGGCGGCATCCACCACAAAATCCGGTTCTTCAGGAGAGGAACCGGCCAGCCATTCCTCGTAGCCGATATATCCATTGGGCACAGGGCCTTCCCCTAAAAAAACAAAGGCATTTTTGGGAACCTGCAGTTTGTCTTTGATCCCGTTGACCAGATCAACAAAAGGCGCCTCAACGATCATTCCCTTGCATTCCGAATGATTGACAATAAATTCGATGTCCGGCCCGGCCAGCCTGAACATCAGGGGAACGATGACCTGGCCCCCCTTGGCCGCCCCGGCATAGATATCCATCCATTCTCCCCGATTATAGGCCAGAACGGCAAAACGGTCTCTATGTCCAACTCCCATTTTTTTAAAACCGTTGGCCAAACGACAGGAGCGATCGTTCCATTGTTTAAAAGTGAATTCTTTGGATTTGTCCTGCCATCCAAGCTTGTCCGGAAAGTTGACGGCATTCATCTTGAGTACCGTTCCCATGTGCATCCAATTACTTTTGGCCATAATTATATTCTCCTTTTCCTCAAGGATTTTTAAGTCAATTCATTCTCAATAAGAGGCATGAGTTAAAAATATCAATAAAATGGATTCGCAAAAAGTCGTCACCAAGCCTGCCCCGGAAAGTTTCAATCCGGGGGCAAAAACCGGGGTCCAGGAGATCAAAGACTACTTAAAATCACTGGATTCCGGCTGGAGTCTATCCGGCACTTGATGCGGGACCGGAATGACTAATACGGATTTCGGCAACTTTTTGCGAGTTCATCTCAACAAGACTTCATACCTTTTTGATAAAGGTTTCTTTCTGAATTCTGACTCTGGATTCTGGATTCTTGTTTTATTAGGCCAAGGCCGAAGCAATCATTTCAGTAATGTCTTTGACCTTGATCTTTCCTTTTTTCTCCTTCCGCAGACGGGCCGCCCCCTGGGTCAGGTTGCTCTTGCAGGAGGGGCAAGCGGAAACGATTACTTCGGCCCCAACCTCCAGGGCCTGGAGGACCCGGTCGTAGGCGATGTCCTGACTGAGCTGGTTGTCAAAACCTTTGACCCCTCCCCCGCTGCCGCAGCATTTGGCCAAAAGGCGATTCATCTTAAATTCATTTAGCTGCACTCCGGGGATTTGTTTCAGGAGATTCCTGGGCTCTTCAAAAACCTGCATATGACGCCCCAGATCGCAGGGGTCATGGTAGGCCACAGTTAATGATCCCTTCTCTTTTAAGGAGATCTTCCCCTGGCTCATCAGGTCATTCAGATAAGTGACCACATGATGGACCTTTAGCCCCGCATTTCCGCCAAATTGGGGATACAATTTGGAAAGAGTTCGAAAACACCCCGGGCAACTGGTGACGATTTCCTTGACCCCCAGGTCGGTAAATTTTTTGGTGTTGTTTTTTACACAAGTTTGAAAATCTTCTTCGGCCCCGATCAAATAGCTCAAATATCCGCAGCAATCCTCCTCCTGTCCCAGAGTCGTATAGGAGATACCGGCCTTGTCCAATATGGTCATCAGGTTGGGAATCATGTTGATGTCCTGATAGGAAGCCACACATCCGGCAAAGAGCAGGACCTCGGCCCCCTGACCACCTGTTTTAAATCCGGCAGGAAAGACATCGGTTCGCTTCTCCCTGGGTTCGCCGAAAGGATTGCCGTATTGGGCGATGCTTTTACTGCTGCTTTGAAAGACCGGAGGCAGGAATCCGCTGTCGGCCAATCTTTTACGGGCCGCCTGCATCACATCGGCCACCTCTACCCGGGAAGGACAGGTATATTTACAATTGAGACAAGTGGTGCACTGATACAGTCGCTTGGCCATCTCTTCGGAGGGCTCCAGACGGCCGCTCATCAAATCGAAGGCCAACAGGACCCTGCCCCGGGCATTCATGGTTTCCAGGCCGGTTTGGGCATAGGTGGGGCATCCCGCCCGGCAGAACCCGCACAAGATGCAGGCCATAATTTCATGGTCAATCTTTTCCCCAAAACTTTTAAAGGCTTCCGGTTTTTCAATCAAAGGGGCATAAGCCGACTTTTCATAAATATCCCTGATGCTGTCCTCAAATCCCAGTTTTCCCGGATTGAGGATATTTTGGGGATCTAAAGCCTTTTTTATGGTCTTCATGACTTCTAAGGATGCCCCCAGCTCTTCTTTGATAAATGGCGATTTGGCCATCCCCAGTCCATGTTCGGCGGTCAGGGTCCCTTTATATTTCAAGGTCAGGGCCAGAAAATCCCGGCCGATCTGGCGCAGGGTCTCCCATTCCTTGGATTTACGCACATCCATAATCAGCACGGCATGGAGATTTCCGTCCCCGATATGGCCGAAGGTGGCGATAGGAGAGTCATGTTCCCGCCCGATTTTCTGAATTTCATGGATGATGGACTTTATTTGGCTGATGGGCACCCCAAAATCTTCGACAATCGGAATCTGCCGGTAACCCGGCTTGACTCGCGACAGGGAAGGAACCAGTCCCTGCCTGGCCGACCACATGATCAGGCGTTTGGCCGGGTCATCGGACCATTCATTCCCCAGTCCCCCGAATTCTTTGCAGATGGCATCAATTTGCGTCATCTGATCCAAAATCGCTTGACGGTGTCCGTCGATCTCGACAAAAAGAAGGCATTTGACCTCGGGAGGGATTTCCAGTTTCATGGCCTGTTTGACCACTCCGATGGAAACCTCGTCCAGGATCTCACAGGCGGACAAGGGGATGCCTGAGGTCAATATCTTAACCACCGCTTCTCCGGCTTGATCGACCGAAGGGAAGAGCAATTTGGCAAAGGCCAGATAGGCCGGTTTGGGCAGAATCTTTAAGGTGGCCGCGGTGATTATCCCCAGGGTCCCTTCAGAGGTGCAAAATAGACGGGTCAGATCATAACCGGCCGAACTTTTAGGGGCCAGCGTCCCGGTATGGATCACTTGGCCGTCGGCCAAGACCACTTCCAGACCCTTGACATAATCCCTGGTGGTTCCGTACTTGACCGCCCGAACCCCGCTGGCATTACAGGCGATCATACCGCCGATGGTGCAGGCCGGGGCGCTGCCCGGATCGGGTGGGAAAAAATGGGTCGGTTCCAACCGGGCGTTCAAGGCATTGCAGATTATCCCCGGTTCGACAATAACATAACCGTCGTTTTTATTGAGTTCCAGGACTTGATTCATCCGGGAAAGATCCAGCAGGATGCCTCCCTTGGCCGGCAACACCGCTCCGGTCACACTGGTGCCTGCCCCACGGGCGCACAACCGGGATGTTTTGGGCGGCAGCAATTTTGACAATCCGGCTGACCTGATCCGAGGTCTGGGCAAAAACAATCACATCAGGAAGACCTTCATGAACCGACATGTCCCGGGAAAAACCGATTCGATCAATCATTCCGGTATGGACATTTTCTCCACCGACGATGGTTTTTAATTCTTCAACATACCCCATGTAAGACTCCTTCCCCTCAAAATGGTTTAAGGTTTGAGGTGCGAGGTTTAAGGTGTAAGATTTTAGGGAGAAGTTTTTCCCCTTTGGTTTTGAACCTTATACCGTAAACCTTATACCTTCTACCGTGTACCTGCTTTTATTTGTTCATCAACTCTTTCACCCGGAGGATCT
Source organism: uncultured delta proteobacterium (assembly GCA_963790475.1). Lineage (GTDB taxonomy): Bacteria > Desulfobacterota > RBG-13-43-22 > RBG-13-43-22 > RBG-13-43-22 > RBG-13-43-22. The sequence continues at coordinate 42,056 of CAWBOS010000010.1, read as the reverse complement.
CGGCCTCTATAAACGGTTTAAGATCCGCGGCGGTCATCAGATTTTGTTTTTCCCCTTCCAGATTCTCGGGAGCGATCTTACAGATCCAGCCCTCGTCATAGGGAGAGGCATTGATGAGTTCCGGTTGATCTTCCAGGGCTTCATTGACTGCGGTCACCTCTCCGGAAAATACCGCATAGATCCTCCCCACCCATTTCCCGGATTCAATCGAACCGAAGGGCTTGCCCTGCTGGACCTTCCGCCCTTCTTCCGGCAGTTCCACATAGCCGATATCGCCGGCCAGCCTTTGAGCGAAGTCGGTGGTACCCATCACCAAGTGATCGCCCTCGATCCGCGCCCAAAAATGATTTTTATCATACCACAAATCATCCGGGAAAAAGTAACCTTCCATTTCCATAATCAGACCCTCCCCTCAAAACGGTTTAAAAATTCTTTATCCTTGATTCGATTCAATTTAAATCCCAAGGCTTCCGGGGAGGCCCCCAGGGCCAAACCCAAAAGCTGGGGGTAGTACAGAACAGGCACCTTCAATTTTTGTTCAAGTTTTTTTTCTATCTTTTTTTGCTGTCCTTCAAACATTACATTACAGAAGGGGCAGATCAAGACCAGCCCGTTTCCTCCCAACCGGTCCACTTCGGAGAGTTTGTTCCCGGCCAGGGTATTGGCCAGATCCTCTTTGACCCCCAAGACACTCCCCCCGCAGCAATCCAGCAGGGTTTCATAATGGAGGGCCTTAGCCCCGGTGACTTCAATCAATTCGCTCAATGATTTAGGATTCTCCACCGGATCAATCCCGCCGGCGGTCCGGGCCGGTTTGATATAATGACAGCCATAGTGAGGGGCGAAGGTAAACCCGGAAAGCGGACGAATGATTTTTTCCCGTATTCTTTCAATTCCTATCTCTTCATAGAGGATACGAATAAAATGTTTGACCTGGGTTGTTCCCTTATATTCCAACCCGGAATCCTTCAATCGGTCATTGACCTGAGTTTTTAAATCGCTGCGGTGTTGAAGCAGGTGATTGGCCTCGCTTAAAAAGCCGCCACAGGCGCTGCATAAGGTGCAAACCGGCAGATCGGCCTGTTCAGCCAAAGCCAGGTTGCGGGCGGCGACAACCAGGGAATCAAAATTATTGATCGATTTTAAGGGAAATCCACAGCATTGAAAATCTTCGAGATCAACCAGTTCCAATCCCAATTCCCGGGCCACCCACCGGGCGGATAGCTCATAGTTCAGATTGCGAACCGGAACCGTACATCCTAAAAAGAAGGCATATTTCATAGTATTTTAGAAATTCCTGTATTTATCGTTTTGTAGCACAGCCGCCCCCGGCTGTGTCCATTTTTCCCTTCCACCCATTCCCGCCAGAGCCAGGGGTAATCATCTGACTTCTTTTACCAGACCCTTTCGCACCGGATTTTGGCAGATATATTCGACCTTACTAATCATTTTTTCTTCTGACCGCAAAATGTGATCAAAAGATTCATCCTGCCAGACATGACCTCGTCGCTTGAGTAACTTGTTAATACTGTGGGCTGAAGCCCCTTTAATGCCATTCATAATTTCAGGCAAGCCAAAGGGATTACCTGATTCTATCCTTCAGAGGTGTAAAAACCATGTGAACATGATCCGGCATAACAACAACACCATGGACCTGCAATTTGGTTTTATGATCATGGAGACAGTGCTTTATTATGATCTCTCTCACCGACTCGGGAAGGTGCCATCGTCTATAAGTTGCAAAAGTGACAAAAAACGTTCTTTCTTCAGCTTGCAGGTGCGGCAAGTTACGTCGGGAAAATCCTTTGCTTGGTTTTGCCAAGGATATAGAGGACACAGCCGAGGGCGGCTGTGCTACATCTTCAGGCCTATCATCGTAGTTGGTATCATAATAAAATCTATCATTCTTTGAACTTTATTTTAAGATCTTTTGAATATCTTTGCTATTCCCTTTAATCTCCGGCAATCCCATTTCCTTCCGTTTTTCATTTTCAAATTCTCCCACCTCATACATCCGCCCTTGTTGACCAAGCAGGTTTCGGGCTGCCCCCATGCCCGGAGGAGCCAGTCCCTTGCGAACGGCCATATTGCGCAAGGCAAAAACGACTTCCGTAAAATCGACCTGCTGGGGACAGCTTTCCTGGCAGGTATAACAGGTTGAACAGTGCCAGAGAAATTCTTCTTTGAGCAGTTCTTCCTCCATCCCCAGCAGGATCATACGGATAATCCTTCTGCGGATTATATTCCGGTTCGATTTTTTCAATCGGACAACGGGCCGAACAGACCCCGCAGGAAAAACATTTTTTTATCTGTTCCCCGCCTAATTCCCGGGCCACCCGATGTTTGAAATCGGGATCTAATTTTTTGAGATCGATGCGGATCCATATTCGAAGGTCTCTAGATGCCCTATGTTCGGCAGATTGCGAAACCGGCCCTTACAATAATGCCAATTGCCCGAAGCACTTCTAAGTGACAGCTAATTGCTTTAAGAAATTATCAATTACTTCGATTAAATACCATTCCATATTGCTCGAAAGATGTTCAAAACGGATTCTTTCCGGATTGAACTCCGGCCTCTTCAATATAATTTCGGGCCTCCCGGATACGCTCCCGGGCATAGGTAGTTTCCATGTACGGAGCGGCAGTTTTCTTCAGGACAGGCCAAAACCATTACCCCCTCAGCGCCCATGGTCAAGGCTCTCAACAAATGATCCGGATCCAGCTTTCCGGCACAGGGCAATGAAATAAATTCTACATCACTTTGAACTTTGAACTTGTGAGCCTTGAACCTTGAACCTTGAACTTCCTCCCAGGCCACCCCGGCCGAACGTTGGCATCCAAAGATGACTATCCTGGGTTGACTGGATTCCGCTCTGATCCCATCTTTCCCGAATGATCTCAAGTTTGGTCCTCGACCTCCTCATCCGAATAACCGTCAATCTGGATGGCGTCCATTGGGCATTCACTGGCACAGATACCGCAGCGCCGGCAGGCCAGGGGGTGAATAAAAATCCGGTGGGTCCAGCCGATAGCCTGGTGGGGACAATACCGCAGACAGGTCAGACAAAGGGTGCAAAGCCCTTTATCCACGGTAATCTCCTGGTTCATCGGTTCGGAAGTCCGGCCTTGGAAAAAATGATGGACCGAAAGGGCCGCGGCCCCGGCCTCCTCCATACCTGCTTGGGGAAGCATCGGGCCTTTACCCGGACCGGCGATAAATATACCTTCCCGCTGAGAGGCCTGGGGTAGAAGATGAACATTGGCCGGCTGAAGAAAACAGCTTTTATCCATCCCTATTCCGGACGACAAAGCAGTTTCCCGGACCTCCGAAGGCAGCGAATGCCGGGAATCAACTACCAGAAGATCAGGGGTCAATTCAAAGGGCAGCTTCAAAACGGGGTCCTCAAATTGAAGCACAACCTCATCCCCCGTTCTTAACAATGCCGGACCTTCTTGATCAAACTTGAAAAACAAAACCCCCTCATCCCGGCAGGCTTGATAGAGTCGTTCCATCCCTTCTCCGGCCACCTTGACCTGGCGGCAAAACATGGAGACTTGAAATTGATATTTCTCTCGAATCAATAGGGCCGCCGACAAGGCCTTTTCCATGTCCGGGACATTGCCTTCACTACTTAGCCCTACCAGAAAGGCGACATAAGAATCAGACTTAAGACGCTCAATTTCTCCTTTTCCCTTTTCACCCCCACTCTCATTCTCCCTGGTTAAAGAGGGAGGGGAAATCAGAGTATTTTGAGAAACCGGAAATAGAATCGCAGTCAGTTCTTCTAAAGTAATAATCTGTGAAGAAGGGGTTAACCGATAGGAGGAATAATTTCCCTCGGAAACCAGCTCCGGCGCAAATACAATCGCCCCGACATTCTCAGTCCACCTTCTTTCCAAATTCTCCTTCTTCTCCTCTTTGTCCAAAGGGAGAGATGGTTTGCCTAAGGGACACCTGGAAGTCTCCGGCAAAACCCTTTAATGTCAAGCACCTGGATTTGGTTATCCGGATTCACCGTTATGACTTCATAGCCTAACGATTTAAGACGGGAAGCCGTTTCCCCGGCCGTAAGGCCCTTGCCCCAAATAAGCACCCTGGGTATTTTCCTGAATTCTTCTTGAGGGATCATCCTCTGGGCCTTGTTTTTAAATAAGCCGCAATTTCTTCCGCCGTCCGGTAGGCTTCGGTAATACTCTGGGCAATGCCTTTTGGACCCCGGACGGTTCCGGCCAGGAAAATACCATTATCAGAAGAAAGGGCTTCATTTCCTCTTTCCAAAAAACCGTCGGCATTTAAATGCAATCCCAGTTTTTCTTTGAAAAACTCATGATCCGCTCCGGGCATTATACCGACGGAAAGTACGGCCAGATCAAAGGCCTGCTTCCGGCTGGGAGACCCGTCACTCGTCCTGGAAGGTCAACAGAACCTGATCATTTTCCGCCTTTTGAATTTCACCGGGAATGGCCCGGATAAAACGGATTTGTTTTTTGCTACGTTCCATAAAAAGGGAAAAATCTTTGCCGAAGGTCTGGATATCCATATAAAAAATTGTTACTTCGGTTTGTGGATTTTTGTGTTTGATGAGATTGGCCATCCGCAGGGCATAGGCACAACAGACTTGAGAACAAAAGGGGTGATTCAAGTGAAGATCCCTGCTGCCGACACATTGGATAAAGGCCACAGAGGCGGGAAGGGCATGATCGGAAGGCCTGAAAACCATACCGGTGTTCCTGAAATTGTCTTTCCAGATCCAAACCGGTCACTACATTCGGAAGTATTCCATACCGATACTGGGGTTTGTCTTCAGCCCTGAAGGGGGTAAAACCGGTTGCCAGAAGAAGGGCCTTGGCCCTCCCCTCGCCACCCCCTCCAGGGCGGCTATAGGTATAGAGAAATTTCGTCGGCTTCAAGGTCAGGTCAATCACTTCGGTTTGTAAAAGGACTTCAATATTCGAATCGTTATTCAAGGCCTGCAAAGAATCATTTAACAGGCAAACGCCGCATTGCTGGCAGGCCTCGCCGGCCTTACAGCAAAAATTCCGGACCATACCGCCCAACACGGCAGATTTTTCTATCAGGGTCACCGATATATTCAAGCGGCTCAGGGCCAGGGCACGTTGTTATACCGGCTATGCCGCCGCCGAGTATGAGGACTTTTGAGTTGGTCGGGTTCATATATTAATAGTTAATCATTTTGGTTTTGAATCATGAGTTAGGGAGTGAATAGTTCGGAGTTCTGAGTTCTGAGTTCTGAGTTCGGAGTTAAATTATTTCCATTATAATTCAAAACTTCTTCCTCCGAACTAAATACTCCGAACTAAAAACTCCCCAATCTAAATTAACTCCCCAATCTGTTCTTCAGCTCCTTGCAGCATCAAATGGACCCCTCGAAAACGCCTGTCTTTCCTTATGGTTTCAATCAAATTGGCTGTGTACTCAATCATCCCGGACCGGAATTCGGTTGAATTAAGAGATTTAAATCTTTCCACCACCGATTCAGGGACTGATAAACCGGGATATTTACCCGGCAAATATTCCCGGACCTGTTCTTCCTTCAACAAGCAGACCGAGGCCAGCAAAGGGATTTTTACTTCGGAGGCCTGCTTGAAAAATTCCTCAACCCCGGCCAGATCAAAAATAGGATGGCTGACCAAAAAATGGGCACCGGCTTCCTGCTTTTTTCTGCACTTTAGAATCTGTGGAAAAATAAGATCGGCCGTAAGCGTTACCGCCCCACCGACCGTGAATAAAGCGGCCGGACCTTCAATGACTCCTCCGGAAATATCCCGTCCCAGGTTAATCTGGGATATGGCCCAGATCAGTTGAACGGAATCCAGATCATAAACCGGTTTGCTCTCCGGATGATCCCCCCAGGTTATATAATCCCCGGTTACAGCCAGAATATTTTGTATGCCTAGACCAGCCGCCGCCAATAGGTCGGATTGTAAGGCCAGACGGTTTCGGTCCCTGCAAGTCACAGTCATAACCGGTTCGAGGTCTTGTTCGATCAGATAACGACAAAACCCAATCGGGGCCATGAGAAGCCGGGCTTTGGGATTATCGGAAACCACTGCCGCCTGGATTTTATTTTTCACGGCGGCAATTTTTGAATCAACCACCGACCAGCCCGTCCCCTTCGGGGGGTCCAGTTCACAGGTTACGATAAAGGAACCGGACTCTAAATTCTTTGCCAACTTACTTGGACCCGGCATGGTACCTCCTCAAATAAGCCATATGAGTGACCTTCCCTGGTTTTGTCCGGCGGCGATAGTCCGCTAGGGGAAGCATGCTTTCAATCTGGTCGAGCCTTCCTTCAGTGGCCAACCGTTCATAGATGGCGACCCAGGCACAGGGCCGTTCCGGGTCCACCTCACATTTTCCACCCGCCATTCCTCCACAGGGACCATTATTAAGCCCTTTGGTACACCGGGTTCTTGGGCATATTCCGCCGGTCAGGGCCAGCACGCAATCCCCGCAGGCTCGGCAGCGTTCGGTCCATAATCCTGCGGCTTCGGCCACGCCGATAAAGGAAGTATTCACACCTGGGAAAACTTTCTTTTCAGGATAAGTCTCAGCCAAAAACTGAACCCCGGCCCCGCAGGCCAATGATAAAAGGCAATCGACATCTTTCAACGGTTCTCGAATCGTTTCCAGGAACTCCCGGTCACATTGCCGTTCCAGGGTTTCTTCGGAGATCTGTACCTGTTTCTTTTCCAAGCCGAAGCTCATCTTCAACTGACTGACCAGGAGGCCCACTTCTTTTTTCCCGCCGGCTAAGCAGACGGCTACACAGGTTCCACAGCCCACTACCAAAATATTCTGATAAGCGGCAAGGCTCTTTTTGATCTCTTCAAAAGGCTTCCGACTGGCAACGATCATAAAATTTCCTTAATTAAAATATTCCTATCTGACAGGATTAACAGGATTTACATCTTTATTGCCCAGGTTCCGGAAGACACCCTGGGCAACCTCAATCCGTTTTCAGCGGAGACTTAGGCGTTTATATTTTGGAAATCTTCTATTTGCCTTTCTTCTGGAAAGGCAAATAAATTCAAGTGATCCGGTAAATCCTGTCCAAAAAAAATTTGATTCATTTTTTTAACGGGTTCGGCCCCAGCTTCTTGCCCCGCTCAGTCATCTCGGTCACTGCCCTGGCCCAGGCCGGGGCGTCGGAGGCGCCGATATGAAACATCTCCAGCCGGTCAGGCTCCAAGCCGATTTCCTTCAACAACTCTTTAGTATATTCAACCCTTTCTTTGGCCCTTAGATTTCCTTCCAGGAAATGACAGTCTCCGATTTCTCAGCCGCCCACCAGGATGGCATCAGCCCCCTTTTCAAACCCCTTCAAGATATGTTGGATATCGATGTTCCCGGTACAAAGATATTTAACAATCCGGACATTGGACGGATATTGCATTCTCATGGAACCGGCCATATCCGCTGCCGTATAGGTACAGTAGGTACAGACCAGGGCGATTATTTTCGGTTCGAAAGATTCGGGCATAAATATCGATTAATAACTTTTTTTAACACGCTTCTAAAAGAGCCATATACTGATTCCCCCGGGCATGCCCCACCTGAATGGCCCCCTGGGGACAGGCACTGGCACAGTTTCCGCATCCTTGACAGGCCGCCGGATCCATCCCGACAAAATGACGTTCGTTCACCGCAGGGACTCCGAAGGGGCAGACCCGCATACAGGTCAGACAAGCCACGCACAACTCTTCATTCACTACGGCCACATTGCCCCCGACCTGAATTTCTTTTTTGGCCAGGATCGTTGCCGCCCTGGCCGCGGCCCCTTTGGCCTGGGCGATGGATTCTTCCAGGGATTTAGGACCATGTCCCAAACCGCAGAGAAACATACCGGCATTGGCAAAATCGAGGGGTCTTAGTTTTATATGGGCTTCCAGAAAAAAGCCGTCGGCATCCAGGGGGAGTTTCAGGCTGCTGGCCAGGGCCTTGGCTTCCGGGGCCGGGCGGATGGCCGCTGAAAGGACCAGAAAATCAGCCTTCAGCCGAAGGTGCTTTTTCAAATTCTGATCCAGAACCTTTACTATTAAATTCCCCTGATCTTCCATGACTTCGGGTTTGACCGGGGGTTCAAAACGAATAAAACGGACCCCTGCTTCCCGGGCCTGTTTGTAATAAAGTTCTTTCAAACCGTATGTCCGTATATCCCGGTACAGGATGGCGACTTCAGTCTTGGGGCTGATTTCCTTGATCTTCAAGGCATTGGCCACTGCGGTCGAACAACAGACCCGGCTGCAATAAGGGTGGGCTTCCTCCCGGGACCCGACACATTGGATCATGACCACCTGTTTGGCTTCCCTGATTTTTTCAGGTTGCTGAAACAGGATTTCCTGGAAATCGAGTTGGGTTTTCACATAAGGATTCGATCCGAACAAATATTCATCCGGGCGGTGTTCCGATCCGCCGCTGGCCACAATGACTACCCCGTGATTCACCAGGACCTTCCCCCCCTCATGAACAATGCTGGTGATAAAATTACCCAGCGAGCCTTTTATTTCCGTAACTTGACTTTGAAGAAAGGTTCGGATACGCGGATGATGGGTGACTTGTTGGATCAGGTTGCTGATATAATCCTGCACACCCTGCTCTTCCAAGGTTTGATACAGGCGCAGGGCCTGCCCACCCAAACAATTCGTTTGCTCGACCAGAAAAGTTTCAAAACCCTGATCGCCCAAATTGAGGGCGGCAGTCATCCCGGCCGCCCCACCCCCGATAACCAGGGCCTTGGTTACGATCTCGGAAGAAAATTCGGCCAGCGGTTCTAATAGACGGGACCTGGCCACGGCCATACGCACCAGGTCTTTGGCCTTTTCTGTTGCGGCAACCGGTTCATTTTGATGGACCCAGGAGCACTGATCGCGAATGTTGGCCATTTCAAAAAGGTATTTATTCAACCCGGCCCGGCGAAGCGTATTCTGAAACAAACCCTCATGCGTCCGGGGGGAACAGGAGGCCACAATGACCCGGTTCAATCGATGCTCACGAATAACGGTTTGCAGTTGTTCCTGACTGTCGGTCGAACAGGAAAAAAGAAAATGATCGGCATAGACCACTTCGGGCAGGGTCTTGGCATACTCCGTGACTTGATCCACATCCACGATACCGGCGATATTAATCCCGCAATGGCAGATCAGGACCCCTATTCTGGGCTCTTCCCCTTGAACCAATCGTTCCTCCGGAAAAACGAATTCCCTGACCTGAGTGCCCCGCGCATCTGAGAGAATTGCCGCCGCCGCCCCGGCTGCCCCGCTGGCCTGAATGGCGGTTTCGGGGATATCTTTGGGACCCTGAAAGACCCCACAGACAAAAATTCCCGGTCGGGAAGTCCCGACGATATTCAAAGGCGGGGGTTGGCAGAAACCGAAACGATCGGTTTGAATATTCGAAGTTTCAACAAGCGCCTTAGAATCCGAATGGGGCTTCATTCCCACGGAGAGGATGACCAGGTCGAATTCCTCGTTTTGAAAATGATCGTTTTCATCGATATAGGAAATGACCAGGTTGTGGGTCAGGGGATTTTCCGCCACCCTGGAAATCAGACTGCGCACATAACGGATCCCGTGCTCGTTTTTAGCCCGTTCATAATAGCGCTCAAAGCCTTTGCCCTGGGCCCGCATATCGATAAAAAAAATGGCCGGTTCCACACCCGGCAGGTGATCCTTGGCTATGACGGCCTGTTTGGTGGCCGACATACAGCAGACCGATGAGCAATAATCCTGATTGACCAACCTATCCCGGGAACCGACACACTGGATCCAGGCTATTCTTTGAGGTTCCTTAGCATCCGAAGGCCGCTGAACATGCCCCAGATAAGGCCCGGAGGCGGAAAGGATACGCTCGAATTCCAGGTTGGTCAGGACATTGGGATAGCGGCCGTAACCATACTCCCCTTTAAGACGGGCATCAAAGACCTCAAATCCGGGAGACAGAATAACGGCCCCGACTTCCAAAGAGATCTCTTCTCCCTTCTGGGTATGATCAATCGCTCCGGGCTTGCAGACCTCCAGGCATTGGTAGCACTCGGAACAGATTCCACAGGCCAGGCACCGGGCCGCTTCGGTCCTGGCTTCTTCTTTGGTCATGACCCGGACCACTTCTCCAAAATGCGTGCGACGAACTGCCGGGTCTGTCCGTTCGGGAATGAAACGCCGGGTTTTGTTTACCCCGGCCACTTCAGGCCGGGCGACATCAAAAACCTTGGCCCGGCCCGCAGCCGGATCTTCTCCGCTTAAATAGCGGTCAATCGAGAGGGCGGCCTCTTTTCCGGCGGCTATGGCCTCGATGATCGTTTTCGGTCCGGAAACGGCATCGCCACCGGCAAAGACCCAGGGCAAATCGGTCTGAAAGCTTAAGGGGTCAACGGCCACTGTGCCGGAGGGTCTGATCCGGATGTTTGAGGGAATAGGAAAAGATTTCAATTGCGGCTGCTGGCCGATAGCGGTTATCACTCCGTCCACTTCGACTTGAAATTCCGATCCTGAAACCGGAATGGGACTGCGGCGTCCAGAGTCATCGAGTTCACCCGGTTCCATCCGCAGACACTCCACCGCCCTGACTCGGCCCGAGGCATCGCCAAGGATACGAACCGGTGCCGTAAGAAAATGGATTTGCACCCCTTCTTCCAAGGCCTCTTCAATTTCCTCTTGATAGGCCGGCATCTCCTCCCGGGTCCGGCGATAAAGGACCATCCCCTCTTTCGAACCCAGCCGAAGGGCCGTTCGGACCGCATCCAGGGCCACATTGCCGCCGCCGATCACGGCCACTTTTTCACCCAAAGATTTTTGATTCCCCAGGGCTGTTCTTTTTAAAAACTCCACTCCCGGAACAACCCCGGCCAGGTCCTCCCCCTCAATATTCAGCCGGAGGCTTTGGTGAGCCCCGATACCGATAAAGACGGCCTCAAAACCCTCTTCTTTCATCTTTTCCAGCTTGTGATCCGAATCGATGGGGGTATTCAAATGGATGGTCACTCCCGAATCTTCAATGGCCCGTATCTCTCTTTCCACCACTTCCTGGGGAAGGCGGTAGTTGGGGATACCCACAGTGAGCATACCGCCGGCCTTCGGCAAAGCCTCAAAAATCTCCACCGAATACCCTTTTAAGGCCAGATAATGGGCGCAAGTCAGCCCGGCCGGACCGGAACCGATCACGGCCACCTTTTTATTTTTCTTTTCTTCCGGCTGGAAGGGTTTTGCCGCCCCGTAGTGCCGTTCATAGTCGGCGGCAAACCGTTTCAGGTCGCGTATAGCCAGGGGTTCATCCGCTTCTCCCCGTAGACATTGGTCTTCGCAGGGATGGGTGCACACATAGCCGCAGACAAAAGGCAGGGGATTTTCCTTCCGGATGAGGGCCAGGGCCTCTTCAAATTTTCCTTGGGCGATCAAGGCCACATATCCCTGAACGCTGATGTGGACCGGACAGGCGGCCTTGCAGGGAGAAGTCCCGCGCCGGTCGATCGCGAAGGAGGAAGGGACGGCTTGAGGGAAGTGACGGTAAATCGCCCTACGGCTATTTAATCCCAGATTGAAATCAGCCGGGACTTCTACGGGACAGACGGTGATGCATTCACCGCAACCCGTGCAGACCTCTTCTTTGACGAAGCGAGGCTCCCGATGAAGATCGGCCAGAAAATTCCCGGGTTCCCCCCGGAGCCCCGTCAACCGGCTACGGGTCAGGATTTCAATATTGGGATGGCCGGCAACCTCGATCAACTTGGGGGAGATCATGCAGGTGGAACAATCATTGGTCGGAAAGGTCTTGTCCAATTGGGCCATGACCCCGCCGATATTTTCGCTTTGATCCGCCAGGTATACTTTAAATCCGGCGTTGGCCAGATCGAGGGCGGACATCATACCGGCTATCCCGGCCCCTACGATCAAGACGGAGCCGAATTTGGGGGAAGCAATTTGATTCATGGCCGTCACAAAGAAGCTAAGAGGTCAAGGATTCGAGAACTCAAGGAAATGATCGATATAAGGGTTCAGGGTGCGGCCTTAGACCAGGGACCTTTAATCCTTTAATCCCTTGAATCCTTAAATCGACACTGACCCTTTATTAAAGATAATCTCAAGAAGCTCATTTGCCCAGATAGGCCCGGCGAACCTTGTCATCCGCCAGAAGCTGCTGAGCCGGACCTTCCAGGGCTACAGTGCCGGTTTCCAGGACGTAGCCGTATTGGGCGACCTGCAGAGCGGCCCGGGCATTTTGTTCCACTAAGAGAATGGTCGTCCCATGATCATTGAGACGGCGGATCACCTTGAAGATTTCATGAACGAACAGGGGAGCGAGACCCATAGAGGGTTCATCGAGAAGAAGAAGCTTGGGACGGGACATCAAAGCCCTGGCAATGGCCACCATCTGTTGTTCTCCGCCGCTCATGGTTCCGGCCAATTGCTTGGCCCGTTTCCTCAAAATTGGAAATAAATCATAAATCGAATCGAGCTTCTCTTTGATTTCATTTTTAAATTTGCGATTGTGGTACAGATAAGCTCCCAGATGCAAATTGTCCGACACGGTCAGGTGGGAAAACAACTGCCGGCCTTCCGGGACCTGGGAAATCCCCAAAGAAACGATTTTAGCAGAAGAACATTGAACAATATTGGTTCCCTGATACCAGATGGCTCCGCTTTGGGATTGAATCACACCGGATATGGCCTTTAGCAAAGTGGTCTTTCCGGCCCCATTGGCCCCGATGATGGTGACGATATCACCGGCACCCACTTTAAGAGAGATATTCTTTAAGGCCTGAATAGTGCCGTAGTAGGCATTAATCCCTTCCAGATTAAGCATACTCTGTCTCCCCGCCCAGATAGGCCTCAATCACCAGGGGATCATTTTGAACCACATCCGGGGGACCTTCGGCAATCTTCTGTCCATAGTTGACCACTACGATCTCATCAGAAACCTTCATCACTAACCGCATGTCGTGTTCCACCAGAAGGATGGTGATCCCCTGGTCCCGGATAGCGTAAATCAGTTCCGACATCCGGTCCGTTTCCGATTCATTGAGTCCGGCCGCCGGTTCATCGAGGAGCAGCAATCGGGGTTCTGAAGCCAAAGCCCTCAGGACCTCCAGGGTCTTTTGTTCTCCCAGGGGAAGGCTGCCGGAAGGAAGACTCGCTTTGGAAGCCAGCCCGGTTCTCTCCAGTAATCTTAAGGAATTTTCAAAAATATCGGTTTCCTCCCTTTTCATCCGGGGAAGACGCAAACCCGAGGCCAGCAAACCGCTCTTAAAACGGCTATGGCAGCCTACCATAACGTTTTCCAGAACATTCATGTTTCCAAAGAGTTCGATGGTTTGAAAGGTTCTGGAAATACCCATTCTGGCAATATAATGGGGTTTCTGACTGGTAATATCCTTCCCCTGGAAAACTATCTGCCCGGCAGAAACCGGATGAACACCGGTGATCAGATTGAAAAGAGTGGTTTTCCCCGCACCATTGGGACCGATGACCGATTTGATCCGGCCGGATTCAACCTCCAGGGATAAATCGACAATAGCCATCAGACCGCCAAAGGCCTTTTTCAGGTTTTTGATCTTTAATAGAGGTTCGGCCAAAATCAGGTCTTTCTTTTCCCGAACAGTTTTCGGAATAACGCCGGTGTGCCTTCTAAGAGTCCCTCGGGCATGAATAATAAGATGGCCAAAAGAATAGCCCCATAAACCAGGATGTCGTATTGATTGAAGATCCGCAGATACTCCGGCAGGAAAGTCAACAAGGAAGCCCCTAACAGGGCACCCCAAATATTGTGGATACCCCCGATAACGCCCATCATCAGGAACATGATGGAAACCATCAGCCCGAAATTATTGGGAGAAATAAAGGAAACAAAGTGGGCATAAAGGCTTCCGGAAATAGAGGCAAAGACCGCGCTCAGGACAAAAACCTGTATTTTCAAAAAGGAGAGATTTACCCCCATGGCACTGGCGGCGGTTTCGCTGCCGTGCATGGAACGAAGGGCACGGCCGACCCGGGAATGAATTACGTTCAATGAAAAAAAGAGGGCCAGGAGGTTAATTCCCCAGACCAGGTAATAAAACCGAAAACTGGTATTGAATTGAAAATTCCCCAGGTGGATACCCGGGATATTGGACAGGCCCGACGGCCCCCCCGTAAATTGCATCCACTCATTAAAAATAATAAAAACAATTTCCCCGATTCCCAGCGTGGCCACGGCCAGATAATGCCCCTTGAGGCGCAAGGCCGGAATGCCTACGATGATGGCCATCAGAATGGACAAAATGATCCCGGCGAGAAAAGAGAGATAAATGGATAATCCGAATTGGGTTGTCAAAACCCCCGTACAATAGGCCCCGATTCCATAAAAGGCGGCATGTCCCAGAGAAATCTGCCCGGCATAGCCCATAAGCAGGCTTAGTCCCATGACGATCAGGCTGTTCAGGCCCATAAAAACAAGGATGCTCAGGTAATAATCACCACGAATAAACAGAGGAACTCCGGCCACGGCCAGGCTCAATCCCAGAAGTTTTAAATAGTTTCTTCTCCCCATAGGCAGGCCCTTAGAACTGTTTTACCTTCCCCACTTCTTCACTGCCGAATATTCCGCTGGGTTTTATGAAAAGGACTAAAATCAAAATGATCAGGGCGATAGCGTCCTTGAAGCCCGATGAAATAAAACCGGCGGAGAAGGACTCGATAATCCCGATAATGAACCCGGCTACCACCGCACCGGTGCCCAATCCCAAACCCCCCAGAACAGCGGCGCAGAATCCTTTCAGGGCCAGCAAGGGACCCCGGTCATATTCCATCAAGGCGATGGGTGTGATGCTGGCACCGGCGATGGCCCCCAGAGTGGCGCTGAGGGCAAAGGAAAGAAGGATCATCCTGGAAACATTGATGCCCACCAGGCTGGCCGCCAGGCGATTTCCGGCGCAGGCGCTCATGGCCTTACCGGTTATGGTCCGGTTAAAAAACAGATTCATCAGGATAACAGAAAGAAGGGATAGCCCTATGACCCAAAGTATTTGCGGTAGAATAGCCGCCCCGGCGATCATGATAGGCTTTCCGGAAGAAAAGGGGGGAGGCTATAAGGCTCCTTTCCCCAAATAAACATGGCGATGCCGCGGAAGAAAATGGAAACAGCCACGGTGACAATAATCAGGGTAATCAACGAGGTTTGTTTCAGGGGGTTGATAAACACCCGTTCATAAATAATTCCAACAACCGTGACTAAGGCCAAGGTAATAAAAAAAGCCGGGACCATCGGAATCCTTAAGGTTGCTGTCAAAGAAACCATGATCAGTCCGCCCAGCATGACAAATTCACCCTGAGCCAGATTGATGATCCCGGTGGCATTGTAAATGATGGTGAAACCCAACCCGACCATGGCATAAATACTGCCCAGGGTTAGTCCGGATACCAAATATTGAACGATCTGACTCTGAAGGTCCATCGATCTCTTTCAAGGCGCGAGGCGTGAGGCGAGAGGCATGAGGCAAAAGGAAAAAGCAACAACCCCAGATAATTTAATCCGGTTTCTTTCCTCCTCTCGCCTCAAGCCTCGTGCCTCTCGCCTATTCTATTTGGCTAATGCCCAATCGCCGTTCTTAACGGTGATCATTTCAAAGGCCGTACGATCCAGACCGGTATGATCTTTGGGCGACATATTGAAAACACCGCCAGTTCCCGGCCATTTTTTGATGTTATTTTCCAGATAATCGCGTATCTTGGCCTTATCGGTCCCAACTTTCTTCAGGGCATCGACGACCATATAGATGGCATCATAGGCATGCCCCCCGAAGGTGGACACTTCGGTCTTAAAGCGTTTTTCATATTCTGGGACATATTTGGAAACAACCGGATACTGGGGATTGTTTTTCGGTAGTTTTTCCCATCCCACCACCCTGTCCAGGGGAGCGATTACCCCTTCAGCAGCACCGCCGGCTAATTTAATGTTCTCTTTGCTTCCAAAACCGTGACTCTGATAAAGAGGAATTCCCATGGCCAGGGCTTTCCAGTTTTTCATCACCACAACCTGGGTCGGTCCCACAGACCAGTTGATAACAGCCTGCGCCCCGGCAGCCTTGATCCGCGTGAGCTGGGCAGTCATATCCGAATCTTTGGGGCCATAAACTTCGTCGGCAACGATGGTGATACCATATTTGGGAGTCAGTCTTTTTAATTCCCCCCTCCCGGAACTTCCAAAGCCGTCAGTGACCGTGATGATCCCTACCTTGTTGATACCTTTCTGTTTCATGAAGGTGTATATCGCTTCAACTGCTAAGGTGTCAGCTTGAGGAGTTTTAAAAATCCAGGGACGTTGAACCTTAGGGGTCTCAAAAGCGGAGGTGGGACTGCTGATCATCCGCTTATATTCTTCCGCCGGAGTGACAATCTGACTGGCGGCCGCCATAGAGATCATGGGGATCGGAACTTTTTCACAAATATTGGCCATAGCCATGGATTCCCCTGAAGTGGAAGACCCGATAATCACAACCACATTGTCATTTTCAATCAGCTTCTTGGTGGCCAGCACGGCTGCACTGGGATCGCCTTTGGAATCTTCAATAATGATTTGAAGAGGCCGTCCGTTGATTCCGCCGGCGGCATTGACCCAATCCTGAACCATAAGGGCCGTATTTTTTTCCGGTTCACCTAACCACGAAGCCCCTCCGGTAATGGAGGCTACAAATCCGATCTTGATGGGTTCGGCTGCTGACAAAGAACCAGTCAATGCCAAGGATAACAGTAAGGCGACGAATAAAGCCAAATATTTTTTTTTCATAAATTTCTCCTTTTTTCGTTCTTAAAAAATCGAGGCTCTTTTGGATTCAGTTATTCCCGGTTTCGTTTTCTACTCTTATTAATCCTTAATTCACCTCCTTGACTTTTTTTAAACGATCGAAGATCGTGGGCCATGGGGGACCCTGTTTAAACTTTCTTCAAAAATCCCGAGACGCCATTCCGCCAAAAGCTGGAAGCCATATTCTTGGCCATGGTTTCCCACTTTCGTATGGACGTCGTCTGGACCCCGACCCTGGCATTTCCTCGGACCCGATCCGGGGTCCCCCGGGGTGACAGAGGTTGCGATATTCTTAACACATTTATTGATTAATAAAGATATAGAAATAATATAAGTTACTGGACCCTGTCAAGAGATTTGACTCAGAGATACAAACCATGGAGCGTTTACCACCCAGCGTCGGGTAGTCCCACATGTTAATTTTGATAGACAATGGCAATTTTGTCAACCGTAATCCACCCCGGGAAAAAATAAAAACTTGACACGAAAAAAAACCTTGACTATATCCTATATTCTGAATGAGATTACATTCACAAACGGACTCAGGCGAGGCCCCAAGGAATTAAACGGGGAAAAAGTAAAATAAATACCAATCCTTCCAAACCATTTATCAGGAAGGGCAGAAAAGGAGGAAGACGTGAATATATTGGTCTGCATCAAACAAGTCCCGGATACTGAAGCCCAGATTAAGATCGATTCCGGAGGCAAAGGGATCCAAACCGCCGACATCAAATGGGTTATGAACCCTTATGATGAATTTGGGGTAGAAGAAGCCCTGCGGATTAAGGAAAAAGCCGGAGGCAAAGTCACCGTGATCGGGGTCGGTCCTCAGAGAGTAGTCGAATCCTTGCGGACCGCTTTGGCTATGGGGGCGGATGAGGCCATCCATGTAGATGACCCTGCAGCCGATGGCGGAGATGCCTTGGCCACCGCCCGTGTCCTGGCCGCGGCCGTTAAAGGCGTCCCTTTTGATCTTATTTTCTGCGGTCAGAGAGCCGTGGATGACGATAATGCCCAGGTAGGGGCGGCGTTATCCGAATTGTTACAAATCCCATTATTGTCGGTTATAACCAAAGTGGAAATTTCTGATGACAAAGCTAAAGTAAAAGTGCAACGGCCGGTAGAAGGAGCCAGTTGGGTCTTTGAAGCCCCCTTGCCGGCTTTAATTACCACTCAAAAGGGCTTGAATGAACCCCGCTACGCTTCGTTGCCGGGAATCATGAAGGCCAAGAAAAAGCCTTTGGCAGCTAAGAAATTGGCTGATTTAGGCCTTTCTCCCGATCAGGTGGGCCAACTGGGTTCCAAGCTGAAGATCAGAGCCTTAACCCCACCCCCCGAACGCAAAGGGGGCAGGATTATTGACGGAGAAACAGCCCAGGAAAAAGGAACGATCCTGGTAAAACTATTACGTGAAGAAGCCAAAATTATTTAGCGAAGGAGAAAAGGCTATGGCAAAAGGAATATTAATCATCGCAGAACAGAGAGGGGGGACCCTCCGCAAGATATCGTTTGAACTGGCAAGTGAAGGACGGCGTCTGGCCGATCAATCAGGGCAGCCTTTGGCAGCCGTCATTTTAGGTCATCAAATCACCGAAGAAGCAAAAAAGCTGGCTTGCTACGGGCCCGATACCATTTATGTGGCCGATGCCCCTGAATTGAAGGCCTATACTCCGGAATCCTATACAGCGGTTTTAAGTGATCTTATTAAAGCCCAGGAACCGGATATCGTTTTGTGTGGGGCCAGCCAACAGGGAAAAGAGTTGGCAGCCAAACTAGCGGCCCGCTTGGAAACAGGATTGGCCATGGACTGTGTGGCCCTGCGCCTGGAAGACGGGTTGTTGATCGCCAAACGCCCCATGTATGCCGGCAAAGTCTATGCTGATGTGATCAGTGAAACCGCCCGGCCCCAGATGGCCTCCTGCCGTCCGAATGTTTTTTCGATCCTGGAGCCCGATACCGCTCGAACCGCTGAGATGGTAACGGTTTCAGTTTCCATTAAGCCCGAAGACCTGCGGACTACCCTGGTGGAAGAACTTGCCGATCAAAGCGGCAAGGTGGATCTGACCGAAGCCTCTTGTATCGTATCAGGCGGCCGGGGCATGAAAGAGGCGGAGAACTTCGCGATTTTGGAAAAATTGGCGGATGTGATCGGCGCGACGGTCGGTGCCTCCCGCTCGGCCGTAGACGCCGGATGGAGACCCCAGAGTGACCAGGTCGGCCAAACCGGCAAAGTGGTCAATCCCAATCTTTATATTGCCTGCGGTATTTCAGGGGCCATTCAGCATCTGGCCGGTATGGGCTCTTCCAAGGTTATCGTGGCCGTCAATAAAGATCCTGATGCTCCGATATTTCAGAAGGCCGATTATGGTATTGTCGGGGATCTTTTCGAAGTAGTTCCGATCTTGGAAGAAGAATTTAAAAAGATCATGTAGTAAAAAAATATGAGGATAGTCACGGGGCAATAGGAGATCAAAAAATTAGAAAATCTAACAACCTATTGCCCCGTGTTGAATCCTATCTCATCCCTCGTCAGGCTTGCCCAGGAAGCCTGCTTCTTTCTAACCTAATTTGAGACCTTTGAAAAATGTTCAATTTTGGCTAAGGTCAAGGAAGGCGAAAATTTCAAGAGGAAACTAAATGAAAAGATCAAATATTTTCGACGGAGGGTCTTTTTAATTTCAAATTGAGTTTGTCTCCCGGTTTGATCGCACCTTTGGCCGAAAGACGGTTCCAGTTCCGAATTTGGTGGGGGGTGGTATTAAACTTCTGAGCGATTTCAGCCAAGCTGTCCCCTCTTTTGACGGTATAGCAAACCAGTTTTATCCGGCTGGCTGTTTCCGCTTTTGTCCTCTTGAGATTTAATTTTCCGGATTTCCCGTTTTTCTTGGGGCCTTCCCGGTCCGGAATACCTTTGGCTATAATCAGGGTTAAAGTTTTCCCTTGTTGGATTTTGGGGCCTCCCTTGGCATTATTCCACTTCTTGATCATCGAAATCTCAACATCAAATTTTTCAGCTATGGAGACCAGGGAATCCCCTCTCTTGATCTGGTATCGAAAGCGATGGAGGGAGGCTTTTTTTTCGTTTGGTTTATTAGCGGCCACAATAGTTTTCCCTCCCCGCTTGTTTCGGGAAACTCGATTCGATACAATTTTTTCATCCTGGTTCTCTTGATCGATCGGATCGAGGTCAGAAGGAACCCCGTGGCCCTCGGTTTTCTTTGGTATCAACAAAACCAGACCCGCCTTAAGCGGGCTGCGGACCTTGATCCGATTGGCCCGGGCAATGACGCTGGTCTTGACCCCATATCGTTTGGAAATGGAAGCCAGGCGCTCCCCTTTTTTTACCCGATGTTCCGCATAAACGATGACTGGTTTCGGTTTTATTAGTTGCGCATAATTATCTAAGAGTTTCTCTTTGGTTCCTTCGGGGATGCGCAGCGTATAGCTGGAAATTTCCGGGGGAGTGACCCAGCGTTTCAATTCCGGGTTCAACTCAACAATCGTTTCCACATTCACACCGCAGGCCGCCGCCACATCTCTTAATTCCACATTTCCCGGAACGGCAGCCTCATCAAAAGAAAGGGGGGCCTGGTAGTAAATATTGTCGAATCCGTACTTTCCGGGTTCTTTGGCGATCAGGGCCGCGGCAATCATCTTGGGGACATATTGTTTGGTTTCTTCTTTGATATAATGGCAATGCTCGGCCGTGATTTCCCAAAAATTACTGGCATTATACATGGCCAAGGCCCTGGAAATTTTTCCTTCCCCGGCATTATATCCGGCCGCGGCCAGATACCAGGACCCAAAGCGGTTAAATAGATCGGACAAGTGTTGGGCGGCGGCCCGGGTTGATTTAATCGGG
The DNA here is from genome assembly GCA_963790475.1 of uncultured delta proteobacterium. Classification (GTDB taxonomy): domain Bacteria; phylum Desulfobacterota; class RBG-13-43-22; order RBG-13-43-22; family RBG-13-43-22; genus RBG-13-43-22. Next base: position 21,396 of record CAWBOS010000010.1, on the reverse strand, counting down.
TCTTTTCGTTCATCCACCCAGGCATTGACCAGAAGTCCGTATCGAGCCCCCGTTTCACGAATAAATTGCCAAGGCCCGGCGGCATGAGCGCGGGAATAAGCCTTGGTGCTGAAACCACTTTCAATCATGGCCAGATAAACCAGGTCCTCGGGCAGGTTGTGTTCCCTTAATATTTTTTTCATCACCGACATATATCGAGTGGAACGGCCCATCCACATAGAAAATCGGTTACGAAGCTTGGTTTGAAAATAGTCAATAAAGTATTCCACCTGATCATTAATAACCATGGGGAATTCTATTTTTTCATCCCTGCCCTTTTCAAGTTCTTTCAGCTCAAGAATAACCTTTTCCTTGATCTCTTCCCGGGAAGGTTTAACAACAGGGGGAAGGTCAGGATTACCCTTATCCGGATCGGCTTCCTCCTTGGTGATAGGGGGGACAAATTCTAATGGATTGGACGGTGAAGAAGACGGACTGGATATTATCGGATCGGTATCGGGCATCAATTCCGGTACCGGAGGGGACTTGGGTCCTACGGGATTGGGGGGAGTCAAACCATAGGAATTTGAAAGGACCGAGACCAAAAAAACAACCGAGATACAAAGCGTCTTGAATAAAACTGCTCTATTCATTCCCCATCCTTTCCATATCCATACTGCCGGGAGTATGCGGTTGACCCACTTCGGTCACGATTCAATTAGGGGATACTCCGAATTTTAGGTTTTATCTTTAACATATCTTTAATCATAAAGCAACCTTAAAATCGCCCCCTAACCGGCCCTCGGCTGAACCTCAGAATTACTCTCTGACCTAACTATCGTGGCGGGTTAAGAAGGCCTAATCCTTTATCTGAGAATTGTAACGCGGAACCCGCAACAGAGGAATTACAAAATACTTTGGTTAGAATTTAACGCCGGTGATGAGATTTTCTTTTTTTAAAGCATCAAAACTCTGAAGATCTTTTATGGCCTGACCGATCTTATTGACGTGCACCAAAAATTCTTCCCCGGCCTGCCCCATTCCCGGCAGAGAACCGATTCTTTGAGCCAGGGCCTCCCCCCGGGCCAAGAGAGAATTGACCTTTTCGCCGGGAACTTCTAAGCCCCTTTGCAACCGGTCGGTGGTCTCCCGAAGCCGGTTCAAGACTTCCAGGATTTCGTCTTTGACTTGTAATATAAAATCCGGTCCATCTTTGAGAGTATCATCGGAAGACATCAGGGTTTTCCTTGAGCCATTGAATCCTATCAACCCCAAAAGTCTGGGGATGGGTTCGTGGTACTGGGTTCAAATTGGAGGGAATTTAATCGGTTTAGATTGGAATGTCAAGGGAATTTAAGTCTTGGTTTTTATCACGGGTTCAGTTAAAAAAGAAAAGGCCCTGTGGGTTCAGGGCCTCCTCACTGAAATTCCTCTATCAGGCACTGGCCCCTTTCTCGCTGATCAACGTTTCCACCATTCTTCCCACCTGCCCGGCCAAGCCCTGTTCCTTCTCAAAAGGGGCTTTTCCTTCCAAATCGGCCTCGATAATCTGATTATCGTAAGGCAGAAAACCCAAGAAGGAAAAACCGGATAGTTGCTTTTGGAGAAAGGCGATATCCTGATCCCCTCTGATTTTATTTCCCACCAGGGCGATATTTTTTAATCCGATATCCCGAGCCAAATTTTGGATATGGTGGGCGGTTTCGATACTTCGCTTTCCCGGTTCGACGACGACAATCAGCTTATCCACTGCAGAAGCCGTTCCTCGGCCTAAATGTTCAATACCGGCTTCCATATCCAGGACCACAACCTCATCTCTAGCCAGGATCAGATGGGTGATCAATGTTTTTAACAGGACGCTTTCCGGACAGATGCAGCCCCCACCCCCTTTTTTTACACCCCCCATAACCATCAGACGAATATTGTCTTTTTTGAGGGAAAGCTTTTCCGGCAGGTCGCTGACCTGAGGATTCAATTTGAAAAAAGTCCCGAAGCTGCCCGGCTGGGAATCGGTCCGCTCTCCGATAAGGTCCTTCATTTCCGAAATGGGGGTAATCGTTTCCGGGTGCTCAAAACCCAAAGCGCCGGCCAGATTGGCGTCCGGATCGGCGTCAATGGCCAGTACTTTATGTCCCCGATCGCTGAAGGCCTTGATAATAAAGGCCGCTAGGGTGGTTTTGCCCACCCCCCCTTTTCCGCTGATGGCTATTTTCATGGCTTCTCCTTTTAGGAAAAATTGACTGGGGAGATAGTTTACATCTTATTTTAAACTGCAAAAAAATCAATAACAATTCCCTCTCACCGTTGATGGTGGCCTAGGGCTTGTTCTTGCCCCAGATACGTACCCCAATGACCCCGATCTCGAAGAGTAAATAAAGAGGAACGGCCATCAGCATCATATTGAAGGCATCCGGCGTAGGGGTCAGAACCGCCGCCAAGACGGCAATGATTAAAACGGCGTAAGCTCGATACTTGGTCAGAAAACTCACCGTCACCAGACCAATCCGGCCCAAAAGAATCATGGTCAGAGGGAGTTCAAAGATAATTCCGAAGGCGAAAGTGAACAAGAGGCAAAAAGAAACAAATTTCTTTACGGAAATAATGGCCTCAATGTGACTGCTTTGGTAGCTCAAGAGAAATTTCACGCCATAGGGCAGGGTGACAAAAAGACAGAAGCCAGCCCCCAGGTAGAACAGGAAGATCGCCCCGATCCAGAAGCCGATCATGATTTTACGGGAGAAAGAGGGGAAGACGGCCCGCAGGGCGGCCAGGATCTTGAACAACAAAAAAGGCATGGTAATAAACAGAGACGAAAACAAGGCGATGTTGAGCAGAGAAAAGAACGTTTCCGAAAGTCCGTAATAAGCCAGGGTAACCCCGGTATGTTTCTGTAAAAAATTCAGGGTCGTTTTGGCAAAGGCGTATCCGGCAATGGCAAAGACCAGGACGACCACTGCCACTTGGATCAAGGCCTTTCGGAAGGCCTCGAGGAAGGCAATGATTCGATCCGGGTTTTTAACGGTGTCCGCCAGGGGACTCATAAGAAAGACTCCTTCGAATACAATGAAAATGCCATTCGGCATTATTCGTTAGACGATCGCCGAAATTAATTTTCAACTTTTGCAGCGCCCGCCGCAAGCGCACCTATAAGACTTAATAAATTAATACGAGCCCAGCATCTTCTTTATTTCCGGACAATGGCCGTGAAAGGTCAAATCGATTAGGAGCTTCAAGGGTTTTTTAATTTCCTTGATGGGGGGCAAAGGCCGAAGCAAGGACTTTCCCTCATGGCCAAACTCAAGCGGTCTCAACATCAATTTTTCCTCTAATAAGGGAACGGCGCGGGAGTCGGTGTTTTCCCCCAAAACCCCTTTCAAGTCGTCTCTGTTTTCAAAGGAATGGATTAAAGATAGGATATCTGACAGATTGTAACAGGAAGTAAAATTGGTCAGGTCCTCATTGAACAGACTCACTTTTTTTCGCAGCCTCTGGAATTCGCTCCAAAGGGCCTCCCCATTGGCTCTCGCCAGTTCATATAAGACAATAATGAGCTTTTTATACTTCCCTTTAGCCGTCAAGGTAAAAGGCAAAGGACAAGACAGCGGAAAATTGATTCCCTGATTCTTCAGACCCTGCTTAATCGATTCTACCAAATCCTCTCTTTTTATCAGATCCAAAAAAGCCCGACCTTCCTCTTCCCGGATAAAAAGCAGATAAATCCTGGTCAAGATCGATAAGACCTCTTGCTCCCAGGCCTTTTTTAAAAATCCTTCTTGCCGGATAAGGTCAGCCCGCTCCTCTTCCAGGGCCTTACGCGACCCGAAATAGTTTTCGGCAATCTCTTTCTTGACCTGGTAGGCCAGGGCCGCCGAAATATCTCCAACCGGGAGTGGCATGATTTATCCCTTCTCGGTCTCTCTTAGCTGCCTTAAAGACATCCCTTCCTTCCCCAGAGAAAAAAGACCCAATAAAATAGTGGGGATAAAACCGACAAACCACAGCAAAAGAGAAAAACTTTTGGCCAGATTGGCCTCTACGCCCAAAAAAATCAAGGCCGCCGCACAAGCCCAATGAAAGGTACCGATGTAGCCCGGAGCCGAGGGGATGCTTACCCCAAAAGTCAAGGCCACTAGCACGAAAAAGGCGGCCAGAACGGGGAGATTAAGGTGAAAGGCCATAAAAAGCAAGTAATGGGACAGGCCGAAAATCACCCAAAGAAATAAAGAATAAACGATGATGACCCCAATATCCCTGGTCCTATGCAATATCCCAAGCCCCAAGACAAAGGACTCAATGGCTTTGTTGATCTTATCGCTCAGTCTTTGAGGGAGGGGCTTCAGGAAAAACCCTATCAACTGGTTGGCTTTCTCATTATGAAAACGTAAAGCCAGGAGCAATCCCAGGATGATCAGATACAGAAAAAAAGAAAGAAAGCCCGCCATCTTGATATGATTCTGGGTAAAAACTCGGGAACGATCCGGCGGGAAGGGCATCAATAAAATGACCACTAAAAATAGCAACAAAATGGTAAATCCATCAAACAGTCTCTCGACGACTATGGTAGCAAAGGAAGCGGTCTTGCTGATCTTTTCCTTACTGCCCAACACATAGGCCCGAACCAATTCCCCAACCCTCGCCGGGAGGATATTATTGGCCATAAATCCTATGGTCGTGGCATGAAAAAGGGGGCTTATTTTAATCTTTTTAATCGGAGCCAATAGGTATTGCCATCGTTTGGCCCGGACCCAGAAACTGAAAATATTGATGATAATTAAAGGGATGACGTAAAGATATTCGACATTTTGAAAACTATTCCAAATGGCGGCCAGATCGATTTTTCTAAAAAATATGACCAGAAAAATAAGGCTTAGGAAAAATCCAATCCAATACCCATATTTATTCATACTAATTTTCTTATCTGCAGGCATATATATTGGATTTGCTCCGGGGAAATAGTCAATCCGGAAGGCAGATAAAACCCCTGCTCTGACAGTTTCTCGGCCACGGGATAGGGGCCGAATTTCTTGGCCTTGCCGGCCCTCCCGCTAAAAACCGGCTGGAGGTGCATGGGGACGAAAAAGGAACGGGTATCTATCCCCTGTTTTTTTAATTGACCCATCAGTTGATCCCTGGACAAGCCAAACTCCTTTTCCACTAAAATCCCGTACATCCAATAAACACTTTTAGCCCAGGACTTTTCTATAGGTAGCCTCAGCCCGGAAATATCCTTAAGACCCTTTTCATATTCCCCGGCCATCCAGCGTTTTTTTTTGATATGCTTATTTATTTTTTTCAGTTGGGCCACCCCTAAAGCCGCCTGCAAATTGGTCATTCGATAATTAAAGCCTAAATCGGTATGGAGAAATCTTTTTCCCGGGGAATGGGCTAGATCTTTTAACCGCCTGGCCATATCGGCCAATCGGGAGTCATTGGTAACCACCATTCCCCCTTCACCGGTAGTAATAATTTTGTTGGCGTAAAAGCTGAAACAACCGAATGCTCCGAAACTGCCGCACTTCTTCCCTTTATATTCCGCTCCGTGGGCTTCGGCCGCATCTTCAATGACGGTTATGGAAAATCGGTCGGCCAATTCCAGCAGGGGATCCATATCCACCGGGTGGCCATACATGTGAACCGGCAGGATGACCTTGACCTTGGCTCTTTTTCCCTGGGCCTTTAGGTAGGAGGAGACCCGCGCCAGATCGATATTATAGGTTTCTGGTTCTGAATCAATCAATACCGGTGTCGCTCCGCAATAACAGACGGCAAAGGCTGTGGCCGCCATAGTAAAGGTAGGAATCAAGACCTCATCTCCGGGACCGACCCCTAGGGCCGCCAAAGCCAGATGAAGGGCCGTGGTCCCGCTGGTGGTACTGATCCCGTAGTTGAGGCCGCAATAATGAGCAAATTTTTCTTCAAATTCGTTTAGATATTTCCCCTGAGATGAAATCCAATTTGTTTTCAGACAGGCAGCGACCTTATCAAACTCTTCCTTCCCCAACAAGGGCTCATTGACCGGTATCATTTTTCAAAAAAACTCCTTGTCTTCTATTCCGGCATAAGGCCCTTGTTTGACTTCCAGGATCTTGCTGGGTTCCAAAATCTTAATCCCATGGCCGCCATAAGCCAGCAAAATAGTATCCCCCCGACTTAAAATCCGGGTAGTGATCAATTCTTTGTTCTCTTTATACAGGGTTATCTCAATCTTCCCTTCGATTAGATGAAGGACCTCTTGGGTCACTCGAACATCTCTGGCAATGAGATTATGAACATGGGGTTTCACCTCATGCCCGAGTGGGTGAACTAAGATCCCGAGCTGTTGTGAAAAATCATAGGGGCTGAAAAAGTTGACGCCCGGCCGATTAAAATCATTCCGGACAATAACGGCTATAGGCTTGCCTTCTCCCTCGATCCGTTCAACGGTTTCCATGGCTTTTTTCTCTCCGGCTGGTTATCCTTGAAAACGAAGCTTCAATATGGTCAGGAGGTATTTTTTGCCTCGTTTGAGATATCCGCTCAAATGGGTTGCCGTCTTGGATTCCCCGGAATGCCGGGGCCGGCAGGTATAGGGTATTTCCAGGATTCGGTATCCTTTCCGAAGAGCCCGGTATAAAAACCCAATACAGTATTCTCCGTAATCCCCTTCCAGAGGAATGGATTTTAAGATTTCTTTTCGGGCACCGACATACCCGCTGGTATAGTCTTTAATAGCCGAGGAGAGCACCAGGGAAGCAAAACGGCAGATCATCTTGCTTAAGAAAGAACCCAGCGGTGAATGTCCTTTTTCTTCCCCCCCCGGAACATACCTCGAAGCGACCACAATATCATGATCTTTCAGGGCCTCAAGGAGCTCTGAAATTTTTTCCGGAGGTTGGGATAAATCGCAATCCATCCAAAAGACATAGGTTCCTTCCGCGGCCTCTATCCCCTCTTGCAGGGCTGAGGTCAGACCCCGCCGGCCTATCCTGCGGATCAAAAGGATCCTGGGATCCGTTTTTCGGAGTTCCTCTACCACCTGCCAGGTCAAGTCCGGAGAATCATCATCGACCACTATGATTTCACTGGGTCCTGGCAGTCTGGCCAAGAGGGCATCGATCATGAAGCCGATATTCCCAGCCTCGTTGAACGTTGGAAGGACTACCGACACCCTGATCATGACAGCGCTTACATCCTCATGGCCCGGGTCAACAAATTCATCTCATTGGGATAATTGAGGGCGTCCCAGGGGAAAATTTCCCCTTTTTGCCATCGCTGCCAGCGCCGCAGGTCTTCTTCCACCATAATCCGGACCAAGGCTTTAAAACGCACTTCCGGTTTCCATCCTAATTGTTTTCGAGCCTTGGAATAATCTCCATGCAGCAGACTAACATCGATCGGCCGCAAAAAGCGTTTATCTTTTTTGACATATTTTTTCCAATTGAGGCCGACCACATCAAAGGCCTCTTGGACAAATTCTTCCACCGAATGAGATTCATTGGTGGCTATCACATAATCATCGGGTTTGGAATGTTGCAGCATCATCCACATGGATTGGACATAATCCCGGGCATACCCCCAATCCCTTTTGGCCGACAGGTTTCCCAGATGCAGCTCTTTTTCCAGCCCTATAGCAATCTTGGCCACCGTATTGGTGATCTTTCGCGTCACAAACTCCAGACCCCGCAACGGGGATTCATGATTGAATAAAATACCGTTGACGGCAAAAATCCCATACCCTTCCCGATAAATCTTGGTGATCCAGTAGCCGTATATTTTGGCAGCGGCATAAGGGCTGGCCGGACAAAAGGGAGAGGTTTCATTGAGCAGCTTCTGCCCGTGATTTCCATAGAGTTCACTGGTGGAGGCCTGATAAAATTTGATCTTGGGATTCACCTGCCGGATCACCTCCAGGATGCGAGGCACGGCCAAACCCGAGACATTGGCCGTCCCTATGGGTTCTTCGAAGGAGGCGCCGACAAAACTTTGAGCAGCCAGATTATAAACTTCATCAGGCTTTGAACTTATAATTGCTTCGGTTAGGGAGGCCGTATCAATCAATTCCACCGGAATCAAGTTGATTTTTTCAAAAATATCCAGATACTGAATCCGCCAGAAATTGGGAGTGGAGAGTCTGCGGAAGGTCCCGAAAACCTGATACCCTTTTCCCAACAAGAACCGGGCTAAATAGGCCCCATCCTGTCCGGTTATCCCGGTAATTAAGGCTCGTTTATTAACCGTTTTCGCCATGAGATAGTCTGTCCTCTCTTTTAATTAAATCACCCAGTTTTAATACTGAACATTTTCAGTTTCCAAACCGCAAGGCCAGGGTGGCCTTGGCGTAACTCACCACATACTTAACAAAGTCCGTCTTGCTTTCACCGCCCTTGCGGAACTCATAGATCACCGGAACCTCCCGGATGACAAAGCCGGCTTTGCGGGCAAAATGGATCAGGCGAATGCAGTAATCGCCATAGCCGTAAAAAATCGTGGGGTTATTCAGCCGGCTAACCACCTTTCTTTTCAGGACTAAGAAGCCGCTCAGGTTATCTTTTACCGGGGATCCCAAAACCAGACGAATAAAAATATTAAATACCCAGCTTCCCAGGTAACGTATGCGGGAGGTCTTCATTCCTCCCCCGGAAATGTAGCGGGAGCCGATAACCATATCCGCTTCCGGGATTTGTTCCAGGAGCTTGGTAAGGTCTTTAGGCTGGTGGTTGAAATCCGTATCCATCACAGCGATGATATCGGCTCGGGACTGTTCTATCCCCTTGGCTACGGCTGTAGCCAAACCCCGTTCTTCTTTTCTTACGATTAGAAGGACATCCGGTTGCGAAGAAAATCTTTTCCGGACCACTTCTGCCGTTCCATCGGGGCTGTTATCATCCACCACAATAATTTGGGCTTTGATCGGCAAGGGGGATAAAACATCCAAAATCGTTTGAATCAAGTCTCCAATGTTTTCTTTTTCATTATAGGTCGGCAAAACAACAGAAAGTTCGATGGTCCGCTTCCTTTATCTATACAGAAACTTTTGGATCAATTCTATGACCTGGTCCTGTTCCGGGCCGGTCAGATTATAACCCGAGGGAAGAGAAATCCCCCCTTTTGAAATCTGAGAAGCTACAGGGTAAGTCCCGCACCCCCGGTAGGGAGGCATGCAGGGCATAGGGTAAAAAACAGGACGGCTTTCCACCTGGGCTTGGGCAAGAAAGGTGATCAGATCATCTCGATTTTTTTGCGTTTCCTGTTTTAACAAAATACTATAAAGCCAGGAGACTGACTTGGCCCATTCCGCTTCAGCCGGCAGAACGAGACCGGTATTTTTTTTAAGGCCCAGAGTGTAACGCTCGGCTATTTCTCTCTTTATTTCAATCAATCGCTTCAGTTTTGTCATTTGCCCCAAACCGATTGCGGCTTGAATATTGGTCATTCGAAAATTATACCCCAGGACCGGATGCCAATATTTTTTTTCTTTGGACATCCCATGGTCACGAAGAATTCGGGCTTTTTCCACCCACTCCGGGTTATCGGTAACGATCATCCCGCCTTCACCGGTGGAGATGATTTTATTTCCATAAAAACTGAAACATCCCATGTGGCCCAGCGAACCTACTTTTTTCCCTTTATATTCAGCCCCGTGGGCCTCGGCCGCATCCTCAATGACCCATAAATGGTATTCCTCAGCCAGTTTCAAAATCGGATCCATATCAGCCGGGTGTCCATAGAGATGGACCGGGATAATGGCCTTGGTCCGGTCGGTAATCACAGACCTCAGCAAAGAGGGATTTATGTTCCAGGTCTTTTCATCCACATCGGTAAAAACAGGCCTGGCTCCGGTATAAACCACCACATTGGCGGTGGCAATAAAGCTTAAAGCCGGGACGATCACTTCATCACCGGGGCCGATGCCCAGGGTTAGCAAAGCCAGATGCAGGGCCGTGGTTCCATTAGAAGTGGCCACACCAAATCGGGTGCCGCAAAAGCCGGAAAAGGCTTCCTCAAATTGGGCGATATATTTTCCCTGGGAGGAAATCCAGCCGCTTTTTAAACAATCCATGACCAGGTCGATCTCCTGATGATCGATCCAGGGTTCCATTATAGGAATCATATTAATCCTTTAACCAACAACGACCTTCGGAGAGCTTTGAAAAATATTCAATTTTGTTCAAGGTCAAGGAAGACAAAAATTTTAACCGCAGGAATACATTTAGTATTTCGAGGATTAAAATTTGAGTCTGACGTAGAGATTGGACAAAAGGGGATGTTTTTCAATGGTCTCTTCGATAGCCTCAAAAAATAACAAAGCCCACTCTAACCAAAATGAGAGATAAAGTCAAAACGTTTCCGGAAGGTCCCTTGATGTTCTCCTTGGAATTTGAAAATATTTTTTCTTCATTCCGGAAAGGCCGGAATCCAGGCCCCGGCACCGGCCCCCGACCCAATCCGGAATTTTCCGGAGCAATCTATTGGATGCCTTTTTATGGAGCGATTATTTCTTGGAAAACGAGATCGTGGATGAGTGGTCTGAAGAATTTAATTTTTTCATTGGCCCGGGTAGGATGGATGCGGTTAGTTAGTAACACGACCAAAAGGTCTTTTTCCAGATCCAGCCAAAATGAAGTTCCGGTAAATCCCAGGTGTCCTACACTTCTTGAAGAGAAGAACCTTCCGGCACTGGATTCCTTCTCTGTTGGCGTGTCAAAGCCAAGGGCCCTGGTAGTTCCCTGGGGACACTTCTGTTTTTCCCAAAAGAGTCGAACCAAGCTCCCGTCAAAAAAGTTTTGGGCATCGGGCCGGTCGTAGGCCCTTTTTAAGGACCGCAAGATTCGATAGATCTCAGAGGCTGTTCCAAACAGCCCGGCCTGTCCGGAAACCCCACCGACCGCATAGGCGTTGTCGTCATGAACTTCTCCCCGAAGTATTTTTTTACGCCATGGACAGTCTTCGGTTGCGGCATAGGTTTCCGGGTCGGAAACACCGAAAAGGGTAATAGGCCTGAATCCTAAATAGGGAAGCCCCAGAGGCTGATAAATGTTTTTTCGAGTCCAGGTATCCAGCTCCTCACCGGCCGTTTCCTCAAAAATCCATTCCAGGACGATGAAACCCAGGTCGCTATAGACGGTTTGGCTGCCTGGCGGATACAATAAAGGTTCCTTAATAACCCAATCACGGAGTATCGCTTTTTTATTTCCCGATTGATGAATTAGATCGGAATAATAGGGTTGGTAAGCTGGGAATCCGGCCGAGTGTGCCAAAAGTTGGCGAATGGTAATTTTTTTTTGTTCCGGAAAATGGTTTCTTTCTGACCAAAATTCCAAGGGTTGGTCCGGGGATAAAAGACCTTTTTCCATAAGGATCATGATTCCCAGGGTGGTGGATAAGGGCTTGGTTAAAGAAGCCAGATCAAAAATGGTGTCCAAATGCAGGAATTGTTTTTCAGGGATTAACGAGGCATGGCCATAAGCCCGGTGAAAAAGTATTTCATCTCCCCGGGCCGCCAATAGAACCGCCCCCGGGAAAACCCCTCCTTCGACTCCGGACTGCATCAGTTGATGAATTTTGGGAAAAGAAGGCATGGCAGCACAAATAAAATCCGTTTTGCTACTATACTATAAGGTTAAAAGGAAAAGCCCTGAAGCTTTGAACTTTGAATGTTCAGTTTTAAATGACTGTATCTATCGCAAAAGGTCGTCACTCCGGTGAAAACCGGGGTCCAGATCTCGTCCTGGTGAAAGCCGGGACTGGTTCCGTCTTCATGGATTCCGACTGGAGTTTATCCCGCTCTTAGCGGGACCGGAATGACAAAAACGGGCTTGCAGCGACTTTTGAACAGTCCATCACAAATCGACTGACAACAAAGCCTTTTCAGCATCCAGGAAGGCCGGGGCCCCCACCGGAAGGGGGATATTCCGGGAACCGTGGCCTATGGGTAATCCAGCCCAGATCGGGATATTCAAATCATTTAGGATTTCTTTAAGCAGGCTCAGGGGAAGGTCTTTCTTATTGGACCCGGTAATCTTACCCAGAAGGATGGCGGAAACCTTTTCCAGACAGCCGCTTAATCGCAGGTGGGCGAAAAGACGATCTACCCGGTAGGGATCTTCTCCGCAGTCCTCGAGAAAAAGAATGGCCTGGTCCCAGACCGGCTCGTAGGCGGTCCCTATCAAGTGAGTCAGCAGGGTTAAATTTCCACCCATCAAAATACCCCGGGCGCTTCCCGGCCGAATAGCCCGATTGGCGTCCAGGGGGATTTGAATTTGATAAAATCCCAATAAGGTCGTCTGTACCGTAATCAATGCCGGAGCTGTTAATTGAGGGAGCGTGGTCACCATGGGACCATGGAAAGCCATTAACCCGGCTTTTTTCCACAAGGCCAACAACAACACGGTGACATCACTAAATCCCATAAAGAGTTTGGGATGATCTTTTATTTTTTTAAAATCCAGAAAATCCAAAATCCGCATGGCGCCATAGCCGCCGCGGGAACAGAGGATGGCTTTTATTCCCGGATCGGAAAAGAGCCCCATTAATTCCTCGGCCCGTTCCCGGTCCGTACCGGCGAGATAACTTTTTCGACCGATCCTTTTTCGGTCCAAGGTTACCTGAAATCCCCATTGCTTCAAGACATGAATGCCTTCCCCAAGGGCTTCGGACTTATAAGGGCTGGCGGGAGTAGCAATTCCGATGGTGTCTCCAAGGTTAAGAAAAGGGGGGACAATTAACTTTTTTTTCGTCATAACCGATCTATGGCTGTAAAGGTTTCATAATTTATAACCGAACTTCCGAAGGATATCCTTTCTCCAGAGGCGACCGTCTTCTTTTTCCACCCCCCGAGGAGAAAAGCCATCCACTACACCCAGAACCCCCCGGCCCAGATCGGTCTGAGCCAGGATGACTTCTGACGGATTCGCCGTGGCGCAAAAGATCTGGCAGACCTCCGGGCAGCTTTTGACGGCATTCAGAACATTGATGGGAAAAGCCTGGCGGAGAAGGATATTGAAGGTATGTCCCGCCCCGATATTTCTGGCGTTGTTGACCGCCGAGGTCTCTAAATCCGGATCGTTGCCCAAGCTTCGGATCAAGCAATCCCCCGAGGCCTCACAAAAAGCCAGTCCGAATTTTATCCCCGGAACGGATCCGATGAGGATTTCATAGAGGTCTTCCACGGTTTTGATGAAGTGGGTTTGTCCAAAGATAATATTGGCCCCATCAGGGATTTCCAATTTTTGAACGGTCAGTTCCATGGCCCTTCCTCAATATAGCTCAAAGGTCAAAGCTCATAGCTGAAAGCTTTAAGTTTATAATCAAGAGAAATTATCTTGCCTCGTCACCTGTCACTTGTCACTGATCACATCTTCTTAAGGCATCTCCAAAACTTCTCTCACCTTCTGTGACAATTCCGAAACCGTATAGGGTTTTTGGATAAAGGCCTTGCACCCTTTTTCAATAAGTTGGGTGGCCTGCCCATCGATGCTGTACCCGCTGGACAGGAGCACTTTCACCCCGGCATCAATCTCCTTAAGCTGATCATAGGTCTGGCTCCCCTTGAGATCCGGCATAATCATATCTAAGATCACGATAGAAATTTCTTTATTTTTTTGTTGGTAAAGAGAGATTGCGTCTTGACCATTACTGGCTGATAAGACCTGGTATCCCAAGTTCTCCAGGATTTCTCGGGTAACGGTCAGGATCACTTCCTCATCATCCACTAAAAGGATAGTCTCATCCCCACAAACCGCCCTTTCATTAAGTTTTTCTTCTACGACCATTTTTTTATCCGATGCCGGAAGATAAATGGAAAAGGTACTTCCCTGACCCTTTTGACTCTTTGCAAAAATGCTTCCTCCGTGACTTTTGATAATTCCATAAACCATGGCCAACCCCAAACCGGTACCCCGACCCATCTCTTTGGTGGTAAAAAAAGGCTCAAAAATTCTTTCAATAATGCTTTCATCCATCCCGTCTCCGGTATCCGTAACGGAAATCTTCACATACATTCCGGGATTGAGCTGGTAGGGACCGTAGGAAGTAAAAAGAATGTTCTCGGTCTGCAAATAAATGGACCCTCCTCCGGGCATGGCCTGCCAGGCATTCATATACAGGTTTAATAAGGCTTGTTCGATCTGACCCTGATCCACCTCAACGGGCCAGAGGTCCTCCTGGAATCGGCGACGAACACGAATTTCCTTTTTCGCCCTCCCGAACATCTCCGAAGACTGGAGGAGAATTTGGTTTATATCCACAGATTTTACTTCATTCTTCCCGCCCCGGGCAAATCCCAGTAACTGCCGGGTCAAGTCCACGCCGCTCTGAACTTGTTGGTTGATACCGAGCAGTTTGTCATAGAAAGGATGCTTTTCATTAACCTTCAGGAGAATGAGTGAAGTATATCCCTGAATACCCATAAGCAGGTTATTAAAATCATGGGCAATCCCACCGGCCAGGGTACCGATGGCCTCCATTTTCTTGGCTTGACGAAGTCGGGCTTCTAAAAAGGTCTGGTCGGTAATATCTCTTAAAATACCTACCAAACTAACCACATTCCCTTCAGAATCAAAATTTGGGCCTCCGCTGACACTGAAGATCCGTTCTTTCCCGTCTTTGGTTAAAAAAGTCCCCAGGGTGTCGGGAATAATTTTCTTTTCCTTCCAGACCAGATCAAAGAGATCTTGAAACTTGTTAGATTCTCCTTCCTTGACAAAATCGATGAATTTTTTTCCAACAACTTCCGATGGGGAATTACCCAATATCCTTTCCATGGCCGGATTCACATAGGAAAAAAAACCTTCACTATTCAAGGCATAGATAATGTCCGGCGTATTTTCACTTAAGGATCGAAACCGTTCTTCGCTTTCTTGTATTTTTTTATAGGATGCGGCATTATTTAGGTTGATGGCAATCTGAGGGGCGATCCCCATCAAGAGGCTCAAATCTCCTTTGGTTAAAGGTCTTTTGGAAGTCAGGTTGTCCACCAGGAGAACGCCGAGTGATTCTTTCTTGAAGATAATAGGTACACAGATAAAGGATTGGGTACCTGCCCGGCGAAGGAATTCCAAACTTTTCGGGGAAACTTTTTTGGCCACATCCTCCGTATTGTTGATCATATAAGGGGCTTGCTTCTTAAATGATTCTACTATCAAACCCGTGGATTGAGGATTATCCAGACGGAACTCGAGCTTTTTAAAATAGGCTTCATCTTCTTGATCATATCCGTAACCGGTGACAAAAGTCAGCCGGGTTCTTTCTTTGTCGGCCAGCATGATCATTCCCCGGTCAAAGTCCAGCCGTTTTCTCATGGCTTCCATGATGGACCGGAGCGATACGTCGATATCCAGAATCATGGAAAGGGTCTGGCCGATCTCTTTGACTAGCAGGACCTCGTTATAACGACTGTTGGCCTGAATGAGTAACAATTGGGAGGCTTCACTTTCCTTGTTTATGTTATCGACCAGCTCCTTTTTTTCTACATACTCCGCGAAGAGAATGATCCCCAGGTTTAAAAGAAGACCGATAAAAAGCAGCCAAATCCAGGATGAGAAAGGCCAAACAAAAAAAGACCCCACAACCAGGAGCAGGCTCAAAGAAAAACCGTAGTACTGGATCAATTTCCAGACATAGGAAGGGGTCTTTTCCCAGGAAACGAAATACTGGCAAAAACTACCCCCTTTATGGACGCAGACCGGATGATCCATATGGGCCAGTTTTTTAGTGAATAATTTGGCCAGAACTTCTAACATCCCCATACGGTTTTCACACTGAAAGGGGTTTTCCTTTACTTCGGCCTTTAATTCGACTCGGATTTCGACTTTTCGTCTTCCTAATTTCTTGACTTTATAGGTGGTCGCCTGGGTAACCTTATTGGCATATTTTCCTACCACGAGGTAACCCATTAAAGGGGTTAAAAACCCCAAGGCATATCTGCGCAGTGGTCCAAGGGCGCTGGCCGAGACGGAGAAGCGGCCCACCTCCCTGGAAATATTGGGATTGTCGGTAAGCTGACTAAGCATCTCATGAAAGCGGTCTATCTGCCTCTGGGTTAACCATTGCCCGCCTTCTTCGATCTCGGAATAGTCGATCCCCGCATATTCCAGGAGATCATTGGGATCTACGTGGGGATAAAATTTTCGAAGATATTCCACATAATTTTTCAGAAGTCGACTGTTGTAAAGAGGAGTTTCTTCCATTTTCTAATCCAAAATTACCAAATGGTTATATTCCCAAACTGAAAAATCACGTACCGGCTATATCCAGCTTCTCAATTCTAACCGCCTTTGGTCCCAGATAGGCTTCTCTTCGGGTCAATTCCCGGGAGAAAAAAGCTTGTTTAAAGGCCTCAGGCATGTGTCCGGAAACCGATCCTCCTTTTATCGGAATTTCTTGCCCATTCTTTAAGAAATACCCGGTTCGAATCTCACCGGAAAAAGCTCCGGTAATGGGATTGGGTTCAAAGGTGGAAAACCGCAGTAAATGATAACACGGACCTTCTGCCAGAAGATCCAAAAAGGATCTTGAACCTGTGCCGACCTCTCGGTTGGAAAAATCACCGGTGGCTTCTTCCTGCAAATAATCGGCATATCGTTTAGTGTTCATCCGTTTTTGGAAGATGTTATTATCGATGACTTGAACCCGGTGAAGGGGCAGGCCGTTGTCGTCAAAGGCCCGGGTCTTGATACCGCCAGGCAGGGTCGGATTACTGGACAAGGCCAGGGCTTCCCCTTTCAAATCGGAGATTACCGGCTGACCAACCTCTAACTGAGACCAGTTCTGAAAACGGGCCGCCCCTGAGGACTGGAGGCAAAAATAATTAAATAACGTATCCAGGGCCTCTTCCGAAAAAACGACCGGATATCTTCCACCCTTGGGAAGCCGGGCCTCCAGAGATTCTCTGGTGTATCGGGCATATTTGTCCCCCATCTCGGCTAAACCGAGATCCTTATAAAATCTGGCTTGCTTAATTCCCTGACTTTCCCCCTCCAACAAAGCGCCTTTCCCGGCTAATAAAACAAAATCCACCAGAAATTCTGTCGCCTCTTCTTCCTGTTCCAGGCCGTTGGAGTTTATCAGAAAGAATATTCTATCCTCAATAAAAATTTCCGTCGAACTTCGTTTGATCCCTTCCTGGGGGATTTTTTCCAAATCCTCCTGGATGCGTTCCAGGTAGAAAAAGGGGCGCTCTCTGACTTCGAGATCAATGCCTTGAGGCTGATCGTATACTAATCCCTTTCCAGGCAATTCGAAGAACGGATTAGCCACCAGGGCAGCCATTTCCATGCCCAGGGTCAGTTTCTCCCGTATATTATCCCCTTCCGAGAGAGAAACGGTGGATTCACCAAGGCATTTTTGCCCTTGAAATTCATATTCCTTATAGAGGACGGCTACAAATTTTTCTGTTTCCACCACCCTTTGGGATTCGATCTGGTCGAAAATAAGGTAGCGTTGATAACTTTTCTTCCTAAAATTGCGAATCTCCCAGGCCGAAATCCCTGGGAGGTTTTGAACTAAGGACTGGAGGTTCTTTATGTCCATAAAGGCCCTTATGAAAGATAGGCAGGCAATCTGCTGATAAGTATTTACTTTTTAATAAATAATCATACTATGGACTCAAAAGGCCGTCAAGGGAAGAATAGAGAACAGAAATAGTCAAATAACAAACGCCAATAAATGTAGAAAGAACATCATAAACGTGAAGAAACTTCAATTATTAAATCCCATGGCCGCAGAAGCGGCAGGTTGTTAAACAAATTTTCAACACTCCCTCCTTTAAACCTTCCTTATATAGCTACCCTCGCCCCTACGGACTGGGAGGTTAAAATAAAGGATGAGAATTTTACTACCTTTGAATTTGAAGAAGCCGATCTGGTGGGAATTACTTCTTTTACCAGTAATATCAACCGGCTTATGAATTAGCCAAGATATATTCGGAAGAAAAAGATTAAGGTTATCTTTGCGGTATTCATGCTTCCATGATCCCGGAGGGGTCTTACAGCACGGGGACTCCGTGGTAATGGGGGATGTGGAAGGGATCGGGAGATCGTTTCTCCCTGCAGGACCCTTAAATTTATCCACCACTACTTTTACAATAATTTGGGGAAGGAAAAGGTTATTAGGAGGTTGGTTTAATCCCCCGGCAGGCAATGACCGGGGTATAAATGAACCGTCTGGGATCCCGGATATACCCTGAGAATTCTTTCAAGAATTCTTTGTGGGACCCCTGATATTCCTTGAAGTCATATTTTAATTTTTGAGGGAGCACTTCGACTTTTTTCTCCCAGTTAAAGGCGTCCGTTTCCTTTAGAGGACCGTAGATCAAGTGATGGGCCGAAACATCCACGGAAATATTTTCATATCCCAGATTATAAAGAAAAGAATATAATTTCCTTCCCGCCCAAGGATCAAAATCGGCCTTTTCCTGAGAAAGGACGGTTAATTCAGTAAGGCTTCTCTCCATTCTTTCCGGAAGTCCATAATGATTTAAACAATTATGATCCAGGTCGATCAGGCACAGGGTTCCCCCCGGCTTTAAATATTTTGAAACATGTTTTACGATCTCGTAGCTGGTCGAAAGATAGTATTCCAACAGGAAGCGAACCCATAGAAAATCAAAGGTCCCCAGGTCATCCAGGGGATCGCGCACATCCCGACAGAGAAACCGGATTCCCGGACCGGCATAATGACTTAGAGCAAATTCATATCGGCTCGGGGCGAAGTCCAGGCCGATCACCTCCCCGCCGGGGTGAACCAGACCATACAGGATCGAGGTCGTTATCCCGGAACCGCAGCCCAGGTCGGCAACACGCATTCCGGGTTGCAGCCCAGGTCCAACCTCGTATCTCCGCCCATTGAGCCTGCTTTTCGACAACCAGGGGATCGGTTTTTTGGTCCAGACGAAAGGATTCTTCAAGATCTTCCATCAGGTAATCGGTTGATTTACTGAGTTGAGTTTGGTGTTTCAAACGGTGTCCTTTTCTTCTTAATCTCAATTTTTGGTGATTTTGTATTTAAATGATTATTCTTAGGTTTTGTCAATAAAAATATTTTTTTTCAATCTCATCCATAAAACCGTGAACTGCCATTCAACCACCCCTGCTGGGTTATAGGGTTCTTATCTTCGGCAGAATGTCCTGTTATAGGATGGTTTGATTGATGGTTTGAATAGTTACAGACAACACTTAGAATCCGATTGCAGGTTAGTGGAATATTTATTGTAATAGTGGGAACCTTTCCATCCTCTTTTCAGGGCCTGGTTGAACCTGTAGACAGCATAAAAATTGATAATGTTTTTCATGCTGAGAAATGATTTCGTCATGCGGTACTGGTTCATGGGGAAAGAGTAAATGTGATGCTTGATATAGTTATTGCCCATGTAGATGGTATCCGGGTCAACTCCAACGGTCTTTCGAACTACATAGGACAATCGGTATTTTACCCAGTCATCAGGAAAGTTCTCATAAAGCAGCCGATTTTCATTTCGCATCCTTTCCATTAATGCCGTTCCCGGAAGGGGAGTGAGGATAGTCATCTGAAGAACGTCTACCCCTGCGCTTACCAAAAAACGGGCCAGCCTCCGATAGTATGCCGGAGATTCATGGTCGTTGCCAACGATAAAAGACCCGACCACGCCGATTCCATTGCGGTGAAAAGCCTTAATAACCCTCCTGTAGTTTTCTACTCCTATTTTTATATTTATCCCTTTCTTCATGGCCTTCAAGCTTTCTTCACTGATGCTTTCAAGTCCAATGAAAGCAAACATGCAGCCCGATCGTCCCGCCAGCTTCAACAATTTTTCGTCATCGGCCGTGTTGATGGATGTCTGCATCCACCACTTTTTATTTAGCCCCCTCCGGATCATCCCCTCAAACAATTCAACGGCTCTGTCTTTGCTCTCATCGGTATACCCCACCAAATTGTCATCCAAAAAGAATATGTATTCCCCCTTTATCTCCTCGAGTTCATCCAGGACATCCTCGGGTCTGCGTTGTCGGTACATCTGACCAAGATATTTTGACACAGAGCAAAAATCGCAGTTAAACGGACACCCTCTGGAGGTTTGAACGGATTGAAATAGATAATCAGATCGCATTAATTCCCGGCGGGGTTTTATTTTGAAACGAGATAGATCCAGTCGAGGTCCGGAATACTTACCGCATAGGCGATTATTTTCAAAGTCGTCGATGACTTTTTCCCATATACCTTCGGCCTCCCCCACAACGACGGCGTCTGCAAAATTCAATACTTCATCCGGAAGCATGGAGCCATGTATACCGCCGATGACTACTCTAATGTTCTTTTTATGGTACATCTGGGCTAGGTCATAGGCCCTGTTGATATTGCTGGTAAAGGCCGTGATCCCTACAAGATCGGCATCTTCTAATGGTAACTGCCCGAAGTTCTCATCCGCTATTTTGACCTCCCAGTTGGGAGGAGTGACTGCTGCGATATAAGCTAAGCTCAAGGGTTGGAAAGTAGAAAACCTACTCAAAAGACCCCCGCTTATTTGGGATACCGGGTTTATTAACAGGAGTTTTTTCATGTTGACTTTCTTTATTGAAGTTCTCTCGGGACCTTTTCTTGGTCCATAGGTTTCAGGGTGGGTACCGATAGGTAATCAGTATGCTCTCTATTACTTTTCCAAGGCTATATCCGCCAGATATCGGGTAATGGCCCCATCATAGTGATGGGTCAGGGCATAGACCTTCTTGGCCAGATAAAACCGGGTCGCCGGAGAAGTTCTCCCGTTGGTTTTTAATTCCGCAAGGACCTTTTGATAATCAGACGGATCGGTCAGGACGGTCACATCCTGAAAATTTTTCGCGGCCGCCCGAAGCATGGCCGGTCCCCCGATATCGATATTCTCGATGGCTTCTTCCAGGGTACATCCGGGTTTAGCCACGGTTTTTTCAAAGGCATAAAGATTGACGATCAACAGATCAATGGGTTCAATGCCCAGTGATTCCATCTGTTCCCGGTGTTTGGCGTCGTTCCGGCGGCCTAAAAGTCCCCCATGAATTTTAGGTTGAAGGGTTTTGACCCGGCCGTCCAATATTTCCGGAAAGCCCGTGTAGGCTGAAACTTCTGTCACGGGGATACCGGCTGATTGCAACGCCTTGGCCGTTCCCCCGGTAGAAAGTATTTCAAAGCTCAGGGACACCAGCTCCTTAGCCAATTCGGTGATCCCTGACTTGTCGGTCACACTGATCAAGGCCCGCTTTTTGTTTGCCATATCCTCACTCCTGTTCATTCCCGGCCTTCGCCCTGTCATTAATTGACGTTCTTATTTATCCTATCAAAGGAGGGGGATAAGGTCAAGGCCGATTTGTTTTAGGTAACGTACTTTCCGGTTTACCGGTTTTCACTCCATTAGGATTCTCTGGCCAAATTATTCAAGGTAGGTAGTCTCCCTGGTTTGCAGTTTTTCAAAGAGCTTGCCCTTGAGCC
>CAWBOS010000009.1:0-7959 GCA_963790475.1 uncultured delta proteobacterium | reverse complement strand
TATATTCTCCTTTTCCTCAAGGATTTTTAAGTCAATTCATTCTCAATAAGAGGCATGAGTTAAAAATATCAATAAAATGGATTCGCAAAAAGTCGTCACCAAGCCTGCCCCGGAAAGTTTCAATCCGGGGGCAAAAACCGGGGTCCAGGAGATCAAAGACTACTTAAAATCACTGGATTCCGGCTGGAGTCTATCCGGCACTTGATGCGGGACCGGAATGACTAATACGGATTTCGGCAACTTTTTGCGAGTTCATCTCAACAAGACTTCATACCTTTTTGATAAAGGTTTCTTTCTGAATTCTGACTCTGGATTCTGGATTCTTGTTTTATTAGGCCAAGGCCGAAGCAATCATTTCAGTAATGTCTTTGACCTTGATCTTTCCTTTTTTCTCCTTCCGCAGACGGGCCGCCCCCTGGGTCAGGTTGCTCTTGCAGGAGGGGCAAGCGGAAACGATTACTTCGGCCCCAACCTCCAGGGCCTGGAGGACCCGGTCGTAGGCGATGTCCTGACTGAGCTGGTTGTCAAAACCTTTGACCCCTCCCCCGCTGCCGCAGCATTTGGCCAAAAGGCGATTCATCTTAAATTCATTTAGCTGCACTCCGGGGATTTGTTTCAGGAGATTCCTGGGCTCTTCAAAAACCTGCATATGGCGCCCCAGATCGCAGGGGTCATGGTAGGTCACAGTTAATGATCCCTTCTCTTTTAAGGAGATCTTCCCCTGGCTCATCAGGTCATTCAGATAAGTGACCACATGATGGACCTTTAGCCCCGCATTTCCGCCGAATTGGGGATACAATTTGGAAAGAGTTCGAAAACACCCCGGGCAACTGGTGACGATTTCCTTGACCCCCAGGTCGGTGAATTTTTTGGTGTTGTTTTTTACACAAGTTTGAAAATCTTCTTCGGCCCCGATCAAATAGCTCAAATATCCGCAGCAATCCTCCTCTTGTCCCAGAGTCGTATAGGAGATACCGGCCTTGTCCAATATGGTCATCAGGTTGGGAATCATGTTGATGTCCTGATAGGAAGCCACACATCCGGCAAAGAGCAGGACCTCGGCCCCCTGACCACCTGTTTTAAATCCGGCGGGAAAGACATCGGTTCGCTTCTCCCTGGGTTCGCCGAAAGGATTGCCGTATTGGGCGATGCTTTTACTGCTGCTTTGAAAGACCGGAGGCAGGAATCCGCTGTCGGCCAATCTCTTACGGGCCGCCTGCATCACATCGGCCACCTCTACCCGGGAAGGACAGGTATATTTACAATTGAGACAAGTGGTGCACTGATACAGTCGCTTGGCCATCTCTTCGGAGGGCTCCAGACGGCCGCTCATCAAATCGAAGGCTAACAGGACCCTGCCCCGGGCATTCATGGTTTCCAGTCCGGTTTGGGCATAGGTGGGGCATCCCGCCCGGCAGAACCCGCACAAGATGCAGGCCATAATTTCATGGTCAATCTTTTCCCCAAAACTTTTAAAGGCTTCAGGTTTTTCAATCAAAAGGGCGTAAGCCGACTTATCATAAATATCCCTGATGCTGTCTTCAAAGCCCAGTTTTCCCGGATTGAGGATATTTTGGGGATCTAAGGCCTTTTTTATGGTCTTCATGACTTCTAAGGATGCCCCCAGCTCTTCTTTGATAAATGGCGATTTGGCCATCCCCAGTCCATGTTCGGCGGTCAGGGTCCCTTTATATTTCAAGGTCAGGGCCAGAAAATCTCGGCCGATCTGGCGCAGGGTCTCCCATTCCTTGGATTTACGCACATCCATAATCAGCACGGCATGGAGATTCCCGTCCCCGATATGGCCGAAGGTGGCGATAGGAGAGTCATGTTCCCGCCCGATTTTCTGAATTTCATGGATGATGGACTTTATTTGGCTGATGGGCACCCCAAAATCTTCGACAATCGGAATCTGCCGGTAACCCGGCTTGACTCGCGACAGGGAAGGAACCAGCCCCTGCCTGGCCGACCACATGATCAGGCGTTTGGCCGGGTCATCGGACCACTCATTCCCCAGTCCCCCGAATTCTTTGCAGATGGCATCAATCTGCTTCATCTGATCCAAAATCGCTTGACGGTGTCCGTCGATCTCGACAAAAAGAAGGCATTTGACCTCGGGAGGGATTTCCAGTTTCATGGCCTGTTTGACCACTCCGATGGAAACCTCGTCCAGGATCTCACAGGCGGACAAGGGGATGCCTGAGGTCAAAATCTTAACCACCGCTTCTCCGGCTTGATCGACCGAAGGGAAGAGCAATTTGGCAAAGGCCAGGTAGGCCGGTTTGGGCAGAATCTTCAAGGTGGCCGCAGTGATTATCCCCAGCGTGCCTTCAGAGGTGCAAAATAGACGAGTCAGATCATACCCGGCCGAACTTTTAGGGGCCAGCGTCCCGGTATGGATCACTTGACCGTCGGCCAAAACCACTTCCAGACCCTTGACATAATCCCTGGTGGTTCCGTACTTGACCGCCCGAACTCCGCTGGCATTACAGGCGATCATACCGCCGATGGTGCAGGCCGGGGCGCTGCCCGGATCTGGTGGGAAAAAATGGGTCGGTTCCAACCGGGCGTTCAAGGCATTGCAGATTATCCCCGGTTCGACAATAACATACCCATCGTTTTTATTGAGTTCCAGGACCTGATTCATCCGGGAAAGATCCAGCAGGATGCCTCCCTTGGCCGGCAACACCGCTCCGGTCACACTGGTGCCTGCCCCACGGGCGACAACCGGGATGTTTAGGGCGGCAGCAATTTTGACAATCCGGCTGACCTGATCCGAAGTCTGGGCAAAAACAATCACATCAGGAAGACCTTCATGAACCGACATGTCCCTGGAAAAACCGATTCGATCAATCATTCCGGTATGGACATTTTCTCCACCGACGATGGTTTTTAATTCTTCAACATACTCCATGTAAGACTCCTTCCCCTCAAAATGGTTTAAGGTTTGAGGTGCGAGGTTTAAGGTGTAAGATTTTAGGGAGAAGTTTTTCCTTT
The DNA here is from genome assembly GCA_963790475.1 of uncultured delta proteobacterium. Lineage (GTDB taxonomy): Bacteria > Desulfobacterota > RBG-13-43-22 > RBG-13-43-22 > RBG-13-43-22 > RBG-13-43-22. The sequence goes on along the minus strand of CAWBOS010000009.1, from coordinate 4,962 downwards.
TGGTTCTGAACCTTATACCGTAAACCTTATACCTTCTACCGTGTACTTGCTTTTACTTGTTCATCAACTCTTTCACCCGGAGTATCTCGGCCTCTATAAACGGTTTAAGGTCCGCGGCGGTCATCAGATTTTGTTTTTCCCCTTCCAGATTCTCGGGAGCGATCTTACAGATTCCAGCCCTCGTCATAGGGAGAGGCATTGATGAGTTCCGGTTGATCTTCCAGGGCTTCATTGACTGCGATCACCTCTCCGGAAAATACCGCATAGATCCTCCCCACCCATTTCCCGGATTCAATCGAACCGAAGGGCTTGCCCTGCTGGACTTTCCGCCCTTCTTCCGGCAGTTCCACGTAGCCGATATCGCCGGCCAGCCGTTGAGCAAAGTCGGTGGTACCCATCACCAAGTGATCGCCCTCGATCCGCGCCCAAAAATGATTTTTATCATACCACAAATCATCCGGGAAAAAGTAACCTTCCATTTCCATAATCAGACCCTCCCCTCAAAACGGTTTAAGAATTCTTTATCCTTGATTCGATTCAATTTAAATCCCAAGGCCTCCGGGGAGGCCCCCAGGGCCAAACCCAAAAGCTGGGGGTAGTACAGAACAGGCACCTTCAATTTTTGTTCAAGTTTTTTTTCTATCTTTTTTTGCTGTCCTTCAAACATTACATTACAGAAGGGGCAGATCAAGACCAGCCCGTTACCTCCCAACCGGTCCACTTCGGAGAGTTTGTTCCCGGCCAGTGTATTGGCCAGATCCTCTTTGACCCCCAGGACACTCCCCCCGCAGCAATCCAGCAGGGTTTCATAACGAAGGGCCTTAGCCCCGGTGACTTCGATCAATTCGCTCAATGATTTAGGATTCTCCACCGGATCAATCCCGCCGGCGGTCCGGGACGGTTTGATATAATGACAGCCATAGTGAGGGGCGAAGGTAAACCCGGAAAGCGGACGAATGATTTTTCCCCGTATTTTTTCAATTCCTATCTCTTCATAGAGGATACGAATGAAATGTTTGACCGAGGTTGTTCCCTTATATTCTAACCCTGAATCCTTCAATCGGTCATTGACCTGAGTTTTTAAATCGCTCCGCTGTTGAAGCAGGTGATTGGCCTCGCTTAAAAATCCGCCACAGGCACTGCATAAGGTGCAAACCGGCAGATCCGCTTGTTCAGCCAAAGCCAGGTTGCGGGCGGCGACCACCAGGGAATCAAGATTATTGATCGATCTTAAGGGAAATCCACAGCATTGGAAATCTTCGAGATCAACCAGTTCCAATTCCAATTCCTGGGCCACCCACCGCGCGGATAGCTCATAGTTCAGGTTGCGAACCGGAACCGTACATCCTAAAAAGAAGGCATATTTCATGGTGTTTTTTCTTATCTCAAAATCTTTTGGATATCTTTAAAATTCCCTTTAATTTCCGGCAATCCCATTTCCTTCCGTTTTTCATTTTCAAATTCCCCCACCTCATACATCCGCCCTTGTCGGCCAAGCAGGTTTCGAGCTGCCCCCATGCCCGGAGGAGCCAGTCCCTGGCGAACGGCCATATTGCGCAAGGCAAATACAACTTCCGTGAAATCAACCTGCTGGGGGCAGCTTTCCTGGCAGGTATAACAGGTTGAACAGTGCCAGAGAAATTCTTCTTGGAGCAGTTCTTCCTCCATCCCCAGCAGGATCATACGGATAATTCTTCTGGGGTTATATTCCGGTTCTATTTTTTCAATCGGACAACGGGCCGAACAGACCCCGCAGGAAAAACATTTTTTTATCTGTTTCCCACCTAATTCCCGGGCCACCCGATTTTTGAAATCGGGATCTAATTTTTTGAGATCAATGGGATCCATATTCGAAGGTCTCTAGATGCCTTATGTGCGGACAGATTTCAAACCCGTCCGTTTATTTTTTCTTTCTTCATTTAGGGCCGGTTTAAAACCGGCCCCTACAATAATGCCAATTGCCCGAAGCACTTTTAAGTGACAGCTAATTGCTTTAAGAAATTATCAATTATTTCGATTAAACGCCATTCCATATTGCTCGAAAGATATTCAAAACGGATCTGTTCCGGTAGAAGCCCGGCCTCTTCAATATAATTTCGGGCCTCCCGGATACGCTCCCGGGCATAGGTATTTCCGTGTATGGAGCGGCAGTTTTCTTCAGGACAGGCCAAAACCATTACCCCCTCAGCGCCCATGGTCAAGGCTCCCAACAGATAATCCGGATCCACCTTTCCGGCACAGGGCAATGAAATAAATTCTACATCATTTTGAACGTTGATATTTGAGCCTTGAACCTTGAACCTCCTGCCCCTGCGGGCCTGCAGGCGCAGGCCTTGAACTTCCTCCCAGGCCACCCCGGCCGAACGTTGGCAGCCAAAGATGACTATCCTGGGTTGACCGGATTCCGCTTGAGCCCATCTTTCTCGAATGATCTCGAGTTTGGTCCTGACCTCCTCATCCGAATAACCGTCAATCTGGATGGCGTCCATTGGGCATTCACTGGCACAGATACCGCAGCGCCGGCAGGCCAGGGGGTGAATAAAAATCCGGTGGGCCCAGCCGATGGCCTGGTGGGGGCAATACCGCAGACAGGTCAGGCAAAGGGTGCAAAGCCCTTTATCTACGGTAATGTCTAGGTTCATCGGTTCGGAAATCCGGCTTTGGAAAAAATGATGGACCGAAAGGGCCGCGGCCCCGCCCTCCTCCATACCTGTTTGAGGAAGCAGCGGGCCTTTACCCGGACCGGCGATAAATATACCTTCCCGCTGAGAGGCCTGGGGTAGGAGATGAACATTGGCCGGCTGAAGAAAACAGCTTTTGTCCATCCCTATTCCGGACAACAAAGCAGTTTCCCGGACCTCTGAAGGCAGCGAATGCCGGGAATCAACTATCAGAAGATCAGGGGTCAATTCAAAGGGCAGCTTCAAAACGGGGTCCTCAAATTGAAGCACAACCTCATCTCCCGTTTTTAACAATGCCGGACCTTCTTGATCAAACTTAAAAAACAAAACCCCCTCATCCCGGCAGGCTTGATAGAGTCTTTCCATCCCTTCTCCGGCCACCTTGACCTGGCGGCAAAACAGGGAGACTTGAAATTGATATTTCTCTCGAATCAATAGGGCTGCCGACAAGGCCTTTTCCATGTCCGGGACATTGCCTTCACTACTTAGCCCTACCAGAAAGGCGACATAAGAATCAGACTTAAGACGCTCAATTTCTCTTATTCCCTTTTCACCCCCACTCTCATTCTCCCTGGTTAAAGAGGGAGGGGAAATCAGAGGATTTTGAGAAACCGGAAATAGAATCGCAGTCAGTTCTTCTAAAGTAATAATCTGTGAAGAAGGGGTTAACCGATAGGAGGAATAATTTCCCTCGGAAACCAGCTCCGGCGCAAATACAATCGCCCCGACATTCTCAGTCCACCTTCTTTCCAAATTCTCTTTCTTCTCCTCTTTGTCCAAAGGAGAGATGGTTTGCCTAAGGGACACCTGGAAGTCCCCGGCAAACCCTTTAATGTCAAGCACCTGGATTTGGTTATCCGGATTCACCGTTATGACTTCATAGCCTAACGATTTAAGACGGGAAGCCGTTTCCCCGGCCGCAAGGTCCTTGCCCCAAATAAGCACTCGGGGTATTTTCCTGAATTCTTCTTGAGGTATCATCCTCTGGGCCTTGTTTTTAGATAAACCGCAATTTCTTCCGCCGTCCGGTAGGCTTCGCTAATACTCTGGGCAATGCCTTTTGGACCCCGGACGGTTCCGGCCAGGAAAATACCATTATCAGAATAAAGGGCTTCATTTCCTCTTTCCAAAAAACCGTCGGCATTTAAATGCAATCCCAGTTTTTCTTTGAAAAACTCATGATCCGCTCCGGGCATTATACCGACGGAAAGTATGGCCAGATCAAAGGCCTGCTTCCGGCTGGGAGAACCGTCACTGTCCTGGAAGGTCAACAGAACCCGATCATTTTCCGCCTTTTGAATTTCACCGGGAATGGCCCTGATAAAACGGATTTGTTTTTTGCTACGTTCCATAAAAAGGGAAAAATCTTTGCCGAAGGTCTGGATATCCATATAGAAAATTGTTACTTCGGTTTGTGGATTTTTGTGTTTGATGAGATTGGCCATCCGCAGGGCATAGGCACAACAGACTTGAGAACAAAAGGGGTGATTCAAGTGAAGATCCCTGCTGCCGACACATTGGATAAAGACCACAGAGGCGGGAAGGGCATGATCGGAAGGCCTGAAAACCATACCGGTGTTCTGAAATTGTCGTTCCAGATCCAAACCGGTCACTACATTCGGAAGTATTCCGAACCGATACTGGGGTTTGTCTTCTGCCCTGAAGGGGGTAAAACCAGTTGCCAGAAGAAGGACCTTGGCCCTCCCCTCGCCACCCCCTCCAGGGCGGCTATAGGTATAGAGAAATTTCGTCGGCTTCAAGGTCAGGTCAATCACTTCGGTTTGTAAAAGGACTTCAATATTCGAATCGTTATTCAAGGCCTGCAAAGAATCATTTAACAGGCAAACGCCGCATTGCTGGCAGGCCTCGCCAGCCTTACAGCAAAAATTCCGGACCATACCGCCCAACACGGCAGATTTTTCTATCAGGGTCACCGATATATTCAAGCGGCTCAGGGCCAGGGACGTTGTTATACCGGCTACGCCGCCGCCGAGTATGAGGACTTTTGAGTTGGTCGGGTTCATATATTAATAGTTAATCATTTTGGTTTTGAATCATGAGTTAGGGAGTGAATAGTTCGGAGTTCTGAGTTCTGAGTTCTGAGTTCGGAGTTAAATTATTTCCATTATAATTCAAAACTTCTTCCTCCGAACTAAATACTCCGAACTAAAAACTCCCCAATCTAAATTAACTCCCCAATCTGTTCTTCAGCTCCTTGCAGCATCAAATGGACCCCTCGAAAACGCCTGTCTTTCCTTATGGTTTCAATCAAATTGGCTGT
>CAWBOS010000008.1:0-3263 GCA_963790475.1 uncultured delta proteobacterium | reverse complement strand
CAAAATTCCTTGATCTAAGTCAAAGATAATAAAGAAACTATTTCCTTTTTTCAGGAATCCATCGACAATGATACTTATAGATACTAATCATGATGAAAATAATTGTAAAGAGGGGCCGGGAAGTTTCCGTTTAATACTCTGAAAAAAGGAAAGGTCCGGTGCTCCCTTAGTAGGGTATCTTGGTCAGGGGTCGCCGTTCCGGGACATAAGGATGAGGACCTTCGGACTCATTCCAGGCCTTGGAGACATAGAGGTTACAATAACAACTTCCGTAATCCGCCACATCCTGAGTCCGGTAAACACAGGGGCAAATGATGTCCTGGTCGAGCGACCGGACTCCGGAGGCCAGACGACAGGGGCAGCACATATAGCCATACCGTTCCTTATTAAGAAGCAGGCCCCTGAGCAGGTCGTTGACCCTGTCCCGGTCTTTGTTAAAGAAATAACCTTTTGGTTCCTGGGCTTTCTTTAACAATTCATACAGTTCATTTTCATTCATAACCCGAGGGCTCCTTTGATTTCATCTTCTTTAAAACCGACGATACACTTGCCACCGATGAGGATGGTAGGGAAGGAGCAGTTGGGGTTATATTTTTTTACCTCTTCAATCATGTCGGCCCGTTCCTGCCCTTGAAGCTGATCCACGTCAATAAAGTCATAGGGGACTCCCAACTCGTCAAGAAATTGTTTGGTGTGTTTACAATGGCTGCAGGTACTCAAGGTGTAAATTTTGACCGGCGGCATATATCCCCCTTAATCGTTTTATTAAAGTGATAATATTATAGCAATGGTAAGGAAATAAAAGCAATTGGTTTCTCAATGGCGATTATTCTTACCGCCCTTTTTTTGATACCATCGGGCCAAGCGGTTGGGAGATATTCCCGCTAAGTAGCCGGCTAAGATAAATTGATTTATCAGACTGGTTCGCCAGACCCCATATCGCTGCCACCTTCGGGATGAAGCGATGACCGGAACCGGGGCGATGGCAATACTTCCCTGGTGTCTTAAGCGACGAATCAGATCCAGATCTTCCAGGATTGGAATATCAGCAAAACCATCCAGTGCTCGGAACCGGTCGGCCCGGAGAAATATCGCCTGGTCTCCATACGGCCATTGTAAGGTCCTGGCGCGCCAATTAGCCAGTTTTTCAATGACCTGCAGACCAGCCAAGGGTGGATAGAATCTGAGTTGGAAAGCCCCGGCGGAGACCCCTGGCCTGGAGAGGATAGCGGAGATATAATCGGCAAACCCATCAGGCAGGAGGGTGTCGGCATGGAGGAAAAGGAGGAATTCTCCTTTGGCCTCCCAGGCCCCGGCATTCATCTGCCGGGCCCTTCCTCTCGGGGAGTCCAAGACTCTTATTCCGGCAGAAAAAGCTGACTCCCGGCTATTATCGATACTCCCTCCATCGACCAGGATGACTTCCATCCCCGGTGTCTTGGGGATTCGGGATAGTGTGGTAGATAACCGGGCCGCTTCGTTAAGGCTCGGAATGATGATGGAGAGACTGGGGTTGACCGCGGTTTCCAATGGAAGTCCGGTGAATTTTTCCCAGACAGGCAGGTCCTGGGGACGATCAATATCATCAAGAGGTTCTAATAGGAACTGGTTCAGGCCCAACCTCTGGGCTGTCTCGCGGTTCCGGTTGAAGACTTCTTCTGTTCCCCAGGGAATATCGACAAAAAGCGGGAGTAGACAGCGGTTTAATCCAATGAGGTAATATCCTCCGTCCCGAGCCGGACCAATGACCAGAATCGTGGTCAACAAGGCCATCAAAGGCCTGTCGCAATATTTCCCGGTGTCAGGCCCGGACAATCGGACCCGACGATAACCACCCGCTTGGCTCCAGATTGAAAGGCCTCTTGAAAGGCCCGCTCCAGGCGGAGGCCCAGATCGCCATTGCCCTGGGAAGCAAAAAACAGATTCGATCCCAACCATTGTTTCATGAGGTCCTCGTGGCCTCCCTCATAACGGACCTCAAAAACTTCAGGACAGGCAGCGGAAAAAATCCTGAGCTGATGTGCGGTATGTTCTGTCATCTTCCGGTGCAGTTCACAGGAACCTTCCTGGGCCCAGGGCCGGGATAAGGCGGGTTTTGACCTCGCCGGCCACCGGATACCGGGTAAAAAGAATCAATCGGTCCGAATTTGCGGAAAACGGGATCAAGGATTTAACCGCCTTTAGCTATGATGTCCTGTACCTCAGGGACAAATCGCCCCCGCTCAGGTGAACCCAGCTCCGGCTGTGCAGGCATAACAATGGTCGGAAACGGTGATAGACTGACCCGGGTCGGGGGGACCCGCTTAGTTCGGAGATGTGGGTTTTCCGGCCTCCCATAAACAGACTCTGGGCTAAATTGAAATCACAATCGAAAAGATAACCATCCCAGGAAACAGATACCGTGGATCGGCACATAACTCCGACCAGGACGGCCGGATTGAAGGACCTGACCAGCTTTTGTCGATAAGATTCCAAGGTGTCGGATTGAACGAGTCCCTGAAGAAATCGGCCCAGAGGGACATTGGCAAAGGTGTATAGATGATTGAAATCCACACCCCATTCCTTTTTCAGATCGGTGCGAAAACGCTTTTCAGTTTCATCCTGAGGGAAGGAAGATCCATCCCTGCCGGATTGACAACCAGATTCAGTTCCAGGTCTGATCCCTCCTGACCGTATCCCATGGCATTCAGGGATTGTAACACTCCGATTGATTTTCGAAAAATTCCCGGCCCCCGCTGGGCATCGGTTAGAGTGCCGTTCAAAGAGGGCAAAGAGGCGATGAGGGCTACCCGGTAATCTTTTAACAGGGGAATCAAGGAATCCCGGCTTCCGTCGGTTAAGGCCGTCAGATTGGAGCGGAGCATTATCCGGGGAATTGATAAAGAGATTTCTTTAATTAAAAGGGGCAGGTGGGGATTTAACTCCGGTGCTCCACCGGTGATATCGACGATCTGAAAATTTCCCTTTCGGGCGAAAACTGCCGTCTCGTGAATGATCTCAGCGGTCATTAACTCCGAACGATGAGGGCCGGCCTCGAGATGGCAGTGGCGGCAGGCCTGATTGCACAGCAAGCCCATATTGATTTGTAAGGTGGTGGTAATGAGACGGGTAAGAACTGAGTTGGTTTTGAGAAAGAGTTCTGGTTAAAAGGGGGGATGGCCTTGTTTATATCGGCTATCGGGGATTGTGGCTTTCCAAAAAACACCTCTGAGACCTTTTCTTAGAGTCGTATCCGGCTTTAGACACCTCGGATGAGACGGCGA
>CAWBOS010000007.1:0-5128 GCA_963790475.1 uncultured delta proteobacterium | reverse complement strand
AACCCCTCCCAATTAGGCATACAAGCCATAGCCGTGGGCGTGACCCTGGTATATTCCTTTGTGGTGACCTTGATCATCCTTAAAGTTCTGGATTGGACGATGGGCCTTCGGGTGGAGCATGAAGACGAGCAAGCCGGTTTGGATCTCAGTCAACATAGCGAAGTGGGCTATACGTTGTAGGAGGTACCCTATGAAAAAGATCGAAGCAATAGTCAAACCTTTTAAGTTGGATGAGATCAAAGATGCTTTGCAAAAAATCGATATCAAGGGAATGACCATCACCGAAGTCAAAGGATTCGGACGTCAGAAGGGGCATACCGAGATTTACCGTGGGGCCGAATACGTCATAGATTTTATTCCCAAAGTCAAATTGGAACTGGTTCTGGATGATACCCAGGTTCGTCAGGTTCTCAAGACCATCCAGGAATCGGCCCGGACCGGAAAGATCGGTGATGGAAAGATATTCGTTCTTCCGGTGGAGGAAGTCATTCGCATCCGGACCGGGGAACAAGGGAAAGAAGCGATATAATCTTTAAATAAACATGGATTCAGAATCCAGGAGTCAGAAGTCAGGAGAAAGACTTTTCTCCTCTATTGGAAATTTCATGGTTACGAATTGCGTAAAACGGGTTGCCTTAACCGTTAACCTGGAACGCGCGAAGACGTAATTACAAAAAAGTATTTATAATTTAAAAAAAATGACAAAAATGTAATTAATTGGAGGAGGTTTGTCGATTCTTATTCGTTAACTGACAGATTTTAAACTGAAATAAATAATCAGGCAGCCCTGGCCGTTTTTTTGCAAAAGCCTCTCGATAGTTGCAAAAAAATAATCGATAGAGGGGCTGATATGAACTTTAGGAAAGGTCTGGCGGTTTGCATTTGTCTGGTTTTTACTTTTTTGGAGCAGGTGGTCTGGGCCGCTGAAACCCCAACGGTGGATACCGGTACCACGGCCTGGATGCTGATTTCCACCGCGCTGGTCCTGTTGATGGTTCCCGGCCTGGCCATGTTCTACGGGGGGCTGGTGCGAACCAAAAACGTGCTGAGCACCATGATGCACAGTTTTGTGGCCATGGCCGTTATCGGCGTCCTGTGGGCGGTCTGCGGATATTCTTTGGCCTTTGGGAAAAACGCGCTTGGGGGATGGATCGGCTGGAACGGAAACTATTTTTTCCTGAGTGGAATTGATGATACCATTCACAAGGCCGGGGTGCCTGAATACGTGCTGGCCATGTTCCAGGGAAAATTCGCCATCATCACCCCGGCCCTGATTGCCGGGGCCTTTGCCGAACGGGTGCGCTTTTGGAGTTACACCGTTTTTATCACCCTGTGGTTTTTATTGATTTACTGCCCGTTATGCCACTGGGTCTGGGCCGAAGATGGATTTCTTTTTCAAGCCGGGGCACGGGGACTGATCGATCTGGCCGGCGGTATGGTCATTCATGTCTCCGCCGGGGTCAGTGCCCTGGTGGCCGCTTTATATCTTGGTTCCCGACATGGCTATCCTAAGATAGCCATCCAACCCAACAATCTGGTCATGACCCTGACCGGGGCCGGTCTGTTGTGGGTGGGCTGGTTTGGTTTCAATGCCGGCTGCACCATTTCCAGCGGACTGGATACGGCCCGGGCCTTGACTATGACCCAACTCTCGGCCGCTTCCGGTTCTTTGACCTGGGTATTGATAGAAGGGATTCATTTAAAAAAGACGACTTCTCTGGGTTTTGCCACCGGCATATTGGCCGGTTTGGTGGCCATCACCCCGGCGGCCGGGGTGGTTCAACCGGTCGGGGCACTTATCCTCGGGTCCCTTTCGGCTATGGTTTGTTATTGCGCTATTCTCCTGAAGTATAAACTTGGCTATGACGATACCTTGGACGTCTTCGGGGTTCATGGGGTCGGAAGTGCGCTGGGGGTGCTTCTACTTTCCTTTTTTATCCGTCCCAGCTGGATGGTTGAGGCAGCCCAAAAGGCCGGGGGGATCTGGACAGCTTGGAATCAGTTTGGCATCCAGGCCCTGGGGGTCGGGGTGGCTCTGGTGTATGCCGGGGCACTGACTTTTCTGCTGTTGTTTGTTATCAACAAGATAATCGGCTTCCGTATGGAGCAGGGAGATGAATTGGCGGGCATGGATGAAAGCCTGCACGGGGAAGAAGGCTATGGATTCTTGAGGTAATCAGAGCCGCTGAATTTACGTCGGAAAGGAGGTGAATGAGCATGTCTTTTAATTGGGGACCCTATTTCATTGTACCTTCGGAAGTCCTGAAGACTTATTCAGGGAAAGTGTTGTTACGGGAACATTTCGACGAACAACTGCCGGCCAAGGAATTGGAGGAATTGGGGCTGGCAACCTTAAAAATGGAGAGTATGAGATCCTGGGCCTGATGCACGTAGTCATCAAAAAAGAAGATGGGGAATTCATGATTGCCAGGCAAAATGTGGTCACCATCACCCTTCAAAATTAAAGACTAATGGAAAAAAATTCTTTGATCATTAAGCATAATCCCTCGGAAGGGGGAGGTCTTTTCGAAAAGATTTTAAAAGAAAGAGGGTGGGAACAGGAAATCCTACCGCTTTATTCCGGAAAAGTATTGCCGAATTCGGTGGATTCCTACGGCCTGATTTTGATTATGGGCGGCCCCATGAGCGCCAACGACGAGGATCGTAATCCCTTTCTCAAAAGAGAACTGCCCTTTATCCGCCAGATGTTAAAACTGGGAAAACCGGTCTTGGGCATTTGTCTGGGGGCGCAAATAATGGCCAAATCATTGGGGGCCCGGGTGTACCCAGGCCCTCATAAGGAGATCGGCTGGTATTTTCTGAATCAGACCCCTTCGGCCAAATCGGACCCTTTGTTTTGCCTATTAGATCCTTGCTTTTTGGTATTCCAGTGGCATGGGGAGACATTCGATCTTCCCAATGGAGGAATTTGTCTGGCCGGTAACGAAGCCTATCCTTCTCAAGCCTTCCGGTTCGGGGAATGGGCTTACGGACTTCAATTTCACTTTGAGGTGACCGAGCCGATGATAAAAACCTGGTTGGGCCAATGGAGTGAAGAAATTAAAAAAGCAAAACCTCAGCCTTTAACCGCTCTGGATATTCTTCGAGACAGCCGGATCTATCTGGAAAGGCTTCAAAAACAGGTACGGCTTTTCTTCGGACGTTATCTGGAGCTGCTTGAGCAAGGCGCTTAAGTTGTCCGGATGCTCTGATTGAAATTCATTAATGTAAGTTTTTTGGTCACAAAAATAACATTTTTGTATTAGTTTTATTATCGGCCGATGGCCTCGTTTTTATAAGCGGCTAATTCTATAGTAGAAACAGAAGATAGGCCTGTGGCATATCAATTGCACTGATTACTATTATCATTTGGATTAGAAATATGAGACAATATCAAGGCCTGTCTGGGCAAATATGAAAACAGGAGGACGGACCTCATGCTAAAAAAGATCGAAGCCATTATCAAACCTTTTAAACTGGATGAAGTCAAAGATGCCTTGAACGACATGGGCATCAAGGGGATGACCATTTCAGAAGTTAAAGGATTCGGCCGCCAGAAAGGGCATACCGAGATTTATCGGGGGGCCGAATATGTAATCGACTTTTTGCCAAAGGTCAAGATCGAGGTAGTCATTGAACAGGAATTGACCGGAAAAGTCGTTGAGGTGATTCAGCGGGCGGCCAGGACCGGTAAGATCGGTGACGGCAAGATTTTTGTTCTACCGGTGGAAGATGTCATCCGCATCCGAACCGGAGAGCAAGGGAAAGAAGCGATATAAAAAACAATAGGGGCCGTGATTCAAATATCCAAGGTCAAAGGTTAAAAAAAAGGGTAAAACCGTATTCCTTAGACATTGCATCCTATGTTTTTTATTTTCCTTAACCTTGAACCCTGAACCTTTTTATAATTATGACTGAACCTCTGCACAATAAATATCTCATTGAACAGCGTCAAAAGCTGAAGCGACAACACGACCAGGGCGAAGGGGGAGGGACCATCGCCGGCCGGCAGGCTTCCTTTATCGATGTTTTTATTATTTCCGTCTTTAACAGTTTGGAGGTCAGGGCTCTTATCGGATTGGAGGGGGAGGAACAATCCTGTGTGGTTATGGGGTTGGGGGGATACGGCCGCAAGGAACTCTCTCCTTTTTCGGATATCGATCTCCTTTTTCTTTATCCTGAAAAGAACGAGCCCCAGGTCGAAGAAGCCATTCGAAAAGTCCTTTATCCCTTATGGGATGTAGGATACGATTTGGGCTACACCGTACAATCCATGGTCGATTGCCTGGCCATGGCCCGATCGGACCCTCAGTTTTTAACCGCTTTGCTCGATGCCCGGCGAATAACCGGCAACCCTGCCCTGTCTCTGGCCCTTAAGAAACAAATAGGAACCCTTTTGAAAGAAGGGCAGGGCCTTAGGTGGCAGGAGTGGATTCTCAATGAAAGAGAGAAGCGACATCTTCGATACGGAGACTCGGCTTTTTTTCTGGAACCCCACCTGAAGGAAGGGCGTGGCGGGCTTCGGGACATCCATATCCTCCTGTGGATCGGGAAGGCCCTTTTAGAGGCCCCGGACTTTCGCTCTTTGGAAAAAAACGGTTATCTTTCCTGGGAGGATCGGGACACGTTGATCCAGTCGCAAAATTTTTTACTCCGGCTTCGCAACCAACTCCATTACCTGGCCGGAAGGAAAACGGATCAGCTCTCTTTTGAATTTCAGGAAGCCATGGCCGAATGGGCCGGGATTAAAAACCAGGGGGATATCCTTCCGGTTGAGGTCTTCATGCGGGATGTTTACCGGCACCTTCAGTCGGTTCAGACGATTCATCAAAACTTTTTTGAACGGTTGAACGAGCAGAGACAGAAAGGGGAAAAACACCGAGAACAGATTGAGCCGGGAATATTTCTCGAAGGGGGGAGGATCTACCTCGAATCGGCCAAGGTAATTTTGGACAATCCTTCCGTTCTGATGAAGCTGTTTTGGTATGCCCTGAAGAAAGAAGCCCGACTCAGCCAGGAAACGATCCGATTGATCAGGCAATGTTTATACTTAGTTGATGAGAGTTTCCAACACTCCCGAATGGTCAGCGAGCTTTTTCTGGACATCATCAAAGACCTGAAAACCCCG
>CAWBOS010000006.1:842500-860662 GCA_963790475.1 uncultured delta proteobacterium | reverse complement strand
TGAATATCGGCTGGGCGCTTGGGGGAGGCCGGCCAGAAGGGCACTTTCGCTTAAAGTAAGATCATGGGACTTTTTCCCGAAATAGGTCTGGGCCGCTGCTTCGATACCGTAAGCCCCGTACCCGAGGTAAATCTGATTAAGATAGATATACAGGATCTCGTTCTTGGACAAATTTTGATCCAACCGATAGGCCAGGACGGCCTCTTTGATCTTTCTGGAAAGGCTCTTTTCCGGAGAGAGAAGGAGGGATTTGGTCACCTGTTGGGTAATGGTACTCCCGCCTTGAACGATTTCACCGGCCCAAATGTTTTTCCAAAGGGCCCTTATGATGCCTAAAAAATCCAATCCCCGATGTTTAAAAAAACGGGCATCTTCCGAGGCCACAAAGGCCTGAATTAAGTGGGGAGGTAATTCGGAAAGGGGGACCAGGATCCTTTTTTCTTTATAAAGGTACCCGATGGGAGTTCCGTCGTCGGACAGAATCTGAGTGGCCAAAGGGGGGTTGTAATCTTCTAAAGTTTTAATGTTCGGTAACTGGAACAACAAGGTTATATAGAAAAATCCCATCAGTAAAAAGGTGACCACCAGTAGGGTTATCGATAAAAGGAAGAGCCTCGTCGGGAAGCTTAAGCGTTTTTTAGGCATGGGCCGAGAACGGTGGGCAGGCATTACTTAGAGGAGACGACGGTCTAAATTCCGGTACTGGATGGCCTCTGAAACATGATGAGGTCCGATATCCTCCATGTTTTCCAGGTCGGCAATGGTTCGGGAGATCTTCAAAATGCGATGATAAGCCCTGGCGCTCAATCCTAAATATTCCATGGCTTGTTCCAGAAGGCCTTGCGAATCAGGAGAAAGGGAACAATATTTTTTTATTTGCCTTGGTCCCATTTGGGCATTACAAAAGATAGTTTTGCTTTGAAACCGGTTTTTTTGTCTTTCTCGGGAGGACTTGACCCGGTTCCGAATCGTTTCCGATGGTTCTCCCCCTGATTGGCCGGCCAGGTCCTTGAATTTAACCGAGGGGACCTCCACATGCAGATCAATACGATCCAGGAGGGGGCCGGATATTTTTGATTTGTAGCGTTGGATTTGGGGATAGGTACAACGGCATTCCCGCTGAGGATCGGAGAGAAATCCGCAAGGGCAGGGATTCATGGCCGCTACCAGCATAAAACGAGCCGGATAGGTCAGAGAGGTGATGGCCCGAGAAATGGTCACCTTTCCATCTTCAAGGGGCTGTCGAAGGACTTCCAGGACGTTTTTTTTGAATTCGGGCAATTCATCCAAAAAAAGGACCCCGTTATGGGCCAGGCTGACTTCGCCGGGGCGGGGGATTTGGCCGCCGCCGATAAGCCCGGCATCGGAAACCGTATGGTGGGGGGATCGAAAAGGCCGAACGGTAATCAGGGCTTGATCGGCCGGCATCAGACCCATGACGCTGTAAATCTTCGAGGTTTCCAGGGCCTCCTCAAAAGTCAGGTCGGGCAAAATGGAAGGAAGCCTTTGGGCCAGCATGGTTTTCCCGGAACCGGGAGGCCCAACCATGATGATGTTATGACCTCCGCCGGCGGCGATTTCCAGGGCCCGTTTGACCTGTTCTTGTCCTTTAACTTCATTAAAATCAAAAGGATAGCCTTGAAGAGGTGGAAAAATACGGTCTCGTTCCTGACTCAAGGGGAGGATGGGCGCGGAACCGTTCAAAAATTCGGCCACCTGTCCCAAGGTTTTGACAGGAATGATCTCAATCCCTTCCACTACCGAGGCCTCCAGGGCATTGGCCTCAGGGACGATAAGTCCGCGGAAACCGTTATTCTTGACCGATAAGGCCGTCGGTAACGTACCCCGAATCGGCTTGATTTCCCCATTCAAGGAAAGTTCCCCCAAGATGAGGTAGGATGAAATAGCAGAAGAGGTAAATGAACCTGTAGCGGCAAGAATCCCTATGGCTATCGGAAGGTCAAAGGCCGACCCTTCTTTTTTAATATCCGCCGGGGCCAGATTGACGGTGATCCGGTGGCTGGGAAATTCGAAACCGGAATTTTTAATAGCCGATTTTACCCGATCTTTGCTTTCCCGGACGGCCCCTTCCGGCAAGCCTACCGTGGCAAAGGCCGGCAAACCCCTGGTAATATCAACCTCAACCTGAACGACATAGGCATCGATCCCTGAGATGGCGCTGCTGTAAGTTTTAGCGATCATGATTTTAAGCCACTTTATTCGCCTTTGGTCTAAATGGGCAAATTATAGAAAAATGTAGAAATTTTTTCAAGAAAAGTTATTGATTCATTTTAAGTCGGTCGATTTATAATAAATAAAATAATTTACTTTTTTCAATAAATGAGTTATAAAACTAAGTTTCATTTGGATAACTTTTAAAAAAGGAGTGACTGTGGCCAGAGTAACTATTGAAGATTGCCTTGAGCAGGTGCCCAACCGGTTTTCCCTGATTCATTTGGCTTTTCAAAGAATTAAGCAATTACGGAGCGGTGCGGACCCTTTGGTCCAATCCAAGAACAAGGAGGTGGTGGTGGCCCTCCGGGAAATCGCCGCCGGGAAAGTGAATTTTCCTTTCGAAAGTGAATTAAACCTCAGGAACGGGGATTGAGCAAAAAAACAGGAGGGCGCTCTCCTCAAAAAGCGAAAGATCGGGATCCATTTCCGGCCTTGAAGGATTGGACCCATGTCGATCCTCAGGGGCGAGCCCGGATGGTCAATGTCAGTACCAAGAGGATAACCCTGCGGGAGGCCTTGGCTGTCGGAAGGGTCTTGCTGAAGGCCGAAACGTTAAAAAAGATCGAGGATAATTCTTTAAAAAAAGGGGATGTATTAAATGTCGCCAAGGTTTCGGCGATTATGGCGGCAAAGAAGACCTCTGACCTTATCCCCATGTGTCATCCCCTTCAGATTACTGGGGTGGAACTAAGTTTTTCTTTGGTTCAAGAACCCCCTCAGGTGGGTATTTTGGCTAAAGTCCAGGCCAGAGACCGAACCGGAGTCGAAATGGAGGCTTTAACGGCCGTAGCCGCAGCCGCACTGACGATTTATGATATGTGCAAGGCGATCGATCGAGAAATTCAGATTACCGATATCGGTTTGATCAAAAAATCGGGTGGAAAGAGTGGGGTTTTCCTTAAGAAGGGGATGTACTCCGGCAAAAAAGTGAGTAAAGGGATGGGAGAGAAGCAATGAATGCAAAAAAGCTATCATTTTTTAAAAAGCTTCTGCACGAACAACGGAATGCCTTGATTCTGGAAGCTCAAAAAACGGTCAGCGGAATGACCGACAGTAAAGAGAATTTTCCCGATCCGACCGATCGAGCCTCTCTGGAATCGGACCGAAATTTTATGCTCAGGATTCGTGGACGGGAACGAAAGCTTATTTTGAAGATTGAGGAGGCCCTGGAACGGATTGAGGATGGGAGCTTCGGGACCTGTGAAAAGTGCGGTGAAGACATATCCGAACAGCGGTTAAAGGCCCGGCCGGTTACAACACTCTGTATCGACTGCAAGAAAAGGGAAGAAGTCCTGGAAAAGGCCCGCGGGGACTAAAAAGGCGACCTTTATTTTCCTGCCTATATTCCTCTTTTCCTTAAAGCCCTGATGAGGCCTTTAAAACATGTTTAAAAAAAGGTTGCAGTTATTCCAGTCCTTAATCCTTTTCAACGATCTTTTCATTCTAACGGCTTGCTGGATCGCGGCCTTTTATCTGCGATTTAGTGCCCCCATCATTCCGGTAACCAAGGGCGTCCCTCTTCTTAAAGACTATTTGTTTCTCCTTGTTTTTGTCTTAGCCATCTGGATAGGGACCCTTCATTTAACCGGGGTATATCATCGTTTTTTTAATCGAACCCAGGAAGTAAAGGCCATATTTAAGGCCAATTTCATCGCCTTGATGATCTTGGTCTTTATTACCTTTTTTTTTCAAAGGACCGATTTTTCCCGTCTGGTCTTTCTCTATTTCGGTCTTTTAAGTTTTCTTTCCCTTTCTTTGAGCCGGATATTTTTTAAAAAATACTACATCTCTTTACAAAAAAAACATCTCATTTCCGAACGGGTTCTGATTGTCGGGGCCCGGGAACTGGCTCAGGGGGTAGCTGAAACGATCCGCAAACATCCTGAATTGGGGCTGGTCATAGGCGGGTTTTTGAGTCGATTGCCCCAAAAAGTCGGGACGCAAATTAAAGGGATTGAGGTGCTGGGAGTCTATGAAGAAATTGATCAGGTGATTCAGACCCAGGGGATCCATCTGGTTATTTTTGCCATGCCGCTAACCGCCCATCAGAAACTGGAAGAGCTTCTAAACCGGATTCGCGATGAAATGGTGGACATTAAGATCGTTCCGGATTTATATCGGTTTATCAGTCTGCGGGGTGGCGTGGAGGAATTTGAGGGGCTGCCCTTTATCAACTTAAGGGAATCCCCCATGGTGGGATGGAATCGGATACTGAAAAGATTTTTCGACATCCTTCTGGCCTGCCTGGGACTGATCCTGCTTTCCCCCTTGTTTTTATTGATCGCCTTGGCCGTAAAGATCACTTCACCGGGCCCGGTATTGTACCGCCAGGTGCGGATGGGTCTGGACGGCCGCATCTTTGAAATGTTGAAGTTTCGTTCCATGGTGGTGGGAGCGGAAAAGGAGACCGGCCCGGTTTGGGCCCAAAAGAAAGATCCACGGCGGACCTTTTTGGGCCGGATCTTAAGAAAATTAAGTTTAGATGAATTGCCGCAATTGATCAATGTTTTAAGGGGAGAGATGAGTCTGGTCGGACCCAGACCTGAAAGGCCGGAGCTGATTTATAGTTTCAAGGAGAAGATCCCCAAATATATGTTACGCCATAAAATGAAGGCCGGAATGACCGGATGGGCCCAGATTCACGGCTGGCGGGGGAATACTTCCCTGGAAAAACGGATCGAGTTTGATTTGCATTATATTGAAAACTGGTCTCTCCTCATGGATGTAAAGATTTTGATCAAGACCTTTTGGAAGGGGATATTCAGCAAGGAGGCCTATTAAGAAGCGAAATAGCCGGTCAGCTTTCAGCGGTCAGCAAAAAGCAGGAATTAACAGAATCATTTCTTCCGCTGAACTTTTTTGGACTGAGAGCTGATCGCTGATAGCTAAAGCTCTATTTTATGTTTTTATTGATCCGTCAACATATCCAGGAATTGTTTCGTTACCGAAGCCTGGTAAACAGTCTCGTGGTCAGGGAATTGAAGGCCCGTTATCGAGGGTCATTCCTCGGGTTTTTATGGACCTTCTTGAACCCTCTTTTGCTCTTAGGGGTCTATGCCCTGGTCTTCAATATCTATCTGCGAATCCGGATAGAGCATTATGCCGGATTCATGTTTGTCGGACTTTTGCCCTGGATATGGTTTTCTTCATCGCTGTTGGAGGGGACCTATTCGATTACCGCTGGCGGTAGTTTGGTAACCAAGGTCCTTTTTCCCAGTCAGGTTTTGCCGGCGGTTAAGATTTTAGCTAATCTTTTAAATTATCTGTTGAGTTTGCCGGTTCTTTTTGGGTTCCTGTGGGCCATGGGGATCTATCCGGGATGGCCTCTTTGCTGGTTGCCGGTGATTATCGCTATGCATCTGCTGTTTATCGAAGGTCTGGTATTAATGCTGGCTACGATCAATGTTTTTTTCCGGGATGTCCAACATATCCTGGCCAATCTCCTGACCCTCTGGTTTTTTTTGACCCCCATCCTCTATCCCCTTTCCCAGGTACCATCTCCTTTTAACAAGTGGGTCCTGCTCAATCCCATGGCCCAAATCACCCTGGCTTACCAGAATATTTTTTTTTATAACCGAAACCCAGAGTTAAGGGTTCTTCTGGTTTTTCTGGTCTTGTCTTTATTCTTATGGGGGATCGGCATGTTCTTTTTTGAACGCTACAAAGAAACCTTTGCTGAAAAGATATAAAC
This sequence comes from uncultured delta proteobacterium, assembly GCA_963790475.1. Lineage (GTDB taxonomy): Bacteria > Desulfobacterota > RBG-13-43-22 > RBG-13-43-22 > RBG-13-43-22 > RBG-13-43-22. Next base: position 854,736 of record CAWBOS010000006.1, on the reverse strand, counting down.
CCATGCCCCCAGCCATCATTTTAAAAGGGATTTCCAAAGAATTTAGACAAACCACGCTTCGCCGGGATTATATCACCTTGAAATCCCTTCTCCTGAACCCCTTTTCCTGGAAGGGCGGCTCAAGAGAAAGCACCAGGGTCGTTTTTCAAAATCTGGATTTGGAGATTCCTCAAGGGATCAGCCTGGGGGTCATCGGACGTAATGGATCCGGTAAGAGCACCCTCCTTAAGGTAATGACCGGGATTTATAAACCGGATTCCGGGACGGTCAAGACCAATGGCCGGGTTTCCTCCTTGATCGAATTGGGCGCAGGTTTTCACCCGGAATTCACCGGCCGGGAAAATGTTTTTATCAACGGGACGATTCTGGGTTTAAGCCGAAAGGAGATCGAAAAACGGTTTGACCGGATTGTTCGTTTTGCCGAATTGGAATCTTTTATCGATATTCCTGTCCGAACCTATTCTTCGGGCATGTATGTGCGCCTGGGGTTTTCCGTGGCCGTCAATGTGGACCCGGATATCCTGCTGGTCGATGAAGTCCTGGCGGTGGGAGATGAATCTTTTTCCCGTAAATGTCTTGATAAAATGACGGCCTTTAAAAAAGCCGGCAAGACCATTGTCCTGGTGACCCATGACCTGCCGACCGTGGAGCGGTTCTGCGATCAGGCCCTGTGGTTGGAATCGGGATGTATCCAGGCCCAGGGCGAACCTCGGCAGGTCATTGACGCCTATCGTCAGGAGGTGGCCCGCAGAGACGATGCCCGATATGAAGAAGAACAGACCAACGCCTGTAAGGGAGAGGAAAGATTTATTTCCCAAAGCCGTTGGGGCAATGGGGATATAGAAATCACCCGGGTCCGGCTCTTGGATGGTCAGGGTATCGAAAAGCATGTCTTTCAAGATGGAGAGGACCTATTTTTGGAGATGGACTTTAAGGTTAATCGTCTTGTTCCGGAGGTCATTTTCGGGATAGCCGTTTTTGATGGAAAGGGGATTTGTTGTTACGGCACCAATACGCATTCGGACGGGATAACCCTCCCCTCACTTCCGGAAACCGGTCGAATCGGGGTGAATTTTGAAAAGGTCCATCTGATCGAAGGGACCTATTCCCTGGATGTGGCGGTCCATGCCCGGGACGGCCATGCCTACGATTATCAGAAGGGTTGCACCTCCTTTGCCGTTCGTTCGGCCATGAAAGATACCGGGATCTACCGGATACCCCACCGCTGGGTTATTGATTAAAAAACAAGAGGCAGGAGGTCGGATGTCCGATACAGGACCAGGATGCCGGATGCAGATGGAACAATTGAAAACCATTGTTTTTCATCGGGCATCCTGAATTTCGTATCAGGCCTCTCTTTTAATAGAAAGCAGGTACTCTATGGAACCAGAAGATAAAGTGGAGTCATCCATCGATGTGAATCGAATTATGGAGCAGATACGCTCTCGTATCGATGAGAAAAAAAAGACCGGTCACTATTCCCCGGAAGAGTTGCAGGAAATTGATCGGATGACCCTTCAGATCCAAAGCGAAAACGGGGAACCTCAAGAAGGGGATATCCAGTACCATTTATCCCAGGTCAATTATCTCTGTGACACCCGAAGACCGCCGGAGCTCTCTTCGCATCGCAAGGTCTTGGGGTCCATGGTTATTGGATTCAAAAAGGCCATTCGTAAACTGACCGAGCCTTATATTCAGATGGTCCTTAAACGTCAGGTAGAGTTTAATGTGGAACTGGTGCGTTTGTTAAATCAAATGGCCTTGGATGTCCGTTATCGCTGGTCCCTTCAAGAAAAACAATTGGCCCTTATGGAAAAAAAATGGGCCCAGATGGCCCAGTCCCTGGAAGCCATCCCCCAGGAACTAAGAACCCATCAAAATGTTTTTGAAGAGGCCTTATCCCAAATCAACGAAATGAAAATCCGATCCGTGGAGACGGGTAGTCAGATAGAGGACCTGAAATCAAGGGTTCGAGAGCCGGAATATGTGCGTTTTGAAGACCTGCACCGCGGCAGCCAAGAAGAGATTAAGTGGAAGCAGAAAAGCTATCTGCCCTATTTTAAAGATCAGGGGCCGGTCCTGGATATCGGCTGCGGCCGGGGGGAATTTTTGGAACTGTTGCGAGAGGCCCGAATTCCTGCCTCGGGAGTGGATACCAACAAGGAGATGATCCGTCAATGCCAGGCCAAAGGATTGGAAGTCACCCACGGAGAAGGGATGGTTTTTTTGAAGATCGTTTGTCGGATCAGAGCCTGGGGGGGATTTTTTTGTCCCAGGTCATCGAACATCTAAAGCCCGAGGCCCTCAGGGAATTGGTCCGGGTGAGTTTCGCCAAGCTGAAACCCGGCGGGATACTTCTGGCTGAGACCATTAATCCCCAGTGCCTGAGCACCTTCAGTGGGGCCTTCTATCTGGATCTTTCCCATTATAACCCGATCCATCCCGAAGCGGCCCGCTTCCTCTTGGAATCCCTGGGCTTTCAGGAAGGTGGAAATCCTCTATGTCTCCCCATTTCCCGAGGAAATGAAGCTAAAAGAAATGGTCCGCCGGGAAGACGATTCCTATGAGGATGAATTGGCCCGTATTTTAAATGAAAACGTTCAACGTCTCAATGCCCTGCTGTACGGTTTTCAGGATTATGCGGTATTAGGGTATAAATAACGGTTCAAGGTTAAGGTTTAAGGTTCAAGGAGAGACTTAAACCTTGCGGATGACTTTGGGCTTGATCCACGAGCAAACCAAACAAATAATAGATCCGACAAACTAATATGAAAATCGCTTTTATCTGCCCGTGGTACGGTCCGGATATCCCCGGTGGGGCTGAAGCCGAGGCCCGCCGTACTGTAGAAAATCTCTCCCAAAGGGGGATCCCGGTAGAGGTCTGGACGACCTGTGTCAAGGATTTTGAAGGGGATTGGTCGCATAATTACTACCCGGCCGGGGATTATCAAGTCAACGGGGTGTTGGTCAAACGGTTTCCGGTGAGCCCTCGAAACGGAGAGCTTTTTGCAACCTTGAATCGTAGAATCCTTTCCGGAGAAACCCTTTCCCGGGAGGAGGAAGACCTCTTTTTTCAGCACATGATCAACAGCCCCTTGCTCTACCAACATATCCGGAATCAAGGTATGGGGTATCTCCTGTTTTTTATCCCCTATCTCTTCAGTACCACCTATTATGGGGCCAGGCTCTATCCGGACCGTTCCTTCATTATCCCTTGTCTCCATGATGAAGGCTATGCCCGAATGGGGCTTTTGAAAGAGTTGTTCCACCGGGTTCGGGGACTCATCTTTCACACCCAATTCGAGATGAATTTGGGGCGGGAATTGTATTTTCTGACCGAGGCCCAATCCCATCTTTTCGGCGAAGGGATCGATACGGAGATCCAATCCGATGCCGAGAGGTTTCGGCTGAAATATCAGATAAAAGACCCCTTTCTCCTTTATGCCGGCCGGAGGGATTCCGGGAAAAATACCCCTTTGTTGATGAATTATTTTGCCTTATTTAAAAAACGCCATCCCTCCGACCTGAAACTGGTTTTAATTGGCAACCTGCCGGTTCAGATTCCCCTGGCCGGGCGGCAAGACATCCTGGACTTCGGCTTTGTTCCCAAACAGGACAAATATGACGCCTATGACGGAGCCGTCCTCTTTTGCCAGCCTTCGGTGATGGAAAGTTTTTCCATCGTTATCATGGAATCCTGGCTCTGCGGGACCCCGGTCCTGGTCAACGGCCGGTGTCCGGTAACGGTGGAACATTGTCAAAAGAGTCAGGGAGGATTGTATTTTAACGATTATTTGGAATTTGAGGAATGTCTTCTGCAGATACTGGATCACCCGGAAATGGCCCGGGAAATGGCCCGAAATGGCCGGGAATATTGCCTCTCCCATTTTAATTGGGAGTTGATCAGCCAAAAATATATCCAACGTTGATCCAACAGACTTGGAAGATCCTGGGCGGCACCCAAGAATCGGGCCGGAAGGATGAAATCGTGAAAAGTCGTCAAAAAAAGGCCGCGGTCTCTATTCATCAGATGCTCCCAGATTTCAGTTACGGGGACGCCATCGGCAATGATGTCCTGGGAATCCAGAAGGTTTTGAAAGGCTGGGGCTATGACTCGGAAATATACGCCCAGCATGTCCATTCCAAGCTCAGCGGGATCGCCCGCCCCTTCTGGGAATATAAGGAAATCAGTCATCCAGAGAATATCCTGATCTTTCATTTTTCCATCGGCTCGGAGCTTTCGGAATTTGTGAAACGCCTGCCGGACCGCAAGATTTTAATCTATCACAACATCACCCCTCCCCATTTTTTCCAAGGGATTAATGCTGAAGTGGAAAGGCGCTGTGCCTGGGGCTATGAGGAATTAAAAAAACTGGCTCCCCATTTTGACCTGGCCCTGGGGGTCTCGGATTTTAATCGCCGGGAACTTTCACGGGCCGGTTTTCAAAAGACCGGCGTGTTACCGATTTTTTTGGATTTCAAGAATTATTATCTGGCCCCGGAAGAGGACCTTAAAAAAAACCTCCAGGACGGCAAGGTCAACATCCTTCATGTGGGCCGGCTGGTGCCCCAGAAAAAGATCGAGGATTTAATCAGGACTTTTTTTCTTTTTCAGAAACGTCTTTGCCCTGAAAGCCGCCTGGTTTTGGTCGGCAGCGACAGCGGGGTGCGCAATTACAGCCGGGCTGTTAAAAAAATGGTGGAAGAGCTGGCCTTAACCGATAAGGTGCTTTTTGCCGGTTTTGCTTCCTTTCGGGAACTGATCACCTATTACTCCACGGCCCATCTCTATCTTTGTTTGAGCGAGCACGAAGGGTTTTGCGTCCCTCTGATGGAAAGCATGTTTTTCGGGGTCCCGGTTATCGCCTACCTGACCGGAGGGATCCCGGAAACCCTGGGAGGGGCGGGAGTCGGCCTGGCCCAAAAAAATTTCGAAGAGATCGCCGAGTTGATGGCCCTGATCCTGGAGGATCAGGGCCTTCGAGAAACCATTGTTAAGGGTCAGAAAGAAAGGCTGAGAGACCTGTCCCTGGAAAAAAATCGGGAACGGTTTAAGGCCCATCTGGCGCCATTTTTGGGGGGCCAGTGAAACGATTCCACGATTTTTCCAAAAAGCTTAATGGGGATTATATCAAGAAAAGTCTGATTACTACCGGTCACACCGGAAACCAATTTGTCCGTTTCGCCCTGGTGGGCGGGAGCGGGGTTTTCGTTAATCTGGCCGTTTATTCAGCCTCCATTTACCTGTTGCATTTCCATTATCTGCTGGCCGCCACCCTTTCCTTTATGGTGGCCATGACCAACAATTTTATCCTCAATCTGCGCTGGACCTTTAAAACCCACAACCAAGGGATCAGGGCCATTCGAGACCAGTATCTGAGGTATGCCATGGTCACCCTGGTCAGTTACGGGATCAACATGGCCGCTTTGTGGCTCCTGGTGGACCTCTGGCACTGGCACAAGATCCCTGCCCAATTGGCCGCTATTTTCATTACGACCCTGAGCAATTTTTTGGGCAGCAAGCTGTGGGCCTTTAAATTGAACCCGGATATAAAATGGTATCGATTTGGTAATTGCCAAGGATTGTGACGGAATTCTCTTGACACCCCTGGACCAGTCTCCTATATTTTTCAGGTCGGTCACTATAAAAATTCTAATCCTTTCAAGGAGGTCATAATGTTCGAAAAAGCTTTTATCCCTTATAAGGGCTATTGGTCCTCGCCCTTTTCCCGTTGGCAGATGTCTTTTCAGAACATAAATTCCATCGAATTGGCCGCTCAAACAGCCCGCAAATTTTTAGAATTGCGGGGCCTTACCCCGGATATTTTTGATGGCTGTGTCCTGGGCATGACCATCGGACAACCCGCCTGGTTCTATGCCAATCCCTGGTTTTGCGCCTTGTTAGGGAATGATAAAATCAGCGGTCCGACCCTCAGCCAGGCCTGTGCCACCAGCGCCACGGCCATCTATACCGGGGGGCTTTGGGTGGAATCGGGGATGTATCAAAATGTCTTGGTGGCCACCACCGACCGCTGTTCCAACGGTCCTCACACGGTCTGGCCCAATCCGAATGGTCCGGGCGGGGAAGTGATCAGTGAGAACTGGATGATGGACAATTTCAACAAGGATCCCTATGCCGGGCAAGCCCATGGTCCAGACCGCTGAAAATGTGGCTGTCATGTGCGGCGGTGTGACCAAAGAAGAATCGGACGCCATGGCCGTCCGCCGCTACGAACAATATTTGATGAGCATGGCCAACGACCGGGAGTTCCAAAAAGGCTATATGATTCCGGTGGAGATCCAAATTTCCAAAAAGAAATCGAATCATCGTAGAAACGGACGAAGGGATTTCTCCCTGTACCCCGGAAGGTCTGGCCCCGCTCAAGCCGGTCATTGCCGGCGGCTGTATTTCCTTTGGCGCCCAGACCCACCCGGCCGACGGGAATGCCGGGTTGATTATTACCACCAAAGAGCGGGCCAAAGAACTCGGTCAGAAGAAGGAGGTGACCATCCAACTCCTGAGCTATGGGTATGCCCGGGCCAAAAAGGCCCACATGGCCGCGGCGGTCACACCGGCGGCCGAAATGGCCTTGAAGAATGCCGGCATCGCGGTCAAGGATCTGACGGCGGTCAAGACCCACAACCCTTTTTCAGTCAATGATATCGTCATGGGCAAACTGATGAAGATCCCGGAAGGGATTTTTAATAATTACGGGAGTTCTTTGATTTTCGGTCATCCTCAAGGTCCGACCGGAGCCCGCTGTACCGTAGAATTGATTGAGGAACTGGTAAAAATCGGCGGCGGGTATGGCCTGTTTGCCGGTTGTGCGGCCGGAGACACGGGCGCGGCCCTGGTGGTTAAGGTGTATTAAGAAAAGAGGGGGCTAAGGGATTTAGCAGGGCGCCGGGATTTCCCGGCACCTTTCCTAAAAAATCCGGAAATCCGAATCGTTAGGGAACCGATCTATCTGATGTGATCTTCTGGTCCCATTTGGCCGGATCTTCTTTTTTACAAAAGGAGAGGATAAAATCTTCCAGAAGAAAGGCCGGTGTAGCCCCGCTGGTCTTGAGCCTACGGTCGGCTTCATGAAGGGTTTCCAGGGCGGAGAGTAAATGGGGAAAAGAAAAATTTACGGCCGTTTTCAGGGTATTGTAAAGGACAAAGGGGTGGACTTTGGACAGGAGGTCCGGTAAAGGGGTTTGCTTTAATTGGGGCAGGATCGTTGCGGAAAAAGTCCCGTAATCCTTCCAGGACCGGGGAGGGATCTTGGAAACCGTTTTCAGGAGTTCCTTGGCCACTAACAGCCGACGTAAGGTGTTGGTAATGCCGGAAATGATTTGCAACGGATTATAGCCTTGTTCCCAAAGTTGTTTCAGTTTTCGAAGACCTTCTTCGGAATTCCTTTCCCCTAAAACCGTCGTCAATTCATACAAAGGTTCTTCCCGATTGGCCCCTACCAATTCGTCTATATCTTTGGAAGGATCTGTTTTCGATCCCCAAGATAGGAGAATCAGTTTTTGGATTTCCATTTCCATTTGAAAAACCTCGGGGTCGATCCGTTCTAAAAGAAGGGCCTCGGCTTGGGGGTGAATGGTTTTCCCTGCCTGGGAAAGGCGGGACTTTAAATATCCCTTTAAGGTGTTCGTCTGGTCTCCTTTTTTGCCCTGTTTTAAGGATAAATTAAGGACCACCCCCTCCTCGGCAATGGACTTGATGATCTTACTTGAACCGGGAGGACCTTCTAAGAGGAGGATCAATATGTGGTCTTTGGGAAATCCCTGCCGGATGGCCGATTCGAGCAATTGATCGGGATTCAGCGTATCTGATTCCTCCGGAAAGTGATTCTGTAAAAAGACCAGGGCTTCTTTAAACCAATCCGGTAAGGGGATAAGTTCATCAGGGAAAAGTTTTTCCCTTAGGGTCTCCTCATTCCCTTTCAATCCCCCTTCGATCAATTTTAAGGAAATCCCGGTATGCTTGTAAAAAGGTCCGAAGTAACCGGGCACATCGTTCCGGCTGCCCTTTCTGCCAGGCCTCCTCCGCCTTTTTCCAAAGACGGTCTTCGCTGCCGGCTGAGAAGATCTGAATAGGGTTTTTGACCGAGACCACCTTGCGCCCAGGGAAAAAAGGAAAGGTCTGGAGCCGTTCCAGGATGGAATGGATGTCTTCTTTTTCTCCATCGACAATTTCCAGGTTAAAAGAACGCATCTCTTCCGGGAGCAACCGGTTGATCAGTTGCTGGTGAACCTCCTGGGAGAGATAAGAATCGCCGGCGATAAGATAGATGGGTGCAGGCTGGCCTTTTTCTGCTTGGGTCAGGATCATGGGATATATCTTTATAGGCGTAGGTGGGCATAGGATGTCAATGCAATGAAAAAAGTATAAATGAGAAAGACGGACATTAAAAAGGCCCCGGAGGGGCCTTTTTAGAGTTTTAAACTTTAGGTCGATCCTTATGATTCTAAAACAAAAATGACTTCCAGCCTGACCCGATATTCGATGATTTTATTGTTTTCGACAGCGATTCTTTGCTCGACCACTTTCATACCGGTAATCCCCCGCAAGGTCTTGGTAGCCCTCTTAAAGCCCGCGGTGATCGCATCTTCAAAACTTTTTGGTGATGCAGCAATTATTTCTGTTACTCTGGCAACTCGGGTAGCCATACAATCACCTCCTTTCTGTGTCTATGATAAAAACCAATCTATGAGATTCCCACGTTCGGCTTAAACGCGTCTTTTTAAGTGCCTTTTCCCACATCGTGCTTGGAAGGGAGAATCAATAGATATTATTTAATGTTCTATAGTAACATGGCCCGGAAGGGTTCGCAAGGAGAAAAAAGAGAATCAATTACTCCTTGACTTTTTCATTTGAACCAAGATATTATTTTAAAAAAGAAATGAGACGAAGAAACGCGATGGAGTGGCAAGTGTTTGAAATATTAGAAGAAAAAATAGATCAAGTTGTAAGAAAGATGGAAGTTTTATCTCGAGAAAATCATGAATTTAAACAAAAAGATTAAGGAAAAAGAGGATGTTATCCAAAACGCCCAAGAACGGATCGATGTCCTGGAAGAAGAAAAAGGGCTTATTAAGGCCAAGGTTGATGGGATTTTAGAAAAAATAAATCAGGTATTGGGATAATTTCATAACTCGTGTCCCAATTATTTAAAGTTGACATATTAGGGAATGAGTATACTCTAAGAGGGGATCTAGATCCCGGGCTATTGGAAAAGGTATCCGTTTTGTTAAATCAAAGGATTAAAGAAGTTCAATCCTCGATGCCTTCGGCCAATAAAATCCACCTGGTCATCTTGACTGCCCTGAACATAGCCTATGACTACCTTCGGGCCAAAGAGGAATTGGATCAGATGGAAAAGATGGTGGAAACCAAAAGCCATCAATGGATAACCAAGTTGGATTCCACAACCCATTATAGAAATCAACCTCCCCAAGGAGGTTTTATATATAAGGTAGAAGGAATAAAGAGCAGGCTATCCTCAAAAGGTTTGGGTCAATGATATAATTTAATCATGCTGTCTTTAAATAAAATTTAATATAATTCTTAAAAACCCATCCCCTGATCTTGCTCTCCTGGTCAAAGGAAGTCCCCCTCGGGATATTTCTTTGTCGGCGCCTTTGCAGGCTAACTTCCGAAGAAGGTCCAACTGGCCCTAAGAACAATGATAATTTTTAATTAAGGAAGTCATGGCTATCACAGCACAATTGATTGGTCTGATCAGTGGAATTCTCTTGGCCCTCTTTTGTGGGAATCCTGATCGGTTTTTTTATACGGAAAAAATTTACCGAGAGCCGGGTCGAATCCATCGAGGGCCTTTCCAAAAAGATTGTCGAAGAGGCCAAAAAAGAGGCTGAAACGGTAAAAAAAGAGGCCATGTTACAGGCCAAAGACAGCCTTTATCAGATGAAAATGGAATTTGAAAAGGAGACCAAGGAGAGGAGACAGGAGATCCTGGATCAGGAAAAAAGAATCCTGATCAAAGAGCAAAACTTAGATCGAAAGATCGAAGGTATTGAAAAAAGGGAGTCCGAGTTTGAGAAAAAAGAACGATCTCTGGCCCAAAAAGAAAAAGAAACCTCCGAACTAAAAGAAAAATGCGAACAATTGATCGACGAACAGAAGCGGCAGTTGGAATATCTGGCCGGGATATCCTGCCAGGAAGCCAAGGAACTCTTACTCCAGACCATGGAAAATGAGGCCAAGCATGAAGCAGCCAAGACCATTCGTCGTCTTGAAAATGAGGCCAAAGAAATAGCCGATAAAAAGGCCAAAGAAATTATTTCCTTGGCCATAAAACGCTATGCCGGAGATTATGTGGCCGAAAAGGTCGTTTCCTATGTAAACCTGCCCAACGAAGAAATGAAAGGTCGAATCATCGGCCGGGAAGGAAGAAATATTCGGGCCATCGAGGCGGCCACGGGTATTGATTTGATCATTGATGATACCCCGGAGGCGGTTATCCTTTCCGGTTTTAATCCGGTTCGGAGAGAAGTGGCCCGGCTTTCCCTGGAGAGACTGATCAGCGACGGTCGAATTCATCCGGCCCGAATTGAAGAGGTGGTCAAGAAGGTTTCTCAGGAAATGGAGGTGGCCATCCGAGAAGCCGGCGAAGCAGCCACCTTCGATGTAGGGGTCCATGGGATCCATCCGGAAATGGTCAAGTTGATCGGAAAATTGAAATACCGATCCAGTTACGGCCAAAATGTGCTTCAACACTCCCTGGAGGTGGCTTTCCTTTGCGGGGTCATGGCCGCTGAATTGGGTTTAAATATTAAACAGGCCAAACGGGCCGGTCTGCTTCATGACATCGGCAAGGCCGTGGATCATGAAGTGGAAGGATCTCATGCCATCATCGGGGCCGACTTGGCCAAAAGATATGGCGAGTCGAACCGGGTCATTCATGCCATTGCTTCCCATCACGAAGATATTCCCCTGGAATCCATTTTGGATGTCCTGGTTCAGGCGGCGGATACCCTTTCCGGGGCCCGGCCAGGGGCCAGGAAAGAGATGTTGGAAACCTATGTCAAACGTCTCGAAGACCTGGAGAAGATTGCCAAGTCTTTTGAAGGAATTGGCAAGACCTATGCCCTTCAGGCGGGACGGGAAATTCGGATTATCGTCGAAAGCGAAAAGGTTTCCGATAACGATATTTATATCCTATCCAGGGACATTGCCAAAAAAATAGAAGAGAGTTTAACCTATCCCGGTCAAATCAAGGTCACGGTAATCAGAGAAATTCGGGCCGTAGAATACGCCAAATAATTCAAAGAACGGGTGAACGGTGATACGGAGAGTTCGGGGTTTAAGGATTAATCTCCGTTTCACCCTTACACCTTGTCACCTTGACCTCTAACTCAAGGAATATCACGTTGTCCGTCAACATCCTATTCATCGGTGACATTGTTGGAAAACCGGGCCGTAAGGCCGTAAGGGAATTATTGCCCTCTTTGATGGATCGTTTTCAGGTCGATCTGGTGGTGGCCAACGGAGAAAATGCCTCCGGAGGCATTGGAATTTCGATTAAGGGGGCCGATGAACTTTTATCCGGTGGTATCCATGTCCTGACTTCAGGAAACCATATCTGGAAGAAAAAAGAGATCCTGACCTATATTCAACAAAACCCGGATTTGATCCGGCCGGCCAATTATCCTGGCCGAAACACCGGGGAATGGGTCGGTGATCAAAGAGACCAAGTCCGGTCACCGGATCGGCATTCTTAATTTGTTGGGGCGGACCTTTATGGAGGCCGTGGACTGCCCTTTTCGAAGGGGCTTGGAGGAACGAGCCCGGTTGATTAAAGAGACCCCGATTATCCTGGTGGATTTTCATGCCGAAGCGACTTCAGAGAAGGTCGCTCTGGGTTGGTTTTTGGATGGCAAGGTCAGTGCGGTTCTGGGAACCCATACCCATATCCAAACTTCCGATGAGAAGGTCTTACCCCAGGGGACGGCTTATATGACCGATGTGGGCATGACCGGACCAACGGATTCGGTGATCGGGGTGAAAAAGGAATTGGCCATTGATCGGTTTCTGACTCAAATGCCCCACAAATTCGAAGTGGCCAAAAGAGAGTTGGTCCTGGAGGGGGCGGTCGTTTCCATTGATCCGGAAACGGGGCGGGCCACGGGGATCACCAGGATTCGGGAAAAGGTGAATAACGAGTTCGGAGTGATTAGTTCGGAGATTCGGAGTAGAAGATGCTTTCGAGACTCCGAAC
>CAWBOS010000006.1:0-837500 GCA_963790475.1 uncultured delta proteobacterium | reverse complement strand
CATTACCGAAGCTGCGGGATGCATCCGCTTCACCAAACTTACGACAAAAACAGAAAGAAGAATTTGTGAGGCCGCCTCTGGCGGACGAACAAAATTAGGTCAGGAAAGCACCTCCATATCATGCTATGGGATGCTAAGATGGAATAAGGTCGTGAGTTGGGTGAAGCGGATGGATCGGTAGGGGAGCATTGTAGCAACCTGTGAAGGTATACCGTGAGGAATACTGGAGGAACTACAAGAGCGTATGCTGACATGAGTAACGATAATGCTGGCGAGAAACCAGCACGCCGTAAGCCTAAGGTTTCCTGAGTAAAGTTAATCTTCTCAGGGTTAGTCGATCCCTAAGCCGAGGCCAATTGGCGTAGGTGATGGAAAACAGGTTAATATTCCTGTACCACCTTATGAGCGTTTGAGCGAAGGGGGGACGTGGAAGGGTAGATCATCCGGGTGTTGGATGTCCCGGTTCAAGCTGGTAGGCGGGTCCGTCAGGCAAATCCGATGGACCATTAACGCCGAGAGGTGATGAGGAGAGTTTTTAACTCATAAACTGATTGAGCCCATGCCACCAAGAAAAGCCTCGTAGTGAGTTCATAGGGTGATCGTACCGCAAACCGACACAGGTAGGCGAGGAGAGTATCCTAAGGCGCTTGAGAGAACTCTGGTTAAGGAACTCGGCAAAATGATACCGTAACTTCGGGAGAAGGTATGCCCCTGCGTAGGTGAAGAAATTTACTTTTGGAGCTGAAGGGGGTTGCAGAGAAATGGCGGTGGCGACTGTTTACTAAAAACACAGGACTCTGCTAAGTCGAAAGACGACGTATAGGGTCTGACGCCTGCCCGGTGCTGGAAGGTTAAGGGGATTTGTTAGTTCACTTCGGTGAGCGAAGCTTTGAACCGAAGCCCCAGTAAACGGCGGCCGTAACTATAACGGTCCTAAGGTAGCGAAATTCCTTGTCGGGTAAGTTCCGACCTGCACGAATGGCGTAACGACTGCCGCGCTGTCTCAACCAGGGACTCAGTGAAATTGTAACACCGGTGAAGATGCCGGTTACCCGCAACTAGACGGAAAGACCCCGTGCACCTTTACTACAGCTTGATATTGGATTTTGGGCTAACATGTGTAGGATAGGTGGGAGGCTATGAAACTGGGACGCTAGTCTCGGTGGAGCCAACCTTGAAATACCACCCTTGTTATCTTAGAGTTCTAATCCCGACCAGTTAGCCTGGCGGGAGACAGTGTCTGGTGGGTAGTTTGACTGGGGCGGTCGCCTCCCAAAGAGTAACGGAGGCGCGCGAAGGTTCCCTCAGGCTGATTGGAAACCAGCCGTAGAGTGTAAAGGCATAAGGGAGCTTGACTGCGAGACCAACAAGTCGAGCAGGTACGAAAGTAGGTCTTAGTGATCCGGCGGTTCTGTATGGAAGGGCCGTCGCTCAACGGATAAAAGGTACGCCGGGGATAACAGGCTGATCTCCTCCAAGAGTTCACATCGACGAGGAGGTTTGGCACCTCGATGTCGGCTCATCGCATCCTGGGGCTGAAGCAGGTCCCAAGGGTTTGGCTGTTCGCCAATTAAAGCGGTACGTGAGCTGGGTTTAAAACGTCGTGAGACAGTTTGGTCCCTATCTGTTGTGGGCGTAGGATATTTGAGAGGAGCTGTCCCTAGTACGAGAGGACCGGGATGGACGAACCTCTGGTGTTCCAGTTGTTCCGCCAGGAGCATCGCTGGGTAGCTACGTTCGGCAGGGATAACCACTGAAAGCATCTAAGTGGGAAGCCCACCTCAAGATAAGATATCACTCTGCGCAAGCAGACTAAAGGCCCCTCGGAGACTACGAGGTTAATAGGTCGGATGTGTAAGGGCAGTAATGTCTTTAGCTAACCGATACTAATCGGCCGTGAGGCTTGGTCATAAAAATTTTCTTCTTCCGCTCCATATTTGTTTTTATATTTTAGGCACGAGGCATGAGGCGTAAGGCACGAGTTGAAGGATTTACTCTCTTGCCTCACCCCTCATGCCTCGTGCCTTTCAAGTTTCCCGGTGGCAATGGCGAAGGGGCCACACCCGTTCCCATCTCGAACACGGAAGTTAAGCCCTTCTGCGCCGATGGTACTGCCTGGGCAGCTGGGTGGGAGAGTAGGACGCCGCCGGGAATTTTTTTTGAAGCCCGTTTTCAATTTTAATTGAAAACGGGCTTTTTTTTACTATTGATTAACCCGACCAACTTTGCTAATATTCTTTACCGTAAAGAAACAAGGAAACAAGGAGAATTTATGCAACTTGCTAAAATCAGCCCCAAACGTCAAATAACCATCCCCCAGGAAGCCTTTAAGAAGTTGGAATTAGAGGTTGGGGAATATTTAGAGGTAGAAATTACGGATGGGGGATTACTATTAATTCCTCAAAAAGTCATTTCTAAAGATCAGGCTTGGTTTTGGACTAAAGAATGGCAATCTAAAGAAAGGGAGGCTGACGAGGCCATAAGCAAAGGGGATTTGTCAGAGCTTTTTGAAAATGGGGCTGCTCTTTTAAGCCATCTTAAAAAGCACAAATGAAAGTCAAAATCACAGGTCCTTTTGACAAAGATTACCAATCACTACCAGAATCGGTCAGAGTTCAAGCTGAAAAACAACTTACCATCCTTCTGGAAAACCCTCATCATCCTTCCCTTAGAATCAAAAAGATAAAAGGCCATCCCTATATCTGGGAGGGAAGAATTACCAAAAGCCATCGCTTCACTTTCCAAATCTCTGGAGAAGTCTATTTGTTACGCAGAATTGGGACCCATGACATACTGAAAACCCCTTAAATAAATGTTCCGCCGCCTGCCCCTTGACTTAGGAATTTATGCGCAACATTCTATCCTTTTTTCGGCTGGCCCAGCAGCTCCCTTACCCGCTGAACTCCGCGCTGGTTAAGCTCGTTCAATTCCGGCTGGATGGCTTTCCCCCGCTCGAAATCGATGAGCAGGGCTTCCACGGCTTCCCGGCCGTCGGCTGTGCGCACCGCCTCTCGCGGGGTCCGCTGCCCCAAGGCCGGGATTTTCATGTCAACCCAGCCTTCCCAATGAGACCGCATGGTTTCGGCCAGGACCTTCTGTATTTCCGGGTTCTGCATCAGGGCTTCTTGAGATGATGGGGCCTGCCTCTCCGGTTCTTGAGCGGCCGTCCAGGCTTCCTGAGGCCGGAAAGGGGTGATCTCGTCCATTTTCAACCGGACCCCGGCGCTTAGACGTTTCTCGATGATTTCTCGGATTTTCTTGGCCCGCTCAGCCGAATTCACCAGGACCGTCAATTTTCTTCCCTCAATCGAAAGGTGTCCAAGAACGGTATTGGACATACCCGGACTTTGCTTGTGGCCCAACCTGCTCCAGTCCCAGTCCGCCTTTTGGAGGCGGATGTCTTTATTATAACGGGCGTTGCGAAGAATCTCCTCTTCGGATTCAGTGATGCTAAGGGAGGCCAGTTTAGCCAAAACCGTTTCCGGTGAGTCGATCTGAAAAACCAGTTTATGCTGTTCCAGAGGATCGCCGTCGGTGTTGCAGACGGCCGGGGAGCGGTAGAGATGGTAATCCGTCTCGAGGTAAACCCGACGAATTTCCACCTCCCCGACTTCAATATCCGCTTCGGTTATTTCCGGTTTTCCCGCCTTCAATCGGTTTCGTAATTCGATAAGCTCGACCTTGAAGGCTGGGGGAATGACATAAGGAGCAAGCCCGATAAACATCTTCACTTGGTCAACAGCGACCACCCGCCCGAAGAGGATATCTCCGGGATGAACGTACTGCGACCCGGATCGTTCCTGCACCGTATGGTCCGACCCGGTCAGGACATCCCGCAAGTATATGCGTTTTTCCGGATCTACTTGGAGCACCTCAAAAAAGCGGTAAGGGACCCGGTTTGAGGCTTCGGCCACCCGGCGTTCCAGGGAATCCATCCGGGGCCCATGATCCTGCATATAGATTTCAGCTATCGTTTTCCCTTCGAGCCCTCCAATCTCCTTAGACGAGCCGACCGGTTTAATCGGCCAGTTAAATATCATCCAGGGGGTGAATAGCGGCATCTGACGATGGAAGTCCTCATCCTCCGGCACCACGTCCCATCCAATAGCCATCCAGTACTCGGCCATGGCCCGATCCATGCCCCCAGGGTCTAACAGGCGGGCGCCGTATTGGGCTATTTTGTCGAATCCCCGGTTATAGGCCTCCGACAACCGCTGGTAGTGAAATTCCTCGGTAGAGACCACCTTGGTTTCAGCCAGACAGCATTTCTTGTACTTTTTTCCGCTGCCACAGGGGCAGGGGTCGTTGCGTCCGATATTTGCCATAAGAGTCTCCCTTTAAAGCCGTCCCACATGAGGACCGAAAGGGACGTAGTTTCTGAATTGATTTTAGAGAAAGAAGAATAGGAATTCCC
Organism: uncultured delta proteobacterium; assembly: GCA_963790475.1. Classification (GTDB taxonomy): domain Bacteria; phylum Desulfobacterota; class RBG-13-43-22; order RBG-13-43-22; family RBG-13-43-22; genus RBG-13-43-22. The sequence goes on along the minus strand of CAWBOS010000006.1, from coordinate 833,086 downwards.
AATTAACCCTTTGGCAAAGCCTACCGGACTCAAAAAAACGGTGACTTCGATTTTGGGGTCGAATATTTAATCTTTGCCAAGTGCTTATTTTTATGGAGAAAAAATTTTCGCTGGCCATGACCTTTTAATCGGTGTCCCTAAATCACTCGTATTTCATTCCGCATCCAAGATGTCTCTGATTTTCTTGGCGGAGGCCTTTCCTATCCCTTCCACCCTCATTAGTTCCTCAATCGAGGCCTGCATCATTTTTGAGACAGAACCGAAATGCTCCAAAAGCCTCCTGGCCACCGTAGGCCCCACTTGTGGAAGTCCTTGCAGGATATACAGTTGTCGGGATTTTAATCGCTTTGGCCGATACCCACCCCGGAGGGGTACCACATCCGAATAGGTTTCAACTTGTCGGCCCATCATCAAAAGAATATTTTTTGTTTCCTGGATGGATTCGGAAGATACAATGGGAATGTACCATATGGCCTGAGTGGATACCAATGCCCCCTTGATCGCCATGGGATCGAATTGCAAATCGGTTTCAAAGGGGTTACCCTCAATAAGCAGCAAGGGATGAATACAGTTTTTTTTAAGATTGGAAAGCTGATTGAATAGTCGGCCGTCGATTATTGAAATGAGAAAATCTCGTGCGGTTTTTCTCTCGATAGTAATAGCCTCATTGATAATGTAATCACCATAAGGTATTTTGCTGATTTCCAGAGTGACTTCCTCCCCTCGGAGTAAATCAATGATCCCTGATACCCTTTCTCGAAAATCGACTCTGATCTTCACTGCCGTCCTCGAGTTTAGCCTTGCTCCGATAGGGCGAACAGAAAGTGCCATATCGGAACCACATCAATGACGCCGCTCTCGATCTTAATCCGATCGTCTTCGTTTTTTGTTACGATGGTGCCGGTTTTTTGGCCCAACTCGGACATCGCTTCGCTTAGTGACGATATCTCACGTTTTCTGGTTTGCAGTTCAACCAGGGATTCACAAACCTGGACCAGCATTCGTGAACGGCTTCGTTGGGGGACGATAAAATCAACCTCCCGTCCGGATTTTGTCTTATAGTAGCAGATCTCTGGATATTGACGTCGGAGGGCTGTGAATACGAGGTTTTCGAGAAGGTGTCCATAGTTAAGGAGTATCCCCGACGACACCGAAGTGATCAGGGCGTGATCGACGCAATAGATCTTCTTAGGGTTGGTATTACTGCGGACCAATGAGGCATCAAATAATCGGACTTTGAATAAAAAATAGGCATCTTCGAACCAAACCAGATAGTCTGAGACCGACGACTTGGGGACTTTATGGCCTAATGATTTTAAATATCCTGTAAGATTATTGACGGAATACAGTGAGGCCGTATTGTCCACCAGCCAATGGCCGAGATCAGACACGGCCTTAGGATGGGGAATATCATGACGCTCTACCAGGTCCCTGAACAGAATGGTGTTAAAATATTCCTGGTGGATCTTGATTCTCAGGTTGCGACTAAGGCCGGTCACTTCCAGAAACCCACCCTTTTCCCAGTACTCATCGAAAGCCTTACGGATTAGGAGTTGTTTTTTAGTAGACAGGAAACCTGACCCGGTGATCCCTTTATAATCCAGGAATTCCTGGAAGGAAAAGGGAAACAATTCCCATGATAAGGCCCGTCTGCGCATTTGGGTGGCGATTTCCCTGGAAAGCATCCGGGCGGAAGAACCGGTAATATAGATCTCGCATTTTCCCGTCCGCAATAGCCGGTCGATAAAGGGTTCCCAATCCGAAATGGACTGAATTTCATCGAAAAAGCAATAGACCGTTTCTGTATTTTCCTTTTCCGGATAGAGGAAATAATAAGCCTCGCTGATCAAACCCAGCCTCTCCCAGCGTAAAGGGTGAAGCCGGTCATCGAAAAAATTCAGATAAAGGAGATTCTCTTTGGAGACACCGCTGGAAATCCAGGATGAGTGATTTAATTGTCTCGAGCATTCGTTTCACTCCGATCGAAATTATTACCAGTTATGGGGTTATCCGGTAATAATTATAACCGGATTATTTTGGTTGTAAAGGTAAAAACTTTATTGGGGCTAAGACTCTCCGGTCTTTGACACAGCCTGTCCCGGACATGATCCGGGAAGGTTGATCCCCTGGACCTGCCCCAAATGCCGGGCTGTCATCCCTGACATCTCTATCAATTTTCTCATTAAACCTTGCTTAACCGGTTTTGCCTTATGAACAGGAATCGATAAGATACAGGGATGTCCCTCTTTGGATAGAATTACATGGCTTCCGGTCTGTCCTTCTTTTTGCCATCCATCCCGTATAAAAGCCCTGATAACCCTTTCCGGTTTAAGGTTATGCAGGTCCGTCATGAGACCTTGGCTAACCTCTTCTTGTTGGGTTTACACTCCGAGCATCCTTGGATGGCATCCTTTATCATGGCAAGAGCCTCTTCGACTGTATCCCCCTGAGAGGCGCATCCAGGTATTTCGGGACACTCCACCCAATATCCCCCATCCTCGACATCAGCATGAAGGACGACCGGATATCTCTTTTTCCCAACGGTAACCTGATAATTTCTTTGATCGTGAAGGGCTTTGACTTCCCCCTTCAGCTCCTCAATGATTGCCCCAAGGGACACTGAAAAAACCAATTGCCCGTTTTTCAGGGTATCGATAATTTCCCGGGAATTCTTCGTCAGGACAAAAATGGTTTCCCCGTCCGTCAAAAATTTTAGATCAAAAAGAGGATTTTCAATATTAGGCATATTTTTCTTCAGAAAGGTTATGGCTTTTCTGATCTTTTGTAGGCTGATTCCTTTGTCGATAAGGGTCTTGGCAATTTTTAACCGGACGAGATCTTCAAAAGAATATAATCGGACGCTTCCGTACCCCGAGGCTTCCTCTGTTGAAGGTTTAATAAAATGGGTTTTATCCCAATAATCAATTTGCCTTGGAGTCAAGCTGATGATTTTAGAAACCGCCTTGGTATTATAATTCACTTTTTTCTCCTTGGAAGTAATTATAAACACATATATGTTTTTATATTACTAAACATTTATGTTATGTCAAGATATTTCTATTTTCTAGCTTTTTTGATGTCCTATCTGAAGTGAAAGCTATGGCTGATGGATAAGAACAGGGCCAGGGCGACTGATGATCTATTAATTCTGTCTCAAGAAGTCGGCTTCCTGGCCGCTCCGAAATAAATGATGGTAGTGTTACCTTGAGGTACAATTCGTGCGGGAAAGCCGTTCTTCGACCGGGCGCCCCAGGCTAATCTCACCCCGCCAAATTCTACGCTTGCAAATCCTGAACTCTCCAAAAGAATTTTCAGATCTTCCGGGCGGATAAAAAGATGCCCATGATGAGTCCCTCGAGGGATGAATCTGAGCAGGATTTCACCAAGCCAGATCGCACCCACCTTGGACCAAAAGGTTTTATTCAGCGTATCAAAAAACAACCATCCCCCCGGCTTGAGCACCCGGTGAATCTCGCTGAGGGTATGCCTCTTATCGGGTATGTGTTCCAACACATCAAAACAGGTGACGACATCCATCTCCTGATCGTTGAAAGGCAGTCGTTCAGGGGTGCACAGGCGATAATCGATTTCAAGATTTTCCTGTGCGGCATGGTCGTCGGCCTCCTGGAGGGATTCTGCCAGGATGTCCGTGCCGAAGACCTCTGCCTGGCGTCTGGCAAGATATTCACAGGCATACCCTCCGCCGCAGCCCACATCCAGTACTTTAACGCCGTCCCAGCCTTTCAGGTATCGGTCAAAATGTTCGAAACGAAGCGGATTAGCCCTATACAAGATCACATGGTCCCCGCAGGGCGGCCACCAGTTAGTTGAGCCGCCATGTAAATTTTTGTGAGCCATCAGCTTCTTTCCTCGTTATAATCCGATACCCGGATCTTTCTTTCGATTCATTTACTGATTGATTGCTGCACCCGGAATAGTGACAACTACACCGGTTTAATTGACGCCCATCTCTCTTTTCATGTCAAGGGAAAAAGATCATTCCGGCTTACCTGACACCGGAGAGATTATTCCTCTTGATCCTTCTTGATTCATCTCCTATACTTGGCAAATTCCATGTTACTTTTGGAAATTCAAGAGGGAGGATTGATTAATGACCCTTAAATTATCCGGCGATGAGGCCAAAGCCCGTGCCCTGGAACTTATGCCCAAAGGATACCATTGAGGCCCGGCTATCCTGCAAGTTATGTGGGAAACTTGTGACCTTAGAAATGAGGATTTTCTCTGGGCCGGCATCCCCTTTCTGGGAGGTATCGCCGGTCAGCAACAAGCCCCCTGCGGCGTGGTCTCTTCTTCAGCCGTCTTTCTGGGACTGCGGCATCGCTGTTCCCTTCAGGACAAGGAACAGGCCAAACCGGCCAGGACCAAAATCCGTGCCTTGACTCAGGAACTGGTCAAAGGGTTTGAACAGAAATTCGGCACCATCATCTGCCGGGACCTGATCGGCTTCAATACCTCTGATCCCGAGGAGAATAAAAAATTCCGGGAATCCAATATCTGGCGGGAGAAGTGCAATAAGGCCTTGGAATTTGCGATTGACAAACTCTATGAATTCGAAGACCGAGGTTAATAACCGCGCGGACCATCGTCCAGGAACAGCATCCCTTTCTTTTCCGATGTTTCGGCAGTCAGGGAGATCCCCGGCCGGAATTTTCGCTGTAATTTTTTATGAAAATTGATCTCAAACTGAATATCCCTACGGCCACGAAGTACGACAAGGTCAGCTATCCGATCCGTTATGGGCGGTTAGCGGAGATCACCACCCCCGACCATTGTTTTCAATTCAATCTCAATGGAGAAATCAAGTATCTCCAGGGAACCGGGCGGAACTGGCCTCATCCTTCCGAATGGCTGAAACGAACCGCCGGGAACCATTGGGTATATTATGACAGCGATGGCTATAACCAGGTTCTTGATTACCTGGGAGAATATTACCTTCCTTATTTTACCTATCAATCAAACCATCTTGGGAAGGCCGACCCTTTCCAGGAGGCCTCGGTGCAGAGAGCCCTTTCAGCTTTCCATCACCTGTCAAAGGAATTGAGGAATGCCTTAGAAACAAATCACTGGACGACAGAAGAAAAAACGTTTCTGCTAAAAGCCATAACCATGGATGACCCGATGCTGACAGAAAGGGCGGCACAGCTGAGAGCCCTGCTTAAAGGATGCGTCAGCGTTCTTCCTCCGGATAGCCGGCATGTGGATTATGATTGCATTCCCTTGAATATTTCCGATGGGTGCCTGTATCATTGCTCTTTTTGCCGGGTCAAGTCCAATCAGGGTTTTCAAGTCCGTTCCAGCCAGGATATCCTGGAACAGCTCACCAAGCTCAAAGACCTCTACGGGCCGGATCTTCGCAATTACAACAGTCTCTTTTTAGGCCAGCATGATGCCCTGAACTGCGGCTGCGACCGGATTGTTAGTGCCGCCCTGCAAGCCTATGAACGACTGGATTTCAAACGGTCCTACCTGGAGGAGTGCTTTCTTTTTCTCTTCGGCAGTGTGGATTCGTTTTTGAAATCCAAAGAAAACGTTTTTGAGGCCTTAAACCAATTACCCTACCGGACCTATTTGAACCTGGGATTGGAATCAGCCGACCAGGAGACCCTTGACCTGTTGGGGAAACCGCTGAGGGCGGCGAAGGTGGAGGAGGCTTTTCTCCACCTGTCGGAAATCAACCGAAAATATGATCGTCTGGAAATAACCGCCAATTTCGTGATTGACACAAAATTACCATCCGGACACTGGGAAGCATTATCCCGGCTCACGCAAGATTATTTTCCTCATTATTTTGATAAAGGGGCCCTCTACTTGTCCCCTTTAAGCCGTGAAGGCCGTACAGAACTATTGCGGCGATTTAAGGAACTGAAGATGAGAAGCCTCCGGCCTCTCTACCTCTATCTCCTTCAGCGATTATGACCGTTGTCTTTAACAGGTTTTGGATCCCGATCCCATTGAGTGGGGACTCTTAATTCTCATATCAAACCTATTATAAGACTCTAATAAGGGGCAACCTCTCCGCATCCCTGCAGGTTTAATCCAACGATTATTCACACCAACCCTCCCTTCTAAAAAATATTTATCTCTTCCTCAAGAAGATCGATGGAAGCAAAGGACGGGTATACTCTTTGTTTTTATACTTGGGTTTATGACCATGGTAATCTGATTTCAAAGATAAAAGAATTTGAAGGGAGCATTTTAGATAGAAAAATTACGAATTTTGTCAGGTTTTGACCAATTATTTGCCTTATTAATCTTAGTAAAAATAATACTTTTTATGTTTTCAATCGATTACCGGTTATCATTCTTGGCATATTACTTGCTTTAATGAATACTGGAATCCAAGTCTGAAAAGGGCAAACCACTCGAAAGGGTGGGACGCAAAGCCACTGGCCTAAGTCTTACATTAAGTAAGACATGGCAGCAGGGTTGCCAGGCACAGCATCCTCATGCTGTAGCTGGTGTTTGAATAATAACCTTCTTGCTTGAGAATGGGGATGCTGTCATGATACCAAAAAAATGTTGTCTCACCAACCGCTCCTATTACCGCGGGTCGATTCTTCTTTCCACACTTCTTTCAATTTTCCTTATTGCCGTTCTCCTGGTCTTTCCTTATCCTAAAGGCCATTGTAGTCAGGTTACGCTCACCTGGGACCCCAACACCGAACCGGATTTGGCCGGATATGACATCTATTACGGAACGGCATCCGGAAACTATCAGTGGAAAACTGATGTTGGTAATGCCACTACTTACACCCAAAGCGGCCTCAACATTGGAGCGACGTACTATTTCGCCGCAACCGCTTATAATACACAAGGACTATCGAGCGGGTTCTCCAATGAAGTGGTCTATTCCGTTCCCTCCTGCACTTTTACCATTTCCCCTTCAAGTGCCTCCTTTGCCGCTTCCGGGGGATCGGGGAGTGTCCTGGTCACCTCCCAAGCCGGCTGCAATTGGGGGACATCGACGGCTCCCTCCTGGATCACGGTCAATTCCGGGTCCGGTATGGGAAACGGGACGATGAGTTACACGGTTTCTCCCAACACCGGGACCACCCGGATAGCAAGTTTGACCATCGCCGGGAGTGTATTCACGGTAACTGAAACCGGCCTGGCTGCTTACACCATCACCGCCTCAGCCGGAACGGGTGGGTCCATTTCTCCATCGGGGGGAGTCAGCGTTCAGTCCGGGGCTAATCAGACCTTTACCATCACTCCTAATTCCGGCTACAAGATTGTTGGTGTAACCGTGGACGGGGTGTCACAGGGGACGATCCCTTCCTATACTTTCTCGGCGGTAAGTGCCAACCACACCATAAGCGCAACATTCGCCGCCCTCACTTATTATACCCTTTCGACAAGCAAAGCCGGGACGGGCAGCGGTAGTGTTGTTACCGACCCTACCGGATCCTCTTTCCCGGCCGGCACCAAAGTCACCCTGACCGCCACACCGGATGCCAATTCCATTTTCAGCAGCTGGTCCGGCGGTTGTTCCGGGAATACAAATCCCTGCCAGGTGACCATGAGTTCCAATGTTAGTGTGACCGCCACCTTCAATCCCAAAACCTACACCATCACCGCTTCGGCCGGAACCGGCGGAACCATTTCTCCCTCGGGGGGGGTTAGTGTCCAGTCCGGGGCCAATCAAAGCTTTACCATCGCCCCTAATTCCGGCTATACAATTTCCAGTGTCCTGGTAGACAGCGTATCCCAAGGGGCGATCACCTCTTACACTTTTCAAACGGTGGCCGCCAACCATACCATCAACGCAACCTTCGCAACCATTCCCAACTATACCCTGAACATATTCAAAAATGGGACGGGCAGCGGCACGGTTTCGACCAGTCCGACGGGGACCAGCTTTTCCTCCGGGACGCAGGTTACCCTAACTGCCTTACCGGATGCCAATTCCGTATTCAGCGGCTGGTCCGGCGGCGGTTGTTCCGGGAATTCGACTACCTGTCAGGTAATGATGAATTCCATTGTCTCCGTCACGGCAACTTTCAACCTTAAGACCTACACCATAACCGCCTCGGCCGGAACGGGTGGATCCATTTCCCCATCGGGGGGGGTTAGTGTCCAGTCCGGGGCCAATCAGATCTATACCATCGCTCCGAATGGCGGCTACACGATTTCCAACGTCCTGGTCGATGGCGCATCCCAAGGGGTGATCTCCTCTTACACCTTCACAGGGGTGACTGCTAATCACACCATAAGCGCGACCTTTACGACCATTCCCAACTATAACCTGAACATATTCAAAAATGGGACGGGCAGCGGCACGGTTTCGACCAGTCCGACGGGGGCCAGCTTTTCCTCCGGGACGCAGGTTACCCTAACCGCCTTACCGGATGCCAATTCCGTATTCAGCGGCTGGTCCGGCGGCGGTTGTTCCGGGAATTCGACTACCTGTCAGGTAATGATGAATTCCATTGTCTCCGTCACGGCAACTTTCAACCTTAAGACCTACACCATCACCGCCTCGGCCGGAACGGGTGGATCCATTTCCCCATCGGGGGTGACCAATGTCCAATCCGGGGCCAATCAAAGCTTTACCATCGCCCCTAATTCCGGCTATACAATTTCCAACGTCCTGGTCGATGGCGCATCCCAAGGGGTGATCTCCTCTTACACCTTCACAGGGGTGACTGCTAATCACACCATAAGCGCGACCTTTACGACCATTCCCAACTATAACCTGAACATATTCAAAAATGGGACGGGCAGCGGCACGGTTTCGACCAGTCCGACGGGGGCCAGCTTTTCCTCCGGGACGCAGGTTACCCTAACCGCCTTACCGGATGCCAATTCCGTATTCAGCGGCTGGTCCGGCGGCGGTTGTTCCGGGAATTCGACTACCTGTCAGGTAATGATGAATTCCATTGTCTCCGTCACGGCAACTTTCAACCTTAAAACCTACACCATCACCGCTTCGGCCGGAACCGGCGGAACCATTTCTCCCTCGGGGGGGGTTAGTGTCCAGTCCGGGGCCAATCAAAGCTTTACCATCGCCCCTAATTCCGGCTATACAATTTCCAGTGTCCTGGTAGACAGCGTATCCCAAGGGGCGATCACCTCTTACACTTTTCAAACGGTGGCCGCCAACCATACTATCAACGCAACCTTCGCAACCATTCCCAACTATACCCTGAACATATTCAAAAATGGGACGGGCAGCGGTAGTGTTGTTACCGACCCTACCGGATCCTCTTTTCCGGCCGGCACCAAAGTCACCTTGACTGCCGCACCTGACGCCAATTCCACCTTCGGAGGCTGGTCGGGGGCCTGTTCCGGGAGCACGACCACCTGTCAGGTGGCCATGAACTCGAACGTGAGTGTTACCGCAACCTTCAGCGCTGTATTAAATCCGCCCATGGTCGCTACCGGCTCAGCCACATTGATACCCTCAAGTTCCGCCCAGTTGAACGGTACAGTCAATCCAAAGGGTTTATCCACGACCTATGTTTTTCAATGGGGGCGGACCACTTCTTACGGTAGTACCACGGCCGTTACCCCGGCCGGAAGCGGCACAAGCGATGTCGCCTCTTCGGCCAATATAACCAGGCTGAGGTCTAATACCGTTTATCATTATCGCCTTAAGGCCACCAACAGTGCAGGGACCACCTATGGAGTAGATAAAAGTTTTACCAATAACAACAACCAAATCTACACCATCACCGCCACGGCCGGAACGGGCGGGGCTATTTCTCCCTCGGGAGAGATCAGTGTCCAGTCCGGGGCTAACCAGACCTTTACGATCGCAGCCAATGCCGGTTACAAGATTGCCAACCTGACTGTGGACCGCGTTTCTCGGGGAGCAATCAGTTCTTATACCTTCTCGACCGTAAACGCCAACCATACTATCGTTGCGTCATTTGTTTCCAACACATACACTCTTACAATAACCAATGCCGGGACGGGAAGCGGCAGTGTCTCTTCCAACCCCACCGGAACCTCCTTTCCCGCCGGCACCCAGGTCACCCTGACAGCATCACCGGATTCCAATTCCGTATTCAACGGTTGGTCAGGCGGCTGTTCCGGGATGTCGACTACCTGCCAGGTGACCATGAACGCGAATGTGAGTGTTACCGCGATATTCAATTCCAGTACGGCAACTAATCCACCGACAGTTGTTACCGGATCAGCCACATTGATACCCTCAAGTTCCGCCCAGTTGAACGGTACAGTCAATCCAAAGGGTTTATCCACGACCTATGTTTTTCAATGGGGGCGGACCACTTCTTACGGTAGTACCACGGCCGTTACCACGGTCGGAAGCGGCACAAGCGATGTCGCCTCTTCGGCCAATATAACCAGGCTGAGGTCTAATACCGTTTATCATTATCGCCTTAAGGCCACCAACAGTGCAGGGACCACCTATGGAGTAGATAAAAGTTTTACCAATAACAACAACCAAATCTACACCATCACCGCCACGGCCGGAACGGGCGGGGCTATTTCTCCCTCGGGAGGGATCAGTGTCCAGTCCGGGGCTAACCAGACCTTTACGATCGCAGCCAATGCCGGTTACAAGATTGCCAATGTAACCGTGGACGAAGTGTCTCAGGGGGCGATTGCTTCCTATACTTTCTCTGCGGTTAGCGCCAACCATACTATAAGCGCAACATTTTCTACCATTACCAATTATACCCTAACAGTAAGCAAAGTCGGGACGGGGAGCGGAAGTGTTTCCGTCAATCCGACCGGGACCACCTTTCCTTCCGGCACTGCCGTCACCTTGACGACCTCACCGGATTCCAATTCCGTATTCAACGGTTGGTCAGGCGGCTGTTCCGGGATGTCGACTACCTGCCAGGTGACCATGAACGCGAATGTGAGTGTTACCGCAACCTTTAGTTTAAGTACGGGAATAAATCAGCCTATGGTCGTAACCGGCTCAGCCACCTTGGTACCCTGGAGTTCCGCCACTCTGAACGGGACGGTCAATCCCAACGGCTTATCCACGACTTATGTTTTTCAGTGGGGGCGGACTACTTCTTATGGTAATAACACGACCGTTACCTCATCTGGAAGCGGCACAAGCAATATGGCGGTGTCTGCCGGTATTACCAGACTGAGTTCTTATACCGTATATCATTACCGCCTTGTAGCTACCAATAGTGCTGGAACCACCTATGGATCGGATAGGAGTTTTAAAACCAAGTTTACAGGTATAAGAAAATAATTGACCTTATAAAAAAGTGGCGGGATCTGGTTTCTTTCAAAAAATCCTATCCCGCTACAGAAACGATCTATTCATTACTCGATAGCCCTAATCCCTCTGCTAATTCCTCTTAATCATTTTTACCTTGACAAAAAGTTAAGCTTTATTGCAGCATAATTCACGGTGAACAGATAAGGCATTGATCCGGAATCCTGTCATTTCTATCAGAATAACACATCCTTCAGGAAAAAAAGTATGCATGAGATGTCCCTGGTCCAGAATATAATCGACATTGTTGAACAGGAGATGAATCGCCACGGCGTAGAAAACCTTAAAGCCATCCACCTGGCCGTAGGCCGGATGTCCGCTGTCGTACCTGAGCAGTTGACCCTATGTTTTGAAATTCTCACCTCTAAAACGAGACTGGCCGGTACTGCCCTGGATATTAAAATGGTCCCTATAACTTATCGGTGTCCAAATTGCGATCAGGAATTTACCTCAGAAGGAATATCATTTAAGTGCCCATTCTGTGGCGGAGAAGATCCTGAATTGGTGTTCGGCCGGGAGTTGAAAATTGAATCCATCGAGGTATCGGATTAAAAGATTTATCACTGCCGGCCGGAGAATCTTTTTCCGGGTCCGGCATTACCATAGCTTAGATATTAGGAGGCCATTGTGAAGATACCCGTAGTGCGTAATATTTTGGAGGTCAATGATAGGATCGCCGATCAGAATCGGGAGATATTCGACCGGAACAACCTGTTTGTGATCAACCTCATGTCCAGTCCCGGGGCCGGCAAGACCAGTCTTTTGGAAAAAACCATTGAACTATTGAAAGACCGTCTCCATATGGGAGTTATAGAAGGAGATATCCAGTGCAGCTTTGATGCCGAACGGATCGCCAAAAAAGGGGTTCAGGCCATACAGATCAACACCGACGGGGCCTGTCACCTGGACGGGAATATGATCCGGGAAGCGATGAATCAACTTGACCTGTCCGCCCTGGATCTCCTCATTGTAGAAAATGTAGGCAACCTGGTCTGCCCGGCGGAATTCAAGGTGGGGGAAGATATGAAGGTCATGCTTTTGTCCGTCACTGAAGGGGATGACAAGCCCTTGAAATATCCCCTCATGTTTCAGGAAAGCCGGGTTCTGATCATCAATAAGATTGACCTGCTCCCTTATGTGGATTGCAGCGTCGACAATATCAAAAAGGCGGTGTCCCAGTTAAATCGGGATATGATTATTTTTGAGGTGTCCTGCAGGACCGGTGAAGGTCTTGTGGCCTGGGTATCCTGGCTGGAAGAGCAGGTTAAACGATCCAAAATTTCTCAAGATTAAACAGGGAAGTCAAAGAGGGGCCGATTTCGGCCCCTCTCCCTTGCTGATTTATCTTCGAAAATCCTTGAACCCCTTACCCTCTTTGGCTAACTTTTCCAACAGGGCTGACGGTTTCCAAACATCGCCTTCCTTCTTTTGGAATTCCACCATCTTGTCGTAGATCTTCTTGACCCCAACCAGATCGGCATAAAACATGGGACCGCCGCGATAGATGGGCCACCCATAACCGTAAATCCAGATGACATCAATATCGCTTGGCCTGATGGCGATCCCTTCTTCCAAAATCTTGGCCCCTTCATTGATCATCGGGTAAAGACTCTTTTCCAGGATCTCCTCATCAGTAATCTTTCTCTGGGGGATGTTGCGTTCTGCTGCGAATTCCTTGATCATTTTCTCGACAATCGGCGAGGGAATCGGTGTCCTGTTCCCCGGCTGGTAATCATAGAAGCCGGCACTGGTCTTTTGGCCCAATCGTCCGGCTTCACAGAGACGTTCCCGAAGGGTTGCTCCCTTGGAGGCGGCCTTGTTCCAGCCGATATCCAGTCCGGCCAGATCACTCATGGTGAAAGGCCCCATGGGGAATCCGAAATCGAAGATGACCTTGTCGATCTGTTGCGGCGAACCCGCCTCCAGGATCAACTTTTGGGTTTCACGCGAGCGTTCATACAACATTCGGTTACCAACGAAGCCCTGGCATACTCCGACCAGTACGGCAATCTTCTGAATCCTTTTCCCGAAGGCCATTGAGGTGGCAATAACATTTTTTGCAGTCTTGGTTCCACGCACGACCTCCAGAAGGCGCATGACATTGGCCGGGCTGAAAAAGTGTAGGCCGATCACACTCTCCGGTCGCTTGGTTGCCGAAGCAATTTGATCGATATTCAAGGCCGAGGTGTTGGAGGCCAGAACGGCACCCGGTTTGCAGATCTTGTCGAGTTTAGCAAAGATCTCTTTTTTAAGATCCATATTTTCGTATACGGCCTCGATAACCAGATCGACATCTTTAAAGTCATCCAAGGTCAGAGTACCTTTGATGAGTGACATGCGTTTTTCCACATCTTCCTTGGTGATTCGCCCCTTGGCCGCCGTGTTTTCATAATTCTTGCGGCAAATACCCAAACCTTTGTCCAGCAACTGCTGGTTGACCTCCATGATGAGCACCGGGATCCCGACGTTAGCACAATTCATGGCTATGCCTCCGCCCATGGTCCCTGCTCCGACGATACCGACCTTGTTAATGGGTATCTGCGGTGTGTCTGCGGGCACATCCGGGATCTTGGCCACCTCTCTTTCGGCAAAGAACGCATACCGCTGGGCCGCAGATTGAGAACCCATCATTAATTTAACGAAAAGTTCCCTCTCTCTTTTCAGCCCTTCCTCAATGGGAAGGTTTACTGCCGCTTCTACAGCATCAATACAGGCCTGAGGGGCTTCAAATCCCCGTTTTGACCGGGCGAAGGCCTTCCGCGCTTCGGCAAATATCTCCGGTTTACCTTTGGCCGCATCAACTTTTTCCCGACGGTCCCGGATTTTTCGCAAAGGTCTCTTTTCGGCAAGAACCTTCTTGGCAAAGGCAACGGCTCCGGACAACAGATCCCCTTGGATAATTTCATCAATCAAACCCTCTTTCAGGGCATCCTGGGCGCTGATTTGGTTCCCGGTGGCAATCATCTGGATGGCCTTTTCAACCCCGACGACCAGGGGTAATCTCTGCGTACCACCCGCACCGGGTAATAGCCCGAGAAGGACTTCAGGCAGACCAAATCTGGCTGAAGGCACGGCCACCCTAAAGTGGCAGACCAGGGCCGTTTCCAAACCACCTCCCAACGCAGTGCCATGAATGGCGGCGATAACCGGCTTTTTGCCGTTTTCAATTAATCCAAAAGAGACCTCTAACCCTGGTTCCTGGGGCGGTTTTCCAAACTCGGTGATATCGGCCCCGGCAATAAAGGTGCGTCCTGCACAGGCGATCACTACCGCCTTGACTGAATCGTCCTCCATGGCCGCCTTTACGCCATCGGCCATTCCCTTTCGAACCCCCACACTGAGGGCATTAACAGGGGGATTGTTGATCATCAGCACGGCAATCTCACCTTGCTTTTCCAGATCAACCACATCGGTAATCTTTGTCATTTTATTTCCTCCTTTTTTTCACAAGTTCAACAAGTGTTGATTAATTACATACGTATTACAGCTTCCAAAATTATCACAAGCTGGTTTTGTGTCAAGACAATAATCATAACCGGTCTTAATAACCTTAACGGGATTGATGCCCCTTATCTTTTTTCCCCTTGACATTGGAAATCCAACTTTTATATAACCTTCACATAAGGTTTTACACGCAGGTTTCTGAAAACCCCGGTGTTTGTTTTCAAATCCCTTCGAGGTATAATACTAAAAAACGAGAGGTGACTTAATGAAAGCAAGAAATGTAGTAATCGTAGATGGATGTCGATCAGCCTTTTCCCGCGGCGGAGTGGGAAAATTCGAGGCGACTCGTATGGACGAAATCGGCGCAACGGTTGTCCGAGCCCTTTTGGAACGAAATCCCAAGGTCAAACCGACCATGATCGCCGAATTCGGCATCGGCAACGGTGCCCGGGCCCTGGATCTTTCCAATCTGAATAATATCTCCCGGTTGGCCGGCCTGCCCTATGAAGTAACCAATTTCTACACGGACCGTCACTGCGCCTCCAGCATGGAAGCCTTGCTTCGCATTGCTATGGCCATCAGTCTCGGCCAGTATGAATGCGGCATTTCCTTTGGTGTGGAGCGGATGACCAGGGAAATCGGCGGCGGGCGCGTTCCCCCTCCGACGACTCGAGTCAGCAGTTTCAATCCCAAGGTGGCTCAGCCGAACGAGATTCAACGCAACATGGCCTATGACCACTCTGAATATTTTTCCGTTCCGATACCTGATTATATCCTCGATTCCACCCCGATGGCCTCCATGGTCCAGACCGCCCAGAATGTGGTGGAAATGTATGATATGACCCGGGAAGAATTGGATGCCTTCGCGGTCAGGAGCCATAAAAAGCTGGCTGCGGCTTATGGGAAAGGCATTTATAAGGATGAGATTATTCCGGTGGAAATCGAGGAACCCGTGTTTGATGACAAACGTCAATGGGTGGAGGATGCCCATGGACCGATGATCACCTTCGACCGTGACGAATGCGTTCGGCCTGACTGTTCCATGGAGGGTCTGGCCAAATTGGGACCGGTAAGGGGGATCGTCAGTTTCGGGAATCAGGAACTCCGAATCACGGCCGGCAATTCCTGCCCGACCAATTCAGGGGCTACGGCAGCCCTGATCATGAGTGAAGAAATGGCCCTTAAAATGAAATTGGAGCCTCTGGCCCGGATCATCGGTTGGGGAAACGGCGGGGTCAAACAACAGATCATGGGGATAGGACCGATCGTCTCCACCAAAAAGGCCCTCAAGCATGCCGGCATAACGGCCGATCAAATCGATCGGGTGGAATTCAATGAAGCCTTCGCCTGCCAGGTGATCATCTCCTTGAAGGAACTCGGCATCCCTGAAGAAAAGGTGAATGTCAACGGCGGTTCGCTGGGCATCGGGCATCCCATCGGAGCCACAGGCAATCGTCTCGTTTTAACGGTAGCCAAGGAACTCCGGCGTAGCGGAAAGCGTTACGGGGTGGCCACCCAGTGCATCGGCGGCGGCCAGGGAGCTACGACCATTTTAGAGGCCCTTAACTAAAAAATACATTGGATGTTTATTAAGGAGGGCCTTGGGAAAGGCCCTCTTTTTTTAATGAAAGGTTAAGCGATGAAAGCAAGAAATGTAGTAATTGTTGATGGGTGCCGATCGGCCTTTTCCCGCGGCGGCAAAGGAAAGCTGGAAGCAACCCGCATGGATGAATTGGGGGCCAAAATCGTCCAGGCTTTGCTGGCCCGGAATCCCAAGGTCAAGCCGACTATGATCGCTGAATTCGGGATTGGAAACGGGCGTAGGGCCATGGATCTTTCCTCTCTGAATTTTATCTCCCGTTTGGCCGGTTTGCCCTATGAAGTGACCAATTTCTATACCGACCGCCATTGCGCCTCGAGCATGGAAGCCCTGCTGCGAATTGCCATGGCCATCTCTCTTGGGCAGTATGAGTGCGGGATTTCTTTTGGTGTTGAGCGTCAATTCGGTCCTCGAGGCTCCTCGGTGAATACAACCCGAGTGGGCGACTTCAACCCCAGAACATTGGAGAAGAACCGAATCCAACGGGATATGGCCCACGACCATTTTGAGTATTTTTCCACCCCCATCCCGGACTATCTCCTTGATTCTCCCCCAAACGCCTCGATGGTCCAGACGGCCCAGAACGTGGTCGAGATGTATAACATGACCAGGGAAGAGATGGATGCCTTCGCCGAAAGGAGCCATAAAAAGTTGGCGGCCGCTTACGAAAAGGGCATTTATAAAGATGAGATCATCCCTTTGGAAATCGAGACTCCGGTTTTCGATGAGAAAAAGCAATGGGTGGAAGAGGCCAGAGGTCCTATGATGGTCTTCGACCGTGATGAGTGTCTGCGGCCGGACACGACCGTGGCCTCCCTGGCTAAATTGCCGGTGGTCAAGGATATCGTCAGTTACGGCGGTCAGGAGCTCAGGATCACGGCCGGGAATTCCTGCCCGACCAACTACGGGACCACGGCCAGCCTGATCATGAGTGAGGAGATGGCCATTAAATTGCGCCTGGAGCCCTTGGCCCGAATCATCGGCTGGGGAAACGGAGGGGTCAAACAGCAAATCATGGGTATGGGGCCGGTCGTATCAACCCAAAAAGCGCTTAAACATGCAGGAATAACGATCGACCAGGTCGATCGGATTGAATTTAATGAGGCCTTCGCCTGTCAGGTTATTGGCTCATTGAAGGAGCTCGGCATCTCCGAGGAAAAAGTGAATGTCAATGGAGGATCGCTGGGAATCGGACATCCTATTGGCGCAACGGGCAATCGGCTCGTTTTCACGGTCGCCAAAGAACTGCGGCGCAGCGGGAAACGTTATGGTGTGGCTACCCAGTGTATCGGAGGAGGGCAAGGGGCCACGACTATTATAGAGGCCTTAAATTAAGCACGGTTCACCAAGAAAAAGAGGGCCCGAAGGAATGGCCCTCTTTTTCTTGAAATACCATTAAAGCGCTCCTTAGATTCTGACCCTCTTAACTCTCATCCCGTTTCACCAGCCGCCGTCCGATGTTATAAGCCTTTTCCAAAAGGGCTTCATCGGCCTTGGCCGGCGCCAGATGGCTGTTTCCTTGAATAATTCTACCGACCTCTATCATCCCTAAACCGCCCCCGGTCATGCCGGCGAACCAGCGGATCGGTTTTTGAAAACGCTCCACATCAGGATGTCCCTGCGAGGTCACCAGGGCGAAGGTCTTGCCTGCCGGCACAGCGGAAGTATAACCTGAGCCGTCCTGCTTACTGACATAAAGGGAATAACATCGATCGATAAACATCTTCATTTGTCCGGTCACATGGTACATGTAAATCGGTGTGCCGAAAATGACCCCGTCACAGGTCTTGATCGCTTCCAGGTAAGGGCTCAGATCGTCCTGCTGCTTGCATTTTCCCGGCCTTTTTCGGCAAGTCAGGCATCCCATGCATCCTTTGAGAATGATATCGTGTAGTCGGACCTCTGTGGTTTTAGCACCCGCTGATTTTGCCCCTTTGAGCATGGCCTTGATGATGGCCGAGGTATTTCCGGTTTTCCGCGGGCTTCCGTTAAAAGCAAGTATCTGCATCCAATAGCCTCCTTTTTTATTAAAACTATACTGATTCAGGAATTGTGTTTCAAAGACTCCTTTCTACATATCAAGTAAAAATCCTTTTTGCAACCACCTTTCTTTAGCTGCCCCCCTTCACTTTGCTTTAAGTCATCCAGCTAACTCCCTATTTAATCAGGGGGAAGGGATTTTATTCAGGGTTGCCAACCCAAGCCTTTCTTTATTGTCAACCCGCTTTTGAACTCTTCTTTTCTTTTTGTTAAAATTATTATATAAAAAAGAAGGTTTTGCTTTTCTCTGTTCACTGCTTCTCTAAATCAAAATGAACCAGCTATTGCTCAAGGAGGGGAACATGAAAAGGAAAAAATCTATTACGGGATTGATTCTTGCGGGGACTCTTCTGTTGGTTTTCTTCCTGATGGGAGGCGCTTTGGCGGCCACCTCAGGCTCGTTTACTTTTGGCGTGGTGCTGGTGGGTCCTTACAATGACCACGGTTGGAGCGAGGCTCATTTCACCGCTGGCAAGTATGTGGAAGGAAAAATGCCGGGGGCCAAAATGATCTGGTTAGACAAGCTCAACCCGGCCGACCGCAAAGGGACCACACTGGATCAGGTGGTCAGCGATATGATTGCCAAAGGGGCCAAGTTGATCTTTACCACCTCTGATGATTTCAAGGATGAGACCCGCCTGGCGGCAAAGAAATACCCGGAAGTTACCTTTATTCAGGTTTCCGGGGATGATGTCTGGACCGGCAAGGCCCCTAAAAATTTAGGCAACTATATGGGGCGCATGGAATATACCAAGATGATCGCCGGATGTGCGGCAGCCATGTCCACCCAGACCGGCAAGATCGGCTACCTGGGTCCCCTTATCAATGATGAAACCCGGCGGCTGGTTGCAGCGGCCTACCTGGGGGCCCGATACGCCTGGACCCATTATCGGGGGAAAAAGGAAAGTGATCTTAAATTCGACGTCAAATGGATCGGATTCTGGTTCAACATCCCGGGTGTAACCCTCGATCCCACCAAGGTGGCCAATGATTTCTTCACCGGGGGGACCGACGTGCTCATGTCCGGGCTCGACACCAACGAGGCTCTGGTTCAGGCCGGCAAGAAGTCCAAAGAGGGAATGAAGGTATCGGCCGTTCCTTATGACTTCAAGGAGGCCTGCAAAGAGGCCCCCGGGGTTTGCCTGGGTGTGCCTTACTTTAACTGGGGGCCCGCATATCTGAAGCTGGTGAAGGCCTGGCGGACCGGGACCTGGAAACAGGCCTTCGAATGGGCCGGTCCGGACTGGAAAAATATTAATAACCCGGACACCAGCGCCGTCGGCTTCCTGCCGGGTCCGGCCCTTAAGGGAGAGGCCCTGGCCAAGGTGGAAGAATTTATCAAAGGACTGGCCTCCGGAAAGATCGTCTTGTTCAAAGGTCCGCTCAAGTTTCAAGACGGCTCGGTTTTTTTAAAAGACGGCCAGACGGCCAACGACAAACAGGTCTGGTATCTTCCTCAACTGCTTGAAGGCATGACCGGGCCAAGTAAATAAAGAAGCAGTTCACTTTCAACCAGACCTTGCCATGAGACCTTTGAAAGATGTTTAATTTTGGCCAAGGTCAAGCAAGGCGAAAATTTCAACCGCAGGAATATATGAAATATTTCGAGGATTGAAATTTAAGCCTGACGAGGAGATTGGGCAAAAGGGGCATTTTTCAGAGGTCTCACTATGAAGGTTGAGCTGCGGGACATCTACAAATCCTTCGGACCGGTCCGGGCCGTTGACGGCCTGGGGGTCACTTTTGAAAGCGGCCGCATCTATGGACTCCTGGGTGAAAACGGGGCCGGCAAAACCACCCTGATGAAGATATTGGCCGGCTTTCTTTCTCTCGACGCCGGGGAAATCCTCATTGACGGCCGTCCGGTCCGTATTAAGTCTCCGGCCCAGGCCCTTGACCAGGGCATCGGAATGCTTCAGCAGGACCCTTTCGATTTCCTTCCTTTTACTGTTCTGGATAATTTTCTTTTGGGAAGGAATGCCGGCTGGCGCATCAATCGAAAAAAAGCTAAACTCTGGTTGAAAGAACAGGCCGGGTTTCTTCATTTTCACCTCGATCCCGACGCCCTGGAGCGAACCCTGTCCGTCGGCGAACGACAGCAGGCCGAAATCATAGGCCTGCTGGCCTCGGGTGTTAAGGTGCTCATTCTCGATGAACCCACCACCGGCATATCCGCTTCCCAGAAAAATTCCCTCTTCGCCGGTCTCCGGCTCTTAGCCGGGAAAGGTCACATCATCATCCTCGTTTCACATAAGTTGGAAGACATCCAGGATCTCTGTCAACAGGTCATTGTTCTCCGTCAGGGAAGGGTGGCCGGGGAAGTGCAGTCTCCTTTTGATATCGACCAACTGGTCCAGTTGATGTTTGGCCGGTTGCCTGATATGCAAACCGGCAGAAAAGGCTGTTCGGGGGCTTTGGTATTGGAACTTTCCGATTTCTGTCTGGAAGAACAAAGAATTTGTATCTCCAACCTTTGCCTGGCGGTGCGGCAGGGAGAGGTGATCGGCCTGGCCGGCACTGGAGGAAGCGGCCGCCGGCTGTTTCTCCAGGGATGCGCCGGTTTGCGGAAGATCCGGGAAGGAAAAATCCGGCTTTGCGGGACCGATCTGACCGGTCAGGGTTATCAAAGGTTCCGGTCTTTTGGTATGGCCTATGTACCGGCCGCCCGGCTGGAAGAGGGAATGATTCGAGGGCTTAATCTGACCGAACATTTCCTGCTGACGGAAGAGGACCCCACTTTTGTCATTGATTGGGCAAAGTCCGGAGCCAGAGCCGCTTCCCGCATCCAGGCTTTTAATATCATCGGGACCCCGGAAACCAGGGTCGAGGCCCTCTCCGGCGGTAACCAGCAGCGGACCTTACTGGCCCTCCTTCCGGATCATCCCTCCCTTCTGCTGATGGAACACCCCACCAGGGGCTTGGACATCGACTCGGCCAAATGGGTCTGGGACAAATTGATGACCCGCTGTGAACAAGGGACAGCCATCCTGTTTATCTCTTCCGACCTGGATGAGATCATGGAGCATAGCGACTTTATCCTGGTCTTCTCCGGCAGTCAGGTTTCCCGGCTGTTGAAAGCCGAAGAAACGAATGCTCAGCAGTTAGCAGAAATGATCGGCGGAAAGGGATTATGACGCCTCCAAGGAACCACTCAGCCCCCTGGGTCATGATCACTCTAGCTGTTGCCCTGGCCCTGCTCTTTACCATGGTGATTTTAGTAGCCATGGGGGCCTCGCCGATCGAGGCCTATGGGAATATGCTCAAGGGGGCCTTCGGCAGTGTCAATAAATGGGCCGATGTTTTTGTGGCCTGGGTGCCTTTGGTTTTATGTGCCGTTGGTTTGTCCTTCACCTTTGCCGCCGGCCTTTGGAATATAGGAATAGAGGGGCAGATGATTATGGGGGCGATTGGCGCGACCTGGGCGGCCAGGTCCTTAGACCTGCCCTCCTATGGGCTCATCCCTTTGATAATCCTTTCCGGCATGGCCGGTGGTGCTCTCTGGGCCTGCCTGACCGGCTTTCTGCGGATCTACGGCCGGGTGCATGAGATATTCGCCGGTTTGGGACTCAATTTTGTGGCCGTGGGGGCCACAAACTTTCTCATCTTCGGCCCCTGGAAACAACCCGGAACGGCCACCATGAGCGGGACAGAGTTTTTTCGATCTTCCGCCCTGCTTCCCGGTCTTTTCAACCTGTCTTTAGGGCCGGTGGAGATAATCCTGGCCGGGTTGGCTATTTTGGGGTCGGTGTTTGCCCTGCGGGGTACCATGTGGGGCCTCAAACTGAAGGCCGTGGGTAATAATCCTTCCGCTTCCTTCTTTCTGGGTCTAAAGGTGGAAAGGAATATCCTCCTGGCCTTTGGGCTGGCCGGGGCCTTGGCTGGCGCGGCCGGCGCCATTCAAGCCATCGGACTGTATCATCGTTTAGTCCCCTCGATTTCCAGCGGGTACGGCTACCTGGCTATCCTGGTGGTCCTGCTGACCGGGAATCAGACCCTCTGGATCGCCCCGGTGGCCTTTTTCTTTGCGGCCGCCAATAAGGGCAGTCTCCAATTACCGATGGTCATGCACATCGATTCCTCATTGGGAGGGGTCCTGCAGGAAGCTTTAGTCCTTTTCGTCATCCTGGCCCGAGGAATACAGGCCAGGGTGTGGAGGCAGAAACACACCAAACCGTCATACCCCGCTTAGGGGCGTGACACCACAATGCATGAAAATAGGAATAATCGAAGGATGAATCTCGAATCCTGTTTTCTTATTACACCTTTTTGAAATTGTAAACGGTTCAACTTCAAGGTAGACGACGTTGTTTAAAAAACAAAAGCACCTTTTCGTCATTCCGGGCTTGACCCGGAATCCAGGAATTTAATTTAGCCTTGGCGGGACTGGACCCTGGCTTTCGCCGGGGTGACAGGAAAGAGGATTTTAGGATCTGATCGACAAAGCTTTGTTGATGTTGATTTACTCAAGGGACTAAAATATGGACTGGGATTTTCTGATACGGATGCTGGCCTCCATCCTGGCTGATTCATCTCCTCTGGTCTATGCCTGCATCGGGGAGACCATAACCGAGAAGGCCGGGGTCATCAACCTTTCCCTGGACGGAAGTATTTTGCTTTCGGCCATGACCGGATTTGCCGTGGCCTATGGCTCAGGCAGCCTGGTCCTTGGCCTCTTGTCGGCCATGGGGATTGGGGCCCTGGTCGCCCTCATTGTGGTAGTGGCCGGTATCGAACTCCGTCAAGATCAGGTGGCGGTGGGGTTCATTATGACTTTGCTGGCCACCGATCTCAGTTCCTTCCTGGGGAACCCCTTTGTCCGAAAACCCGGGCCGGAGATGCCGCACCTGGCCATACCGATTTTAAAAGACATACCGGTTCTGGGTCCTCTCTTCTTTAACCATAACCTGTTTACCTATGGCAGTTTTCTACTGATATTTCTGGCCTGGTTCTGGATATTCAAGACCGGACCGGGCCTGGCCATGCGCGGGGTGGGTGAACGCCCGGAAGCGGCCTATGCCCGGGGGATTTCTGTCAGAGGTGTCCGCTACCTTTACACCCTGATCGGCGGAAGCCTAGTGGGCCTGGCCGGGGCCAATTTTTCCTTGAGCGTCAAGCTGGGATGGAGTTATCAGCATACCCTGGGGATCGGCTGGATCGCCCTGGCCATCGTCATCTTCGGCGGCTGGCATCCCTTCAAAGCAGCACTGGGCACCTATCTGTTCGGCGGGCTTCAATCCCTGGGTATCCTCCTTCAGGGGGTATTACCTTCAATGCCCATCCAGGTCTTTCAGGTGGCTCCTTTTGTTTTCATGATCGTCGTCCTGGCCCTGGTAAGTAATCAAAGACTGGAACGAGTGGTGGAACTCTTACCAGGACCGATCGGCAGGTCCCTGGCCGGATTCCTGCGCCTGGCCCCTCCCTCAGGTCTTGGGAAACCGTTTGAGCGGGAATAGCTACCAAGGAAAAGGTACAACCAGAAGGATGAATCCATCTATTTCTGTATATCATGTTGTTTTGAAGAATATACCTGCCTCAAATTTTAAGCAATATTATACAGTTGTTATGATAATATTTATCATTTATAATGAGTTACAAAGAATCTGAAGAGTTAGGCAACCCTGATGTCATCAAAAAACAAAGGATCGGGGGTTGATTTCACGAAACTTTTGATTTGTCAAGTTATACGAAAACCTTAGAACAACTTGTTCTCGGCGACCGCACACGAGTAGGTATCCCGTGACATAATGCCCGGGGATGGTGCAGCGAATGCCACGTTACGACTTCAAATCTCTCTCAGGTCAGGACTTTGAGGAGTTGATCCGCGATCTTCTACAGGCGGAGTGGAAGATCGCGCTCGAAGCCTTCCGCAGCGGCCGTGATCGTGGGATCGACTTGCGGTATGCGCCGGCAGACGATGGTGCGACAATCATCCAGTGCAAGCACTTCGCGAACTCTGGGTTCGCCAAGTTGCTGGCGAATCTGCGTGCCGGAGAACTCCCAAAGATCCAGCGCTTGGGCCCGACCCGTTATGTGGTAGCAACCTCTGTCAGCCTCACTCCCGGCAATAAGGACGAAATCGTCACAGCGCTTCAGCCGTTCGTGTTGAGTGTTCGGGACGTCCTCGGCGCAGACGATATCGAAGGCCTGCTCAGCCGCCATTCGGAGGTCGAGCGCGCCAACTTTAAACTATGGCTCACCAGCACGAGCGTTCTCGATCGAGTGCTTCACAATGCAACGTTGTGCCAGACAGATTTCGAGGTTGATCGCCTACGTCGCAAGCTTCCTCTGTTCGTCAAGAGCGATGCTTACCCGCGGGCGACTGAGATCCTCAACGAAACCCGCATTGTCGTTGTGACGGGCCCCCCAGGGATCGGCAAGACCACACTGGCCGAGATGCTCCTCTACTCACATTTGGAAGACGGATACGAGCCGGTCGCGATCAAAGCGGAGATTTCCGAGGCGAAGGATCTCTTCAAGTCCGCGCGCAAGCAAATCTTCTACTACGACGACTTCCTCGGCCAGACATTCTTGGGCGACCGCCGCGAATACCTTGGCAGAAATCAAGATACAGCGATGGTGGATTTCATGGAGATGGTCCGCCGGTCCCCCCAGTCTCGATTCATTCTCACTACGCGGGAACATATCCTGAGCGGGGCTCTCCAAATCTCGGAGCGGCTTGCCCACAGTCCGATCTTAGACCATCGCTGCATCCTCCAGCTGGGCGACTATTCGTATGGGACCCGAGCCCGGCTTCTCTATAACCATCTCTATTTCAGTGACCTCCCACAGGAGTACAAAGACGAACTGCTGAAGGAGGACTTCTTCCTCGATATTATCAAGCACGAGCACTTCAATCCTAGACTGATCGAGTGGCTATCAGCTTATTCGCGCCTGAGACAAGTTCCGGCGGATAGCTACAGGACACACGTCTTGGCCCTGATAGAGTCACCGGACACCATCTGGGCCCACGCGTTCCACAACCAAATCTCGGGCGCGGCGCGCCACGTTCTCCTCAGCTTCAACACGTTCGGCGGATGGTCGGATACGGTCGACCTAGAACCGGCCTTCATAGCGCTCCACCGGTACAGTGCCGCCAAGTACCATCAGCAGATTCGTGCAGGAGATTTCCACCGGGCTCTTCAGGAGCTGGAAGGCGCCTTTCTCTCGTATAGCAAGGGGTACGCGAGCTTCCTTAACCCTTCTGTTCGGGACTTCGTGGCCTCGATGATCAGCAACGAGCGCGAAATCGCCGAAGACCTTCTTAATTCGGCCGCTCGATTCAAGCAGATTGTGAATCTCTGGGAACTCGCCGCTGCCCAACCTGACAGCGAACTCAGCAATGTTCTAACGACGAATACCGATCTTCTTTGTCGACCGTTGTCACGCCTGCTGGAGGGCCCCTCCATGCGCTGGGAGAAGATGCCGGACGGTACTCATAGGGGCTACCCGATTGATATGAGCTATGAAGGCAAGGTGGGGTTCCTTGCGAAAATCGCCGCAGTTCATAATTCAACACAGCTTGCCGCGATGGCCTCTCAACTGGCGGGGAAACTTGTCCGAGAGTGGGAGCAGCAGGGCGTCGATTTCGGACCAGTGCTACGCCTACTGGCCGCGATTGCGGAGAATCGCTGGTTCCTCGACCACGGTGGGCACGAAGTGTACCGCAGGCTTTTGACCGGGGTCGTAGATGCACTCGACTACGCGAGGGCAGACGACTGGCTCGACCTCCTCGCGTTCCCCGCGAAGGCATTCGAATGGAGCGATGCCGATGAAAAGCAACTAGAGACGGCGCTTCGGCACTACGTACAGAACGGCGCTAGGGATGAGCGTTTCGACTGTACGACCGTTGATGAGCTGACAGGGCTGCGGGAGTCACTCGACAGACTCAGTACTGAGTACGGCCTCGATCTTGAGTATGAGATTAGGCGGCTCGATGAGGATATCGCCGAGCGCGAAGAGGGATCGCGGAATCATGAAGAGGGCAGCGGGCACTGGCGGGACCGGATACCCGTTCGGCAAGACCTCGTCACGGATGACCAAGTGCGGGAGATGTTCTGGACACTGCGTGAAGGCGTTTGAGGCTTCTCTAAAGGGGGACGTTGTTCATTTAATTCACAATTAATTTTGACATTAAGAGCAAAACTGTTTATAAAGAATTATGCCTCGAAAAGCTCGGTTAGATATCCCCGGAACCCTGCACCATATTATGGTACGAGGGATAGAAGGAAGTAATATTTTCCAGGATGCGGAAGATCGAAAGGATTTTCTCGATAGGATCAATTCCTTGGTTAAGGAAACCGGAACCCTTATTTTGGCCTGGGCGCTGTTGGATAATCATGTCCATTTGTTATTAATCAGCGGACCGGCGGGTCTTCCAACCTTTATGCGACGTTTGTTAACCGGTTATGCCATTGGGTATAACCGGAAATATCGGAGATTCGGGCATCTGTTTCAGAACCGATACAAATCAATTATTTGTGACCTGGATCCGTACCTTCTGGAACTGGTCCGATATATCCACCTGAATCCTCTTAGGGCTAGATTGGTTAATGATCTTGAAGAATTGGAAAACTACCCCTGGTGCGGCCACGGGATTTTATCCGGCAAGCGGACAAACGATTTTCAGGAAAAAGATTTTGTGCTCGGGTTTTTTGGGTCCAAAAAGAGAAAGGCCGTTCAAGCTTACCGGGAATTTGTGGCGGCAGGAAAGGGCCTTGGACAAAGGCCAGAATTGGTCGGTGGCGGATTGATTCGGAGTCTGGGGGGATGGTCGCGAGTTTTATCTCTAAGAAAGAAGGGCGAATCCGAGACTTATGATGAACGGATATTAGGAGATGGAGATTTCGTCCAGGGAATTCTGGAAGAAGCAGATCAAAAGTTGACCCGCCAAATACGAGCTCGAAAGAAAGCTGGATCGTTATCGAAGATTATCAAAGAAAGATGTCATGAAGCCGGGGTCAAGGAAATCGAGTTAATATCAGGGGGCCAACGAAAAGCAGTATCGGAACTACGGAAAAGACTCTGTTTCTATTTTAACCGAGATCTCGGGATTCCAATGGCCGAAATCGCTCGCCTGGTTGGAATTGGGACTACGGGAGTGGCCATGGCCATTAAAAGAATAGAGGCAAAAAACTATCAACAGTGAATAAAGTGAACAACGTCCCATTTTATAGGATAGGTTGTCGAAATAGTATAATCCGGTCCTGGAGGCTCTGGCCCTGGAAAAAACATTTTCCCGAAATGGGTACTCCCTGATATAATCCGAAAAGAAGGTCGCGGTCGGACATCCCCAATTCCTTTAACAGTTCAGGGGAAGGACCTATTTCCTGCCTCACCGAGAGGCAGCGACGGAGATGCTTATGATGTTGAAATCGTCTCCTATCACTAAAGGAGACACAAAAATGGTTAAGAATGGTTTGCTTGCAATTCATCCAGGAGAGTTCTTGGCAGAGATCTTAGGTGAAATGAAGTTATCCCAAGCTGAGTTCGCGCGTGCTATCGGGATATCGCCTATGCGGATTTCTCATATTGTCAAGGGTGATCGTCCGGTGACAGCGGAACTGGCATTGTTGTTCGGGCTTGTGTTCAACCAGTCGCCGCAATACTGGCTCAATCTTCAGGCGTCTTACGACTTAAAAATCGCGAATGCGAACATCGGTAAACGCCTTGCTGATATACATGCCCTTGCCCACGCCTAGTCTGCCGCCGAGCTGTGGACGTGAATGATTCCAAATGGGGGTATAGGGGAGTCGGACCACGCGAAGGAGTTAAAATAGAATTGTCTGAAAACGGAGGCAAGAAATTGGCTAAGGGCACCTTTTTGCTTTCAAAAAAAGGCTCTTAAGCAAAATACTTTTAAAAAAATGTCATGAATCTCACAATACTTCATCCCACCGGATCGCTACCGCTCCCGGTGAACTTTTCGTTGATAAATAGATAACATAAGGAGGAACCTATGACTTCAGAAGCAACGATGACAATCATTAAAATGCTTGAAACACTGCCGGCGCAAGCTCAGGATCGGGTGCTCGAGCATTTACGCGAATACATCGAAGATCTTCGGGATGAAGTATTGTGGAATGAGTCATTCTCCCGAACTCAAACCAATCTTGTAACAGCAGCTCGGCAAGTACGTAAGGAAATTGCAGAGGGCCTGGCAACCCCTTTGGATATCGACAAGCTATGAAATCTGCCACAGTACCATCATTCTGGGAACGTTATCATAATCTCAATCGCCAAATCAGAGGCAAGGCCAAAAAGGCATATCGTCTTTGGGCTGACGATCCTTTTCATCCTTCTTTGCGTTTTAAGTGCATAAACCGGGATGAAAATATCTGGGCGGTAAGGATTACACTTGGGTACCGTGCCCTGGGTGTTCTGGATAAAGATACCTTAACGTGGTTCTGGGTTGGTAGTCATAACGAGTATGAACGATTCTTCTAATACCCCAAATGACGTATCCGGGCCTCGGTCAGGCCGAAGTGATGGGCTATTTCATGGATCAGGGTCTTCTTGATTTGTTTCAGGATATCATTTTCAGTGCGGCAGATTGAAAGGATGGGGTGTCGAAATAGGATGATCCAGTCCGGAAGGCTCTGTCCCTGAAAAAAAACTTTTCCCCGATATGGGCACTCCTTGATATAAATCCTTGATTATCACTAAAGGAGACACAAAGACGGTTGAAAATGGTTTGCCTGCAATTCATCCAGGAGAGTTCTTGGCAGAGATTTTAGGTGAAATGAAGTTATCTCAAGCTGAGTTCGCGCGTGCTATTGGGGTATCGCCTATGCGGATTTCCCATGTTGTCAAGGGCGATCGTCCGGTGACAGCGGAACTGGCATTGTTGTTCGGGTGTGTATTCAACCAGTCACCGCAATACTGGCTCAATCTTCAGGCGTCTTACGACTTAAAAATCGCGAATGCGAACATTGGTAAACGCCTTGCTGATATACAGGTCCTTGCTCACCCCTAATTTGCCGCCGAGCTGTGGACGTGAATGATTCCAAATGGGGGTATAGGGGTCGGACCACGCGAAGGGGTTAAAATAAAATCGTCTAAGCTATGTTTTGGGCTGAGGATAGAACATGATTCATGATATTATCGGTACTGAGTACAAAGGCGATTATTTAATAGAACTTTTTTTCGATGACGGCAAGCACGGGGTTGTTGATTTTTCAAAATATTTAAAACGTGGCGGTGTCTTTAAAAAATTTAAAAACATCGAATATTTTCGTGCTTTTCAGATTAACAAAGAACTCGGCGTATTAACCTGGGGCAATGACCTCGATATCGCTCCCGAAACCCTCTATGCGGAGGCAACAGGAACCAGACTTCCTTCATGGATGGAGAAACCTGAAAAAATGAAGTCAACCAATCGCAAGCCGTCGTTAGTCCCTGCCCCCACAGTGTCCAATCACCGGTGAAGAGTGATCTTTTGCGCAATTTCTATTTAAATACTCCTCATTTATAATGGGTTACAAAGAATCTGAGGAGCTAAACAACCCTGATGTCATCAAAAAAAACAAAGGACGGGGTTGATTTCACCGAATGAAACTTCAGATTTGTCAAGTTATGAACTTTAGAATAACTTGTTAGGCCGCAATCTACTGCGGTGAAGGAAGAAGCACGACAATCTCATAGGAAAAAGATATGGCCGAAACCATCTATACGATCGACCCCATAGGGGTCATACGCTCCGAACTGACGAATCCTGAAGCGGCACCTCGTCAGGGATACGAAGGTGCTCCCGATGCCTGGCTCGAAGTAAATTCGACGGTTGCGGAGGGGCTTGAGGGTATTGCAGCGGGCAATGAAATTATTTTGATCACATGGTTTCATAAGGCTCATCGCGACATATTGAAGTTGCACCCCCGCGGGGACAAGAACATGCCTCTGACGGGCGTCTTTGCGACACGGTCTCCCGATAGACCCAATCCACTTGGCTTACATCGAGTTACGGTTCTCGAAATCGCTGGCAATAGATTAAAGGTGACACCGGTAGAAGCGATTGATGGAACGCCCGTAGTCGATATCAAGCCGGTGCTCCCACAATCAGTAGACTCATAATGATGCGGCCTAACATTTCGTGCCAGGGACCAGCTTCGCTGGCCGCTGAATGAAGACGTTGGGCTGCAACACATAAACATGAAGGACTGGAGCATATGAACGGGCAGATCAGAGAGAATCCAGATTATGGCAATTGGACACCAAAACTAATGATTTATGTTCCCCTCGCAATAGCGCTCCTGTTCCTGGCATCGAGTCTGATATGGTCTTTCCTGTTGATTCCATCTGTATTCTTTTTGCTGGTCGCTGCCTTTCTGTCGTATGTTCGTTTCAGGCTTTCTCCCAAAGCGGGAAATGTGCAAGAATCCATTTGGAGGCTCCTGTTAGACCATTTAGACTGGAATGGAGAAGGGAGAGCCTTGGACATAGGGTGCGGGAACGGTGCCCTCGCCATCAAACTGGCTCAGAGACACGGAAGGGCACGCGTCCTCGGAATAGACTATTGGGGAAAGAAGTGGGATTACTCGATGAAGGTCTGTGAACGCAACGCGGCAATTGAGGGAGTCAGTAACCGAGTAGCGTTCCAGAAAGGCAGTGCCGCGTCATTGCCATTCGCTGACGAGTATTTCGATGCAGCGGTGAGCAATTTCGTCTTCCATGAGGTCGGCGGTGTCAGAGACAAACGTGAAGTTATTCATGAAGCGTTGCGGGTTCTTAAGAAAGGGGGCAGGTTCGCTTTTCAAGACGAGTTCCTCATCAAGAATATGTACGGCGATATAGACTCGTTAATCACCACTATTAAGAGCTGGGGAATAGCCAATGTGGAATTCATTCAAACCAGAAACTCGCCCTTTATCCCACGCCTGTTGAAAGCGCCTTTTATTTTGGGAACTATGGGGATGATACGGGGAGAGAAATGAGCAGCACGCACAAGAACAGCCCAATGAATCGTTCCACTAAGGTTGAGTCTAATACCCCAGATGACGTATCCTGGCTTCAGACAGGCCGAAATGATGGGCTATTTCATGGATCAGGGTCTTCTTAATTTGTTGCAGGATATCAATTTCAGTGCGGCAGATGGAAAGGATGGGCTGTCGAAATACTATAATGCGGTCCGGGAGGCTTTGGCCCTGGAAAAAACTTTTTCCCGAAATGGGGACGCCCTGATACAATCCGAAAAGAAGGCCCTCCTCGGTCAAACCCAATTCCTCCAATAATTCCGGGGAGGGGACCTCTTCCACGAAGATATCTAAATTCTCCAGCTTCTCCAGGAATTCCTCGGGGATTTCATCCAAGGCCCGGCTTACCAAATCCTTAAATTCGTCCGGACTCAGTCGAATTTTTCTTTTCCTTCTTGAGCTAACAGGGTTAAAAAAATTTCCACAACCCGGGGATCGAATTGGAGCCCTGCCTGTTTACGAATCTCTTTGATGATCGTTTCCTTATTCATTGACGGGTGGTAGGGACGTTCCGAACTCATGGCATCATAAGAATCGGCCACCGCCAGGATACGGGCACCCAGATGTATGGCTTCCCCTTGCAATCCTTTGGGATAACCCATCCCATCATAGCGTTCATGATGTTGGGCGATGATCTCCCGGGCTTTACCCAGAAAGCCCACATGTTGAATGATGTTAAGTCCCAGGGCGGGGTGCTCTTGAATCATCGCCCATTCCCTTTGATCCAAAGGACCCGGTTTGGTCAAAATCGCTTCCGAAATGCCGATTTTTCCAACATCATGGAGGATGCCGGCTAAGAGAATGTCACGTATTTCATTAAGGGAAAGGCCCATGGTTTTGGCTATGTTAAGCGAAAACTCAGGGACCCGTTCACAGTGTCCCCGCGTATAGGCATCTTTGGTCTCGATGGCCTCGGCCAGTGTTTTGACCAGTTCCAGATAAACCGTTTCAACCTGTTCCAGATTCTCTTGGTATTTTTGATTTTCTTCTTTCAGTCTTCTATTGTCTTCCCAAAGCGTCTGATACTCCACCCCCCGGTTCACTGCCAAGATCAAACTCTCCCTCTGAATCGGTTTGGTCAGAACATCAAAGGCCCCCTTTCGTAGAACTTGGGTGACTGTTTCCATATCCACAAACCTCAAGAGCATGATCACCGGGATCGTAATCCCCTTTTCTTTTATTCGGGTCAAAAAGGTGATCCCGTCCATCCCGGGCATCTTGATATCATAAAGCACCAGGGCGATTGATTCCTTTTCCAGAATTCCCAGGGCCTCGACCCCGTCCACTGCTTTGATCCCCATCCATCCTTCCCGCTCCAAATGAAGTCGAATGACCCTCCGATCGATCTCTTCATCAACTACTACTAAGATCTTTTTACTCACCTTGCTCTCCTCTGAGTCTGGAAAAGCCTTTTTAAGGCAGCGTCCCTTCCTTCTTGATTCTCCACCTCGATAGTCTCATGAAAATTGGTTATCAGAGGATAAGCCCTATCCAGTCCCGGCTGTTCTCCTGCCACAATGAAAACAGGATTCTTCTCTCCCCTTTGTATTTCCTGACCCCGCCTCTTTTTAAGCTGTCGGGACGAAAAGGAGATCATTCTGGCCGAGAACCCTCAACTTCCGGCCGGGGATCTTGGCTGATATTTTTTCCTGGGAGATATTACCTTTTAATAAATAGGAAGGAAATGGTCAAAAAATATTTTTTACCCCCGCCAGGCAGACCATCACAAAAAATCGAAAATGCAAAAAGGCACATCCATTTCTCTTTAACTTTAGTCTGAGTGGCAGGTCCGGTTCAAGGTTCATAATTTCCAAAGATATACCTGTCTATCGTGATCAGGAGACAGGACTGTCTCCGTCAAACACGGCAACGGCAAATTTGCAGAAATTTTCCCAGGTACTGAAATCATACCACCACTTGTAATCCATATCCTCAATCCCGCTTTTTTTCAACTCCTCGGTCAATTCAGAAAGCATGATAAAGAGAGTGTTCTTTTGGGGGGAATCAATGTAGCCCGCCTTTTCAGCATCTTTTCCGAGGGCGCCATCCCGATAAACCGGGTGTCCCAAATCCCCTTTAAGAAAGCCGTATCCGGCCTTGCTCTCGATGAGCGCTTTGAGACCCAAATAGATAAGCTGCTGTTGTGAGAAGGTTAAATGGCTAAACATAACGATACTCCTTATCAGATTGCTGAAAAAGTCACATCTACTTCGTTGCCCTCATCCCTCGTCATTGCGGCGTACTTCTCTGTACGCCTCACTCCTCACGATTTCGGGCGCCTTGTATCTGGGCCTTTTTGAGCAATCTGTGAAAAAAGAATTTTTCGGTTCTGTTAATCTGTTGTTGTGAATATCTCATTATACGGTCTGCAATTTTTTCTTTCCATCGCTGTAAAAATAGATCAGCCCGTCCCTGTGCTCTCTTTGGATCAGACCCTTATTCTCCAGATAGATCAAATGGGAGATAGCTTCGGCGGTTGCAAACCATTTTTGCATGACCGGAAAATCGTCCCAGGATTTGGCCACGATATCCCAGGTCATTTTCGAGGCTGTCCAGTAAGCGGTCAGGGTTTCCTTTTCCAGGATGTCAATCACCTCATTGGCCCGGATACGGTGATGTTCGAGCAATTCCAAGATCCTTTTTTTGAAGTCTTTGATAAAGCTCCGATGACCCGGAAGACACAAGGTTACCTCCATATCATAAACTTTTTTCAGACTCTTGATATACAAGTCCAGAGGATCGTTTTCATCGGACCAGTTCTGAATGTTGGGGGTGATGTCACCCAGCACATGGTCCCCTGAGAAAAAGATCTTTTTATCCCGCTCATACAGACACACATGACTTAAGGTATGTCCGGGTGTGGACACCACTTCCAAAGTATAATCCCCAACTTTAAAAATATCTCCAGCCCGGGTAATCTGGTAATCGACCACAGATTCCGGTCCATACTTGAAACCGGGATGGTTGACCATGGCGGATTGGAGTACCTCGTCAGGGAAACCGCTTTGGGCGGCATAATCCCCCATGGGAGAGCGACGGGCATGAGGGGTGGTGCCCGCCTTTAATCGATAAGCATCATCTTCTCCCATATAGGCCCTTGATCCCTCTCTCATCAAACCGGCCACCATCCCCTGATGATCGGCGTGCAAATGGGTGATAAAAAAGTCGGTCTTCCTCAAATCCACTCCCAGTTCTTCCAGCCCCGGCTCCAGAACCTGTTTACAGGCCGGGCGGTTCATCCCGGTGTCGATGACCAGGTTCCGGTCATCGGAGGTGAGGACATAAGAGTTGATCTCTTTAAGTGGGTTCCCGGGCAGGGGAACAACAATTCGGTACAACCTCGGCAAAATCTCTTCCATAATCACGTAGCTCCTTTACTAGACAAGTTGAAAAATAATCCTCAGAGGCACCAATGCTCTTTGGAAATAAACAGCCAACTATCACATTGTGAAACTTTAAAGGCCATTTAGTGATACATTCCCGTCATTTTACCTTTGATCGCAAACTCCCCCGTCGATCGAAATTGTTTTCCCGGTCACATAATCGGAAAGATCGGTCACCAGGAACTCGACCACTTTGGCACAATCTTCAATCGTTCCTTCTCTTCTTAACGGTATGAGGTTAGCCAACTGGCTTCGGTCGCCAAGCCTGCCGGTGCGTATTATGCCCGGAGCAATACTGTTCACATTAATGTTGTAGGGCCCCAGCTCCTGAGCGAGTGACCGGGTGTAATGAATAATGGCTGCCTTAGCCACTCCATAAGGATGGTAGGCACCCCTGGCCTGAATGCCGGCGGTGGAAGACGCGGTAACGATTTTCCCCGATCGCTGAGCTTTCATATAGGGGGCCACGGCCATGCAGGTGTACATACAGGTCATCAGGTTGATATCCAGCACTCTGGTCAACATATGCTGGGGACAATCCGCAGGGGTTCCCGTCAGTCCGATATCTTTTAACTTTCCCCCTACCAGCTTCCCGGAGGCATCCGTTTCCGGTTCGCGTTCATCGGCAAAAGTCACTGTGCCGCCCCCAGCGTTACAGATGGCGATATCAATACCTCCCAGCTGGTCGACAATATCGGCCACCGCCTTTTCTGTGGCGGCCCGGTCCGTTAAATCCGCCTCGATGCCGATCGCCCGGACCCCGAGGGCCCGGCACTCTTCCATGACGGTAGGGGCCGTCATCTGCTTTCTCTCAAAGTTATAGACATCTGCTGAATGCAGATTCCTATCTACAATAGCAATATCGGCCCCTAATCCGGCCAAACGCAGGGCATAGCCCCTCCCAAGTCCCCGGGCGCCGCCGGTGATCATGGCCACTTTGCCGATTAATTTCTTTTCACCCATATAAAAATCTCCCTTATCTATTAATATGAAAATAGGATTCAAGGGGTCGAGGACCGCAGGACGGAGTGAAAGGCATGGAATTTAAATCACTTGGACCTGTGTTCCGCCTACAGCGGGAAGGAATACCCAAATCCTATTTTCTTGTTAAGCCCTCATCCCCGCCTGAAGTGTGCACGAACGAACTATCAAAAAAAACTTTTCGCCGAACGCCGAACGCTCAACGACGAACGGTATTTTCGCGCCAAGTATTTTGATTACAGGCGATGAACCGGGGATTCCCATTGATCGACTATGACGTCAATGACGGCCGGGCCCTGAGGTGATTTCTCCCTGGCCAGGCAATCTTTTAATTCTCCCAGCGAACGAACGGTATACCCTCTTGCTCCGAAACCTTTGGCTACGGTGGCAAAATCCACTTGGGAAAAGTCGGTGGAGATATAATTCTCCTGATACCCGAACTTCTGAGCGTGCTTTATCCAGCCCAACACGTTGTTGTTGAGTACAATGGTGACCACCGGCAATTTTAATCGACTCATGACTTCGAGTTCCTGGACGGAGTAGCTGAATCCCCCATCCCCGGCGATAGTCAGAATTCTATTTTCTTTGTTTGCGGCCAGCGCCGCCCCAACAGCGGCCGGGGCACCCCAGCCTATTCCGGCCAATCCTCTTGGAGCTATGAACCGGTGCCCGGTCGTGTTTAGTTTCAGATAAGCGGAGGCCCAACCGGAGGACAGGCTGGCGTCACAGACCACCAGATCCTTTTCGGTCAAGACCTGATTCAACGCTTCCATAACGGCCTGCGGTCTTAGTGGTTTATCCGATTCTGTAGTCAGAGATGTTTTTTCATCATACCACTTCCGCTGTTTTTCCTTGTAGGCCTGGAAATCCCACACAGCGGCAGATTTCTTGCCGTCCAGGGAGGCGATGATCGCATCGAGTCCCAAACAGGCATCAGCCACTAGGGGAACGCTTTCGATAAAATTTCGTCCGATTTCCTCCGGATCGGTATCCAGATGAATAACCGGGGTGGCTTTTGGGGGAACCCGAAATCCAAAGGTGGTCAGTTCTCCGACTTTACTGGCGATGAAAAAAACCAGATCGGCTTGCTGCATAATTTCACAGGCGATGGAATTTCCAAACACCCCGGTCACCCCAAAGGCCTGGGGGTGGTTTTCTTCAATGATACCTTTACCCGAGATAGTAGTGACGACCGGTGCCTGCAACAACTCGGTAAATCTCCGGACCTGTTGATCGGCACCTGAAATATGCGCTCCACCTCCTACCACCAGAACAGGCTTCCGGGACTTCAGAAGCATTTGGGTGGCCCTTTCAACTTCTTTCGGGTCCGGTGCGGTTCTGAATCGGGGGAATACAGATCCCAGCAGGGTATGAGTACGCTCCCGAAAGGAAAAGTCAGCACTCCCGATGTCAACCGGAATCGATATAACCACCGGGCCCGGTTTGCCAGTGGTGGCAATCCGAAAGGCGGTATCCAAAACATCCTCCAGCATCCTGGGATCAGTTACGGTTACCTGCCATTTACTGACCGTGCGGAAAATTTCGACCTGCTGAACCCCTTGGGAAGCGTTTCCCCGTATCCGCCTGTGCTCCCAGCCCCTTGGGATATCCGATAGAACCGCCAAAACCGGAATCGAGGAACAGTAGGCTTCCGCCAGGGGGGAAACCAGGTTAGTAGCCCCCGGACCCACAGTAGCGTCACAAACACCAGTCCGTCCCGTAAGTCGAGCATAGGCATCGGCCGCATAACCGGCACTGCGTTCATCACGCATCAACACATGCTGAATTCGGTCTTGAAGCTTCCGGATTCCCTCATACAAGGGAAGCGATTGGCCTCCGGGGACTCCATAAACATACTTCACACCATTCTTAACCAATAATTCTGCTAACTTGTCTCCAACTTTCATGAACATCTCCTTTTGGGGGGATCAATCTTTTTTGCGGTGACTGCCAGGCAAAAAAGACATTATTATAATTATAAGAGCCTTTTGCAAAACTTATAAAAACTGCATGATGAAATATATCAGCAGGCAGTTATCCCAGTCGATTTAGAAATTTTGGGTCTTTCTTAACGACGATAGTCAGATTTGAGACTTTGGTAACAATTTTCAGGCATAGTTCTCCTCCTGACCTGAACTTTTCACCCCGTTCTTTGAAAATTTACTCAGGAAGCCAACTTTATCAACTGATCCGCAAAGAGCGCCAGGACGCCAAACATGAGATGGAGATTGACTTTCAAGGCTCCTCGGACCATGACATTCTTGGCACCGAACTCTTCTTTTAACCGGCTATTGAACCGTTCTGATGCTGTCCTTCCATTAAATCTTCTGGCCTCGTGGGGAGCCATAGGGATCACATCCTTACCGCGGAAGTTCTTGTCGATAATGGGCACATGTCCCAGAGCTCTGCTGATTGCATAGATAGATCCAGCGTCATAAGCGGCATCCATCAAATCATAAAGATAATCCACCTTGGAACTGGTCATCTTCATTAACGGTATAGCGACCTGGCTGTCATGAAGCGATGCTGCGGTCAAGACGACACTCACCGGCAATCCGCAATCATTAACATCGGCATGGAGTTTATACCCGACCCAGGTCTCTTTGTACCCTTTGGAGTTCTTCTTGGTCCCTACGTCGCAGTAAACCGGCAATTCTTTTAAGGCCTCTTCAACTGATTGCTCTCGTTGCCTGGTCAAGCGTTTGTCTTCCTTGGAATCACGGAGTTCTCCCTTGACTGGACGTCCTCTCTTCTTCGGCGCAGGCTTTTCTTTTACAGGCTTCTTAGTCGGCTTTTCCCGACCTTCTATGGCCGTTGCGTCTCGGGATATATGACCAACCAGTTCCGGCTTTAAACAACGTTCCACCAGGGCTTCGTGAACTTTTTCGCCAAGCCCCCCTTCGGCAAACTCCGCAAAGGCCCTGGAAAAAGTGGCCTCAGAGGGAATGTCGGATACCTTTTCGAACCCGCAGATGCGTCTTACATTAGACGTCGTTTTCAAATGTTCAATGGTTGATCTGGTGAAGGAATGGTTATAGACCGTCTTGGCCACAAAAGCCCGCGCTATCGCTTGGCGCTCAAGGATCTTCCTCCCCATCCACTGATTTAAAGAACTCCGGGGAACATATCTTTCAACCTCAACCAGTTCCAATATCGTCACCAGCCGTTCCTCTTTTTCAGTCAAAGGCTGTTCCCAACATTCTTCTAAATCGGAAAATAAACCTTGTTGCAATCTACCCCTTAACCATGATACTTTTTTCCAGAGCTTCATCGGTGTCTCCTGTGTTTTTTTGTGTTCTTTCTAAACATCATCTTAACACAGAACCACCGCTGAGGCTCACTCTTTATGCTTGTCTATTCCCTAAAAATAGACTTTTGCAAGAGGCTCATAAGACATATCATATTTTAAAGGCCTTCCGTCAACTTTTTTTCGCAGCCCTGAACCTTGGCAACCCTGAACAAAATTCCCCCCTGATTAAAAAGGAGGTTGCCAGAATTACTTAGCTCAAAGTGAAGGGGGGCAAGGTCCAATTGAATCATAATTATCGGAAACCTCAAAACTGCTAGGGGCCATGGCCCAAAGCGCCGCCCATGCCATCGCGAGTCAGATCGGGCGTCAGATTATTCGGGGGGTACTGGGGTCGCCTTTCGGAAGCGGGCGAAAAAGATAAACAAACCGATCAGAAAAGAAAAATTCACTCTTCCAAGACCTTTCTAATAGAGTGGGATAGTTTTTGAATATTGAAAGGTTTTGGATAAAGCCCTGGCAACTTCTTTTTAAGATGTCGGTGGCTTGTCCTGGTCTATCTCCACTGGCCAAATGTCCCCTTCAAACCTAGACCAAGTAAAATTTTGTTCAACAAGCCAAACAGATAAAGATTTTTCTTGATTGTCCTTCCGAATTACAGTTTAAAGGCCTCAACCAAGGAAAACATCCCTTGGGTTTGTATGAGTTTTACCTGATCAAACTTGGCCTTAATCAAGTCCTCTTTAATCTCCTCAAAGGTATAGGTTCCTCCTCCGGGGGTGTTCACCAGCATGTTAACCGCGAAAATCGCCCCGGAAACCGGCCTGGTACGATCCGGTTCCATAACATGGTCCCGGATGACGATCCGGCCTCCGGAATCCAGGGCCTGGAATATATTTTGATATAAGGCGCGGTTTTGTTCGGGACTGTTTTGATGAATAATCGCCGATAAAAGTGCCAGGTCATGACCCGAGGGAAGAGTATCTTTGTAGAAATCACCAGGGACCAGCGTAACACGATCCTGCATTCCCGCCTCCGTAATCCGTTTTCGGGCCATTTCAATGACCGGTGGCAAATCGAAGATCGTAGCCTCCAATTCAGTTGAGGCCTTGAGGAAAGCAATGGTGTAGGTGCCGGAACCACCCCCGATATCGATGAGTGCTTTTGCCGAACCAGGGGTAATAGCCGCGACGATACCATCGGCCGCTGCGGCCGCACCCACGTGCATAGCCCCGATAAAGGCTGTCAGACGATCATCGGTAAAGCCGGAGGCATCTGCTTTGGACGGGCTCCCCTTGAGTACGACATTGGTAAGCTGGGACCAGGTCCGCCAGAGGTGAGCCGTATGCAGAATGCCCGGTAGAATGGATGCGGGTTCGGAATCAGATAATAGAGGGACCAGGGAAGGAACTGTCCGGTAATGATTATCTTTCTTTTCCAGGAACCCTAATGCACTTAGGGCATCCAGCAGGATGGTTGTAGCCCTGAGATCACCTTTTAATTTCCCTGCGATCTCTTCTGCGGATAGGGGAGTTGAAGCAGCCAGGCTGAAGAGGTTCAACTCTACGCCCGTTAAAAGCAGGCGGCATTCCATAAAACTTCGAGCAATGCCATAAATGGATTCCGGAGTGAATTCTCTGGTCATGTTTAAACCTCCCTTAGCGACGATACCCTTTTTTATTTTTATAATGCCTTGTTGGATATAAAGGTCCTGTTTGATGGAGAGAGTATAAGGCAAGATAAATACCGGGGCAAGGAGAAAAGCATCCTCATTTTCTTTTTGACGAAGTCTTCGGGAGGCGCTACTATAGAAGCGCAAACTGGGACCCCGAGGTAGGATTAGTCTGGTGGGGTATGAGAGGTCAATCCGTGTTTCCCTAATATTTTTTCCGGATATTTTGAGCTTAACAGCAGGGATAATTTAAAAAAACCCGTGACCGGGGAAACAGCCATCCGCAATCAGGACAACCCTCTGTGAATTATTTTCTCAAATAAACCTCCAATATTTGGATAACGATGACGACCCAAGGAATCGATTTTTTACCCAAGGAGGCAATTTTTTATAAAAAGGAGAACCAAATATGGCTCCAAAAGCTCTGGACAATCTGAAAGTCCTGGAATTCGCGCAGGAAGTTTCAGGACCCTATTGCGGAAAGCTCTTCGCCGATCTGGGGGCCGAGGTCATTAAAGTAGAACCGCCCGAGGGTGATCCTTCTCGTTCCTATGGGGCGTTTCCCGATCATACGGCCCACCCTGAAAAAAGCGCCCTGTTTCTCTATCTCAACACTAATAAGAAAGGAGTCACTCTTGATCTGAAAAAAGACGACCAAAGGAAACGATTCGGGGAATTGGTTCAATGGGCTGACATACTTATTGATAACCATTCTCCCGAGGTTCTGGAGAAACATGGTTTTGTCTGGGATCAGTTGCAGCAGCTCAACCCCGGCCTCATATATATCTCTATCACCCCCTTCGGGCGAACCGGACCGAGATCAAAGGTCAAGGGCGGTGAACTGACCGTTTCTCACGGAGGGGCCCTGGCCAATCTCCTGCCGGCCCGCTCTGCAGATGTCAATCTTTCTCCCGTAAAAATGGGCGGCTTCTTTGCCGGATATCACGGTGGTCTTTCCGCTGCCCTGGCCGGACTGGCCTTATTTGTCGGACGGCCGAAAACCGGAATAGGCAGAATAGTCGAAATATCGCTGGAAGAGGTCATGCTGGCGCTGGTGAGTCCAGTGGTGGCCAGCACACGTTATCACGGTACTACCTGGTCCCGCGTTCCCGACCGGCCCCCGGCCATGGGTCGGATGGAAACGAGTGACGGTTATATCGTTTTAGGGGCGGCAGACGATCATCATTTCCGCGCCTTCAGGGAACTGATGGGAAAACCAGCCTGGGCTTCCAGTGATCGATGGGATGATCGATACTATCGCCTGAACCACCTTATGGATATCGCACCTCTGATGGAGGACTGGATGCGGCAACAGAAAAAGGAGGATATTCATCACCGGGCAGCTAAAGCCAAGATCCCTATCGGTCCCTTTAACACAGCCGCTGATCTGATGGTCAACGAGCAGTATAAGGCGCGGGGATATTTTATCGAGATCGAACATCCCGTCGCCGGGAAATATCCCTACCCTGGCTGGTCCTATCGGATGACGGCCTCACCGCCGGGCATTGAACGCCCGGCCCCGTTACTGGGTCAGCACAATAATGAGGTATTCGGATCAAGTGGAGGACTCCTGAAAAAAGCAACACACACCGTTGCGAACACAAGTGTTTCCGAATGTTCACGTCTTCCCCTGGAAGGTATCCGTGTCCTCGACTTTAGCTGGGTCTGGGCCGGCCCCTACGGCTGCCGGGCCTTGGCCGAGCTTGGGGCCGAGGTGATTAAGATTGAAGGGCATAAAAGGTCCGATCTCACCCGGAGATCCGTAGTCTGGCCGCTCCCGGATTCGGTCCCCACCAAAGTACGACCTAACCAGGGGCTGGGGAATATTACGGTCAACCTGAATAAAAAGAGCCTCACCCTGGATTTGAGCAAGCCTGACGGAGTTCGGATTGCCAGGCAACTGGCAGCCAAAAGCGATCTGGTTATTGATAATATGCGGCCGGGGGCCATGGATAAACTGGGGCTCGGTTACGAAGAACTTAAAAAAGTCCGAGGGGATATCATTGTCGCCACCCTTTCCAGTCGTGGATATGGCGGGCCTCATACCGACTACCTGGGTTTTGCCACCATTCACCAGGCCATTGGGGGAGCGGCCTATATCTCCGGACATCCGGAAAGTCATCCCACCCATGGGACACCGGGAGATGCGGATCTGATGAACGGACTCACCCTGGCCTATGCCTGCCTGGCCGCCCTGAATCACCGCGCTAAAACAGGGGAAGGCCAATTTATCGATTTCTCTCAGTGTGAAGGGGTGAGCAGCCTGATCGGTGAAACTCTGCTCGGGTATTCCATGACCGGCCAAATCCAGGAACGCCTGGGAAACAGGCATCCTTTTTATTGCCCTCATAATGTCTACCGATGCTGGGGTGTGGATCGATGGTTGGCACTTGAGATTCATTCGGACCAGGAATTCGCCATACTGGCTAAAATACTTGCCAGACCCGACTTAGTAGAAGATCCCAGATTTGCGGACAGAGCCTCGCGCAAACAAAATGAGAAAGAGCTGGATCGCCTCATCGAATCCTGGACATCCTTGCGGGACCGCGACTGGATGGTTAATGAATTTTGCAAAGCCGGTTTGGCCGCCTCCCCTTCCCGGGAGGCCAGGGATGTCTATGCCGATCCGCATTTCCGCGAGAGAAACGCTTTCCTGCAAATCGAGCATCCGGAGATCGGTCCGCTGGAAATCATCGACACGCCCTGGAAGATCAGCGGACTGCAAAAGCCAAACCGACACGCGCCCTTGCTTG
This sequence comes from uncultured delta proteobacterium, assembly GCA_963790475.1. Taxonomy (GTDB): domain Bacteria; phylum Desulfobacterota; class RBG-13-43-22; order RBG-13-43-22; family RBG-13-43-22; genus RBG-13-43-22. The sequence continues at coordinate 789,771 of CAWBOS010000006.1, read as the reverse complement.
GAGAGCATAATGATTACGTGCTTAAGAATCTGCTAGGGTTGAGTGATGAAGAGGTCAGAAAACTTCAGGAAAAGGAAATCATCATGGGGGACAGTGGACCGGATTTTTATCTGGACTAACAGAAAAAGTCTGCCTCCGACGTTCTACCCGCCGTGTAACATTGTGAGGTATGCCGGGTAAGCCAACTCTTGCTATCAGCGACCTTTCTGAAACATGGACGCTATCTTCTGAAGGTCATGAATTTAAGGATAACCTTTTAGCACAAAGTATATAAAATAATTTTAGAAGAAAAGTTGGTAAAATCTAAAACTGGCACATCAAAACCTTAGATTTGTAAACCCCTTATTAGGTCAAGGTGATGAAATTGAGGGAATTGATTCCTCCCGTCTGGCCGGGGGCAACCATTTCGGTCAAAATGAGCCGATCCCCCTTGTAGGCCAGATGGTGCTCCTTGAGGAAAGCCAGAAGATTATCGTATTGAAAAGGATCCTTCCCCTCTAATAAAAAGGGAGAAACTCCATAGGATAAGGACAAGAAATTCCGGGTTGGTTTATCCAGGCAAAAAGCCAAGACCCAACAATCGGGTTTAAACCGCGAAATCCGGCGAGGTGTGGTTCCCGTATGGGTGGGAGCCAGAATCAATTTAATTTTCAATACCCTCAAGGCCTCCATGACATTCAGGGAGATCGCGTTACTTACCGATACCTTTTCCCGCCCTATATCCATTTTAAGATAGTCATAAGAATGGGTGGCCGGGTTGAGCGTTTTCCTTTGTTTCTCGATGGAATTGGCGATGCGAACCATCATTTTCACCGTTTCAACAGGATAACGCCCGATGGCCGTTTCTTCTGAGAGCATAACGGCATCGCTGCCATCCAAAATGGCATTGGCCACATCGGTGACCTCGGCTCGGGTGGGGCGGATATTTTCGGTCATGGATTCCAGCATTTGGGTGGCGGTGATAACCGGCCTTCCCAGGAGATTGGCCTGATAAATCAGCCTCTTTTGAACGGCCGGCACATTTTCAATGGGGATTTCCACCCCCAGATCCCCTCGAGCGATCATAATCCCATCGGCTGCTTTAAGGATGGAATTGATATTTTTTACGGCCTCGGCCCGTTCGATTTTGGCGATGAGATGAATATTTTTCCCCTTTTTTCTGGCAAATTCTCTGACTTTGACAATGTCTTCGGCCTGTTCAACAAAGGAGAGACTGAATATTTTTAGTCCTTCTTTCAGACCAAAATTGACCAAATCCAAATCCTCATCGGTTACCGGGTCGGCCATGGTCTTGGCCTTGGGAAGGTTTAATCCTTTATGAGAAAGTAAAGAGCCGCCCATGATCACCTTACATACCACGTCATTGTTTGTGATCTCCATTACACGCAATTGAATAAAGCCATCATTGAGGTAGACCGTCCCTCTCCTGGAAACACTCTCAAGCAATTTTTGATAATCCACGGGTATTCGAGAAGGGTCGTTGGTAGACTCAGCGGTAAACAGGGTCACCAGCTCCCCCTTTTTCAGAATCAAAGGATCCGAAAATAGTTTTCCGATACGGATCTTGGGCCCCGGGAGGTCTACCAGGATAGGACAAACCATATCCATCTTTTCCGATAATGATCGTATAAGCCGAATATCCTCCCGGTGTTCTTCAAGGGAGCCATGGGCAAAGTTGAGTCGGGCCACATTCATCCCCTGCCTGATCAGTTCTTTTAAAACAACTTGAGATCGAGTAGCCGGGCCAATAGTGCAAACGATTTTGGTTTTATGTTCCGGCAGTTTATTGATAACTGGCATCTTTCAGGTCATCTCCTTTCAAATGATTAAGCCCATATTTTTTTGACGCCTTTTTAATCCCTATAGGGTCTTTGGTATAAAAATACATCTAATAAAGCAAGTCAATAAAAATACAAAAAGCCCGTTTTCAATCAAAACTGAAAAAGGTATTACCATTTTGGGTTTCTGATTTCGGGTTGAGGTTTCCTGCCAATCTGTGCCCTGGAGATATATTTTTCTTTGAAGGCTATATTCTTTCTTGACAGGATCATTATAGGATGTCCCGGTCACCACAACGTCCTGGTCACTATCTTTAATAGTAGGGGCACATATCTGTTTGGCTAAGGATTGGACTTGAATAGAGCCTAACGCCGCCTAACTCCTGGTCCTTTAGACAGGACTTTTTCTTGACCCCTCCCCGGGCGCGTTACGGGGCAGGGATATTCTAATCTCGAACCCCTTTTCTGCATTATAAGCCCCAATATTTCCTCCATGCCGGTCGATGATCTTTTTGGCAATAGCCAGCCCCAGGCCGGAACCGCCGGCCTTGGATAGTTTGGCCCGATGGAAGGGGACAAAAATCCTGGAAAGCTCTTCTTCTGGTATTTTCTCGAAGCTGTTTGTGATACTGATCTCTAAAAAGTCGGATTGCGGTTGCATCCGGATATGGATTTGACCTTTTTCCGAAGTGAATTTGGCGGCATTATCCAGGATGTTTAAAAAGGCCGTGGCCAGGGCCTCTTTGTCCCCTGAAAAAGGGGGGGAAAATGACAAGTCGGAAACAACTTTCAGATGCTTGCGGTCAGTCACCGGTTGAAGCCGTCGAAGGAGCTCCCCCATAAGCTCTGTTGGGTCGAAGGGGGCGAAGACCAGAGGTGATGCCTGCATATCCAGTTTGGACCATTCCAGGATTCGGCCGATGAGTTGATCCAACTCCTGAATATCTTCACGTATCTCATCGAGGTGTCTTTCGTAAAGGGCAACATCCCCGGGTTTCAGTTTTTCACGGAGGATCTCTTCGGAAATCCTGATCCTGGTCAGGGGCGTGCGAAGCTCATGAGAGACATTGGCAGTCAACTCCCTGGCATTTACAATCATGGCTTCCAGCTTGTCGGCCATTTGATTAAAGGATTGGGACAACTCACTGATTTCATCTCGACCGCGAATGGCCACCCTATGGGAAAGATTGCCTTCCGAAATAGTCAAAGCCGATTGGCGAAGTTTTTTGAGCCGAGCGGTGATGATCCACGACAAGGGAATGAAGAGCAAAGCGGCCATTAGACCGATAATGATCAATCCCAGGGCAAAAAATCCTTCGGGATGGTCCGGATGGGAGGACCTTTCCGTAGTGTCAAACAACACGTGGATAGTTCCCCTTTCTCCCCTTAGAAGGACAACGGGTATAACCGCGTATAAATCCAAACGTCTGTGGTGGTAAATGGTTATATCGCCATATACCAGAGCATGCTTTCTTTTAAGCTTGAAAACGATTTCCGGAATCTCATCCGGGAACGATTTGACAGGTATGGTATTGTCCGAATTTTGCAGCCAGACCTTGGCCCCCAAAATTTTACCAAAGTCCAGAATAAAATTTTTTAACGGTTCATTTTTAGACAAATCTGTGTTCGGTGCCGATCGTATTTTTTCTTCAACCGCCTCTTTGACGATGAGGGCCTTTGTTTGGGCGAAATCTTCCAAACGGGCATTGAAACGTTGAACCGGCAAAGCGTGAAACAGGGCAAAAACCACCATCATGGTTATGAACAGGACAGCCAGAAAGGATAAAAGGATCTTGATATAAAGTTTTCCCGGTCTCATGGCTCATCTATAAACATATAACCGCTCCCCCATATGGTTTTTATCCTTCGGGGAGAATGGGGGTCCGACTCCAATTTGGCCCGTAATTTGCTGATATGGACATCGATGCTCCGGTCAAAGGCCATGAAATCTCTGCCGCGGGCCAAGGTCATAAGCTGATCCCGGCTCAAGACGGTATTGGGGTTTTTCATCAATACTTCCAGTATCCGGTACTCGGCCGAAGACAGTTCTATTTCGCGCTTTTCCGTTGAGACCGTCTGCCTGGCCGTATTCAGTGTCAACCCACCGGCTTTGATGAAAACAGGTTTCCGGGCATCGGAATCAAATGGAACTCCTGGTCCGGCCCGTCGTAAAATCGCCTTTATCCTGGCCAATAGTTCCCTGGGATTAAAAGGTTTGGCCAGATAGTCATCTCCCCCCAATTCCAGACCCACAATACGATCCGTATCTTCCCCCTTGGCCGTGAGCATCATGACCGGCAGGTCGAAATCCCGCCTGATCTCCTTCAATATTTCCAAACCATCCTTTCCCGGCAGCATAATATCCAGAATCACCAGATCCGGAGATTCCTTTCGGATGGTTTCCAGAACATGAGATCCGTCCCGAGGCCCAGGACACGAAATCCGTTATTCTCCAGGTACTCCTTGAGGAGTTTTTGGAGTTTTTCATCGTCGTCGACAATTAAAACCAGATTTCCCATGTTTGTCACCTCTTTTTACCTTCTTTTACATTTATTTAACAAACTTTTACAAGCGCAAAAAAGATTCTTTACATCTTTCCTGTAGCGTGAAGACCAATTTCAAGGATAGACCATCAAACACATAGTCAAAGAAAGGAGTCTGAAATGAAAACAAGAAACAAAGTCTTTATGGGGAGCGGTATTTTTTTGTTGGTAGTGATTCTGGCCGGCTACAGCTTGGTTTCCGCCTACGGGCCGCGGGGTTATTGGTGCGGAGGCTTTCGCCCCCATTTTCATGACCGGGGTTTCCATTCAATGACCCATGGTAAGGATATGGCCGAATTTATCCTCTGGCGTATGGACAAAAAGGCCAAGGAACTGAACCTGACCGAGAAGCAAAAAGCGAAATATGAGGTGCTTAAAGAAAACTTGAAAGCTCATTTTTCTACGGCTATGAGCGATCACCAGAAAATGAGGGAAAAGTTCCATGAGGAAATGGACCGGGAAGATCCCAACCTTCCGTTGATGATTGAATCCATGAAGTCAAAAATAAATGAGATGTCCGCTTTCTTGGATAAAAGTCTGGGGCTCTTTCTGGATTTTTATAACACTTTGGACAGCAAACAAAAGCGGATGATTACAGATGAAATCAAGGAAAGAATGAAATATCACCGGTCATGATTCGGATAGAGCAGTGAAGCCCTCTGAAGGAAGTGGAGAAGGGGCTTTTCTGTAGTCAAAAATACATTTAAAAAAAGGAGCATTCATGGGAACGAAGGACAACAAACAACGAGGTATGGGTCGCCGGGATTTTTTGGCGCTGGCCGGGGGGATCATCGGGACCCTATCCTTGGGAAGCATCTCGGCGGCAGGATCCGGTTATGCTGCTTCAATCGTCTTCCCTGAATCAAGATGCGGAGACAAAAATAATAATATGGCCAAAAAAATATTAGTCGCCTACGCCAGCGAGTACGGCTCCACCGGCGGTGTGGCCGAGGCCATCGGGAAAGAATTATGCAGTAAGGGGGCGAAGGCGGATGTTTGTTTAGTGAGAAACGTAAGAAGCTTGAGTTCCTATCAAGGTGCAGTTGTGGGCAGTGCCATTTATCGGGGCAATTGGATGTCGGAAGCGGTGAATTTCGTCAAGGCCAACGCTGACCTACTGAGTCAGATTCCTGTGGCTTATTTTATGGTCTGCATGACCATACGCCAGCCAACGGAAGAGAATCGACGTAAAGCATTATCCTTTTTAGACCCTGTTCTTCAAACCATACCCCAAGTAAAGCCGGTCGATATTGAACCCTTTGCCGGAGCGATGCATTACAGCAACCTCTCTTGGTTGAATAAAAAAATCATCCAGTCCCCGGAAGGCGATTTCCGCAACTGGGAGGCCATCCGCGCCTGGGCAAGAGGGGCTGTTTTTACAAGATTAAAGGTCGCTCAAACAACCTAATCCGGTTGACAGGGCCATTCTATGTTAAAGAAAAATCCGATACCTAGTTTTTTAATAAATCTTGGACTGCTGTTGTTTGGGTCGGCCATGGTTTTTTCCGGCCTTTGGATACAAATCGGCTACCACATGGGGCATCACGGAGAAATAGATACAAACAATTTAGTTTTAGGTTTAAATTATTTCAACTGGTCGGACATTCATTTAATTTCAGTCGTCCTCGTATCCATTGGCATGGTCTTTCATATCATCCTGCACTGGAAATGGTATAAGGCGGTAGTACGGAAGAAGAAGTTAGTCTTTAAAAACCAGCAAGCGATTATCATGACGATAATTTTTATTTTAGTGGCTGTCACCGGGTATATCTCATGGTTTATCAAGTTGAGCGGAGGCCCGGCCTTAAGCCGTGGATTTTATATGGAGATACACGACAAAATAACCTGGGTCTTGTTGGTGTATCTAATTTTTCATGTTACGAAAAGATTCAAATGGTTTTTTACTGCTTTTGAAAAGATAAGAAGGAACGGGAAAATCCCAGTTGACATCAAGAGAGGTGTTCAGACATTGGAAATGGGGAGGAAATAGATTAATGGATCAGAAAGATTTACATGGCGGATCTTATCATTGGTGGCCCCCAAGTGGGGACCATATCTTTTTAAATAAACTGAACCCGGTACGGTTTGCCCATTTTGACCATTTTCTGGATGGGTGGGACGGGGTTAAAGTGCTTGATGTGGGCTGCGGCGGCGGGTATGCCTGTGAATTCCTGGCCCAACGCCGGGCGGTGGTTTTCGGAACAGATATCATGGCAGAATCCCTCCAGCAGGCTCGAGAACATGCCAGGGAAAACAATCTGGATATCGAGTATAATCTATGCACCGCCGAACGGCTTCCCTTCAACGACCAGACAATGGATGCCGTCACCTGTTTTGATGTGTTGGAGCATATGCCTGATAAGGGTCTTACCCTTGGTGAGATATACCGGGTGCTCAAACCAGGTGGATGGTTGTTCTTTGACACCTTCAATAAAACCTTCTGGTCCAAATTGTTTATCATCTGGCTCGGGGAAATCCTCATCAGGTTCATGCCACGGGGGACCCATCACTGGCCCCTTTTTATCTCTCCTGCCGATTTGAGGGTTCTTTTGGAGAACCAGGGATTCACCAATATAGAATTGGCCGGGGTTAAGTTCAATCGGCATTCGCCTGGGAAGGGCGATTTTCCGGCCATCATCTCTTCCAGGGGGAACACCGCCATCATCTATTTCGGAGCGGCCAGGAAGCCGACTTCGGCCGTCAGCCCTTTGGCCAGTTCCGAAGAAACGGGATTACTGGCACAATAAGGGGCTTTATAAAAATTCACGGTGGCAGCCTACTCTCCCATCCCGCCTCAGCAGGACTGCGCAGGCATTACCCTCGGCTATGAGGAGACAAATTTTTTCAGGTTATCGATCGTAGAACAAATAAATTGTTTCAGCCTGAAAAAGTTTTATCCACACCCGCCTATCAGTACCTTCTGACCAATTCCAATCCCTTATACGAGCGGCTGAAGCCGAAGGCTTTAAGGAGGTCGGCATATTCGCTCTCCAGTGCGGGTTTTTGGTTGATCCTCTCAACGGAGATGATTTTTTCAGGGCTGAATTCCCTGGTCAGCAAAACTTTGAAAAAAGCCAGGTAGTCCTGGAAATGGGTATCATCAGGGGGAACCAGAATTTCCAGGTGTCTGCCGTTGCGGCGGGAAAGCATGGCCAGTCGATGGCCTTGATAGACCAGATAGGTGGAGGGAATGCGGCTGGGAAGCCTACCCTTGAGGGCTTCCAACTTGAGGCCGCAAAGGGAAGCCGGATCTGTGGCATTTAACCAGTAAACCGCTTCATCCGGCAAAGGCTCGTTTAAGAACCTAAAGGCCTCCGGCGAAATAAATTGAACACCGGGAATCCCTTCAAAAAAATATCCCGATAAAATTTCTCCAGAGAGCTCCATGAGCCTCAGGGCCTTAAATACTTTATTCCACTGGAGCAAAGGCAGTTCGTTAGCCAACAGTTCACGAAAGATCAGGCCGTAGCGTCGGAAAAGCTGACGGACCCGATCCTTGACCAACTCCGCTTCATCGATGGGATCTTTTTCTATAAAGTCGCGGTCCAGGATATACCAGTTTCCCGAAAGGGGGCGGGTGGAGACCCAGCGGTTGAAGGCCGAACGGGAAGGCCGCCCCTCTTCTCTTTTTAGAGGCAGGGGAGCAAATTTGGTTAAGATCCCCTGGCGAAGGGTGGCGAAAGTATCATTGCTAATCAAACCTTTCCAGAAAAGGTCCCAGAGTTTTTTGCTCAAATCGCGGCTGTCCAAATTCGAAAATCGGGCTATATCAAAAAAACTGTATCGTCCGATTTTTCGAGGCAGCAGACCGGCCAGTTCATCCGGCAGGAGGGGCTCAACCGATGTTTGCCCCTCGTCATCATATCCGTATTGATTGAGGAAGAGTTCAAGATCATCAGAAAAAGAAAAACTTATTTTTCTTTTTCCGCAGCCGAACCAGAGCAGATCGCTGGTCCGGTTCAGATTGTCCAACCCGGTGCCGTAATAGGGGGATAGTCGGGCCGGAAGAATGTGTTTTTCCCAGGCCTCAACCTCAGAGGGAAAACCAAAGAGTTGATCCAGGACCCGCTGCAGGTCTTCGGTCGATTCGCCCTGCTTGGTCAGGCCCTGATAGGCCGCCAGGAACAAGGGGAGATGATCGATGCCCAGGGCCTTGAAAAGGGGCTGCCGGGATTTTCTGGCCATTCTAAGCAATATTTCCAGGTTTTCCCGGTCACAGAGTTCCATTTCTTCGGCCTTTTCCGTAAGCCGGTCGAAGACAACATCTTGGGATTCCGCCAGGCCGGAGATAATCTCATCCAGATAAGATTCTTCCAGACCCAGAATTTCTTTCAGAGAGGATTTGCCGACTGGGCCATAAAAAGAAAGCCATTGCCGCAAAATGTCCGCTGGCGTGGTTTCCTCCTGTCCTTCCAGCTCAGTAAAATATTTTTTAAAAACAGTCTCAATTAAAAGGACGGTTCGTCCGTTTATTGGTCCATTTGAACAGGCATCCCGGATATCAACTTCTTCCTGTCGGAGATTAAACCCCATGACGATGCGTTGTAAATTTTCCACGGCGCAGACCAGAGGGATAGAGGCAGCGGGCAGTTTAATGGAGATGATTTTTTCTTGTATCAAGTCCACCATATCACTGGCCGGAATATCACGGTCTTGATCTATAGTCCTCATCAGCTCCTGCCACTGGGAGGCCGGGATCAACACCCTTTCCTTGATCCAGTCCAAAAGATCCTGGGCTGATCTGGGGGCATATCCAGGGGCTGTACGCTGAAGTTTCGCTTCCAAGGATCGAACCAGATTCTCGGGAAGCCGCGGTCTGAGGCGATGAGAAAAGACAACTTCTTTCAAGAGTTCCTGACTTAACTCCGAGGTCTTGCCGGAAAGGGGGGAATCATCGGCATACATATAGGTGTTGGTCTGTTTCCAGATCAAGCCTTCGGCAAAAGGAGAAGCGGCCGAGGTGAAGGTCTCGCTGATTTTTATCTGACCGTTTCGGATTTCTTCCAATAGTTTTTTTAAATTCTCCAGGTCGAATTCATCCTGAAGGCAAGTACGCCAGGTTTCCAGAAGAATGGGAAAATCCGGATAGGCCATAACCGCGTCCATCAGCTTTTTGGATCGAAGCCGGTTGAGCCAAAGGGGCAGGCGCCTCTTGAAATCGGAACGGGGAAGCAGAAGGGCCCGTCCGGCATTTTCCCTGAATTTAGCCCCGAAAAATCCGCTTTGTTCCAGGGACTGCCTAAGCAGCTTATCCAGGTTTTCCGGTTTGACCAGGGCAAAGAGCTCCCCAATCGAAAATTCATGGGGCAGGATCAATAGGATACAATCGTTATTCTGAATGACTTCCAGATGAGCGTGATATTTATCTTCCCAAGCGGCCTGCAGGGCCAGGCTGAAGGGCCGGTTGATTTTTCCTCCCCAGATCGTATGGAGGATAACCTGCCGGCCTTCGGCCGTGTTCAGCGGATCATGAAAATGCTCGATGAGCAGATGGTGCCGATGAGGCAGGTCGGTTTTGGTGGCCTCTTTTTGCCGTTTCAAGAAATCGATGAGCTCAATAACGGCGGCTTCATCCAAACAATATTTCCGGGCCAGTTCCTCCTTGAAAGAAAGGGCATCGATCCGCTTATGAAATTTTTCCAGGAACAGCAGGATCTTTTCCGAGAAGTGGAAATCCCGATTCTGGTCCTCGGCCCTCCAGAAAGGGAAAATACCTGGTTTGACCTCGGCCGGACTGACCTCCACGTCGTTATGGGTCACCTTCTGGATACGCCAGACCTGGGCACCCAGGGTGAAGGTATCTCCGATACTCCGTTCCCAGACGAATTCTTCATCCAGTTCGCCGATCTTGGATTTTGAATCGGCTATTCGAAGATCATAGTAACCCCGATCCGGAATGGTGCCGCCCGACAGATAGATCAATCGCAGCACCCCTTCTTTCCCCTGAAGGGTGTTATCGATCTTATCCATGGAGATACGGGGCTTGAGTTCCCGAAGCCGGGTATCGGCATACCGCCCGGCCAGCATCTCCAGCACCAGATTGAATTGTTGGCGGGAGAGGTGATGATAGGGAGTGCTGGTCTTGATAAAAAAGAAGAGCTCATTTATATCCCATGCTTCAAGGCCGGTCATGGAAATGATCACCTGGGCCAGCACATCCAGGGGGCTTTCGATGGGTCTGACGGCTTCGATATCCTGACTCATGACCCCTTCGGCGATGACTGCGGCATTCAAAAAATCGCGGCCGTGGGTGGGATAGAGAAGACCGCGGCTCAACCCGCCGACCCTGTGGCCGGATCGTCCGATCCGCTGAATGGCCGATGAAATGGAGGGCGGAGCCTGGATAAGGATCACCCGGTCGAGATCGCCGATATCGATGCCCAGTTCGAGAGAGCTGGTGGCCACGATGGCTTTCAGTTCACCCGCCTTCAATCTCTGTTCTACGGCCAGACGGATCTCGCGAGAAAGGGAGCCGTGGTGTGAATAGGCTAATTCCTCTTCTCCTCCTTCGTTGATCAGGCGGGTAACCTTTTCGGCAATCCTGCGGCTGTTGGCAAAAAGCAGGGTGGAACGATTGGCCAGGATAACCTCTTTGAAGGATTCGGCCAGGGCCGGCCACCAGGAGGCATCGACCAGATGTTCCCTGGCCTCCGGCGGAAAGCGGACCTCAATCAAATAATCTTTCTTATCTTTTGACCTGATAATTTCCACTTTTCTTTTTTCATAATGACAGGTCTTACCCCCGTTCAATAGCCTATAGCCGCCGACAAATTCGGCCACGATCGGAAGGGGCTTTACCGTAGCCGACAGCGCGATGCGCTGGAACTCACCGGAAAGGAGAACCAACCGATCCACAGCGGTAATGAGATGGGTGCCCCGCTTGGTGCCGACCACGGCATGAATTTCATCCAGAATGACAGTCGATAGGCCCCCCAGTAATCCCCTGCCGTTTCGGGAACTCAGGAGAATATTCAGACTTTCCGGGGTGGTGATCAGGATTTCCGGTGGGCGGCGCAACATCTGCCGGCGATCTTCGGTCGGGGTATCGCCGCTTCGCGTCAGCACACTGATGAGGGGGAAATTCTCCTCAGACTTCAGGAAAAAGGCCTTAAGCTCATCAATCGGTTTGATGAGGTTGCGTTGCACATCATTGTTGAGAGCCTTTAAGGGGGAGACATAGAGGACACGGGTCCGACCCGGTTCCCAAGCTCCGGTGACCAGTTGGTTGATGGCCCAGAGGAAGGCGGTAAGTGTTTTGCCGCTCCCTGTGGGAGCTGTTATCAGGGCATGTTTCCCCAAAGCAATTTCCGGCCAGGCCTGCGACTGTATGTTGGTAGGAACCCCGATACTTTCCCTGAACCATTTTCGGATCAGGGGATGGAAGAATGAAAGGGGGTCTCTGGAATTGTGGGGGGTCATGTAGTTCTCATTGTAAAACGGAATTATTTTAAAGGCAAGGAAGGTTGAAAAAGGGAAGGGCGGGGTTACCTTTCAGGAGGTTAGTCTGATTTTGAAGCTAAGGGGAATTGCTGTTTCCATATACTGCTTGAAAAAAGCGCCGAGAAATTTTTTTCTGAGGGTTCAAAGGGCAGCAAAAAAGAAAAAGCCCGGTGATGTCCTACTCTCCCATCCCGCCTCAGCAGGACTGCCCAGGCAGTACCATCGGCGCAGAAGGGATTAGAACTTACGAGTTCGAGATGGGAACGGGTGTGGCCCCTTGGCTATTTTAATTTTTCCATGATTTTCTACCAGCCAGGAGGGGCCCTGTCTCTTTAATAGACTCCCTCTATCCTCACCTCAGCAGCTCGGTTTCTTGTCTTCTTTCGGCACTGCCTTGCAGCAGCCACATTCACAATCACCGCCAGTAGCGCACGGTTCACAGCAGTCAAGAAAGCCCTTTTATTCAGTGGACAACTTTGGTCTACTGAATAGGATAAAAATAAAAAGCTCCTTTTCAATCCCGAGAAACGGAGGATTGAAAAGGGGCTGAAAAAATACCGGGTGGTGTTCTACTCGCCCGCCCAGTTGCCCGAACAGCACCATCAGGGCCGAAGGGCTAACTTAGGTTAAAAACCATCTTCTCGCTCAATAATTGTGGCATTCGCCAGTCCGTGGCCGATACACATGGTCTGGAGACCGTAGCGTCCGTCGCGTCGCTCCAATTCATTCAGTAGCGTCGTCATGATCCTGGCACCAGTCGCCCCCAGGGGATGACCCAAGGCGATGGCTCCGCCGTTGGGATTTACTTTCCCCATATCCGGTTTAAACTCCCGAGCCCAAGCCAGTACCACTGAGGCAAAGGCCTCGTTCACCTCGATGACGTCCAAGTCTTTCAGCGTAAGGCCAGTCTTTTGGAGCACTTTTTTTGTAGCGACGATAGGCCCGGAAAGCTGCAATGTGGGATCAGAACCGACCGACACGCGGCCGATAATGCGTGCCCTCGGTTTTAACCCCAGACGCTTGGCCTTTTCCCGCTTCATAAAAAGGATAGCAGCCGCCCCATCGCTCATCTGACTTGAATTCCCGGCAGTGATTTTGCCCCCCTCCTTGAACGCTGGAGCTAATCCTGCCAGTTGGTCCATTGAAGTATCCCGGCGTGGACCTTCGTCCTTAGCAAATAAAACAGAGGTTCCTTCAGGGCCAACGATCTCAAGAGGCATGATTTCTCGATCAAAACGCCCTTCGTCCTGGGCCTGGGCAGCACGTCTGTGACTTTCGAGGGAATAGGCATCTAATTCTTCTCGACTTATCTGCCATTTTTCCGCCATAAGTTCTGCAGACTCACCCTGTGGAATGATCCAGTATTTCTTGGCCAGCCGTCTACTGAATTTTGGGGCACTATCGGAACCCATGGGAACCCGGCTCATGCTCTCGATTCCAGCGGCAATGACCACGTCCAGATCACCCGCCAGAATAGCCTGTGTGGCGAAGTGGGTTGCCTGATCACTAGAGGCACACATACGGTTGATCGTAACAGCAGGCACTTCAACCGGGAAATCGGCAATCAAGGTGGAAAGACGCCCGATATTCACCCCCTGCTCACCCGTAGGCGTACCGCACCCCATGATAATATCTTCCACCTCACCAGGATCAATGCCAGAGCGTCGAATTACTCCATTCAGCACATCTGCCGCCAGGTCTTCAGGCCGCGTCTGGCTCAGGGATTTGCCACGCCTGCCAATGGGTGTCCGAACAGCAGCGACGATTACAGCATCACGGTTTGACTTTTCCATTCTTTTTTAAGGCTCCCTTCTTAAAAAAATACGTAAATATGAAAATGCTCCCCATCTCAATCACAAAAAATCCGAAAAGGGGTTATGCAGGATTAAAATCATTAAAGAAAGTGATGGGCCAACGCCTAAATTGTTCCCTCCCCATGATTACATTCGGTTTTAGAAATGGTAAATTATTAACGTTTAATTATTTTAAAAACACCTGTAAGAAATTACAGGAGTCTCATCAGGTGGGCCATCTATGTTTGGGAAAAAGGCAAGGGCGCCGGATGGATTGGTTTATTTCAGATCAATAAGCCCCAAGCGCAAAGCAATGCTTACCATCTGCAGTCGATTTACCGCCTTAATCTTTTCCATGACATTATAGATATGGAAATTTACCGTCCTCTCACTAAGACCGAGTATTTTAGATATCTCCCAGGAACTCTTCCCCTGTTGTAACCATTGCAACACTTCTACTTCTCTTCTGGTGATATGTATTTTTTGGGGACTATCCTTTTTTGAAAATGGCGGGGTTTCAGGAAATTCGAAAATTATCGGGTTGAAGCCCCATCCCCTAGTACCTTTTTCATAAGGATTGAACTCTATCATAAGCCGGCTCCTCACTTTTAGCGAATTTTGGTGGTTCGGGGGAAGTCTCTCCGGGTAGTACTTGATAACTTCATATTTTATTTACCAGGTCAACCCTTTATTTAAGTATAAAACAAGAAAAATGCAGGATCAATGATAAAATTTTGAGAAGAAAAACAGGGCGGATTGAAAACGGACTTTTTTTAATTCCAGGTGGCGTCCTACTCTCCCATCCCGCCTCTGGGGAATGCCCAGGCAGTACCATCGGCGCAGAAGGACTTAACTGACCTCTTCGGGATGAGAAAGGGTGCGGCCCCTTTGTCATTGCTACCGGGAAAGGGGAAAATCCTACGTTTGGTAGAGGACGCCCTCTCTTATTTGTTTAAAGACTTTTTCAAAGCAATATCAAAATCCCGGATGTGTCCCTATTTTCCAAAGACCATTTCAGAATTTAGATTTCGGATTGCCGAGTAACCAAGGAATCAATCGGTTATTCTGGGTCACAAATAAGAAAAAGATAAAAAATAAGTTGTTTTAGTCCCAGCGTCCCCCTTTACTCACTGCATGAGGGCCTTGTGAGCAGCCTCTTGGCTCCAGACAAGGGAGGATCGTTGTGAACATTTTATTTGGAATATTAACATTGACAAATTGTGTTCCTGTAGAAATCCACAGAAGGCCATAATATCGGCAGTTACAAGAATAACCTAAAACGGGGATTTGTGTTAGCATTGGTCAGATTTAAGGAAATAAAGGGGACTGGATTTCAGGATAAATATTGTTTCATGTATTGTTCGATATAGCTCTGCACCTTTTGGGCCGGTCGAAAGATACCGAAATGTCCTTCGCATAGGATGTCGGCCTTTAAGGCTAGTAGTTCCTCCATGGAAAGTTTCCAATCACTGAGGTTGGATCCGAAAGCCTTGGAAAAAGGGCCGTGGATATCCTGACCGAAGAGGACCCGTAGTTTCTGTCGATCGAGGTAAAGGGAAATCGATCCCGGGGTGTGACCCGGGGTGTGTAAACAGATAAGATTTTCTTTTCGGCCCATAGGAAGTTCCTCGATCTTGTCCTTTAATACCCGATCGACTTTAAGACGGGGTAGGTTCAGGCCATACCAGGAAGAGGCGGTCAAACCTGGATCCCCGGTCTCGATGGCCTCCTGATCCAATTCATGGGCAACCGTAAGGCAACGGGTACGTTCCTGGAAAAAGGAGGCCCCGCCAATATGGTCTACATGGCCATGGGTTAGAATAAGATAGGTCAGATCCTGCGGATTCACTCCCGCTTCCCGGATATTTTCCCAGATCACGGCCGAGCCCTTTCCCGCTCCGGAATCGATGAGCGCGGTCTTCCCTTCTCCTTTGATCAGATAAACCAGGGCATCTTGGGGATGGGAGAGTTCGGAACCACCCACACAATAAATTCCGGGAATGATCTCAAATGGTTTAGTGTCCATTTCCCTCTCCTTTTCATAGAGGATTTCATTTTTTATTCACTAAAGCAAGAAATTTATGAAAAGGGATTAGATCTACTCTTGAATCTTAATACAAATTCTAAATTCTCCTCGGGGAAATAGGAGCCTTCGGAAAGGATGAGGGTGATCATTTTATTTTTCCTTGGCCTCCAATGGAGCTATTTCACTTAAATCCGGGGTGATTGTCTCTTTCTATCTTGACTAACTTCCCTCAATGTGGTGTAAAACTTCCATCAAGTTGTTTTATTGAGGTGGAGTCGAGAAACCCCGGTACCGAAGACAGTAGAAGTATTTTTTGATAAAATAAGGAAGCTATAAAAACGATTCAGCCGTGGGCTGAAGGTTTTCTAGAATTTTGAAAGGAGATCGCCATGCATATCGGTATTTGCTTGAGCGCCATTGACCATGATCGCCACACTCGAAGCGAGGCCCGTGAAATGGTCCTGAGGCTTCAGGAACAGTTTAATTTGACCAGCGTCGAACTGGTTCTGGAAGGTATCGGGCGGAGATTCGCCCCCTATCCATGGGAATGGGAAGAAAATGAATTTCGGGAGGTCGAGGCCTTCTTAAGCCATTTTCAGCGTACCGGGGCTCATCTGCCCTTTTTTGCCCTTAACGTGATCAGTGTCAATGAGCGGGTTCGGGACGATGCCATGGAACAGATGCGCTTGGCCATCGAGATTGGCAAAAGGCTGAACCTTGATTATGCAGTGGCCCATGCCACCGGCACGACCGAAGGGATCATGACGGCGCGTGAACCACATCGGCAGTATTTGGCCTTCACCCGCCTGGCCGGTTTATGTAAAGGTTCCAGCATGACCCTTTCCATTGAAAACGCCATGAATCTGCATGACATAGGAGAGTGCGCGGCCTTGATCCGCAGGCTCAAAAATGAGGATGGTCTGCCCGTAGCCATGACCTTTGATACCGGCCACGCCAACCTTACCAAACGCGGTCCCGAACCCCCCTATAAGCGTTACGGCACCGTGGCCGACGCTCTGAGCGCTTGTCTGGATATTTTGAACAACGTCCACCTGCATAATAACGACGGAACTTTCGATCAGCACCAGGGTCTTAGAAACGGTTACGTGGATCTCAAGACCTGTATTCGACGTTTACGGGACCTCGATTACCAGGGAAGCATTTCCATCGAGGTCCACCCCCAGGCCCAGGATCTGGCCGGGGAAATTTCAACTCTCAGGGAATGGATAGGATAGAAACACAAGGAATCGCGGTAGTTTTGTGAATTCTCAGATTAAATCAATTTATTGATAGGAACAAAGATAATACATGAACACCTCAGGCGGGCTCTTTAGGACGACTCCGCATTATCCCTCCCCTGAAAGGCCGATTTTCAGAATTCTTCTATCCCCCTCGTCGCACCGTAAAATTTTTCTTGACAGGTTTGTTTAATGTTTTAAAATAGTGAATCACAATTCACTATTGTTACCAATTATGAGAGCCGAAAAACTGACCAGCGAAATACGGAAGAGGCAGATTGCCGGGGCGGCCATGTCCTTGATCGCCCGCCAAGGGGTGAAAGGGTTAAGTGTTGCCGCGGTAGCCCGAAGAGTCGGGCTGGTCCCTTCGGCCCTTTACCGCCATTTTAAAGGGAAAGAAGAAATCCTGGAATCGACCATAGAATTGGTCCGAGACCTGATTGCCGAAAATGTCCGGTCGGTGCGCCGGGAATCTCCCCGGCCTTTGGATCAGCTTAAAAGACTCATGATGCGCCATATCCAGATGATTCAAGAATTTCAGGCCATCCCCCGGATCGTTTTTTCCGACGAAATATCGGCTTCGCATCCCCTGAGAAGAACGGCCATCTATAGAATTATCCTGGAAATCCTGGGGCAGGTAACCGAGATCATCCAAAAGGGTCAACAGATGGGCCAGATCAAGCCTGGCCTCGACCCCGCTACGGTTTCGGTTATTTATTTGGGGCTTATTCAACCTCCGGCCATACTCTGGTATTTGAGCCAGGGCAAGTTCGACGCTTCAAAACATATAAAAAAGGCTTGGCCGATTTTTGAAAAGGCCCTTAAGATAGACATCCCGGCGGTCGGGCCTTTTAAGGACAGGATCTCTAAAAAGGCAAAAAATTTATAAGGAGGTTTTACCATGTTACCCATAGCCCCCCTGATGATCGAACACCGACTGATCGAAAAGATGCTCGCGGTAATTCAAAAGGAAATTAACCAAGGGGAACAGCAAAATAAGATAAACCCTGAATTCATCGATCTGGCCGTCGATTTCATCCGTGTTTATGCCGACCGCTGCCACCACGGAAAAGAGGAAGATATCCTCTTCCGGGACTTGAGCAAAAAGGCCCTGTCCGTCGAAGAAAAACAGATCATGGATGAACTGATGGAAGAACATCAGCAAGGCAGGAAGACCGTGGCTGATCTGGTCAAAGCCAAAAGACAATATTTGGAAGGAGATCGAGAAGCCTTAAGCATTATGCTCGACCGGTTGAAGTTCCTGATCGATTTTTATCCTAAGCATATCGAAAAGGAGGACCGGCACTTTTTCATGCCCATCATGAAATACTTCAGCAAGGAGGAGCAAGAAGTTATGCTGCAGGAAGAATGGGAATTCGATAAAAACTTGATTCACCTTATATACAAAAATAAAATCAGTGAAGCGGAAAAATTGTTGAAGGGTGACTGAAAATATTTCCTGGATTGGGGTTTTACCGCGGTCAACCAGGAGCTCTGTATCGGGCATAGAGGGAGGCAACTGGAGGATACGATGGTCGTTGGAGAATGAAGCCCTTTGATTCTACTCATTTCCCTTATACTCTAGAAATCAAGTCATAAATGATAAAAAGAAGGACCGATTGAAAGTAATCATAAAAGAAGAGGAATGTATCGGCTGTGGAAGCTGTTCGGAACTCTGCCCGGAAGTCTTTCAACTGAACGAAGAAAAAGAAAAAGCTGAAGTGATTTTGCCTGAAGGAGGATCCAAAGAGTGTATCGATGAGGCCATTGATACCTGTCCGGTCTCCTGCATCCATTGGGAGGAATAACTTAAAGGACAGAGGATTAGACCCTGACAGGAAATGCCAAATTCAGTAAGGAGGTAAACCATCTTGGAAACAACAACGGATCGTAAAGTCTATCTTGACTACATTGCCGGGGCACCGGTATTACCTGAGGTGATGGAGGCCATGCTTCCCTATTTCAGGGACATCTACGGCAATCCCCAGTCCATTCATGACTGGGGTGAACAGAGCCGAGAGGCCTTGGATACCGCCCGCGAACAGGTCGCCTCCCTTATCAACGGAAACGACGAAGAAATCATCTTTACCGCCAGCGGTACTGAATCCAATAATCTGGCCATAAAAGGATTGGCTCAAGGGCAACTTGGTAAAGGGAAACATATCGTAGTATCGGCCATAGAGCATTTCTCCGTGCTCAATACCGTCCGCAGGATGGAAAAGGCCGGATATGAATTCAGCTTAGTGCCGGTTGATAAGTACGGCTTGATTAATCCCGATGACGTGAGTAAGACAATCCGGAAAGATACCATCCTGGTGTCTATTATGCACTCCAATGGAGAGGTCGGTACTATTCAACCGATTTTGGAGATCGCTCAAAAAGTGAAAGAGGCTGGAGTCCTTTTTCATACCGATGCAGTTGCCAGCACCGGAAATATACCGGTCGATGTCCAGGAACTCAAGATTGATGCCCTGAGCCTGGCCGGGAATCAGTTTTATGGGCCCAAGGGTTCGGGCGCCTTATGGCTGCGAAAAGGGGTCCGACTGATCCCCCAGATGGATGGCGGTATCCAGGAAAACGGGCGAAGACCGGGGACTGAGGATGTGCCTGCTTTCGTTGGTCTGGGCAAGGCGGCCGAGATTGCCAAAAGGGATATGGCTCCACGCTCGGCCCGCTTTTCCAAACTTCGTGACCGCTTGATTGAAGGGATGATGAAGAAAATCGACCACGTGGTCCTTACCGGTCATCCCAGCCGTCGCCTTCCTCATCATGCCAGTTTCTGCGTTGAATTCATTGAAGGGGAAGCTATGCTGTTGTTCATGAGCCTGGATGGCATTGCTGTCTCCAGCGGATCAGCTTGCACCTCGAAGGCCCTTAAGGCTTCCCACGTCCTCCTGGCCATGGGATTGCCCCCTGAAATCGCCCAAGGGTCCCTGTTGCTGACCCTCGGTTTCGAAACCCATGAAGAAGACATCGATTACCTGCTGGAAAAATTTTCGCCCATCGTGGACCGGCTGCGACAGATGTCTCCCTTATATGCTAAATTTATAAAGGAAGGAAAGAGTTGAAACCATGCCGGTTTATTGCCTTGAAGAACCAAAGCAGGGAAAAGGGAAAGAGGAAGAAATGACTGAGAAGGAACAAAGAACCATCATCGTCTTTAGCGGTGAGATGGTTAAGGCCTTGGCCACTTTTAGTTCGGCCTTCGGAGGGCAATTGCCGGCCTATCCCGGAGGTTGATTAGTTTTGCCGGCGTAGCCATTATTATGGCCGCCGCCAGGGAGAGCGAGATCAATCTGTTTATTTAGGGGGAGAGGCCATGAAAGCAGACGAAATTCTGGATTGCGTAGGGCTTTACTGCCCTATGCCTATTATAGAAACAGCCAAAAAAATAAAGACGTTGAAACCGGGACAGATACTGGAAATCCTGGCCGATGACAAAGGCATAGAACAGGATATGCCAAGCTGGTGCCGGCAGACCGGTCACGAATGTCTGGGCGTGGAAGAAGATAGAGGGACTTTCCATGTCTTTGTTAAGAAAAGCGGGTGAAAAGAGGGTAAAAATGAGAAAGAAGATCATCATCCTTGCTTTGGTGGTAATCGCCGCCGCGGTTGCCGGAATTTTTTATTTTAAGAATCATCAAACCCCGGATGTGAATCGTATTCGTGTTTCAGGTAACATCGAGATCACTGATGTGGAGGTCAGTTTCAAGATTCCGGGGCGGGTCGAGGAGCGACCGGTATTCGAAGGAGATATGCTAACCGTTGGCCAGCTGGTGGCCCGCCTGGACGACAAAGACCTGAAGTTGGAAATTGCCCAGCGCAGGGACCAGGTGGCAGCCGCCCGGTCCGTTTTGGCAGAAGCGCAAACCGGATCGCGGCCTGAAGAAATTGCTCAGGCCGAGGCCGTTCTGGAACGAGTGCAGGCCGATGGGAGCCGGACCAGGGATGAATTCGAAAGGCAGAAAAGGCTGTATGAAAGGGAAGTGATCTCCACTCGTGAATTCGACCAGGCCAAAACCGCTTTTGAGGGCACTGAAGCCCGAATCCGTGAGGCCAAGGAGGCCTTGACCTTGGTCCGTAAGGGGCCCCGGAAGGAAAAAATCGATCAGGCCCGTGCGGCCCTGGGGCAGGCCGAACAAGCCCTGGGACTGGCGGAGACCAGGATGAATTATGCAACCCTCACCTCTCCCATTTCAGGGATGGTCCTTTCCGAAAACGTTCAACCGGGAGAATATGTTTCCCCTGGAACTCCGGTCATTTCCATGGGTGATTTGAGCCGGGTTTATTTGCGGGCCTATATTAATGAAACCGACTTGGGGCGGGTCAAGGTGGGACAACAGGTAAAAATAATTACCGATACTTTCCCCGGTAAAAATTACGAGGGTAAGATTTCTTTCATTGCCCCTCAGGCCGAGTTCACTCCCAAAAATGTTCAGACCCAAAAAGAGCGGGTAAAACTGGTCTATCGGATCAAAGTGGAGATCCCCAATCTCAATATGGAGTTGAAACCCGGCATGCCGGCTGATGGGGAGATCCTGTTGAAATAAAGTAAATGAAAACGTTTTTTATTTGTGGGGCTTAAATGTTAAATTTAAATTCCCCCCTTTGGAAAAGGGGGGTAAGGGGGGATTTTTAAATTATAAAGAGGTACGCATGTTGCAATATTCAACCAACCTTAAAGGTAATGCGCGTCAATTGCGCAAGGAACAAACAGATAGTGAAAGCACTCTGTGGTCTCGCCTTCGGAGGAAACAAATTGAGGGGATTCAATGTTACCGTCAGAAACCCATTGGTCAATACATTATAGATTTCTTTGCGCCAAGGGTCAAATTGGTTATTGAAGTGGATGGATCTCAACATATTGAAGATGATCACTCCCAAAAGGATAAGAATCGTGACGAATATTTAGCCAGCTTAGGTCTTAAGGTGTTACGGTTTAATAGCAGAGTTGTTTTAATTGAAACAGATGCTGTGTTGTCGGTGATTCATCGGACGATTACAGAACAGCCAAAATAAAAAATCCCCCCTACCCCCTTTTTCAAAGGGGGGGAAGAAGAGACCGATGAATAAGAAAAAAATAGATACCGAATATTAAATCTTCGGCATCAGTTTAATTTAATTGAAAAAGCCTTCATAAATCCCTCCCGACCTCCCTTTCCCAAAGGGAGGGGGAAAAACTTCCCCCTTTGAAAAGAGGGATTGAGGGGATTTGGGTTCTAATGATTTTCTAATAGAGCAAAAGTTTCAAAACCTAAATTGTTACATTTTCTCTATTCCCTCAAAAAGAGTGATGAAAAGCTTTAAAATGTCGGCAGCAATAAAAACCGAAAACCTGACGAAAATCTTCAAGGAACTGACCGCCGTGGACTCCCTTAATCTGGAAATCCCCGTGGGTGAGATCTTCGGGTTGGTAGGCCCCGACGGCGCCGGCAAGACCACGACCATGCGTTTGCTTACGGCTATCCTCGATCCCACCTCCGGGGAGGCCTGGGTGGCCGGCCACTCCATTGCCAAAGACCCGGAAGCCATCAAGGAGAAAATCGGATACATGAGCCAGCGTTTCGGTCTCTATCCCGATCTTACGGTGATGGAAAATATTTTATTTTATGCCGATATTTACGGGGTCCCCCGAAAGGGGCGGGAAGAAAAAATCAACCGCCTCTTAAGTTTCAGTAACCTGACTGCTTTCAGAAAAAGACAGGCCGGGAATCTTTCCGGGGGGATGAAACAGAAATTGGGACTGGTCTGTGCCCTGATCCATACCCCCGAAGTTTTATTCCTCGATGAGCCGACCAATGGAGTGGACCCGGTTTCCCGGAGGGACTTCTGGCGCATCCTTTATCAACTGCTCAAAGAAAAGGTGACTATTTTTATTTCTACCGCTTATCTGGATGAGGCGGAAAGGTGTAATAGGATCGGCCTTATTCATAAAGGAAAAATATTGGCCATGGGGATTCCCGAAGAAATGAAACAGCTCATGAAGGGAACGATCCTGGAGATTCGTTCCGACCAGCCACGGAAGGTTAAAGCCCTGCTTAGGGAACATTATGCTAGCGATTCGGTGGGTCTGTTAGGTGATCGGATCCACCTGGTTACCGAAAATTCCGATGAAAATTTGCAAAATGTTGAAAAGATCATCACTCAGGCCGGTTTCTCCTCGGCGGGGATCAGGCCCATTGAACCTTCTCTTGAAGATGTCTTTATATCGGTTGTATCTCAACAAATGGATAATCTTCCTATTGGACTTGCTCAGACAGATCTTTCTCAGAAAAGCGGGGACTCCTGATGAATCCTAAGATCTTTTTTTTCACCGGATTCCGGATTCCACCGGCATGAAGACCAGGAAAGGGCTATGATCCGTTAATTATGGAAGGGTTCGGAAATAATAATGCGGTCGTCGTAAAGGATCTGGAAAGGCGTTTCGGCAGTTTCATGGCTGTAAACCGGATCAGTTTTGAGGTAAAAAAAGGAGAGATTTTTGGGTTTCTGGGTCCTAATGGGGCCGGCAAGTCCACCACTATCCGTATCCTCTGCGGGATTTTGGCCCCCAGCGGCGGCTCGGGTACAGTAGCCGGGTTTGATATCTTGCGAGAAGCGGAAAAGATCAAGACCCACATCGGGTATATGAGTCAGAAATTTTCCCTCTATGAAGATCTGACTGTGGAAGAAAACATCAACTTCTACAGCGGCATCTACAATATTCCCGAGCAGAAAAAAGAACAACGGAAAGATTGGGTGCTGCGGATGGCCGACCTGGAAGACCATCGCCATTCGCGAACAGCCGAGCTCTCCGGAGGCTGGAAACAACGCCTGGCCTTGGGGTGTGCTATTCTCCACGAACCGCCGATCATTTTTTTGGACGAACCCACTTCCGGCGTGGACCCGATCAGCCGTCGCCGCTTCTGGGATCTCATTTATGAATTGGCGGGCAAAGGGGTGACGGTTTTTGTGACCACCCATTATATGGATGAGGCCGAGTACTGCGACCGGATCGGCTTGATTTATCGGGGAGAACTGATTGCCCTGGGGACTCCGGAAGTACTGAAGACCCAATGGATGAAAGAGGATGTTCTGGAATGTCTGTGCGAACGGCCCCAGGAAGCCATGGAATTTCTTGAAAACCTATCCTATGTCCGGGAGACCGCCCTTTTCGGAAAGGGGATTCATATTGTGGTGGAGGATGCTGAGAAGGCCGTTGAGAACATACGAAGGACTTTGGTTGAACGAGGTTTCAAGGTTTTTCAGATCGAGAAAATCCTCCCATCCCTGGAAGACGTCTTTGTTTCCCTGATCGAGGCCCGGGACCGAGCCGAGCAGCCTCAAGAAGAGGTTCGGAAATGAAATTTATGCGCACCTGGGCTATGGCCCGTAAGGAATTCATTCATGTCTTCCGGGATCCGAGAAGCCTGGGGATGGGCATTGCCATGCCCATGATCATGCTGATCCTTTTCGGATATGCCTTGACCCTGGACGTGGATAAAGTGCCTGTGGTTATTTGGGACCAAAACCGATCCCTGGTCAGCCGGGAAATAGTCAGCCGCTTCTTGGGCTCTCGCTATTTTTCTCTCCATGGTTTTATGAATAACTACCGGGAAGTTGAAGAAGCTATTGACTCCCGCCAGGCTTTGGCCGCGCTGATTATCCCGCCGGATTTTTCCGGCCGCCTGGCATCGGGGCGCAAGGCCCCTCTCCAGTTGATCATGGACGGAAGCGATTCCAACACGGCTACCATTGCCATGGGCTATGCCGAAGGAATCACTATACGCTTTAATCAGGACATCGCCCTGAAAGAAATTCAACGGAAAGGGGGGCGTACCTTTAACCCTCCCATTGACTTCCAGCCCCGGGTCTGGTTCAACGCCGACCTGGAATCCAGGAATTATATTATCCCCGGACTCATCGCAGTCATCATGATGGTGATAGCCGCCTTATTGACCTCTCTGACCGTTGCCCGGGAATGGGAACAAGGGACCATGGAGCAATTGATTTCCACGCCGGTCAAGGCCCCGGAATTGATCCTTGGAAAACTGTTCCCATATTTTTGTATCGGGATGTTTGATGTCCTTCTGGCCGTCCTGATGGGGGAGTTTCTTTTCCATGTCCCTCTCCGGGGTAACCCGGCCCTGATCTTCGGCCAGGCCGCCGTTTTTTTGGTCGGGACCTTGTCCCTGGGTCTGCTGATCAGCATCGTTGCCAAAAGCCAGTTGTTAGCCAGTCAAATCGCCATGGTCGCTACCTTTTTACCGGCCTTCTTACTTTCCGGTTTTGCTTATCCGATCCGCAGTATGCCCAAGGTGCTGCAGGGAATTACTTATTTCATCCCGGCCAAATATTTCGTCACCCTCTTAAAAGGGATTTACTTAAAAGGTGTCGGCCCCAGGGTTCTGGCAGCGGAAGGGATTTTCCTGATTTTTTTTGCCTTGTTGATGTTTATCTTGGCTAATAGAAAATTTAAAAAGAAACTGGTCTAATCATGTGGGAGAGAATCAAACAAATCCTGATTAAAGAATTCATTCAGATCTTCCGCGATCCCCGGGCCAGGGGTATGGTTTTTGCGATGCCTGTTTTTCAAGTGATCATCTTCGGCTATGCGGTGACCACTGATGTCAAGAATGTGTCTACGGCCTTATACGATCAGGACAACACTATTCAGAGCCGGGAAGTGGTGGACCGTATGGTCCGATCCGGTTATTTTAAGATCGCGGAACATATAAACAGGGAAAGCCAGCTCCCCGAACTGTTGGATCATGGCCGGGTCCAGGCCTTGGTACGCATCAACAAAGGGTTTGGTCAAACTCTGAATACCGGAGAAACGGCTCCTTTACAACTGATCGTGGATGGGACCGATTCCAATACGGCGGCTATAGTTCTGAACTACAGCAGTAAAATTGTGGCCCAATACGCCCGGGAAATCCTGGCCGATCGATATTTCCGTCAGTCGGGTGGAAACCCGTTTCCCGGCCAGGTGGAACTCGAGACGCGGGCCTGGTTCAACGAAAATCTGGAGAGTCGGAACTTTTATGTGCCCGGGGTGATCGCCCTGCTGGTCATGCTCATTACCCTGTTATTGACCAGCATGGCCGTTGTCAGGGAAAAGGAGATCGGGACCATGGAACAAATCATGGTCACTCCTATTACACCCATGGAATTTATCTTGGGGAAAACCGTCCCTTTTGCCTTAATCAGTTTTATTGATGTGCTCCTGATTACGCTGGTCGGGGTTTTTTGGTTCGAGGTCCCCATCCGCGGGAATCTCTTGCTGCTCCTTTTGGCCACTGGCCTATATGTCATGACCACCCTGGGGGCCGGGCTTTTAATTTCCACCATCAGCCGAACCCAGCAGCAGGCCATGATGAGCGCCTTCTTTTTTCAATTTCCGGCGGTGTTGCTTTCCGGTTTTGTCTTTCCTATCGCCAATATGCCTGAGGTCATCCAGTGGCTGACCTATCTCAATCCGCTGCGTTATTTCCTGATCATTATTCGGGGCATCTTTCTCAAAGGGGTGGGGGTGACTATTCTCTGGCATCATATGGCGGCCTTGGCCGTTATGGGTCTGATCGTACTTTGGACGGCTTCAAAACGATTTCGAAAAACCATGTCGTAAGAAAATAGAGGATCCGCTTGTGTCGGATGCAGCGACTTGAAATAGTATCCAAGGTGTCAGGATACAAGGAATTAGTTTTGATGAACTCGTAAAAAATCGCGGATTCCAAATGGAAGTCATTCCGGTCCCGCATCAAGTGCGGGATAGACTCCAGACGGAATCCAGTTTTCTTAAGTAGGTAAAATTTCCTGGACCCCGGCTTTCGCCGCCGGATTGAAATCTTCCGGGGCAGGCTTGGTGACGACTTTTTACGACGCCGGCAGTTTTTAGTTCAGAATGAATAATTTGGAGTAAAAATCTCAATACTCCGAACTTTTTACAGTTACCCGCTAACAAGGAGAAGGCGATGATTCCTTTCAATAGGACTAAAAGAAACAACCTGATAATTCGATTCATGGGAATTGTGGTCATCCTGATGGTGAGTATCGCGCCGGTCAGGGCCGAGTCTCTCAGTAAGGACCCATCGAACAAGCCTTTATCACTCCAGGACTGTATCAAAATCGCCCTGGAGACCAGCCCCCTTCAGGAGGCGGCCGGGAAGGGTGTCCAAACGGCCAGGGAGACCGTTGCAGAATCTCGTGCCCCTTATTATCCCGAGTTGGGCGTCCAGGCCGGGTATTCCCGCTGGCAACAACATGCCTTTTTGCCCAGCGGGCTTTCTGTCCTTGGCAATTCCATTGGCCATCCCATCCCCACAATCATTGGGCCAACTGACGACTGGAAGGCCGGATTCCGGGTCCGTTATACCCTTTTCGACAGCGGCGAACGGAGGGCCCAATATCGTTCGGCCCTGGCCAGACAGGGGGTGGCCGAGGAGGAAAAAGCCAGGATAACGCAGGATCTGGTACTGGGTGTTTATCAGGGTTTTTACGGATTGACCGCGGCCATGGAAATGTTTTCAGTGGCGGAAAAAAATCTGAGCCGGGCCAACGATCATTTACGATTGGCCAAAGAACGGAATGCGGCCGGGGCGGTTTCTCGGGCCGATGTGCTCCGGGTCCAGGTGGAAACGTCCAACGCCGAGCTGACCCTGGTCAGGGCTAAAAGTCTGATCCAAATTTCAAAAGGAAGTTTAAACACCATAATGGGCTTGGCCGTAGAAAGTCCTCTTGCCCTTGAAATCAAGGAAGAAGATATAATCTCCCCGGATTTCCCCGATCTTTCGAAGGCCCTGGATCAGGCCATTCGAAATCGCCCGGAGATCAAAGCCGCCAAAAAAAGAATAGAAGCCCTTAAGGAGGGCGTGGAGGCGGCCAAGAGCGCCTTTGGACCTAAGGTTCGGGCCGAAGGAAGTTATGGCCGGAGGGACACCGATTTTTTCCCCCAAGATGAAGAATGGCTGGCCGGGGTTTCCATTGAATGGCCCCTGTTTACCGGGTTTTTCCGGCAGCATCATCTGGCCAGGACTAAGGTCGAGGTTTACAAGGAAGAGGCGGAGACCAAGCAGCTTCTTTTAAAGTTACGGCAGGAGGTCTGGACAGCCCATTCTAAATTAAAAGAAGCCTATGAGGCGGTGCAAGCCGCCAAAGTCTTGGTTCAGGATGCCCAGGAGAGTATGCGGTTGGCCAAGGAACGATATGAAGCAGGGGCCGGAACGGTAACCGATCTCTTGGATTCTCAGACCGCTTTAGCCCGAGCCCTGGCCACCCAGGTCGAGGCCGGGTGGGATTACCATACAGCCAGGGCCGTATTCCAACGATCGATTGGAAAGATGCAAGAGGAAGGCAACCTCTGATTCCCCAATAGAAGGGAAAATCTCTTATCTTAATGCACCTTAGTCGCTCATAATCCGTCCCGACATCCTTAAATTTTTTGGTTGAAAATTAACCGGCATTCGGTTAAAATTTAGCCATGATTCGGAGAAATATCACCCCGTTTCTTCTGGAAGCCTTAAACGATACCCCGGTGGTAATGCTGATCGGTGCTCGTCAAACAGGGAAAAGCACCTTGGTCCGCTGGTTGGCCTCCGGAGAGCATCCTGCCCGTTATCTCACTTTTGATGATGCGGTTATCTTGTCAGCCGCCCGACATGATCCTGCCGGGTTTCTGGCCGGTCTGGAAGGACCGGTAGTCTTGGATGAAGTCCAAAGGGTTCCTGATCTTTTCCTGGCTATAAAGGCCGAAGTGGATCGCCATCGCCAACCCGGCCGATTTTTGCTCACCGGGTCAGCTAATGTTTTATTTCTGCCCTCTCTTTCCGAATCCCTCGTGGGGAGGATGGAAATCCTTACCCTTTGGCCTTTTTCCCAGGGTGAAAAAGAAGGTATTCAAAAAAATTTTATCGATGCCGTCTTCAGTGAAAAATTGCCGGTCTTGGTCGGGGACCCAGCATCCCGCACCGATCTTTTCACGAAGATTGTTTTGCCTGGTGGTTTCCCGGAGATTCTCGCTCGATCGCAGGAATCCCGACGCAGAGCTTGGTTCAATTCTTATGTAAACACTATTCTGCAACGTGAAGTGCGTGATCTGGCTCAGATCGAAGGCCTTACCATGCTGCCAAGATTGCTTTCTCTTTTGGCAGTTCGAAGTACCTCCCTGCTTAATTTTTCAGAACTTTCCCGGAGCACCACCATTCCCCAAACGACACTCAAACGTTATATGAGTCTGTTGGAGATAACCTTTCTGATTCAAACGCTTCCCTCATGGTCAGGAAACCTAAGTAAAAGGCTGGTTAAATCCTTCAAAATCTTTTTCACTGACACGGGTTTGCTGGCCCATCTTTTAGGACTAAGGGCGGATCAGGGTATGGCCTATACCTCCCACGTCGGACCTCTTCTTGAAAATTTTGTGGTCATGGAACTTCGGAAACAAATTTCCTGGAGTCGGACACAGCCGCAATTATTTCATTTCCGCACCCAATCAGGACAAGAGGTAGATATTATTCTGGAGGATGCCCAGGGGCGATTGACGGCTATCGAGATCAAGGCCAGCAATACCGTGGGTATCCACGACTTTAAATCAATAAAATTTTTATCAGAAGAAGTCGGAAAACGATTTCATCGGGGTTTGGTCTTTTACACCGGGACCGAATCCATTCCCTTTGGATCCCGATTGCAGGCTTTGCCGGTGGATGCCTTGTGGCGACTATCCCTGCCCGCCCATAACCGAAACACGAAAAAAAAGAAATGATCGCACTTCCTCCTGTTATCACCGAACTGATCAACCGGTTTGAACAAAACCATCAAGCCTATCATTCCGACCCTTACAACGAGACCCAGTTGCGCCGGGAGTTTGTCGATCCTTTTTTTGAGGCCTTGGGCTGGGACGTGAACAACAAGCAGGGGTATGCCGAGTCCTATAAGGATGTCATTCATGAAGATGCCATTAAAGTGGGGGGAGTGACCAAAGCCCCGGATTACTGTTTCCGAATCGGCGGCACCCGAAAATTTTTCATTGAAGCCAAGAAACCCTCGATCAAGATTAAGGAAGACATTGGCGCGGCCTTTCAGCTTCGCCGCTATGCCTGGTCGGCTAAACTTCCCTTGAGTATCCTGACCAATTTCGAAGAATTCGCTGTTTATGACTGCCGGATCAAACCGGATAAGGCCGATAAAGCCTCAACCGCCCGCGTCCTTTATCTAACCGTACAGGAATATGTTCAACATTGGGAAGAAATTGTCTCTGTCTTTTCTCATGAGGCGGTTCTTAAGGGTTCATTTGATAAATATGCCGAAGCGGGTAAGGGGAAAAAAGGAACGGCCGAGGTGGACACGGCCTTTCTTAAAGAGATCGAATCCTGGCGGGAACTCCTGGCCCGCAATCTGGCCCTGCGCAATCCGGACCTCACACAGCGGGAGCTCAACTTTTCCGTCCAACGAATTATCGACCGGATCATTTTCCTGCGTATCTGTGAGGACCGGGGCATTGAAGACTACAACCGGCTTTTATCGTTAGTCAATGGGACCAATGTTTACCGCCGCCTTGATCATTTTTTCCGTTTGGCCGATGAACGTTATAATTCCGGCCTGTTTCATTTTTCCTTAGAAAAAGGGCGGAATGAAGAACCGGACCGGCTCACCCCCAACTTGATTATTGATGATGCGCCGCTGAAGGAAATCATCAAGGACCTTTACTATCCCGACAGCCCTTATGAATTTTTCGTTCTGCCGGCCGATATCCTCGGCCAGGTGTATGAACAGTTTTTGGGGAAGGTCATTCGTCTGACTGCCGGACACCGGGCAGTCGTAGAGGACAAGCCGGAGGTCAAGAAGGCCGGTGGAGTATATTACACTCCCACTTATATTGTGGATTACATCGTTAAAAATACCCTGGGGAAATTGGTAACCGGAAAGACGCCCAAACAGGGGGCTAAAATTCGTATTTTGGACCCGGCCTGTGGGTCGGGTTCATTCCTGATCAATGCCTATCAGTATTTACTGGGCTGGCATTTGGACTGGTACCAGAAAAATACACCCCGGAAATGGACCACCGGACGTTCTCCTGTTTTATGCCAAGGTCACAGGGGGGAGTGGAAGCTAACCACTGCCGAGCGTAAGCGCATCTTGCTGAACAATATTTATGGAGTGGACATCGACTCCCAAGCCGTGGAGGTTACCAAGCTATCGCTTTTATTAAAAGTGCTGGAAGGAGAAAACGAACAAACCTTCTCCAGACAGCTCAAGTTGTTCCGTGAACGAGCCCTGCCAGATTTGGGCAATAATGTCAAATGCGGCAACTCCCTCATTGGGCCGGATTTTTCTCAAGGACAGCAATTAAGCTTTTTGAACGAAGATGAGGCTTATCGAATCAATGCCTTTGACTGGAAGACCGAATTTCCCGAGGCCATGAAATCAGGGGGATTCGATGCAGTCATTGGCAATCCACCCTACATGCGAATCCAAGCCTTAAAGGAGTGGGCGCCTATTGAAGTGGAGTTTTACAAGAAACGTTATGCTTCCGCCGGTAAAGGCAATTACGACATTTACGTCGTTTTTGTTGAAAAAGGACTGAGCCTTCTGAATCCTAAAGGGCATTTAGGCTTCATTCTGCCGCACAAGTTCTTTAATTCCCAGTATGGCCAGCCTCTCCGCAATGCAATCTCAATGGGAAATCACCTTTCTCAAATAGTTCATTTTGGAGCACAGCAGGTCTTCGACGGAGCGACGACTTATACATGTCTTTTATTCTTGGATAAGGTAGGTACAAGACAATTCCAATTTATTAAGGTAGATGATTTGAATATCTGGAGCAAAACGAGAAAGGCAAACGAGAGAATAATTCCTTCAACAAGAATTACTCCTTCTGAATGGAATTTTACCATTGGAAAAAGTGCTGGACTTTTTGAGAGATTGAATGAGATACCTTTAAAATTGGGATTGGTAGCCGATGTTTTTGTTGGATTGCAAACAAGTGCAGATGATGTATTCATTATGGATTTTATCGAAGAGACACCGCGCACCTTGCGGTTGAAATCCAAATCCCTTGGGGATGATTGGATATTTGAGAAAGATATATTGTTCCCATTAGTGAGTGGATCAGACGTAAACCGGTACCGCGCTTTGCCACGCCGCCAATATATTCTTTTCCCCTATAGAATTGAAAACTCAGTAGTAAAATTGATTGACTTCAATCTGATCTCTAAAAATTATCAAAAAACCGCAGAATACCTTCTAAAGAATAGAAAGCGATTAGAAGAACGCGAAAAAGGAAAAGCAAAGGGAACACATTGGTACGGATATCTTTACCTTAAAAACATGGCACGACAATCTTTCCCAAAGCTGTGCGTTCCACGCCTTGTCGATAAATTATATGCTGCTTATGACCAAGAAGGCAGTCATTTCCTGGACAATGTGGACGTTGGGGGTATTACTTTAAAGCCTGCATTTCAAGAGCTGGGTATGATATATCTTCTCGGATTGCTTAATTCAAAACTTTTGCGTTGGTATTTTCCTTTTGTCAGTGCACCCTTTCGAGGGGGCTGGCTTTCTGCCAACCGTCAATTCCTGGCGCAATTACCAATAGTTTCTATTATGAAGCGCGACTCCGCAGAAACGGCCCATCATGACCAAATGGTCGCCCATGTCGAGCAAATGCTGTCCTTACATAAGCAAGTGGCCGAGGCCAAAACTGACCAAGAAAAGATCGTCCTCCAGCGCCAGATCGACGCAACCGACCTCCAAATCGACCAACTGGTTTATGATCTATATGGGCTGACAGAGGAGGAGATCAAGACCGTCGAAGAAGCAACAAAATAAAACGAGTTCGATCAAAAATATGATTCTGAGGGATTTGGGGGTCTGCAAGCCGTTTGAGATTCTTTCGGGAAATGAAATAATCTTGTCTGAAAAAGAGACTCGTGAGGCGAGGTGAGTCAGGTTAATAAAGGAGAGAAGTATGGAAAAGGGAATGAAACAGGATTATTCGCCAAAAAGCAGCTCAGGCACGGATAAGATTAATTTGGCCTTAATTGCTTCCGGTTCCGGCACGGATGCCAATTCCATCATGGCCGCCTGGGAGGCGGGATGTATCCCGGAGATTAATCCGCCGATACTGATCAGCACCAGGAAAGGGGCCGGTTGTCTGGAAAAAGCCCGGAGCCATGGAGTGCGCAGCGAGGTGATCGATTACAAAGAATATTCCGGGTTGGATCATTTCAATGCCGCAGTTAACAGGATCTTGAAATCGACCTTTACGGATTTGATTTTTCTGGTCGGCTGTATTCATAAGGTCTATCCGATTGA
Source organism: uncultured delta proteobacterium (assembly GCA_963790475.1). Lineage (GTDB taxonomy): Bacteria > Desulfobacterota > RBG-13-43-22 > RBG-13-43-22 > RBG-13-43-22 > RBG-13-43-22. The sequence continues at coordinate 756,666 of CAWBOS010000006.1, read as the reverse complement.
AGGGATGGACATATATAATATTCATCCGGCCGATCCGGCCCGTCACGGCGGGGATAAGATGTACGCCCTGGCCGTTCACCAGCATGTCCTGGAAGAAGTGAAAGACTTAATTTATCGCGCCAAGAAAACGGTGTTGGATAATTTTTATACCTATCCGACCGTGCATAAGGCCACGTTGGATTATGACGGCGGGGATATGTTATTGCGGCAGGCAGTTTTGATACCGGGCACCATCGTAAAGGGTTTTTGTGAAGGGTTGATGGATCCGAAACAGGCAGCCAAGGCCCTGCAGGAAGTGGTCTTGCCTTATGAATGGTTGATGCTTCCGGCTGCGGTCCGAATGGCGGCCAGGCGGATTCTTCAAAAAAGAGCAAACGCGGGTATAAGTTAACTGTTTGTAGAAAAACTCATTATTAACAGGTTGCTCAAAAAGGTCCAGATACAAGGCGCCCGAAATCCTGAGGAATGAGACGTACGTAGAAGTACGTCGCAATGATGAAGGATGAGGGCAATCCCGCCGTAGGCGGGTCAAGTTAAAAGTTTTCATGATTGACGATGTTAATGTACTGTTTAACCACATGTTTGGCTAATCCGGTTACGATATGGATATAATTTAGGTCTTGATTTTGGTCATAAACCGTTTTAACACGATGATAGTCTTTAAGGTATCGGTCGACCGCTTGCTGAGTATGACGACATTCTCTGGCGACATCGGCCGGATCTTTTTTTTCGACAAGTACCTTCTGCAGAATGGTGGTTTTATGGGACAGACAAGATCCCATGTCATGTAAGGCACCGGTATGCGGCAGAGTGCAGCCCTGATCTTTCTCATAATTTTTTCTTAACCGAGAGACCTGGGATGGATGTTTTAAGAGGAGCAAGCCGATATCGCGCATGGAAAGGATGCCGCCTTGGTCATGAGCTTCCAAGATTATGCGGGCGATGGCCTTTTCAGCGATCTGGGACAGGGGCTGGCCTTGAGCCAGTCGTTCTACATCCTCCGGGGTAATGATGGATAACACGACCGGAACATATCTGCGGCGGGGTGAATCGCCCCGTGTTTTCTGGTCCAGGGCATTCCAAAGGATTTGCCCCGGTTTCAGTCGCTTGACTTCCGGGGATAGGCTTTCAAAAAGACCAACAATTTCTTCGGCCAGTTTTTGCCGCATCACTGGGCCAAAGAGTTTGGGGAATTCACGGGCGAAAAAGTTGATCATTCCCGCCTGGAGGAAGCGATCTCTGGCGGCGTTATATCGTTTTTGACTGTCCGGCGCTTTAATCATCGGATCCTCCTGGGCGGCGTCGGGAAGGGGCTCTTTTTTTTTAGAAAAAGGCACAATTCTTCTTTCCGATGAGGAACGATCGTAAGAGTTTGATAAAGCTGATAATAGACTTCAACCAGTTGAGCCGAAAGTTTGACCAGGAAGGCGATGGTATGGCGGTCAAATCCTTCCTCGGTTAAAGCGATGACCCGTTTGAATTTGTCGATATAGTTTTTTATGGCAGGAATACTATGATGGGTGGTCTGAGCGATTTCGGTATATTCTTTTCCTTGGAGCCATTCCTGGACGATTAGGTTACGATGGGAAATGGAACGGCCCATATCTTTAATCGTGGAACGAAGGGGCAAGAGAACCTTTTTTTCTTGGAGGGCCTGCAGATCTCGAGACAGGGTTCTTTCGCCACAATTGAACAACCGATTGGCCAAGTCCTCCAGGGTCAACAAGCCTCCTTGTTGGAAGGCTTCGTGACAAACCCGCTGGAGTCGGTGCTGCCTGAGTCCGATGATCCCTTTTTGCTTTCGGATCTTCAGGTCCTCCGGACCGGAATCGAGAGTCAGCGTTACGGTCACTTGTCGGCCCTGAGCTAAAGGTTTATTCGGGGACGCTTCCACCGCAATTACCTGAAAGAGTAATTGCCCTGGCTTAAGCGTGCCACTGGTTTCAAAATAAGGTCGATACACTTTGTAGACGGTGTCCAGGATGGCACCGGCTTCGAAAGGCGAGCATTGCAGACCTTGGATGATTTCATTCATGAACTGTCGATCCAATTGTTTCTGGGCCAGTCGATCCCATTTTTGGAGTGCTGAGTTGTTGATCATGCCGGTCCTCCCCTTGAGGTTGAAAAACGGATTTCGGTCTAACCCGTGGCTTGGATTTCTTCGCCTGGGTAGACTTAACTCCTTTACCAATCATGATCATCATTTTACCATTCAATGCCATATGGCACAATTATAGGCGGGACCGGCTTTCGCCGGGGTGACGACTTTTTACGATTTTATCATTATTAATGGAGAAAGCATGAATCGGAAAACGATCCCGGGAAAAACTCTATCGTCCAAGAAGAAAACAAAGCCGGCATCCCCTCCCGAAGATAACACCACACCCATCCAAAATAATCTGGGTGTCCTGCAGGGGATGCGTATTGAAGCCATCCAGGGGGGCGGAACAGAGCAGATAGCCATTCAGCATAAAAAAGGAAAACTCTCCGCCCGGGAACGTCTCGATCTGCTGTTGGACGAAGGGTCTATGGAAGAATTTGATCTATTGAAAACCGGTCGGGGAGGTGCTTTTGGAAAAGAGCGCAACTATCCGGGGGATGGCGTGATTACCGGTCACGGCACCATTGACGGTCGAGAGGTTTTTGTCTTCAGCCAGGACTTTACCATGGTCGGCGGATCATTGGGAGAGGCCCATTCCCAAAAAATCTGCAAAGTCATGGATCATGCCGTCCGGGTAGGGGCCCCGATAATAGGACTTAACGATTCCGGAGGGGCGCGTATTCAAGAAGGCGTGGACGCCCTGGCCGCTTATGGTGAGATATTTAATCGCAACGTCCTGGCCAGCGGGGTAGTCCCTCAAATCTCCTGCGTTATGGGTCCCTGTGCCGGCGGGGCGGTTTATAGTCCGGCCATGACCGACTTTACTTTCATGGTGGAACATACTTCCAATATGTTTGTCACCGGACCTAACGTAGTTAAGACCGTGACCCATCAGGAAATCAGTTCCGAAGATCTAGGTGGGGCTGCGGTTCACAACCAGAAAAGCGGGGTGGCTCATTTTGTTTTTCCGAATGATATTCTTTGCCTGAGGGAAATCAGGCGCCTGATTAATTATCTTCCATCGCATAATCGGCAGACAGCGCCTATTCTGGATCTAAGGGACCCAGCCGACCGCGAAGATCCGGCCCTGGACTACCTGGTTCCCATCAACCCCAATCAGAGTTATGATATGAAGGTTTTAATTCACAGCATTCTTGATGGCGCGGAGTTTATGGAAATTCAAGCCCGTTTTGCCCGGAACATCCTTTGCGGGTTCGGCCGCCTGGGCGGGCAGACGATAGGTCTGATCGCCAATCAGCCGGCAGTCCTGGCCGGGGTATTGGATTCCAATGCCTCGACTAAGGCCGCTCGATTTGTCCGTTTTTGTGACGCCTTCAATATCCCTTTGATTTGTCTGGTGGATGTCCCCGGTTTCATGCCCGGACCGGAACAGGAACACGGTGGAATCATACGCCACGGCGCTAAGCTGCTGTATGCCTTTGTCGAAGCTACGGTCCCCCGGATTTCGGTTATCGTTCGCAAAGCCTATGGGGGGGCCTACGTGGTGATGAATTCCAAACATATTCGCTGCGATATCAATTATGCCTGGCCGACGGCCGAAATCGCCGTGTTGGGCCCCAGAGGTGCCGCCGAAGTCATTTATCGAAAAGAGATTCAAAAGGCCCCTGATCCGGAAGCCCTTCTGTCGCAAAAAACCGAGGAATACCGTCAAACCTTCGCCAACCCCTTTCTGGCCGCCCAAAGGGGTTATATTGACGACGTCATTTTCCCCCGAAGTACCCGGCACCGCCTGATTAGAGGACTGCAGGTTCTGGAAGGCAAGCAAATCAACAAGCCGTTACGGAAACACGGCAATATCCCTTTGTGAGGTGTCTCTTATGTTCGACAAAATCCTCATCGCCAATCGAGGAGAAATAGCTATACGGGTAATCCGGACCTGCAAGCGGTTGAATATCGAGACTGTGGCCGTTTATTCGGAAATGGATTCCAGATCTCATCATGTCCAGGAAGCCGACCAGGCCTTTTTGTTGGGCCCGGCCCGATCGGAACACTCCTATTTGAATAAGGAAAAAATTATTGCCCTGGCTTTAAAGGAAAAGTGTCAAGCCATTCACCCCGGGTACGGTTTCCTTTCCGAAAACCCTGAATTCGCGCGCTTGGTTTCGGAGGCCGGATTGACTTTTATCGGTCCTCCGGCCTCGGCCATAGCCCTTTTGGGCGATAAAATCGCCTCTAAAAAATTGGCCGTCAAAGCCGGGTTGCCGGTGGTCCCCGGGCCGGCCCAGGCCCTTTCCGACCATCATAAAATCGAGGACCTGGCCGATGCCATCGGTTTCCCTCTTTTACTCAAGCCCGCGGCCGGAGGCGGCGGCAAGGGCATGCGGATCGTCCGCCGCCGGGAAGAATTGGCCACCGCCTTGAAAACCTGTCAGGAAGAGACTCGTAAAGCCTTTGGTGATGACCACATTTTTTTAGAGCGCTACCTGGAAAAACCCCGGCACATAGAAGTTCAGATTCTGGCCGACTCTTTCGGCCGGGTGATTCATCTGGGGGAAAGGGAATGTTCCGTTCAGCGACGATATCAAAAAATCATTGAGGAAACCCCATCCCCGGCTTTGTCCGAGTCCCAACGAAGGGGGATCGGGAAATTGGCCTGTAGCCTCGCTCAGGTAGCCGGTTATGTCAATGCCGGCACCGTAGAATTTTTGCTGGACCAGCAAGGGGACTTTTATTTTTTAGAGATGAACACCCGGCTTCAAGTGGAACATCCGGTGACGGAATGGGTCACCGGTCTGGATTTAGTGGAACTTCAACTCCGGATCGCCGCCGGTCAATCCCTTCCTTTCCAACAAAACGAAGTAGCATTCAAAGGCTGGGCCATGGAGGCCCGAATTTGTGCCGAGGATCCTTCCAGAGGGTTCCTCCCGGCCACGGGTATGATCACCCGTTCAGCGGTTCCCAAGGGGAAAAACATCCGTTTGGACAGCGGGATCGAGGCCGGCAGTCTGATCAGTGTCTATTATGATTCGCTCTTGGCCAAAGTATCGGCCTGGGGGGAAACCCGGGAGGAGGCCCGGGAAACTTTGGTCCAGGCCTTGAACGGCTATCACCTGGAAGGGGTGACCACCAATCTGAATTTTGTTAATGCCGTGTTGACCCATCCGTCCTATTCCGCCGGAGAATTATCCACTGACTTCATCGCCGAGCACTTTGAGGAAGGCCGCAGGAAATGCCCCTGGCCGGTTGAGGTCCTGCATTTTATGGTGATTGCCGCCACCTTGGTTTATCACAATCGCAACAACTTAGTCCGTGAATCTTTGAAACCTATGGCCACCCATGTAGGGCTGACCCACCTGCTTTCCGAATGGGTAGAGTATACGGTCAAAGCGGAAGACGATCGTTTTGAAGTACGCGTACTCAAGAAGGGAGGTCCCCGGGAATGGGCGGTCTGGGTCAACGGGTCCAAGTATCAGGTCAAAACGCCGGTATTTGAATTTTTCCGCCGTCGGTTGAGACTGAAGATCGACCATCTGGCCCCCATGTTTGCTCTTCAATATGAGGGCAACTTTATCGGGGTCGCCTATTGCGGGTTAACCCGAACCTTTGAAATCTATACCCCCCGGGAATGGGCTTTATCTCAATACATGCCCAAGCCCAAAGCGGCCTCGGCCCAGAATGAACTGCTTTGCCCTATGCCCGGGCTGGTGGTCTCGGTTTTGGTCAAACCCGAAGACCGGGTTTATCGCGGACAAGACCTGGTGAGTATCGAATCCATGAAAATGGAAAGTTATGTGGCCTCTCCCGGTGACCGAGAGGTGGAAAAGGTTTTGGTTCAGCCAGGCCAGGCTGTAGAAACCGGAGATATTTTACTGACCTTTAAAAAAGAAACCGTTTCTCCATCGGGCCGAAACGGCCTGCACCCGAAAACTTCCGGTTAGAGGCATTAACCGAACTCACTGAAAGCCAGGGATATTAACAGGGAGAACAAGACCTCCGTTAGCGGTAAGGTCATCGGGATTTGTGTAGAACTCCAATGAATCGATTCAGGGGTCTACTCCTGACGGTCTTGAAAGAAACGCCATTGGATTCCTCTTGACAGAATTCGATAACGCTATTAAATTAAACTTTAATTAAAGGGGAGTAGCTTTAACAGCGGTAATCGTCAAGACGTCTGTTTCAAGCAGGCCGGTGCCGTTGGTTGGGGAGATCCTGATTGGCCAGACCTTTATCGCGATGAAATAACATCGAGGTAAAGGTTTTTTTTTGGTGAAAACAGACCTGGGGGATGACGAGGGGAGAAAGACTTGACTGCTTATTATTCTAAGGGCCTCAGGCAGGTCAGAAGGGTGGTTATAGCGGTCATCGGTTTCACGGTCTTGGCCATCGGTCTGGTGATGGTTGTTCTGCCCGGTCCGGCCTTACTGGTTATCCCGTTGGCCTTGGCCATTCTGGCCACTGAATTTGTCTGGGCAAGAAACCTGATCAATAAGGTTAAGAGCAAACTTTCAACCCTGCGCAAAGGTAAGGAGACCCGAAAATGAATTATCCTATGGACGACATCAATGGGGTATCCTCTTTAGCGGAATTATTCGATTGATCCGAGAGTAAGAATGGAATGGCATCAAAAGGAAATTAGCACGGTCATCGGGGATCTGAGTTCATCCCTTCAGGGTCTGGATTCGGCAGAGGCTCAAAAGCGTCTTGACCAATATGGTCCCAATGAATTGAAAGAGAAAAAGAAAAAAACCGGGTTCATGATTTTCCTGGATCAATTTAAGGATTTCATGATCCTGGTCCTGATAGCCGCCGCCCTCATCTCCGGCATCATCGGCGAACCGTCCGATACCCTAGCCATCATGGTCATCGTTGTCCTCAATGCGGTCATCGGCTTTACCCAGGAATTCCGGGCTGAAAAAGCCATGGCCGCCCTTAAGAAAATGGCCGCCACTCATGCAGTCGTCCTGAGAGATCATCAGGCGACCCAAATACCGGCCGCCCGGATTGTTCCCGGGGATATCATCCTCCTCGATGCCGGGAATGTAGTGCCGGCCGACATGAGGTTGATCGAAGGGTTTCAATTAAAAGTTGAAGAGGCGGCCCTGACCGGGGAGTCGGTCCCGGTGGAAAAGCACCCCCAGTCCCTTGAAGATCCATCTTTACCCCTGGGTGATAGAAAAAATATGGTTTTTAAGGGAACCTTTGTCACCCATGGCCGGGGTAACGGGATCGCCGTATTCACCGGCATGGAAACCGAATTGGGCCGGATCGCCACTTTGATCCGGGATGAAGAAGAGGTCAAGACCCCCCTACAGAAAAGGCTGACCGTTTTAGGTAAAAATCTGGCCCTGGCCGCCCTGGCCATTTGCGCCATTATTTTTTCCATTGGATTGCTAAGAAATGAGCCCCTGCTTCTGATGTTACTTACGGCCATTTCTTTGGCCGTGGCCGCTATTCCGGAAGCACTCCCGGCAGTAGTCACCATATCATTGGCCCTGGGGGCAAAAAAGCTGGTGAAAGAAAACGCCTTGATCCGAAAACTTCCGGCTGTGGAAACCCTGGGATCGGTGACCTACATCTGTTCGGATAAAACCGGGACTTTGACGCTGAATAAGATGACTGTCGAAGAGATGTATGTGGACGGGCAAACAGTTCGGGGCAAGGAGTTCGGAGTTAGGAGTCCTGAGGGCCAACCTTTTAAGCATGATTGGTTGAAGGAGGGCTTTCTACCGGCCTCGGCTTTTCTGTCCGCCCTGGCCTTGAACAATGATGTCCAGACGGATCAAGGTGCGAATCTGATCGGTGATTCCACTGAGTTGGCCTTATTCCATTGGGCCGCAGAAAGGGGATTCGGGAAAAAAGATTTGGAAGAAATCTTCCCCCGCACCGGGGAACTCCCTTTTGATGCCGACAGAAAATGCATGACCACCATCCATCGGGTTTCCGGTGTCAAGGGACAAAGGCCGGAAACCATCTCCTTTACCAAAGGGGCCGTGGATGTTTTGCTGGACAAATCGGAGAATATTCTGACCACCGAAGGTCTTGGCCCCCTCAACAAAAACACCATCAATGCCATCAATGAAAAAATGGGCGCCGAGGGTTTACGGATCATCGCTGTGGCCATGCGCCGCTGGAAGACTTTTCCGGAAAAAGTATCTCCTGAATCGGTAGAAACAGGATTGACCTTTTTAGGTCTGGCCGGATTGATGGATCCACCCCGGGATGAGGCCCGAGAAGCAATCCGCCTGTGCAAGACAGCAGGGATCATACCGGTTATGATCACCGGGGATCATCCGGTTACCGCCCGGGCCATAGCCGAACGACTGGAAATCATCGAGGCCGGCTCGGAATCCGTTATGACCGGCAGGGAACTGGAAGGGTTGTCTCTGGAAGAATTCGAAAAACAGGTCGAACAAATCCGGGTCTATGCCCGGGTGGCCCCGGAACAAAAATTGAAAATTGTCAAAGCCCTTCAGGAAAAAGGCCAATTCGTGGCCATGACCGGGGACGGGGTTAATGATGCCCCGGCGTTGAAGAGGGCCGACATAGGAATCGCCATGGGTATCACCGGTACCGATGTCTCCAAAGAAGCCGCCCACATGATCCTGCTGGATGATAACTTTGCCACCATTGTCAAAGCGATCAGAGAAGGCCGGAAGATATTCGACAACCTAAGGAAATTCATAAAATATTTATTGACTACCAATTCCGGTGAAATCTTTACCCTCTTCCTGGCGCCTTTGATGGGTCTGCCCATCCCGCTGTTGCCTATCCATATCCTTTGGGTAAATCTGGTCACTGACGGGCTTCCGGCCCTGGCCCTTTCTTTCGAACCGGCAGAAGGAGAGGTGATGAAGCGTCCCCCAAGACATCCCAAAGAAGGTATTTTGGCTCGGGGCCTGGGCCTTCACGCCCTCTGGCTGGGTTTTTTGATGGGGGTAACCGTCCTTCTTGTTCAGGTTTGGCAGATTAAGATCGGAAACAGCCACTGGCAGACCATGGTTTTCAATGTGCTCTGTCTGACACAACTCGGTAACGTGCTGGCCATACGGTCGGAAAGGGAGTCCCTTTTCAGTCAGGGCTTATGGACCAATAAGCCTCTTTTAGGGGCTGTTGTTTTGACCTTTGTTCTCCAAATGGCCACCGTTTATTTGCCGTTCCTGAATCCCGTCTTTAGAACCGTGCCCTTGACCTTCAATGAATTGTCATTAACTCTGATCCTATCCACTATCCTCTTCTGGATCATGGAACTGGAAAAATTTTATAAAAGGAGGTTCTTATAACACCTTCGGATTCTTAATCATCCGCTCCAACTATTCATTGCTTCAACGCGCTTACCTTGCTATAATTATCGCCGTCTCACCCAGGTGTCTAAGCCGGATAGGACTCTAAAAAAAGGTCCAGAGGTGTTTTTTGGAAAGTTCAATCTTTGAAACCAATCTGAACAAGGTCATCCCCCGTTTTTCCAGGACTCTGTCTCAAAATCGGCTCAGTCTCACTCGACTCAATACCACCACCTTACAGATCAATATGGGCCTGCTGTGCAATCAGGCCTGCCGCCATTGCCATCTTGAGGCCGGCCCTAATCGTTCGGAGTTAATGACCGCTGAAACCGTTCGTGAGGCGGCAGCCTTTGCTCGAAGGGGGAATTTTCAGATCGTGGATATCACCGGTGGAGCACCGGAATTAAATCCCCACCTGCCCCTTTTGATTAAAGAAATCTCTTCATCAATTCCCCGGATAATGCTCCGCTCCAATCTGACGGCCTTAGCCGACGGAAACCGGGATTCCTTGATGCCCCTATTAAAAGAGTATCGGGTAGCCATCATCGCCTCTTTGCCCTCTTTGAACAGCACTCTAACCGATGCCCAGCGGGGGCCGGGAATTTTTCGAAAATCCATCGAAGTGTTACAATCCCTGAATGCTATGGGATACGGTCAGGAGGGATCAGATCTGGACCTGAATCTGGTTGTCAATCCGGCAGGGATGGATCTTCCTTCCTTCCAGGATGAAACTGAAAAGCGTTTTCGCACCGATCTGAAGAAGGGATGGGGTGTGGATTTCAATCATCTGTACACCTTTGCCAATGTCCCTCTGGGCCGGTTTCTCCAGGGACTCGTTCAATCCGACACCTTGGAATCTTATCGACAAAAGCTGGTCAGGTCCTTCAATCCGTCCGTCCTGGACGGAGTTATGTGCCGATCCACGGTATCTGTTTCCTGGGATGGTTATCTTTTCGATTGTGATTTCAATCTGGCCCAAAATCTTTTCCTGGGAGGTCGAAAAATCCATGTCTCGGACATGACCGGGTCCCTCATCCCGGGTCAGCCTATCACCGTTTCCGACCATTGTTATGCTTGTACAGCCGGAGCTGGGTTCACCTGAGCGGGGGCGATTTGTCCCTGAGGTACAGGACATCATAGCTAAAGGCGGTTAAATCCTTGATCCCGTTTTCCGCAAATTCGGACCGATTGATTCTTTTTACCCGGTATCCGGTGGCCGGCGAGGTCAAAACCCGCCTTATCCCGGCCCTGGGCCCAGGAGGTTCCTGTGAACTGCACCGGAAGATGACAGAGCATACCGCACATCAGCTCAGGATTTTTTCCGCTGCCTGTCCTGAAGTTTTTGAGGTCCGTTATGAGGGAGGCCACGAGGACCTCATGAAACAATGGTTGGGATCGAATCTGTTTTTTGCTTCCCAGGGCAATGGCGATCTGGGCCTCCGCCTGGAGCGGGCCTTTCAAGAGGCCTTTCAATCGGGAGCCAAGCGGGTGGTTATCGTCGGGTCCGATTGTCCGGGCCTGACACCGGAAATATTGCGACAGGCCTTTGATGGCCTTGTTGACCACGATCTGGTCATTGGTCCGGCTCGGGACGGAGGATATTACCTCATTGGATTAAACCGCTGTCTACTCCCGCTTTTTGTCGATATTCCCTGGGGAACAGAAGAAGTCTTCAACCGGACCCGGGAGACAGCCCAGAGGTTGGGCCTGAACCAGTTCCTATTAGAACCTCTTGATGATATTGATCGTCCCCAGGACCTGCCTGTCTGGGAAAAATTCACCGGACTTCCATTGGAAACCGCGGTCAACCCCAGTCTCTCCATCATCATTCCGACCCTTAACGAAGCGGCCCGGTTATCTACCACACTATCCCGGATCCCCAAGACACCGGGGATGGAAGTCATCCTGGTCGATGGAGGGAGTATCGATAATAGCCGGGAGTCAGCCTTTTCTGCCGGAATAAGGGTCTTGGACTCCCCGAGAGGAAGGGCCCGGCAGATGAATGCCGGGGCCTGGGAGGCCAAAGGAGAATTCCTCCTTTTCCTCCATGCCGACACCCTCCTGCCTGATGGGTTTGCCGATTATATCTCCGCTATCCTCTCCAGGCCAGGGGTCTCCGCCGGGGCCTTCCAACTCAAATTCCATCCACCCTTGCCTGGTCTGCAGTTCATTGAAAAACTGGCTAATTGGCGCGCCAGGACCTTACAATGGCCGTATGGAGACCAGGCGATATTTCTCCGGGCCGACCGGTTCCGAGCACTGGATGGTTTTGCTGATATTCCAATCCTGGAAGATCTGGATCTGATTCGTCGCTTAAGACGCCAGGGAAGTATTGCCATCGCCCCGGTTCCGGTCATCGCTTCATCCCGAAGGTGGCAGCGATATGGGGTCTGGCGAACCAGTCTGATAAATCAATTTATCTTAGCCGGCTACTTAGCGGGAATATCTCCCAACCGCTTGGCCCGGTGGTATCAAAAAAAGGGCGGTAGAGAATAATCGCCATTGAGAAACCAATTGCTTTTATTTCCTTACCATTGCTATAATATTATCACTTTAATAAAACGATTAAGGGGGATATTATGCCGCCGGTCAAAATTTACACCTTGAGTACCTGCAGCCATTGTAAACACACCAAACAATTTCTTGACGAGTTGGGAGTCCCCTATGACTTTATTGACGTGGATCAGCTTCAAGGGCAGGAACGGGCCGACATGATTGAAGAGGTAAAAAAATATAACCCCAACTGCTCCTTCCCTACCATCCTCATCGGTGACAAGTGTATCGTCGGTTTTAAAGAAGATGAAATCAAAGGAGCCCTCGGGTTATGAATGAAAATGAACTGTATGAATTGTTAAAGAAAGCCCAGGAACCAAAAGGTTATTTCTTTAACAAAGACCGGGACAGGGTCAACGACCTGCTCACGGGCCTGCTTCTTAATAAGGAACGGTATGGCTATATGTGCTGCCCCTGTCGTCTGGCCTCCGGAGTCCGGTCGCTCGACCAGGACATCATCTGCCCCTGTGTTTACCGGACTCAGGATGTGGCGGATTACGGAAGTTGTTATTGTAACCTCTATGTCTCCAAGGCCTGGAATGAGTCCGAAGGTCCTCATCCTTATGTCCCGGAACGGCGACCCCTGACCAAGATACCCTACTAAGGGAGCACCGGACCTTTCCCTTTTTTCAGAGTATTAAACGGAAACTTCCCGGCCCCTCTTTACAATTATTTTCATCATGATTAGTATCTATAAGTATCATTGTCGATGGATTCCTGAAAAAAGGAAATAGTTTCTTTATTATCTTTGACTTAGATCAAGGAATTTTGCGAAAAATGGCTATCCGGCAATGAACCACGGATGGAAGAGGAGGAAAAGGCAATGTATTCAGCTACCGTAATGGATCATTTTAAGAATCCCCGAAATGTAGGAGAGATCGAAAATCCCGATGGGGTAGGCGAGATAGGCAATCCCTTATGCGGCGACATGATGACTATCTACCTGAAGATCGAAGAGGATACCATTAAAGACATCAAGTTTAAAACCTTTGGCTGCGGGGCGGCCATCGCCGTTTCCAGTATGCTCACCGAGATGGCCAAAGGCAAGACCTTGGCCGAGGCCAAAAAAATCAGCAACAAATCCGTGGCCGAAGCCCTGGAGGGATTGCCCAAAAACAAACTCCACTGCTCCAATCTGGGAGCCGATGCCCTTCATCTGGCCATCCAGGATTATGAAGACAAAAAGGCCGGAATCGTCCGCCCGAAACCTCAGAGGGAAGATAAACATGAACATGATCATGATCAGGAAGAGGGGGGAAAATGCTATTGTCCATACTGCAGTAAGGAAGTGACCGAAGAGGACCTGTTCTGTGTCGGATGCGGCAAAATGCTGAAGAAGCTTTAATAGAAGGAAGGTGACTGATGGAACTGATCTATCTCGACTATCTCTCCGCCAATCCCCTTTTGCCGGAAGTCCAGGAGGCCATGATTGCGGCCATTCGGGCCAATCACGGTAATCCTTCCAGCCCCCACCAGGTGGGAGACCTGGCCGCCGAGGCCCTGGAAAAGGCCCGGGAGTCGGCAGCCCGTTTAGTCAACAGCCCCTCTCCGCAAGAGATCGTTTTTACCTCCGGTGGGACCGAGTCCATTAACCAGGCCATCAAAGGAGTGGCCCTGGCCAATGCCAAAAAAGGAAAACATATCATCACCTCCAACATCGAACATAACGCTGTCCTTCGGACCCTGCGCCGGCTGCGGATGATGGATTATAAGGTCAGCTCAATGCCGGTGGATGAAAACGGCCGGGTGAATCCCGAGGATATTGCCAAAGCGATCACCGAAGAAACCATTCTGGTTACCGTCATGCACAGCAATAATGAGATCGGCACCCTCCAACCTATCGAAGAGATCGGCCGGATCACCCGGGAAAGAAAAATCCCCTTCCATTGCGATGCCGTGACCTCCGTGGGTGTGGTTCCGGTGGATGTGCAAAAGTTAGGGGTGGACCTGTTAAGCTTTTCGGCCAATCAGTTTTACGGCCCTTCGGGTGTCGGCGGTCTTTATATCCGTTCGGGGACCAGCCTATGGCCTTTATTGGATGGGGGAGTCCAGGAAAACAACAAACGGGCCGGAACCGAAAACCTTATCAGCATTATCGGTCTGGGGGCGGCGGCCGACCTGGCTCTTCGTGATATGGATTCCCGGATCAACCATTGCCTCGGCCTTAAAAAGAAATTGATCCAGGGCCTGAAGGATAACATCGAAGACATTTTCATCAACGGACACCCGGAACTGTCCCTGCCTAATCTGGTTTCGGTATCCATCAGATACATTGAGGGCGAAGGGATTGTGCTTATGTTGGATGAGGAAAAAATCCTGGTCTCCACCCGCTCGGCCTGCGCCGCGGGCGCCCTCCAGGCCTCTCACGTCCTTTTGGCCATAAACCGGGATTTCGCCGATGCCCAGGGGACCCTGGTCATCACCTTCGGGAAGGAAAACACGGAAGCTGAAATCGACCGCTTTTTGACGGTATTGAAGGATGTGGTTCAAACCTTAAGGGCCATGTCGCCCTTATATAAGAAGGGGGTGTGAGGTTCAAGGTGTAAGGGTTCAGGTTAAAGGAAAAAGGCGTGAGGCTTGAGGGAAAAAACTCTCATAAAGATTCTTTTTCTTAAACCTCGGACCTTAAACCGTCCACCATTTAATTAGACGAAAGGAATATCAGAATGACGACGATTAAAATCAAAGGCATGTCCTGTCAGCACTGTGTCATGGCGGCAACCAAAGCCTTAAAAGAGATCGAAGGACTTCAGGATGTGACCGTCGATCTTGAAAAAGGCCAGGCTACCTTTAATGAAACAAAACCGGTTGACAAGACCCTGATTAAAGATAAGATAAAAAAAGCGGGCTATGAGGTAGTCGATTAATAACCAGACGAGAGGAGATTCAAGAAATGGCAAAATATGTCTGTTCGGTATGCGGCTATATTTACGATCCGGCGAATGGCGATCCCGATAATGGGATTAAACCAGGGACCCGATTTGAAGACCTGCCCGAGGATTGGACCTGCCCGGTTTGCGGGGCCACCAAAGACAAGTTTGAACAGGAATAAGAGGCCGTCCCTGAATGGAAAAAAATGGGGAGAGCCCCTCTTCTAATCGGGAAGCGGTTATCCTTCGGGGAGCAACCGAAAATACCAACGAGGGGTTTGTTACCATTGATGAAAACCATCAGGTGATCATTTTTAATAAGGCCGCCGAAAAGATATTCGGATATTCCCGGGAGGAGGTCATCGGAAAAGACTTGGGATTGATTCTCTCTCCGGAGTGCGAGCAAGGTCACAAACAGGCGGTATCCCGGTTTTTAGAGACCCGGAAATCCAAACTCATCGGCCATCAAACCGAATTTCTGACGACACGAAAGAGTGGAGAGAAGTTCCCTCTCTCCATTTCTTTTTCAGTTTCGGAAGTAGAGGGCCGGCTTTATTTTACCGGAATCATAAGAGACCTGTCGGAAACAAAGGCCCTTCAAGAACAGGTCGCCCAATCCGAACGTCTGGCCGCCTTGGGTCAAATGGTGGCGGAAATCACCCATGAGATCAAAAATCCTTTGATCATGATCGGCGGATTCGCCAGGCAGCTTTCGCGAACAGTCCAGGATGAGAAGAGTCAGTCCAAGCTCAAAATTATTACCGATGAGGTCCAGCGCTTGGAAAATCTTATTCTGGAACTTAAGGAAGTGTACCGTCCTCAAAAATTGAGTTTCGAAAAGGTCAATATCAACACCCTGTTGAAAGAGATTTATTCTTTATCCAAAGAGGATTGTAAGGTTTCCGATATATCTCTTCAATTGGAGACAGACGAAGATCCTTTGTTTGTGGAAGGTGATCCGGGTAAGTTGAAACAGGTCTTCTTAAATTTGGTCAAAAACGCCATGGAGGCCATGGAAAGGGGGGGGAGCCTGACTATCGGCTCCCGACGGTTACCTGACCGGGTGGAAATCAGCATTTCCGACAATGGCCCCGGGATCCAGCCCAAAGACCGGGACAAACTATTCACCCCCTTTTTTACCACCAAACAACAGGGCACAGGTTTGGGACTTATCGTTTCCAAGAAGATTATCGAAGAGCATCCCGGAGGCACCTTGGTGTTGGAAAGTGAAGAAGGGAAAGGGACTATAGTCAAAATTTCTTTGCCTCTTTTACAATAATAATAGGTGTCCTAAACTTTTTTGCGTTCAAACAGGATTCGAGGTTTTTGAAATACAAGTTGATATTCGGAGTATTAGGTTTTTGCTCCGAACTTCGCACTCTGAACTAAACCGGCCTTTTGCCTTTTCTTTCTTTAATCATCATTAATAAGCAGAGGTAGAAATTATGAAACCGATAGAAATTGTTAAAGATATTTTTTGGGTCGGGGCTGTCGATTGGAACCTGAGGGAATTTCATGGGCATGCCACTCCTCAGGGTTCCACCTATAACGCCTATTTGATCCTGGATGAAAAAGTGACCTTGATCGACACGGTCAAAAAGGAATTCGCCGATAACCTTTTGGAGAGCATTGCTCAGATCATCGACCCCAAAAAAATAGATTATGTGATCAGCAATCATACGGAGATGGACCATTCCGGCGGACTGCCCCGGGTCATGCATAAAATCGGAGAAGACAAACCCCTGTATTGTTCGAAGGTGGGGCAAAAGAATCTCTCTCTCCATTTCCCGGAAAAATGGAATTATAAACCGGTGGAAAACGGCGGGGTGTTGAATTTGGGGAAAAGGACCTTGACCTTTTTGGAAACCCGGATGCTTCACTGGCCGGACAGTATGTTTTCCTATATGAAAGAAGAGGAACTGCTCTTTTCCAGTGATGCCTTCGGCCAGCACTATGCCGGTCCGGAAAGATTTGACGACCAAGGGGGAGAGGCCGTCATGGGTCAGGCTAAATCCTATTTCGCCAATATTTTGTTGTTGTACGCCCCTCTGGTCCTGCAGTTGGTGGACAAGGTCCATCAAATGGGTCTGGCGCTCAAGACGATTTGTCCCGACCACGGAGTCATATGGAGGCAGGACCCGGCCAAGATTATTAAGGCCTATGTGGAATGGGGCCAACAGAAACCGAAAAAGAAGGCCGTAATTGTTTACGACACCATGTGGAAAAGTACCCAAAAACTGGCCGAGGCCATCGTGGACGGGTTATGTCAGGCCGGAGTGGAGGCCAAGCCCATGCATCTCAGAACCTGTCATCGGAGCGAGGTCATGACCGAAATTCTGGATGCCGGAGCGGTTCTGGTGGGATCCCCCACTATGAACAACGGTATTTTTCCGACAGTCATGGATTTTCTGACTTATATGAAGGGGCTGAAACCCGTCAAAAAAATCGCTGCCGCCTTCGGCTCTTATGGCTGGAGCGGCGAAGCCGTCAAGCTGATCAACAAGGAACTGGAAGAGGCAAAATTTGAATTGATCGATCCGGGCCTGAAGATTCAATTTGTTCCCGGACCCCAGGGGATCGAGGCCGCTTTCCAACTGGGTCAAAAAGCCGGGCAGGCCTTACAGAATCTGTAATTCAAAATTCAATATCCAATTTTTTGATATTTGGAGCCCCCTTGAGTCAAGACTTGTCAAAAAGTCCCTCCTGGATCGTGATCGCCAACCCGGCCAGCGCCGATGGCAGAACAGGCCGGCAGTGGCCCGAGAACGAAACCTTATTTCGGAATCTTTTGCCTCCCTTTGAAGCCTGGCACACCACCCACCCCGGTCAGGCCCGTGAACTGGCCCAAAAAGCCGTCGACCTCGGCGTCACCACCATAGCCGTCCATGGCGGAGACGGCACCTTTAATGAAGTGGTCAACGGAATTGTAAACAACTCTTCCGCGCCGATTCCCTTGGCCCTTTTGCCCAGCGGGACCGGCGCCGATCTGGTTCGCACCCTGGGGATTTCCCATTCCCTTTCTGATGCCGCCCGGCAGGCCCGGCAAGGCTCAGCCCATCCTATCGATATCGGACAAGTCAGTTTTACAGATCTGGAGGGCCGTCCGGTCCAACGGTATTTTGTCAATGTTACCGATGTGGGGTTCGGCGGGGATCTGGTCCGCTATGTAAACAGTCACTCCAAGAGGCTGGGGGGAAAACTCAGTTTTTTAAAAGGGGTCCTGGTAACCCTGTTCCGGTACCAAAACAAAAAGGTTCATATCGCTATTGATGAAAAAGAAGATTTTGAAGTAAGGGCCAGTTCCATCGTAATCGCCAATGGACAATATTTCGGTGGAGGGATGTGGGTAGCCCCGGAAGCTCGTGTGAATGATGGTTTTTTCAATCTGGTAGTTATCGGTGATGTGTCTAAAACAGAGGTGTTGACCAATATCACCCGTCTTTATCGCGGGAATATCGCCGAACACCCTAAAGTCAAGACCTTTCAGGCCCGGACCATTGAACTGACCTCCGAAGAAGAGGTCCTCATCGATCTGGACGGGGAACTGGTGGGCCGCCTTCCGGCCCGGTTTCAAATTCTCCCCCAAAAACTTCCTGTGATTTCTTAGGTGATATGGCCGTCAGTCCCGAAAAACAAAAAGCCTTACAGAAAACCCTTTTAAAATTGAACATCCGGGAAGAAGAGGTGATCGAGCAGTTCATCCGCTCCCAGGGGTCGGGCGGACAGAAGGTCAATAAAACTTCCTCGGCCGTTTATTTAAAGCATCTCCCTACCGGCCTGGAGGTCAAGATGCAGAAGGAGCGATCCCAGGCCTTAAACCGCTTTCTGGCCTGGCGGCTTCTGGCCGAGAAAGTGGAGGCCCTTCAAAGCGGAATAAGTCTTCATCAACAGCAGGCCGAAAAAATCCGCAAACAAAAAAATCGCCGTTCGCGAAGGGGCAAGAGTAAAAATGAAACGGTTATCGTGAGTCGAGATGTTCCCTAATGCCCTTTAATACGACCTCCGAAGTCAGGGGTAATTCTTTGAATCTCACCCCCGTAGCACTGTGAACCGCATTGGCTATTGCCGCCAGGACGGGTATCATGGGCGGCTCACCTACATGTTTCAGGCCGTATACCCCCCGGGAAGAACCGACCTCAACGATCAAGACCTCTATCATGGGAACATCGCTGGCGGTTGGCATTCTGTAATCCAGAAGGGTGGTATTCTGCATCATCCCCTTTTCAAAAATATAGTTTTCCATCAAGGCCCAGCCGATACCCTGAGTAACGGCGCCCTGGATTTGGCCTTCAACGGAAAGCGGATTAATGGCCAGACCCACATCCTGGGCCGCGGCATAGGCCTTGATCCTGACCTTGCCGGTTTCATCGTCCACCTCCACGTCCGCGGCGTGAACGGATAATGTCGGGGCCGGGGGGAGCCCGTTCAAGGCGCCCCGGCCCATGACGGGTCCCCCGCCGAAGAACAGGGCCGTAGATCGGGCTATTTCCTCAAAGGAGATTGACTTCCCCTTGTCGCCTTTGACCCGAAAAAGTCCTTGGAAGAATTCAAGTTCGGCGGGGTCCACTCCCAGACTTTTGGCGGCCAGAGCGCCCATCTGGGTCTTCACATCCTGACAGGCTCGATAAACCGCGGTACTTAAAGAATAGACGGTCAGACTGCCCACCGACATAGTCGCCCAGGGAGCGGTTTCCGTATCGCCGATGACGACCGTTACTTTATTTAATGGCAGACCGAGTTCTTCGGCCGCAATCTGGGCGACACTGGTCCGGCTCCCGGAGATGTCGGTTATCCCGAGCACCAGGTTGACCGAGCCGTTATTGTTAACCTGAATATAGGCGCCGAAGCTTCCTACCCCACCGTGCCAGAACCCGCAGGCAATGCCGCGGCCCCGGTTCTTGCCGGTCCAGTTACCTTTCTCCTTCAAATACTCCCCCATCCTCTCCAGGGTTTCCTTAAATCCGACCCGGGGTAAGACTTCCCCGTTGGGTTGGGTATCCCCCGCCTCGGCCACATTTTGAATACGCATTTGCAAGGGGTCCAGGCCCAGGGTACGGGCTATGATATCCAGATGGGATTCGACGGCAAAGTGGGCCTGAGGGATTCCCGGTGCCCGGTAATAAGCCGAGGGCACCTTATTGGTGAGCACATCTTTGGTGTCCAGACGGACATTGGGGATTTTATACTGACCCAAGACATTGCCGCCGACAAACATCCCGTGGGACATTTCCGGAAAGGCCCCGGCATCATAAATCAGGTCGACGGAGGCGGCCGTAATGAGACCTTGTCTGGTAACCCCCATCTTAACGGTAATATTGGATTCGGGGGCCGGGCGACTGTCGGCCAGCACTTCCTCTCTAGTCATTTCCATCCGGACCGGGCGTCTTGATTTTATGGCCAGCAGCGCGCAAAGAGGGGCCAGCGGCTGATAGGTCTTACCCCCGAAGGCGCCACCGATTTCCACGGGCACTATTTTTACTCGGTTGCGGGGCAGGCCCAAGAACTGGGCGATCATCTGCCGGGCTATGAACAGGCCTTGGCTTTGGGTCCAGATGGTCACCTTCCCGTTTACCTCCACAGCCGCCACAGCGGCAAAGGGCTCAATAAATCCATGGTGAACCTTTTGGGTCCGATAGGTGTTTTCCAGAATAAGATCGGCTTCCTGGAATCCGGCTTCAATATCTCCTTTAATCACTTTCATGTGATAGGCAACATTACTGGGCCGATCATCTTTGCCGGGTTGGGGGTTGATGATGACGTTGGTATATAAATCCGGATGGATTAAAGGCGATGTCGGTTCCAGGGCCTCCAGGGGATTGAGGACTGGAGGCAAAACCTCGTACTCCACCTTGATGAAGTCCAGGGCCTTTTCGGCGATCTCCCGGCTTACGGCTGCCACCACCGCTACGGGTTGTTGGGCATAAAAGACCTTATCCTTGGCCAGGTGAGGTAATTCGGAGAAGGTCAGTTCATTTCTCTTCTTAAATCCTGGTACGTCTGCGGCGGTAATGACCGCCATAACCCCGTTCAAACCTTGCGCTTTCCTCACATCCAAATGACGGATCAGGGCATGGGGATGAGGGCTTCTGAGCACCTGGCCTTGAAGCATATGGGGTAACTGGATATCGCCGCTGAAAAGGGCCTCCCCGGTCACCTTGCTGAGCGCGTCCACTCTGGGTAAACGCCGCCCGACAACGGAATATTTCGCCATTAGGCCCTCTCCTTATCTGCTGCCTGGGCAGCGTTCATGATGGCGCGGACGATCTTATCATAACCGGTACAGCGGCAGAGGTTACCGGCTATGGCTTCTCTTATTTCAGCTTCAGAAGGCTGCGGATTCGAATCCAGAAGGGCTTTGGCCGTAAGAATCACTCCCGGGGTGCAAAAGCCGCATTGCACCGCACCCTCATCGATGAAGGCCTGTTGTAAGGGATGGAGTTTTCCTTCCCGGGATATTCCCTCGATGGTGGTGATGGCTTTCCCCTTGGCCTCGGCAACAAATACCAGGCAGGCGTTGACGGCCTGGCCGTTCATCAGAACCGTGCAGGAACCGCAGCTGCCGGTCCCGCAGCCTTCTTTGGTTCCGGTGAATCCCAGTTCATTTCGAAGTACATCTAATAAGGTGCGCCAAGGCTGGGCGGCAATCTTGTAATCCCGGCCATTGACATTGATTTTCATGGTTTCTCCTCAAATTAACTAAGTCCTTTTATCCTAAACCTCGATGCCGAGTTCTTCACAGGCTCTCACCAGCGTTCTGCGGGTAAGAACCCGCACTAACTCCCGTCGATATTCCGAAGAACCCCGCAAATCCGAAATCGGGTCGGCTTCCGCGGCCGTCTGATCAGCGGCCTGTCGAATCAACTCCGGTGTTACCGCTTTGCCGGCCAGAATCCCTTCCGCTCTCTGTGCTCTGACAGGTGTGGGCGCCACGGCCCCCAAAGCGATTCGAGCGGACTTCAACCGCCCATTTTCCGGAGACAAAGTTAAAAAAGAGGCCACTCCGGCTACCGAGATATCCATTTCTTCTCTGGTGGTATGTCTCAGATAACAACCGGCCGAATGCTCAAGAGGTGTCGGGACCTCTACTTCCACCAGGAGTTCATCATCGGCTATAGCGGTCTTCCCCGGCCCCAGGAAGAAGTCCTCTAAGGGGAGGGTGCGGGTGGCCTTAGGGGAAACCAAAACAACCCGGGCGCCCAGACACAGCAGTGGAGGCGCCGAATCGGCCGATGGGGCGGCATTACAAATATTACCCCCGACAGTGCCCCGATTTTTTATCTGCCGGGAACCGATAAGGGAGCAAGCCTGCAATAGCATACTGAAAGCTTTAGGCAGTTCTGTGAAGACCAGCAACCGAATCAAAGGTACCGCGGCCCCGACGCGCAATCCCACGCGGGTGTTCCATTCCAGCCTATTCAATTCGGGAACCTGCTTAACATCCACCACCAGAGGAGGCCGGACAATCCCCTGCTTCATCTGCAAAATAAGGTCAGTGCCCCCGGCCAGAACCTTCCTGGCAGGAGTCGATGTCTCCAAAATCTTCAGCACCTCCGGCAATGATCCCGGTCTCTGGTATTTAAATTTGCCGATGGAACGAATTATGGTCATCTTTACCTCACAATCTTAACAGCCGGGACCGCACTTCTGCTAAAAGCCTTTTCCTGTCCTTCCCGGGAAAGCGGGAACCCAGGTGCTCTGTGTGCCGGGTGAACCCCTTCCTAAACCTATTTACCCAACCGCTCTCCAATGAATTCGCCCAGTTCCTGGAAAAACTTTTTATCTAAATCAGCAAAAGAAATTCTGGTTTCATAAAGCACGTCCTTGGCAATCTCTTTGGAATCAACTACAGTGGCCGAGACTTCTATGCGCTCCGGGACAAAAGGAAATTTTATCATGATGGCCAGTTGCGTCCCGGGAGCAAATCTCTTGTTGGTAGTAAGCATCACTCCTCCCTGGCCGACATTTTTTGTCTGACTAAGGTCAAAATCATTGGGGATACTTTTAATTTTGTAGCTGACGACAAAGGTTGCACTTAACCTCGGGTATTTTCTTCTTTCTCTGCCAAAAGTTTTCTCCATCCCAATCCCCCTTCCAATAAAAGGTTCATCCGACTGCTTTAATTTTTCCCAGTTTCTTATCAGGTCTGATTAAACACCTTAACCCTGAAATTTCCTTTTCTCCCAGGAATAGGGGAAGAGCAGAAGGTTATTTCAGGATAATGGAGGCATCCACGGCAATTGGTAGGCCATCAACAATCAACAGGGGGTTGACATCTATCTCCTGGACCTGCTCCAGGGATAAAGCCATCTCTCCTAAGCGGATCAGCCATTGGGCCAGGAGGTCCATGTTCACCGGCGTGGAGCCTCGAAATCCTTTGAACAAGACCTGCCCTTTCAGTTTGGATACCATCCGATAAACATCCGCCGGGTTTAAAGGGACCAGACGGAAGACCACATCTTTATAAATCTCGGCCCGGACCCCGCCCAGTCCCAGCATGACAGCCGGTCCGAATTGGGGGTCTCGAATGATCCCGGCGATCAGCTCCAGGTCTCCTTTAAGCATAGGTTGAACTAAAAACGATGCGGGTCGGTTTCCTTCAATGCCCATCTGCTGACAGGCAGAGACCACCTGCTCCGGGGTATTCAAATTCAATCTGACCAGCCCAGCCTCGGTTTTATGGATTAGACCTTCCTGAAGGCCTTTGAGAACCACCGGATAGCCTAATTCCTCGGCAGCCGACAGGACTTCCTCCATTCGGCCGGCTTTTTTTTCTTCCACCACGGTCAATCCGGCATCCTTCAGCCACTTTTTGGACTCCTGTTCATCAACAATCCTGGGACCGGCCTTGGCCCTGTTTTGTATTTCTTCTTTCAAAACAATGGGGATTTCTGAAAGGGCCGGCAAAACGGAAACGGTTATTTTTTGCCGGCCTTCAAAAAGATTGGCCATGATCTTGCTAAGACGGTGGATTTCAAAATAGACCGGATAACCTAAATTTTCCAGGGTCAAACGGGTATTTTCATAACCTTCACCCGATCCGAATACCCAGAAGAGTATTGGCTTCTGAGGACCGGAAGCCGGGATTCTCGAGAGCATTTCGGCCAGTTTCGTGGTCTTGCTTCCGGCCGGGGGGAACATATGAACGATAATCCCATCCACTTCGGGGGCTTCATGAAGGATAGCGATCCCGGCCTGGTAAGCCTTGCGCTGGCCCATTTGTTCCATGGTCGGATAAAAGTCCACCGGATTTTTTATCGGCATCCAGGGAGGGGATATTTCTTCCAGGCGCCTAAGGGTTTGGGGTGACAGCTCGGCCAAGGCCAGACCGTATTTCTCCAGATAGTCCGAATTAACTATTCCGGCCGCTCCGCTGTAAGTTAAGACGGCAATTTGTGGTTTTCTCTCCAGGGACCGCGGTAGGGGGAAGCCCTTTTCCAAACAGCGGGCCATATCGACCATTTCAAAAAAATCATCGGACTGATATACGCCGGCTTGTTCCAGGGCACCGCGAACCACTTCATAATTACCGGCCAGGGAGCCGGTGTGGCTGGCTGAGGCTCTGGCCCCGGAGGGCATTTTCCCGCCTTTAAGAACCACGATCGGCTTTTGAGATGAACGGACCGTTTCAAAAAACCGTTTTCCATTGGGAATGGATTCCAGGTACATGGCTATGACCTTGGTGGCCGGGTCTTTTAAAAAATATTCCAACAACTCGGTTTCTTCCACATCACACTTATTCCCGATGGAGCAGGCCTTGGCCAGACCCAGGCTCTTATTGGCCATGAGGGTGGTGATAAATCCACCGGACAGGAGTCCGCTCTGAACGATTAAAGACACCCCTCCGGGATTGAAGGTCCCTTCCCAGGATTCAGGCTGGATAAAAGAGAAAACATATTTTTTAGAGAGATCGATGAGTCCCATACAATTGGGTCCCCAGAGACGTAATCCCCCTTTCCGGGCGATGGACAGACAATGATCCTGAAGGGCCTTCCCCTCGGATCCAATCTCGGCAAAGCCGCTGCATTCGAGGATGGCCCCTCGAACACCTCGAGCAATGCATTGCTCCAGCACGGCCGGAACGGCCCGGGCCGGGATAAAGACCAGGGCCAGATCAATGGGATCCGGCACATCTAAAATAGAGGGGTAACACTTCTTGTCGAAAAGTTCATCATATTTAGGGTTGATCGGATAGATAGGTCCGTCGTAACCCAGGCTAAGATTGATTAATAGATTACGTCCTCCACCAAAACGATCAGGCGTAGCGCCGATCACCGCCACCCCCTTGGGCTCGAAGAAAAAATCCATGGCATCCTTTTCCGAATCGCCTATCGATCCTAAACTTTTTGCGGTGTTTCTCCCAAGTAATTGAGAGGATGAGATTATGGACTTAAAGGGTTTAAGGCTCGAGACCTGCGGGCAAGCAGGAGGTCCAAATGAAAACCGCAATCCTTAAACCATATATCTTATACCGGAATTATTATCACCTTATATTCACATTAAATTGTTGACACCAGGCGCAAGTTGGATATTCTAAGTAAGCCCCGGCAGTGTGTCAAGTGATTTCAAGGAGCGCTGAACCATGCCCAGACCCATTAAAAAAAGATCCCAAAAGGCAGGCCTTCCACCCGGAACCCCAATTCATATTGGGGAGAGAAAAAGCGAAAAAACCCGGATCACTTTGTTTGACTATAATGAACATCAGGCGGAGGAAAAGGAATTAACCCAGGCCAAAGAATGTCTTCTTTTCAAAAAGGACTCTATGGTGACCTGGATCAATGTCATCGGGCTTCACCAGGTGGAGGTCCTGGAAGAACTGAACGGCTGTTTCGGATTACACCCTCTGGTTCTGGAGGATATCCTGAATACCGAACAGCGTCCCAAAATGGAAGATTACGGCGATTATCTGTACATCGTTTTAAAAGCCCTCTTCCTGGGCACTGGCCAGGGAGATAAAGTCGAGAGCGAACAGGTCAGCCTGATACTGGGTTCTAATTTTGTCCTTTCTTTCCAGGAAAAAGAAGGCCCCCTTTTTGAGCCGATTCGAGACCGCCTTCGAAACGGGAAGGGGCGTATCCGGAAAATGGGACCGGATTATCTGGTACATGCCATATTGGATGCCATAATCGATCAATATTTTGTCGTCTTAGAAAAATTGGGGGAGCAGGTGGAATTCCTGGAAGAAGAAGTGGTCACCAGCCCCAGTCCGGCCACCTTGCAGGCCACTTACCAATTAAAAAGAGAAATGATATTTTTACGCAAAGCCGTTTGGCCCCTGCGCGAGGTGATCGGGAGTCTGGAAAGAGGAGAATCCTCCCTGATCAAGGAATCCACCTTTATCTATTTGAGGGATATCTACGATCATACCATTCAGGTCATCGACAACGTCGAAACCTTCCGCGACATGCTCTCGGGAATGATGGACATCTATCTCTCCAGCATCAGCAACCGGATGAATGAAGTCATGAAAGTCCTGACCATCATCTCCACCCTCTTTATTCCTTTGACCTTCATTGTCGGGTTATACGGGATGAATTTTAAAAACATGCCGGAATTGGAGTGGCCCTGGGGATATCCCCTGGTCCTGGCCCTGATGTTGGCCGTGGCCGTCTTTATGCTGTTCTATTTCAGAAGGAAAAGGTGGATTTGAATCTAAAATCGGAAATTGTTTACTCCAACACAAATCCTTGTTCCCTAAACAGTTTCAAACAGGCATCGACTGCACCCGTATCATAAAGAATTCCCTTGTTTCTCGAAATCTGATCCAGGGCCGCCTCCATCCCGAAAGCCGGCCGGTAAGGCCGGTGGGAGGCGATGGCCTCGACCACATCGGCTACAGCCAGTATTCGGGCTTCGAGAAGGATCTCATCTCCCTTGAGACCCAAGGGATAACCGGACCCGTCGATTCGTTCATGATGCTGAAAAACTGTCCGGGCCACCGGCCAGGGGAAATCGATATCTTTCAAAATGTCATAACTTATCTGGGGATGGGTTTTGATAAGGGCGAATTCAATATCGGATAACTTCGTCGGTTTGCTGAGGATCTCGGCCGGTATGGAAATCTTGCCCAGATCATGGACGATTCCGGCCATGCGGATTCCATCGATTTGATGATCTGTCAGACCCATCTCCCGGGCTATAGCCCGGCCCAGATCGGCCACACGGCGTTGATGCCCGGCAGTGTAAGGGTCCCGAGTCTCTACCGTGGCGGCCATGGCCTGGATGATCCCGCCCATGGCTTTTCGCAGGTTGATTAAAGTTCGCTGACTTTCTTCTTCCGCCTTTTTACGTTTGGTTATGTCGGTCAATATCCCCCGGAGCCCTATGGTTTTTCCATTTTTGATCATAGGGCGGCTCGAAGAGCGGACCCATCCAATTTCACCGGATTTATTAAGGATTCGATATTCACTGGGTTCAAGCTGACCGGAGAGAACCCTCTCAAACTGATTCTGCACATAGGGCAGGTCTTTAGGATGGACAAATTGCCGGAAGTTTCGGCCGACGATCTCTGAAGCGCTGTATCCCAGCATACTTAGCACCGGGGTGCTTACATAGGTGAAGGTGCCTTTTTCATCAAACAGATAAAGAATATCGTTGATGTTTTCAACCAGATCCCGGTATTGCTCTTCGGATTCCCGCAGTTCTTCCTCGGTTCTTTTTCGTTCGGTGATATCTTCCCCGGAACTCAGGCTGCCGGTAATTTTACCGGATTCGCCTATTAAAAAATTATTGTACCAGGAAATCAGCCTCTCTTTTCCTTCTCGGGTTATCACCGGATTCTCAAAATATTCAATGGGCTTTATGTCCCCGGCCAGGATTTGAAAAAAAGATTCCTTCAATTTCTCCTTAATTCCCTGGGGGATAAAAATGTCGAACCAGTTCTTCCCGATAATTTTATCCCGGGCGTACCCCAGGATTTCACACCCCTTACGATTGATCAAAGTAACTATTCCATTTTGATTGATAACCACGATCATTACCCCGGCAATCTCCAAATAAAGGCCGGCCCGGTCTTTTTCCTTTTGAAGGGCGTATCCCATTTCCCGGTGTTTTTCCCGTTCCCCGGCGTCGCGCAACTCCCGTTCAATCGCCGGGATCAACCGGGCTAGATTGCCCTTCATGATATAATCATGAGCCCCGGCCTTCATGGCCTCGACGGCCAGTTCCTCGCCGATCATTCCGGAAACCAGGATGAAGGGAATATCGATTCCCGTTTTCTTAAACAGCAAAAGGGCCTGGAGACCACTGAATCGGGGGAGGTGGTAATCGCTCAATACAATATCCCAGGTCTTTTCCTTTAGGGCCGCCCTCATGGCCTCGGCGGTTTCCACCCGCTGGTAAACCGGATCATAGCCGCCCTTTTCAAGCCCTCGGAGCAAAAACAGGGTATCGTCTTCTGAATCTTCAATAATCAAAACGTTCAATGGGATTCCCATTTTTTGTTTTCCTTTAGATCCTCTCTTTTTCTCCAAGGGTGAAATAAAAAACCGCGCCTTTTTCGAGGGCTCCTTCGGCCCAGATGCGTCCGCCGTGGCGGTGAATGATTCTCTGCACGATGGCCAGTCCGATCCCTGTTCCCTCGAATTCATCCTGACTATGCAGACGTTGAAAGGTATCGAAGAGTTTTCCCGCGTAATCCATATCAAACCCTGCGCCATCATCTCGAACAAAATAAACTGCAGTTCCTTGCTGTTCCTGAAGGCCAAATTCTATGCGGCCGGAAGGATGCCGAGCGGTGAACTTCCAGGCATTTTCCATCAGATTTTTCAAGACGATTTCCATTAAACGTTCATCCCCCTGGGCACGAACACCGGGAGCGATAACCCATTGTATCCGTCTTTCAGGGTGGATCTCCTGTAAATCCACAGCCACTGACCCCGCCAATCGGCTGAGATCCAATTCGGTGCGTTTCATTTCGCCCCGGGTCACCCGGGAAAGCTTGAGCAGGTCATCGATCAACAACCCCATGCGCCTCGTGGCGGCGCGCATCCGATCCAGATAAGTCCGCCCCCGCTCGTCTATTCCGGCGCTATAATCTTCTATCAGAGCCTGGCTGAAGCCGTCTATAGACCTTAAGGGGGCGCGAAGATCGTGAGAGACGGAATAGGAAAAAGACTCCAATTCCTTGTTGGCCTGTTCCAGTTGGGCCGTGCGTTGGATGACCCGTTGTTCTAATTCGGCGTTAAGCCTAAAAATTTCTTCCTCGGCCTGCTTGCGTTCGGTAATGTTCCAGTGCTGGACTACGGCATTGGTGATCTCGCCCTCCCCATTTCTAATAGGGAATATGGTAACATCCAGGTAGACAAAGGCAAATTTCCTCAATTCCAGGTTTCTAAGCTGAGAGCTGTCATAATGGATTTCGAATCTCACGGTCTTGCCTTCTTCAAAAACACGCCTGACCTCCGAGATCAAACCTTGGGCCTCCAAAACCGTGTCTTTGTGGATGTTGTACTGACCGACCACCTCTTCGTCTGAAATATTCAGCAAGTCCCGGAAAGCCTGATTGAGCCTTATGAGGGTGCCCTTATTATCGGCAATCCACATGGGAGAAGGACTCTGATCGATAATGCTATTGAGAAACGACTCGGAGGTCCGCAGGTCTTCCTCGGCCTTCTTGCGCTCGGTGATGTCGCGGATGATACTTTGGTAATATTTCTTCCCTCCGATTACCACAGCCCGAACACTGGTCTCCACCGGAAACTGGGAACCGTCTTTACGCTGATGAATGGTCTCCAGGATAATACCGTCCCAGATTTCCCCTTTTCCGGTTTGCCGGAGAACCACGGACTGGGCATCCGCTGGACTTAAATCCGGCTCCCTCTTGTCTTGAAGTTCTTCCAGGGAATAGCCATAGGCCTGAAGGGCGCGGTCATTGGCCTCCAAGATGCGCCAACTCTGATCCATCAAGAGGATGATGTCATTGGCTTGTTTGTTCAGAGAAAGGATGCGCTCGTCCAGGACTTGGCGTTCTTTCTCAAGCGCCAATTGTTTTCGGAGCAAAAGATTATCATGCTGATGCCACTGCAGGCCCAGACCCATGGCCGCTGCAATAAAGGCGACGACGACCACAAATCCTATGATCAAGGTCTGTTTTCGCATGGTGGTATAGATTTGATCCTTATCCACTTTGGCCACTAAAGCCCAGGGAGTTCCGGGGATGGAGCGCAGGGCGGCGAACACCGGCTCATTCCGATAATCTCTACCCTCTACCAAGCCTTCCTGGCCCCCGGCGGCCATGGCCGCAGGTAGTTTTGAATGTCTTTCGACAGGCCTGCGCAGCACCAAAGCGGTTTTTTGGCGGTGACGCAATTCACTTAAAAAAACGACTTCGTTACCTTCCCGGCGGACCAACAGCGTCTCCGCTGTAGGGCTGGCAGTAGGCCAGTTCTGGATAAATGGGAAAAGGAAATCATAGGGATTGATCTCAACCATCAAAATCCCGACCGGCTTCAAGGAAGCGCCGGAATTTCCTGATAAAGGCAATAGGGGTATAAAAATTTCCAGAACGATGATCCCCGGATTCTTAATGGAAAAATGCAGATCAGAAACCAGGATCTTTTTGGTCTGGAGTGCCTGGTCGGCAAAAGACTTCTCCGTCGGGTTCATCCAGTTTCTTTCCTGGGGGACCGCCAGACGCATCTGTTGGTTTTGATCCAGGAGCAGGACTCGGGTATAATGGAGGTTAGTCTGGGCTGAAGTCATCAAAGCCAAAGCACGGGTTTTCGCCTTAGGGGAGGAGGGGTCAGCCAAAAAGGACTGAACCACTTCCGAAACTTCCGGTGCTTCAAAAAAATAACCGGCATCGGACAATCGTTCTTCATACCATCTTGATATTTGATTGACCTTTAATTCGGCAACGGCGCTGATCTCCTGAAAAGCCGCCCGGCGAAATTCATTCAATTGATGTTTAATATAAAATAATCCGGCAACGCTGATCATAAAAAAGAGCGGCAAAAAGATAGCTAAAGGACCTTTAAAAAATAGAGCAGGGCTTACATATTCCGACTTGAGCAAAGAAAGGGGCCAGGTTTGGGAACCGGCGGCTCCCAGGAGACTTATACCCAGGAAGGCAAATGAAACTGCGGTTAAAAGAGCCATGGGAAATAACCGCCCACCATAAAGCCACGGGGCTCCAATCCCATAGCTGAGAAGTATCACCAGACTGACTATTAATACGGCCAGGGCGGCCCCCGCGGCCGTTTGTCGATATCCGCGACGGACTCCCAAAGGGGGCAACTCGAACCAAAGGGCCAGGGAGGTTCCCAGGAAAGAAAAAGCAGTTAAAGGAGACATGCGCCCTAGGGGGATATCTCTTGCGGTTTTGGCGCGGGAGGCCAGCCATTGTACCAGCGGAAAGTCAAGGCCAATAAAGTATTGACTCAACACCAGTAGACTGCTGACCCCAACGATAATGATGGAAAAATAGCCAAACCGGCGAGTGGATCGGTTTGAAGGTCGGTGCCGTTGAAGGAATAAGCCCCAACTGAGCAGGATCATCAACCCGGCTGTTCCTGGGGCCACAGGGATATATTCCGGACCGAAGGCACCCAGCATCGGACTCCCGAAAATCCAGCTTAACAGAACCAACAAGCCCAGTAGGCCTGGTCCGATAAAACAGGCTTCAATCAGCCACCGAAAGATCTTTTCCAATGGTTGACCTGGATTCATTCTCGACTCCAATTTCGATTACCGGGGAGGTGCACTGAAATCATCCTGCTCAATCTTGTGGACTATACGCTACCAGATTTAAAATGTAAATAAAGAGCCCAAGAAAGATTTTTTTAGGAGGGTTAAGTCCGTTCAGTCAAATGGGGTCTGAATCCCTGTTCCTTATTTTTGGAGTAAAAAGTCAATCACCTTTTGATCGGCCCGGGGGAAAGGAAATCGATCCAACTCCTCTGGGAAAACCCAGCGAAAATCCTTTACCCCTATGGGCCGGATTCTTCCCTTCAGCTTGCGGCAGAAAAAGCAATGCAGGGTGATCTTGAAATGGGTGTAGGCATGGCGGACCTGAATAAAACATTCTCCGACCTTGATTTCAATATCTAACTCTTCCTGAATTTCCCGTTTTAAACACTGCTCCAGAGACTCTCCGGGTTCTCTTTTCCCTCCGGGGAATTCCCACAGACCACCCAACAACCCCTTTTCCGGCCGTTGGGTTATAAGGATTTTTTTCTTGCTTTGTATTATGGCCGCCGTGACATCAAAATGGGGGATCGGCTTTTTGGGTTTGTTAATTGGAAGAGAAGCCGGGCACCCCGAGCAAAATCCTAAACATTTTTTTTTAAGAGGGCAGTGGACACAGTCCGGATTTTTTGGGCTGCAGATCAAGGCCCCCAATTCCATCAGGGCCTCATTGAACAGACCGGCGTTTTTAATGGGGATGATGTTTTGGGAAATGGACCAGAGCGTATTAATGGTAGCTGTTTTTCCTGGGTCCTGATCAATATAAAAAAATCGTATCAACACCCGGCGGATATTTCCATCCAGGACAGGAAGGGGTTGATCATAGGCCAGGCTGAGGATAGCCCCGGCCGTCGATCGGCCGATACCGGGCAGTTGGAGAAGGTCTTGAAAATCGGCGGGGATTTGACCCCCGAATCGGCTGACAATTATTTTGGCCGTTTGATGAATATGGCGGGCCCGGCTATAATACCCCATCCCCTCCCAGGCCTTGAGTACCTGTAAAACCGGCGCCTTGGCCAGGGAGTCGATGGATGAAAACCGGCCCATGAATCGGCGGTAATAGGGCACTACTTGTTGAACCTGGGTCTGCTGAAGCATTATTTCCGAGATCCAGGTGGAATAAGGGGTACGTCGGCTACGCCAGGGCAGG
The DNA here is from genome assembly GCA_963790475.1 of uncultured delta proteobacterium. GTDB lineage: Bacteria > Desulfobacterota > RBG-13-43-22 > RBG-13-43-22 > RBG-13-43-22 > RBG-13-43-22. The sequence goes on along the minus strand of CAWBOS010000006.1, from coordinate 724,068 downwards.
TCTCTGTGATGTTTTTGAAACCAAGAAATTAGTTCTTTTTGGGGAAAAGATTGCAATGAAAGCAACTACTCCTCGACAAGACTCCCGGGTCGAATGGCCAGGTCACCATATTTATCCTGGATGGCATCCAGGGCCTGATTAAGCCGGCCTCTTTTCTTTAATCCATTAGTTTGATCAAATAAGGACAACTGCCCTTCTCCGGGTAGGGTCAGATGAGATAGATAAATCCCTAAAAGCCGAATAGGCTTTTTCCCGATCTCGGTCTTTTCCAGCAGGTCAGAAGCTACCTGATAAATCTTCCCCCCGTCATCCGTAGCCGCCGGCAGGGTCAAAGACCGGGTGATCTGGGTGAAATTGTCATAGGTCACCTTAAGGGTGATAGTCCTTCCCGCCTTCCCATGCCTCCTTAATCGTCGGGCCACCCGCTGACTTAAATTCAGGACCTCTTTCACGGCTCTTTCCTTGACTAAGATATCTTCCGAAAAAGTTTCTTCCCGCCCTATGGATTTTATCATTCTCTCTGGTTGTACTTCCCGGTCATCGATTCCCTTGGAAAGAAAATACAACTGAAGACCCTGAGCCCCGAATCTCCTGCGCAACAGATCTTTGGGCAGCCGGCTCAACTCTCCAACGGTTTTTACATTCAGCAGGGAAAGGTCCTTTTGGGTCATTTTCCCGACCCCCCAGAGTTTTTCTATCGGAAGGGGATCCAGAAATTGTTGCACATTTCCTTCAGGGACCACGGTCAGGCCGTCCGGTTTGTTTAAATCAGAGGCAATTTTGGCCACTAACTTCGAAGGGGCGACGCCGGCTGATACCGTCAGGCCGATCTCTTCTCGAACCTGGTTTTTTATCTGTTTGGCAATTTCTTCCGCCGGCCCGAAGAGCCGTACGGAGGCGGTTACATCCAGAAAGGCTTCATCAATGGAAAGGGGTTCCACCAGAGGGGTGAAGCCAAGGAAGATCTCGAAAATCTGATCTGAGATTTCTTTGTAGCGGGGCATACGCACTGGCAAAAAAACCCCCCGGGGACACAGGCGCATTGCGACGGCCATAGGCAGGGCCGAATGAACCCCAAATTTTCGGGCCTCATAAGAGGCAGCGGAAACTACGCCCCTTTGTTTCGGACCACCGACAATAACCGGTTGGCCCCTCAATGCCGGGTTATCCAACATTTCTACCGAGGCATAAAAGGCGTCCATGTCCAGATGGATGATCTGTTTAACCCGGGTTCCCATAAGTCCTAAAAGGTTTGGGGCCGAAAAGTATCGTAAGACAAGTTTTGAGTTGGGAGTTCAAAAGTAAGAGTTCGGGATGCGGGTATTATTCTCCTAACACCGAACCCCTTTCTCCTGGTAGAACCGTCACCGAGCCTACTTCTTTTCTTTCATGGTTCGCAGTCTAAAATCCGAATTCCAAAACAGGTCCTTCATGGTCTTATCCAGGAGATTATTGAGGATTTCCTGACTTTGAGAAGTGAAGTTATCCGAACTGAAAGGTATCCGGACCTCCCGGTAGCCGATTTTTTTGCTCCAGACAATATCTCCCTGGGGAGGTTGTACCAGGTAAGCCTCTATTTCCACCTCGCCGATAAACCGACCGACTTGCTGGATAAAAAATTGAGAAATAACCCCTCCGACCAGAAAATCGACGTGAATATGGGGGACCCTGCTGAGTAAGGTCTTGATATCTTCTTTATTGATATGAATGGTATAGATCTCATCGGGACTGAGTTGATAGCCATAAGCCCCCATCTCTTTCTTTACTCCCTGGGTGACCAGATAGGATACACTGGTCGGACTATATAGTTTCATTCCATAGAGTGAGGCCTGCCCTACCCAATAGGAATTTTCCTGGCCGTTCCAGGTGGCATTTTCAAAAGGGAGGACCGCTATCTTAACCTGGCTTGGGACAGACGAAGGGACAATACTCGGTGAGTATTTTAAGTCCAGGGTCTGAATAGTGGTGCATCCCCATAACAACAGAGGAAAAACAACCGGAAAGATGATCCTGAAACGAATCCTCATTTAGACCTCCTTGTCTTGCCATCCTGACCGAATTATATTTCAGTTTAATTTATTCATTTTATTTTTGCAATACTATTTAAAATAACTTAAGATATTGACAAGGTTCAGCCTTTCGTCTATGTTTTTGATAAAGGTGGAGAAGAAGGACCTAAAGCCGGCGACTTAACCCCGGCTGATTAAACCGAGGGCTTTGAAAAAAATTCACTTTTGTTCAGGGTCAGGGAAGACAAAAATTTTAATCACAGGAATACAATTCGTTTTTCGAAAATTAAACATTGAGTCTAATGCCTACAATGGGCAAAGGTGTGCATTTTTAAAAGCTCTACGCTATCCCCGGTTTTTCTTAACCTGATCCTTGAGGCCAATATCCAATTAGGAGGTATGCCATGGCAATAAAAGACTTTTCCGGGTGCCATATCCCTTTGGTCACCCCCTTTAAAGACGATTTCTCATTGGATGAAGACGGACTTCGCCGCCTGATCAATTATCTAATTGATGAGGAAAAGATCAATGGATTGGTCCCTTGCGGAACCACCGGCGAGTCCCCGACCCTTAATCACGAAGAACATAATAGAGTCATCGAAATTACCGTGAATGAAGCCCGGGGCAGGGTTCCGGTGATTGCCGGAACCGGATCCAACAGTACTCAAGAGGCCATTATGATGACCAAACATGCTGAGGAGGTCGGGGCCGACGCGACCTTGCAAGTAGGGCCTTACTATAATAAGCCGACCATGGATGGGATGCTGGCCCATTTTGAGGCTATTGCCCGAAACACCAGTCTGCCTATTTTTATCTATAACATTCCGGGGCGGACAGGGCGGAATATCGATCCCCAGACTTTGATTAAACTTTCAGACATAGACAATATCATTGGGCTTAAAGATGCCTGCGGCGATATGGCCCAGACCATGGAAATTATCGCCGGAACCAAAAAGAAGGGGAAACCCTTTTTTGTCCTTTCCGGGGAAGATGCCTTGACCTATCCTTTAATGGCCTTAGGAGGAGATGGAGTCATCTGTGCCGTAGGCAATGTCATCGGCCGGGAATATACATTGTTGTGTAAGCTGATGAAAGAAGGGAAATGGATTGAAGCCAGGGAGATTCACTACAAGACCCTGTCCTTAGTCAATACCTTGTTTATAGAAACTAACCCTGTTCCGGTGAAAGAGGCTATGCAGATGATGGGTCTTCCGGCAGGGCCGCTTCGGCTTCCCCTGGTGCCTATGCGCCCGGCCAATCGGGAACGACTGCGACAAGAACTCATCAATGTGGGGAGACTAAAAGGATAACAAATGGAAAAAGAAAAAAAGATCTGGTTGGATGGAAAGTTCGTTCTCTGGGAAAAGGCCCAAATCCACGTCTTGACCCATACCTTGCATTACGGCCTGGGTATTTTTGAAGGGATTCGCTGCTACCTCTGCTCGGATGGACGGTCGGCCATCTTCCGGCTTCCGGAGCATGTGGAAAGGCTTTTTGGCGGGGCCCACGCCATGGAGATCGAGATTCCCTTCAGCCAAAAGGAAATCCGGGAGGCCTGCTGCCGAATTCTGAAAGTCAACGGCATGAAGGATGGATATATCCGGCCCCTGGTTTTTATCGGGGACGGGGTTATGGGAGTCCATCCCAAGGATAATCCCGTGCGGCTGACCATCGCCGCCTGGAAATGGGGGGCTTATCTGGGGGACGAAGGGCTTAAAAAAGGAATCCGGGTCAAAGTGTCTTCCTATACCCGGCACCACGTCAATGTCATGATGACCAAGACCAAAACCTGCGGCAATTATGTCAATTCCATCCTGGCTAAAAGAGAGGTGACCCGGGATGGGTATGATGAAGCAATCATGTTGGATACCGCAGGCTACGTTTCCGAAGCCAGCGGGGAAAATATATTTCTGGTCAAAAAAGGAAAAATAAAAACCCCACCTCTGACTTCGATCCTGCCCGGGATTACCCGCGATTCGGTCCTGACCATCGCCCGTGACCTAAGGATAGAAATTGTCGAAGAACGGTTTACTCGGGATGAGTTGTATCTGGCCGATGAAGCTTTCTTTTCCGGGACGGCGGCCGAGATCACCCCCATCCGGGAAGTGGACAACCGCCAGATTGGGACGGGCCGTCCCGGTCCAATCACCAAAAAAATACAAAATAGTTTCTTTAAAGCCGTTAAGGGGGAAGAAGACTGCTACCGGTCCTGGTTAACCTATCTTAACTAAGACCAGGCCTGAGGGACGAGGCCAGAGGCGTGCGGTATAAAGAAATTTTTCTACCTATCGAAATTCTTACCGGTCTTGCAAATTCCGTTACTGGACTTTTGCAAAATGCTCTCTCGATTCTCGCCTTATTCCTCTTGCCTCAGGCTTCGTGTCTATTTTCATGCTGAATTGAGGACCTATCCTCATCGGTGTTCACACCGGATTTTCCTATATTGTTTTCCCTCTTCTGCTCCTGGGGTTCGGATTCGCCCCTGTTCTCTTCCCCCAATACGAATGCGGTTATGAGTTCAGTTGAAAGGCGCCACTACGGAGTTGCTTCCGGAACTATAGGGACCATGCGGTTGATCGGACAAATGTTCAGTATGGGGATGGCTATGATGATATTCTCTATTCTCATGGGCAAGGTAAGTATCACGCCGCACCTTTATCCCCTTTTCCTTAAAAGTGTGAAAATTGCCTTGGTTATCAACGGAACGCTTTGTTTTGTCGGCATATTTTTATCTCTGGCCAGGGGCAAGGTTCAGCGTCGAGACCCTGGTAACAATTCCCTATCATAATGAAAATACTGGATGTTTTGTCACCATAAATTGACGACAAAGAAGTTTCCTGCCGATCCTTTTTAACCCCCCTAAAAAAAATGAACTAAAATCCTTTTGATTAAAAGGGCTTAGAAGGCAACCTCCGGATCTTCCATTTTTTTCCTTGACATACCATATATTGTATTTTACCCTTCCCTCCATACAAGATAAAGGATCAAAAAGAGAGAACGGAATACCGAAAGGGAAAGGTCAAAGACCATGGGAACCATAGTCGAATTGCATCAGGATCGGGGATTGGAAGTCGAAGAGACTACAGATCTGGCTCTCTTTGTTCGGACCTCCAACGAGGACCTGGTTACCTGGAACCGCCAGAGGATCATTGACGCCCTGGTTCGGGAGACCTTGGTTGATCCTGATACCGCCGAGGCCATCAGCAAAGAGGTGGAGGAGTTTATTTTTTCCACTAAAATCTCCATGGTCACCGCCCCCTTGATCCGGGAACTGGTAGACTCCAAACTGATAGAACGTGGCTTGGAGAAGGCCCGGATAATGCATACCCGTCTGGGAGTGCCCCTTTATGATGTGGACCAGATGATTGTCCATCCCAATAAGGAAAATGCCAACGTGCCCCACGGGCCGGAGGCCACCAACCTGACCCTGGCCGAAGGGATCAAGAAGGAATACGCCCTGCTCAATGTTTTTTCTCCTAAGGTCGGGGATGCCCACATGCGGGGGGATATCCATCTCCATGACCTGGGTTTCATCGACCGGCCCTACTGTTCCGGACAATCGCTGGAGTACATAAAAAAATTCGGGTTGAATCTGCCTAATGCCCTATCGATGGCCAAACCGGCCAAGCACCCCGAGGTTTTGCTGGCCCATATGGTCAAATTTGCTGCGGCCCTTCAAAGTCATTTTGCCGGAGCAATCGGCTGGGATGCGGTCAATCTCTTTTTTGCCCCTTATCTTGAGGGGTTGTCGGACCGGGAGATCAAACAACTGGCCCAGATGATGATCTTTGAATTCTCTCAACAGGCCGTGGCCCGGGGGGGTCAGGCCATTTTTACAGACATCAATCTCTACTGGGAAATCCCCCGTCATTTTGAAGGTGTGCCGGCTATCGGACCGGGAGGGGTATATACGGGCAAAACTTATTCGGATTATCTGCCTTTGGCCCAAAAATTTGTTTGGCTCCTATTCCAGGTTTATAAAGAGGGAGACGGGGCCGGACGTCCGTTTTTTTTCCCCAAACCCCTGGTTCATATCACCGAGAAATTTTTCCAGACTCCGGGTCACCAGGAGTTTTTGAATCATATCTGTGAGGTGGCCGGCTTGAAAGGAAATACTTATTTTGTTTTTGATCGGGGACAGACGGCCAAGATTTCCGAATGTTGCCGCTTAAGTTTTAAACTCGAGGCCCAGGATTTACTCGATGCCCATGAGCCCTGGAAAATGCGTTATTGTGCACTTCAAAACGTTACTGTCAATTTCCCTCGTCTGGCTTACCGGGCCGAGGGGAGTGATACCGCTCTTTTTTCCAAGTTGGCCGAAAGTGTCGAACTGGCCGTGCAAGCGCATTTACAGAAAAGCGCCTTTATCCTTAAACTCCTTTCACTCGGGGAAAAGGGCCCCTTATCTCTATTGACCATGAACCAGGATGGCTCGCCCTATCTGCGCCCATCTCGGGCCACCTACCTGATCGGTATGGTGGGGCTGAATGAGCTGGTCCAGTACCATACGGGAGAGGAACTCCATCAATCTCAAAAAGCCATCAAGTTCGGTCTCAAGGTTATTGCCTATATGAAGCTGTTAGCCGACCGGTTCGGTCAAAAACACGGTATGCGTTTTGTACTGGAACAGACACCGGCTGAAAGTACCGCTTATCGTTTTGCCAAGCTGGATATCCAAAAATATCCGGAGCAGGCCGGAAAAGTGATTAAGGGAAACAAGTCCCAGGGAGAAGTCTATTATACCAATTCAACCCTTTTTAATGTTTCGGTACCTATGAACCCCGTGGATCGGGTCCGTTATGAAGGACTGTTCCATCCTTTGATTGAAGCGGGTGCCCTGACTCATATCTGGATCGGGGAATCAAAACCCGATAAAGAATCCTTGTCCAATTTTATTATCAAGACCTTCAGGCTGACCAAGAACGATCAGATCGCCTTCTCACCGGAATTTACCACCTGCCGGGCCTGCGGGCAAACCTCGCGGGGCTTGGCAGAAAAGTGCTCTTATTGCGGATCTTCCGATGTGGATGGAATTACCCGCATCACCGGATATTTCACCAAAATCTCTAGTTGGAATAAAGGAAAAATCGGGGAACTCAGAGATCGATATAGAAACAGCCCGTATTTTCAGGGAAGGGAGGGAGTAGCTCCCGGTCCAGTGGAAAACCCCCTCTGAGTTTTTATTAGTTACAACCGATCTGCTTAATTCAGGACGAGTTAATTCAATGCAAACCAGTGGGAGTAAAGGATTACTGGAGTATTGGAGGAATGGAACAAATTAAATCAATATCCAATGCCCAATACTCCAAAAACCCATCACTCCAATTATTATAGAAGGAGGCTGAATATGACTTTATTTACCAAGGCGGATTGCCAGAAATGTCTTTACATCAAAGATCATTTTAATCTTCCTTCCCTTGGAATTCAGGAAGAGATTCTCGGCGAGGATAATCCCGAGGCCCTGGCCCATTTGGCTTGGCACGAGTTGATCGAAACGGCTCAAAAAGAATTACCCATCTTAATCCTGGATGACAGCTCGGCGGTGATCGGGGCCATTCCGATTAAAAAATATTTAAGCCATCAGAATGGAAATTAAAGGCTTTATTGAGACCTCTTTTCTTGACTGGCCGGGGAAGATTTGTGCCGTCCTTTTCCTGCCTTCCTGTAATCTTCGCTGCCCTTTTTGTCATAACCATGAGCTGGCTTTGCACCCCGAACGGTTCGCCGTCTATCCTTGGGATTATGTGCAGCAAAGGTTAAAGGCCTTACGACCCTGGTTGGATGGGATTTGCATCACCGGAGGCGAACCAACCCTCCATCCCGATTTGCCGGAACTTCTGGATCGGATTCATGGGCTGGGGTTGGCGGTTAAATTGGATACCAATGGCACCCGGCCGGAGGTTCTGGCGTTTCTGATTTCCAAAAAATTGATTGATTATCTGGCCATGGATATCAAAGGCCCTTTGGATCAGGAATTATACGGACGGTGGGCGGGGGTTCGGATTTCAATTACGGAGATAAAAAAATCCATGGGTTTCATTCTGTCGGGCCAGGTGGCGGGAGAGTTTAGGACAACAGTGGTACCCCAATGGCATACCCCGCCGGTTCTAGCCCAAATGGCCTTGGAATTAAAGCAGGCCCCCAAATGGACTCAGCAGGAATTCAATCCGGCGCAGGCCCTGGATCCGTCTCTTCGATCGAAAAGACCAAGACCTTAACTTTATACTGTTTTCAACGCCCCTAACCTCAATTGGGGCCTTGTAGGGGCGGGTTTCAAACCCGCCTCTACGGGTCATTCTCATGGTTCGTGGCGCCCCAGCCGGACATGAGGGTTTAACAACAGAACAATGACTCAGGAAGTCGTCCGTTAGGAGGAAAGGACGATAAGGGCATCAACGGCTACGGGTCTGGCTCCCGAAATTATCAAAGGATTGATATCGATTTCTTTAATTTTTTCTTGCTCCAATCCAATTTGCCCGAGTTGGACCAGGATGTCGGCCAGAACATTTTTATCAACGGCCTCCATGCCCCGGATAGCTTCCAACAGTTTGTGGGCTTTGGTTTCTCCCATCATTTCCAGGGCCTCTTTCCTGTCGAAGGGGGCAACCCGAAAAGAAACATCTTTAAGTACTTCGGTAAATATCCCACCCAGACCAAACAAGACACAAGGTCCGAATTGAGGGTCCCGCGTCAGACCGGCCAAAAATTCTCGTTTTCCTTTGATCATCTCCTGGACTAAAACTGTTCCTGAACTTCCCTTCATTCGCTCCATAATTTCATTAAAGGCCTGCCCTGCTTCCGCTTCATTTCGGATATCAAGCCGAATAAGGTCGTTTTCGGTTTTATGGGCGATATCCGGGGCATTGCCTTTTAGAACCAGGGGATATCCAATTTCCCGGGCAGCTTCTTTTAGATCGCCTGAGTTCTTACACAGTTTTTCCCGGGCAATAGGGATCTGGTAATGGGTAAGAACAAGTTTTGATTCATACTCCGATAGAGTCGTCCTGCCTTCTTTTAAAGCCGATTCGATGATTTTTTGAGGTTCCTGCATGAGTTGTTTTCCTTTTGATTTATGGAGTTAAAATTTATCCTGCTCATATTATTGATCAAATATTCAAAAATCAAGACTGAAATAGTATCGGAAATGGTGTCCCCCGTCAATCAGAAAATAATAGCCTAATAAAAGTTTTTTTGATAGCTTACGGTTCCAAGAATGGCAAAGGTTGCCCTTTGCGATAAGCCAGGGCCTGACAGGAAGCGATCAAATTTCCCTGGTTGTCATTCACCCGGATGTCATAATTTGCCGTTTTAGAAGTCCGGCTGTATTCCTGAGCCACGGCCGTCAGTTGGTTTCCGGGAGCCGGAGAGGCAATATAAGTGATATTCATATTTAAAGCTAAGGCTACCGTACCATAGGCATTGCAGGCGGTTTGAAAGGCCTCGTCGATCAAGGCGAAAACAGCCCCTCCGTGGGCCATGCCAAATATGTTTTCCATGTCCGGGGTGAAGACCATGGTCACCTTGGAATAGCCCTCCTCGAGATCAACCAGTTTCAAACCGAACTTTTCAGCAAACGGCTCCCGGCCTACTTGCCGAAAGATAGCCTCTTTAACCCGCTTATTCATCATTGTTTTGTATCTTTTCCTCTTATCCCTCGGAGGTTATTCTCATTATCCAAGACAAACGGCGATAGAATGAATATATCAATAATATCTTTGTAAGTCTATAAATCTATTTAATCTTTTTGCTGTGTTGTTTCAATGGTAAGTAAAATGAAATTTACCTCGGTTCAACGGCTATATGCTATACAAAAAACCCCTAAGATAAGCAATAGCACCCCAATGATCCGGGCCGGGGAGATATGTTCATCGAATAAAAGGAAAGAGCCGATCAGGACGATAATATATCCCAGGCTGGATAGGGGATAGGCGTAACTAACCTCTTCTTTGGCCAGAACGGCCAGCCACAAAACAGCTCCGGCCCCAAAAGACAAAAATCCAAGGAGGACATAGCCATTAATAAGACCATAGCCCATTAACTTCCACATGGAAGCGTGCTGGTGAGAATGATCTAAAATCATCATTCCTTTCCTAAAAAATAATTGGCCGACGGAAGTCAAGGCCACCGAGGCCAAAATCAAAAGTAATTGGGACATGGGTTACCTTTTTTCCCCCAAGATCACCAGCGATGATCCCCAGAGAAAGTTAAAAGTTTGAGTAAGTTTGCCTCCCAACCCAAAAGCCACCAGAAATTTATTCAGATAGGGGCTGGTTTGTTTTAAATCGGATTGAATGGTTGGCTTTGAGAAAATCAAGCCCAGTTTTCCCAATACCCTGAATAGAACAACAATGGGAAAAATGGTGAAATAAAGATAAGTACTCTGTTGTATTAAAAAATGGGATGATCTTAATTTGGTGTTTAGTTCTTTCAAGGTATAGCGGTGCCTGGCCATTACCGCAATATCATGGGTACTCATTAAAAATTCAAAGGCCGAATCGGTTATTAATAGTAACCTGTTGGGATCCAGCAACTCATGAATCTGCTCAAGCACTTCCTCATCGTCCAGGATGTTACCTCTTCTATCTTTCAAATGGCAATCCAAAATAATTTTGATGTACTTTTTCTTGGCCACGAATCACCAGTGAGTGTTTTCCAACCGATACATGATTTCATATTCACGATCCGGCATGATTGAAGTTTTCTAACTTTCCCAAAGATAATCAAATAAACAATAAGACCTGATAAAAAAAAACGATGTAAGGCTTCTTTGGCTCCCACTACTTTATTGTTAAACAATTATAATAGATTAGGCAATGAGCAACTTTAAAAAAATGGGGATTGCCTGTCAAGGGTTATTTGGGCTTGCCCCTTTTCTGTTAAAAGGCTCCACTTAGAGAGATCCGCTTTTGAAAATCAAGAAAAGATTTATACCAGCCGGAAATCCGCCTGAAGCCGGATCCTCCAATCTCCTGAGGGAGGTCATCCTTGTTCCAAATAAAACTTGACAATCTTGGCAATCATAATAATATATCAATAAAAATGGGAATAGGATTTTTTTGAATCATTTCGGGAAGCCAAGGCTTTAAACTACTAATATCAGCGGAGGAAAACTCATGTTAGTTAAAGGATGGATGACTAGCGACGTTATTACCATAGACGAAGATACTTCCATGATGAAGGCTTCTCAGATTATGAAGGAAAATAATGTCCGCCGATTGCCGGTCTTGCATAAAGGAAAATTGATCGGCATGGTTACCGACCGGGACATTAAAGAAGCATCCCCTTCCAAGGCCACCACGTTAGATATTCATGAATTGTATTACCTGCTTTCAGAGTTAAAAATAAAAGATATCATGACAAAAAATGTAGTTACTATCGGGCCTGAAGAAACGGTGGAGAAGGCAGCCGTTAAGATGCTGGAACATCGAATTTCAGGGTTGCCGGTAGTCAATGATAAGGGGAAAGTAGTTGGGGTGATCACTCAGGGGGACATATTCAAGGTCCTGGTTTCCCTGACCGGTATTTATCGGGGAGGTATCCAATTGGCTTTTAACCTGGAAGATCGCCCAGGCTCCATAAAAGATGTGGCTGATGTTATACGAAAACACGGTGGCCGGATGGTCAGCATCTTGACCTCCTATGACATGTGTGAGGAGAACTGCCGTCATGTGTATATCCGAATCAAAGATATACCTGAGGACAAATTAAAAGCCTTGACCGAAGATTTGGATAAAAATTTTATCCTCCTCTATGTAATCAAAGATTCCCTTAAAGATATCTAATATTTTTTAACCCGAGTTCACGAAAAAGCCCCTTGACTTTCAGAAACGGAAGGCAAGGGGCTTTTTTTGTTGTGGCTGGAAACAAAGAAATATTTTTATTTTGGCATCCGTCACAGACTATATTGTTTCACTCAATATCCCGGTGGAGTGGCCCTTCTCGAAACCCCTTAGAATCTCTCTGCAGGTCTTGAAATGCCCCGGAATCTTTTTCTTGGATTTGGGGGAGCGGAAATTCTTGGGCGGGTATTTGGGACAGGGCCTTTTGGAAAAATTCCAGGATGATTGGACTGGCCGCCTGGGCCCCGGTTTCCCCCGGTCCTAAAGGGGTTAAATCGTCAATACCCACCCAGACACCGGCCGTATATTGAGGGGTGAACCCCATAAACCAGGCATCGCGAAAGTCATTGGTAGTTCCGGTCTTCCCGGCCACAGGTTTTCCGAGGGCCTTCAACCTCCAGCCGGTTCCTTCTTTGACGACAGCTTCAAGAAGCTGGTTCATTGTATGAGCGGTATAGGGTTCCATGACCTGTTCCGCTTTAGGCATATAGGTATAAACCGACTGTTTATTGCGATCGAAGATTTGTTGGATATAATAAGGAGCTAGTCGCTGGCCTAAATTCGGGAAACAATTGTAAGCCGTAACCATCTCCCAAAGGGAGACCGCGGAAGAACCCAGGGCCAGGGAAAGATTGGGATATAAGGGTGAGGAAATGCCCAGCTGTCTGGCAAAGTTAATGGCATAGGGGATCCCGATTCGTTGAAGGATCCTGATGGAAACGATATTTCGGGATTGGATTAATCCTGTTCTTAAAGTTGTTGGGCCGAGAAATTTATGATCGAAATTTTGGGGAACCCAGGGCGGAGACCCCCGAAAAAATATGGGGCTGTCCATCAGGACCGTGGCCGGGGTAAGCCCTTTTTCAAGGGCGGCGGCATAAATAATCGGCTTAAAAGAGGAACCTGGCTGACGTCTGGCTTGCACCGCCCGATTGAATTCCGTCTGGCTGTGATTTTTTCCCCCGACCAGGGCCTTTATTGATCCGGTCCGAGTTTCAACACAAAGTATTGCAGCCTCCACTTGATTTTGATCTAAAATCGTCCAGGAGAAACTGACCGGATCCCGGCGCAAACGAACGACATCTCCGACCCTAAAAGGCGGTGCTGGAGGTTCCATTTTTATCAGCCCTTCATCATCCCCTTGGCCCTTGACCTGTGAGGAAGAAGGCGCCAGCCTTGGCAGGGGTAAGACCGCCCATTCCTGACCCAGGCAGACTTTGGCGGTTTGGGCCATAGGATCTACTTGAACCACCAACCCGTTGGTGAATTCGGGTCTCTTCCTGTTGGCTTCGGGGATAGGCTGGTCCTGTTTCGGGCAATAGTTGTCGAATTCTTCTGGAGGAATGTTTTTGATGGTCCTGGAGTATATATGACGACTCTGAACGGCCTGTGTCCCATTAAGGACAGCTTCCATCGCCGCCCTCTGGAAGGAAAGGTCCAGTGTAGTCTGGACCACCAGGCCGGCCTTTAAAACAAATTCCGAACCCCAGGTCTGATATAAATATTTTCGAACCAGGTCGACGAAATGAGGGGCGATAGATAAATTGGGCTCCTGGTTGCCGTTGAAAGAAACAGGGAGTTCGGCCGCAGTCCGGGCCTCGGTTTCGGAAATATAGCCGTCCTCGACCATCCGATTGAGAACGTATCGTTGTCTTTCCTTGGCCTTTTGTAAATGAAGCAGGGGGGAGTACCGGCTGGGGGCTTGAGGAAGACCGGCCAGGATAGCGCTTTCGGTTAAGGAGAGGTCCCGGGCCCTTTTCCCGAAATAGGTCCGGGCCGCTGCCTCCACCCCATAAGCCCCATGCCCCAGATAAATCTGATTGAGATAAATATAAAGGATATCTTCCTTGGAAAGATTTTGATCCAAACGGTAAGAAAGAACGGCCTCCTTGATTTTTCGGGAAAAGCTCTTTTCAGGGGAAAGCAGGAGGGATTTGGTAACTTGTTGGGTAATGGTGCTTCCACCCTGAACGATCTCTCCGGCCCAGATATTCTTCCACAGGGCCCGTAGGATGCTTAAAAAGTCCACCCCTCGATGCTTAAAAAAACGGGCGTCTTCCGAGGAGACGAAGGCCTGAATCAAATGGGGAGGCAATTCGGAAAGGGATACCAGAATCCTTTTTTCCTTGAAAAGGTATCCGATCACGGTCCCGTCCGCTGATAAAATCCGGGTGGCCAGGGGGGGATTATAATCGCTCAAGGATTTAATGTTCGGTAACTGGAACAGCAGGAACAGATAGAAAATACCGGACAAAAAGGAGGTGACCAACACAAAGATCGTTATAAAGAGCAAAAGCCGGCTAAAAAATTTTTTACGTTTTTTTGGCTTGGGACGAACACGAGATTTAGCGGATGATGAAGGCATTTCTTAGAGGAGGCGGCGGTCCAGATTCCGGTATTGAATGGCTTCCGAGACATGATGCGGACCAATTGTTTCACCTTTCTCCAGATCAGCAATTGTCCGGGAGATCTTTAATATGCGATGATAGGCCCTGGCACTCAACCCCAGATAATCCATGGCTTTTTCCAGAAGGTTTTGGGAATCGGCGGAAAGGGTGCAGTACTTTTTTATCTGCCTCGGCCCCATCTGGGCGTTACAAAAAATGGTTTTACTGTGGAAACGGGCTTTTTGCTTTTCTCGGGCGGCCTTGACCCGTTCCCGGATGGATCCCGACGATTCTCCATCCGATTGTCCGGCCAGTTCTTTGAATTTAACGGAAGGGACCTCTACATGGAGATCAATACGATCCAACAAAGGACCGGAAATTTTTGATTTATAGCGTTGGATTTGTGGATAGGTACAATGACACTCCCGCTGCGGATCGGATAAAAATCCACAAGGGCAGGGATTCATAGCCGCCACCAGCATAAAGCGGGCCGGATAGGTCAGGGAAGTGATAGCCCGGGATATGGTAACCCGGCCGTCCTCAAGGGGTTGCCGAAGGACTTCCAGGACGTTTTTTTTGAATTCGGGCAATTCATCTAAAAAAAGTACCCCGTTATGAGATAGACTGACTTCGCCGGGGCGGGGAATTTGTCCGCCTCCAATCAAACCGGCATCGGACACTGTATGATGAGGGGACCTGAAAGGCCGGGAAGTAATAAGGGCCTGATCGGCCGGCATCAATCCGATCACACTGTAAATCTTTGATGTTTCCAGGGCTTCTTCAAAAGTAAGGTCGGGCAGAATAGAAGGCAGCCTTTGGGCCAACATGGTTTTTCCCGAACCGGGAGGTCCAACCATAATGATGTTATGACCTCCGGCGGCTGCAATTTCCAAGGCCCGCTTGACATGCTCCTGACCTCTCACCTCATTAAAATCAAAAGGATAGTCCTGAGAAAAGGACAAAAGTCGAGTTTGATCCAGGGGGAGTGGGCCGATCGAGGAGATTCCTCTTAAAAATTCAGCCACCTGTCCCAAGGTCCGAGCCGGGATGATCTCAATCCCTTCCACCACCGAGGCCTCTATGGCATTGGCCTCGGGAATTATCAGCCCACGAAAGCCGTTATCCTTTACCGATAGAGCCGTCGGTAATGTGCCCCGGATAGGTTTTATTTCTCCATTCAGGGAAAGCTCCCCCAAGATCAGGTAAGAAGACAGAACGGTGGAAGAAATGAGGTCTGTCGCCGCCAGAATACCGATGGCTATGGGCAGGTCAAAGGCCGACCCTTCTTTTTTTATATCGGCCGGGGCCAGATTTACAGTAATCCGGTGGCTGGGAAATTCAAATCCGGAATTCTTAATGGCCGATTTGACCCGGTCTTTACTCTCCCGGACAGCCCCTTCCGGCAATCCAACTGTGGAAAAAGCCGGTAGCCCCCTGGCGATATCGACCTCAACCTGGACTATATAGGCATCAATCCCAGAAATGGCGGTGCTGAAAGTTTTGGCAATCATGGTTTTTTGGTCGTAGCGGTTAGTTAATGATTGTTTTTGACGCCCCTGATACGGAGACCAGGAAACGTGAATTTAGTCACTGATATCTTTAAATTTAGACCTTTTTTCTAATAGTTATTGCACGGGTCCTTCTGGGTCTTGTTCTTAAATTTTCTACTCCTAACCATAATCAACCTTTTCTATGATAAAATAAGAAGTTATTATAACCAAGACCTCCTATGACCAACCCAACATTTTAAATATTTTTGGTTAGATTTTTACCGAACGCCGAACGATTAACGACGAAAGGAATTTTGAACTAAATTATAGAAAAAAGATGAATTTTTTGCAAGGGAAGATATTCATTTTAAAACAGTTAGGTTTTCAAAGAAAAGGATTTACATTTGCTGAAGAATAAGTTATATAACATAATTTATTTTAGAAAGATACTCTTAGGAAGGAGCAAGTATGGCCAGAGTTACCATTGAAGATTGCCTTGAGCAAGTTCCTAATCGATTTTCATTGATTCATTTGGCATTTCAAAGAGTTAAACAACTACGGTCTGGTGATGGCCCTCGGATTCAGTCCAAAAATAAAGAAGTAGTTGTCGCACTCCGGGAAATTGCTGCCGGAAAGGTGGATTTACCTGTCGAGATGGAGTTAACCGTCGGCAAAAAAGAGTTATTAGGCAAGGATCGTGGGAAAAAGGTCGGGAAATCGCTTCATTGAAAAGCCTGAAGACCGGAATCCCCTTCCTGGCTTGAAGGACTGGACCCATGTGGATTCCAAGGGTCGAGCCCGGATGGTCAATGTCAGTACAAAAAAGATAACTCGGCGTGAGGCCATAGCGTCTGGAACGGTCCGGGTTAAAGCGGAGACCTTAAGGGGGATAGAAGAGAATTCCTTGAAAAAAGGGGATGTCCTGGGTGTTGCCAAGGTATCGGCCATTATGGCCGCCAAGAAGACCCATGAGCTCATTCCTCTTTGTCATCCGCTTCAGGTAACCGGGGTGGAGGTATCCTTTTCCCTGGCCCAAGAGCCTCCCCGGGTGGAGATAGTGGCTAAAGTTCAGGCTGCGGACCGAACCGGGGTGGAAATGGAGGCCTTAACAGCAGTGGCAGTAGCCGCCCTGACGATTTACGATATGTGTAAGGCGGTTGATCGAGGGATTCAGATAACGAATCTCGGTCTGATAAAGAAATCCGGGGGGAAAAGCGGGGTTTACCTTAGAAAGGAATTTTCTCAGGCAAACAATGAAGTAAAGGTATAGGAGAAAAGTAATGAACGCCAAAAAAATTGCTTTTTTCAAGAAACTCTTGCAGGAACAAAGGAGTGTCTTGATTCATGAAGCCCAAAGAACAGTCAGCGGGATGACGGATTCCAAAGAAAATTTCCCCGACCCGACTGACCGGGCCACTTTGGAATCGGACCGCAATTTTCTTCTCCGGATAAGAGGCCGGGAACGGAAACTCATTCTGAAGATAGAAGAAGCCCTGGAACGGATTGAGGATGGAAGTTTTGGGATCTGTGAAAAATGCGGGGAGGATATTTCAGAGCAGCGTTTAAAGGCCCGACCAGTTACCACCCACTGTATTGACTGCAAGAAAAAAGAAGAAGCCATAGAAAAGGCCCGCGGGGACTAAAAACCTCAAAATTTTCTCCTGCCTCATCTTCCTTTCTCCTCAAGCCGTGGAGAGGTCCTTAACCCATGTTTAAAAAGAGACTGCAACTATTTCAATCTTTGCTTTTTATTAATGATCTCATTATCCTCACGGTTTGTTGGATTGCGGCCTTTTATCTGCGGTTTTATACCCCCTTTATCCCGGTGACTAAGGGTGTTCCTCATTTTGAAGATTATCTGATCCTGCTTGTTTTTGCCCTGGTCATCTGGTTAGGGTCCCTTCGTTTAACCGGGTTGTACCGTCGTTTTTTTACTCGTACTCAGGAAATCATAGCCCTGTTCAAGGCCAACTTCTTTGCCTTGATGGTCCTGGTCTTTATCACCTTTTTCTTTAAAAGGACCGAATTTTCGCGACTGGTCTTTCTCTATTTCAGTCTCCTGAGTCTCCTGTTCCTTTCTTTAAGCCGGTTGTTTTTCAAGGGCTATTACATTACTCTGCAAAAAAAGCATCTCAGTTCGGAAAGGGTTTTGATTGTTGGGGTCCGGGAATTGGCCCAGAGTGTGGCCGAAACCATCCGGAAGCATCCTGAGTTAGGCCTGAAGATCAGCGGATTCTTAACTCGGGTGCCTCAAAAGGTTGGGACTGAAATCCGGGGGATCGAGGTCCTGGGATTGTACGAAGAAATTGATCAAGTGATCCAAAACCGGGGAATCAATCTGGTCATCTTCGCCCTGCCCTTAACCGCTCATCAAAAACTGGAGGAGCTCTTAAACCGGATTCGCGACGAAATGGTGGACATCAAGATCGTTCCCGATTTATATCGGTTTATCAGTTTGCGGGGCGGCGTTGAGGAATTTGAGGGTTTGCCCTTCATCAATTTAAGGGAATCCCCTATGGTCGGCTGGAATCGAATTTTGAAAAGGTCTTTTGATATCATTCTGGCCTGCCTGGTCCTGATCCTATTTTCTCCTGTCCTTCTATTAATTGCCCTGGCCGTCAAAGTCACCTCGAAAGGACCGGTTTTATACCGTCAGATACGGATGGGGCTGGATGGCTGTGACTTTGAAATGTTGAAGTTCCGTTCCATGGTGGTCGGTGCGGAAAAAGAAACCGGTCCGGTTTGGGCGCAAAAAGAAGACCCCCGGAGGACTCTCCTGGGCCGGATATTAAGAAAAGTAAGTTTTGATGAACTGCCCCAGCTTATTAACGTCATCAAAGGGGAGATGAGTTTGGTCGGACCCCGCCCGGAGCGACCGGAACTGATTCAAAGTTTCAAAGACAAGATTCCCAAATATATGTTACGCCACAAAATGAAAGCCGGTATGACCGGCTGGGCGCAGATTCATGGTTGGCGGGGGAATACCTCCCTGGAAAAACGGATCGAGTTCGATCTGTATTATATTGAGAACTGGTCACTTTACCTGGATACCAAAATTTTAATTAAGACCCTTTGGAAGGGAATACTCAGCAAGGAAGCGTGTTAATAAACAAAACCCAGAATCCAGGAGTAAGAATCCAGAAGGCAGGAAGGAAAATGGCAATTAAATACCCTGATCATTCAAACTTTATTATTCTGACTTCTGACTGCTGAATTCTGAATTCGCAGATTAAATGAATATGCTCTCATTGATCCTCCAACATATCCGGGAATTGTTTCGTTACCGAAGTCTGGTAAATAGTCTCGTGATCCGGGAACTGAAAGCCCGTTATCGAGGATCTTTCCTGGGGTTTTTATGGACTTTCCTGAATCCTCTTTTACTCTTGGGGGTCTATGCCCTGGTTTTTAATTTTTATCTCAGGATTCGGGTAGAACATTATGCCGGATTCATGTTTGTCGGCTTACTCCCCTGGATCTGGTTTTCCAGCTCTTTATTGGAGGGAACCAATTCGATTACCGCCGGCGGCAGCTTGGTCACCAAGGTCCTTTTCCCCAGTCAGGTCCTGCCGGTCGTTAAAGTTTTGGCCAACTTGATAAACTACCTGTTGAGTTTTCCGATTCTTTTTGGGTTCCTGTGGGCCATGGGGGTCTATCAGGATTGGCCTCTGCTTTGGCTGCCGGTGATTATCTTTCTCCACTTGCTGTTTATTGAAGGCCTGGTTTTGATCCTGGCTACGATTAATGTTTTTTTTCGGGATGTCCAACATATCCTATCTAATTTATTGACCCTTTGGTTTTTTTTAACACCCATTCTCTATCCTCTTTCCCAAGTCCCGAGCCCTTTCAACAGGTGGGTCCTGTTCAATCCTATGGCCCAAATCACCCTGGCCTACCAGGATGTTTTTTTTTATAACCGTAATCCGGACCTGAGGATTCTTTCAGTTTTTATGGTCCTGTCCCTGCTTTTATTGGGGATCGGCATGTTCTTTTTTGAACGCCACAAAGAAACCTTTGCCGAGAAGGTATAAACCTCTATGGCTCCTGCCGTCATCTTAAAAGGGATCTCCAAAGGGTTTAAACAAATTACTCTCAGGCGGGACTATATTACCCTGAAATCCCTGCTCTTGAATCCCTTTTCCATAAAGGGCAAGTCCAAAGAAGAAACCCGGGTTGTTTTTCAAGATTTAAACCTGGAAATTCCCCAGGGAATCAGCCTGGGGGTCATCGGCCGGAACGGATCCGGGAAAAGCACGCTGCTTAAGGTCATGACCGGGATCTATAAGCCCGATTCCGGCACGGTTCGGATGAATGGGCGGGTCTCCTCGTTGATTGAATTAGGAGCGGGCTTTCATCCGGAATTCACCGGCCGGGAAAATGTTTTCATAAACGGGACCATCCTGGGATTAAACCGCAAAGAAATTGAAAAACGGTTTGACCGAATCGTTCGTTTTGCCGAACTGGAATCCTTTATCGATGTACCGGTTCGGACCTATTCCTCGGGGATGTATGTGCGCTTGGGTTTTTCGGTGGCCGTCAATGTCGATCCGGATATTTTGCTGGTGGATGAAGTCCTGGCCGTGGGAGACGAATCTTTTTCCCGAAAATGTCTTGACCGGATGACGAATTTTAAAAAGGCCGGAAAGACCATTGTCCTGGTAACCCATGACCTCCCCACTGTAGAACGGTTCTGTGATCAGGCCCTATGGCTCGACTCGGGATGCATTCAGGCCCTCGGTGATCCCCGTCAGGTGATAGATGCCTACCGGCAGGAGGTGGCCCGAAGGGATGACGCCCGATATAAAACAGAAGAATCGACCGCAACCTGCGACGGATTGGAAAGGGTTATTTCCAAAGATCGTTATGGCAACGGGGACATCGAAATCAATAAAGTCCGGTTATTGGATAGCCAAGGTCAGGAAAGACACGTTTTTCAGGACGGGGAGGACCTGCTGATCGAAATGAATTTTCAGGTTCATCGGCCCAACCCGGATGCCGTTTTCGGTATTGCCGTTTTTGATGGGAAAGGGACCTGCTGCTATGGGACCAACACCGACCTGGATGAAATGGTGCTTCCTCCCCTGCAAGAAAACGGTCGAATCGCGATAAAGCTGGAACAGGTCCATTTGATAGAAGGAAATTATTTTCTGGACGTGGCTGTTCATGCCCGGGATGGTCATAATTACGATTACCGGAGCGGCTGCGTTTCCTTTGTCGTCCGGTCGGCCAGAAAAGATACCGGGATTTATCGAATCCCCCACCGGTGGATTGTCGAATAGGGGTTTGCAAAATAGAATATTAAATCTTGTTGCGGGTTGCGGCTTACGGGTTGAGGACAAAAAAGAATTTGATTTCCCAACCCGTAACCCGTAACCCGCAACTCGTAACAGGGATTGTGTTAGAAATAAATTTATAAAATCCTAAGTGAAAGATCTTTTATGGAGCAAGAAAACCAGGAGAAACCAAAAGTGGATGTGGGCCGTATTATGGAGCGCGTCCGCTCCCGTATCGAGGAGAAAAAACAAAACGGGACTTACTCCCCCGAAGAATTGGAAAAGATTGAACGGATGACCCTTCAGATACAATCCGAAGATTCGGATTCCCAGGAAGGGGATATTCAGTATCGTTTATCCCAAATAAATTATCTGTGCGACACTCGAACACCTCCGGAAATTTCTTCACACCGTAAGGTCTTGGGGCCCCTGGTTACAGGATTCAAAAAGGTGATCCGGAAACTGACCGACCCTTATATTCAAATGGTCCTTAAAAAGCAGGTGGAGTTCAACGTGGAACTGGTGCGTCTGCTGAATCAGATGGCCCTGGATTTTCGTTTTCGCTGGTCAGCTCTGGAAAAACAACTGGCTGGTCTGGAAGAAAAAGGGGATCAGATGACCCGGTCATTGGAAGCCATCCCCCAGGAACTTAAGGCCCAAAAAAATGTTTTTGAGGACGTGTTGAACCGGATCAAAGAGGTCCCGGCTCCTGCGATGGAAGGGAGCCTCCCCCTAGGCCAACTGAAAGAAAGGGTCCGGGAGCCGGAATATATGCGCTTTGAAGACCGGCATCGCGGCAGCGAAGAGGCTATTAAGTGGAAGCAGAAAAACTATCTGCCCTATTTCAAAGACCGGGGGCCGGTTTTGGATATCGGCTGCGGCCGGGGGGAATTTCTGGGGCTTTTAAAAGAAGCCGGAATCCAGGCCTCGGGCGTAGACACCAATCAGGAATTTATCCTTCATTGCCGGGCTAAGGGCTTAGAGGCCAGTTCGGGTGACGGGCTGGCCTATTTAAAAAGTTTACCGGACCTGAGTTTGGGTGGGGTTTTTCTATCCCAGGTCATTGAACATCTGGATCCTGAATTGCTTCGGGAATTGGTCAGGGTCGGTTTTGCCAAACTGCGTACCGGAGGTATCCTGCTGGCCGAAACCATAAATCCCCAATGTCTGAGCACCTTCAGCGGGGCCTTCTATCTGGATCTCTCCCACAAAAATCCGATTCATCCCGAGGCCGCCCGTTATCTGTGGGAATCATACGGATTCCGGCAGGCGGAAATCCTCTTTGTCTCTCCTTTTCCTGAAGAGATGAAACTCAAAGAGATGGTCCGGCGGGAGGATGATTCTTATGAGGATGAAATGGCCCGAATATTGAACGAAAACGTCCGGAGCCTCAATGCCCTGTTATATGGATTTCAGGATTATGCAGTGCTGGGGTATAAGTAGGCAAGAGGCCAGAGGCAGAGGCGTAAGGCTATAGGCTAGGGTTGCAAAAAAATAATGCTCACTCCTTACTCCTTACGTTTCAGGCTTCACGTTAAACCCAAAAAACCAAACAGACCAGACAGACCAAATAGACTGAATTGACCGAATTGACCAGACCAACCGAAATGAAAATCGCTTTTGTCTGCCCCTGGTATGGGGCGGATATCCCTGGAGGAGCTGAAGCCGAGGCCCGGAGAACCGTAGAGAACCTTCATCAGCGAAGGATTCCGGTGGAGGTCTGGACAACTTGCGTTAAAGATTTTGAAGGGGATTGGGGGCGCAATTATTATCCGGCCGGGGATTACGAGGTCAATGGAGTATTGGTCAGACGATTTCCGGTCGGCCCCAGAAATGGAGAGCTTTTCAGTTCCCTGAACCGGCGAATCCTTTCCGGGGAAAAGCTTTCCCGTCCGGAAGAAGACCTTTTCTTTCAGCACATGATCGACAGCCCCTTGCTCTATCAGTACATCCGGCTTCAGGGCCCGGAAACCCTGTTATTTTTTATCCCCTATCTTTTCAGTACCACCTATTATGGGGCCCGGATTTTTCCGGGCCGTTCTTTTATTATCCCCTGCCTTCATGATGAAGGCTATGCCCATTTGGAAATTCTGGGTGAATTGTTCCACCGGGTGCGGGGCATGATCTTCCATACCCGGTTCGAGATGAATCTGGGACAGCGTTTGTATGGCCTGACTGAGAATCAAACCCATCTTTTCGGCGAGGGAATTGATACCGAGATCCATTCCGACCCGGAAAGATTTCGCCAAAAGTTCCCAATAAAAGATCCCTACCTCCTGTATGCCGGAAGAAGGGACACCGGGAAGAACACCCCTTTGTTGATGAATTATTTTGCCCTCTTTAAAGAACGGCACCCTTCCAACCTCAGACTTCTTTTGATCGGCAATTTGCCGGTTAAAATCCCCCTCGATTGGCAGGAGGACATTCTGGATTTGGGTTTTGTTTCCAGACAGGATAAATATGATGCCTATGGCGGAGCTGAACTATTTTGCCAGCCTTCGGTCATGGAAAGCTTTTCCATTGTCATCATGGAATCCTGGCTCTGCGGGACTCCGGTCCTGGTCAACGCCCATTGTCCGGTGACGGTCGAACATTGTCAGAACAGTCAGGGAGGGTTATTTTTTAAAGATTATCTGGAGTTTGAAGGATGCCTGCTGGAAATGAAAAACCACCCGGAGATGACCAGGGAATTGGCTAGAAAGGGCCGGAACTATGTCTTGTCCCATTTTCATTGGGATTTGATTAGCCAGCGGTACATCCAATTGATCCAAAAGACCCAGCCGATTCCGGAAGAAAGCCCCAGGGACTCCGGTCAAAAGGAGAACTCCATGAAAAGCCGTCGGAGAAATCCTGAAACTTCGATTCACCAGATGCTTCCTGATTTCAGTTATGGCGACGCCATCGGCAATGATGTCCTGGGGATCCAAAAAGTCTTAAGGGACTGGGGCTATGATTCCGAAATTTACGCCCAGCACGTCCACTCCAAATTAACCGGTGGGGCCCGTCCCTTTCAGGAATATAAGGAAGTCAGTCGTCCCGATAATATCCTGATCTTTCATTTCTCCATCGGCTCTGAACTTTCCGAGTTTGTCAAACGACTCCCGGATCGAAAGATTCTGATCTATCACAACATCACCCCGGCACACTTCTTCAAAGGGATCAATGCCGAGGTGGAAAGGCGCTGTGACTGGGGCTATGAAGAATTAAAAAAGCTGGCCCCTCATTTCGACCTGGGCCTGGGAGTGTCGGACTTTAACCGTCAGGATTTGGAACGGGCAGGATTTCGGAAAACCGGGGTGTTACCGATTTTTATCGATTTCAATAATTACTATATCGTTCAAGATGAGAACCTGAAAAAATCCCTCCAGGACGGAAAGATCAATATCCTTCATGTGGGCAGGCTGGTTCCCCAGAAAAAGATCGAAGACCTGATCAAGGTTTTTTATCTATTCCAGAAACGTCTTTTTCCCGAGAGCCGCCTGATTCTGGTCGGCACGGACAGCGGGGTGCGCAACTACAGCCGAGCCATAAAAAAAATGGTTGAAGAAATGGCTCTAACTGAAAAAGTCCTTTTTGCCGGTTTTGCTTCTTTCCGGGAACTGATCACCTATTATAACGCCTCCCAACTCTATCTTTGTCTGAGCGAGCACGAAGGGTTCTGTGTCCCCCTGGTGGAAAGCATGTTTTTCGGTCTTCCGGTTATGGCGTATTTGACCGGGGGCATCGCGGAAACTTTGGGGGGAGCCGGTATCGGGCTGGCCCAAAAAAGCCTGGAACAGATAGCCGAAATGATGGCTCTGGTCCTGGAGGATGACGAGCTTCGAGAAAACATTATTAGCGGTCAAAAGGAAAGGATCAAGGATTTGTCTCTGGAAAAAAACAAGCAACGGTTGCAGGCCCATTTAGCCCCGTTTTTGGAGGGCCGTTGAATCCGTTCAAAGGCTATTCCAAAAAGCTCCGTTGGGCTTATATCATCAACAGCGTGAAGACCAGCGGACGTACCGGAAATCAGTTTGTCCGCTTCGCCCTGGTGGGCAGCAGCGGGGTCTTTACCAATCTCGCTGTTTATTCAAGCTTGATTTATTTGCTTTATGTTCATTACCTGATTGCCGCCACTATTTCCTTTGTGACGGCCATGACCGGCAACTTCATCTTGAATTTACGCTGGACTTTTAAAACCCACGGCCAGGGATTGAGGGCGATTGGGGACCAATACTTAAGATATGCGTCGGTTACTGTTATCAGTTATGGAATCAATATCGTAGTCCTGTGGATCCTGGTCGATTTCTGGCATTGGCACAAGGTCCTGGCCCAATTGACGGCAATTTTTATGACGACTATAAGTAATTTCCTGGGAAGCAAGCTCTGGGCCTTTAAGGTGAATTCCATCCAGGAATAAATTTTTTATTAAGGGTCTTAAATAATAAAACCAAATTTTACCGCCAGGGACCGGGGAGTTTTCTTTTTTGGGGTTGTCCAAAAGGTAACTCATCGCCCTATGCCGGCCCGGACGGCTAAGTAGATAAGGACCCAAGCCTATTTCGGGCTTGTTTGTAGGCCTGCTTCAAAGTAAAATTCGAAATTTGGCCCGGTAAAGAAACTTTGGGTTTGAAGGTGCTCACAAGGTTAAAATTAACTTTTAACTCTTCTCTGAAACGACTTAACTAATTCTTAAATCAATAATTTTTTTTAACTAAACAAAATTCCTTCTGTCTAAAAAAACAATCCCAATAAATTAGGTCGGCCTTTTAAAGAAAGACCCCGGTGAGAAAAATAGAAACAGGGGGTAGGCTATAAGTTCACCAATCTTAAAGGGTTTTTAGATTTTGAGACACAGGAAGCCACTAAAGTAACCTTTTAATTAAAAACAAAACTACGGAAGGAAGAAGAATTGATCAGTCAAACTAAAATCTTGGTGTTTTTGTTGGCTTTACTTTTAATGACCGGCAGCGTTTATGCCATGGTCCCAGGAGATGGAGGACCAAGAGAAGGATTTAAGGCTCATCACCATACCCTATTGAATCTTACCCCGGAACAAAAAAACCAAGCTCCAGGTCTTGAGGGAGAATTTCCGGAAAGAAACGGTGTTTCTACGCAATGACCTCAGGGTTAAACGGCTGGAGCTCAAAATCTTGTGGATTGTCCCTAAGCCGGACAAAGACAAAATCATAGACAAACAAAAGGAACTTATAGGTCTGACCACCCAATTAAAAATAAAAGCCATCGATTTTCGGTTGGAAGCCAGGAGTTATCTCACCCCGGAGCAGGCCTCACAGGTTGGGATGTGGGGCCGGAGATGTGGCACAGGGGCCATATGGGCCAGAGAATGTGGGCAGGTCATCCATAGAGACGTGGCCATTGATTGGGTTTTTTGCAACAGAGAAGCAAGTCTGAAAATGGTCCATAATGCCCCTGGATCCATCTTGGATCATTTTACCATTAAGACCATGACCGATAAAACAGGGAACGTTTAGAGAGAAGGGTTGGAAAAGGATGGTCATAAAAAAGCCGAAATATCGATTCAATCATATTAAACCCTTCACATTCTTTATCAAAACTTAAACCGGCAAAGCTGTAGCTGGTCATTAAGCATGAAGAGTAAGGTGATAAGAATGAAGGATTCGGCCATGAAAAAATTAATTCTTATTAGTTTATTTCCGCTCGCCTGGATCTTTCTGGTGCTTTGTGCTTTATATTGGACCTCTATGATAAAATTCTAATCAAAATATGAACAAACGAAAACAGACGTTTGATTTGTTTTTGGAAAGTGGATGGGTTGGAGCCCGTCCTTCATGGTCCTATGGTTTGGGAAAATACCTTGAAGCAAGTCCAAAACCATTTTTATGTAAGTTATGAGGGTTACTCTTAAATATTCCTCCTTTTAGGAGTAATAAAGATGTTCAAAAAAATTCTTTTCCTTACTGATTTTTCCGAGGTAGCAAAAAAGGCCCTTGAATATATTAAACTGTTAAGAAATTCGGGGACGGAAGAAGTAGTCGTTTTAGCAGCAGTTGAAGACAAATATTTAGATATGCTGGCTGACGATCCTAAACTAGTACAAAAACTTATCGAAGGATCGATAAAAGAGGCTAAAAGAAATTTGGAAATGGTGGCCCTTGAATTGTTAGACCAAGGGTTTAAGGTTAAAGCAAAAGTTGCGACAGGAATCATTTGGAAAGAAATATTAGAAGAAACACAAAAAGAAAATATCTCTTTGATCATTATCGGTTCTTATGGGAAAAATATTTTTAAACGATTGCTCTGGAGATCTGTCTCAAAGATAGTGATAAAAAAGTCATCGCAACCCGTGCTCGTTATTACAAAAAACAGTTGTGCCCCGGATACGACCAAATCATAAATTTCACCAGATTGATACCAGAAAGTGGGTAATTGATTGGGTTATGTCTGAATCTGATAAGAATTCATCCTCAATGCTGTCTGTCGTTCCATCCCCTGAAAGGTCCCGAAGAGGTTTTTATGGCTGGTGGATCGTTTCCGGAAGTATGATTACCCTGGTTTTTTCCTGCGGCATTGGTTTTTACAGCCACGGCGCTATTTTGGATCCCCTGCGGGTCCATTATGGATGGTCCAAGGGAATTATCTCATATGCGCTGACTATGTATTTTGCCGCCACCGGCGTCTTGGGTATGGTGGTGGGGCGGGCCGTTGATCGGTTCGGCTCAAAACCTCTTCTCATCCTGGGTTCTATTATTTTCGGAATCGGATTCTTTCTTTTGAGCCGGATTACCCAACTCTGGCAATTATTTGCGGTCTACTTGCTCCTGTCTTTTGGAACGAGTTGTGCTTCCACGCTAACCATTAGCGCTCTGATCGCCAACTGGTTTGTCTTCAAGCGGGGATTGGCCATGGGATTGACCATGAGTGGTCTAAGCTTGGGCGGGATGATCATGGTGCCTTTTACCGTCTATCTGATCTCCCACTGGGGTCTCCAGACGGCCTTACCCACCTTGGGGGGTATTTATTGCCTGGTGATCATTCCGATAGCCCTTTTTGTTATCAAACAACATCCGGCGGATGTGGGCCAATTTCCCGATGGCCAACGGCCGCCTCCCTTATCCTTAGACATATTGGACAGACGAATCTCCTTCGCTCCGCAGATGCGCGTCTGGACACGGGTTGAAGCGATGCATACCACCGCCTTCTGGGCTATTGTCATAGGTTTTTTGCTGGCCCAGACCGGCCAGCTCGCCTTTCTCGTTCACCAGGTGTCTTTCTTGACCCAAACCTTGGGTACGGCCGGGGCGGCGGCCAAGGCGGTGAGCGTTACGACCGGAGCCAGTGTTGTCAGTCGTCTGTTTCTTGGATCGATTGCCGACCGTTTTGATAAGCGGTTCGTGGCCATTTTTTGTTTTTTACTCCAGGGAATAGCCGTTCTTTTTATGGCCCACTTCCACCAGGTGGTGGTTCTTTATATCGGGACCTTTGTCTTCGGTCTAACCATGGGCGGAATCGTTATGATGCAGTCTCTTTTGATCGGCGATTGTTTCGGCATGGTTTCCTTCGGCACGATTATCGGTTTTTCCGGGTTGTTCACCCAAATGGGGTCTTCTTTCGGCCCGACCATCGCCGGCCTTATTTTTGACGCTACTCAGGATTACGGGATTGCCTTCACTATCTTTGGGATTGCCAGTCTATCGGCTATTGTGGCCGTTTTCTTTGCTATACCGCCGAAGTCTCTCCGGGGTGTTTCACTATACACCGGGACAAGAAAATCCTCTTAGGCCAGCTCATCACCTGTTCAGATACTTCAATTCTTTACCAAGTCGACTGAAGACTGACAAAGTTAAAATTGCTTTTACCGGATCAGTAGGAGAGGAGTTTAAGGATATGGATTTTGGCCAGCCGTCAAATCTCGAAAAAATGGAATTTCTACGTCCCGTTGAATAGTTCTAAGGATTACGGAAAATAATTTTTTTTGAACCTTTAGGTCAATAACCCCTTGGTTCCTTGATTACTTTTTTGGGCTTTTTTTATTTCCTTTTTGATGGAAATAACATAAGACGAGAAAGACACTATCAAAGGAAAAAATAGAGGCAAGGGGATTGCCGAGGCAGTAGCATCAACGCAGAAGGGCTTAAGTATTGTGTTCGAAATAGAAACGGGTTTGGTCTCTTCGCCATAGCCACCAAGAAAGGGTACAATTCTTAGTTCGATAGAGGAGGTCTTTAGTCATTTGATTAAGAAATATTTTCCCAGAACAAAATCAAAATCCGTTAGGGTTCCCTATTCTTCAAGGCCTTCGGGGCTTTTGATGGGGACGTTCAGTTCACTCCGCAGCCATAATTTTCGCTTTCTGCTGAGCGGCACTGCTGCCGCGAGCTTTGCGATGTGGATGGAGCAAATCGGGCAGGGCTGGCTGGTCGCGCAGCTTACGAACTCGGCGTTCCAGCTCGGTCTGGTACAGTTCATCCGCGGGGTAACCTACGTGTCGTTTTCCCTGTTTGTCGGGTGGCTCTCTGATCGCATCGACCGGAGGGTGCTCGCCGGCGTCGCGTCGATGGTAAACGGGCTTTCGGCATTGGCAATTGCTCTGCTACTGGTTTTCCACGGGGTGGAAATGTGGCAGATTTATGTAGCATCGTCGATTGGTGGATTGTCGGGCAGCATCTATAATCCG
Source organism: uncultured delta proteobacterium (assembly GCA_963790475.1). Lineage (GTDB taxonomy): Bacteria > Desulfobacterota > RBG-13-43-22 > RBG-13-43-22 > RBG-13-43-22 > RBG-13-43-22. The sequence continues at coordinate 694,435 of CAWBOS010000006.1, read as the reverse complement.
GTACGGCAATATCTGGTTTATGACTCGGTGCCCAATGACCAATTGTCCAACGCGATTGCCTTGAACTCAATGGCCAATAATGCGGCCCGGACTGTCGGGCCGGGGCTGGCCGGTTTCATAATCGGCTTCAGCATTTCCGCGGCGTTCTTCGGGGAAGCAATCTTCTTCACCATCGCGACTCTGAGTCTGATCTCTATGCGGCTGACTCAGGCAGCTCCGTCGATGAGCGAATCAATGCTCGCCAGCACTCGTGCAGCAGCAAGTTATCTATTTCGTCATCGCGTGCTATTACGTCTAATTATCCTGCAGCTAATCCCGACGGTGCTTGTCTTCCCTTACCTACAACTCATGCCACTTATGGCCAAGAACTATCTGCACGTCGGCGCCCTGGGATACGGCTGGCTGCAGACCGGCGTCGGGATCGGATCGGTGATAAGCGCTCTCCTGGTGGCCTACTTCTCCAGAAGGCCCAAGAAAGGGGCGATTGCCAGTATCGCATTGGCTATTTACATGACGATGATCTTGGCCTTCTCATTCTCGCGCATCTACGTACTTTCTCTGTTCCTTCTTATTCTGGGCGGCATGGCGCTGGTTATTTTCTCCTCGTTTAATCAGACGCTGTTGCAGCTCCATGTCGACGACGAGTACCGGGGGAGAGTGCTAGCCTTCTACTCCCTGGTGATGGGGTTGAGTCCTTTTGGTAGCCTGGCCATGGGGATTGTTGCCAGCCATCTAATTGGTACGCCACATACGATCGCCTCCTTCAGCATAGTTGCTCTGGTATTGGCACTAATGAGTGGCATTGCCTCCGAAGACATCCGGAAAATATGATGTCCCATCTCGACAAGAATGTTATTCATGCTCCAAACCTTAACATTCATCATAAATCATTTTTTCAGCTATGATATTCCTACTAATTATGGAACTTAGACAGCATAATTTATATAATTCGATTATGAACACCAAAAAATTATTCTGTGTGGAAGGACTTTGTACTTTTGACACCATCCTGCTCCATCCACCTTTCTCCCTTTGGAGCCTGAAAGAAGCCCAAGAGGATTATAGGAAGTGACCATTAAATTTGACAATGTCCGCATAGTCAAATCCTGACTTTCACAAACCAGTAAAGTCAGAAACGAGCGCCGGCAACTATAACTTACTTTTTTAGCGCTTCTTATCTCTTACAAAATGCGGCATATCATAAGGGATGTCGTAAGTTATTTCCCCAAAACCTATATATGCGCCCTTATCGTTTAACAGCGGAAATGAGTGGAGCATGGTTTTCCGTCCATCCCTTTCTATCGAATAAGAGTGTGAAACCCTCCTGTCCATGATCTCCTTAAGCTTTGCCTTTGCTCGCTCGGGGTGACAGTCGAAGATGTCCTTGCCCATGAGCTCCAGGCCACCAAACTTTTCGAACATCTCTCCACACTTCTTGTTCATGTAAGTAACCCTGCCTTCGGTATCGCAATGCATTACGGTCATCTCTATATTATCGGCCCAGTTATTCATCAAGCCCTCCTAATACTAATTTTAGTGGCGAAATTCTTATTGATTGCTTCCACCCCGGAGGGAACGTAATCGGCTACGTGATAAACTACGTCAAATCCTACTTCTTTTATCTTTCTGTTCGTAAAAACCCAACTACTCCCCGCCCATAAATTCATTCTCCTGCAATCTTTACCCAATTTTTGATAAGACTTGCTTTCTTAGAAGGCAGTATAAAACGAGAAAGAGACAGGGTCAATGAGAAAGCAAAGACCTGAGGAAACGAGCCTTCAGCCAGGGCCGCAGCGGCAGCGAATTCGAATTTGTTGATAGCGATGAAAACCGCCACGCCCCGCATTGGCGCGAAGGCGATATAGCTGAAGATCCGCTGTAATCCCCCAGCCTTTTGCAGGATGAATGAGCGGTCGCCAGCATGACCAAGAGAGCCGCCCAGTAGGGAAGGAACCCGCAAAGTCCCATCGGACCGATCACTCCTTTCCAGCCATATACCGAAAAGATTTTGGGTAGCATTGGTCTGCTGAAGCTCATACATTCCGACGGGGCAGGAGCACTATTTTTTAAGTTGGCTTACGATGTAGGCATATACTTCAGATTGAAAATTTCTGGCATTGGCGAGCGGGGTCTTATTCATCGAATAGCTTAAGGTAAAATTGTTCTTCGGATCATACATAAACAATGTTCCCATCCCCTCCGATCCTCCGGGATGAAACCAAATAGTGTTTTTTGTCTTCTCATCATACAACCTCATCATCCCATAACCATAGGCCGGTGTTTTGCTTTCATCTGGCGCTATCTCCCCGGCCTTGCACTCCTCACTGTCCTTCACGCATACTACTTCTTTCATATATTTTTTCATGTATTTCTCGTTAAACATTTTTCCGCCGAACAGACTCTCTATCCACTTGGCCAAATCACCGGTGGTACAGACCACCGCTCCTGCCCCCCGGGCCGCCGATAGACTGAAGTGAATGACGTCTTTGAGGTAGAAAAGACCTTTAGGATCGTTGTTGTAGGCATGGGAAATATTTTTGATGGTGGCCGGGTTTTCATCCGGAAGAAATACACTATCCGATAGTTTAAGCGGCTTAAATATGCGGGAATAGATCAGATCTTTCAAGGACTTTTGAGTAACCTTTTCAATGATCCTTTCCAACAAAAGGTAATTGGTGTTGGAGTACATCCAACCTTCTCCGGGTTTTTCAGCGCAGAATCGAGAGTTCGCATCCACACGCTTACAAAGGGTGTTGCCGTTGTAAACATAATCGCATAGCTCCTTTAATGACCAATTATGGGTGGGATCGCTTTCATAGACTTTTTGAAATCGGCCATTGTCACCATCGAAATAATCGCCGATATTGCTGGTCATGTGCAATAATTGGAAAACGGTGTTTTCACTCCATTGGGGATATTCACCTTTGGGCCCGCTGCCAAACCATTTTCCCAACTTATCACCGAGACTCAATTTACCTTCCTGTACCAATTGCAGTACTATGGCGGCCGTATAGGACTTGGTTGTGCTGGCGATGGTGAATTTGGTTTTTGGGGTGATCGGGTCCTGGCCTTCCATGGTGGTGCTGCCGCTGCAATAGACTTGCAGGGGTTGTTTAAAGAAATTCAAACTGAGCTGCATCCCCGGGATGTCCGATTCTTTTCTAAAGGTGTCCACCATTTCTTGAATTTTATTAATACAATCTTTTCCGCAATGTTGGTTGGGCTGCTGTCGGCAGGGATTTGGGTTTACCTTAAGAGGATTGTCGGAAGCGAAAACGGCTGAAGATAAAAAAATGAACAAAATGAGCGCAAAACATTTTAGAAATGATCTCTTATTCTTTTTCATAGGGACTCTTCCTTTAAGTTGTTATTGTCTGGCCAGGACATCTCTTCAATTTGAGATGGGCTTTAGGTCTTCTTTCTTTATGACTACAGTTTCATAGACTTTATCATCAAGTAGCGACCTCTGTTTTTGCCGGCTCCTGCAACTATGATTGCCGGTTTGCATTTTCTCTTCTCAACCAAAAATTTTCAATAAGTCGACTCCGGGAACAGTTATTTCAGCCACCTCGACCCATCAACTGCTTTCAAAACCTCATGCCTGAAATGTCTCACAGAAATTCTTTTCTCTGGTAAAAAGCCGAAAGGCCAAACTTACTGCTTAGATTCGGTTTGCATAACTGCAATTACCAGACCTTCAAAGGATTTGAATGAGAAATAATAATTAGTTTGGCAGGTTACGGTTAATAAGAAATTATGGAAGATCAAGATCGAGCGGGAAAGATAGTATTAAATTGCTATAATCGAACAAATTTTGTCCCACTTTGGGCAAATAAATGATTATTCCCAGGCACACTTGAGCGGGCCAGGTTTTCCACGGCCTCTTTTCCCCTGGGAGGGAGGCGAAGGCCGCAGAAGACCTATAGAGGGAAGGGCAGAGTAAGTTTAAACTATTCCAACTTAGCTGTTGTTAAGCGAACGGACAATCCGATCTATGACATTCCCATGATTCTGTGTCCACCGGGTAACGATAACCAGGTCATATTTTGGGTCCATAAAGACAACATTCCCGCCAGCTCCCACGGCGGCAAAAGCTTTATCCGAGGCACTTCCGAACATCCGGTTCTCGATGTTCAGCCACCACATATATCCATATCCAGGATTCAGTTGACCGGCAGTCAAGGACTGATCGATCCAGTCTTCGGAAATCAACTGCTGCCCGTTTCAGTTTCCACGGCGGAGCATTAGATATCCTGTTCGGGCAAGATCTAACGTGCTGATGAAAAGCCCCCTCCCCAATGAGCGCCCCCCGGTACCGAATACATCTTCTTCCCCTCGATGGTAACTTCTGCATTTTTATAGGCATGCCATTCCCAGGTATCGGAGGCTCCGACAGGCTGCATAATTTCTCGTGCCAGCACCCGAGGCAGGGGCTCCTTGAAAACGTAAAGGGCGGCCAAAGCCAGAGCGTTTACACGCACGTCATTGTATTCCCAATAGCTTCCCGGTGTAAGCAGCGCCCGCTTGTCTCCCTTTTTTACAGTCGTATCAGCCCCGCCTTGCACTGATCGATTATGATCAACCGTATCCGGAATACCGAACAATTCTCCCTCCCACTCGCTGGTTTGCTGCAGGAGATGCTTCCAGGTTATCTTTCTGTTTTGGGTGGTATCAAATGAATCATGCCGGACATAATCGATCACCCAATCATCGACACTTTTGATCAAACCTCTATCCACGGCCAGCCCTATCAGGATGGAAATAAAGCTTTTGGTTGCGCTGAAGGTCATGTCAGCCCGTTCAGGATCCCCCCAGGATGCTACCAGGTAACCATTCTTTACAATCAATCCTGTTGCCTGGCCGCGCTCCTTTACCGGTCCGAGGGGTATATTGTGGGGAGGACGATCGATGGCACCTATGATTACATTCATGTCATGGGGCCATTTAATTTCGGATTCAATAGCATAAGTGACCGCCAATTGTAAGTGATCAGGATCGAATCCAGCCTCCTTTGGTTCGATTTTTTTACAGGTGCCCCGCCCCGGGAAATAAGATCTTGTCTCAGCCATGCAATTATCTCCTCCTCGATGAAAAATTTTTTTCCTAAGGCCAATATTCCAGTTCAGCTCATTTTAGAAGTACGGCCAAGGAGTTTGTCTGTAATACCTTGTCGGAGGGAGGCCTCTTTTATGCGCCTTTCCCTTATAACCCCTATAAGTTCCAGCGACTTCTTTTGTCAACGGGAAGGTTAAGATAAATCCATTTGAGGGCCACGACAATTTATTGATAATTAAAAATTAATGCATCAGAAAACCAGTTTTTAAAGACTTATATCGCCTTTTTTAGCCCCGAAAAGAATCTTATTAGGAAGCAGCCCCTTCCCTGAGTCTATGTTCTCCGCCATTATCTTTTACATTTCTTCCTTCAATAACGGCCTTTTGGGCCTTAAAAAACGTAATATAGGCCAATTTTAGGGGTCAGAATTGACAGTATCTCATATCAGATCAATTGGTTCCCGTGGCCCGACCCAATGCCATTAACTTAAGGATAAGCACTTTAATTACAATAAGTTATATTATTTTCTGACTTACCCATCACTTCCCCTTTTTCCCTCAATCCTTTTTGTTTTCTCTGGAGTCCCCGATTTATTTCTTGACAAATGTCAGTTTATTAATTAGTAATACTGTAAAACAACTTACTTGCTTTCAATTCCTTATCCCTTGGAGGTTCTTTCCATGAAAAAAGAGGATCTTAAAGAAGTCTTTCTTCAAGTCATTGAACTTCAGCTTGATTATCAGTTACGGGCCATTCGTCAGCTTCAAGGAAAAACTGAGATTGAGCCGGTCATTTCCCCTCGAAAGGGAAGAAGACGTCAGTCTCTTGTCGATTTGTCCATTAATTTACTTACTGAACATCGGAAACCCTTACATGTCAATGAGCTCGTCCAATTTCTTCAGCAACGTTTCGGACGTCTCACCGACCGGGACACCTTGTCCAGTGCCTTGGCTAAAAAGGCTCGCCAGGGCATTTTGCTTAAACAGACCGCACCAGCCACATTTTCCCTCATCAAAGGAAAGGAGAAAACCCATGTCAAAACCTGATCTGCGATTGCTTACTCAATGGCTCGATCCAGCTCTGGTGTCCGGGCTGGAAGACCGACGGTATTTGAAAAATGAATGGGTCCGTCATCGCAAGTTGGCCACATTAGAAACGCTTTGGCTGATGTTGGCCGTCTCCTTGGATACTCATCGATCCGGCCTTCACGAGATCCTCCGCTTGGCTACCGGACAGCTCGGCATCCCCTGGTCCATTTCCGTAGCCGCTTTCTGCAAAGCCCGGTCCCGTTTTTCCCCTGGAGGCTCTATCTTGGGTTTATGGCGTTTTGGTTTCCCGTCTCCAAAATGCCGGTAAGGACCAACACCGTCGTTGGCATGGGTTGCGCCTGCTGGCCAGCGACAAGACCACTCTCGCCTTACCCGAATCAAAATCCCTTTACCAATGTTTCGGCGCCCACAAAGGCCAGCAGGGATTGGGGCCGATTGCCGTCGAACTTTGTTGTCTCTTTGATCTGATCAGTCGTGCTCCCCTTCGATTCGTCTTCGACAAAATCTGTACCTCGGAGCACAAGCTCATCCGCAAATTCATCCCATACCTTAAAAAGGGGGATCTGCTTCTGTTAGACACCGGCTTTTACAACCACGCCACCTTCAACAAAATCCTCTCGCGGCAGGCCCACTTCATCATGCCCACTAAGACGACTAACCGTCCCCAAGTAATCCAAGCCCTTGGCCCAGGAGATTATCTTTGCCAGATCACCGACTCCACCGCTAATACTACTCTTACCGTCCGTGTTGTTTTTGTTTATCGAAACGGCTTTCGCCGGCGACGTCTGCTCACCTCTCTTCTAGACCCCTTCCTTTTCCCCGTTTCAGAACTGGCCAACCTCTACCACCTGCGTTGGGACATCGAGACCTTCTATCGCGATTTTAAACACACTCTGAAAGCCACTTCCTGGCATTGTAAATCTCCCACCTCTTTTCATCAGGAACTCCTGGTGCACATGATTGCCCTGTGCCTCATCCGCCTGGCCATGCTCGAAGCCAGTTGTTTGGCCAACCTCTCCGTCGCTCAACTTAGCTTTTCCCGTGCGCTCACGGAGACCCGTTTATTTTTAAAACTTTTATTGTCTACGCCCGAGGTTTCACTCTGGTCTTCCCTCTACGCAGCCTTTGTGCTATGTTGCTCTCGTCATCGTGTCCAATGCAAACCTAACCGGCACTTTCCCCGTGACCGACAGATATATCGAAAAAAAAGCCGTGGCGTCGTCGAGAAACGCCGTCCAGGACGAAGACGTAATCCTGCACGTATGTATACCTCAAATCCGGATATTGTTATTAAATCCGAAACCATAAAGGATAGTAAAGACAGAGTTTTTCTCTTAAGTTAACGGCATTAGGCCCGACCCTGTTTTGACAAGCACCAGGAGTAAAATCAATGGTAGGGAACAGACGATGCGCACGGGGAGAACCTCAATAACGCACGGTAAAAAAAGAAAGAATTAAAGGGGGCGGCCCTGATTATTTGTCCTCTCTATAATGGAAAGATTTCATAGTCTAAGGACCCGCCCTGCCCTGGCCGAATCTATGTAATTACCATCCTTGACGACTTGGATGCCATTCACAAACACATGTAGAATGCCATTTGGCTTGCCAGCAGGCTTGTCATTCAGCGGAGGTGTCTCAGACACAGTCTCAGGATTGAATATCACGATGTCGGCAGCTTTACCCGGCGCCAAAACGCCTCTATCTTTAATTCCAAAGCGCTGTGCGCTGGCAGATGTCATCCGCTGGATAGCCTTTTCAATACTTAAGAGCTTCTTTTCGCGTACATATTGGCCAAGTATCTTGGGGAATGTCCCCAAGGCTGCCGGGTTAGGATAACCTCTGCTTTTTATCGCCGCATCCGTTTCGAAAAGGCATAGATCATGAGGCAGGACATGCTCAATTATCTGATCGGAATTGAGTGCATGATAAAGGATCAGGGCAGCACCCTTGCTGGCCTCACTCAACGTGAGCACGATGTTAAATGGAGATATATTTCTCTTCCGTGCTATGTCAGAGATTGTCAGTCCGCTTAGATCTTCCCATCCTTCGATGGCAGCATCCATCAGTTGTAAGTCTTTATAGGACATACCGTGCATTCTAAAAGCTATCTCTTCCAGATAATGATGTTTCATGCGAGCCCATCGGCTTCTGAAACTCGCCGGCATTGCTTCAATAAATCTTGGGAGCAGCAAAACATCTATAGATGTATTACCGTATGTGTATGGATAAGCGTCAAACATGACATCTATCCCTTCATCGTGGGCGTCATCGATCATCCTTATCCAGTCTTCTGCAGTTGGCCAAGCCTTGCGTCCACCGAACATGGCATGGGAGACCTGTAGCTTCACTCCTGTTTGACGGGCAATATCCAACATTTCTTTGAGTGCCTTTAGATTATGTGACTTGGAAAAAATGGTCGCAGGATATAAAGCGGATATTTTTGTATAAGACTTCAAATGTACCGCCACCGGTTTTTCGCTGGCTTTTGCAACGCGGCAGAAAGCCTCGATTTCTTCGATCGGTGAATACATGCCGGGAGAATAACCAAGACCAAAACTCAGTCCACATGCCCCCTGATCGAGGGCATTACGTAGTTCATTTAGACAAATCTTCATTTCTTCTGAATTCATCGGCGCATTGGGGGTATTAGCTACCGAGCTTTTGATAGCCCCGTGACCCACTAATTGGGCCAGATTAACCACCGGCTGGAGTTGTTCAGTCTTATCAAGGAATTCATCCATAGAATACCATGTATAATTGAGAGGTTCATCAATGCACAAGTTGGCAACGTTGTGCCACATGAGAGATTGTAATCTCTCATGGTTGAGTGGTGCTGGAGATATGCCGCAATTGCCAGCTACTATCGTTGTTATACCTTGTTCAAGTAGGCACTTTAGAAGTTTTGGATGATTAGTAGATGGAAGCACCCAATCCGCATGAGAGTGCATATCGATAAAGCCTGGGGCAATGGCATAGTTACTGGCATCAATGATCGTATCCGAAGGAGGGAGCGCTTCGTTTTCTTTCAAGACAGCCCCGATCTGGTCGCCTTTGATTAGGACATGGCCAACGAATGGCCTATTTCCGAGACCATCAATTATTTTCCCATGGCTTAAGATCAAAGTTCCCATTTCAAACCTCCTTTATACTCATAGTCTCTCCCTGCCATTTGGAGGACAAGAATAACAAATAGTGCTCAAACACCGGGTGGCAGGATGAGATCAGAGCCCAGAATAGAATAAAAGCCCTGCATAAATAAGAAAGTTTGTAAGAGTCCAGAAGGCTGATCAACCTCAATTTCGGTTTGTAATATATAACAAATTTGAAACTTTGAGAAGCGAAGATTTCAGGAAGGAAGTCACCATTAAATTTGACAATGTCCCTATAGTCAAATCCTGACTTTCACAGATTATTTCGCCTTAAAGAGAACCGTTCCCTTTAATCTATCTAATTCTTGACCAGCCAGTCGAGGGCGTCGCCTCTTGTGTTGAACACCTTGTGATTTGATCTTCCGGTCATAAACAACAATCCCCTAAACAAGGGAGACAAAAGGACACCAAGCCCAACAAAAGCAACGGATTTCATATAGGGTCCATTGTTCTTAGACATTTTCATCATGGTTTCTCTCACCACTTTATTAAAGGATGTACCGGAAAGATCAAGCAATCCTCGAATGGACCGTTGCTGATTCATTAACCGGACAAGTCGCATGGCTTCTTCGGCTGTCTCAACTATTTCTCGACCGTCTTTGGCATTTGAAAAATCCATTAGGAGGACTTTTTTACCACCATGATCTACAAATTTCACGTCGGGCATCTCAGGGCTCTCATCGTTCCGATCAATGTGCTCGCACCACCCTGGTCAGGAGTATTTTCTTGGCATTTTGCTGTAATGACAAGAAAATAGACCTGGCCCTAAAAAATAGGCATGGATGTCCCCGGATTTTTCCAAAGCTCCGAGTTGGTGTTGAGATGGTTGTTAGGTATCCCTTACCAGTGACCGGCGAATGGCAAGGAATCCTTCCGTTACAAAGATAATCAGTGCCCCCCATACAATCCCAAAGCCAACGAGTTGAGCAGAAGAGAACGGTTCTCTATAGATCAATACACCGCAAAGAAATTGTAATGTTGGGGTGATGTATTGGAGAATTCCTGCCAGGGAGAGCGGGATACGCCGCACAGCGGATGCAAACATAAGGAGCGGAACAGTCGTCACCAATCCCGCTCCAACCATTAGTAGATCTGAACCGGCGCCCGTATGCAGGAAAGCCCCTTGACCGACCTGGTCGGAATATACAAGGTAGAGCAAAGCCGGTAAAAACAGGAGGCCAGTCTCCAAGGTCAAGCCATAGAGTGAACCCAGGGGAGCGGCCTTTTTGACCATGCCATAGAGACCAAAAGAGAGAGCTAGGGTCAGGGCGATCCAAGGCAACCTGCCGTAAGTGAAGTTTAAATAGATTACGCCAATCGTCGCCAATCCAATGGAGATCCATTGCCAGGGACGAAGGCGTTCGCGAAAGAAAATTACCCCCAGAAGAATACTGATAAGGGGGTTGATGAAATAGCCCAGGCTGGCCTCAATGATGAAACCGGCATTGACCGCCCAAACATAAACGAGCCAATTAAAACCGATCAGCAATGCGGCGGCACTGTAAATGCGAACAATTGACCGCGGAAGAGCGGTGGCGCGGAAGGTCCTCCACTGGTGTGTAAATAGGAGGATACCCACCAGGATCAGAAAAGACCACAAAATGCGATGGCCAAGCAATTGTAGCGCGGGGACATGCTGGATTTCCTTCCAATACAACGGAAACAACCCCCAGATTAAATAAGCCCCCACAGCATACCAGGTTCCTTGGTTCAAATTTTCTCTCCCATAGTGCCGGCCAACAAGTTTCTCTAAAGTTTTACGTTTTAAGTAGGGACAGCTGTCCCTATTTTCTCTGCAGGGGCAAAATAAGGGCTCTCTATTTGTCATTTTTTAAGCAAAATGCCATAAAAATAGACTTGACCCCGCCCCTTCTTGCATCCTCGGCCGCTTCCCAGGATTGCGGGCTGGACTCCCCGCCAATGAGCAAGACCGGGATCTTTAGCCGTCTTGCGGCACGACTCCAGCGCCCGGATCGCACATGACATCTTCCAATAAAACCTGCGGGGTCAGGTCTATTTCCTTGTCACTGAATCAAAATGCTAAAAAATAGGTCTGGCCCTATCCCTTCGGGAGGCTGCTTTGTCTGCGATCAGGTGTAATTTTCAGTTAATCAAAATAGTCAATATCAATTTTCTTCACAGGATACATGGATACAGTAGAAACTCCAACGTCATGCTCGATCATAAAACTGGTGAGCTGCTCCCCATCAATTAAGACGATTTTGCTCCCAATTTGAGAAACATATTTTCGAGCATCGTCGGTAAAGCAATGGGTGTTTTATCGGGTGGATCTTTTGAGATATGGAACCGGGCCATGAATCTCCTTAAGATCTCGTGGATGAATGGGTGTAAGACAAAAAATATTACAAATTAGAATAACATAACCGGCTAATTTGTCAAGAATTCTCTAAAAAATACCCTAATCCTTTTGTGTAGAAATAGATTTTATGGATGCCAACGGGGATGGGGTTCTCACTGAATATGAGGATGTGGAGATCGGGGGGCAGGTCTTGAAGAGTTCTACCATTAATCAACAGAAGGTGCTTAATATTTTATGGAATAAAATAGACCCTAAGAATTAATAAAATTGATTTACACTTCAAAATCCCTTAAGAATATACGGCGGATAAAAAATAGACCTCATTTTCGAATAAAAGTCAGGGTGATGATGAAAACCTCCCTAAAAGATCGGATTCTTATACCCTTAACCCTTGGATTATTCTTTCTCCTGATCGTTTTTTTGGCCAGTCTCTATTGGATCGAGCGAAATAATATCAAACAAAGGGTTGATCGCCAGTTTAATTCGACCGAGCACTTTTTCTATTCCCAATTGGAGAATGACGCCCACCTTTTCAGCGGCATGCTGGAAACGATTATGAATGACCGGGCCATTCAAACGGCCTTAAAGGCCGAAGATCGCAAGGCCTTGCTTTCCCATACCGCTCCCTTATTCAAAAAAATATCTTTCCAATACCCTGTAACTCATTTGTATTTCAGTAATGCCCAGCGGATCAACCTTCTCCGGGTCCATCAACCCGACCAATACGGGGATCGAATCGACCGCCTTACTACCTTAACAGCAGAAAAGACCGGAAAGATCGCTTACGGACTGGAGTTGGGTCCCATGGGGACCTTGACCTTGAGGGTCGTGGCCCCGATGATCATAAATGGCAAAAGGATTGGTTTTGTAGAACTGGGTGAGGATCTCTACCACATTATCGCCAAATTGAAAAAAACTGTTGGAGTAGACCTCATAGTCCATCTCCACAAAAAATTTCTTGATCGTCCAGGTTGGGAGGCGGGAATGAAAATGATGGGCCGGACCTATGACTGGGACCGGTTTCCGGATGTCGTCTTACTGGAACAGACTTTACCGGTAAACCCGGAGATCCTGACCAAATTTTTTCATGAAGGATCTCATCATCCTGGGGCCCTTGATGAAGAAATACTCTCACAAAATCGGCGATATCGGTATCGATTTTTGGCTATTCAAGATGTTCAAGGTGTGGAAGTGGGCGATATGATTGTCCTGATCGATGTAACCAGCCAAGCCACCAATCTTTATTCCACTATGCGGGTTATAGCCATTTTCACCGTTTCCCTGGGAGGAGTGCTCTTTTTTTTATTCCGTTATTTCCTGGTGCGGTTTGAAAATCAGTTGACCACGGCCCAACAGAAAATTATTGATCTGGAAAAAGCCCGCACACGCATGGAGTCGGAAGCCAAGTTTTATTCCGTGGCCCAATCGGTGAACGACGCCATGATCTCCAGTGACTCCTCGGGAAAGATTAATTTCTGGAACCCTGCGGCGGCCAATATGTTTGCCTATCAAGAGGAGGAGGTTCTGGGGCGGTCCCTGGCTATACTCATGCCGGAACGGTACCGGGAAGCCTACCTAAAGGGAATGGAACAAATCCAATCCGGTGGAGAGGGTCGTTTAATTGGAAAGACCTCTGAACTGTTTGGATTAAAAAAAGATGGGGCAGAATTTTCTATGGAACTTTCTTTGGCCCAATGGACAGCCGGAAATGAAATATTTTTCACCGGCCTTATTCGAGACATTAGCCAACGCAAACAGGCGGAAGAAGAGCTTAAGCGAAATCATGATATACAAGGAGTGATCAACTCCCTACTGAGCTTTTCTTTACAAGATATTTCCCTTCAAGAAACCCTGGAGCGTTCCCTTCAATTGATCCTTTCCCTCCCCTGGCTGGCTCTTGAAGCAAAGGGTTGCATTTTTATTATTGAGAAAGCACCTGAAATCTTGGTCCTGAAATCCCAACAAGGATTAGCCGAACCCCTATGGACTGCATGTGCACAGGTCCCTTTTGGGAAATGTCTTTGCGGGAGGGCGGCCAAGAATGGGAAGATAGAATATGCAAATTGCATCGATGATCGCCATGATATTTCTTATAAGGGAATGAGACCTCACGGTCATTACTGTGTTCCTATTCTATATTTAAAACAAGTCCTCGGAGTATTAAATTTATATATAAAAGAAGGCTATGCCGCTCAATTCTACGTAGAGGAGTTTTTAATAGCATATGCCAATACTTTGGCGGGTATTATCATGCGTAAGAGGACTGAAGAAGAGCTTCACCAAACCATGACCAATCTCCGAAAGGCCATGGAGGAGGTTATAAAGGTTACGGCAGCGACCGTAGAGGCCCGAGATCCTTCTACTTCCGGACATCAACAGCGCGTGTCTGAGCTGGCCCGGGCCATTGCCCAGGAGATGGGCCTCCCGGCAGAGCAGGTTGATGGTATCAGGTTAGCCGCGGTGATCCATGATCTGGGCAAGATTTCGGTTCCGGCAGAGATCTTGAGCAAGCACACAAAATTGTCAGACATCGAATTCGGTCTAATTAAGGCTCATCCTCAGAAAGGATATGACATCCTAAAAGATATTCAATTCGTCTGGCCTATATCCAGAATGGTCTGGGAGCATCATGAAAGGATGAATGGATCCGGATATCCCCGAGGTCTTAAGGGAGAAGAGATTCTTTTGGAGTCCCGCATTCTGGCGGTAGCCGATGTGGTTGAGGCTATTGCCTCCCACCGACCCTATCGGCCGGCCTATGGGATTGAAAAGGCCTTGGAAGAAATCTCGAAAAATGAAGGCATCCTCTATGATCCCGACGTTGTGGATGCCTGCCTGATGCTTTTCAGGGAAAAAGGGTATCGTTTGAATTAGTCAGAGGAATTTCTATAAGGTGGGGTAGGGTGGGTTCACCCGTCAAAAGGCCACAGTCAAGAGAAAAGGTCCCCCTGCAAAAAGCCGGCGCCTCAGACGTGGCAAAAGGGCTGGCCACGCCGGTGAGCACCATATTGGGTAAAAATACCCGAATGCTGCAAAAGCGCAGGATGCTATAGATCCGAGGCGGCAAGGGTGAAGCTGTACTTAAGTACTGCGAACCCTTGCCAACAAAGGAGATACGGCATCAGACGGCTTTCCCGAAGGGTAAAAAATGATTGATATTTTAGTAAATCCCAAAATACACCTGGAGTGACTTTTGACTCCTCTCTTGAACTCATTAGAATAGCTTGGGTTTTTTAAAATAGAATTACCACATCTGATCATTTTTTATGCAACTTCGGGGGGTATTATGAAGAAAAACTCGAAGGTCTTCTTATTCTGCCTGGTGATAATGCTTGTTTTTTTCAACGGCCTTATTTACGCTCCTACGAGGGTGTGCCCCCGATGAGACATCAGTCCGCCTCCCGGACGACCTTTTATGATGCGGCTCTGGAGCGGCACCTGGCCGACATCGACCAGCTCGTCTTTCTCGGCGCGGGCTTCGACACCCGCTCATATCGACTGCGACCGGAAGCGGGAGTCCCATGCTTTGAGATCGACGGACCAAAGACTCAAGAGTTCAAGCGCGAGATGCTGAAGAAGGCAGGCGTAGACACGACACGGGTCAGGTACATGCCTGCTGATTTCCTAAGAAAGGATTGGCTCGAGAAGCTTGTAACCGCGGGTTTTGAGCCGGACAAGCCAAGCTTTTTCCTTTGGGAGTCCGTGACGATGTACCTGGACCGGGAGGCGGTCGAGGGTACTTTGCGCAAGATCGCCGGAACCGCTACCGGCAGTGTCGTCGCCTTCGACTACTTCTCGGTTGAGATCATCAAGTCGCGATCACTCTTTATGCGCTACGCCAGAGCCGTTCTCAAGGCCACCGGCGAGCCATTCCGGGGGTTCGGGATCGACAACATGCCGCCGGTGAGAGAGCGAGTTGCGGCGTTCCTCAAATCTTGCGGCCTGTCGCTGGAGGAGCAGCGCAACTTCGGTCCGGAAACAGACCGGAAGCGCGCGCTGGCGGGCTTCGCCACTGGGATTGTGCCTTCACCTCGATAAAAAGGGCCGTTGGGCCATCAAGTCGAATGGCGAGACAAAAAGACGGAGATATAAATGGGCACATTACTTGCGAAAACCACTATGGGATTTGCCTTTTTGATGCTGGTCCTATTTCTCTCACTTTTCTTGCCAGCCGGAACACTCAGCTTCTGGCAAGCATGGGCCTACTTAGCCGTCTTCTCAGTCTGTACGATCTTCATCACCGCTTATTTGATCAAATATGATCCAAAATTGTTAGCCAGTCGCCTGAAGGCCGGTCCGACCGCCGAAACCCAAAAGAGTCAGCGAATCATTCAGAGCCTGGCCAGTTTGTTTTTTGTCGGTCTGTTCATCGTACCCGGTTTGGATTTTCGTTTTCACTGGTCGGAGGTGCCGACGGTGGTGAGCTTGATTTCCGATGGGTTCGTGGCGCTTGGTTTTCTGATTGTTTTTCTGGTCTTCCGGGAAAACAGTTATACCAGCGCCGTAATCGAAGTGTCCCAAGAGCAAAAGGTGATCTCCAGTGGGCCGTATCGTGTGGTTCGGCATCCCATGTATGCGGGTGCTATCCTCTTACTGATGTTTACGCCGCCGGCTCTAGGGTCCTGGGTGGCGATCGCTTGTCCCCTGCCTTTGATACTCGTCGTGGCGGTCAGACTACTTGAGGAAGAGAAATATCTCGCAACAAACTTGAGCGGCTATGATGCTTATCGTCAGAAGGTGCATTACCGTCTTGTGCCCTTCATTTGGTAAGGCGACAGACCAGGGGGACATAGGGGACGACGTCAACCGGCATTGGGTCGGAACTGCAAGGCCTGGTTGCTTGGGTGGATCCTTTGAGATATGGAACCGGGCCATGAATCTCCTTGCTACCTCGAGGTTTATTCATCGGTGTCCGGCTCCTCTTCCTCATATCCCTTGGCCATTAAATAGCCGATGGCCCTTTCTTTCCGGCTGTATTTTGCGGCCAAGGCCTGAAAAGCCCGGCTGTGGTTGGGGATGATCAGGTGGGCCAATTCATGAAAGATCACATAATCCCTTACCCAATCGGGCATGCCGGCCAGCCTGTGGGAAATGAGAATTTTTCCGGTTTTGAAGTTGCAACAGCCGAATCTCTTGTTCTGGTTGGTTGAGTATTCAATTGAATCGATTTTCAATCGCCCGCCGAAATATTTCCGATTCAACCTTTCCGCCACTTCTTTCAGGTCATCTTTGACATTTAAATCCCTTTTGAGCTTTCTATTGATAATTCTTTTCTTGACTCTATAGTGGCATAAAAAAAGTGTAATAAAAGTAATAAAGAGCTTGAAAGGTGGCTCCAGTATTGGTTAAAGTGAGATTAGCACATCACACAATTTTCCGTCACTGGAGGCCACCTAAGGTGAAGTATAGCAAAAGGCATTTTTTTAGTCGAGCATATAAAACTCCTCAGATCCGATTTGAAGATCAGAAACTTACATCCTTTTCAGGTTTGATAATTTTTCATCCTTTGTTTCAGAAACTGGGTTTGAAAGAACGACTGCGCCAGTGTTTTCGTCACCTGCACGTCTCGGAAATTATAGGACATCATGTAATTATGATGCTGCTGATTATCCATATTCTTTTGGGCTTTCGAAGACTCCGGGATATGGACTATTATAAAGATGATCCTTTGGTTCAAAGACTATTAGGAATGAAACGCCTCCCGGATGTCTCTACGGTTTGTCGCGCCTTAAAAAGTACCGATCCAAAAGCCATCCAAAAAATCCGAGAACTGAACCGCCAGATGGTTATCGAACGTCTCCAAAAAACTGGTCTGAGTCGATTAACCGTTGACTTTGATGGATCAGTTTTATCTACATCCCGAAAAGCCGAAGGCACGGCGGTTGGATTTAACAAGAAAAAGAAGGGAGCCCGAAGTTACTATCCCCTTTTTTGTACCATTGCCCAAACCGGACAAGTATTTGATTTCTATCATCGCCCCGGCAATGTCCATGATTCGAATGGGGCCAGTGAGTTTATCCATCAATGCCTTAGCTGGCTCAAACAAGAACTGCCGGGTATTACGCTTGAGGTCCGGATGGATAGCGCTTTTTTCAGCCAGGAAATAGTTGCCTTATTAGACCAGGAATCCATCGAATTTACCCTCAGCGTTCCTTTTGAACGCTTTGCCGAATTAAAATCGATGATTGAAAATCGAGTGCGTTGGCGTCATTTAAATAATCGCTGGTCGTATTTTGAAACCCCCTGGAAACCGAAAAAATGGCCGGTAAAGTTCCGTTTTGTTTTTACTCTATAGTGGCATAAAAAAAGTGTAATAAAAGTAATAAAGAGCTTGAAAGGTGGCTCCAGTATTGGTTAAAGTGAGATTAGCACATCACACAATTTTCCGTCACTGGAGGCCACCTAAGGTGAAGTATAGCAAAAGGCATTTTTTTAGTCGAGCATATAAAACTCCTCAGATCCGATTTGAAGATCAGAAACTTACATCCTTTTCAGGTTTGATAATTTTTCATCCTTTGTTTCAGAAACTGGGTTTGAAAGAACGACTGCGCCAGTGTTTTCGTCACCTGCACGTCTCGGAAATTATAGGACATCATGTAATTATGATGCTGCTGATTATCCATATTCTTTTGGGCTTTCGAAGACTCCGGGATATGGACTATTATAAAGATGATCCTTTGGTTCAAAGACTATTAGGAATGAAACGCCTCCCGGATGTCTCTACGGTTTGTCGCGCCTTAAAAAGTACCGATCCAAAAGCCATCCAAAAAATCCGAGAACTGAACCGCCAGATGGTTATCGAACGTCTCCAAAAAACTGGTCTGAGTCGATTAACCGTTGACTTTGATGGATCAGTTTTATCTACATCCCGAAAAGCCGAAGGCACGGCGGTTGGATTTAACAAGAAAAAGAAGGGAGCCCGAAGTTACTATCCCCTTTTTTGTACCATTGCCCAAACCGGACAAGTATTTGATTTCTATCATCGCCCCGGCAATGTCCATGATTCGAATGGGGCCAGTGAGTTTATCCATCAATGCCTTAGCTGGCTCAAACAAGAACTGCCGGGTATTACGCTTGAGGTCCGGATGGATAGCGCTTTTTTCAGCCAGGAAATAGTTGCCTTATTAGACCAGGAATCCATCGAATTTACCCTCAGCGTTCCTTTTGAACGCTTTGCCGAATTAAAATCGATGATTGAAAATCGAGTGCGTTGGCGTCATTTAAATAATCGCTGGTCGTATTTTGAAACCCCCTGGAAACCGAAAAAATGGCCGGTAAAGTTCCGTTTTGTTTTTATACGACAACGATGCAAGCAAATCCAAAAAGCCCCGATTCAATTGGATCTCTTTATCCCTTTAGAATATGGGTACGAGTATAAGGTCATCGTAACCAACAAGAGGATTTCTGCTAAAAAGATCCTGGTCTTTCACAATGGTCGAGGAAGTCAGGAGAGTGTCTTTGGGGAATTGAAATCCCAAAGCCAACTGGATTATATTGCGGTTAAGAAACTTTCAGGAAACCAATGTTACATGATAGCGGCTATTTTTGCCCATAACCTGAACCGGGAATTACAAATGGCTACCCGGGATAGAGATCGAGGAACCTCCGAGAAAAGAACCCCGCTTTGGAATTTTCATGAATTAAAATGGATCCGCCATCGTTATATTCAAAGAGCAGGAAGACTCACAGCACCCCAGGGTAACCTGACTCTTACTATGAGTGGTAATGAAGTCGTTAAACATGGTTTGTTCAAATTCTTAGATACTTTTAAAATGGCAGCATAATTCAAAATTTGGCGATTTCTTTTGCAACGTTTAGGTTGAGTCTGGAAATTGTTTTTTCAAGATCCTGGTCGGAAATGCCTGCCGGGGCCTTGACCGATAATACCCCCTTGGTCAGCTGGGCACTTATGGTCCTTTTCCTTTTGGGACTACGGATTATTTTTATTTCGTTGATGTAGGGATCCTGTTGTTTATCGATCATTTTTTTCATCTATTTTTTCAATCTTATCCAAAAAATAATTTTCACCGCAGAGACACAGAGAACACAGAGAAGACTATTTTTGCTTTGTGGGGAGATACCCACAAAGCAAAGAATTCTGTCGCTACGCGATGGTGTGGTTTTCAAGGTGCCGCAGGCTGGCAGGATATGAAGAAACGGTATCTCCCGTTTCTTCATAAAAAAAGTTTCTGCTCTGTGACCTCTGTGTCTCTGCGGTGTACCATGTTTTGAAAAAGGCCTCAGCAAGTCAAAAAGCTAGATGAAATCAAAGCGACGATCAAAAAGCTTAACCCATTTTGGACAGCAATGACATTTTATATAGAATCACAGCGAAGGATGGCTGATCATTTCCAAAACGGCTTGCTCCAATCGATCTTGGAAATTTCTGAAGGGCCGGTCAATGACCCACCGGGCATAAGCCCTTAGGTCGCTCCTTTCCCGGCTGGTAAGCCAGGGATAGGCCTTCTCCCATCGGTCTATCAAAGAACTGGACTGCGGATCGCTTGATGCGGCCAGAGTTTCAATCGGCAGAAGGGTTTTTAAAAAAACAGCCCAGGCTATTTTTCTCAGGGCCGGTAGATCCTTAATCTGTTCCCAAATCTGCTGTTCCTCCCCGGTATCTTCTGTTAAATATTCCAGTAACCGATTTTGATAAAGCCCTAGTCCCCACCCATTTAACAGCCTGACCACCTCTTCGTCTTTCAGAGCCACAGAAAGCAAATAAACCAACTGCTGGAGCAAGGGCATTTCCAGGCCCCTGGACCTGGCGGTTTCCTGAAGGTGTTCGGAAAAAAGGAAACGATAAAATTCCGGCTTACCGTGCAGCAGGGCGTGGCCGATCTCATGTTGAACTACACCCTGGATTATTTCTTCAGGAATACCCCGGATCTTTTCCAGGGATATATGAATCCTGGGGTAACCCCTCCAGGCCTCGTGGGTGGCCAGAAAGTTGGATTCATCACCGGTGACAATCCCCAACTCCGTTTTTTCCCGAAGGTCGAATTCCTGAAAATCTTTTTCTTTCTCCCAGAGGTAAACGGAAATACGGTCCGGGGCCACGCCGGGTCCGGTTTTCCCAATAACCGTTCCCGCCCATTTTTGAACCTCCCGGAGAAAGGATTCATCTATCCCGCCCATTAAGATGATTTCAACCATAGTCGTCATTCACAGGTTGCTGAAAAATGCCCATCTACCCGCCTTGGCGGGATTGCCCTCACCCTCCCCGTTTTTCAGCGGGGCAGGCTAATTGCGACGTACTTCACCTACGCCTCATTCCTCAGGATTTCGGGCGCCTTGTATCTGGATCTTTTTGAGCAACCTGTGGAAAATAAATTATTCCAATCCTGTTAATTATTAAAGGTAAAGTTGGGTCCAACATGAATCTTATTTCTTTCGAAACAGCATGACAAAAATCGGAACCAGCAAGATGACCGCCCCAAGGTCAGGGATAACGGGGCGCCGATGAAATGGGCGACAAGGCCGGCCTGAAAGGCCCCCATAGGCATGAAGCCCATGAAGCATAAGGTATAAAAACTCATGATCCTTCCTCTTAATTCATTGGGCACCACGCTTTGAATATAGGTGTTTATTGAGGCCACCTGCACAACGATACCCAGACCCAACATGGCCAGAAACAGGCAGGACCAGGCGAAATTGGTAGAGAAGCCGAAAAACAATAACGAACCGGCCAACAGAATAAAGTCCCCAATCCCTGAGGCCCCGCTTTCAGGATATCTCTGGCATATACGGGGATTACATTAATACCGCGAAGGGCATGACGAAGGTGGAAGAGGTGGCCACCAGCAAAAGGGAATAAAAAACTTTTTTATTGGCTCGGACATATCGGGCTCCGTCAAATAAGGCCTCTTTGACGGAATTCCCCCTGGTAACTTTTGCGGAAAAGTCACCCTTGAGAAGATAGGTCCCGAGAATAGCAGGAATAAAAGCAACCGCATTCAGATAAAAACACATGTCTGTTCCGATCGCTCCGACCAGATACCCGCCCACGGCCGGTCCTATCACCCGGGCGATATTAAATCCGAGAGAATTCAAGGCGATCGCATTTCCTAAAGACCTCAGGTCTGTCAATTCGACGATAAAGGCCATTCGGGTCGGGGAGTCAATGGCATTGACAATCCCTCCGAAAAAAGTAATAACCACCAGGCTCCGGAAACTGATTAGTTTCGTGGATATCAGTATCCCGATCAAAAAGGCACCAGTAGAATGTTCAAGAGAGGCTAAGGCCACTGGAAATTTAAATTAACTCATAATCGGAGCTTACCTGATTTTAACGCAAATACTTTTTTAATTTTGAATAAAAGTTTTCATGGCTGCCGATCAGATATAAATCTAAAATATTCCCCTTTATTTCATAGGATAAAAGATAGCCTTGCCGATTATATTCGAATTTTAGTACTCGTATTCCTTTCAAATCCCCTTTTTTTAATCGGCCTATCTCGGGATTTTCCATGATGGTCTTTACCTGTTTATCTATTTCCAACTGAAACTTGGAAGAAGCCTTCTTTTTAAATTTTAGAACTTGATTGGAAGCAATAACATTGATCATTTTAATATCCCGAATGGATATTCACTCCCCAGTCCCGCCTCAATTTCCGCTTTGGCCTGAAGGGTTTCCTTGATAAAGGAATAAGGCAAATCGGAATTTTCCTCACAAATAATGGCGTCATGAATGTATTTATTGATTTGTTCTGACACCGATCTGTGTTCCAGTTTGGCCTTTAACCGCACCTTTTTTTCTACAACTTCAGGCAACCTCACGGTTAATACTCTCATCTATATTCCTCCGTATTTAATGGTATTCGATATAAATACAATAACGAATTGGGATGAGCCTTGTCAATATTTTTTTAGCCCTTGCCCCCTCAAGGGCTCAGGGCATCCGGAAAAGGAAATATGGCGGGGAAATCTTCATGGTTATTGATGGCCAGATTCATTGAGGCCTGGGTCCAGGCCATTTGCGGTCATTGAATGGTGATGATGGCAATCTCGGCCGTGCTGCCGATCCGCATGGGCGGGCCCCAGGTACCGGCCCCGCTGGTGGTGTAAATCACATAATCGCCCATTTGATGCCGGCCGTAGTCAAATCCTTTATAGAGCAGAGAGGTGAAGATTTTCATGGGCCACATCTGTCCGTTATGGGTGTGGCCGGAAAGCTGTAAAGAGACTTTGAATCTTTGGGCCGTTTCAATCTGAGCCGGTTCATGATAGAGGAGGATAGCCGGTTTGGCGCGATCCATTCTTTCCAAGACCGGCCGGATATCTTTCTTCCAACCCCTTGGAGGGTAATCGATGCCGATCAACTGGACCCCGCCAAGATCGACGATTTCATCACGCAAAATTTTTATTTTTGTTTTTTCAATGGCCGACAGGGCTTTATCGATTCCCAGATAGGTTTCGTGATTGCCGGTGATATAATAGATCGGCGCCTCTATCCGGTCAAAGGGTTTGATGGATTGGGAGAGGTCGTCACCGATCCCGTCGAAGAGATCTCCGGTGATAAAGACAAAGTCGACTTTTTGTTCGTTTATTATGGCCGCAATCCTCCGGGATAAATCCTCTCCGTTCATGAGACCCAGATGGACATCCGATACCTGGGCGAGCTTTTTGCCTTGCCATTCCTTAGGGACGTTTTTAATGGGGACGGAAAGAAATTTTGTTTTCAACTGACCGGCATGATAAAGACCGTAGGAGGTGTACAGTACTGCAAAACCCAGCAAGAAGAGACCAAAGGTTTTCCGTTCAATCCCCGGGAAAAACCACTCCAAGACGACAATGACCAAAAACCCGGCACCGAAGATGAGCAATAGATTGGCCCAGGTTCCGAGCCAGATGGCCGAGGCATAGTAGAACTCCTGCAAAAACTTATTGGTGCTGAATTGGGTCCAGATAAAGGCCGTAATGAAACTTAAGGCCAGAATAAGGAGAACGAGGGCCAATCCGAATTGGGCCGACCTGGTTTTCGGGCTGAAAAATTTGGATAGTAGGAAGAAAAGAAGAGAATGGAGTCCAAAATAAACCAGCAGGGCGATGGAAACGAAGATGATCAGTTGTAGCCGCATAAGTTCTAAAAAGGTTTTCCTTCGCCCTGCTTACTTGAAATTGATTAATCGACTTTGAAAAAGGCCTTGGCCTTGGAACCGCAAATCGGGCAGGTTTCCGGCGGTTCATTTTCAACGGTATTACCACAGACCGAGCAGACATAATAATCGACTGCCTTCGAATTTCCCAGGCTGTCGAGGGCCTTCTGATAAAGATTGGCATGGACCTCTTCCACGGCATTGGCATTAGCAAAACTCATTTCAGCCGCCTTATTCCCTTCCTCCTTGGCGGTCTTAATCATTCCCGGATACATCTTTGTATATTCATGGGTCTCACCAGAGATGGCTTCCTTCAAGTTTTCTACGGTCTTTTTTATTCCGCCCAGGACACGCAAATGGGCATGGGCATGGACCGTTTCGGCTTCGGCCGCGGCCCGGAACAATTTAGCCGCCTGGGGGTACCCCTCCTGATCGGCTTGTTTGGCAAAGGCCAAATATTTGCGGTTGGCTTGGGATTCCCCGGCAAAGGCTTCCTTTAAGTTCTGTTCGGTTTTGCTCATAAGACCTCCTTTTTTTTAATAGTGATAAGTATTATCATCTTTTTTAATAAATCAATCTCTTATACCATTTTTTTAGAAAAACTGCATATTTTTAGAATAAATCCCAAAAGATGACATTTGGTCTTATTTTTGTTAGGGTAAAGCGGGTTGATAATTTGAAGGGTTAAGAATCTAACCAGGAGGGAATAGTTTGGCAGGAAGACTCAGCAAAGAGCAAACCCCGATAGAAAGGGCCTTCAATATCCGCAAGTCCCTGATTGAAATCTCCCTTGGGGAAAAATCGGCGGGTCAATATATCAAAGGCGGCCGGATACTCAATGTTTATAGCGGGGAACTCCTGAAAGAAAATATTGCGGTTTACGAGGACCGGATTGCCTATGTCGGCCCCTCGGAAAAGATGATCGGGAAAATGACCCGGGTCTGGGAAGCCCAAGGGAAAATCCTGGTTCCCGGTTATATGGATCCCCATGCCCACACCGACTTGTTCTATAATCCGGCAGCCTTTTCCGACCAGGTGGTCCAAACCGGGACGACCTCAATTTTTTCAGATATGCACGACCTGGCCAATGCCCTGGGCTTTTCCGGGATTAGGCAGGTTTTGAAAGATGCTCCCGGGTACCCGATTACTTATTATCTCGGCGTCCCTTCATCCTCCCCCCCATTCCCCCGGTTTGAAGGCCAAGAGGTATTTTCCGTTGAGGAAATTCTTCATCTCCTGAAGAAGCCGGAGGCCCTGGGATTGAGCGAAATGACCGCCTTTGTCCGAATCCTCAACAGGGAACCTCGCTTGCTTAAGATTCTGATCCAGGCTAAAAAATTAGGGAAAACCGTGGAGGGTCATACTACCGGGGTCAGTCATGACAAACTTAACGCCCTGATCAACGCCGGGCTTACCTCCTGCCATGAGGCTATCACCGCTGAAGATGTTAAACAACGTCTTCGTTTAGGTCTATCGGTCATGTGCCGCGGGGGATCCATCAGAAACGATCTCCCCCAGTTGATGAAGGCTGTTCGGGAACTTTCGGAATATGATACCTCCCGTATCATGCTGACGCCCGACGGGCTCTTCCCTGGAGAAATGGCCCGATTCGGATATCTGGATTATTTACTCAAACAGGTTATTCAATTGGGAATAGATCCAATTCGGGCTTTTCAGATGGTCACTATCAATCCGGCGCGATATTTCAAACTGGATCAGGAACAGGGGGCCCTGGCCCCCGGGCGAAGGGCGGATATATTATTTTTATCGGATTTGTCGGAGCCCACTCCGGGTTCTGTTTTGTCCCGAGGGAAATGGATCGTACGGGAAGGGCGGCGGATTTTCCCTGCCCGGCCTTCTTTTCCCCCCGGAACCTATGATCATCCTTTTTCTCTCTCCCCACTCCGGCCTGAATTTTTTCAGTTTCAAGTCCCGGACCAAAAGCCCATCCCCATCCTGACCATCAGGGACAAAACGCTGACTCGCCGGGTGGACCGGCTGGTCCAGAATTCCAGCGGGCTCGTTCAGTCTGATCTTGAAGAAGATCTGGCCAAGATCGCCCTCATTCCGCGTCAGGGCGGCCGGGCCGGGATGGGTTTGGTTTCCGGGTTCGGGGCCCGGATCGGAGCCATAGCCTCCAGCATTGCCCACGAGACCCACAGCCTGATGGTCTTGGGTTTTAATGATCAGGATATGGCCCTGGCGGTTAACCAGGTCATCAAAATGAAGGGCGGGATCGTCATTGTCAAAAAAGGAAAAATATCAACCCGGCTTTCTTTGCCGATCGGCGGGATTATGTCCGCTTTAAAGGTCCCGCGATTGGCCGGGGAATTGGAGCGGGTCGGCAACCACTTAAAAAGACTGGGGTGCCCCCTTGAAGATCCCTTGTGGACCCTTGGTTTTCTCTCATTTACTTCCTTGATAGAATTAAGGATTACTTTTTCAGGGGTCTACGAGGTCAAAACAGGAAAAATTCTCTATAATGGATGGGGACAAGGCGTGAGGCGGAAGAGATGACGCTTGAGGCTTTTCTTTTGGTTAGTATCGTAAAAAGTCCTCACTCCGTCACCCCGGCGAAAGCCGGTCCCGCCAAAGGCGCGATGGATTCCGGCCTTCGCCGGAATGACAAGAAGAGGACATCGTCGCTCTCCCGTGGAATTGTTGCTTTTGGATTGACGCTCTGTTGGAGCCTGTTGATTTCCCCCTTTGTCCTTGGGCAACAGACCGATAGTTTAAAAACAACTGTGCCGGTCTTTGGCTACAAGGTGATCAAAGTCTTTCCTCATGACCCCGAGGCCTTCACCCAGGGTCTGGTGTTTCACAACGTGGTCCTATATGAAGGAACGGGCCTCCTGGGAAAATCATCATTGCGTAAAGTGGATCCGGAGACCGGACGTATTCTTAAACTGGTGCCATTACCTGATCAGCTTTTCGGGGAAGGGATCACTCTCTGGGAAGACAAGATCATCCAACTGACCTGGAGGTCGGGAATCGGTCTGGTCTATGACCGGAAGACGTTTCGATTGCTAAAAAAATTCAGATATTTTTTGGAAGGCTGGGGTATCACCCAGGACGGAAAACAATTGATTATGAGTGATGGGACGTCGTTTTTGTATTTTTGGGATCCCCACACCTTCAAAGAAGTCAAGCGGATTGAAGTCCGGGACCGCGGGTTTCCTATCACCATGCTCAATGAATTGGAATATATTAAGGGGGAGATTTTTGCCAATGTATATCTGACCGATAAAATTGTCAGAATTTCACCCGAAACCGGCCGGGTTACCGGTTGGATCGATCTGCAGGGGTTATTGCCGGCCAAAGATCGCACTGGGAAAGAAGACGTTTTGAACGGCATCGCCTACGATGCCCGGAAAGACCGGATCTTAGTCACCGGAAAATATTGGCCGAAATTGTTCGAGATCCGGTTGGTCCCCCAACAATAATCTTCATGGACCGACGGCAGTAAGAAGGGATCTATCCAAAGAAAAATCCTTTTCCCTGAAAAGCTTTAAACAGGCTTCGACCACGGTCGGGTTGTATAGCACCCCTTTATTTTTTTCAATTTCCTCCAGGGCCAAATCTATCCCCCTGGCAGCCCGGTAAGGCCGGTGAGAGGCAATGGCCTCGACCACATCAGCCACCATCAGGACCTGGGCCTCTATAAGGATTTCATCTCCTTTAAGACCGGCAGGGTAGCCGGAACCGTTCAGTCGTTCATGATGTTGAAGGGCGATCCGGGCAATCGGCCAGGGGAAATCGATATCTTTCAGGATTTCATAACTGGTTTGTGAGTGACCTTGGATCAGGCTGAATTCGAGATCGGAGAGTTTGGTAGGTTTACTCAAAATTTCGGCCGGCACCGATATCTTGCCCAGATCATGGACCACCCCGGCCAGGCGGACCGCCTCCACCTGGTCTTTGGACAGGCCCATTTCCTGGGCAATCGTCCGGGCCAGGTTGGATACCCGCTGTTGATGCCCGGCGGTGTAGGGGTCCTTGCTTTCCACGGTCAAGGCCATGGCCTGGATGATACCCCCCATGGCCTTGCGTACTTTTTCAAAGCTCTGCTTGAGTTCTTCCTCGGTTTTTTTCTGTTGGGTGATGTCGCTCAAGGCCCCGACCCATTTATAACCTCTTCCTGTTTCATCTCGCAGACACATTCCGGCCCCTCTCACATGGATGATATCCCCAGTCTTCCCGATCATCCGGTATTCTTCCATATAGGGTTCTCTTAGCCTTAAATGCCTTCTGACTGCCTCTGATAGCCGTTCAAGATCCTCAGGATGGGTTAATTTATTCCAGGTGCTTATGTCTTTGGGGATTTCACCTAACAGATGACCAAGCCGCTCAACTACATTGCCGAACCATTCTAATCGACCTGATTTGAGGTCCCATTCAAAAATAAAATCATTGGTGCTTTCAGCGGCGATCCGAAACCGTTCTTCACTGCGCAGCAAGGCCTGCTCTGCATTCTTGCGCTCCGTAATGTCGGTAATGACCCCGATCCATTTATTGACCCGCCCTTTACCATCTCGCAGACCCGTGCCGGCAACGCTCAGGTGGATAATATTCCCCTCTTTCCCTATCATCCGGTATTCTTCCTGATACGGGTCTCCTTGCCTTAAATGGTTTATGACGGCCTTGGAGAAACGTTCCTGGTCCTCCGGATGAATCCGTTTTTCATACTCACCCGCCGTGAGCGGGAGTTCACCTAAAATATGACCCAATTTCGCACCGGACATGCCGGACCAATCGATTTGACCGGATTGGAGATCCCATTCATAAATAAAATCATTGGTGCTTTCAGCGGCGATCCGGAACCGTTCTTCGCTGGATTGCAGTGCCCTCTGGGCTTGCCTGAGTTCGGTGACATCCCGGACAATGCCCCGGAACCCGACCGGATTTCCATTCGAATCCCTGATCAAAGATACCGAGGACTCCAGATTTTTTCTTCCCCCGCCCTTGGTAATGATTTCATAATGGGTGCCTTTGGAGGGCTCTCCAGTACGATAAACTTTATTAAAGGCCCTATATAATATCTTAGCATTCTCGGCATCGGTATAATGCCGGTTATTCATCCTTTCCATTTCGGCCCGGGGATACTCATGGATCCGAACCAGGGTATCGTTGAAATAGGTCAGGTTTCCGGCTAGGTCCACCTCGAAATATCCGTCTTCAATAGTTTCAATAATGGTCCGGTATCGCTCTTCGCTCTTCCTCAAATCCTCCTGAATTTGGATGAGGGGAGTAATATCTCTGGAAATGCCCCGGAACCCAAGCGGATGTCCTGAAAAATCCCTGATCAAGGATACAGAAGTCTCAAGCCTTCTCCTTTCTCCATTTTGAGTAATCACTTCGTAAAGGATTCCTTTGGAAGGTTTTCCGGTACGATAAATTTGGGTAAATTCACGATCTAATAATTCGGTATTTTCGGCATCGGTATACTCACGGGCGTGCATTCCTATCATTTTTTCCTTTGGATAGCCGTTGATCCGTGCCAGGGCATCATTTAAAAAGGTTACCTTGCCGGCCAGGTCCACTTCATAATAACCGTCCTCGATAGTTTCAATAATGGTCCGGTATCGCTCTTCGCTAGCTCTTAAATCGGTTTGGATCTGTATGAGTTCGGTAATGTCCTTGGATATACCCCGGAACCCGACCGGTTCCCCTGATCCATCCCGGATCAACGATACCGAGGTTATAATGCTTTTCATCACTCCATTTTTGTTGAAGGCGTTGAACTGAAGACTCTTGCAAGGTTCCCCGGTTAGATATACCTGGTTAAAGGCCTCAAATAGCAATTGGGCATTTTCGGCATCGGTAAATTGCCGATAGTTCAAGCCCAGCATTTCATCCATCGGATATTCCATTATTCGAAACATGGCTGCATTAAAAAAGGTGAAGTTGCCGGTCAGGTCCATCTCATAATAGGCGTCTTCAATAGTTTCAATAATGGTCCGGTATCGCTCCTCGCTCTCTCTTAAAGCGTTTTGAATCAATATGAGATCAGTGATGTCCCTGGAAATACCCCTGAATCCTTTAGGGTTACCTTGCTCGTCCCGGATCAAAGTGGCCGAAGTGGATATGGTTTTCCATTCCCCATTTTTGTGTGAGGCCCGGTAAATAATCCCTTTGGAGGGTTCTCCGGTCCGGTAAATTTGCGTGAAGGCCTGGGATAATATTTTAGCATTCTCCGCATCGGTATATTGCATGGTGTGTGTGCTGGTGCGAATGCCTAACAATTCCTTAGCGGAATAGCCGGTAAGCTGGGCCATGGCCTCGTTTACATAAGTGAAGTTGCCGGCCAGATCTACCTCATAATACCCGTCTTCCATGGTTTCGATAATGGTGCGGTATCTTTCTTCACTCTCTCTTAAATCGCTCTGTATTTTTATGAGATCGGTGATGTCCCGGGCAATGCCTCGGAACCCGACCGGTTTTCCTGAAGCATCCCTGATTAAAGAAATGGAGAGCTCCACATTTCGCCTGGTTTTATTCTTGGTAATGGTTTCAAACGGGGAACCAATAGCCGGTTCTCCTGTCCGATAAACCCGATTAAAGGCTTGATAAATCTTCTTGGCATTTTCGGCATCGGCATATTGCCGATTATCCATCCCCATCAACTCATCTCTGGTATAGCTGAATATTTTGGTCAATTGATCGTTGAAAAAGGTGAAATGACCGGCCAGGTCCGTCTCATAATACCCATCAGCAAGATTTTCGAGAATGGAACGATATCTCTCCTCGGAAGCTTTGAGGGCATCCTCGGCCTGCTTTCCCTTGGTAATGTTACGAATATACTCAATCACACTGCTTATCCGGCCTGTTTCCAGATCCAGCATAGGGAAACTAAAGTGATGGGACCACCCGGAGATTTCACCCTTAGTATCCAGAACGGGAATTATTTCATTAGCCACTTGGCCGGTCTGAAAGGTTTCATAGCAGGGACAAACCTCACAGCGTTGACTCCTTCCGTGGTAGGCCTCATAACATTTTCTGCCTACCAATGGCCGGACATGAGGAGTCCAGCGTTCCATGGTGGGATTGACGAAGAGGATATTCATTTCGGGATCCAGGACGTTGATCCCTTCCGGGATGCTGGAAAAAATATGGGTTAAGAATTTCCCCTTTTCTTCCTGAGCCTCCTTGTCTTTCTTCATCTCGGCCTGGGTCGATTGAACGTTTTCCAACTCTTGCCGCAGGGCGGTCAACTCATCAAGGAGTTCCTTTTTGGTTCTCTGTTTTTGGGCGCTCTCTTTTTTATTCATCTTTTGCCGTCCCCTATGAATGTTTTTTCAATCTCCTCACGGGTTTCAAGACAAATTAGTGATCACGGGTTATCCCCTGTTAATTTGTTTTTAATCATAACATGTTGCCGAAAAAAAGGGGATTAATTTCCGAGGGGCCAAAGGGATTTCTTGACCCGGACTTAGTCATTGGTTATACTCCCCGGTAAGATTTTAGGGCGTATTGAAAGAAGAAACTTATGAAAATCACCGATGATTATTTTGGAAAACTTGATTTGTGGGTCAATAACCCCAGAGTAAATCCTCTGCCCCGGATAGCGGCCTTACCAAAATTCAAGGCAAAAAAGTTTCAATCTTATGAAGAAATGAATCTTTGGAAAATAAGCTACTTGGAAGAGATCGCTGAAAAAGGTGGTGCCAAATGGACGAGCTGATTAAGCTCTTCAATCAATACAAAATCCGGTACCTGCTTATCGGCGGTCAAGCCATACGTTTTGAGGGAATGCCCCGATTTTCCATGGACTGGGATTTTTATATCCCACCAAAGGACTTACAAAATATCGAAAAAATTAATGAATTGTTTAAGGATGATTTGGATCTACCATTGCTGCCTCTTGGGGAAAAAGGAGAAAATTTTATTCAAACCTATCAGACTCGATGGGGTATCCTCCAATTTCATCTCGGAGGACCTGGATTGCCTAAATTCGATTTGGCAGAAACCCGTTCGGTTATTCATGAAACTGAGAATGGGACCCCGGTCAAATGTCTTTCCGGGAATGATTTACTGGAAAGCAAAAAAAGGGCCAATCGTCCTGAGGATCAGTTGGATATCAGGTTTTTAGAAAAGAAAAAGAAAGCCGGTTTTTTTTAAGGAGGCCCCATGCCGTTTTGGAAAAGAGATAAAGAAAAAAAAGAAAAAAAATCCGCCGGAGGCAATAGAAATTTTCAGGATTTTTTGAAAGCCGCCCATTTGGAGATGGAAGGTTTGATGGTTCGGGACCCGCAATGGTATTATCACTTGCCTTATAAGGGTGCCATGTCCCTGGAAAAAGCCAAAAGCCTGGAAATCGAGAAAAGAGCTGTCTGGCGCCGGGTAATATACGATGCCCGGAGGACACAATTGGCCGGACTTCGTTGGGAGACCCGAAGCGATAACCTGGTTTGTCCGGACTGCCAAAAGATGGAAAATCGTATCTTTTCCTTTGGAGAATACGATCTCCTTAATGAAACGATCATGCATATCGGTTGCCGATGTATTCTGGTATCGGTGAGGGCGTGAATCTATGAACAGGAAAACATGAAACGTTCGATAACTGCTATCGGCTTACTCTCGGGCGGCCTGGATAGTATGCTGGCCGCCCGAGTCATTTTAGATCAGGGGATTCAGGTCACAGGGGTTTCCTTTGTCACTCTTTTCTTCGGGGCGGAAAAGGCGATGCGGGCGGCGGAGCAATTGAAAATTCCTTTGAAGGTCCTGGATATCACCCGGGACCATTGGGGGATGCTTAAGTCGCCCCGATACGGCTACGGGAAGGGGATGAACCCCTGTATCGATTGCCATGCCCTCATGGTTCGAAAAGCCGGAGAGTACTTGAAAGAAATTCAGGCTGATTTTATTTTTACCGGAGAGGTCCTCGGACAAAGACCGTTTTCTCAAACCAAACCATCTCTGCGGGCGGTCGAAAAGGAATCCGGCCATCTTGACCGTATTCTTCGGCCCCTGAGCGCCCTCCTTCTAAAAGAAACGAAGCCGGAGCAGGAAGGCTTGGTGGACCGTTCCCGGTTATTAGATATCCATGGACGGTCTCGAAAGCGGCAAATGGCCCTGGCCGAAGGGTATGGACTAAATGATTATCCTGCTCCGGCCGGGGGATGTCTTTTAACCGATCCCATCTTCTCCATCCGGCTGAAAGAACTGTTTTCCCACGCTCCGGACCCTCCCTTAAGGGAAGTGGAGCTTCTAAAAGCCGGCCGACATTTTCGTTTGGATTCCAAGAACAAAGTGATTATCGGGAGAAACCAAAAAGAAAATGAATTTATCGAAAAATGGGTTGATCCTGAAGACGGCTGGGCCCGCGTGATGGGTCATCCCGGCCCCATGGCCCTGGCCATAGGAAAAATTGCAAGGCCGGAAGATTGGGAAAAGCTGGCCAACCTCTGCCTGACCTATAGCGACGCCCCCGGAGACCGGATTGTTTCGGTCCGATTGGGACAAGGGGATCGGGAGTGGGAGGTTTATGTGACCAAGACACCCAAAGAAGAATTCAAAAGATGGATGGTTTGATAAAAGTTTCCCGTGTATAGAAAGACACGGAGACACGGTGACGGGGAGATGCGGGGAGGGGGAGGGAAATGACAACTATTCGTCACTTTAGGGAATTAGAGGTTTATCTGTTGGCCAGAGCGGGGGCTTTGAGAATTTTTGAGACCAGCAAAAGTTTCCCAATAGAAGAAAGATATTCACTCACGGATCAGATAAGACGTTCATCACGTTCCGTATGTGCAAACATCGCTGAAGCCTGGCGAAAAAGGCGTTACCCGAATGCTTTCGTCAGCAAACTGAGTGATGCCGAGGCGGAAGCTGCGGAAACGCAAGTCTGGCTTGAATTTTGTTTCCGATGTGGTTACATTGATAATATATTTTTCAAAGAAATAGATCGGATTTATGACCAGATTCAAGGCAAATTGGTAAAGATGATTTCCAATCCCGAGCATTGGAAGATTGGATAAAAAGTTACAATTTGATGAAAGGGAATAGACAGGAGGACCCGGAGACGAGGAAGGAAGTTTTCCTCGTGTCACCCAATCCCCGTGTCTCCGTGTCATTTTTTTCGTCACTCGTTACCCGTCACAGGTTTTTTTATGTCGTTGATTGAACTTAAGAACGTTTCCAAATCCTACCCCACCGAGGCCGGGGAAGTACGGGCCTTGCAGGGGATCGATCTGTGCGTTGATTCGGGAGAAATGATCATCCTTTCCGGGAAGAGCGGCTGCGGGAAAACGACCTTGTTAAACCTGATCGGGGCCTTGGACCAGCCTACCTCTGGAGAGGTTTGGGTGGGAGGGAAAAATATATGCCCCCTTTCAGAAAAGGAACGGACCCTTTTCCGGCGGCGGGAGGTGGGAACCATCTTCCAGTCTTTTAATTTGATTCCCATGCTGACGGTGGAAGAAAATATTGCCCTGCCTCGCTGGTTGGATGGCTTTCCTCAGGAGGATGTCCGTCCCAAGGTTGAAAATCTTTTGAAGCAGGTGGAACTGAGCCATCGGAGAAACCACCGTGCCCATGAATTATCGGGAGGAGAACAGCAGCGGGTGGCCATCGCCCGAGCCTTGATTAATTCACCAAAGGTCATCCTGGCCGACGAGCCTACCGGAAACCTCGATTCCCAGACCGGTTTACAAGTACTTTCGGTTATGAAGGATTTAAATCGTAAACAGGGACAAACGATTATCATCGCCACCCATTCCCGGGAGGCCGATGCCCTGGCCAATCGAATCATCAAGTTGAAGGATGGGAAAATTCAAGATTCATGATGCCCAATGAAAGAAAATGGTTGATGCCAAGATTTTATTTGGCGAATTGGAGGGATTCATCTGGCATCGGGTCTCTTAGGTCAGTCATCATTCCCTTTTGGCTATAACCCATGGCTTCCCCACGTGTCTATTCCCTTTTTATTTTTCGCCACTATCTCCAGTCCTGGCGCCAATCCCTTTTGATTATTTTGGGTCTGGCCTTAGGGGTTTCGGTTTTTGTCAGTATCCATCTTACCGTGGGCGCCTCCATAAAGTCTTTTAAAAATACGGTTCAGGCCCTTTCAGGGAAGGCGGGGTGGCAGCTTGTTCAGGAAGGGAGAGAAATCGATGAGCGCCTCTTCCCGATCATAAAAACACACCCGGTTATTCAGGCAGCCGCCCCGGTGGTCGAGTTTAAGGCCTCCCTGTCCCGTTGGCCTGATCAAATGATCTGGATCATGGGGGTGGATTTCTTTTCCGAAGCCGGAATCCGCCGCTATTCCGATTCCCTTTCTTCATTAAAGGGAGAGGAGTTGCTGTCTTTGTTGACCATCCCCCGGTCCATCGGCCTTACCCGAGTTTTCGCCGCGCGTTATGGAATCAAAAAAGGGGACGTCTTGACCATCCTGGTCAATGGACTTCCTAAAAAACTGACGGTTGCCGTGCTTATGGAAGCCGAAGGGCCGGCTCAGGCTTTGGAAGGCCATTTTGGTCTCATGGATATCGCCCAGGCCCAAGAGATTTTTGGAAAAATCGGAGTCCTGGATCGCATTGACCTTTTGTTGAAGGAAGGGGGGACAGAAAGTAACCAGATTCGGGAACTGGAAAAAGTCATTCCCCGGGGGGTCCGTCTGATCCAGCCGGCCGATCGGGAAAAAGGGACGGAACGAATGATCCATTCTTATCAATTGAATCTGACGGCTTTGAGTTTTATTGCCGTGCTGGTCAGTATGTATCTTATTTACAATACCGCTTCCCTTTCCGTAGTCCGGAGGCGAAAGGAATTGGGGATCTTAAGATCTCTCGGGATGCTGCCCGGACAGGTCCTGCTTTTGGTCCTTCTTGAAGCCGCGGGTTTTGGACTGATCGGCGGACTGATAGGCGTTGGCGGAGGGACCTTGCTGGCCGGGCTTCTTTTGGAAACCGTCTCCCGAACCATCACCAACTTGTATGTCCTGATCGGAGTCAGGGCAATCCCTTTCTCTTTTTGGGAAGCCGGGTTAATGATTTTCTTTTCCATGCTCTTTTCCGTGGCCTCGGCCTATATTCCGGCCAGGCAAGCGGCCAAACTCGAACCCCGTGAGGTTATTTATCAGAGACCGGGGTTGATCGATCTGGGACGAAAACGAAACCGGAAAAATCTCTACCGGGGATTGGGATTGCTCGGTCTGGCCCTTCTTTTGACCGGGCTTCCGCCTTGGAATAACTGGCCTGTCGGAGGATTCTCGGCCACACTGGCCCTGACCCTGGGATTTTCTTTTTTATTGCCCGATTTCGTTCGGGGAGGAATCAACCGGATTTTATCTTTGGGCTTTCATGGGAAAAATAATTTACTGTCGGCCTGGCTGGGAGTGAATTATATAAACCGTTACTTGAGTCGGATGGCCGTGGGCATGGCCGCCTTGATGATTGCCATTGCCATGCTGATCAGTGTCAGCCTGATGATCCGAAGCTTCCGGCAGGCGGTGGATAACTGGATCGGCCAATCGGTCAGCGGCGATCTATTTGTCGGACCGGTGTCTCTTTCCAATCAGGCCTTTTCCCAGTTCCTGCAGCCGGAGGTCCTTCGGGAAATTGAAAGCATAAAAGAAATTGATGAGATTTACAAATACCGGGGAATGATCACCGAGTTGAAGGGTTTTCCGGTACGACTCTGGTCAGGGGATCTGGCGGTCATTGAGCGTCATGGGGGACTGGCTTTCACCGGGGGAAAGAGTGAAGAGATTTTTCAAAAAACCCTGACCGGAGAAGACATCCTTGTCTCCGAAGTCCTGGCCAACCAACTGGGCCTGAAGCAAGGGGCCAGGCTTAAACTGATGACCGCCGAAGGGCCTCGTCCTTTCTTGGTGGCCGGGATATTTTATGATTACCGGACCGAGGGGGGGGCGGTCTGGATGGATCGGCATCTTTTCCTTAAATATTGGAAGGATCCTCGGATCAACGGGGTGCGCGTTTATCTGAAAGACCCGGCCCGGATCCATCAGGTTCGGGAGTCGATTAATAAAAGATTTGCCGGACGGGTTTCCCTGGTGATCATTTCCAACAAGGAGTTGAGAGACCAGATCCTGAATATTTTTGATCAAACCTTCCAGATCACCTATGTCCTGGAGGCCATTGCCATCCTGGTGGCCTTTTTGGGTATCCTCCATTCCAGTTCCATTTCCATTCTTTTTCGAGAGAAGGAATTGGGGATACTTAAAGCCCTGGGGGCTTTGCCGGGCCAAATCCGTCGGATGATCTTGACGGAAACTACCCTGATGGGTCTTTTCAGCTTTATCTGGGGAGGGATCGCCGGAACATTTATGTCGCTGATCCTGATCTATGTTATCAATAAACAATCCTTTGGTTGGACCATCCCTTTTCATTGGTCCTGGCTGATTTATCTCCAAACCCTGGGCATCATAGTCCTGGGTTCCCTACTTTCCGGCTGGATTCCTGCCGCCATGGCCGCACGGAAGAGTACCCGGGAAATGATCCGGGAGGAATGAGGGGGCGGACACGGAGACACGGAGAGGGAGAGAGGCGGTGACGGGGAGATGAATGGCATGACGAAGAATAACACGAAGACGGGGCGATTCTTAGAAGGGGAGAAACGGAGAAGGGGAGAAACGGGGAATGACCCTCTCCGA
This sequence comes from uncultured delta proteobacterium, assembly GCA_963790475.1. Lineage (GTDB taxonomy): Bacteria > Desulfobacterota > RBG-13-43-22 > RBG-13-43-22 > RBG-13-43-22 > RBG-13-43-22. The sequence continues at coordinate 657,152 of CAWBOS010000006.1, read as the reverse complement.
GTCTCCGCGTCTCCGCATCTCCGTTTCCTTTTTATCATTCTTTTCTTGTTGATAGTCGCCTCCCGGACCATTGCCGGCGAAATGCCCGGCTTCAAACCGGCCCTCCCCGGTTGGAAGTATGAATTTCCCAGAGATCACCGGGTGCACCGGGAATTCAAGACTGAATGGTGGTATTACAACGGGTATCTCAAGGGTCCTGGAGGAGAGAGCTTCGGGTATCAGGTCACTTTTTTCCGGGTGGGATTGATCCCGGGTCCGCTGCCGCCGGAAGGCTCCCGCTGGCGCATCCGGGATGTCTATTTGGCCCATCTGGCAGTTTCCGACATTAGTAATAAAAAATTCCTTTATCAGGAAAAGGCCGACCGGGGCAATTTAGGATTGGCCGGGGCGGATGCCGATCAATATCGGATCTGGGTGGAAAACTGGAAAGTGATCGAAGAGGGAAAAGGACATCATATACAGGCCGGTGATGCTGATCTTTCCGTTTCCCTCAAAATTATCCCGACCGGCCCTCCCCTGATTCACGGGATTAATGGAGTTGTCCAGAAAGGGTCCGGGGCCGGCCGGGCCTCCCATTATTATTCCATGACCCGAATGGAAACCAAGGGGATTTTAAAAATCAAGGGGAAAGAAATTCCGGTCACCGGAATTAGCTGGATGGACCATGAGTTCGGCAGTAATCAACTTCAGGATACACAAATCGGATGGGACTGGTTCTCCGTTCAGCTTGATAATGGGATGGATCTGATGATTTATCAGCTGCGCCATGAGGATGGCCAGGTGGACCCGAACTCCAGCGGGACCATGGCCGGACCTGATTACCGCCCTATTCATCTTTTATTATCTGATTTCGATCTCCGGGTATTAAACTTTTGGAAAAGTTCCCGTAGCGGCGCCTCCTATCCTGCTTCCTGGGAGGTTTATTTTCCGCAGCACGATCTACGGCTGGAACTGGTTCCCTTGATGACCGATCAAGAATTGATGACCCCCAAAAGTACCGGCATCACTTACTGGGAAGGTATCGTAAAAGTGAAGGGAATCTATAAAGGTCGGACCGTGACCGGGAACGGATATGTGGAAATGACCGGATATGACCGAAGGTTTCGCCCGAAAATCTAAAGGATGATATTTGAAATTTGTCTTTCAATTTTGGGGGGCTGGTCGAAGGGGGGGCTTGTTTCGAGAGCTTTTCAAAGGGTGATTATGCTTCTAATCCGGCCCGAATGGCTAAGAGTGACCAGAGCCAGGCCGGGAGGACCTCCGGTCCCTGCGCCAGTTTCGAACAATAGGGTGGGGCTGCTTTGATATTAACCCCGTGTTTTGTCCGGGATAGCAAAAAACAAATATTAAGAACCGGTTGTGTTCGCTGATAGAATATGATAAAAAATATTTTAATCCGTACCATCCCGGCAGTGCTTTCCGGCCGAGGTTCAAGGTAATGGGCCACCGCGATACTTTATGGAACTAAAAAATACCATCAAGAAAATTATCACCTTCGGAAAGGAAACTTTTTACGAAGAAGGAATCGAACTCTACAACCAGGGTCTTTTCCTCGAGGCCCTGGAAAAATTTAAAAAAATAACCGCATTTGGTCAGGACGAAAACAGTTTGCATTATAACCTGGCCTCGCTTTACAGCGGGATAATACACCGCAACCTTGGATTGCTCTTCCTGCATAAAGGGGATTACCCGGAGGCCATCGCCCATTTTAACCTGGCCCTGGAATTTAATCCGACGCATTACGAAATCTATAATTATTTGGGAGTTGCCTACAATAACTGGAAAAAATATCAAAAAGCCATGACCGCCTTTTCCAAGGTCCTGGAAGTGGCCCCCGATCTCCTTTCTTTGCGTTATAAGGTGGCTATTGTTCTATATAATTTAAGGAAATATGAAGAAGCCTTGGAAGAAATGCAGCACCTGGTTGAATTGAATCCAAAATTTGCCGACTTCCATTATCACCTGGGGATGGTTTATGCCCACCAGAGGCAATTTGATCAGGCCCAAAAAGCCTTTTCCAAGGCCGTTGACCTGAATCCCCATTATCTTTCAGCCAGGATCCAGTTATCTTTGATTATGGCCGCCCAGGGCAACTATGACTCTTCCCTGGAGAAACTCAATGAACTAATCAAGAAAAAACCAAACTTCCCCGATCTCCATTATCACGCCGGCTTGATCCGGGCGGCAAAAAAAGATTGGAGTGGAGCCGGAGACTGTATCCGGAAGGCCCTGGAGGTCAACGAGAACTATGCCAATCCTCGTTTTATTCTGGGGATCTTATTCCTGAGAAATAATGAGCCTGAGAAGGCGGAGAAAGAAATTCAAAAGGCCCTGGATCTCGATTTGGAAGAACCGAAGCGTTCGTTCGCCATAAAAATATTGGATCGTTTGGATAGAAGAAAAAAAATGGTGCCGGCCGAGGGCCAGGAGCCTGTCATGGCCCAAATGGATCTCCTGCAGGAAGATTATCTGGAAGCGGTGTTACAAATTTTTCCCCAACAACTATCCATCGTCCCGGATTATATTGAAATATTGGAGAAGTTCGGTTCCAAATGGGATCGCCCCCTGTTAACCACCCTGATCCGGGTTTATGAAGAGGCGATCACCAAGACACCCAATTATGCGGATCTCCATTATCAATTGGGAAAGATTTATGATCAAATGGATGATTGGGATAAGGCGATTAAGTCCTTTTCCAAGGCTCTGGAAATCAATCCCTATTATTTTAAACCCCGTATCAATCTCTATCATATCTTTATGAAGATTAACATGCAGGAGAGGGCCAAAAATGAGTTGGAGATCTTGATGGAACAGGGCATCCAATTCCCGGACGTTTACCTGGATCTTGCTGAAATTTATCTGGCGGAGGAAGATTGGGAGTCGGCCCTGTCCTGTGTCAATGAGGCTATTAAGAAAAACTCGGGGTTTGAAAAGGCTTTTATGCTGGCCTCGGTCATTTTAGAAAAAAAAGGGGAGAGAGAGAAGGCCATCGGGTTATTAAATAAATACAAGGGGAAAAACGGCCCATGTTCCAACGAGCTGTCTTTGAGAATTTTAGAATTAGAAAAGAAAGCGGATGGAGATTAGATCGTGAAAATAGAAGAGAACCCCTTTATCAATCGTCATTTCGAACTGGACCTTTTCAAAAAAAAGGGGGAGGAAGTCGCTCAGGGCCGGGGAGAGGATTCGTTTTTGATCTCTCCCTGGGGAAGAGGGAAAAGCGCCCTGTTAAAGAAGCTGAAGGAGATACTGTTTTGGGGCCAGGAAGAGGTCATTCCCGTTTATTTCTCTTTTCCCCGGGACTTTATCGATCCTTTGGATTTTGCCGAAGAGTATCTGGTCTCCGTTTTCAGCCAAATCCTTTTGTTTGACCGAAAAGAACGGATCGCTACCCGGGGTCAGTCTTCGTTTTCTTTCTCCGGCCTTAAGCAAGAGGCCGAGAGGCAGGGAAAAGAAATTATTGAGGAAATAATTCTGGCACACCACCGCGCGGTCAGGACCAGAGACGAACGAAAAGGATTGTTAAACGCTTTGGCCGCCCCCGGGCGTATTGCCCAGGCATCGAATAAACCGGTCTGGGTGATGGTCGATCATATTCAATTCATTGAGGCCTTCTCGATAACCGGGAAGGGTATTGCCGGATTATGGCGGGAAGCGATAGCCTCCCCCTGGGCCCCGCATCTTTTCTCGGGAGAGCCTCCCGGCTATTTGCTCAAACACCTTCTTCCTTCTTTTGGCCCTCCTGATATACCGGTTATTGAATTATCTCCTTTCCCGGAGGAGGCCGAGGAAGAACTGCGCCTTTTTCTGGAAAAAACTTTTAAGGTCAAGATTGCCAAAGACTTGAGTCCTACTTGGTTTCTTTATTTGGAATCCAATCCCGGGTTTTTCACTTTTCTGATACGGGAGGCCCGACTGGAAGCCCCTGAATTGGAAAGCCATCGAAGATTTGTTGAGTTATACCTGAAGTCCCTCTGGCAGGGGGGATTAGGGCGGGTATTTGAAAACCGGCTTTATGATTTTTCGGGGATGGACCCCTGGGATGGACGCTTACTTCTCAAGATCTTAGGTCAACTTTTGAAATCAGAGGGGGCCGGAATTACTATGACCGATTTATCAAGGACGGTCGATTCGCCTTCCAAGAAGGGCCAATCTCTAATTCGATTATTGGAACGGGCCGGTCTTGTTTGGGAACGTTTTGGAAATATCGGATTGGAGAACAACCGGGTTCTTCGGGATTGGGTGGAAGTGCTGGTAAGAAAACACTTCCGGGGAGAGAATCTTGGCCAAATTATCGAACAGTTGGGAAAGAAGATCGAGGAGGGACTTTCAAAATCTGAAGAAGAAGGGGCATCGTCTCCCCTTTCAAGCGAAAATGGATTGCAATTTAGTTTGGTGCTACCTGTAAACTCGGAATCTGAGCTGGTGGCGGTACGGGCTCTGGAGCAGATTGCCACTTATTCAGATTTGGATGAGGCCAGTGTTGAAAAGATCAAGGTCGCCCTTATCGAAGCCTGCATCAACGCCGGCGAACACAGCCAAAGCTTTGAAAAAAAGATTCGCATTTATTTCGCGGTTCGACCGGAAGCGATCGAAATTCTGGTTGAAGATCGGGGACAGGCCTTTGATCCGGTAGCCGTTCAGGCCAGGATCATTCGAGAGGGGGTCCCCTTTTCACAAAAAAGGGGCCGTGGCTTTGCTTTAATCAAAGAAATGATGGATGAAGTCCGTTTCGAGAAAACCGAAATCGGAACCAGGCTTTTCATGACCAAAAAATTAATCCGGCAAGAGGGTGTGAGAGAAGATGAGAAATTTTAAGGTAACTCAAGAACAGCAGAGGGATGTAATCCTTTTTAAACTTCAGGGATATCTGAACGATTTGGGAGGAGAAGAGATTGAAAAGTTGTTTAAGACCAAGGTAAAAGAAAGCTATAAAAAATTTATTATCGATTTTGGCAAGATCGCCTATATCAATAGTATCGGAGTGTCTTTTTTAGTCGGCATTATCGAGGCTACCCGGGAAAAGACCCTCAAGGTTTGCTTTACTTCTTTATCCAAAATCAACGATGAACTTTTTGAGATGGTGGGACTCAAGAAATATTCGGCTACCTTCGCCTCCACTTCAGAGGCGTTTGAATTTTTAAAAAAGGGCTAATGGATTACAAAAAGCTCTTTTATGTCTTTTCGACCCTTTCTGAGTTGGGGGAAGAAGTCCGGTCGGCCCGGAATTTTCAGCTTTCCATCCGGAATTCTCTGCACATGATTTTAGGGACCCTTTCCATTACCCGGGGGGGAATCTTTGCCCTGGAGGAGACAAAAAAATGCCTGGGCTTGTTGGCCGCCAAAGGATTAAATAAAGACGAGCTTGCGAAACTGGTGCTTCCCCTTGAAACCGAGGTCTATCTCAGAGCGAATCCCGGAATTTTTTCCTTTGGGGGACGAAGAACGGAGATCCGTCGTTTTTACGACTCCAATTTGCCTCTTTTCTCCCGATTAAAAGTGGTCTTGGGTGTCCCCTTACAGGTTAAAGGAGAATTGATCGGACTGATTTGCCTGGGGGCCAAATTGGATGAAGCCCCTTACACCCCGATGGATAAAAACGTTCTTGCCTTGCTCGGACATCCTATTGCCAATGCCCTTTACAGCCAAAGTCTACTCGAAGCCTTAAACCTGAAAGTGAATGAAAATCAGAAAATGGTGGAGAACCTGCGGTTTATTTATGACGATACCATACGGGCCTTTGCCGCAGCAATCGATGCCAAAGATTCTTACACCCGGGGCCATTCCAACCGGGTGGCCCAGTATGCCGTGGCTATCGGGAAAGAAATGGGTTTATCGGGAGAAGTCCTGGAGGGTTTTTATGTAGCCGGTCTGCTGCACGATGTCGGAAAAATTGTAGTCGATCGAGATATCATCAATAAGAAAAAACACCTCACCTCCAGGGAGTTCACGGAAATTATGGAACATACCAAGGCGGGCTATCAGATATTGTCGACGATCCGTTTCCCTTGGGCCGACGTACCGCTCATGGCCAAATCCCACCATGAAAAATTAGACGGCCATGGGTATCCCGATGGTTTAAAAGGGGATCAAATCTCCAGAGGGGCTAAGATCATCTGTCTGGCCGATGCTTTTGATGCCATGACCAGCCATCGTCCCTATCGCCATCGTCTCAGTTTTGAAAAGACACTAAAAGAAATTCGAAAAAACGTCAATATCCAGTTTGAAAAACAGATTGTTACCGCTTTTTTCAAAGTGCTCAAGAAAGAAATAGAAGGGAAACTTTATGAACAGAAGATCATCCCCAATTTGGACGAGCATTTTAATCCCCAGGTGATTCATTCCCTTCTGGAACTGACCATTTCTGAACTCTCCTGACCGGGAAGGATTTAATTAAGGATTTTGGCTGGCAATCTGGCCCCTTTTAGGATTCCGGCACTGCCGGAGATTATTGGACTACAAGTTCGAAGGCCTCGTCGCTTCTTTGGATTTTACCACCAAAGAAATTAGAAAAACCCCTAAATTGCATCCCACAAATAAGCCTAAGATGAATAGGACCATATTGCCTCCTTAGCTTAATACTAAACCTTTTCGTCAAGTGGATAGAATCAGGCAATTTATTGGTTTAAATTTAATCAGTTATATACAAGAAATAAAAAATATGGTCGATTATCTCTCATTAATTATAATCCATTCTAATTAAATAACAATAAAAAAAATTAAATGTCATTAATTTTTTATGTTGACATAAGACCGCCCCTCTGATATATAGAGTTTATCACTTTCTAAAATTTAATAAAATATAAAACCATTAAGAGAATTATATCTAAAACAAACGCCTATGAAAATTTTTCTGGAAGATGATAAACCGAAAGGCAAGGATAGAAAGGTAATGTATTCCACCTCGTTGCCTAAAGGACTAAGGGATTCTCTTCAGGAAGCGGCCACGGCCCTTCATCGAAAAAAGGCGGACTGGGTTCGTACCTCCTTAAATATATTTTTGGGCCTTCCGGAAAAAGATCAGGAAAGTATCATTTTAACTACCTATAATAAAATGGAAAAAAGTCAATTAAGGCCCTTCACCACCACTTTATCGGAAAGTCAGTTAATCAGTTTAAATGAACTATCTAAAAGTTTAAGACGTTCCAAGGTGGAAATTTTCCGGGCGGCTATTTTTAATTTTCTGTCCAGAAGCGGCGGTGAACAGGAAAAGATGATCAAAAAATCCTTGTCACGATGAGCAGGAAATTCGAAAAGGATTTTAAACTTATCCCGGCCGTTTCTTTTCCGGCTTATTGCCGTCTTTGCCTTTTCCCTGTCCCTTTCCGATGGGTCGACGATGACCTTAGAGGACTCCCCTTTCTTATAAACCGATTTCCGAAACAATAGGAGCAAAATGTATCAAGAATATTTCGGGCTTTCGGAAAAACCTTTCGCGGAAACTCCTGATACCGAGTTTTTATATCTTTCCGTCGGGCACCGGGAAGGATTGGCCCATTTGGAGTTTAATATTTTGGATGGGAAGGGGTTCTCGGTCCTCATCGGAGAGGTGGGAACAGGGAAGACCACCTTGTGCCGGGCGCTTATCGATCGCTTGGATGCTCAAAAGATTACCGTCGTCCACATTATTCATACCAATTTGGATTTTTGTGAATTTTTACGGGAAGTGGTCGAGGAACTGGGGATATCATCTCCAGGGCAGCAAAAATGGGACCTCCTGAAGGCCTTGAAACACTATTTGATTGAGGCTTATGGTCAGAATCGTAAGGTAGTCTTGATCGTCGATGAAGCCCAAAACTTGGAACCTTCGGTCCTGGAAGGGATACGGATGCTTTCCAATCTGGAAACCCCCCGGGAAAAATTGATCCAAATTGTATTTGTAGGCCAGCCGGGATTAGCGAGAAATATGGAAAGACCGGATATGGTCCAACTCAGACAAAGGGTTGCCGGAAGTTTCTACCTGGGGCCTTTGACCAGGGCGGAGACCCACGGCTATGTGGTGTTCCGTTTGAATAAGGTCCAACCTAAACCGTCCCTACGCTTCACCCCCGAAGCCATGGATCTCATTTACCGATTCAGCAAGGGAATTCCTCGGCTAATCAATTTCTTGTGTGATTCCTGTCTGATCCATGCCTATGTGGCCGAAGCCTGGATCATAGATCCCTTTCTGGTTAGGAGGGCTCAAAAGGAAATCGAAGGGACCAGATCCGCAGAAGAACTGAACGAGGAAAGGAAGCAAAGGTTTCCTGGGAAAATTAATGAGAACCAGGGAAGGGGGGTGCAGACATCCGGAGTCAAAGAAATTCAATTCAAGGCCGGTTCTTTTGAAGAACCCGAGCCGGGAGGAGGTTCAGTTTCGGAAGAAAAATTTTCCCGCCGGGCAGAAAAATCAAAACGAGCCCTGATTGCCCTGCTGGTAGTCTTGGCGGTCACTGTCGCAGGTTTGGGTTCTATGGCGGCTTTTACGGAGTGGAGAAAAGAGAATCAGGGTTTCGAGACCTCTTCCCCGGCCAATACCATAAAAATTCCCTTGACTGAAATGGAAAAAGACAGTCGCTCCGATCCCCTTCTGCCAAGGAAAAGGCTCAATAAGATGTATCCGGAACCGGAAGGGTCCGGAGTCAATCCCAGGGGAGCATCTCGTTGAGTACCAAAGAAGAGGCCTTGAAAAAGGCCAGAGAACAAAAGGTGGGGATTGATCGACACCTGCAACAGGCAGTGGAAGAAGCGGTCCGGAAGGCCTTGGATGGGACCCTTCCACTAGATGGGGAGAAGCCGTCCCCGCGGTCTTTTACCGTCAGGATGAATACCGTTCCAGGAAATTATTTTTCGAGAAAGGCTCTTCCCCCCGGTGAAACCGAGCACTTATTATGGCGGTCCAAAGAGATCGATTCTATTGCACTCAACATAAGAATGCAAATGGGGGAGGGGAAAAAAGGGGCTATTCTGTTTACTTCTTCGGTGTCCGGTGAGGGCACAACCACCGTCTGTTCCAATGTGTCTTTGGCTCTGGCCAAAATCTGCACTGGGAATATATTGCTGTTGGATGGGAATGCCCGGCATCCGGAAATCCATACCCTGTTCGATTTGGACCCCCTTCCGGGGTTAACCGACGTCTTACTGGGTAAAATACTCTGGGAAGATGCCCTTCGAATCAGTGATATTAAAAATTTCTATATTCTTCCTTTCGGGCAGCCTCTTCAGCAGCCGTTGCCTTTATTGGGTTCTGAAGGGATGGAAGGATTATTGAACGCTTTTAAAGCGGAGTTTGATTTTATCCTGCTGGATCTCCCCCCCATTTTGGAAAGCCCTGAAGCGGAAATGATCCTCCCTTGGGTGGAGGCCTCGGTTCTGATCATCCAGGCCCGGGCTGCCCGGAAAGAAGTCGTTAGGCGGGCAGCGGAAAGGTTCATCGGTCACCGGGCGTTTTTGGGGGTCGTTTTCAATCAAAAGAAACAACATATTCCCCGTTTTCGATATCAGAGACGGAAATAATTCTGGGTCCTAGGGGAAAGTTCTTAAAATGGAGAGCTCTGCTTTGATTCGCCCCTACAGGAGAAGGTCTTTTTTTAGAGATTTTTTGAGGATTCTTTCTTCACGATCCTTGGTAATCCTCTTCACTTTTTTGGCTTTGACCGGGCTGGGTTTTATTTCCAGTTGGCTTCTCCCGCCGAAATATGTAACTTCCGCCAAAATCCTGGTCAAAGAACGGAAGATCAACCCACCCCTTCAGGGGCTGCCCTATTACGATTTTCGAACAGAGCGGATGACCTTCCTTCAATCCCAAGCGGAAATTCTCCGAAGTGATGAAGTCGCCCGGCGGGTCCTGATCCGGTTGTTCCCGGATCAAAAGGAGATATCCTCTAAGCAAATCAAATCTTTTCAGCAAAATATCCGGGTCTTTTCACCTGAGGGATTTGATTTGAGCAGTTCAGATGTCCTCATCATTCAGGTTACCGACGGCAATCCGGTTAGGGCGGCTGAAGCCGCCAACCTGATGCCTCAGGAGTGTATGACCTACACCCGGGAACAGAAGGAAAAGACCGCTCGACAAACCATTGATTTTTTGGAGAAGCAGTCTCAGGCCCAATTGGAAAAAATGAGACGGGCAGAAGAACAGATGAAGAATTTCGAAGGCCTGTCCGGACCTGAAATAGCTTTTTTAATTTCCACCGTCAAACAGCAAGGGGCCAATATTGAGTTAATCACCTATAACAACAATTATCTCAATGCCAGGATGGCCCTAAAAGAGGCCGAGGATTATTTAAATCGACTTCGGGAGATGGTCCGCAAAGGGTTTGTCCCTCAAAAATTGGTCCGGGAGAATCCGGTCTTGTCGTCCATAAAAACCCAGCTGGTCAAACTGGAAAGTCAATTGGCCGCTCTCCGGTCTCAATATACCGAGGGCTCTCCCGAAAATGGGATGATCCTGAAGGAGATCGACCATCATCGACAGCTTCTCAACACAGAAATTAAATCCGATCTCGACGGACGTTCTGTGGATATGGCGGTCCTGGAAGCCCGCGTTAAGACCTTTAAGGAAATATTGGACCGGTATTCGACTTTGGCTCAAAAACAATTTGAATATTCAAAACGGGTGGGGAGTTTTGAACTGCAGGAAGAGGGATACCGTGACCTCCTGCGCGAGATTGAGAAGACCCGATTTTCCGAAGCCATGAACGCCTACCCCTTGGCTCATATCGAATTTATTGACAAGGCCGATGTCCCTACCATCCCGGTCAGACCGGATCTGTTTTTGAATACAATTATCGGGATGTTGGCCGGAGCGATTCTGGGATTGGGTCTGGCTTTCGTATTGGAATATATCGATCCCACCTTTAAATCGGCTGAGGAGGTGGAACGCTGGTTGGATATTTCGGTTTTGGGCTCGGTCCCTCATCAATAGAAAGGGGTGCCCCCTCACCTTGAGAAGGAGAAAAATTGTTTACGGCAATGTCGATCCGGATTAATTTATTGGACCTTTTTATCAAATTGTTCCCAGAAAGGATCTCGAAGGCCTTTTTTGAAAAGCTTGCCGGAACCGGTCCGGGGCAATTGGGCGAGGAAAGAAATTGACTTGGGGGCCTTATACCGGGCCAGGTTCATTTTACAAAACTGGATGATTTCTTCTTCCGAGACCTGCTGCCCTTCTTTCAAAACCACAGCGGCATGGACGGCTTCACCCCATTTTTCATCCGGGATCCCGAAGACCGCGGTTTCCAGTATCTGGGGAATTTGATAGAGAATATTTTCAACCTCAGTGGAATAGACATTCTCGCCTCCGGTGACAATCATGTCTTTCTTCCGGTCCACGATATTGACATACCCTTCCTCATCCATTACGGCCAGATCTCCGGTATAAAGCCATCCGTTTTTGATAGCCTTCCGGGTCTCTTCAGGTAGTTTCCAATATCCCTGGGTAATGGTATCCCCTTGAACAATGATTTCTCCGACCTCCTGGTCGTCCGGCCTGACTTCTTCGCCGTTTTCCCGCACCACTTTAAGGGAAACCCCGATGAAGGCCCGGCCGGTCCTGGCCTTGAACTGAAACTGTTTTTCCAGCGGCAAGGTTTTTAAATGCCCTTTCAATATGGAAAAGGTCAGAAAAGGACTGGTCTCCGTCATCCCATAGGTTTGGATATAGTCACAACCGAATCCTTGCATGATCTTTCGGACCACTTCCGGGGCAATCGGGGCTCCACCGCTCAATAGGACTCGAAGATGAGGAAAGGCATAGTTCGGGAAAGCCGGGTGATGGATCAACTGGTTGAGCATGGTGGGAATCATATTGGTCAGGGTGACCTTTTCTCGGACCATCGTATCCAGAACCGCAAGAGGATCGAATTCCTTGACCAGGACATGAGTGCCGCCGGTCCAGGTCACGGCCCAGGTGGCCCAGGCATCGGCCAAGTGGAAGAGGGGGGCCACATGCAGCCAGACATCGGAATCCGTCAAATGAAGTTCGGCAATCGTACCCAGGGCATGAAGGTGACAATTTTTATGACTGAGCATAACCCCTTTGGGGCGGCCGGTGGTCCCGCTGGTATAATAGATCTGGGCCGTAGTCTCAACTCCCGGACCCCAATCCAGGACAGGTTCCGGAAAGGAGAACCTAAGGACGGTCTCGTAATCCAACCCTGGCAAGGGAGTGCGGTCACCGTGATTCACCACCAGGATATTGGAGGGCGTGACTTTAAGATTCTTTAGGGATTCTATTTTGGGGAAGAAATCCGAATGGAGAATGATCAAATCGGATTCAGAGTCGTTGAGAATATAGCCTATTTCCCTGGATGAAAGACGATAATTGAGGGGGACCAAAGCCGCACCGATGAGGGCGGCGGCAAAGTAGGATTCGAGGAAGACATGACAGTTGTATTGCAGAATCGCCACCTGACGGCCCGGCCCCAGACCCCGGTCTCTCAGAAAATGGGCCAGTCGGAAGACCCTTTGAGAAAACTGTTCATAAGTGAACACCCCCTGATGACAGCAAACCCCCTCTTTTTGGGGATAACCTCGGGCTGCTTTAAATAGAAGCTCGGCTAAATGAATTGGAATCCCTCCATTGGATTTTACGCGTTGCTGAAGTTAAGATCTCTTTATAAGAGGTTGAACAAAAAAAATCCCCTCTGTTTTTCCCTTGACCAAATTGGGAACCCCTTTTATAATTCGCCCAATAATGATTCCCTTTCTTGAAGTTTATTAGTATTCTTAGAATTGCCAACATAACAGAGGTCTTCCATTGAAAAACACCATGTACGTATTTCTTTTCTGTTTGCTGATCCCTTTTACACTCTATGCCAAATCAGACAGCCTGACGGTCGATCTTGAATTTAAACCCAGAGAAAGTGTAAAAGTTTATCCCAAAAACGTTCCGGCAAGCAGGATATTTTTTGAATCTATTCAAGATGCCCGGTCCAATCCCAGAACGATTGGAGAAAATCTGGAAGATAAGGATCAAAGAGTTACTATTAGGGCTTCTAATGAGCCCGCTGGTTTTGTCCGGTCGGTCCTGGTCAGAGAGTTTCGACAGAAGAAATTTTCCGTTGAGGATAGTGCCGGAGCGGCAGCAAAAACTATCTCTGGAACCCTGATTAAATTCTGGACCGTAGAAACGTCCACTTATGATTCCCAAACCCAGTTAAAGATCGACGTGAAAGACAGAAACGGGCGTGTCCACTACAGCCGCACCTATGCCGGTGTCGGCAAAAACAGAGGCCGAAGCCTTAGCGATACTAATTATGATGAAAGCATCAGTGACTCCATGACCTCCCTTATCGATAAGCTTTTTTCCGACCAGGAATTTCTGAATGCCCTCACGGAAAAATCGTTGCCTCCCGCTGCAGAGGTAAGCCCAGCCGTTTCTGCAGTCGAAAGCCAACCTGTTCGAACCAAAAAAACTAAGAAGAGGTCTCCTCCCGCTCCCGCCGCGGCTCCTTCACCGACTCAGCCGGTCTTTGGACCCAAATAATAGGGATTTTCATATCAAAATATCTCGGCCGAAAAGATTTGGATTTTTGTTTTGCTATCTTTCCAGGCATCCTTGGGGAGACCGGCCTTCTGACAGGTCTGCTCCAAAAAGGTTTGGGTGTTCCAGCCATATTCGGTGGCCACCTGGGGCAAGAGAAGTCCGGAGTTAAATCCCCGTTCGATATACAGTCCATGTTTTCCCACCTGAATTTCCTTGGTGTCCTGTATCTGACGTAATGGGGTCAGGGCCGAGATTTCTATAGACAGGTCTTTGAGCTCCCGCTTGGAAAGGGGCGGAAACCGCGGGTCCTGAAAGGCGGCGGCTTGGGCCATATCGATAATGGTTTGTGAAAGGGGCTTTAGGGCCTGGATATGGCCGATACAGCCCCGCAACTGGCCGTGGGTCTTCAGGGTTACGAAAGCCCCCCTTTTTTCAGATAATCTTCGGGGTTCCCCCTCACGGGTGGGCATAAGGCTGCCCAAGAGATGGTGTTCAATGGCTCCTCGGGCCAGCCGATGCAAAAAATCTTTTTCCTCCCTGGAAAAACCATTTTCCTTGTTTTTTCCCTTCTCCGGGCTTGATTTAAAAATAGCCGCCGACATATAACCCACCACCCCGGAGCGGTCACCGGTGACATCCCCGGAGTTGGCATAGTTCAATACCAATGACCGATCGGCAGAAAGGAGTCGGGCTGTTTTCATCACCGTAACGATCGGCCCGCCACCGCAGGCTTCCACCTGATCCTGGATCATATCCTGCATTAAGCCCCGCTCATCAAAAGCCTCCACCCGTCTCAAGACTTTCTTGTCCAGAGCTTTCGCCTGTTCGTAAGGATGGAAATGGGATAGATCGCTGCTGGCGACCAACAGGACTTTTTTCCCTTTGAGAACCTCGGCCAAGGCCCGGGCCATTTCTTCACAGGTAGACAGATCCTGGGAACCTTGAATGATGGGTACCATTGAGAATTTCCCAAGAGTTTCCTGCAAAAAAGGAAGCTGTATTTCCAGGGAATGTTCCTGATCATGTCCTTGCGGGACGTATTTAAAAATCGAGCTTTTTTCGAAAAGGGACTGGGCTGATAACCGATCTACCGGGATGAGGCCGAGAGGGGTTTCATAGGCGGTCTTCAGGTCGATAGAGGCCCCTTTAAAAGGGTGGCGGTGGCTGGGGGCAATAATCACGACCTCGGGGAAAGGTCGGGTTAATAAGAGCTTATAGGCATGGGCAGCCACCCCGCCTGAGTAAACATAGCCGGCATGAGGGACGATCAGGGCGATCAGTTCTCCGGTTATTTCCGGCCTATCGGGAACTGCTTTGATGAAACCCTGGATCTGGGAACGCAGGGTTTCCGATGTCCCGGGATACCAACTGCCGGCAATGATGGATTTTCTGATATCTTGTGTCATGGCAGGCCTCCTTGATTTGGGTCCATACGGAGGTGAGTCTTCAGAAAGAGCGGATTCTCCTCCTAAGAAAAAAAGGAAAACAACCAACAACAAAGAATCGAATCGTTTCCGGATCATCTCCTGTTACCGGCATTGTTAAGGATGATGATGGTCGCCGGACACCAGAAACTTATCCTTCAGCCTATTATACCTGATAATACTCCCGATACCAATCCACAAAGTTCTGGATTCCCTTTTCAATGGGAGTGGCCGGTTTGAACCCCACTTCGTTCTTCAGGTCCTCTACATCGGCATAGGTGGCCGGTACATCGCCAGGTTGAATGGATATAAGATTCTTTTGGGCTTTTTTCCCAAGACATTGTTCCAGGACTTTGATAAAGTACAATAGTTCAACCGGGTGGTTATTCCCGATGTTGTATATTCGGTAGGGGGCGTAACTGGTGGCCGAATCCGGCTGTCGGCCGTTCCATTCCAAATTGGGTTCAGGAATCTTGTCCAAAACCCGAACCACTCCTTCGACGATGTCGTCAATGTAAGTGAAGTCCCTCTGCATCTTACCATAGTTGAAAACGTCAATGGGCTTTCCCTCCAGGATAGCCCTGGTAAAAAGGAACAGGGCCATGTCCGGCCGGCCCCAGGGACCATAGACCGTGAAAAACCGAAGACCGGTGCAAGCTAATTTAAACAAACTGGCATAAGTATGGGCCATCAGTTCGTTGGCCTTCTTGGTGGCCGCATATAAAGAAACCGGGTGATCCACGTTGTCGTGTACGGAAAAAGGCATCCGGGTATTGGCCCCATAAACCGAGCTGGACGAGGCAAAGACCAAGTGCTTGATCCGGTGATGCCGGCACCCTTCCAGGATATTTAAAAACCCCATGAGGTTGGTTTCGGCATAGGCGTAGGGATTGACCAGGGAATAACGTACCCCGGCCTGAGCGGCCAGATTGACCACTTTATCAAATCCCTGCTCGGCGAAAAGGCGCGCGATCGCCTCTCGATCGGAGAGGTCAATTTGAAAAAAATGAAAATGATCATGGTCCTTAATCCGCCCCAGACGATCCAGCTTCAACCGGACATCGTAGTATTCATTCAGATTATCCAGACCGATCACCTGATTCCCGTCTGCCAGGAGACGCCTACAAAGATGGAAACCGATAAACCCGGCAGCGCCGGTGACTAATATCCTAGAGGACATGGACTCTTTCTTGTTGCATTGGGATGAAAAAAGTGTTTTACAAGTATATAATACTTTAGTAAAAAATATCAAGCCGTGTCAAGTATCTTCTGTTTCGCTGTTTTATGAAACAACCTTAACTTGCCCCCGATGGATATTTTATGATAAAAGGATCTATCGATTAGCGGGGAATTTATCTGGAGCGCTAAGCCGGGACACCGGAGAAGGCTTTTTCATAAAATCTTTTTACCCAAAACCCTGGGAATTTTTTTCATTGGAGGGGGACCGGAAATGAAAGAGGGCTTGGGGTGTCTGTAAAATTCTTACAACTGGTCTACCTTTTCCAGGAATATGGTTATTTGATTATTTTTGCCGGGACTTTCTTTGAAGGAGAAACCACCTTGGTTCTGGGCGGCTTGCTCTCCCATCAGGGGCATCTCAACTTTTGGAAAGTCATCGCCACCTCCGTTTTTGCCTCTTATCTGGGTCACTTGGTCTTTTATTCCTTGGGAAAATCTGCCTCCCCCTGGATTTTGTTCAGGTTTCCTAAGTTTCAACGGAAGATACAACAGGCTGAGGTCCTCATCCGCCGTCATGAAACCACCAGTCTGTTCATTACCCAGTATGTCTTCGGGTTACGGTTGGCCAGCGCCCTGGCTTTCGGCATCCTGGATATGAAAATCACCAAGTTTGTTTCCCTGCAATTGATCAGCTGTACCGTCTGGGCCATTCTTTTTGCCACCTTGGGCTATTGGGTCGGAGATTCGTGTGAACGGATTGTTAAAAATATAGAATGGGCCATTCTTATCATCCTGGTCACAGGGTTTTTTGTCGCCGTCATCGGGCGAAGAGTTATTGATTACTGGCTTCGCTCCCGTTGATATAACAGTTGAAAAATAGGATTCGAGGATTCAAGGGTTGTACCTTCCACGCCTTTCACTTGGGTCCTTGACCCCTTGAACCCCATTTTCGAACAAACTAAAGGACCCCCTTTTTATGCCCATAGAAAAAAAGACCCATTTTTCAATCTGGTATTTTGTCCTGGCCATGATCATTCTGATGGCCTTCCAGACTTACTTTCTGTCCGACCAAGTAGGTCAAATTCCCTATAATGAATTTAAAAAATTATTGAAGTCCAATAAATTGTCGGACATTGTTATCTATGAAGACCTGATCTCCGGCAAAGTAAGGGCTTCAGATATTGAAGGGCTGGTGTCTTCAGAAACCATCAAACAATTGGGTAAAGGGAAAGGGGACCGGCCGTTTCTCACCGCCCGAGTGCAGGATCCGGACCTGGTCAAGGACCTTGAATCGGCCGGGATAAAATTTACCGGAAAATTGGAAAATAAACTTGTTAAATTTTTTACCAACTGGATTCTGCCGATTGGCTTTTTTGTTGTGGTCTGGGGCTTTTTGATGCGACGGATGGGGGGGGTCAGCGGCGGCCTGATGTCTATTGGAAAAAGCAAGGCCAAAGTGTATATGGAAAAAGATATTAATATCAAATTTGATGATGTGGCTGGAATCGATGAGGCCAAGGAAGAACTCAAAGAGGTTATTGAATTTTTGAAATTTCCCCAAAAATTCCAGCGATTGGGCGGCAAGATTCCTAAAGGGGTTTTATTGGTGGGCGCTCCGGGAACAGGCAAGACGCTCCTGGCCAAAGCTGTGGCCGGAGAGGCCGGGGTCCCTTTTTTCAGTATGAGCGGCTCTGATTTTGTGGAGATGTTTGTCGGTGTGGGGGCGGCCAGGGTCCGGGACCTCTTTACCCAGGCCCAGCAAAAGGCCCCTTG
This sequence comes from uncultured delta proteobacterium, assembly GCA_963790475.1. Taxonomy (GTDB): domain Bacteria; phylum Desulfobacterota; class RBG-13-43-22; order RBG-13-43-22; family RBG-13-43-22; genus RBG-13-43-22. Next base: position 639,308 of record CAWBOS010000006.1, on the reverse strand, counting down.
TATCATCTTTGTTGATGAATTGGACGCCCTGGGCAAGGCCCGGGGGATTAACCCTATGGGGGGGCACGATGAAAGGGAGCAAACGCTCAACCAGCTTCTGGTCGAGATGGACGGCTTTAACACCGAAAAGGGGGTCATAATCATGGCCGCCACCAACCGGCCTGAAATTCTTGACCCGGCTTTGCTTCGCCCCGGTCGTTTCGACCGGCATGTGATGATCGATAAGCCCGATGTCCTGGGCCGGGAGGCGATCCTTAAGGTGCACAGCAAGGGAGTCACTCTGGCACCGGAAGTCAACCTTAAGGTGATCGCCGCCCGAACCCCGGGTTTTGTCGGGGCCGATCTGGCCAACATTGTCAACGAAGCGGCACTGCTGGCAGCCCGGAAAGATAAAAAAGAAGTGGACATGAAGGATTTCGATGATGCCATTGATCGGGTGATTGCCGGCCTGGAAAAAAAGAACCGCAGGATGAATGAAAAAGAAAAAGAGATCGTGGCTTACCACGAAGCCGGTCATGCCATTGTGGCCGAAATTTTGCCGAATGCCGATCCGGTCCATAAGGTTTCCATCATCCCCAGAGGGATTGGGGCCTTGGGGTATACTCAACAACTACCTACCGAAGACCGCTACCTGATGACCAAAGGAGAATTGTTGGATCGTATGGGTGTCCTTTTGGGAGGCCGGATGGCCGAAGAACTTCATTTTAAGGAAATTTCCACTGGGGCCCAGAACGACCTTTTGCGGGCCACGGATATTGCCGAACGCATGGTTCGGGAATATGGAATGAGTGATTTGGGTGTCGTCACATTTGAGAAAGAGCGTCGGCCTTTGTTTCTGGAAACCGGCCTGGGATATGATACCGGCCGCTCCATCAGCGAGGAAACTTCCCGATCCATCGATCAGGAAGTGAGAAAGATAATCGAACAGGCCCAGGGGATAGCCGATCGAATATTAAAAGAGCATTTAAGCCAGCTGGCCACCCTGGCCCAACGTCTCCTTGAAAAAGAGGTGATCGAAGGAGAGGAATTAAGAGAGATTTTAGCGGCAGGCTCATAGGCGAAAAATAAAATTAGAGAAGTCATACAATGGGTAAAAATCACCTTTCTAAAAATGGTCATGAACTCATGATATCCCAATATAAGAAAAGTGCGTTCTATTCCCTCTGGACCCGCTATAAGTTCATTCCCTTATATTGGAAGATCCTTCCTATCCTTTTTTTACTGGTTGTTATTTTTTTTCTGGATCAGGGCTGGATACCTACCCGTGTGCCTCCGGAGATCCTCCATCGTCTCTATTACCTGCCTATTGTATTGAGCGGTCTTCTCTTCGGTTTCAGAGGGGGCGTTCTGGCCGCCGTCGTAGTGACTTGTTTGTTTATTCCTCACTGGGTGGATTGGTTCCCCGGTTCTCGCCACGATGGGCATGTGGATGAGGTCGTCCTCTTTTTTGCCTTCGGGATCCTGATCGGTTTATTGGTCGATCGGGAGAGACTCGAAGCCCAACTGCGGCAGGATCAGGAACACCTGGCCGTACTCGGAGAAGCCGCGGCCTCGATAGCCCATGAATTAAAAAACCCAGTCATCACTATCGGAGCTTATGTCCAAAGGCTCCTGCGAAAAACCAATCCCGAAGATCCCAATAGGGAACGATTAGCGGTTATCAACCGGGAATGTCAGCGAATCGAGATCATGCTCCAAGACATGATTCATTTTTCCCGGCCGATCGATGCCGATTTTTCTCTTGTGGACATCAATCATTTGATTCAAGAGGTCCTGAAAACCATTCATCCCCGGGCGGAACAAAATCAAATCCTGCTGGTTTCCAATTTGGAAGGAGACCTGCCTTCGATCCAGGCCGATCATACCAGGCTTACTCAGGTCTTACATAATTTGATCCTGAATGCCATTCAGGCTTCGTGTCCTGAACAACCGGTCCTGGTGCGCACTCGGCGACAGAAAGGACAGGTTATTATCGAGGTGACCGACCTGGGCTGCGGTATTCCGCCGGAAATTCAGGAGAAGATATTCGCCCCTTTTTATTCCACAAAAAAAGAAGGTTCGGGACTTGGGCTAGCCATCTCAAAGAGGATAATAGAATTACACCAAGGACGCTTATCTCTCCGGAACAACCAGCCTCAAGGAAGTATTTTCACCGTATCTTTGCCCTTGGGCAGAAAGAGCCCTCCGCCGAAGCCCGGCTTTTCAGTTCAATCGAACGGATAAAGGCAGCTAGGGGAAAGCCTATTATTTTTCTTCCTGTCCTTTTAACTTTCTGTTATACCAAAGGTCCAACTTAGTAAACTTATAAAAGGAAGCCCTATGAAAAAAATCCTGATCGTCTTAGCTATTGTCCTGGTTTTGGGGGCAGGGGCATTTTTCGGATACCGCACTTATAACGCTAAGAATAAGACCCCTCAGTTCAAAACAGAGATCGTGACTCGGGGGAATATTGTCGCCCAGGTCATCGCCACAGGAACAGTCAATCCGGTCACCTTGGTTCAAGTGGGCAGCCAGGTCTCAGGGGCTATAAAAAAGCTCTATGCCGACTACAACTCGGTGGTTCGAAAAGGGCAGGTTATCGCTCAGATCGATCCGGCCCTCTTCCAGGCCAAAGTGGATCAAACCGCAGCTGACCTGAAAAATGCCCAGACCATGCTGGAAAACCAAGAGACCTCTTTGGCCGACAATCTGCGCACCCTAAACCGTTACAAAGGACTTTTTAAGGACCAACTGGTTTCCCAGAACGATTTGGATCAGGCCCAACTTAAATACGACCTCTCGGTAGCTCAGGTAAAGGCCTCCCGGGCCCAGATCGATTCGGCCAAGGCCAATTTGTCGACGGCTCGGATCAACCTGAATTATACGACCATCCTATCTCCGGTCAACGGTACGGTGGTCGCCCGTAATGTCGATGTGGGGCAGACCGTAGCCGCCAGTCTCCAGGCCCCGACTCTTTTCACCATCGCCCAGGACTTGGAGAAAATGCAAGTCGATACCAATGTGGATGAAGCTGATATCGGCAAGGTGAAAGTGGGGCAGTCTTCTACCTTTACGGTTGATGCCTTTCCGACGGATCCCTTTAAGGCTGAGGTTTCTCAAATCCGCAATGCCCCGACGACGGTGCAAAACGTGGTTACTTATGATGTCGTTCTGGGGGTCCGAAATCCGGAGTTGAAATTAAGACCCGGCATGACCGCCAATGTCAATATCATTATCGAAAAAAGAGACGACGTCCTGATGATTCCCAATTCGGTATTGAAATTCCGCATGCCTCCGGCCATGGCGGCAGAAATAACCAAAAGGAAAACCCCTCAAATCGATCCGAGTCGTATTCCTAAAAATGTACGCGTTCTCTGGATCCTTGAGCCTGAGAAAAAACCTCGCCCGGTTCTGGTCCGGACCGGCAGCAGCGACGGGAAAAATACCGAGATAACGGTCCTTAGAGGGCAACTCAAGGAAAAGGATTCAGTGATCAGCGAATCATTAAAAAATGATAAAGACAAACCCGCGGCTAACCCCATGAGAGGGATGCGCTTTTAGCCGGCCATGGAAACCCTGATCCAAGTCAAAGACCTGTTCAAGATATATGCGGTTGGTGATATGGAAATTCCAGCCTTAAACGGGGTATCCCTTTCCATTGAGGTCGGGGAATTTGTTTCCATTATGGGATCTTCCGGATCCGGGAAATCAACCTTCATGAATATCCTGGGCTGTCTGGATGTCCCCACCCGAGGCTCCTATTTCCTGAGCGGGAATGAAATCGGATCCATGAACCGGGATGAATTGGCCCATTTGCGCAATCAAAAAATCGGCTTTGTCTTTCAGGGGTTCAATCTTCTGGCCCGCACCTCGGCCCTGGAAAACGTGGAACTCCCCTTGATTTACGGCGCCACCCCTGCCCGGGAACGCCACCACCTGGCCATGGAAGCCCTGGCCTCTGTAGGGCTTTCCGGGCGAGAGGACCATCACCCCAATCAACTTTCCGGGGGTCAGCAGCAGAGGGTGGCCATTGCCCGGGCCCTGGTCAATCACCCCTCCATCCTCCTGGCCGATGAACCTACCGGGAATTTGGATACCAGGACCAGTCTGGAGATCATGCAGCTGTTGACCCAACTCAATGAAGAGCAGAAAATCACTATTATCCTGGTCACCCATGAACCGGATATTTCCACCTTCACCCGTCGAATCATCCTATTTAAGGACGGGGTGGTTTTGCAGGATCGGCAACAACAACCCAGGAAGACAGACCAAACATGAAACCTATCTCCTCTCTCAAAGTGGCCCTGCGGGCCCTGCAGATCAATAAGATGCGCTCCTTCCTGACCATGTTGGGGATCATTATCGGCGTCGGGGCGGTTATTGTCATGGTTGCCATCGGGGCCGGGGCCAGGGAAATGATCGCCCAGCAGATTGCCAGCATGGGTTCCAATCTTTTAATGATCGTTCCCGGGGCGACCACGGCCGGTGGGGCCCGGATGGGGGGAGGCAGCGCCTCTTCCCTGACCTCCGATGATGCCAAAGCCATCAAAGAGGAATGCCCGGCCATCAAGACCGTCGCCCCTTTCTGGGGCGGGGTGACCCAGATCGTTTACGGAAACCAAAACTGGAATACCACTGTGACCGGAACCCTTCCATCCTATTTTGATATCCGGGAATGGCCTTTGGCCAAGGGACGAAATTTTTCTGATCAGGAAACGTCCGGGGCGGTAAAGGTGGCCATAATCGGCCAGTCTATTGTCGAAAACCTCTTCGGATCGGATGACCCTCTGGGGCAGATTATACGCGTCAAAAAAATACCTTTTACCGTCATAGGTGTCCTTTCTGAAAAAGGGCAATCTTCCTATGGGACAGACCAGGACGATGTTATTTATATTCCTTTGAGCACCGCCCAAAAAAGGGTCTTTGGAAGCCAACTTCCCAACCGGGTCCGGATGATCATGGCTCAGGCCAACGATCTAAGCCAGATGGCCGCGGCCGAAAAACAGGTCAATGACCTTTTAACCCAGCGGCATAGGCCGCAGGCCGGTCAACTCCCCGATTTTACGGTTAGGAACCTGACCGAAATCATGGCCACGGCTGAGCAGTCGGCCAAGGTCATGTCTCTGCTTTTGGGTTCTATTGCTTTGGTTTCCTTACTGGTCGGGGGAATAGGCATTATGAATATCATGCTGGTTTCGGTCACCGAACGGACCAGGGAAATCGGCATCCGCATGGCTGTCGGCGCCCGCGGAATCGATATCCTCTTTCAATTCTTAACTGAATCTGTAGTCCTAAGCCTGGTAGGTGGGCTGATCGGGATCGGGCTTGGTGTGCTGGGAGCCGAGCTGACTTCAAAATTCACGGGATGGAATGTGGTGATCTCTGTCTTGGCACTACTTATCTCTTTTTTCTTTGCCGCCGCTGTGGGAATTTTCTTCGGCTATTACCCGGCCCACAAGGCCTCCCGCCTGAATCCCATTGATGCCTTGAGGTATGAGTAGGGAGAGTATCTTCTTTTAAAAATGTAAATGGGAAGGGCGTCCGCTATCGCTTGATATATTACCATATTTTATGATATGGCTAACCATATGAAAACAACCGTACAGATACCAGACAGCCTTTTTGAAGAGGTGCGCGCCTTGGCCCACCGGGAACAGACCACGATGAAAGCCCTTATTCAAGAAGGGCTTCGGCGGATCATATCGGAGCGGAAACGACGTAACCGCTTCCGTCTCCGGAAAGCCACTTTCAAAGGCCAGGGCTTGCACCCCGACCTTAAGGAGGCATCCTGGGAACAAATCCGCGAAAAAAGCTATGAAGGACGGGGCGGTTGATCGCCATTGACACCAACCTGTTAGTTTACGCCCATCGTGAAGATTCGCTCTGGCATGAGGCGTCTTATACCCGCATAGCTGAACTGGCCGAAGGTCGTACCCCCTGGACGATCCCCTGGCCATGCCTCCATGAATTCCTTTCTATCGTGACCCATCCTCGAATCTTTAATCCGCCGACACCTCTGGAAAAGGCCATTGCCCAAGTGGAAGCCTGGCTTGAATCCCCGAGTCTGGTTTTAATCTCAGAATCAGCCGACTATTGGCCGCAGCTTCGGTCCACCATTCTGACCGGAAAGGTTTCCGGACCTCTCATCCACGATGCCCGAATAGCGGCCTTGTGTCAGCACCACGGGGTAAGTGAGTTGTGGTCAGCCGACAGGGATTTCAGCCGCTTTCCCGAACTAACGGTCCGAAACCCTTTGGTCGGTTGAACGCAAGTAGCTTCCTGAAGTCTTCTAATATCCAATTTGAATCAAACAATATAGCAAACGGTATTCATCCGTTTTCTGTTCCATCATTGTTCAACCTTTGTAGAAAGAGTTGGGCACAGAATATTGAAGGGGAACATTGTTGGGCATTTCTTTATATTTCAAGTCCCACCCTATCCTTACTCAGGTATTAGAAGACCTCGTCCATGTTTCTTCAGTAACCAGACCATGTTTTTCCCGAGATGAGACATGGTCTGCGTCCCTTCTTCATCCTTGAGCACGTCACCGGTTTGATCCGAACTTCTCCATAGCCTCTCTAATCTTCTGTTCTGCCTTTAGTTATCGGTTAATAATGTCGAAAGACCTCGACATCCGGAACCTCCATGGCCCCCTCAGGACACAGCTCGACACAACAATAACAGGCGATACAGGCATCGCTGATCTGAAATTCCGGTTCCAGGGTCATGGCCTCTGCCGGACAGTTGAGGGCACAATCACCGCATAAAACGCATTTTTCCTCATTTCTTTCCGGCTTTATTTCGATTCGGGTCTCCATCATTCGGGACGGATACAGCCTTCTAAATTCAGCCCGCGCCTTCTCATCCAAGCGGGAGGCATAAAAGGTCACCGGCATCTTGAAATCGGGGATGGGTACCATCTCCCCGACAATTTCTATTTTATCCTCCTGCAAGACACCCAATCCACGGGCCAACGCTTCTTTCTGCACGGGCAACAGGGCCGGGTCCACCCCCATCATACGGGCCATGACGGCATCCAGGGCCAGCGCATCCGTAGAGGCCAGGAGTTTTCCCACTTCCCGCAGCTGTCCGCCGTGACAGGGACCGTTGCCTTCAATAGCCGTGATGGCATCCAGGATATGCAGATCCGGTGGCCGCACCTGAAAAACATCACACAGGGTTTTGGCAAAGGTTACCGCATCCCGGGCCTGCACATGCAGTCGGGCCTTACAGGCCCCGGCCACATAGCCATATACGTTTTTTAAAGCCCCGGAGATCATCATCCCCGAATGGGTTTTAAAAACAGGCAAACTGATTATATAGTCGGCCTCAAGGATGGCCCTGGAAATGATCAATTGAAATCCAGTCTCTTTACCGGTCTTTTCCACTACCCCGTTCGACAGGGGGGAAAAACATCCTTCCGAGGCCTCCAGGATGCCGGTAATCCTGGCCACATTGCGGGAGCTGCGGTTAATGCCTCCGGGGTTGTCGCCGACCGATACCTTTCCATTCCGATCAAGGCAGGAACGGACCACCTCCCGTACCAGTTCCGGATGGGTCGTATGGCCCAGCTCCGGAACCGATGGCCCCACCATATTGGGTTTAATAAGGACCTTAGCCCCGGCGAAGGTTCGAGGCGCAAGGGTCATCATAATCTTTTCGACCGCATCTCTGAGATTAGTACCAACTTCTTCAATAATTACACGTGAAACTTGCTTAGCAGACATGAAGCATCACCTCTAACTTTTTAGATTTTTTTTATGCTCGATAATCCGAAAATTTATCCCAAACATAAACACCGGGACGGTTGTGGGTAATTAGATTAAAAAGCAAAATATTTTTTCCAGAAAACCATAACCCGCAACAGGCAACTCGTAACCAAAAACTTTTAGATTAAACCATCAACTCCACCCAGTGCTTGACCCTGACCCTCCTCCCGGTCCGCTGAACCCCTAATTTAAACTGCATTAAACAGGCCATGCAGGAAGTGGTGATCACCTCCGCCCTGGACCGGTCCAGATCGGTTAAGGGATGCTCCAGGATCTTTTGGGAAAGGTCCGGATGACTGAGATTGAATAACCCCCCGTGGCCGCAGCAACGGTTGCCTTCCAGTTCCACCAGAGACAACCCGGGAATGGAACTTAAAAGCTTTCGGGGCTCATTGGTTATTTTAAGCTTCCTTTTGGCGTGACAGGGGTCATGGAAGGCAACGGTTTGCGGCTCCGTCGCAGAGGGAGGAATGAGGCTGACATCTTGCTTAACAAGAAATTGACTTAACTCCTCTACTTTTTGAACAAAGTCTTGGACTTTAGGCATCAGGACCGCATCATCGGCCAGCAACTGAGGATAAACCAGCTTGATATGAGCGGCACAGGAAGAACAGGCCGCTACAACAACATCCAGGTGACCCTCGCTGAAGGCCAGGACATTTTTTCGGGCCAGGTCCCTGGCCGTTTTGATATCCCCCAGACTGAAAGCAGGAAGTCCGCAACAGGTTTGGCCCGCCGGAAGGTTCGCCTTACCCATGGGGCTGATGAGTTTCAAAGCAGCCTCTCCAATTTCCGGGTAAAGGTAGTTGGTTGTACAACCTACAAAATAGCCAATATTAAACGATGAGACCGGACCTGGATGGATCGGGAGGGGCCTTCGATCCAGGAGAAATGGATGGGCCAGCACCGGCCAGGTCTTCGGGTGGGAAGAAAATCGCAGTTTTAACCCTCTTTCCTCCGGGACTTTTTTGAACAACAGATTCTGTCCTTTCCGAAGGATTTTGAGACGATCCGGAAAGGGTAAAATTTCCCTGGCCAGTATTCTTTTCCATTTGGCCGCGCCTACCTTTTCGATCAATAAACTCCGGCCTTGTTGAATCAGGTCATGAGCCATCACTCCACTGGGGCAATTTTCAGAGCAGGCCCCGCAGAGCAGACAGTTGCTTAACAATTCAAATATCCTTTTATCGGCCGGCAAGGAGTCAGAGAAATATCCGGAAAGGAGGGCCAATTTACCGCGAGCCACTAAGGTTTCCTTTCCCGTTTCCAGATAAACAGGACAAACAGACAGACAACTACCGCATTTAACACATAGGGATATTTTCTCTTCCCATTCGTTCAAATCCATAATGACTTACCTTATCATCGCTCAAACAAATAATCAATTCGGACGATGGCGCCTATTCCCTGCCTCTCGAAAACTAATTTTTCCGTCATCATTGAAAATCGATCACAAGAATCCTTCGTTTATTTGGCGAACAGGATAGGCCGACAGCGGGAAATTCGGACGGGGGGTGCGGGGAGGCCTCTACAAATCTAACGATGCCGATAGTATGATCCTGTATGGAGGGGCGCAGGTTCGATGGAAGCTCTTCCCGGCAATGTCCCTGGAAGGGACCTTGGACTATCGACCAAGTGAATCTTATCCGAACAACCGAAAGATCACCAGTTATCCACTGCAGGTCTCAGCCCTTTTCTATTTGATGCCCGGGGCAAGTTTTTCTCCATATGTTCTTGGCGGTGTGGCTTGGTATTACTCCAAGATTGAAGACAGCGCGGGAAGCAGCACCGCCTATACGCCGGGATTTCATCCGGGAGCCGGACTGGACTCCCCTTGAACCCCAACATAGTTTTTAATGCCGATCTTCGCTATTTTTTCTTGAAAAAATGTTTAATTTTGGTCAAGGTCAAGGAAGGCGAAAATTTCTAGCGCAGGAATATATTTAATATTTCGAGGATTGAAATTTGAGCCTGACACAGAGATTGGGCAAAGTGGGCATTTTTCAAAGGTCTCTTATTTAACTCTGGTCCCTGGGAGTATTTTCCCTTCGGGCACGATCAGCTTTAACCCCTTTTCATCCCGGGCCGCCAGGAGCATGGCTCGGGATTCCACTCCCATGAGCCTGGTTGGTTCCAGGTTGGCCACTACGACGATTTGCTTGCCCGGCAAATCTTCCGGATTGTAATCCTGCCCGATACCGGCAACTAAAGTCCTTTTTTCACCAAGATCCACTTCCAGTTTTATAAGCTTCTTCGATTTGGGCACCCTTTCGGCAGTGAGAATTCTGGCCACCCGTAAATCCCATTTTTGGAATTCTTCAAAAGATAGAGTCACCGGGTTTAAAACCCCCGCTGTTTTTTGGCTTGGGGAAGTTGATTCCGGTTTGTGTTTCTCCTTTTCTATACGAGGGAAAAGGGCCTGGCCTTTTTGAATCGGAGTTCCGGCAGGAAACCCTCCCCAGATCATTGCCTCGGCCCAGATAGGGGCATCTTCCTTTATCCCCAAACCTAATTGCTGTCTCATCTGGATTGAGGTTCGAGGCATAAAGGGGAAAAGGAGCAGGGCAATCTGCCGCAGAGTTTCGGCCAGGGTATACAAGACAGTCATCAGCCTCGGCTTTTTCCCCGGGTCTTTGGCCAATACCCAAGGGGCCTGGGTGTCGATATATTTATTGATTTCATCACTTAATTCCCAAAGGGCCATCAAAGCCTTATGGAAAGCAAGTCTTTGAGTTTCCAGTTCGACTATTTCCCCCACTTGTTGGGTGAGATTCTTCAGCTCTTCTTCGGCCGGCCCAGCTTCTTCTGCTTCGGGGACCGTCCCGCCGCAATATTTTTCAATCATGGTCAGGCTGCGGCTGAAACAATTCCCGAGGTTGTTGGCCAGATCGGCATTGATCCGCTGGATCATGGCCTCTTCACTGAAATGGGCATCCAAACCGAAAACCATTTCCCTCATGAAAAAATATCGAACCGCGTCGGTTCCGAAGCGGTCGGTTAAATCTTTGGGTCGGATAACATTACCCAGGGACTTGGAGATCTTGGCTTGGTCAATGTTCCAATAACCGTGAACATTCAAGTGCTGATAGGGTTCAACCCCGGCGGCCTTGAGAATGGTGGGCCAATAAATTCCGTGGGGTTTCAATATGTCCTTGGCAATGATATGCTGAACGGACGGCCAGAATCGGGGAAACAGGCTCCCATCCGGATAATCAAGACCGGAGAGGTAATTGATCAGGGCATCAAACCAGACATAGGTTACATAATCGGCATCAAAAGGCAGGGGGATCCCCCAGGTCAGCCGCGATTTGGGTCGGGAAATGCACAGGTCTTCGAGGGGCTCGTTCAAAAATGAAAGGGCCTCATTCCGATACCGTTCCGGTCGGATAAAATCAGGATTCTTTTTGATATGATCGATCAGCCAGTCCTGATAGGCGCTCATTCGAAAAAAATAATTGGCCTCCTTGACCAGGGTGGGCCTGGTTTGATGGTCCGGACATAAGTCCTCCACCAGCTCCCGGTCGGTATAAAAACGTTCACAACCCACACAGTATAGGCCCTCATATTCGCTGAAATAAATATCCCCGCTTTCATAAACCTTGTTTAAAAGATGGGTCACCACCCGGATATGATCGGCGTCGGTGGTCCTGATAAATCGGTCGGGATGAATATCTAATTCAGGCCAGGTTTGGCGAAAAAGCCCGCTGATTCGATCGGCATACGGTTTCGGCTGCAGCCCCTCTTTTTGAGCGGCCTGGACCACCTTCTCTCCATGTTCATCGGTTCCGGTCTGAAAACGGGTGGAATATCCCAGACATTGATAAACCCGTTTCAAGGTGTCGGCCACAATGGTGCTGTAGGCATGCCCGATGTGCGGTTCGGCGTTGACGTAATAAATTGGGGTGGTCACATAAAACGTTTTTTCCAAAATGGCTCTATTCCTTTTCTTTTTTTAGCTCCCCCGGCTCTAAGGATAATTCACTCACCTTGAGGCATTTCTCTTCCCGGTCCTGGGTTTCAACCACTACAGTCCCTTCCAGAATATTTTGCCTTAAGACCTTAACCGGACCCAGGGGACTCGTAATAGTCTTTCCGCACCTGGGAAAGTCTTTTTTTAATTCCTGGTAAGTGTCAAACTCATAGGTCAGACAGCACATCAACCGGCCGCAGAGACCTGAAATTTTTACTGGGTTTAAAGGCAGATTTTGTTCCTTGGCCATCTTGACGGAAACCGTGGCAAAATCAGGAAGAAAGTTGGAACAACAAACCTCCCGGCCGCAGTGTCCCAGGCCTCCCAGCATTTTAGCTTCATTTCTGACCCCGATCTGGCGCATTTCAATTCGGGTATGAAAGCGATGGACCAGGTCTTTAACCAGCTCCCGAAAGTCGATCCGCCCTTCCGCCGTGAAAAAAAAGACGATCTTACTTCCGTCAAAAAAACATTCAACTTTCACCAATTTCATGACCAGATTTCTTTCCCGAATTCGATCCGAACAATAGGCAAAGGCTTCCTTCTCCTTTTCCTGGAACTTTCGGTGCAGTTCCAAATCGGCTTCGTTGGCCATGCGGAATATTTTTTTAATTTCTTTCCCTTCGGGGACCCGGTCAACCTTTCGGGGGCCTCGGACGACCTTTCCCAAACCCGTACCCTGTTCGGTCTTAACAATGACCAGGTCTCCGTAATTCAATACAAAGTGGCCGCAGTCAAAATCATAGATCGAGCCGGAATTTTGAAACCGTATCCCAACAATTTTTATATTTTCAGACGACATTTTGTTTTCGCTCTTCTTTACTCTTTTTTTACGATAAGGTTCTTTAAACCTGTTTCAGGAAAATTTAAGATACCAATTTTTTTTCTTTCTGTAAACTTTTCTATAAAATCCTGAGACATTTGAAGGTCTTCTACTTCCTGGAATTGACTGATGACGACAAATTTTTCAATGGTTATTTTAAGTAAAGCACTTTCCCGAGATCTGGCAAAGGATTCCAGCTCGGGATGTTTTCCCTTTTTTATGATAATTTATGGCCATCTTATGAAATTTTCTAATAATATTCAACTATATTTGCCTCTTTTCCCGATATCCCTCTTTTTCCGGGTTGGTTGACAAAATCGAATCACGACTTATATTTATATAAAAAATCTTTGTTAACCCGCCCATCATCTAGGGCCAAGAGCCGGGTTTACTTCCGAAGAAGTATGCCCGGTTTTTTTTAAGGAGTTAGTAACGAAGGATAATAATGGAAACCAGTTTAAGAAAACAAGTTAGGAGCAGGTGTTCCGAAGAACCATCTTGGTAAGAGATTACTTCAAACTGCCGGAGGGTTCCACCCACCCCAGGTATGGGTCTCCAAAGGGGGTTTACGACCAAGGGATCGTCTTGTCAGCCAGGGCGATTCCTGTTATGCCCTGACGCCGAAAAACAAACGGAAGGAATGCCCCCAAATACAGGCCAAAAGGTTGATCATGGTCTAAAACTTAAAGTGCCGCATCCGGCATTTTCATGGGTATCCCCAATATGTATTAGGTTTGAATCTTAATGTTGGACAATGTTGGCTGTAGGGGAAATAAATTCAATCCACCACAATGAAAATATATTTAACCGTGAATGTTGCCCAAAATACCATACCTGAAACATAATACGCATATGCCTCATCTGCTGATAATAGCTTTCGATACCTGTTCCGAATACCGTTTCGGTCGATTATCTGGTCTATACCCGTAGAGGTCTTTCAAGAAGTCAACCGGGCATCTTTTCATCCACCCCATGGACGGTATGTTTCGATGCTCTTTCCGGGACAATCCCCTGATAACAGCTCGTTCCAATGTATTCCGCTGATCCCAGTCAGACTGCACAGCTGCCGGTAGCCTCAATACTGCATTCGAGAGATTACTTCAAACGGCTGAGGGCATTTCCGCCCACCCCAGGTATCGGTCTCCAAGGACAGTTTACCCAAGGCGTCGAACATGTATTTCGGTGGGGAATTCCAGGGGATCCTGTTTATGCTCTGTACGCCGAAAAACAAACGGAAGGAATGCCCCCCAAAACCAGCCAAAAGGTTGATCATGGTCAAAAAAAGTAAAGAAGAGGAAAAAGAAATGAAAGAGAAAATAAAAAACATAAAAAACACCTTGGAATGTCCCTATTGTGGGGAAAAAATGAAAAAATGGGAGGTCCCCCAGGGTCCTTTCACTGAATGGGAAAATGAGTTTATGTATATCTGTTTTAATGATGCCTGCCCTTATCTAACACGGGGGTGGGAGGTCATGGCCAGGCAGGGTAACCAAGGAATCTCCTATCGCTGTATGTATTATCCTGAAAAAGAGATCTGTATGCCCGTTCCAATCTTTTCCCTCCAGGCCCTCAGAGAAAGTATTGTTGAGGAGTAAGGGGATTGTGTTATAATTACTTAAAAAAGTAATAGCTGATCATGAAATTTCATGCTTCTTTTGGTTTTCATATATCCAATCCGCTTATGGGCGGGAATATTGCCTTTTCCCTACCTGGCCTGGGTCAGTTTTGCTTCTGTCTTGATGTGGGTTCTTAACCACTGGCAAGGAATTTGATGACGACAAAACCCATTCTGGTAACCGGGGCAACTGGATATGTGGGGGGAAGACTGGTTCCCAAGCTCTTAAACGCCGGTTATCGGGTGCGTGCCCTGGGACGTTCAGTGGCCAAATTAAAAGGGCGTCCCTGGAGCTCCCACCCTGCTGTTGAACTGGCTGCCGGTAATGTCCTGGATAAAGAATCTCTTTTTAAAGCCCTTGATGGGTGTTGGGCCGCTTTTTATCTGGTCCACTCCATGGTTGCCGATCCCAAGGGATATACGGAAACGGACCGTCAGGGGGCCCGGAACATGGCCGAGGCCGCAGCCAAAGCCGGGTTAAACAGAATCATCTATTTGGGTGGTTTGGGCGGCCAGGACGATCAGCACCTCAGCAAACACCTGCGTTCCCGGCAGGAGGTGGCCCGGATATTACAATCCGGCTCTGTCCCGACCACTTTTTTACGGGCGGCCATGATCCTTGGCGCCGGGAGTGCTTCTTTCGAAATCCTCCGTTATCTGGCTGATCGTCTGCCCATTCTGCTGGCCCCCCGGTGGGTGGATACCCCCGTCCAACCCATAGGCATTCGGAATGTCCTTACCTATTTGCAGGGCTGCCTGGAACATGATGAGGTTTTAGGACAAATTTTTGATATCGGCGGTCCCGAGGTCGTTTCCTATCGAAAGCTTTTTAAAATCTATGCCGAAGAAGCCAGGCTCCCCAGGCGATGGATTATCCCGCTCCCTTTCCTAAGCCCCCGTTTCAGTTCTTACTGGATCCACCTTATTACCCCGGTTCCCTCTTCCATTGCCCGCCCTTTAGCCGAAGGCCTGAGCAACCCGGTGATCTGCCATGATAACCGCATCCGGGATATTATACCCCAGGATTTGTTGGATTGCCGCCAAACCATTCGATTGGCAATGGAAAAGATTGAGCAGGAACGGTTAGACACCTGTTGGATGGATGCCAGCGCCAACATTCCCCAGGAGTGGATTTATTGCGGAGATACCCACTATGCCGGAGGAACCATCCTGGAATTGGGTTACCGAATCAAGTTGCAGGCTACCCCGGAGGAAATATGGAAACCCATCGTGCAGTTAGGCGGAAGAACCGGTTGGTATTTCGGCCAAAGCCTCTGGAAAATCAAAGGCTGGTTTGACCGCCTCATCGGGGGCACCGGATTCAGAGGAGGCAGGCGCCATCCTACCGAATTGCGATCCGGGGATGTCCTGGATTTTTGGCGCGTACTGGAAATCACTCCCCCCTATCACCTCATGTTGGTAGGTGAAATGAAGCTCCCCGGCGAAGCCCTTCTGGAATTCAAAATAAAACCCCTTCCGGATGGGACCAGCGAGCTGGAACAAAAGTCCCGCTTTCTCCCCCGGGGATTGGCCGGCATCCTATACTGGTACGCGCTGGAACCCATCCATTGCCTGCTCTATCCTAATCTCTTGAAGGCCATCAGCAGGACAATCGGAAAACCTATTCTGAAGGGTCCTGAACTGATAAGCAGACAAAGAGAAGGCCGATGGCAGAGGAGGTAATTTTTTATGGCATCCGGAGCGGGTATGTTTTTTTAAAAAGGCCCCCTGGGGGATGGCCCGCTAATCTATTGGATGAGCCGGGACCGGCGATGTCAAGATAATTGGGCCCTCTGGCCTGCCCAGGCGACAACTCCTCTTACAGCAAAGTATAAGAATTCAACTACAAATGTTATGTTCCTTACCGGGCTTTCTCCAATGGAAGACAAAATAAAAATCGGAATCAGCCGCTGCCTGTTAGGGGAAAACGTGCGCTATGACGGAGGCCACAAGTGGGACCGCTTTATTACTGACACCTTGGGTAATTATGTCGAGTTTTTCCCGGTCTGTCCGGAGGTGGAATGCGGCCTGGGGGTTCCCCGGGAGGCCCTGCGTCTTGAGGGAAATCCGGCTGACCCCCGTTTAGTGACGATCCGCACTAAAACAGATATTACCAAAAGGATGAAGAACTGGGCCGGAAGGCGGATCGCCGAATTGGAAAAGGAAGGGCTTTGCGGGTTTATCTTTAAAAGCGGCTCTCCCAGCAGCGGCATGGAAGGCGTGAAGGTTTATAAAGATAAAGGGGAACCGGTCAAAACAGGGGTAGGGATCTTTGCCCGGGAATTTATGGCCCGGTTCCCGTTAATACCGGCGGAAGAGGAGAGACGCCTTCATGATCCCCGGCAGCGGGAAAATTTTATCGAACGGATTTTTGCCTTAAAACGCTGGCGGGAGGTTGCGACTCAAAAATCCGGTTTGAATTCCCTTATTAATTTCCATACCAACCATAAATTTTTAATTTTATCCCATAGCCGAAAACATTACCAACAAATGGGGCAATTGGTCGCCTGTTCGGATGATTTGTCTTTAAAGGAAAGATTTACTGCCTATCAGGCCCTGTTCTTGGAAGCACTGCGCATCAAAACTACCCTCAAAAAACATACTGATGTGCTCACGCATATGATGGGTTTCTTTAAAAAAGATCTATCCGCGGATGAAAAGCAGGAATTGCTCGAAGTTATCGATCACTTTAAACAGAGGCTGATCCCACTTATCGTGCCGGTGACTCTTCTCCGTCATTATGTGCGTCAATACGATCAACCTTATTTAAAAGACCAGTGGTATCTGGAACCTCATCCCCTCGAGCTGAAGTTGCGTAATCATGTATAATAAAAATTATTAATTTGACAAATGGGTTCCCCTTTTATTATTTTTTGATCATGTTAGACTTAACCTCATGCCCTCCCTTTGGGGACGCCACGAATCATGAAAATGTTGCTCAAACGTGCAATAGGGTGTCATTCCGGCGAAAGCCGGGATCCAGGTTAAAAGAAAGCCCGAAAACCCCTGGATGCCGAATCATGTCCGGCATGACGGAGATCAAATGAGCCTGGAGCTATTCCAGGGTTATTTTCGTATTAAAGACCGCCGCCAAAGATAGGAAAACTCATGCCCCAACGATTAGAGATTATGCTTAAATCCGAGATAAGGGACCCCGAGGGAGAAACGCTCAAAAAGAAGGCCCGGGAATATCTGGGGATTAAAGTGCAAGAGGTTCGGACCATCCAAGTCCTGACTTTTGATACGACCTTACCCCGGGAACAACTGGAGGCCATCCGGAATGAAATCTTTACCAACCCGGTGACCCAGATTTCTTCGTTCCAGCCCCTGGCCCTTGATTTCGACTGGCTTATCTGGGTGGGTTTTCTGCCCGGCGTGAAGGATAACGCCGGGAGCACGGCCGTCGAGGCTATAGAAGCCTTCCTGGAGATAAAGCTTCCGCCGGGTGAGGCCGTTTACACTTCCAGGCAATATCAGATCAAGGCCCCGCGAATAAGAAAAGAGGCCCTGGAAAAAATTGCCCGGGAACTTTTGGCCAATGACCTGATTCAACAATGGAAAGTTTTTTCCAAATCGGAATGGGATGGGACCTCAGGGATAGGGACTCCCATCCCAAAAGTGCAATTATATCATCAACCGACAGTATCTGTCATACCCATTGATTCACTGGAAGAATTTTCCCGGCTTAACCGGGAAAGGTCCTGGTCCTTACCGAAAGGGGATATGGCCGTTATTCAGGCCTATTTCCAGAAAGCTGAAATCCTTGAAGCAAGAAAATCCGTTGGGCTGACCCTGCCCACTGACGTGGAATTGGAGTATGTATCCCAGGCCCGCAGCGACCATTGCAATCATAATACCTTCAGGGGATTATTCCATTATCTGGATCTCTCAACCGGCGACCGGCAAGAGATCGACAATCTTTTTAAAACCTGTATCGAAGCCCCTACGCTGAAGATACAGCGGGAGAAGGACTGGGTGATCTCGGTCCTCTGGGATAATGCCGGTGTGGCCCGCTTTGATGAAAATCATTATTATTGTATTACGGCCGAGACCCATAACAGCCCTTCCAACATGGAACCTTACGGCGGAGCGATAACCGGGATCGTCGGGGTCTATCGGGATCCTATGGGCACCGGCAAGGGGTCCAGACTTTGGATGGGCAGTTACGGATATTGTGTCGGGCCCAGGGACTATGCCGGCCCTCTTAAACCCAAACTCCACCCCCGTCGCCTGCTGGACGGGATCATCGAGGGGGTGCGGGACGGCGGCAACAAGAGCGGGATCCCGACACCCTTCGGCCAGGTCTTTTTTCACCCTAACTATATCGGGAAATGTCTGGTCTTTGTGGCCGCCCTGGGATTCATGCCGGCCCGGATCAAAGGAGAACCGATAGAATTAAAACGTACCGAACCGGGAGACCTGATTATCATGTGTGGAGGCCGGGTGGGAAAGGACGGGATCCATGGGGTTACCGCCTCTTCCGAAGTCTACAGTGCCAATACCCCGGCCGGTCATGTTCAGATCGGTGACCCCTACACCCAGAAAAAGATGCACGACTTTCTTCTTGAAGCCCGGGATGAAGGGATTATGGCTTATATTACCGATAACGGTGGTGGAGGGCTTTCTTCATCGATCGGGGAATCATCCCGTTTCAGCAACGGTTGTGAGGTTCACCTGGATCGGGTACCCTTGAAGTATGAAGGTCTGGATCAATGGGAGATTTGGGTTTCCGAATCCCAAGAACGGATGACCGTGGGACTGAAGCCTGAACATTGGGATCGATTTCAGGAATTGGCTCGAAAACACAATGTGGAATGTGCGAACCTTGGTAACTATACGGATTCAGGCAAGGTCCACCTGCTTTATCATGGACAAACGTGTGCTTATGTGGATTTGAATTTTCTGCAATCCGATTTTCCTAAATGGACTTTTGAGGCCGAGTGGCAGGAGCCCGAGGCCAGGGGCATGATCGAACCGGTCATTAAAGAACCGGAAGATTATCTCGGGCTGTTAAAAACCATGCTGACCAGACCAAACATCGCCTCCAAGAACTGGATTAACCGTCAATACGATCACGAGGTCCAGGGAGGAAATGTCCTTAAACCGCTGGCCGGGAAAAACCGCGATATCCCCGCCGATGCTGTGGTTATTAGGCCCCATCTGCCCTCCTTGCGGGGCATTGCTTTTACCCAGTCCATCCTGCCTACCTATGGACTGATCGACACTCAGGCCATGGTGGCCGCTACCATCGATGAGACGGTCCGCAGGTTGTTGGTAGTGGGCAGTGACCTGGAGCAAATCGGAGGAGTGGATAATTTCTGCTGGCCCAGTATCCAATATGATCCACAGGAAAATCCGGATGGAAAATACAAGGCCGCACAACTGGTGCGGGCCAATTGGGCCTTGAGGGATGTCTGTCTTAAATTCGGGATCCCCCTGCTCTCCGGAAAGGACAGCATGTATGTGGACGGTTATATCAATGGTCCCTTTGGAGAGGCCCACCGGATTTCAGGGCTTCCGACCTTTCAGTTTACGGCCACCAGCATCGTCCCCGATGTCCGCGGGTGCGTCTCCATGGATATCAAAATTCCCGGGGACCTGCTCTATGTCCTTGGGGAAACCAGGGATGAAGCAGGAGGGTCGGAATACTATGATCTTTTTGGGCATGTGGGACTGAACGTCCCTCGGCTGAAAGGAGACCCGGAAAAAACCCATTATGCGGCCTTGCAACGGGCTATCGAAGCAGGCCTGATTTCTGCAGCTCACGGGGTCTATCGGGGAGGCCTGGGGATCCATCTGGTCCTTATGGCCCTGGCCGGCGATTTGGGTATGGAAGTGGACCTGGCCCAAGCCCCTGGTGCCTTACCCCTCCGGCCGGACAAGCTCTTATTTTCTGAATCCTGTGGCCGGATCATCCTCTCCGTGGATCCTGAAAAGAAAAAGGCCATTGAAAAAAGCATGGCCGGATGTCGAATGGAATATATCGGACGAGTTCGGAAAGACCAAAGCTTGATTATTAAGACCGGGAAGAAGACTTTGATAAAAAGCCGACTGAAACCCTTGAGAGAGGCCTTTCATCAAACCTTTGGAGGCCTGATATGATGAATATTCCCCGTGCTCTGGTTTTGACCGGATATGGTTTGAATTGTGACCTGGAAACTCAATATGCCTTGACCCTGGCCGGCTTTAAGGCCGATCGGGTGCACATCAGTGAATTGATAAACCCGGAGATAGGGCAGACCTCCAAAAGACTAAAAGATTTTCACCTCCTGGCCTTTGACGGTGGTTTTAGCTGGGGGGATGATCATGGGGCCGGGGTCCTTCTGGCCACGCGTCTGAAGTACAAATTAAAGACCGACCTGGAAGAATTTATCGCTGCCGGGAAATTGATTATCGGGATCTGTAACGGGTTTCAGGCCATGGTCAACATGGGGCTTTTGCCCGGTTTTCGAGGCCGGTATGACCGGAGGGAAGTGGCCCTGCTGGCCAATGACTGCGGCAATTTTAGAAATGATTGGGTGAAGATGAGGAGTAATTCGGAATCCCCTTGCATTTTTACTCAGGGGATCGAATTCCTGGAATTGCCCATTCGACATGGAGAAGGGAAATTCTATGCGCCGGAAAGGGTGCTAACTCAACTGCAGGATAATTACCAGGTGGCCCTTTCCTATGTCCTGCCTTCCGGGGACAGGGCCGAAGGCCGTTTTCCCGATAACCCCAATGGTTCGTTATTAGATATCGCCGGAATTTGTGACCCCACGGGCCGCATTTTCGGCCTCATGCCTCATCCCGAAGCCTATCATCACTTCACCCAGCATCCCAACTGGACCTTGCATAAAGAAATGAGGGAACGGCAAGGGAAGGTGTTGGAAACGGAAGAAGGGGCGGGGCTGAAGATTTTCAAGAATGCCTTTGATTATCTCCAAGAAAAAAATTGATCCGAATCATGTATTAAATATTTCAAGAAATAAGTATGCTGTTCTCGGATTTCAGTGATCGCTGGCTTGACGTAGGCATGGGGTCAATTCTTTTACATTGCTATTTTCTCATTCCCGTCTTGTTTGATTCCTCAGGTTAACTACCGTCCTTAAGGTCACCCGGCAAGAAAATATCTTTTTTGAAGTCGATCTCGGTTGGGCTTTCAAATCCAATTATAAAACAGTTTTTCCTATTTTCCCCTACGTTTTAATTTTTCAATCCGGATAACTCCCTTTAACCCGACCAGTTCCGGATCACCGGTTACCAGGGTGGCTTTAAGTCGTTGGGTTTCGGCCGCGGCAAAGGCGTCGGCATAGGAAATGGCCAATTGCATCTTTAAGGCGGCGGCTTCCAGCACGATCTGATCCGTTGCCGGAAGGATAGTTACGGGTAATTGATAAAGGCTCTTTAAGGTTTCGTCGGCCTCTTTTTTCCCTTTAACACGTCCTATTCGATAATAAACCTCACCCAGGTTGATAATCGAGACATATAACTTCAACCCCTGCCTGTTCGCTTCTTGGAGAAGCTGGAGCACACGGGAGGCAGCCGGCTCTTCCTTTTGTAGTAAGGCTAAAATGGCCCAGGCATCAAGAACGAAGGTTGTTTTCATTTCCTAGCTCTTTTTGATGTTCCTTCTCTAAAGGACCAAGCAAATCGACCCCGGCATATTTCCCATACAAGAAATCCAAGGGGGAGTCCTTTTGAAGGGGTTCAAGGATTATTTTCCGGTTGCTCACTTTGATATTGAATTGGGAACCGGACTTCAAGGCCAAAGAATGACGGATGGCTTTAGGGATAATCAATTGACCTTTGGAAGATAATTTGGACTTCATAAAATTTCCTCACAATATAATGTCTTACTTTTCTAATAGTATTGTAAGACGCGATGGAAGAGGTTGTCAAGATTAATAATGGATTTTAATAAATGACATTCAACAGGCAATATAAGTTTTTGAGGGATGAAGCAGAGGGACCAGACCCCAAAAGTATGATTTGGCCGATGATAGTGATTTTTAGGAAAGTGGGGGTGATGCCTTTGGGGATAAAGTTAAAGCTTTAAATTTTGATGTGACTTTTCTTTTCAGGTAAAGGTGTCCCGGAGGTCCGGGCATTCTTGCCTTCCCCAGCTTAGACACAGCCTGCTGGCAATTGAATGATTTTATCGGCGATTAATTCAACTTTATCACCATTATTAATCACAATCCCCAAAGGAAGGTTATGGATTTGAACGAAGTTCTTCATGGCCTGCAACTGACGCTGTTTGATCTGACTTCCTAATTTTATTTCAATGGGTAGAGTTCCGAAAGGCCCTTCAAGAATAAGATCTATTTCGGCTCCGTTTCTGGTACGAAAATAATGATAGTGCCAGTTGGTGATAGAAAGGGACTGAAGTCCTTTGATAATTTCCTCGGTGATCAAGGCTTCAAATCCTGCACCTACATTAGGATGATTCAGCAATTGATTCCTGCTTTTAATTTGTCGAATAAAATGGGATAAACCACTATCCCGGAAATGACCTTTCGGCATCTTGACGATTGATTTGCTCAGGCTCGATTCATAGCTTGGTACATTTCTCCAAATATAACTCCCTTCGGCAATTTCTAAATAATCCCTGACTGATTTTTCGGAAATATCCAATGACCTTCCCACTTGAGACCGATTGATTATGGTTCCGCTAAGGGAGGCCAGCATGGAAACAAAACGTTGATATTTTATAAGGTCCAGCCTGGGGAAGAGCGTTCTGATATCTCTTTGCACATAGGTCTGAAAATAATTTTCCATCCAGGCCTCAAGGAATCCTTCTTTTTTTTCCAGTATCGGTTCAGGATACCCCCCTTTTAAGAAGGTAACCATCACTTGATCATGAGATAGTTTAGATTTCAGGCCTTTTAAATAATCAATAGTGGTTTTACTCAGCTTTTCATTGAATATTTGATAAAATTCCGACAAATCTACGGCAAAGGTTTCATTGGCCTTGAAGGTCCCAAGTTCGATCAGTCCCACACGCCCAGCCAGACTTTCCGAGACATTTTTTATCAATTCAAGAGAACTGGAACCGGTTAGTAAAAAACGGTTTTTCCTCCGCCTGTCCCTGTCAATGACACCGCGAAGTTCCTGAAACAGCGCCGGGAATCTTTGGGCCTCA
This sequence comes from uncultured delta proteobacterium, assembly GCA_963790475.1. Taxonomy (GTDB): domain Bacteria; phylum Desulfobacterota; class RBG-13-43-22; order RBG-13-43-22; family RBG-13-43-22; genus RBG-13-43-22. The sequence continues at coordinate 616,028 of CAWBOS010000006.1, read as the reverse complement.
TCGATTACAATAGAATGCGAGTGCTCTTTGATAAAAAAATCAAAGTCACGGGTCAAAAAATCAAAGTCTCTATGGCGTTCTAAATCAAAATACTCCCATTCGGGTCTTAACATTCTGGCCAGAGTGGTTTTCCCACATTGTCGGACCCCCAAAATGATCACTACCGGAAAGAAGCCGAGTAATTCAATGGCCTTTTTTTCTATATTCCGTTTTAATTCAGCCATATTCGTATGATACGGACGAATTTTACTTATGTCAAGGAAAAATTTTAATTGATTTTTTTTTAAAGGGATATGGGCTATGAGAAAAGCCGAAGGGAAAGTCAGATATGAATGGAGAAACGGGGGCCGCTCTTGACTCTTTCAAAAGATTCATGATAAAAAGTTAGAGACTTCCAGACCATATCGAGGTCATTGAAAAGCAAAACTTGGAGTATATAGAACTCCTCAACCTGGGGAGTGTGGCGGGGATTCACAAGTTATAAACAGGTCTAACGAGGCAAAGGAAAAGATCATGGAGCATCAGGATACAGAGACCATTGAGAAATCTGTTTTGAACTCGTTTGAAGAACAGATAGAGATCTATGAGAGCATGATCCGGCAATGCGCTGTGGCCATCTTTGCCATAGACACGAGCCATAACATAATCCACTGGAATAAGGCTTGCGAGGAACTTACCGGTCTTAAGGCCGAAGAGGTGCTGGGGACTCACAATCACTGGAAGGCATTTTATGAGAATCAGCGCCCCTGCCTCTCCGACATCCTTATAGACGGGAAAGAGGAAATATTACGGGAGCATTACGGGGTCTATGGCTCTTCCGTACTGATGCCCTATAGCCTGCATGCCGAAGGATGGTACGCTCAAGTCGGCGGCAGGGAGAGATATCTCATATTTGATGCCTCCCCTGTTTTCGGACGTGACCAAAAGCTCTTGGCCGCTATCGAAACGCTCCAGGACATAAGCGAGTTAAAAAGGACCGAAGAGGAGAGGAAAAGGCTCAATATAAAACTTCAGGATGCCCTTGACAGGATAAAGACCCTAAGTGGATTGATACCCATCTGTGCCGGGTGCAAAAAGATCCGGGATGATACGGGATACTGGAACCAGCTCGAGGAATATCTTGAAATTCATTCCGATGCTTTATTCAGCCACGGCCTTTGTCCGGATTGCTTTAAAAGATTCTTTTCCGAATCCGGCGAAGAGAAGGAGGAGGCTTGAGGATCAAAAGAAAGACCTCCACCCTTCAGGGATGAAGAGCGAGGAGTTCTTCTCTCAATCCCATGGGCCCCTGGGCGAAAATCCTTCCATCCATTAAACGCGCCGGCTTTTTAATGACCGGCCGGAAATCCATCAAAGCCAATATGTCCTTTTCCAAGTCGATGCCCGGAGCTACTTCGGTGAGTTCCATTCCTTCTTCCGAGAGAGTAAATACACAAGTGTCTACTTGTTGGTACATGTCGAAAAAATTTATCTTAGGTAGAAATTGAAATCGGAATATCAAATTTTTTCATTTTTTTATACAGGGCGGTCCGGTGGATCCCTAAGATTTTGGCAGCCTTATTCTTGTTGTATTTCGACATCTTCATAGCATGGAGTACCATTTCTTTCTCCAGGTCGTCCTTAACTTTCTTAAGCCTGGTACCTCCTGTTTTGGAGGCCTTTCCAATCATGCCCTGAAAAAAAATGGGTAAGTGTTCCATCCTTATCGTATCTCCGTCTATGGTATAAAGGATTCTCTCCAGGATGTTGGCGAGTTCCCGGACATTACCCGGCCAATTGTAGCTTTGGAAGATATGCAGGACCTCCGGTGTAATTTTCAACACATGGGTGCCCAACTCCTTATTAAAAAGCTCAATGAGATGAAGGGTGATCAAGGGGATATCTTCTTTCCTCTCCCTAAGAGGGGGGATCTGAATAGGAATAACGTTTAGGCGATAAAATAAGTCTTTGCGGAATTTCTCCTGCTCCACGTATTGTTCCAGGTTTTCATGCGTGGCCGCAATCAAACGAAAATCACTGCGGGTCAGGCGGTTGCCTCCGATCCTTTCCATTTCTTTTTCTTCCAGAACCCGGAGAAGTTTCGGCTGCATGTCCAGAGGAAGATCGCTGATTTCATCTAAAAAAATCGAACCCAGATGAGCCAGCTCAAATTTGCCGGGTTTCCCCTTATTTCCTGCCCCGGTAAAAGCTCCCGCTTCATAACCGAACAACTCTGCTTCCAGCAAGTCTTTGGGAATAGAGGCGCAGTTCAAACGAATGAACGGATAAGGACGCCTTTCACTGGCATGATGAATGGCGTGGGCAAAGAGTTCTTTCCCGGTACCGCTTTCTCCCATAAGGAGCACAGGGGCGTTGATCATGGCTGCCTTAAGGACGGCCTTCTTGACCTCGGAAATCCCTTCACTTTTTCCAATGATATTGTCAATGGTATATTTTGATGATCTTAAACTCTCCAGTTCTTTTTCATAGAGTTCGACCTTCGATTCCAAAACATTAAGCTTTCTGGCTAAGGTGTGGACGTCCCGGACATCCTTAAACATGACCTGTCCGAAAACCGCGATGACCTGCCTGTTTTTTTTAATGGGTATGCGCTGAACCACCATATCCTGATCCATGATTCGATGGGCCTGGTTGATTTCGGCGGTTCCCGTTTTGGCGACAATATCCATCCGCGAATTTTCCACTACCTCCAGGCAATGCTTTCCAATGACCTGCCCGGGATCAATGCCGAGAAATTTCCCGTAGGTTTTGCTGAAAAAAATGATTTTGCCATTCGTGTCGGTAATCATCACCCCGTTATGGATATTATCCAGAACCTTCTCGTAGAACTGGATTTTCTCCTGAAGGTCATCCTTCTTTTTTCGATCCATCGGCTATTCCTTTTCCCAATAAGGATACAGCACCATCCGCCTCTTACAATGATTTGGATCTAACCCAAACCTCTCCATTTTCCATGAGGATTTAGTCTATTCCATTCTATGTAAAGGTCAAGATTCTTTTTTAAGCCTGAATCGAGGTTCCCTCGCAATAACTTCATATAAGCCCGGTTGCTAAAGGCGATCCTGGATTTGGGGTCTATTTCAATAGCCCGGGTCAAGTCGGCGATGGCGCCGCCCAGATCCCCATTTTGCTTTTTCAAGGTCCCTCGATGGACAAAAGCGGACACCATTTTGGGGTCCACATCGAGGGCCCAATTGATATCAGCCAAAGCCCCTCTGAAGTCTTTTCTTTTTTGCTTGAGAAGTCCCCGGCTGACGAAGGCCCTGGTATTTTTGGGATTGAGTTCAATGGCACGGTTGTAGTCGGTCAAGGCATTGTCCAGGTCCCCCCTTTTTTCTTTGATGATCCCTCGAACCAAAAAGGCGTAATCATTCTTAGGATCCAGTTCGATGGCTCGATAAACATCAGACAGCGCACTGTCTATATCTTTGCGCAGGAATCTAACATACCCGCGATTGGCATGGGCCATGCTGCTTTTTGGGTTCAGGTCGATGGCCCTGCTATAATCGGCCATAGCTCCGTCCAGATCACCCCGTTTTTCTTTGATGGTTCCCCGGTTGTTATAGGGGCTGGAAAATCTGGGGTCCACTTCAATGGCCCGTAAGAAATCGGCCATGGCTCCGTCATCATCATTCAGCCTTTTTCGGGCCAGGCCCCGGTAGTTATAGGCCTCGGCCTGTTTGGGGTTAAGGTCAATAGCCCTGGTCAGGGCGGAGACGGCCTCATAATATTTCCCCTGATTGAAATAACCTCTCCCCTGTTCGTAATAGCGTGTGGCCTCCTGAGCCGAAGAGGGGCCAAAGGAGAAAATTACAAGAAGCAACCCTGCTAACACGGGTATTATCCTTTTCATTTTTCTCACCTCGCGCTCTGTTGAAATAGATCTTTCCCTGACCATTAATGCCATAGGTTATTGCCCAAAACAGTTTTCTCGACCTTCTTCGATCACTGGATATATTTATCACGACAGTTAAATATCGCCAAACGATTTTTCATACTTCTTTTTTATCCTTGATGCCCACCTTTTCTTGTCCAAGTCATTCGAACCATCGGAATAGATTGAGGTGATCGACGCCACCCTTCCCTTGGAAAAAATCAATCAATTGACAAGGATTTGATTTAAAGCAAACTGGAATTCTTGATGGGAGCAATTTTTGGGGGACCTTGTTGAATGCGCGGCTGACCCATATTGTTTAGGCAGCCGATCGTAGTTTCAGGTCGGCGCTATTCGACCCAGGAGATGAATTGACCGCCGCCAGGATGCTGAAAGTACGCAACTACGCCTGGTCCTTGTCGCTCGAGTTGATCAAGCGAGAGACGGATGGCCTCTGGATCGAATTCGGTGTCATCCAGGAACGTCAATTGGCCAAGAAACCTGAATTGACGGTCGCGACCAGCGAAGAGACGCGCGAACCAATATGGAACTGTAATGCGGACGATCCTATGACCGCCGCACGTATCGAAAATGACGGTGTGAAATGAGTGGAGTGGCGCCACGCCGTGCGACACGGCCGGCATCTCGGATGTCTCGCGGCGGCTCATCTCGATGAGCGGTTCCTGGTTCGAAAAACGCGCGCGTAACTCAGAGAACTCAATCACTGCGAGTTGAGGCGAAACGGCAACAGTATTCCGATGGCTCAGGAAGAACCAGAGTCCTACCCCGATTGCCAGTGCGGCAATTGCTACGCCGAAACCGACGAAGACCACGATAGACTGTATCGAGAGCTTCATACTGACCTTATTTCTCTTCGGCTGCCTAACGTGCGGCTGACCCGCCGGGCGAAGTCTGGATGGTGTCAGGCCGCTGGTTGGAATTATTACGGAGAGATCAGCTGACTATGCTGCTTTCAGTTCAATGCCATTTTTTCTGATCTCGTATATGATCGGAATCCAGGTATCGTTCTTATAGGATAATAGCGAAATCGGGACAGGTTCGATGCGGGGATCAATGGCGCAGGCGATTTCAAAAAGTTTCGCTCCTTCTTGGTAGCGGTCTTTTCCAAAATCGGGTGATACCACCGCCACATCTATATCGCTGTATTCGTGAGCCCGGCCCGAGGCGCGGGAACCGAAGAGGATAACTTTGGCGACCTTTATTTTTTTCTTTTTCAATTCCTTGACAAAGGCGTTTATTGTTTGCCGTATTGCTTTTTCAACCATAGAAACACCTCGTTCATTTTCTGCAAATTCCGAGTTGTGAAAGTTTTGGTGCATTTTCGATAGAACTTCTTCTGATCATTCGGATACCGTGCCTCAAGATGGAACTCCATGAATCTTGCCAGTGTTCTCAAGGTCTTTTGCGGCATTTTCAGGCCTGTTTTTTGGGCGAGCACCGGAAGAGAATGGGTATGGGGTGCATGATTTTCGGTTGCTCTGACTACAAGGGCTTTGAGCAGTTTCTCCAACGCCAAATGTCCCATGAAAAGGGCGTAGGGATATTTCTCTTTTTCAAACATGGCCTCAGCCACTTCCAAATCATACACCGCCCCTTCTATCCAATATTGTACGGTCTTCTGTATGTCGAATTTCATTGCGGCCTTCATCGTGTTTTGATTATAGTTTCCGGTAGGATGAGAGTCAAGGCCAAATAGCCCTCTCCAAAATCTTCCAGGCCAAGTTCAAAGAGGCCATGAAAGAAGCCTGCCTCGCCGACCAAATCCCTGCCAACGGTTAAGAACTATGGCCCTTGATGCCATAGAATTCATCCATCGTTTCCTTCAGCATGTCCTGCCCACCGGATTCATGAAAATCCGCTATTACGGCTTCATGAACCCCAATTGCTCGGTCCCTTTCGAAAGAATATCTACCCTCATTCAAATGGCCTATTCCTTCGTCTTGAAGATGCCCGAATATCAGCAAAGCCCTTCTCCAACTCCTCCGATCTGTCCCAACTGCGGCGCAACCCTCCGATACCTCGTATCCTTCATCCCCGGTCTTACTCCCCAATTGACCTTGGACAGTTCTTGAACGGTCTTCCTAAGACCTTCTTCTTAAACCCAATATGTCATAGAACTAAAGCGGTACGGACTCCTATGTCCTCAGTCTTAAAAACCAATGGCTCCTTTTAATTGATTGGGGAAAAAATGATGATGCGGAATTTTTTAGACCACCTTACCCGTCCTCTTCCGGTCTTCTTGGTCTGACACTCACTGCAGAAACCACTCCTCAGTTCATCCCACCTCGAACCTTTACCCTATATAGACCATCAAATAATTTCCGGGCTTCTTGAACAATGGATTGAAACGACCTTTCAGGATCGTCTCAATCCTTATTGGTTGGGTGGTCATTTCTTGAAGTCTTCAAAAAATTTCTCATCCACTGCGTACGTGGTGCGAGGAACCAGCCCCAATTCAAGACGCTCAAACATTTGAACCAGTGACTCGCCGTCAACAAGTTCAATTGGGGGTACACCGTCGCGTCTTGCCTCTTTTTTGGCGTCGAGGGTAAAGGTACCTGTCGTGATTATGATGCCTTTGTCGGCCCGCCCCATCATGACACCACGGAAGTCGCGCACTTGAGATGGCGTTACCGCGCCCTGATAGCGCTTGCATTGAAAGAGCACATTGAAGCTGACGAATGGATTCACTTGGAGAATGCCCATCCCGTCGATTCCACCATCGCCGCTCCTGCCCGTAACGACAACCCGTTGGAATCCGGATTCGCGAAGTAATCTTTGGCTTAATCTTTCAAAACCTGCCGGCGGGAGTAGCTTGATGAGGTTCAGCAGTGTTGCTTTATGGTCGCGAGGCTCAACCACGGGCTCGACCGCCTCATCTTCAAAAGCATCTGCCTGGCTCGTGTGCTTCTGTTCATCTTTGAAGTGTCTTTGTACTTGTTTGAAGGTACCCAATACGTCGAATGTTTGGGGGTCAAAAGACATGCCTTTTTCTGTGAGGCTCCAAATACCTCGCTTCGAGGAATCGAGGTAGCCCGCGTGGACGAGGTAGAGACGTGCCCAGTTCACTTGGTTTTTGACGCGAGACTGGCCGTTCTTGTTGGTAGCCTGCTGTTCTTTCTCCGATATCTTCATCTTTTCGACGGCTCGGTCTATAACTTCGGCAGCGGTTCCTGAGCCTCCTGTTTCCCTCAGAACCTCAAGAATGGGCTCAAAAAAGCGTATGAACTGCGGACCCTTCGCCTGTTTCATCTCCGTTGCTCCTTCACCCTACAAGTTATTCTATTGTTTTTCTGTATAACCCTATAATTCAAAGACTTCAATTCGGGAAAGCAACCCTTTTCACTTTTCTGTTTTAATTAGCTTAAGGTTTGCCACCCCCTTAGATTCTTTGTAACCTATTATAAATGATAAATATTATCTTCACAAATTATTTTCCTGCCATCCTTTAGGCTCTTCGATAGTCAAGAAATAAAAAGGGTAGAATTTAACCGATGGTTGAGGCCTGCGTGGGGATATCACTTCTGAGATTGACTTACCCTGGTTGTTATGGTTATTATCCTTTTATTAATATTAGCCTTCTTAAGGCCGGTCCATAAACGGAAAAGAAACGCACCGTCATTCCTGTAATTAACTAAACCGCTAAAAATTCCACTTAATACAAAATATAACTATGCCCTTCTTTAAAGCCATCGTCCCGCCATTAAATCAGCCCCTTCTCTATGAGGTTCCCGCTGATTTTTCCGTAGAACCCCGGATCGGCCAACGGGTTCTGGTGCCCTTGAAAAAAAAGAGAGTTACCGGCTATCTCTGGGAGGAAGTCCAAAACCCGGAAGAAGGGTCAGGTCATCAAATCCGTGTCTCAGATCCTGGATCCGGAACCCCTTTTTTCGGAGACCATGCGGCCTTTTTTTACCTGGATCGCCCACTACTATCTTTTTTCCCTGGGGCAGGTATTAAAGGCGGCCTTACCCCCGGGTTTGTCGGTATCCGATTATCAGAATATTGAAATTACCGCTAAGGGAATGACGGCCCTTCAAGAAGACCACTTGCCAAAAAATGAAAAAGGAATCCTTCAAACCCTGTCCGCTTCCAAAGGCCGATCCTTATCCCGGTTCTCCCCGGAAGAAAAAAGGATCTTGAAATATTTTGAAGCCCGGGGCTGGATTCTGCAAATTACCCGCGAGAAAAAGGAGACCGCCCGTCTCAAAAAAGAAAGATGGCTTTATCCGGGGGTCAATTTTCAAAAGGAAAATTTTCCAACCAAAGATCATTCCCTTTTTGAATTTCTTGCCCCGTTGCCCGGTTTACCTTTAAAAAATCTCAGGATAAATTTTCCGCTATCGAACCAGCGCCTGACCACTCTGGGTCGGAAAGGATTGATTGAAATCCGAGAACAGGTCTGCTGGCGTGATCCCTTGGGGGAGATCCTGGTTCAAGAAAATGGTCCTTTTGTCTTGACCGGGGAGCAGGAACAGGCTTTGACCCGGATCGGCGAAGCGCTCAAATCCGGCTCCTATCAAACTTTGCTCCTTCATGGGGTCACCGGATCGGGAAAAACCGAGGTGTATTTGCGGGCAGCGGCTGAAACGGTTGAGCAGGGGCATCAGGCTCTGATTCTGGTCCCTGAAATCGGTCTGATTCCCCTGATGGAGGGTCGGTTTCGTCTTCGTTTCGGGGATAAGATCGCCCTGCTCCATAGCGGCCTGAACCCCGGAGAACGGTTAGATCAATGGCGACGGATTCAGAAAGGTTTATGCCCGATAGTCATTGGAACCCGATCAGCCATCTTCGCTCCTTTGGGTTCTCTGGGACTGATCGTGGTCGATGAGGAGCACGATTCTTCTTATAAACAGAGCGACTCCCTGCGTTATAATGCCCGGGATCTGGCCCTGGTCCGGGGGCGGCAGGCTTCGTCCGTGGTGGTTCTGGGATCGGCCACCCCGTCGATATCCACCCTTTATCTGCGAAGAAATAAAAAGATCGGTTACCTGGGGATCAACAAGCGGGTCCAGGAACAAACCTTGCCGGAAATAAAACTGATCGACATGAAAGAAGTTCGTCGGGGCCGAAAAATCCCTCTATTCTCTCCCCTCCTTGAAGAAGCCATTGGCCGCAACCTGGAGCAAGGGAGGCAAACCCTGCTTTTCCTGAACCGCCGGGGGTTTGATACCCTGATCCTCTGCACCCTTTGCGGTGAAGTCGTCAAATGCCGCAACTGCTCTCTGACCCTGACCTATCACGCCCGGGAGGGCCGGCTCCTCTGTCATACCTGCGGTTACCATATGCCGATGCCGTTGCGTTGTCCTTCCTGTCTTCTGGAAGGGGTCAAGGCCCTGGGCATGGGCACGGAAAAGGTGGAAAAGGAACTGGCCGGTCTTTTCCCCAAGGCCTCCATCGACCGGATGGACGGGGATACGGTGGCTCGAAAAGGGGCCCATTTTAAAATCCTGAAAAAATTTGAAGATCAAACAACCAATATCCTGATCGGGACACAGATGATCACTAAGGGCCATGATTTCCCCCAGGTAACCCTGATCGGGGTGCTGTGTGCCGACCTTTCGCTGAACTGGCCTGATTTTCGGGCCGGAGAAAGAACCTTTCAACTCCTGGCCCAAGTGGCCGGTCGGGCCGGCCGTGGAATCCACCCGGGCCAAGTTTATCTTCAAACCTTTAATCCTGATCATTATATTTTTAAATACGTCGGTCAGCATGATTATTTGGGGTTTTATAACCAGGAAATCCGATTTCGACGGTCCTTGAAATACCCGCCTTTCTCCCGACTGATCAATTGCCTTTTTCAGGGAAACCAGGAAACAGAAGTAATTGAGATAATAGAAAAAACAAGCCGGTTGTTAAGAAAAGAAGCCCAGAAAAATAATTGGAACTCCTCATTGGAATTATTAGGGCCGGTTCCGGCCCCGATCGCCAAGATCAAAGGACGATATCGCTGGCAGGTTTTGTTAAAAGGAGAAAACAACCGGATATTGCATCAGGCGGCTACCTTGATCCGGGAAGCGGAAAGGGTGCTGTTAAAGGGCACGGGAGTTCAAATTATCCTGGATGTTGATCCGGTGGATATGTTATAAAGATGGTCGATAGGCACGAGGCCAGAGGCCGATAAAATTCTTATTTTTTAGAAAGTTTTCAGATGGCTGTTCTTGAAATTTGCAAATACCCTGATCCAAACCTTCAACTAAAAGCAGAACCTGTACAGGATATAGACCCCTCGTTACATAAGCTGATCGAAGATATGATCGAGACCATGTATCAAGCCCCCGGTATCGGTCTGGCCGCCACCCAAGTAGGAAAAACGATACGGATCATCGTCTTTGATGTTACACCCAGGGAAGAGGGCCGAAATCCCTCCTTTCTGATTAATCCTGAAATTATTGAGTCCGAGGGAGAGCAGATATTAGAAGAAGGCTGCTTAAGCGTACCGGAGTATTTTTCAGAGGTCAAAAGAAAGGCCAAGGTTAAGGTCCGCGGGTTGGATGCCAAGGGACAACCGGTGGAGATTTGCGGGGAAGGTGTCCTGGCCACGGTTTTGCAGCATGAGATCGATCACCTGGATGGAATCCTTTTCATTGATCGCATCAGCGCCCTGAAGCGGGCCCTTTACAAAAAGAGGGTCCAGAAGAAACTAAAAAACCAGAGTGAAGCTACCTAATGGAATGCGAAAAAACTCCTTCTTCCAAGGTTGGTCAAAAAGGTCTAGATACGAGGCGTCCGAAGTCCTGAGGAATGAGGCGTACATAAAAGTACGTCGCAATGACGAGGGATGAGGACAACAAAGTAGATGGGCCTTTTTCAGCGACCGACCAGCTATTCCCGTCTCATCTTCATGGGCACCCCGGATTTTGCCCTGCCCTCACTAACGGCTCTACTGGAAGCCGGGGAAGAAGTGATTTCGGTCTATACCCAGCCGGACCGTCCCAAAGGGAGGGGTAGAAAATCCGCACCTTCTCCGGTAAAGGAGCGGGCCCTTTCCTATCACCTGCCTGTATTTCAGCCAGTCTCTTTGAAAGAAAGTTTTGTTCAGGACCAACTGGCCGAACAAAAACCGGATTTATTGATTGTTGTCGCCTATGGACTGATCCTTCCACAGGCGGTTCTCAATATCCCAACCTGGGGGGCCATTAATGTCCATGCCTCCTTGCTCCCCAAGTATCGGGGAGCGGCCCCGATCCAATGGGCTATTATCTCGGGGGAAAAGGAAACCGGAATCACCACCATGCGCCTGGATCCGGGTATGGATACCGGAGACATTTTGCTGCAGGAAAGGGATCCCATTACTGAAACCGATACGGCCCAAAGCCTCCATGATCGACTTTCAGAACAAGGGGGACGAGTATTGTTGCGAACACTGAACTTACTTCGCGAAGGCACTCTTATTCCGCAACCGCAGGACTCTTCCCTGGCAAGCTATGCCCCTCCTCTAAAAAAGGCCCAGGGGGAGATCCGCTGGGACCTCCCGGCCGTAGAAATTGACCATTGGATACGAGGTCTGTCTCCCTGGCCCGGGGCCTTTACCTTTCTTCACGGAAAAAGAATGCTTATTCACCGGGCAGGGTTTGAGTCAATTGAAACTCGAGGAATTCCGGGAACAATCCATTCCCTAAGGGATGAAACAATCCAAGTCCGCACCGGACAGGGACTCATTTCGCTGATGGAAGTTCAAATGGAGGGGCGCCGGCCGATGTCCTCCAAAGAATTGCTTCGGGGGTTTTCCATCAAAGTCGGAGACCGGTTAGGGTTCAGATGAGCAATGCCCGATCCTTAGCCCTTCAGGTCCTTCTTTCCTGGCATCGAACCGGGACATATCCGGATCAGCTTTTAAGGGACCTGCTGGAAAAATATCCCCAGATCAAACCAGTGGACCGTTCCCTTATTTATCAACTGGTATACGGGGTCCTGCGCTGGCAGGGTAAAATTGACTGGGTCCTGAGGCAATTATCCCTAACCCGCTTGGAAAAGTTATCCCTGAGGACTTTGTTTGTTTTGAGACTGGGGGTCTTCCAAATCCTTTTTCTTTCCCGGATCCCCGTTTCCGCAGCGGTCAATGAATCGGTAAAGCTGGCCAAATCGGGTCGTGAGCCCTGGACAGCTAATATTGTCAACGCTGTATTACGGTCCCTGGATCGAAGGAGACAAGTCCTTTCCTTCCCCACCCGGGAGGATCCGGTTTCTTATCTGGCGGTAAATTTCTCTCACCCCACCTGGCTGGTGGAACGATGGCTGGAAACCTTCGGTTTTGAAAAGACCCAGGCTTTGTGTGAGTCCAACAATCAAATTCCACCTTATACCATCCGGGTCAACACGCTGAAAATCAACCGGCAACAACTTTTGGAAAGACTAAAATCCAAGGCCCTGGCGCTGGAAGCCACTTCTTACTCGAGTGTCGGGATTAGGATTGAAGGGCCAAAAAGGCCGCTGTTCCTGGATGAATTGCATCAACAAGGCATCTTTCAAATCCAGGATGAAGCCTCCCAGATGATTGCCCCGATTCTTGATCCCCAACCGGGGGAGAGGATCTTGGATCTTTGTGCCGGAGCAGGAGGGAAAGCCGGTCATCTGGCCCAATTGATGAACGATCAGGGGAATATTATGGCCGTTGACCTTCATCCTGAAAAGATAAAAGCCCTTTTGGAAAACACCGGAAGATTGGGAATCGGCATCATTCAGGGCCTGGCAGAAAATGGTCTGAAAGAAGACCTGTTTTCGAAGACAGCCCGGATCTTTGACCGAATCCTGATTGATGCCCCCTGTTCGGGTTGGGGGGTCATAGGACGCAATCCGGACCTCAAATGGAGACTTGGACCGGAAGACAGCCCCCGCCTGGCCCGTATGCAAAACAAGTTCTTGCAAAACGGGGCCGGATGGCTTAAATCAAAAGGGATTCTGGTTTATTGCACTTGCACCCTGAGTCGGGAAGAAAATCAAGACGTCATTCAAAATTTTTTACAGGAAAATCCGGATTTCATTCTGGAGGATGTATCTCCTTTCCTTCCAGAAAAAGCCCGGGAATTAATGGACACCCGGGGTTGCTACCAGACCTGGCCTCCAACTCATCGGATGGACGGTTTTTTTGCCGCCCGGCTTAAAAAGACGGGATGAAACTCCTGTAAGAAATCAAGCAAGAAATAGAGAGACTTAAAAATGGGCTTTTTACGAAGCCCTTAATAAAAGAGGTGATTATGAAACGTATTGCCCCCTCCATACTGTCCGCCGATTTCGGCAGATTGAAAGAAGAAGTGCAGGCCGTGGAAGCGGCCGGAGCCGATTACATTCATGTCGACGTTATGGACGGCCATTTTGTGCCCAATATCACCATTGGACCGGTGGTGGTGGAAGCCGTTCGCAGGGTCACTAAAATTCCTTTGGATGTCCATTTGATGATCGAAAATCCGGACCGCTATATTCCTGACTTTGCCAAAGCCGGGGCCGATATCCTGGCGGTGCACTTTGAGACCTGCCCGCACCTTCACCGCTCAGTCTCCCTGATCCGGGAACATTCGGTCAAACCGGCGGTGGTCATTAATCCCTCCACCCCAATTTCCTTTCTTGATCAGATCTTAACCGAGGTGGATATCGTCTTAATCATGAGCGTCAATCCCGGATTCGGGGGCCAGAAATTTATCCCCGGTGCCGTGAAAAAGATTCAAGCCCTTAAACAAATGATCACCACCAGAAAACTTTCCGTGGAAATCGAAGTGGACGGGGGAATAACGCCGGACAACGTCGCTTTGGTTTGCAAGGCCGGGGCCGATGTGGTCGTAGCCGGCTCGGCCGTCTTTCATACCCCGGATTACCGGGAGACGATCGCCAGATTCAGGAAGGCCATGGAGGGTTGTTGATTAATTATTAAACCCCTTTGAACCTTTTGCAAAACTTATAAAAACTGCATGATGAAATATATCAGCAGGCGGTTATCCCAGTCGATTTAGGAATTTTGGGTCTTTCTTAACGACGATAGTCAGATTTGAGACTTTGGTAACAATTTTCAGGCATAGTTCTCCTCCTGACCTGAACTTTTCACCCCGTTCTTTGAAAATTTACTCAGGAAGCCAACTTTATCAACTGATCCGCAAAGAGCGCCAGGACGCCAAACATGAGATGGAGATTGACTTTCAAGGCTCCTCGGACCATGACATTCTTGGCACCGAACTCTTCTTTTAACCGGCTATTGAACCGTTCTGATGCTGTCCTTCCATTAAATCTTCTGGCCTCGTGGGGAGCCATAGGGATCACATCCTTACCGCGGAAGTTCTTGTCGATAATGGGCACATGTCCCAGAGCTCTGCTGATTGCATAGATAGATCCAGCGTCATAAGCGGCATCCATCAAATCATAAAGATAATCCACCTTGGAACTAGTCATCTTCATTAACGGTATAGCGACCTGGCTGTCATGAAGCGATGCTGCGGTCAAGACGACACTCACCGGCAATCCGCAATCATTAACATCGGCATGGAGTTTATACCCGACCCAGGTCTCTTTGTACCCTTTGGAGTTCTTCTTGGTCCCTACGTCGCAGTAAACCGGCAATTCTTTTAAGGCCTCTTCAACTGATTGCTCTCGTTGCCTGGTCAAGCGTTTGTCTTCCTTGGAATCACGGAGTTCTCCCTTGACTGGACGTCCTCTCTTCTTCGGCGCAGGCTTTTCTTTTACAGGCTTCTTAGTCGGCTTTTCCCGACCTTCTATGGCCGTTGCGTCTCGGGATATATGACCAACCAGTTCCGGCTTTAAACAACGTTCCACCAGGGCTTCGTGAACTTTTTCGCCAAGCCCCCCTTCGGCAAACTCCGCAAAGGCCCTGGAAAAAGTGGCCTCAGAGGGAATGTCGGATACCTTTTCGAACCCGCAGATGCGTCTTACATTAGACGTCGTTTTCAAATGTTCAATGGTTGATCTGGTGAAGGAATGGTTATAGACCGTCTTGGCCACAAAAGCCCGCGCTATCGCTTGGCGCTCAAGGATCTTCCTCCCCATCCACTGATTTAAAGAACTCCGGGGAACATATCTTTCAACCTCAACCAGTTCCAATATCGTCACCAGCCGTTCCTCTTTTTCAGTCAAAGGCTGTTCCCAACATTCTTCTAAATCGGAAAATAAACCTTGTTGCAATCTACCCCTTAACCATGATACTTTTTTCCAGAGCTTCATCGGTGTCTCCTGTGTTTTTTTGTGTTCTTTCTAAACATCATCTTAACACAGAACCACCGCTGAGGCTCACTCTTTATGCTTGTCTATTCCCTAAAAATAGACTTTTGCAAGAGGCTCCTTTGTATCAACTAAATATTTCCTCTTTCAGGAGCCCGACAAGTGAGACAGGTTAGCCTCGAAAACCCTGTTATCAACTCCCCCTTTCAAGCCTTATTAAAGGGTCCCACATGACTGAATATGAGTGGCAAACCAGAAAAGAAAGAATCGATAAAAAACTGAAGTCACTCCATCCGCCCTGGAAGATTATCAAATACTCCGAGGGGCTGGATACTAAAAGCCTCCAAAGGTGCGCCGTTGAAGAATATCCCACTGCCAACGGCCCGGCTGATTATGCCCTTTTTGTGAAGGGCAAGCTGCTCGGTATTATCGAGGCCAAGAAGGTCGGGGTCGGCCCCTACAGTGTTCTGGAACAAGCCAAGCGGTACGCCAGAGGGGTCTTCCAAGGTATTGGAAATTGGGACGGTTATCGGGTGCCGTTTCTTTACGCTACCAATGGGGAGGTGATCTGGCACATTGATGTCAGAGACGAAAAAAACCTTTCCCGTCAGTTGTTCCATTTTCACACCGCCGAGGCCCTCGAAGAATTCTTGGAGAATGACGGCACTACCAGATACGCTCATCTAAAAGATACCCCTATCGATATCGAGGGGATACGACCATACCAGGAAAAGGCCGTCAAGGCCATCGAAACGGCCATCAGTCAAGGCAAGCGGTCCATGCTGGTGGCTATGGCCACAGGAACCGGCAAGACCTTTCTCACCGTTTCTCAAATCTATCGTCTCCTCCAGGCCAAATGCGTCCGACGGGTTCTCTTTCTGGTTGATCGACGGGCTCTCGCCGCCCAGGCGGTTCGGGAATTCGCTTCCTTCAATACCCCTGGGGGCCATAAGTTCGATCAGGAATATGAAGTCTACAGCCAGCGCTTCCGCCGTGAAGATTTCGATGAGGACAAGCCCTTCGATCCCAAGGTGCTGCCCAATGCCTATCTGACTGCTCCGCAGACCTCCCATACCTTTGTCTATGTCTCCACCATCCAACGGATGGCCATTAATCTCTTTGGATTTGAATCCGCTTTTTCCCAAAACCGGAGTGATCCTGATTATGAAGACGAGGCGGATAAGCTGGACATTCCCATCCATGCCTTTGATCTGATTATCGCCGATGAATGTCACCGCGGATACACGGCCAGGGATGATGCCGTTTGGCGAGGCGTTATGAACCATTTCGATGCCGTGAAGATTGGTCTCACGGCCACCCCGGCCCTCCACACTCTGTCTCTTTTCAATGAAGTAATCTACCGTTACTCGATGGAAGAGGCCGTGCTTGATGGTTGGCTGGTCGATTATGAGGCGGTCAAGATCAGGTCCGACGTGCGCATGAAAGGGGCCTTCCTCAAAGAGGGGGAGCAGGTAGGCCTCATCGACACGGATACCGGAGTGGAAACCTTCGACCATCTCGAGGATGAGCGCCAGTATGCCACCGAAGAAATTGAGGTAAAAATTACCTCCCCGGACAGCAACCGAAAGATTATCAAAGAGCTCGCCCGATACGCCTATGCCCACGAAAATGAATATGGCCGTTTTCCTAAAACGCTCATCTTTGCCTCCAATGACCTGCCCCACACCTCGCATGCCGACCAGATCGTTCGAATCTGCCGGGAAGAATTCGGTCAGGGCGACAGTTTTGTCCAGAAGATCACTGGAAGTCCCACGGTGGACCGCCCTCTGCAGAAGATACGGGAGTTCAGGAACCGACCGAACCCTAAAATCGTGGTGACCGTCGATATGCTCTCCACAGGCGTTGATATTCCCGCTTTGGAGTTCATCGTTTTCCTGCGACCCGTCAAGTCAAGGATCCTTTGGGTGCAGATGCTCGGCCGGGGAACAAGAAAATGCGACCTCATCAATAAAGAAAAATTTGTCATCTTCGATTGTTTCGATGGCACACTGATTGAATATTTCAAGAACACCACCGACTTTGATGTCCAGATCCCCAGCCAGGAACCCGTGCCCATCGCCCAGGTCATTGAAAACATTTATCAGAACATCGACCGGGATTATTATACCAAGGTCCTGGTCAAGCGGCTCCACCGCATTGATCGCACCATGAGCGGGCAGGCCCGGGAGAAATTCAGTATTTTTATCCCGGATGGTGACCTCGGTAAATTTGCCAGAGAGTTGCCGGAAAAAATCAAGAGCGATTTTAACAATATCCTGGCCCTCCTTCGCCAGAAAGACTTTCAGGACTTGCTGGTCAATTATGAGCGGGCCAAGCGGACCTTTGTTGTGGGATATGAGATAGAGGATACCGTATCCTCGGATGTCATGATCCGTGTCGGCCCAGACTATCAGAAACCCGAAGATTACCTGGAGGCCTTTGCCCGTTTTGTAAGGGAAAATCCGGAGCAGATTGAGGCCATCAAAATTCTAACTGAAAAGCCGAAGCAATGGAACGCAGAGGTTCTGAAAGAACTAAGAGTGAAATTGAACCTCAATAGATTTCCCGAGAAGGAACTACAAAAGGCCCATCGGCTGATTTATAAAAAGGCCCTGGCGGATATTATCTCCATGGTAAAGCATGCCGCCAGGGAGGAGGAGCCGATTATCTCGGCCCAGGAGCGGGTGGACCGGGCTGTTGCCAAAGTAACCGCCGGCCTTTCCCTTACCGAAGAACAAAAGAACTGGCTTGAATACATAAGAAATCACCTTGTTGAGAACCTGACCATCGATCTGGGCGACTTCGACACCCTTCCCGTTTTTGAACGGCATGGAGGACGGACGAGGGCCAACACAGTCTTCAACAACGATCTGGCGAAATGGATTAACGACATCAACTATGCGGTGGCCGCATAGAAAGGAACGGCCTTGACGGATATTGTCAATAAACTCTGGGGATTTTGTCACACTCTAAGACATGACGGCGTAGATTACGGCGATTACATCGAACAGCTCACCTATCTGCTTTTTCTCAAAATGGCCGACGAAAAAGGGATCACTATCCCTAATGGCTGCACCTGGGAGGCCCTAAAGAAAGAATCCGGCCCGGCCCTGATCGATCTATACTCGGAGATACTTCGCAAATTGCGTAATGAAAAGGGCCTGCTTGGTGACATCTTCACCCAGTCAGTACCCCGCTTTAATAATCCGGTAAATCTCAAGCGTCTCATTACCATGATCGATGTAGAAGAGTGGTCGGCCCTCGATGTCGATGTCAAAGGGGCGGCCTTCGAAGGTCTTCTGGAAAAGGCGGCCAGCGAGGGTAAGAAGGGTGCAGGACAATACTTCACCCCCAGGGTCCTGATCAAATCCATTGTCCGGGTCATGAAGCCCGATCCCCGGTCCAACCCGGAATTCACCATCTGTGACCCGGCCTGCGGCACTGGGGGCTTTCTGATGTGCGCTTATGAGTGGCTAATGGAGATCACCGGAGGGGCCATCGAACGGGATAAGGCCAAACGGATAAAGACCAAGACCTATTACGGACAGGAGCTGGTGCCCCGTCCCAGACGTCTTTCCCTGATGAACCTTTTTCTTCATGGCCTGGAACCTCATATCTATCTCGGGGACGCTATCTATGAACCCTACCGGGGAAAACTGCACAGTTGCGTCCTGACCAATCCACCTTTCGGCACCAAGGGGGCCAATCAGGCCCCGGAGCGGGATGACTTTACCATTGCCACCAGCAACAAACAGCTCAATTTTGTCCAGCATGTCATGAATATCCTCAAGGAAGGAGGCCGGGCAGCCATTGTCCTACCCGACAACTGCCTTTTTGAAGACAAAGCAGGTGAGGTTTTTGAAATCCTCATGCAAGACTGCAATCTCCACACCATTCTGCGTCTGCCCAGGGGGACCTTTACCCCCTACAGCCCCGGCGTAAAAGCCAATGTCATCTTTTTCCAAAAAGGCATAAAAACGGAGCATGTCTGGATATTCGATGCCCGCTCCAATGTCCCCGGCATCACCAAAAAGGAACGCCCTCTGACACCGGAACACTTTGCCGAATTCGAGGCAGCTTACGGTAAAGACCCCAACGGACAAAGCAAAAGAAAAGATACCAGCGAACAGGGCCGGTTCAGAAGATTTCATACAAAAGACATCAAAGACCGTAACTACAAGCTCGACATAACCTGGCTCAGAGACGAATCCATCGAAGACGCCAATGACCTGCCCGAACCGCAGGACCTGGCCGCTGAGGCAATAACGGAATTGGAAGCGGTGGTGGATGGTTTGAGGGATATAGTGGAATTGCTGGATAAGGAAGAGGGCGTGGAGGAATGAATCAAGAATTGCCGGTAGGGTGGACAATCGCCAGTCTGGAGAGTATCACTCAAATTAATCCGCGCCATCCCACGAATCTTGATAATTCTTTGCCCGTTACGTTTGCGCCGATGCCCGCTTTGAGTGAATTTGACTATCGATTCAAATTCGAAGAAGAGAGGCCGTTAGGTAAGGTGCGAAAAGGTTACACCCATTTCGCTGAAGGAGATGTCTTATTTGCCAAGATAACGCCTTGCATGGAGAATGGCAAAGCCGCTGTTGCAAGTGGGCTACGAAACGGCTTGGGTTGCGGCACGACTGAGCTCCATGTTCTTCGACCGAAAGAAGGTATAGCCCCAAAATATATTTACTTTTTCATTCATCAGGAGTCGTTTCGACGTAATGCAGCGCAGAATTTTACAGGGACGGCTGGGCAACTACGCGTACCCGTTTCCTTTATTCGAGAGTCAAAAATTCCTCTTCCTCCATGGGCAGAGCAGCGCCGTATCGTAGCAAAGCTGGAAAAACTTCTGGAGAAAGTCGAATCCAGCCGGACACGTCTTGAAAAGATTGCCATCCTCCTCAAACGATTTCGCCAATCCGTCCTCGCCACCGCCTGCTCCGGCCGCCTCACGACAGATTGGAGGAAGGAAGATATAACGGAAAACGATCTGCCGCAATCTTGGTCTATTCTTCCTCTTGCTGACCTTTCCACTTTAATCACAAAAGGTGCATCTCCAAAGTGGCAGGGAGTAGAATATACTGACCGGGGAGTTCTTTTTGTAACCAGTGAAAATATCGGAAATGGCAAGATGCTTTTAGAGGATAAAAAGAAATACGTTGAATTAAAAATTAATGATATTCAACCGAAATCCGTTCTAAAGATCGGAGACCTATTGACCAATATTGTGGGGGCTTCAATAGGAAGGTCAGCCATATTTGAATCTCCCGAATTGGCAAACATAAATCAAGCAGTAGCCCTGATTAGACTAAGGAAAAATGTCCTCGGAAAATATATTCTCTACGTTTTAAATTCGCCCTCACTTATAGACCACATGCATGCTGAAAAAGTTGACGTGGCACGGGCAAACCTGAGTCTGGCCGACGTAGCCAACTTCCCTATCCCTGTCCCTCCCAAGGAAGAACAACATGAAATCGTCCGGCGGATGGAAGAACTCTTTGCCCTCGCCGACCGCATTGAGGCTCGTTACCAGAAGGCAAAGGCCCAGGTGGACAAACTCACCCAATCCATTCTGACCAAAGCCTTTCGCGGCGAACTCATCCCCCAGGACCCGAACGATGAACCGGTGATCAAAATCTCTGAGAGGATTTTGAGATAGATAGAATCCCTCAATATAAAGGATATATTTTGAGAGATACCAAGATATCAGAACTTGACCGCGAAGAAAATTATCTTGTCAAAGCCACATTGGTTATGAATGGCGTTGAAATTAATGACGTGCCATGCAAGATATTCTTACCTGAAAGAATCCAAGATAGACCTTATGTTGTACTTAAACCTTCGAAAGAAGATGGAACCAAAATAATGGATTCCCATAGAGGAGCGCTAAAGGCCTACGTTTACGATTTTGACAAAAAGATCGAAACTACTATTGAAGCACCCGAAATCTATTTTTCAAAAAGTTCAACAAAATACTGGGGTGATGGTAAACCTGAGATTACCATCCCTGGCGATCCACATGACCTCCACATTATCCATCATCTTAGAAATGATGATGATCAGATGAAAACCAGGATAGTTTTCTGGATCAGCCCGAATTGGCTACTAACACCTCCCTTAATGGCACGTTCCAGGTTGTACACAGGTGAAATTAAAAATGAGATGGTAAAGAACCTTGAATTCACAATAAAAGATAACGTCAGACTTGTATTTGAAAAGCATTTTAAAGATAAAACCGCCAAAAATGGCGATTTAATACAGTGGTCTTTTTTAGCCGCGTGTACAGAACTGGATATTCCCGCTGATGATACAACAAAACTGAAAAATAGCGTATTGCAGGTTATTGATGACTTCCTGCTTATCGCATCATTTGCCGCAAGGCAAAGGACAGTCTGCTCTGGATGGACCGCCAGCGATAATAGTGCGTACACGACTTTTTACCGAGGAAACTACATATTCCCTGAGAATGATAATGAAAAAAGATTTAATGATGGTGTAATAGATATCCAATTATTTGAAAAATTTATGAATACATGTTATCCAATATTCTTGCAGTTCGAGAATAAGTTATCACTTCGTAACGCCCTTTATTCCATTTCGCCAGTAACGCCACATACGATAGAAGCTTCCTTCCTGAGAATGTTCTCAGGGCTTGAAACGCTCATCCTTGATTTCAGAAGGAGGGAAAATATTGAATTTGTTTTATCAAAAAAAGACTGGTCTGCTTTAAGATTGTATCTCGAGGAATGTATTAAAAACTCGAGAAACCCTAAGCTTGGAAATGAACAAAGGAAATCTATTAACCGAAAACTTAACGAATTGAATCGTGTGTCTCTTCGAGAAGCGTTTGAGGTGTTTTGTGAGAAATATTCAGTCGACCTTTCGGATTTATGGCCGATATTCCGTGAAAGAGAGGTAGCAGGACTTGTCGATATTAGGAACAATCTTATTCATGGAGATCCCTTTCCCCGGGATTTGGTTGGAGCGCTATTTATGGCCAAGGAGCATATGTTGTGCATTCTGGAAAGGGTAATCGCAAGGGTTTTGCATTGGGATATAGAAGAAACAAACCTTAACCGAGATTATCTCAGAACACATTTTAATATAATTAAAGATTTGCCTTCTGAACAGGCAAGGATTTCTGAGTATATATCCGATACAGGACGAACGAAGGGGAAAATTTTTCAAAAATAGAGGGAATGAGGTGAAAATGAAAAAGATCAAAAAATTTCGTGGTGAACTCGTCCCCCAAGACCCAAACGACGAACCAGCATCTGAATTATTTAAAAGAATCAAAGAAAAACGAGATAAAATCAATGTCTGGGATAAATAAAGATGGATTTTTAAACGGGAAGCTGGGAATCGTTCAAAGAAGCAACATTTACTGGTCTTGTAACAATATAATAAAAACAGTAATGTATGCCAACAATTTTACCCACTTTTGGGTAGATCGGGCCGAGGAGCTACAAAAGCTTATGAGATCGAAGGCCCCGGACGTTGTTGACGACTGGTACAGATTCGAGTTTTCTGGATTCACAATTACATTTTCACTTTCAGATGGTGCAATCGGAGAATACCAACCCTTAGTCAGAGAATTTTCCTCCTTTGGGGCTGCTGTCAAAATATTAGGTGGCTACGAGAAATATTTTTCGGAAATCATAAGAGAAACCATAAATAGATTTCCAGAAAAGGTCGATGCCTTTTCAAAAAAGCATAAGACAGGCAATGCCAAGCCCCATAATGTTAAAAATTTTATGTGGAAAAAGCTTGGTCGTGGTCTGAACTTTGTAGAAGATATATTTAAACATAACTTTCATCCATCATATAAACCCTGCATAAACTTTTTTTTCGAATTGAGAAATGTCGCTGTTCATAACTCTAATATGGCTGATAAGGAATTATGTGAAGTTGCAGCCTCTGAATTTATCAATTATGACAGAAAGATAAAGATTGGAGATAAAGTTGAGTGGTCTTTACTGTCAGCTCTTCAATTAAGCCAGTTAGTGGTTCAAATCATGGACGAAGTTGACAATATGATTTGTTCTCCTTTAAATTTAGAAACCATTCCTGGAAAGCAACACTGGTATTATCTTGCAAAATAATGGGAGAAAAATGTAAGAAATATCCCCCCATTTATCTTCTCAAACTGAAGATCAAAATCTGAGTCGGGGCCAAAACAAAGACCCTAAAAGTTGAATTGACGAAAAGATTTGATTGTGGGAATATGGGGATTATTATTTATAATAGCTCTTCTTAGAAACAAGTATGCAAACGAGAACAGAAGCAATAATAAATCCTAAAATCCTAAAATGGGCCAGAGAACGCATTGGTTTGGACCCTGGTGTCGCGGCGAAAAAGATCAACATCTCGAAAGATAAACTAACTTCCTGGGAAAATGGTGAAAAATACCCGTCAGTTAAACAATTATATACCATAGCAGAAAAATACTCCCAGCCCCCGGCGATTTTTTATTTATCGGATTTACCAACCGATGAGCCGCTTCCTCATGACTTTAGACAGGTTGCAGATATTCCGGGCTATATCGATCCCATTCTCAATAAAGAAATCCGCCGTGTACAACGGTTACGGGAAGATGCGCTTGATCTTTTGGAAGAATTTGGGGAGAGAGGCTTACACTCATATCCTTCTGTCAATTTGTCTGAAGACCCCGAAGAGGGATCTGAAAAACTGAGAGATGTCCTAAAGGTAAGCCTCCAAGAACAATTTGATTGGAGAAATAATGCAATTGCCAGGAAAATTTGGACCGAAAAAATAGAGCAGCTTGGGATCCTGGTTTTTTCTTCCGAAAGGATAAGTTTAAATATTTTTCGAGGTGTTTCCATTGGAGGGGAGGGTGTCCCTGTAATTCTCCTAAATGGTCAGGATACCGATGCGGGGCGAATCTTTACATTAATGCATGAGTTAGTTCACCTTGCCATTAACAGTGCCGGGGTGTGCAATCCTTTAGATTACTCTTTGGACGAAAACACCACTGATTCAATAACTGAGATTTTCTGCAACCGGGTAGCTTCAGGAATCCTCATGCCGAAGAATTACCTTCTTGAAGAATCCGAGGTGAACACCGCAAACAGAAAAACAGAATGGCCGGAAGATAAGCTTTTTCCTTTGGCGCAGCGGTATTCGGTAAGTAGGGAAGCGATGCTTCTTAGATTATTGGAATTAGGAAAGACCAATCAAAATCATTATCTTTCAAGACGAAAGGATTTCTTAAAAGAATATGAATTGTATCGGGTGAGAAAAAAAGAAAAATCCGCACCTGTCCCATATAAATACCGTATCCTAAATAAAATTGGTAGGACATACGCTAAGCTGGTACTTAATGCACTTTACGAAGATTTAATAACGACCGCCGATGTTGCTTCCCTTACCGGGATCAATCTTAAACATATGGGACCGGTAGAAGAGGAATTATTTGGCAGAGCAATAATTTTTAGACATGGCGCATAACAAAATTTATTGTTTTGATACAAGCGCTCTTTTTGATGCCGGTATAAGATGGTATCCGCCGGACCTTTTCCCTTCTTTCTGGAAACGTCTTGAGGAGATGATTGAAACCGGTCGGCTTAAAATCCCGGTTTTAGTTGCCCAGGAAGCGACAAAAAAAACCCATTCCGTTGCACAGTGGATCAAGAAAATAAAAAAAATTTACCCGGAAGCATTTATTGATCCTGACATAATAACGCAAGAAGCTTTAAAGGAAATATCTTCAAATTATCCTGACTGGACTGCAAAAGGAAGGAATCTCGCAGATCCCTTTGTCGTTGCTACCGCTAAAGCACATAGCTGGACAGTAGTAACAGGAGAACATCCCTCTTTAAGCCTTCCTCTTTCCCAACCCAAAAAACAACATAAGCTTAAGATTCCAAACATCTGCGATGAATTCTCTGTGGAATGGATAGGGATTCCTGATTTAATTAAAGAAGAAAAATGGACCTTTTAATCAATATAGGTTTGAATTTCCAAATATCACCGAGGGAAAAATATAGTATTTGCTATGTGCTGCAATTTCCTACTGCGCATAGAATATACCAAGGTAAAGGTCAATGAAACGGGTCAAAGACATTCCACCGGATGAAAGGCCGAGGGAAAAGCTAATGAAGAAAGGGCCGCAGGCTTTGTCCGACGTAGAACTTATCGCAATTCTTCTCGGCAGGGGAATTGAAGGGCATGATGTGATGTCCGTTGCCGGCCAGGTCTTAACCGCCATTGATTCTAATGGAGGGACGCCCGATTGTAAGGCCCTGCAGAGTATTGCCGGCATGGGACCGGCCAAAGCAACCCTGATTTCTGCTGCTCTTGAATTTGCCCGAAGAAGGATTAAACCGGAAGGGTTTAAAATAAGTTTTCCGGCCGAGGTGCTCCCCTTGATTCAGCATTACGCCGACAGAAAGCAGGAACATTTTCTCTGCGTTTCCTTAAATGGTTCCAATGAAGTCATAGCCGTGCGGGTCATCTCCGTTGGGTTGGTCAACAAGACCCATGTCCACCCCCGCGAGGTTTTTGCCGATGCCATAACGGACCGGGCCAGCGCGGTCATCATTGCCCACAACCACCCGTCGGGAAATGTGGAACCCGGCAAAGAAGACATTGAAATCACCAAACAGCTCCAATCAGCAGGAGAGATCTTGGGCATCAAACTCCTCGATCATATTATCTTTAACCGAACGACCTACTATAGCTTCCTTGAGAAGAACGAAATATAACAGGAGATCTGAGATCGAACATAGCAAATTTTATTAAGAATGGTAGCTATGGTGATCACGGCTTATCGAACCAGTAAGATTTTGAAATATTGGAGGGTGTCATGAAAGTAACCTATGACCCAGAAGTGGACGTCTTGCGCATCCTTTTTAGCAGTGCCTCTATCGAGGAAAGTGATGAAGACAAGCCAGGTATCATTCTCGATTATGATAAGGACGGTAATATTGTGGGCATGGAGATCTTGGATGCGTCAAAACGAATTGAAAATCCAAGGTCAGTAGAATATGCCGTGGCGAGTTAATCTGGAAGATGTTCACTTTGGGCGAAATTATCGATCTGGCCGTCCGTATCGAAACCAACGGACAAAAGGCCTATCGAAAGGCACAGCAGCAGGTAACTGACCCTGCTTTGGCCTCTATGCTCGGGTGGCTGGCCGACGAAGAGGCCGAACATGAAAAATGGTTTCCACGGCTCAAAGAAAATACGAAGACCGATCTCGAAGATCCCCAGTTAGAGGAAATGGGCAAGGCCGTCCTGCAAGGGGTCCTGGGGGATCACACCTTTTCCATTGATGAGGCTGATTTCTCAAGGATAGAGGACCTTGATAGTTTGCTTACCTTGTCAATAGAATTTGAAAAGGACACCGTCCTTTTTTATGAAATGCTCAGCGCCTTTATCGAAGATGAACAGACCCTGAACCAGATTGACCGGATCATTGAAGAAGAAAAACGCCATGTTCGGCTTTTGCAGGACTTTTTGACCAACAAACAAACCCTCCCGATTCATAAAGGATCAGTTTAAGAGTAACAGTATCCGGAATAGTCAATATTAATTTTTAGGTCAAGTAAGAACCGTCTGCTGGAGTCCCCATGAGAGTATTATTAATTTCTGCCAATCGTGAAGAGATCCATATGCGTACCTTGCCTTTGGGATTGGCTTGTGTAGCCGCCGCTACCAAGAAGGCCGGGCATGAGGTAACGCTTTTGGATCTGATGGAAGAAGAGAACCCCATTGAATCCGTTCGGGTTGGGATCAGTACTTTTAATCCTGAAGTAATCGGCCTGTCGATAAGAAACATCGACGATCAGAAGATGGAACCGGCCCGTTTTCTTTTGGACCGCAACAAGGAGATTGTTTCCTTATGCCGTCAATTCTCCTCCGCCCCTATCGTTCTTGGCGGGGCCGGCTTCAGCATATTTCCCGAACAGACTCTCGAGTACCTGGAGGCCGACATGGGTATTCTGGGAGAGGGGGAAGCCATATTCCCCCAACTGGTAGATCGACTGCATCGGAAAGAAGACCTTTCCGGACTCCCCGGTCTTTATCTTCGGGGCAAAGGCCTCCAGGGCCAAAGGACCTTTGTGCCGCAACTGGATGCCCTGCCCTGGCAGGATGTCTTTTCCTGGTTCAGCTCCGGCAGGGATCTCAAGAAATACTGGATGACCGTGCAGACACGACGGGGCTGTCCCATGGATTGCAGTTACTGCTCCACCGCGACTATCGAAGGAAAAACGATTCGAAAGCGTTCTCCGGAAGCGGTGGCTGAGGACATCAACCGACAGATGGAAGCCGGACTGGAACAGTTTTATTTTACCGATAACATCTTTAATCTCCCGCCGGACTATGCCAAAGCCTTGTGCCGGCAACTTAAAGGCCTTAAATCAAAACCCCGCTGGGTATGCATCCTCTACCCCGGAAAGGTCGATGCCGAATTGGCAAAACTGATGGCCGAGGCCGGCTGTCAGGATGCCAGCATCGGGTTTGAAAGCGGTTCCCCAAGTGTGCTCCGTGCCCTGAATAAACATTTTTCTCTCGATGATGTGCGTCGAACTTCTCAAGTTCTTGGAGAACAGGGCATCAGACGTATGGGCTTTCTCCTCTTGGGCGGCCCGGGGGAAACTAAAGCGACGGTGGAAGAAAGCCTGAAATTTGCCGATGCCTTACCCCTGGAAGGGGTCAAGATAACGGCCGGTATCCGAATTTATCCGGATACACCGCTGGCCCGGATCGCCCTTCAGGAGGGGGTAATTACAAAAACCACCCATTTGCTTTTTCCCACTTTTTATCTGGCCAGAGGACTGGAAGATTGGCTGCACTCCACGGTCAAGCAATGGATAGCGGAAAGACCCACCTGGATGATGTAAAGGGATCCGTTCGGGGTGAGGTAACGGTCAATATCCTGAAACTAAATGTAGGGGAAAAGATGAATCCGGCAGAAGAAAACTCCTTGATCGGCGTCGATGGGCGACCTCGTTTCGGCATCTACAAAAGGCCCCTGACCTCTCTCAATCTGAACGATTTCCGTCCTCACGGCGCAAAAGACCGAGCCTCTTTCACCAGGAGCTGGATTTTGAATTACCGGATCAAACGATGGGAATACCTCGGTCTCTGCAACAACGACCTCATCTTCGGCCTAGCCGTCGTCCGCCTCGGGTATATGTGCAATCTATTCGCCTATCTTTTTGACCGTCGCAGCGGCCGGATCAGCGAATATAATATTCTCACCCCTGGCGGAGGAGCCGCGATCTTTAAGGGGACTTCGCTGACCGGGGAAATCCATTTCGAGACCGGGAAAACAACGGTCCGGATGATAAGTGATCCCGAAACCCTGACCATCGAAGGGATAATCAAGGGGAAGCTTTCCGTCAACCTTTCTTTCCAAAAGGTTAAGGACCCCCTGGTCTGCCTGACCCGAGTGGGGCTGAAAGGCTTTAACTACACCCACAAGGAAGCAGGCCTCCCTGTCCGGGGGACGATAAGCCACCAGGACATTTCCTGGGATATTCAAGAAGAAAATTCTTTCGGTGTCCGGGATTATACGCTGGGTTACCTGGCCCGGCAAACCTTCTGGAACTGGTCCTCCGGCGGCGGCTTAGACAAGGAAGGGAACCGTATCGGTTTCAATCTGGTCCAGGGGGTCAACGAAACGGGATTTACGGAAAACGTATTCTGGGTCAATGGCCGTCTGGTCAAGACTGATGTGGTGGATTTTCGGTATGACGACCTGGACCTCCTGAAGCCCTGGCGCATCGAATCGAACGACGGTCGGGTCCGCCTCCGGTTCCTGCCCGAGGGTAAGCGGTCGGCGAATACAAATGTCGGCCTCATCGTCAGCAAATTTCATCAGCCTTTTGGCCGGTTTGAAGGGACCTTACAGGACGGGGATCAGGTCTGGGAACTGCAAGACGCCTCCGGCTTTACCGAAGAACACTACGCCAAGTGGTAATTCAGAACAGGATCCCCAATATCATTCCAGGCAAGAGAAGCGCTAAGGGAAGTTATCAAAAGATATCCTCTTCCGCCCTCTCTACTTGAGCAAGGCATCAAGGCGGCGTTCGGCTACTTGAAAGATGACCACCGACGGTTTTTCTTGCTCCATCAAACGATAATCGAATCCCCTCTCCCCCCAGTGTTGTAGAATTATCTGATCGAAATGGTATCCCAGAAAAGGTTTTAGGGAGAAAATAAAGGAGTCGTGGAGGATGACAGCCTTGGGGATTTTCTTTTTAGGGACCAATGAATCATCTTTCAATTTCAAGTCCACTTCCTGGTCTTTAAGTCTCCCATTTAAGGATAACATGACCGCCAGGTCTCCCAGGCCATGGCTGGGTTTAATCGAAACCCAAAAATTGGAAACAGTCAGGGGAGCCGAATAGGTAAAACTTTTTGACAAGGCTTTCATGGTCTTCTGATAAGCAATAAAAGCCCCATAACTGTTCCAGTGGGTGTCGGTCTTCGAATAAACCAACCCTTCTTTTTTCCCTTCAACAAGTTCCTTCCTGACATCGACAAAAACCTTCTTTTCGTCCTGGTTCAAGTATTCGAATATTTGGTCCAATCTTGTTTTCCGATTCACCCGGGTAATCCCCTCGGGTAAATATTCAGGATAGATCGTATGCTTGTTTGGGGCTATTAAGATAACAAAGCGAATACCTTTCCCTTGCAGCCAAGCCTTCTGTTTGAGGATATTCCGGCGGATCGTCTCCAGGTGTTCCGGTGAAAAGGCGGCCAGGCCTCGGTAATCATTGATGCCCTTATCCAGGGCATAAAAGAGCCAGCCCTCTTTCCCAACCAGGACACTCTTAAGAGGGGAGACCTTGAACCATTTGACATGGATGTAATTGTTGAAGCGGACAAGGAGATTTCGACCGCCAAACCGGTCATCGAAATAGCGTTCGAAGTTTTTGGGAAAATCAGGAAATTTTTTCCATCCTAATTCCGGGGCCGTAGCCAGGGTTCTTTTTTCAGTATTTTCAGTTCCCGGCAAAACGTGGAATGCCATATCTATCAGGGGCAGCCACAGGACAAAGAAAAATAAACCGATCAAGAATAGTCTCAGGCCGGTCCCCTTTGAACCTTCAAAGGTTTGCCGGGAAACGGTTTTGTTGGAGATAAATGATTGGGGGATTTTCATCCTCGACCCATCAAAATCTGAAATAGATGAAGGGATTATAGGTTCCACCGGCTAATGACATGACTGATGCGGCAAGAATAACCCCCAAAATAATCGCATATCCGATGGAGACTCCATTATCTACAAACCCAATGCAAAATGTACCGGATCGAGTGAGAACCTTCTTTTTCAGCCGGTCGGCAAAAGCTACAACCGGTGCGGAAAAGATCACACCGGCACAGAGGGCTGCGGCAATTTCCCTATTCATAAATAAAGCCAGGGGATATTCCAACCCGTTTCCCTTCGTCAACCCCAACAAAGTCTGAAAATAGGCCATGGCATAGGATAGAGATTCCGAACGGAAGAATACCCAACCGAAGATGACGACCAGCAGGGCATACAGATGTCTCAAAGGTTTCCACAATGAATCGATCAGCCTGCCGAATCCAAGATGCTCCAAAACAATAAAAAATCCATGCCACAGCCCCCAGATAACGAAAGTCCACTGGGCACCATGCCACAACCCGCAGAGCAGGAAGACGATGATCAGGTTTCTATATATCCTGTAGGGCTGGACACGATTTCCGCCTAAGGGGATATAGAGGTAATCTCGAAACCAGGTGGATAGGGAAATGTGCCATCTCCTCCAGAACTCTCTGATGGACTGGGAGATATAAGGGTAATTGAAGTTTTCCAGGAAGTCGAAACCAAACATCCTGCCTAGGCCGATCGCCATGTCGGAGTAGCCCGAAAAATCAAAATAGATCTGAAGGGTATAACCAAGGATTCCCAGCCAGGCGATTTCCCAGGGTATCCGGTCGGGGGATAGGGCAAATATCCGGTCGACAACGGAAGCCATTGTATTGGCGATCAGACATTTCTTGCCTAGTCCGATAATGAATCGCCTCATTCCAATCAAGAACGTCTCCGGGGTAATAACCCGTTTTACCAGCTGAGCAGCCATTTCGCTATAACGGACAATGGGACCGGCTATGGCTAAAGGGAAAAAGGACAGGTAGAGAGACAGGGTCACCAGATTCTTCGAACAGGTCACCCTCCGCTTGTAGACATCAATTATGTAGGATAGTGCCCTAAAGGTAAAAAAAGAGATGCCAAGGGGCAGGTGGAGGATCGAAAAGGTGAAGGTATAGGATAGTCCCAACGAATGGATGATCCTGTTGAAATTCACCAAAAAAAAATTGGTGTATTTGAAAAAGCCCAGCATTCCAATATTGAAGATAACGGCGATACATAAAACGATCTTGGCTCCTCTTGATTTCGCCGGCTGTGATTTCAGGAAAGTGTCCATCAGGATGGCCAGGAGATAATTGAATAGGATGGAAACAAGAATAACCAGGATAAACTGCTTTTCGCCCCAGGTATAAAAGAAGAGGCTTGCCGCCAACAGAAAAAAATTGCGTCCTTTTTTCCAAGTAATAAAATGGGCGGTTGCAATGATGGGCAAGAATAAAAAAAGGAAAAGGAGTGAGCTGAAAACCATTTTGCTTTGGATTGAAGAATAATAAGGAAGATGGGTTTTCTTTTTTTTTAATGCCAAATATTATCGGTAAGCGCAACAGGAGTCAATCATTACTTTTATCATTACTTTAATCTAAAGGTCTTGCCTTTTCCCTTTCTTTCTTATAAAAAGAAATCCATGAATACTATAAAAGCCATCGGCTTCGATCTGTTCAATACCCTGATTACCGCCGATCCGGGGGCACTGGGTGAAGCCATGCAGCGGCTGACCGGAAGCCTTGAACGGAGCGGAATCACCTTTGAACCGGACCCCTTCCGGAAGGCCTATCGGGAAGCGGCCATACGGTTCGTCACCGAAAGCAAGTCTAATGGAAAAGAGACGCATAATCGTTTCTGGATAAGCGCCGCCTTGAACTCTCTGGGGCAAAGCGTCGCTCCGGATGATGCCTCCATTTCCAAAGCAGTGGAGGCCTATTTTTCGGCTTTCTTTGATTATTGTCGGCCCATTCCCAAGACAGTCGAAATGCTTAACCAACTCCAAGGGCATTACCGTCTGGGACTTCTGTCCAACTTTACCCACGCTCCGGCGGTTGCGGGTCTTCTCGATCAGTTGGGGCTGGCGCCTTTCTTTGAAACGGTCCTGGTCTCAGGGGAGATAGGGTATCGGAAACCCCATCCCCTGGTCTTTGAGATGCTGGCGGAAAATCTCGGATTTGAAAAACATCAAATCTTGTATGTGGGCGACTCACTGGACCCCGATGTCCTTG
Organism: uncultured delta proteobacterium; assembly: GCA_963790475.1. Taxonomy (GTDB): domain Bacteria; phylum Desulfobacterota; class RBG-13-43-22; order RBG-13-43-22; family RBG-13-43-22; genus RBG-13-43-22. The sequence continues at coordinate 583,606 of CAWBOS010000006.1, read as the reverse complement.
GGGCTACCCAATCCGGCCTCAGACCGGTCTGGATGACCTATGTGCAGGACAACCATTTACCAAGCATACCCGGCCTCACCTCCGAGTCGGATGAAATTCTCAGCCAAGGGGTCCTCCGGGTCTCCGACTGGGATGCCTTCCTTTCTCTCCTGCAGGAAATCTGATTTTTTTACCCAAAGCGGTTTTGAAAAAAGAAAAACAATTTCTTTTTTGCCACCGACAAAGGCAGGACAAGAGGAAGACGACCATATTTCATGAAAAATCGGGGAGAGGCCGATTTTTCATAACCCCTCAGGCCTTCGGTCAGTGTGCGCATCAGCGCCGAGCTTGTTTTTCATTGCGGTCCTCTCAACCGCAATGAAAAGATTGGTTCCTGTGTCTCTGTGCGCTCTGTGAGAGATAAGCTTCTGTCCGGCTTTTGTCCGTGCGGGTCTGTGGCAAAAAAGCATTTGATAACCAGCCATACCATCGTGAAAAAAGTTGATTTTATTTATGGAATCGATCATACTTTTTGTGTCCAACTAACGAAAATATTATAGATTCCTAAAAATTATTGAGGGTTCTCGATGTCTGAAGTTCAAGAAGAGGAAATGGATTATGAGGGAACGGTCATCCGCCCCCCCAGTGAAGCCTTCAGTATCCTTCTCCAGGTCACCGTGGGCTGTTCTCATAACAAGTGTTCTTTTTGTGGAACATATAAGGACAAACGCTTTCGGATAAAGACGGACGAGCGGATTTTGAAAGACATTCGCTTTGCGTCGAGGTATTGCAGGAGACAGGACAAGGTTTTTCTCATGGATGGAGATGCCCTGATCATCCCCCAAAAACGGCTGGTTTGGATCCTGGAACGGATTAGGGAACATTTGCCCTGGGTGAAGAGGGTCGGGCTTTACGCCAATGCCAAAAGCATCCGCATGAAAAGCGATGAGGAATTAAAACACCTGAAAGGGCTGGGCCTGGGGATTGTTTATCTGGGAGTGGAGACCGGTCATCCGGAACTCCTTAAAACCATCTGCAAAGGGACCTCCCGGGAGAATTTGATCCTTCAGGGAAGGCGCATAAAAAAGGCCGGGATCAAACTTTCGGTCACAGTATTGTTGGGCATTGCCGGTCCGGATATGTCTCTGGAGCACGCTCGGGAAACGGGTTCGTTGTTGACCGAAATGGACCCTGATTTTGTGGGGGCCTTAACGGTCATGGTGCTGCCGAATACTTTATTGGGGCAGGACTATGCCGGAGGAAAATTTCAACCCCTTACAGTTCCCCAGCTTTTAACCGAGTTGGGTGAAATGGTGGCCGCCACCCAGCTATCCCGTGGGCTTTTTTATTCCAATCATGCCTCCAACTACCTGCCCATAAAGGTCCGGTACCCGGGGGGCAAGGAACCGGCCCTGGCCTTGATCCAGAAGGCCATTCAAGGCGGAGTGGGCTTGAGACCGGAATGGATGCGGGGGTTATAACTAGATTGACAACTCCGCTTTAATTTCTTACTATTTTCACCACTAATGGAGACCTTTGAAAAATGTTCAATCGATCGGAAAGGAGATACAGTAAATGGCTAAAGATCCAGGCATCGGACAAAAGGTGGTAGCCACTATTACCGGGGTGAAGGGGAAATGCAGTGCCGGGCATCAAGTGGGTGAAACCTTTGAGATCAGTTGTCACAACCCGGCCGGCTTGTGCGGCTACTTTTATCATGACATCTTTCCCAATCTATCCACTTTCCAGTTTGGAGGAAATCTCCCCTGGTGGCAAGGCGATACTATTCAGGCCCAATGCCCTGATTCCTACAATCTGGTGACCATGAAGCTGGAGAGGACCAAAAGGATCTGAGGGGGCGTCCTTATATCTCCTGAGGTTTTTTTCGTAGATACGGCCCCAAAATCACCGAAAGACCATTGTCGTCATTCCGACGAAAGTCGGAATCCATCCCGCCTTTGGCGGGACCGGTTTTCACCCCCGGATTGAAACTTTCCGGGGCAGGGCTTGGCGACTACTTTTTAGGGGTCATCAGAATCTAACCCTAACTCGATATTTGAGCTTGCTTTCCTTGTCTTTGGGGACCGGTACGTCAAAGGCGATGGTTGAGGCATCGAGCTTGGTATAGGCCTGCGAATTCTCCAGAACCTTCCAGTCTCCTGGTAAAGGCTCAATCACCCGGATAACCACATCTTCTTTCTTGTGGTTGCGAAGAGTAACCTCATAAGCCGATTCATAGGTGTCGGAAGCGATTTTTTCCCACTGGATCTGTTTTCTTTCCGCCTTTAGATCAAAGGCCTCCCCCAGTTTGAGCCTGATCTTTTCATCTTTCGGGGTATGGTCGATCAAGTCTTCTCCGACCAACTGGAGACTGCCGTCCGAATCCCGTTTATAGGCCCGAACCGTCCCTTTGGGCAAGGGCATCCCCAGATGGTGGTCTTTGGAATTGGAGATTTGGATAAAGACCCCGACTTTCTGGTTGGTGATGATTTCCCCCTGTTTGTTCCGATAATAATAAGAGGAACCTCGATAGATAAATTCCTTGGATACTGGAATTCGGTCCGCATTCAAAAGACTGATCTGTTTGGTCTGATTTTCTTTCAGGGTCGTCTTCCTCTCCAGAGAATAGATATGATATTCAAAGAACGATTCCTCCCTAAACTGGGGGGCCGCGGCCTCCCTGGGGGCGGCCATGGCCTTCTTGGCCCTTTGAAAATCTTCCTGAACCCGGTTGATGTCCCCGGCCACTAACTTAAGACCGGCATTTGGATAAGTGGCGCCGCTTTTGTTATCGATAGTCACCCAGCCCGATAAATCGGCCTGGGTATCCTCTGCATTCAGGACCAGAACATAATCCGATTTCCAGTTGATACCGTTGGTCAGATAGAGGGCCTCAATCTTTTGCGGATGGGTCACGCTATTTTTCAACAGCCAAATCAAAGTAGGTTTGGAGATGAGATCCTTGGGGATTTCCGGAAAAAGGATCCGGCCCGGATGATTAAAGGTGATATCCCGCCCGATTTGAAATACCGGTTGGTTCTCATTATTGGCCAGCAAGGTGGCTGAAACCACTTCCTCCCTCTCGGTATAGGGGTTTTTGGTAAAAAGTTTAACCTCCTTGCCCACATACTTATCCAGCAGCTTCCTGGGGCTTAACAGGTCATATTCATAATTTTGTTCCAGGACCGTAAAAGGATCGCCTTCCTGAAAGGATTTTATGCTGACGCTGGTGGGAATGATTTGGGAAGCCACATCCATAAACTTGAGTTCCTGTATCCCGCTCCCCAATTTTATTTGCCTTTGATCCTTAACCAGTCCCAGATTGCTGTTGTAAACTGTTATTTCCAGTGCAGTCTGGTCTTCCTGGGTGCTGGTCTGCCTCTCCAGGGCCATCAGAGGAACTGATGTAAAAAACAAGAGCAGGAAAGTAAGAAAATAGGCGAAGACCTCTTTCATAAATACCTCCTGTCACATAGGTGGTTAATTCCTGGCTATGACCGTTATTACAGCGGTCCTAAAGAATTGCAGCGAGATGGTCACCTCCGCCTCGGTCGAAGGGAGTGATCGGTAGAAGGGTCACAAATAGTCTTTGACCGCAGCGGCGAATTCATCAGTGGTGGCCGATCCGCCCTGATCCCGAGGAAGGGTGCGGCCTTCGGCGTAAACCTTTTCGACAGCCTTCTCGATCCGTTCGGCCTCCGGTTTAAATCCCAAATAGTCCAACATCATCGCTGCGGAAAGAATCGTCGCTGTAGGATTGATAATATTTTTTCCGGCAATATCCGGTGCAGTGCCGTGCACCGGTTCGAAGTAGGCGTAGTCATCACCATAACAGCCGCTGGGGGCCAGTCCTAATCCTCCAATCAGGCCCCCGGCCATATCCGATAGTATATCCCCATATAAGTTGGGCATAACCGCCACATCAAATTGTTGGGGATTAGCGGCCAGCCGGTGGGCGAAATCATCCACAATCAGGCTTTCAAAGACAATGTCCGGGTAGGACTTGGCGATTTTTTGGGCCACCTCCCTGAAAAAACCGTCACTCCGGAAAAGCATATTGTGCTTGGTAGCGCAAGTCACCTTGCCGGGATGACCCTGCCCTTTTCGTTTTCGAGCCAGTTCAAAGGCAAACCGGGTTACCCGGGCAGTCCCTTTTTCGGTGATGACTTTGAGCGCGTAGCGGCCGGGGGCCATGTCCGAAATTCTCTCTTTGGTGAAGGGGCTGATCAGGTTTAAAGAATCCAGGTCCGTGATCTCACCCTCCACCCCAAGGTAGAGGTCTTCTAAATTTTCCCTGATAATCACCAGGTCCAGGCCTTTGGGATCGGCCAGGGGGCTTTTGAATCCCGGCAGCCATTTTACCGGCCGCACATTGGCATAGGTACGTTTGCCGAAGCGCAGATAAAACAAAGCGGCCGTGCTCTTACCGCTGGCCGCCCCGAAAAAAGTGGCATCGGATTCATCGATGGCCCGGCGCGCCTGTTCGGGAAAAGTTGAGCCGTATAGTTGCTTGGCTTGATCGCCGATGGGAGGGGTCAGCCAATCGATGTTCAGTTTCAGTTGGTCAAGGATTCCCATAGTCGGTTTTACCGCTTCAGGAGCGGCGTCATCGCCCTCAATCACCACCACTCGTTTTGGTGTCATATTAAAGATTCCTTTCTCATCCGAAAAGGCACAGAAAAAATCGCCAACCTATTTATCTGAAAGCATAAAAATCCCCCCTCTCCCCCCTTTAGCAAAGGGGGGCTGGGGAGGATTTGGCAGTCGGAGGACTTAACCTAAAGTAAAACTCGCCAATAGAAACAAAAACGCCACTACCTAATAATAACCTCTCCGATGCAATTTTCAAAAGACTTTATCCAATTTGTTAAGCTCTTGCCTTATCTCGGAAAGAGTATAAAATAGGATAAGAAGAGGATCAAGGGGAAAAACAGGTGAAATCGTCGATTCTCCAAAATTTGCATACCGGTGTCATTCAAACTTCTGAATTGACCACCACCGACCTACAGACTATCCATGGCCTTTTCGATCTGGCCTATGAGCAGGCCAATCACAGTTACCTCGACCAGTCATTGACCACACTCCGATTTTTGGCCCTGGCCCACGATCAGGCAACCGCGGTGGGATTCGCCCTTGCAGATGCCGTCATAACCCCTCTCCCGCGAATGGTCGAACCCCAATGTGTTATTCTGGCTGGTATATGCTGCATTGCCCCGGGCTATCGACGTCTGGGACTTTTTGCTCACCTTGAATCCCTGGCCATCAGGGAGAGTGGTCTGGTGAGAACGGGGAGCAGGTCACTGGCCTGCGGCCGTATGGCCCATCCGGCCAGTTTCCGCATCATGCGCGGAAACCCCACCGTCGTCCCCAAATACGGTCAAGCCCCTTCCGAATGGCACAAAGAGGTCGGGTTTCGTGTGGCTGAACTGTATGGCGTTCACCTGGATCCGGAGACATTTGTAGTAGTAGGAAAGGGCAAACCTATCGGATATCCAAAAATGGACATCAAGGTTGAAGAAGAGGAATGGCTGCCTTTCAGGGAGGTGAACCGTGACCGCGGGGATTCTCTCCTGGGTATCGGCTGGAATCCGGATGCCCCCGAAGGATGGTAAAAAACCCGCGCTCAGGAAAACCTTTTTTAGAAGATGAATTCAAATCTACAGCAGGGGTCAAGGGCAGACCTGGCCTTTTTTTTATATAAAGGAGGCATCATGGATCGAAATAAAATGCCTCAAAAATTGGGAAAGGGGTCTGCTCTCGACCCCCGCTGTCATTTTTTTAGAATCCGGTAAAGGGTACAGGATTTTTATCGGGATATTTCCCGCCCCTGTATCCCCTTAAGATCGAAAATTTCCCTTCGGAAGGGTGTTATGGTTTTTAGGGACGGTAGCTGTAACCGGGCGCCGGACCGAGTTGCCTCTTTATTTCTTTTTGGGCCATCTCCACAAAACCGCATAGTAACGGCCGGGTATCCCGTGGATCAATAATATCTTCGATATTAAAGGCCTCGGCGGTCCTGAAGGGAGAAGCTATGGCCTTTAGGCGGCCTTCAATCTCCTCCCGTTTGGCTTCAGGGTCCGGTGCAGCCTGAATCTCACGACGGTAGGCCGCAGTAGCCCCTCCTTCAATATGCATGGAACCCCAGTTGACGGAAGGCCAGGCGTAGCGGCGATACATTCCCCCCGGTCGCAGATGAAGTCCGCCGGCCACCCCATAAAGCTGCCGGGTAATGAAGCTTATCCAGGGCATTTGCGTTTCGCAGAGAACGCAAACCACCCTGGCCCCGGCGCGCACTACTCCTTGCTTTTGGGCATCGAGGCCGACCATAAATCCGGGCTCATCGGCAAAATAGACCATGGGCAGATGAAAGGTATTGCATAGTTGCATGAAACGGATAACCTTATCTCCGGCGGCCACATCCATCGAACCACCCAGAAACATGGGGTTGTTGATCATCACGCCCACCGGATAGCCATTCACTCTGGCCAAGCCGATAACGCGTGCCCTCCCATAGAAGGGGGCAATCTCAAAAAAAGAATCTTTATCAAGGACATATTTCAGAATCTTGTGGGGGTCGTACACCTTTTTTGTTTCTCTGGGTATGGCGGAAAGCAATTCATCCTCACGACGGTTTGGGTCGTCGGTCGGCTCGGTACGCGGCGGCATCTCCCAAACATTCTCGGGCAGGTAACTGAGAAAACGCCGAATCATCGTGAAGGCCTCTTCTTCATCTTTTGCCAGGTTATCAATGACGCCGCCCTGATAGATCTGTGTCCGTTCATCCCCCAGTTCTTCTTTGGTAATATCATAATTCAGCGCGGCCTTTACTACCGGCGGCCCGCCGGCAAAAACCTGAGTAGTTCCTTTAACCATCAAGTTGAAATGGGCGAGACAGGCCTCTATCGCCGGAAGTCCGGCGACAGAACCTAAGGCGGCCGAGACCACCGGTACCGTGCTCAGCAGGCGTTGGGCAGTGAACGTACCGGGGTTATCGGGAATATAGGTACGGCCAAGCTGCTCAAAGGTGCGTACACTGCCTCCGGTGGCGTCAAGAAGACGAATATAAGGCAAACGCCACTGATAGGCCATTTCCTGGGCGTAATAGGATTTGCGACCGACGGATGCGTCTGCCGCCCCGCCCCGTACGGTAAAATCCCCACCGCTGACAACAACCTTTCGTCCATTCAAACTGCACAAACCCGCTACCGAATTTGCCGGGGTAAAATCCACCAGTTTACCGCCATCATAAGTGGCGCTTCCGGCCAGGACCCCTATTTCCTCAAAAGAGGCCGGGTCGGCTAAAGCGGCGACCCTCTCCCTCACGGTCAGTTTGCCGCGGGCATGTTGACGGGCGACAGCTTCCGAACCTCCCATTTGCTCAGCAAGATGACGTCGACGTTTCAGTTCATCTACTTCTGGTTCCCAAACCATAGAAAAGTCTCCTTCTTAACCCTTGTCTTTTTGGGTAAAGTTTATGTTAGATTGTTTCCTGGAAATCTGATTTACTCTAATCATAGGCCAGAAGAATTCAATACAATCAAGTGCAAAGGCAACCTGTCCAGTATTGATCTTGATGACCGGGGATAAATGCATTCCAGCTAAAATCAGTTCACGGCAACAGGGTCAGAAACGAGCCCTGAAGAGGGTCCTTGGCCAGGAAACGATCGATCCATTCCTGACCCCCGGGGGAGGCGGCTATCCGGCCGAAGAGTATGGCATCGTTACTTAACCCCTCTTCGAACCCGTGCTCATACCCATATTGTATGGCCGCCAGAGTATCGCGGGCCGAGGCCATACGAACAGCACGCAGATCCCCGGCCTCGCTTTGCTTGGGCGTCGGAGCGGCCATCAACTCGCGAACCACGGGGCGGGATAAAAGGGCCTTAAGCTCTTCGCCTTGTTTTTCTCCCCGGATATCCCAATCCTTGGGCGGTATGCGCCGCTGCCCTTCAATGAACTGCCGGGCTATGGCAATGGCCCGCGGCAGGGCTGTTGCCGAGGGGACGAGTTCATCGGCCAACCCTATTTCCAGGGCCTCATAGCTGTCGATCGGCTCCCCATTGATGCACATCTGCGCCGCCTTGATCGGGCCGATCAGCCGGGGCAGGCGTTGTAATCCTCCATAGCCGGGGATAATGCCCAGCTTGACCTCCGGCTGTCCCAGGCGGGCATTTTCAGTAACGATCCGGTAGTGGGCGCTCATGGCCAGCTCGTTCCCCCCGCCCAGACCGAAGCCGTCAACAAGGGCTATCACCGGAATCGGGAGATTTTCCAGGTCCGAAAATACGGCAATGTTTTTACGGGCAAAGGCCCCGATAATTTCCGGGCTGCCTCGAAAGGCATTCACGTCGGCCCCGGCGACAAAGGACCGCCCGGCCCCGGTGATAACCAGGGCCTTTACCGGTCGGTTGGAAATGGTCTGATGCTCCGCGACCTCTCGGACCAGATCGCTCAACTGGGAAACCAGGGCCGCATTCAAGGCGTTCAGCGCTTCAGGCCGGGTGAGAGTCACCACGGCCACTCCTTTGATCAACCGGACGTCGATCAACCGATCTTCTGCCGGATCGGCCGCCATGACCTCCTCTCCCCGGAAGGCCGATTCATAGCCGGCGATAGTGCGGCCGGGACGATCGGCCTGGACCAGGGCTACGCCTTTGGGCTTTTTCATAACCCCGTCCAACATTTTCTGTTGCAGGCCGGGAATCCCCGCCAGATCGGTTATTTCCAGATCATCCTGTTCCATCTCCAGCGTTCCGCTGCCGAGCAGGCGAACGACATCGGCCGCCTGCGCGGAAGAAAACATATGCGATCCGCGGATGGTAAGATCGGATTTGCCCCGGACCACCACAGTGCCGCACTGCTGCACATCATTCTCATCAAAGTCACGGGCCACAAAGGTACTGAAGTGCAAGGTGCTCTGGTCGGTCCTTTCCACAACCAGGTCCGGGCTCTGCCGGGGACCGAACAGGGTCCACAGGGCCTTGCCGAGGGCCTGGGCATGTCTCATATATTCCGGACCATAGGCGGGATTGGGTTCTCCTTTTTCGGTCAGCGGGTCGGGCATGTCCGCAGGCAGCACAAAAACGTCACGATCGAGGATGTGATCGGGAGGGATGCCCATGCGGATCACTCGGGAAATGTCCTTTTTCTCCCTGGTCTGCGAAGCGATAACCGCCACTTGGGCGGACCGGTTCAATGCGGCCCGGATAAAGTGCCGGGCGTATTGATCGGCTCCCCAGACCAGCACCTTCCGGCCGGGAAGCAAACCCGCCGCTTCTAAAATGTGCTCGGCCGACCCTCGGCGGAAAAGGATCTGTTTCTGACGCATCCAGACCCAGCGGGCATCCATGACGAAACGGCGGCCTTCATAGAAGAAGGTCTCCTTGTACTCGCCTTTCAGCCCCTTGCCTGTGGCCCCGAAGAAAGCCAGTGTGCCGCCGGGGGCCAGGGCGGAGATGAGCAAAGGGAAATTCGCTCCTCCGGTATGTTCGAATACCTTATCCACCAGGTGGCCGTTGTTGGCTTGCCGAACGGCCCGGCGAAAAGATTCGGTCTTTGACTCCCATTGGGTCCAGGAAAGGTTCTGGTCGATGACCCCAAAAACATTCGGGTCAAAAGCCCGGCGGTCCACAAAGGCGTCGGCCAGACCCCGGGAAATCAAGCTGTTGACGAGTGTCGGATTGGAGCCCATAAGGATCACCCGGGCCCCTATGGCTTTGGCCAATTGGGCGCCGGCAAAACTGGTTCCCTTTCCCCCGCCCATAATCAGCACTGATTCACCTGGCCGAACTTTCAGCCGCTCAACGATGGCCCGATAGGCCGTTGCGTAAGTCAGCAGCATGGCGGCCAGGCTCTCGGGAGAATGACTTTGCAGAGATTCCGGGACCGGTATGGCCCGTCCCTCATCGACTACGGCGAATTGGGCATTAAACCCGTCATGGGTTTCATAGCCTCGGATGCTTCGGCCGGTCCAGGAGTCCAGAATAACCACCTGTCCGACTTTGACCCGGGTGACCGCGGAACCGGCATCAACCACGATCCCCAGGGCATCACTTCCGGGAATATGGATGGTAGCCGAATCACCTCGGCCGAAAACAGGGACCGGAAGTCCCAGAGCGGCAAAATTGGTGTTGTAATTGGGTCCGGAGCCAGAATCGCCACCAGAACACGACCGCTATCGTTATCCCTCAGGAGCGGAGTGGGGACTGTTTCCATCCGGATCACCTGGCTGGGAGGGCCGTATTCGTCTCGGTGAATGGTCAAGGCCTGCATGCTCTCGGGGATTGTAGAGCCGAGGACTGGGAGCATCCCGAGAGGCCAATAGGTATCGGAATTTTTTGTAAGATTGGTCATAAGCTCTCCTTTGATATTGGAGAGAGTATAAAACAGGGGAAATGACGGATCAAGGAGAAAAAGAAAACGACCGCTGTGCATCTCTCACTGGTAGGCATGAAGTTAGTGTATTTGAAGTAATAATTTTTCCATAGCGTTATCGGGTTGTTTGGACTTTACGCTATCAAATATTGCTTGCACGAACCAGGTTAAAGTGCTATGAGCTTGGTATGAAGGCAAAACACCGACGCGTTTTTGAAACGATCTTTGCAGTCCCTAACCCGGACAAGCCGGAACAAAATTTTATTCACCGCAGAGCTTGCTATATTTTAGAAAGTAGTTAAGCCGTACAAAAAAGGCTATACTCTTTCTTGATTTGAGGTCCAATTTGCAAGTTGGTTAAACCCAAACCAAGGAAAGGAGTATAGCCATGAATAAGATTGAAACAAAAAAACTTAAGAAGGTCAATGAAAAAACCCTTATCGGTACCGTGGACATAGGCAAAACGACCAATATGGGATATGGCCGCTGTCCAGACCGGACGGAAATCAAACCTTTTGAGTTTTTCAATAATGATCAAGGATTTACGAAATTTTGGAATCGGATGGTTGAGGCCAAAGAGGCCAATCACTTGGAAGAAATCGTGGTTGGTTTTGAATCCACCGGGTCTTATGGAGAACCCTTGCAACATTTTCTGATGAAACGGCCGGTGACACTGGTTCAGGTTAATCCTATGCATACGAAGAAGTTGAAGGAAGTCCAGGGTAACTCGCCCAATAAGACGGATAGGAAAGATCCCAAAGTCATTGCGGATATTATTGAGCTGGGTCATGCCCTTACCGTGGTCATTCCCGAAGGCGCGGCAGCTGAACTTCGCCGACTGACCCATGCCAGGGAGAGAGCCATACGAAGACGAACGGGCCTTTTGAACCAGATTCAGGATTTGGTCTTTATTGTCTTCCCCGAGTTTCTGCAAGTGATGAAGAATATTAAAACCCGCAGTGCCCAATATCTGTTGCGGCATTATCCGTGCCCGGAAGATATTATCCAATGTGGTCTTGGGACCTTGAGGGCCACGCTGAGACGGGTTAGCCGAGGGAAGCTGGATAAAGAGCGAGCCCCGGCCCTTTATGCGGCCGCTGGCCATTCCGTAGGTCTTCAAGAAGGCCGCAAGGCGATTCTTTTTGAGATACGAGAACTTCTTTCTGAGATTGAATCTTCTGACCAGTTTATTGAGAAGGCGGAACAGGAGATGGCGGCCCTTCTTCCCGAGATCCCCTATAGTCATTCGATTCTGTCCTTGAAAGGGATAGGAGAGGTTACCACCGCCGGACTGATTGGAGAAGTCGGGGATTTTCGTAAATTTCATACGCTGGCTGAAGTCCTGAAGTTGGCCGGACTGAACCTCTTTGAAATCAGTTCTGGAAGGCACCAAGGGAATCGTCATATATCCAAAAGAGGCCGGTCGCTTCTTAGGAAAATCCTCTTTTTTGCCGCTATCAATACGGTTCGAAAAGGGGGAGTGATGCATACGGCCTATCAAAGGCATCTGGATCAAGGAATGCCCAAGATCAAGGCCCTGGTAGCCATTGCCCGGAAGCTTCTCGGTGTTATTTTTGCCTTGGTGCGTGATCATAACGAATATATGGAAAATTATTCAAAAGGAGCAACGTTAAAACTGGCTGCTTAGACCTTCTTAGCGTGTAAGCGGAGAGATTATCGTTTGCGGCATCTAAGGCGACTAAGTCGACCTTCTCGCAGAGCTTAAATAACTCTCCGCTTGCACCTTAACCCCAATAAAGCAAGGTTAGAGCTCTGTTGAGACTCTCAAATTACCAGAGTTGGGCAAGGTGTCACTCTAAGATAGTTACCAGTTTGTTTAATAATATTTAAAAAACTCTTGACAACAATAAACCAGACGCAAAGGACGCAGAGAGAATCATTTTTGTTCAATCCCGTGAGAAGCGGGATTGTTTAAACCAGCTCTGGCCTTCGGCCAAATCATTACCCGTAGGGTAGCGAAAGTTTTTTCCTTTCTGGCCTCTCAACAGAAAGGAAAAAAATATTTCATCTCTGCGCCCTCGGCGTCTCAGCGGTGAAAATAGTTGTTTTAATTATCTAAGCTATTACGAAATATTCTATCCAGTTTGAGTAGAATTCTATTCCTAAGTTACTACACGAGGAGGAATTGTATTTTTCGACATTGAAGAACTGCGGGAGTGGCTAAGACAATTGGAGGTAACACCATGAAGAACATAATGACCTATAAAGGGTATACGGCACGAATCGAATTTGATCAAAGGGACAATATCTTTACCGGAAAAATTATAGGAATTGTCGATAACATAACCTTCCAGGGAGAAACCGTAAAAAAGCTCCGGGGTGACTTCCAGGCCGCTATTGATCATTATATCGCAGATTGCGCAGCCACAGGCCGCAAACCCTTGAAGGCAGCATCCGGCAAGATGATGCTCCGCGTTTCTCCTGAGACACATGCCAAAGCTCTTGCCATGGCAAAAACCTCAGGCAAAAGTCTTAATCAATGGGCAGAAGAGGTTTTGGGTAAAGCTGCTCATGTTTAGATAGAGCAGAAGGGTGTTGACAGCTTCCTGTAGTCCTCAACCTCCCCTTTTGAATAAAACAGTAGAGTTCAAACCGTATTCCTTCATAGTATTTCCCCAATAATTGTGATATGGAAAAAAGAAATACGGATTTTCTCTTCTGGGAGTATTGAAGTCATCGGATGCTTGGTCCAAATATCGTAGCACCACCGGGAATACATACTGCTAACTGAGATAAAAAATATCAACCTGTAGTGAAGGAAGAAGCTGGTTTACCTGATTCAATAAGTTATATGAGCAATATCTATGATAAACAACTTTCAAACTGGGGGAAAAAATTTGAATCCCTTTTGATTTTTGGAATTAGTTTCTTAGGTTATTATTTTTCTCTGTTACCAAATGTTGGCCAAGGAGATACGGCTAAATTTCAATTTGTAGGTTATGTCCTTGGGACTCCTCACGCAACGGGATATCCATTATATATTTTATTAAACTTTCTGTTCACTCATCTTTTCCCATTCGGATCTTTAGCCTTCAAAGCAAATCTCCTTTCGGCAATTTATGCGTCATTAAGCCTTGTTTTTACCTACCACATATTATTAATTCTTAATTTTAACCGATCAATTTCAATAAGTTCTTGTTTGGTTTTTGGTTTCACTTACACTCTTTGGTCTCAGTCAATTATTGCCGAGGTTTATACGCTTAACCTGCTGTTCGTTGTCTTGGTAACAAAATATCTAATATTATGGCATCAGTCTCTTTTGAACAAACATCTTTTTTTGGCCTTAGGATTTTATGCTTTCTCGTTTGGTAATCATTTAACGATGATTACCATGTTGCCTGCGATATTTATTTTGATTTTGCAGACAGACAAAACCATATTTGTTAAATATAAGATAATATCATTTATATTTCTCATGGTCTGTCTTGGGATTCTCCAGTATTCGTATCTTTTTATAGTTTATTATTCTCCCCGAAAAACATATGTCGAAATGGCAACCCCGGATTTGAAAACTTTATTATGGTATGTTACTGGGGCTCAATTCAAGAATAGAATGTTTGCTTATACTTTTCACCAATTCATTTATGAACAAATTCCAATGTATTTTAGATTGGTTAAAAATGAATTCCATTTTCTTCTTCCATTATTCCTAATCGGACTATGGAATATTAAAAAAAGTAAATTATTGCTTTTCATTGTGCTCGTTTTTCTCGGCAATTTATTTTATGCCTTAAATTATGCTATTGGAGATATTTTTGTCTATTTTATACCCAGTTATTTCATAATAACATTAGTTATTGCTGCCGGACTATCAGCCTTATGGAAACATTTAATAAGATGGTATCCCCTTAAGATAATTTCTTATGTGCTTATATTTATCTTTCCTGTTTGGTTCTTCTTTACAAATTATTCAAAGATTTCACTTCGAACTCATTTTCAAGAAAAAATATTTGTTGAGACAATTATAAATAAAGTTGGGAAAAATTCATTAATTGTATCAGCAGAAAATTACGAAATATCAGAAACTTTCTGGTATTACTTTATTGGATTGGGAATTGAAGAAAAACGAAATATATTTCTTAATTTTCATTTTGACCCAGAAGCAATACAAAAATATGTTTATAAAAAGGCCCCCCTTTATTTGCCTGAGGAAAGGGTTCAGGTTCCGTATGGATTATCGGTTTATTGCCTGGATTCAAAGGTAGCAGAAAAATTACGTCAAAAGGGGCTTACTCTTTTTCAAATAAGTGATTACCTATTTCAAATAAGTTAAATCCTATTTCCGAAATAAAGCCCTAATCCTTTATCGCCTCAAAACAAATTGTAAAGATCTTCGTTGCCTCTTCATACGATGGGGGGTTAGATTGCAGAGTTCTAATCGTAATCGTTGAGTCTCGGGGCTGTTTTTTTAAAACATTAGGTAGGTGTAAGCCGCAAGAAGAATTGGGCACTGTACATCAACCCAAATACTGGTCGGGACAATTTAAGACAGGAAAGATCAAATTGTAATATAGACCTGGTCGGGCTGTATTTTCCGTCTATGGCTTTCGGGCTGGTTTATCTTCGGACCTATCCAAAAGGATCATAGCCCATTTTTCATAGAGGTTGACTTCGTTATCCAGAATATCAGGCCGGTACACCTTTTCAGCCCACTGGGCCGGCTCAATTTCCTCAATGGCGACGGAAACGGATTTCTCTTCGCATTTGGCAATGGTCATAAGATTCAGTTGCATTCGAATAATACATCAAAAGCCCATTTCCGTCATTCCGGACTGGACCCCGGCTTTCGCCGAGGTGACGGGCCGGGGAATTTTCGGTAGTCATAGAAAGATTGACAAAACTTCGTCGATGTTGATTTACCAAACGCCAATTTCAGTCTTTCAACCCATGCATACCGGCCCCCATGGCCTTGGGGCCGTTTCCATCAGGGCTTCGGCCAAAGTGGGATGGGCATGGATGGTATGGGCCAGGTCTTCGACCGTGGCCCCCAACCGGATGGCCAGGGTCCCTTCGGCAATGAGGTCCGTGGCCTGGGGGCCGACGATATGGACTCCCAGAATTTTCCCATTTCGGGACTCGGAAACGATCTTGACCTGGCCGACGATCTCACCCATGGCCTGGGGTTTGCCCAACGTTCGAAATTGAAAACTGTCGGAGCGCACCTCATGTCCCCTTTCCTTGGCCTGGGATTCGGTCAGCCCCACATCGGCCACCTCCGGAAAGGTAAAAATGGCTGATGGGACCAGTTCATAATTCATGGTCCGGTCATGACCCATTATGTTTTCAACGGCAATGATCCCTTCGGTGGAAGCCGCATGGGCCAGCATTATTTTTGAAGGACCCAGGGCGTCGCCGATGGCATAAATACCGTCAACATTGGTCTCCAGCCGTTCGTTGGCTTTGATCCAACTTTTTGAATCCAGTTCCACCCCGAGCCGATTCAAACCCAAGGCCTCGGCATTGGACTCCCTCCCGATGGAAACCAGGACCTTCTGCACTTCCGTTTCCAAAGGGGTGCGGTCTTTTTCTTTAACTTCCTTGAGAAAGGGAGAGGGACCGATAGTCACTCGGACCCGGCCGTTTTGAATCTCGGTCTTCTCTACTGTTTTGTCAAGAATGACTTTTATTTTTCGTTTTTTCATCTCCCGCTGGATGATGGTCGAACAATCGTTGTCGATGGAGGGGAGGCCGAGCGTTCGCGGTAAGGCCTCCACCACGGTCACCTGGCTGCCCAGGGCCTTAAAAATGAAAGCGAATTCACAGCCGATTACCCCTCCGCCTATGATTAAAATGGATTCGGGGATTTCCTGCAATAATAAGGCGTCAGTGCTGGAAAGGATGTATTGGCCGTCAAAGGGAAAGGCCGGAAAGACCAGGGGCTTTGAGCCCGAGGCGATGATGATCTTGTCCGCTTCGATTGCCAGTGTTTTTTCATCCCGGCCTGTTACCAAAATTCTCTTGGGATCCTCAATGAAGGCCGTCCCCTTTATATATTGAATTTTATAACTCTCAAATATTTTCTTGATCCCCTGGGCCAAAGTCCGGATGACCTCATTTTTTCGGGTCATGATCCGTTCCATGTTGGGCCGGAAACTGCCTTCCAGATCGATGCCGAATTCTTTCGCCCGGTGAAATTGTTCAATGAGTTCGGCTGTCGTTCTGATGGTCTTGGTTGGGATACAACCCCAGTTCAGGCAGGTACCACCGATAGCTTCCTGCTCGATGACCGTAACCTGGGCCCCCAATTGAGCGGCCCTAATGGCGGCGATATAGCCCCCCGGCCCGGCCCCGATGATCCCAATTTTTGTACTCATAACGCCATTCTCTTTCTATTGATTCAATCCATTAATTCAAAGGCCAGGGCCTTGGCAAAGAAATCCCTTTTTTTTTGGCTGGTATCATCGGTTATGATTCCGAAATCCAGGCAATGGGTGACACACTTGGTCACGCAGGCCGGTTTAAGACCGGCATCGACCCGATCCAGGCAGTAATCGCATTTAACCGTTTTACGGGTTTCGGGATTCCACTGTGGTGCCCCCCAGGGACAGGCCGTGATGCAGCATTTACATCCTACGCATAGGGCCGCTTCCACAAAGACTATTCCGTCCTTGGCCCTTTTCTGCATGGCCCCGGTGGGACAAGCGGCCACACACCAGGGTTTCTCGCAATGGAAACAGGGCATAAAGACCAACCCCAGTCGCGGAAGCCCCCCCACCATTTTAGGACCGACCGTCATGATTTGGCAAAAACGCGGCCCAACCGGCAGGCCGTTTTTGGTTTTGCAATGCACCTCACAAGAATAGCAGGCAATGCATTTATTGGGGTCATGGGATAGATAGTATTGACTCATACACTTCCTATGTGAGACCTTTGAAAAATGCCCCCTTTTGCCCAATCTCTGCGTCAGGCTCTAATTTCAATCCTCGAAATATTTCATATATCCCTGCGGTTGAAATTTTCGGCTTCCTTGACCTTGACCAAAATCGGACATTTTTCAAAGGTCTCTATGTATCTATGTATTTATGTATCTTTCATCAACGGTCTTATGGTCACCAGAGTATGATGCAACGCCGGGCTTCCCCCTACCGGATCGGAGATGTTTTCCTGAAGCACGGCGTCACAAGCCCCGCGATTGAGACAACGGGTTTGGGCCGGTACCCGGCGCCCGAATCCGTGAAGCATAAAGACCGCTTCCGGGTGAATATAATCGGTCACCAAAGCCCGGATTCGTTCCTTTCCCTGATTGGAAGCCACTTCAACCAGGTCGCCGTCTTGAATACCCAATCCTTGAGCAGCCTGGGTGTTGATCCAAAGCCGGTTTTCCGGCACCAGTTCATTTAAATAGGGATTGTTTTCCGTGGACCCATGGGTATGAACCGCACATCGCCCAACGGTTAATCGAAAACAACCCTCGGAAGGAGGCGGCACCGGTTCATAAGGTGGAAAAGAGGAAAAACCGTTTTCTTCCAATAAGCTGGAAACCAGTTCGATCTTTCCTGAAGGGGTCTTGAACTCGATCCCTTCTTTTCGATCCCAAAAGATTTCTTTGTCCGATAAAATAACAAAGCCTTTCTTTTGAAAGTCCTCTTTCCGCACCCCGGTGTCTTGAAGTTGTATCTCCAGCAATTCTTCAATGGTATTAAAAGGAAAATGCCCCCCTATTCCTAAACGATCGGCCAATCCCTTGAGGATCTCCCAACCGGGTTTGCTGTCGGACCGTGGAGGCAGCGCTTGCTGTCGCAAGAAAATTTGAGGTTTCAGGCCCGGGACCATCTGCACCGGATCGGTTCTTTCCAGGTAGGTGGATTCCGGCAGAATCACATCGGCGTTCCAGGCCGTCTCGCTGTAATTGATATCTATGACCACGATGAGGTCCAGTTTCTCAAGGGCTTTTTTAGTCAGGTTCTGATCCGGGAGGGAATGAAAAGGTTCAAAGCGGTAACAAAAAAAAGCCTTGATCGGATAAGGATCTTCCTTCAGGACGGCCAAAGGGAACATCTGGGCCACTCCATTGCCCGGATCAACGATGGGAAATTTTTTATTTCCGGCACCGTCAAATCGGTCGGCCTGGGGTTTGGGAAAATCTCCTTCGGCGAATCTCCGGACCCCTTTAATCCCGACATCCCTCAAGTCTTTCTTAATGAACAAACCTCCCTTGGCCTCGATACTCCCCATCAGGGCGTTTAAGATGATAATAGAGCGCCGGAAATAACATTCATAGGTATGGTGGGAGGCGCGGTACCCGAAGTGGAAAATGCAGGCCGGTTTGACGGCACTCATCTCTCGGGCCAGGTCGATGATTTGCTGGGCCGGGATTTCGGTTTCCTTTTCAGACCATTCAGGAGTGTAGGGCTCAACAAAAATCCGAAGTTCCTTAAAACCGGAAATCCAGCGGCTTACAAAATCCCGGTCATAGAGATTTTCTTTGAGGATGACATGTATCAAGGCGTAATTGAAGGCCAGGTCAGTCCCCGGACGAATCTGGAGATACCGATGGGACTTGGCAGCGGTGACCGTGACTCTCGGATCGAGATAAGTCATTTTGGCCCCCTTATCCAGGGCTTCCATCAGTTGATTGACCGCTTTGATCTCCAGGGATTCAAAAATATTCCGGCCGTACAAAACGATATGGCGCGTATTTTTATAATCGAGGCCGATCCGGGTGTCCGGATAGCCGGTCAGTGAACGGAAGGCCGTATTCAGGGAGCCTTTACACAGGCTGTCATGGGTGAAATGATTGGGGGAGCCCAGGGCCTTCATAAAAGTTTTGCTCAGGTCGGTGATCAAATTGGCCCGCTCTCCCCAAACCACACTTTGGGGGCCGTATTGTCTGATGATCTCTTTCAGCTTGTCGGCTATGAAATTTAGGGCCTCTTCCCAAGTGGCCTGCTTCCACTGCCCTGACCCCCGAGGGCCGATGCGTATCATGGGATAGTGGGGGACGTTCTGCATCGTTTTGCATGATCAGCCCGGCAGATCCTTTGGCACACATGGCCCCATCAATCCCCGGCACATGAGGATTCCCCTGTAGCCAAACGATCTTTCCCTTCTCCACGGTCACCTGAATCGGACAACGGACTGAACACATAAAGCAAAGGCTATAAATTTCTTTTCTCATATCCATCTTCTTAACTTCTATCTATAAATTACCATCATAGAAATTGTTAATGGTTAAGGCAAGAATATTTTTCCCGGTATTCTTTTCAATGCAAAATAAAAAACTGCTTTTAAAAGTATCTGGATGCTGTTATGTTTTTTGTTAGCCCTGTGGCTCATAAAAAAAAACGGAGAACCAATCGGAAAAAGAAGGCAGAGGATGAATAATGGAGATAAATTAATAAAAAGTGCTAGGAATTATATCAAATTCTGCCTGACCATGTCCTGCGGACATTGTGTCCCCTGCCGGCTGGGATTACCCAAAATGTTTAGGTTACTTACTGCTATTTCCGGGGATCAGCATAAGGGAACCGAATTGGAACAATTGGAAAATCTCGTTCATACCATGCGTCAAGCCTCTTTATGTCCGGTGGGACAAACCAGCCCGCTTCCAATTAAAACCTTATTAGCAATCTTGAAAGGCGACAAGAAAGAGAGCGGAGATATCGAGAATAGTTTGGAGCTGGTCAAATGCCGTTCCTGCGGACGTCCCTTTGCCTTCAAGGCCTTCTTGGATTATTTCCAGACCAGAGTTGATAACTCTCTGGAGGTTCCTCTGGATCGGGATTATTGCCCTGAATGTATTCGAAAGGTGCGTGCCATAGATCTGGTTGGAGAAATTGTGAGGTAATGGCTGGATAGCGTCCTATCCGGCCATTACTTTTTTACCGCTGATGATTATATAGACCGATTAAGCCTGCAGGCTGACCAGATTGTTGGTCCGGTTGGCGGTCACCGGGTCCGATTCCACGGACTGATAGGCCTCGGCAGCTTGTCCGTTGGTGGCCTGTCCTTGTTCATTTCTTGCAGTCTGATGGGTATTTCCGGTAAAAAGCAATTCAAAAACAGCCAACTCCTCCCGACTTAAGGCACCGTCACCGTTGGTGTCCAGGACCGGGACCAACCCGTCAATAATCTTATCAGTTGCTGTTATCATTTCCCCGGCACTCAACTTTTGATCAGAATCGGTATCCAATTGAGAAACAACGCCCGGGGAGACCTCTAATTCTTGGGCACTAAGGGCCTGATCGCCATCCTGATCCTTAGCCTGGGCCAGATTGTTGATCATAAAACCGGCACCGAATTTCAATTCGTCGGTATCTATCTTTCCATCAGCATTGGTATCCAAGAGATTTAAGATAGAAAGAAATGAATTGGTTTCCTGGGTATTCCCTGTTTCTGAAGTGTTCAAGTTTTGGGCGCTGTCATAATTCGTATCCCCTAATTGTACTGAAAATCCAAAATTGACTCCGTTTATGGCATTCATTGGATTCCCTCCTTAATTTTTCAGGGTTTCTGCAACTGTCTGTTGCGCATCTATAATTCAAAAAATGTGCCTACCTGAATAAACCAAGTGAATGTCCTTCCCACCCGTTTTGGTGCCGAGGCAACTTTCCCTAAAATTTGTATTAATTCCATTTAATTACAGATTCTTGCGATTTCTTGGAAAGAGATTCGTAAATCAAAAAATTCTGTGCAGGTCACAAAATTTGTTTTTCTTAAGACAGGGAGGCCTTCTGCAGGATAGGAAATTTTTTCATTCCTCCGGGAAAAAATTGCCCAACCTATTTGAAGTTTTCCCTTCAGGGAAGGAATCCAGACAGGGGACTGTGAATTTTTGGAGTTTGCCGGCAAATCCCACTGAAGGCGGAACCTGTTGCCCAAATGGGAGTAAAAAGGGGCAAAAAATTTCAATCATTTAGAGTGGGCTTGGAAAAAAGGGAATGAAGGGGATTTATCAGAATCTACTTCGTTTTTTTCAAAAGGTCGTTAAGGGCATCTTTTATAAGGGGAAACCGGAAAACATAACCCAGGGACATCAGTTTCCCGGGCAGGACCCGCTGTCCTTTCAACAGAACATTGCCGAATTCCCCTAGAATCAACCTGAGCATAAATCCGGGCACCGGCGGAAGAATGGTTGGTCTCCTCAACACCTCCCCGAGAAGCCTGGTCAGTTCGCGGTTTTGAACCGGATAAGGGGAAGTGCAGTTCACCGGTCCGGAAAATCCTTTCTGATTTATAAGAAAAAGCAGAGCATCACTCAAATCCTGCTGATGAATCCAGGAAAACCACTGCTGGCCATTTCCCAGACGACTGCCCAAACCTTTATTAAAAAGGGACGCCATCTGATCCAGTGCCCCTCCTTTATGCCCCAGAACAATTCCGAACCGGCTTCGGATCACCCGGACCCCGCGCTCCTCCGCTTTCATAGCCTCATTTTCCCAATCCCGAGCTAATAAGGCCAAAAAATCAGTTCCGGCAGGGGCCTCTTCGTCCAATTCTTCATCCTGGTGAAAGCCATAATATCCGACAGCCGAGGTGCTTATTAAAACCTTTCCCCCCCCTTATCCAGAGAAAAGGCTTGAACCAAATTACGAGTGGTCTGGATACGACTTTGCCGAAGGGCAATTTTATATTCAGCGGTCCAGCGCTGGAAGATCGATGCCCCGGCCAGATTAATGAAGATTTCATGGGTGGCGGCCTCATTTTGCCAGGGGCCGGGTCGGGTAGGATCGCCCTCCAGATAATGGGCCCCCCGAGGCAAAAAACGGCCCGGTTTGATGGACCGGGTCAACAGGGTCACCTGAAAACCCTGAGCGGTTAATTGTCTGGTCAGGTGAGTACCTATAAACCCTGTTCCGCCGGTGATAAAGACTTTCATGAGTCGGAGAACCTCAGTTCATTTCTCGATTCTATTTATGCCCTATTATACATTTTTTCTTTTAATTAGAAAGTCTATTAAGACTTCACTCTAAAATTTATTCAATCCCTTCGCCACCTTTTGATGGTTAATGATTAATTAATAAATTGACCCTGGCGATTTGATCGATTAATATTATTATCATTAAATAATGAAGGGAGAGAGCAAAGGCTATGACCCAAAAGCCTGGAAATCGAATGATCCAAATCAACAGCGGGATTATCGGACCGCGTGAACCTAAAGGAAAAACGGTAATCGCCAAGACCAGGAATGACTATCCCGGCGTGTCCAAGGCCCACTTGGACATTGCCGAGGTCTTTTCCAGCCCCAAGCTGGCCGGTCCCCCGATCTGTGATGAGCTGATCGCTTTGATGTTACATACCTTCACCGAGGAAGAAGCATCCATCGCCCGGCATGTTGGACCGCGAGCCAGGGAGACGGCCGAATCGGTAGCGGCGGCCGCCCATCGGCCGCTCGAAGAGGTACGCCCGATTCTGGAAAGGCTGGCCAATGAAAAGAGTATCCTGTTAAGCTTCGGCTCCGGAGAAAACCGGAAATATACCAATTTGCCCTTGGCCGCCGGATCTTTTGAACTGGTGTTGATGCGCACCACCATGGATACCCTGACCGAATGGCATCGCCGTTTCAGCGAATTATTTGCGGCCCTTTATGAAACCGGTTATGGAACCGATTACTGGGGAAAGTTGAAGCCCTCTGTTAAATACCTGCCCATTGGGCAGACCATCGCCTCCAATCCCATGGCTTATCCCTCAGACAAGCTGGAAGAAATTTTTTCTCGATACAATTCCTTCGGCGTGACCCTTTGCCAATGTCGAATCGTGGAAGAGTTGGCGGGAAGAGGCTGTGACCGGCCCAAAGAAGTATGTATGGCCCTGGGGGTTTCGGCTGATCGTCTTATCCAAAAAGGGAAATTCCGACGCGTCGAAATGAAAGAAGCCCTGGAAATCAAAGCCGAGGCCGAGGCGAGCGGCCTGGTGACCTGGATTACGGCCCAGGACCCGCAAACCGGGGGATCGTCCTGTTCCTGCTGCGGGTGTTGTTGTCATATGATGCGCATTATCACGGAATTCAATATGCCGGGGGTCATTGCCCCTCCGCATTTTATGCCCCGGGTCGACTTTGAGAATTGTAATTATTGCGGCAAATGCGCCTTGGCCTGTCCCATGGGAGCCGTCACCGTGGACGTAAAAAACCATACCTATTTGCATGATCCGGCCCGCTGCATCGGCTGTGCCCAGTGTGCGGTGGCCTGCGGCAAATTCAAGGCCATCGATATGGTTGCTGTTCCGGGTGTTGAAGATTTTAAACAGGATCGCACCCGTGGTGCTTTGGCCTGATCGACCGGGGAAATCCGGAATATTTAAATTGAAATTCCTTTCTTGAGGGCGACGACAAGAATGAGAGGAGCGATTGATGAAATTCGATAATGTACTGACCAGGATGCTTGGGGTTCAATACCCCATCATTCAAGGGGCCTTCGGCTGGCCGGGAACCGGGACCTCCCAAATAGCCGCACCCGTTTCTGAAGCCGGCGGTCTCGGTATTCTGACCACAATTTGCTACAAGAACCCGGAGGCCTTTGCCGAAGACATCAAACGGGCTAAGTCGATGACCGACAAACCCTTTGCCGTCAACTTCACCTTAATGAAGGACACCAAGTTCGACAATGCCTATCATGAAGAATTCGTCAAGATAACCATGGAGGAAGGGATACGGACCGTCTTTACCTCGGCTTATGACGGGTCTGTTATCGGGCACAGATTTAAGGAAAAAGGGTGCAACTGGATTCATAAGTGTGCGACGATCGAACACGCCGTATCCATAGCCCAAAAGGGGGTTGATGCCGTGGTCATCGTCGGCCTGGAAGGGACAGGCTACAAAAACCCCAACCAGAACACAACCCTTGTCAACATGACCATGGGCAGGCGTCTTATTAAAGTACCTTTGATCGCCGCCGGAGGAATCGGCGATGCGCGAGGCCTTGTCGCTGCTCTGGCTATGGGTGCCGTAGGCATCTACATGGGGACCGCCTTTATGGCTACAAAGGAATTTAACGTCCCGGACAAACTTAAAAATAAGATTGTCGGGCAGGACATCCTGGATGCCGAGTTCCGCAGGAAGGTTTACCACATGGATCACGGAGGACAACACTCCCTGGCCGCCGGAGTGGTCACCTCGGTTAAATCTGTGAAACAGTACATTGACGAGATGGTTCAAGAGGCTTCGAAGATCATGGCCGAATTTAAGCGATGGGGGATGCTCGACAATTGAGAATTTTAGAACACAATGAAAAAAAATTTGTCTTCCTTCAGGTGTTTGAAACTCTTTTCACCACAGAGACACAGAGAGCACAGAGACTCTTGTTTTTTCAAAAATCGGGGAATGCCGATTCTTGAAAACCAGTCTGTCTGCGGCACCCGGTGTCTTGTTCGCGAAGCGACAGGTTGGTTTTTCTTTGGCGGTTTCTCCCGCCGAAGAAAAAGAGAACTTCTCTGTGTCCTCGGTGTCTCTGTGGTGAATAGATTCTGATTTAAATGAAATCATTTCAAAAAGCAAAATTGATACGAAAATATTTTCTTTCAGAAAAAGATTGTTTAATTCTATTCTTTTAAAAAATCCTTACCCAGTGAAAAAGCTTTTCCCAATAAATGGCCGACTCCGTAATAACCCCGACTGTCCGGAGCCCAGAGAACCGGTTTTATCTTGGTGATGTCCGGCCCTTTCTCGCCCAGCACCTCTTCCTCCACCTTGATGTCCAGGATTTCACCGATGAATTGGGTGTGCAAACCGATTTTGAAGTGGTGGATCACCTTGCACTCCAATACAAAAGGGAACTCCTTGACGTAAGGGGCATTCACCAGATCGCTCTTGATGGGCGTAAGCCCTGTGGCAGCGAATTTGTCTTCGTTTTTTCCGGAAGCCATGCCGAAGTAATCCGCTTCCTTGAGATACGACTCGCTGGGCAGGCTGATGGTGAAGGCTTTTTGCGTTATTAGATTGCCGTAGGTGTAGGTCGCCTCCCGCAGGGCAATCGCTACGCAAGGGGGAACGGAACAGCAAATTCCGCCCCAGGCCGCGGTCATGACGTTGGGTTTGCCTTCCTGGTTATAAGTCCCCACCACAAAGACTGGGGTGGGGTAAACCACGGTTTTTGCACCGATGGACTTTTTCATGAGATTCCTCCTTATGGAATTCGGTAGATTGCTTTTTACTAACTCATATGCCCCGGGGGCGACACGAAGTATAAAAATTATTTTAAGGGTTCAAGGAGTCATGGGTTCTAGGGCTCAAGGGAAAAGCATGGAAGTTAAAACCCTTGAATCCTCGAAACCAGTAATCATCGAGCACTCTTTTTAGATTTATCCGCATGCCCCAAAGGGTCTCCACAAAGCATGAAAAACCTTCACGGGGGCGATAGATAAGGGGCTTAGGACATCCTGTTTTCCGATTTTTTATTTTCCTATAGCCTCTCGCCTATTGCCTATTGCCTGTATGAGTTCTAAAGGGCGTTGTAAAATAACGAAGTCCTGCCGCCGTCCACCACAAGGTCGTGGCAGTTTACGAAACTTCCTTCATCGCTGGCCAGGAAGAGGGCTGCCATGGCGATATCTTTATCCAGCCCGGCCCTTCCCAAGGGTGTAGCCTTGATCAGGTTTTGTTTCAGTTTTTCCATTTTACGGGCATTGGCTGCCGGATCGAGGGTATTCGCCACCTGGGAACCGCCCCAAAAAATCGGAGTGGCGATAGCCCCGGGCGAGATACAATTTACCCGAATACCAAAGGGGCCGAGTTCCACGCCGGCCAATTTAGTCAGTTGGGTCACCCCGGCTTTAGCCACGCTGTATAGGTATTGGCCCTGATTTGTTCTTATAGCGGCGATGCTTGAGGTATTGATAATACAGCCCCCACCTTGAGCCTTCATCACCGGCGTAGCGTACTTGATCCCAAAAATGGGGCCGCCCAGTAGCAGGTTCATGCTGTAAATTAAATTTTCTTGGGTTACGGTTTCCAGGGTCCCGGGGGTGGGACCGCCGGCATTATTGAACAGGCAGTCCAGACGCCCGAAACGGGCTACGGCCGCATCAATTAAGGCCTTTATTTCCTGCTCGCTGGTGACGTCGGTTCGTTGATAAACAACGTTTGAACCCAAACGTTTTGCAATTTGGGTTCCCTTTTCTTCCGAACGGCCGGCGATAACGACTTTGGCACCCTCAGCCGCGAACACTTCGGCCGTGGCTTCACCAATACCGCTGGTCCCCCCGGTAATGACTGCTATCTTTCCATTTAATCGTCCACTCATAATTTCTCCTCTCAGTATTCGAACTTTTGGTTCGGTTAATTTAGTTTTTATCCTTAAATTGATGGAATCGTAAAATTCGTCACCCCGGCGAAAGCCGGGGTCCAGGAAAATTTCAACTACAATAAATTACTGGATTCCGGCTGGAGTCTATCCCGCACCTGATGCGGGACCGGAATGACACAACTCAGGTTTCGTCGACTTTTTACGAACTTGTTAACATTACTTACTTCAATGAACTGACTTTCCCAACCTTTTGGTAATATTCGACGACCTTTTTTGCTGCTCTCGCCGCCCGGCCGATCGAAGAATAGAAAGGAATACCGCCGGCCAAAAGCTTGGTCCTCATCTCGTAAATGATCTTCCAGTTCCAGTCCGCATAGTGGTCGATGCCCAGACATCGGTCCGGAACTATCGCCATCACCGGTTTCGGTTTATAGTCCTCAAAGCGATATTCTTCGAGGTAATTGTCAGCCGTCATTCCTCTTTGTCTTTCATGATGGGGTTCATTGAACATAATGATCAAAAGATCAAATTTATCATTCCTGGCCATCATCTCCACGATATTGCCGTGATTGAAGTTGGTGTCCTCCCGGATGGAATGGTCCACAGGATTGCCGATCCAGTCCCAGATGCTGATCCCTTTGTTCTTAAGTTCCTCCCGAATCTCAGGCGGTATGGGGATCACATCCAGACCGGCTGCCTCGCATTGATCCGCTGCCAGTACACTGGCGCCGCCGGCCCCTCCGACCACCCCGACTCCAAAATCCTTCATCGGCGGCAAATAGTGAAAGGTGACCGCCAGGTCGATGAATTCCTCCATGCTGTCCGCGGAAACAGCGCCGGCCTGGGCCAGAGCGGCTTCCAACAAATCAGCGGACCCGGCCAAAGAAGCGGTGTGGGATGCGACTGCTCGAGCCCCCGCCTGACCCCGGCCGCCTTTGAGTATCACCACCGGTTTTAAGGCCGTTGCTTTACGCAAGGCCTCGAAGAATCTGCGGCCGTCTCGCAGTCCTTCGATATACATCAAGATCAACCTGGTCTCCCGGTCCTGGGCCAGGTAGTCCAAGAAATCACACTCATTGAAATCCAGAGCGTTTCCATAACTGATCGCTTTGCTGAAATAAACGCCCATCAGGGAGGCCGAACGGACGATTTCTTCTACCGCCTGACCGCTCTGAGAGATCAGCCCCACCGGGCCGGACTGCTCATGAGGCATGGCATCACTAAAAGAGATTCCCAAACGTGGGAAAAAGAGACCCATGCAGTTCGGGCCAATCAGACGTATGCCGTAACCTTTGGCCAATTGAAGCACTTCCTGCTCCAGTTTGGCGGCATCCGGTCGACCGGTCTCGCTGAACCGGGCGGTAAAAAGATGTATTAGCTTAACTCCTTTATGCGAGCAGTCTTCCATCATAGCCGGAACCAGCGGGGCAGATACTGCGGAGATGACATAATCCACTGAACTGGGGATGTCTCTTACGGTCGGGTAGGCCTTAAGACCCAGGATCTCTGAATATCTCGGATTCACCGGATAAATCTTTCCTTTAAAACCGTACTTGAGGAGCGAAGCCGTAAAGTTATATCCGGCCGAGTTGGGGTTGTTGGAGGATCCGACAACGGCGATGGATCCCGGGTTTAAAAGTTTCTCCAAAGGGTGAGACAATGGCGAACCTCCTTAAAAAAATCTTCCGGCATAACGGATCAATCATGATTTTATTTTGAAGTGTAAAATATAGGTGATGGCGAATTTGTAAGTCAAGACATTTCTATTTTCTGGCTCTCTTCACTTTAGACAAATTCACAGGCATGATTTTTTTCTCAGGAGCAAGGAGGTTTTTTCTGGTATGTCCGTTCGGTAAAATTATAGCTTGCTAAATAGCTCAACGTTAGATATTCAACCTCTTGAGGGTCTGACTGCCACAGCGCATAAATTGATGACACTCTGCAGGGACGCCAGCAGAAATTTGAGAATTAAGGAAACCCGAGTCAAAATAGTTCAGGAAATAAGGACCCCATGCTATTGATCTATCCTCCGGTGGCTAAGCCGGGCGAACCCCCTGCCGGCCTGGCCAAGTTGGCCGGTGCCTTGACCCGCCACCACATCAGCCATCACCTCATTGACGCCAATATCGAGGCCCTCCTCCACCGTATTGATAAGCCGGTAGATGGCCCCGACCCGTGGACCCGGCGGGCTGCCCGCCACCTTCATTCCAATATGGCGGCCCTATTCGACGGCCAAGCCTTTATGAACCTGGATCGTTATAAAAAAACCGTGATGGACATTAACCGGATCGTGCAAAAAGCCCCGCCCCAATTTGATGGAGCATTGACGCTGGTCAATTACACAGACCAGCGGTTTTCCCCGGTCCGCAGCGCAGATCTGATCCGGGCTGCGGAAAATCCCGAGCAAAACCCCTTTTTCGATTACTTCAGTGCCCGCCTCGATGGCTTGCTCAAAGACCGGCAACCTTCTCTGATCGGTTTTTCCCTTAATTACCTCAGCCAGGCCTTGTGCGCCTTGGCCATGGCCGGATATATACGTAAAAGGGCCCCGGGCCTGAAGATCATCATGGGCGGCGGATTGGTTACCTCCTGGATGTCCGGCCCCCGATGGCGTAATCCATTTGCCGGGCTGATTGATGAGCTGATTCCCGGGCCGGGGGAGAAACCCTTGCTCTCCAGTCAAGGGATAGAGACGACCGAAGCCGATTACCGACCGGATTATGCGGTCTTTTCCGGAAGCCGTTATCTGTCTCCCGGATTTATTCTTCCCTACAGCGCCTCCAGCGGCTGCTATTGGAATCGTTGTTCCTTTTGCCCCGAGTGCGCCGAAGGAAATCAGTATCGACCGATCCCGCCCCGCCAGGTTATCACCGATCTGGAGGCCCTCATTCCGGAAACAAAACCCGTTTTGGTTCACCTGCTTGATAATGCGGTAAGCCCGGCTTTGCTCAGGCAGTTGTGCCAAACCCCCATCTCAGCCCCCTGGTATGGTTTTGCTCGCCTGTACGACGAGTTGACCGACCTGGATTTTTGCCTGGCCTTAAAGCGTTCGGGGTGTCTGATGCTCAAACTGGGCTTGGAATCAGGGGATCAAACGGTCCTGGACCGCATGGGCAAGGGGATTGACCTGGGCAGGGCATCGACGGTCTTGCGGAATTTAAAAAAAGCTGGGGTGGCCTCTTACGTGTATTTGTTATTCGGAACGCCGGCCGAAGACCTCTTGCGGGCCAGGCATACCCTTGATTTCATTGTTCGACATCACCAGTCGATCGGATTTTTGAATCTGGCCATTTTCAATCTGCCCATCCATAGCCTTGACTCGATGAATATGGAAACAGAAGATTTTTATGAGGGGGATCTCTCCCTTTACCGGCAGTTTCGGCACCCTCTGGGGTGGCACCGCAACATAGTCCGCCAATTTCTGGATCGGGAATTTAAAAGACATCCGGCCATTGCCCCCATCCTCCGCCGGAACCCTCCTTTTTTCACCTCCAATCATGCCCCATTTTTTTGTTAAACGCCCGATACCTGTTTGAGAGACGATTTATCCTTTCTTAAAAAATACGTATCAATTTAGCTGTTTGAAAAACCATAAAAAATCCCTCCCGACCTCCCTTTTTCAAAGGGAGGGGTCAAGCTTCCCCCTTTGGAAAAGGGGGATCGAGGGGGATTTAGTCTTTGGAATCATTGGAGCCAGAATTATTCTTACCCTTTTTCAAAGTGCAAAATTGTTACAAAAATATTAAGACAAGGCAAGAGGTTCAAAGCTTCTCTGGAAGATTGGCGGATGATCTTGTTTTGGTTTTGATTCCCAAAGCCATCAGGCCGCCGAGGATGGAAACCCCGCCGGCCAAAAGGAAGGGGATGGAAAAGGAATGGGTGACATCTGAAAGAAAGCCGCCGATCATCGGTCCCAGGGCCTGGCCTATACCGAAAAAGAGGGTGACAAAACCGAGACCGGCCGGGGCCAGTCTGGGGCCAACGATATCACCGGCAGTGGCGGCCATGATAGTCGGTATGCTCCAGGCGCTGAGGCCGAAAAACACGGCCGATAAATAATACCCCGGGGCGGACTGGATCAGGGCGAATAAGAGATAAGAGATCGTCAGGATCAGATAAGCCAAGGCCGCCCCTCTGGCTCGGCCCAGATAATCCGAAAGGCCTCCCCAGATTACCCCGCACAGAATACTTAATCCCCCGGCCAGGGCCCATAAACCCCCCGCCTTGGCCGGGGTCATTCCCAACTCTTTGATCAGGTAGGCGGCAAAAAAAGTCATATAAATAATATAAGAAAAGCCGTACATGAAATAAACCAAGCCCAGATACCAGACGGCCTTGACTTTATAAACCTCTCCCCAATTCAGGATTTTGGATGACGAAGAAGCCTGTGGTAACTTAGGGGTGTCTGCCTCTGCTCCCACCTGGCGGAGGTCCATATCTTCCGGCCGGCTCCGAATGAACAGGCCGACCAGAACAGCGATAATAAGCATGGCCCCACCCAGTAAATACCAGGTATAACGCCATCCCTCGACCCCTTGGGACTTGAGGATGATGGGGATGACCAAGCTGGCAATCACAGTGCCGATTCCGGTTCCGGCGGTTACAATGCCGGTAGCCAGGCCCCGCCGTCGGGTGGCGAACCAGGCCGAACCCAAAGCCATGGCCGGGATGTAGGCGGCCCCGTGACCCAAGCCGGTCAGCAGTCGCATGGTAAAAGCCATCTCAAAATCCTGGGTCAGACCGGTCATAAACATGGTCACCCCCATAAAGACCAGGCCCAGGGTGATGGTCAAGCGCGACCCGAAACGCGCGGCCAAGGCCCCGCCGATCAAGGCCATAAACAAATAGCCGATAAAATTCCCGGTGCCGATCAGTCCCAGTTGGGTATAAGTAAAATGTAGCCCGTCTTTCATGGCCGGAAGGATCAAGGTATAAGACATACGTCCAAATCCATGGGCCCCGATCAGGACCAAAAGGCCCATAAGGATTACGATCCATCCATAATGCAACTTGGGTTTATCCATTTTTCCCTCGTTTGTTTAATTCAAACCGGATTTGCTGTAACCGCATTTTTTTATTGACCTTTTTATCAGGTTTTGATTAAATATTAAATACAAAAAATGGGATTTAGAGACAAGGTTATGTTTTTACCAGGCAACTCAAGGAGTTAACAAAAAACGGCTGTGGATGTTAATGAATTTTCCCCTCGTACCTTCCAGATCCTCACAGCGCCCCTTCAGGGAAAAACCTGACCTGGGGCCACAGCCTTCCCAAGAGACGTCTCCAGCCGCTCAAACGGCTTCCGCTCAAGCGCTTTTAATCAAAGGGTATTCATTTTTTGGAAATTTCCGTTTTATCGACGTTGAATTTCAGGAAATTGTTGATCAGCCTGACCTGTCAAACCAATTTCCTCACCCGCCTGACTTCCGGTTGAAAAATGCTTTTAGTCAATACCATAATCTTGCCCGAAGAAAACCGCAGAAACAAAATACGATTGACCTATACGCTTAATTACCAGCCTTCAATATTCTTAAAACTGAAAATCAAAAGCTTGCCTTCATTTTTTCTTCTTGACCACTCCAATGGGCTATTTTATACTCAGTCCATCTCAAAGCGTTCACATAGGATTTAAACGTCTCCAAAGACCAATGTCTTTCTTCATGGACCAACGACCTTCCCGAACGCCGTTTCCCATTACAATAAACAGCTTCCCAAAACCAAGAGAAGAAAAATGACCGATCCTGACCCTATTTCCGCAAAAGTAATCGCCAACCAGCCTGAAGATCCTTTTAAAGTCACCTCCGAGCCGGTGGATGATGCCGGTACGGTTCTGACCTGTTTCTTTTTCAATCGTGGCGCGAACTTCTATGTTTTCAGCTATCACCACAAGGGGGCCAGGCGTCACACCTTGATTGATACCGGGGATCCCATGTATCGGGACCGGATAGAGTCTATTTTGGTGGATCAAGGAATAAATCCCGAAGGGATTGAAAGAATTATGATCACCCATCGTCATCACGATCATTGCGGTCTGTCCGATCTGCTGGCCCTAAAATCCGGCGCAACCATCCTGGTCCATGCCAACTTCCGGAATTTCATCGAAGGACCTTTAACCGCGGAAGACCGGCTGTGGTTAAGAGGGTTTGAACCTGCCCGGCTTCGCCGGTGCCGTGTTGAATATCTATCTCCCCGTGAAGGCAATCCGTCAGCGGCTATCGATGGCCTGGATTTTCCCTTCCTCTCTAAATCCATTCCTATTGGAGGCGCCGGCCACCTGGAGATCCTGGCTTGTCCCGAGAGCGACACCATGCACAGCCCCGACCAAATCATCGTCCATTACGGACCGCACAGTCTTCACCATCGTCATGATAACCAACCGGCCGGGGAACGGCCGGCCAATCATATCCTCTTTTCCGGTGATTTATGGTTAATGCACGGTCCTCTTTTTTCCAAAAGCTTCAGGGCCTTTTCTCTGCATATGAGAATGGCCTCCCGTCAACTGAGGGGGATTATAAGCGGGCAGAAACGGATTAGAAGAGACCCTCGAATCCAGGACACTCAGGCCAAAGAGGCCCTCAAGCACGGATTCAGCCTGATCCGGGTCATGCCCGGGCACGGGGAAGATTTTTTAGGGACCCGTATGATTCCTTTGTGTTTTCTTTGCGACCGTGATCTCCTGGTTGAACTGGGTTATTCCATGAGTGAAAAAAAATCCATCTTAAAATCCGAGAATCTTTCCAGGCAGGTTAAGGCCTTAAAGGAAAAGGCCTATACCGGTTTTATCAAAGAATTGTTCCACTGGAAGGCCTCCGGCTACAATCCCAAGGAGATGGCCGATCTTCTGATAAGGATATACCGGGAACAACACGGAGGCGGCCCCCTGGTCAATGAAGACCGCAAGGAAAGACGGCAAAGGATAAAAGAAACCCTGGCCAGATTAGGGGATGAAAGGGATAGGGCCGACGGTCTAAAAACTGTGGCCGATTCGACCCTGGCCGGGATTAACCGGATGTCCTGATCCATTACAGATTGCTGAAAAAGGCCCATCTATCCCGCGGGATGGATTCCGACTTTCGTTGGAATGACGAAGATGGGCTTTCGGCGACTTTTTACGAGTTCATCGATAATAGAAGGCTCATCTTTTTTTCTCTTGAGTTCTTGGCCGTTTTTCAACTACCATAAAATGCTTATATCAAAAGAAAGACGAGAAGTCGATATTTAACCCTTTGGCCGGCCATCGGGGGAGACCTTTGAAAAATGTTCAATTTTGTCCAAGGTCAAGGAAGACGAAAATTTTAACCAAAGGAATACATTTTGTATTTCGAGGATTAAAATTTGAGTCTGACGCAAAGATTGGGCAAAAGGGGGCGTTTTTCAAAGGTCGCAGGGGATTGGATTATTTTAAAAAATTAAACGGAACGAGAGGTTCTTGGAAATAAATCCAGTAATTCAGCAAATCATTTGAGACCTTTGAAATGGGTTCATTTTTGTTCAAGGTCAAGGAGGTAGTGTTTATGACGGGAAACAAAGAAAACTCCCTCAATGTGGAAGAAAAACTGAAAGCCATGGGGCTGGTTTTACCCGAGCCGGTTAAGGCCCCGGCCGGGGTGAAACTGCCTTTTTCCTGGGTTCGGATCAGAGGGAACCGGGCTTTTATTTCCGGCCATCCGCCCCAGAATCCCGACGGTTCCATAGCCCAACCTCTGGGCAAGGTAGGGGCCGAGGTATCATTGGAACAAGGCTATCAGGCAGCCGGATTGACCGCCTTATCCATCCTCGGCGATTTAAAAAGGACCCTGGGGGATCTGGACCGGATCGCCGCCTGGCTGCGGGTCTTCGGGATGGTCAGTGCCGCCCCGGGGTTCAATCAACTGCCTGCGGTGATCAATGGTTTCTCCGATCTGATTTTTGAATTGTATGGGCCCGTACGAGGGGATCATGCCCGTTCGGCAGTAGGCCTGGCCGAACTGCCCTTCAACATCCCGGTGGAAATCGAGGCTGAAGTGGAGATCATTATTTAGTTTCACATTCGTTATTTCTGGATCGACACTATTTAACAGATAATTGCCCGAAAAGTCGAGGAACAGGCCTACTTCCCTGCCGCTGCCCCCTACTTCGCAGGTGAAAATGTTTCCCGGGATTTGACATCCTTCAGGTGCTGTATTATTTTGGTTTTATAGCGCGAAGGAAACGGAAGGGGGCTGGGATTATTTTCCGGGAGAGCTTTTAAAAACATCCTGAGGAAAAAAGGAGGTCGGACATGGCAGAAAAAGGAAACGAAAAAATTAAAGTACTTGGTTTTGCCGGAAGTCTTCGGAAAGGGTCCTTTAACAAAATGCTGTTACGGACTGCGGCAGAGGTTGTTCCGGGAGAAATGGAACTGGAAATATTCGATCTTGAGGGTATCCCCCCCTTCAATCAGGACCTGGAGAATACCCCCCATGAGAAAGTAAAAGAACTTAAGGCCAAGATAAAAACGGCCGATGGGCTTCTTATAGTGACTCCGGAATATAATTATTCCATTCCCGGAGTTCTGAAAAACGCCATCGACGCCGTCTCCAGACCTTATGGGACGAGCCCCTTTGAAGAAAAACCCGTGGCCATCATGGGCGCATCCATCGGAATGCTCGGTACGGCTCGGGCCCAGTATCACCTGAGGCAGTCCATGGTCTTTCTTAATGCCTTTCCCCTCAACCGCCCGGAGATTATGGTGCCTTTCGCCGAAAATAAATTTGATGCAACGGGCAGACTTACCGACGAAACAACACGGGAAAAAGTCAAAGAACTTCTGGTCGCGCTGGTCAAGTGGGTTAAAAAACTACAATAATCTGATTTGTTTTCTCACTTCCCTTTTTCAAGAAAAGCGGCCATTTCTTTATGACCGGCAGCCATCGCTAAATCCGAAGGAGTCTTTCCGTCATTCGTTTTGGCCTTTATATCTGCCCCTTTTTCAATTAGAAGTCTCACAAGATCTTCGTCGCCCTGGGATGCTGCAAAATGTAAAGGGGTCCAGCCTTTTTTCGTAGCTATATTTACCGTGGCGCCTTTGTTTATCAGGAGTTCGCCTATTTCAGTATGCCCGTTGGCCAGGGCGGCAATCAATGGGGTCTCCCCTTCCTGGTCTTTGGCATTAACCTCCGCCCCTTTTCTCAATAAAAGCTTAACGATTTCCGTATAACCGTGAAATGCTGCCGTATGGAGTGGGGTGACGCCAAACTGAGCATCCCTTTCGTTGACATTGGCTCCTTTATCAAGCAAACTCTTTACGGATTGGAGATCCCCGGAGAATACGGTCTCGTTTAATTTTTCATCAGAGGCCGCCTGCAAGGTAAAAGGTGTTAATGACAAAATTAAGGTAAAAATAACGACAACCACTACAAAATTCTTTTGGGCCCGATTCATGATAGATCCCCCTTTCTTCAGCTCAGCCTGCCTTAGGCTCGCAATAGAACAATAGATGCTTTAAATCAGACAAAGGCTGGTTCAAGACTTTGTCCCGCTCGGACGAGATTTCCCGCCTAAAGAAACTCTCTTTTTGATGGAAAGAGTATAAGGAAATAAAAAGACAGGATCAAGAGGAAAAATAGAAACGTTTACTCCTCCACTCTTTTTAAAACCTCACACGCAGTTATAACCCCTGAAATCGAGGCCTGGATCAGGCCGCGGGTTACTCCGGCACCGTCCCCGATGGCAAAAAGATTCTTGACTTCTGTTTCGAGGCTGGGGGTTAGCTTGAGCTTCATGGAGTAGAACTTCACTTCCACGCCGTAAAGAAGCGTATCACCGGAATTTACTCCCGGAGCCACGTTATCGAGGGCCTCGAGCATCTCCATAAGATTGCTGAGATGCCGGTAGGGCAGTACGAAACTCAGGTCTCCCGGAGTGGCGTCTTCCAGGGTGGGCCGCACTGAGCCCTCGACTATTCTCTCCGATGTAGATCGTCGGCCCATCTTCAGATCACCCAGCCGCTGGACGATAACTCCGCCGCCAAGCAGGTTGGCCAGGCCGGCGATGTATTTTCCATAGGATATAGGATCATTAAAGGGCCGCGTGAAATCGGTGCTCACCAGGAGCGCGAAGTTGGTGTTCTCCGTCCTTTTGTTTTTGTAGCTGTGCCCGTTGACGCTGAATATACCCTCGCTGTATTCCTTGACCACTTCTCCATAGGGATTCATACAGAAGGTTCTGATTTTGTCCTGAAATCTTTTCGAGAAATAGATGAACTTCCCCTCATAAGCCACATCGGTTATCTCTTTCATGATCGCCGCCGGCAGTTCAACCCTTACCCCGATATCCACCGGATTTTTCTGGACCGATAGCCCCAGCCTTTTTGCTTCGCCGGAAAGCCAGGAAGACCCCTCCCGGCCGATAGCGATAATAACAAACCTGCCCTCAAAGATCTTCCCGTCTTTGGTCCTGACCTCGGAAATAAGCCCATCGGCGGTCCGGATCTGTTGTACCGGCGTATCGAAAATGAGGTCGACTTTGCCGTCCAACTCCTCCCGGATCTTCCGCAGGACATCTCCGCAGAGGTCTGTGCCGATGTGCCTGATCCGGGCAGGAATCAACTCCAGGTTATATCCGGCGGCTTTCTTCTTCAAACGGGACAGGGCTTCAATATCCTGGCCGTGAATATCTCCTCCGGCCCCGAATGAGCAATAAACCGAATCGACATATTGGATCCATTGGGCCAGATCTTCCTCGGAAAGATATTCCTTAAGCCGTCCGCCGAATTCCGATGACAGAGTGAGTTTCCCATCGCTATAGGCCCCGGCCCCCCCCCAGCCGCAGAGGAGGCTGCAAAGGTCGCACTGAATACAGGGAATCGCGGTCTCGGCCATGGGACAACTTCTTCCCTTGATGTCGCTGCCCTTCTCGATCATCAGGATTTTCAGCCGGGGATTCTTAATGAGCTCCAAGGCGGCGAAAATCCCGGCCGGTCCCGTACCGATAATGATGACATCGTATGAATTAGACATAGTGGTCACGATTCCCGGAGCATAAAATTGGATTCCGATTTCCGGTCGGAGGTAATGTCCGTGTCTTGATCATGCACCAAGGCGTTTATAGCACACAAAAGACCTATATCACATCTCTTTAAGCTGTTCAAATAAATTACTCAATGATTGAGCAAAGTTACTCAATCGTGATCATCTTGAACCTCCACGAGATACTTCGGTATATCCTCAATGAGAGGATTGGGTTTGTCATCTATGGGGGCATGGGGAATCCTTTAAGCCGACCTTCTGCGCGCCTTTCGGCCCGAGCCGCCATCCCGCGAGGACCCGCTGCGCAGAGAAGGCTTGTCC
Source organism: uncultured delta proteobacterium (assembly GCA_963790475.1). Lineage (GTDB taxonomy): Bacteria > Desulfobacterota > RBG-13-43-22 > RBG-13-43-22 > RBG-13-43-22 > RBG-13-43-22. The sequence goes on along the minus strand of CAWBOS010000006.1, from coordinate 545,742 downwards.
CCGATGCGCCACGCTTGCGGCTTTGATCTGGCCGACCGGGGGGAGGCTTGGGTGAGATGCTATTCCTGCGGGAGAATGGGAACTAATCTGCCAATCACTCCAGCGGGGCCGGGTGACCGGCAGCATCTGATTTGTTGATCTAATTGAAAAGAAAATCCAAAGGCGGGTGAAATGTCAAAGTCGGAGAAGACCAAAGAAAGAGGTAAAATAAATCCGTCCCCTTTTTCGCTGTTCCCTTGGTGATGTTCTTTTAAACGGCAATCAAGCATCAATAATATCTCCTTCGATTTTGAAATCCATAGATAAAAGTGCAACAGTATAGACCTGACCCCTCCTACTCCAGCCGAATTTATAAAATCCGCCTACTTCCCTGCTGCAAAGGTTTCTATACATTTATCCCTGATCGTCTTGAACCGTTCTGCCAGGGCCTTTCGGGAAAGAGCCCTTTTATGCACGGCCTTATGAATGGCGGGAAGACTTTCGAGGGCAGCCTTCTCTCCCGCTCGGAAGAGCTCCCGGGGACCGCTGAAATCGGCCCACTGACATCCGTCCACGTTGGGGAGAATAAGCACATCCGCATCGGCGAGCAAAAGGTCGTTCAGATAAATCCGGGTGACGGCATCCGAACGCAGGATAATATCCAGTCCGGATCCCCCGGCAAACCTCTGGGTCTCGCTCGACAGGTCTACGCCTATGATGACTTGGGCCCCCTTTCCCTTGCGCTGCGGGCGGGCAAACACTCCACCCATCCACCATCCACCAGCAACAGATCCCCGTCTTTTACCGGAGGGAATATCCCGGGCAGCGCACAACTGGCACTGATCGCCCGTCGGAGTGAGCCTTGGGTATAGAGAACGCGGGCGGCCTTCCGGATGTCCGTAGCCACGCAACCGAAGGGTATTTGGGTCTCCTCGATAGCGATATCGGGGATCAGAGGATTAAGGAATTCTTCATATTCTTTTTCGGAGATGAAGGCCGATTTGGTGGCGGTAACACCCCAGAAAAAACTCTTGCGAACCAGGTTGGCCATATCGGTAAAAAATCCACAATTATCATCAACCTCCTCCAGTTTGCGGATGAACTCCAGACGGGTCTTTCGCGACTGGAAGCTGAAGAGGAATTCTTCGACCCGCCCCATCCAATAGGCGGCATCCGGTCGGGAAGCATAGAGTCCTCCGACCATAGCCCCGAGGCTGGTGCCGGTTATGATATGGATAGGAATCTTGGCGTCTTCCAAAACTTTAAGTACGCCGAGATGGGCAAGGCCCCTGGCCGCGCCGCCGCCCAGGGCCAGACCGACTTTTGGTACCATTAGGACTCCTTGTTGCGATGGGTATGATTTGGCTCGCGATATAATAATTTATACTTATAAACTTAGGGACAGTGGCTGTTTCTAAAAAGGATTCAGAGGTGATCAGGCCGTCGCCACGAATGAAGATATTAACTTTTTACCCCTTGATGATGTTCCCTTAAGCGCATTCAAGCATCAATAATATCTCCTTCGATTTTTAAATGCTCAGATAAAAGTGCAACAGTATAGACCTGACCCTTGCCTTACAAATCTCCTAAACTTATGCAGAACGACGATAATTTCATCCCAATCGGGTAATTCAGCAGAACCAATCACTGGCTGTCCAATCTTGAATTCCATGAGGAGACTGCATGGCATACCGTCTTTGACCCATTTGGATGCGAGCAGACGATCACAAGGTGGGAGATACCTTTCGAGTAAGGTAACATCCTCATCTGAGAGTTCCCCCGAAATTTCATGCTGCTAATTATTTAACTTGTTACGAAAGTAAAGTTCGTATTTTCTTGGCATTATGAGGCCCTTTTTCGCCCCTTACTTCCTCTGGGTATTTTTCTTAAGTTAATCGAAGTAGGTCCGACCCAATACCAGACATGTCTAATCAACATACATCATCGCAGACGAGACAAAAAGGTCTTGATGTGGATGTGGTTGACTTTCGGGGGGAAGACCAAGAGCCAGATTTATCCCATCAAAACAAAGATGAATTGCCTCATACTTAAGTTCAATCAATTCGAGAAAGACATTCGGCGTCACTGTTCGATTGCCGTGGGCAATGATTGCATTTCGTGCTTTCCAAATGCGTGAGAAAAGATCTTTTGGGCGTCCCAGACGTGTAACGACCAGCTCCCTCACAAGGGATGTGATGGAGGGAACCCTCATGTCCTGGATATGACCACAGTGTGTACATGTGATTTCAGTTTGCTCTAAGTGAATAAGCTCTCGTGCCAAGATTTGTAAGGCGTTCATGAGCGCTCCGTAAGTTTCGAGTGAGTCACGTTCAGCAAGTCCTCGACGGAGCCAGAACATCGCAGAAAACAGTTCATCAGAGGGGGAGCTGCCGCCAAAAGGCGCGTCGGGGAGAGAGAGTTCATACCTCTGCCCGGCTTTTTCGGGTTGCATTTCCAAGCGACTGGATAACCGTCCGTTATCTAGTGCGATGGCGGTTTGGGCGGCTAATGCCGAAAACCGCATTCCCATCAGGAACGAAAGGCTCCCCATGAATCGTTCCAAAAGCAGCCTACCAACATTGTTTACACTTTGTTTGGTCTCGTCCTCTGATGCTGCTTCCGGAACATAGAATGCGATAGATACTAAAGTGCAATCTTGGTCCCCAGGTTGGAATTTGCCAATTTCAAGTTCGGCATCAAACACATCCAAACAGCATGCCTTAGCGATGGCTAGGAATTTGGGGCGATCCCTCTCGCCAATGCGGAGGCTGGGAATTACAAAAAGTACGGCTGCAGATCTGTGCCCATTTTTGGGAGGTGCGATTACCCTGGGTGTCCCGAGGAATTGTGTGGGCTTGAAAGTGTACCCGTGTTGTTTTGGTTCTTCTTCCAAGAATACGGCCCTCCTTCCTGGTATCCATTTAGCGAAGAGGTTAAACGGTACGAACCCCCATTTGTGCCCTCTCTATGCTCGTATGTACGCTTGGCATGGGCTTGCCCTTATGGGGTGTAAGTCCCCTGTACGTGAATCCTGTCGATGTAAAAAACATTGACATACAAACGAGCCAAAGGCAAGGGCGAAACTGCGAGGAGTTCGTCCGAAGGAAGTCTCGTTAAATACGGGAGATACTCCCCATGCAGTCATGCTATTGGCGTAACAGGCAATGCGCGTTATCCAGGAAAATAGCTTCTGAGTGATCCGACCCTCGTTTATTTTTGCGTAGGGTTCGATGGGGTCGTTTCCAATTCCTATTGGTTTGTCCATGGATAAGTCGTCTTAATCACTTCCCGATAGTTCGCATCCAAGGATGTCTTCAAGGCAATCAGAGCCGATAGCCTGCGAGCCATTTCTGTGACATAACGGACTTCGTCAGGCGTCAGGCCACGGCCAAGGAGTGGCATCTCACGGTACGACAGCCATTTCTTGATGACCTGGTAGCCGCCGATGGTGTACTCCCACACCGTTTCGGGTACGTTTCGCCAGCAGGCAACTTCGTTTAGGAAAATGTCATATGCCCCATCATCCCGGTGGATGAGCTTCCCTTTGCCGGGCATGGTGATGCCGCCCTTGCCCGAATGGCCCCAGCCTGCGTTGAGGTCAAGGTCTCCAGCTTCAGGTTTCGCTGGTTTTCCGTCAACACGCTGAAATACGGCGATGCTCTTCAGTTCGTCCCGAATCTTCCCGGCAGTAACGCCAGGGACAGGGGTTTCTGTGTCCAGCAATGACGCTACCTGTCGTCCGAGGGATGCGGAGGCGAGAATCAAATCTTTAGTTTTCGGAAGCGGAACCCGCGGCCAGTCCTGGCGGATGCCGTCCGCGTTCTCAGCAAGATAGGCAGGTGAGTAACCGATTGCCAAGGCGTGATGCCAGATAAGCTCGGCGGTTACCTGATCAGTGTCCGGTTCGGGCAGTTTGAGAGATGCCAGATATTGGCGGGCGGAGGGGGAGAGGTTGGCCGTGATCTTTTTCAATTCGGTTTCCATGCCAGGAAAAATCTGGTTGCCAGATGCATGGTGGCCTGCTCGGCGGGGCACCCCCACCTTGAGGAGAAGCGGAAAATGGCGTGCATGACCGGATATGCAGTCGTAGTCGCACACAACAGGGGAAAAGAAGAATGGAGGGCCTTCCTGAACCTTGTCGGCGGTGTCACGGGTAAGAAAAAATGCGTTCCCCGGAAATCTCTGATTCAGTAGCTGCGGACTCGGTTCGCTGAACAAGGGGCGCAGATTCTCCAGATAACACCAACGCACATCAAAGGGTTTGAACGGATACCGGACGATTCGAGATTCGTCGTATCGAAACTCGCTCAGGACTTTCTTCCTAGCCTCAGGGCCAACGATTCGGTTGCCAGTCATCATCAGAGACGGATGGATGTTCTTAATCTCGTCATCAGAAACGGTGGGATCGAAATAGGCTGAGATGCGATCCATAAGCGAGTCCCTGCCCATAGAAATCAATGCGAAACCCCTGCGCTCCACTGGTCCATTGTAGGGCACTATGGCGCATAACTCCGTTATTGTCGGCCATCCGCGATAAGCGCTTGTGACATCCGCCGGTCGGAAACTCCAGCGGTTGTCTTCCTGAGGGTTAGAAATCTCGTATTGTGTGTCAAAATTTTGTGTATCGAGGCTGGTGAGGAGATCGGCTCGTTTCGTTGTGCCCCAGAAATGGCGAAAACGAGTGGAGGTCTCGTTTTTCCGAGCACGGCTTCGTTTCACGAACAGACCGATAGCAGTGCCAACGCGGATGCCAGCGTGGTTCCATTCCGTAGAAAACACCGATGGATCGGGCTTGCCCTCGGGCGTCAGTTTGCCGGTCTCGCGGCTGTCTCCATTCATGCAGTCCAGCCAGATGGCATCGAATTCATCAAGGAACCTACGGCGCGCTACCACGAACGAGGGGTCACCCAAATATGAAAAATTGGAGATGAACGATACCACGCCTCGGCCTCCGTGCTCGGCGATACGTTTTTCGGCAAGGCGGAAGAAGCGGATATAGAGGTCGTCGAGGTTGAACTTCTTGATGCCCCACTCGGAGATGAGGCCTTTTTTATAGGGCTCGACCAGTCCGTCCTCCTCCTCCGGACTGACGCCGGAGAAGGCGTTGTAGGGCGGATTCCCGAGGATAACGAGGATGGGCCTTTCCTGCTTCACCTTGCCCGCGGCATCACGTTCCTCGTCGAAACCGGGGAAGGCAATCTGTATCGGTTTTCCCTTTGGGGGTTCCCAACCGGTAAGGGCGTTGGTCAGATAAACCCCGGCGCGTTCAGGCGGATCGCTGCGGTCGCTCAAAGGCGCACCGAGTTTTTCCAGTTCCAGACCGAGTTGGAGATGTGCAATGACGAACGGCGCGGGCAGAATCTCAAACCCGAAGACGCGCTCCATAGCGGCTTTCTTGAGATCGTTGGCGATCAGAGCGTCGCCGCCCTTGTCATGTAGGGTGACCGCGATACGCCGGAGTACGGCCCGCAGGTAGGCGCCGGTTCCGCAACAGGGATCGAGGACGACCACCGTCGGGTCCGCGAGTCCATCAGCGAGACCGAGTTCGGAACGGAGGACAGCATCCACGCGCTCGACCTGGTAACGAACGATCTCCTCAGGGGTGTACCAAACACCGAGTTCCTTGCGCAATTCGGGGTCGAAGGCGTGCAAGAAGGGTTCGTAGAAGTACTGGACGGCGTGCCCCTCGTCGAAGGATTTGAAGAACTCGGCGTGGTCCACGCGATTCAAAGCGGCGGCGGTCCAGTCAAGAACTTCGATCAGGCCCAAGGCACCGAGACGGGCTGGGTCAGCGACCTGCACGAAAAGGGCGCGGAGCATGGGAACGCGCAAGAGATAGTGGGCGGAGCGCCACTCGAACCCGCCGACGACGGAATATGGTGCCGCAGTCTCGCGGAGGGCGTCAGCAAATCCCGTTGTTTCCTTGGGCTTAGCGTCGTGCCTACGCGCCCACAAAACCCAAGCCGAGAAAACGCCGTAGAAGAGAGTTTGAATGAGGGTGGAACGAAAGAAATGCTCGCCTTTTTCGCCCTCGAAATGCAGGCCAAGGGAGTCTTCCAGTGCCTGCCTAAGGCTGGCCAGGGCCGGGAGATCTGCCTGTTCGATGCGAAGGCGTGCGTCATGGGCATAGGAGGCGAGAATGCCGGCCACGTCTTGCGGAGAGACCAGCGGTGCATTATGTAGCAGCACACGCTTCAGATATTCCTGCATGCGTTCGCCATGCTCGGTGGCCGCCTGGCGAGGATGGGCCGTCAGACGCCAGAATTCGCTCTCGGACTCGGCCAGAGTGAAGGATTCCAGAATGCAAGGCTGTCCCGTTGTGCCTTTCCCAATGAGGACGAAGGCGCGAAAGTTGGTCACGAGCACCATGCCGTACCGCTTCCAATATCGCTCCATCTGCTTTGTTCCGGCCACCCGCAGGATATCTTCTGACGGAGGCTTGGCTTCGATCACACCGCGAGACGGGTTCTGAATCAGGAAAGGATTCTCCTTGGCATCCGTATCGAGTGCTTTGCGGCGAAACTGATCGGCTGAGAACAGGCCGCCGTCAGGAATCCCGGCGCCTCGGTTGGCCAGGTTAATGACGCAACGGACCTTGGGGGAAAGGGTCTTCCCGATGTCAGTGAGCAGCCGTTCCAATGCCGGATAGAACGAAGTCTCCGGCACATTCGACCTTGTGCCTCGGACATACCCTATGTCGGTCAAGTAACGCTCTATCAGGTTTTCTAGCATGATTCTTTATTCCATCCAGTTCATGAGCGACGATGTCCCATCCTGGTAATCAATTTATTCCATACCCCTTTTTGCGGGTTTGGACAGACCATTTAGGCATCTTAAGCTACGATCCTGACTTGTCAGGTGAAGTCCCAAGGTTTTGGTTCTTTTTGGGAAATATCTCTTGCCGCATGGATGATGGTAAGGATTAAAATACGTTGAGACTCCGGACGATACATAATGCGATAATTCTGGAATAAAAGTTCTCGAACGTTCTCTTCTTCCGCTGCTTCCGGAACTCTTCTTCCCATTTCCGGGAAAAATTCCAGCCTTTCGACTGCTTCTATAATTCTTTCGATAAACCGTGCAGCATAATATTCAGAGTCCCTTCCAATATATTCCCTAATACTACCCAGATCATCTACTGCCGGTTCTGTCCATTCTATTGTCATGATCCAGAGAACCTTTTTTTAACTTCCTCATGAGGCACAACCCGTCCTTCTTCGGCTGCTTTTAAGGCAACTTCCAATTTTTTTCTAACATAGAACTCATACATTATGTCGTCCCAATTTGCTTGATCAGGCAATTTGTCAATTAGCTTTTTTGCCTCTTCTTTTGCTATATTCATCAATTTTCTCCCTTTTACTTAAAGACCTGCATTTAGGCATCTTAAGCTACGGCCCTGACTTCTTCATCCGAGCGGTGTTTTGCTGCATAATCCAACGCGGCCAGGATATCTTCTTTTGTTATTTCATACTCCGCTATGACCTCTTCATAGGATAACCCGCCAGCCAATTTACCTATAACCAAATCCACGGGAACCCGGGTCCCCTTTATTACAGGTTTTCCAAATCTAATTTTTTCATCAACAATAATTCTGTTAGCGATTTCCATTTCCAATTATCTCCTAAAATTTTTTGATAACAATATACCATTGGCGTCCGGCAATCTCCAGAATTTTCCCATTGGTTCACACTGATGAGCGTGGTTAGTTTTGATCTCGGTTACTAATGGAGGATCATAGACGAAGGCAACACTTCGTTGCCTGATTGGATCTTCTGAGATATGGATCTGGGCCATGAATCTCCTTAAGATCTCGAGGAAGAGGGTTTGTAGGATAAAAACTGATAGGAATTAGTATAACATAACTGACTAATTGGTCAAGAATTCTCTAAGAATACCAAACTTGATATTGACAATCTTGGAATGCCGCATTGAACGATGAGACTTACCCAAAGGGGCAATTACTGGCAGGAATCTTGTGAAACGAATGATTATTCACCGTACATGTCAGTTATGAGCTTTCGTAATTGAGAGATTTTGATATCGGATAATTTGTCAATTTTATTTTGCAATCTTTGCTTGCTAATGGTGCGGATTTGGTCAACGGCAATTTCAGCATTTTTATTCGCGCATTTAATCTGAAGTCGGGTCCTCCATTGCGGGTGTAATTTTGAAGTTAAGGGACAAACAACAACAGTTTCCAAGTAGTTATTCATTTCGTCTTGGCTAATTATGATGACGGGACGCACTTTTCTTATTTCGCTTCCTATGGCGGGGTTGAGATCAGCAAAATATATTTCGTACCTTTTAATATTCAAAGTTCTCATCCTCCAGACCGTCAAGCAATGTTGTGTCAAAATCGTCCCAATGTTCCTTTTCATTAGCCATGGCTTTATACGTATCTTCCCAGGAAAGCTTGCTTTCTTCTTTATTCCGGAGAAGCAGTCCCCTGTCTGTTTCTTCTATCAAAAGAGAATTTTTTAGGCCATATTTTTGAAGGAGCGCCTTAGGTATTCGAACTCCTTTAGAATTTCCAATAGGGACCAGCTTAACATCTCTTGCTCGTATTTGACTTTCCATGGGTTTTGCTCCTTATATTTTGCCAAGTTGTTTTGTAATTATTGTAATTACATTTATCTGGGATGTCAAGCTCAGAATCAAATATCGTTTTTACTTTCAAAGCAACGGTTTTTTAGATCAGAGTCTTCTGGAATGTTATTATTTCCCAAAACCTTTGAAACCTTTTCCAGAATGCCCTCTTTATAGGGAAAAACCAGTAATTTTCTTTTTGATGATAACGATGACCAAGGGGATTTTTATTTTAGGCAATGGTATTGGGGTATAAGCAAAGGCAAGGCTTCGTTGCCCCAATGGATCTTTTGAGATATGGAACTGGGCCATGAATCTCCTCAAGATCGTAAGGAAGGGTATTTGAAAGATTTAAACTGGAAGAAATTATAGAATATAACCGGCTAATTTTCAAGGGAATATTTTAAATGCAGGTTATCCGCAGTTTGCAACAGCTTCTTATCAAGAGTCCAGATCAATACGCCTGTCAATGCAGCGGAGACGAGAAGATGAACGTCCACATAACCTAATCCTTTTCCCATTAAACGCTCTGAGAAAATACTTTTTAATTAACCTAATCTATAGTAAGACGTCAAAAGGGTTGTGATCAAAAAGAGCCATTCCCCATTGGGAGGGGGTCTATGAGGTCTGATCAATCCGCTACCCGGACTTATAAAACCTGAAAAACTCTCCAATCCAAGGTATAAAGAATAGGAAATCTGATTATGATTAAAAATATGCTGTTAAATCCTAAACCCCTTAAGGCCGATTTTCATGTCCATACCGCTGAAGACCCCCTGGATAGGATTCATTATACGGCTCAAGAGTTGATTCTTAAGGCGGCTGATGAGGGCTTTGAAGTTTTGGCTATCACTAATCATCATTGCCGGACCTTCAACCGAGACCTTTTTTCTTTGGCCCGGGACATGAACATTCTGCTCATCCCCGGCATTGAAACCACTATTCAAAACCGTCATGTCCTGATCCTCAACCCTCCGGGGAACAGCACTTATCCTTCTTTTCCTTCCCTGGCGGTCCTGAATAGGCCTGATCGTCTGGTGATTGCCCCCCATCCCTATTTCCCGGGGCTGTGTTCTCTAAACGGCTATTTACAGGCCAACCTGGAATTTTTCCATGCCCTGGAATATAGCCATTTTTATTCCCCCCATTTGAATTTCAATCGGCGGGTCCTGGAATTGGCCCGATCTTCCGGTCTGCCCTTGTTGGGAAATTCCGACGCCCATTTCTTAGAGCAATTGGGGACCACTTTTTCCCTTATCGAGGCCCCCAAGGACATGGAATCGATTTTTTCGGCCATCCGCCAAGGCAAGGCTGAAGTGGTAACCAAACCTCTTTCCATTTTGCAGATGGGAAGTTTCGTCGGACGATTCCTAAGCTGGAAGATCCAAGGGAAAAAGTCCGGCCCCTCTAATGGTCAAGTCCTCAATCGGGAAAGCTGGCAGGCTTAATAAGATCTGCCAAGTAAAGATTATAATATTCAAATAAATTCAAAATTTCGTCCCACCGGTGCAGATTCCATTTTTCCATTTCCAACCATTTTTCATTTTCATAAGATGGGAAATGCAATTCTTCAACAAGTTGTAATCGGGTAATTCGCTGGTGATTATTGGAGGCCGAATCAATTAAGTGACCAATAATTTCCTTTAAAGTCCATTGGGATTCACTTAGTTTTAAGGTCGTTATTTCTTCTGTCAATTGCCGATGGTTGGCGGCGAAGTTGGAGACCAGTTGTTTAAGTGCGGTAGCGATGTTTTTCATTCTGCTCTCCTTTTCCTTCCGACCCTTGATCCTTACCTATTTTCCTCAAGAGTCAAAAGCAAATTGCCCCCAAACCCTCTAGACCTAGGCCCTGTGTTCTCCTCGGTGTTGTCACCGCAAACAGCGTCCCCTCTGACTTAAGCGGCTATTGGCCGGTTTTTTCCTTATATAATCGCGGTAAAAAAACAGGCAGTTGTCCCATTTCGGCCAAATTGTGCTTTCGCAATTCATCCAGAAACGGTTGAGGAACAATCGCGGGCAAGGTGAAGGTCGAACGCATTCGACTTCCCTGGGCAGTCGCCTCGTACTCATGAACAACACAGGCCGTAGGAATATCCTCCGGCCCGGGGCTGAGCGGACTGGCGACATTCACATGGCTGTAGATGGTTTTGTTAAGAGCCGCTTCCGGCTCCTCCCACCGGATACGCAGGATATGAGCGGGGATAGCCCCTATACCCTCACAGGCCATGTGAATAGCGCCGGCATGCCCCACCATCTTTGGGGGAATCTGCCATTCAAAACCGTGATGTTCCTGCGGATGCCATAACTTGTAAGATTCATTTTCGATGTTGTCCCACCACCAATCGATCATCCCCGGGGTGACACCGGGTAACTCGTGCTCCATGACCAGGGCAACGGTCTGGTCTTTCAATAACTCCTTGTATATTTCAAGCGGTGAACTTTTCTTCATGCGTTCTTTACCCCCGATTATTTTATTTCTTGAGGAAAACAGGAACGGCACCAAATTGTTTACTGAGATCGCCGAGAGGTGCTGACCAGCCACCCGCTTTCGGGTGGACGTGATGGATTGGACAGTTTTTGGGGCTTTCACTTGAATCCTTGAACAGGGATAGCAAGCGCAAGCCCTACAGATTGCTGAGTGGGTTAGCGAGTGAACTTACGATAATAGACATTTGCCTTATCTGAAAGATTCCCTGCACCTTGGTGCAGGGAGTTTTAATCCTTCAATCATCGCCAACTCTTTGGAGGAGATCCCAAATTATTTAAAATAGCCCCAAAAGAGCTCAAAAGGTTCCGGGCTGACCCGGATAATCCCGGCAAAAGGGTGCTCTAAGACTGAAATCAGCAAGAGAACCAGGGTGACCGATCCGGCTAAAAATATAACAATCATTGCCTGGGCCCAAACATTTTTTGTCCCGAAAAAATAGCTGTAGACAATAGTAATAAAGCCGCCGGCGTATAAAACAAACCACATAAAGGAGGGTAATGATTGTTTGACACTGGCCATGCGATCCCTTTTGGCATCGGCGAAACCAATAAAGGTGGACAAGGCGTGATCGAACCAGATCCTATCCCTCTCGTCTTTAGGTTTATACTTATAGAAAAGGTTCCAGAGTTTGTCGTGTTGGATTTTTAGTTCTTCATGGAATTTTCCTTTTTCCATTTCAGGAAATTCTTTTTCGATCATGGTCCGGGCGTACGCTTTCAATATCACCATTACTTCGCTTCGGGTCGGCTCCCGAAGACTTGCCGAGACCCGGTACAAATCACCTAAAGCGGAGGCCTCTTTTTGGATCCTGGTCTCTGTTATTTGAAATTGTTCATAAACCACAAGAACCATAAAGGCCATCAGAACGGCATAGATAACTCCCACCACAGCAAAGACAAATCCGGCCACATCGTTATGGCTTTCCAAAGTAGAAAATGCGACGTTTCTTCTGACCAATAACATGCCCAATAAAGACAACCCGATTACTAAAAATAATTTCCCAAAGGCGATAAGCCAGTCTGTCATATCGATATCCTTTCCTGCTCTGTCGGGTCGAAAGAGACTCGGGAAAATTTGATTTCTATTGGGTTATTGGGGTAATGCGAGATTTTAGTTTTATTTTGAATCTATTATACGAAAATAGGAACAGCGCTCAATTATTTACTTCTTGTTACCAGAATTGTACTTGAGATATCCCTTCGGTTTTTATGATGTGCCGCCGCACTTCTTCCCTGATCAATGGATCTTCAATCGGCTCGACCAGGGATATAGGCCTTCCTTCCTCATCTTTAGAACTCTTCCAGTCAACGACCGCTCCGGGGACTAAGGCGTACCGGCACCCGCCACTACCGCAGCAGGCGGAGTCCGCCTCTCCTTCCCCCAGGAGAAAAAGAATCCGGTTCCCGTCGTGCTCGAAGATCTCCTCCTTATAAAGTTGGTACCAGCCCGAGATGCTTCTAAACTCTTCATTGAGGGAATGAACAAATGGCTTGGCCATGATACACCGCTCAGTTCTTTGTTGATGCAGGGAGGGCTGTCCGACGATTGCGTTTTAATGTTCATCAGCCAACCCTCCCTTAAGGGAATGGGTTTAGGCCCCTTCTAAACCGACAATACCCACAAAAATAGCACAGCCATCAGGGGCACCGCCCAGATTATGAGTCAAACCCAGTTTCGGATTCGGCAGTTGCCTTGAAGGAAATCCTGGATTCAGCAGTTCATCGGCCCGGCCCTGAAGCTGCAGATACATCTCGTAAAGCATTCGCAGCCCGCTGGCCCCAACGGGATGGCCGAAGCATTTCAGCCCCCCGTCAAGCTGAACGGGGAGTTTACCGTCCAGGTCAAAGAAACCGTTTTCAATGTCATCCCTGACCTTCCCGCGGGGACTGAATCTCAAATCTTCCATGGTCACGGCTTCGGTGATGGAAAAGCAGTCGTGAACCTCGGCCATACTGATCTCCTCACGTGGATTTTTGATCCCGGCCTCTTCAAAGGCCCTTTCCCCCGCCCGGACGGTTGCTTCGACGTGCAAAAAGTCAAAATTCTGATTAAAATTGCCGTCTCTGGGGGCCATGGCAATCTGAAGGGCCTTGACAAATACCGGATCTTTCTTTCTGGCTTTGGCGATTTCAGGCGTCGTTATAATGGCTGCGGCACAGCCATCACTGACTCCGCAACAGTCAAACAGACCCAGGGGCCAGGAAACCATGGGGGCATTGATAATTTGATCCATAGTCACATTTCCCTGGAAGTGGGCATTTTTATTGCGCATGCCGTTCTGATGACTTTTCCAGGAAACCCTCCCGATCATGTGTTTCCCCTCTTCATAGCTCAGGCCATATTTGGCGAAATAGGTGGTGGCCAGCATGGCAAAAGATCTCGGCGGCGTGGATTCGGCGATCATGGAATGGCTGGGGCCGGGGGTTCCTCCATCCCCCAGACCGCTGATTCCGCTGTCCTTGAACTTATCGATGCCGATGGCTAATACCATATCGTAAATCCCGGCCGCCACGGAATAGCAGGCATTTCGAAAGGCGTCCGAGGCGGTGGCACAGGCGTTTTCCACCCGTGTCACCGGAATATACTGAAGCCTCAATGGTTCTGAGATCGTCATTCCCGTTCTGCCGGTGGACGTCCCGACCCAGGCGGCCTGAACTTCATCAGGCCCTATCCCGGCATCTTTATAGGCCTGATAGGCGGCATCAACGATCAGGTCTGCTTCACTGGCGTCCCAACGTTCGCCAAACTTGGTACATCCCATTCCCAGGATGGCTACCCTGTTTCTAATACTTCCTGGCATTTTAGACCTCCTTTTTTAGGCAACTTAATCCCTTACTGGTTTGCATTTCCAAAAATAGGTGTGAGCCCCGAGGGTATGTCGAAGCTGTCTGAAGGTCATCTCGACCCGCATACCCACCTGGCATTCATCCGGTTCACGATCAACCATAAGAAATTGACCCCGTCCCCCTCCATCAAAGTCAACGACCGCGGCCGTTGCCGGAGGATCGATTCCACCGGCCAAAAAGTCATGACTGAAGCTCCTTACCGTTCCCGGCTTGTCGGCAAATCGATAGGGCTCAAAATCATCTTTGGCCTGGCATTGCAGGCAGATATGGGCCCGGGTGGAACTCTGGCTGAGATACAACTGTGGAGTCCCGCATTGTCTGCACTTTACCCCATAGAGCGGTATAGCCGTTTCGTGTTCCCTCCATTGGGCCGACATGGAGGCCGCACCGGCCGGGGGTCTGGCCGCCGGCGCCAGGGAGACCATTTCCCGCCATCTCAAGTATCTGCCGTAGCTGTTAAGGGTTTTTTTGATGTTCAGGTGTTGTTTGATGCCTCTCCGGTTTTTGATATTTTTAATCTCTTCGGTCACCCGGAGCAGGATGGCATCACTCCCGTTGCCATAGCTCACCAGCAGTATCCGGTCTCCGGGCTTGGCCTCCTCCAGAGCGGCCACCAGGATCATCAACGGAAGCGCCGCGCCGGTGTCCCCCACCATGTTCAGCAGGGGATCCTGAAGTTGCTCAGGTTTAAAGCCCATTTGTTTGCCCAGGGTGGCCTGAACCCGGGCATTGGCGCCGTAAAGGCAGACTTTGGCGATGTCTCCTTTGGCCGTGTTGCATTTTTTCAATACGGCTTCAACGGCTTCGGCCGGGATTTTCAAGTATCCCTGTTCACGTCCGAATCGATCCTCCCAGTGACGGACGAATTTATCATCGCTGTCCCGCCACAAATCGCATAAATCATCAGAAAAAGTATGGAAGCCTTCCACTTCAACCACGACCTTTTCATCCCCGAAAAGCAGGGCGGCACTCCCATCGCCAAAGCCCTGTTCATCACCACCGGCCGCACCGCCTAATCGCATATCCGCGGCCGTGACCAGTACCTTATTTAAAGATCTGGCTTTAACGGCATCCAGAGCGCAGAGCATGGCCGTTGTCCCGGCCCGGAGGCAGTTTCCAAAGTCCGCGTTCCGGGATGCTCTGGGAATATCCAGAGCATTAGCCACGATGTTCGCACCTTGTCGTTCTCGATAAGGAGAACAGGTTGTCGCCATAAACAGGGCGTTGATGGTTTTTGTTTCAATACCTTTCAGACAGTCCAATCCGGCGGCGACCGACATGGTCACCGGGTCTTCATCGGATCCTGCAACTGCCTTCTCCCCGCGTCCTCCGGGCTGACCCCACATCTGCCCGATGACGCTTCGAGGCAACCTGTAATAAGGAATGTATGCGCCGAATGATACAATACCTGCCATTTTTCCTCCTTTCCGATCCACTTTGATTTTTTCTGCTCCGGGTCAAAACAGACACCCCGGGGTTACATTTTTTCCCAAATTTCCCTGAAGCCTATACTAACATATTATCCTATCATATCCCCTAAAAAGAAGGGACAATCTTTAATACTTCAATTAACAAACTGTCTGGCTATGGTCAAAAACATATTATGCCAAGGACAGTAAGGATAGATGCTCTCGGCATCTTTTAAGTTACTAAATTTTAAAAGAGCGTCCCGCGTTACAGTAAATGCAAAGAAAATGGACCTGACTTCGGCCCTCCTCAAATTTACGGAACCTAGGAGCCTGTCGATCTTGAGCTAAAGATATTGTCTCCCGAGAGGTCCGATTTTATTTTGAGGACTCCAAAGGGTTATAGTAAGTTCAAGATAATAGAATAAGGCCTTTTTTTGTAATTTTTCTTTGTGGATTTTTTTATTTGGCAGCTAGGGCATACATTCTTTTTAAGTTGTAGGCCATACAGACTAAATTCCATTCGCCGCTGACCATCTCTAACCCGCGAAGGAAAAATTGTCGAAAGCCCATAATGGCCTTGATAATGCCGAATAGCGGTTCGACCGTACTCTTCCGCTGGGCGTATATCTTTTTGCCCTCTGATGTTTTTAGCCGATGCTTCATTCGGGTAAGCACATCAGCCTCTTCCGGCAAAGGTTCGGGCTGGGCGAAACGTTCTTCTAAGGGAATATTGTGTTTTTCACGATTTACAGCAATATAGGGGGTAATCTGCTCGGCTGCGCACTTATCCAGGTTGGCCTCACTAAAATAGCCTGAATCGGCCACTAGGGTGTCCACCGTGCCTAACTGGTCTGGTAAGGAAATCAGGTTTTCCAAGGTCGTCTGGATTTCTTGCTTGTCATTGGGTTGTTGGGTAACATGATTTTCGACAATAAGCATGGTTGAAAGATCCACCCCGGCTTGGGCGTTGTAAGCTTGTTCAAAGGTCCCGCCGGCAGCGGGCATAATCCGGGAATCTTCATCGGTCAGATTCACTTGATCGGTTTTTTTAGGGCCGGACTCGGGTGGTTTAGGTTCACGTCCTCGGGGTTTCTTACCACCCTCTTGCTCCTTGGCATAACGTTCGGCCATCTTTTGGTCGTAGACTTCTTGCTCTTTGGCATAACGCTCAGCGGCTCGACGTTCAATCTCTCGCTTGGCCAGTTCTATAGTTTCAAGCCGTTTCCCTCTTCGAGAAAGTTCCTCCGGGATACTCATCCCTTCGGGAACCGCTTCCCGGTCCGCTACTTCGGCCTGACGTAAGAGCGAGTCAACTTCTGCCTGAATCTGTTGTTCCAGTTTACAGGCATGATCCCAACTCAAGGCCTTATGTTGGGAGGCATTGGCCTTGATCTTAGTTCCGTCTAAGGCCACTTGGCCCAGTTTGGCTATACCCATTGTTTGAGCAATCATCAGGATCTGGGCGAATAGAGGCTTTAACTCTTCCAGAAAACGTTTGCGGAAGGCAGCTATCGTGTCATGATCCGGGTGTTGATTGGCCGTAATATAACGAAAAGCTACCGACTCATGGGTGGCCAATTCCAGTTTGCGGCTGGAGAAGACGCCCGTGGCATAACCGTAAAACAACAATGCCACCAGCATGGTCGGAGAATAAGCCTCGGAACCCCGGCCGTCGTAGGCGTTTTCGATGGGCCTCAAGTCAAGTTTGGTGACCACCTCCACAATAAATCTGGCCAAGTGATTTCGTGGTAGCCAATCATGAATAGAGGGAGGCATCAGGTATAGGGTATCGCGGTCACAACACTTAAATCGTGGAGGATTCATATTTTCTCTCTACGTAATTTTAAAGTCGAATATATTTAACTAATTGAATTAATTTGTATTTTATCATAGAATCCAACTTATGCCAAGAGAAATCTTGTCTTTTGAGCACATTTTTAATAGATTTTTTAAACGAAAATTTAACCGGACAAATTTAAGTCCGACAGGCTCCTAGAAGACATCTATTCCAACCCGGCGATAGTGACTCCTTCCCCCCCTTCGGAACGATCCCCTTTTCGGAATCCTTTCACCAAAGGGTGGCCCTTCAAAAAATCGCGTACCGCCTTGGCCAAAATCCTGGTGCCGATTCCGTGAACGATGGTGACTTCCGGCAAACCGTCTAAAGAGGCATGATTCAGAAAGGGTTCGATCAGATACAGGGCATCGTCCACCCTCTGGCCGATCAGGTTGATTCGGGAAGGGGTCGTTTCCTGAAAAGCCAGTGCCGATGCGGATGCTTTTTTATGCGGCCCTGATTTACCTTCTTTAAATCCCACATCCGTTATGGGGACCTCGATTTCCCGGCCTTCCACCATCACCTTTATACGATTATGTTTTAACGAAACAGCCAGTACTTCAGCATCACAGCCCAGGGAGCGGATAAAGATGCGATCCCCTTCGCGGAGAGACTCTATGGCCGGGCCATCCTCCCTCTGGCCCTTAAATTCCCTCAGTTTCCTGGACAGGGCCTCCTCTTCTTCCCTTAATTTTTGAAGAGCCAAACGCCGGGTCGCCTTATCCGTTTTTTTAATATCTTCCAAAAGAAGATTCATCTGCCGTTTGGTCTGAGCGGCAATCTCCATGGCCTCCAGATAGGCCTTGGCCAGGATCTCTTTCTGCTGCTTTTCCGTTTCGGTGAGTATCCCTTCTATTCTCCGGTTTTCCTCGGCCAGGTGTCCCTGGAGCCTTTTTAATTCCTCAAGGCCGGTTTCATATTCCCTTCTCTTCAGGTTCAAATCGGCCACTAATTGTTCAAAACCCTCTTCCCGCCCGCTCAACAGTTTGTGGGCCGTTTCCAGAATCGTTTCCGGAAGACCATACTGCCTGGCGATTTCCAGGGCATGGGATTGACCCGGCTCACCCATCCGCAGTCGATACAAGGGAGTAAGCGTCTTTTGATCAAATTCCATGGAGGCATTGACCATTCCCGCGCTGCGATGCACAAACCCTTTGATTTCGGTCAGGTGGGTTGTGCCCATGACCAAAGCCCCTTTGTCTTGCAGATCTTTTAACACGGCGCAGGCAATGGCTGCCCCTTCCACCGGGTCCGTGCTGGTCCCCAGTTCATCCATCAGCACCAGGGTCCTTTCATCGGCCTGATCGATGATGCCGGTAATCCTTTGGATATGCGCCGAAAAAGTGGAGAGGCTGCTTTCAATGGATTGTTCGTCCCCGATATCCGCCAGAAGACCATCCACCAAGGGAAACCTCGAGGCCGAGTCAGCCGGAACCGGCATCCCGGAAAGGGCCATAAGCAGGAGCAGTCCGCTGGTTTTGAGGGCAATGGTCTTTCCACCGGCATTGACTCCGGTAATAACCATCACGGTGGTCTCCGTGCCCAGTTCAAGATTCAGGGGAACGACCTGTTTCCCGGGTCCCTTTTTTTCGAAGGAAAGGGAAAGCAAAGGGTGACGGGCGTTGATCAGATGTATTCCGGTTCCCTCATGAATCTCCGGCGTCTCCATACGCATCCGATCGGCCAGATGGGCCAGGCAGGAAAGGAGATCCAAATGGACCAGAATGGCTTGTTCGTTTTCTATTTCATCGGCTTTTTGGCGAACCATGATGGAAAGTTCCCGAAGGATGCGGATCACCTCGGCCTTTTCCTCGGCCATCAAATTTTCCAATTGGTTGGCCAGGCTGATTATATTCAAGGGTTCGACAAAGGCCGTTTCACCGGTTCTGGAGACATCGTGTACCACTCCCGGAATCTGGGTTTTGGAATCCATACGCACCGGGATGACCCACCGTCCTGACCTCTGGGTGATAAAATCATCCTGTAAAAATGCCTCAACCCGGGGCTCTCGAACGATCTCCTCCAATTTCCTGCGGATCTGGGCCTCCAATTGCCGGATCTCTCTTCTTAACTCCGCCAGTAAAGGGGAGGCCTGGTCCAGGATATTGCCTTCCTGATCCAAGGCCCTTTCCAGAAAGGCCATCAGCTCAGGAAAACCTTTTAAATTCCGGGTCAGTATTTTTAAATACGGGATTTCTTCGGCTTCTCTTATTTGGCCAGCTATGGCCGAGGATAATTGCATCAGAGGCATAAAGGCCGAAAGTTCCAAGGGGTCCAGGACCGCCCCAACGGGCCGGGCCTTTTCCAGAAATGGTTTGATATCGGCAAAGTTGAAAATCAGCAAGGGGGCCCCTTCCGCCGTTAGCCTTCTCAGTTCTTCCACCAGGCGCTGACGTTGCCGGATATCAGGCAGGTTTCCATAAGGGCGGATTGCCAAAACCGCCTGACGGGTAGCCGGGCAACGGGCCTGTTCAGCTATGATCACCAGGAGCTTGCGATATTCCAGCAGTTCAAGAAAATTTTCAGAAATCATAAGGGCTTTCCCCAGGGAATAAAATCTTGTCACCAGGATTCTAAGTCTATTAAGGTATTATTAAATGAATTTATTAGAAAGGCAATAGGAAAGCCGGCAAGGAAAAACAGAATCGGACGAGAAGGGTTAAAGGTTCTACGGGACTTATCATTAGGGGTCTTAGATTAGTCTTGATCTGAAATTGAAGCGCTCGCCTTAAAATGGGGCCTTTAATATTGAACCCGGCAGACGAAGATAAAAGTTGCCTTCCTCCATCCGGCCCCGTTTCAAGCATCCCTGTCCATAAATCCGGCATTTGGTTTCCAATTCCTTAGAGGCCAGGTTGTATTGGGGGACCGTTAACTCCCTGGAATTCAGGATTTTAATCAGGGTCTGGATGCGAAAGCGATCCAGGGCCGGTGTGGTTCGGGAAAGCTGGTCCGGGTGTCCGCCCCGTTTGACCACCAGGGGCTGGTCGATCAAAAAAACGGGGAATTGGGCTGAAATCCTGAGCCACAAGTCATAATCTTCACAGGCCGTCAGGGCCTCATCAAAACAGCCCACCCGCTCCAACAAATCTTTCTTAATCATCACCGCCGAAGGACTGACCAGACAAAGCCGGAGAGAAGGGGCAAAAATATCGCCGGAAAATTTTTGATGTTTTTTGAGGGGAATCAACCGGCGGCCGTTGCGAATCCAGATCTCTTGCGTCTGGCAAATCAGGGCTTCCGGGTTTTGGGAAAAGAAATGAATCTGAGTTTCCAGTTTTTCGGGCAGCCAGAGGTCGTCGGAATCCAGAAAGGCAATCCATTGCCCCCGTGCCATCCGGATGCCCTGATTGCGTGCTGCACTGACCCCCCGATTGTCCTGGAGGCAATATACAAATCGGTCTTTATAGGGGTTAAGGGCCTCTGCCGTTCCATCACTGGACCCGTCATCGACCACGATCAACTCAAAGCCCCTGAAGGTCTGCTTAAGGACCGAATCAACGGCCTCAAGGACCAGGGAAGACCGGTTGTAAGTGGGAACAATTACACTGACGAGGGGAAGGGACATCTTGTTTTTCTAAGGTATTAAGAGGGCTGCCAATCCGGCCAGGATAAACCCGGCTTCCACCATCGCTTCGAAAAAGACATTCCCGGGCAAAGCCCGGTTCTTTTCATAAATGATTAAAAAACCAAATTGATACAAAAGACAGATCAAAAGCCATAGGCTCCAATGGGGCAGAAGACCCCCCAGGGCGCTTGCCGATAAGCCGAGCATCGTCCCCAGGCTTAACCTTTTCAGGAAACGGATGGTTTTTTCTTCTCCGATAATGATCGGGAGGGTCTCCTTGCCGACGATCAAATCCCCCTGGATATCCAAGACATCAAAAAGACCGGAACGGATATAAACAAAAGAACAAATGATAAAAAAGATAATAACCAGGGAAAGACTCAGCGGCTGATGTTCGGCCATGGCCGGGATCAGGGTGGTTACGCCGCCCCAACCCAGGGCCACGGAAAGCGTTTTGGAGGCGGGGATGTCTTTGATTTTTTTCATCCTTGTAAAGCGCTGCCAAACTGCCGGCACGATCTGAAAACTATAGAGGATACCCAGGGCGCTCATGGCCGCCAGGAAAAAGAACGGTGCCCAACCCAGGGTCAAGGCCAGGGCCAAGGAAAATACTGCGGCCCCGGCCCCTGAAATGAAGAACGCCGATCGGTACGTCTGATAGAATCGAGAACGATCCGGATCGTTATATTCCGCGGCCCCTCGATCGAGGAGATGATTCAGAATGTGCATAGCATAAATATGGAAAAAAGTTACGGCAAAGTATATCCAGTTTAAAGGGGTCTGCCGTAACCGGGAGGCCGCCAGGGTCAAACACCCGGCCCCCAGGGCGACCATCAGATTACTCTTTAACGAGAAACGTACCCAGCGAAAGAGAAAGGCACTCCAGACATATTCGCCCTGTCCCTTGGTTATCTCCAGTTCCTGGACCACTTTTCGAATCATCCAGTTGGGGGTTGAGGCCCCGGCGGTAACCCCGACGGTCTTGAACCGGCTGATTTCTTTCTTATCCAATTGGTCATCCGACTCCACGTGAAAGCAAGGGGTACCCACGGATTCGGCGATCGCCACCAGACGCCGGGTATTCCCGCTGTTGTAGCCCCCCACGATGACCAACCCGTCCACCTGCCGAGCCAGGTTGCGCACCTCTTCCTGCCGTTGATGAGTGGCATTACAGATGGTATTAAAAACCAGGCTGTTGGGAAACCGATCTCTTATTTTTTCAACCACCGCCTGAAAGAGGGATTCGTCCTGGGTAGTTTGGGCCACCACAATCACCTGGTCTAAATCCGGCAGGTCTTTAACCTGATCCAGATGGGTCAGGACAATCCCCTGGCCTTTAGAATAGCCCAGCAGCCCGATGACTTCCGGATGATCCCGATCACCGACAATGATCGTGGTATATCCTTCCTGGGCGTATTTCCGGATAATGGCCTGGACCTTAATCACCCTGGGACAAGTGGCGTCAATGATGGTACAGGCGCTCTTTTTCAACCGCTCGTGATCCAGGGGAGCTATGCCGTGGGCCCTGATAATGACCGTGCCCGTTTGCCGATCTTCAACAGGGTCCAGGATTCGGATGCCTTTTTTTTCCAGCATCGATAAAACCTGCGGATTATGGATCAAGGGCCCATAGGTGTAAACGGGGTCGGGAAAATGATAGCTGGCCTCCAGGGCCAGTTCCATTGCCCGGCGGACCCCCATACAAAACCCGGCCTTTTTTGCCAGACGGACTTTCATAATTTGTATCAGTTTGCCTTTTAAATTTTAAAATTAATATTCTCACCGCAAAGTCGCAAAGGGCGCAAAGAAGAAATAATTTTCCCTTTCTGTTGAGAGGCCAGAAAGGGAAAAGCCTTCGCTACCCTCCAGAGGTCAGTTTGGCTGGAGGCCAGAGCTGGTTTGAACAATCCCGTCTCTCTTGGAATTGTTCAAAAAAATCTCTCTGCGTTCTTTGCGTCTGGTTTATTGTTGTCAAGAGTTTTTTAAATATTATTAAACAAACTGGTAACTATCTTAGAGTGACACCTTGCCCAACTCTGGTAATTTGAGAGTCTCAACAGAGCTCTAACCTTGCTTTATTGGGGTTAAGGTGCAAGCGGAGAGTTATTTAAGCTCTGCGAGAAGGTCGACTTAGTCGCCTTAGATGCCGCAAACGATAATCTCTCCGCTTACACGCTAAGAAGGTCTAAGCAGCCAGTTTTAACGTTGCTCCTTTTGAATAATTTTCCATATATTCGTTATGATCACGCACCAAGGCAAAAATAACACCGAGAAGCTTCCGGGCAATGGCTACCAGGGCCTTGATCTTGGGCATTCCTTGATCCAGATGCCTTTGATAGGCCGTATGCATCACTCCCCCTTTTCGAACCGTATTGATAGCGGCAAAAAAGAGGATTTTCCTAAGAAGCGACCGGCCTCTTTTGGATATATGACGATTCCCTTGGTGCCTTCCAGAACTGATTTCAAAGAGGTTCAGTCCGGCCAACTTCAGGACTTCAGCCAGCGTATGAAATTTACGAAAATCCCCGACTTCTCCAATCAGTCCGGCGGTGGTAACCTCTCCTATCCCTTTCAAGGACAGAATCGAATGACTATAGGGGATCTCGGGAAGAAGGGCCGCCATCTCCTGTTCCGCCTTCTCAATAAACTGGTCAGAAGATTCAATCTCAGAAAGAAGTTCTCGTATCTCAAAAAGAATCGCCTTGCGGCCTTCTTGAAGACCTACGGAATGGCCAGCGGCCGCATAAAGGGCCGGGGCTCGCTCTTTATCCAGCTTCCCTCGGCTAACCCGTCTCAGCGTGGCCCTCAAGGTCCCAAGACCACATTGGATAATATCTTCCGGGCACGGATAATGCCGCAACAGATATTGGGCACTGCGGGTTTTAATATTCTTCATCACTTGCAGAAACTCGGGGAAGACAATAAAGACCAAATCCTGAATCTGGTTCAAAAGGCCCGTTCGTCTTCGTATGGCTCTCTCCCTGGCATGGGTCAGTCGGCGAAGTTCAGCTGCCGCGCCTTCGGGAATGACCACGGTAAGGGCATGACCCAGCTCAATAATATCCGCAATGACTTTGGGATCTTTCCTATCCGTCTTATTGGGCGAGTTACCCTGGACTTCCTTCAACTTCTTCGTATGCATAGGATTAACCTGAACCAGTGTCACCGGCCGTTTCATCAGAAAATGTTGCAAGGGTTCTCCATAAGACCCGGTGGATTCAAAACCAACCACGATTTCTTCCAAGTGATTGGCCTCTTTGGCCTCAACCATCCGATTCCAAAATTTCGTAAATCCTTGATCATTATTGAAAAACTCAAAAGGTTTGATTTCCGTCCGGTCTGGACAGCGGCCATATCCCATATTGGTCGTTTTGCCTATGTCCACGGTACCGATAAGGGTTTTTTCATTGACCTTCTTAAGTTTTTTTGTTTCAATCTTATTCATGGCTATACTCCTTTCCTTGGTTTGGGTTTAACCAACTTGCAAATTGGACCTCAAATCAAGAAAGAGTATAGCCTTTTTTGTACGGCTTAACTACTTTCTAAAATATAGCAAGCTTTGCGGTGAAAGATACTTTTATCAAACACCTAAAGTTTTACTATGCGTTAATTTTACTCCAATGAAGACAGGGAATCAAAATATTCTTCAAAAAGGCCCCTTAACCGTTCCTTAGTCGGAGCCAGGGCCACGTTTTGTCTGAACTCGCCCGAGGCCCGCAGTCCCCGGGTCAGGACGAATAAGGTCCGGCGCAAGGCTTTGATTTGGGCCGGTCCCTGATAATTTTCTTCAATCCATTGCCAATATGAAACCAGCCAACCCCGCCTTTCCGTGGGGTCGGGAGTGGTGGGAGGGCCACCGGCCTCCATTTCCTTGATCTGTTTAAAGATCCAGGGGGCCCTTAAGGCTTTCCGGCCGATCATAACGCCATCGCAATGGGTTTGCTTTTTGAGTTCCAGGGCTTGTTTCGGGGTGGAGATATCTCCGCTGCCCAAGACCGGAATCCGCACCATCGCCTTGATTTCCGCCACAACCCGCCAGTCCGCCTGACCGGAAAAACCCTGAACCGCATAACGGGGATGGATGACCAGAGCGTCCACCCCGGAGTCCTCAGCGA
The DNA here is from genome assembly GCA_963790475.1 of uncultured delta proteobacterium. Taxonomy (GTDB): domain Bacteria; phylum Desulfobacterota; class RBG-13-43-22; order RBG-13-43-22; family RBG-13-43-22; genus RBG-13-43-22. The sequence continues at coordinate 520,914 of CAWBOS010000006.1, read as the reverse complement.
TTTGGGCCATGGTCCGGTAGGTGAACTCCCCCTCCTTCCAGCCGGAACGTATCTTGATGGTCAGGGGAAGAGGGGTAGCCTTCCTGACGGCTTTTATCAACTGTTCCGCTTTTTTCAAATCCTTCAGTAAAGCCGCTCCCGAGCCGGATTTGGCGACCTTCTTTACCGAACAGCCCATATTGATATCGATAATATCGGCCCCGGCCTCTCCGGCCAGAACAGCGGCCTGAGCCATGACTTCCGGGTTGGAACCGAACAGCTGAACCGATAAGGGGTGGTCCTCCGGAACGGTTTTGAGGATTGACCAGGTTAAGGGGATATGTCGAACCAATCCTTCAGCGCTGACCATTTCGGTATAGGCCAGTTCGCAGCCTAACTTCCGAACCAGTAAACGGAAAGGCAGGTCCGTATACCCGGCCATGGGGGCCATTACATAGGGAAAAGTTATGGTTTGAGATCCCAGTTTCATAGAAAATCCAGGCGATAGGCACGAGGCAATAGGCAATAAGGTTGGAGAAGATCTTCCAACCCATAGCCTATGGTCGATATCAGATTAATTTTCATGCTTTCTGAAATCCTGGTCAGCATGCATGGAACTTAAGGCGATGATTTATTTAAATATAGCATAAACCTATCCATTTTTGGTGAAAAAGCGCAGCTTGACTATTCCGATTGGATATTTTATATTCTTTTTACGGAAGTGGAAAGCTCACTGGTGGGGCTCCCGGACTTCAAATCCGGTGTGCCGTCTGAAGAGGGCGGCAGGTGGGTTCGATTCCCATGCACTTCCGCCATGACACCGAGAATCCAAAGTCTTCTAAGAAGTTGATCCACTTACGAAAACCAGGGAAGAAATTCTTAATATTCTCAAAGAGTATAAACCAGACCTGACCAAACGGTTTGGTATTTCCCGGCTGGCGCTCTTTGGCTCATATGCCAGGGGGGATTATGCCAAAGAAAGCGATGTGGATATCATGGTGGAGGTGGATCCGGCCATTGGACTCCGGTGTGTAGAATTGGCCGAAGAAATAGAGATCACCCTGGGGGTTCGAACAGATGTCGTTTCCAGTCGCTCTATCAAACCAAGATATTGGAACGTTATCCAAAAGGATTTGATAGATGTCATATAGATCGGCTGATCTTTTGATCGAAGACCTTTGGGAAGCCATCGAAAAAGTTGAACGGTATACGGCCGGCTTCCATCGCAACGGGTTTATTAAGGACGACAAAACGATTGATTCGGTGGTGCGAAATTTTGAAATCCTCAAGGAACAGGAGGCAATTACGGTCCGAAAAAGAATAATGTCCCAAAAGGCCGGAGCCTGTGTTCGCCAGGGATGTGGATTAATTGTCATCATTTAAGATTGCGACCCTAACTACTTTAATTATTTTTATTGAATAAAGGAAGGTATTATGGGAGTTCCACTAAGAAAACAAACCTACCCCTATATCGGGTTTAATCCAAAAATAGCGGGGGGAAAACCTGTCATTGAGGGAACTCGAATTACTGTCCGCACTATTGCAGGCTATTATCAAAGGGGAATGACGGTTGATGAGATTTTAAACACGATCCATCATTTAACATCCTCCCAGATTCATAGTGCACTTGCTTATTATTTTGATCATCAGGCAGAAATAGATGCCGATCTAAGTGAATCCTCAGACGAAAAGTATTGGAAGAAACAAATAATTCCACATCCCAACCAAATTGATCTCCCCTGATGAAGGTTAAGCTCTTTCTTGACGAAGATGTACACTCGGGGTTGGCCAACGCCTTACGGAAAAGGGGTTAGGATGTTTATCATGCCCAGGAATTAGACGGGAAAGGACGATCCGATTCCGAACAACTCGCCTTTGCTGTTCGTGACCAAAGATGTCTGTTTACTTTTAATGTAAAAGACTTCGTGATTCTCCATAATTTTTATGTCAAAAATCAGCAGGACCATTGGGGAATTATCGTTTCTGAACAAATACCCTTAAGGGAAACTCTGCAAAGGACATTAAGATTGCTACAAAAGTTTTCTAAAGAAACAATAAAAAACCGAAAGGATTTCCAGAGCCGATGAAGATTAAGGAATTGATTGAAGAAGAAACTCAGATTTATTAAAAACTGGATTTATAAATTCTATCGCTAAAAAAAGCCAACCCGTTTAGGCTGGCTGAGATAAAAACTATATAGGGAGGGAATAATTCCCCACCATTTCACAGATCGCACCGGTGCTGTCAACGAATTTCCTCCCAGTGTTTTTTTACAAAGTCGATGACTGCTTTACTTGCTCTCATTTTAAATTCGGGTGGGTAATCTTTCAAGTGGTCTCCGTAACGCAATTCACTCGGATATTTTGATGCGCCGCGTTCCTCTCCTGTAAGGAGTGTGCCCACTGTTGCGTTAGAATACCGACTGTCAACAACCTTGGAGCGAAGTCGCGTCGCGGAGACCCAAGTGTGCGAACCCGCTGTGACTTTAGCATGGATCTGGCACTTACCGAGATCGGTCAAAAGACCACTCAGACTATGACCGCGTGCCCTGATCTTCTTGATGGGTATCCCGGCTTTTTCAAGCAAAGCCTTCAGTGCAATTTCCGAGGCAAGCGAGCTGAGGTATAAAACTGTACGGACTGCATCGATGTCGTTGAAGTCTTCCCCAGCCACTGCTATAGCGGCCTCAATGAGTTTCTCACTGAACCCAATATTATACTCTGCCATTTCGTTCTCCCTAGTCGTCTAACGCTCCATATAATTGCGCGAAAAGTGGAGCATAGCGGAATTATCAATCAAAATTTATGAAGTGGTTATGCCTCTATTACTTTCAAGCCTCTCATTCACTTTAATGCAAATATGCGCTCCGCTTTCCGAAGGTAACAATAACCACTAACACAAAGAGTTGATCCGCTATCTCTATGATGATCAATATTGATAATCTCAGCAGGTTTAATAGTTCTGTTTTTATGTCTTTTTTCTTCTGGTTTTCTATAGCCAAAAGTAATTTGCTTACCATTTGCTATGGCATAGCGAATATTTGCTATGCGTTTGGAAAAAGCTGTTTCAGAAGGGTTAAACTCACCGGAGAAATCTCTTCCACCGTGTTTTTTTGAATGACATTTCTCGCAAAGCAACATCAAGTTTGAGATCTTGTTATTGCCGCCCTCAGAGAGAGACTTTATATGGTGCAAGTGAAGATATCTCAAATTACCGCACTTGCAGCATTGATCGCTGTCCCTTTCTTCTACTTGTCTCCTCCTCTCCTCCCAATCTGGGGGATATGTTAGAAAGTAATCGTAGAGTTTTGCGGAATTGGCTTGGAAGGAGGCCAAGCTGCTGGTCAACTGTTTGATATTTTCCTCAATTATCCGGATTTTCTTTTCAAGATCAACGACACTTATTTCAGGCTTTGAAAATAATGATATGACTTTAAATATGAGTCCTTCATGTTTTTTAATTTCACCCTTTAATCTTGTTATATTTTCTCTTCGATCATATATCTCATTTTTAATTTTAAGTTCCTTACCTTTAATAGATTCCAAACACGAATCATGGATCATCCCTCCATCGGAAAGAGGAATACCCTCAGAAACGCTCCCGCTACAAATTTTGCATGACACCATTTTTGGATTCCTGATGTATAATCAATATTATCACATACTTAAATGCAACAATTGGGCCATAAGTGCATTATGAAAAAACTATAATTATTTTATGAGGTTAAACGTTTATGAGCGATTTCTTGAAAGTTAAAGATGGACTCTTGCGGAAGGTTTTTTGTCGGATTTTTAAAAATTTTGTATAGATTATAAATAATTCGTTTATTCCGGCACATTTCCCATATTTTGAGAGATATTCTTTGCTAAAAAAACCGACCTCCTTAAACTGGCCGATTCAGTCGGTCGGCGTAAATATTTCTTTTCAGTTTTTCGGCATTGACCAGCCCCTTCCATCCGCCAGCAGTGCTCTCTAACACGTCCTTTTGTTTTGGGGATCTTGAGACTGCCCTGATGGTTTTTACTATTTTTGCCATTTTTTGCTCCTCCTTTTGTTTTGCCGGATGCTACCCTTACAGGCTTCCGCTCTTCTTATTTTAGTAGATAGGAAAGGTTCCTGTCAACTACCCCCGGGTGATCAAGGAAAGGGGTATTATTGGAAAATGGTTTGTTTCTGTTTGGTTATATAAAATACAGGACTTGACGATTGAGATTGAGATTTGGGGAAGGATTCTTGGATTTGGGGATTTAATGATTGAGTCGGCGGGGACGTTTGGACAATTGAGTTTTAAGGGATTTCCGGGTCCCTTAAAGATAAAGTTATTAATGGAAGACCGAATTCAGAAGATTGCTTTTCTATGAAAAATTAGGGAATATCCTCTATTAATTCTAATGCTGGACAGTTAAAATCATCGATTGTCAATTTTCCTTCATCTATTAATTTTTCAATTTTGGGCATGAGAGACTCTGCTTTTCGGATAAAAGACTTTGTAGTTTGGCAATAAAATTGAAATCTCTCTTCCGGAAAAATAGCGCAAGAATTGATTTCCAAGTTTTATATTGAGGGAAAAATTCAAAGAATTAATTCTGGATTGGTTTAAAGCGGAGCGGAAACTGAGAAACTGTGCTTCTCGGCGGTCCCTGGAACAAATAGTTAGGTGCCGAGACCATTATATATACGGAAACTCCAGCCTTTTCAACCAATGCTTATTCCCGAATTGATCAATGATGGCAACATCCGCCCTAAACGTTTCCCCCTTCTCGCATCTGGGTGGCTGGACGAAAAAGAGAAAGCGAAGGCCGCTGACGCCCCCTTGCGGAATCATATTTGAATTTTGCCCTCTTACAGATGCATGACCTACCGTTTTGGGTTTCCTAAGTTTGGCACCCGCAATAAAGACACCGTATTTTGAGATATTTGTAACGGTTAGGTCACCGACAATTTGCATTATTGGCTGATCAACCTTTGAGCCCATATGCCACCAAAGTGCATTCTGCCTTGACTCAGGGATAAGGACCATTGTCTTTTTTGGAACATCAATAATGCCAACAGGCGGCTTGGACTTGAATGCTGAAGAAACCCAACGCAAAACTTTTCCAAACCACCCGAAAATAGTGCTGAGAATAGTGAGAAGGCCAATGACGATGGCTACTGCAATTTGGATGGTTTGAAGGTTGAAGGGTGTGTCTCCTAACATTATTTTTTATGCTGATACAATCTTTTTTTGACGATCAGCTAATCCTGCATAATAAACTTGCTATTGTTTTAAATATCTATTTTTCTTCAAGGACAGTTTTTTAGCTTTTTCTTTTGATGTCAAAATGGGACTTATTCGCCGATTCGACAAATGTCATAAGTTTTCTAATGCGACTAAGTGCCAATTTATTAGTTGGTTGGCCATCCAAGGAGTCTTCAAAATATTGTTCAAGAAACGGAAATGATGGTCCACCATTTACGTCATAATGACAATATTCGTGCCATGCTTTATCGAAGACTTTTCTTTGATCAGCCGACAGAAAAATCTGAAATCTCAACATGGCCCTCACTTGTTTAGCGAAATCTCTACTAAGAATTGTACAGACATTTGTCTCGGTATTTTCCTCACGGTGATACCTATCATCGAGACTCATCAGGGAATCGAGAAAAGCATCATGAAAATCAAGGGCGGCTTTTTGGAATTCTTTCCGATCGGAGATTCTTATGGCGGTCATATATCCAATAAAACTGCCGATGATAATACCAAGAAGGGTGAAAATCCCTGTAATGATAGATTCTGGCATAAATCCTCTCCGCTTCAACTTTGGTGATGTTTGTTCACAGCGGCTGAATATCGCCGAGAGGCTTGCATATTGGCAATGGAGTTGAAAGGCCCGTCTCCATTATCGCTTCCGGCACATTGGCAATTAGGATCAGTTCCATTGCAAGAACCATTTCCATTATGAGCCGTGCAGGAATTATCCACGTAATAGGTCGCCGCGCTGGCTCCCTTCACAAACAAAAAACTTTCCAATAAGATTGAGAAGAAAATGGTCAAACGAAAAAATCCTGACTTATTTGAATTGAAGTTTGTTTTTTGGAAATCTGAATTCCTTAAAAATCCCCAAAATAGTTGGCGTATTTGAGGTCCTTTCATTTTTGTTTTTTATATAGATTATAACTACTTATAATAATACCACATTCTACCAATTTGAGAAGACAAGGCAATATCAACAGGATAAGGGATGGCCTGAAGCTTAAAAGTTGAGGGGATTTCTGGAGATTAAAAAACGAAAAATCTAAAGGGGTGTTAAAAGATAGGGTTGTAAGGAGGGGAAATAAAAAAGGGGGATTAGTTTAAAATCCCCCCTCTTGTTTTATTGGGAAAAAAATTACTTCTTTTCCGCCGGAGCCGCCGGAGCCGCAGGAGCTTCCTCCTTAGGAGCGGCCTTCTTGGCTTTCTTTACCATCTTTTTTTTCTTTACCACCTTTTTCTTCATCGGGGCCTTTTCTTCGGCCTTTTTTTCTGGGGCCGGGGTAGTAGTATCATCAGCCGCGAAAGCAAAGGAAACGGTCATTGCGAAAACCATGGCCATAACCAACATAATCATCTTTTTCATATCGATTCACCTCCCTTTTAATAAAGTATCGAAAAGTTTTTAAGACTTATAAAAATGATCTCATCCTATTATAAAGCATAACCCATGCCAAAATAATATATTCCCTTCATTCAATGGGTTATATAAAACAAGGTTTCTTTAAAAGGCTTAAAATTCCAGTTAATGGAAAACCCCTTACAGAGGGTTGTAATTTATGGAAAGTTATTATAGAAATTTGGTCGTAATAGTGATATCCATTAGGCGAACCTATCTTCCCTTTTTCTGGGGAGGTTGTGGGAGGGGTTAATGGGTAAACCAGGTAAAATCAGAGCAAAACTATCCACTAGTATTTTTTAATACTTTGTAAATTCAGTTATTTAGGAATTTAAAAAAGGGGTGCTAAAACTTCAAATCCGGTGTGCCGTCTGAAGAGGGCGGCAGGTGAGTTCGATTCCCATGCACTTCCGCCATGACTTATCTGATTGTATTTTATATTTATTTTGACCTTCGTTATTTCCATCAAATTCTCGTCTCTAACTTAAAACTATACATTTACCCTGATTGTGAACCAAACTGTGAATTGGGTTTTTCGTTAATGGTTGAATACAATAATCCACTGCTTATACTTTATGCGAAGGAGCTAAATGGGTTGGGGATAGTGAGGGTCTCACTGGATCAAAATTGTCATGTGATTAGGGTTGGTGAGTAAATTTTTTTTAACAAGACATATAATGTATAATTTCAGTTAGTTCCGGAGTATTGAGAAAAATCATCATTTTGTCCGCCGTCTCCATCAATTAGTAACTAAAGAACCTTAAAACTACCCCGCCTCTTTTTCGACAAAATAGTACTAAGTAATTCCGATGCAGTTTCGTCTATTGGGGGGTGACTTTCCCCCCGAAAAGTTACAATCTGCTTAGAATGTCTCAACCTCTTCCACAGTCACCTTCACTACGTTTCTTACCTTCATTTTTCTGTTGGCAAGCTCGGCTACAGTCTTGTCGAAGAGTTCGCCCGAGTTGAGTATTTCACCCTTTCCCCAGATGCGGCAGCCCTTACGCGTTGCAGCATCCAGACAAATGACAGCAACCTGGGGATTCTCTTTTATATTGGCGATGGTGCGTGGGGAAGCAACGTCAGCAAATAGAACATGTTCATCATCCAGAACGCGTAGCGAGCCCTTTGCCGAGACATTGGGCTTGCCAGTCTTACTTGCTGTAGCCACAAGTGATGGACGGATTTCTCCGATTACCTTCTTTGCCTCTTCGGTAAGCTTTGCCATGATGGCCTCCTTTTTTTTAGTCGAGTAGACCGGTTTCTCCCGATACTACAAATTGAGGGTTGTTTTCTCGTTTACCCGCCGGGATTCCCAGCGGTGCCACAATATCTGGATCATTCTCAGTTGGCCCCTAACCTTCACATAGTTGTCCATCTATATCATATTTTCTGAAGGAATAACATCAATGGTTACCGAGCATCCCTTCTGTCCAGGGTCTGCATCAAATAAATCGTAAAAAATCAGGATTTGACTATCCAGACATTGACAAGTGAGATGATGACTTCTTCCTCTAACCATCATTTTGAATAAATGGAAGAGTTCAAAAGTAATCAAGATAAGGGGAACGGGTGTTGCTAAATTGATAAAGTAGTATATTTAAACACAAGTCAAGATATCAATACTCGTCAACAACTCTTTAGAGTTTAATAGTTGTTTTAATGGCAGAATGGAGCGGCAACCGCAAACGGGCTTAGGGTCAAACGTCTAATTGGCATTGGGATTTCTTAAACTCTGGCCCTTCCGCCATAGATGATCGACGCTCCACGAGCCTCCTCCGGCTACAACCAAATAAAGGAATGCAAAGCAATACAGTACGGCCAACTCCCCTCCATTCAGAACTGGCCAGAACCCCTTCGGTGCATGGGCCATAAAGTAGGCTACGACCATTTCTCCCGACAGAATAAAGGCTACCGGGCGTATAAACAGCCCCAAAAGGAATGAATAGCCCGCCGAAGAATTCCAGGACTCCGGCCAATCCCAACATCGAGAAGAGCGGAACCAAACCGGGGTGCTGGACGACAGGTATGCCGAATAATTTTGCGCTTCCGTGTGACAAAAAGAGGAATGCGATAACGATTCCCAGAATACTGAGCAGGCGGAGCGACCATGTAGGGTAAAATATATTTAGATTGGCCATATGGGTTCCTCCTACAATTATAAATGGTGTGCTATTTCGGCTTTTATAATAACATCTCCCGGGGGGCTTCGTCAAAAAGAAAATCAGGCTTCCGGTCCTGCTTTTCCGCTTGACCGTACTTTTTTCGTTCTTTATACTTATTCCATCAAAAAACAATATCTTATCAAAAAGAGTAGGTATGAATCTTAAAAAAATAGGAAAAGAGGAGGATTATGTCCAGCGATATTATTATTAAAGACGGAATGTATTATGGCGGTTGGCGCAAACCAGTCAATGTCTGGCAAGGAGCCCCTGGTTCAATTCACACTGATGAGGTGGCTCAGAAAGTAGGCATGCGGGGGGGGACTATTCCTGGCACCATTCATCTAAACCTCTTTCCACCCGTATTGCTTGAGGCTTTTGGTCAGCGTTGGTTTGAGACCGGCTCAATTAGCATGTTTTACGTCTACGCCACTCTGGATCGCGAGGAAGTACGGGTGGAAATGCCGGTGCCCCCAAAAGACCAGGATAACGTATCGCTCGAAGCACGGGTGGTGATGAAAAACGGCACAGTGGTAGCTAAGGGAACCGTATCTGTGGGTAATCCCCAGGAAACATCATACGTTCGATCGATTGAGCTGAAAAATGCTGACCCGGATGAGCTTCGAATCCTGGCTGGGCTTAAGGCCGGGCAGGAACTGCCCACCACTGATGTTCTCATGACCTTGGATACAGCGGATAAAGTCCTGACTACTATAACCGATCCTCTGGAATGGTACACAAAAGAGTCCCCCTGGGGTGAACCGGTGGTGAATCCATCGCATATGTATCACGCCATGATGCTGACCCCGCATCCTCCCGATGGTAGGAGAATTGAGGCTGTTGGTTTCTTTGGAGCCACCGAAATCAGAAATGTGAAAGGTCCGGTAAAAGTCGGCATACCCTACCAAGCAACTGGGAAATTGATCTGTGTTGGGGCAAGTCCTAAAACTGAATATTTCTGGTACGATTCAACGTTGAAAGAAAAAGGCACCGATACAGTTATCGCAGAAATGCGCCATATGACCCGGTTTATGAAGGCCTCATCCCCCTTATATCTTAAGAGCTAATAGGCCAAATGATTCAACATTGAACCTTTACCTTTATGCAACTAAGGAGAAATCTCAAAGTGTTTAGGTGTTGAACGATAACCCGTATCAGATTTTTATCGTAACGTCTCCAGGCGACTCCCCCAAAAAAAAATGTGGACGTCCCTATAATTACTTCGTGAAATCGTTTACTTGGCATGTTTGAAAAATCAGAGAAGTTCAAACGGTAATCAATTTGTCAAATCAGCCCCGCAAAGTCCCATTTTCGCAAGAAAACGACCTCTGTCCTCTTGCCTTCCGCCCTGTTTTTCTCCTTGAACCTATCTTAACATTATTTTATACTCTTCCTATTCAAAAGCAAAGTCTTATCAAACCAAACGCACGCCGGGAATGGGAAGCAAGTGTGACCGTTGATGGCGTCGAGCGACACGACAAAGTGATTCTCCTGGTCGATGACCGTCAGGGACACTCGGTCGAGGTATGAACAACCGCCGCAGGCAGCTGACCGCAGGACCCAGCCTGGGGGTGCTGATAACTGAGTCCGGCACATCTGGTATAACAAACATTCAGCTGGACTATAGTATGGCAGGGTTAAGGCACAACGTAAGTGCCGGGTTGCTTGTGCTTGCTATCGGTGAAGCAGCCGAGAAAGACGTCGGGTAGCCCCGTGGTCCATACCTGCACGCACGATTTTTGCTCCGAGTCGATTTCTAAGGGTAGCAAGGAGAAAATTCGACAATCACCACGTTTGTGGTGCTAAGGGCGCCGTGTTAGAGTACGGCCCCAAGGTTTTCCAGATATTCGGGGGTTCGATGAAGCCGGCCAAACAGACGACGAAAGTAGTCGTCGTCACATCGGTGATGCTCTCGTTCATTTCCTTCTGGCGTGCTGCTGCCATCGTCCTCAACGATCTCGGTTCGTCGGCTTTCTATGTTGGAGGAATTGCCGAGCAAGCGGTCGGACGTGCGGCTCCCTGGTTCATCTTCGGGGTGATGCTCTTCTCTTATGCCGTTCGGGCTGTTTATATCGAATCATGCGGCATGTTTACGCGCGGCGGGGTCTATCGAGTCGTCAAAGAGGCGATGGGCGGTACCCTCGCCAAACTTTCAGTTTCCGCCCTGATGTTCGACTACATTCTGACCGGGCCGATCTCGGGTGTTTCGGCAGGGCAGTATATCATTGGACTCGTTGCCCAGACAGTCACCTATTTCGGACATCCGTGGACTCCCTCGAAGGCAACGATAAACTTGCTGGCCGCCGGCCTTGCCGTGCTGGTTACCCTTTATTTCTGGTGGCGCAACACGAAAGGCATCCACGAATCATCGGACGATGCGCTAAGGATCATGTATGCGACGACGGTGATGATCGTCTTCCTGATTGGATGGTGCGGGTTAACAATCTTGACGCAGCCCTCCATGCAGCGCTTTCCGCCCACGCCTGTCCCGAGCCACCTCACGTTCAATCACGATGCCGTTGGGTGGTTGCCCAAAATCACCCCAGGTGCTCTGAGGCAACTTCCCATTGAAGCGCCGCCAGCCACGAGGCCCGCGCCCGAACAATCAGCAGCGGAACCGCTCTATGGTCTCGCGCCCAACGCAGGTGCTCTATTGGGGCTGATCGGCATCCTGATCGCCTTCGGACACTCGTTTCTGGCCATGTCGGGCGAAGAATCTCTCGCCCAGGTCAACCGCGAATTGGAATACCCCAAACACCAAAACCTGGTGCGGGCGGGATTTGTCATCTTTGTTTACTCACTACTGTTCACCTCGTTGGTTTCGTTCTTCGCCTATGCAATCATCCCCGACCACATTCGGCCGAAGTATTTCGACAATCTGATCAGTGGCATTGCGTTATACCTGGTCGGCCCGACACCGTTAAGACTGCTCTTTCAAGCTTTCATCGTCATCGTGGGTTTTCTTATGCTATCGGGCGCAGTGAATACAGCTATCATCGGATCCAACGGTGTCCTCAACAGGGTCTCAGAAGACGGCGTGATGACGGATTGGTTTCGCGAACCCCATAAAAAATACGGGACCACTCATCGGATGATCAACCTCATCGTTCTCCTGCAACTGGCAACGATCATAGGCTCGCGCGGCAACGTCTACGTTCTGGGTGAGGCTTACGCCTTCGGCGTGATTTGGTCATTCGCATTCAAGGGATTGGCGATGGTTGTGCTGCGCTTCAAAGACCAATCGCCACGCGAGTGGAAGGTCCCCTTCAATATGTATCTGGGCAGTAACGAGATTCCGATCGGTCTGGGTGCGATTGCAACGCTGCTGTTCTCCATAGCCGGAATAAACTTGATCACTAAAGAGGTAGCGACGATCAGTGGGGTTACCTTCACGCTGGTATTTTTCCTCATCTTTATCATCTCGGAACGCATCAACCAACGAAAACAAGGTGCAACATCCCGCGTCGAGATGGATCAATTCCAGACCCACCCGCAAGAAAACGTTTCAAACGAGAGCCTCGGCGTGCGTCCCGGCAACACGCTCTGTTTCGTTCGTGATTACCACACGCTCGACCACCTTCGTAAAACTCTGGAGCTAACAAACACGCATAAAAAAGACTTGGTGGTGATGACCGTGCAAATTCTAAAAGGACCCGACACCGGGTACAAAGGCATTGCTGAGCACTATCTTTTCACGAGCCACAAGCAATTGCTGTTCACTCACGTAGTCGCGCTTGCGGAAAAGGAAGGCAAGCCGGTGCACTTGCTCGTCGTACCATCCTCGAATGTTCTCGACGCCATCGCCCTCACTGCCGCGCAACTCGACTCGGCGGAAATCATCGAGGGACCTTCACCCGTACTGCCGCCCAAAGGGCAGGCGGCGCGTTTTCGAAAAGCGTGGGGGAAGTTGCGAGATCATCCCAAGCATCAAGTCTGCTTCCGCATCATTGAGCCTGACGGCAACACGCACGATTTCCCTATTGGGTAGCTTCGGCAAAGAAGGAAGTCCCATAGATAAGAATGTGGAACTCGCGGCCAAGGCGCCCGCACTATTGATCTTGACCAGTTTTATCATCGTAGTGGCGGGGATGAAGGCGGCAAGCTCCAACCGGTCTCTTCTTCAGCATACCCATTTAATCCATCGCTTTCAAGGCACCGGTGTCGTTAATCAGCATCACAGCGATGCTATTCAGGACAAGTGTACGGATCACAATCATGGTGTTGTTGGGACGGAAGGGAAACCCAACAAGTTAAAAACCGATTGAATGAAACGGAAGAGTTCAAACGATAATGAATATAACTTAAGAAATGACATAACTTAAGAAATGATTTGACTCGTTAGGAATATCCTGATAAGTTAAGAGTTTATAAAATATATACATTTTCTCGTTGGCAACCTTTAGCCAGGAGTGTCTAATGGAAAAATAGAGCCCCATTTCTCAACAGAGAGGTGGGGCTTTTTATTAAATCGTATCAAATTAATGGGGCAAGTATGAATAAAATATTTTTATGTATCTCCTTTTTTTATTAATTTTTGTTTGTAGGATGCGTTCACAATGATAATGTAATGAATTCTTGGCCTGGTATTCATGAGGGAGATCTTATCGCATCATGGGGTTTCGCAAACCATGGGAGCAGCCTTTTTTATAATTTGTTTATAAAATTGATAAGATAAAAGGTTGAAGATTCCCAAATCAGGGAGGATTGATCTTATGAAAGGAGATGCCAAAACAAAACAACAAATACTCGTTGAGATGGAAGAGAGGCTTGATAGTGCGGAACAGCGATTAAAAGAGGCTAATGAACTATTACAGTCTGAAATCGCGGAGCGCAAGCAGATGGAGGAGGCACTGGAGGATTCTGAGGTTCGTTTCCGGCGTCTCTTTGAAACAGCCCAGGATGGAATATTAATCCTCGATGCCGATACAGGTCGGATATCCGATGTTAACCCATTTTTAATTGAAATGTTAGGCTATTCATACGATCAATTTCTTGGGAAGCAACTCTGGGAGATTGGTGCCTTTAAAGATATTCAGAAGGCCAAAACCACTTTTTCGGAACTGCAAACCAAGGGATATGTTCGCTATGAAGATTTACCGCTTCAAACAAAAGATGGGCGGCTCATTGACGTGGAATTTGTCAGTAATATCTATCTCGTTGGCCATAAAGAAGTGATTCAGTGCAACATCCACGATATCACCAAGCGCAAGCAACTGGAAAAAGAGCTTCGCAAATCGTACGACGAACTGGAGGCCCGGATTCAAGAACGAACCGCAGAGTTGGCTCAAAGAAATGAAGAACTAACCATCGAAATCGATGAACGATTGAAGATGGTGCAGGCCTTGCAGGAATCAAAAGAACAACTTCGAATCCTGGCCGCCCAGGTTCTCTCCGCCCAGGAGAATGAAAGGAAACGAATCGCCTTGGAGATTCACGATGTCCTGGGGTCTAACTTAAGTGCCATCAAATTCAAGGCGGAAGAGGCCTTACAGCATCTCCCCAAGTATGATGAGACCTTTAATATTTCCAAACCCCTGGAGACCCTCATCCCCCTCATCCAGGAAACGATTGGAGAGACCCGCAGAATTCAGGCCGATTTGCGGCCTCCTCTTCTGGACGATCTGGGTATTGTGGCCGCCCTTTCCTGGTTTTGCCGGAGATTTAAAACGATTTACTCTGACATCGAGGTTGAACCAGTGATTACCATCAGGGAAGAGGAGGTGCCGGATCATCTAAAGATCGTTCTTTTTAGAATTACCCAGGAGGCTATGAATAATATCGGCAAACATGCCAAGGCCGACTCGGTGCATTTCGGGCTGCGAAAAATTGACGGCGCCATAGAACTGTATATCAAAGATAATGGAGAAGGATTTGATCCGGAAAATCTGTCCTCCAGGGAAATTTCAACGAAAGGCTTGGGGCTCTCCAGCATGAAAGAAAGGATTGAATTCTTAAACGGCTCTTTTTCCATCAAGTCCGCCAAAGGAAAAGGGACGGTTGTCCGGGCCGTTTGGCCCGTCTGATTATGAAAGCCTGGCCATCCGGGAACTTGGTTCGAATAGTAAACCAGGACTATGTAGACAAATTGAAACAGACTGCTCCCTTTGCGGGATTAACAAATTTGTATCTTGTGGAATAGCCCACCCTTAAAACTACAGTATTTTTTTCTTCAAAATACATTCCTGCCTATATTCTTTATTGGGCTAATTTATGCAAAAATAATCCATAAGTGTTTTTTCAATCAGTAAGTTGGTATCTTCTATTTCATTAGACTTTAGGCGGGATGGATTTATTAAAATGAGTACTCCAATTAAAATCCTACACATCGACCCCGATTTTAAAGTTACCTATTTTATTAAAAATCCTGGAAGTATAATCCATTCCTCTGTTCCACTCAAGCAGGCCATTCAACTCCTGAAAACCGAGGAATTCGATTTAATTCTTTCAGAACCCCACAATAAAGCGATCATGAGACCTCAAGCTAAATCTTTAACTATGGATAATAAGATCCGCATCCTAATCGTCGATGACAATCCCATTCTCCGCGAGGGAATAAAGTCCGTTCTTTCCCATTCCCCGGTTTTCGATATTGTCGGTGAAGCGGCCGATGGGGTGGAAGCAATTAATTCTGTCGAAAGATTGCTTCCCGACCTGGTTTTGATGGATATATCCATGCCCCGGATGGACGGCTTAGCGGCTACCAGTGAAATCAAGAAAAAATGGCCGGGCACTAAAATCCTGGTCTTCACCGTTCATAAAACCCCCGAATACCAGGCGGCCGCCTCTAAGGCTGGTGCGGACATGTATCTTTCCAAAGATTCTTCCCGGGCCGAATTGATTCAATCCATCGAAGATATTCTGGATGGAAAGCAAGGACTTCATACGGGCATCACGGAAGAGGCTCCCCGCTAATCTTTTTCATTATCTCCTTGCCCATCTTTGGATTTCTTTTACATTCCTTTCATCCGATGGTGGCCGTCCGGGGACCTTGGAACAGATTATCTATCTCAAATCTTAATCGCTAAGGCAAACACATGCCTCAGATTAACAGTGGTGAAATTAGTAGTTGATTAATATAATATTGTTCGTAGGTCCGAATCCAACTCTCTCCACCGTTAACCTGCTTATTTATTTATTAAAAAATCTAAAATGCTATTAGATGATTGTTAGATAAATCATTGGGAAAGGAAACAAAATCTATTAGGTTCGAATCCCCCTGAGAACACAAAATAATATATCAATATTGATTCAAAAATACTGTATTGACCTTATTTTCTTTCGGCACCATCTCTAATAAAATATGATTTTTCTATAAAAAATTTAACCCCCTATTATGAAAAGACTTATCAGGGAGGATTTTTCATGTCTCCATTAGATGAATGCCGCAAAGCATCAGAACATCTATACGATGCTTTGCACCACATGCTCAACGGGGACTCCTGCCTAATGGAAGGCATTTGGTCGCACAGCCCAGACGTGACGACAATGCACCCGGTTGGCGGTCGGGAAGTCGGATGGGACCAGGTTCGAGAAAAGTGGGATCAATTAGCCAGGCTAACTTCAGACGGGCAGATTAGATTGAGGGATCAACTTATTCGAATCGAAGGGGATATAGCCTACGAAGTGGGTACCGAAGAAGGGCAGGTGATGCTTGGCGGACAGCAGGTCTCCATGCAGCATCGTGTCACCAACATCTATCGCCGAGAAGCCGGGGCATGGAAGGCTGTTCACCACCACGCTGATATTTCCCCAACGATGGTGGATGCTCTCCGAAGTTTGGAACCAAAAAAGTAGGGAACCTATCTACCCTCCTGACCGAGAATTGTGAATCTTTGCCTTTTAATGGATGTGAACTCCAGGTTATGGAGATGTACCAGGTCTTGGCCCGATTCCATAGGTTCCCCTTTGGCCGAAAAAATTCAAACAGAGATCGATAAATTTTAAAGCTAACGAGGCCCCCGGAAGATCCCTGATTAAGGTTTTTGTTTTTCTTAAGGACTCATTCCTTTCGCCTACTTGTAAAAGGAGATCCCTTTCCTTAAGGAAAGGAAAATTTCTAAGGAAAAATTCCAGGAGGACTATTCAAATGGATAAAATGAAAAATTATGAATTTTTGAATCCCTCTTTTATGAACCAGGATGAAATTAACTTTATTTTATTGGAACCTTCCATAGATGAAATTTACTCCCCTAAGCTAAAGAGAGGGGTCCGGTCCGAAGTAGTCGATATTTTAAAAAATGACCTGTCAGGGACCTTGCTGTTGCCTTTTAATAAAGAATAAACCGACCGATGGAAGGTTGTGATGTTTTCACTTACCATATTCTTGTTCGAACCGATTTTTCAGACATTCAAAAATGGTACGGTTCTTTTGGTCAATAATTAACCCATGAAACAGAAAATTTTTAACATTTATAGGGAGGTGTAACCATGGCCAGCAAAGAAGTAAAAGAAATCGTCAAACAGGAAGGGACCAAAACGGTTCCATTTTGGGGAGAGATGGAGAAGGGTCTGAATGAATTCTTCCGGCGTCCCCTTTCCCTGTTCAACCTACCCGGTTCAAGATTTCCGGAAACCGGAGAGTTGATTCCGACTGTCGACCTTTTTGAGAGTGACGGCGACGTGGTGCTCAAAGCGGAACTACCAGGGATCAGGAAAGAAGACCTTGATATTACCCTAACCGAGGACACCATAACCCTTGCCGGTGAAAAGAAGAAGGAAGAGAAGATCAAGAAAAAAGATTATTATCGTTGGGAGAGCTCTTATGGCTCTTTTTGCCGAACTTTCAGTCTCCCGGCCGAGGTCAAAACAGATCAAATTAAAACAAAATTTAAAGACGGCATTTTGGAAATCAGGATGCCCAAAACAGAAGAAGCCAAAAAGAAAGAAATAAAGGTGAAAGTCGAGTAAAAATCCTCGGACTTGTCACCGGATGTTATTGAAGAGGGACAAGCTCTTTTAAAAACCAACGCCTTTGAAGAGATACCGGGATGAACCGGACCCAGAAAGGAAAGAAGATAAAGGGATGGAGGGCAAAATGTGCAGGTAAATTGTCTAATTGGTTATTGTTTAATTCATTTATGGTTTTTAGTGTTGAGAAATAAAAATCATGAAAAGATTCATCAAAATCATTCATATTGATAATAATTTTGAGGTCATCTATATCATTATCTTCGACGGGACAGTGATAAAATCGACTGTTTCCTTGGAAAAAGCCATTGAGATGCTTAAACATGATCAATTTGATTTGATTCTTTCAGAACCTCAACAAATAGCTATACTCGATCCCCAAAAGCCTTCGGAAATTCCAAGCACAATCTCAGACTGGAAAACAGGTTATTTCGATACTATTTTTGCAGATTCTGAAGCCCCGGAATATGCCAAAGGGAATGCGAAACCTTAATCCAGGATTTAGTGAGACACAGGACCAATTCCGGATACCTGGGGTTTATAGATCCAAACGGATACCTTATTTCTTCTTTTGAGTCCTTGTGTTGTTACTCAATAAAGCACCAGGACTCAGGAAATTTTTATCAAAAATCTAACGGTTGTTAGGGTGAAAACAAGGAAATGCATATTGTATGCTGCATCAAGCAGGTGCCTGATACCACTCAAGTCAAGATCGACCCGGAAACCAATACCTTAGTTCGCTCCGGGGTTGAATCAATTTGTAACCCCTATGACCTGGTAGCGGCTGAGGTCTCGGTACGGCTGGCGGAGAAATACGGTGGAAAAGTAACTGTTATCTCTATGGGACCACCGCAGGCTGAAGACCCCCTGCGTGAATGCCTGGCTTTGGGAGCGAACGACGCTATTCTGCTTTCCGATAGAGCCTTTGCCGGGGCCGATACCTTGGCCACCAGCTTTGCTCTGTCACAGGCTATATCCAAAATAGCATCTGCTGAACCGGTCGATCTGGTTATTTGCGGCAAGCAGGCCATTGATGGAGATACCGGACAAACCGGCCCAGGTATTGCCACCCGGCTGGGATTCAACCAGTTTACCTATGTCTCTGAAATTGTGGGACTGGACCCAGGACGCGGCCTTATCACAGTCAAGAGGGAAATTGAAGGAGGCAGGGAGACGATCGAGGGTAAACTACCAGCGTTGCTGACGGTTGAACTGAGTTTAGCTACGCCACGGTATGCTTCCCTTCCTGAACTGGTGCGAGCTTTGAGACAGGATATCAAGGTTTGGGGAGCAGCCGAAATAGGCGGCCCGAAAGAAAAGATGGGGCTGAAAGGTTCCCCCACCTGGGTAAAAGAAATCTTTGTGCCCCCATTACGGGGCGGAGGTTTGGTCTTCGACAGTGCAGAAGGCAGCGAGCGGGCCGTCGAAGGTTTTCTGGATACCTTCTTCCAGAAGGAAGGGTGGCTGCTGGACGAACTATTAAACAAGGGTAAGGTGTGACGTGCCCAAGAATAGCCAGGGTAAAGAAATTGCCGAGGTTATTCCTGACAAATGTATTGGCTGCCAGATCTGCATCGGCCAGTGTCCGGTCAATGCCATAGAATTGAAAAATGGCGTAGCCAAGATTGACCCCGAGGCCTGCATTGGCTGTGGCCGGTGTTTTGATGTTTGCCCGGCAGCAGCGGTCATCTTTGAAAAGCTCACGAAGAAAAAGGTGGCTGTGGCCGGGCAAAAACCCCGTCCTCTTGAAGATTACAAGGGCGTGGCGGTGTTCATTGAAACCCGTGATGGCGGGGGGGCTGATGTCGCCTGGGAGTTGGTAGGAGCTGCCAGAAATCTGGCCGAGAAGCTGGAGACTCAGGTATTGGGATTCGTGCTGGGAATGGGGATCGAGCCCGTGGCTAAAGAGGCTATCGCCTACGGCTGCGATATAGTCTACACGATCGACAACCCTGTCCTGCAAAAATACCTGCCAAAGGTGTATGGTAGGGCCTTGTTTCAACTCTGTGACCAGGTCAAGCCCGAAATACTGCTCCTGGGAGCAACCCCGCTGGGAAGAGACCTATCTGGCGTGGTGGCCACCCAGTTAGAAACGGGACTCACGGCAGACTGCACTCGGCTCGATATCGACCCTCAGGAGCGCCTGCTCCTTATGACTCGCCCCACTTTTGGCGGCAATGTCATGGCTACCATCTTTTGCCGGAACCAGCGACCCCAGATAAGCACAGTAAGGCCCAAGGTGATGAAGATGTTAAAAAAAGACCTTGGGCGTCAAGGGGAGATCCGCACCTTTGATTTTGAGGCTCCGGAAACAGAGGCGCTGCCACGAATTCTGGACTTTATTCCTACAACGATTGAAGCAGGTGATGTGGACATCACCCGGTCTCCGGTCCTGGTAGTAGTGGGCAAGGGTGCCTGCGACGCCGGGCATATGCCGATGCTGGAGCAGCTTGCTAAACTTTGGGGGGGTACTATGGCCTGCTCCCGCCCGGTTGTAGAGGCAGGGCTGATTCCCTATATGCGCCAGGTAGGGCAAACAGGTAAAACGGTGGCTCCCAGAGTCTACATCGGGGTGGCGGTACCGGGAGCAGTGCAGCACCTGGCAGGAATGCAGGGTTCAGAAAAGATAATTGCCATCAACATCGACCACAATGCCCCTATGGTTCAGATGGCTGATTATGCCATCATCGGAGATTATCTGGAAATAGTACCGAAACTTATCAAAGGCATCGAAGACAGACTCCAGAACTTACATAAGGTAAGGGAATAAACGATGAAAGAGGCCTTTGACGTGGCCATAGTGGGGGCCGGCCCCGCCGGTATCTCTGCCGCCTGTATCCTGGCAGATGCCGGTATAAAAACTATTGTGTTTGAAAGAGGCGAATACCCCGGGGCCAAGAACATGTCCGGTGGTGTCCTCTACGGCCACGACCTGGCCCAGATTCTACCTGACTATGCTGAACGCCAATGTCCAGTCGAAAGGAACATTGTAGAATCCCGAATCTGGTATTTGTCCAAAGATGGCGGTTACAGTCTCGGCTACCGGGACAGTGTTTTTGCTGACCAGCGCAAGCACAATGCCTTTACCGTGCTCAGAGCAAAATTCGACCGCTGGTTTGCCCAACAGGCTGGCAAAAAGGGTGCTCTGGTGGTTCCTTCGACGGTGGTCAAAGATCTTGTGCGCGACGAAAGGGGTCAGGTCATAGGAGTCCAGACCGGAAGGGAAGATGGAGAAGTTCAGGCCAAGGTTACTCTTTTGGCTGATGGTGTCAATTCTCCCCTGGCAGCCCGGACCCTATTTCGACCTGAGCCTAAACCGGAGAACGTCGCCCTGTCGGTCAAGGAACTCATTGAACTACCCAGTGAAGTAATCGAGCAGCGCTTCGGTGTCACTAATGGGAATGGCGTCACCATTGAGATATTGGGAGAAATCACCGGAGGAATGGATGGAGTGGCTGTTATCTATACCAACACCAATTCGCTCTCCTTGTGCATAGGAGGCAACCTGGCTGATTTTGCTGCTTACAAGCTCAAACCCTATGAGTTAATGGAAACTTTCAAGCAGCATTCTATGGTGGCTCCCCTCATATCCGGTGGTAAGCCGCGGGAGTATATTTCTCACTGGTTGGCCCTGGGTGGGTTGGACACGATTCCCAAACTTTATGGCGATGGCTATCTCATAGCCGGAGATTCGGCCATGCTATTTAACTCTCTACACCGGGAAGGCAACAATCTGGCAATGGCTTCGGGAAGGATGGCGGCCGAGACGATTATTGATGCTATCCATCAAGATAACTATTCCCAGGAAGTTCTGGCCGGATATAATGGCCGGCTGGCAGATTCTTATGTTCTTAAAGACATGAAAAAATATCGAAGGTTCGGCAAGTTTCTATACCACCGTAAAGAGATCTTCAACCAGCTCCCCCGCCTTGCCTCCTTTGCGGCCCGAGAGATGCTGACGGTCAACGGGGTTAGCAAAAAGGAGAAGCAGAAACTGATTCGTGAGGAACTACACAAGGAAACGTCCCTCCTCAAACTTTTCAAACTTGCCTGGCAGGGCTGGAGGTCGGTAAAGTGACGATGAGAATAGAAGACAAGCTATTCCTGGACCGGTTCAAAGTAGATAACGAAAGCCATCTGCGGATAATTGATGGAGAGAAATGCCTGACACAGTGCCGGGATCAGGCCTGCCTCTATCTCTGCCCGGCAAACGTTTATCGGCTGGAGGGAGACCGGATCAGTGTAAACTATGAGGGGTGTCTGGAATGTGGCTCCTGCCGGATCGGCTGCCCTCATCTGAACATTGAATGGCGCTTTCCCAAAGGCGGCTACGGAGTTAGCCACAAGTTTGGATAAAAGCCAGTTGAATGGGAGGATTCCATGTTACAAGAAATAAGAGAGATAGATATTATCAGGATTCAGCCCAATCGTCGGCTGATATTCGAAGAAGAGGTTATTCTTCGTTTGTGTCAAGATATCAAATCTCGTGGGCTTCAGGAACCCTTGGTAGTGGAACTGGTCGGCTACTGGTTTCAAATCATTGAAGGCGAAAAACGCTGGCGGGCCTGTAAAAAAATTGGCTTAACCCGGGTAAAGGCGCTAATCAAAGAAACTCCCTCGACCGAATCTGACTAACCCAATGACAGCTTACCGTTTCAACTACAATATTTTTTTCCTCAAAATACCCTCCTGCCTATATTCCCTTATTAACTTAGTTTGGCGATATTGAATCTAAGGTGTTTTTGTCTATTAGCATTCGGTATCCTTTATTGTCTTGGCATTTCCAATATCATAAAGAATGAGGTCAACAATGAATACTCCAATTAAAATCCTGCACATCGACCCTGATTTTAAGGTGACCTATTTTATCAAACATCCAGGAAGTATGATCCGTTCCTTTGCTCCACTCAAACAGGCGATTCAACTCCTGAAAACTCAGAAATTCGATTTGATTCTTTCAGAACCGCATAATAAGGCCATCTGGAAACTCAGAGAAATCTAAAGATTTAGTCATAGATGATAAAAAGGAGTACCGAATGAAAGTAATCATAGATGAAGAAGAATGTCTCGGTTGCGAGACTTGCGTACAACTTTGCCCGGAAGTGTTTCAGATGAATGAAGGCAAGGAAAAGGCTGAGGTGATCCTACCGGAAGGAGGACCGAAAGAGTGTATTGATGAGGCCATAGATAGCTGTGCGGCCTCCTGTATCCACTGGGAAAAATAAATCAAGGGGGGAAGAATTGTCCAGATCGTCTGCTATTGCAGAAATGCAGTATTTTCCAATCTTCTTTATGGTCCAGAGGAATAATACGATGGCACCAAAAATCAAAAAAGAAACTCCCCAAATTCGATTGAAACATTTCTACCTAACCTCTTCGAAGAATGACGTTTTCTAATCCTGGTCGACTGACTTTGGCCTCGGAGTATTACCAAGGATCAGGTAGATATCGATTATAGCTGTAAGAGGCGGCTCCCAATGAAATCGGAAAGTAGTTTATGAAAAACAATTGAAAAAAGGAGGTACGGGTCATGTTTGTAGTTCTTATTAATTTCCCGGCGGTTAAAAAAGGCAAGGATACAGAGTTTCGGGAATGGTTTGAGTGGTCCAATAAGGAGTTTATAAATCATAAAGGCTTTATCAAACGATTGCTTCTAAAGTCTGCGCAGGATGAAGGAAACTATGTTGCCGTAGTGGAACACCAGACCCGTGAAACCTTCATGGCCATGCATAATAGCCCTGCTCATGAAGAAGCCGGCAGGCGAGTCGCATTGCTACTTGACGGCCATCCGATCCCTCAATTTTATGAGGTTGTTGTGGGAGAATAACCCTGGGATTTCTTTGAAAGGCAAGGGATTCAAAACGTCATTCAAAAAAAGTATTGGTTATAAAGTCCGTTTGGGTTATTGACCGATCCCTCTTTCGTAAAATAGCGGGAGGTGTGGAATGCATAAAGAATTCTTTGAAGTTCTTCACAAGGATCATGAGTTGTTCAAGAACATCCTCTCAAAACTCAAACAACTATCCAGCACTGAATCAAAGAGACGGGAAGAATTGTTTGGAGAGTTCAAGCTGGGAATTGAGCCTCACACGAAAGCCGAAGAAGGGGTGTTCTATCCACCTCTTAAAGAGAACAAGGAGTCCTATGAGGACGTTTTGGAATCCGTTGAAGAGCATCACGTTATTAGTCTGATTCTGGGTGAACTGGACCTGATGCCAAAGCAGCTGGATCAATGGCGGGCAAAACTTCGGGTCTGCAAAGAAGTTGTGGAACACCACATTGTAGAGGAAGAAGATAAGATATTTAAAGCTGCGGCCAAACTCCTGAGCAGAGAACAGATGCAGGCCATCTTCGAAGGTTTCCTAATGGAAAGAGAGAGATTAAAGAACAGCATGAGATAGCTTATTCCACGACCGTGGCGAAGTTAATGTGTGGTCCCCAAAAATTGGACAATGTGGTAAGCTCAGAGTCAACTCAGAGGCAGGGTCAGAAATGGCTGTGCTTCTTAATGCGCAGTTCAACCAGTAATTTTCCGAACGACCTCAGCAGTGGAACTTGTAGGCGTAAGAGGTTAATTGGGGAAAGAAGACAATTTTTCAAAAGTAATTTAGAGTACTTTTTCCTGAAATGTTGATTTAATTTTTGGCTCGTTATACTATATTATTAACTAATCAATTTGTAATTGGTAATAATCAATAATTTTCTGATTCAAACCTTTTCCGGAAGGATTAAATAGAATGAAAACTTTAAAAATTCAAAATGATCTACTGCAATTCAATAGTTATCTTGAGCCGGTCAACTTGTCTTTCAATCAATTCCTGTTATTGGGATCAGCGCCTCTGCTGGTACATACAGGTACCCATATGGATACCAAGGCTTTATTGCCGCAATTGAACCGAGTTCTTCGCGGCAGGAAATTGGCGTATATATTTATCTCACATTTTGAAAGTGATGAATGCGGTGGACTAAGTTTGTTGTTGCAGAATTATCCTGACATTAAACCTATTTGTTCCTCGATTACTGCCAGGCAACTTAGCGGTTTTGGGATAACTAATGATACTCTCATCCAAGCTCCTGGTCAAATCCTTCAAACTCAAGACTGTCAATTCGAATTTATTGCCTATCCCTCTGAAATGCATCTCTGGGAAGGATTGTTGCTGTTTGAGAGAAAACGATCGGTGCTTTTTAGCAGTGACCTATTTATCCAATTTGGAAAAGTAGAAAATAGCCCAGTGGCATCCAATTGGAAAAAGCAGATCACCAGCATTACTCCTGAAAGAGTTCCATCTCCCACCGCATTGGAAAAGCTTCAAAATACGTTATTGACTTTGCCTGTTTCTCTGATTGCACCTGGACACGGCACATGTATTAAGCTCTCTTCTGATTAATCTTTCTAACAGCCGGCTCAATTTATAGCTATTCACTCTTTCAGTCTGAAATCTTCAATTTTTTGCGAGGGAGCATTCGTAGGTGCTATCAATGCGCCATAAAATATCTCTAAATATCTTAAGGTTATAAACATCTCAAGGTTGACCTTTATGTCTTCCTTTTTCTATCTCACGGCGCTTCTTTTTTCTTTCATGACCACCTATTTCCCTTTGAAGTGTTATGAGGGAGACAACGCTATTTGGTTTAAAAATTAAACAAAATTAATCTATTACTTAGGAAATAGAGAAATCGGCTTGACGTATTATCGCTGGTTTAAAAACCTACCAAGCTGACCGGTGAAGAAACCAGCCAAAGGCAGGAAAGGGCGGTATTCAGCGACTCGGGACAAACCTAAAAGCAAGCCACGCCACTGCGGGGTACACCAAGAAAGGAATACCGCCCTACCTATTTCCGCCATAATTTATTTTACAAGTTAGGATTTATTTTTTCTTCGATAGCTAGGCCCTCCCAGGATAAGGACCTCGGAGTTATGAACGAGACGGTCAGCGATAGCCGTGGCCACGGGGGTGGAATCGAAGACCTTTCCCCAGTCAGCAAAGGGCAGGTTAGTGGTCAACAGGGTTGATTTAACCTGATGCCTTTGACTGATGACCTGGAAGAAAAGGTGCGAACCCTGGGGGCCGAGGGAGAGATAACCGAGCTCGTCACAGACTAAGAAGTCCGGAGATTGATAATAGTGAAGCTTTTTGAGTAAAGAATGATCGGCTTCAGCGGCAATAAGATGATTGATCATATCCATAGTATTGGTAAAGAGGCACTTGATATTGGCATTACAGGCGGCAAAGACCAGGGCCTTGGCCAGGAAGGTTTTACCGGTCCCGGGATTGCCGATGAGGATGACATCCTGATGCCTGGAGATAAAATCGAGAGAGAATAAGTTCAGGATCAAGGTTTTCTGATCCTGGCGGGACTTATGATGCTGGAAGTCAAACTGGTCGATAGTGGGTTTATCGGATAATTGAGATTGACGGTACCGGAGAGTGATAGCGGTTTGACGACGGGCCTCCAGTTCGTAATCGGCCAGACGGTTCAAGACGTGGGGGAGGTTGAGATTTTTTTGAGCGGCCTGATCGAGGACGGCGTCCAGTTGTTGGGCCATGGTTTTGAGACGGATTTGGATCAGTTTATTTTTGAGTGTTTCCAGATCAGACATGATTAATCCTTTCGCTTGAGGATATAGGCGTCATAATCGGCCAGGAGGGGCTCCTCCAGACGGATATGGTTCAGGTCCTGACGTTGGAGTTGGACCGGGGGATGATCCTGTTTGGGAGATTTTTCCTGGTGGAGGATGTTTTCCACATAATGGGCGCCATAGGCCTTGTGATCCATGGCCCGCTTAAGGGCCTGGACGAATAAAGGGGTTCCAAAGCGGTCTTTTAAAGCCAGGAGTCTGGCCAGG
Organism: uncultured delta proteobacterium; assembly: GCA_963790475.1. Lineage (GTDB taxonomy): Bacteria > Desulfobacterota > RBG-13-43-22 > RBG-13-43-22 > RBG-13-43-22 > RBG-13-43-22. The sequence continues at coordinate 494,389 of CAWBOS010000006.1, read as the reverse complement.
TTCTTTTTAATCGGCTGGCCGGTATGAGATAAACCTTCCAGGAAGGTCTTGGCCTCTTCGCCTAAGGAGATAAAGGCAGAGACCTCGGTGGCCAGCCATTCCTGAGGCCGGCGTTTAAAGGCGGCCTCCCGATGATCCGGAAGTTCTAAGCGTTGTTTTTTTTCCCAGCAGCGGGTATGGGTAGCCAGGGTTTTCTCGTGAAGGTAAATGGTGACGGTTTTTAGATCAGCCTTGACGATCACCGTTTTACCAATGGCCCAGGGAGGGACGGAATAAAAGTTGCTGTCGAAACGGATAGCAAAGTCGGCGTGGACCTTAAGCGAGAGGGTCTCCCGGCAGTCGGGAGTAAACTCGGGCAAGGGTTGAAGGGCCTGGGGGTTGAAACGATCCAGGGGTCTTTCGCCGGTCGTGCTGTGGAGTCGGATATTGGCCTGAGTGTCCAGCCAGTGCCGGCACTGGCGATTGATATCGGGCAAATCGGTAAAGGATCGGAGGGGCCAGAAGTTATGCCGGAGGTAATGGATACCCCCTTTTTCGATTTTGCCCTTTTCCTGAGGTTGATAGGGATGACAGGCCCTGGGAGTAATCCGGAAGGGTCTTAGGAACTCCAGGAAGGCCTCATTAAAGCGGATGATAGAGCCTTCTCTCTCTAAGACCGCGGTGAGCATATTATCGGTGACGATCTCCTTGGGAGTGCCTTGAAAAAACCGGAAGGCATTGAGTAACCCCTGATGGAGAGCTTCTTGTTTCTGGGAATGGGTGAACTCGGCATAAAGCATCCGACTATGGGCTTCGATAACCGCCAGACAATAAAGCTTGCGTGGAGTCTTCCCATAGACCAAAGCCCCGAAGTGGCCCCAGTCGATCTGGAACTGTTCCCCCGGAGGGGATTCGAACCGGAGATAGGCCCGCTTTTGTTTGGGCCGGACCTGTTGCAGGAATTCCCCCAGGATGGACCGGCCCCCGGTATAGCCCTGGGCTTTTAAGCGTTGCAGCAGAACCGCGCCGCTGACCGAAGGGTCCTGCTCTAATAGCCTTTGGATCTCCGGTTTAAAGGAGTCCAACTTGCCGGTTCGGACAATCACCGGTCTGGGCGGATGGGGATTATCCAAGTATCTTTTGACACTCTCCCGGCTGAGCTTAAGGGTCCGGGCGATCTGGCGGATTTTATAGCCTTCATGGGACAGGCGGTGGATCTCGAAAACCAGACGGCGGTCAATCATAAGGACCTCCCAGGGGAGTAAAAAAAGGTAAGGAAAGGACCTGGAAGAACCGGCCATCGAAAGCAATCAGGTCCTTGCGGATCAAGGCCTGCCGGGCCTTCAGATATGGTCTCAGACTGATCTTCAGGCAGGCACAGATGGTATCGGTGCTGTAATAGGAAAGCCCCTGCTTATCAGCGGCCAGGACCAGAAAGAGATACAACAAAAGCTCCTGATGAGTCAGGGTCTTGATAAAGTAGCGGAAGCGGTGTTCGATAAAGGCGAAACTGCCGTTGATCTTCCGAATGCGTGCCGGGTTGAGAGGTTGCTTTTCCATCATAAAGGGCCTCCTGTTTGGGGACCATGATAAGAAAAACCAGAGGCCGGGTCTATCGAGTCCTTCTTTGCAAGAAGGGCTAAATCTGTGGAAGTATCTGGAATAAGGAATACTTTTTGAGCTAACGCGTCCATCTTTGCAAGACGGGCCAACCGCCTTTTCCGATCCCGGTTTTGCTGGTTCTGGCGGTTTTTTTGGATATAGGCGGGATGTTCCGCTCGATAGGTTTTCCAATAGCCGGGGTGCTGTTCCATCCAGGTTTTTTGAGACTCCCTATGGGTGGTCTGGTAATCCAGGTCTTGATACATCTTTTGTTTCTGCCAAAGAGCCTTCCTGGCCCGTTGGCACTCCGGACGGTTACAATATCGTTGTTTTTTTATTCGGGGATTCGGAAGAAAAATAGTATGGCAATGCCGACATCGATTCTGGTTCATGACTTCCCTCCAGGGAAATCATTAATCGGCTATTGATCCTCAGTTTGAAAAGAAAATAAAAAAAGTGAATGGGATAGTTAAGAAAAAAAATAGGGTAAGAAAATATTAGGAAGAAGAAAGAAAAGAATCTTGGTAGGTCTTTAAATCGGTCGGTCTGGACTACTTTTTAACCGGAGAAATTGGTAGACCTTCTGACCGGTGGTAATACAAGGTCAGTCTGATTCACAAATTAATGCCCAAGTTGAAAAAAAGGAGGATAAAATGATTTATACGAAAGTAAATCTGAAGAGATATAGAGGGAAAACTCTCCCTTAAATTGTTTTTCGTTATCCCGATTATTTTTTTTGGGGAATTGAGGAAGATATTTTTAAAGGTCCTCTTGCACAAGAAGCGAAGGACATCAATTATAAAGCGAGAAATATCAAAGTTCCTCAAATAGAAGGAATGGATAGGATGGTCGCTGATTATATTATTGATGGTCCAACTGGTAAGTTCGGAAGAATTGAAATAAATTCAACATCCGATTATCAATACCCGAGAAGTATTAGAAATAAAACTATTGATCTCTCAATTCCAAGGAGATTCTTTCCAAGAGACAAATCTGGTAACAAAACGATGATTAAACAAGTTAAAAATATTCTATATGGGGAAAATTCCGTTTGACAAAATCCTTTTGTGAAGAGTTTTTTCATAATAACGACAACTTTGTATAAAAAGTAGTGATTGGTTGACGCTATTGAATCCTCTGGATCTGAGAAGATTTCACTAGCCCAGGTTCACCTTCAGGGTTTCCATGCCGGCGGCAAGACGCTTAACTCTTTTTCTGTCCAGAGGATTGCTTTCCTCAAATTAGACCATTCCAAGAGTCCTCCACCCAAAGAGGATCTATGAAAAGTCAACACTGAGAAGGAACTATGGTTCGTTTTTTCCCCAAGGTCAAAGTAATCCTGTCACGCTCGACATAGCCTGCCATGACATCATGTCGCACCTTGGATAATCCGCCGATGCTCATCTGCTGTTCCCTCCGTCCGGTCTTTCGAATTCGCAACCTTACTGGTTTGCTTTTGGTTGAAAGAGTCCAAAGGGCGCACCCGTCGGATCCAAAATCACGCTGGACCACCCCATGTCGGGAATCTCGGTAACCTCCTGGACAATGGCAGCTCCGAGCGACTTCGCTTTTTTTGTCGATGCTGCGATATCGTCTACCAGGATGTAGGGAAGCCAGTTGTCGGGACTGTTTGGCATAGGGTTCTTCATCATTCCACCGCCTGTTCCTTCCCCAACGTTGATAATCGTGTAGTCCATGCCTGGAAATTCTTCCAACTTCCAGTCGAACAGACTTGTGTAAAACTTTTTTGACTTCTCCACGTCTTTGGTATGCAATTCAAGGTGAACAAATGGATTGGCCATGCCACACCTCCTAAAGATTATTTTCTATTGATTACGGTAGCGGGAACATTTGAAAATAGGAATGCCTTAAAGGCTGTATTTTGGGGGAAACAAGACAGTATTTTTGTGGAGTGATGTTCAAAAAGTTTGGTGGCGTGGAGCTCATGGGCAAGAACATCTTTGACTGTCACCCCGAGCGAGCAAAGGCAAAGCTTAAGCATATCATGGACAGGAGGGTTTCACACTCTTATTCTATAGCATATGACTTCTTCCTGTAACATTGCTTTTCGCATCTTCCTGATTATTCAAGAGTTGAATCGGTAATCGGTAATGGTGTGGTATTATCCTAAAAGATATTTTTCTATCTCTGAGCAAACAAAATCTTTTTTTCTTTTTTACAATCCCAGATTCAACACGCGCTAAGTTGCCCGACTACCTCAAAGTTTTCCTCCATATATGGTGGTTCCACCAAATATTGAGGCTGAAAAATAGTTTCAACCTTCCTTATTATTATCTCCTATTCGTCAAACCTTACGATATCAGGCCTGTTTTCATACTTCTTTTTTCCCCCGGCTGTTGGTAAGCTACTTGCATTTGTATTAGGTATTCTTAAAATAAATTAATAAAAGGAGGAGAATCCCATGTTGTGGACGATTGCTGTAATACTGATAATTCTGTGGCTGCTGGGTTTGGTGACCAGTTATACGATGGGAGGTTTCATTCACATCGCGCTGGTAATTGCTATTATCGTTCTGATAGTCGGCTTCATTCAAGGGCGACGAGGGTAGTAAAGAACAGTCCTCAAACCCAAGTACCCTAAAATCATGTTGATCACTTCCTGATCCTCGATAATGCTGATAATCCGCATCGCCTCCCACCATTGGGCAGGTAAGGAGATCCACTTCGTAAATCTTTTGAATCAGTATTGGCAAGGGAATTGGGCGCTATTAGAGAGACAGTTTCAGTAACCAGAATTAAAAGGAGACGTAACATGAAAGCCAAGAAAGTTAAGATAGGAAGCACTCATGACCTTCAGGATAATCAGATGAAGCAGGTCAAAGTGGATGATTCGCCGATTTTGCTTGCCAAGTGGAATGGAAGGTTTCAGGCTTTAAGTGGTACTTGTCCACACTATGGCGCGCCGCTGCACGAAGGTACGCTTCACGACGGGCACATCATCTGTCCGTGGCATCAGGCGAAGTTCGACGTGAAAACCGGTGATCTTTTGGAACCTTGCTCTCTCGACGGACTGGAACATTATGATGGGCACATCGAACACGACAACATCTATCTGGACATGCCCGACAAGAAGGAAGGCAGCCGCCAGATGCCCATGGCGCGATTTGAGCCCGCCCGTGACAAACGTGTCTTTGCCGTGATTGGCGGGGGGGCTGCGGCGGCCGCTGCAGTGGAAGCGCTGCGACAGGAAGGCTATCGAGGGCGGATCCTGATGATCAGCCAGGAGGATCACATTCCATATGACCGCCCGAACTGCAGCAAGGGTTATCTGGCGGGAGATCCCGCCTCGACTTTGGTATCGTTGGACATCCGCTCCGAAGACTTCTATAAACGGCACCACATCGAGCGCATGAACAGACACGTCATGGCGTTCGACGTCCCCCAAAGGAGCATTCAGTTTGACGACGGGACAACACTCGTGCCTGATATGGTGTTGCTCGCCAGTGGGTCCATCCCGCGCAAACTCGATGTGCCTGGCGCCAACATGCGAAATGTGCTTGTTCTGCGTTCGCTTAACGACTGCAATGCGATTATTGCCCTGGCACAAAAGGGCAAAAGAGCGGTAATCGTCGGCGACAGCTTCATCGGCATGGAAGTGGCGTCCAGTCTCGCAAATCGCGGGGTCCAGGTGACGATTATCGGACGTGCTATTGTGCCGTTCAAGCAGGTTTTTGGAGAAGAAATCGCGAACACCCTGAAGAAGGCTCACGAATCCAAGGGCACCATATTCAGATCGGGACGTACGGTCAGCCGGTTCAACGGCAGCAAGGAAGTGTCGAGTGTCACCCTCGATGATGGCACTACTATTGATTGCGATCTTGCTGTGGTGGGTATTGGAGTCCGCCCAGCTACCGATTTCGTGAAAAGCGTGCAATTGAACCCGGATGGTAGTCTCGATGTGGATGGAGAGTTTCGCGTGGCTGCGGGTGTGTATGCTGCCGGAGACGTGGCCCGTTATATGGATCCGCACAATGAGGGTCAGCGTATTCGGATAGAACACTGGCGCCTGGCTCTGCAGCAGGGACGCGCCGCTGCTCGGGCGATGGTAGGAAACGGCAAGCCGTTCGACGCGGTGCCGTTCTTCTGGACTGAACAATGCGGCGTGTCGCTTGCCTATATGGGATGGGCACACACGTGGGACGAAGTCATTATCAGTGGCGACGTTTCCAAATCTGACTTCGTTGCGTACCTGCTTAAGAACAACCGCTTCCTTGCGATGATTAGCCCGCACAGTGAAAAGCTGAGTGCCTTCGAAGAATTGATGCGTCGTGGAGAACTTCCGCCTGCAGAAGCAGTCCGTGGCAAATCGCAGGATGAAATGCTCAACGTGCTACGAGCCTTAGAGGTCGGCGCGCTACATTCATAGCGCTATTGTGCATTCCTCGCCCTGACAAGTTCGCAGATCAGTTGGCTCGCATCCCGAAGCCTGACCGTGCCCTGGTCCAAAGGACTAGGGTTTCTAAGCCCGACTAAACACCGGGGCTCGGTGATAGTGATTAGCAAACCACCGAGCCCGGTAAGCTCTCTTATTCAAGACACCAAAGTATGGCCAATTACTGCTATCTTACGGTATACCCCCGGGCATCAAGGCGGGGACTTATCACCCGAAATAGTCCACGCTCTTTGGGATGATATGAACGTTATGGAGGCCAACGGGTGGTTTTGCCGGATCAAACCCTGTCTTGACTTCTACTATTTTCCCAGGATTTTCTTGACCTTACCGATTAGTCCGCCATAACCTCCAGCTAACTCCCGCAGGCGAAGAGGTTCTCCGCCTCTTAGGGAAGCTGACCAAGAAAACAATAAGAGGGATTACTGTTTGTGATTACCGTCAGTTATAAAAGTTAACCTCCCATCTTGTTACTACACACCAACCCTTTCCCCCCTTTGCATCGTCACTATCACTGTAATCACCCAGAATATAAGCATTAGGATACTATCCGCTTGTTTTTTGATTTGCTATCTTCCAGCTTTTCGTCGTTATTCGGTATGATTCCTTAATCAGCCAGTAGGAACGGGGGGTCATATCAGAATGTCCTCTAACCCTGAGGTACCTAGACTTCCTTTAGACTTTCCTTGTCCCCTTCGTATAAATCCTTTCCACGGTTCGCCAGTTCCTCTATTTTCCTCCGCGCTTGCCCAATCTGCTCCTTGGTTCTATCAACCAACTCATCCGCAGATTTACCGACGCTCTCCCATGTCCCCTTATCCCTTTTGGTGGTATAGAGGATGCCGACAACTACACCCATTAAGCCACCCCAAAATAATCCCTTGACCAGTCCTTTGCTCCAATCAAATGCTGCCATGCTTTATCCCCCTTTCTAAAGGAGTGAGCCCCCTTTATTTAATCTCCATTCTCATTCCATCACCCCTGTTTTTTCTTCCTTTTTTCTCCTTGACTGCTATTTCATCTTATTTTATACTTTTGAATCTAAAAGCAAAGTCTTATCAAAGAGCGGAAGAGTTGGATTAACTCAAGCAAAAGAGAATTAAAACAAATTATGTTTAGAATTATACGGGCATTCATTAATATTGTGATGGGCGTTATTGAACTACTTTTAAGTGTCAGATTGATATTTAAGTTTTTGGTAGTTAATGCAAGCACGCCGTTCGTTGCCTGGCTTTATCGTGTCACAGCGCGACTTGTAGCGCCATTTGCCAAAATTCTTCCAGATTATAAATTTTCAGGTTTCGTGGTTGATTTTGCCACCCTTGCTGCGCTTATCGTTTATGCTTTAATAGGGTACTTTATTCTGAGTATTTTTCCCTATTCGAGAAATAGAGCTGATAATTAATTTCAACAATATATGGGAATCCCTTAAAACTCATTCATCCAAACGTCCCCGCCTGAACCATTCATTTCTGAAAAAAACTAAATCATTAATACTGTCAATTTTTAATTCACTTTATCTAATTTCTTACCACCCATCTTTTCAATAACCCTCCCACCTGGTTCTGACGAGTATAAGCCCCTGTATAGCTTCGTTTCGTTTCTATCTAGGGCCACTGATGGAAAAGTATCTTTAAGTACGTTTATCAATCCTAACCCCCGGCCTGTCTTACGGATCTTATCCGAATGAGCCGGCCTCCAAATACTCTCCCTTTCCAGGGCTTTCATTTGGAGGTTACATCGGTATCGATTATTCCGGCGCTGAGACTTCAACCTCGCCGAGAGTACCATTCTGTGGTCCAGGTTTTAGTTCCAAAAGGACTCGTCAACGGGGTGCAATGGCGCTTTTTTTCCATCTTCCCGTGAGGTAATAGCTGAGACTTGCCGACGAAAATCCAAAAAAGCTCAGCGCAATACCGACCCATATACCCGTGATGCCCAGGCCGGTCCTGGACAGGACCCCGGCCAGGGGTATCCTGAGCACCCACAAGGAAAGGAGAGAAAACATCATGGTGATGATGGTATGACCGGCTCCGTTGATGACGCCGTTCGACACAAAGCCTATGGAGAAAATCAAATAGCAGGCGCCCACGATGTGTAAGTAGTTGATCCCGATTTCCATTACCAGTGCGTCCTTACCGAGACCGAATATGGTGAGGATCTGGCCCGAGAGAAAAACCGCAATAAGAGAGATGATCAAGGTGATCGAGGAGATCAGCAGAAGGCCCCAATGGAAGACCGCTTTGATCCTTTGCGGTTTGCCTGCCCCGAGGTTCTGCCCCGTCAGCGCTGAAACGGCCATGCTTATGGAACTGGCGGGCAGGATGGCAAACATTTCCACCCGCATCACGGCGCCAAAGGCATTGGTGGCTGCGGCCCCGAAGGTATTGACCATAGTGGTTACCAGGAGCGAGCTCATGGAGATCAGCAGCTGCTGAACGATGGAGGGCAGTCCGATCCTGAAGAGCTTACCCGTGATAGTTCTGTTTAAAATGAGTTTCTTTGGATTAAAAGCCCCCAAGTGCTTTTTCAGGTTGAGATAGACGATGCCGGTGCCGAACCCTATGGCCTGTGAGATCACCGTGGCCCAGGCCGCTCCCATAAGACCGAAATGCGGGAAGGGACCGAACCCGCCGATGAAAAAAGGATCCAGCAGGGCGTTGAGACCGATGGCCACGGCCATGAATATAAGCGGTGTTACTGTATCGCCGATCCCCCGCAGGACGGAGTTTATAATAAAGGTGACATAGAAAAGTATAAAACCTCCGAGGATGATTTTAAGGTAGATCGAAGCCATGGTGAAATTTTCAGGCGGGGTCTTCATGATTCTGAGGATGGAATCGGCAAAAGTCATACCTGCCACGGACAGGACAACACCCAGTATGAGGGCAAGGGAAAATGAGTTATGGATGACTTTTTCCACCAAGATCAGATCCTTGGATCCGTAATACTGGGATACGAGGATGGTCGTGGCCATGGACATACCCATGGCAAAGCCCATGAGAATGAAGATCACGGGAAAACTGACGCCAATGGCCCCCACGGCATTTTCTCCCACCAAGTGGCCCACCCATATGGTATTAATGATGCTCTGACCGATCTGGATGAGGTTACCGGCCAGCATGGGAAGAGAAAAGCTCAATAAATGCCGCGGTATGCTGCCCGTGGTGAGATCAATTCCGAGACTCCTGTCCATAGCCTGTTTCTCCTTGGGCCGGCAAATTACACCCTTTTCATACCTATTAAAATAGCATTAGTGACCGGTAAAAAATATAAAAAAGGCTTGAAATCTTGCTTTCATTTGTTAAAAAGGGTTTGTCCAACCTATTAACAAAGAAGGAGATTCAAGCCATGACCCATTATAACACAATCTTTTTGCAAATGTTAAAAATCCTACCGAGACATGAATTAGAATCTACCTTTCTTAATCTTCAACCCCAGTACCACCCGTCCCAAATCATCAAACGTCTGTCTCATTATTCCTTGTAGTCGTTACAGTTTCAGAATCTAATATTTTCGTATTTTTTCCATCTCAAAAATCCTCCTTAACGTATTTCCAGACCTAAACGGTGTTCCTTTCGTGGTTACCAATTAGGACAAATTTAAAATTAATATTTAATTCATTTTTGAAGCTCTTTTTGAAAGGGCTTTAAAATTTGATATGGGCATGATAGAAATTAGGGCCTTTGATAAAAAAGGAAATATTAAACAGGATTTTTTTAATTCGATTGACGGAGCAGTTTCCTATGCCTCGGAATTAGCCCAAGCTGGATATAACGTCTACTGTGGAGTAAATCCCCGGATGCAAAGAAATGGGAAAAAGGAGTCAATTGAGTACGTGGGAATGATGGCACCTATCAATCTCGGTCTGAAGTTGAAATGGCTGTTGTCGCTGGATTGATCAATAAAGGGGTAAGTGAAACCCTCATTCAAAAGATTCTTGAAATTTATCCCGTTGGGGAAAAGTATCGTGAACACAACGATAAAGTAAAATACCTAAACCATACCATTGAAAAGGCGAGAACGTTTTCTCAGCTGTCTGATGAGGAACGACTCGATCCATTATTCGTCACGGGTTCACTTCAAAAAAACAAGGATAATTACAATTTTAAAATTGTCAAATTCCAGGAGTTTATCTCCCAGACCTTTAAAATGAAGATTCACGAGGATGTCTTCTTTCGATATAACGGCCGCTTCTATGAACCTCTATCCAACAAGGCCTTAAATTCATTATGCCAAACAAAATTGGGCATCCATAGGGAATTGTTTACTAAAACCCAATTGGAGAACTTTATTCATTATGCCGAAGGGGAACATCTGCCATGATAGTAGTAATGAAGAAATCCTGAATTTTCTGACCTTTACTAACGGTATTCTTAATCTTAAAACTGAGCTATTGATCCCCCCATACCCCTGATGTCTTTTCTACTAACATGTTGCCCTATGCCTTTGATCCTAATGCCACCTGCCCTATATTTTTCAAGTATTTAGATGAAATATTCTTAGGTAAGCAGGCTCAAATTGATTTTCTACAAGAGGCTGTTGGGTACATCCTTCAAAGGTCTATTCCGGTGCATACCTTATTTCTATTAGTGGGGAATGGAAGTATTGGGAAATCAGTCCTGATTAATACGATAACCAGTTTGTTTGGAGAAGATAATACCTCCAATATTAACCTGACTCGTCTCTCCGATGAATATTATGTCCTCGATTTGTTTGGAAAAATGTTGAATGTTTCCAGTGAAACCCCTAATAGAATAGCTACTAATACCGACAGAATAAAGGAAGTGGTCAGTGGTGATTGGGTTCCTGGAGGTATCCTTATAAAACAGCGGTTAAATTCAGACCATTTGCCAAGCATTTTATTGCCATGAATGAAATGCCTCCCATAGAGGACAATTCCAACGGCATGTGGAGAAGGTTTGAATTCATCGAATTTGATAGGACATTTACTCCAGATGAAGATTTTTCTTTAAAAGACATGTCATTAACCGTCAGTGGACAGAGAAGTATTTTATTTTAAACGGCTATGACCTGTGGATTCCTTCTAAAAGGACCTTTGTTATCAGGATGTTGATGGGCCTCAGATCAACTCTTTTTTATTCAGTCGACTATCCAATCCGCCAAAAGTGAAAATACACCCTTTTCGACCTGCGAATACAGAAATGGCATTATTTACTTATCAAGCTCATCTTTTATTGTATAATAATAAATTATCAAATTGAAATGGTTTGCGGTTTTAGGATTCAAGTCTACATTTATTCCAAACACCAAACATTTATCATGGATTGATTTTTCGGAGCATTCGATAATGGCTGACCAGAGGGTTGAGATCGGTTTAATCGGTCTGGGGGAAATGGGCCGAAATCTGGTATTGAATATGGCCGACCACGGCTTTTCTGTAGCGGTTTATAACCGGACTCAGGAAAAAACCAGGGAATTCATGGAAAAAGAGGCCGGTTCACGACCCATCAGGCCGGGCACCAACCTGTCCGAATTCGTTGGGCTGCTGCGCAGACCCAGGGCTATTCTGCTGATGATCTCCGCCGGCCGAGCGGTCGACGAAATGATCCAGGAACTTCTCCCCCTCCTTGAAGACAACGACCTGATTATTGATGGCGGTAATTCTTTATTCAGCGACACCGATCGCCGGGAAAAATCCTTGTCCGAAAAAAGAATCCTTTATATGGGTCTGGGTATATCCGGTGGCGGGTCGGGTGCCCGTTACGGCCCCAGTCTGATGCCCGGCGGTTCCCCCCAGGCCTATGAACGGGTGCGTCCGATCCTTGAGACTATCGCCGCCAAGGTGGAGGGGGAACCCTGCGTGACTTATCTGGGCCAAGGGTCGGCCGGCCATTACGTCAAAATGGTCCACAACGGGATTGAATACGGTTTAATGGAATTGATTGCCGAAACCTATCAGCTTCTTAAACAGGGACTGGGGCTGAACGATGATGAGTTGTCCCGGATTTTTGAACAATGGAACCAGACCGGACTTAAGTCTTATTTGATTGAGATCACCGCCCGTATCTTTCTTCAAGAAGACGAAATGGGCAAAGGCCGTCTGATCGATTGGATCCAGGATCAGGCCGGGCAAAAAGGGACCGGCCTCTGGACTTCCACCAATGCTTTGGAATTACAGATACCGGTGCCGACCATCGACTTGGCCGTGATGATGCGGGACCTCTCCGGCTATGCGCAGGAGCGGCAGGCCATGAGTCGGGTTTTTGAAAACTCTCGAGCCTTGTTCCGAGGAGAGCAACAAGGATGGATAGCCCAGGTCGGTCAGGCCCTTTATGGTGGAATGATGGTGACTTACAGCCAGGGTCTGGCCCTGCTCCAGAAGGCCTCCCGAATTTATCATTATGGGGTGCCTCTGGATGAGGTGGCCCGGATCTGGCGCGGAGGGTGCATCATCCGGGCGGCCCTCCTGGACAAAATCCAGGCCGCCTACCGGATTGAACCGAATCTCATCCACCTGTTGACCGCTACCGAACTGGCCGAAAAGATGAAGTCCTGTCAGAATGATATGGGAGAGGTGATTAAGGCCGCCGTTGATCTGGCCATACCCGTACCCGGTCTTATGGCCTCTTTAGCTTATTTCGACAGTTTCCGCAGTTCCTGGCTGCCGGCCAATCTCATCCAGGCCCAACGGGATTATTTCGGTGCCCACACCTATAAACGAACCGATATCCCGGGCACCTTTCATACCCGGTGGAGAAGGGATTAAGGACATCCGAATGACGGTTGATAATCATCCCAAACCGACTGTTTTTGTCATCTTCGGCATTGCCGGCGATCTGGCCCGGCGTAAATTGATTCCGGCTTTATATGATCTTTATCTGGACGACTGGCTTCCGGATAATTTCCGGATCATCGGTCTGGGTCATCGGTCGCTGAGCAATGAGGCCCAAATCCAAAATCTGCATCAAGGGGTAAAGCAGTTCTCTCGCCGCAAGGAAGTGGATAAAAAGGATTGGAAAACCTTCGTCTCCCATTTAAGTTTTCAAATCTGCGATTTTAGTGATCCAAAGATCTATTCCCGACTGACCAAGCAACTCAAAACCCTGGATAAAGAATGGGACACCCCGGCCACCCGGATTTTCTACCTGGCTATTCCACCACAGTCTATTGAATTAATTGTAGAACAGTTGGGTAACGCCCGCTTATCCTTTGAACGGGAACGAACCCGTATCGTTATCGAAAAACCTTTCGGCCGTGATCTGGCCTCGGCCAGATCTTTAAATAAAAATCTGACCAAGACCTTTCTCGAATCCCAGATTTACCGGATCGACCACTACTTGGGCAAAGAGACCGTACAGAATATCCTGGCTTTCCGTTTTGCCAATGCCCTGTTTGAGCCTATCTGGAATCGGCGTTACATCGATCATGTGCAGATTACCGTATCCGAACAGGACGGCATCGGGGATCGCGGCCATTATTATGATAAGGCCGGGGCGTTGAGGGATATGATTCAGAATCATCTTATCCAGGTCCTCTGCCTGATCGCCATGGAGCCGATGATCTCTTTTAAAGACGAAGAAATTCGCAATAAAAAAGTGGATGTCCTCCATGCCGTACGTCCTATCCCTCTCGATGAGATCCATAAATTTGCCGTCCGCGGCCAGTATGACACTGGTTGGATCGAAGGGAAAAAGGTCCGGGGATATCGGAGTGAAAAAAACGTCTCTCCCGACTCTTCGATCGAAACTTACGCTGCCGTTAAGCTTTTTGTGGACAACTGGCGTTGGCAGGATGTCCCTTTTTATCTGCGAACCGGAAAACGTCTGCCCGCAAAAGTTTCAGAAGTCAATATCCAATTTCGAACTGTCCCGCATCAAATCTTTCCTCCCTCTACGGTTTTGGATTGGACGCCGAACCGCCTCCTTATTTCCATCCATCCCCTGGAAGGCATCCTGCTTCGCTTTCAGGCTAAACATCCGGGAGAGACCATGCGTTTGAGTCCCGTGGATATGCAGTTTTATTATCAAGAAGCCTTTAAAGTTCCTTCTCCCGAGGCTTATGAGACCCTGCTGCTGGATGTGATGTTGGGGAATGCCACCCTTTTTATGCGGGGGGATCAGGCCGAGGCGGCCTGGCGCGTTATCGCCCCTATTCTTGAGGCCTGGGAATCAGTGGTCCCAGCCAACTTTCCCAATTACCCGTCCGGCAGCTGGGGTCCGGAATCGGCGGAATATTTAATTGCCCAAGACAGTCGTAGTTGGGTAATGCCCAATATTCATCAGTACCAGGAGGCCATCCATCGTTGTAAGAACTCCGAAGAAAAGAAATCAATAGAGGCCTGATCCGGATCCCAGGGACTGAGGAAAGTATTTTTGACCTAAGGGGGGTTTGAAAATGAATCCAATGGAAAAATTGCAAAAAATAGCCAAGTTGATTCGCTATTATTCTCTGGTTTCTACTACGGAGGCCGGATCGGGCCATCCCAGTTCCTCATTATCGGCCACTGATTTGATGACCGGTTTACTGTTCAGCGGCATCTTTCATTATGACGTCCGGTTACCGGACCATCCTAATAACGATCGTCTCATTTTCTCCAAAGGCCACGCCTCTCCCCTCTTTTACTCCCTTTGGGCAGCAGCCGGGCAGGTCACGGAGGAGGAATTGATGTCCTTAAGAAAATTCGGCAGCCCCCTGGAAGGCCACCCCACCTCTAGTTTTAGATACGCCGAAGCGGCCACCGGTTCTCTCGGACAAGGGCTGTCCATCGGACTGGGAATAGCCCTTAACGGACAATATCTGGATAAGCTCCCTTACCACACTTATGTCCTCATGGGCGATAGTGAGATGGCCGAAGGTTCCTTATGGGAGGCCATGGAGATCGGGGCCTACTATAAATTGAACCATCTTATCGGCATCATCGATGTCAATCGTCTCGGTCAACGGGGAGAAACCATGTATGGCCATGATCTGACAGCCTATCGAGACCGCATTGCTTCCTTCGGCTGGGAGACCATCCTGATCGATGGCCATGATCTCGAACCGATTCTTTCCGCTTATAAACAGGCCCTGGATGCCAAAGAAAAACCGGTGATGATCATTGCCAGGACCATCAAAGGGAAAGGGGTTTCTTTTATTGAAGATAAAAACGGCTGGCACGGAAAAACGTTGTCTAAAGAGCAACTGGAACAAGCCCTGAAGGAACTGGGCGAGGTGGACAAGACTATCGTGGGGGAGATAGCCAAACCGGAAGACCTGAAACCGGCCCGAAGTATTGCCCGGAAAATCGAGGAGCCCTTCTATCCGACTGATACCCCCATAGCTACCCGGAAGGCTTACGGGCAAGCCTTGAAGCGGATTTTCCCTCGCTATCCCAATATGGTTGTTCTTGACGCTGAAGTCAGTAATTCTACCTATGCCGAAATATTTAAGAAAGACTATCCGGATAGGTTCTTTGAAATGTACATCGCTGAACAAAATATGGTGGGCACTGCCCTGGGTCTTTCGACAAGAGGGGAAATCCCCTTCCTTTCCACTTTTGCCGCCTTTTTTACCCGGGCCTTCGACCAGATCAGGATGAGCCAGTATTCGAACGCCAATATCAAATTTTGCGGCTCCCATGCCGGGGTGTCCATCGGCGAAGACGGCCCTTCCCAAATGGGTTTGGAAGATATCGCCCTGTTCCGAAGCATTTTGGGCAGCGTGGTTCTCTATCCCAGCGACGCGGTATCCACCGAACGATTGGTGGAGGAGGCGGCCCTCCACTATGGCCTGGTGTATATTCGAACCACCCGCATGGCTACACCGATCCTTTATTCCAATAGTGATCGGTTCCCGATTGGCGGATCAAAAGTGCTGAAAAAAAGCCCTCAGGATAAAGTGACCATCGTGGCGGCCGGCATCACCCTATTCGAGGCCCTCCAGGCCTACGAGGAACTAAAAAAAGAAGATCTTTTCCTGCGCATCATCGATCTTTACAGCATCAAGCCGCTGGACTCGGCCACCCTGAAAGAGGCGGCCCAAGAGACCAGGTGCATCATCACCGTGGAAGATCATCATGCCGAAGGCGGTTTGGGAGAAGCGGTCAGGAGCGCTTTTGACGGAGAGGAGATAGTCATTCACTCCCTGGCCGTCAGGAGCATGCCCAAGAGCGGGACCCCGGCGGAACTTCTGGCCTATGAGCAAATATTCAAAGAAGCGATCATCAAAAAAGTGAAGGAGCTGTTATGAAACCGGAAAACCTTAAAACCCGCATTTTTCTCGACGGGGGAGATCCCGAGGAAACCGGGAAAATCCTCCGCACTTTGGGATTCCTTGATGGTCAAACCACTAACCCGACCCTTATCTCCAAAAATCCCGAGGCCCGCCGACGTCTGGAAAAAGGAGAGAAATTCAATCAGGAGGAAATCTTTGGGTTTTACCGGCAGGTGGTCCAGAAGATCTCCAGCCTGATTCCCCGGGGGTCCGTATCCGTCGAGGTCTATGCCGATCTTCAAACCCCGGCCGAATCAATGTTAAAACAGGGACAGGATATGTTTTCCTGGATCCCTAATGCCCATATAAAATTCCCCACCTCCCCGGAAGGGTTGAAGGCCGCTGAAGCGGCGGTCGGAATGGGCCTTCGGGTCAACCTGACCTTGTGTTTTTCACAGGAACAGGCCGCGGCCGTTTATGCCGCCACCCGGGGGGCCAAAAAAGGGGATGTCTTTGTATCCCCTTTTATCGGTCGTCTGGATGATCGGGGAGAGAACGGCATGGATTTGATCTCCAATATCCTTCGCATGTATCAAAAAGGGGACGGTCATGTGGAAGTGCTGACCGCCAGTGTCCGGACTATGGACCATTTTTTATATGCCCTCAAACTGGGATCGGACATCATCACCGCCCCTTTCGATATCTTAAAGCACTGGGGAGAACAGGGCCTGCCCCTGCCGGACCCAACCTATACCTACAACAAAGGAGAACTGAAAGACATTCCTTACCGGGAGATGAATCTCAGCAAGAACCGGCAGGAATATGACCTGGCCCATGATCTGACCACCAAGGGAATGGACAAATTTTCCCAAGACTGGAAGACCATGATAATCCCCTCTGCCCGGTAAGGTCCCGATAAGAAATGAAAGCGGATTCAATCTCGCCAAAGGCGGAATCGAACCCTTTGACCATGGATAATCTCTCATGCAACCTATACCCCCAATGATTATCTTATCTCCTTGGGAACCGGGTCTGACGGCCCTTTTTCTATATGGCCTGATGATACTGATTTTGATAGCCCTTCTTCTTTTCCTGGCTTCCTGGCTCGGGGAAAAGAAGATCAGCACCGAAAAAAAAAGGCCCTATGAATGCGGCATCATTCCCACCGGTCCGGCAGGGTTTTCTTATCCCGTCCCCTTTTATCTGGTGGCGGTTTTCTTTCTGATCTTCGATGTCGAGGCCGCCTTCATCCTGGCCTGGGCCGTGGCCTTTACCGATCTGGGATGGACCGGGTGGCTTCAAATTTCTGTTTTCATCATCCTTTTGCTGGCCGGTCTGGTATATATCTGGAAGAAACAGGGACTGGAATGGATATATCATTTTGAAACATTTCGATCGGCTCAAAAATAAGACCCTGGACCGATTGGATCTGCTGATCAACTGGTCCCGAAAATACAGCCTCTGGCCTTCCTTTTTCGGATTGTCCTGTTGCTTTATCGAGGAGTCAACGGCCCTGACTCCCCGCTATGATATGGCCCGTTTCGGGGCCGAGGTCCTTCGCGGCTCCCCCCGTCAATCGGATCTCCTGATCACTTCCGGCACTATTTTTAAAAAGGTGGCCCCCATTATCTTGAGGCTCTATGAACAGATGCCGGAGCCCAAATGGGTCATTTCCATGGGGTCTTGCAGCAACTGCGGGGGTATGTATGATTGTTACAGCGTGGTCCAGGGCGTCGATCAGATATTGCCGGTGGATGTCTACATCCCCGGCTGTCCTCCTCGGCCCGAAGCCGTCCTGGAAGGTTTGGTCTTGCTGCAGAAAAAAATTGAAAAGGAAAAACCGACTCGTCCGATCTTGCATCTGGCCGGAGGGACGCAGGGATCTCAAAAGCCTATTCTGATCGACGGACAGACCAAGGCCCGGGATTCCCGGGGGCCGGGTTATCAAGGGATCCCCATCAGAGGCACATCCGTCACCCCGCCGCAATTTTGGGACAGCCGGTCTGATCTGATGTGGACACCACCGCCCCCCAGGATCACCTTGAACGACCGGGACCGTTCTTTGACAGAAGTTTTAAAGGAACGATTCGGCCAGGCGGTCGATCAAACCCTTGACCCTTCGGATATGGTGACCTTTAAAGTAGCTGAGGAACGGATCAAAGAGGTCCTGCGTTTTTTAAAAACCGAATCCAGTCCCAGATTTCTGCGGCTGGATGATCTGACGGCCGTGGATGAATCGGCCCGCAGGGATCGGGGAAATTTTAACTCTTACGACGGAACGGTCGGAAAAGAGATCAGCCGGAATCAGCCCCGAGTTCCGGATCAACAGGCTTATCCGGATTATACCCTCGTCTATCACCTGCTTTCTTTCCAACCGGCCGGGCGTCTGCGCTT
Source organism: uncultured delta proteobacterium (assembly GCA_963790475.1). Taxonomy (GTDB): domain Bacteria; phylum Desulfobacterota; class RBG-13-43-22; order RBG-13-43-22; family RBG-13-43-22; genus RBG-13-43-22. The sequence continues at coordinate 475,849 of CAWBOS010000006.1, read as the reverse complement.
GAAGGTCCCTTTGACCGGGAAAGACCCGAAGGCCAAGAGCATCACCGATATCTGGCCTTCGGCCGACTGGTATGAGCGGGAAGTCTATGATCTTTTCGGTATCCGATTCGAGGGCCATCCCAACCTTTGCCGGATCCTCCTGCCCCACGATTGGCAAGGGCATCCTTTACGGAAGAATTATCCCGGCCGGGCCACTGAGATGCCTCCTTATACGCGGGCCGATGCCCAAAAATATCAGCCCCTCGATGCCGGGATCATCATCCGAAGAAAAGACCGCGACGATGAAAGGCTGTTCTTGAACATGGGCCCCCATCATGTGGGCACCCACGGCCTGATGCGTTTTGTCCTGGCCCTGGAAGGGGAAAGGATCTCCGATATCGACATGGACATCGGCTATCACCACCGTTCGGTGGAAAAGATCGGTGAGCGCCAATCCTGGCATCAATTCATCCCCTATACCGATCGGGTGGATTATCTCTCCGGTGTCTACAACAACCTGGCCTACCTTCATTCGGTAGAGACCCTGACAGGAATCCAAGTCCCCGAACGGGCACAATACATCCGGGTGATGCTGGGTGAACTTTTTCGTCTGAGTAATCACCTGGTCTGGTTCGGCACCTTTCTGCAGGACCTGGGGGCCATCGGCCCGGTCTTTTATACCTTTCGGGACCGTGAAAAGATCATGGATATTATCGAGCATATCACCGGCGGGCGTCTCCATCCCTCCTGGTTTCGCATCGGAGGCGTGGCCGACGACCTGCCGGAAGGCTGGAAGAAACCGATAGATGATTTCATAAAAATTTTTCCAGCCCGGATCAAGGACTATGAGGCCCTGGCCACCCGAAACCCCATTTTTGAGGTCCGTACCCGAGGCGTCGGCACTCTTTCCCTGGAGCAGGCCATGGAATGGGGGGTAACCGGCCCGAACTTGCGGGCCAGCGGACTTCAATGGGACCTGCGCAAGCAGTTCCCCTATTCCTCTTATGAGCAATTTGATTTCGATATCCCTTATGCCCAGGAGGGGGACTGCTATGCCCGTTATCAGGTCCGGGTCGAAGAGATGCGCCAGAGCCTGCGGATTATCGAACAGGCCGCGCGCAAGATGCCCGGCGGTCGTTATACTACCGATGACTATCGCTATGCGGTGCCCAAGAAAAGCGATACCCTGAAGGATATCGAAAGCCTGATTTACCATTTTATCAATGTCACTCGGGGCCCTAAGATCCCCAGGGGGGAGGCCTATACGGCCGTGGAGGCTCCTCGCGGGGAGCAGGGATATTATGTGGTCAGCGACGGTCTTAATATGGCTTACCGGATGCGCATCCGAACCCCCGGATTTGCCAATCTGCAAGCCATGCCCTTGATGGCCCGCGGCGGTCTGGTGTCCGATCTGCTTTCCATCATCGGTTCTATTGACTATATTTTACCGGATATTGATCGATGAGGGCTATTGATTTACGAATTTCCCAATTGGATTTTTTCTTTGAGCTTTGAGTTTGGAGCTTTCAATATTGAGCATTATGCCATACTGCGAATAAAGCAATGTTACCTGAAGAAACATTGAATATTTTGAGAAACAAAATAGAGGGATCCGATCACCCCCGTGAACTGGCCGTGGAGGTCATGTTCGCCCTGCAAAAACACCACGGGTACTTGAGTGACGAGGCCCTTCAGGAAGGAGCCCTCTTGCTGGGGATGACCTCTCTGGAACTGGAGGAGCTGGCCACTTTTTACGATTTTATCTACCGTCGGCCGGTTGGGAAGTATGTGATCCATGTTTGTGACGGCCTCATGTGCTGGATGTTCAACCACCAATCGGTTATAAGTTATCTCAGTCAATGCCTCGGTATTGCCTTGGGAGGAACGACCGAAGACGGCTTATTTACCCTTCTGCCGGCGGGCTGTATCGGTTATTGCGACCATGCCCCGGCCATGTTGATTAATGGAAAATTGTACGGCCCTCTGGATCCCGAATCGATAGATGAAATCCTTCAACGATTAAGAGACTGGAAACCTCCACAGGAAGAGGTCCGCTGATGGAGCAGCATCCCCCTTTGATTCTCCAAAAAGAAAAGGCCGACCAGACCTTCTTTCTGGAAGCCTATAAGAAAATGGGAGGCTATCAGGGATTGGCCATGGCCCTAGGCCGCTATTCCCCTCAGGAGATCGTTCAAATTATAACGGACTCAGGCCTTCGAGGCCTGGGAGGAGCCGGTTTTCCCACCGGCCAAAAGTGGTCTCTTAGAAAAGAGGCCTCCTTCCCTCGATATGTGATCGCCAACACCGATGAAATGGAACCGGGAACCTTTAAAGACCGTTTCTGGGTTCAGCACAACCCCCATGCCCTACTTGAAGGTTTAATCATTGCTGGCTATACGGCCTCGGCCGAAAAGGGGTATGTTTTTATCAGGCCGGCCTATGAAGCCTGCGCCCAGGTATTGGAAAAGGCGGCTGAAGAAGCCAGACAGGCCGGTTTGCTGGGCCATAATATCCTGGGAGGCCCTTACAGCCTCGATCTGGTTATTCATCGCAGCGGGGGAAGATACATTTGCGGTGAAGCCAAGGGGTTGGTCCATGCCCTGGAAGGGGAAAGACCTTATCCCAACCTGGAAGGACACTTGACCAGCGAAGGGCTCTGGGAAAAACCCACCATCATCAATAACGCCGAAACCCTGGCCTACGTGCCTCACATTCTGAAAAACGGTGCCGAATGGTTTCGGAATCTGGCCCGAAGCCAGGCCGCCGTAGGCCATAAGATTTACAGCGTCAGCGGCCGGGTCCTTCAACCGGGGTGTTTCGAACTGCCTTTCGGGACCCCATTATCGGAGATCATTGAAATTCATGCCGGTGGAATGAAGCCCGGTTATGAATACAAAACCTGTTTACCCGGCGGCGCCTCCACCCGCTTTCTGCCAAAAAAATATCATGATATCGAAATGGATTTTGAATCTTTTCAAAAAATGGGCCACGGACATCGTTTCGGCACCGGGGCCATTATGGTTTTCGATCATACAACCTGCCTGGTAGGAGCTACATTGAATTTGATTCAGTTTTTTGCCCGGGAATCCTGCGGGTTCTGCACCCCTTGTCGCGAGGGGCTGCCTTATATTCGGGAACTGCTCCAGCGCATTGAGGCCGGTGACGGGAAAGAAGAATACATCCCCCTTCTCAAGAAAATGAGCGGCTTTATGTCGTATTCCTATTGCGCCTTTGCCCCTGGGGCGGCCACTCCGGTCACGGGTTTGGTGGAGGATTTTGTCGAGGAGATTCAGGAGCACATCTCCCAGAAGAAGTGTCCCTTCAGCATGAAAACAGGCTGAAGACTCCTGCCCGTCGCAGGGGCTGAAGGAACCCAAAATCTAGTGAACTAACTGGTACTATGCCTAATATCATCATCGATAACTTGACCATAGATGTCCCCAAAGGGACCAAAGTCATCGAAGCAGCCGAAGAGTTGGGGATCATCATCCCCAGGTTTTGCTTTCATCCCGCATTGGGATCCCTCGGGGCCTGCCGGATGTGCGCGGTAATGTTCCTGGAAGGCCCGATCAAAGGGGTGAAGATGAGCTGTATGGAAGAGGCCAGGGATGGCATGGTGGTCTCCACCACCGCTGATGAAGCTGTCGATTTTCGCCGTTCGGTCATCGAATGGTTGATGATGAATCATCCTCATGACTGCCCGGTGTGCGATGAAGGCGGCCATTGTCTGCTCCAGGACCTGACCGTGGCCGGCGGTCATGGGATGCGGCGCTATCCCGGCCGGAAACGGACTTATATCGATCAGGAACTCAGGATTTTTGTCCAGCATGAAATGAACCGCTGCATCCACTGTTATCGCTGCCGTCGCTTTTATCAGGAGTTTGCCGGATATCGGGATTTCGGCGCCTTGGGGATCGGCGACCGGACCTATTTAGGCCGCTTCAACGACGGACCTCTGGAAAACCCCTTTTCCGGCAATATCATCGATCTCTGTCCCACCGGGGTCCTGACCGATAAACCTTCTCGTTATAAAGGACGGCGCTGGGATTTCGAGCGAGGTCCTTCTCTATGCATCCATTGCTCCCTGGGCTGCCGGGTCGTGACCAGCGTCCGCTACCGGCAAGTGGTACGCCAGGAAGCCGGTTTCAGCAACAAGGTCAACGGATATTTTATTTGTGACCGTGGGCGATATGGCTTTGATTATGCCAACCATCCGGAGAGACCGCGCCGGGCCAGAATAGGATTGGACGAAGTTCCCCTGGATCAGACCCTTCAGGCCGCAGCCAAAAAGTTCTCCAGCCTGATCCAAAAATTCGGAAAAGAGTCTGTTGCCTGTCAGGGTTCGTCAAGAAGTTCTCTGGAGACCCAGGCCATGCTTAAAGGTCTTTGCCGGACCCAGGGGTGGCCCGACCCTGGATATCTGATCGATCCCCTAAGAGAAAGAGCGATCCAAAGGGCGGTTTCCAGGACTGATGCCCGGATTTCCATTTCCTTGAGGGAGATCGAGCAAGCGGATTTCATTCTGGTGGTGGGAGCGGATCCGATCAATGAAGCCCCCCTGTCGGCCCTGGCCTTAAGACAGGCTTTTAGAGCAGGGGCCTCCATCGTGGTCATCGACCCTCGCCCGGTCTTTCTTCCCCTGAACTTTGAAACCCTGACGGTTAGACCGGACGAACTGGATCTTTGCCTGAGCGTTATTCTCAAAAAGGCGGTCAATCCTTCAACGGCTGAAAAGACGGGAACAGAAGCCCTCCGATTTTATGAGGCCCTCCCCGATACCTACACCCCCGATCCTTTAATTCACACCCGTTTTATGGAAATTGCTCATGGGCTAAAACAAAGTCATCGGCCGGTCATCGTCTGCGGCACGGACATCGTCAGGCCCACCACCCCTACCCTAGCCGCCGATTTGGTCCTTTTGCTTCAAGCCCAGGAACAGCGGGCCGGTCTTTTCTACTTGCTGCCTGGGGCCAACTCTTTTGGCGCGGCCCTGCTCTCGCCCCCAGACCGTTCTTTTCCAAAGACCCTGGAGGCGATGGAAAAAGGGGAAATCGCCGGGTTGATCCTGGTTGAGGCCGATCCATTCCGGTTCTTTCCGGATAGAACCCTTTTGGAACGGGCCTTAAAAAAACTGGACTGTTTACTGGTCATGGACTACCTGCCTTCCGCCTCGGTCCGACAGGCCCATTTCTTCCTCCCCACCCAAACGGTCTTCGAGGCCGGTGGGCATTTCATCAATCAGGAAGGACGGGTCCAATGGGCTCCTGCGATTTATCGCGGCGGTCTTCCCCTTGAACAGGTCTGCGGCGGGGGGCACCCCCCCCGTCAGTTCGGCCAGGATATTCCCGGAGGGGAGCCCAGGCCGGCGTGGAATATTTTGTCCGAATTGTCACATCTTCTATCCCCCGGGTCGGACCTTTCCCTCGATACCCTGTGGACGGAACTGGCCCATGAAAATCCGATCTTCTCTCCTCTCCAGGGCTTGAATCACCCTGAAGATGAAATACGCCTGTTTTCCCCTCAGACGCGGGAGAATCTTTTTCCCCTGACTGAATCCTTACCCCCGGATAAAAAAGTCAGTTCACCAGATCAGATTGAACTCCTATTGGTCGAGTGGACTTTTGCCACCGAAGAGCTTTCCACTTATTCGGAACCGATTCGGGAAGTGGAGGAAAAACCCCGTCTCACCATCTCGACTGAAGAGGGAACTCGATTAGGTCTCCAGAAAGGGGATCGGGCGATTTTATCTCTCGACGGCGGCCCCTTGGAAGTGGCCATAGATCTGAATGATCACCTGGCAGCGGGAGTCATGATCCTGCCCCGTCATGAGCAACTGGCCTGGCAAAAAATAACCAACTTTCCCATCCGATTGACCCCGGATCGAATCCAAAAAAGCAGGGGGCGGATATGATCTGGATATTAGGATTCATTATCCTTTTGATCAAGCTGGGTCTGGTGTTGGTAGTCTTACTCTTGTCGGCCGCCTATTTGACTCTGGCCGAACGGAAGCTCTTGGGACGGCTACAGGTCCGCTACGGTCCTAACCGGGCTGGTCCGTTCGGGCTTCTTCAACCCCTGGCCGATATCATTAAAATGCTGACCAAGGAAGACACGGTTCCTCAAGGAGCGGACCGCATCGTCTTTCTTTTGGCCCCGGCGGTGGTGGCCTCCACGGCCTTGCTCATTTTTGCGGTCATCCCCTTCGGAAAAGGGATGACCTTTAAGGGTCTTCCCATTCCTATGGTCGTCACCGATCTTAACATCGGACTCCTTTATGTGCTGGCCCTCTCGTCGATCAGTGTCTACGGGATAGCCTTGGGGGGCTGGGCCTCCAATTCCAAATTCAGCTTTTTGGGGGGTATCCGCGGTGCCGCCCAGATGATCAGCTATGAACTTTCCTTGGGGCTTTCCCTGGTCCCGGTGGTCATGATGACCCGGTCGTTCAGCCTGGTGGAGATCGTCGCTGCCCAAGCATCCTATCCATTCATCTTGGTGCAGCCCATAGCCATGATCATTTTTTTTATCAGCGCCGTGGCGGAAAGCAAAAGGATTCCCTTTGATCTGGCCGAAGCCGAAAGTGAACTGGTAGCCGGCTATCATCTGGAATACAGCGGGATGCGCTTCGGTCTTTATTTTTTAGGAGAATATGTGACCCTGATCGTCCTGGGGGGGTTGACGACCGTTTTCTTTTTGGGAGGTTGGCACGGCCCCGGACTCCCGCCGCTGGTCTGGTTTTCGATCAAGGTCCTGGCCGTTGTTTTTTTTATGATCTGGATGCGGACCACCTTGCCCAGGCTGCGTTACGATCAACTCATGGACCTGGGTTGGAAGGTGCTCATCCCTATTGCGCTGCTCAATATTATGGTAACCGGCGGGATCATGTTATGGATGGGGAGTATGAGATGATCAATAACCATTCAAAAAAAAGAAGTAGCCCTTCCCAGTTGAGAAAAATATGGTCTGATGCCCTACCGGGATTGGCTAAGGGTTTTTGGACCGTTTTTAAACATCTCTTTCGAAAACCGGTCACCGAGCAGTACCCGGAGTATAAAAGGCCTCTACCCGCTCGTACCCGGGCCAGGATCATCCTCACCCGGGATCCGGACGGTGAGGAACGGTGTGTGGCCTGTTATCTATGTTCGGCCGTCTGCCCGGTCAGTTGCATCTCCATGCAGTCAGCCGAACGGGAAGACGGGCGGCGCTGGGCCCCCTGGTTCCGGATCAACTTCGCCCGTTGTATTTACTGAGGCTTGTGCGAGGAGGCGTGTCCTACTCTGGCCATTCAACTGACCCCTTATTTCGAATTCAGCAATTATGATGTCCTAACGCTGGTTGCGGAAAAGGAAGACCTTTTGGTGGATCACGGTGGAAAAAACCATGACTATAATTTTTATCGCCATGCCGGAATTACTATTGCCGGGGGCAAGGGCGGGCACATCAATGAAAAAAAACCGGTGGATTTAAGGAGTAACTGGCCATGACCTTTTACGCCCTTTGCTTTTATCTCGTCTCGGCGGTTATCCTGACGGCCACGGCCCTGGCCATCACCCGTCCCCATCCCGTTCATGCCGTGGTTTATCTGATCCTTTCCTTCCTGGGCAGCGCCATGCTTTTTTATCTCCTCGGAGCCCCCTTTTTAGCGGCTTTGGAGGTAATTATCTATGCCGGCGCGATCATGGTCCTGTTCCTCTTTGTGATTATGATGCTGAAGGCTGAGGTGATCATCGAGGCCCGATTGAAGTGGCGGAACTGGGCCCCGGCTGGTTTTTTGGGCCTGATCTATTTTGTCTTGGCCTGTCTGCTGGTTTTTCTGGATCCCCGGAGCCGTATCCCTCTAAAGATGGCTGTGGCCACGCCCCAGGCCCTGGGACGCTTCGTCTTCGAGAGGTACTGGCTTTCCGTGGAGATGATCTCCCTTCTTCTGCTCATCGGTCTGGTGGCCGTTATTCAACTGGGAAGGGTTAAGGGAAAAAGTCCGGGTGAGGAGAGTCTATGATCGTTCCTTATAATCATGTGGTCATCCTGGCGGCGATCATTTTTTTACTGGGTCTCGTTTGTTTACTGACCCGGCGTAATCTGATCATGACCTTGATCGGCATAGAGATCATGATGAACGCGGCCGCCATCCTCTTTGTGGCCGGGGCCTTGCGCTGGCAGCAGTTGGAAGGACAGGCCTTTGTCCTGTTCATCATTGGTGTGGCCGCCACCGAGGTCTCGGTGGGGTTGGCCCTGATCGTCGGGGCCTACCTGCGCAGCGGGTCCGTTGATCCGGACCATTTTAATATCTTGAAATGGTAGCCGGGTAGTTGATCAATAGAATAAGGGGGACAACTAAGAATGCCGGAATCGCTAACAGTCAAGAAATCCGTTTTGAGTCATTCCGGCGGAAGCCGGAATCCAGTAAATCGATTAATCCTGAACTCCGGCTTTCGCCGGAGTGATGTTTCTGACCACTTATTTCGAAAAAATAAAGATTCAAAATCAAAACCTTCTTGATGAAATTATAGAGACCATAATGATCCAAAACCTCTTTCAAGACCCGACCCTCCTGGCGGCAGCAACGGCGGTCATGCTCCCTTTCCTGGCCTTTGCGGTCATCATGATCCTGACCCGGCCCTATCCCAGGATCTCTGGGGGATTATCTGTCGGGGCGGTTTCTATTTCCCTGATCAATGCCCTTTTTTTGCTTCTGAACCATCCGGATCATCCCCTCCTTTATACCACCCGGTGGCTGGTCAGCGGGAGCACTTCCATTTCATTTGGTTTCTTGCTGGACCCTACCAGCCTGCTCATGCTCTTGGTGGTTGCCGGAATCAGTTTACTGGTCCAGGTCTATTCCCTGGGATACATGTCCGGGGATCCGAGATTTTCCACCTACTTTGGCTTTCAATCTCTTTTTGCCGGGGCTATGATGTCCCTGACTCTTTCCGCCTCTTTGGTCCAGCTCTACTTCTTCTGGGAACTGGTCGGCCTTACCTCCTATCTTTTGATCGGCTTCTGGTACGAGAAGTTCAGTGCCACCGAGGCGGGGAAAAAGGCCTTTGTCATGACCCGCCTGGGGGACGGTGCTTTTTTTCTCGGGCTTCTCCTGGTGCTGCTTCATCTGGGCAATCTCAGCATCCTGGAAATGAACGGCCCTGAGGCCTCGGCACGAATGTCTTCAGGGCTGATCACCCTTTCGGCCCTTTTAATTTTTGGCGGAATTGTGGGCAAAAGCGCCCAATTCCCGCTTCTGACCTGGCTGCCCGATGCCATGGAAGGACCAACGCCGGTCAGCGCATTGCTCCATTCAGCTACTATGGTGGCCGCCGGCGTTTACCTTTTCGCCCGGCTTTTTCCCTTTTTCAGTCATTCCCCGGAGGCCATGACTGTTTTTCTGGCCATCGGCACCATCACCATGCTGATGGCCTCCACCATGGCCATGGTGGACCGGGACATCAAAAAGGTCTGGGCTTATTCGACCATCAGTCAATTAGGGTATATGATTATGGCCCTGGCCGCCGGGGGATACTTTGCCGGGATCTTTCATCTCACCACCCATGCCGGATTTAAGTCCTTGCTCTTCCTTTGCTCCGGAGCCTGGATACACTACTATGAGACCAACGACATGTTCGAAATCGGGCGACTTCCCGGCCGCAGTCTAAAAATCCCCACGGTCTGTCTTATCCTGGCCGGGGCCAGCCTTTCCGGCATTCCCCCTCTGGCTGGTTTCTTCAGCAAAGAGGCCATCCTGGAGTCCCTGGCCCGTCTGGACAATCCCCTCTGGCTGATCATCGGCCTGGCCGGTGTCTTCCTGACTCCCTATTACACCTTCAGAGCGATCTTTATCATTCTCTTTCCTAAAAAAATAGAGCGGGAAAACTCTTCTGGGGAAAGGCCCGGTGGCCCGGTTTATTGGGCCATGGCCTGGCCGCTGGTTATTCTGGCGGCCATTATCGTGGTCCTGGGATTTTTTGAAGGGTCTTTAAGAAATTTTTTGGGCCGGCCTGGTCCGGCCGGAGAGGGGCATTGGCTGACTTATCTTTCTCAGGCCTTGGTCCTTCTTGCCCTGGCCCTGACCTGGGTTGAATTCGGCCGCAAGAAGGCCAGCCAGGTTGGATTTGCCGAACGGAATGACAGGATTCGAAATTTTCTGGCCGAGCGATGGTACCTGGACCATTTTTACAGAATATTTTTGGACCGGGTGATCTATCGGACCTTGGCCTATCCTTTTACCCGAAATGATCAGCAGGTGATCGACGGCGGTATTGATGAGTTCTGTAAATTCACGGTGAACAGTGGACGGGTGGTCTCCTATCTGCAATCCGGCAGACTCCGTTACAATATTTTTGTCTCCTTCGCCGTGCTGGCCTTGGTGGGCCTTTATTTTTTCTTGGCCTGAGGGAAGGGGAAAATCCGAGGTTCAAGGTTCAAGGTTGATGATGGCTGGGAATGTATTATGAATTCATTAAAAAAAGAATTTAAGGGGGCTCCCCGGGGATGAAACTCAATATACCCATAGCCTATGCCGGATTTCCTTTTCTCACGGCCATCCTTCTCAGTTGCCTGGTGGGTCTGTTGGTCATCCTGTTTATTCCCGCTCAACGAAAAGCACTGATCCGTTGGATCAGTGCGGTCTTTTCCGGGATCCCTTTCCTCCTGACCATCCTCTTATTCATCACCTATGACCGCTCTCAAGGGGGCCTTCAGTTTGTGGAGAAAGTCCTCTGGGTGAAATCCCTGGGCATTCATTACTTCAACGGGGCCGATGGGTTCAATTTGCCGCTCTTGCTCCTGACCGGCATTGTCCACTTTACCGGGGTGCTGACCATGTGGAAACTTGAGGAAAGGGTAAAAGAATTCTTTGCCCTCTCTTTTCTGCTGGTCATGGGCGTATTCGGCTTCTTCATGAGTCTGGACCTTTTTTTCCTTTTTGTCTGGTATGATGTCTCCCTCTTTCCCATGTATCCCCTGATTCTGATCTGGGGCACCACGCGCAAGGAATACGGGGCCATGAAGCTGTTCCTCTATCTCCTGGCCGGAAGCAGTCTGATCCTTCCGGCCCTGCTCTACCTTTTCGTCAAATCGGGCATGAACACCTTTGATCTGATCAGCCTGATGCACTCCGGGACCTTTACCCCCTTTCAACAAAAATTAGCCTTCCCCTTTCTTTATCTGGGCTTCGGCATCCTGGCCGGGGTCTGGCCTTTCCACACCTGGTCACCCACGGGCCATGTAGCCGCTCCCACATCAGTGAGTATGATCCACGCCGGTGTGCTCATGAAGTTAGGGGCCTTCGGCATTTTGCGGGTGGCTATCCTGCTCTGCCCCCTGGGGTGGCAATATTGGGCCGAACCGATGGCCGTTCTGGCCACCATCGGGATCGTTTATGGTGTTTTTGTCGGTCTGACCCAGACCGATCTCAAGTACGTGGTGGCCTACTCCAGTGTCTCCCACATGGGGATCGTCGGGCTGGGGTTATCCACAGTCACCGTGGGCGGCCTGAACGGCGCCGTCTTCCAGATGTTCGCCCATGGGATCATGACGGCCCTTCTTTTTTCATCAGTCGGATATTTTCATGACACCACCGGAACCAAGCTTATTCCGGAACTGGGGGGGATGAGCCGGATCATGCCCAAGGCCTCGGCCTATTTTATCCTCGGGGCCCTGGCCGGCATGGGGGTACCCGGATTCGCCAATTTCTGGGCCGAATTCACCATCTTTGTTTCCTCCTTGAAAACCTATCCGGTTCGAGGTATCCTGGCCATCTCCTCTCTGGTGGTCAGCGCCCTCTTTATGCTGCGGGTGGTCCAAAAGACCTTTTATGGACCTCGTAATGAGCGCCTGGCTCATTTGCCCGATGTCTCCTTCGGCTTGGGACTTCCCCGAATGATTCTGGTGATGGCCCTGCTCTTATTCGGATTGTTTCCTTCGTTGATGCTCGATTTGATTCAAACCGCAGTGATGCCCTTTATGGAGACCTTACCGCGATGACCTGGATGCCCCTCGCCCCTGAAGGTTACTTTTTCCTCGTCTCCGGTCTGTTCTTTATTGTGGCCATGATCTCCCGGCCCAACCCCGGGCGGGACCACCTCCTGGCCCTTTGGCTGACGGCCGGAGGTGTTGTGGTCAGCCTGGGGGCAATACATGGCCAAGGTTCTTTTTTTTCACAGGTCTTGCGCGTCGATTTCTTTTCTCAGCTTTTCAAGGTCTTACTGGCCATCGGGGTCTTTCTCATCGTCTGCCTCTGCTCGGAATTGAAGGGCATCGGGGAGAAACGCCATCCGGAATTTTATTTCCTTCTCACCCTTTGCACCCTGGCCATGATGATCCTGGTGAGCAGTGTTGAGTTACTGACCATTTATGTGGCCCTGGAACTGACCGGATATTCCCTCTACCTTCTGGTTCCCTTGCGAAAGGGAGACGGCCCTCATCTGGAGGCGGGCATCAAATATTTTCTGATCGGAGCCTCGACCTCGGCGGTGATGCTTTTCGGTCTGGCCTTGCTCTACGGGGCTGTCGGGACCACCTATGTAACACAACTCTTGCAGATACTGCCTGACCAGATGGGCTCGCCTATGGTCTTTATCGGCCTGCTTTTCACTCTAAGCGGCTTTTTCTTCAAGCTGGCCCTCTTCCCTTTTCAGCTCTGGGCACCGGGGGTCTATCAGGGGGCGGCCAACCAGGTGACGGCCTTTATCGCCACCTCGACCAAGGTAGCGGCCATAGCCATCCTGTTACGCATGCTGTCCTTGAGCGGCGGCGGCAGTACCCCTTTGGTCCACATCCTGGCTGTCCTGGCCATCGCTTCCATGACCCTGGGCAACCTGACCGCCCTGGTTCAAAAGGACCTGAAAAGATTATTGGGATACTCCGCCATTGCTCATGCCGGATACGTACTCGTCGGCATCCTCAGCCTGAACGAAAGCGGTTATGCCGGAGCAATCTTTTATGCCGCGGCCTATCTGGTTATGAACTTCATCTGTTTTTTGGTGCTGACCCAAGTAGCCTCCCATGGCCAGGATCTGGAGATTGCCCATTTGGCGGGATTGCACCGTCGATCACCCCTTCTGGCCATGGCCCTGCTGCTCGGTTTTTTCAGTCTCGGAGGACTCCCCCCGACCATCGGCTTCAGCGCCAAGTTTCTGGTTTTCCTGGCAGCCATGGAAAAGGGCTATTTTCTTCTGGTATTGATCGGTATGGTCAATGTAGCCATCTCCCTTTATTATTACGCCCTGGTGATCAAGGCGGCCTATTTCCTTCCCGCTGAAGAAGACCTGCCCGGGATTATCTTGCCCTGGCCGGTTAAACTGCTGACCGTTATCATGATGATGATCATAATCGGCGGCGGCATTTTTCCGGCCTATTTTTACGATCTGGCCATAACTGCGGCCCGAATGCTTCATTAAGAAAAGATTGTTTCCAAGACGCAGAGGTTCATCGTTGACCTCCTTTAAGACTTCTTCTCTCCTTCCAACGCTGCCACCTTTGCCAGACGGCGCCTGAACCGTTCGTCTCCCTTGAATCGGGCGCTCAAGAACGTCCGGACCAAGTCCCAGGACAGGGCCTGTCCGGTGACCCGACCGCCCAGACACATAACGTTCATGTCGTCGTCCTCCACCCCCTGATGAGCGGAAAAGCAATCGGTGATCAAGGCCGCTCGCACGCCGGGTACCTTGTTGGCCGCAACGCAAGCGCCTACCCCGCTGCCGCAAATGGCCAGGCCCCGGGAGACCTCACCCTGGACCACAGCCCTGGCCAGGGGCACCACAAAATCCGGGTAGTCATCTCCGGGTTACCAACTCATGGGCGCCAAAGTCCACCACCTCATATCCGGCGGCCTTGAGGGCCGCAGTCAGTTGACCTTTCAACTCAAACCCACCATGGTCTGCTGCTAAGCCAATGCGCATCATCTCTCCTCTCTCCTCTTTCGGCAATGCGAGCCGCCTCGACGCCCGCACTGACCGGCAACCGTCGATGCAGGGCTTCAACGACAATCTCCTCGCTGGCGACAGGTTTCATGCAGGTTGGTCGGTGTTGACCTGGTTCCACTTCCAGTTCCGAATCTCCGGCAGGTCCTGGCCGTGCTTGTCGATGTACTGCTTGTGCTCGACGAGCTTGTCCCGAACCATCTGCTTCAGGTAAGCCCCCTTAGCACCCAACTGCGGCAGGCGATCGATTACGTCTTGCACCAGGTGGAACCGGTCCAACTCATTCTGGACCCTCATGTCAAAAGCCGTCGTGATCGTGCCCTCTTCCTTGTAGCCTCGGACGTGCAGGTTGCGGTTGGTCCGGCGGTAGGTCAGCCGGTGGATCAGCCAGGGGTATCCATGGAAGGCGAAGACAATCGGCTTGTCTTTAGTGAAGAGTGAGTCGTAATCCTGTGTCGCTCAGTCCATGGGGGTGCTCGGAGCTGGGCTGCAGTTTCATCAGATCGACGACATTGATTACCCGGATTTTCAGTTCGGGCAGATGCTGGCGCAGAATGGAAACGGCGGCCAGAATCTCCAGTGTGGGCGTATCTCCGCAACAGGCCATGACCACGTCCGGCTCAGCGCCTTGGTCGTTGCTGGCCCATGGCCAGATGCCCAGTCCTTCGGTGCAATGGACGACCGCCGCTTCCATGGTCAGCCATTGGGGCAGAGCATGTTTTCCGGCAACCACCACGTTCACATAATGCCGGCTGCGCAGGCAGTGATCAAAGACCGACAACAGACAGTTGGCGTCCGGCGGAAGGTAAATGCGCACGATATCGGCCTTCTTGTTGACGACGTGGTCGAGGAAGCCGGGGTCCTGGTGCGTGAAGCCGTTGTGATCCTGCTGCCAGACGTGGGAGGCGAGCAGGTAGTTCAGCGAAGCGATCTTCCGCCGCCAGGGCAGTTGCGAGGTGACTTTCAGCCACTTGGCGTGCTGATTGAACATCGAATCGACGATGTGAATGAAGGCCTCGTAGCAGTTAAACAGCCCGTGCCTGCCGGTGAGCAGATAACCTTCCAGCCAACCCTCACTCTGGTGCTCGCTGAGCATAGAGTCCAACACCCGTCCGGCAGGCGCCAGGAATTCATCATTCTTTACGGCCCGGGCGTCCCACTGACGATTGGTGACTTCAAAGACCGCGCCCAGGAGATTGGAGAGCGTTTCGTCGGGACCGAAGATCCGGAAATTACGCTGATCCTGATTCAGCTTGGTTACATCCCGCAGGAACTTGCCCAGCACGAGCGTATCCTGAGCGTCAACGGCGCCGGGCGAAGACACCTTCACCGCATGGAGGTGGAAGTCCGGCATGCGCAGGTCGCGCAGCAGAATGCCGCCGTTGGCCTGGGGATTGGCGCCCATCCGCCGGTCGCCCTTTGGCGCCAGCTCGGCCAGTTCCGGCCTGAGTCGGCCATTTTTATCGAATAATTCTTCCGCCTTGTAGCTCTTCATCCAGCTTTCAAGCTGCTGGAGATGATCGGGATGCTCGGAATCCACCAGGATGGGCACCTGGTGGGCTCGAAAGGTGCCCTCAATCTGGAGACCATCGACCACTTTCGGTCCGGTCCAGCCCTTGGGTGACCTGAGGACGATCATCGGCCACCGCGGTCGGGTATGGTCATTTTTGTTTCGTGCCTTACTTTGGATTTGCCGGATTTCCTCGATGGCCTTTTCCAAAATAGCGGCCATGAGCTGATGCATCTTTTCCGGCTCATCGCCTTCCACAAAGTAGGGCGTCCAGCCGCAGCCTCGTAAGAATTGCTCCAGTTCCTCAGGCTCGATGCGGGCCAGCACGGTCGGGTTGCTGATCTTGTAGCCATTGAGGTGCAGGATCGGCAGCACGGCTCCGTCACTGATTGGGTTGAGAAACTTGTTGGACTGCCAGGCGGTTGCCAACGGACCGGTTTCCGCTTCGCCGTCGCCGACAATGCAGGCGACGATCAGATCCGGATTGTCGAAGGCGGCCCCGAAGGCATGGCTGAGCGAGTACCCCAGCTCGCCACCCTCGTGAATCGACCCCGGCGTCTCCGGCGAAACATGGCTGGAAATCCCGCCGGGGAAGGAGAACTGTTTGAACAGCTTCTTAAGTCCGGCCTCATCCTGGCTGATGTTCGGATAGACCTCACTGTAGGTCCCTTCCAGGTAAGTATTGCCCACCAGCGCCGGGCCGCCGTGACCGGGACCAGCGATGTAGATCATATCCAGGTCATACTTCTTGATGACCCGGTTCAGGTGCACATAGATGAAGTTCTGACCCGGCGTCGTGCCCCAGTGCCCGACCACCAGGGGCTTCACGTGCGACAGTTTCAACGGCTGTTTCAGCAAGGGATTGTCGTAGAGATAAATCTGCCCGACCGAGAGGTAGTTCGCAGCCCGCCAATAAGCGTTCATCTTTTGCAGGAGATCGGGCGACAACGGCTGGTCCGTTTTATTCCTCTTCTCCGTTTCCACAACGACTTTCTCCTTACCCCCATTTTTCAGCTTCATAATAATGCTCCTTTCAGACCCCTTTGTTTTCATGATCCTATTCCTTTTCGATGGTAAGACCCAAAACGCAGCAGACCGTTCTGGCGATCATCCATTCTTCGTCGGTATGAATGACACGAACAGTGACCCGGCCGGCCGCAGCGGAGATCACCCCCGCATTGGCCAGGTTTTGTTTTTCTTCGAGTTCTATTCCAAGGAACCCCAGCCCATCGCAAATCCGGGTCCGGACCGCCGGCGCCTTCTCTCCGATGCCACCGGCGAATATCAGCGTATCCAGTCCGCCCAACGCCGCCGAAAATGCACCGATCCATTTCTTGACCTGGTAGCAAAACAGCGCCACTGCTTCAGCCGCCCGCACGTCCTGCGTTTCACGGTCGAGCAAGTCGTGCATGTCGGAACTGGTCTCCGAAACGCCGAGCAGCCCTGACCGGAAATTGACCATCTCATTAAATTACTTCGCGCCCATTTTTTCGGTGCAGGCCAGATACCAAACCAGTCCGGGATCGAGATCGCCGGAGCGGGTGCTCATCGGCACCCCGGCGGTCGGGGTGAAACTCATGCTGGTATCGATGCTTTGCCCACCATACACCGCCGCCAGGCTGGCGCCATTGCCGAGGTGGGCAAGGATGACCCGACCTTGGGCCGCTGCCGTTCCGGCCAGGCGGGCCAGTTCTCCCATCAGAAACGCATACGACAACCCGTGAAACCCATACCGCCGCACCCCCTGCGCTTCGTAGCGGCGTGGGATTGGCAACAACTGCGCCAGGCGCGGCAGATCATGGTGAAAAGCCGTGTCGAAACAGGCCACTTGTGGCAAATCAGGATATCGTTGATGAAAGGCCTCGGTCAACAGGATCTCCTCCGGCAGATGTTCAGGATCGAAGGGACTGAGCCGCTGCAGTTCTTCAACCATTTCGGTAGTGATTCTCTTTGGTTCGCTGTATTTGGGTCCGCCATGTACCACGCGATGCCCGATCGCAGTCAACATATCGATTCCGATACGTTCCTCAATCCAACTCATCAGTACATTCACCGCCGTCGTGTGGTCCTGCGCCGTCACGGGTCGCAAAAGGTTGTCTGCCTGGTTCAAGCCTTTCACCCGCAAAGCAGCCTCCGGCATTCCAATACGCGCAATTTCACCCTCAAGAATCCGTTGGAGCGAGTCACCGGCCTCGAACACCGCGAACTTGATACTTGAAGAGCCGCCATTGATGGTCAGGATGCAGGTAATGATTGGATGGTAACAGTCCAGCGCTCCGGGTGACAATCCCGTGCCGGTCGTGGTCAGTGTCGCAGGCGAAGGCGATATCGAAGCGATCCTTGAGGCCGATCAGCCTGCTGCATGGCGTAAGATGATGATGGGTCCATGCGGATCTGACCGTCCCAATCCACCGTCATAAAACGGAAGGTCGGGTCGACGGCCTCATTGACGACCGTGAGGTTCAACCCGTAACGCTCGGCCATGGGTGCCCAGTAATGGACCCCGGCGCCGCCGAGCGGATCCACCCCCAGGCTGATCTTCGCCTCGCGAATGGCGTTCAGGTCGATCACCTGGCCGAGGTCGCTAATGTAGGCCTTGAAGGTAGTCGTGACGGTGCGTCGTAGAGGCGCGAAGGGCCTTCTCGAAAGAGATTCTTTTCACACCCAGAAGGCTGCTCTCGAGAAAAGCATTGGCCTTGGCCTCGATCCAGTCGGTGACGGCGCCTTCCGCCGGCCCGCCGTTGGGCGGATTATACTTGAAGCCGCCGTCATGGGGCGGATTATGCGAAGGGGTAATTACAATCCCGTCGGCCAATCCGGTCCGGCGGCCTCGGTTATAGGAGAGAATGGCATGGGATATGACCGGGGTCGGCGTATATTCTTCTTTCTCCGGCTATCATGACTTCCACCCCATTGGCCGCCAGCACCTCCAGGGCGCTGGCCAGGGCCGGCACTGAAAGCGCGTGGGTGTCCATACCGAGAAACAGGGGGCCATCGATCTTCTGCTGCCCGCGATACAGGCAAATGGCCTGACTGATAGCCAGGATATGCCATTCGTTGAAAGCCTTCTGGAAGGCCGAGCCGCGATGGCCTGAGGTGCCGAAGGAAACCCGTTGCGCCGGCATCGAAGGATCAGGCAGGTCGGTATAATAAGCCGTGATCAGTTTGGGCACGTTAACCAGCAGGGACGGCTCAGCCGGCTTTCCGGCCAAAGGACTCTCCTTCATGATTGCCCTCCTTTGAACCGACGGTAGCGCCGGATGAGTGCATTGGTCGAGCTGTCATGTTGGAGTGGGGGTTCATCGACACTTTCCAATCTCAGGAAAGATCCGCTTCGCCAGCACTTTGCCAAGCTCGACGCCCCACTGGTCGAATGAATCAATGTGCCAGACCACCCCTTGCGTGAATACACTGTGCTCGTAAAGCGCGACCAGCTGGCCGAGGGTCTCCGGTGTCAGCCGCTCGGCAAGAATCGTATTCGTCGGACGATTGCCTTCGCAGATCCGATGCGGTACCAGCCAGTCCGGAGTGCCCTCGGTCCTCACCTCGTCCTCTGTCTTACCGAAGGCCAGCGCTTCCGTCTGCGCAAACAGGTTGGCCATCAGCAGGTCGTGATGAGGACCGAGCGGGTTCAACGTCCGGCAGAAGCCGATGAAATCGCACGGAATCAGTCTGGTTCCCTGGTGGATGAGCTGGTAGAAGGAGTGCTGGCCGTTGGTGCCCGGCTCGCCCCAATAGATGGGTCCCGTCTGATAGTTAACGACCGCGCCATCCAGGGTGACGTGCTTGCCGTTGCTCTCCATGGTCAATTGCTGAAGGTAGGCCGGGAAGCGTTTGAGATAGTGCGCGTAGGGCAGGACCGCAACCGTCTGTGCGCCGAAGAAGTTGTTATACCAGATCGAGAGCAACCCCAGGATCACCGGCAGGTTCTTGTCGAATGGAGCGGTACGGAAGTGCTCGTCCATCGAGCGGAAGCCGGCGAGCATGGCGCGAAAGTTCTCGGGGCCGATGGCAATCATGGTCGAAAGACCGATGGCCGAATCCATCGAGTAGCGGCCCCCGACCCAGTCCCAGAACCCGAACATGTTCGCGGTGTCGATGCCGAACTTCGCCACCGCTTCGGCGTTGGTCGAGACGGCCACGAAGTGCCTGGCAACAGCCTCTTCATGGTGCAGCGCTTTCAGCGTCCATGCCCGCGCCGTGTGGGCATTGGTCATCGTTTCGAGGGTCGTGAAGGTCTTCGAAGAGATGATAAAAAGCGTTTCTTCGGGGTCAAGGTCGCGTGTGGCCTCTTCGAAGTCGGTGCCGTCCGCGTTGGAGACGAAACGGAAGGTCAGGTCACGGCTTGCTGTAGTGCTTTAGCGCCTCGTAAGCCATGACAGGGCCAAGATCGGAGCCGCCGATGCCGATGTTAATGACGTTGCGGATGGGCTTTCCGCTGTATCCCTGCCACTGGCCGCTGCGAACCTGGTCTGAGAATGCGGCCATCCTGTCAAGTACGGCGTGCACCTCGGGCACGACATCGACTCCGTCAACGAGAATCTGCTCGCTCTTAGGCGCACGCAAGGCGATGTGAAGAACGGCTCGATTCTCCGTGCCATTGATCTTCTGGCCCTGAAACATGGCCTCGATGTGCTGACGCAATCCGCACTCCTCGGCGAGATTCAGGAGGAGCCCGATCGTCTCCTCGGTAATGCGATTCTTCGAGTAGTCCAGGTAAAGGCCAGCACCTTCGGCGGCCAAACGCTCGCCGCGTCGGGGATCATCGGCGAAGAGCGACCGCAGATGCACATTGCGGATCTTCCGGTAATGCTCCCCAAGGGCCTTCCAGGCCGGCTTCTCCGTCAGTAGCCGCGTCTCGGATGTTGCCTTCGTGGTCGTCATCGTTTTCCTCCTGGTTGAGTTTTTCCCTCCCGCAGCTTTTGGCGGATGGCCTCGATAGAGAATTTGGCATTATCAATGCCTGATCAAAAATTGGGGTTCGAGGTGAGCTCCGTCACCGAAAGTTCGGTTATATAATGGCGGAGATTCCCCTCTGTCAGTGCCCACGGGTAATGTTGTCGAGCCAAAGGCTCTGACCGAGATCATCCAGTCGTTGTGTCGGTTTCATGGTTTCCCCTATTGCCCCTGCCAGCCTGGAAGGCGGCGAGTAACGCGGGTAAGCCATCATTGACCAGATCGCCGATGCGCTCAATCGTCAGATCAGCCGGCGGATAAGCAGAGATATTTTTATAGTCGAGGGCATATCGTCCCTGCCGAAGGAAGGTCGTCGTCAGCCTGTTCCCCCAAATCTCTTTCATTGCGATAAGAATGCGCAGCTTATCATCCATCATGATGTACGACCGGGCCGGGTAGTGCCGCTCGACATCCGTCAGCATCTGCTCTTTGTGGATGTAGATCAGCACCCGACCCTCAACCGCTTTCCATAATCCCGATCGTTGGACTTTCCGCGGCTGGAAGACTACGTCGCCATCGGACAAGATAACCGTCTTTCCCCAAGGGCGGACAACCTCAAGGGCATCGAGGGCACCGGGGTAAAGTCGGTCGGCAAAGGGATAATCCACCAGAAATGAAGCCATGGTCAACAATCGCGGATCGTGGAGATTTTCGAGACGGTAGCGCTGTAAAGCGCCGAGGTAATCCGTGTAGCCGAGTTCGCAGCGCAATCCTTCCAATAGGGCCCAGTACCGGTCCCGACTCTCAGTGCCGAACTCATCCTCAAGATGGTTCTTGAGATCATCTTGCACACGATCATTATCCAACAGGGTGTTGTCCACATCAAACAAGAATACAACTTCGTCGGGTGATGTCATCCGATCTCTTCCTCGTGTTTGGGTGCCAGCCGTCATCACACGCAATACTTAGGTTAAGCACCGAATTCCTTCAAGGTGCGCAGATAGCTTATGATATCCTCCCGACTGAGCATGCCCTGAGTTTCCCCATCCACCATTACGGGAAGTTGATTGACTCCCTCCCGGTCCATCTCTTCCAGAGCTGTCCATAGTTCCGTATCGGGACGCACCCGTTTCATCTGCTTGGCTGGGATCATCGCTTGGGCGGCCGTCCTGGTCGGCCAATCAGATCGCGGGACCTCTTTAATTTGATGCAAGGTCAACAACCCAACGGATTCGTTACTCTTCTTGACCACGAAGTTTCTTCGGCCGCTCATCAAAATGTGATCGTCGACCAGGCGTTGCAAGGTTGTATCGGCCGGGATTGCAGTATATTGCCGATTCATCGCCTGCGACACGTTATGTCCGGCAAGCATATCGTGGAGCGCCAGTTGCTGAACCTGTCCCTTGGCGGCACTTTCCAGGAACCAACCGATGAAGGCAATCCACAGGCCGTTGATGAAATTGCCGCCAAACATTTGCCAGACCCCGAAGAAGATGAAGAGATAGGCGATGATTTGCCCCAAATTGGCGGCAATGAGGGTGGCCCGGCGCAGGTTGCGGGTAATACCCCAGACAATGGCCCGAAAGACACCCCCGCCGTCCAGGGGGAAGCCTGGAATCAGATTAAAAAGGCCCAGCACCAGGTTGATATAAACCAGATATTTGACCAAGGCCAGGAGCGGCACAACATCCATGAAGAGGGGCTGCAACAGGAAAAAGAAGGCGGCTAAACCGAAACTGACAGCGGGGCCGATGATGGAGATCCAGAATTGAGCCAGAGCCCTGCTTGGTTCGGTCCCCATTTGGGAGATACCCCCGAATATAAAGAGGGTGATGCTTCGGACCGGGATTTTGTAGCGCATGGCCACTACTGAGTGTCCCAACTCGTGGAGTAATACGCTTACAAACAGCATGATGGCCGTCAAGGCTCCCACAATCCAATATTGGGCTGCCGGCCAGTTCTTAAATTCGGCCGGATAGTAGCCAACAGCCATCGTCCAGGTGATCAGCACAAAAATCAAAAACCAGGAATAGTCCAGCCCGATAGGGATACCCAGAATGCGTCCTAATGGAATCGTATGTCGGTTCACTTCCCTTTCCTTTCTTTTATGATCTGTCAGGTTTCCATCCTATGCGCTGCACACTCGGTCCCTGAACTATCCAATGTTATTTTTTACTCCAGACCCGGTTCAGGATCTCGGGCAAGTCTCATCATGCTCCCGGAGGGCTTTTCCCCCGGCCTAAGGGTTCAATCGGTCTGCTTCATCGATGGGTCAAGGGTACGGTTTTCCCTTTCCCGGGGTATCCCCTGGACTCACGGTTAAATCTCTCCATACTTCTATAACAAAATATTTTTGCTGAAAACGGCCCAAAAGTAAATAAAGTATTCCCTGTAGTTTTACACAAAAAAACCATTACTTTTGAGATCGGGCCGCGGACGGCAAAATTGGGGCCTTGACCGGGCAGCATGACCTGTCTTCAGCAGGATTTGCAGACGAACACTAAAAATATGTTCCGGCACCGTCAGGGGGCCTTCTCTGAATTCCTTCCTCAGGGAGTCCTGACCCTATTCTTTGTTTTCCCTAAATCCGCTGCTGCGACGGAAGCGGCATCCACAAACCACCGAAGATCCCCATGGTTGGGGTTTACTAATTCTGCCGGCAATTTTCGTCGATGAAGGCCTGGTCCGAGAATTTCGGACAATATGGCCTTCTTGCCGGCACCGGCTGCTACGAAGACAATGTGCCGGGCGTTATTGATCACCGGTAAGGTCAGCGTGACACGCACCGGAGGCGGTTTAGGCGCATCAAAAATAGTGGCCACCCAGCGCTTCGTTTCATTCAAAAGCGGATGACCCGGGAAAAGAGAAGCGATATGCCCGTCTTCCCCGATCCCTAATAGAATCAGGTCAAATCTCGGGAGTCGGCCAGCCCTGGGCTGAAATACCTTGTTCATAGTGGACTCGTAAGCTTCGGCCGCTTCCGAAACCCCGAGCGTACTGACCAGGGGATGTATCTGGTTGAAAGGAATATTGACATGTCTGAATAGTTGTTTATTGGCGACGCTATAATTACTTTCAGGACTGGTTGGCGGCACAAAGCGCTCATCTGCCCAAAAAATATGCCAGCCCGACCAGTCGATTTCGTCTCGCAACGGTTTTGTAACTAATGGAGGGGAGATGATCTCCATCAGCGAACCACCTGAAAGGGCAATATAAAAACGTTTCCGTTTCAAGATGGCCTCTGCCGCCAACAGCGCCACCTGAGATGAGACTCCTACCGACAATGACTCCCGGTTCGGGTGAATAACAATCTCTGGCTTCGACTTTCCAATTTCTTGATCACCCATTTTGAAAGGCCTTTCCGAATTCTCGATTTCTAAGTGAGGAAGGCTATATTTTCACTCCATCTCCGGTTTCGGGTAAGTGACTGTCATTCCCTGAACCCTGGCGAAGGACGTCAGTTTGTGGGGGTGAGAGCCGTCTAATTTTAAGATATGGATTACCGGGATCCCACGCACCAGCAGAGCATCGGCAATGAGGGATCGGTGGCAGCGCCAGGGCAGGGTTTCGGCGCACATGAGGACCGGGGTTTTCTTGGAGGCCGTTTCGATGAGTTCTTTCAGGTTTGATTCAAATTCTCCGGTTTGCATGTAATCGGCAAAGCCCCGGAAAAAGGCATTGTGCCAGCCCTTATTCGGTGAGTCGGGGGAGGTCTTCCTTAAACCACCCAGACCGGACTGATGGATGTACCCGATCCCCTGCGGCTTGAGACTTTCAGGCAGGGTTTCCCGGTTGAATTGGGGGTTGTGTCTCGACCGGGGTATAGTACGAACATCAACTACCAGATCTATGGCGAAGGATTTAAGGATAGTCCAAAACTGGTCCAGGGGACGTATACTGTGGCCAATAGTGAATATATTTTGGATATTAGCCTGTCTGTTCTTAGACATAGGGGATAAAGCCTTTATCAGCCAACCTGATTAAAAGAAGATGGAAATAGACCAAAACGGCAAAAGGGTCCATGGCTCGAAGATCTCTTGCGTCTCCTGTTCGAACGGCGCGAAAGGCCCCACCGTCAGAGTCAGTCTAATCGGGGGCAGGGCCTCAACTTCCAATTCAAAAAGAGTTTTTTTCCCGGAGGGGTTCATAACCTGCTCCCAAAGTCAAATTTAGCTCTTTACCGTTGGGAGACACCTCCGACAAGCCCGTAGGCAGCCAGTAGGCCGGTGGTTGAGACATAGCCCGTATGATGGACCCCGTTGATACCCAGGTTCTTAGCCACTTCGACGAACATCTTCCGGTCATCGATGTAGATAACCTCTGCTGGATTGACCTGGGCCACGTCGAGAGCCAGGCGGTAGATTTCTTCATCGGGTTTTCTGAGGTGAACGAAGCAGGAACAGATAAAAAAATCGATGAATTCATTTAGGTAATATTCAGAGATGCGCTGGATGGTCAGTTCCCGGCCTTCATTGCTGACTACGGCCATTTTTATTCCGCAACCTTTTTTCAGACTGCGGAACAGGTCGATCATTTGCGGGTAGGCCCCGGTTTTAAACATAAAGGCCTTTACTTCTTCTTTTGAAAAAGGGCGTTTCTCGTAAAAAATGGTCCGGTTCAAATACTCGTCAAGACTGAGCTTGCCTTGTTCGTAGGTGTCAAAGGTGAGATGATGACGCTCGTTCATCTCCTCCAAGTCGAACCCGAAAATTTCCGAGGCGTGACGCCGTTTGTTGCGGTCCCACCCGTTTTCCAGGATGACCCCTCCGATATCGATAAAAAGCGCTGAGATCCTTTTTGAGCCGTTCATAGGACATACTCCTTTTCTCGATTATCCAAAAGGTCATTGACCTCCGCCTGTAGCCGTGACCAATGGGTCTTTTTTAAAAACTCCGGGACGTCTTGACCATTTCCCGGTAAGTCAGCAAAGCCGCCCAGACCATGGGTACCACCCCCAGGAAGATAAAGATAAGGTCCCCGGGCATACGGCACCATTCAATAAAACGCACAAAATCTTGGGTGACATAGTCAAGGCTCCGGGCGTGCCAGTAGCCGTTTTGCATGACATCGACCATTTGCAGCACCCCCCCGGGAAAGAGGTTTCCCAGGACCATCAGGGCCAGACCCACATTCAGCCCCCAGAAGGATACCCGGACAAACCTTTCCACCCGGGCCCAGGCTTCATCTTTGAGTACCTGGCGGAAGGCCATGACTGTCAAAGCCATGGCCTCCATCCCGAAGGCCCCCATGAGGGCGCTGTGGGCGTGGTTAGGGGTCAGGATGGTGCCCACCTCAAAATAGCTGATTATGGGCAGGTTGATCAGAAAACCGAAGATGCCCGCCCCCAAA
The DNA here is from genome assembly GCA_963790475.1 of uncultured delta proteobacterium. GTDB lineage: Bacteria > Desulfobacterota > RBG-13-43-22 > RBG-13-43-22 > RBG-13-43-22 > RBG-13-43-22. The sequence continues at coordinate 450,205 of CAWBOS010000006.1, read as the reverse complement.
AAATTCCAGAAGCCTACAGCCATCAAAAAATAAAAGGTCCACTTATGCGACAGGTCCATGGAGTTGCCTCCTCGCGTCACCTTGACAAAATCCCAGGCATCCAGGGTCAGCAGGGTTAAGGGGAGCACCTCCATGGCTGAAAACAAGGCGGAAAAGGCCAGATTGATCTGAGACTGACCGGTCCAGTACCAGTGGTGGCCGGTGCCGATGATACCACTGCCCAAAAAGAGAATGGCATCCAGATAAATGACCCGGGCGGCAGTCTGCCTGGAGACCAGGCCCATGCGGAAAAAGGTCACGGCTACCATGACGGTCACCAAGAGTTCCATAAAGCCTTCCACCCAGAGATGGATAATCCAGAAGCGCCAGTTGTCCACCACGGTGTAGTTGGTCGTGCTGCCGAAGAAAAAGGCCGGAAGATAAAACAAAGGGATGGACATGGCCGCCGCCATGAACAGGAGGGAGATCTCCCGGCGCTCTGGGTCGTTAAAGGCCGGGCCGATCTGACGCCAGAGCAAAACGACCCAGATCACCAATCCCAGGGCCAGCAGGACCTGCCAGCCCCGGCCCAGGTCCAGATATTCCCAGCCCTGGTGGCCGAACCAGAACCACAGTCTTCCCAAAAGATTATGGATCCCCAGGAACTCCCCCAAAAGACTCCCCCCGACCACCAAGACCAGGGCCCAGAACAAAAAATTGATCCCCCAAACCTGCCTGCGGCGCTCCCCCTCACCCAGGGCCGTGGCCAGCAGCAACCCACCGCCGATATAAGCGGTGACGATCCAAAAAAGGGCCAATTGCAGATGCCAGGTACGCAAAATATTGCTGGGAAAGACCTGGTAGAGGTCAAGCCCGAAGAAACTGCCCGGTTCGGCCCGGTTGTGGCCCACAGCGGCGCCGATCAGCGTCTGGGCCAAAAAGAGCACAGTGACGATAACAAAAAACTTCATGGTAGCCTGCTGGCTGGCCGTGGCCTTGCCGGGCACCAGGGCCGGATTGATCTGGGGCGTCTCCTTCCAGCCTAAGTAGCTGAATTTACCAAAGGCAAAGAGAATGGCCGCCGTTCCTGCCAGCAGTGTGATCAGGCTTAAAGCACTCCAGAGGTAAGCCGCGGGAATCGGGGTATTGCCCACCAAGGGGTCATAGGGGAAATTATTGGTGTAGGAATAGGACCGTCCTGGACGGCGGGCCACGGAAGCCCAGGCGGTCCAGGCAAAATAGGCTGTCAGTTGACGCAGCTCGACCGGGTCCTGGATGTACTTGGCCTTCAGACCGCCGTTCAAAGCCGGATTGACAAAGTAATCGGCCCACCGGTTCACCTGTTTCAGAAAGGACAACTCCTCGGCCGGCAGGAACACCAGGGTCCCGGTCCGGGGGTCATAGCGGTTTTCCTTAAGCAGTTCCCGGACCCAGAATTTGATCACCCCTTGTTCGCCCAGGGGAAGGTCTCCCAATGCCCGTCCGAAATGAGATTGGCCCAGGATCATGCCGGTGTCCATACCCAGGGTGTGTAAATAGGCCGCCGAGAAGTCCGGTCCCAAATAGGCCCCGTGCCCCCAGATGGTGCCGTTTTCCATCAGTCCGTACTTTAAAAATACCTGTTGTCCTGAGAGGATGTCATTCCCGGTAAATAGGGTTTCCCCGGCTTGGTTGACCACCCGATCGGGGATGGGAGGCGCGCCTTGATAGGCCAGGCATGCGATCCAGACCTGAATGCCGAAGCAGACAAGCAAAGTCAGAATAACGGACCGCCGCCACCAGGGAGAGATTTTTTGGTTCAAGGTTTCTTGGCTCATCGTTAAATTTCCCTTGCTGTTTTCCAAGTACCATTACTCATAAAATCGGTCGGAAGATAAATGGGTAAATCCTCAAATGTTGGGTCCTCAAATCTGAGGTCATCGATCAGACTTTTGATTCTTCCTGGCTGGTGCTCTGACGGGAATACCCCTCGGTACAGTCACACCTTCGCAAGCGCCGCAATATATTCCGCAATACGTGTCATATCTTGGAATATCCATTTGGCCTCTCTCACTTTCTTATGATTTAGGCTTCACTAAGGTATATTGTTTTATATCATAATAATGATGTAAATGAAAAATGTTATAAAAAAATATATCGATAAAGGAAGCCAAAAAGTTAAGAAATCTTGTCTAAGTCTAATAAACTGACTTCCCGTCTCCTTTTAGAAGGCCTGACGAATTGTCTGCCCAACCCCGGTATTCAGGAATGTATAATCGGCAGGTACTTGAATAGAAAAAATACCCGCCATTTTTCCAAAAATTGCAATATATTTTCAATATAGGTCTAAGAATTCCCAAAAAAGGAAATCTTGCCCTTTAAGGGAACTTGGTTATTTTGTAACTTGTCTAATTCATGTAATTTATCTTTTGGCATTATCTTTGCTTTAACTCTGGTTAGTTAAGATTCCCCATGAAAGTATTGGAGATAGATCGTTAAAATACAAGATAAGGGAGGTGAAAATCTATGAAAAAGTTAATCGTTTGGACCATGACTTTGGCATTCTCTTTGGTTTTTTCTTTGGCTTTTGCCGCTGAACCGATGAAGAGGGAAGAAAAGAAACCGATGGACAAACCTGCTGCTGCTGCTCCGGCTGAACCAGCCAAGGCTGAAGAAAAAGCTCCAGAAAAAGCTCCGATGAAGAAAGCAGCCAAAAAGAAAAAGGTAAAGAAAGTAAAGAAAGCCGCTCCTAAAGAAGAAGCTCCTGCGGCTCCGGCGGAAAAGAAATAATCTTTTCCCCTGATGACAGAAGAGGGGGATTTCAAGTAAATCCCCCTTCTTTTTTTTCAACCATTAAACGTTATTGTCCTGCCCTTCACCGCCTCGTTTCGCTCAGAAAACCCTCTCCCTTTACAATCCCGGAAACAAGACCTCCTCTGGCCTATTAGCTGAATATTTCATAGGTGATTAAAACAGGTTTTCCAGTGTATCTTTTACATTATGGAAAGAGATGACCGGTCCATCCAGGCAAACCCGTTTTTCTCCCATCATGCAATGTCCGCACATGCCCATCCCGCACTGCATTCGTCTCTCAAAGGACAGCAACAACTGCTCTCCCTTGAACCCGGCCAGAATAAACCGATCAACCACCGCCTTCATCATCTTACTCGGGCCGCAGGCGGCAACCACGGACTTGCTGATATCCAGGGCCGGCTCTATTTTATCAAGCAGCTCGGTTACGATCCCCACGTTCCCTTTCCACTCACTGTCCGGTTTATCTACGGTGAAGAAAACTTCCAATGGCTTTTCTTTTGTTTCCGGGTGATAGAGTGACGGATTGTTTTTGTACAGGATATCCCCTGGAGTTGCCGCCCCGTAAAGCAGTATGATCCTCCCGTACCGGTCACGGTTCTTCAGCAGGCAATCGACTAAATATTTAATGCTGGCCATGCCCAGGCCACCGGCAACCAGGACAACATCCTTGCCGTCCATTTTTCCCAGCGGGTATCCTTTGCCGAAAGGTCCCCTGACCCCTACCGTCGAGTTCACCTTTAGATCAGCGATGCCCTCAGTGACTCCTCCCATGCGCCGGATCGTTGTCTGGAAGATCCCGGCCGCCGGATCGATGACCCCGGCAATGCTCACCGGAAATTCGCCGTAACCAAACAGGGAGAGCTCAATGAACTGTCCCGGCTGCGGGTCGAACGAGGTTTTATCCTTGAAGGAGACGGTAAAAGTCCGAATGTTCGCGCTTTCTTCGGTAATCTCTTTGATCAAAGCCAATTGGGGTATGTAGGGATTACTCATTGCCCACCTCTCTTAAGGCCTCACGGATATCTATTTCACTTTGACAATGCCGGATACATCGTCCGCAACCCACGCAGAACCCCTCTCCATAGGTGATAAAGGGATAATAGAATTTGTCGTACAGCCGGTGTTTGAGCCTTGATACTTTTTCCGGCCTGATATCGAATCCTCCGGCCATTTTGGCAAATTTCTCGTAGTGACAGGAATCCCAAATGCGGACTCTCTTACCTTCGGTTTTGCCCACATTGGCCTTATCGAGGATGGTGAAACAGTGACAGGTCGGGCAGACCATATTGCAGGCCCCGCAAGTCACACATCGCTTCCCGTATTTGTCCCATATCGGGCTGCCATAGGCTTTGCCCAGCGTCTCTTTTATATTGGTGAGATCGAGTTTGTTCCTGGATTCCAAATCCTTTTTTAGTTCTGCTATCCTTTGGCCCCGCGCTTCCACATCCTCGGGTAACACATCCTTGAAGTAGCTCTTTTTCAGTAAGAGTTCCCCCTCTTGGCTGCCTGATTGGAAAAAATAGCTGTCACCGACATCGGTCATGAGCAGGTCATAACCCGAATCCATATCCGGCCCGGACTCGGTCACCGTGCAGAAGCAGGAGTCATCGGTCTTTTCATTGCAGGTCATACCGATGATGAGGGTATTCTTTCTCCTTTCCCGGTAAAGAGGGTCATCATAGGCCTCATTGAAGACCTTATCGAATTTGGCCATGGCTGCGAGGTCGCAGGGTCTCACTCCCAGAAGGACTCGTTTCTCCTTCCATTCCGGCTCCCCTTCTCTAACGATTACATCATGGCCCATTTTCTCGAATTTGAAGAGGGCCTCCCCATCCGGGAGGAATAGTTTTTTGGGGGAGGAAATCGGATTCCTGTCCAAGCTCAACCATTTAATATCATCGACATAGTCAAAGGTCCCGAAGTTGTAAGTCGTGATGGTCCCTTTTTTGGTAGGAGCGAATATTTTGTAACCTTTTTTAAGGTCCCCGAAGAATTTTTTAAAATCTTTTTTCTTTAACTTCTTTTGCATTATATCCTTCTCCTTATTTTTTTTCTCCGGGCCTTGTAAACCTTGCAGGGATATCCGCGAAGGGTCGCTGTTCCCATTCCCGGGTCATAGGGGGGCCGATAGTCCGTCAACACGTTTATATTACAGTCCTTGTACTCTTCCGTGCCGCCCCATCCGAATTCGGTGTTCACCACCCTCGGGTCTAAGGAGGGTTCGGTCATAAGCATGTGCTTTATTCTGCCCCGCGGGCTTTCAATCCAGATCCAGTCCCCGTCCTGCAGTCCGAGATTCGCGGCCGCTTCGGTATTCATAAAGGCCGTGGGGGGAGGGGACTTCGCCAGGAGCTCTTTAACGTTTCTGTATCCGGAGAGGAAGAAGACCTCGCTTTTGTAATTCGTCATGACCAAAGGGTATTCCGGTGTCAGTTCAAACCGATCGGTAAAGACATCCAGGAGGTCTTTGAAGGTCGGGACCCCGGTGTAATCCATGGCCACGGCCATGGAGGAAAATAATTCCACTTTTCCTGAAGGGGTGGGGAAGGGAACAATGGTGTCCGGAGAATAGTTGAAACCTGATTCCAGGCACCCCACGTGATCGCGGAACTGGTTCCAGGAATATCCCGAAGGTTTCAGGAATTCATCCAAACCGCCTTCCTCCGTTTCCCAGAAGTACTTTTCATACCCGCACCTCTTGGCCAGTTCGTTCACAATCTTCATATCCGACCAGGCTTCACCCGGTGGGGCCACAATCTTGGGACTCGATTTTATTTTTCCCAGCCATCCGGGCCAAAAGGAGCAGGTGTCATGTTCCATCATCCAGGCGGCCGGCAGGACGAGATCGGCAATCTCGGTCATGGGGGTATGAAATACCTCATTGACAAAGATATGCTCCAGCTTCAGGAAGGCGCGCTTGGTTGCCTTAGAATCGGGGAAGGTGAGCAGAGGGTTATTTAGAATGATCCAGGCGGCCTTAGGGACATAGGGTTTTCCTTCCAGGAGGGTCTTGATCAGCATCTGAGTGGGAATGAAGGCGCTCTTGAGCCCCAGCTTGAAATCACTGATGGCCCTCTCCGGAGATCTGGGGAATTCCCTGGCCCTCTCTTTTACCGCCCCTCCAAAGATAAACTTGCCCGGAGGGCCATAATTTGCCGGTATGAGTTCAGCATAGCCGCCCCAGGGGGTTTTCACATTGGCCGTCAGGGCCCGCAAAATAGAGATGGCCCGGCATTGTTGAAGAGACCGGCCATGGTTTTCGAGGGCATTGCCCCAGCCGATGACGCCGGGCACGTTCGTGGCATATAACCTGGCCACCTCCCTGACCTGTTCCTTGGGTATCCAGGAATATTTTTCAACATCCTCCAGGGTGAAATTCTTCATTTCCGCGCGCAGTTCCTCGAAACCGACGCACCAGTCCCTTACGAACTCCTTATGGTACAGTTCCTCCTCGATGATGACTTTGATCATGCCCATGGCCAGAATGCCGTCGCTGTTTGGCCTGAGCTTCAGCCAGTGATCCGCATCAGAGGCCCGCATGCCCTTTTCCGGCCAGATTTCTATATTACGGGGGTCCACGATCACCAGCTTACAGCCTTCGGCCACAGAGCGGATGATGTCGTTTCTGGTTAAGCCGATCATGGTCCCCCCCACATGGGCGGGGTTGCTGCCCCAGATCATAATGATTTTGGGCTTGGATTCCGGCCTGGCCCACAGGAACACCGGGCCAAAAGTCATTTGAGTGGCCATTCCCGTCTGCCAACCGCAGTAGCATCCCGGCGTGAACACGTTCGGCGTGCCATAGGCCGTGCCGAAACGCTGCGCGAAATGAAACTCCATTCCTTTGGGTTCGCCAAGCAATATGGCGAAATACTCGGGACCATACTTTTCCCTGATATCCATGATCGTCTTGGTCATGGTATCTAAAGCTTCGTCCCAGGTAATCCGCTCCCATTTACCTTCGCCCCTGGCTCCCTTCCGTTTGAGCGGGTATTTTAGCCGGTCGGGGGCATTGAGTATGCCCAGGATATGGCCCTCGCCTTTGCGGATAGAACAGGTGGTCACCTGGAATCCCAACTCTCCGGCTCCCCTTACATCCACGGCCTTCCCGTCTTTGACCGTAACCACTAAGGAACAGTGAGAGCCGCAAATAGGGCAGAAAGAGTAGATATCTTCAGTCATATGAATCGCTCCTAAATTTCTTTTTGGTTCCTGTTAGGCCTATAATTTTTCAAATAGATTGGCCGAAGTCAGTGAGTATTGTCCTGGCTCCTTCTTGCTTAATTTATCTTTAGGTTTCTATCTCCGAATTGCCCTCATAGGATCAGTCCAATCAAATCTTCCGGCATCCTGGGCCAGACAGGCTGCTACGGCCGCCCGTCTCAGGGATTACCTCTATTTGAGCGCCGATACGTTCCTTGAGTGCCGTGACATGGGATATAACGCCGATAAGCTTGCCGTCCTGCCGCAGTCCCGCCAGTGTTTCCAAGGCCGTTTCGAGGGCATCTTCATCAAGGGTGCCGAATCCCTCATCGAGAAAGAGGGAGTCAACCCGGACATTCCGGCTGGCCATCTGAGAAAGGCCAAGCGCCAGGGCAAGGCTCACGATAAAGCTTTCCCCGCCGGAGAGATTCTTGGTGGAACGGATCTCACCTGCCTGGTAGTTGTCGATGACATTCAGTTCCAAGGGTTGGGCGGTGTCGCGGATGAGGAGATAGCGATCCGTCATCTTCCGGAGCTGCTGGTTGGCATGAGCGGTCATCATCTCAAAGGTCAGCCCCTGGGCAAAATTCCGGAATTTCTTCCCGTCGGCAGAACCGATGAGCTGATGCAGGTTATCCCATCGTGAACATTCCCTTTTCTGAGCGTCAATGTTTTTTAGGCGCTCTTTTTGGTTCTCCCTTTGTTTTTCATCTTCACTCAAGATCTTCTTGATTCCTCCAATATCAACCATAATCTGTTTCAGATCGGCGTCACCGGCGCGAATGTTTTCCTTCAGCGTTTCAGCGGATTCTTCCGTCAGATTTTTCTCGCGCTCCGCAGCCAGGGCCTTCGATCTATCCTTCCGACGGGCATCCAGTTCCGTTTTTTCCTTGATCAAGGATCTTTCTTTTTCAGCGAGGATTTCCCGCTCTTCTTCACTCAGGCGTGACGACAAATATTCCGCCTCATTCTCGAACCCTGTCCTTTTGAGCCTCTCCCCCCATTGCTTTTCGGCCTGTGCCAGTTCCACGGCCCTATGATCCGTTTTCCCTTGCCAGGAAGCGATTTTCTCTTTCAGGGCACTGATTTCTTTTTCAATTATTCCGTTGTCTTCGCGGGCATCTTCCAGGACCCTGCCCGCCTTGTCCACCTCTTCCGCCAGCCGCTTTTCCTCATGGTCGGTGTTCTTTTCATCGAATAGTTCCCGGCGGGAAGCGCTCAGAAATTCATACTCCTCTTTCAGACCGTCTCGATCCTGGCGTCTTGCCCCCAGGTCTTCTTCCAGGCTGCGCAGCAGGGCCTGATACTTCTCGATCCCCGCTTTCAGTTTATTGATCTGTTTCTCCTGGGTGGCTTTTCCAGCCTCCTTGGCCTGCCAGGCATCTTTGCGCCCGGTCAGGTCTTGCCATAAGGCGTCAAGGCTATCCAAGGAAATTCCGCTGATCCCGAAAGATTCAACATCTGCCAGGGCGGCAATGCGGGCCTTCTCAGTCTCCTCCGCCAGAAGGGTGCAATCTTTGCTTAGTCGTTCGTGATCACGACCGGCTATCTCCAGGTGGTGTCTGGCCTCCTGCAAGGCCTCCCCTGCTTCGTCAAAGGTCTTCCTTTTTTTTTCCAGGGCCGTCTGTGCCGACTTTTCCTGGCGACTTTTCTCTTCGAACAGGGCGACTATACCCGTTGTTCCGGCAATCTTCGCCTGCACGCCGGCTATCTCCTCGCGAATCTTCCCTTCGCGCTCATTTTGTGAAACTTCTATTTTCAGCCTCAATAAGGCGTCGGCCCACTGTTTTTCATCGGCGTCCAGCGCCGCCTGTTTTTCCGCCAGTTCTTTTTCTGTATGCTGGATTTTCGTGGCTGTCTTCACCTGGTCGTTTTCCAGCTTGTTCAGATGATTAGACACCTTTTTGAATTCATCCTTCGTTTTCCGAAGCTCCGCCTCCGCTTCGGTCAAGACCGGGACATTCCCCACTGCATAGGGGTGCTCGGTCGCACCGCACAGCGGGCAGGGTTGGCCGTCCTCAAGACATTTCCTTTCTTCCTCAAGGTCGCGGATACGGCTGAGGAGCGAAACCTGCATTTCCCGGGAGGCCATATCTTTTTCCAGACTGGTTTTTTGATCGGTGCAGGATTTGATCTCGTTGAGGATCCTGGCGCAATCGGCGTTTAATGCCTCCCAATTCGTCTTCAGGGTGTTCAGCGCTTTTGAAGTCCGGTTAATCCGTTCAAAAGTTTCACCTGTCAGGATTAAAAGACGTTCACGGTCTTTTAAGGCATCTGCTTCACTACGCCAAAGGCCGATGTCGCGCCCCTGGAGGATGGTCGTGATTTCATCCGTCAGGGTCTTCAGGTCGTTCTGACTTTTTTCAAAGGCCCGATGGGATTTCTTATGAGCGGCTTCCCTCTTGGCGTAGTCCGCAAGGGCGATTTCCTTTTTCCCGGCTGTCGCGGAAAGTTCATCCCCTGCCTTTACACGCTTTGACTCAACCTCCCGAAGCAAGGCAAATCGCCTCTCAATGGCGCCGAGGTTTGTCACCAAGGCGGCATCGTCGGCATGTTTCGACCGGTATTCATCGATAGCTTCAAGAACAGCCTGAGCCTTCTTCAGACCTTCTTCATCACTTTTAATAACGGTCTTGTAGCCTTCCCCTTGTTTCTCGATTTCTCCAATGGCCTTGTCTTTTTCGGCGAGTTGCTTTTTCTGTTCACCCAACCGGACATCGAGGTCACGCACCTTTCTGATGACCTCCCCTTCCGACATCTGCCTGGCTCGCGACTTATGAAGTAAAATCTCTGCTGTCTGTCTTAAGGCGATTGCTTCTGCGCCGGACTTCTCCTTATCAGGCAGCCGGGCAACTGCGCCATGGAGTTCCTTTATCTCACTTTCCTGCAACTCCCGCAAAGCCGATAGCCCCCGATAATCCCCTTCCAGCACGAGAGCCTTCCGGGATTTTTCCAGCTTTTTGGATTCCGGGGCAAAGACCTGACAGCGCAGCTCGAATTCCTGCTGTTTCCTATCCAGTTCTTCCAGTTCTTTCTTCAAGGCAACCATCCCCTCGATCCAGGACAGGGCCTTTCCCATTTCCTCCAGTTTCCCGGTACGTTCGGTTTCCTGCCGCTGCTTTTCTATCAGACCAGCCTGCAAGCCCTTCTCTTCGTCTTCGTTCAAGACCTGGATCCCTTTTAGTTCGGCCTGCAGCATCTCAAGTCTATTGTTCTCCTCCGTGCGGCGCTCGTGAACTTTCACGGAGATCCGGCTGTAGATTTCCGTGCCGGTAATCTGCTCAAGAATGGGCGCCCGCTCATTGGGATCGGCCTGGAGAAATACCGCGAATCCACCCTGAGCAAGGAGCATCGAACGGGTGAAGCGCTCGAAATCCATTCCTGTCACCTTCTCAATGAATTCACCAACCTGGTTTATCTTGGATTCCAGGACCCTGTCGGTATCCGTGTCCGCTATTTCATGCCTGGCCTGTTGTAACTCACCTTCCGGCTTTTTTCGGGCTCGGTGCTGGCTCCAGTGGCAACGATAACGGCCCTTCTGGGTCTCGAAGGTCACCTCCGCAAAGCATTCCCCTTTCTGGCGCGACATGATTTCGTTGCTGTTTTTAGTGATTTTACCGAGACGGGGCGTGCTGCCGTAAAGGGCGAGACAGATGGCGTCCATGATGGTCGTCTTGCCTGCTCCGGTGGGGCCGGTGATGGCGAATAGGCCTTCAGCCGAATAATCCGGGTGGGTGAAATCGACCTGCCATTCTCCCACCAGCGAATTCAGGTTTTTGAATCGAACGCCGATTATCCTCATGCCGCCTTCTCCTACTCGAACATTGAATCTTGCTCGTTGATGGCGACCATGATTTCCCGATAGGAATTCAAAAGCGCCGGTCGCTGGTCTTCAGGGATTTCATGCGATTCGAGACAGCGATTGAAAACGTCCGTGACGTCGAGATCATCGAGCGTTTCGTCTGTAGCCATGCCGCTCAGGGCGCGTTCCAGTACCCGGTTGTTCTTGACGCGAAGGATCTCCAGTCCGCCCCCTTGGACCGCCTCATCCAGGCGCATGCGCAAATCACCGGCAACCTCGTCTCCTTCATAGATGATCTCAATCCAGGCCTTGCTCTCCCGGGACTTCAACGCATCGATGTCCCGGGCAATGGTCTGCCAATCTCCCCGCAGGGTCTTCAACTCCTGAAAACTGGGTATGGGAATATTGGCCACCTTAGGCGCCTCGTCTGAAAACTCAACAAGAATCACGATTTTTTCCTGGGAAGCTTCCCCGAAGCCGATCGGCAGTGGCGAACCGGAATAACGGATAAAATCCGATCCGCCCACCGTCTGCGGTATATGAAGATGGCCCAGAGCAAGGTAATCAATGTATTCAGGAAACACATCCGTGCCGACCTTCAGGAGAGAACCGATATACAGTTCACGCACCCCGTCGCCGTCAACCGTCTGGCCGCCTGCCGTATAGAGATGCCCCATGGCGATGATAGGAACGGTTTTCCCCAACGCGAAGCGTTTTTCTTCGGCCGTATCATACACCCTGCGGTAATGAGTTCTGATCCCATCAATGATTTTCCTCTCCTTGTCCTCCAGACTCTCTCCCGCCTCGGCGGTGCGGATATCGCGGTCCCGGAGATAGGGGATGGCGCAGACGATGAGCAGGGGTTCATGATCCGGCCCGTCAATCACGATCACCTCATCTTCGGGTGACGCGGAAGCACACCCCACCACATGGATGTTGAGAAATTTCAGAAGTTCCCGGGGGGCGTTCAAAAAGGAAGGCGAGTCGTGATTTCCCGCCGTGACCACAATATGGCGTCTGGGCGAGGCGGCCACACGGCAAAGAAAACGGTAATACAATTCCTGGGCATAGTTGCTGGGCGTGCTGTTATCAAAAACATCACCGGCCACCAGAAGCACGTCAATGTCTTCGCTCTCGATGAAAGCCGCCAGCCAATCAAGAAAGGCTTCGTATTCTTCGTATCGCTTGCGGCCGTACAGGGCGCGGCCAAGGTGCCAGTCGGAGGTGTGTAAAATCTTCATGATTTATCTCCTCGATTATTAAATCGAGATTTGTGGTTGATGCTGATATCCAGCACCTTATTCTTGGGAATATGCAAGTTTGATCAGTGATGATGGTTTGAAAGATGCTGACAATGGGAATTATACCATATCTACCGCAATTCCTGAATACGATCACAAATCCTATGGCCAAACATATTGATTATACTTTCCAGTCTGGCATTGCGGCGACATACTTGTGTTCTCGTTTTTCGAAAGCCGGCTTGGTTCCCTCAAGAACATCAACCACAGCCGCACTCATGATGGGATTCTCTATGGCACCTGAATCATAAGAAAGCTGACAGCGGCCGTCCACATCTAATCTCGCTCTAATAATCTGATCTGCATCGCATACGATAGCTAAGTTTGGGTTATGCGTAACGAGCACAATCTGCCGTCGATGTCGGGCTTCATTGATGCAAGGAACCAGGACTCCAAAAACCGTCTGATTGTCAAGGTTCTCCTCTGGTTGGTCTATCAATAGTGGTCCGGTGTCCTTGTCAATCAACAGATAGAAAACAAGGAGCAGGGTACCCTTCTCTCCCGGCGAGAGTTGCTCCAGATCTTTGCCGGACCACCGAAGCGAATATGTCGGCCGTAAGTAGTCCAGTGAAAACAGGAGATTGTAAATGTCTATTCGTGATTTACCATCCTTGAGCTGATCTTCTAAAGAGACAGCATCGCCCCCGCTCGGCCGCTTATCGACCTTGAGGTGATCAAGCAATTCTTCAATAAACGAAAGGACTCCTTCAGATGACCTTAAATCGGCATCCTCCAATAGTTTCCTCAAAATTGCTTCTCCATCGCGGCAGAATGACCCCCGACGACCCTGATGGACGATTTCGAAGAAGGCCTTGCTTAGGCCGATATCAGTAATGGAGGCCGAGAACTCAAACTGAATCTTCTCAGAGAGCGGCGCATGTTCATCAATATACGTCTGAACCGGGCCATATGCCTCTTTGTATACGTTCCTCCATTTCTCAATGCTTGAGAATACCATACCTACCATCTCGGCACGCCTATCCTGAAGCTCTTTTAGCTGTTTCGGCAGCAACAGAAGCTCTTCAATCTGCTTTTTGTACCACTCTATAGTCTGAGGGGTATCCTTGTCACCGAGGACTTGCTTCTGCTTCTCCACCCATGTCTTATCTTCTTCCAAGTACTTTTGGTATACCTGCTCCGGGGCCGTCAGTTCGCCACGCAATGTCTTAAGCGTTTCTGTCGCCTTAACAAGTCGAAAGGCAAGGGAACCTTCTTTCGAGAGATCCATGTCTTCCTGCAAGACCTTTAGGGAATCACCTGAAGCTTTGAGGCGATCATCAAGAGGAGCTCGGTTCAATGTGACTTGCACAACATCGGCCATATCAACCCCGGCAGTAATACCCTCTTTTTCCCAAATCGCTCGTAGATCTTCGTATTGAGTCTCAAAGTTTGTAATTGCCTGCAAAAGTTTTGTACACGAAATAGTCGCCTGCTTCTCCTTTATCTGGTCGAGATCATTATTTCTTACAAGGTCCTCCAAACCAGAAACCTCGTCGCCCAGGCGCTTAGCTTCTTCCATTTTCTCCTTCATCTCGATGGATATGCCAGAGTCATCAGAGGGCTTCGAGACCGGCTTTGGCCTTGCATCATTAAGCACTCTGAGGTCATTCTGTTTTGATTCGAGACCCTGCTGTAACACGGCTTTATGATTTGGACTAAGCTTTTGTTCGATCTCAACTATACTGGTATTTAGATCCAGCACTTTCTGCCGCGAGATTTTGAGACTGACCTCAATCTCAGCCGTGCGATAGTCGATGAGAGACTGAAGAGTTTCATGTCCGGATCGTTCTGCCAGGGGGACGTGGGATAGGATGACGTGCTCCAACTGCATGCCGAACTCATTATCGCCTGTCATCTGCAGGGCGTTACATATTGTCTCAAGGTAGTTCTGTGGGATGTACCGGACTCGTTCCTCAAGCTTATCGTTCGATTCGTTAAGTTTAAGTACGATTGCGGTTCCGTCCAGCCAATTAAGCGTAGCCCTGAAATGCGAACCCTTCGGGTTCCGTCCGTTCAGGAAACGTTCTCTGTGCAGAAACGAGAATTCCTCTCTATGTCTGCAACCTCCCAGTAAACCGATAGTTTCAGCAAGGGCGCTCTTGCCGCTCCCCTTGTTACCGATGACCGCGATAAGTCCCGGGTTCAGGGGCACAGAGATATCCTCAAACCAGGCCTCGGTCAGATCCGAGCCTTCAACTTTGACGAAAGAAACGGACTTGATGTACTTTGTTTTGTTTTGTGAAACTCTAATCAAACTTTCCGGAGGGTTTGATAGCTGGACCCTATCAAATGGGTCATAAAGCACTTGACGCAACCCATAGAAAGTTGGGTCAGCCTTTATCCAACATGGTGGAGCCGAGTAATCGGAAAGACGGTGTGAATCTGAACAAAAGATCAATGGCAATTCCTTACCAATGGTCGGGAAGACGATATCGACATAACTGGAAATATTCTTGGCATTAGCAATTTCGAATATATCTGAAGCTTCTCGTGCCAAGTCGGTCTTTAAGGCCATTTTGAAGGCAGATGAATTGGCTATTTCCTCGATGCTGTTAGTCTTAGTTCCCGCATGAATGATAGTCAGACCATTTAGCTTATGGACATCATCTGCGAACTCCCTAAAATCAACATAAACGCTATCATCCCCGCGAGCTGCTATTTGTTGTATTAGGTTATGGTTGACCCTGAGTTTGTCCCAAATGTTATCTATTTCGCAATCCTCTGGGAAGACAGCAACCAAATGAACACTATCTTTTCCTCCAAGTTCCGTGCGAACCTCTATCCCTGGTAGAACTACCAATTGATCTTTTCCGAGAACCTGTAGCTCTCTGATCCTCTGGACATCAATTGTATGATGGTCTGTTATCGCAACAACCGATACCCCAGCACTCACAAGCGTAAGGATTAAATCCTCATTTTTGGCACTCTTTTCCTTGTAATCATACGAGGAAGGTGTGTGGAAATGAAGATCCCAAACACGCCAAATCGACCCTGTCGGATTGTGCACCGGTACCGCCATGTCAGTCCCTCCCCTGATTTAATATTACAGGATTCTTCAGGATACTCGTTCTATGAATCCCGAAAAAAGATAACTTTACATCCCAAGAATTCCCCACGTTTAAAAGCTTCTCGAATTGCTTCCGTTTCTTTCCTCCAAAATCATCTCCCATCCCGGCAGATAAGCATTCATAAGACTTTTGAAGAGCTTGCCATGATTGGGCACCTGGAGGTGGAGGAGTTCGTGGACGATGACATATTCCTGGAATGTTCTTGATTCCTGAAGAAGATCGGCACTGAAACAGACCCGTCCCTTGCTTGAGCAGGAGGCCCACTTTTTCGTCATCCTCTGTATGCAAATTTGCCCCGGTTTCACTTTCATGACAACGGCCCAGCGGGCAATTTCGGCCTTTAATTGCTTTTTTGTTCTCAAGCCTATCGTTTTGCCTGTCAACGTGCCCATCATTTACGATCCAGTTTCAAGAGCTTTTCAACAATGCCCAGCATCAATTCCTTGCCGACGACGGGGAGCATCAGCTTGTATAATTCCGCTTTAAGCTGCCTCAGTTCGGCAATGTTGTCTTTGAAATTCGGGAAGCGGAGAAAGGCGTTATTGACAATCGGGGCAAGGCTGTCAAACCACTTCACCTTTTCCTTTTTGAGGAGCCAGTAAATCGTAAAGGTGTTGATGTCGAAACCCGTCTTTTCCTGCTCCCTCCGGGCTTCGAGAATCTCATTGATCAGCGCCTCAACCTTTTTCAGCGCTTCGAGCGCCGTTACCTGCCGATCATCGAAAGCCTCCTGAATGGCTTCCGCCCGTTCACCAATGGGTTTCAGATAGGGACTGTCGTCGCCTTCATCCGTCGCTGTCTTGATGATGCTGTTGATGAGATTGATCACCTTGGTGTTGTTTGATGTTTTGCTGCCTTTCAGCGCCTTCAAGGTCGTCCCGTCGATCTTGACCGTCGGAGTTGCGGTCTCCAGACCGAAGGTCGTCGCCTTCTCCCGGACCAGTTGTTCTGTCTTTTTGGCGATGTCGTAGTAAAACCCCGTTTTTTTTCGGAAGGCGTTGCGGACGATCTGATAGAGGATCGAGAGGAGGCCGAAGTCTTCGATATAGTCCCGAAGATCGGGGGAGGGAGACAGTATCTCGTACAGCGTTTCCAGTTCTTTGAAAAGCTTATAAAATTCCTCTCTCTGGCCCTGATCTACAAAGGCGTCTATGGCCCTTTCGACCATTTTATCATCGACTTTGCCGTGGGTCAGTTCGAGGTACGGGCGGGCCTGTCCCGTCATCAATTCCACAAAGCGCGCTAATAGGACATCCAGATTGTTAATCACCCCGCTGACGACATCGGAATCGAAGGCCAGCGCTTTTTCCAGTTTTTCGAAGATACCGACGAAATCAACCACCAGGCCGCAGGGTTTCTTGATGTCTCCTTCTTCCTCGTAGGGCCGGTTGACCCGGGCGATGGCCTGAAGAAGAACATGGTCGCGCATGGGTTTGTCTAAGTACAGGCAATACAGAATGGGGGCGTCAAATCCGGTGAGGAGTTTATCCGTGACGATGAAGATCTTCGGCAGGGCCTCGGACTTCGGAAACAGCTTTCTGGCCTTCTTCTCTTCTTCCACCGTCCGCTGGTATTTGTGGACCAGGGGATATTTTTCGCTGTCATTATGGGCGGCTGTATAAATAGCCGTTGAATATTCCCCTGGCAGGAGCTTGTCGAGGGCTTTTTTGTAGAGAGCGCAAGCCTCGCGGTCCACACCGACCACAAAGGCTTTGTAGCCAAGGGGCTCAACATTTTCACGGAAGTGTCGGGCAACGAAGGCCGCTACCTTCTCCACACGCTCCGCCGACTTTAGAAAGGTCTTGAGTTTTACCGCCCGGTCGAGGATCTTATTCAACTCCTCCACATCGCTGACCCCTTCCGCCTCGACCAGGCCCAAAAATTCTCTTTCCAGTTCCTCCCGGGGTACGCGAATTTCATTGGGGGCCAGCATATAGTTGAGGGGAAGCGTCGTGCCGTCCTCGATGGATTCGGCAACGGAATATTTATCCAGGTAGCCTTTGTCGTCTTCTTTCCCGAATATTTTAAAGGTCCCCTTGCCGTAGGCCGTTTTGTCAATGGGCGTGCCCGTAAACCCGATCAGTGTCGCCTGCGGAAGTGCGGCGAGCAGGAAGTTGCCCAGGTCTCCCCCGACAGACCGGTGGGCCTCATCGAGCATGACAATGACGTTGGGGCGGGTACAGATGTTCTTGGGGATCCGGTCAAACTTATGGATCATGGAAATAATCAGTCCCCGAAAGTCCGCCTTGAGGAGTTGCCGCAGGCGAACCTTGCTGGTGGCCTGCTCGATGCTAATGGCCTGGGATTGCATCTCCCCAAGAATCCGCTCCACCCAACCGGAAAGTTGTCCTTCCAGTTCATTGCGGTCGATCATCAGGATCACCGTTGCCTTCCCGAAGACGTCCTTATCTTCCAGAATCTGTTCGGCCGCTGTGATCATCGTGAAGGTCTTGCCCGATCCCTGGGTATGCCATATCAGACCTGTTTTTTTGCTTTCATCGGCGCAGCGCTGAACGATTTTCTCGATCGCCCGGGTCTGGTGCTGGCGGAGGATCGTTTTCTGGAGTTCGTCATCTTTAACATAGAACAAAATCCATTCCTTCAGCATTTTAAGGAAACGCTCCCGATCAAAAAAGCGCTTTACCTTCTTTTCAAAATTTCCCTTTTCCTCTTCCTTCCAGTTGAAGATATTCTTCCGGCTCAGATTCCAGGTGGGGCCATAGAAAAAATCGACCAGATGAGTCATATCGAAGACCTGCGGGGAAGTAAGCATCTCCGGGGCCTCCCGGTGATACCGCCGAATCTGGATAAGGGCCTCTTCCATGCCGTTGGCCTTTTTGGCGCCCTTGGTTTCCACAATAACCACAGGAATCCCGTTGATGAGAAACATGAGGTCCGCCCGGTTTGTTTCCCGGCCATTCGTGTACTGCCATTCGTCAGTCACCTGGAAAAGGTTGCGATCAGCACGGGCGAAATCAACGACGGTCACGTTGCGACGCCGCTTTTCCTTTTCATCGTAAATGGCCTGCTCCCCCCGGAGCCAGGACAGAATTTCCGCATTCCCCTCGATATTGCTCCGGACGGCTTCCATGCGGTGAATGATTTCATCCACATTTTCCCGATTCACTAACCCTTCATTCAGTTCCAGCAGTTTTTCTTCGAGAATCCGATAGAACAGCGTTCCGCTTTCCCCTTTTCGCAGGGGAAGGGCGTCCTCCTTTGGGACGATTTTCCAGTCTATCTCTTCCGCATATTTGATGATCGGATCCTGGACGGTCTTTTTTTCGGTACCTATGGTCGGGGTCATGATTTCGTCCTGCTCATATGTTATCACTGTTGATCAGGTTCACGATGACCTTGATGATGATGTCTTTGTCTTCGGACCGACTCTCTGCAATCATGAGGGTCAGAGCTACAAGGGCATTGTCGCCTATTCGCTTGCGGCCGTCCTCGGCGTACAGAATGCCTCCGGCATCCAGAAACCAGATAAACAGGAAAGCACCTATCCGCTTGTTGCCGTCGATAAAAGAATGATTCTTGATCACGAAATAGAGGAGGTGGGCCGCCTTCTCTTCAATGCTGGGATAGACCTCTTTGCCGTCAAAGGTCTGGTAGATGGCGCCCAGGGAACTTTGAAACGATTGATCCTTTTCCCGCCCGAATAATACCACGGATTGTCCTTTTTTCCTCGATTGCTCCCCAAGTTTGTCGATGGCTCTCCGCGCCGCTTCGTAGGTCAGGGCAAAAGGGATTTTTTTCGTGGTACCTCTGATTTTTAACTGCTGGTGATCGTACTGATCCAGGAGCGATAGGGCATAGGAGTAATCCGTAATCACCTGGAGAAGCCCAGTGGCTTCATCGCGGGCCAGCTCCCGGCCTTCCATGACTCGCTGCAAGAGGCTGACTGTCTTTTGCAATTCGAGGAGGCGGGCGTTCTGCTCCCGCAGCCGCTTTTCATTGATGGAATAACCCTTCAGGATATGATCTTTGAGGACCTGGGAAGCCCAGATGCGGAACTGGGTGCCGCGTCTTGAGTTCACACGATAACCAAGTGAAATAATGACATCCAGATTATAGTAAACTACCGGTTTGTCGGAACCAGCAACGTGCATTTTTTGCACATTGCTTTTCTTATCCAATTCCCCGCTCTTGAATATATTGCTCAAGTGCTTTGTGATAACAGACCGGTCCCTGTCAAACAGGAGGGACATGTGGCTTTGATTTAACCACAGTGTCTCTCCTCGCAGGTTGACTTCCAGGGCAGCTTTGCCATCGTCAGTTTGATAGATGACGATTTCTCCTTTGGGCTCTTCTTTCATGCACCTACCTCGGTTACATCCATATCCAGATCCTTCACCCGAATCTCGCCCGTCATCAGTTTGTTCAGCATGGTTTTGAAGAGATCTTGCAGGGAGGATTTCTTAGCAGTGTGGAGCTCGTTCTTCTGGTCGATAGACAAAAATAATTCTGCCATCTCTTGCTGCTCAGTTAACGAAGGGAACGGGATCATAAATTTCTGTAAAAGATTCACAGGAACCCTCTGCCGTCCTGTCGCACCTTCCATTTTACCAGCGATCAGTTTACGGACATCATCTTTTAAGAGATGGTAATATAATAAATATTTGTCGCTTATTCCCGGTTTCTCCTTGATCGGGATTACTTCCGTTGACGCAATTCCAAATCCATCAGGTAGTCCAGTAACGATACATTGTTTCCCGTTTTCAAAACAGGGAGTGATTTTCGATAAAAGAATGTCGCCATCTTCGACATATGTCCCGCTTGAAATTTCTGTTGATTTCTTGAATTTGAACTTGCCTGAATTTGGCAAGCCAATGGGTATCAAATCCATTGCAATGAAAGGTAAGTGATCATAGTTAGTGTATATTATCTCTTTAGGTTTTTTGGTAAAATCATATACTTTCCCTATCGGTACAACGTCCCAACTTTCCGGTATTGGCCCGATCTCTGTTTCTTTTAACTGTTCTCCACGCAGGCCATGTGTAAAGACATGGTACAGGGTGGATTTTTTCAGTTCCTGCGTCTTCTCGATAATGGATTCCTGAATCTCAATCGCTTTTTGAATCTTGAAAAGAATGGCGGCTATTTTTTGCTGCTCTGTAAGAGGAGGGAGGGAAATAGTTTGATTCAAAACATCTTTATCCGTAACCGCAGGATAACTGGCTCCATGCTGTAAACCAGTAATTTCACTATTTAAGAAGTCAGAAAGTAAGAAGAAATAAACATATAATGGCGTAGCTTGTTTCTGATTCGGCCTAATAACACAGAATGCCGTTGACGCAATCTGATCTTCGTATTCTTGTGTTATGAATGCCACTCTTTTGAGGGATGGTCTAATTGTTGCGAAAATCGTGTCCTGCCATTTCACGATCTTACGTGCTCTACCTGGTGCAGTTTCTGCTTTAACCCGGGAAGTGTCTTTAATTGAATAGGTACTATTTGAAACAGAGGAGACGTCAATATAGAGGAAAGAATCCCGTTTGTCTTTGCTTGGAATCCATTGCTCAGTCTTAAGGCAAATAGAATCAATAGTTTTTTTTGACCAATCTGATGGCATACTCATAAGTATTTTCATAAAAAAAGTTCTTTCTCTATCACCTGAAGTGCATTTTTTTGAAAATCACTTCTAAATCATTGTTGACAATTTCAACTTTCTTTTCCAGTCCCTTCAGTTCTTTCAGAATACTTGGTATCGGCCGGTAGATTTCCCCTTCATTCAAATCTACATATCTCGACGGCGACAGGTTGAAATCATTTTCCGCGGCCTCCGCCGTCGTGATGACCTTGACGAACTTATCGGCGTCTTCCCCTTTGATAAAGGCATTGGCGATCTTGCGGATGTTTTCATCAGGAATATAGTTTTTTGGCCTGCCTTTCTTGAATTCCCGGCCGGCGTTAACCAGGATGATCTTTCCCTGCCGGGTCTTTGGTTTGGCCTTGTTAAAGAAAATGATGATTCCGGCAGAGGGGGTGTTGTAGAAAAGGTTGTCGGGCAGAAGGATGACACCTTCAATCCAATCGCGTTCTACAAACCACTGACGGATTTTCTTTTCCCGGTCTTCGCTCTTACTGCCGCTGCCCCGCGTGATGGCCCCCGTGTCAAGGACGATGGCGGCGCGGCCGTGGGTACTCAGCGAAGCGGCGGTATGCTGTAGCCAGGCGAAGTCGGCCTTGCCGGTGGTGACGCCTCCCTGGGATTCAAAACGATCAAAGGGGTCATTCTCATAAACAACCGGATCAAAGGGCTGGTTCCACATGGGATTGGCCACAACGATGTCGAATTTCTTCAGGCTGGAATCGGAATCCTTGAATTTCGGATTGGTCATAGAGTTGCCGCGGACAATTTCGCCCTCCATATCGTGAACGACCATGTTCATCCGGGCGATGGCGTAGCTGGAACCAGTCAGTTCCTGCCCATAGAGTTTCAAAGGCCGCTGAACTTTGATTTCACGTTCCTGGAGGGCCAGTTCGCACTTGATGAGCAATCCGGCGGAGCCGCAGGCATAATCATAGACTTCTTCACCCTGGCGGGGACGCAGGATATAGGCCATCAGCCACCCCACTTCCGTAGGCGTGAAGAATTCACCGGCGCTCTGTCCCTGGCCTTCGGCAAATTTTCGAAGGAGATATTCATAGGCCCGGCCCAGGAAATCCGGCTCCACATCATACAGTCCCAATCGGTAGCGTGGATCGGACAGAGTCTCGATCACGCCGGACAAGGCCGCATCGCTGATTTCCCGTTCCCCGTTGCGGGTCTCATTATAATCCACGATGTCGATGACCCCTGTCAGTGAAGGATTGGCCTTGGCGATGGCTCGGACGGTCATGGTGAGTTGTTCGCCCAATGTTTTGGGCTTGCGGTCTTCAGGCCAGTCGAACTTTTCCCGACCGCTGACCACCACCCAGCGCGCTTCGGGGGAGATATAAAAGCGGACCAGTTGATGATCGGCCTCGATGATTGTCAGCGCCGTCTCCCGGTCGCCATAAGTCTCGGCCAGCCGTTCGATTTCATCTTCGAAGACATCGGATAGGCGTTTGATAAAAACGAGAGGCAGGATGTAATCCTTGAACTTCGGCGCGTCCTTCTCCCCACGAATGGAACAGGCGGCGCTCCAGAGCATCTGTTCCATGGATTTTGTGCTGAGGACATCTTCTTTGGATAATTTCCGGCGGCGTTTATTATGATTGGTGACTGAATCACCGGTGGTTTCCAAAGTGTCCTGGTCGAGCCCCGACTCTTCTATCAACTTCATGATGGCCTCTTTGGCTTTTCCCCGAGGTGTTATCTTCTCGTTTTCCCAACGGTTTACCGTGGCAAAGGAGACGCCCAGTTTTGCTGCTAATTCTTCCTGGCTGAAGTTCAGTTTACTTCTGAGTTCCTTAATAATCATGCTAATATCCTTGCTATCCAGCATAACAACCTCCGATTTTTAATTATTATGCTATAGCATTATAACATTATAAGTCAAGATATTTTTGTCATGAACGAGGAATTCATTGATTGGAATTTTACGGCGGTAGCCTACCGGTAAGCCCCATATTTCTTAACCACTCCACAAACCCATTCGCTTCTTTCATCCAATCAAAGGTATTGCATACTGGTCTTTATAATGTTTCTCAATAGCCTCTTCAGATTATGGTCACACCGGCCTCCCAGTATATCGTGGCCCAGGCGACCATGAATGTTATGGCCGGAGAACGTTACCGATCAATCTCTGATGAAGTGATCCAGAAGGTCGTTTTGGATTACGCGGTCAAACCGCTCGGCCGGATCGATCCGGCCCTGTTAGACAAAATCATGAATCTGCCAAGAACCCAGGAATTATTAAATTGGAAGCCGGTCCAACCCTCTCTGGAGGAGATGCGGCATGAATTCGGAGAAGGTCTCTCGGATGACGAGTTTCTGCTCCGGACCGCCGTACCCATAGAGTATATTGAATCCATGCGGGCTGCCGGGCCGATAAAGACCAACTATCCCAGAGGGGATAAACCCTTCCTGGCCTTGCTCTATGAGCTCCTGCAGCGAAAAAGAAGTTACATAGACATAAAGAAAAATGATCTCTCCCTGACTCTAATTAAGCATTAGATTAGAAATAGCCTAGGAGTTTGTCGGTCTTGAAACTCATAATTATTATACAAAAGGGATCGGATTTTTTCTTAGAGGATCAAAGGGGTTTTTAGTTCAACAATAAAGATATCAAGCTTTTTTCGACAATTTTTCCTTGCAATTGCTCGGTCATTATTATTAATGGGCTAAGATATGCATTCTTTTTAAATTGTAGGCCATGCAGACTAAGTTCCATTCACCACTGACCGCTGTTAACCCTCGAAGGAAAAATTGTCGAAAGCCCATGATGGCCTTGATGATGCCAAATACCGGTTCGACCGTGCTTTTCCGCTGGGCGTATATCTTTTTGCCCTCGGGTGTTTTTAGCCGATGCTTCATTCGGGTCAGCACATCAGCATCTTCCGGTAAAGGTTCAGGCCGGGCAAAACGTTCTTCTAAGGGAATATTGTGTTCTTCACGATTTACAGCAATATAGGGGGTGATCTGCTCGGCTTCACACTTATTCAGATTGGTTTCGCTAAAATAGCCTGAGTCGGCTACTAATGTGTCAACCGTGCCTAACTGGTTTGGTAAGGAAGTCAGATTTCCCAAGGTATTTTCAATTTCTTGCTTGTCATTGGGTTGTTGAGTGACATGATTTTCTACGATGAGCATGGTATTCAGATCCACGCCGGCTTGAGCGTTGTAAGCTTGTTCAAAGGTTCCTCCGGCAGCAGGCATAATCCGGGAGTCTTCATCGGTTAGATTCATTTGGTCGTTTTTTTTAGGACCGGGCTCGGGTGGTTCAGGTTTACGTCCCTTGGGTTTTTTACCACTTTCTTGCTCTTTGGCTTTACGGGCGGCCCTCTTCTGGTCGTAGATTTCTTGTTCTTTGGCATAACGCTCCGCAGCGCGACGTTCGATCTCTTGCTTGGCCAGGTCAATAGTCTGAAGGCGTTTTTCTCTTCGACCCAATTCCTCCGGGATGTTCATCCCGTCAGGAATCTCTTCTCGTTCCGCTGCTTCGGCCTGACGTAAGAGCGCATCGACCTCGGCCCGGATCTGTTGTTCCAGTTTACAGGCATGATCCCAACTCAAGGCCTTATGTTTGGAGGCATTGGCTTTGATTTTGGTTCCGTCTAAAGCCACCTGGCCCAACTTGACTATACCCATAGTTTGGGCAATCATCAGGATTTGGGTGAATAGCGGCTTTAATTCCTCCAAAAAACGTTTCCGGAAACCAGCAATGGTGTCATGATCCGGATGCTGGTTGGCGGTAATATAACGAAAAGCTACCGACTCATAGGTGGCCAATTCCAGTTTGCGGCTGGAGAAAACCCCGGTCGCATAACCGTAAAAAAGCAAGGCCAGCATCATAGCAGGAGAATAGGCATCGGAACCCCGGCCATTGTACGCATTTTCAATAGGCCTTAAATCAAGTTTGATTACTACCTCCACAATAAAACGGGCCAGATGATTTTCCGGAAGCCAATCGTGGATAGAGGGAGGCAAAAGGTATAGGGTGTCACGGTCACAACACTTAAATCGTGGAGGGTTCATGTGGCTCTCTTGGTGTGGTCATAAAATTATAAAAAATGTTAATTTAACTTATTGAATTAGTTTTATATTCTACCATAAAACTTAGATTTAACCAAGAGATTTTTCTCTTCTTAAATAAAATTTTGACTATAAAACATTTAAGTCCGACAGACTCCTAGTCACCTTTTCTTCACATGTCCCCTTTGGTCTCCCTGCCTTTTCCTGATTTTCTCCTTGATCCCATCTTTTCTTTGCTTTATGCTTTTCTCATAAAAAAGCAACTTCTTATTAAAGAGGAGAAAACATGCGTGTGGAAATCAAAGGCTATATCGCTCCGGGGTTTGATAAGGTAAAGGAGGCCTTTAAAGCCAACTGGCTGGGATATGAGGTGGGAGCCGCCTGCAGCGTTGTGGTTGGAGGCCGTGTGGCGGTCGATATCTGGGGAGGCTGGCTCGACGCCCAATGCAGCAGACCATGGGCGGAAAATACACTGGTCAACGTTTACTCGACTACAAAGGGAATGGGTTCCCTGGCAATGGCCATCCTTGCTGATGAGGGAAAACTGGACTACTCCGACAGCGTCGTGGATTACTGGCCGGAGTTTGGTGCCAATGGCAAAGAAAAGGTGACTGTGGCCCAATTGCTGTCCCACCAGGCCGGATTGTGCGGCGTTAGGCAAAAGCTGGCCATCGAAGATTTATATAATTGGGAAAAGATGGTGTCGCTCCTGGCCGGTCAGAAACCATTATGGGAACCCGGAAAGGGGTGCGGATACCACGCAGTGACCTGGGGATATTTCCCGGGCGAGATCATCCGGCGGATCAGCGGGAGAACCCTGGGGACCTATTTCCGGGAAAAAGTGGCCGGTCCCTTGAATGCTGATTTTTTCATCGGCCTGCCTGATTCGGAAATGGAGCGCACCAGTTACATGATCGGCCCAAACCGGGCCCGGGTTCCCGTAAAAATCCCGGAATCCTCGCCCAAAATGCCGGACTTCTACCCTATCGCCCTGATGAATCCGGACATTCGCCCGTTCAAGGACGCCAGCTCCACTGCCTGGCGCAAAGCGGAAATCGCGGCGGCAAACGGCCAGGCCAATGCACGGGGAATCGCCCGAATCTATGGGATGCTGGCCAACGGTGGAGAAATAGACGGAATCCGCGTCATTAGTAAACGAGGGATAGAAAACGCCGTTATTGAAGAAGTGGGAGGCAGCCGGCCCGATCTGGTACTCGGTCGGCCCAGACGTTTTGCAAGGGGATTCGGTCTTAACACCGAATCATCATATGGTCCCAATCCGAACACCTTCGGTCATGCCGGTGCCGGCGGTTCCCTGGGGTTTGCCGATCCTGCGGCCAAAATCGGATTCGGGTATGTCATGAATCAGATGCAGGTCAATCCGGAGGATCTCCCCCGGTCGAAAATCCTGGTGGATGCCCTTTACGAATGCCTATAGAGCTAATTCAGTAAAAAATCGGGTTGGGACAGCGGGTTTGCGTTCCGGCCCGGTTCGTTTTTTCCTGGCCATTCGGGCAAGGTGAAATAAAACCGGGGACTTCCTCAAAAAGAAAATCGGGATACCCGCATTCTCACGAATCTTTGGAAATATTCTCCCTTTATCTGTTCACTTTCCTTGTGTTGCCGCTATTAAAATATCTTGTCATTTTAATTCCCAGCCCCATCATGATAATGGACGGCATCATTTTTAATAAAAGCTTGGAATATCTATCGGTAGGTTTCTTAAACAAAGGATTTTCAACCAATCGGATCGCGTTTTTTTTACAAGCCTCAAGGCAATGCCCACAACCAACACATTTTTCCGTCAAATAATTATGCTTCTTATTCGCCATGACATGGGCATAGGTATTACAAACAAATACGCATTTCCCGCAATTACTACATAACCCGTCATCCACTTGTGCAATGTAATGTGGGGCCGCCAGAAAGTTATTGCTGTAATGATTAGCCGTTTCCAGACCATGACAGCAACATTCACAACAGGTGCATATAGCGTTTTGTAATCTTGGATCAACATTGGCCGTGAAAAAAATTAATTTTTTTCCCCAGCGTTCCGCGACGATATCGCTCATGGCAGATTTACTAACCGCATGAGCATCGCCATTAGAAACGCTATCTTTTGAATAATCCCCGAACAGGAGACAGCCCTCCTCCGGAGTCGCGCGTTTACAATTATGACCAATTAGTTTTTTTGAATGTCGACAGGGACAATAGTTTAAGACCGCGAAGTTGTTATGGGCATCCAGCATGTTGGAGATAAGGTCAGCGTCCACCCTATGGGTTTTATGCTCTACTACCCGCTGAATTGGTATGTTGCGTATGGCGTTAATCTCCCGGGTTAGATATTTGCCAATATATCCCGTGCCAAATAAATCATTATTAAGCTCTACGTATTTTTTATGCCAAGGACTGTTTCTGCCAGTCATGAAGATATATTCAAATATTCCCGGAATAAGTGGAAATAATATAAATTTGTCCTGATATTCATGTATAACCCGGCGCTGGGCCATAGATTTGAGAATGGGCAATACCTCACCTATGTCACGTTTACATATTCGAGATATTGTTCCGGCTGATCGTGGATACAAAAAAGTCAAACCTTTACATATCTCAGCTTCTTCAGGACTAAAAAGATGCGAAATAAGGTCAACCAACTTATCACTCATTGGCGGCCCCATTATCTTGATAGAACTGAATAGCTGTGCCAATTTTATTATAGCCGGATGGTCCTTTGCAACTCTGGTGCCGTTATATATATTGTTATTCTGAAAACGAGAATCGTGACCCATCATTTTTTTTAGATCCTATTATGTTGGAAAAATTAATGGTCCATTCTACTTGCAGAACACCTCGATAGATAAATAATTTGGTTTAATTTTGGGGGGTAGTATATTTAATTATCAGTTACCTTCTTTTTTAGCTCCGGTTTTTACCTTCGAAAATCATGGGCAGACATTTCGTCCCGGAATAGATTGTCAACATTTGAATAGTGTTTTTCACCAAGAACAGATGACCTTTCTCGCCGGAATTGCGCTCGGCTGATTTAATACCCATTCTGTTCTTTTTTTATCCACATTTCAACCAAAAATCATTAACTTTTGAGGCAATCTTCTTCGAATATTGGGAAGGGAACCCTGATCCGAGGTTGAATCAGGGTTAGGGCAGAGGAATCTTTGTCAGCTCCTTCACGGGCATTGCCAAGACACTCTCCCCCTACGGCAAAAGAGTGAGGAGGACGGTCTCCTGCATAATTTATGGGTTCCCGATTTTCCTTTTGACGAAGCCTTTGGGAAAGGTTACTATAGCCGCCAGCCGATCAAAAAGGTTATAAAGCTTTTTTTTGCCGGACGCCCTTGGCGCGATATTAAAGGGCCACTGCATTCGTGGAATTTCCTTCTCAGAGGAAAGGATAACAGCGAATATGCAAGATGAACCTCAAGCTACCCAAGAAAGCGGACTTAATCACCTTCTCATCACACCTCTCCTGATCATCGCCAGTCTGTACAGTCTTTATTTAGTGATTCATCCTTACACACCGCTTTCCAAATTATCCATCTCTTTCCTGGACATCACCCAGGTGCAGCGCGCGACCCACGTTTTTTTCCTTCTCCTGACCGGGTACCTTCTTTCCTCACTTCGGGACCGTAGGCGGGCCGGGGCCGGGGCCTTTGTCTTCGCCATTATGGCCGCCTTTCCGCTGTATGCCTTCTGGCGGATCGGCTTGGACCCGAAATGCAATATAATTGCTACGGTTTTCTGGCTGACGGCCATCCTGCCAGCGGTTTATCCCCCCTCTGGCCGCTGGGTGGACAAACTGGGGGCTATGTTGGTATTGGCTCCATACCTCTATCAGGTTATCTTTTTTAATGTCATTATCGAGCGGGCCATGCTGCCGGAACCCTGGGACCTGGTTATGGGTTTCGGCCTGACCTTCCTGCTTCTTGGTCAGGTTTACCGATATACAGGGGCCATCATGCCCTGTCTGGTGCTCACCTTTCTTCTTTATGATCTCCATGGCGACCTGCTCACCGGTGTTATGGCCCACGCCTCTTTCGACTTTGACCTGTTGCTGGGAAAACTTTTCAGCGAGACCGAGGCCGGTCTCTTCGGCATGATCACCGGCGTGTCCATGAAATACCTGGTCTACTTCACCATCCTGGGGGGTATCATCGGCTCTTTGAATTTGGGACGCATCATTGCCAACATCGCCTCCCTGGCTTCGGGCGGAAGAGCCGATGGGCCGGGCATTGTCACCACCATCGCCTCAGTCTTTATGGGCATGTTCAGCGGCTCCGGCGCGGCAGATACCCAGTTTGTCTCCACCATCAGCAAACCCATGTATGAAAAGGCCGGCTATGACCGCTATACCGCCGCCGGCATATCCGCTACCGCGGGCACCATTGCCATGATCACCCCGCCTGTGCTGGGCTCCATGGCCTTTGTCATGGTGGAAATCCTGTCCATCCCCTATTTCTGGATCTGTATTATGGCCCTGGGGCCGATGGTCCTTTATGCCGTGGCCATCCTGGCCTACAACTATTTTTATGTCAAAAAGAAAGGGCTTAAACCCGTAGAAGACGGGGAGCATTACGGAGGAAAATATTTCCGCCGCTATTGTTATATTTTTCTACCCATTCTTTTGATTGTGGCCTTTATCTATTGGGGCTATTCGGTCAGTCTGGCCGTGGTTTGCGCCTTGTTCCTTTTTGTCATATTATGTTACCTGGACCCTACGATCCGGCCCAAGAGTCCCCGGGTCCTGCTCAAAGGGCTGGCCAATGGCTTCTCCTCCCTGATCCCCATCGGCACGGCCGTGGTCTGCGCCAACCTGATCCTGACCTTGATGGTCATGACTGGTTTACCGAATAAATTCTCCGAACTCCTGACCATGATTTCCGGAGAGAGCCTGCTGGTGGCCACTTTATTTGCCGCCGGATTCAGTCTGCTGTTGGGCATGGGCATACCGCCAACGGCCACTTACGTGGTCTCCTCGTCCCTGACTGCCCCGGCCATCCTCAAGGTGGCCATGGCCAACGGCATCCCGGCCGAAGCGGCCCTGCTGTCCACCCACATGTTCCTCATGTACTATTCTATCCTGGCCGACGTCACACCTCCCGTAGCCCTTTCGGCCTACGCCTCGGCCTCGGTCTTTTTGACCGATCCGTTAAAAACCGGGGTTTACGCGGCCAGGGTGGCCCTGCCCAAATATTTACTTGGTTTTTCTTTTATCCTGGCCTATCAGGGTACGGCCCTTCTCCTGATCCCCATGTGGCGTACCGGTTCAGGAATTGAGGCGATTACCAATTTTATTATTCGCCTGGCGGCAGTGCTGCTCGGCGCCATTGCTATGGCCTCGGCCAACGTGGGCTATTCCCGGAGGACCTTGCGCCGATGGGAGGCCTGGGCCCTGGGGATCCTTTCCGTCGGCATGTTCTTACCCTTTCTCTGGGTCAATATAGTGATTCTCCCGGCCTTGGCCTTGATTTTCTTCGGCTTCTTTAATAAAAAATCCAAGGGGGAGAGTCTTGCTTAAAGGGATTATTAAACCTAAACCTTGCATAAAAAACAGGGCAGATAGGTAAATTCAAAAAAAATTGCATAAGGAGGGCTTGATGAAAAAAATCGTTGGAATTATTTTAGCCGTCACCTTGGGATTGGTCGGACTGTCCGCTTTTGCTGAGGAAAAACCCAAAATCATGATTACCACCGGAGGAATCGGGGGAGTGTATTATTACTACGGCACGACCGTCGCTGAAATCCTATCGAAACACGCCGGAGTGGAGGCGACCGCCATCCAGACCGCAGCTTCAGTGGACAACTTGCTCCTGATTCAACGTCGCACCGATCCGAGCAAAAACACCTACTACTTGGGATTGGTCCTTCCGGATTCGGCCTACTTAGCCTACACCGGAAAGATTGACCGGTTCAAGGATAAACCGGCCAAGGAGGTCCGGGTCATGTGGGCCATGTATCCCAACATCCTTCATATCATCGCCGCACATGGGGCAGGCATCAAGACCGTGGCCGACCTTAAAGGAAAAAAGGTTTCCACCGGGGCCCCCGGGTCGGGAACCGAAATCGAGGCCTTCATGGTCCTGGAGGCAGCCGGTCTTAAGACCTCTGATTTGGCCAAACAAGAACGCTTGGGGGCTTCCGAATCAGCGGAATCTTTGTCCCAGGGCACACTGGATGCCTATTTCTGGTCCGGGGGTCTCCCAACCAGTTCAGTGACCGAACTGGCCACCACCTTGTCCCGCAAGGGAAGCAAAATCGAATTGGTGGACCTGGATCCCAAGGGAGACTTGGTTAAAAAAATGCTCCAAAAATTCCCCGGCGTCATGGAAGCGGGGGTGATACCCAAGGAGGTTTACGGAACCGAAAAGGACAACCATACCCTGGCTTTTTGGAACCTCTTCATGGGGCCGAAAAGTTTACCCGAAAAATATTCTTACGCCATTACCAAGGCCCTTTTTGAAAACCTGCCCCAACTGCAAAAAGCGGTCAAGGCGGCCCAGGACAACACCTTGACAAACGCCGTAAAATTCGTTCATGGGACCATTCCCTACGACCCGGGCTCATTGCGCTATTATAAGGAAAAAGGCGTCTTGAAGTGATCTTGGCCGGCCTGCAGACCCCCCACCCTCACTCTCCCCTTCAGAGGGGGGAGGGTCGGGTTGGGGATGTGATCACTACGAAAGATGAAAATGGAATTGCCTTTCGCCTCGTGCCTCGTGCCTATCGCCTGTATTTTTCTATTGCGATCGCTCTGGCGGCGCTTCTTTTCCTGCTGGGATTTATCCGGCCGGTTAGGATCGACGGGGACCACGGCTCCGGCACCCTCTGGCTCTGGGCCTGGCAAAAGGGACGAGTCGAATTCATCAACTCCGTCACCAAACGACCGGTAGCCATCCACTTTAAAATGCCCTGGCGTTTCTCAGGCTTTTCAGTACAGACCGATCCCGGGACCGAGGACTATTATACGGCGGGTGGATATTCTTGGGGTAAACAATTAGCCCGGGAACGGACCGGGAAACTCCAATACTGCTCCGAGGTGGGAATAACCTTGACCTTAGGGGGAAAAGTATTTCACGAACAAGGAGGCTGTATCAGCGCCGTCCTCCTCTGGCCCTGATGTTTACCCATGGGTTAAATCTTTCACCGACCCAATAACGATTACCGATTAACCCCAACAGGATTCAAGCCCACTACATTTTTTGTAACACCACACAATTATCGGTAGAAGAAATCGCTTTGACCGCCAGATTCCGGCCCCGATTATTGCAGATGTAGTCGAAGGTCAAAAAACTGAAAAAAGAGATATGGGTGGGGTCATCTTTATACCACCAGTTTTTAAACGACTCCATGAAATTTTCCGGATCATTGATGATCTGATCCGTTAAAAGGGTTTTAATAAAAACAACCCCGTTAACCCCATAACGCTATAGACAATATCGAGGGTTTTGTTGATATCTTCCAGGTGTTCGACCACTTCATTCAGAATAATGACATCATAGGCCTCGGAATAACTTTCCCGGTTGAATTCTCCGTGAAGCATAGGTTCATAACAATCCACCTTAAATCCGATTTTTCTTAAAGCCTCGGTTAACATCCCGCTTCCGGAACCATAATCCAAAATCGATAAAGACGAAAGAGGACCGGCAAGCCCCATATTTTTAATCCACTCCGAAAAACTATTCGCTTCTTTCATCCAATCAAAGGTATTGCTATGCTGATCCTTATAATGCTTTTCAACCGCTTCAATAGAAATACAGCAATCAGTAAAAATTAGCCCACAAACATTGCAGACAAAAAAGGGTCGGACATCCCCAAAAACAAGTTGTGCGGGATTATGGCATAATCGACAGGGTCTCATTGGCAACTCCGGTCTTTTTTGGATAAATTCGGAAGGTATTATAAAGGGTAATAAACATTAATAGAAAGGGAAATTTTAATCTGGATGGCTTGTATCGATCCCGTCGATATGATACATTTCATAATAAAAACCATGGAAATAAAGCAAATCTTAAGGAGGACCATAGGATTAATATAATCTCGATAAAAAGGGTCTGTAAAAAAATGGGAAACCGTGTCAATCCCCGTAGAACCGGCTGAAGAAATAATTAAAAATGCAGAAAGAGACAACGCGATTTTATTGCTATAGGCCGCCGTGGGCAAGTCGGTTAAAAGGGCTTTATTGGGAAGCGAAAGCCGAAAGGTATTAACCCAAAGTCGATTGTTTTTTTTACTTATCATTATAATTGAACCATTGTGAAAACCAACTGGCTATATGTTTTTTTTGGATTCTTTGGCGGCATCGGCATCCTGCTTTACGGGATCCGGGTCATGGGCGACGGCCTGCAAAAAATCCTGGGCCGCCAGCTTCGAACTCTTTTGGAATCCATCACCAAAAAGCCGGTCCTCGGGGTCCTGGCCGGGATTCTGATCACCATCCTTTTCCAAAGCAGCACCGCCACAACGGTTATCCTGGTGGGGCTGACCAATGCCGCGGTGATTACCCTCAAGCAAACCATGCCGGTTATCCTGGGCGCCGATATCGGGACAACCGTCACGGCCCAGTTGATTGCCCTCAAATTTACCGAGCTCTCTCTCTTGATTGTGGGCATTGGGGCC
The DNA here is from genome assembly GCA_963790475.1 of uncultured delta proteobacterium. GTDB lineage: Bacteria > Desulfobacterota > RBG-13-43-22 > RBG-13-43-22 > RBG-13-43-22 > RBG-13-43-22. Next base: position 416,806 of record CAWBOS010000006.1, on the reverse strand, counting down.
CCGATCGCCTTTTTTGCCAAAAAGGACCGCCATCACCGTTTTGGTCAGGCCCTGGTGGGATTCGGTTTTTTATTCCTGGGTCTTAAAATAATCGGTGATTCCCTGAAGCCTCTTCAGGATTCTCCGGCCTTCACCGAAGCCTTGTTATTTGTCAGCCGATCGCCCTTGCTGGCGATTGCAGTATCGGCGGCGGTCACCTTTCTGATCCATAGCAGTGCGGCGGTCATGGGGATCATTATGGTCCTGGCCGGCTACGGTCTGATTAACCTGAATGCCGCTATTTATCTCCTTCTGGGAAGCAATGTCGGGACCTCTTTTACCGCCTTACTGGCCAGCATCGGGTCCCGCCGGGAAGCCCAACGGGTGGCCCTGGCCCACTTATTATCCAAACTCGGCGGTACGATTTTGTTATTCCCTTTTGTCCCCTGGTTCGGTTCTTTCCTGGCCACGTTGACCCATTCGGTGACTTTTCAGGTGGCCAATGCCCATACCCTTTTTAATTTGGGAATGGCGGCAGTCCTTCTCCCTTTTATTAAACCGGGGGCTCGGTTTATAGAATGGCTCTTGCCCGAAAAAAGGATTCCTGAACAGGAACCCAAGTTTCTCCGGGAAGAGGTCATTACCATGCCCTCGGTGGCTATCGGACTGGCTCAAAAAGAAACCATACGCATTTCAGCCGGGACACTGCGGATGATCTGGTATATCAAAAGGGCCTTGGAAACGGGCAATCCCGACTATCTGGAGCGGATAATCTATAAAGAAAAAGTCATGGACACCTTATGCCGGACCGCTGTGGATTATCTGACCCGGGTCCTTCGTCAGTCCCTTAACCAGGACGAACAGGGGTATGCCATGGGACTGATCCGCCTCCTCGACAGCCTGGAAAAGATCAACGATATCATTGAACGGGACATCAGGTATCGAATTGAGACCAAGCTTAACCGGGGGGTTCATTTTTCCTTGTTGGGCAAGGAAGAATTGATGACCCTGGTCGAATCCCTGATGCGGGGTATGCGGATGACCCATAAGGCCCTGGTCCAGAACAATCCCCGTCTGGCCGAAGAGGCCGTCACCTGTCACCCCCGCAATGTGGCTTTGGTCCTGGAATTCAGGCAAAACCATATTCACCGCCTTACCGAAGGGATTAAGGAAAGCGAGGAGAGCAGCAATCTTCATCTGGAACTGTTAAACAGCTTCCAGCATCTCAGCGAAATGGTCCGTGATATCGATCTGATTATTTTTGATGAATTGTCCAAAGGCTTCCGAACCCCGAAGGAACAGCCGCAGCAAAATGAACAACCACCGGACTCCCCGGATGACGAAACCGATGCGGAAAACCGGGAAGAGGAAGAAATCCGCAAAACATAGAGAGAACCTATCTAACTCTCAGATTGCCCAGATATTTCCTATTTGACATCCTCCGCTCAACTTTTCAATAATTATATCATTGAAGCTCAGGTAACTTTCCCTATAGGAGACTTTTCGCAAATCCATTAAAATTAATTTTCCTGGAGTGTGACTATAATGGAACTATTAGATTGTAAAGGCCTGACCTGCCCCCAGCCGGTGGTGGAAACCAGGGACTTCCTTGCGGCTCATCCGGACAATAGGGAGGTAATGGTCTTGGTGGACAACCTGGCTGCTGCCCGGAATGTCGAGCGGTTTCTTGGGACCCATGGTTTTAAAGCCTCCATCCATGGGGCTGATCCTGATTTCCAGGTTCAAGGGCATCGACAGGGGCCCGGAAGCTGTGAAATAGAATTAGAAGGTTCAGAGGATAGGACGCAAAAAACCCTGATTATGATAACCCAAGCGGCCATGGGTCGGGGGGATGATCAGTTGGGGACTTTGCTTATGTTAAATTTCCTCCGGACTCTGAAAGAAATGGGAACCGCCTTGTGGCGTCTGGTTTTTGTCAATTCCGGAGTGAAACTGACCATAGAAGGGACCGATACCCTCCCTGTCCTGCAAGAGCTGGAAAAGGCGGGAATATCGATTCTGGTCTGCGGGACCTGTCTGAACCATTTCGGCCTTCTGGATAAGAAACAATGCGGTGAGACCACTAACATGCTCGACATCGTCACCAGCCTGCAAGTGGCCGACAAAGTGATCACCTTTTAACCGGGTGCAACTTAAAGTTCCCTACCCATATTTTAATCATCGGTTAAACTTATCTTTTATTCTTGACACCTACCCCTTGAATTGATTATAAAAATAAGATGAACGTTTATGGGATTCCATTAGAAACAAAGCTTAATATCATGAATTAGAAAGGAAAAGTTTTATGAAATTTAGAAACGCAGTTATCGTAGATGGCGTACGATCTCCATTTTCCTGGGGGGGCCGAGGCATGTTTGAGGCCACCCGTCTGGATGAAGTGGCGGCCAAGGTCGTCCGCACCTTGATGGAAAGAAACCCCAAGGTAAAACCGACCATGATCGAAGATTTCGGCATCGGAAACGCCGGAGGGACGCCCGATCTGGTTATTCTGGGCGGTATTTCCCGGCTGGCCGGATTGCCGGCAGAAACCACCAACTTTCACAGTAATCGCCAGTGCGGCTCTTCCATGGAGACCATGCAGCGCATTGCCATGGCCATCATGGTCGGGGCCACGGACTGCGGTATCTCCCTGGGGGTGGAACGGATGGGACGGACCATTGGTGGGGGCAGGCCCGAAGGACCTCCGCCGACCCGTGTGACCTCAATGAACCCCAATATTTTCGTGAAATCCAAACTCCAGCGGGACATGGCCGAGGATCATTTCAACTACTTTTCCGTGCCGGTTCCGGATGAGATCCTTGACTCACCCCCCTTGCAGCCCATGGTCCAAACCGCTCAGAATGTCGTGGACATGTACAACATCTCCCGGGAAGAACTGGATGCCTTTACCGTCAGAAGTCATAAAAAACTGACGGCGGCCTATGCCGCGGGGATTTACAAAGACGAAGTGATCCCCATGGAAGTGGAGAAACCGGTTTTCAACGAGAAGAAAGAGTGGGTCCCCGAGGAAAAGGGCGAGATGGTCCTTTTTGACCGTGATGAGTGTATCCGGCCGGCTTGTAATATGGAGGACCTGGGAAAGATGAATCCGGTAAAAGGGGTTATCAGTTTCTGTAATAAACCGGTACAGATTACGGCCGGCAATTCCTGCCCGACCAACAGCGGGGCCTCAGCGGTGCTGATCATGGCCGAGGATATGGCCATAAAATTGGGTCTCACCCCCCTGGCCCGCATTGTCGGGATCGGTGTAGGCGGCGTTAAAGGCCAGCTTATGGGGATAGGCCCAATTCCGGCTACATTTAAAGCGATGAAGCATGCCGGGATCGCGGCTGATCAGATCGACCGGGTGGAATTCAACGAGGCCTTTGCCTGCCAGGTTATTGCCTCCCTTAAAGACCTCGGTATTCCGGAAGAGAAGATCAATGTAAACGGCGGGTCTCTGGGGATCGGTCACCCCCTGGGAGCAACCGGCGCGCGGCTGGTCATGACCGTGGCCAAGGAATTACGACGCAGCGGAAAACGTTACGGTCTGGCCACCCAGTGTATCGGGGCCGGTGAAGGCATCAGCACCATCGTTGAGGCCATGAATTAAAACAACATATAACAGCCGGGGGGAGAAACACTATCCCCCCGCTGTCGAAAAATAAGACCCTGGCAAACCTGATCTCGGATCAAGTGCTTCAATCGACCGTTTCTTCCAAGTTGTTATTTTGATCTTTTTTCCCTTTGTTCAGAGGGCCCAATCACCGACTTTGCTTGCTTTTGCAAATAAGTTCTTCGGTGCCATTTTGTCAAGAATGATTTCCACTTTACCCTACTCCGGCGTTATCATCCATTCCGGGAGAGTTCAATGAAAAAGGCGTCCAGGGAATCAGAGTTAATGAAAATAGCCCGGGAGATTGAGGACTGTGAACAGTGCCGGGAAGGGAAGCTGGGCCGGGCGGTGGCCGGTGAGGGAAACGCCAACGCCGAAATCGCTTTTATCGGTGAGGCGCCGGGCAAAGAAGAAGCCAAGGTCGGCCGCCCCTTCATCGGAAGATCAGGGAAGTTTCTCCGGTCGATGATCCGGGAGATCGGCCTGGAGGAAAAAGAAGTTTTCATCACCAGCCCGGTTAAATATCTTCCCCGGCGGGGAACCCCGACCAAGGCCGATATCGCCCACGGCCGCGGCCACCTTTTCCGGCAGTTGGCAGTCGTTGACCCGAAGATCATCGTTTTATTGGGGAATGTCGCCTCCTGGGCCGTCCTGGACCGGGAGGTTTCCGTCAGCCGGGAACACGGGGAAATTATTAAAGATGGAGACAGGGTCTATCTGATCACTTTCCATCCGGCGGCGGCCATGCGGTTCCCCAAAATCGGAAAAGAATTTACTGACGATTTCAAGAAGCTAAAGCTGCTGCTACACTCACCCCTTTCCGCCCCGGACGACAAAGGTCTGGCCCCGAAATGAAAAATGGATTTTTTCACTATTTCGGATATAATCATTTCCGATTTTTTTGAGCATCCCTATTGCTGGCCCGACAGCAACTATTAAATGAAGAGGTATCGATATGGCAGAGTTAAATGATTTCAGAACATCCGTTCGAAGCTGGTTGGAAGAAAATGCCCCCCAAGGACTAAGAGGCAAGATGGGAGATATCCTGTCGGTCTATCAGGGGGGGCTCAAAACACCTCCGCCCTATCCCGAATCCAGGGCCTGGCTGGAAATGATGGCCGACAAGGGCTGGACGGTTCCCTCCTGGCCCCGGGAGTTCGGCGGCGGCGGTCTGGATAAACAGGAGACCAAGATACTGAACGAGGAGTTGACCCGTCTAAAATTACCACCCCCCCTGACCGGGTTCGGAATCACCATGATCGGTCCCACGCTCCTGCAATACGGGACCGAGGAGCAGAAAAAAAAGTACCTTCCCCAAATCGTTCGCGGAGAAATCCGCTGGTGTCAGGGTTATTCCGAGCCGAATGCCGGATCGGACCTGGCTAACATCCAGACCAAGGCCGTGGTCGATGGGGATGATTATATTCTCAACGGTCAAAAGATTTGGACCAGCGGCGGGGATATGGCCGATTGGATCTTTATGCTGGTCCGTACCGACCCCGGAGTAAAAAAACAGATCGGTATCACCTTTCTGCTGGTTGATTTAAGAACCAAAGGGATCGAAATCCGGCCGATCAAACTGATTAGTGGGGCCAGCATCTTCTGCGAGGTCTTTTTTGAAGATGTCCGCGTACCTCAAAAGAACGTCCTGGGCCGGGTGAACGGGGGATGGGAAGTGGCCAAGGCTCTGCTGGGCCACGAACGAACTTCCATCGCCACTCTTGGCACCAGAAGTGTGACCGGGAAGGCCGAAAACCCAGTGGAGGCGGCCGCCAGAAAATACATCGGTTTATGCAATGGGAGGCTGGAGGATGAAGTGATCCGAAACCGGATGGCCCAGATCCAGATGGATGAGTCCTGTTTCCAGCTTACGGTGCAGCGTAACAGCGACAACATCAAGGCCGGTCACCGGCCCGGGCCGGAGAGCTCCATTTTCAAAGTATACGGCACGGAGCTGAACCAGAGGCGCCAGGAGCTTCTGGTTTCTATTCTCGGACCGGAGTGTCTGGGCTGGGAAGGTGAAGGATTTGAAAAGGAGGAACTGGAGTTGTGCCGGACCTGGCTGCGTTCCCGGGGGAACACCATAGAGGGCGGCACCTCCGAGATCCAGCTGAATATCATTGCCAAACAGGTCCTTGGGCTTCCCGATAAATAGGGATGGGCTGGCCGTTAATACGAAAAACCGTTCGGCGTTAATCGTCGGGCGTTCGGCGAAAACCTATTTTTGTAAATAGGGGATGTCCCTAGATTGCTAAATCGTTCACGATTCGTTGCTCGTTGCTTGTTTTTTTTGACCAGCAACGGCCAACCTGCATTACTTGAATCCTTGACCCCTTGACCCCTTGAATCCTGTCGTAATCGGGAGGTGACTATGCCTGAATTAAAGGAAAAAGTCTGCACCCTTTCAGAAGCCGCCAGTCTCATCCCCGATGGCGCCCGCATCCATATCGGGGGATTTTCCGTCCATAATCATCCCATGGCCTTTGTCTATGAGCTTATCAGGAGAGGGGTCAAGAACCTCACCCTGGTGGGTCATGTCGGCACCTGCGAAATCGATATCCTGGTGGGTGCGGGCTGTGTCAAGAGGGTTGAGATTTCGTATGTCGGCCTGGAGGAACATGGGCTGGCTCCAAACTACCGCCGGGCGGTGGAAAGCGGCCAGATCGAACTGGAGGAATACAGTGAGCCGGTGGCTTTCGAGAGATTTGCCTGCAGTTCCCGGGGGCAGTCATTCTTTACCACCCAGGAGATGCTGGGGACCGACCTTCCCAAATACAACCCCAAGATAAAGGAAATGATCAGCCCCTATAACGGGCAAAAATATCACCTGATCCCCGCGGCCGACCCTGATTGGGTTGTTCTCCACGCCCCTATGGGTGATAAATACGGCAATGTGTTGTTTTTTGAACGGAAGCAGTTGCCGGAACGGCTGGATGAGACAGCCGGGCAAAGCTGCGCCAATGTTATCGTAACCGTGGAGCAAATCGTAAGCCGGGATCGCGTTATGGGGCTGTCGCACCTCAATGTGCTCCCCAGGTTCAGGACGACTGCCATTGTCGAAGCGCCCTATGGAGCCCATCCCACCTCCTGCATTAAGCTTTATGAGCAGGACCGGGCGCACATGGGCATGTATGCCCGGATGTCCCGGACGCCGGAGGGATTAAAAGAATATCTGGACAAGTATGTCTATGGCGTAAAGTCTCACCTGGAATATCTGAATCTTGTCGGCCTGGAGAACCTTTTGAAATGCCGTGTCGTGGGAGGGACCCTGGTATGAGCTTACCTTATACTATTTTCGAAGCTATGGCAGTGGCCATCAGTCACGAACTGAACGATAATGAGAATTGGTTTATCGGCCTGGCCACCGGGGATGCCACGATTCAGATTCTTTCCAGAGTCCCGATAGTCGGCATGTGCCTGGCCCAGCTGACCCATGCCCCAAATTCATTCATGGCCGTGGCCGGCTGGCTGATGAACCCGGTAGTCAGTGAAATCCCGACAGGTATGGAAACTGAATTCGGGACAGCCCTTCAGTTCTGGAGGTGTGAATCTCGGGCTACCGGTTATCTTGCCGCCCGGGGGGAATGCGACCTTGGTTTCGGTTCAGCCGCCCAGATAGATAAATACGGCAACTGCAATATCGTTTGTATAGGGGACTACTACCGGCCCAAGATTCGACTCATCGGTCCCATAAACCAACCCGGACATTTCTCGCTGTTCAAGCGGGAGGTTATCATCGTTGACCATGAGAAGAGAAATTTTGTGGATAAAGTGGACTTTATCTCAGGCGCTGGGTACCTTGAGGGTCCCGGTGCCCGGGAGAAAGCGGGCCTGACCAGAGGGGGGCCTTGTCTGGTCCTGACAGATAAATGCATCTTCGATTTTGACCCTGAGACCAAACAGATCAGACTGAGGTCCCTGCACCCCGGGGTGACTTTGGAAGAGGTAATAACCAACACCGGCTTTGCTCACAACTGGATTCCCGATCAGGTCCCGGAAACGCCCGCCCCCACCCCGGAGGAATTGAGGCTGATAAGAGAAGTCATTGATCCCAGGGCGGTGTTGATCCCGCTTTCCTAACCATTTCAAAACCCAACAGCCTAAACGTTTCCGCTCCTTTGATCTTTTTCAGGCCACAATGATCTCCTCTTTTCTTAATAGGGTAGAGCGTCCTATTAATTTGGCAAAATGGGCGTTTTCAAATGTTGAACATAAAATCTTGAGAAGTGAGGCAAAAACCCTGAGTTGTCTATGAAAAACTTTTTGAAAAGATCGGCGCGCAATCATCGTTGGTGGGTCTTAGGCATCGTAGGGATCGGCATCTTTATGGCCACCTTAGACGCCAGTATCGTCAATATCAGTCTACCCAACATCATGGCCGCCTTTGATGCCAATCTGACTTTGTCCGAATGGGTGGTTTTGTCTTATCTGCTGACCATCACTGGATTACTCCTTCCCTTCGGCCGTCTGGCTGATTTAACCGGCCGTAAGAAGGTCTTCCTCCTGGGGCTTATTATCTTTAGTGCGGGTTCGGCCCTCTGCGCCCTTTCCCAAAGTATTCACCAATTGATCCTTTTTCGCTCCATACAGGCTGTGGGTGCGGCCATGATCATGGCCAATACCTTTGCCATCGTTACCGCGGTATTCCCGTCTCAGGAGCGAGGACGCGCCCTGGGTATAAACGGGACGGTAGTGGCCGCCGGTTTTACGGTCGGTCCCACCCTGGGGGGCTTTTTGGTCAGTCATTTAAGCTGGCGGGCAATTTTTTATGTTAATGTGCCGGTGGGTGTTTTCGGCATCTTGATGACCATTTATATTCTGCAGGAGCATTTGGTCTCTCCTACCCTGGGACAAAAAAAGGGTTTCGATTTTTTGGGCGCCGCTCTGACTATCATCGGGCTGAGTGCCCTCGTCCTCGGCCTGACCACCGGACAAGAACAGGGCTGGGACAGACCGCAAGTGATCAGCGAATTGATTATCGCCGCCGCGGCCCTTCTGCTGGTTCCCCTTTGGGAAACCAGGGCTGAGCACCCTTTAATCGATCTCCAGTTATTTAAAATCCGTCTTTTCAGCTTTGGTAATATTGCCGGCTTTCTTTCCTTTCTTTCACTTTCGGCCAATGTCTTTTTGATGCCTTTCTTTTTGCAATTGGCCTTAGGTTACAGCCCGGTCCACGCCGGCCTGCTGATGACCCCTACCGCATTGGGCATCGTGGTCGTGTCCCCTTTGAGCGGCTGGCTCTCCGATCGGCTGGGAGCCCGACTCCTTTCCACGACCGGCATGGCGATCAACATGGCCACCCTTTATTGGCTTTCCGGGTTAACCCCGCAGGCCGATTATCATGACGTCCTGATCCGGTTGATCTTCTTAGGGATAGGACAAGGTTTGTTTCAATCCCCGAACAACAGTTCGGTCATGGGGTCCATCCCCCGGGATCGTTTAGGCATCGCCAGCGGCTTCCTGGCCATGATGCGTACGGTCGGTCAGGTAGTCGGTACCGCCCTGGCCGGGGCCATCCTGGCCAGCGTCATGATGGCCGTAGTCGGACACGCCTCCCTCGATGTCTTGCACGGGCCCGCTTCCCCGGCGGAGAGAGAAAAAGTGCTGACCGCTTTCATGACCGGGATGCACCGGGCCTACCTGGTGGCCGCCACCATCTGCTTCTTTGGAATGTGGACCTCCATGATCCGGGGAAAAAAGGAATCCCAAAATAATCAAAATTCAGCAGCCCGCCCTCAATGAAGATTTCTTCAACCATCTTTAGTTCGAAAATAACCTTTAATAACCTATAAGTTTGTTTGTTCTCCGTCATGCCGGGCTTGATCCGGCATCCAGGGACTTTGATTCTATTGGAATAACCTGGATTCCCGCCTCCGCGGGAATGACGGCTTATTCCCCTCCTATTCTATTCCGGTAAGGGGGGGAGATCTTCTGGGAAAGCGCTCTTTCAAGGGGAGAAGATGGCATCCTCTCTGTTATTTGTTGAAGGAAGAGAAGATTATGATAAAAAGTATCTGGAACCCTTTTGAAGATAGCGACTCAATTATCGATGATATTTGGCTGTGGCTACAAAAACCTGGCCGCAGGTTATTGATCGGTTTAAATAGCTTCCTGTACTCTTCAAAATTCAATTTTTAAAAAAAGACAATAGCAAACAATAATCGTTGACGATAACTTCCATTGGTTGGCCCCCATAAAAACTGGTACAACTTGTTGGGGCAGGGGCAATTCGGGAGTTGCCTTTACAAAAAAGGTTGAATTCTAAGTCTAAATTATTAGTTGCAAGTCCTAATAAGAATTATTATAATAAAATTATATCGTTTTTCTTTGCAATTTTTCATAAGATGGCAAAATTTTTGATCATTTATATTGAAATCAACTTATTATTTTAATTGATAAAAACATTTCATTCAGAGGCATCTACTTTGGACACGGATATAACTGAATTAGAAAAATATTCTCGTTGGCGTGCCGAACAAATCAGGATTACATTTTTTTCTGATAAGATTGAAGAATCTGCCGTGAGTAAATGGTGGGAAGCAGTTATTGGCGAGCCTTCTGAGCAGAAATCAATTCTTCCAAAACAAAATTTATATCAAGAACAAGGTAACTATTGTAAAGGCAGATTAGTCCTATCCGTTCATCTTAAAAAAGTCGATTGGCTTTATATTCCTATAGAAGGCGAATTTTACATAGATTCTTTTTTAGATTCACAAGAAGTGCTTTCTGAATTGATGCCTAAGTTGTATAAGACTTTCCCTCCGATAAACAGATTTGCGGTCGGTTATATCTTGCAAGTACCAGTTAATAGTAGAAAAGAGGGGTACGAATTTCTTACAGAATTATTGCCCAGCGTAAAAATTGATGTCGACAAATCTTCAGATTTTATGTATCAAATTAACAGACCCAGGAATACAACTACAGGCATAGCTAACTTGAGCATAAATAGACTTATGAAATGGTCAGTTGGGGTACTAAAACAGTTCGCATTTTCCTCTGCCGGTTTTGAGTTTAACAATCCTGAGAATTCCTTCGCGCGATTAGAATTAGATTTGAATACCTCTGCCGAATACGCTGGCGCTTTACCACAAGACAAAATTAGTTCGATTTATTTAGAATGTGTAGGATTGGCTAAAGAGATATTGATTAATGGTGATATAGCATGAGAAGTCAATCTAAATTTCAAGATAACTTATTATCCGAGGGTGATACTGAACCATCATATCCCATCATTGGCCTAAAGGATATTGCACACCCTGAAGACTATGATTTTCCTACCCCTGCCGGGATTATTTCAAAGATCGGTATAGTCACGATTTCATCTGCTACTACTGATATTATTTCAACGTTCATAGTTCCATCTCCTTTAATTGCTGGAACGGGAGGATTTGTATTACTACAAAGTCCAATTGATTTATTGGCAAGATCAAAAGAGGTCAAGTCTGTTTTACAGCTCGCAAAAAATAGTATAATGGGTTTTATTGATAAGCAATTATTACTACCCAATGCGAATGACTTTTTAAACAAATTGTATTATGCCTTAATGGAGCATGACATTAACGTTAGTAATTTGAAACCTCTGAGAGCTTTTGAAGGTGAAGAATCCATTTTATTCGAATGGATTTATCCACATTGGAGAATCGGCTTTTCCTTTGAACAGAATCAAGAAGACTCATCTTGGTTTCTTGCATCTGATAGTGTAACCGGAAACGTACAAGCCTATGGCGATTTAATCTCTATAGATCTTCTATGGATTCTCGATTGGTTAAAAAGGAGACCTTGTTAATATAACGCCAATGAATAATGATTATGCGGACAATTGTATTAGAGGTGTACGAAAAGCAGAATGGATAGTCGATGGTATTATCTCTTCATTGGTATTTGAACCAAATTTTAGAACAAGTGACCAAAGAGATGATCGTGGGTATGAAACGTCTATCAATTGGGAGGACAATGACCAAGTAGTCAGTTACACCCTTAGACTACCTATCGCCAAATTCGGCGCTCTTAGACTTCCACGCAGAGCTATTGATCGCGTGAATGAGAAACCTCAATCAACAAATTCCTTGAAATATGAGAGGAAAATATCACAAGATTATGGAGATAATCCATATCACGGCAATATTGTATATCTTCACGATGTGCCAAGACCAAAAATTAAGCAAATAGCAGCTACATTGGCTTTAGAAATAACCGATATATTCCTACCTAAATAGCCTATTTCGTAGTGACATCGAAAATAAATCTGCGGCCAAGAATACCTCATGGGTTTTTCCTGCAAACGCCGTCACTTTTGCCCATCCTGCCATCAAAAGAGGGTGATGGAATTCGGGGAGTAGCCACCGCATATTTCAAATCGTAATTCATAAATTCGAAACTTTTCAAAGTCATTTGTTTATAGGTGTAAGAAATTAATATAGCCGGGAAATCCTTCCTGCTAACCGGTCACATCCTAAAAGTAGCCTGAGAGAGATCGGAAGGGTCGGCTTACAATTTATTCCCGAATATCTCCAAAAATTCCGCAGGGGAAAGTATCCTCGTTTTCCCATAGACCTTGTTGGGGAAGTGGCGTTTATTCCCGGTTATGAGAGCAACGGCTTTTGAAGAAAGGGCTACCTCCAGGAAAGGTTCATCGTCAGGGTCCGGGAGAGAAAAAGAAAGAGGTTTAGCGGCAACCAACATTCCTTCCTCATCAATCTGGTTCAGGAAATTGGCAACTGATTCTTCCGAAAAGTGAAACTTGGGACGATTCAAAACCTCGCGATATTCCCCCAGGATCCGTTGATCGTAAGCCGGGGTAAGCAATCCACTGACTACCAGGCGGAGAATGGCGGCGGCTTTACCGTAGGGCTTGAAGATACCTGAAACGACCACGTTGGTATCAAGTACGATAATCATCGTTTACGGCTCTTTCGAACGGTTCTGATTTCCTCCTCAATTTCGGCATCGGATAGATTATTCAACCCCAATTTCAAAGATTTCTTTTGCATCTCATCCAAAGCCATAAGTGCCCGGGCCCGGCGTATGGATTGGAGAGTCTTTTCCAGGTTTTTTTCCGTCACCCCCGAGAGGAGAGCAATAGGCTTGCCGTTTGAGGTAATAACGATTTCCTCTTCTTGCATTTCCACCCAGATTTTTTTGGGTTTGGTACTTAATTCTCTGACTGAAATAAAGCGCATCCCGCCCCCCCTTAATATTTAATTATTATACGATAACTTATTAGCATATCATCTGACAATTATCAAGCAACTATTTTTTGTAAATATTTTTGTAGATTGAAAAAGCTGCCTCAACAGGGCTCCGCGTCTAAAATAGACCGAGAGAAAGATAAAACTCGAGCGGGGAAATGCGCTGATCCTCAAAAGGCAAAATCGAACGGAACGGCCAAATTTATTAGGGTTATCTTTTGTCCTCCAGTATTTTCTTAAGCACATCAGGCCGGTTGGTAGTGATCGCATCCACCTTCATTTCGATCATCTTCCGCAAATCATCGGGATTGTCGGGCGTCCAGACGCTTACCATCAACCCAAGTTGCCGGGCTTCCGAAAGTGACTCCGGAGTCAAGTTTTTGAAATAAGGAGACCAGATACGGCCGCCGGCCGCTTTTACCGCCCGGGGTGCCGATCCGTTGAAGGCTTTGATATCGATTCCGGCCAGCCAGGGCGATGCCCCGGGCTGGTTCGGCTTCAGGTTGCTCGAGCGGGGCGTATCGATGGTCAGATAGCCGGTCATTATCTCCGGGGCGATCTTCTGGATGTGCGCCAGGTTCCGCCAATCGAATGAGATTATCCAAGTGCGCCCGGCGATCCCCTCATCCCTTACCATTTTCACGATCTTGTCCGAAATCACTTCCGGCGGCAGAGCCAGCTCAGGCTCTTCCGGGGAGGTCTTGATCTCAACCAACAGCCGGGTGGTGGGATTGCACGATTTCTTGAACAGATCGATGACTTCCTTGAAGGTGGGGATCCTCTCGCCGTCTATGGCGATCTGCTCCGGAAATTGGGCCGCATAGGTGGTCTTGGGGTTCAGCCGGCCGATGTCATAAGATTTGAGTTGGGCCAGGGTCAGGTCCTTGATGGCCGGCTGTGACCCGGAGGATACCCAGACTCCATCGGCCGAGCGGGCGATGGCCGGATTCAGTTTGTAATCGTGATGCACGACCATCTGACCATCGGCCGATACCAGGACATCGAGTTCGATGGCGTCGATACCGAGCTCGCAACCGCGTTTAAAGGAGGCCAGAGTGTTTTCGGGCATGAGCCCGGCGCCCCCCCGATGGCCGATCACCATTTTCTATTAAATCCCCGCTTCCCGATATTTTTCAAAAAATGCCAGATAAGAGCGGTTCCCCGACTCCAGTCGTTTCATCACCCCTGATTTAATTTCACCTTGAATTTTGCCGGGAACGCCGAGCACATAAGATCGGTCCGGGATCTTCATCCCCGGACTCACCAAAGAGCCGGCCCCGATAACACAATAGTCACCGATTTCACTGTTGTCCAGAATTGTGGCGTTATTGCCGATCAGGGTGTTATTGCCGATCCTCTTCCCATGCAGTACAACACTGTGCCCGACAATGACATTATTCCCGATCTCCATAGGCGCACCACAATGAACAACACAGTTATCCTCTATAATGGTCTGCCGCCCGATTTTGATAGAGGCAAAATCCCCTCGGATCACCACACCGGGCCAGACTCCGGATAGTTCCCCGATCTCCACCTCTCCAATAATATAAGCGGTCTGGCAGATATATGCGGATTCGGAAATCTTCGGTACTTTTCCGTCAAAAGATTTAATCATAAAAAGATCCTTTTTGAAGAAGAGTGTTTAAGTTCTACTATCCCAGCCCGGCCTACTCCTGCTGACTATGTTACTCCATAGTGACCCCACTCGCGCCACTGGCCCCCAAGGTAGGTATTAAATAAGTCAAAGGTCCTGATGGTGGCCTGTCGAATCCCGGATCCGAAAGCCGGGGGGCGTTCACAGGCGAACAGCGGAGGGTCCTCCCGGCGTTTTCTATTTTTAATAGACCATCAATTTTCTATAACTTGAAAATTCGTTTGGCATTTCCATAAAGGATTTTTTCCAGTGAATCCTCCCTTAAGCCCATTTCGGCCATTTGTTCATTATAGCGCTTCCAGGAGAGACCGTTTGAACCAAAGAGGACTTTTTCAGCTCCGACCCTCGATTTCATGAAGTTGGTCAGGGAGGGGTGGAAGTAGCGGGGCAGCCAGGCACTGAAACTGAGATAAATATTAGGCCATTTGGTGGTGCAGGAGATCATTTCATCCACCCAGGGAAATCCGGTATGGGTTCCGATCAGGATAAGATCCGGGAAATCCGTGGCGATCCGATCCAGGTACATGGGTCGGCCATGTTCACTGGGCATGGCTTCGAGAACGTGACCGGTCTGCATGGAAACGGGAAGACCCAATTCCTCGCACTTGGCATAAAGGGGGTACATTTTGCGATGATCCAGGGGTATATCATACCCGTAAATATGGATATACACCCCTTTATACTGGCGCTCCTTGACATCCGCTTCGAGTTTCACCAGGCTTTCTCTTATCCTGAAAGGGTCGTAATCGGCCAAACCGAAAAACCTTCCCGGATAGGAGGTGGTCATTTCGTCGATGATCCCGGTCATATCGATGGCAAACCGTGTCTGCCGGCGGTACGACCAAGCCAGAAGATCGGTTGCCAGGACTGTTTCAACGCCCGCTTCATCCATGGCTTTAACGATGTCCTCGGCCTTAGGGTATCCCTCTCCCCAGGAAGCCTCGACCGCGCATTTCAGCTCCCCCGGAGAATTGGTGGCATTTGCCCAGCTCTGCTTCCATTCCTTTAAAAGCAGGGGGAATAGGGTATCAATTACTTTAAATTCTGCCATCGCTCGTCCCTCCATTGTTTAAGAATCTAATTTTTTCTATGCATTTCATTCATAGAGATTACAAAAATGAAAGCCCCCAGTCAATAAAAAGTATAGGCAAAAGGTTCAATCCTTTGATTTCCCAAATACCGTTTCCCGTGACCTCCGTCAATAATTGAATGGGGCGCTGACACTAAAATGAGTCATCGATGTGACAGACTGGCCAGCGGGTATGGGCGTTCACATTTCAGGACGGGAAAAACATTGAGGACTTTGTTTGCTTCATTCAGTATTCATTATCTTGAAAGATCAGAATAGCTATGACCGGGGACAGCTAAGAATTGTTTAAAAGCGACGAAGCGGGGTATGGTTCTCTGCGCGGAGATATCTTTCAGGGCTGCTCTGATGAGGGAGGAAAGCAGGGACTGGAGAGCTGTAGACCAGAGCTAATTTTATAGGTGCCCACCAGAAGATCTCTTTTCGCTTTGCCTCATTCTCGCTCGGCAGGGATTTTTCCCAATCAACATGGGTGCGCACGAACAGTTCGAGGTCCTGCTCGTACAAAGAGAGACAGGGCAAGGGTCGGCCTGTTTTAGCGGATCACACCTTCCCTTTTAAGTAGTTCGATTTCCTCGTCGGAATAGCCCAGTTCCTTAATAACTTCCGAGGTGTGCTGACCCAGGGAAGGTGCCAGAGAACGGGTTCCGGCTGAATTGGCACTGAAATGAATAGGGTATCCGGCAATCCGGAACCTCCCGATCTCCGGATCCTGAAAATCGACCATATAGCGGTTGACCAGGGCCTGGGGATCGTTTTGAATCTCAGGTACACGCTGTACCGGGCAGAACATGAGCCCCTTGTCCACAAAGATCTTCATCCACTCTTCGCTCGTCCTGGTTTTGAATATCCGGTCGAGGAGTTCAATGAGTTCTGCATGGTTGGTCCTGCGACTTTCGCTATCGGCAAAACGGGGGTCTGAAAGCCAATCCTGGCGTTCAATCGCCTCACAAAATCGGGACCAATATTTTTCCTCCGGATGGTGAGTGCATATAAGCCATTTTCCGTCTTTACAGATATATCTGTTTCTTAAAGGAGAGTGGACAGTGCGATCTTCTGTGACGATCGGGTCTATCCCCAGAAGGCTGTTGATCATCAGGGCTATTCCGTTGAGCCACTGCCCTGTGCTGTAAAGGGATACATGGACTTCCTGCCCCACCCCGCTTCGTTCCCGCGCGAAAAGGGCCGTGACTATGGCATGGCTGGCGGCGATGGACGTAGCCTGATCCAGCAAACCAATATGCATCAGTTTAGGTTCGGGGGACCCGGTGGCAAACACCAAACCTGACCGGGCCAGTCCCAGGGGATCAAAAGCCCCGATATCCGCCATAGGCCCTTCCGGTCCGTAACCGGAGACATTGGCGTGGATCATTCTTGGATTAAGGCCCTTAAGGGTTTGGTAATCGATTCCCAGTTTCTTCTTGGTGGACTGGCGCACATTCGTCAGGAAAACATCGGCGCGGGCGACCAGTCGTTCAAGAATCCCCCGACCTTGAGCCGTTTTTATGTCCAGGCAGATAGAACGTTTATTCCGATTCGAGTAGTGGAATGTGGCATTGTCTCCATTGGGCATCTCCGTGTTCAAATTGCCTACTTGAGTCCAAAATCGCGCCGGATCTCCATTTATTTCCTCTATTTTCACTACCTCCGCCCCAAGATCACCCAAAATGGCGCCGGCACCAGGCCCGGCATGAAACACACCGTATTCGAGGACAAGTATACCTTGAAGTGGGAATTTTTGATCGGAATCACTCTCTCTTAATTCAGTATTCATTATTATTTAAATATCCTTTCAAATAGGAACCATGGGTAAGAACTAAACAAATAGTCAAGTAAGGTTATACCCTTTCTTTTCGTCCCAGGGAAAAACATTCTTCACAATTAATTTCAATAAATTGATTGTGTGACTTGATTATGGAAATAAGATTTCGTAATTATGGTTCATGGTGGCTTCCGCAGGTTTTAATAAATTATAAAATATATCGTAGCAGCGGTCAAGGAGAAACGAGGAAAGTTCAGGGGTAGATAGGATCAGAAATTTTAATGGTCAGGGACCTCTTCTCCATTCCCTGGCCGGGACGCTGGTGCATTTGAAATTCTCTATCACTGATGTTAACTCTGGCCTACTTGACAAGCCTTCTTACAAGCCATAGAATATTCAAAACCTTTGCCGGAGGCCATATGAGTTGGAAAAAGGAGACCGAAATTTCCCTTAAAGGACAATTCCTCATCGCCATGCCCAGCCTGCTGGATCCGAATTTTTTTCAGGCGGTAACCTGTATCTGCGAGCATACCCTGGAAGGGGCCTTGGGAGTGGTGATAAACCGGGTGCTACCGGATTTGACTGGTACGATGATCTTTCAGGAACTGGGAATGGATCCGGTCCCACAACTAAATAACGTACCTGTTTATTTCGGAGGGCCGGTTCATAAAGGGCAAATTTTCATACTCCATGGCCCTCCTTTTGACTGGGAGAGTTTTCATGCTGTTACTCCCTCCTTGGCCTTGAGTAATTCCAAAGATATTCTGGATGCCCTGGCCAGGGGGAAAGGACCGGGTTCGTTTATAATCGCCCTTGGTTGTGCCGGATGGGGACCCGGGCAGTTGGAATCAGAAATCTTGGCCAATGCCTGGCTGACCAGCCCGGTGAACGAAACCATTCTTTTCAAAACCGAGACCGAAAAGCGTTGGGAAGAGGCGGCAAAAATTCTGGGGGTTGACATCAGTCTGCTGGGAGACTCTGTCGGGCATGCTTAAAAGCGAGTGACAAGTGACGGGTGACGGGTGGCGAGTGGCGAGAGAAAACCAATTAAAGAGATAGAATTTAGAATTTAGAAGCCGGGAGACAGAATAAGGAAGTAATCCTTCTCCGATTCTAATCTTTGAAAAAACAAACGATCCCTAAAGTTCCAAAATATTTATTTTAATGCAGGTGATAGATGGCCGAGATCAAAAGTACCCTGGACCTGATTATGGAGAAGACCAAGGGCCTGACCTTGAGTCCGGAAGAAAAAGAAGAAATCCGCCGCGAGGAGTGGGTGAAAAAAGCCAAAGGCTGGATTCAAAAGTTCCTGGACGGGTGGATAGATATGGATAAGGTGAAGAGCGAACTCCTCAGCCAAGAAGCCCCCTCAGGATGGAGAAGAATTTTACAAGCAGAAATAATTGGCCCCCTGGACCCGGAAGGGGAAAATGAAAAACGATTTCAGTTAATCACCGAACTCCTGGAAATGCCCCGCGAACCATTTATGAAGATATTGAAGGCATTCAATCAAAAGGTGGAACAAGAAAAGGCTCGGCTGACGGAACAGGCCCTAAAGCGATTGTCGATCCAAGGGATTTCGGGTTCAGCGATTTTGCCTAACCTGAACCGAGATCCTGCCTGGATACAACTCCTAGATCAGGAAAAGAAAGCCGTTAAAGAAAAAATGCTTGGTCTTTGGTCTGAAAATACCCTAGATTAATCTCCGGGCTTGTTTTTTCTAAACAGACCATCAAAGATAATCAAACCAGGTGTCTTCCACCTCCCGAAAATTAGCCTCTACGGCCTTTTTCCCCTTGATCAACTCCCCATGACCGCTGAGAATATATTCAATATCCAGGCCGGCGATTCGCATTATACTTTCTTTTAACAGGGGGCCGTTTCCTCCCGGAAGATCAGTTCTTCCTATTCCCTGATTGAAAATCAAATCTCCTGTAAATAAGGCCTTGTGTTCAGGCCAGTAAAGACAGATGGAACCCGGAGAATGACCAGGGGTGGAAATCACCTGAAAAGTCAAGCCCTCAAAAATTAGCTCACCCTCCTGCAGATAAAAATCAGGTTCAATACCGCTGACTGCCTCCCGGCCATACCATTCTTTGACAGACTCAAATTCGGCCAGGCTCATAGTTAAAAGGGTGGGGTTTTTAAACAGGGTAACCGCTTCCAGATGATCCGGATGAGCATGGGTGACGATGATCAGGTCTATCTGTTCGGGTGTGAGGTTCAAGTCCAAAAGCCCGGACCTGACATAGTCGAAAAGATGGACATGCCCTGGATCGACAAGAATCGTTTTAGCTCCTTTGATCAGATAGGTATTGCAATTATTGGCTTGGGGATTACGCCAGATAAAGGCATAGAGGTTATCGGCAATTTTCATTAAAGACCTCCGATATCAAAACAGTTCCAACTGATCGTCTGAGGGTTTTTTCTTTTTCTTTCTCTTGGGTGGCGAGGGAGGGGAAGGAGGCAGGTCTGAAATCGCAGGTGCCGACAGGTCGGGCTCCATCTTTTCCGGGGGATGAACGTCCCCGTGGGCTGGCCCGGGGGCATCTTCCCGGGCATTTGTTATTTCTGATTGATCTCCGGGCGGCAAGCTGGCGGAAATTTCCGGGTGTTTTCCTTTCAAGAAAAGGGTGCTAAGGTCTTCCGCCCGATGTCTGATCTTTTCCAGACGGGAAGAAGACGCCAGTAGTATCTCCGGTTCAAGGGCCTTAAAAACTTTTTCGGAAGAAAAAAAGTCCTCTTCAAATAATCTGAACAAATCCGGCCAGAACCGGCGATGGTTCAAAGGGTATAATAATTCTATCTTCCGGTTTGGCCCGGCCCCATGCTCTACTCGAAAGAATTTCCCCTGGCTTTCCAGCTTCAGGGGTGATTTTATGGGTGATAATTTTTTTTCTTTGGAAAGCCGGATATAGAGGGGCTGGAAAAGATAGTCCTTGAGCAGTTCAATCCCCAAGTCGGTCTGCACTACCCGGGACAGCGAAGCCCACTTTTCTTTCACCGGTTCCTCTCCGGCGCTTAGAAATAAATCCGACAACAGGGCCAAATACAAAGATGCTGAAAAAGTCGGCTCGGAAAAGTCCCCTTTTTCCAAAGCAGACAGGCTTTCGGCCGAATCAGAAAATAGATCGGTCCACTCTTTTAAGGACTGTTCCTGGGATGGGGATTCTTTCATTTCAAAAACTGCTCCAGGGCCTCCTGATAATGAAGGGGACGATATCCTGTGGCCAGGGTCAGATAACGGGTGTCCAAGACCGAATAGGCCGGCCGGGGCGCCGGGCGGTCAAGGTCCTGACACCGTAGGGGAAGTATTTCTTGATTCAATCCCTTGATTCTTAATATGGCTTTGCCGAAATCAAACCAGCTGATCCCCCCATCGGTCTGATCCGTCAAATGATAAACCCCGAAATTACCCGAGGCCAGGATCTGTAAAATACCTTGTGAAAGATTAACGCTCCAGGTCGGGGACATGACCTGATCGCATACTATCGACAAGGGTTTTTCTTGTTCGGCCTTGTCAATGATCGTTTTTACGAAATTATTCCCGTTTTTCCCGTAAAGGGAACTGGTGCGGATGATATAATAACGGTTCAGCAGTTGTTCGATGAAAAATTCCCCCGCTTGTTTGGAAGCCCCGTAGACACTAATCGGATTGGGGATGTCCCAGGGCTGGTAGGGTCGGCCGATCCGGCCGTCAAAAACATAATCCGTGCTTATATGACCAAGGATCACCTCAAATTGCCGGCAGGCCAGTGCCAGATAATGGACCCCCAGGGCATTGGCCCGAAAGGCCCCTTCCCAATCGTTCTCCGCTTGATCGACCGCCGTATAGGCGGCACAGTTGATCACCACTTCCGGTTGAAGGGTCTCCATGGTGTTAAAGACCTCTTCCTTTCGGGTGATATCCAGATCATCGATGGAAAGGGGTATTACTTCATGGCGCTCCTTAAGGACAGGAACCAGGTCCATGGACAATAATCCCGGGTATCCGGTGACCATTACTTTCATGACTTGTCGCTCCAGAAGCCTTTGCTTTCTTTAAGCAATTTTTCTTTGAGGGGCTTCCACCAGGCGATCTGATCCTGATACCATCGGACCGTTCGGGAAAGGCTTTCAGAAAAGTCCACCGAGGGGTACCAACCTATCTTCCTCTTAATTTTGTCATTACTCAAGGCATACCGCAGATCATGACCAGGTCGGTCAGCGACGAACCGAAGGTATTCCTCCCCTTTATTCAGGAAGGCAATGATCTGGCGGGCTACTTCAATATTCGACCTTTCGGATTCTCCTCCAATGTTATAGGCCTCACCGATTTTCCCTTTAGTAAGGACCTGATCGATGGCCTGACAGGCATCTCCCACATAAAGCCAGTCGCGTATGTTTTCTCCGCGCCCATAAATCGGGATGGGTTGGTCCTCCAGAAGATTGGTGATCATCAGGGGAATAAATTTTTCCGGGAATTGAAAGGGCCCGTAGTTGTTGGAGGGGCGGACAATCAGAGTCGGAAGACCGTAGGTTTCAAAATAAGCCCGGACCAGCATATCGGCTCCGGCCTTGCTGGCCGAATAGGGAGAGTTGGGGCGGAAGGGGGTCTCTTCGGTGAAAATTCCCTCCAGTCCGAGAGCGCCGTAGACCTCATCCGTGGAAATATGAAGGAAACGAAACTCCGGATCTTTAGCCAGGGTATCTTGCCAATAATGTTTAAGGACCTCTAATAAAGTATGGGTGCCCAACACATTGGTTTGGATAAACTCCTTGGACCCCAGAATGGAGCGATCCACATGGGACTCGGCGGCAAAATGGACAACGGTATGGATTGAAAATTCCCGAGTGATCTTAAAGAGCAAGTTTTCATCCAGGATATCACCCTGGACAAAGCGGTAACGGGGATCGGAAGAAATATCTTGAAGGTTTTCTGGATTGGCCGAATAGGTCAATTTGTCCAAGTTGACGATATTGTTTTCCGGGTGATTTTGATGATAATGGCGGATGAAATTTGAGCCGATGAACCCCATCCCGCCGGTGATTAAGATGGTTTTACTCATACTGGTCCTTTTGGTTTGATGGGTTTTATTGGGTTCGTTGGGTTACTTGAGTTATCGGGTTACTTGAGTTATTGGGTTACTTGAGTTATTGGGTTAAGTATGATTGTCTTTTCTTGAACTCAACAAACCCACTAACTCAATGAACCCAACAAACACAATAGACGACTTCTGATCTTCCCCTGTCAGCTATCAGCCATGAGCTATGAGCTCGTCACACTTCCACTACGGCATTGTCGCCGATCATCAAACGTAGGGCCTTGGAATGGTTTTCTCCCTGAGTTACATGGGCCTCCCGGCCGATCAGGCTGTCTTCCAGACGGGCAATATTCTCCACCAGACAATGACTCATCAACACCGAATGCTCAATCGCCGAATGGATCACTCGGCTGTAGGGGCCGATGGTGGTGTAAGGACCGATAAAGGAGTGAATGATCTGAGCCCCTTCTCCGATTACCACCGGTCCTCGAATAATACTGCCAATCACTTTGGTTTTTTTGGCCAGACGGACCCGGCCGATAATCTGGCTCCCGGTATCGCATTTCCCGCAGAGGTCCCGTTGGATATAATCATCCAGGACGGTGGTGTTGGCCGCCAGAAAATCATCTTTCTTCCCGGTATCCAGCCACCACCCTTTCAGGATATGACCTTTTACCTGACCCTTCATATTCATCAGCTCCTGAATGGCATCGGTGATCTCCAATTCCCCCCGAGCCGATGGCTTTATGCGGGCGATAGCCTGATGGATCTTGGGAGAAAAGAAATAGACCCCCACCAAGGCCAGGTTGGAAGGGGGTCTTTCGGGTTTTTCGATCAAACGGGTGATATCACCTTTTTTGTTCAAGACCGCCACCCCAAAGGCCTTGGGGTTCTCCACTTCTTTTAAGAATAAAAAGGCATCGAGTTTTTCTTTTATAAATCTTTCTTGGTAGTCCTTGATTCCTTCGGCCAGAAGGTTGTCTCCCAGATACATGACAAAAGGAGAAGACCCTAAAAAAGGTTGGGCGGTTTTAACGGCGTGGGCCAGTCCCAGGGGTTGATTCTGGAGGATATATTCTATCTTTAATCCCCAGCGAGACCCATTTTTTAAAAAGCCCTTGACGTCAGCCTGAGTTTCCGGAGCAACCACCACTCCGACTTCTTTGATGCCGGCCTCCATGAGGTGTTGAAAAACATAACCCAAAATAGGTTCATTGGCCACGGGTACCAATTGCTTGGCCATGGTGTGGGTGATCGGTCGCAGCCGGGTCCCCTTTCCACCGGATAGTACCAGGGCTTTCATCAGTAATCTTCCTTCTTTAGGCATTTTAGTTGGTTATAACGGGATTACTCCGGAATGTCAAGCCCTTTGGTCTAGGGCCCATTTCACCTTGCAAATATTTGATTTTGATTCAATCGGCCATCTTCTTTTCGCGCTTTTTTCCCAAAAGCGTGTTAGCGATTTCATAAAATAGGGACACATTGAACCATGTCCGATTAATATCCTTGTTGATCGAGCCAATTTTGTTTAGAATAAGAGTATCGGTTTCCTATTTATTCTCTTCTAAGGAAAATTTTGAATAAGCCTGTTTCCCTCGCCGCCGAACAATTTAAACCGCAGGATAATATTATCAACATCCGCGCCTATGGGAAGGGAAATGTCCATGACACCTTCCTGGTAACCCTGGACGGCCAGGCAGAAAATAAATATATTCTGCAGCACATCAACACCCGTGTCTTTCGTCAACCGGAACTGGTCATGCAGAACCTGAGGGCCTTCAGCGATCATGTCCGCAATGCCCTCCGGCATTTCCCCTTGAGCCCCGGACGCCGTTGGGGGGTTCCCCGGGTTTTGTTGACCCAAAACGGTCAGGACCACTGGATCGGCCCGGATGGGGCCTTCTGGCGGGCACTCAGCTTTATTGATCGGGCCCGGTCCTTTGACACCATCCAGGACCCCTCACATGCCCGGGAAGTCGGCTATGCCCTGGGGATGTTCCACGCCCTCACCAGGGACCTGCCTATTGAAAAACTGGCCGATACGCTGGAAGGATTCCATATACTGCCGGGCTATCTCCGGCGATTTGACGCCGCCCTGAGCAAAAAAAGCCCGCCCAGGTCCCCGGAGGTGAAATATGGGTTGGCATTTGTAGACCAGCGAAGGACCATGGCCGATATTCTGGAAAAGGCTAAAGAACAGGGCACCCTTTATCTCCGTCCGATCCATGGAGACCCCAAGGTCAACAATGTCATGATCGACATCACCACCCGGCAGGCCGTTAGCCTTGTGGACCTCGACACCGTCAAACCCGGCCTGATTCATTACGATATCGGTGACTGTCTCCGATCCTGCTGCAATCCACTGGGAGAGGAGACCGAACAATGGGAGACGGTTTGCTTTGAACCCGAGCTTGGCCGGGACATTTTGGAGGGCTATCTTCCCCTGGCCCGGAGTTTCCTAATAGAAAATGACTATGATTACATTTATGAGGCCGTTCGGCTGATCGCCTTTGAACTGGGTCTCCGATTTTTCACCGACTATCTGGAAGGGAATGTCTACTTCAAGATTAGCCACAAAAAACAGAATCTGATCCGGGCCTTGGTTCAATTTAAGCTTACCGAAAGCATTGAGTCACTGGAATCAGCCATTCGGGCCCTTATCGGGGAGATCAAATGAGACCTCGGAACTTCTCCTTGCTGCCGTTTCCAGGGACCCGGCCGTTGCCTTTTAAGATGACCGGCACCTTCTTTCGCCGGGGCAACACCTTTGGCCTCGACTATCACCTTTTCGGAGACCTAACAGATATTGAGATCCCCCCCTCAGCCAACAGACCTTCCCGAAGGATCGGATTATGGGAGAACACCTGCTTTGAGTTTTTCATTGGCCCAAGGGATTCGAACCGTTACTGGGAATTTAACCTTTCCCCCTCCGGAGATTGGAATGTCTTCTGTTTCGAAAACTACCGTCAAGGGCTCTTTGAAGAAAAAGCCTTCTCCTTTCTTCCCTGTAAAGCTCAGGTGCAACCGGATTCTTTCCGGCTTGTCTTGGAATTTGATTTGAGTATAATTATTCTGGCCGATCAAGCTTTGACGATGGCGGTCAGCACCGTTATAAAAACCAAACAGGGCGAAGTAACTCTGTGGGCCTTGACCCATCCCGGCCCCGAGGCCGATTTCCACCATAAAGATGGCTTCATAATCAATTTATAAGGTTGTCCGGGAGTTTGGCTCCCCCTTCCAGGAAGAAAATGACGATTCATATTCTTATTGATGGCTATAATTTGATCCGGAAATACCAGCCTTTGTCCCGGGTGGAAAAAACCGATTTTTCCCAAGGACGGGAAAAATTATTGGAATGGCTGTCTCAATACCGGAAAAAAATCCCCAATCCCGTCACCGTTGTTTTTGATGGAGGGCAGGGAGGGGGCCTGACCGAAGGGAGGGATATCTATAAGGGAATAAAAATCCTGTATTCTCCCCGAGGACAGACCGCTGATGATATCATCAAACGGTTAGCTAAAACAGAGGGGGAGAAAACCCTGGTAGTCACCTCGGATCAGGAATTGGGTTCCTATTGCCGGTTTTTCAAAGCCGGCTGGATTCGTTCTGAGGATTTCGCGCATCGGATTCAAGAACAAATCCGGGCTGTAAATCAAAAGACATTTAAGGAAGAAAATCCGGGGGGCCCGCCCAAAAAGAAAAAGGGAACTGCTTTTCGTCTTTCCAAAAAGGCCAAAAGGGAAAAGAAATACTGGGAACACCTATGAGGTTGTCCGGTTAAATTGCCTCAAATAACACTACCCTGTTTCTCCCGCCTTCCTTGGCTTTATATAAGGCCAGATCGGCAGCTTCAACCAGGTCTTTCTCTTCTTCAATCCCGGTCGAAGGGAAAGAGGCAATTCCGAAACTGGCCGTAACATGTAGGGGGGGATTAACGGCTGTAAAAGGCCTGGCGGCGATCTGGGCCCTGATCCGTTCACAGACCAAGAGGGCGGCCTGGCTTTCGATTTGTAAAAGGACCAATCCGAATTCTTCTCCTCCATAACGGGCGGCCAGGTCGCTTTCCCGAATTCCTTTTTCAAGGATCTGGGCCGCTTCTTTCAAGATAATGTCCCCGATCTGGTGGCCATAAGTGTCATTGACCCTCTTAAAAAAATCAATATCGCTAATGACACAGGTAATGGTCCCGCCATAGCGCCTCACCCGGTCCATCTCCCGGCTCAAGTGCTCATGAAAAAAACGGTGGTTATATAGATTAGTCAGCCCGTCCCGGTTGGCCATCTCTTGAAGTTTACGATTTCTTTCCTGAAGCGCTTCATAAAGTTCTTTTATTCGCAAATGAGTATTGACCCGGGCGATCAGCTCACCGGCATCAAAGGGTTTGGCTACATAATCCACCGCCCCCAGCACCAGACCTTTGATTTTGTCGGCTGGTTCGGCTTTGGAGGTCAGCATGATCACGGGGATGTCTTTGCTTTTGTCGGTTTTTTTTAATTGTTCACAGATCTGATAGCCATCCATCCCCGGAAGGATTACATCTAAAAGGATCAAATCCGGCTGCTCCTGAACGGCCAGTTCCAGGCCCATTTCCCCTGATTCGGCGGTCAAGACCTCAAGGCCCTTACCGGTCAGAATGCTTTTTCCGAACTGAGTGATCAGACGGCTGTCATCAATGATCAGGATTTTACTCATGGCCGGTTATGACCTCGCAATCTTAATAAGCCAGGCAGGCACTTCCTGCAAAGGGGTTACGGCCTGGGCCGCTCCCAATTTTATGGCCGCCTGGGGCATTCCAAAAATGGTGGAAGTCGATTCATCCTGAGCCAGGGTACTGGCTCCTTGTTTCCGCATGGCCAGAAGCCCACGAGCCCCGTCTTCCCCCATCCCGGTCAGCAGAATACCGATTCCTTTTTCTCGAACAGTTTCGGCCAGGGAATGAAACAAAATATCCACTGAAGGGCGATGATGATTTACCGGTGGATCTTCATTAAGGGTCAGAAAAAGGCCCTGTTGATCTCTTTGGATCTGACCATGTTTACCCCCTGGAACAACCAGGGCCAGCCCTCGTTTCAGACGGTCTCCCGATCGGGCCTCTTTTACGGTTAAGCAAGAGATTTGGTCCAAATGGGCGGCGAAGGCGCCAGTAAACTGGGGGGGCATATGTTGGACAATAACCATCGGAGGCATATCTTCAGGCAAATGGGAGAGTAGAAAGATCAGGGCCTGGGTCCCGCCGGTGGAGGCCCCAATCCCGATTACAACCCCTTGCCCTTCTCGAGAGGGCTGAGGGGCTGTTCCAATTTCCTGTCGATAAGAAGGTAAAGGGGTTGGGGCAGGAAGAGGCGATAGGGCTCGGGCCTGGGCCGCTTCTTTGACTTTAGTCAGAAGTCTTTGAGGGAAGGTTTCTTTCTCCTCCTTTAAACCAGGACCTGGTTTGGGGATAAAATCCACCGCCCCCAGAGAAAGGGCCTTGATCGTGGTTTGACAATTCTCCTGAGTATAGGCGCTGACCATAACCACAGGCAAAGGGTTGGTGGACATTAATTCTTTTAAAAAAGAAATTCCGTCCATCCCGGGCATCTCCACATCCAAGGTGATGACGTCGGGCCGCTTGGTCTGAATAGATAATTTGGCCTCATAAGGATTTTGGGCCGTGGTCACTTCCCCGATTTCAGGATCGGCCGAAAGGATTTTTTTGCAGCCAGGACTGCATCAGCGGGGAATCGTCTACGATCAGCACGCGAATTCTTTTCAAGATAAGCTCCTCGTTTAACGGTTACCTATTTTCAAAAAGATGGCCTCGGCAATTATTATTAACCCTTGGCCGGGAATGAAGGCCTTATCCTTTTCCTAAAAAGGGAGCCTTTGTATTCATTTTCCAATTGGATCAGCTCTTCCGTAATATCCTTCAGCCGTTTCAACAGGACTCGACCTTGAGGAATAAAGAAATAAATTTTTCGCCCCTGGGCACCCCCCAGGTCTTCGGAAATCAGGGGAATTTTTTCTAATTCAAAATATTTTCGAATAAAATGGATATTGGCTTCCGGAATATCCCCGTCGGATTGGCGGAACCGTAATACCGCTCCCCCTCCAAAGCATCTTCCTTTAATCGCCTTGCGGTCTCCCCCTTTTTTAATAATTTCCCCAATCAGCAGTTCCATGGCATAGAGGCCATAGCGGCCTATTTCGCTGATCAGGATTTCATTGCTGGAAATACATCCCGGGAGCATAAAATGGTTCATCCCGCCTATTTGGTTCTTTTCGTCGATCAGACAGACCGAGATACAGGAACCGAGCACGGTGCACAGGATCTCCGGCCGGTCGGTGGCATAATATTCCCCGGGATTCAAAAAGTGGATCGGGAGTTGATATTTTTCACTATATCCGGTTTGCATAAAATTTCCTTAACCTCGGTGACTAGTGACAAGTGACAAGAAAAACCAGGAAAGCGGGAAACTGGAGCAATGGAGTGTCGGAGTAAGGGAGGCACGAGACGATCATATATCCAGTTACTCCAATATTCCCACCTCTCGGTTCCCCTGTCACTCTTCATTTTCTTTCTTGTCACATGACACTTGTCACCTTTCACCGGTTAATCATCCTATTTTCTGGTAGGTGGTCTTCCCTAAGGTTCTAAAAGCATCCTCTCTACCAAAAAGGATTTCACTGTGGCCTAAAAACAGAAGTCCGTCCGGAATCAAATTTTGGTAGAAGACCTCCTGGACATTTTCCTGGGATTGGGGAAGGAAATAAATCAGGACATTGCGGCAAAAAATCCCGTCAAATGGTCCCCGG
This sequence comes from uncultured delta proteobacterium, assembly GCA_963790475.1. Taxonomy (GTDB): domain Bacteria; phylum Desulfobacterota; class RBG-13-43-22; order RBG-13-43-22; family RBG-13-43-22; genus RBG-13-43-22. Next base: position 387,701 of record CAWBOS010000006.1, on the reverse strand, counting down.
GAAAGATTCCCCGGCTTATGGAGATTGAAGTATTCAAAGCTAATCAGTTCCTTGAGCAATGAGCGGGCTTTTATCCAACCGCTTCGTTCCTTGACTCCTTTAAGAAAGTATTTTTTAAGTTGTCGAGGAGGAATATACCTGGCGGCCTTTTCCGGAAAGAGCCCGGCCTTGGCCTTATCCAAAGCCTTGGAATCGATATCGGTGGCCAGGATGTGGGGCTGTAGCCAGGGATATTTTTTTTTAAAATCAGACAAGATCATGGCCAGACTGTAGGCCTCCTCTCCGGTTGCACAACCGGCGCACCAAAAAGATATCCGCCTTGGGGTGTCATCATCTCGGACCAAGGACGGGAGATAGTTTTCAGTTAAGAATTCAAAGTGGTGGTTTTCCCTGAAAAACCGGGTTTCATTGGTTGTTATCTGGTTAATTAGATGACCTAATTCTTCTCTTTTAGAATCAGGGTTGTGTAACAATCGAAGATATTCCTTAAAACTTGAGAGTCCCAATACTTTTATTCTTGGGGAAAGACGGGATATTAAAAAGACTTTCTTGAACTCGGACAATTGAATGCCTGCCTCGCCGGCAATAAACGTCCGTAAAGCCTGAAAATCTGAATCGGTTAATTCCAAAGAAGGAATCCTTCTACTCCTTTTAGACCATTCCGTATAAAACTCTAAATTGTTTTATCGAGGGCCGCTATTTCCTGTTCGTCCAAGAGGCGGTCGGCATTCAGGAGGATGACCAGGCGGTTTTCTATGGAGCCGATACCCTGGATGTAATCACTTTGCGTCGAGCTGGAGAAAGCCGGAGTAGGTTGTATGGTCTGCGGGTCCAGGTCTATGACATCGCTGGCCATATCCACAATAAGCCCAACCAACCTCCCCACCAGTTCCATGATAAAAATGACGGTATGACCGTCATAAGGACGGGCCGGGAGACCGAACTTCTCCCGGGGATCAAAGACCGGAAGGATCACCCCCCTTAAGTTCAAAATCCCTTTGATAAATCCTCCCATCCTGGGGACCCTGGTCAGGGGGCGAAAGGCAATGATCTCCTTGATTTTCAGTAATTCGAGGGCATATTCTTCCTGGTCCAGAAAAAAAGAGATATATTGAGTGGTCGTCATAGGCTCCTCAGGCAACATCCACTAGGCGTTGCTCATTTTCCGGTTTTTATCGGTTGTTAAGTGTTCCCGGAACTTGAAAACAGTAAATGGGAATAATTTAAAATTCTTCAAACCCTTCTTCCAGATCCAGGTCATCGGCAGACAGGGGTTTGTCCTCCTGAACACTGGTCTTTATCAGGTCCTCCTCCAAACGACGACGGATGGGGGGTTCGAGGCCTCGCCGATCTTTTAGTTTTTGAGATCCTTCTTTTTTTGCTGGAGAATAGGCCTGAAACTCCGGTATTTTTACCACAATCGCCTTGGGCAGGATGAATCCTTCCGTGGATAATTGCAGCCCTTCGGCACTATTGGCCAGCATTTGACTGGAATGAGCCAAGTCCCCAACCAAATGGGCATTTTGCTGGACGATATTTTGGAGCTCAAGTAAGGCCTGGTTGATTTCTTCCGTCCCTTTGGATTGTTCCTGAGAAGCGGTGGCGACACGAGAGATTTGTTCGGATAGCCTCTGGATCAAGGTCCCGATTTTATCCAGGCTGGTATGGGTTTCTCCCACTAATTTATGGACTGAGGAAACCTTGTCAAGGCTGTTATGGATCAGGTCCTGAATTTCTTTGGCCGCCTCTTGACTTCGTTTGGCCAGGCTCCGGACTTCATGAGCGACCACAGCGAATCCCCGGCCGTGTTCCCCGGCCCTGGCGGCTTCAATGGCGGCATTTAAGGCCAGCAGGTTGGTCTGAAAGGTGATTTCATTGACCAGGGTTAATATTTCAGAAATCTTTTGACTGGATTGAATGACCTGGTCCATGGAAGAAGAGGTTTTTTGGAGGACTTGATTGCCCTCCAGAGCCAGACCGACGGCCTCCCTGGCCATTTGATCGGCCCGCCTGGTGTTGTTAGCCGTTTGAAGAATCGAGGTGGACATTTCTTCCATAGTGGCGCTGATTTCTTCCATGGTACCGGCCTGCTGCTGAGTCCGCAGGGAAAGATCCTGATTGCCCCCGGATATTTGGGCGGCCAATTGGGCCACGCCCAGGGCCGCACCCTTGGTTTGAGCTATCAATCTTCCCATGTTATCGAAGGTCTCATTGGTTTTAACGGAAAGCTGGTCTATGATATCATTTTTTGCATCAACCGGGGCCTGGATGGAAAGGTCTCCCTCGGCGGCTTTCAGCAATACGGCCGTCAGTTTCTCGACCCGCTCTTCCAGATATTTCCGATCCTCCTCCTTTTTTTGAGCGGCTTCCTTTAATAGATTCTCGGTCTGAACCTGTTCGGAGATATCCCGAAAGATTTCCAAGGCACCCAGGAGGTTCCCCTTGGAATCTTTGAGGGGTGAGGCGGAGGCCATGATCGTCATGGGCTTCCCTTTTTTGGGTTGAATATACTGAACATCACCGGTGTTGAATTTAGCGGTTTGAAGCGTTTTTTTCAAGATACAGCCATCCTGGCACTTGTTGGAGTTAAACACATCCCAACACTTCATCTTTCCTTCAACATCAGCGGGAGAAAGACCCGATGTTGTACAGGCCGATTTATTGAGAAAGGTGACGGTCATATCATGATCGACGAAAAACAGAGGGACGGGAATGACACCCTTCAGGATATTGGCGTATTCCATCTGGTCCTTATGGTTTTGAACCATGATCCGGATATTGTCAGCCAAACGACCGAGGGAGTCTTCTCCCAGAAAAGGAATCTCCAGGTCTAAACTCCCTTGAGAAATTTCCCGGGTCAGCTTGGTTAAGGTCCTTATCCTTTGGGTTATTAGTTTATAAATAAAAAAATAGAGGATGAAAATGATGGCCACCCCTCCCAAGATACCCAGGGAAAAGACCTCTTGAATGGAGGAATGGGAGTATTTGGAAAAGGACATCAAGGCCCCCCCGAGCAAACCGAAGGTAATCACCAGGATGGCCATAATTTTAAACCGAAGGCTTTTTCTAATTTCCCTAAAATTCAGCCGACTCATAAAAGACTCCCCTTTTTTAATTTTAGATTTCAAATTTCGGACTGTAGAATTCCATTGACCGGGAAAAATGAATCTTGGTTTGGGTTATCGTAAATCCTGCACATAGCCTCTGCAATTTGGTTCAGGTCATGGAATCCCCAAAAATCATGCGGTCCAAGCCGTAGATATCCAGGATTAAACAAACCGTTCCGTCTCCGAGAATCGCTCCCCCGGCTACCCCCGGGATAGCCCGGAAATGGGCCTCCAGCCCCTTGATGACCACCTGCCGGGTTTCTAAAATCTGATCGACCAGCAGAGCAAATTTTCTTTTGTCGCTGTCCAGAATCAGCGCGATCTTTGGCCGTTTTTCCTTTTCTCGGGAGTGCCCAATACGTTTTCCAGTCGAATAGCCGGTATATAAGACTCTTCAAAGCGGATCATTTCCTCCCTGGCCTCAACGGTTTTAATGTCCTGGTCCTGAATCGCCCTGATGGTCAGAACCGAAGACACCGGCACCAGATAGGATTCCCCGCCAACATCAATCCGGAGACCATCCAGGACCGCCAGGGTTAAAGGGATACTCAAGGTGAAAGTCGTTCCCTGTCCCGGAGAAGAAGAAATATCCACCTGACCCCCTATTCGAGAGATTTGGTCCTGGACCACATCCATACCGACCCCTCGGCCGGAAAGATCGGAAATATTTTCAACTGTAGAAAAACCCGGAAGCAGGATCAAACGCTGCAATTCTGCCGGTGCCGGCCTAGTTTCCGGAGAGATGAGCTTTTTTTCAACCGCCTTCCGGTAGATGGCTTCCAGATCCAGTCCCCGGCCGTCGTCGGCAACCTGGATAAAAATTTTCCCTTCCCTTTGAAAGGCCTTGATGGACAGGAGTCCCTGGGGTTGTTTACCGCTTTTCAATCGTTCTTCCGGGGACTCGATTCCATGATCGACAGCATTTCGGATACAATGTTTCAGCGGGTCGGTGATCTGCTCGATCACATCCTTATCCAATTCGGTCTCCGACCCCTGGATCTCGATCCTGGCTTCTTTCCCTTCCTCGACGGTCAGGTCCCGGGCCATCCGTTGGAGTCTCTGAAAAGTCCCTTCCAGGGGAAACATCCGAACGCGCATGACCTGTTCGCGGATTTCTCTTAAATTCTGTTCTACCCGGTCCATTTCTTCCAATATGACCCGGGAGGAGGCGGGACCATTTTTTTCCATTTCGTGGGAAACCCTGGAAAGATTAACCGACAATTCTTCCACGAAATTGGCCAAATTATCCAATTTTTGGGTGTCCACCCTGATGGTCGATTTCCTTTGCAGGATGCGGCTTTTTTCTTGTTCGGCCATGAGCTGGGAAATGGTTTTCGCCTCCACTTTTCCCTTTTCCAAAAGTACTTGGCCGATTTTTTTTTGATCCTGTAAAGCTTCCCTTAAATCCTCTGAATTTATGAACCCCTCCTCAATAAGTATTTCTCCGATTCGTTTGTCGGCCAGGGACCGATCGATCCCTTCAGGAAACTCCCGGGTAGCATCCGTTATTTCCAGTGGATGATCATCTTTGACAAAACAAAAGACTTCCTCAATGGAAGCCGAGGGTTCCTTGGTTCGAAACAGGATTTTCCAGGAGAGATAGAGGGCAAAAGGATTCAATTGGGTAATCTCTGGAACCCGGGAGCAATCGGCTTTCACCTGGACAATCTCCCCCAGGTCCTGAAGTTCTCTGAGGAGCATCAAGGGATCTTGCCCGGAAAAAAACAGATCTTCTTTAAAGGAAAGGACGATTTTATAAAAATGGTCTTGCTCTTCCTTTAAAGATAGAATTGAAGGCAAGACCGAGGCCGCTTCTTCCCTACCCGGAATACCCATGAACCGGGCCAGTTGTTCTTTTTGAGCCGTCAGTTCAAAGGGGGTGATCGGTTCCTCCCCGCGAGAGGCCTTTTCGACCATGTTTCGCAACAATCCCTGGCCGGTAAGGAAAAGAGAGATCAAGGATCGGGAGGATTGAAGCCGCCCACTCCGCAACCGGTCGAGGAGGTTCTCCAAAAGATGGGCATACTCCGAGATGGTATCAAATCCTACCATGGCTGCACTGCTCTTCATGGTGTGGACGGCACGAAATAACTCCTGAATCTGGGCAGGATCGTCGGACATCTCTTCCAGGACCAGGAGGCTTTTCTCGATCCGTTGGAGAAGGTCTTCGGCCTCAGAAAAATAAATCTCTAAGAGTTCGTTGCTTTCCAAATCACCGTTTCCTGATAAGATAGCTAAAATTTATCTTACCTGATAAATTTTTTTACGACCCAAAGCAGTTGCTCCGGACGGAAAGGTTTAGCCAGCCAACCGGCGGCCCCGGCGGCCTTGGCCTGATCTTTCAAGCTTCTCTCGGTTTCGGTACTCAAAACCAAAATGGGGACAAACCGGAAGGAAGTTTCCTTGACTTCCTGAATAAAACGAATGCCATCCATAATCGGCATGTTGATATCGGTGATGATCAAGGATATGGTTTTCCCCTCTTCCTTAAGTCGGGCCAATGTGTCCAAACCGTCCTGACCGTTTTCCGACTGAACGATTTGATAACCGGCATTTTCCAGACAGAAGCCCAGGGAGGTCCGAAGGGTCGGGGAATCATCGACAATCAGAATATCTCGGTCCATGATCGGTTATCCTCCTAACTTGAGAAAAGGGGTCAAACCCAGCAGATCCGCCATTTTAATGATCTCCCTAGGGACATCTTGAAAAATAAGCGAACGGTTTTCAAGGGACTTTTTAAATGAAACCAAGAGTTGAAAGGCCGCGGTGTCTAAGTAATCCAAGTTGTTGCAGGAGAAGGATACATCTCCTCGATCCTGAAGGGCCGACAGGAGCTGATCGTTCAACCAATCCAGGTTATGAAGCGTAATTTCCCCCTTGAGGATGATTAGGGAAGGCATTTCGGTTCGATTCTTTAGACCTGTTTTCAGGTGATTTGATTAAAAGCTTCTTTCCCTTGCCGGCCGTCTGGATATTTCAGTGATTCGTTGTCTAAGCGCTCCCGGTTCTATAAAAATAATTCCTCCCCCCGGCTTTCGAGAAGGATCGTTTTCACCCGGCCAATTACGCCGCTGGTCAGGCGCACTTTGATTCCATGGGGATGATTAGGAGATTTGGTAAGGATATCCTTGACGATTCCTTCGGTGAGTTTCCCGGAAGGCTGATCCTGTTTCTGTACCACCCGTACCCGGGCTCCGGGTCGGATATCAACCCGATTTTTGCCATTCATCGGATGATCCCTTGAATTCAATTCTGACCTATGTTCAGTCTGAGGATTTATTCCGTATAATATACTTACCTGTTTTAATTTTTTGCCAGGGATGGAATCCAGGAGTCAAAATCCGGAATAAACCACAAATCTTTTTTTCGATTCATCCTCATTCTGAATTCTGCGTCCTGGCTCCTGGATTCCGGAATTTCAAAAATCTTTGACTAGTGTTTGGACATCATGTGGGTTACGGCCTTTTCCAGACCGTCCAGGGTCAATTCGAACATGGGAAAAATCTCCCGAATCTGGTTGATGGTCCGGGTGTAGGACCAATCCTTTTCCAAAACGGGATTAATCCAAATGGCTCGGGTGAAGGTATCGGCAATGAACTTCAGCCTTTCGTAACTGGGCCGGCCGGAGCGCTCTCCGACATAAATGTAGCCGTCATTACCCAGCAATTCATAAGGGGCCATACTGGCATCGCCGACGATAATAAACCGCGTCTCCGGATCCAGACGGATCAGGTGATCGGTGGCCAAGGGTTTGGCGCGTCTCGGCGCATCTTCCCAGAGATAGTCGTAAATGGTGTTATGGAAGAAAAATGTTTTCAGGTCCTTGAACTGGTCCCGGGCATAATTAAAAAGGGTTTGGACCAGATCGACATACGGGTCCATGGACCAGCCGCCGTTATCAATAGCCAGAATCACCTTGAGCCGGTTTTTGAGACTCTGGTCAAAAATAATCTCAATTTCCCCGGCATTTTTCATGGTTTCATAAATGGTTTTGTCGATATTGACGGTATCCCTGGGACCAACCGGAATCATATGCCGGAGTCGTTTCAAGGCTTCTCCGACCTGAGACTGGGTAAGGGGACCTTCCTGGGAATAGTCCCTGTATCTCCGGTCCAGGGCCACTTTAACGGCGGACTTACCGCCCCCCGTGCCGCCCACCCGCATCCCTCCCGGGTGCGTACCGGAATGGCCCACCGGAGAAGTCCCGCTGGTCCCGATCCATTTATCGCCCCCGTGATGGGCCTCAGTTTGTTCCTTTAACCGGTCCAGGAAATATTGGAGCAATTCCTCAGGGGTTAATTTTTTCAGTTCCTCTTCATCCACCCCCAAGGCCTGGGCCACATCCTCCGGTTTTTTAAGCCACTGTTCCAATAACGCCCGGGCCAATTCGTCCAATTCGAATTCGTCCCCTTCTTTAAATTCGACTCCGCGAAAGTGGTGGGCAAAAGCTTGATCGTATAGATCAAAATAGCGTTCACTCTTGACCAGAACGGTCCGGGCGGCGATATAAAAGTCATCCAGGGAATTGACTAATCCCATACCAAGGGCCTTCTGCAACCTCAAAAATGAGGTCGGTGAAACCGGGATCCCCACTTTTTTCAGAAAATAAAAAAAATCTACAAACATTGATCTATCCTTGGGTTTTATCCCTTGAAGGTGTGGTAATAAACCTTTCCAGTTTCCAACCAAACTTTGGTATCCAGGAGGCAGGAGTCAGAATAAGGATGAACCCATAATGAATTCGGGATGTTTATTCTGGATTCTGACTTCTGGATTCTAACGATTCAGAACCTATCTTTTTACCCGGCCCACACTATTCTGGGCCACAACATAATCCGGACTCTTTTTAAACAACACCCCCAAAAAAGGGACTTCCCCTTTAATCAGGTCCTTGACTTTGAAATCTGGATCGGATTTCAGGGCCCGGATCCAGTTGATCAATTCCCGGGTGGCCGGTTTCTTTTCTATTCCCCGGATATCCCGAAGGCGATAAAAGGTCTGGACCGCGCTATCCAACAGGTCCTGGTCAATATTCGGAAAATGGACATGGAGGATTTCTCTCATAATGCTCGGCTCCGGAAAGGCGATGTGATGAAAGTTGCAGCGGCCTAAGAAAGGGTCGGACAGGTCTTTTTTGGCATTGGAAGTGATAATAATGACCGGCCGGTTTATGGCCCGAATAGTTTTATCAATCTCGATGATGTCAAACTCCATCTGATCCAGGACATCCAGCATGTCATCCTGAAAATCCGTGTCGGCCTTATCAATTTCATCGATCAGCAAGACTACTTTTTTATCGGCCACAAAGGCCTGCCCGATTTTGCCCATCTTGATATAGTCTTCAATGTTGCTTACATTCCGGCTGGAATCCCCGAAGCGGCTGTCGTTTAAACGGGTCAGGGTATCATATTGATACAGGGCATCGATCAGCTTCATGCTCGACTTCACATTAAGGACTATCAAGCGCATGCCGAAGGCCTCGGAAATGGCGTGGGCCAACATGGTTTTCCCGGTGCCGGGCTCTCCTTTGAGCAGCAGAGGCATTTCCAGCCCCATGGTAATATTAACGATTTTGGCCAATTCCTCATCCAGGACATATTTTTTGGCCCCGGTAAATTTGGTGGGTACGGTTTCGTGCATAATTTAACTCCTTATCTTATTATGAACCATTCAAACATAGATTTTTTGAATATTCAACAGAATTTCAAATGGACAAAACAATGTCAAGCAGAAAAAGAGGTTGGAATATACCAGCAATCTGAATTTCCCGGTCCTTATTTAAATCGGACCGGGAAATTTTAATGACTGGCGGGGTCGGCGGGACTCGAACCCGTGGCCTCCGGCGTGACAGGCCGGCGTTATAACCGACTTAACTACGACCCCGATTTTGAGACCTTTGAAAAATGCCCCCTTTTGCCCAATCTCTCCGTCAGGCTCAAATTTCAATCCTCGAAATATTACATATATTCCTGTGGTTGAAATTTTCGCCTTCCTTGACCTTGGCCAAAATTGAATATTTTTCAAAGGTCTCAGGTTTGGCAGATGGTAGGCGGAACAGGATTTGAACCTGTGACCCTCGGCTTGTAAGGCCGATGCTCTCCCGCTGAGCTACCCGCCCAGCTTAAGCTAAAAAATTTAACTCACACGCTGTTCCTCTGTCAAGAAAAAACAATGAGAGCCATCAAAAACGTCCCCTTCTGCCCAACCTCTACGTCAGACTCAATTTTTAATCCTCGAAATACTGCATGTATTCCTGTGGTTAAAATTTTCGCCTTCCTTGAGTTTGACCAAAATTGAACATTTTTCAAGGCTCTCACTATACCCTTATTTTTCATTGGTAATTTTAAATTGTTCCAGGTGCATGGTTTCCTTGGACTCCACGGAGATCCTCTTGCCGATCCGTTTTTCCAGTTCTTCCATGGCCGGATGCTCTTCATCCAGAAGCAGGCCGGCGATCTCCGGATGGACTTGCAGGGTCAGGTTGTCTGCCGGGATTTCCCAGGCCTCGCGCTCAATCTGCCGGAAGATTTGATAACAAAGGGAATTCTTGGACTTCAACCAGCCTTCCCCTTCGCAATAGAAACACGGTTCCCGGAAAAGCCGAGTCAGATTTTCACGCGTTCGTTTCCTGGTCATTTCAATCAGACCCAGTTCGGACATCTTAAGCACATTGGTCTTATTCTTATCCCGTTTCAGGGCCTCTTTCAGGGCATTGAAAACCTTTTCCCGGTCGCTCTTTTTTTCCATATCGATAAAATCGATAACCACCAATCCGCCGATATTGCGTAAACGCAACTGGTAGGCAATCTCTTTAACCGCCTCCAGATTAGTCTTGAGAATGGTTTCTTCCAAATTCCTTTTGCCCACATAACGACCGGTATTGACATCGATGGAAGTCAAAGCCTCGGTAGCCTCAATCACGATATAGCCGCCTGATTTCAACCAGACCTTTTTGCCCAGGGCGCGTCCCACTTCCACTTCGATGCCATAGCCGTCAAAAAGGGGTTCCTTCCCTTCGTAGAAGTGGACCAGATGTTTCAGCTTGGGCATAAAGGTATCGATAAATTGGAGAATCTGCTCGTATTCCGGCTGGGAATCGATTACCAGACGATCCACTTCCTTGGTAAAGAGGTCCCTGACCGCCCGGAGGGTAATATTCAGGTCCTGATGAATCAAGCTGGACATGGCGGCCCGGGGCATTTTTTGTTGGATGTTGTTCCAAAGCTTGATCAGAAAATCCATTTCGGTCTTGATCTTGTCTTTATCTTTGAGTGCCCCTTCGCTGGCCGTCCTGGCAATCAATCCGAATCCATCCGGCTTGATCTCACTTAAAAGTTCCCTCAGTTTCTTACGCTCCGTTTCATCTTCAATGCGTCGGGATATGCCTATATGATCCATGGTGGGCATCAAGACCAAATGACGACCGGGCAGGGAGATATGGGTGGTGATCCGGGCCCCTTTCGAACCAAGCGGTTCCCGGACAACCTGGACCAGGAGTTCCTGTCCTTCATTGAGCAGGTCCTCAATATTAAAATAAGGTTGACGGGAGGTTGCTTTTTCCTCCGGTTCTTCTTCCGGATCGCTTAGACCTTCCTCGCGGTCTTCCTCCTCCTCCTTCATCATGGCTTCGAATTCTTCATAATTATCGGTTACATCGGTAATATAGAGAAAGGCCGCCCTTTCCAGACCGATATCGACAAAGGCCGCCTGCATCCCGGGCAGGACCCGGACGACCTTGCCTTTATAGATATTACCGGCCAGACTGTAACGGCTGGGTCTTTCGACATGGAGCTCGGCCAGGATATTGTTTTCAATAAGCGCCACCCGGGTTTCATAGGAACGGGCATTGATCAGTAATTCAGTAGCCATAATTTATTAAATACACTATTCCATTTTAATTTTCAAGTATTGGTTCTTCAGGGTAAAAGTTGACAAGAAAGCGATTCATGGTAATATTTATACGTTAAACCTTCATGCCTCTACCGGGGCGCCACGAATCATGAAAATTCCGACGTCGTAGGGGCGGGTTTCAAACCCGCCCCTACAGAGCCCTAACAGAGGGCAAGGGTGGTTAAAAATCTATTTTCGAACTAAAATGACCAGTGAGATATTCATGCGCTACTATCCTGTTTTTTTGGATTTACAAAATCTCCCCTGTTTGGTGATCGGGGGAGGGCAGGTGGGGGAAAGAAAGGTAAAAACCCTGCAATCCTGCGCCGCCAAAGTTTTTCTGATCAGCCGGGAACTGACTCCTTATCTGGAAGAAGAGGTACGCCAGGGCCGGATTCAGCTTCTTGCCCCGGACTATCAAACCGAACACCTGCCGGGGAAGTTCTTGGTTGTCAGTGCCACCGATGATCCGAACCTTAACGGGAAAATAGGCCGGGAAGCGCGGGCCCGCGGGATACTGTGTAATATTGTTGACAAACCCCAGGAATGCAACTTTATCCTCCCTTCCCTGGTTTCAAGGGGGGACTTGACTATTGCCGTCTCCACGGCCGGGAAAAGTCCGGCCCTGGCTAAAAAAATTCGCCAGGACCTGGAAAGGGCTTTTCCTGAAATCTACGGCCTGTATCTGGAATTGTTGGGTCAAATTCGCACCGAGGTTCTGGCCCGCAACCTGTCTCAGCAGGAAAACCAACAAATTTTCCAAACCCTGGTCGATTCTTCTGTTTTATCCTGGCTGGAGACCGGAAATTTTGAAGCCCTGTATGATCTTATGGACCAGCTCCTGGATCCGCCTTTCCCCCGGTCCAAATTGACCCAAATATTAAACCAACAGCTCCCTTCCTTTCCGTGAGGACCTATGGCCATTTTCTTTTTTAAAGGCGCATTAAGTCTCTATTTATTGGGCACCCTGGGATACATTTTGTTTATCGTCTTTCAAATCAAACCCATGGCCCGGATTTCTCATGGCCTTCTCCTTTTGGGATTTTTAGCGCACACCTTAAGCATCAGCCTTTGGACCATTGAAACCGGATACTTACCGGTTCATGATTTGCGGGAGTCCTTATCGTTTTTTGCCTGGGCGATCATTGGCGTATACCTGATCATCCAGATTCGCTTCAACATCCTTGTCCTGGGCTCTTTTCTTTCTCCCCTGGCCGCAGTGATGATGATCAGTTCCTCCTTTCTTCCCCATCAAAGCGGACCGGTCAGCCCTTTACTGCAAAACCTTTGGTTGATGGTTCACATTGGGATCATCTTTGCCGGCAACGGGGCTTTCGCCGTTGCCTTTTTTGCCGGGGTCATGTACCTCATCCAGGAACGTCAGATCAAATCCAAGCGATTAGGGCGTCTATATCATCGGCTGCCCTCCCTGGAGGTCCTGGATTCCTTGAACTACAACTGCCTGATTATCGGATTTCCTCTTCTAACCTTGGGCATGCTCAGCGGATCGATCTTTGCCCAATACACCCTGGGTACCTTCTGGAGGTGGGATCCCAAAGAGGTCTGGTCCCTGATCACCTGGCTGCTTTATGCCGCTTTGCTGCACGGTCGTCTGGTGTCCGGATGGCGCGGCCGGCGTTCAGCCATGATCTCCATTATCGGGTTCCTTATTTTGATTTTTTCCTTCTTAGGCGTGAATTATCTGGTTAAGGGTTATCATAGTTTTTCAGCCTTTGAGGCCCCGGCCGTTCAAAGCCCGGCCCCTGAAAAAAGGATTTAATTTTGGAAATCGTGGTCATCGGCCTTAATCATATCACCGCTGGCGTGGAATTGCGGGAACGTCTGGCCGGTTTTTTAACCCAAAATGGACCGGTCCCCCCGCCGATCAAAGAAACCCCGGGGCTTATGGAAACCCTCCTCCTGACCACTTGTAACCGGGTTGAGTTCCTGTTTACCTCGGAAGAGCCGGACCGGACTATCCGGGAACTGCTGGATTACTGGGCCTTGGGCATTCAAGAATCTCCTTCGGATTTTATAGCGGAGATTTATGTCTTGAGAGCCGAGAAAGCCATTCAACACCTTTTTCGGGTAGCCGCCGGTTTGGACTCCATGGTTATCGGAGAACCTCAGATCCTGGGTCAGATTAAAGAGGCCTATCGAGAGGCCGTCTGCAGTCATACCACCGGGGTCATCCTCAATCGCCTGCTTCACAAGACCTTTTCCGTAGCCAAACGAATCCGAACCGAAACCGGAATTGCCAGCCTTGCCGTATCAGTTAGTTTTGCCGCCGTCGAACTGGCCAAAAAGATTTTTCAAGACCTGTCCGGGAAAAAAGTCCTGTTGATCGGGGCCGGAGAGATGGCCGAGTTGGCGGCTGAGCACCTCTTGAACAACCGGGTCCGGAAATTCGTCGTGGCCAACCGGACCCTGGAACGGGCCATGGAACTGGCTAAGCGATGGCAGGGACAAGCCATTTCCCTGGAAGAGATCCCCTCGGCCTTGTTTGAAAGTGATATTGTTATCAGTTCTACCGGGGCTCCGGAGATGGTTATCCTTTTTCCACAGGTTAAGAGTATCATGAAGCAAAGAAAACAAAGGCCCTTGTTCTTCATCGATATCGCCGTACCCCGGGATATTGATCCCAGCATCAATCAAATGGATAATGTCTACCTGTACGATATCGATGATCTCCAGGGGATCGTTCAGCAGAACATGGTCGTTAGAAAACAGGAGGCCTTGCAAGCCGAAAGGATCGTTCAGGAAGAAGGGATCAAGTTCGGCTCCTGGCTGAATCAGCTGGAGGTCGTTCCGACCATCATTTCCCTGCGGAATAAGATAGAAGGTATTCGGCAAGGGGAATGGAAAAAAACCAGTCCGGTACTGGAAAGTTTAACACCTGAGCAACAGAAAGCAATTGAGCAAATGACCGATTCCATAATCAACAAGATTCTGCATGATCCCATCTCTTTTCTGAAAAAACCGGAGCATGAGGATCATAAAGATGAAAGGATCGACCGGATTCAGAAAATATTCAATTTAGATAGAGGAAAGGAGGAAGATTAAAATGGCCGATATCATTCCTTTCCAGGACCGCCTGCGCAAGCAGAAGGAAGGGATCCTTTCCAAAGAAAAAAAACAAAGAACGGATTCCTTCCGGATGGTCATGCAGTGCACGGCCTGTCCGCACAAGTGCGCCAAATGTGGGTCCCAATTGGAAGTGCCCCAGCCGCAGATCATCTCCGAGATTTTGCCCCTAAGGCTTTGCCCGGGATGTTGGGAGGAATACCGCCTTTTTCAGGAATTGGTCTCCGGCCGATCCCCGGTGTCCGGCCAGGAATATTATCATAACCAGACCTGGCTGGGGATCTGGAAATCCTGGTTGGAATACCAAAGGCATCTTCAGGAGTATCGTAATTCCGAGGAGTTTTCGAGGCTGGTGGAGGAGTTATCTCAGGAGTGATTGATGTATATATCGCTTAAGGAAGGAAGGGGCTTCTCCTTCTGGCTCAAGTGAAACGATCCTCGGACTGGGTTTGTCCGAGGGAATTGAAAATCGATCAGTTTAGTTTTTTTGAACAAATGGAAAAATCTCTTTATTTTTTCCACATCCAAGGCAGACAAGATAAAGAATCGGGATGTGATCGGATTAACGGCTCCTCAATTGGATTCCGGCCTGGCCTTTGGGGCGAGCAGGCATTCCCGGGGAATGTCCGCCTGAAAAAAAGTCTGTGGTTCTCGGTACATTCGTGGCCAAAGGCATTTTAATAATCGCTAAAACTTACTTACAATCTGTATTAAACCCTCTTGTAAAAAGAACCCCTTAAAAAGGAATATCATCCTCGGGGAAAGGCCCCCCGCCCTGTGGTTCGCCACCGCCAAATTCTTTACCCCCTACTTCCCTTTCGGCGGGAACCCGGTCCCCGACCGAACCCAACATCTGCATGGTCTGCGCCAGAACTTCAGTGGTGTAGCGTTTATTTCCATCCCGGTCTTCCCAACTTCGCGTACGCAGCTTTCCTTCGATATAGACCTGTTTTCCTTTGGTCAGATACTCGCCGCAGATTTCTCCCAAGCGGGCCCAGGCCACCACCCGATGCCATTCAGTACGTTCTTCTTTGTTACCGTCCTTGCCGGTCCACGAATCCTTAGTCGCCATATTGAAATTGGCTACTGCCGTTCCTGTGGCTGTATATCGCAGTTCTGGATCAGCCCCGAGGTTTCCGATTAAAATGACCTTGTTTACTGAAGCCATGGTCTCCCCCTTTGTTTGAGAGCAATCTCTCCTGTCTTTCTTGAAAATTAACTCACGGGGATAGTAGCATATCTCCAAAACCGGGGCAAGTTTTTATCCTCTGGCCAACAAAGGCTGGTGGAAGGCCGGATTTTGTGATAGAATTCAACAATCAATAAAGGATGGAAAAATCATCCTTAAAATCAATCAAGGATCGGACTACCGATGTTGAATACCTCTCTTTTTAAATCATTGGCCAAGGATGTGGTTTATGACCTGGAACACCTTTTCCCTTATGCCTCTCTGCTGGCTACGGAAACCCTCGGTGAACGCCTGGCTGTACAAACACGGCAGCAGCAGGCCGAACAAATTGACCCGGTTAAAGGGGTGGTGATGACAGTATTTAACGGCCGCTATTTTCTGGAAGCCGCCACTTCAAATTTGTCCGAAGAAGGGCTTAAAGAAATTTCCGGGCAACTCACGGATTTGGGGAAAAACCAGGGAGTTTTCTATGATGGTCTCCCCATCGACCCCGGGCCGAAGATGGGAAAAGATTTTTTCGTTCCCGTTGAAACCGATCCCGAATCCATACCCCTGCAGGAAAAGATAGAGTCTTGCAGAAATGTAAAAGACCGGCTTCATCAAAAGGATAACCGGATCGTTCAAGCCACTTGCCAATATGCCTATGTGCGCTCCCGCGAATTGTTTGTAAACCGTCACAAGGTCCTCTTCCAGGACCTCCGCCGGACCCAGATGGCGGCGATGATAGTAATGCGGGCGGAGGACCGTTCGGTTAATCTGCATACCGGCCAAGCCTTCCAGGGGGGATATGAAAAGGCTTTTATTCCGGAAGATAAACTGGAAAGAATGGTGGAGGACTGCGGGAAACTTTTGACCGCCCCGCGCCTGAAACCAGGGACCTATGATTGTATCTTCTCCCCGGAATTTGCCGGCATCTTTGCCCATGAGGCCTTCGGCCACGGCATGGAAACCGATATGTTTTTAAAAAAGAGGGCCCGGGGTGAAGATTATCTGGATCTGCCGGTGGCTTCGCCGTTGGTGAATATGTTCGATTCGCCGGCCCTGCCCGGCCAGGCCGCCTCTTTTTTCTTCGATCATGAAGGAGAACCGGCCACAGAAACCCGGATAATTGAAAAGGGTATTTTAAAAAGGGGGCTGACCGATCTGAATTCAGCCATGCGCCTGGGCCTGGTCCGATCAGCCAATGGCCGCCGGGAATCTTTTGAGAGAAAGGTCTATGCCCGGATGACCAATACTTACTTCGGCCCGGGAGAAGATACCTTTGAAGCTATGGTGAATTCCGTAGAAAATGGATTTTTTCTGGAGCACCCTTCCAATGGCATGGAAGACCCCAAAGGATGGGGGATTCAGTTGGAGGGTTATTATGCCGAGGAAATCAGAAATGGCAGGCTGACCGGCAGGGTCTTTACCCCGGTGATCATCACCGGCTATGTCCCGGACCTGCTCCAATCCATCACCATGGTCGGTAATGCCGTGGAAATCAGCGGCCTGGGGATGTGCGGCAAAGGGCACAAGGAATGGGTCAAGGTGACCGACGGCGGCCCTTTCCTGAAACTCCAAGCCCGCCTGGCTTAATTTTATAAAGGACCCGACTCTTCTGCTCCTCTTTTCTCTTGCTTTCCCTATGAGTCGTCAGCTATGAGCTTCTGGACCAGGACGGGTCTATACTGTTGGACTTTCGTTAGTGTCCAGGTGATTAGCCGTTTCTGTGAATCAGGCCTTCGGATGTTCCGGATGAAAGGAATCTTAATTTAGAAATACCATTGAACACCCAGATAGAAACCCAGTGTATTCAGGCCATTATTAGGTTGGTTAATATTAAGTGACGAGAGGTGAAGATATTGTATGCCGATATTGACGCTCAGATCGTCTCGCACAAAATAATTAGCTCCGGTGACGGCCTGCAGATTAAACTGGAAAGCGCCGCCGAGGTCCGGCTCTCGAATTTCCGTGAGAGACACGCCCGCGCCCACATCGAGATAAGGGATAAGGCGGGTGCCCGTAGCAAAATTGTATCGCAGGTGCGGTGTCAATCCAAAGACTGAGCGGGTATCCGGATTAAACTGAGCGCCGCCGAATAATTCCGCACGGAGTTCCCAGTTGCCTTGATACCATTGGCCAACCCCCTTAACCTTCCCGATCATCTGACCATACGAGACCGAGATCAATCCCAGATCATGTCGTACCTCGCTGCCAAATATCTCTAATCCTTGAGTTACCCCGAAGGATAAGTCCACAACTTTTGTTCCGGTGCGAAATCCCTCCCCGATTCCGGAAAGAAAGATCCCCGGCTTCTTTGAAAATGCCCCATCTTCCAGTCTATCTGCAGGGCGGGCATCTGAAAAAAGCGTGGTTTCTACGGCATATAAGGGAAAGGGGATAAACAGCAACAAACCTATAAAGAAACAGCACAATTTTTTCCAACTCCTCATTTGATTTTTTTCCTCCTCACCTAATAGTTAAATGAAATCGTTAACGGGCCTTGGTTTTTATCCCTCAACCAAGGCCCGTTAATTCAATCCTCGTTTGGATTTATTTCAGAAAAATATATTTTTATTATGGAGGCATAATAAGGAAAAAATAAATGCTTGAAAGACACTATTTTTGCCTTTAACAGACTGTATTTTTTATAGGGGCCGGGGATTTTAAGACTTATCGGCCGGGTAGAACTCAATGAAGGCTTCTTGCTGGGCAACTTGTACTAACCGAAAGCGGCCCGTAAGGCCCGATGTCGGCCACGCCTTGGCCGGCGATATCAAAGGCAGTGCCGTGGGCCGGGGTAGTAAGAACGAAGGGGCGACCTTCGGCAACAGTTACCCCCCGATCGAAGCCCAGAAGCTTGAGGGCGATCTGTCCCTGATCATGATACCCGGGAGGTAAAGAGGGGTTCCATGACATTGATCTCTCCATAGAGTTCGGATTTGGTATGCTTGGCAAGATAACCCTGTTCCCCTTTGAAGCCGGGATTGCCCAGACTCATGGCCAGTTTGTTCAATGGGGCAAAAACAATGGCCTCGGCCCGACCATCCAGGGCCTGGCAGATGGTGAAATCCAGATACTCCAGGCAGGCTTTTCCAACGCGGGCACTGACCTCCCCCATCTTAATATTCCCCGGGACCGAGGTTGGCCAGATCAAACATTTCCATCAGTCCGCCTTCCCCGGTGACTTCAAACCAACTTCGGCGAATCACGATTTCTAATGGTCACTCCTTGACGGCTCATCTGAGAGCAAGTCCTTTGATGATCTTGGATGCCGCGCAGATAATCGAGAAAAGATCAGGAATTAGATTTGAGGGACTCCTAAAAAGTTGCTGGACCCCCTATCCTATGATTTTGCTTTAAACAGGTTGTCTGCTGTTGCTGATCAGCCGTTTAACCTGATCAACAAGAACATGCTTTTCCTCTTTAGAAAAACCGTTAAACATTTCTTTTAGGCCCTGGTCCCTTTCCTTTTCTATTTCTTTCAGGGTTTTTTTACCCTTTGAAGTGATTTCAAGCAAGGTAGCCCTTTCATCTTTGGCATCGGACTTTCTAAGAATAAAGCCGCCTTTTTCCAATCTTTTCGCCAACCCGGTCATATTAGCTCCAGGGACCAGCATAATCCGGCTTACCTCGGTGATCCGGCTTTGACCTTTGATTGAGGCATCCAGGACCCTCAGTATATTATATTGAGGGAAAGAGAGATCGTAATTTTTGAAAATAGTCGAAAAGACCCTTTTAAAGGATTCCGCCGCCCGGATAACACCCATCAGGACTTTCTCGTCAGTACTCAAATCGCTTCGATAGTTGGTTGACCTCATGGTGACTCCTTAGGGGGGTCAAGGATGGTTGATAGTCATAGGGTTAAACTTTGATTCCAGCCCCTTAATGCTAATTCAGGAATAAGATTTAACTTATATACTAAAAAAGGACCCGAATGACAAGAATTAAAGATATTGATATTAAATAAGTTGATATTTTATGATTTGATTTTTTATTTTTTTTTGATAAGATAACAAAAAAATATGGGACTTACTCGGTTCCCTTCGGATAGGAACTGCGTCTTGAATAGAAAAGGGGATGGATATGGAGGAAATAAAGAAAATCAGAACCGTATGTCGAAGCTGCCACGGTGGCTGCGGGGTGATTGCTCAGGTCATTAACGGCAAGGTCGTCAAAATCGAAGGCGATCCGGAGTCCCCCATCAGCTTTGGAACCTTGTGCAGCAAAGGGATGGCCATCACCCAGATCGCCTATCATCCGGACCGTATCCTTCATCCCCTGAAAAAGACCCGACAAGGCTGGGAACGCATCTCCTGGGATGTGGCCCTGGATACGATAACCGAAAAATTCAATAAGGTCATCAAGGAATGTGGACCGGAATCGCTGTTTATCGGGCAAGGGACCGGACGGGATTATGAAAGCCACTTTTCCCGCTTCGGAAACCTCCTGGGAACGCCCAATGTGCTGACCGCCGGGCATATGTGCTATCTCTCCCGGATAGGCGCCTCTTTAATCACCTGCGGTCGTTTTCCGGTTTGTGATTATGAGGGAGAGCCGAAATGCATTGTCCTCTGGGCTGTCAATCCCCTGTGGACCAATCCTGATGAATACAAGGGGGCCAGTTTCTGGAGGGCCTATAAGAAGGGAGCCAAACTGATCGTCATCGATCCCCGAAAAAATTTCTATACCCAAAAGGCTGATCTCTGGCTCCAGCTCAGGCCGGGAACCGATGCCGCCCTGGCTATGGGTTTTTTCCGGGTAATCATCGAAGAGGAACTGTACGACAAAGCCTTTGTAGCCGATTACATCCACGGCTGGGACGCCTTTAGGGCCAGGATCAAGGAGTATCCTCTTTATAAGGTGGAGAAGATCACTTGGGTAGATGAAGACCTCATCCGGGAAGCGGCCCGGATGTATGCGACAATCAAGCCGGCCGGTATCCATTGGGGTGTCCCTACCGAGCAGACCATTAATTGTACTGATTTTACGCGGACCGCCATCGGTCTTATGGCCGCCACCGGCAATCTCGACGCCCCCGGGGGAAACGTCTTCCATGTCCCGCCGAAAGTACGAAAGGTTTCTGAATTTTCACGCCATGACGCCCTGACGCCGACCCAGCGGGAAAAAAGACTAGGCGGGGAACAATACAAGCTGGCGGCCAGGATGGCGCTCATCACGCCCAGAGCGGCCTGGGATGCCATATTGACCGGAAAACCTTATCCTCTTAAAGCCGGCATCCTGGTCGGCACCAATCCGGTCATTACCGAAGCCAACGCCAAGGATATTTACACCGCCCTTAAGAAACTGGACTTTCTGGCCGTGGCCGATTTCTTTCTTACCCCCACTGCCGAACTGGCCGACATCTTCCTGCCGGCCGGGACCTGGCTGGAACAGAACCATATGGCCGAGAACTGGAAATTTCATGGCTATGTCCTGGCCCGTCAAAAGGTGGTGGAGATCGGAGAATGTTGGCAGGACCATAAGATTTTTCAAGAGCTGGGTAAAAGGATGGGGCAGGAGTGGTGGGAGACCGTGGAAGATGCCCTGGATTATCTCCTTGAACCTACCGGATTGACCTGGGAACAGTTCAAGGAGAAAGGCTATCTTAAAGGAGATATGGTTTATTACAAATACCGGAAGGGAGGGTTTTCCACTCCAACCCGGAAGGTGGAGCTTTACTCTACTTTTTTGGAGGACTGGGGAAGGGACCCTCTCCCCAAATACACGGAGATCCCGGAAAGCCCTCTTTCCAGGCCTGATCTGGCCAAAGAATATCCTTATATTCTCAATGCGGGGTTAAGAACCCCGACCTTTTTTCATTCGGCCAATCGCCAGGTCCCCTGGCTTCGGGAGATCAGGCCCGATCCCATTGTGGAGATTCATCCGGATACGGCCAAAAAACACGGGATCAAGGAGATGGACTGGGTTTGGATTGAATCTCCCCGAGGCCGGATCAAGGAAAAGGCCAAGCTGAATGACGGGATCGACCCGGGCGTGATCGTGGCTGAACACGGCTGGTGGTTCCCGGAGATCAGGGATAACGGTCATGGCTGGGATATTTCCAATATTAATTTATTGACCGACGACTCGCATGAGTCCATGGACCCGGTGATGGGGGCCACCAATCTGAGGGTCTTGTTGTGCAACATATCCCGGTGTGACCAGGGTTAGGAGGCAAGACCATGGGGAAAATATCGTTGACCATTTTCAAAGAGGATTGTTGCGGCTGTCATTCGTGCGAAGTCGCCTGTAAACAGGAACATCATCTCGGGATCGGCCCAAGGTTAATCCGGGTGAACGAAAAAAGCCCCTTATTTATTCCTGTCTATTGTCATCATTGCGCCAAGCCTCCTTGCCAAGAGTCCTGCCCGGCCGAGGCCATTTATCAAAATGAGCAAGGGGTGGTACTTATCAATGGTGAGGCCTGTATCGGGTGCCGGGAATGTGTGACCGCCTGTCCTTTCGGGGCCATGCAGTTTGACGATAGCAAGAATACGGCGGCCAAATGCGACCTTTGCCTGGAGAGAATTCAAGAGGGCCAAGCCCCGGCCTGCAGCCTGATTTGCCCCACCGGTTGTATCATTTGGGAAGACACGACAGGTTTGTTAAACCGAACAGCAAAGGGGCGGGGATAGATTCAATTAATTCAAGGTTCAAGGTCCAAGGCCTGCGCCTGCAGGCCCGCAGGGGCAGGAGGGGGTCGGAATTTTGCAGAGAGCGTATTTACCGATTAGCTCCGGGTTTTGTCAAGAGAAAACCAATGGCTTACCCAGGATCATTCCTGCAATTCCGTCATTTCCATTTTTAATAACGCACCTTCCCAGTCAACCGTAAGCCGATTGACTTCTTTTTCAATGCTAGCATAGTCCTGCATCAAACTCTCGAACTGAGAACTATCCTTATAGGTTTCGGGATCGGCCAAAAGCGTTTCCATTCTTTTCTTTTCCTCAAAAGCCTTTGCCAGTCGCTGTTCCAAATTCTCGATTTCTTTTTTTAAGGGCGCCTGGAGGCGGAAAAGGGCATTTCTCTGTTCGGCTTCCTGACGCCTTTCTTCCTGTGATTTCCGGGTAATGGATTTATTGGCTTGGGTCTCTGTTTTTTCCGGTCGTTTTCCTGGCGCGGGTTCGATATTCGAAAGACGGGCCTTCCAGATTTCTTCAAAATCCTGATAATTGCCTGGAAAAAGTTCCGCTTTTCCTTCCCGGATATAGAGCACCTTATTGGCCAGGGCATTGATCAGGTGACGATCGTGGGTGATGATGCACAAGGTGCCGCTAAAGTTTCTCAGGGCTTCCTCTAACACCTCCCGGGAAGGAATATCCAAATGATTGGTCGGTTCATCGAAGAGCAGAAAATTGGCCCCCGATAAAAGGATCTTGAGTATGACCAGACGACTCTTTTCCCCACCGGAGAGGACGGAAACCTTTTTTTCAATATCTTCTTCTCGAAAAAGAAACGCCGCCAGCAAACTTCGCAAGGTCCCGTAGGTCCGGTCACCGGCTACCGAAGACGCCTCCTGCCAGACCGTATGGGCCCCCTCCAGTTGTTCCAATTGATGTTGGGCAAAATAGCCCATCCGGACCTTGTGGCCGACTTGGCGGCGACCGGCATCGGGTTTGACAGCTCCGGTCATCATTTTTAAAAGGGTACTTTTCCCGGCCCCGTTCGGTCCCAGGACGGCAATCCGATCTTCCCGGGTAATCATTAAATCCAACCCCTGATAGAGATGGTTTTGACCAAAGGACTTTGAAATATGCTCCAACTCCATAACGATCTTGCCCGATCTTTCGGGTTCCGGAAAACGGAAAGAAATCTTCTGTTCGGCTGAAGGGGGTTTGATTCGTACCAGTTGTTCAAGGGTCTTGATGCGGGATTGGACCTGTTTGGCCCGGTCTTTCCGGGAACGGTTGCGGGCAATAAAGTCTTCAAGCTGGCGTATCTTTTCCTGCTGGTTGGCATAGGCGGCTTCCTGAAGCTGAAGCCGCTTTTGTTTTTCAACAAGGTACCGGCTGTAATTACCGGGAAAAGAAGTGAGACCGCCCTTTTCCAATTCAAAGGTTTTTTGAACGACCCGATCTAAAAAGGCCCGGTCGTGGGAAATCAGAAGCAAGGCCGAGGGCGTGTTTTGTAAAAAAGTTTCCAGCCAGAGCAAGGAATCCAGATCCAGATGGTTGGTCGGCTCATCTAAGAGCAAGAGATCCGGTTGGCTCAAAAGGAGCCGGGCCAGGGCCACCCGCATGATCCAGCCCCCACTTAAGTTTTCCACCGGGGTCTGGAAGGAATCCTCTTTAAATCCCAAACCGGCCAGGACCTGTTTAGCTTGATATTCCAGATCAAAGGCCCCGAGACGTTCCATTTCCGACAGGAGATGACTTTGCTTTACGGCCAGGATCTCGCATTGGGTCCGGTCAGTGGTCTGGTCCAGCTTTTTGGTGATTTTATTAAATTCGGCCTGGGTCTGTTGGACCGCAGCATTGACTTCCATCACCTGCTGAAGGACGGTTTTCCCGGTCAGCTCTATCACATCCTGCGGGAGATATCCGAGACGAAGCCCTTTCTTTCTGTGAACCAGGCCCTGGTCCGGTTCCATGGTCCCCAGCAGGATCTTAAAAAGGGTGGTCTTGCCGGCCCCATTCACCCCCACCAGGGCGATTCGCTCTCCGGGATGGATGGAGAAGGAGACCTCCTTCAGGACATCCTGCTTTCCGTAAAATTTACCAACGTGGCTGAGAGATATCATCGGCAAAAATGAAGATACGTCCTACAAGGTGCACGATGCCTGAGAAGGCTTCCATGTGCTGTTGAGGAGATCGAAACCTGTATATTGAATCCATTTCTCAATAAGAGAATGGGACTGTACTTTTTTCGTTCCTTCAATGACTTCTACTTTCCTTTTAAATAGTCTCCCAACAGTTCCCGGGAATGGATATCTTCATGACAGTAGGCACAGAGATTTTCCCAATTGCTTCCGTCGGCCGGATTATTCAGGTGGTTACCATCCTTGTGATGGACCGTCAGGAGTTGCCTTTGGGCCGGGGTAAACTCCCGTCCGCATCGGGCACAGATCAACCCGTGCAAGGCCAGGGATCGGTCCCGGTAATTCTCCTTGGAAGGCAGGCCGGCCCGGATTTCTTCAACGATTTCCTTGATCGTCTTATTGCCGGGTTGACCGGGTTTTGATTCCCGCCGGGATCGCCGGCTAGGTCCGAAAGTCATACGGCCCATGGGGAAAATTCTCCTCTCTGAACAAAAACTAAATTTATTAAAGGTCTCCTAAGATGGACTCGCAAAAAGCCATGCGGCCAACTTAAGGCAATTTGGGTAATTATCAGCCCCAAGAGATACAAGAGTTCTTGGGAAGAACAAAATGTTCCCAGATAGCGGTGGTCTTTCCCGGCCTGGGTGGGACAGGGGTCTTTCAAAGGACACGCTTCACAAAGCACGGCGGGAAAAAAGGCCCGAGGCCGATCCTTCTTCAGCTGGGTCTTAAAAGGCGGATGCCCGGCTGGGCAGTTGAGTACCTCTCCCTGATCGGAAAAGGTAAAGGCGAATAAGGGCAGACGGCCTTCGGGCAGCGATCCCATGACCGGGGCGATCAGTTCGACTCCCCTGGCCTGCGCCTGGTTTGCACCACGATCCCGAGCCGGCCCAAATGCCGCATATTGGACCGGATCGGTGATATCCAGGGCATAATGCCATTGCAGATTGAAGGCTACCTGCTTCGAAGTCTCTTCGTCGGTCAGGTCCTGCATCTGTTGCAACACCAGGGACCCCAAGGCCCTATACAGTTCCTTGGTCGGACGGCCAGCAATATCAGAAAAGGTGGAGGCGATCTCGTTGACTGGTAGTTCGTTGAGGATCTCTTGCCGAAACACACCGGCCCGGGATTCCTCCATGAGCTTCCGCCCTTTGGGGCATAAATAGTCCCAGGGGTCGAAAATGTATCTCGTTTTGTGGTCCTTGATCCGAATCATGTTTCGTACCTTAACCGTTTGTTTTTTAAATTGATTCTAATCAATCGAACCATGAGTTGTCAAGAAAATTATAATATTTTATTACATTATTTCAAAATGTTAACTCGTTTTCTTGCTTTTTACGAAACCATCTCCTGTGTCCTTTTTTAAAATTCTAATTCTGGCCGTCGTTGATGGAGGAGCTAAATTCCGGCCTGTTTCCAGTCCTCCCAATGCCCTCTTAGCTAAAAAAATGAGGGCCCTGACCTAACCAACCTTGAGACGACCTTTGTCTTTCAGCCCTGTTTTTTTTCTTGTCCTATCAAAAGCAAATTCTATCCATTTTACGGAGTTTTTATTTCTCGTGTCATGATGGATAGCACCACCACAGAGGACATCAGAATCGCTGAGATAAAAAATGAGTCACTGAAGGAAAGCGATACTGCCAGCCTATCGGCTATCCCCCCAGAGAGACCTCCCCTGCTTAATTCTGCTTTATGATAAATGAGTTGGCCTGAATAAATAGTTCCGGCCAAAGCAGTACCGAGAGAGATCCCCACCTGTCTGGAAGTAGCGATCATAGCCGAAGCGGTCCCAAGCCGATCTCTGCTGACCGCCCCCATAATGGAACTGTTATTAGGAGATTGAAACATGCCCATCCCTAAACCAGCCAATGCCAAGGCTGGGATAATATCCATCATTCGACTCTTAAGGTCAAATCCAAATATGAGCCAAAAGGAGATGATGGTTAAAATAGCCCCCAAGGTGGCAAACCAAACTTGACCGAACCGGTCGGAAAGCCAGCCACTGATGGGACCGATAACGATTGCAGTCATGGAGACCACCGTCATAATAACCCCGGCCTTTGAAGGAGTCATGCCAATTCCCTGCAGCAGGTAGAATGGCATGAGCAGAATATAAGCTGAATAAGTCAGAAACATAAGGAATAAACTCATTAAAGCGCTCGTAAAAACTCGATTCTTAAAAAGAGAGAGGTCAACAATGGGATCCTGGGCATTTTTTTCAACAAAAACAAAAATGATGAGACTCAATAAACCCAAACCCATTAAAAAATAAAACATAGGAGATTTCAGACCAAACCGGTTGAGCTGGTTGACTCCGATCATAAAGCAGGCTAACCCTCCCGATGAAAATAGGGTCCCCCATAGATCAAATGTTATCTTTTCTACTCTTCTTTGGTCTTTTTTGAGAAATAATATGGCCATAATCAGGACAATAAGCCCTAAAGGTATTCTTACATAAAAGATAGAACGCCAAGGCAACCATCCCAGTAGAAATCCACCCAGAACCGGACCGCTGATTAAACCGGCAGAGACCGATACAGCCAATAAGCCAAGTCCCATACCTCGTTCGTTTTGTGGAAAGGCTTCGGTAACTATGGCCGCACCACAGGCTATGGCCATGGCAGCGCCTATGGCCTGAATAATCCGAAAAATAATGAGCTGGGTGACATTTTGGGATAAAGAGCAAAATATTAGTCCTAATGTAAAGATTAGAATTCCACCCATATATATCCTTTTCCGCCCGAACAGATCCCCGACACGGCCGAGGATCAGCATTGGACTTGTACTGGCAAAGATGAAGGCCAATGATACCCATACGATCGTCGTAATCGATACACCAAATGTCTTTGTCAGCATTGGAAAAGCGATGTTGGTAATACTGGAATCCATGGCACCCATCATCGTCCCCAGCGCAACCGTAGCCATGGCCTTCCACTTATAGGCCGGTATCCATTTATTTGAAACTTTAGGAAATGCTTCTATCTGATTATTTGGCATTTTATCCTTACCGATTATAATGATCTTCCTCCATCAATAAAACCCCATCCACCATCACTATCTTCATTCCGGAAATATCGGCTGATGTTCGGGCAACTTCGAAATGAACATCTAAAGTCCTTACCTTGCTTCTCTCTAACGGTATAATTACTCCCAATCATATTCATCTCCTCAAATTCTGGAGGCATTCCAGTTTTCCGATTTTCTGCCTCATCTAACATGAAGAGGCTTGTTAGTTCAATCTGTAATCGCTAATGTTAACACCTGCCAATGATAACCATTAGTAGCGAAACATTTGAATTCGGTTCTGTTCAGTCCTGTTTCCTTCAGAAGATTCCCTTTGTCCCCTTGCCTTCCGCCCTGTTTTTCTCCTTGATCCCGTCTTTTCCTTATCTTATACTCTTCCCATTAATAGCAAAGTCTATCAAATTTTTAAAGGAGGCCCAACATGTTTTCACCAAAAAGCATTCTGGTACCCACAGATTTTTCCGAATATTCGGACAAGGCTTTGCAAATGGCGATAGATATCGCCAAACAATTCAAATGCAAGATCTATCTATTACACGTGATCGGAACAGTCATTCCGTCCACCTACTTGAGCTATTATAGCCTTGATCCACAAACAGTTAATCTCATGGAAAAGGGAAATGTCGATGCGGCCCAAAAGATGCTTACCGAGCAACTCGCAAAGATTCCAAATTCAAAATCAATTGAGATCATAGCCAATATCAGAAATGGAACCCCTTACTACGAGGAAATCTTAAGAGATCAACAAGAAAAAAAGATAGATTTAATCGTGATTGCCTCCCACGGCAAAACAGGCTTATTGAGTCACCTTATCGGAAGCGTGGCCGAAAGGGTTGTAAGAAGTGCCAAATGCCCGGTCCTTCTGGTGAGGTAGGTTAATGAATGATGACAGGATGGAGGAGAAAGTGTCAAAATAACGGAAAGGAGACAATATGAGAAGAAGAGTTCTCTTAATTGCAAGCACGCTGCTTCTTATCGCCTGTTGTGGCTGTGTCGGTTATCTTGGAGAAGGGAACTACGATACAGAATACTATGTAACAAGGAATTGCTGCCGGTTACCTATGACCTACCCCAAGACATTATTGGAATTAAACCGGAACTAAAAGTCGGTTTAAGAATGAAGTTAAATCCTGCAAATAACCAAATCATAATTTATGATCCGATCGATCGAAATTTCAAGACCATCTCTTATACCCTCTTGGATAAAAAAAAAGGGGTTTTATTGGACAACTCCTTGGTTTTTGATACCAATACTAATAAGCCTAAAAAGTTCCCAATTATCGACCGAGAAAGGAAATTAATCACTCTTTATTCCAGGAGACAACAGATATTGGCTACCTTCAGTCTTCCTGAAAAATTCTTTGATTTGCCGGAATATACTTGGAATGCTGGAGATGAGGTTCGGATTTTTTATAAGGAAGAAGGAAAAGCTCTAAGGCTTACGAATATTACCAAGTACGGTTCGGTTAGAGATTAGAAGGACACAAAATGGCTTTTTAATGCACATTTCAAACGCTAATTGTTAATTTTTGGAAGGGTTCCTTTAGAATACTTGTAGGTGCTATACGTCAACCCAAATACTGGTCAGGACAAATAATTAGAACCGTCCCCTTTAATTCTTTTTCATTTTACCAGTGCGTTGAAGTTCTACTCATGCGCATCATCTGTTCCCTACCATTGATTTTACTCCCGGTGCTTGTGCTGTCCGGCTGCGCCAGCACTCATTTTCAGATCACCGGGCAAGCTCCCCAACAACCCCTGTGTCAAGGGCCCAACGAACAGGCTTCGGCACTTGTTTTTTGGGGTCCAAAGTGGCGCCCCGATCAGAAGAATGTCCGCTTCCGCGAGGCCGCTGCCCAGCGCGGGATTGAACGATTCTTTTCCACTTCTGACTGCCTTGCCCAGGTCAGGGTCATCCGCAAGATAGGCGACCGGGAATCCATCGACCTTCGGTCAGCAGAGGTTTCTGCCCTTGCCGGCGATTATGGGGGCACCCCCAGTCAGCTTCTCTTCATCACTGTTCGCGGACGGGGACCGATAGTGAAGCTCTTCTCCTCCCTCGCCCTTGTTGAGGGGGGAACCGATGTGGTCCTTGAGATTCGCGCCGTCTCACCTTCCACTGGGCAAACCATTGCCAACTTCACTGATCACTGGCAGAATGGCGGCCCTTAGGTTATAAAAGGTGTCGCAACATTGGAACAGGACATTGCCTCCGCACTTCAGGAGGCGCTCAAACCATCGAAGTTTCAGGAATGACAAGGGCTAAGATCTTCATCATGATCTATTAATGACTCAGGAGGGCTGACCATGTTAAAGAATTTATTTAGCCTGAGAAAAATGGAAATTTGAAAATGGCCAATAAGGATCTTATTAGAAAGGAGGAATGATAATGCGAACCCATAAGCTGAGAGGGGATCCTCAGATTCTGGTTAGGATCCAGGATTTCCACGCGATATTGGAAAGACTCAAACAAGAAGGAAAAGATACAACGGAATGTCACAAATGGCTTGTACAGGCCGAAGAGACGTTTAATCGTCGAAGTCTTCTTCGTTATTCCGCATACGATAGGATTTGGCAGATGCTGCACAGGATTCGACATGGTATATGCCGAATTGGCTCAATCTCCGATCTTTTATCGGCAGTGGTGGATATCAGAGGCAGTCTTTCTTACGTTACCAAGGAAGAACAGAAGCGTTACGAAGGCGACCTCGACAAGATAGAAGAGTCTCTTCGACTCCATCTGCCAAGACACGATGAGGACAAGCATTTCCATGCCCTTCCCCTGCCGGAAATCCGTTTTGACATGGAACGCCTTTCCCGGCTCACCGCCGATGCGCGGGACGCCCATTGGCGCAAAGTCAACCTTCTCCGCACCCGCCTGGTAATCACCGCCGTTATCCTCGGCATTTTGCTGGCCAGCAGTCTCTGGCTTGTTCCGGAGTTTCTTAACCTGGCCGAAGTCACCTGGACATTTGTCCTGGCCGTTATCGCTTTCGGTGCTATCGGTGGACTCGTCAGCGCTATTTCGACCATGGAATCGCTGGATGCACCTTCTTACGCTTATTACATCCGGCGGACCTTGTTGTTTCTTAAACCCTTAATCGGAGCCGCCGGCGCTTTGATCGTTTATCTGATCCAGGTGTCCGGCGTGATAACGATTGTCACAGCCCATTCCAATCCGCGAGCCACCTATCTTGTTTTGGCTATTGCGGCAGGCTTTAGTGAGCGGTTCTTTGTGTCCGAGATTGAGCAGGTTGCTGATTTGAGCAAGAAAAAGAAGAAACAAAAAGACGCCGGAGAATAAATCGTGATAATTGGGACTCCCTTTAATCCGTAACGAAGAAAGATGCCTAGGTGAAACTATGACATCAGGCTTCCGGTATGTTATCCAGCGTATAACCCTTCTCCTTGTGTTTGCGGTGATTCTCTTCGCCACAGCCGGAACCCTTCGTTGGCGGCAGGGGTGGATCTATCTCGTTTACACTTTGTTCCTGGAGACCTGTACGCTCATCATACTGGCAAAGCGAGCGCCAGAAATGCTTGATCAGCGAGGTACCTGGCATGCCGGTGTGAGAGCCTTTGACAAAGCGTTTATCGTTTTGTGGCTGACCCTATCTTTTATCACGCCTGTTGTTGCCGGGCTGGATAAGCGGCTCGGATGGTCTCCGATGCCCATGGCTACGCTTTATTGCGGCGCCGTTGTAATGGCGCTATCTTACACCTTGGCCACATGGGCTATGGTCAAAAACAAATACTTCGAACAATTCGTACGCATTCAAACGGATCGAGCCCACCAGGTCGTGACCTCGGGGCCATACCAAATCGTGCGCCATCCCGGGTACGCAGGGGCTATCCTGGGGGCAATATCGACGCCATTGATGTTGGGCTCCTGGTATACCTTCATTCCCGCCGGAATAGTGGCCCTGTTTTTCATCATTCGAACCGCGCTCGAGGATCGGACCCTTCGCCAGGACCTGGAGGGGTACGAGTCCTACACGCAACACACCCACTACAGGCTCCTTCCTGGCCTATGGTAGGCAAATCTTTTTTCTTGCCAAAGCAGATCGTTTCTTGAGAAAAAGGGGATTCAAGGGGTGGGGCGGAAACAATGAAAAAGAGAGATACAATGGGAGGATGCCATGGATTTAGAATTTAGGGATAAGTTCCTCGGTTTGTGGAAAAAATATTTTAATGGGGCCGAACTCCCGATAATCTTCTATTATACAGATCAGGAAGGACGTGGAGAGTTAGTCAAGGCTCCGGCAACGGGTCACCAGTGTTTCGTTGGGGTCTTAAATAAAGTGAGAAAAGGCAAGTCGCTATGCTTTGGAAGCAATTCTTTCGGTTGTAGTGGGGGGAAAAGGTATCTGGGGTTTACGCGTGAGGTAAGATCCAACTTCGAATACTTCCTTTCCTGCGGACTAAAAGGAGAAACGGAAGGAGAACGATACAAAAAGACTCCGGAAATAGTAAGGCAACTGATGGAAGAATCCCCTTGGAACCCGGCCCCGGCCAAGTATATTGTTTTTAAAAGATGGGATACCCTTGTTCAAGAGGACGAATGCGACGTGATCATTTTTTATGCATCCCCGGATGTGTTGTCCGGGCTTTTTACCCTGGCCGCTTTTGAAGAAACGGGGCGTGAGAGTATCATCGCTCCTTTTGGGGCCGGGTGCGGCTCCATTGTTTTGTACCCCTATTTAGAAAAGGATAGGTACCGACCTCGGGCTGTTCTGGGTATGTTTGACATTTCAGCCAGGCCTTATGTTCCCAAAGAAATCCTTAGTTTTTCTCTTCCCATGAACAAGTTCAGAAGCATGGTTAATAATATGGAGGAGAGCTTCTTGATCACTAACACCTGGGCAAAGCTTAGAAAAAGAATTAAAGGAGGCAATCTTGACCAAAGCACTGGAAGGAATAAAGATCATTGAAATAGCCCAGTGGGCGGCAGCGCCCATGGGAGGGAGATTGTTGGCCGATCTCGGAGCAGATGTCATCCATGTCGAAAACCCTGTCACCGGCGATGCTTACAGGTATTTTCAATCTACACCGGATAATCCGCTCACCGCGGGGAGAGGGGTCCCCTCCCGGATCAACTATAACTGGGAACTCTACAATATCAATAAAAGGGGGGTCACTCTTGACCTGGCGTCGGACCAGGGACGGGAAATCATCCATAAACTTATTGAACAGGCGGACGTCTTTATCAGTAATCTGAGGCCCTACGAACTGGAAAAATTCCAACTGGAGTATGAAACGCTCAATAAAATCAATCCCAGGCTTATCTTTGCCAGTCTGACCGGATACGGCCTAAAAGGCCCAGACCGGAATTCGCCGGGCTATGACGTCATCTCCTACTGGTCGAGGGGCGCTATACCCTATCTTCTGGACGCCCTGGGTTTTCGACCGGCCATCGGAGACAATCTCGGTGGAATGATGCTGGCCTTCGGGATCATGACGGCCCTGTTCGCCCGGGAGAAGACCGGAATCGGACAAGCGGTGGACACCTCCCTGTTTAATTTGGGGGTTTTCCAGATGTCGTTCGACATATCCGGGGCTTTGGTTGAGAAAAAGGAATTTACCGAGTTTAAGCCTAAGGGCAGGGAGGACTCCATGAACCCTCTGGTCGGGATGTATCCCACCAAGGACGGGCGGGCCTTTGTCCTGATGTGCCTGCTTCCCGATCAATACTGGCCCAGGGTCTGTCGTGCACTCGAACGGGAAGATCTGATCCACGATATCCGCTTTAATACGTTTGAAGCCAGGGCTGAGAATCGTATGGAGTTGTTCAAGATTTTGGATGAAAGATTTATGAGCAAAACGATGGCTGAGTGGAAACCCCTCTTTGCCGAGATCCCATCGGGACCGATACAGAATCTTCTGGAGGTCGTCAATGATCCTCAGGCCCGGGCCAATGATTATTATGTTACCCTTGATCACCCGAACTACGGCCCCATGGAAGTAGTTGCCCCGCCGGTGAAGTTCAGCCGGACACCGGCCACAGTCAGAACGGCCGCTCCCGAGTTCGGTCAGCATACCGAAGAAGTCCCGCTGGAACTTGGATACACCTGGGAGGATATACAAAGATTTTCCGAGGAAAAGGTAATCGCCTGAAGGCTTATTATCCGGCCCCATCATTTTACCGAATCGGTAAAGAATAAAAGGGGCAAAAAACATTTATCGACTGATCGGATAGACGAGTCCTGTAAAATATGAAACACTCTTCTCTGCCCTTTCTCTCCCTCAGGAAGGCATCGTTTCGGCTGGGAGACCAAATAGTGTTTGAGAATACCTCGTGGGTTTTCCACCGAAACGAGCACTGGGCGATCATCGGCGCAAACGGTTCGGGCAAATCCCTTCTGGGAGAGGCACTGCGCGGTCAACTGCCGTTGGTGCACGGGGAATTAAAATATCATTTTCGAACGCCGCCAGGCTTGATGCCGGAAGAGGCCATCGGCCATATGTCGTTCGAGGATCGAAGGCTCGATGTTCATGAGATGGTCGTGCAGTCACGCTGGAACAGCATCGAGGAGGAAAGCGCCTTACTGGTGCGCGACTTCCTCTCTTATGAACAGGTCATGGAGATTAATCCCTTCGAAGTGAGGGACCCCGATGACCAGGAACGCGCGCAATTCGAACGGCGGATGCGCCGGGCAGTCAGACTTTTGCGAATCGAGCTGTTTTGGGACCGGACTTTGATTTCTCTGTCGAACGGGGAAAGACAACGAGTCCAGCTGGCCTGGGCCCTTTGCCGCCCGTTGCGGTTGCTCATGCTCGATGAGCCGTTCGTGGGCCTTGATGTGGGGATGCGGAAGTATTTTCATGAACTGCTGAATCGGCTTATGCGGACACCATTGCGGGTGCTGCTTATCACGGCGCGGATCGAGGATTTGCCGCGCCCGGTGACCCATTTATTGTGCCTCCATGAGTGCCAGGTGATAGCGGCCGGGCCGCGGGCCAGGGTGTTGGGCCTCTCGCGGGTTAAAGGACTGCTGACAGCCGGCAGGAAAAGTTTCCTTAGTCACCAGCCGGTATACAACGAACCGGTTGCGGCTGCTGGAAAAGGCCTCTTACTGCGAGCACGGACACAGGAAGGGCAACCCGGCAACGCGGGCGGGAAGTCCGGCAGAAAACCTCTATTGCAATTGCGTAATGTGACAGTGCGTTATGAGGACCGGGTCATCCTCCGCGATATTAACTGGACGGTGCGGGCCGGTGAGAGTTGGGCGCTGCTGGGTCCTAATGGATCGGGTAAGACGACCTTGCTGAGTCTGATCCTCGGAGATAACCCGCAGGTCTATGGCAACGATATTGCGGTCTTCGGCAAGCAGCGAGGCAGTGGAGAGTCGGTTTGGGAGATCAAGCGGCGTATCGGCTGGGTTTCGCCGGAGCTGCACCTGCACTTTAACGATGAGGCAACCTGTTTTGAGGTGGTGGCTTCGGGTTTTTATGACACGGTCGGTCTATTTCAGACACCGAGCCGGCAGAGGCGCGCCGCCGTACTCGACTGGCTGGCAGAATTCCAGGTCTTGGAATTGGCTGACAGTCCGCTGTTTGTCCTCTCGACAGGACTGCAACGAATGGTCCTGCTGGCGCGGGCCCTGGTGAAACGGCCACAATTACTCATCCTGGACGAGCCCGGTCAGGGTCTTGACCCGGCACATCGGGATGTTTTCATGGAAGCTGTGGATGAATTGATCCGAACCGGGAAGGTGACTACGATTTATGTGACCCATCGGAAGGAGGAGATCCCTCAGGCGGTGAAACGGGTGCTGCGGTTGCGGGGAGGGCTTGGCACAGCTATTTTGAAGTAAAATGTAGGTTACTTAAAGACTGAAAGGGGAATGACTCATGTCTCAGGCATCGGTACTAAAAGATATGGAGAAGGCCATAGGGAAAGAAATTTTTCTAACCGATTGGACACAGGTGACGCAGGAACAGATTAACCAATTCGCCGACAGCACCAAAGATCATCAGTGGATTCACGTGGATGTGGAAAAAGCCGCCAAAGGACCGTTCGGTCAAACCATCGCCCACGGGTTTCTAACCCTCTCCCATATACCTTTTTTCAGCTATCAGGTTCCGCTGAAAATGGAAGGTGCCGTGATGAGTGTCAACTATGGTCTGGATAGGGTGCGCTTTCTCAATCCCGTGGTTTCCGGTGCAAGAATACGTGACCGGATAGTGCTTACGGCGGTGGAGGAAAAGCCCGGAAACCGGATTCTAGTGACACAGACCCACACCATCGAGATTGAGGGGCAGGAAAAACCAGCTTGTATTGCTCAGATGCTGGGAATGATATTCTTTTAAAAACGTATCGCTCAAACAGGTGGGACGAGGGAAAAAGTGCTTCTGATAGACTTTTCAAATGCCAAAGACGGTCAAGAAATAGTTGAGATAGCCGAAGAAGAACTGAGAAAGCCGTGCGGCAGAAACGCTCTATATTGAAATACCTCCCTGTTCTCGGAATGGACCTTCTTCTTCCAGTTATGGCCAATGTTTATCTCGGGTCGGAAGAGAATCAGGCCGGAACAGCCTTCGCCGAATCGAAGCGGTTGGAGATTACCGACAACGGAGACTGCGCGGCCTGCCACGGCAATGATCGGGTTCTCCCGAATGGGCATGTCGAGACCCAGAGCCTGTCCGGTAACACCTGTAAGGGCTGTCACAGTCGTAAGGAACAAAACCTTTGGGGTAAAGTCCCCTTGAGCCATCTGCATCTATGGAAGGGGATCTCCTGCCGGAACTGCCACGGCGAAGCCACTTCTCACAAGGCGCTGACCACCGCCCAATGCCTCTCCTGTCATAAAAACTATCCGGAGGTAGCCAAATTGACCAGGGGTTTGACACCCAATCCCCATGAATCTCATTCAGGAAATATCGAATGCGGTCTGTGCCACAAGGCTCATCGTAAATCGGAATCCTATTGTAACAAGTGCCACAATTTTTTTGATTTTAGAGTGCCGTAAGAACAAGCAAGAGACGGAAGGGGGTTGAATCAACACGCTCGCCATGATTATGACTATCCAACCGACTGAGCTGACGACCAGCGCCACCGATGCCCTGCTTGCCTTCGAGGCTGTCATGATGGCCGTATACCTGTGGCGAACCGCATCAGGTGATCGATGGAGAACCGGGCTATGGTGCTGGGTATTTGGCCTCATAGCCTTTTCGTCTTTTCTCGGGGCTATTGTCCATGGATTCGAGCTGCCGAATTCCATGCGTGCAGCCCTTTGGATGCCTCTCATTTTAACCTTGGAAATTCTCGCCGCCTTATTCTTAGTGGGCGCTGTCTATGATTGGCGGGGGCGAGCCGTGGCGGGGCGTCTCATCCCCTGGAGCATTGGAGTGGGGGTTGCCATTTTCGCGCTGACCGCGTTTTTGCTGGGGGGATTCATCGTCTTCGCCGTTTATGCGGCCGCTGCGACGCTGATCGCGCTGACGATCTACTCATTTCTTGCTGCCACCAGGCGGTTGAAGGGCGCCGGAGTCGTCTCTCTGGCAATCCTGTGCAATCTGGCTGCTGCGGGGGTGCAGGCCAGTGATGTATCGCTTCGCATCGTGTTCCCGTTCGACCATAATGGAATTTGTCATCTTATCCAGATGGTGGCCACAGGAGCGCTGGGGCTGGGACTTCGCCTGGGGATGCAACCCGGCACGAAATAAATCTTCAGCGAACCTGAGACGGTTGTTCCAAGAGTTCCATTTCTGCGTCTTGGTCGATAAAATACAGTTTTCTCAGGACGAAAATACAGACTTGATCTTATTGATTCTTGAGAGCGTTCCTGCTAAACTTTTTTGTAAAGAAGCCAAGGTTATATTTGACTTATGTTGGCGTTTTCTTAACCCAACATAACAGAAATTAATATCTTATTGAGTCCTCCGGGAGCCGGGGGCCGACCATCCAAACCGATTTTACAGTGTCAATTTGTCAATGCCTTCATAACCAATAAAATGCGAAAAGGAGATTTAACAATGAAAGCAACAAAGCCATCCAACATCATGCCTTTCCTGGTCGGGGTCGTAATTACCTTGGTGATTGTTTCACAAGTCTCATTCGCCGGGGCCGCAGACAGAATGGGGAGGTTTACCTTTGAACCTGCTGTGGGTTTTATAGCCAATACACCTGATCATACCGCCTTTGCTGTTGCCTTTTCCGGCGATTACTACCTTACCAATGAGTTCTCAGTCGGTCCGCTTCTCCAAATGGGATTCACCAATGATCTCTTTTTAATGGGTCTAACTGTCCAGGCAAAATATACCTTCGACCTCGGGGGCCTTCCAAACCTCAAACCCCACGTCCAGGCTGGCCTCGGATTGGCCTATGCTGATTTTAAACCGGGAGGAGGGGGAAGCGAAAACGATACCAATTTCCTTATTCCTTTAGGTTTGGGGGCCGAGTATAAATTGACAAATTCGATATCGTTGGATGGTACCGTCCTCTTCAATTTCACCAATCTTGATGTCCGGGGGAGTGATAATTTCTTTGTCTCTGTTCTCTTCGGGGCAAAGTTCTTGTTCTAATCATCGAGGAACTTTGCTTAAGAGGTCATATCGGTAGGGCAAGGGGACCTTCGAGAACATGCCCCGGGGGTGATCTATGAGTAACAAACTCATGCTCGGATTGTGGCGGTATATAGTAAATGTGCCGCCATTTTTATGGCAAAAACAAATTGCCAAGGGAAAAAGAAGATTTGAAAAAGAGCAAGGCGCTCTATCCGAAGAATATCGCCGGGTTCATCATTTTGTGGTGAGAGAACTTCCGCGTAAAGGCAAGCCTTTATCCCCGGAATTTATATCGGACGACATTGGCTCTCCTGTCGATCGTGTTAAAAAAGCTTTGGATTATTTGGAAAAGCGCCTGACCTTTCTCTACCGAAACAGAGAGGGGGAGGTGGTCTGGGCCTATCCGGTGACAGTTGATGAAACGCCTCACAAAATTACTTTTAGTACCGGTGAAAAATTGTATGCCGCCTGAGCGGCAGATGCCTTTGCAACGCCCTTCGTGCAAGGGAAATTGCGAAACGAACATCTGATTGTGCACATTGAAACCGAATGCGCCCACTGCTCTCGTCCCATGGGAATCGAGATTGACAACGATTTACACTATAAAGCCAGAGACGAAAGATGCCAGCCGGTAATTCTTGTACCGGATATAGATTTTTCCAAACTCAAAGACGATAGTATTATCGATTCATTCTGAACGGAGTGTGTTTTCTTCTGGTCAGAAGAACATGCCCGAAAATTTCGGATTTAATGATTAAGGGTTGAATTCCGCGGCATCGGGAAAAATGTATTACCCTCCCCCCCTGGCCTACGGTTCCCTTTTTTCTCCTTGATACCCCCTTTTCCTTATTCTATAATTTCCCCATCCCAAAAGAATTCTTATAAAAATTTATGACTGGGGTCTTTCCCCCTTATTAAACAGGAGGCCAAGATGTCAAACCGGAAGTCCGAACCCTGGCAGGGAGTCATCGGCCGAACTATCAACGAGTCTACCCCCTGGTGGCCGAAACCCAAGCGGGCCCCCAAAGGAAGCCCGAATGTCGTCTTCATCATCCTGGACGACGTCGGCTTCGCCCAACTGGGTTGCTACGGAGCCGGGATTGAAACACCCAACATGGACCGCCTGGCGGCCGGCGGTCTGCGCTACAACAACTTTCACACC
Organism: uncultured delta proteobacterium; assembly: GCA_963790475.1. Lineage (GTDB taxonomy): Bacteria > Desulfobacterota > RBG-13-43-22 > RBG-13-43-22 > RBG-13-43-22 > RBG-13-43-22. The sequence continues at coordinate 348,999 of CAWBOS010000006.1, read as the reverse complement.
ACGGCCTTGTGCTCACCCTCCAGGTCCTGTCTGCTCACCGGACGAAACCACCATTCAGTCGGGACGGGGATCATCACCGAACTCTCCACCGGATACCCCGGATACAATGGCCGGATTCCGAAAAGTGCCGGGACCGTGGCCCATATCCTCAGAGAAAGCGGCTACGGCACCTTTGCCGTGGGCAAGTGGCATAACACCCCGGAGGAAGAGACCAGCGCCGCCGGCCCCTACGACCGCTGGCCGCTGGGAATGGGATTCGATCGTTTTTACGGATTCCTGGGAGGGGATACCAGTCAGTGGAACCCGGACCTGGTTTACGACAATCATCGGATCCAGCAGCCGGACCGCCCCGGTTATCACCTGACCGAGGACATCGTCGACAAATCCATAGAGTTCGTTTTAGACCAGCGGCAGATCGACCCGGACAAGCCCTTTTTCCTGTGGATGGCCTTCGGCGCCTGCCATGCCCCACACCACGCCCCCAAGGAATTTATCGCCAAGTACAAAGGCAGGTTCGACCGGGGCTGGGACGCGGAGCGCGAGGAGGTCCTGGCCCGGCAGAAGGAGATGGGGATCGTTCCTCCCGAAACCGAGCTTGCCCCGCGCAACCCGGGGATCAAGGCCTGGGCCGAACTCTCCGATGACCAGCGTCGTCTGTACACCCGGATGCAGGAGGTCTTTGCCGGGTTTATGGACCACACCGATCATCATATCGGCCGCTTCCTCGATTTCCTGGAAGAAACCGATCAGATGGATAATACGCTGATCATCCTGATTTCAGACAACGGGGCCAGCCAGGAGGGATACTGGCATGGTTCGCTCAATGAGAACCGCTTTTTCAACGCCCTGCCCGAGACCCTGGAGGAGAACCTGGCCCGGATCGACGAACTCGGCGGGCCCCGGACTTTCAACCACTACCCCAGGGGCTGGGCCATGGCCGGAAACACGCCCCTCAAGCGCTACAAGCAGAACACCCACGGCGGTGGTGTCCGGGACCCCCTCATCATTCACTGGCCCATGGGCATCCGGCACTGGCCCAAGGGCATCCGGGTGCAGGAGGGCATTCGTACTCAGTATCATCACGTTACCGACATAGTCCCGACCGTACTGGAAGCCATCGGGATTGAGGCGCCCGAAGTGCTGAACGGGATCACCCAAAAACCCATCGAGGGCCTGAGCATGCTTTACAGCTTCGAAGACCCGCAGGCCCCAACCCGTAAGGAAGTGCAGTACTACGAAATGTTCGGACACCGGGGTATCTGGCACGATGGCTGGAAGGCCGTGACCTACCACTCGCCGAGGGCAGGGGGAAACTTCGACGACGACCACTGGGAGTTATACCACCTGGACCAGGATTTTTCCGAGTGTCACGACCTGGCTCAATCGGAACCCGGAAAGCTCCGCGAACTGGTGGATCGCTGGTGGGCTGAGGCCGGTAAATACCAGGTCCTGCCCCTCGATGATCGCACCGGTCTGCGCTTTACCGATCAAAAACCCCGGCTGGACCAGGGTAGGACTTCTTTTACCTTTTACCCGGGCACCTCCATGATCCCGGAGGGGATCGCTCCCGACACCCGGAACCGTTCCCACTCCATCAGCGCCGAGGTCGAAATTCCCGAAGGCGGGGCCGAAGGTGTCCTGCTGGCCCGGGGAGGCCGGTTCGGAGGCTACACCCTCTACCTGCAGAACAATCGCCTGATATATGACCACAACTTTTTGGGGACCGCGCACTATGTTGTGACTTCCGAAGTCGAGGTGCCCAAAGGCCCTTCGACCCTGCGGTTTGTCTTCAGCAAAACCGGGGAGCACCAAGGCGAGGGGGCGCTATTTATCAACAAGGCCAAAGTCGGGGAGGGGAAGATTGCCCGCACCGTCCCTATCCGCAATTCGATTTCAGAGGGCCTCGAAATCGGACGCGACACAACCACCCCGGTGAGCGAAAATTACCAGTGTCCTTTTTCTTTCTCCGGGACCTTGAAAAAAGTTGTGGTGGATGTTCAGGGCGATGCGCACCATGATCCGGAGGGGGACTTTAATGTGGCCATGGGCCGGCAATAAGCCCTAGTGTACAATAACAGTAATCACTTTCCTCGGTTGTCATTCCTCTGGACTTGATCCGGAATCCAGTCTTTTCAACCTGGATTCCTGCTTTCGCAGGAATGACGGCCACACTCGATATTGTGAAGGGGAAATTGGATTCTTCTCCCTGTCTTTTAATTTGACACCTTATGGGGCTATCAATCTTACTTAGTTGAGGGCTTCATAGAATATCTGGCAACGGTTCCTATATGTTTCAGTTTTTTCCAAACGACACCTATGACACTGACCCTGCAACACCTCGCAGGTTCATGGACCGTCTCTTCCTTGGAACCAGGTGGTATTTTGCAGTAGGCTATTATTTGGAGATTTTAAGGTCACGGGGCTTGGCGATCAAAAATCTTTATAACGATGAAGCCTGGTCGCAATCCTCTTACAGGATCGTCAAGCTTATCGAAGGCTGTGGCGGACGGCTGCATTTGAGAGGGATGGGCAATGTTAGGTCCCTCAAGGAACCGGTTGTTTTCATCAGTAATCACATGAGCATGCTGGAAACCTTTGTCTTCCCTTCCATTATAGCCCCCCTAATGCCTGTTACGTATGTCGTAAAGGAGAGTCTGGTCAAACATTCCGCATTCGGTCCGGTAATGCGGTCACGAAACCCTATCGTGGTCCTTCGTAAGAATGCCAGGGAAGATTTGACCATTGTTCTTGAAAAGGGGCAAGAGCTACTTCGTTCCGGAACATCGATCATCATCTTTCCCCAGAGCACACGGTCAGAAATATTCGACCCCGGAACTTTCAACACATTGGGAATTATCCTTGCAAGAAAAGCCGGAGTTCAAGTAGTCCCGGTAGCGATCAAAACAGATTTCTGGGGTAATGGATCCATATTCAGAGACGTCGGCCCTGTCCATCGAGAGAAGCCCATTTATATGCAATTCGGCAGCTCTTTCCCCATCGTCGGTTCCGGGAAAACAGAACATTTAAAAATCCTGGAATTCATTAAGGAACGATTGCTCTTTTGGGGCGGCAGGATCAAAACTTAGGACCAATGATTGTAAAAAACGCTATTACATTTTTTAAATTTTAAAGACTTCTAACTAAATATGGGGAACGGAATAGACACGAACGGCGAAAGCAAAGACAGCCTTACCCTTCCGCCATCAGCCGGCCGGAAAGGATACCAAAAAGTAATTATGAAACATTATACTAATCTCTTCCCCTCCACCATTGAACACCCGGACGCGGAAGCCGTATCCGCGGAAAATGGCAGCCGCACCTGGCGTCAACTGGAGACGAATGCCCGGCGCTTTGCTCACGCGCTCGAATCCCTCGGACTGGGAATCGGTGACCGTTGGGCATTATTGGCTCATAACCGGGTGGAGTGGCCGGAACTGGCCCTGGGTAATGCCCGGGCCGGTACCCGTTATGTCCCTCTCAACTGGCACCTGGCAGTGCCGGAGTTGGAATATTTATTACAAGACAGCGGCGCCACCATGCTTATTGTCGATCCGGCCAATGAGGAGAAGGGCCGCGCCGCCGCTCTGGCCGTGGGAATCGCCCCGGAACGAATCTTCGTGCTCGGTCCGGCCTTTGATAATTGGATTGCCGGCTTCCCCGACAGCAATCCCCGCGACGACATTGCCGGAGCACCTTTACTTTACACCGGCGGAACAACAGGCCGGTCGAAGGGCGTTATTCGTTCCGACACCGGTGGACCGGTGGAGCTTTGGGGTACAGCCATCAATCTGTGGGCTTCAGCAGTTCTCATGCCGGAAGAAGGCACAGGCTTGATCACCACCCCTCTCTATCCTTCCTTCGGGGGAGGAGTCCTGGGATCATTCCTGGCCCGTCGCCACCGTATGGTCATCAAAGCCCGCTTCGATCCCCTCGACTTCCTGGAAACCGTAGAACGGGAAGGCATAACTTCAGCACCGGTAGTCCCGACACTGATCATTCGCCTGGCCAAGCTTCCTCCGGAGGAATGGGCGCGATTTGATACATCATTGCTTAAGTGGATCTGCCACACGGCAGCACCCTGTCCGGCCTGGGCCAAGCAGGCCCTTATCGACCGGCTGGGCCCGATCATTATTGAGTTTCTTGGTTCCAGTGAGGGTACCGGGCCGGTGGTCTGCACCAGTGAGGAGTGGATGTCGCACCCCGGTACCATCGGGCGACCCAATCCCCGGCTCGAAGCCAGCGTGGTCGATGATCAGGGGAATGATCTCCCGGTCGGGTCCATCGGGACCCTGTATTTCCGCCGGGTTGATGGTCCCCCTGTCTATCACGGCGACGACGAGAAGACCGAGAAAAGTCGTCTCCCGGACGGGCGGTTCACCGTCGGCGATGTGGGCTGGATGGATGCCGAAGGCTTTATCTACCTTGCCGATCGTCGGGTCGATCTGATACTTTCCGGTGGGGTCAATGTCTACCCGGCGGAGATCGAAGCCGTACTGCTCGAACATGACGTCGTGCGTGACGCCGCAGTCTTCGGCATCCCTGATCCCGAATTCGGGGAGCAGGTCAAAGCGGCTATCGAGTTACAGGAAGGTTTTGCCGCCGGCGAGGAAACCGCCGCTGAGCTTATTGCCTGGTGCCGCACCCGACTGGCTTCGTTCAAATGCCCCAAGTCGATCGACTTTCACCAGGCCCTCCCCCGTGAGGCCAGCGGAAAACTTAAAAAGCGGTTTCTCCGAGATGTCTATTGGGAAGGTCATTCGCTTTTGTTGGACCCGAATTAGAACCAAGCCTTTATGACGAAAAGTGGCGCTTCAAGAGTCCTTCCAAGGCCCGGGCATGACGGCCCTCATCCCTGGCCGATTCGCCGAAAAAGATCTGGCAGGAAATCAGACCGCATTGGGCCGCCTTTATTGACGCCTCTTGTTTACCTTTATTGGCCATCCGTTCTCCCTTCAGCATCCGTTCGATGTTTTCCTTGGTGCTGGGGGAGATAAGGCCATTTAGCTCAGCGAACTGAGCCGCATGGTTGGCCTCATCCCAGGCGATATCCTTCAAAGCCCTGGCCACTTCGGGATAGCCTTCACGTTCGGCCTGCCGGGCCATAGCCAGATAAAGACCCACCTCGGCGGTCTCGCCCCGGAAATTATCCATGACCTCCTTTTCCACGTCGGTACCTTTGGCGGCTCCAATCTGATTTTCGATGACTAATGTTTCCATTTTGATTCCTCCTTTATTAGATTTTTTATATAAAAGTTCTAAGGTTTATGGTCTAAGGCGTAAGGCCTTAAACCTCATTCGAAAACGTTTCCGGATGGAAACTAATTAAGCGACGATGAGGAGGAGGGACCGGCGTGGCCTTGTCAATCTCCTCATATATCAATAAACATCGTCAGTAAGACAAATCCTCGCTGCTGACTTTTCCTTTAAACAGAACGTAGGTCCAGATTTGATAAACCAGGACAACGGGCACAAAAATAAGGGCCACGGTCAACATTATTTTCAAGGTCAAGGGACTGGAAGAGGCATTGTGGGCTGTCAGGCTATAAACCGGGTTCAGGTTTGATGGGAACATATTCGGATACAGGCCGATGATCCCAAAAAAGGTAGCGCCTATAATGGTCAGGGCAGAGGAAAACCAAGCCTTCCACAGACTTCCGGAACTCAAGAAAAAACGGATGCCCAGCAGGGCCGATACGGTCACCAGGATGACTAAGAAAAGAAGGGGATGGTTGAAATAATTATTGTAAAGAGGGGTTGAATAGTAGGTAGCTCCGAGAAAGATGACGGCGGCGATTAACAAAAGTGGCCACAAATATTTTCCGGTTTTAATCGCCCTTTCCTGGAGTTCCCCATCGCTTTTGATGGCCAGCCAGTTGGCGCCATGCACCAAAAAAAGAAAGAGAAAGAGGATGCCCCCAAGAAGCCCATAGGGATTGAGCAGGGTGAAGAGAGTGCCCTGATAAACGCCGTTTTGATCAAAAGGAATTCCCCGAAAAATATTGGCAAAAGCCGCCCCGAAGAGAATGGCCGGCAATAGACTTCCCAGGAACAGACAGGTATCCCACAGCTTCTTCCAGCCCGGGCTTTCGATTTTACTTCTGAATTCCAGAGAAACCCCCCGCAGGATGAGGGCAAAGAGGATCAGCATCAATGCCGAATAGAGGGAGCTGAACATGACGGCATAGACTTGAGGAAAAGCGGCGAAGGTTACTCCTCCCGCGGTCAGCAACCAGACCTCATTGCCGTCCCATAAAGGTCCCATAGCCGCAATCATGACTTTTTTTGAATCCTCATCTTTCCCCAGGAAAGGAAGAAGCGATCCTATCCCCAGATCGAAACCATCGGTTAAAAAATAAATGGCCCATAACAGCCCCCAGACGAAAAACCATATATCTTGTAAAATCATTGTCCCTCTCCTTTCTTGAGCTGACTGGTAATAGAAGGCCCCTTTGATGGTTCAATCATCCGGCAAGCTCGGGCCCTTTTCTGGCCTGCCTGATGATGAGAAAGTATCCAATAGCCCCCAAAATTCCATAAATCAGGATAAAGGCTATTAAACTGGTCAAAACCTGGGACGTGGCCACAGGAGAGAAGGCTTCGGAAGTCTTCATGACGCCGTAAACAATCCAGGGCTGGCGCCCCACTTCGGCCAGGACCCATCCCAATTCAATGGCGATATAAGGCAGGGGGATTGAATAGAGCATCAGTTTCAAATAGCCCGGGCTTTCCGAAAGACGGTTTCTTTTGAAAAAACCGACCAGGGTCATGAGGACGAAATACATGCCTAAGGCAACCATGGTTTTAAATGAGGCAAAATTGATAAGTACCGGCGGCCTTTCACCCCTTGGGATATCTTTGAGGCCCTTGACTACTCCATCCAGGGAATGGGTGGCCAGCAAACTGAGCACCCCCGGCAGGGGTAGAATTTCAAGGGTATTTTTTTCATTAGTCTCATCAGGAAGAGCGAAAAGATAGACCGGGGCCTGCTTGGAGGTCTCCCAGTGGGCTTCCATGGCCGCCAATTTGGCCGGTTGTTTCACCGCCAGATCGGAGCCGTGAAGGTGGCCTTCCACCACTTCAAAAAGGGAAAAGATCAGTCCGAAGGTTAAGGCGATTCGAAAGGAACGGGTGAAGAAATCAACATGCTGTTTTTTGAGGAGATGATAGGCGCTGATCCCCATGACAAAAAAGGCGCTTAGAATATATGCGGCACTGAGGGTGTGGAGAATTTCCAGGATGGCGAATTCTTGAAAAATGACGGCGGTGAAGCTCTCCAGTTCCGCCCGTCCGTTTCGCAATACATAACCTACCGGATGTTGCATCCAGGCATTGGCCGTAAGTATCCAGAGAGCGGAAAGGGTGGAAGCCCCGGCAACAAACCACATCACTATGGCATGGGCCTTAGGCGAAAGCTTTTTCCAGCCGAAGATCCAGATCCCGATAAAAGTGGATTCCAGAAAAAAGGCCGCCGTGGCTTCTATGGCCAGGAGGGATCCGAAGATGTCCCCCACAAAGGCGGAATAACGGGACCAGTTGGTACCGAACTGGAATTCGAGGGTAATGCCGGTGACGATCCCCAGGGCAAAATTGATCAGAAAGATTTTGCCCCAGAATCGGGTCATTTTCAGATAGACCTCTTCTCCCGTTCGAGCGTAACGGTTTTCCATGATGGCGATCATAATGGAAAGACCCAGGGTCAAGGGCACAAATAAAAAATGAAAAATAGTGGCCGCCGCGAACTGCAGCCGGGAAAGAATTAAAGCATCCATAGCCTCTCCTTTCTCTTTTTATCGTTGACCTTCACCGGCGATTTAAAATCCAGAAGGCCCATCAGGTTAATAAGTCACCTCGGAAAAATAAATTGGATCAAAAAAACCATTGACTGTCTCCGCAACGTGAAAAAAGTCAGGGTGAAACATCAGGAAGAAAACAGTTTTCTTCCTGAAGCAATTGTTCGAAGGAAACTCCCTGAAGGGTTTCTCTTAACTGGTTTCTGGCCTTTTCCCATATTTTATTGACCGAACAGGAAAAACTGCGTTTACAGGATCCCGGTCTCATTAGACAATCGTTGAGAAAGATCTGGCCTATGACCGCTTCGACCACGGTGAGAAGGGATATTTTGGAAGGCGACACCAGCAGTCGATAGCCGCCTTTGGCCCCTTGAACGATTTCGATCAACCCCGCCCGGGCCAGTTGCTGGGCTATTTTACCCAGGAATTGATCAGGTATTTCCATCTGTTTGGAAATATCCCGGCGGCTGACGATTGATCCTTCTTTTTGGGAAGAAAGATGCAAAACGCATCGCACCGCGTATTCTCCGGCCCTTGTCAGGCGCATTTTTGAATTTCCTTTTGGTTTATACAGGATAAATAGGATGATATTTATCTAATATATAAAGCAGATTTTAATCCTTGTCAAGAGTAAAAAATAAAATATTTATCTTCCGGGGGAATAAGTCTTTGGGGATTGAATTTAAAAACCAGCATACTACCGACAGTTAATAGCTGAGAAGCGTTTCTGGTTACAAATATTGTTGAAATTGGGTTCGGGAAATTGCTATAAGGAAATCAAGGTTAATTATGAGGCGATCTGAAGTTCAAGGGCTTTCGGTTTGAGAATGGGTCTCAAAATCTCCTTAAAAAGCCACACGAATGCCGACGTTTATGCTTTGGCCCATATAATCGGAACGGAAGTCTCCCTCATACCGAAGGTAGAAAGAGGCCTTGCCCCGTCCTTGGGCAGTAATTCCCAGTCTTGATACAAAGCTTCCGGTAGAGTTACTGTTTCCGTTCACCGAAAAGCCTCCCGGCTGACCGTCCAATGATGCCTTGCTACTCATGAAACCAAAAAGACCTTCCCGTTGTCACCCATTTTGAGTGGCCTTGTACTTGCAGGAAGAATCATTTTGGGCCTCATTGGAATTAGAGCAAAAAAATAAAGATATATTCAGAAACATCCCCTTTATTACAGTCCGGTAGACCCTAACCCGGACAAGCCGGAACCATATTTGAAATATTGTAACATTTGGTGGATTCGTAAAAAGTCACCGAAAGCCTATTTTCGTCATTCCCTTGAAAAAGGGAATCCAGTGTTTTTAATAAGTTGAGAATAGCCTGGATTCCCGCCTCCGCGAGACCTTATGACGACGAAATATTCTATCCAATTTGAGTAGAATTCTATTCCTAAGTTACTACGCCTCGTCCGGGAGTTCCCCGGAAGAGGTGGCCCCTAACAGGGCAGTTGACTTAAAAGCCCGGAGTCTTTAATCTGGTCTTTCCCTTAAGGGGTAGCCCCGATATTAGCTGTAAAAGAACCTCTAATTGAGGCGGCTGCTCCGACGAGCCGCTCAGGGGCCCATTCTCGCAGCCGCCGAGAAGGGGCCCCGGCAATGACTGGGGAGCCCTCCATATCAAAAGATCGACCAGGGAAAGACCGATGATCATGGCAGATGAATTTTGCAAGCAATATCAAGACTACCTTGACGGCATTTATGATTGTATTGATCGTATTGTGCTCAATGCCTATTTCATTTTTGGCCAGTCCCCTGGAGGATTTAGAACCTGGTGGCGGGCCTTGAAGGGAACAGATAACGATCTGAATGATACCAACCTGATGCGTTTTGCCGGACGACTCAGCCGACGGATTCATGCCTATGCTAAGAAAGAAGGTATTCCCTTGATCCATTGCCAGCGCGGTGAACGAAAGCACGAGGTGGCCGAGCAATATATTCCCGGGGATCCGAACTTTCGGGGTGTATTTTGTATTCTGGCCGGGATTGCTCCGGCACCCCTTTTCCACATTCAGCGATCTAAAAGCGGGGGGATCAGTAACATTTCCACCAAGACCCCTTACCCCTATGTCAACCATTATTCGTTCCACATAATGGATCCGGAATGGGGACATCTGACCATCAAACTCTGTCCCCATCCTCCTTTTAATGCCCAGATCATCCTGAACGGACATGAATATCTATCCCGTCAGGCCATGAAACAAGGGCTTGTCTTTACTAAAGAAGGTAACTGCTTTACGGCAGTGACCGATAGCGCAGGTCTGGACCACATCGCGGATACCATGAGGGCCTCGTGCTCTGTAGGGCGTCTGGTTCGGACCTGCGATCAATGGATTTATTCGGCCTGTCTTTGTTTTGCCTTGGATCTTTCGGAGCAGAAAGCCAGTGGCTTCCATTACAGTTATTCTGTTTATCAGATGGAGTATAGCCGCAATCTGCTTTTTAACCGAGGCCGAACTTTGGATCAGGTGTTCCAGGGCTTGATCGATCGAACCAGAGCCCCTTTGAATCTCAAGACGGTTCGAACTATTTTTGGCTATCGACACCGGCCATTCAGTCATCACGGCAAGAAACCGTTGCCTCGATTCGAGATCACGGTCGAGAGACCTGTCTATGATCTGACGATCTTCAAAATCCATTTTGGAAAAATGACGGTCAAGATGTATAGCAAAGGCGAAAGGGTTCTCCGAACCGAGGTTATTATTCACAATACGAGTCAGTTGCGTTGCGGAAAACGGATCGATCGTTTCCCACAGATCTGCGAATCCCTTAAAGAAGTCCTGGAAAGATTCCTCACCGTTCTGAACGGGGTCGATGTTTCTTTTATTGATAACGGTACCTTGGAGAAGTGGCCTCTGCCCTCTAAGGTTGGAGCCACCTCCGTGGGAGGGGTCGATATCAATCGGCCTCGTATCCGGGCGGTCATGGAAGCTGTTATTGCTCTTTCTATCCATCCCCGTGGATTTACGGCTGCGAATCTGGCAGAAAAAGTCCGGGAAATTCTCAGAATCCCGCAGAGCCGGTATCAGGCTCGGCAGGCTTCTTATGACTTGAAAAAGTTTAGAGGTAAAGATCTGGTTCAAATGATCGGCCATTCGCGCTGTTATATGGCCACCCCGGTGGGCTTGCGTTCGATGACGGCTGTCCTTGTTCTGCGGGAAAAAATATTGATTCCTCTGCTCGCTGGCGCTGAAAAGCATCATCCCGGACCAAAACCTGGAAACTTCTCTACTATCGATATTCATTACAAAAATATCCAACATGAGATGCAACAAATTTTTGAAATTTATAAAATGGCAGCATAATATTATCGACAAAACTTTGTCGATGTTGATTCACTAAGCGCCTAAGAAGCGTTTCGCTATTCAAACTACCGACCAAAAAGGTCAGGTCCCGGATGCTCGAGACCTTATTCCTTGACATGCAAGGTCAAATCTCCTAATTTCATAGTCCGATTATTTTAATATAAATCAACGAAGCAAGAGATGGTGATGCTGATCGACGCCCATACCCATTTCGATCTGTTTAGCGAAAACGAAGCCCTGGCCCTGGCCGAGACAAAACAATATCGGATTTTCTACTTCCATTGGTTTCTCTGGGGGCCTATTTTACCATCGGTGTTGAAATTCTATTTTCAGATCATATAAAAAACATCGCTCGAGAAATACCCTTGGAGCGGCTGCTGACCGAAACCGACAATCCACTGGTTAAACTCAGTCTGCCCGATGCCCTGGGGTTACCCAGGAACATCATCGATGTGATTTCTGAATTGGCCGCAGTGAAAAATACCACTGTTGAACAAATGACAGACTTGATTCAGGGGAATTTTCTACGGATGTTTGAGGACGATCCGGACCTTATAAAACGCTTGCTTCAATAAGCGCAGAGAAAATCCAAACCCTTAGCCTAAGGCGCAAGAAAAAAGCTCCCTGGCAGGCGTAGGTAATTATGCACTCATCAATAAGAGAGGAACCGCATGAGCGTTCGGAAGAAAGCCGGGGATGATTTTGTTTTTCGTGATTTGAATAATAACGGAAGTCTGGATCCTTATGAGGACCACCGCCGGCCGATCCGAGAACGGATCGAGGATTTGCTGACGCGGATGACCCTGGAAGAAAAGGCCGGGATGATGTTCCACACCTGGATCGATGTGAACGATAACGATTTCCTTAAGGAGTCTGACGGACCTTTATCGCGCAATTCCAGCTCCAATCTGGTTATTAACCGGCATATTAATCATTTCAACGTGTATGCGGAGGTCGAGCCAAGGTCATTCGCCCAATGGTATAACCGGCTGCAGAAACTGGCCGAAAGCTCCCGCCTGGGCATTCCGGTCACTATTTCTTCCGATCCGCGGCATGGCTTCAGCCAGAACCTGGCCGCCAGTATTACGGCCGGAAGTTTTTCCTTATGGCCGGAACCGATCGGTCTGGCCGCGACCCGGGATCCGGCCCTGGTAAAGACCTTCGGTGATGTCGCCCGGCAGGAATACCTGGCAGTGGGCATCCGGGTTGCTCTGCATCCCATGGCCGACCTGGCCACGGAACCGCGATGGTCAAGAATCATGGGGACCTTCGGCGAGGATGCCGAACTTGCTTCCCAGATGGTCTCCGCTTATATCAAAGGCTTTCAGGGAGATGAACTAGGGCCGAACAGCGTGGCCTGCATGACCAAGCACTTCCCCGGAGGCGGTCCTCAAAAGGACGGCGAAGACCCTCACTTCAGTTACGGGCGGGAACAGGTCTATCCCGGGAATAATTTTGACTACCATCTTCTCCCCTTTAAAGCCGCCCTGGAGGCGGGCACGGCCCAGATCATGCCCTACTATGGCATGCCGGTCGGTCTGCCTGTGGAAGAGGTCGGTTTCGGATTTAATAAGGATATCATCACGGGCTTACTCCGGCAAAAGCTGGGTTTCGGGGGGGTGGTTTGCACCGACTGGCGGCTCCTCTCCCCGGTCATTATCGATGGACAAGTCCGGGTGGAGGCCAAGTGCTGGGGGGTGGAGAATCTGACTCTTGAACAACGGGTCGAAAAAGCGATCGCTGCCGGTGTGGATCAATTCGGCGGCGAAGCCAGCCCCGAGGTGATCGTCCAATTGGTCCAATCAGGTCGGATTACTGAGGAGCGGATCAATGAGTCCATCCGGCGCCTGCTCAGGGATAAATTCAGGTTAGGATTGTTTGATAGCCCCTATGTCGATCCGGATTCGGCGGAAAAGACCGTTGGGAGCAGAGACTTCCGAAGAGCAGGCGAGTTGGCCCAGCGAAAATCAATCGTCTTATTGAAAAACGCCCTGAGCGCCCGAGGACCGATTCTTCCCCCAAAAAATAATCCCAAAATCTTTGTTGAAAATATAAAAGCAGAGACGGCCGGTGAATATGGTCGGGTGGTTGATCGTTTGGAGGAGGCCGATCTGGCCATTCTCCGTCTTGATGCCCCCTTTGAATCGCGGGAAGGATTTCTGGAAAGGAGGTTTCATGCCGGAGATCTGGATTTCAAAGGAGAAGAAAAGAGACGCATCCTGGATATTCTGGAACGGGTTACGACCATTGTGGTCATCCACCTGGATCGACCGGCGGTGATGCCGGAGATCGCTGAAAAAAGCGCCGGACTGCTGGGCGAATTCGGGGCTTCCGATTCAGCCGTCCTTGATGTGATTTTCGGACGGTTCAATCCATCAGGGAAGCTGCCCTTTGAATTGCCTTCTTCCATGGAAGCGGTCAGGAAACAAAAGGAGGACCTTCCTTACGATTCGGAAAATCCTCTTTTCCCTTTCGGGCACGGCTTAACCTATTGAACCGCCGTCTCCGAGAGATTTTTTGAAGACATGAAAGAGAGTTTTTTTTCTTTACAGAATCTGCCGAATCGACCGGATATTATGTGAGTGAAAAAAAATCAGAGAAGAATTCTGACGAGAAGGAGGAAAGATGAACATAAATTCGATCTATGAAGCCGTGATCAGTGGCGACAGGAACGCCGTGGAAGCCGGAGTAAAAAGGGCCCTTGAGGAAGATACCAAGCCGGAGGTGATTTTAAATGAGGGACTGATCAAGGCCATGGATGAAGTCGGCAAGCGCTTTGAATCGGGAGAATTCTTTGTCCCTGAAATGCTGATAGCCGACCGGGCTATGAAGACCGGCGTTGCCATTCTCAGCCCTCATCTGATCGATTCGGGGGTAAAACCGGTCGGCAAGGTCGTCATCGGGACGGTGGCCGGAGACCTGCACGACATCGGTAAAAACCTGGTCGGGCTGATGCTCGAGGGGGCGGGGTTCGAAGTCATCGATGTGGGAACGGATGTTTCCTCGGAACGGTTCATTGAAGTTGTTCGGAGCGAAAAACCGAATCTGCTCGGCCTCTCTGCGCTGCTGACCACCACCATGTCCGGAATGACAGACGTTATAAAAAAACTGATCGAAAATAATCTGAGAGATAGTGTCAAGGTCTTCGTCGGGGGCGCACCGGTCACCCAGACCTTCGCCGAGCAGATCGGTGCCGACGGCTATGCCGACGACGCCGCCGGTGCCGGTAGAAAGGCCAAAGAATTATTGAGCAGATCATAGGCGGGCATGAAAATTTTTATCCCAAAATTCCTGGAGAAATACCTGGAACCGCAACCCGTGCCTCCCGGCCTGACCAGCCGCGAAATCGTGAAGCGGGCTATCGAGTTTGACGGACCTCCACGCCTCCCTTATAGTCTTCTCGCACCTTTCGGCAGTGACTTCTTCGAAGCGATTATCGTCCGCTTTCTGTTGCCCGGACCTGAAGCTCGGCCTCCCCGGGAAAAAGGAGCGGTCTATTATGACGAATGGGGTGTGGGTCAGAAAGTGACCGGCCGGAGTTGGGACCATGCTTTCGATTACCCCCTGGCCGACTTAGGAAAACTGGTCGATTACCGGATCCCGGATCTGGCTGATCCCAAGCTGTTCAGACCTTATAAACCCTATATGGATCTGGCCGAGCGGGCCGGCAAATATGTCGTTGCCCCTTTGAAAATGGATGTGCACTGAGCCAATAAGGACTAGCCGAATATATTTGAAATTTTGTATCAGTTTAGGGTTTTAAAAAGGCACGTCCTGAATATTTTTTGGAACAGACAAGGCAGACAAAGACGGACGGAAAGAAATGTACTGATTGATGACCTATCAATCAGTACCCCTGCCGGCCTTTTCGGCCAAGCAGGTTTTCACCTGCGAAGGTCCGCAAGGGAAAAGGTCCGTGTGTGTCCGTGCGGGTTTGTGGCAAAAAAAGTTTTTCAAAAAAATAAAATGTTACGAAATTTTGAACCTTAGTATCGAGAGTTAGAGATAAATTTTTAGAGTTGTCGGGTGAAAAATCGATGGCCAATAATCTGGAAATGACCGGCCGGGAGCGGATAATGGCCGCCCTGGCCTTAGATCCGGTGGATAAAATTCCCTTTGTACCACTGGTCGATCACTTCACCCTGATGGACATGCCTCCGGCAATCATAGGAGGTCTGACCACCCGCGATCCTTACCCGGCCAGGATGGCAACCGCCTCCAGGGCCCTGGGGTGTGACCTGATGATCCGCCACGTTCCGGTGATGGGATTTCATCGAGGAGCAGTCCATATGCAGCTGCTCGGTGGTTTTGGTCCGGAGGTGGAGACAAAAATCGATTTTAAGGACAGCGTGTTGGAGGAGACCCTGGTCACCCCCATAGGAACCCTGACCGGCCAATGGGCCTTTTCCGATAAGGTGGGCTCTATTCCTCATGCCATAAAACACGTGGTAAACAACCTGGAGGAAATGAAAATCTTTCACTGGGCGGTTGATCATATGGACCGTAACCGGCCCGAACCTTTGTACGAAAATTTCAATCTGGTAGATAAAGATATCGGTGACGACGGGATCGCCACGACTTCCTTCAACAATACACCCCTGATGTTCCTGATTGAAATGGTCTGGGGCCTTGAAAATACCTACTATCTCCTTAACGATTATCCCCGGGAAGTGGAGGACATCCTTCAACAACTGCATCTTTCCCTCAAAAGACAATTGGAGGTTATCGTCGAGAGTCCGGCCCAGGTGGTTATTGAATATGAAAACACCTCCAGTACCTTGCTCTCGCCGAAGATGTTCCGGAAATACGTCCTTCCCTTTTTAAATGAATACGCCGGGATTCTCCGGTCGGCCGGGAAAATATATCTGATCCACATGTGCGGCCGATTAAGGGCATTTAAAGAAGACCTGGCGGCCGGCCGCTTTCACGGCATCATTGATGCACCGCCGCCTCCCACCGGGGATTTCCCTTTGGATGAAGCCGCGGCGGGTCTTCCCGGAAAAGTGGTCATCGGCGGTGTGGACCCGACGACCTTTATCAGTCCGGATCCGGCCTTCGTGGAAGCCGAGATTTCCGGCCTGCTGGAACGGCTCAAGCCTTTCCGGGGTGTGATGCTGGGGAGTGCCGATGTGGCGCCCCGCGGGGCCTTACCCGAGAACTTCAAATTGATACGCCGGCTCGTAGACACGGTGGGGTCCTACAGTTAGAAAGGAAAACGATCTGATGATTGACCGGATAAATTTCACTGAAGAAGACTGGGAGAGAATCGAACGGGATTGGTCGGCCTTCTTGGCCGGAGAACTGGACCGGCCCATGGTTGTTATGGAAACCTGGAATATGCTCTATGCCAAACCTTCTCTGGTTCTCAGCCGTGAATTCATGCTGGAAAAACCAATCGACGAGGTATTAAATTTTTATCAGGGCCAACTGGATAAAACCTATTATTTCGGTGACGCCTGGCCCAAGATATTCGTCAACCATGGGCCCGGTATTGCCGCCGGTTTTCTGGGCGCCGAAGTCACCGGCATGCCGGAACAGGGGACTGTCTGGTTTGGTTTGGAAAAACCGGTTCTCCTGAATGAATTACACCTTAAGTTCGATCCGGACAACCAATGGTGGAAACGGGTGGAAGGCATCACCCGCCAGGCGGTGGAGCGCTGGGGGAACAAGATTTCCATGGCCCACACCGATATCGGCGGCAACCTCGATATCCTGGCCGCCTTCCGTTCCTCCCAGAACCTGTTATATGACTTGTATGACGCCCCCGAAGAAGTGGAACGGTTGTCGGCCGGGATCACCAAAGCCTGGATAGAGTATTATAACCGGTTGTACGACATCATTAAACCTGCCGGCCGGGGCACCTCCAACTGGGCCTGCGTCTGGTCGCCGGGCCGAACTTGCATGCATCAGTCCGACTTCTGTTATATGATTTCTCCCAAAATGTTCGAACGCTTCGTGCTGCCGGACCTGGATGCCATTTTCAGCACCATGGATCACGCCTTTTATCACCTTGACGGTAAAGGCCAGATACCTCACCTGGAAATGCTCCTTTCCCTGGATAGTCTGAAAGGCATTCAATGGATTTCCGGCGGTGGACAGCCCCCGGCCGAAGAGTGGCCGGACCTGCTCCGGCGCATCCGGGACGGGGGCAAGTTCTGTCAGGTCTTCGTCACGGCTGAAGGGGCCCGGACCATCGTTAAGGAATTGGGCGGAAAAGGATTCATCTTATACGTCATCGGTCCCACGACCCTGGAATCTGCCCGGGATTTTTTAAAGACTTTGGCCAATGAGGACATGAGCCGGAATAAATCGTAGCTAGGATCCTTGTATGCCGACCAGATACCATATTGTGCCGGAAGGATGGAAACCGGATTTTGAGCGATTTCGCCGGACTGTTTTAGAGCGCAAACCGGGACCGGTACCCGTAGGGGACCTGTTTGCCGACCCCGGAACCCTCCGGGCCTTTTTCAATACGGGAACCGAAGGGTATCTCCATGAAAATTCCGGATTCCGGGACCCATCCTACACGGCAAAAAACAAAATCTCCTTATATCTGGAGCGATCGGTCGATTTTTATCTGTCCATGGGCTGGGATTTTGTAACCGTCCACGGGCTTTTAGGTTTTTCGGGAGTACGAAGAGAGTCCCCCGCTAAAGAATCGGTGCAGATCAAAGGCGGCCGGAGGTCTTTCATGGTCAGCGATTCCGGTCCTATAACCAGTTGGGAGACTTTTGAGAAATATCAATGGCCGGAGAGTCCCGGAGAAATCAATCTATGGGCCAAAGAGATTGCCTTCATTCTCCCCGAGGGAATGAAAATCCTGAATCTGCCCGGCGGATTATTTGAATGGATCACCTGGTTAATGGGCATGACTCCCTTTTCCTTTGCTTTGTATGACCAGCCCTACCTGGTAGACACTTTACTGAACAAGATTTCGGAGATTATTTATAAAGGGGCCGAAGAATTTATCGATTTGCCGGAGAGCGGCGGATTTTTTATCGGCGATGATATGGGGTTTTTCAGCGGCACCATGATAGATCCCGGTGTTTTGCGGGAAAAATTTTTCCCCCATCTCAAAAGGATGGTGGATCTGGCTCATAGCCGGGGGAAATTGGCCTTGCTTCATTCCTGCGGCAACCTGAAAGCCATTATGGATGATCTCTGCGACACCGGCCTGGATGGAAAACACAGCTTCGAGGACAAGATCATGCCGGTGGAGGAGGTCTATCGCCGTTGGGGGAAGAGGATCAGTCTGATCGGCGGAGTGGACGTGAACCTGCTGGCCTCAGGGAGCGAAGGGGAAGTCAGAAACCGGGCGCGGCAGATTCTGGACGTTTGCGGGGCCGGAGGGGGTTACGTATTGGGCACGGGGAACTCCGTGGCCAGTTACATCCATTTCCCCAATTACCTGGCTATGCTGGAAGAGGGCCGGAAATGGAATGCGGCTAATTTCGGAAAGGAATATTAATCAAATAAATTTTGAATTCTGGAATCCAGGAGCCAGGAGTCATAATTCAGAATGAGGATGAATCATCCAAAAGATTTGGGGCTTATTCTGGCTTCCGGATTCTGACTTCTGGATTTTAAGCATCTCAATATAGCTCGTAAGAAAAAATGTCAGAGATAAGCCCTCAGATGAATCTGCTCCTTGGAAAGGGTCATCGATGCTGATCATTGGAGAAAGAATCAACTCCTCCCGGAAGTCTATCGCCCGGGCTGTAACCTCCGGCGACAGAGGGTTCATTCAGCGGGAAGCCAGGATACAGGAGGAAGCCGGCTCGGACTATATCGATGTCAATACCGGTGTCTTCCCTCAAGAGGAAGCCGAACGGCTGAAGTGGGTCATCGAGACCGTCCAGGGCGCGACCTCCCTTCCCCTTTGTCTGGACAGCCCCGATGCCCAGGTCATCGCCTCGGTTCTCCCGCTGGTGAATTCGCCCCCCATGATCAACTCCATTACCCTGGAACCCCATAGTCTGGAATCCATACTGCCTCTGGTAGTCCAATATAAGGCCAAGGTAATCGGACTCTGCCAGGGTCAGGGACAACTGGCCCAGTCCGCTCAAGCCAAGGTGGAGCTGGCCGGGCGGCTGGTTGAAACGGTAACCGCTGCCGGTGTCCCCCTGGGGGACCTTTACCTGGACCCCCTTATTTTTCCCCTGGCCAATGACATCAAATCCGGAGTGAATGTTCTTCAAGCTATCTCCAGGATCATGAAAGACTATCCGGGCGTCCATACCATTTGCGGTTTGACCAACATTTCTTACGGACTTCCGAATCGGAAACTAATCAACCGGACTTTTTTAACCGCCGCCATGGCCTCCGGAATGGACTCCGCTATTCTGGACCCCACCGACCGCGATCTTTACCGTGTGCTCAAGACCGCGATCATGGTCATGGGCGGGGACGGCTTTTGTATGGATTATATCAAAGCTTACCGACAAGGGCGCCTGTAACCCGGAGTTGAGATCGAATATTTTCTCTTGATCATTTAAATGCCCGGCCTTTCAGCGGGCAGTGGAATCGACTCCGGGGAATTCGGCCATGGCTTCTCCACTGGAGACCAGAATACCCTCCTGGTTCCTGACCTCAATATTGAAAAGGACCCACTGCCCTTTTTCGGTTTTTAATTTTTTGGAAACGATGGCCTTCGGGGAAACCGTGTCTCCCGAATAGACCGGTTTGAGCCACCGGGTTTCCAATCGGCGATGGATTCCCCCGATAGGCCACAGCCATTCGGTCATCATCCGGGTGATCAAGGAAAAATTGGTCATCCCATGGGCGATCACCTGTTTAAATTTTGTCTTTCCAAAATCCTGCCTGGCCATATATTCGCTGTCCAGATGGAGGGGATTGAAGTCCAGGGAAGCTTCGGCAAACTCGCGGATAGTCTCCCTGGTTATTTCCATAGGACGTCCCTCTATGACTTGCCCGACTTGAATTCCCTCAAAGCTATTTGAATTCATCGACTTCGTCTCCTTTCCTTACCTGGGGCGGATGGTCCAGCCCCGCCCCGAGCAGATGACTTCGTCGTTTTGATTATAAAAGACATTTTCATGGATGACAAAAAGACGATCCTTTTTGATAAACCGATCCAGGGCCTTGCAAACCAGCCGAATCCGATCACCCGGCCGGGCCGGGATATTGTAGAACCAGGATTGACCGGCGTTGATGGTCCCCGGTTCCCTCATCCAATCATCATCAGGTGTGCAGGCAAACATGAGCATAACGTGGATGCTGGGCGGGGCGATGAGCCCGCCCCAGGGGGTTTTCTTGGCATACTCCTCGTCAAAATATAAAGGATTCAAGTCCCCGATGGCCCGGGCATACTTTTGAATCATCTCTTTAGTCAGGATCACAGGAATTGAAGGACGTAATTCCCCCGGCCGGATCTCATCCCAGGTCTTACGTTTCTCCCAATTCTTCCAAAAATCTTTTTCAATTTTAGGCTGATTAAACTCTTCCATAACCTCTCCTTCGAAATTGCATAAAAATTGTTCTACGAGGGCTCCTTTCACCCCAAGGAGGGCCCTCATGATGTCCCAATGATGGATTAAGTGCCTGCCCGTGGGATTCTCAGTGATACTGAAATAAGCCTCAGGAATCCCGATCTAACAAGTAAGTACGTCTGTCGCAATGGCCTTGGCTTCATCCAGTTTGCTTTCTTCGACCATGACCGTTCCCCAGCCCTTCTGGGTTACAAACAACCCATCATAAGCGGTATCTTTGTATTCCCTGACCAGGAAAGGTATTTCGGCCTTTCCTAAAGCATCGGTCAGGAGATCGGCCTGAAATTGATTGTCCAAAGTGATCAGTTTTTCCCAGTTCACAAAACCTCCTGGTGATTAAGGGTCTCATTGTAACTATAAACAAAATGGACCTCAGGACCTATTTTCCGGTCAATCCAACCCCCATCTCAAAAGCATTTTGGCAATCTATGGGAAATACTTCCTTGCGCCTCTTGGCTTTCTGCTCCGGATCAAAAATTTCCACTACCACCTTGGAATAATCTTTAAACTGATAAGTATCAAAGCTGCACAAAGACTCTGAGGCACCGAATATGGTCTTCAAGAGCCTTTCATTAGAACCGACCATTTTATCGTAACCCAAATTTTTCATCCACTCTTCAGGGACGTTCATCGTATAAATAAAACCGGTCTTGATCTTCTTGGGAAAAAGAGAGCGGGGAGGAAAGGTATACATGTGATAAGGGAACAATAAACGTTCCATGAAAGATCTCATTTCTCCGGAAACCGTTCCAAAATAGATCGGGGAGCCCAGGATCAAGGCATCGCTCTCCTCCACCTTTTTCAGAATCGGGGTGAGGTCATCCCGGGCCGCGCATCTTCCATAACTTCGGCCCCCTTTTTTTTTGCAGGAAAAACAACTCAGGCATCCTCGAAAATTAAGATCATACAAGTGAACAAGTTCCGTCTCCGAGCCTTGGGAGACCGCGCCTTCCAGGGCCTTGGTCAATAGAGTCGCCGTATTCCATTTTTTTCTCGGACTTCCGTTAAAGGCCATTATATTCATCCCTAATATCTCCTTTTGTTCTTATCTTCGGGTAGCATTCTGATTCTCAGTCCCGCCGAAATAGTGCACCCTAATCCTGCAACCCTTTTCCCCTTGACTCCTATTTACCCATCATTTTATACTCCTTTCACCTAAAAAGACATACCGATAAATCAAAAAATTTGAAAGGAGTTTATCAATGGCCTGGGATGCAGGATTGGAGAGGGCCTTTCATCCGGAAACCATAGCGATTGTCGGCGTATCGTCCGATGCCAAACGGGGGGCACTCTGGGCTCCGGGAGGGACGTCCTTCATTACCAGCCATGAGCAGCTTGGTTTCAGCGGGCGCCTATATCCGGTCAATCCTAAGGCGGCAGAAGTGTTTGGCTATAAAACCTACCCCACCGTTTCGTCCATCCCTGAGGCCATCGATCTGGTAATTGCGGCGGTTCCGGCCCGGGCACTGCCCGCCGTCCTTGAAGATTGTATCAAAGCCAATGCCAGAAACATTCATGCTTTTACCTCCGGTTTTGAAGAGACCGGCGAGGAAGAAGCCATCACCTTAGGCCTCAAGGTCCGGGAGATTGCCGAACGGGGCCGGCTGCGCCTCATCGGTCCCAACTGTATGGGCTTGTATGTACCCTCAGCCGGCATCGGGACCTTTGACCAATTACCCAAGGAAAGCGGTTCTGTCGCCTTCCTCTCCCAGAGCGGGGGCCATTGCAACTGGTACGCCCATTATGGCCCGAACTACGGGGTCAACTTCAGTAAGGTCATCAGCTTTGGTAATGCCTATGTCCTGGACAGCACCGATTTCCTGGAGTATCTGGCCACGGACCCGGAAACGAAGATTATTTGCATCTATCTGGAAGGGATTAAGGACGGCGAAAAGCTTCTTCGACAGGTGAGGGAAATTAACCGGGTCAAACCCGTCATCCTCTGGAAGGCCGGGCTTACCGATCATGGATCAAGGGCGGTTGCCTCCCATACGGCTTCCTTGGCCGGCCAGGAGGCCGTCTGGCGCGGGTTCTTCGCTCAAACCGGAGCAGTGCCGGTCTTCTCCTTAGAAGAAATGGCCGAAACGGCCATGTCCTTTCTTTATATAAAACCGACAAAGGGCAAGCGGGTAGCGGTTATGGGACTTGGAGGGGGTACGAGCGTGGCCGCGGCCGATACCTGCAGCCGGGAAGGGCTGGATGTTCCACCTTTAAGTCAGAGTACCCAGAATGAACTAAAAAAATTTATTTCCCTGGCCGGGGCCAGTATCCGGAACCCCCTGGACACAGGTCTGGTGTTTCGTAATGCCTCAACGATGATGCGGGAGATGGAGCTGGTCACCGCTGATCCGGGGATAGACATGCTCATCGTTATGCCCCATCTGGATATGGCCCGCCATGCCGGCCTGGAGCAGGTCAACCTTATGGTGGAATATTTATCGGATTTCGCCAAAAACAACCCGGCCGGAAAACCTGTTGCCCTGGTATTCCATTCCTTTGCCAATGACCCCTGGGAGAGCGAACTGCGCGCCAAACTCAGAAGGGAACTCCCCAAGAAAGGGATTCCCGTTTATGGTACGCTGGCCGGGGCAAGTCGAGCGTTGGCCAGACTGGCCGTGTATTACCGCTTTCAAAAAGACAACGGCATCCGAAAGATAAATTAAACCCCTGGCCACTCCGGGGGATGAAAGGAGAATATTCCCTGGAAAACGAAGAAAAATTGGCGAAGGGTTTTTTTAATGGATCTGGGATTTGGGAGGATTTTCCGAGGCAGGTCCTCCCCTTCGTCGCATCTGCATCTGTAGAAAACCGTCGCTGAAGGGGTATGGGCCGAATTTGAAATGCGGGCAGGGAAAACTTTCGCAATCCCTGAGGCAGAATTCCACTTTTCGTTCCACGGCGCAATTCAAGATAGGACAGACTCCACCCATCAGCCGCAACTGGGAGGCCAGCTTTCGGGTAGCTTGTTCCGACAGGCCGGAGCCGCAGGGACTGCACCGGCCTTCGGTAAAAAGTTTACAGGTGTAACAGTTGATCCCGCAGGCACCGGTTCCTTCCATCCCCTTTCCTCCTTACCCGAGTGAAAATTGACGACTTGGTAAAAAGACCATTGCCCCGCCTTTCGCGGGATTGCACTGCATCCTCCGTCATTGCAGCGTACTTCTGTGTACCCATCATTCCTCAGGATTTGCGCGCCTGGTCCCGCCGATAGGCGGGAGAGCTTTTTTCTTTGTCGTCTTCTTTGATGACTTATTAATGGTTCATCAAAATTGATTGGTTGCTGATATTATCTGCACCTTCCACTAAAAGTAAAGAATAATAAGACAACCTACCCTTGACCCCCGTCCCTTATTAGGGCATACTAATAAACATGCAAATTGGAATAATCGGACTCCCCCAAACAGGAAAGACGACCCTTTTTCAAGCCCTGGCCGGAGGGGAAAAGGCGATCTCGGCTTTTTCTTCCGGCCAATTGGAAATCCATACGGCCGTGGCTGAAGTTCCCGATCCCCGTGTGGATCAGCTTACTAAGATTTTTAAACCTAAAAAGACCATTTATGCCCAAGTCACCTTTGCCGACATCGCCGGGCTGGATAAAGGGGTTAGTAAAAAAGGCCTTCCCGGGGCCTTCGTCAACCTCCTGGGTCAGATGGATGCCTTTATCCATGTCTTGCGGGCCTTTGAGAATCCGGCCGTAGCCCATAGTGAAGGGTCTATCAATCCCGTCCGGGATCTGGCCCTTCTCGATACCGAATTCTTACTCCAAGACCTCACAACCGTTGAACGCCGGTATGACCGGTTGTTGGAGGGTTTGAAAAAAGGGGCTGTGGACCGGGACCTGGCCCTCAAAGAGAAAACAGTATTTGAAACTATGAGGACGGCCCTGGAACAAGAAAAACCCCTGCGGGATATGGGCTTGACCCCCGAGGAAATCAAACCCTTGCGGGGCTACGGATTTTTGTCCTTTAAACCGGTTTTAGTGGTGGTCAACACCGGAGATGACGGGCAGGGACCCCAGATCTCTTACTCCCATCAAGCCAGTGCCGTGGTCCATCTGTCCGCCCGGCTGGAAAAGGAGATCTCCGAATTATCCCCTGAGGATGCCGCCCTGTTTATGGAGGAATACGCCATTACTGAATTGAGCCGCACCCGGGTGTTGCAGCTTTCCTATGACCTGCTCGGCCTGCAATCCTTTTTCACCGTCGGAGAAGACGAAGTCCGGGCCTGGACCATCCGGCGCGGGGCCACTGCCCTGGAGGCCGCGGCCGCCATCCATTCCGATTTGGCCAGGGGTTTCATCCGGGCCGAGGTGGCGGGATATGATGAGTTGATCGAACTGGGTGGTTTGAACCAGGTTAAACAAAAAGGAAGGCTGCGCCTGGAAGGTAAGGAGTATGTGGTCCGGGATGGAGAAATTGTGCATATCAGGCATAGCTCATGAAATTTTTTAAGAAAATTTGGTTTGAAGTTCTGAGGAATCAAAAACTTCGGGTATAAGGTATAAGGTTTAGGGTTTAGGGGATTCGGTTTTTTCTTAAACCTTGAACCTTGGGCCTTAGACCTTCTTTACAAGGAATTTTATTATGCCCATTCCGGGAAATCTGTTGACCACGGCCATGGCCGTCATGCCCCATAAGGATGTGAATCAGGCCCTTTCCGCCGCCCTGTCCCTGGATATCCCTTTTTGGCCCCAGTTGCCCCATGTCAGCTATTATGAAGATATGTATGTCCAGGCCTCGGAACACTTTCCCGGTATCCTTCTGGATCTGGAAAAAAGGACCTTGCGTTTCTCACAAGAAAAGTTTGCCCTTGAATTGGAAGAGGCCTTGAGCCATTTTGAGGAACCGGATTATTTTGATATCAGCCCAAAGTATTCGGTGGTCTATCACCGCTATCTGGAACTCGATCTGTCGGATCGGCCGGCCATCCGCGGCCAGATGGAAGGACCGATTAGTTTTGGATTCAATGTCCAGGACGAAGAAGGACGGCCGATCATTTTTGATGATACGGTCCGCCCTTTTTTACTTGAATTTATGGCCAAGCGGGTCAACGCCCAGCTAACCCGATTAAAAAGAAAAAATACCAATGCCTTCATGTATGTAGATGAACCGGGGCTGCAATTCTTGTTCAGCGCCATGGCCGGGTATGGCGACCAGGCCGCTCGAAAAGATATGGAATATTTCTTTTCCCTGATCGAAAAGCCCCGGGGGGTCCATTTATGCGGTAATCCCGATTGGGATTTCCTTTTAGGGTTGGACCTGGATATACTTTCCCTCGATATTTATACCAATGGGGAGGTTTTCTCTTCCTACCATAAATCCATTCGGAGATTTTTGGACCGGGGCGGGGTCTTGGTCTGGGGGATTGTGCCCACCAACTTCGAACCCTTTGAAAATGAGCAACTTGATTCCCTGGAGGAACGGTTGACAGGTCACTGGAATTTGTTAGCCCAAAAAGGTCTTGACTTGGAATTTCTCATTTCTCGAAGCTTGATTTCCCCGGCCACCTGTTGTCTGGTCAATCCTGATGGAGAGAAAACCGTCGAAATGGCGTTTCAAATGATCCGCGATCTTTCTGTTAGACTCCGGAAGCGGTTTAAATTAGTATGAGCCCATATGGATTCCCAATCTTACGATAAGACTATTGAAGCCCTGACCATTATCAGCCGGGCCATTACCTCCGATCAGTACCTGGAGGATATTTTGAGGCTCATTGTCCTGGTCACGGCCGAGGCCATGAATTCCAAGGTTTGTTCTCTCTGGCTGTTGGATGACAAAACTCAATCCCTGACCATCCGGGCCACTCAAAGTATCAATCGGGATTATCTCAAAAAACGTTCCTTAAAAGTCGGGGAAGGGGTAGTAGGGTATGTAGCCCGGTACAACAAACCTTACCTTTGCCCCAATGTCCTGGAGGATAGCCTCTATAAGGAAAAAGCCCTGGCTCGAAAAATGGGGCTGATTTCCATGTTAAGCGTACCCATGAGTGTCCGGGAAAGGGTCATCGGCGTCATCAATTGTTATACCTCTGTCCCCCATAATTTTACCGAGACCGAACAGAATCTTTTTACTACGGTGGCCAATCAGGCGGCGGTAGCCATTTTCAATACCGAATTGATGGTCAAATCCAAGGTCATTCAGGAAGAATTGGAGACCCGAAAATTGGTGGAAAAGGCCAAAGAGGTCCTCATCCGGCGTCGGAATTGGGGTGGTGAGGAGGCCTTTCGCTGGATACAAAAACGGAGCATGGATTCCCGGAAATCCATGCGGGAAGTGGCTGAGGCCGTCCTGCTTTCAGAAGAAGTATAACTCCTGATCTTTGCTTACCCATAATCCCTCACTTCACATTAATTAAGTAAAACTAATTTTTTATAAATATGGCAAAAAGTTCTTGACAATCACAATAAGTTTAACTAAAAATTATTACTTATTAGATAGTAATAATGAATATTTCTTACAATGAAGTAAGAAATATTTGCGATTGTTGAGGACAAAGGCGTCTTTCCATCACTAAGGGGAGACGCCTTTTTTATTTTAGCTAATCTAAAGGAGGAAACACCATGAATCTGCAACAGCCCAATTCCAATGAAGCCACCAGGACCTTCAACAGATCCAAAAGTGTGGTCCCCATGAGCGGCATTTGTTCGAGATGTATTGACGGTTGTCGGGGCAACTGTGAGGTCTTCAAGTCCACCTTCCGGGGCCGGGAACTGATCTATCCCGGGCCATTCGGGGATATTACGGCCGGCGGAGACAAGAATTATCCCATTGATTACTCTCACTTGAATATCCACGGCTATGCCTTGGGGGCCAAAGGACTTCCGCCGGGAATCGAAGGCAATCCGGACACGGCCCGTTTCCCTTCGGTGAATACCGAAACCGACTACGGCTGGGATATTAAAGTTAAAATGGCCATGCCGATTTTTACCGGGGCCTTGGGATCCACGGAAATCGCCCGGAAAAACTGGGAACATTTCGCGGTTGGGGCGGCCATCTCCGGGGTGACCATCGTCTGCGGGGAGAACGTCTGCGGAATCGATCCCGGTCTGGTGCTGGATAAAAACAATAAAATCGTCCTATCTCCGGATATGGATCGGAGGATTGAAGCCTACCGCCGTTATCACCGGGGATTAGGGGAACTACTGATTCAAATGAATGTGGAAGATACCCGTTTGGGGGTGGCCGAATATATCATCAGCAAACACAAGATCGAAACCATTGAATTGAAATGGGGCCAGGGGGCCAAATGCATCGGCGGAGAAATCAAGGTCAACTCTTTAGAACGGGCCTTGGAACTGCAAAGGAGAGGCTATATCGTCACCCCGGATCCATCGGACCCGGTCAGCCAGTCGGCCTTCAAGGACGGGGCTATCAAAGAATTTGAACGCCACAGCAGGATGGGTTTTATCGATGAAGAAGGTTTTTATGCCGAAGTAGCCAGACTCCGCAAATTGGGCTTCAAACGAGTTACCCTGAAGACCGGTGCCTATGGCCTGCGCGAACTGGCCATGGCCATCAAATGGGGTTCTAAGGCCAAAGTCGATCTATTGACCATTGACGGGGCCCCGGGCGGAACGGGTATGAGTCCCTGGCGGATGATGGAAGAATGGGGTATGCCTTCCCTGTATCTCCATTCCGCTGCTTCTGAGTTTGCCCAGATCCTGACTAAGAAGGGCGAGCGGGTTCCCAGTCTGGCCTTTGCCGGAGGTTTCAGTTCTGAAGATGGAATTTTCAAGGCCCTGGCCCTGGGTTCTCCCTATGTCAAGGCGGTTTGTATGGGACGGGCCCTGATGATTCCGGGCATGGTCGGGAAAAACATCGCCCAGTGGATAAAGAAAAATGATCTGCCAAAAACGGTCAGTGAATTCGGGACCACCCCGGAAGAGATTTTTGTCTGCTACGAAAATGTGGCCGAGCTGGTCGGCAAAAAAGAGATCAAAAATATCCCCCTGGGGGCCATCGGGATTTACAGTTATGCCAATAAACTTCATGTGGGTCTCCAGCAGATTATGGCCGGGGCCAGATGCTTTGATGTGGCCTCTATCAGCCGCCAGGATATTATGTCCCTGACTGAAGAATGCGCCAAGGTAACAGGGATCCCTTATCTCATGAATTCCTATCGTCAGGAGGCTTTGGATATTTTAAATAAATAATCCCTTATCAAGCAGCGAGGGGCGGGTCTTTAATAGATCCGCCCTTCGTCCCTACGAATTTCGATTTCTTACGCAAGTTGACCCCTGTGTATTCGAAGTCATGACTGATACTTCGGGGGTCAGTCAGCACAGTCATGTTACCGTTTAGCATATTTCTAAATATAACTTCAAATAGATATGCTGTTAATTAAATTATAAAAGAGCGTC
Organism: uncultured delta proteobacterium; assembly: GCA_963790475.1. Classification (GTDB taxonomy): domain Bacteria; phylum Desulfobacterota; class RBG-13-43-22; order RBG-13-43-22; family RBG-13-43-22; genus RBG-13-43-22. The sequence goes on along the minus strand of CAWBOS010000006.1, from coordinate 320,037 downwards.
CCACTCTTCGCGACAATTTCCGAGAAAGCTTCTCGGAAATTCCTGTAAAGGTTTCTTTGTAAACCAGAAAAAACCTTCTCATATTGGAGAGGTTATCTTCTGAAAAGCCACGCTACAATTCAGGAGTCAATCGTTCTGACAGCGTCCCATTTTTTTATTATTTTCCTCCTGCCAATTCAATGAATTCAACCACCCAACTTTCCCTTAATTTCTGAATGGAATGAAGAACGTCCCTCTTTTCGTTTGGGGAAATAAATTTACTTGACGTAATTAAAAAATGACGCTACATACGGAAAAAGAGATGAGTAAACTTCCTAAAAAAATCAAGAGAGAACTTAATAAAGAAGCTTCCTACTGGGACACCCGAATTGCCCGTGAAACTTCAGTCCAAGTTAATAAACTTCTTGAAGAAGCCGAACTTTTCATGGCGCAACGTCCTGCTCGTCAGCCGGTTTCCCTCCGAATGGATCCTTTTGATTTGTCTATGGCCAAACGAATCGCCAGGCTTAAAGGGATTCCCTTTTCTCAACTTATGGCTATGTGGCTTCATGAACGAATCGAACAGGAAAAAGCACAAGCTTAACTTACTAACCCTGTATCCCCAATCCTGTACTATGGACTGACAATCCGCTCCGCGGTTTTGAGCCTCTCGGCACGGACCCGTTCCCCGGCCCCGCCCACCTGGGCGGCCTTCATGCCCAACTGCTAGTCTGCGGTGTGGATAAATTTCATGCTGCTCTCATTCTAATGGACGATTACTGAGGATCTCAGGGATGCTGAGAGGTAAAGGCATAACTTCTAATCCATCTTGATTTTTTCGAAATCAAAGGATCTCTGGATAAATTTTATTGCCCACCGCTGTATTCAAGATTAAAGACCCCTAATTTATTACTTCATGATCGTTCGATTACTAAATGAAGTGAACTAAGTCCCTTTCCGCTTAAAGATCAACATCATCAAAAATCGATCGAGACCCATTGCTGTCGTTGCCTGGTGAGTCCTTTCCGTAGTAATCATCTGAGTCAGGTTTTTTATGATCCTCAGAACGCAAATCTTCTTTGACTTTCTCAATACGAGCCAATCCGGCATCGATATATTCAAGGGAATCATGGTAATCCTCAAACTCATTACGGTAGTCTTCCAGGGCACTTTTTAGCTCACTGAAATATTCGTCTGATTCGTCAGTATCTTTGTTATAGTTCGAGAGCCAATTATCAATTTGACTGTTAAGATCAGGAAGCAATCTCTCCTGGACATGCTCAATAATGTCTATAAGTTCGGCCTCGGTAAAAATGTTGCGGGTTCGTCCTTGCAGGAAACCAGCATCTGGCGTATCAACGGCCAAATTTTTAATAGCGGCCACAACACCGATTCGCTTCTCTTCTGGCAAAAGGCCAAATTCATGTAGACGAACGATGACATCTACATCCCAAACCGCATACAGATAGGACCATACCTGTAAATTCGAAATGAACTTTGGTTGCCTTTCGATGAAACGTGTTAAGAACTCACGATCACACCGGTAAGCAAGAAACTGATATAAGGTCCCATTCTTCTTGAGGTCACCTTTCTCAATACGTGTAAGTAAGGCATCATATCGGCTAGAAGGAATAATAACCTTCACACCTTGAATGCCGACATCGCCGCAGGACACCTCTTCAAACAACTTTTCAATTGGTGTCCCGGAGAGATAAATGTCCATTAATTCAGTATTCTCGGCAATGAGAGTGGCAAAAGCGTCGCGAATAGTGGGATGTTTGAAACGCCATGCATGACTATTGTTTTGAAAAGACTGAATGAGTAAACTCTCATTTAACGCATTGAGTGCTTCCCGGACACCACCCGCGGAACCACCGATATAAGATATTGCACTTCGCTCTTCTTCGCCTATCTCGATTGGACTTGGCAGGATTCCTGAATGCATAAATATGAGGGCGAGAGCTGATCGACTGTTGGCGTCAAGCGTACGAATAATCTCACAGAGTAAATCCAAAGGATTGGCTACAAAATTATCTAGACCAAATTGTGTTATATTAAGTTGCTTCGTAAATATAGGGTCACCCAATCTTCGTGCGATTTCGGGGCTAAATCTGCGGTGAGCAGCTACTTCCGGTAAGAAAGGTTTAACCTTCCCCTTAAACTCCTTGGGTTGAGTTCCAAGCTTGATGTGATTGTAGAGAATCTGCTCGCGTTCATCGTTGGTCAACTTCTCGGCGTAAATAACAACCTGCGATTCTTTCATTAGTGGGAAGGCAGTCTCTTTGAGGTGCTGTCGTGCCGAACGATAGATATAGTCGCGAGATGTGAAAAGGACACGGGCACCCCTACGAATTGCGGCGTGCATATGAGGAAATATTCGATTCCATGCGGTCGTGCTAGCCCAGTCGAATTGTGTTGCTCCAAAAGCATCATCCATCCAAAAGAACTGCTTTGGCTCATTAGGGTTACTGTGTTTTACAAAATCATCAGCGTCACGAATCTTTATGGTTGAACAACCCCATTCATCCAAAGCGCCAAGCCCCAATGCGGCAGCAATAGTTGATTTCCCGCAAGCGGGTTCCCCAAGTAGCAGTACGAAGCCATGCTGCACCAAGGCCTTGGCACTTTTTTGGTAGGCATCCGTGATAACGAATTTCGCCAAATCGTCCCCTAACGCACTCAAGATTTCTCGTGCTTGTGTGTAAGCCCGTTCATCGAGAATCTGACTAAGGTCGCCGAGACCATAAACACGTGGGACCAACATTCGGAGTCGTGGAGACTCTCGAATTATATGGGAAATCCAGTCATAACCATAAGCTGCAAAACGCCTGATGCCTGGAACGGCTTGAAAAGCTTCTTTTATTTTTTCATCGGTCACTCCGGACAGGCGAGAGTTGGTGAAGAGGAAGTAGTTCTCCGCCAACCCACGCGAGGCAAGGCGTTGAGCCTTGGCAAATTCATCCTTTAGTTCGGAAAGTTGAAGATTCTTGTCAGCCTTGGCGGTGAACTTGCACTGTACCGTGAACGATCCCTGAAACGATTCGCCGGCGATTGGTTCCCAGGTTCCATGAAAAGCACCATCTCTCCCTCCATCACGAGAATCGAAAAAACTCTGGACAACTTGACCCCACACCTCTGAGGTTATCGTAATGCAAAGGTTCTGAAAGGCTTTCCAGCCAAGAGAATGCAGTTCATAGGTCACTTCCCCAGCTTGAACTTTTGACGGTTTCCGTTCTAGCATGGCGCTATCCAATTAATCTGTGTATCCGCGATTAGATCTCATTTTTCTACATCTCGATCAGTTGCTTCATTTGTTGAAACCATCCAAGAACATGAGCGTCCGGATCAACTTGATTTAGTCGTTCTTTCGTCATCAACTGTACCGCAAAGTGATTAAGGGTTTTCTTTACCTTTGAAATCTTCTTGTCTCGAGTATCAATCTCCAATTCTGTCCATGGCTTTTTAGTTTCAGATTTGTTATGAATGAGTTCAGCAATCTTGGCTGGTACATCTTCGAAGTCATCGAAATTTGTTGTAAGCCCCAGCGAGAGGCCGGACTGCTGGGTGTACGCTTCGTTGATTGCCTCGAAGTGAATATAATTTTCCATCTCTTTCTTACCAGTGATAGAGGCCTTGCATCTATCCCGCAGGTTTATGGCATCAGCCTCGGCCTGATACTTGGCTCCTATCGGTAGTTGGTTTTCACGATCAAAAAGATGGAATTCGGGTCGACATAAAGGCTCAAGACGAGAAGTCCACAACGCCAGAGATGAGCCACCAAGGGGAAAGAATATAAGTTCACCGTTCAACTCCATATTTTCGAGGTCGAGGACATCCACGCCCATTTGTCGCAACACCTTCGAAATATTTTTAAGAAAGGTGATGTCATGCTTTCCCTCAACTCCTACGAAGAGCCTAATCGAATTGTCCGGAAGAACACCCAGAGATTTTGCCAACAGCTTGTTAGTCTCCCCACCGCCTTGAAGCACCTCCCGAGACTCATCATTTTTTAGATGAATGTAGCGAAGACATTGGTCAGGCAACATCCTGGCGAGCACCGGTGTGTGGGTAGTTATGATGATTTGATTATCTAAAGACAGATCCATTAAAGCGCTTACCAACAGCCTTTGGTTATGTGGATGTTGGCTGGTTTCAGGTTCTTCGATTGCATAAATGATAGGGGCATCACTTCGCTCCCTGGCCTGTTGTTCTGCCTTGGCCCTAAAAAAATTTAGCAATATTAACCGTTTTACACCACTACCCCGCTTATTGATTGGGATGTTTTCGTCACCAGTTATGCTGACATTAAATAGTGTATCCCACTTTTTGATATTTATCTGCGGGTTTAATTCTCTTGCCAGGTTCGGGTCCATATCTCTAAGCTTTTCTAAGGTTTTTTCAGAAATCCGTCTTACCTCGGCTTCCACATGAGTAGCGATTGCGTTAAGTTCAGTCTCCTTTTCCTTGATAGCCTCCTTAACAGCCATCCTTAACGGGTCCTGAGCTTCCGGGTCTTGATCGGTGCTCTGGCGGTCAGATTTAAAAAGAGCTAATGATGGAATGTATGTCTTGATCCCATCCCATGCTTTCTTTGCATTTTCTTCGTTAAGCAGTACCATGACGGGATGTAGTTTCAGGTCCCCAATAGAGTCCCGAATACCCCTACGTAATTGTGCGTTTACCTTTTGATCTACTCCCGCCAAGCCAACCTTATATTCTTTTGCCCGCTTCTTTAATTCAGGATTTTTTAACTGCAATAAATCATTGGCACCTTCTGCGGTCGGATGTACGGCATAAGCAGCGATATTTGTACACTTCGGCGTTGCAGTATGGCCGCTATATGTTTTGTGAATTTCCAAAGAATCATTTTCGTTCAGTAAATACTCACCTTGAAAGGTAGTTGGAACATTATCATCGATGATAACTTCATCAGGGAGATCCGTGAATTCACAGATGATGGTGAGATCCTTCCCATCACCATGCTTGGAGGCATCATTCTTATCAGGCGTACCTTCGTTCAAGAAAATATCAAGGGAATCCATTACAGTAGACTTTCCTACATCATTTTTCCCGACAAAAGCAGTCATCTCATCAAAATCAAACGCAATTTCATCTTTGAAACAGCGGAAGTTCCTAACGCGGAGCCGTTTAAGTTTCATGTCTTCCCCCTCCCATTCGAGTCTTAAATTTGTTCCTTTTTCAGTTTTCTCCGACAGAACGGTTAGTGATCGGTAATCGGCGCCTATCATAACAGGATAAGAAGGATTTCATATGGTTACTTTTTGAAGTTCACTCCTCTCAGAAAAAATTTCGGCAAGGGTGGCATTGAGGAGTTGAAGGCGGGTGGTTGCAGTGGTAGTCAAGCTGGCTTCCAGGCCAGCGCACAGCGCCATAAGTATGTCTATCCTCTCCAGGATCCGATGTTGTTCAGATAGGGGTGGTAGCGGAATAGGCGCATTGAGTAAGACCCCTTGGCTAATCTTAGGCATCGAAGACGATGCTCCAGATGCTCTCTCTGAAAAGTATCGGCGTAATGGTGGTGAAATAAGTGCCGTATGAATATATCGAAGATCCAGGGACTTCGAAAATCGGACTCGAATCATCAGATCGGGAAAGATAAAGGATTGTTCCGGACCGTCGAATGCCGCCGCAATCCCAACGTATTCCCTTGTGTTGCCCCGCTGAAAAAGGACGTCACCCGGACTGAGCCAATAATGTTCACAGGCTGCCTCATTCAGTTCAATATGCTTATAATGGGTGGAATTAAAATAGCCGGAGGTAGTTGCCGTGAGCGTTAAAGCCTTCGGCGCCTTCACATCGTTCGTCGGTTTCGGGGAAACACCATTTTGCGGCCCGAAGGTAATTAACTTGGCCAATGGGACCCAAAGCCAGTGTTTTGGGATAGAATGAGGACCACGGAATACCTTTGAATCATCCAAATGCATGCGTCTCTTCAAGTGTCCATTTTCTATTAAGAGCCGTTGCTCCTGAGCGATTAGTTCGAGCAGATCAGAAGCAGATTCGTCCATTGAGTTTTGTGAGACAATTTTGCCGCGGACAGCGAGGTTGAGGATGGTCTGGCGGAGTTGGTGTATATGTGTAGGCCGTGAGACCGCAGAACAGGCGGAAGATATAGAAAACTTTAGAATTGATTTATTTTCTGTTTCATCGGTTAGTTTGTTAAGCGCGGCGGTAATCAACCGGTCCCGTCGACTCTCACGCTTCTGCTGGGCTGCTTCCAGCTCATCGCAAAGTTTCATCAGTTCATCCACCTTGGCCACGATCCGGTGTTGTTCGGCGAGAGGTGGAAGGGGTGTAATTTGGCTGTTTGCCATTGATGCCGTCAATTCAACCTGTTTCGTAGCCCCTGTTGCTCGATCCTCTATTGTTCCATAAACATAATCTGCGCGAAGCCAAATGCAGATAAATCTCTCATCAACAAAAAGGCAACGGATGACAGTTACATGACTATCGCAAACTAGCGGCTCGGATGGATGATCAACACGAATTACACGGCCAATGGTCCCGGTTCCTGTTGAGTTCCAAAGAAGATCGCCATCTTGTAGAAACCGAACAGGTTCATAGTTTTCTAAGGACTCCGGCACCAGGAATTTTGCCCACTCCATATGAAGGCCATCCCGTTGTATGCATTTTTGTGAAATAACAGAAGGGCCATACCCAGTTGAATATTGGGGCAATTTTCCACGCTGAATATAAGTAGTGATATTCCCTAATCTGGCCCAACCCCAGCTTGGTGGAACAGAAAATGGGATTTCATCTTCTTTAATAGTTCCAAAAAAATTCTCCTTCTTACTTTGACTTGCTTTTTGTATCCGGTATTTCTCCTCCTCGATCCTCTTCAACAACTCCGCCGCCGGCTCATCGTTTGGGTTCTGCTCTACCAACTTCCCCCGCACAGCCAGGTCAAGAATAAACCGCCGCAGGCGCTGGATGGAATCGGGGGCTTCGCTGATCTGGTCGAAATATTGCAAAACCGCAGAACACGCCGAAGACGCAGAAGGATGGGAATCAATTTTCATACGGTATTTCTTTTGCCCAGGATTCCCTGCCAGATCGGGAGCAACTGCCAATCGGTCGGGAAGCCCATATTAGGGATTAGTTTTGGGTCAAGACGTCTGATATGATCCATCAACCTCAACGGCCAGTGGCTATCCGGCTCGATGATCTGCAGCATATGGATAAGCAGGACAAGAGAGTTATAGAGACGTCGGTCTTGTGTCGGAGAGAAATTCGGGATCAGCGCGGGCGGCCTTGAGGTAGGCAAAGCCACGGTTACGGTAAACCGACGGTTCCAGAGCCGTGAATGGTGAGCGCATAGGTTGCGCAGATAAACGGTGTGTTCCAGTAGAGACTTTAAGCTATCAATGGATAGTTGGTAAGTCTGGGCAATCTGTTTCTTATCTCGATCTCGCCGAATATTTGTATAAAAACGGCTTAGGAGCCCGAAGGACATAACCTCGCAGGCAGCCCAGATAGGCGGACGATTCATCCCGTATTTGTTCCGGTAATGGGTAACGAAAACCTCATCACTGCGATTTAGTTCTTCATCAAGAGTGGCAAGTTGTCTGGTATGTAGAGGATGGTCCCGAAAATTGGCAGGGTCTTTGTAAGCCTGAGGGCGGTAGGCATGCCCGAGCACATAGGCCCACCGCGCCCGGACTGAGATTTCAACACGTTTACAAGCCTCGTTCACCAATTGACGAAGTCCGCGATCAAAGCAGTATAACGACCACAGATCCTCGAAGGTCGTCCCAGGAAGATATCGATCAGGATTGGATTTTTCTACAAAAGGAAAACGGTAAGCTGAAAGGCGATAGTAATTATGGTGTTCAAGGATATGGATGGCCTTGCCTTCATCTTTGACGTCCATACCCCTATTCTTAAGGATTTCAAGCTGTTCGAGGTAGGTCTTTGGCGGTTTATTGGCGTTCATCCCTTCCCACCAAAAAGTAACCCGCCAATTTGAGCATCGTTGAGAGGCTTGGCGGGTATTGTTGAAAGTATTTTGCCATTATCATCCCGTAAATGTCAAGAAAAAAATAGGTCACAATACCACAAACCGCAGAACACGCCGAGGACGCAGAAGGGTCTAAACCAATTGTCTTTTTCCGCCTGTTCTGCGTATTCTGCTGTTCATATCCCGATTCCCGAGAAAGCTTCTCGGAAATTACAGTAAAGATGCCTTTGTAAACCAGAAAAACCACGGGTATTTTATTACCGCAGAACACGCAGAGGACGCAGAAGGGAAGGAATCGAAGATAATTTTCTGCTTGTTCTGCGTATTCTGCGGTTTATATCTTCCTATGTATTCTGCGGTTTCATCGAAGCAAGGCCTCTTCCAGTATAGCCTTTAATTTGTCCCGCAGTTTGGCCGTTTCCCGTTCGCTCTCTTGCAGCTTGGCCATTAATTCCACCGGGTCTCCGTGATCTTCCTCCACGGTATGGGGATTTTTGAAATCAAGATTATAGTTTCGGGCCTTAATCTCATCGATGGTCACTTTCCAGGCGACCTCATTCGTTTCCCGTTTGTCCCACCACTCGACACAGGGTTTCAGGTGCTCGAATCGAATGGGCCTGGTCATGGAGTAGGCCTTTTGGCCCTCAGGGACGCGGTGCTCATAGAACCAGATTTCTTTGGTAGATGTGCCCTTTTCGAAAAAAAGAAGATTGGTGCCGATAGAAGCGTAGGGTTTGAAGACACTGTTGGGCAGGCGGACGATGGTGTGGAGATTGCATTCTGTAAGCAAATGTTCCTTCAAGCGGGTTTTAACCCCTTCGCCGAAGAGGGTGCCGTCGGGCAGGACGATGGCCGTGCGTCCGGTTGGTTTGAGCAAGCGAACGATCAAGGCCAGAAAGAGGTCGGCCGTCTCCCGGGTCTGGAAATTTTTCGGAAAGTTGGTCTCTATGCCGTCTTCCTCACGCCCGCCGAAAGGCGGATTGGTGAGGACAATATCCACTCGATCGGACTTGGTGTAGCTGACATAGGGCCGGGCCAGGGTGTTATCATGACGGACAAAAGAGGGGTCGTCGATACCGTGAAGCAACATATTGGTGACACAGAGCATATGAGGAAGCTGTTTCTTCTCCGTAGCCCTTAGAGCCTTTTGCATTTTTTGTTCATCGGCCGGGGTTTTTACATAGTGCTCGCGCATATGGCGAACGGCGCAGGTCAGAAAACCGCCGGTGCCGCAGGCCGGGTCAAGGAGGATTTCTCCCGGTTTAGGGTCGATGCGGTCGGCCATAAAGGCCGTGACGGCCCGCGGGGTGTAATACTCACCAGCATTGCCGGCACTCTGGAGATCATTTAAGATCTGTTCGTAAATGTCGCCGAAATGCTGCCGCTCGACCAAATTGTTAAAATCAACCTCACTGATCTTATTGATAACTTGTCGCAGGAGCTGGCCGGACTTCATGTAATTGTAAGCATCTGCGAAAACATCACGCACCACCAATCGGCGGCCGTTTTGCCCGGCCTCGGGCAGCTCCTTAAGCTTTGGGAAAAGCTCGTCATTAATGAAGATCAGCAGGCCCTCCCCGGTCAGGCCTTCGGGGTTTGCGGCCCAGGTCCGCCACTGGAGGTTTTGGGGAATGGGCGAACGGTAACCCTTCTGAAAGGTCTCCAGCTCTTTATCTTTGTCGTCAATGATCTTGAGGAAAAACATCCAGCAGAGCTGAGAGATGCGTTGGGCATCGCCGTCAACACCGACATCCTGGCGCATGATATCTTGAATGGATTTAACGGTGGTTCTTACGTTCATAATCGATCAGGCTGCCTTTTCGTAGAGTGCGGCTTGGAGGTCATGGACAGCTTGCTCGAAACCTTTGAGGTCTCCAAAGGGTTTCAGGAGCTCCATCGGGGTGCCCATGGTATCGAAGGGCGCGATTCTCAGGATTTGCGGGTCGTCGAGTTCGGTGACCTCGTCATCCTGGTATTTCAAAAGTAAGGCTTCCAGCACGGCCCGGGCTTGCTCTCCATACTTGGTGAAAACATCACGCTTCCGAACATTATCGGCCCGTTCCCGCCGGGTCAGAGGCGGCTGATCGAAGGCGACATGGCAAATCAAGTCAAAAGGATCGAAGTCTTTTCCAACTTCTTCGGCCAGGGCTTCGAATATTACCCCTTGTTCATATAGTTCTTCAAGCACCGCCTGCTTTTTATCCGCGCCAGTCCATTTTCTTAAGAAATCGTCCAAAGAGGCATATTCTTTGAGGACATTCTTACGGGTGTAATCTTTCAGTGATTCGGTGATGAGTTTACCGTCCGGGCCGTAATACTGAACCCGTTGACGGAGCACAAAAACCGGTACGTCATTGACATAATATTTAGTCCGGCCTTCCTCGCCTCCGCCACCCCCTTCATCGCCCCCCGGTCCGGGTGGAGGAGGATCACCGATAATATCTTTATCATCTTCTCCTCCGGGTTCATCTGGGGGGACCGGAGGGTCTTGCGGCCCCGGCTCATAAATCTGCACCGGTTCCCCGTCAAAAGCGGGATCAGCAAAAAGTTCTGTTGCCCTGCGGAAATCCATAATGGTGAAGAAAAACTTACCATACTCTTCGTTGATACGGGTGCCCCGGCCGATGATCTGCTTAAATTCGATCATGGAGTTGATGGATTTATCCAGAACGATCAACTTGCAAGTTTGAGCATCCACGCCGGTGGTCATGAGCCTGGAGGTAGTGACGATAACCGGATAGGGACTTTCGGGGTCGATGAAGTTATCCAGCTCCAGCTTGCCTTCTTCGTTATCGCCGGTAATTCGCATAATATATCGATTGCTTTTAGAAACCATGTCCGGATTCTCATTCACCAAGGCTACCCGCATCCGCTCGGCATGGTCTATATCTTCACAGAAAACGATGGTCTTATCAAACCGGTCGGTCTTCTTCAGGAATTCGGTTACCTTCTGAGCTACAACTTCGGTTCGTTGCTCCAGGACCATCTCGCGATCATAGTCCTTTTGGTTATAGACCCGATCCGGCACCTCCGCCCCAAATTTATCGAGTTTCCCCCGTTCCGGACGCCAGCCGAAATCCTTGTCCAGATCAATACGTACCACCTTGTAAGGGGCCAGAAAGCCGTCATCAATACCTTGTTTTAAGGAGTAGACATAAATCGGTTCACCAAAATAATGGATATTGGATATAAATCGGGTTTCCTTGGGTGTTGCGGTCATACCGATTTGGGTAGCCTTATTAAAATAATCCAGAATCTCACGCCAGGCGGAATCCTCGGCGGCACTGCCCCGATGACATTCATCGATCATGATCAGATCAAAGAAATCAGGGGAGAATTCGCGGTAAATATTCCTGAACTCTTCCGTGCCGGATATACCCTGATAGAGAGCCAGGAAAATCTCGTAAGACTTGTCTACCTTCCGATTTTTAATCTTGGTCAAAACCTTACCAAAAGGCTTAAAGTCATTGGTCATGGTCTGGTCAATCAGGATATTGCGATCCGCCAGATAGAGAATGCGTTTTTTTCTGCCGGATTTCCATAAACGCCAGATGATCTGAAAGGCGGTAAAAGTCTTGCCGGTCCCGGTGGCCATAACTAAAAGGATACGATTCTGTCCTTTGGCGATGGCCTCCATAGTCTTATTAATAGCTATGACCTGATAATATCTCGGGGTTTTCCAGTCTGGCTCCACATAGTAGTCCTGGGTCAGGCAAGATTCGGATTCCAAAGGAATCGCCTTCCAATCCAGATATCGTTGCCAGAGGGTTTCCGGGGATGGAAATTCAGTTAAGGAGAGCTCCTTCTCAATCTTTCCTGTGACAATCGTGCGGTCATGTTCCATAAAGCCGTCGCCGTTCGAGCTATAAACAAAGGGGATGTCCAGGATATCAGCATAGGCCAACGCCTGCTGCATACCGGAACTTAGAGAATGCGTGTTATCTTTGGCTTCTATCAGGGCGATGGGGATGTTGGGTTTGAAGTAAAGAATATAATCAGCCCGTTTGGCCTTCCCTCGGGTAATCAGCTTTCCTCGAACAATGATTCGGCCCTTGGTAAAACCGACCTCTTCTCGAATCTGATGATGGAGGTCCCAACCGACAGAGGTTAATGCAGGAGTAATGTACTTGGAGCAAATATCGCGTTCGCTAAAGGCTTTCTTCATATTCTTATCACATGAAATACTTTGCAGAGTCCAAAACAAAAACCCCATCTCGTTTATTAAAAAATGGGGTATTATCGGACTGCTTCATGGACCAGCCTTTCGGTTTGGGGTTGCCGGAATCATTAAAGCCAAAATTAAAATTTTATAATATAAACCATAACAAACGGTTAAAGTCAACTTTTTCTGGTCCTCTGGTCTTTCTGGTCTGTTTGGTCTATATAGTCTATCTGGTCAGGAGGCCCATCTTAAAAATTCTTTTTCCTGCCATATCGTGCTTGTTTTTCTTTGAGATCAAAGCCTTTTTTCTTTTAAGCTTCATTGAAAACCAAAAAGAGGTCAGGCCACGGCAACTGTTCAGAATAAGGAGGCATTGGATTGTTAAGAAATCATCCTTTCCTTCTCCCTGAGCTTAGACCACGCTCTCGTCCCTACCCTCATCCCTGACCAAACCCGGTGTCTGCGGCCGTTGATCGCGCCGGCGATCCGGGTGATCCCGCTGGTTGAACTGACGCAGACCCTCCAAAGTAGCCGGATCATGAATAGAGCGGTTGAAGCACTCGGCCTCGATCCTTAAGCCTTCGGAAAGGGGTAGCCCAAAACCGCGGACGGCGGCTTCCTTGTCGGTTCGGATGGCCGGCTGGGGAAGACTGCAGATATACTCGGCCAGCTCCAGGGCTCGTTCCAGAGACTTGCCCTTGGGAACCACTTCGCTGACCAGGCCGATGCGTTCGGCCTCCTGGGCATCAATCACCCGGCCGGTGATGATAAGCTCCAGGGCGCGGCCCATCCCGATGATCCGGGGCAGCCGTTGGGTGCCTCCATCAGCCAATCCGATATTCCAGCGCCGGCAGGTCACACCGAAGGAGGCCTGCTCCTCGGCGATCCGGATATCGGCGAAACAGGCCCACTCGAGTCCCCCGGCATAGGCGACACCATTGACGGCGGCGATGATGGGCTTATAGATGTCCGTCCACCGGGAGGGGCCGAGAATCCCCGGGCGCTCACCCCGGTTGTGAGCAGCGATCTCCGAGGGGGTCATGGGGACCAAGTCTCCTTCGGATTTGAGATCCCCTCCAGCGCAGAAAGCCCGGTCACCCATACCGGTAATGACGGCTACTTTAGCTTCATCGTCTTCGCGGAACTGCGACCAGGCTTGGACCAATTCCCGGTGGGTGGTCAGACCAATGCAGTTGAGCACCTTCGGTCGGTTGAAGCGGATGATCGTCACAGAGCCGCGCTTTTCGTAATCGATCTGTGTGAATGGCATTATTCCTCCCTGTTTGTCTTCCCTATTACACCATTTAATAAATAAAGCATTTTTTTTGTCACAGACAAAGGCACTAATTTTTCCTCTCGCCCGTTCCCTACGGTCACTCGGGCCCGCAGAGTTCTCAAAGAAAGAAGACCATATTTTATAAAAAATCGGTGAGAGGCCGATTTTTCATAACCTCTCCGGCCTTCGGCCAGAGTGCGCGATAGCGCATGACTGGTTTTTCATTGCCGGACCCTCACTGGCAATGAAAACATTTTTATTCTCAGCGCCTCTGTGCGCTCTGTGAGAGACAAGTCTCTGTCCGCCTTTTGTCCGTGTGGGTCTGTGGCAGAAAAGGAAGTTGTCCTGTTTTCAACGATGTTCGAAGCCGTACTTCTTTTTCATCGCTCGAGAAATCTCACTGGTTATTTTTAAAGCCCGATCGGACTCTTCTGGAGTGAGAAGAACCGTCTCGCAGGAAGGCAGGACCCAGGAAGACTCGGCCAGGGTCCTTTCATCGATCCCTTGCCGCACCAGACGTTCGATCCCTTGCTCCAGCCTTTGAATAAGACTCTCGCTATTTTCTCCCTGGAGATGATCGCTGACCACCGGGACAATACCCCAGCCCAACATCCCTCCCCGCTTCAAGAAGGATTGGACCTCCTTGGCATAAAGGGCGACATTCTCGGCATGCTGGTAGGCGTCGAAATTGACGACTTGCACCTGGGATTCGAATAGGAGCGACCAATCGATATTAGCGCAGCAGTGAACCCAGGCCAGGCCGTTTATATTTTCAAAGCTCAAGTTGATGGCCTCAATAATTTCTTTCCGGGATCCGGTTCCGGCCGAGGAAGTAAAATTGACCAGGGTGGTTTCCGGCAAATCAGCCACCACCTCAACGTCCGGGATTTCCGCCCTGATCTTTTTTTCCAGCCACCGGGCTTTGGCGTTCAGTCCTTTGATCAGGATATCCCGCAGGGTTTCATTGTGGATCGAAGGGGTACCGTCGGCCTGTTTGAGCATGTCGCCAAACAACAACGGTCCGGAGGTATGGAAAACCACCCATTTGAGTCCGGAAGGCCGGGAACTCTGTATCCGCTCCATCATATGATAAAAAAATGGAGCTGTTTTTGAGGTAGTGGCGAAATAGTCCAAATCGTCGGCCTCAATCCGGTCATAGAAATCCAGAATTTCTCCTTCTCTTTCCGTTGACAGGTCGAAATAAACGATACGTCTTTCCCGGTCGAACACCAGACAGGGTATGCCCTCCAGCATCCAGCGGATGCCTCTGGTCATGATCGGAAGACTTGGCGCCTCCGGAAGGCATTTCAGAATAACTTCAGAGGCCCGGTCCATTTCCCGATAAGGCACCGCCCCCATCATCGTCCCGGCAAAACAAGGTTTGTCCCGCATGGTCATCACCCTTCCTTATCCGCGATTCATTCTGATAGTGTCTATACCAACGCAGGGGGGAAAAAAGTGCCCCTTACCGATCTAACGGGAAGGGGCACGATAAACTTAAGCCTATAATTTATTTGTACTGCGATTTGGGATTACTTTTTTCCAAGCCTGGTCATGGCCTCGCGGTCTCCCCCGCTCATTCCGGCAATATACTTAACCAGTTTCTTCCTGGCCTCAATGTCGTACTGGGTGGTGATGGCGATCTGTTCCATTATCGGAGAGCCGCCTCCGTGGTAATTGCCCACGTTATTGATCCCGCCTGTAGCCGAACACATCATATCCCCCAGGTAACGCCAGAACTGGGCCTGATCCTCCACGGCCATCTTTGGATTACGCTTGGTGTACTTGAGAAGCAGATTCTTGATATCCGGATTAACAAAGTCTTTCTCATGAGGGAAGGTAGCCACCACACCGCCGGCCAGATCGCAAAGGATCTCCGTTTCCCGATAAACCGCCTCACCGGTCAAACAGCGGCCGACGTTGCAGTAGATTGAATTGGGGATATAGGAGCCGGGGCCGTAGGGTACAAAGCCCACCCCGGGCATATAGACCTCCGGCTTTCCCAGGTCGGAGGCCGTGTATCCGGCGGCATAACCCAATTCGGTGGTCATGATGATCTCGGCCAGTTTCTCCCGGACATGAGAGGCTTTATGGATATTGTTCACTTCAGCGGCCAGGGCTGCGGTACCCAGCAAGACATCCCCGATAGCCGGTTTGCAGCCCGAATAAGAGTGACGATGGAACAGGGCGAATAGCAGGGCCAATACCCCTCCATGCTGCCATTCGCCGGCCAGGAAGACCCGTTCCCAGGGGACGAAGCAGTCGTCAAAAATCATGTAAGAATCTGTAGCACCCGGAACAAATCCCCGCTTGAAATGTTCTCTGGAGCGGAGGTTGTGAATGGTAACCACCTGCTTCAACCCGTCCCAGTCACCGGGAACGGCGAAGGCCACGGCATAATCCTTATCCTCGGGTCGCAAAGCCCGGGTGGGGAGCACCAGTACCTCGTCGGCCACGGAGGCCTCTGAAATGTGGACCTTGCAGCCGCTGACCACGATGCCGTCCTTGCGTCTCTCCTTGATCCGCACATAAGCGTCCGGATTCTCCTGATCGGCCGGCCTTTGCAGCCGGTCTCCCTTGACATCCGTTTGGGCACAGCACCCCACCAGGTCTTCGGTCTGGAAGCGGGTCAGCCACTTCTTAAAGTTCTCATGATATTGGGTGGCCCCGTTGTTCTGTTTATCCGCCTCGTAAGAAACATTGTAAACGGCGTTGGTACCGTCGATTCCCATGCAGCGCTGGATACAGCCTCCCACCTTCTGGCAGAGCATGC
Organism: uncultured delta proteobacterium; assembly: GCA_963790475.1. GTDB lineage: Bacteria > Desulfobacterota > RBG-13-43-22 > RBG-13-43-22 > RBG-13-43-22 > RBG-13-43-22. Next base: position 303,869 of record CAWBOS010000006.1, on the reverse strand, counting down.
GGGTCATGTCCTGCTTCCGGTGCAGGTCTTCAGTATTTTGATGGACATGGGTGAAGCGGTTGATTCTTTCTCCCGTAAGATGGGAGATGGCCGTGCACAGGTCCTGGTTCTCCGGCTTGGCGGCTTCATCATAGGTGGTGCCGATGGTACTGAAGCAGTCCTGCTGGAGCTCGTCTGTTCGGTCGATCCGCTGGCCGTCAAAATAAATATTCCTCTTCATCTTGGATAGACCCTGGATATACTGTTCTTTGGTTCTCATTGTTCCTCCCTTTCAAGAATGGTAGAGCTTTTTTAGTCCTTAATTCCGTTTTATGGATTGTCTCTCTTCATCAAATAAAAATATCATAGAAAAGTCAACAAGATTTTATGGGTGGGATGGAAATGACAGCCTTTTTTGTTGGGACAACAGGGCAGAAAGAAAAAACAGGCTAAAAATCAGCCCCCCCTCGCTGACCCTTCAGTTCAAGGCGGCGAACAGGGTCAACGAGGGGGCTTTATATATAGCTAAGATGGGGACATTATGCCATCGGGCAGATCGATTGTCCCCCCAGGTAACCAAAAGGCGAAGGTCTCCGGATTCAACCTTAGGACCCCACCCGGAGGCATCGGCGGCAACCGTAACCTGACCGGCTAAAACGGCCTCGGTTGTTTCCGCATTTCCTTTGAATGGAACATGGGTCCATTGGATGCCTTGTTTAAGGGCCAACATTTCCATGGTGAGATGGAGGCTTGTCCCTGTTCCGGGTGTGGCATAGGTTACCTTTCCCGGGTTGGCTTGACGAAATTGGAAAAATGGGATTGCATGTCGGAGAAATGACTTGGTGACGAATTATTTACGGAAACAGAAGGAAAAGGGTCAGCCACCGGCCTCTTTCCCTTCTGTTTTTTTTCCTGAAAAAAAGCAAAAGATTAAGGAGAGGTCAAAGCCAATAAAAAGCATCGATACGGCCTTGAAGTTTAAGTCTTCATTTCCGGTGCTACCAGGATCTTGATCTGCTCCTTCGTTTTCTGGGCCAAGGCTTCAAAGCCCTCGGAGATCTGCTCCAAAGGAATAATCTTGGTGATAATCAACTCCGGCCGGATCTTTTTGGTCTCGATCCAGGCCATAGCCAAGGCAGGATTGATGGAGTTGGTACCGATCATGGTCGTCTCCCGGGTGACAAATCCGAGCATATGCACGGCAGCCCGGTCGGTAAAAATTCCCTGAACAATGACCTTGCCCTGATAGCGGACGGACGCCAGGCAATCCTTCAGGGTGGCTTCGATACCCACGGCCTCAATGGCTACATCCACACCCCGGCCGCCGGAAAGTCCTTTGATCTGAGGAGGGATTTTGTCGATCAGAGGATTCAAAACCAGGGTTGCCCCCAGCTCTTCGGCTTTTTTTCTTCTTGCTTCCGAAGGATCCGTCATATAAATTTTCTCCAGACCCATCGCTTTGAGACCCAGCAGGGCCATAAGCCCCACCGGGCCGCAACCGGCGATCAGGACGGTATCGTCCGTTCGGATACCTCCTTTTTCGATGGCATAAGCAGCCCCGGACAAAGGTTCGACTACGGCAGCCCGGTCCCAGCTCATATCCTCGGGTTTTCTGATCACCCTTTCTTTAGGCAATACCAGGTATTCGGCATAAGCCCCTTTTTGGAATGCCAGCACAGGATCTCCTTTTTGAAATCCGCTCACCCCTTGGCCGATTTCAACGATTAGGCCGCAAGCCTCATGGCCAAAGGGACTTTGAGGAAATGGCCCATGAAGGTATTCGTGCAAATCCGATCCGCAAATACCACAATATTTAACCTTGACCTTTACTTGTCCCGGTCCGGGCATGGGTTCGGGCACCTCTTCAATCCGCAAATCACAAATGCCATGATATACCGCTTTTTTCATTAGATTCGGCTCTCCTTCTTTTAATCCCCCACCCCCTTCTTTCATCGAATGAGGAAAGGAATTGATTTTGAGATGTGAAATAGTTTTGTATCCTGCCCAAAATGGGCGGGAGGTGTTTACCTTGGCTAATCTTCCCCGGGACCAGCGGAAGTTTCCGGAGGGAGGGGAGCCATTATCGCTCTATTTCGTCCCTCTTGCTTGGCTTGGTAAAGGGCCCGATCAGCCCGATTGACCAGGGTCTCCGGTGTGTCACCAGCCGCCATCTCGGTAACCCCGAGGGAAAGTGTTACAGAGAACTCCTTTCTGTCCAAGAGAAAACGGCTCTCTTCCATGGAACGGCATATCTTCCATCCCACCTCAATCGCCGGTGGATTCTGTGTCTTGGAGAGAATAAGGGCGAACTCATCACCTCCGAAGCGGGCCATAAAGTCACTTTCCCGGATACTGGCTTTTAGTTTTAAAGCGATCCCCTTGAGAATACGGTCACCGGCCTGGTGGCCGAGGGAGTCGTTGATCACCTTAAAATTGTCCACATCGATCATCAGTAATGAAAACGGGTCCTGATAACGGTTTTGCAAATTAACCATCTCAATCAGCTTCTCGTCGAAATACACCCGATTGGCAAGCTGGGTCAGACCGTCAATTCGGACGGCGGTTTTAAGGTTATCGATTTGTTTGCGCTGCGCCTCCAGACTTTCCTGGGAGCGGGCCAGTTCTTCTTTCAGAGTCATGTTGCTGGAGATTACCCGGTCAATCTCCCGGATAAGGAGATCATGAACCTTACCCAGATTTTGAAGAGGCTGCAGGTCGTCAATGGTGGTGCGGCATCTCCAGGGGTTGAAGAAGAATCACTGGCCGCCTGGCTGCTTCGCCGGAGAAGGCCTGTCAGGATCAGCAGGATGGTCCGGATTTCCTGTGCCGAATCGTTTATTTGCTGCTCCCGGGGATCCACTTGCCGGGAGACCAAGGCCTCCATCCCCCCGTAATCCCCACGGTTTCGAAAAAAACGTCCAATCCCAGCCGACAGACTGGCCAGCCGGCGGGTCACCAGGGCCGTCAGGTCGGTGAAGAATTGGAAATTAAGAAGCTTCAACAGGATGGGAAGAAAAAAGTCCGACCACGACTCCCCCTCCGAACAACAGCAATATCGATGTAATGTTCATCAGACTAGCCTCTTTTTGATTCCGGATTTTTGACTTCTTTTGGAACTATAGGGTAAAAATTCATATAATAACATTTCATCAAAAGGGTCAAGTTCAAAGCTCAAGATTGATGCATTCTTAAAAAGTCGCCGAAGGCCCGGTTAAATCATTCGGGTGAAACCGGTCCTGCCCCGGATCGGGGAGCGAGAATCCCCCCGTGTTTCAATTGGTTTCGTAGGGGGCGGATTCTCGCCTGCGCCTGAAGATGACCCCTTACGATTCATCAAGTTTATTTCCCCATTATTTATTTATCCCCTTGACTACCAAGTCCCCTTCATTTTATACTTCCTTCATTAAAACACTAATGGGTTTCTTGAAGAAAAGCAGGTCATGAAAATAGGGTTCTTAGATGGCAGAATCAAGCAACTATCATTGGTCAATCATAAAATTATTCTGGAAGAAAAGTGAACGTGGAGGAGGTGCTTTATGATAGAAGAAGTATTTAAAAAACTGTCCTGGTTAGGGCACGACGGCATTTTGTACCAAAATAAAAAGGTCATCTATTTTGACCCCTTTCAAATCGCAGGCGGGCCGGCAGCGGATATTATCCTGATCAGCCATGATCATTTCGATCACTGTTCACCGGATGACGTTAAAAAAATCCAAACCAAGGACACGATTATTGTGACCGAAGCGGATTCTGCGAAAAAGCTTACCGGGAAAATCGAGATCCTTAAACCCGGCGAAACCAAAACCATTCAGGGAATAGCCATTGAGGCGGTCCCTTCTTATAACACCAATAAGGATTTTCATGTCAAGGCCAAGGGCTGGCTGGGATTTATCGTTACCCTGGAGGGAGTGCGAGTGTATCATACGGGGGATGCGGATTTCATTCCGGAGATGAAAGAAATTAAAGCCGACATTGCTTTTCTTCCGGTTTCCGGGACTTATGTCATGACTGCTCAAGAAGCCGCGGAAGCGGCCAAGGTCCTGAAACCGAAAATTGCCATTCCCATGCACTATGGGGCCATAGTGGGGACGGAGGAGGATGCCAGGAAGTTTGCGGAATTACTTAAAGGCCTGGTGGATGTTCGAATTTTACCAAAAAAAAATTGAAATGGCCTAAACGGAAACGGGGTACAAGTATTTTACAATCCAGGGGGGGCTTTCACTTGACACCTTAAGGTTCTTGTACCCTCAGCTCTTTTATTTTAATAGTACCGGTGCGGTTTGCGCCGGCTCCGGCTCAAAAACCAGCCTAGTAGTAGTCCCACAACCAGCACGACCGACCCAATTAAAAACCATTTGATCTGTTCTTCGTTGCTCCCGGCTTTTCCCTTTTGATCGACATGGTCGATCTGTTCCTTATATTGCGCGACTTCTTTTTCTAATTCTTCATTCTTTGTTTTCAGGGCGGAAAGTTCAGGGGAATTCCGTTTACTATTTTCCTGATTGAGGGTCTGGGTCTGGTTCTTGGCCTCTTCAAGTTCTTTGAGCAACCTGTCTTTTTCCTGAATAAGTATTTCTTTTTCCCGGACCAGGTTTTGATTGGTTTCTTTCATCCCACGCAGATCTTCCTGTAATTTCGGATCCTGGGAAGAAACCGTCTTGACTTGATCTACCAAAAAACAGGTGTTGATCCAGCCTGTTGTTCCATTGGGTAGTTTGACCTTCGACCAGTTCTTATCCCCTTCAAGGACCTCGACGCGGTCACCGGTTTTTACCATGGTCAAAGCACGATACTCCAATCCAATCCCGGAGCGCAGGCTAAGTTCTATTCGGTCGGTAATAAACATGGTCTTGGCCCATAGGTGGGAAGGGCACAGCAAAAGGGCTCCAATAAGGATGGTTACGAAAGGTAAGGCCATCTTTTCCCTCTCTATTAAAGGTGGGATGAGGCACTATTTAACAAAAATTGAGGCGGAAGTCAAGAGAATTACAATAAAAAAAGCCCCCTGAGACCAGGGGGCTTTTCAGACAAACTACCTTTTGGTTCCAGAATTAATACATCCCTCCACCCGGCGGCATAGACGGCATGGCAGGTTCCTTCTCCTTAGGTTTCTCGGCCACCATGGCTTCCGTGGTCAACAGAAGTGATGCCACCGAAGCGGCGTTTTGCAAGGCAAAACGGGTTACTTTGGTGGGGTCGATTACCCCGGCCTTCATCAGGTCTTCATAAGTTCCGGTTTCGGCATTAAACCCAAAACCGGCCTTTTCGGCTTTGACCTTTTCCACTACCACCGAGCCTTCAAATCCGGCGTTATTGGCAATCTGTCGAACCGGCTCTTCCAAAGCCCGGCGGATAATATTGACCCCCAGGGCCTCTTCGCCTTCCGTTTTCAGATTGGCCAAAGCCGGCAGGCATCGTAGAAGGGCGATCCCGCCACCAGGTACGATCCCTTCTTCAACTGCGGCACGGGTGGCATTCAAGGCATCTTCAACGCGGGCCTTTTTCTCTTTCATCTCGGTTTCCGTAGCAGCCCCAACATTGATGACGGCCACGCCGCCGATCAATTTGGCCAGCCGTTCCTGAAGCTTTTCCCGATCATAGTCCGAGGTGGTTTCGTCAATCTGGGCCCGAATCTGTTTGACCCGGCCTTCCAAAGCTGATTTCTCACCGCCGCCATCGACGATAGTGGTATTATCCTTATCGATAGTGATGCGTTTGGCCGTCCCCATATCCTTCAGGGAGACATTTTCCAGTTTGATCCCTAAATCTTCAGAGATCATCTGTCCACCGGTTAAAACGGCGATATCTTCCAACATGGCCTTGCGCCGGTCCCCGAAACCAGGGGCCTTTACGGCCGCACAGGAAAGGGTCCCGCGGAGCTTATTGACCACCAGGGTGGCCAGAGCCTCCCCCTCCACCTCTTCGGCAATAATTAATAAAGGTCTACCCATTTTGGCGATCTGCTCCAAAACCGGCAAGAGGTCCTTCATATTGCTGATCTTTTTTTCATTGATCAGGATGTAAGGATCATTTAAAACCGCTTCCATTTTTTCCGGATCTGTCACAAAATAGGGAGAAATATAGCCCCGGTCAAACTGCATCCCTTCCACCACTTCCAGGGTCGTTTCCATGCTCTTGGCTTCTTCAACGGTGATAACCCCTTCCTTACCAACCTTTTCCATAGCCTCGGCAATAATGTTGCCGATGGTGGAGTCGTTATTGGCGGATATGGTTCCTACCTGGGCGATCTCTTTGTGATCCTTGGTGGGCTTACTGATCTTTTTCAATTCCTTAACCACTGCTTCCACGCCCTTTTCTATGCCCCTCTTTACAGCCATAGGGTTGCTCCCGGCGGCAACCAGCTTGGACCCTTCGCGATAAATAGCCTGGGCCAACAACGTTGCGGTCGTGGTTCCGTCTCCGGCCACGTCACTGGTTTTGGAAGCCACTTCTTTAACCATCTGAGCGCCCATATTTTCAAATTTGTCTTCCAGTTCGATCTCCTTGGCCACCGTAACCCCATCCTTGGTGATGGCTGGAGAACCGAAAGATTTGTCCAATATTACATTTCGTCCCTTGGGTCCCAAGGTAACCTTGACCGCATCGGCCAGGGTATCCACACCTACCCTCATGGCCTCGCGGGCCTTTGAATCGTATTTTATTTCTTTTGCTGACATAAATTCACTCCTTTCCTTTAGTTATTCAATCACTCCTAAGATATCTTCTTCTCGCATCATTAAATATTCTTCGCCCTCGATCTTAATTTCGGTCCCGGAATATTTTCCGAATAAAATCTTGTCCCCCACTTTGACATCAAGCGTAGTCTTGGTCCCGTTTTCCAATATCTTCCCTGGTCCTACGGCAATAACCTTGCCTTCCTGGGGTTTTTCCTTGGCGGTATCCGGGATAATAATTCCACCCTTGGTTTTTTCTTCCTCCTCGATTCGTTGAACAATGACCCGATCATGTAATGGTCTGATCTTCATACTTTCACTCTCCTTCCTAAATAGTTATAGGGCTTGTTAGCACTCCCTTTTGGATAGTGCTAATATAAACACTAAATTTTAAAATTCAAGTACAAAATTGAGATATTATGAATTGACGGCTGATGGCCTTTAAAAAACCAAGATTGATCCATTTTGCTTAGAACGATCGTGAGGCCAAATTACATACTAAAGTAAATAATATTATATAGTTACTAATAAAAGCACCAGTCCCGGACCTTTACCGGGGTCCCTCGGGATAAGCGCTCAACGGCTTTTTACCGAAACGTCATAGCGGATAACGTCTCCATAAATGGAAGACAACTTTTCGCGAGCCGGGTAATCCTGCCTTGGGGATTCTATAGCCACTTGAAGTGAATTGAAATTCTATTCCATCAGTCCCTGCCTATGGCAGACCTTGCGATAGGATTTTGAACCGGTCCACCATAACTGACTGTTTAATTTGCTTCATTTCTGATATGATAAGCCAAAGCCCAGAAAAGTCTTTTGGACCTTAAATTGACCGGTCAGGAAAAGATGTTTTTACAACCGAATAAAATAAGAAGGAATTTATGAAAATCAGAGAGCAATTAGAAACTATTGAGGAATCAACGCTTGCTGCTTATGCGTCAAAAAGTGCCGCAAGCATTGGACGGACCCTCCATGGGGATGAACCGGATGAATTCAGGACCGTTTTTCAACGCGACCGGGACCGGATTCTTTATTCCAAGGCCTTTAAGGATCTCCAGTACAAGACTCAGGTTTTTTTAATCAGCGAAGGGGATTTCTACAGAACCCGGTTGACCCACACCCTTGAGGTCGCCCAGCATGCTCGAACCCTGGCCCGGGCCCTTCGTTTAAACGAGGATTTGTGTGAAGCCATTGCCTATGCCCACGACTTGGGACATGCTCCTTTTGGACACACGGGAGAAACCACTATAAACGAGCTTATGAAAAAGGATGGGGGATTCGAGCATAATCTTCAAAGCCTGAGAATAGTCGACCTGTTGGAGAAAAGGTATAGCGCTTACGACGGACTCAATCTTTGTTTTGAAACCAGGGAGGGTATTGCCCGGCATTCCACCGTTTATGATCACCCCATCGCTTCGGAGGAATTCAGAGAACATCCCTCTCCCACTCTTGAGGCCCAGATAGTCAACATCGCCGACCCGTTGGCCTACTGTGCCCATGATTTGGAAGATGCTTTAACTGCTGGATATTTATCTATGAATGATATTCCAAAAATGGAAAATCCCCTGGTTGACCAGGTGTTAAAAAAATGTGGGGATCGTTATCCCGGATTCGACACTGCCGATACCACCATCCGGGCCAGGTTATTGGTCAGGACCTTGATCGAAGGAACCAACATTATGGTCATTAAACAGACCCACAACAATCTACGTCGCTTGAAAATAAAAAGTATTCAAGAAGTTAGAAAGGAGGAGGTCCCCATTGTCACTGCCCCAAATCAGGATTGGGTCCACTTCAATCAACTGAAAACTTTCCTTTTTGAAAATGTTTATAAACGCCCCCAGGTGTCCATCATGAATGAAAAAGGCCGACTGATTATTTCCAGAATATTTCATCATCTGGAAGAAAAACCGGAGATGCTGCCTGGCGTCTTTAAATCTCGATTTTTTCAGACCAAGGACAAAAAAACCCGGCACCGGATAATTGCCGATTATTTATCGGGAATGACCGACCGCTATGCCATGGATCTTTATCAAATGATGTTTGAACCTTACGAGAAAGTCATGTTTGGCTTCAGGGAGTAGGGGAATAAATTGTTATGGTTTGACCAGGTTTGAGTTTTCCTTTCGAGGGAAGGTGGTTCCAGTTCTTCAGATCATCCTGGCCCACTCGAAATTTTTTAGCAATCGATGCCAAGGTGTCTCCCCTTTGTATCTTATAGACGATCACCTTCGGCTTCGGCTTTTTGTTTCCTTGGGAATCCCTTTTTTTTGCCAAAACCGTTTGTTGGTCCTTGACGGTCGTAACTTGTCCTTGAATGGCCTTTGTCCATTCCTGAAGACCCTTCTGTTCTTCTTTTAAGGATTGCACTTCATTTTTCAAAGAGGCTATTTCACCCTTCAGACTCTGAAATTCTGTGCGGAGCGCCTTTAATTCAGGGATTTCGGTTTGTTCTTTACTGGGAAACAAACCGGATTGTAGGATCATCCACAGCCCAAAGGCCAAAACGGTTATCCCAACCAGGGAAATCGGCACTAACATCCATTTATTCAATCTAAAAGATCGCTTGGGTTTTTTGAATCCGGTGGGAGAAGAATATTCTTCCGGTTCCTGATTAACCTCGACTTCCGGTTCTTTCCTGTCTTCCCGATTTTGTTCCATTATCTATCCTTACCCCCGGCCGATACGGGCCTTAAGAACCATGAATATTAATATAAAGTTATATGATTTTGACCAAGATGCTTCCATCGGGCAACTCCCCTCACCCGGCGAAAGTCGGGACCAGTTCCCTTTGACTGAATTTCACCTTCCGCCCCAATGACATCTGGGGATATTTACGCCGGGCTATGTTATCCGCTATTTTCATAAATCCTATTTTTGCACTAAACTTCGAAATCAACGCGGATCTTAAAAATATTCTCGGCCGGAAGGCTGATCAATTCTTCAATGCCTGTTTTATTCTTAATTTCTTCAAGAGCGGAATCGATTAGTCCCTTGGATTCAGCTATAAAGGTAAACCATATATTGAAATCCCCCTCCCTCTCATAGTTGTGGGTGACGCCGGGATATTGATTAACCTTTTCAACAAATTCGGATATTCTTTCCATCGGGACCCGGGCGGCACAAAGGGTACTGGTGAATCCCAGCTTGCGGGAGTTGAAATTGGCCCCAATACGCCGGATGATCCCCCCCTGGGCCATGCAGTTAACCCGGGAGATGACCTCCTTTTCCGTGAGATCCAGACGTTCCGCGACCTCTCGATAAGGTCTGGCCTTAAGAGGGAAATGGGACTGAATTTCATTGAGAATAGCCCGATCAATCCGATCCAGCCTATAGATTGGTTTTTTATCAGGGGTTTCTTTTATCTCTTTTATTCCCAATTTTCTATTTAATTCCGGCAAAGGACGAACAATGAAAAAGGAATCATTAAAAAAACCTCACGCCTCACGCCTGCCTTTTAGGCTGAAAAGTGCAAAGAGGCTCTTCTTCCAAATAATTCCCGGTGGCTTCAAAGGCCCTGGCCCGGCAGCCGCCGCAAACCCGAAAATATTCACACCGACCGCATTTGTTCGAATACTGGGATTGATCTCTTAAAGCCAGAAAGACCGGAGAGGATTTCCATATTTCCCCGAAGAATTGTCTCCGCGTATTTCCTGAGTCCACCTCCAGATAACCGCAGGGTTGAACCTGTCCCCTGTGGGAGACAAAGCAAAACCCGACCCCTCCCAGACAACCTCGGGTAACAGCATCTAATCCATGGGTTTTGAAAGAGACTTCCTTTCCTTCCTGGCGGGCTGTCTCCCTCAATATTCGATAATAATGAGGGGCGCAAGTCGCCTTGATGGACAGGGGGATCTCATCCTTGCGTTTGACCAGCCAGGTCAGGGTCTGTTCGTATTCCTCGGCTGAGATGGTCTGGTCGGTCAAAGACCTTCCCCGGCCGGTTGGGACCAGCATAAAAATATGATGGGCCACGGCCCCTAATTCAATGGTCTTTTCTTGTATTTTTAGCAATTCATGAAGATTGTGCCTGGTGACTGTGGTATTAATCTGATATTCCAGGCCAACCGACCTGGCGGCTTCGATCCCTTTTAGTATCTCGTTAAAAGCCCCTTGAACCTGGCGAAAATAATCATGACTCTCAGCTGCGGCTCCATCCATACTGACACTGATCCTCTGAATACCCGATTCTTTCAACATCCGGGCCTTTTCCCTATCCAAGAGGGTGCCATTAACGGCCATGACCATCCGCAGGCCCAGATTATGTCCGTACCGGGCCAGCTCATAAATGTCAGGGCGAAGTAACGGCTCTCCCCCGGTCATAATTACCACGGGCTGCCCGACCTCCCGGATTTGATCCAAAAGAAGGAGACCTTCGGCCGTACTTAATTCATCTGGGTAAGGGCCGGATTCGGCCGAGGCCCGGCAGTGAAGACAGGAAAGATTGCATTGCCGTGTCACTTCCCAGGCCACCAGGCGTAGTTCGGGAACTTTTAGTGGAAATTCGGATTTTTCTTTTGTGTGAGAAGGCATTTAATGAGTATTACCTTTCATGCCGGCAAACGATCTCGCATCATGATGCTTTCAAAAGGGGGGCGGCCTGCTTGGCAAAATAGGTCAGGATCAGATCGGCTCCGGCACGGCGAATGGAAAGCAGGGATTCCATCATCACTTTGTTTTCATCCAACCAACCCTGTTTCGCCGCCGCCTTGATCATGGCGTATTCGCCGCTGACATTATAGGCAGCCACAGGAAGGTCGAATTCTTCCCGAACCCGGCAGATAACATCCAGATAGGGCAGGGCCGGTTTGACCATGATAATATCCGCCCCCTCCTCAACATCCAGGGTCACTTCACGAATGGCTTCCCGAAAATTGGCCGGGTCCATCTGATAGCTTTTCCGGTCGCCGAATTTCGGAGCCGACTCAGCGGCCTCCCGGAATGGACCATAAAAGGCCGAAGCATATTTGGCCGAATAGGCCATAATAGGAGTTTGCTCAAAACCGTTTTCATCCAGGGCCTGACGGATCTCGGCCACTCTTCCATCCATCATATCGCTCGGGGCAACCATATCGGCGCCGGCCTTGACCTGGGACAAGGCGGTACGGGCCAGCAGCTCCAGGGTGGCATCATTATCGACCTCACCCTCTTGGATAATCCCACAGTGGCCGTGACTCATGTATTCACAGAGGCAGACATCACCGATGACTATCAATTCAGGAACCTTTTCTTTTAAGGCTTTCATAGCCCGCTGGATAATCCCGTTGGGATCATAAGCCCCCGAAGCCTTTTCATCTTTTTTTTCCGGGATCCCGAAAAGCATGATGGCCGGTATACGCAGGGAAAGGACCTCGCGGGCCTCTTTAATGAGTTCATCTGTGGAAAGTTGAAAAATCCCGGGCATGGAAGCGATGGGCTTACGAATCCCTTTGCCAAAAACGACGAACATAGGATAGATAAGGTTATCCACCGAAAGTGAGGTTTCCCGAATCATCCTTCTGAAAGATTCATTCCGCCTCAGCCTCCTGGGCCGATAGTCTGGAAAAAGCATAGGGCCTCCTTATAGTTTTATTCCTTCAGCAATTTCTTTCAGGGTCTCAAAATTCCGGATGGTTATGATGCCCTTATCGATATGGATAATTTCTTTCTGTTTCATTTTTGACAAAGTGCGGGACAGGGTTTCCCCAATGGTCCCCAAGCGGCTGGCCAGAAGATTTTTTTTCATTTCCAGGGGAATTTTGAGTCCATTGGCCGGTACAGAAGAAATTTTTTCAGCCTCAGCGATCAGAAAACGGGCCAGACGGGCCGAGACTTCCTTTAAAGAAAGATCTTCCACCTGTTGGGCCAAATCCCTCAACAAAAGAGATAGACCGGTCATCATATTAAGGGCCAGTTGGGGACTCTCTCGGATGAGGGCCGTGAAATCCGATTTATTCAGGTAGTAGAGCCGGCTATCCTCCAGGGCCTCAGCCGAGGCCGGGTAGGTTTTTCCGGAAAAAACCGCCGCCTCGGCGATCGTTTCTCCAGGTCCAACCAGGCGCATGACATATTCCTGGCCATTAGGCGACAGGCGATATATTTTTATCTTCCCTTCGGTCACCAGGTAGAAACCATGAGCCCCATCACCTTGGGAGAAAAGGATGCTCCCTTTTTTATAAAAATGGTGTGAGGTAATCCCTTTGACCTTGTCAAGTCCAGCTTCATCAAGGCCGCTGAAGAGGGGATTCTGTTTTAATAACTCGGCCACTTCCTTCAAACCAACTCCTTTTTGTATAAACCCTTATGATCGGCTTTATTATGTTAGATAGTATAAAGTTCTTCTCTTTTAGTCAATGGCCTATTGAAACTTTTTCTCTTCTCCTGATCTACCCAAGTTAAAAAATTCCGGCTTAAACAACCCAACAGGATTATTCTCATAATTTTTCATTGCATCCCTAAAAAAAGCAAGATAGTATTCCTTTCAAAATTCACCTTTCATTACTTAAACTAAAATTAATACAGGAGGATGACATGAAAAGAATAATATCAGCCGGGATCTTGATTGGACTGATTGGTATCTTTATGGTCAGTATTTCATATGCGGAACCTATGAAGGGCAAGGCGACCGGCACCATGTTGTGCAAAAAATCGGTCATTGATTTAAGAATGTCCATGAGGAAACTATGGGAAGACCATATTACCTATACACGAAATTACATCATAAGTGCCCTGGCCGAGCTTCAAGACACCGCTAAAATTGCCGAGAGACTTCTAAAAAATCAGGATAGTATCGGGGAGGCGATAAAGCCCTTCTACGGAGAGGAGGCCGGAAAAAAATTAGCCGGTTTGCTCCGAGACCATATCTTGATTGCCGCTGAGGTGGTAACATCGGCAAAAAAAGGCACTCAGGAGGAGTTCTTAACCGCTAAAAAGAAATGGGAGGATAATGCCGAAGAGATCGCTACGTTCCTGAGCGGCGCAAATCCGCATTGGCCCAAGCAGGAACTGGTCAATAGTTTATATAAACATCTGACGGTTACCACGGGGGAAGTGGTTTCCAGACTTAAAAAGGATTGGGATGGCGATATAAGTTATTACGACAAAGGCCATGACCATATACTGATGCTGGCCGATACACTGACCGATGGCATCGTCAAGCAATTTCCAGGTAAATTTAAGAAATAGAGTGCCGGTACCTGTCCATCCACCGCTATTTGAGTAACCTTGGGTGATCGATGAATTAGGGACTCGATGTGATCAGGGGATTAGTTCGGAGATCAGATATTTCCTGGATTTTCAGGGGACAACTCCAAAACAGGAGATATCTGATCGAGACCTCTGATCAGGGCAGGGAGGATTTTCGGAAAACAACAAAAACCGTAAACGAGAGCTTTGCCCCGGCCTAAACCAGAGCATATTTTTTCATCTTATACTTCAGCAAATTCTTTTCTATGCCCAGCAGTTCGGCGGCATGGGCCTGGACATTCCCCGATAGGACCAGGGCCTGAGTAATCATCTTTTTTTCTATTAATTCCAGGACCTCATTAAGTTTGGCTCCTGACGGAATAATGCTGGTGAAAGGCAGATCTTCCAGTTGGATAATCGGTTTTGAACTCAGAATAATCGCTCTTTCGAGCATGTTTTCCAGTTCCCTGACATTCCCCGGCCAGTCATAGGCCAACAAGGCACCCATCACTTCCGGGGCCAGGGTCGGGACCTCTTTTTTATTCATCTCCCGGGTAAATCGCTCCAAAAAATATCGTATCAATAAGGGAAGGTCCTCTTTCCTGTTCCCTCAAAGGAGGGACTTCAATATGAACCACATTAAGACGATAATAGAGATCTTCGCGGAAATGTCCCCTTGGTAATCTCCCTTTTCAGATCTTTATTAGTAGCTGTAATGACCCGTACATCTACCTTAATAGTCTTGTTTCCGCCAACCCGTTCAAATTCCCGGTTTTGCAGAACCCGTAAAAGGGTAACCTGAACGGAAGGGGACATCTCTCCCACCTCATCCAGGAAAAGGGTCCCTCCATCCGCCGTTTCGAACCGTCCCTTTCTTTGAGCCACGGCCCCGGTGAAGGCACCTTTCTCGTGACCGAAAAGTTCACTCTCCAGCAAAGTTTCGGTCAAGGCCGAACAATTGACCGAGACCAAGGGTTTATCTTTTCTGGGGCTATTGAAATGAATGGCTCGGGCCACCAATTCTTTTCCTGTCCCTGATTCACCGCTGATCAACACGGTTGCTTTGGTTCCGGCCACTTTAGAGATCAAGTCCCTCACTTGCCTCACCGGAAAACTGTTGCCGATCAGGTCGGTGGGTCCGAATTTTTCCTTCAATTCCCCGGAGAGCAGCCTGTTTTCTTTGATCACCCGCCCCATGGCCAGGCCTTTAGCGACCGCCTTTTTTAATACCTCATTATCAAAGGGTTTGAGGATATAATCGTAGGCCCCTTTTTTCATGGCTTCCACCGCTTTTTCCACCGATCCATAGGCGGTCATCATGATTACCGGCAGATGAAGGTCTTTTTCTTTCAAAACGTCTAACAGTTCCATCCCACTCATTCCGGGCATTTTCATGTCCGTGATTACCAGATCCAGTTCCGTTTCTTGAAAAACCTTTAGTGCCTCCGAGGCCGACTGGGCAATAACCACTTCATAGCCTTCTTCCCCCAGTAATTCTTTCAGCACTAAAAGATAATTCTTTTCATCGTCGACAACGAGAATTGTTTCCATTTTTATTAAAACCTTTGTTACGAGTTACGCTTCGCGGGTCAGGGTTAGGAGTTGAAAGATAACAACGATCGGTTTTTATAAACACATAACCGCAACTCGCATCCCCCGAGGGCCCCTGTAAGGTGATTGGAATCGGGATCTTCCTTCTATGCCTCAGTCCCCTTTTCTCGGCAAGGTAATAACCACCGCGGTTCCTCCTGATTCCGAATTAATCATTTGAATGGTTCCCTTATGGGCTTCAATGATATTTTTGACAATGGCCAGCCCCAAACCGCTGCCCTTCTCCTTAGTAGTAAAAAAAGGCTGAAAGGCCTTAACCCGCTCTTCCTCTGATAAACCGGACCCCGAATCATTGATCTCAATGATCGCCTCCCGGGAAATATACCGAACCTTGATTCCGATCTTCCCACCCTCGGGCATGGCCTGAACGGCATTCAACAGAATATTTAAAAAAGCCCGATAAATCTGGTCCTGATCCAGCGGAATGGTCTGTGACCCCGGGATAAAATCTTTCTGAACCGTTATCCCCCGGCGAGCCAATTCCGGACCTAAAAAATGTAAATTTTTTTCCAATATCGTTTCGATCCGAACCTGGTCCATCCTGGGGATCTGGGGTCGGGCAAAATCCAGGAACTCGGTCACGATACGATTCAACCGATCGGCTTCTTCCCGAATGATCGAAGCCAATTGGTTTTGAGGTTCAAATTGAATCACCTTTTTTTCCAGCAGATCGGCCGTACTGCGAATGATCCCCAGGGGATTCTTAATCTCATGAGAGACCGAGGCAATCATCTCCCCCAAGGAAGCCATCCGTTCGGACTGGTGCAGTTTATCGACTAACCGCTTTTGTTCTTGAGCCTTTCTTTCCATGATCATCTCGCCGCGTTTGACGATAAACAAAAGGATCAGGTACAGGAGGGCCATAAGACCGATCGAGAAAAAAACCATCAAGTATTGATCCCTGAAAATAGCCTCGTAATCCTTGGAAATATCCTGGGTGATCTCAAAGACCCCCAGAATTCTAGCGTCGGGTTGGATAGAGGGGTCCACCCGAAAGGGAATGGTGGTGATTAATTTTCCGGTCGGAGCCTTTTCCCAAGGGCGAAATTTCAAAAAGACACCCTCGGAAATGAATCGGGAGGAATTTTTCCCGGTCATTGCTTTTTTAAAATCCGTACCCCCTACTCCTTTCTTGCCGACCAAGGATTGTTCGGTACTGTAGGCGATAATATTGAGCGGGTCATACATATTGACTTTTTCAATTTTAAAACTGTAAATCGTATTTCGAATGATATTGATCCAACCATTTAAATTGTTTGGGGTCTCTCAGCCGGACCTCTTTTTTCTGCAGGGTAAGCGGCAGTTCAAAGTAAAAAAACACCTGATGATTGAGATTCTCGGCCAGAAGTACGGCAAAAGCCTCGCTTTTTTTCAGTAAGGCCTCTTTGGAGCGTTGGGTTATGAACAGGGTCAAGGATACGGCAAAAATCAACATAACAATAAAGCTGCTCAAAAAAAAGTATTTGACCAGTTTAAAAGGCTTGGTGGTTTCCGGTAGGATTTCCATAGATCAAACTACAGAATAAATTTTTTATTGGGTTTTGACAGGGAGTCCCCCATCTTGGCCTTCCCTTTCAAATCCCTTTCTCCCCAGGAAGGCATAGGTCATCTTTTTTCCTTCTTCCACCCCGGGCTGGTTCAGGGGATTAATGCCCATCAACCGGCCGCAGACATAAGTTTCCAGTTCCCACAAAAAGATCAGTTGACCAATGGTGAACGGATTGATTTTAGGCAAAGTGATCGTTAAACTGGGACGCCCATTTTTGGCCAGAGTTAAGCGGGTGGCCTGCATTTCGGCTTGAATTAATTGGTTCAGGGAATGGCCTCCCAAGTAGGCCAGTTCTTCCGTCTTGGGATACAGTTTCGGCAAGGGGATCAGGCCGGCAAAATTTTTGATTCCCAAAAAGGAAAAAACTTTGTCTCCGGGTCCTTCCATATACAATTGCAGCTGAGAATGCTGATCCGTGGCCCCCAGGGCCGTCACCGGCGTTTGACCGTTCCAAATCTCCCGCCCTTTGAGATTAAACCGCTTCCCTAAACTTTCGGCCCATAATTGGCAAAACCACTCCCCCATTCCTTTCAGGGCATCCCCGTAGGGCATGATCACCCGGATATTTTTTCTCATCTGTTTATAACTCAGGAAGGACAAACAGGCGCACCCGTAGGCCGGATTTTCCCACAGGGAAGGGTTCTGACAGCGTCCGGCCATTTCCCTGGCCCCGGCCTGTAATTCCTCGATATCGATTCCGCACATAGCGGCCGGCAGTAACCCGACGGCCGAAAGGACCGAGAACCTTCCTCCCAGCAACGAGGGTATTTCAAAACTTTTAAATTGTTCTTCTTCAGCGATTTTTCTCAGCACTCCCTGCACCGGATCGGTGGTAATCACCAGGTGATCCTTTTCCTTCCGGTTGCCCAGCTTTTTCTTAAGCAAATCCCTGATAATCAAAAACTGGCTCATGGTTTCAGCCGTTCCACCCGATTTGCTGATCACATTGAAGAGGGTCTTTCTTACTTCCAGAAGATCCAACAGGGCTTTAAATCCATCAGGGTCCACATTATCGGTTACAAAGAGCCGTGGAAATCCCTTTCGCATGGTTTTGGATAACAGGTTATAATGGGGATGGGAAAGGGCCGTATGGAGGGCCTTGGCCCCCAGGGCCGATCCGCCAATGCCCAGGACCACAAAATTTTCCACCCAGGGCTTGGTTCCCTGAACAAATTTTTTTATTTTTGGTCCCAGTGACAGCTCAAAGGGTATGGTCAGAAAAGGGAGATGGTCTTGGCCTTTTTCTTCTTCAAGTTGTCCGTGAATGGTTTGGATCGCAGGTTGCAGCTTTTCAAGTTCTTCTTCGGAAATCCCTTCCTTTTCCCCTAGGGCCTGGAGCATCATCAGGTTGGCGTCGATCTCCACTCTCATTTCCTGAGTCCAGGACGAATCCAGGCATCTTTTCATCTTGTTTTCCCTTTAAAAAAAATCGGATTTTGGTTCGTACTTTTTACACTATCACTAAGAGGTTACTAAATTCAACTTTTTCCGCCAATATTCCAAACGGGTTTTAATCGTTTTTTCAAATCCCCGATCTGTTGGATGATAAAACCTGCGGCCTTTTAATTCCTCAGGGAAATTCTCCTGGGCCACCAGCCCTTCCGGATAGTCGTGGGCATAACGGTATCCCCGGCCGTACCCCAAACCTTTCATCAGGGATGTCGGGGCATTTCGGAGGTGCAGAGGGACCGGCAGGGCCCCGGTTTTTTCAATAACCTTTTTGATCAGGCCCTGGGCCTGATAAAGGGCGTTGCTCTTGGGGGCAGTGGCCAGATAAATGGTCGCTTGAACCAAAGCCAGTTCTCCTTCCGGGGTTCCTAAAAAATGATAGGCCTCCTTAGCCGCCAAAGCCTGTTGCAGGGCCTGGGGATCAGCCAAGCCTATATCTTCCGAAGCGAATCGAACCAGACGCCGGGCCAAGTAAAGGGGGTCTTCCCCGGCCTCCAGCATCCGGGCCAGCCAGTACAAGGCCCCATCGGGATCACTGCCCCGCAGACTTTTATGGAGAGCGGATATCAGATTGTAATGTTCTTCTCCGGCCTTGTCGTATCTTAGAGCTTTTTTTTGCAGGGCTTCTTCCACCATAGTCCGGCTGATAAGGCGTGTGCCATCGGCCTCGGGTTGTGTAAAGGACAAGGCCTGCTCCAGGGTATTCAAGGCGATTCGGGCGTCCCCGTCGGCCAGGCTTATAATCAACTCCAGGGCATCCGGGGTCAGATGAGCCCGGATTTTCCCTAGTCCCCTTTCCGAATCCCGGAGGGCGATTTGAACAATCTTTTCCAAATCCGATCCGGTTAAGGATTTTAAGACCAGGACCTTGGTCCGGGAGAGCAAGGGGGCAATAACCTCAAAAGAAGGATTTTCTGTGGTGGCTCCAATAAGGATGATGCTTCCCTTTTCCACATGGGGCAAGAAAGCATCCTGCTGGGCCTTATTGAACCGATGGATTTCATCGACAAATAAAATAGTGCTTTGCCCCTTCTCCTTTAACCGTTCTTCGGCTTCCTTGACTACTTCCCGAATCTCTTTGACCCCGGAAAGGACAGCTGAGAATTGGACGAAATGGGCCCGAGTATAGCGGGCCATCATCTGGGCCAGGGTGGTCTTGCCTGATCCCGGTGGTCCCCAGAAGATCATAGGGAAGATCTTCCCCGACTCCAACATCCGGCGCAAGAATTTTCCCGCCCCCAGCAGGTGCTCTTGCCCCACAAATTCTTCCAGGTTTCGGGGACGCATCCTCTCGGCCAGGGGAGGAAGGGGAAGATCTTTCGATTGATCGGATTTTGATATTTCAGAAGTCATTTTATTTTTTTAAAAAATTCCTTTATTTGGTGAAAAGGAATGAAACAAGGGGCTCGATACCGGATAAAACCCCTTAGTTCATTTCATGGTTATCTCTTTTTCCCGGTAACTAATGTGGATCGTGCATCCTGAATTGTTTTATCCTTACCTTATGTTTTCCCATATCGGAATAAATTACCCCTGAAAGGAGATTCGAGCTGAACTGGGCTATTTCCGTTTTTGGAAGAGCCAGATCAATTCTCCTCCGATAACAAAGATCAGGCAGGAGTAATAGATCCAGAAAAAAAGGACTACCAGCAAACCCAAAGAGCCATAAACCGCTGTAAAATTATTGATAAAATTCACATAAAGACGAAAAAGATATTTAGCTATCTCCCATAATCCGGCAACCAGCAAGGAGGTGACCAAGGCAATCTTATGGTTCGGCCGGCGACTGGGCATAAAGCGAAATAAGATAAAAAACATCAATACAGAAAAAAAGTAACCTACCCCCAACCCAACCAGCTTTGCTCCCCAATGAAAATGAAATATTCCTGGCCAAGGGATCCCGATTCGTTCCGGAAAGGTTTTTATCAGACCGAAAATACTCGTCAGGACAATCGAAATCAAAAAGAAGAGCCCGGTAATAAGGACCATGACCAAATCATACAGGATTTCTTTTAAATACCCATGCTGCAAGGTCGATTCCAGGGTCTTATCCAGCACTGTGCGGATGGAACCAAACAGACGGGTAGCCGCCCATAGCAAACCCAGAAATCCGATTAACCCCACTAATTTTCGGTCTTTGATCAAGTTCAAGATATTGAAAGTCAACCGGGAAGAGGCTTGAGGGAGCATCTTTTCCAGATACATCTGGATGTACCCGAGGATATCCTGTGAAGAATGGAGAAAAAACCCTAGAATCGATAAGATCACCAGAAGGAGGGGTATAAAACAAACCAACAAATTAAAAGCCAACCCTGAGGCCAGGAAAAAGATATCATCGTTTTCCAATTTTTGATAAAAACCGATGGATCTCCTGGAGGAACTTCGTTTACGACTCAAGGGTTTCCCTTCCGGCCGACGGCCTCGATCTTTTCCTGGAACTTTTCATCGCCCGTCACAACTCCATCTCCTTCAAAGGACACTCATCACACCGGGGGTTCTTTTTCTTACAATACTCCTTTCCCAGGCGCACCAAAAGGGCGTGGTATTCATTATACAATGGAGGGTCCGAAGGCAAATGATCCATAAAATAAGCCCGGAGTTCTTCATAACCAATATCCTCATCGATGAGCTGGTGACGGGAAAAGATGCGATGGGTGTAGGCATCGACCACAAAGGTGGGCATTCCCAGGGCGTAAAGCAGGATACTGTCCGCCGTCTCCGGTCCGATGCCCTTCACCGAAAGCAACTGCTGACGAAGGGATTCCAGGGGCTGGTTTTTTATTTTTTTTATTTGCCCCTGATATTCCCGGATATAAAAATCAAAAAAATTTTTTAATCTCCCGGCCTTGATGCGAAAATACCCGGCCGGACGTATCCATTCCGACAAAACCCTCTCATCCACCTGGTGCAGAAAAGAAGCGGAAAGAGCCCCTTCGGACTTTAACCGTCCGATCGCCTGTTCGACATTACTCCAGGCCGTATTCTGGGTCAGGATGGCGCCCACCATGACTTCCAGGGGACTGTCCCCCGGCCACCAGTGGCTGGGACCTAAATGCCTGTGGAGTAGATCATAGATGTCCAGCAGTTTGGAATTTTTTATCGGTCCCATTAAAAAAGTATAACAAACCCTCCCTGATTAAACAACCCCTTTTCCCCTTTCCTCTCTTCACCTTCCCCCGAGGACGTCAAAAGTCAGGTGGGAGGGGACGTTCCCCTGGGTGCCAACCCCATCCCTCAGGATAACGATTTCTTTGCCGGCTTATGAAATTATTTTAAAAGCAGGCCAAGGGAAATAGTTTTATGATTCTGCCGAAGCATATCCTTATTTCTAAAGCCATTTAATAGTCTGGGCCGGAAAAAGGACGCCGGAGTACCTTTTGGATAACCCTGGGGAGTATTCTCTCCCACCTGACTTAAACTTAAGGCTGGAACAGCAGAGTTTTCTTTTCCCCTCTTGACGAAGTCACTGAAAATAGCCTAATATCCTACCACTTTTAAAGGAAAAGAAAAAAAATGGCCGGGGAATCACGACTTCGTAAAACCAGAAACATGGGCATCATGGCCCATATTGATGCCGGAAAAACCACTTTGACCGAGCGGATCCTTTATTACACCGGCCGGTCTCACAAAATGGGAGAGGTTCATGACGGGGAGGCGGTCATGGACTGGATGCCTGAAGAGCAGGAACGAGGCATCACCATCACTTCAGCCGTAACCACCTGCCAGTGGCTTCAACACACCATCAACCTCATAGACACTCCCGGCCATGTCGATTTTACCATCGAAGTGGAGCGTTCTTTGCGTGTCCTGGACGGGGTTGTCGCTGTATTCTGTGCCGTCGGCGGGGTGGAACCTCAGTCGGAGACCGTCTGGCATCAGGCCGACCGTTACCATGTACCCAAGATCGCCTTTATCAATAAAATGGACCGCATCGGTGCGGACTTCAACAACACCATTGAGCAGATCAAAGAGAAACTAGGAGCCCGTCCCCTTATTCTCCACTTGCCCTGGGGGCGGGAAGACGGCTTTCAAGGGACTATTGATTTATTGAATATGCAAGGGATCCACTGGCGGGAAGAAACATTGGGCATGGGATACGATTTAGTCGATATACCGGATAGTCTGCGGGATGAAGCGGAATTTTATCGGGAACAATTATTGGAGACCCTGGCCGATCTGGACGATCACCTCATGGATTTGTATTTGGGTGGGCAGGAAATTCCCTTAGCCGATCTCTTAGCGGTCATTCGCCGAGGCACCATTGACTTGAAGATCGTCCCCATCTACTGCGGGGCGGCCTTGCGCAACAAAGGGGTTCAGCCCTTATTGGACGGCATTATTCATTTTCTTCCCAATCCCATGGACATCCCCCCAGTCAGCGGCCTGAATCCTCTCTGCAATAAGATCGAAATTCGTCCGGCCAAAGATGAGGCCCCTTTTGCCGGTCTGGCCTTTAAGATAATAATGGATCAGGGGAGAAAATTGACCTATCTGCGCCTCTATTCGGGAACCCTGAATGTCGGGCAGGAGATTTTGAATCCAACCAAAAATATCCGGGAACGTGTTGCCCGGATGCTGCGTATCCATGCCAATAAAAGGGAACGGATTGAACAAGCCCGGGCCGGAGATATTGTCGGCCTGATGGGGCTTAAAGATACCACAACGGGCGACAGTCTGACCGACCTCGATCATCCGATTATCCTGGAGGCCATCCAGGTCTATGAACCGGTCATCTCCCTGGCCATTGAGCCGAAAACAGTCGGCCAGCAAGATAAAATTGTCCAGGTTCTAGATAAAATTTCCCAGGAGGACCCCACTTTTCATTTCAAATATGATGAGGATTCAGGGCAAACGGTCATTTCCGGAATGGGGGAACTTCATCTTGAGGTCTTATTGCATCGGATGGAACGAGAGTATAATTTGTTGGTCAATATCGGCAAACCTCAGGTGGTCTATCGGGAAACCATAGAAGAAGAGGTGGAGGTTGAAGAAATTTTTGATCGTGAGTTGGGGGGTACTCGTCACCAGGCCAAGGTCCGATTGCGCTTAATCCCCAACGGACGGGGGGAAGGGAATATGTTTCTGCATATGATTCCCGGAGATACCTTACCCCAGCCCCTGATTGAGGCTATTCAATCTTCTATTCATGAGGCCTTCACCTCTGGGGTCCTGTCCGGTTATCCGGCCACCGACATTAAAGTCATTCTCGAATCCGCTCAAACGACCGAAAGCCAATCCTCTGAAATGGCCTTTCGGGTGGCGACTTCCATGGCCTTCCGAAGCGGTTGCCTAAAGGCGAAGCCGGTGCTTCTTGAGCCGGTCATGAAATTGGAAATTATTGTACCCGACGAATTTCTGGGCGAAATCATCGGAGATATCAACGCCCGGAAAGGGAAAATTGAAAATATCTTTCCCCGGAATAAAATCCAGCAAGTTCAAGCCACCGCCCCTTTGTCCCAATTGTTCGGCTATTCCACGGTCCTTCGTTCCGCCAGCCAGGGGCGGGCCACCTTCACCATGCAATTTTCCCACTACAGCAAAGTCGCCTCACCTCAAAAATAATCCTCGATTGTCGTACAGATCCCCTGGCTGCAGATCCAAGGCGATAAGGGAAATTGCCTCCCATAACCCTCGCCCCTTCATAGACACTTAAAGGATGAAGAGTTTCCTCGATGATAAAAGAAACAGTGCCAGCCTTTTTCTCAGCCTGAAGCATCTCCCAGTAACGATAGGTATAACGAGGGGCCTCATCAAGCAAACCGCTCAAATACCGATAGCCGCGCTGATAAATTTTAGGGAATTGGCACAGACCGCCAACATAGGAATCCTTTGATTTTCAGACACCGAACTGACGGCAAAGGTCAGGGAACTGTAAGGTCCTAAGAGTAAATGCACCTTATCTTCGGTGATCAAACGCTGATAAAACCTCCGGGCCGTGGCCTCATCGCTTTGATCATCATAGACCACCATCCTAACCGGTACCCGGGCATTGCTTTTCTTCAGATAAAGGCCCCCTGCTCATTTATTTTCCCGGCCCAGGCCTCCAATAATTTTTTGAAAGGTCCGACCTCTGTGGCAAACTTTCCGGTGGCCGAAACCGTGGCCCCAATCCGGATTTCCCGGGGTTCCGCATAAGCCGTTTGAAAGACCGTCCAAACCATCAAAAAGATTATTAGCCCTACACCGATTTTCATTTTTTCCATTCACTCCCTCCTTAAAAATAAAAAAGGCCACCCCGAGTAGGGATGGCCTTGGCCTGAACATTACTCCGCTTTTCCGATAATATTGAGACGGTATTACGACAGGTTCAAAGAAAAATCAACAAAAAAATCAGGTTCACGATTAATGAAAAAAAGGGGGAGGGATTCGAAAGTCTTCAGGAAAGAAGACGGGAAAAGATTTTATTAACGTATTTAAAATAATGGTCGCTGTTTTCTACTCCAAATACCCAGAGGTCATAAAAACGGTCACAGGCCATGGAATGCCGTTGAGCATATCGCGTGGGATAAATTAAAACTGGGATCATTTGCCGATCATCATAGGCCCTCAACTGGGAAAAGGACTTTAAAAACACCTCAAAGGGAAGGTTTTCCGGATCCAAAACGAACAGGGTTACACAATTGGTCAATTCCGATAAATTCAAGCCTATATCGGTTTTGATCAGGCTAATAACGGCCTTGACCTTGTCTTTTTTCTTGATGGAAAAAAGACGGCGTTCCCGTTTAAAACCCAGGCGATGATAGGTGGAGGTTAATAGATCGTCCCTTAGGGTATCCGGTTGCAGATCAAGGGCCTCGATCATCTGCCCTCCGGAGGTATGGTTATAAAAATGGCCCAGTTCCTTCAAATCGTTCGGTACAGACGGGGCCATCATCCAGGGTTCGAGAAGTCTCCCTTGTTGAGGGTCCAGAATCATGGGATAGGAAATATAGGCGAACCGGTCCAGAGAACAAATTTTCGGGTCTTTTAACGCTCTGGCCGCTCCGCCGAAAACCAGATTGGGAAACTTATTTTCCGGACGGAAATAACAGATGATGTTATCCATCCGTGAGGATTCAAGGTGATGAGAATCAATGATATACTGTTCGATCTGTTGCAACAGGGTCAAGGCCACCTTTTTGTGTCTGGAACTGGGGGTGGCCGCAAAGTGGTGAAGCATCCAGGTGGCGCTGTAAACATGGAGCATGGAGATATGGCCCAGAAGCGTTCCCCTCTCCTGGTAAGTAACGTGCCTTTCTATTTCAGTCGGATTTTGGTAGAGCTTCTTATATATGTTTTTGAATTCTTCTTTATTTTGTTGGATATAATGATATTTTTGCGGATAGATAAATCCGGCCTCGAAAAAAAATTGCCACAAAGATTCCTGTTCAATGGATCCGCAAATATCCAGGTTGATATTCATGGATTTATTGACCATATTGGTTAATTTAATATAGTCCTCGTTGGACATATTTAAAATGGTGAAGCCGGATCTGACAACCGGGTCTTCCATTTTTTTCTGGTAAATGACCTGGGCCTTGCAGGATAAAGTGGCGGTGTTGGCCAGTTCGATTTGTAGATCGGGAATGATCATTCCCGGCAGAAGCGCCGAGGATTCCCCTTCTTCTTCCACGGAGAAGCCGGAGGTCGATAAGTCGCAAATATTTAATTTGAATAATTTTTTAATGAGCGGATGAAGAAAATAGACCCCTGGAGCGGGATTCAGGGTTGGTCTTGGGGAGCGAAATTCCCGGTGTTCGAATCGACGAATAGATTCACGGTTGGGTTCCAGAATCAGGGTTTTCGTATTAAGGTTTTCCTTCTGCTTGACTATATTACATTCCCGGGAATAACAAATTTTCTCCTGATCTTTAAAAATGATTTGAACCGGGCACTCGGAATTGATCCATTTTAATGAGATCCCTTCCCGGGAAAAGATTTCCACCCGGAAAGAGTTGACGCTGAAGACGTCCAGGCGCCCCGGGAATAAAATCCCGCCTTGGATTATTTCCGCTTGGATATGTTGACAGGGGTATCGATCGGTTTTTCGTAAGGTAATTTCAAAACCGAATTCCGGCAAGGTCAATTCAATCCCTTGCTCATCTATGTCAACCCGCCGGGTCCGGGCTAAAAGAATTTCTCTTTTGGTCTCAATCAGAAAACAAAGTACCTCGAAATCCCTTAAGGAATCACCACAGTCCTCCGGGGCGGCCCAAAGGCCGGAAATAACCCCCTCCTGATAGGGCTGGGGTCGGATCGCCCGGGTTACGATCTCATCGTATTGGGGATGTTGAAAGACGACCAACAATTCCTTCTCGGAAAAATTCAAAAAATTGAGAAGATCGATTAGTTTTTTGGGGGGGATCCGTTTGACATTGTCAAAACCCTTTTCCAGTTCTCCTACGGTCAATAGGCGAACCAATTCAAACAAATTCCCATAGGACAAATCATGTCTCTCGGTTTCTTCCTCTTTCAAAAAATCGTCGGTCGGAATGGATATGCCCATTTTTGTCTTGATTCCAGTTTGATCTTTAAACATTAGACGGATTCCAATTCGCTGATACTGCCCTTACTCCGCTGTGCCTTTGAACCGGTCGGGGGCTCTGCCATAAAATTCCATTCCACCTTCTAAATAAAGGCGGTGGTCTGCAGGGGCTTGATAGGGATTATTCCCGGACCCCATTTCAATCCGCCCCCTTGCG
The DNA here is from genome assembly GCA_963790475.1 of uncultured delta proteobacterium. Lineage (GTDB taxonomy): Bacteria > Desulfobacterota > RBG-13-43-22 > RBG-13-43-22 > RBG-13-43-22 > RBG-13-43-22. Next base: position 276,762 of record CAWBOS010000006.1, on the reverse strand, counting down.
GATGAAAGTCGGGACTTCCAGTTCTTCCTCATCAAAGTAATACTCCGGAGCCTTGGCCGGCCGTCTGGGCCCGTATTTGTCGATCTCTTTCCCCTTGCGGACAAAGGTCGGGGTTTCCCGGTCTTCCGGTCGATCCGGTTTTACCTCCGACATCCCGGACCGCATCCGGTCGAAATCGAGTACCACTCTTTCCTCTTTGGGATTGATTCCGGTGGCCACCACCGTTACCCGGAGTTCGTCCCCCATACTCTCATCTATGGCCGTACCCCAAATAATATTGGCTTCTTCATGAACTTCTTTTTGGATCAAGGTAGAAGCCTCGATGACTTCCTCGAACCCAAGGTTTGAGCTGGCGGTGATATTCAGCAGCAAAGCCCGGGCACCGGCAATGGAGATATCCTCTAATAAGGGACTGGAAATGGCCCGTTGAGCCGCCTCCAGGGCCCGATTCTCCCCGCTGGCTATTCCGGTTCCCATGAGGGCTACCCCCATTTCGGCCATGATCGTCTTAACATCGGCGAAATCAAGGACAATCAAGCCGGGGGCCACAATTAAATCGGAAATCCCCTTAACGGCATAGAGTAAAACATCGTCCGCTTTTTTGAGCATTTCCAAAAAGCTGGCCTTCTTGGTGGCCAAAGAAATCAGCCGATCATTGGGAATAGTGATCAGACTGTCTACGACCTTCCTCATTTCCACGATTCCTTCATTGGCCTGTTTCAACCGGATCGGTCCTTCAAAATGAAAGGGTTTGGTAACCACGGCCACGGTCAGGATATCCAACTCCTTGCAGATCTGGGCCACGATCGGAGCACCGCCTGTTCCGGTTCCTCCTCCCATCCCGGCCGTGATAAAAACCATGTCACTGCCTTCCAGTTCCTGGCGGATCTTCTCGGCATCTTCTAAGGTGGCATTCCGGCCGATTTCAGGATTGGCCCCCGCCCCCAGGCCTTTGGTCAGGCTGGTCCCAATCTGAATGCGGGTATCAGCCAAAGAAGAAGAAAGGGCTTTAAGATCCGTATTGGTGGCGATAAATTCAACTCCCGACAGGAGTTGGGACCGGATCATATTATTGATGGCATTATTCCCCCCTCCTCCAATCCCGACCACTCGGATTTTTGCCCCTTTTTGGACATCTTCTTCCACTCCGATCATTTCAATATTCATCATCATCTACCTCCCCTTGAATAGGATCTTTCTGCGGTTGCTAAATAATCTTGATTTCCTTAAACCATTTTTTCATTCTTTCCATCACCCGGTAAAAAATATGTTGATCGCGGATCCGGAATTTCTTCTTAGGCATGGCCTTGGCACCGTAAAGGACCAATCCCACGGCCGTGGCATACATGGGGCTGTTGACCACATCCATGATTCCTCCAAAGCCCTGGGGATAGCCTCGCCGGCTCGGGAGATTAAAAATCTGTTCCGCCAATTCCGGAATCCCTTCCAATAAAGCGCCCCCCCCGGTGATCACCATACCGGAGGCGATGGTGTCTCCAAAGCCCGATTTCAGGATTTCCCGATTGACCAGGGAAAAAATTTCTTCCACCCTCGGCTCCAGGATTTCCCCTAAGATTTGTCGGGAAAGGGGCCGTGGTTTTCTCCCCCCGACACTCGGGACCTCGATAGTTTCTTCTTTATTGATCAGGGACGTCAAACAACAGCCGTGAATTTTTTTGATCCGTTCGGCCGCCTGATGAGGGGTCCTGAGACCGATGGCGATATCATTGGTTAAATTATTTCCTCCCAGGGCCAGGATCGAAGTATGTTTGATGCAATTATTGGAAAAAATAGCCAGGTCGGTAGTACCTCCCCCAAAATCCAGCAAGCCCACCCCGAGTTCTTTTTCTTCGGGAGAGAGCACTGTTTCGCTGGAAGCGATCGATTCCAACACAATATCCGAGACATCGAGTCCGGCCTTATTAGCGCAGCGAATGATATTCTGGGCCGAGGTGACCGCCCCGGTTATAATATGGACTTTGACTTCCAATCGAACACCGGAAATGCCCAAGGGGTCCTGGATTCCATCCTGATCGTCAACGATAAACTCCTGAGGAAGCACATGAATCACTTCTCGATCCAAGGGAATGGCGATGGCCTTGGCCGCATCAATGACCCTTTCAATATCATTTCTGGTGACTTCCCGGGTTTTTACGGCAATAACCCCATGGCTGTTGAAGGCCTTGATATGTCCCCCGGCAATACCGGCATAGACCGACCGTATTTCACAGCCGGCCATAAGTTCTGCCTCCTCCACGGCCTTCTTGATGGAGTTCACCGTACTTTCAATATTGACCACCACCCCTTTACGCAAGCCTACCGAGGGATGGGTACCAATCCCCACGATATCAATACCTCCAGAAGATATTTCCCCGACTACCGCGCATATCTTGGTGGTTCCAATATCCAATCCCACAATCAGATTATCTTCCAATCAGGACGCACCCCCTTTCTTTAGGTTCGGTATAAGGTTTAAGGTTTGAGGCCGGAGCATGAAATTCGGATTCGCCTCACGCCTTACGCCTCAGGGTATTTTCCTCCTAAGCCTTCCTGCCCGATGGGGCGCCTTGAAACATGAAAATGGTTTTTTTTCGAACTTTTAACTTTGAACCTTGAACCTTGAACTTTGAACTTTGAGCTTATTTTAATGCTAAGCCCCCTTCGCGGATTTGGATCTAAGGCCATGAACGATAATCCGCTGGCCGTATTGAAGGGAAATCCCTTTCAACAGGGTCTGGTTGGGCCGTCTTTCCAGTTCGGCCCAAACCCTCTCCAGACGCTTGATCCGCTCCGGAATTTCTTCTTTCCCAAGGGTGATCCGGATTCCTCTCTCTATGGTAAATAATGAAAAACCACAATCGGGATCGTAATGAATTTCCGAAAGTTTATTAGGATAAAACGGATCCCTCCCTTGGCTTAAAACCCTCTCAAGAGACAGCAGTTCTTGAAGAATAGAGGGCTTAAGTTGACCTGTCGGCGTCCAATCCTTTTTCTCCAGACCGGTCAAAAGTGGAATCGAGGCCCCATCTTTGTTTTCGGATTTTTGAAAAAGGAGACCCTCATCATTTAAATAATACAGATCCTGCTGGACCAGGACCAGGAAGATCGGCTGCTGTTCGGTAACCACCACCTGGAGTTTATTGGGAAGTTCCCGATGAAGAAAAACGTTCTTAACCCAAGGGGTGGCTTCCATATTTTTTTTAACTTCGCTCAAATTCAAAGCCAGAAGATTGACTCCGTTGTCCAGCCCGCCTTTTTGAAGCAATTGCGCCTGAGAAACCCGTTTTATCCCCTTGAAACTGACATCTTCCAGTTTAAATATCGGGGTGGACAAAGCGACCAGGTATCCAATCAGCAGGACGACGCTTACCCCGACAATAATCATCATAATCAAAGACCCGATCCAGAAATGGTGCATCAACTTTTCCATCCAGGATAACCCGGCGTATTCCACCGAACCCCGGTAATAATTACGTTCCAAATTTCCCAGCCTGGTTTTTCCTAAGTACATGACAACCTCTCCTGTAGCTCATAGGCAAAATATTATTCTTCCCTTTCAGCTATGAGCGGTGAGCTATCAGCTATATTTCTTTTAGACTACAGCCCCACAATCGAACCTCGGGTTCGAGGAGGATCCCGAACTGTTGCCTGACCCGGGCCCGCATCAGGTTCATCAGATACAAAACATCCTTCGCCCGGGCCTGCCCCTGGTTAATAATAAAATTGGCATGCCGGGTGGAAATCTGCGCCCCGCCCCTTTGGACCCCTTTCAATCCGGTTTCTTCTATCAGCCGTCCGGCAAAGTCCCCCGGGGGATTTTTAAATACTGAACCACAGCTCGGTCGGGTTAGGGGTTGGACGGCCCTCCTTTGAGACCAAAGTCTCCGGGTTTCTTTTTGAATATTCTCAGCAACCCCGGGAGACAATTTAATACCCCCGGAAACGATGACTTCTCCCGGTTCCAATTTAAGTGTTCGATAGCCGAAGACCAGTTGTTTTTTCCCCTTCCGAATCACGCGTCCATCGGAGGAAACCGTTTTTAAGTAGGCCGTTATCTCCTTTATTTCTTTTCCATAGCTGCCGGCATTCATAGCCCAGGCCCCCCCGATCGATCCCGGGATGCCGGCCAGGAATTCAAGGTCGCTTAACCGGTTATTGATCGCGAAACGAACCAGCCGGGAAAGGGTAAATCCGGCTTCCACCTCCAGCAGGATTTGGGCGTTTTTAAATCGCTTAAGGGTTATCGGCGGTCTGGGAGATGATAAATGGCAGACCAATCCCCGAATTCCCTGATCGGATACCAGCAGATTACTGCCCCGCCCCAGAACAAACCAGGGGATATTCTCAGTCTTTACCATTTTCAATAATTGTCTCATTTCCGAAATGTTATTTGGTTGTATAAACCAATCCGCCTTTCCCCCTATCCCGATGGTGGTGTAAGGGCTTAAGGACTCTCTTTGTTTAACCCGTCCCGGGCAGATCCCCTCCAAAAGATCTTTAAGCCCCTGTTTGCGATACAAGGTCTTGACCTATTTTCCAGACATCTCCGGCCCCTAAGGTTATCAGCACATCTCCAGGCCGGAGTATCTCCTTGAGAGAGGGGATCACATCAGCACGATTGGAAATCAATCGTACTTCCCGGTGTCCTTTTTCCTTGATCCCTTCCATCAGGTGGATGGAATCGATCCCCTCTATCGGATCTTCACTGGCGGCATAAATCGGCAGCAACAACAAACTGTCGGCCTGATAAAAAGCAGTGGTAAACTCTTCAAAAAGGGCCTTGGTCCGGCTGAACCGATGAGGTTGAAAAACAACCACAATCCGACGATCCGGCCAGCATCCCCGGGCGGCATTCAGGGTGGCCCGTATCTCCGTCGGGTGATGCCCGTAATCATCCAGGATGGTAATCCCTTGAAATTCCCCTCTGATTTGAAACCGCCGCTGGACCCCTTCCAAACAGTCAAAGGCTTCCTGTATCCGGTCAAAAGGGACCTCTAATTCGAAGCCCACGGCAATGGCCGCCAATGAATTATAAACATTATGGATTCCCGGTATTTTAAACCGAATCTCCCCCCAATCCTTTCCGGCGCTGAAAAGCCGATATCGGGTGGACAAGCCGCTCTGAATGACGTCTCTGGCCTGAATATCGGCTTGGGCTGTCAGGCCATACGTTCTATACCTTTTTTTGAGTTTGGGAATTAAAGAAGGTAAATGGGGATCATCCAGGCAAAGGATCGCCAACCCGTAAAAGGGGAGCCTGCTTAAGAAATCCAAAAAGGTATTCTGGATATGGTCCATGTCTTTGTAAAAATCCAGATGCTCCAGATCGATATTGGTGACGACGGCAATACTTGGGGACAGGTGCAGAAAAGACCCGTCGCTCTCATCGGCCTCAGCCACCAGAAACGTCCCTTGGCCCAGCCGGGCATTACTCCCCCATTTATCCAGCCGACCTCCGATAATTACCGTGGGGTCCAATCCGCCGTAGGCCAGGACATTGGCGACCATGGAAGTGGTAGTGGTTTTCCCGTGGGACCCGGCAACCGCTACACCATATTTCAAGCGCATCAACTCAGCCAGCATCTCCGCCCTGGGGATAACCGGCAAGAGGGCCGCCCTGGCCGCCAGGACTTCAGGATTATCAGGCCGAACCGCCGAAGAGGTTACTATCACCTCGGCCCCCAGTATATGTTCTGCCTTATGTCCATAGGCAATTCCCCCGCCCAGCGCTTGTAAGCGGCGAGTGATCTCGGTTTCTTTCAGGTCCGATCCACTGACCTGATAACCAAGATTCAATAAGACCTCGGCAATACCGCTCATGCCGATCCCGCCGATCCCGATAAAATGAATATGTTGAAAACGAGGATACAATTTATTTCCTTGTTGACTATGGTCCAGAATTTAGGAGCTCAATGGTTCAAAGTAGCTTTCAGCAAACGGTATTAAGGTGTACGGTTTACGGTTTTCCCCTGAACCTTACACACCTCACTCTACTTATTTCCTTCGATCTCTTTTTTTCTTCAACCAATTGGTAGCATGCTTCCACAATTTCCTCAGCAGCCTGCCTTCGCCCCAGCGTCCCGGCCTTTTTTCCCATGGCCGTCAATTTGTCCTTATTAGTCAGCCAATTCCTTATGTGTTCAGCCAGGAGGCCGGGTTTTATTTCTTTCTCTAAGATCATTTCCGCTGCCCCGGCCTTGACCAGGGCCTGGGCATTGTGTTCCTGATGATTATTGGCGGCAAAAGGAAATGGGATCAATAAACTGGGTTTGCCCAGGGCCGTTATCTCACTTAAGGTCGTGGCCCCGGCCCGTCCGATGATCATATCCGCCTTTTGGTAAGCTCCCGCCATATCAGAAATAAAGACCCTGACCTGGTGGTGGAACCCCTTTTCCTGATAGGCCAGGTTCATTTCCTTTTCATCTTTTTCCCCGGTCTGATGAATAAAATAAAGGTCATCTTTCAAAGACCCCAGTTCATCCAGATCGTTCAAAACCGCCTGATTGATCCGATGGGCCCCCTGGCTGCCCCCGAGGATCATTATGGTCAGAGGGCCTGAATTGGAAACCAGGTGACCGGAGGCCGCTATCAATCCCTTTCGAATAGGGTTGCCGGTCAGGCGGCTTTTTCTTTTCGAAAAATAGGACCCCTGATCGTCAAAGGTCAGAAATATCCGGTCGGCCACCTTCCCCAACATGCGGTTGGTCATCCCGGGGATCGAGTTTTGTTCTTGTATGGCACAGGGAATACCCTTCCACCGGGCAGCCAAAACCATGGGACCGGTCACATATCCGCCAACCCCCAAGACGACTTCCGGCCGGATCTCTTCAATCATTTTCAAAGATTCTTTAAAGGCCCGGGGAAGAAGGGCCATCGACCGTATCTTCCCCGCTGCTCCCTTGCCTTTTATCCCCTCCACATTCAGCACCTTGAAAGAAAATCCCCTTTCCCCCAATACCTGCGCATCTAAGGGCCGCCGGGTGACGACAAACCGGATCTGATTTTCCGGGTCCTTTTTTATAAAAGCTTCGGCCAACGCTATGGCTGGGAACAAATGTCCTCCCGTGCCCCCACCGACAATCAGGATGCGCACCCCTTTTCCTCCTGATTCTGGGCGGTAATATTCATCAGGATCCCGATACAAATCATATTCAATAGAAGAGAAGACCCGCCATAACTGAGAAAGGGCAGGGTCAAACCCTTGGTCGGGAGAAGTCCCATAACCACCAACATATTGATCAAGGCCTGAAACCCGATCATTACCGTGATTCCTACTGCCAGGTGCATTCCAAAGAGGTCTTTCACCTTGAGGGCCAGCTGGAGGCATTTGATAATCAGAACCAAATATAGGGCCGCGATGATAAAAACCCCGACAAAGCCGAACTCTTCACCAATAATTGAAAAGATGAAATCCGTATGAGGTTCGGGTAAATAAAAGAGTTTTTGCTGGCTCCCGGTAAGACCACGTCCGGCAAAGCCGCCGGAGCCGAAGGCCAGGAAAGAGTGTTTGAGATGGAATCCCGAACCCAAGGGGTCCTTCCAGGGATCTAGATACGACAAGACCCTCATCCGGCGGTAAGGGACCCTCCAGACCAGTAAATAGGCTAAAGGGATCATGGGTATGATGGAAAGAATTAAATGTTTGATCCGCACTCCGCCCACGAAGAGCATGATCCCGGTGATCAGGACCAGGGTAATGACCATCCCCAGATCGGGTTCGAGGAGAATCAAAACAATAAATACACCGACCACACCCCAATGAAAAACAAAGCCCTTAAATAAGTCTTGCATCTGATCATGGTTCCGCATCATGGATCCGGCTAAAAAAATGACCAGGACCAATTTGGAAAATTCCGCCGGCTGAAACGATACTCCGCCCAATCGAAACCATCTGGAAGCCCCGCCCATGCGGGAGCCGATCCCAGGGATCAGGACCAGAATTAGACTTAATAAAGTTCCCAGCATGAGCCAGAAACCCCATTTTTGAAACTTTTGGTAAGGGATGAACCGGAAGGCGATCATGACCAAAAACCCGAAGAAAGCGAAAACCATTTGTTTCTGGGCGAAATAAAAGCTATTGTGATACCGCTTGGCGGCCAACTCGGAACTGGCACTGTAAATCATGACGATCCCGAAGATGACCAGGGTCATAGTTACCCCTAACCAGACCAAATCGATTTTCCGATCGGTCCTGTCCCCATCACCTCCGAAGTTTTCCTGAAAATCCGGCATTGGTCTTTCTGTAAATAAGGAAGCCATTATTTCCCAACCCCGCCCAATTCCCTGACCGTCTTTTGAAATATATCCCCCCGCTGGGCATAATCCCGGAACATATCAAAACTGGAACAGGCCGGAGACAAAAGGACTATGTCCCCTGGTCGGCCTTCTTGAAAGGCACGAAGGACCGCTTCTTCGAGGGTGCCGGCGTATTCAGTCTTGGTCAACCCCCCCAGTTGTTTCATCATGATTTCCCGGGCCTCGCCGATCAAAATTAAATTCTTTACCTTGCGTTGAATCAATTCCCGGAGAGGATAATAATTTCCCCCTTTGTCACGGCCTCCGGCAATCAGGATAATCGGTTTTATAAAACCCTCCAGGGCCTTGACTACAGCCCCTACATTGGTGGCCTTGGAATCATCATAAAACTCTATTCCCTTAACCGCACCGACATATTCCAATCGATGGCCGAATCCCTTAAAAGTCAAAAGGGTTTTTTGAACAGCCGAGGGATCGGCCCCCATCAGGCGGGCTCCCAGGATGGCCGCCAGGGCATTTTCCTGGTTGTGAATTCCAGGCAGAGCAAATCCGTTCAAATCATAGGACTCTCCGGTTCCTCCCAAAAAAACCAGGGCCTGGTTCCGGTCCAGATAAGCCCCTTGGGGAACTTTTCTCTCCCGGCTGAAAAAAAAGACCGGTCCGGAAAGACCTTCTCCAATCGAACGGCAGATCGGGTCGTCCCAATTGATCACCGCCGCATCAATTTCCCCCTGGTTGCGAAAAAGGGAAGCCTTGGAGGCCGTATAGGCCTTGAAGTCGGGATAGCGGTCCAGATGATCTTCGGTGATATTCAATAGGAGCCCGACCTTGGGAGAAAAGTGGGTAGTGGTATCCAACTGAAAACTGCTGATTTCAGCGACTACGATGTCTTTGTTCTGTCCATTCAGGATATAGTCCATCAGAGGCCGTCCGATATTTCCGCCCAAATATGTTGTTTTCCCGGAATTGACCAGCATTTCGTTCAATAACGCCGTAGTGGTGGTTTTGCCGTTGGTTCCGGTCACGGCTACCACCGGAGCAGTTGAACGGTCGGCAAACACTTCAATTTCACCAAGGATCGGGGTTCCGATTTCCCGGACGGCCTTCAGGGCCGGAATGTCCAGGGGGATCCCGGGGCTGACTAAAACCATCTCCGCCGTCAAGAAAAAATCCGTACGGTGACCTCCCCCCTCAAGAACTAAAGAAGGACCGGACCCATTAAAGGCGGATACCATCTCTTTAAGTTCAGATAATTCCCGGTAGTCGGAAACCATCACCTGGGCCCCTTCTTTCAATAAGAAGGATACCAGGGCCATCCCCGTTTTCCCCAGACCGACCACCAGGGTTTTTTTACCATGAAAGTTCAAATAAGGTCCTTATACCTAACGCAGTTTCAAGGTACTCAAAGATATTAAACTTAAAATCACGGCAATGATCCAGAACCGGACGATTATCTTCGGTTCCGGCCAGCCCTTTAATTCAAAATGATGGTGTAAGGGGGCCATTCGGAAAATCCGCTTCCCATGAGTTATCTTGAAATAACCCACCTGAAAGATGACCGAGAGGGCTTCCATCAAAAAAATCCCTCCGACAATGATTAATAAGATTTCATTTTTAGTAATAACGGCTACCGTTCCCAGTGCGGCCCCAAGAGACAGAGAGCCTACATCCCCCATAAAGAGCTGGGCCGGATAGCTGTTAAACCACAGGAAGCCCATTCCCGCCCCGACCATGGCCCCGCAAAAAACAGAAAGTTCCCCGGTTCCGGGAACAAAAGGGATCTGCAGATAGTTGGCAATCTTGACATTTCCGCTCAGGTAACTAAGCAGTAAAAAGGTGCCGAAGGCGATCGTCGCCGGGCCGATAGCCAGACCATCCAATCCGTCAGTCAGATTCACGGCATTGGAAGTTCCCACGATAATAACCAAGGTCAGAAGGATATACCCCCAATAAAGATCGGGGGTCAGGGTTTTAAAAAAGGGGATGTTTAAACGGGTATTATATCTAAAATTCAGATACAAAAAAATGGCTGGCACCAGGGCGATCCCGATCTGCAGGATAAATTTGGACCTGCCACTCAATCCTTTATTCTTCTTTTTGATCAACATCAAATAATCATCCAGAAACCCGATCCCTCCAAAACAGAGAGTGACCAGCAGGACCAGCCAGATATACCCATTGGTCAGATCGGCCCAGAAAAGGGTAGCCACAAAGACGGCAAAAAGTATCAACACCCCACCCATGGTTGGGGTTCCTTCTTTACTCAAATGGGAACTGGGACCATCCTCCCGAATATACTGCCCGATCTGGTATCTGGTTAGAAGCCTCACCACATAAGGCCCGAGGAGAAAGGTGATCAACAAGGCCGTCAGGGTGGAATAGATGGTCCTCAGGGTGATATACCGGAAGACATTAAAGAAAGAGAGCTGATTATGTAAGGCATATAACAGATAATACAGCATGGCTTATTCCTGATCCTCCAAGGCCCTGACAATGGCTTCCATGTCCATACCGTGAGATCCTTTAATCAACACCCAATCCCCTTCCCGGATGATGCCCGGCAAAAGATCGATTATTTCTTTAGAGTTCAACACCCCGAAGGCCTTTAGCGGTGGATGGACCGCTTTTTGTGCCTCTTTCACCACCTCCTCGGACAATGGGCCTAAGCCAAAGAGATAATCCACCCCCATCTCCCCTACCCACCGACCGAGTTGCCGGTGTGCTTCCAGCGCTTGATCCCCAAGCTCCAGCATATCGCCCAGGACCAATCCTCCCCCCTTCCCTTGTCTTAAAGAATCGAAGGCCTTTAGGGCGACTTTCATGGAGGCCGGATTGGCATTATAAGCATCATCTATCAACCGGAGGCCCCCTAGGCCTTTTTTAATCTGCAACCTATGCTCCGGAAGATGAAGATGCTCCAGACCTTGCTTGACTTTCTGCAGGGAAAGCCCCAGGGCCAAAGCGGTCGCCGCAGCCCCCAAGGCATTGCCGATATTATGTTCTCCCTGAACAGGCAGGAATACCTCTTCTTCCCCTTGAAAGAGGATTCGGAATCGGACCCCCCGGTCGGATATTTCAATTGGTTCTGCTCGGACCTGAGCCTCAGGGGTTAGACCAAAAGTTATTTTTCGGGCTTTGCAAATTCGAGCCAGTTCTTTTATCCTTGAATCATCAAGATTAATCACTGCCCAGTGGTCTGGTTCAAGGGCCTCAAAGAGTTCGCCCTTGGCCTTAGCCACTGCCTCCAGTGTTCCAAAGGCCTCCAAATGAGCCGGCCCGACATTGGTTAAAAGACCAACCGAAGGCTGGGCTATTTGACACAATCGAGTGATTTCCCCGGAATGATTCATGCCCATTTCCATAACAGCGAATCGATGATCCTCATTTAAAAAAAAAAGACTTAACGGTACTCCGATCCAGTTATTCAGGTTCCCTGGATTCTTCAAGGTCGGGCCTTCCAATTCCAGAATGGCGGCCAGCATTTCCTTGGTTGAGGTTTTACCATTACTCCCTGAGATCCCAGTCAGGATCACGGGAAACTTCCTGCGCCAGAGGCCCGCTAAATCTCCCAAGGCTTTAAGTGTATCTTCGACCTCAATAACCCCCCTATCCGCGGGCAATTTCCCCGAGGGGACAGGGTCGGAAACCAGGACGGCTGATGCCCCTTTTTCAAAGGCCTGGAGGATATGATCATGGCCGTTAAAACGGGGGCCTCTTAAGGCTACGAAGAGATTTTCGGGTTCAAGAGACCTGGTATCGGTTGAAACCCCAATGGCCTTTCGGCTTAGATTTCCCTGAACCAGCCGGCCGGACAGGCCGGAAATCAATTCGTCCCAGGCCAATTTATCCGTATTGAACATCTATAGCCTCTAAAGCCTTCCGGGCTTCAATCCGATCATCAAAATCAATAATGGTCGACCCCAGAAGCTGATAGGTTTCATGCCCTTTTCCGGCAATCAGGATCTTGTCTCCGGGCCGGGCCAAACGGACAGCCAAAGCAATGGCCTCCCTTCGATCCTGGACCATGGTATATCCCGGAGATTTCGGGATTTCTTTTAATTCATCGCTTTCCAGAAAGCTTACGCCCTGGTCTTTGAGCCCTTGTTCAATGTCTTGCATGATCTTGATGGGGTCCTCGGACCTTGGGTTATCCGAAGTAACTATCGTCAGGTGGCTTAGCTCTCCGGCAATCCGGCCCATTAGCGGTCGTTTTCCTCGATCCCGTTCCCCTCCGCAACCGAATACGGTCAGGATTTTTCCCTGGCCGTATCCCTTCAAAGAAGATAATGCAAAACGCAAGGCCCCTGGTTTATGGGAATAATCCACCAGGATGGTTAATCCTTTTTTATTCGGGACCGGCTCCATTCGGCCGGGGACCAGGGCAAGGACCTCAAGCCCCTTTTGGACAGTCCCCCCCTCCAGAGAAAATCCCTCTCCCACGGCCCAGGCAGCCAGGATATTATAAATATTATATTCTCCGATCAAGGGGGACCTCAGGGTATATTCTCCCTTGGGAGTCTGGATCCGTGCTTCAATCCCGTTCAAGCTTGAGCGGACTTCCAAAGGGAAGTAAGCGGCCCGGTTCTTAATTCCATAATCTTTTTTGGGGTCCGGACATTCCCGCCAAAGCCTTTGTCCATAAGGATCATCCCGATTGATGATTGACAGACTCTGCCCGTCTCTTTTTAGATGTTGATTAAACAATTTGGTTTTGGTCTGAAAATACCTTTCCATGTCCTGGTGGTAATCCAGGTGGTCCTGAGACAGATTGGTAAACACTGCCTGATCAAAAACCATTTCCCCTAACCTTCCCTGATCCAGGGCATGGGAGGAAACCTCCAGCACTACGTGGGTTATTTTCTCCCTGACCATCTCGGCCAAAAGGGCCTGCAAGTCCAGAGATTCCGGCGTGGTGACCGGTGACGGTTTTACGCAGGACCCATAGCGACAAGAGACCGTTCCCAAAACACCAACCGAAAACCCAGCCGCCTTTAATATCGATTCCACCAAATATGAAGTGGTCGTCTTTCCGCTGGTTCCGGTGATAGCGATCAAATGTAGTCCGGAAGCCGGATAGCCGAAAAAACAGGCCGATAATCCGGATAGGGCTTGCCTGCTGTTCTTGACCTTGATTCGAGTTACCGAAGAAGGGACCGGCCACCCCTCTTCCTCGACCACAACAGCCCGAGCCCCCTTTAAGATCGCTTGATCTATAAAGCGATGCCCATCGACCTTGTGCCCCCTTATGGCCACGAACAATCCTTGGTCCATAACCTTACGGGAGTCATAAGCGAGATTATTTATTTCCAGGGCCGCAGTCCCTTTAATCACCGCCCCGGGTATGGCTTTCAATAATTCATTAAGTTGCAAAAAAGCTCTTTCTTATGTTACAGAACCGGCTGAAATTGGATCTGACAGCGGGTCCTCTGACCTAAGACGGTCCCGGGTAAAGGCGATTGAGCCACGGCCTTTCCACTCCCCCTGAGAACGACCGGGATTTCATAACTTCTCATAAGCTCCAGCACCTTGCGCATACTCATTCCCCGGATATCGGGCATGATTCGCTTGTTTTGCAAGTCTTCTGCGCTGACCTTCTCTTCTTCCCCGGCCTTTTGGGCCATGAGCAAAGGGGCCATATCCGGTTTCTGGTAAAGTGGCTCATCGGGCTGCCCCTGGGGGACGGTCTGGGCCGGCCGTCTTATTCCCAGAATAGAAAGGGATTGCTCCGCTATCCCCTTGAAAATGGGAGCCGAGACCACCCCTCCATAATGAGATCCCTTGGGTTCGTCGACCACAACTACAATGACCAATGAAGGGGCCTCGGCCGGCAGAAAGCCCATAAAGGTTGAGATATATCTCCCGGGTGCATAGCGCTTGGTTTCCGGGGAAACTTTTTGGGCCGTACCTGTCTTTCCCGCGACCGAAATGCCCTCTATAGCCGCTTGAGTCGCAGTTCCCCCGGGCTCAGTCACCCGGGTCAGGAGGGTCCTCATCAGCCGGGCTGTTTCCGGCGAGATGACTTGCCGAACCGGTTGAGGAGGGAACTGTTTGACCGGGTTCCCTTTCTGATCGAGTATCTGCCGAACCACATAGGGTTTCATCAGACGGCCGTCATTGGCGATGGCCCCCAGGGCGGAGGCTAATTGAATCCCAGTGACCGTGACTCCCTGCCCGAAACAGATATTGGCGGCCTCAATTTCTCCCCAGCGATTATAAGGCCAGACCACTCCATTGACTTCCCCCGGCAGATCTATCGCAGTTTGTTTCCCAAAGCCGAAATTTTTTATATAGGTATAAAAAGTCTTGGGACCTAATTTTTTCCCGATCTTGGTGGCCCCGATATTGCTGGAAACCTTGATCACATCCTGAACTGATAACCAGCCATGGGGATGGGCGTCATGAATCACATGGTTTCCCACCCGATAATTTCCGTTCTCGCAAAAAATCATATCATTGGGGGAGACTGTTTTTTCCTCCAAAGCACCGGACAATAAAAAAGTCTTAAAGGTGGATCCCGGCTCAAAGGTATCGGTTAAGGCCTGGTTTCTCCTGGAGGCCGGTGGGGCCTTCTGAAAGGTATTCAAGTTATAAGACGGGTAATTGGCCAGGGCCAGGATCTCCCCGCTTTTAGGGTTCAGGACAATGGCGAATCCCTCTTTGGCCTGAGACTTGATCACCCCTTTCTTTAGTTCTTTTTCCGTAAAATATTGAATGTTTTTATCAAGGGTCAAGACCAGGCTTAACCCTTCATTTTCCTGGATGGATTCCATGTCATTTAAATACAGGGCTCTTCCCAGGGCATCGCGGACACTGGGTTCATAAAGATAAGGGCTCTTCAAATAGGAATTGTATTGTCTTTCCAATCCCTCCAACCCATTGGGATCCATCCCGACGAACCCGATGACATGACAGGCCAGGTCCATATAGGGATAAAATCGCTGACCTTCTTTAGTAAAAGCCACCCCTTCCAGTCCCATGGCCTTTACGGCCTCGTATTCATTGGGGGTGGCCCGGCGTTTCAGGTAGACAAAGGGTTTTGACTGATGAAGCAAATTGGAAAGGTGTTTCCGGTCCATGGAAAGTATAGGGCCCAATTGATGGGAAACCTCCTGGAGGCTCTCTATTTCTTTGGGTTGGGCAAATATGGATTCCATTTCAACGGTCATAGCCAATTCAAAACGGTTTCGGTCATAAATGACCCCCCGTTTATTGGACCGGGGAATCAGTTTCTCGATTTCACTTTTGGCAATCCTGGCCAATTTGGGGCCCTCCCACAACTGGAGTTGGACGGCCCGGCCGATGATAACAACAAAGAGAAGGCAGCACAGTCCAAAGACTCCATATAAACGAAAACGGACCCTTTTGAATTCCGGTTCCCTCATTTTAGAATCTCAATCTGCCCTTTTTCCGGAACCCTCAATCCTAATTGGGTTAAAGCGATACCCTCGATCCTTTCCGGAGATTTCATGTTGGCCAATTGGATACGCAATTTTTTACTGATTTCCATCAACTCGCCTTTTTGTTTCTGGGCCGCGGCAATGTCGTAGCTTAAATTCATAGTCTGGACATGGAGCCAGATAAAAATCAGCAATCCCGGCACAAAAACGGCCAAAAGGATAGACAAATACTTCAGGGGGCCAAGGCGATGTTTTTCCTTGACCTGTTTTTTCCTGGAATGGGGTTGGGGTTTGATGGAACTGTTCACACCGACCCTCCTAACCGTTCTCCTACCCTCAGTTTTGCCCCCCGGGATCGGGGGTTCTCCTTCATCTCATTCTGAGAGGGGACTGCCGGTTTGGAAATAACCCTTTTAAAAACCGGCTGACCCTCCGGTCGTACAGGCTCCGACATTCCCAGGGGATCCAGGAGCCCTCGTTCCAATTTTAGAAAGGACTGCTTAATGAGTCGGTCCTCTAATGAATGATAAGAAATCAAACAGACCCTCGCTCCATCCTTCAAAGTTTCGAGAAACTGTTCCAAGAAGGCCTTCAATTGGGTCAACTCGTCATTAATCAAGATCCGCAGGGCTTGAAAAGTCCGGGTGGCCGGATGAATCCGTCCCCCCCTGGGGATAGACCCGGCGACGAGTTCAGCCAACTCTCGAGTGGTTGTAATAGGTCCCTTGGCCAAGATTTTTCCTGCCAGCCTTTTGGCCCATCTTTCTTCCCCATATTCTTTTAAGACCCGGGTTAACTCTTTTGGGCTGCTCCGGGCCAGCCAGTCCCGGGCGCTTATTCCCTGAGTCTGATCCATCCTCATATC
This sequence comes from uncultured delta proteobacterium, assembly GCA_963790475.1. GTDB lineage: Bacteria > Desulfobacterota > RBG-13-43-22 > RBG-13-43-22 > RBG-13-43-22 > RBG-13-43-22. The sequence continues at coordinate 260,244 of CAWBOS010000006.1, read as the reverse complement.
CAGTGGATCATCCCGTTGGAAGCTGAATCCCCTCCCTGGACTTTCTATCTGAAATGAAGAAAAACCCAGATCAAGAAGGATGCCATCCACCGCCCTAACCCCCAAACCGGAAAGAATTTTTCTTAAGTCTCCAAATTTTCCCTGAACCGGTCGTAGTTGATTTGAAAAAGATTTTAATCGTTCCCGGGCTATGGCTAAACCATCCGGGTCGCGATCTATCCCGATAACCTGGGTTGTTGCAGGACTGTGTTGAAGAATGGCCAGGGTATGTCCTCCAGTTCCAAGGGTGCCGTCTACAAAAAGGCCTCCCTGTTCACACCGAAGATACTGAACCACTTCATGAACCATTACCGGCTGATGAATGACCGATGTCGTCACTCCTTCTATAGACCCAGAGAGGCCAATTTATCTTCCAATACGGGCAAGTTGTTTTTGCTTTTGGTCAGTTCTTCTTCGAACTTGACCTTATCCCATATCTCAAAATATTTTAACTGACCGGCCAGGATAACTTCTTTCTCCAATCCGGCATGTTCTCGGAGCGTCGGCGGGATCAGGATTCGGCTTTGACTATCCAGACTGCATTCACAGGCTCCGGAAATAAAAAATCGTTTATAAGACCGGATGTCCCGATCCACTAAGGAGAGCTGACCCACTTTCTCTTCAATCTCCTGCCATTCTTTATAAGTATAAACAGCCAGGCATTCGTCGGAGTTGGTGACAATCAGGCGAGAATCCCCGTTGGTTTTTATCAAGTCCCGGAAACGAGCCGGGACACTGATCCGCCCCTTGGAGTCAATTAAATGGTTTGAACGTCCCCGAAACACTTTCCTGCCCCCCTATTTTGGCTTTTTCCCCCACAAATCCCCATATTTCTCCACTTTCATGTAACTATAGTAAAAAAACTGCCTTTGTCAAGGAAAAAAGTTGGATTAACCCTGGAATTTCTTTAAATTTCCCCTTTACCTGAGAAAATGGATCGGTGGTTGAAATAGCTTTGGGGATGCATTATATTAATTAAAAAAATCAGGCTATGCGCAGGAGGCCATTGGGAGCAGAAAAGGGACAGATTAAGCAAGAATGTCCTTCTCCTTATGGCTGAAAGTACATTGCTTTTTTGTGAGGATCTATGAATGAATCAGAGCATACAAAAGAAACAAACCAAAAACTTCCCACCCAGAAAGAATTGGAAAGGGAATTGAGTGATTATCTTTCCAAGAAATACGGGGACCGGGTGAAAATCGTCACTCCATTTATTTTCCCTGAGGGGGATACCGCAGAAACCCAGGTCCCTCCTAAGGAAAACAAAGGGGTGGCCTCAAAGATCAATTTTAATCTTAAGCCGGAAGAACTGGAAGCCTATCTAAACGAATACGTTATCAGACAGGATGAGGCCAAGGCCGTGCTGGCCACCAAAATATGTACCCATTTTAATCGCATCAAGTTCTGGGAACAGCAGGACAAGCAAAATGGGTCCGACCCGGTAGGGATGATTAAAAACAACATCATCATGATCGGTCCGACCGGCGTTGGAAAGACCTATTTGATCAAGTTGATTGCCAAGAAACTCGGGGTCCCTTTTGTCAAAGGGGATGCCACTAAATTCAGCGAAACCGGTTACGTGGGAGGCGATGTCGAGGACTTAATCCGGGATTTGGTGTATGAAGCGGGTGACGATATCGAACTGGCTCAATACGGGATTATTTATATTGATGAAATCGATAAAATCGCCTCCAGCAATCATTCGATCGGTCCGGATGTCTCTCGGACCGGTGTCCAGAGGGCGTTGCTGAAACCCATGGAAGAAACCGAAGTGGACCTGAAGGTGTCTCATGACCCGATTTCCCAAATACAGGCCATTGAGAATTATCGCAAAACCGGTAAGAAAGAAAAGAGAACCGTCAATACCCGGAATATTCTTTTCATAGTCAGCGGGGCTTTTAATCACCTTGAAAAATTAATCCAAAAAAGGATTCAGGAAAAAGGGATGGGATTCGGGGCTACCCTTAAATCAAAGAAGCAAACCCCGAAATTACTGAGTCAGGTTCAGGCCGAAGACCTGATTGCTTATGGATTTGAATCAGAGTTCGTCGGAAGACTGCCGGTGGCCGTCGTACTGGAAGAGCTATCCGAAGAGGACCTTTATCAAATTCTCAAAAATCCCAATAACCCGATTATCAGAAGCAAGAAAAGGGATTTTAAATCCTATGGCATCGATATCCTGTTTGAAGATGAGGCCCTGCGTTTATTAGCCCAAAAGGCTTGTAAAGAAAAGACCGGAGCCCGAGGCCTGGTCAGCGTGGTTGAAAAGGCGCTAATCAAATTTGAGAAGACCTTACCATCCACTTCCATTAATCAATTACTAATCTCCCGGGAGGTGATCTTAGCTCCGGAAACGGAACTGGAACGACTTTTAAATGATCCGGAAAACCCTCAGGAAAAAACACGTTTTTCTGAAGCCTGGGATAGGGAACAAAAGGTTCTGATCGAAAGACTTAAAAAAAGAACCTTTGAATTCGCCGGCCGGTTTGACAACGGGTTAACGGAATTCCGCCTGAAATTGGTTGCCGGACGATGCCTGGAAATGATTCAGGATTTTCCAAGATCCCTTGAAGAAGTAGGGCAAATGACCCGACAGGTTCGGGAATACGAACTGCGTTTTTTCGAGCGTTTCGGCATCGGACTCAAGTTCTCTGAGGATGGAATTGATGCGGTCCTTCAAAAAGCCCTGGACTCAAAGGTGAGCGTCTGGTCGATCTGCGAAAATCTTTCTAAGGATTTCGAATATGGGTTTAAACTGGTCCAAGAAAAAACCGGGATGAGCCGGTTTGTCATCACCTCGGAGGCCGTTTCCAACCCGGAAGGTTATATTCAAAAACTGATCCGAACCTATTACCGGACCGAGGACTCCGGGGCACCTATGATGCATGATGCATGAAACATCGAGATTAAATCACTATGATTGGCATATCCAAACTCTATCTGGGGACCGTTGAACCGTCCGATGCCCTGCGTTACGGCCGGCGTTCGGATCAATTGCCTTCTCATCTCCTTCAGTTTTCTCAGGATAAAAAACCTGTAGTGGTCTGGAACGTCACCCGGCAATGCAACCTGAAGTGTCGTCATTGTTACGCCCAGGCTCAGGGGAAAAAACCAAGTGGCGAACTGACCACCCAAGAAGGTAAAATATTACTGGATGACCTAAGTGCCTTTGGAGCTCCAGTGATTCTCTTCTCCGGCGGGGAGCCGGTCTTGCGGCCAGACCTTCCCGAACTTGCCCAATATGCCGTGGACAAAGGGATGCGCGCAGTCATCTCCACCAATGGGACTTTAATCACCCGGGATCTGGCAAAAATATTGAAGAACGTAGGCCTGTCTTATGTAGGCATCAGCCTGGACGGGATGGAAGCCGTCAATGATCGATTTCGAGGAGTTACCGGGGCCTTTGCCCAGGCCCTGGCCGGCATCCGGAACTGCCGGGAAGCCGGAATCAAGGTGGGATTACGTTTTACCATCAATCGTTTGAACGAGGATCAAGTTGCTCCCATCTTTGATCTCCTCCGAACCGAAGATATCCCCAGGGTCTGCTTTTATCACCTGGTTTATGCCGGCCGTGGTTCTCAGTTGATCGAAGAAGATCTGGATCATGCCCAAACCCGGAAAATCGTAGATTTAGTCATCGACCGCACTAAGGAATTATTTGAGGCCGGTTATGAAAAAGAAGTGCTAACCGTGGACAACCATGCTGACGGCCCCTACCTGTATTTGCGTTTATTGAAAGAAGGTTCTTCCCGTTCTTCGCAAGTCTTAGAACTGTTAAAGATGAACGAAGGCAATAGTTCGGGCCGGGGGATCGGGTGTGTCAGTTGGGACGGAGAGGTCCATGCCGATCAATTCTGGCGCCACTTTTCCTTCGGCAATGTGCGCCAGAAACCTTTCAGCCAGATCTGGCAGGATACCACCAATCCCCTGATGGCCCAACTGAAAGACAAAAAGAAATATGTCACCGGACGATGTTCCGAATGCCGCTGGTTGGATATCTGCGGAGGTAATTTCCGGGTCCGTGCCGAAGCCGCTGTCGGAGATCTCTGGGCCCCGGACCCGGCTTGTTATTTAACGGATGAGGAAATAGGCAGGAGGCGAGAGGCCTGAGGCACGAGGCTTGAGGGATAAGTAGTACCTAACTTAGCGAATCAATCTCGAGTTTACAATAGACCTGATCCCGCTTTCCCCTCAAACTTGAAATCCGGCTTGAGAATACTCGATTTCGGAATAAGTCCAGAATGATAATCTTGGAAAGGGATTAATGTTTCAATATTCAGGTTAGGGATATCCTCACGCCTCACGCCTTACTTCAGGCCTCGTTTTGATGTTCCGGTCTCAATAAATCATTGATGGTTTTAACCGGACTGAAGGTCTGAACAGGCACTTCTACGAAGAGAGAAATCCATTTAGCCATACTACTGTTCCATAGGCCGGGTAATTCCAGGGCCTTTACGTCCCGTCCATTATGGGACTTCCGGGTAATGGAAATCGCTTCCGGATCCACATACCGGGTCAGATCAAAAGGTCGGCCCTTATAATCCCGGACCGAACAGACCAGGTCAACAGGATTAAAATGGGTAGAAGAGGTCCAAACAGCCTTTTGTTCCGCAGAGACAGGATCGACCTGGGCGCCTTCCACAATTTGCCTTGAAACAACTCCATCCTTATCCTCTACCCAAAACGGTCCCCCACCGGGTTCTCCTTCATTTTTGACCATACCGCAGACCCGAATGGGCCGGTTTAATGAAGATATCAGCCAGTTTTTTTGTTCTTTAAGGGACCAATTAGTTAAACCTGGAGGTTGATAAATCAAAAGCCGGTCCCGGCAAAAGGCCCTGACTTCCGAAAAAAAGGACGCGCTATCCGTCTCTTCAGCCAGCTTCCGAAGAAAAGCGTGGATGGTTTGCTGGATCTTAACCAGATAGCCGCCCAAGATTTTTTTCCAGTCAATGGTTGGTTTTTTCAATCGGTCCGGCTGGACATTATCAATATTTTTTATATAAATCAAATCACCTTGAAGATCGCTCAAATTTTGAAGCAAGGCCCCGTGACCCCCGGGACGAAAGAGAAGGTTTCCGGAAGCATCCCGAAAAGGCCGGTTTTCCAGATCAACCGCCAAAGTATCGGTGGAATGATTTTGGAAGGAAAAGGTAAGCTTAAGACGGCAGTGGTATTGGCTTTGGTAAGCTGGCCGCAAGGTTTCAAAGAAATTCCTGAAGGTGTCTTCATGTTCCGGAGAAATCGTCACATGAAGATGGCATTGGCCCGTTCTATCGCAAATCGTGTTCACAGCCTCAACCAGGTGTTCTTCAAAGGCTGTCCGGTTATGTCCCGGATAGGCGTGGAATTGGTGCAACCCTTTAGGCCTGCCCTGGTAATTCAAGCCCCGCTCAGTTAGGAGATAATCCAGAATCTCCCGCCATCGTTTTTGATGGATGACCTTGGAGATGTTCAGCCCATCCCGGGCCATGGACTTTTTCAACTCCTCCCAAAATGCGAAACGACGAATACCGGACAAGAACCGAACCAAATCCCCGGCCTCGGAATCGTTTTCATTTGAATCAGTATAAATTTTATCCAGATCAAAAGAAGATCGGCTGAGATATAAAGATAAAAGTCCCTGAACCATCCGGGTCGCCGCGCCTGAGGCAGGGACGAATTTAATGAACCGGCCTTCCCTGGCTGCCTGTTCCTGCACGAAAATCAAGGCTTCGGTTTCGTGGGCCTGGACCTGCTCAATCCCGTCATCCAGTGTGCACGGACGTTGAAGGTGAAGATACCCAGACGATCTTTGAATCAAGGCCATCTGTGCCCGCACCCGGCTTTCGGAAATTCCCAGGGCGGTCATGCGCCGCCGATCATCCTGGTTGAAGGCCCAATCCTCCATGAATACTACCTCGCTTAATACTTAAACGAATTTATCAATTTAGTTTTTTGAAAAAAGCACAGCAATTTCCTTTTTACCACAGAAAACTGCAAGACTGGAGAAAGACGACTTGTCTTCTCCTACCGTCAGGCCCTCCGGGCACTAATTTTTCCTCTCGCCCGTTCCCTTACGGTCTCTTGAGCCCTCAGAGTTCTCAGAGAAAAACGACCATATTTTATGAAAAATCGGCGAGAGGCCGATTATTCATAACCCCTCAGGCCTTCGGCCAGGGTGCGCGATAGCGCATGACTGGTTTTTCATTGCTGGCCCCTCACCGGCAATGAGAAAATATCAATTCTCTGCGCCTCTGTGCGCTCTGTGAGAGATAGGCCTTTGGTCCAGTCTTTGTGGGTCGGTGGCAAAACGTATTGAGAATAGATAAAATGTTACAAAGGAATTTCTTAGACCCTATTAATTTTTTATACACCTTAGTCTATTTATCTCCCTTGGTCAACATTTGGAATCGTCTCTCCCTTATTTTTATCTACTTTTGCACAGACCGGACATTCGGGATTGGATTCAATCCGGACTTCTGAAAAACGCATATCCAACCCGTTATAAACGAGCAGCCGGCCGACAAGAAGCTTTCCAAAACCTACCAGATACTTAATGGCTTCATTGGCTTCAATCAGTCCGATGATTCCCGGTGTGGTCCCTAAGACCGGGAACTTCTGAGGCGGAGGGGCTTGCGGGAAAAGGCATTTCAAACAAGGAGTCTGTCCGGGCCGGATCATTGTAGCCATGCCCATCATGCCCAGGATACCTCCATAGATAAAAGGGATCCCCTGGCGTAATATTTGTTGGTTGATCAAATAACGGGTCGGAAAATTATCCAGGCCGTCCAGGACCAAGTCGCACCCCTCCATCAATTGAGGAAGCGTCTCCTCGTTAATATCGTCTTTCCGCATATCCAGGTCAATCCATGAGTTAAGTTTGGATAGTTTTTCCTTGGCCGATTCCACCTTGAGCCGGTCAACGTCCGGTTCCCAGTGGAGGATCTGTCGGTTTAGGTTGCTGAGATCCACCCTATCCTTGTCCACGATCCTAAGTGCGCCCACTCCGGCAGCGGTTAAATAATAGGCGGCCGCCGATCCCAGACCACCCGCCCCGGCAATCAGGACCCGGCTTTTTCTTAATTTTTCCTGTCCTTCATCCCCAAAATGGTTAATCATGATTTGCCGGTCATAGCGAAGGGCTTCCATTTTATCCAGCATCAAGGCACCTCCTTTGGGTTTTCGTTAGTCCCATTATCTACCACAGGGGCAAATTCGGTCAATCTTTTTAACTCCTCCGGGCTAATGGTTATATCTGTGAGTTGGGCAAAATAGACTTATGATAAGCTCTAACTCTTATTGGTTCTTCATGTTTTTTTACCTGTCTGCCCGGAGTATTCCTCCGGTGAAAAAATTGTTTGACCTTTGGAGAAAAATATTCTAAGCTGCCGGATTATTTGAAGGCTTACTACCTTAAATCCACCCCAAGATAATCCCAAGGACTTGTAACCCTTGGTTTTTGGTGAAAAATTATCTCTAATACAAGGAGGAAGAATCAATGTTTGAAGTAACGGTTGACGCCGATAAATGCACAGGAGATTCCAATTGCGTGGATACCTGCCCGGTGAGTGTTTTTGAGCTTCAGGACAACAAAGCCGTACCCGTTAATATGGACGAATGTCTGGGCTGCGAAAGCTGTGTTGAAGTTTGTGAAGCCGGGGCTATTACCGTAAAAGAAGTTTAGCCTTTCCGGTTAGTTTTTTATTTGGGACAGGTCAGGAAAACCCCGACCTGTTCTTTTTTTATGGATCTTTCGTCCCTGACACCCTCACAAGAGAAAGTGGTCAGACATCAGGGAGGCCCCTTGATCGTTTTGGCCGGACCCGGGACCGGGAAGACCAGAACCCTGACCTATCGCGTTGCCCACCTGATTGCAAGCAGGATCGCCCGCTCTGATCAAATACTGGCCGTCACCTTTACCAACAAAGCCGCTGAGGAGATGCGGTCTCGGATAGATCAACTTGGCCAAGAGATCGACCAATTTTCCCCCCCTTGGATTTCCACATTTCATGGGTTTTGTTTCCGCTTTCTGCGGGAGAACCTTTCTACTCCTTATCAATTACTGTCCGAAAATGAAGCCTTGGCGTTACTCCGAGAAACGGTCCGGCAATATTTCCCGGACTTCCCAATCCCCTCTTTGAAAGAATTGGGCCGCCGCATCTCCTGGGCTAAAAATGCCCTCATCCTGCCGGATTCACCAGAAACACCGCCCCCTTGGGAAACCTATCCCAATTGGCCCTCTTGTTATCAAGCCTTTCAGGAAAAACTTGGCGCTGGCCTATTTTGGGATTTTGATGAACTCCTCATTCAGGCCGTCACTCTTTTGGAAGGAAGTCCTGACCTCAGAGCAGACCTTCAGGCCCATTTTCCCTATGTATTCATTGATGAATTTCAGGACATTAATCCTTCCCAATACCGTCTCTTCGAATTATTGACCCGAAAGGATGGAGAATGGATGGTTATTGGAGACCCCAACCAGGCCATTTATGGCTTCCGGGGGGCAAGCGCTGAGTTTTTCCCCCGTCTCCAACAGGAAAACCCCTCTTTGACGGAAGTTACCCTTGAAGAGACCTTTCGGTTGAATCAGACTGTTCTGGCTGCTTCCTCGCAGGTTATTGAAGGAACGATCTGCAAGAGCCCGGTCAGGCTAATCTCCAGCCTTAAAGGGGAGCCCTCCTTGAATGTCATTGCCCTGCCTTCTGCCGAAGAAGAAGGGGAATATATATCCCGGATTATTGAAGAAGAAATGGGAGGCCTGAGCCTGTCATCCAAAGGAATGGATTCATTTTCCGATTTCCGGCATAACCAGCCCAGGAGCTTTGCCGACTTTGCCGTCCTTTACCGGCTTCATGCCCAGGGAGAGGTTTTGGCCGGTATCTTTTCCAAAAAAGGAATCCCCTTTAAAAAAATTCAGGAAGTGCACTGGGTGGAACGACCGGAAATTCGAGCCTTATTGACCCTCCTCAAATCCCTTCCTTCCTGGGATATTTCACCGCTGGCGGCTTTGGGAAAAGTAATTTTTACAAACCCTTCTGAAAAACACCCGGCTTCGGCGGAAGGGGAAGAAGCAATCAAAAAACTTCGCCTCTGGGCGGCAGCCTTTAGAGGGTCCTTGAAAGAATTTATAGAGGAACTTTCAATACAAACCGGTTTGGACACTTATGAACCGGATCAGGAAACCGTCAAACTACTGACCCTTCATGCCGCTAAAGGTCTTGAGTTTCCCATAGTATTCATTGCCGGCTGTGAGGAAAATCTTCTCCCCCTTTCTTTACTTAAGCAATCGGATCCGGAAGAAGAACGGCGTCTATTTTATGTAGGCTTGACCCGGGCTAAAGAAAAAGTGATTTTAACCTGGGCCAGAAAACGGACCCTGTTCGGCCGGAACTGGGTTCAATCCCCTTCTCCGTTTTTAGAAAACATTGAACCCCTCTTAAAAAAACAGATTGAAATCCGGGGGACCAAACACCCGCTGAAACCCAAGAAAAAACAACTGTCCTTATTTGGAAAATAGTCACGGTTCATATTGGGTTGTGGGCCCTATCTTGACAAAACGCCAAGAAATGATTACCTAAATATAAAATATTTCGTGCTTCGATTTATGAACAAAAAAAACAAAAAGGGGTGTGACCATGTTTGAGCTTGTTCCCTGGGAAAGAACAAAGACTTTGTCCAAGTTAAGAAAAGAGATGGATGACTTGTGGGGTCGATTTTTCGGAGATTCCGGTTTCCCGATTCTATCCGAAGCGGCTTGGGTGCCAGCTTTAGATGTCAAGGAAACAAAAGAAAACATAGTGGTCACCGCTGAAATTCCCGGATTAAGTTCCAAAGAAGTGGAAGTAACCATCAGCGGGGATATGCTGACCATTAAAGGGGAAAAGAAGCAGGAAAAAGAAGAAAAAGACGAGTCCTATCACTTGATCGAACGGCGGTACGGTTCGTTTTCCAGGAGTATCCGACTGACCACCGATGTGGATACCAAAAATGTAAAGGCCTCTCATAAAGAAGGAGTCCTGACCATTTCACTTCCCAAGAGTGAAAAGGCCAAGGAAAAACAAATCAAGATTACCGTAGAATAAGATTTGAAAAACAGTAAAAAGGAAAGGCCATGTCTACCGATACGGCCTTTTTTTATCCGACATTGGGAAATGACCTTCCGGTCAATCGCTATTCTTAAAATCTTCCGCCTTCAGGTCATGTTTTTTAAGGAGATCGTAGAAGTCGGCGCGGTACTTTCCGGCAAGTTTGGCAGCATTACTTATATTCCCTTTGCAGATTTCCAGGAGTTGAATCAGATAATTTTTCTCATAAGCGTTCCTGGCCTCCTTGAGGGGCTGCAAAACCGGGGTTGCGGCAACAACACCCTTAGTCTGTTGAAGAATAATTTCTTCAGGGATGATATCCTGTTGGGTTATGGCCACAGCGTACTCTAACGTATTTTCCAGTTCCCTCACATTTCCCGGCCAATCATAAAGCATCATTTTTTGCAAAGCCGACTGGCTCAATCCCTTGACCTCTTTATTCATTTGCCGGTTATATTTTTCCCGAAAATGCTCGACCAACAGAGGGATATCCTCTTTTCGTTCCCGTAAAGGAGGCAGAAAAATAGGAATGACGTGGATCCTGTAATAGAGGTCTTCCCGGAAAAGACCCTGTTTGACCATGGTTTCCAGATCCTTGTTGGTGGCCACGATCACCCGGACATCGACTTCAACCACCTTCTCGCTGCCCACTGGGTAAAACTGTCGTTCCTGAAGAACCCTCAAAAGCGTGGCTTGAATTCCAAGGGGCATGTCCCCGATCTCATCGAGGAAAATGGTGCCTCCGTGGGCCTGGGTAAAAAGGCCTTTAGTACTCTTCACCGCCCCGGTAAAGGCCCCTTTTTCATGGCCAAAAAGCCTGCTCTCCAATAACCCTTCGGGGAGGGCGGCGCAATTGATGGCCACAAAGGCCTTGTTTTCCCTTTCGCTGGCCATATGGATGGCCTTGGCAATGAGTTCCTTTCCTGTTCCGCTTTCTCCATGGATATAAACGGTCGACTCGGTTTTGGCAATCTGAGAAACCCCATCAAGAATGGAGCGCATCTTCTCGCTCCGGGCCACAATATTTGAAAAACCAAAATGCTCTTCTAATAGGGTTTCCAACCTTTTTACCTCGGAGGTGAGCCTGCGGTTCTCCAAAGCTATTCTGATCTGCAGCAGCAGCTCTTGGGCGTCAAAGGGCTTGGTGAGGTAGCTGTAGGCCCCTTTCTTCATAGCCTCCACAGCACTTTCGATACTTCCATGGGCCGTAAGGATCACCACCGGCATATCCGGTATGATCTGATGAAAGGCCTCCATCAGGGATATCCCGTCCTGATTGGCCAATTGAAGGTCTACGATGGCCAGATCAAAAACCCGCTCCTTGAGAGCACCGAGGGCTTCTTCTTCGATTGAGGCCGCCGTAACCTCATAATTGGCCGATTCAAGCCTCATTTTCACCAATTCCAGAAGGTTTAGGTCATCATCCACCACCAAAATATTTCCCAAAAACATGGACTCTATTATCTTCCTTTCTCTCTCTTTTTATCTTCTATCTCGATATCCACCTGTTTATACTCTTCCAACATCTTGGACATTCTCTCATGTTCTTTCATCAATTTCTCATGTTCTTTTATCAATTTTTCATTTTCTTTCACCAATTTTTCATTTTCTTTGCCTACTTTTTCATTCACTAGGAGAATGTTTATCCAGGCTTTGGCCTCTTGCCCGAAAAAGCTGTTTGGATATTCTTTAACCACCCTTTTCATAAAGTCAAGGGACCTGCTAAGATCTTTATTGGGGTTGCCTGGATGGCTATAGATCAAGCCAAGCATAAAAATAGCCTCCTCCATCGAGGACTGGCCCTGAAAAAAAGTGATTATTGTATAATTTTCCCAATACGATCCTTCAAAATCCCCATAGGCAAAAAGTTTCCGCCCCTTGAGGAGATGGGCTCTGGCCGTCTCTTCCCTTTTTTTCTCTTCGGCAATGGCCGCTTCCCTTCTTAAGGTTTTTTCCTTTTCCGCCCGGGAGATTGCCGGCTGATCCGGTTCCCGAATTTTATCCAAGAATGCACACCCGTTGAGGAATAGAAAAATCAAGCCGGCAAAACAAAATAAAAAGTGCTTCCTTGCCCTAATTTGCTTTCTGCCCATACCCTACCGCCATGTGAAATAATGATGTGTTTGACTATCGCCAGACCTAATCCGGATCCTTTAATCTGATAAGATTTTTCCGGCGTTACCTGGTGAAATTTGTTAAAAATAGTAGCAAGATCATTTTCCGGGATCCCGGGGCCGGTGTCTCTCACGGCCACCTTGACGCTTTGGCCGGCAAGACCGGCGAAAACCGCTATGCGCCCCCCTTCAGGAGTGAATTTCACCGCGTTTCCAATCAGATTACGAAGCACTTGCAGGATCCTCTCCTGGTCCATTTTAATCCTTGGCAACTTTGTCTTGACCTCTGCCTCCAGTCTAATTTTCTTAGCTTGCACCAGAGGGCCCATCTCCACGATCACCTTATCGATCAGGAAAACAAAATCGGCCTGTTCAAAGCGATAGATCATCATCCCCGCCTCCATCTTGGACAGGTCCAGGGAGGAATTAACCAAGTCAATCAACCGACGGCTTTCCTGGGCAACAATGGCCAGAAGCTTTTTTTGTTTTTCGGTAATCGGCCCGGCCGCCTCCTCCTGTAGGAGGGCAATCCCTTCTTTAATGGAAGTCAGCGGGGTCCGCAGTTCGTGAGACATAGTGGAAAAAAAATCGGATTTCATTTTTTCCAGGGTACTGAGGCGATGAACCATCAAATTAAAGGCCTGGGCCAACTCAGAAATCTCCGGGGAAGAAGAAATCTTCAAATTACTCTTAAAAACTCCTTCGGATATCTCTCGGGTTTTCAGTCTCAGCAAACCCAAAGGTCGAGTGATGCTTCTGGTTATAAGAAAAGATATGATAACGACCGAACCCAAGGCGAGCGAGGCCAGGATTACAGCGATATAACGGGCGGAATCTCCGGCCTCCCCCTGTTCCTTCATCCGTTGATGGGCATCTTGTTGAACTCGAATCTCCAATAGTTCTAATTCTTTTAGGATACCATCGATCAGTCTTTCTTTTTCTTTTTCGTATTCTTTCTTGGAATAGATTTCCTTGGACTGGATTAGGTCATTTTCTTTCCGTACCAGAGATTGATAACGGTTTTGGTATGCCCTGATTTTTGTCAGGATATCCTGATGGACGGGGGTATCGGAAACAGCGAAGGCCATATCCAGATTCCTGGAAAATGCTTCTTTCGCTGAAAAAAACTGATTATAGAGGTTTTGATCTCTGGTGATGATATACTTTTTCAGGAATCGATGCTGAGAGAGTGTCAAATCCAACAGTTTTTTTTCGTATTCCAGAATTCGATTATCAACGTTCAGAATGTATCGAGTGACCGTATTAAACTGTCTGAGTTGGATAATGGCATAGACTCCGACCATCATCACCAAAATAAAGATTATCAGATAACCGATAATTAATCGCCAAAAAATAGTCAGCCGCATCATTTATGATATTATGAGAGCTTCGAAAAAGGTTCAATTTTGTTCAAGTTCAAGGAAGCCGATCCCGCCTTTTGGCGGGATTACTCAAAGGATTGCCTATAGTATTTCGAGGTAAGGACTTTATCCTAACTCAGAAATTGGGAAAAAGGAGGACTTTTCTCAAACCTCCTGTTACAGTAGTGATTAGTCTTCCTTTGTCAAGTTTCTATGTTGATATTCTCTTTTTCAAGTCCCTACCTGATCTTTTCCAGTACGGACATGGCCTCTTCGAACCCTGAGAATTTGGGGTCCAATTCCAGGGCCTTTTTCAATTCCTTCCGGGCCTGATCCTTGTCATTGTTTTTAAAATAAGCCAGACCTAAATGATAATGAATAATTGGATTATCCTTTTCCTTTTCCAAGGCCTCCTTAAAATGGACGATAGCCCGGGTAAAGACATTCTTTTTGTAATAGACCCATCCCAGGGTATCGGCAATATTAGGGTCATCAGGGAACTGCTCTTTGGCCATCTGGACCAGATTGAGGGCCTCATCGATCTTATCTCCCTTTTCGGCATAACGAAAAGCCAGGTTATTGGCCGCCGGGGCAAACTTGGGATTGATCTTTAAGGCCTTTTGATAATATTCAACGGCCTTATCATAATTTTTCTGGGAGTCATAAATTATGCCCAGGGTCATCATAGCCTGTAACGAGTTGGGGTTTTGTTGGATGGCTGTGTTCAATTCCTTAACGGCCTTATCCGACATTTTATAACGGGCATAAAAATTCCCCAGGGCAATATGAAAGGCCGTGATATTGGGATTTATATCTATGGCCTTTTTATATAAGGTTTCCGCCTTGGCCGTATCTTTTTTGACCTCCTCCAGATTGGCCAGCATCTGATAAAAATAGGCGTTTTTGGGGTTCTGCTGGATTTGAGTCTCCACCCGGGTAACGGCCTTCTGGGTGTCTTTTTGTTTTAGGTAAACCCCCACCACCAAGCCAAGGGCTTCCACATAATTAGGTTGAAGAGTTAGGGCCTTCTCCGATTGGATCAAAGCTTCTTTTTCCTTTTTCTGGGCCAACAGGGTACGGGCCAGCTGATAATATCCTATCGGATTCTTGGGTACGATACGAATTACTTCTTCACAGGCCTTTTCTGACTTGAGGGCATCTCCTTTCAGGAGATAGGCCTGGCTCAACATCAGGTGGGCTTGAAAGATATTCGGGTTAATTTTCAAGATTTCCTGGGACTGTTCAATGGCCAGATCATAGGCCCTGGCCCGGAAGTGAAGGTCCGCCAGCAGTAACCGGGCCCTCACGTCTCCGGGGTTTAACTTTACCGCTTCAGTCACTTCGCTCTTGGCCTGCAAACTATCCTTGTTCCCCATATAGGCCAACCCTAAGAAATAATGACCCATGGAGGATTTGGGATATTCCTTGAGATAGGACTGGAGCAGGGCCAAAGCTTTATCAAATTCCCCTTTAGCCAGGTACAGTCTTCCTTTTAGAAAGATCCCCTCCTGACTTTTGGAATTGATTTTCAGTATCTTTTCTATCAATTCCGATGCCTTATCGTATTTCTTTTCCGCTAAATAGATCTCAGCTACCCGAATTCGGGAAGGGATATTCCTGGAGTCCATATCCATGGCCTTTTGATAGGTTTCCAGGGCCTTGTCTTTCTTGGTCCAGGCCAGGTAAAAGTCCCCCAGATGGAGCCGGGAAGGAATATTATTGGAATCCAGTTCAATCGCCTTTAAAAATTGCTTTTCCGCATCTTCGTTCCTTTTGACCGAGGCATAAAAGTTGCCTAAAGTGATCGCCGCCCCGGTATCTTTAGGAAAAATCTGGGTGACTTTGATGAGTTCTGCCTCAGCCAATTCATTCTTGCCGGTCCGGCTATATAATCCGGCCAGTGCATACCGGGCTTTTATGGATTTTTCGTCGGTCTTGATGGCCTCCTTATAGGTTTGTTCGGCCTTGGTCATGTCTTTGTTAAGGATATATAAAGCGGCCAATTGGAGATAGGCCTCAATCTTTTTGGGGTCCTTCTCAATGGCCTTCCGGGCTTCGGCAATGGCCTTATCAAGGTCCTTTTCCAGGGCGTAAATGGAGCTGTTCAAGAGAAGGGCCGAAGGATTATCCGGCTCTTTCAAGGATATTTTTTTTATTTGCTCCCTGGCTTTGGGGATATCCCGGGTTAGTAAATAGAGGGTCCCTAACTGGAGCCGGGCATCAATAAAATTCGGATTCAGATCCACGGCCTGGGAAAATTCAGAAAAGGCTCCCTTGAAATTATTCGTCCTTAAGTAAGCAAGCCCCAGTTTATAATGGGCCTGGGCATTCTTCGGATTAAGCTGAAGAACATTTTTATATTCGATGACGGCCTCATTAAACTTATTCTGAGTGAAGTAGTTCTCCCCTTTCTTCCAATGACGTTCCATCTTGGCTTCTTTGCTGCAGCCCATAAAACCGATCAGGATAAGGCCGATCAGAATCCAAAAGGGCACTTTGACCCATTTACCAAAATAAGATCTCATCATTGTTTCTCCTTAGAGATAAAATTTATAGATTTTTATACCATTTTATTTTAAGAAAGAAAACAGGTATCACTTTAGGGCTTTGAAATAATTTTGATTTAAGAAAGATGAAAGACCTGTTTTAGACCTTGGCAAGATGGTGTTTTACTTAAAAGAAAAACCTGCATTCTATGCAGAATAATGTCTGAAATTTCATACAGCTTTTTGTTATTATTGCCTTCTGTTTTGGGTAAAAAATTATTATAATAGAATAAAAACATATAGTTAAAAAATAATGGTCCCAAATGGTACTATTTTTGCTTTTTATTTTAACAAACCCTTATTGTCAGGACCTTGAAAAACATTCAATTTTATCCAAGGTCAAGGAAAACGATCCGGTCAAAGGCAGCTTTATCTACCGAAAACCTTTTGTATTTTAAGGGTTATGATGTGAGTCTGACAAAGAGAATGGCAAAAGGAAGGGTTGTTCAAAACTTCCTGTAAAGCCAGGAGGCATTATGTTTCTTTTTATCTTTGGGTTATTTGTGGGATGCAGTTTGGGGGTTTTCTTAATATCTATGCTGGTAAAAGCCAAAGAAGCCGACGAGGTCCCTACCTTACAATAATTAACCCTGCCAGTATTGCCTTGTTCGTTAACCTTGCTTTTTGTCCCCGGCTATCTTTTTCCACTTTTTCTCCTTGACACTATCTCTGTCCCTATTCTATATTTTTCCAAATTAACCTGTAGATATATTTACTTTTAATTGATCAGCTTAGACAGGAAAGATCTAATTTACCCCGGTAATTATTTTTCTCAAAAAATATTTTCCAGTGAATTCGCGTTAGATAACCGCTCTGTTTTGGAAATTGAAACATTCGGTTATAAAGTTATCCCTGAAATATTTTTTCCCTAACTGAATATATCAAAAAGAAAGAATATTTATCGATCTCTTCGGTAAGGAAGGGAAAGTTAGAAGAGGGGGGCATTATTCTCTTGAGATCAGCGAATGATGATCAAGGCGTATTTTATTACAGCCTTGGAGTTGAACCTTGTGAATAAATTTTTTTTAACCCTTTTAGATCTCAAAATTTCGTGGTCCTTTCTCCTGGTTTTTTCGTTTTTTTCTTGAAACCTATCTAGATTATGACACCATAAGACTTTATAAAAAAGGGGAGTTACGACATTCATGAAACGAATTCTTATCGTAGATGATGACGAACAAATCCAAAAACTTCTGGTAGATTACTTTCAACACCTTGGTTACGAAGTCAAGTTTGCCTCAAATGGTGCTGAGGCTTTAGGCAAACTCAGCCAAAATGATATCGACTGCATCATCTCCGACCTTGTTATGCCCGACATGGATGGTCTTGAATTGCTCAAACAGGTCAGGTCTCAGAAATTAAAAATACCTTTCCTCCTCATTACCGGCTATCCGACAATTGAGACGGCCATCGAAGTCATAAAACATGGCGCCTATGATTATATCGCCAAGCCCGTTCAACTTGACGAAGTGCGGATCAAGGTGGAGAGGGCCCTGCATACCAAAAAACTGGAAAGATCGATTAAAAGACTAACCGGTATTGCCTGGGCAATCATTATTTCAATCCCCATCTGGATTATACTCGGTATTATCTTAGGAAAGGTATGGTGTTAATGGTGGAAAAGACATCGTTCCAAGTATGGAAGGGCAGTTGTCCAAATTTCATTTTGAGGTTAGGACAGACCCTATCGAAATATACCTGCAACCCAAGTAATATACGAGCTTGGTAACCTCCTCAACAAAATCCCGAATACCTTCTTTTTGGTGCCACCAGTTTTCTTTTCTGAAATCAATGAAAAATGGGTAAGACATAACTGAGATATTGAATCGCTTCCCTTCCTGCCTGTAAACCGACCAGCTTCTGCGGGCGTGAAATCCTTCGGAGAGCAATATAGCATGGCGAAAACCTTCCTTGGCCAGGATCCCGACAACAAACCTGGCCTCGGTTAAGGTTATAGGATTGTCGTTAATAGGAACGAAGAGTATTTTCAGTTGTTTTTCTTTTAGTCCCAGTGCTTTAAATTTTTCCTTCAATAATTTTGGATATTCTTCTTGGATAGCAAAAAGTTGACCCTCCTTTTTGCTGATGTGTAACACAATTACCAAACACTTAGCCTGGCTGGTTCTCAAAAGCTCTATTCCTTCTTGGACTGCGCCATTTTTTATGGTCTCGGTTCCCTCTAAAATAATGACCTCCGCCTTTCCATTACTCATGGGAGCTAAAAAATCACCCGCCCTATTCAAAATAGGTGGGGATAAGAAGAATAATACAATTAATAATCCGGCAATAAAAACGACCGGATATAAAACCCTTTTACTCAATTCTTCTTCCCCTCGATCGCAGAACCGCCCTCGTGGCTCTTAGATCATCTTCAATTTGATTTCTGCGACGGTTTTTTTCTTCTTGGGAGTTTACCATTTTTTCAACAAGTCACACAAACCAAAAAGTCGACCTAAGGATTAAAATAAATGGAGGGCCTGAAGAAAAACACTATCTCCAAATCAGCGGGGTCTACTGGAATCGGGTAGAATATTGCTTTGTCTGCGGCTTCCTTCAGATCCAACCTCAAGGTGACAACCCTTGCCGTCAGGCAAACACTTCCCCTTTTCGGGCGCACCAAATAAAAAAGCCGCTCCCAAGAGCGGCTTTTTTCAATTGGCATTTTTCTTTATATTGTAATTTAAGCCGGCAGCCTATTTTTACCTTAAGCTTTCAGCCTCCTCCTGAGACCAGCAACACCAATAAGACCAAAACCAAGAAGCAGCAAAGTCATGGGCTCTGGAACCTGATTGTATAGTTGGTTTTGAATTTCCGTGTATCCCCCGTTAGTATTTTCAGTGTAAAGGTTAATAACTTCGGTCCCCCAGGGATGATGTAGAGAGGAGTCACTTGTATAAATTCCCAAATCACTGGCCCAGAGCGTTCCTGTTGACGAAAATGGATCACCTGTCCCTTGTAGACTCCAGAGAAGCTTTTGAAAATCAGCCTGGTTAGAATAAGAGCCAGCAAATGGCGTATCATAGGCCCCGGACTTGTACCGATAAAAGAGATAGTCAACCGCCCCGTTTAGCTTATCGCCGCTATTATTTGGATTTTTACCAACATAATCTGATAGTTCTACTTGGTACCAAGTGCCAGGGTAAATATAAACAGTCTCCTGAATACAAAACGTATCATAGGTCCCCAGCGGACTGCCACCATTATTTTTCACATTAAAGATAAATATTCCGGCCATATCGTTTGGGTTGTAAGATTGAACCTGAACCAAGTCACCGTCGCTAATTGTAAGCGCCATTGTCGCCGGTACGAATATCAAACATGCCGACATCATAAAAAAAATAATAATCAAGAATTTTTTCATTTGTATCACCTCAGAGTTATTTTTTTGTTATAAAATTATAAAAGCAATAATTATGCCATAATAGAAAAAAGTTAAATATCATGTTTTTATATGTCCTAATTAGCTGATTTACTTAATGAAAAATATTTCTTCTCAGTAAGTCTTATTCCAAAGATGAATTTTCATAAATATTATTTGTAAGATATTCCGACACATTGAAGTTTCATTTAAGCCTTATTTTATATAACTATTTATTTTTATTATATTTTACATCAATTTTCGTTTTTGTAAGAAATCCCGACAAAAATTGATTCCTATCATTTTTTCATCCTTCCATTATTCCATCTTTTCATCCCCTCCATCCGATTTTTCACCGAATCCATCAAAAACATTTAAATTTTTAATTTTGCCCTTTACCCTTTGCAATTTGAAATTTGACTTAAGTATAACTCAGTCCCCAGTCCTTTTTACTATATCCATGCTTATTTCGAAATCCCCAGCTTCTCCATAAGCTCATATAAGGTAGGGCGGCTGATGCCCAGCTCATCGGCTGTTTGGGTCACCTTCCCCTTATTCCTTTGCAGAGCCTTCAAAATCAGTTCTTTTTCCACAGCCTCCCGGGCATCTTTCAGAGTAAGACCGTAATATTTACCCTTGGCTGTTTCCAGTTCCAGGTCCAGTGGATTAATCTTGGCTCCATCAGCCATGACCACCGCCCGCTTGATTCGGTTTTCCAGCTCCCGGATGTTCCCCGGCCACGCATATTGGCCCATCGCCCTGACGGCCTGTTGAGTGAAACCGGTTATTTTCTTTCTGGTTTCCTGGACATATCGATGCAGAAAAGCATTAGCCAGCAGTATCAGGTCACCTTCCCGATCCCGTAAGGGCGGTAGGGCAATGGAAATCACTCCCAGCCGAAAATAAAGGTCCTCACGGAAGCGACCCTCGGCCACAGCCTTTTGGAGGTCCAGGTTGGTGGCAGCCAACACCCGAGCATTTATGGCAATCTGGACCCTTCCACCGACGCGTTCAATGGTCTGTTCTTGAAGGAAACGCAGGAGCTTGACCTGCAGGCCCAGCGGTAATTCCCCGATCTCATCTAGAAATAAGGTTCCTCCCTGGGCCATCTCGATTAAACCCTTGCGCTGTATATGGGCACCGGTGAAGGAGCCCTTCTCGTGGCCGAACAATTCACTTTCCAGAAGGTTCTCCGGGATTGCCCCACAGTTAATCACTACAAACGGCCCGCTGCTCCTGTTGCTATGTTGATGAATGGCCCGGGCCACTAATTCCTTACCGGTTCCGCTCTCACCATTGATCAGCACCGAAACATCCGTAGTGGCCACCTTGCGGATGGTGGTAATGACCTCCTCCATCTGCGGGCTGCGGCCCAGCATTTCGGCAAAGGGCTGTCCGGCCCCCTGTTGCTGTAAGACCCGGTTCTCGCGTTCCAGACGGGAAACGTAAAAGGCCCGTCTAATAACCACCTTAAGTTCGTCAAGCTGTATGGGTTTGATAAAGAAATCGTAGGCCCCCTCGGCCACGGCTTTCAGCGCGTTGTCCTTTTCCCCTTGTCCGGTAATAATAATCACCTTGACCAGATTGTCCTCAGCCAGGATATCAGCCAAAGCAGCAAAGCCTTCGGTCACATCCGCCGGGGTTGGTGGCAGTCCGAGGTCCAAAGTTACTACGGCGGGCTTTTCCAAACGCAAAAGATCTAAAGCCCTGGCCCGGTCTTCGGATAGAAAGACATCGTAGTCCTGCATCAGGGCCCACTTCATTTGGGTGCGAATGGATTCATCATCTTCAACGATAAGAAGACGCGGCTTCTGAATAGGGGGGAGGGGGATGGTGGGAGGGGGTGATTCTTCCGGCATATTCTTTTCCTTTCAATCCGGGGGTTCTAACTAAATCACTTCCGGGATAAGGATACAATTAAACTTTTCAATAAGTTCGAAGTTTCTTCTTGTAAGGAATAAATCTTATCAAAAAAGTGCTGTTCTAAAAAGCCAAGATTTTTAGATAAAGAAAGGAGGGTCTCCAATTCACTGCAAGACCCATAAGACATATAAAGGAATTGTATATGTTCCTTTCTGTGTCCTCGTCGATATCCTTCCACGATGTTACAGGGTATCGAAACGGCGCTCCTCCTCATTTGAGAAATTATTCCATAAATCTCTTCTTTCGGAAATCTTTTTGTAATCTCATAAACCTGAAGGGATAATTGATAACCTTTTTGATTAAGCGATCAACTCCTTATAACTCTCCATTTTTTGCCCTCATTTTTTCGCTTCCTATCTCTAGCTAACACCCTACCCCCTAAAACCCATATTAAGTATCCACCCTACCCCTTACACCCTATACCCTACCCCCTTTTATTATAGGTCGGCAGCAACACCCTGAACGTCGTCCCCTTTCCCTCCTCGCTTTCCACCTCGATGCGTCCGTGGTGGGCTTCGACAATCATCTTACTCTGAAAAAGGCCGATGCCCATGCCTTGCTTCTTGGTGGTCCGGAAAGGCAGGAAAAGGGAGCGCTCTATCATTTCCCGGGACATGCCCAGACCATTGTCACTAACCGAAAACTCGACCCAATTATTCAAAAGGCGAGTGGCCACCCGGATTTCGCCGCCGGCATTCCCGGGAGTTAGGGCTTCATTGGCATTTAAGACCAGGTTGGTCAGGACCTTGGAAATCTGCTCCAGGTCCAATGGAATTCTGGGAAGTGGGGTAAAGTCCTGGATCAGGCGGGCTTGCAACGCTCCTTCAAATTCAGATAGATTCTTTTTTACCATTTCGTTCAGATCAGCTTCTTTCAGATGCACCTCCAGTTTTTCCCGCAAGGAGGATAGGCGGCTGCATAATCCGTTGATCTTTTCCAGACTCTGGCCGATGCTTTGCAGGGCATCTTGCCGGAACTCGGGATTGTTAAAATGTACCGGCAGATTCTGCATGGTCAGTGAAAGACGGGAGGCCACATTTTTCAGGTCATGGATGAAAAAGGTGGACATGGTTTGAAAGGCCTCCATCTCCCGGGTCTTCTGGACCTTTTCGGCCAATCTTAACTGGTTCAATCCGGCGGAAGTCTGATCGGCGATGGTCTTAATGAGGTCGAAGTCCTCCAGGGTCAATAGATCTTCGGCTACTCTTTGATCCAAGGTCAACAACCCGATCAAGGTTTCTCCGGCTCGAAGAGTCACCACATAGCGGATTCGAGCCGCCTTCAAAAATTCCAGGTCTAATTCCGGGATGCTGATGGACCAGGAAGTCGAAGCGCTGTCAAAATCCACCGGATCCACTTCCATAGCCATAGCCTCGATTAATTCTTTCTGTGCCTTTTCGAAGGGTCTCAGAGAATCGGCCTCCTGTTGGGTAATCGCTGTGGAACCGCCCAGAACCAGCCTTCCACCTGCTTCGTCCACCAACCAGATGGTTACGGAAAGGAAATGGAGGATATCAGAAACCATTCGGGTTACAGCCTGACAAAGATCCTGGACATTTCGAACCGCCGTGGTCTCCTGGGTGAAACGGATCCATTCCTTACGATAGTCGTAAAGGGGGCGTTGGAAATTACGGCTGATAAAAAGCTTGGTTTTGCGGCGAAGCCGGTCGGAAAAAATGAGGATCGTTAAACCTACCAGGGCCACCAGTAGGAAAAAGGCCTGGAGGGGTAAGGTCCGGCCGAGGAACCAGTAGGTCGAAAGCTTGGCCAAAAGACTGACGGCGATGAAGTAAATGCCGATAATCAGCAGGGTCAGCGAGTTGTAGAGAATCTTTTGGGAAACATAGAGCTCAGCACTGAAGAATTTGGTCCGAAACAACGACCGAAGAATCAACACCCCGGCGATAATAAGTGCCCCGTTGTTGACCAGCGCCAAGTCCAGGTTATCGGAGCGATAAAGAATATTCTGGCTGGAAGTGAATATCCGTGCTCCGAAAAGGGCGATCAGACCCAGGACAGTAAACTTGATCTGCCAGCGCATGACCCCGCGCGAACCCCGTAGGGTCTTTTCCAAATCGAGAAGAATCATAATAAAGGTAATGAGTAGGAACAGATTAAAGGCGTAACCTGCCCATCCCAAGGGAATGACCCACCCGGTGTCGGGAATCCAAACCGGCGGCCCGGCAAAAAGAGCATCCCGATAAATGCCAGCCAGCACCAGAGGGATGACCAAGACGAGGCCCAGGGTCCATTTCCAGCGCAACAGATTTTCCCGGTGATCGGCACGGGCATAGCTGAGACCGAAGGCCAGCCACAAGGCCGGAAGAAAAGCAGAAACCAGGTAAAGCCATTGCCGCCAGGC
Organism: uncultured delta proteobacterium; assembly: GCA_963790475.1. GTDB lineage: Bacteria > Desulfobacterota > RBG-13-43-22 > RBG-13-43-22 > RBG-13-43-22 > RBG-13-43-22. The sequence goes on along the minus strand of CAWBOS010000006.1, from coordinate 236,477 downwards.
GATCATGCCCATAGGCTCGGAAGCCCCCCTGCTCAGGAAGGTCAAGATTGCGTCAACAGCCAGAACCACCATCCCAGCGGCCAATATCTTGTGTACCAAGTTGTGGGGATCGCGATACAGGGCCAGGGCGGCAATCAGACCCGCCAGGGAAGCAGCGACTAAAGATATAAGTAAAGTATAGGAAAGCATTTTTTTAGGACTGAGGACGATGGACTGAGAACTTATTCATCAGACCTTATGCTCCGGGAATAAGGTTCGTTTTCTTCAATTCCGAATACCAAAATAAACTCTTTTTGTTATGTTTTCCCTCTTATCTTAATTTGTTCTCTTTACACGATCAACAGTTTTCTGGCGATAGACTGCTGATCTAAGTCCACCTATCAAACGGCTTGTTTCTTCAGCCAAGGCATTTACTTTTTGATAGGTGACTATGTCAAGATACCCGGCATCCAAGGCAACATATAATTGGGATCTTAATTCCGCGCAAGAGCCTTTTGCAATAACTAAATATTGGTGGAATTCCGCCCGACCTCCCCGCTCGAATCCTTCAGCAATATTGGAAACGGCTGATCTTCGGATTTGATCCCTTACCCCAAAATCCGTCGAAAACTTCCCGTAGTTCGTAATTTGGTAAATAATTTTTGTCAATTCGCGGGCTTTCTGCCAGGCAATCAAATCTTCAAATTTTTCAATTTTTTTCTTTTCCACAATTCTTTCCTTTCAAATTCTTGAAAATGTCCCTTAAAATCATTCCCGGTCTTCTATCTAATTCACCCCTCAATCCTAAGCACTCAGTCCTCAGTCCTTTTTTCAACTCTTCTTAAAAGCAAGAGGATTCCCCCAAAAATTAAAAGTCCCGGTATATAAAACAAAAACCCCCCGGAATGGTGCAAAAAGCTGTCGGTCAGGAAACGCATGTCAACATGAATGGCCAAAAGCGTCAGGATGACGATCCTTAGGCCGTTTTTAAAAACAGTTATTGGTAATATGGTCAACATCAGGATCAGCTTCTTCCCGTTGTCGCGCAAAAAAAGGTGGGCGGCCAGGACACCGGTGATGACCATGGCCATGGTGGAGCGGATGCCGCTGCACTGCCTGGCTACTTCGATGGTGACCGTCTGCAGTTGAAAGATGAAGCCTTCCCGGTAATAAGGGGTGCCGAGGACACTGAAGATCAGCCCTGTAGCCTCGGAAGACCCCCACTGGAGGGCATAAATAAAGGCGTCCATCAGATCCATGGGGACCGGCACCATAAAGAAAAGGAACAGCAAAGGGAAAAGGGCCTGCCGAAAAGCGGCCGTCCCCCAGAAAAGCAGGAAGGCTCCCAACCAGGCAATAAGTAAGCCAGTGATTTGCCCGGCGACGGCATTAATGAATCCCATGTTTTGATCTTGTACCAAGGCTGTCCCGTAGCCTATAATACCAATAACGCCAACCAAAACTCCCGACACCGGGATGGCGGTTTTCTTGAATTCCCATATTTCTTGGCGACGGTTATAAAGCAAGTAGGCGCTCACCAGGGGTATCAAAAGAATATGGGAATAATATTCATAATACATCCCTTTGGATTCCGAATACAAAAGTGCCTTTAGAGGAAATAAAATCAACAGGCCGATAATGACTGTTATCAGAAAAAATAATGCGGTTCTCAGTTTGGTTTGTTTGTCCATCATCATCCTTATCTTCCTCTTTGGTCTGTGGCCTTTTAACCTTAACCCTCCGAATGAAGTTTTTTTGGCTAAAGAAATAACCGGGAGTCCGGATCAGCGGGCCCGGGCATCGTTTCAGTCTCCGAGCATTACCTAAAGACCAGATTAGACCAAAATGGAACAGAGGTAAAGGAATTTCCAGGGTTTCCCCTCTTGGAAGATCTGCCGGCTGTTAGCATTAAGGTGCTTTGTTTTTAGAGTTAATTGAGTCTATCTGGTTTTTTTTTGGTCTGTTCGTTTTTTTGGTCTTTCTGGTCTGTTTTATCTGTCTGGTCGTTTGGTCTGTTTTATCTGTCTGGTCGTTTGGTCTGTTTCCTTTATTGACTGACTGTAATTTGTTGGATTTGGCGTAAAAAATCCTTTCTCCTCAGTCCTCAACCCAAGACTTTTCAATGAATCCGCAACTTGTAACCCGTAACCAACCCCTCTCCCCTTTCCCCTTTTCCCTTTCACTGTTATCTTATTAAATAACTTGACCTAGATGACTACATAGACTGCATTAAAATTGTAACTACAAAGTCACCAAAAAAGGAACGAACTATGCTATCGAAAACCTTTGGAATACGGGATGCCAAAATTAATTTGAGCAAAGTAATGAAAAAAGTTAAAGAAGGTCAGGAGGTCATTATTACCGAACGGGGCAAGCCGATAGGGAGAATAATCCCTTTTTCTCAGAAAAAACTTTCCCTTGAGGATCGTATCCGAATCCTGGAAGAACAAGGGTTGACCGAACCCTTGTCAAAAAATTACGGAAGACGTCTCCCCCCGCCCCTTCCCGCACCGGAAGGTTTAGCCCAAAGATATCTTCAAGAGGGAAGAGACCGATGACAAGGGAAGAAAAACCGGTAGTCATCTACTGGGATGCCTCGGCCGTACTTTCAGCCCTCCTATTAGATGAACACAGCCAGAACGCCCAGAAATGGGCCGGTCAATCAGGACACCATTTCCTTTCCCATTTATCCTATGCAGAAGTGCTTGCGGTTTTATCGAGAATTCGGCGCGAAAGAGACATGGCCGCGCTTCTTGTGGATGCAGCAGTTGAAGTTTTGGAAAATGGTCCTTGGAGACGGTTATTTATCATCCCCCAATGGAATATCATCAGGAATCTGTCCAATAAATGGCCCCTCGGAGGAGCCGACCTCTGGCATCTATCTGCTGCCAAGGGTCTTCAAGACCATTTTCCTGAATTGCTGCTTTTGACCTATGATGCAAGGTTAAAAGTAGCCGCACAAGGGGAAAAGATATGTTGAGGTCTCTGAACCCAGCTCTCTGACTATGAACCCACCACCCTCCCCTTTACCCTTTTTTCATTTTGCACTTTATCTTTTGCATTTTTCATTTTGACTATAAAACTCTTTTCATAGGTTGCTCAGTCACCAATCTTCGTTTTTTTTTCCTATTAAGGTGTTCCAAATTTATCTTGATAAAATTTAATTGAATGTGTAAATTAATATGTATTATTAATACATCAAATGAGGTGCATTATGGAGACCACCAGGCTGAATATTACTTTGCCGGATGAACTAGTGGAGGAATTAAATCAATTTGTTGAACCACGCAAAAAAAGTCAATTTATTGCAATGACCTTGAGAGAAAAATTGAAAAAAATGCGGAGGGAACGACAAGAACAAATACTGAAGGAAGGCTACCAAGTCCGCAACGGAGAAGGTCGGGAAATTTCGCAAGATTTTTTCATTATCGACTTGGAGGGCTGGGATGAATATTAAGCGAGGCGATGTCTTTCTGGCCGGTCTAGATCCGGCAATCGGGAACGAAATAGCAAAAACCAGGCCGGTGGTGGTGGTTTCCAATGACGTCAATAACCTGTATTCAAGCACAGTGACCGTTCTTACGGTTACCTCTAAAAACTTGGAGAAGATTTACCCTTTTGAGGTTTTCATCCCTCAGGGAAAAGGCAACCTGCCCAAAGACTCCAAGGTTAAGGCCGATCAGATTCGGACCCTTGATCGAAGGAGGTTGATAAAATTCATAGGGAAACTGGAACTCGAAGATATAGAAGCGATTGACAAGGCCATGAAGGTTCATCTATCCATATAGATATAGAAGAGTATTAGACTGAAGCCCTGGTCACAGATACTTTTAAATGCTTTTCTCGGCATTCGGCTCCTCAAACGAAATCAACAGAACTTCCAGACCCATTGCGCGAGCTGATTGGGAAAATTTAAGATCGGAGGTAGCGACAGCTAATCCTTGTGATGAGGCTACGGCTAAATGCAAGGCATCCAGGCTTCGCAGACTGGTGTTGAACAACCCCAACCAATCACGTGCCAGTCGATAATGTCTGGTTTCTACTGTAAGATATTTGAAAAAATTCCCATCCACATGGGACAGAAACCGAGAAGCAATCTTTTTAGCATCCATTTGATGAAGTCCTTCCTCCCGCACCTTTCTTGAAAGGGCTGAAAAAAGCTCAATTTCGGTCAGACTGCTGATGGCCAACCCCTCCTGACCAATTAGAAATTCCTCTGCTTTCCCGCTCAAAGGTTCAGGGGAATAATAGGCGGCAAGAAGACTGGTATCTACATAAACCATCAACGATTACCTCCCTAGGATGATGCCTCAATAGGCTCGTAACGATTGTGAACTTTTTTCAATACCATCATCAATAGCGTTCTTCCTTCCGGGATTGCACCACGATTCCACTCAGCGGCTCACCATTAATTCTGACCTTTGCCCTGAAATCATTCAAGCTTGGAAGTCGCTTGGGGGATTCTATTAAAGAAACCATCCGGGCAATCCTTTTTCCATTACGGGAAATGATCACTTCTTCTCCTTCCTCGACTTGTTTAAGCAAGGAGCTTAACTGCCCACGAGCCTTTTTGGCATTTACCTCTATCATTTAGATCACCTCAATTTTACAGCAATGGGAAATATTCTTTTATATTCTGAGCAAAGGGTACACTTTATACCATAAAGTGTCAATATTTTTTAGGCTATCGTTCCATACCTTGTTTCTTCGTTTCTCCTTCCTTGGTTCTGTGTCTAAAAAGTCTTTTAATACTTCTCTTTTGCCACCGACAAAGGCAGGACTGGAAGCAACTAATGATCTCAGTGTGGTTGCGTGGTTAAATTTCTCCCTACCACCTGTAGGTGTGGAACCAAATACTTCGATTGTAACACCAGTCGAGGGAGATCTACATGAGGCAAGGAATGGTTATACGGAGAGTGTGAAGGATTATTATGTGGACGGTCATTGGGAAGGCTTGCATTATGTGGGGGGTTTTTTATTGTTAAGAGGGTAAATTCATCTGAACCCGGCACCGTTGAATTTATTGGGTTGCTTGAGTTAGTTGGGTTATTGAGTTACTTGAGTGGTTTGGGTTGATCCTTGTTGCCTTTTCCATTATTCCATCAATCCATTCTTCCCCGTGTTTCCTGTCCTTTCTCCTTCTTCCTCTCTCCTCAACGCAATGAACTCAACAAACTCAATAGACTCAATAGACCAAACAGACCAAACTGCACTTTCCATTTTTCATTTTGACTTCAAAACCCCTTTTCTCCCGCCCGCTTCGCTCAAGCCTTCAGAGTTTGCAGAGTGTGTTACTTATAGTCTGATTTTCTGAGAAAGGGAAATCAGACTACGGGGTGTTTTTCATTGCGGTCCCTCAACCGCAATGAAAAAAATCTCTGTGCCTCCGCGTGCTCCGCGAGAGATAAGCTATTGTCCCAGTTTCTGTCTGTGTGGGTCCGTGGATAGAAAGGCTTTTTTTGCCACCGATAACCGAAGAACGTGGTTGGGCAATTCTTTTAATTGTCGACAAAAAGATCTTCAAACTGTCGAGGTTTGATGATTTTTGTTTTTCCATACTTATGAAGTGTTAATAAATCATCATCTCCGGTCACCAAATACTCCGATTCTGAAGCCAAGGCACAGCTGAGAATATTATCATCATCGATATCTCGGCATGTCCTTTCAATAATCATCGAAGGATGCTTTATCTCAAAAGCCCCTTCTTCAAGGAGCTTAACCGCCATTTCTATTTCCCGGCTTGAGGCCTTAATTTTTGCTTGAAGAAATTTTTGAAACTCCTGCAAAATATAAGGGCACAGAATTAAGGAGAATTCCTTGCGGCGTGCTCTTAAAAGGGGCTTGGAGCATAAACCGTCGGTAAGGAATGCCGCAACTAGGACATTAGTATCGAAAGCGGCTTTCATGATACCGTTTTAAAAACATCATCTTCGGTTATGATTCCGGCTTTCTTTGCTTTGGCGGAAAGGCGTTTCTTGGTCTCCTTGAATTTAATTTCCCAAAGGTAATTGCCCAACGAATCTCTTAAAATGTCGCTTTTATTCCTTCCTGTTGACTTGGCAAAACTATTAAGGTCTTTCACCAAATTTCCCGGAAGGCTCACAGATAATACGTTTCTCATTTCCCACCTCTTGTACTACAATACACTACATTCGGAATTTTAGCAATGAGGATTTTCCTTGTACCAACGACTACGGCTGGAAACGAGGAAGACGACCTGTCTTCCTCCTATCGTCAGTCCCTCAGGGCACTATTTTCTTCTCTCGCCCATCCCCTCCGGACATGGATTCTCTTGACAAAATATTTTATTTGGATAAAGTAAGGTTAAAAAGTAAGGAACATATAGAAGAGGTAAGAAATGATTGCCACGGTAACCAGCAAAGGACAAGTGACTCTACCGGCTGAAGCCAGGAGACGACTGAAAATTATCCCGGGCAGTAAACTGGAATTTATTGTCATTGACAATGAAAGGTTGGAGATCATTCCTGTGGTGGAAACGATATCCAGTTTGAAGGGGATGGTCCCTAAACCCCAAAAAGCCCTATCCTTGGCTGATATGGATAAGGCAATAGCTAAAGGGGCATCGTCTTGATTGGATTGGATACCAATGTTCTTATTCGCTATATTGTCCGCAATGACCAGCGGCAGACTGAAAGGCTGACTTTGCCGACTATCTTATCGGTCTTTCCAATCATCGTGAAAAGGCTGTGGTAACTTACACCTTCGACCGAAAGGCAACGGAAAGCGATCTCTTTAAAACGGTTCCAACTTTAGAAAATTTGAGAATTAAGAGTTAGCCGCTACCCGGACAAGGAAAAAACACTAATAAAATTCTTATCCCAAACAATTTATTACCGATAAAAAACCCGTACAGTTTGTGCGGAGTTTTTTTATATAAAACCCTCAGACCTTTGCCAACCGCCCCGAAGTATGAAAATTGGGGTTCGCCGAACACCGAACGATAAACGACAAACGGTATTTTTGTATTAAAAGAGGATACCCAAGCCTACCAATTAAACCCAATAACTCAATGAACCCAATTGACTCAACAAACTCAACAAATCCCCACCCATAACCCGCTCCTAGTTCCTTTCACCTTTTTTCTCACGCCCGTTCCATCCGGTCAATTGAAAGGCGCCCTATAAGAACAAAGTAAAAAAAGTCATGGATTAAATTAGCATAATAACCCTCACGCCTTTTTTCTTATACAAAGAAATGTGTTGATCCGTTGTGTATATTTTCGTAACTCCATATTTAATAAATCCTGAAAGGATCAAGGCATCAGCCATGTGGATTCCCAATCCGTGGGAAAAATTAGCAGCCGTATTGACAACAGTAACATTATCTAACCAGGCAATATTGCATATATTCATAATCGCTTCATTAATAGTGTCGATCGTGCTGATATCAATCAAACCTTTCAGGCCGAGCCTCTTAAGTTCAAATAAAGAAATGCACGATACTACAGAACCTTGACCATCCAAAATGTCATTCCAGATTCTTTCGGTTTGTTGATTGCCCTTAAGAAGCTCAACAAAAAAACCCGAATCCAAACCTATCATCTTTCAGTCTCTGCTCTCATTTTATTAAGTTCTTTATGTGCATCTTCAGAAACGTGCACCTTGCCGATCATGGCCAAAACTTTTTTCCCGGTTTCCATCTTTTTTTTTTCGTAAACATAATATTGAAGCGCTTCGGCTATTACCGCCGATACCGACATCTTTTCATTGTCAGCAAACCTCTTAACATCTTTTGCAATATTATCCGGAATATGTGCGGTTATTCTCATTGTTGCACCTCTAGCGTTTAATTATGAGCCTATATTAAGCGCATCTTCAGAGAATGTCAATAACTCAAACATTGCGCAATGCCTAGTTGTGCCTCTGCGTGCCCTGTGAGAGATCGGATCTTTTCCGCTCGCCCATTCCCTCCCGTCACTCGAGCCCTCAGATTTCCCAGAGAGAAGGAACCACTTTTTATAAAATTCGGTGTCAGGCCGATTTTCATAACCCATCCAGCCTTCGGCTTACCTAAGGCCTAATGGATCAGGTACTTAACTCCAGGTTCGCCGCCAGGCGACGGCTGGGTTTGCTTGGCCACGTCCTTGTAGGGGCCAGGCAAATTATCTTTCGTCCAGACTTTGTCCGTGTGCGTCCGTGGCTATAAATCCTTCTTTTCTTTTGTCATAGACAACTGCGGTCCTTCTCGACCGCAATGAAAAAATAATGACGCTATCTCTTGATAGTTCTTTCTCGCTATCAGCTATCAGCTTTGAGCTATGAGCTTTTCCCCTCTGTGCCTCCCTCTGCTCTGTGAGAGATCACCCCTCAACTCTTTTTCCTCGTACCTCAATCCTTTCCTTTTTTCTGGGAACCATCAATTCTCCCCTGCGGATGGTCCAAAAGTCGTCGGAAAGGTTACGGTTGCTGAGGTATTTATAGGGCATGGTGAAATAGCCCTTCAGGCCCCAACCGCTTCCCCAGGAATTTCGGACAATAAATCTCTCTTTGGAATGATCGTACCCCACGGCGAGAACGGCATGCCCTCCGAGCACCTGCTCGCCATGGTCGGGCATATTCACAACACCGGTCCGGGCGACTTCCTGGGTTTCAAAGCTCTCGTACACGGTAAAGCCAAAGATAAAAGGGAACCCTTCGGCCAGACAGGTCCGCATCTGATCAAGGGTGAGAATACGACGATAGGAGGTGATCTGATGTTCCAAGGCTTCTTTATAGCAGGCTGGTCCCGGTTTAGATTTAAACTTGGATACCTCATAGGGCCAGCTCTTCTCGGAGCAGACCCCTTGCTTGGCCATAGTCTTGATCCCATCCCGGATCATGGCCCCCGAATCGGAGTTTATGGTGTGTTCCAAGGCCCGTTCGTTATAGTAAATAAAGAGCCTGCTGAAATCCTGAAAAGGAACCTTGTCCTTTCGTTCCAGGAACTCGATGGCCCCGGCCAGGGCATTGGCCGTGCAGCTCCCCAGTTGGCCCTGATCTTCAATCTTGGAACAGAGCGGCCGCAAATCTACCTTGCCAGGCAGCCTGGCCGGCACCTTAAGCACTGCGCTTAAAAGATAATCCCTCTGATCCGGAATATCCGGCACCCACCCATAACCCCTTTTTCCTGAAAAGCTGTTCTTCGAAGCCCTAGTCTTCTTCACCATCATAAAAACCTCCCTTTCTCCAGTATTGATAAAGTGAGATAATTGCTTTCTTCCTGATTTAGCAAAACCTATGCCATGAGGAGGCCTATAAAAAAAATCAGTATTTCAATGGGATATAATTCTTGGTCTTAAGCCAAGGCGAAAAACTGGCGCCATTCTTTGTGCTTAGACACAATTTTCCGACGTCTCCTGTTTTCTCTCGCCCGTTCCCTTCGGTCAATTGAGCCCTCAGTTCTCAGAGCTTCTTTTGCCACAGACAAATACCTGACAGGAGGGAAGACGACTTGTCTTCCTCCTACCATCTGGCCCTTTGGGCGTGTAACCACGGGTCGTCGCCAGGCGACGGATGGATATTGATTGCCGCCCCCTCCCTCAACGGCAATCAATAAATATCATCTCCGTGCCCCCTGTGAGCTCTGTGAGAGATAAAGACTTTTCCTCTCGCCGCTCACTCCCCGGTCAATCTTGCCCTCACAGTTCTGAGAGAGGAACTTTCGTTTTAGGTAAATCTCCACGATCCTTTATCCTTTTTCCTCATTCCTCAGAACCTTCCGGCAAGTGCGGATAAAATAGATGAACCAGCTCACAATTCCAAAAAATTTAAATAAATCCGAAAGCGCCGTACGACCTCTCGGTACCATAGACACGGTATCAATAATTACGGCCAACCCAAGGAAGCTTAAAGCCAAGGCAAGCATTAAATATTCAGTCTCCATAATTTGTTTTCTAAAAATAAAGAGATACCAGAGTCCAAGAATACTATAAACGCAATAGATCATAAAAGTTGAGAGATGAAGGTGATTCGGATAGAAAATGCGATGCATCTGAAAGAGACCGTCAAACATAATCAAGGAAGTAAAGAGACCAGACATAACAAAAAAATACCTATATCGGTTTATTAATTCTTCATCACGCAGGATCATTGCGCTAAAAAAACAAACCGTTGCGCTGGCACTCCACAAAAGCAGTCCCAAATTAGAAAGAAAGCCGGCATAAAATGGCAGGTTGCCAATAAGAAACGGATCAACCGTGAAATACCAGATTCGCCTCCCTGTGGAAATTGCATAAATGGAGATTCCGACAATAGCCGCCAATGTTATTGAATAGGCGATCAGTATTGTAGGTAATAACACCTTGATCTGCCTGTACCAATTTTGAGTGGATCGATTTTTCATCATCGTAAACTCGAAAAAAATTTTTTAATCATCCGGGGATATTGGGGTGAGCGAAGGACGCCGGTTATAACAAACCTTGCTAATCGTACCATCCTCACCTTCTTATAGCCATCGGCATAAAATGCCAAGAAGACAACTTATGCCTTGCCCCAAGCAGCATCGGGAGAATACCTGATTTGTTTGATTCCGGAACTTATTAAATCTTAATCCCTCAATTAATATATACACTCCAGAGAAGCATCTTCGCCTTCAGGCGACAGACAGGTCTTAATTGCGGCCTTCTCAAACGCAATGAAAATCTTTCTTGCCTCTGTGTCTCTGTGAGCTCTGTGAGAGATAAAGATTTTCCTCTCGCCCGTTCCCTCCGGTCACTCAAGCCCTCAGAGTTCTCAGAGAGAGATTATTTCGCGGAAAGGCGACGCTGGTTTTGGATTGCCTTCCCCTCAACGGCAATCCATAAATTAGTTTTCTCTGTGCCTCTGTGCGCTCTGTGAGAGACACGGTTTTGTCCGGTCCTGTCTGTGCCGGTCTGCGGCAAGAAACTACCAAATTTACCTCCGACAAATCAACTATTTTTGCGTCCCACAAAATAGGTTGACAGCATTTTAATAGTCAGTATAATGACCATTAAAACTATTGGAGAATAAATATGCAGATCATACAGGATTATATCCCAATCACCAAAGCTAAAAGCAATCTTCTGAATTTAATCCGAAAACTTGAGGATTCCGACGATGCCTTCGCCATTACTAAAAACGGCGCTCCAGAGGCTGTTTTGATTAGTATGAGAAAATTTATAGGTCTCCTCGAGACCATCGACATCCTTTCCGATGAGTCGGCCATGAAAATCATTCGAAAATCTATCCAGGAGGCCAATCTGGGAAAATGGGTCGAGTACGATAAGGTTTTTGGGAAATGAAGAAGTACCGGGTTAGTTTCACTCCTGAAGCAGCGCAATGCATCTCCCGCCTGCATCCTGATCATAAGAAGATCATACGAGACGCCTTAGACCAACTTCGTGAGGAACCCTATGTCGGCGACGATTTGCAGGAGGAACTCGCCGAATTTAAGTCCTTTAAACCCAAGAGATTCAGGATCATATACACCGTTGACAATGATAATCGGGTTGTCCAGGTTTTTTATGTCGGCCACCGGAGAGACCTCTATGATCAATTCCGGCTTCTGCTGTCCAAGCTAAAACCATAGCCCCCCTGGTCATTTCTCCTTTCTCCTTTCCCCTCGTTCCTTTTTCCTCGCATCTCAATCTTTTCTCCTCGCTCCTCGTTCCTTTATCCTTTTTCCTCAGTCCTCAACCAAATAGACAAAATAGACATATTAAACTCAACAAACCGACAGACCAAACCAAGCTCTCACAATTCATTTGTGTCCAAATTTTTCTCTTGACATGACTCAAAATATGACATAATATCTGCTAAAAAGTAAGACTAATTGGGGGCATAATGCAAACCAAGAAAAAAATTACCATTACTATCGATGAAGGATTATGTGAGGCTGTTGACCAGGCCGCCAAGCGTTTTAATTTGGCCCGAAGCCGTTTGGCGCAAGAGTCATTTTCCTTATGGTTGGAAAAAAAGACTGAAGCCTTAATGGCCGAGGGATACCGGGAGATGGCGGATGAAGACCGGAAATTTTCTGAATTGACCTTGGAAGCCCAAAAGGAAATTCACCAATGACCACCTTCCCCAAGCGTGGTGAAATATGGGTTGTCAATTGGAACCCGGCCCGCGGCAGCGAGCAGGCCGGGAAAAGACCTGCGCTGGTTATTCAAAACAATATTGGCAATGAACATGCTTCGACTACGATTGTCGCCGCCGTTTCAACAACAGTAAAGAAATATCCTATGAATGTATTACTAGATCCACCTCAAGGTGGATTGATAAAACCTTCTATTATAAAAACCATCCAGATCCTAACGGTTTCTAAAGATCGACTGGAAAAAAGGTTGGGGTTGGTCGATGAAAATAAAATGAAAGAAGTCGAACGAGCCCTTAAGTTAAGTCTATCCCTTTAATTGGGTCTATCTGGTCCTATAATCTTTTTGGTCTATTTAGTCTGTTCAGTAAAAAAAACCAAACGACCCATCAGACCCAATAAACCCCTAACCCGCCCCCAATCTTTCTCCCTCCGTTCTCTGTCTTTGTCCTTCCAATCTTCCACCCTTCCATTATCCCAATCTTACCGGCCCCTTCCCACCACCCGGTTGATGCAGGAAGTGGTCACACCCAGATACCGGGCCACCTCGGCCCCCGAATATCCCAGTTCCCGCACAGCTCCCCAGGCGATTTCCCCACGAGCCCGGACCGCCTCACGCCTTCGGCTTCCGGACCGGAGTTCCCCCGGGAGCAGGCCGTATTTGGAACCGGTTTGTTCGATTAAGGTTTCCAAGTCCATGGTCTTCACTGTACTTCTTCGATTTCTAAAAATTAAATCGTCCAAGGCCGATCGTAAACCCTCCACAAAGTCTCCATCTCCAAGTATCCGTTGGTCGTAGGGAACCCGCTCTTTTTTGGTTCTTAAGGCTAACACTTCCGACCAGCCGCCCAAACTTCGGAGCAACCCTCCCCCGACCAAATCCGCGCGTCTCCCCTGCTCTATCCCTTCGACCATGTAGGTTAAATAGTTCCGGCGGGCCTGTCGCTCGTTGCCGAAAAAGGACATCACATAACCGATATCCTGCCATTCCCGTTTGACCCAGCCCAGCAAAGCCGAATGCCCCGACCAGGGATACCGGTTAAGCTGTTCCGTATCTTGAACCAATCCGGCTCTCAGCGGGTTCAGATGAATGTAGCGAACCAATTCTCGCAAATAGTTCTCTTCCTGGCAGACAATGGATTTATACCGGTTTTGAAACAGATGCCCTACACGCTTATGCCGGTGGTTGAAGTTAACCGCGTACCCGGTCAACAGTTTCCTCATGTTGTCGGCCAGGGGCTGATTTTTGGTCTTGATCAACAGATGATAATGATTGGACATCAGGACCCAGGCATAAACGACCCAGGCCCCCTTTTCCGCCAATCCCGCCAGCCGGTCAACAAAATCCTCCCGATCCTTATCCTTATAAAATATCTTTCTACGTTCAATCCCACGGCCAATGACGTGGTGCAACACCCCGTGGGCGTCTAAGCGGGCTAATCGTGGCATTATACCATCATCTCACAACCCGTCCCTTCCGTCAAGAACTTTCTGCACCAACGTCCCCCATTATGACAGGCCATAGGTCCTTAATCGTTCTTTAAATATCGGATGTCCATAAGACACCCACATCCAAAATTTTGTTGGGCCATTTCTGAATCCGAGGCAAGAATTGGGAAGCTTCAACTTGTAATCGAATACACCCTATGAAACCGAATCTCTATGTAGGGTCGCTCACTCCGACACAAATGATATTCATCAGAACCAGTCATGATCATTTCAGGTAGTCACAAACCACCTGGATAATTCTTTCCGATGCCAGGCCATCTCCGTAAGGATTACGGCGTTGGGACATAGATAAGTAAAATTCTTGATCATTAAGCAAGCGCGACACCTCAGAAACGATCCTCTCTTTGTCCGTTCCTACCAGACGAGCCGTCCCGGCAGCTACACCCTCTGGTCGCTCGGTAGTTTCCCGCATTACCAGTACCGGTTTCCCTAGGCTAGGGGCTTCTTCCTGAACCCCTCCGGAATCGGTCAGTAACAGGGTGGATCTTTCCATCATACCGATAAATTCCAGATAGGCTAAAGGTTCAATCAAGTGAACATTCCAGAGTGGAGTTTGATCATACTGGCCTTCCCCGTTTCTTCTCTCTTTTGAACCGCCCTCGCCGAAACCAAGAATGCGCCTCACCGGGACTTGCACATTTGGGTTGAGATGAACGGGATAGACAAAATGGACATCTGAAAAACGCATTGCCAATTCAGCGATCGCCTGGCAGATATTTTCGAATCCCTTCCCGAAACTCTCCCTTCGGTGCCCGGTTATGAGGATCATTCTTGGATTATTATTTTGGCTTCCGGCTGAAGGCTGAAGGAAATCTGGAAGATCCGGAATTCTTGGCAGCTTTTGTTTAACCATCTTTAAAGCTAAAAATAAGGCATCAATGACAGTATTTCCAGTTATGGTTATTGTCTTATCCGCAATACCTTCTTTAAGAAGGTTTTCCCTGGAGATTTCTGTCGGTGTAAAATGGAGGGAGGCCAAACGGGAAAGAAGGACTCGATTGGCCTCTTCAGGCCAGGGAGCCTCATAGTTATATGTCCGTAGCCCGGCCTCGACGTGCCCAACAGGAATGTGGTGATAAAAGGCAACCAAGGCAGCACAAAAGGCCGTTGTCGTGTCCCCCTGAACAAAAATAAAATCAGGCTTAACCTCCTGCAGAAACCCATCCAAGGCTTCTATCGCCCTTGCCGTTAGACCAGACAGGGTTTGGTTAGGCTGCATCAGCCCTAAATCGGCATCAGCTGTGATTCCAAAAACGTTCATCATCTGGTCAAGCATTTCTCTGTGTTGTCCGGTGACACAAACTATGCCCTGCATAACCGGGTGGTTTCTCATCGCCAGGATAATCGGTGCCAACTTAATGGCTTCCGGCCGTGTTCCAAAGATAAATGCTATCTTCATAAAGAATTTTCCCCGAGAATAATTATCTTAACCGTTTTATGGCATCGGTAAGGAAGAGTTGAAATTTCTGATTATTTTGGATGAGGGATTGAGTCAGCTCTGTCAAAAAGGGAAGGAGGCTGGTTGAAAATTTCAAGCAGCCTCTTGAAGGAAAATGGATTGACTTATAGATTTAATGCTATCATTATAACCACGCTTTTGAATATAAAACCTAAAAATCTCTCCTTATCAAGGCGCTATTGTCGCCTGAGGTTCCACTGCTGCATATTTTCTTACCAGCACGTTGTTGAACTGGGCGACGGTATTTCGTTCGCCGTAGAGAGCCACAGCGCCGGAAGCATATAGAGCGGAGGTAGTATTGATCATGGAGACCCCGTCCTTTAATACCTCGATCGTATTCCCATGGACCTTCACCGTGAGAATATACCAGCTATCGAGGTCAATCTGGCCCACGCCCGCCAGCGCAAGCGTCGAGGCACGGCCTCCCGACCAGCCATATTCATACAGGTTGTAGGCACTGTCCAAATCTGCATACAAATTGCTGGAATACAAGTTATTTTTGTCCGTTGCCCGTGTACCAAGCCCCCATACCCGCCCGCTGAGCAGCCGGCCGTATGCTTCAAGCACATAATCAGTACCGGTATACGAGGAGCGAAGGATATCAAGGGTGTTGCTGATACTTCCCTGGGCTACCCCTCCCACAGATCCGTCTTGCTGGACATCGCTGACAATGGACCACGTGCCTCCGCTCGCAGTCCACCTCGATGTATCAAGTGCTGTCCCTTCAAAATCATCAAAGAAATCGAACGTTGCCGATCCGTTGGCCGCCGTGACGGCACCCGGATTTCCGTAATAAAGATAAAGAGACGTCCCGGCGGATGGAATTGACGGTATATTCACCCAAATAAGGGCCGTCCGGTTTGTGCTGTTCCAAGACTCTATCCAGAAAGAAACAGGGGTAATGCCGTCGTCCATGGTAAAGCGAATATCGGAGCCATCGCTTTTCACGCTGGCAAAGTCAAAGCTGCTGTCTAACGTCACCCAAACCTGGAAGTTGCTCAGGGTCACCCCTCCCGGATTGGTGATGGTTACTAACTTTCGACTACTCCATGCCGGATCAAGCCAGCCTATCTGCCCCGGTTGAGGGGCAACAACGAACGATATCGAATTCGAGGTCCCTCCTCCGGGTGACGGGGTAAACACCGTCACCGGAACATTCCCCGCCGAGACTATATCCGTTACGCTGATGCTCGCTTGAAGCTGGCTGCCCGACAAGAACGTGGTCGTTCGCGCCGAACCGTTCCATTGCACTACGGAGCTTCCGGTAAAATTGCTCCCGTTCACCGTCAGGGTGAAGGCGGGGCCACCCGCTGTCGCAGAGGAAGGAGCGAGGCTCACGAGAACCGGCTGTAAGGCTGGACCCTGAACCGTAAACGTGACCGTGTTGGAAAGACCGGATGAATTGGGATCAAATACGGAGACTCCTACTATTCCGGAATTAGCAATATCAGCCGCACTGATGCTCGCCTGAAGCTGGCTGCCCGATAAAAACGTGGTCGTTCGAGCCGAACCGTTCCACTGTACTACGGAATTGACAGTAAAATTGCCCCCGTTCACCGTCAGGGTAAAAGCAGAATTACCGGCTGTCGCAGAAGAAGGAGTGAGCGACACAAGAAGTGGCACGGTATTAACAATCCCAAACGATATCGAATTCGAGGTCCCTCCTCCGGGTGACGGGGTAAACACCGTCACCGGAACATTCCCCGAAGAGGCTATGTCCGTTGCACTGATGCTCGCCTGAAGCTGGCTGCCCGACAAGAACGTGGTCGTTCGCGCCGAACCGTTCCATTGCACTACGGAGCTTCCGGTAAAATTGCTCCCGTTCACCGTCAGGGTGAAGGCGGGGCCACCCGCTGTCGCAGAGGAAGGAGCGAGGCTCACGAGAACCGGCTGTAAGGCTGGACCCTGAACCGTAAACGTGACCGTGTTGGAAAGACCGGATGAATTGGGATCAAATACGGAGACTCCTACTATTCCGGAATTAGCAATATCAGCCGCACTGATGCTCGCCTGAAGCTGGCTGCCCGATAAAAACGTGGTCGTTCGAGCCGAACCGTTCCATTGCACTACGGAATTGACAGTAAAATTGCCCCCGTTCACCGTCAGTGTAAAAGCAGGACCGCCGGCTGTCGCAGAGGAAGGGCTGAGGCTCGTGATGACTGTTGATTGCGTGATTGTCGCCACAGGCTCTGTGGCTGCATACTTCCTCACCAGCACGTTGTTGAACTGGGCTACGGTATTTCGCTCGCCATAGAGGGCCACCGCACCGGAGGCATATTGAGAAGAGGTGGGGTTGATCATGAGCACATCATCCTTAAATACCTCTATCGTGTTCCCGTGTGCCTTCACCGTGAGCTTGTACCAGCTATCGAGGTCAATCTGGCCCACGCCCGCCAGCGCAAGCGTCGAGGCCCTGCCTCCTGCCCAATCGTATTCATACAGGTTATAAGTCCCGTCAAGGTCCTCGTAAAGATTACTGGAATACAAATTATTCTTGTCGGTTGCCCGCGTGCCGAAACCCCACACACGCCCGCTGAGCAGCCGGCCGTACCCTTCAAGGACATAATCTGTACCGGTGTACGAGGAGAGAAGAATGTCCCGGGTATTGCTGATACTGCCCTGGGCCACACCGCCCACGGATCCATCCTGCTGGATATCGCTGACAATATTCCATGTGCCGCCGCTGGCAGCCCATTTGCTAAGATCCCCTGATGGCTCGTTTACCCGTCCGGCTGTCAAATCGGCGACCTGATGGTCTAAGGTCCAGACGCCTCCCGTCTGTTTACAATAGTAGTCATGAAGTTGAGTTCCAAATACATGCTGGAAGTTACAGGCAGCACCATCAGGAATAATTGGGTTCCCGGGTAGCATGGAGAATCCGCTGGTCGGCGAGGTGCTGGAGTAGATATCGACAATCCAATTGCCGGAACTATCCTTGCTTTCCGTCGAGAGAAAATACGTTCCGTCACGGAATAGCATATTAGGGGCAGCCAGTGTATTGCTGGATTGCAATACGATCGTCTCAGTAGCCGGGTTATCCAATCCTTCAGGGGTAGGGGCCTTTCGTGCTTTAATGATAAAATTGTTTGAATCGTTTCCGTTGTACCAGTACAGATAATACTGACCATCGTTTGGGTTGAAAAACAGATTGGGGTTCTGGTTGCGGTAGCCGGTTTGCGGTAACACTATCTGTTTTACGTCACTGAAGGCTATTCCGTCGGTACTTTCTGCTAAGATAATATAACTGGTAGCACAAAAGTCCTTGGTATAAAGCATATAAAAGGTCTTGTCCACCTTAAGAACAGAAGGCCACCTTCCATTACTGAATAAAGGATTAAGGGAGTATTTTGTCCAATTAATAAGGTCATTACTGCGGGCCAGACCGACCCCACCACAGCCATCCTGCAGCCCGTAATAACCCCAATAAGTGTAGCCCCCGCTGTTCACTTCCACCACGCTGAGAGAGTGTGGAGCGGTTGCTTCCCAGGCTTGGTCCCTTACCAGTTCCGTCTGAGGAAAATTCAATTGGTAGTATCCGAGTGTCGTAGTGCCGTTTGATTCAAAATCATCAAAAAATTCAAATACTGCCGACCCATTAGAGATACTGACTGCCGAAGGATTTCCATAATAAAGAAAGAGGGCCGTACCCGTAGGAGAAATGGATGGCACCTTTGCCCATAAAATGCCTGTTTTTTCAGCACTATTCCAAGACTCTATCCAAAACGGAACGGGGGTAATGCCATCCGCTGAAGTCAAACGAATATCAGAGCCATCATTTTTCGACCTACTAAAATCAAAGGTACTATTAAGTGGTATTTTGACCTGAAATCCGGTCAAAGAGACCCCTCCGGGGTTGGTCACGGTTATTACCCCTCGACTACTCCATCCGGGATCAAGCCAATCGGCCCTGGCAACCGACGGAAGAACTATTAAAATAAATAGTAATATCAATAAATTAATATTTAAACGTGAATTTCTCACTTGGAATCTCCTTGCATTTTTTATATAAATGTATTGCAAATTTGAGACCAATTATTTATCTATTTAATTTTATTAAATAATTTCATATTTTTTTCAAATAGCCAAGCAAGGAATTGTAAAAATTCCCGACATAAATAAATAGATTCATGTGGCTAAAAAAATCAGATCACATAATATAATGTAGATTCAATATATTACTTTATTGATATAGTATTTGAATATTTGTAAAAAAAACTGACATTTTTCAGTTTTTATATGAAATTGTGTTACGAGTTTGACCGTTTTTAAATTTATAAAAAAATTTGTATGGTACTTCGAAATTGCTGTTAAGTAGTTATGGTGAAAGAGCGCTGGGCAGAAAAGAATCTGTATATCAGTCCCGATAATGGCACGAAACCTATTGCAATCAAAAATAAGTTTGGAATGATTGAAGGCAGATAGGATTGGGATGTAAAAGGTGCAATCCCCAAACAGAAAATTGATATTAGGATTAACCTCCAGTGTCGGAGGATTGAAGATGGGGCCAGTTTCATTTCGACATAAATCATCTGCCAGACGGTATGTAAGGCATAAGCGATCAAATAAGCAATTGCTAAGCCCAAACCCCCAAACTTAGGAACCATGATTAATGTGATTATGCATAAACTGATAGCCCACGCCAGATTGAACATTGCCCCGATCCACATTTGTCCCGATCCCATTAAAGCTGTTCCAATTACGTTGTTTAAAATGTTTAAGAAAGAAGTAACCATGAGTGGTGCCATCAAGGGGACCATACCGGAAAATTGCCTACCAAATAAATCGGATATTAGACCCCTGACAACGATTGTCAGGATAGTCATCGGTAGGGCAATGGTCCATGTCAAACCCAAATTGATGTTTAGCGCGTGGACAAACTCATGGCTCTGCTGCCTACCATGAACATCTGAGAATATGGGCAGCATAACCCCGGAAAGTATTAGAGGGATAAATGTTATGAATTGCCGCCACTGATTAGCTGCATTAAAGAGGCCAAGTTCGGAATAACCGTTAATCTGGTTCACAAGGACTGCATTGGTAGCCCATGTAACCGGGATAACCAGAGCGCCTGAAATTAAAGCAGGCAAGGCAAATCTCCAAAGAATGCCCCGTTCACTTAAATTTGAAAAGGAAAACGTCTTGTAGACAATGTTGAATTTATCGCACTCCCGCTTAATGGCAATTTTACAAAAATACCAACCCAGAGCAGTAATTATAATAAGTGAAACTATAGCCCCATGGATGCCATAGATGTATACCAGGGGCAGAGATATAAAAGGAGTAGCGACGCCCTGTATGACGTTAATTATCGCAATTTCTTTGAATGCTTCGAACCCGGCGAGGGAACTAATCTGAACCCCACCTACAGTCATCATAAATAACAATATTGCTCCAGTCATCAAAATAGGAGTCAGATCTGGGCGATTTAATGTTACTCGGGCCAACCATGGTGCTCCTGTAATTATGAGTACCATTGATAGACCTCCTGAAATGATCGAAAGCATCATTGTGAGCCCAATAATCCTACCGCTTCTCGCAGGGTCACTTGATTTCAGTTGGGCAACATATTTTGAAGTTGTAGCTCCCATAGCCATCCCTGCAAAAAGGCCGAACATACCTATGGTGCTCTGAACCATGCCATAGGCCCCATAATCTTCTTTACCCAAAATTCTGGCGATGAAAATTGTGGTAGCCATGGAAAAAATACGAGAAGCAACTGTGCCCCCCAAAGCCCAAAAACCTCCATGAAGGAGCCTATAGACTATTGGGGTTTCTTGTTCAAACCTTCTGACAACACCGACAAATAATAGCCTCATTCTTTCAATCTTTTTCAATTTGCCTAACCCAGATTTTATTTTCACCACAAGACCCACATTATCGAAATTATGCATGAATGGCGCATAAATGGAGACAAAAGTGCTTCCGGCTATAATTATAAAATAAAGATGTTTTGAGAAACCCTATGACTATAGGGGATGAATTCAATAAATGGAAAAATAGAGGCAGAGAGAAGTCTAAAAGACCAAGAAGAATTTACCAGTAAAGGGATAAAAAGATTGGGCAGCACAGGGTCAATTCAGAAATTTATTAAAGCGCATTCAAATTATTCCAGAAATATTTTCTCGATAATTTGGTTTAAAGTTCAAGGAGAGGTTCGTAAATATCTGGCCAGGTTGATGGCTCTGAAGTTGACCCCGCTTCTTAAATGATAAGGTATCAGCGAGTTATAAAGAATCCTAATCATTTAAATGGCGGCTATCTTCAGGAGTTCAACCTCAAAGATGGTGATTTGGCATAAGCATCTCTCGCGCTTCCTTCAGCGATAATAGATTTATATGCGTCTAATGTTTTCTCTGCCGCCTTTTCCCAGGTGTAATTCTTGAAAATATGGTCTGCCAAATCACGAGTCCTAGGTGCGTTGAATGCTCTTATGACCGCGCTCCTAATTGATGAGACATCATCAGGTTCACAGTAGAACGCAAGATCTCTAAAATATTCTTCTGTAGAACCCCTGTTGGTAACCACCACATTACAGCCGGCAAGACCTGCCTCTAGGCTTACCAGACCAGGGGTTTCACGCCAACTTGGTAGAGCGTGAACTTTTGCTGCCCCGTAGGCAGACCTAAGATCGCTATGCGGCATCGCTTCTAAAAATTTAACCTCAGATTTAGACTCGTTCAAGCATCGTTTTAGATACTCCTTATCTCCGCATTTTCCTATTAGAACCAACGGAAGTCCTGAGCCTTTCATCGCCCTAATAAGCATAAGTTGATTCTTGTTAGGTTCTATCCTCCCAACACATAATACAAAGTCTTGTAACCCATATTTCCTTTTAAATTCCGCTCCATCGCTGTGTTCAAAAAGAGAGTCTGCGCCATTTGGAATTATATACGCTCTATTGGGAGAAATCTCAAAATCGTTGATCAGCATATCCAATTCTGCAATCGCATTGGGCAACACAACATCAGCAAGCAGTAAACAAGATAGTTGTTAAGACTTAATCAATTCGTTACTTTCCTCTTGCCGCGCACGCCATTGAAGCCACTCAAGGTAACGCAACCTTCTAATCTCGACTGAGAATGCTCTTCTTGATATTGAATTTATAACCTGGTCAAGAGTTTTTGTTTTATACCACGGACCTTTTTCTTGCCTAAAAACTCTTGCCCATGAGTTAGCCTCAGAGAGGTTCCAGTAAATAGTTGAAAGAGCAATGGGTTTCCGTTTTTTCTTGGCATTTAGGATCTGAAAATAGCTATGGGTAACAGCGACATCCTGCATGTTAAAAATATGAATTAGGTCATAGGACTTGACCTCTGGATCTCTTTCTAAAGATATATCAACAGTTAAGCCATTTTTCTCCAAATATTCTTTTGTTTTTAACATTTGTATTGTATCACCACCGGGATATGAAAGAGCCATTTGTCTATTTTGCATAAGTATTTTCATTAAAATGTCCACCTTTATTATAAGGAGCATAAAATAAGTTACAATTAAGCAGTGGCATAATAATCTGTTCCCCCAAGTAATTATTTTATCCTCCGCGTCTGCTAGCGATAGTCTCTCCTTTCTTCGCAACAAAAATTATTTGTGCTCCCATGAATTCCTCAAAAAGATGGCACGTAACTCGATCAAACAGCTTCTGTTTAAGCCCGTCTACGATCATTTCGTAATGTTGAATGAGGAACCCAGATTCTCTTAGAACTTTTAAAAAGGATCGCCTCGTAAAAAATCGCAAGTGGGTCTTGTCAAGGATCCCTGCCTCCGCATATTCCCAGCGACCAAGAATGACAAGATTTCGTATCACTCTCCAGTACCGAATATTGGGAATGGAAAAGAGAACAAATCCATCTTTTTTCAACCAACCATGGATCTTGCGAAGAATTTCATAGTGGTTCTTGAGATGTTCTAGGATATCACTGCAAATCACAAAATCAAAATACTCACTATATTCGAGTTGAGAGTTCTCTACGTCAGCACAATATACTTTATCATAACATTTTGAAGCCTCATCCGCTGCTTCCTTAAAAATTTCAATCCCAACTAATTCATGGGCCTTATTCCATTTCTTAAGCTTCCGGCCAAAGGTGCCTGCCGCACATCCGACATCGAGTATTACATTCGGACCGTCAGGAATTAGAGAAGCTATCCGGCTCTTGAACATGTTGTAGTACGGGTCGCTCTTATTTTTGAAAGCTGAATTTTCCAATATTTCTGTTACTCCATCTTACCCCCGTCAAATACTCACCTTCAAAAAAAACCTTTATGAAAAGGCTGAAATAAAGAGGGTTATGAATTGAGGGAAACCTGGCTAGTTCAAATTTGAATAAGCCATCGTAGAACTATCTAACGATTCCTTATTTCGTAGTATGGCAGAAAAGATAGAAGATTCATTGATGGCGGGACTATGTACCCCCCAGATAGAAAATTGAATATATTCGTCCCTTGCAAAACACCTTCTATATGAAGAGATCAACCTGGGAATTTTGTTTGGTTTGGTAGCAGCTTTCGGGGCTACATCCCGATTCTCAAACACTAATGCTCTTAAAATGTCCTGTTTATAAAATACTGTGTATTTAAATGAACCTTAATTTACGTGCAAATTTTTTGGCTGAAGTAGGGGATAAGAGAGCTGAAAAGCCCCTATGCCCCAAGCCCCATTTATAGGTCTTGATGTGCCTGCCTTATCCGAATTAAGAGTGTTTATATCAAGGGAAGTTAAATTTGCTCCGCCACTTAAAACAATTGATCCTGCCTGTGGTACACCAGTAGAACTTAATCCAGCACTGGTTTGATACGAAGAATGGCTTCCTTCTCCTGAAGCAGATTTCCAACCTGCAAAATTACTGTAACTGTAGAAGGTAGATCCCCACTTGAAAGCATTTGAGCTTCCACTTTTGGCGTAAATGTTGTAATCCAGGCTCGTAAAGGTAGATGGAATATCAACATAAATTGGATTTGCACAATCCGTAACAACATTGTTTTCTACTGTCATTCCTGATCCGCCTAAAGTCAAACACGATGCGGTTTGAAAAGATGCCCCGCTTCCAACTATCGTATTATTCAATATTTTAGAACCACTTTTTAAACCATTTACACTTAGATGCCCGTTTGTTAGATTTCTGCTATTCTCTCCGATAAAAACATTATTATAAACAGTTAGCGACCATGGATTTTCAATGTAAATTTGGGCTGTAGTATGATCTCCCCAATCCCCATCAAAAAGGTTATTGTAAATAGAGATTCCCGTTGTCGCCGTTCCCGAATTGATATACAGATGAATCCCATCATGGTGATAAGCATTGGCTGTTGTGTCCCAATTCAGAGTGGTCCCAAAGTGATTATTGTAAAAGCTACTGCCAGTAATTGATCCACCATTATTCATTCCTACGGCTATCCCATGATCGTAATTCGTAATGGTATTATTATAAATATTGAACCCCGAACAGGTGTTTGATCCACATTGAAGATTAATTACCCACCCTATATCGGTAAAAGTGTTATCGTGAATCGATATGTTGGAAGCACCACCATTGATATAAAATGCCCCTCCTGCTGCCGCATCTACGTTTGTGTCGCTCAAGGAAGTATGAGTATAAAAGTTTTGGAAGGTTAATTTTCTTACCTCAATATCATGGGCTCCTGCAATATCAAAACCCTTGGTTGAAACCGAAGTTCCTCCTGTTCCATTTCCGGTATTTTCAATTATTCCATTTGTCCCTCCATCGAAGATAAGATAGGTACTCCCTGTAATGTCGATGAATGTACTGGCGGCGGATTGGCTAAGTTTGGCCCCTGTTTCCCATAGGATAGTCACGGGATTTCCGGCACTACCGTCCTGCGCCGAAAGGGATGAAGTAATCGTTCCACAAAGATGAACGGTATCCCCCGGACTTATTTTACCAGTCCCTGTACCCCAGTTCGAGGTAGAATTGAACCATGTCACGGCATGGGCATTAGCGCAATCGGCTCCAGTGTTTCCCCCTGCTGCTGTCTGAGTAATATAAATATCTTTTGCCTCACAAAGTCCAACGAATAAAAAAATGGAGGCTATTACTATCCAAATTTTAAAGCATTGAGCCATTATAACCCTTTGACCTATAATCTCATTTTTTTTTGTATATTTACTAAATAATTCTACTCTATTCATAAAAAATTCCCCTTCACCTTATAATTTAACCTAAATTTTGACAAAATATTTTATTGCAAATAAAATGCCACAATAATTAATTAATCAGCAGGAAATTACATGTATCTACATTTATTATATTTTGTTCATGATTTGGAAATATCTGTTCTCTGTTAAGCGCGGGGATTGATTAACAATACTTGTAATAAAATGACAAAAATTAGTTGAAAATATCAGCTATATTTTGAGAACGGCATATAAAAATAAGCACCCTGGTGAAGGTTTTTCTCTACAGATTTCGATATAGGCTGAATGATTTTTCACTATATAATTTTTGTTATTGACAATCCTCTGATCTTGAAGGAATGAAATTATATAAAATGGATTAATTCAACGATAAATCATAAAAACACATCAAAAGTAAATCACTGAATTGCCTATGATCATTAGTCAAAATTGAATTTGAGTGAATTGCCGTCATCTCATGAAACAATTGAAAACAGGGACTCCGAAAAGACCTAAAAATAGATACCCCTGTGATCGCATTAGAGTGAATGCAAGCATTTCTCTCATACAATTACATAGCAGTACATATCATTCATTTCTTGAAACAGTCGTGAAGGTTAGGATATTGAAAACCAGCCGTGGTGATATTCTCGCTAACTCGAGATGAAGGAATTGACGTTACAATAAATGCCAGGAGCATGTACCAGAACAAAGTCATTTGATCAAAATAGGATACAGAAAAGAACGATGTGACATGCGCCAGCAGGCTGGCCCCAAGACCCCATATAAGAAATGCCTGATATTTAAACACATTATTCAGTTTACGCACACGACTACCGATTATTATGAAGCATGTCACAATTATACAGATAAAGAGCCCCATCCTTAACAGCCCTCCTGTCACACCTTCAACAATAAATTGATTAGTAATATCGGCGGCGTTGGGGTCGATGGCGAGAGTGTAAGGCATCCAATCAGCTGTAGATTTCGTGCCCAATAGCCACCACTCGTCAATGTGCTTAATCGCCTGATCTATAAGGTAAGCCCGGTGCCACCCACCTCCGCCTATTAAGCCGCTAATACGGTCCATCAAATACCACACAGGCGCCTTCATTATGAGATGGAGCAAGATCAATGATGTCAGGATTGCCCATCTGATAAGGCGCATTTTACGTCTCCAGAGCCAGGCCCCCAAGCCAATCAACCCAAAGCCATAGGCCAAGGCGGGCCCACTCGAATGTGAAGCAATAACAATCGCCGTAGAGGCAATAATACTTAGTATGGCCCACCATCTGCGATTTTCTTGCTTGCCCAACAACCCTATTAGGAGAGGCGTGGACACAGCCCCCAAGCTACCGGCCAGGATTGGATGCCTAAACGGTCCTTGACAGCGAAATTGGCCATCTCGAAAAGCGCTGAACTCGGGAACACCTCCTAAAGCAGAAAACATATTCCTGCCCGTAGACATCTCAACGATCATAAACCCTGCAAGAGGAATCAAACAGAGACCTAGTATCTTGACAGCTTTTTCCATATCCTCGTAATCTCTAATTAGGAATCTGAATAAGAAATATATGCCTATTAAGTTATATATAAACCCCGACTGGGCTATTAGAGCTTCTAGAGTCCCGAATAGTATGATAGGTAATATAAAACCCACGCTTGCATAGACAATGATAAGCTTGTCCATGATATTGAACTTTGTTGATAATGATAATTCGTGGCGGACAAGCAGCCTAAGCCATCCAACGAGTATAACGATCCGGAAGGATGTAAAATGAAAGATATTTGCGACTACAATTGTCTGGCCCAAGGTAATGAAGCATGCCGACGCTATCAGCGGAAACACTGCGAACCGTCGCGGTAACACAAGGAACAAGGAGCCTAACCCTAAGGTTAACAGGAGGCCTATCAGGCTCAAAGTTGGAGCATTTGTTTCTGGCATCCGCCTCTTCACATTCTTAGTAATTTTTACTATCCCGGTTCATAATAGTCTCCTGCGGTTGATCCAAACTCCTCCGACCACATTGATATTCACAAAGATTCTCATCACTCCCATTCTCGGTAGCTCGTAGGATATTTAGGCTGTAGCTGAGAGGGCATGTAGCTCAATAACAGCAAGGCCTGGGATTTTACTATTGACAAAGGATTTTTTGTGTTTCCCAGAGAGTGCCGTAGCTGGGCTCGTGCGTCGGAGGTCATCCCTGCCCCCAATAAAAACTTGGCGTATGTCCGTCTTTTTGAAGCATAAGCCATTTCGAAGGCCGTGGAGAGTCTCCTGTCTAGCAAGTTTCTGTAGCGTCTCTCGAGAAGCTCAAACATTTTTACATTGAGCCCGAAGGTCTTTAATTTGTCCGTCGATTGTCCCTCCTTAATAATTCTATACGCTACCAAAGGAAGCCGAGTATAGACTACACAACCAAAAAAGGGAAGTAAATTGCAGAGATAACCATCGTCCACTCCACTGACTTGTTCAAGGAATGGTTCGCTACCAATTTTTGACAGCACCGATTTGCGAATGCAAAAGAAACTGGCGGAGCTAAAAAGGCCGTTGAATTTGTTATATCTCTTAAAGAACCTCAAGGGGCTCATTACTTCAGGAGTCTCCTCGACGTCAAATTCATTATTCTCCCAACGGTACGCCCCATATCCATAAAAGTTAACATGCCCTGTGAAGAACGCAACTGAGTCTGGGTAATCTTCTAAATGCCTACGCTGTACCTCGAGGTAGGCTGGATGCCAGATGTCATCGTGATCGAGGAAAGCAATGAGGTCCCCATTGGCACGCTCGCAAAGCACATTTCGGGCACTGGCCACACCTCTATTCCCCTGCTGAAAAACGTTAACCTTTCCCTTGTATGAATTAAGCAGTGACACCGTATCGTCGGTGCTTCCATCATCGAGAACAAGTATTTCATCCGGCTGAACAGTTTGCTGTAACACTGAGTCGAGAGTCGCTCGGATAGTCTTTGAAGAATTGTAAGTCGGGATAAGAACGCTGATTTTCATACAGATAACCTAAACTTAACTACACAGAGAGAGCCGATCTAAGATATTCCTCTCGGATCTGGCTGCCATGACCTCTCGATACGCCTGGAGCAACCTGACTCCTGCTACGGTCCACGTAACTTCAGGTGCGGTTTCCAAACATCCCTTACGCAGTCTCTCCAGGAGCAATCGATCTTGGTAAAGTTGGTTGATTTGTTGGGTGAGCATCTTAACGTCACCAACGTGGTGCACTAAGGCATTTTCCATATGTACACATATTTCTGTGCAGGCGTCCGAAACCAGTGGGACACATCCACTTCCCATGGCTTCAGTGCAAACCAGGCCAAAACCTTCCTCGATGCTTGGCAGAACCAGGATGTCACTTTTCCGGATCAATTCCGGCACGTCGTTACGGTGCCCGAGCACCTGAACACTAGGATGGGACAGCATTTTCGAGAGTTTTTTGGCATAGTCGGGAACAAATTCCCCGGCGATTAAGAATGTCCCATCTCGGCTGGCTGGAGAATTCAGCCAGGCCTCCAATGCATAATGCAACCCTTTCCTCACGGCGCATACACCTACCGAGATCATGGTAATCCCTTTGCCGTTATCTTTCTGCCTATTGTCAGGAAAAAATCTCTTCTCATCAAATCCATATATGTGCCTGACCAATTTCTCCCGTTTAAAACCCTGGTCAAGAAAGGTTTTTACCACAAATTCGGAGGGGCATAACAGATAATCGGCCATTTCATACTCCCTTTCCTCCTTTTCCAGAACATCGGCCTTATAAGCATGTTCGTGGTTCGGCGGCAAAGCCACGCCCAGTTTCTCGCATTCCCTTTGTACCACCTCATAGGCAAAACGCGTATGGGCGTTAGGCCTTTCCAAAACTGTTGGAATCCCTAGCCTGGCGGCAGTCTTTAGCGTTTCTTCCGCCCCCAAGGCCCAGGTGTGGATGATATCGATCTGGCCCACCAGCTTTTTTATCCTGCGAGATACAATATGGTCGTGTAACGCGCAGGCGCGCATGGTCCCCAAAAGCTTGTACGACAGCCGCAGTTTCCCTCGTGCGAGGGTTGGCTGCACTTTCACCTTCGACGGAAATGGTTTGTGAAGAACCCCCGGGAAAACCAAAATATCGGCACCGGCAAGGGCCAGACCATTTACCTGCTGCCAGGCTGTATAACAGATCCTATCAGCCCCGATTTTGTGAGGAAAGCTGTACAATACCCGAACCTTAGCGTTATGTTCCATAACCGGTTTTCCTATATTTTAAAAACAATTCCTTAAGAGCTTAAAGGATTCATGGTTTTGTTATCTAAAAATTTTTT
The DNA here is from genome assembly GCA_963790475.1 of uncultured delta proteobacterium. GTDB lineage: Bacteria > Desulfobacterota > RBG-13-43-22 > RBG-13-43-22 > RBG-13-43-22 > RBG-13-43-22. Next base: position 207,025 of record CAWBOS010000006.1, on the reverse strand, counting down.
ATGCCAAAGTTCTAATACCAATAGGGAAAAGATCTCCTTGGCGCCATCCCCTCTCGTCGCATTGGCTGAGACCATCTCTTCTATCCCTTTTCTGAAAAAATAGCCACGTCCAACAGCTTCTTTTTCTAATAAGTTTTTTTCAACGAGATCTTTCAGGTTCCCTTGTAACCAGTTGCCGTATGGAACTGGAAAGCCGGTCTTTTTCCTTCTTAAAATTTCCGAGGGCACGGACTCTGCCAGGCACGCCTTAAGGATCCGTTTGGTTTCCCAGCCCCGAACCTTATAATCCTCCGGAAGCGATGCCGCGAATTCCAGAATTTGAAAATCGAGCAGCGGTACCCGCAGCTCTACAGAGGTGGCCATGGTCATCTTGTCCGCCTTTACCAGCAAATCATCCGGAAGCCAGGTTTTCGTATCCATATAAAGCATGTAATTTAAGGGAGATTGGTTGATCTGCAGATCATCAAATTGATTGAAAGGCTGATTGGTTGATTCCGCTGATTGGCCGGTACGGAGTGCTTCCTTGAATTCCTCCGTGTAAAGGGAACCTTTGAGGCGGTTGAATCCCATGTATGGGGTGGAAGTACGACTGAGGTAGTATTGGGATAGGGTCGGGTCAACCAAGGTGCCGTAGTGTTCAAAACGTTTCAGACCGACCCGCCCCAAAGCCTGAAAACCGAGTCGCAACAATCCTTTGGCCGGACCGAAGGCTGATTTTAATTTCTCTAATAAAAGAAGGTTTCGGTAAGTCTGATAACCTCCGAAGGCCTCGTCCCCCCCCTCCCCGGAGAGCAGCACCTTGACCCCGTTGTCCCGGGCGAGCCGGGAAACATAATAGAGGGCCACGGCCGGCGGTTCACAGACGGGCTCTTCCATATGCCAGACATAATGGGGGAGGAATTCACGGAAATCCCTGGAGGTCATGGTTATATCCTGATGAATCGTACCATAGCGCTCGGCCGCCAAACGGGCATAGGGCCGTTCGTCGGTAAATTTCTCTCCCTCAAACCCGATGGTAAACGTCCGAATAGGTTTGTCGGTCTGCTCGACGGCATAACGCAACACTCCGGTAGAATCCACCCCGCCGCTGAGCAGCACACCCACCGGGACATCACTGATCATATGATCCTTGACCGACCGGCGCAGGATCTCCCGTAAGGCTTCCACCGCTTCATTAAAATCCTGCCAGCGAGGTGAAATATCAAAATGTAAATCCCAATACCGCCGTTTGGTTACCCCCTTTTCATTAGCTATTAGATAATGGCCTGGACTAAGTTTATAGATACCTTCGAGTAAAGTTTCTTCCCCGGGGAGATAATAGTAAGTCAGAAACCTGTCGATGGAACCCAGGTTCATTCTCCTGGGAATGGAAGGATCCGTCAGAATGGCCTTGATTTCAGAGGCAAACACCAAGGCCCCTTCAGTCCGGGTATAATAAAGCGGTTTGATCCCGACACGGTCCCGGGCCAGGAATAAGGTTTGTTGTTTTTCGTCCCAGATGGCGAAGGCGAACATCCCATTGAGCTTGGTTACGCAATCGGCCCCATATTCCTCATAAGCATGAATAATCACCTCGGTATCCGAGCGAGTCTTAAACTGATGTCCCTTGGCTATCAATGTTTTTTTAAGTTCCAGATAATTATAGATTTCTCCATTGAAAACGATCCAGACTGTTTCATCTTCATTGCTTATCGGCTGCTTGCCTGTATCGAGGTCGATAATCGAGAGGCGTCTATGGCCAAATCCAATCCGTCCGGCGATATAAAACCCTTCGTCGTCAGGCCCCCGGTGATGCATGATGTCAGCCATGTTTTTCAAAAGAATCGGTGACACCACCCGATCCTTATCCAGATAAAATATGCCGCAGATTCCACACATGGAAATTGTCTAAACGCCTTTTAAAGAAATTTCGTTGGTCCGCCGGGAGCCCCTTAAGGACCACTTTAAGACGGTCATCCATTTTTTGAATGTCACCCCCAGGCGCTTCCTGCGCCGAGTCAGGAAGGCCCCGGGACTGGACAAAAGGATCACAATCAACCGGGCGACCGCAGATAACCCGGTGGTGAAGGTGTAAAGGTGGGCCTGGAAAGGGCCCCTGAATTTGCAGAAAAATATACGAACGGAATCCCGTTTATGGACCGCATTGAAATGGCTGAAGCTCGCCTGATCCGCACTCTTCCCCCCATGGTGGACAATCGATGCGCCTCCCTGGTAATAATTCCTTTGACCGGACCTGACCAGTTTAAAACATAGATCTATATCTTCCCCATACATAAAATAATCGGAACTGAATATCCCTGCTTTTTCAAAATCACTTCGCCTTACCAGCAAACAGGCTCCGGTCACCACCTCAACAGTTTCAGCATGGTCCGAACCGAAGAAAAGGGGCCTTACGCCCCAAATTTTCCAACTGGGGAAACGAAGTATCAGAAAATCTGTGTCCAGCATCTGGTTTAGGAGGGTTGGGAACGGCTGGATGCAGGTAGTCTGTAAAGACCCATCCGTATTCAGCAGCCTGCATCCCACTGCTCCGGCGTCGGGAATCGTTCGGAGGACATGAAGCATGTCCTGGATTGCCGAGCCGAGAACTTCAGTATCCGGATTCAGGAAGAGGAGATTTTCTCCGGACGAATGGTTGAAGCCAAGATTATTGGCGCCTGCAAACCCGAGATTCTTGGCACTTTGTACAAACTTGACAGTCGGGAAGTAAGTTTCGAGTATTTCGCCGCATCCGTCGTAGGATGCATTATCGACTACAATAACTTCGAAATCAAGGCCATGGATGTTCGCGAATACAGTCTCAAGGCATTTCCGGAGGTAGTTCGCGGAATTCCAGTTGACGATGATTATTGATAAATCCATTTTTTGCCGACTGCCTCCGGAATAGGGAACTGACTTCCTAAGTCCAGATACTGGATTTCAGGCAAAGCCTCTTCAACTGCTGCGCCCTCAGGTATTTGATGAGCGCTGGGTCATTGATTTGAGATACCCCCTTAAGGTAGCCCTTCCCAAAGCCGTAGGCGTGGCCCAATGATCCCAACAGATAGGGTTTTCCCCCGAGCCGCTTGAGGCATTTGATTGCCATAAATAAGGGGTGGTATCCACAAATGTAGTCCGAAAGGCCGTTCTTAACCGCGTCTCGCCAGGTGCCATCGGCACCGCCTGTGTACCGATGATGAGTCAGCTTCAACTCCGGGAAGCTGTAGCTGGTCCAGCCGAGCATATTTGCCTTTACCTCATCGAGGGTGTCCCACCCGGGTGCGGCAAGCAGACTGCCTATTGCATCCCAACAGGTTCTCCTGTAAATTTTCGTAGCTCCTCGCACATGGAAGCGTGGTTGTTTTTCCAGCTCCAATCTGCCTTCGATCAGGTTATAGATATGGCCTCCACCGACCCCGAGTTTGGGATCTGTTCTGAAAATAGCAAAACACTTCTCAAAATAGTCCGGTTCGAAGGACAGGTCCCCGTCCAGTTTTACGACAAAATCCCAATCTTCACACGAGAGTGCGGCATAACCAGCGTAAAAGGCCTCAATAACCCCACCACCCGCCTTGCGAAATCCTCTATCCTCTCGATGGATTGACAGAATCCAAGGGTAAAGGTTCGCCGCATTATCTATAAGCCCACCGGTACCGTCCGTAGATCCATCGTCAACGATAATCCATTGCATTGGGGCAATTGTTTGAGAAACCATAGAGTCGATGGTCTTTTCTATGTAGGCTTCCTCATCCCTGATGGGAGTGATGACGACATATCCGGGAGTCATGCTCTTACCCCTGCCTTTGTTTGGACTTTCTCGATCATTTGACCTACCGGACGGCCAACTCTGCTCCCCCTGTTGGTTTTTTTAGTCAGGGATTGAAGACACGCAAGCCAATCATAGCCTCCCTGAAGCTTCGCACGAAAAAGCCAATGGTCGTCGGCCCTATTCATAGGCAACCGTTTCATACACAAAATATCCTCCGCGGTATTGTATGATCCTATCCTCGTCGTAACGCAGTTGTTATAGCCTGTTTTCTTCAAGGAATCGGATAGCAAAGTTCGAAAAGCTTTGTTTTGCCCGGGAAATTTATAAGGATAACAAAAAGAATCCACGGAAGACAGGGTGATCGGGTGATCGGGTGGAAATGGCTTATAGCTCATAGCTGATAGCTCATAGGATTCATTTAGTTTATTGGGCTTATTGGTTGACTGGGCTGATTGCTTAACTTCTTTGTTGGTTGTTTGATTCAGATGAAATTCGATTGATTCTTTTGACCGGTGGAGTTCCTGCTCAATTTTATCTAACGGCAAATCGTAAAGCTGTGGGTGGCTGCAGGTGTGAGAGCCGATAGTAATGCCGACGGTACGAAGTTCGCGAACCTGATCCCAGTTGAGGTGCTCCTTACCCCGAAGGCCTGGTCTTTTCCCATCGATGAAGATCGTCGGAAGAAACACGGTTGCGTGGAAACCGTATTGCTGGAGGATGGGAAAGGCTTCGGTGTAGAAGTCGAGATAGCCATCGTCAAAGGTTAAGACCACGTAGCGGGGTTTCTCTGGTTCTTTGAGTCTATTGGGTTGGTTGAGTTCATTGGGTTCTTCGGGTTCCTTGAGTTCATTGGGTCTATTTTGTTGGTTTGGTCTATCCAGTCCATTTAATTGATCGGATTGATTGGTTGGCTGGTTGATTGGGTCTATTGGGTTATTGAGTTCGTTAAGTTTGTTTGGTTTGTTGGTTAATCCCTTTTCGGGGTTCGAGGTTCGAGGTTCGAGGTTCGATCCAGGTTCGAGGTTCGAGGTTCGAGGTTCGAGGTTAAAATTTAGAATTTTAGAATTAGTTTTTTCCATCCGGATCATTTCGACCGCGGTTGAGAGGGGAATTACCTGATATCCATTATCATAAAGAAATTTCATGTGTTCGGCGAAGCATGCCGGGGATGTGTTGATCCAATAGTACGGATGGCCGGTTTCCGGGTCATCGGAAATACTGTGATACATGAGGATGGGGATTCGCAGACCCCTGGGTTTGCGGAGGCGAGCCAGAGGACCAAATAGATATAGGGTTAATAGACGATCGAGACGCATTCTGGTCAAACTCTAAATCCCAAATTCGAAATCCGAAAATAATAGACCATACTAATATTCAAATACCCCAATCCAAAAATCTGACATCAAAATTTTGGGATTATTCCGGCTTGCTTGCAAAGTTCATTGGCGGTTATTCTATCTAAAGAACGATGCCTTTTAACCGGGATGGTTTTGTTCTCATTCGAATAGATAGAATGACTCCCACCTTCTCTTATAAAACGAAATCCATTTTCTTCAAGATATTTGATTAGGTCACGCCGTTTGATAGACATCTTGGATATCCACGGGGAGCTGTTCGATCAAACCGTCGCCAATGGGAATTTCTTTATGTATCTGCTTATAGGCTAAAACCATTTGTTTTAGGGCATCCCGCAGCATTCGACGGCATTCTTCAATATCCCGGCCTTCAGTGATGACCTCCGGCCACTCAATTAACTGTCCCATATACCCTTTGCTAATTTTTATATATTTAGCGGTATAATTTCTAATCATAAGAAATCCTTATTTTGAGTTTAGAATTCGCGATTTAGGATTTGCATCTAATAATTATTGCTCCAAATATTTTAGTTAACTCTTTGCTTTCGCTCACCAACTTTTCTCTAGAACTTTCCAGACCTTCTTCGCAATCGATCAGACGAATCCAGTATCCGGCTTCCTTGGCTTCCTTTCGGCAGATCTTTATTCTCATAATGAAATCCTTCCTGCTCAGCCCTTCATTTGCCTCGATATAATTTGCTCCAACTGAACCGGCGGCCCGGATCAGTTGTTTTCCAATTTCAATATTCGCCAACGTTTTTTTCAGTTTATTGACAAAAGCAATAACCTCTCGTGCAAATTCAAAAGTCCGGTCCTCTAAATCGTACTTCTTGTTCTTCCCCTCGGTTTCCTTCATTTTTTATACCATATTTTTGGATTTACTTGACCAATTGGTCAATCAGACCAAGATAGAGGTGCTTGTTATTTTCCATTTATAGACGACTGAGCTGCTGTTTCTGATTCCCGTATGAACCGGGCGACATCTTTCGGAAGCGCATGCCAGTACTGCCCATCGTACCGGTCTTTGATATATTGGAGAAATTCAACATAATAATTGGCCGGATAGGCATCCACAGGCTTTCTCTTATCAGCGAAGTCTATGTAATCAGGATGAGTAATTATTAAGGCCAGACCGCCTTTCTCGGCAATCCAATCCAGTTTTTGCTTCCAGATTGAGGGAGTTCTTTCTCTCATCACCACATACAACAGATGGTCTTGCGGAAGTGTATAGGGCAGCTCCACGAATCCGCTTTTCGATCCGTTCCTTGATATGATAAACGGATAAATCGTACCCGCGCTGTCCGGTTGAGGTTCGAATGGGTCCGTATCGAATGTGGAGGCATCATACTCAATATCCAAATCACAGATCCATTCCAAATTATGATACATACTGGGGGATCTGAAGCCCGCCGCATTCCATTTCTTCAAAAATTCATTAATCCGAGGAACTTGCTTTTGAAAAGCCCTTCTGGATTTGAACAAATTTCCATGATGATAGAGACCGTGCAGGCCAATCTCGAACCCCCGAGCCCGTAAACTATCCATCAATTCCTTCGAAATCTCGTAGTCCAGGGCCACGAAGTTAAAAGAAGACCGGTAGCCAAGATCTTGCTCGAGATCGGCCAACCTGAGACAATTCGGGACACCCTTGGCTCCTTCCACGTCGTGGGTAAGGACCAGGGCAAAACGTTTGTCATCGGGCCACCCGCGCCATGCTTCAGGTTTTTTTGACGTTTGCTCGTTAATGGGCCAAATATGTCGATTGGAGATACTCTTTCGTGACGCAACCCTTCTCCGTATCTGGATCTGCAGGCGCCTCGGTATGAATGGTTTCATCAAATAATAAACCCCCAGCAGCTTACTAGTTGCCTGTCCCCCAGAGGTTTTCACAACGCCATTCTTCCGGACCAACCCATCCACCAACTCAAAATAGGCTTGTTTCTTTTTATCCCACGAGTATTGCTTGATAAATTCCAGGGCCCGGTCTGCGATGCCATCTCGTAGCCCCTTGTTTTTTCCGAGCAGAATCATACATCTCGCCAAATCATTCTCGTCTCCCGGCTCGAAGAACTGGATGACAGACTTATCGAAATAGTAAGAGTCGATCCTAGTCCTCGAAGCAATCACGGGAACCCCGAGAGACATGAACTCAAATATCTTTGTGCTAAAAGCCTCCCCTCCAAACGAATCATTTCTTTTAGGGACCACCCCAATGTTCGACCTCGCCATAACATCGACAATCTCATCTATAGGAAATGATCCCTTGAAAACAACTTGTCGACTTATCCCAAGTTCAGTAGCGAGTAGCTCGAGTCTTCTCCTTTCAGGGCCACCACCATAGACATGCATTTCAGCAGATTCAAGCTCGTCTCTTACCAGAGCAAATGCCTTGATAGCAACGTCCAAACCCTGGTGCCACGCCAAGGTTCCGGGGTATAAGAAAATTAGTTTATTCGCCTCTCTCTCCACTTTCCGCGGATAGAATAGTACGGGGTCCGGGTAATTGAGAAAAACGGAACACTTCTCTTTCGAGATAGATCGTGAGAGGAGTCTTTGCTCCCAAATATGATTGGAGATAATTACGTGGTCCGAAAAAGCTATCGACAGTTTCTCGATCTGCATCAACACTTTACAAACCAGAGAATCCTTGGAGACTTTGAATTTGGAGGCGTAAAACTCAGGGACTATGTCATGAATATCGAGAATGACTTTTGCACCCTTTAGCTTTGGTATCAAACCGGAAAATACCAAGAAGTCCGGGACATTATGGATATGAAGCACATCATATGGATTTTTCAAGTGTTGCTTTGTGACAAATATTCCGGAGTTAACCAGAAAAAGTAGTAGCTTTGCCAAATACAACAGCTTATGCTTCTCATTTTGGATTCTTGCTTGAATGTGGTATATGTTAACTCCATGAAAGTTCTCCTGCTCTGCGAACTCGGGATTTCGCAACGCTACCACATCTACATGATCCCCTCTTTTTACCAAGGCATCGGCATATCGTCTTACTCGATTGTCGTTTTCATAGAAGGTATATGCAATCATACAAACTCTCATAGTCATAATCCTCCGGGAGAAATTATTATTCGAACAGTTGAAGAAAAGCGCACGGATAAACCAAAACCTTGAGCTGATTTCGATTCGACTGTTCTCGAAGAACAGCCTCAAGGATTTTTTGCCAATCCGATGTGATATGGATTCCGGGCACATTTGCTGGTAGATTAATTTCTGAGCCGCACGTCTGGTACAGCCATACGGATTGGAGCGCCTTTAGGTTCCCTGACTTCTGCCGGTTGGTAAGCCTTTTCGTGAGTGGGGAGATTGCGGTGCGAAACCCCCTCACCAGGATTTCTTTTAAAGTCAGGACGGATAAAACCCGCAGGATATGTTTCAACCGGTGACGCGGCGGCACGTTTACAAACGGCCAGATATTATGAAGCCCTAGCCCCTCAGGACATGCAGAAATAGCAATTCTAGTCGCTGCTGGGGTGCACAGAGCAAGCGGAACAAATCCCTTCATCCGCGTAAATGTGAGTGAACAATCGTTGGGGTAGGCATTTGAGATGACGACATCTGCATCGCCGGGGAGCTGGGTACGGAACACCTGCTGGTAATATAAAACTGCTCGAGGGAAGTAGGCGATTGGGTCGCCACAATACATCCGAACGATCTGCCGGTTAGCGTCAATAATCAGGGAGATATTAAATTCCATACCAATCATTCTGGCGATTTCATCCAGATCCCGTCGGAAACCCATCTCCGGAAAGAAATTCCCCCAGCCGGCCGACTTGTGACGAAAGTGCAAATGGTAGATGGTTTGAATCCCCAACACGCCTAGAGCAAGCTTGGACCCGCCGCCAAAACCGGCGGTGTGGTTGGGGTAAATTCCGCTGATGCCAATGACCACATCGCTTTCCATGACGATTTTGTTCACAAATACAGGTATACCGGAGGAGGTAACCCCAATTTTTATAGTGTCCGCAAAGCAGTTGTGTACCTGTAGTTGATCGTTAGCGAATGCTGCGTCTACCTTTTTGAGAACAGCGTCTGGTTCCGGTTGGCCATGCGTACCGGTAGCCATGAGGATTTTGATCGCTTCGGAGGGGATGCCGACCGTGCTCATCATTTTTAGCAAATGCGGCATGATTTCGGCTGTGGGGGTAGGGCGGTTCAGGTCATCAACGAGAATCAAGGGTCGGGATTTCTTCCGGCAGACTTCAGTCAGCCTCGCTTTGCCTATTGGATGTTCCAGGGTGCTCAATAACTCTTCCGCCGTCAGAGGGGGGGGGGTGGCCGGCCAAAGGACCTTTACATCCCAACTCGAGGGGATGGGCAAATTAATTTGCCTATCGCCGTACCAGACCCCGGTCTTGAGAGAAATTATTGAGTTCATTTTGGTTGGTTGAATGAAAAAAGGAATAACAAGTTACATTTTATGCGCCAGAACCAGGTATTGTGACCCGGTCGAACGGAGGAGGGGGGTTCCCTTGTCGGCCTCGTTTTGTAGGTACCGATGAAGCTTGATTCCAACTGAGTTCGGGAACAGGCGAATCTTTAAAAAGGTAAATGGGCCAAACCCAAGCATCCGGTGTTTTAGTTTGACCAGACTGGCGGACTCGAGCAGGGACTCAAACTCTTTGATGCTGTGTCTTTTAGGGCGGGGAATGCTGGAAGTTTTGCACACGCTAGCCTTTTCTAGGAAATCCCTCAACCGCTCTTTCAAACCAGCGAGCCTGGGAAAATAAAACGGGTCTAGCAGGTGATTGAGGCGATAGCGGTTATCCACATTCATCAGGACATACCCCCCGGGAGTTAGCACCCTTGAGATTTCTTTGAGAGCCCTGTTCAGGTCGGCAAGCCAAGGAGCCACCCCCAGGGCTATGACCAGGGCAAAGGTTTGTTTTGAAAACTGTAGGTTATACACATCCATCACGCTGGCGTGAATTTGTTTTTCCATTCCAAATTTGAGCGCATTCTTACGAGTCAGGTCAATCATGGCTTCCACGCTATCAACCGCTTGGACGACATAACCCTGACGGGCGATATCCACCGAGGTTAAACCGGCGCCGCACCCAATTTCCAGTATGCGGGCATCCCGCGGCAGCGACAATTCCTGGAAATATTGAAACGCGATCGCACGGCGGTCTTGATGGATTATGGAATAGACATCCTCTTTTTGATAGATATCGTTCCAGCCCGAAGATTCAGACGCGAAATAAGTGTTGACGTTATTCTTTTCCTCATGAAACTGGAGAGGTGTGACGAAATTTGCGTTTTTGTTCTTTGTCTGGGGTTTCATGGATGTGTCTGTATTCCAGTGTCATCAGTTCTTTTTCTCTTTCGGTTTGAAGAGCGTCTCGGCGGAATACTTCCAAACATTAAGAAATGGGCGCATGTCATCCCAAGCGAACCATTGCGCCTCTTGCAACCCCTGGAATGAATGCAGCCAGTTTCCAAACTTAAGATTTCCATCGCGCCAATAGCGATAGGAGGAGACGATGTCAAAGAGCTCAACCAGCCATTTGCGCCCTTCCACTGGTTTCCCGGTCGGGATAGGTTGCCTAGTCAGGTCGCAATACAGTGCCCTTACCACGTCCATATCGATGGAATCAACAAAGAGACGAAATGAACAACCGAGTCGCGGATTGGGGTCTAAGAGATAATATTTTCTGTTAGCCGGGTTATATTTGTAGCCAATATCCAGAATGCCGCAGTACCCAACCGCTTTCATAAAGGCCTGGATTTGGTTAAAGAGTGTTTCGTTGGTTTCGCATACTCCCAGGCTGGTCATGCCTGTATAGGCCGGGTACTGACGCAGTTTGCGGGCAGTGATTCCGAATCGACAGTTTGAATTGCTGTCAAAATATCCGTCGAACATCCACACGTTTTCCGCTCCTCCTGGGATATACTCCTGCATCATCAAACTGGGCGCGCCGGGCATTTCCATCTCATCGTAGCGTTTCAGCAGCGTCTCACCGTCATTGACGATAACCATGCGAACCCCGACCCGTTTTTGAAGAGCGACTGTGTCAATCCCTTTGAGCATAACAGGGAAGTTTCCTTTTTCCATAAACTGGATGACGTCGGCGCGCGACTGCGGAAAGACTGTCTCGGCGGTTAGAATTGACTCCTCGTTGCACAGCGAATAAAGCAGCTTTTTGTTAGAGAGCGCACGTGTCAGCCCGGTTGGCTGCTTTGGGAACTCGTATTCCTGAAGCAGTGCTTCGGCGTGGTCGTCTACAAACAAGCAGCTATGATCGTCAGTGGGAATGAGAATGGGGCGTTGTCCAATTGTGCAGGCAAGTTTAAGGAACCAGTTTAAAGATTCATCGGGTGAGGCTTTCGAAAGGTCCCAAAGATAGTTGCTGCGCCAGTAATGTGAGCTAGCGGAAGGAGATCTCGGGTTGGCATGCACCCCGAAGACAGGGACGCCCAGCCGTCCAAGACTCCGTGCGACCCCGTGCCCGTGGTAGCCTGGGCAGATCACGACGCAAGGTGTTGATGGTTCTATCTTCAGTCGAATTTTGGTCTGCTTTAAAGTCAAGGTTTCACTCTGATAAAACAGCTTTTTCCCAAGTTGTGGTTTTTGACAGTTCAACAATCTGGTCATTTTTAAATTGGTACACAAAAGGCAGGTCGTCCACATGCGCCAGGATAAAATCCAGATCCTGGGTTTGCCCCGATCGGTTGAGATAAGCGGCGCTTTCGCCGTCTCTAATAATGTCGACCGAAGCATGCCGCCAGCGCTCGATCATTTCCGCAGTCATTTCGTTTTCAGGTTTAAAACCGTTCTGAATGAGCCCTTCGGCTATCCACGCGCAGCAAAGCTGGTCTTCCTCGCGGAACTCTCCGCGAGTGCCTGCGCCAATCAAGGCTACTTTGTCGTGGTGAGCCGCCAGGTGGGGGATGAGCGCTTTGTAGTTTCGGAGGCAGGCCGGGTAAACGGCATCGTGGCCTTTATATTTGGTGATGAGTCGGGTGCCGGACGTGGAAAGGAGAATCATCGGGCGGATAATATCGGTCCGTGAGGCCACCAGAAAGGGGCTGTTTTGTAGGTCAAACCCGTAGGGCATGTTCCCGCCCAATTCACCCACCAGCAACGGGTTCACCAGCTTTTTAGCGAGAGTGGTCGCGTCTTCAATCGAAGACGCTGGATAACACTTTCTCCCCATCGCAACGCCAGTAATGGCGGTGGTTGTCGCCCGAATTACATCTACTGCCAAAATCGCATACGTGTTATCGTAGTCAAGTCTTTTGTTGTAAAAAACATCAATTGCAATCATATGATTCCCCGTCAACATAGCAATTTCACATGATTTATTTTAATAGATGGTTCCAGAGAACGACTGGACTTATTTTGATTATTTTCAACGGCTTACCGTAGCTACGAGAATTCTCGTATTCAGAAAACTGCAGCGACGAATCGATAGATCTCTTGAAAATAAGCATAGGTTTCATTATTATAATAATTATCTTATGAAAAGTTCTTTTTTTGCGCTTTGATCATCCACCTCGATCCAAAAGATCCAACCAGGGGTAAATTGGCAAATCGTTCGATAAACAACGAGACCTTTTCAGAGAAGCTTCGTGGTAGAAATTCTCGCCCAAATAATGTGGGAAGTTCATATGGAAAAGTTACGTATCCTGAAACAGAAAACCCCGCGGATTCTAACGAATTTGAGAAGCGAGGAATTAAATATGATCGTTGTCGATGATTTCCTTCTCTGGAAGAATCATCATCTTCCTTCATATTCTTGTGCACAAAAATCTTCTTTTTAATGGACGAAATCATGAGAGGAATATCCAGGCGCCCCACTAGCCGAGCCTTATTGGTCGCACTCAAAATAAGCAATCCACCCGGTTTCAAAACTCTTGCAAACTCAAGCAGAACAGTCATCTCCGATTTCAAATAAGAAATAACCCCCAGGCAAATAATTGCGTCCAGGCTTGAATCCTTCACCGGTATAATCTTGACATCACCTCGTAAAAAGCAGTAATTGCTGCCCGGTCTTTTTTTCAGAGAACCCAACGCCTTCTTCAGCACATCCTCATTGGAATCCATCCCGATTATGTGATACCCTTTCTTGACAGCTTCTTCTACCAACCGGCCTCCGCCACAACCCGCATCAAAGATTATAGCATTTTCAGAGAAATTCATCGCGTCGACCCACGAGAGAGCCTTTTCCATTCTTCGGCGGAAGAAATCCCCAACGAAACTTTGTTCATCGTAAATAATTTCCCACGATTCTAACTCGTTTTCATTTATTGTTCTTTGATTATTACCCATGAAATTTTTCAGTACTCTATTGTACTGTTCCAAACGGGTCAAGATAAGAAAAGTGGTCTCCTTGCCTTTTACGTCAATATTTTTTCGAATACTCGTTTATCGCTGCAATGAACTACCACGCAGCAAGCTGCGGGGAATTTACCGTAAGCAAGATTAAGGTGAAAGTTTAGTTTTATTTTAACGGCCCTACCGGTCTTAAGTTGTCTTGTTGAAAAGCATCGGAGTGGAGGCCTCTTCGGTAAATTTCTACGCGGAGCAGTTCTTCGATGCGGACATTACTCAAGTGGACCATTGGACCAAAATGGTTTAACATCGCGAACTGGCTTGGTTTAGTGGGTGCCTCAAAAATTGCGACCTCTAACCCAAAGGCATTCGCGAAACGGTCAGCGGCCGATGCGTCAAATTCGCCTTTACTGCCAAATACGCCAATATTCTGGGCATTTTCTCGCGCTTCAACCACAATTTGTTTGGCTCCGGCATCCAGCCACCTTTTCCCTTGGTCGATGAGCTCTTCAATGACATCGGAGATAAAAGTGCCTTCGTGCTTCTTGCCGACTTCGAATTGAACCTCCAATCCTCTTTCGGCTGCCAGTTTAATCACATGCCCTGGAGGAAGAGGCATATCTGTAAACCCTTCGCCAGCTTCAATTCGCCTGAAACCGATATCGGCGACCAGATCGAGGAATCCTGGGAGTTTGCCGAACTGCACGGCAACTTCGAAGGGGCCTCCGCCGGTGCAGGTGGGGATTTTCAGCCGGTTGGCCGCGTCCACTTTTCTGCGGGTGCTGGCTTCGTTTGCGATTTGCCAGCATGCCATGGAAATTTTTAACACTGCTATCAGGTGTGCGCTCTGTTCCATGTGACTTTCCAGGGTAAGCGGGTCATACCCCGGGTCAAATGGAGAGGTGAGAGGCGGTAAATCGCGGACGCCTATCAGGCTTAAATAATCCGTTAAGCCGGTGAGTTCTTTAGCACGGTTTCTCATGATCTATCCCTCCCTTCTATTATGAATCCCGTAATGTCTCGCCTGCTTTTATCCAGGCTTCGGCATGACATAGGGTCCTACTGCTTGTAAAGATATCTGAATATATTTGATAGAATTGCCAAAACATCTTGCACATCTAATCTTCCTGCTTTTAGACCCTGGATAATCAAGCCGTTACGACCGTCCCCTCGTGGTGCTTGATGGCTTCATAACGCGACAGAAAGGGGAGGCGCCGGACATCTTCAAACTCTTTTAGGTCTTCCGGTACAAACCCGATCCAATTAGACAGGTCCCGATAATACGGCACCCAGTTGGCGGTATAGCTCAGGATATTTTGCAGCTTGGCCAATTGCAATTTTTGCAACTAATCCAGGCCATACCACTTCAATTTTTCAGCCGCCCGACTGCCCCCCAGGATACCCCAGCGGTTCATCAGGCAGTTACTGAGCACAAAAGTAATCTTCCCACCGAACTGTGTCTGCATATTCTCGAAGCCCATCTTGACTGATTCCCCGAAGTTGACATTTTCGGATATGCCCGAGTTTCCAGTATTGAATATCGAACAGCTCTTTGAAACCCACCTTCCGCGTCAACTGGAGGTTCACCACGTTGCTGGTCAGGGTGCCTCCATAAAACCCTTTGATGCCTCGACCCTTGAGCGAAGCAAAAACCCGAAAGCGCATGTCGCTGGGCCAAACCCATCTTCCGGAATTTTTTATGCACGGTGATTTGTTCCGACCAGGCTTCATCTGGTTTGAAAACCCGCTTCATCTTAATCAGGGGAATAAATATCTGCCTGAACTGCACCAGATTGAAGCTGACGACCTCTTCCCCTTTGAAGGCCGCCAGGCAGTAAGCCCCTTTTTCCAATTGGAGTGCTACTTGTCCGGAAAGCCACTCCTCCATATCCTCAATCTGCCGGATCATTCCGAATTGTGACGGATTTACTTCTTTAAACACAAATTCACTCTTTCTCGGCGGACGGGGCTCAAAGATCTCCAGATCGATGCCGTAGATACGGTAACACCGGCTCTCATAAGCACCCTGCAGGGCATATAAAATCGTCTTCTTGACTGCTGCCTGGAGACCGTAGTCGGCCATATTTCTCTGGAGTTTTTTTATGGGCGAGGGCGAACATTTTTAAAATTTTTTTTCTTACTAAATTTTTCGTTCCAATATTCAGATTCTCCAATTAAAATTTTAAAATTTCCTCTTAAGAAGTCCAACCAGGGAATTACTCCGGCTTAAGAATCAGCCAATCCCCCCTTGGAGACTCCGGCCCTTGTTTCGAGTATACCTCTCTCCTTGCGGTTTGAAAACCATTCCAGGCTGGAAGCCCCCGGATTAAGCGGTCTTATTAATCTTCGACTCTCTGAAGAGATTAAAATGCCATCCCTCCGCGGCCCAGGCACTTCCCCCCAGGGCTGGAGGGCTATAGCCTGCTGAAAGTCAGGCCAGAGGAGAAACCAGCGAGTTGAAGCGAGGTTGACGAAATGAAACTTTTGTCTGATAATCATCTCTTCACAAAATTTGACATGGTTATTCAAAAGTCTCCCGATCGCCGATCGGTCCGTCACTGCCTTGGCAACCTTTCGAGACAGTTAGGACGGATGTCCGTTGGAACGCGAACGCCGACTTCCTCAGAATGGCGGCTACCACCATAGGCAAACCGCGTATCAAGAGCCGGAGCGCAAGCCCGCGACGACGCCTCTTGAATGCCTTTTTGCTCCACTCGTACACAGGACCACCGATGAGCGCATACCTAGCAAATCGTCGGGTCCTCCCCCCGGGATACAATCCAGACAATTCCGCTCGAATCAGACAGATAACTCCCTCCGTCATGGCCTCGATATCACGACTTGTGTTGGCAGCATGTCTCCTATAGGCCACTGTCGTCGGTCGCTTTACAATCACGCAGGGCCCGTAGGTGCCCGCTAGGAACAGCAGGCTATAATCGTTGAAAGGAAAAGCCTTTATCATATCTCGTCGTCCGGTGACTTCTTTGAACACAGACTTCTTAATGACGATTTTGCTGCTCGAGATACTAATACCAACACCCTTTGACAGGAAGTCCCGATATTTCAATATCTCGAGAGTACCCGCATTTCCGGAATCCGCCGGAATAGCGTTGTCCTCCACGAAATACATCGTGGACCCGAGAATTAATGGGGGAAACTGGAAGGCGCGAACGACTCTGTCGTAAGTCCCTAACGTCCAAGGCAGGAAAAGATCATCATGGTCTAAGAATGCCAGGTAGTCTCCGCTGGCAGCGGAGACCGCCAGCTTGTGGGCAGCTTCCGGCCCTTGATTGACTTGGTGCAGGGTTATGATCTGTGTTCCGTAGGATTTAAGGACGTCCCACGTCCGGTCGGTTGAACCGTCATCGATTACAATAAGTTCATAGTCTTCAAAGGTCTGCGACAGGACCGAGTCAATCGCCTGCCGAACATACTTTGCACCGTTGTAGACCGCAATGATTACGCTGAATTGCACCTTCACGCTCCTTCGCGGACTCTCTTCCGATCCTCTTGTACCGGGTAATCCTTTGGCTGCTTACGCCCCACGTAGATACCCTGGCCCACTCGACGGGCTCTAAATCCGCACTCATCGAACCATGAAACTACCTGGTCAGGCGCTAAAGTATGGCTCCATCGAGGTGATATCACGTCGAATACGGCAAGTTTGTAACTTGTCCGATACATTTTGGTGATTGTTTTCAGACTAATATCGCCAGCGCGCACAGCATGCAATAATGCTCGCGCCATGCCCAAAATACGAGAGATGAGCAAACGAACGAAAACTGGGTATCTCCAAGTCCAAGGTAGAATGGTCCTTAACATCAGGCTTTTCTTCATGTTCTTTTCGTATGTGCTTATGTATAGCAGTCCATTAGGACCCACTTGATCTGCTACACAGCGAAATGCCTGTTTTGGCCTTGGTGTGTGTTGAATCGTGCCTTTGCAGATCACGATGTCAAATTGGCCGGGTTCGAAAGGAATCGCGAACAGATCCCCCTGAATTATCGTGTTAGGTTTGAGACTTGAAGACGCCGCTGGCAAGCACAGGTCGATCCCAAATGCTGCCGAGCAATGTTTCTGTATTTCTTGGAGCAGTCTTCCGTTACCGTACCCAACTTCGAGAAGCGTAAACTGTTTCAAAATCTCGGCGTTAAGATTCAGGGCTTGGAGTAATAAATCGAACGCCTGAGTAGGGAGTTGGCCATAGGTGAATCTGCTGTCTCCTAGTTTGCCTTTGTCCCATAATATCCATTGAACAGAGAAGTCGAGTGGATGATTCTTTGAAACCCTCCCGTCGTACGTTCCGTCCATTGGCACTACGCGAAAACCACAGACCCTACATACCGTTTGGGGCAACTTAATCCCCTTAGAGAGTGACACACCAAAGGATATGCGACAGACAGGACATTGCAACTTCGGAGACCACATGTTCGACCTGATTACCCTACCTCTACTTTCGAATCATTCAAGTCCTGCCCTTCTAAAGCCTTTCTGTTAACCTTACCCGTTGAACTCAAGGGCAACCCATCGTGAAACTTGAAAACCCCGGGTATCATATACTTTGGCAAAGGACTGCTGCAGAACCTGTAAAGATCATTTTTGCTCAATACCCCTCGTTCCACTAATGAAACGTGGCCGATGAGCCTGTTTCCGATTAGCTCATCAGGAATTGCTGTTACCACGGCCTGTCTAATGAGCGGGTGGCTGTTGAGAACAGCCTCGATCTCCGCCAACTCTATTCTATAGCCTCTGCTTTTTATCATGTGGTCCTTGCGGCCAACGAACACGTAATTGCCATCGTCGTCAATGCGGACGAGATCTCCGGTTTTGTAACATCGTTGCCTTCCGAAGAGGTCTCGCGGGTCTGACACGAACTTCTCCCGCGTTTCCTCCTCCCGGCCCCAGTAACCTATGGCTACCGTGGAGCTCTTGACATACAATTCCCCTTCATCGCCAGGAGCAGTCTTCTCACTGCCATCCTCCCCCATGATGAACACTTCAAAGTTTGGAAACGGTCTGCCGATGGGTATCTTCCAATGGTCATTTTCTTGGAGTTCCCTGACTTGATAGTACACAGAGGAATTTGCTTCGGTCTGTCCGTAGATATTATAGAACTTCGCATTCTGCATACAATTCTTAAGTATCCGGAGATATTTGATCGGCAGGATTTCTCCGGAAAAATGTAAGATGCGCAAAGATTCCAGAGAAACTCTTTCGAGCCCTCCTTTTTCGGCAAGCATCGATAGGAGCGAAGAAACCGAATTCCATACGGTGATCCTCTGATTTTCTATATACTCGGCTAACCTTATCGGAAAAGCGGTAAGATATTCCGGGACTAAGATGATAGCCGCTCCGGCTTTAACAGCAACGAATATATCGAACACTGAAAGATCAAAGTGAAGGGGCGCGACATTGCCGAACCTATCGTCTATACCTATGTGAAAGAACTCTGCGGCCATGTTGACAAAGGAAAGGGCGTTCAGGTGTGAAATTACGACACCCTTCGGCAACCCCGTTGAACCGGAGGTGTGCAGGATGTAGGCAGGACTGACATCAGCCATTTCGACTTGAGGATCATCTTTTTTTCCCTCATTCAATATCGTCTCAAAAGATATCGATTTAATTCCTACTCCATGGCCAAGGATTCGCGAGTCGGTTCCAGTAACTATGATTGTTCTTAGAGACAATTCCGGGTCAGGGTCTTTTATTATTTTCTCTGCCATTGTATGAGATGAGATCACAGCGCTGATGCCGCAATTCTTCAATATGTGTTGTGTCCGACTCATCGGCGACTGATAATCTACAGGCACATAGGCCGCTCCGGCCTTCAGTATCCCAAAAATGCTGATGATGGCCTCAATGGATTTGCCGAGAATAATGCCGACCCGGTCTCCCATTCTTATGCCTAACCCGGACAAAGTTGCGGCAAATTGATCACTCTGGGCATCCAGCTCTGAGTAGGTCAACGACTTATCTTTGAAGATAACAGCCTTTTTATCCGGATTCTGTCTGGCCGTATTTGTCAGAAGATGGTGTAAAAGATATGAATACATATAATCTTATTGTAACCGGGGCTAAAGACCTAAAAAAGTTGCTATGATGTTCCTCTGGATCTCGGAAGTCCCCGAATATATCTTTGATCCGATCGCGTCCCGAAGACTTCTTTCAATACTAAACTCTCTCGAATAACCATAGGCACCATGGATCTGAAGAGCATCCATACATGTAGCCACATAACTCTCGCTTATGAATAATTTAGCGATGGCAGCTTCCATAGGAGCGCGCTGACCGATGGTTTTAATCCATGCAACCCTGTAGAGAATAAGTCGGGACATTTCAACCCGCACCTTCATTTCGGCTATCTTATGTGAAATCGATTGATTACTCCCAATAGGTTTACCAAACTGATGGCGTGTTTTGGCATATTCGATGCAGTCTTCCAGAATCTTTTCCATACTTCCCAGGTGGGTGGCAAACAGGCAGCTTCGTTCTTGTTCCATTTCCGAATTGAATACCGCAGATCCTGCCCCTTCTCTCCCCAATCTGTTTTCAACGGGTACTTCGCATTCCCGCAAGATGACTTCACCAAGAGGACAGTCTTCGAGGCCCATCATCTTGAGCGGTTTGCCGATGGAAAATCCAGGAAAATCCTTTTCCACAATGAATACCGAGATTCCGGCAAATCCTTTTCGATCATCGATCCGGGCAAAAACAAGGAGAATATCGGCGATAGGTGCATTGGTAATGAACATCTTTGTTCCATTAAGAATATACTTGTTGCCATCGCGTATTGCTTTGCACCTGAGGCTGAAAGCATCGGAACCGGAATCCGGTTCGGTCATTGCATGTCCGCCAATTATAGAACCTTTTATTAACCCCCTAAGGTATTTCTCTTTTTGTTCTTCGGAACCGAACTTTAAAATGGGAAATTCACAAGTCCAAATATGAGTGTTTATAGAGAAAAGCAATCCGGGATCCTTGGAAGCATAACCGAATCCTTCCATGGCAGCCACGCATCCCATCAAGTCCATTTCTAATCCTCCATACTTCTGCGGCATGGGCAACCCCAGTATCCCAAAATCTGCACATTTCTTCCACCCATCCCAATAGAACTCCTCGCTGTTACGGCGTTCGTAAGCCCCATCATTCAGCGAACGCTTCACAAAATTAATGACGGACTCTTTTAGTTTAATCTGGTCGTCTTTCAACAAGAAATCCACGCTAATAATCTCCTTTTTGACTCTTTTTGTTAGACGCCATTCCAACTAACGCATAAATAATCGCCCAAGCAGCAAGATGGGCAGAAAATGACTGAGGGTCTTGATTCGGGTAAATCTCTACATAATCAAGACCGGATATCCCTGTTTTTCCAAGTTGGTAAAGAGATGAGAATAACTCATAGGGAAAAAGTCCATTGAAATCTGCCGGCCCTCCAGGGTTATATCCCGCGTCTATACAGTCGCTGCAGATAGTAACATAGACATGTTTGGTTTTCTCATGAGCAATATTAATCGCATCACTAATAACCGCTTCCATCCCCCGATTCCGTACCTCCCCCATATGAAAGACCTTGGCTCCCATCTGCCGAGCATACTCGAGTTGAGATGGAGAATTCCTTGGCCCTCTTATGCCGACATGGACAATACTTTTCTTTCTTACTTTTGGAATCTGCGCAATCCTGTGAAGAGGACCACATCTGGGAAAACGGTCTTTTCCAAATTTCTTAGCATTATCCAGATGGGCATCAAAATGAATTATGCCTATATCCCCCTCTTTACATTCACTCAAAGCTTTCACAATCTCAGGACTAATGGAATGGTCCCCGCCAAGAGTAAAGGGAACGCTATTGTTTTTATATATAGATTGAGCTGCGGTAAAAATATTTTTCATGGTCTCCGCGGGAGTATTAGGACTAACCGATATATCACCAATATCCGCAAGATTAAGATAATCAAAAAGGTTTAATTCATATTCAGGAAGAAAACCGCCATATCTGGCTGCGGCATGTCTGATAACTCGCGGTGCGAGTTCGCATCCCGTGAAAGAACCCCAGGTTATGGTCCCCTCCCAGGGAACACCCATGAATATAACATCTAAATCCTTTTGCTGTGATTCTGCATCAAGAACAGGCACTCCCAAAAAAGAAGGAGTATCTCCATAAACTATTGGTAATGTTTCTTTGCGTCGTGGGACCATGGGAATATCAAGTTGATTCATAGCTTACCCTCATTTGATAAGGTTCAAAACACTTATTCACTTTTATTAGCTTTTTTTTTAAAATTTAGAAACCGATTTACCACAAATTTTTTCTTCTCTTTCCATTTAACTACTCTATGGGCCCAAAGGGCAGGAAAGTTATCCGCCCATACGTAACCATAGATCCTCTCATAACCTTTCCTTTGAAGATCGTAAAACAAGGCATTTTCAAGAAAAGCCGCCAAGTTGCCACCCCCTCTTTCTTCAAGACTTAGATACATATCAAATGAATAACATTCATTCGGAGCGCATTTAATGTCAAGCCATTTTAGGTCAGGATGAATTTTTGGAGAACTGTTTTGCATAAAACACCAAATATCTCCTATGATTTTTTTATCTCTAACAATCCCATACCCATGATAACCTTTCTTAACATATCCAATTGCTTTTAAACGTCTCGTCCTTGATTGAAAAAAGTATCTATCAACATTATCTGAATTAATTTCAATCAATACCAAATCGGAATGGTTGCGATTGACCCGGGGAGGCACAAAACCTTTTAATCCTTTTTCTAACAAGATACATGTTCTATTAATAAATACAATTTCCTTACAAAAAAAGGGGAAACCCTTATTAACTATAGTCTCAACTGAATGAAAAAGACGCATTCTAATATGGGACAACATGGCAAATCTATTCCCTTATGATCTGTAACGTACTTTCATTCTTGCTTAACCCATCTTCTTTAAGAACCTGACTTTGAAATTTTACGGGAAACAAATTCGGAAATAGCTTCAATAGTCTCAAAATTCTCCGGTATTAGTTCATCATCAGAAATATGAACTGAATAAGTTTGCTCAAGGAAAGCCAACAGAATCTGAATTCCAAGAGAATCAATAATCCCTGTCTCAACCAATGAGTCTGAATCCTCAAAATTATCGAGACTCCCTTCCTTCATGATTTCGTCCTGAATAAAGAATCTAATTTGATTTTTATCAATCATCTTTCACCCTCGCGCATTGATTCGATTGACCTCGCACCTTTATGCCATGTGTCCATAAAACAAAGAACCGGTAATTTTCAATAAAGGAACGGGCATCCTGCAAAAAATTGAATTTTGAAAAAATGTAACCTTGTTTTTTTGCTTAACAAAATTGCCTTTTCGCAAATCATATTTTGAATAGCTGACAGCATGTTCCTGCACCCCCCAGCCCATCTTGAATTGTCTTAGCCCCTGATGATCCTCTTCGGTTCTTCCGAAATGCATTTGTTCACACCCCTTTCGACAATACCACCTAATTGCCTCCCACATCACAAGGTTGCTGGCTCTTAAATGCTGCCAGGTTTTGTTTGAGGCTCCATATTTATAAACCGCTTTTTCACCAAAATGAAAATAGATATTTCCCGCTATGGCCTTTCCTTGAAAATAGGCAAGAGCCACAAATCCATGCCCTTTTGATATAATGTGTTTATATATTGCCTGAAAAAACTTTCCTGGCTGCGGTGGCAGTCCATGCTCCTTTCTGGTAAGACAGTTCAATCTGCAAAACTCTTTTACCGCTTCCCTTGTATTGAGGATGTTTACCGTCACCCCCTCGGTGATAGCCTTCTTTATATTACGCCTGGTACTGTCCCGAAAGTTGTTCATTATTTTTTTTTCATCAGGAAAGAGGTCCATGGTATGGGCTAAAAAAGTTTGGGATGGAACAGTGTCCGGTAAAAAAGTCTGACCACCACGAAGTTCGATATACTTCCATCCGCTTTTTTTCCCATGGGATACTGCATGTTCAAATAAAGTCCGAAAATTCAGGTTACTATCTGCAATAGGTTCACAAAAATCAGTGAAGGGGAGTGATATTCCTCTGTGGCCCGTCAATATGCTGTTTACATCCATCGCGGGTAACAGAGCGGTCAGCTTATTATCTTCAAAGAAGGTAAAATAGGTCGGTTTGTATTTATATGCTTCTGAAAGGACCTTTGCCCACGCTGCGGAGTGGAAGAAAGAATAATTAGGGAGCCGAAGAACCTGCTCATCCCAGTCGGGAATATCTAACGGATTAATAATCCTTAGCTCATGGCTCATTGCTGATAGCTGATTGGGTGGATTGGTTGGGTTTGTTGAGTTTGACCAGGTTTGAGGAGCGAGGTTCTAGGATAAAGGAGAAAGGATCGAGGATAAAGGGTGAAAATGCCATATTCATTTGCTTTTGGATTGTGTTTGGATAAAATTACGTTTGGTCTTTATAAGTCCCCCCAACATGGAGGCAAGTTCTTTTGCTTCTTTGATCCATTCATTTCCGGTAACCTGGTCAATATAGCCGATGGCCATTCCGATATAGATCTGAGTCCTCAACTCCCCTAAGGATCCCTTGGCATAGGATAGAAATACAACGCACTCTTTCTGTGACCCTCGCTCAAATCCTTCGGCAATATTACTTGGGACGGATAATCCTGCCCGAGTTATCTGATCGCGAAAACCAAAATCCTTTAGCATAGCCAATTCTTTGTATATATTGGCACTCAGTCTTACCGCTCTTTTCCAAACCTCTAAATTCTCAAATTCCACGCTCTTTGCCTTATCCCTTCTCCTTTTACCTTAATCCTTTTACCTCGGAACCTCGTTCTTCGAACCTTTTTCCTCTATCCTCGTTCCTCCAAGATGGTTTTTAATGAGTCGGCCACATAGACGATTTGTTCCTCGGTCAGCTCCGGGAACATAGGAAGGGACAGAAGCTCTGAAGCAATTTTTTCAGAGATCGGGAAGTCACCCAATCGGTGCGCCTGAAATTCATAGGCCTTCTGGAGATGGATAGGCACTGGGTAGTGTATGTTACAATTAATCCCTTTTTCCACTAAGGCCTCCATGACCCGATCCCGGTTTTTAACCCTGATGGGATAGATGTGATAGACGTGGCAGGCATAGTCCGCTTCCCCAGGGAGGATGATCCCCTCTATGCCAGACAAGTATTTATTATATCGTTTGGCGTTTTCCCTTCTTCCCTTATTCCATTCGTCGAGGTATTTAAGCTTTACTCCCAGGACCGCTCCCTGGAACCCGTCCATGCGGCCGTTCCAACCCACGACGTCATGGTAATACCGCTTAGGCTGTCCATGATCCCGGAAGATGCGGATCCGATCAGCGAGAGCTTTATCATTGGTGGTCACCGCCCCGGCCTCCCCGTAGGCCCCCAGATTCTTTCCGGGATAGAAGCTGAAGCACCCGGCAGCCGACCCTAAGACCCCGGCCCGCTTTCCCTTATACTCCGCACCGTGGGCCTGACAGGCGTCCTCAACGACAAACAATCCGTATTTTTGAGCCAATTCAAGGATGGGGTCCATATCGGCCGGCTGACCGTAAAGATGAACCGGGATCACGGCCTTCAAGCGGCCAAGGCCGGAGGACTGAGGAGCGAGGTTCGAGGAGTCATCTTTATCCTTTATCCTCGATCCTTTATCCTGTTTTTTAAGGAAGTCTTCCAGTTTGTTGGGATCGAGGTTACAGGTGCGTTCCTCGACATCCACAAAGACCGGAGTGGCCCCGCAAAATGATATGGCCTCGGCCGTGGCAATGAAGGTGTTGGGCACGGTAATGACTTCATCGCCGGGGCCTACGCCCAGGGCCAGCAGGACCATCCACAGGGCCTCGGTCCCGCTGCCCACTCCGATGGCCTCTTGGCATCCGCAGAATTCGGCGAAGGCCTTCTCAAACCGGGCCACGAAAGGTCCCCCGGCAAAGGCGGTATCGTCTATTACTTCCTGGAGGGCGCCATCTATCTCCGGTTTGATGGAGAGGTATTGGGCTTTTAGATCTAAAAAAGGAATCTTCATGTCTGTTTGGTCTATTCCGTCTGTTTAGTCTGTTTGGTCATCTAGTCTGTTTGGTCTATTTGGTCTTTTTTGTCGTTTGGTTTATCTGGTCTTTTTGGTTTTTTTGGTTTTTTCAGCCCCTTAGCCTTACTGACTGAATAGACAAAATAGACCAAAAAGACTGAAGGACGGTATTATTTTTTTCGGAGATACTTGATCAATCCGGAAATCATTTTTGCTGTTACTTCAGTCTGCTTATATAATGTATTAAATTCCTCATCACGGATATAGTCTTGATCCAAGGCAACATATAAATGACTTTGAACCTCAGCAGCAGATGAAAGAGCGATGAATAAGAATTGGATAAACTCTTTATCCGACTTACGGATAAACCCTTCAGCAATATTGGCCATTACAGAAATTGCTGATCCTTGGATTTGCCCAACCAACCTGAAATCTTTTGAAAATGCTTTTCCTTTAGAAATCTTATAGATCTCCTTGACCAATCTCCGGGCTTGTTGCCAGCAATCCAGATTTTCAAAGCGAATAATTTTGGTCATCTGTTTAGTCTATTTGGTCTGTCTTGTCTGTTTAGTCTGTTTGGTCTGTTCGGTTTTATAAGTCGTCTAGTCCTTTGACTGAATAGACTAAAAGACCAAAGGAACTAAATAGACCAAATGACCAAAGAGACCACAAAGACTATATTCTACGTAGGACGCGTGCGGGATTGCCGGCTACGATGGTGTTGGGCGGAACGTCACGGGTCACCACACTGCCGGCCCCGACGATGGCGTTTTCCCCGATCGTTACCTTGCTGAGGAGGGTGGCGCTGGATCCGACAGACGCCCCTTTTTTTACCACTATGGGTTCCACTTCCCACTCTTCTTCGTCCTTGGGTATTCCTTTCCCATTCGTCGCCCTGGGAAATCTTATCATTAATAAAAGTTACATTGTGACCGATGAAGACATTGTCTTCGATAGTCACTCCTTCACAAATAAAAGTGTGGCTCGATATTTTACAGCGTTTTCCTATCTTGGCATTCTTTTGTATTTCAACAAAACACCCGATCCTGGTCTCATCCCCAATTTCACAGCCGTAAAGATTTACATAATTATAAACCTTGACATTTTCTCCCAATTTCACATCTGGGGCGATGGTAAACAACTTCATCTAATTACTTCCCCTTTTTCCCAGCACCCGTAAGGAAGTCTCCGTCTTAGGCTTCAGCGGGACTTTTGAGAAGACGGGAAAGCCCTTGTCGTTCAAATGAACATTTTTTTCCTCTTTGGCCAGGCGCAATGGAGTTTCCTTACCGGCCCTTTTTAATGATTTTGAAGCGGCTTCCAGGATGGACACCACCCTCAGGCCGCTATACCCGTCTGAAGGGGGATGAATCTCTTTCTTTATACACTCCAGAAAAGTATCGCACTGTTTCCGGAGAGGTTCATATTCATCAACCCTTGGGCTGTAGGTATCTCCTGAGCGGTAGGAAAAATGAAACTCGGCAAAGGTGTCATAATAAGGCGGGATTTCCAACCCTTTATCGTATATCTTGATCTTTTCCTGTACTTCTATATCGTCATAAACCAGCATTTTTCGTGTTCCGACAATGGTTGTTTTCCGGATCTTTTTCGGATCAAGCCAACTGTTGTGTATAAAGGCAATCAAGCCGTTCTTAAAATTCAGCGTCGTTGTGGCCACATCTTCCACTTCTGATTTAAAATGGGCCCTCCCCTGGCAGTTGACAGAAACCGGGAATTCCCCCAGGATATAAAGAATGACGGATATATCATGGGGCGCGAGGTCCCAAACCACATTGATATCATTTTGGAAGAGCCCCAGGTTGACCCGGGTACAGCTCACATACAGGATTTTCCCCAATTCTCCGCTTTCAACAATCTCTTTGATCTTGTTTACGGCGGCCGTGTATTCGAAGGTGTGACCCACCATCAGGATTCGCTTTTTTTCTTCGGCTATTTTGATCAATTCCAAACTGCTTTCCTGGGAATGGGTTAGGGGTTTTTCCACCATCACATGTTTGCCATGCTCCAGAAAATCCTTGGCCAAAGGATAATGACTCCTTACCGGAGTGGCAATGGCTACCCCATTCAAATCAGGCATCTCCAGAAGTTCTTTATAGTCCTGTATCGGTTTGACAGACGGTATTAGGTTCTTTACCCGCTCCAACCTCTTCGGGTCCGGATCGCAGCAAAACAACTCATCTACTTTGTTCAATTGATAAAAATTTCTAATCAAATTGGGGCCCCAATAACCGCACCCTAATACCGCAATTTTCATGTTATCCCCCCTTGAGACCTTAGGAAAACGTCCCCTTTGGTCCAATCTCTACGTCAGACTCAAATTTTAATCCTCGAAATACTAAATGTATTCCTGTGGTTAAAATTTTCGGCTTCCTTGACCTTGAACAAAATTGAACATTTTTCAAAGTTCTCACCTTATTATACGGCCCCTTTGGTTTCCAGAACCGCTTTGATTGTTTTGAATAAAATCTTTATATCCAACCAGAATGACCAGGTCATCAAATAACGGAGGTCGAGGCGAACCATCTCATCGAAAGAGGTCCGGCTTCTTCCATCCACCTGCCAAAGCCCGGTGATTCCCGGTTTTATTTCCAGAATTCGACGAAGATGCCAAGGTTTATATTTTTCCACTTCATAAGGAATCGGGGGCCTTGGTCCCACCAAACTCATTTCCCCTTTCAAGACATTGAAGAACTGAGGAAGTTCATCTAAGCTGAGCCGGCGAATAATTCTGCCGACCGGGGTAATACGATGATCATTTTTTATTTTAAAACATGGCTGCTGGCTATCTCCTTGATTAAGGGCTTCATGCTTGCCCTCGATTAACTCGGCTACAAATTCCCTATGACAACGGTCATCATTTTCCACAAACATGGACCGGAATTTATAAAAGGGGAAGCGGCATCCTCTGCAGCCCAGACGGGTTTGCTTAAAGATAACGGGACCCGGAGAAGTTATCTTGATGGCCAGGGCCGTCAAGGCTATCAGCGGAGAAAAAAGGACCAACCCTACCAGAGCGCCGAATATATCAAAACACCTTTTGAAAAAATGAGCTGCGCTCCGACCTGTTGAAATATAATCCAGTTCAAAGGGGAAAAGATCAGGGGCGGTTTTTGATTCATCGAGTAATTCTTCAAAAAGGGAATCAGGAAAACTCCCTTTAATGATGGAAAAATGGCGCTGGTCAGTCCCCCGTGTTACCAAATTAACGCATTTATTCACATTTTCGCCGTTGGTATCCGGAAGAATCATACCGATAGTTTTTGCGTCCACCCAGCCTTTGATATCCGTTTCCCGGGTCCTGGTCCTGACAGAATCCAAAAAATTCTTAAGTTGAAATTTATTGCTCAATACCGATTCATTGAGTTGAAAAAGGACAATGGACAAAGGCGCCGAAGAACGTTCGACCCGTCGTTTTTCTCTTCGTAATTGCAACCTGAAATCGTCGGGAGACAAAAAGCAATCATCAACCCAACTATAGTCTACCGAAAGGGTCTTTTTTTGATGGACTTCAAATGGAATTTTTTCCATCACCTGATAACGGGTCATCCCTACCGCCTCATCAGGCAAAGCCTCTTGTTTTCCATCTAAATTTGAACCGGTAATAATCTTTTTCATGACTTTTGCTTGAGCTACCGCTCCTTCGGATACAAAAAGCATCCTAACCAATAATTTTAAGTGCAAAATGCAAAAGGTTAAAGGTTAAAAGAACCGAACAATTCAAATTTCAAAGTTCAAAATGCAAAGTGCAAAACATGACTGGGGAAATGTTAAATGTAAAATGTGAATTATGAAAAACCTGCCTTTCACCTTTCCCCTTTTACCTTTCACTTCTTTTCTCTTCTATAACCGTATCCATATCCATAAGAATTATAATAATCATTTGAACCGAAATACTTTTTGAAAAGGCCCGAAGATTTAAATTCTACCTGGTTTAATATGACCCCCAGGAGTTTCTCTTTTCCTATGAGATTGATCGCCTGTTGAACGGTTTCTCTGGGGGTAAACCCGGCCCGAACTACCAGGATGATCCCGTCCACTAATTTGGTCAAAATCTCCGGTTCGGAGGTCGCCAGGATTGGCGTAGTGTCAAAGATGATGTAGCGATCGTCATACCTGTTTTTGATTTCCTCAACCATGGCCTCCATCTTCTTGGATCCCACCAATTCAGCCGGATTAACCGGGATGCTGCCTCCCGATATCAAGGTAAGTCTTTCCAGTTTGGTATGGTTTATCAGATCGGGAATCGATTCCTCGCCTACCAGAAAATCCGACAGCCCTTTTCCATCGGTCAGCCCAAAGTGTTCTCCCAGGGAAGGATTCCTTAAATCACAGTCAACCAATAAGGCATGGAGATGGAGGTCAAAGGCAATCCCGACCGCTAGATTGGAGGCAACAAATGTTTTCCCCTCTCCCTGGAGGGCACTGGTCACCATAACCGTTTTCAGGGGATCCTTCTTGATCAGGAAAGTCCTGAGTTTTCGAAATTGTTCCGCGGCCAGAGACCCTGTTTGAAAAAGAGGGAAAGAGGGTACATCAAACTGCGTGGAAGGCAGGCTGATAACCTCCTTGGAAGGTCTAGGACTCTCTATCTCTTTTTCCTTTACCATTTGTTTATTTCTCTCTTGCTCCGCTTTTTCCAGCGCCTCATAAATATGACTCATTGATCAATCCTTTTATCAATTTATCTTTTTGTAATAACTGTTTTCACCGCAAAGGCGCAGAGGGCGCCAAGAAGTACTTTTGTCGATTGCCAGTGAGAGGCCGGCAATCGAAAAAACCTTCGCTACCTCCAGGTAATTATTTGGCTGGAGGCCAGATCTGTTTTGTTTAATCCCGCCTCTCACGGGATTGAACAATAATGATTCACTCTGCGTTCTTTGTGCCTTTGCGGTGAACAATAATTATTTTTCAAACACCGGACGAGTTACAATCCTTCTATTCTTCGGGTTATTTCTTTTTCCTTTAATTCAATACCTTATTCATTTTTCAAAATCGAAAGGTTATTCCACCGATTCGGGGCCAAGCCCAATAAGAAATCACGATCAGGGTGATAATAACCATCAGGAAGAGAATCCGGGTCAAAACTCGTTTTCTTTTCTTTTCTTTTGACCTCGGCCGGCTTTCCAACTTTTGGGCGGCCTCTTTAATCATTTTAGGTCCGATAATTTTCTTGCTTTCGGAATATCCGGCCAATAGGGCATTGTCACTGATAATATTGATCAATCTGGGGATCCCCCCGGAATAGCTGTAAATTTTTTCAAGGGCCTTGGCCGTGAAAATATGGGGGTCTATTGCCCCGGCACTAATCAACCTTTTTTCAATGTACTTTCTGGTGTCCTCTTCGTCCAAAGGAAATATGTGATAGCGAAGGCTAACCCTCTGCTTTAATTGGCGGAATTGATGACTGTTCAAGACAGTATCCAGTTCCGGCTGTCCAACCAGTATGACCTGCAAAAGCTTACTCTTGGGGGTTTCCAGGTTGGTCAGCAGACGAACTTCCTCCAATAAGGCCGGAGGAAGACTTTGTGCCTCGTCAATTATCAAAATCACCTGTTCATCCCGGCTGTAATGCTCCAGTA
Source organism: uncultured delta proteobacterium (assembly GCA_963790475.1). GTDB lineage: Bacteria > Desulfobacterota > RBG-13-43-22 > RBG-13-43-22 > RBG-13-43-22 > RBG-13-43-22. The sequence continues at coordinate 176,002 of CAWBOS010000006.1, read as the reverse complement.
AAAAATTGTGCAACTGGCCGATGTATTGCCCTTTAGAATGTTTTTCTTCCTTCAACCCAAAATCCTCACAGATATAGCGTAGAAAATCTATGGATGTTAATTTTGGATTGAATATATAGGCTGTTTTTACCTTCCCGTTAAGTTGGCTTAAAAAGGCTTGGACCAGGGTGGTCTTGCCTGTCCCCACTTCTCCGGTAATTACCGTAAATCCCTTTCGTTCTCTGGCCGAATAAACCAAGTGAGCCAAGGCTTCCCGATGACTTTCGCTGAGGAAGAGAAAATCAGGATCGGGGGTTATCTCAAAAGGTCTTTCTTTTAAATTATAAAAATTTGTATACATGCGTTAGCTCATAGCTATTAGGCCGTTGCTTCTTTTTCTATCTTCGGAATGCTGACCAAGACTTTTAATCCTAAAGTCGTTTCCAGATCTTCCGCATCCCGGAAAGAGCGATCCATCTGCTCCCGGACAAAAGTCAAGGCCAAACCCAATCCGAGACCCAGGGCCAAGCCGATGGCCAGCACCTTGGGGATGTCCGGCTTAAAAGGCTTTTCAGGAACCCGCGCCGGATCGATAATCCGGAATTGTTCCCCTTTCTGACGGCGCTCCAGGTTTTCGGCCTGCTGGGCTTCAGCATTCTTCTTGAGTAAAACCTGATAGCTTTCGTTGACGTTGTTGAAATCCTGAATTTTGGTGCTCAGGCCCAACTCTCGAATGGGAGTATTCTCAATCCGGGCCTGGTAGCCGGCTATCATAGTGCGGGTTCGTTCATCCTCTTTCCTCAACCGGCTTATTTCTTTGTCTATCAGAGGCAGTTGGTTTTTCCTCTCCTCTTGGATATAATTGTACTGGTCAGTGGCCGGGTCCCCCCCCTTGCCTTTTTTAGCATCACTGAGCCCTTCGGCCAGCTTCTTTTCCAGGTCGGCGATCTTCTTTTTAGTAACAATGATGTCGGGGTGATTATTCGTATAGGTGGCTTGCAGACTTTCCAACTGACTTTTTAACTGGCTCAATTGCAGTACCATCGGCGGCTTGCCCGCTGACGAATCAGCCAGTCCTGCCGTTGAAGAGCCGGGGCGGGTGGTCGCTTCCCCAAGATAGGGCATGTTGGCCAACTGACTTTGGATAATCAATTTCCGATCCTCGAGCCCTTTGATGGATTCGTTTATTTTCTGGCTCTGGGTACGAAGTTGTTCCAGGATTTTTAAGTTGGCGTCTCTGTTTTCCGGTAATTCATTGATAAATTGTCTTTTGAAAGAGCTGATCGCCATTTGGGCCTGATCCACTTTCTCTTTATTGGTTTTTAGCTCGGATTCCAGGAATTCCGTTGTTCCCTGGGCCTGCTGCTCCCGAATTTTCAGGTTTTCTTCAATAAAGAGGGAAGCCAATTTACCGGTCACTGAGGCCACCACTTTGGGGTCCTTGCCGATATAGGAAATGGAAAAGTGGTTTTGCTCTTTTTCTCTCTCATTAGGGACATCAATGATGATGTCCTTGCGCATGGCTTCCACCACGGCCTCCATGGGCCAGGATTTCACCTTTTCCGGATAAAGCTTATTCTCCGAAATCACCTGCTCCAGGCGGGTCCGGCTCAGGATCTCTTGAGCTATGGACTGGAGCCGGTCTGCTACAGTGGAGGTCACAGTGGCCTTGACGTAGTCCTGGGGGATCTTCTGCGGAGAAACCAGGACCAGCGTGCTGGATCGGTACCATTTGGGGGTGGTTATCAAGTAAGCGACGGTACCGGAAACCACTAAGACCAGGGGGATGATAAAATACCAGATCCGCTTGAGGAAGATATCTATATAAGAGTGAAGATTGAAAGATTTTTGGGAATTGATCATTGATAACTCTCCATCTGTTTAGTTTGTCTTGTCATTTAGTCTGTTTGGTCATTTCTGTTTGGTTTGTTGGGTCTTTTGGGTTTATTGGGTTTATTGGGGTTCATTGCCTTATAGGGTTCAGGGATATGAAAGTCAAAAACACAAGCAACTTAAGTAACTCAATGAACCCAACAAACTCAATGAACTCAATAAACTTTTTAATATTCCGCCATGAATTTCAAAAACACCCTGTTCTCATGATAGCTGTTTCCGTTCAAGTCCGAATCTCTTGCATACGTTGAGGCCCCCAAAGAAACAGTCAGCCATTTGAGGGGTTGGTAGGAAAAGTTACCTGTCAGCCCCCAAGTCAAATCAGTACGGTCGGGATTCTGGTACTCATCCCGCGAAACGGTCCCGGTCAACCCCACGGACATCCTCTCGCGAAGCTTGTGGTTCACACTAACACTGGCCTGGTTATACCTGGAAAAACCCAGGTTATCTACGGTGAAGTACTGTTCCCGATAGCCACCTTCCAGGGCCAACTGTATAATCGGTTCTTTGGAAGCGCTGACTTATTGACAAGTTATAAACCGGTCCATTGAAAGAAGAGCCCGTATCCATCACCTGCCAGAACCAGCCTAAACTGGCCCGGCCGTTCAGGGTGGAGCTGAAGGCATGTTCCACCCCGATGCTTGGAGAATGGACCGTATAATCAATCCCCGGAGCTTTAAAATCTATTATAGAATAGCTGTAAGCCCCAAAAACCATGGTCCGGGGGTTAAAACGATAGAGGTATTTTCCGGCCACGGTATTCCCCACCCAGTCGGGTTGCGTCTGGAATTGGGCAGTAGAATAGGTATAGTCCAGGGTAATCCCATTGCGGATATTGAACCAGTAGGCCAGACGGGGAGCGATGGAGTTTTCCGTACTGTCTTCCCCGGCCCCTTCATCGACCCGATAAATCATGTTGCGATACTGGAGCGCAACCAGGTCCTCTTTTCCGAATTTATACTCTAATGCCGGTTCAAAGATATGACGCAAATATAAATTTCTCACCGGGGTTGGAAACAACATTGGTCTGCTGGCCGGCAGGTGTTGTGGTTGTGTAACTTTCAATCCCCTCCCGGGACCGGGTCAGCGCGTCGTTAAGCCGGACCGTCCAATGGGGATCGAAGGAATAATCCGTGGTCAACCGGCCATCGTGACTGATATAGTTGTTTTGCGATTCCGAAGCATAAAAATTCAGTCCCAGCTTGTAGTCCAATTCGAAGTTATAGCCTGCTCCCCTGGTCGTATATTTCAAACCAGGGTAAACCGAGGTGATGAAGTCCGCTTTAGCGTTATCCTGAGTAAGGAAAATGTTATCGTTATATTCCCCTTGGAGGCTGATGTAGGGATGGAATCCGTAAAGCTGTCCCTCCACGGCCCCAAAGGCGGTTGGAACAACCGTCAGAACCAGCACCCCGACCCAGCCCATTATCCACTCCGCTTTTCTAAGTTTCATTCCGGTTTCCCCCCTTGTGTTTGTTGGGTTAATTGATTAACTTGAGTTGCTTGTGTTAGTTTGGTTACTTGAGTTATTGAGTTTCTTGAGTTTGTTGGATTCTAAACCGATCAAACCAAAAAATTCTCTCTTGCTCCCCCTAAAAGTTATCAGCTTTAAACTAACTCAACTCAACAAACTCCAGTAACCCTTAACCCGGCAGCCCTTAACCCAATAGACCCAAGCAACCCAATAACCTGATGACCGGATCAGTCCGGTACAATGATGGTATCCCCGGGTTTAAGTATCACATTGCTGCTCAGATCCTCTCCGGAGATGATTTTTTTATAATTAATCGTAATTCGCTTTTCCTGCCCTCCCTCTTTGCGGACCAGGAGGATCTTTCGTTGATTGGCCCATTCGGTAAATCCGCCGGCCAATGGAATAAGCTGGAGGAGGGTGATTTCCTCAACCAGGGTATAAACACCCGGCTTGGCCACCTGTCCGCCGATGTAAACCTTGAAACTTTTGGCTTCACGAACCATGACCGTAACAATGGGGGTCTCGACAAACTGTTTGAATTTCTGAGTCAATACTTCTTTCAATTGCAAGGGGGTCAAACCGGCAGCCTGGATCTCATCAATGAGAGGCAAGGAGATTTTACCGTCGGCCCTGACCATTACCTGTTGAGATAACTGATCTTCTTTCCACACCTGTATAAAAAGGACATCTTCCGGTCCGATTAAATATTTGTCGCTGTCCGGCGGGACCGGTAACGGGACCGGGGACGGAGCAGTGGATTTTGCTGAAACTTCCTTTTCATTTTGAGCGATTACAAAACTCCGGGTAATGAAAAGACTTGATACAATCAGTATGATCGATAGCCCTATTCTTAATATACGGAATTTCATCTTTTCACTCCTTGTTGTTCCCTGTCTTTTTGGCTTTGCAACCCATTTAAATGATATTTTTCAATTTTATAGAGTAAAGCCTTATAGCTGACTTGAAGCAGCCTAGCCGCAGCCTTTCGATTCCAGTTGGTATAAGATAAGGTGTTTCTGATATGTTCCCTTTCCGCTGCTTCCGCCGCCTTTCTTCCTATCTCTTTTAGATCAAATACATTTGATTCCGGTGAAGAAACCAGAGAAACCATTTCAACGGACATTGGATTCCTTTCCTCCTTAACTTCTTCTAATTTGCCAATCATTGGTTCACGACAACCATAAAACTCAATTTTTTGAACATTTTTAATAATCTCAAATCAAAAAATGGAAAAATCATACCCTTTAATGGTATTTTTGGTTCTAAAAAAGGAAATAAAATACATCAAACGTGTAAAAAGGTTAACTATTATCTACTTTTCTTCTCCTGTCCACCCATTTTTAATAGGTTAACAGAAAAAAAATGAAGTGGATAATAAATTACCCGTGTTTTATAAATTCAGTCACTGAGCCAATTACCTTAACTCCGGGATAACTGAATCCCCTTTAATCTGGCACTCTTTCATTTTATGCAATAATGTTTTATAACTGATATTTAAGAGTTGGGCCGATTTTCTTCGGTTCCAACAGGTATGTTCCAATATTTTTTTGATGGCCTCTGTTTCGACTCTTTGAACAGCCCGCCGGTTAACTTCTTTCAAGGACGGCCAAATTTTAAAAGGGGACGGCTTCTTTGAAACCTGTGCCGCATGAGGGTGGATAGACATAGGTAAATCCCCGATCATGGCCCCTTCATTACCCAAGACAATAAATCTCTGAATCATGTTTTCCAGTTCCCGAATATTCCCCGGCCAATTATATTGGAGCAATGTCTTAAGGGCGTGGTCAGATAATTTAATTTTTCTATTCACATTGAATTTTGTGGCGAATTTATTTAAAAAATGCTCTATTAAAACAGGAATTTCTTCTTTCCGTTCCCTTAGAGGTGGGATAGTGATATTGACGATATTTAAACGATAATAGAAGTCTTCACGGAACGCGCCACTTTTAATAGCTTCCTGAATATTTTTATTGGTCGCCGATAAAATCATCACATCAACCTTAATATCCTTCTTCCCTCCCAGTCTTGAAAATTCATTGTCTTGAAGGACCTGTAGCAATTTAGCCTGAAGCGATGGTTTTATTTCGGCAATTTCATCCAAAAAGATGGTCCCACCGTTGGCCAGTTCAAATTTCCCGGGCTTTTGCTTATAAGCTCCGGTAAAGGCCCCTTTTTCGTATCCAAACAATTCACTCTCCAACAATTCAGTGGGGAGAGCCGCGCAGTTTACTTTAATGAACGGCTTGTCCCTTCGGGAAGATTTCTTATGAATGGCCCGAGCCACCACCTCTTTGCCGACTCCGCTTTCTCCTTCGATAAAAACAGTGACATTGGTATTGGCAATTTGATTGATTATGGTTTCGATTTGTTTCATTTTCTCGCTGGAAAAAACAAATTCCCCATTATTCTGCTCAACCGGTTCATATCCAATCCGGTGAAACGAGCCATTGTCCATCCCTTGATTCTGCGTTGAACCATTTAATTCAGACCCTTTAAAGGGATCGACCTGATTGATCTGGAGGAAAAAAAGAGACGACGTTAACGCCGCCCCAATTTGATTGACGACGTAGGCCATGGCAATACGTTCCCATTCCCCAAAGGCCTTGTATCGGGAATGACTGATATTAAATACCCCGACAATTTCCTCCTTTTCGCGAACAGGGAAACAGCTAATTGATTTTAAATTATTGTTTAACCCTGCCCCTTTTTTGAAACGAGGTTCCACATCGGTATCCCCGACGATTAAAGAAAACCCCTCCTGGAAGACCCACCCGGCGATCCCCTCTCCTGATTTAAACCGCCCTCTTTTACCAACAGGTCCCGGATAGTGAGTGCTCTGGGTATCCTTTTTCCCGCGGGCCATAAAAATGGATAATTCACCGGAAAGGGGGTCCTTTAGCATGAGGGAACAATTTTCGGCATCAATTTCTTCTATAACCGTATCCATAATACCTTTACAGGTTTCAATAAAATTGGGCAGTCCGGACATGGCCTTTTGTATTTTGTGGAAGAACGCAAAAGCAGTGCCCTTTTCGGGAAAAATTAACGGCAGCTGAACAGAGTCATTTTTATTTCCTAACTCAGTTAAGCTAGTATCGTTGTTTTCCCTACTCACCGAATCTTCCTCCCCAAAAAGTTTCTTGGCTGGGACAACCATTGTACGAAGTTCCTTTCATTCGGGTCACCATTGATTATTTTAGAACCATTACCTATCTGAACCATTTACCCTTTGTTCATTCTGATCCAAATTTATTTTTGAAGATAAACAGGAAACGAATCCCAATCTTTTATTGAGAAGGACCGGGATTTTACTTAATGAAAAAGGCTTTTCTAAAAGATCATCGACGCCGGCAACAAGAAAATCCTCATATTCCTTTTCATCCATCATTCTATAAGTAATCAACATAATGTAAATTTTGGGAAGGGTCGTTTTCAACTGCTTGATGATTTCCAGCATATGGGAGTGGTTGACCCAATATTCTGTCGTAATGAATACAGATATTTTTTCTTTGGAGATAGATTCCCTCACCTTTTCAATAGTATCATGAGCGATAATATTAAACCCTTTGTTCTCCAAATAGGTTTTCAAAATCCACTGGAGTTGAAGATCCTCTTCCAATATAAGTATAGTTTCCTGAACCATTTTTATCTAAAACCTCTTATTAATTCTCTAATCTTCTACTTGTGATGGATTCGAAAACAGAAATTTTTCAAAGCTCTCTACATTCCTGCCCTTGGGTTTTAATCCTCCAAAGTGGACAACCGCTTTTTTCTCCTTGGATTTCGCTCATAGTTTTCTATGGTAAATTTTTATGGAATACCTGTTAGTTAACCCCACCAAGAGATTATTAACTGTTTTTGACCTTTTTGAAAATTAATGATTTGCAATAGTCAGGCCAAGAAAAAAAATTATCACAACCTATTGTTTTTTGAGATTATTTTATTAATAGATCCCTAGAAAAGTGAGGATTGTCGGTCTAAAATGGACTTTTTTGCACAAACATAAAACAAAAATGTCCGGCTTGTTTTTTTTTTATTGTAATTAAAGATAGTTACTAAGAAAGGCCGACCTACCCAAAAAAGCCACTGGGTCAGTTCGAAGGGAATTCTACTTCCATTTCTTTCAATAACGGGGTTAAAAATTCGGGAATATTAGTCTGGTGAGGGAAGGTATAATATTGAAAAGAAAGTTCATTCAATGTCTCTTGCAATGAAAAGTTGGCTTTAAAAGAGGGATGGGTTTGAATCAATTTTGAGAGCCTTCTACCTAAGTCCCGGGAACCGGCTTCGTCCGTTTTATCGAGAATAATTCCCAGGTTGCCATTTTCTCTTCCTATTATGTCCTCTTCCCTCAGGGATTTTCTAAGCAGATCGATCAATTCCGTATAGAATGATCCAAATCGATTACCCAATCTATCTTTTGACGGAAGTTTTAATAAGATCAAGGATAGCGGCTGTTGGTGCCTTCTCGCCTTTTTTATATCTTGTCGAATCAGTTTTTTAAAAAAGGCGGGGCCATAGACTCCCGGATGATCCTCTTGTATACTAGAAAAACCACCATTTTCTTTTGCCTTTCTTTTATTTCCAAGGAATATCTTCTGCCTTTTAATACCTTTTTCAATATGGGCCATGAGTTTCTCTTGTCCGTAAGGTTTGAGCAACAAATCCTCCAATCCGGCATCAAACATTTTTTTATAGGTTGGATCATCAATGATCACCGAAGTGCTCATTATGAGATAGCTCTCCGACACCAGCTTTTTTACCGATCGGATAAAATGACACATTTTTTCCAAAGGAAAGAAATATTCTGTAATTATAATAGAATAGGCTATTGAAGAACAACTTTGAAGGGCCGGATCCAGCTCAGCGAAGGTATGAACCGCAAACCCTTTCTCTTCCAGGATCATCCTATAAACATTGAAGATATTTTCAAAAGGGTCGATTATGCAAATCGATTTTTCAGGCATATCCTCCCCTTAATTATAAGGGTCATCCTTTAAATAATTTAATCCAAGATTAACTCTCAAGGATTTCGGAAGGCATGGAGATATCATATTTTTTTATTCGGTCAATAAGCATCCTTCGTGTAATACCAAGCAGTTTTCTAGATTTTTCTTTATTCCAATCGCTTTCTTCTAATTTTTTAATAATCCATTTTTTTTCCAGATCAGAAACCAGTTTAGGCAAATCTATTTCTTCTTTGGTTTCGTCTTTTACCTCTTTTTCCAAAGGGAAGAGAGAAGGAGGAAGGTCATTCATGGTAATTTTATTTCCAATACAAAAAGTTATCATGTGTTGGATAACATTGGCTAATTCCCTTATATTTCCAGGCCAGGAAAGGGTTTTCAGATATTCAAGAACCCCCGGCTCTATCTTGAAAGGGGTCCTCCCTTCCTGAAATTTTTTCAAGAAATAATCGACTAAAAGGGGAAGATCTGAGATTCGGTCCCGTAAAGGGGGAATAGTCAAAGAAAGAATGCTTAATCGATAATAAAGATCCTTTCGAAAATTTCCTTTTAGCACTTCTTCCTGTAGATTTCGATTGGTGGTGACAATGATGCGAACATCCACTTTTCTGGTTTGATTACTCCCTACCGGTTCCAACTTTTTCTCTTCCAGGACCCTTAAAAAAACTTTTTGGGAGTTTAGAGGTACCTCCCCCATTTCTTCCAAAACCAAGGTCCCCCCGTCTGCGGCTTGAAACCGCCCCATGGTATCTTTTATGGCTCCCGTAAAAGCGCCCCGGGAATGCCCGAATAGTTCGCTGGATAAAAGGGTCTCGGTCAAGGTACCACAATTGACTGTAATCAACGGCTTGTTTCTTCTCGGGCTGTTGAAATGAATGCTTTTGGCGATCAGATCTTTTCCTGTTCCACTCTCTCCCTGTACAAGAACGGTCTTATCCGTCCGGCATATTCTTCCGATAAACTCGAAGATTTTAATCATTTTAGGGTCGTCACCGATAATATTAGGGAAGGAATATTTCTCGATAACTTCCTTACGAAGATCCGTCAGTTCTTTTTCTAACTGTTGGGTTTTTAAGGCCTGGCGAATAATGGCCAGAAATTTGTCTTCATTATTAAAGATGGGCTTTTCGAAGAAGTAGTAGGCCCCTTGCCTTAACGCTTCCACGGCCATGGAAATCGAACCATAGGCCGTCATGAGAATAACCGGAATATCCTGATTGACCCGTTTCAGGTCACCCAGAAGATCGATGCCGCTGAAATCCGGCATTTTAACATCCGAAACCACCAGGTCGATTAGGTTTTTTTTGAAAATCCCTAAGGCTTCTTGGCCGCTGGAGGCGGAGATTACCTTATATCCCTCATCAATTAACATTTGGGAGACGGTAAAAAGTGCATTCGGTTCATCATCGACCACCAGGATGGATGGATCGGTCATAGGTCCCTTTCCTCCCGCCTGGGGTTAACCGACAATTTAATGGTAACCGTTGTTCCCATGCCCTCTTCACTTTCAATCAATATCTTTCCCTTGTGTCGATCGACAATAATCCTATGGCAGACCGCTATTCCCAACCCGGTCCCTCTAATTTTTGTCGTGAAGAATGGCGTGCCGATCAGTTTCAAATTTTCGTTTTTAATCCCCAAACCGGTATCGCTGATAATAATTTCCACCCATCCCGTATTACGAAGGACCTTGCTGACGGTTTTTACGGTCAACTCTTTTGTTGAACTTTGATTCATGGCTTCAAAACCATTTTTCAATAAATTTAACAAAACCTGTTTTATTTCTTCATAGTTGGCATAGACCTTCGGTAGGTCGGGATCGAGACCTGTGATAACTTTAACGGCACTTGAGGCCTCCGGAAACATATAGGTTGTCATTTTTATACACAGCCTGATCATTTCATTAAGGTCGGTTTCTATACAAAAATCTCTATTGAGCGGGCGGACAAAATCCAAACATTTCTGGACAAAACCACTGAGATGTTGGACCTCTTCTTTGATAATGCCAAGAGATTGGGCCAGGGGTTTATCTTCCAAACTGGAGCGTTTTTCAATAATGGTGAGGGCCCCCCCGATGGCTTGAAGAGGATTGCGGAGCTCATGGACTAGAAAAGGAAAAAATTGGGCCAATACAGAAACCCCTTCGCTATCCGGACCATTTGAAATAGGATTGATAACCGTGGGGACTTTATTAATGGCCTGTAAAAGGGTATTCTCATCGATAGGCTTGGGGAAAAAATCAATGACCCCATATTTCATTAAGTCTGTGATATCTTCTTTCCCAAAATCGGTGAGAATAATAACTAATTGAGGAGCAAATTCGTTGATTTTTTTTAATAAGACTTCTCCCTCCATATCAGGTAATTTCAGGGAAAGAAGGGCTAGAAGAGGGGACCCTGATGATACCCTCTTAATGGCCTGGTTTCCGGTATAGGCCAGGGCTACCTTAAAACCGTGAGACAATAGAAATCTCTCGGTCGTTTTGGCAAAATCCCGATCCGGATCAACAATTATTATTGGTTTTAAGGACATCGGTAGAAGAACTCGGGTTTCGGTCCTTTCCAAAACAGACATACCTTCTGTTTTTCAGATACTATTTGATATTATTCATAAAAAGAATAGATGTCAACAGGATTTTTGTAATAATCTAATGGAACCAGTTTTTTCATCGGTCTATCGCCCATCCCACTTAAATGTATTTGAATAAAAAGGGGGTTTCTTTAAAAAATCCAGATAATATGAATTTCACATTTAAGAGGTCGGCCCCACCGGGGCGGGGCTGACCTCTATTGATTTCACCCAATTGTCTGGCAATCCCGCCAAAGGATGGACTGACCTGTTCTAGAAAGAATGGGCTTCTGCAAGGTGTTCTAACGTGTATTTTTTTGTAGCTACCGGCAGCCGAAGGGAGGAATAAAGGAGTTAAGTGGTTAATATTTTTTTCGGCGGATATAAATGGTTTTGTATCGGTCGGAAGAGGCCAAGAGACAGGAGGTGCATTTTCCGGTCATTTCCCGGGGATCCATCGGCTCCACAAGGACCTCAAATCCCAATCCCTGATATTCTTCCACTGCCTCCGACAGACGCGGCTCATCGGCGGTGAATCGTTTGGTCCAGCCTTGCGAGGTTAATTGATCGTGTCGGTTCATTATGAATTTCCCTGTCAAAGGTCAAAGTTCAGGGTAAATAGTTCGGAGTTCGGAGTATCGTGTCAAAGGCAAGATTCAAGATACCGATTACAAATTCCCACACAAGGCAGACGCAGTCCCCGCAACCGCTACATCGATCCGTATCAATACTGATAAAAAACTCTCCTGAACCGTCATTGTATTCGAAATTGGCAATCAAAATGTAACCTCGGGTATTAGGTTTACGGTTCAAGGTATAAGGAAAGACACCTAAGAACACGCACCAAAGGTTTTTCCTTGGACCTTAAACCTTATACCTTGCACCTTTTATTTATTACTTCCCCTTTTCCGCCAGGTCCTTGGCAAGCAGTGCCGCCCCGACCGCGCCGGCGATCTGGGTGTCAAACTTTGGCCTTAAGGCCTTGAGCTTCAATTCCTTTTCCAGCCGGGAAACCACGCCTATATTCTTGGCGATTCCTCCGGTGATGGCAAAATCAGGCTCTATCCCGATCCGTTCCAGCAGCGTGAACACCCGATGGGCCATGGCCGAACTGTAAGCGGCGATGACCCTTTCTTTTGGCCAGCCTTCCCGTAATAATCCCGAGGCTTCTGATTTGGCAAAGACCACACAGGTGCTGCTCACTGAGGGGGGTTCTTCTTCTACTTTCAGGGAAAGCTCTCCGATTTCATTGATCGAGACCCCCAGTAGATCGGCAAAGACCTCCAGACCCCGTCCGGTTCCGGCAGCACATTTGTCGTTCATTAGAAAATTGGTGACCTTTCCTTTTTCATCGATATGAATGGCCTTGCAATCCTGCCCCCCCATATCCAAAACGGTCCGCACGGTCGGACCGTACAAAAAATTGGCCCCCCGTCCGTGGCAGGCAATCTCAGTAATGGCCCGCTGTGAAAAAGGGACATTAACCCGGCCGTAGCCGGTACCGACGATATATTGGACTTTTTCCAAGGTCAGTCCGGTTCCTTCCAAGGCCCTGTTCATGGCCTTAATGGCGCTGTTCGGGCTGTCCGAACCGGTTCTCATATTGCTGTAGGCATATAATTCTCCGTCGGTCATAATAACGGCCTGTGAACTCACCGAACCGACATCCACTCCGGCGGTTATAATCTTGGCCGAATTCCAATCCTTATCCGGTGCGGTCCACCGGGATTCCGTCCATCTCCAGAATTCTTCAGCCATCCATTTCTCCCCGTATCTCAACTCCAATGAAAGCTAACAAAAGCTCCCGGTAATGTGATGATATTGTCAGAGAAAGGTTTGAGGTTCAAGGTTTAAGGTATAAGGTCCAAAGGAAAACCTTATACCGTGGACCTTATACCTTCTTGTACTCGAATTTATTTCCCCGCAGCCGCCAAGGCCGCACCCAGGGCACTGACAAATTCCGGATTTTCCGGAATGATGATATCGCTTTCCAGCTCTCTTTTCAATGATGCTGCAAATCCCACATTTCGGGCCAAGCCTCCAATGAGCATAATTTCCTTTTCCAAGCCTACCCTTCGGGCCATGGAAGCGATCCGATCGGCTATGGCATCATGGACTGCCCGGGCCATATCCGGTTTGGGGGTCTTGGCATGAACTAAAGATACTATCTCCGATTCGGCAAAAACGGCACACTGAGCGTTCATGGCCACGGCCCGGGTGGCTTTTAAGGAAATAGGGCCAAGCTCTTCCAGTGTGACCTCCAGGGCCCGGGCCATGGCCTCAATGAAGGCCCCGGTACCGGCAGCGCATTTTTCATTAATAGCAAAATCGACCACCTTACCGGTAGAATTGAACTTAATGGCTCGTCCCTCCTCGGCCCCGACATCGATCACCGTTCTTACCTGATCGTTTAAAAAGATCGCACCCTTGGCCGCTGCCGAAATCTCGGTAACCTGCTCCCGGGCCACCACGGCCTTTTTCCTGCCGGCGCCGGTGGCCACGATTCGGTCTATCTGGTTCTTCTGAATCCCGGCCTTGAGCAATGATTCCTCCCAGACCTTCTTTAAGGACTTCTGTACATCATACCCGGCCATGACCAGGGTCTGCCCCATGATATTATCATCATTTAAAATGACAACCTTAATGGTCTTAGCGCCAATATCTAACCCCGCGGTAATCATTCTCTAACCTCCAATAAATAAAAATGACATGGGACATAGAGATTATGAAAACTGACTTAGGAGATGGTTGGACCATGATTAGTTGGATGGATGCTCAAGGCAATAATGAATTTTTAGAGTGTGCTATGAACGACGTCAATGTAGGGATTCCTCGGATCTTTCTTTATTCGTTCTAACAATAATTCTCTTTTCCTCTGGAATGGGAGGTGGAACAGGCTCACCGGTAATCTTCTTCACCGCACCAAATCTTGGGGGGCAAGCCTCAAAACAAGTTCCGCATTTTATGCACTTCTCCTGGTCAATGACATGGATCAGGTTCTTGCCGCCGGCAATTGCCTCTACAGGACATTTCCTGAGGCAAATCATACAGGCCCGGCACTTATCCGGATCAATAGAGTATGATATTATGTCGCTGAATAACTGGTCTATTTCATCTATGGAGAAAAGCTTCTCATATTCTTCCGGTTTCTCAAGACGCGATGCCAGTTTTTCCTTTTTGACCAGCTTAATGTAGGGGATTAACTTGGTAACTTCTTTAAGTCTGGTCTTTAGTTCAATTTCCTCTATTCCTTCGCTCTTGCCAAGGGGCCCTATCTTTTTCACCTTATCGCCAAACCCATTCATAACTTCGGCGAAAAGGATTCCTTCACCGGCAGACATAAATTCAATACTTAACCTTTCCGGGTTCAATCCTATGTGTTCCATTATTTTTCTACATAGAAGCACCATATTCAGCGCATGGTAATTTCCATGAGTGACATAATTGCATTCGTTCAAACGGCAACCCCCGATAATCACCCCATCCATTCCATTTGAGAAAGCCCGGAGCACAAATTCCAGGTCGACTCTACCGGAACACATGACGCGAATCAGTTTGATTTCAGTGGTATATTGCAGTCTGGAAACTCCAGCCAGGTCAGCAGCGCCGTACGCTCACCAATGACATACAAAACCTAATATTTTGGGCTTGAATTTCGGTCCTGAGCTCATGCTTATTTCACCTCTTCGATACGAAAACAGGCTTCTAATCGGTCTAAGGTGCAAGGTTTACGGTATACGGTTTTACCTTGGACCTTGAACCTTATACCTTTTACCTTGTCCTTTATCATGCCGCTGCGTCGATTTGGCTTAAGATCTCTTCATCGGTAAAGTGCTTCAGTTTTATAGCTCCGGTGGGACACTTGGCGTTACAGAGGCCATCCCCTTTACAGAGGATGGGATTAACCCCGGCCTTTTTACCTTGTTTTGTCTCACGAAACTCTATGGCACCGTAGGAACAGGCCGAGATACAAGCTCCACACCCCATACACTTCCTCTCCTCCACATCGCAAACAGAGCCGGAGGCGATGACCGTATCCTGCGAGAGAAGGCTTAAGACCCGCCCTGCAGCTCCATAGGCCTGGTTAACCGCTTCCGGGATATGCTTGGGATAGTGAGCCGTTCCACACAGATAAACGCCATCCGCGGCAAACTCAACCGGTCTTAATTTGACGTGGGCTTCTTTGAAAAAATCATCCGGTCCCAAAGAGACCTTGAATAATTGAGATACTTCCTTGTTTCCTGCCGGGGAAATAACAGCAGCGGCCAAAGAGAGGAAATCGGCCTTGATAGCCAGCTTCTTCCCCAAAATTGGATCGGTCACGGTAACCCTTAAGATCCGCCGACCCGCCTCCTCAACGGCTTCCACCTGAGGTTTCTCCTGCGGTTCATAGCGGATGAACTTGACATCTTTATTGGCCGCTTCCCGGTAATAGTCCTCTTTGAATCCGTAGGTTCTCATATCCCGGAAGAGGATGTATATATCCATCCGGGGATTCATCTCTTTAAGTTTCAGGGCGTTCTTTATAGACTGGCTGCAACATATCCGGGCGCAGTAATTTCTGTCATCATTTCTGCAGCCTACACATTGGATCATCACCAGGCTTTCTGCCTTGATTACCTTTTCATCTCCTTTGGCGATCTGCTCTTCCAGCTCCAGACCGGTCATCACTCGGTCATCTTGTCCATAAAGGTATTCGAAGGGCTTATATTCATCAGCCCCGGTAGCGATGACGGCTGCACCATGTTTTATCTCTGTGACTCTTCCTTCAGACTTTACCCTGGTTACGAAATTCCCGACATAACCGGTGGCCTCCGTGATGGTAGCCTGAGTATATACATGTATCAAGGGATGCTGATAAACCTTGCGCACCAGATCATGCAAGTAGGCCTGAACATCCAGCCCTTCCAGGGTGTAATGAATTCTTCGGGCCATTCCTCCCAGGTCTGGATCCTTTTCCACTAAGTAAACTTCATGTCCCTGCTCGGCTATGGAGAGAGCACAAGTCATGCCGGCTATACCTCCACCAACCACCAAGGCCGACTTGTTGACCGGCAGATCAAATTCCTGTAATGGCTCCAAATGGCTAGCACGGGCTACCGACATCCGGATTATATCCTTTGCCTTTTGGGTGGCTTCTTCCTTTTCTTTAGAATGGACCCAGGAACAATGTTCCCTGATATTCGCCATGTCGTAGTAGTATTGATTAATTCCCGCCTCCCGAAGGGTATCCCTGAATAACGGTTCAAGGGTTCTGGGGCTGCAGGCGGCCACCACCACTCGATTGAGCCCTTTTTCCTTGGTCAGGTCGGTTATTTCCTTGGCACAATTTGTAGCGCATGAAAATAGCTGTTCCTGAGCGTGGACCACATGAGGTAAGGTTAAGGCATATTCAACCGTGGAAGGAACACTGACTACTCTTCCGATATTAGCCCCGCAATGGCAAACAAAGACTCCTATCCTTGGCTCCTCTTTGGAGACATCCCTTTCCGGCGGATAGACTCTCTCTTTGGCCAGCTTCCCTCGCCGGTAGCCAAGGAGTTCTCCGCATTGGGAGCCGGCTCCGCTGGCGCTAAAAACCGATTCGGGAATATCGGTTGGACCCTGGAAGGCTCCGCTGACAAAAATTCCCGCACGGGAGGTTTCCATGGGATTAACCGGATTGATTTTACAGAATCCATGGGCATTGAGTTCGATGCCGAACTTATCGGCCAGGCCCTTAAAATCAGGAGGTGGATTCAAGCCCACGGATAATACCACCAAATCGAATTCTTCCTCTCTTACCCCACCCTCGGGAGAAGAATACCGGATGGACACATTCTTGGTTTCCGGGTTCTCTTTGGCAATCGAGGTGAAGCTTCGGATAAATCGAACACCAGGAAGTTTCTCTGCCCTCTGGTAGAACCGCTCAAAATCCTTCCCGTAGGAACGTATATCGTTATGGAATATGGTACACTCGGCCTCGGCATCATGTTCTTTGGTTAAAATGACCTGTTTCTGGGTATAGGTGCAGCAAACGGCCGAACAATAGCTTTTATCCCCAGGGGTAACCCGTCTGGAACCGACGCATTGAATCCAGGCTATATTATGGGGATGTTTCAGGTCGGAAGCACGCAGTATTTCACCTTCGTATGGCCCGGTGGCGCATAACAGCCGTTCATAGTCCATACTGGTTACGATGTTCTGCATCTTTCCGTAGCCATATTCCTCCCTCACTTTAGGATCAAAGGGCTCAAGGCCGGGCGACAGAATGATCGCCCCAATATTGATTTCTATCTTCTCCGTCGTTTGATTCAAATCTATGGCTTTATTCTTACAGACTGCTTCGCAAATACGACATTTCTTCTCTTTAAGGTAAAGACAGCTCTCATCAATATAAGTGATCAGGGGAATAGCTTGAGCGAAGTAAATATGGACGGCTTTATTCTTTGATATTTCCTGATTAAACGGATCAGGATATTTAACCGGGCAGTATTCTACGCAGGTGGTACAGCCCGTGCACTTGCTCTCAACAATATATCTGGGCTTCTTAATCAGGGTTACCTTGAAGTTTCCAGCTTCCCCTGCTACATGGTCCACTTCAGTGTAAGTCAGGACCTCTATATTGGGATTCCGGCCGACCTCGACCAGTTTGGGCGCGAGGATTCACATGGAGCAGTCATTGGTAGGAAAGGTCTTGTCAAGCTGGGCCATATGGCCGCCAATGGCCGGTGACTTCTCAACCAGATAAACCTTAAAACCGGCAGTAGCCAGGTCAAGAGAGGCTTGAATACCGCTGATCCCTCCGCCGACAACCATAACATCCCCAAAATTACTGTCCACCAAACTTTTACCAAGCTGTTCAATTTGTTCTTTTTCCACTTTACTATTTCCTTATTGGCCCACCTAAGAAACCGGAAAAGGGGCAGCTTCTCCCCTCTGCCTTCGCCTGAAAATTATGTTGTTATAGCCGAAACCGTTTTGTCTAACCAATAAAAACTAGTCCAGATCCAACTTCACTTTACAGTGATTACACTTTATAACTCCCCGGAAAACTCTATGGCCGCATTCGGGACAAACATATCGGGCTTCTTCATCTTGCACCCATTTTTCAGTACCGACCTCTCGCCAATAGGGGATAGCCCGCAAAATAACCTTTTTGCCGACGGCCATGGGAAAATCTTCAATATACCGGCAGGGAAATTCATCGCATTGATGGCATCCGGCGTAACCTTTCTCTCTTGTGCAGGCCCGGATCCCACACTGTCGGCAATGCATAAATTGTTCATCGGATAAGCAGCCACGGCATTTAATATCTTCTATGGAAAGGTTTTCACTATTAGGAAGAACACCTTTGCCGGGAACTTCTCCCTGGTAAAGATTAACTAACCGCTCTTTAAATTTCTGATTATTATCCTGATAAGCGATATAAATGGCACAGACTCCGCAATAAAGACCACATGGAGAAATCAAATCAGGATTCATCTTCATAATTCTAATCCCTCCGGAGGTACTAATTTTTCATACTGAGAATGCCTGACAGGTTGTTTTCGGTTCCCTAAATCACTTCCTGGAGAATTTCCGTGATGTCCTTAATCTCTATGACTTCACTATCTTCTCTGTTCAACCGGCTATCTTCAAAATTGGTGATGCAATAGGGGCAGGCGGTAGCCAGTACCTCTGCCCCGACCTCGATAGCTTGTTCGACTCTGAGGTCGGAGAATCTTTCCCCTTTGGGAGTTTCCATCCAAATTCTTCCTCCTCCGCCTCCGCAACAGAGGCTATCTCCGCGCGACTCAGCCATCTCAATCAACTCTAAACCAGGTATCTTCTTTAAGACCTCTCGGGGCTCGTCATATAGACCGTTATGTCGACCCAGGTAACAAGGGTCATGAAAAGTAACTTTTTTCCCATAGTCCTTTTTGATCTCAAGCCTCCCCTCATTAATCAGCGCAAATAAATATTGGGAGATATGAACCACCTCAAAGTTGACCCTGAATTCAGGATACTCGTTTTTGAAAGTATGGTAGCAGTGCGGGGAAGAAACCAGGATTTTCTTCACCCCATGATCGATAAAGGTTTTGATGTTTTCCCTGGCCAGGCGTTTGAATAATGCTTCATCGCCCGTCTTGCGGATGCTTTCTCCACAGCAATTCTCCTTGGAGCCCAGTATCCCGAAATCTACTCCGGCCTGGTTAAGGATATGGGCCGTGGCCCGAGCTACCTTTTTTAATCTCGGATCATAGCTGAGGTAGCAGCCGGGAAAATATAAGATTTCCATCCCTTCGGTGAAAGTTTGCACCGAAAGTCCTTCCGCCCAATCGGCCCTATTTTTTCGCCCTTCGCCAAAGGGATTACCTTCGCTAAGGAGGCTTGAGCCCACGGCGCGAAGAGGCTTGACGGAAGCTGGAAAAACTCCATATTCCGTGGCAATCCGGCGTAAGGCCACCCCGGATTCTATCTGTCTGACATCCCGAGGACACTGCTGCGGGCACCTTCCGCAGGTCGTACAACGCCACAAGTCTTCACTTTCAATCTCCGTCAAACCGAACGTGGCCTCCCGAACTATCTTGCGTATGCTGAAGGTTCTAACCCTGTTCCAGGGACAGACCGCGTCGCATAACCCGCATTGATAGCATAATTTGAAGGCATCTCCACCATTGGCCTTGATGACCTCGATGATCTCTTTATAGGGGGCTGCGGTCTCCACGGGTTTCCTTTTCTTGCTGCGGGTTACTGGTCGCGGGTTTAGTAAACAAAGCCCTTTATCTAAAATCCCAACGAGTAACTCGTGACAACCGTCTCCCCGGCGAAAGCCGGGGTCCAGGAAAAATAAAAAGCCCTGGATTCCGGGTCAAGCCCGGAATGACGAAAATAATCATTGATGTTACTTTACGAGCTTATCAACTAAACAAGCTCTAAAATTTTGAGAGAAACAAATTTCAAATACTTACTCATTCCTTCTTGGACAGGGACATCCGGGCAACGGTTTCCGACACCTTCTCTAAGCCATATTTTTCTACCAGCGTTTCCAATCCGATTTCCATGTCCTCGGGCTTCATCTCTTCTTCGGCCTCCTCTTCCCTTTGTTCATAGGTCAAGGCATCGGTTATGCACCACTGAACACACAAGGGCGATTCTTCACCTTCACACATATCACATTTTAGAGGGAGACCGGAGTCAGGTTCTTTGAAAAGGTCCCGTGACGGGCAGGAAGCCCGGCAGAAAGCGCACTCTTCGTATTCCTTTCCGTCAATCACATACTTGTCCCGGCCCATACATTCGGCTGAAGCATATTCCCCTGCATATACCGGAACATATATGTCTCTGAGTGGCTCACGAATCACCCGGATACGAGACCTGGCCGGATTATTGCTGCTGTATTTTGGGGCGGCGTGAAAGGCGGAGCAGATGACCTCACAGGACCGGCAACCATTGCATTTGTCAGCATCAACTTTTATCGTTTTAATGATCTTCTTTGTTTTCTCACCCGCCACGATTACGCCTCCTTCCCTTTTTCCACCAAGGTCTCCCCGGAAGGCGTATTTCCAGGATCTAAATAGATCCCTCTCTTTTCGAAGTCTTCGCTCACATAATCCAAACCCAGTTCATGCAATGATTCCTTTGTGGGAATCCCATCTTCGTTCCACCCCTTGAATTTGTAATAGGTATCCAAGAGTTTCTTTTCAAGTTCGGGAAATCTTTTTTTCCAATGATCCTCCGGAGGCTTTTCATCTTTTCTCCTCAGGCCCCTTCTCGTATTATTGGCTCTAACTAAAGTCCGGTATCTCTTGACTGCTTGCGTCAGTTTTTCTTCATCCATATCGATCCCGGCACCGGATGAGATGAATTTCGGGTAATTATGAAGATGATAGGGGGGTTTCAGAGGAAATGAGGATAAGCCGGAGCACATCCCGAGAGCGTCATCAATATAGTGCATCCGTTCTTGCCAGTCAACAATATCACAACACATGTCCACTGTGGGGTAATAGGGCATGGAGTTCTCACCGCGGGGTTCCCAGTCCAAAAAAATCTGCTTGAACTTTTCATCCGGAACCTGGAACCAATCCTTGACAAAGGCTTCCCGCTCCTCTCTGGTAGGATAAGGGGACTGGGGGAACTGCCCTTCAATCTGGGTGATGTTAATCTTCTCACCGGTAGCATACATGAGGAAATAAATGGGATTCAGCATGGACAGCTTGAGAGGCAATTGCTCGTGTTTCTTGATGTTATTATGGGCGTACTTCTCCGCCCCCCGGCCGATTTGTTTGGCCGCCCAATACGTGCCGTTGGCCAACACATCTCCGATCCCTTCCCGCCGAACAATTCGGTCCAGCAACCAGTAAAATCTCCCCTCGGTATCGGAGGGCATTCCCGGAAAGTCCTGGTCAGTCAAAATACCGGCTTCGTAAAGTTCCAGGGCAAAGGCCATTACTTGCGGGGCCGAGAACGCGTCCACCCCATACTCCGTGGCCCTTTGAGCGATACCTAAACCAAACTCCAGGTCTGACATCGCCGCCATGGTATAGGTCAATTTCGAGAAGCATTTCATCATGTAGGTGGGAAGTCCCGGGGGGGAGATGGTGGCCCCGCAGGTCATCGGACAGTTATAACAACTTATGAGTCGCCTCCGCATACTATCCAGGGTCTCCGTCCACTGCTTGGCGATTTCCTCGTTCCAAAAATCCTTCTTGCGGGTGCGGGAATTTCCCCACATGAAATTTTCAGTGTGCCACTTTTCATCATGGACTTTCATCTCTTGCGGCGACCCCAGTCCGGCTAAAATGGGCATAACCCCCGGAATCGGATTTTCATTTCGGAATTTTATATATTCCAGCACTTCCTTGCACAGTTCCATAAACTCATC
The DNA here is from genome assembly GCA_963790475.1 of uncultured delta proteobacterium. Lineage (GTDB taxonomy): Bacteria > Desulfobacterota > RBG-13-43-22 > RBG-13-43-22 > RBG-13-43-22 > RBG-13-43-22. Next base: position 154,275 of record CAWBOS010000006.1, on the reverse strand, counting down.
CGGTCGGGCGACCTGGATATCTTTGGTTCCGCGGACAGCGATGGCTTTTACCCTTTTGTCTCCCATAACCGCCCCAAGGCCCTGCCGGCTGGCGCTGGATCGGCCTTGTTCGATGGATGCAAAATAGACGCGGTTTTCACCGGCCAGTCCGATAGCCGCCACCTGGGCCTTGGGCTCCTTCAATTCCTTCTGAATGAGTTCTTGTGTTTCAACGGCGCCTTTACCCTGCAAATGAGAGGCCTTCCGTATTTCCACCTGGTCATTGTTGATCCACAAATAGACCAGATCGGGGGACTTGCCGCGCAGGATCACTTTATCGTATCCGGCATATTTCAATTCCGGGGCCCAAAATCCCCCCATCATGGAAAAGGCCATCAACTCCGTTTGAGGCGAAACAGTCGTTACAATGGTCCGATTACAGCCGGTAGCCGGGGTACCGCATAAAAGACCGGTACCGAATATCAGTAAATTTTCAGGAGAAAAAGGATAGGTTTCTGGGGGAACCCGGTCCCATAGTATCTTGGCGTTTGTACCTAAGCCCCCCAGATAAAGTTCCGTGTCCTTTGGATCGGTTTCCACTCTCTCGATATTTCCCCGGGACAAATCAATTTCCAAATTAAACCCGGTCTCTGCGTATCTCATTTTTAATACCTCTTAAAAATCACCTGCATCCATAGCAAACTTTTTGATTAATTCTGAGTAGCAGCCACATGACTTAAAACAGCCTTCACGGTCGGAGAAAGCTCGGAATGGCTTAAGGTGCTGAAGTCATTTTTCTATCAAAATTTAGGCCCTGAGTTCAGGCATACTGAACCAGAAATTATTCTTTTTCATCCAACTTTTTATAGAGATTAATAAAGCTGCTGCGGTCAAAACCTATGGATTTAAAAAAAGAAAGCAGATCGACCGAATCCCAGCGGACGGATGTATATATTTCGAATATCTTCTTTTTCCAGTATACCTCGAATAGATGACGGGCCAGAGTTCGCCCGATGCCCTGGCCCATGTATTGGGGAAGAATCCCGAAGTTTTCAATCCAACCCCCCTGATCCAAACCGAAACTATTGGTCAAAATTTCGCTGATGATAAACCCTACCACCTGCCCTTCCACCTGGGCCACCAAGCTGACACTGCCTTCTTTCTGAATGTGGTCCCTTAAAAAGGCTTTCTTTTGCTGGCTGACTTTGGTTTTGGTTATTGCTTCCTCAATCCTGATGATCTGGGGCAGGTCCTTTGTTGTCAAAGTTCTTATTTTTATTGATTTTAACTTGTTATTTTGTCTCATCAGTCTATCCTTATGATTTTGACATGTTTCCCCACCCATTCAGGGGGCAGATAAACGCGCCCGCTGTTCCCGCTTTGCTTCACTTCCTTTTCGATCATCTCTTCTCCAAAAACCTCGAATTTTGCCTTAGGAGATTTGAATGGTTCTTCTCCCTTAGTGGGTGATTTTATTTCTTTTTTTTGGGCGGTCATAAAGTTCCTCTGTCATAAAAATGGGAACAACAAATGGCTATAAATTAACTACAATTTAACTATAATATGATTATAATTTCCTAAAATCTTTTGTCAAGAGAAAAAACCGGTCTCCGCGGGTAAAGCAAGTTTCCCCAGATGATTGCCGGAAGACGAAGGTTGATGACCTATGGGGGAGAGATGGGACGATGGCGTTGCAAAGTTCGACATTAAAAGTTGGACTTGATATTTTGATTTAAGAATAAAGAACGATTTTTGTTATCCTCTCAAGAAATCGTAAGCCCATGATCCTTCCTTCTTTTCGAATCCGGCTTTTCGTCTCGTTCCGCACCATCGGGCATCTTTCCTCTTTTCAACCGTTACTCGACACCCTCTTTATCCTGCTTTCATGGACTGCCATCAAAGTGATCATGGCCTTGGCTGCCAGAAAATTCCCTTCCGGTTGTTGATCATAAACCTCAGACTCCCCCACCAGTACCTGCCCCCCCTGGTGAAGGATCCGGGATTTACAGATCAGGCTTTGACCATAACCGGGCCGAAAAAAATTGATTTTGAATTCAAGGGTTAATATTCTAAAATCTTTGGCCACCAGACTAAAAGCAGCATAACCGGCGGTATGGTCGGCCATCGTGGCCAGGACCCCGGCATGGATATACTGATCCTGTTGCCGGTGTCGAGGCAGGATCTCCATCCGAGATTCGAGATATCCTTTTTCGTATTGGACAACCTCCATTCCCAGATCGGCGATAAAGCCTTGGGAGAAATCCACGGTTAAAAACTCCAATCGTTCCGGTGTTGGGTCTGTCTTCATAATTTCACTTTATTTCTCCCCACTATCGTAAACCAGGTGAATTCAGAATCCCTTTCTTGAAGGATTTCAAATCCCGGGACCTGCAAACGATGCTTGACTTCCAGAAATTCACTGCGCAGCAGGCCGGAAAGGATTACCCATTTTTTTTCAAACAGAAATTTGTTTTTAACGAGTTCCTTGATTACTGAGAAATGAAGGTTGGCTAGAACAAGGTCAGCCGGTTCCTGAATATAATCTTCAGCCCGGCCTTCCAAGACCTTGATCCTGGTTTTCAGATTGTTTGACTCCGCATTTTTTTCGGTCGTCCGGACACAAGCCGGATTCAGGTCGACGGCCAGAACTTCTTCGGCCCCTAAAGAAACTGCAGCTAAGGACAGGATTCCTGTACCCGTCCCCAAATCCAGGACCTTTCGGGGCTGTTCCCGATCATAAATCCAGGAGAGAGCCAGAAGGCAGTCCCTGGTCGTAGGGTGGGTTCCAGAGCCGAAGACCACGCCGGGATCCAGACGGATAACGATGCCCTCCGGGTCTTCGGGCCGGGAAATCCAAGGGGAAATAAAAAAAAATTTTCCGACCGACAAGGAGTCCAAAAGCTCTCCGCCTTGCCAGTCTTTATAGGATAGGGTATGGGTCCGAACCCAGGTGCCTCCAGATTGGCTTTTTAGAAATGTCTTAAGATCTTCTTCCTGGGGGTGGGAGAAAAACAAGAAATGGCTGCCCCCTTCCCGCCAATGGGCCAAAAAGTTTTCCCTAAAAAAGCTTTCGGGGTCGGAGAGGTTTCCTTCCAATTCATAGATATATAATGGATCATCCGGGCCCATGAAAATTCTTTCATCTATATTCCTTGCCACCTCGATCCCCATTATCCCTTTGTTTGGCCAGCCGATCCAATCCGAAATTAAAAATGGCCATAGCAGCGATGTGGGCTAAACTGTTCAGGAAGAATTCTTCCCTGTGGGTTAATCGCCGTTGGGGGGTGTTGGCCCGAAGATACAAAGTCCCCAGATTTTTATGACGGAAATCCAGGGAAATGGTTTTTAATATGTATCTTGAAGGGTTCTCAGATAAAGGAGATTCGACCTCCGTTTCCCCGGAGGTGCGTTCTTTTTTTAAAGATTCTTTCAAGGCAGGATACTTCTTTAAATCGAGAAGGAGGGGTTGCTTTTCCGGGCTGTCATCCGAAGAAACCATACAGCCAGTTTCTTCTTTATGGTCCATATAGACGGCAGTACAGCGCTGAAGTTCGAATTTATTAGTCATAATTTGGGTCAAGGTCAGTAGAAATTTGGGCAGGTTTCTGTCCTGCTCGATGGATTGAGCCACCTCCGTCAGAACCTCCAATTCCCGATAATCTTCAGTCAAGGTCTCCTTTTCCTGAAAAATTCGATTATAGGATTCCATCATACCGTGGAAGAAAAAGGTGACGATAAAGATAAAAGGAAATCGAAGCAGCGTGTTTGTCTCCAGGAATTTTTCCGGGGCCTTTAAGTATAAAGAAATCCCATAGACGATCAGGATCAGGCCAAAGGCGGAATAGAGCAATTTGGCCCGTCGGGAGGCGGCGGCAACCAAGAGGATCAGAAAAAAGACCAGGTAAAATTGCGAATCGTTTTGAACGGCTAGAAAAAGGGCCAGGGTGGTGAGGATTATATCTAACAGCAGGATCAAAAAAATAAACCCTTGCCTCTGAAACCAGCCCTCCGGACACAACCACAATCCCAGATTGGTTAGAATGTAAAAAGGGATGAAAAAAATCGAAGGTGTTAATTGTCCGTTGAGGGGATAACTGAAGTAGAGGATACTTCCAACAATAATGATGAGAATCCATCGAAGTAGAAGAATGAAATGTTTTCCATAATCTTCTTTAAACAACATGGGGCCTCCTCTGGATAGCGGTCCTTCGGATACTGTCAAATCTCAAATCACTGGGTCCACTTGGATACTCTCCTCGGATGACCAGGTCGATAAAAAAGATCAATCGTTGTTCAAACGATGGAGTTTGATTTTATTATAGCAATATTTGATTCCTTTGTAATGGTTTTTTTGTTTTTCGATACAAAGGATATAGGGAGGGAAAACACCGGGATCCTAACTAAGCGACTCGAAGAAAGAATGGCCGACTGATTATTTTCCCAAAATAGAGGTTCTCTTATAAGATTCTCAGGGGTTCAATATTTGAGTAGAAGCGGTCAGAAACCGCTTCTACTCAAAAGGAAAACCTTTTCCGGTAATCTCTTTGACCTCCCTCGAGGAGAATAAGATCAAAAAATAAGTGGATTCATTCTATTATTCCACCGGCACCCAATAATAATCGAGAACCGTATTGGTGGGTTTTTCGGTCCGGAATTCTGCTTTGACCTTCATCCCAATATAAGGGTTACCATACAGAAGATAGCTTTTAGGAACAGTAGTCAAACCGGGTATCTGCACATCGATCTGCCAATAGGGGGTGGAAAGCTCAATCCCGGGGCCGGCATAAGCCACTTCGGTATAGGCATAGACTTTCCCGATCACCGGATTGCGAAGGGTTTTCTATTTCATTTCCGTTATGGCAGTCCGGGCAATGGGCCCGTGCTGGTATCCAGAGCAGGTCCTCCGGACACTTTTTATTAGGGCAGAAAGTGCCTTTCAGCTTCCCTTCCTTCAGACCTTGAAAAAAGGGGAAAGCAGGCCATAGGTGTGAACATGGGTTAGAGACCGGGGCCATTCGATAACCGTTTGTGGCTCGGTTTGTTTTATTTTGGTCACCTGACCGATGAATTTGACTGCCGGGTTTTGATACCCTTGGTTCCCATAATTGCCTTATTGACAAAAAACAGAACGGTTGGTATATTTTGACAAAAGCAAAAAAAAATTGTCAAGAAGAAATCAAAAGGTCGGGAATTTTTTAATGACTTTGTTTACTTCCTATAGTATTTTTGATCTGTGAATTTAACCGCTTTATTCCTTTGGATCTCCCGCCATCGGGAGTGGTGGCGCAACTTCCGCGGAGTGAGGCGTACACAAAAGTCCCCTGCCTTGAAAAAGAGTGCGGCGCAACACATCCGCTAGATTTTTTTCGAAACCATCTTTAATTTGGAGAACGCCTTATGGATTTTTCCTTGACCATGGAACAGGAAATACTTAGGAAGTCGGTACGGGATTTTGCTGAAAAAGAAATTAAACCCAAGGCCCGGGGACTGGACGAAAAAGAAGAATTTTCCTATGAAACCTGCCGGGCCATGGGCGAGTTGGGTCTCTTCGGCATGTTTGTTTCCGAAGACTATGGCGGCCAGGGTTTAGATTATATTTCTTACATCATTGCCGTGGAGGAAATCGCCCGGATTGACGGGTCCCATGCCGCCACGGTTGCCGCCGGAAATTCGCTGGGCATCGGACCGCTTTACTATTATGGGGGCGAGGAACAAAAAAGAAAATACCTGCCGAAACTCTGCAGCGGAGAAAACCTCTGGGGTTTTGGACTCACTGAACCCAATGCCGGTTCCGATGCCGGAAATACACAAACCACAGCCGTATTGGACGGAAACGATTGGGTGATCAACGGCAGTAAGATCTTTATCACCAATGCCTCCACCGACATTACCGCCGGAGTAACGGTTTTGGCCCGAACCGGAATCCGGGAAGCCGGTAAGAAAGAACTCAGTTGCATCCTGGTTGAAACCGGAACAAAGGGATTTGAAGCCCGGCCCATGCACGGCAAACTGATGTGGCGGTCATCGAACACCAGTGAACTCTATTTTGACGACTGCCGGGTCCCAAAAAAAAATTTCCTTGGGCCCCAGGGCGAAGGATTTCACCAGATGCTGGGAACCCTGGACGGCGGACGGTTGAGTATCGGGGCCATGGGACTGGGAGGGGCCCAGGGATGTTTTGATATGGCCCGGCGGTATGCCACGGAACGTCTGCAGTTCGGCAAGCCCATCTCCACTTTTCAGGTCAATTCTTTTAAATTGGCCGATATGGCCATGGAAATCGAATTGGCCAGGCTGCTCCTGTACAAGGCCTGCTGGCTTCGGGATAACCACAAGCCCTATGCCAAAGAAGCGGCCATGGCCAAGCTCTACTGTTCCGAGGTCATGTACCGCTGCGCCAACCATGCTGTTCAACTCCACGGCGGCTATGGCCTGATGAAGGAATACGATGTAGAACGGTTTTACCGGGACCAGAAATTATTGGAGATCGGCGAAGGGACTTCTGAGATTCAGCGGCTGGTCATCTCCCGATTGATCGGTGTGATCTGATACACAAATGCCGGTCAAGGTTCAGGGTATAGGGTTCAAGGGAAAACCTTGTCCCGTAACCCTATACCAAGAATTTTTTAGAACCCCTCTTTCATTTCGAATAATTATCAAATCTCCACTTGGGCCCCGATTTCTATAACCTGATTGGGAGGTAGCTTAAAAAAGTTAGTTGGATTCATGGCGTTGCGGGACATCATGGAAAACAGGACCTTCCGCCAGATGCTCATCCCGGACTTTCCGGTGGTTAAGAGGGTTTCACGGCCGAGAACATAAGTGGTGTCCATGGGTTCAGTTTCCAATCCCAACGGCTTGGCTTGACGCATAAGTTCCGGCACGTTGGGGGTTTCCATAAACCCAAAGCGGGCCGTCAAACGGTAAAACCCTTCCCCTAAATTTTCCAGCTTCAGACGTTCTTTAGGATTAATCCTTGGGATTTCTTCCACCAGAACAGATAAGAAGACTACGGTCTGATGAAGCACTTTATTGAGTTTGTAATGGTGCATCAAGGCCCCGGGGATCCCCTCCGGTGACACGGACATAAACACAGCGGTACCCGAGATCCGGAAAGGATGCTTGCGAGCGACATCGGCCAAAAACAGGTCTACCGGCATTCTGAAAGAACTAATGGCGTGACCCAAGACCTTTCGGCCTTCTTTCCAAGTGGTCATTAATACCATCAGAAGAGTCGCCACTCCCAGAGTGAACCAGCCGCCATCGATTATTTTAAACAAGTTGGCTCCGAAAAAACTTAAATCAAACAAAAGAAAAAGGCCAACCAAGGGAACGGCTTTGGTGAGAGGCCAATTCCAAAGGCGAGTGACCACAAAAAAATAGATAATGGAGGTTATCCCCATGGTGGCGGTTACGGCAATACCATAGGCCCCGGCCAGACGGCTTGATTCCCGAAAGGCCAGAACCAGACCGAGACAACCCAGCATCATGATCCAATTCACTTCGGGCATGTAGATCTGCCCCCTGGTCTGAGCCGAGGTATGGATAATGCGTAACCGGGGGAGATAGCCGAGCTGGATGGCTTGCTGACTAAGGGAATAGACCCCGGAAATCATGGCCTGGGAGGCAATAATCGTGGCTATAGTGGACAAAATAACCAGAGGGTAAAGCATCAGCCGAGGGACCAGGGCATAGAAGGGATGAAAGGCCGCTTGGGCGGAAGTGAGAAGTATGGCCCCCTGTCCGTAATAATTTAGAATCAGAGCGGGATAAACCAGAAGCATCCAGGAAACCCGGATAGCCTTGGGGTTAAAGTGGCCCATATCGGCATATAAGGCCTCGCCACCAGTGATACATAGAACCACCGAACCCAGGACTACAAAGCCGTGCCAGTGGTTGATCATGAAAAATTCGACGGCATACCAGGGATTCAAGGCCTTAAGAACCACAGGGGCCTGGGCCACCGAAACCAGGCCCAGCAAGGCAATCGTGCCGAACCAGACTACCATAATCGGACCAAAAAGACGGCCAATACGCTCGGTGCCGTGTTTTTGCAATAAAAAAAGGCCGAATAAGATGAGGCAGGTTAAGGGAACAATAATAGGTTTTGCCGCTACGGTAGCCACCTCCAGTCCCTCGACCGCGGATAAGACTGAGATTGCCGGAGTGATAATACCGTCCCCATAGAGGAGAGTCGCTCCAAATACAGCCGCTAAAATGACCAGGGTTTGCTTTCGCTGAGACATCCGACTCTTAGTCTCCAGCAACAATGCCAGTAAGGCAAAGATACCCCCTTCACCGCGGTTGTCGGCCTTCATAATGAAACCCACGTATTTTATAGTGATCACCACGGTGAGGGACCAAAAAACCAAAGAAAGGACCCCCAGGATATTGGTTGGGTTGAGGGCAATGGCATGCTTGCCATGAAAGCACTCCCGCACAGCGTAAAGGGGGCTGGTTCCGATATCTCCATAAACGACGCCCAAGGCGCCCAGGGATAAGGCTAAGAGCCCGGCAAGCGATTTAGGATCGGAGGAATTAATTCGGGTTGTTGGGGATATAACCATATCGTGGCCGAAAGATAAAAGATATCCCCTGCCCGGTCAATTGGAATTTAAAATGAAGGGACACGAACGATGAAAATCAGTTTCTAAGATCGGCGTTTTTTACTTAAAGCCCCAAATAAGTTTTTCGGATGATTTCGTCTTCCATTAGTTGTTCGCCGGTCCCCTGAGCGATGATCTTCCCTGAGGAAAGGACATAATTGCGTTTGGTCATTTTAAAGACCGTGCTGACCTCCTGTTCGACCAATAGGATGGTAATCCCCAGGCTATTGATTTGGAGAATCTTTTCGAAGACCTCGGCACGCATCTTGGGGGCCAGACCTGTGGAAGGTTCGTCGATGCAAAGAAGTTTCGGATCGGACATAAAGGCCCGGCCGATGGCCAGCATTTGCTGTTCTCCGCCCGACAGGGTTCCGGAGATCTGTTTTGTTCTTTCCTTTAGAACCGGGAATAAATCATAAACCTTACCCAAAGTCTCCTGATTTTTTTTCTTGTCTTTTTGCAGATAGGCGCCGGCCATCAAATTTTCAAGAACCGTCATTTCCCGGAACGGTCTTCTCCGTTCCGGACAAAGGACAAGCCCCAGCCGGACGATTTCATGGGCCGGGACATTATCGATCCGCTGGCCGTCGAAGTTCACCGTGCCTTCTATATGGATCTCTCCAGCCGTAGAACGACGCTTGATCTCTCTTTCCCAGGCCACCAGTCCGGTGATGGCCCGAAGGGTGGTGGATTTCCCGGCCCCGTTGGGGCCGACCAGGCTGACCAGCTCCCCGGTATCCACTCCCATACTCAAGTCATTGATGAGCACGGCCTTTTCATAGCGAACGTTTAAATGGACGATTTCTAAGAGCACGGTTACTGGCCTCCTCCTCCACCCAGATAGGCCTCAATGACCTGTGGGTTGTTGACCACATCCTCGGGTTTGCCTTCAGCCAGAAGGGTCCCGAAGTTGAGGACAATGATGCGATCGACGATCTTCATTAACTGCTGCAGTTTATGTTCAACAATAATCATGGCCGGGCCTTCGCTGTGCAACCTTCCGAAGCGTCCGCCTTTGTGGAGCCTACGAATGGATTTGGCCATCAAATCGGTTTCCGCCGGACTCAGGCCCCCGAAAGGCTCATCCAGGAGGAGAAGTTCCGGGTCCGTAGCCACCGCCCGAGCTACTTCCAGTCGTTTCAGATCGCCTTGAGACAAGGTCGAGGCCTTTTCCAGGGCCATATCGGAAATGCCTGCGAACTCCAGGGCATCCATGGCCTTGGCCTCCACCCTCTTTACCCACTCCCCATGTTTCATAGACCGGGGGGACAAACAGGAGACCATAACATTGGCAATGATCGGCAGCCGCCGAAAGGGCCTCATATTCTGAAAGGTGCAGGATACGCCCAGGTTGACCACATCCCAGGTCTTCATGCCCACCAGTTCTTTTCCCTTAAACCGGATACTGCCGGAATCCGGTTTGAGTATTCCGGTGAACAGCCGCAACAGGGTGGTTTTCCCAGCCCCATTAGGTCCGATCAGACCGATGACCTCCTTTTGTTCCATGCGAAACCGGATGTCACTGACCGCTCGCAGCCCCCCGAAGCTTTTGGTCAATCCTTCTACTTCCAGTAATGGTTCGGCCATATCAGACTTCCTCACCCTCTTCTCTTAGTTCTCGCCGGGAGACCTTTCCCACGTCGGTCTTGGGTAGCTCTCCCCGGAATTCAATAATCTTGGGCACCTTATAGTGGGCCAGTTTCTGACCGCAAAATTCCACTATTTCCTCTTCCGAAATTTTGCCTCTGGCCTCACTTTCCAGGACTACATAGGCCTTAATCAGGTTACCCACCTTAGGGTCCGGCACCCCGACCACTCCGGCGGCCTTGATCTGGGGATGTTGAAAGAGGACTTCCTCCACATGTCTGGCGAAGACCGAATATCCCTTATATTTGATCAGGTCCCTCTTGCGGTCAAAGAAGTGAAAATATCCTTCCTCGTCCATACTGACCAAATCCCCGGATCGCAGCCAGGTCTCCCCGTCAATTTCCATCATGGTCTCTTTGTTGCTATCCGGCCTTTTCCAATACCCCTGCATAATATTTGGGCCGGCTAATATCAATTCGCCCACTTCCCCCACGGGAAGAAAATCCGTCCCTTCATGTTCGACTATAGCTGCTTTCACGTTTGGGATGGGGACTCCGAAAGAGCCTTTCTTGGGCCGGTTGTAAGGGGAACCATGACTCACAGAGGTAGTTTCAGTCATCCCATAGCCTTCCAGGATGGTAGTATTGGTTCGTTTCTCCCAGGCCTCGACCGTGGAATCATGCAAGGTATCGGCCCCGCAGACGATCATTTTCAAACGCTTCCAATTGACCCGGCTGGTTTTCTCGTATTCCTTGAGTAATTCGAACAAGGTAGGGACGCCGAAAAAGCCGGAGGCCTGATAGCGCTCCATGGCGTCCAGGATATCTTCGATATCCGGGGTGGTAAACAAGACCAGGGTTGAACCCTGGACAAGTCCTGAGAGCATGACCACTACCTGACCGTAAATATGAAAAAAGGGCAGGAAGGCCATGACCACTTCTTTTCCGTCTTCCAGGATAGGCCAGAAGGCCCGGGTTTGAGCCTGGACGGCTACCATGTTGTAGTGGGTTATCATAGCCGCCTTGGGTAGGCCGGTGGTCCCTCCCGTGTAGGGCAATGCCGCCAGATCTTTCCGGGGATCAATAGTTACCTTGGGGGGATTGGGCGAATACTTTTTGAGCAGTTCCTGAAAGGAGTAAATCCCGGCCCCTTTGAGGGATTCCACGGAAGGGGCCGCTTTCCCGCCTTTATCCTCGGTTTTCTTTCCGAACCATTTTTTCATGGTCGGAAGATATTCTTCAATACTCGTTATTATCACCTGTTCCGGTTGCACCCCGGACTTGGCCAGGTTATCAAAAAGAATATTCTGACAGATGGCCATCTTGGCCTCGCTGTCCTTGATCTGATGCTTGACCTCGATACTGGTATAGACCGGACTGATGGGGGTGACCTTGGCCCCCACCCTGAGCACCGCAAAATAGGAGATGACATACTGAGGGCAGTTCAGAAGATATAAGGCAACCGTATCTCCCTTCTTGATTCCCAAATCCGCCAAGGCAGTTGCCAGACGGTCTACCGCATCCTTGATCTCCCGGTAGGTGATTTTCTTGCCGTAAAAGATCAGGGAAGGGCGATTTGCATATTTTTCAACCGCCTGATCGAACAGGTCCATAACAGAGGACTCCTGGACCGGGACTTCGGCCGGCACCCCCTTCGGGTAGTATTTAAGCCAGGGTTTGGAAAAATAAATTTCTTTAGGGTTCATAATTGCTTCCTTCTTTACATCTGTTTAGCTGTTAATTATTTTTAATTCCTGTTAATCCTGATGAATTCGTAAAAAGTCGTCACCAAGCCTGCCCCGGAATGTATTTATCCGGGGGTGAAAACCGGGGTCCAGACATCGTCCCGACGATAGTCGTGAACCAGTACCAGCTTCCTGGATTCCGGCTTTCGCCGGAATGACGCCTTTGATGGCTCTTCCAGTAATTGCGACACAGTCTCTTGACCCGGAATCCAGAAATCGCAACCCACTCTGGACCCCGGCTTCCGTCGGGGTGAAGGCTACAAGGACTTTTCTGAGACCGCAGTTCTTGTTTAATTGCGAAAAATTTTAATACTTATATTTCTAATCCAAATCCGCGGTGCAAATTCGGCATTCCTTCCGGACAGCCACGTTTCTGATTTTGCACCGGGGGCATTCTTTTTCAATCTTGTCCCTTACCCAGGGGATCAAACCTTCCGGCATATACAGAAGAATCAGCAACACCACCACGGCGAATATCAAGGTGCGGTACTCGGGCCAAAAGTGGACTAGTTCCAATAAGGGAAAGAGGATAAAAACCCCGGCAATGGGGCCGTAGATAGTAGCTATTCCTCCGAAGATGGACCAGATCACCACCGTGAAAGACATGGAGACCTCCAGCGTGGAAGGACCGGCAATCCTCATATAGTGGGCATAGAGCCCCCCGGAAATGCCGGCAAAAAAACCGCTTAAACAAAAGGCCAGCAGTTTATAGCGGGTGGTGTTGATACCCGAGGCCTTTACCGCCAGCTCATCCTCCCTGATGGCATGAAAAATAATACCGGTATTGGAGTCGGTTATCTTCCACATGATGAAACACAAGACCAGCATGGTTATGACATGAAGATAATAGCCGCCGACCAGAGAGTTGGTAAATTTTTTAACGCCGGATATCCCCAGTTCACCTCCGGTGAAACTAGGCACCGCAAAAACGATTCCTAATAAAATGATCGGAAAGGCCATGGTGGTCAGGGCCAGATAGGTGTGTTTCAACCGGAGACAGGGAATTCCGATAATAAGGCCGGACAGGACGGCAACAATGGCCCCTAAAGGCACACTTCCCCAGGGAGGAATTTGAACTTGGGTGTTCAGTATGGCCGAGGAATAAGCCCCTACTCCAAAAAATAAGGCGTGGCCAAAGTTCATCTGCCCGGTGAAACCGGACAGGAGGTCCCAACTGGCGGCCAGGATGGCAAAAATACTGGTCAAAACAATAATGCGTATCAAATAAGGGTCCTGGGTTATTAAGGGCAAAACGAGGAGGACTAAAATGAAAAGGCCGACAATGGTTCGACTGGGAAGGACCAACACCTCCCCTTTGATGAGTGTGAACAGTTTTTTAAAATAAAATCCAATGAGCCCCATGCCTTTTTACCTCTCTTCCTCAAAAGCAACGCCAAAAAGACCTTCCGGCCTTATCAGCAGGACCAGGATCATGATCGACAAGGCGACCGATCCTTTTAAAAAGGCCCCCGTGGGGACCAGAAAAACCACCAAGGCCTCGGCAAAACCCAGGATATAAGCAGCCAAGAAACTCCCCTTGATACTGCCCAGTCCACCCAGGACAATGGCAGCCATCATTAAAATCAAGGGCTCCATCCACATACCTGGACTCAGGACGGTAAGAGGAACAATCACCGCCCCGGTAAACCCGGCCAGGCAGACCGACAGCCCCATGGTGATCATGGCCAACCGGCTTTCGTTCATCCCCATCAGGTTGGCTACCTCCCTGTCCTCGGCCGTTGAACGGATGGCCAGGCCCAACCGGGTCTTCATTAACAGAAACCAAAGAATGAGCAAAATCAACAGGACCACGCCGAAGCTCAACAGCTGCTGATAAAAGACCTTGTTTCCTCCAATGGTAAAGTATCCCTCAATCAGAGAGTTGACGCTCAGATAATCCCCGGTGAAAATCAGCAGGGTGACCTCCTGCAAAATCATAGCCAGGGCAATGGTGGCAATCAAGACCGCCCCTTCGTGTTCCCGGATCGGTTCGATCAGAAATTTGTAGGCCAGCAAGCCGAGCAGGGTGACCGCAATCACTGCAACCAGCATCGACAAGACAGGATTAAAACTGAGTTTGATTGACAGGGAATAGATACAATAAGCGGCCACCATATAAAAGGCGGTGTGGGCGAAATTGACAATACGAGCTACCCCGAATATCAGGGAAAAACCGATAGCCAGCAGGGCTAACAAACTGCCGGTGATTAGACCGGTAATTATTATATTCATAAGGCCTCAAAACAAGGTTTTATTTTTATAAAAAAATTTTATTCACCCCCACCGCTTCCCTCCCCCCTCTGAGGCCTGCGACGAGCTCAGCCGAGGCGGGGAGGGTGAGGGAGGGGGGGTTCTTCTGGATTCTGACTCCTGAATTTTATTGTTCTGTTCCTGATTACTTCTTCATCCAGGGGGGCAGTTTAGTTGGAACCATCCCACTGTAGGTAACCTCGGGAGCAGTCGGAGAGGGTTTCCAGTGATTAGGCCAAACACCGACAAATTTGCCGTCCTGCCATTGGCCGCTAACCCCGGTGTAGTACCCAGGCCCCCAGGTCAGATCATGGAGAGGTTTACCCTGAGCATCCTTCATATATTTGATTTTCCCGGCACAGGTGTAATACTCACGGTTTTCCAGATTGGCAACGATCTTGTCGGCATCCAAACTCCCAACCGCCGTAATTGAAGGAACCAAGCCGTAAATGATAGCACTATAGGTGTCGGCCGTGTAGGTCGGGGTCTCTTTGAACTCTTTGATATATCGCTCGATAAAAGACTTGGTCACCGTGGTTTGATCAACCCCTTTGATATAGGTATTCTGGGTTATTATATAGTTGCCCATCCCTTTAGTGGCTTCCCAGAACCCATCTTTTTGGCCTTCCACATTGATACCCGTCTGGATGGCCGGGATTTTGAGTTCCCCCGCCTGCCGGGCAAAGGTGATACCTACCGACGAAGAAAAAATGGTAAGGATCAAATTGGCCCCGCTTTTCTGAATGGCCGAGAGTTCGGCGGTAACATCCGTGGCCACGGCAGAGGGGCGCCAGGTGCCGACTATTTCAAGGCCCATCTTAGGAATGCTGGTAGCCGCGGCAGCGATCATGGGGTCCACCCAAACAGCCTTTTCGGCCACGATGGCGACTTTTACCGGGACTTTCAATTCTTTTTTGATGACCTCCGCAGCCTGGGCTACCTGGGCGTTGCAAACTGCCATCAGATAATTGGAATTAAACGGGGTCCCTCGGAACCAGTATTTATAGCGATTATAATCCTTGGCCACCCGCAGGCAGAGTTCCGGATGCGCGGCGCCGCAGCCGATAAAGATTTTTTTGTGATCCATGGCAATATCCTGCATGGCCAATACTGCTTCGGTCCTGAAACCACCGACCACAAAATCCACTTTGTCCTGGGTCATCAAACGCTCCATGGCATTGGTGGCATCAGTCACATTCAAAAATTCATTGGAATCGGCCTTGACCAATTCAATTTTCATTTTCTCGTTACCTACCTGAACACCTCCCCGGGCATTGATCTCTTCCATGGCCATGGTGGCCCCGCCCCAATGCCCTTTGCCCTGAGTAAAATTCATCGGTCCAATTACACCGATTTTAATAGTTCGCCCCCAAGCGGGGAAACACATCACCACAACCAGGCAAGCCACAAGCAGCATGCCCCATCCAAAGGTAAATTTCTTCATCGCTTTTTCTCCTTTCAAATTTTTAGGTTATTTTGGGTTAGGAAATGGTTAGAGGTTAATTCGGATAGCTTATTAGTAGTACTAAAAAGCGTGCTTTTAAGAATACGCATCCTTACCTCCGGCAGAAAGGTCGAAAATAATATTCGATTCTACCCTATTGCGCCTCCTTATGGAGCGAGGTACGTTTTGTACTAAAAACAAGACATAACGTAAAACAGCAAGCTGTTTTATCGATATAGAATGATCTTGGACTCTTCTACCAAATGAATTTATTAAATGTCAATATATTTTTCTGTTTAAATTTAAAGTAAATACGGGTCTTCAATCCTTGACAAAACCATCAATGCCCCTTATTTTAACTAAGGATTTATTCCCCTTCCAGTGAAGAGAAGAATAAAGGGTTGGAGATTACAGGGTTTTAAAAAGAAAATTTATTAATTGAAGGATTTATCAAGATGGATGAAAAGAAAACCATCTGCCCTCATTGCGGGCAGAAGATGAAAAAATGGAAGACCCCTGCGGTTTCGACTTGGGGGACAGAATTCCAATACGTTTGTTTTAATGATGAATGTCCCTATTTTGTCCGCGGTTGGGATTGGACATTGAAGACCATGAAAGCCAATGCCTCCTACCGGCACAGGTATAATCCTGCGAATGGCGAGGAAGGCCCGGTCCCGGTTTGGTCCTATGATGCCCTTCGGGCTGATATCATAGAAGAATAGTTTGGAGGATATTAATAATGATTACGGCGGGCCGGAATGATCCTTGCCCTTGCGGGAGCGGAAAAAAGTTTAAAAAGTGCCACCTTGGTCGGGAAGGGGAACTTTACCTCAGGAAAAATGAGTCCTTGAACCAGGAGGCCGGACAACGGATATGCCGGCTCCCGGAGGTCCATTACGGCAGTTCCAAAAAAATAATTGACGCTTTAATTCAAGACGGACATCTGGATGATTCCCGTAACATTAAATGCATTGACCTGGAGGCTTATCGAAATCTCGGAGTTTCCGGACAGGACATCCCGGTCCAGTCTCTGGCTGAAGGTGCCGGAATCATGGTCAATGCCAATAAAACTAGAGAAGTGGATCCTGACCATCTCTATCTGGCCATCACTCCTCAAATTCAGGATTCCACCTTTATCCATCAGGTGGCCCACATCCTGGAATATCTGAAAGGATCAGGGCAGCAGCCCGGAGCCTATCAGCAGATGAGCCTGGAAACCGGAATCCCGATTGAACATCTGGACCACACGCAGGAATTCGGTTTTTGGCTGGATTTTTTAAAGAACCGTTTTCAGGTGGAACTGGATGCTGAAGACGCCATCGTTTCTTTCCTGTACCAAAATCAACAGCTCCTTAAGGATGAAGAGATCAAGACACAGGATATTAATGCTCTCATCTTCCGCTCCAAACAAATCCTGGATTTCTTAATGACCCATAGGGCCGAGATCAACAGCCTGATCAAAGAGCGGTCAGGATATATTGGGAAGCAATGACGGTTCAAGGTTTAAGGTTTAAAGTATAAAGTTCGGAGTTCGGAGTTCGGAGTTTTTCGAACTTTTCACCTTATCCTAGCGTCACCCCCTCCCCCCATCCCCGTGTCTCCCCATCTGCCTCTACTTGTCCAAACTCAGCCGCACTCCCCGTGACGTCCCAGCCCTTCAAAAGCGGACAGAATCTGCTTTTCCAGTTTAATGCGTTTTTCAGGCAGGGGAAGAAATTTGAGGTCCCCCATTTGGGACAATAGCATATTTTTATTCGGGATAGCGACTAGACCATTATCGATGGTTTCTCCGGACAGGGTATTAAGGAGTACAGCATCCTCACCATTGGTGACCACTGTCAACGGGACCTGGTAGTTCCAAAAAAGGCGTGCCAGGGCCAGGGCAGCCCGTTCCCGGGCCAGAATAGAGCCGGTCCCGCACTTAATCAAAACCAGGTACTGACCTCTTAATCGGATTACAAAAGAGACCTTGAGTTGGAAAATTTCCTGGTCCGTGGTGAGCTCAAAAGGTACTTCTTCCTCTATTTCATCTAATAGAAAGCCCTTCTCTTGTAGTAACAGGCCAAGAACTCTCTCCCTAATCACTTCCTCATTTACCCTTTCATGGTTTGAAGGAGCGATTACCCCTTCCCGAAATTTTTCTCCCGGACAACTATCAACCATATCTATCTCCTAATCCTAACGGGTCGAACGTGAAATGAAACTCAATCTAATTTTTCCCCGCGCCCGCTCCCTTTTTCGGAGTTCGGAGCAAGTACAGGGAATGGCTTACCCGACAGGAATGAACTTTAAACTCTTTACTCCGAACTAATTACTTATCTGTTAAGCTCATCAAAAGCTATAAAAACTCATATCTTTATTCAGGACCAAAGCCCCTTTTTCTTTGATCACCGCCATATTTTCCAACCGGACCCCACCCCAGCCCGGGAGATAGATGCCCGGCTCAATCGTGACTACCATCCCCGCCTTCAAAAGATCGGCCTTGCTAGGACTGAGGCTGGGCAATTCATGGGTGGCCAACCCCACACCATGCCCCAGAGAATGTTTAAAATATTTTCCATAGCCCCCTTTTTCAATAGCCGAACGGGCCAGGGCATCGGCTGCGGTGGTGGTCATTCCGGCTCCTATCCCTTTTTCGGCCTGGACCTGGGCCTGGCGGACAAGCGAATACACTTCCTTAAATCGGTCGGTTGGACGTCCCAGAAAAACAGTCCGGGAAAGATCGGAACAATAACCTTTCCACTTACTGCCGAAATCGAACAAGATCGGTTCCCCTTTTTGAATTTCCCTCTCTGTAGGTTCCGCATGGGGCAGGGCGGCATTAGGCCCGGAGGCCACGATCGGTTCAAAGGCCTGGTCCTCCCCGCCTTTTTGATGGATCCAGTGTTTAAGCTGCCAGGCGATCTCTTTTTCGGTTTGACCCGGCCGCAACGTCTTACTGATCTGATGGAATACCTCTTCGGTGATAGACAGAGACCTCCGGATCGTCGCTATTTCCCGGGAGTCTTTCTGGGCCCTTAATCCTTCGACCAGCTGGTAGGTGGGCAGGAAAGAAATTGAATTCCCAGAGGAAATGATCAATTTTTTCAGCCTTTGAAAAGTGTGAAAACTCAAGGATTGGGCTTCAAAGGCCACTCGTTTCATAGATTTTAAAGAGACTTTGACTTCCGGCCAGGAGGCCTCCAATCCTTTTCGGTATATAAAAGGATAATATCCTTTGGCCTGTTTTTGAGCCTCTCCTTCAAATCGGGGGTCTGTCCCCAGAATGGCCAGATCTTTGCCGATGATCAAAAAGCCTGAGGATTCGTTAAGCTGGGGGTCGCTTGGCCTGAATCCGCTCAGATACCGCCGGTTTTCCGACTGTGAAATAAAGATTCCGGAAAATGATTTTTTTTTTAATTCTTTCAGCAGGGATAGAACGCGATCCAGATAAGGTTCTGGAATTGATTGTTTTTTTATCATAATGGTCCTTTTTTTTGGTTTAATGGCTTGACTTCTTTATAGAAAATAATTAAAATTACAATATTAAATCAAATTCGAAACGGGAGTCAGAGATCCGGCATTCAGATAATAATTTTTCTTGCTTGCCAATGTACCCTGATCTCCGGCTACCCGAACCCTTATTGAAAAAGAAAATGATGATGGGCTACAGGCATTTTGCTCCCGGAGAAATTGTTTGGGTGGACAAGGCCTTGGAGATCGCCGAAGACACTACCTGTAATCATTACCATATTTCCACCAGTAATTGGAAGAAATATGATTTTGAGATTTCCAATCTGGCCCACTTGAGAAAAGAAGAAATCACCCCTCGGGGTTTGGCCCAAATCGCCCGTTATGTTCATCCTTTTCCCTATCGGTTTCCCATGAATTATCCGAGGGATTATTATCGGATTTGCCTTCAGGATCATAATATCCTCAGGGTAATTGACCGAAAGGAAGGGATAGAATTGTTTCCCTTGCTGGTCTACATTTTAACTCATGAACTGGTCCATGTCGTCCGGTTCAGGAAATTTATGCAGCGGTTTGATGTCGAACAGGAAGAAAAGGCGGTTGAGGAAAGCAAGGTTCATCAGACTACCTTTCAGATTCTGAGATCTTTGAAAGGGATCAATTTAGACCCTGTTTTTGAGTCTTATTTGGGCCATCGCTGCCTGAACGAAATAGGTTAGTCTGTATTTTAGGAGGTTTTAACAATGCCGGTTTATGAATATGAATGTCAAAAATGTAAACAAGTTACCGAAGCCATGCAAAAATTTTCCGATTCCCCGTTAACCGAATGCCCCCACTGCGACGGGCGATTACGGAAAATGATTTCCCGGAGCGCCTTTCATCTCAAAGGCAGCGGCTGGTATGTCACCGATTATGCCCGAAAGGGGGATTCGGCCCCAACAGGGAAAAAGGAAAAAGCCGCGGAGACCAGTGCTAAAAGTACGGGAAAAAGCACTGATTCCACTGCCGGCGCGACCTCGTCCGCCCCAGCCCCTTCCTGTGGGACATCTGAAACAAAATAAAAAAAGTGACGAGTGACGGTGACGAGTGACAAGAAAAAAAACATCGGTTCTCCGATAGCTGACCAAGAAATATATCGGGGATTGAATATCGGAGATCAGACCTCGGAAAATCGGAACTCTGAACTCCGACCTCCGAACTTTCCCTTTCCCCAGGTCACCCGTCCCTCTTCCCCTTCATGAGCGATAATCTAAAACTTTCTCGCTTTATCTGTATTCATGGCCATTTTTACCAGCCTCCCAGGGAGAATCCCTGGTTGGAGGCTATTGAAAATGAGGAAACAGCCTCTCCTTACCATGACTGGAACGAACGGATCCTCACCGAATGCTATGCCCCCAATAGCCGTTCTCGCATCCAAGACGAAAAAGGTCGAATAACCCGAATCAGTAATAATTATCAAAGAATCAGTTTTAATTTCGGGCCTACCCTCTTATCTTGGATGAAGGAAAAGGCCCGGATTACCCTTAAAGGGATTCGTCAGGCCGACCGTCAATCGCAAAGAGATCGAGACGGTCACGGCAATGCCCTGGCCCAGGCCTATAATCATATCATCCTTCCCCTGGCCAATGAAAGAGATGTGCTTACTCAGATCCGCTGGGGCAAGACGGACTTCCGGAAAAGATTTTACCGGGAACCTGAGGGGATGTGGCTTCCGGAGACAGCGGTTGATTTGAAGACCCTCGAAATCATGAACCGCGAAGGAATTAAGTTCGCTATCCTGGCCCCCCATCAGGCCCGGCGTTTTCGGCCCCTGGGCCAAAAACAATGGACTGAGGTTCAGGGAAATATCAATCCTCGACGGCCTTATTGGTGTAATCTCCCCGGCAGGCGAAAGATCGCCCTTTTTTTTTATGATGGAGGGCTGGCTCATGGGATCGCCTTTGAAAACTATTTACAGAATGGCGAGATCCTCCTACAACGTTTGTTGAACGGCTTTGATCCTCAAGATTCCGGTCCCCAGTTGGTTCATGTGGCCACGGATGGAGAATCCTACGGGCACCATCGTCTTTTTGGAGACATGGCCTTGGCTTATGCCCTTCATTCTTTAGAAAACGACCCTGCCATCCAATTGACTAATTATGGCTGGTTCCTGGCCCAATTCCCTCCCCAATTTGAAGTGGAAATCCATGAGAACACCTCCTGGAGCTGCGCCCACGGGATTGAACGTTGGCGGGCGGACTGCGGCTGCCGGTTGGGGGGACAGGAAAACCAACAGACCTGGCGGGCCGCTTTGCGGGAAGGGCTTGACCGCTTGAAAAGAGAATTGGACCTCCTCTTTGAAGTCCAGGCCTCGTCTTTATTAAAGGACCCTTGGCAGGCCAGGAATGCCTATATCGATGTCCTGCTGGATCGATCTCCGGACAACTTGGAACGTTTTTTCAACGACCAGGCCAACAAAAAGGATTTGCCCTTGAAAGACCGGGTTCAAACCCTGAAACTTCTGGAGATGCAGCGCTTTGGTCTGCTCATGTTCACCAGTTGCGGCTGGTTCTTTGATGAAATCAGCGGCCTGGAAACCACTCAGATTCTGAAATACGCCTGCCGGGCCATCCAGTTTGCCAAAGACTTCGGATCGGATCTGGAAGAAACCTTTGTCGGTTATCTTAAAAAAGCCCCCAGCAACAAAAAGGAATTCGGAGACGGGGCAAAAATCTGGGAACAAAAGGTTCTCCCTTTTAAGGTCGATCTCTCGCGGGTCCTGGCGCATTACGCCATCGGGTCCATTTACCAAAAAAACTCGAAAGACCGCATCTATTGTTATCAATTGAGCAATGAAGAAAAGTTGATTCTACCTCAAAACGGTTCTCATCTGGTCTTAGGCCGAATCAAGGTTTCATCGACCATTACCCTGGAAGAACAGGAGAAGATGTTTGTCGTCCTCCATTTTGGAGGGGTGGATTTTCAATGCCATTTAAAACCGTATCAAACCCTTGAGGAATACGAGATCATTAAAAAGGATATCGTCAACCTTTATAAATCAGCCTCCCTGGGTGATGTTTATGACCGGATAAAAGAAGTTTTTGACCCCAGGCGTTTTTATTTAAAAGACCTCTTTTCAGAAGATCGGCAAAGGTTGATTAATCTCCTCCTTGAAGACCGCATGGAAAAACATATCCTTTTACTTGAGGATTGGATCAAAGAAGATACCGGGACCCTGATAAAAATGATCGACATAGGGGTGCCCCTTCCTGATCCGATAAAGATGGCCTTAACCCTCATTTTCGACCGTACCTTGAAAAAGGGGATCGATGAAGCCTTTCCCCCTGGTGAGCAATTGGAGGGATTGCAGAAATTTTTTGAGCGTTCTCAAGAGCTGGGGTATCCTTTGCCCAAAGGACAAGTTCAGGCGAGGATCGAGGCGAGGATCGAAAAAGAAATAAGGCAACTAAGGGTATATCTCGACCCGGTACGGCTTTTCACGGCTATCCAAAAGTTACTCGATCTCTGCCGTCTCTTTGACGTTTCTCTCAATCTGTGGAATGTCCAAAATAGCTTTCTGGACGCCTGCAAAGATCTTCCCCAAAACAAGCCCGAATATCGGGAAATTTATCAGGGGTTTGCCCGGGAAATTGACATCCCCTCTGAGGTCATTATCTGGGAGATTGAATGAAAAAAGAATTCGATGCCTTAGCCAAAGGTGAGCACTTCGACCCCCATCGGATCCTGGGAGGGCACCCCTATCAAGAAGGGAAAAATAAAGGGGTGATTGTCCGGGCCTTCCACCCCGATGCCATCAAGGTATCTCTCTTAATGGAAGGCCGGTCTGTTGAAATGAACCGTATCCATGCCGGGGGAATTTTCGAGAAGGACCTAAAAAATCAGACCTGGCCTTTTCCCTACCGATTCCTTTTTTCCTTTGAGAATGGATACCACTGGGAAACCGAAGACCCTTACCGTTTTCCCCCCACCCTGGGGGACATGGATTTACACCTTTTCAATGAAGGGAATCACCTTCGTCTTTATGAAATCCTCGGCGCCCATTTGCGGACCATTGACGGGGTATCGGGAGTTTCCTTTGCCCTCTGGGCACCCAATGCCAAACGGGTCAGCCTTCTGGCGGAATTCAACCGCTGGGACGGTCGCCTTTCTCCTATGCGCGTCATGGGTAGTTCCGGTATTTGGGAACTCTTTTTACCCGGGTTGAAACCGGGACTCCTTTATAAGTTTGAAATCAAAACCCGGGATGGACAACTGCGGATCAAGACCGACCCTCTGGCCTTTTCCATGGAGAAGCCTCCGGCGATGTGTGCCCGGATCTGGGACCTGACCAAGTACCGATGGGGCGATGGGCAATGGATGGCGGAACGTTCCCGCCTCGATCGCCGACATTCGCCTATGGCCATCTTTGAGTGCCATCTTGGTTCGTTTCGGCGGGTCCCCGAGGAAGGCAATCGTCCTTTGACTTATCGGGAGATGGCACCCTACTTGATAGACGAGATCAAGCGCTATGGTTTTAATTACCTTGAACTTTTGCCTGTGGCCGAATATCCCTTCGACGGCTCCTGGGGGTATCAGGTCACCGGCTACTATGCCCCGACCAGCCGCTATGGGACACCCGATGATTTCCGTTATTTAGTGGATGCTTGTCATCAAGCCGGAATCGGGGTCATTCTGGACTGGGTTCCGGCCCATTTCCCCAAGGATGACTACAGCCTGCGCTTGTTTGACGGCACGGCCCTTTATGAACACGCCGATCCCAGGAAAGGAGAGCACCAGGACTGGGGAACTTTGATTTTCAATTTTAATAGAAACGAAGTTCGGAATTTTCTCCTGGCCAATGCCCTTTTCTGGCTGGATCAGTATCATATTGACGGCCTGCGGGTGGATGCCGTGGCCTCCATGATTTACCTGGATTACAGCCGCAAAGAAGGGGAATGGATCCCCAACCGTTATGGAGGACGGGAGAATCTGGAAGCCATCTCCTTCCT
The DNA here is from genome assembly GCA_963790475.1 of uncultured delta proteobacterium. Taxonomy (GTDB): domain Bacteria; phylum Desulfobacterota; class RBG-13-43-22; order RBG-13-43-22; family RBG-13-43-22; genus RBG-13-43-22. Next base: position 130,227 of record CAWBOS010000006.1, on the reverse strand, counting down.
AAAAACATTAAATGAAAAAGTTTATGGTCTTTTTCCCGGTTGCTTTACCGTGGCCGAGGAGTCAACGGATTGGGGCGGAGTGACCTTGCCGGTTTATCTTGGCGGGCTGGGGTTTGGCTTCAAATGGAACATGGGTTGGATGCACGATACCCTGGCCTATTTTTCCAAAGAACCGGTTCACCGGAGTTTCCATCATAACGATTTGACCTTCTCCATGCTTTACACTTACACCGAGAATTTCATTCTGCCCTTTTCCCATGATGAGATCGTCCACGGGAAGGGTTCTTTGCTTTCCAAAATGCCTGGAGATACCTGGCAAAAGTTTGCCAACTTACGGACCTTGCTGGGGTATATGTACACCCACCCCGGAAAAAAGCTTTTATTCATGGGCACGGAACTGGCCATGGACCGAGAATGGGATCATGACCAGAGCCTGGATTGGCACCTGACGGAAGACCCGATGCGTGAAGGACTGCAGAATTTCATGGTCGACCTGGGAAGGCTTTATCTGACGGAGCCGGCCCTCTGGGAAAAAGACCACCAGCCGGAAGGATTCCGCTGGATCGACTGCCAGGACTGGCAGCAGTCCGTGATTGTTTATGTGCGCAGTTCCGGGGAAAGCTGGTTGGTTGTGGCCTTCAATCTGACCCCGGTGCCCCGGTACGGCTACCGGATCGGGGTTCCCGCAGCCCCCTATTACCGCGAAGAAATCAACAGTGATTCAGTGTGGTATGGGGGAAGCAATCTGGGCAATAAAGGGCAACTCCGAACCGATCCGCTGCCCTTCCATTCTTATGCCCAATCCTTGTCGCTGACCCTTCCCCCCCTGTCCTGCCTTATTCTGCGGCCGGAGAAGAGGTAACTAATGAGGATCATGCCAAAATATTGGGCAATAATAAAAGAATCGCCATTGCGTAAGTTCGGAGTAGTTAGTTCATAGTAAAACTCAACACTCCGAACTCCGAACTGTAAACCCGTTTTGCAAAATTCCGGAATTCCTTTCCTATCTCTTGGAAGAAGAACCGTCCTCACAGATAGCCTCTCACCCACCCCCAGAGCAACCCAAGATATTCATGAATGGCCAGCTCCGTTTCTTTAAGGGCCTCGGCCTTGGGAAAAAAATCTATACCCCTCAGGGGTCCCCAGACAACCTGGAAATCAGCGGGGGCCGCTATCGGCCGGGTGCCCATCTTCTTAAACATGCCCATGGACCGGGGCATATGGCAGGCCGAGGTCACCAGATAAAAAGAATCTTTACCCAAGGTCTTTTTCAACAATCGAGCCTCATCATAGGTATCCCAGGAAGTTTCCTCCAGGACCAGTCGGGGAGGGGTCAGGCCATATCTAAAAGCCGCTTCGCCCATCACCCGGGCCACTGGATTGTCCCCGGAAAAATCCCCGCCTGATAGAATAAGCCGGGCCATAGGCAGCCGGCGGCTGAGCCTTATCCCTTCCAGGAATCGTTTTAATGAAGACTCACTCAACCGGTCTTCGGGGGTGAGGTTTTTGTCTTCCTTGGATGATTCTCCCAAAACTACTACCCATTTTACCTCCTGATTAATTGAGGTTTCTCGGATAGGGGAATAAGTCCTTTCCAAAGGCCATAAAAGTAAAGACGAAAAAAGTTGAAAAGAAGACAAGTACAGGAGAACCACACCGGCAAAAAAGAATTTCCTCCCTTTCTTAGGCCATAAGAGGCCGACCATAAAAAGTTCGATGACTAAGGACAATGGAAAGAGTAAATAGGAAATCCATTTTTTTAACATGAACATGACGTTTCTCTCTTCTCCCCTCCCCTTTGCCAAAAAGGGGGGGCTCAAAAAGTCCTTCCTTGGAAAAAAGGTAATTGGGTGAGATTAAATCGGCTCGTGTTAAGTGAGCCCCCAAATCATTCTCTGTTAACATAAAACCGAATAGAGATAAATCATAATTTTATCATAGACAATAACAGGATGAGGTTATAAAATGCCTTTAATATCTTTCACCAAAGAGACTTTGCTTCTAAGCGGAACCCCAAATGAATCTTCGCCGGCTCACAAAAATCCTGGGGACTTTTATCCTGCTCATCGCCTTAATGGTTATCCCCTCCACCCTCTATCTGGGATCCAACCTGAAAAATTTTCTGATGGCCCAGAAAGAAGAAGAACTGAAGCGGGATTTGAATCTGGCCGTTTGGATGCTGGCCGATCACCTGAGTCCAAATAAAAATGAACCTGCCCGGATTCGACAGTTAACCGACCAATTAGGCCGCCATCTCGGTCAAAGGGTAACCCTGCTTTCCAAAGAGGACCGGGTCATTGGGGATTCTCTTCTCAACTGGGAGCTCGTGGATAAAGCAGAGGATTTCTCCAATAGCCCGGAGATCCTGGCCGTGAAAACCAAAGGATATGGCCAGACCGTTCGCTATAGTCCTGAAATGAAGTCGAATATCCTCTTTGGAGCCGCCCCGATCAGGAATAAAGAAACCCTCCTGGGTTATGTCCGCATAGCCCTTCCTCTTAATCAGATAGAAAAAGCCGTTTCCTCCCAGCGCTGGGGCTTATATCTTGCGGGGGGACTGACCATCCTTCTGGCCGCTTGGCTTAGTTTTCTTTTAACCAAGGGTATGGGGCGCCCTCTCCAGGAACTGACCGACATGGTCCAAAGAATGGATAAGGGAGATTTCAAACAACCCTTTCATCTTCTGACCCAGAGTGAGATAAAGGAGTTGGCCCTTTCCCTGGAATCCCTGGCTGCCGGGCTGACCGGTAAAATGGAGTTACTGGAAACCGAAACCAGCGAACTAAAAACCCTGCTTTCCTCCATGCGGGAAGGGGTGCTGGTCACTGATGAAAAAGGCCGGATCATCCTGACCAACCCCTTTTTAGATGAAGTCTTGGGCGGCAAGGTTTCCTGGAAAAAGCGCTCCGTTCAGGAAGCCTTTATGAGTGCTGAACTGCATGATGCCATAGAAGCCGTCCTTAAAGGGGACCCTTTTCGGCGGATGCAGCTTTTTTTCGGGCACGACCTTCAGCGACATTTTGAGGTCCAGGTCGTGGCCTTGACCTCAAATCATCGCCCACCCCGGGCCGTAGCTATTTTCCACGATACAACCGAACTGCAATACCTGTTAAGGGTCCGTCATGATTTTGTTGCCAATGCCTCCTACGAATTAGGTTCCCCTTTAAAGGCGATCAATGGACAATTGAATACCCTGCTTCCTTCGATTCCGGCCGATCCTCCTGAAGTTCGAGAACGTTTAATCTCGATTAGTAAAGAGATTATCCGCCTTAGCCTATTAATATCAGACATGCTGGATCTGGCTAACCTGGATGTACAAGAAAAATCAAAGAAGAATTTTGAAAGGGTATTGGTCAAAGAGATTCTGGAGAGTGCCGTAAAGATGGTCAAGGACCAAGCCCAGGAGAAAATGATCAATCTTGAGCTGGAAATCGGAAATCTGCCCGAGGCAATAACGGCTTTTTGGGAAAAGAATCGGGTACTGCAGGCCCTGGTCAATGTACTGGATAACGCCATTAAATATACCCTGACCGGGGGACAAATTCACCTGACAGCGAAACCCGTTCAGCGTTCAGTGTTCAGCGTTCAGCGAAAAGATGAAATCGGCGAACTCCGAACTCCGAACTCCGAACTCCACCGAGATTTCATCGAAATCTCGGTGGCGGACACCGGTATCGGCATTCCCAAGGAACATCTTCCCCGGATCTTTGAACGCTTCTATCGGGTGGACAGGGATCAATCCCGCCAATTGGGGGGAACCGGGCTGGGGCTGGCTATTGTCAAGCATATTATAGAATCTCACGGGGGGACCGTGGAAGTTCAATCCAAGATCGGAAAAGGTTCTACGTTCACCCTCAACCTCCCCTTGGAACCTGAATGGTTATCCTCTAAAAATACCTAAATGACGAGCAGGGACCATGACCCCTTACCTTGGACCCAACCCTAAAACCTAAGAACCCGAGTTTTTTATAATCCCAACTTTTCTTCCAGTTTTCGGATCAACTCTTCCAACTCTTTCCGCTCCGCGGGTTCCAATTTTTCCTCGGCCAGCTTCTTCTTTAAAGCCAGCAACTGCATGGTTTCACGGTGTTCGATACAGGAAATGGGCATTATGATGACCTGCCAACTAAGTTTTTTTAAAAATAGATATTCAAGGGGAGTTTTTTATTAATTCGCCAATTCTTCTTCAATCCCTTTTTCGGCCTGGCCCCCTTTTTTTCTATGATAATGAAAGTGCCCTAAAAGTCAATCCCAGACTATCCCTTTGTCTTATCTGACTTGAGATATCCTTGGCCTTTTCCCGCATCCGGTCATTGGTCAAACATTCGAGCATTGCGCTGGCGAGTCTTCGACTCGATATTCTGGAACGCCTTATGGGCTTTGGTCCAAGTTGGGATCGAAAAACCTGATGTCCCCAATAATATTGATCCAGGATATGAGGTACGACGATCTGCGGTACACCGCTGATGGCTGAAGTTGCCGTGGTCCCGGCCCCGCCGTGATGGATTACCATACTTACCTTAGGAAACAACTCCAGGTGAGGATATCCTCTTAGAAGAAAAACGTCCTCTGCATTTGAGAAATCGGACGGTCCATCCCAGAATTTGGCTATGATCGCCCGTTGCCCGATCGATCGAGCCGCATCCACAATCATGGATACATTGCCGGCCTGATCCGACCGGGGCATACTTCCGAATCCGGCGTACACCGGAGGCGGGCCGGAATCAAAAAATCTTTCCAAGGATGGATTGGAAGTCCTGTGTTGTAACAAATGTAAATAGCCGGTTTGGGTGGCGCTGATTTCCAGGTCATCGGGCAGCCCAACGATCTCCTTATCAGAGGCCACAATAACCCCTTGACCCAAAACATGAAGCCACGGATCTTCAACCGGTTTGAGCCCCAGATTCTTCCGTTTTTTATTTAACATCGGCGATAGACTGATTCGACCTATGATTCGCCCCATCCCCCAGGTTATCCGGTTAAGCCCTCCCGGAAAAACCTGGGTTTTGATGGCCGGATAGGGATGATGGCTCGAGGGCAATACTTGGGGACAAAAGGCGATAAAGCGATAAGGGATTCCCATATGCTCGGCCACTGTTGACAGTGCCAAAACCAGGGAAGCGCCGATAACCAGGTCAGCCCCTTTAATGATTTCTCGAAGCACCTCAAATTGAGCGGTCACCTCTTTATGGATATAGGAGACAAAACGAAAACCCGATCCAAGGGTATGGGCCTGAGGCAACCGGTCAACGAAGGCCGTAAGATTGTTCCCCAAGGGATGATAGGAGCAGCCGTATTCTCGGGCCCATTCCGCCCTCTCCGGAGGCCCCGCCAGAAGAACATCATGCCCTTCCCGTTGAATGGTCAAGGCCAGGGCCAGCATGGGTTGGACATCACCGCGCGATCCGAATGTTACCAGGACGATTTTCATGGATTATCGTAGGGGGCCAGCATATTAAAAATCCACTCTCAAGAGAATAGGGATCTCAGTCCCCGATTCTCAGCAATGGACTATGGACCTTCCTTCAGGAATAGACGGTAATCAAAGACCCTGATCTTCTCCTGCCTTGGGCCACCCCGAATATTTTATGGGCGACATATTCTGGCCTGAGCAGGTCCGAGGGGTCCATCTGAAAGCCGCTATCGGCCAGCAAGGTGGTATTCACTGCGCCGGGAAGCACGGCATAAATCCGAATGGCAGAGTCAGACAATTCATCGCCGATGGCCTTGGTCAAACCGACCACCCCGAATTTCGAAGCACAATAAGCCGAAAAATTGGCCATCCCTTCTACCCCCAGGCCTGAGGAAATATTAACGATGATCCCTTTTCCCTGCCGTTTCATGACGGGGATGATCTGCCGCAAAAATAGAAAGGTCCCCTTTAAATTGGTATTGATAATGTGATCCCACTCCTCCTCCGTTGTCTCTTCGACCCGCCTGTAGACACCGACCCCGGCGTTGTTGATCAAGACATCAATCCGGTCGAAGCGCTTAAGGGACTGTTGGACGATCCTTTCCACATCCTTTTGTTTTCGAACGTCGCCGACCAGACTTAAGAGGGCCTCTTTTTTCCCGAAGGCCAAGAGACGCTTCCTGGCCTCTTCGACATGCTCTTTCTCCCGGCTGAAAATAACCACCTGACCCCCGTTTTTCAAAAATTCGGCGGCGGTCTGCAGGCCGATTCCCCGAGTCGATCCGGTAATAAGAACGGTACGATTCATAATAGACCTTCCTTTATTAATTTGAATTCCGGCGGAGTCCTTCCTGAACTGGGAACATAAATAAGTATAGCCCCGGATTTACTCAATTTCAACCGTACGATTTTTTCGAACGGTTGAACCACGCCCGATTCCAGAGCCATTTTGTGTTTGAGATCGGACCAGTAGCGCTTGGGAGTGTCTCTTTCCCTCCATAAAAAGAGCATAATGAACTTACAAGTATTACTTGACAGTTGCCGCATGATTTAATGAGGTCATCGGTCGATCTCCCTGAGCGTGTTGGCCATCTTCGCCCCGAACCTCGACGAGAAAAAGGGTTCAACATGGGCACGGTCTCTTAGAAGGCGGTGGAGGGTGCCAACTCCGGGAAGGGGATACTTTCTATAAAACTCTTTTGGGGCCAGAAAAAGTCGATATAGGCCGTGAAAACACCTACTTCCAGGACATTAACTTTGAATAATCAACAAGTTGTCGTGGCCCAAGATAACAAGATACAAGATAATCAAGATAAGCCTCAAAATTTTGAGATGGAAACCGTATGTAACAGGATTGGTGGAATGTTCTTGAGTTATTATATAGGTATTTACCATGGTTCAATACCTATTAAATGGGTATTTTATCTATTCTTCCATTTGGCGTTTGGCCCTCTACCCAAACACTCAAGTTTCCCTAACTCTCTCTGCTCCTTAAGGATACGGCGAATCAAATCTATCCCGACATTGGGACACTTATCTTGAATATCGCGTATGGAGAAATCCCCAACGAAATGACCTATAGCATCCGATATCATTGCCGTTTTTGTGCCCCTCCCGGTGGTGATCAATCCTACTCGACGTTCGAACTCCCGGTATGATCCAAATAACATAACGCCCAGAAAATATTCCCACCAGGGCAATAATGAATGTTCGCCATCGTGCCACCCTTGGGAAGATTTGTAGAGCGCATCGTAGTACCCTTCCCGCTGGTTCTCGATTAGATGTTCCAAACTGATGTAACGGCCAACTTCAAAACCGGCTTGATAGAGGAGAAGCAGAGTCAGCAGCCGTGCCATCCTCCCGTTACCATCGGTGAATGGATGGATGCAGAGGAAATCGAGCACATAAGCCGGAATCAACAGCAGTGGATCGATTTCTCCCCGGTCCCATTGTTCCTTAAAAAGGGTATGGAGCCTATCCATGGCCTCGGGTGTTTGATGGGCGGGAATCGGTCTGAACCGGGTAACCTTTGTGCCGTCGGCGTTAGTCTCGGAAATCTCATTGTCCGTCATCTTCCAGTGTCCGCCCTGCTGGGGGACGAACTGATAAAGATCGCGGTGGAGTTGAAGAACAAGGCCTGGGGTAAAGGGCATGTTAGGAGAGTTGGCGTGAATCGTCGCCAGTGCATCACGATATCCTGCGATCTCCTGTTCGGATCGATTCTTCGGCGTGGTCTTTTGCTCCACGATTTTCTTGATTCTCTCGGCCGGGGCTTCTATTCCCTCGATACGGTTGGAGGATTCGGTGCTCTGGATCACAGCCGCCTGGCGCAAGGATTCAAGCACTTGGGGCGTCTGCTGTTTAAAAAGCGATTCTTTTCCGCGATATTCACCCAACAATCGGATAGTTCGCAACAGAGAATGCGGCAAGCGATGTTTTTCGAGATAATTGTTTTCAAAAGATTTCATGGGTCACTCCAAGACAATGCGCACTTTGTCGGGCTCCTTGCTCTTGGTGAGCCCGTCAAGATATTCCTCGAACCGTTTCCTCATCTCCGCCGGGGTAACTATTAAGATTAGACGGTGATAAGGCTCGGCAGCCTGGTCTATTTTTCCCAAAACCTGATCTACGAGAGATTCAGACATAAATGATTGCCTGATGCATTTATCCCATTCATTTGAATTATTAATACTTCAGTTTGAAAACAAAAACTCCATATCCTTGTTTTAAAAAAATGGGGTCTTGTTGGACTGCTTCATGGACCAGCCTTTCTATTAGAAGATTGCTGGCGTTATGGGTTGGTCGGTGCGACCCCCTCAGAACCCTTCAGCCAGGACTTCAGCGTTATTTTCTTAATTTAAGGATTCTTTAAAGTGTCATGGGTCCCGACTTTTCGTAAAATATAAGTATCATCTTCTAATTGAAAGGTAAACCGATAAGAGTAGGTAACCCGACACTCCCAAATGCCCCGGGGGTCTTGCATTTTTTCAAATTCAAAGACGGATGTTTTGGATTCTCCATTAGCAATTCAAGCTGTTTATCAACGGATTTCTGGATCTCCTGGGGCAGCTTTCGGAATTCCCAGACGAAGTTTTTGATAAAAGAAACTTCATATTTTAACGGTCTTCAAGGCCTTAAGGCCGTCTTTGATTTTGCTGAAAGGACCCAAGACTTCGCCCTTGGCAATATTTTTGTCCGCCTTTTTCTCGCCTTCCTGCCATTCCTTACTGTAGAAATAGGCCTGGTCGGGGTGTATCATTTTTACCGGCTTCAATACCAGCGCATTGTTCTGCCTCTCAACCTCCAGATAATCCCCCTCGGCAATCTTTAACATCCTTCTCAAGCCAGTGGGGAGGGTGATCTGGTAATTCTTTTTTACTTTTATTAAAGGCATTTTTGTGACCTCTGTATTATCTTTTTGGAACCTTATTTTTGAAGGTGAGAAGTGAACTTTATCAACATTAAGCCAAGGTTACTTCCAGCCTGTGCTTCCTTTTTTCCCAATCGGGCATTACTTTGTCCAGGAATTTGTAAAACTCGGAACCGTGGTTGTCGTATCGCAGATGGCTTAACTCATGGACAATTACGTAATCGATACATTCCTTGGGGGCTCTGATTAAATCGGCATTCAATGTCAGCCTGCCGTTTGCGGAAAAACTCCCCCAGCGCTTCCGCATAAGCCTGACCTGCAGTTCTGGTTTTACCGATGAAGGTTTCTCTACAAAAGGCCAGCACCGGTCTGTGCTTTCATTAAACTTCCGCACTGCCTTTTCCTTGTACCACCCTTCCAACAAACATTTGACCTTTTCCGAGGAAATGCACCCCTGAACTCGAATTTCAAAAAAGCCTTTGATCAGCTTGACGGCATCCTGATCCCCTTTTCTGATTCGGAGGCGATAATGTTTCCCAAGGTACAAGTGTGTTTCTCCTCCGACATATCGTCTTGCGGGCGTCCTGGGATCAAATTGCCGAAAAAATACACGCTGCTTCATGATCCAGGCAGCTCGCCTGACGACCCTTTTTTGTATTTCTTCGATCTCGGTACCAAGCGGTGCTCTGATGACTACCGTCTGATCGGGATGAACGGCGATTTCCAATGTCTTCCTATCGACATAGAACCAGGTAAATTCTATGTTATCCTTGCCATAGGCGATGACCCCGCGGGACAAGCTCATTTTCCGCTCCTGCTTTTGGCAACCTGCATTGTCCGTTCAATGAGAGCGTCCATTTGCCCAAGGCTGATCTCCACACCCGCCTTGCCTTTTACCTCGTCAAAGAGATAATCGTCGATATCATTGATGGCTTGATTCTGGGCATCTTCATCTTCCCAGAACTGTACCTTCCAGTGGCGGATCAGGATAGCATCGATGGCCAAGGCGGTGTCTGCGGCGATCGAATCACATCGTTCCGGGGGAATCGGATGGTTAGCGAAGAAAGGTTTCAGAACACCGTAGTAGGCCATGGCATTCTCATTTCCGGAAAGTTTCTCAGGAACATCATCATGATGACGAGTCACGACTTTGCTGCGGATCTCCATAACCCGATTCAGATAATCCAGATCGGAAAATCGCCTCGCCCGAAAACCCTCTATGGCCTGTTGGATCAGCTTGGAAAACTTCTCATAAAAAGCCGGATCTTCTTCCATCTTTTCCGTGATGACCTTCCTGGTCGCGTAGGCAATGGCGTCGGCCTTAGACGCCGTGGTTTTCCCGTAGACGCTTTGTTCCTCTTTCACCATTGAAAAAGTAGTACTGTCGAAGATGTTCACCGGCTCATTTAACTTTATGACTTCGTTGGCCTGGATGTGCGTGTCGAGTAGTTTTTTGATCTTCGGCTCATAATCGCGGTAGTCTATCGCTTCGGCATAGCGAAGCTTCACAGAGACCTTCAGGTTTTGGAAACGCTTTAGATCGGCCTTATAGCGCCGCAGCTTGGCCTCGTCTATGCCCATGACAAAGGCTTCCGTAGACAGGGCAATGGCGAAGGTTTTGGCATATTCGGCCAGTCTTTGATAAAATTCTTTTCTCAGGGCGTCATCAGCCAGAAGTATTTCATAAGCCTCTTCGTCATAGCTGTTTTTAACTTCCTTGAAGAGATCCCAGAGATCGGAGTATCGCTGGGGCAACCTTTCCACTTCAACATTGACCGAAGCCAGTGTGTCCGCCAGGTCTTCCTCGTCAAAACCTTCAAAAGCACTGTACATGGTCAACGCCTTGTCCAGTTCCCCCAACAGACCCACATAATCGATAACGTAGCCGTATTCCTTATCTTCGTATATCCGGTTCACTCGGGCAATGGCCTGCAAGAGCGAATGCTCCCTCAGCTCTTTACAGAGGTAAATGACGACATTGCGCGGCGCATCGAAACCGGTCAGCAGCTTACTGACCACGATCAGAATTTCCGGTTCCGATCCGAACTTGAATTGGTTGATGATCTGCTTGTTGTATTCATCCTCCTTGCCGAAGCGCTTCATCATTTTCTGCCAGAATTTGACCACCTCGTCTGTAGATTCTTCGTCCGTTTCCTCATAGCCTTCGCGGGCATCCGGCGGGGAAATAAGTACTTCGGAGGTCACGAAGCCGATATCGGTCAGGTGTTCATGATACTTCAGGGCCGCCGCCTTGCTGGGCGCAACAAGCTGAGCCTTGAATCCTGTGCCCTGCCAGGACGCTCGATAGTGCTCGCCGATGTCGAAAGCCCGCATATAAATGACCTGATCCGCTTTGTTGAGCATCTCGGAACGGGCATATTTCCTTTTCAGATCGGCCTTCTGTTCACGGGTTAAGCCCTGGGTGTGGCGTTCGAACCAAAGGTCGATGGCTGATTTGTTCTGTTCCATTTCCACATGGCGGCCTTCATAAAGCAGAGGGACAACGGATTGGTCTTCCACCGCCTGATGGATGGAGTAGTGCGGTTCGATCAATCCGCCAAACTTGACAAAGCTGTTTTTCTCCTTTTTCAGTAATGGGGTGCCGGTAAAGCCGAGATAGCAGGCCTTGGGAAACATCTGGCGCATCCGCACCGAGAAGGACCCGAAGTTGGTCCGATGGCTTTCATCGATCAGCATAAATATGTCGGCGGAATCATCCTGATATTTTCTTTGATTCAAGGCCTTGTCGAACTTGTGGATCAGTGTTGTGACGATGCCGGCCTTCTGTTCCGCTACCAATTCAAGCAGATTTTTTCCTGAAGTCGCCCGGTTCGGGTCCAGTCCGCAGGCGGCAAAGGTATTTTTCAATTGCTTGTCCAGATCGTCGCGGTCCGTCACCAGTACGATGCGTGGATTGGGCGTCCCCGGATCGAGGGCCAGATTTCTGGCCAACATGACCATGCTCAACGATTTGCCCGACCCCTGCGTGTGCCAGATGATGCCTCCCTTGCGCCGGCCTTGCCGGTCGAATTGCTTGATCCGCTCCAGGGTGGATTTAACAACAAAATATTGCTGATAGTGGGCGATCTTCTTGATGCCGCCGTCGAAGACCGTGAATTTGAAAGCCATCTCCAGCAGTCGTTCCGGTCGGCATAGGCTATAGAGGGTATTATCCTGCTCCGTGACTAGGCGGTTCCCCTCGGCCTCCTGGGCTTCGAAAAAGGTTTGGGCCACGGCAAACTCCCCGCTAAAGAGCTGTTCTTTCTGTTCGCCGGTCAGATTTTTATGGACAAAGCGAGTACTTTCCTTTTCTTTATCACGCAGCTCCTTCCAGTTGCTCCAGAATTTAGCCGATGAACCAACAGTTGCATACTTGGCCGTGTTCTTATTGAGGCCCATCACCAACTGCACAAAGGCAAAGAGCTTGGGGATGTAATCATCACCCTGATTGCGGATGGACTGGGATACGGCCTGTTCGATTTCGACCTTGGGGGACTTGCACTCGATGACCGCCAGGGGGATGCCGTTGACAAACAGAACGATGTCGGGGCGGATTATTTCCGTGCTGCGGGAGCGCTCCACGCTGTATTCGGCCAAGACGTGGAAGACATTGTTTTCCCAAACACGCCAGTCGATGTAGTTCAGGTTGTAGCTTTTAGAATCGCCTTCGATGGTCTGTTCCAGGGCCGTGCCCAGCGTAATGAGATCATATACAGCCTCGTTGGTCTTAAGCAGGCCGTCATATTTGACGTTCTTGAGTTTCTGAATAGCTGTCTGGATATTCTCCTCGCTGAAAAGAAACTCATGCCCCTTGTAGTTGATCCGGTTAATCCGTTTGATCTGGTCTCTGAGAATCCCTTCCAGCAAGATGTTGCCGGTCTTTCCCTGGCGGGCGGCGAGCGCCTTCGAGGGGGGCAGGTATTCAAAGCCCAGATTGATCAGGAGTTGCAGCGCTGGGATCTGGGAGAGGTATTTTTCATTGAAACGGAAACCATTCACATCATCCATGATTTTTCTCCGTAATAGGCGTGGGATTCCTTCACGCCATTCGGGCAGGCACGGGGGCCTGCCCCTACGTATGCCCATGAATTTAATCGGTCATGGTCCCATTGTGTGGAATTATTCCGTATGTATTCACGAATCTTATTCAATTCGATTTCATTGCGCACAATGTGTTCCCAATAATTACGTTGCCATAATCTGCCAGGAAATGGAGGCCACCCATATTGTTTAACACCATCGGCATAACGTTTGGTGGTCATGGTCTTGAACCGATGCACCACATCCGGCAACGACAACGGTTCCGTATTTCCCGTAATATTTTCCGTAGGGGCAACCCCCTGTGGTTGCCCTCCCTCCTGTGCCTGCCCGATTCGGGGGGTTGCCCCTACAATAACGATACCGTGGATGTGATTAGGCATGACGACGAATTCATCAATTTCTGTTCCGTTGTAATGGATTGGTAATTCGCGCCAAACGGTTTGAATTATGGTGCCCGCATCGTTAGATGTCATTTTTCCGTCCACAATGTTTCCAAATAGGCATTTCCTGTCTTGCGTGCAGATGGTGATAAAATAGGCACCCAATTGGGAATAATCATATCCCGGCAATCGAATGGAACGGCGTTGATGGATGTTATCGTTATCGATCATGTATCCCCGTTGGGACGTGTAGGGGCAACCCCCCGTGGTTGCCCGTCATGATGGTCGCCAATTCAATTTTGTTCATCCTGTTTTGTAATGATCACCGGGACAAATCAGGGCAGGTGTAGGGGCAGGCCCCCGTGCCTGCCTCTACGATACGTTATTTTTCACCCGCCATTTACCGGTTAATAATTTCTGCATCAGGCCGCGTTTCTGTTTTCGAAAGGCGTCTGCCTGTTTTTTTAGAAGGTCTATTTCCTGGCGAGCGGTGTTGATGATGGAAGCAATTTTTTTTGTTGGTCGATTGGTGGTAAAAAGAGTTTTAAATTAAAGAATTCCCCTTTTGAGACATTCAACAAGCCATGGCTCCTTGCGCCAGCTTGACAAATTTCCCTCAACGGGCGGTTCAGGCATCCGGATTCGAAGTAGTGGCATAAAAAATCTGAATATATCTTCTCTCTATCTGAAATTTTGAAACAAATGTAGAGTGTAGAGAAGGCACCTTGATCACAATAGTCCAGGCGCTTTATTGCGCCATAAGGATAGCCGCTTGCAGAACTCCTATTGTAGGCAAATTCACCTTTCTTCAGTAAATAATAACCACTCAGATCGGCACCGGAGACACTTTTGCTATAATAATCAAGCTGACTTATGAGGCCATGCTGCGCCAAAGACGTCAGAATATTTGTTTCTCCAATATTATTTTTTCTTGTTACAGGTTTGCATACATCCCCAAGTATCACATTATGCATGCCAGGTTTATCTTTTTGATTATTAACTAACGCCTGTCCAAGCCATGAGAATCTTTTTTTCCTGGCTTTGATCAGCCGCTCGGTCTTTTCGACGGCCTGGTCCCAGGTGTCAAGCAGCTGTGCTATGCTTTTTTGTTCTGAATATGGAGGTATTTCAATTTCTATCGGATAGATAAAATTCCTATTCAACGATGGTTGAGCACCACCTGAATTGTACCTAGAAAAATCAAAACGATCCAAAAAATGAAACACGTATTTGGGGTGGTTTCCCTTAAAATTACTGACAAAAAGACCTGTATTGTGAGCCCAATAATCGGACTCACAATAAAAAGCTGTTCCGAAGCCTGCCCCACTTCGACCGATGATGACTCCCGGACCTCTCACATTTGATTCAGCATGGTATCCAGCCAACCCACCGCCACCCATTACGGGAATATTTCCTGGAATTCGATTTTGGGAAGGCAGATCATATCCTCGCTGAAGATCGACCAAATCCTTAAGAGTGGCCTTCTTCCAGATCTTCATTTCCCTCCCTCCAACTTCCTCTCCGGCTTCAATCGTTTCGCTATCTTCTCCGATCCATAAAGGGTTTCTGTTATTGTGCCATCAACTTCCTCGATAACTTTGTGGATCTTCCCTTTCACTCGCTGTCGGGTTTTGGGCAAGTCCTTCGAATCATGGGCCAACGCCTTAGCCCGGGTTTTGATGAAGGCCTTCGCTGCAGTTTCCGAAAATCGTTTTGGGGGTGGATTCAGGAAATTCTCGCTGCTGACGACCGGAGTGCCCGTCTTGGCTTCCAGTGCCTTGCGGGCGTTGCCGGCGATATGGCCACCTTCCCGGGCGGCGGTGCGGTTTTCTTGAATCCCTGGGTATCTTTTTTCCTTGCGATCTCGGTGGTCACGGAGATTATAGCTGCCCTTAACCTGATCCACCAGTTTTCAGGATAAAGGAGGGGACAATTTGTCCCCACCTTTTGAGCCGTTCCAGGACCCTTATTCATATATTTTCTTCTGGCAGGCAATTTCAATCGTACGATATTTTCGTACGGTTGTTTGGAAACGTTCATATGTCGCCCTTTCCCTTAGGCAGTCTTTTGGCCGCCTCCTCAAGCAGCCTTATAGATTCCTCCTGGCCGATGGCTTCCTTGTATTCCCGTCGGCGCTGGGCAAAATGGTCATACTCCTGCTTGGCAAACTCGTCCGCGTCCTTCTTGCTGACGCTTCCGGCGTGAGGGAGCACCTTCCGGTCATTGAACGCTAAAAACTCGTCCAGTTTCCGTTCCCAATCCTTCATGAAAACCTGTTTGCGGCGATTGGCTTGATCTTCGGCATAGTCCAACCACATGACCACGATCCGGTTCAGCCCGTCGATTTCGTCTTCTTTCAGGTAATTCTTGGCTATGGTCACGTCGGTTTTGCGGACTTCCCCAGCCTTCCAGTTTGTCAGCCCCATATTTGGCTGAACGTGATCGGCACGGCTTTTGATCAGTTCTGCAGCCGTCAGGCCGGTTGCAGCAAAATGGAGCTTGTTCTGAATGACGCTGAAGAACTTTGTTGTCTCCTCCCAAGTGGGATCGTAATCCCCTGCCATGGCAAATATTTCCTTCACCCGCAGGTACATGCGGCGTTCACTGGCACGGATATCGCGGATACGTTCAAGCATCTCGTCGAAATAGTCGGGGATGGCGGAACCGGCCACTGGGGGATTTTTCAGACGTTCATCGTCCATGACGAACCCCTTGACGATATACTCCTTCAATCGCTGGGTTGCCCAGATTCGGAAACGGGTGGCAATCAGACTCTTGACGCGGTAGCCGACAGAGATGATCATGTCCAAATTGTAATAATCCAGACTGCGGCGAACCTGCCTTTCCCCCTCTAATTGAACTGTCAAATATTTTTTGACAGTTGCCTCCGGGTTTAATTCGCCTTCATCATAAATACTTTGAATATGGTGGTTTATGTTCTGTTTGGTCGAATGAAAAAGCTCCGCCATCATTTGCTGGGTAAGCCAGACTGTTTCGTTTTCCAGGCGTACTTCCAGCTTAACCCGGCCATCGTCGGTCTGGTAGACCAGCAAGTTCCCTTTAACGGGGTCTTCGGGAACTGTGTCACTCCCATTTGACTTTTTTTTAGTAGTCATCGCTTAATCTCCTTAAGCATTTTGGCCATCTTCGCCCGGACCTCGACGAGTTCGCCTTCAAGCTGGTCAATCTCCTTCTGGACGGCGTCGATATCTATCTCTTCCTCCTCTTCGAAGGTGTCTACATAACGGGGGATATTAAGGTTGAAGTCGTTCCCTCTGATTTCTTCGAAGGTCGCGACATGCGCGTACTTTTCAACTTTTGTACGGGCCTTGACCGTTTTTACGATTTTACGGATATGGTCATCGGAGAGGGCGTTCTGATTTTTACCGGGCACGTACTCTCGGCTGGCGTCAACAAAGATCACGTTTTTGCGGGACTCATTTACCCCGCCTTTTTCGCGGCTGCGGTCAAAGATCAGGATGGCGACGGGAATCGAGGTGGTTGGAAAGAGGTTCCCCGGCAGACCGATGACGGCATCGAGGATATTCTCCTCGATCATCTTCTGACGGATTCTTCCTTCGGCTGCTCCCCTGAATAGCACCCCATGTGGAACGACCACAGCCACACGCCCTTCTTTTTCAAGGGCCGCCTCCACCATGTGGCTGATAAAGGCCCAGTCCCCTTTGCTCTTTGGCGGTATGCCCCGCCAGAAGCGGTTGTAGCGGTCGTTCTGGGCCTCCTCGGCGCCCCATTTATCCAGAGAAAAAGGCGGATTGGCGACGACGATGTCGAATTTCATCAGCCGGTCCTTTTCCACCAGCGCCGGGCTGTTGAGTGTGTCGCACCATTCGATGCGGGCGGAGTCGGCCCCGTGCAGGAACATGTTCATCCGGGCCAGCGCCCAGGTGCTGCCGTTGGATTCCATACCGAAAAGGGCGAAATTGCGATCATTGACTTCCCTGGCGACCTCGATCAGCAAGCCGCCGGAACCGCAGGCCGGATCGCAGATGCGGTCCCCCGGCTTGGGACCTGCCAGTTTGGCCACCAGTTCGGAGACCTTGTGCGGCGTGTAGAATTCTCCCGCCTTCTTACCGGCATCGGTGGCAAAACGCTCGATCAGGTAAATGTAGGTGTTGCCGATAACATCTTCGGAAACCTTGCTGGGGCTCATGTCTAATTGAGGTTTATTGAAATCCTCCAGGAGTGTCTTCAGACGGCGGTTTCGGTCCTTGGTCTTTCCGAGATTCGCCTCGCTGTTGAAGTCGATGTTCCGGAAGACCCCTTCCAGTTTCGCCTTGTTCGTCTCTTCGATGGCATCCAGAACGATATTGATCAGTTCGCCGATGTTGGCCGAAGCGCGCCGTTCATAGAGACTGTAATAATCGGCCAGAAATCGGTCTTCGACCTCTCCCGTCACATGGTTCTTCAGTTCCGCATAGGGCAGGACAAACCGCTCGCGTTCCAGCCGGCGGCGAATGCGGGTATCATCATCCCCGTACTGTTTGCGATAATTCTCATAATGGTCGTTCCAGACATCGGAGATGTATTTTACAAAGAGCATCACCAGAATGTAATCCTTGTACTGCGCCGGATCGACAACGCCCCGGAAGGTGTCGCAGGCGGCCCAGGCCGCGTTGTTTATGTCTTTCTGGTCAATTTTTCCATTCATTATTTTATGCTCCTTGCGCCTTGCGAATTAAAACAGTTGAAATATATTGCCTGCGTTTTTCAGCCAGTTTTTCCATGATATGCTGCTCTTCCTCCGCCAAAAAGGCCAATGCAACAATGGCCCTTTGCCGATCAAGAGAGGGCACGAATACTTCGAGTTCATCCAAAGCCTCTTTACTAATCATCCTTTGGGTGGTTCCTTTGGCCTGACTGGCAAAAAAAGTTTGGGCCGGCTTCTGGCTGATAAACCAGTTCAGATACTCGGGCATAATGTCACGATCCTTCGCCCTGATCCTCAAAAGGGGGGCTGCCACTATAGCCGTGCCCGGATCATCTAAAAGGATCGCCGACGTAGTTGTCAACCCCCTGGATCGGAAAATAAGATCGCCCGGTTTTACGAGATGATGCTCCTTGGGCATTTCCATGTCAACCAACGTCAGAGAATTGTTGTCAACACGGTTCTGGTCCGTCAGGTCCTTCATCTGGATGACGGATACAGTTCCGATTTCCGACGATTCAAGGCGAGACCGAAATGAATAACCCATTTGAATTAATGCGATATCTTTTAATTTAACTTTCACTCTGCACCATAAATATATTGCTGAAATATCGTTACGGCAACATTATATTGCAAATATTTTACGTTTGTCAAGATAAATTTTATCAGAAACGTAATTTCTGTAATTTTACTATTTATTGAAGGCTCCATCCAAAAATAGCAATTTTATATTTCGATGAAGCCCTCATCCTTCATGAATTCAAAACCGAAGGCCAAAACTACCTCATTATTATAGAGTCTAATTATCTTGACAAGAAATAAGGATTACCTATAAAAAGGACTCGCCTGATAGGGTTATTACAATTCGACGATGTCGATCTTAGAAAACTCAAAAGAAAAACTTATTAGCGGGTAAGAACGACTTGTTGAAGAAAGGACAGTAATAATGCATAAGCCGCAAGAGATAAAAAATCAGAACAAAAATGTAATTGCGAAGCTGAAGATCCCATCCGGTTATGTCGGTCCCCCCAATATCGCTAATGGCGGTTATGTCTGTGGCTTAATGGCCAACTTTATCGACGGACCGGCTGAGGTGTTAATTCGGAGGCCGACACCGGTTGACCATGAGATGCCGGTGGTCGCACCGGGCGATGGGAATTATTATCTGATGGATGGAGAAAACGTTGTGGTTCAAGCCAAGGCCGCTTCCCTCGATCTTGAAGTACCCAAACCCCCAAATTATGAAATGGCCGTCGAAGCGGCAAAAACCTCAATCGCTTTAAAAGAATCCCCTTATCCCGGTTGGAAAACTCTTGGCATTCATCCCTTTTGTTTTTGTTGCGGGGCCGATGGTTCTGAGGCGAAGGGGCTAAAGATACATCCCGGCCGTATCAATGGATCTGAAATCGTGGCCGCGCCTTGGATTCCGGCACCTGAACTTGGCGATGATACCGGTTATGTCCGCCCTGAATTTATCTGGACGGCCCTTGACTGTCCGGGGGCCTTTGCTTTCCTGGAATTGACCGACCATCAGCCGGGTATGTCAGGTCGACTCATCGGACAAATCGATCTTCCACTCCCGGTTGGGGAGCCTTGTGTGGTTATTGCCTGGCCTGTAGCTGTTGATGGGAAAAAATTGTTTGCCGGAACGGCCGTCTTTAATGTCGCAGGGCAACTGGTGGGTCGAGTCCTGGCGACCTGGTTCAGCCTTCCACCTGAAGAGGGTCTTCGTTTTTCATCGCCGGAATAGTCTTTTTCTTTGAGAGAGTGAAGGAAGGGAAATGATCTTGCGGGGCAACGCTCTCTTCCGATACTTTGCATATTGGAAGTTCACATTCCAATTTGCATAATTGCAAATCGTTATTGTTTGGATATTACCGGGGGAAGCTATTTGAAAGGGGAGTCTTTCAATCCCTGGTTGTTCAAAAAAAACAGGGTTTGAGGCACTGAAGAATTCAGGGAATTCATTGCCGGAAACCATAATAATAACATAATTAATTGAATATACTAAATAAATTAAATATATCAAACCAAGAACGGTCTTTCTGGGAATGAAGTCAGCTGTTTTCAGCGAACTCAAAGCCTGCCAGACTAAAGACCTTCTCTACCTAATATTCTCCTCCATTCATTCTCCGGCAACAAGACATTTATCTTTTTATTAAATATTATCTATTTATTACCTAACTGTTCCACGTGGAACAGTTTCAATCCGGCCATGGTCGGAAGGGGTATAGTCAATGAACTCCGGTTCCTGACGTTCCTGGAAGAATAAAGTCAGATCTTGCAGGAGTGTGGACTGGTTTCCTTTGACCGTGAAGTGATAATGGGCCTGACGATCTTGGACTAGATATTCGGCCAGTTTTCGTTGGGTTAATAAAGCATCGGCAGTAATGGTCTTCCCCTGGATGTTGATGTTTTCGAGCAGAGGGGCGGCCGTTTTGATCTCGTTGGTTCGTTTGATTTGGTCGTCACCGTCTAGGGGTAAGGATTCGACTTTTTTTGGGTGTAGCAGGTTTTGGTCTGATGGCCGACGACGCTCATGATGTGGGTTTGATAACCCTGATCATCAATAGCGTTGCGCATGGTTTTACCATCAATGGCCAGACTTTGGTCCTGTTGGGCATAAGTATCGTTCCAGCGTTGCAAGGCTTGGTCGAGATCCTGGGGAGGGATGCGGATCAGGAGATCCCGGATGACGTATTCACTGGGAACGACATAACGGCCGTTTTGGCGACGGCAACGGAAACGTTCCCGGGCCTTGGGGCCAAGGCTTTCCGCCCAATCGGAGATGGCTTTATAGCCCCGCATGCCACACAGAATGGCCCCGGCGGCAATACCCAAAACGGTGGCCAAAGGGTGCCGTCGTCCTTGAGAGCGGCGAGGATCGGGGATAGCTCGAAAAAAATAGGGTAAGGATTTCATTTGTTCGGCCTTCAACATGATTCTGGGTCCTCCAATACGATAAGATAAGGGAAGCGTGGGTTGAGCTAATAGGGTCTGAGCCTCCGCGCTTAAGGGTTTAAGAAAGACCATTTTGGGGGACTGGGCCGTGGGGCTATATCCCCGGCTGGTTCGTCGAAACCCCTTGGTGTCCCCGACATAGACCCAATTGCCGCTTGATACACGGTTCCCCTAAACCGCTGGGGGTCTACAAAGGTCTCCAGCAGCAACAACGGGTGACCAAAGGTCTCTGCCACGGAACATTAAAACCTTTTCAAAACGGCAATTTTATGTAATAGTAGGGGCCATCATTTTTAAAAGGTGGTTTGATGGGAAAGATCATCTGTGTGGTTAACCAAAAGGGGGGGGTGGGTAAAACGGCTACGGCCGTTAATCTGGCCGCCGCTTTGGCCATTATGGAGAAAAAAACCCTGCTCATAGACTTTGACCCTCAGGGGAATGCCACCAGCGGGCTCGGGGCCAATAAGCAGGAATTCGAATATTCCATCTATGACCTTTTGATTGACCACCTCGACCCGGCTGGCCTGATATTGCCAACCGACATCCCTTTATTAAAAATTATCCCTTCGGATATGGATTTGGTGGGGGCGGATATTGAACTGGTGCCTCTGCCCAACCGGGAAAAGATACTGAAGGAAAAGATCGAACCGCTAAGACCAGAATTTGACTATCTCTTTATTGACTGTCCTCCTTCTTTAGGGTTACTTACGGTTAATGCCCTGACTGCAGCCCAGTCCATTATTGTTCCAACCCAGTGTGAATATTATGCCTTGGAGGGGTTGGGTAACCTCCTTAATACTATACAGATCGTTCAAAGGGATTTGAACCCCTCTCTTTACGTAGAAGGGATTCTTCTGACCATGTTCGATGGACGCAACAACCTCTCATCCCAGGTGGAAAATGAAGTCCGGACCCATTTGAAAGATCTCGTTTTTAAAACTGTTATCCCGAGAAACGTTAGAATCAGCGAAAGTCCAAGTCATGGGTTGCCTGTTCTTCTGTATGATCCGCAATCAAAGGGTGCCCAAAGCTATTTTGAACTGGCCAAAGAAATATTGGCGGGAGTGAAAGGCAATGGAAGAAACCAAGACGCTTAATATTAAAAAGAAAGGATTGGGCCGGGGCCTGGGGGCTTTGATTCCGTCCGTCGAACCTCATAAAGCCGAAAATCGGCCCTTTTTGTTTGTAGGGATTGAAGATGTTCGGCCGAATCCCCTTCAGCCTCGAAAAAAAGTTAAAGAAGCGGCTATAGAAGAGCTGGCTCAATCCATAAAGGAAAAAGGGATTATTCAACCCTTGCTGGTCCGGAAAGTGGGCGATGGGTATGAATTGATTGCCGGAGAAAGAAGATGGCGTGCCGCCCAAAAGGCCGGTCTAACGGAAATCCCGGTACTGATCCGCGAGGCCGAACCGACAGCTCAATTAGAACTGGCCTTGATTGAGAATATTCAAAGGCAGAACCTGAATGCCATGGAAGAGGCCGAAGCTTATCAGAGGCTGATTCAAGAATTCAATATCTCCCAAGAGGACGTGGCCCGCCGGGTGGGAAAAGACCGGTCATCCGTCGCCAATTTTTTAAGGTTATTGAAATTGTCGCCCGGGGTTCAGGAAAAGATAGCCGAAGGGGCCTTATCTTTCGGCCATGCCAAGTGCTTGCTGAGCCTGGAATCGGCTTTGGATCAAAACAAAATGGCGGGAGAGGTGGTCGAAAAAGGCCTTTCCGTCAGAGAATTAGAGCGGATGATCCAAAAAAAGGCCCGGGTCCCGGCCAAGAAGGGTTCTCCGGCTACTCCAATTTATGAAGACGATTGGGTTAAAGACATGATTCAAAGATATAAGACCCGAATAAAGCTGAAAAGGAAGAAAAAAGGTGGATTGCTGGAAATCCATTTTCATTCCGAAGAGGAATTGATTCGAATCGTCGATTTACTTATGCCCCGATAAATGTCTTTTTTAGAGTTTTATTAACATAACATATTTATATTATTATATTATATTGTATTTTTAATACCCTTCGTAATATCACCTTTACCTCCTTTAATCCAATCTCATTTGCTCTTCCGAGAAAAGGCCATCCTGTCCTGTTTTTAATCCACCAGACAGGCCGCTCCTGCCGACCCAGCCTCCCCTTTTCCCCCCTTTGCCGATTCCACCAATGAAGTCTGATGGCCGTGGATATCCTGTTTCCAAATCCTTGTTCTTGACATGTTATTGTTTTATATAAAATAGTTAAAAGACAATTGCCCTATTCCGGCCAATTTTCCGCGACATGCTTATTTCTAATAATATTTTCCCCCATTTTGAAAGGGGCCGTCAATATGTCTGCCCGGTAAATCCGGCTTCCCGCTGCAGTGAACACAACCTTGCTGGCCGATATCCGACTTTTCGGAAGGGTAAATTGCCTTGACATAAAAGTTCGTCTTTCACTATACTCCGCTACCTAAGATCGATCTTGTTAATGAATAAGCAAGGAGAACAAAGAAATGCCAGAGAAAACCACCTATCCTGAGTACAGCAAGAACTACCCGTTACTGGTGAAAAACTTGATGAAAAGACCCCTGTTCCTATGTCCGGATGATGAGGCCATGGTCTATAGAAACGATGCCGGCGAGTATTTCCGATTTACCTGGCGGCAATGGCACGAACGGACCTGTCAACTGGCGCATGCCCTCAATTCCCTCGGGGTGCAGAAAGGAGATAAAATAGCCACCATGGCCCTTAATCACCACCGGCACATGGAGATCATTTATGCGACTATAGGTATTGGAGCTGTTTCGCATCCTATTAATATCAGGCTATCTTTGGATCATATGGCCTATACCATAACCCATGCCGAGGAGTATATCCTCTTTTTTGACGATCTTCTGTTGCCCCTGGTTGAAGCCCTTTATGATCGGATAAAACCAGCGGTGAAAAAATTTGTCTATATGTCCGATAAGCCGGGCCTGCCCAAAACCCGGATAGAACCCCTTTATGCGTATGAAGAACTGATCAAGGGGCAGCCGACCTTCTACGATTGGCCTGATTTGCCGGAAGACACCAATGCCGTGCTCTATTACACCACCGGTACCACCGGTCTTCCCAAAGGGGTCATATACACCAACCGTCAGATCTATTTACATTGTCTCCACTCGATTGCCCAGCTTGGAACGGTTATACGGCTTCCCGATGATCCGGAACGTCCCAATCTACCAATACCGATGATGAACGTTCCCCTCTTCCATATTCATGCCTGGGGGGCCCCCTTTTCCAGTGTTTATAGCTGTGCCAAGATTGTCTTTCCGGGCCGATTCACTCCGGAGGCCTTCTGTGAATTGGTTCAAAAAGAAAAAGTGACCGCAGCCATGATGGTGCCGACCATGTTGGCCATGCTGCTGGAATATAAAGACCTCAACCAATGGGATCTGAGCTCTCTTATTTTTATCGCTATCGGAGGGGGCGCACTCCCCCTGGGTTTAAAGCGTAAGGCCGAAAAGTTATTCCCCCATATGCGCGCCGCCTCCGGATATGGTATGACCGAGACCATGGCCGGGGTTGTCGGGGCCAGTATCCGGCGATACATGGTAAACTGGTCTAAGGAAGAAATTGACCAGGTATTAGTTAAAACAGGCATACCTGTTATTCCAGCCATCGATGCCCGGGTTATTGATGAAAAGGGCCGGGATGTGCCGCATGACAATGAAACGATCGGCGAGATTGTTTTAAGAGGCCACTGGATTATGGAACAATATTATAAGGACCCGGAAAAGACGGCCGCCGCCTGGAAGGACGGCTGGTTTCACACCGGGGATGCGGCCAAAATCGATAAGGACGGCTACATCGTTATCGCCGACCGGATAACCGACGTCATCCGCAGCGGCTCCGAGATGGTGCCCACGGTCCTGCTTGAGAACCTGACCAGCAATGCCGATTTCGTTCTGGAAGCCACTTATGTCGGTGTGCCCGACGAGAAGTGGGGCGAAATCCCTATGGCCCTGGTCAAGCTGACTCAGGGTGCGGATAAGGTTGAGGAAGATATCCTCAGTTTCCTGCAGACCGAAGGTGTGGATAAGGGGAAAATCACCAAGTGGATGCTTCCGGTGTATGTGGCCTTTGTGGATGATATCCCCAAGACCAGCGTTGGGAAATACGATAAGATCGCCGTCAGAAAGAGGATGGAGGAGTTCGTGGCCAAGGCCAAAAAAGTGCGCCTGGTCTAAACTGGAACACCCATGAGTATTGATCTGTCTCCTTTATTTCATCCTTCTTCCATCGCCATCATCGGGGCCTCGGTCGACAAAGCCAAATTCAGCACTCGAGTCGTCGAGTCCCTTCAGGCCCTGGAATACCGGGGTATGATTTACCTGGTCAATACCAACACCGACGCCGTTCCCGGAGAGCACGTCTTTCGCCAGGTCTCGGACATCCCCGGCCATATCGACTTGGCTATCTTGTTTGTACCGGCACGGGCTGTTCCTTCGGCCATAGAAGACTGCGCCCGAAAAGGGGTGAAGGTGGCCATTGTCCACGGAGCGGGATTTGCCGAGCTTGGAGAAGAAGGGCGGGTTCAGCAGGAAGAGATGGAGAAAACGGCCAGGGCCTCCGGCATGCGTATCGTCGGACCCAATTGCATGGGCATTGCCTGCCCGTCTTCGCATATCAACATGGTGACCACCCGGCACCCGTTTTTAGATCGCGGGGGCTTAAGCTTTGCCGGTCAGAGCGGCTGGGCCACCGAATACGCCTTGCTCGGCGGTATGGATCGCGGGCTGGGCTTTAGTGCCGTGGTCTCCTGCGGCAATCAAGCCGACTTGTCCATCTCTGACTATCTGGATTATTTCGGCGAAGATCCTGAGACCAAAGTTATTGGCGCTTACGTAGAAGGTTTTAAGGACGGCCGCCGTTTTCTTAAGGCAGCCAGGCAGGCTGCCCGCAAAAAACCGGTGGTCATCTGGAAATCCGGACGGACTCCTTCCGGAGCACTCTTCACCCAGTCGCACACCGGGTCGATGGCCGGCGCCGCGGAGGTTGCCCGGGCAGCGTTTATTCAAACCGGGATGGAAGAAGCGGTAGGGATTGAAGATTTGATGGATGCCATGGTGGCCTTCCATTCTCCGCTCTTGCCTCACGGCCGGCGTGTCGGTGTTGTGGTAGATACGGGCGGGATAGGTGTAGCCGCCTGTGACGCCTGCGAATTGATGGGGCTTGAAATACCCCGACTCCCGATCAATGTCCAGAAGGAATTGCGGGACTATTTAAAGAAGATACTCCCTCCTTTCGCCGGGATCGCTAATCCGGTGGATCTGGTTTGGGCGCCCCCCGGTATGGAAGAAGAAATCTACGGACGGTCCATGGAAATAATGGCGCCCTGGGTGGATGCCTTCATTGTCGGCTACTATCCCCCGCAAGATCATGAGGGTTTGGCCCGATTGCTGGCCGAACTAAGGGACCGGTTTCAGAAACCGATCTTTTCCGTTCCTCCCTACGGCCATGTGATGCAGCCCTTCATGCGCCTTTCCACTAAGCTGGGCGTGCCGTCTTTTGACAGCATGGAGCGTGCGGTCAGGGCCCTGCGGCGATTGGTCCGACGTGCCGAATGGCTGAGGGAATTATCAGATATTTAGGCTGAAGACTGAAGGCTGAAGGTTTTTCAACCTATCGAATGACCTGCATCAAACCGTATAAGATTTCTCGATTTTTAAGATCTTTGGTTTAATAAGAGGAGGTATCCCTAAAAACCTTCGGCCTTCAGTCTATCTGCCTGCGTTGTTACCCTAATACGAATTGATTTCCACATTGACCTTGTATTTGAAGTAACAAGAGCGGAAATAGGCATTGGCTATGCCGAAGGGTTGTTCCGGTTCAGACCAGAAATAGGTTTGTATATGGATAAGCGGATCAAAGGACTGGCACTGAAGCACTTTTGAAATATCCGGTTCAGCCGGGACCGCCTGTAAAAACATTTCTCCTTTGGAGATCTTCAATCCGATCTTTTTCTTTAATAATCTCAGTATCAGTTTTTCTTCTGATAATTCCTTTTTGGTTAAATTCCGTGCAATATCCGCCGGCAAAAAATTTTCAAAAAAGTAGGGAATATTTTTTATGGTGGTCATCCTCCGGATCCGGCCGATTTCATCATTATTGGTCATCTTGAAGAACGTGGAAATATCTTTCGGGATTCTGCTCTCCCCCACTTTAATAGATCTTATTTCCAGTGGTTTGGTTTCTCCTCTCTCCAAAGCAAAAGCCATTTTATTCAAACTGGTATGAATATACTGTTTGGTTTCCGGAATAACCGAGGCTACAAAAGTCCCTTTTCCTCTGGTTCGGAAAATCAGCCCATCGGCCTCAAGAAGGGCTAACGCATTTCGAACGGTGATTTTACTGACCCCGAAGTATTCGACCAGTTCATCTTCAGTCGGCAGTTTATCCCCGGGTTCATACTGTCCTGACAATATTTTATTTTGAATGATCGACGAGACGCGGCTGTACAAGGGGATAAGGTCTTTTTTAGGCTGAGGTTGCATTAGATCACCATCATATGGTTTATTATAAAAATACTTTGGATTCGGCTTTTTTTCAAGAATCTATAGGACACTTACCTTTGTATTATCTGTATCACATAAGTATTTCCATTTTCCACAAGTTATTTTTTTATCTTTTCTTTTTTTCTTGACTTTAATTTAAACTTAAAATTATATGTTTTTTAATTATATATTTATAATCTTCCTGAATGATTTTTATCTAAGGCAACCGTTAATCCTTTTCCCAATTGGAGTAATTTATGCGTGCCTTTTTAATCAAAAGAATTCTCGCGCTTATCCCCACCATTTTATTTGCCACCATGATTGTATTCGTGGTTATTCGTCTGATTCCTGGAGATATTATTGATCAGATGGTATCCCAGCATGATATCGGGTCGCAGGAAATATCCCGTAAATCTCTGGAGAAGGCCATGGGACTGGATGCCCCCATTTATATCCAGTACTTCCGATGGATGGAAAGGATTTTTTTACACGGCGACCTGGGGAGTTCCCTGTGGAAACAGACCCCGGTCACCGCTCTGGTGATGGAACGATTGCCGATAACTTTTGAACTCAGCGGTATCGCCATTATTTTTTCCATCCTCCTGGCCATTCCTATCGGGATTTACTCGGCCATACGCCAGGATACGGCCGGAGACTATGCCGGACGAACCCTATCCATCCTGGGCATTGCCATTCCCAATTTTTGGTTGGGGACGATGGTGGTTATCTATCCGGCGATCTGGTGGGGGTGGTCCCCTTCCGTGGAATTAGTCCCTTTCTTCAAGCATCCCTGGGCCAATATTATGCAGTTTATTACTCCAAGCATTGTTCTAGGATTTTCCTTATCCGGGGTCACCATGAGAATGATGCGGGCCATGATGCTGGAGGTGCTTCGGCAGGACTATATCCGGACCGCCTGGGCCAAGGGTCTCAAAGAAAAGGTGGTTATCATGAGGCATGCTTTAAAGAACGCCCTGATCCCGGTGGTCACCGTATTCGGACTTTATTTACCGGTCCTTATCGGGGGCACGATCATCGTCGAACAGATTTTTGTTTTACCGGGCATGGGCAATCTGATGTTTGATGCCATTCAACAGCGGGATTACCCGATTATCACGGGTCTCATGATGATCATCGGCGTTGTGGTTCTGGTGTGCAACCTGCTGGTGGATATGAGTTACGGTTATCTCGATCCCAAGGTTCGGTTCAGATAACAGATTTTCAACATTTGAAGGGGCGTTTTCTATGGCCAATCAATCTGTCACTGTCGATTCAGAACATCTTTTTGCGCCGATACGGCGCGGCTTTTTTGCAGATTTTTTTATCCGGCTGTTCAAGGAAAAGCACCTGGGCGCCGTGGGAGGGATCATATGCCTGATTCTCCTTATCACCGGCATTTTTGCCAATTTCCTGGCGCCCTACGGGTACAATGACATTAATCCTCTCCAATCCCTGAAGCCCCCCTCGGCCCAATATTGGTTTGGGACCGACAACCTGGGCCGGGATATACTGAGCCGTATCATTTACGGGGCTCGTCTGTCGGTGATTGTCGGCTTTGCGGCCACGGCCATTTCGATCATCATCTCCACCGTTATCGGTATTACCACCGGGTTCTTCGGCGGTAAGTACGATATGGTGATGCAGCGGTTTGTGGACGCCTGGATGATCTTTCCCGGTCTGGTCATTCTGATTGTCGCCGTATCCATTATCGGTCCGGGGACGTGGCAGATCATCCTGGTTCTGGCCTTGCAGTTCGGAATCGCCGGTTCCAGAATTATAAGGGGGTCCACGATTGCCGCCAGGGAAAACATGTATGTGCGGGCGGCGGATGCCCTGGGGGCCTCGACCATGAGGTTACTTTGGCGGCACATCCTGCCCAACATCATGGCCCCGATCATCATCCTGTTCACCACCCGTGTGGCGGCGGTCGTTCTATCCGAGGCCACTTTGAGTTTCCTGGGTCTGGGTATTCCACCTCCGGCGCCGAGCTGGGGAGGGATGCTGAGCGGGACCGGGCGTCAGTATATGCTCATCGCACCCATGATGGCCTTGATTCCTGGTCTGTGTTTGACGATTGTGGTTTACGGGATCAATGTCTTCGGGGATGCCATGCGAGACCTTCTGGACCCGAGGCTGCGGGGCGGCGGCGGGAGCTATTCCGTCAAAAAAAGAAAATAGGCATCAGCCTAAAAAACCTGAAAGGTGGTGTGAGATTCAAAACCGTATCCTACTCGATAAGTTAATTTTACATAACCATATTCATTAAATCTAACATTTTTTATCTTAATTCCGGATTTGTATTCGGTGCGGGATACCCCCCGGTCGGGATCGTCTTAGGGGGATGTTTTCATCGCGCTCAAAAGGCTTTATCCAGGATTTTCCGGGAGGACAACCGGCCTGGATTTTCCACAGAATGCCGGATCTTCATATGGTGTAAAAGGAGAAGTGAAATGAAAAAAAGATATCAGGGAATCTTTATATATTTAGCGATAATGATGATATTGCCCCTCGGTGTGTTCATTACTGATGCCGGCGCTGCGGCTGCCGAAAAAGTGCAGTACGGCGGCACCCTCACCTATCTGGATCGGACGCCTACACTCAATCCTATGACCTGGGATATTGCCGACTGGAACTGGAAACACGGTTATGATACCGGATTTTATATGGAGCATCTTCTCATGGGGGATCTCCAGAAAGGGCCGAGAGGTTCCAAAAAATTCAACTTTCAATCCAATGCCTGGATACCACCCGATGTCGTGAGGGGCGAGCTTTTGGAAAAATGGGAAGTAAAAAAAAGTCCCTTGCAGCTCATCTTTCATCTCCGCAAAGGAATTATGTGGCAGGAGAAACCCGGGGTCATGAAGGCCCGGGAATTCGTGGCCGATGATGTCGTTTATGCCATCAACCGCCTTAAAAACTCCCGCAAGGCCATTCCCCTTTATATGGATTTTGTAGGCAAGATGGAAACCCCCGATAAATACACCGTGGTTATCAATATGCCCGAGTGGAAGGTCGACTGGTGGTATAGTCTGGGTTGGGGGTACTATGACGGCATCCAGGCCCCGGAGCAGGAAAAGGCCCCAGGGGGGGCGGCTAAATGGGAGAATGCCTGCGGAACCGGGCCTTACATGCTCTCCGAGTATAAGGAAGGACATTCTCAGATCTACACCAAAAACCAGAAATACTGGGATTCGGAAACCATCGGAGGGAAGAAGTACAAACTCCCCTTTACCGACAAGGTGGTGATGCAGATCATCAAGGATGAAGCCACGCAAATCGCTTCTCTACGGACCGGTAAAATCGATCTGATGCTGACCATGAACTGGAAGTATGTTGATGGCCTCAAGAAGAGCAACCCCCAACTGCAATGGTCGCGGTGGCTTTATACCGACAATTTTACCGTGGCCCTGCGCATGGACCAGAAGCCCTTTAACGATATCCGGGTAAGGCGGGCCATGAACCTGGCCATCAATAAACAGGAGATCATCAATTCTTTCTACGGCGGCAATGCCGTATTGCACACCTATCCCTTCCCGCCCTCCTTTACGGATGTTTACACCCCTCTGGAGAAGCTGCCCCCGGCGGCCAGGGAGCTTTTCACTTACAACCCGGAAAAGGCCAAAAAGCTTTTGGCTGAGGCCGGCTACCCCAATGGTTTTACCTTCAAGGCCCAAATTTCCAATGCCGGCCAGACCGGATTGGACTTGGGGGCCATGGTCGTGTCCTATCTGGCCAAGATCGGGGTCACTCTGATTTTGGACCCCATGGATTACCCCTCCTATCTGAGCCGGATGACCAAAAAGAATCATTCCGAAGGGTATTTTTTCTCCAATGACCAGGGGACCCCCTTCGCCGGGATCCGAAAGAACTTCCTGACCGGTCAGACCTGGAACCCGCACATGATGAGCGATCCCTATGTGGACAAGACCTGGCAAGATACAGTGGAAAATCCGAAGCTGACCGACAAACAGGCCCTTGCGGTCATGAAAAAACTGGCTGTTTATATAACGGAACAGGCGCCTTGCATTATACTCCCTACCCCTTATTCCTATACCGCCTGGTGGCCCTGGGTTAAGAATTATCACGGAGAATTAAGGGTGGGTGCCCACCGGGCGGCCCCGATCATTGCCCGCATCTGGATCGACCAGGAACTGAAGAAGAAGATGGGCTATTAAAAGAAGGCTAAGGGCTATAGGCAATAGGTAATGGGTGTAAAGGATTTTGTCTTTCCCACAGCCTATTGCCTATAGCCCATCGACTTGTTGAGTGAAATTCAGATCTTGTACTGAAGAAAGAAGCTAAACGTATGCAGCCCTTATTGGATGTGAAAGACCTTCGAACCTATTTTTTCGGCATGGACGGGACTATCAAGGCCGTGGACGGTGTTTCCTTTGACCTTTATGAGGGTGAGACCCTCGGCCTGGTAGGAGAGAGCGGCTGCGGCAAAAGCGTCTCTGCCCTTTCCATTCTCCGCTTGATTCCTGATCCGCCGGGGGAGATTGTTGGGGGAGAGGTCTTCTTTGAAGGCCAGGACCTTCTCAAATTGAGCAACGAGGAAATCCGCAAAGTACGGGGCAATCGCATCGCCATGATCTTTCAGGAACCGATGACCTCGCTTAACCCGGTCTTGACCGTGGGCCGGCAATTGGCCGAGCCCCTGGAAGTGCATAGGGACATGCCCTTGAACGAGGCCCTGAAGAAGGCTGAAGAGCTGCTGGGAAAGGTTCAGATCGCCGATGGCGACAAACGGATCCGGGATTATCCCCATCAGTTCAGCGGGGGTATGCGTCAGCGGGCCATGATCGCCATGGGGTTGGGCTGCAACCCCCGGCTGATCATTGCCGACGAACCCACCACCGCCCTGGATGTCACGGTGCAGGCCCAGCTTCTGGAATTGCTTAAGAATCTCACCCGGGACTTCGGGGTGTCCCTGATCATCATCACTCATAACCTGGGAGTAGTGGCCCGCTACGCGGACCGGGTCAACGTCATGTATGCCGGCAAGATTGTGGAAAAGGGGACGGCCCATGACATTTACGAAAATCCGCTGCACCCTTACACCATCGGGCTGATGGCCTCCGTGCCTCGGCTGGATCAGGATATCAAAACAAAACTGGTGCCCATCCAGGGACAACCGCCCAACCTGGCCAATATCCCCAAAGGGTGTCCTTTTCATCCTCGTTGCAACCACGTCATTGATCGATGCCGGGAAGAGACCCCGCAACTGGTCCTCATCGGCGGAATACATGAGAAAGCGTGCTGGATCGATGTTAACAAATAAAAAAGAAATATTGGTTGAGGTGCAGGACCTGAAGGTCCATTTCCCGGTGTCGGTAGGCAACCTATTCAAAAAGAAGATCGGCGACATCAAGGCCGTCGACGGGGTCAGTTTTTCCATCCTGCAGGGCGAAACCCTGGGTCTGGTGGGAGAAAGCGGCAGCGGCAAGACCACCACGGGCAATGCCTTGCTGCAGCTTGACCGTCCTACGGGGGGAAAGATCTTTTTCGAAGGGCAGGATATCACCGGAATCGAGAAGAGAGAGATCCGGAAGCTGCGCCGGAGGATGCAGATCATCTTTCAGGATCCTTTCAGCTCCCTGGATCCGCGGATGAAGGTCTCCGACATTATCGGCGAGCCCTTGTTGATCCATGGTATGGCCGGGAGCCGGGCCGAATATCGCGACCAGACCGCGGACCTGCTCCGGGTGGTGGGCCTGGATCCTTCCATGGGAGATCGCTATCCCCACGAATTCAGCGGCGGGCAAAGGCAGCGAATCGGTGTGGCCAGGGCCCTGGCCTTAAAGCCGAGTTTCATTGTCTGCGATGAGCCGGTATCGGCCTTGGATGTCTCCATCCAGGCCCAGATCATCAACCTTTTAGAGGACCTCCAGGAAAAATTTAATCTGACCTATCTCTTTATCGCCCATGACCTGGCCGTGGTCAGGCACATCAGCGATCGGATCGCCGTCATGTACTTGGGAGAACTGGTGGAGATCGGTTCCAGGATGGAGCTCTATCATAATCCGCTTCATCCCTATACCCGAGCCCTGCTTTCCGCCGTGCCCATCGCCAATCCCACCGTGGAGGCCAAACGGGAACATATTATCCTCAAGGGCGAAGTGCCCAGCCCCTTATTTCCGCCACGGGGCTGCCATTTTCATCCCCGATGTAATTCGGCCATAGCGATTTGTTCTCAACAGGCGCCGTTGAAAAAAGAGATCACTCCCGGTCATTGGACCAAGTGTCATCTATATTAAGGGAGGCTTTATTTTTCCATCTTTTTTTACCTCTTTCCCTGTTTTGTGTATTACTCTCCTTTTCTTTATGCCCAACGAGGGATTTCTTTAAGCAAGAAATCTAATCTTTTTTCCCCTTGACTTTTTTTAGGTACGAAATAGATATTAGTTTTACTAACATCATATTATCCAAAAGGATCTAATCTAAAAATAATCTCTCTTTATGGCCTTATCCACCATTGGCCGGGGATGTGGCAGATCATCTTGGTTGTGGCCTTGCAATTCGGCATCGCCTGTTCCCGGATTACCCGGGTCGACGATTGCCACCCGGGAGAACAGATAAGTGCGGACGACGGACGACCTGCGGGCCTCGACCATGCGGCTGCTGGTCAGGCCGCAATGATGGTGGCCTATTTGGCCAAGATCGGAGTCACCCTGGTGCTGGATCCCATGGATTACCCTTCCCATCTGAGCCGGATGACCAGAAAGAATAACTCCGAAGGGTATTTTTTCTCCAATGATCACGGGGGTCCTTTCTCCGCTATCCGGAAGAACTTCCTCACCGGGCAGACCTGGAATCTGCACATAATGAGTATTCCCTATGTGGACAAGACCTGGCAGGACACGGTGGAAAACCCAAACTGACCGACAAGCAGGCTTTTGAGGCCATGAAAAAACTTTCTGTGTATATCATGGAACAGGTCCCTTGCGTAATTCTGCCCACCGCTTATACCTATGCCGCCTGGTGGCCCTGGGTTAAGAATTATTACGGGGAGATTCGAGTCGGTGCCCACCGGGCTTCTCCGATTATTTCCCGTATCTGGATCGATCAGGAACTGAAGAAAAAGATGGGGTATTAATCGATATCGGTAAACACCGCAAGGGGATGTGCCTGAACCGCTCATCCCTTTGCGGACAATACTAATATAAATATTTTTTCAATAAAAATTTAGTCCTCTCCGAGGATACTGGTGTAGCAGCCCGCTATGCCGACCGGGTCGATGTCATATCTCTGAAGGCATAGGGACCATTCTTACTTCCCTTCCAAAAAATTCCTGGGTCCGGTGATACACAGTTGATTGATTTTTTCATCCGCCACTCCCATTTCCTTCAGCCAGGGGAAGACCACCTTCTTCAAATAAAGAATCCGGTGGGGGTTCAAGAATTCGAACTGTTCGGTTGTAAATCCCTCGGGCAGGACATAAGCCAAAAGACAATCGTGGGACGGACAGAGCTTATCGCTAAAACCGGCCTCCATCAGCGCCTTTAGGGTTTTGGTACGGGCCAGGGGGCTGACCAGGCGGCCCGGATAGCGGTCCAAACCCATGGTGCACCCCTGATTTAAAATCCAGATCAGGTATTCGATATCGGTGGTGTCGTTGCAGTGGTCCACCTTGACATATTTCAGGTTGACGCCCTCATCCTTGAGAATATCGAGCTGCTGTTTGGCCACTTGTCCCGGATGATAGGAATGAATGGCGATAGGCACCCCGGTTTTGAGATGGGCCTTGGCCACAGCCCGCAGGGTGATCTCCTGCGGTGGCGTCACACCGCCGACGTCGCTCGCCGATTTCAGCACCCCCGGCTTGATACCCGTATCCCCGATGCCCTTATCAATCTCGCGGACAAACGACTCCGCCATCTGGGCGGCGGTGACACTGCCCATGATGCCGCTGACAAAACGGGGGACATCCTGCCACCACCCGGTGCAGGCGATGATATTGACTCCGCTTTGCTTTGCCGCTTCTCTTATGAAAAGGATATCCCGGCCCAGGTCAAGGGTGGTCATATCCACCACCGTATCCACCCCTTCCGCTTTAGCCTGTTTCAGCCTGGTCACGACGTATTCCAAAACATTGGGGACCAGAATATCAGGGTATTCCCGGTAGGCATTAGGAAAGGCGCAGAGCAGGTGCTCGTGCATCAGGGTAAATCCGAGGTCTTCGGTATTCATTGGTCCAAGAACAGTATTGACTTTAGCCATAATTACAAAACCCCTTTCTTAAAATCAACTTTCTATATTTTCTATTTCAAACTATCTCGAAGGATAAACAACAAGAAAAATCTTTAGCTTAATAATTACCACGCCTAACTCAATTTTTCAATTTTATCTATCCGCCTATTAGACCATTATTCCCCAAAATGTAAAAGGCGACTCAGAACCAAGGCCTGGTTTTTCGGTCCCCTTTTTAAAGGCTATTTTTCCGGCTTCAATTGTTTCAGGAAACTTTGGGCGGCCAGGGAAAGATAACGGTTCTTCTTATAGATCACTCCCACTTGGATGGTGCGGTTCGGCTTAAAATCCTTTATTTTTATGGCGGACAGCGAGCCGGCCTGGACCTCTTTTCGGATGGCCACCTCCGGGACGATGGAGATCCCGGATTTGATCATAACCAGGTTCTTGATTACCTCAATGGAGCTGAGTTCCATAGCAATAGTTAGTTTCACCCCCGCCGCCAGACAAGCCTGATCCAGAATCCTCCGAGACGAACAATGGTCATCCAGCAGAACGCAGAGATGCTTTTCCACATCCTTTAGAAAAACCTGCTTTCGATGGGCCAGGGGATGATCCGGGTGGCAAATCACCACGTCAAACCTGGGAAACAACGGAATCGCCTCCAGACCCGGCTTTAAATAGGCCAGGGTGGCAATGCCGATATCCACTTCATTGTGCATGACCTTTTCGATGGTCTGAAGCGAGGTTGAATTTCGGACGACAATCTCAATCCCCGGATATTGGTCCTTATAGGTTTGCAGGATTCCCGGCAGCAGGTAACAGGCTGTTGTATCCGAGGTGGAGATGGTCAGCCGGCCCCGTTCCATTTTCTCCAGATCAAGCAACTCCTGTTGGGCTTCGGCCAAAAGGCCCCGAATCTTTTCC
This sequence comes from uncultured delta proteobacterium, assembly GCA_963790475.1. Lineage (GTDB taxonomy): Bacteria > Desulfobacterota > RBG-13-43-22 > RBG-13-43-22 > RBG-13-43-22 > RBG-13-43-22. The sequence continues at coordinate 93,773 of CAWBOS010000006.1, read as the reverse complement.
ACATAACCCAAAAAGACTTTTCCCGCTTCGGTCAGCTCGATGCTTTTAGTGGTCCGGTGAATCAACCGCCGGCCGATGGTCTCTTCCAGCCGGGCTACCTGAATACTGACAGCCGACTGGGTCCGGAAGATCTTTTCGGCAGCGTTTGAAAAACTTCCCGTAGTGGCCACGGCATAAAAGGAATTGATTTGTTCAAAGGTAAAATCCATATATTTGTCCTACTAATAAATATTATAATAATTATTAATTTGACGAATGATAGCCGCATCTTTATCCTCTGTCAATATCAAAAAAAGGATAGAATATGTTGCCCAAAGGTATACTCTTTGACTTGGATGACACGATCATCGCCTATTCGCCGGTCGCCGAACCGATCTGGAGAAGGATTTGTGCAGACTTTACCGACCGAATGGATTCTGTTACTCCGGACAATCTTTTCCAGGCGATCCATGAAGTAAGCTCCTGGTATTGGTCTGACAAAGAACGTCACAAACATGGCCGCCGGGATCTCAACTTCGCCCGGAGGCTGATTGTTAACCAGGCCTTTCAGAACTTGGGCATTAAAAATCTTGCTTTGGCCGGAGAAGTTGCAGATGCCTTTTCTGCGCAAAGGGAGGAAGCGATTTACCTATTTGAAAAAGCAGAACAGACTCTTGAACACTTGATCGCGAAAAATATTCCCTTGGCCCTTATGACCAACGGTGAAGCTCATAAACAGCGAAATAAGATCAGCCGATTCAATCTGGAAAGGTTTTTCGACTGCATTCTTATTGAAGGGGAAATGGGATTCGGTAAAAAGGGTTGACTTTGGGTGACATTTGTGTACATAATATGGGACACATATTGGGGGGTACAAATATGAAATTTTTAAGCATACGCGATTTAAGAGGCAAATCCTCACAAATCTGGAAAGAGCTTCCTGATGAAAGAGAGATGATTGTTACCAACAATGGACGGCCAATAGCCATTCTTGCGGCAATAACTGAAGCGAATCTTGAGGAATCCCTCTCGGCCTTTCGCCGGGCCCGCGCTATTGAGGCCGTTGTTTCTCTCCAACGGAGTTCTGTAGAGAAAGGAACAGACAAGATTTCGTTGGATGAAATCAATGCCGAAATAAAATCAGTTCGTGAAAAACATAAATGATGGACCTTGTCATAGACACCAATGTTCTGGTAGCGGGTCTTTTATCACCCTTCGGGGCTAGTGGGGAAATTGTCCGCATGATTTCCTCCGGCGAATTGACGCTTTCTTTTGATGCTCGAATTCTGTTGGAATACAATGAGGTTTTGCGAAGACCGAAGTTTATGTTTGAAGAAGAAAAGGTGGCTTCTCTCCTTGATTATATTATATATCGTGGCCAGACAATTGCATCCTCCCCTTTGAACCATTCGCTCCCTGATCCAGACGATGAGCCATTTCTCGAAGTTGCCCTAGCCAGTCAGGCAACTTGTCTTGTTACAGGAAATCAAAAGCATTTCCCCGTCGACCTATGTCAAGGTACCAAAGTCTTTTCCCCCAAAGAGTTTTTAGTTTTTTATAAAAAACAACAAACTGAGAAAAAAAGGAGATCAAAATTCTCAACCCGAAAACACAAAAAAACCTATTCCAGCTAGCTTGGATCTTGTGACCATGATGCAAGATAAGCCGCTGAAAGGCATCGACTATGACGAGGTAGCCGCCAGCTACAACGAGAGGTACAAAAGTGGTGCCTACAGGCCGGAGGGGATTGCTTCAAAGCTGCTGAATCTCGTTCATGAAACGGACGCCGAAAGAGTCCTTGAAGTCGGTTGCGGCACCGGGCATTGGCTGGGCATTTTACAGGATAAGGCCCGGGTTGTCGGCCTAGACCCATCTCCTGGCATGCTTCGAAAGGCTGTTGAACAGAAGGGGAAATTCTCTCTCATTCAGGGAGACGCGAGTCTATTACCATTCCAAAGCAATAGTTTTGATATGGTGTATTGTGTCAACGCCCTCCATCACTTCAAATATCCTTCAGCCTTCATAGCGGAGGCTTATAAGGTTCTTAAGGAGAATGGAGTTCTGGCAGTGATAGGCATGAATCCCCACCCCTTGAAGGACCGTTGGTTCATTTATGACTATTTTCCGGGAACCCGTGAGGCGGACCTAAAGCGCTATCCTTCCCCGGGGGCCATTACTGACTGGATGATTGCCACCGGGTTTGGAAAAATTCAATGGTCAGTAGGGGAACATATTCTTAACGATAAGCGCGGGGACGAAGTTCTTTCTTTGACCAAGGAGTTCACCTCTCAACTGACTCTTCTTTCTTCGGAAGAGTACGCGAAGGGCAAAGTCCAAATTGAAGCCGACCTGCGCAACGCTGGAAAAACCGGCCAAACAATCCTCTTTCCTGTCGACATATCATTATCGATGCTGACCGGTTTGGTAACCAAATGACCGAAATCTATCTGGTGCGGCATGGTCAATCGACATGGAATGACGAGCACAGGTGGGCTGGACAGGCAGACCCGCCCCTGACGGACCTGGGACGTCGGCAGGCCCAAAAGGCCAGTTCAAGATTGAAGGAAATGGGCTTCCGGTCAGTGACCAGTTCTGATCTTAGACGTGCACGGGAAACGGCGGCAATCATGGCCAGTGAATTGGGAATTGACTTGGCTCCCCCGCTTCCAGAGTTGAAAGAACGCCAATCCGGGGATATCTGCGGCCTCACCTCTCAAGAAATTGGCATTCGGTTTCCAGGTCTCTTGGATAGGTGGCGAGCCGGTCAGATCATCGACATACCTGGCGGAGAAGCCTGGCCCAATTTTTTGGAAAGAGTTCTTCAAGGACTATGCAGCTTGTCCTCGTGGTCTGGTCCCATCCTTGCGGTAAGTCACGAAGGTGTTCTTCGGGCCGTTGAATACCATTTTGGAGAAAAGCAGATAAGACACGAGAATCTTGAAGGAAAATGGATAAGGTCCTTTAATCGAGCTTTGTTGCCAAACACCCGAACTGCAGGCTTCGGCTCAACCAGGACCTTGTGTCCTGAAAGTTGATGATGATCTTCTTCGACATTGACGACACACTTCTTGATAACCGAAGGGCGGAGTGGACAGCGGCTATGGAATTCCATCGGCTTCACGAAGATGTCTTTCCTGTATCCCCCGAGGAGTTTGCGACCCGTTGGCGAGTGGCCACGGAAAAGCACACACGCCGGTATCTGTCGGGGGAGTTGTCTTTTCAAGGCCAAAGACGAGAACGGCTGAAGGAACTCTTCGCCCATCACCTTATTCTGAGCGACGCAGAAGCAGATACACTCTTTGAAACCTACCTTGATTACTATGAAAAGAATTGGACCCTATTCTCTGACGTGGAATCTTGTCTGGACCAGTTGGCGGGAACCAGACTGGGGATCATCTCCAATGGCCAGGCCTTTCAGCAAAGACGAAAGCTTATCCATACGGGCCTTATGGACCGATTTTCGACAGTCATAATCTCCGAGGAACTCGGCATAGCAAAACCAGATCCGAGAATCTTCCTTGAAGCCTGTCGGGCCGCAAAAGTTAGTCCTTCAGAGTCCTGGCATATCGGCGACAGTTTAAATGCAGATGCCCAAGGCAGTCTCTCGGCCGGGCTACGGGGGATATGGCTGAACCGCAGCGGCTTAAATTGTCAGGAAGGAATTCCTACGATCAGATCGCTCTCTGAACTGAAGGGAGTCATCGATTCGTCCGACTAATCACCGCATCCGATCGCCCAAATGACGGGTTTAGGATGAGTTTATTCAACCGACAGATTATGGATTATATCGGAACGATTTAGGTCCGCGGTATGACTTGGCCAGGCGGATACCGGAACCCAACGAGCGTCTATGGCTCAACACCTATACATTCAAAATTCAATCCCTACCTTTGACCATTGGACTCCGAATCACTTCTTCCCTTTTTCCTTCTGCCTTCTTTCTTCTCCGCATTCCAGCGGCTCACCCCGTCTCAAGATCGGAAAACACAGGTTACAGGAGATGCAGGCCGCCGGTCGGGTATCTCCAGCCAGCCAGCGGGAAATCAAGTGCGGCTCGCGGATAAACGGGCGGCACAGGGAAATCATATCGGCATCACTGCTGGCAATAATTTCCTGGGCCTTCTCCAGACTGCGGATGCCGTTGACCACCGCAACCGGCACGCCCACGGCCTTTTTTACCGCCGCCGCGTTCTGCCGGAAAAGGACCTTGTCGACCGCACCTTTTTTCAATTCACTTTTGCTAATCGCCCCAGAGCCTTCCCCCACACCGGTGCTGATTTCGATACTGTCTATCCCCGCTTTTTCCATCTGACGGCAAGTCTCCAGACCTTCGGAAAAGGGCATGCCGCCTTCCTGGTTATCCTCCGCCCCGAATTTAATCAATACCGGATAATCATTTCCCACCGCTTTCCGGATTCTCCGGATAACCTCCAAATGAAAACGACGGCGGTTCTCAGGACTGCCCCCCCAGCGGTCGGTCCTTTGGTTGAAAATCGGGGAAACGAACTGGCTCAATAAATAGCCGTGTGCGCCGTGGATCTGGACGGCATCAAAGCCCGCCTCCCGGACCCGTACCGCCGCATCGGCGAAGTCTTTGATTATCCCCTTGATCTCTTTCTCAGACATCTCCTGATGGGGGCGGCTCAATTCCGGTTTTCTTGATACCGATAGCAGGGTATAGCCTTTCCTTAACAGGTAGGGGGAATTGATCCCGGCATGGACGATCTGCATGGCAATCTTGCTCTCGCCGCTTTCATGTACTGTTTTTACCAGGTGTTTCCAACCGGGCAGGAGCTGATCGTTGTATATTCCGTACTGCCCAGGATTGGCCTGTCCCAGCGGATGAGAAACAAAGGCGTAACCGGTAACAATGAGCCCGATGTCCCCTTGTCCCAGTTGTTGGTATATGCGGATAGATTGGTCCGTTATCCCGCCGGACTCGTCCGCACTCCCATCCCAGGTAGCTGAGCGCATCAGGCGGTTCTTGATTTTCAATTTATTTATTTTGATCGGTTCAAATAGTTGGGTTGCCATCCTAATTCCCTCCAGAATCTTTTTTGACTCTCCTTGATATTTTTGACAATTTCTGAAATATCTTGTTAGTATCGACTTGTCAAACCAAAAGATAAATAGACTTCCTGCGGATAAATAAATATTGACTTCATTAACAGAGTTTTGTAACGATTCTAAATGATCTAAATTTGTGAAATAAAGAGAACTTATTTTATGTGATGATCGGACTCCATTTGGCACCGGGATCCGATAGCCCAGAACCCCAAAAAAAACGAAAGGATTACATTATGGACTTTTCCAACAAATACAATGCGGAACAGGAAGCATTCGCCAAAGAAGTTCGCGCCTGGCTGGAGGAGAACGTCCCTAAGGACCTCGTCAGACCGCGGAGCATTTTTAAGATGAGCCGCGAACAGTGGGAAATGCGCCGCAATCTATGCCGCAAACTTGGCCAAAAAGGGTGGCTCTATCCTATATTTCCCAGTGAATACGGAGGAGGAGGCCTTGGGGGAGATAAATCGGCAGTTCTGAATAAAGAAATGGCCGAAATAGGGTTGAGCTTGCCACCCCTTTACGACTCAGGGAAACTCGCTGCCCCTACCCTTATGGCCTGTGCCACAGAAGAGCAAAAGAAACGTTTACTGCCCCCCATTCTAAAAGGAGAAGCCGTCACCTGGCAGCTTTTTACCGAACCGGAGGCCGGGACGGACGAGGCCAACCAACAGACCAACGCCCTGCGATCGGTCAAGGAAAAAGAATATTTCGTTGTTAACGGCAATAAAATATTTGTCGGGGGCCTTTACGCCCCACCCGATCAATTTTTGCTCCTGACCCGAAGTAGTATGGAGGCTCCCCGCCATCAGAATCTGGCTATGTTTCTGGCCCCGGCTAATCTGGCGGGAGTTCAAATTTTCCCACTGGACCTTTTTCCCGAGGGCACTATCGGTCAGGTCTGTTATCAAACTGCGGACAGCGCGCCGGGGGTTAAACATTCCGTTTTTTTTGATGACGTTAAAATTCCTGACTCCTTTTTGATCGGCGGGGACAATGACGGCTGGAAGGTTACCACAGCCACCTTAACCGTTGAACATGGGGATAGAGATACCGATCGTGCCGGCACCGGAGCCGCCTTTATTCCACGTAATCATATGGTAGATAAATTGCTTGACCAGTGTAAAAACAATCCGGTTATAAAAAACCGTCTGCTGCAAAACCCCATGCTCCAAGGAGACATGGTTGAAACCTTTATCGGAGGAGAGATAGAGCGGCTTTTTCATATGCGAAACGCCGCCTTGCCCAGAGCAGGAAAACGCGCCGCCTATGCCGGACCCCAAACCGCCCTGTTTACCAAAATGTTGGGTTTGAATATGACCGCCTATCTATCCAGGATTCTTGGTCCCCAAGCCCTGACCAACGACGATCAGCTCATTCTGGAGGAAGGCCTTTTTGAAGTTTGTGAACGAAGCGGCCTATGTATTGCCCCTGGTGGCACCCCGGAGGCCTTGAAAATCGTTATCTCCAGGGCGCTGCGGATTGGAAGATAGCCAAAATATGGACATGAAAATGCCCTTTTTCTTTCAAGAGTTCGGCAAATCAAATTTTCATGATTTATGATGCCCTCATCAATAGGAGAAGGGGATTAACCATAACAATTTTTTCTAAGGAGATTACCCATGAATTTGGATATTAGGCTTACCGAAAGTGAAGAGATACTTAAAACTGCAGCCATCAATTTTATGAAACGGGATATATCCAAGGAAACGCTGATGGCTCTCCATGATTCCGATACCGGGTTCAATGAGGTTATTTGGAAAAAAGTTGCCGATATGGGTTGGCTGGGAATCGTTATACCGGAAGAGTTTGGGGGGACAGGCTATCCCCTGACTACCGCCGGGGTCCTGTTTGAGGCCCTGGGAACCGGGCCTCTTCCCGGCCCTTATTTTTCCTCAGGAATTTTGGGGAGTCTGATCGTCCAGGAAGCCGGAACGGATGAGCAAAAAAAAGAAATTTTACCTCAGGTTGCCGATGGATCAATAGTATTGGCCCTGGCCATGACCGAAGCGGAGTATGGGTGGAATTCCGGATCCATAAAAATCAGACCTGAAGAAAAAAACGGAGATTTTGTTCTGAGCGGGGTCAAGCTGTTTGTTCAAGATGCCTTGTCGGCCACACACTTTATTGTTCCGCTTCGCACCGGAGATGACAGCGATATCATTTCGCTTTTTTTAGTGGATAAAAAAGCGGGGGGGGTTTCGATACGAAAATTACCCGGATATTTAATCGGCAGAAACTTTGAAGTGAAATTTGACAATGTCAAGTTGCCTCCTTCGGCTTTATTAGGGAAAAAGGATACCGGCTGGATCCCTTTAATCAAAGGCATCCAGAGTTCCATTCCTGTTCTTTGTGCCTATAAAGTCGGCGGTTGCCAGGCTGTTTTCGATATCGCCGTGGATTACAGCCGGGTCAGGATTCAGTTCGGACAGACCATAGGCCGTTTTCAGCGTGTCCAGGATTTGATTATTGAAATCGTCAATCAGGTTGACGCCGCCCGCTGGACCACCTATGAAGCCTTGTGGAAACTGGATGTCCAGGGCTTGGTCCCGAAGAGTGTTCATTTGGCCAAGGCCGTGGCCAGTGAGGCTTATTTTCAGGCCTGCAATATGGCACATCGGGCCATAAGCGGCATCAGTTATTCCATGGAGCACCCTTTGGCCCTACACACACGGACTTCCCGTTACCTTTATAATTTTCTGGGTGAACCGGCCTATCACAAACAACAGTTGGCTCAGATTTTGTTGTCCTGAGTGGTTAGGTTCTTGATAACTGATTTGGGAAATTATCTCTTAATAAACAAATCCCGGCTCCTGAATTCCAGAATTTCAATCTCCTTGGATAGCTTTATACTGGTCATAAAGTCGATGGCCGATTTCCAGACCCCGGTCGATAAAGTCGGGCCCATAGAACTGGCCGGTGCGCGAACGGAAGGTGCTGCGGATTCGTTCGATGCCTTCCATGCTTTGGGGAAACCTCTGGAAAAGGAGAGGAACATTTTCGTTCTGTCGTAAGGCCAGCATGGCCCAGAGGGTTTCGGTGAAATTTTCCGGCCCCCACTGGAATTTATCGGCATCATAAAGGGCATCGGAAAGAAGTTGGGCATTCGACGATTCGAGAGGTTCAGACGGTTGAAAGGCCTCATGATTGGCAATGGCCTTGACGATCATTTGCTGTTCGACCTCTTCCAGATCAAACCGCTTCAGAATCCTTTCGGCTTCAAGGGCGCCGAGACGGGCATGCTCGGGGTGTGACCGCTTGATATCATGAAGAACGCCGGCTATGTGGGCCAGGAAAGAAAGCCTTTGGCCGATTTTCCCTATAGCTGACGATCCATCGGCTTCAATGAGAACGATAGCCCCGGCATCAATGGCCACATTGCGGATATGCACCTCGGCATGACCGGCGAAAAATCCTTCCTGAGCCACAATCCCTAAACACTCTTGGACCGTCTCATTTTTTTCAAAAGCGATCCGGGATTGTGCGACGGATTCTTCTTTTTCGGTATAGAAAATCGGGGGACCCACAGCAATGGCAATTTCCAGGCAGAGCTTCCTTAAATCCTGGTAATCGGCCATGGGGGGAGTTGGGTATTTATCCATGCTTCTCCTTGAAATTTCTACACCCCCGAGGGTGAGAATCGTAATTCAAATTTACCTGATCTTTAGAGCGTCAATAATAACGCCTCTTGGATACTTCGTCAAAAAAAATCGGACCTCCGGGTTATTTCTAAGAAGGCCTCTCATATATGAATATCGAAACGTCCGGCGATCACTGGACCTTTTGAGTCAGGATTTTTGGCCAGGTTTTATGCTTGACTCTTATTGTTTGACTATTTTATACTCCTACCATCCACAAGGAATTTCTGGCTACCCATCTCATCCAGGGGGATGTCCTGAAGCGCAGAATTTGATTCCTTGGGAGTTACAGGCAATCGGCAAAAAGGACCTTCTTGTCTTTTACCGATAGCAACTGTTGGCTTGTCCCTTTCCTCAAAATTTATTAATCCCCTTTTTCTTCAAATATTATGAATGATATTCATCTTACTATCGACGGAAGCGCAGTAAAAGGCCGGGTGGGGATGACCATCCTTCAAGCGGCCGAGCAGGTTAATATTAAAATCCCGACCCTGTGTCATTCGCCGGACCTTCAACCCACGGGTGTTTGCCGTGTCTGCCTGATCGAAGTGGCGGGGTCCCGTACTCTGATAGCGGCCTGCCATACGCCTATTTCCAATGGCATGGTTGTTCATACCCGTTCGCCCAAGGTCCTGGAAACCAGAAGGACGATTATTGAACTCCTCCTGACCGCTCATACCGGGGCTTGTGTTGCAGACATCAATGCCAAAGCCTGTACACTCCATAAACTGGCTGCTGAACTTGAAATCGGGCCTCCCCGCTTTCAAGTGGAGGCCCCCCGTTATTATCCTCCTGAAGACGATAATCCCTATGTACGACGGGACCTTTCCAAATGCATTCTCTGCCGTCGGTGTGTCGGGGCCTGCAACGAGATCGCCCAAAAGAATGTCTTAAGCGTCGCTTATCGGGGCTTTCAGTCCAAGATCATCACCGACCTGGACGGTCCATTAAAAAAAGAAGTATGCAGAGATTGTGGAATCTGTATCGACTACTGCCCCACCGGGGCCTTAAGCAAACCCACGAATTAATATAGAGGGAGCCTGCTTCATATGTCTGAACCCAATCGTCAAGACCTGCTCGAATTATTGAAACAATCACAAACTAAAGAGTCTTTTTTGTCTCCCACCGCCCTGGAAGAATTATCCGATTCTTTGAACCTCCCGAATAACGAAATATTCGGGGTATCCAGTTTCTATTCCTTTTTATCCCTGAAGCCGCGGGGCCGGTATGTTATTCGTATATGCAAAAGCCTCCCCTGCCACATGCAGGATTCGCCGATGATTATCAATGGCATTCAGGAGGTCTTGGGTATCGGACCCGGTGAAGTCTCCAAAGACGGCCGGTTCAGCTTTGAATTGACCAATTGCATCGGGGCCTGCGACCTGGCCCCGGCCATGTTGATCAACGACGATGTTCATGGGCATTTAACTCCAGAGAAGCTATCAAAAGTCCTAAAGAAATATACCTAAAATATTTAGGGAGAATACCGTGCCGGAAACGCGAATCGTCCTTAAGAATGTGGGTAAGATTGATCCCCAAGATCTCAAAACCTATCTTGCCGCAGACGGGTTTAAGGCCTGGAAAAGATGTCAAGAGGAGTTAAGCCCGGAAGCGGTCATCGATGAGATCAAATCTTCAGAACTTCTGGGCCGGGGTGGGGCGGGATTCAGTTGTGGCTTGAAATGGGAGTTGGCTCGAAAAACAAAAGGGAAAGAAAAATACCTGATCTGTAATGCCGATGAGGGCGAAGTCGGCGCTTTTAAAGACCGAACCATCCTTTCCGGGGACCCTTTTTCTCTTATTGAAGGCCTGGCCATTGCCGGGTATGCCATAGGAGCAAAAAGGGCCTACCTTTATCTGCGGGCTGAATACCATTTTTTGTTGAATGGCCTGGAACAAATCCTTCTACAGGTTAAAGAGGCCGGGTTCCTGAATCATATGGATATTCGGATCGTCGAAGGGGCCGGAGCCTATATCTGTGGAGAGGAATCGGCCCTCATGGATTCCATCGAAGGTAAACGGGGAGAGCCCCGTTATAAACCTCCCTTCCCGCCAATGAAAGGTCTCTTTGGATATCCAACGATTATCAACAATGTCGAGACCCTGGTGAACATCCCAAGGATCATGCTGAACGGTGCCGGCTGGTTCAGGGCCATGGGGACGGAGAAAAGCAGAGGTACCAAGGTTTTTTCCGTCAGTGGCGATGTGGAAAGGCCGGGAGTTTATGAGCTCCTCATGGGCAGCCCCTTAAAGGAACTGGTCGAGGACCTGGCCGGCGCGCGAGAGATCAAAGCGGTCCAGATCGGCGGAGCTTCAGGAAGGATCTTACCCCCGAGCTGCTGAATACCCCTTTGGCTTTTGAGCAGGTACTGGGTTCAGGGGCGGTGATCGTCCTTAACCGGAGCCGGGACATGATCGATACGGTTTTCCGAAATATTCTTTTTTTTGCCGAGGAATCCTGCGGGAAATGTACCCCCTGCCGCGAAGGCACTGAGGTGATGATGGAGATCTTCAACCGGTTGGTCCATGGGGAAGGCCGGGCGGAAGATCTCTCGGCCCTGGAAGCCCTCTCTCCGGCTATGATGCAGGCCTCTTTGTGCGGACTGGGTCAATCCGTCCCCGTACCGGTCCTGGATTCGTTGAAGTATTTTAAAGAGGAATATGAGCAACGTTTGACACAATCACGATTTTTGAGGACTCTGAAAAGTATTTAATCCGAATGGGGAGAACTATGGATATGAAAAATTCGGAACTGGGAGCCCGCTTCCAATGCCCTTATTGTTCCCGGCTCCAGGAAACCTTTGAAGCCTTGAAAATCCATGTCCTGGCCGAGCACAAGACAGAACCTGTCCCCGAGCCGGAAGGGCTGATCCGGCTGACTGTCAACAGTCAACCCTACGAGATCATAGTTGAACCGGAGTGGACCCTGTACCAGGTCATTCATGACCGGTTGGGCTTGACCGGGGCCAAGATGTTCTGCGATCGAGGGGCCTGTGGTTCCTGTACGGTCATCATGAACAGCCGGGCCATTCTCTCCTGCATGACCCTGGCCATCGAATGCAATGGTGCCGTAATCGAAACGGTGGAAGGTGTGGCTGCCGCCCATCCCAAGCTGATAGAAAAGTACGCCGAACACCATGCCATGCAATGCGGTTATTGTACTCCCGGATTCGTGGTCACGGCCAAGGCCCTGCTGGATAAGAACCCAAATCCCACTGACCGGGAAATCCGGGAGGCATTGGCCGGCAATCTTTGTCGCTGCGGCACCTACCCGCAGCATCCGATTGCTGTTCAGGATTTTATTAAAGAGCGGGAAGGAAAAGAAGATGTCTGAAGAGATCTCCCGAATGAAGGAGATGTTCGACAACCTGGGGGCCGACAAATACCCCCGGAAAGAGTATGTCCATATCGGCCAGCGAGGCCCGCGTCGGGTGGATGGCCTTCACAAGGCTGGTGGGCGGGCCGACTATACCATGGATGTCCAGTTGCCCGGAATGCTCCACTTGCGATTCCTGACCTCGCCTTATCCTCATGCTAAAATATTAAAAATGGATACGACCAGGGCCCGGGATTTTCCCGGCGTCCGGGCCATTCTGCGCTATGATGATCCCGAACTGCCCGAGACCGCCGACTTGGGCGGACATGTGCCACAGGCCGAAATTGTGCTTCCCGGTATCGTTTATTTTCAGGGGCAGGAATGCGGAGCGGCCGTGGCAGCCGATACGGAGGATATTGCCGAACAGGCCCTGCGGCTCATCGAGCTGGAATGGGAAGTCCGCCCCTTTGTCCTGGATCCGGAGGAGGCCCTGAAACCGGAGGCACCCCTGGCCAATCCGGAGGTTTTCTCATTTGGGAATCACTATAACGAACTTTTGCTGGGCGAGACGTTTTCGGACATCAAACAGGGCGATATTGAAAAAGGCTTTGCCGAAGCCGATCAGATCGTTGAATTTCGTTCCGAACGACGCCTCCATACCTGGATTGGGCCTGAGCGCCCCTGCGGGGTCTTTCGCTGGAACGGCGATATGGCCGAAGTCTGGGTCAAACAACAGCGGCCCCATATTGCCAAAAGGGTTATTGCTTCCTGGTTCGGGGGCGTTCCCATGAACAAAATCCAAGTTCATTGCCTTTACCAGGGGGCCAGCTTCGGAGGTTGGAGCCAGGTCAACTGGAATTTTGCCGGCCATTATTGCGCTGCCTTGCTGTCCAGGCGCACCGGGAGGCCGATCAAATGGACCTTTACCCGGCGAGAGGATTTTTTCGGCGGAGAGATGGACGAAGGCACCTATACTCTCAAAGTAGGGGCCAAAAAAGACGGCACCATTACTGCGGTTGAGGGAAGGGCCGTGCTGGCTAATCAGCAATGGCCGGTTTTTCATTTTCTTAAACACCTGCTGGAAAATACCCGAATTCCTAATTTATACGGAAAGATGCTGACCGTGTTGACCAACAAGGGGCCTAATGTCCCCACCCGGTGTGAACAGAATGCCAACACCCATACCCAGACCTTGGTCTTTGACCATATGGCCAATGCCTTGAATCTGGACCCGACGGAGGTGGCCTTAAAAAATGACGGGGCCTTCGGCCATGGCCCGGAATGGTTGAATCAACAAAAAAAAGAACGCGGATTTGTGGTGAGAGACAGTCTGCGGGAATGTATTGAGAATGGTAAGGCGGCCATAGACTGGGAGAAAAAGTGGCACCCGCCGGGTAGCAAACGTCTGGCCAATGGCCGGATGCATGGGCTGGCCTTCACCTTCGCCCACGAATGGGACGATTCGGGCGGTTCGAGTGAGATGGCCATCCGCATTGAGAGAAATGACGGCGCGGCCTCCATCCTGGCTATGGGCTGTGACAACGGGGTGGACGCCGAGAATTCTTACTGCCGCATAGCTGCCGATGAGTTGGGGATGAAACTGACGGATGTCTTCTATAACCCCCGGATTGATCCCGGTTTCTTCCGAATGACTCCGGATTCCTCAACCAATATGGCCATCAACGGTTTTGCCGTTCGCAATGCCGCCCGTATCCTCAAACAGCAGATCCTGGAAGCTGCTGCCGGTCCCGTTGCCCAAACCCAACGGGGCAGTTTTCCTTCTTTCTTTCCTGAGACCAAAGCCGAAGATCTGGATATGCGGGACAGTGTAATCTTTCTGAAGAAAGATCCTTCAAAAAGGATCACCTTGGCCGAATTCGTCGGGCCCTCCACCGGTGCCGGTCCCATGAGCGATAATGAGAACCTGGGTGTACGAACCGCTTTTTCTCTCCCGCTCTTCGCTTACGGATATCATGTCCAGGACGGAACTTATAATCCCGAGCATATCTATACCAAGTTCTGTCGTCAGGCCCATTTCATGGAGGTGGAGGTCGATCCTGAAACCGGTGAGGTCATCGTTACCAAGGTGGTCAATGTCAATGACGTGGGCAAGGCCATCAACCCCTTATCCTGTAACGGACAGCAGTACGGCGGAACCTATATGGGTGTGGGCCGGGGCTTGACCGAGGAGGTCATTTACGACCCGGTGACCGGGGTTATGCTCAACGGGAATCTTCTGGATTATAAGATCTCCACTATCCTGGATATCGAAGGCCCAATCGACACGATCCTGGTGGAGACCGGCATGGGTTACGGCCCCTATGGGGTAGTGGGCATCGGGGAGGATATTGGCACTGTGGTGCCTGCCCTGGTCGGCCCGGCGGTTTATAACGCCCTTGGGGTGTGGATCGATGACTTCCCGATTACACCAAACCGAATCCTCAAGGCCTTGGGAAAGGTTTAGGAGGGAATCCGTGAAAAAATTCGTTCATATCAATGCCCAGTCTACGAACGAGGCGGTTTCAATCCTTCAAAGATATCAGGGAAGGGCCCAGCTCATTGCCGGAGGAACCGATCTGCTGGGAAAGATGAAAGACAGGATCCTGCCCTACTATCCCGAAGCGGTCATCAATATTAAGTCTATCCCCGGACTGGATTTTATTCGGGAAGGCCCGGAGGGGTTGACGATAGGCGCCTTGACCCGCCTGGAGGATATAGCCACCCATCCTGTGGTGAAAGAGAAATTTACTGCCCTGTCTCTGGCGGCCAGAAAGACCGCTTCTCCCCATATACGGGAGATGGGCACTCTGGCCGGGAATATCTGCCAGGATATAAGGTGCTGGTACTACCGAACTCCGGACAATCGTTTCCCCTGTCTGAGAAAAGGCGGCGGACGTTGTTATGCCATTGATGGAGACAACCGCTATCACTCCATCTTCGGCGGCAGCGTGGAAGAAGGGTGCTATGCCGTGCACCCCAGTGATACCGCCCCGGCCTTGATCGCCCTCAACAGCCGCATCGGGACGACCAAGAGAACCGTCCCGGCTGAAGACTTCTTTCGGGTGAGTATAACCGGGACCACGATCCTGGAAAAGGACGAGATCGTCCTGGAGATCGATATTCCGACTCCGGCCCCTGGCACCGGAAGCGCCTTCAGCAAATTCGCCCTTAGGAAGTCCATTGATTTTCCTATCGTTAACTGCGCTGTGGCGATCACCTTGAAAGATCAAAAGGTCGAAGAAGCCCGAATCTGTCTGAACGCTGTCTTTGTAAAACCATACCGGCCGGTCAACGCCGAAAGGGGTATGATCGGAAAACCGCTAAACGAAAAAATCGCCACGGAGGCCGCAGAGTCCGCCGTGGCTGGAGCCAAACCCTTGGCCCACAATGGTTATATGGTCCCGATCGCCCGGGCTCTGGTTAAAAGGACGATTTGGTCATGTCTTTAGGGTTTCTCATCATCTTAAGAAAGGACGACCATGAAACTGACAAATGTTAAGCCATATGTTGTAAAAACCGAGCCCCCCAATTGGGGAGGATTTTTATGGTTTTTTCTCAAGCTGGAAACTGACCAGGGAATTTCCGGCTGGGGGGAGACCGCGGTTCTCTGGAGCCTATACGGGCTTGAAAATGGCTACGAGAAAATGGTGGAGAATATTTTCGACACTTACCTGAAAGACCAAGACCCGATCAACCGGGAAACGCTTTACCATTATCTTTATTCCAACCTGACCGCCCAACATCCGGATTATCTGACCGTCGGACTGATCAGCGCCTTTGACATCGCCCTGTGGGATATTTGCGGCAAATACTACAACACCCCGGTGTACAACCTGCTGGGGGGTAAATTCAGAGACCGGATCAGGAGCTACACCTACCTCTTCGACCTGAAAAAAGACAATCTCCTGGAAGCCACCCTGGATTGGTTCACCAACCCCGACGGGCTGGCCGAAACGGCGGCCGGGATGGTGGAGGCGGGATTTACCGGGGTCAAATTCGATCCCCTGCACCAGGCCGGGTTAAGACGAATGCCCTTGGCCCCCTGGGAAATAACCATGGCCGAGTATGATCACGCGGAAAGGGCTGTGGAGAAGGTCCGCCAGGCGGTGGGCAACAGGGCCGATATATGCATCGGCACTCACGGGCAGATCACCCCGGCCGTCTCCCGACGCCTGGCCAAAAGGGTTGAAAAATATGACCCTTTGTGGATGGAAGAGCCCTGCCCGCCGGAAAATTTTAAGGAAATGGCCCGGGTGGCCGCCAGTACGACCATCCCCATCGCCACCGGCGAAAGATTGGTCACCATTCATGATTTTCAAAAACTTTTCGAGGCCGGGGCCTGCGCTGTGGCCCAGCCCGATCTGGGAAGCTGCGGAGGAATCACGGCCTGCAAAAAGATCGCCTCCATGGCCGAAGCCTATTACGTGCTCATGGCCCCCCATGTCTGGGGAGGGCCGGTCATCACCGCCGCCGCCCTGCAGATCGATGCCAACATACCCAACTTTCTGGTTCAGGAGAGCATTTACAAATCCAGGGATTTCTTCGATGACATCGTCAAGGAACCCTTCGAGTGGAAGGACGGTGACCTGATCCCTCCGGAGAGACCGGGCATCGGCATCGAACTGGACGAGAAAAAGCTTGAAAAATATAAAGGGACCCTGGCGGATTTTAGCAGAAGATAATCGTTCATTGCAGGTTTGAATTGTTTTAGCTGTGAGGTCTTTTCTGGTGTTATTAAGGGTCTGTTAAGATGGATTCGTAAAAAGTCGTCACCCCTCTGGCGAAAGCCGGGGTCCAGGAGATTATAATTACTTAAAAACACTGGATTCCGACTGGAGTCTATCCCGCACTTGATGCGGGACCGGAATGACTTAATGGGGGTTTCGGCAACTTTTTACGAGATTATCATAAGCGAAACAATTTAAAATAAAGAATCAAACAACTTAAAGGCTGTCGACCGGGCCAGGGAATTTTCCGGAAGGGTACTGGTGGGCTTCCCTTCTTTGTCGAATTCATAAATCAGTTCATCCTTGGGGACAATCCCTAAAAGGGTTAAACCCTGGTCATTCAGTAAGGTTTCCCAATCCTTGATTTCAGAAAGATCTTCTTTTTCGGCCCGGTTAATGATGACTAATCTTTTTTCTATCTTCAACCCCAATTCCCGGGTCAATTCTCCAATTCGAACAGCAGCCTGGAGGCCCCGGCGGGAGCTGTCGGAAACGATCAATAAGACATCAATCTCCCGGGTGGTCAGCCGGCTGATATGTTCCATGCCGGCCTCGTTATCCACCACCATATAGGGATAATTTTGAGATAATTTTTCTATAAATTCGGTCAGGAGGTTGTTGGCGGCACAATAACAGCCTTGGCCTTCCGGCCGGCCCATAATGATCAGATCAAACCCTTCAGACTCCACCAAAGATTCCTGAATCCTCATTTCCATGAAAATATCTTTGGTCATACCCGGCAAGCCGCCTTTTTTCATTTCTTCCCGGGCATCTCCGATAGTTTGGCGGGCCTCGACACCCAGGACCTCATTCAGGTTGGCATTGGCATCAGCATCGACGGCCAACACCGGTTTGAGACCCTTTCCCACCATGTAGCGAATCAAAAGACCCGCCATGGTCGTTTTCCCGGTCCCCCCTTTTCCCGCTAAAGCAATTGTGTAACTCATCTTTCAATTCCTCTCTGCCTCACTCACTTTTTTTTCCATACAATTTATCCTTTCAAAAACCCGGGGAAAGAGTTTTTGATCGGTATGAGGAAGAAAAAGGGAGGCTATGTAATGATTCATAAAATTATGGTTTTCACTTAACTCTATATTCGTAATTTTATTAAATATCCTTTTTACCTCGGTTCGAAGAATATTGGAGAGACAAATCAGGCGGGCACCCAACAAGGACCCGTTGCCGATGAACTTGAATTTATTTAAAGGCAGATCAGGCAGCAGCCCGACAGTAATCGATTTTTCAATGTTGATATAATTTCCAAATCCTCCTGCGATAATAACCTCTTCCAAGTCATTCATAGTCAAACCTACTTCACTTAACAATGTGATATAGCCGGCGTACATGGCCCCTTTGGCCCGGATCAGATTGTCAATATCCACCTCGGTAATGACCAGATCTCGGCTGATCTGGGTATCCTGGGCCCAGGCCAGAACGTATTCCAGGCCATCGCTTCCTTCTCTTATTCGGTCTGTTTTCAGTCCATGTTTGAATTTTCCGTTTTGATCCAGAACACAGGATTCGAGCAACCCGGCTACGATATTGATTAGTCCCGAACCACAAATCCCTTTGGGTTTTTTCATTCCAATAGTCAGAAGCATGGGTTCAAAGGTGCTGGGATTGACATTAAAATCTTCAATGGCCCCTTCCGTGGCCCTCATCCCGTGTTTAATCCCCCCGCCTTCAAAGGCCGGGCCGGCAGAACAGGCGGCACAGGTCATCCATTCCGAATTTCCGATAACAATCTCGCCATTGGTGCCCAGATCAATATACAGGGTCAATTTTTCCTGCCTGGACATCCCCGATCCCATGACCCCGGCAATGATATCCCCCCCCACATAGCTGGCAATGGAGGGAAACAAATAGGCCTGAACATGATCCCCCAGGTTAATCCCCACCTCTTTAGCCCGAATGGGCGGGATATAATTCATAGGAGGGGTATAAGGGGTTTCCCGGATGTATCGGGGTTCTATACCCAGAAACAAATGGGTCATGGTGGTGTTGCCCGCCAAGGTGATATGGGTTATCCCATCCGGGGACACCTTGTGTTTTTTAAGTAATTCCTTGATAATGGTATTAATAGTAGAAACCACCAGGTCTTTCATTTTTTGACGACCTTCCGGTTTCTGGGCATAGACAATACGGGAGATAACATCTTCCCCGTAACTGATCTGGGCATTATACTCGACCTGTTGGGCCAGGATATCGCCAGTATTCAAATCCAATAATTGCCCCCAGACAGTAGTTGTCCCAATATCGATGGCCACGGCATAGTTTTGATGGGTAGTATCCCCGGGTTCAATATTTACTAGTTCAGTTCTTCGACTTTTTTTTCTAGGATTTCCAATCGTTACTGTTACCTTCCAATTGCCTTCCCTAAGGACGGTAGCTAATTTTCGAATCGTATAAAAATCAACCATTAAGTTATGAATGCCATGGGTTTGTTTTAGGGAACGAATAACCCGGGAAAGATCACTTATATTGTCAGATATGGTAGGTGGCGAAATTTCCAGGTATTTTTTTTCAAAAGGGGGTTGAAATTTACCATCGACAATCAAGTCTTCGATCTTGATTTCTGAAATCACCTGCCAGGTTCCCGATCTGGGCCTTTCTCTGCCCAACACTTTACGGTCCAACTGGGATTCCATGGGGATTGTGATTTCTAAGTCACTGATAATTTTTGTTTTACATGCCTGTCGAACACCCAAGGCAAAATCTTCCGGAGTAATTTTTTCCGTCCTTACACTTTCCACATCCCCTCGGTCTATAATCACCCGGCATTTTCCGCAGACCCCTTCACCGGCACAGGAAGCATTGATATGAACCCCGGCTTTCATAGCCGCCCTTAATAAATTTTCTCCCTGGGGCACGGTTATTTCTATTTTATCCGGATTAAAAATGACTTTTTTGTCTTCCATAATTTATTATTTTTCCCCTTTCAGATATCGTCCTCAAGAGCCCTGTTTTTCTTTTAAGAAAAGCAGGAAAACTTATTCCCAAAGGAGCTTTTGAATAATTTTTTTAGGTTGCTTTTTTCTATACCGTCTTATATAGTATAAAGACAAGTTTCTTTGAGGAATCAGTAAATTATATTAATATTTCCTAATTAAACAGTGATATTGAATAGTAAGTCTAAAACAGGCCAAAAGCCTTTCTATTTTTAATAAAGGGCATCTTTTTTTGTTTCTTATTTCAAGGCTTATTAAATTAGTTATTAATTTAATTTTTTGTAATTTTTAATAATCATTTTTATACCTTATACTACTTATTCCAGTATTGAGTCATCTTAATACATTTACTAATAATTTATAAAGAAAAATAATATAAGAAAAAAGGAGAATGTCGTTATGGAATTGACGATCCAAAAACAATCCCTCTTCGACGGTCTACAAATGGTTCAGGGAATAATAGAAAAAAGAAGTTCCATGCCCATTCTCTCCAATGTCCTTATCGAAACCGATGGGGATGGCATTCAACTTATAGCCACTGATCTACAAGTGGGAATACGGTTAAAATGTCCGGCAACCATCATTAATGCCGGTGGTATATCGATTTTAGCTCGAAAATTTTTTGAAATTATCCGGGAGTTTCCGGACGAAGAGATATTTATAAAACTAAAGGAAAATAATAAGCTTTTTATCTCCTGTCAAGGATCCCAGTTTACGATTTCCGGTCTTCCAGCCATAGATTTCCCTCCCTTGCCGGATATCGATTTAAAACAGATGATAACTCTGGACGGTTCCTTGCTGGGGGACATGATCCAAAAAACCATTATATCTGTATCAATGGATGAAGGACGGTATAACTTATCGGGGATCTACTTCGAATATATCGATAAAGAAGGAAAGAATATTCTTCGAATGGTTTCCACCGATGGTCGCCGGTTAACCCTTATGGATAAAGAAATTCAACCGTTAGGGGAGGGAGTTTTTCCTAAAGGCGTTCTGTTACCTCGAAAGGCCGTAACCGAAATATTAAAAATTTTGGAAAAACCAGGTCCGATACAAATTGGATTTAAGGAGTCCTTTGGCGTTTTTAAAAAAGAGGAAACCTTAATGATCATGAGATTATTAGAAAGCAATTTTCCTGATTATACCTTGGTCTTGCCGAAGAAAAAGGAAAAGGTGGTCACTATTCCAAAAAATAATCTGATGGATACCATGAAAAGGATGGGCGTTCTCTCGTCGGATAAATATAAAGGGGTCAAATTTTCCCTGACTAAAGGTAATTTGGAAATCCTGTCGGTTAATCCGGAGATTGGTGAAGCCAAAGAAAGTATACCTCTGGAGTATAAGGGGAGTAATTTAGTCGTAGGATTCAATGCCCGGTTTTTTATTGACGCCCTTCAGGTTATGGAAAGCGAAAATGTTATTCTGGAATTCAATGAATCGGTTACTCCCGCTTTATTAAGCGGAGAGAAAGAACCGGGGTTTCTGGCTCTGATCATGCCTATGAAGCTTACGGATGAGTCCGGGGACAATCCTTAATCCCCTTTTAGCCTCTTAAAAAGTCTTTTGTCGTCTTTCCGGCGGAATGCCGGAATCCAGTCTTTTCAACTTATCCTGATTGCCGGCTTTAACCGGAATCGAGGAATTTGTGAGTTATCCAAGACTCTCTTGAATAACTTAATAAATAAAAACTAAAAAACATTAGTCAGACCGTATTAAGGGAAATTAATATTATTCACGGTCTAGAAAGATCAAAGAAAAGGTAGTCCTATGAGTACTTATGGAGCGGATCAAATAAAGGTATTGGAAGGATTGGCCCCGGTCCGGGAAAGACCTTCCATGTATATTGGAAATACGTCGACTGAAGGTCTGCATCAATTGGTGTATGAAGTCGTCGATAACAGTATTGATGAAGCCCTGGCCGGTTTTTGCAACCGGATCGATATTGTGATCCATTCCGATGAAAGTATCTCTATCGAAGATAATGGGCGGGGCATACCGGTTGATATGCATAAGACTGAAAAAAAACCAGCCCTGGAAGTGGTCATGACCAAACTCCATGCCGGGGGGAAATTTGATAATGAGACCTATAAAGTATCCGGAGGGCTGCATGGAGTCGGGGTTTCCGTGGTCAATGCCCTTTCCGAGTATTTGGAAGTGGAGGTGAGAAAAAACGGCAATGTTTATTATCAAAAATATGAACAAGGCAATCCGGTTACTCCTTTAGAGATGTCCGGGACCACCAAAAGGACTGGGACGAAGGTTCACTTTAAACCCGACGGATCGATATTTGAAACTACCGTTTTTAGCTATGATATTTTATCCCAGCGATTAAGAGAACTTTCCTTTTTAAACAAAGGGGTTCGTATTACCATAGAAGATGAACGGGACTCGAAGAAAAATGAATTTTTTTATATGGGAGGCATTAATTCCTTTGTCGAATATTTAAATAGAAACCGAGAACCCGTTCATCCTAAACCCATCTATATTTCGGGCCAGCGGGGGGATGTCATTATCGAGGTTTCATTTCAATACAATGATTCCTATCAGGAAAAAATCTTTTCTTATGCCAACACCATCAATACCCGGGAGGGAGGGTCCCACCTGAGCGGCTTTAAGACCGCCATCACCCGTTGTTTTAACCAGTATGCCACCAAGGAAAACCTTCCCAAGGCCCTGCGGGAAAAGGTCAGCGGCGAAGATGTACGGGAAGGGATGACGGCGATCATCAGCGTCAAATTACCCAAACCCCAATTTGAAGGGCAGACCAAAGCCAAACTGGGGAACAGTGATGTCAAGGGGTTGGTGGAAAACCTGGTCTATGAAGAACTGAGCGCCTATCTGGAAGAAAACCCAACCGTTGCTAAGAATATATTGATGAAAGTAACGGAAGCGGCCAGGGCCCGGGAGGCGGCCCGCAAGGCCAAGGAGTTGACTAGACGAAAGGGGGCTCTGGTCGATACCTCCTTGCCGGGAAAATTGGCCGATTGTCAGGAACGGGACCCCAAGTTTTGTGAATTGTATATCGTCGAGGGAGATTCGGCCGGAGGTTCAGCCAAACAAGGGAGAGATAGAAAATTTCAAGCCATCCTGCCCTTGAGAGGTAAAATTCTGAATGTCGAAAAAGCTCGATTCGACAAGATGATTGAAAATAACGAAATTAAAAACATCATTACCGCTCTGGGGGCCGGAGTGGGAGGGGAAGACTTTCAACTCGAGCAATTGCGCTATCATAAGATCATTATCATGACCGATGCCGATGTGGATGGGTCCCATATTCGAACCTTGCTGTTGACTTTCTTTTATCGGCAGCTTCCCCAGGTCGTCGAGAGAGGTTTTTTATACATTGCTCAACCCCCCCTCTATCGGGTTGTTTCAGGAAAAGAAGAATCCTATATTAAAGCCGATGAGCAGTTCGAAAAATATTTAAGTCAGAGGGGTCTTCTTCGAAAAAGCCTCCTTTTTAAAAATATGGATAAGGCCTTGGAAGGGGAGGGCTTAAGACTTTTTCTGGAGAAATTAAAACAGTATCAACTTTTTCAGAATAAACTGGAAAATAAAGGTTTTCCGGTGGAGGTCTTGGAAATAATCGTCGAAGAAGAAGGGATCACCAAAGAGCGCTTAAAAGACCGGCAATATATGAAAAGCCTGGAAAAACGGTTTCAAAAAAAAGGCATTTTCACCGGGGATCTGACCTTGGATGAAGAACATCAGGCCTATTCTATGCCGATTCTGGATCAACCCGGGGGAAAGGAAAAGGTTGTGGTGGATTGGAATCTTCAGGCCCTGGCCGATTTTCAAAATTTGCGGCGATTAAGAAAAGAGCTTCCCTGGTACCGGTCATTTCCGGTTACGGTACTTAATGACCAAGAGACCCATAAGATAGAAAACCCCAAAGAGTTGCTCCAATTTTTCCTGGAAGAAGGAAAAAAAGGATTGACCATTCAGAGATATAAGGGGTTGGGAGAAATGAATCCCCAACAGCTCTGGCAAACAACCATGGATCCGGAACACCGGACCCTGCTGAAGGTCCGTGTGGAAGATATGGTCGAAGCCGACCAGATTTTTACCATCCTGATGGGAGACCAGGTGGAGCCTCGTCGTGACTTTATTTATCAAAATGCCCTGGAAGTCAGGGAGTTGGATATTTAAAAACAGCCAATAGGCTTTAGGCAATAGGCAATAGAAATCAACTATAATTAATACATTTGAAATATTGGAATCCTGGAACAAGGAGCCAGAATTCAGAAGGGTAACAATGGTAAAAGAGATACCGTTTTCTTCTGGATTCCGGATTCTGACTTCTGGATTCTAAGCAAGGACCTTTAATGACCTTAGATTCTCAGGAACTTCCAACCAATATCGAAGACGAGATCAAACGCTCTTATATGGATTATGCCATGAGTGTCATCATTGGACGGGCCCTGCCCGATATCCGGGATGGATTAAAACCGGTTCATCGCCGGATCCTCTTTGGCATGAGGGAAATGGGCAATGAATATAACAAGCCCTATAAGAAATCAGCCCGTATTGTCGGAGATGTGATGGGTAAGTATCATCCCCACGGGGATGCAGCCATTTATGACACCATTGTCAGGATGGCCCAAGATTTCTCCCTTCGTTATCCCCTGGTCGACGGACAGGGAAACTTCGGTTCCGTGGACGGTGATTCGCCGGCGGCCATGCGTTATACCGAAATTCGCATGACCCGGCTGGCCCACGAATTCCTGGATGACCTGGATAAAGAGACGGTCGATTTTATTCCTAATTACGACGGCTCCTTAGACGAACCGGCGATTTTACCCACCAGGATTCCCAATTTACTGGTAAATGGCTCATCGGGCATTGCCGTGGGTATGGCTACCAATATCCCTCCCCACAATTTAAGGGAAATCGTCGATGGACTCTTGGCCCTAATTGATAATCCCGACCTCCCCATCGAAAAATTGATCGGCCTGATCCCCGGGCCCGATTTTCCAACAGCAGGGTTTATTTATGGAACGAATGGTATTCAACAGGCCTATCGAACCGGGAGGGGAATTATCAAACTGAGGGCCCGCGCTTTAATCGAGAAAAGAAAACAGCAAAGCCGGGAAAGCATCATTATTGCTGAGTTACCCTATCAGGTCAATAAGGCCAAGTTGATTGAAAAGATCGCCGAGTTGGTTAAAGAAAAAAAGATAGAGGGCATCCAGGATATCCGTGATGAATCCGACCGGGAGGGGATGAGGATCGTCATAGAATTGAAAAAGGATGAAATCGTCGAGGTCATTCTAAATCAGCTTTATAAATTTACTCCCATGGAAGTGACTTTCGGGATCATCTTCCTGGCCATCGTCAATAACCGGCCCAGGATCATGGATTTAAAAACCATGCTGGTCCTTTTCCTCGATTTCCGAAAAGAAGTCATTCGTAAGAGAACGGCCTTTGAATTAAAAGAAGCCGAAAGAAAGGCCCATATCCTGGAGGGGTTGAAGATCGCCCTGGATCACTTGGATGAGGTCATCGCCTTGATCCGCAAGGCTAAAAATCCGGCCGAGGCCAAGTCTCAGCTCATCAGTACTTTTTCCTTTTCGGCAACCCAGGCCCAGGCTATCTTAGAGATGCGTCTGCAGCGCTTGACCAACCTGGAGCGGGAAAAGATTCAGCAGGATTACCTGGAAATCATCAAGACCATTGAAAGGCTGAAGCAAATACTGTCCAGCGAAGCCCTGATCCTGAATTTAATCCGGGAGGAATTGATCGACATAAAAAACCGCTACGGGGATGATCGGCGCACGGAGATTATTGAAGATACCGCCGAGATCCAGTTGGAAGACCTGATTGTGGAAGAGGATATGGTGGTGACCATTTCCCACAGCGGCTATATCAAAAGGAACCCCGTCAGTCTCTACCGCAGTCAGAAAAGGGGAGGACGGGGCATCACCGGTATGGAGACCAAGGAAGATGATTTTGTCGAACATCTTTTTATAGCCTCCACTCATGATTACTTTTTGTTCTTTACCAATCTGGGGCGGCTCTACTGGCTGAAGGTCCACGAGATTCCCCAGGCCGGTCGACTGGCCCGGGGCAAGGCCATGGTCAATGTTTTGAATCTTCAGCCCAAAGAAAAAGTGGCCACTACCCTGACCGTACCTTCCTTTGAAGAGGGTAAATCGGTGATCATGGTGACCCGCAAGGGGATGATCAAGAAGACAGATTTGATGTCCTTCAGCCGGCCCCGATCCGGCGGTATTATTGCCACCCACATTCAGGAAGGGGATGAATTGATAGCCGCCGATGTGACCAGTGGGGATCGGGATATTTTTCTGGGAACCCGGGACGGCTTGTCCATTCGCTTCAAAGAAAAAGATATCCGGGAGATGGGAAGAATGGCCCAGGGAGTGAAAGGTATCCGTTTGAGCCCGGCCGACTGGGTCGTGGGCGTGGAAGTCCTGTCCCGAGAAGGGACGATCATGACCGTTACGGAAAATGGATTCGGCAAGCGGACCCGGACGGAAGAGTACCGGGAACAGGGCCGGGCCGGTAAGGGGATCATCACCATTAAGACCACCGATAGAAACGGGCCGGTGGTGGGAGTATTGCAGGTTACCGATGAAGACGATTTTATGATTATCACCGATCGGGGTAAAATTATTCGTCTGCGGGTCAAAGATATTTCAGTGATCGGGAGAAATACCCAAGGCGTGCGATTGATCAACCTGGAAGATCAGGAGAAGGTGGTCAGCGTGGCCCGGTCGGCCGCCCGGGAAGAGGAGAATGGGGATCCGGAATAAAAAATTATTCCCCTTGATCTTGGGTGATGCTTCGGCATGGCCGCAATATATAGTACGATATACGGGTTTCTGGGACTTGGGGTCTTAATCATAAAAAATCCGTGGTTAAAAAGGTTGACAAAGAAAAATTTTTGAAGTATAAGCGAGATCAATCTGGTTTATTCGATTGACACAACCACAACCATTCAAATAAAGGAAACCGGACTATGATAATAAAAAGAGGAGCACTCTTTATTACCATAGCACTGCTGGTGTTGTTTCCATGGCATGTGTTTGGTGCATCTTCCAAGAATCTGGTCAAAAAGAAAAACCCTGTTGTTTCCAAAGAAGTTACCCAGAAAAAATCGGCCTCTACCAAAATCAGGGCTCATAAAAATTCCAGGCAATCCTTAACGGCCCAAAGAAAAAGAAGCAAAAAATTTGCCCGGAAAAGATATTCCAGGCAAGTGGCGCATGAGAATCCCGTTAACACACCCCAGGATGCCCCCCCCTTAATCAAGATTACACCGCTGGAGAACGGAAAATTTCTCTTGGAGCCCATGGATTCATCATCAAATAGTGACCGGGGAAACGAATCATTAAGCTTGATTAAAAAACCGGTTTTTGATGGAGAGAATAAATCCGAAGCAACCAGCAATGATTCCTTAATGGCTTTTCCCAATCTGCTGGTCAAGATCTCCGAACAACTGATTGGAAAATCCTACCGTCTGGGTGGGAATGGGAATGGCAATGACGGGATTGATTGCTCCGGGTTTATGAAAAAAATCTATCAGACCCTTACCCTTTCCCTGCCGCACTCCAGCCGGGAACAGTCTAAGTTGGGGTCTCTGGTGACCACCGAATGGGACTTGAGCCGGTTGAAAATCGGGGACCTATTATTTTTCAAGCGTAATCGCGGGGCCCAAATCGGGCATACCGGGATGTATATTGGCGAAGGGAGAATGATTCATTCGGCGAGTAAAAAAGGTGTGGTTATCTCCAACCTGAAAGGCTCCGATTATTATAACCGAAATTTTGTGGTAGCCAAACGCCTGTTCATTATTAATGATCCTCAGGTGGATGAATTTAAACAATTCAAAGGAATGAAAGAACCCCAGGAACCATCCGGACTTCAATAACCTTCTATTTCTTTCCAGCGATTCGCGAAAGACGGATAGATATTAGCGACAGATTAAAAATAGTAAGGGCGGGTGTTTTTACCCGCCCTTATTATTTTATGACCCCCAAAGAGTTACCGGAGATATCGGTTCCGGCTGCTGCCGAGGGGGATTTTTTCCTATTGGCCGTACCCTAAGGAAAGGCAATATCTCCTGTAAGTAATCTGCCTGAAAAATGGAGAGCTCTGAAAAATGTTCAATTCTTTTCAGTCTCAATAATCGTGGTCATACCCATCCCGCCGCCCACACACAGAGTTGCCAGTCCGATGGTCAGGTTTCGACGGATCATTTCATACATCAGGGTGATGATGATCCGCACACCGGTGGCCCCGACCGGATGTCCCAAACCGATCCCGCTGCCGTTGACATTGGTGATCTCCCGATTTAACCCTAAGCCTTTTTCACAAGCCAGATACTGAGCGGCAAAGGCTTCGTTCAATTCAATAAGCTGAATATCCTTTAACGTCATTCCGGCTTTGGCCAAGCACTTTTCCGTGGCCGGCACCGGACCATAGCCCATCAACTTGGGATCGACACCGGCCACGGCCTGGGCAACAATCCGGGCCATAGGTTTGAGTCCCGATGCCTGGGCGTGAGCCCGAGAGGTGATGATCACCGCCGCAGCCCCATCGTTAAGCCCGGAGGAATTACCGGCGGTAACGGTCCCGTCTTTTTTAAAGGTCGGAGACAATCGGGAAAGATCTCCCATGGTCAACCCATAGCGCACATGTTCATCGGTGTCTACCAGGATAGGATCCCCTTTTTTTTGCGGAATGGGCACCGGAATGATTTCATCTTTAAATTTGCCGGACTTGATGGCCGCTTCGGCATTGTTGTGACTGCGCAGGGAAACAATATCCTGTTCTTCCCGAGAGATGTTGTATTTTTCCGCCAGATTCTCGGCCGTCTGCCCCATGATGTACCCGTTTTTTTCCAGAAGGTTGCTGCCGGAATGGAGCATCTCCCATAAAGAATCGGTCATCTGGCCGTGGTTTAAGCGCTGACCCCAGCGGGCGGTCATCAACAGATAGGGGGCCGAACTCATAGATTCCACCCCGCCGGCCAGGACCATTCGGGAATCCCCGGCCTTGATTTGCTGGACTCCGAAGGCCAAAGCCTGCATGGCCGAGGAACACTGACGTTGAACGGTAACGGCCGGCACCTCGAAAGGGATGCCGGCTTTCAGGGCCGCGGTACGGGCCGTATTGGCCTCATCCGCACACTGGCAGCAGTCTCCCAGGATGACATCATCCAACTGGTCTCCGGTGATATTGGCCCGCTTAAGGACCTCGGTGATCACGGTGGCGGCCAACCGGTGGGCCCGGATGGTTTTAAAGGCCTCTCCGAATTTTCCAATGGGGGTGCGGGCAGCGGAAACAATGACAATATCGTTTGGACTTTTCATAATTGATTTCTCCTTTTTCAAAAGTTCCCCCTCCCCTTCAAGGAAGGATGGGAGGGTGGAAGGACTTAAATTTGGTGAGGTTCAAGATTAAACATGTTTTCTTTTCATAGTAGCGCGCAATGACTCAACAAAAATCAAGGCGTCGTCGTCGGCCGGCTTTTTTTCCCGAAGGTGTCAGACTAAGACCTTCTTCCACCAGGGACAGATCAATATCTCCATCCTCGGCTACCTGACCGAAGGACCATAACCGCGGTCGCTTCCGGCAATGGGCTTTTGTTGTTGTTTAACCGGCCTGGCATGAATCGTAATTAATTGGATAGGGACTTCTTCTTGAGCAGAATGAGTATATGACTGGAAAAAGACCGGGTCAAGGAGAAAACCTGGAACAGATGGTCTCTGGGTTGTAAGGGACGTTCTTTGAAGAAATGAACAGGAAGGATCGGAGTAGAAAAGCCCCGAGGCAATTTAAATGTTTTTTTTCTTGAAAGCGTTGTATAATAATTCTATAAAACTTAGGATAGATCTACTTCTTATAAAAAAGGATTTTCGAAGATATCATTAAAAACCCAGGATCAACCATTTTTCCATAACCACTGCCTTCAGGAGGGACCCCATGAATAGCGCCGCTCTGGCATTTCTAAACGATTGTGTCCAGATTGATCCCCAGGGCCGGGTATCGATTCAAGATAAAAAAAAGCTCCGGGAAGAAGCCATAGAACAACTCATCCACCTGGCGGTCTTTGGAAAGACCGATCAGCAAGCCCAGGCTTGTTGGCTGATCTGGGAAATGGGGCAGGCCATGGGGATTTATCCGGCCTCCATCCTTGAATTTTATCTGGCGATAGGGAGAGGAGAAGTCCCTCGACGGTTTACGGTCCCGGCCATCAACCTTCGAGCCATGACCTTTGACTGTGCCCGAGCTGCTTTTAAGGCTGCGGTGCAAAGGAAAGTCGGGGCTCTGATTTTCGAGATTGCCCGCTCGGAAATGGGCTATACGGCCCAAAGACCCACAGAATATTTTTCTTCAATCATGGCGGCGGCCATTAAGGAAGGATTTCAGGGACCGTTATTTATTCAGGGGGACCATTTCCAGGTCAGTGAAAAAAAATTCAAGGAAAAACCGGAAGGAGAAGCCCTGGCCATTGAGCAACTGATTCTGGAGGCCATCCAGGCCGGTTTTTACAATATCGACATTGACACCTCCACGCTGGTGGACCTTGCTCAAGCCACGGTTTCCGAACAGCAGCGGACCAATTATGAAATGTGTGCCCGTTTTACGGCTTTTATTCGAAAGCATCAACCCCAGGAGATCACCATTTCCGTTGGGGGAGAGATCGGAGAAGTGGGGGGTAAAAACAGTGATGAAACGGAACTCCGGGCCTTTATGGACGGCTTCAAGCATTCTCTGCCGGCTGGAGTGCCCGGTCTTTCCAAAATAAGCATACAAACCGGGACGAGTCACGGAGGCGTGGTCCTTCCCGACGGCACCCTGGCCCAAGTGGCCATTGATTTTAAGGTCTTGAAAGACCTCTCCAAAGTGGCCAGGACCGGCTACGGGATGGGGGGAACAGTCCAGCATGGGGCCTCGACCTTGCCGGATGAGGCTTTTAGCCAATTTGTAGTTAATGATGCGGTTGAGGTGCACCTGGCCACCGGATTTCAAAATATGATTTATGACCACCCCCAATTCCCCCGAGGATTAAAACAAGATATTTATCAATATGTGAAATCAAAGCATGCCGATGAATGGAAATCCGGCAAGACCGAGGAACAGTTTCTTTACAACACCCGCAAAAAAGGCTTGGGGCCTTTTAAGGCCGAAATGTGGGGATTACCGGAAGAAATTCGAATTGCTATTCGAACGGCCCTCGAGAGCAAGTTCGGTTTTTATTTTGATCAGCTTCAAGTAGGGGATACACAGGAGCTGATTCGAAAATTTGTTCCTGTGGTAAAAGTGAAAAAACAGGCCAAGGATTTTGGGGTAGTCCAGACCGGAAAAGGGGATGTCTCGGACCTGGCGGATTAATTTGTACCCTAAGAACAAAGGAAAGATGGATCTTATACGTTAACTATATAGACAGGAGGTTTTCTATGGCGATCATTACCATTTCACGAGGAACTTTCAGCGGGGGTAATGCCCTTGCCGAACAACTGGCAAATCGGCTGGGGTATCCAAGACTTGGACGTGAGGAAGCTATAGAGGAGGCGACGAAGGAATATGGCATCAGTATGGAAAAACTCACCTCGGCGGTTAAAAATCCACCTTCCATCTGGCAACATGCCATAGGTCCGCGCATTGCCTATCTGAAGTGCCTGACGGCCTCAATCCTGGAACATGCAAAGGATGGGAACCTGGTTTATCATGGGTATGCCGGGACATATGCTTCTGGTCGGAATTTCCAATCTTCTACGAGTACGGGTTATAGCCGATAAAGAATTCCGGATCAAAGCGGCCATGAAACAAATGAACTTTAAACGAATCGAGGCTATCGATTATATTGAAAAGGTGGATAAAGAAAGAAGTAGATGGACCTATTTTTTGTATGGTTTGGAATGGGCGGATCCAGCCCTTTACGATATGGTGTTAAATATTGAGCATATGACTATTGATGACGCCTGCGAGGTTATCACTTGCCGGATCAATTTGGCTGATTTTAAACCCACTCCCGAATCACAAAAGACCTTTGAAGACTCATTGCTTAGCAGTCGGGTTTGGGCCTCCCTGGCCAAAAACGAACGAACCCGGATAGCCTCTATTCAAGTCACCGCCGATTCAGGGACGGTAACTTTAAAAGGGAGCCTCGGATCTCAAAAAACTCTTGACACCATTCTTCAGATGGCAAAACAGACCAAGGGCGTCAAGTCCGTAATTAATGAAATGGGTATTGGTACCGACTGGTATTGGTAGGCCTCTTAAATATCGGGAAATTCCGGCCCTCTGGAGAAGAGGGCCGGGATCTCATGGAGCTTCTAAAACCTCCCGGACCACCCTTGAAAGATCATCAAACCGGAAAGGCTTCTGGAGAAAGGCCCGAGCTCCACGGTTCATGATCTCTTCGGCCGCACCATTCAAATTGAACCCGCTGGAAAGGATGATCTTGACCTGAGGATTGATGGATTTTATCAGGTCGAAAGCCGCACCGCCTCCTATCCCCGGCATGATCATATCCATGATCACCAAATCGATTCGTTCCGAATTGGCCTGGTAGATCTCCACCGCCTCCTCACCGCTGCGGGCGATCAGGAGCTGATACCCCAACTGGGTGATCATGGCCCCCCGTTACCTCGATAATTATTTTTTCATCATCAACCAGGAGAAGGGTTCCCTGCACTTTCATAATTTCCCGGGACGGCTGTATTTCTTGGAGCGCTTCTTTTTGTGAGGACGGGAGGTAAATGTTGAAAGTCGTTCCATACCCTTTTTCACTGTAAACAGTGATGATTCCCTTATGCCCGCGGATGATACCATAGGTCGAGGCCAAACCCAGACCAGTGCCCCGCCCCATTTCTTTGGTCGTAAAAAAGGGTTCAAAAATCCGTTCTTTCGTCTCCCTATCCATACCTATACCCGTATCCGTTACCGATAGCTTTACAAAAGGTCCGGGAGCCGTTTCATAGGGCTCAACATAAGATTCATCCAACCGGACATTTTCCGTTTGCAGATAAAGGGCACCACCTCCGGGCATGGCCTGCCAGGCATTCATGAAGAGATTCAAGAGTACCTGCTCCAATTGTCCCTGGTCGGCCTCAATAGTCCAGAGGTTCTTGGCAAAGATTTGATGGATGCTGATTTCCTTTTTTGTTCTTCCAAAAAGGGAAGCCGTCTTGCCGACTAATTCATTCAGGTCGGTTGCCTTGACTTCATAACGTCCTTCGCGGGCATACCCCAATAACTGTCTTGTTAAATCAGCGGCGCTCCTCACCTGAGCCTCGACGGTTTTTAATTTTTCATAAAAGGGATGAGAGGGATCGGTATCCAGAAGCATTAAAGAGGTATAGCCCTGTATCCCCATAAGCAGGTTATTGAAGTCATGGGCGATACCCCCGGCCAAGGTCCCGACGGCCTCCAGTTTTCGGGCCTGGTTAAGTTGTTCTGTAAGGCGTGCCGTTTCTGCTTCCATCCTTTTCCGTTCGGTGATATCTCTGGTAATTCCCCGGAAGCCGACAGGATTTCCGGCTTCATCCCGGATCAATGAGGCCGATAATTCCAGAGTACCGACTGTCCCATCCTTGTGAATGACTTCATAATCAAATATTTTTGCCGGCGAGCCTGTTCGATAAATTTCATTGAATAGTCTAAATGTTTGTTTAGCCGTTTCCGGGGAGGTATAGGCCCGGTTGTTTAGGCCCAGGAATTCTTCCCGTGGGTATCCAAACATCCGGCAAGTGGCCTCATTAAATAAGGTCATATTACCGGCCAAATCAACCTCCCAGACCCCATCCGCTATGTTCTCAACGAAATCGCGGTATCTCTCCTGCTCGACCTCCATCTTTTTTCGTTCGGATATATCCCGGGTAATTCCCCGGAAGCCGACAGGATTTCCGGCATCATCCCGGATCAATGAGGCCGACAATTCCAGAACAATAGTACCACCATCTTTACGGATGACAGGATAATCCGACATATAGGCCGGAAGTCCGGTCCGGTAAATTTCATTGAAAACCTTGAACAATTTCTTAGCCGTTTCCGGGGTCGTAAAGGCCCGGTTGTTCAGGCCCAGTAATTCTTCCCTGGTATATTGCATCACTCGGCAGGTCGTTTCATTCATAAAGGTCGTATTGCCGGCCAGATCAATCTCCCAGCACCCATCCGCTATATTTTCAACGAAAGCCCGGTATCTCTCCTGCTCGGCCTCCATCTTTTTACGTTCGGTTATATCCCGGATAACCCCTCGAAAACCTTTTGCCTTTCCCGCTTGATCTTTGATCAGAGAACCGGAAACTTCCAGGTGGCGGATTTCCCCATCCTTGCGGAGGAGAGGATAATCAAATATCTTAGCTGGGATGCCTGTTCGGTATATTTCGTTGTATACTTTAAAAATTTTTTGGGCCGATTCAAGATTTGCAAAAAATTTCCGGTAACTCTGGCCTATCAACTCATCGGGGGAGCGCCCATGATACTTACAAACGCTGGTATTGACGAAGGTGTATTTCCCCGACAAGTCAACTTCGTAATATCCATCTTCAATTTGTTCAAGAATAGTGAGATACCTCTCCTCACCGGCCAGTCCTGACTTTTTTACGGCCTCTTGCTTTTCCACCTGGCGACGCAAGTCTGCCAACTCAACCAGCAACTGGGCTTTAGTTTTTTGATTGTCGTTCATAGAAAACCCTCATTAATAGAACTTCACCCAAAATTTAGAACGGCAAAGGGAATGAGAGGTGCATTCAGATCCTGCTCCTATCAGAATATACCATTGACCTTGCCCGGAGGGGCCTTCAGGGTGATAAGCGGTAATGGCTTAAAGATGAAGCGTCTTAATTGATGGAAACTAACCCAGAGAGTTCTCTTCGGTTTGCGCCAGAGCCCGCTTGGATCGGAGCAGTTTCTTATATTTGACCGCGGCCTTGGTCAGGTTGTTGGCTACAAAGGCCTTAAGCAGGTCCCCTTCTATCTCAGCCACATCGAGACGCTCGGTAATAATCCATGGATTCCATTCAGGTGAGCCACCACAATTTTGCCGGTCAACAGGGGATGGTTGTTGGTGACATTGGCCTCCTTATAACGAGTCCCATGCTCCAACTCCACCTCCAGGCCGCTGCGAAATTCATCGAGGGGGATTTTCATCCCTTTGGGGGTAACCTCATTTAAGATGATCCGGGCCTCTTCAGGTTTGACTTCGGCTTTTTTTATGATAGTCCAATCGCGGATACCGAGGGCCTTGCAGACCCGCTGCACTTCTTTTATGGTAACGTATTCCGGAAGTTTCATCGGGAATTCTCCTTTATGATTCTTTTTTCATTTCAACGTAACTTATGATAATACAGATTAAAATATTAAACGTCAATATCTCAGGGGATAACGATCGCAGATATCTTTGAAAAATGTTCAACTTTGGCCAAGATCAAGGAAGGCGAAAATTTCAACCACAGGAATATAATTAATATTTCGAGGATTGAAATTTGAGCCTGACGCAGAGATTGACCAAGAGGGGGCATTTAGCAAAGGTCTCTGACATTTGGAGAAAAGAATGAACCTAGCTCAAATTCTGTCGGAAAAGGCCCAAACCTTTGGTCCCCAAAACGCTATCCGAATCAAAAACCAATGGACATCCTTTGCCGATCTGGATCGGCAAGTCAAAAAGGCGGCCGGGGTACTGATTAATCTCAACATCCGTAAAGGCGACCGGGTGGCCTTTCTCCTTCCCAAAGGTTTGATCTTTGTCGAATACTATTTGGCGACCCTGGGGCTGGGGGCCATTGCCTTGCCCCTTAATCCGACCTATCGGCCGGAGGAGATATCGTATTTCCTTTCCGACTCGGGAAGCTCCCTGGTGATCATCGATTCTGAAAAAGAGGCCGAGATGGAATCTGTCTTAAAACAGATTCCCGGCCTTCAGGTTCTGGTATTCGATCAGGAGGTTCCTAAGGACTTTGGCCATCTAAAAGAAGCCCCTATAGGAAAAGGGCTTTCTTATCCCACCCGGGGGGAAGATGTGGCCTTGCTCTGCTACACCTCGGGTACGACCGGACGTTCTAAGGGGGCCATGATTACCCATGAAAATCTGATCGAAAACATGAAGGCCCTTAACCAGGCCTGGCGCTGGACCAGCCAGGATAGGCTGTTGCATGTCCTGCCCCTCTTTCATATCCACGGCTTGTCCGTGGCGGTTCATGGGACTCTTTATGCCGGCAGTACCATGATCATGAAAGAACGGTTTGATCCCTTGGAGGCCTGGCAAGTTCTCGAACAGGAACGATGTACCATGCTCATGGCCGTTCCCACCATTTACCAGCGGTTGAGCCTGGCCTGGGAAACTCTGGAAAGAAAGCCGAACCTGGAAACCCTAAGGATCTTTATCTCCGGATCAGCTCCTTTACCGGAACCGCTTTTCCATCGATTCAAGGAACAGACCGGTCATACCCTTTTGGAAAGATACGGTATGACTGAAACCGGAATGATTGCCTCTAATCCCTATGATTCGGAATTAAGGAAAGTCAAAAGTGTCGGTTATCCGCTGAACGGGGTGTCGATTCGTGTGGTCGGTAAAGAGGGCCTTGATGTCAGGCCCGGAGAAGTCGGAGAAGTCTGGATTAAAGGCAATAATGTGTTTAAAGGTTACTGGAATCAGCCGGAGAAGACGAGGGAATCTTTTAACAATGGCTGGTTCAAGTCCGGGGACCTGGGCTATCAGGATCCCGAAGACCATTTGCGTCTCTACCTGGTGGGCAGGGCCAGGGAACTGATTATCACCGGAGGGTATAATGTCTATCCCAAAGAAATCGAAAACATCCTGGAAGACCATGCCGCGGTTCAAGAGGCGGCGGTCTTTGGATTGGCCCACGAGGATTTCGGGGAACAGGTATCGGCGGCGGTGGTCTTAAGAGAAGGAAGCTCCCCGGAGGCCTCGGAATTGATCCAATTTTGCAAGATCCGTCTGGCCGGTTATAAGTGTCCCCGAAAAATATTTTTCCGCTCTGTCCTTCCTCGAAACTCCATGGGCAAGCTTCAAAAACAGGTACTGCAAAACGAATATGAGCGGTGGGTTGATGCGGGCCTTAATTAGGATGCGAAAAACCTCTTTTTTGGCAGGTTGCTCAAAAAGGGTCCAGATGCGAGGCGCCCGAAATTCTGAGGAATGAGGCGTACGGTGAAGTACGCCGCAATGACGAGAAGGATGAGGGCAACAAAGTAGATGGGCCTTTTTCAGCAACCTGTTAATTGGCCCGGGCCATCTTGAGGAATAAAACTTCCCAGTTCAACTGGGCGTTAACATTCTGGGTACTATAAACGGAGGCTTGATGGATTAAAGTCAATCGTTTTAGCCAGACCGTGTCCGGCAGACTAAAAGCCAGGGCCCTGACCCTTTCTTTTAAATGGGGCCGGAGCGATACCCTGTCCTCCAGCCCGGCCCGGACCCAGATCAGGTCCCGCAAACACCACTGGCCTATCTCCAGATTTTCCAGGGTCTCTTCTCTGGAGCCCAGCCAGCTTTTGGCCCAACCCAGCAACTGGGTCATCCCGGCCTGCGAGAACCCTTCCAGCTGGGTTATCCAGGCCTCTTGTTTTTCCCAGAAATTAGTTTTGATATACTGAAAGGCCTTGCCCAGACTCCCGCCGGAAACCAGGCTTAAGGCCAGGGACTCTTCCCGGGACATCCCTTTTTCGGTAACCAGCTTATCGGCAATCAGGGACAGAGACAGGGGATTGAATCCGATGGAGACGCAACGGGAGACCAGGGTTGGTAATAATTCACCCGGGTCCCTGACCAGGAGGACAAAAATTGTCCCCGGCGGAGGTTCTTCAAGGGTTTTCAAAAAGGCATTGCCGGCCGGTTCATTGAGGTCCGAGGCCATGTCCAAAAGGCAAAGACGGGAGCGGCCCATCACCGGTCCATAGGAAAGCTGCTGGCCCAGATTCCGGATTTGCTCAATGCGGATATGGGCCCCTTCCGGTTCTAAATGAATCAGGTCCGGATGAATCCGGTTTTCAATCTTCCGGCAGGCCGGGCACTGATCGCAGCCGCCATCCGGACCGGGGTTGTCGCAGTTCAAGGCCTTGGCCAACTCCAGGGCGGTCTTCTTTTTCCCCACCCCTTCAGGTCCGCTGAAGAGATAGGCATGGTGGAGCTTGTCCCTTTGGAGAGATTGCTTTAAATTTTCTATGGCCCTATCCTGGCCTTGAATAAGGGTGAAGGACATATGCTTTTCTGAGGTCTCTTTTTCTATGATCTTTACTGCCTGCGATATCTAACCAGTTAATTTATTTGCCAATAATTTTCCTTGGTAAGAAAGAGTATAGAATAGCCTCCATAAGGAATCAAGGAGAAAAACCAAACGGCAAGGCCTTGGGGATCTCCCGACTTATTTAAGACCAAAAAAGGCCGGTAAAAAGGTGGAGAGAATCGGGAAAAAGATGGTTAACAAAAGTGCTGCTAACATTATGGCTATAAAAGGAATCACCGACTTGGATATATCCTCCAGGGAAAGGCCGGCGATATTGGCGATCACGTAAAGGTTTACCGCCACCGGGGGAGTGATTTGACCGATCGCCAGATTCAGAGTCATGACCACGCCAAACCAGACCGGGTCCCAATGGAAATAAGACATGATGGGAATGAGAATAGGCAGAAATACATAGTAGATGGAAATGGCGTCCATCAACATGCCGGCGATAAAAAGCATGAAGTTTATCAGCAGCAATATGACCATGGGGTTGGAAGAGAGAGAAAGAAGGCTGGAGGAGGCCTTGTCCATC
Organism: uncultured delta proteobacterium; assembly: GCA_963790475.1. Taxonomy (GTDB): domain Bacteria; phylum Desulfobacterota; class RBG-13-43-22; order RBG-13-43-22; family RBG-13-43-22; genus RBG-13-43-22. Next base: position 55,345 of record CAWBOS010000006.1, on the reverse strand, counting down.
ACCCCGAGAGTGGCGCCGGTCCAGGAAAAAAGACCGGCAAAAGCGACAATGAACATGACCACGGCCGAAGACAGGACCGCATCTTTAAAGATATCGTAGAGGGCTTGCAGGGTAAGACTTCGATAGATGACCAGACCCAAAAAGAGGCCGTAAAAAACCGCCACCACCGCTGCTTCGGTGGCCGTAAAGACCCCGCCATAGATTCCGCTTAAAATGACCACCGGGGCCAGGAGTCCCCAGAGGGCCTCTTTAAAGGCCTGCCAGATCTCGGCCGGTGTTCCCCATTTTTCTCCTTTCCAGCCAAATTTTCGGGCAATGAAATAGGAAGGGATGATGAGAAACAAGGCGGTGATTACTCCGGGAATCACACCGGCGGCAAAAAGGGCCGGGATAGAGGTACTGGTAATCACCCCATAGATGATAAAGGCAATACTGGGGGGAATGACAATGGCCAGAGAACCTGAACTGGCGATCAGGGCGGCTGTGTACCCCCGGTGGTATCCCAAGGCGACCATGGCCGGAAAAAGGATGACACCCAGGGCGGCGGTATCGGCCGGGCCCGATCCGGAAATGCCGGCAAAGATGACTCCGACGATGATAGTCACAATGGCCAGTCCTCCGGGGATAGGCCCGACCAAGAGGCTGATAAAGTGGATAAGCCTTTTGGATATTCCACAGCGATCCAGGATAAGACCGGCCAGGATAAAGAAAGGAAGGGCCAGGAGCTGGAACTTGGCCACATTGGCGTAAAAGTTGGAGGCGATAACCTGGATTCCAAGATGATAATTTCCGATGAGCAGGATAGAAGTAAATCCGAGGGAAGTGGCCACAGGCACTCCCAGTAGAAGGAGGAACAAAAAGACCAGGAAGAACAGCAGGACCGATTCCATCAGGAGGTCCCTTTCCGCTCTTTCCAGGCCGCTTCTATCAGGCGAATCAAAATTAAGAGCCCACCCACAGGAATGGCCAGGGTGTACCACCATTGGGGAATATTCAGGGCCTCGGTTTGGACGTTCAGACTGATTTCATCCCGCATCTGAGAGACACCGAACCAGATCAGGAGACAGACCGTGGCAAAGGTCAAGAGGGTCGCCAGGGGGGAAAGCACCTTTTTCCCAACAATGGGAAAACGAAGAGACAGGAGATTAAACCCCAAGTGAATCCCTCTCCTGAATCCGGCGGAGGCACCCAACATGGTAAGCCAAACCAGGCAGGCCACTTCTATTTCTTCGGTAAAGGCAAAAGAATAACGGATGAAATAACGGGTTACCACATTGGCAAAGGCCAGGAGGCACATCATTAAAAGAAGAAATACACCGGCCGCCTCTTCCCCGTGTTCAAAAATTTTTTTGAGCATATTAGATCACCCTTTGAGGGTCGTTCTTTCCTAGGCGGACTTGAGGGAAGAAGGCTAAGGCTAATGCCTGCCTTGTACCCTCAAGTCCGCCTTGACGAAAACTCCCCAATCAGATGGCCGGAGTAATTCTCTTATGATTTTATCTTTTCTTTCCCGCTTGCTGGACCTCTTTTTCGGCCATTTTAACCAGGTCCGGGCCGATGTCTTTCTCCCACTTTTCATAGACAGGCCGGGTTTTATTAATAAAGGCCTTGCTTTGATCAGGAGAAAGGACCGTAACCTCCATGCCGTTTTTCTTCAATTGTTCCAGGGCCGGCATAGTCCCTTCCAACCCTTCGCGGGCCCCTTTCTTCTGCCACTTCACTGTTTCCTCGGCCGCTTTTTTGATGGCCTCTTTATCCTTAAGCGGCAGACCGTCCCAGACCTCTTTGCTCATTCCGAGGATGAGGGGGTCAATAGCATACCCCCAGACCGTCATGTATTTATGGACCTGCCATAGTTTGTTGGGGATAACGACGGATACGATGGGATTTTCCTGACCGTCAACCGTTCCCTGCTGGAAGGCCGAAAGGGCTTCCCCCCAGTTCATGGAGACGGGATTGGCGCCCAGGGCCTTAAAGGTGTCAATAAAGATCGGGGAACCCACCACCCGGACTTTAAGCCCTTCGAGGTCTTCCGGTTTTTTGACGGCCCGTTTGCTGTTGGTCAGATCCCGGTAGCCGTTTTCTCCCCAACCGAGAACCACCACCCCTTTATCTTCAATCATTTTGGAGAGACGTTTCCCGGTTTCCCCATTTTCCACGGCATCAAGGGCCTTATAATTGGGGAAGAAAAAGGGCATGGGAAAAAGATTCAGTTCTTTGACGGTCGTGGACCAGTTTATGGTCGAACCGAGGGCGAAATCGATGACCCCTTGCTTCATCAAAAGAAATTCGTTGGTTTGTTTTCCGGCGAAGAGTTGGCCGCTGTAATAGGGTTTGATATTGATACGACCGTCCGTGGCCTTTTTTACCGCTTCGGCAAAGCGGGCCGCACCCTCTCCCCAGGGACCGGTGGGACCGACCACAATACTCATCTTATATTCCGGCTTATAGGTTGCACAAAGTCCCAAGGATACTACTCCAAAGATGAGGATGCCGATAACCGTCAAGGCGAGACATTTTTTTCCCATGATGATTCCTCCCGATCTGTTGATATAATTAAGATGGTCTGATAAAACAATCGGGCTATCATACTTTTTCTTGGGGACTTCGTCAAAAAGAAATTTTGGTTTCTTGCCCTTCCCCCATATCAATTGATCAGATCCATCGCAACGTCGAGGCACTGAAGGGTTTGTCGTTGACCTTTCAGGATAACTCGACTATTCCTTTGGAGTTATGTCTGACTCCCTTTCCACCAAGGGGATGCTGAACCTGATCGTAGTTTACCTGGTCTGGGGCAGTACCTATCTCTTCATCCGCATGGAATCCATACTGGAGCGTAAGCCGCCCTCACTTCTGTTGGCCTTATCTCTGTTGGTCGGCTTTTCAGGGCTGGCCGTCCTGGTTATGCCGGTCCTTAAACAGGGCTTACACGCCGACGTTTCATCGACGGCGGCGCTTTTGGCGGCCGCCATGGCCTGGTCCGGAGGGTCCCTGCTCCTGCAACGCAGACCTCCGGAGAGCAAACCGATTTTGATTTCGGCCTATCAACATTTGTTCGGAGGTTTGGGGTTGACAGGGGTCATGCTGCTAACCGGTGAACCCTGGCCGCACCCCATACCCATGGCCTGGCTGGGCTGGGCCTATCTGGTCATTGCCGGCTCGCTGATCAGCTTCACCTCCTATATCATTGCTGTTCGCACCCTGCCCATTTCCGTGGTCATGACCTACGCCTATATCAACCCGGTCATCGCCGTCCTATTGGGCTGGCTGGTGTTGGGGGGAACGCATCACCACATCCATGGTTCTAGGGACGGCCCTGATCCTCATCGGGGTCTCCGGTGTTTTTTGGAAACGGTTCGGACCGGGAGGGAGATGATTTTAAAGGGGCAGGGGAAGAAAGATTTACTTTTATTTAAACCCGTCCCTCCCGAAAAGCATCTTGGAGTTTAATGGTTTTACGGGGAAGGGATTTTCTTAACAGATTGCCCATCATGAGCCATTGGAGGCGTCTTTCATAAGTCCAAGTCCGATATTCTTGGAACTGTTCCAACTGACCATATACAAAAAATTTCGCGACGAATGGGTTTATTTTCGTTTCTTAGGTAGCTCCAGTTTTTTCAATCCTGTCCTCCAATCTTACTGCTTGGTCCTATCCTTTTTATTTTCTCCTTTCCATAAAAAACTTTTTATCGCACAATATTAAATAGTTATCTCCCTTCCATATCCCTTTCTATTATATTTGTGCCTAATCCTTCACGTGAACTCAATTTTATCTTAAATCGATTATCTAAAAGAAACTTTTTTATCCTGTCTATTTCATTCTTTTTCTCTATGAAAGCCGTTTCATTTCTTATTGAGATATTAACCCAAACAAGGCCATCCGAAACGCCAACATCGTCCAATCTAGCCTCCGTTTCTTCATAAGCACGCCCCACTCGGCCCCATTCTTGGGTGGTATCACAAAAAATTAATAGAAAAGACAATGGGTCGTCTTTAAATCGAAGGTTTTTCAAAGTATTCTTTTTCGAAAAATCTTTTTCCAGTTCCGACTCTTTACTATCGCCGGAGATATCTTCATGCCTGCCGGAAAACCGACTCCAAATATCTTCGTAGCATGGGTATCGGGAATCATGAAAGATGGTCTGCCGGGCCGGGAACCCTTGGCGTCCGAACCGACTTCATGGCCGGTGTTCCTGTTGCGGTCTATTTAGGGCATAAAACAACTTAGAAATGGGAGCCCGGGGGAAAAATGGAAAGCAGGACCCAACGGCTATTTTTCAGGTTTATTTAAATTGGAGATGCCCAGTTTTTTCATACGGGAGTACAGTGTGTTGGGATGAATATGTAATACGGCCGCGGCACCGTTCCTTCCTCGCACTTTTCTCCCGGTCATGTCCAGTACGCTGAGGATGTGGGCTCGCTCGATTTCTTCCAGGCTGAGATTTTTCGCGGAATTCGAGGTGGAAAGTGAATTAAATCCGGTGTCCGGCACAAGGTAGTAGGGCCCCTTGGCCAGGATGACTCCTCTCTCGATGATGTTTTCCAATTCACGCACATTCCCCGGCCAGTCATATTCCATGAGCTTTCGTATTTCGGGTTCCGGTATTTTTTCTATTTTTTTGTTAAGTTTTTTGGCATAGGCGTAAAGAAAATGATAGGCCAGCAAAGGTATATCGTCCCGGCGCTCCCTGAGGGGGGGCACCCGAAGAGGAAAGACATTTAAACGGTAGAAAAGGTCTTCCCTGAACCGACCGCAGGTGACTTCCTTTTGCAGATCCCGGTTGGTAGCTGCCATAAGTCTGAAATCCGACGTTATGGTTTCCTGGCCGCCGACGCGTTCAAATTCTTTACTTTGGAGCACGCGGAGGAGCCGCACCTGGACATTCAAAGGGATGTCTCCGATCTCGTCCAGGAAAATAGTCCCGGTATGGGCCAACTCGAAACGACCGATCCGCTTTTGAATCGCCCCGGTAAAGGCCCCTTTTTCGTGGCCAAAAAGCTCGCCGGTAATAAGGTGCTCTGTAAAAGAGCTGCAGTTGACGCGGACGAAAGGGCCCTCCCGACGGGGACTATTATGGTGGATGGCCCTGGCGACCAGCTCCTTGCCGACCCCGGTTTCCCCTAAGATAAGGACCGTGGCCTCTGTGCTGGCCACGGAGTCCAGTTGGGAGAAAACCTGGCGGATAGCTTGACTCTTGCCGACCATATCCTCAAAGTTCAAACTTTCCAGATATTGCTCTTCAAAATATTCCTTCTCTTCTTTTTGTTTTTGGACCGTCTTTTGGAGGATTTCATAGGCCTGGGCATTTTCCATAGCGATGGCTGCCTGGGCGGCAAAATAGCCGAGAATCTCCAAATCTTTCTCTTGGAAGGCACTCTGAAAAAAACGGTTATCGTGGTAAAGTACACCGACCACCTTATTTCTGAGGGTCATGGGGACGCAGATGCAGGACCGGATGGCCTTCTGGTTTGGGACATCGTTCCGGCTGGATTCGAGGTCCAGGACAAGGCCACGCCCCGACCGGAAGGTTTGCTCGATAATGTTCATGGGTTCGGCAAAATCGGGTGAAGTCATATTTTCCATGGTCAGGTTCTTGGCCGCCCTCAAGGTCAGGCTCTTTTCCGATTCATCAACCAGAAACATGGCACCACGCTCGGCTCCGGTGACGCTGTTGGCCGCAGAAACAATGCGAACGGCGACCTCGCGGTTATCTCGAATGGTGACCATCTCCTGCCCCAGTTTCAAAATCTCGTTGAGGAGGTTTTTCCTGTCGCGAAAGCCTTCAACCAGGCTACATAAATCGTCCGGAATCAAGGCCTCATTGAGAGAGAAAAGCAATCGGGCCGATGGACCGGCTATATCCTGGGCTCGATCCTCCTTCCCGTTATGCAAATATTCACGGGCCAGATCAAGCCTTACCTTGGCCAGGTCGATCTGGTGTCCGGTTATCTCCAGCCATTTAACGGCCATGGTCAGGTTTTGGATGATATCCGGAGAAGGCCGACCTTCACGCTTCTGGACAAGTGCCCGGTAGCGATAACCCATGCCCCGCATGTAAATATTCTGGTTCTTAAGGGCAATGGCAATCTCTTTATTAAGCGACAGGCCATTGATCCGCGGCAGCAGATCCTGCTCCATGGACCAGCACAGGTCCATGACAATCGGCATGTTTCTGAAATAAATCTGGGCCGAATGACTCAATTTCAGAAATTCATTAAGAAAGGAAAGTGCCCTTTTAGGATTATTGATCTTATCGGACATTTGGGCCAACCCGAGCAAAGCGGCCAGTCTTCCATAATAATTTTGGCCTTCTATGGTCTCTGTCAGTGCTTTTTCAAAGTAGGTAAAGGCCTTGGCATAGTGTCCGATTTCGGAAAACATCAGGCCGATCCCTGTCGAAGCATGACCGGCAACTCCTATATTGCCCAATTCCAGGCAGTGGCTGCGGATGGCATCCAACATCCCCATCCCCTGAGAGATTTGCCCGCAGTGCCCGTAACAGTTCCCGATCGTCAAACGGGCCAGGAGAGGAAAACCACCCTTGGGAACGTCGTCGATCTCCGGGAGATATCTTTCGTAACTATCTACCGCATCTTGAAACCGGCCTTGCCAATAATGAAAAAACATGCTGAAAATAACGGCCGAACGATGAAGACCGGGATCATCGATCTGTTGGGCCAAAGTCCAGCCTTCATCGAAATGCTTCAAGGCGGTCTGGAAATTGGACCGGAGCCATTCATGCTTGGCCAGGTGCATTTTTAGAAGGGCTTGTGAAGATTGAAGATTTTGAGCCTCTGCCCGTTTGATCGCCTTAAGAATCGTCGCGTTAACCAGGCCGGCATCAAGGGTCGCCGTTGAGATCTTGGAATACTGGAGGGTGGTTTCAATCAGGAGACGGGCGGCTGATTCACCCTTCAGATCTTTGAGATCGTTGATGGCCTTTTCATAATATCTTAAGGCCTCCTGGTGATGGAACTGCCTCCTGAAATGATTACCTTCTTCGATTAGACGCCGACAATCACCCAGGTCGTTGGTCCGGTTTAGAAAAAGCTGTCCCGCCAGACGATCCCTTTGATCGTCGTTAGGAAGCTCCCGGTTTAGAATCCGTACTGTGTGTTGAAAAAGCGCCTCCCTTTCCTCCGGTGGAAGGGTTGCCAGCAGGTCCTGCTGTTTTTGAGGATCGGTAAATTGAAACAATCCCGGCCCGGCACAAGTGAGCCACTTGGCCTTCAGGCCAAGATCAAGGGCTTGAAGGATACGGGAAGGTTTTTCTTGGGAAATCTCCTGGAGCCAATCGATTGAAAAATCTCCCTTAAACAGGGCGGCCAGAGCAAAGATCCTTTGGTCGTCTGAGATAAACTTGTCCAATTTGATCTCTTTTTGCGCCATAGGATCCTCTCGTCTTCTGTATCTCTCAACATTGACTCTTTGAAACAATAATAGAAAAATAAGAAAATCTTGTCAACTTAACATTCAACGATATTTAGTTGCTAAAACGATATTTCGTCTAATATTTCAATCCGATGCCGGAGTTCCTAAAAAAATATTGTGATATCAATAAGTTTTTTTTTAAATTCCATTTGGTCCATTCCTTGCTTATTTAGATTGAATCATGATCCGGATTGAAGAACATTTCAACAACGCGGAAACCGTTGTGTTGAAGGTTGAAGGCCGGCTGGATAGGGAGTCTCTCCCGGCTTTTCGCCAGGAGTGCGAGCGGTATTTGCAAACCGGTAATAAAGTCTGTCTACATCTAGGAGGGCTCAATCATATCGGGCAGGACGGATTGGACTTTCTGCGGAGCATCCGGGACCATGTGTTTTTCCTGGAGCTGAATGAGTATTATAAAATGGCCCTCCAAGATGCGGACCATAAGGTTGTCGCATCATAAGGGCCGCTTTTTTATTGGTGAGGGTATTTAAAAGGAGATATCACCGGTCCGTCCGGTTTATCAAACAAACCTATTTCCTCCCCGCTGTGGGCATCGAAGACAGATCATCATCTAAGAAAAGGTAAAAGAACTATGGACATACTGGTCCAAACCCTGGCTAACGGCATTATGGGATCACTGATACTGATCCTGGTAGCTACCGGCCTGTGCCTGATCTTCGGCATCATGCATATCGTTAATTTCGCCCACGGTGAGTTTTATATGCTGGGCGGGTTCGGGGCCTGGCTTTTTTTTGACCAGAAGATCATTCCTCTATTCGGCCCTCCCACGGTCCAATATCTTTTATCAATTGTGCTGACCTTTGTGTTGGTGGCCTTTTTAGGAATTATTGTCGAAAAATTCATCTTCCGTCGATTTCGGGGAAATCTGGAAGCCGTTATGATTGTAGCCTTCGGGTTGATGCTTATCCTGCAGGCCTCGGCTTTGGTCACTTTTGGGGTTACCGACAAGGCCTTCGGGTCACCCTTCAGTGGATATCTCTCTCTCGGCTCTATTTCTATTTCAGGGGAACGGCTGGCGGCTATCATCTGCGGTATAATTTTCATACTGGCCATGTACTTGTGGGTCTATAAGACCAAATTGGGCAAAGCCATGCGGGCGGTAGCCCAGGATTCAGAGGCCGCTCTGGTGCAGGGCATAGATACCAGGGTGGTTTTTTCTCTGGCCATGGGCATAGGCTGCGCCCTGGCGGCCCGTCGGCGGGGCTCTGGTCGGGCCGATCTATTATGTTAATCCTTATATGGGAGTGGAACCTATTATGAAAGCCTTCGTGGTGGTCATACTGGGTGGTATGGGGAGTTTATTCGGAGCAGTCATCGGCGGGTTCATCGTCGGAATGACCGAAAGTTTTATTGGAACCTATGTAGGATCTCATGCGGCCATTTTGGCCGTATTCCTGCTGTTGATCGGTGTTTTGCTATACAAACCCACGGGGATGTTCGGTCATGAAGAATAAACGTCTTTCCTGGACCGATACCCTCCTCGGCCTTTTTTTTATTCTCGGGTTGTTGCTTCCCGTTTTTGTCAAGGACCCTTATCTCCTCCATGTGGGCATTACTATTTTCACCTGGAGCATCCTTACGCTGGGCATACGGGTGGTCCTGCTGACAGGTCACCTCAATGCGGCCCAGGCCAGTTTTATGGGCATGGGGGCCTACCTCTCGGCCTTGATGGCTATGAAACTCAAATTAAGCTTCTGGCTTTGCCTGCCTTTTTCCGGGGTGGCCGTGGCCCTTCTGGCCGTGTCCATGGGTTATCCTATATTAAGGATCAAGGGGGCCTATTTTGTGATGATCACCTTTGCCATCACGGAAGTCTTCCGGCATATCTGGATGATGTGGGATTCCGTATTTGGCGGTCCGCAAGGACTTATGGACATCCCCCGCCCAGCGGCCATTCAACTGGCCGGGCTCCAGATCAGCTTCACCTCCAAGGCCCCGTTTTATTATCTGACCATAGCCGTCCTGCTCATTAGTGTGGTCATTCTGCGCCGTTTGGATAACTCTCGGTTCGGTATGACCCTTCGCTCCATTCCCCAGTCGGGTCAGCTGGCCGAATCCATCGGGGTGCCGGTCATCCGTTATAAATTGATGGCCTTTGTGATCGGGTCCTTTTTCGCCGGCTTGGCCGGGTCCTTGTGGGCCCATTATTTCACTTATGCCAATCCTGATGATTTCACCTGGCTGAACTCCCTTTATATGCTGATGTATGCGGTCATCGGGGGAACCCAGACCGTGCTGGGTCCAATCGTCGGCTGTCTGGTCTTATTAGGCCTGGATGAACTCTTAAGACCCCTGAAACAATACATGCCTATTTTCGTTGGTATGATTCTTATTCTGGTCCTGCTTTTTGTGCCCGGCGGTCTGATTACTCTGCCGGAGAAAATTCGTTCCCAGTTTCGCAAGGAGTAGACTTTGAGCATAAGCAACCACAGAAATATTCTGGAGCTGATCCATCTGACCAAATATTTCGGCGGTCTTGCAGCGGTAGAAGAACTGGATTTGGCCGTAAAAAAGGGGGAAATCCTCGGTTTGATCGGTCCGAACGGCGCAGGCAAGACCACGGTCTTTAATTTGATCAGCGGAATGCTTAAACCCACCCGCGGCTCGGTGGTATTCAAAGAAGCGGATATAACCGGGCTGAAACCAAACCGCATCGCCAAAAAAGGGCTGGTCAGAACCTTTCAAGGCAATGTCCTCTTCAAGGACTTTACGGTGATGGAGAATGTTTTGATGGGTTGCCATCTGCATAGGGGTATAGGTTTCCTGGGGGACTTAATCGACCATGCCGCCATTCGTCGCCAGCGGGAGACGGTTCAGAAAAAGGCATTCGAGTTGATACAATTCAGCGGTCTGGAAAAACTAAACAACGAGCTCGCCTTCAATCTGGCCCACGGGCACCAGCGCATCCTGGGGGTCTGTATCGCCCTGGCCGCAGAACCGGAACTTCTGATGCTGGATGAACCGGTGTCCGGTATGAACGCGGAAGAAAAACGTTCCATGAAGGGGCTTATCTGGCGCATTAATCAGAAAGGGGTCACCGTCCTGATCGTAGAGCATGACATGAAGGTTATCATGGAACTTTGTCACCGGATAGCCGTACTCAATTTCGGAATTAAAATCGCCCAGGGCACTCCTGAGGAAATACAGGCCCATCCGGATGTGATAGAGGCTTATTTAGGAGCGGAAGAATAATGATCTTGCTGGATATTCGTAATATTCGAGTGCACTACGATCAGGTGGAGGCGTTGAAAGGGGTCTCTATCAACGTTGAAGAGGGTTCCGTCGTCTCCCTTATCGGGGCCAATGGAGCAGGGAAAACCACCATGTTAAAGGCCATCTTCGGTCTGAAAAAGGTGACCGAGGGTGAGATTTATTTTGACGGGCAGCGGATCGACCATTTTTCCCCCCTGGAGATCGCCAAACTGAGAATCGCCTATACCATGGAGGGACGGCGTTTGTTCCCCCATATGACTGTTTTGGAAAATTTGGAAATGGGGGCTTTCCTTCGAAAAAACAAATCTGAAATTCAGGAGGAATTGGATGAAATTTTCAACCACTTCCCAATCCTGAAGAACCGTCAAAAACAATATGCCGGTACCCTGAGCGGCGGCGAACAGATGATGCTGGCCATCGGGAGGGCCTTGATGGCCAGTCCCAGACTTCTTTTACTGGATGAACCCTCTCTGGGTCTGGCCCCTTTGGTGGTCAAAGAGATCGGCCGCTTGATCAGAGAGATTAACCTGCGTAAGGTTACCATCCTTTTGGTCGAACAAAATTCCAAACTCGGGCTGGGGGTGGCCCGGAAGGGATACGTCTTGGAAGTAGGTAAAATTGCCCTGGAAGGCGATTGTCAGGAGCTGTTGGAAAACGAGCACGTCAAAAGGACCTATTTGGGAGGGTGATTTTGATAAACCTCTAATAAAGTCGTCACCCCTGGCGAATCCCGGGGTCCAGAATTGATTCATATTCCTGGATTCCGGCTTTCGCCGGAAAGACTCACGGCTGTTGATTTTGACTTTTTGCGAGATTATCAATTTATGCCTATGAGGAAATACGAAATCAAACCAAGCCTCCCGGAGTTCCGCGGGTCATCGCTCAAGGGAGAAGTCTTAGGCATTGGGCAATGCGTCTTAACACCCTAAACCCATTTTCCAAAAGTTATTTTCTTACCCAGGGTCAGGAGGTTTGATTAATGGAACGAATCTGGATGAAAAGCTGGCCGGCCGGGGTTCCGACTGAACTTATTTATCGTTTGGGACCAAAGCCGCTTTTCGAATATCTGAGACAAAACGCCAGAGAGATGCCGGACCAAGCCGCTTATATTTATTATGGAAGAGCAATGACCTGGTCCGAACTGGATCGTTATTCCGATTGTTTTGCCGGGTTTCTAAGCTCTAAAGGAATCGGCAAAGGGGATAAGGTCATGCTGTTTATGCAAAACTGCCCCCAGTATCTGATCGCTCACCACGGGACCCAAAAACTGGGGGCTATTGTCGTTCCGGCCAATCCCATGTTTAAAGAGATGGAACTGGAATACGAGGCCAATGATGTCGGGGCCAGCGTCATGGTGACCACCGACGATCTGTATCCCACCCTGGAAAAAGTCAGAGATCGGACCGGCTTCAAAGAAGTGGTGATCACCAACTATCAGGATCTGGCTTCAGCAGATTCTCCGCTTCGCCTTCCGGAAGAACTCCAAAAGGAGAAGCGCTCTTTTGTCCGGACCCATAAGTTGATGGACATTCTGGAAAACCGTTTCCCCGAATTTCCCAAACCCAGAATAGACATTTGGGAAGATGTGGCTATGATCGTTTATACCTCCGGGACAACCGGTCGCCCCAAGGGGGCGATGTTGACCTACGGCAACGCCTTATTCAAAGTGGCCGCTGCTTCGACTTTTAACCGAATCGAAAGGGAAGATATCCTCTTGTCGGTGATGCCTCTCTGCCATATCGCCGGAAACGTCCTGGGCGTGGGCATGCCCGTCTATTCCGGCGCCGCCGTAGTATTGTTGACCCGCTTCGAACCGGACGTGGCCTTGGCCGCCATCGACCGGTTTCGCTGCACCTGGCTCTATGCGGTAACCCCTATGCTGATAGCCATGATGAACCACCCGGAAGCCAAGAAATTTGAGATTCGTTCGTTAAGGCAAACCAACTGCACCAGTTTCGGCATAGCTCTGACCGAAGAGATCGCCGCCCGGTGGCGGAATTTCGTCGGGGGCGCCCCGGTTGTCGAGTCCGGCTATGGGTTGAGCGAGACCCATACCTGTGATGTGTTTATGCCGCCGGACAAAATCAGATTCGGAGCCACCGGAATCCCGTCTTTTGAAACAGACGTCCGGATTGTCGATCCGGTCACCGGCCTGGAGCGACCGGTGGAGGAGCAGGGAGAAATCGTTATCCGTAATCCGGGGGTTTTCAAGGGCTATTTAAACAACCCGGAAGGTACGGCGGCCACGCTGAGGAACGGTTGGGTTTATACGGGTGACATCGGACGGCTGGACCGGGACGGCTACCTCTATTTCATGGGGCGTATCAAGGAGATGATCAAGTGTTCCGGATACAGCGTCTTTCCTGAAGACGTGGAAGTGATGCTGATCAGTCACCCGGCCGTGGCCCAGGCGGCCGTTATCGGTATTCCCGATCCCTCCCGGGGCGAGAGTGTCAAGGCCTTTATCGTGCTTAAGCCCGAATATAAGGGACAAGTCACACCCGAGGAAATCATAGCCTGGTCCAAGGAGAACATGGCCGCTTATAAGTATCCCCGGACGGTCGAATTCAGGGATCAACTGCCGACCACCGGTGCGGGCAAGGTCCTTAGAAGGCTTTTACGGGATGAATGATGGGTACAAGGTTTTTGAAAATGTTTTATGAACCCGTAACCTAATAACCTGTAACTTTATTTCTTACTAAAAGGAGGGTGTTTTATGAAAAGAAAATTTTGGATTTGCGGAATTTTTATCCTTTCGGCTTTAATCAGTTTAGCCGGCTTCCACAGCCCGGTGATGGCTGCGGAAAAGGTCAGGTTAGGCGTTCTCTGCGCCTTAAGCGGACCGGCAGCCCCCTGGGGCATCCCAAACTCCAGGAGCATTATCCTGGAGGCGGAAGAGATAAATAAAAAAGGGGGGTTCAAAATCGGTGGGAAGGCTTATGAGCTGGAAGTGATGGTATACGACCACAAATACATCCCGGCTGAATCGGCCAAGGCTGCCAACAGGGCCATTTTTGAAGATAAATGTAAGTTCTTAGCCATCCAGGGCGGTGCCCCTACCATGGCCGCCATCCCGCTGATGAAGGAAAACAATATTCTATCTCTTAATTTTGCCGGTGGAGCGGATACCTTGATCAAAAAGGAAAATCCTCTGGTATTCATATACAACCCCTCCATCGAGCTCATGTACGCCTCTGTCTTTCCCGTTCTTAAGAAAAGAGAAAATATAAAGACTCTGATCATCGTTAATCCAAATGACACCTCAGGAAAATCCGGGACGGTGGCCTCAAAGGCCGCTGCCGAGAGAGAAGGTTTCACCGTGATAGCCGAGGAGTTCTTTGAACGAGGGACCAAAGACCTTACCTCTCTACTCACCAGGATAATCTCCAAGAAGCCCGATCTGATTGATACCAGTTATACCGATCCAACGACTTCCGCGCTTATCTGCAAGCAAGCCAGGGAGCTTGGTTTCAAGGGAGCGATATTATTAGCCTGGGGTCCTGACCCGGCCCAAGTAAAAAAAATGGCCGGTCCCCACGCTGAAAAGGCCTATATGTCCTTAGCCGGTCCCCTCGATCCCAAGACTGACATCCAGAAAAAAATCTATAAGGCCTATCTTGATAAGTGGGGCGAAAAGGAATGGAATTCCACTATCTGGTCAAATTACGGGCTGGCCACTTCCCTGGTGAAAGGCATCGAGACAGCCCAGAGTCTGGATCCTTTCAAAATCGCAGCGGCTTTGGAAAAAGAAACCTGGGACACACCGGTTGGCAAGCTTCGATATGGCGGCTCCAAGCTTTTTGGGGCCAAGCGGCATCTTCTCTACCCGATTACCCTCTATCAGTTCCAGAAAGGAGAACCCGTCTTCCTGGGGACACTGTCGGTCAGGGAAGGAGTTTTGGATTAAACCTACACGATCAATAAGAGGCCCAAAAGATTGAGCGCAGGCCACAATAGGGAGGAGGCAGGACCTTTCACGGTTCTGCCTCCCATTTATTTGATGACTGGATGGGAAGATCTACCACCTTTTTCAGGCCAAGCCAACAGATATTCATAGCCACGGTCGATAAAAAACCGTGTCAGGAGGCAGTGAAATGAACGGCCGGAATCAGAGATGACCACCCGCCTCCGGCTAATCAAGGTCTGCCCTCCTCTCTTAGCCGATAGATAATAGGGCCCGTGAAGAAGGACTCGAGAATCAGTATCGATGAAGTGAACACCCCATCAAAACTTTTCTTAAGTTTTTAAAACCTCCGGCCGAATTTTAAATGCCAAACTATATCTATGTTCATGATTATAAAAAGATAAAAAATAGGAGAAAAATACAAGTGGCGGGAAAAAAGGAACGCAAACTGGCGGTGGGTCTGGATGTCGGGTTCAAAGTGGAAAGCAAGGTCACCCTGGAGGGGGCGACCCGGGAGTTGATCGTCCGCCGGGAGAAAGCCAGGAAGCAGGGTGGCGAAAAACAGGTGGCCAAGCAACACGCCCTGGGCCGACTGACCGCTCGAGAGAGAATTGAGAGATTGCTCGATTCGGGAAGCTTCTGGGAACTCGGCATTTTGAATCTTGGGGAAAATCCTGAAATGGCCGACAGGACGGCTGCTGATGGCCGACCTTGCGGTTTTGGTATGATTCAGGGGCGTAGGGTCTTGGTGACTGCCGACGATGTAACCGTTCTGGGCGGAAGTGACGGTTTAATCGGATGTGCCCGGAAACACGAACGGGCTCACCTTTATGCTACGGCAAAAGGATATCCGACTATTTTTTTGGGAGACAATCTGGGGGGGTTGAGATTGCCTGATGGGATGGGTTCGGTGGGGATGAGCCGTTCTGCGGCCATGCCGGCATTTATGGGGAGACCTCGAATAACTCCTCGCGTGGCTACCATTATGGGGGAATGTTTTGGCGAACCCAGTTGGATTGCGGCGGCCTCTGATGTCGTCTTTGCCGTAAAAGGAACCTGTATGGGGGCGGCCGGCCCCAGGATTCTCAAAATCGCCATAGGTGAGGAGATCACCCCTCACGATCTGGCCGCTTCAGAATTTCGATTTAGAGAGACCGGTGAAATTGATGCCCTGGCGGACAATGACGAGCAATGTTTGGAGCTGGTCAGAGAATTTCTGAGTTATATGCCTTCCAACCATCAAGAAGAGCCGCCCTTGGTAGCGACCGACGACCCTGTTTCCAGACGAATCGACGATATAGGGAAAATTGTTCCGGATCAACTCAACCGGGCCTATGATATGTATCGTCTCCTAAAGAGAATCGTAGATAACGGGAAATATTTTCCGTTGAAAGCGGAGTTCGGAAAATCGTTGATTACTTGTCTGGCTCGCGTCGGTGGTCGAGTTGTGGGTTTCATAGCCAATAACCCGATGTACGATGCCGGTGCCCCCACGGTGGCTGCCTGTGAAAAAGCAGCCAGCTTTATTTGCCTTTGTGATTCTTTTAATATCCCCCTTGTTTTTTTAAACGATGTCCCGGGGATGTTTCCGGGCAGCGCCGCCGAGAAGCAGAAGCTGCCCGGCAAGATCGTCAATTGGCTGGAGACTGAGCAGCTGGCCACTGTCCCCAAGATTTCCATTACCTTACGCAAGGCTTATGGAATGGGCTGGAACGTCATGATGAGCCCCGGCGAAGGGGCCGATTTTATAGCGGCCTGGCCTATCGCCTCTATCAGTTTTGTCGACCCGGTGATCGGAATCGAATTGGTGCACGGCAGTAAAATAGCAGAGGCTAAGGACCCTCGGGGGGAAAGAGAAAAACTGCGAAAGCTCTGGTCAACCGAAACGTCCCCCTGGAAAGCGGCCGAACAACATTTTTTTGACGATATCATTGATCCGAGAGATACCAGAAAGTTTATTGCTGCGGCCCTTGACATCGCCCGGGGTAGGAAAGGTCCTCTCATCAGTGAACATAAACTGCAATATTGGCCCACTACCTTTTAATTTTCGGTAAAGTTTTAAAAAGGGAACTCAGAGAAGAAGCCAGTAAAGGAGGATAGATATGGATCTGGAAGAATTGAAGAAAGAATTTGAAAAAGACGGAACCAGTGTGGTCAATAAATTATATGAATGGGCCTCGAAGAAGCCCGATCAGAAATTTCTCTATTATGGGGAGGAGAACAACACCCTGACCTACCTGGCATTTAATCAATTAACCAATAAAATAGGCCATTCTTTGCAGGCTTTGGGAGTCGGCCAGGGGGACCGGATTTCGTTATATTTATTCAATCCCTTGGTAACGGTATTGGCCATGTTCGGCATTTGGAAGGTCGGTGCCGTCTTCAGTCCCATTAATTTTAATTACAAGGGCCGACTGCTGTCCTACCAGATTAATGATACGGAACCGAAAATGATGATTTCCGAGCAAGCCATGCTCCCTTTCCTGGATAATGTGAAAACGGACCTCCCTCCAATGAAGGTTATTGTCAGGAAGCCCAGGCGGGATGAGCACGATTTTAACCCCGATCTGGCAAGGGCGGAGTTGGATAAAAAAATTGAATTCTTTGATTTTGAAGATCTGCTCCAGGGCGATTCTGCCGATCTGAACACGGAAATAAATTACTGGGACACGGCTAATATCATTTATACTTCCGGGACGACTGGACCGGCCAAGGGAGTTGTCCAATCCCACCGTTGGATGGCCCAGTATACCTTTAACACCAGAAGATTCACCCACGAGGAGGATGTAATTTACAATGACCTCCCCATGTACCATGTGGGAGGGGCCATCAGCAATTTTGTGCGGGTGGTTTGGAGAGGGGCCAATGCAGCCCTTTGGGATAAATTTTCTCCCAGCGAATTCTGGAAAAGAATCGCAGCGGGGGGAGCGAATCATGCCACCCTGCTGGACGTCATGATACCCTGGTTGATGAATGCCCCGGAAACGCCGAACGATCGCGATAACAGCCTGAACAGGGTTCATATGCAGCCCCTGCCCCAATACCATAATAAGGTGGCTAAACGGTTCGGGATCGATTTTATATCCGGAGGATATGGCCAGACGGAGGCCGGAAACGGTTTTGTCGGTCTTATCGATGAATTGGAGGAGGGAGCGGGAACCCCTCCTGAACTGTATAAAGGTTTCACGAGAAAAGAGATACGGGAGTTTTGTCTGAAATGGGGGTATCCATTTTTATCCGGAAAAGATGAGATTAAAAAAGGATTTATGGGGCGATCGGTGGTCCTGGAACCGGCCGTTCTTAATGAGCATGATGAAGAACTGGGACCGGGGCAATATGGCCAACTGGCCTTCAGAAGCAAACTCCCCTATTGTATGCTGGATGGTTATTTCAATAAGCCCGAAGCCACGGTCGCGGTCTTCAAAAACCAGTGGTTTCATACCGGAGATGCCTGTTATAGAGATAATGATGGGATCTATTACTTTGTAGACCGCATGGGCGGATTTATCCGGACCAAGGGTGAAAATATCTCTTCCTATCAAATCGAGGATATCATCAACAGCCATCCGGCGGTGGAGGTTTGTGCCGCCTTTCCTATTCCGGCAGCCGAAGGGGAAGAAGATGATATTGTGGTCTATGTCACTTTAATGCAAAAAATGGATGTGAATGAAAGCACCTTGCGAAAATGGCTGGCTTCTGAAATGCCCAGATTTATGTGGCCCAAACATATCCGCTTTATGGACGAGTTGCCCAGGACACCAACCAATAAGATAGAGAAATACAAATTGAAAAAAATGATTTTGGAGGAGTTGGTTAAAGGAGGAAGGAAATGAAGATTCGCCGGGCCGGATTAGAAGATGAAAGCCAGGTCATCGAACTGCTGATGCAGTTTCCGGGAAATGGATTGGGGGCTGTGGATTGGAAGGCCGCGGCGGCAACCTTCCGGCAAATAGTCAACCATCCGGAGATAGGTAGCATCTTTATGGCCGATGAAGGCGGAAAAGCCATGGGGTTAATCACCCTGTCCTATCCCACGGCTATTCGGTGCGGAGGGCTTTACACCTGTATCGAAGAATTCATTGTCGGTGAAAAAGGGCGAGGCCAGGGGATCGGCGGAAAGCTGCTGAGAGCCGCCCTGGAAGAGGCTTCCGCCAAGGGGTGTTATGAGCTCCAGGTGAACAATCCCAGCGAATCAGGCTATCCGGTATATTTGAAATACGGATTGGCTGATGTCGGAAGGCATCTTAAGATCAAAATGCAGTAAGCGGTGCGATGGTTTTCTGCCTAAAACCCGGATAATGGGTAATGACCTGCTGATTATGGCTTTATCCGAGCGATGGTTCTCCTGAAATCAACCCCCACCCTCTCTCCCTATCGGGAGCGACAGTTTACTCCCTCCGAGGTTGGAGATACCATAGCACTTGAAAATGAAATATTATTCTGCTATTTTCCTCTCATGTTTAAAAGACTCAAGACCAACCTCATTCTAAAATCTCTGGATGATCCGGACTTCCGGGAAAGATGACCGTGGACATTGCCATTCTCTCTTCAAAGATTTTCACCGGCGATCCCAAAATCCCCTGGGCCGAAGCCGTGGCCATAAAAGACGGACAAATAATGGCCGTTGGCCGCGATCAAGAAATAAAACCGCTTTGTTCCGGAAAGACTAAAATCCTGGACCTGCCCGCCAGGCTTGCGGTTCCCGGGCTGGTGGACGGGCATGTCCACTTTTGTTCCTTCGGTCAAACTCTTAACCTGGTGAGCCTGAAAAATCTTTCTTCCCTGGAGCAATGCCGTCAAAAAATCCGGACTGCCGTTTCCACCTATCCGCCCGGAGAATGGATTGTCGGCCGGGGATGGGACGACCGCAAATGGAAAGAAAACAGGCCACCCACCCGGTATGATCTCGACGACCTGGCCCCGGCCAACCCCCTGATGTTGTTTCGAGCCGACGGCCATACGGTCTGGGTAAATTCCATGGCCTTGGAAAAAGCCGGGGTCACCAAAGCTTCCCCGGATCCTCCGGGAGGAAAAATCGAAAGGGACCCGGCGACCGGTGAACCCACAGGGATCATGCGGGAAGCCATAGGGGTCTTAAGAAAATTTATGCCCAGAAGTTCACGGGACGATTTGAAATCAGCAGCCCTGGCCGCCCAGGAGGAGGCCTTGAAATCAGGACTGACCGGGGTCCATTCCTGCGAAATGCTTCCCCAATACGAAGCTCTGGCCGAGCTGGACAAAGACGAAAAACTGAAAATCAGGATTTACCAGCTGCTTCGTCCCCAGGAAGCGGATACCCTGTCGGCCAGGGGTATGCGGCCCGGCAGCGGCAGCCCACGGTTGTGGGTAGGGCACATGAAATTGTTTGCCGACGGTTCCCTGGGTTCCGGTACCGCCCTGCTTCATGAACCTTATATGGATGATCCGGCCAATAAAGGCCTGGCCGTAATTCCTTTGGAAACGCTCCGGGATCAGATACGACAAACCTATTCCTGGGGCGGGGATGTGGCCATCCATGCCATCGGGGACAGGGCCGTTTCCAACTGCCTGGCCGCCATATCAGAGGCCAGAAATATGGAGGGAATAAGACCCGGAGAGAAAAGGGATCGTCTCGAACATGTCCAGCTTCATCAGTCCAGTGACCTGGCCCTGCTTCGAAGACTGGGAGTGACGGCCTCGGTTCAGCCGGTATTTACGGCCACGGATTGGCAACTGGCGGAAGAAAAATGGGGACACTCCCGATCCCGCCAGGCCTATGCCTGGAAAACCTTCCGCCAGGCGGGCATCCCCCTTCAGTTCGGTTCCGATGCCCCGTTTGATAATATTAGTCCTCTCTTGGGACTTCAGGCGGCAGTGACCCGGCAGACCCCTGAAGGGGAGCCGGCCGGGGGATGGTTCCCGGAAGAACGGCTTTCCCTGGAGGAAGGGATTGAGGCCTTCACACAGATTCCGGCCTGGACTTCACGCCGGGAAACCACCCTGGGTTCCATCAGCCCGGGAAAACATGCCGATATTACCGTGTTCGAGAAAAACCTGTTCGAAGTCCCTCCTGAAACCTGGCCTTCGATTGAGGTCGAAATGACCATGATCGAGGGGGAGATTGTTTACCGGAAATAACCTTTTCCCGGCCATGAAATTACTTCGTGGCCGTCCGGATGGGCCCTGGCCATGCCCATGATGGGAACGAGCAATACCCTGGCCGGAGGTCTCCGAGGTGCCGGCGACACCCGCTGGGTATTGTTGATCATGACTGGTTGCATCTTGTTATTACGGCTTCCTTTGGCCTATCTTCCTGCTATTGCCCTTCATCTTGGCCCCGTGGGAGCATGGTCGGCGGCGGTATTAGACATCAATGTTCGAGGAATCCTTCTTTGGTGGCGTTTCTCCAGGGGCGGCTGGAAAAAAATCAAGATATGAGCTGGGCCTAAACAGGGGGGGTGTTGCCATTTGGCATTGGTGTGGGCCGGTCTCAGATTTGATTTATTGACGAGAGCATAAAATTAGGTTACATCACGGAAACATTTTTTCACCGCCCACTCATCACGCCAGAGGCGTGACTCGTTCGAGACCCAGAGAACGCTGAGATAGGATTTTCATTTGCCGGCGAGAGGCGGCAAATGAAAAGAGCTCTTTTTGCTTTCCGTCCTCTCACCGGAAAGCAAAAAATCTTCTTCTCTGTGCCCTTTGCGACTGCGGCGAATGCAATTTATTATCTGCTAATAACATTTAACCGCCAAGAAGCTTATGGCTTGGGGGGAGGACAACCCCCAAAACAAGATCCTTATGACACTCCCAAAATTTTAAATAGGTTCGCTTAAAAATAAATTTCTATTTTGAAAGAAATAAATTATTATCCAACTTGGAACTTTGATGTTACCAGCTTTTGCAAAATCGGAAGTTGACTCTGACCACCATAACCTCCGCCTGTTTCAACTTGGGTGAGAAATATGGTGCCTATCCAACAAGGAGGGTATGTTATGAATGAAAGGAAAGGGACTCTGGACGGTAAAGTCATCATCATCACCGGCGGGGGGACGGGACTGGGGAGGTCCATGGCCTTTCGTCTGGCCGAAGAGGGCGCGGATATCGTGGTGGCCGCCCGGCGGGTTGCACCTCTGGAAGAAACAGCGGCGGGGGTCCGCCAGCGCGGCGGAAAAGCCCTGGTCGTCCCCACGGATGTGACGGACACCGCCCAGGCCAACCGATTGATTGAGCGCGCACTGGCGGAAATGGGCCATATCGATGTGCTGATCAACAACGCCGGCATCGTCCGCGGTGAACGGCCCAAAACGATGTGGGAAATTACCGATGAGGACTGGCGCACCGGGATCGATGTCAATCTATCCGGTGGTTTTTATTGCAGCCGTGCGGTAAGCAAGTATTTTGCCGAACGCAAAAACGGCAAAATAATTTTGTTGGCTTCCGGCGAAGGTTTCCGCGGACAGCGCAACAGCTTCATGTACAACACGGCCAAGGCCGGGGTGGTCAATCTCACCCGGGTCATGGCTCTGACCCTGGCTGAGTACAACGTTCGGGTAAACTGCATCGTCCCCGGCTTTGTGGACACCTATGACAACCAGCCCGCGGATTATCAGAAGGTCATGGCCGAGAGACGCGCCGCCAGAAAGTTGTTTGTCCCGGTCGGGAGTCCGGGCAAACCGGATGACATCGGGTATGTGGCCCTGTTCCTCTGCTCCGATGCTTCCGATTATATCACCGGCGGATGTTTTATTTCAGACGGAGGCGGGCTGGCCGGAGGATTCGCCACCACCGGTTACGCACCGAAGGTCTCTTTGAAGGAGGGTCTGGTATGACAGCGAAAGCATTTTCATTAAAAGACAAGGTAGCCCTGGTTGCCGGGGACAGTAAATTATGGACCAAGTCGGTAGCTGTGGCCATGGCCGGTGCCGGTGCGGATATAGCCATCGCGGCCAAAGATTCACCCCTACTAACCGAGGCGGCGACGGAAGCTGTGCACAAAACCGGTCGAAAAGCCTTAGCCATCCCCGTTGACGTCACCAACGCGGCTCAAGTGCGGAAGGCTGTCGGTCAGGTTATGGCCGAATACGGACGTCTTGATATCCTGGTCAACGCCGGGGACATCCATTTCTTTCAGCCTTTTATGAAAATCAAGAACGCCGAATGGGCCAAAGTGATGGATTACAATTTCAAGTCCGTGCTGAATTTCTGCCGCGCCGCTGCCAAACCAATGCTGAAGCAGAAAAACGGCCGGATCATCAATATCGTTTCCGGTCTGGCCGAGCGCGGGATTGTCAACGGTTCGGCCTATTGTGTGTCCATGGGCGCTGTGCTCCAGTTGACCCGGGCCCTGGCCCTGGAGTGGGCCCGGAAGGGAATTACCGTCAATGCCATCGGCACGGGTTGGTTTACCGAACCGGGCAAGGCGACGGACGAGTCTCTGGCCCGCTACATTCCGGCCAAACGTTACGGCCAACCCGAAGAAATCGGGTCCTTGGTAGTTTACCTGGCCTCAGAGGTGACCGGGTTCACCACCGGCCAGTTCATGTTCGTCGACGGCGGCCTGATGGCCCATGCTTAGGTACCACTGCGTGGAGAATCTGCCCTGATCCGGAACCGTTAGAGAGAATAATCGTTAACGATGAATGATTTCCAAGGAGATCTACGATGACCTATTATCAATTGATTGTAGAAAAAGATGTCTCAATTGAAGTCCGCGACGGGTTGAAGTTGTGCGCCGATGTATTCAGGCCGAATGACCGAGGCAACTTTCCGGTCATCATCACCTTAGGACCCTATCCCAAGGACATCCATTTCAAGGATTGGCATCCTGAACGGTCGAATGATAATTCTGATCTCCAGGGTCCTTACATGCATTGGGAAAGCGTGAATCCGGAATGGTGGGTTCCTCAGGGATATGTGGTCATACGAGTCGATACCCGGGGAACCGGTAAATCACCGGGCAGGCCACGGTTGTTGTCCATGCGGGAAGCGGAAGATTTCTACGATGCCGTGGAATGGGCCGGAAGCCAATATTGGAGCAACGGCAAAGTTGCCGTTATGGGAATCTCTTATTTTGCCATGAACTCCTGGCGGGTGGCGGCCCTGAATCCGCCCCATTTGGCGGCGATCGTCCCCTGGGAGGGGGCTTATGACCTCTACCGGGAATCAAATCGCCACGGAGGTATTTTATCAAACACCTTTACCGGCCGCTGGCAATCCCATACCGGCCGAACTATGAAAGAGCCCGAAACCCCGGAGGCGCGAAGAGAGCAACAGGCTGCTCTCGAACTTTACAACGAGATCGTTGCCCGTAACAATCCTAACCCGGCCGATATTAAAGTGCCGCTCTTTTCGGTAGGCAACTGGGGTGGTGTAGGGCTTCATCTCCGGGGAAATGTCGAGGGGTATCTTGGCGCCGGCTCGGAACATAAGTTTTTATGGATCCATTCCGGGGATCATGTGCTCCCCTTTTATTCTCTCGAAGGTCGACTGGCGCAAAAACGTTTTCTGGAATATTGGCTGAAAGGCATCGACACCGGAATTCTTCGGGAACCCCCGATCAAACTGGCTATCAGGCAGCGTAGTGACCAATATGTCTGGCGCTATGAATATGAATGGCCCCTGGCTCGAACCCAATGGACCGAGGTTTATCTGAATGCCAAGGAAGGGTCCCTCTCAAAAGAAAAACCCAATCAACCGGGACAGGCCAGTTTCAGCGCCGCTCCTGAGGCGGATAACACTTCCCTTCGTTTTGCCACCCCGCCTTTTGAGCAGGAAACGGAGATCACCGGTCCCATGAAACTGAAGCTTTGGGTGTCATCGACTGCCGATGACCTGGATCTTTTTGCCATCCTGCACCACCTGGATGATAGCAAGAAAGAGATTACCTATATGGGACAAATGGGGCATGAGATTTCGGGCGCCTATGGTTGGCTGCGAGTATCTCATCGAAAGTTGGATCCGAAAAAATCTAAACCCTATCGGCCGTTTCACACCCATGATGAGCTGCAAAAAGTGAAACCCGGCGAGATCGTGCCGGTAGAGATCGAGATCTGGCCGGCCAGTATGGTCTTCCATAAAGGACATAAGCTGGTGCTCGAGGTGGGGTCAAAGGATGACCCTAAAATTCAGCCCTTCACCCATACGGACCCTAATGACCGGATTCAGTCCGGCCTTAATTCAATCCATGCCGGCGGGGAATATGATTCGTTTCTTCTGTTGCCGATAATTCCTCCCCGACCTTAGAGATAATCGGCCTCCTTCCAACCGACTATCTCATAACCCGAAAGGCTGGACCAAGAAGCAAACCCACAAGACCCCATTTCTTAAAAAGAAGATGGGGTTTTTGTTATTGGGCAGATGAGAAGGGAGTTTTCGGAACCGAATTTGCAACCATAAAAATGACCGTTTGTAAGGAAGCCGGCTGTGGTTTAGGAAAGGAGGAAAGATGATTATCGATTTTGAATGTGACTCTCCGACTGAAGAGGTCAAGAAAGAAACCATTGCCCTGTTAAAATCCGGGGGCGGATTTGTGCATCGGGGCTATTTTGCCCAGTTCGGGCATGCCTGGGCCGAACGGCTGAATATGACCATGGAAGAGCTTGAAGAAGCTGTCCGGACTAAAGGATACATCGAGGTGGCGGTGATGGTGGCTGAGAATTACCTGGGAAAGACTATGACCCACCAGGAGTTCATCAAAATGCTTGATGATGCGGGTGTGACCAGGGCTGTTATCGGTACCACGGGGATGTGGGCTTCGGTTGAGGATACGG
Source organism: uncultured delta proteobacterium (assembly GCA_963790475.1). GTDB lineage: Bacteria > Desulfobacterota > RBG-13-43-22 > RBG-13-43-22 > RBG-13-43-22 > RBG-13-43-22. Next base: position 30,021 of record CAWBOS010000006.1, on the reverse strand, counting down.
CGGCAATCGCCGGGGAGTATCCCGACCGGCTGATCCCGTTTTTCAGAAGCAGTCCCCATGAGGGCATGTCCAATATCAAGCGATTCGAACAAGCCGTCAAAGAGATGGGCTTCAAAGGAATGGTGGTTTCCGGTTTCAGAGAAAATCTGACATCCAATCATAAAAAGTATTACCCCTTTTACGCCAAATGCGTGGAACTGGACGTTCCGGCGCGCATTACCACTTCCCTGCATCTTTACACGGACCGGCCCATGGACCTTTGCCGGCCAAGCCATCTGGACGAAATCGCCTGCGATTTTCCAGAACTGACCATCGTGGCCGGCCTGGGAGGCTGGCCCTGGATGGCAGAGCTGGTGGCCGTAGCCAGAAGGCACAGGAACGTTTGCATCGATCTTTCCTGTCAGAGACCGAGGAACGTCAAACGTCCCGGAAGCGGGTATGATGAGCTGATCGAAAGCGGGAACAGGGGCCTTCAGGACCAGATCATTTTCGCCAGCGGCTGGGGAACCCAGGGGGTGCCTTTGAAAACCATCATCGAGGAAACCAGAGAGCTGACCAGAAACGAAACCATCTATCGCAAATGGATGTATGATAATGCGGCCCGGGTGCTGGAAATTGGTTAAGCGGGCAGGCCTGTTTTCACCCGGCGATGGTCCGCGCAGGGGGAAAGTGAGTGGACATTGACAAAAATTGACTTTAACTGTTTGTCAGGGTTTAAAGTAGAGCAAATAGACGGCAGCCATCAGGTTCAGCATCAGTCTTTTTGCCAGGTTTTCTCTGTAGGCTGAACGCTGATCCCTGACAGCTTTCAAACCTGAAGGCCGGGTCCATTTAGCAGTCCGACAAGGCCCCATTGTTCAAAAAAGAAGATGGGGTTTTTGTTTTAGGGTGGATGATAAGAAGAATGAAAAGGATTGGGGTTGAATCAAAAGTAGTCGCTCCAACGGGGGAAAAATGGTGTAAAGGTTTCAACGTCCCGTCTTTTGTCAAACAATATAGACCGGCTATCCAGAATAGTGAACCAATTAAAAAGGGCAGGCCCTTATAAGCAGCCTGCCCTTTCCATCATTATCGCAAGTTTTTCTTAATCTTATACGGCAAAAGCCTCCTCTGGGATTCGGACGCAACTGGTCTCATCCTTTTTGAGAATCTCGCACTTGGCCGGAACAAGGGCCGTAGTACGCTGAATAAAGAACTTGGCCCCCTCGATCTTGCCCGTGTAGAACGTTTTGTCACTGTCTTTGTCGGCCTTGGCCAAGCCTTTGGTCGCCTCCAGGGCCATCCAGAGGTGGAACCAGCCGCACAGGGTGTCGCCTACGCAGTTGAGGAAATCGCAGGCAGCGATCAGGGGAATGAAGGGATTTTTCATCAATAACCCGGCAAAATCCATGGCCGTGGTCAGGATGGCGTTAACGGCGGTTTCTACAACAGCCGCCTCATCTTTCAGGCTGTCAACGCCTTTGGCCTCGGCGATATGGGCCTTGCCTTCGGTCATGAGGTCCATGAAGTGCGTTCCTTCGTTCATGCCCAGTTTGCGTCCCAAGAGGTCCATAGCCTGGATGCCGTTGGTACCTTCAAAAATCGTATTGATCTTTTGGTCCCGCATCATCTGTTCAACGGGGTACTCCCGGCAATAGCCGTATCCGCCGTAGGTCTGCACGGCCAGATCGTTGACGACCAGGCCCATCTCCGTACAGTACGATTTCACGATGGGGGTCAGCATTTCCACCATACCCGACCATTTGCTTTTCTCGGCGTCGTTTTTCGCCACTTTCTGTTTGTCCATGGCCAAATAGCAGAACAGGCATAGGGTCCGGATGCCTTCGGTGATGGATTTCTGCTTCAGGAGCATCCGGCGGACATCGGCATGCTGAATGATGGGGACATAGCGCTCACCGGTAAACATATTATTGCCCTGGAGCCGTTCTTTGGCGTAAGACAGGGCGTGCAGGTAGGCCGAACCGGCCAGGGAGACGCCCATCATGCCCACGCCCTGCCGCTCTTCATTCATCATGTGGAACATGATCTCCATACCCTGCCGCTCTGCGCCCATGAGGTAGCCGATACAGTTGCCGTTGTCGCCGAAATTGAGGGTGCAGGTGGCATTGCCGTGAATGCCCATTTTGTGTTCGATGCCGCCGGTGTTGACGTCGTTGAATTCGCCCAGACTGCCGTCGGGGTTGACCCGGTATTTCGGGACCAGGAAGATGGAGATGCCCTTGGTGCCGAGTTTGTCACCCTCGATCCTGGCCAGGACAGGATGGATGATGTTTTCCACCAGGTCGTGGTCACCCGAAGAGATAAAGCACTTGGTGCCCTTGATGGAAAAGGTTCCATCAGCATTTCTCTTGGCCGATGTTTTCAAGGGACCCAAGTCGGAACCGGAACCCGGTTCCGTGAGGCACATCGTGCCGCCCCACTGGCCGGAAAACATCTTGGGCAGATAAATGGCCTTCAATTCTTCGGAGCAGAATTTTTCCACCAGTTTGGCTGCCCCGTGAGTCAGGCCGGTATACATTAAAAAGGCCTGATTGCAGCCAAGAAACATGGAGCTGGAGCAAGCGGCGACGATCTCCGGGAATCCCTGACCGCCCCAATCCGGACTATCCGAGGTGGTCATCCAGCCGCCTTCACAATATAACCTCCATAAATTATGGTAGGCCTCCGGCACAGATACTTTGCCGTCCTTAAATATCGCCTCTATGGGTTTGCCGTGTGCTTCATCGGGGTACGTCGGGGCGATCTCATTCTCCGCGAGTTTTGCGGCCGAGTCCAGAACCATATCCACCGTGTCTCCATCGTAGTCGGCAAAAGGTCCCTTGCCCAGCAATTGTTCATCGATTTTAAATAATTCATGCAAGATAAATTTGAAATCTCTTAAATCTACCCATTGACTGGCCATAATATGTTCCTCCTTTTAATCTATTGAGCTCCTGGAAAAACTTAGAAAAATGTTGATCATTACGTCAGCCCCTTTACTAACGACTAAGCACGGTGACATGCAACAAAATGGCCGGAGGATATCTCAATTTTTTGATCTCGTCAACATGACAAAATAGCAAGTTCTATGCCAGAGAAAGGGAGGGACGGCCTAAATTTCTTTCAGGTAAAATAAACCCTTACTCTATGTATTTATTAAGTTAAACAAATTGGAAAAGAACGGGATAAGGGGGGAATGATTTTATATTATTAATCCTGGGGCCGATTAGTCTTTACAGGTTGTAAAAAAAACTGGCAGGTAATTTCAGAGAAACTGGGCCCAAACGGACCTGAAAAACCAGATGACCAGAAAGGGTTGACCTTAACAGGTTGTTATGGTTTAAAATAGAACAATTGGCTATCAGCACCCGGCAGTCAGCAAAACCCTTTTTGCACGATTCTTTTCTGAAAGCTGAAAGCAACTAATCACTAACAGCTTTCAAACCCGAAAGGCTGGCCCATGAAACAAACTGACAAAACCCCATATTCTAAAAAAGAGATGGGGATTTTTTTTAGGGGGGCAAAAGAAGGGACGATTTGTTTTATTTCTGTCAGTATTCTTTGAGCAAGTGGTAATTGACAAGTTGATTTTACTCCAGGCTCCGCTTACCCCGGTTAAAAGTTTAATAGGGTGGTATGTCAATGAAAACAAAAAATGAAATCCTGACGATTTTGAAGGCGATGAAGCCGGAGCTTGAAGAGAAATACTATGTGAAGTCTATCGGTCTTTTCGGCTGGTGCGTGAGAAACCGAGCAGCGACAGTGATATTGATGTGTTGATCGAGTTCAAGCGGCCAGTCGGTATGTTCAGGTTTCTCGATTTGGAAGAGTTGCTTAGCGAAAGGTTGGGCGGCAAGGTAGATCTTGTTTCCCAAAAGGCGTTGAAACCGGAGATTGGACGGGCGATTCTTGCCGAGGTTGTGCTGATATGAAACGGACATCCCGAGATTACGTGGCTGACATTTTGACCTGTTTTCTGGAAACGCAGGAATTCATACAGGACCTGAATTTTGAGACCTTTGCCAAAGACCGGAAGACGGTCAACGCAGTGGTTCGCAGCTTGGAGATCATGGGAGAGGCAGCAAAGAGGGTTCCTGCCGATCTAGGCGATAAATTTCCGGAAATTCCTTGGAAGCGGATGACGGGCATGCGGGACAAACTGATTCATGAATATTCCGGAGTGGATCTGGAAATTATCTGGGGCGCAATAATCGAAGATCTTCCGCCTTTGAAATCCCTATTCGACCGTCTGAGTCAATACCTGGAAAAGCAGGAATGATGAGCCGCATTTACCTCAGGATATAGTGGATGACTTTCACGAAAAGCCTTAGCCGATAAGCCGACCGAATTAGAAAAGCGCCTCTTGGATCACAATGAATAATTCACAGATATCTTTGAAGCCATCCGACAACTCATGACCCCGCCGACGAAACCCAAACGAAAAACCATCTGATTTCCTCCTGACTTCATGTCCCGATTTGATCTCAAAGAAAAGCAGGCCAGATATGGGAAAAGGAGAGACAATAAGGGGGCGTTAAGAAATTAGGATTGTGTTCCTTGATTACTATATCTTTTGGCCTTTCCCTTTTATCCTCGATCTTACTTCAGCCCCTGCAACGGGCAGGAGCCTTCGGCCTTCAGTCTTGCTTAAATAAGTTTGACTTTAACAGGTTGTTATGGTTTGGATAAATCATTCCATATTGGCTTTCTAAACCGTTGTCTCATAATCTGGGCTCACCAGAAAGGCTTGTCCATTTGGCAACCCGACAAACCCCCATATTTTTAAAAAAGAGATGGGGGTTTTGTTTTAGAATGAGGTAATAGGTTTTGTATTGATGGACTAATCTGGCGGAATCAATTTAATATGTATTGTTAACCCATGGGGTTAATTATTTTATTGACAATGAATGGAACCGATGTTAATATCATTTAAAAAGAAACAAGACCAGAAAACGTTTTCGAATGAGAAAGCCTTGATTATGGCCTTTGGACAAGAACAGGCCCGAAAGATTACCCAACGTCTGTCTGAGATTCAGGCCGCCGATAACCTTGAAATACTACGCACCCTCCCGCAGGCCCGAGCCCATGAGTTAACTGGAAACCGCAAGGGTCAGATTTCTCTCGACGTAAAGCAACCATACCGGCTGATTATTCTTCCAGGTCATGAAGATTGCCCCCGGAAAGAAGACGGTGGTCTGAACTGGGAAAAGATAACCAAAGTCAAGATATTAAGAATTGAGGACACTCATGGATAGGAAAGACGAACAATCATTTCAACCGGATTATGCTGTCTCCCCCGGTGAAACCCTGAAAGAAACTCTGGAAACGATCGGCATGAGCCAGGCGGATTTGGCGGAGAGGACGGGGCGCCCCAAAAAAACCATTAATGAGATCATTATGGGAAAGGCGGCTATTACCTCGGAAACAGCCCTTCAATTGGAGAGAGTACTAGGTGTCCCGGCTTCTTTCTGGAACAATCTGGAACGTAACTATCAAGAGAGACTGGCCCGGATTAGGGAAGAGCATTACCTAAGAAAACAGGCCAACTGGTTAAGAGAGTTTCCTCTGGCGGCCATGTCAAAAATGGACTGGTTAAAAAAAGAAGATAACCCAATAAAAATGCTGCAGGCCCTTTTGAATTTTTTTGGGGTGGCCGGCGTCAACGAATGGAGGGGCGTTTGGGAAAAACCTCAAGCGGCCTACCGTAACTCAAAGGCCTTTCAAATGAATCCGGCTGCCGTGGCCGCCTGGTTGCGCATGGGAGAGATTGAAGGGCAGAAGATGGAGTGCCGGACTTTCGAACCCCGTTCCTTCCGGTCAGCGTTACAACAAATTCGATCCTTGACTAAAAAAAGTCCCGAGGTGTTTGAACCGGCCATGAAGAAACTTTGCGCGGGAAGCGGAGTGGCTCTGGTCTTCATCCCCGAACTCCCGGGAACACACCTTTATGGGGCCACTCGTTGGCTGAAACCATCGAAGGCCCTTATCCAGCTCAGTTTGCGCGGCAAAAGCGATGATCATCTCTGGTCCACCTTTTTTCATGAAGCCGGGCATATTCTTCTTCATGGGAAAAAAGAAGTCTTTATTGAAGCCCAGGGAAATGACCGACAGGAAACCGAGATGCTCTCCAAGGAAAAGGAGGCCGATCTTTTTGCCCAGGAAATGTTAATTTCCAAGGAGGCCTATAATAATTTCATAACCGGAAAAGACTGCAGCCCGGATAGGATTTTGCGATTTGCAGAACAGATAGGGATTGCCCCGGGGATTATTGTAGGACGGCTCCAACATGATAATATTATATCCTTTTCACAGGGTAATAAACTTAAAAACCGGTTTCGATTTTCCGAAAGATAATCAGGGTTCAATAAGTGAAAGGCTGGTCCATGAAGCAAACCGATAAGACCCCATTTTGAAAAAAGCGATGGGGTTTCTGTTTTGGGGGGGGTAAAAGAAACGATGTTTTGTTTTAATCAGTCGGATTTTGTTGGGCAGGGGTAATTGGTAATTTTTTTTCCGCCTCCGTACAGCATGGGGAATGGCCGGCGATGATAAGCTTTGCTGATATTATTCAAGAATTGAGATGAAAATTTGGAATCTTTAATCCCAATAGAGGTAATTGAAAAGAAGATTTATTTGATTCGAGGCCAAAAGGTTATCTTGGATCGGGATCTCGCTGATCTTTATAATGTGGAAACAAGGGTGCTGAATCAAGCGGTTCAAAGAAATATCAAAAGATTCCCGGCAGATTTTATGTTTTTCCTTAACAGAGAGGAGATTATGAGGATATCACAAATTGTGATATCCTCGGACCTTAAATTTTCAAAGCAGGTTCGGGCCTTCACAGAGCAGGGAGTCGCTATGCTTTCAGGGATTCTGAATAGCGATCGGGCCGTAGAAGTTAATATTGGCATTATGCGGGCCTTCGTCAAACTCAGGGAAATTGTTTCATCCAATAAATCGCTGGCTCGGCGTCTGGATAATCTGGAGAAAAAGTATGATGGCCAGTTCAAGATCGTCTTTGAAGCTATCCGGCAGCTCATGGCCCCGCCGACGAAAACCAAACGAAAAATCGGGTTTGATTTGAAGGAAAAGCAGGCGAGGTATGGCAGGAAAATGAGCAGGTAAAGTACGGCCGATGAGCAATAAATGGTTATTCCGGCAGTTATGGAAAAATAAGTCAAACGTAGCATTGACCCCTTTGTTTTTGATTTACATCAAATAGACTCGTAAGGGAAGGAGAGAGCAAGGCTGCAATGGCTGAAGCACCCCAGGTCTGGAAAGAAAAACGAATAGTCGAATCCTATGACGTCGATCTCTGCGGTCGGCTTCGACCCCATATCCTCTTCTCCTATTTACTGAACTCGGCCTGGAACCATGCCAATGGCACAAGATATGGATATGCAGAGCTTTCCGCGCGTGACCTTATGTGGGTACTTATAAAGTTCCAGATGGTCGTTTCGACCCAAGCGAAATGGCGAGACCGGCTCAGTATTGAGACCTGGGGAAAACGGATCGAGCGTCTTTACGCGCTGCGGGACTTCAGAATAAGCGCCCCTTCAGGAGCGACTCTGGTCTCGGCCACATCCTCCTGGCTGATATTAGACAAGACCACCGGTCGTCCGCAACGCTTTGACCCAAACACAGATGGCTTCCCCTGGCAACCTCAGAAAGAAGCGATGGAAACCAATCTGAAAAAGGTGTCCGAACTTCAAGGAGGAAGGGAAGTGGCAAGCTTTCGGGTGCATTTTTCCGATATCGATGTTAATCGACATGTAGGATCGGCGAAGTACCTGCAGTGGTTTATGGATAGCCACTCTCCGGATCAGCTTGAAAAGGCAATCCCACAAGCGATCGAACTTAGCTTCCTGACCGAAGCCATACTCGATGACCAGGTGCTGGTAATATCTGAGCAGAGAAATGAAAGCGAACTCTGCAGCCTAAGGCGGGCAAACGATAGTAAAGAACTATGCAGAGCCAGGATCAAATGGGGACGCGCGGAATAGATATAGGTTTGGCCGGTGGGCCAATTTACAAATAGGCTTTGCAATTAAAAAGAATTGTTAAATGGGGGACCACGCGAAAGGGGTGAGGTCCGACCCCAAACAAATGTTTAAAGCCAATGTCCTTTTCTATAAAGATGGATGAAAGGCATTGGAGGTTATGCAACTTAGAAACAACTCCAGGTACCTGGTTGATTTGATCAGGTTATTTATTAAGGTTCGAAATGGTCGGGGCTGACTCCAGCAGCACCATATCGAGTAAAATGTTAACGCTCTCGTTCACGAATGGAGCATACTGGTCCCGGGCCTTCTTTTTAAGCTCGGTAGGGGTCTCCTTCTTCTTTTCACTGTTTTCCTTCTCCATTTTCTTGCGTAAGTCGGCGAGCCGGATCACCCCTTTCTTGTCAGCGTCCTCTTTGTTGTTCTTGATGATCTCGGCGAACTTCACATTTTGGGCGACCCTGGCCTTGGACCTTGCTGCCAGCTCTGTGAGCAAAGGCTGCTCCACAGATTTCCAGAGCGGTGCGGTTTTTCCCGGCACGCTGAGGAAGGGCGTGATTGCCTGGGCCGGAAGTGGGTAATCCAGGTCCTTTTCACCAATATCTTTGAGGATGAACCAGATTGGAAGCCGTACATCTGCTTCTACGCCGATCTTTTGTGTGGATTTGCCACCGGGCAGGAAATACAGCGCTGTGGTAACTTTCATGCTGCCCAGATCCCAGGGGAGAGGCGTCAGGACTTGTACAGACCCTTTGCCAAAGGTATGGTCCTGCCCGACGATCACCGCGCGATGGTAGTCTTTGAGAGCGCCCGCCACGATCTCACTAGCCGATGCGCTCAGGCGGCTCGTCAGCACGACAAGTGGACCTGTATAGACTGAGCGAGGGTCTTCCGCGGGGAACCTAAGCACTTTGCGCTGATCGCTTTCCGGCTCCGATGCGGCTGAACCATTGGCGAAAATCGTCACCTGGTCCCTACTGTCTTTGATTGCCACGATTCCACCCCCGTCAAGGAAAAGGCCGGCAAGGCGCACCGCCTCCTTGAGCAGCCCTCCCCCATTGCGCGACAGGTCCAGCACGATTCCTTCGACATGCTGTCGACTGGCCTCCGCGAGGAGGTTTTTCACATCCTGATAGCATGATTTATTTTCTTTCTCGTCGCCATAGAAGGAAGGAAGATCGATCACGCCGAAGCGGTGCCGTCTGCCGTTCACTGTTCGTATCTCGTAGGCGATCTTGGCCTCCTGCTCCTTGATGTCGATCTTATCGCGCATGATTGTGACGTAGAAGCGGTCTGTGTGTTCCGCCTGCCGCAGGATCGTCAGGGTTACCTGCGTACCTTTCTTGCCCCGGATCATCTTGACAACTGCTTGTAATTCCATGTTGATCACATTAACCGGCTTTTCCCCTTCCTGGGCAACGGCAATGATTTTGTCCTTCACCTTCAACAGACCCGAACGCTCGGCGCCTCCCCCGGGAATCAACTCCTCAATGACAGTAAATCCGTTGCTGCTGCTGAGGGTGGCCCCGATCCCCTCCAGGGAAAGCTGCATATGAATCTGGAAATCCTCAAGTTTATCGGGGGACAGGTAGTTCGTGTGCGGATCCAGGGCAAGGGCGAAGGACTCGGCGACGCTCGTTATGAGCTTTTCAGGATTGCGTTCGACCACCCGCATTGTCTGCAGCTCATAATCGTGAATCTGCTGCCTCTTGGCCTCTGCCAAATCAACACCAGCCAGCAGGGTATTTTCGATCTGGAATTGAACAAAGTTTCTCAGAAGCTCATACTTTTCCGCCGCCGTTTTCACATAGGGGCGATTGTCCACACTGATGTTCAGCTCCACTGTCTCGTCGAGCCGGTATTCCGGCCCCAGAATCTTTTTGACTATTGCCTCGTTCTCCCGCGCCCGAGAGACGAGAACGTCATAAACCTTCTGAAGCAAGGCACAGTCACCCGCCTGCAAGCTGGTAAGCACGTTTTGGAGAACCGGCCTTAGCATTTTCAGATCAGACTCATACAAAAGCGTTTTAGAAGGGTCAAGACTCTTGATCATCTGGTCGACGGTGTGCGTCTTGAGTTCCTCGGTCATATTCTTCATCGCGTAGTGGTTGGCCAGGAAACCTTCCATCAGTATGGGCAGGCGGCGACAGGTAAGGTTTTCGGCCACGGAGGAAAGGGGCAGCAGCAGGACAAGCAGCAGGACTAGGAACAACTTACGGAAACAGGACAAGAACCCCCCCTTGCTGCCGAAGTTAACTCTGCGGCTACGATGATTGTCCCCGGCGGTGTTTCGGAAGATATTTTCAACGATTCTATCGTACATGCTCCTGTCCTCTGTTCTTCCCATGCCGCACTTGAGCATGGTTGTTCAATCTCTTACTCTGTTTGAGATATCCTGCACTTGTGACGATAAAAGGGGGAATGTGTTCTGTCAAGGAAAAAGGGTAATTGCCTGAGGTTGGAGTTGAATGGTGCTTATACAAAGGGGTAAATGGGGGTCGGACTAGTCGAGGAGGTGAGTTTACAATGAAATGTTTATAAAATGAGGGTCAAAAAAGGCCTTAGAACCTTCTTTTCACCCCCAGAGGATCAGCCGGCCCTGTTTTCCAACAGAAGCAGAACATATGAAAACAATAGGTTTTATGTCTAAGGGATGGCAGTCGGTTCGGTGTGTTTATTGTGTATCTGTATCATTTTAGGTCTTGGGATTTTAACCGGTCTTTCCGGTGCCACAGTGGGAGAGACCAATGCCAATAAAACGATGGTTAAGGCTCGTTGACGTTTGGAAAGACGACGGTAAACTACAATGATGGAGTGGCCGTCAGCGGAAATTTTTATGGGGCATCCAAGACCATTGTCTATCTTACGGACAAAATGGGTGACAGGAATGAAGTTGTGAAAGGATTGTTAAAGGATGGCAGCTATGGTGGACTTAGTAACCGGATTGAACTTACCTTCGACTCAAAAGGCAACCTGAAATACTATTTTTTTTATGTTAGAGATGGTAGCACGGACCAAAATATAGGTAAGGCCCCGGAGGATATCAAGAGCGAGACCATGATATCCAAAAGCCGTGCCCAAGGACATGTATTTGTGCAGAAGGAGTTAGAAGTCTTTGATAAAAAATACAAGTTCGACGTCACCTTCGATGTGGATATTATTTCTAAATAGAAAGGAAAACAGGGACGCTGTCCCTGTTTTCCTAGATAGACCAGATAGACCAAAGGACTAGAAAGGGTTGACTTTAACCGTTTGTCACGGTTTATATTATACAATTTTAATTTTTGGCTTTAATGATTCCGGCAACTCCTGACCGATATTAATTTTAATCCAATTTAAGGTACGATAATGGAAGAAAAATCTATAATCCCAATTGACCGAATAGAAAACATTATCCTATTCTTGCGGGGCCAAAAGGTAATTTTAGACCGCGACTTGGCCCAACTTTACGGGGTCACTACAGGGAATTTAAATAAGGCGGTAAAACGGAATCTGGATCGATTTCCTCAGGATTTTATGTTCCAATTGACCCAAGAGGAATATAAATCTCTAAGATTCCAATTTGGAATCTTAGAGAAAGGGAGACACGCAAAATATCTGCCCTACGCTTTTACAGAGCAAGGGGTAGCCATGCTTTCAGGCGTATTAAACAGCCCGCGCGCCGTTCAGGTAAATATAGAGATCATGCGGGCTTTTGTCCGCTTAAGGCAGATGCTTTTATCACATGCCGAACTAGCCCGGAAACTCGAGACCTTGGAGAAAAAATACGACGCTCAGTTCAAAGTGGTCTTTGAGGCCATCCGGCAGCTTATGGCTCCGCCGATTAAACCCAAACGAAAGATTGGATTCGACCTCAAGGAAAAACAAGCCCGGTATGGCAGGAAAAAGAATTTTAAGATGAGATCCCAGACCAGATAGACTAAATAGACCTGATAGACTAGATAGACCAGATGACCAGAAAAGGTCGACTTTAACAGGTTATGCTTTAGATTGTTCATTCGAATGAAAGACATAGGAGTTTAACCCCTTGGACCCTAGAATCCTCGAATCCTGTCTTTTTAAGACTGGTCCATGAAGCAGTCCGACAAGGCCCCATTTTTTGAAAAGAAGATGGGTTTTTGTTATGAAATCTTTGAGATTCTAATTTGGAATATCAAAGATGAAAGGGGGCGGAAAATTTGATTATTTGAAGTCGCATTTTGCGACATCAAGTTAGACTTGTGGGGCCGTCGAAAGTATTATGTGTTAGCCAGAAAAGTCATTTGAGGAGGATCCCGGTGGAAGAAAAGGATTTAATCCCGCAGGAAATCATTGAAAGTAAAATCTTTCTTATAAGAGGCAAAAAGGTCATGCTTGATCGTGATTTGGCTGTTCTCTATGGGGTTACCACGGGGAATCTTAATAGGGCAGTCAGGCGGAACTTGGATCGGTTCCCTGAGGATTTCATGTTTCAATTGACAAATCAAGAAGTTAAAAACTTGATCTTCCAGTTTGGAACATCAAGATGGGGAGGTACCCGAAAATTACCATATGCTTTCACTGAAAACGGAGTAGCCATGCTCTCCAGCATTCTCAATAGTAAACGAGCTATTCAGGTGAATATCCAGATTATGAGAACTTTTACCCGGCTGAGGGAGATCATGGGTTCCCACAAAGATCTGGCCAGACGTCTGGATGACCTGGAGAAAAAGTATGATGGCCAGTTCAAGATCGTCTTTGAAGCAATCCGGCAGCTCATGGCACCGCCACAAAAGCCCAAACGAAAAATTGGATTCTATCTCAAGGAGAAGCAAGCCCGATATGGGGTGAGGAAAGACTCAAGGAAACGTAAATAAATTAGTATGATGTATCTAAATTTCACCAAATTTTTAATTCAGAAGGCTCTTCTTATCCTTCAGTCTAACAGCCTTCAGCCTTTAGCCTTACTGAAACCGGATTTACTTTAACTGTTTGTTATGATTTATATTATTAAAATTAGATTTCTATCTTTAATGATTCCGGCAACCCCAAACGAAAGCCTGGTCCATGAAGTAAACCGACAAGACCCCATTTTTTTGAAAAGGAGATGGGGTTTTTGTTTTGGGCGGAAGAGAAGCGTCGGGTAATCAGAAACAGATGGAGGGATGGAGGAAAGAAGTTAATTTATATCAGATACCTACATATTTTGTCCAACAGTATAGCCCCGATCTTAAACCGACCGACTCCTTATAAAGAATACCAACCCAGAAGTTGCCAAATAATTAGTTGGAAATAATTATTGACAAATAACTCTACCTATGTTATCCAACCATAAGGTTGCCAACTTATTGGTTTGAAAATAACTACCAGATAGGAGGGTATAAATGGAAAAAGGCATGAAGAACAAATATGGTCCATGGGTATCTGGTGATGAATTTTTCAATCGGGAAATTGAAATCAAACGATTAACCACTCTAATCGATGAGGGAAATAACATACTAATCGTTGCCCCACGCAGGGTGGGTAAAACCAGCCTTGTTCGCGAAACCTTTAGAAGAATGGCCCAGAATAATGCTGATTATTTTCTGTTTGTTGATTTGTAGCACTGCACAACACCGGAGGATGTAATAACGGCGATCTCCATAGAAACCAGTCCATATAGCGCTCTTCACGACAAGATTATCAGTATCTTCAAGGCGTTTTGGAAACAGATCCAGGAAAACATAGAGAGTGTGGGGTCTTCCAGTCTGTTTGAGATCAAAATACGTGAAGGTCTCAAGGGGGACTGGCTCCCAAAAGGCAGGGAGATAATGGAGAGCCTCGCTCAGGCGGACCGTCCCGTTACCGTTTGTCTTGATGAACTGCCGGTAATGCTGACAAGACTTCTTGGCCGTAAAAATGCTCCCGATTATACACAGAGCTTGCTATATTTTAGAAAGTAGTTAAGCCGTACAAAAAAGGCTATACTCTTTCTTGATTTGAGGTCCAATTTGCAAGTTGGTTAAACCCAAACCAAGGAAAGGAGTATAGCCATGAATAAGATTGAAACAAAAAAACTTAAGAAGGTCAATGAAAAAACCCTTATCGGTACCGTGGACATAGGCAAAACGACCAATATGGGATATGGCCGCTGTCCAGACCGGACGGAAATCAAACCTTTTGAGTTTTTCAATAATGATCAAGGATTTACGAAATTTTGGAATCGGATGGTTGAGGCCAAAGAGGCCAATCACTTGGAAGAAATCGTGGTTGGTTTTGAATCCACCGGGTCTTATGGAGAACCCTTGCAACATTTTCTGATGAAACGGCCGGTGACACTGGTTCAGGTTAATCCTATGCATACGAAGAAGTTGAAGGAAGTCCAGGGTAACTCGCCCAATAAGACGGATAGGAAAGATCCCAAAGTCATTGCGGATATTATTGAGCTGGGTCATGCCCTTACCGTGGTCATTCCCGAAGGCGCGGCAGCTGAACTTCGCCGACTGACCCATGCCAGGGAGAGAGCCATACGAAGACGAACGGGCCTTTTGAACCAGATTCAGGATTTGGTCTTTATTGTCTTCCCCGAGTTTCTGCAAGTGATGAAGAATATTAAAACCCGCAGTGCCCAATATCTGTTGCGGCATTATCCGTGCCCGGAAGATATTATCCAATGTGGTCTTGGGACCTTGAGGGCCACGCTGAGACGGGTTAGCCGAGGGAAGCTGGATAAAGAGCGAGCCCCGGCCCTTTATGCGGCCGCTGGCCATTCCGTAGGTCTTCAAGAAGGCCGCAAGGCGATTCTTTTTGAGATACGAGAACTTCTTTCTGAGATTGAATCTTCTGACCAGTTTATTGAGAAGGCGGAACAGGAGATGGCGGCCCTTCTTCCCGAGATCCCCTATAGTCATTCGATTCTGTCCTTGAAAGGGATAGGAGAGGTTACCACCGCCGGACTGATTGGAGAAGTCGGGGATTTTCGTAAATTTCATACGCTGGCTGAAGTCCTGAAGTTGGCCGGACTGAACCTCTTTGAAATCAGTTCTGGAAGGCACCAAGGGAATCGTCATATATCCAAAAGAGGCCGGTCGCTTCTTAGGAAAATCCTCTTTTTTGCCGCTATCAATACGGTTCGAAAAGGGGGAGTGATGCATACGGCCTATCAAAGGCATCTGGATCAAGGAATGCCCAAGATCAAGGCCCTGGTAGCCATTGCCCGGAAGCTTCTCGGTGTTATTTTTGCCTTGGTGCGTGATCATAACGAATATATGGAAAATTATTCAAAAGGAGCAACGTTAAAACTGGCTGCTTAGACCTTCTTAGCGTGTAAGCGGAGAGATTATCGTTTGCGGCATCTAAGGCGACTAAGTCGACCTTCTCGCAGAGCTTAAATAACTCTCCGCTTGCACCTTAACCCCAATAAAGCAAGGTTAGAGCTCTGTTGAGACTCTCAAATTACCAGAGTTGGGCAAGGTGTCACTCTAAGATAGTTACCAGTTTGTTTAATAATATTTAAAAAACTCTTGACAACAATAAACCAGACGCAAAGACGCTGATATTTTCCTCTCCTGGCTCCGATCCATTATGGGGAAACATCAGGACAAACTCCGCTTCATCGTCTGCGGATCAATAGGGCTTGAACCCGTCTTGAGACTCCACGGCTTAAGTTACACCATATCGCAGTTGCGTCCTTTTCATCTTGATCCTTGGAATAAAGAAACGGCGAAGGATTGCCTTAGGGCATTATCGGCCTATAACAATATCCCTCTGTCAAATCAGTTATGTGAAAGAATGCTTAGCCATCTTGGTATTTTTGTTCCTCATCATGTACAAATGTTGTTCGGCCATATTCATGAAGACTGCGTTAAAAGGGGAGCGCAAGAAATAACCATTGAAGATATAGACCGTGTCTATAACAATTCCCTCCTGAGTACCCGTGGTCATGCCGAACTTACCGATTATGAAGAGCGCCTTCTTCGCGTGCTTGATAGTGAAGCTGTGCCTCTTGCCCTCGACATCCTCACAGAAACCGCCGTCAACAACATCTTAACAACCGAGACGGCCCGTTTATTGGCGCAAAGATATTTACCGGCATCTACCGATGATATCATAAGAGAGGTAATAGATATCCTCCAGCACGATGGTTACCTTGAATGGGTGGAAGAAAAGAAGCAATGGGTATTTGTTTCATACCTCATACGCGACTGGTGGAAGAAAAGATTCCAGCAGAGCTATATTGAACTGCCAAAAGGGGATAAAACATCATGACAAGAACACGTCTGATAAAACATAATCCACGCTTCTTGAGCGACGAAGAACTGCTTTCCAATTTTGTCGTCCGCTTTCCCGAACTTGACCTTCTCCTTGGAATCACGAAAGACAATACAGGCCCGGTCAATCAACATGTAATCATCATCGGCCCACGCGGTATGGGAAAGACCATGCTTGTGCGCCGTTTTGCTCTTGCAATTCGAAAAGACCCCGTCTTGGGTAGTATGTGGTATCCCCTGTCGCTGCCGGAGGACATCTACGTGATATCCGGCGAGGGAGAACTCTGGCTTCAGGCTTTGAAGCAGATTGCCAACCAGGAAAAAGAGGCTGGCGGTGAATTTGAACGGTGGATGAATCGTTATGACGCCCTTTGTCCAGAACGCGACGATCAGAGACTTCGGGCTCAATGCCTCTCGGCGATATCCGAATTTGCATCTGAACGCGGGAAAAGAATGTTGCTCTGCGTAGAAAACCTGCAAATGCTTTTTGAACAGACAAGTTCCAACACCCCCTGGGACCTGAGAAAAACCCTACTTGGAAATCCGGAGATCATGCTTGTCGCCACTGCCATTACTCATTTTGAAGAAATCACCAACGTCAATAAAGCCAACTATGAGCTTTTCCGAGAAATAACCCTGAAACCCCTTTCTACGAATGATTGCCGAATCCTATGGGAATCTATCACTAAAGAGGAGTTGAAAGATGACCGAATACGGCCCATGGAGATATTGGCGGGGGGAAGCCCTCGTCTCCTGGCCACTCTGGCAAGTTTTGCCGCCGGGAAACCCCTGTCACAACTCATGGAGGATCTTGTTGAATACATAGACGACAACACAACATACTTCAAGGCGAATGTAGAGGCCCTGCCGAATCTTGAACGCCGTGTGTTCGTTACGCTGGCGGAAATCTGGGAACCCGTCGAGGCGCGAATGGTTGCGAAACGCTCCAGGCTGGACGTCAACACAACCAGCGCCTTTCTCAAAAAACTCGTTTCAAAAGGGGCTGTTATCGAAGCCGGCAAAGTAGGCAGAAAAAACCTCTATCAGGTGGCAGAGCGCCTTTATAACATCTATCACCTCATGCGACTCTCTGGTGTGGAATCAGAGCGGGTCAAGAACCTTATCAGGTTCATGATACCCCTTTACGGACCAGCCCCCCTTGCCAGCAGACTGGCATCCGAAGCCTGCCTACTCGACGGCGACTACAGACGCGCATTCATTGAAGGATATAAGGACATTCTTTCTCGTTCCGATGACGAAAGTACTCGGAACCTCATACTAAGAGAAACGCCGGCGTCTTTCTTTACGCTTCCAGAGGCCAAAGACTTGGCTGAAGCACATTCGGCGGCTTGGTGGAACAAATTCAAGACATCTATAAACGACAATGATTATATGTCTGCTTTAAATCTAATTGACAGCGAACTATCTGCCAAGATCAATTTCTCTGGTAATGATCCAAATATATATTCAGATATTCCCTTATTACTTCTCAATAAAGCCTTCATACTGCGCAAACTGGAGAGGTATGAAGAGGCGATGTCACTCGATGACGAGATAATAAAACGCTTCGGTGAAAGCGACAAGCCTAAATTGCAGGAGCAGGTGGCCAGGGTGCTTAACGATAAGGCCTTCACACTAGGCAAATTGGAAAAGCATGAAGAAGAGATGTCCGTCTATGACGAGGTTGTAAAACGCTTCGGTGGGAGTGACAGGCCGGAGTTGCAGGAGCAGGTGGCTAGAGCTTTAAACGGCAAAGCATGGATAGCTTATCTAAAGCGAGATTTTTCAAGAGTTGATGAGGCAATCCAGCTTGCATCAAAAGCGATAGCACAATTATCACTGAACATCTTTCACCATACGCTCGCTTGTTTATTCGGCATGGCAACAAGATGGGAAGAGGCATTTGCACAAACGGACTTCTTCCTTAATGACGAAAAAATACTCAAGAATTCTCCTGAAGATATAATCAGTTTTATTGTCGAGGCTGTTGCCGATGATCAGGCTGAGGGAGCACTGCAGGCGATAGAAGGCACCAAGGCTGAGAGCGTTATGGAGCCTCTACTTGTGGCTTTGAAGATGCTCACAAACAAACCATTCCGGGCACCGCAGGAAGTCATAGAAGTGGCCAATGATGTGGTCAAGAAAATTGAAGAACGAGCCAAAGAATTCAAAAAGGAAGGTTTTAAGCCTAAGGCAAGATCTCGAAACAAGGCAATAAAAATTAGTGATGTAGGGGGCGCCGGCCGAACCAACTAAATTCCCTTTTAATTTTTTAAAATGAGGCCATTTAAAGAGCTTAAAACGAACTTTTTATCCCCGAAAAGATGCTTTTAAGAAGAAAATCATTCTTCAAAGATCGTCAAAACTTTTTCCTTGATTAAGTTCGGCCTCTTCTAAGCTAAACTTTCTGAAAATTTCTTCTGGACACAACTGACGAAGAAGGATGAGGTCAGCCGCGCCATTACGCTACGACTATTGCGCAGTGCTTTGCATAATAGTCTTGACTTTTGTGCAAAGCCCTGCTAAATAATCAGACATGAAAAGATATCTTTACGATCCGATTAAGAAAGATCTGCTCAAAAAGATGGTCATTCTGACCGGTCCCCGACAGGTGGGCAAAACATGGCTGGCCAAAGCTCTGATGCCGGAATTCCTATCACCCCAGTATTTGAACTATGACCATATCGCTGATGCCAGAATCATTGATGCCCAGTCCTGGCCGCTCAAAAGCGATCTGCTTATTCTTGATGAAATCCACAAGAGGCGGGAATGGAAAAGATTCGTTAAAGGCGTTTTTGACACGCGCTCGGAAAATCAAGCTGTTCTGCTTACCGGCAGCGCAAGACTTGACACCTATCGACAATCCGGCGAGTCCCTTGCCGGGCGCTACTTCCCGATGCGTCTCAATCCGATCTCCGTTCGTGAACTCAAAGGCACCCTGCCTCCCGATGAGGCCCTGCCGCTTCTGAACCGACTGGGCGGCTTTCCGGAACCATTCCTGTCCGGTTCCGAAACGGAAGCCGCCCGCTGGAGAAATCAGTATTATACCGACCTGATCCGGGAAGATATCCTGGAGTTCGGTAGGCTACAGGAGGTCAGATCCATGCGGATGCTTCTTGAGCTTCTTCGCTCACGGGTCGGTTCGCCGGTTTCTTATACTTCGATTGCGCAGGATCTGCAGATCGCGCCCAATACCGTGCGCAGATATATTGATATTCTGGAGCGCCTCTGCATTGTATTTACGGTGCGTCCCTTTCATAAGAATGTGGCCCGGGCGATCTTAAAAGAGCCCAAACTGTATTTTTACGACAGCGGTTTTGTTCAGGGCGGCGAGGGAATTCAATTGGAAAACACCTGCGCGGTTTGTCTATTAAAACACGTTCAGTATCTACAGGACATCGCCGGTGAGGATATTGAACTCCATTACATTAGAACCAAAGAAGGAAAAGAGGTTGACTTTGTGCTCAGTCAGAAAGGCAGGGCGACGCATCTCATCGAGGTAAAGCTTTCAGACGATGCGCCTTCCCCGTCGCTTACTCTGCTGGCAAAGAAACTCCCTGAGGCCAAGGCTTTTCAGCTGGTTCAAAATCTCCGACGGGAACAACAGCTTGGAAATATCTCTATTGTCAGTGCCAGCAAGTGGATCGGAGAGCTATCTGCCTGAGAGTAAAAAGCCCGGCTTTTCTCCTTGCCCCTCTCTTTTTCCTGCCTTATACTCTTCCCATTAAAAAAAATTCAGCCAACACATTCCTATCTTTTATTATCTTTTAATAGTGTAGAGCATTTATAATAAAAAGAGGTGGCCTCCCGGTCAAATAAAAAGGAGGTAATGATCATGCCAAAAGCTCAAGCCAATGGGATCGAAATAGAGTATGAAACCTTCGGAGATCGATCCGGAAGACCTCTCCTGTTAATTATGGGTTTGGGATCCCAATTGACTGGATGGTCGCAGGAGGTTCTGCGGCAATTGGTCGATGAGGGCCACCGGGTTATCATCTTTGACAACCGCGACACGGGGCTATCCAGTAAATTGGAAGAGGCCGGTGCCCCTGATGTCTCAGGGATGTTGAAGGCTTTGTCCAGAGGAGAGGAGATCAGCGTACCCTATACCTTAAAGGATATGGGGGATGATGCCGTGGGGTTACTCGATTATTTAAACATCAAAAAAGCCCATATCTGCGGCCTTTCTATGGGGGGAGCCATTGCTCAAACTATCGCCATCAACCACCCGGAACGGTTGTTGAGTCTCATTTTGATCTCTGCCCCAACCTATAATCCCGATTTGCCGCAGCCCAAGCCTGAAATCACGAATCTGCTTCGGGCACCAACCGGTGCCGACCGTGCGGCCTATGTTGATAAGGCGATACAGATGTCTCGAGTTATTTCAGGATCGGGCTTTTCCTTGGATGAAGAATGGATCCGTCAGATATCGGCCCGGGCCTACGATCGCTGCTATTATCCTGAGGGGAATGGCCGGCACCTTTTAGCCCGTCTGGCAAACAAGAACCGGCGGCCTGCGCTCCAATCAATAACGGTACCTACTTTGGTTATTCACGGGGATGAGGACCCCCTACTACCTGTAGAAAATGCCCTGGATGCCGCTGAAACCATTCCCGGGGCTGAATTGATGATCATCAAAGGCATGGGCCACTACCCGCCCCATCGGGGACCCTGGCTGCAGATCGTCAAGGCCATCTCAGCCCATACAAGAAAGGCGTCCGCTTAAGATGTGAAAAAGGAGAAACGCTTATGATCAATAAGATTTCAACCGCTGCCGAAGCCGTGGCCAAAATCCGGGACGGCGATCTGGTGATCGCTAATTTTTGGGGCCCCGGCTCCCCGGCCCATCTTTGGCGAGCACTCCTGGGCCATGGCGCGAAAGATCTGACCTTATGCATCAATAACTATGTGCCTAAAGCAAACGTGCTCAGAGAAAAAGGCACTCCCGATCCATCCTTAATCCTGGCCCAGACCAAAAAAATCATGGCCGCCTTTACCAGTATACGCGCTGAGGAAGTAGCCCCCATTGCTGAGGAGATTAATAAGCGTTTGCAAGAGGGTTCGCTCGAATTTGAAAGTATGTCCCACGGCAATCTCGTTGAGCGGCTCTATCCCGCCGCCCTGGGACTTGGAGGTATTTATAGCCCGATCGGTGTCGGTACGGTGATTGAGGAGGGAAAGGAGAAGCGGGTTATCAACGGGGTTGAATATCTTTTCCAGGAACCGATCAGGCCGGACGTCGGGCTTATCAGCGCGGCCAAGGCCGACAGGCTGGGCAATCTGGTCTACCGACTGACTGATGAGCTGACAGCTATGAGGGCCGCCAAAGAACTGGCGTCGGGGGATTACTGTAATCTGGGAATCGGCGTGCCTTTACTATGTGTGTCCTATATTCCCGAAGGGGTGATGGTCCAGAGTGAGAACGGAGTAATCGGATACGGCCCGGTCTACGAAAATAATGATCTGGACTTCATTGATCCGGATATGATAGATGCCGGTATGCGATACTTCCGGTCTTTACCGGGTATGGCCTTTTTCGATCAATTGACATCATTTTGCATGATCAGAAGCGGTCGTCTGATCAGCATTCTCGGCGGCCTGCAAGTCTCTGAAAAGGGTGATGTAGCCGTCCATGCGACCAGTGAAGAAAATAAAACCCCCCGCATCGGCGGCTCCATGGACCTGGCCCGGGGTGCCAGGCGGCTGATCATCGCCATGACCCATAACGCCAAAGACGGCAACCCGAAGGTGGTTCGCAATCTGACCATGCCGGTTACGGGGGCGGTCGGTCATCAACCTATATTTTGATTATCAGGGGGATATCATCTGGGGGGCCACGGCCAGGATCTTGAAAAATTTTGTGGATATCCTGTCCGAAGGTTAAACCTCTTTACAAAAAAGAACTCCGGTGTTATATATTTATTGTCGGGACGTGGCTCAGCCTGGTAGAGCACAGCGTTCGGGACGCTGGGGTCGCTGGTTCAAATCCAGTCGTCCCGACCAATCTTCCAATCCCAACCCGCATTTAATTCCGGATTGGATATCAGAGTAGTTTCTTAGTCCTTTTGAGATCATCTCGCCTATTTCGATACTACCGGTAAAGGGAAAATGGGGAGGGCTCATCCGCCAGGGAACTGAGACTTCCAGTTCAAGGAAGTTGAAACCGATCGGTTTTCGAATACTTCCTTGCCTCTTATTTCGCCGCGGGCTTCTTTTCTTATTGCTTTTCTCCTTGACTTTCTTTTTATCCCTAAATTATATTCTTATAATGAATTAAAGAACCCTCATCGCGTTCCTGAAAGAATCAATGAAATGAGCCGGTTCGCTGTAAGGAAAGGAAGGAGTAAAGATCTCCCTATCGCCGATTTAGTCTCCTGACTAAAGAAGCGATAATCTTCCGGGGGTCTTTCGGTCTCAGAGGAACCTTGATAAGGGTTAAAGACAACAAATTAAATCAAGTGGGTTTGAGGTACAATTGAAAATCAAGAGGAGGAATTTATGGATTTCAAGTTGACCGAAGCACAACAAAAGTTGAAGGAAGAATATGATGATTTTTTCAGGGAGGAAATGAAAAAAGCCCCACCCATTTGTTTCAAGGGCGGTTTGGAAGCATCATACTCGGACGAGGGCTACGATTTCAGCAGGACTATGAGGAAGAAGCTTGTTGAGAAGAACTGGTATGTTCAACACTGGCCGAAGGAATACGGCGGAAGAAATGCGCCTTTGATCGAGCAGCTGATCTTCAATGAATCCATGGGCTATTACGGCGTGCCTGGGATCGACGGCTTTGGGGTGGGGATGTTCGGTCCGACCATTCTTCTTCATGGTACGGAAGAACAGAAAAAAAGAATCCTTCTTCCCATTGCCCGCGGTGAAGTTCAGTATTCCCAGGGCTGGAGTGAACCGAATGCCGGATCGGACCTGGCCTCACTCAGGACGACGGCGGTTAAGGATGGGGAGTATTACATGGTTAACGGGCAAAAAACATGGACCACCGGGGCACACAAGGCCGATCACATGTTTCTGCTGGCCCGGACCAATCCGGCCGAAAAAAGGGGAAGAGGATTGTCGGTCTTTAACGTCGATTTTGCCTGGCCGGGCATTGAAGTAAGGCCCATCAAATATATGGATGGTGCTCATATTTATAACGAGGTCTGGTTTACCGATGTGAAGATCCATGAATCCGAGCGGATCGGGGCCGAGAATCAGGGGTGGAGTATAACCCGGGACACCATGAATTTCGAAAGATCGGGAATAGGTACTTTTTCCAGAATCAGAAGACATTTAGAGCAGATTATCGAATATGTCAAAACAACCAAACGGGCCGGCAAATATCTTTATGAAGATCCTCTCGTTCGTCAAAAAATTGGAAGGATCTACGCCGATATGGAAGCCGGACGTGCCCAGGCTTACCGGATTGCCTGGCTTCAGGAGAAAGGTAATCTGCGTTTTTCACCGGCCGCGGCCTCGGAGTCCAAGGTATTCGGTACGGAACTGACTCAGCGCACGGCTGATTTTGCCTTAGAAATCATGGGACTGCCCGGCAACCTGGAGAGTTCAAGTTGGGCTCCATTGCACGGCAGCATGATCACCATGTATCAATCCATCATCGGCAGCATTATTTGCGCCGGTTCCAATGAAATTCAACGTAATATCATTGCCTGGGTGGGCTGCGGCCTGCCAAGGTTAAAAGGTCAAGGATGAGGGGGGGTATAGAATATGGATCTTGATTTCACTTCAGAACAAACGATGCTCAGGGACTCCGCAGCGAAATTTTTCATTAATGAATGTAATTTTGAAAAGGTCAAACACATCGAAGAGACCGAAGAGGGGTACTCACCGGAGTTGTGGCAGAAGGTGGCCGAGCTGGGTTGGACGGGTATGTACTTCCCTGAAGAATACGGCGGGTATGGCGGGACTTTCATGGATCTGACCATTATCCAGGAGGAAATCGGCAAGGCTGTTTTCCCGAGCCCTTTTTTCTCCACCGTTATTCAGTCTGGACTGCTGGTATTGGAAGGCGGCAGCGAAGAGCAAAAAACGGATTTATTGGGCCGTATCGCCGAAGGCAGCCTTATCATGGCCCTGGCCCAATATGAACCGGAAACGGACTATAGTTTTGAAAGTATCCAGATGAAGGCCGAACCCCAGGGCGATAATTTTATATTAAACGGGACCAAGCTGTTCGTCATGGATGCCAATATCGCCGAGAAATTGATTGTGGCCGCTCAGGCCGGTAATGCCGGTCTCAGCCTGTTTCTGGTAGATGCCAAGGCTCCAGGGGTCAAGATTACCAAACTGCCCTATGTGTCGTCGGAAAATGCCTGCGAGGTCATTTTTAAGGACGTCAAGGTAGCCAAGAAGGATATGCTCGGGGCTCCGGGCGCCGGAACAGACCTGCTGGAAAAAATGTATGCCAAAGCGACCGTGGCCAAGGCGGCCGAGATGTCCGGCGGCTGCCGGGCGGCTATCGACATGACCGCCAAATATGCCCGGGAACGTGAGCAATACGGGAATCCTATCGGGGGCTATCAGGCCATTCAGCATTTCATGGCCAATATGTTATTGGCCTACGATACCTGTAACAATTATCTGTATCGGGTGACCTGCATGATCGATGAAGGGGGGAACTTCATGCGAGATGCATCAGCCCTGAAGGCCATTGCCAATGAGGCTTACCGCTTCGTAACGGAAAGGGCCGTCAAGATATATGGCGCGATTGGAACCACCAGAGAGGCCGATGTCGCCCTTTACTATCGAAGGGCGCATCCCTTCTCCATGATTTGCGGAAGCACCACTTATCATTATGAGAAAGTAGCCCAAACCTTACTGACCAAAGGAATGGAAGCTTTTTAAAAACCCCAATAATCCTGTTCCCGGAGTCCGGATAGTCTTCCGGGAACAGGATTATATTTCTACAAAAACCTTTCCCCTTTTTTTCGTTCTCAAGAGAAGTTCCGACGATGTCCGAAATAACCATACTGGATCAAATCGCCAAGGTGCGTTCTTTTGAAAAAGGCCACCGGGCGACTCAGGTCATCAATACCGGCTTCCGGTTCGGAATGCTGGATGCCCTGGCCGAATCCCTTGAAGGTCTCACGGTACCTGATCTGGCCCTAAAGCTGATGCTCTATGAACCTTTTTTGAAGATCTGGTGCCAAACAGCCTATCATTTTGAAATTCTCGACTGTGATGAGCGAGGCCGATTCAGACTGCAACCTTTTCTGGAAGAGGTCCTGGGGCTTGATATGTCCTTTCGGCCGAATCCCCAAAGGAAAGACCGGCCCGACGGCAATACCCAATTCGATGGAATCGATGATCCGTTCTTTGAATATATCCGGACCGGCAGGCCGACTTATACGGTTAAATCATCTTTGACTTCATTTGTCGCCGGCCGGGGAACAAGAAGTATCTCAACGGTTTTTCTGTCTATGATTTTCCCGGTCAACGATCATCTTAAGAACCAACTGGAAAAGGGTTGCGCTTTTTTGGATGTAGGTTGCGGGAGTGGTCATTTGATCCTGGAGTTCGCTCAGGTTTTCAAGAAGAGCGCCTTTACCGGTATCGATCCTGATATCTACGGCATTGAGAATGCCGAGCGATCGATTTCCGAACTCGGATTGGAAGACCGGCTGACCGTGGAAAACATAAGCGCTGAGGACATCAATTTTCATGAGGCCTTCGACCTGGCCGGGATGATCCTGACCCTCCACGAAATCCTGCCGGAGGTCCGCCGGGAAGCATTGTCTAAGACCTTTCAGGCCTTGAAAAAAGGGGGGCGGCTTTTGATCCTGGATTATCCTTATCCCGGCCGGTTGGAGGACTTTAGAAACCCGAGATTCGATTACGGGATCATTGAGCAGTATTTTGAGGCCTTGGGCGGCATCGTCCATCTCGCCCAAGAAGAACAGGATGAACTGCTGTCCAGGGCTGGTTTTAAAACCATTGAGCGCCTGCCGGTAGGCGAGGGCGGGATGCTGGATTTTATTACCGTCACGAAATGACCGGGGTAGGGGTGCCAATTCCCTCCTGTTTTTCAGGCAATCCCGAACGATTAAAGGCCAGATCCAACGACGATATTTTTTAACAGATCTTGGTGAAGCAAGAAAATTACGAAGGTGATTAGTGCATTTAAGAAAAATAAGTATCCACAGCGAACGATTCCCGATAACAGATTGTTATCCCTTCAACCTGGAAATTTTTCGAAAAACAGAAGCCTTGAATTTAACCCAGCACCTGACCTTTTTTATCGGGGAAAACGGAACGGGCAAATCCACCCTGTTGAAAGCCATTGCCCTCAGATGCTCCATCCATATCTGGCGGGATGAAGAGGGCTATGAAAGAAGGGCTTTTTATCAGAATAAATATGCCGAAGAGCTTTATAAATATATCGAGGTGGAATGGAACGACGGCACCGTTCCGGGTTCGTACTTTGATTCTGAAATATTCCGATATCTGGCCGAATGCATCGATTCCTGGGCCAAACCCAGTCCCAAGCTATTTGATTATTTCGGTGGAGACTCGCTCATTTCCCGCTCCCACGGGCAAAGGCATATCCAATATTTCGATAGCACCTACCGAAGAAAAGGATTGTACTTTCTCGATGAACCGGAAAACGCCCTTTCACCCAAAAAACAGATCGAATTGCTGAGAATCCTGAAAGAAACCAGTGAGACCGGTTTGGCGCAGTTTATCATCGTAACCCATTCCCCCATTTTGCTGTCCTACCCCAAGGCGACGATCTACAACTTCGATACCATCCCCATTACCGAAACCCGTTATGAAGACACCGACTATTACAAAATTTACAAGGAGTTTTTAACCGATCGGGGCAAATACCTGTGGTCCTGATAGTTCGACAAGATCAGCCTTATCATCAAACCTTTAAGCCCCGCAAGGTCGCCGCGAATCATGAAAAGGACCCGTAGGGGCGGGTTTCAAACCCGCCCTACAAGGCCCCAATTGAGGTTAAGGGCGTTGAAAACCCTATTTTCGCATTAAGTCCCTTCCACCCGACAGCGGATAAACCGATGCAAGGGCGTGCCGGCGATCCGGTCCCGATGGGTGTTTTTAGCCAAACGGTTGGCGTTGGCCCCATAGGTTTTCCCCTGGTGCACCAAACCGAACCCATGGGGCATAACCGCATAACCCGGCCGGGTCATTTCTGTTACCTCCAACTCAATGATCTCTTGTCCTGCCTCCGTAATCACCTTGACCATCTGGCCATCGTGAAGGCCGAACTTTTCCGCATCCTTGGGGTGCATGGTCAAGGTACAGGCCCGCTTCCCTTTGTTCCAATCGGGATCACGCATCTGCGTATTGGCGTTCACATCCCAGTGACGACCCGAGGACATGATAAGGGGGAAGATATTCTCGTCCTGTCTAAGCCGTTTCTCCTCGGCCCCCGGATCGATTTCTTTCAGCCAATCGGCCATCTCCGGGACATCCAGGTTGATCCGTCTATCCTCCGTAGCTACGAGCTGGAATTGATCCCAGGTTTCAGGATCGCACTCACCGGTGTAAACCCCTTGGGGATGATCGATGACGGCCTGAAAGACGGCATCCCCCAACCCCGGTCCGGAGATAAATCCGGCTCTAACAGCCCGTTCCTGAGCCGGTGCCGGAAGGGTTTGCAGTCTTCCCCAGAGAGAGGCTAGATTTCCGGAACCCAGCTTTTTCCCAAGGGTTTTAGAAAGGATATAAGGCATTCGTCTGCCTGCTTCGGGGTGATCCTTCAGGAAGACCATCAACGCCCCGCCGAATTGCAGCCGGTTTCCTCCTTCCGCCGCTTCATAAAGGGAGGCGGGAATGGGAGGAATGAACCCCAGACGATCGGCCAGCCGAGTAAAAATCTCTCCGGCCTCGATTTGTTCTCCTTCAGGCTCCACCACCGGCCTTCGGAATTGCATGAAGGTTTTGGGGAACCCGGTGGCGCCACCCCCGTCCCAGGATTCATAGGCCGAGAGGGCGGGCAGGACGTAATGAGAAAGAGAAGCCGTCTCGGTCATGGCGATATCCACGGTGAGCACAGGAAATCCAACTGCTTAAAGGCCTTTTCGTAGGCCGAGGTGTCGGCGAAGGACCGGAGGGGATTGGCTGCGCTGACCATAACAGCCCGCAGACGGTCCGGATGGTCGTTAAGTATTTCCTCCGGCATGACATTGGGGGGATAAAGGTTGGTGATGGGGGGAAAGTCGGTGGCCACCGTCCGCCAGGCCCGTCCTTCCTGTTCCTGACCGGGCACCTTTATTCTGGGGACGCCTTAAGCCCCGGGTCGAAAATATTGCCGCCCTTGGCCCCGATTCGGCCGCAAATTGTGAGAAAGACGTTTTCAAGATATGAAATCAGAGTGCTGTGGCGGTTCATGAGCACGCCCAGATCGCTCCGATAACTGGACCGGCGGGATGCAAATTGGCGGCCTACTTCCCGGACCTGATCATAGTCCAGTTCGCAGACCTTCAGGGCCTCTCTGGCGTCGAAGTTGGAAAACAACGGCTTAATTTGTTCATAACCCCTGACATGTTCTTCAATATATCCCCGGTTTTCCCAACCCTCATTGACTATGATTGAAATCATGGCCCGAAACAGGAGTGCGTCCGTTCCCGGACGTATCGGTAGATGAATATCGGCGATCTTGGCGGTTTCCGAACGCCTCGGATCAACAACAACTAACATCTTGTTGGGGTCCTTGCTGAATTGGGTAAGCACCCGCCGGGCTTGAGGGGTGTGGTGGCTCATGATCGGGTTCCATCCCACGGTCAGAAGCATGTCGGTTTTTTCCAGGTCCGGATGGGTATGGAGGTTCTGATCCCCGAAGCTCTTGCCGTCCGCCCAATATCGGCCGGTCAGTTCCTGAGCCAGGGCATTGTAAAAATACTGGGACCCCATGGCCCGGAGCAGACCTACGGCAAAGGGGCCTTGTGAAGGGCAGCCGATGGTTCCGCCGCCCATGAGGGCCAAGGCGCGCGGTCCGTGATCTTTGACGATTGTGGAAAGTTTTTGGGATACTTCCTCGATGGCCTGGTCCCAGGAAATCCTGGTGAAAGTCTCTCCTGCCTTCTTCAGCGGGTATTTAAGCCGGTCGGCATGATGCTGGTGAAAAGGAATATTTAAACCCTTTCGACAGACATAACCTTCACTCCGGGGATTGTCCTTGTCTCCGCGGACCTTTACAATCCGGTTATTTTCCACCCGGACTTCCAGGCCGCAAAGATTACCGCACAATACACAAGTCGTTTTTTTCCATTCTTCCATGGCGAGCTCCCTTAATTTTGGTTTTGGTTTTACAATAATATTTCCAAGAGAAGCTTTTTTAATAATACCTTCTCATCTTTGTTGAAACCGGCCAAAAGCTCTTCATTGGCCTTTTCCCGTTCCTTGATCAGCTTCTTCTTCAAGGTCCGGGCCTTTTCGGACGGAAACAGCCGGATTATTCTTTTATCCCTTTCTCCCGGACTTTTAATCACCCACCCGCCGTGAACCATTCGGTCCAATATCCCGGACAAGGTGGCCTTGGATCGATCAGCCGCCTGCCCAGTTCCACCGCCGTGAGACCATCCTGATTCCAGAGCATTTCCAGTACCACATATTGGATGTTGGTGATCTCATAAGGTTCCAGACGCTTTTGAACCAGTTGATGGCCTTTCTGGCTGGCCCTGGAAAGGAGAAAAATATAACAATCCGAATTTATTTTATGTTTTTTAGCCATGATTAACCGTTCGTATACGAACTTAATTGAGACGGGCTTATTTGTCAAATATTATTTAAAGCCGTCCTGTGTAGGCAAGTCCGTTCGCTTCCTATCAGGATTATTTTTATATACTTACATCCCATTG
>CAWBOS010000005.1:0-9087 GCA_963790475.1 uncultured delta proteobacterium | reverse complement strand
TGCGTAAGGGCTTGCAGTGAACTGGCAGCCAACAACACTCTTGGGGTTATGTTTCGTGGGGCCAAGACCGTGATTAGTGCCGATGGTGGGGTTCCCTTCGGGGAGTCCACCTGCATCAGTTGCGGTACCTGTCTGCAAATTTGTCCCACCGGGGCCTTGATCGACCGCAAGAGCGCTTACGCCGGACGTGAAACCCAGGTGGAGAGAACCAAAACTGTTTGCATGTTCTGCAGCGTGGGCTGCGGTTCGGAAATTATCACCCGGGCCGGAAGGGTGTTGCGGGTGGAAGGAGAATGGGAAGAGCATAATAATGGCGTCCTTTGCACCATGGGCCGATTTAAACCATTCAAGGAGGAGCGAAGACGTATAGAAACCCCGCTTCTTCGAAAAGATGGTCGAATGGTGCCGGTCTCCTGGGGGGAGGCTTTGGATACCATTGCTCAGGCCTTCAAAAAGAGTCCAAGTAAAAAGGTCGGGGCCTGGACGACTTGCCGGACCCTTAATCTGACCCTGAGTGAATTTATAGCCGTATTCCTGGGAAAGATCGGTGCCAATGTTGGTGTCCTGGAACTGACCCTGGCCAGATTCAAACTGCCCATGGGAGGCGCTTTGAATGATTTGCTTTCCGCCGATACTATTTTAGTTACCGGGGCTGATCCGCTCGTTGATCATCCGGTCATCGGCTATCATATCAAACGGGCCTGTATGAAAGGCGCGCGTTTGGTCCTGGTTTCCGACAACAGTAACCAGATGAGGCGGTTTGCCCATAAGACTTTTGCCCTCAATGAAATGGGCAAGGCCGTCAAGTTTTGCCAGGAAAGTGCCTCGCCGGTAGTACTGTATGGAGAGGAAACACCGCCCGAGCAAGCCGAAAAACTGGCCGCCTTGCAAAGAAAGGCCCATTTCATTCCCTTGTTTCCGGAAAGCAACGGATTCCATGCCAAGGCTTTAGGTCTTCGGGAGACCTTTGCCCCCAGCCAGATGGAAGCGGTCTATCTTCTGCTGGAAGACACTATGTTATCAGAAGAGAAAATGAAACAGGCCCGGGAGGCGAAATTCTTGGCGGTCCATGCCAGCTATCATAGCCCGATCACCGAGGTTGCCGATGTCGTATTACCGGCCTTGCTTTGGTATGAACATGAAGGTTCGCTTTATAACCTGGAAGGCAAAAAAGTGGCCGTCAGACAAGCCGTGCCGCTGCCGGAGGGTTTGATTCCTGAAAATGAAGTATTAACCCAACTGGCCGCCCGAATGTAGGAATGGGAGGAGAAAGATCTATGGCGAAGATAAAGATTGCAACAGATTGGCTGGCCGCTTGTGCCGGATGTCATATGTCCATATTGGATATGGACGAGAGGCTGGTCCAACTTTTAGACAAAATTGAGATTACTTCAAGCCCGATTACCGACTTGAAACACCCGCCGAGAGATGGCGTAACGGTCGGAATTCTAACCGGCACGGTCAACAACACGGCCCATCTGGAGGTGGCCAGGGTCATGCGGGAACGCTGTCAGATCCTGGTCTCGTTAGGTGATTGCTCGGTTCTTGGGGGTGTCCCTTTAATGAGGAATCAAGTCAACATGGAAGATGCCCTGCGAAGGGCTTATGTGGAGACCGAGAGCACGGTGGATGGCCATATCCCTCGGTCGGAGGAACTGGCCAAACCGATCTTTGCCCGCCCCCTGGATCAGGTGGTCAAGGTGGACGTGTATTTGCCCGGCTGCCCTCCGTCCCCGGACGCCATCCATTTTGTGATCGGTGAGCTATTGGAAGGTCGTATCCCGGTCTTGAAGGACCAGGTATTGAAATACGACTAATCGGGGGAGAGGTCTGTCGATAGAGAATATTTGACAATACCTGAGATCGGTTTAATTTCAGGTATATCTAAGGCAAGTATGTGGGTCCAAGATGAGGAGAATCTAAAATGCAGAAAATCACAATAGAACCCGTAACCAGGATAGAGGGTCACGCCAAGGTAACCATTAATATGGGTGCCAAAGGGAAAGTGGAAAACGCCTTTATGCATGTCAATGAATTTCGGGGGTTTGAGAAATTCACCGAAGGGCGTCCTTTTTTTGAAATGCTTCAAATAACGCCACGGATATGTGGAATTTGTCCGGTCAGCCATCATCTGGCCTCGGCCAAGGCTTGTGACCGGATCGTCGGGGTGACTCCTCCCCGAACAGCCCAGCTTCTTCGGGAATTGATGCATATGGGGCAGTTTATTCAATCCCATTCCATGCATTTCTTTGAGCTGGCCGGTCCGGATATGCTGCTGGGGTTCGATGCCGACCCGGCCATTCGAAATGTGGTGGGGGTCATCCAGGCCAATCCGGAATTAGCCTTGAAGGCGGTCCAGTCCAGAGCCTTCGGTCAGGAAATTATCCGAAAACTGGGCGGGAAACGGGTCCATCCCATTCATTCCATTCCCGGGGGGGTCAATGCCCCTCTTTCCTCCGAGGATTGTGACGATTTTTTGAGCCGGATTGATGAGGTGATGGAGACGATTAAGCTCGCCTTAACTGTGGCTAAAGGTTGGTTCGAGGCCAATCGGGATTTAGTGGATAAATACGCGGTTTTTTCGTCAGGCTACATGGGTATGGTAGACGAACAGGGGGGATTGCAGTTGTACGACGGCCGGATCCGTTTAACGGACAAGACCGGGAAAAAGCTGGAGGAATTCGATCCCCAAAATTATCTGGAGTATATTGCCGAGCACGTGGAAGATTGGTCCTATTTGAAATTTCCTTATTACCGCAAAATGGGCTATCCTGAGGGCACCTACCGGGTCGGACCTTTGGGCCGGCTGAATGTGGCAGAAAGAATCAATACCCCCCTGGCCAATGAAGAATTCGGAAATTTTAAGGCCCTGGGGGGAGGAAAACCGGTAGAGGGCACCTTATGGTATCACTACGCCCGACTGATTGAAGACCTTTATGCTATAGAACGAGCCAAAGAAATCCTCATGGACCCGGAGGTTCTTTCCACGAATCTGGTGACGGAATCGAATATTCTGACTGGTGAAGGGGTGGGATGTTTAGAGGCCCCTCGGGGGACCCTCTTCCATGATTATCATACGGACAAAAACGGAATGTTGACCAAAGTCAATCTGATTGTCGCTACCGGGCATAACAATTGGGCCATCAATAAATCCGTAGAAATGGTGGCCAAGTCCTTTGTGGATGGGAAAAAATTGACTGAGGGGATGTTAAACCGGGTGGAAGCGGCCATCCGGGCCTATGACCCCTGTTTGTCCTGTTCAACCCATGCCATTGGAGCCATGCCGATGATTATCGAGCTAAGGGAGGAGGATGGTACTTTAATCGATCACGTTGAACGTTAAACCCTCCTTCACAACTCTGTCCTCTCTCCAAACCTGGAGAGAGGACAGAGGGAAATTGCCTGTCTGTCAGGTCAGGATTGCAAACTGTCTTAAGAGCGCATTGATAAACGCCCAATTTGTTCAAGGTCATGGAAAACGAGAATTTTAACCACAAAAATGCATGAACTATTTCGAGGAGTAAAATTTAAGTTTGGGACCGGGATCAGGCAAAAGGGAATGTTTTTCTACTCGCTTTCTGAGAGGTTTACCCCCTAATCCTTCCTTCAAGGAAAGTCTTTTTTCATGAAGATACACGAGATCATCAAGAATCGGGGGAAGAGTGTTTCCTTTGAATTCTTCCCTCCCAAGGACCCGGCCGGAGAAACCAGATTACTTCCCTTGATTAAAAGACTGGCGGCCCTCGAACCCGATTTTGTATCGGTTACCTATGGGGCCGGGGGGAGTACCAGGAAGAATACCGCCGGCCTGGTGGAACGCATCCAAGAGGAGACTCCGCTCACCCCCATGCCCCATCTGACCTGCATCGGCCAGAGCAATGGGGATTTGAAATCCATCCTTGACCATTACCGACATCGGGGCATTGAAAATGTCCTCGCCCTCAGAGGGGATTTTCCACAAGGGACCAGCGAGACCGACTTCCCTGATGATTGTTTGACCTGTGCTAAAGACTTGGTAGATCTGACGGCAACATACCAGGCCTTTTCGATAGGCGTCGCCTGTTATCCTGAAGGTCATATCGAAGCATCAAGCCTGGAAAAGGACCTGTTATTCACCAAGAGAAAGATTGACAGCGGGGCCCATTTCGCAATTACCCAGATGTTTTTCGACAATCATTTTTACTATGATTTTCTGGAGCGGGCGGAGAAGATCGGCATCACCATACCTATTATCCCTGGTATTATGCCAATCTCAGATATTAAGAGAACCGCGGAATTCTGCCGGAAGTGCGGTGCCACCATCCCCGATTCACTGGTCGGCCGCATGGAAAAGGCTTCCCCGGAGGATGCCGGGCTTATCGGCCGAGAGTTTGCCATTGAACAGTGCGCCGACCTGATCAGGCAGGGTATCCGCTATTTCCATTTTTATACCATGAATCAGACTGAAACGATCATCGATATACTCGGCAGCCTCTCTTTGGGTCAACATTAGGTTCTTTAAAAAGGGATAAAGGCGGGTCAGTTGAAAGTTAAAGCCTCCTCCAATATTTTCGAGGTCTATTATCGGACTTTCAGAGATATCAGCCGATCCGTGCACTCCAGCACTAAGGTCGATGAAGTTCTGTCCCTGGTGGTCAGGAAGGTCACTGAGCTCCTGCAGGCCAGGGGCGCCCTCATTCGCATCCTTAATCTTGAATCCCATGAAATGGATCTTTTTGCCGCTCACGGTCTCAGTGAGCGGTATATTTCCAAAGGGCATGTCTCCAGCGAAACCATTATCACCGATCTGTGTAAATTAAATAAGGTAATTCTGATCCGCGACATTGATAAGAATCCCCGCATCCAATACCCCCGTGAGTTTTTGGAGGAAGGATTTCGAATGGCCCTGGATATCCCCTTGATACTGAACGAAGATGTGATAGGGATTATTCGGGTCTTTTTCGATCACCCCCGGGATTTCTTGGAGGGAGAGCTCGACTTCCTGGAGGCTGTTGCCGAACAAAGCGCGCTGGCTCTGGACAAGGCCCGGTTCATCGAGGCCCAGGAGTCCCGGTATAACCACCTGGTAATACAAACGGAGAAGCTTACCGCCCTGGGCAGGATGGCGGCTGGAATTGCCCATGAGATCAATAATCCCATGGGCGGGATCCTGGTCTACACTACTATGCTCATGGACCAGGTCCCCGAGTATGGCCCCATTCGAGAAGGTCTGGATGTCATTGCCCAGGAGACCCTCCGGTGCAAACGGATCATTCAGGAACTCCTTGACTTTTCCAGGGAACGGCCCCCACTGAAAAAAATGACTGACTTAAACACGGTAATGGAAAAGGCCTTGAGGATCCTGGAAAACGAATTTCGACTTCGATATGTTCAGCTGGAGAAGAAACTCTCCTCCGAACTTCCCCCGGTCTTTTTGGACGGAAATCAGATTCAGCAGGTCTTCATGAACCTGCTGATCAATGCCCTGGAGGCCACTCATGAAAAGGGAAAGATCAAGGTTTCCACCCGGCCCGGACCGGGAGGAGAAACCGTTATAGCCGACATTTCGGATAATGGAAGCGGCATCCCATCCGATAACTTAGCCAAGATCTTTGAACCCTTTTTCTCCACCAAGGAGAAGGGAACGGGCCTGGGATTATCGGTCAGTTTCGGGATAATCCAAAATCATCAAGGGCAGATCAACGTCTCCAGCCTGCCCGGAAGAGGGACACATTTTTCCATCACCCTGCCGGTCCAGGCAAAAGAGGCCAGCACTCCTTCGGAGGACCCAAA
Organism: uncultured delta proteobacterium; assembly: GCA_963790475.1. GTDB lineage: Bacteria > Desulfobacterota > RBG-13-43-22 > RBG-13-43-22 > RBG-13-43-22 > RBG-13-43-22. The sequence continues at coordinate 3,315 of CAWBOS010000005.1, read as the reverse complement.
GGGTGACCCCTCTTAGTATCCTGGTCATCGATGACGAACGTTCCATCCGTGAGGGATGCCGTTTGTCCCTCAGCAATAAAGGGCATTCGGTCGACACCTGCCCCAACGGCCAGGCAGGCCTCGAGGCCATACTGCAGGGCACCTATGATATCGTCTTGCTGGACTTGAGGCTGCCGGATATGGATGGGATGGAGATCCTCCGGACGGCTTGCCGGGAACGCCCCGACCTTTGTATTATTATCATCACCGGATTTTCCACCGTCAAGGGGGCCGTAGAGGCCATGAAGGTCGGGGCCTTCGATTATCTCTCCAAACCATTTTCTGAAAATGATCTTTTACTCACGGTAGAGAGGGCCCTGGAGAAAAAGCGGTTGATCGATGAGAACCGCTCTCTTCGAAAGGAAGTCCTGGATCGTTTCGGTTTTCAGAACATCATCGGGGAGAATCCCCAGATCCTGGAAACTTATCAACAGGTCCAAAAAGTGGCCCCTTTGGACAGCACCGTTATCCTCTATGGAGAAAGCGGAACCGGAAAGGAACTCTTCGCCGGCGCCATCCATGTCAACAGCCAACGAGCCAGTCGCCCTTTTGTGGCCGCTGATTTCAGTGCACTCAGTTCCGGGGTTCTGGAGAGCGAGCTTTTCGGCCATGTCAAGGGGGCCTTTACCGGGGCCTTGGATAACAAGGCCGGACTCTTTGAAATGGCCCAGGGTGGGACCCTTTTTCTGGATGAGGTCTCCAATCTGCCTCTGGATGTCCAGGGGAAACTTCTCAGGGTGCTAGAGGCACAGGAATACAAACCCGTCGGGGGAAGCCGGATCAAAAAAAGCGATGTCCGGATCATATCAGCCACCAATCGGGATCTTAAGACGCTGGTGGAAAAGGGCCAATTCAGGGAAGATCTTTATTACCGGCTGAACGTATTTCCGATCTTCATTCCCCCTCTGCGGGAACGAAGGGACGATATCCCCCGGCTGGCTTATTTCTTCTTAAAGCTTTTTTGCCGAAAGACGGGGAAGAAGGTTGAAGGGTTCAGTGTTGAGGCCCTGGAAGCCCTGGCCCAATATGATTGGCCGGGGAATGTTCGTGAGCTCAAAAACATCGTCGAACGCCTGGTCATCCTGGCCGAAGGAAGAACCCTGGAAAATGTGTTTCCCATGTTTTCAACAAGGCTGCGGGGAGGTACGAAAGCCGATCGGGTCCCTGAAACCACCGAGGAACTGAGGGACTTCAAGCAGCACCTAATTAAGGAAACCTACGAGGTGGTTGAAAAGATGTTTCTCGTTAAGGCCCTTGAGGCCTGCCAGGGGAATATAACTCAGGCGGCCCTGAGGGTCGGTATGCAAAGGCCCTATTTTCATTCCCTCATCAAACGATACGGTTTGAAAGCCAAGGGTTCAAAAACGATCCGTTGACTATACAAGACCGGAACAAACCTGTAAGGGGAGTCTTACTCAATCAACCATAGGATTTCCATCAGAAATTTTTTATTCTTTCTTTTTTACTGTACGACTGGTCTTACATTTCTCTTTCCGACCGGGCTAGCCTCTTTTCCTTCAAATGAAAATATTTAATGATTATAGCCTGTTATGTAAGTGAAATTATTTTAAGGATTTGTCTTCTTTGGAATGTCTTTTGCTTATACTAAATTATGAAGCGTTAATATACAAACCTTGTTTACGATAACTTCATTGATTTATATAAGAAAGGAGAAAGACCATGAGAGGAAATATGAGTGTTTCTACAGATTATAAAGGATCGAATCCTCCCCCTAAGATTTTATTGGTGGATGATGAAATGACCCTCGGGAAAGGACTGGAGAAAATTCTAACCAAAGAGGGTTATACCGTCGACTACGCCACTACCGGCCAGGGGGCCTTGGATTATTTCGGCCAAAAACCCTACGACTTGCTGGTAGCCGATCTGCGGCTTCCGGATATCGATGGTATGGAAGTGGTCAAAAGGGCCAAAGGAAAAAATCCGGAACTCCCGGTAATCATCATCACCGGGTATGGGAGTGTGCCCTCGGCCGTCGGGGCTATGAAAATCGGAGTTTTTGACTATCTTTCCAAACCCTTTACCAAGAACGAATTCGTCGATTCGGTCCAGGGTGCTTTGAAAGAAAGATATGGTCCAATGCTCAAGGAGACCCCTTCAAAAAGGGAAACGCCATCCCTCCCGGATCGGGCGACAATGGATAAAGTCTTCAGACAGGATGTATTGAGCGGTTTCGAGAATCTGGGAAACGGCCAGATTTCCATGGAGGCCAAGAACGCGATTGTCGGCGGGGAGTTCCAATGGATTAATGAAAACCTCGATCATCTGAGCGAAAAGCAATTTCGTTCGATTCTGTCTCTGATGGAGACGGAGGCCACAGTGATTGAGAAACGGGAGGTGGCCCAGGTCCTGGAGAGGGCAGGGGAAGACCGGGGTTTCTGGACTGATTTGATGCAGCAGGGGTCCTTTGCCCTGGGAGATTATCGGATCTCCAATGAGGCCAAGGCCGCTATCATTTCCGGAGACCTGCTTTGGATTAAGGAGCATGTGGGTGAGCTGAGTGAGAAGCAGCTCCGTTGGATCTTATCCCGACTGGAGACGGAAATCTGGTAGGCCAAGCCGGGGAAGTTGTAAGTCCGAGAAGCAAAAAGGGATGTTCGTGCAGAAATGATTAAGCCCCTCTGCACGAATATCCTTTTTTTGTTTTTACAATAAGCTTTCTCTGGCTCGACCCTTAAGCCTCTCGCCCCTTGCAATTGAAGGTCGTAATTTTTTTCACTTGACACCTTATTCCTTCCGATTTATACATAGGCAAACTTAAACCTATTGGTTGCAGTCCAATCTCTTTATCTTATCAAATGTAATTTGTGAAGTTCACTTTTTGTTGTTTTGGAAGAAATCTGTCGGATATGATGCCGGCTGAAGTGAATATAAGCAAACAATCCCTGCTTGACAATTTTTTGCCTTAAATACAAAGGCCGTCGCTCCGAAATAGCTATTTGGCCGGCCAAAGGAATAATTGGTAATAAAAGGTCCGGAAAAGAGTCATTTTCCCCCTTTTTCGGATCACTTCTATGAAAGAGGAATCCATCCCTTGGGTCGATTTCTTAATCCGAATGTGTCGGGAAACATTTATTTAACCAAAGTCCCTCCCAGGCAGATGAACTCCTTTTGTCCGGACAATAAAGACCTAACAAAAAATTACAAAAATTTCACCCGTATGTTTCATGCTCAGGGAACCCCCCTATTATTTGAAGGATTGTGTCTTAGGGGACCTCCCGCTGGGGTCGCGGCGATTCACCTTTATCAGGCCTTTTG
>CAWBOS010000004.1:0-41561 GCA_963790475.1 uncultured delta proteobacterium | reverse complement strand
AGCAGGCTTTGCTGTTGGACCTCCTGATCGTTTTTCTCATAAGTATCCAATAATGATAAGGGGGGCAGCTCAAAATCGCCGGGGTCTTTCATGAAAACGAATTGTTCCTGTTAAGGCTGGGGGCGGGGCAGAGGCGCGGCCGGTTTGAGCACCGGACTTTGGACGATAGTCGGCGGGTGGGCCTCTTTTCCTTCTGGATTTCTTTTTCCGCCTTTAAAGACTTGACTTTACGTTTTCGCTCTCTATTTTTTTGATACGAATCCCGCAGGCGGCTGGTCTGATCCAACAACCGGGAATGAAGCCTCTCTGCTACTCGGGCCAGGGAAACCCGCGTGATCAGGATAAACCCGGTCAATAGAATAACCAGCAAAAAAATATGGGTCCCCGGCGGATTTAATAACAGGGAGGAGTAGTGGAAAATCAGTTGGCCCAGGATCCCTCCCCAGGGGAAATTCCAGCCGAAGTATTGGAAATTTTGTTCCCCTCGGGAAAGTAAGGCCGCAAAAGAAAATATCAATAAAACGTATCCTGTCGCCTGCCAGACAGGTGAAGGAAGGGAGTCTTTGCGAAAGGAATAGAGGGCCAGTTGAAAAAAGATGAAACTGAGCCAGAAGGAGGCCAGGCCCAACGATTCAAACAGGAAGGTTGAGGAATAGGAACCGATCTTTCCCACCCAGTTTTTTATTGGCAGATCACCCATCTGGGGAGAACTGAAAGACGGATCGGCCGGGTGATGAGAAATCAGGGCCAGGAGAATCAATATCCCCACGGCTCCCAGGACCAGCCCCAGGATTTCATAATAGATGGGTTTTTGCGGACGGTCTTCTTTAGGCAATGATCAGCTCCAGTTATAATAGCAAAATAAGGTTTAAGGTCCAAGGCCTGCGGGCAGGCAGGAGGTTTAAGGAAAACCGTATACCGGAGACCTTATACCTGCCCTTTCCTCACATCGGTATGATCAAAGGCAGTACTACCGGCCGGCGGTCAAGAGAATGATCAAAAAAACGCCTCAAGGTCTTCCGTATCTCTTCCTGAATCTCGGACCAGTCCTTTATACCCTCTTTTTGTCTGAGGTACAAGATCTCTAAGACCATTTCTTTAGCCTCCTGGATCAACTGAGGATACTCTTCTTCGGAGATAAATCCTCGGGAAATGATGTCCGGCCCGGAAAGAAGCTCGCCGGTCTGGTTGTTCAGCACTACCTGGACTACTACCAACCCTTCATTGGAAAGGTGTCGCCGGTCCCTTAAAATAAGACTGCCTACATCGCCTACCCCTTTCCCATCCACGAAGACCCGGCCGACTTCCACTTGATCCACAATCCGGCCTCCCTCCTGATCAAAACGGATGACCTGGCCGTCTTCAGCCAGAATCAGATTTTCTTTAGGGATGCCGATCTTATGAGCCAGTTGGGCATGTTTGACCAGATGGCGGTATTCTCCATGGATGGGGATGAAATATTTCGGGCGGGTCAGATGAAGCATCAACTTCAATTCTTCCTGGTTGGCATGACCGGAAACATGGATCTCGGAAACTTTTTCATAAATAACTTCCGCTCCGAAGCGATACAGGTTATTGATCAGACCGTCAATAGCTTTTTCGTTTCCGGGAATGAAGCGGGAGGAAAGGATGACCGTGTCTCCTTTTTTTATTTTTATCTGCTTATGGTCGTCCCGGGCGATCCGGGTCAAAGAGGACATGGGTTCGGCCTGGCTGCCGGTGGTGATCATGGTAACCCGGGAATCAGGCAGTTGGAGCATCTCTCCCAGTGACAGTTCCACCCCGGGGGGAATAGTTAACAGCCCTATTTCCTGGGCGATCCGGCAATTGGTAATCATGCTTTTTCCGTTAAAAGCAACCTTGCGCTGATAGCGGACGGCCGAATTCACCACTTGCTGGATTCGGTGGATGTTGGAGGCAAAGACGGCCACGATAACCCGGCCTTCACAGTCACGCATGATCTGGTCCAGGGTCTCGCCGATCCGTTTTTCCGGCAGGGTATGTCCTTCCCGCTCGACATTGGTGGAATCAGACATGAGGGCCAACACCCCTTTGGCCCCGTAAGCAGCAAAGGTATTGATATCGGTGATCACGCCGTCCAAAGGGGTCTGGTCGATTTTGAAATCCCCTGAATGGATCAAGGTGCCCAGCGGGGTTTGGATAGCCAGGCCGAGACCATCCGGGATGCTGTGGGTGACCCGGATGAATTCCAGTTGGAAAGGCCCGATGGTCAGGAATTCTTTGGGGGAGACCATCCGTAGATCGGATTGTCCCAGGAGGTGATGTTCTTTCAATTTTTCCTTGACCAGTTCCAGGGTAAACCGGGAGCCATAAACAGGGACCGATATCTCTTTGAGCAGGAAAGGTAAGGCCCCGATATGATCTTCATGGCCGTGAGTCAGGACAATGGCCCTGATCCGTTCTTGGTTCTTTAACAGATAGCTGAAATCCTGAATGACAATATCGATGCCCAGCATATAGTCTTCCGGGAACATCAGGCCGGCATCGATAATCAGAATATTCTCCTCATATTCAATCAGGAGCATATTCAACCCAATCTCTCCCAAACCTCCAAGGGGGATGATCTCCAGGCCAGCCTTTGTTCGCACCGAGGTGTCTTGGTCCATTTATTTCCTACCTTTTACTCTGGATTCTTGGAAAAAATGCCGGTCCTCATATATCTTTAGCCATATTCTCTTCAATCGCTTCCCTGACCTTTTTCATCAGAATCTCAGCATCCTTTTTCTGATAACCTTCGGTGGGGATCGGGTTTCCTAATACAATGGTTACGGTCCCCGGGGTTATCCGATATTCGCCTTTAGAGAGTACCCGGCCGCTTCCCTTTATGGCCACGGGAACAAGAGGTTTTTTTGATTTTAAGGCTAAAGTAAACCCCCCTTTTTTAAACTCTCCCAACTTGTCCGTTGCCTGCCGGGTCCCTTCCGGGAAAATAACTATTGAAGTCCCTTCATTAACCTTTTGGGCGGCCTCGATCAGACTTTGATAAGCCTGCTTGGGATTGGAACGATTGATGGAAATATAACCGGTTCGTTTCATGGCCCAGCCAAACAGGGGTATTTTAAAATAGCCTTCTTTGGCCAGCCAACGAAATTGAATCGGCAGCTTGGCAAGAAGCACCGGGATATCAAAGGCACTCCGATGGTTGGCGGCAAAGATATAAGACTGGCCGGGAATGAGAACTTCCTGGTTGAAAATTGTGGTTTTTACCCCGCCGATAAACAAAGAAATCCTGGCCCAGAGGACAGCAACTCGATGCGAGTGGTTACCACTCGCATCAAATAAGGTGGTGAAAAGGGCCACCAAACTGAACACCATGGTAAGGATAATATAGCAAGGCAAGAAGAATAGATTTCGAAAAGACATAACCACCTTTTAACCGGATCAAATATTTAAAATAATAAACTAATGCAGCCAATTAGTCAATCGGCGAATCGTGTTTCGGTTGGTCTTCCCTATCAGGTTATGGTTTGTTTAATGGACTGTATTCCCTTTTTCATGGCCCACCAACTGGTGAACAGGTGAAGGATGAGTACTCCTCCGAAAGAGGAAATCATCCACCAGCGATCCAAGGTTGAAAAGGGGATCGATCGAATTTCGGTCATCAGCAAACGATAGACAGGACCTGCTTCCAGGCCGATAGTCAATCCAATCAGGACCAGGGAAAAAATCATATAAAGAAATCCGCCAAAACCCGTGGGCATCTGTCCCAGGTTCTCCGAACCATATTGGGGATACATGGCCCCCAGGCCGATAGCCAGACCCACCAAACCGAAGTCCAAACTGATCATGGACAGGGAGGAGATCCATTGCATGCTGGATGAGACCTGCAATTGCCGGTTGGTAAAATAAATCAAAACCTCGGAAAGGATCATTAAGGGGATGAAGTAAAAGATAAACTTGTACCAGAGGAACTTTTTTAAAGAAATGGGGGAACTGCGGATCATCCAGAAGGCATAGCCTTCGGCACTGACCGCCGGAAAAACAAACCGCACCGCCACTGAAGCCAGGACAAACCCGGCTAGCCCCAAATTCAGGAAGGCAATGAAATTTTTTAAGTAAAGGGTAGGCAAGGGAGACCTGTGAAGGGGCAGGACACTGAAATTATAGACGTAGATTATAATCAGTACTATCAGGATGAAAAGCTGAGACCATTGGGTCTTGTCCCGGTAAAAGGTCTTCACATCCTTCAGAATCATCCCGGTCATCCCCGGAGAAAAGGGTAAGCACCTCCACAACCGGGGATCGAACCTGTTTTTAACCTGGACTCCTTTGTAGGCCCCTTCCTGGGCTCGGGAATAGGAAGAAAAATAATACCGTTCGGCCAAGAGGAGATTCGTGTTAAATACCAACCAGGTACTGCTCCACAGCACCATTAAGGGCAACAACCCCGAAAAGAAATCTCCTTTCAGAAAAGACCAGAAGGCCTCTTTAGCCCAGGAACTGGGAAGATAGGGTGACTCCTGGGCGGTCAGGCCTCCCAAATATTCGACCAGAGTGGAAAGCTGATCGGGGTTGACCAATTGCTCCGGCCGCATAAGACGAAAGACCATAAACAACAGGGTGACCATCAGGATACTTAGGATCACCAGCAGATCACGGGGCCGGCGGACAGGCAAAAATGCGGTCAACAACAGGGTGATCAAAATTCCCAGGCTTCCGGCCAGAAAGACGAAGGGGAGAAATATCAAAGGCAAACTTATATAAAACCCGACCGGGGCCTGAAAAATAATCCCGTAACAGAGGAAGATCGGCAAGCCCATCAGGATGACCATCCAGGAGGCATCGAACAAGCTTTCCAGATATCGGGCGGAAAACAGGGTCAGCCTGGGGACCGGGGTTTCATGGATCAGGGAAAGGTCCTTGGAAAGAAAAAAGTTGGAAAGGGCGGTGATCAAATGGCTGTAAATAAGGATGGTAAAGAAAGTCAGCAGGATCATGGATAAAACCTTCCGGGACAATACTTCACCGAAACCCGGGATCCCGTTAAAGTAACTGAGGATACGGAAGAAGGCATAGAAAATCCCGGCCCAAAAGGCCAGGCCGATGGCGATAAAAAGCAGAAATTTCCAACGCGTCCCCGGTATTTTATTGAGACGGTTTCTGAACCCCAGGATTCGGGGTTGAAGGAGGAGAAAAATTTCTTTTAAATTCATATAAACCATTATCTGAGAATTTATATATAAGATATTGTTATGGGTACGGATTATTGGTAGTGAGTTTGGAAATTGAAACCTGGTCTCTAAGGACCCGCAACCCGCAACTCGCAAAAAGTCACCGAAACCCGCATTAGTCATTCCGGTCCCGCATCGAGTGCGGGATAGACTCCAGCCGGAATCCAGTGATTTTAAGTAGTTTTGATCTCCTGGACCCCGGCTTTGGCCGGGGTGACGATTTTTTGCGAGTCCATCACTCGTAACCCGCAAAGACAATATTTCAAATATTTCTGATCAAAAGGTCAATCAAGAGACTCCTCATCCACATCTCCGGTCAGCTTCAAGAAAAGGTCTTCGAGTCCCTTGGCCTTCCAGTCCGCCTCCTTGGAAAAGGACTCCAGGGAACCGAGGGCAATCAGGGCTCCCTTTTGGATGATTCCGATCCGCCCGCAAATCTCCTGCGCCGTGGACAGGGTATGTGTTGAAAGGAAAATAGTCATTCCCCGGGCGCTTTCTTTCTGAAAAAGTCGCTTCACGATCCGGACTCCTTTAGGGTCCAAGCCCACCATCGGTTCGTCAACGATCAAGCAGCGGGGGTGGTGCATCAGGGCCGAGCAGATGATCAGTCGTTGCTTCATCCCGTGGGAAAAGCTCTCAATCAGTTCATTTCGCCAGTCCCAGAGATCAAACAAGTTCAGCCGTTCCTCTATCTCGCTGTCGGTCTCTTGGGGCAGGAGCCCGTAAAGGCCCCCGACAAAATGAAGGAATTCCAAACCGGTGAGTTTGTCATACAAGTAAGGCCGGTCGGGGATGTAGCCGGTCAGGGCTTTGGCCCGGGAGGGATCTTTAAGAACGGAGAATCCCGAAATTTCCACATCTCCGGTTGTGGGGGCCAGAACCCCGGCCATGATTTTCAGGGTCGTTGTCTTGCCGGCCCCGTTGGGACCCAGAAATCCGAAGATTTCTCCGGGAGACACCTCCAGAGAAAGATTATCAACCGCGGTCAGCGGACCGAATTGTTTGGTGAGGTGGTTAATCCGTATCATAAGTTGATCCGGTCGATGAAAAATACCCATCTGCTTTGTTTCCCTCGTTCCTCGTCGTTGCAGCGTACAGCAAAGTACGCTTCACTCCTCTGACCTTCGGGGGCCTCGCATCTGGGCATTTTTGATCAACCTTGAAATATTGCACTATCCATATTTTGTGGACATTTGTTCGCAAGTGCTACTTATTACACTAATTCCCTAAGGGCTTCAATTCGAATAATATCTTGAGGCGTAGTTGCCAAATCTTCACAACGCAGACTCGATCTCAATTTTCAATTTTCCGATGATGGGCATTAGAGAAGCCATCCCTTCCTCCAATCCTTCCGCCAATTTCAGATGGGTGACATCGGCCGGGGCCTGATTAAAGGTCGGGTCGAGACTGATCCACTTAAGTCCTATATAGGCTTCCACCCAGGCATGATAGAAAAAACGATCTCGCAACAGGGTGACCCCCAGGACCATACGGGAGGGAATCCCCGCGGCCCGTAGCAAGGCCAAGAGCAAAGTGGCGTGTTCATTGCAATCCCCTTCCCGCCGGCTTAGTATTTCCACGGCCCGGGGAATAGACAGGGTGGGTGTTTTTTTTAATAGACGAAAGACCCAGGTGTTTAAACGAACGACGGCCCGGTGAGCGTCCTTTTCATCACCCAGGGCCTCCTTCAGCGCTTTTTGCAGGCGGGGGTCTTTCAGGGACAAGGCCGGATGGTCGGCCAGATACCGGTCTCGATCTCCCCGTTGATAAGGAAGAGTATAGGTGTCATCCGGTGTCAAAGAGCCTCGTTCAAGTGTTACCCGGCTTCCAGAGACCCTTTGCCGGCCTTCGGTTTGAGGAATATCGGGAAGGGCCGGTGAAAGATCGAGTATTATTTTTTTAACGGTTTTTGGATCAGGAGGATTCCGGACCGGGATGGACATCTCTGTTGCCAAATCAGGGCCTGAACCTTGATCCATCTTGCGGGCTTTTTCCGGAGTGGACCGAACCAGACGAAATCCCATTAAACCTTCTTCTTTCAAGACCCGGCCTTTATAATCGATCCAGACCGTCATTCTGGTACCCTGAAAAATCATGTCAAAACGTTGTCCCGAATGCACTCCATCCTCCAGGGTCAGTACCTCCGTGGGGCCGGCCTGGATGGTGACCGGCTGGGGGGCCATCAGGACCGGGTCGAAAAGAGAAAAAGAGGTTCGATCTCCAGGTTTCATTTGGGCCCTATAGACCTGGTAAGGGAGGGTCAGGGGAAGTTGGGGGGGCTCCTTTAGAAGAAGATTATGGGCTTGGGATTGGCCCATCAGATCGCCGGTCAATTTTAAATTGGATTTTTCCAGGGTACCCTTGATGAAAAAAACCAGGTAACCGGAACTCATTTTAAAATCGAAATCTTTTAATGAAAAATCGGAGGCCAGGGAGGCGGTATAGGTTAGATGCATCTGACGGGGAAATCCCAGGACCATAAGTCTTAAGAAAAGATCCTGGCTGATAACATATCCCTCGGACGAACGTTGCTTGACCGTATGGGAGTAACCGATTTTTTGCTTGTTGAAATAGATGGACATCCAGTCTTCGGAATCCTGGAGCAGAATTCTTTGTGGAGCCGGGTCCCCGGTGACCCTGCCGGCTTGAGGGTGATAGGATTGATAGGTCCACAGACCCAGGAAAAAAAGCCATAGGCCAAGGGAAAGGAAGAAAAAGGTTTTCAGCTTCCTGGGCAGGGGGGCCCGTTGGGGAGAGGGGATAGTGGGTCTAAATTGCATATTCAGTTCGTAAGTGTCCCGGCACCATATTTGGGTGAATATTAGGTGATAAATTTTTCCAAAGGAACGGCAATGGCAGGGAAATCTCTTAGAATTTGCCTGTCCGTAGTAACCAGGGGAATCCTTATATTTTCGGCCAAGGCTACAAATTCGCAGTCATAGACGGAACAAGCGGAAGAAAGCACCAAATTCAAAATCTGATGGGAAGCAACTGCAAATTCTCTTTCTTTCATGTGAGACTCGGCCCCCTCCAAAATTTGAAAGGCTGTTTCCAAAGAAAGTTTTTTGCTGCGCAGAAAGCCGGCCAGAATATTTCGAAATTCAGAATCTCCAAAGCAGAGGGGCACACCAGTCTGCGTCCTTGCGGAGAGCTTTTTCGGCTTGAACTGTAAAATCACCCGGAATCCAGAGGTAAGCAATGATATTGGTATCAACGACAATCAAGGTCGTCCCGCCTTTTTCAGTAAGGACAATTCCTTTTGAGAAATGCGGAATGTGATTTTTTCCCTTAGATGACGGGCCTGGTTAATCAGGGAGTCTACATCAACCGGTTCCCTTCCGGTTGCTGATTCAAGGCAGAAGATGATCTCCTTGTTAAGACTCCGCCGGTGATACTTGGCCTTTTTTTTGATTTCCTCATAAAGGTTGTCCGGAATATTCTTTACGGTAATGGTGGCCATAAAAACTCCTCAGAAATATATTGGAACCATTTTGGAACCATATCAGAGGTACTTAACCAAGTCAATAGAAAGTTGGAACGCGAAATCTAAGTCTTGAATGACTCTTTCTCTGTTTGGGCATAGTTCTGAAACTCGTTCATCGAATTCATATTCAAACTGATGCTCTTATCATTGACAGAAACCAGCGCTATTCGATCTTCAGGAAGGGATTGAATTTGCAGATCGAGACGGGCAAAAGGGGATGTGAGAGGGACTTCGGCCAGGCGGCTAAGGAAATCACCGCCAAGGAAAACAGGATGTCCACCCTTGGATTGATATCGGGGAATAACCGCGTCAATCGAAGGGCTGAAGTCCTCAGCCAATTTTTGAAAGACCTCTTCCCCCGGACAGGGGACATCGATGGGGAGGATAAAGGCTCCGGGTAATTTTTCAAAAATGAAAAAACGTTCGGCGTTCGGCGTTCGGCGTGCAGCCAAACTCGAGGGTTTATTTTTTAACGATGCAACGGCGCACTGCAGGGAAGAGAACTGGCCGTGTTCGGGGTTCGGATTAATGGTTGTTGAAATTTTCAGTCCGAGTTGGTCTATTGGTCCTTTTTCTGCTTCCCGTAACCAGGGCATTTGTTCAAAGTACTGTTCATAATAAAAGCCCAGGACGATTATCACCCGCTTCCCGGAAGCGGCCTTGAAGCGCTCAAGCTGCTCCACCAGCCAGGGGTGTCCGTGATAATCCAACAAACCCTTGGGCGTCCCCATCCGTGAGGACCGGCCGCCGGCCAGAATGATTAAAGAATAATCCCCAATTTCTTTTCCCATAATTAAATCTTCGGTAACTGAAAAATTGGCATTGGTCTTTATACCGCCTCAATCATAGCAAAGATTTGTCCCTGGTCAAAGCCTTTAAATAATTGCGCCGGAGCGGCAGGAAGGCGCGCATCAACCCGCGGACTAGCAGGGATTCATCATCCTGGTCCCGGGTTTTGAGTGTTACGGGCCCACCCCCTGCATGAGGCTTATTTCTTTGCCAATCTGCCTAAGGCGGTGGGCCGCCAGAAACAGAAGAATCAAGATAGGCAATCAGAAGTCTTGGGGAGAATTTGGGGGGAGTTGGAAAATTTTTGTCTGGAATAGCCCTCCTGGAATCATTCTCAGAAATCGTTTTTTAAGTCGCAGGCGGTTCCGATAGGGTGATTAGGGATATGCCAGGTCATCTTTTTCTTTCATATACGCTGGATTGATTGAATGGGAACCTCTTAAACTGATTACAATGAACTGCCGTTTCCAAACAGGGCCGCTCCAATGGCCCCGACCATGTCGGGATTTTCAGGAATCAGTGGCAGAAATTTCAGCCCTTCTGCCATTAAAGATCGGACACAAGAGTTATGGGCCACCCCTCCGGCGAAGACCAGGGGGGCTTCCCTTCCCACCCGTCCGAGCATGGACAGGGTTCGTTGAACAATGGCTGAATGGAGTCCCATAGCAATATTTTCCGGGCGCTCTCCACAGGCCATCAAGGAGGTGGCCTCACTTTCCGCAAAGACAGTGCACATACTGCTGATCTGTATTCTTTTATCTGCCCGGAGGGCGAAATCCCCAAAAGTATCCAGAGGAATTTGCAGGGCCGTGGCCATAAATTCCAAAAACTTTCCTGTTCCGGCCGCACATCGGTCATTCATTTCAAATTTGGAGACCTTTCCATTTTTACCCAAGAGAATGACCTTGGTGTCCTGCCCTCCGATATCGAGCACAGTCCTCACCTCCGGAAATAAATATCTGGCCCCAAGGGCATAGGCCTGAATTTCAGTCACCGTTTGAACAGCCTGATCCCTGCAGGATTCGGCAAAAAGTCTCCGTCCGTATCCCGTGGCAACAATATGATCAGCGGTAATTCCCTTCATAATTTTCCGGCACTGGCCCAGAGGATCAAAGGTCGTCGGTACTTTGGCCTCGTGTAAAACATGATTTTCATTCATGACCGCCAGTTCTATAGACCGGGACCCTATATCGATGCCTGCTATGCTTCCTCGGATTATCATATTCAAAATCTATTACCGAACCATCTCCACAAAGGCCTCCACCCGGGTCTTCAACTGCTCCACATCTTCCATGCTGTAATCGGTTTCAATGGGCAGCATAGGAATTTGTGCCTTTTGCAGGGCTTTTTCCACCTTATAAGTCTCCATGGCATAAGGCTGACAAAAGGATAAGGCATAATGAATAACCCCGTTGACCTTCAGATCCTTGGCCATCTCGACGATATGGTCCAGGCGTTCGTTGTTGGGAGTAAAGCAGGCACAATCGATCCGCATATAGCGTTCTACCAGGGCGTCCAGCATGGCCTCCAACGTTTGTCCCGATTCATCCACCAGATCACGGGTGTTGCGGGTTCCGATACAAGACTCTTCTCCGACGATGACCGCCCCGGAGGATTCGACGACGAAGGGCAACTTCCAGTTCGGTACGGCCATGGGGCATCCGGAAAGCATAAGGCGAGGCGTTTTCTTGGGGACGATTCCTTCTCCGGCCTTAACCCGCTTTTCCAACTCATCGCACAATTCGCTGATCTTGGCGGTAAAGCGAACCGGGTCATCATAAAAGCTGATCTGATTGGCTAAAATAACATCCCGACCGGAAATGGGGGTGGGAACAGCCGCCCGCAAACGATTTAACCGCTGCAGGACCCGCCGGCGTTCATTGACTAATTTAATGGCGGCTTTCAGCTTATCGGCGGTAATGGTTTTACCGGTGATCTCCTCGATCTTGTCCTTAAAACGCAAGACCTCGGTTTTCCAGAGGTCCCGGTCGCAGGCGTTTTTCATCTGCGGGATTTCCATCACATAGACCGGGGCATAGTCGGCAAAAATTTCATAGGCCTTCTTTTTCCCGTCACAAGTGGTTTCCCCCACGACCAGGTCACTGGATTCGATGTAGGGGCAAAGTTTGGACAACTTAAAGCCTACAAAGGATTTGATCAAAGCGCAGGTATTGCGGGGCAGGACCTTTTCGGCCGCTTCTTGCCCGGCCTCGGCCCCGGCACACAAACCCACCTGGATAGCATCGGCGGCCAGGACGATTTCCTCAGGGATGAACACACAAAAGGTTCCGATCACCTTTTTCCCCCGGGCCTTGGCCTCCTGAAGTTCCTTAATGCGCAGGCCATGGACCTCGGACAGGACAAAGTCCAGGTATTCCATTCCTTTCAGCCGACCGGACTGACTCAAATAAATATCACCGTAAAATTTTCCCAAGACCTCCAATAATCCGGCATGGGCATCCAAGTCCAAGTTCAATTTTTCCCACATGGCATCATAAGGTGTAGACATAGACTATCCTCCATTATTCATTTGTTAATAGATGAGATATGATTCCAACCGAGGTTTTTTATTTAAAGACAATTCGCCGGGAAATAATCCGGGCAAAGGCCCTGTGGGCTGACAGTTTGACGGTGCCGGCATAAATAAAAACAAGCCCCAGAGCCAGGCGTATCAAAAAGGGGGGCCAGGATAAGGGCAAAAAAAGGGAATTCAAAAAATTGCTTTTAACCAACATGGGAATTTAAGGTCATTTCCAAAATAATTGAAAACGATCTTAATGATTTCAGACCTATAATGCAAATAGGAAATATTGATAGGACTTCAGGGAAGCATAGTCAAAAACAATCCAAGAAGGGAGAGGGGTCTAAAAACCTTTCTTCAGCAATTTATTGATCTCCTCCGGGTAGGCCATGCACAGGGTTTCATTGAACAGGTTGCGCAAGGCCCCGACATCCGGCGTTCCCAGTTTCTGACTGAAGAAGGTGCGGGGTGAAAAGAGCAGGTGAAAGCGGAAATGGCCATCGGCTTTCGTCCCGGTGAAAAAATTCATGTTAAAGCTGTAGATCCCCATTTTATCGTATTCGGTGATGACTTTTACCAAACCGGTGCCCAGGTCCAAAAGATCCTGCGCGTTGAGGTCCAGCGTGCACCTGTCTTCTTCCAGGACCGCCAGCACATCCCCAGCCACGCCCATAGGGGCAAAGGCCGTCATCCAGTGCGATCGACCGATCTTCCCCAGATAGCGTTTATTGGATTGCCTTTCGGCAACCACCAGATCGTCCCAGAAGTTGGATCGGTGGAGATCCAGGTAATGCTTTGAGGCTTCCAGTTCCTGCCGCATCAGATTGGGGGCGGAGGATGTGGAAAAGACCTGCAGATGGGGGTGGATGAGAGAACTTCCGGCCGGCGGCATATAGTTCCAGTTGATCAGGTGATACACGGATTCCGGATGACCGGTGTTTTCGATGCGACTGAAAAAGTCCAGCGCAAAGCCGAAGGCCGAAGCCAGGTGCTCCGGCTTAAAAGCCGTCATAGGGATATAGTGACGGGAGCCGAAGGTAGCCACGGCCCCGATACTGTCGTAAGGGGCGTTGTTGGGGAAGATGACCATGTCGTCTTTTTGCATTCGACCTTCGGCAATGAGTTCTTTGGGAAAACAGGGGGTCACGGTCAGCACCTTGTCCGCGCAAAACGGACACCAGTCCTCGGTCCCGGCAACCAGGGCCTCGAAATCGGGTTTCTCCCAATGAAGTTTCATAAAATGGCAAATCCTGGCGGTCCGACCGGTCAAGGGGTCGAAACGGATTTCACTGGAGATATGCTGCTCGGTCCTATCCTTTTGGGTGGTCAAGAGGACGGTCTCTTTATTAAGGCTTTTGAATTTCATGGCTTTCCTTCGGTTAGATCAAACGTATAAAAGATATTTGATGACTCTTTCAGTTACGCAATAAATTTTTGGCGATGTGGGTGATTTGAATTTCATCGGTCCCGGCATATATTTGCAGGGCCTTAGCATCCCTGGCCAGTTGTTCGACCTGAAACTCGGCCATGTAGCCGTTACCGCCGAATAACTGTACCGCTTCCATGGCCACCTCAGTGGCCGATTGGGCGGAATACAATTTCATGGCCGAGGCCTCGGCCAGGGACAGGCCCTTTCCATCCTGCATCATTTCGATGGAGCGGAATACCAGATTCTGCACATTCAACCGGGCTACTTCCATTTTAGCCAGCTTCAACTGGATCAACTGAAACTCACCGATCGGCCGGCCGAATTGAACACGTGTCCTGGCATAATCGATGGACAGTTCCAGACATCGCTCAATTATGCCCAGGGCCATGCCCGCCACTCCGGATCGTTCCATGGAGAATGTTTCCCTGGCCCCCTCTCTTCCGCTGGAGGGAATGTCCTCTCTTTCCCCGATCAATCTTTCGCGGCCTACGCGCACATCGGTTAAAAATAATTCGCCGGTCGGGGAACTGTGCATACCCATCTTCCGCAAAGGTTTGGACTGCTCCAGACCGGGCAGGCCTTTGTCCAGCACGAAGGACAATATCTTACGGTCCTTGAGTTCATTGCCTTCGTTAAGCTTGCAAATAAAAACGATGGTATCGGCATAGGGCCCATTCGTTATAAAGGTCTTCGATCCATTAAGAATATACCCATCCCCATCGCGCCGGGCGGTGGCCCGCATCGAACCGAAGGCATCGGACCCGGAATCAGGTTCGGTGATGGCCCAGGCCCCGATCTTCTCCATGGTCAGAAGTTCCGGAACCCAGCGCTCCTTTTGGGCAATCGTACCCCGGGCATTGATGGCCGCGGGTGTCAGACTCATGCTGACTCCCATGGCCGTCACCAGACCGGGACAGTAGCGGCAAAGCTCTATAATGGGGATCAACATTAAAGAGCTGTCACCCCCCTCTCTTCTTTTCCTGGGTGGGGGCTCCTGGCCTTTGGCTTTGGCTTCCTCGGCCAGTTTTTCAAACTCGATCTGCTTTTGAAAATTTTCCCGGGCCATGACATCCATGCCGAAGGTGCTTAACATCCGGCGAATGAAGGGATAAGGCGGACTGTCTCCGTGTTCCATTTCCTCCAATCGGGGTTTGATTTCCTTTTCGATAAATTTTCGGACGGCATCCCGGATCATGACCTGCTCTTCGTTCCATTGATACATGATTATTTTCTCCCTATCGGTTCTTAAAACCTGGGTTCGGAGTAATGAGTTCGGAGACTTCGGCGAGCTCAGTCGAGTCGTTCGGAGTAAGAATCTTAAAAGAAAAGTTCTTCAAACTCCGAACTCGATACTTCTTTATCATTTAGGGGCCATGCGTATGGCCCCATCCAAGCGAATCGTCTCGCCATTGATGTAGGGATTGACCAGAAGGTGCTCTGCCAGCAGGGCAAATTCCTCGGGTTTTCCGAGACGTTTGGGAAACGGCACAGACTCGTTTAGGGCTTTTAAATTGTCCGGAGGGAGCATGGCCAGCAACGGAGTCTGGAAAAGACCCGGTGCGATGGTGTTCACTCGAATTCCCAGGCCGGAAAGATCGCGGGCCATGGGCAGGGTCATACTGACCACACCTCCCTTGGAAGCCGAATAGGACGTTTGCCCGATCTGGCCGTCAAAGGCTGCCGCACTGGCCACGTTGACGATTGCCCCCCGCTCGCCGTTTTCATCCGGAGTATTAGCGGTCATGGCAAAGGCTGACTTACTGGCTACGTTGAAGGTCCCAATCAGGTTAAGACGTATTATCTTTTCAAAGATTTCCAGATTATGGGACCCGGTTTTGCTTACCGTTCGCTCCGCCCAGCCGGTTCCGGCACAATTGACACAAAAATGAACACCTCCGAACAGTTCTTTAGCCTTCTGAATCGCCTTATTGACATCCTCTTCAGAAGTAACATCGCATTTACAAAAATAAGCGGTTTTCCCCAATTCCGAAACAAGGCTCTGCCCCTGTTGTTCCTGCACATCCAGGATGATAACATTCCCTCCCGCCGCGTTGATTCTCTTTACCGTTGCTGCCCCCAGGCCGGAGGCCCCGCCGGTCACCAGTGCCGTTCGATTGGTTATTTTCATCGTCTCCTCCTTTAAATTTAGATGTTGTTAATCAGATTGGATCGGCCATTCCGCCTACTAACCGTCTCATAATAGTGTTTACTTTGTCAAGGGCAGGTGGAGGTGTTTTAAAATCAATTGACAAGTTATGACAACTTATGATTAGATAACACTTATGATAATACTGCAAATGCCAACAAAGCGACCTCGGAGGTTTCAGGATTTATAAATTTATCATGAACCACCAGGTGACTTTAATGGCCTACAAACGAGAAAAAGATTCCTTACTCCTATATCAGGTTGGGCCGCATGAAAACTTCTATAAAAACCTCAAGAATTATTTAAAAGAAATTGGAGAGTAAAATGCTGAATGCAGAAAAAATCCTCAAAGAAATATACCGTCTTCCCATAAATGAACGAGAAAAAGTTGCCTTTCATATTATACATTTCGGGATAAAGACAGCCCCCTCGGAAACTCCTGAAATCTTAAACCTCCAATCCTGGCAAGAAGAACTCTCCAGGAAGCCCTTTAATCTCAAACAGGCGGCGGAGTATCTGGGAATTTCTACGGTGACTATTAGACGTTGGGTAAAATCGGGACGTTTGTCCGCTTGTAAGGCAGGCAGGGCCTACACTTTTGAGGTCAAGGATCTCAAGGCTTTTAAGAAAGCCCATCTCACTACATCCCATCCTGGACCACTTGCCAGGACAAAACCTTAACGGTTAGGAGTGATGGCATTATGAAATTGGAAATTATTTCCCATGAGCCAAAAGGGGTTTCTCGTCCGACACCAATTCTCTTTGTCCATGGGGCTTGGCATGGGGCCTGGTGCTGGGAGGAAAACTTCCTGCCTTATTTTGCCGGAAAGGGATATGCCGCTTACGCTTTAAGTTTACGGGGGCATGGAAAAAGCGATGGACCAGCCCATTACAGTTGGCTGCGCATCGCTGATTATGTGGCGGATGTGGCCCAAGTGGTTGGCCAGTTACCGGAAAAGCCGGTCCTGGTCGGACATTCAATGGGCGGTCTGGTGGTTCAGAAATATTTGGAGGAGCAGGCCGCTCCTGCGGCAGTGCTGCTGGCTTCGGTTCCGGTCAAAGGGGTGCTTCGAACAACCCTGGGTATCGCCCGGCGTCACCCCCTGGCTTTTTTGAAGGCCAACCTGACCTGGAGCCTTTATCCGATTATCGGCACGGCCGAACTCACGCGAGAAGCCTTCTTCTCTGCGGACATTCCTTCCGAAAGGCTGGATAAATATTTCAACCTTCTGCAGGATGAATCTTATCTGGCGTTCCTGGATATGATGCTTTTCAAACTGCCCAATCCTGAAAAAGTTTCAACGGATTTGCTGATACTCGGAGCGGAGCAGGATGCCATATTTCATCCTGATGAAATTGAAGCCACGGCAAAGGCTTATAACAAAAAGCCTGAAATCTTCAAAGGAATGGCCCATGATATGATGTTGGAAACTAAATGGCCGATCGTAGCCGATAGAATAATCGAATGGCTGGGCGAAAAAGGAATATAGGGAAGATGGCCGTGCCCCCAGCATATCAACTTATAAGGAGATGGGGTTTTTTGTTTTTGGGGTGGGAAAAAAAGGGACAACTTGCTTATCGGAAAAACGATCTTTGATTTGAGAGTTTAAATTTTACTTCTTCATTGCAGAGGGATGGCCAGCCCGAAGAACTCTCTTTTTCTGTATATCCTGAAAAACGACATGATATACAGCGAGAATAAATTGAATTGTTGTAAGAATCTGTCAGGAGATTATAAATTATCTTTAATGGATTATAATGGATTATAGGAGATAAGGAATTTGGGAAAGGCCCAAAGAAATACAGGCATCCTTAATGCTCACTTGAGACAAGGATATACCCTAAAAGAGCTTGCTGACTATTTGGGAATTCATTATACTACTGTCAGCAAGGTGATAGCCAAGACAGAGGCAAATATAAAGTGATATTTCAAGACTTGACCCCAAAATTTATGACCCCAAAATTTATGAACAAACAAAAAATACTTATAACTGGATCTGGCGGTCAGCTGGGCAATGATTTTCAGCGAATACTGACTGAAAGAAATATGAATTTTATCGCTCCCGACGAAAAAAGTTGTGACATTACAGATAGAAACTCTATGACGCGGATACTTGATGCTGTCAACCCGGACATCCTCATAAACTGTGCCGCCTACAATGCTGTTGACGATGCTGAAGACAATGCCGACACCGCTTATCTTGTAAACAGCAGTGCCCCTGGACTGCTCGCTGGACTTTGTCATGAAAGAAAAATCCTTTTTATTCACTACAGTAGCGACTATGTCTTTGACGGTAAAAAGGAGGGCCTCTATACGGAAGAAGATGAGACAAACCCTCTGAACATATATGGCAAAAGCAAACTAAGTGGGGAAGAAGCGGCAAGAGCAAAAACATATAACTGCCTCATCTTCCGTCTCAGCTGGGTCTTCGGCCCGGGCAAACAAAACTTTCTATACAAACTATCACAGTGGGCACAGAATAATCTAATACTCAAAATCAGCGCCGATGAGACTTCAGTGCCAACCTACACCGGTGACATTGTCGAAACCACACTCATGAGCATTGACAGAGGACTTCGAGGCCTTTTTCATCTGACGAATAGCGGCTATGCATCACGCTATGAGGTGGCAAAATATTTTATAAGGCAGGCGGGATACAAAAACCTTGTCATCCCCGTACCCATGAATACTTTCAAGACAAAGGCACAGCGTGCCGGATTCTCAGCCATGTCCAATGAAAGGCTTAGTAAAGAGTTGAATTACAGCATTCCGATATGGGAAGAAGGAGTGAGCCGGTATATCAGGTTTGCAATGAGGAAGTAACACTCATTTATGCTGATTAAATTATTTAATTGGTTGAAAAGCTATTACTAATTGAAATCTGGCTTAGTCGTTTGTTTAATAGAGTAAATAAATCTTGAAACGCTAACAATAAATTCCAGCCTGATGCGGCTGGCATTTTGACGATAGTCGGACATTGTGGTGTTCATTGCCTAATTGATTGATTTTCTATGTCATTGCCAGTACTTCCCGCACAGTTGAATTTGTAGCATCTATGTGAGGGATTTGAACGGTGGAATATAAAATCGGAATAAAGTGGATAGAATGGACGAAACTTACCGAGTTGTACGGAGAGGTGGGTTTGGTCGGGGGCTATGGTAAGGAGAAAGACGCAAACAAAATTCGAGAGGCTTTTCAAGCCAGCGACAAAGTCGTAACGGCCTGGGACAAAGAGAAACTGGTTGCCGCGGGGCGGATGCTGACTGACGGTATATGTTACGGGAGCATTTTTGATGTCGGTGTTCTTCCCGCCTTTCAGAAGAAGGGGATTGGGAAAGGAATTATTTCAGAGTTGATGAAAGGAAATGAGCACCTCTGTGTTCACCTTACGTCCACCTTTGGAAATGAGCCTTTTTACATCAACCTTGGTTTTCGACGACATAAGACGGCTATGGCCAAATATCCCTATAACTCGGAATACCTGGAATGAAATCGAAACGGGGTCGGGGTCTTGAATCTTGCACATTTCGGCGAATTAAAACGGAATACCAAGGCGATCTTTGTGCCTTGAAAAAAACTAAATGGATTTAAATTTAATCCTTTTTCAAACAACCTTCTTGAAGTCCTCATAGGCCATCTGGTAGAATGGGCGCCAGGGTTTTCGGAAACAATTTAGGGAATAAAATAACGAATCGAGAGAAAAAATGGCCAAAGGACCGGAAGAATGGTTTAAACAGGCGGAATATGATATAAAGACTGCGGAAGCAATGTTCGCTGCCAAGAAATTTGTTTATGTGGTTTTTATGTGTCATTTGTCAATCGAGAAGGCTCTGAAGGGTTTATACCAAAAAAAACTGGGCACTATACCCCCGAAGGTTCATAACCTCCTTTACCTCATTGAGGCAGTCGGAATAAACTTGCCTGATGATTTATACCAAACAAAGAACCGAACAATTGCTTGTTCAGAGCAAGGAGGTTTTAAAATGGCTCAAAAAAGAGCAAAGGAGGTAGTTCGTTTTCTATCTGATTGTCTAAAAGAAAAGGGGTTGAAGGTCTCCAAGATCATAGTCTTCGGTTCTCAGGCAAAAGGAACAGCAACCGAAGAAAGCGATATCGACATCGTCATTGTTTCCGAGGATTTCAAACGAAAGAATATTTTCAGGCGTGCCGACCTGACGAAGGATGCAGAAATCCGAACCATCAAAAAATTCATGGTGCCCCTCGATATTATTACCATGACCCCGGAAGAATATGAAAACAAAACAACCCTCATGGCCGAATATGCCCACGAAGGCGAGGTTGTTTTTGCAGGTTGAAGTACTCACCCTATGGTTAAAATTTTCGTCTTCCTTGACCTTGGACAAAATTGAACATTTTTCAAAGGTCTCGGCGCTACGTTCGGCCTGAACGTACCCAGTTTTTTATCTTCGACAGTAATCTTCAGCAAATCCTTGGCAGTTGTTCCCCGGTCAGCATATCCACCAGGCGCTTGCCGCCAATGACGGTTTTCATAACCACTCTTCCCGGGTTTTTTCCTTTCACCTCCCCGATTATAGCAGCGTCCTGCCCGTAAGGGTTTTTCTTCATCACGGATAGAACGGCTTGGGCTTGAGACTGGGGGAGAATGGCGATCAGCTTTCCTTCATTGGCCACATAAAGGGGGTCCAGACCAAGAATCTCAGAAGCGGCGGCCACGCTGTCCCGAACAGGAATCGCCTCTTCCCAAATTTCCAATCCCACCTGGGATTGACCGGCAATTTCATTTAAGGTCGTGGCCAGGCCTCCCCGAGTGGGATCCCGCAAAACATGGATGTCCGGTCCGGCCTGGAGCATATCCCGGACCAGGTGATTTAAAGGGGCGGCATCCGTTTTCAAAGAGGATTCAAAGGCTAGGCCTTCTCTCTTAGAAAGGATGGTCAAGCCGTGATCTCCCAGAGTCCCGCTAAGCAAGAGGGCATCCCCGGGCCTGGCGTTCTGCCCGGCGATATCGAGGCCTTCGGGAATCAGTCCGATTCCCGAGGTATTGATGAAAATTTTGTCGGCGGCCCCTTTGGGGACCACCTTGGTATCCCCGGTGACGATCTGGACCCCGGCCTCCTTGGCCGCCCTTTCCATGGAGATGAGGATCAGCTCCAAATCCGACAGGGGAAACCCTTCTTCAATGATAAACCCGACGCTCAGGTAATAAGGACGCGCCCCTCTCATGGCCAGATCATTGACGGTGCCGCAAACGGCCAAAGAGCCGATGTCCCCTCCCGGGAAAAAAATCGGGTCCACCACATAACTGTCGGTAGTAAAGGCCAGTTTCCCACCCTTCAGATCGAAAACCGCACTGTCGTTCATTTCATTCAGGAAAGGGTTTTGAAAACGGGGCACAAAGAATCGTTCAATCAGTTCGTGGGAGGCCCGTCCTCCGCTGCCGTGATCCAGTAATATTTTATCGAAAGCCATTGGGAATTCCTTTAACTACCCTCACCGCAAAGACTCAAAGGACGCAAAGAGAGAATTATTTTAGTTCAATTTAAAGCCTGAATTTTTTCACCACAGACACAAAGTACACAGAGAATACCAATTTTTTTTTGGCGGGAGATACCGCCAAAGAAAAAACAAACTGTCGCTTCGCGATAACGAGGGTTCCCCGGGTGCCGCAGGTCCCGCTGGAAGCGGGATTTTCAAAAATCGGCCTCTCCTGATTTTTGAAGAAAAGAGTCTCTGCGTCCTCTGCGCCTCCGCGGTGAAAATTATCATTCATTATATTTAAAGTAAGCGGCACAGGTCCCTTCCGTGGAAACCATGCAGGGGCCGAGAGGGTTTTCCGGCAGGCAGACCGTTCGGAAAAGTTTACATTCCAAGGGGGTCTTGACCCCGCGCAGGACCTCACCGCAGGCACAACCCGGATGATCTTTAGCCGGGGGGACTTGAAGATCAAAATGATCTTCGGCGGCAAAGGCCCGGTATTCCGGCCGTAAGGTCAGCCCGCTTGCCGGAATAACTCCAAGCCCACGCCAGGGGGCATCGCAGGGAACAAATACCCGGTTCAGCACCTGGAGGGCCTTGGGGTTCCCGATGGCGTCGGCCCCTCGTTTATATTGGATCTCGACCCGAGCCTGGCCCTGTTCGATCTGCTGAACCAACAGGAGAATGGTTTCCAGGATATCCACCGGTTCAAAACCGCAAACCACGCCCGGTACCCCGTACTTTTCGGCAACCTGTTCATAGGCCGAGGTGCCGATAATGGTGGTTACATGCCCGGGATACATAAAACCCTGGAGATTCAAATCTCCGGAGTTCAATAAAGCGCCCAGGGCGGGTGGAAGGAGTTTGTGGGCCGATAAAATAAAAAAATTATCCAGGCCCAGTCGCGCAGCCTCCAATACGGCAGCGGCAATGGTCGGGGCGGTGGTCTCAAAGCCGATGGCCAGAAAGACCACTTTCATGTCTGGATTTTCCTGGGCCAGTTTCAAGGCGTCAAAGGTGGAATAAACCATGCGAACATCAGCCCCGGAGGCCCGTTCCTTTTGCAACGAAGAATGGGACCCGGGGACCCGGACCAGGTCCCCGAAGGTGGTAATCATGACTTCAGGATACCCGGCCAGCTTGACGGCCCGGTCTATTTCTTCCGTAGCCGTTACGCAAACCGGACAGCCGGGACCGGAGATGAGTTGAATGGTGGCCGGCAGGACCTGACGAATACCGTGTCGGAAAATCGCTACCGTATGGGTCCCGCAGATCTCCATCAGCCGAATCGGCTTTTTGGATTGGTTCTGAATGGCGGCAATCAGTTTCCGGGCCAGGTCTTTGTCCCGGTATTCACTCAAATGTTTCATGGGCATCGGCCAGGATTTCCTTCCAGGTTTTCAGACTTTCTTGGGCTTCTTCTTCATCAATGAGGTGCAGGGCGAAACCGGCGTGGATGATGACATAATCTCCGACCTTGGGCTTGGGATCAACCAGATCCAACCGCACCTCACGCCGGGTCCCTTCATATTCGACAACGGCGGAGTTGCCGGTAATTTCTTTAACTTTCATGGGAACAGCCAGACACATAAAAACTCCTTTGTCCGGTCGTTGAAAAAGGCAGATCTGCGGCGTTGCCCTCATCCCTCGTCATTGCGACGTACTAACTTGTACGACTCATTCCTCGAGATTTCAGACGCCTTGCATCTGTGCCTTTTTGACCAACCTGATAAAAATTCACATAAAGGGTATAGTTACTTCACGGTATAAGCTCTAAGTGCATTGCCAATGGTTTCCCTTGGATCTTGAACTGTTATTCTTTGAGTTCTCTTTTGGCAAGGTGGCCAGCCAGCGGTCGGTCGCCTGTTCAAACATTTCATAAAAACGCAGGGAGCCCCCCAGTCCCCTTCTGCCGAAATAATAATTGATTTCCAGAAATAAAGGAACAGAAGATTTGTCTCTTCGATCAAAGATAATATCCAATGCGGCCAGATTGATCCCGCTGCTTTCACAAAACCCCCTGACCGCCTGTACCGCCCGGTCCTTCAGAATGACATCTCCGTCAAATTCGATCCGTCCTCCCCGGCTCTGATTAGTCAAAAAAATATCCGGGTTGGGCTGAATGCGCCAGTAGGCATAGAGAGTATCAAAAAGAACCACCACCCTCAAGTCTTTTCCTCCATGATCGATCCGTTCCTGCAGAATAAATCCTCCTGAAGGAGTGGGGCCTTTGGGTATTACTTCCAGTCTCTCGATCAATTCCTGTTGGGAATGAATCAAGAAAACAAAGGCCCCCTCACCTCCGCTGTTGGCCTTCAATATCAGCGGGTAGCCGGATAAAAGGGTTGGCAGGATTTCCAGATCCGGAAAATTTTCCCACAAGGATTTCCGGTCTTGAAAAATAATTGTTTTAGGATGGGGGACTTGGAAATACTCAAAAAGTAAATTGTCTCCCACCTTTCCCTCCCCTGGAAATCGGAGGTCATAATTAGGAAAGACATGAGGGACCAGTTTGCGGCAATCCTGGTAGACTTCGGCGGTCACCCCTTGGGAGACAATAATAGCCCGGGCTTTTTTCAGCCGGTTTTTTTCCCGCCGAGTCAGGGACCGACCGGCACAAAGAATATTGAGGTCTTTGGTTATGCAGGGATGAAGCGAAGCGATCATTTGAAAAACAGAATACAGGAGTCAGAATTCAGAATCCAGAATAAAAAAATTTTCAGATAATGGTCTACAATTTCCGGTTGCTTTTCTTTTACTTCCTGTTAGAAGTCAAATAAAAAAGACAAACTTGTAAAAAGTCGTCACCCCGGCGAAAGCCGGGGTCCAGGATAAATATAACCAATTTATGACACTGGATTCCGGCTGGAGTCTATCCCGCACTTGATGAGGGACCGGAATGACATTCCTCGAGTTCTGGCGACTTTTATGAGTCCATATAAAGAGAGAAAGGCAACGAATACTTCTCTTGGGTGTTTGGTTATTCTGGCTTCTGACTCCTGGATTCTGACTCCTTAGATTTTTTACTCATATAATGGGCCGCTACTGCCTGGCCCAGGGCGATCCCTCCATCATTAGAGGGGATCAAGGCCTTGCTGTAAACCTGAAAGCCTTCTTTTTGAAGCCTCTCCTCCATGCCGGCTAAGAGGGTCCGGTTCTGGAAGACTCCTCCGCCCAAAACCACTTTTCCCCTTCCGGACTCCTCCCTAATCGTTTTGCAGATCTGAGTCAGGACTTCCATCAAGGTTAGATGAAACCGGCGGCTGATTCGTTCTCGGGAGCTTCCCTTGATTACATCTTCGACCACTCCGTTTATGATCGCCGGCGGTTGGATGATATGGATCCCGTTTTCTTCGATGATTTCCCAGTGATAAGAAGAAACCGTTTCCTTCCCCTGAATCATCTCCAGTTCCATGGCCGCCTGGCCTTCGAAGGCCACGGTTTCCTTCAGGTCGATTAAAGCGGCCACTCCGTCAAAGAGGCGTCCGCAACTGGAGGTCAGGGGACTGTTGATTCCTTGCCGGATCATCTTCACGAGGGTATCCACCTTGGAGCGCTCCAACCTTTTCAAAAAAGGCAGGGGTTGTTCCCAAAGGTCTTCCCCATAGGCTTGATATAAATAGCTGACGGCCATGCGCCAGGGTTCTTTGATGGCCCTGGCCCCTCCAGGCATGGGCAGATAGGCAAAATGGCCTCTCCGTTCAAAGGAAGACAAGTCCCCGACCAGAATTTCTCCGCCCCAGATCCGGCCGTCAAGTCCGTATCCGGTCCCGTCCAGAGAAAGGCCAATCACTTTTTCATCAAGCCCGTGTTCGGCCATGCAGCCCACCATATGGGCGAAATGATGCTGGATACCTATGGTGCGTATCCCTTTTTGTTCCAGGGCATAGCGGGTGCTCAGATAATCGGGATGCAGGTCATAGGCGATGATCTCCGGTTCGATCTGGAGGATCTGCTTTAAATGATTGACGGTCAATTTGAAAAAATCCAGGGTTTCCAGGTTTTCCAGGTCCCCGATGTGCTGGCTCAGAAAGGCCCTATTGCCTTTGGTCAGGCAAATGGTGTTTTTAAGCTCGGCCCCGCAAGCCAGTATGGGGGAGATCGGTTCTTTCAAGAAAATCGGTATGGGCACAAAACCCCGGGACCTTCGCATTTGCCGAAGACGGCCGGATACTTTCTGAACGATGGAATCATCGCTGCGCAAATAGATTTCGCGATTGTGGACCAGGAAGAAATCGGCAATCCCCTTTAAACGCCGGAAGGCCTCTTCATTTTCAAGACAAATCGGCTCTTCGGAGAGATTCCCGCTGGTCATGACCAGTGCTGTAAAATCATGATCGAAAAGTAAGTGATGGACAGGGGTATAGGGCAGCATGACCCCAAAATACTGATTGCCGGGGGCCACCGAAGGGGCGATCAAGTTGGGTAATTTCTTGGACAGCAAAACAATGGGACGTTCTTTGGATTCGAGAACAACTTTTTCTTTATTACCCACCCGGGCATAGGTGGTTATACCCTCCAGGTCCCTGGACATCAAAGCCAGGGGTTTTTCCTCCCGGTGTTTCCGGGCCCTTAAACGCTGAACCGCCTCTTCATTCGTGGCATCCACGGCCAGATGAAATCCCCCCAGACCTTTGATAGCGGCTATGCGCCCTTGCTTAAGAAGCCGGGCGGTTTCCAGGATGGGATCAGTAACGTTCACCAAAAGCCCAAGTTCGTTGTGCAAGAAAACCTGAGGGCCGCATTGGGGACAGGCGTTAGGCTGGGCATGAAACCTTCTGCTCAAGGGGGAGTGGTATTCCTCGGCACACTCGGCACACATGATAAAAGCGGCCATGGTGGTTTTGGCCCGGTCATAGGGGATATCCTGAATGATGGTATAACGGGGGCCACAATTGGTGCAATTGATAAAGGGATACTGATAGCGGCGATCCGTCGGGTCTTTGAGTTCTCTTAAACAATCGTGGCAGGTAGCGATATCCGGAGAAATAAGGGCTGACCGTTCCTCCTGGATAATGCTTTGGAGGATGCTGAATTGAGGCTTATGAGCCAAGGGCAGGGGGGTAACCTGAAGGCCGGTGATACGGGACAGGGGAGGGGGATTGTTTTGGAGGGCCTGTAAAAAATTTTCAACAGCTTCAGACTCTCCTTCAATCTCCAGCTCCACCCCCTGGGAGGTGTTGGTCACATAGCCGGTTAAATTTCCGGCCTTGGCCTGTTGATAAACGAAGGGGCGAAATCCTACCCCCTGCACAATCCCCTGGATGGAAACATGATATCTAATCTTCATTCTTTTATTTGTTTAGCTTTTTGAAAGAGGACCTGTGTGAACCACGATGAATTCACCGCAAAGGCGCAAAGAGCGCAAAGAAGATAATTTGTGTTTGCCGGTGAGAGGGCCGGCAAACAAAAGCTTTGTTACTACCCTCCGGGAGAATATTTGGCCGGAGGCCAGAGTTGTTTTGCTCAATCCCGCCACTCACGGGATTGATTAAAATTGGTTTTCTCTGCGCTCTT
Source organism: uncultured delta proteobacterium (assembly GCA_963790475.1). Classification (GTDB taxonomy): domain Bacteria; phylum Desulfobacterota; class RBG-13-43-22; order RBG-13-43-22; family RBG-13-43-22; genus RBG-13-43-22. Next base: position 15,025 of record CAWBOS010000004.1, on the reverse strand, counting down.
CGCGCCTTTGCGGTGAAAATATTTTGGGCCCCCTCATTCCGCCTCAATCTCTTTTATCAGCAGTTCTTTGCCGGCAATCGTTTCAATATCTTTGGATTCACACCGAGGGCAGATAAAGGTATAATCCTGGATCTTAAATTCCTCACCGCACCCCTTACATCGTCCGGTGAGTGGAACCGGGTTCAACTCCAGTCTGACCCCTTCGAAGGGGGTGTTTTTAGTGATCACTTCAAAACAAAAAGAGAGGCTTTCCGGGACCACAGCCGTAAATTCTCCGACATCCAGCCGGATGAGGCTTACCCGGGTTGCCCCGTGACGTCTCATCTCCTGCTCCACAATATCCAGAATACCTTGGGCCAGCGAAAGTTCGTGCATAATGGTTTGACTTTAGAAGCAGGCTATGGTGTAGGTCCTGCATTAAAACAGGTATCCAACGAAATCATCCGGTTTTCCTTAAAGTCTTATGGCTAAAACCCGGATAAAAAGAGATACGTCCGGCCAGTTCGGTTAAGTCTTTCCTTTTCCTTAACCGGATCATTTCCCTCAAGGCCTCATGAATGATCTCTTTCTTGGTTTTGCTCTGGCTGACGGAAAAAGCCTCTTCCAAAAGAAGATCATCAATGATGATGTTAGTTCTCACTGAATTGCTCCCCTTTTTGGTGTGTATCTAATACACATTAGATCGGGTGCGCAAAAGCAGTCAAGGGATTTTTCTCAAAGATGATGAGGACTGTGAGACACCTGACTTGAACAGAAGATCTTAAGAAAATAAATGGGATATTGGAAAACTGTCGAAAAATAATGATATTAAAGAGATATGAGATGGCATTTCAGTACTGACATTGACAACTCAAAACTTCTTGATACTTATAAAGAAACTCCTCAATAACTGGTTGTCGCCTCCGCAGGCGGCACCAACAAGGCCATTGGACCCGATGTCACTTGCTTGCATGGCCTTCGGCCCCGCAACCTGCGTGCCATGGGTCAACGCCGCATTACCCCTCAGAATGAATGAGCAATCTATTGTTGCATTATGCTACGCTTTAATATAAAATGATAGCATATTGTAACATTACCGTTTGGAGGAACTTCCATGGCCACAGCAGTAAGAATATCTGAAAAACTTGTAAGTGAGGCAAAAAGATTTGGGCGGATCGATCACAGGTCTTTGGCCGGTCAGATTGAGCATTGGGCACGCATGGGCAAATGCGCAGAAGAGAATCCTGACTTGCCATATTCCCTCATAAAGGAAATCCTGATTGGGTTGGACGAGTTGGATGAGAACGAGAAGACCGAATATAAGTTTGGATAGTTAGATATGAGAATTTACCAGTCAAGGTCATTTGAGAAAAAAGTAAAGAGGATGTCAAAGTCCGAAAAGGATTCACTGGATAGAGAAATAAAGAAAATAGCAGAAGACCCCGGCGTAAGCGAAGAAAAGAAGGGTGACTTGAGAGGCGTTTCCGTACACAAATTCAAACTCAAAACAATCCATTTGCTATCCTATCGAAGGGTTGGCGATGATTTGGAGTTTGTTATGATTGGGCCTCACGAGAATTACTATCGAGACATGATTCCAAGAACATGATATAATCTGGAACATGAAAATCGAATGGGACCCGAGGAAGGCAAAAAACAACTTTAAGAAGCATGGGGTTTCTTTTGAGGAAGCAGCCACCGCATTGAGTGACCCTATGGCTGCAACCGGTCTCGATCCCGATCATTCAATTTATGAAGAACGTTTTATTACTTTTGGTGTTTCTGCGAAAGGTCGCCTTGTGACGGTTTCTCATACCGAAGGAAAGGAAACAATTCGACGATAATTCGAGGTACTCAGTGCTGATCCAGGCACAAACGGCACTCGGCATGCAGCTCAACACTCTCGAAAAACATTCATAGTGACGAACCACACCGAACCGATATGACAGGAAGAAAGCACCATGAAAATCAAAGTGACCAGCATCTACGTGGGCGACCAGGAGAAAGCGCTGCGCTTCTACACCGATGTCCTGGGCTTCGTGAAGAAAGCCGACGTCACCCAGGGGCCGTTCCGATGGCTCACCGTAGCCTCACCCGAGGAGCCCGACGGCGTCGAGCTGCAGCTCGCCCCGAATGACAACCCGTCGGCTAAGGCCTACCAGCAGGCGATGTTCGAGCAGGGCCGGCCGGCCGCCATGTTCTATGTAGACGACGTGCAGCGGGAATACGACCGGATGAAGGCGGCGGGCGCGGAGTTCACCATGCCGCCGACCAAAGTCACCGGCTCGACCATCGCGGTGGTGAACGACACCTGCGGCAATCTGATCCAGATCGCCTCGCTCGATCGCTGGCAGTAGCGGATCAGCTCAGGGCCAGCCAGACAGCCGCCGCGGCATGCCGCTGATCGGCTACCCAGGGGGCGGCCCAGCCGTACGGCCGATGGCCAAGGTAGTGATTCTGAAGCAGCTGATTGACGGTCTATACGGATCAGTTGACGGCGCAATCGAGGACCAGCGCGCTGCGCTAGAAGACCTGGGCGCCCTCATCAAGCGTCTGTATCCCAAGCGCAAAGCACTGTCTTTCGAGATTCAGCCGGCATCTGCTCCTGGCTAAAAATGGCATCGAGCGGACGGCGTTAGTATCTGCGTAAAGAGCGGTCCTTGACCGCCGCTCATGCCAAACACGTTAGACAATAAAGAGAGGAATCGCATGAGGACCGGGATAGTTATCAGGAGTGAGACCGATGCCGATGTCGGTACCATTGCCGACGTCACAATCGCCGCATTCAGTACTCTGTCGATCAGCAATCACACGGAGCAGTTCATCATTGCCGCGCTCCGCGCCTCCAACGCCCTAACTGTTTCGCTCGTGGCTGAGATGGATGGGCGCGTAGTTGGACATATCGCGTTTTCTCCGGTGACGATGTCCGACGGCTCTCCGGGTTGGTACGGACTGGGGCCTGTATCGGTTCTGCCCGAATACCAGCGGCAGGGGATTGGCGGGGCGTTGATACAAGAGGGACTGTCACGGCTGAAAGGGCTTGGTGCCCGGGGATGCTGCCTTGTGGGGCATCCGGAGTACTACAAGCGTTTCGGATTCCAGAACACTCGGGGACTTGTCCACGAGGGAGTTCCGGAAGACGTCTTCTTTGCCATGTCATTCGATGGACACATCCCCCAGGGAATCGTTGAGTTCCACTTAGGATTCAAAGCGGCTGGCTAACAACAGGGTGGTGGGTATTCGCCATCCGCTGCGCGACCGTCGAAATCCACACCCTGAACGTTGTCGCCGACTGCGTCGTCGGCAATGCGGCTTTGCCCCCTATGGGGTCCATGTCCCGGTCGGCGCCGCCGCAGCGGCACCAACCAGGCCATTGGACCCAATGTCACTTGTTTGCATAGCCTTCGGCCCCGCAACCTGCGTGCCACGGGTCAACGCCGCATTGGGCGTAGCCAAGAGATGACACATGAAAGGAGAACAACATGTTTGAAAACATCACCTCCGAACATACTGCAGCTCTCGATGTCATTGTAAGAGCACGGCACTCAGTAAGAGTATTTAGCCCTATCCCGCCAGGAAAAGAGGCTATTGAAGCAATAATCCAAGCGGGCCTGTTAGCCCCTTTTGGAGCACTTGCAGTTGCGGGGAAACCTGACTTTAGAAAGGTATTCGTGATTCGAAGCTCGTCATCAGCTATGGAAGCCGTAGCGAATATTCTCAAGAAGCGGATGGCAACGGTTGCCGATGAACTTGAAAAGAAGGTGGGACCTGTTCCTTTTGTGCAGAATATGAAGCGAATCGGACAACAAGGCGTATCCGGTGTCGGTAATGCACCGTATTTTGTTGTTGTCGGAGAAAGAAAAGGAATGCCTCCAATTGCCGCACAATCACTTAGCTACTGCCTGCAGAATATGTGGCTGAAAGCAACGTCACTCGGTATTGGCCTTCAACTTGTTAGTGCAACGACGCAAATGGATGGTGACCCGGATTTTTGCAGACTCTTGAATATTCCCACAGAGGAATATGCCCTTGATGGATGCGCGCTGGGATATCCGTCAGACAACTACCAACCTTCTGCCGTCGAATATCCTACATTGGCAAAATCAGTAAGTTGGCTGTGAAGTGGACAGAAGGATGCTCATCAGATTGTGGAAATCCCCAAAAGCTGCAGGATTATGAACTCTAGAGGCGGTAGAAGAAGCAACCCGTCAATGTCAGCGGGTCGCCCCAATAGCGGGCCTCCCGCTGATTTCTTGGTTGGACAGCCATCTAAATTAAGCAAAAAATAAAAAGATTTAATCCTGTCACCCTTATTTTTTCTCTTTCTTTGCGAAACGTTCTTTTTCGCTGAAGATGCAGCCGCAATAGGGCTGGCGGTACAGACCGAGTTCCTTTGATTTTTGAACTCCTTCCGCCCAACCCGGCCGGAAATCCTGATAAAGGAAAGGGAGTTCAAAACGCTCCCCGATCTCTGTACCCACTTCTTTGATCCAGTCATGTTTTTGGTAACGGCTGTAAAGGAGGGTGGTGCTGAAGGCATCGAAGCCTTGGCCCTTGGCCTGCCGGGCCGTTGCCTCCAGACGGATTTGGTAACAGGTTCGACAACGCTCCGGACCCCAGGGCCGGGTTTGGTCCAGAAAAAGTTCCAGATCATATTTTTCCTCATAAAAAATATCCAGCTTACAAATCCCGGCATACTCCTTTAGCGTGTCCTTGCGTTTCTGATATTCCCTGAAGGGGTGGATATTGGGATTATAGAAATAGCCGGTAATCTGAAAACCCTGGTTTCGCAGGGCTTGCAAAGGATAAATGGTGCATGGGGCACAGCAGATATGGAGGAGGATTTTCATGAATCCTTAGTGAGAGATTTGAAAAATGTCCCCTTTTGCCCAATCTCTGCGTCAGACTCAAATTTTAATCCTCAAAATACTAAAAGTATTCCTCTGGTTAAAATTTTCGTCTTCCTTGATCTTGAACAAAATTGAACATTTTTCAAATCTCCCTTACATCTTGTGTATATAAAAGGCAGGCATTTCCCTTTACATCAAAGCGTCATGCCCCCGCCAGGGGCGTGGCCCCACGAAGCATGAAAATTTTTTATAACCAGTGAGTTAAGTCGTCATTCCGGTCCCGCGTTAGGTGCGGGATAGACTCCAGCCGGAATCCAGGCTGAAGAAACCACGCAAACCTCTGGATGCCGGATCGAGTCCGGCATGACGGAGAAAGAACAAGCCCGGAGATTAATCCAGGGTTATTTTCGGACTAACGTTACAAGTCCCGGGTTTTCGAGTTTCATAACCCGCAACCCGTAACTCGCAACCCCAAGCTTTCTACCCTTTCATCACTTCTTTAACCACTTCCCCCACCTTGGTCAAATCCATAACGACCCGGATGCCGGCGGCTTGAAGGACGGCCATTTTTTCCTGGGCCGTTCCTGATTTTCCGGAAATGATGGCCCCGGCATGGCCCATTCGGCGTCCCGGGGGGGCGGTCTGACCGGCAATGAAAGTGATCACCGGTTTAGGAAAATGGTCCTGAATAAAACGGGCGGTCTCTTCTTCCGCCGTCCCGCCGATTTCACCGATCAGGACCACGCCCCGGGTTTGTCCATCCTGGGCAAAATAGGTTAAGAGGTCAATAAAAGAAAGTCCTATGATCGGATCTCCACCGATACCGATGCAAGTGGACTGGCCCATTCCTAGTTTGCTGATCTGATCCACCACTTCATAGGTCAAGGTCCCGCTGCGGGAAATAACGCCCACCGGTCCCGGCCGGAATATATAGCCCGGCATAATGCCCAATTTGCAGACCCCAGGGGTGATGATACCGGGGCAGTTGGGACCGATCAGGACGGAGGGTTTATCTTGTAAATAGTGTTTGACCCGGACCATATCCAGCGTGGGAATACCTTCAGTGATACAGACAATAACCCCGATCCCGGCGGCGGCGGCCTCCAGGATGGAATCGGCGGCTGCCGCCGGGGGTACGAAGATGACCGAACAATTGGCCCCCTGTTCCCGCACGGCATCCTGAACCGTATCATAAACCGGTACTCCTTCTACGCTTTGCCCTGACTTTCCGGGGGTCATTCCGGCCACCACCCTGGTTCCATAGCTGAGCATCTGCTGGGTATGAAAACTACCTTCCCTCCCGGTGATTCCGTGAACCAGAACCCGGCTGTCCTGGCCTACTAATATGCTCATAAATCCTTCTCTCTTTTCTTCATCTATTTTGACGGTTTTTATTTTATTCCTTTTAGCTCATAGCTCATAGCTGATAGCACATAGTAAAAGACGGAAGGTTAAATTATGTTTTCCCTCCGAGCTATCCGCAATGAGCTATCTTCTGCTTACCAACTGGCTGATCTTTCGGGCCGCTTCGCCCATAGTCTGGGCTACTGAAAAATTAAGGCCTGATTGATTCAACATTTCCTTCCCTTTTTCCATGTTAGTGCCCTCCAACCGAATAATCAAAGGCACTTTAATTTTCATCTTTCGGGCGGCTTCAATGAGACCTTCCGCCAGGACATCACAGCGCAAAATCCCCCCGAAGATATTGACCAGAATGGCCTGAACCCGTTCATCGGATAAGATGATCTCCGACCCTTTGGCGATCGTCTCGGCATTGGCCCCGCCGCCGACATCCAGGAAATTAGCCGGTTCCGCCCCGTATAATTTAATGATATCCATGGTAGCCATGGCCAGGCCGGCCCCATTGACCATAACCCCGATATTTCCGTTTAGGCGGATATAATTCAGGTTATGGCGGCTGGCTTCCAGTTCCAAAGGGTCCTGTTCCGCAGGATCGAGGAGTTCGTGCAGATCTTTGTGCCGGAAAAGCGCATTATCATCAAAGGTAATTTTGGCATCCAAGGCGATGAGACGGCCGTCTTTGGTGGCCACCAGGGGATTGATTTCCAGAAGGGAACAATCGTAGTCTTCAAAAAGCTTGACCGATTGATTCAAAATTGTTAAGCCGGATTTAATCAAGGGGGCGGAAAGGGGCAGACTATAAATGAGGTTACGAGCTTGAAAGGGTCGAAAACCGATAGCCGGGTCTATCCATTCTCTTTTGATCAGGTGGGGGGTTTTTTCGGCCACTTCCTCGATATCCATTCCGCCGGCCGGGCTGACCATAATCACCGGACAGGCCTTTGCCCGGTCCATGATGATCCCGACATAAAACTCCTTCTCGATCTCCAGCCCTTCTTCAACCAATACCTTACTGACCTTTTTCCCTTCCGATCCGGTTTGGTGGGTTACCAGGGTCATTCCCAGGATTGCTTTAGATACTTTCTCCACTTCATTGATCCCCTGGGCCTTTTTAACCCCGCCTCCTTTGCCCCGGCCGCCGGCATGGATCTGGGCTTTAATGATATACGGAGGAGGGCCGATCTCCCGGGATACCTGAGCTGCTCCTTCCACTGAAATGGCTACATTCCCTTTGGGAACGGGGATTCCATATCGGGAAAAAATTGTTTTGGCCTGGTATTCATGAATTTTCATCAATAACTCCTGTTATAGATTAACGTTTGGCGAGAACGGTTTCTATGTAAATGGATTTTAGAATTGATTTCGCCTAACGCCTAACGTTTTTACATCTTCCTCTCATCTATCACCCTTTGGGCTTTGCCTTCACTCCGGGTGATGGTCCCCGGAGAAACCAATCGGATTTTGATGCTGATACCGATCAACCCTTTCATGTGGGTCTCAATATTTTTTTCCACCTCTTTAATTTTTTCCGCTCCGGCCTGATAGATATCCGGTTTGGCTTCCACATTCACTTCCAGGGTGTCCAAATAACCCTTTTTCCGGACTATGATCACGTATTGAGGTTCAATCCCTTTTTGATCCAGAAGAAGGCTTTCAATCTGGGAGGGGAAGACATTAACTCCGCTGATAATCAGCATATCGTCACTTCGCCCATAGACCTTCTCCATCTTGATCAAGGTCCGGCCGCATTCGCATCTTTCCCTTTTCAGCAAGGTAATGTCCCGGGTTCGATAGCGCAGTAAGGGCATGGCCCGGCGTTGGATGGCCGTAAAAACCAGTTCTCCCTTGGTCCCGTTAGGAAGGACTTCCCCGGTTACGGGATCAACGATTTCCGCCAGGATGTGATCTTCATTAATATGTAAATAGCCGTCCTGGGCCCGGCAATCAAAGGCCACCCCGGGGCCCATCAGTTCGGTCAATCCATAGGCCTCATAGGCTTTGATATCCAGTCGCTCTTCGATTTCCTTACGCATTTCCAAGGTCCAGGGCTCGGCCCCGAAAACCCCGATCCGTAACTGAAGGTTTTTGAAATTGATCCCCATTTCATGGCCTTTTTCGGCGATGGTCAGGGCATAGGAAGGGGTACAACAAAGGACCGTAGTCCCAAAATCCTGCATGATGGTTATCTGCCGTTCGGTCTGGCCGGAGGAAGTGGGAATGACGGTGGCCCCCACTTTACCACCCCCCTGGTGAAACCCCAAGCCACCGGTAAACAGTCCCATGCCATAAGCATTTTGGAGGATGTCGCTGGACCGGACTCCGGCGGCGTATAAATTTCGGGCCATGCATTCGGCCCATTGGTCCAAGTCCGCCGCCGTATAGGGACCGGTAATCGGTTTGCCCGTGGTTCCCGAGGAGGCATGAATCCTGACGACATCGGTCAGGGGGACGGCACACAAACCAAAGGGATAATAGTCCCGCAGGTCGGTTTTAATGGAAAAGGGCAACTTGGGCCAGATCCTTTAATTCCTTGATGTCCGGGGGTTTAATCCCCAGATCATCTAATTTATTTTTATAATAAGGGACTTTCTCGTACACCCAGGCGACGGTTTGTTGCAGGTGTTTCAGTTGAAAATCCTGCATGGTTTCCAAAGGCATAGTTTCAAACTTTTCGTCCCAAAACATTTTTATGCGTCTCCTTCCGGGGCGCAGGAATCAAAAAGAACCTGGATTCCGGCTAATATTGGAATGATCAAAAAAAAGGAAACCTTAAGCGATCTATGTTGATTCGCTTTTTGCTAAAGCTTCTTTCAATAAGCCTATTTTTTCTTCGAACTCACCGAACAGCTCGGAGCCGAACCGGACTCCCTGTTTAGTAAATCCGGTGTAACTGTCCGAGACAACGTATTTCCTCAGATCGATATAATGTTTCCCTTTGTATTCCTTGATTGAAAAAAGGAGAAAATCGGTAGGATTGATCTGCATGCGGCTAATTTCCCCTTGTTCTTTGTCCATAAAATCCTCCGGAAAATTTTATTACCCAACGGGTTGAATTCAGCCGGCCAGGAGATGTAAAATTCTTCTCGCCGGACTCCGAACTCCAGCCTCCAAACGTTTTTTCCTTAATTATATAATCTCTCTTATTTCCAAGATAACTATTCTGTCAAGAAAAAAGGAGAAGGTCAAGCAAAGGAGGAAAAATCCTCGGAAAAAATCTTGACATCCCCATAGGGGTATGATAGAAGCGGGAGGACTCTGTAATGAAATTCACAAGTAATATCTTAAGTTTAATCACAAGATCATTCATGTTTTTTAAAAAAGGAGGTGGGATAACTTTCCTGGTCGATTTTAGAAATTTTTTGTAACCCTTTGATTTATTTTCTACTAAAAATTTTAATAATCTAAAGAAGGAGGAGAGAGTTCATGAACATTATTTTATTTGCCCTTATCTGCGGCGCTTCTGGGCGTGTTGTATGCCCTGGTGACTGCGGCCTGGGTGTCCAAACAGGACGCCGGGACCGACCGGATGCAGCAGATTTCGAATGCGGTCAAGGAAGGGGCTTACGCCTTTCTGACCCGGGAGTATAAGACCGTGGCCATGGTGGCCGTGATTTTGCTGATCATCATTGCCGTGGTCCCAGCCCTCGGGCTTATGGACGGCCTTAGGCTTCCTGATCGGGACCGTAGGCTCGGCCTTTGCCGGCTTTGTCGGCATGTGGGTTACGGTACGGGCTAATGTCCGGACCACGCAGGCGGCAAAAAAGGGGATCCAGGCCGCGCTGACCCTTTCATTTAAGGGCGGTTCGGTCACCGGCATCATGGTGGTCGGTCTGGGCATCATCGGCCTGGCCGGATATTTCTCGATTGCCAGGGCATATGCCGGAGAAGCGGCTTTCCATGCCCTGATCGGTCTGGGCTTCGGCTGTTCCCTGATGAGCGTCTTTGCCCGTATCGCCGGCGGTATTTATACCAAAGCGGCTGACGTCGGCGCCGACCTGGTTGGTAAGGTTGAGGCCGGCATTCCGGAAGACGACCCGAGGAACCCGGCGGTTATCGCCGACAACGTGGGCGACAATGTGGGCGACTGCGCCGGCATGGCCGCCGACCTTTATGAAACCTATACGGTAACCCTGGTGGCCGCCATGCTGCTGGCCAAGTCGGTTTTTGGGGCCGACAGTCCCTGGGTCGAATTCCCGCTCCTTTTGGGCGGTGTTTCGATTATCGCCTCCATCATTGGTACTTACTTTGTAAAACTCGGAGCCAAACAGTACATCATGGGCGCGCTGTATAAGGGCCTGGCAGTCGCCGGGATCCTGGCGGCCATCGCCTTTTATTTCGTAACCTCCTGGTTCATGAGCGGTCTGCCTGCCGAAAATACCGGCGGCTTCACCCCCATGAGCATCTTCGGCACGGCCTGTATCGGTTTGATCCTGACCGGTCTGATTGTCTGGATCACCGAGTATTATACGGCCAATCAAGTTCCGACCGGTGAAGACCATTGCCAAGGCCAGCCTCACCGGCCACGGCACGAACGTGATCGCCGGCCTGGCCATGAGTATGGAAGCCACGGCCCTTCCGGCCCTCGTTATCGTTGCCGCCATTCTCGGTTCTTTCGGCCTCGGCGGCGGATTCAGCGGTGAAGCCAATGGGGTGAGCAGCGGTCTGTTTGCCATCGCCCTTTCCGCGGTCTCCATGCTCTCCATGACCGGTATCGTGGTGGCCATCGACTCCTACGGGCCGATCACGGACAACGCCGGCGGTATCGCCGAGATGGCCGAGCTTCCTCCGGAAGTACGGGCCATTACCGATCCGCTTGACGCGGTCGGCAATACCACCAAGGCGGTCACCAAAGGATATGCCATCGGTTCCGCCGGTCTGGCAGCCCTGGTGCTGTTTGCCGAATATGCGCGGGAACTGGCCAAGGGGATAAGCGGCATCACCTTCGATCTCTCCGATCCCTTAGTCATTGCCGGTCTTGTTTATCGGCGGGCTGATCCCCTACTACTACGGCGGCAGATTGATGCTGGCCGTCGGTAGAGCAGCCGGTGGCGTTGTCGAAGAGGTCCGTCGGCAGTTTCGGGAGATCAAAGGCATCATGGAAGGGACCGGCAAACCGGAGTACGGCAAGTGCGTGGATATCGTCACCAAATCGGCCATCAAGGAGATGATGATTCCGGCCTTGATCCCGGTCGTAGCCCCGATCATTGTCGGCTTTTGCCTGGGGCCGAAGGCGCTCGGTGGTCTTCTGATCGGATGCATCCTGACCGGCCTTTTCCAGGCCATTGCCATGACCTCCGGCGGCGGCGCCTGGGACAATGCCAAGAAATCCTTTGAAGACGGCGTCACCGACGACAAAGGCGTAGTCCATAAGAAAGGAAGCGATGGTCACAAGGCTTCGGTCACGGGCGATACGGTCGGCGATCCTTACAAGGATACCGCCGGTCCGGCCATCAACCCCATGATCAAGGTCATCAACATCGTGGCCTTGTTGATTGTTCCGATCGTTATTTCCTTGTGGAAATAATTTTCAAAAATAATCGCATTTGATCCTAAAGCGATAGGGAACGGGGATAAGCCCCGTTCCCTATTTTTTTATTGATCATCATTTCTTCCCCCAAAACCAACCTTACAAGTCAGCAAACAACGATTTCTTTGAACTATTTTTTTTTCATTTAATGATGATAATTTTTCTTTTGGATTTGACTTTATTCGGTCATTTTGTTATCATAAGTTATAGTTAACCAATTTTAACCTCTTTTATTAAGGAGGGACCCATGCGCTATTTAAACGAACTCGACATAAAAAATAAAAGGCTCCTGATCCGGGTCGACTTCAATGTGCCCCTGGATAAAAATCTGAATATCACCGACGACAACCGTATCCGGGGGGTATTACCGACCATCAATTATGCCCTGGATGAAAACGCCAAGGTGATCCTCTGCTCCCATCTGGGCCGCCCTAAAGGGAAAGTAGTTGATGAATTCAGCCTGGCCCCGGTGGCCCGGCGTTTAAGCCGTTTGATCCAGAAGGAGGTTAAGTTGGCCCCGGATTGCGTGGGACTGCAGGTCAAAACCATGATCGAGGGCATGCAGTCGGGCGAAATAATCCTATTGGAAAATCTTCGTTTCCATCCCGAAGAAGAAAAAAATGATGAAGCCTTCGGCCGGGCCCTGGCGGAATTGTGTGATATTTACATTGATGATGCCTTTGCCGTGGCCCATCGGGCCCATGCCTCGGTCGTGGCCGTGGCCAAATATGCCCAGGTCTCTGCCGCCGGATTCCTGATGAAAGACGAACTGAAATTTTTTCATCAGTCCATGGAAAATCCGGCCCGTCCCCTGGTGGCCGTTATCGGCGGTTCCAAGGTCAGCAGTAAACTGGGGGCACTGGAAAACCTGTTAACCCATGTCGATAAAATGGTTATCGGCGGGGCCATGGCCAATACTTTTTTAAAAAGCGTTCAATAATGAGGTCGGCAAATCCCTGGTGGAGGAAGACCTGGTCGACATGGCCCCTGACTTGATGAAAAAGGCCAAAGACCTGGGGGTTAAATTATATCTTCCCGTTGATTGTGTGGTCGGCAATATCTTTGATGCCCAGGCCGAAACCAAGATCACAACCGTTCAGGAAGTCCCCGAAGATTGGATGATCCTGGATATCGGACCGGCCACCTCTCTGCTCTATTCCGAGGTCCTGCAAAATGCCAAGACGATTATCTGGAACGGACCCATGGGGGCCTTTGAGATGGAGCCCTTTTCACAAGGTACCATGGCTATGGTTCATACCGTGGCTAATTCCAAAGCCCTGACCATTGTCGGCGGCGGGGACACCGATGTGGCTGTCCATAAGGCCGGTGAATCTTCCAAGATATCCTATATTTCCACCGGCGGCGGGGCCTTTTTGGAACTGTTGGAGGGAAAACAGTTGCCCGGCATACTGGCCTTGGAAAATATTTTCGATGAGAAAAGCAATAAAAGCTGAGAATATTGTCTGATGCAAAAATCTCAGGATGTCATTCCGGTGAAACCGGATCCGTAGAATTTCGTTACCGGGACGATGTCTGGACCCCGGCTTTCGCCGGGGAGACGGAAGCCGGGAGATTGGCAAGAATCTCAATAGACCGTTAAAAAAGGAGGAAAGCGATTGGGAAAAAATGAACGCCGACCCTGGATCGGGGGAAACTGGAAGATGTTTAAAACCATCCCGGAGGCTTTGAGCACCCTTCAGGAATTGAAGGCCGGGATACCGAATCCGCTTCTGGCCGATGTGGTCATTGCCCCTCCTTTTACGGCCTTGCCGGCCCTGGGAAAGGCGATCCAGGGCAGTCCTATTCAACTGGCGGCCCAGAATGTTCATTGGGCGGAAGAGGGGGCCTTCACCGGTGAAATTTCAACCCGGATGCTTCTGGATGCCGGTTGTCACCTATTGTATTATCGGTCATTCCGAACGAAGGCATGTTTTCGGAGAAACCGATGAACAGGTCCGCAGGAAGGTTGTTGCCTGTTTGAAAGCCGATTTGAAACCGATTCTCTGTGTGGGAGAGACCCTGGAAGAACGGGAAGGGGGCAGGATTCAGGAAGTCATCAGCCGTCAACTGCTGGAGGCGGTTCAGGGGTTGTCCTCGGAAGACATGGCCCGAGGGGTGATTGCCTATGAACCGGTCTGGGCCATCGGCACCGGAAGATCAGCCACCCCGGCCGAGGCCCAGGAAGTCCATGCTTTTATTCGAGGATTGCTGGAAGAGCCGTTTTAATAAAACCCTTGCAAAGGAGAAAAGAATTGTGTATGGTGGAAGTGTCACTCCGGATAATATTCGGGAACTCTATGCCCAACCGGATATCGACGGAGCGCTGGTAGGCGGGGCCAGCCTAAAAGCTGAAAAATTTCTGCCCCTTATCAAGGAGGTTCATCAATAAGTCGTTATGGCAACTCTGACAACAATTATTCATGTAGTGGTTTGTTTGGCCCTGATCATGATTGTTTTACTGCAAACCGGAAAAGGGGCCAGTATGGGAGCGGCCTTTGGGGGATCGAGCCAGACGGTTTTCGGCAGCGGTGGGGCGGCAACGTTTCTGACCAAGCTGACTACCATCGCCGCTGCGGTTTTTATGGTCACCTCTCTGCTCCTGGCTTTTATGTACGGACCCGGGGTCCAGTTCCTCGGTGGTTGGAACCCCTTCCGCGGCAACCCAAAAGCAAACAACACCGACTCAAACCCCAACAGGATCTCCGCTAACTCCGACCCCGGCGGCTCCGGCTGTTCCCACTGAGTCCGGACAAACCCATCACCAAATAGGGGAATTTCCTGTGCCGAAGTGGTGGAATCTGGTAGACACACCATCTTGAGGGGGTGGCGGGTAACTCCATGCGGGTTCGAGTCCCGCCTTCGGCACCAAAGACAAAATAACGGGTAAGTTTTCAAGGACTTGCCCGTTTTTATTTTGGGCTGGTTGGGGAGAATAAAGCCGGTTTACGGTCTCCTGGTACCTGTTCGGGATCAGGTGACCTTGGAAATCGACGGTCATCCGGAAGTCATTCCCCTCTACAGCGATACACGCAGAATCAGGCTGCCGAACTCCATCCCCAGCCCCCTACTCTCAATAGTGCCCCCCTTTTGTGGTTGTCCAGTAGTCCAGCGCATAGGCCTGACCCTGACGATTTCGTTCTTATCTCTGGCACCGCCATGGAAACAAAAGTCGACCGGACGCAGCCCGGAAATTATCAACCCTCCTCTTTCGAGAAAAGACAAGAGTTCTAATGGTAGTCAAAAAAGGAGTATCAAATTTGTTGTCTTTATGGTAATTAGAAGGTGGAAAATAAAAGTAAAATAATCA
>CAWBOS010000003.1:0-3597 GCA_963790475.1 uncultured delta proteobacterium | reverse complement strand
GTTCTTTATCTTTCTGCTTCCACTGAAAAGGCGTTTTCCCGGGAGCATCTGGATTCCGCCGGGTGTCATGTCTGACGAAATCGGAACGGGGCGATGGAAGCTTGTATTCGTCATTCCGGTGGAAATCGGAATCCAGTTTATTCAATTGGTCTAAATTTCCTGGACCCCGGCTTGCGCCGGGGTGACGACTTCAGTGAATTTGTCTTGTTCAATCCGTTTCGTTTTCACTTAAATCAGCATGCAGGGCCTTGATTTCTTCCAGAGAAGGAAGAAAGGACAGATTTTTTAGTTCAAATAATTCCAAAAAACGCTGGGTGGTCCCATAAAGAATGGGGCGGCCCGGAATTTCCTTGCGTCCCACAATATGAATCAAATTCTTTTCCAGGAGAGTCCGGACAATTCCGTCAACTTCGACACCGCGCAGCCGTTCTATGTCTCCTCGGGTGGCCGGTTGTTTATAGGCAATAATGGCCAGGGTTTCCAGAGAGGCTTTACTGAGACGGCAGGGCTGATCTTTTTCAGCCTTTTGATCCATTCGCTGAACCGTGGTTTGGTTCGAAACTGGAACCCATCGGCCACTTCCTGAATATAGAGGCCCCGTTCCGGGGTTTCGTATTCCTTCAGTAGCCCGGTCAAGGCCGCTTCTATGTCTTTCTTAGGAAAACTATCTCCGATGACTTCCAGGATCTTTTTAAGTCCTATGGGAGCAGGGGAAACGAAAATCAGGGCTTCGAGTAGGGATTTAATTTCGTTCATGGGTGCCTATTTTATCATAACAGTAAGTTTCATAAATCCGAAATCACATAATCAAACGGGGTTGGATTATCTCAAGATAGTTAGACTGAAGGTATTTAGACTGAAGGCTGAAGGTAAAAGACTTTTTATAACTAATATACCCTTCAACCGGTCTCTGGATCCAAATATTCAATGTTCTTTCCTAAAAGCCTTCGGTCTTCAGCCTATTTTCCTGACCTTTCAAGAGATCGTTGCCGGGGGAAGAAAATCATAAATCAGGATGTTCCCTCCCTGTATTTCCTGATAGACGATAATTTTTTGAACCCGGGCCAGCTCCAGCAGGGCCAGAAAAGAGACGATCAGTTCCGCCCGGGTGAAATGGCCGGGAAATAATTCTTCCAGCAGGAGGCGCCCCATTTGTTTAAGTTTGGCCAGGATTTCTTCCATCTTGTTTTCAATGGGGATCAGAGGGCTGGGAAAGTGGGAAAAGGCCTCCTCCTTCTTCTCCAGAAGGATTCTCCGGACGGCGTCCATCAACTCGAAAAGTCCCACCCGGATAAGGCCTTCTTCTTTGCCTTCCATTTCTTTGGCCAGAAAATCCCGGGTGAAGACATCGCGGTATAACAATGGACGTTGCCCCAGTTGTTCCGCAGCTTCTTTCAACTGGAGGTATTCCAGCAACGGCCGGGTCAATTCCAGACGGGGATCATCCTCCTCTTCCTCTTCCGGCGGTCGGGGCAGCAGCATCCGGGACTTGATATGGATCAAGGTTGCGGCCATGACCAGAAAATTTCCGGCAACGTTGATATTAAGATCTTTCATCAGGTCCAGATATTCCAGATATTGGGCGGTGATAACGGCGATGGGGATGTCATAGATATCCATCTCGTTTTTCCGGATTAAATGGACCAGCAGGTCCATAGGCCCTTCAAAAATATCGAGTTTAACGTTGTAGTCCATAGCAAGTGACAAGTGACGAGTGACGTGTGACGAGATTAAAAAGGGAACTTATCATCCTTAAACTCCAATCCAGCAACTCGCGATTAAATTCAAAATTCCCATTCCGCAATCCGCAATCTAAAATCCTATGGCCTGTCTGACCTCTTCCATGGTTTTCTGGGCGAAGGTTCGGGCTCGATCATTGCCGGCCCTGAGAATCGATTGGACTTCTTCGGTGTTTTGGGTCCAATAATCCCGTTTCTCCTTAATCGGTCGGAGGGCCTCCAGGACCTGATCGATCAACCATTTTTTACAATCCACACAACCGATCCCGGCCCGGGGGCATTCCAGGACTATCTCTTCGAGCCGCTCCGGGGAAGAGTATATTTTATGGAGGGGAAAGAGGATGCAGACTTCAGGATTACCGGGTCTTTGCGACGGGCCCTCTGGGGATCGGTAACCATCTGGGACAGCTTTTGGCGTATTTCCTCCATGGAATCGGAGAGGAAGACGGCATTATTATAGCTCTTGCTCATCTTTCGACCGTCGAGTCCCGGTAATTTCGGGGTCTCGGTCAAAAGGAGGTCGGGAACGGGAAAGACCTCCTCATACAGGAAGTTGAACCGGCGGGCGATTTCCCGGGTCAATTCCACATGGGGGGCCTGATCAATGCCCACCGGAACGGCATGGGCCTTGTACATCATAATGTCGGCGGCCTGCAGGACCGGGTAGCCGATGAAGCCGTAGGTCCCGATGTCTTTGCTTTCCAGTTCCTGTTGTTGTTCCTTATAAGTCGGGTTGCGTTCCAACCAGGTTAAGGGAGTGATCATGGACAAAATCAAATGGAGTTCGGCATGTTCTTTGATGGCCGATTGTAGAAAAAAGGTGCTGACTTCAGGGTCCAATCCGACACTGAGCCAATCAATGACCATGTCCAGGATATTTTCGTGAATAGCTTTAGGTTCTTTATATTCGGTGGTCAAGGCATGCCAGTCGGCAATAAAAAAGAAGCATTGATAGTCCTTCTGAAGTTCTTTCCAGTTCATCAAGGCCCCGTGCAGATTGCCGAGGTGTAACTTTCCAGTGGGGCGCATACCGCTCAAAATCCGCTTACGTTCCATTAAAATAATACTCCTTGTTTTTTCATGTTAAACATACAACGATGCCCCCAGGAAGAACTGAATAAAAAAAATAAATAATAGGGGAAATAAACCAGTCCAGAATATGGGTGACCAAAAGCCCGATGACAATAAAGAATCCATAGGGTTCCAGTTTGCTGTAGCTGTAAGCGGCTTTGAGGGGCAACAAACCCCACCATAACCCTTCCGCCGTCCAGAGGGGGGATGGGGATAAGGTTGAATACGGCCAGGGCCACATTGATGACCACGCCATAGCGTAACATCAGGATTACAGGCTGAAGCACCAGGCTTAAAAGAGGCACTTCCCAGAGGGGGGTGGCGGCCATTAAGAGCCGATGAACCAGAGAAAAACCCAGTGCCAGGATCAGATTGGTAACCGCTCCGGCCAGGGCCACCCAGACCATGTCTTTTTTAGGATTTCTAAGGTTGTTAAAGTTGACCGGCACCGGTTTGGCATAACCGAAAAGAAACGGGGCGTGGGAAAGAATGAGGATGAGCCGGGATCAAAACTGATCCGAAGGGGTCAATATGAGCCAGGGGGTTAAGGGTCAACCGACCGGATAACCGGGCCGTAGGATCACCCAGCTTATTGGCAACCCAGCCGTGGGCCACTTCATGAAGGATAACTCCCAAAAGGAGGGGCAAGGCCATAATACTGATCTGTTGAATGAATGAACTCATTTTTATCTTATTTCCATAGCTGAGTCTGTGAATTTGTCACCCATGATTTTCCAATTCTGTCTCCTGGATTCGGATTCCTGAATTCATGTATTTTGGATATGGA
>CAWBOS010000002.1:0-6172 GCA_963790475.1 uncultured delta proteobacterium | reverse complement strand
AACCATTAGCTCGTAGCTCATAGCGGAAAGCCGGTAGGTTAAAACGAGAAAGATTATCCTCTAAACTATCCGCCATAAGCTAAAAATATTTGTTATTTTTAGGGAGGTTATGTGCTTACTTTTCAAGAATTAATTGAGGCCCTGAACGGCTATTGGTCCCGTCAGGGTTGTCTGCTTATTCAACCTTATGATCTGGAAATGGGGGCCGGGACCTTCCATCCGGCTACTTTTCTGAGGGTTTTGGGACCGGAGCCTTGGAAAGCTGCTTATGTGCAACCTTCCAGACGCCCTACCGACGGCCGGTATGGAGAAAACCCGAATCGTTTACAGTATTTTTACCAGTATCAGGTCATCCTTAAACCCTCTTCCCTGGATGTTCAGGATCTGTATTTGAAAAGTCTGACGAGTTTCGGCATCCAACCCCTGGAACACGACTTGCGATTTGTGGAAGACGATTGGGAGTCCCCGACCCTGGGGGCCTGGGGTCTGGGCTGGGAGGTCTGGCTGGATGGGATGGAAATCTCGCAATTCACTTACTTTCAACAATGCGGGGGTATCGACCTTTCCCCTGTATCGGTGGAGTTGACCTACGGTCTGGAAAGGATTGCTATGTACCTTCAGGAAAAGGACAATATCTACGATATGAAATGGAACAGTCGGATTGCATACGGTGAAATCCATCACCAGGATGAGGTCGAGTTTTCTATCTATAATTTCGATCAGGCGGATGTGGAACAGTTACGAACCCTTTTTCGATCTTATGAACAGGAAAGCAAGAGATTGAATGCGTTGAAATTGCTCCGACCGGCCTACGATTTTTGCCTCAAGTGCTCCCATGTATTTAATCTCCTGGATGCCAGAGGCGCTATCAGTGTTACGGAAAGAACCGGATATATCGGCCGAGTTCGGGATTTGGCCCGGGCAGTAGCCCAGGAATATCTAGCCCAAAGGGAGACCATGGGTTTTCCATTATTAAAAAACCAGATATGATGGCTTCTTAAAAAGATGCTCCCTCAGCCCTTAAGACATCTGATAAGCCTTATTACCTTAATATCACGAGGTGAAGCGAGAAAATATGGAACAGGATTTATTACTTGAGATCGGGACCGAAGAAATACCTGCCCGTTTTATCCCTGGGGCATTAAATGCTTTGAAAGGATTGGCCCGGGAGCGATTTCAGCAGGCCCGTCTTCAATACCGGGACATAAAGACCGTGGGGACACCTCGAAGGTTGGCCCTTTTGATGTTCGGAATTCCCCCTTTTCAATCCGACAAGGTAGAAAATATCATGGGCCCCCCGAAAAATACGGCTTTTTCCGAGGATGGCTCTCCGACCAAAGTTGCCCTTGGCTTCGCCAAGGCCAAAGGGGTGGAGGTTGGAGCATTGGAATTCATTGAGACCCCTAAAGGGATTTATCTCGGTTTCAAGAAAAGAATCGATGGCCTTCCGTCTGTCGTTGTTTTGTCCAAACTCCTGCCTCAACTGATTTTAGACTTGCCATTCCCAAAGTCAATGCGCTGGGGGAGTTCCTCTTTTCGTTTTGCCCGCCCTATACATTGGATCGTTGCTCTTTTAGGAGATCAGGTAGTCCCTTTTACCTTGGAAGGGATCAAGTCAGGAAACCGGACCCTTGGCCACCGGTTTATGGCCCCTGAGTCCATACCCCTCAAAGATGCCGGAGAATATTTTTCAAAACTTCGACAAGCTCAGGTCATTGTAGACCCTGAAGAACGGAAAGATAAGTTACATGAGGCCATTCAAGCCCTCGCCGACAAGGTCAAAGGACAAGTTTTAACCGATCCCGAACTACTGCAAGAGGTGAATTTTCTGGTCGAATTTCCCGACCCGGTTTCCGGTGCTTTTGATCCAGAATTTTTGAAATTGCCCCCGGAAGTTTTGATCACTTCCATGAAAGAACATCAGCGCTATTTCCCGATGGTTGACGGGCAAGGTGATCTTCTCCCCCGTTTCATTGCCGTAAACAATACTCGGGTGAAGGATACCCTACGGGTGGTCAAGGGCCATGAAAAGGTCCTTCGCGCCCGTCTTTCCGACGCCCAGTTTTTTTTCAGGGAAGATTTGAAGAAACCCTTGAAAGAAAAAGTTGAGGCCCTGAAAACCGTGATATTTCATTCCCGTTTGGGGACTTCCTTTGAAAAAGTGGAGCGCATAATGGGATTGGCTTCTTATCTTTCCCGGAAACTGGCCCCGGAAAAAGAAGAGATGGTCATACGATGTGCCTTTTTGTGTAAGGCCGACCTAACTTCCCTGATGGTGGGGGAATTTCCGACCCTTCAAGGGATTATGGGCCGGGAGTATGCATTACGATCAGGAGAGCACGAAGAAACGGCCCAGGGGATCTTTGAACATTATCTCCCGGCTTCGACGGGCAACCAGTTACCCGGGACCATCACCGGGACTTTAGTCGGCCTGGCCGATCGTCTGGACACCCTGACCGGGTTTTTCGGCTTGGGTCAAATTCCCACCGGCTCAGCTGATCCCTATGCCTTACGCCGTCAGGCCCAGGCCGTTATCCTGCTCACCTGGGCCAAAGGATTTTCATGGTCAGTTAACGAAATAATCGAACGGGCTTTAATTCCCTATACCGGACTTTTTAAGGAAAACCCTGATACGATCAAAACAAACCTTTTGGCCTTTTTGGCCTTGCGCCTGCAACATTTATTGGAAGGGGAGGGGATCGGACGGGAAACGATTGAAGCCGTTATAGCCGCGGGATGGGACGAATTCTGCGAGGTGAAACTCAGGGCTCAGGCGCTGCAAGTCTTTAAAAATCATCCGGATTTTCCATCGCTGGTCGTTGGTTGTAAACGGGCCTTGAATATCTTGAAAGGGGTCTCTCTCACCGAGGTCGGCCAGGTCAAAACTGAATTATTGACTGAAAGTGAGGAAAAGGACCTTTTCCAAAAGGTTCAGGAAAGACAATCCGAACTTGAGCGTCTTTTCAGGCAAAAAGGGTATTCCGATTACCTCCTCCATTTGGCTCAGCTGCGTCCAACCATTGATATCTTTTTTGATAAGGTCCTGATCATGTCCCCGGAAGAAAAAATCAAGAATAATCGCCTGGCCTTATTGGTTCAGTTAACTTGCTTCTTTAACCGTTTCGCCCTTTTTTCAAAATTTGGAGCCTTATCCTAGTATTGTTAACTTATTGATAATTATATTAGGAACTCTTTTTACCTTGATCTTCCCTTTCCCTCCTTTTTCCCGTTTTTACCCTCTATATCCAAACCAGGCGTTATCTCTCTGATTAAAGTTTTCTGACCATAAGACCGAGAACTTTTATAAGAAGTTAAAAAAGACTGCCGGAAGGTCAAAAAGTCGTCCGCAATCCGCTTCGATTATTAGGAGGTACTATATGATTAAAGGCAAAAAAAGTCTATCAGCTTGTTCAATCATCCTGGGGATGATTATCCTATTTAATTTTTTAGGTTTTCATCCGGCCAGCGCCGCTGAAAGTCCGTCGGCTCAACCGGTAACCAATCAGCTATCCCCCCCCGATGTAAATCCACCGGCGGCGACTAAAGAAGGGCAACAGGTTTTGGAGGGTAAGGATATGGTCGTTATCGGCCTTATTTCACCCGAACTGGGCCCTTACGGCAAGGAGGGGCTGGACCAGCGGAGGGCAGCGGAAATGGCTGTAGAAGAGATTAATGATGAGGGTGGGATTTTAGGGAAAAAGATAAAATTAATTCAGAGGGACACCAAGAGCAATCCAAGGATTGCCAAAGAAAATGCCAATGAGCTTTTTGAAAAAGAAGGCGCTCAAATGATCTTTGGGGGGGTATCCAGTTCGGTTGCCCAGGTTGTTGGAAAAGTGGCCAAGATGAAAGAAAAAATATTTTTTGTAACCTCCTCCTATTCCACCGACCTCACGGTCGAGGAAGGGCATAAATATATTTTTCGGGAATGTTCCGATTCAAGGATGGCCGCCAAGGTGTTATCCGGTTATTTGAAAAAGAATTATCCCGGGAAGAATTATTTTTATGTGACTGTTGATTATAATTGGGGGTGGACTACGGAGGAAGTATTTCGTAAATTCACTGGAACCACGGATAAATACAGACATAGGAGCTTTCTCACCAATCTGGGGGCCGATGATTTCAAAAGTGTCCTCGGTTTGGCCCAGGAGGTAGGCACAGAAGTTCTGGTCTTGAATTTATTCGGAAGGGATATGGAGATCGCCGTAAAACAAGCTTATGACCTGGGCCTAAAAAATAAAATGCAGATCGTTGTCCCAAACATCACACTTGATATGGCTGATGGGGCAGGCCCGGAAGCGATGGAAGGGATCCTCAGCACCAAGCCCTGGTACTGGAAACTGCCCTTTGAGGAAAATCAGGTCAAAGGGATGACCTTCGTAAAAAAATATGAAGAAAAATTTGACCGTTATCCTTCGTCCTCCGGCGCCTCGGCCTATGTCATCCTTTACCAATACAAAGAAGCCGTGGAAAGGGCCAAGACCTTCGACACCATGGCGGTTATCAAGGCTCTGGAAGATCATAAGTATATAGGATTAAAAGACGAACAACAATGGAGGGGGTTCGACCACCAGTCCCTTCAGACTGTTTATGCCGTCAAGGGTAAAAAGGCGGCGGATGTCAAGAAGGATAAACACCAGTCGGACTATTTTGAGGTCATTAACAAGATGAAGGGTGAGGAAGCCGCTATCACCAAAGAAGAGTGGGATGAGGTTAGAGCGGCGGTCAGTGCAGGGCCAGCCTTAGAAGAATAATGACCGGGAGGAGTCAAAAAATGACAATAAAAAAGAAACTTTCATTAAATGCTATTGTGGTTTTGACGGCCATATCCATCATCATCGTTTCCGCCTTAATCAGTGCCAGGAGCGTTGATTTAAATGTCGGTATCCTGACCCAAAAAACCACTCCTTATCAATTAAAAGCCTTGAATCAACAGAGAGAACTCCAGGCCCATTCGGCAAATCTGGTGAATCTATCTTCTTCCATGACGATGGGCGACTATAAAAAATCAGCCCCACTTATTTCATCTTCCCTGGAAGCCGTCTCCAAAGCCGCGGAAGAAATGGCCCGGTTAAAGGGTGAAAGTTCTTCGACGGACAAGACTATCCCGGAAATAACCCGGGGGATTCAGGACATCACCGAGCGCAAGATCAAGGCCCAGGAGGAGGTGTTCATCGCTTCCAAATCCATTCAGGAAAGGTTGTCGGAGGTTACTAAAAAAATGGATGCCTTTGTTCGAAGTCTCCAGCAAAAGAACTCCGGCACCATGATTTCGGGTGTGGATAACCTCATGGGTGCCAATCAACACCTGAATAATCTAAGTTTAGTCAGAAACGGCCTGAACGACATAAATTTTTCGCTATCCAAGATCCCGCTGAGCAATGATCGACGTACAGTAATCACTTTGAGAGATAATATCTTAAGTACGATTAAAACCATCAACCAGATTCTTAAGAATATAAAAGGCCTGGATAATATGGTCCAGGATCTGACTAAAAAACTGGCTATCCTGAGTGAAAAATTGACGGCAACCAACGGGATCGTTTTTTTACAGCTCAGATATATTATCGATGAGGATGGAAGTATGGGGGACAAAATCGAGACCATGGTCAAAGAGGCCGGATATAACCTTTCCTATCTTATTCCGACTATTGAAAAAACCCTGCTGGCCGCCAACAATACGGTCAAGAACAATACGGTCGATATGGCCAAGAATATGGAATCATTCAGCAATACAAATAATATTTTATCCTTGGCCTCAGGATTGTCACTGCTGAGTGCTTCCCTGGTGACGGGAATCAATAATTGCATTTATTCAAAAACCATGGCTGAGTTTAATCAATATATGGTCCTCGTTGATAGTCTTTTTAAAGAAGCGGGAGGCAAGGGGCAGAAATTGCAGGGCATCGTGGCCAACTTGAAAAACAAAGAAGAGCTAAAAATGGTTAACTCCTATATGAGTGCCCTATCGACTGTAAAAAATGCCTTTTCCGCCGCAGGCGGCGTGTCGGAAAAGGTTGAGGCCTCTATCAAGAATGCTGAGGAACTGGAGGCCTTGAATAGTAAAATGCGAAATATTACCGTTGCTCACTTGAAAGAAAGTCAGAAGGAGGTATCACAAGCCGGAGCCAATCAGGAAAACGTCGTTGCCTCCCTAAACCGGTCTTCAAAA
>CAWBOS010000001.1:0-256528 GCA_963790475.1 uncultured delta proteobacterium | reverse complement strand
CGGGCCAAAGCCCTGACCGGCTACATCCCCGACCGACCCTACTTGTATGACAAACTCACCGGTTTGGAATTCCTTCATTTTGTCGGGGGCCTTTACGGGCTCCAGCCCCAAGACCAATTGACACGCGAGATAGAGGAACGGCTAGAACTTGTTTGATCTCTGGGACTGGCGAAATGAATTGATAGAGAGCTCTCCCACGGGATGAAACAACGACTGATCATCTGCTCGGCCCTGATCCACCACCCCCGGTGCTTGATCGTTGACGAACCGATGGTCGGCTTGGACCCTAAAGGGGTCCGGATCGTAAAACGACTTTTTCAGAAAGAAAGCGCCCGGGGAATGACTATTTTCCTTTCAACACACACCCTGTCCACGGCCCAGGAGATTTGCGGGCGGATCGGAATCATCCAAAAAGGGGCCTTGATTGCCCTCGGTTCCCTGGAGTCTTTTCCAAAGAGGCGGACTGGAAGGCCAAGGGACTGGAAGCCCTTTTCTTGAAACTGACCGGAGATATGGATGAGGAGTCTCTTGATTGACCTTTTGATCAGAAATATTTGAAATATTGTCTTTGCGGGTTACGAGTGATGGACTCGCAATAAATCGTCGCCCCGGCCAAAGCCGGGGTCCGGGAGATCAAAACTACTTAAAATCACTGGATTCCGGCTGGCAGTCTCTCCCGCACTCGATGCGGGACCGGAATGACTAATGCGGGTTTCGCTGACTTTTTGCGAGTTGCGGGTTGCGGGTCCTTAGAGACCAGGTTTAATTTCCAAACTCACTAACCGTGACCGTAATCCGTACCCATAACAATATCTTATATATAAATTCTCAGATAATGGTTTATAAGAATTTAAACGAAATTTTTCTTCTCCTTCAACCCCGAATCCTGGGGTTCAGAAACCGTCTCAAATAGAATACCGGGGACACGTTGGAAATTTCTGCTCTTTATCGCCATCGGCCTGGCCTTTTGGGCCGGGATTTTCTATGCCTTCTTCCGTATCCTTAGTTACTTTAACGGGATCCCGGGTTTCGGCGAAGTATTGTCCCGGAAGGTTTTGTCCATGATCCTGCTGACTTTCTTTACCATCCTGATTTACAGCCATTTGATCACCGCCCTTTCCAACTTTTTTCTTTCCAAGGACCTTTCCCTGATCCATGAAACCCCGGTCCCCAGGCTGACCCTGTTTTCCGCCCGATATCTGGAAAGCCTGTTCGATGCCTCCTGGATGGTCATCCTGATGGGCTTGCCGATCTTCCTCTGTTACGGGATTATTTTTCAGGCCCCGGTCGGGTTTTATATAAGTTTGCCTTTGATATTTCTCCCCTTCGTCTTTCTGGCCGGAAGCCTGGGAATTTTGATCACCCTGTTGTTGACCGCCTTTTTGCCTGTCCGCCGGACCCGTGATCTGCTGGTGATCCTAAGTATCCTGATGGTCACCCTGTTGTTTATGGTCTTTCGTCTTATGCGGCCGGAGCAATTGGTCAACCCCGATCAGCTTTCCACTCTGGTCGAATATTTGGGAGGCCTGACCGCCCAGGAGTCACCCTATCTTCCCAGTTCCTGGGCTAAAGAGGCCTTCTGGTCTTTTCTGAAAGGAGATTTCTTTTCGGGCTTGTTGCCCTTAATGGTGCTGTGGAGCAGTGCCTGGTTGGTATTTAACACGAATCTCCTCTTGGCCGAACAGTATTATTTTTCTTCCTATTCCCGGGCCCAGGAAGGGGCCTACAAAGGAGGCCAGGTTAAAAACAGGTTCGATACCCGGTTGTGGAGGTGCTTACCCTTTTCTCCGGGGATGACCGGGATGATTCTGAAGGATGTGAAGACCTTTTACCGGGACAAGACCCAATGGTCTCAGCTTTTCATCCTGATGGTCCTGATCATAATCTATGTCTATAATTTCAGTGTCCTGCCCCTTCACAGGTCTCCCTTGCCTACCCTTTACTTAAAAAATTTCATTGCCTTCCTGAATTTGGGGCTGGCCGGGTTTGTCCTGGCTTCAGTGGCGGTGCGGTTTGTTTTTCCGGCGGTCAGTGCCGAAGGCTATGCCTTCTGGATGATCCGCAGTTCTCCCATTTCTTTAAAAAAGTTCCTCTGGTACAAGTTTATCTTTTACTTCATCCCCTTAATGATCCTTTCCGAGGTTTTGATTTATTTTACCAACCGGCAATTGCAGGTCTCATCCAGCATGCAATGGATCTCCTCCCTGACCATGATCAGTTTGGATTTCGGTTTGGTGGGTCTGGCTATCGGCCTGGGGGCCATGTATCCCCAATACGGCTCGGAGAACCTGGGACAGATGCCCACAGGTTTTGGCGGATTTCTTTATATGATTTTTTCCCTGGTCCTGATCGGAGTGACTATCGGCCTGGAAGCCGGTCCGGTCTATCGTTTGCTGATGACCGAAATTCGATCGATCCCCTTTTCAACCTTGGATCGCTGGTGGATGATCTCTTCTTTCGGAGGGGTACTCATCCTTCACCTGTTCACCGGTTGGTGGGCCATGAAAAAGGGAATACAGTCCATTAAACAAACCATAACCTGATCGGGAAGACCAACCGAAACACGATTCGCCGATTGACTAATTCACTGCATTAGTTTATTATTTTAAATATTTGATCCGGTTAAAAGGTGGTTATGTCTTTTCGAAATCTATTCTTCTTGCCTTGCTATATTATCCTTACCATGGTGTTCAGTTTGGTGGCCCTTTTCACCGCCTTATTTGATTCGAGTGGTAACCACTCGCATCGAGTTGCTGTCCTCTGGGCCAGGATTTCTTTGTTTATCGGCGGGGTTAGAACCACAATTTTCAACCAGGAAGTTCTCATTCCCGGCCAGTCTTATATCTTTGCCGCCAACCATCGGAGTGCCTTTGATATTCCGGTGCTTCTTGCCAAACTGCCGATTCAATTTCGCTGGCTGGCCAAAGAAGGCTATTTTAAAATTCCCCTGTTTGGCTGGGCCATGAAACGAACCGGTTATATTTCCATCAATCGTTCCAATCCCAAGCAGGCTTATCAAAGCCTCATCGAGGCCGCCCAAAAGGTTAATGAAGGGACTTCAATAGTCATTTTCCCGGAAGGGACCCGGCAGGCAACGGACAAGTTGGGAGAGTTTAAAAAAGGGGGGTTTACTTTGGCCTTAAAATCAAAAAAACCTCTTGTTCCCGTGGCCATAAAGGGAAGCGGCCGGGTACTCTCTAAAGGCGAATATCGGATAACCCCGGGGACCGTAACCATTGTATTAGGAAACCCGATCCCCACCGAAGGTTATCAGAAAAAGGATGCTGAGATTCTGATGAAAAAGGTCAGGGAAGCGATTGAAGAGAATTTATCCAAAAAAAATCCGAAGTCAAGTCAGAATGAAAAATAATCGGCAATGATTTTCGAGACGGACTTTTGGCATTTCTTTCGGATTCGATATTCGATTCGAGAGATAAAAGGCAGAGAATAAATGGACCAAGATACCTCGGTGCGAACAAAGGCTGGCCTGGAGATCATCCCCCTCGGAGGTTTGGGAGAGATTGGATTGAATATGCTCCTGATTGAATATGAGGAGAATATTCTGATCATCGATGCCGGCCTGATGTTTCCGGAAGACTATATGCTGGGCATCGATATTGTCATTCAGGATTTCAGCTATTTGTTAAAGAACCAAGAGCGGATCAGGGCCATTGTCCTGACCCACGGTCATGAAGACCATATCGGGGCCTTACCTTTCCTGCTCAAAGAGATATCGGTCCCGGTTTATGGCTCCCGGTTTACCCTGGAACTGGTCAAGGAAAAATTGAAAGAACATCACCTCCTGGGACAATCCGATCTGCGGATGGTCTCACCCAAAGAATTCCTGACCATCGGGCCTTTCCAACTGGAATTCATCCGGGTCACCCACAGCATCCCGGACGGTCTCGGCCTGGCTATCCAAACCCCGCTGGGCACCTTGATCCATTCCGGGGATTTCAAAATCGACCAGACCCCTTTGGACGGCGTGATCACCGATATCAATACCTTTGCCGCTTACGGGGCCAAAGGGGTGTTGGCCCTGATGTCGGATTCCACCAATGTCGAGCGGGAAGGACATACCCTGCCGGAAAAACGGATCGGCGAGACCCTGGACCAGATCATGCGTGACTGCGAAGGCCGGGTTATCGTGGCCGTCTTTGCCTCCAACATCCACCGAATCCAGCAAGTGGTGAATTCGGCCGTCCGCTATCAGCGCAAGGTTGCTTTTAACGGAAAAAGCATGATTACCAATTGCCGGATCGCCCAGGAAATAGGGCTGTTAACTATTCCCCCCGGGGTGGAACTGTCACTGGGAGAGATGCTCCAACTGCCTGATTCCCAGGTTACCATGATCACCACCGGCAGCCAGGCCGAACCCATGTCCTCTTTGACCCGGATCGCCCGGGACGACCATAAGCAGATTAAAATAAAAAAAGGGGACACGGTCATCCTTTCCTCCCGCTTCATTCCCGGAAACGAAAAAGCTATTGACGGTCTGATCAATAACCTGTATCGCTTCGGAGCGGAAGTTATTTATGAAAAAGTTTCCGAGATCCATGTTTCCGGTCATGCCAACCAGGAAGAATTGAAGTTGATGCTTCATCTGACCCGCCCGAAATATTTCATCCCCATCCATGGAGAATACCGCCATCTGGTCAAACATGCCCAATTGGCTCATAAGATCGGCATCCCTAAAGAAAATCTGATTCTGGCTGAAGACGGCCAGGTCATCCGTTTTGATCAGGAGGGAGGCCGGATTGTGGATCAAGTGGAAGTGGGCCGGGTCTTCGTGGATGGAAAAGGGGTAGGCGATGTGGGCAATCTTATTTTAAGAGACCGGCGCCACCTTTCCAATGAAGGGCTGGTGGTGGTTCAGGTAGTGCTGAACAACCAGACCGGCGAGCTTCTTTCCGGGCCGGACATCATCTCCCGGGGATTTATCTCCGAAGAAGAGTATCCTCAGTTGATCCAGGAGGCTAAAGAAATGGTCTTGGAGATCTTGTACCTCAGGCAAAAAGAGGGTATAAAGGACTGGTCCGAGATCCAGGAAGAGATACGCAAGACCTTGAGGCGTTTTTTTGATCATTCTCTTGAACGCCGGCCGGTAGTACTGCCTTTGATCATACCGATGTGAGGAAATGGAGCAGGAATAAGGTCTACGGTATGGAATACGGTTTTTCCTTGAAAACGCTCCTGCCATGCTCCGCAGGCCTTGGACCTTAAACCTTATTTCTGCTATTATAACTGGAGCTGATCCTTGCCTAAAGAAGACCGTCCGCAAAAACCCATCTATTATGAAATCCTGGGGCTGGTCCTGGGGGCCGTGGGGATATTGATTCTCCTGGCCCTCATTTCTCATCACCCGGCCGATCCGTCTTTCAGTTCTCCGCAGATGGGTGATCTGCCCATAAAAAACTGGGTGGGAAAGATCGGTTCCTATTCCTCAACCTTCCTGTTTGAATCGTTGGGCCTGGCCTCCTTCTGGCTCAGTTTCATCTTTTTTCAACTGGCCCTCTATTCCTTTCGCAAAGACTCCCTTCCTTCACCTGTCTGGCAGGCGACAGGATACGTTTTATTGATATTTTCTTTTGCGGCCTTACTTTCCCGAGGAGAACAAAATTTCCAATACTTCGGCTGGAATTTCCCCTGGGGAGGGATCCTGGGCCAACTGATTTTCCACTACTCCTCCCTGTTATTAAATCCGCCGGGGACCCATATTTTTTTGCTGGTTATTCTATTGACCGGGTTTATCCTGATCACGCGGGTTTCCCTGGCCCGAGTAGCAGAGAGGCTGCATTCCCGGTTGTTGGATCAGACCAGCCGCCTGCGGGATTCGTATCAAAAAAATAGGGAGCGAAAACGCAAAGTCAAGTCTTTAAAGGCGGAAAAAGAAATCCAAAAGGAAAAAGAGGCCCACCCGCCGACTATCGTCCAAAGTCCGGTGCTCAAACCGGCCGCGCCTCTGCCCCGCCCCCAGCCTCAACAGGAACAATTCGTTTTCATGAAAGACCCCGGCGATTTTGAGCTGCCCCCCTTATCATTATTGGATACTTATGAAAAAAACGATCAGGAGGTCCAACAGCAAAGCCTGCTCATGAATTCCAGGCTCCTGGAGAAAAAACTGAAGGACTTCGGGGTGGAAGGTCAGGTTACCGAAGTTTCACCAGGGCCGGTCATTACCATGTATGAATTTGAACCGGCCCCCGGGGTCAAGATCAGCCGGATCACCGGCCTGGCCGATGACCTGGCCATGGCCATGCGGGCCGTCAGCATCCGGATTGTCGCCCCTCTGCCGGGCAAACCGGTCATCGGGATAGAAATCCCCAACAGCCAGAGGGAGACCGTAGGTCTGAAAGATATTCTGTCCTCCCAGGAATTTTCCAGTCCCAAGGGCAAATTGACCCTGGCCCTGGGTAAAGATATTTTGGGTTTTCCCGTGGTCACCAATCTGGCCAGGATGCCCCACCTGCTGATCGCCGGGGCCACCGGGACCGGCAAGAGCGTTTGCCTGAACGCCTTGATCAGCAGTATCCTTTTCAAGGCCAGACCGGAGGAGGTCCGCTTTTTCTTCATCGACCCCAAACGGATCGAGCTGTTGCCCTACGAGGGGATCCCTCATCTCCTGCACGAGGTGGTCACCGATGCCAAAATAGCCACCAGGGTCCTGCGCTGGGCCATCCGGGAGATGGAAGACCGTTACCAGAAAATGGCCGACAAAGGGGCCCGGAATATCGATACCTACAATCAAAGGTTGCTGAAAGAGAAAAAAGGGACTTCTGAAAAATATCCGGAAGAATGGCTGCCCTATGTGGTCATTGTCATTGACGAGCTGGCCGACCTGATGCTGGTCTCCTCCCGCGATGTGGAAGAGTCCCTGACCCGCCTGGCCCAAATGGCCCGGGCCGCCGGTATTCACTTGCTTATAGCCACCCAACGCCCATCAGTGGACATCCTGACCGGGATCATCAAGGCCAATTTCCCGGCCCGTATTTCCTTTCAGGTCTCATCCAAGACCGACTCCCGCACCATCCTCGACGCCAATGGGGCCGAGGCCCTTCTGGGAGCCGGCGATATGCTCTTTCTGCCTCCCGGGGTATCCAAGGTCCAGCGTATTCACGGGGCCTTTGTCTCCGAATCGGAAATCAAACGATTGACCGACTTTTTGAAAAAACAAAAACAACCGGTCTATGATGAAACCTTGTTGACCATGGAAGAACCGGAACCCTCGGATACCGATGACGACATCGATGAAAAATACGAGGCTGCGCTCCAGATCGTCAAAGATACCCGCCAGGTTTCCATCTCCATGATCCAAAGAAAACTGCGCATCGGCTATAACCGGGCCGCCCGTTTGGTGGAAATCATGGAACGGGAA
This sequence comes from uncultured delta proteobacterium, assembly GCA_963790475.1. Taxonomy (GTDB): domain Bacteria; phylum Desulfobacterota; class RBG-13-43-22; order RBG-13-43-22; family RBG-13-43-22; genus RBG-13-43-22. The sequence continues at coordinate 249,153 of CAWBOS010000001.1, read as the reverse complement.
GGGATCGTCAGCTCCGGGGAGGGCGGCCGTCCCCGGGAAGTCCTGATCAAGAATTTTTAAGGGATCGGAAATAGAAGTTGGCCGATGTCCTATAACGTTAACCCGGTAATACCCGGAATTCAGTATTTTTGAAAGAGGATTCTATGGTCCAAAGGAAAAAGATTATGGGAAAGATTTTGTCAGGGATTATTTTGGGGATATTTTTTCTGTTGGCTGGGGATAACAATTGGGGTTGGGCTCAAAATAACAGGGACTTAAACATGATCCTGTCCCGATTAAAAGAGCGTTTTGCTGCCTCGAAAACCTTTCAGGCCGATTATGTCCGGGAGATAGTACCTAAAATCGCCTCTAAACTGCCCTCTTCCACTTTCCAGGCCGAGGGACAGCTTCTTTTTCTTTTCCCCAACAAGCTCCGGCTGGACCAGAAAAAACCCCATCCGGAGCAATTGATTTGCAATGGCGATAAGGTCTGGTGGTATCTGCCGGAGGAAAAGGTGGTAAACGTTTACCGCTTAAAGGATTATTATCTGCAGATCAAACCGATCATCGATTTTCTCTCCGGGCTGGGAGGGTTGGATAAAAATTTCTCCGTCCGACTGGATACCCCGGCTTCCGAAGAGGACTCTTTTGATCAGCTTATTCTAAAACCCAAAATCCCCCAGCCGGATTTGCAGCGGATCAAGCTCCGGATTTCCAGGACCACCTTTCTCCCTATGGAGTTCACCTTTGATAACCTGATGGGAGACGGGACGCGGTTTCGTTTCAGCCGGGTGCAAACCAAGGTGCCTTTGGCCGCCTCCCGTTTTGAATTCACCCCTCCGGAGGGGACCCGGGTGGTTTCCCAGGCTCTTCCTTCTCCTCCCAGGAAATAGGCATATAGAAAATTTTCATTTCGCGTTTGGGACCGTCCCGGCGATACCCGAGCAAGCCTTTCAGGAAAGAGAGCTGGAAGGTCTGTTTCTCTTTCAGATAAGTAAAAAGAAAGCTGACCTCGATCCGGTTCAGGTCTTTTTGTTTCTGGTGATAATACAAACCCCACAGGAATTTGGAAACCTCCTTGCCTTTTCCGTCCTGATAATATTCATAGATCCGGAAAAGCATCCCGTAATTTCTCTCCAGACCCTCCCAATCGGCCGGCATCAGGTCCGGGAAATAAAAATGCTCCATCCCCCTTCCATCCTCGGCATAGTGGAAGAAGGGCCAAAACTTGGTAAGCTTTTCCCAGCGGTTTTCCTTTTTAAAATAAATTTGATGGAATTTACTGATGTACAAAAATCGATTCAGGACCTCGTCCCTATCTTCGTTTTCCTCTTTTTCCTGGATAAAGATCGGCCAGAAAAAAGACATCTTTTCTCGCTGTCCAACTTTGCGGTAGGTAAAGAGGGGCCAGAATTTAAAAGCCTCCGTATTTTCTCCCCGGGCAAATTGAATGATGGGCCAAGGAAAATCCACCTGATAATAGTTAAAACGGTCCTCGGAGTAAAAATTAAAAAAAGGCCATAGAAAAATGGTTTTATGCTCGTTTGGACTCTGTTCGGAAAGGTAAAAGGGGAAAAGATAAAAATAAGTCTTCGGATAATCGGTGTCTAAATCACGTTGCTGATAAAGACCGATGGGCCAGAGGAAAAAAGTCTTTTGATAGGCCCCTATACCTTCTTGTTTCTCCTGTCCATAAAGCGGCCAAACCCGAAACCCCGAACGCTCTCCCCCGGAGGTTATGGAAAAAATAGGCCAGAGGATATTAACCGTTTGGGTTTCCCCTTCCCGGATCCGGGTGTAGAGGGGCCAGAGGAAAAACTGGATTTCATCCCGGGCGAAACGATCACGGAATTCCCCCCCGAAGGGAAAGAACCCGCCATAGGAGGCCCCGGTTTTACCCTTTCCCCAAAAAATAAGGAAAAGGTCCACATTCTCTCTCTGGTCCTCTTCCTTTTGTTCCAAACTCGGCTTGAAGGAGGAGTAGAAAGGAATAAAGCGGGAGAGTTTTCCCTCGGGTGTTTTTCGGACTCGGCCCAGGGGGTATAAGTATTCCAGTTCTTCGGTTTGTTCCTTCAGGTTTTCCCGGTAGGAAAAAAAAGGGCGGAAAGTCCATTCCCGTTCTTCCGGAGTCTCCGACTGGGAGTAGAAAGGTCCGGCGGCGTCCAATCGACGGCTCTGGTTTTCCGTGTCGGTCTGGATATGAAAAAAGGGAGAGACATTTTCCGGTCCCGCATCGGGAGAAAGATGGGCACAACCGGAGGCCATCAATAGCAAAAGCAAGCTGAAGGCTGAAAGCTGAAAGCCCAAAGCAACTTTTCTTGCCTTGAATTTTGAACTTTGAACTTTGAACTTTGAACTTTGAACGATAGGCGGGGAATTCAAATTCTAACTTCTTTCACCTTTCAGGTTTAATCCCAGCTCCGGCAGCTTTGCCGGCTCATTTTATGATCGTTCCAATAATCGTCCCCAATATACTCACCGGGACCTGCTCGGAAAGCCCTTCCGTGGCCTTGGTCACGCTTCTCAAGGTGTATTTGATCTCCTTGTGCAGGGAGTCGTCATTGATTAATTTACCGATGGTTCCCTCCCCCCGATTAATTTTGTTGGTCGCTTGATTCAGATTGTCAACGGTTTCCTTGGCCTCTCGGTACAGGGAATCATCATTGACTAATTTCCCCAGGGTCCCTTGCCCCGAATCGATTTTGTCAGCCACTTTTTGCAGGCTGGTCATGGTCTTTTTTGTTTCATCATAAAAATCCTGATCTTTGATCAGTTTTCCAAGCGTCCCTTTCCCTTCATCGATTTGGGTCACGGTGTCCTTTAAGCCCGTCATGGTGATCCGCATATCTCTATAAAGGGTGTCATCCCGTATTAATTTTCCCAAGGTTCCTTCTCCACGGGAAAGTCCCCCCGTCATGCTCCGGATATCACCAGTCACTTTATTTAAATTGGCAAAGGTATCCTTGAGATCGGTTTTTCCGGGTTCCGAGCTGAGGACATCGGCTAAGGTTTTTGTGACCTCACGAATATTATCAACCACCGGCATGGCTCTGGCCAGGATTTCGCCCAGTTCCATGGGGGAAAGGGTGTCACGAATCATTCCTCCGGCCAAGAGACGAGGGGTCTTGTCGCTTCCCGGATTTATCTCAACGTAGGTGTCTCCCAGAACCCCCTGAGTCTTAAGACTCGCCCGGGCATCGGAATAGATCGGGATATCCTTGCGGATCGTCATGGCAATCCTGGCCTGTCTGCCGGTCAACTGGATATCTTTTACCCGGCCCACTTCGATCCCGGCGATCTGGACCACGCCGCCTTTGACCAAACCTGAAGCCGAGTCAAAGAAGGCGAAGATTTCATAACCTTGGGCCGTTTTCAACTTAAATTTTTCAACCTTCAGGGTCATGTAGGCAAGAACGATCAAACCGAGAAAGACAAAGATGCCGACTTTGACCTCAGTGCTCACTCCCCTTCTTTCCATGATGCCTCCTTTAATGGTTCATAGCCGATAACTCTTGGCTGAAAGCAAAATCCAGCCTCTTTTCCGGTCCCGAAATTTTTTGGTCAATGCGAGTCTTCCGAGACTTGGCCCAATATAAAATCCTGAATGATTTTATTGGTGGACTGGCGAAAAACCTCCGGGGTCCCTCCTTCGATGATCTTTCCTTCGTAAAGCATAAAAATATTATGGGCAATCCTGAAAACACTCTGGATGTCATGACTGATAACCACACAGGTCATCTGGAACCGCTTTTGGGTCTCCATGATTAAATGATCGATGGAGGCGGTCATGATCGGATCCAGACCCGTAGTCGGTTCGTCAAAAAGCATGATATCCGGATCCAAGGCGATGGCCCTGGCCAGGGCCACCCTCTTGCGCATGCCACCGCTCAATTCCGAGGGCATCTTATCTTCAATCCCCTCTAGTCCCACCAAGGCCAATTTTTCGGAGACCAATTTTTCAATTTCAGTAGCGTTCAATTTTCTATGCTCCCGAATGGGGAAAGCCACATTTTCTCCCACGGACATGGAATCAAAAAGAGCCCCTTCCTGAAAGAGCATTCCGAACCGCTTGCGGACCCGGTAAAGGTTCCTCTGGTTTAAGCGGTTGATTTCATCATCGTCGATCCATATCTCGCCGCTGTCCGGCCGGATCAGGCCCATAATATGTTTAAGCAAAACACTTTTCCCGCCACCGCTTCGGCCGAGAATCACGGATGTCTGTCCAGTGGGAATGACCAGATTCAAATCCAGTAAGACCTGCTGGCTTCTAAAGGATTTACTGACATTGACTAAGCGGATCATAAATGACTGTAGTCAGAATCCAGAAGCCAGGAGCCGGAATAAAGACAAAACTCTGCCCTTTTATATTCTGGATTTTGACTCCTGAATTCTGAATTCCATTCCATATAATTATTAAAATAATAATGAGGTTAACACATAGGTCCCGATCAATATACAGACCGAAGAGATGACCACCGCTTCGGTGGTGGCCCGGCCGACCCCTTCGGCACCACCGGAGGTGTTGTATCCCTTATAACACCCAACCAGGGTGAGGATCAATCCAAAAAAGATCGATTTAACTAACCCCTGAACCAGGTCGGACAACTCCATCATGTTAATCATTTTGTTCAGAAATACACCGGAATTTATTCCTAACAAGGTGACTCCGACAAAATAGCCCCCAATGATCCCCACAAAGATATTAATAGCCGTAAGCAGGGGGACCATCAGGACCCCGGCCCAAATCCTGGGGACAAAAAGATACTGGACCGGATTGATGGCCATCATTTGCAGGGCGTCGATCTGCTCCGTGACCCGCATAGTCCCCAATTCCGCAGCAATGGCCGAGCCGGCCCGGGCATTGACCATCAGGGCCGTCATCACCGGCCCCATCTCCCGAGCCAGGGATAAGGCCACGATCCCTCCCATAAGACTTTCCCCGCCGAATTTTCTGAACCCGTAATAACTTTGGAGTGCCAGAACCATTCCGGAAAAAACTCCGGTCAGGGCGACAATAAAAAGGGATTTAACCCCGATAAATTCCATCTGTTTAAACAAATTCCTCAGGCGGAAGGGAGGAAGAAAGGTCCAGACCATGCTCTGGAAAAATATCAGCAAAATCCCTCCCAGTTCAGACAGGAAGGCCAGCGCTTTACTTCCAATAACGAAAAAGAAACGGGTGATCATGGGTTCCTTGTGATATCTCCGAAAAGATAATGATTATTAATCTCTTAAACAGCCTATAAGGATAAGTCAAGGAAAAATATTCAGCGTTTCGGTGCTGAGGATACCGTTATTAAAGTCTGGCAGTTACCTGGCCGGTTTGGTATAATGATGATTAGAAATTAACGCTACACCTTAGTTTTTTTAACGTATGACCAATCAGACTATTATTAGAACCCAAATCCCCCTCAATCTCCCTTTTCAAATCCCGCGGCGGGACTCCCTTTGGAAAAGGGAGGTCGGGAGGGATTTAAGATAGCTTTTCCAAAAAAGCTAACTTGATTCGATTTAATAATTTCTTTTAAGCGTCCGGTGAGGATTTAATCCTGCCAAATCATAAGGAGAATGTTATGAACGGAGCAATCGTCGTTGATATCCAGGGGGATTTTACCCAACTGATGAGTGGTTCTTTGGCCGTACCGGGAACCGGTTTGGACTATTTGAATAAAATCAATAAGGCTATTGACCGGATTAAGAGTTTGGGAATTCCTCTCTGGGCCTCCCAAGATTGGCATCCTGCCGATCACCTGTCCTTTTTCAGCAATCACCCCGGAAAAAAGATCTATGACCGGATCAACCTGCGGGGGAAGGACCAGGTCCTCTGGCCGCCACACTGTGTGCAGGGTACCTCAGGGGCGGAATTGTTGATAGACCCGCCCTCATTCCAAGCCGTCATCCAAAAGGGACAGGACTCTCAATTCGACAGCTACTCTTGCTTTCGAGATGATGGGGGACAGGAAACGGAACTGGATTCAATGTTAAAAAGACAAAGAATCAATACACTAATTATTTTTGGGATTGCCACGGATTATTGCGTCCGTTGGTCCACCCTGGATGGTTTGGCCATGGGCTACAAAATTCGGGTGATAAAATCCCTGTGCCGGGGAGTTGACCCGGCAACCTCGGCCCAGGCCCTGGAGGAGATTCAAAAAAAAGGGGCGGAGATTTTAGAGGATCTGGATGAATTGCTTGGAAGGGTTTAAGGTATAAGGTATAAGGTTTACAGTATAAGGTTTACGGTAGCATTTTACTATTTATCAAATACTTTATTACTACTGACTCACACAGACAAAAACCGGACAAAGGCCTATCTCTCACAGAGCTCTCAGAGTCACAGAGAAAAGAGCCGATAGCTCAAAGCTCATAGCTTATAGAAAAAATACAAAGATCAAAATAAAGACTTCATTTTTTTCATTGCGGTTGAGGGGACCGCAATGAAAAACCTGCTCTTCGCCTCCACAGGATAGCGGGGTCAGGAAAATCGGCCCACTCAACGATTTTCCTGAAAATGAAAGTTCTCCTCTGAGAACTCTGAGGGCTCGAGTGACCGTAAGGGATCGGGCGAGAGGAAAAATTTGTGCCCGTAGGGCCTGACGGTAGGAGGAAGACAGAAACCTTTGAAGAATGTTCAGTTTTGTCCAAGGTCAAGGAAGACAAAAATTTTAACCACAGGAATACATTTAGTATTTCGAGGATTAAAATTTGAGTTCTGACGCAGAAATTGGGCAAAAGAGGGCGTTTCTCAAAGGTCTCTACAAATCGTCTTACTCGTATCCTGCGGTTGTCTGTGGCAAAAAAGGAAATTGCGGTGCTTTTTTCAAACGACTTAATTAATGCTTTTGCGCTCGTTCTTTCAATTTTAACCTTTAACCTCGAACCCTGAACCTTGAACCTTAATCCGATATCGCCCCAACGATCTTGGCAGCAATTGCCCGGATCTTTTCCGGGTCCCCGGGCTGAAAGCCGTGGGACAAATCCACCCCGTCGTTTTCCCACCGCGGGACCAGGTGAAGATGAAAATGGTCGACAAGCTGCATGGCCGCCCGTCCGTTAAGCTGATAAACAAGCATGCCGTCCGGTGCCAGCGAGGTCTTGATAGCCATAGCCACTTTCCTGGCCGTGTGCGTTACCGCCTGCAGATCATCCTCTCCGATATCGAAAAGGGTCGGGGCATGAGTCTTGGGGATTATCAGACAATGACCATCTGAACGAGGATTGATATCCATAAAGGCCAAAGACCGGTCGTCTTCCAGCACTTTTATGCCCGGGATTTTTCCGGCAATAATTTTACAAAAGACACAATTCGTTGTGGTCATAGAATCTTTCATCCTCCATTATCAGACGTTGTCTTATGTAATACCTGTTGGCCGTTATCAGGTGATGGACTCGCAAAAAGTCGCTGAAAGCCCATTTGAGTCATTCCGACGAAAGTCGGAATCCAGGGACTTCAACAGGTTATAAAACCCCTGGACCCCGGTTTTCACCAGACCTTATGATTGAAAAAGAAAGGCAAGTCTCGAAGCTTTCGGATATACTTTTTTTAGGGTAAAAAAACAAACCGAAAGGAGACTTGCCGTGGTACAGATTAACAAATTGGATTTTTCGGGTCAATCGATTTACGTGGGACTGGATGTCCACAAGAAGAGTTGGAGCGTGAGCATTTTTTCTAGACAGTGCGAGCATAAGACTTTTACCCAACCTCCAGAAGCAGACAAACTGGTCCATTATCTTCGAAAGAACTTTCCTGGAGCGAGCTATCAGGCGGCCTATGAGGCCGGGTTTAGCGGCTTCTGGGCTCACGATCAGCTTCAGGAAAAAGGGGTGAATTGCATCGTGGTCAACCCGGCCGATGTCCCGACGACCAATAAAGAACGGACCACTAGGCGGGATCGAACCGACAGCCGCAAGCTGGGCAGGAGCCTCCGGAGCGGGGAACTGAAAGGGATTTACGTCCCGAGCCGTCCGAAGCTGGAGGATCGCAGTCTGGTTCGAACCCGCCAAAGTATGGTGAGAAAGCAAACCCGGTGTAAAAATCAAATTAAGGCGCTCCTTTACTTCTATGGGATTACTCTGCCCGAAGAAGTTGTTGACCGCCATTGGTCTCAAAAATTTCTTGGCTGTCTCGAAAATCTTCGTATGGAGCGGACCAGTGGCGATGTGGCCCTCAAGGCCCACTTGGACGAACTCCATCATCTGAAACGGATCATCGCTTCTTTAAACCGGTCCATCATTTTGCTTGCCCGGGAAGCAGAATATCGCGAAATGGTCCGGTTGTTAAAAACGATCCCGGGGATCAGTACCCTGGCGGCCATGATTTTCCTGACCGAGCTGGGTGAGTTGGCCCGCTTTGCCTCCCTCGACAAGTTGGCCAGTTATGTCGGATTAATCCCCGATGTCGAATCCAGTGGGGAGACCGAACATATAAAAAACTTAACCCACCGGCGAAACCCCCAATTAAGGGCTTTGCTCATCGAAGCCGCCTGGGTGGCGGCCCGCAAGGACCCGGTCCTGCTTTTGGCCTTTAATGAATATTGCCAACGGATGAAGAAAACCAGGGCCATTATCAAGATCGCCCGGAAACTGCTCAACCGCATTCGTTATGTGTTAAAGAACCAGGTGGAATATGTGCCTGGTGTAGTTCAATAATAACCCGAAGAGGTGCTTCCAATCCGATAAATCGGCTCGTGGGCATAAACGGTCCGTCACCCCTGCAGCTCATCGGCAGATGATGCCTGCTCTTCACTAGACTCCGTGCCCACGATTTTAACATTATCAAGATTCTGCAGCGATCCATCAAGATATGTCTGCTGATAGAAGGTTGATTTGAAAGATTGGTCCAGCCCTCAAGTTTGGTATCAATTAATCGACGGATCGGCTTCCTTGGCTATCTCCTGCGGTTAAAAAGGAATTGCCAAAAGTGACCTCTTCACGGATGGCCGCCTGTTTCTATCGCAGGTAGTTCAGCCTCCTCAGGAAATCATCCAGGCAGCCGTCCGTGAAGAGGTTTATCTTAAAAACCTTAAAAACCTTAAAAAAGTCATTCTCTAATAAAAAAGACTTGCTTTTCAACATAGAAGGGGTGACGACTTTTTGCGAGTCCCTCATCAGGTTACGGGTTACGAGTTACAAGTTTCCGGACCAGCCCCAGAATCCTTTTGCTTAATCCCTCAAACCGTAATCTCGTAACAGATACTATTCCAAACAGATACTATTCCAAAGCGTTACCTTTACTCCTTTTTTAAAATTATTTCAATCCCGAATGGGGTTGACAGTTTCGGCCTTTCGGTTTATATTTTCTTCAATGCGCCCATAGCTCAGTGGATAGAGTGCCGGACTACGAATCCGTCGGTCGGAGGTTCGAATCCTCTTGGGCGCGCCAGAATTTCAAGGGGTTAGTCCCGCCACAAAGCGGGACTAACTCCTTTTTTTCTTTGGTGTCCAACGGCTCCTTAACAAGCTTCATCAGTTCATCTTCCGAAACCGTGTTGTACCGCTTGAAGACCTCCACCATGGTCCTTTGTCCCGAAGCGGCCCTTTGCCCGCAAGTGCCCTGACACATAAATCAAAAGCTGCCGGCTATTTCCAGCATGTCCCCGATATAAGTTTGGATATCTTCTGGGGTGCATTCAGATGCCAATTCAATTAATTTAAAGGCTGTGAGGGGTCTAATTCAGGGATCAGGGGCGGTTTGAGAAATAATCTTTAGGCTTCCGAATTTTTATTCCTTTTATGGTCTGGCCGAAATATTTTCCGAAGTGGGATCGATCGCCAGTGATGAGATAATCGGCCTTGCTGGCCATGGCAGCTAAGAATATCGGACGATCTTTTTCCGGCAGGTCAATTGGGCAGGGTATCTGAAAAACAACATCCGTTATGATTTGAACCTCGGACAGCAAATCTTCCAGATTTTTTAAATGCCTCGGATCGGAGAGATTTCGTCGGGCCTCTGCCACGACATAGCCGGAGGCTAATAAACGACAACGACCCTCTCGGGCTAACTCCCAAAAACGTTTCAAACCCGGACTGCCATAAGCGGCGGAAAATAAAACATTAGCATCAAGAAAAATCCGGTCTTTTTTGACGGCCGTGTTTTTCATCTTGAGGGGAGAAACAGCCATTCACTTCTTTGGTTTTTCATGGGGGATTTTATTTGGGTCAAGCCCCAATTTTCGAACCTCCTCTTTAGCCCAGGCATAGTCGGTTAAATCCGTGACATTATTCAAGAGAAATTCGGCCTGGCGTTCAGGCGAATAAATCTCCACCGGGACGGCCACTACGGGGCGCAAGAGAATACCATCCGTCTTTTCTTCGGCAACCAGTAAAGACCCTTCGTCCAACCGGTATTTACGACGAAGTCCTGCTGGAATGACAACCGTCCCCCTTTTCCCTATTCGGGTTGTATTTAGTTCCATAGGCCACCTCCTGAATATTTGAATATCAGATATTCAGATTTAGGTCAAGTGTTTTAAACTCCCTGCTCCTGTAGGGCGACACGAGGCATAAGAAAGGATTCGAGGCAAAGGGTCAAGGAATCAATTGAAAAGTAGCTCAGTGGATAGAGTACCGGACTACGAATCCGTCGGTCGGAGGTTCGAATCCTCTTGGGCACGCCAGAATTTCAAGGGGTTAGTCCCGCCATTCAAAGCGGGACTAACTCCTTTTTTTCTTTGGTGTCCATATAGGTGTCCATCGGCTCCCTGACCAGCTTCATTAGTTCATCTTCCGTCACTGTGTTGTATCGTTTGAAGACCTCCATGGTCCTGTGACCCGAGGCGGCCATGATCCGGAGGAAGTTGTGCCCTTGAAGGTGTCGATTATTTATACAAGTATGCAGGAGGTCATGGAAGGTGAAAACTTTAATCCCCGCCTTTTTGCACGCGCTTGCAAAAGACCGTTTGATCTCCCCTAAAAGCGGAAGGAAAGGCAAACAGATTAGATTTTAACTGGAATCGTATTGATAAGTCAAACGGTGACTTGATCTTTTTTCAGTATTCGGCAAACAGCTCTTCACATTGGGTTACTGGATAGACTGGAAAATCACTTCTTTTCTGAGTCTCGCTTCCACCATAGATAACCCCGCCGTTTATCTGCCGGTGGGGTCCAACTGCTTTTACAAAGTGATGAAGCCCTTTAAAATAATCCGGATTGATCGTTGCCCCGGACTTTATCTCCACCGCAAACAACTTTCGGCCGTTTTCGGCGAGAAGATCGACTTCATTTCCATTGCTTTCCCGGTAGAAAAAAAGATTGTTCCGTCTGCCTCGGTTAAATCGGTATTTCAACGCCTCCACTACCACCAGGTTTTCGAAAAGGTTCCCCCGTAGGGGATCTCTGACGATCTGCGTCTCATTTTCCAGGCCGAGTAGAAATGCAGCCAGACCGACATCATGAAAATAGAGCTTGGGTGCCTTGATAAGCCTTTTGGAGATGTTCGCATACCACGGCTGGAGAAGAAAGACGATATAGCTGGCCTCAAGTAATGTCATCCATGAACGGGCGGTGGAATGCGAGATGCCGGTATCGTTACCGAGACTTTGAAGATTCAATATCTGCCCTACTCGTCCGGCGCAGAGTTTCAGAAACCTTTCGAAAAGGGTAAGATCTTTCACAGTGGCGAGCTGGCGAAGGTCCCTTTCTACATAGGTTTCAAGGTAATCACCAAGCGATTGCGTCGGATTTAGTTTCTGATCATGGATACGGGGATAAAAACCGGTGAGCAGGAGCCGGTCAATGTTTTCAGTAGGATGTATTTGCTTGATCTCGGCAAGAGAAAGAGGCAGGAGTTTGAGGAGCGCCGTCCTTCCGGCAAGAGATTGACTGATAGTATTCATCACTTCAAACTGTTGGCTGCCGGTCAGAATAAACTGCCCTGGCTTTTTGTCCTCATCAACGATAGTTTGGATATAGGAAAGAAGGTCGGGCACCCGTTGGATCTCATCGAGGATAACCCCGCCGCTGTGCCCTGCCAGAAAGCCGCGAGGGTCCTCAGTGGCGAATCTGCGGACATCCGGAGCTTCGAGATTGGCATACTTCAGGGTCGGGAAAACCTTGCGGCAGAGGGTGGTTTTTCCACTTTGCCTAGGCCCGGTGATGGTCACTACCGGATAACGCCGCGCCAGATCGACGAGGACAGGTTGAATCGTTCTTTTAATCATACCTGAAGGTTAGCATAAAATATGCAAATTGCAAGCACAAACATCATATTACATATTTTTAAAATAGCCGATGGCCTTAGCTGTTTTAATGCGAGAAACACTCCGGGAGAATATCCTTTTGGGTTGTTTTGATCAGGTATTGATCCGGGCTGCCCATAGTTTCTGAGCGGGGATAACAGTTTTAAAGTTCAAACGAAGAATCGCCCATCTATTAATCACCCATGCCGGGGTTGGCGCACCTTTTTCACCCCGGGAGAGTCAGGTCGGCGGAACCGACAGGACGCCGGCAGACGAATTAGAGGACCTTGCAGAGCAGCAGTAAGACCGGATAAAAAGTATTATGGAGGAAGAAAAAGAAACAGGAACTAAGTACCCGTTTCTGAAAAGGGAATTCCAGGGTCTGGCCGCCTTAAGGAAGGCGATTATCAAGCAACGGGATTATGAACAGAAACACTGGGCCGAAATTCAAGCACGGAAACATAAAGAAATGGAAAAAGAGTTCAAGAAGAAATTTGACAAGCTTCTTCCTAAAATCGGGGATGGCGAACGACTGATTTCAGCCGCGAATCGTTTTCTGGAGATGGCGACAAAAGAAGCAATCCTTATGGAAGAGGATCCGGAATTAAAATAAAGTTAAACATAACTATCAGAAAATAACCTCACCCACAAGTGAGAAGGGGACTCACAGGAAAGCGTTTTCAGATAAATGCATCAAGAAAGTCCCTAAAACTTCTAATATGCCCCGTATCAAAATATCTACTTCGCACTCTATCGTAATAGTTAATGTTTAATAATGCCTGTGGATTTCTCTTTGAATATGATAGATTTCTGTATTTTTCGTTTAAAATGGCCCTTAAATACTTTTCCGCAAATTGGGATCTGGTAAGATCTTCTCTTTGATAATAGGGAAGTAACTCAGGATCATTCAGGAGAACATCAAAATAGTTTCTATATTCCCGAATACGCAAATTTCTTGGATTTCTGGTAATGATTACACGATTTCCTAATGCCCATGTTTCAAGGCAGAAATGCTGAATGACTATCCGGCAATCGATTTGAATATTATGGCCATCCACAAAGCTTTGAATTTCTGTCCTCTTATCTTCGTATGTCATCTCCTCGGAGTCAATAGCAATAACAAGCCTGTTAAAAAGACCGCCACTTGTAACATCTTCAATAGCGGCTGAAATGACCTCAAAATAGTTTGGATAACCTCCCCCTGAAATGATGTAAAGACAATCATCAGTAACATCCTCTATACTATCAACAACTTTTAAAGACTGATTAACTAAGGGAACCCAATAACCATATACCAGCTTCTCTCCAACAAGACCCTCTACGACTAAGTAGATATTCATTGAACCCCCTCTGTATAGATAGGGTCATTAATGAGCTGGATAAAAGCCTTTTGCTTGGACTTCCCAAATCGAGCTTCAAAATCTTCACCTAATCTGATCTGAACATTTGATCCTTGCCGAGTAAATATTCGCCAAGTTTTCATAGGCATATTATTTATCAAGTATGGATGATGGGTTGTTATAAAAAACTGATTATTGCCAGCATGATCGATGAGAAATGAAGGGAGAAAATCTATTGCGTTAATACCTAAAGAATTTTCATATTCATCGATTATATAAATGGAATCTCCCGGAAGAGTTAATATATCTGTAATTATTAAAAGCACTTTTTGCATACCTGAAGAAAGCTCGGCCAGTGGTATCCACCGCTCGACTCCTTTTTCTTTAATCGTGAAAACTGGAAGCTGTTCTCCGGTTGGAAGAGGGCTATGGGACCCAGCAACAAACCGGATTTTCCCCTCTTGTATAAATGGAAACACTTCTATTAAGAACTTAAGAGCTTCTTGATATAAATCAGGATAAAACTTTTCTAATAAAAATATCTTGGCACTGACAGCAAATTCCTGTGACCAGATTTGTTCGAGGCTGCTGTGTTCTTTAAGGCGGTTGATGATTTCCTGGGGAACATTTTGAAGGGCTATAGCGTCGCTTAGACCTGCATCATGGAAAGTTCGGCGCTGCATATGAGAGAACACATGGTGTAATGGCTGAATTAAAGGTTCCTCTTTTAGGAGCGTGACGCTCGGAACATCACTCTGAAGTTTCGGGAGAACATTATCCAGAAATTTAAATTGGTCGGGTGTGCGGTCTATTATTATTCTTTCATTTCTTTCCGAGTCGTAAAGTTTCAGTATTTCCCGTTGGATAACATTCTTGGTCCCTGGTTGATCACCACCATCGTATTGCCATTGATATCTATTTGATCCTGATAATACCTCAATATTCCATTTCCCTGCTCTAAAAGGTGAGCCTTTTGCGATGGAACCGGAAAAATTGAATAGAGTATTCAAGAATCTCGTTTTCCCAGAGCTTGAAGCCCCAACCAATAGATTAATCCTCCCAAAATTAGCAGGGAAAAAATGCCATGGTTCTTTTGGTGCTCCAATAAATTCATATGAAGTTATCATTTTTTACCACCTACCTTTCATTCCCATTTAATGATTCCATTATCTCTTTGAAACTGTTAATACCTGCCTCCAAATTCTCAATGATGTCGTTGGCCAACAAATCCGGGTCGGGGAGATTGTCGAGGTCGGCAAGACTTTTATCTTTGAGCCAGGTAATATCCAGACTGGTCTTGTCACGGTTTACAATTTCATCGTAAGTAAATTTACGCCAGCGCCCTTCAGGATTCTTTTCAGGATGCCAGGTTTCTTTGCGCTTATGCCTGTTGGCAGGATTGTAACAGACAATAAATTCCTGGAGATCTTCAAACTTTAACGGTGATTTTTTCAAGGTATGGTGGATGTTGGTTCGGTAATCATATATCCAAACCTCACTTGTCCACGGATCTTTACTTGCTGATTTACTATCAAAAAATAAGACATTCGCTTTGACGCCCTGTGCATAGAATACGCCTGTCGGCAGTCGTAGGATTGTGTGAAGCTCTGTTGTTTCCAGCAATTTTTCCCGAACCGTCTCGCCTGCTCCACCTTCAAACAATACATTGTCAGGCAAGACAACCGCCGCTTTACCACTGGTTTTGAGTAACGTATGGATATGCTGAACAAAGTTGAGTTGTTTATTGCTTGTCGTCGCCCAGAAATCCTGCCGGTTATAAGTGAGGTCTTCTTTCTCTTGTTCCCCTTCTTCATTGGTAAAGGTCATGCTGCTTTTCTTCCCAAAGGGTGGATTGGTGAGTACATAATCAACCCGCAAACCCGTGTCGGCCACAAGTGAATCGGTAGGCAAAATAAATGTTTCCGAATCAATATCACCTATGTTGTGCAGGAACATATTCATGAGCGCCAACCTGCGGGCGCCTGCTACGATCTCGTTGCCGTAAAACGATTTATTTTTCAAAAACTCTTTTTGCTCTTTATTCAGCGTGAAGTTTTTAGAATCGGAAATATAATCATAAGCCGCCAGAAAAAACCCGCCGGTCCCGCAGCCAGGATCGGCAATGGTTTTCATGGGTTGAGGCTGCACACAGGCAACCATGGCCTTTATCAAGGCACGCGGTGTAAAATACTGCCCCGCGCCGCTTTTGATATCCTCGGCGTTTTTCTCCAGCAAACCTTCGTAAATCTCGCCTTTGACATTTGTACTCATCACGGCCCACTGTTCTTTGTCTATCATATCAATAAGCTTGAAGAGCTTGGCCGGATCTTGAATCTTGTTTTGGCTCTTGGTGAATATCTGACCCAAAATGCCCTTAGAAAAAGACAGCTCACGAAGCAAAGTCATGTAATGCGCTTCTAATTCAGCCCCCCGTTTCACGGTAAGGGTTTCCCAGGTGAAATCCTTTGGAATGGGTAATTTCCGGTTATAGGGAGGCTTGCTGAACTCATCGGCCATTTTTAAAAATAGCAGGTAGGTAAGCTGCTCTAAATAATCCCCATAGCCCACTCCATCATCGCGCAAGGTATTACAAAAGCTCCAAACCTTGCTGATGATACCTGATGTATGGTTGGTTCCGTTACTCATAATTTTGCCTTTTTCATTTTTAATTTCCCTACCGGCCGGCGTGTTGGGGTTTCCGATTTATTTTTTTCTCTCTCACCCTTGATCCGGGGCAATAGGAGGCTTGCCGGTTCGTCGTTTGAGTCCTGGGGAACGAGTTTCCCCTCAAAGGCCTTTTTCAGAATGCTTTGACGCAAAGACTCCGCCTGTTTGAGACTATGCTCTATGATCTCTTCGATTTTGTCGCAGCCAGAGAGACGGGATTCGATTTCGGCGACTATGATGAGTTGTTCATCTATGCTTGGAAGGTAAACCAAGGTATCTGTTACCGCTTTCATCCCAACATTACCTTGCCCAACATTACCTGTCTCATTAGCAAAATATTGATTTTTGAATCTATCAGTCCATGTATAATAAAGAAAGAACTTAGGGAGACATTTTTCGTTACATCTAATTGCGGAAATTCTTTGATTTAAGAGTAAATTCTTTTTAGGGATTAATGCAGTATAGCCATAATCTCTTTTTCCTTTTGTCCCAGTTTGTGAAATGACAACATCATCCTGTCTTAATAACGCTTTATTCAATATATTTTCTTCAACCTCATCAAGAAAAATTGCCTTTTCGTCATATCGTAAAACTCCAGGGCGAATATTTCCCATTCTCAAAACTTGGTATTTCCCGTTATCCTTGAACTCCCCACTTTTAAAAGCAAAACCACCAAAAATGTCTGAAATTTCTGAGACTTTTTTCTCGGTCCAACTATCTGGCAATTCACCTTCGACCACATCCCTATTTGTCAGTCTCCCTTCAAATGCCCATTTTAAGACGGCCTGCCTATAGACTTTAAGTTGTTGCTGTGTGGATTTGAGGTATTCGATGCCTTTATCCAAACTGCTGAATAGCTCTTCTATTTTGGCGACAATGCGGTGCTGCTCGGGGAGAGGTGGAAGGGGTATTTTGAGTTCCTCAATTTTACCAGAAGAAATATTTGGCTGCGCTCCACCATACGCGTCTTCTAATATTTTTCTTTTTAAAGAATAAAGCAGAAACAAAAGAAAAGTATTATTAAGGGCATTTTTATCATGAATTTGGAACTTTCCTACGCGTTGGTTCTGATATGCTATTATATTATTTCTAAAAATTCCAAATTTGCCTGTTGTAGCACCAGACATCGCTACAAGAATATCATCCTTTCTAACAATATGATTTTCATACTCTTCATCAGCTATAACTTTTACAGAATTATTAACAGAAACTACACCCTCATTGATATCCGAAATTCTAATTACGGGGATTCCTTCTTCTAAATAATCAGAGCTTTTAAAGGCGTATCCATTTTTAAGTTTACACACTTCTCCCAAACATATTTTTAACCACCCTTTTGGGATTTTCCTTCCTTCTTCCATCCTATGCCGCCAATGCTTCATTTAGATCATTGATTATATTTTCCGTCTCGTTACCGAAGAGTTGCCACATCTTACCCTTGCCGCCTTGTGCGTCAAATGGCGTATAATCCAAGTCATCGGCAGTGACAGAAATCGACGCTGAGATATGGTCTTTGAGCATCCGAAGCCACTGCATTTGCTCCTCGGTAAATTTCAGTTTGCCTGCCTGTTTTTTAAATACCCAATTTTGAAAATTCTTATCCACTGTTTTATCATAAGAAGTGAGCGTGTCATCAATCCCTACTACCTTACGGATAAGAGAAACCAGGGCCACCAGTTCGTTTTTGGGTTGTCCGCTGACGTTTTCTAACAGCTCATAAGCCCGCCACACACTCAAGGGGGCAAGCGTGGGTTTGTCGGCAATAATGGTTTCTACCAGCTCCTTAATCATCTTAAAGGTTAGCTCGCGTCTCCGGTAGGGCTGACTGTAAAATATTTGTAAGGCCGTGATTTCATTTTTGTGCTGGCCTATCCAATCGGTAAATGATGTTACCAATTCCTGGGCTTTTTCTTTATTGTCTTTCTCCCAGCCCACACCGGTTACCTTGTCGAGGTTTATCAGATCAATGATTTGTTCGTGAACCCTCCTCACATTTTCGATGTAGTCATTGAGATCACCATTGAAGGTACTCGCAGCCTGATCTTGCAGGGCGGTGGTTAGAGTCTTTAGTTTTTTTTCTTTTTCAATAGGCGCCGCGTCGTGATTTTCCTGCTCTACTTTAAGGCGAATATCTTCCAATGTGTCGGGGTTGTAGGCATTGAGCAGTTCTTTAACAACCTGTGTAATAGTTTTGCTCTTTGCCTTTTCAGCAAAAACAGTTTTTTCTTTATCGGTTAATTGCTTTTCCAGACGGGCAAGGCGATTGGCCAGAGAGGTGAACAGGTCTTCATCTCTTGCCCCCACAGTAATAGCCGTCAGTAAATCCTTCAGCGGAACACCAGGCTTTTTCTCCAAAGGACGGCTGTCCGTTTTCAAGCTCTTAGTGACACCGACGGCATCGACAATAACATAATGGTCTTTGATGTGTTTGGCCGAAGGCGTAACTTTTTTCAGATCATCAAAGTTTATGGTACGTGTGCCCCGGCCTTTCATCTGCTCAAAGTAATTGCGGCTTTTAACATCCCGCATAAAGAGCAAGCATTCCAGAGGCTTAACATCTGTACCCGTGGCGATCATATCCACGGTAACGGCAATGCGCGGGTAATAGTCGTTGCGGAACTGGGCCAGCGTGCTTTTGGGGTCTTCTGGACTGTTGTAGGTGATCTTTTTGCAAAAGCGGTTTTCTTCGTTAAATTCATCCCGCACGATCTGGATAATGTCATCGGCGTGACTGTCTGTTTTGGCAAATATCAGTGTTTTGGGGACTTCAAATTCTAAATTGTCATTGTAACGATCAGGAAACATTTCCGGCAAATGCTCCTTTAAGGTACGAATGACAGTGCGGATTTGGGTAGGATTTACGACTTTGTCGTCTAACTCTGTTTGGGAATAGATTACATCTTCATCCAACTGTTCCCATCGTTTTTTGCGGCTGAGCTTCTCACGATGATCCACATACTGGCCTTTCCAGATCACGCCCCCCTTTTGGGTAATTTCCGTTTCGATCAGATACACATCGCTGCCCACATTCACGCCATCGGAAACAGCTTGCTCGTGGGTGTATTCACTGACAATGTTCTGGTTGAAAAAACCAAAGGTTCGGTTGTCCGGCGTGGCGGTGAGGCCGATCAAAAAGGCATCGAAATAATCCAGAACTTGTTTCCATAAGTTGTAAATACTGCGGTGGCATTCGTCGATTATAATGAAATCGAAATATTCAAGGGGTAATTTGGGATTGTAGATCACCGGCATCGGTCGCCGTTTTTCCCATTTTATTTCACCTGGATTTGTCTCTTCGGCTTTTTCGTCCAATTCTTCTTCTTTCAGGATCGAATATAAACGCTGAATTGTGCTGATGTACACCTGATTGTCGGCAGGCACAAAGCTTGATTTCAAACGATGGACGCCATACAATTCGGAAAACTTGCGATTATCGTCATTGGGCATATAGGCCATGAATTCCTGTTCGGCCTGCTCGCCAAGGTTTCTTGTATCCACCAGAAATAACACCCGGTTCGCTTTGGCATGAGTGAGCAGGCGATAAATCGCGGTAATGGCCGTGAAGGTTTTTCCAGAACCCGGGGCCATTTGAATAAGAGCTTTGGGTTGATTTCTGCGAAAGGAATCCTCCAGATTGTTGATGGCAACGATCTGACAATCCCGCAACCCTGCGGTTAACAAAGGAGGAATATTGAATAACCGCTGCCTTAGTGAGTTGCCAAGCCTTAGCCATTCCCGAAACGTTTCTGGACGCTGAAAATTGAAAACCGGTCTGGAACGAGGCTTGGGGTCGCGGTAATCAGTAAAGCGGGTTAATGTGCCGGTGCTTTCATATACAAAAGGCAAGGGATCATTATTGAGATATTTCAGTTTGCTGTCGGCATAATATTTTGATTGATCTTCGTGAACCGTTAATCGAACGCCCTCTTCCTCTTTTTTTGCCTCAATCACCCCCACAGGTTTACCTGATACAAACAAGATATAATCCGCGGGGCCGACATCGGTTTGATATTCCGTCACTGCTATACCCAGCCCCGCGTTCAGGTTAATTTGTTTCTTATTTTGAATTATCCAGCCGCAATCAATCAACTGACTGTCGATAATATCTCTTGCAATTTGTTCCGGGGTTTGATTTGCCATACTTACTCCTGAATTGATCAGTTGCAAAGCTATATAAAGGGCCATCAAGGTCGCGCATGTGCGGCAGAATGAAAAAGACGTCGGCCTGAGTAAAGGCAATCATTGATAAGAACCTGATTTTTAAAGAAAGAGTATAAAACAGGGGGAAGGAAGGATCAAGAAGAAAAATAGGGGGAGATGATAGAGGAACGGCGGGGGGCGCGGGGAGCAGCAGCCGCCCACCCTAAATGACTAAAAACAACAAAGGCAAAGGACCCTCAGAAAGCAATAGAAACAGGGCGACGGAGGGGGAAAACGGAGCTAAAAAAACCACAAGGGCAGCTAAAACCATTCTGAGGATAAGGCCCGGTGATAGGGCAACCAACCCGTTTGGGCGGGCTGCAACCAGCACCAGCCGGCGGGAACACAAGCAGGGAGGCGGTTTAAGGGGTTTAGGGATATTTTTTTGAACTTTGATCAGACCTTGGCTCGGGGACTTCATCGATCTAATTCAGGCCAAGCGAAAAATTGGATTTTTAGGCGGGCGGATTATGAGGTTTAAGACTTAAATTTTTGTAGACGGGATTTTTTTGATAAAAGGCCAGATAGTGGAAAACCTGTTTAAGATACTTTTGGGTATCTTTGAAAGGAGGAACCCCGTTGTAACGGTAGACTTGAGTAAGACCGGCATTGTAAGCGGCCAGGGCCAGTTCCTTATCACCATCAAAAGTAACCAGTAGACCCTTCAGATAACGCACGCCCCCATCGATGTTAAGTTGGGGATCAAAAGGATCATCGATCCCTAATTCCCTGGTGACCACAGGAGTCAATTGCATCAGCCCCACCGCCCCTTTAGGAGAAACGGCCAGCGGGTCAAATTGGGATTCGGCATGGATGACGGCCATGACCAGGGCCGGATCCAGAGAATATTTTCGGCAGGCGGCCCTGATCCATTGATCATAGGTTGAACCTGAAGTTTGTCGGACTTCAAACGAAGGGGTAAATAAATTATGGCCAAAGCTGGGAAGGGCCACGTTGATTTCAGTCGGATTCCAAAATGACGAAGGGGTAAATGAATTATAAACTAAGTTTGAAAGGGCCTTGCTCACTTCGGCCCGATTCCGAATTGACGTGGGGGTGAATAAGACCAAAATGGTTAAGAATAAATAACCGCAGACCATTACTAAGTTAACAATGACCACACCAAACGACATTCTTTTTATCCAAAGAATATGCATGCAGGCACCCTTTATAAAGGTTAACGTACGACTACTCCAAGGCAATTTTACCTTGGGATAATTTCTTGTCGGAGAATAATGATGTCTTTGGAATCGATAGTAGAGAATATGAAAAAATATTTTCGCAAACCAGCGCTAAGTCTTTTTGGTCGAATCGGCCAAATTGATTATTGTAAGATACTTTTTCTTTCTAATTACTTAAAAAATGAATGGCGCGGGAACTGTATATGTAGAAAAATTCCACTATATTCTTAATTGCAGGTATGATCGTTAAATACTTCTATTTTTAAATTAAGCATTAAATATGAGAAGTCAAGTTATGCTATTGGCTTTTGTTATTTCAATTTTGGTCTGTTGAATCCATGAATAAACCAGCGCTTCTTATTGATAGCTTCTAGATGATGGTGTAGACTTTCTTAGAAGATGGATAATCTTCTCACTAATGAACAAAAAATTGAATAGGGCAAAAACTGTATATGAAAAAGAATTCCCCTGTATTTTACTGGTGAGATAATTGTCACAAAAAAGCGACAAACTTATAAAGGATCTTTTGAAGAAATGGGCCTAACAAAATGAATAAGCTCCAAATACAAGATGGGCTTCTCTGCTCAAAACCTTGACAGGTCTGATCAGGATCAAAAATAAGATATAGGGTCGATTGAAATTCAGCTTCTCAATTTAGGTTTAAAAATCACCTGAAAAAATGTCGAAATACTGAAATAGAAAAGAAGCTGGGAATCAAACAAGTCTATCTGGAGTTCGAGGGATTTTGGTTTGGGTCGGCTTATCCCTTACACCCCTCACTGATCATTGACGTCAATGGTTGGAAGGAATTATTTCGCCGGGTTCCCGTTACTCACTTCAGGCCCGTTTTCCACAGACTGGCAATCCAAAAATCCTGGTGTTTTTCGCTTTTATACGGCAGACCAGCCGAGTAGACCTGAAGGGAAAATTTGGGATCAATCTTGAGGATTCTGTGCGGTTGAATCATGTGCCTCCCCCGCACGGTTTGCCGCACCGCAACAGGCGGCCAGTCCAATGTAGGCTAAAAGAAAATCGGGGTTTTTTGAATGGTTTTTTTATAAGCTTCGACTGCCCGATTATATTCACCCATCTGAGAAAAAGCATTGCCCAACCTCACAAAATACCAGTTGGGAGGGAAGGGGTTGTGACCGATCGCCTTATATTACTGCGGCAATAAAATATCTAAAATTGTAATTGTAAAAATAAGGGGAATCCATCAAAGATAACCCGGGGGAAAAATCACGGAAAGCCAATTTTTGTCATTCCGACGAAAGTCGGAATCCAGGGACTTTTGCAAGTTAGAAAACTCCTGGACCCCGGTTTTCACCGGGGTGACTTTATATTACGAGATTATCAGAAATAACGTTATCCGGAAATTAAACTTCTTAGAATTTCGATCCGAACTTATTTAGAACTTTATTTGCTGGTTTAATAACCAACTTAATGACCCGGGTCTTCGATCACCTGGTTACGCAGGACCCCGATTTCTTCGATCTCCACCTCCACCGTATCGCCGACCTTCATGGGACCGACTCCTTCCGGGGTCCCGGTGGCGATGATATCTCCCGGCAGTAAGGTCATGTGACGGGAGATATAACTAACCAACTCCTCCACTTTGAACAAAAGATCGGCGGTGGAGGCGGACTGTTTCACCTGGCCGTTGAGCCGGGTTTCAATCTTCAGGGCATTTGGATTTTTGATATCCAGGGCGATGACCGGGCCGATCGGACAAAAGGTATCATAGGACTTACCCCGTGTCCATTGCCCGTCTGTTGCCTGCCAATCCCGGGCGGTGACATCATTCAGGCAGGTGTATCCCAGAATATGATCCGAGGTTTGATCCGGCCGGATCATGCGAGTCCGGTTTTTGATAATGACCGCCAGCTCCCCTTCAAAATGGAGTACCCGACTGTCTACAGGATAGAAGATCCCTTCCTCCGGACCGATGATGGTCGTGGGGGGCTTCAGGAATAAGAGCGGGGCGACAGGGGCTTTCCGATCGATATTCATTTCGGTGACATGACTGGCGTAATTCAAGCCCACGGCCACAATCTTGCTGGGCATCAGGGGAGCCAAGATTTTAACCTCGTTCACCGGGATTGTTGAGTCCGCTATTTTATAGGGACCGGAAGGCCATCCTTCAATCTTCCGCAGACCATCTCCACTGACTATTCCATAGAAGGTCTGGCCCTGATAAACAAAACGCATTATTTTCATAAGAGTTCCCTTTCTATCTAAAAACACCCTTGGGCAACCGGTTTTCTTAAAACCGATTTTTCCGAGGTTATCGGTGGGGGGTAATAGCGGCGATGGTTATTTGATTCTTATGAGGACCGTAATACCAGAAAATCCGGCGATCATTCGTCGACATATTTTGCAAAGGAATCCCGCTTGACGGTTCCTGACTGAGAAAGACCTTTTTGGACTTTTTTTATGGTTAATCTCTCTTTCATTTTTTTTGAATGATAAAAAAAAGGAACGGGATTGTCAAGTGGGAATACCCACAAAAAATAGAAGGGGACTAAATCCCCTGGGGAGGCTCAAGAGGAAGCGATTGGAAAAGGGATTTGCCATCCCTATCAATATTTGATATGCTCAAACCTTGCAAACTCGTAATAAGTCGTCAAAAGTCTATTTCCATTAATCCCGCCGAGAGACTGACTTCAGCCCCGCCGTTGACAGTTTTGATGACTTTACGACCTATTATGTCTAAGGAGGTTATTTTATGCACTGCCAAAAATGTGGTCAGGCCATTGATACCGGCGAGGAAAGAGACCTGCTCGGCCAAACCTTGTGCGAGGATTGTTATATGGATGCCTTATCACCCCTGAAGGCCTGCGACCCCTGGGCGGTTCATTCCGCCAAGCGCCTGGAACAAATGGGCTCCGGCGATCAGTTCAACGAACTCCAGGCAAAAATTCTGGCCTATTTAAAGGAAAACGGCGGAGTCAGATCGGATATCCTCTGCCGGGAGTTGAACATCACTCCTAAAGAACTGGAACGGGAATTCGCCTCCCTGAGGCACATGGAAAAGGCCCGTGGAGAAAAAGTAGGCGACCAGGTCATCCTTCGCCTCTGGTAACTTAGTAACACTTTTGTTTGAAAAAAGAATTTTTATTCACCGCAAAGCTTGCTATATTTTAGAAAGTAGTTAAGCCGTACAAAAAAGGCTATACTCTTTCTTGATTTGAGGTCCAATTTGCAAGTTGGTTAAACCCAAACCAAGGAAAGGAGTATAGCCATGAATAAGATTGAAACAAAAAAACTTAAGAAGGTCAATGAAAAAACCCTTATCGGTACCGTGGACATAGGCAAAACGACCAATATGGGATATGGCCGCTGTCCAGACCGGACGGAAATCAAACCTTTTGAGTTTTTCAATAATGATCAAGGATTTACGAAATTTTGGAATCGGATGGTTGAGGCCAAAGAGGCCAATCACTTGGAAGAAATCGTGGTTGGTTTTGAATCCACCGGGTCTTATGGAGAACCCTTGCAACATTTTCTGATGAAACGGCCGGTGACACTGGTTCAGGTTAATCCTATGCATACGAAGAAGTTGAAGGAAGTCCAGGGTAACTCGCCCAATAAGACGGATAGGAAAGATCCCAAAGTCATTGCGGATATTATTGAGCTGGGTCATGCCCTTACCGTGGTCATTCCCGAAGGCGCGGCAGCTGAACTTCGCCGACTGACCCATGCCAGGGAGAGAGCCATACGAAGACGAACGGGCCTTTTGAACCAGATTCAGGATTTGGTCTTTATTGTCTTCCCCGAGTTTCTGCAAGTGATGAAGAATATTAAAACCCGCAGTGCCCAATATCTGTTGCGGCATTATCCGTGCCCGGAAGATATTATCCAATGTGGTCTTGGGACCTTGAGGGCCACGCTGAGACGGGTTAGCCGAGGGAAGCTGGATAAAGAGCGAGCCCCGGCCCTTTATGCGGCCGCTGGCCATTCCGTAGGTCTTCAAGAAGGCCGCAAGGCGATTCTTTTTGAGATACGAGAACTTCTTTCTGAGATTGAATCTTCTGACCAGTTTATTGAGAAGGCGGAACAGGAGATGGCGGCCCTTCTTCCCGAGATCCCCTATAGTCATTCGATTCTGTCCTTGAAAGGGATAGGAGAGGTTACCACCGCCGGACTGATTGGAGAAGTCGGGGATTTTCGTAAATTTCATACGCTGGCTGAAGTCCTGAAGTTGGCCGGACTGAACCTCTTTGAAATCAGTTCTGGAAGGCACCAAGGGAATCGTCATATATCCAAAAGAGGCCGGTCGCTTCTTAGGAAAATCCTCTTTTTTGCCGCTATCAATACGGTTCGAAAAGGGGGAGTGATGCATACGGCCTATCAAAGGCATCTGGATCAAGGAATGCCCAAGATCAAGGCCCTGGTAGCCATTGCCCGGAAGCTTCTCGGTGTTATTTTTGCCTTGGTGCGTGATCATAACGAATATATGGAAAATTATTCAAAAGGAGCAACGTTAAAACTGGCTGCTTAGACCTTCTTAGCGTGTAAGCGGAGAGATTATCGTTTGCGGCATCTAAGGCGACTAAGTCGACCTTCTCGCAGAGCTTAAATAACTCTCCGCTTGCACCTTAACCCCAATAAAGCAAGGTTAGAGCTCTGTTGAGACTCTCAAATTACCAGAGTTGGGCAAGGTGTCACTCTAAGATAGTTACCAGTTTGTTTAATAATATTTAAAAAACTCTTGACAACAATAAACCAGACGCAAAGGACGCAGAGAGAATCATTTTTGTTCAATCCCGTGAGAGGCGGGATTGAATAAAACAGCTCTGACTCCGTCCAAATAATTACCTGGTGGGTAGAGAAGGGTATTGATTGCCGGCCCCTCACCGGCAGCCAATAAAAGTTCCTCTTGGCGCTCTTTGCGCCTTTGCGGTGAAAACAGTTTTCAAAAAGCTAAATTGATGCATAACTTAAATGTATTAAAACGGATCGTGATAAGGTTAGTCTTCGATTTCGTCTTCCATGATCGTGGTGGCCAAATCCAGAAAAATTCCCAGGGATTCACTTAAATTTTTAATAATTTCGCTGTAGGCCACTTTGTCTTCTACGGTTTTGGCGGTAGATATGGCCTTCAAGGCCACCCCCAATTCCTTAAATAAATTATCCATTATCTTTTCTGTATCCATGATGTCTCCTTTTCCAATAGGGATATTTTTGAGGACGATTATAATCTAACACGGGTTATTGTCAAACTCAATAACCTCTCCTAAGTTCAACCCACTGCCTCTTTTCGGTAAAGGTATAAATAGGTTCTCCCCCACCCTGTAGGGGCCGGATTTAAACCGACCCCTACAAAAATATGATGGATTCTCCGCTTATTAATTACAGAGGTTTGAATGCCTGATGCCTACCGCGATCGATCCTGCAGGGAAGGCCGTCTTAAGGCCGTTCCTTTCCCCTTGGAAAATCCGAAAATGGTGCTGTTTCCCCGGTGCTCGCGGGCAAATCCGGGTTGGGAGACCTCTTTGGACACCGAACCATTCGCCCTGGTTGGTCTATGGCCTCTCGATTCCTCTTTTTCCTGGTGGCGGGCCCGTTCCCCGGCTTTCCGGGTCCGGATAGCGGCAATCCGCTCGTTAAGAGGGATTTCGAAACGTTCCGATGGCCTCTTCTTATAATCAAATCCCTGGACCGTCTCCCGGGGCATTCGCCGTCCAAGATTCTGTTCGATAGATCGGAAAGTGTGCTCTTCATCAGGTGAAACCAGGGTGCAGGCATCCCCTGAAGCGCTGGCCCGGCCAGTCCGGCCAACCCGGTGAACGTATTCTTCAGCCAGGTGGGGCACATCGAAGTTGCAGACCAGACCAATGGCCTCCACATCGATCCCCCGGGCGGCGATGTCCGTGGCCACCAGGACCCGGAACCTCCCCCGTTTGAATCCGGCCAGGGCCTCGGTCCGTTGACTCTGACTACGGTTGCCGTGTATCCGGGCACAGGAGACCCCGTGTTTTTCAAGAAAGTCGGCCAGCCGGTTGGCCCGGTGTTTGGTCCGGGTAAAGGCCAGGACGCTCTTAGTAGCACTCTGTTTAAGCAGGGCGAGCAGAAGGGTTGATTTTAATTCATGGGGCACGGGATAGGCCACATGGGTGATTTGTGAGGCCGGTATCGGTTTCGGCGTGATATTGAGAGCAATCGGGTTATTGAGCATCTCCCTGGCCAGGGCAACAATCGGTGGAGGAAGTGTGGCCGAAAAGAAAAGGGTCTGACGGTTCTTCGGAATGCCGTCCAGAATACGACGGATGTCGGGGAGAAATCCCATATCGAGCATACGATCGGCTTCGTCAAGAATAAGATGACTTAACCCCTCCAGTTTGGCGTATTTGTTGCGCATATGGTCCAGGAGGCGTCCGGGCGTGGCAATCACAAAATCCACTCCCTTTCTAAAAGCCTGTTCCTGCGGAACGGGTGAGACTCCTCCGTAGACGGCGGCGCCTTTCAACGCGGTATGCAAAGCCAGATCATGCAGATGCTCGGCAATCTGCACGGCCAGTTCCCGCGTGGGTACCAGAACCAGTACCCTGGTTTTTCCCCGGGGCTGTCCGATCAGTTGATGGAGGATGGGAAGTAAAAAGGCGGCCGTCTTGCCGCTTCCCGTGACGGCCGAAGCCATGACATCACTGCCCTGTAGCAGGGCGGGGATGGCCAGTTCCTGAATCGGAGTGGGCTGATGAAAACCCTTTTCTTCAAGGGCCTTTAATAGTTGGGGGTGAAGTGCAAAAGATGAAAATGACATAGATCTCCTTTTTCCTCGGGTCGGCTTTCCTCGAAAGGTAAAGTTCCGCCCAATGGAATGATCCGGCTGGTTGATAATAAATTTGGAGGACTTTAGGATGAATACGGAGGGGTTGCCGGTGAAACCGCCGCTCAGGCTGTAAAACTGTCCGCTAGCACTTGGCTTTTGTGCCCCAGGCAGGGCCTGATCGATTCGGCTTCCGGAGCTATTGACAAGAACTTCCAACTGATAATGAAGGTATTATAACCAGGAAGGGGTTGCCTGTCAAGCATTATTAAAAACAGCATTATTAAAAACAAAAGGAGAAGGAAAGTCTAAAAACAACTTGACAGGTGTAGACGACCGGTCTACTATTCCCCATAAACCATTTGAGATGAAATCGTCTACATGTTGAAAAGCGGGTTGTCAACAGACCGGGAACGGTTCAATGAAACTGTAACTCAATAAATGCCAACTTCGCAAAAAGTCGCCGGAAGCCCGGATTCGTCATTCCGGCCCCGCATCAAGCGCGGGATAGACTCCAGCCGGAATCCAGTGTTTTTAACTGGTTATAAATTTCCTGGACCCCGGCTTTCGCCGGGGTGACGACTTTTAACGAACTCATCATTAAAAAATAGAAAGGATATTTTACCGATGGACCTATTCGAGTATCAGCTGGATGAACATGTGGCTGTGTTGACGATGAAAAGCGGTGAAAACCGCTTCACCCTCTCCTTCCTGGAGGCCTTTTTAAACATTCTGGATGAAATCGAAAATAAAACACCGGCCACCGTCCTGGTGGTTAAGAGCGCCGACTCCAAAATATGGTCCAACGGGATAGACCTGGACTGGTTGCGGGCCGCCGTGGCCGAAAACCCGGAAACGGGGTCACGGTTTTCCATGCGGATTATGGACGTCCTTCGCCGCATTTTAACCTATCCCCTGATCACCATTGCCGCCATCAACGGCCACGCCTTTGCCGGGGGGGCCATCCTGGCTTGCGCTTTCGACTTCCGCTTTATGCGTACCGACCGCGGCTATTTCTGCTTTCCTGAGGTCGACATCCATATCCCCTTTATGCCGGGTATGGACGCCCTCATTAAGAAAGCCCTGCCCGGTCATCTTTCTCTGGAAGCCCAGTTGACCGGCAAACGTTACACGGCCGCGGAACTGGAGGCCCACAAAGCGGTATTTAAGGCCTGTCATCTTGATGACCTGATGAAGGAGGTCATAGCCTTTTCCAAAACCATGAACAAGGGAAGGAATATCCTGAAACCCATCAAAGAAGTGGGCTTCAAGCATATTCTGAGGGTTATGGATATTGATGATCCGGCCTATCTCGCCGCCAGACAGAGCCTCTCCGCTGATTAAGCAAAGATGAAAACGGACACCAAAACACGCATTCTGAAAGCCGGTGCGGGAATTGTCCTGCAAAAAGGCTTTTTTAATACCGGGCTGGCCGAAGTATTGGAAAAAGCCAAAGTCCCCAAGGGATCATTTTATTTTTATTTCAAAAACAAGGAGGACTTCGGCCTGCAGCTTATTGACCTCTTTGCAGGATATTTGGAATCCAATGCCCAGGGGTTTTACCGGAACGAAAAACTCTCCCCCCTGGAAAAGGTTAGACATCTTTTTAAAGGGCAGGCGGAATCATTCCAGCGTAGCGATTTCAAAGGCGGTTGCCCCATCGGCAACCTGTCCCAGGAAATGGGAGGCCGGAATCCTGCCTTCAGAAAAAAACTGAATCAGGCCTTTATTGATATTAAAAAGAATCTGGCCGCCCATCTGGCTCAAGCCAGGCAACAGGGCAAAATACCCGATTCGATTGATGTTGAGGAAAGCACGGATTTCATCCTCAATAGTTGGGAAGGCACTTTGATGCAGATGAAGGTTTCCAAAAGCCTTGTTCCCTATAAAATCTTTGATCGGATGATTTTTGAACGCATTCTGGGTTCATCGTCGCCCAATAATAAAAAACCTTAAGGAGAAAATGAAGATGAGTCAGGAAGTCTACCAGCATTTACTTACAGTCATGACCAGGCGCGGAGGAGGATATGCCGGAATGGATATTCCCGAGTTCTTTTCCCTGGTGGAAGAATTATTCACCCCTCAGGAAGCGGAAGTCAACAATGCCATGCCCAGGGGTCCCTTTACGGCCAAGGGCCTGGCCGAGGCCATGGGCCGGGACGAGGGAGAGATCGAGAAGATCCTCGAGGCCATGGCCGACAAAGGACTTTGTACGACTTTGAAAGTGGATCAAACCCGATATTACCAGGCGGCCAGGTTTATGCCCGGCATATTGGAATTTCAATTCATGCCCGGGAAAACCACCGAGCGCGACAAAAAAATAGCCAAGCTCATTTATGCCTATAAAAAGGCTTATGATCAAAAAACGGATCGTTCGGGACCGGATTTTCCCGGGATCAGGGTCATCACTGTCGATGCCGTAGTGCAGGTCGACAACCAGGTCCACACCTATGACCAGGTTCAAACCTTTATCGACAAATACGACCCTATTGCTATCAGCACCTGTTATTGTCGGCACGCGGCGCTGTTGCAGGGGGAAGATATCCATGGGATGCCCAATGATGTCTGTATGCAATTCGGACCTATGGCCCAATATGTCATAGAAAGATTAGGCGGCCGGCAAGTGACCAAGGAAGAGGCTCGCCAGGTACTGGATCGGGCCGAAGAGGCCGGGTTGATTCACATGAGTCAGAATATGACCGAGGATATCGGTTTTATTTGCAACTGCGACCGCTGGCATTGTTTTGCCGTAAAAAATGTCCTGGCCAAGGCCAAACCTGGCCTGTATTTCAATTCGGGTTTCGAACCTCGATTTGATGCCGATGTTTGCACGGCCTGCGGCACTTGTATCGATCGCTGCCCGCCCGAGGCCTTGACCATGGGAGAGAATGATCTCCCGATGGTAAACCTCGACCGCTGTTTTGGGTGTGCCGTCTGCGCCACCGGCTGCCCGACCGAAGCCATTGCCATGGTCAATAAACCCGGTTTTCTTGAACCCCCGAAAGATGGAAAGGCCCTGCGGGAAGCCATAAAAGCCGCGGTGTCCCGAAGGTAATGAACCCCTTATACCTGATGGACTCACAAAAGTCGCCAAAACCGAAATCAGGTCATTCCGGTCCCGCATCAAGTGCGGGAAAGACTCCAGCCGGAATTCAGTGTTTTTAAGTAATTATAATCTCCTGGACCCGGGATTCGCCAGAAGGGGTGACGACCTGTTTCATGTTCATCATATCTGTTTGGGGGTTCCGTTTTCAGTTAAAGGTTTCATTGACCAAACAGTAAGGGAAAGCCATGGAGAAACTAACGGACGGATTGATTCTGTTTTGTAAAAAGGATTGCGCTACCTGCACGATGATTGTGCCGGTTATGAAAGCCATTTCCAAAGGTGATAAATCGCTTTCTATCTTTACCCAGGATGACCCTGGTTTTCCGGAAGGAATACCGGGTGTCGTCAACGATACCTTACTGGAAAAGTCCTGCCATTTCCAAATTGAAACCGTCCCCACCTTGATTAGTCTGAAAAACGGCCGGGAGATCGGGCGAACCGTCGGCTGGGACCGGGAAGAATGGCGGGCCATGACCGGAATCAAAGGACTGGGAGAAGGGCTTCCCCCTTTTCGACCGGGTTGCGGTTCCAAAAATTGCGAACCCGGAATAGTGGAGGAATTGGCGGTCCGCTTCGGAGGTATTCATCTGGCTTCACGGCGCATAACCTCGCCACCCTTGGAAGACGAGATGGAAACCTGTTTTTCCCGGGGATGGACAGACGGGTTGCCCGTTGTGCCGCCCACTGAAGTCCGTGTGGTACGCATGCTGGAAGGAACCTCAAGATCCCCGGATGAATTAGTGGGAATCATTCCCCCCAACCAGGCGCCCTGTACTGTGGAAAAAGCGGCCATCAATGCCGTCATGGCCGGATGTAAACCGGAGTATCTGCCGGTTGTGCTGGCAGCCGTGGAAGCGGCCTGTTTGGATGAGTTCTGTTTGCATGGTCTTCTGGCCACAACTTATTTTTCCGGTCCGGTGGTGATCGTCAACGGCCCCGTTACCCGGGCCATCGGAATGAACTCCGGGGTCAATGCCCTCGGTCAAGGGAATCGGGCCAATGCCACCATCGGTCGGGCCCTCCAGTTGATAGTCCGAAATGTAGGAGGCGGAAGGCCGGGAGAGATCGATCGGGCAGTCCTGGGTAATCCCGGAAAATATACCTTTTGTTTCGCCGAGGACGAGTTAGATTCCCCCTGGGAGCCCCTTTCTGTGGAACGGGGATTTCCGGAAGGGGCCTCCACAGTAAGCCTTTTTGCCGGAGACGGGGTTCAGGCCGTGGTGGACCAGCTTTCCCGGACACCCGAATCCCTGGCCCGGTCCTTGGCCTTGTGCCTGCGGACCGTGGCCCATCCCAAAATCCCCCTGGCCGCCGATGCCCTTTTGGTGATCTCACCGGAACACGGTCAGATATTCCGGCAGGCCGGTTGGACCAAGGCCCGGTTAAAAAAGGAATTGGACACCTGGCTTCAAGTCCCCGGTAAAGAGCTGGTGCGCGGGGCCCAGGGGATTGCCGAGGGAATCCCTGAAGAAATGAAGGACATGACCTTTCCCAAATTTCGGCCAGGTGGTCTTACTCTTGTTTATGCCGGGGGTACTGCCGGAAAGTTTTCAGCCATTATCGGCGGCTGGGTGGCCAGCGGCCCAAGAGGAAGCCAGCTTGTAACCAAGGAGGTTCGAAAATGAATCAAACAACCGTTTTACTGGACCCCACGGCTGAGCGGTCGCCGGAGATGCGGGAACGGGTAAAGCGCCCTGACGATCTGAAGGGGATAACTATCGGGCTGCTGAATATTTCCAAACCCCGGGGAGACATCTTTTTGGATGAAGTGGAGAAACAGCTTACCGGACAAGGACTGAAAGTCCGTCGGTATCAAAAACCCACCTTTGCCAGAGTGGCCCCCCTGGAGCTTAAACAGGAGATCAGGTCCCAATGTGAAGTGGTGATTGAAGCCCTGGCCGATTGAGGGTCTTGCACGTCGTGCAGTGTGCACGACATCGTTGATCTGGAAGGACGGGGCGTGGCCGGCGTTTATGTTGCTTCAGCAGAATTTAAGCAGGCCGGAGAGTCGCAAGCCAGGGCCCTGGGATTTGATCCGGCGGCCGTGTTTGTGCCTCATCCCATCCAGGACAGGACGGATGATGAAATGAGGGCCATCGCCCGTAATGCCCTGGGGGAAATATTAAAAGCGATCCAGGAAAATTAGATATTTGGTAACACTTCAGGTTTTTGAAAAAAAACCTTATTCACCGCAAAGGCGCAAAGATCGCAAAGATATTTAGCTTTATTCAATCCCATGAAAGACGGGATTGAATATAACAGCCTTGGCCTCCGGCCAAGTAATTACCGAGGATAAGCGAAGGTTATTGATTGCCGGCCCCTCACGGCAATCAATGAATATTTCTCTTTGCGTTCTTTGCGGCTTTGCGGTGGGAACATTTATTTCAAAAATCTAAATTGATATGGTGCTTGTAAAAATAAATAAATGACGAACAAAGAATGGAGGCTCAATGTTTAAAACCAGAATGACCGAGTTGTTAGGAATAGAATATCCGATCCAATGTGGAACCATGATGTCCATAAGCAAACCCGAGTTGGTAGCCGCCGTGGCCAATGCCGGCGGACTGGCCTGCCTGGCCGCTGCCATTTATCCTACATCGGAGGAGTTGACCGAGGCTATCGAGAAAACGAGAGGATTGACCAAAAAACCATTCGGGGTGAACATTTCCCTGTTCCCGTCCCTTATGCCCAAACCGCCAGAAGAGATGCTGGAAACCATCATCAAGGCCGGAGTAAAGATTCTGGAAACCGCCGGCCGCAGCCCCCAACCTTACCGGGAGATGATTTCCAAGGCCGGGTTGGTCCATATTCATAAATGCGCCCGGGTCCGGGATGCCGTCAAAGCCGATAGCATGGGGGTGGACATCGTCTCCATCGTCGGTACCGAGTGCGGCGGCCATCCCAGTATGGAAAAAGTCACTTCCTTGATTTTAATCCCCAAGGCCGCAGCTAAAATCAAGGCCCCCCTGATTGCCGGAGGTGGTTTCGGAAATGGACGGACTTTTTTAGCGGCCCTGGCCATGGGCGCAGAGGGGGTCAACATGGGGAGCCGTTTTCTGGCCACCCAGGAGTGTCCTCTCCATCCGGCGGCCAAAGCCAAGATCGTGGAATCCGAAGAAACAGGAACCGTTCTGGTCATGGAATCCCTGATGAATCCGGCCCGGGTCTTGAGAACCCCCTGGACCGAAAAGATCATCGAAATGGAAGGGCGAAAGGCCTCTCTGGAAGAATTGGCTCCCATGATCAGTGGCAAGGTAAGTTTTCAAGGTTGGAACAGCGGCGATCTGAGTGAGGGAATTTATCCCATGGGGCAGGTCATCGGTCTCATCGACGACATCCCCACCGTTGCCGACCTGATGAAGCGGATCATGAAGGAAGCCGCGGAGGCCAAAAAACGGCTGGATCAACTGGCTTAAACGATAAATGAAGAAAAAAGGAGGTATCATTAAATCCCTCCCGACCTCCCTTTTTCAAAGGGAGTCCCGCCGTTGGCTGGATTAGAAAAAGGGGGATTGAGGGGGATTTTGACTCTAACGCTGTCTTGAAAAGACTTAATTCTCAAAATCCTAAATTGTTACAAAAGGAGAAATGAACATGTCTGCCCGAGTTGTTTATTCAATGGCCGACGGGGTGGCCGATGTCCGGATGAACCGTCCGGACAAAATGAATGCCCTTGACCCGGCCATGTTCGAGGGATTGACCAAAACGGGGAAAGAGCTGGCGGCCAACAATTCCCTTCGGGCGGTGGTTCTGTCCGGTGAAGGAAAGGCCTTCAGCGCCGGTTTGGACTTTATGAGTTTCCAGGCCATGACCGATTCAAACGTTGAGAAATTGGGGCAAGGAATTTTCGAAACGGACAAGGAGAGCCCGGCCAATTTCGCCCAACAGGTCGCCTTTATCTGGCAGGTGCTTCCGGTCCCGGTCATTGCCGCCGTGCACGGAGTAGCCTACGGCGGAGGACTCCAGGTAGCCCTGGGTGCGGATATTCGTATCGTTGCCCCGGACGCCCGTTTGTCGGTATTGGAAATTAAATGGGGGCTGGTTCCGGATATGAGCGGGACTCAACTCTTGCGCCATCTGGTTCGATTGGATGTGGTTAAAGAATTGACTTTTACCGGTCGTGTCATTTCCGGAAAGGAAGCTGTCGAACTGGGTCTGGCTACCCGGGTCAGTGAAGACCCTCACGGGGAGGCCATGAAATTAGCTCGGGAGATCGCCTCCAAATCCCCCGACGCTATCAGGGCCGGAAAGAAACTTTTAAATTCCTCCAGAGTCCTTAGCCTGGAAGAGGGTTTAAAACTTGAAGCGGCACTTCAACGATCCGTTATCGGCCAACCGAATCAGGTGGAAGCCGTCAAAGCCAATCTGGAAAAAAGGGAACCTCGATTCAAGGATGTAAGCTGATTGGATATTGAAATAAAGACTTCCGTAACATTATAGCTGTTTTTAAAATGCCTTTTGCCACAGACTCGCTCAGACAAAAGCCGGACAAAGGCACCTCTCTCACAGCGCTCTCAGAGACGCAGAGAAAGGAGCCAATAGCTCAAAGCTCATAGCTGATAGAAAAACTCAAAGATCAAAATTTAGACTTCGCTTTTTTCATTGCGGTTGAGAGGATAGAATTTACGCCCGCAGGGCCTGACGGTAGGAGGAAGACAAGTCGTCTTACTCCTGTCCTGCAGTTGTCTGTGGCAAAAAAAAGAGATCATTCCTTGTCCGACAGTTCCTCCCTCGTCCGAGTCCGCTTGATATACAGTTTATAGGACCTGATCCCCAGAGAAATGGCCAACCAGGTACCGAAAAACGCGGCCGGGATGGTGATCACCCTCGGCCAAATTACGGAGATGGCCGAGAGGACAAGAAGAATGATGCTTATGAAAAGCATTATTTTGGCTTCCGTCGGACCCAGTATCCTGTGGTTGGTGATCGCGGCGCCTACCGCGCTCCCGAGGCGAATCGCGCCGACCCCTGCGCGGCTCACACTCCCTGTACCCAATTTTTTTCGCGTCTGGGACCATCGTGGATTTTTTTGCGCCGGGCGGACTCTATGTTCGCTCAGAACGATTTCAGTCGTCCGGGTCAAATCCTCCAGAAACATTTCCTCCATCGCCTGGGCAAAACCCTCATCTTCAATAGCGATGTCCAGTTCGTAGTTTCCGAACCAACTCGCCAAATTGAGGTTTGTTGATCCTACTCGCGCCCATCGCCCATCCACGACCGCCGTTTTGGCGTGCATCATCGGACCGTTCCATTCAAAGACCCTGACGCCGGCCTCGAGAAGCGGATAATAGCCTGATCTGGATATGGCGCGCAGAACAGGAATATCCGTACTTCCGGGGACCAGCAGCCGCACGTCCACGCCATCAAGGGCCGCCGACCGCAGCGTTTGAATATAGGGGGTTGCCCCGACGAAATAGGCATCGGTGAGCCACAAGGAGTTGCAGGCCAGGGCGGCAATCAGCTGATCGAGTCGATAAAGGCCGGCTGTGTTAGGCAAACTGGCTACTACCCGCGCGGCAATACGGCCTGCCGCGGGAATGGCCTCCGGCTCTACCAGTTCGTTCTCCGGGAGCGGTTCACCCGTTGCCCCCCATACTTCGGCAAAGGCCAGGTCTATATCAGCCACTGCCGGGCCCTCAACTGCCAAACCCGTATCGCGCCAGGGTTCAATCGACCGCTCCGGATATCCAACCCACTTTTGTCCCACACACAGGCCGGTAACAAAAGCGAGGCGTCCATCTACGGAAATCATCTTTCGGTGATCTCTGGTAAGCCATCCGAGGGGGCTGTCGATTCGGGGAGGATTAAAACATCGCACCTCCACTCCGGCGGTTCTGAGTCTGCTCCAGAAATGCCGAGAGGTCTTGTGCACCGCTCCCAACCAGTCATATATGACCCGAACCTTTACCCCCTCCACGGCTTTAGCGATCAGGAGGTCCGCGAATTGATTGCCGATATCATCCTCAAATATAATGTAGGATTCAAAATGGATGTACTTTTTTGCGGCGGAAATGGCCTCGATCCAGGCCGGGTAATTCTCTTTGGCGTCTTTCAGGATTTTGATTTTGTTGCCCGGTTGCAAAGCTGCCCCGGCTGTTCGTGAAAATACTTCTTCAGCCAGCACTCGCAGGAGAGAAGTTGACTGCTGATCCTGTTCTTTCAGGAAAGGTTCCGGCATCTATATTCCATTTCCGTTTATCTTAACAATTCTGCGGATGATAACAAAAGAAAGGATTCAATACAAGCACCACCTCAACGACAGATTTTTTCTTGACCTGCGGCGGCTAAAACTCAGGAAGGACTTCCGGGACTAATCTTGAAAAATGAATTGTAAAGAAAATATTTATCTTTTATAATAAGTTACACTTGTTGTAGCGGGAATAAATTCTGGAGGACAGGCTACATGGATAAACTTCCACGTCTTGATAAAAAAAAGATTGAGGTTACCCGTCTAAATGACATCGAAGAAGAAAAGAGATATTGGATAGCAAAAACCCCCATTGAACGAATTGAAGCTATCGAGATTAATAGAAGGATGGTTTATGGCCAAGATAGAGTTACATCCAGACTTCAAAGATTTCTTGAGGTTGCTGAACTTACATGATGTCCGGTATCTTCTTGTCGGAGGTTACGCTGTGGGTTACCATGGATACCCGCGGGCAACCGGTGATATGGACATTTGGATTGAAATAAGCGAACCTAATTCTAAAAAAGTTGCCGCAGCCTTTCATGATTTTGGGGTGCCCGTAGAAGATCTTTCAGAAAAACTATTCATAGAAACGAACAAAGTAATTCGGATGGGTGTTCCTCCGGTACGGCTTGAAATAATCACCAGCGCCTCTGGAGTGGATTTCAATGAATGTTACTCTAATCGGGAACTTGTTGAGATTGAAGGGATTCAAATAAATCTTATTTCTCTTCAGGACCTAAAAAAAAATAAAAACGCAGCCGGCAGACATAAAGACTTAGAGGATCTGGAACATTTACCATAACATGAAGACTTGATGAAGGGATACAAGTTGGGAGTGCCAAAGAGTTTATGGGAATAAAGGAGACTTTCCTCTTCCGCCTTCCATATTTTGAGAGTAAAAAATAGCATCAGGATAAACCTCAGAATAAGGAGAAGCCGATGTTTAGCAGAATCAGGGCCGTCCATGTCGCGGTCAAAAGTGTTGATGATGCGGTGAAAGAATTTTCGGAAAATTTCAGCCTTACCCCATCCAGATCGGGTGAGATGCCTGAGATGGGGATTCGCAATGCTTTGCTCCCCCTGGGGGACGCTTTTATTGAATTCATTGAACCGTTGGATCCCGATAAAGGGCCGTTGGCGCAATTCCTTAAGAACCGCGGTGAGGGGGTCTATATGATGGCCTGGGAAGTCGAGAATCTGGAGGAAACCATTCAGACCTTACAGAAGAAAGGTATCCGCCTCATCAACGCCGAGGCCGAAGCGCGAGCCAAAGGGGCTAATGTATTCATTCACCCCAAGTCCGCCCGGGGAATGATGATCGAGTTACTCGAAAAGCCCAAATAAAAAGCATCTAATTCTCACCAGGCGAGTTCGAGAATTTCCTTCACATCGGCCGGACTCTTGATCGGCCTCGGGTTCATCCGCACCGGCCCGTAGGTCATGGCCCGTTCGGCGATCTCATCGAAGTTCTCACGCTTGATATTCACGGCCCGTAAAGACCCTGGCTGGTCAAGGGAAGCGATCAACTCGGCCACGAGGTCCGCCGCCGGTTTTTGGGGCGATCCCATGGCTTCAGACAGCCCCCGCTGGCGATCTTGGTTAACGGCCGAGTTCCAGCGCAACACGGCCGGCAGCATGACGCAGGAGGTATGACCGTGGGCCACGCCGAATGTCGCCCCCAGTACATAACCGATGCCGTGACTGGCACCCGAACCGGCACCGGCCGCGGAGCCGGCAATGGCCTGCCACATGCCGAACTGGGCATCGAGCCGGGCTTTGAGGCTATGCGGTTCGGCCTTGATCCTGGGAAGGGCCCGGGAAAGCAGGCGAAGGCCCTGGAGGGAGAGGACCTCGGTCGCCGGGTTGGCCAGGGGCGAGCAATAGGACTCCACCGCATGATCCACCGAGCGGATGCCGGTGGAGAATAAAAGCCACTCCGGTGTATTGAGCGTCGCCGCCGGGTCGAGAATGACCGAACGGGGCACCAGCAAACGATAAGTAAAGGACTGCTTGGCATTGGCCTTGGTATCGGTAACGCCGGAGGTGGAGGTGAACTCCGAGGCCGAAAGCGTAGTCGAGACGGAGACCATGCGGATCGGATTTTCCGGCGGTTCGATTTTGCGGCGGATGTCGGCCGCGGCGCCTCCGCGATAAGGCTCCATCGATTCCACGCTGGTGAGCCCGAGCCACAGACACATCTGTACCGCCTTGGTGGCATCAATCACCGAGCCGCCGCCGACGGCGACCAATAAATCCGCCTTGGCAGTGCGGGCGGCGGTAGCCGCGGCGATGACGTCTTCGCGGGGGCTGTGGGCCCGGATCGCCGTGTAGGTTCCAACAAGACGAGACCCCAGGTCAGAAAGGATCCCCTGCAGCGGACCTTTTTCCAGACGACCCAACGAGCCGGTCGAGATCACAAATACCCGCTTCGAACCGTAACGTTCGGCCTCAGTCAAAAGGGCCTTGCCAGCCGGTTGACCGAAAACAATGGACTCCTGGGCCTGAACAGTAAATCTGCCGTTGGGCAGGCCGGTGTAATCGATATTCAATTTTTCCTCCAGGATGTTTAATCCAAAAAAGGGCTTAGGGTAACTTCTTTGAATCTTCTTGATGTTTTTAATAGACCTTTTTAATGGTAGGAGTATAAATTAAAGGAACACCGAGGTCAATGAAATTGAAGGATGATGGGGGCCCGGCCTTTCCCGTTTGGCCTTGACAAATCCGATTTTCTAAATCATCTTAATCTAAGACGACGGCTGGTTTGAAACTGGATTATTGGCTTCGGTCCCATGCTTATTGGAAAATTTTTTTTTTGAGTTTTTAAAATAACGATTAAGCGTTTCGTTTAGTCTAAATATCCTTTCCAAATTATTTTTCCTTATCCAGTTCCCATAAAGGGGGATCGATCATGTCACCATTCATCGCTGTAAATCATTCCGTATGCACGGGTTGCCGAACCTGTGAAGTGGTCTGTTCGCTTTATCATTTTGGGGAGTGCAACCCTGAAAAGTCGGCCATTCGCGTAATCCGTCGGGAGAGAGGCGGGCTGGTTTTTTCCCTGCCCCTGGTTTGCCAGCAGTGCCGGCAAGCCTCTTGCCTGGAGGCCTGTCCGACCGAAGCCATTTGGCGCGAAAACGAGGGCTCCCCTTTAACCTTTGATCAAGAGAAATGCACCGGGTGCGGGATGTGTGTCGAGGCCTGTCCGGCGGGGTGTATTTCCCTGGACCAACTGACCAATCTGCTCATCTCCTGTGACCTGTGCCAGGGCCGGCCTCAATGTATTTCCTTGTGCCATTCGGATTGTTTAACCCTGGAGGACAATGACCGGACCGGCAATCCGAAAAGGGTTGAAAGGCTGGCCGGCATTTTGGAAGCGGAAGGGCTGACGGATAGTGTCCCGGGAAAAGGAGGACGATGATGGGATACCTGCGGGGAGGCTGGATTCTTAGAGTCGATTTAACAGAGGGGAAGATTCGCCGCGAGCCGGTCGAACCTTATGCGGAGCGCTTCACCGGCGGCAAGGCCATCAACCTCAAGATCCTTTTTGACGGCGTCGGGCAGGCCACGAAGCCCCTGGACCCGGACAATCTCCTTATCTTTGGAGCTGGCCCTCTGGTCGGCACACCCTTTCCCGGGGCCTGTCGGACGGATGTAATGGCCAAATCACCGGTGACCGGGGCCTTGGGCGATTCGGGCATGGGCGGATACCTGAGTTCGGAGTTGAAATTCGCCGGGTATGACCATCTGGTGATTGAAGGGAAGGCTGAAGAACCGGTTTATTTGTCCATTCGGGACGATCGAGTGGAGATCCGCGATGCCTCGGCGATCTGGGGCCATGACACCTATGAGACGCCGGAAATGGTGAGGCAGGAATTGCGGGACCCGGCGGCCAAGGTGGTATCTATCGGGCCGGCAGGGGAGAGGCTGGTGGTCTATGCCTCGATTAATTCGGGTACGGGTAACGCGGCCGCCAGAACCGGGATGGGTGCGGTTATGGGTTCAAAGAACCTGAAGGCCATTGCCGCGCGGGGAACGCAGGGGATCAAGGTGGCTCAGCCCTGGGAGTTTTTGGAAGGGTGTCGGGCACTGCTGGCCTCTATCCGGGAAGCCCATTTTTATAACGACCTTCATGAGGCCGGGCTGACCCGGATTCACGACCGGGAGATGCGGTCCCTCTACGAGCTTTTGGAAAACGCCACCGAGGAATGCACGACAATCTGCGAAGGGGATTTTTTAAAGAAACACCTCCACAACCGAGTGGGATGTTTCGCCTGCCCGGTGGCCTGTTTTGATTCCTATAATATTCTGGGGGTGGGAGCCGGGACGGCCAAGTGCAGTCCCTATGGGGACTTGACCTGGGACTTACAAAATCCCGACCTGATGCTCTTCTGGAAGGTCTTTGTCGAATGTCAGCGATACGGATTGGATGCCCGTTCTTTGTCTAACACCATTGCCTGGCTTATGGAATTAAATGAAAAAGGCATCATCTCTTCCAGGGATACCGACGGCCAGATTATGGATTGGGGCAGTCCGGAGGCCATTTTACCCATGGCCCGAAAGATAACTTATCGGGAAGGGATTGGAGATCTACTGGCGGATGGGCTCCCGGCCGCGGCCAGGAAGATCGGTAATGGCGCTGAAGACTGTTTGATCATCGCCAAGGGCTCGCCTTCCGACATGCATGTCGCCCCTCTTAAAACCAGGGCCTTGGCCAGTGCCGTATCGGCCATCGGGGAAGATGCCCAGGTACAACCTTTCCTGGACAGCGTTTCAGCCAGGAGATATGTCCGGGCCAAAGATGACCTCTCCTTTGATGAAGCGATAAAACGATATAAGGATCGGGCGGAAAAAGAGGTCGGCGTCCGGGAGGCCGCCGATCCCCGGGTTACGGAAGGTAAGGCCGCCCTGGTTCGCCGGGATGAAGAGCGGACCGACATGGCGGATATTGCCGGCGTCTGCACCTGGATGACCTCCTTTATCGGACTGCCGGTTGATGCGGCGGTTATGGCTGAATTCATGACCCTGGGATCAGGCACCTCCGTTCAGGCCGAGGCCCTGATAGAAGCCGGGTTGAGGATGCGTAACCTGGAAAGGGCCTTCACCAGTAAATGCGGCCTGTCCCGCAACGATGACCGGGTGTCCAAGGGGTTCTATGATCGAATCCGTCCCGAAGGGAAGTTGATGCCCGAACTAAGTTTCTCCGAGGCCGAGCTGGAAAAAATGAAGGATGACTATTATCAGATCATGGGTTGGGACCTGCAAACAGGGATTCCGACTCGTCAGACCCTGGAGAAGTTCGGCCTGGCCGATGTAGCCGAAAAGTTGGGTCTATAAATTAGTTGTTTATCAAATGTTTTTTTGCCACAGACTCACACCGACTACAACCGGACAAAGGCCTATCTCTCACAGAGCTCTCAGAGTCGCAGAGACAACCTGATTTATTGATTGCCGGTGAG
The DNA here is from genome assembly GCA_963790475.1 of uncultured delta proteobacterium. Taxonomy (GTDB): domain Bacteria; phylum Desulfobacterota; class RBG-13-43-22; order RBG-13-43-22; family RBG-13-43-22; genus RBG-13-43-22. The sequence continues at coordinate 206,089 of CAWBOS010000001.1, read as the reverse complement.
GAGCCGACAATCGGCCGGCAATCAATAGCCTGCCAAGCCAAAGGGTGAAAGGTCGTAGAAGACAGCGAAGGGTATCATCTCAGAGCGGGGCCGCTCCTTAAAAGGCTCTTTTCGAGGTTAAAAAAAACGATATAGGCCCTAAAAACGCCTATTTCTGAAAAGTTTAAAACTGAGAATCAATAAGTTGTCGTGGCCCGACCCCATTTAAGGAAAAGGACCTGTCGTTCTTTTCATCTTTTCTCTTGCTTTCCCTATGAGTTGTCAGCTATGAGCTCTTGGACCAAGGTCAGGTCATTACTCTTTGGACTTTTAGTTCTAAAAAAACCGCTGAACACCTAGAAAGCAGCCCAGCGCATTTATGCCATGATTGGGTTTGTAAATACCGGCTGACGAGAGGTGAAGATATTGCAGGGCGATATTGATGCTCAGGTTATTCCGCAAAAAATAATTCACTCCGGTGATGGCCTGCAGGTTAAATTCGAAAGGGCCGCCAAGGTCCGGTTCCCTGATTTCCGTGAAAGACAAGCCAGCCCCGACATCGATATAAGGAATGAAGCGGGTGCCCGTTGCAAAATGATATCGCAGGTGCGGGGCCACTCCTACGAGTGAGCGGGTTTCCGGATCAAACTGAATGCCGCCGAATAATTCCCCACGGAGTTCCCAGTTGCCTTGATACCAGTGGTCCATTCCTTTAACCTTTCCGATCATCCGACCATACGAAACTGAGACCAGTGCCAGATCATGTCGTGTCCCGTCCCCTAACATCATCCAGCCATCGCTTACCCCGAGGGATAGGCCAACCACTTTTGTTCCGGGGCGAAATCCCCCTCCGATTCCAGAAATAAAGATTCCGGATTATCTAAAAATCCCCCGTTTTGGGTTTCAGTTGGAGGATTGCCATCCGCTGCACATAAAGGGAAAGGAATAAACACCAACAGGCATAAAAAAAAAGCACCAATTTTTTCTGTTCCAATTATTATGCTTTTTCTCCTTTCCGGGTATTAACCTGAGTTGACCATTTTGAATAAAATTCTTTTCAAGCTTTTGTGAACATTATGCACCATTCATTTGCTTTAACCAACCTAAAGGCTTCCGCCACCTGAATGGTTTCGGCTTTTCCTCTCTTTCAGAAGAAAAACCATGTCATTAATTTTGTAAATCTTAAGGAAAGGTATGCCCGTATTTCTCCACTTTTATCCGTGTCTGCTTAATGGGCGAACTGGGAAACCCGCCCGATCAATTCCTTTCCAGAAAAGGGTTTCTCCAAAAAGTTAACGGGATACTTTGTCCTCTCTTCTTCAAGGAGGGGATAGAAATGATTCAAGTCACCACTCATATAGATGGTCTTTACCAAGGGATCATGCTCCCTGATGTGATTTATCAGTTCTAGCCCACTCTCCCCAGGCATATGGATGTCTGTAATCACCAGGTCCGGAAGGAATTGAAGATAGATCAAATACCCCTCCGCCCCACTCAGAGCCAATCTTACCTCATGCCCTTTATATTCCAACAAAAATTGGGCAAAAGAGGCTATTGCCCGGTCGTCGTCTACAATCAATACCTTCATAACTTGTTCCCTTTACTGAATCGATTTAAAGCCCCCAAGCCATCCCAGACCTTCGCCAACACTCAAATCTCATTTCTTGGAGATATTGCCGTCGGACGTAATCGCATTTCTCTTTTCAAACACTGCTAACTAACGCCCATTCTGCTTAGAAATAAATTATTTTCTAATTTAACGGAAATTCCAGGATAAACAAATAGTGTCAATATCGTATTTTCTTGAAAACAAGGCTGTATTTAAATTCTAGCTAAAAAGATTCCTGGAAGAGCTGTTAAATCTTCTTTGGTTAAATCATCAATCCCATTCCCCATGAGATGGACACAATTAGCCATAATAACCATCCGCTTCCCAATATTGAACTTTATTGGGAGACTTTGATGCACTGACGTACTATCTTGTTTTGGACTATGACAGCCGGCTAGACCGTTCGACGTCTCATCCGCCACTGCCATGAGCTAAAATATGATTGGCTCACAACCACAGGTCCTGTGAGACCAGTTAGACTGGCAAGGAACAAATAAATTTTCTGGAAGACCGACTGGATCGGACATCCCGAGGGTACGTGGTGCGGAAGAGACCGCTATGCCAAACAGGGTCAAAGAGGGTCGGGCCACGCAAAGTATTTGATTAGGGAAAGAATACTGTCAACTCTATCTCTTAAAAGTGGCCTATAATGCGTTTTTGGAGGGTAAAAAGACCGTTTTTCGCACTCTTGGACTTTAGAGTTGAGGGTGGGAAATGTCGTAGGAGACGACGGAGTGAATGATCTCAGATCGGGAGCTATTCGCGATAAGGCTCTTTTTGAGATTGAAAAAGATATAGGCCCTGATAATGCCTATTTCTGGAACTTTTAAGCTAAATAATCAAAAACTTATCGTGGCCAGATTCCATATACAAAATTCAATAAAAATAGGATATAATGTATGGCATCAACCTTTGAATGGAATAAAAATAAATCAAATCGTAACTTGAAAAAACACGGCGTTGATTTTGAGGGAGCCAAAACTATTTTCAAATGATCCGTTTGCATCACAATTGGTGATCCTGTTCATTCGATTGAAGAAGATCGATATCTTGATATCGAACTTTCATCGAAAGGAAGGATTCTGGTTGTCTGGTATACCGAAAAAAACGATAATATCCGAATAATCGGTTGTCGCAAAGCAATCCGATGTGAAAGGAAAATGTATGAAAAAGGCTAAGCAAGATCCAAATGAAATCGCCATGAGGGAAGAGTATGATTGGTCAAAGGGTATTAGGGGAAAGCATTATAAAGCCTATCATGAAGGACATACCGTCACAGTAAACAAAAAGGATGGGACTAAATTGATTCAGTATTTTTCCCAGGAGGAGGGCTATTATGCTTGACCCCGACGTAAAAATACATTTTCCAAACCCTGAATCGGTGAATAAGGCACTTCGATCCCTCATCCCCCAGCATTAAATTCGGATTAATCCATATTTCATATTTGGAGCCAAAGGGGAAAGGTCATAGAAGACGGCGAAGGGTATCATCTCAAAGCGGGAGCCGCTCACTATAAGGCTCTTTTCGAGGTTAAAAAAGACTATAGGCCCCGAAAATGCCCATTTCTAGGAGTCATAACGTGCCACTCAATAACTTGTCGTGGACCAACAGGCCCGACCCCAAATAGCCCCAAATATCCTATACAAAAGATGTTCCAGGAATCAAACTGAGGCAAAAAAATGGTATCTCCCAACTCAAGTAACTTCGCTATCAGCGTGGAAAAGCAAGCCCCCAGAACTATTGCAAAGTCGAGTTTTCCGCTTCGATATGGAAAATATTCAGAGATAACAACATCGGAATACGAATTCCGGTTCAATTTAAATGGAGAAATTAAGTTCATCCGTGGTCTTAATGTAAATTGGCCTCATCCCGCCGAACAGTTGAAGCGGACTGACGGTAATGACTGGGTGTATTATTCCCTCGGTGACACCAGCGGTGAAAAAGGAATTATTTCCTGGATGGGCGAATATTATTTGCCTTGTCTTCCCTATTCGAGCAACTCGATTTGGGAAATCAACTATTTCTCAAATCCGAAAATAATGAATGCCTTTGCCGCCTGGTCACAATTGTATGGCGATCTATATGGCGCGAGAAAAGATGGGTTACATCCTAAAGTCAAAGATTTAATGGCCCTCATTTTAAGCAATGATGACAAAGTACTCTATGAACGATCACAAAGATTGAATGCGATTATAGGCGGGCGGGTGTCGGTTCTGCCACCGGATACCCGACAGGTCGATTATGAGATCATCCCTCTTATGATCGCAGACGGATGTCTTTATCATTGCAGCTTTTGTTGTGTTAAAACGGCGCAAAAATTTCAGGCGCGATCCAGAACCGATATTCTTGAACAGATTCGACAATTAAAAATTCTTTATGGTCGCAATCTCGAAAATTATAACGCCCTGTTTTTGGGGAATCATGACGCACTGGCAGCCGGGGATGAATTGATCTATCTGACCGGTTCTGAGGCCGGCAGGATTTTTGGCTTTGAAGGCACACGCACAAACACTCCTATGTTATTCTTTTTTGGAAGCGTGGACTCTTTTCTAAAATCGGAAAGTGCATTATTTGAAAAGATAAGTTCCCTACCCTATTATACCTATATCAACATCGGTTTCGAATCGATAGACCCGCCGACCCTGAAATTTATTGGTAAACCTATATCTGCATCCATGGTTCAAGAGGCTTTCATGAAGATGCTCGAAATTAATGCTACCTATCCCAATATAGAAATTACAGGCAATTTTCTTATGGGAAAAACACTTCGCCCCGAACATTATCAATCCCTGGCCGAGCTACTTGGAGACGCATCGGTTCCTTCAAAAGGGAAAGGGGCTATATACCTATCCCCGATAAAGGATAGTCCCAAAAAACGTGAATTATTACCACAATTTTTTGAAATAAAAAATCAGAGTCAACTTCCTGTCTTTTTTTATTTAATTCAACGATTATAACAGAGCAATTTATAAGTTGCCGATAGATGATTCGTCGTTAAAGAGACATCCCATGAATAAAGAGGACGGTTGTTTGATTCCCAGCCGGATTCGGAAGTGAATCAAGTGGCCAGATATACAATCTTAGACGGCGGGCATCGATGGAGGGCTATGGTGGCTATAGCCTCCGGACTGATCTTCGACCCACAGGTCCACGAGAAGGTTCTTCCCGGTGCCTGCGGAGTTGAACTGGCCCATGGCGCTTCACTCATCTTGGATGATCTTCCCTTCATGGACAATGCCAGAATTCGCCGAGGGAAACCCTGTCCTCACCGGGTCTTGATTTGACCCCGGTATATTTAGTCTCCCTGGCCTATAAAATCAGCCTTTCAGACCTCGGGAGTACGAATGGGCAGCGACTTAAGGCCGCCTTGGCCCTTTCCGAAGCCGGCTTAGCCATGGTCCAGGGACAATCACTGGATATCCTTCCGTTAGATGATATCGACCCTATCCAAGGAACGCTGATGTGTTATCACTTGAAAAGCGGGACCTTATATGCTATGGCCGCCAAGGCCGGAGCTGTCATCTGCGGGGCCGGTCCTGGCCAGGCGGATTCATTATATGAATGCGGTCTTAAATTGGAACTTTCTTACCAACTGCTGGATGATGTGGCCGATGCAATGGCTGAGGTCCAGGAGGTGGGGAAAAACGTTAAAATGGATATGAATAAAAAAACGGCATTAAAACTCATTGGTTTGGAGGAGGTAAAAGAAAAGGCCGACCGATATAAACAGGACGCCCTTCTGGCCATTAGTCACTTCGGATCTGAAGCCGATTTATTACGAGCCTTGATCAGACAGCCAGTTGGGCATTCTCCTAACGGATACCTTCTCCGGGCAATCTTTAATCTTTGGCACATGCCTGTGCCCGCACCCGTATATTGCTCTCGACGCCCTCAACAATCATCTGGCTACCATTGCTTCGAAGAGAACCTTGAAACCATGGAGCAAGTCTATGAAGATCATTTTGAAAGGACCTGCGGCTCCTTTCACTAAAAATAATCCTCAGCGGTGCATAGGCGAATTATGGTTTTTTTGCGTAAAACCAAAGCCGACGATAAGAGGCGTCAAGGGTAATCTCGATTTCTACAAACCCCGTTTCTTCGAATGCTTTTTGCAATCCTTCTTTTGAGAGGAATGTGATCCATCGTGCTAACCAGCGGAGCCAGTGCCATCTCCGTCGGCGCCACTCTATTGGTATTGGTTTTTTCGAAATATTTTTCGGTATACCTTGCCCAAAATTAAGCGTTGACCCGAAAAAGGTGCCGCAGTCGGTTAGGGTCGCAAATACATTGGTCAAGTACTTCCGGATGGCGCGTTTGGTCACTAACACATGCAATACCGACCCAGAATAGATGAGATCAAAATTAGGAGGGGGAAAGGGAAACTGGCGGTCCACAACGAATTGTACCTTTAGCCTTTCGGGGTCTAAGTAAAAATCGAATCCCAGATTAATACTATCCCAATTGACGTCGTATCCGACGATTTGACTGCCTGGATATCCGTCGTCTACCAGCACACGAATGTCATCGCCGGTCCCACAACCATAATCCAACAGAGTTCCTCGCATTTGCAGAATTTTCCGGTATTGTGGATGCTTACGGATATTCGGCTCGCCTATTCGCTGCAGGATGCGCGGGTATCGCACGCCCTCTTTTTTATACTTACGAATCAACTCTGCTTCATATCCTTCCGGGTAAATCACGCCCGACCGGGATAATCGATCCATTACGCGGTGAATTTCTGAATGATTGTCATTCGAAATCTTGCGATTTTGACCAGATTTACAGCACAATCCGGAGGCTTTTCTTAAGGGGATCGAGGGCTATTCGACGAATTGTTTTCTGAAGTCCTCAATTAAGGAAAGAGTCGGCAAGTCGATCGGCAGTCGTCGAAGATCAGAAAGGCGAAAGCTCCCCATCCGGATCGGCGCCCTCCGTCACCTTCAAGTGCCGAGGTTTGATCACCCTGACATAGATTTCCTCCAACTGATCGAGGAGCCCATCGGGGTCGGTATCATAGCAGACCAGAGCACCCGTATCCTTGTTCATCATGGCAATGATGTCTCTCAGATGTTCAGTAATCCCTCCGGTTGTCTGCAGTACACCAATCACTTTGGCTTCGTCGTAGGCAATGGCAAACTCACCCAGCGTTCCGGACCGGCCTCCGGCGAAGACGACCACATCGCAGCTGCGAATGTTCTCCACTTCCCGTCCCATCAGGCCGCTTCCGGTATATACGATGGCATCATACCCCCGACTGGGTGAGCTATACTTGCGGACGTGCTCCTCCAAATTTAGTGCGGGGGAAATCCCCACCACGATTCCCCCGGCCTGCTTGGCCCCTTTGACAGCCTCATGGGGCAGCCCGGGGCAAGCCCCGGTGATCAGCACACACCCCCTCGTGGCAATGGCCTGGCCCAACCGGTAGACTTTTCCGCGGACCGCCTCGTCCAGGGTACCTCCGGCAGAGCCCATCACCCCCACTGTCATCCGGGGAAAATCCGCAGCACGATCGTCAACACTCTTCATCAACTGTCCTTTCATCGCCCCAAAATCATCGAATGATAAAAAATTGCTTTTTATTGGTAAGAGTATAAAAAAGGGAAAGAAGTCGGTCAAGGGAAAAATAGGTCCAAAGGCAATGGGAGGGGTAGTCTTCTTAAAAAAATGGGGCCTGATCGTGGTGGATTTTACAAATAAAGAAGGATGAGAGAGGAAGAAGAGAGGAGAACTACCCAAATTTGAGCGAACCACTCCTCTGCTTCCCGAATCTTCCTTAAACGGTGGGGTAATCTACAGAAACTTCAAAATCATTATTAAAGAATTCTTCGTATAAAGGAAGCTGGGAGTCCGAGTAGTCTATTTGATTACGATGCAGCGAGAAAAATCGTCAAGAGCCTCAAGTTCAAATAATAGCTGAAGGATAATTTCTTTATCTGAAAAATTTTTACAGGTATGTGGTAGACAGTTCCCGCTCCTGGGGAACCGATGCTGATCCGCCATCCTTCTCTCCGGGGGGAAATCTAACCGAATGGATCAACCAAAATAGCCCAGCCTCTTTTTGTGGATTTCGAATGGTAATTAATAAATTTGGGGCTATAGTCGGGGACTTGTAGATACCGTTCTTGTCAAACAAAAACTGGTTTATAATTTGGATCAAACTTATTGCCGGATTTTCTTTCTTGATCCTGTTTTTTCCTTGTTTTATACTCGTTCCATCAAAAAGAAATTTCTTGTCAAATTGAACAGGAGTCTGGTGTGATTAAAAACCTGACATGGATCATTCCCTTAATTATTGTGGTAGGGCTGGCGGGAATTTATTTCATCCCGGTTCAACGACTACCCTTTGCTCAACTTTATGCAAAAGCCAACCCGGAAACCACGCAATCCCTCGTTTCGTTTCGAGAAACATATCCGATGAAGGCTGTATATGTTGACGGTATCGAATGGGATTATGTCATCGTCGGCAGCGGGCAGGAACCTATTCTGTTTCTGCACGGGATGACTGGCAGTTACGATATTTGGTGGCAGCAGATCGAATCGTTAAAAAAAGATTGCCGCATCATCTCTGTTACTTACCCGGCTGTGAATTCGCTGGAAAAAATGAGTAAGGGAATTTTGAAGATCCTGGACCACGAAAAGGTTGACAAAGTTGATCTTGTCGGCACATCCTTGGGCGGTTATTTTGCCCAGTATTTGGTGGCGCAACATCCCAGTCGTATTTTGCGTGCCGTTTTGGCCAATACCTTTCCGCCCAATAAAATTATCGCTGAGAAGAATAAAACCATTGGTGTACTGCTTCCGTATCTTCCTGAGTGGCTCGTGATAAATGTTTTTCGAGGAAGTTTTAAAAATAGCATCTATCCCGCCTCGGGCAACGATGAATTAACCCTGGCTTTTTTAAATGAGATCGGTAGTGGCCGCATGAGCAAGGCTCAGGTGGTGGGACGTTATCGCTGTGTTGTTCAGCCTTTTGTCGCGCCCAATGTCCAGTCGCTTGGTATTCCGGTGATGATCATCGAATCAGACAACGACCCCTTGGTGGAGCCAGCCTTGCGTGAAGCGTTGAAAACAACTTATTCGAGCGCGAGAGTATTTATCTTTCACAATGCGGGGCATTTCTCCTACTTGAATCATGCCTCGGAATTCACTGACTTGTTGAAGAAGTTTTTTAAGACACCGATTGAACGGCGAAATTGATCAGCGAGTCCAGGAGTAAACAGCTGAGCTACAAGCAGCCAGCAAGGAAATGGAGGGCTTCAGCCATTCCGTCGCCCGGGAAATGGGCTTATAATCTTTAAGATATTAATAGACTCATAAGGGAGGGAAGAGATGAAACCCGTAGATTACGTATCCGGTCTCAATGCCATGTATCAGAGTCAAGGATTTCCACCCTATCGCTGGTCCGTATTTGATTCCAGTCCCTGGACTTCCTTTAAGAAACCTCTCAGAGAGGCAACGCTGGCCCTCATCAGTTCAGCAGGTATTTTCAGGGAGGATCAGGAGCCCTTTGATCCCTGGGCGGTGAACGACCTGAGCTTTCGAGAGATTCCGAAAAATACTCCCATTACCAGACTCAAACTTCATCATAATTATTTTGATCACCGGGATGCCCTGAAGGACCTGAATTGTGTCTTTCCCCTGGAGCGGCTCAGAGAATTAGAGAGGGAGGGGTTTATCGGGCGTCTGGCACCTACAGCCATCACCCTCGGAATGGGGAGATTGTACAAGCGGACGGCCTTGCAGACGGAGACCGTCCCCCGGATAGTCGAGGTGCTCAGGGAGCAGGATACCGATGCGGTGCTTCTCATTGCGGCCTGACCGCTCGATCATCAGTCGGTCGGACTGATCGCCCGAACTATTGAAGAAGCGGGGATTTCCACTATATATCTCGGCTCCTGCCTTTGTATGATGGCCCAGATCAAGCCACCCAGGACCGCTTTTGTCAATTTCCCGCTCGGCCATCAATGCGGCAGGCCTAACGATAGTGTCATGCAAAAGGGTATTCTCATGGATGCGCTAAACCTTCTCGTTACGGTAACAAGTCCGGGTGAAATCGTCGATCTCTCCTACGAATGGGACGAACCTTTCGACTGGCCGTCATTTAGAGAGAGCCTGAAGGAAATGCTGGAAGCGGAAGGGAGACCTGTTCAGGAGTGGAAACCGGGAAAGTGATATCAGTCGGTATCCATCGCTATTTATTAATATATAGAGAGAATCCCCCTGAAAAGTTCAAAGAGCAGGGGGAAGAAGCAAAAAGGGATCCTGTGCTTTGATCCGTGTGCCGATTTATATCCATTCGAAATCTTCGTAATGGAGGCAACCCCAACAACTGTAAAAACCCAACAAAATGGATATCATTTATGGGAAATAGTCTGGTTATCTAATTGATTACCATTCGAACTCTGGAGGTTTTCGAGGGAATAATTGGGGGAATGAGGTCTTATTTTAAGGAGATAGGAAACTTTTTGAAAACTCTCTTCCTCCGCAAATCTCCATTTTGAATTAAATGCCCACGATTGTATGTGGGCAATCATGTTATTATCAGTAGCGATTCCAAAATGGCTGCTCACCTGCAGATCGACGATTATGCTTATGTGGGCGCTAAAACCGGCATTATTCAGTTTGCCCGGATCGGAAAATTCGCCTTTATTGGTGGATTCAACGGGGTGGCGAAAGATATTTTGCCTATTGTATTGCCGATGGGTCCCCCTCAGAGATTCGCGCGTCAACAAAATCGGTTTGCAACGAAATGGTTATACCGCTGAACAGATTAATCCGATTAAGGATGCCTTTCGCATTATTATCCGTTCGGGTCTTACACTGCCCAGCGCCGAGGTTGTGCCCATGACGGTCTTTGTGGCCCGGCAGTCCTTGAACGGCATCGAGAAGGATAGATCGCCGGGAAGTCTAACAAGAATTTCCTTTTTGATGGAAAGAGTATAAGAAAAGAGGAAACACGGTCAAGGAGAAAGATAGGGTTGACGGCAGGCTTGACAGTAAGATCACAATGAATTAAAAACACAAATGGATTCGATAACGGTTCATGAAAACCGACACCAGTTTGAAAATTATAATTTTATAAGGAGAGAACATGATTGAAAAGATATTTGATGATTTGTACAAGCTTGAAATTCCCCTTCCGAGAAGCCCTCTAAAAGCCGTGAATTCCTATTTGATCAGAGGTGAGGATCGATTTTTGATTATCGATACCGGGATGAACCGTGAAACCTGTCTTAAGGCCATGCGCTCCTGTCTCAAGGAGCTGGAAGTGGACCTGAACAAAACGGATTTTTTTATCACCCACCTGCACGCCGACCATCTCGGACTGATCGGCCATCTGGCAACCGATACTTCGACGGTCTATTTCAGCCAGGCGGAGGCCAGGGTTATATCCGGTAATGCAAAATCGTCCGAAGAGCGACGCGCCGATATTATGAAATTTTATATCTCCAGCGGTTTTCCGGAAGAGGAGTTGAAAACGGCCATGGAAAATCATCCGGGGTATCGCTACAGCCCTCAGCGAAAGGTGGATTTTACCCAATTAAAAGAAGGGGACGGAATACGGATCAATGATTATGCCTTTACCTGCATTGATACGCCCGGACACTCTCCCGGCCATATGTGTCTTTATGAACCCCAAAAAAAGCTTTTTATCTCAGGAGACCACATCCTGATTGACATTACCCCCAACATCACCAATTGGGCTGAACTGGAAAATTCCCTTAAATCCTATCTTACGAATCTGAAAAAGATCTATGATCTTGAGATCGACCTCGTCTTACCGGGGCACCGCAACCTCATAACGGATCACCAGAAAAGGATTGATGAGCTTCAGGAACATCATCGGGATAGATTGGATGAAGTTCTGGAGGCCTTGAAAGAAGGAGAAAAAACCGCCTGGCAGATCGCCCCCTATATCACCTGGGATATTAATTTTCGATCCTGGGAAGACTTTCCCCCGGTTCAAAAATGGTTCGCCCTTGGCGAAACCATGGCCCATATTGATTATCTGGAGGCCGAAGGGAAAATCAACAAAAGAGATGAGGCCGGACGGATCCTGTTCTCATTAGGGCCGGGGGACAGGTCCTGAATCCAAGCGCGTTAGGCGGACCGAAGTGGAAACCGGTGGAGTAAAGGCCCTGCAGAACAGACTTAGCTTATGGTTTTCGATGAAAAGTTTACCATATTCAACTCTATTCTTGAGGCAATTTCTATTAGCCTAAGGAGATAAAGATGGGTTACGAATGCATCATTGTGGAGAAAGAAAACAGGGTCACGACCATTACCTTGAACCGTCCGGAAAAATTGAACGCTCTGAATATGACCATGCGCTGGGAGATTCTAAGGGCTACTCAGGAAGCCGCCAAAGACCTGGACACAAACGTCCTTGTTTTTACCGGAGCGGGAAAAGGCTTTTGCTCGGGAGGAGATGTGGAAGATATGGCCGCCAGAAAATTTCAATCCCCTTTGGCCGATCCATCCCTCAAGGTGAAATCTCCTCAGGATCTGGGTAATCTAATAGTAATCACCATCCGACAAATGGCCAAACCGGTCATAGCCTCGGTAAACGGAGTCGCCGCCGGAGGAGGATGCAATCTGGCTCTGGCCTGTGATATCAGAATAGGGTCCGACAAAGCCAGGTTTGGACAGGTTTTCGTCAGGCGAGGCTTGCATCCGGATTGGGGGGGAACCTTCTTTTTGCCCCATCTGGTTGGACCTTCTAAGGCCTGTGAATTAATCTTTACCGGGGAGGTCATTGACGCCGTGGAGGCTGAAAAAATAGGCCTCCTGAATAAACGGGTCCCTCAGGAAAAGTTAACCGAAACGACCAAAGAATTTGCTCTTAAGCTGGCCAATGGGGCCCCCATCCCCATGGGTTTAGCCAAGAGGGCTATCTACAAAGCCATGGGAACGGATTTGTCATCTATGCTGAAATACGAACTATATGCCCAAAGGATATGCATCGAGTCGGAAGATTATCGGGAAGGGATAAAATCATTTCTGGAGAAAAGGCAGCCTGAATTTAAAGGAAGATAATTCTTTAAAGTTTGGTAGACAAAGGGATTTCAAATGAAAAAGACCAGGATATGCGATCTGTTGGGCATAGAATATCCCATTATTCAAGGGGCCATGCAGTTCATTAGTATGTCGGAAATGGTAGCCGCGGTTTCAATGGCGGGCGGTCTTGGAACTCTGGCTGGCTCCTCCGCTCCCAAAGACATGCTCAGGCAACAAATCATGAATGTCCGCCGGATCACCCATAAACCTTTCGCGGTCAATATCTCTGTACGTCGAAAAAACGCTCCCGAAATGGTTGATCTGGTTTTAGAGCAGAAGATTCCTGTAGTCACAACTTCCGCCGGAGATCCGGCGAAATTCATCAGGGTGTTCAAAGAAAACGGGATCAAGGTATTGCATGTGGTTCCATCAGTCAGGCTGGCCAGGAAGGCGGAAGAGGCTGGAGTAGACGCGGTCATCGCCGAGGGTACTGAATCGGGAGGTCATGGTGGGTTTGATCAAATTACTACCCTGGTTCTGATACCCCAGGTTGTTGAACAGGTTAAAATACCGGTGATTGCCGCCGGCGGTATCGCCGATGGGCGAGGATTGGTGGCCGCTTTATCCCTTGGCGCGGAGGGAATACAAATGGGGACACGCTTTCTGGCCACTACAGAAGCCACAATCCATGAGAATTACAAGAGAGCTATTATTGAAGCCCGGGACAACGATACTACCCTGATCGGACACAGCGACGCTCTTTTAAGAGTTTTAAAGAACCCTTTTACCCTGCAGCTTCTCGATATGGGAAAAAAAGGTTTGTCCATTGCCGAAATTGAAGCCTTTATGAAAACTCAATCAGCTCCTTTTACCTATCCGGATGTTAATAAAGGCCTAATGAGCGCCGGCCAGGTGGCCGGCCTGATCAAAGAAATTAAAAGTATTGACCGGGTAATCAGGGATCTGATGGCCGAAGCCGATGCGGTTCTGGATAAACTGTCAAATCTGAATAAGATTTGACACCAGATCCATTTAAGGATGTCACTTTTTTGCGCTTTACTATCACAATTTCCTCAACCTCGGCTGGCTGATACCCACGATCACCAAAAATATCAGGAGGATTGCTCCTCCTGTTGATACAACGATCGGAGCACCAAAAACTTCAGCCAAGGCCCCAGCGGGCAACATTCCAAGGGGCATAAGTCCCCAGGTAATCATATAAAGGCTCATAACCCGGCCTACCAGGTCTTTCGGGGTGTTGCTCATGACCAGGGTAATGGTCAGCATGGAAAGAATAGATCCCCCCACAGAGGCAAAAAGCAGGAATAAGCAGGCTGCTTTTAAAGAGCCTGACTGAGAAAAACAAATTAAAAATACGCTGAAGACCATGCCGCCTGTCAGCATCAGCTTCCCCTTGTGTTTGAAGTTTCCCAGGGCGCTGACAAAGCTCGAACCTATCAACGCCCCGCTGCCATCGGCGGAAAAAAGCAGACCAAGCCCGGTTCCACCAGCTTTGAATACGTCCCGGGCGAAAACAGGCATCAGCATCTGATAAGGCGAACCAACTATCAGAGCGACAAAAGCAATAACCATAAGGATAAGAAGAATGGCCTGACCGCGAACGTAATGCAAACCGGAGAGGAGTTGTTCCCTTTTAGATATGATCGGCCTTTCGGGAGGCACAGCCCTTGACCTTATCCGGGTTAGAAAAATAGCTCCAACAGAATACGAAGTGAAAATGATCCAATAAACGCCTGGTATTCCTATCAGTTTCAACAGAATACCGGCCAGGGCCGGAGAAACGATCCGGCAGACATTCATGACCGCTGAATTGAGGGCAATGGCGTTAAGCAGTTCCCACTGGCTGACCACCTCACTGATAAAGGCCTGACGAGCCGGAAGACTAAAGGCCATTATCGTCCCTGACAAGACAGAGCCGAGTATCAGGTGCCAAAATCGGACCAATCCCGTTGTTACCAGAACAGCCATTATCAAGGAAAGAAAACAAACAACCCCCTGGGTAACGATGATCAGATTTCTTTTGGGCATTCGGTCCGCTACCATCCCCCCGAAAAGGGAAAACAGTATCAAAGGAAAACCCCAGGCGACTGAGATGAGTCCAAGTGCCAGAGCGGAGTCAGTCAGCGTGTAAACCAGCCAGCCCTGAGCGACCACTCCCATTTGCATCCCATTAAAAAAACCTGATATGGCAACCAAAAACCATCGAAAATCTGGATTCCTCAACGAGATAAACGGCCCTACCCAACCCCGGATCGGCCCTGTTGCCAAGGAGGGATGGGTCTGAACTTCCGCAGGTTGAACCTGATTTCCCCTTTTTTTTAAATCGGGTGGCAAAACTATCCTTCTAAATATTAGCTTTTCGCCTTAGTGACTTGAGCCAATACCTCCTCGAAAAAAATTACCTTCCTGGGCATCAGATCAGGAATGGGGAGGTCATAGGGGCAGCGTTCCACACATTGACCACAACTGGTGCATCGCGCCAGCGCGTCTTTGAATCTCCCCAGGCCCTCCGCCCCGCCAAACATGGCCACCAGGTTTGCGTTACCCCGGATATAGGCCTCGGACATCATGATGTCGCGGATCGGAATTTCCTCGTCACAGGGCAGGCAATAGCCGCAGCGCCGGCAGAAAGACCGGCCGAGCAGGGAGGCT
The DNA here is from genome assembly GCA_963790475.1 of uncultured delta proteobacterium. GTDB lineage: Bacteria > Desulfobacterota > RBG-13-43-22 > RBG-13-43-22 > RBG-13-43-22 > RBG-13-43-22. The sequence continues at coordinate 190,829 of CAWBOS010000001.1, read as the reverse complement.
TCGTCCATCAGAGAATCAAAATCAGCCAGGGTCAATATGCGGAGATTGGAACCGGCGGCCGCGTTTTCCCGGAGTTCCTCGATTTGGCCGGTGCCGGTAATGGCCGAAGCCAGATCATGCTGCAGGATAAAAGACAAGGTGTCGGCTACGCGATTGACAAAATTCCCGCCTGATAAGGGTTTCATGGCCACGACCCCCACATCCAGGTCTTTGCATATCTGAAGGAGTTGAAGGTGTTTGGCCGAATATTCAACCGGACTGAAGGGGATAACCAGTGTGTCGAACAGGCCCGTGGCCACCGCTTTGCCCGCCGCGTCCAGATGATGACTGCTGACTCCGGTGAATCGAATCCGGCCGTCCTCCTTGGCCTTTTGCAGCAAGGGGGCCACCCCGTCATCACGAAGGACCCTGGCCAGGTCCTCTTCGTTGTTGAGCTGGTGAATCTGATAGATATCTATATGGTCTGTCTGAAGCATCTCCAAGCTGGTGGCCAGGTCCTTTTGGGCGCGGTCATAATCCCGGCTCTGGGTCCGGCTGCAAATAAAAAAATCCTGGCGGAGTTCCTTCATGGCCTTGCCGAGCATCTCCTCGCTCCGGCCATAGGAGCGGGCCGTATCAACATAATTTATACCTACCCTCTTTCCCTCAACCAGCATCTCTCTTACCGCCTCAGCGCCCCTGACAGCTATTGATCCGAACCCGATAACCGAGATTTCAAGCCCTGTCTTCCCTAACCTTCTATACTGCATATATCGATCTCCTTTAATTCAATATTTGATAGGAACATACGCCCGGAAATTTTACGAACCGAAAGGGTTATCTCTTGCCGGGGCATTTTGACTTTTGCCTCGTTTAAACGTCTCCCCAAATCTCTTGACCGCCCCGGAAAGATACGGTCAAAATCCTGGCCGGGTCTTCCGTTGCCTCCACATTCGGCAGGGGTGCTCCTCCGAGACTTTCATAACCGGGGGGGACATAAAAAATGAAATCCATAGGCTGATCCTGTCCCTTTTGAACAGTGGCCACGTATTGTCTTAGTTTTTCGGGATCGGGCAACCGCCCGGAGCCGCCCAAATATTTGCCTTCTCTCTGGGTCAAATCCGCATAATAGACGGCCGCACCATAGAGGCTGGGAAACCCGGTTTGGAAAGGAAAGCCTTGACCGTAAAGCGCCATGCCCAAAGAAAAAAACTTGGCCGTCTGGAAGCTGGGCCACTTTCCTTTACCAAAGGTCAGTTCGGGAACAAAGGGGTCCGGTCTCTCCATTTCAATCTGTGACATCCTGAAAGCCGCCAGACAGACCCCGCCGAAGGAAAATTCCCTGAGAAAATCATACCCATGGCTGTTTCTCTGGGGATCAACGAGTTTGAGCCTCTTCATTTGGGTTTTAACCCGTCCGGAGATAAAGCCTAAAGGTTCAGCGCCCAGGCAGGAAGTCGAATACCCCCCCATGTAAAGGGCAATGGACCCCACCCCTTTTTGGCCCTTTTCCCAGTAGCTGACCACCCCGTCGCCGTTCTCGTCGAAGGCCTTTAGAAAGGTCTTTTTCAGTGACGAGCCGGTCAACTGATCGACGGCCGACAAATAACCAAAGGCGGTTTTTTGAAGATCCCAGGGAAACTTAAAGATATCGAAATAGAGGGCCTTGGTAATAACATCTGCAAAAGCCCCGTCTTTCACCATACCAAAGTGCCCGTCAAGGGAAATCAGCGGGCTGTCGGTAACCGTATCCCGGCCTACCACATGGTAAGCTCTCTTTCCCAATCCCCGCACCTCGGCTTGCTCAAAGCAGTCCTCACGGGCTAACGGACAATCATAATCCTTTCCGGTGATGATGTTGGTTCCCTCTACAGACGGCAGGGGTACAGCTTGGGGAAAACGGCCGCCGGCTCCGTCATCTATGGGGACCTTTATGGCCTCTTCCAGCGGTACATTGCTGAAAATATATCTGGCCGAAAACAGATCCGCGGCCACCGGGTCCAGACCGGCAATAACCAGACCTTCCGGTTCTTTCCTGGCCATGTCCGTACCGGTATGGTCCAGGTTGGTCGCTTCGATGGCATCGACGATATGGATCATGAAGATATCCTGGTTTTGTACGGCTTTAACGATATCGACCATGGTCCCGGTAAGGCCTCCGGTCTTTCTCAAGCTCAATTTTCCGGATTGATCCAATTGGGGGAGACAAGTCTCCAAATTCATTTCCGGGACCCAGACTTCATGGGGAATGCCCCCTTTCATCCCGGGGATCGGATGATGGGGATTAGCGTACTCCCAGCAGCAATCGCCGCCTCTCGAAAACTGCATGGGATAGAGACCGATGCCCAGGTTCTTGATGATATTGGTGAAGAGGGAATTAGTATGGACCTTCAGTTTGGGCACATTGACCAGAATACATCCCGGGTAGGCCTTCCGGTCCCGGGGGTCAGCCGGATCACCCCCGATTATAGCCTTGTGAAGGGTAATAGCATTGAAGTTGACGCCTCCGGGCACTGGAATTTCACGGCCTTTGGCGGCATCGTCGGAGATCCGGTTCAGGTCGATAGTCATCAGCTCCTGGTCCACATATCCCGGTGGGGTGTATAATCCGGCCGTACTGCTCTCATGGCCCAGCATCGGATCATCTTTCGGATCAGACCGGGGACACCCGGCCAGATATTTCCGGGCAAAATAAAACCCCCAACCTCCATAAAAACTGCCGGACCGGCCCTCGATGACGGCTTCGGTGGTGATTGTTTTTCCTTCCGGATTAATCATGGAGAAATACCCGGCCAAGGCGGCCATGACCGTGGCCGCTTCTCCGATGGCCATTTGATGATAGCGAACCCCCCTTCGGTCATGAAACCAGCGCATCAGGGCGGCGATGAAAGGCCATTCGGTGCAGGCCGTGTTCCCCAGGCCGCGACCATGGGTTTGAGGATCGATGTTGGAAGTACTGACTAAGTTGGGTTTAAAAAGGAGTTTCTGTCCCTTGCTCAGTCGATCTTTGATTTCTTTTTCAAACCCTGTTTCTTCATTCAAAGGGGCCAGGGCAAAGTCCAGGCCTTCATAGGTGTAATCAATCTTGGCCTTGATCTTATCCCAGGCCTCCTGACTGGATTCATCGATGACCTGTCTCAGCAGTTCCCCGATCCCGACATAAGACTTTTCCGGATCAAGCCTGACCACCCCCACCGGCGCTCCGGAAGAATCCGGTAAACGCCGGCCCAAAGGCGAGTTTACGCGCATCTCATCTGATATTTGGTTTTTCACGGTCCCTCCTCCTAATCTGAAGGGCTAAGGTACAAGGTTAAGGTTGGAATATATATTATTTTCCGAAAATCATTGCCGACCTGGGTCACCATAACCAGGCCTCTTCGTAGTTGTCAACATAAGACTTTTCCGGATCCACCTTAATACCTGATCCAGAATCGTCCGAGGGTAACGACTGTGTCCTTAAACAGACCGTCTCAAAGATCTTTGGGCCTTAACTAAATACAGGAGTTTTGTTTTTTTGGCTGGAATGACTGGCTGGATGTTTAAATCGCAAAACCTCACCACCCGAATATACTCCAGTCTTTCTTCCCGGAGGATAGGAAGAGGAGGACGGCTAAAGGCCTGCCCGAGGTAGTTCATCCCCGAATGACCGCAAAGACATCTTCCGCATTGACAAACGTAAGCTCGACATTTTGAACAGCCTAACGAACCCTTCTCCAGCGAAAGTTCAGAATGGTCGAAGGTGCATCGAGGGGGTCCCTCCTCTGTTGGCCGGCCATAGGTTAATTCCTGGTCGGGGTGAAAGAGATAACCTTTCTGGAGTGAGAGGTCGAGAAACAAATTAAGAACTTTTCGTTGGTTAAAAGAAGGGACGGTCATAGGATGTCGCAATGAAATTTCCTTCACGGTCTCAAACCGGATCGTTTTCCCGTCCAGCATAAGGACAGTTACCTCCATTGAGCCCAAAATAGTCCGGAGAAGAAGTGCCGGTTTCCCTTCTTCTGTCACTCGCAGCGCATCGCGGCGCAATGGCTCGGTCTCTCTGGTCACAGACCTATTTTTCTCCTAGTCTTGGAACGACGTGCACGGGCTTTGCCCTATCTGAAGTCATTTAGGCCCCTCCATGCTTGGTCAAGGGAAAATAGGCGCCGGTTTCCATTTTTACATTCAGGAATCGAAAGACCTTCTTGGGCCCGCCCGTCGTCTGGCCTGCCGGCGCTTTGGGGGTCTATAAGTTAGAAACATACCAATTTAACAACACCCCGGATTATATAATTCAACTAATCATGGTTTAAGATTCGCCCCCGATCCGCTCAGTTAGAAATGCGCATAAGAAAAAGAGGAGGCAAAAAATCTGAGCCTATCTACCCTTTTTTTGCTTATCCTCATACATCAATTTGTCTGCCTGTGCAAGCAGGGTATCGATGGAACATGGATTTCGGGGATCAAAACAGGCAATACCAAAGGTCATGGAGAGTTTATGGGAGCGCTCTGTCTGGAGATGATGGTTATTTAAAACCTGCTCGAAGCGGTTGATCAGTTTCTCCGGGGAGGTCTCAGAGCTTTTCATGGCCAGAACGACAAATTCATCCCCCCCATTGCGGGCGATGATATCCGACTCCCGAAAGGATTCCCTAAGTATCTGTGAAATATCCACCAAGGCTTGGTCCCCTTCTTTATGGCCGAAGGTATCATTAATTCCTTTCAAATTATCCAGGTCTCCAAAAACGAGCAACATTTCTGTTCCCATCCTTTGAGCCGATTTCAAGCCCTGTTCGGCCAAAGTAAAAAACCCCCGACGGTTATAGAGGCCGGTTAGATCATCCTTAAGGGACAAGGTCTTGAGGGCTTCCTCGGCCCGCTTGCGTTCGGTGATCTCCACCCGCAGCTCCCGATTGGCTTCGGCCAATGCCGAGGCTCCTTCCCGGACTTTGGCCAGTGCACCCTGAAGATCCAGGTTTGATGTTTCCATCCGGCCCCGGACCTGGGAATGAACCTTTTCCATCGCAAATGAGAAGAAAAAGATGAGGATATAGACCGCCAGGTAACGAACGATAAGATCTGTCGGGTAAACCGCCAACCAGGAGACCTCTTTCCCGAGGATGATAATCGCGATTGCCAACCCCAGAAGCAACAAGGACATTTGGCCCCCTCGCTTAAGGCCTAGCAGAAAGAGGGCAACCAAGGGATAGATCAAAGACCAGATCAAAACGGTATGGCCCACGCCGCCGTCGGCGATTTGGAAAGTAAACAAAAGGCCGGCGGCCGTTGTTCCGAGCGCTCCGGTCCTCCTATAGTTGCCGGTCTTTCGCAGGCCGACGAACAAGGCGATCAAAAATGTCACGGCCGTCGAGTCGATTGCCACCAGCAGAATTTCCCCTTTCGCATAGGCGATAAAGATAAAAAGGATGAGGCTAGGGGCTGCCAACAGGAACATGAGGTTCTGCAGGACCACCTTACGAAGCACCTCGATATTTTCGCTGCCCGGCAGACCACTGGTGATCAGATTCCAAAGCATTTTTCTGATTTTGTTCATTCGGTCCCTTCGACCCTGGGCCACAGGTTTGGAGTTTTCCTGGCCACAGTCCATTTGGAAACCGACAATTTGAGATCAGCGGCCTTCCGGCGCATTTTATTAGTGCGGTCCATCTTTTTCATTTTACGCTTTCAGGAGGGCTTACTTCAGAGGAATCGTACATACTCATTTGATTTATCATTATTTCGTAATCTCATATTGAAAATTAGACCTTCTTCCCTTTTTTCTTCATAGGAATTTTTATTTTGATGGGAAGAGTATAAGGCAAGAAAAAGACCGGGGCAAGGAGAAAAGAAGGGGCGATTAAACTGGGGGGTGAAGGCAAGGGAGTAGATGGTGATCCTTTTTCCATTCAGGCAAGAATCGGGGGTCTATACGGTTCGTGATAAATCAATCCAACCAACCCCCGGATTAAATAATTTAAATTGTCATGGTTTAAGATCGACCCTTAAAAAACATTCTTCAATAGTTGCGCCTTTATCACTTTCCCCCCGGCATTCTTGGGCAGGGAGGCGACAAAGCTGATATGTTCGGGAATTTTGTATTTGGCCAGTTTATCGCTGCAGTATTCCTTTATCTCCTCAATGGTGGGCGTTGTCCCGGGAACGGCGACGATGGCTGCCGCCACTTTTTCCCCCATAACCTTATCCGGTAGGCCAACCACCGCCACTTCAAGCACTTTAGGGTGAAGATAGAGGATGTTTTCGACCTCAACCGGATAGACATTCTCCCCGCCGCGATTGATCATATCTTTTTTTCTGCTGACCACATAAAAGAACCCTTCATCGTCTATCTTTCCCAAATCGCCCGTCAGAAACCATCCCTCCCTGAAGACTTTGTCCGTTTCCTCCGGATTATGGTAATAACCGTCGGCCACATTGGGTCCCTTAACGGCTATTTCTCCCACAGCACCTCTCGGCGCCTCACTCATATTTTCATCCACTATCCTGGCTTCGCAACCGAGACTGGGGTGTCCTATCGAGGTGGGCTTTTCCGTGCATTCGAGGTCCAGGGCAGCCAGCGATATAGAGGCTTCCGTGAGACCAAAGCCATTGAAGAATTTGGCATTGACAAAGGCTTTTTTCATTTCCGCCATCAGATCCGGCGACATGGGTGCTGCGCCAAAGCCGGCAATTTTGATGGAGCTCAAGTCATACTTTTTAACGTCTTCCGATCCCAGCAATATTCGGTATATGGCCGGCGATCCGACCAGGAAATCAATCCGTTCTTTTTCAACCAGCTCAAGGAAGGCCTGGATGTTAAGGGCGCTGAGCATCACCACCGTATTCCCCATCTTCATACTGGGCAGGAATTGCTCCTGAAGCGCCATCACGTGGAACAGGGGGGCGACGACCAATGTTTTGCACGCCTCCCCAGGACGGGTCGCACCCAGCATCTCCATGTATTGTTCAAGCCTTATGGCGCTATGGATGAAGTTGCGGTGAACGATTCTTACCCCCTTCGGTTTCCCCGTCGTACCTGAAGTGAAAAGAATCGTGTGGACATCATCTTCGCTTCCGGCGGCAGGAGGGCAGGTGCCCCCTTTACCCCATATCCGCCTCAAAGAACTGCTCTCCACTTTAAATTTCATCAGGTTGTCCAAACCCTTATCCCATGTTTCGTCGTCGACGACAGCAGCAACCGGCTTGGTCAGCTCCAGTTGATAGGCCAATTCCGGCTTGGTCAGCCTGGTATTCAGGACGACCGAGATGGCGCCAAGCTTCGATAGGGCCAGAAAGGCTATGGGAAAAACATCGTCATTCTTCAGGAAGACCGCCACCCGGTCCCCTTTCCCCACATTGAATTCATTTTTGAGAAACGAGGCTGATTCATCCAATCTTTGATTCAATTCGGTATAGGTTAAAGAGATTTCGCCGAACTTAACGGCTTCACGGTTGGGGTAAGTTTGTAGGGTCTTGCTGAACATTTCATGAATCGTTTGCGGTCGGTTGGCATAGGCCCTTATCGTGTTTCCACTTATCTTCTTTTCTTCAAAGGTGTATTTGGTTTCCATCAACTTCTCCTATCAGATCATCTCAGGCGAAAAGAAGCAACACATACCAGGTCATTTTTCTGAAACAATCAGGTGGTCGAGGCCCAGTTCCCGCAGGGCCACCGGAAAGAGCTGAAAGGCCGGCTTGATCACCGGTAAAAGTTTCAGCATGGCGGTCACCTTCCCGCCCTGCTTGATTTTCCCCCTGGCGACGCCGGCGATCGGGTTTTCGCGGCCGTGCCAGAACCGGTGTGAAAAGTCGGCCGTCTGCCTGGACCAGACATCCTCTTTGAGATCGGAGGCCCCCAGATAATAGGTGCCGTAGTATCCTTGTTTGGTCGGCGGATTTTTCAGGTCAATGGTGATCTCCGCCTCCGGGTCCGTGTACCTGAATTTTATAATGATGCCGGCCTTGCTCATTTTCGCCCCGATCTTGTCGTCCCGTAAGACCCGGTCCAAAAAGTATCCGTATATCTTGTAAAGATCCTCGGCGTCTTTGTAGTATATACTCATTCCCGTCCTCCCTTAGATAGTTTGAGCAAAAACTCAATATTTTTTCAGCAACATGTCAATTCATCTCAAACTCGGTCCTGCTTATAATCTCATCCTGGGCTATCTCGCTCAAGCCGATGAATTCGGCTGAATAACCGCTGACCCGGACGAACAGATCACGGTGCTTCTCCGGATGCATCTGGGCCTCCCTGAGGGTTGCCGAATCGACCATATTGAACTGCACCTGCGTACCGCCGCCACGGAAATAGGTCTTGATGAGAGCCGTGAGGTTTTCCGTGCTGATCTTCTTTCCCTGAAATCGCATATTCAGATTGGCGCCGTTAAATACCCGGGCCACCGGAAGCTTCACTACGGAATTCATGATCGCCGTCGGACCGGATACGGCGTTTCCCGTCGTCGGCGTGATGCCGTTTCCGAGTACGTCTCCTGAGAAGCGGCCGTCAGGTGTGGCGCCGGTAAAAGCCCCCATGGTGATATGGAAACCAACAGAGAAGATGCCCGGCCAGAAGGCCCCTCCCCGGAAGTTCCGGTATTTCGACAGGACGTCGCAGAAGTGATCCATCACCCGTGCGGCCATGGGCATCGACATCGTCATTGTCGTTCCCGTATTTTGGAACGCGGTTCAGGAAATAGGCGCGTTTGTCCTCGGCATCCTGCCAGTCCTCCGACAGCCATTGGGTCAGGTCGGCCATGGTAAAGCGCTTATCTTCGAAGACTTCTTTTTTCACGGCGTATAGACTGTCCACCACATTGGCAAATCCCATAAGCTGCACGCCTGTGGAATTATAGACTGCGCCGCCCCTGGTCAGGTCCACACCCTTCTCCAGACAGCCGTCGACCATCGCCGAGGCAAAGGGAGAGGGGACGGTTTCGGCGATCACGCGGTCCAGCACATCCATTCCCCGAACCATCTGGTTAATAAAATGGCGCACCTGCCGGTCATAGGCATTCCAGAGGTCCTCGAAATTCTTGAATCCCGCCGGATCCCCCGATTCAATACCGCTCGGGTACCCGAAGATATTATCAATCCCGTTGGACAGGGCCAGCTCGACGCATTTGATGCCGTTGAACTGCACCGCGAATGTGGACCCGAAAGTCTTCCCCTGCGCACTCGGCTCCAGACAGCCCACCACACCATAATCCCTGGCATCTTCAATCGCGTGGCCTCCCTGTACCAGCGACCGGATAATCACTTCATCATTGAAAAAATGCATCAGCACGCCGTCGCGGTCATACTCGACGGCCCGGCGCATCAGTTCCTCCGGGCAATCGGGAGAGACCCGAACGCCGAAATTGGGCTGCACGGTTCTCACGTCGGCGTAAGCATCCAGGGCGATATAGCTCATATCGTTGGTCGCGTCTCGACCGTCGGACCCCACACCGCCCACGGTGACATTCTGAGTCGTCTTGCCCTCAGTGCCCTCTCCGCCGGGGATGAAGGCCTCTTCCAGGACGTTCCAGATCTCGTTGGTCTTGATAAAGAGCATGGCCACGAGTTCCCGGGCCTTTTCCGGGGATCCCCGTTTGGCTTCCCAATCCTTCCGGTAATAAGGGAATAGGATCTGGTCGATTCGACCCAGTGATATGGAGTTTCCGCCCGATTCAATTTGGGCCAGCAGGTGTATAAAGTAGAGGCTCTGGATGGCTTCATGGAGTGTTTCAGCCGGGTATTCGGGAACACGACCGCATACACGGGCGATTTCCCGGAGTTCCGCCGCCCGCTCGGGGTCGCGCTCCGCCGCGGCCATGGCCAGCGCCAGCTCGCTGTAGCGCTTCGCAAAAGAGATAGCCGCCCGGCAACTGCGAATCACCGCATCATAAAAGAGCCCCTTTTCACCGGCCTTCTCTTCCGGGGAGAGCCCCGCCGACTTTTGTTCGGACATCGTCTATGACGCCGCGAAGACCGCGGGCCAGGATCCGCGGGTGGTCCATGGTAAAATGGCCGATCCCGTAGGTGATCTCGAGCATCATGGTGAAGATGTACTTGTCCATGTCAGTCAGCACATCTTCCGGCATGAGCTTTTGCAACCGGTCTTCCACGGTTTTCCCTTTCCAGAAGGGAAGAATTGTCGTCGGCCAGTTCTTCTTTTTCTTCCTGCGAGATCATTGCCCTTTGCAATACCCGTTTATCGAAATTTTCCAGGTCTCCCTCAATCCACAACGACTTGTTTTCCGGAAACAGGGGGGCGCCCTTGAGCTTGGAGGTGCGGCACCCGACAATGAGCTCGTCATCGCGGATAATGACACTGATATTTTTCAGGATGTGCTCGAAGGCCAGACTCATCCGAGTCAGTGGATGCTTGTCCCAGTGGAGGCTCATCGATTCGGTGAGGTATCGGGCGCGCTCGATGCAGACTTCCTGGGGCGCCTCGATGATCTTCCAGCGGAGCCTTTCGACGCGGGACTGCGTCAGGGGTTGACGGAGTGCAGGTTGTGTTCCCATGGAATACCTCCGGTAGCTCAAACTTTAATATGCATGTGGCTGACCAGGATCGCGTCCCTCATCCGTCGCGGCAGGAACTGGTTGAGCCACAGGAAAAAAGTGCTCATGAAGTCGATCTGATTGAACAAGGACGGCTTTTCCGCCTCGATGATTTTCATGATCTTCTGGGCCGCATAGGGAGGCGTGGGCGCCGTTTTGATGAGTTCATTATCCCGCTCAATAAACCGTCGGGCCCGATCCCGGTAGACGGAATCTTCCGGCGGCAGGACGTGGATTTTAGCTGCAAAACTCGTGGACACCTGTGCCGGTTCTATGAGAGCCACTTGTATGCCGAAGGGAGCCACCTCGTACTTGAGCGAGAGCACCATCCCTGTGACGGCGAATTTGCTCGCCGAATATATGGATTCAAATGGGAAAGGAATGCGCCCTACCAGCGACGACATGGCGATCAGCTTACCGGATCGCCGTTCGCGCATCGACGGAATGAAAGCCTGAAAAATGGCTGCCGCCCCGATGACGTTAATTTCAAGGCACTGGAGGGCTTTCTCGAGATTCACTTCCTCAAAGGGACTGAAGAATCCGATTCCCACATTGGAAAGCACCGTATCGACATGACCGTACCGGGCCAGGACCTGATCGCAAAATTTCTTGACCGCCGGCCGGTCGGTAATATCGATGGTCTCCAGCAGATGCTCACCACCGATATCTTTTAGCGCCTTCTCCAGAGAGGCTATGCCCTGGGAATCGACGTCAAAGCCGGCCACGGAATGACCTGCAGCGGCCAGCATTTCGGCGACATGACGCCCCATCCCATCCGCACAACCGGTAATTACCACAATCTGTCCCATTAATGCACCTCCCGTTTATTCATGCTGACTTGATCTGCCCCGCTCCCGCACGATACCACTGGCCCATCTGTTCCATGGATTCCCTGAAATCCGGATAGATCATCCGGTATCCCGTGGATTTCAGTTTGCTGTTATCCACGATGTAGTCATCATAGAGATATTTTACCGCGTCCAGCTCCAGGTCCGGTATTCGTCCTTTGCGTTTCGAAACCGCTCCGTCCACACGGGCGACGGCCTTCACCAGCCAGAGTGGCAGGTGTAATTTTGGCGGCCTGGTACCGAAAGCCCTGGAGGACATCACCAGCGCCTCCTCCAGGGTCGGATGGGTGTCTTCGGCCAGATTAAAGGCCTGCCCGACAGCGGTATCGATGAGCGAGAGATGGTAGACGGCGGCTGCTACGTCTTCCGCCCGGACGTTGGAAAGAAGCTGCCTGCCGTTTCCCGGGATCACGCTGATGCTGGAGGGACGCGAAAAAGCCTTGCCGGCACCGTCATTGCAGCGCGTCCCGTACACGGTGCACGGCCGCGTTATGATGGCCGGGAGGCCTTCCTTGATGCGGTACCAGACCCTGTCTTCTCCGTCACGTTTGCTCCTCCCGTAGGAATCCTGCGGGTCACGGAGACTGTCTTCTTTGAACGGCGTACCCTGGTAATACCCGTACACGCTGGTGGAACCGACATGAACATAGCGCTTAACCCCATTTTTCAGCGCAAGCTCGGTGATCAGTTTAACGCCGGTAACGTTGGTCGGATAGAGGGATTCAAAAGGTGTGGAGAAATTGCAGATCGCTCCCAGGTGGAATACCCGGTCGACGCCGCCATCAAAGAGCCGGGACAGCGTTTCAGGCTTGGTAAGGTCGGCGGGCACATATTCGACGCCCAATCGGTCAAAAAATGAGGTGTCCTTTCTCGGACGGGCGGAAGCCCTGGTACGGACCCCTTTTCGGGCAAGGAATTCAACAAGGTGACTTCCCATGAATCCGGCCGCGCCGGTAACGAGGGTAATCCCGTTATTTATTCCATAATCCCCCCTGCCAAGCTGATCATTATACGATTGAACGTTGAAGATCAGCTCAAACGTTTCTTCTGGTCTTCCCTGCCATTTCAATAGGAGAAGTTTTCTTTTGCCGGATAAGAGTATACGAAAAATAACAGGGCTGGTCAAAGAAATTCTACTCTCCTGTTTCGAACACGATAATAAAAAAAGATGCTGAAAGGTTAAACAGCCTCAGGAGTGCCTAACCCATTAGAAGGCCGCTTTCAAAAATACCCTGTTATCCGAACATATTTCGTACCTGCTCCGAATCTTCCCCCATCATAGACGGGTCTCGCGCGGTGGCATCATACATCGTGCTGGTCTTAAACATTTCATATTTCCCGTCTTTGGCCGCTTCCGCCGTTCTGGCCAGCAGGGAAGCGACCTCTTCCCTGTTCATGGGATGAAAAGTTCGCAGGGCTTCAAAAGCCTGGTCAAGCAGCTTCAGGCTATGGATCCCGGCAGGATTCCTTGATGATGCTGCCATATCACAACCTCGCTCTAATTTATTTTTTTATAAAAAATGCTTTTCTTTAAATTACCTCAGCGGCTTTTAGTTTTTCGATGTCGTTCCTGGGAATACCCCAGTCCAGAAGAGCGGTTTCCGTGTGTTGAGGCCCCACAAGGGCAGGTCCCCGAATTTCCGGTTTGGTCCGGCTGAAACGCGGCGCAGGGGCCGGTTGCGGCACCCCTTCAATCTCGACGAATGTCTTTCGGGCCACGTTATGGGGATGCCCCAAAGCCTCTCCCATAGTTAGAACAGGCCCGAAACAGACATCGGTCCCCAGCATGATCTCGCACCATTCCTCCCGCGTCCTGGTCTTGAATATCCCGGCAATCTTTTTCTTCAGTTCAGGCCACTTGGCCCTGTCGTTCTGGGCCTGGAACTCAGGATCATCGATGCCTGAGTGCTGGAGCATGAGGGTATAGAACTGGGGTTCAATAGATCCGACCGATATCCATTTACCGTCTGCGGTTTCATAGGTGTCATAAAAGTGAGCCCCGCTGTCCAGAAAGTTAGAACCGCGCTCATCGGTCCACAGACCTGCGGCCCTCAGGCCATAGAACATGGTCATGAGGGCTGCAGACCCATCCACCATGGCGGCATCAATGACCTGGCCCTTGCCTGATCTCTGGGTCTCAAAAAGGGCGCAGGCCATACCAAAGGCCAGCAACATACCACCGCCGCCGAAATCACCTATGAGGTTCAAGGGCGGCACCGGGTTCTGATCGGGCCGACCGATACTGTAAAGAGCGCCGGTCAAAGCGATATAATTGATATCGTGCCCGGAGGCCTGGGAGAGGGGTCCCTCTTGCCCCCAGCCTGTCATTCGGCCGTACACGAGTTTAGGGTTTCGTTTTAAACAGACCTCAGGCCCAATCCCTAATTTTTCCATAACGCCAGGCCGGAATCCTTCCTGGAGGGCGTCGGCTTTTTCGACTAACCGGAGCAGAAGCTCAACGCCTTCGGGTTTCTTGAGATCAACACCGATGGATCGCCGGCCCCGATGCAGGGTGTCGTATTCCGGTTCGAACCTGGCGGGCTCCCCCTTGCGGTCCACACGAATGATATCTGCTCCCATATCAGAGAGCATCATGGCGCAGAAAGGTCCCGGTCCGATCCCACCCACTTCAATTATCTTTACTCCTTTGAGCGGTCCCATCAATAAACCTCCTTTTTTTAATCGTGAGTCGCCAGTTTAGAAATTCCCGGAAAACCCAATGCCACTATATTGACCGTCGGTCATCGGGACAACGGTAAAGTTACTCTTCTTTTCGTGCAATCGGAGAATGGTCTTGGCCGTAAAATATCCGAGGGCGGCACCCATAGCTCACCTCCATACTCAGAAGCAATGACCGTGGATAAAGAAGAAACAGACGTCGCTTCGCCGGGAACAAAAGACAGGTTTGAATTGGAAAAACTCGGCCCATTCCAGCTGTCATATTGACCACAATCCGATTGTGACGATGCTATTGATAAAACGGCTATAGTTTTTTATAGTTTCTTTTTTTGGGCATAGATATGAATGATAAGAAATTCCTTTTTTTTGATGAGAAGAGTATAGGGAATGAAAAGAACACCGTCAAGGTGAAAAACAGAGCGGAAGGCAAGGAAGTAGATGGGGAACCTTTCTCCATTCAGGCGGGAATCGAAAGACCTTCTTTGGCCTGTCGGTTTAGTGCTTCAGGGGTCTACGGGGTGCGCGATATGCCAATTCAACAACGCCTCGGAATAAATAATTCAAATTGTCATGGTTTAAGATTTGCCCACAATCCATTTGACCCCGATCCATGCTGTTTGAAATGTGCCTGAGAAAGGTTGGGCCATTTTTTGATCCTATCTTTCTTGGTTTGTCTTTTTTGTTTATTCTCATACATCATCTTGTCCGCCTGGGCAAGCAGGTCATCGATGGAGCAAGGGCTTTGTGGGTCAAAATTGACAATTCCCAGGCTCATGGAGAGCCTGTAAGGGCGTTTTCTTTGGAGATCGTGGTCACTCAAAACTTTCTCAAAACGATTGATCAGTATTTCAGCTGCGTCCTCAATATTATTCATGGCCAGAATGACAAATTCATCTCCCCCTAAGCGGGAGATAATATCTGATTCCCGAAAAGTCTCTTTAAGGATATGGGATATATCAATCAAGGCCTGATCGCCTTCTTGGTGACCAATGGCATCATTTATCCCCTTAAAATTGTCCAAGTCTCCATAAATAAGTAACATTTCCTTTCCCATCCGTTGCGCCGCCTTCAATCCCTGCTCAGCCAAAGCAAAGAAACCCCGGCGGTTATATAAGCCGGTCAGATCATCTTTGAGAGATAAGGCCTTGAGAGTCTCCTCTGCCCGTTTGCGCTCCGTTACGTCGCTGAAGACCACCGCAAATCGTCCGACATCCGAGCGCCAGGCGTATGCTTCATAATCCTTCCCCAGTTCCGCCACGGGGTTGTTGAACCTTTCATCCCGACCGCTCTGCACCACACTGTCGAAAGACTCAATCCAGAAAGACTCGATCCCTGGGATCACTTCTTTCACCGTTCGCCCTACGAGCTGATCAACCGGCAGGCCCGTCAGTTTGCCGAAGGCGGGGTTGACGACCAGGTAACGGAAGTCTATCGGCTTGCCCTGTAGGTCATAGATCATCTCACAAAGGGCGAATCCCTCGTCCATCGACTCAAACAAACTGCGGTAGCGCTGCTCACTTTCGCGCAGTGCCTCCTCGGTCTGCTTGCGTTCGAATATTTTCCAGACCGAGTCCATGAGCAGGGTGAGTTGGCGCACATCGGAGAAGTCATAGTCCGTTTCCTTATTGGCCACGCCTACAACTCCCACGATGCGGTCATCGGAAAAAACGGGAACGGTCATATACTTATAGAGGGGAGCATGGCCTTCAGGGTATCCCTTTTTTAGTGGATGGGTCGCCTGGAAATCATTGACAATGATCGGTTTGGCCTGCCTCACGGCCTCTCCCCAGATCCCGGTCTTATCAAGGTGATAAACAGTCTGGGGCTCGGCAATGGTACACTGCTTCATGACTTCTTTGGACCAAGTGTTGAGAATGAACTCTTTCTTGGTCTCGTCATAGAAGTAAACATAGCCGATCTTGCTGTTTGTGAGGGCAATGGCCTCTTCCAGGGCAAAATCCAGAAGCTCTTGGGTCGAGTCGGCGCGATACTGAGATATTTTCAGGAGGCTTTCCAGCCGTGCCTCGTTGCGCCTGTTTTCATCTTCCGCTCGTTTGCGTTCGGTGTTGTCACGACCATAAAGGTTGGCATAGTCAGTATTGGGGATCGGTGTAATATCAAACGTATAAAACTTCTCACCCAATTGAACATCAACGGTTCTCTGAGACTGGTCTTTGAAGGCATCAATAAATAAATTGCACCATAATGCAGGAGCATAGCCGCCCACTTCACACTGCCGATCTCGGAACAGGGTTTTACTGGCTTCGTTCGCATACAGGACAATACCCCCTTGATTTACGCGTAGCACAGGATTAGGGTTTTCGGAGGGAAACTTCGCTAAATTTTTAATATCCCCTTCGGTCTGCCGGCGCTCGGTTTCAGACTTTTCCAGTTCAACAACTCTCCATCGCAGATCATTTAGCTCCTTGATAAGTTGGTCTTTGGTCTTTTCATTATCTCTCATCTGGCAAGTCTCTCATTTAAGAAATGGGGGCTATTATCATTCCCTTGAGTTTACTTTGGTAAAGGTTGCCAACAAAAAAACTGAGCCAAAAGAATACCTGCTCCCTTATTCTCCGCACCTGGTGCCGGGAGTTTTAATTTCTAAGATAAAGGATGTGTTTTTTAAAAGATATGAGGCGAACTATGTATTTTATTAAAATAAAGCCGGTATTTCCAGATCCCGAGAGACATTATATGGAAGCCGTAATATCGGCTCATAGGTTCGCCCTGGTCGGGGATAGGTGAGCACAAGGTCCCCGGCCAATTTAAGGCATCCTAACGGTGGGCAAAGGGCAAGGTTTAAAATTTGCCTCCCAGACCTCATTCTCCACGCCGGTCTGAAAAGGCGATCCCTCTATGGAGTTCTGCCGGGATCCAGGTCGGAGGTCCATTCCGAGACCATCCTGGCCAATTCTTCCAATATCTCTTCGTCTGACCTACCTGATTTTTTCGGCACATGGAAGCTATGATCGGCCCCCTCGATGACCTGGAGTCTGACCGGTCTCCCCCTTTGAAGCCGGGCGCACAAAGGACGCATCAGCGCCGGTTCAGCCAGGGTGTCGCGCGTCCCTTGCAGAAAAAGCATGGGCAGGGGGATTTTGAACAAATGCTCACCCCGTTCGCTGGAGGGTTTTCCCGGGGCATGGAGCGGAAATCCAAAGAAGACCAGTCCCTTTACACCGGTCAGGGCCTCCTGGGAAGCGGCGGTCGAGGTCATGCGTCCGCCCAATGATTTGCCCCCCGCCAGCATCGGTAAACCTCCTCCGATTTCTCGTGCGGCCACCCCAGCGGAGCGAACGGTCCGGAGCAGAACAGGCTGCGGGTCGGGTCCATTTTTCCCCTGTTCCATATAAGGAAACTGATACCGGAAACTGGCAATTCCCTGCTTGGCCAAAAGCCGCGCCATACCGGACATGAAGGCCTGCCGTATGCCTGCGCCGGCGCCATGGGCAAGCACCAGTAGCCAGCGCGGTTTTTCAGGACACAAAAAAATAGCGCTGACTTTTCCCGAAGAATCACCGGCGATAAAACCGATCTCTTTTTCGATCATGCCCCACCTCCCATCGTGTCCCGATCCCAATTCCGGGCCACAGGAGTTTTCATAAGTCAACGGAGACTCCCTATGACAACTTGTAAGGGCAGGTCATTAACCGTTTGTTGAAAAACTCTTTTATTACAGGTTGCTCAAAGGAGCTACCAGTTAATCCTTTATCGGCCTAAACTTGGGTAACGTAGTCTCCTCAGTAACATCCTCGAAGACAACCTCCGCCGGCATCCCCACAAAGAGTTCTTCAGGTTTGCAGTTTATGACGTTGGTCGTCATCCGCACTCCCTCTTCCAGCTCCACAATGGCAATAACATAGGGGACTTCAAAGGCAGGGTGAAACTGCCGAACGGCCACGGTCCAGGAATACACCCGGCCTTTTCCTTCGGCCTTGATCCATTCGCATTCCATCGAATTACACTCGGGGCACATGGGACGGGGATAAAAGCGAAAGACACCGCATTTTCGGCATTTCTGAATAAGGAGTTCGTGGCGCCGGCATCCCTCCCAGAATTCCCTGGTGTCCTGGGTAGGAAGAGGAAGCGGTTTTTGGTATTCGGTCATATCAGTCCCCTCTTAAAATAGCAATCGAGCCGTCGCCAAAATCGCCATAACCGGTTACCAGGCCAATTTTGGCGCCCTTTACCTGGGCGGCTCCTCCCTCTCCTCTTAACTGGCGCACGGCCTCGACGATATGGTTCATACCCGAGATGTGCGCCTGGGAAAGGAGGCCGCCGTGGGTATTGACCGGAAGCTCTCCCCCCAGCTCAATCCTTCCATTCTCCACAAAAGGACCCCCTTCCCCCTTCTTGCAGAAACCCAGGTCCTCCAGCTGAACGATGACAATATAGGTGAAACAATCATAAATTTGGGCCACATCGATATCTCCGGGAGTTATGCCGGCCATAGCGAAAGCCTTGGGAGCCGCCTTCTTCAGCCCCACCTCGGTAAGCACCGGTCGTCCGGCAATATAATCAGGGGAATCAGGGTGCCCCTCCGCCACCCCCATAATATGGATAGGACGTTGCTTCAGGTCGCAGGCCCTTTCCGCCGAAGTGACCACCACCGCGGCTGCGCCATCGCTCTCCAGGCAGCAGTCAAAAAGCCGGAAAGGTTCGGAAATCATTCGTGAGTTTTGATGGTCTTCAATAGTCATGGGCTTTCTCATGATAGCCTGTGGATTGAGAATAGCATGCTTACGCATGGCCACAGCCACTGCCCCGAACTGACGGGAGGTGGTACCATACTCATGCATATGCCTTTTGGCCATGTGGGCATAATATTGCACCGGGACAAAACTGCCGAAAGGGTCCTCGAAACTGCCGGGGACCGTCCTCTGGCGTAATATTCCGGATGAGGATACGGGCCGGCGCGAAAACCGGGTTTCGGAAGCCGCCTTCCAGCCGAACACACACAGTACCACTTTAGCCACGCCGCTGGCTACAGCCATGGCGGCACTTTGCAGGGAGGCCGTAGCGCTGGCCCCTCCCATTCGAATGATAACCGAGTATCTCAGGTCTTTGATGCCGAAATTGCTGAGAAGCTCATCCGTTTTCACCAAATCCGCCCTGGGAAGGAGGCCGTCAATATCTTTAATAGCAAGCCCGGCATCTTCTACAGCACGTCTTGCCGCCTGCAGATTTAGGCTGAGAACACTCACCCCGGCGTCCCGGGAATATTCAGTTTCTCCAATGCCGACAATAGCGGCCTTATCTTTTAAGCTAAACATTGCGCATGACCCCAATGATTTCTACAGCCGATTGTCGCTGGTCAGGTATTCCCGTTTCATCAGTTCCCGGCCCACTACCAGGAGCTGGATTTCGGATGCGCCTTCATAGATCCTAGGAGAACGCACGGCTCGATAAAGGTGTTCGATGCGTGAGGTCTTGTGCAGTCCGATGCCCCCGTGGATCTGGAGCGACTGGTCAACGATTTTGTGCGCCATTTCAGTGGCGTAGAATTTGGCGGCTGAGGCCTCCAGGGTTGTTCTTTCGCTCGTGGGATTGTCTGCCAGCCAGGCGGCCCGGTAGATTAGCAGAGAAGCGGCGTCGAGCTGTATTTTCATTTCCGCCAGCTTGAACTGAGTCACCTGAAAATCACCCAGCTTCTGGCCGAACATTTCACGCTGTCTGGCATGATTTATGGCCAGGGACAAAGCGCAGTGGGCCATTCCGAGTGTGGCGGCGCCCACGGTCGGACGAAAGATGCTCAGATTACCCAGACTAATGCGCATACCTTCACCCTCCTTACCCAGAAGGTTTTCCTTGGGGACCTTCATGTCTTCCATAAAGATTTCTCCGATATTCCCTTCGGCAATCAGCTTGCGGGTTTCGGCCCGGTACTTCGAGATCGCCCGGTCCACAATGAAGGCCGATATGCCCTTTCCACCGGCTTTGGGGTCTGTCTTGGCGAAAACGGTCGAGATGTCCGTGTCGCCTGGTCTGGAAACATAGCATTTAATGCCGTTGAGGACATAATGATCGCCTTCCAATCTGGCCGTGGATTGGATACCGGCCACATCCGAACCCGAACTGCGTTCGGTGAGACAGAAGTTGGCCATCCGGGAACCATCGACCAGGGGTGTCAGGTATTTTTTCTTCTGTTCCTCGGTTCCGTTAACAGTAATGGGATAACTTCCCAGACCCTGCATGACAAAAGCCTCATCCAGAAAGGAGGAAACCTTAGCGAATTCTTCACGAAGAATACACAGATTGATTGAGGATACGCCTTTGCCGCCGTATTCCTTTGGAACAACATAGGCGTAAAATCCGGACTTTTTAAGACGGTTGAGACCTTCGGCCGGGACGTCATTAGTGCTGTCCAGTTCATGGGCCATAGGGCCGATTTCTTTTTCAGCAAACTCCCTGGCTTTCCGGCGTAATTCAATTTGTTCGTTGGTAAAATTAAAATCCATTTCCCTGTCCTTTCGTTTAGAGGTTTGGGGTTATCCTGAAGAAACAAAAGGATGCCGGAAGGTGTTTGACCCGCTCCTGGCATACCTTTGGTTAATTAATCGAAAGCCATTCTATGGCCCCGAACCGCATCGACCCTTAAAATACGGTCAGTTATTGCTGAGAGCATAAAATAGGTTCCCTATGAAAAGGAATTTGACCGCCCACTCGCCCTGATTAAAATAGGGCTCGTTAAAAACGCCGAGTACGATAAGTTAGAGATTTTGCATTTGCCTGTGAGGAGCAGGCAAATGCAAAGAGCTCTTTTTGCTTTCCGCCTTCTCAGCGGAAAGCAAAAAACATTCTCCTCTGCGATCTTTGCGACTTTGCGGTAAATGCAATCTATTTTCTGTTCCCCTTAATAATCCTTAAATAATCTTTTCACCCGGCCAGTCCGGCAAGTCCGCCATATCCGGGGCGTCCTCTCTCCAACCCTTAATTCCGGCGATCCTCTTGGCAATGGCTTTGTATTTTTTCCATTCTGCCGAGGAATAGATCATCATCTTTTGGGAGGCCAAAGAGCCTTCCGCATGAATGGTTACATTATCGTGGCCGTGGCCGATGAGATCCTTGACCATCCGAATGGCTTTCAGCCGGTCTTCGGTCGGGATGCCGTCTTTTCCGGCCAGGTATTTCTCGATATGGGGTCTTTCCTCAGGATTCATCCAGTCTTTGTAGGTGAACACGGTGGAGGCGATCCCGCCGGTGATGTCCCCGACCAGTTTTGATGTCTCATGCTGATCATTGGCAAACATGTACTTGGCAATATTGGTGTACATGACGTTGGGCGCCACCAGATTAATATCCGGATAGACGGTCGGGTGCTCGCATCCGGCCTGGGCCATGACGTCGACAATCTTGGCGTGCATGGCCAGCCAGGCCAGTTTTTCCTGAATATGCGGATACCGGTCCAGACCGTTGTACTCGGCCATCAGGGCCGCTGCCCCGGCGTTCTGCTCGGTGGAGATAACCTCTGATGACTTGCCCTGGGTCTTTTTTCAACCGGCATGGCCTGGTATTTTACCTGCCAGTCTTCAGGAAAACTCAATTCAATCTCCGAGTCTCCGTACCAGGCCTTTTGAGGAACCTGAACGCGCTGATCATTCATAAGCATTCTCCTGGTAAGAACTTAAAAAGGGAAGTGAACTCCCACTGTCCTTTTTTTTCAATAGCCTATGGCCTTTTTTATGATTTCTGCAGGGAAAGGCCGCCCGTGGCCGGGGTAGATCGTTGTTACGCCCTTGTCCAGGAGCCTTTTCCAACTGGCGAGTACGGCGGGCATATCTTCCGCAAAAACCGGCAATCCGGGCGAAGTGCGTAAGGGAAAGGCGTTCATGGCCAGGTCTCCCACAAAGGCCTCACCCGAATCCAGGAGGATACTGATCGATCCGGTTGTGTGTCCCGGGGTATAAACGATCCTGCCAGGAATCCCGTAATCCTCCAGATAAAATTCATCGTCCGTAACGGCGATATCGACCTTCGCCGGTTTGATAAGGATAAACGGGAGCGTCAGGCCCGAGAGAATGGAACTCAGGATTTTCCCCCAGGGGGTCACGCCGGGAGGCATTTTTTTTAGAGGCGTTTCAAGCCATTTTCTTTCTTCTTCGTGCATAAGGATCTTGGCTCCGGTAATCTCTTTAATATCGGCGGCAGATCCGATATGATCCCAGTGGCCGTGAGTAAGAATAATGCACTTTATTTCATCGGGTTTAATAGCGGCTTTTTCGAGATTTTTTAAAAAGACTTTGTCCTTTTTAGGGGCGCCACCGTCAATGACCACAGTGCCCCGGTCTCTGAGAATATAGATATTACCTACTCCCATTGGGATGCGGTGAATAGTGGTGCCCATATTATTTCAACCCCCTTGGCCTGATTCCCTATTTCCCTCATTTCCTTCCAAGGTACTTAGGTAGAGCTTCACGACTCCTTTCCTGACGAAGCCAAGTTGCTTGGCCATCGCATAGGAGACATCCAAGTCCCGGCCTTTGGTAAAGGGGCCCCGGTCATTGACCACCCCTACAGCGGATTTTTTATTATCCAGGGTGACAAGCCGGACCTTAGTCCCTAAGGGTAATGTCCTGTGGGCCAGGGTGTTTTTGTACATGTCGAATCTCTGTCCATTGGCCGTGGGCTTTTTGTGATGTCTTAATCCATACCAGCCGGCAGTCACTTTCACGCTTTGAACAATTCCTGCGGACTGACCGCCGAGCGACACCGATGCCCTACTGATGGAGAAAATGCAAAGGAAAACTCCAGTCCAGTATGCTGTTTTTTTCAGAAAATTTATTACTGACATGGTTCACCTTTCTGGGCCTATCTCATAAATATCATATACCGATGGTTAGGCTCAAATATGAATTACGAAAAAAAGGTGGGGCTTATCTGTCGCCTCGAACGGGCCGAAGAAGCGGCCCCCTAAAATTTAAAAGCAGGGTTGAAATTCTTGCGAACTTGATAAAGGTTACTTTTTGAGGTTTTTCATTTCTTAGAATTGTAATTTTGAACGTATCAGAAAAATCTTCTCAAGTCAATCCCCAAAGAAAATTTTATTGCTTATGCGTATTGAAGAGTTTCTTGGCCATCCCCCGGAATATCAAATGTCATCTGTTGTTACCAACTTGGATTCCCTGAGCATCAGCTCAAGGAGGACACAGACCACCGCGAACACTATGAAGAGGAGCATGGCCGGTGTCTTAGGGGCACCCGGCTCCGTTGCCATGTCCATGCCGAAGACGAAGAGGATGCCCGAAATCTGCCCCGCTAGGAGAAGCAGGCCCTGCGAAGTGGCCTCAGGCGCCGGATAGCATATTTCAGCGCCGTACTGGAAGCCGATAGGCCCGCCCCCAATGAGAAAGAAACCGAATATGAAGCTTGAGGCGATAAGAAGTCCATAACTGCCGGTGAAGGTCATTCCCAAGAGACCAGGAATAACGCCGATCATCGAGAGGACAAGAAAGATCTTTCTCTTTCGCAGTCTGTCGGAAAGAGGCGGTAGGATGATCGCGCCGACAATGCCGCCTGACATCATGATCGCTCCGGCGACCCCGGCCTGGGCAATGGTGAATCCGCGCGGGCTAACGATCTGCTCCACCCAGGTCGCAACCGCGTTGAAGATCCCCAGCGCTAAGAAGAACACGAGGATGAGTAAGATCATGTCTCTCTGCTTGAAGATGTGTTTGAGTCCGTTGAAAACCGGAATACGCTCATCATGGCCGGGAGGACAGGGAGGTGTAAGGGGGCATTCCCTGTTGAAAAGAATAAAGATCACGGCACCGGCAAGGGCGGCCACTCCGTAGATCATCAGCATCTTTTCCAGTCCGTATGCTTTGAAGAGAGCCGGTGTAAGGGCCATCGCCAGAAGTATCCCCACGAACTGCGCCAGCACGGCCAGGCCCGCCTGGGTCGCCCGCTCATTCAGGGGAAACCATCGGACCCCCACCTTGGTGACGGCATTCAGAATGAAAGGCTGTCCGACCGCAATCCCGATCTGGGCGATGACCACCATTTCATAGCTTGCGCCGTAGAGTCCTTTGATCATTCCAAAGATACCCAGAAAGGCAGCACCGGTTCCGATGCCGATCCGGATGCCCCGGGTGTCAATGATATACGATGCCGGAATGGATACGAAAATATAAACGATCATAAAGATCAGAGAAAGGAGGTCGATTTGCAGGGCAGGAACGTTATAATATTGTTTCGCCTCACTGGCGATTGGGGCAAAGGTTATCCACTGAAGCTGCATCAATATGTTGATAATAATAAAAAGCAGAAGAATTACCCATCGGTAGCCGTAAATCTTAAAATCTTTTTCCTTTTGACCTTCACTATTATATTTTTCTGGATAAGATCTCCCCTCAATCTTAATGGTGCGATGATCCATCAGACTGAAACCATTAATATATTGGGCTGATAAATAAATTATTTTTTTCATGAGACCTGACCTCGATTTCAGGTATTTATGACTCACACCAGTTTAAATCTAATGCGTAAGCTGCCATTTGCATAAGCACCGGATATGATCTTGAATGTTCCGATTTCTCTCGTTGTCAAAGCGTGCCGGCCACTGCAAGGGCATACATCATAATCACCAATGCTGACAATTCGCACGCCCTCTCCCGCATCGTCTGGAAGTTTAGCCAGTGAAACGACTTTGCTGGCTTCTTCACGGCGCAGAAGGTGTTCCCTGATTGGAAGATCAGCCTGAATAATTTCGTTGACTTTATTTTCAATGGCCCAAATTTCCTCTTCGGTAAGATTCCGATCGAAGAGATAATCACATTTCGACTTTTTCTTTTCGATATGGGCACTGAACGCTCTCCCGCAGTTGAACAGTCGCACCATCGTTTGGTTTAAAATATGCTCGGCAGAATGCATTCGTGGATCGTATTCTTTGCGGTTTGGATGATAGTCATTCATGGTTTTTCTCTGAAGATACTCAAAAAATATCCGATCATAGACCCTTTTTAAGCCAATTGAATTATTTAAGGTCGTCCTCCGTTTCACTATGAAGACTGAGGAGTTTATCCCACTCCAGGGTTGGAAAGGTATCTTGCAGAAAATGATCGTCTTCTACCGCGTTGAATTTGAGATTCATGAAACACCGCTCGGCGATAGCCCGGACCGGCGCCAAGGGCACCACATCGTCCTGACGGCCGTGAAACAGGGTGATGGGCATAGACAACTTCTTTTTCAGACAGGGTTGATATGGCTCTGAGTTCAGGGCCGGCGCGAGAAGGATGAGTTTTTTTACCCGTTCTTCATGCAGACAGGCATACACGGCAGCCATCAGCCCTCCGTAGCTGGATCCGACGAGGATAAGATGGTCCTCCCTGGCCAGAAGCCCCTCGAGCTTCTCCATCCGCTGGGAAAATAAACCGAAATAGTCCTCGATGATCATGTCGGGATATCGTTCATGGAAAAATACACCCTTGGTTCCCCGGCTCGAGCTTTCCAATCCGTGAATGAACACGCGTGTCGGTTTCATGGCCTCTTGAACCCGCAACAAATTTGAAGGCAAATGAGCTTTGGTGTTGTTAGATTCAAATCCTAATTTCTCCTGAACAGAAGTTGGCTTGACAGATTGGGTCAAGATTACTCTTCTTGAGACTTCACCTACAATTACTATAAGGCGATCGTTCCAAAAATTATCGATTACCGTTCGAACTGTGTGTAAGAAAGGCAGGACCGTTTGACCCTGCCTTTGGTGTGTACCTAGGCCACTTATTGTTTTATTTTTTTGGTACGAATTTTAAGTGACCGACTCATTCCCCCAGACCAAAGTCCTTCACATCTGCCAGAAGGGTCTCGTTTTGGCCAGTTCAGCGATGGCCGATAGGAATTCTCCTACATACTGACCACTGCGGGCAATGTAATCGGGTTCAAGCCGTTTTTTAAACATATCCAGGGAGAACAGCATGACCAAGTTCGCGAGTGGGACGATGCCTTGTTCCGCAGCGGGGACGAACCGGGACCAGCTCCTGATGTGCTCTTCCGACCGGAAGAGGTTCATGGTGCTTCAGGCATAGGGAAACCCCTGCATCCATTTGGAAAATGGAACGGCGACATATCCCATGATTCCCTTCGGCTCCTCTTTCAGTACAGCACCGTCCTTCATCTCCACACGAATCGGTGAACCGCAGTCGAGACACGGCGCATCGATTCGGACCACTTTCCCGGGATAAAGCCAGCTAACTGCCAGCGATTCGAACCCTCACTGGCCGAACCATTTCTGCACGCCCTCGACGCTGATCCGGTATTGTGTCGGGAGATTGCTGAAGGGCGCGATACTGCAAATGAGGTCCGTCTCGGGATACAGCCACATCGCCGGAATTCCCGCATCGATCAGGTCATGGAGAGCCTTACGCCCTTCTTCCACCGGCACGCCCGCCTCCTCAGCGATCTCCGTGTAGTGCGGAGCCCGTCCCGTTGCGACGAACCGCCTTAGGGCGATTCCGTACACTCTGCCGAGCATATCTGGCAAACTCATACCTTAGTTCCTCCTTTCCAATTAATAAGAAGTTGCTTCTTCATGGCGAAAGTATAAAATAACCAAAAGACATGATCAAGGAGAAAAAAAGGGGAAAGATAAGAGACAGAATGAAAACGGTTTACCGGCTACAGATCAACTCTTTTTATTATGATGGGGGATGGGAATATTGAAAGACCGCCTGGAATCAAAAAAAGAAAATGGAATTTCGCGTAAAAGGTTCATAAAACAAACAGCCGCAGGATTAATTGGATTAGGGGTGGCGAGCAGTTTTCCAATAAATTATGGGTATTCAGAAAAAGGGGCAGCCCGAAAACTGGGAAGAACGGGGATCCAGGTCAGGCCTGTTGGTTTTGGGGCAACGCGTTCACTGGATAATGCGCTCTTAAAAATTGGATTGGAAAAAGGCCTGAATTTTATTGATACGGGACGACATTACTTTAATGGAAAAAATGAGGAGATGGTTGGAGAAGTTACAAAAAACATGCGGGATAAGGTAGTTATTCAGTCAAAATTGAGAATTCGTAACGGGGGGAAATCGATTCAGACCGTTGAGGTTGCAGAAAGAATAAAAAAAGAAATGGATTCATCCATTGATCAAAGCTTGAAGGCCCTCCGGACAGACTATATTGATGTCATGTTGATTCATGACTCCGAATCGACCGATTTGATTTATCATGATGTGGTGTTCCAATGTTTTGAAAAAGCGAAAACATCCGGAAAGATCCGGGCCTGTGGATTTTCCACGCATACTAATCAGACTGATATGATAAGAGCTAATAATGAGAAACTGTTTTATGATGTCATCATGGCCACCTTCAATCACAAAGGGTCCTTAGTCCATTCCCAAACAGGGCGTTACTCCGAATGGAATCAGCCGAGCATGATCAAAGAACTTCAAAGAGCCGAGAAGAACAACATCGGAATTGTCGCCATGAAAACCTGTTCGGCAGGACCGTATGCCTTTCCGGATGAAAAAAAGCCTTCTTTTCGGTCCGCCTTAAGATGGGTTTTAAACCATTCGTTTATCGGCACAACAGCAGTAGCGATGGCCACTTACGAGGAGCTTAAGGAAAACATTCAGGTTTTGGATGAATTGTAATGGCCGGGCAGGAGGGAAAGAAATCGTGGAATCTAAGGACGAAGAAAAACCCCGACCTTGCCGATGGAAGAATGCAGGAAGAATTCTTGCCTTTTTTCAACAGGGTAAAAACTTTCGGAATTCAAGGAAGATATTTCTCATCCCTAATTCATTCTCTCTGTTTTATTGAGCCCATTCAGGATCCAAAGATGCTCCACCATATCAGGCAGATATTCTTCCGGAATTGCACTCAGTAATAAGAAAGCCTCCCTCCTCTTATTATTAATACCGATTAAGGCCCTTCTTAATGCCTCTATCTTCTCACCAGTGCCTTCAGTCTTTTTTAATAGCTCCATTAACTTTAACCTTCAATTATAAATTTATTGAATTTGCTTTATTAGACCTCTGCTGCCTCTTTGATTGGATCACCGAATCATCTAATTAATTATAAGTATTAAGCAAATCCGGTGCCACAATCCCTAAAAAAATTTAATTCATCGTTCTTATTGGTTTATTTTTTAACTAAAGATTTGAACTCTATTGAGAATGAAGAAAATTTCCCTTTATTCCTATTTTAATTCATAGTTCGGTCGTGGGGATGAAAGCGTCATCTCCACGACCGGAATAGCGGACACTGCTTACTCAGACCTTGATCTGACCGGCCTGCATCGTCTTGGTCGGTTTGAATATCTCCAGTTTGAATTTGTTGTATAACTCATCCAGCTTGGCCAAGAGCACAAGGTAACCAATGCCTTGCGCCAGCGCAAAGGGACCGAAGGGCGAGCCGCCGCCGTTGGCCATGGCCAGATCGATTTCTTTCGGATCGTCGCACACGCCCTCTTCTATAAGCTTGGTGGCTTCGTTGACTTGGAGGGCAACCATATGATTAAGGTCAAATTCCTTGGTTGCCTTGGACAGATCGATCATGGGCCGGCCCTTGGACCAATCATATACGCCCCTGCCGGTCTTCTTGCCCAGGTTCCCCGATTTCAGGTAAGACAGGATCGCCTCGGATGGTTTGTATTCTTTGGAAAGGACCTCGGCAAAATATTCCAGGCCATGGACGGCGATATCGATACCGACATAGTCTATCAGCTCAAACGGCGCCATGGGCATTATGGGTTTGAGAGCCGCGTCGAATTCTTCCGGTGTGGGATGTCCCGCTTCCAGAATCTTGGACAGCAAGAGCAGGGTTGGCTCGTTAACCCGGTTGTAAATAAAGCCGGGCGAGTCCTTTTTCACAATGACCGGGACCTTACCGATTTTTTTTGCAATATCATAGCCGATCTGGATGGACTCATCGGAGGTCTTCCGGCCCTTGGTCACTTCAACCAGTTTCATCAGGATGGCCGGATTGAAAAAGTGATAGCCGATTACCTTGTCCGGTCTCTGTGTAGCGGAAGCAATGTCCGTAATACTGATGTTGGAGGTGTTTGAGGCCAAAATGGCCTGTTTGGGCGCGAACTTGTCCAGGTCGGCAAAAACGCTCTGTTTGAGCTGCAGCTTTTCGGGAACGGCTTCAATGACAAAATCGGCGTCCTTCACCGCCGTCTGCAAATCGACGATCGGGATCAGACGGGCAAAGGCGTCGGTATAAGCCTCCGGCGTCATTCGGCCCTTTTCCTTGAATTTATCAAAACTGGCCTTGATGCCGGCCATTCCCTTATCTACAAACTTCTGATCGATATCGCGTAAAAATACTCTATAGCCGCCCATCAAACAGGCAGCGGCAATTCCGTGACCCATGTCACCCGCGCCGATCATGGCGATCGTTTTTACGTCTTCTGCTTTCATAGTAATCTCCTCCTTCTGAACTATTAAATTCATTTATTTATTTGATTGCCTCAGAAACAACGTCCTTTAAAACTTAACTATACCCTCTGAAAAAGGGATTAGTCCGACGCTCCCGGCCGATGGTCGAGGCCGGGCCGTGTCCCGGATAGATCCGCAGGTCGTCTCCCAGGGGAAAGATCTTCCTGACCACTCCCTGAATCAATCCTTGATGATCACCTCCGGGGAAATCAGTCCGGCCGATGGACCCGGCGAAGAGGGTGTCCCCGGTAAAGACCGCACCCGGGGTCTGAAAACATACCCCTCCCGGAGAATGTCCGGGGGTGTGAATGACCTTTATCCGGTAAGTCCCCAGGGTGATCTCCTGTCCGTCAGTAAGGGTTCCATCCGGGCGGGCGTCCAATCCCGGCCCATCAAGAGCATGGACGAGGACCGGGGCCTTGGTGATCCGGCGGAGTTCGCCAACGCCTCCTACGTGGTCCATATGGGCGTGGGTGATCAGGATGTAGATTATTTTCAGACTGCTCCTGGTAATCTCCTGTATGATGCGCCAGGGTTCCGCCCCGGGATCGATCACTAGCCCTTCCCGGCTTCCGGGATGGCCCAGGATGTAGCAATTGGCCTGGAAGGCCCCGACCATTATTTTTTTCAGCATAAGGACTCCTAAGGCTTTGTTTATCTTACCTCGAACATCAATCGGCGGTCAAGCCTTAGGGATAGGGACGATGAAAAACACGAGGGTCACATCTTAAATTATGAAGTCATCACTTTTCTCCTTAATCGGCTTAAGCTCTTACCTATGTCCTATCAGCTTTGACCTTTGAGCTATGTGATGCAATTCAAGACCTGACCGACCCTCGTCCTTCTTCGTCAGTGGGTTTTTCATTTGAACGGTAAAATTAAACCGCCGCTCTTTTACGGATGGACGGAATCGGTCGCCTGGTCCGACCCCGCTTTCCAACTTTCCTGCTTCTTCATCGCCTCCCTCAATATCTCGGCTGTCTCTTCATGACCATTCTTCAAGGCCATGTCCATGGCCGTCATTCCGTTTTTCGCTTGGAGTGTTACATCGGCTCCGCGATTTATCAGGAACTGAACACATTCGATCGCACCATTACCTGACGAAAGGTGAAGAGCTGTAATCCCCTCCTGGTTCGCCACATTGACCTCAGCGCCTTTATCCACGAGAATCCTGAGCAGATTGAGCTTTCAATCCTCCTTGGTAAGCTCACCAATATCAATTTCCGTCAAAGCACAGGGCATAATATGTTCAACGGAAACCCGACCCCGATCATTTTTTTCTAATAACAACTCATTTATCTTAAATTTAGATTATCTTCCAAACCAAAAAAAATCCCAACTGATTTTTTATTAATAAACGGGGGCTATTAATTTCCAGTCCTAAAATTTGCACCTGGCAGCCAAGATTATCGCTAACCCCCAAAAATGTAATAAGAAGATAGACCGGAAAGTTAGCGATGACTGTTTGAAATATGCAAGCTTAGCCAAGTAAGGCGTAGAGGTTTAACGGGTTCTGTTTGCCTTTCACTCTTGCTGGCGGCAATTTCTTGAGGATGAATTCTTGGCCCAGACTTTGCCGGGTGGTCTCGCTCAGAATAATGTCGTAGTCAAAATCTTTGGTGAGATCCTGAATTCGGGAGGCGACGTTCACCGCATCCCCGATTAGGGAATAAGTCACCCGATCGTGGCTTCCGATATTGGCGGCCAGTACCATGCCGGTGTTCACACCCATCCCGTGACGGATAGGTTTTCTTCCCTCCAGGGCGATCATAGCGTTGAATTTTTCGAGTTCCCTGCACATTGCCAGGGCCGCGCGTGACGCTGAGGCGGGGTGATCCGCGCGCGGGAGGGGTACTCCGAAAACCGCCAGGATCGCATCCCCGATGTATTGCAGAATTAGTCCATTGTGTTGACGTATGGCCTCGTCCATGGCCTGGAAATACCCGTTGATTATCTTCACCGCCTCCTTCGGCGGCATCGACTCGACCAAGGGAGTGAAATCCCTCAGATCCGCGAACAGCACCGTGGCTTCCCTCAATTCTCCTTCGAGCGGGATGCGCCCGCTCAGAATTTCGTCCCGGATTTCGGGCGACACATACCTGCCGAACATCGAACGTATTACTTCCCTTTCGGCCAGCCCCTCGATCATAGTATTTGTGGAATCCCCCAGTGCCCCGATTTCGTCATTGCTGACCACCCGCACCCCCCTGAGAGGCGATACACGGCCCGGATTCTCCTGCTAATGAGCAATCGGGCAGCTCCCTTGATTTCAACGAGCCGGCCTTGCGGAAAAAATAGGGGATGAGCAACTTTCGCGCCTGGGATTCGGTGGAAAAGAAAGCGAAGGCAGTGGCGATGAAGCCGACCATGGCGGTTCTTATCCAGAGCACCAGGGCTGAGTGAGCATCTATGTTTTCGGTGAGGGTGCCATATCCGAAGAAGAATCCGGGCAGGGTAATCCACAAAAGCAGATGGGTAGGAATGATAAGAAAGGGCACATTCAGGAGACGTTGGCGGGCCCTGCTTAGAAGTTGAAGGGAGGGTTCTTGTCCTTGCCCCCACATACGGATACATTTTGATATGGGTCGGAGTATGATGGAAATGATAACCACGAGAGGAGCCAGGACCATCACCATCACCGGTGATGAACGCTGGAGTCCGAAAAGAGTGAATACCGGCTTACCTCCTTGCGCCAGCGTTAAAAAGTGGGTGGTGATGAAATTCATGGGCGTGGTGAGGTCGAGTACGCCGACTACGATCTGGCTTACCAGGGTGGCGACATGGAAATTCTCAACTGGCTGGAAAATGATCCCCAGTGTAAAGCCTGCAGCGGAAAAGTCGTCTTCTACAATGATCCTTCACTCCAGGAGAAAATGCCAAATTCCGGCAAGAGCTCGAAGGACGCTAAAAAGGTCTTCTCCTGGAACGCCTACCCCAAGGGAGTTTTCGTTCTACCGGATACCAACTATCTTTGTCCCCAATGCGGGAATATGACCCTCCGCTTCAAACAAGTTGGGTATTGGGACTGACCGGGCATCCGTCCCTGGAAATTCACCTTGGGTTCTAATAGACTATCATTGAAAACTATAACCCCGGCCGGGGAAAAATCGGTCCTTAAAGCAGCGAAGCCGGAATGGGGATCGGGAATTCCAGAAGTTGCTGGGCCATTCCCTTGGCCAGCGGATCGAGGCGCAACGAGGCCGCTTGCCCGCCCCCCAGAGATTCATGCAGTACGAAGTTCAAGGCCCGGACGCCCGGCAGATCAAATCGCTCCACTCTCGGATTTTTGGCCCCGTCGAACACATGGTTCATAAATTGATGAACGGCCGAGGGGGTGAGCGCCTTACGAATGAAAGGCAGAAATTCCGGCTTCCGGGCGATGATGCCGATATTGCATGAATTCCCCTTATCGCCGCTGCGTCCCCAGGCCAGTCGAATCAGAGGAACGGTAAGGAGATCCCCCGGAGCCTGTCCGGCGTCTTCCACCCGGGGTCGGACAATCGAGCCCGGATCAAAGGTGTTCCCTGGTTCCGGCCTGAAAGACCGTTTCTGTTCCCCCACCGTGACCTGAAAAGGGACTTCCCCTTTGGGAATTAGAAAGGAAAAGAGCTTGATCACCGGGGATACGGCTGGTTTACCGGCAAACCAGCCGGTGGTGCCCGGCGCCATGGATGTGGTGGGGGCGAAGACCTCGTTGGCAAAGATTTCCAGAGGCTCCCGGAGGTCATGTTCCAAAGAAATTTTACAGGCGGTTTCCCGGGTATCTCTGGTCCGGGCATGCGGACCATAGGCGGATTCGGCCCCCAGGCATTCGATCAGCGTGGCCCGGTATTTACCGAAACTCTGTTTTTGGAAAATGGCTTCGGTCCTTTCAATAAGGGCCCTGGCCTGACGTTCGGCCTTTTGAACGGCCTGCATGCCGATCACCGGCAATACGGCAATGCAGCGGTAGCCGTCATGAAAGGCCCCATACACCTTATAGGTCGATGTCGGAGGCCGGCCGACGGCCCCGGAGACTTCCACCTGGTTTTCCCCTATCTGGTTCATCCGGACTTGCGAAAAATCGCCGGTCACATCCGGTAAAAGGTAGATCTGGGGATCGCCGATCTCGTAAAGCATTTGTTCCGAGACGGCGGCGGGGACCACCAGCCCCCCGGTATCAACCGGTTTGGTTACCACGAAACGGCCGTCTTGGTAACATTCGATTACCGGGTATCCGATATTGGCCCAGTCGGGAACTTCCTGCCAATCGGTGAATAACCCGCCGGAAGCCTGGGCCCCGCATTCAATGATGTGCCCGGCCAGGCTTCCGGCGGCCAGCAGATCATAGTCGGTCTCAGGCCACCCGAATTCATGCATCAGAGGTCCCAGGGTCAGGGCGCTGTCCACCACCCGGCCGGTAATCACGATATCGGCACCCATATCCAGGGCTTCTTTGATCGGTTGGGCGCCCAGGTAGGCGTTCATATTCATCATCTTTTCCGGCCAGGGTTCCCCGGTGTTCATTTCGGTGATATTACGGGCCGCCAGTTCCGCGTGGCGGGGCATCAGATCGTCCCCTTCGACCACCGCAATGTTGACCTTGACCCCCTGATGATCGGCTATCTTCAAAACGGCGTCGCGACAGGCCTGGGGATTTATACCTCCGGCATTAGTCACGATTTTAATTCCCCTTCCGGCGATCTCCCGGATATTTTGGGACATGGTGACCTCCACGAAATAAGGGGCGTAGCCCATGTGGGAGCGTTTGGCCTTCGACCGGGCCAGATAGGACATGGTCACTTCGGCCAAATAATCCATGATAATATAATCAACCTGTCCACCTTGGATGAGCTGGGGCACCGCTATGGAGGAATCCCCCAAAAACGCCGAGGCGCCCCCGATACGTATGGCCTTTTTCCTTTTCATGGTTTCCTTCCTATTATTTAAACCTTGGTGAAGTTTACTTCCCCTGGTCCGGGCCCCATTCGGCTAATCGGCAGCAGACCCTAATTCTCGCGGAGCCGGGAAAAAAGTTTTAAGGCATTGGTTCTCTCCACCGCCATGAGCTCTTCTTTGTCAAAGCACCCATACCGATGAAGGTTTTCCGCCGTCTTTCCCATCGACAACTCCGGCTCCGGGGTAAAAGGATAATCGCTGCCAAACACGATGTGTGAGGAGTCAGCCAGGGTCCGAAGACACGGAAGCGCATAGGGTGTCACCGAGAGAGCGGTGTCATAATAGAATCCCTTGAGATAGGCAATGACTCCTTTTGGAGCAATCTCTCTCAACAGCGGGGAAGTTTCGGCCAGTACCATTCAAAACCAGGTTGGTCACCGCTCTGGTTGTATCAAAAACAAACTCTACCAGAGGCGCCGGCCAGCCGAGCTTCGGCACGTCACTACCCGGAGGAATATTGGGGTGCGTATAAACCACCAATTTCCTGCGATTGAGTTCTTTAGGCGCTACTGGTCATGGTTGACCTCCCTGGAAGAATCCGTCAAGGAGTGATAAATAAGAATCTTTTGGCCGGAATTTCATTTTTGATGGGAAGAGTATAAGTCAAGAAAAGGACCGGAGCAAGGAGAAATAATGATGAAATTTTCAGTTCAGGTGGTCCGACCCCTGATCCCAAATAAATGCGCCCTTTTGGCTTATGAGAAATTTTACAACCCTCTCGATTCACCACGAAGCCGTTAGAGTCCGAACACTTTACGTAGAAAGGCCACGGTCGCCTGCCCCGCCTTATCCCGCGCAGAACTGTTGCCCTGCACGGTAGCGCCAAGCGTGCTGCAGCTTTTGACGGCCTGCAGGTAAGAAATTCCTGACAATCGCTGGCCGGTGTTGTGGTCATAGGTCGCCAGCGTATCGATATCCATCTCCAGCGGGCAATTATCCATGGTGTGCGGTGCGGACCGCACGGTAATGCGGCGCTGATCGTCGTCATCGAACTTATGATATACGCCCGGCAAGCTCATGAATTCGACCGGGGTACCCGCTTCACTGATGCGCTTTGAATAGTCTCGACAGGCGCCGATGGGTGTATAGTCGTCCGCATCGCCATGAATCCACAGTTCGGGGGCCTTGGAAAAAATCCCCGGTTTGACGATCAGCCGGAAAATGCCGGAGCAACCCGCCGAATACAACTGGATATGCGCCGCGAAGCGTAGCCCATCCGGCAACTGCTGTGCGGCAATGATGCGCTCTACCGCCGTGCGCCAGGACGCAATGCCGCCGCGCGAGAATCCCATGATTGCAATGCGCTGGGCGTCGATGCGCGGATGGGAGGCAAGCAGACGCAAGGCGGCAAAGGCGTCGGCCACATCCGCTGCGAACGGTACCTGCGACTGGTCGTCCGTTGTGCTTTTCACGCCCCACGGTCCGAAACGATCCAGTGAAAAGACCGCTATACCCTGCGCATTGAGCAGCTTCGGCCAGTAACCGAGCATCGCATTGTAAATGCCACCCGAGCCATGCATCAGCAACACCACAGGCACCTTACCGCTGCCCTGTGGCAGGAATAGATGGCCGACGATGTTCACCGCTCCGCCACTTGCACCGGGCTTGACCAGATCCGGAAGTAGCTTGGGCGTGCTGCTCGCGAAGGCATACACCCCGGTTGGCGGTCCCGCTTTGAAGTCGGCCACCAACTCCTGACCCTGCACATCCATTGAAGCCAATCCGAACACCGCAACCAAAGCCCCAACCAAAGCTTGTCTGCCCAATAAAATCCATCCGCGCATCTAAATACCTCCCGGCAAAAAGCCAATAAAGTTGAGAAGAAGTTCCTTTTTACGTGATTTGACGATATGAAAAATAGTTTTGCCTGTCAAGGAGATTTAACACAACCCCCTGAGTCGTGGCACTCAGTTTAATAAAAAATTACTTATTGACAGTAAGCTTATTAAAAAAAGGGAGGGCCACGAAGAAAAATAGTGCGGAAGGAAATGGAGAAGATGGTGATCCTTTCTCCATTTAGGCAGGAATCGAAAGGCCTGCTTTAGCCCGTCGGTCATGTGGCCTGACGGTTCGAGACTTTGCTGGTCCACAGGGTTCGCAATATGCCGATTCAACAACGCCCCGGATTAAATGATTCAAATTGCCATGGCTTAAGATTTGTCCATGAGACCCGGTAAGAAAAGTCAACCATAGACTTGACCCTTCTCCCAAGATTCAATCTATGAACTGTAGGCCAGGAAGGCCGCCTCAACCAGCTTGAAAAACGTATCGAATCCCTCCAGATATGTTCGGGCAGACCAGCTCAGGGTCCCGCCGGCCAGTGATGCCCCCGCCACATTTATTTTCTCTGCTAAATCAGTCTTTTTAATATCCACTTCCCAAAATGAATCCGGTTGTAATTCCAGGCACTTCATTTCTCCGATACCCTTCACCGCTTCGAAGGCGCCGGCGCGGAGCTGCTCCCGCAGTCCCGAGATTCTTTCCTCCGCTTCTTGAACGGAATAATACTCCTCCTCCTTCGGCACCTCCACGGTTTTGAGCCACGGCACTATTGACAAGGACTCACGGATCGCCTGCCTGTCTCCGGAGTTGAAAGCTATCGGGATGCCCCACTCGGAAAGGGTGGCGGCATAAATGAAAGCCTCGCCAACGGGATTCCCGTTTATCCGCACCTCGCTGAAACCACCGAAAAAAGTATGCGCGAAAAAACCGCCGGAACTGCCTGAACGCGCGTGGGAGGCCACGAGAAAAACCAGATCCGCGCCGCTGGGGTCGCCAAGGATCGGGAACGGCTGAGCCAGCTGCCCACCGATGTATTCGACTCCGGGATGTAGGTTCTCCCTGATGATATTCTGCCCTGTCTCATGTGTGTCCCGTACAACGATGCGGTCCGCCCCGGCTTCGATCGCGCCCTTCACGACGGCGTTCACATCGTCGGTCAGGCATCGCCTGCCGTATTGAAAATCCGGCTTCATGAAATAGCACTGGCTCCGCTTACTGACTCCGACGGCGCCTTCGATGTCCGCAACGATGAATATTTTCATGTTTTACAATCCCGCTAATTCGTGACTGTGCGTTAGACTGGGGTAGGATCAGGGTGACCCCGTGACCCCATGATAAAAGTCACACCTGGCCTTGACCCCTTCTCCATTAGCTTTGAGATTTCAGCTAGAATTTGCAAGGCATGGGCAAGATTCTGAACCTGACCCTCGATCCTCCTAAGATTGTAACAATCGGCCTCTTCAAAGAACGGAACGCTATTTATTATCTTTGATAAACATCCCGGCGATGGACTTTCATAATCCTCGCTGTCTTTAATTTATCGTCGATCTCGTAAATGATACGATAGTCGCCAATTCTTATACGCCAATCGTTACTTGAACCTGTTATTTTTCTGTCTTTCTTATTTCCTTGAGCATGTTTAAGTCTTCGAGATCCTCTAGACGTTCCAACATTTCTCGATATTCATCAATGTCAAGAATTACGGCTGAGGGTTTACCTTCTTTTAGAACAATTTCGGGAGCATTCCGCTTAACCTTCCCCTTCATGCTTCAACCTCCATTTCATTTAAAATATAGAAGGCTCATACCAGCCAATGAATTCCTTATCCGGGTCGGCTTCGTCTCCGGAAGGAAACGAAAGACCCTTCTTTCGACCTCAATAGGGTCTCTATAAGTTATTTCCTATCAGCTATGAGCTATCAGCTATGAGCCGTGAGCTTTGAGCCGGGCACTCAAAACTTTTAACCGCAACTGCCGCCGCTGGTCTCTTCCTTATCCAATTCCCAGACTTCATGTACTTTTTCAAAAGTAAGCTTAACCCGCTGTCTAGGCTCTCCCCTATAGTTTCCGCAGAACCAGGTCAACGCATCGGAAAAAAGGCCACCCCCAATAGTAAGAGGGCTAGGACCGGAATATGGATTCTTTTCATGATTTTTACCCCCTTGAATTATTTTTGGCAAAATTATCAGACAAATCAAAGAATCGGTCAAGGAAAAACCGGACCTCACCCTTCTGCTTAGGCTGCGTCACTCCCGTTATAGAATCAGTTTTTTTTCTTAAAGAAGCGGGATGAATTGTAAAGTTTTCTTCTGCACACCCCTTAACCAAGAAGAGTTTGTCCCGGCCAAAGGCAGTTATGGCTTAGTGCGCCTCAATACGGCCAAAGCGGACATTCTTATGCCCTGTGCACCCGAAGGGATGGAGAAAGATACCAATAGATGATTAATTATATTCTAAAGGGGGATATTCCAAAGGTTTGAATTTTTTACTTGTATTCTAAAATTTTATGCTTATATTAAAAATAGCACTCATCTAAATAGAGTGCTAAAAATCGAAGAATTTCTTTAAAGAAGGAGAGAACATTATGAAAATTAGGCCATTACATGATCGGGTCATTGTACAGCGGCTTGAGGAAGAAGAAAAGACCAAAGGAGGAATTATTATCCCGGATACCGCCAAGGAAAAACCCCAAAGGCTTGAGGAAGAAGAAAAGACCAAAGGAGGAATTATTATCCCGGATACCGCCAAGGAAAAACCCCAAGAAGGCAAGGTTATTGCCGTAGGGCCAGGTAAGATCTTGGAAAATGGGACTAAATTGACACTGGATGTCAAGGTGGGGGACAAAATTTTATTCGGAAAATATTCCGGGACCGAAATAAAGATTGAAGGCGAAGAATTTTTAATGATGCGAGAAGAAGACATCTTAGGCGTAATAGAATAAAGGAGGAAGTAAAATATGTCAGCAAAAGAGATTAAGTACGATACAAAGGCGCGCGAGGCTATGAGGATAGGAATAGATACCCTGGCCGATGCCGTTAAGGTGACCTTGGGACCTAAAGGCCGAAACGTGATATTGGATAAATCCTGGGGTTCTCCGACCATCACCAAGGATGGGGTTACAGTGGCCAAAGAGATCGAACTGGACGACAAGTTTGAAAATATGGGAGCCCAGATGGTCAAAGAAGTGGCATCCAAGACCAGCGATGTGGCTGGAGATGGGACCACTACGGCTACTTTATTGGCCCAGGCCATTTACCGGGAGGGGTCTAAGCTGGTTGCCGCCGGAAGCAATCCCATGGCCATTAAAAGAGGCATCGAAAAAGGCGTTGAGGCCGTAGTCAAGGAACTGAAAAATATCAGCAAACCCACCAAGGGCCACAAAGAGATCGCTCAGGTGGGGACCATTTCGGCCAACAATGATTCCACCATCGGCAATATCATTGCCGAAGCCATGGAGAAGGTTGGTAAAGAAGGGGTTATCACCGTTGAAGAAGCCAAGAGCATGGAAACGACCCTTGAAGTGGTGGAAGGGATGCAATTTGACCGGGGATATATTTCTCCCTATTTTGTGACCGATCCGGAGAAGATGGACAGCGGTTTTAAATGATCCCTATATCCTGATTAATGAAAAAAAGATCAGCAACATGAAAGATCTGCTTCCCGTGTTGGAACAGGTCGCCAAGAGCGGCCGGCCCTTGTTAATTATTGCCGAAGAAGTTGATGGAGAAGCCTTGGCCACCTTGGTAGTCAACAAGCTCAGAGGGACCTTTTCCTGTGCGGCCGTCAAGGCCCCGGGTTTTGGGGACCGGCGCAAGGCCATGCTGGAAGATATCGCCATTTTAACCGGTGGACAGATGATCTCCGAAGATTTAGGGATCAAATTAGAAAACGTCTCCCTGAAGGATATGGGAACGGCCAAGCGGATCACCATCGATAAGGATAATACGACCATCGTTGACGGCGGCGGTGAGAAATCAGCTCTGGAAGGCCGGGTCAAACAGATTCGAGCTCAGATTGATGAAACCACCTCGGATTACGACCGGGAGAAACTCCAGGAACGCTTAGCCAAATTGATCGGCGGCGTTGCCGTTATCAATGTCGGGGCTGCTACCGAAACCGAAATGAAAGAGAAAAAGGCTCGTGTCGAGGACGCTTTGAATGCGACCCGCGCCGCCGTTGAAGAAGGCATCGTACCGGGTGGCGGCATTGCCCTCTTACGCTGTCTACCGGCTTTAAACGCCCTAAAGACAGAGGGTGAGGAAGCCCTTGGGGTCAATATCATCCGAAGAGCTTTGGAAGAGCCTGTCCGGCAAATTGCCAATAACGCCGGATTTGAAGGTTCCGTGGTCGTGGAAAAGGTTAGAGCAGAAAAAGGAGCCTTCGGCTTTAATGCCGATACCGGGGTTTATGAAGACCTGATGAAGGCCGGGGTCATGGATCCGACCAAGGTCACCCGTTTTGCCTTACAAAACGCGGCTTCAGTGGCCTCCCTCTTGTTGACTACCGAGGCTATGGTAGCCGAGAAGCCAAGCAAAAATGAGCCTGCCATGCCGTCAATGCCACCAGGTGGAGGTATGGGAGGTATGGGAGGCATGGGAGGTATGTACTAAATCGTCAACCTTTATGGTAAGCAAAAAAGCCCCCTTTATTCTCGGGGGCTTTTTTTTATTTTCTTGGCTTCCCTTGCTAGCCTTATTACTGGTTGGTATTAGACGATAATTGAATTGTTGGCGCTAATGAAAGTTATTTAATTCGGATTTCCTCAACCTTTTTTCATTGGGCGGATCGGGGACCGGGGAACCTGGTGAAGGAATTTCTCGGCAATCATCTGGGTGATCAGCGGGGCATTCTCCGCGGTTCGGTTGTTAACAAGAACATTTACCTTGGCTCTCCTTTGTGGGGTACACCAACTATTTAAACCCACAGTGACACGAAACAACGATTACCATTCGAAATACGCAAAGAAATGTAGGGCCATATTGTCGATCACAATCTCATTCTTAGTGATATCGTCAGCCAGTTCGTCCAGCACGGTATCGATGATATCCTGTCGCAGGTCCAGCACCTCCCGTTCCATTTTTACTGAGCCGTCGACAATGGAGGCTTTCCCTATGTAATCTTCCGCAGTCCCCAGCAGGCGGAGGCAACGGGACAAAAGGTCCTTGACGGTGTTGGCCAGATTTTGATCCAGCTTTCCGTAGGAGCCTCGAAACAAAAGTTGCAAGATGGCGACGATGGAGATCAATGGCCCCCTGACATCATGAGACAGGACCATGACCATGTTCAGAATATGTTCGTTCAACCACCGAAGACGGGTTTCGGATTCCAGGAGTGCCTCTTCGGTTCGTTTGCGCTCGGTGATTTCTGCCTGTAGATCCTTATTGGCCTGCCGCAACTCCTCCGTCCTTGCAGCCACACGCTGTTCCAGTTCATCGTGTGCCAGTTGCAGCGCCTCCTCGGCCTGCTTTCCTTTGGTTATTTCCCGGTTCGTCCCAGACCGACCGATGTATTGGTCTTGATCATTGTGGACCGGGAGGCAAGAATGTAATATCCAACAGTGTCCACCTTCCTTGGTGATAATCCGGAATTCCAAGTTGTGGAGTTTAGCTTCTTGGGGGACTATTTCAAGATGAGATTTCACCAGTTCTTTGTCATCAGGATGGATGGACATCTCCCGTTCCACGTCGGTAGAGTCCGTTCGTTTTAGGTCCTCAGGAGGTTTTACCGCAGAGCAACTTTGCCCAACTTTTTAATTTGTGATTATATCGTAGTCTTTTAATGGGAAAAGTAAATAGAAAAAGAATGAGTCGAGTAGCCCGGGGGAATCTCACCCCCAGGCCCTCGCAGAGCCGGGCGACACAGTCTCACGTCATCCGGCTATTATCATACAGTCGTCAAGGTACCCCGGCGGTTTTATCTTCAAGAAGCCTTCTGACCTCCCGACGACTAAGCTTCCTCAAAGCTACCAGCACCCTTTTCTTCTCGTCCTTCGGCCTAAACTTCCCTGTCTCCCACAGGTGCGCAGCCCCAACCGAAACGCCGGCGAGAATGGCTAACTCCTTCTGGGAAATGCCCAAGTGCCTACGGAGGCTTCGAATCAACCGGGGAGAAAACCGAGAGGCTTTTACTTCTTCCGGTGATGCTTCCAGTGTTTCCTCTTTTATCCCCTTTACGTTTTTCTGATGAGCTGTAGATCGTTCGAGCCGTAAAACAATCTTACGAAGTTGGGAGACCTTGTTTTTCAACGACCGAATATCTTGAGCCAAAGGAGCCGACGCCTTATGGATCTCTTTCTTTGCCAAACGCTGAACCTCTGATTTAATAATGGATTCCATCTTGCCCATGCATTCCTCCTCTCCGGCAGTGCCAGGTTGGTTTAAAAATTCTTTTTGATAGAGACTATGATAGATTTTTAGTTGTAAGGAAGTCCCCTTTGGGCTAATAATCCCCTATAAAAGAGATCATATTTGAGCGCGTTCAAGCCCTCCATTCCCTTCTCTTTAGTTAAAAATATCTACATGATTCAGATTAACGGGTTATCTGGTATACAGGCCCTAACTGTTTGTCCCTCGGCTACCGCTGGCTGTATCCGCTACCTGGTCGGTCGATGCCAATGCCCTTACCATTGCTGATCCAGCCATACTCCTTGAGAATGGCCTGGCTATAAGTGACCAGACCGGTAACTTTGTCGAGCGGCTCGGTGGCAAGAAGGACGGTTGCTCTGGCCATGATCTCCGGGGGCTCGCTGTCCGGATTTTCAGGAGCGGTTAATTTGAAATAGACCGTGCCTGGGGTGACCACAACCTGCGAAGGAGACAAAGCCGCCACGGTTATACCATAGGGGTAAACCTCTTCAGCCAGTCCTTGAGAGAAACGCTCTATGGCTGCTTTTTCAGCCCCGTACTTGGTACTGCTTCGGGTAGTTGGTTGATAAGGTCCACGCCCTGGTCCAATCGCTGCACCGGAAGAAATGTTGATGATGGCTCCGCTACGGCGTTCGATCATATCCGGCAGCACCGTTTTAGACAGGATAAAAACAGCCCGTGGACCGACCGCCCAGGAACGATCCCATTGATGTACCCCCATGTCTTTAATGGGGATAAAATAAGTAAGGGCCGCATCATTAACCAAGACATCGACAGGACCGAAGGTTTCCTTGGCAGTCTGAACGAGTTTGATACAGCTATTCTCGGAGGCTGTATTGGTCTGTACGGCTAAAGCAGTGCCTCCAGCCTGCTGGATTTCTAAAACCGTCGTGTTGAGAGAACCCTCGAAAACATGCTCCCCTTCGTCCAGGGTGCGAGCAGCACAAACGACCTTAGCCCCTTCGGCTGCGAAGAGCTTGGATATGGCTTTACCGATACCTCAGCTCGCTCCAGTCACAATGGTCACTTTCCCTTCTAATTTCCCCATGATTTCTCTCCTTTTCTAAGCTTTTTCCGCCCCATTAAAAAATTAGACTATTAAATGATGCGATTGACCTCCAACATTTTTGAATAGAGGTTTGAGGAAGAAATATCAGATACATCTCTGTCACCTATCCCTTTAGACCCCGATGCCTCTTCCAGTATTCGTACTCATAAGGCCATTCCTTCTTTCCCCAAAGCATCAGTGAACGCATCCTTTTTTTGAACTCCCGGCTAACCTCTTAGTACCCGGGGGTGATTTCTTTGTACCGCCATGCTTAACAAACCTTAGCATCCTTCTTCCTATTTCGCATAATCCAAAATGGCCTTGAAAAGGGAAGCACTATAGCCCAGTTGGATATAGGCTTCTTCTTTGGTCAGAGGCGGTTCCCCTGCTCACTTGCCCCTTGGTCAAAATAAGTCATCTGCTGGTCGTCCATCAAATTCCCTTCTTCAATTCCTCATTGCAGTACACTTCCGCGATGATCAGGGAGTAGCTGCCTTGCGGCCGAGCTCATACGCCTCCTGCTTGGCTGTTTTGTTCTTGGCGATC
The DNA here is from genome assembly GCA_963790475.1 of uncultured delta proteobacterium. Classification (GTDB taxonomy): domain Bacteria; phylum Desulfobacterota; class RBG-13-43-22; order RBG-13-43-22; family RBG-13-43-22; genus RBG-13-43-22. The sequence goes on along the minus strand of CAWBOS010000001.1, from coordinate 146,747 downwards.
TCCCCTTTTTCCCTGGCTGAGGCCATAACGGTCCCGATCCAGCGGAGTTTGGAGAAGTCTGCAGTGGGCTTAAAACAATTGACGATGGGATCAGCCGTGTGTACGTCAGCTTCTCCGCAAACCGTGATCAATCCGATGCCTTTCCCCTTCATTTGCGGATAGTACGACTTATGCCATCTCCAATCGGCATCGAAAAAGGCACACCATCTATCCAGGTAGGCCTTCATTTGAGCGGTCATGGACCAGAAATAAACGGGCACACTGTGAATGACGGCATCCGCCTCCAGGATTTTTTTTTGGATTTCCGGCATGTCGTCCTTAAGGGCGCAGAGACCTGTTTCGTTACACTTCTTGCAGTCCTGGCAGCCTGAAATTTTCTTTTGATTGAGGATAATTTTTTCCACCTCAGCCCCAGCGCTTACAGCACCTGCCAGGGCCTGATCCAAAAGAATATCGCTGTTACCCCCGATGCGGGGACTACCCATTATACCGAGTATCTTCATATTCATCCTCCTTTCATATTATCGTTCATGGTCCTACGCCCCAATGGAAAGAACTTCCCAAATCAATTCGGTTTATCAATTTCCTTAAAGCCCGGTCAGGATTCGGAAATATTCCACTATATCAGGCAAGTATACCTCCGGGATCGCTTTGATTAACACAAAAGCATCCTCCCTCTTCTCTTTGACTCCAATCAAATCCTCCTTTGAAGATCATCAAAATCGGTGCTCGGTTGAATCAAGTCGTATGCATGCCACTTATCATTCTTGTCAACAAAGTATAACATCCATTTCTTATTGTCATTATCAAAACGAATTTGAGCTACTGATCTCTCTGCCCATTTGGAACGATCCTTAAAATATGGTCTCGATAGGATGAGGGTAACTATGTTCCCTTTAATATTAAAGATCAACTTTACCTTGTCACGGGCATGCTCGGGGATACGATTAATACAGTATTGGGAGAGTTTTGCATTTATCAATTTCTTGGTAAATTCTGGTAGGGGCATTAATTCCCTTTCTTATTGAATTTGAAATAAAGCAACATTTGAGCATTTTTCACTTGTTGAATAATGATTATCATTTCAACTTTCGATCTTGATAACCTCAATGAGCAATCTACCTCCTGTGACTTTGGTGCGTGCTCGATTTTCCATCGAGGTTGTCCGAATGAAATAGTAAAACGTTACTCATCAAGAGTTTTTTGAAGTCAATCACTTCTTTCGGATCTAGTTTTTTGGCTATATTAAATTATCTATTCTTTAAATAATTCGGTTTAGAGTAGATTCCGTTATTGTCAGCTTTCATCCTTGTAAAAGCATGAGGGCCAGTAAAGATCCTCTGGCCGCTTCGATAAGCTGACTCTTCCTCTTTCTCGATCCATATCACTCCGGGATAATCACATAGGCCACAGATTAAAGAAGTCTTTGGGTATCCAATCGGCTTCAGATAACCAATATACTTCCTGACCCGTCCATTGGGCCAAGCATGATTTTCTAAGCATCTACATAAAGCCATAGTTCCCCCCTTAATACCTGGCCGGATAAGGCTCAGAATGACCCTTATGCCGGTTCCAGTTTTCGATATATGGCTTGGCTAAGTCTTTTGATTTAATGATCAAGAGGTTTTCAGCATTCCGTTCCTCTGCCGCCCTGGTGAAATTAAACGATCCGATTATTACCATTTCGCGCACGACCGACTCTTCTGGTTTCGACATAGCTTCAACTTTCTATCTGTTGGCCTTTAACCATTTTTTTTTGAGCATTCTACTGATATTCATTACTTCTTGTCCCTGGGAAGCAACGGCAGGCGGTGGGGCTGAACTCCCCCGCAGTGAAAGCAGCTCTTTGCATACCAATCCGTAGGAGAGCCGCAATGGGGGCAGCTCCACCTTTCCTGCTCGGAACCAAGCCAGTTTTCAACGCCGGATTCAGCGATCTTGCGTAAATTGTCCAATACCTCGGCATGGTGACGCATGCCGTCGTTATTGAAATCGGTAATAAGAGAACAAGGAAAATCGGGGCAGTCGGAACAGCGGGTCACTCCCGGCTTTTTATCAGGACAAACCCTGATGGCACACTGTTGGCAATAGGGTGTCAGGCGGCCTCCGGCAAGGCAGCCGTCGCACCCAAGGTCCTCTGGCTTTACATTGAAGGATGATGACATCCTCCGTGCTATCTGCTCGATAGCCTGATGGTTTCCGTCTTTACGCGCCCGATAAATGATGCAGGCGCCGCAATAGAGCCCGCAAACAGCTGCCAGATGTTTTTCTTTCATTGGTGGTGTCTCCTTTAATAGGAAATGAAGATAATTGAGGACACAAAATTCAGCCGCTGAGTTACGAGTCGATTAGGATGGTTTGTTGTAAAATGCCTTAATAAGGGACAACTGTATAAGAGTATATGGCAAGAAAAAGACCGGGGCAAGGAGAAAAGCAAATCGAAGGTTAAGGAGACGAATGGCGTCTTCTTCTCCATTAATAAAGAAAGGGAGGTGAAAAAACGGGCCCTGTCCCTGGTTTTAGAATGTCAAGAAAACAGGGGTCTGTTGCTCAAAATCTAATTTAAGAATCATAAGGGTTAGCAAAAACTGACTTGGGAAGGTAGCTAAAAGGAAATTCTCCCCAAAAACAATTGGCCAGACGGATTAATAACCTTTTCGGATTTAGTTTCAAGCTCCTATTGGCCCCTGCCGGCCTTTGTTCTTTGACATGATGAATCAGGATTAGAATGTTCTGTAGGGAAGCCGTCAGGTATTCCGGAATCTGGACTCTCCAAAGATTTCTCCACCTGGCCCATTTAAATCCATTCGGCATTAGGCCCGACCCCAATTTAATCAATGATAAGGGGATTGATAGAGGGACAGAATGGCCAATACTCAAATGGAAGCCCAAGTCACCTGTTCTTTAAATTTATATCCCTTCTCATTGAAAAGTCTCAAACAGGCATTAACTGCGTTCTGGTCATATAAAATCCCCTTGTTAATTGCTATTTCTTCAAGGGCTATGTCAATCCCATGAGCCGGTCGATAGGGCCGGTGGGAGGCTATGGCTTCTACCACATCGGCTACGGTCAGAATCCTGGCCTCCAAAAGAATATCATCCCCGGACAGCCCCAAAGGATACCCTGAACCATTGATCCTTTCATGGTGTTGTAAAACAATCTGAGCCACCGGCCAGGGAAAATCAATATCTTTGAGAATGTTATAACTAATCTGCGGATGATTCATAATTAACTTTAATTCAATATCACTTAACTCAACAGGCTTGCTGAGGATTTCAGCTGGAATCCCGATTTTGCCCAGGTCGTGGACCGTACCGGCCATGCGCAAAGCATCTACTTGGTCTTCTGCAAGGTCCATCTCCTGAGCCATTGCCCGAGCCAGATCGGCCACCCGCTGCTGGTGCCCGGCCGTATAAGGGTCCCTGGTCTCAACGGTCAAGGCCATGGCTTGGATTATTCCATTCATGGCCATACGCAGCTTTTCGAAACTTTTTCTAAGTTCTTCCTCTGTTTTTTTCCGTTCCGAAATATCGCTAATGGCCCCTATCCATTTATAGACTCTCCCTTCTTGGTTCCGCAAACCCATTCCGGCCACCTTCACATAAATAATTCTCCCTTCTTTTCCAATGATCCGGAATTCTTCATTGTAAGGCACCCCACGCTTCAGATGTCGTCGGATGGGTTCCAAGAAAAGAGTATAATCATCAAGATAAATAATTTTATTAAAGTCGGTTGCTGTAACAGGAATTTCACTTAAAAGGTGATTAAGTCTCTCCGTGGCGTCGCCAAACCAATCAATTTGACCCGTATTGAGATCCCATTCATAAATAAAATCGTTGGAACTTTCAGCGGCGATTCGAAACCTTTCTTCACTGGTTTGTAATGCATTCTGGGCCTGCCTGAGTTCCGTGACATCCCTGGCAATGCCCCTGAACCCCATGGGCTTATTTGATGAATCTCTTATCAATGAGATGGAGGTTTCTAAATTCTTCTTTTCTCCATTTTTGGAAATTACTTCGTAATGGCTTCCTTTGGAAGACTCTCCGGTCTGATAAACTCGGTTAAAGTCTTTATATAATATTTCGGCGTTTTCGGCATCGCTATGATCACGGAAGGACATACCCATCGTTTCTTCTCTTGAATATCCATTGATCCGCGCCATGGCATCATTGAAAAAAGTTAACCTACCTGCCAGATCCACCTCATAATAACCGTCTTCAATGTTTTCAATAATGGTCCGGTATCTCTCCTCACTTCTTCTCAACGCCTCCGATATGTGTTTTTGACCGGTGATGTCACGAATGACCATGCTTGTTCTGATCCGGCCTTCTTTATCTGTAAAAATGGCAGTGGATACATCTCCTGGAAATTTTGTATCATCCTTGCGGACAAAGGTCAGTTCCCCACGGAATTTTCCTGTTTTGGCGCGTTCCTCCAAAGCAGCAGGCAAATTAGGATCGGAGTTATCCACAATACCCCCCCGTCCCAATTTCCGGATCTCGTCTTCCGTATACCCAAAAATTTGACAGGCGGCCGGATTAGCGGAGATAATACCTCCATCAGGAGAAGTCAGCAGAACAGCATCAATGCTTGAATCAACAAGTAGGTGGTACTTTCGCTCACTATCCAGCAGCGCCTCTTCTGCCTGTTTACGGAGGGTAATGTCATCATAAACAACAACAATTTCTCCTGAAGGAAGCCGGTAGACATAATTCTCCCGCCATCCCTGAATCCGTTGGTCCTGGTAGAATGACACCGGATGATGTGCCGGTTCACCCGTTTGCCACACCCTACGTAAGACATTCAAGAGCCCTAAATCAGTGACTCCTGGAAATACTTCTGTAACCCGCTTGCCGATAACTTGGGTTCTGACGATATTCTCAGTTCGCTCCCCGGCATCGTTGAAATCTTTGAAGACGAAATCTGCTCCATCATCCACGGTCTCATAAATCGCGACGCAGGAAGAAATGTGTTCAAAAAGCTCCCGATATCGTTCCTCACTCTCCCGGAGTGCTTCCTCCGCCCGTTTGCGCTCAGAGATCTCTTGTGTCAGGGCGGCCGTTCTTTCTTCTATCCTCTCTTCCAAATGTTCATTCAACAGCAACAGCTCACGGTCCAACCGCACCAGTTCCCTATTGTTTCGATAGAGGTCTTCGTAAACGGATAAAAGAAACTCAAGTATCTGCCGTTTATCGGCGGTGATCTGGTAGCTCTCTCCTGAAAAAAATGTGCGGATGGTGGAATCGGAATCGGTCTTTTCTCGAAAGCCGACATTTAACCGCATCTGCTCGATCCGGGATATTAAATTTTTTTCATCGAAGGGTTTTATGATGAAGCCGTTTGCGCCACACTCCAACCCCCTGATAATATCCTTCATTTCGGAAAGGATGGTTAGAAGTATAACAGGAATATGTTCAAGGTCTTTATTTTCTCTGACTTTTTTGCAGAATTCATAACCATCCATTTCGGGCATGATAATATCACTGACGATTATGAAGGGCCGGTATCCCTTCTTAAGCTCCTCCAGAGCCTGTACCCCGTTATTGGCTGCCATAACCTGAAAACCATGTTTCTCAAGGCTATACTTCAGTTTTTCAACCTGGACGGGGCTGTCTTCAACGATGAGGATCTTAGACGAAATTTCATGAATGTTATTTTCTTCTCCCATAAATACCTCCATAATCGTCACCCGGAATCGACAATAACGCCTAAAACCCCGCCGGCAGGGCTACTCCATTCAAAAAAAGTCAATCTCCGTTCTTAAAAAAGACCTATTGACCAAATGGTTTCTTGTGTCATATTGTTCACTTTTATGGCCTCTTTCCCCCATCCCTTCTTGTATAATTCTTTGAGAGTTTAATCTTTTTGCCTATCCAGCCGCTTGATGATTTCATCGCATATTTCAGGAGGCGACTTATCCGCGGAAACAGCGAGGCCATCTTCGGGCGCTTCCAGCGCGGCAAACTGACTGTCAAGGAGATCTGGCGGCATATAATGGCCGCGCCGCTGCAGAAGGCGACGGCCGATCAACTCCCTGTCGCCCGTTAGGAAAATGAAACGTATTGCCGGGCTGCCGCCCCTAAGCAATTTCCGGTATTTTTCCTTGAGCGCCGAGCAGGCCACGACCGCGCCCCGCGCTGCGTTTGCCTCGCGCATTTTCCCGGCGATCGCGGCGAGCCAGGGAGCGCGGTCATCATCGTTGAGCGGGATCTTGTTCCTCATTTTTTCGATATTCGAGGTCGGATGGAAATCGTCGGCGTCGATAAAAGGAATGCCGAGCTTTTCGGCAAGCAGCTTTCCTACCGTGGTTTTTCCGCTCCCCGAAACTCCCATCAGAACGTAGACCATTGATCGCCTTTTTTCCCGTTGAGGAGTGTAAAACCGAGGGGGACAGCTTTTTTTGATTAGAACTCCCTTTTTGATAGAAAGAGTATAGGGAAAGGAAAAGGCTCGGTCAAGGGGAAAAGCAGGGGTGAAGGCAAGGGAGTAGATAGTGATCCTTTTTCCCTTCAGGCAGGAATCGAAAGACCTTCTTAGGCCCGTCAGTCATGTGGCCTGACGGTTCGGTGCTTTGGTGGTCTACAGGGTCCGCGATATACCGATTCAACAAGGCCCCGGATTAAATAATTCAAATTGCCGTTTAAGATTTGACGCCGCTTCCCTTTAGTCAATTCAGAACAATGTCCCCTAAAATTTTCGGTAAATTCCTTGTCCAAATGGAAGGCGGTCTTGAACCCTTAATCCGGGAGCCTTTCCAGTCAGACGACAAAAGGGATCAGGCTGCTAAGGGAGTTCATGGGATCATGCGCCAAGAGGACACCCCTTTTGGCATGGATATTGATATAAAAGTTAATGGGCTTAGCTTGACCCTTTCCCCTCAGGCCTTCACCTATTCCGGGCGATTCTTCGAAGACAGTGAGGGCTAATGAATCATGAGCTTAAACCGAAAGACCTGGATAAAACAAGAAACGATTCCAACTATGGATTGACCTTCTTTGTTTGGCCGGAGCAATAATTTCAATGATTTCAATCTTAATGAGAAGCCTTTGAAAAGAAAGGTGCCCTTATGTCAGGGAAATATCAAATTACCATTAAGGTTGAACTTCACGAAGGTCTTCAAATTGAAGAAGTTGCTGAGGAATTAAAGGAACAACTTCAAACCTTTTGCCAGGTCATTGGAAACAAGAAAATAGTAATATCGGTCAATGACCCGCTAAAGATCGAAGATTTTTCAAGGATTCCCTTAGCCTTGAGATTTATCCCTGAAGATGTTCGCCAGGAGATCGAACAATTTTTGATCGTTAAAGGCTAATCTATGAACGGAAAGGAAAGGGCAGGTCTCAATCTCGGAACCTGCCTTTTTTATGCTTTAGGTATCCTTTATATTTCCTTTGATTCCCTTTTTAAGTAATTCGACTCTCAGTTTAAATGTTTTGATCCCTATTTTAATCCTTTTACTATTTTTTGTTAAAATCTTCCCAATTTTTTGCACTGAAGAGTGTCCCGAAACCAGGAAAGCATTGTAGTCGGTTTCCGAATCATTGACTTTTTTATCCATTCGTCAAGTAAATCTCCAGACCCCGGGGCCATGTGAAATCGGGGGACACCCTACTTAGATTTTAACCCAAAAACATTAAACAGGTATGGGGCAACGCTACACCTCAGGTTGACCCAAGGTCACGCCGTAAAGCGTGATGTCAGAATGGCTCAACCTGGATACGTTTTCCCTCAAGACGCACTTCGGACGTCCCAATCTCATCATCCTTCAAGTCGCGTGTGCTGACTTTGGCCACGCCCCTAAATTCATTGTCTCCAGGGCCGGAGATAATGTGTATCCGGGTCTTGGTGCTTCCGATCCACTTTCCGTTTTGATCGAATCGAAAGGCGATATAAATAGTTCCTGTGGCCCGACTCCAATTTCATTCATTCAATTTCATTACAATTTCATTTTATTTCCCTGCCGGATAATCTCCCTTACATTTGATCGGCAACGGCCAAAGCCAGGGCCTCATTCACACCATCTTCAATCATGCCGGCCCGGGCGTCACGAAAGATCTTTTCAATGGCATACTCTTTGGACAACCCGTTCCCTCCGAAGATTTGAATAGCCTCACTGGACACCTTAAAAGCGGTTTCCGTCGACAGCCACTTACCCATCATGGAATGCAGCATGGATGGTGCCCCGCTTTCCGCATTATAAAGATACATCCGGCGGGCAAAAGAACGAGCGGCCTCAACCTGCATCATCATTTCGAATAGCTTCAGCTTTATATTTTTATGCTCAAAGATGGGCACACCCCCCTGGACGCGTTCCCGGGCATAGCGCAGGGCCTCGTCTAAGGCAGCTTTGGCCAGCCCGCCGAACATCACGGCCATACCGCTCATGGGGGGCTGTCCACCCCTGCCCCCCGCCTCAATAAACTTGGCATAATCCGGGATAATCATATACTCCTGGGGCAACTCAACCTCCTCAAAGAATATTTCTCCCTGATTCAAAGGCCGTTGGCCGATCTTATTCAGCGGTTTGCCGCGGGAAATACCCGGCAGGTCAAGAGGACAAATAGCTATCCCCTGCCCCATCATGCCCCTGGAACGATCCAGACCAACGTGGAGCGTGGAATGAGTGGCGATAGTGCCGTTCGAGACCCAGGCCGATTTTTGCCCATTAATAATATATCTGTCCCCTTTGAGTACTCCCCGTAAGGAAGGAGCGCATTGGGGATCTTCACCGCCAAGGCTCCAATCCGAACCATGATCCGGTTCGGTTATGCCCCAGCAGCCAATCAGGTTTGCTTCCTCATCTTCAACGTAGGCACGGGCCAGGGACTGAAGCTTTGGATTAGGGGACAATTGGCAGAAAGAAAAGGGCATTCCGGAGACACCCAGGCTGATGGTCAAACCGGCATCGGCGTAACCCAACTCCTCGGTTATCAGGTATCCGGACAGGGGATCCAAATCTTCAAGCATACCGCCGAAGTATTTGGAAAAGCCTCTTTTGTGCAGTCCCAGTTTCCGGAACTTCTTAAAAACATCCCAGAGCCTGGAATTCTTGGCAATGACCTCCGCCGGATCGGCCAGGTTGTCCAGCTCAATACCCGCAGGCCTTACAACTTCAGCGCCAAAACGCCTGACCATATCCCTCATGGCCTTTTGTTCTTCGGTCAATTTGTAGTCCAGATCCGCATAAGGCATTGGTTTTTCCTCTCCAGTTAATACTAAAAATTTTGAAACACCTGTCTCCCGAAAATCCGAGAAGTCTAGGTTTTGAATGGGAAAAGTATAAGGCAACAAAAGGACCGGGGCAAGGAGAAAAGCAAATCGAAAGATAAGGAGACGAATGGCGTCTTCTTCTCCATTAAAAGAAAGGGAGGTGAAGAAACGGGCGCTGTCCCTGGTTTTTGCACAATGTCAAGAAACTAGACCCGACCTCCCCCACTTTGTCGTGGCCTTTTAATGGCTGACCTCGAGACCCCACAATAAAAGTCAAACGTAAACTTGACCCTTCTCCCATATGTCAATGCACTGCCGTGCTAAAAAAAGGATTTCTTAGATAAAGTTCAACTCCTCAGGGTCAGGAGGGACATCCGAAAATCGACTTGGCTCACAGACAGGAAGAGCTATAAATATCCGCTTTCGCCGGTCCTCCGGAAGGCTTCTCCAGGCATCCGCTAACTTATCAAAAGCATCTCGATCTTTCTCATGGTTTGTCATGTTTTACCTTAATGGAGAGGAATTTGGTTCAATATGGCTTTCTCGGAGGGCCGGATTGCGGGTAGGGCCAGCCGAAACCCCACCTAAAAGGGGTTGGCAACCACCAGACGCCACCCATGCGGACGCCGTAGTACATAAGGCCAGCGGTAATTGGATGGCCTTTATCTGCGACGCACTTCTTAAGTGTTGCATCCGCATTCCCTCTTTCCTCGCTTGTGCCGCCTATCCAGTAGTCCAGATCGTGTACGACGCAGCACTCAACCCAATCCCCATCGGGAAAGCAGGAACAGCCGTCAGATTTGAACCCGTAAGGGGGCTTTGGCTGCGGTATGCTGCTCCTGGCATAGAGATCTGCGGCCATTTTTCTTACTTCTGTCGAAGTGTCTGCACAGCCGACGGTCACGACCACCACAAAAGCCATGCAAAGGATCAGCTTGCTCAACCGCATCATCATCCTGTCTTTCGAGGTTTTTATATCCGAATCCACCGTCGTGCTTTATCCGGCAGGTTAACTCCGGATCTGCATAGGCCCGTTTCCTTCAGAAAACCCCTATGTCCTCATGCCGGTACAGTGAAGTTATCGCTGACACATCAACCTTTGAAATTTCAACAAGGGTAATGGCGTTGGAGACCTTGGGATAGTTCTATCGGGTTTAAAGTATGTGAGAAAAAATTTCTCCTTTTTGCTTCGGAGAACCTTTTCCTCTTGACTCTGGCCTGCCCTGAAGACTGCCTGTTTTCAGGCAAAAAGGTGATCTATTTCCAGCTCCTGCAGGGTTTCCGGAGTGGGACCACCGGTGGCCGGATCAAATCCCAGAATCCGGTAATAGACGGCTTGCAGCGAATCGAGATCAATGGTCTTGCCTTTGAGCGGCCCGGCGGTTTGTGGCGGACTGCCCAGGGCGCGCGGGTGTAATTTTGCATCCCCTGGTCGCAATCCTTCGCGCAGGTTGAATGCCTTGCGCAGAGCCTGAATCCTGCGGCCGGTCTTGAAATATTCATCCGCCGGAAGATCCCAACCGGTGACGGCGTTGAGATATTCGACCATGGGGTAATCCAGGCTGTCTACGCCTAAAAGGCACAATCCGCTGCAGTTGATCAGCTGCGCGTATATGCTGGCGGCCGTGTGCAGCGCAATCTTTTTGCTTTCTTTGTTGTCGGCGCTCTTGAACATGCGTTGGACCTCCGGAAATAGTTTCTTTCCGCTCCGTAGGTCGGCATCCTGGTAGCTGGCGATGGTGTGGCGCCCGGGGGTCGGTTCGCACTGGTAGGCAATGGCATATCCGGGGTCGAGCCGGGAATCGTGCATGGGAAGCTCCTGACCCCCGGCGTGCATGGCAAAGGCCTCCGAACCGTTTCCTATTTTCGCGGAAGCTGCTTTGACGCCGTCGGCCAATAGATCACCCAAACCTTCACGGTTGATAATCATCTCGGTCAGCTTTACAATCGCTTCGGTTTTGCCCCAGCCCAGATCGAGTCCGCCGGCCGCCTTTGAGTCGATGAGCCCTTTTTCAAAGCATTCGATCGCAAAGGCAACCGTTCCCCCCACGGAAATCGTGTCGATGCCGGCGCGGTTGCACATCTCGTTCAGCTCGATTATGGCCGCAAGATCATGGTGCATGATCAGCCCCCCGAAAGCAGCCATTGTTTCGTATTCCGGTTTGTGGCCGGTGGTCCCCTGGTAGCGGCCGGCCTCGATATCGATAAGGCCGCCGCAACCCATCGGACAGCTCTGGCAGGCATATTTTCGCTTTTGCTGCTTGATGACCTTTTCGCCCGATACCCGGTCGGCCATCTCAAAAGTGTAGTCGACATATCCGGCACCGTCCCAGTTGCGAATAGGCATATCCCCGATCAGGGCCGAATAGACCGTCAGACCGCAGGTGCCCCAGCGGCTCCAGAGTTCCCTGACCGTGCCGGGTTCGGCCGGAAAGCGGATACCGGTTTTGGAAATTATTTTGCTGACACCATCAAGGAACCGGATGCTTATTTTGTCCATCAGTCGCGGCTTTCTCTTAAAATCCGACAGGTATCGCGACGTCAGGTCCTTGACGCTCTGGGGTCGGGCCACCGGGATCTCTTTGCTGCCACTGAAAGCGACCGCTTTCAGCTTTTTGCTGCCCATGACCGCCCCCAGGCCTGAGCGGGCGGCAATTCTGCCGCCCTCGGTCACCACGCCGGAAATTAAGGAAAGCTTCTCTCCGGCCACCCCGATTGCCGCCACCCGAACCTTTTTATCCCCAAGTTGCCTTATAATTTTTTCTTCGGTTTCAACGGTGTCTTTGCCCCATAGGTCTGCCGCGTCTTTGATCACTACACCCTGATCATTGATGTTGACCCAGACCGGTTTATCGGCGCAGCCGGTGAAAAAAACAGCATCAAAACCGGCCCGCTTGATCTCGCGCGACAGGTGACCGCCGCAGTTCGCATCCCCCCAGCCGCCGGTCAGGGGCGATTTGCCGACCACCATGAACCGGCCTGAAAAAGGCGCCCCTGTCCCGGTTAAAAGACCCGAGCAAAAACCCAGGTGAGCATCCGGTGAAAGCGGATCGATACCGGCTTTCTGACGTTCGGTGATAACCGCCGCCCCCAGACCATATCCTGTCAGAAACCTTTGATAAAAATCGTCAGACAACTTGACGATATCCGTCGCTCCGGATGACAAATCAACAACAGCATACTTGCCTACATAGCCTCCAGACATCGTCACACCTCCTAAGTGGTTATGAGAACCTCAAAAATGTATCTAAATAACCATGGTCCGCCCTCAGCGGATTGGGGGTCGGCTCAAAATGCTCACAGACTGCCGTATGTATGCAACGCTTTTGCTCCTCCCCGCGGAGAGCACAGCTTATTGGTAAGAAGGCCATTACCGGATGGAAACTGGTTAACCGCCGGATGCGGGTCGCATGAAAAAAATAACATCATTGTTCATAAGCTTTTCGTCAAAACCGACGTTTTTGCCGTTGACAAAACAAACAACAGATTCGCGCCGGCTCAGACCGATTTTTTCAAATACTTTTTTCAGCCGGGCACCCTGCTTTATTTGGATCTCAATTCCCGCCTCCGGGTCGTAGTGATCTGTTTTAGCGAGTCGGTCCAGACCCCCATAGAGTTTTATTTTAACGGTGATGTTTTTTTGGGGTCCGAACATCCAATATACTGTAGATAAGAATTGATAAGATTGATGATAGGAGTTTAAATCAAGAAAAAGACAGAATCAAGGGGAAAAATAAGGCAAAGCCAAAGGGACGGAGGGCGTCTTCTTCATTCAGGCAGGAATCGAAAACCATTCTTTGAATCGTTGGTGGCGTGGCCGGACGGTTCGGTGCTCTGGGGGTCTTAAGGGTTCGCAATATACCAATTCAACAACGCCCCGGATTATATGATTCAAATTGTCATGGTTTAAAATTTGCCCCCGAGACCCCATGGCCTTCTCCACTTGGGCAACTCTTGGTTGGCATGTTCACTTAAACATGCGAACCGAGAAATGGACGAATTCCTTGCAGAAACATTTCGACGGAAATTGCCGTCAGGAGGAGTCCCATCAGCCGTTCGATCGCAGTCAGGCCTCTTTCACCCAAGAGTCTGGCGAGTTCTGTCGAAGACAGCAGAATTAACGCAGTGCTCAACCACGCCAGGCACAGAGATAGCAACCACTCCGGCCAACGGCTCGGTTCTTGCGCCACGAGGAGAAGAATAGTAGCCACCGTTGAGGGACCGGCTATGGCAGGAACTGCCAGTGGCACGATCAAGGGTTCCCCCTCCGGAGTGCCCTTGAACATTTCTTGTGTTCCGCCAAATATCATCTTGATTGCGATCAAGAACAGAACAATACCACCTGAAATACGTAGGGAAGACTCGGAGATCTGCAGTACCCCCAGAAAATATGGGCCTAAAAAAAAGAACGCCATCAGAATGAGCAAGGCGATCAGGAGTTCTCTGGTGATTACTCTTTTTCGCCTTTCCTTTGGGACGGTTTTGAGAACACTCAGGAAGAAAGGTGTGTTCCCGAATGGATCCATCACCATAAACAGGAGAATGCATGCAGAAATGATGGACATGATGTTCTATCTCCCCTTCTTTTGGCAGCCGACATTAATTAGATGGATCCACATAAGATGCGGAATGTTGCTTTCTGGTCCCTATAACATGCTGCCGGGTCCCTCTATAGAGTTCTGCCGGAATCCAGGTCGGATGCCCAGTCTTTTAAAGATCAACCTGCTACCCCGGTGTTCCCCTTTAATACGTTAGAGTATGCAAGATTCTGAACCTGACCCCCTACCTCTGCACAGAATCGGTATTCCTCTTAAAGGCTTCTTTTTGGGGATAAAAAGCCGGCTTAAGGTCTCTTTTACCCATCACTTCTTGTATAATTCTTTGAAAATTTAATCCCTTGGTCTGGTCCCCGATTTCTACTTTTAATGTTTGCATAGCTCACCAGGGCCTGCATGGCCCCGGCCGCATCTTCCAGAGTCAGGAAACTCAATATGCCCGCCTCTTTTAAGGCCTGATCGATTATTTCACTTCCCCGCAACACCTCGTTTTTAATGGCCTGATCAAAGCCGATGAGAATCAGGGGTTTCCCATATTTCCAGGGGGCTTCAGCCAATAACTCTCCGACTTTCCGGTCCATCTCCTCGACCTGTTCCGGAGAATCACTTGACTCACGGTGAAAGGTGACCGGCCGATAGGAAATGATGGCGTCGATCTTGTCCAGCCGGGCCAGGTTATTAATGACGGTCGCATCCATCAGGGCCGTATGACTGCCGGCAAAGTCAATCGGATTTCTGGGAAACGGAGCATGGGCCGGAAAATCGATTCCGGATATCACCTGTTCCGCCTCTTCATCGGATAGTTCCGGAACTTCCAGGCCCAGAGAAAGGCAGGTATCCGTCAAAATCATGCACTGGCCGCCGGTCCCCTGAATCCCGATCCGGTTTCCATGGGGGGAGGGCTGTTTGGTCAATATGGCCGCCATATCCATAGTGGCCTGCAGCGTGTTGGCCCTGATGAGTCCGGCCTGGCGGCACATGGCTTCGAAGACCCGGTCCTCTCCGGTCATATTGGCGGTATGAGACATGGATACGCGATTGCTGCCGGGATGGCGCCCGGCCTTGTAAATAACGACCGGCTTTTTAGCGGCGATTTCTCTGGCGACCTTCAGGAATTTCCGTCCGTCTTTGAAACCCTCCAGGTAGATAACGATGGATTTTGTTTCCGGGTCTTCCCCCATAAACTCCAGGTAATCGGCGACGTCCAGGTCGGCCTGATTCCCCGCGCTGACCAGCTTACTAAACCCATACCCTTTGGCTGAGGCGACGCTGGCGACCATGTGCACCAGGGAACCGCTCTGAGAGATAAAACCGATCTCTCCCTTGGCCGGAACCGTCGGAAGGGTATTTAAACCATTGGAGGAATTAAAAAGTCCGAAACAATTCGGTCCCACGAATCGGAGACCTCCTTGCCGTGCGATTTCCGTGGTTTCCTCCTGGAGAGCGCGACCGCGCGCACCGGTTTCCGCGAAATCCGCCGAAATAATGATGGCGCCCCTGATCCCCTTTTTTACACACTCTTTTATCGACCGGGGGACCCGTTCCGCCGGCACGGTTATCACCGCCAGATCGATGCACTCCTTTACGTCCAGCACCGAAGGGTAGGCCCTGAGTCCCTGAATGTCCTTCTCCTTAGGATGGATGGGATAAACGGCTCCATGGAAGCCAAAGTTGATCAGCCGATGAACCGTTTGCGCACCCCACTTGAAGGGAGCACTCGAAGCCCCGATCACGGCCACCGATCTCGCGTTGAAAATAGGCTGCAATTGTTCGCTGATATTTTTAGTCATAGGATCTCCAGGTTATGATGGTAACCAGTCGGTTCCAGGGTCGGGCCTGATAACTGCTGATTCCTTATCTGATACTCATGGTCTTCTTCCCTGATTTCTCCCCCGGGCCGGAAACCCGCCTTTACCTTTTTACTTTTCTCTTTTTATATTATTCATAGAGGGCACAGATAGCTTTAATCCCTCCCAGGACAATTAGTTTTTGTGCCCGACTCCGTTACCCCGCGCCTATCAAACCACATTTTTTTCTGTTTGACCATCTCTTTTCTTTCCCTTATATTCTCTTCATCAGAAAGGAAATTCTTATCAAGGAGTTTTCATAAATTGACCATCCGGCTGCTGATCCGGCTCCCCGGAATTTTGTGAGTCGGAGAAAAATGGGATCAGCCGCGATGAAGCTATTTTCCCAAGGAGGAGAGAATGCCGGAAAAAGGAAACAACAAATACCTGGAGAATACGGGTCCCCTGACCGGGGCGGTCGACCATAAAACGGATGTACTGATTGTCGGGTACGGAGCGGCCGGGGCCAATGCCGCTCTGGCTGCCCACCAGGCCGGGGCGCAGGTGCTGATCATGGAAAAATTAGGATATCCGGGAGGAAACAGCGGGGTCTGTGCCGGGGCCATGCTGATCCCGGATGACCTCGAGGAGGCCGTGAATTATTACCGCGCCCTTTCTTTCGGCACAGTGGATGAGGCGATGATCCGTGTCTTTGCCGAGGCTATGGTGGGGATCCCCCGTTTGTTGGCCGAACTGGGAGCGGAGTTCAAAATCCGGGCCATGTTGCCTACCTATTTTCCCGCCTTTCTGAGCAGAAAACTTCAGCTCATCCGCTTCAGCCCGACCGGGCAGAAAGGGTTTCAGTTTCTGGATAACCTGGTGCAAAAGAAGAAGATCCAAGTTCTGATGAATACCGAGGCCCGGGAGCTGATCCAGGACAAGCGAAGCCATGAAGTCAGAGGCCTGAAAGCCCGACAAAATGGACGGGATATAACCATAATGGCCCGCAAGGGAGTTATTCTGGCCTGTGGCGGATACGAATACAATCCGTCCATGCTGGCCGACTTCAATTTTCCCGGGGCGACGAAT
Source organism: uncultured delta proteobacterium (assembly GCA_963790475.1). Lineage (GTDB taxonomy): Bacteria > Desulfobacterota > RBG-13-43-22 > RBG-13-43-22 > RBG-13-43-22 > RBG-13-43-22. The sequence goes on along the minus strand of CAWBOS010000001.1, from coordinate 130,104 downwards.
TACATTTTCCCCTGGGGGACACCGGGAAACACCGGTGACGGGATTAAGCTGGCTTCCGAGGCCGGGGCCGCCCTCTGGCACATGGCCTCGATAGAGTGGGGCGCCCTATGCGCCAAAAAGCCAAGCCAGGCCTTCGGGACAGCGGTGGGAGCCGGTTTGGGCATAACGATGCCGGAGGGCAGCTTCATGTTCGTTAACCGATACGGGAAAAGATTCATGGCCGAGAACACCAACCTCGTTCATCGCAAGGCGCCTTTGGAGATCCTGTCCTTTGACCACGAACGCGCGGAATACCGCAATCTGCCCGCCTTCATGATCTTTGATGAGGCCTATCGGCGCCGGGGGCCCGTTGCCAGTACGCGGGAACAGATTCAGAAGGTATGGGAAGGACCGGTCGGTTACAGCCTGGTCCACGGGATTTACGACTGGAGCAGCGACAATCTGGCCGAGATCGACAAAGGCTGGATATTCCAGACGGACAAGATAGCCGACCTAGCCGGCCTGATCGGGGCGGACGCGGGTGCCTTGGAAGAAACGATCCGCGATTTCAATCGCGCCTGTCGGGACAACCGCGATCCGCAATTCGGCCGAAAAGAAAACTCTTTGGCCCCCCTGGAGACGCCTCCCTATTATGCCGTTGAACTGGGGCTTACGCTGGTAAATACCCAGGGAGGCCCCAAGCATAACGGTGACTGTCAGGTATTGGATTTCGACGGCAGGCCAATTCCCGGACTGTACGCCGCCGGGGAACTGGGATCATTCTTTGGTTTCCTCTATCAAGGGGGAAGCAATTATCCCGAGGCCTGGGCCTTCGGCCAGATCGCCAGGAAAAGGGCGGCAGCCGAAAAGAACAGGTTTTAATTTCTGTTTGTCGCCAACCATGACTTCTCTTCCTTTGGCCGGGAGAAAACTGTCTTTTTTTGTCTCAAAAAGCTCATTACAGGCTTATTTAAAGGGGAAAATTTTTCAATATCCCAGGTAAGTTCATTTTGTTCTCGTGGCCCGACCCCCTTTCAAAAGGGCCCGTCGGTTGTGTGGCCTGATGGTTCGGTGCTTCGAGGGTCTACAGGGTTAGCAATGGGCCGATTCAAGAACGCCCCGGATTAAATAATTCAAATTGTCATGGTTTAAGCATTGATCCCAACCCCCGTACTAATCAATCCTTTTCGTTTCAATAAATAGATGACTGTTTTTCCCGCTTATGAAATGTCCTTTCATGATATTAGGCTCGTTCTTTTTGACTGTATAAGAAAAGTCGTAATATCCATGGCCTTTGGGGTTGTTACTGACCCATCCTTCGTTTTCCCCGGACAACGTGTGCATTTTCCTTTTAAAGATGCGACTTTGAAGATTGGGTGTAATAAATTCAATTGTCGCCTTCCCTTCACGATAAGTTGCTTTGGCCTTTTGCACCCTTGCCCAATCCGGTTCACAATGGCAACTCATTTTTGAAGTGTTATACTCCCCCCAGGATTGGACGATCTGTGCGGAATCTTTGTCGAGTTTCTCCACATACAGTAAAAAATCCCACCCATATCTTGAGTTCCACTGTCCAGCCCACTTTAACTTTGGGGCCTGTCCGTCTTTGATGAGCTGGGGCACCGCTATAGAGGAATCCCTTAATGGGTGACCCCGATTCCAGAAGTTCAAGAGATTTAGGATGGGGGTCCCTGGTTTGTTTGCCAATGGTTTATATTTCCCGTCGACTAACGATTACCGATTTGAAATATTCAATTATGATTGTCCACGTTATGGGTAACATGGGAGTTCTAATTTTCTCTTTCTTTAGTCGGTACAGTTGGCGAGCCCGGGGCATCACCGATTTGTAGATAAGACTCGTTCTGGATCATTTTGAGTTCGGCGTATTTATCATCGCTCACGAGCAGATGTCGGACGAACAGTATGCCCCTGTCGGTTGGTGAAACCACTATATGCGCATTGCCCGCTTCAGAAACCTGCCTGCCCTGCCTGACAAGAATGATTTCTACGGGGTTGGACTTGACCTGCCTGTCATTAACAACGAAAAAATTGTCTGTATTATCCTGAAAGCCGGATACGGACCAGTAAGTGTCGGTCGGCACCTTCGCCGTTAACCGAATGGGTCCTTTGCTCACATCATAGGAGACTCTGGAATAGACGAGGTCAGGGCTGGGCCTGACCGCCGTCCTGCTACGTGCGGTAATCTTTGAGCCTTTCACCAGTTGGTTGGTAGGGGGCCTGGCGAAGGCGACTTTCATGATGATTCTAGGGACAGCAATAACGGTGATGACGTGTACAGCTATTGCGACAACCAGTGTGCCCAGGGAAGTCCATAAAAGCCATTTTTTCACTGGCCTTCCTCCTTGATGATGTGGGGCAATGCCACCGTTGCGGGACTCTTTCGTATCGACTCCCCAGGGTTATACAACCGGAGGGTCAGGGAAAATCTCTTCCTGTCTCCCAGCGGCAGCCAGTTGCCCGGCTTCCGGATTTTCGATACATATATGATGAATGTGCCATTCCGGTCAAACGTGACGCTGTTGCCACTGTATGAATAACGGTTCATTTCGTTAGGGATGAGAAAATTATTAGCGCCGTAAGCTGTTATGCTCCACCACCGGGCTTCCGGCGCTTTACCTTCGATGCGGTAAACATTATCGCCGCTGAACCTTTGCCTGCTGTCATCACCCATGGCTGAATAATAGATCGTCTCGGACTGGTTAAGGGCGAAAAGGGCGGAGAGGGCAATAGCAGCGCGCGTATACATATTCGCCTGCCGGCTGCCCATAGTCAGATTGGTTCGCCACGGGCCATTCGTAACAGCTCCGGCACTATAAACGACTTTCATAGCCAGTATAGCGGATCCAATGCCGATGGTGCTGCCCAGTACAATTACAACCAGAAGGCGCAGTATTATTTTGATCGGTTTCTTCATACTTGCCTCATTTCTATTGCATCAGGTATTGCTGGAGTATATGAAGAGAAAATTTCTTTGTCAATGTTTGCCGTCGGGCAAGCTGTGTTTATTACAGGTTAAGCCGTGCATCTTCAGATAGGTATCGACCCGTTGAATGGCATTTTCCCGAATATCCATATAAAAAAGCGCATAGTCCAATCCGTGGTAGTTTTTCATTGCCCGATACTTTGAAAACCCCTTGTCTGTTTGCTTTGCCACATAAAGCAGTCCGGATTGGCACTGGGCCCAGGTGTGTTTCGGTATCGGGCTTTCCAGCGGTCCGAATACGGTTCCTTTAGCCTTATCCTTTCCCCAAAGTTTCAAATTAAATTTACCGGTCGGCAAAACCGCTCCACGATTGAAGTCAGCCGGTACCCTCTCATTGTCGACCTTCCAGGATAAGGGATTGGTGCACAGAAACGTTTCGTTCGGTTTTATTCGATCTTCCTTGCCACCCTCAGCGAACGTCTTCCAATGGACCACACAGTGGAGGTCGGTAGAGTTTTTACAGGCCTTAATATCGGTCATCCGTTCAATATCTTCAACGGTCACCTGGCCGCCGATGATATAGGCGGCAATCAACCGCTGCACTAGATCGGTTCGGTCAATGCGATTCGCGAGGAGTTTGAGGGCATGCCAGGTACCCTGGCTATGGCTGGCGATAATAAAGGGGCGTCCCCGGCTGAAATGCTCCAGGAAATAATCGAAGGCCGCCTCCACATCCCGATAGGCAAAATCAATGGCCTTTGCGGCCTGCTGTTGGTCATCACTTATAAAGGAATAAAGAACGGCTTCCCGGTACCTGGGCGCGTAAACCCTGCCGCATCCGTTGAAAACGCTGGCATGATTGGCCATCATCCATTGGGTGTTTTCTTCGGTAATGCTGTTCGGATCCATAGGCGAGTTCCAGCTGTCGCCATGCAGATACCCGGTCGGGTGAATAAAAAATACGTCAACAGGGGCCTTCGCTTGCCCGTCTCCCGGCGCAACCCCTTTCGGGACTAAATCGGCCAGGTCTTTTCTATCAGGCAGTGCCGCCCAGTTTTCCGGTCGGGCATAATCGGGTGCCGGAATCCGGTAGGATAATTCAAAGCCGGAACCGGGCTTTGATATCTTCAGTAAAACTAATTTTATAAATCTATTCTTACCAAAAATAGTAATTCCCGCCACCAGGACTATCACCAAACCTATGAAGATTAAAAAAAAGATCAAAAACTTTTGCATAAATTCTCCTAAACGGACCGTTAAGGTTTTCGTTATTGGGGACATTCAAGACACGCCATTCCGGCCTCCACCAATTGGTAATAAGGTCCCCAATCAATAGGTGAAAAAGTGGCATTGCTGGCATTGGGTCGGGCCACGACAACTTGTGGATTATTAATAATTAATGTCCCAGAAAAAGGTGTTTTCAGGGCCTATATCGTCTTTTTGAGGCCCAAAAAGAGCCTTATAGGATGCATCTCCCTCTCGAAGATGATACCCTCCTCCGCCTTCTATGATCCCCCTCCCCGCGGCCCTGAAGCCCAAGAGTGCTTTCACATTCTCGATGAAAGTCCTGCTTCCCACGGCAATACTTTTCGTCCATTCGTCTTGACGGGTTTTGTCTCCCTTTCCCAAGTATTCCTCAATCCATCCTTTGTGAATGAGCCTTAGCTGCTCATAGGATCCAGCTCCAAGCAACTCTTGCACCCTTTCATAGTCAATCAGCACATTTTTTCTTCGAGGCGCTTGAATTTCATTATATCCGCAAAAAGGCCACGATGATGGATGGCTGACCACACCGGCACGTACCATATTCGTGTCGATATACACCATGCATCTTGCCAGATGATTGCCGCTTTCTACTGCCGTGGCATGATAGCGATCTTCCCAATAGGCCCCTTTTCGATTCTTTCTCTGATTAAACTCTTGGCCCGTTCGTCCAGCCACCAGTTGTATTGAATTGGGAATGACATCTCTGCCTCCATCATCAGCAACGAGCAGGTGAATGTGGTTGGAGGTGACCGTATAATTTCTATTGCAGAAGGTCGGATCAAAACTATATTGACAGCCAATATCGATCTTCCTATACTCCTTATGAAAAAGAAATACGTTGGCCATTATTCTCAGCGCGCTTCAAGACAAAAATTTTATAGGGAGGATTATCATGTCCGCAGTTGAAGAGGCCAAAAAGGCCATGGAAGATTATTTTGCCGCCTTTAACGCGCAGGATAAGGAAGCTATCCGCAAATACCTGCATTTCCCCTTCAGTTGGATTATTAACACCCGTGTGCGGCCTGTCGCCAAGGCCTCTGATTTCGAATCTCCTACCCAGACACTGGTAGAAACCGAGGGCTGGCACCATAGCGCCTTTGACTATATCGAGCCGGTGCAGGTGTGGGAAAACAAAGTTCACTTCAAGCTGGCTTACAGCCGTTATAAAGCCGACGGCACCAAATATATGACGCACGAGGCACTTTGGATCGTGACCAAAGTCGATGGTCGGTGGGGAATGTGCCTGATGTCCTTGAATATTCCAAAAACCGCTCCATGACCTGATAAAGAAAATTATCTATATCAACCGGGTAGCCGGGGCGGTAAACCGGACGTCCTGGGAAAAGATGGAACAGAGGGTAAAGGTCAAAAGTAGATTTGCCCCAATCCTTACTTTTGGCCCTCAATGTATGGGTAATAGCTTTGAACCACATCCAACCTTCCCAGTTGTCCGCCCCCCAACCATATCTGGATGATCTTGGAGTCCCTGAGGTACTTCTCCACATGGTATTCGCGGGCATAGCCATAAGAACCCATGAGTTCCATTGCCCGGTTACAGACCATCTCAGTTACATCGCAGGCATAGACCTTGGCCGCACTGGTCCGGGCCATCAGGTAATCCTCATTAGGATTTCCATATTTCTTCCGATTGTTGAACATGGCCGCCACGGATAGGTAAAAGGCGCGGGCCGATTCTATGCCGATGGCCATGTCCGCGATCAAAGCTGCCTGCAGCGAATGGTTCCGAACGGGTTTCCCTCCATAGGTCCTTGTCCGGGTATGTTCGATGACGATATCTAAAACGGCCTGGGCATTTCCCAGGGTCATGGGGGCGCTCGAGAGTCGGCCCCAGGAAACATTGTTCCTGAAAAGCTGCCAGTCTATCCCGGGTCCACCGGCTCGATATTCTTTAGGCACCCTCACGTCGTCAAAGTAGATCGCGCCATTGAAGTCCGTTACCTTCATTCCCATTTTTTGTTCCGGTTTCCCGAAGGAAAGGCCAGGGGTGTCTTTGGGGACATAGATCAGAGCCATCCCCTGTTCTTTCTGTTTGGGATCCGTTGTGCAGACCACGCAGTAGAGGTCGGCCACACCGGCTCCGCTGGGCCACATTTTTTCACCGCTGATCACCCATTCGTCTCCATCCAGCCTGGCCCTGGTCCGAATGGTCAGCCCCTTCTCGGCCGCATCTTCAATATTGCAGCCTCCGGCCGGTTCGGTAATGGCCAAACATCCGCATCGAGGAGTATCTCCACAGAACATGGGAATGAACTGGTCCATGAGGGGCTTATTACGGGCACCCATGGCTGCAGCCAGGCACCAGGGGATAATGAGAGCGTGAAGGGACAGCCCGCTGTCTCCCCGGGATATCTCTTCGGTGATGGCGCAGATCGTGGTTGCCGACCGGATCCCCAAGCCGCCATATTCGGGCGAGAAACCCCGCTTCTGGACTCCAAGCTTGACCAGACCTTCATAGGCCTTTTCAAACGCAGCATAGTCTTCATCCAGTTTCAGGCGAATCGGCATCACCTCTTTATCGATATATTTTCGAATGGATGTCAAAAGGGCCAGATCTTCGTCCGAAGTGATAAAATCCCCATACCTTTTCATCGAAATTCCCTCCTTTTAGGTAAGAATCGAAAAACCTTCTTTGGCCCGTAAGTCATGTGGCCAGACGGTTCGGTGATTTGGAAGTCTATAGGGTTCGCAATTTACTAATGCAACAACACACCGGATTATATGAATTAAAATTGTCATGGTTTGAAATTCGACCCTGATCTTAAAAGGCTGCGAATCATCTTAGCCAACACCACGCTGTAAGGCGTGATGTCAGAACGGCTCAGCCTGGATACGTTTTCCCTCAAGACGCACTTCGGACGTCCCAATCTCATCATCCTTCAAGTCCCGTGTGCTGACCTTGGCCACGCCCGTAAATTCGTTGTCTCCAGGGCCAGAGATAATGTGTATTCGCGTCTTGGTGCTTCCGATCCACTTTCCGTTTTGATCGAATCGAAACGCGATATAAGTGGCATCAAACTCCCTATCGCCGACCCGCTTCCAGGCCCCATGCCCGCCACTGAGAACCGGATGTGTATCCCCGCTTCGAAAGAAAGTGCCATCCGACGAAAAGGTAAGAAGGTTCTTTCCCACACCAGGCGGGCGGCTGGCTGTCACAATCCACGCCCCTACCAATCCTTGGCTATTTCCACCAGTCGACCCCAAAGATGCACAACCGGCAACGACTGCGCCTGTTAGCAGACCCAACAGAACAAATCTGACCTTAAACATGCCTCGCCTCCTTTAGTAATGTCAAGGGGACCAGGTCTTGTCGCTTTGCCCTTGCCATTTGTTTTTCGGATAACGTCCTCTTTGCCCCCAAAAAACACAATATAGGCCGATTTTAGGGGTCAGAATTGACAGCATCCCCTGTCAAACCAAATTGTTTCCGTGGCCCGACCCCATTTCAGCGCATTGTCTTTGCTGGCTTCAGATGAAACAACAGCCAAAATGACAGCCCATACAACAGCGCAGCCGATGCTGTATGCCGTATAGGTTTTGAGCGACAGTTCCATTCGGTCATCCTCCTTCGTCCGGCCGCCGACCAAGTTATTATAGAGAACAGGCAAAGTGGCATTGTTGGAAGACGGGTTAACTCGCTTATGAGGTCATGGAATGGATCCCATTATACACAATTTTAAGAATGGTAAACAGGCAGTTTTTCGTAAGTATGGGACACTTAATCAGGCAGTGGCCGATTATTCAGACCTTCCGCACCTCTGAGATGGGCAAATCGGCAGCCGGCCTGGCCCGGGACTTTGAAATTTCTTGACCTTTTTAAGCTGAAAGAAGAAAATAAAAGAACCCTGGAAATAAAAAGGGGGTATTCTCTGGACGAAAATAAGGATTTCTAATTGAAGCTCCCCGCGCGCAAGGTGCGGGGAATCTTCCCTGTAAGGTAAATTTTTTCATTTGGTGTTCGCTCGCTAATCTGGGCGACAGTTCGGCGTTTTTGGGATCTATTGTATTCTATTCCAGCCATAAAATACCGTTCAACTAATTTAAGAAGCTCCCTGTTTACTTGTTAAGTTTCTGAATGAAATGAACAACATCCCCCTTTACGTAGGCCCGCTTCAGCGATCAGAATTGACAGCATCCCTTGTCAAATCAAATTGTTCCCGTAGCCCGACCCCAATTTGATAATGCACGTTCTGCACGAACGTCCCTTATAAAGTCTGGAACCCGTTTCTTCCATAATTCATCCTTTGCGAAAATAGCGGTGGTTTGCTGTTGTTTTGTAAGGCCATTTTTTGTATAGTGAGTGGGATTTAGGATTCAAAAAGATTACTTAAAAAATTTGAGTTGGAACCAAATTCTATCAAAATTGAACCCAACAACTTAAAACCGACACATCCTCAAAGAGGCTTTTACGGTTGGTGGATCGTCCTGGGAAGCACGGCCATCCTCTTCGTCTCTTCGGGCATCGGCTTCTACGGGCACGGCGCCATTCTGGACCCCTTGCGGGCGCAATACGGCTGGTCCAAGGGAATCATTTCCTTGGCGGTCTCCATGTATTTCGCCGTTGCCGGCATCATGGGAATGGTTACCGGCAGACTCATCGATCGATACGGATCAAAACCGGTCCTGATCTTCGGTTCGACAACCATGGCCATCGGGTTCTTTCTACTGAGCCGGGTTACAAATCTTTGGCAGTTTTTTGTTGTTTACTTCTTTATGGCCGTGGGCTGGAGCGGCACATCCTTGGTCCCGGTCAGCACCTTGATCTCCAGTTGGTTTTTCCGCCGGCGGGGGTTGGCCATGGGACTGACCATGACCGGACTGAGCCTGGGAGGAATGGTGCTGGTCCCTTTTTCCGTTTACCTTTCATCCCACTTCGGTCTCCGGACAACGTTGCCGATCCTGGGGATCGTATTTTGGTTGATCGTCGTGCCGACCGCGGTTTTCCTCATTAAACAGCGTCCTTCGGATGTGGGCCAACTACCGGACGGAGAGCCGTCCGTGACTCCCGCCAAAATGATCCCGCCTACTCGAAGAAGCTATGCCGCTCAAATGAGGGTCTGGAGCAGGGCCGAAGCCATGCGGACCTCGGCCTTTTGGGCTATTGTGGTTTCCTTTCTTTTGGCTTTGACCGGTCAGAATGCCTTTCTGGTTCATCAGGTATCTTTTCTCAGTGAAACCCTGGGAGCCGCGGGAGCCGCCTTGGCTGTGAGCATTACGACCGGGGCCAGCATCATCGGACGCCTGTTCTTGGGACCTCTGGCCGACCGTTCCGACAAAAGATTTATGGCCATGTTCTGCTTTCTTATCCAAGGGGTGGCCGTTCTTTCTTTATCCCATTTCCGTCAGGTAGCAGTCCTTTACCTGGGGACCTTTGCTTTCGGTTTGACTATGGGTGGGGTGGTCATGATGCAGTCCCTGCTCATCGGCGAGTGCTTCGGAACGGTCTCTTTCGGCACTATCTTCGGTTTAACCGGGTTGTTTTCGGGCGTCGGCTCGGCCTTCGGTCCGCTGATCGCCGGCGTTATTTTCGATGCCACCCATGACTACGGGATTGCCTTTACCATCTTTGCCGCCGCCAGCCTATTGGCCATGGTGACCGTCTTTTTCGCTAAACCCCTCTCACCGGTTGTCGTGTCTCGCCAGGAAGGGGCCAATCCCTGCACCGCGGGCTCTTCGAAATGAAAAGAGATTATTAACAGTCTCAAAATAATATCGACAGGCTTCTTCAACACACCCTTGTCCCACCTCAAAGACGATCTCTCACAGAGCGCCCAGAGTTCGCAGAGAAAAATAATTTGTAATTGCCGTTGAGGGGACGGCAATTACAAAAATCTCGTTGCTACGCAAAGGAATCCCCGCCGGAGGCGCGAGGGTTTTAAAAAATCGTCCTCTCGGCAATTTTATAAAATATTCTTTATCTGAGTTCTCTGTGAACTCAAGCGACCGAAAGGAGCGGGCGAGAGATTAGCCTGAAAGCCCTCAGAGAATTCGTTACACCAAGAGTCAATTCAGAAACAACGTCCCCCTTTCCGGTTGAGCCACGATAAGTCTTTCTTCCCGTCCTCTTAGAGGAAAGAAATAAAAATTCCTTTTTGCTTTTTTGCCAACTCTGCGTTAAATTTAAATTAAATAAGTTATAATTTCATAAACTTTCTTTTTGTCCAATCTTTGAACTTACAAATGGTAAGGGAGACCACCTTTGCATACTGATGAATATGAGATCTCACTCAGCAGGGAGGTCAGCCTCTGTCGAAGAGTCTGTAGGAAGCTACAAAAAACCCTTCGCCGGAGAGAAGAAAAATATGGGATGACCACCGAGGCCTTTGTCCAATACTTAGAAGAAAACCCTTTGGTCGAACCGAATAAAGACTTTCAAAAATGGCGAAAGGAGATTCAGGAATTGTCAAGCTGGCAACAGAGATTAGAGGAATATGAAAAGGTTTATTATCGTTTTAAGAGGACCCGAGGAGGCCACTTACCCGAAAATTTTTAAATGCCTGAAGGATAGAGCCGATGATCCCTGGGTGTTATCCAGTTTCTGTTTAACCTTTTTTGCTCAGAATAAAAGTTCCCAGAAGAAAGTGTTTTCAGGGCCTATATCTTCTTTTTGAGGCCCAAAAAGAGCTTTATAGGGTGCATCTCCCTCCCGAAGATGATACCCTCCTCCGCCTTCTATGACTTTCTTCCCCATGGCTCTGAAGCCCAAAAGTGCTTTCACATTCTCGATGCAGCCCGGAATGCAATGTCGCTTTGCCCTTCCCATTTGTTTTTCGAATAACGTCCTTTTTGCCCCAAAAAACACAATATAGGCCCGCTTCAGGGATCAGAATTGACAGTCTCCGTTGTCAAATCAAATAATTCCCGTGGCCCGACCCCAATTTCACCCCGAGCCATAAACAGTTCCCTGTTTACCCATGCGGCGACATCTGTTTCGGCAGTTCTTCTTATTTTGCATTTCATGACTTTGGCCTGGCTGTGCCCTAAGCTGGTATTTCAAGGACTATATCGTCTTTTTGCGCCCAAAAGAACATTATAGGGAGCAGATTTCTCCAGAAGCCGATACCCCTTATCACTTTCCCTGATTTCTCTGACTTAAACGGGGCACACTATACCTAATTTAATGTTTTTCTGGTTAAAATTTAAGTATGGTGCTTTTACCCCCCTATCTTTTATTCTTTTCTTGGAGACTTCAATCCGTTCGCGTGGTCCGACCACAACTCAAACAACATACAACTCACTTTATTACAATGAATTTTGTTGACGATCAATTAAAGTGTGTTTGCCAAAAACGCCTTGAAGCTAATGTGGGTTTATGTTGATACCTGTCGACATAATATTCTAAAAATTCTTTTCCATCTTTTTCCAGTTCTCCGTCTTCCTCAACCTTCGACAAAAATTGTTGAATTTCATCGAGAGCAGTTATTGCATTGGAAATTTTTGGGTCATCGTAAACCAAATCGATCCCATCTTCATATTCTTTTAGAAAATCTAATTCGATAGCATATTTAATTTGGTCTCTTATATCATCTTCACCAAACCTTGGTATTGGTAATCTTTCACCTCGATAATGATAATATAAGGCTTCCTTGACGATATAGGATAAATTCATAATAGATTTTTGTCCTTTTTCTAAAAGCTCATCAAAATAGTCCTCAAATTTGACATTTTCAAAGACTATCTGTTTTACCGCATTGGAATCCTTGGCTCGTTTTAATTTTTCAATTAAATCATTCTTTTTCTCGATTTCTTTTTGCATTAATTTTATTTCTTCAACTGCCTCATTATATTTTTTTTTAATATTTTCAAATTCATTTTGTGATATTTTTTTAGATGGCTTGTAAGTCGCTAGATAACCAGACATCTCTTCAAGGAATTTGTCACGTTTGACCTCCCAACGAGCAAAAGGTTTTCCCTCTTTCTGAAGAACAGAAGTCAGTTCGTCGAGCATTTGATTTAGGTCAGATTTACGATCTATGTTAAGAAGTTGTATTCCAGTAAGAACTGCCTTAACATCAGAATATTCCAATGGTGAAACAAGTAAGGGAATAATTCTGTGTGAAAGAATCCAAGATGCTCCTAATTCGCATAGGCAGAAATTGCTGTTAAAATATTCGGGAGTTAAAAGTAATATTACCACTTTGGGTTTACTTATTTGCTTATGTATGAAATCAATAAAATTTGTTCCACTATCTATCCCAAGCCCTTCCAAAGAGGAACAAAATATATCAGAAGCAGAAATACCTATCCCAGTTTCAATCAGGTCAACCAACTTGTCAGCAAGCCCCTTGTTAAGTACTGCGTGACTTATAAAAACTGGTTTTGATGCCATTCCCAATTCTCCCATCATAATATTTTATATTGTTAGATCTTTTGGGGGTCTATTCGGGGGCCATAAAATACCAATTCAACTATTTCAACGGTTCCACGTATTATATTTCTGGGGTATTCACTTGACTAAGGTATTCCCTATATGTTGTGTTCTTTGGGTTTGCGTCCTCTAACATGCTGAATGATCTGACATTGGGTGACCGGTCCGATTTGTACAGCATTTTCCAGGAGGCGCATAAATAATTTGCCGCGGTGAGTCGAAGTTCGGCGATTGAATCTAAAAACATACTCATCCAAATAGTAGGCTAAATGCTCATGACTGACTGCACCTTGATGGGTACCCAGAAGCCAACGTTTCAGAAGAGATACTACCAAGTGAGCAAGCTTCAATTCAGTATTTTTAATAGTGACGTGCCGATAACCAACAGAATCCAATTTGCTGTAGCCAAGCCAATCGTCGGTTCGAATGGTACTTCCTCCCGTGACTCTTTCCTTAATAAAGGCGTTGAGACTGTTTGCAGAGGCATCCGGAAGAATACCAAGACGAATTCGCCCAACGCCGTCATCTCCCTTGTCTTCGACTGCGATACCTACGAGTACCTTACCGGCCGCCCCACGACCTCGTTTACCAGGTTTCTCTCCGCCAATAACGGTTTCATCTACTTCAATAATACCAGACAAGCAGTCCCGGTCAGGACGGACCATGGCCCGACGCAGTTTGTGCAACCAGGTCCAGGCCGTGCGATAGCTTCCCAGACCAAGGATGCGTTTAAGGCCCAGAGCGCTGGCTCCATTTTTTTGTCCAGTTACCCACCATATCGCCCTAAACCACACCATCAACGGCTTGTGGGTATCTTGAAAAATTGTTCCCGCTACAACCGACAACTGATAGTGGCAACCGGAACACTCGAACAACATAGTACCAATTGGCCAGGCTTCCGGGTTCCCACATCGTGGACAGATAAAGCCTTCCGGCCATCTCAAACGATAAAGGTAGTCTCGACAATCTTGTTCCGAAGAAAACCAAGACTAAAATTCAGTCAAACTTTTGGGGTACGATTCCACGCCCCATTACTATATGTTGGGGTAACCTTAGTCAAGTGAATACCCCAGTTATATTTTATAGGACGCCTTGAACACACTTTTACCCGTTATTCCCTTCTTCATCTAAGGGCTCAGGCACATGTACACGTTTTAAAGGCAAAAGCCCTTTATATCTTGAGTCAAATTGATCATAGTGTTGGAGAATAAGAGAAACTAGTTCTTCCCCGTCGATTAAACGCAAATTGCTTTTACTCTGGGCGAAGTTCCGAGCTTGCGCGGTAAAGGTTCCCAAAGCAACCAGTAACCCAAATTCTTTTTCTCCCACGTTGCCATATAGAGCTGAGGCAACTGGCTCCCCAACGCTTCCCTCACTACTTTTCACTTGAACTTTTATGATTGGTGGTTCAAAGCCTAATTCGTCCTTGTGAGCTACTATATCAATACCATGGTCTGGGCCGGGGGGCGATAAGCGAGATCGGTATCCCATTGTTCCGAGTAAATGGGCTATAAATTCCGCTAGAGAATGGCCTTTTAATTCCTGAGCAAGTTGTTTCAAAATAAAATCCCTGGTATTTTGCTCAATTTCTTTGGCAATAATAGCCACGGCCTCATCTTTAGTGGGGGGAGAAATAATAGCCGGTTTTCCTTCTAAAGCTCCTTTAAATTCCTCTGAATAAGTCTTTACCTGGAAAAGGCTTATGGCTGACCCGATTTCATAAAGCGCCCCCTGAGAAAATTTGGTCCGAGATACTGTTTTCAACCATTTAATTGGTCTATGATGAGGAAAGGTCGGTTCATCTTTTGGATCGTATTTATAAGGACCATTTACAATTCCGATATGAATTTGCCGATCACGTTTGGAAGGATAAATAACAACATCTCCCTCTTTTATCTCATGAACAAACCTTAATAACATACCTGCAAATATTGGAATTGCACCTGGTTTTGTCTCAGGATAAGCCTCAACGATTTTAGTTTTAAAGGCTTCCCTGTCAGGTGGTATTTTTCCCATGTTTTTTATCTTATGCCAGCCAACAGCTATGACATCTTTTTTCAAAAAAAGGTTGTCTGCTTCGCCGGCTCGACCGGCATGAATACCCCAAAAAATTGGTTCAGACTTGCCCATCAATTTTCCCCCGTAAAATATTTATGTAAAATCGAAAATTGGATTGTTAGTTGTAGTTATTCTAAAGAAACTTACTCCTATCTTTTTGAAGGGGATGTTTATTCTCATCAAAGGCCAACATTAATATTTAGGCGACTTATAATGCTCGCTCAACAAAAGCGTTAAGTTCCTGTTTTAGCTTATCTCGCAGTTCGAATGCAGTCTCATATGCAATATAACGATAGGGTGTTAGATCAAAATGAACCTTATTGCCGGGTGATGATTCTCGGTCCCATGGTGGTTTGTCATCAGGGTTTCTTTTATGGAAGGTCAGGATAAAAGGAATTCCTTTCGATTTAGCATAACCCACTTCACAGTAGACGTTCGGCCTCTCATCAGTCAGGTCTGCAATGACCAATCGACTCTGATCGATTTCTGAGAATATCCAGGCCGGAATTTCATAGCTCGCGCCTTTTTGTTTGTCCGCGCGCCTTGGTGCGAGAGGTGTGTTTGGGTGCTCCGTATTGAACTGGTCTAGCGCCTCATCAATTGCCATTCCTACATCCTGAAAATCCCGTTCGCGCCTAAATGACATAGCAACGAAGACCTTCCCTGCTCGTTTGTCAAAATCACGCTTGAAAATAGTCCAGAGAATGGAGGGATCGGCTGGCAAAGGCATGTCCGTACCTCCGACAGTATCAAACCAGCGGGCAAAGTCACGGAGCCAGCGTTCCGCACGACGGAGTCGCTCCGCTTCTGTGTTGGCCCCTTTTGCAGAATCGACTTTGGAGTGGCGTACATAAACTTCGGCTGCGACAGGTAGATATGCATAAGAGTGAACAAATTTCAAATGTTCATCGCGGAGCCTTACGACCAAGTCGTAAAGGGGGCTGAAAAGGTGCCCCGCTTCGGTCTCCATGCTTTGCTGGGTTTCGTTTGATATTCCACCGGGGCGAAGCAGCACCCCTGCTGTAGAATGTATACGAGACAGGGGCGTTTCCCCCATTGCGGTATAAAAGGCCTCAGGCCAGTCTTTGACTTTGTCGTGTATCCAACGCGTCAGATACACTTGAGGGTCCTCAACGAATCGTTCGGTGGCAGCGCCGTCATCGCGCATCAGAACCGAAAGGCTATGTTCTGAAGCGATAGGCAGAGCCTTACTGTTAATCAGATTAAAAAGCATGGCTTCGGCCAACTCGTCATCCTCCTGCCTATCCGAGTTCAAGATGACAAAGCAGAAAGGGGCTTTGGTGAAATCTTTGAAAGAAGCAGACCTCTTCTGCTCTTCTAACAGCCGTTTGGCTGCCTCCAAACGGTGGTTACCGTCAATCCTGTGAATCCTTGTGAAGCCATCCTTGCGTAGTGCCTTGAGCCCCACGGAGATCCCGTAGGTTTTGTCATTTAATGATGATCTCTTCTTGGTATACGAGACTATGGGATCAGTCGCCCCTTTACTTCTGAGGCTGAGGACTATCTCGGGGAAGAAACGGTAGCGGCCCTTGCTTAAGAACCGTTTAAGGTCTTCAACGTGTTGCTCATCAAATTGTCTCTGATAGCCGGTGCCCTGACCGTTCATGGCGCCCTGGTAAGGCATTGCTATGGAAACATCGATGAGGTCGCGTAGTTCAGCAAAGCCGCGTATCACAGCAAAAGTTCCAAGGACGTTCTCCTGCAAGAGACCCTCAAATGACACCTTTTGTCTTCCGCGGCTCATAAATCACTCACTTTCTTCGTGCCTAAAATCAGGGCTTCGATTTCAGCTTTGATTTCTTGGTCGAGGTGGTCAGCGGCTTCTCGCTCGCGGGCGATTTCGGCACGCCCCGCCGCCACCCGTTCCATGATTTGTTTTTGCACGCTTAGCGGTGGGAGTGGAATTTGCAGGCCGCGAAGTTCAACACTATTGACGTTGGCCTGCCCGATAATCTGTCGACTGAGAGCGTTGATTTGTTGCCGGCCGATTGGACAGTTAATAACGTAGGCTAAGAAATCGGGATTAGCTTTGGAGGAATCCGCTCGAATACGAATAAGGTAGGAAGCGAAGACGTATTCCCCCTGAGCATGAAACACGGCACATTTTCCGACTAGTTCTTTGCTGTTCGTGCGATTGAAAAGTATGTCTCCATCCTTCAAAAGCAGTCTTTCTCTCTCATTCTTGGAAAGCTGTAGATGTTTAAGATTTCTGAGATCGAGTTCGCCATCAAGAATATTATTCATTCGAATAACTGCTACGCCATCGGCGTTAGTGTTTGCCTTTTCGCTTGTTCCGTATTGAATTAATTCGAGGAGCGCACCTAGTTCGAAAACTGGATACTTGCCTCGCGTCAGATCAGCACCGCTCTGGCAAAGGAAATTGAAACCGACCCCCCAACGGAGAAAATCTTGCCACCAAACAGCAAAGGCTTTGGGTATAGAACCTTGTGCGGGCGACCGCAAGCCCAAGTCACCTAAGAACCGAACATCAATCGTTGATTTTCGCTTTTTCACGCGATCACGGACGGCGGCGATTTCGTCCTGCGCTTTTCGCCAGCGTGAGACAATGGCCTTTTGCTCGGCCAGCGAAAGAAGTGGTATTTGAATATTCTTAAAATCTTCAAGATTAGTCCGGGCTTTTGCCATACCAGCAGCGGAGCCGACCAAGCCCTCACGAGCAGGGCCCACACGCATAGCCAGATTAAAGTAATCGCCTAAAATCTTTTTGGTATCTAACTTTAAAACTGGATACTCTGAACTCACAGCAAACGGTTTCTGGTTTTCTGGCGAATAGTAAATACAACCACGCTTCGCGTTTATCTTGGAAAAGATAAAACGATTAGGATTTACCAGAAATAAACGGCCTTTGTAATTAGGGTAATCTTTACTATTGCGAAGGAAGAGTTCGCCGCCGAAATTTATTTTCGAGATAATTGGGATATTCTGTTTTTGAGCTTCACTAACCGTGATTGGGATTGCTTCTGATTTCGTAAATTCGTCCACACGGTTCAAAAGACTCTGTGGCCAATACCACCGTCCAGATTGAAAATAGCTTACACTCCAGCGATCGAATTCCTTCCACCAAACGGCAAAGGCGCGGGATGGTGTGTGCGTCGCATTCACTCTGTTGCCTCCGTCAAAAAGAACTGCTTGGGATTGCGCCGGAACTCCCGATAAAGCTCTATGCACGTCTTCATAATGCCCGACGGTTGGTTATCGTTGGGAACCAGCTCGTTTTGGTCCTGTTCCCCTGTAGCGGTAATACCTACCTTTTCGGCCTTGTAGAGAAAGATAGGATAGGGAAATCTCTCTTTTAGTAAGGCGCGGGTTTCATTTAGGATGATCCCGGCCATCCGCTTCTCATAGTCAGCCAATTCTTTTTGAAGTATCTTTCGCTTTTCTGTATCCCGTGCTTCCTTGGCTGCCGCTATCGCCGACTCCAGACTCGCAGTCTCGTTAGTAATGGCGTTGTCATACCTCGCCTTCACCTCGACGTTGGCTTCGGCCTGCTTGGCATCGAGATCGGCCTTCTCTTTTTCGGTGAACTTCTGCATAAAAAGAAGTGAGGCCTTCACGCTGGCACCAATTGAGAAAAAGGTTTCTTGTGGCAGGCTTACAACGGCTCTGATATAGGCGCGGTCCTCACAGAATTCTCTAACATAGTCAAGCGAAGGGTTATTGAATATCCCTTCAGGTAGGACAATTCCCAACCTCCCTCCCGGTTTTAATAATGAGAGACATCGCTCAATGAAGAGAATCTCTGTTTTGACCTTGCCAACTTTTCCTTTGTTGTCCTTTGAAAGTTCGAAAAGTGAAGCAATGGGCTTACCTCTTGAGGCTCTTACCTTGGCCTGGGCTTCAGAATACAATTTACCAAACTCACGACTATAGAGGCGCTCTGCCTCTTCATCAGTAGTGGTATCAGATTCAAGAATTATGTCGGACTCCTCGACGCTGGAACCAAAAGGAGGATTGGTAAGAATGATATTAAAACGGCCCTCGAAGATGCCGTTGACGTTGATGAACCCGTCGTGATGATGAACACCGCCGTGGCCATCTCCATGCATGATCATGTTCATCTTACTGGTCCGTGCCATACGATCATTGGCATCTGTGCCAAAAATATATTGGTTGGCCAGGCTCCAAAGTCGAGATCCTCGCCTTTGGGGATCCAATGTTTCCTGGATCTCATCGTATTTATTACGAAGAATTTCCGCCTTCTTCTCTTTTGATAGATTTGACTTTGCTTCGATTTCTACCTTGAATTCCTGATACTGGCGGTCAGCATCAGCAAGGATTTGCTGACGGACAATTTCAAAAAACCGGATTAAAAAACCCCCAGAACCACTCGCAGGATCACAAATAATATCGCCTTCCTTTGGATCCAACATGCGAACCATGAATTCAACGATGGTCCGGGGAGTGAAGAATTGCCCAATATCTCCACGGAATGTTCTTCCGAGAAAGCGCTCGAAAGCAATCCCTTTTATGTCCTCACTTGTATCGGAAAGATTGTATCTCTCCAGAAGCTTAACGATTTCACGGGCAGTGTTAAATTTCAGATTAATAGTTTCCTCGGGATCGAAAATTTTATCTGTTTTGTAGTCCTCTTTGGTCTGTTTGAAGAGGACGTTCATCGGATCATCATGTAATTCCCTCTGATCATCAAGGAATTCAGCAGTGAAAAGATTCTTTCGGACTTTTCCTTTGCGAAGGCGGCGCTCGATATCCACTTTAACGAACAGTATCTTTGCAATTTCGTCAAAAGCAGCGGCAGGATCCTTTTTTTCTCGGTTACGGATGACATTGTGGCATTGATGGAGGAGATCGGCGAATTCGTCCTCCTTGAAGACCTTCAGACGAGCCAGTAATTCCGTGATATCCTTGTCTGTTGCATCAGCATGGGGTATGTTCTCGATCTCATCATAGTTCGGCATCCGCCGGTTATCATCCACTTTCCAGTATTTGGTCTCGCGGTGGTTATGAGTGACAAAGAACCGTGCGTGTTCATACTGTGCATAGTTAGCGCCCTGAACATAGTCTTTTAAGGAGATGGTTACGTTGTCAGCCTTGCATTCGATGACTATCAAGGCGTGTTCCTGTCGCTTCTTGGCGTCGGGCGTCCTCCAGATAAGAAAATCGGCGCGGGCTTGTGCGGAACCACGGCTGGTCACCGGAGTCTCTTCATCAATCTGATCTAGGGAATAACCGTATTCGTTGATCAAGACGAAAAGAAACTCCTGTCTCACCCTTTCTTCGGGTGTTAGCGGCACGTATTTTTGGCGAATAGGGCTGAATATTTCGTTACCACGGATCTGGAGTTGGTCCGGTTTAACATAGGGCTGGGGTTCCAGTTTCTTTTTAGCCATAAATCTCCCTCTACTCGTTTTCAAGCTCCTTAAGTCGACCGGAGTCAGAGTAACTGTAATATTCGATCTCACCGACAATCACGTGATCGAGCAAGACCAGTTGGACCAGTTTGCACGCCTTCAACAGATCGCGCGTAGTTTCATCGTCGCCGGCGGAGGGTTCAGGATTGCCGGACGGGTGATTGTGGACCAGAACCACCGCGGCCGCTGAGAGGCGGAGGGCTTCCTCAATGACCCGGCGGACATAGACAGTGGCTTGGGTCGGGGTCCCTTCGGTGATGTCTTTTACGTCAACACGCTGGTTCTGTCCGTTCAGAAAGACGGCAGTAACTATCTCCTGGCGTTTTCCCTTGAAACGGGGGCGAAAGTGGTTGGCTATTGCTTGGGAGGACTCGAAAGAAGGAACTGTCAGTTTCCCAGCGCAGACCTTTTTCCCGAGTTCAAAAGCGGCTTTGATTTGAGCGACTTTTGCGGGTCCGAGGCCGGGCACTTTCAGCAGATCCTGAACGTGAGCGCGATCCAGTCCGCGGAGACCATGAAAGTCCTTCAGAATTGTACGGGCGAAATCGGAGGCATTCTGCCCCAACACACCTTCCTTGAACGTGCCTTGCCCTACGCGTAAGATAATGGCAAGCAACTCTGCCTCGGTGAGCTTGTCGGCCCCTTCGGCCAGCAGCCTTTCCCGTGGCCGCTCTGCTTTCGGCCAGTTTTTTATGCGATCAGACTTCATGCGTTAATACGATGATGCACTCTTTGACAAGGGATGAGTTTTCTGAATCAAGTTATTTGCTCCCATTTGGCCGATTGGTTTAGATTTTACCCGATTACCCTACTCCCTTTTATCATCCACTCCAAAACAAAAACCCCATCTTTTCTTGATTAAAAAATAGGGTCTTATTGGTTTGCTTCACGGACCAGGCTTGATAAAACAGGGTTCAAGGGCTTGCGGCGAGCCCATCGACATGACCATCGGCGAGCCTTTCGACATGTTCAGGGCCTTGAGTTTTTCGAAACGGCTCAGGTCGAGTCCGCTCAGGGCCTTGAGTTGATCGAAAAGGCTCAGCCGAGCCGTTCCAGGGTTCAAGGGATTAAACTCCAATGTTATTATCTGGTCTATTTGGTCATATGGTCTGTTTTGTCCATCAGGTCCATTTAGTCTATCTGGTCTGCTTGACTGGCAGGGCCATGAGCCGGTTTCTTGACTCCATAAGAAGCCTTTTTTTCAGCCACGGGAAACAGCTCTGGACTCTTCTTGTACTCAATTTCCACCTTGACTGTCGCTCCCAGGGTTTCCACCACCCTGCGCAGCATGCTTAAGGAATGCCCCTCGTAGGAAGTGGACTCCAGCCTGCTGATTTGCTGCTGTGAGGTTCCCACTTTTTGAGCCAGCTCCTTCTGAGACAGACCGACTTTTTTTCGCAAAGCGGTCAATTGCAGGGCCACATCCCAGGCCTGGCCGGCCTTTCTGAATCGACCGGCAAAATCTTTATCTTTTAATTGTTCCTCAAGGTATCGATCAAAATTAGTTTTTCTTTTCATCGCGAATTTCTCTTCTCCCAGTCTTCTTTACGCGACTTGGCGATCTTAAAATCTGATTCTGAAATCTTTCTTGCCTTATTCCGAATCCCGTGGACGGCAATGATCCTGCGACCTTTCATAAAAAAATAGATGACGCGGGTGTTCAGCTTACCTACATGGCGTAGTTCAAAAAGTTCTTCTCCTATTGGCTTTGATAAGGGCGGCCAGTGATAATCCCTCCGGCGAAGTTTGGCTAACCCAGCAAGAATTATGGAAAAATCGTCAGGGTCCTTTTCCTTAAGATCATCTAAAAATTCCTGCACAGGGCAACCGCCCGATTTGGTTTTATAAAATTCTACACTGAATTCCATAATTATTCAACATCAATATTGATGTTATGTCATTTAAAGTTGAAAAGTGCATAGGTTTAAGTGGATTTAAAGTTCAAAACTGCATACCTAAAAAGCCATACTCTGAAGAAAACGGAGGTTTCAGGGTATGGTCCAGATCCACAAAACATTTACCGATGAACAGGTAAGAGAATTGATGCAACGCTACACAAACCAACAAGTAGACAGAAAACATCTCCAGGAACTTTTCGGCATCAAAGAAAGAAGGTTTTTTGATTTACTTAAAAAATACAAAGAAGACCCTCAAAATTTCACCATCCAATACCATCGCATCTCCAACCCCAAAATTCCTAAGGCAGCCGAAAAAAACATCATCAAAGAACTCAAGACCGAACAAAAAATCATCCAAAACCCCAATGTCCCCCTGAGAACCTATAACTACAGTTACATCCGGGACCTATTAGCCCAAAAATATAAACAACAGGTCTCCCTTCCTACCATTATCGATAGGGCCAAAAAGAATGATTTTTACCTGCCTAAAAAACAGAAAAAGGCCAGTCATGACCGAGAAGTCTTGACCAATTACATTGGAGAACTTATCCAACATGACTCTTCTTACCACCTCTGGTCTCCGGCTGCCCAAGAAAAATGGCACCTCATCACTTCATTGGACGATTTCAGCCGTTATATCCTTTATGCCGCCCTGATCAAAAAAGAAACCTCTTGGGCTCATATCTCGGCCCTTCAGTCGGTAATCCTCAAATACGGTTGCCCCTTTACTTATTACGTGGATTCCCATTCTATCTTCCGCTTTGTTCAAGGCCGGGATTCCCTTTGGCGTAATCACTATAAACTTACCGACCAAGTCTCCCCCCAATGGAAACAAGTCTTAGACGATTGTCAAGTTAAAGTCACCTACGCTTTATCTCCCCAAGCCAAAGGCAAGATCGAGCGCCCCTACGGATGGCTCCAGGATCGCCTGGTCAGATCTTTGGTTCGCGAAGAAGTCACCGACACTAAAAAAGCCCAACAAATCTTAAATCGGGAACTGTATCGCTATAATTACCGCCAGGTTCATTCTACCACCCAGGAAATCCCTTATCTGCGTTTCCAAAGAGCCCTTAAGGAAAACAAATCCCTCTTCCGATCTTTCCAGATCAGGCCTCCTTGGCGCAGTCCTAAAGATATCTTTTGCCTTAGAGTTGATAGAACCATCGATGCTTATAGAAAAATATCTGTCAATGGTTTACAGATTAAAATTGACGGGGCTGTCCCTTTGGAAAAGGTTACCCTCCGTATCTATCCCCTGAACAGGATACTATCGGAGGTCAGATTCTGGTCAAAAACTAAATTGATCGATGTCCAAAAACTTAAAAATATTGACTTGTTCCCTATGCACTTTTGAATTTTAAACTATGCAGTTTTCAACTTTAGGCAACACATCAATATTGATGTTACTAAGTCATATGGTCTGTTTGGTCATTTCGTCTGTGGAAAACAGGGAACTGAAGACTGAAGGCTGAAGGTAAAAACTAAAATATTGATAAAAACAGTCAGTCAAAATCTAATCCTTTAGTCTGCCTTTTCCCCTGCCGTATCGGGCCTGCTTCTCTTTGAGACCCCAAAATGCAGATGTCAGTGAGAAGATGTTAGGTCCTCCAATTAAAAATACAGATGTTAGTGAATTTTTTTCTTCAAACTGTTCATCAGGCCGTAAAGCATTTTATTTATTTTCACACATTCGTTTATTCTCGTTTCGGCTTTATCTTGTTCCAATTGACCGATATCCCTTAGTTTATAAAACCAGTTTTCACTTTCCGCTGCGGACCTTCGGACAATATCAAGAAAGCTCAAATACTGCTTTGTCGTCCTTGAGTTAAATCCCTCGGCGATGTTTGAACTTATCGAGCCTATACTTCTAATGATCTGATCAATTATTATTCTTAAAACCACATCTTTCTTGAAGCTCTCAATGTCCCGTACAACATCAAGAAATAATTGATGACTCCTTTGCCAAACCATCAAGTCCTTGAAATGCCGCACTTCCTTACCTAACATCTTCCTCCGGCCTCACTATCATCTGCTTTTCGATCACTATTCAAAACATCAGAGAGCATGGCAACTCCCTGCTCGGTGAAAGCATATGGCAAGTATCTACGGCCTCCACGTCCGCTCGTCTTTGATATTCCAAATTGGAATATCAAAGACTCCATTTCATCCTTGGTGATCTGGAACATGAAATCCGGTGAGCCGGCGCACGCCGTCACGATTGTCTGCTCCTGTTCAGAATGCTCAGAACGATATTTTTCACCGTTTCCATTTCACTGGGATTGCTTTCAGCAATCATCAGCGTAATGGAAGGACAAAACCTCTTACCAGATATTCTTTTAAAACATTGTTCGCCCAGATACGAAACTGAGTGCCGCGCTTCGAGTTGACCCGGTAACCCACTGAGAGAACGGCATCGAGGTTATACAGGCGAACATTACGGCGGACCTGTCTTTTACCCTCCTTTTGAACTACCGAGGATTCCTCGGTAGTTGCCGATTCTTCCAATTCACCTTCTTTGTATATATTACGGATATGCAAACTGATCGTGTCGGTGTCTTTATCAAAAAGCAACGACATTTGTTTTTGGCTCAACCAAAGGCTTTCCCGCTCAAGTCGGATAGTTAGCTCAACCTTGCCATCCGGTGCCTGGTAAAGGACGATTTCCCCACGAGATTTTTCTTTCTGCGCTGTCATCTCCCGGTTTCGCTCCTCATGACCTGGCCTTTTTCGTTTCTATTTTTCCCGGAAACGGGGGCGTTGTCCAATTCATTCACTTTTGATCTTATCTTTCAACCCTTTCTGGTCTGTCTGGTCTGTCTGGCCGACCATGAAGAACAGAAGAAGATGTTAGTGACTATGGACATATTTAAATTACAAGTTTAAATTTGGCCACTATTGGAAAACAACCTATATCTTCCCTCTGCCCATTCCGACTCCAAACCAAGCATTGGGAGGTGCCCCAATGCAGATGTTAGTGAGAAGATGCCTCCAAATACAGATATCAGTGAAAAGATGTTAGTCCCGCATTTTTTTCTTTAAACTGTTCATCACTTCTTTCCCTAACATCTTCGTATGACCCCATTATCATCTGCTTTGTCTGTCGTGGGGGCAATCCGCTACCGAATGAAATTGGTAGATATTTTAGCCACAGGTTCCGGTGGAGGGACTTCTTTTTTCCCTGCCTCCATGACTTTCAAAAGCCAAGCCATATTTTTGCCAAGAACCTCCATGATCTGTTTGCCCTCGCTGTCTTTTTCCATCTCTCCCGGATTCATCCCATGGGCAACAGTCCAGTAATTGGAACCCGGTATGATCATTTCAGAATAGAGAATATAGTGATTCAAGGAATCCAAGGTGGGGATCCCCCCCGAACGCCTTACCGCAACAACAGATGCCCCCACTTTATGACGGAGCAGACCCTTGTTCATGGAAATGACAAAAAACGCCCTGTCAAGAAAGGACTTCATGGTTCCGGCGACTCCGGAAAAATAGACCGGAGAGCCAAGAAGGATACCGTCTGCCTGTTTCATTTTTTGAATCCAGTCATTCACCGGGTCATCCTCCGTCGCACATCTTTCGTTTTGGTTTTTGACGCAGGCAAAACAGGACAAGCATCCCCGTATTTTTTCTTTACCCACATGGATCAGTTCCGTCTCAATACCTTGTTTTTCAAGTTCTGAAATAACCGTTTTCAGCGATCCCGCCGTATTTCCGTTTTTTCTCGGACTCCCATTAAATGCGACGACTTTCATCCTTATTCTCCTGCCTCCAAATCAAGATGTTTGTCTCAACTCCATAGAGAACAGCCAAATCACGGTCCAGCATGATCTTCTTGCCTCTGATAAGAAAAATTTTGCTCTCAATAATTTCCTGAGAAACCAAATCTTCTTTTCCCGTCACAATCCCTTCTTGTTTAAGATACGGCAAATTTTAACCACAAAGATGACGGTTCAAAAAGCTATCATGGAATGATTTATCTAAACCATAACAAACGGTTAAAGTCAACCTTTTCTGGCTATCCAGTCTATCTAGTCTATCCCCGTTAATCAATGTTCGCTGCTGCCTCATCCGATGTTTTTAATTGCTCAAAAACCCGGAATATAGTAGGCCTCATATAATATTGAACCAAGAAGGGGCAGACCCAACTATTTTAATAAATCATCGTTCTTATATCCGATGAGGAAACCGTCGTGAACACAAAACGAGATGAGGACAGATCCGTTCGTAGAACGGAGCTTCTATCCCGGCTCAAATCCTTTTCCGCGCCCTTAATCCTCCTTGGGGTAACGGGCGGTATTGCTGCCGGAAAGTCTACCGTGGCCGGGATGCTGGAAGCAATGGGGGCCAGGATCATTGATTTTGATGTCTTGAGCCGGGGGGTTATGAAACCCGGGCGGCCGGCTTATCAGGACATTGTTTCCTTTTTTGGAAAACAGGTCTTGGCGGCTGATAAAACCCTCGATCGGAAGAAGTTGAAAGAAATCGTTTTTCAGGACATGAAAAAACTTAGAAAACTGGAAAGCTTTACCCACCTCAGAATCTGGAAAGAATTTTTGCTTCAAATCGAAGGATATGCCCAAGAAAAAGAACCGCTCATCATCGAAGTCGTGGTTTCGCTTCTCATTGAAACCAATATGCAGTCTATGTTTGATCATCTGTTGCTGGTCTCTGTTCCGGAGGAAGTTCAGTTAAAACGGCTGATCGAACGGGATGGCAGCAGTGAGGAATTAGCCAGGAACATCATCCGATCTCAAATGTCCGTGGAGGAGAAAAAAGGATATTGTGACCTGATTGTAGACAATTCCGGATCTTTGGAGCATACCCGCGAGCAGGTAGAAAAAACCTGGTGGAAACTGAACCAAAGTTTGAAGGACCGTATCAAAGAAAAAAGCTAAACTCTCCCCTCCCTGTTTCTATCCGGTCTGTCTGGTCTGTTTGGTCATTTGGTCTATTGAGTGTATCAGGTCTGTTTGGTCTGTCTGGCCGACCATAAAGAACAGAAGAAGATGTTGCCGGAATTATTAAAGCCAAAAATAAAAATTTTATAATATTAACCATAACAAACAGTTAAGGTCAATCATAAAGGAAAACACCCAAAAAGGATTGCGCCCCATTTATGCCCTCGGAAGGATCGACCAGGTTCCTTTACCGAAGACCCCCTTTGTCCACTTGCCTTCCGCTCTGTTTTTCTCCTTGACGGTGTTCTTTCCCTTGTTTTATAGTCTTGCCATCAAAAAGCAACTTCTTATTAAATAGCGCTTCATTGCCTTTTTCAATAGTTTTTAATGATTATCCCCGGAAATTATAATTTTTTGTTACACTGGTATCCCTTGATGAGCTTTTACCCTAAGGTGGTGCGGATATGAATAGAACAGGCAATCCCCTGCTGAAAAAAGCGGTTGACTATAAGGACCCCCAGCAGGTACGGGCAATGAACCTGTATCCCTATTTCAGGCCGATTCAATCCGACCAGGATACGGAAGTGCTTCTCGGCGGCAAAAAGGTCCTGATGTTCGGATCAAACAGCTATCTCGGCCTGACCAGCCATCCAAAAGTAAAAGAAGGCGCCATGGCGGCGATCCGGAAGTACGGAACCGGCTGCGGCGGATCACGCTTTCTGAACGGCACCCTTGACATCCACATCGAATGCGAAGAACGGCTGGCCCGGTTCGTCCACAAGGACGCGGCGCAGTTATACGCAACAGGCATGCAGGCGAACCTCGGCACCATTTCCGCGATAATCACCCGGAACGAGCACGTCATTCTTGACAAGTTGGACCACGCCAGCATCATCGATGGCGCCCGGCTGGGATATGGCCGGATCTCGCGTTACCAGCACAACGATTTGACCAGCCTTGAACGCACGCTTGCGGCCTGCAAACCGGACCAGGGCAAACTGATCGTGGTCGACGGTGTGTTCAGCATGGAAGGCGACATTGCCCCGCTGCCGGGCATCGTGGACCTTGCCGACAAATTCAACGCGGCAGTCATGGTCGACGAAGCGCACGGCATCGGCGTGCTCGGCAACCAGGGCAGGGGGACCTGTTCTTATTTCGGCGTCACGGACAGGGTCGATCTCGTCATGGGAACATTCAGCAAGTCGCTGGCGAGCGTGGGCGGGTTCATCGCCGGCGACACCGCCACCATAGACTATCTCAAGCACCATTCTCGCGCCTTCATCTTCAGTGCCAGCATCGCGCCGGCGAACGTCGGAGCCGCCATGGCCGCGCTCAGCATTCTTGAGTCCGAGCCCGAGCGCATCCGGCACCTATGGGACAATTCCCGTCGCATGTCGAGCGGTCTTCTTTCCCTGGGGTACAACCTCGGTGGCTCTCAGACGCCGATCCTGCCCGTATATATCGGCGAAGACCTCACCTGTTTCAGGATGTGCATGATGCTCCAGGAAGAAGGCATTTTTGTCAATCCCGTCATCAGCCCTGCGGTCGAGACCGGCCATTCCCTTCTCCGCGTCAGCCTCATGGCCACGCATACTGCAGACCAGATCGACCGGGCCCTTGACAAGTTCCATGCCGTCGGAAAAAAGCTCGGCGTCATAAAGGAGTAAGGAAAATGGCCGTTTTCGTCCGGGAGGTCACGACTGCCGCGGAAAAACCCCTGGATTGGTATTCAAACAAGAGGATCGTCATAACCGGCGGATCGAGCGGCATCGGCAAGGCTACGGCATGCGTCTGTGCGGGATGGGGCGCGCATGTCTGCATTGTCGCCCGCGATTCGGCCAGGCTCGAAACGGCCTGCGCTGAAATCAGGGCGGCGGCAAAAAATCAGGGCCAGAAAATCTTCCCGGTGGTACTTGACGTATCGGACCGAGCCGCAGGCAAGGAGGCGGCCGCGGGCATCGTGGGCACCCTCGGCGGTATCGACGTCCTGATCAATTGCGCCGGCATCACCTGGCCCGGGTATGTCGACAAAATCCCTGATTCCGTCTGGGATTCGATGATACAGGTGGACTATATGGGGACGGTCAACATGGTGCGCGCCTTTCTGCCGTATTTCATGGAGCGGAAACAAGGCAGCATCGCCAACGTTTCGTCGGTTCTCGGCTACATGGGAGTGTTCGGCTATGCCGCGTACGGACCCGCGAAATACGCGGTTGTCGGATTTTCCGAATGCCTGCGCCAGGACCTTCTTCCTTACAACATCACTGTTTCCGTGATATATCCGCCTGACACGGACACGCCGCAGTTGCAGGAAGAGAATAAAATCAAGCCCCCGGAGACAAAAGCGCTGTCGGGAAACATCAAGGTCATGAAGCCGGAAACCATCGCTTTGACCTTTCTAAAAGGGATCGCGGGCAGTAAATTTACAATCGTTCCCGGCGCGATGAACAAATTTACCTGGTTCATGAGCAGACATTTTCCTTCGATTGTGTGGATGATCGTTTCCGGCGACCTCAGAAAGTTCTGGAAAAAACATCCGGCGAGGTAAATTTCGTTTCAATTTTTCCCACGGGATGATCGGAAAAGTCAAAAGGGGAACGTAGTCCAATTCATTCACTCCGCGCATAAAGAACAGAAGAAGATGTTAGTGACTATGGACATATTTAAATTACAAGTTTAAATTTGGCCACTATTGGGAGACAACCTCTATCCTTCCTTTACCTATTCCGATTCCAAACCGAGAATTGGGACGCCCGTTTTGAGGAGTTCCTAAAGATGGATGTTTGCGATACATCTATGACCTTGAGTCCTTCAAAAACAACCGCCACTTTTCCTCTCCATTAATCATTTTACCTGAAATATTGCATGGTGCCGTTGGGAATCACGGCAGCGGATGTGCCTGGCCCAAAATCCTTCTCCAGGAGCGCCAGGGTCTCCGGCCAGCTCCTGGTCCAGGTCACGGCCTCGGGATTAGCAAACCAGTCTCCGAAGGTCCGGTCAAAGCAGGGGGCCATAACAATGAGTCTGATCCTCTCGGGAACGGCGGTTACCGGATATTGCCGCCCCCCATAGCCCCTTCCCCAGCGGCCAAGGAGATAGTGGATCACCTGACCCTCGGGGGAGTTGGCCAGGATGACCACGGTGCCGGTGTACTCTTTGAGGGATAGGAGCCCGGGCAGAAGGGCGATGGTGAACTCGTTGGGTTTGACAAAGGCGTTACTGATGGCCAGGTCCTTGTTCGCAGGTTTGGGCTCGGTGGCGTAGTGGCTCTTGGCCATAGCTACAGCCTGGGCATGGGCGGCCATAAGGTCCCCGGCAAAAACCGCGGCAGCCTTCCCCCGGCCGTTCACCAGGACGTTGATCATAAAATCGATCCCGGCCAGGGAGGCGGCCTCGTCGATCTCCATCCTGAGGATATTGCCCGGATGTTTGCCCATCCCGGTTGAACCCCGGTCCAGGGCCTCCACCTGGAGGTGGTAATGGCTAATGCTGTCGATATGGGCCACTCCCGGCAGGATCAGCTTGCCTCCCCCGGAAAACCCGGCCTGGGGGTGGGGAGTGACACAGCCGATGGCGATCTTGAGGTCGGCCTCGGCCACCTCCCGGTTGATCATCATCGTCGTGCCCCGACTGGTCTTGCCCACGGAAACACAGTTTTCATAAATATTGTGGTTGAAGACACGAAATTTTTCCACCAGGTTCCCCAGCTTCTTTCGAAACTGGATGGGGGTCAGGGCCCCGTGGGTGCCCAGGGCGCAGACAAAGGTGATCTCCTCCTCAGCGATCCCGCCGGCCAGAAGCTCCTCGATCACCCAGGGAGCGATCTCACCGGGATTGGTGGGCCGGGTCATATCATCGAAGATGATCACGGCTGTTTTTTTCCCTCGCGCCAGTTCCCGCAACGGTTTGGCGCCGATGGGTGCTAAAATCCTGTCTTTCAACTGTTCCGGGGAAAGCGCCGGGGCTTCGGCCCCTTGCATGGGGCATATCTCCACATCCCAGGAATCGGGGAGATCAATCTCAAGATCATTGTTCTCATACCAGAGAAGCTGAGGCAGTTTAACCTTCATTTTTCCTTCCTTTCAGAATCGGCTTTCGAGTCTGTTTAGTCATTTGGTCTATCTGGTCTGTTGAAAACAGGGAACTGAAGACCAAAGGCTGAAGGCTGAAGGTAATAACTAAAATATTGATAAAAACAGTCAGTCAAAATCTAATCCTTTAGTCTGCCTTTTCCCCTACCGTATTGGGCTTGCTTTTCCTTGAGATCAAAGTCGATCTTCACAAAGAGCAGAAGAAGATGTCAGTGAAAAGATTTTAGTTCCGCATTTTTTTCTTCAAACTGTTCATCAGGCCGTAAAGCATTTTATTTATTTCAACGCATTCGTTTATTCTCGTTTCGGCTCCTATAATCCTTCTGATACTTTTCTCTTCTTGTTCTCCTTCAATAAAACCAGGAATTGTTCGATCATGACGATGATCGGGTCCAGGATAAGAGATTCTTTGCCTAAATCATAAATCTCCTCAAGCAAGGCTACGACCTTGGCAAAATTCGGGTCCATGTCCCGGCGGCGGCGTATGGGGATAATGTTGTCGTTCTTTGGGATATCACCGCGGCCAAAGTTCAAGAATTCATCGTAAGTATATCCGAGGGCGTTGGCGATATTATTCTTTGTCCGTTCGCTGGCAGTTCGCCTTCCTTTGACAATGGAACAGATCACATTGCTCGAAATCCCCGTCTTGCGGCTCAGTCTGGTCTGTCCCCCACGCCCTAAGGGCTCTAAATATTTGATTAAAGCCTTTGTAAAATCTTCATTGTAATCCATGCCCAACACCATAGAACAAATTGTTCAAGAAATAAATGTTTATTTTGTGTAAATAAATTTATTTTTACTCATCTTATGTTAAAACCCTTCACTTATCTCACCAAAATGAAGGAAAAACCATTCAGTTTTTAGGCACTTGGGGCAATCCTGGAGAATAACTTTCCTTATAAATCAACAAGTTGTGTAAATTTATTATTTTGGTACACTTTTTGCGTATTAATTTATTGAAAGGATTGTCCGATAATTAAGCGGGAAAATTATTTACTACCTAATCTTAGGGACGTTTTACTAAGGAGAACCCGAAATGAAAATATTAATCGTAGATGATAACCAATCCCTGACAACTGTTATCTGTTGTATGCTGGAGCGAAAAGGGCATGAAGTAAGCTCCGCCTTTAATGGATTGGAGGGATATTCAGAATATTTTCAGTTTCGACCGGACGTAGTGATCACCGATATTCAAATGCCGGGGGAGAATGGATTTGAGCTGATAAATCACATAAGGGAGCAGGATCCTTCGGTTAAAACAATCTATATGAGCGGCAATTTGGAACAATTTAATTCCCTCCTTGAGGAAGAAAAAAGGAGTTTTCCTATTAATGTGCTAAGAAAACCTTTTTTAATGGATGACCTGATCAACCAGGTCTCGGAATTCAACAATTAGAAAAAAAGACAGCTATCCAAAAAGGCTATTGCTTTGAGAAAAGTGCTCTAACTATATTAGAGGAGAAAGACAATGGAAAGGCCCAAAAGGATTTTGTACATTGACCCCAGTTGGAAAGCCATGGTCATCCTGATCCAGGGAGGGATAATGATCAAATCGATGATCTCATTGAAAGCTACCCTCTCCCTCCTGAAAAAAAAGAATTTTGATTTACTCTTCACCGACCCGCTGAATATGAATGTTCTGGATCCTCAGGAATCCGTTAAGAACCGGGTGATAGATGTTTTGAAGGTGTTAACCTGTTAAATAAATATAATTTCTAATCCATATTCTCAATCTCCGGGGAATTGACTCTCTAGTCTATGTGGTCTGATTAGTCATATGTTCGGTGTGGTCTATCAGGTCTATTCAGTCTACCGGGTTGGGCCCCCTCCGTCCCCTTCCCTTCCGCCCCTTTTTCATTCTTGATCCTGCCTGTTTCTAAATCTATACCCTTCCTAGTAAAAAGCAAATTCTTACTAAAGATTTGAAAGGAGGTATCCTATGCAACCGCAGGTTGATCCAATGGTTTTATTCGCTCCGTGGTTTGTTTGGGGAGCCCTAATCATCGGTTTGACACTGGTGACCTTTGTCGGAACTTGGCTAATCCTAAGGAGGTGGGAAGAATGACAAGGGGAAACACCCCAAAAAGTTGCGCCCCATTTCATGCCTTCGTAAAGATCGAAGATTAACAGGGGTTAAACGGGCCTTTTAAAGGAACCCATAAATTGGTAATCGCTGAAGAGCTGGGTGAAATTTCTTGACCTTCCCTGAATAAGATAGTAAGAAATGAGCCTCTTGCAAAAGTCTATTTTTAGGGAATAGACAAGCATAAAGAGTGAGCCTCAGCGGTGGTTCTGTGTTAAGATGATGTTTAGAAAGAACACAAAAAAACACAGGAGACACCGATGAAGCTCTGGAAAAAAGTATCATGGTTAAGGGGTAGATTGCAACAAGGTTTATTTTCCGATTTAGAAGAATGTTGGGAACAGCCTTTGACTGAAAAAGAGGAACGGCTGGTGACGATATTGGAACTGGTTGAGGTTGAAAGATATGTTCCCCGGAGTTCTTTAAATCAGTGGATGGGGAGGAAGATCCTTGAGCGCCAAGCGATAGCGCGGGCTTTTGTGGCCAAGACGGTCTATAACCATTCCTTCACCAGATCAACCATTGAACATTTGAAAACGACGTCTAATGTAAGACGCATCTGCGGGTTCGAAAAGGTATCCGACATTCCCTCTGAGGCCACTTTTTCCAGGGCCTTTGCGGAGTTTGCCGAAGGGGGGCTTGGCGAAAAAGTTCACGAAGCCCTGGTGGAACGTTGTTTAAAGCCGGAACTGGTTGGTCATATATCCCGAGACGCAACGGCCATAGAAGGTCGGGAAAAGCCGACTAAGAAGCCTGTAAAAGAAAAGCCTGCGCCGAAGAAGAGAGGACGTCCAGTCAAGGGAGAACTCCGTGATTCCAAGGAAGACAAACGCTTGACCAGGCAACGAGAGCAATCAGTTGAAGAGGCCTTAAAAGAATTGCCGGTTTACTGCGACGTAGGGACCAAGAAGAACTCCAAAGGGTACAAAGAGACCTGGGTCGGGTATAAACTCCATGCCGATGTTAATGATTGCGGATTGCCGGTGAGTGTCGTCTTGACCGCAGCATCGCTTCATGACAGCCAGGTCGCTATACCGTTAATGAAGATGACTAGTTCCAAGGTGGATTATCTTTATGATTTGATGGATGCCGCTTATGACGCTGGATCTATCTATGCAATCAGCAGAGCTCTGGGACATGTGCCCATTATCGACAAGAACTTCCGCGGTAAGGATGTGATCCCTATGGCTCCCCACGAGGCCAGAAGATTTAATGGAAGGACAGCATCAGAACGGTTCAATAGCCGGTTAAAAGAAGAGTTCGGTGCCAAGAATGTCATGGTCCGAGGAGCCTTGAAAGTCAATCTCCATCTCATGTTTGGCGTCCTGGCGCTCTTTGCGGATCAGTTGATAAAGTTGGCTTCCTGAGTAAATTTTCAAAGAACGGGGTGAAAAGTTCAGGTCAGGAGGAGAACTATGCCTGAAAATTGTTACCAAAGTCTCAAATCTGACTATCGTCGTTAAGAAAGACCCAAAATTCCTAAATCGACTGGGATAACCGCCTGCTGATATATTTCATCATGCAGTTTTTATAAGTTTTGCAAAAGGTTCAAATAAATGATTGATAATTTAATGAAGTTTCTTGTTGGTAACCCTTTTACCAAGGAGTTCCATTGATAGAAAAAGTATACCCCATTTCTCATTGAGAGGTGGGGGTTTTTATTCATAACCAACCTGCGAAAGCTGAGGAGGTCCGTCATGAAAAAATTGATTTTCCTATTGCCTTTGGTATTCCTGTTGTTTTCCCTCTCTTGTAGCGGTGGAAGTGGTAGTGGGGGCAGCTCGGGATCATTTACTGTTAGCGGAACTTGGTCAGGCCAATGGACAAGTACAAAGTCTGCTGGTGAAGGAGGAGCCATTAACGCCAATTTACAACTATCAGGAAATCAAATATCCGGCTCAGCTACGATAACAAACACCGAGCTGGGAAATATAACGGGTAATATCTCTGGAACTATATCTAACAGCGGAGGACCCGGAACTCTTAATTTCGGCGTCATCTCTGGCCAAGGAGAATCTTCGACCTTTAGTGGGACCTATGATAATAACAGGATCTCGGGCACTTACACCGCAAGTAATGGAGATTCTGGAACTTTTGTATTGACCAGATAGTTATTAATAGAATTGCAGGACAGGAGTAAGACGAGGGCATTCCCGGCCTTAGACTGGCTTTAAGGGAATGAGTATAGATCACCCTCTAAATAGGTACTTCCTTTGATTTTGTCGTCATGATGAAGGGAACCGCCATGGGATTCTAACCTTTTCCGTCTGCCTTGGGGTCAGGTCCATATTGGCGGATCTGCAGCCTCCTCGGCTTTTGCAGCATCCGGGTAAACCTGACAGTCCGATGAATGATTCCGGTAGCCCCCTAAAATATAACCCCTTCGGGGCCTTGGGAAAACTTCTTAAAGATAAGGGGGTTCTGCATCCGCTGCCCATAAAAAAACCGGTTCCGGAGCCTGCTGAAGCCCCCCAATCGGTTAACGAAGAAAGCATCTTTCGGGAGGCCATGGAAGGCGTCAGGCCGATAGTAAAGGATAAACATCATGCAGAGAAAAACCATTTGGCCAACCCGCCGGACCATCTCGTCCATGAACCGGAACAGGAGGTCATGCAGCACCTGGATAACCTGGTAAAATATGGTAAGGGATTTATTATCTCCAAGACGCCCGAATACATGGAAGGAACAGGCCGCGATATCCCCCCCGAGTTTGCTGAGAGATTGCACCGGGGTGATTTTTCCATACAAGCTCACCTCGATCTTCATGGTCTGGGTGCGGCGCAGGTCAAAGATTCCTTCGAAAACTTCCTCAATGAAGCAATCAGGTTGGGGAAACGGGCTGTTCTGATCATCCATGGACGCGGTATCTCTTCACCCGGTGAACCGGTTTTGAAAAACAAGGTAAGTGAGTGGCTAACGCGCAGTCATTGGCGAAAATGGGTGATCACCTTCACCAGCGCCCAGTCCTACGACGGCGGCGCCGGAGCAACCTATGTCCTCCTCCGCCATCGTCTCACATCAAAACGGCCAACCATAAAGAACAGAAGAAGATGTCAGTGAAAAGATGTTAGCTCCCTGAAAAGGGAGACGTTATCCAATTCATTCACTTCTGATTTTATCTTTCAACCTTTCCGGTCTGTTTAGTCTATCTGGTCTTCAGGTGTCGATTTGGTCAGATTCATTTATTGTTTTCTTCTTTTGTCTCTTTGGGTCCGAATAATATTCCGTTCGCTGCTTCTTGATTCCCCCTGCGCGGGAATGACGAACTTTTTTCAAAACCATCCTTCTTCCCTCAGCGGGATCATTCGAGGTAGAGGTTACGGTATTGTGTCCGCAGATCCTTCTTTAAGATCTTACCGCTTGGATTTTTCGGGATCTCCGCCAGCATGATCACCCGCTTCGGCACCTTGTAGCCGGCGAGCCCCTCCCGGCAGTAGGCGATAATCTCCTCTTCCTCGATTACGGCGCCCGGACTTGGCACGACGAAGACCGTAACCGCCTCGCCCCACCTCTCATGGCGAAGGCCCACCGCCGTGCATTCGGCCACCTGCGGATGTTTCGCCACCCACTGCTCCACTTCAACGGAGGATACGTTCTCCGCACCTGTCTTTATGATATCCTTCTTCCGGTCCACAAAATAGAAGAAGTGCTCCTCATCCATCCGGCCCAGGTCTCCTGTGTGCAGCCATCCGCCTCGAAAGACTTCTGCCGTTCTCTCCGGATCCTTGTAATACCCCATCATGACCGATGGGCTCCGGGCCACGATTTCTCCCACGATCCCCGCGGGGACCTCGTTGTCATGCTCGTCGAAGATCTTCATCTCAACCATGGCATGAGGCTGCCCGATCGGCTCCGCCCCTTCAAACCTCTCGTTAGCCTCCGTGGTCTTCCTCAGCAGGTCATCGTGGAAAATCATACATCCGAGCGGTGTGAGCTCCGATTGGCCGTAGTAGTTGGAAAACCGGCAATTCGGCAGGATATCCATTATCTTTCTCAGGAGGGCCTCCGAGGCAGGGCTTCCGTAAAGGAGGGCCGATTCCAACTTCCCCCACAGCCGCCGAATGAGGTCCTCACCGCCGGGCAGGTTGAGCAGATTGACGACGACGGTTGGAGCAACGGCGCCGCTCGTGACTTCCCCGGCCTCAAACAACCGCATGATCACCTGGGGATCCGGTGTATACAGGAGAATATACTTCCCACCGCCGGCCAAGGCAGAGAAGATCAATCCCTGACCGGCCACGTGGAAAAGGGGGGCTGCTCCCAGACCGACCGTTTTGCTTGCCGGACGCTGTCCCGCGACGGCCGAATCTCTGATGGACCTGGCCGTATCCATGGCCGTGCTCATGATGGTCGAGTACCAGTTGGCATGGCTGTTCAGGACCCCCTTGGGCATGGCTTCAGTGCCGCTTGTATACATGAGGGTAAGAATGTCATTGCCGTTGATCTCAACACGGGGTTCGTCATCGGGGTACCCGGGGGAGCAAAGCTCATCAAAATCGAGCCAGCCCGGGGGCTGGGCCTTTTCCCCGCCCAGTTTAATCATGACGCGATGACCAATGAAGGCGCACTCATCCTCCACCTCCTGCACGGTGTCCAAGAGATCGTCCTCCACGATGAGCATCACCGGTTCACTATGATTCAGCAAAGGAACAATCTCTCTGCCTTTGAGGGCAAAGTTCAGTGGAGTGATCCAGGCCCCCATCTTGGAGAGGGCAACCATGTAGACAACGTACTGGGCACAATTGTGCGATAGAATCGCCACCCGGTCCCCCTTCTTCACCCCGAGGCCCATGATGGCGTTGGCAAATCGGTTCGCTTCCCTGTTCAATTCCTCATAAGTCAACCGTCTGGTGATGGAGCCTTTATAATTCATCACGATGGCTTCATCCTTCGGTGCTTTCCGCACCCGACGCCTGACCAGGTCCCCCACACAAAACCTCCGCATCATGTTCATTGCCTCAGAAGGTTCCATTTTCCTTCCTCCTTTTTATTGCCGGAACTTGATTATTGATGGGAAGATTATAAAAAAATTGACAAGAGCTTTTTTTTTGAGCGGGTTTAAACACAACTTAATAGTCACCGTACCTCCGGCAGAGCTGGAGGCTTGAAAATATTAGCCCCTCAAAGGGGCTCAAAAACAAAAGCCCAAACCCCTTAAAGCCGTCTCCCCGGCGAAAGCCGGGGTCCAGGTTATTCTTAAGCCCGGAAAAGCTCCTGGATTCCGGCTGGAGTCTATCCCGCATTTGATGCGGGACCGGAATGACGGTCCAGAGGTTGACTCATCTTCGATAAGTATCTCTGCCCAGGTATTGGAAAATTTATTGATACCTTTTATTGAATATTGTCCAATCCCTGCTCCCCGAAATTGTCAAACTCTGAGAGTCCCACGGCAGAGCCGGGGGTTTACCTAAAGAAATTATTATTGATTGAACTAAACAACCCGCTGCACCGGAGTATGTGGCTCCCGGACGGCGGCTTTATCAAAGGCCGACGGCTGTGGCCACGATTTCGCGCTGGTAATCGCTGTCGCCGAAGGCCTGAGATCCCGCCAGGGCTCGACGATAATAGAGGTGGATATCGAACTCCATGGTGAAGCCTATGGCGCCGAAGATCTGATGGGCCAGAAGCGTCACCCGCCGGGTGGCGTCCCCGACCCAGGCCTTGGCCATGGCGGCCTGTTTGGTCGCCTCGAGACCCTCGCTGATCATCCAGGCGGCCTCATAGGTGATGAAACGCGCACTGTCCACATCGGAAAGCATGTTGGCGCAGTAATGCTGGATCGCCTGGAAGCTTCCGATGGGTCGCCCGAACTGGACCCGTTCCTTGGCATAGTTGACCGCCATCTCCAGCGCCGCCTGGGAATGGCCCACAAGCTCGGCCGCCTTGGCCACGGCCGCCTTTTCCAGAGCCTCCTTGACAACGGGCCAGCCGCAATCCAGCCCGCCCAGGATGTTGTCCTTGCCCACTTTCACCTGTTCGAAGACGACTTCCGTCTGTTTGTCCCGGGCCAGGGTCTTGAGCAAGGTCGTTTTGATCCCCGGTGCCTGGCCATCGACGATGAATAGTGTGATCCCGTCCTCAGGATCGGCACCCTCTTTCGTGCGGGCGACGCAGAGGATATAGTCCGCCAAGTGGGCGTCGGGGACGAAAAGCTTCAGGCCGTTGATGACGTACCCATCCCCGGCGGGTGTGGCCTTGACCGCGACCGAGGCGGCGTCGTATTTGCCGCTGACCTCGGTAAGGGCCATGGTAAAGATCTTTTCGCCGCCGGCGATGGCGGGCAGATAGAGCTCCTTCTGCTTTTCCGTGCCGGCGCTAAGAATCGGCAGGGCCCCCAGGACCATGGTCGAGAAAAAAGGACCCGGCAGGAGGTTGTACCCCATCTCCTCCAGTAGTACAATCAAATCGAGATAATTACCGCCGCTGCCGCCGTATTCCTCGGGCAGGATGGAGCCCATCCATCCCAGATCCGCCATTTTCTTCCACAGTTCGAGGGAGAGACCCGTCTCACCCTCATCCAGTTCCTTCACCAGTTTCTTCGGGCATTCCCTGGCAAGGAAATTATGGGCCGACTTTTTCAATATTTCCTGTTCCTCAGTAAATCCCAGATCCATCTCTTCCTCCTTAAGTAATGATGACGGCTATCATTCGTTATATTTACTTCCCGCGGGGCAGACCCAGTGCCCGCTGGGCGATGATATTGCGCTGGATTTCGTTCGTCCCGCCCCCGATGCCGATGGACAGGCAACTCAGCAGCAGCCTTTCGATCTTCCCCAACTCCACGGTCCACTTGGACTCCCGTTGCAGTTGCGCATAAGGACCGAGGACGGCCATCCCCACCTCGGCCTGATTTCGCAATACTTCACTCGTTTTCATAATGGATATGGAAGCTTCGTAACTGGGATGGAGACCCTTGCCATACATCC
Source organism: uncultured delta proteobacterium (assembly GCA_963790475.1). GTDB lineage: Bacteria > Desulfobacterota > RBG-13-43-22 > RBG-13-43-22 > RBG-13-43-22 > RBG-13-43-22. The sequence continues at coordinate 90,164 of CAWBOS010000001.1, read as the reverse complement.
AGGCGACCCGGTAGGCGAGCACTCTGGCCACTTCCATCTCCACAGCGATCTGGGCAATCTTCTGGCGTATATGGGAGTCTTTGTTGATGTTCCGTTTCTTGGCGACATCGATAAACACTTCTAAAGTTTTTGCAAAACCCGCGGCCCCTCCACTGGGTGAACGTTCATGGTCCAGGGCGATCATCAACTCGTACCACCCCTTGTTCTTCTCCCCCACCAGATTCTTTCCGGGAACGCGAACGTTATCAAAGAAGACCTCGTTGAAGGAATGCCTTTCCAGCAAGTTGATGATGGGGTTGACCGTGATGCCCGGAGATTTCATATCGACGACGAACATGCTGACGCCATCATACCTGCGCGCGGCATTCGGATCCGTCCGGGCGGCCAGCCAGCAGTAATCGGAATAATGAGCATAGCTCGTCCAGATCTTTTGCCCGTTAACGAGGTAATCGTCTCCATCTCCAATGGCCGTTGTCTGCAAGGCAGCCAGATCCGATCCGGCATTGGGCTCGCTGTATCCGAGGCAGAAGACGAGATCGCCGGTCGCCACCCCCTTGACGTACTTCTCTTTCTGTTCATCATTGCCAAAAAGCATGATGGTCGGGCCGACCCATCCTACTGCGATGGCCGTCTCTACGCCTATCGGCGCATCGGCCCGGGCCAGTTCCTCGCTCAGGACAAGCTGCTTTCCGATGGCCATCTCGGCACCGCCATACTGTTTCGGATACCCCGGCGCCAGCCAGCCCCTCTGCCCCAGCTTCTTCTGAAATACCCTCGAAATCGCCCAGGATTCTTCGGTTTCCTCCCAGATGCCCGGCCCGAGGTCGTACCAGCGCTGGGGGACCTCCTGTTTGATCCACTCGCGAACCTCTCTTCTGAAGGCCTCTTCCTCTTCGGTAAATCTGAAATCCATTTCTACCTCCCGTCATTGAATGTCAACTCCCCTGTCCCAGGGGTCTTAAATGTACACAAAATTCCGGATTCCTTGCTGCCTCGGACGCTATTATTAAACCGGCAAATAAAGTTCTAAATAAGTTCGGATCGAAATTCTAAGAAGTTTAATCTCGGGATAACGTAATTTCTGATAATCTCGTAATATAAAGTCACCCCGGTGAAAACCGGTCCCGCCAAAGGCGGAATGGATTCCGGCTTTTGTCGGAATGACAAAAATTGGCTTTCCGTGATTTTTTTCCCGGGTTATCTTTGATGGATTCCCCTTATTTTTACAATTACAATTTTAGATATTTTATTGCCGCAGTAATAACCATGTTACCATAAAAAAATCTTCAATTCAATTTAGAGGCTCTATCCTCCGCCCCAAAACCATCTTAAAAATTCTTTTTCCTGCCATACCGGGGCTTGTTTTTCCTTGAGATTGAAGGCCTCCATAAGGGAGCGACCCTCAAGGGGGGATTATGTAAAAGAAGATTATCCAGCCGGACATCAAGAGAAGAGTAGCAGAGCCCCTAAATCGAAGTTCCACAGGTGTAATCCCTAAGGCACTATCATGACCTTGACTGCATCATCCGCCTTCGACTGTGTTTCATAGGCCTCGGCGGCCCTGTCCAATGGAAATTGATGGCTGATGATCTTTTTTCTGTCCACCTTGCCCGAGCGTATCAACTCCAGCGCCGCAAAAAACTCGTCAGGAGACCAGGCCCAGGACCCGAACATGGTGAGTCCTTTCCGCACCATCAAGCTAAAGTCGACCTCCGGAGTCCGCTCAAAAACCGCCACAACAACCACCTTGCCGTTCTGTCTGGTCATGGTAATCGCCTGCTGTAGTGCCGAGGTGCCGGTGTATCCTTTTGTCAGGCCGGCGCAGTCATAGACCACATCGGCCATTCCTGTCGGCGTGGATATAATGGATGACATCTCCGTTCCGGTCAACGCCCTGACTTTTTCCAGGGCCTCTTCCATGGCAGCATTTACGACGGTGTCGGCTCCCAACTCCCGGCCCATGCTGAGCCTTCTGTCCGAAAGATCGATGACAATCGTATTGACTTCGGCCTTGGCCTTCAGCACCTGCAAAATCCCAAGCCCGATTATGCCGGCCCCGATAATCACATGGGTCTCACCCCTCACAGGACGAGCCAAGTTTACGGCATGGAGGGAGGTAGCCAGCGGTTCGACCGTCGCGGCTTCCTCGAAGCTGACCGTGTCCGGAATCGGGGTTATAATCGGGGTAATTAAGGCCGGAATTCTGGCATATTCCGCGTTGCCGCCGGGCCGACGGCGCAAACCCTGTCCCCGATCCTTATGTGGGGGATATCTCCGTTCATCTCAATCACTTCTCCGCTAAACTCGTGACCCAGGACACGACCGTTTTCAACAGGTGTTCCAAGGTCTTCAAACATCCCCTGACGGTAAGTGTGAAGGTCCGAACCGCATATTCCGCAGGCGCGGATCCTCAAGAGAACCTCCCCCTTCTCCAGTTTAGGTATCGCCACTTCTTCAACCCTGATGTCTCTTGGTCCATAATAAACCGCTGCTTTCATCTCTCCGCTCCCCGTTGAGGTTCATGATTATTAAATTTTTAGCCCTTCAGCCCGGGTAATTCTACAGGATAATCAAAATTTGAACATCAAAAATAACGTCTCCTTTCAAAAGACCCCGGAGTATCCGACTTAAGGAGGGGATTCATTCAAACCCTCTGATCAGCTTAATTAGTGTATTGGCCGGGTGTTAACGCCCTTGAGCAGGCCCCCTGCATCGTGCTTCCCACTGCCTACTATTTTTTAGCCTGGTGGCCCTGGGTTCAGAACTTTAACGGAAAAACCAATGTAGGTGCCCGAAGAATCGGCCCCATTACCGCCCCTATCCGGATCGATCAGGAGATGAAAAAGAAGATGGGACATTATTCATTAGTGACAACCCGAGGGGGGGGCAAACTAGCCCCCTCCATAAACCAAACCAAAAATAAAAAAGGGTCTATTGAGTCTCTCTGGTCCGTCTAGTCTATCTGGTCTCCCTAATTAGCATCCATCCGGAAATAACGGATGTGAAATATCGGTTTCCAATCCGGTCCGGGATCCCATCTTAAGAATTCTTTTTCCTTTTTTCAGCACCGTAAATATTATCTTCTTGTGAATATCCGTTCCGTTATTGTAAACTCTTGCTGGAAGACTTCTTCCGGTTCGGGCGGGGCGATTTCGCCTGGATCGCCGTTTTGTGTCAGGCCCTGGTGGATAATCGACCTGGCGGAAGGCGAAAAAATAGAACTGGGAAAGCCGAATAACTTGCCGGCGGTGGAAAAAGCTGATGGACCGGGAAGTAAACCGTTCAGAATCGCAGGATTTTCCAGAAAGGAGTTTTTATGTTTTTCAATCCCCTCTCCCTTCTGATTATGTTGCTATTTTTTTTCATCCTGGTCTTTTCTTTCGCTATGGTTCAGATCAACCTGGTGGTCTTGGCCTTTGAAAAAATCGGCATTCCCCCTCCCTTATCATTGCCTACAACAACGCACCGGTGGTGGCCTATATCTCCGGGTCCCTCGGCACCCTTATCGGAGCGGACCTGTTGAATCTGAAAAAAATCGAGGACCTGGGGGCCCCGGTGGCCTCTATCGGAGGGGCCGGCACCTTTGACGGCATTTTTCTTTCCGGCATCCTGGCTGTCTTGCTGGCAACCATTCTGGCCTGAACTTCATGCAGCAAGACTGGCGGTTTTCTGATCAATGAAAAGGGGGACATTTCCCAATTCATTCACTTTTGATTTTATCTTTCAACCTTTTCCGGCCTATTTAGTCTGTCCGGTCTGGGGTCTCAACATAAAGAACAAATGAAGATGTCAGTGAGAAGATTTTAGTTCCGCATTTTTTTCTTTAAACTATACAACGTCAAGAAATAATTGATGACTCTTATGCCAAACCATCAAATTTTTAAAATGCCTTACTTCCTTACCTAACATCTTCGTACGGCCTCCCTTTCATCTGCTTTTCGATCACTATTCAGAACACCGGAAAGCATGGAAGAATTCGGTTTGGAGGGGTTTCGACTTGGTATTCTTCCAAAATCCGGTTAGGACGGGAAAAGGGGGATAAAAATACTATGTATTTCACTAAAAAATAAAGGCATTCCTTTATTCCATTAATACGTTTATAAATGGGAAAATATTTATCCATACTGGAAATAGCGCTATGGTCCAGGTGGAATAAGATAAGAAGGGAAATCCTTTTTTGTTCAGCCTGAGAAGAATCGATCAAGATATGGAAAGAAGATGAAGCACCTTGCCCTTCCCTTCCAAATAGTGAAAAAGGATCTCGTTCTTATCACCTTCTTATTCCCGGTACCGGTGCCCGAACCGTTGGCGCAGGCGCCGGAGAAAAACAGGTCCCAGTTTCATGGAAAAGCAACCGTCAAGGAAATCCCGGAGACACAGGCTAAAGAGCCCCTCTCGATTACCCGTCACCTCATTACCTTGAATGGTAAGGATCTCCATTATACGGCTAAGGCCGGTTATTTGCCGACAAGAGACGATTTGGGGAAATTGCGGACCCTTATTTTTTTTGTGGCCTATGAGAAGGATCGCCAGGACAACTCGGGCAAGACCGCCCTGCTCAGAAAATTCCGGCGGCGGCCGGAACGACGACCCTTGAAAATCGGGATGGTAGGATGAAATGACTGTCCAACGTCCAGCCTGGTTTATCGGGAATATGCCCTGGCTCTTTGCCGCTCGAATTGTACGCAGCTTTTCCCAGGCCATCCTGGTTATTGTTGTTCCCCTTTATGTTTCTGCCGCCGGTTATTCCACTTTGCAAGTGGGATATCTGCTTTCTTTCGCTATGGCGGGTTCAACCGGAATGACTCTCCTGGTAGGCGTCTTTTCCGACCGCTATGGACGAAAGCGTATCCTGATGGTAATCGCGATAATAGCGGCCATAGGGTCGGCGGTCTTCGCCATGACTACCCGGTTCTGGGTCCTATCCATTATGGCGGCCATGGCCTCGGTACGAGGAGGAGGGGCCGGGAGCGGCGGCGGCTTCGGCCCCTTCTATCCCGCCGAACAGGCATTAATTGCGGGGAGCGGATCAGACGAAGACCGCAATACCATCTTTTCCTCTCTGTCTTTGGTGGGGGTGCTGGCCGGTGCCGCGGGTTCTTCCGTGGCGGCCTTGCCCGGGATTCTTCATAGACACACTGAAATGGATATCATCAGCTCCTTTCATCCGGTCTTTTGGATCGCTGCTTTGGCCAGCCTGGCCGTGTTCTTTTTAGCCTTCCCTGTTCGGGAAAGGTCTCAACTTCCCTTTGCCAAACCGACGGTAGAAGAAAATAAAATCTCGACCGGCAATTTAATCGCCCGCCTGTGGCTCACCAACGGTATAAATGGTTTTGTTATGGGCATCGTCGGGCCTTTCCTGACATATTGGTTTTCCGTTCATTTCGGGGTGCGATCCACGGGAATAGCGGCACTCTACACCGTAGCCAACCTGCTGTCCGCCCTTTCTTATTTATTGGCTCCGGCCATTGCCAAGAGGTTCGGTGCCGTCAATGCCATTGTATGGACCCGTCTGGGGACTGTGGTCCTCATGGCGGGAATGGCCCTGGCCCCCACTTTTTTAGTGGCTGCTGTGGCCTACACCATCCGGGTCATGGTCAACTCTATCAGTATGCCGATTCGGCAATCCTTTGTTATGGGTGTGGCCTCGGAAAAAAGCCGGTCCAAGGTGGCGGCCATCGGCAGTCTGCCGGCTCAGGCCACCGGTATGGTCGCCCCGACGATTGCCTCTCATCTGATGCACAGTATATCCTCGGCGGCCCCCATGTGGCTGGTAACAATTGTCCTGGCTGTTAATGCCGGTCTGTTCAGACTTTTTTTTGAAAATATCAAACCGCCTGAAGAAAAGTAATAAGGGCATAACCTGATCCCAAGCACTCTATTGTTTAAAAGGATTGAAATAGAAATATTTTGGAAGAGTTGACCATCGTTCAAGCCTTCTGAAAGGTCAGGGGGCCAAATATTAAATGAACACAAAAGTCCAGATTCCTCGCTTCCTCAAATATTGGAAAAGATGTTAGTTAGGTATTTTTTTCTTCAAATCGTTCCTGAGGCCGTAAAGAACAAAACCTTTTCCCTTCGAATTATCGGTAGGGTATTTTGATTAGATTTAGCTTGGGATGTTTTTTGGGAAAATTTTATAATCTGACCAATTGAACGGAGATGATATTCGGGTGTTGTCGAAGTCTCTCCAGGGCCTCGACCGGCGGCTCCTGGTCTATTCGGATAATGGACAAGGCCCGGTCCCTGACCGGGGTGCGGCTCAAGTGCATGTTGGCGATATTGACCTGGAATTCTCCCAGCGTGGTGCCGATCAGTCCGATGACTCCGGGCTTATCCAGGTTTTGCAGGATAAGATTAATACCTTCCAGTTCGGCCTCCAGCCGGAAGGTGTTGAGACGGATCAGACGGGGACCTTCTCCGGGGAAGACCGTACCCCGGGCGGAGGAGACCTGTCCCTTTCCGCTGGCCCGCACCATAATCATGCCCTGGTACCCCCGTGTATCAGAGGTGGAAGAAGTGATCAGTTCGATCTGCCGCCGCCGGAGCAGAATGGGGGCATTGACCAGATTGACTTTTTCCGCCAGCACCGGTTCAAGAAATCCTTTGATGACCGTCTGGGTAATCGGTTCCCAAGGCAGATCCTCCAGATCCGAACCGCTGTATTCAATCTCCAGCTTCTCAACCAGAGAGCTTACCTGACCCTGGAGCGACCCCAGCTTTTCCGCCAGAATGAGATAAGGACGCATTTTTTCATAGGCTTTGGCACTGATATTGGGAAAATTGACGGCATTTCGGATAATCCCGCGCAGAAGATAATCCATCAATTGGAGGGCAATGCTGCGGGCCACATTGGTCTGGGCCTGGATACTGGAGGCCCCCAGATGAGGGGTCGCAATCACATTTTCAAGTCCGATTAAGGGATTGTTGATCGGGGGTTCCGAGGAGAAGACATCCAAAGCCGCACCGGCGATACGTCCTTCCTGAAGGGCCTCAAGGAGGGCCTCTTCATCGATCAGCCCCCCCCGGGCACAATTGATGATCCGGGCGCCCCATTTCATTTTGGCGATGGTCGATCTATTGATGATCCCTTCCGTCTCCTTGTTCAGAGGGGTGTGCAGGGTGATGAAATCACTCCGGGCCAGGAGTTCGTCCAACTCCACCCAGGTAATACCCAGTTTGGAGGCCGCCTCCGGAGTAATATAGGGGTCGTGACCAATGACCTCCATCCCCATCCCCGCCGCCCGGTCGGCTACAATAGACCCAATCCTTCCCAGGCCGATGACCCCCAGGGCCTGCTCATTGATCTCAGTCCCGAGAAAGCGCTTCTTCTCCCAGCGGCCCAGGCGCACGGATTGAGAGGCCTGAGCAATGTGCCTCGACAAAGCCAGCATCAGGGCTATGGTATGTTCGGCCGCGGCCATGGCGTTGACCCCCGGGGTATTCATGACCAGAATGCCCCGGTCGCTGGCTGAGGAGACATCGATATTGTCAACCCCGGTCCCGGCCCGCCCGATCACCCTGAGCCGGTCGGCTTTTTGGAGCATTTTTTCCGTCACCTTGGTGCGGCTTCGAATGATCATGGCCTCATACCGGGGCAGTTGCTCGGTAATCTCTTCCATGCTCCATTGATCAGGAACGTCCACCTCAAATCCTTCCGCTGATCGCAGTAAGTCCAAACCGCTTTCATCCAGTCCGTCACATATCAGAATTTTCATAGGCCTCCCACAATAGACTTTCTTCTTTCCTTCATCGATCGCTGTTGACTAAGTTACCCTAAAAAGAAACCCTTAGTCAAAACGCCTGATTGTATTTCTAAAACGGTCCTTGGGACCGCTTCATGCTCAAATAAGCCCCAATGGATCACCGCTTTACAATCATACTAGGAATTTTTGTCTCGTTGTGGATTACGCCATAGGCGACACTTCCAAGGACCGCGGCCGCTAACGCGCTCCTTCCATGAGAACCTATAACAATGAGATCCACCTTTGACTTCTCGGCCTCCTTCACAATTTCTTCAACAGGATGCCCTGTAATTATCACCGTCTTGGAAAGGACACCGTTTTTTTCGCACAATTTCTTTATCTCTCCGACATACTTTTTGGCAGCCTTCCGCAGATAATTTTCGATAGGCTCTATGGCGACCATCTCCGTCTCACTCGCCAGTACTGCCTGGTTTATCAATAAACGTTGATCGATAACACTCAGGACAATTATCAGAGCCTTTAACTCTTTGGCAAGGTTAACCGCATATCTGGCCGCCTTTTGAGCTGCCTTTGACCCGTCTGTCGGCACAAGAATTTTTGAAACCATTAGCCCTCCTTGTTTCTCCTTCATAGATTTAGTCAAAATTCCAACAGACCCGGAGATCGGGTCCCCGGGCGAGATAGGAACAGCCTCTAACAAAAATCTTTAGCCGCCTCGCTAAGCTCATCCCTGAATTTCGGATGAGCAATGCTTATCAATGCCTCAGCCCGTTCACGATGGCTCTTCCCAATCAGGGAAGCCACCCCATATTCAGTCACCACATAATCCGCCCAGTATCTGGACAGGGTCACTAAAGTGCCTTTTTCAAAATAGGGGACAATATTGGAAATTTCACCATCTCCATAGGTAGAGGGCAGGATAGATACAGCCTTACCGTTTTTGGCTAGAGAAGCCCCTATATGAAATTCAATCTGCCCACCGGCCCCATTGATCAATCTCGGTCCGAATTGGGATTCACAGGTTATTTGACCGGTCAAGTCTATACCAACGATATTATTGATGGACATCATATTTTCATTTTTAGAAATGTTGGATAGGTTAACGACATATTCTCCGCTATAGAGCTCAAAAAGAGGGTTGTCATTAATATAATCCATATCTTCCGGGGTCATGCCTTGCAGGCCGGTGAAAATAGCCTTGCCCGGGTGTAAGGTGGCATATTTCCCGGTCGCGATTCCCCGTTTCACCAGCAGAGCCATATTCGGACACCCAAGTTCGAAAAAAATACCGATATCGTTGCAATCATCAAACACGCCTTCGTTGATGATATGCCTGGTGTTCTTACCCGTGCCGAATCGTATCACCGTGAGACCTGATTATATGTTCATCGATTTCAGCAATGACCAGGCCGGCGCTTTTGGAATGAAAATGGGATTCCCACACCGATCCCCCAAAGGTGAGAAATCCGTTGCGATCAGGAGGCGACATCTCCATAATGAGGACGTCTATTGGGGGGGCTTGAGGTCTGGCATCTCGGTAAAGCTTAACCCAGGTTCCGTTGGTATAAGGGACAAACGGAATACGGCCTTCATCATGACCTGTTCTGGCCTCGGAAAGGTAGATTCTTATAAGGGGGTTAAAAGATTGCTGCATCTCGGCGCTGAGTAGATCCGGATCCAGTAGGGGAGCGCAATAATCCACCACTACCTCACGTAACTCCTCATGGCGATCCAGGATGGCCTTGGACATTTCTCCATAATAGCTCTTTTCATTGGAAAGAGTATAGGGAAAGAAAAAGACCGGATCAAGAAGAAAATAGGAAAAACGGCATGGGGACCTGGAGGTCTTCTGAAGAAAACAGGTCTCTTGGCGATTGGCGGGCAAATGAACCTGACGCCAGGTGCGATGAAACGGGCCTAAAAGGCCTTATTCTGTCCTTTTGGGCAATACCTGACCGGACCTTGCCGGGTCATATTATGAAGCCATCGTTATTGCAATCGGGCATCGTTGACACTTCAAAAGTCCTTGATTCAAGAAATAATTAAAACTATCTTCTCCACTATTATTCTCAATTTTTCTATTCAGAGCGACCTGGTAACGCTTAAGACAGGCCCTTTCCGAGATTTTTAGGTTACCGGGTTGAAGAGGGCAGTCAATCAGTCGTGGGAAACTGAATGCGGGAAGTTCTTGGTTCCTCATCTGCGCATTAGCCATAGCATCCTCCTTCTTCTTTTTAATTTATTGGGCCCTTCAAATGTCAAAGCAATAAATAAAGGATACCCATAGATAAACACGTTTTAGTCTTAATATCGCCTAAGGAAGTTAATAAGAAAATATAGGCGGGGGAGTATTTTGAGGAAAAAAATAATGTATATTTATGAGGGTAAGGGATTAAAAACTGAAAAATGTAAGATCATTGAGGATTTTGTCGTGGGATCCCTCACTTCAGCCCCGCCTTGCGGCTGGCATCAACAAGAATGCCTATTTGCGATTGATCTTTGTACGGAAGAGTCTTTACATAGTCATCAATAGTAAACTTTGGATTTATCCTGAGAATTTCTGTGGCTTCAGCCCGGGCCTCCTTCCCGCGGCCCATCATACTGTACGTAGCCGCCAGGCCAATACGAGCGAAAATATTATTAGGCGCCCGCTGAAGCGCTTTTTTATATTCCAAAACAGCCTCCTCAAATCGCCCCGTGTGCAGGAGGGCATTCCCGAGGTTGAAAAAGTACCAGGCCGGACCGAGAGGGTTGTTTCGGATTGCTTTTTGTAGCAAGAGGATGGCTTTCCCCGGCTTCCCGGCGAAGATAAGACTTGAGGCATACCAGGCGTTAACATCAGCCCCGTTAGGATCAAGAGCCACAGCCCGCTCCCCCTCAACCAGGGCCTTATCATACTCTCTTTCTATGGAATAGAGGAAGCTCAATAACCCATGGGGCTGGGCATAGGCATCATCCAGCGCCAGGGCCTTTTTTGCCAATTCAATGCCTTTTTCAACAGACTCCCGAGGAGACTTGCCTAAGCCGTTCCAGTAATCCATCATGTAGGTAGCAGCCAGGAGGTAGTAGGCTGATGAAGACTCCGGACACATGGCCAGAGCCTCTTCTCCCATCTGCCGGGCTAATTGGTTACCCTCGGTATTGAAGCGATCCGAGTAATTTCTCCCTTCCAGCAACTTCAAATAGCAATTGAGATTTCGTATCCCCTTATCGCGATGCAGGGCTTGTTCCCCCTCTGTGATTTTCACCTGCATGGCCCTGAGTATGTTGCTTGTAACTTCATCCTGCAGGGCGAATATGTCTTTCAGCTGGCGATCGTAGCGCTCGGCCCAAATGTGACGCCCGGTAAGGGCGTCGATCAACTGGGCGGTGATCCGAACACGGTCAGCAGACTTCTGAACACTTCCCTCCAGCACGTATTGGACACCGAGTTCTTCGCTTATCTGCCGGACATTCACCGGTTTTCCCTTGTAGGTAAAGGCCGAATTACGGGCAATGACAAACAGCATGGGTACCTTGGAAAGGGCGGTGATGATATCCTCGGTGATCCCGTCACTGAAAAACTCCTGCTTTGGGTCTCCGCTCATGTTGGTAAAGGGCAGAACGACAATGGAGGGCTTGTCGGGCAGTTGATAAGCCATCCTCCCCTTCGAAGCCACGTCCCTCTGAAGAAAGACAGGACGGAGGACGAAATGCCAGAGGGAAAAGCCCGCCAGGCCCAAGGCAATGATCCCGATCCCCAAAATGGCCCGCAAAAATAACTTCTTCCCGGGTTTTTTCTCTCCACGCGTCCGAGAGGGCGCTGTCTCCGGCTCTATCTGCGCCTTATAAACTCGAACCGGCTTGGCGATGTTCTTCACTTGGTGTTCCCCGAGGTACTCATACCTCAAGGGCAACTTGTTCTCAATCTGTTGATAAGCACTTTCGGAGATGCATATTCCACCCGCCTCCGCTAAACTCTCCAACCGGGCGGCAATGTTTACCCCATCCCCGTAGATCGTATCTCCTTCTTCAATCACATCCCCCAGGTTGATCCCGATGCGAAACTCCATCCGGCGGGTCTCCGTTAGCAGGGCGTTCTTGGCCTTGAGCACCTGCTGGATCTCCACGGCGCACTGTACCGCATCCACCACACTGTCAAACTCGGCTAAAATGCTGTCTCCCGCAGTCCCGACTACCCGGCCCCGGTAGTGCTGAATACAGCTGGCCATCACTTCCTTATACTCCTGCAGAGTACGGAGAGTGGCTTCCTCGTCGACACCCATGAGACGACTGTACCCTTTGACGTCGGCACTGAGGATGGCCGCCAGCTTACGTTTAAATTTATCTGCGGTCATAAGAACAATCTCCTCATGTTGTAGATTGGCTTAAGCGGAGGTGATCCACCTTCGGTCGTTCTTAAGCCTGACCCAGAGCGACGAGGTCGTCAGCCCCTTTGATTTCGGAATACTTCTTCCGGCCCTGGTCCATGGAAGGAAAAAAATCCGGTTCCTTTCTGAGACCTGGATTGGGAGTAAATGAGATTCTTTACATGTTCATCCGGGGTGTGTTGGGAAGATTAACCAGTTATCCCTTAGATGGAAAGAGTATAAAACAGGGTTGAAATGAGAGTCAAGGGAAATACCGGACAGGCCAAAGGGTGGGCGGTGGCCTTTGGCGGCCCTTTTATCGTCGCAGGGATATTTTAATCCCTTTTCTCTGTATGAGGATAAGAGAATCAGGTACTTCCGGTTTTTCTTTTGACGAAGCCCTTCAGAGACGCCACTATAGAAGACAGCCTATCCCCATTTCTGCCCGGGTAGCCCTTTTCCGCAGTCGGACCGGCTGACCCCCCGGGCAAAACTGAAAGGGGTGATCACCATGCTTTGCCTGACCTCCGCCTTTCTGCAGCTCCTGCTGTACTTGTCCGGAGGCCTTATCGGCTTTACCGCCGTCAGGATGCTTCAAACCGGGGTCATTGCCGCAGTCATCCCCACGGCCATGGCCAATTATGCTTCAGAACTGGGGGGAACAGGGCTCGGATTTCTCAATTCGGCGCGTTTTGCCGGAAACGGTTTCGGACCCCTGATGGCCACCTCGGTCGTGGCCGGGTCAAACCTACTGACCCTTTATTTATTGATTGCCCTCTCAACCGTGGGTTCCGTCCTGGTCTTTCTGATCACCGGCCGGAAGAAGGGCCGGGACAAGAGTTAGCTTTCGAAGGGGAAAAGACTGATATAAAATCGGATTAAGAAGAATCACCAAAGCTTAAAGTTTCTTCGCCACACTATGACCTTTGAAAGGAGAGAAAAATGAAATTACGTCGACTGGGCAACTTTGGGTCCTGGCCAAGGGGGAGAACGTAGTGGCCCTGGTTGGTGCCCGTCGTCGCCAAAGTCTTCAGGAAGCCCTGGGGGGGGCTCGATCTATTGCTCACCGATGAAGACCTTGCCGGGATAGAAGCGGCCATACCGGGAGAGAGGGTAGCCGCACAAAGATATTTACCTGACCAGATGGCGATCTTGGACAGCGAAGACCCATAAGAGGGATTCCGATAGGTCCATTCATGCCCGAATCGGAAATCCTTATTCTGACCGTTGGCTGCCTACCGGATTACATTGAGACCTTTGAAACAGGTTCGATTTTGTTCAAGGTCAAGGAAGGCGAAAATTTCAACCGGAGGAATATATGTAATATTTCGAGGATTGAAATTTGAGCCTGACGCAGAGATTGGGCAAAAGGGAACCTGTTTCAAAGGTCTCACATTATTAACCTGTCAAAGGAGGCCGTTTATCAAACCAGGGCCGGGCCTTTTCTAATTGAGCGGCTAATCGGAAAAGTAAAGCTTCCTCGCCGAAAGGCCCAATGAACTGGACGCCGCAAGGCAGACCTTCCATGGTCCAATGCATGGGCACTGACATGGCCGGCAGTCCGCAAAGATTGGCCAATTGGGTAAACGGTGTCCTTTCCAGACTTTTTTCGGCCATCTGGTCCACCAGGCCCAAACCTTTTAAGAGCCCACCCAATTTTAAAACATTGACCGTCTTCATCATAAAGACTTCCGAGGCCCTGGGTTGTAATTCACCGATTTTGGCCGGCGGATAGGCCGTGGTCGGGGTGAGATAGAGGTCATAGTTCTGGAAGAATAGGCCCATCTGTCGGGCGGCCTGGTCCCAGCTGACCAAGGCTTGATACAGGTACCCCGCCGAAAAGGCCCGGCCCAGCAGACCGAGTGTCCGGGTCATGATTTCAACGTCCCCCGGTTTGACTTTTCGCTTCAATAACGATTCCAATTCCTCCATTTGCGCCGTTACATAGCCGAAATACAAGGCCAGGAAGCTTTTGGCCAAACCCCGGCCGTCAATATCCGGCCGGGCCTCTTCCAGGTTGTGTCCCAATGCCTCTAATAAATGGGCGGTCTCCTCCACCGCCCGGATACATTCCGGGTGGACTTTGGTTCCAATCGGCGATTGGGTGTTAAAGGCGATTTTCAGACAACCGGGGTTCTTTTCCAATTCTTGGCCATAAGACCTTTCCGGAGGACGAATGTCATAAGGGGCACCGGGCTCCGGGCCCTGGGTGGCGTCCAAGGCGGCAGCGCTGTCCCGGACCGATCTAGTGAGCACGTGGTTTTGGGCCGCTCCCAACCACATCTGGCCCTGGTCCGGACCGGTGGGATTGCGTCCGCGCGAGGGCTTTAACCCGAAAAGACCGCAATAGGCCGCAGGGATACGGATAGACCCTCCTCCATCGTTCCCGGCGGCCATCGGAACCAGGCCCGCGGCCACTGCCGCTGCCGATCCGCCGCTGGATCCGCCCGGAGTGTGGGCGATGTTCCAGGGGTTCCGGCAGGGACCGAAAAGTTCGGGTTCGGTGATACCCAGGAGACCGAATTCCGGGGTATTGGTCTTGCCGATGATCACGGTCCCGGCCGTTTTCAAACGTGAGACTATTTCATCATCATGGTCAGGGATATAATCTTTTAGGGCCTTACACCCATAGGTCATGGGGACGCCGGTGTAGGCATAACCCAGATCTTTAATGAGAAGGGGAACTCCGGCCAACGGTCCGCCGGGTAACGATCCCGACGCCGCCCGGCGGCCCTGTTCATACATGGGGGTCACCACTGCATTAATTTTCGGATTGACCCCTTCGATTCTTTTAATGGCTTCTTCGCACAGTTCCAGGGGAGTTATCTGTCCTTGTCGCACCAACTCAGCCAAGGCCAGCGCGTCGTAACGGTCATACTCGGGGAAAGGGCTCATGATTTTGCTCCTCCTCTCTGGTTGCAGGTGGCGGATGGTGTTATCTTAGGGTCCTCACACAAATGTCTATGCGGGCGGCGTCCTTATAGTTTGCGCCTGTGTTTTCCTCTTGTCCTGTTTTATTGATCATTCCCGGAATCCAATTCAGCAGTTGCTGATCGTAATAGCTGGCGGCGATTTTGAATTGTCGCCGCAGGTAAAGCGCCGTCGGCATGCCCCCCATGATCTGGGGTATGGGCCAGAGGGAACTGAGGCCCTTGGCGACGATCGTCGAGAAGCCGGCCTTCTCCGCCCAGGCGATGGTCTCCTCCAGCAGGCGCGTACCGATGCCCCGCCCCATATAGCGGGAGTCGCGACGGTCGGTGTTGTCATGCTGGCCTACGTGATAACAGAACAGCGTGAGCGATCGGTCCGGCATTGTCGGGGCTTGATCTTCGAAATCCATCCAGTATAGCGGGTCGTGAAGTCCGTTGGGGGATACCACCCCAGGTTCATAGGGACGGAATTGGAGTTGCCCGACATGGTCCCCTTCTTCAAAGGCGAGTATCGCCGAAGAACCGATGGCGGTGATTCGCGCACGCACCTCTTCGGCGGTGCCCTGGTGAAGAAGCGGAACCGTTTCCACGTCGGCCGCCCCCAGAGGCCTGTATTGGATGGCACTTTTTTGCTGGTTCATCCGCAATCTCCTTTAAGTTAGGTTGAGCTGTTCCTTATTTCCGGCCGATTACCTGACCTCGGCCTTGATCAAGAGCTCACCCGGCCCCAATTCACCTCAACCGTTTCGCCATTCTTCGGCGAGTGCTTTGAGCTGAGGGCCGATCTCTTCTGGTGATTTTCCCAAATAACCGGCCGCGTCATGATCCACGATGGCCGAGAAATGTCGTTCGGTCAGCATCCGGGCCAGTTCCTGGCCGCGGTCGCTGCTCATATCCAGCCGGCTGTAAGCCAGTACCGGAATATAGGCATAGACCAGCAGCCCGCCGAGATAATCATAAAGGCAGTCTTCAAAAGAATAGTCCTTGACCCCTTTGTCCAGGAGCCGCTGATAATATCTTTGGAGCATCTTTTTCTCCACCTTGCGCCTCAATTCCGCAGAAATGCTCCCGCCCATGAGATAGCCTACGTCCAAAGGGCCACGGTAGACACTCGTGGCCTGCCAATCGAAGACGATGACCGGGTCATTTTCATCGCTCTCGTCAAAAAACAGATTATCGCCGCGAAAATCAAAATGAGTGATGGTCAGGTGATCGTCCTGGGCGGCTTCCACCAACCACAGGAAATTTTCATAAATTTTTAAACCGGCCTCTTTTCCTCCGGGAGGCAGGGCGGCTAAAAACTCCGGTACGGTTACCGCCGTATCCCAGCAACCCTTATAAAAGTCCACCAGGGCATAGGCCGCCGCTGACCTGGGGCCGGGCATCCAGGGAATGGAGGCCAGGACAGGAGAATTCCACCAGTGCGCGTGGAAATCGGCGATTTTATCTATGACCTGGCCCAATTGCTCCTCGGTCAGTCCGCTGACCTGATCGACCTGTGTGTAACAACCGCAATCTTCCAGGATAAGGACATATCGTTTTGCCTCCCCATCAAATTCCCCGAGAATCAACCGGGGGGTTCGGACAGGGCTGCGGGGGGCGACTTCCTGGTAGAACCTTATCTCCCGCTCATAGGTGTTGAACAACATGGCCACAAAATTGGCCGGTTCATAGGAAGTAGGCAGCTTGGCCACCATGGACAAGGGCAAGGCCGGGTCCTCCCCGTCATACTTGGGAATGATCCGGGCCATGTCACTTTGGAAACCCTCTCCTACCGCCATGGGTGTGATCTCGATGGATAAAATATTTCTATCCCTGGTCAAGAATCCGTTCCTATGAAGTGCTTCATTAAGCCAATCCGCAGTTAGATCCGTTATTCCATTCGGCAACATTTTCTACCTCCTTGATCGTTAAACAATCGGCTGAGATTTTAGTGGGCAGACCCAGCAGGCTTTCCTGACTTTTTTGATTCGGGAGTCTCCTCCGACCACCCCCTTTTTTCTCCATAGGCAGGGGCTTCCCCTGGGAGTTACCCCATGAAATGATCAAGGTCCCAGCCGAACAGGAAATGCCGACTTTCAAGATCGGACGGCCCGGCCATCCTTTTCCTGCCGCTTAATAGCCACTTCTCTTATGTGGGACCCGATGTCCGGAAATTTTTCCAAGAGATATTCAAAAACTTCTTTTTCCAGGATATAGAGATCGCAGTAGGTCACAGCCTGGACACCGGCGCTTCGGACCTGATTGGTAAAGAGAGCGATCTCGCCAAAAAAATCACCGTCTTTCAGGGTACTGATCACCGAACCGTTTTTGTTTAACACCAGCAAATTACCTCTGATGACAAAATACATCTTGTCGCCTTGTTGTCCGGCCTTAAAAATAAATTCGCCGGGTGTATAGACATCCGGTTTTAAATTCAGGGCCACCTCTTCGATAAAAACACTGTCCAGTCCTTCAAACAAAGGGATCTTGTCCAGAATCTCCAATTTTAAGTGCATCTCAACTTCCGTGCGAAGTCCCTGGGGAAGGGCCGTCAAAAAAGTCGTTTCATCGAAGCCCAAGCGTTTTTTCCAGATATAGGCGTAATAGTCTCTAATCCTTTTTTGAAGGTCCCCTGGAATTTCCCGGTATTGGACGAAGGCGTTCAGCTGGTCGAGGTTACTGAAGTATTGACTTTTGGCAGGATCTCTCTTAGCCAGGATACTGGCCACGTTGCCGATGACATATCCATAAACTCCTACTCCGGCAAGCATGACAAAGATGGCGTATATCCTTTGAATATTAGTAGTGGAAACCGTTTCACCGTAACCAACGGTGGTCAGGGTTTCAATGACCCAGTGAAAGCCGGAAAGATACTGGGTTAAATCATCCCCGGTATATTCTCCTACAGTGATGGCCAGCCAGCCGCAGGCCAGCCAGTGGGCAAAAATAAGCAGCCAGAAAACAAAGAAAGTCAGTTTGAGATATTCATTGTATTTTAAAACCTTTTGCCGCCAGGCATGCATATACTGGGCGACCCGCAGCAGCTTCAGAATCCGCAGGATGGATAAATAAGGGGAAGCCTGGACCAAAGCGAAGGGGAAGGCCGCCAGAAGATCGGCGCTGAACCAAAATAGACGATGCTTGAAAGGAATTTCCCGGTGGTGGGGAAGGGTTTTATCCCCGATCCTGTGCAGGGAAACCTGATAATAAACCAAATCAATCAAAAAGAGCAGGGTGACCATGGTTTCGAAAATTCTGAACAGCCGGAGGTCGTTCAACTGAAAAACCAATTGCAAGGGTATATAAATAGCAGAGATAACCGCGGCAACGGTTATGGTCAGATGCCAAATACCTTCGTTGAAATTTTTATCGAAAAGCATGGTCTCCACTCGATGGAGGTTAATATTCGGCGACAGCTCCTTTCTGAAAACTGCCCGAACTTGAAAAATTCAGTCTTTGACAAGAAATTTCTTCAGACGGGAAGAGTATAAGGCAAGAAAAAGACATTTTCTACCTCCTTGATCATTAAACAATTGGCTAGGATTAAAATGCTCAGGGATAAAGGCCAGGCCCTAAGAGGGCCCGCACTACCGGTTTTCCAATCGGCTGATAATTTCATTCTGTATGGGAGTCCCCAGATCTATATAGGTGGCGTTGTACCCCCCTACCTTTACGATCAGATCTTTATATTTTTCCGGATTTTTCTGAGCCTCCCGAAGCGTCTCGGTGGACACCACGGTGGGTTGGATCTGCATACCGCCGTTTTGAAAATAGGTTTTTAGAAGCCAGTAAAATTTTTCCAGATTTTCTTCCTTGGCCAGGTTCTGGGGATGGATTCGGACATTGACGGCGACCCCGTTGGCGGCATATTGGTAGTTCAATTTTGCCACCGAGTTTAAAACAGCCGTGATCCCGCTTTTTACCGCCCCATTGACCGGAGAAAGGCTGTTGGAGATCGGTTCCAGGGCTTTTCTGCCGTCCGCGGTCGCCCGGGTGACAAACCCTTCCAGGACGTGAAACCCCATGGAATAGGCCCCGGCGCTGTATCTTCCACCCCGCAGGGGCGTGTGCTTGGCGACTTCCCGCGTGAATAGATCCCACAACTGACAGGCCAGGTCGTCGATTTCCGCCTGGTTATTTCCCCAGGTGTCGTATTGTGTAATGAGTTTCTGTCTTAATCTTTCCTGTCCGCTAAAATCGGAGTTTAATACTTTGATAAATTCCGGCAGCGAGAGTATTTTTTCATCATAGACCACCTTTTTAAGGTGGTGAAGCGAATCCACCAGGGTGCCGAAACCATACCCGGTGATCGAGGACAGGTTGTATTTCGCGCCTCCGGTGACATAGTCCTTTCCCTTTTCCAGGCATCCCTCCACCATGGCCGAAACAAAGGGATGCTGGAACCAGGTCATCGTTTCCCGGTCCCCCACTTCCGCTATTTGCACCGATCTTTCGATGTTAAAGGCCAGCTGCCGGACAAAGGCCCGGTATAGATCGTCAAAAGTTAGAAACCCGGCCGGATCTCCGGTTTCGAACCCATCGACCTGGCCGGACATTCCGGAAGATCCGTTATTCAGTGTTAATTCCAGGACCCCCGGCAGATTCAGGAACATCCGCCCGGTGGCGGCAAAGCTGTTTCCCTGGCCGGTCGGTTCCACACAGCCGATAATCACATAATCCAAGGCGTCTTCGGCGGTGTAGCCGGCCTTCTCCAGGGCCGGGACAATCACGTCATCATTATAAAAAGCGATGCCGGATGTGGATTTGAAAACGGATAGAGCCTCCAGAAAAAATTCACGGGGCGTATTCCGATGAAGGCGCACGGACAGATCCGTGGTCAGTGCCTTTATATTTTTATAGGCCTCAAGAAATAGATAGGACAATTCATTGCTGGCGTCGGTTCCATCTGCTTTTACCCCCCCGATGGTGATCGCCTGGGTATTCTGGCCCAGGGCATTGGCGATCATGGTCGCCTCCCTGGAAATCAATTGGACGTTCCAGGTGAGCTTGAGGTTTAATTCCTCGATCAGTTCCAGGGCGAACTCCCGGGTGATCTTACCCGCCTGCCTGTCCCTTTCATAATAGGGCCAGAGGATCTGGTCCAGCCGGCCCGGCGCGAGAACGCTCCGCTGATAGATGATATTGGCGATATTCTGGGAGAACCATAGGAATTGAACCGCCTCATAAAAGGTGTCCGGGGGTTGAGCCGTAAATTTATGCATCATCTCCCCGACGGCTGTCAGCTCCTTTTGCCTCTCTTCTCTCTGCCTCCGGCTTGCCAGATCAAGAGCCAGATCCGAAAAACGCTGCGAAAAATCAATGGCGGCGGTGTAGTAAATTTTGACCGCCTCATAGAAATTCGATTTTTCCTCAAATTCGAGGTCGTCTTTGGACAAGCCTTTTTGAAAGCGGTCGGCCTCCCGGATGATTCCTTTATATCCAAGCCTTAAAAGCTTTTCATAGCCGGCCGACAGGTGCCCTTCGGTGGTACCGATCAGGATGGCGATGTTGGGCTTCGCCGAGGCGAAGCCGCCCTGGGACGGAATCAGATTTTTACTCAGCAACTTCGGCAGGATGATGTCGCCAACCAGGGACTTTCCCTGCCAATAGGGGGTCAGGGCCATGAGTTCGTCAATGTCGTTTTCGCTGATAAAAAAGGGTTGAGGGTTTCGGGTGGCCAGATCTTCAAAGGTGCTTTTTTTATCAATACCATTGAAGCGGTTCAGATCTAGATTGATCTTTTCCCCCAGGTTCTTGCTGGTTTCGTTCCCAACCAGCAACTCATCCTCCCGGATGAAGATGGTCATGTTCTGCAGCGTATGGGCCACGGCCTTGGCCCGCTTCAGGACCGGAGGATCCCCGGGATGATTCTGATAGGCCTCGGTGAAAAACTTCATCCGTTCGATGCATATTTCATATCGGCTGGACAGAAGATTATTTTTCAGCCGAAGCGTTCTCTTTAATACCTGTTCAGAAGTCATTTGGGGTTACTCCTTCTAAAGATGCATCACCTGACTCATCGGTACCGGACGGAAGGGATTGGGCGCGTTGTCGACAGTTCTTAAAAAAAAGAAACCGGAATCAAGACAGACAAATTCACCAGAACGATTTCATTGCTCGCCTCATCGGGCCGCCCGGTTGCTAACAAAATGATTTTTTATGGTAAAAGTATAGGGAAAGAAAGAGTCGGGGTCAAGGAGAATAAAAGGCCCGGGAAGCAGGGCCCTTTCTGATCCTGCTTTCGTTTTCTGGCAGTCGAAGCCGGATTTAAGAAGCCGATTTCGGCCGGGTCAATCATTTCCTGAAATACCCGGACAACGAATTCAACCTGGCCGCCTTTTGTTCTTTGGACTTGATCGTTACGGTACGTACACGGTCACAATCGCGTTGGCCACAATCATCTCGTCTGTCTTATCTCCCAGTTCGGGTTGGAAGAGGGTCTTACCCAGAAGACCGCCCTGACGAACCTCGATCTTTTTCTGACCGAAGGGAAGGATCTTGAGCACTTTTTCTCCGTCCACAGATTCCGGTCTGGGGCAGCCGATCAGAACTTCTACCACCATGTCGGCGGGATTTTTAATCCCGGCAACCTCCCTCAGGCCGCATAAGCAGCTGCGTTGGATAGCATCCTGGACCGCTCTTTCCGCGGCTCGGGTGTGATCCTGCCCATGCTGGTCAACACCCATACCAACCTCGATGATAAACCTTCTCAGGGCCATTTCCTCCGATCTTTCTTTAATAAAAAGTTAAAAGTCAAAAGTTAAAAGGGAAAAGGTCGTTAAGGTCGAGGCTTCTTTTTTACTTTTTACTTTTGCCTTTTAACTTATTTTTCTGTTAGGAGTATAAGACAAGAAAAAGAAAAAGGCAAAATGTAAAAAGCAAAAAAATGAACGCCGATTATCCTTTTTTACTTTTATCCTTTCACTTTTACTTCTTTCTGATGGCAGGACTGGAAAGTCAATATATCGTGCGGCGGAAAAAAACGGATAGTTAAGGAATAATGGGATTAGCTAAAAAAAAGATCTTTTACGGCTGGTGGATCGTCCTGTCCACGGGCATCATCTGCGGCCTGGGATACGGGACCTGGTTATACAGCTTTGGGGTCTTCTTCAAACCGATGATGGCTGAGTTCGGTTGGTCCCGGGCCATGACCGCCGGTGCTTACTCCCTGCGCAGCATCCAGGGAGGGATCGCCTCGCCCATCCTGGGCTGGGTGATCGACAAGTACGGCGGGCGGGTGGTTATCATCGGCGGAGCGATCCTCTGCGGCCTGGGATTCGTGCTGATGTATTTCGTGAACTCCCTGTGGAGTTTTTACCTGATCAACGGGGTGATTCTATCTATCGGTATGGGGGCCATGCTTTACCTGTCGGCCTTTACCGTGATCGCCAAATGGTTCGTGCGTCGGCTGTCACTGGCCTTATCGCTGATGTCCGTGGGGGCCGGTGTTGGCGGCCTCATATGCGCTCCGGCCTCGGCCCTGCTTATCAGCCGTTTCGGCTGGCGGATGGCCTTCGTAGTGACTGGTCTGGTAATCTGGGCTGTGGTTTTGCCCTTAACCCTGGTAATCCGGAACTCTCCGGCGGAAAAAGGATTACTCATGGATGGCGACGAACCCGAACCGGACCTACCGCCTGTCGGCGGTCCGGATGATTCGTCCGAAGACACCCCTGCTCAAATGGACTTTACCCTGAGGCAGGCCCTTTTATCCCGCCGCTTCTGGCTATTGGTGGGTGGCTTCTTTTTCCAGGGGATGGCCCAATCGGTGGTTGTCGTTCATGCCGTACCGGCGTTGACCGACGCGGGCCTTCCTCTGGCCTTAGCCGCCTTCAGTCTTGGTCTGGTTATGGCGGTCAGTATTGTCGGCCGGCTGCTTTTCGGTTATTTGGGAGACCGGGTGGAGAAACGGGCCCTGTTTATGGTCTGTTACGCAATGGTCAGCTCCGGCACTCTGGTTCTTATGGTAGCCCATACCATGCCGGTAACTTTCCTCTTTATTGCTCTGTTCGGAATCGGATACGGGGGTACCATCCCGCTGGATCCGGCCATTCGTGCCGAGTATTTCGGGCGGGCGGCCTTTGCCAAAATCCAGGGTATCATGTCCCCCCTGATCATGGTCTCCAGCGCTACCGGTCCGGTTCTGGCCGGATATATTTTCGATATCAGCGGCTCCTATCGTTCCAGCTTTTTTACTACGGCTCTGATAGCTTTCGCTGCCGTCGGCTGCGCCTTTTTCCTTCCCCGCCGGAGGACGAAAAAATCTTAACCCCTTTACTTCAAGGTTTCGATCCCAATTCTACTACGGGCGCCCTCTCCCTCGGTATAGTCCGCAGAGTAAGGATAGGTGTAGAAATGAATCAGATGATGTCAGAACCGGGGGCTTATCTTACTCCGGGATAAGTCCAGGAGGTGCCTGCTTACTGCCTGGGCAAGATCCGGCATAAGGGTAGCGCGAACCTGATCAGGCTCTTGTTTTGACTTTTGACCAATTTTGAATGATTTCAAGTGATAAGAGTTTAAGGACCCTCTCCAAATTATTGGTCGCCTCATGATGAAAAATCTCCTGTTTGTGGCTCGCAAAAACATGTATAATGTGATCCATTCAATGACCTGATAATTAAGGAAACTCGTCTTCCAGCAATGCCTCTTAACCCTAAAGGGAGGTAAGCAAATGTGGAGAACCTTGGAAACCCCATTTTTCAAAAGAGAGATGGGGTTTTTGGTTTTATCTTCAGGTTAAGGAGGGCAAGTTATGTCCGAACTCCGATTTAATCTGGTAACCAGGGATTGGGTGATTATTGCCCCTGAGAGGGCCAAACGCTTTGAGGATTATATTAAAAAAGAAGGGAGAGGAAAACTTCTGCCTGATTATAAGGATGGCTGCCCCTTCTGTCCAGGTAACGAGCACATGACCCCTCCGGAAACCTTTCGGGTAGGCACTACCGAAACCTGGAAGGTTCGTTCCATCCCGAATAAATTTTCAGCCTTAGTTCGGGAAGGACCTTTAGAGTGGCGGATTTCCGGTATCAAACGCACCATGGCCGGGGTGGGCCTCCATGATGTCATTATAGAGACCCCTCTTCACAATACCCCGCCAGCCTTGCTTTCACCAGGGGCCTTCCATGATCTGATCAGGACCTATAAGTATATGTATCAGCTTTTTTACCAGGACCTCCGGATTAAAATGGTTATCCTTTTTGAAAACCATGGGACCTGGGCTGGGACGACTCTTGAGCATCCCCACTCTCAGATAGTCGGCACTCCGGTTATTCCACCGCAGATTGGGTACAGGATCGAAGAGTCGAAGAGGTATATCGAGGAGACCGGTGAGTGCCTATATTGCAAAGTTGCTTCAGACGAACTCAAGGATCGGGAACGAATCATTTCAGAAAGTGATCACTTCATCGCCTTTGTTCCCTATGCGGCCCTCTCACCCTTTCATATCTGGATCTTTCCGAAACGGCATATGGCCTCCTTTGAATCCATCTCCGATATGGAATTAGAGGATCTGTCCCGGGTTCTGAAGGAAGTACTTAAAAGATTATATTTCGGCCTGGAAAACCCCGACTATAATCTTGTCCTCCGTTCCATACCCGATCCCCTGGGCAAGAATGAATTCTTTCATTTTTATTTTGTTATAGTCCCAAGAATCACCAAGGTGGCCGGTTTTGAACTGGGGTCGGGTATGTATATTAACATCCAGTCCCCAGAGAAGGATGCTGCCTTTCTAAGAAAGGTTAATATCCAGGAATAAATAACCCCTTGCTCCAGCACGAGGGATTCAGGGGTTTTAACTTAATAATGTGCGATCCCTGCAAAAAAACTTTTCCCGAAGCCGACCGTTATCTGAATTAGCAATTATCTAATAAATTAAATGGGTTTTAATGGCTCATATTTTTTCGCTGCTGTTTCTATAGTTCGTCAGGATGGGTATGTCCGATCTTCTTTTTCTCAACGGGGGGATTTCGATATGGATTTCATTCAGTCGATAATAAAGATCAGACAACCGACCAGGAGACCTAAAAACAAGATGCTCTTTTTCAAAATAGTGCTCCCTTCATCGATGATGAAGGATATTTTGAAAAAACCGGCCAAAAAGTGAATACGGCTTTGAGGGTATTTCTCATTGAAAAATGATTTACTTGGGGGGGGGACAATCCGGGGGCCGAGGGCGAGGAGAAACGGCAGGAATGGTCAAGGTTAAAGATTTGGCCCCAAGGGCAACAAGTCCACGGGGGAATCTACAGGTAGAAAGTAATGAGCAAGGTCCCGAATACCTGACCGTTGGAGGGTTGACTTTTGAATTCCTTCGTCCTGTAAATAAGTCCGTAGGTCAGCTTGAATAGTTTGGTTGAGATCCCTATGCCTGCCCCCAGGTCGGCGACAAAATAATTTTTATCCACACTGTGGCTGTCTACCCAGGTATTTCCGTCCAGAAAGATGTCCCGCAGGACAGCACGCCCATCGACGCTGAGAAAGGCATGGATCCCGAAGGAGCGGCCGCGGTCGTTCTCCGGATCAGTTGAAGCGTTACTTTCACAGCCCGGACGAATCGGGCAGGTTCCGAAGTCCCCGGGCGGATTCCAACCGAACCGTAACTCCGCTCCGGTATTTCCGTAGACGTAGACATTTCCAAATCTTCCGCCAAGATGGGGGATGAAATCGTAGCCAAATCCATGCCCCAGCTTTGATGTCCAAAGCTTCCATCTGCGCTCATAAATCAGCTCCAGAGAGAACTCGTCTTTCAATTGATTATTCCAACCTTGGGGCTCCTTATCACCCAGCCATTCGTGAACCCCTTCCTGGACATATTCCGCGTAAGAGTGGGGGCCCACCATTCCGATATTCAATTCGAGGGTATCCATTATTTTTTGGTTGGTTCTTTGTATCGCAAAGCCCAACCAGGTGTATCCCGCATAGGGACGATCATTCACAATCAGGTCACTGCGGGTGAGGTCTTCCGGCGTATAGATAACCTGGCCGATCGATATCGAAAGGGCCCTTCGATCTCCGGGCGTGTTGAAAAAAGGGAACTTATTCAGGGCCGAGGGAACCCAGCCCTTCTTGTCTTGGTCATCCGATTCTGTTCCCGGGGCGGGAATCCAACGGGAAGTCCAGCTGAGCTTCAACCCGCTGGTGTAATCGCGGTCGGTATTGGCCACCGTGTCATTTTCAATGTAGAAACTCCAGGCTCCCGGAGATGAAGGCGTCCTGTCATCAGATTGCGCCCCGCCAGGCGTCAGGAACAACAAAAGCAAAATGAAAGAGAATATTCGCTTCATGGGATAGGACTTTGGTTTTGATGGGAAGAGCATAAAACAAGATGAATCAGGAATCAAGACCAATTTCCCTATTTTTCTCAGTTTGAGGGCCTTGACTCCGGGTAAGCAGTCTTCACCAGGGATCGGCCGGTGACCGCAATCAGGACAATCGCGCCGCCAATCAGCACCCACGGCCCCGGCTTTTCTCGGGGGAGCCTTGAAACATGAAGGGCAAGCCGATCAGGGCCGTGACCAGGTTACCTATCAAAACGGATTCCAAGGCCGATTCGTCTTTTTGTTTACGCAAGAAAACGGCCAAGACCGCGAAGGTCAGGCCGCTGATGAGGGCCAGCAGGTTTCCCGGTCATTATTTAAGTTCAGGCATCAGTCAAGACGTCACTTCCCCTCCGGTGTGGACAGCCCTTCGATAAAGGCCAGCACATTCTTACCCAGAACATCATGATTGTAGCCTCCCTCGAGGATGCCGAAACAGCCGCCCTTATTCCTTAGGGCGGTCTCCCTGACCAGTCTGCCCATGAAGGTATAATCCGAGGTTCTGAGCAGCCCTCCCCAGTCCGCTTCATGATTATCGAATCCGGCGGAAACAGCGATCATATCGGCATCAGTTCGGGCCAGGGAATCTTCCACGCTCTTTAAATATTGGCTGCGGTCTGACGACGAGGGATTCAGGATCGTCACATATCCACGGCCGCCCAGAATGTTGACATTCCCATCCCCGAAGTGCAGATCGAAATCCAGAATAAAGGCTTTTTTGATTTTCCCCTCCGCTTTCAATCTTTCGAGGGCGATGGACATATTGTTAAAATAACAAAAACCCCAGGCGCTTGAGGCAGAAGCGTGGTGACCCGGCGGACGAATCAGGGCAAAACAGGGTTCGGTCAAACCGATCCGGGCAGCCAGGAGGGCGCCGCCCGTGGCCAGGGCGGCTATCTCATAGACGCCCTCCTGTTTGACGGATTGGATATGCTCCGGTGTGTGGGCCAGGAGAATATCCTCCACTGTCGCCGCCACAGGGGTTACAAACTGGACTTTCCCCTGCAGTTCCGTCTCGATGACCCGGATTCTTTCCGGGGCCGAAGCGGGGTCAGTGGAATAAATCTGGTTATACTCTTCATGGTAGACCACCTTCATCTCTTCCTCCCTTTATCCGGGGCCGCAGAAATCATTCTGGGCCCTTCCCCCGTTATTTATTTTTTTATTATGGGCAGATTCCATATTTTAAACTATTTGTAATCCTTCCGGCTGAAAAAACTACTCTCAATGATTCACTGCCAACGTGAGGTGCGTATGTCGAATGACCTGGAAAAACGGATAGAAACTCTGGCCAAAATGTTATTCAAGGCCCGTTATCCGGTTTTTTTCACCGGAGCGGGAATCAGCACGGAGTCGGGGCTCCCTGATTTTCGGGGGCCGGAAGGGCTTTGGACGCGGCGGGACAAAGGACTTCCGCCAAGGACCGAGGACCAACCCTGGGATAAGGCCGATCCCAACAGCGGGCATATGGCCCTGGTGGAATTGCAGAAAATGGGGAAACTTAAATTCCTGATTTCCCAAAACGTGGATAATCTTCATCTGAAATCGGGCATTCCCTTTGACCTCTTGGCCGAATTGCACGGCAACATCAGCCGGGTGCGTTGCCGAAAATGTCAACGGACTTACGACCGGTCGCTGGAAAAAAAGATGTGCGACTGCGGGGGGGCCTTGGTCTCCAGTGTGGTTGATTTCGGCCAGTCTCTCCCGGCCAAGGATCTTTCCCTTTCTTTTGAACAGGCGACCAAAAGCGATCTCTTTGTGGTCGTCGGCTCCAGTCTGGTGGTGACGCCGGCCGCCGATATGCCTTTGGAGGCCCTCAGGGTCGGAGCCAAATTGGCCATCATCAATGCCGGGGAAACCCCTTTTGACTCCATGGCCCATTTACGATTCCACGAACAGGTCGGTGAGGTTTTACCACCGGTGGTCAAGCATCTCAAGATACTGATGGGTCGGGAATAAAATCAGCTCCGGACAACGCGACACCATTAGCCGGGAAGCGGAGGGTACGGCAACTTTGAATGAAGTGAACATCGTCCCGCCTGTTCCTCCGCTGGCTGATTTAATTGATTTTAACAAAATCGGTCATTTCTTTCCAGAAAGACGCCCCTGCGTAAAAAGGCCAGTCGTTATGGCCTGCCCCCTTGATAACCCACATCCTTTTTTTACCTTCAGGCAGAGACTGATATAAATGGCGGGCGTGACGGATAGGCAGGATTTCATCCCGCTCGGCACCGATCACCGAAATTTTTCCTTTGAACGATTGAAGATTGGCGATGCTGTCATACTTATCGGTAAGCAGCAGGGTCATCGGCAGATAGGGAAACATTGATTTGGCGACGGCGGCCAGCGTATCCCAGGGGGTAATTAATACCATGCCGGTTATGGGAACGGAAGTGTGTTTGGCAATAGCGGCGGCAACACCACAGCCCAGCGATTCACCCAGAAGATAAAGCGGCTCACCGTATTGCTCATAAGCCAATCGCACCGATTCCAGGCCGTCGGCCACAAACGGTTTTTCACCCACTTTGCCGGGGCGGCCCCCGTATTTCGGATATTCGGCCAAAATAACCCGGAAACCCAGCTTCCTAAGAGGCTCCAAATAAAATCCTCTATCCAGGACGGTGCCGCCGTTGCCGTGAAAAAGAAGAAGGGTCCCGTTGGGCGCGGGCGGGTCATGGTTGGCGATTAACCCCCGATAATCCGCGGAAGTTTTCTGCCACAGCTTCATGTTTTCAGCGGCCAACGAATTCGCGGACGGCGGTACCGAACTGGGAAAATACAGAAACCGGTTTTGCATAGGACAACCTCCCAGAGACACGGCCGCCGCAATCAAAAGCAATGTTACTCGTACTCGGCCGGTCTTCTTTTCCATTGAGCTCTCGAAGGAGGGGGCGTTGAGTCAGGATTGATGTATATAGTTCATTCCTTTCCAGATCATTACAGCCGGCTGGCCCCGCCCAGGGCCAGGGTCTCGTTCACCCCGTCCTCGATCATCGCCGCCCGGGCATCACGGAATATTTTTTCGATGACATACTCCCTGGTCAGACCGTTCCCGCCGAAAATCTGAATGGCCTGACTGGCGGTGCGGAAAGCGGTCTCGGTTCCGAAAATCTTAGAGGCAATAGCGTACTCGACGGCCGGAGGCTGCAGGGCCTTGGACAGGGTGCTGTTATAGATCATAGACCGCCGGGACAGGGACCGCGAGGCCTCAACGGCGGTGAACATCTCGAACAGTTTGAGCTTGATGTTCTGATGCTCAATGATGGGGCGTCCACCCTGGACACGCTGCCGGGCATAGTTAAGCGCCTCGTCGTAGGCCGAATGGGCGCAACCGGTGAAGCAGACGCCCATCCAGCCATTGGCTCCGGTAAGCTGCATGTCGATCATGACCTTGTACATCTCCGGATCGGAGACGACCATCATGGACTTGGGAATGCGCACGTTATCGAAAAAGATTTCGCCCTGATTCAGGTCGCGCTGCCCGATCTTGTCCAAAGGCTTGCCGCGCGAGATACCAGGCAGGTCCAGGGGGATGGCGGCGATGCCCCCGGCGCCCGGGCCCTTGGCCGGGTCCAGGTTGACGAACAGGGCGGCGTGGGTGGCTACCGTGCCCATGCTGACCCAGGCCGCTTTCTGGCCATTGATGACGTATTCGTCGCCCTGGAGCGTCGCCCGCACCTGGGGGGAGCAGGCCGGGTTTGAGCTCATCTCGTCGTCCAGGAGCAGCCAGTCCGAGCCATGATCCGGTTCGGTGATGGCCCAGCAGCCGGTCATCTTGGCCTGGGTGTCCTGGCAGAAGGCCACGGCCCAGGCCTGCACAGCCGGGTCCGTCGAGAGCATGGCGTAGTTATAGGGGGTAGTGCAGACTCCCCAGGCCACAGCCAGGCCGGGGGAGGCATAGCCCATCGCCTCGGTGACCAAAGCTATGGAAAGCGGGTCCAGTTCCATTCCGCCCACCAGTTGGGGAAAGGCCATGCGCTGGTACCCCAGTTCGTAGGTTTTTTTCAGCACGTCCCAAAAGATGGATCCCTTGGCCACCACGTCCTCGGGCCGGGGCATCTTGTCCAGGGCGATGGCGGCCGGCCTCCAGACTTCCATGAAAAACTTCCGGGACGAATCCCGGAGGGCCTTTTGCTCTTCAGTCAAATCAAGGTTCAGTTCGGCAATACCCATGATGTGCTCCTTTCTCAATCCTTTTTAAATTAACAAAATGAAGAACAGGCCCCTGCGGCCCGTTCAGGCGTTCCTCCGGCTTAGAGATCGAGGTCCTCGGGAGTGCGCGCCGTCCGCGCTTTTTCCACCACCTCGTCGTATTGGGTGCCCAGGTCCACGCCAAGCTCCCCCGCACGCTTCTTGGCCCACAACCCGATGTTGCGGCGATCATGGTAAAAGGCATCGGACCGTGGCGCGTGCGCGTCGAAGTCCTGAAGGCGTTGCCCCTCGGTCTTGTGCAGAGCGAAACGGGACAGCACCCGGGTCAGCCGGTCCCCGCCGCAGTGCGGACACTGAACATCCTTCTCCTCCTCTTTTTTGAGGATCAGGGCGCTGACCAGCCGACGGCAAGATTGGCACTCATACTCATAAATGGGCATTCGAGATCCCTTGGCCTCCAAACCTGGCGGTTAACACCCCGATTTACCTGAGACGTCCCAATACGAACAAAATGGCATGGAAGCTCTCTCGGGGCAGATAGGAATATTTTTCAAAAAAACGTTTT
Organism: uncultured delta proteobacterium; assembly: GCA_963790475.1. GTDB lineage: Bacteria > Desulfobacterota > RBG-13-43-22 > RBG-13-43-22 > RBG-13-43-22 > RBG-13-43-22. The sequence continues at coordinate 59,165 of CAWBOS010000001.1, read as the reverse complement.
TCCACCTGTGTTTCCCTGTATTGTTCCAGAATCCATTCAACAGACTGGGGAGTCCCGTTGTAGTACGCCGGCGGGCCGGAAGGATTATGATCCTGTTGCTTTCTCTTTTTCATGGACCCTCCCCTGATCCTTCCTACCCTCAGGATCCGTTTAAAACGAAAACATCATCTCTCTTTTGAGACATGGGGCTGATCAAATTCCTCCATAGTCTTGCCTCCCTCGGGGGAAAGTGAAAAATGGGAAGTTGAGTTGGGTCTTCAAATAACCCGGATTATACACGGCCGACTACCCCTGCTTCATTCTTCCGAGAACCATTCTGGTATAGTTCTCTATTATTTCTTTCTGCCTTTCATCTACACTTAAAAACTTAACGCCTAATTCATAATTAATTTCTTCTTTGCTTCTAAGGTCCGGGTTATAATTGAATCGATTAACTCTTAATATTTTCGCTTTCAAGCTGACATTATCCGGCGAGTTTCTAAGATTGAGGAAAATTTCAATCGACTCACCTGCTTTTACCGGAACAGGAGAGTAGCAGTAGAGACGGCACCCCCCCGCACTTAAATTTGTAATGTAGCCCTCCTTTGATATTGCCTGCATGGTATAGATAATAGGAAGGAGTAATGGCCCTCTTTTAAATTTCCTTTTTTCTGAATCCTCCGTCGTCATTTATCATCCTCATAATGATATTTCCAGACCTGATCCCCTGGCCTCGGTTAGGTAGATCAATTGGTTATCGTGCCTCGACCCCGTTTCAATTACCATTAATTCGACGAGTCCCCCCATTCTGATTTTGCCTTCATTGTTTTCGCAAAACAAACATCTCCACACTGTTCACCGGAAGTCGGCCGTTGACTTCAAATCTTCCACCTCGGCCTATTTGCGGTTCCGCCGCTGATGACGGTCCGCCCGAAATGGTATTGCGCCTGATTTCGAAATCACCCTCTCCCCAAGGCAGATGCAGCACAGTCAACTTATATTCAGCAGCAGTACGACCGTTGTACCGGGTGAGGACCACCCGGACGACTCGGCCGTCAACCGATTTTCCGGCCAACACGGCCAACCCATCCTTATCCCCCCCGCTCACCGCCAGCCTCTGGGGCGTATTCTGCATCTCTCCCAAAAACTTAAAGGCATAGGCTTTTTTCCCGTATTGCCCGCCGGGCTCGAACAGCCCCATGACGGTCGGGTCTCCCCGATAAAATAAAGCGCGATCAATCGGCCCATCCTGAAAATAAGTCATCGCCGCTGATACAAAGGCTGCGTTCTTCATGGTGTTTTGCCCACTGGACCCTGTGCCGGCCACATCAACGGTCATGTTCCATTCGCTTAGAATACTCTCCGCCTTATGGAAACCATACTCGTCCAGCAAAGCGCGGATGGACCGGGCCGTCGGAATAAACAGGTAAGGTTGCGGTGATGGTCCGTTCTGATAAAGATGCCAAGAGTAAAAATCCAAGGGAACCTTTCGTCCGGCACAATATTGAAGAAACCCCTCCCGATAGGGATCAGCCAATTCAGGTCGCGCCTTGGCCGGACCGCCCACTTTCAGGTTGCCGTCATACCCCTTAATGGCCCTGGCCACCTGCTCATACAGTTCGTAGAATTGCCTGGGGGTACCTGTCCAAAAAGGCCTGATGAAATTCGGGGCCCATTCCACTTTAAGATCCGGTTCGTTCCAAACTTCCCAATAGCGGATATTGTATCGGTAACCCAGGGCCCATTCTCCGTTGTAATGCATGACGACGTGCTTGCATACGTTGGCAAATTTAGCCATATCGGAAGGCGGCAGAGCCTTTGCGCCCCAGCTTCGACCCAGACGAAAATAAACCTCTGCCCCACAGGCCACGATGGCCCGGACGATTCGATCCGTCGGGCCGAAGTTATAACTCGATTCTTTTTCAGGATCAGCTTCCCAGACAGGAAAAATCGACTTTGTCCCATCCGCCTTCACCCATCGGGAGATGGGGTCCAATGGTTCCTCCCATTGGGCGTCAATATCTCCCGGTCCGAAAAAATCATGGACCCGAACCAAATCGATTCCCAATTCTTGATACTGGCGGCTGACATCGGCCAAGCCGGGCATAAAAGAAGCCGGACCGCAGTTTAACCCCTGGAAAGAGCGGATGGAGCCGATGGTCCGTGATCCGTCCACAGTCAGAATAAGCGATTGAGCACGGGAAATTCCAGCCAGAAGCAGCACCAATGCCGTAGCGAATAAAAAGTTTGACCAGGCTTTTTTCCGCACTTTCTCCTTCACGGTTCCACCTCTTCCCCGAGAAGCAATCCCCTGACCTGATCCGGCCCCGACTCAGTCCACTGCGGAATACGGCACAGTTTTATTCCTGTCTCTTGGCATAATTCGACGATTAAGAATCCTCCGCCGGCCTGCGGTGAACCACTATAACAGGCCAGCACCGGTTCATCACAGATGACATTAAAAACCGGTACGTGGCCCAGGGCGATATAATCCCAGCCGGACTCGACAATCTCCCGGTGTGTGATTTGATAGCTTGGAGAATAGGGCGGATCGTCGCCGATATAAAAACCGTGCGCTACCGCGACATTCCAGTTCCCATTGCCCTCAGGCCGGGGAATGCCCTCCAGGGGCGTAATCTCGTCATTGTAGGACATCAGATCATCTTTGACCCTCTGGCTGTCGAACAGATCGCCGGCAATGACCACCAAGTCGGCCTGCGGTTATTGGTCACTTTTCCTTACTCCCTTACCAGGACCTGACCCCAATTGTCCCCCTCGATCCCTCGCGCCCTGGGGCGTAGTGCGAGGGCACTCGGGGATCAGGCCGTGCCTTTCTGGACAGGTTTTAATCTTATCCCCCCTTGGACGATTTATCAAGTCAATTCAGAAACAACGCCCCTAAAAACTTTTTTCCTTCTTGATCCGGTCTTTTTCTTGCTTTATACTCTTCCTAATAAAATAAAAGGTTGATCAAACCCGGCGCAATTTTTCATTGAACCTTCCGCCGGAAAATCCATCTCATCATCTGATCGTTAACGTCTCAGCCACTCAACCGGGGAAAGGTAGGGAAATGGATTCCATCTCATTGTTAAAAAAACTGATCGCCTTCCGGACTACCGCCGATCGTATCAACGAACTTGAGGCAGCGTTGAACTTTATTGAAAGAATTCTCAAACCGCAGGGGATTTGGATTCAACGGCTGACCCTCAAAGGCCCCAACCGTCCGGTCATGTTCGCCTGCACCAAAAAAAACAAACGGCCTGAGATTCTGCTTGTGCCGCACCTCGATGTGGTGGAAGGAGACGCCGATCAGTTCAAACCCTTTGTTAAAGGGCAAAAACTTTTCGGACGCGGTGCCAGTGACTGCAAAAATCATGTGACCATCGCTATTCAGGCGCTGATTCATGCCGCTCAAAAAGGGAAATCGGTGGGGGCCTTCTTTACCACCGATGAAGAGATCGGCGGCGCAACCACCAGTCTCCTTCTCTCCAAGGGATTTAACGGAAAGAAAGTGATTATGCTGGATACGGATCTGGCCATCATCTACCGGCAAAAGGGTATTCTGAACCTTAAGGTAGTCTGCCGGGGAAAGAGCGGACATGGTTCTATGCCCTGGTGGGGTATCAATGCCAACGAAAAGCTTCTGGCGGTATATGGACATATTAAAAAGCTCTTTCCGGCCACGACTGCCAAAAATCGCTGGAAAGAAACGGTTAATCTGGGAATCATCCGGGGGGGCGACGTCATAAACAAGATTGCCGATTATGCCGAGATGCACCTAAATATCCGGCTTACCGAAAAGGGCGATCACCAAAAGTTCATCAGGGCCATCAAGTCGATCAAGGGAGTAGATGGAGTCGAGGTCCTGGGATATCACCCATGCTACAGCACCGACCCTGAACAGAAAGAGATTCAGGAGTTCAAAAAGATCATGGAGCATTCGCTGAAAACCAGATTGAAGTTCACCAGCATACACGGCGCGACCGACGCGCATAACTTTGCTCCCTATGAATCACTGGTCATTATTACCGGTACCGGATCCGGCCGGAACTATCATGGCCAGGGAGAATCGATCGAAATTCCTGCGCTCCTGAATTTCGAAAAGGCGCTTTGCGATTATATAGATCTGAAAGCCTAGGGAAACCTTTATTTCAGGTGGGTCCCCGGTATCGGGAAGACCTTGTGCTTCAGGCAGCGCGTGCCTTAGAATTGGAAAAACCCTGGCATCCGAACTGGCCAACATCATGGTAGGTCACCCTAGGTTTGACCCAATCCTTTGAATTTTTAAGGACAAAGAAAAGGGGGACTAGAGATATTTATTCCAGTTTTTCCCTGAGTTCCTCCTTTTTTATCTTCCCGGTGGCGGTTAAAGGGAACTCTTTTATAATCCGGATAACCGGTACTTTATAAGTAGCCATATTCTTCCGGCACCATTCCGTTAATTCCGGTGCCGATATTTTACCTTCATAAGCCGGGGTTATTTTAATAAAGGCCGTGGGCACCTCCCCCTTTTCCGGATCGGATTTCCCGATAACGGCGCTGCCGGCCACCGCCGGATGCCTTCCCAGAAGGGTTTCGATTTCAGAGGGGAAAACGCTCATGCCTCTCATCTTAAGCATTTCCTTGCGCCTGCCCAGGAAATGGAGATAGCCTTCTTCATCCAGCAGGCCTATGTCGCCGGTGTACAGCCAGCCCTTCTTGATCGACTTTTCCGTTTCTTCGGGCCTCTTCCAGTAGGCCTTCATCAGGGAGGGGGTCTTAATGACGATTTCACCCTCCTGTCCCAGGGGCACCAGGTTTCCCGTTTCAAAATCAACGATCTTGAAAAAGGTGCCGGGCATGGGCAAACCGCAGAATACCGGTTTTGATTTCAGATCCAGATCATCGGTTTGCATCCCGTTGGTAAAGGTATCTACGGTATGGGTCTCGGTCATCCCATAGGAGGATTCTTTTAAAATGCTCCCGGTCAACTCCCTCCACCGCCGGCGGTATTCGGGGGTTAATTTTTTAATAAAGGAAGAGCATCCCGCGGTTTTAATCGAGGTAAGGTCATATTTTTCCAGATCGGGGTATTCCATGATTTCCAGATAATTATCGACCACCCCGCTCATGGTGGTCACCTTATATCGGTCTATGGCCATGATGGCTGCCTCAATATCCCAACGGGCCAGTTGAACCAGGGTCGTTCCGGAAAAGACCGGGGCAATAACCCCTCCGATCTCTCCGGCGATCCAGAAGACCGGAAAGTAACCCAGGCTCACCGGGTTGGCCACCGGCCCTTCCTCCCGGGCCCCGGTAGCGATGGCGCAGGCGGCGGTATAGATCATATCTCTCTGGGTATGTTCGCAGCCTTTGGGCAGACCGGTAGTCCCCCCGGTATAATTCAGCGCGGCCAAATCATCCAGGCTTACATCCACTTTCGGAAAGGTTGGGTCCTGTACAGCCAGGGTAGACATCATATCCATGGCTCCGGGGCAATCCGCTCCCGGTTCCAGGAGGGACGCCGGTAGGGGAATGGTGGGCTCTTGGGGTAGACAATCGGAAAAACGGGTGACCATCAATACCCGCAGACTGGTTTTATCTTTAACCGCCTGAACAATCGGGAACAGGTGGTCGAGAGCCACGATGGCCTTGGCCTCGGTATCATTAATTTCATATTGAAATTCGTGTTCCTTAAACATGGGGTTTACCGGTACATGAACGCAGCCTGATTTAAGAATGCCATAAAAGGCGATGAGAAACTGGGGGCAATTGGGGAGAAAGACAGCCACCCGATCTCCCTTTTGAAGGCCCTGGGCTGCTAAAAAAGCGGCGAAGCGGCTGCTTAGATCATCGAGTTCCTTAAAGGTCAGCTCTTTTCCATAAAATATCAAAGAAACCTTATCCGGGGTCACCCTGGCCCATTCCCGCAAATAGTCGGTCAACAGGATTTCACCCAGGGGATAGATCGGTTCTCTGGGCAGGTGGACCGGCCAGTTTTTCTCCCACAATCGATTCAGATGTTCAAGATACTCTTTTTCGTCCATCATTTCTTCCCTCTGTTTTTACTGGTGAAGAGCTTAACAGTTTGCTGGAAAATTCTTTTATTACAGGTTGCTCAAAAAGGTCCAGATGCCAGGCGCCCGAAACCGGGAACCGCCCCGAAGGGATGGGACTGAGCGTTGTCTTTTACGCGAAGAAATCCCGAGGAATGAGGCGTACATAGAAGTACGCCGCAGTGACGAGAGGTGAGGGCAATCCCTCCGTTGGCGGGACTGATGGGCCTTTTTCAGCAACCTGTTAATTATTAAGGGTCTCAAAATAGTAGCAACATGAGAGGACCTGGGGGTCTTTTTGGGGGGATTGTCCAAAGGGTAACTTATCGCCCAATCCCGGCCAGTCCAGTAAACGTTGATTCGAAGCAGGGCATACACCATAGCCTGTTTCCAGCAGTGGAGAAGGCCTGCTTCAGACTTAGTTAAATAATTTGCCCGTCAAAGAAGGTTCCAGGTTCAGGGTGGACAGCCCCCCAAAAAGACCCCCAGGTCCTCTGTTAGACAAGCCCATCCGTTTCATGTCAAGATTACTATGAGACCATTAATAAATATCCGGGTCATTGGGATTCGCAGATGGACTGGTAAAATTCCGTCCTCCTGTCTTTCAGGAGGTCATTGAATTCGTTGATCCGTTTGTTGTCAGACCGATCGGGTTCTATTTCCGATTTTTTTTCTTTCTGGAAAAGGTGGATCTTCCGATAGACCCCGATGGTCTTATCCTGATAAACCATCATCGAGGAATTGAAATAATCACTATTCTCTTTTTCATTTTTCCTTTTCCTGATTGAGATCAGAAATTAATTTATCAAACCTATGAGAAAAGTACCAATTGAACCCCATCCCTAATCTCGTGAAACGTCCGGGTTATTTCTTTAAGATCTCTTTCAGGGCACCGGTGAGGTAGGTGATATTCTGTATCTTGCAGGTCTCCCCCATGAGCCCCACCCGCCAGATCTTGCCCTTCCCCTGCCCGAGACCGCCTCCCACCTCGATGTTGTAATCGTCGAGGAGCCTCTTTCTCACCGGAGCATCCTCCATCCCTTCAGGAAAGTAGACGGAATTGAGCATGGGCAGGCGGTACCCTTCCTGGGCATACAGTCTGAATCCCAGATCCTCCAGTTCTCTCTTCAGCCGGTCCCCCAATGACTGATGACGCTCGAATCGGGCCTCCAGCCCTTCCTCAAAAATGATCCTCAATCCTTCCCGAAGGGCATAGAGCATCGATATGGGAGCCGTGTGGTGGTAGAACCGTTCTTCTCCCCAGTAGCGCTCTATCATGGAGAGATCGAGATACCAGCTCTGGACCTTGGTCTTCCTCGATCGCATCACCTCCATGGCTTTAGGACTTACGGTAATCGGTGAGAGTCCGGGAGGGACACTTAAACATTTCTGTGTGCCGCTGTAGCAGATATCGATCCCCCACTCGTCTACTCTCACATCGCACCCCGACAGAGAGGTCACCGTGTCGACCAGAAAGAGAACCTCCTTCTTTCTGAAGAATTCCCCAATCTCCTCCAGAGGCTGGCGGGCTCCGGTAGAAGTCTCGGCCTGGACCACCGCACACAGTCGCGCACCTGGATTGGCCTTGTAGGCCTGTATCATCCGTTCAGGTTCAATGGCTTTTCCCCACTCCTGATCCACACGTACCACTTTGGCGCCGCAGCGGCTGGCGACATCGACCATCCGCTCTCCGAAAATGCCATTTACTCCGATGATGACCTGGTCCCCCGGCTCGATAAAGTTGACGAAGGAGGTCTCCATCCCGGAGCTTCCTGTTCCGGACATGGGCAGGGTGAGCCGGTTCTTCGTCTTAAAAAGACCCCGTAACATCTCACAGGTTTCGTCCATGATGGTGAGGAATTGGGGGTCCAGATGTCCAACCAGTGGTGTGCTCATAGCCCGCAATACCCGGTAGTGGACATTGCTTGGCCCAGGTCCCATCAAAATACGGGGGCTGGGATTCAGTTCTCCCGGGATTTCTTGTTCCATCTATAACCCTCCTTCAAACTTTATGGTATACGAGAACCTTTGTTTGGCCCGGTCGGTTGCGCCGTCAAGTCTTTCGGTCGCTTGCAGGGTCTACCGGGTTGGCAATAGTCCGATTCAACAACGCCCCCTTCCCGGACGAATCCCTATTCATAGATTAGAGCCTCCTCCTCGCCTCTCAGCACCTTCAGGACAGCCCGGGCGAAGGTTATAGCCTCCTGTTCAGGATAGGTTTTAACAGGCGCGATAAAGCTGCATCTCTCTTTGATCCATTGAACGGCGCGCGCGGATTCCAAAATTTTTCCCGTGAGGATAACGGCATCCACCTTCCCTTTAAGAACGGAGGCCATAGCGGCAATTTCTTTTGCTATCTGATAACACATGGCTTCCAGATAAAATCCGGCTTCTTCGTCTCCCCGCTTGACGCGATCTTCAATTTCGCCGATCTTGTTTGTTCCAAGATAAGCAACCATCCCCCCTTCGCCACGGATCATTTTCTGTATCTGTTCCCTGGTATATTGTCCGGAAAAGCAGAGGTCCACCAGCGACGCGACGGGCAAGGCGCCGCTTCTTTCCGTGGTGAACGGCCCTTCTTCAAAGGCGCTGCTTACATCCATAAGTTGGCCGCCGGCGATGGCCGCGATCGACATGCCGCCTTCCAAATGGGCGATAATCAGGTTCACCCTGTCGAACCTTTTGTTCATCTTCCTGGCAGCCAGTACGGAAACCCCTTCGATGTTTTGCACGTGGTATACGGCCCGCCGCTCGATAGCCGGAATGCCTGATACTCTGGCCATACGATCCAAACCACGACCGGCTGCATGGGCAACAAAGGCGGGGATGCCGTATTCATCGGCGATTTCTTTGGCGAGCAGGCAACCCATTCCTGCGGCATGCCCCCTCCGCGACATGACCCTTTTTACATCGGCGATCATGTCGTCGTTGACTTCATAAGTGCCGCTTTCTCTTCGGACTAAGGCGCTTCGGCCGACAACGGCCGCGATATCCCCTTTTTTAATATTCCATTCTTTGAGTTGATCTTTGATGATAGCGCTGCGATAAGGGAATTGATCCGAAATCGTAGGATACTTCCGCAATTCGCTTACGGGGTGGATAATTCGGGCGCTTTTAATTTCGTTTTCATCCTCAAAAATGGAAACCTCGCTGCTGGTCGAACCCGGATTTATCACCAATGTCTTAAAGATAATAATCCCTCCCTTCGAAGAGAATCAAAAATCAGGCCATCAGGCGTGAATAATTTTCTTAGCAGTGGTTCAAAGGGCCTGGGGCATCAAGCCCTGCCTGTCTGGGCCTGTTTTAACCCTATCCCCCCTTAAACGATAAATCAAGTCGATTCAGAAACAACATCCCCTCAAAAAGAGAGGGTTCATTCCTTCCCGAGAGAAAGGGGCCGGGATGATATCGCCGGCCGGTTTTCTTAGATTTCCTGGAAGTCCCCCTGGCTCCGGCTGTTATCGAAACCGGGAAAAATCCGGCGGCCGTTTTTCGTTAAAGGCGTTAAGGCCTTCTTCGGCTTCATCGGTTTTAACAAATAGCTCAAGATTGATATGGGACAGGGCTCCGATCCCCGCTATCGAATCACTATCCGCGTTAATGGAGCATTTGAGAGCCCGGAGCGCCGTCGGGCTCTTGTCCAGCATTTCATCAGCCCAGCAGCGCACTTCCTCTTTTAACCCGGAAAAGGGCACCACCCGGTTGACCAGGCCCCAATCTTTCATCGTGACCGCGTCGTACTGCCGGCAGCAGAACCAAATCTCTTTGGCCCGCTTGTCACCGATTATTCGAGCCAGATAAGCGCTGCCATAACCCGCGTCAAATGACCCGACCCGGGGACCGGTCTGGCCGAAACGGGCATGGTCGGCGGCAATCGTGATATCGCACAGGACATGCAGTACCTGCCCGCCGCCGATGGCATATCCGTTAACCGCGGCAATAACGGGCTTGGGCACATCCCGAATAAGGCGATGAAAATATTCGATTTCCGAAACGCCGGTTTCCATGGGCCCGTAATCTCCGGTCTCTTTTCTTTGTTTTTGATCTCCTCCCGTACAAAAGGCCTTGTCCCCCGCCCCCGTAAAAGCGATGACGCCCACCTGCGGATCGGCCCAGGCCGCCTTAAAGCAGCAGATCAGCTCATCAATCGTACGATTGGTAAAGGAATTGTAACGATGGGGCCGGTTAATGATGATCCAGGCCAGACCACGATCAACCTCATACAAGACATCGGTCAGTTCACTCAGTTTCATTGATTCCCTCCTTATTTAATGGGTTCATTAACCGATTTATTTTCCATCCGGGAACGGTCCTTTTTCGCCCTGGCTGTGTCAATCTACAGGATTGTTTGTGCGGCGTACCCATGTACGCCTCCGTGCAATCCCTTGATTTCCTTGCCAGGACAAAAAATTCCTCGTTTCCGAATTGGAAACCAATAGTTTCACATCCGTTATTTCCGGATGAGAACGATTTAGGATTTTTGGCTTTCATCTTTCCGAACGATGTGATCCATTTAAAATTTCAGGGCTGCAAGCCATCCCCCCTATATGATATACACAAAATGAAAAACTAAAACAATAACCAGAAATTGAATCATTTAAGGGCCGGTTGCGGGATGAATGGCTGAATCGCGAGACTCTGGAAACGTGGTTTGAAGCAAAAAGGTCTTGTTGATGGGTGGCAGGTAGAATATAATACAGTTGGGCGGCCTGGTTCATCAAATGACCGGCCTCCTGCTCCAGTGGCTGTTAAGCCGGAGGGACTGGAAAATACAATGAGTCTCTCTCAAAAAAGGTTACAACTTACAGGCGCAGTCAATATTTTTTGATAAAAAGGGAGGGGAAAAATGAAATTTGCGATTCTTGGTACGGGTATTATGGGACGCGGCTGGATTACACAGTGTTCGATGACCGGACATGAGGTTCACTGTTTTGACGCCAATCCGGAGAGTCTTTCCGGAGTTGTTTCCGGGTGCGAAAAGCTGGCCGCAACGGTGGCTAAAAAATTCAAAATCGATGATCCGGATTTTGCGACCAGGGCCGCAGCCAAAATCACGGTCTACGACGGCAAAGAGGCCTTCATCGTGGCCGCCAAAAGCTGCGATGTTTTTTTGGAGGTCATATTTGAGGATTTGAAGCTGAAGTGCAAAGTACTGGCGGAATATCTCCCTCAGCTTCCCCCAAGGGTCGTCTTCTGGTCCAACACCAGCAGTCTGGACATCAACCCCATGGCCGAAGCCGGTGGTCGTCCGGAGCGTTCCATCATTACCCACGGTATGAATCCGGTTCCGATGATGCCGGGTGTTGAAGTGGTTCCCGGCGAAAAGACCTCGGCTCAAACCGTCGAGTTCACCCGCCAGACACTGCTGGATATGAAGAAGGCCCCTTTTCTGGCACCCAACATCCCGGGGTTTTGGGTTAATCGACTGCTGGTTCCCCAGATGCTGGACGCCGTGCGCCTGCTGGAACAGGGTAAGATCAAGGTTGAAGACGGTGACATCGGTTTGAACACCAGTCTGGGCCATCCTCAGGGAACCTTTAAACTCCATGATTTTGTTACCACACCCACCATGCTGCGCGTGGCCCTTCAAATGTACCAGGGTTCCAATGACCCGCGCATGTATCCGCCCCTGACCCTGATGCGGATGGTGAAAAACGGAGAGTTCGGTGCCAACAGCGGCAAGGGTTTTTATGACTGGAGCTGATCCGCGTAGTCCCAAGGCCAGGGATTTATCCCACTACGTCATCAGCACCGCTGAAGATATCATCGATCAGATGAAATAAATCCTAAATCCGAAGGCCTGTTGGCCCAGATGGCAATTACAGCCTTATGGTGGAGGATAATTTCCTTGACAGCAGAAGTTATATGTCATATTTTACATAATATAACTAACTAATAATTGGAGATAATCCCAAAGAAGGCTGTGGAGCTTGCGAAAAAAACATCACGAAATCAAGGAGATTAACGAAGAATATTCAGTAGCCTGGCGCAATGGGAATTGGTGAACTTTAAAAGCCTTTCGGGAACCACGATCCATAGAAAGAATGATGGGCCGATCCCCCAACGAGTTTCGGGAATTAATAGGAGTAGCCATTTCAGCCGTCACCAAAAACCCTTATTAGACCCTTTCTCCCAAAGAATCCGGTCTGGAGGTTTCATTAAGTTGATTGCCGGGGTGCTCGTATTCAGCGCGATTGTGGTCATTATCAGCATTCTGATCATCAAAAGACTCCGTAAAATTGACAGTGCGGAGATAGCAACTTATGTAGTGGTTATTGCCTGGGGGTCACTCTTTTGGGGTCTTCTCCTGTCGAAATGCGCCAAATAGCGATTGTTGCCGGCGAAAAACGGTCTCAAGCTTTACCGAAGGCCAGGAGTAACGGAGGTGCCATACTATGATCGCCAAGGGAGAGGAGGTGGATACGAGAAGCCGATCAGTAGAAAAGAGAAATCAGTCAAGTTGTTCCAGCCAATTTGTGAAGGTATCCAGACAGTCTTAGGAAAGGGCACACACATTTTTATACTATCTTGAGGAGGAACACCATGAAATTAAGTACGAGAAATCAGATTAAGGGTGAGATTATTGAGGTTGTTAAAGGCGAGGTCGCGGCAAAAGTGAAAATCGATATTGGCAATGGTAATGTGATCACTTCCACAATTACAGTCGAAGCCGTCAATGACCTCAAATTAAAAAAGGGTGATAAGGTTATCGCTCTGATAAAAGCCAGTAGTGTCATGATCGGTAAATAGCAGGCCACCGGAACAAGCAGGAACATAATAGAGGATTCGAGGACGGGCTCTGGGATCGCAACCGTATCTGCAAAGGTCTTGAACCAAGGTCCACGATCAAGACTGTTCCCGGAAGCGAATTATTAGTGAAAGGCTTGGTGTTTGTCGGACTGTAAGGGGTGTTGGCAGGAAGAAGTTTAAGAAGTAAGGTCGATATCCAATTTTTCAGTTAGCAGGGGCAGAGTCAAGAAATGGCTCTGCCTTTTTTGTTGCTTGGGGTTAACAAGTGTCGATTCAGGGAAAAGGAGTTAGGGGGATAGGATAGTTAATCTGTTTGACAAGCTCTGAGGCACAATTATATATTTTAGTAAGGAGGTTCTTGGGGGTCTCCCGAGAACCTTTTATTGTGTAGGCTATCTAAAAGGCTAAAAATGAATGAAGACGCTTGAGGAGGAGGAACCCTGACTATGAACATTAGTGAGCAACTACGCCCAATTTTTGCGCCAAGGTCGGTAGCGGTAATCGGTGCTTCCGGTGTTCCTTTCAAATGGGGCAATGATATCATCCTGTCGATGCAAACAGACGGCTACCAGGGGGCTATCTACCCTATAAATCCAAGGGAAGAAAAAATACTTGGTCTGCCGGCCTACCGCACTGTCCTTGATGTTCCTGACCTGATTGACCTGGCTGTAATAGCTGTTCGGGCTGAGCAGGTACCACAGGCCATGCGGGAATGCGTTCAAAAAGGTATAAAGGGAGCTGTCCTGATAACGGCTGGATTTGCCGAGACCGGCAGCCGTGGGCAAGCCCTTCAGGAGGAGGTCACCGGAATTGCCCGGCAGGGGGGTCTACGTTTCGTTGGACCCAATTGCATGGGTATCTATAGCGCTGCTGCCAACCTTAACCTGTCCCTTCCCGGTGGAGTTCCAAGGGGTTCTATTGGCTTTATATCCCAGAGCGGCACTTTTGGCGGTATCTTCGCCCGGGCGGCGGCCGGTAGAGGCTGCGGGCTGAGCAGTTTCATCAGTGCCGGGAATCAGGCTGACCTGGATGTAGCGGATTACCTGGAGTATCTGGCTGATGACCCAGAAACAAAGGTCGTGGTCATGTATGTAGAGGGCTTACATGACGGCAAAAAGCTGTTTAACGCAGGCAGGAAAATAGCTGGAAAGAAGCCGGTTATTATCTACAAAGCGGGCAAAAACCAGTCTATTGCCAGGGTCACCATGTCACACACCGCTTCCATAGCTGGTGAAGATAGAGTTTTTGATGCCATGTGCCGACAGGCAGGTTTTATCCGGGTTGATGAATTACTCAGCCTCCTCGATGCGGCCGCGATTCTCACCAGACAACCATTACCCGGAGGCAACAGGATGGGAATTCTCGGTACCGGGGGGTTGTGCGTGGTCCTTGCTGATACCTGTGTCTCGATGGGCCTGGAGGTTCCTGAGCTGAAGGAGGAAGACGTAAAGTTCATCATATCGGACCTGGAGTTTCCTCCCCATGCGCCTGCTCCAACGAACCCGGTAGACTTTGCCGGGTCAAACCGCACCGCTCTTCAAGAGGTTGGTGTTCTGAACAAGATGGCTCAACTGGACTATATAAACGGGCTTATCTGCAATACGCCAATTACCTGGGCTGATTCCTCCGGGTCGTCCGTGGTTGAGCAGAAAGAGCTTTTGACCCGGGCCGCCGAATTACTCACGGCTATACCGCTGAAACTGGGGAAGCCTGTGGTCACAGTGGGGCTTAGCGGCATTGCTTTCACCAATGAACTGATTTTAAAAGCGATGGACGCTGCCGGCATTACTTCTTATAACACGCCGGAGGCTGCCGCAAGGGCCATGGCTACCCTGGCCAAGTATGCCGAAATTAAGAGAAGATTCGTAAAGGCATCCTGATTTCCAGCGTACCTCTCGACTCTTTCTACGAGGTAATCTTAATAGAAGCGAAGTAAAGATTACCTGCTTAGCAACCGCAACTATATCCCAAGTTTAATGGAGAGAAGAGATAATGGATTATAGGGATAGAGTCAAAAGGGAACAAGAGCAGTACAATGAGGGGGCTGTAAGGCGAGGTAATCTTAATAAGCTTCTATCCCATTCAATTAAACTATTAGATATCCAACTCTTAAATGACGTGAAAAAATATATGCCTGATAGTAATAATAAAATGTGTCTTGAGATAGGCGCTCTAGGCTGGAAAGCCTGGATTGAGGATATCGGAATAAGTCCAGGTGAGTTGCACTGCATCAATATTTCAGAATTGGAGCTGGAATTGGGTTTGACCCTTGCCGGGGGCAGCAGGGTGAAACCTATTTTCCATCTGATGGATGCCCACGAGTTAAAATTCCAGGATGAGTCATTTGATCTCATTTTTGGAGTTTCGGTATTACATCATTTAGATATAAATAAAGCGGTGTCCGAGTTTAATCGTGTTTTAAAACCTAATGGAATTATCCTGTTTGCTGAACCATTAGATATAAATCCGTTCTCAAAAATGATCAGATATTTTACCCCCAAAGCCAGAACTATTGATGAGCAAGCCTTACGATTCATCGACTTGCGCACTATCAGTAAAATTTTCAACTTAGAGTTAATCTCCTATCAGTTGTTTTCTGTCCCGCTGAGTTGTATTTCCGTTTTTTTATTTAACACCGAGAAAAATCCAATAATGAAATTTGCCGCTTTTTTAGATGATAATTTAAAGCGCCTGGTCCCTTTCTTTAAATATTATTATCGTTACGCTTTAATCTATGGCTGTAAGAGAGAGGGCTTGAAATGAGCCGAAAATTATCGGTAGCCTTTAATAAGAGCTTGCTCATGAATGGGAAAGCCGGGGCATCAAGCGCTGTCTGTCTTGGCCTGTTTTAACCAAATTTTAACTGTTTTTTGCCACGGATAGACAAAAACCCCACCCTTTCTGCTCCCTTTTCAGATGATCCCTTTCGCGGCCAATTCTTCCAGCGTTTCTTTATCGTACCCCAGTAATCTCCCGTAAATTTCGAGATTGTGTTCTCCGGGGCGAGGCGCGCGGGTTTCTATCCTCCCGGGTGTTTTTGACAACTTGATCGGATTGGGGCTGACCGGCAACGGTTTCAGACCGGGCACCTCCATATCCACCAAGGGCAGCATGCCGGTTTCCCGAATGTGGGGATCTTGGGACACCTGGCCCAGGTCGTAGTAGGGGCTGCAGGGGATATGGGCGGCTTCCATTTCAGCCATCACCTGGTCCACCGTGCGCTTACTGATCCAGTCCGCCACCAGGGGATCGATTTTGTCCCGGTGTTCAAAGCGGCTCAGGTCATTGTACAACTCCGGGTCATTG
Source organism: uncultured delta proteobacterium (assembly GCA_963790475.1). Taxonomy (GTDB): domain Bacteria; phylum Desulfobacterota; class RBG-13-43-22; order RBG-13-43-22; family RBG-13-43-22; genus RBG-13-43-22. The sequence goes on along the minus strand of CAWBOS010000001.1, from coordinate 43,095 downwards.
ATGAGTTCCTCATGACCGATGAGTCTGGCCAGGCGTCTCCAGATACTGTTCATGATGGAGGCGATGAACACATAGCCATCCTGGCATTCAAATAAATCCGTGGTCGTCAGATAGGGGGCGCGGTTGGCGATCATGGGCCTGTCACGTCCCAGCACTTCCTTTTCGGCAATGATGGGGGCCGTAAAGGAAAGGGCTGTCCTTAAAAGCGCCAGATCGACCTTCTGGCCTTCTCCCGTTTTGTCCCGGTGGCGCAGGGCCAGAAGGGTGCCGACGGCGGCAGCCAGAGCAGTGGCGTAATCCATGGGATTGAAAAAAGCCCTTATGGGCGGTTTGTCGGGAAATCCCCCGCAATTCATGGCCCCGGACATGGCCTGGGCGATGAAATCAAATCCCGTTCGATTTCGATAGGGGCCTTCGTCTCCGAAACAGGAAATGGCCGTTAAAATAATGTCCGGTTTTACAGCCGCCAGACGATCGTAAGCAAGGCCCATGGATTCGGCTGCCGCCGGCGTGAAATTGTGAATCACCACATCACATTGCTTCACCAGGGAGTCTAAAATCTCCCGGACCTCCGGTTTTTTTTGGGAAAGCTTCAAAGTAATGCCCTTTTTATTCCGGGCATAACTGGGGAAGGACAAATTGTTGCCGTCCGGCCCTATGAGGCTGTGGGTTCGATCTTCTTCTCCACCGGGCCGGTCCACCCGGATCACTTCCGCACCCATGTCCGCCAGAATCATGCCGCAGTACGGGCAGGAAATGAACCGCCCGAAATCCAGAACCCTGATGTCATCAAGTACTCTTTGCACAATATCTCCTTCTAAGTTGTATTAAATTCAATTTCACCTTTGCCAATATAAAAGGTGGTCACAATTTGTGACCGCCTCCAGTTTTTCTTCAAGTGTCAGTTGAAACCTGAACTCTCCCGGAAAACGGTCTTGGTTTCGTTTGACACCCTGATTGAGGACCTTCGTTGTCATTCCTTCCATAAAGCATGGCCAAGTCGACGTCAACCATTAACAGTTTCGATTTCCAGTTTTTGCGAGGCCAAATCTCCAGTCTTCTGCCGCGGACAGGGCAGACAAAAACGGACAGGCTTATATCATGCTGAATCCGCCGCTGACACTGATGGTCTGACCGGTGATATGTCTGGATACGTCGGACGACAGAAAAACACACATCCTGGACAGATCGATGGGTTCACCCAGGCGACGAATCGGATAATTCTTCAACATGGCCTCCTGTCTCTTCTTGAAATCCTCCTCACCCATTTTGGCCTTCAGTTTCTCTCGACTTTGAAGTATCCTTTCCGTGTCGGTCGCTCCGGCCGATACACCATTAACGTTTATATTAAACTTCCCCACTTCCTTGGCCAAAGCCTTTTGAAAAGCGATTATGCCCCCCTTGGCTGCCGAATAAGCCGCCATAAAGGCCTCCCCGGTCTTTCCGGCATCGGAAATCATATTCACAATCTTCCCGTAATTATTCTTTATCATGCCCGGAAGAACGGCTCGGGTACAGTTAAAAACCCCGTACAGACAAAGGTTCACCGTATAATCCCAATCTTCCTTCTCCGTTTCCACAAAGGGACGAGGGGTTTTCCCCGCCTCCCAATGCACACCCCGGCCGGCATTGTTGATGAGAATATCCACCCGGCCGAATTCTTCGATCACTTTTTTATACAGGTCATTGACTTCGTCCTGGTTGGCCACACCCGCTGTTATAGCCATGGCCTTCACTCCCAGCGCCCTGGCCTCTTCAGCCGTCTTCTCGGCCACGGACTGATTGATGTCATTTACCACCACGTTGGCTCCTTCCCCGGCCAGGGTCAGGATGGTCACACGACCGATCCCTAATCCTGATCCGGTAACGATTGCCACTTTTCCTTTTAAAAATAGATCCATAGTTCTTTCCCCCTTTTAAATTATTTGGCGGTCTTTTTTTTGAAATGGAATTGGGTTAACTACGTCGTTTATAATGGGGAGGCCATTGGGTGTCAACAGGCATTTTCGGGTCAGGCAATGATAATAAATTATTGATAGGAGATAGAATCAGATCTTCTCTTGGTTTTCAAACCTACATCCCAAGCCTGGCCAGCCTTTTTTGAACCGATCGGCAAAATCTTTATCCTTTAATTGTTCCTCAAGGTAGCGGTCAAAATTGTTTTTTCTTTTCATGGCGAATTTCTCTTTTCCCACCCCCGGTTTTTCTTCCGGTGTCAGGTGAAACATGAAATCTCCGGAGTCAGGACCCCGATTGGGAAAACGCCCGGAAGAACAAGGTTCTCACCTTTCCGAATAACTTAAATGACTCCTGATAAAAATGTCCCTTGGTCAACCAGGAGATGGCAAAGGCAACCAGGGCCACACTTTCAAACCAGAAAGTGGTTTTCCAGGCCACTCTTAGCTCCTCCGTCAATAGCCAATAGCTGAGGCCGATGGCGACGATGCAGAAAACCATGATCCAGCCGCAGGCTACATAAACCCGGTTCATTAAAATCCTCTCCCGGGTTGGCTCGGCACGCTTCACGCTCAGGGTGAACAACTTCAGTGAAAAATAGATGAACACGCTGAAAAGCAGGAAGGCGGAGGTAAAATGCGTTATCCGGACCCAGGCCCAGGGATAGTTGCAGGGGCAAAGGGCAACGCCTAAGGCGAATAAAAATCCAAGATTGGCAAAGTGGTTGTCTTTGGAATCATACCCTTTATAGGTCAGAAGAAAAAAGCCCAGCACAAAAAGAATTCCTTCAAAAACATTGCGCAGACTGGTGTAATAATAGTCACTGATGGAATCCTGAAGGCCATAGATCATTCCATAGATCAGACAGAACAAGGGAAGCACAAAGCCGAAGGCGCCGATAAGCATGCGCAGGTACAGATAAGAAATAATTTGATTATCCTTGAGGTCGGGGGTATCCATAGAATTCTCCTCATATTCCGGGGAGTGAAAACGGGCCTGAAAGCTCAGTCCGGCAAGGCAGGGGGCTGATGATGGTTGGGCATGACCAATCCGCCGGAAACGATCAGTTTAAAGGCCTCTTCCACGGTCATACCCAGATACATCAAATCTTTCTCAGGAACCAGTACATAATACCCGGTCGTCGGGTTAGGTGTGCAGGGAATAAAGATACTCATCACCTTCTGCCCGGCCCTGGCTTCCAATTCCCCTCCGGCCGGTCCGGCCAAAAACCCGATGGAATACAGACCCGGCCTGGGGAATTCCAGCATAACCACCTGCTTAAAATAACTGCCGGTGGTGCTGAAAACCGCCTCGGTAAATTGCTTGATCGCCTGGTAGATATTTCGAACCAGAGGAATCCGTCCGACCAGCAGGTCCCATATTTGAATCGTCTTTTTACCGGCGTAACTACGGGTCAACAGGCCGATCAGAAAAACAAGGAGGGTTACCAAAACCAGTCCCAGGCCGGGGAGATGAAATCCCAAGAGGGTGTCGGGATGATAGGCCTTAGGCACAAAAGTCAGGAAGTCATCCATAATCCCCATCAGGGCCCGAATGATATAGAGGGTGATCGTAATCGGAACGACTACGATTAATCCCGTCAATAGATATTTCTTTATCCAAGCCTTGAATTTCATCAATAAAGAACTCCCCGGATTGTTTGTTTCGCCTTCATTTCTCCCTCCCTATCACTTAGTGGTAATCCGCAATTTCAACTCGTTCCGGCCCCTCCCAGCGGGGTGTGTCAAATCAAAATAATTCATTTTTCTTTGATCTTTAAAGGTAAAGCCCGATTCAACAGGTTCCGGGCATCAGGAACCTGATCTTTAGCGAGGGTGAAATGGATGGTATGTCCGGTGGTTAATGGACTGTTGATTTGGAATTTCAAACGCGTCTGGAACAATCCCCGGGTTACCTCAACTGTTGTGACCATGCGATAGGGGATCTCGAAGTTGAAACGATGACCGGCCAACAGCTCATCAATGGTCTTTTCCTCATAGGCGCTAAGCCTCTCCTCGTCGGACGTCTTCCTGCTAAATCGCTCCCGTTTTCCGGCCAGCAGTCCGCCGAATAATAACTCCGTAATCCCGAATTGGTGAGACATCTCCGCCGGGTGTTGGACTATGAGGGTAATTACCCTTTCCGTAGTGAAAAGAAGGTCGTATATGGTATCGTAAGTATGCCCGCTAACTCTCTCCAGGAAACCGATACTCCTTTCCATGGCTAACTATCGCCCTTTCTGAATATACTTTTCCTAATGCAAAAAGCGTTGAAGCAGCCCGGAAGGCCTCTTCGAAAACTTCGGCCTGCTTTCCCGCGAAATGCTAAAAAAAAGACCGGGACGCTACGATTGAAACACCTTATCCCCGGATATCAGTTTTTCACCCAACAACGGCGATGGCCTCGACCTCGAGCAGGAAGTCGGAGGCGGCCAGAGAGACAACGCCGATCATCGTCGAGGCCGGGAGGTTCTCCTGGTTAAACCACTTTCTCCGCGCCAGGCCCACCGTCTTCCCATCCTCCGGCTTCATATTCACGACATACATATTCAGCTTGACGACATCCTCGGGCTTGGCCCCGGCCGACTCCAGGGGGTGGGAGAGGTTCTCAAACACCTGCACGGCTTGGGTCCCAAGGTCTCCCTGGCCCACGACCTTCCCCTCCCGGTCAATGGCCACCTGGCCTGAAATGTAGACCGTCTTGGTCTCCCCCGATTTGACGGTGACTACCTGGGTGAAGAGTTTGGGAAAGTTGGCCAGTTTTTCGGGATGAATGAATTTTTTCTCCATGGATCATTTTCCTTTCTTCAGGTGTTTAGGCCGGACTGACGGTTCTGAATCAATGGATTAAATCCTCGTCAAACCAGCCTGTGTTCAATTTTTGATCTTGTCTAAAGGGCTATGGTCAGCCCCTCCAGGGTATCCGGGGCATCGGTAAGTCTGACGCACCCGGTCTCAGTAACCAGAACGGTATCGGAATGGCGGTAACCGCCTTCGCCGGGGATATAGAGGCCCGGTTCGATGCTGATGAGCATTCCCGGCACAAGCTTTCTGGAGTCCCCGAGAGCTACATAAGGCGCCTCGTGTCCGGTTATTCCCAGACCATGTCCGGTGCGGTGGAGAATCCGGTCCTGGTATCCGGCATCGATCAGGACCTGCCGGACCCGCCGGTCTATCTCCTCCAGGATGACCCCGGGTTTGACCAGTTCATAGGCCAGGGCCCGCGCTTTCATGACCGTATCAAAAGGTCTTCGGGCCTGTTCCGGTACCCGTCCCAAGAAAAAGGTCCGCTCAACCTCCACGCCGTATCCGTCGACCTGCGCGGTAACAATGGACACGTGAGGTCCGCCCTCTTCCATGGTGGTCATGGGCGTGGGGACGATGTGCGGATCATGAGAGAGGGATGGCGGCCAAACGGCACCGATAAACTTGGAGACAATAAGATTGGACTGGGGAATTTCCATCAGTGTTTTTCCCATCATCTCCCGGACGACTTCCCCGTAAATGATTATCTCCATGGCCCCCGGCCGGGTGATTTCCAGAAGCTTCCGGTGGCCCTGGTTGACGATCGAGCAGGCGTGCACCGTGCGCCCGATCTCATAGGCCGTTTTCACCAGCCGGACATCTTCGATGAGGTCCGCCACCACCTGTTTTCCTGGTGTTTCATGAGCAATGCCGACCGGAAGCGTTGATTCTATACCCACTTTCGCCTTGTGGTCAATGAGGGTTTTATAAACGTCAAACCAGTTCTGTCCCCTGGGCGAGGGCACTTCGTAATAAGTGGCATACTCTAAGGCGCATCGAGCCCGGGTCTTGACGTGGTTTGATTCCAGGAGAGGGCAGAGCATCGTCGGTGTGCCCTTCCGGGGCAGTATCAGTATAAAAGGACGCTCGTGAACATTGTTGGCGAAATTTGTGAGATAGTAGATATTGACCGGGTCAAAGGAAATGTAATAATCGATTTCCCTTTCTTCCATAAGGGCCCGGACTTTGGCCAGCCTTCCGGCCAGTTCCTCTTTCTTGGGTGGTGCGGTGATGGGTTCAGGAATTTCAGACATGGCGCATTCTCCAGGGGATCGTCAAGAGTTAATTATTTAAACCATAACAAATAGTTAAAGTCAATCTAAATAATTATGGAGGGAATCAAGCTCCCTTTTCTTCACACCCTTGCCTCCGGCGGCCTTTTTTTCTGTTTGACCATCTCTTTTTCTTTCCCTATACTCTTCTCATCAAACCATAGTCCTTGTCCAATGGGAAGGATCAAGAAGCAGCCCCTTCAGGATAAGGGATGCCACTTAGAAACAGGATTTTTATATCGCCTATGACAGGAGGAACATATGGCCAGAGTACCTTACGCCCGTATTGATCAGGCCCCGCAAAAAATAAAGGACTTCTTCGCCAAACTGGAAGCCAACGGCCGGGTATTAAATGTTCAGAAGATGGTGGCCAACAGTCCCGGTACCGTTCGTGAATTCACCAGGTTCGGCAACGCCCTGCTGATGAAATCGAAACTCAGCGCCTACTTTCGGGAACTGGTGATCATCCGGGTTTCCTTTCTGACCGGATCAAAGTATGAATGGGCCCAGCACGTTCCCATCGCCCTGAGGGCCGGGGTGACCAAAGGGCAATTGGAAGAGATCGAGCATTGGCAGGATTCTTCGCTTTTCAGTCGAGAAGACCGGGCCATCTTGAAGTTTGCCGACGAAGTCGTTCAGGAACATCAGCCCTCAGAAGAGACTTTTAACCAGGCCTCTAAATTCCTGGACCCGGAAAGCCTGGTGGAATTGACTTTGTCCATAGGTTACTGGTCCATGGTCGGTAAATTTTTGAAAACGTTTCAGGTGGAAATCGAGGAAAGCCTGATCAAAGATATCGGGCATCTGCTTCCCTCCAGCCGGCCGGCCTGAAATCCTTTTACCGTTCTTTACATTAAAAAATAAAATTCTTTTTAAACCGCTTTAAGAACATCAAAAGGAGGAAAAAAATGGTAATGGCTCTGGAAGGGATCAAGGTTATTGATTGTTCACAGGTGGCGGCCGTACCGATGGCCGCCCGTCACCTCGGAGATTTCGGGGCGGATGTCATCCATGTCGAGCACCCCTTAACAGGAGATTTTTGGCGGGGTTTTCAGGAAGCTCAGACAGAAGGGGGAGGAGGTGCCAGTCCTTCCGACTTTAATTACAACTGGGAGGCTTTTAACCGCAACAAGCGGAGCCTGACTCTTAACCTCTATAATGAAAACGGCCGGGCCATTATGTATAAAATGGTGGCCCAGGCCGATGTCTTCCTCAGCAACCTCAGACCATTTGAGTTGGAAAGATTTAAAATGGATTACGAGACCCTGAGCAAGATGAACCCCCGGCTCATTTGGGGCAATATCACCGGATATGGTAAAAACGGTCCGGACAAGGATCACCCGGCTTATGATACGACCGCTTATTGGGCCCGGGCCGGAATTCATGCTCTTTTTTCTATGCCGGGGGTTCCCTGTCTCACCTACCGGCCGGCCTTCGGCGATACCGTAGCCGGCCTGGCCCTGGCCTATGGGATCGTGCAGGCTCTCTATGTCCGGGAAAAAACCGGTATGGGTCAGGCAATAGATGTTTCATTATTGCATACCGGGCTCTATCAACTGTCTTTTGATGTCTCCGGGGCCCTCATTACCGGAAAGGATATAAGAGACTGGCGAGAAGAACCCGAAGCGGAGTTGCAGCAGCAATCCCTGGCGGCCATCGCCCAGATAGCCGATTTTTACGCGGCCAAGACTAAAAGTCCCCTGACCGGTTCATATTTGACCAAGGACCTGCGCTCCCTGCTTTTTATCGTCCTGCAACCGGACCGCTATTGGGAAAAGTTCTGCAAAGCTGTGGGCCGGGAGGACCTAAGCAAAAACCCCAAGTATGATACCATCGACGGACGTGCCGAAGACCGGGTCGCTTTACGCAAGACTTTTGCCGAAATATTTGCCACCAAGACCCTTGAGGAATGGATTCCCCTCCTTGAGGGCATACCCTATGCGCCTAATCAAACCATTCTGGAGGCGGTAAGAGATGTTCAGGCCAGGAAAAACGGATATATTGTCACCTATGAACATCCCGAACGCGGTACGATTGAACAACTGGCCAACCCGGTGATGATGAGTAAGACCCCGGCCTCAGTCCGCCTGCCGGCGCCGGAGTTCGGACAGCACACGGAAGAGGTCCTGCTGGAGTACGGTTATACCTGGGATGATATCGCCGTTTTTCAGGAGGATGGTACCATCGCCTGATTTGAGAAACCTCACCTTCCAAATAAAACCAAAGCCCCGATCCCGAATCCGAATCCATGCAGGCAACCGTTATTGAGCGTGGCCTGCATGGTTAAAAAATCCCCTGCCTTTTTAGTCCTAATGAAAAATACAGCTTATTTATATAAAAAATAAAGCCTTTCCTGTATTTACCTTTTTTCCCTTAATTTCCATTATATTATCATAAATTATTATCAGCCTTGTATGCAATGAAGATGCAAACCCGGGACGGGTTAACCCGCCTCCAGGGCCGGTCGAAAGAACCATGAGTGAGAGACGATTTCACTTTAGACCTTGGGAGAGGAGGAAAAATTAAATGCGAAACTGGAAAAAATGGTTCTGCTTTTTATTTGTTTTAGGGGGCTTTTTCGTCTGGACCAGCTTCAGCCAGGCCTGGGCCGGCGAAAAGGAATTGATCGAGTTGTTGATCAGGAAAAACATCATCACCCAGGCAGAAGCCGATCAGTTGTTAAAAGAATCAAAATCTACCGAGGTGAAAGAGAAAACGGAAATAAAGCAGGAAGTAAAAGCCGAGGTCAAAGAAGACATAAAAAAGGAGACCGACAAAGGTGAATGGCTTCCTCCAGTCTTGAGGGGTTTCAAATTCGGAACCACCATCTTCGGAGAATGGAATGCCATTAACCGGGCCAACGGCCCCAGTACCAACCAATTTGCCCTGAACCGGGCCTATGTGACCCTGACCAAGGATTTCAACGACTGGCTGGGAATGAATTTCACTTCCGATCTCTTTACGGCCAAGGATCCCAATGATGTCAACAACGGTTTGGAGTTACGGATCAAATTTGCCTTCGTCGACCTGAAGCTCATGGGCACGGAATCGATGTTGGGAATGATCCCCACCCCGTCGGATTATTACGACAGCGCTATCTGGCCTTACCGGGTCCAGGGCAACAACTACCTGGACGGGCTGGGCATCCAGGCCACGGCCGACCTGGGAGTTGTCAATATGGGCGTCTTCGGGGGCTACATGGATGATGACTATTTGCAGTACGCGGCCAAGCCCTTTGCCGGCAAATGGGGCGGTTGGATGATCGGGATTTACAACGGCTCCGGGTTTGATTTGCAGGAGAACAATGAAAACAAGGTCATATCCGGCCTGGTTTATGTGCGTCCCTTCCCTATGCTCTCCATCCTGAAAGGTCTCCAATTGGCCTATGTGGGGACCTATGGGGACAGCAACACCAACTTCGCCCCGGGCAACGGTCCGGTCAGCGATTTCCCGACCTGGCAGGTCAATATCGGACAGATTTCGCTGCAGCATCCCTATTTCACCGTCATGGGGCAGTATTATTGGGGTAAGGGAACCAGGGCTTCGAACGAAGAAAACAACCGCGATGGCTATCTGGTTTCCGGATTCTTGCGAATTCCCGGTATGGAAAAGCTCCGGGCCTTTGGCAAGTATTATTATTATGACCCCAATACCAACCGAAGCGATGACGAAAGAACCATTTATGTGGCCGGTTTATCTTATGATTTCACCAAGGAATTTATGCCCTTTGTCGCCTGGGAGCACCAGGATAACCGGGTCAATTCGGGACTGACCGACTCCGACAAGTTTCAGATCGGCTTTCAGTTAAAATTTTAAAACACGGCTTAAGTTAAGAAGATATAAGTCTGAAATAAAAATTTCCCAGGAAGGGTTCTTTCATGGAACAGGAAAGCGATTCGCCAAGCGGACCGTTGAAAAACCCGCCTTCTTCGGTTAAAACCGGGGAAGAAGGAGCGGCTGCGCCATTTGTTGATGAATCAAAAGATAGTGCAGCCCTGGATTTCCATTCGGCCGAGTTCAACCAGATTGATGAGCTGAACGACTGGTCCGGAAACTACCGATCCTTTCAGCCCCTCGGCGGGGTTATTACCGCGGACATGCGCCATCAGATGGAGCGCAGGAAGCGAAGCGCCCGTGTCGATCTGTCCGCGGCGGGAACTGAGCCCTTCGAAAAGACAGCTTTGGTGAACGCTGACCCCGAGACGATCAAGGCCCCCGGACCGCTAACCGTGATCTCCAAAGGACGGACCTTGATCGTTGATACAGAGGAAGGCCGGGCTGTTGCCTGCGCTAAACGCCTCAGCGAGCAACGACTGACTTGCACCCTGGTCATTACCAAAAAACCTTCCATAGATACCCCCTTTCCCAGGTCGGATCGGCCGGCCCTTATTGAGGCGGAAAACCTGACGATTACCGGCGCATTTGGCGGCTTTTCGGCCATGGTGACCATAAAAGGGGATCAAAAGAATCTAACCCAAGGGGCTGACGACCAGGCTGCTTATTTTGATCTTGTCCTCGATCTTCAGCCTGATCCTTCCTACAGGGGAGATCTTCTGCCCCTGGGATATTACGCGCCCGGGTCAAACCCCGCCGACCTCGAAGCGGCTTTGGCGGAAATGCCGCAGATGCGCGGTCGATTTAAAAAACCCCAGTTTGTCCATTATCAAAAAGACGTTTGTTTCCATGGCCGGTCACGCAAACATGACTGCACCTATTGTCAGGACACCTGCCCCTTCGGCGCGATCAGTTCCAAGGAAAGGGAAATAGTCATCGATCATCACCTCTGCCAGGGGTGCGCCGGCTGTGCCCTGGTCTGCCCGGCCGAGGCCATCCGATTGAATGATCCGTCTCAAGAGGCGCTGCTGAATCGGCTGCAGAGCGGCTTGCAAAACCGCTCTTCGGGCGGGGTTTTTCCGGCAACCCTGATTATCTCTGACACGGAAAATAAAGCAGAATCGCCCGGGCCGGATGAAGACGACCGGGACCAGGCGGTTAATTTCGCAGTGGAACAAATCGCTCACGCAGGGCTGGAGATGCCCCTGGCCGCCCTGGCCTATGGAGCCGGAGAGGTTTTGATTGTCTGCGGATCCCAAAACTCCCCCGGTATCAAAAAGGCCATGGAACACCAAATGCAAATCGCCCGAACCATCCTGCAGGGGCTTGGTCTGTCAGAGGATAAAATCCGATTTGTGATCGGTCCCTCTGAAAGCCCTGGTCCCGTAGAAAATATCCTTAAGCCATCTATGATGGAGGGGCAGGCCATTGAATCTTCCTGGCCGCCGGCAACGTTTTCCCCCGGAAAGGACAAACGGGGGCTGGTCCGTCTGGCCGTACAGCATCTTTACGATCAATCCGGCGCCACCCAGCCGGTCCTCCTCCTGTCGCCTGGTTCTCCCTTCGGTGCCCTCACCGTCGACGGCGGTACCTGCACCCTGTGCCTGGCCTGTGTGGCCGCCTGTCCTTCCCGGGCTTTGTCAGCCGGTGGCCAGGAGCCGGCGCTGAAGTTTCAAGAATCCCTTTGCCATCAATGCGGACTTTGCCAGGAAACCTGTCCCGAAGGGGCGATTCACCTGCTCCCCCGGATTCTTTGCGACCTTGGGGCCGTGGAAACCACGGTGATTCTTCACCGGGCCGAACCTTTCCGCTGCATTGAATGCGGCCTGGCCTTTACCACGCCGGCCATGATTGATCGTATGCAAAAAAAACTCTTGGGCCACTGGATGTATGTTGAAGAGCGGCAAATACGCCGCTTACGGATGTGCGGCACCTGCCGTACCCGAGATGCCCTGAAGTCCGAGGACATGAGAGTATGGAATCAACATTAAAAAACCGGAATGTTCCCTCCTGGTTTAACGAGTATACCCAAGTCCGCAGCGACCTCTATGTTCTGTTGGCCTCTCTTTTGGGCCGGCCGCCTTCGGAAGAGCTCCAAAAAGTCCTGCAATCTCTTGACTGGAATGAGGCCATTCCCGATAGGCTGGGGCAGGCTTTGCAGGCGCTTAGTCAGGCCGGACACCACTATCCTTTGGCCGCTTTGGAAGAAGAATACGACAAACTTTTTGTCGGCCTGGGGAGCGGCGAGATGATCCCCTATGCCTCCTGGTATAAGGAAAGACGGATCCAGTCCAAGCCCTTGGTCTCTGTGCTGTCCGACCTCATTCGACTGGGTATTGTCAGACAGACGGAAAGTCATGAATCCGAAGATCATGCCGCGGCCCTCTGTGAAGTTATGGCCCTTATCTCCAAGGAATCCATGGAGGTGCCTTTAGCAACGCAAGCCGATTTTTTCCGAGAGCATATCTCCTGGTGGCTACCGAATTTTTTCCAGGACCTGCATTCGGCCAAAGGGGCTGCATTTTATCGGGAGGTCGGGCTGTTAGGAGGTTGTTTTTTAGAATCAGAAGCTGATTTTTTGGAATTTAATAGGCCTTATTAGTCGTATAGGACCTGTTTTTGAAAAAGGAAGGAGAGAAAAATGAAACTGGAACTTACGGGTAGCCGACGCTCATTTATTAAAATGACGGCCCTCCTCGGAGGTGTGGCCGCTCTGCTCGGCGCGGGGCGTCCGGCAGCGGCTAAACCGGAGCCGGTGCCAACGCAGCCGGAAGAATCCGGGCAGGGATATCGAGTAACGGAACACATCAAAAAATATTACCGAACGGCGAGACTTTAAATTCACTGATGATTGTTGATCGATGATTGATGAAAAATGATTGAAACGCGGGAACCTGGATCTTTTTTTCAATCAACAATTAACAATCGTCAATCATCAATCGAAGGGGGCTTATTATGAACGCATTCAATAAAAAGTGGCTGCAGCGGATATCTTCTGAACCTGATCCTCCAAAAGAGATCGACCGCCGGACCTTTCTGATTCGAGGCGGGGTGGTCCTGGGAAGCGGAGCCCTGATAGGGATGCTGCCTTTGTCCTGCATGCGACAGGCCACTGTGGAGGAAAAGAAAAATTTCCCCAAACCGGGTATTAAAACGGAATACCGACGGACCGTCTGCACCCATTGCTCCGTGGGCTGCGGCATCATTGCCGAACTGCAAAACGGGGTTTGGGTCGGTCAGGAGCCGGATTTTGAATCTCCCATCAATCTGGGGGCCCACTGTTGTAAAGGGGCGGCTGCCCGGGGCCACGGCTTCGGTCACCGTCGAGTGAAGTTCCCGATGAAACTGGTCAACGGGGCCTGGACGCGCCTGTCCTGGGACCAGGCCATCAACGAAATCGGAGGCAAGCTATTGGCGATCCGGAAAGAATCCGGGCCGGATTCCTTTTTCTTTTGCGGGTCGTCCAAGGCCAGCAATGAAGGGGCTTACCTGCAGGGAAAATTCGCTGCCATGTGGGGAACGAATAATGTGGACAACCAGGCCCGCATATGTCATTCCACTACCGTTGACGGCGTAGCCAATACCTGGGGCTATGGGGCCATGACTAATTCCTATAATGATATGCGCAACAGCAAAGCCATGCTCTTTCTGGGGAGTAATGCCGCCGAGGCCCATCCGGTGGCCATGCAGCATATCCTGCGGGCCAAGGAAGGCGGCTCAAAAATGATCGTCGTCGATCCGCGCTTCACCCGTACGGCGGCCCATGCCGATATTTACGCCAGGATAAGGTCCGGCACGGATATCCCTTTTATTTACGGCCTGCTCTGGCATGTCTTCAAGAACGGCTGGGAGGATAAGGACTTCATCACCAAGAGGGTCTACGCCATGGATGATATCCGCAAGGAAGTGCGGAAATGGCCCCCCAAAGAGGTTGAAAATGTCACCGGCATCCCTGAAGCGAAGGTGCTCGAGATCGCCGAGACCATGTCTGAAAACCGGCCCAGCACTATCGTCTGGTGCATGGGGGTCACTCAGCACCATATCGCCAGCCACACGGTCCGGCTCTTCTGCATCTTTCAGTTGGCCTTGGGCAACATCGGTATTACCGGTGGCGGCGCCAATATTTTTCGAGGTCATGATAATGTCCAGGGAGCCACTGATGTGGGGCCGAATTGCCATACCCTGTCCTGCTACTACGGGTTGGCCGAAGGGTCCTGGCAGCACTGGGCGCGTGTTTGGGACGTCGATTATGAATGGATCAAATCCCGCTTTGAAATGAGCCGCCAGTATGATGCCGGGGGTGGCAAGATGGCTTATACCATGAACATCCCGGGTATCCCGGTGTCCCGCTGGATCGACGGTGTCCTGGAAGATAAGAAAAACCTCTCCCAGAACGACAACCTCCGGGCGGTCATGTTCCAGGGTCATGCCTGTAACAGCCAGACCCGCGGTCCGGAGATGAAAAAAGCCCTGGAAAAGTTGGACCTGCTGGTTATCTCCGATCCCTTCCCGACACACATGGCCGTCATGAGTGACCGGAAAAACGATACCTATCTCCTGCCTACCTGTACGCAATACGAGACCAGCGGCACGGCCACAGCCTCCAATCGTGCTTTGCAGTGGAGGGACAAGGTCATCGAGCCCCGCTATGAGTCCCTTCCGGATCATGTGATCTTATACAAACTGGCCAAGAAGCTCGGCTTTGCCGATGAATTGTGCAAGCATATCAAGGTCACCAATGATGAGCCACTCATTGAAGATATTCTCAGGGAAATCAACCGAGGGGCCTGGACCATAGGCTATACGGGCCAGAGTCCAGAGAGGTTGAAACTGCACGCTCAGTACAGAAAAACTTTCGATACGCTGACCATGAAGGCCGAAGCCGGCCCCTGCAAAGGCGACTATTACGGACTCCCCTGGCCCTGCTGGGGCAAACCTGAAATGAAACATCCGGGGACACCTCTACTCTATGATGAGAGCAAGTCTGTGGCTGAAGGGGGACTTTGCTTCCGGGCCGCCTGGGGGACTGATTACAATGGGCAGAGCCTCCTGGCCAGCGGCTCCTATTCCTTGAATTCCGAAATCAAGGACGGCTATCCGGAATTCACTTCGGATATCCTGAAAAAGCTGGGCTGGTGGAAGGATCTGACCCCCGAAGAACAAAAGGAAGCCGAGGGCAAAAACTGGAAGACCGATCTCTCCGGCGGCATCCAACGCGTGGTGATCAAGCATGGCTGCGCGCCTTTCGGAAACGGCCGGGCGCGCTGCAACGTCTGGACCTACCCGGATCCTATCCCCCTTCATCGAGAACCCTTGTATACGCCGAGGTTCGACCTGGTGAAAAAATATCCGACCTATCCCGACCGCAAGGCCTACTGGCGGCTGCCGACCCGCTATGCCTCCATTCAGTCGGTCAATCACAGCATCAAATACCCCCTGATTTTTACCAGCGGTAGGCTTACCGAATACGAAGGGGGCGGGGCTGAGGAGCGCTCTGAACCGTGGCTGGCGAAACTGCAGCCAGAGATGTTCGCAGAGATCAACCCGAAAGACGCGGCCGATGCCAACATCATGAACGGCCAGTATATCTGGTTGGAGGGTGCCGAAGGAGGCCGGATCAAGGTGCGGGCCATGATTACCCCGCGCGTGGGTCCGGGCACGGTCTGGACCCCATTCCACTTCGGGGGGTGGTTCGAGGGCAAAGACCTCTACGACAAGTACCCAGAAGGGACGGCCCCCTACGTACGGGGTGAGGCCTGCAACACGGCCACCACCTACGGCTATGATTCGGTGACCCAGATGCAGGAAACCAAAGCCACGCTCTGCCGGATCACACCGGCCTAACAAGGAGACGAACCATGGCAAGGATGAAATTTCTATGCGATGCCGAACGCTGCATCGAATGCAACGGCTGTGTGACAGCCTGCAATAACGAACATGATGTGCCCTGGGGCATTAACCGGAGGCACGTCATCACCATGAAAGACGGTGAAGCTGGAGAAAAATCCGTATCCGTGGCCTGTATGCACTGCACCGACGCGCCCTGCGCCGCGGTCTGCCCGGTGGACTGCTTCTACACTACCCCGGACGGGATCGTCCTCCACGACAAAGACCTCTGCATCGGCTGCGGTTATTGCTTCTATGCCTGTCCTTTCGGGGCCCCGCAGTTTCCGGAGCAGGAGTCCTTTGCTTCCAGGAGCAAGATGGACAAATGCACCTTCTGCGCGGGAGGACCCCTGCCGGACGGGTCGATAGAAGAATACCAAAAATACGGACGTAATCGGATCGCTGAGGGCAAGCTGCCGCTCTGTGCTGAAATGTGTGCCACCAAGGCCCTGCTGGGTGGAGACGGTGATGTCATTTCGGAGATTTATATCGAGCGGGTTACCAAACGGGGAGGCCGCCCTAAGACCTGGGGTTGGGAAACGGCCTACAATTTTAAATCAAAAAAGGAGTAAACCCATGAAAGGCATCGGAACTATCTTGGCGGCTATCCTGCTCCTTCTGGGGTCGATCGGATGTTCTTCCGAATCCCGAAAGGTAACCATTCATAAGCCGGGGGCTTACAAAGGCGTCAAAGACCCCCTTCTGGCTGAGCAAAAACAACAGGAGTTGATCGATCGCTTGAAATTAGTGCAGACCGACCGCTAAAAAGGAGGCCTCATGCTAAATCAAACCAGAATACACAGGATGAGGTTCCTGGCGGGGACTATGCTGCTCCTTTTGGTGTTAGGTGGAATGTACTACTGGCAGCAGGCGGTGGGAGCGGACCTGAGCAATCCCCACGCCAATTTCTGGCGCGCGGTGAGACATAGCATCCCCGGTTATACCTCGGTGACCTCTGAAGGACATAAAGTTTTGATCCTGAATAGTGGTGAGAACTGGAGGGAGATACGAAACGGTATCCTGGTCCCGGGATCCCAGTGGATTATTATTCTGGCGCTTCTGGGAATGGTCCTTTTCTACGCTTTTGTCGGCAAGGACCGGTTGGAACAGCCGCGTTCCGGGGTAAAAGTCGAACGATACACCCTGTGGGAGAGGATCCTGCATTGGTACACGGCCCTCCTCTTTGTAGTCATGGCCCTGACAGGATTAAGCATGCTCCTGGGGCGGGTTTTGCTGATACCGATTTTCGGACATTGGGCCATGTCCGGATTCATACAGACGACCAAGTTTCTGCATAATTATTGCGGTCCTTTATTGCTGGTGGGGATCCTCTTAGAAATCCTTATCTGGTTCCGCTACAACATCCCCCAAAAGGATGACCTTACCTGGTTTAAGACCCTGGGCGGCATGTTCGGCAGCGGACCACGGCCCCATACGGGAAGGATCAACGGCGGGGAGAAAGGATGGTTCTGGCTGGTATTTATTTTCGGCCTGGCCTCAGGGATCACCGGAATCATCATGGATTTCCCCATTTGGGGTCAGACGCGTCTGACCATGGAGGTGTCCCACATCATTCATGCCTCGGTGG
This sequence comes from uncultured delta proteobacterium, assembly GCA_963790475.1. Classification (GTDB taxonomy): domain Bacteria; phylum Desulfobacterota; class RBG-13-43-22; order RBG-13-43-22; family RBG-13-43-22; genus RBG-13-43-22. Next base: position 25,756 of record CAWBOS010000001.1, on the reverse strand, counting down.
CCATGCTTTTTATCACCGCCTCCTTCGGTCATGTTTATCTGGGGACCATAGGCGCAGAGGGCACCTTCGAAGCCATGTGGACCGGTTCGGTCGATGCCGTCTGGGCCAAGCAGCACAATGATCTGTGGTATGCGGAAAAGATGCCGGCCCAGGGAGAAAAACCGGAAGCCGCTCGGCCCTGAACCCTCGCTGGCGTCTGCGAGACCGGGACCGCCGGCCACAATCCGGAGGCTAAATCATGACTATTGAATTCGGGCTTCTGCTGCTGGAATCCGTGCTTCTCCTGGCGACTGTCATACTGCTGATTTACGGGATTCACGAGGGAAAAAGGAGAGACCATCTGCTCCGGGAGGTTGGGAGGTTCACCAAGGTCCTGACCCGCCAGGAATACTTTTTCTCCCTGGTAGATGCCATGTTTGGCGCCAAACAGGAGATCATCGGCTGCATCACCGGCACCCCGCCCTCCGGTGACGATATCAGGATGACCAGAAATATTATCGACGTCATCGGGGACATGACCCGGAAAGGGGTGAGTGTCAGATACCTGTTGCCGAAGTTCCCGGACCGATTGCAGATCGGTCTCAGCTATACCAAGGCCGGAGCGGAGGTCCGTTTCAGCAGTTGCCTCATGGTCCATAACATCAGATTTAGTGTGGTTGATGAAAAGATCGTGGTCCTCGGCATCCCGGAGAGTGTTGGGGAAAGAGAAGCGACCAAAAAAGGGTACACCATACCATCCGAGGGGTTAGCGCTCCTTCTGAAGAATTATTTCCTCGACTGTCAAAAACAATCGAGTTTGAAAGAATATCTGCAAGAAGTTATCGAACAGACCGGGGCCACTCTTGGACATCTGGCCAGGGAATTCCATCTGGAGGAGAAGGACCTGAAGGAACTGGTTGCCTGAGAAGCTTTTTTGACTCCGGGAAACCGGCGATAGTTATAAGGCGTTTAACATGAACCAAGCGATCTTTTTCTCCCGACTGCAATTCGCTTTCACCGCCATGTTTCACATTATATGGCCGGTGTTGACGGTCGGACTAAGCCTGTACCTCGTGCTCCTGGAAGCGCTTTACCTGAAGACCAGGAATAAACTTTATTATGATCAGGCCCGTTTCTGGTCCCGGTTGTTTATTCTCAACTTCGCCGTCGGGGTGGTCACCGGACTGCCCCTGGAATTTCAATTCGGAACCAATTGGAGCCTTTTTTCCTGGGCCGGCGGTGATGTCTTTGGGCATATTCTCGGTTTTGAAGCCACCATGGCCTTCATGCTGGAGGCCGCCTTTCTCGGCATCATGATCTGGGGGTGGAAAAAGGTCTCCCCCGGCTGGCACCTCTTCTCCACCGCCATGGTGGCCATAGGCTCCTCCCTGTCGGCCTTTTGGATCCTGGTCGCCAATTCCTGGATGCATACACCGACCGGAGGGACTTTTCGGGAGGGGCGCTTCCTGCTGAAAAGCAGTTGGGAGGCCATTTTTAATCCGGATATGCCCTGGGGGGTTTCCCACATGTGGGTGGCCTGCCTGGAAATCACGGTGTTTGTGATCGGCGGGATCAGTGCCTGGTACCTTTACCGGAACCGCAACATCGATTTCTTCCTGAGATCCTTCAAAGCGGCCGTCATTGGTGCCATTATCATCACCCCCCTCCAGATCTACCTGGGAGATGGTTCGGGCCTGGCGGCAGGCCGGCATCAGCCAACCAAGCTGGCGGCCATGGAGGCCCATTGGCAGACGAACCGGCCGGGGACCGCCGCGGCCTGGAACCTGTTGGCCTGGCCCGACAAGACCCGGGAGGAAAACCGCTGGGCCATTCAAATTCCCTATCTGCTGTCCGTGCTGGATACCCATTCCCTGACCGGGCAGGTGCGCGGCCTGCGTGATTTCCCGAAATCCGACCGGCCCCCCATTTGGCTTCCCTTTTACAGCTTCCGGATCATGGTGGCCCTCGGGTTCGGTTTCTTCCTGCTTATGCTGTACACACTTTTCGTCTGGTTTCGGGGTGGGCTGCGGCCCGGGATCCTCTCCGGTCAAAAAACCCTCTGGAGGGCCTGGATGGCGGCCCTGCCGCTTAGTTATCTGGCCATGGAAGCCGGGTGGGTGACCAGGGAGGTGGGGCGGCAGCCCTGGATCATCTATGGGGTGCTTCGGACCGGCGAGGCGGCCAGTCCTCTGCCGGCCTGGCCGATAGGCGGTTCCATGTTCCTGTTCGCCTTGATTTATCTGTTACTGTTTCTGACGGTCATTTTTTTCGCCGCCCGGATCATACGCCGGGGTCCGGAATTGCAAGATTCCCGATCTTGAAAAAAACCGGCCTCGAGGATTGACGGACATGTAAAAAGTCGAGGAATGTCCATTTTTGTCATTCCGGCAAACAGGCTGTGTCTTAATTACTTAAAGTGCCATAAAAGTCGTCATACCGGCGAAAGCCGGTATCCAGAATTTATTGGATATACCGGATTCCATGTCGCGCTTCGCTTGCACGGAATGACATAAATGCAATTGTGATACAGCCTGAAAAGCCGGAATCCGGTAGATTCATATGCTTATAAAACTCCTGGACCCCGGTTCTCACCCGGCTGACGACTTTTTACCTGTTCATCAGGATTAATGGTTTCGCCAAAAGTACTTTGCTAAGCTCGAACCGGAGGCAGGGGGACGATGCTTCACCGATGCCTGCTTATGACAAACCGCTTTTGAATAATCTAGGAGGCAAAACTAAAGAAATCTTATGGAGGGATTATTACCCATTATCTGGCTGGCGATTATCGGTTTTTTACTCCTGTTCTATGCCCTGACCGACGGATTTGATCTGGGGGTGGGGATTATATCCCTGATGACCCGGGGCCAGGAAGACCGGGGCCTGATGATGGACAGCATCAGCGGCATCTGGCACCTGAACCAGACCTGGCTGGTGGTACTGGGAGGGATGTTGTTCGGCGCCTTCCCTCTTTTCTACGGCATTCTTTTCTCGGCCCTTTACCTGCCCTCCATGGTCATGCTGCTGGGATTCGTCTTCCGGGGGGTGGCCTTCGATTTCCGGGAGCATTCGGAAAGACCGGGCACCTGGGAGTTCCTGTTCGGTCTGGGAAGCCTGATCGCCACCCTGGCTCAGGGGCTGGCCCTGGGAGGCCTGCTCAGCGGGGTACGCCTGAGCCAGAACCGGTTCATCGGTTCGGTCTGGGACTGGTGGAATCCCTTTACAGCCCTGGTGACCCTGGGGGTCTTCCTGGGGTATGTAATGCTGGGGGCCCACTACCTGATCCTGAAGACCGAAGGGGCCCTGCAGGAGCGCAGCCGGTGCTATCGCCCTCTTTTCCTCCCTGGCCACCCTGTTCGTTTCCGCCGGTGTATACCTGTGGCTCATCCGCCTCCATCCCCACATGGCCCGCAAGTGGTCCACGGTGCCGGACTTGTATATGGTGGCCCTGTTTCCCCTCCTGGCGGCCGGGGCCTTCATGATGCTTTTCTTCAGCCTGGTTAAACGGCGGGAGAAGGCACCCCTTTTCTGGAATGCTGTCCTGATCCTCTTTTCCTTCATCGGGGTCTCGGTCAGCCTGTACCCCCAGATGATCCCCAATGTGATTTCCCCGGCTATGGTAACCGAAGTGGCGGCTTCCCCCCAGACACTGCTGTTCATGCTGATCGTCACTGCCATTCTGCTGCCCTTGATTATCTTCTACACCTCGTACACCTATAAGGTCTTCGGCGGCAAACAGAAGGGTCCCGGAAGCTATTAAGGGATTGGGGAGGCAGAGGGAGGTAATATAAAGGGGCCCCCCTTTAAAACAAAGTAATAAAGGGACGGCCTTTAGATTTCAATAACGTCCGGCGCAACGAACCCTGCGTGTTCCATCAAATGGAGGAAAAGAAGGAATCCCAAAATTCCCATAGTCAGAAGAAACAGGAAGAATATGAAGCCGACGAACCAGACCCAGCGATTCACTCCCCCTAAGTCGGACAGGGAAAAGGCACCGGGAATTTGAGCCTGATTGGATCTATATTCCAGTATTTTTTTCCGGGCATGCAAATAATAAAGGTAATTGCCGACAATTCCCCACCCAACCATGGTCAGCGGAAAGGCCACCGGGGTAAAGGCGATGAAAAAAGCGATCAAGGCCCAGAGGTACATCTTTCGGTAGAGCATCCAGATAAACCCCAGAAAAAAAGCGGGCCAGTTCCAGGTAACGGCAAAGCTACTCGTCCCCCGGTCTGAAAAATTCCTGAATTTATAAATATAGTGATCGGCATCCTTCGCAATAAAAGTCCTCAATTCTTCTTCAGCAATGGGGTCATTTACAGGATCGATAGCCGGCGAAGCGATCTTATTCCCACACTGGGGACAAAAAATATCCCCCCCCTCTATTCCTTTTCCGCAATGCGGGCAGAAAGTCATTTTCCCTCCTGTCGAAAACCCATGTCCCTGGCCTGATTCACTTCTTCGGATATCCTACCGATTGGGCCAGAGTGATCGGTTTGGGGCTTAAGAGCCGGATCGGACTGAGGTCCTGGGCATAGGTTATCAGGGGATAGATTAACGAAAGGGTGAATAGCAAAGAGACAATTGGTAATCCTCTGGTTTTCATAATCGATTACCTTCAAAATTTTATTATTGATCAGGAGGATGAATTCAGTCTTTTATGATATCTCAATTTAAAGGAAATTGTTACAAAAATATATTGATTGAAACTCTGTCTGATGATAATAAATTAAGTGAATCGTATCAATTTAGCTGTTTGAAAAACCCTCAAAATCCCTCCCGACCTCCCTTTTTCAAAGGGAGGAGTCAAGCTTCCCCCTTTGAAAAAGGGGGATTGAGGGGGATTTAGCCTTTGGAATCTGGAGTCAGGATTATTTCCACCCTATTTCAAAGCGCTACATTGCTACGGCCTATCAAACCTGTCTAAAAACCGGAGGTCAATATGATCGTTAAGCAAATACCAGTAAGTTCCTGGGAGGTATTCAGTTATCTCATCGGATGTGAAAAAACACGAGAAGCCATGGTCATTGATCCGGGCGGGGATGTGGATATTATCCTGGCCAAAGCGGAAGAAGAAAACCTTAACATTAAATATATCTTCAATACCCATCACCACGGAGATCATACCTACGGGAATGGGGCTTTGAAAAAATTGACCGGAGCCAAAATCGTCATGCATGCCCTGGAGGATGATTTTCTAAGGGGAGACTCCAAGGCCGATATCCGGTTGAAAGATGAAAAAACATTCCAGGTGGGGGAGATCACCTTCCAGGTTTTCCATACTCCGGGGCATTCGCCGGGGGGCTTATGCCTCTACGCCGAAGGCCAGTTATTCACCGGTGACACCCTCTTCGTCGGCGACAGCGGCCGAACGGATCTGGCCGGTGGGAGCCGTCCCGCTCTCGGCGCCTCCATTCGCAGACTTATGGAGCTGCCGGAGGACACCGTGGTCTGGCCCGGACATGATTACGGCCCGACTCCCAGTTCGACCCTGGGCCGGGAAAAGAGAACCAATGTCAACGCCAAGGAATACGGGTATTATGTGAAGGACTGAACACCTCGAAGTTGTATAAAAATAACTCCGGCTGTGGTAATTTATAAATAAAAATATCAGGCGGCCTCGAGGAGCCTTCCCGTTATCAGCGGTCCACTTCCCGGCCCGCCTCTTTATTGACCGCACAAATAGGATTACCGGGTTTCCAGGTAACACTCCGCATGGGAATAAAGCAGGTATTGCAGGATTGGCAGGCCACGATCTCTTCGACCCTGCCCTCCTGAACCTTTTTCGGCCAATAAGGATCGGCCAGCAACTGGCGGGCAATACCAGTAAGGTCGGCCTTCCCCTCTTCTAATATCGACTCCGCTACTTCCGGCAAATTAATCCGTCCCACAGTCATCACCGGAACAGAAACGGATTTTTTTATGGCCTCGGCCAAGTGGGCAAAGGTTCCCATTTTAGCCCGCTTGGTAGGTGAGGCGTTCCGGCCCATGGGAAGGCCTATGGAGACATCAAAGACATCGACACCGGCCTTTTCCAGCTTGGCGGCAAAGGCTTGGCTCTCTTTGATCGTGATTCCGCCCGGTCTTTTCTCTTCGGCCCCGATGCGATAGAAAATCGGGAAATCCTTTCCGACCTGCTTTCTCATGGATTCGACCAGCTCCAGACCGAAACGCATTCTTCCCTGAAGATCCCCGCCATATTCATCCCGGCGCCGGTTATCCGCCCCTGAAAAAAATTGGCAGGGCAGATACCCATGGGCGCCATGCACTTCGACAAAGTCAAACCCCGCTTCTTTGGCCTTGGCCGAAGCCAACCCGAATTTTTGAATAATGGACCGGATTTCATCTTTGGTCAGTGCCCGCCTGTCATCCACCGCCGAAGGGGCCACCGATTGCGCGCCGGGAACCACAGAGGCGCCGTTTCCCGGAGGCAGCTGGTTTCCGTGCCAGATTTGAATGCCTATCTTGGCCCCCGCCTTCCTGATCTCTTCGGTGATGGCCTGCATGCTTTCTATAAACCGACGCGCTCCACCCGGCCGGCCCCAGGCCTCGTCTTCCAGAAAAAGGTCCACCGAGGTAGCGCACATAATGATCGCCCCTGCGCCCCCCCGGGCCCGCTCCAGGTAAAAGGCGCGGGCCCGCCGGTTTTTTAAACCCAGCATCACTTGCATGGCCGGCATGACGATACGGTTTTTTAAGGTCATCCCTTTTATGGTTATTGGTTCGAACAGTTTCATGGTTATTCCTTTTTTTGAAGAAGGTGGAATTTTAAACTTATGAAAAGAAATATCCGACAGGATTAACAGGATTTACATGTTATTTGCTCAGGTCCCGGAGGACCCTGAGCAACCTTGATCCGATTCAAGTGGGAACTAAGGCTTTAATCGGCAGGACGATACAGTTTGTGCCTTTCTCCCGGAAAGGCTTAGAGATCCGGGTAATCCTGTAAATCCTCTCATAAGACGGATTCGCAAAAAGGCGTCACCCCGGCGAAAGTCGGGGTCCAGGAGATTAAAACTACTTAAAATCACTGGATTCCGGCTTTCGCCGGAATGACTAATGCGGGCTTCGGTAGCTTTTTGCGAGTTCATCTCAAAAAAGTATTCATAATTTCAAAAAGCTAAACAAATACGAAAGAAGTAATTTTCGAAATTTCAAGAATCTAATCCTTGGCTGGCTTTTCTCCGATCCGTTCCAAAAACTGTTTCTGACGGGCCCTGCTCCATCGGGAACAGAAGACCGGTTTCCCGCCGGCCAAACGATTCATACACAAAGAGCAGGTAGGTTCACAGGCGACCAATGGCTCCGTTAAGCCCTCCAGGGCCTTCTTGGGCCACAGGGGATCGGCCAATAACACCCTGGCCAGCCCGATCAGGTCAGCCTGTTTTTCTTTGATGATCCGCTCGGCAAATCCCGGGGTTCTAATCCTTCCCGCGGCAATCACCGGCATATGAGGGACCGCTTTCTTGATCCCCCTGGCAAAAGGAACCATATACCCTTCTTCTTTTTCCTTCTGCAGATAATCGGGATCAAAAAAAACATCATAGGTACCGGCCATGACCGACAGGTAGGCAATACCTCTTTTTTCCAGTTCTTTGGCGTAAAGGGTTGTTTCTTCCAGGTGCAACCCGTCGGGCTGCCATTCATCGGCCAGAAAACGATAGCCCACCGGGAAATCCGGCCCCACATTCTTTAAAACCTCATCAACCACTCTCAGGGGAAAACGCATCCGGTTTTCAAAGGACCCGCCATAGGCATCGGATCGTTGATTGGTTCGCGGAGAAAGAAACTGGACCAGCAAATAACCGGTCCCGCCGTGAAGTTCCACTCCGTCAAACCCGGCTTCCTTGACCCTGCCGGCCGCTGTAGCATAGGCTTTGATGACCTGTTCAATATCACCTTCTTTCATCTCCCGGGGAACGGAGCCAAAGGTGACGACCGGGGATGGGGCAATTTTCTCGGGCATATAGGCGTAACGACCGGCGTGGTTGATCTGGGCAATGGCCAGGGTCCCCTGTTGATGGATGGTCTTGGCCAGTCCGGAAAGGCCGAAGAGAAAACGCTCCTCGTCGATGCGCATTGTAAAAGGGGAACCTATGCCCAGGGGATCAATGCCTATATTTTCTACCACAACCAGAGAAACTCCGGAAGAGCCCATTTCCTGATAATGATCGAGGAGTAAAGAACTGACCGAACCATCCGGATTGGCATACCCCAGGTAAAGGGGGGCCATGGTGATCCGGTTTTTCAAGGTCAGGTTTTTTATTTGAATCGGCGAAAACAGGGATGGATATTTACTGCTCATCGGTCTCTCCTCTCATATTTTAATATTCAAGGCATCAATTGAAATATTTTTCTTTAGATTTTGATGGTCTCGTAAAAAGTCGCTGAAAGTCCAATTTCGTCATTCCGGCGAAAGCCGGAATCCAGGAGCTTCAATCACTTAGAAGCCACCTGGACCCCGGCTTTCGCCAGGGGTGACGACTTTTTAGGAGTTCGTCAATTTTGAACTTTGAATTATCTTTAAATTAAACAGTCTTGCACTCATCGAAATAGCGGTCGATGATCTGTTGGCTTACGCTGTAAGGATCGTTTTTTTTACAAACCAGTTCCTCAATGAATTGATCCCACTGGCCCGAACCGGTCAGATGGGTCATGACCGCCTGCACAACATCCTGCTTGACCAGGTCAAAAAGTTCCATTCGCGCCCGGTCTCTTTGAAACCGTTCAAAATAGGCCTGGTCTTTTTGAAAAAGAAAAGCCCGATGTTCTTCAATCCCGGTCATCAATTCTTCAATCCCTTCGTTCTTAACCGCTTCGGTAGCAAAGATCGTCGGCTTCCAGCCCGCTTTCACTTTGTGTTTTTTATCCATCTCGATCATCATCTGAAGTTCCTGCCGGGTTTTTTGCATTCCTTCCCGTTCGCACTTGTTGATGACAAAGAGGTCTCCGGCTTCAAGGATGCCGGCCTTGATGGCCTGGATATCATCCCCCAGGCCCGGAATGAGAACAATCAGAGTGCTGTGGGCGGCCCGGACGATCTCTATTTCATCCTGTCCCACTCCGACGGTTTCGACCAAAATATAATCCTTACCCATGGCGTCCAACACGGCAATGGCCCCGCGGGTCGAAGGCGTGAGCCCGCCGAAATGACCCCGGGTGGCCAGACTGCGAATGAAGACCCCTTCGTCGGTGCTGTGTCGCTGCATACGAATGCGGTCGCCGAGAATGGCCCCGCCGCTGAAGGGGCTGGTGGGATCCACAGCCAATACTCCGACGGTCTTCCCGCGAGCGCGCAGATTCTGGATCATTTGATCCACCAGGGTGCTTTTGCCAACCCCCGGCGATCCGGTAATCCCGATGACATAGGCCCGACCGGTATGAGGATAGAGTTCTTTCAGGACTACTCTGGCCTCAGGCAGGCCGTCGTCAATATCACGGATCAACCGAGCCACGGCCCGGAGGTCCCCGGCAATAATTTTTTGAGTCCGGTCCATCGTAGTTATAGAAATTCCTTTCGGGTTCTCAGGCCTTGAGTCTTGAGGGTGTTATGCTACCCCATTCCTGATTTTTTTCAACAGGTATTTTCTCCTTCAAGTATTGCCAAAGGTACAACCCTCGGAGACCCGACTCAAAAAGATACCCGGCCGGTAGACTATTTTTCCTGAAATTTTTAGCCCCCTCACCATCAAGCCCCTTTGTATTCCTCCTTTTTTTCCCCTTGATAATGCCTCTTACTTTCCTTATACTTTTTTTTTAAGAGAAAACATTTATCCAATTTTTCTCTCAAAGTGCGCTCTGGTTGAAAGGGCATCCCTGAGATGGGTTTTAGTATCTCCCGATGTTTCATTAAATTTCTTTTTCTGTTCTTCTTTTTTACGATCCTGTTATTTCCCCAATCCGCGCCTGCTCAATCAATAGAAATGGAACCCACTTTAGGTTTTAACGGAGTATTCAGACTTAAGGAATGGACTCCGCTGACGGTGGTGATCGAAAACGGGCGCCAGGGCATCCAGGGGCAACTGGAAGTGGTGGTAACTTCCGGGAGCGAGTATCAAAATGATATCGCCCACACGAATTATTCCCTGGACGTGGATCTCCCCACCCATTCCAAAAAAACTTATGGGTTTACCATCCTCATCGATTCCTATGTGCATCCCTTGATCATTCGACTAAGAAAAGAAAAAGAAATCATCCTTTCCAAATCCATCAACCTGCGGGGACACTATACCATCAAACCTCTTCTGATTTTTGCCGGGGAAAATCTCAAGGACCTGTCGCCGCTGGTTACCGAAGAATACCAGTCTGTTTATACACCGATCCGTTTTCTCCCGGAGACCTGGTATGGTTATCATGGGGTCAAAGGCCTCATTCTGAAAGCGGGCCTGTGGAAAGAACTTCAACCGCGACAATTCGCCGGTATCACCCAGTGGATAAAGTCCGGGGGATATGTGATCACGGCCGGAAGTCTGTACGAAACCTCCCTCTCCCTGGAGAGGCTCGGGCATCTCATGTCCCTCCGTGTTGTGGGACTCGAACGGGTCCGGGAGATACCCGGACTGCAAGCCTTTTGCGGTATCAGAATGGTGTCCAGGGATCCTTTCCTGCTTTTGAAAGTAACCGCCCCTCAGGCTGAAACCCTGCTCCGGGACAGGGATCTTTCCCTCATTCTCGAAAAAAAGATTGGTTTGGGAAAAATCTTATTTTTTGCCTTTGACATTACGGATTCCTCCTTCAGGGATTGGCCCGGCAAGGGGGCCTTTTGGGAAAAAATATTGCGCCTGGGACCAGCAGCGGAGACTGTTCCCTTTCATCCGGAGGAAGAAAAGTTTTTCTCTCTCCTGCTTTCGACAATGCCGGCCCGGTTTCCTTCCTTCCTGATACTCTTTCCCCTTTTGCTGGGGTACATTCTTCTGGCAAATTTTCTCCTGAAAAGAATTCAAACCAAACCGAAACAGGTATTAAAGACCCTCCTTCTTCTCGGTCTGGTGATTTTCCTGTTTTCTTCGACCTGCTTCGGGTTAGGTTTCTTGACCCAAACCAAATACAGACTTTCAATGAACGGGATCCTTCATATGAAAGTCAGCGGCCGACCACCCCTGGCTCAATGGAAATATTATTTGGGCATCTATACCCAAAAAGACGGGGAGTTCAGACTTCCCCTGGGACCCGACGATCTACTGTTGGACAACATTCCATTACAGCATGCCGACCTGGAGGAATTCCACAACTATGCCCTCCATGAATCCAGGGAAACCCGTTCCCTCCTCTTTCCCCTTCATCGCTGGTCTTATCGTTTTTTTTCCCTATCCGGCTTCGGGGAGTTCCCCATTCAAGCTAAAGCCCAATTGCGTGAACAGGATCTGTTCCTTACCGTTGAAAACCTTTCCTCCTTTCCCATCATGAATTGTAATGTTTATTATGGGGGCCATCTCTTTGCCTTCGGAAATATTGGCGCAGAGGAAAAATTGACCAAAAGTCTGAACCTGAAGAACTTGGACCCGAAAAATACCTTTACCTCCAAAGAGGTTGAGGCTATCCTGAAAACCGGACCGGGGAATGGTCCCGGGTTCTTTCGAAAGAAAATAGCAATGGAATTAACCAAAGACTTGTGGATCTCTATTCATGAAAGAAACCAATCAAGAACAGACCGGATTTTTCTTGTCGGCCGGATCGACTCACTGATATTTCCGGAACCCCTGAAGAATAAAACCGCCTTCCCGGACAGTGTCAGTCTGCTGGAATGGGAAATCCCCTTGGAAACATGACCGGTCATTGAATGATGAAAAAAGATCAGGAAATATTTAAAGCATCCGGGGGAAGAACGGGTTGCCGGGAACCCCGAAATTCCCTGTTACTCTTTGAGGGGCTTTCATGAAAATGGACTCTATTTTTGGTGAGAGCGAAAGGGATCTGGCCCCCATCTTTTCCTCCAGCATGGTATCGATTACCATGGGATGTCTTTGGGTGCTGGGAATCATCCTGGTCCTTACCTGGCCATTCAGGTCTCTTTCCCATTACCTCGAAGGCTTCCGGATTCCTCAGACCTTCCTGGCTACTTTTGCCGGCGGCCTGATCATGGTTTCCTATCTGAATCTCCGCTGCGCTCAAGGGGAAATTATTCCTGATAGCTTCTTCGCCAGGTTGGAAAGGGAGGGCCTCATCACCTTCGAGGAAGAACGGGGTTATCTATCTTACGGATTTCCCATTTCCGTGCTTCACACCCTGGTATTCCACCTTCTGATGCTCCCCTTCCTGATCCTGGGAGCGACTGCCAGCGGAATTTCCCTGCAAGCCTTTTTTCTGGGCCTGGCCATTCTATTTACTGCTTCCCTGTTATGCCGTCAGGCTTCCTTTTTTCTGCTTCTGATTTGGGGAAGATGGCGAGTGTCCGGATATCTGGGGGCGCGGGCCTTTTATGTCCTTTTTCTATTCGCCACCGCTTTTATCGCGCCGTCGCTAAATCCGGTCCTGTTGTTGGTTAAACTCCACTATGGGGAAAGAGTGCCCATCGGACCGGTCATCCTCACCCCTTCCCCCTATTTCCTGGTGGTGCTCTCAGCCATTCTGATTTTTTCACTGGCCAATCAATGGATCATCAGGCGAAAAACCGCCAAAGGGGTACCCTGTGAACGGCGACTCCGTCTTTGAAGAAAGGATTGACACCCTTTTGAGGTGGAGAAAAAGAAGGAGACTTCTCTCCTTGACAGTCTGGTTCCTCGCCCTTTCCCTGATCCTGAATGCGGTTGCCCTTGGATTTCAAAAAATATTTTATTTCCCGGGGGCTGGCATTTCCATCTACCCGGTTTTGACCCTGCTTTCCTTCGGACTGTCCCTATTGTTCCACCGGCTCACCCGAAAGGACTTTCTTTCGGAATTAATCGCAATCGATTCCAAACTCCGACTAAAAGAACGGCTGAGCACCGCCTTTGAATATCGGCAATCGGGAAAGGAATCCCGGTTCAGGGAGGAATTAATGGCGGATGCCGGGGGAGTCCTTGAAGGGCTCCCGAAGAACAAACTCTATCCTCCCGGTTTCTCCGCGGCTTATGTCCTTATCCCTTTGTTTGCCTTCATCCTGTTGGGGCTCAGCCTCTTTAATTTTTCCCCACTGAAACCCGCAGGGGAAAAAACACAGGAAAGGCTCGCCCGAGCGGGTAAGGCCATAGAAAGATTTTCCAAAGAGAAGATCCGCGAAACCATAGGATTGAATGACCAGTCCCTGGGGGAGCCTTACCGACAATTGGAGGAAATAGCCAAGGACCTTCAGAGTCAATCCATGAAACCGGAGAAGCTGCTCCTCATTCTGGGCGAGATGAAAAAAGAGGCCCTGGCCGAACGCCTTCGCCTTACCCGGAAATTGGAAAAGGACTTGAATGCCCACGGTTCCCCGGGACCGGCCAACCCTTTCACCATTCCCAAAGAGCTGACAACGACCAAGGACCTGGAGAAATTGACCGAGCAATTAAAGGACCTTTTTGAAGGCGGTCTCCCGGAATCCATTGCCAAAGATATCTCCCGTATGGGTGAAAAACTCGATTTAGAGCAGTTCCTGGACAAGACCATCAACCAGGCCATCCCCTCAGAACCTACCGGTGACGAACGATCCCTCCTGTCGAAACGGGGAAAGGGTAATTCGGGTGAGGGAGAACCCAGGAAAAATTCAGGAAAACAATCTTCCGGAGAGGCCAGGTCCTTTCTTGCCCTGGAAAAAGAACAGACCAGGCTCCCCATGCCTCCCACGCCCGGGAAAGGGACGGAGGAAGAACGGAAGGCGGGAAAACGACCCCAAGGCCGGGATGATGACGATGGCTTCACAGCCGGAACTACAAAGGGAACAGGGGAAAGGCTCCTGCCCTCTGAACTCAAGGGGGGAAAGGGTCCCTCCTTTAAAGAAGGGGGGGGCCTTCAGGCCCGGAACCGGGACCTTCTTTCCAGGTACGAGCCTTACCCCTTTTTGGAAATACGAAAACTGGCCGGGAGGAAATCCCGCCGGAGATCCCCGCTTCTTATCGAAGGGAAATGGAAGCGGTTCTCGTTAAAGAAAAGATTCCCCAGGAGTACAGGGAATACATTAAACACTATTTTCTATCCATCAGGCAGGAAAAAGGAAAAAAGCAGGATGACAAAAATCAATGAACAAGCGGATAGGGTCAAAAAGAGCCTGGAGCAGCTTCAGGCCGAACTTTCCAGGGTTATTGTCGGGCAGGAGCAACTCATCCGGCAGGTCTTCATCTGTCTGCTCTGCGGGGGCCATGCCCTGATTGAAGGGGTCCCCGGTCTGGGGAAGACCCTGATCGTAAAGAGCCTGGGAGAGGTCCTTAACCTGAAGTATTCCCGAATTCAGTTTACCCCCGATCTTATGCCGGCGGACATCGTCGGTACCAACATTGTCAATCAGGATACGGACGGGAACCGTTTCTTTGAATTTTACCAGGGGCCCATTTTCGGTCAGATCATACTGGCCGATGAAATCAACCGGGCGACCCCCAAGACACAGTCCGCCCTGCTGGAGGCCATGCAGGAACAGGCCGTCACGGTCTTTGGTAAAAAATATCCCCTGGATCCGCCCTTTATTGTTCTGGCCACACAGAATCCCCTGGAAATGGAAGGCACCTATCCTCTCCCGGAGGCCCAGGTAGATCGCTTCTTCTTCAAACTCAAAATTGATTATCCCACCTCGGATCAACTTTTGGAGATCATCGACAAAACCACAGAGGAGGCCCTGCCGGTCCTTTCTCAGACGGTGGGAGCCGCCTCCATCCTGGAGATGAAGTCCCTGGTCAGGGAGGTCCCTATGGCCTCCCATGTCAAAGACTTCGCCGTAAGGATGGTGATGGCCAGGCCACCCCCAAGAAAAAGATTCCGTCCCCAAGGCACGGCAATATGTTCGATATGGAGTCAGTCCCAGAGGTGTGCAAAGCCTGGTATTGGCCGGCAAGGTCATGGCCCTTCTTGAGGACCGTTTTAACGTCTCCTTGGATGATATCAGGGCAGTGGCCAAGCCCGCCTTGAGGCATCGAATCATCCTCAACCTCCGAGGGGAAGCCGAAGGGATAGACCCCGATGAGATTGTTGAGGAAATCATCAACAGCCTGCCAAAGTAAGCCTGAAAATGAATAAAAAAACGGATGGTAACGGCAATGGAAACGGAAGATTTCCTGGACGAAGATTTTCTGAGGAAACTGGAGAGGCTGAAACTTCTGGCCGGGAGGGTCATGAAGGGGCCCCAAAAAGGGGAGCATGGATCCTGGCGAAGCGGCACTAGTCTTGAATTTCAGGACTACCGAAAATATCAGGTGGGCGACGATTTCCGGTATGTGGATTGGAACGTGTACGGGAGACTCGACAAACTCTTCCTCAAACTTTTCCGCTCCGAAGAGGACCTGAGGGTTCATGTCCTCATGGACATCAGCAAATCCATGGCCTATGGACAGCCTCCCAAGACCTTGGTTGCCAAAAGAATAGCCGCGGCCCTGAGCTATATTGCCATCGCCAATCTGGACCACGTGGCTTTGGTCTCTTTTGCCGATTCCGTTGGCCCATCCCTCGGATTTCAAAGGGGGAAAAAGGCCTATCATTCCATCTTGCGTTATCTAACGGACTTGAAACCAAACGGGGAAACCGGGTTGAATGCCTCTCTGACGGATTTCGCCTCCACCTGTACCAGACCCGGCCTGGCGGTTATCATCAGCGATCTTTTGGATACCCAGGGGGTGGAAAAAGGGCTGGAAGCCCTGATGCAAAGAAAATTCAAAACCACCCTCATCCAGGTTTTGGACCATGAAGAGCTTTTCCCTTCCCTGGACGGATATCTTATCCTCAAAGAGATGGAGACCGGGGAAACCAAAAGGATCACCCTGAGCAATGATCTCAGATCTCTTTACCGGAAAAAGATAGAGCAGTTTCTGCAGGACATAAGGGAATTCTGCCTTAGAAAAGGGATCGGATATTATCTGTTGGATACCAGCATGCCCTTTGAGGACTTCTTGTTTGACTATCTGGCCAAGGGAACATTAATGCAATAGAAAGGCGAGTTTTGGACAACTTCAAAAAACAAGACCCCCTATGACCATCCCAATTTCAAACAGGTTTGATTAGTATTTCGAGGATTAAGATTTGAGTTTGACACTAAAATTGCACAAAAGGGGGCGTTTTTCAAAGGTCGCAGGGAGAAGTAAATGCAGCTCCTGAACCCCATCTGGCTTCTTCTTCTGGGACTTATCCCGGTCCTTCTTATCATTCACAGCCTCAAACCCAAGGCCAGAGAAGTGGATGTGACCGGACTTTTCCTCTGGAAGGTAGTTATGAAAGAGGCCCGTGGGGGGAGCCGGATTCAGTCCCTGATGAAGAATCTTCCCCTTTTACTTCAAATCCTGATCATCATCCTCTCTTCCCTGGCTTTAGCCGAACCCGTCTGGACACGTCCGACCCTTGTCAAAGGGAATGTGGTTCTGATCCTGGACTCCAGCGCCAGCATGCAAACCAGGACGACCAAGGGCATCCGGTTTGACCAGGGCAAAGCGGAAGCCCTGCGGCTGATCAGCGGACTTTCCGATGAAAGCAGGATGCTCATCATCGTAGCCGGCAACCGGCCTGAAATAAAGTCCCCTTTTTCAAAAGACAAGAAACGCCTCCGGGAAGTGATTGAGGGTCTTCAGCCCTTAGATGTCTCCGGAGATATAACCAGCGCCCTCTATCTGGCCCTCTCTTTCGTTGAGCCGGCGTCTGAGGACATGGTCTACCTCATTACCGACGGATCCATAAAAGGACTCAACCGCCTTCTTCAAAAACACAGAAAAATACATCCCCTTATTGTTTCGGGAGGGGAAACCAATGTTGGCATTACCAACTTCCAATGCCGGCCCGATCCGGGAATCCCTGATCTCTACCAGGCCCTGCTTGAGGTTAAGAACTTCAATCCCCACCCGGTCGTCTGCCCCATTCGGATGACCATTGGGGAGGTAACCGTCTTTAAGAAAAGGGTCGAACTGAAGGGTCTGGAAAAAAAACGATTTCTCCTCCCCCTTTTAAGACCCGGAAGCGGAATCGCCAAGGCCTCTCTGGACATTCAGGACGATTTTCCCTTGGACAATCAGGCCTACAGTATATTGCAGCCTTCCGGAGAACTATCGGTTTTGATGGTCACCCGTGGCAATTACTTTCTGAAGACCCTGTTGGAAGCCTACCCTCACTTCAGGGTCGATACCATAAAGGAGATCAATCCCTCTTCCTGGGAGGAGCAAGTCCAAAACCACGATCTCATCATCCTTGACGGTATTTCTCCTCCGGCGACCGAGCGAGGGAACTTCCTGATGATCAACGCCTTCTCCCCCTCGATCCCCATCACCAAGACTGGCGTTCAGGACAATCCAGTTATACTGGACTGGGATCGAAGTCATCCGGTCATGCAGGATCTTGATTTGGGGACGCTGCAGATCAGATCGGCCGCATTAGTGAAGACCGAAACAGGGATAAAGCCACTTCTGGAGGCCAGGAACCAGGGCCTGATTTACGCCTATGAAAAAGAGAGACTTAGAGCCATCCTCATCAACTTTGATTTGAAGCAGTCGGATCTTCCCTTCCGGGTAGCTTTCCCCGTGCTCATGACCAACTGCTTCAGATGGCTCCAGCCCCATCAGTTTTCTTTTGCGCCCCTGCAGGTAAAAGCCGGGGAACCCTTTCCCTTGTATCTGCGACCGGCTACACAATCGGTTTTCATCGGCTTACCCTCCGGGAAATGGGTCAGACAGCCGGTACCATCCAATCCCTTTCCCTTCCAGCATACCGAGAAGGTTGGAGTCTATACGGTCCTGGAAACAGAGAAAAGAACCTATTTTGCCGTAAATCTGTTTGATGAATCGGAATCCAATATCCGGGTTGACCCTTCCGGATTGGGAAAGCAACCAGACCGGCCCGGAGCGGGAAAAGATACCGTCCGGACCCCGGTTCAGACCTGGTTCCTGGTTCTCCTGGTCGCCTTCGTCCTCCTGGTTCTGGAGTATTACCTTTGGCTGAATCGACGTTAAGGGAAGGCACATTCACTATCCGATTTCAGAATACAGGGTCAATGATTATTAAATGAATCAGAAACTGAGCCAATGCCCTTTACATTATTAAAACCCATTTTTCTGATTTCCCTGATAGCGATCCCGCTGCTCTGGATAGGTTTCAGAAAAACCCCTCTCCAGAAACTTTCCTCCAGGGAAAAGTTACTTTTCGGAGGGATGAGATCCCTCCTGCTTTTGCTGTTGGTTCTGGCCCTCTGTGATCTCAGGCTCCTGAACTCTTCGGATCATGTAAATCTTTTTTTCGTCCTGGATCTGTCGGAGAGCATCAATGCCCAGGGGAGAAACAAAGCCCTTACCTTTATGAAAAAGGCCGTTTCCGGTATGGGGAAAGAGGATCGGGCGGGGCTTATCCTGTTTGGGAAAGAGGCCTCCCTGGAAACAGAATTGAAAAATGACTTTAACCCTTCCGATCTCAGATCACAAATCGATCCCAAGGCCACCAATATCAAGGATGCCCTCCAGTTGGCCATAGGTCGTTTTCCGGAGTCGGGGAAAAACAGGATCGTCCTCCTTACCGACGGCCATGAGAATCGGAAGGAGGCCAGGGAGGCGGCCTATCTCGCCAAATCTCTCGGTATTGAGATCTTTCCGGCCCCGCTGTCATCCTAGTTCCGGGGGCAGGAGGTCTTTATGGAAAAGTTGGAAAGCCCCCGACTGCAGCCCTCCAGACGCCGTTTGAAATCAGGGCCATTATCTCCAGCACCTATGAGGGTGTCGGAGAAATGATCCTTTTGAGAAACGGCCGGCTGCTCCGGAAAGAGGAAGTAATGTTTCGGGCTGGGAAAAATACTTTTCGCTCCAACGATGTGATCAAGGATCCGGGACTCTACTTATACACGGCGGTCATTAATGCTCCACTGGATGGTATTTCTCAAAACAACCAGGGATTATCCTTCACCCAGGGGACCCAAAAATCCCGGATACTCTATCTGACCAACCATCCTGAAAAATCCTCTCACCTGAGCGCGGCGCTGAAGAAACAGGGCCTCACCGTCATTCAAAAAGACCCCGCCGATCTGTCCGAATCGCTTTATGACCTTCTTGATTACGGCGCCATCGTCCTTCATGATGTTCCAAGCCGGAATTTTTCCTATGCGACCCTGGAAAATCTGGAACGTTATGTCAAAGACATGGGCGGGGGTCTGGTGATGATCGGCGGATTAAACGGCTTTGGCGCCGGGGGGTATCTCAATACCCCGGTGGAAAAGGCCATGCCGGTTTCCATGGATGTCCCGACCAGCATGGAATTTCCGGGATTTGCCCTGGTCCTTCTGATCGACAAATCCGCATCGATGGCCGGGAACCTGGAAAAGATGAATAAGATGGAAGGGGCCAAGATCGCTGCCTATTGGGCGGTGGAGACGCTCAATCCCCAGGATAGGGTGGGCATTCTGGCCTTTGACTGGGTTTTTCAATGGACCGTTCCCATGACCTTGGCCAAGGAGAGGCAAAAAATCGCCCGGCAGCTCTCGACCTTGAAAGAGAGCGGAGGAACGGATCTTTACCCGGCGCTTCAGGAAGCTTCCCGCGTTCTCCAGGGAATGAAAGCCTTTAAGAAACACGTGATCATTCTCTCCGACGGACTCACCCAGGAAGCGAACTTCCCAGCCCTGCTGCGTTCCATGCGGGAAGCCGGCATAACGGTATCCACCGTGTCCGTTGGCAATGACGCGGATATCAACCTGATGAAAAACATCGCCAAATGGGGAAACGGTCGCAGTTATTATACGGATGATTCGGAAAAAATTCCTCGAATTTTCATCAGTGAAATTCAGATTGCCGCTAAAAAAGTTATTGTTGAAAAAACGCTGAAACCCAAAGCTCGAATGGCCTCTGACCTGACCAAAGGTATCCCTACCGGGGACCTGCCTCTGTTGCAGGGACAGATAATCACCTATCCCAAGCCGGGGGCTATGATCCTCTTCGAGACCGGGGAAGGGCCCCTTTTATCCGCCTGGCAATACGGGCTGGGGCGGAGCGTTGCCTTTACCTCGGATCTCTCTCCCAGATGGGGGAAGTCCTGGATCCTCTGGGAACATTACGGGGCCTTTGTCTCCCAGATGGTCAAATGGGCGAAGAAAAAAGAAACCCCTCTGAACTACCAGGTGGCCATGGAGCGGAAGGGTGGATGGAACTACTTCCTGATGGATGTAACCGACGATCGGGGGCTTTTGATAAACCTTCTTGATCTGAAGATGGATGTCCTTTTTCCTTCCAAAAAAAATACTATCGTCCCCATAAATCAGATTGCCCCGGGAAGATATGAAGGGGCTTTTCAGGCCGAAGAGGTGGGAGTTTACTATCTGAGTCTCTATTCCCCCGATTCCGAAGGAGGCCCTTCCGGTCCAAAGATCTTTGGTTACGGTGTCCCTTATACGGATGAATTCAGGGAAGTCGGGGTGAATCAGGAGCTGCTCTCCTCCCTGGCCACCTTGACCCGCGGACGTCTTCTTGACGTCAATAGCCCACCCAAAGGGCTTTTCAAGACCGATGGCGCCCTCCAGGAGGTCGGTCCACCCCTTTGGCCTTACCTGACCCTGGTCGCCTTACTGCTTCTTATCTTGGATGTGGGAATCAGAAAACTATACAGCACAGGTTATTGGGGGAATAAATAAAGGCAGATATACTGAAATGGCCTTTTTTATTCCCCCGATTTGCCCACCGGCAGGGGAAAAAGGCTGAATCATCTTTTTGTTTTTATTCTGCAGTCTTTGAGACCTGTCCTTGAGACTTTTGAAAAATGTTCAATTTTGGCCGAGGTCAAAAAAGGCGATAATTTCAACCGTAGGAATATATACAGGGGGGTTCAACTGAAGCATAGCTTCCTGAAACATGCAAAACTCCGATATGTAAAAAATAGAGGAGTACAAACACAAATCCTTTAAGGCCTCCCCCTTGTTTTATGGTCCCATTCTAGGGAAAAGCTGATCATATCAAGTCATCTTCGCCCCTATCCGCTCGCATTCCTATACTCACCTTCAGAAAGCAAATCCTTATCCATCTTTCTTTACTTTTCATGTTAAGTTTGAGATAGACATAATATCAGCTCATTTTATCTGAGCAGAATAAAATAAAAGCCAATCAAGGGCTGAAGATAGAATTCCGACCACAAATTTTAATTTCAATTTTGCCAGGAAAATAGTGATGATTTCTAAGGCCAAAGCCGCGTTTTATCTGATCGAATTTATCAACTCTTACGCTGCGGTCTACTATTCCAATTTTTTGTTCTTCTATTTGAAGAGGGATTTCGGCTTTGGCGGAGTTGAAAACCTGATAACCGCGGCTTATGGGGGAGGTCTTTATGTCTTGGCCGCCTGGCAGGGAGGGAAATATGCCGAACGCCGTGGCTGCATTCGAGCTTTGTACAGCGGTTATTCCATCGTTGCGCTGTCTCTTTTAGCCGGTCTGGCTATCCCGATATCGGCAGTCCAGGTGCTTACCTATGGCGGCTGGACCATCGGCATCTGTTTTACCTGGCCAGCTTTGGAAGCCCTAATTAGTGAACGAGCGGGCCATCGGTTGGCCGATTATGTAGGTCTTTTTAATGTGACCTGGGCGGCCGGCGGTGCCGTAGGCTATTTTACGACAGGTCTGTTACTCGAGACACTAGGCATGTCAAGCCTTTTCTGGCTGCCTGTTTTGCTGATTTTAGCTCAAATGATTATCCTGGCCTATGGATCAACTCAACGGTTAAAAGAAAATTCCGATGAAAAAAATGAAATGAGCTATGATGCCACCGTTTCTTTAATGACCCGTATGGGAGAAAACCGTCTTTTTTTGCGAATGGCGTGGCTTGCCAATCCTTTCTCCTATGTGGCCATCAATACAGTTATCCCGCTTATTCCTTCCATTGCCGAAAAACTGGGACTTACAACCGGTAAAGCAGGCATTATTTGTTCTTTATGGTTATTTGCTAGATTGTTCTCCTTTGCTATCCTCTGGCCTTGGGCGCGATGGCATTACAGCTTTAAATGGCCGGCTGGCGCTTCCTTATTGATGATCGCTGCCTTTTTCGGATTTCTGACGGCTTCCTCCATCCCCCTTTTGATAATCTCGGAAGTCTGCTTCGGGGCGTCCATCGGTCTGATTTATTACTCTTCCTTGTACTATTCCATGAACGTGTCTAAAGGAAGAAGCACTAACGCCGGGATTCATGAAGCGGCTATCGGAGTCGGTCTTTTTATGGGTCCAGCCATTGGGGCCTTGGTTTTATACCTTTTTCCTGAGGCCGCCAGCATCGGCGCCTGGTCCGTAAGCGGCTTGCTTTGTACGGGATTCATTGGACTATTCTTGATAAAAAAGCAGAACTAGGAAGAAGTTAAATAAATAAATCCGGCTCGCCGGTTTTAAGAAAATATGGTTTCACCATGAAAGAAAAAGACGGGGTCAAATGACCCTAGCTTTTTGCTTCTTCCTGAAATGTTGTTTTTAAATTTTGGCTATTTATACTACATTACAAACGATAATCAATTTTAAAATCCCGCCCTGCATATCCCCATTTTCTTCAGATGACCCCCTTTGTCCCCTTGCCGTTCACCCTATGTTTCTTCTTGATCCTGTTGTTTCCTTGTTCTCTACTCTTCCCATAAAAAAGCAGGTTCTAACAAAAAGTTATTCTACTCACATTTATCGCCTCTGGTGGGAAATACTCTTTTTTGAAGAAATCTTTATAATATGGAACCATATCGTATCTCATCAAAAAAAGGGGTTCTTTTTTCTTCAACGCATTTTACGGCATACAGGTAAAGTGCGGCACTCCAGGTTTGCCAGTCCTGCCCCAGAGCTTTCCCGTCCTGGGCTTTTAGCCATTCGTTAAATCCAAAATCGACGCTCCTGGTATTGGAAATTTTTATACTATGGGTAAGCGCCACGAGCTTTTCCCCGGCGAGCGTGTACCTTTTAGCAGCAACTAAGGCTGCCACATAAAACCCGCATATAAAAGGCCATATACCTCCATTATGGTATTCTCCGGGTTTGTTATATACTGAAAATCGCACCTGCCAGTCAGGATCTTCAGGTTTAATAAAGGGGAAGAAATTAGGAGGCAGATCAACTGCCAATTCACCTCTTTTTCTCAGGCCCGCACACTCCTCTTCGATCCAGGAAATCATTTTCACAGCCCGCGAGGGTGACGCTATTCCGGAGAGAATGGCCAGACTGTTACCGAGCAGGTCGAACCGTTCGCTGCTATAAATTTTATAGGACCAGAAAGCATAGTGGGGCTTATGTTTTACCACAAGACCTTCGTAGACATGATGAGGTATTGTCCCTGCAGTGATAGTAAACCTGCTCATCTCGTGGCGCATCCTGTCTGCTCTTTTGTGGTTGCCCAGAAGCCGGAGATAGCTATATACCAAGGTGTTCACAAACAAACCATATCCGGTAACCCATTGTTCGTCGCGCCAATCGCTTGTCGGCTGCTGGGCAACCAGGTACCGATCTGACGGGCTTTGATACTCCATCCAGATCAGGGCTTTTTCAACTGCTTCATCAAGAAAGTCCAATTCACCCGACACTTTTCTGAAAATGCCTGCAGCCAGCAAAAACAATGGAGTGGTATCACTTGCCCCACGGTCCTCTTTGTCGTGCACCAGCGAAGGGATATGACCATGTTCTGTCTGATTTTTTGCCAATATTTCCAATACGCTCCGAATGCTCTCTATTAGCTTCTGATTCTCAGAAACAGCAATTCCCAGAATTGAAAACATCAAATCCCTTGTATATGGCTCCGGATACCCCCAGCCTGCCGTACGTGGGAGTCCGTGATATGGTCCGTGGGCATTATGAAGCAACACTTCAAGGGCGGCCTTCTTGGCCTCTTCTATCTCTTGCCAGTTTGCAGTTTGCACGGTTTTAATTTTCAAATTACTTTATCCCCAACTTATCGCTCATTATCTCTACAAACCGTTTTGAAACAACGCGGTAGTCAAAATTTTTCACTACACGCTCTCTGGCTGCTTTGCCCATCTTTTCGCGCAATGCTGCATCAGTCATAAGATCCATCAAATAGTTGGCAATATCATGAACACTTGCACGGTAATCCACCGTCCGGGGCACTTTAAATATCACTCTGTGTTTATCTTCAAAGCCCGATTCGTCACCAAGAATGACTTCGTTCATAATAATTTTCTGTGCTACATTTGCCAGGAATGCCGTTTGGCCATGGATAAGCGTATCAAGCATTCCCATAGCCTTAATACCTATAACCGGTTTTTCGCATGCTCCGGCTTCCACTTGCGACATTCCGAATCCTTCAAGTCGCGAAGGCGCAGCATATATATCGCAGGCACCTATCAGGTAAGGCATGAAATTTCGTGAAATGATGCTGGTTGCATAGGTAACATTTTTTTCGATGCCTAAATGTGTCGCCAATTCCAGATCGGCCAGGTTTTGAAGCCTGGTTCGCGGCTGTGGCCATACTTTGCAGACATATTTCCAATCGGGCGCTTTAGTATCAATGATAGCAAGCGCCTGCATTACCTCCTGTGCACCTTTTGATGCGGAGTCGCCGCCAATAGTGAGAATCATTATCTGATCGGGTGAAACACCCAGCGTTTTGCGCACAGCCAATATTTTCGGGTTGTCCTTGTTGTAAGGGATAAAAGCATCCGTATCGCAGCCTACAGGTAACACTTCGATTTTATTGCCATTGATCCCGTCGCGGACATACATCTCCTTTACCCAATTCGACGTTACCAGGATAAGTGGAAGAGCATTCAAAACTTCCTGGTAGTTTGCAATATAACCGTCAGCAACCAGCCATGGTACCGGCTGCACGCCATACCGTTGCGGGTGAAGCACTAATTGTGGTGTGTGCCCCCAATAACCCACACCAACAACAATATTTGGCTCAAACCAGCGATAGTACCATTCCTTCTCCTGCGCTGATTCGAAATGAACTGCATGGGCATCAACACCCATTTCAAGAAGTCCCCTGTATAGAAGATCTCCCTGGGTTGCAAGCCCTCCGGGTGAAGGAGGGTAATCATATAATACCAATACTTTCATGCTAAAACTCCTCCATTATTAAGCCATTTTTTAGCATCAGACGAATTTGTAAATTGCCAGAATGATTCTGCCCGCGGTGTTGTTCCTGCTTCAAAACTGCTTTTTTCAAATCCGTACGTTTCTGTAATTATGCTGTATTTTCTCAGCCATATCCGTTTCGTAAGTATGCGGCAAATAGGTGCGGTTTCTATAGGTCTTGGATAATATTTCTTACCACCATCTTCATAAGCAAAAGTCCAAAGTTCATTTGCCGATATCTTGAACGCATGCCAAAGCTTAATTACTGCTTTACTTGTTTCCGCATGTCTGGCGTGCCTTGTGTATTCTCCGGATGGATTATGGGAAATTATCAGGTCGAAATGCTTCGAAGGTAATAAGTCCAGTATAGCACGCTCAACCTCTTTTTCATCCAACGGCTTCTGTTCAGGTCCGTCGTCAAGGTCCCCCATGATCCCTTCCGATTTAAGAACTTGTAATGCTTCATAAAACCTGGGGGCACGTTCTTTATCGCTTCCCCGGCAAAGACAAACAATAAACCACTGCCATGAGGGATGACACAGTATAGTTCCGCCGGCCCATAACGTTTCATCATCGGGGTGAGCAACTATAAGGGCAACTGTTTTTGTGGATAATCGGGTCATTAATAAAATTTATATAACGATTGTTTTTATGATCTTTTTTAATATATTGGCGGATTGTTT